>NZ_JBMHMG010000001.1:0-5855000 GCF_049179035.1 Micromonospora sp. WMMD1274
GTCCGACGGCGACCTGCTCGACCACGACAAGATCGGCACCGCCGCCAAGCGGACCGCCAGGTCCACGGTGACCAGCGCCCGCGACGACAGCCGGTCGGCCGAGCTGAGCCTGGAGCCCCGCATCCTCGGCCCGCTCGGCCAGGCCGCCTCGACGCTGCTCGGCGGCCCGCGCGCCGCGCTCACCTGGGGCACCACCGACGAGAGCGCCGTCACCGGCGGGCAGTCCACCGAGAGCGACCACGGGCCGGCGCTCGACGACGACGGCAAGCCCACCGGGGTACGGCTGCGCGAGTTCGCCGCCACCCTCGACCTCACCGTCAGCACCCGGTCCACGGTGCGGGTCAACCAGGCCGGGCGGCAGCTGTCCCTCGGGACGTACGGCCGGGACGTGCCCACCGTCGTCGCCACGTCCGAGCAGCGTCCCCGCACGCACCGCCTCGACGTGCGCATGCTGGTCCCGGAGACGCGCGTGTCCCGGCAGCGCCCCGCTGCGGAGCCCGGCCCGGTCCCCCGCGACGTGGAGACCATGGCGTACCCGCCTCCCCTGAGCCGGCTGACCGGCGGGCCGCACGATCTCGACGGACGCCGGGTGGAGTCGTTCGTCGGCGCCGACCGGTTGCAGGAAGCGGTAGTCGACACGCTGCGCGACGCCGGCCGGGACGACGTCTACGCGGTCGAGGACGGCCTGATCTCCACAGTGGTCGCCGATGAGCTGTCGCCCGAACGCCTCACCGGTGACGCCGAGCTGTTCAGCCGTCCGCTGGCACTGAGCAACCTGTGGCACGGCCGCCGGGCCGCCGACGCCCGCGCCGACGTGCGGATACGGCTGCGGCCCACCAACCCGACGGTGCTCGACGGCGCCGAGTTCGCCCGGGTCGAGCGGACCTTCGCCAGCGGCACCGCCCGCAAGAGCACGAACGCGCGCGCGATCGAGCTGAGCGTCTCCGGCACCGGCGTCGCCTCGGTCAGCGGGCCGGTCACCGACCACGGCGGCAGCACCGGCCGGCCCGGGGGCGCCGTCATCCTGTCCGTCACGCCGTGGCGGCGGGCGTGGGGGCGGATCAGCGAGCGCAGCGTCTCGGGCGTGTCCAAGCTGCGCCTCGGCGCCGGCCGGGCCGAACGCGAACTGCTGGTGCGGGTGGACGTCGAGGCGGAGGTGGTCGCCGAGGCCCGGCACGACAGCAACCTGCGTCCACTGGGCCGCTGGCCCGGCGCACCGGCCCGGCGGGCCGGCCGGCGGCTCACCCTGCCCGGCGCGGTCGTCATGCGGATGACCCCGGCGGAGCTGAAGCAGCTCCAGGACCGCGACCGCGCCCGCCGGCACGGCACCGCCGACGTACGGCTGCAACTGGAACACGCCGAGCGGGCCGGGACGCTCCGCGCCGACCAGGACGAGCAGCGCGCGCGGATGGCCCGCGAACAGGCCACGGAACGCGGGAACCTGCTGCGGCGGCAGCACACCGAGCAGCGCGACGCCCGCGCCTACGTCGACCGGGTCCACCGGGACCGCGCGGTCGGCGCGGCGGCCCGGCAACTCGTCGACGACTCCTTCGCCGCACTTCAGGACCGCCACCGGCGCGAACTCGGCGAGCTGACCGCCACGCACGACCAGGCCACGCAGGCGCTGCTGGCGGCGCAGGAGCAGGAGCGGGCCACGCAGGCCGAGCACCAGCAGCGGGAACGCGACCTGGTACGCGAGGCACAGCAGCGGCGCGACGAGGACGCGGCCGGCCCCGGCACGACCGCCCACGCGGCACAGCCGGAGTTCCGGCCCGGACCGCGACTGTCGCTCGGCATCGGCGGCGTCACCACCCACATCGACCTCACCGACCGCATCCCGCACCTGCGGCGTGCCCTGGCCCGGGAGTCGAGCGAGGAACTCGCCCAGGCGATCCTGCCGTCGACCCGGGACCGCGGCCCGAACGACCCGATCCGAGGGCTCGGCAGCACCGGCTTCCTCGGCGCCGCCCACCTGCACCTGGCCGACGCGCTCAACGGCGGCCGGAGCGAGACGGTACGGCTGGAACGGCGGTTCCGGGGCGCCACGTACCACGTCACGCTCACCGCCGAGCCGGTCGGCGAGCCGAGCTTCACCGGCATCGACCTGGTCGACGAACTGTCGGTCACCGACCGCGCTGTGGTCGGCGAGGCGCACACCCGCACCACCTCGCGAACGGCGGCGCAGGTCACGCTGACCGGGCGGGCGCAGGGCACCGAGACCGACCGGGTCGACGGCGACGCCACCCGCACCACCGGGCACGGCCCGGCCTCCGGCACCGTGGCCGCCGGGCTCACCGGCACCGCGGCCCTCGGCAACCAGGCCACCAAGTCGACCGAGCGCACCGGCCGCACGTACGAGCAGTCGCTGACCGTCTCCGGTCCGGTGCCCACGTACCGCGGGCCGGTGCGCCTCACCGTCACCGTCACCGGCAGAGGGCTGCCCGAGGGCGGCGTGTCGGTCCACGCGGTCCACGACGTCACCACGTACTCGGCGACCGAGGGCAGGGAACCGGCCGCCTCCGGCCCGGTCACACCGGTTGCCGCCGAGCAGACCACCGACGAGGGGCGGCGGCTGTGGCGCGAGGAGGCCGGGTTCGACCGGCTGCCCGAGCCGGGCCGGTTCGCCGTCGAGGACGTCCTGGTCGACCTGCCCGGCCTGCACGAGGCGGCCCGGCAGGCGCTCGTCGCCTCCGGCGCCGCACCCGGCCGGGACGTCGACGCGGCGCTGCGCGACACGCTGACCGTGAGCCGGATCAAGGCGCTGCCGGCGATGCTGAACGGCGCGTTCCCGCTGCCGATGCCGGCCGGGCTGGGCCGCGACCTGTTCCTCGACGCCCGCCTGGTGGCCCGCCCGAAGCTCCTGCGCGCGGACGCCACGCTGAAGATCGGCGGCTCGGCGAAGCGCAGCGCGGACACCGAGTACGAGCAGACCGCCGGCCGTTCGTTCGCGCTGAAGACGGCCGGGCCGCTCGTCGTCGGCGGCGTCGGCCATCCGGGCGGCGCGAGCCGGGTGGGCGAGCGGCAGGACTTCGCGGCCGTGAACGCGGCCACGCTGGTCGAGCAGCAGCTCTACCGGACCGACCCGGGCGCCCAGGTGAAGGACGAGGGCAAGGTCGCCGCCGCCACGACCGGCAAGCCGGCCCGGCGCACCGACCCGGACGACAAGCTCACCGCCGCTGTCGAGTACGACGTCGAGTTCCGTTTCGTCGCCCGGTCCCGCGACGCCGCCGGCAAGCACCGGGCCGGCACCGAGGTCCGGGTGCCCGGCGGCTTCGTCGTCCGGCTGGACGAGGCGGCGGCCCGGGACGTCACCGGCCGGGACCTCCCCCCGGGTCTGCGTACGTCAGCGCTCGCCGTCGCCGACGCGGCGAAGACGCTGTCGGCCGCGGCGGCCCGCCTGGACGGGCTGACCTCCCGGACGGACGCGGACGCGGAGGCCGTCGCCGAGGCCGAACGGGCCCTGACCGAGGCCGAGAACGCCTGGTGGGACGCCTACCGCGCGCACGAGGCCGAGGTCGCCCCGCCACCGGCCCCGGCACCGCCGGTGGACGTGCCCGCCGCCGAGGTGGCCACGCCCACCGCGCAGGCGCCGGTCGTCGGCGACCCGGTCGACGTCACCACCGGCCGGGTCCTCTACACCGAGGTCGACGCCCGGCTCCCCGGGCTCACCCTGGAACGGACCCACCGCTCCGACTACCGGTGGGGCCGCTGCTTCGGCCCGACCTGGGCCTCCACGCTGGACCAGCGCGTCGTCACCGACGGCACGTACGCGCGGTTCCTGGCCGCCGACGGCTCCATCCGCACGTACCCGATGCCGGCCGAGGGCGACGAGGCGCTGCCGGTCGTCGGCCCCGGCGGGCCGCTGCGCCGGCTGGCCGGCGGCGGCTGGCTGCTCACCGAGCCGGGCCGGTCGCTGCTGTTCGCGCCCGCCGACGCCCACGGCGACTCCTGGCTCACCGACGTGGTCACCGACCGCACCGGGTGGCGGATCGAACGCACGGCCGACGGCACGCCCGGCCTGCTGCTCTCCGCGTCCGGCCTGGTCGTGGTGCCGCACCTGGCCGGCGGCCTGGTCGTCGGCGCACACGTCCGCGCCGCCGACGGCACCGTCCACCTCCCCTCCTTCGGCTACGACGACAGGCGGCGCCTGGTCGAGGTCCGCAACTCCTCCGGACACGAGACGCGGCTGCGCTACGACGACGCGGGCCGGCTCGTGCGCTGGCAGGACCGCAACGGCGAGTGGTTCGGATACGACTACGACGAGGCGGGCCGCTGCGTCCGGGCCGGCGGCGGCGGTGACGTCCTGCGCTACTCCCTGCGCTACGACGACGGCGTCACGCACGTGACGAACTCGCTGGGCGAAGTGACCCGGTACGAGTTCGACGAGCGCCACCTGGTCACCGCGATCGTCGACCCGCTGGGCGCGACGGTCCGGCAGGAGTGGGACACGGCGCACCGGCTGCTGTCGCGCACCGACCCGCTCGGTCGCGTCACCCGCTTCGACCACGAGGCGCGCACGCTCACGCTCCCGGACGGCTCGACCCACCCGGTCCCGCCGCGCCCGCCCGCGCACGCGGACGACATCGAGTTCGACGCGCTCGGACGGGTCCGGGCGACCCGGGCCCCGGACGGCGCGGTCACGACGTACGGCTGGACCGCCGAGGGGGATCTCGCGTGGCGGGTCCGCCCGGACGGCTCCACGCAACGGTGGTTCTACGACGGTGAAGGGAATCTGGTGGACGTCATCGACGCATCAGGAAGGGCGGTGAGCTTCGAGTACGGCCCCTTCGATCTACCCACGGCACGGGTGGATCAGGCGGGGAACCGCACCGAGTTCACGTACGACACGGAACTACGGCTCATCGGGGTGACGAATCCGGCGGGCCGGACGTGGCACTACGAGTACGACGCGGCAGGCCGGCTGTGCGGGCAGACCGACTTCGACGGCCGTACCCAGCGCTACGAGCACGACGAGGCGGGCCGGCTGGTCGCGCACACCGACGCCGCCGGCACCGTCACCCGCTACCGCTGGGACGCGCGGGGCCGGGTCGTGGAACGCCGGGTCGGCGACGCCGTCACCCGCGTCGAGTACGACGCCGACGGCCACGTGGCGGCAGTGCTCAGCCCGGACGCGCAGGTGCGGTTCACCCGCGACGCCGAGGGCCGGGTGCTGTCCGAGACGATCAACGGCCGGACCGTGCGCACCTCGTACACCGCCTCCGGCGCGGTCGAGGCGCGCACCACGCCGTCGGGCCGGTCGAGCCGGTGGACGTTCGACGCCGACGGCCGCCCGGAGAGCCTGACCGCCGGGGAGCACCTGCTCGGCTTCACCCACGACGACGCCGGCCGGGAGATCGGCCGGACCGTCGGCGGCCTGGTCACGCTGCGGCAGACCTTCGACGCGGCCGGGCGGCTCACCGGGCAGCACATCGCCGACGCCGCCGAGCGCCGCTACACCTACGACGCCGCCGACCGCGTCACCGCGATCGCCGACTCGCTCGCCGGTGACCAGTCCTTCACCGCCGACGACACCGGCCGCATCCGGGCCGTCGACGGGGACGTCCCGCAGCGGTACGACTACGACGAGGCCGGCAACCTGGTCGGCGCCGGTGGCGGGCGCTGGGAGTTCACCGGCACCATGCTCGTGCGCTCCGACGACGCGACGTTCTCCTACGACGCGAAGGGCCGCCTCACCGGCCGGGTCGACGACGCGGGCGCGTGGCGCTTCGAGTGGGACGCCGAGGACCGGCTGGTCCTGGCCGTCACGCCCGGCGGTGACCGCTGGCGTTACCGCTACGACGGCTTCGGCCGGCGTATCGCCAAGCAGCGTCTCGGCGACGGCGACCGGGTGCTGGAGGAGGTGTCGTTCGCCTGGTCCGGTGACCTGATGCTGGAGCAGACGCACCGCGACGCCGCCGGCGCCACCACCACGACCACGTGGGACTACCGTCCGGACGCGGCGGTGCCGGTCGCGCAGACCGACGACGGCACGCTCCGCGCGGTGATCACCGACACCATCGGCACCCCGACCCACCTGGTCGAGCCGGGCGGCGGGCTGCGCTGGTGGTCGCGGGGCGACCTGTGGGGGCGCGGCGCGGACCGGACCGCGACGCCGCTGGCCTTCCCCGGCCAGTACGTCGACGCCGAGACCGGCCTGCACTACAACCGGTTCCGCTACTACGACCCGGCCACCGGCCGGTACGTCAGCCCCGATCCGCTGGGCCTGTCCGGCGGCCCGAACCCGACCGCGTACGTCAGCAACCCGCTGACCGTGGCCGACCCGCTGGGCCTGACCAGTTGCACGCCCGCTCCGACGACGCCGCACCCGCTGGCCGCTGTGGAGCCGGCGCTCGCCGCGCCCTCCGACCAGACGCCCAGCAGCCTGCCCACGAACGCGGCACCACCGCCGCCGAGCGCGCTCTACGGCATGCCGACCTGGGTGCGGGAGGCCAGGCGCAACCCGGACGGCACCGTCACCTACGAGTACGTGGAGCGCGACACCCCGTCGCCGCCGCCGCTGAGCACACCGGTCGGACAGGTCACCGCGCAGGCCCAGGCCTGGTTCGACACTGTCGGTTTCGCCTCGCAGACGACGCTGGCCGACACGTCCTCGACGGCGTACCAGAGCTACCAGAGCATCCGTTCCGACCTGTACGCGAGCACCGGGCACCGCCCGCGTACCGGGCCGCGCAGCAACCGGGACGGTCACTTCAACGAGCCGATGGTCGGCAACCGCCCGTACAACAACGCGGAGGGGACCGGCCTCGGCGACCGGATCGGCGCGGAGTCCGACGGCGGTCGCCGGACCGCCAGCCAGATCGCGAACTACCTGCGGGGGTTCACGCAGATCGACTCCATCACCAGTGCCGCCGGGCGGGAGTTCGCCGCTGTGGTCACGTTCGCCGAGCAGGCCCGTGGCTACACCCAGGAGCGTCACGAGGCGGCGAACGCGCTCCAGGAGATCCACTCCCTGGCGAGGAGCGAACGCGCACAGCACTACTGGGAGAACGTCGGTCACTGGTACGGCCCCGCCCGTCGCGGTTACGCCAGCGAGGAGGACTACGTTCCGCCGTCGCAGCGGCCCCGGCCCGATCAGCTGATCACCGGTGAACGCAGGCGGCAGCGGACCACGACGCACGCCTACGCCGTCGACGGCGAGCCGAGCGGCAGCCGGGACCGGAACGACAGGTCGCGCAGCCCGCGGGACCGCAGCCGTCCCAGCGGCAGCAGCCACCGCCGGGGCCGTCGTCAGGAGTACGGCTTCCAGGGGCAGCAGACCGGTCCGGTCAGTATCGGCACCGCCTCCGCCGCGACGCAGGCGGACACCACGACGCCACTGGCCGAGCAGCTGGCGGCGGCGCAGGGCGACCCGCAGGCGCAGGCCCGGATCCTCGACACCTTCCGGGACGCACTGTCGCGGAACGTCACGTTGAGCAACGGGTCGACGTTGCAGATCATGGCCGCCAACTCGCACGGCGACACGGCCAACACCGACGTCGACCTGGAGACGCTCAACGACGCGGACCGGCGGCACCTGCGGCAGATCCACCAGTCCCGTGACAGCGGCAACCAGAACGACTGCATCACGCTCACGATGGCGGTCGACAGCTACAAGCAGTCCGGGTTGGTCACCCAGATCCCGCCGCAGACGCAGCCGAGGGAGCTGAGCGACCTCCAGAAGCAGTACCCGGGGCGTACCACCGAGGAGGTCGGCACCCTCCAGGGGCTGGTGGACGCGCTCGGCGCCATGCCGAACGGCACCAACGGCATCGTCGGCTTCCGCACCGGCGGACCGGGCACCGTCGGCCACGTGGTGAACGTGTCGAAGGACTCGCAGGGCCGGGTGACGTTCGAGGACTCGCAGGTCCCCGGTCTGGCCACGCTGCCGCAGATCGGACCGGACGGTTCCGTCGTCCTCATCCGGACCAGCGACCCGGCGCCGGGCCCGTCCTCCGACGTGGACATGGCGTCGGTCCGCGACGCGGACTCCGACGTGGACATGGCCTCGGTCCGCGACAGTGACTCCGACGTCGACATGACCTCCGTCCGCGACAGTGACTCCGACGTCGACATGGCCTCCGTCCGCGACGCCGACAGCGACGTGGACATGACGGACTTCTCGCCGACCACCGAGACGTTCGCCGGTGTGGCGCCGGAGGCGGTGGCGAAGACCACCGCGCAGACGCCGACGGTGGGTGACCCGATCGACGTCACCACCGGCCGGATGATCCTCACCCACACCGACGCGGTCATGCCGGGGCTCACGCTGGAGCGGACCTACCGCTCCGACTACCGGTGGGGCCGGTCGTTCGGCCGCGCCTGGGCCTCCACCGTCGACCAGCGGATCGTCGTCGACGGCGAGCAGGTCCGCTACCTGGCCGCCGACGGCTCGCTGCTCACGTACCCGCTGCCCGCCGAGGGCGAGGTGGCGCAGCCGGAGACCGGCCGGACGCTGCCGCTGCGCCGGCTGGTGGGCGGCGGCTGGCTGCTGACCGACCCGACGTCCGGCCGCAGCCTGCTGTTCGCCGCGGTGTCGGACACCGAGTCGCTGCTCACCGACGTCACCGACGGCGGCGTCCGCTGGACGATCGTCCGCGACCGCCGGGGTACGCCGACCCGGCTGCTGTCGTCCACCGGGGCCACCGTCGCGTTCACCTCGTCCGCCGGGCTGGTCACGATGGTCTCCCTGCCCAACGCGGCCGGTGACCTGACGGTGGCGTCGCAGTTCGGCTACGACGGCGACCTCAACCTGGTCGAGGTGACGAACTCCTCGGGCGACCCCGAGCGCTTCACGTACGCCGACGGGCGGCTGGTGCGCTGGGAGGACCGCAACGGCGAGTGGTACACGTACACCTACGACGGGGCCGGCCGGTGCGTCGCCACCGACGGCAGGGGCGGCTACCTGCGTTACCGGTTCGACTACCAGCCGGGCCGCACGGTGGTGACCGACTCGCTCGGCGCGGTGCGCACGTACGAACTCAACGACCGCTTCCAGGTGGTCGCGGAAACCGACGCGCTCGGCGCGACCACGCGCAACGTCTGGGACGAGGCGTACCGCCTGCGGTCCACGACCGACCCGCTGGGCCGCACCACGTCCAGCGAGTACGACGCGCTCGGGCGGCTGATCGCGGTCACCCGGCCGGACGGCAGCCGGTCCACCACCACGTACGACGAACTCGGTCGCGCGGTGTCCTGGACCGACTTCGACGGCAGCACCCGCAACCGCCAGTTCGGCCCCGACGGGCTGATGGTCGCCGAGGTGGACGCCTCCGGTGAGGTGGTCCGGTACGAGCAGCCGGCCGCCGACGGCCGGGGCACGACCACCCACGTCGGACCGACCGCCGTCGTGCGCGACGCGGCCCGCCGGATCACCTCGGTGAGCACCGGGCAGGGCGAGACGGAGTACGTCTACGACACGCTCGGCCGCCTGTTCAGCATGCAGGACGACACCGGTCTCACCGAGTTCGGCTGGACGCTGGAGGGTGACCTGGCCTGGCGGGAGAACCCGGACGGCTCGGTCGAGGAGTTCCTCTACGACGGCGAGGGCAACCTGGTCGAGTGGGTCGACGCCACCGGTCGCCGGACGTTCCGCGAGTACGGCGCGTTCGACCTGGTCACGGCCGAGATCGACGACGAGGGCAACCGCACCGAGTACGCGTACGACACCGAGCTGCGGCTGGTCCGGGTCACCAACCCGGCGGGCGCGACGTGGAGCTACACGTACGACCCGAACGGCCGGATGGTGTCCGAGACCGACTTCGACGGCCGCACCCAGCGGTACGTCTACGACGCCGCCGGGCAGCTCGTCGAGCGCACCGACGCGGCCGGCGAGGTCACGCACTACACGTACGACCTGCTCGGCCGGCTCGTGGAGCGGCGCACCGGCGAGTCGGTGACGCGCCTCGCGTACGACGCGGCGGGGCGGGTCGTCCCCGCCGAGGGTGACGCCTCGCCGATCCGGCCGGAGCACGACGCCGGCGGCCGGGTGGTCACCGAGCCGCTGAACAGCGCCACGGTGTCCACCTCGTCCGGCGGCTCCCTGCCGGAGCCGCGCACCGCTCCCGTACCCCGGCGGTGACCCGCCGCCCGCCCCGGCCGTCACGGCGGCCGGGGCGGGCACCCCGTCCGACCACCATCGACAGAGAAGGACCACCTGATGAACGCCGACGACGCCCGCACCCGGGCGCAGGCCGCGCTGCGCCGGCTGGAGAACCCGGCGCAGCCGCTGACGCTGCTCGCCCCGGACGCACCGGCCGAGTACGAGTGGTGCTGGGTGTACCCGTTCAACACGGTCCGGGCCACCGAGACCGGCAACATCATGGACACGCTCGCGGTCGGCCCGCTGGTCGTGCCCAAGAACGGCGCCGAGCCCTGGGTGGCGCCGTCCGGCCCGCCGCTGGAGCGCTGGCTCAACGAGTACGCCGCGCGGGAAGGGCTGCCGGCGGTGCCGGTCCCGGCCGCACCGGACCCGTTCGCCTGATCCCGGACGGACGGCCCGCCGTGACCGTACCGTCGCGGCGGGCCGCCGCCACCTGGAGGAACCATGACCCACAGCGCCGAACCGCTCGACGTGCTGCTGCGCCGGATGATGCGCGGTGACGCCACGGTCGAGCAGGTACAGGCCGCGCTGCGTGCCTCCCCGCTCGACCTGGCGATGAACGGCGACGGCCGTCCCCTCGTCGTCCACTCCTTCGACGACACGCCGTGCGTGGTCGTGGCCACCTCGGCCGACGAGCGCGCACGCACCTTCGCGCCGCAGTGGCGCCGGGTCGAGGCGGTCGAGCTGGCCGAGCTGCTGCCGGACGGCATCGACGTCCTGGTCGACCCGGGCGGCCCGGAACCGGTACGGCTGGCCGCCGCGGTCGTCTGGCACGCGCTCCGGTACGCGGACGAGGACGAGGACGCCGGCTGATGAGCGACGACGAGTTCCTGTTCCTGCTCGACCCGGAATGGCCGGCGGGCGACGAGGACGACGAGCCGCCGTTCGAGGCGGTCCTCGGGGTGTGGCAGGTCGGCGGGGACGGCGAGGTGGGCGAGTTCCGGCACAACCCGGGCTACCGCCCGCACTTCCCGGACTCCCCCACCGACCCGGTCGACGCGCTGCTGCGCCTGGCCGCGGCCGGTGCGGCGCAGCCGGCGCACCTGCGGTCGGTGCTGCGCGCGTCCACCCTCCACCTGGCCGTGAACGGCGACGGGCGGCCGCTCGTCGTCCACGCCCCCGACGACGACCGGTGCGTGGTCCTCGCGACCGGCGAACCGCACCGGGAGCCGGTCCCGGCCCCCGGCTGGCGGCTGCTGCACCTGGCGGAACTGGCCGACGTGACCGGTGACCGCGACGCGCTCGTCAACCCCGGCGGCGCCACGCCGGCCCGCCTGGCCGCCGCCTTCCTGCGCGAGACGGCGGCGACGCCGTGAGCACGGGCCCGCTGCACCTGCTCTGCCTGCGCGCCGCGGGCCGGATCCCGGACGGCGACCTCGCCGTCCTGCGTACGCTGCTCGCCGGCGGCGACCACGGCGCCTGCGCGGCACGGCTGCTCGGCGCGTTCCCGCAGTCCGCGGCGGAGATCGCGGCGCTGGCCGCGCTGCTGCCCCCGGAGACGCCGCTGCTGCCCGAACCGGCGGCCGACCAGGACGTGGACGCCGACCCGGCGGCCCTGTTCGTCCCGTTCCCGCCCACCGACCTGCCGCTGTACGCGACGACCGCGCCGCTCGTGGTGGACGAGACGGCGGGCGGGACCGTGGACGGTCTCGACCGGGTGCTGCTCGACGTGCTGGACCCGGCCCGCACCGCCGGGGTGTGGCGCTGCTGGCGGATCACGCGGGGACCGGACGACACGGTGCACGCGGTGCGCGTCTACCTGGTCGAGGCGACGGCGCCGGACGACGAACTGCCCGCGATCAGCGACCGGGGACAGCGGGCGCTCGCCGACGCCGGGCACGCCGCACCGGTCGAGGTGTACCGGCCCGACCTGCCGCTGCCCGCGTACCAGTGGGCGGCCCGGTCCCGGTCCGCGCTCGTCTGGGCCCCGCAGCCGCCCGGCGAGGTGCGCCTGGCCGCCGACGGGGACGCGCGGCTGCCTGTCGACGACGACGAGATCGCGCCGTTCGTCACCCACCTGCGGTCCGCGCCCGCCCTGACCGCGCACCTGCGCACCGACGGCGTGTGGGTGTGGCCGGCCGCCCTGGCCGACCGGCTGCTCGACGAGGGGGCGCTGGCCGACGAGGGGCTGCTGCGGCACCTGCGGCGGTGCCGGGCCGACCCGCCGCCGGCGGCCGGCGCGGTCGCCGTACACCGGGCGCTCGCCGCCCTGGTACGCGCGGGCGCGCTCTGACCGGGTGCACGAACGCCTCGGGTCGCGGTGTCCTTCGGGCACGAGCCCCGGCGCTGCGCGGTGCTCCCGGCGGCCGCCGTGGTCGAATGCGCCGACGCCCGCCGACGAGGACGCGAGGAGGCCGGGAATGACGGAGCAGGACGAGCTGCACACCGCGCTGCTGCACCTCGGTGGCCGGGTGCCGGACGCGCTGCTCGCCGAGGCGCGGCTGCGGCTCGCCGACACCGGCGCGGTGTCCGTCCCCGAGCCGCCCGGACCGGTGGACCTGCCGTTCACGTTCGCGTCGGCCGTACCGAATCCGCGTGTCTTCGGCGGGCGGGTGCCGCCGCTGGCGGACCTGACCGGCCGCGAGGGCCTGATGGACGACACCGACCGGGTCGCGGTCGCCGCCGCGCGGCAGCAGCCCGGCGCCGTCGCGCTGTGGCGCGGATGGCGGATCGCCCCGGAGTGGGCGGCCTCGGTGATCCCGCCGGCGCCGGTCTACGTGCTGGAGACGGACGGACCGCAGGCGGAGACGGCGGCGACCGTGATGCGGGCGCTCGCCGCGGCCGGGATCTCGGCCCCGCTGGTCGAGGTGTACCGCCCCGGCGACAAGCTCCCGCCGTACGCGGCCGCGGCCCGCCGGTCCGGCGCGCTGCTCTGGGCCGACCGGGACGCCGGGCCGCTGCGGATCGCCCGCGTATTCGACGAGGTGGACGACGACGGCGCACGCTTCGCGCCGGACCGGGAGCGGCTGTCCGGCACGGACCTGGCGCGGGCGGCGGCGTACCTCGATGCGGGCGCGCCGGTGCTCGCAACCACCGCGCGCGGGCTCGACGTGGTGGAGCCCGGACGCGGACAGGTCGTGCCGATGACCTATCGCACCGACGGGAGCTGGCTCTGGCCCGAGTCGGTCGCCTACTACCTCCAGGCGTACGGGCTGGCGCCGGAACCGGACCTCCTGGCCCACATCCGGTCGCGCGGCGACCGGCTCCCGGTCACCGACCCCGCCGACGAGCACCGCGCGCTGGCGTTGCTGTTCCAGTCGTACGCCCTCGTCCCGGCGGAGGCGGAGGCGGAGGCGTGACGATCTTCGTGGCGATCGCGTCGTACCGGGACCGGGAACTGGTGCCGACGGTGCTGGACTGCCTGGCCAGGGCGGCACGCCCGGAGGACGTCCGGATCGCGGTGTGCTGGCAGCACCTCGGCGACGAGGACATCTCCGCCATCCGCGACCTGCCGCAGGTGGACGTGCAGGAGTACGACGCCCGCGACAGCCGCGGCGCCTGCTGGGCCCGGGACAAGACGTTCCAGCGCTACCGCGGCGAGGACTGGCTCCTCCAGGTGGACAGCCACACCCGGTTCGCGCCGGACTGGGACGTACGGCTGATCCGGATGGCGCGGGAGACGGGTGCGGCGAAGCCGGTCCTGACCGCGTACCCGGCGAGCTACGAACCCGATCAGGAGTTCACCGGCGCGGGCGCGCCCGCCGAGATCGTGGTCAGCGACTGGACCACGTTCGGCGTGCCGGTCCTCGGCCAGCGTCTCATCGAGGGGGCCGGGCCCGGCGTACCGCCCAAGCCGGCGCTGTTCCTGGCCGCCGGGTTCCTCTTCGCGCCCGGCTCGTTCGTCGCCGAGGTGCCCTACGACCCGGGCATCTACTTCAACGGCGAGGAGATCACCCTGGCCCTGCGCGCCTTCACGTGGGGCTACGACCTGTTCCACCCCACCGAGGTGCTGGCCTGGCACTACTACATCCGGCAGGACAGGCCGCGGCACTGGAGCGATCACGTCGAGTCCGACTGGGCCCGCTACGAGGAGCTGAGCCGCCGCCGGGTGCTCTACATGCTGCACACCCCGCCGACCGACCGGCTCGGCATCGGACCGGTACGCACCCTGGAGCAGTTCGTGGCACACACCGGCTGCAACTTCACCCGCCGCACCTGGACCGACATGCTGGCCCAGGAACTCGTGCTGCTCTGATCAGCTGCCGCGCGCCGGCTCCTCGGCGCCGCTCGACCAGCGGGTCTCGGCGATGGCGGTGGCGAGCCGCGCCAGCTCCGGATGCTGCTGCGCGTACGACGTGACGTGCTCGGCCAGCTCGTGCTGGGACTGCCACCGGATCTTCCCGGCCCGCACCAGCGCCCGGTCCAGCGCGAGCGGATCGCCGCGCAGGTGACGCCGCACGTCGACCAGGACGCCGGTGAGCGACTGCTCCTGCTCGTCGGTGCCGGGTAGCGCCGTCACCATCGCCGGCAGCGCGGCGACCGTCTCGTCGTCCATGCCCGGCACGAGGCCGATGAGCGCCTTCTCCCGCGCCTCCGGCCGGGTCTCGGCCAGGTACGCCATCCCCGCCTCGTCGGCGGCCAGGTGCCGCAGCGCGGGGTCGCGGCTCAACTCCGCCACCGCCGCCGTCACGTCCGGCCGAGTGCCGGCCGGACCTGGGCCCGCCGGATCGGTGTCGGCCGGATCGATGTCGTCGGCAGCGGTTCCGGCGGCGTGCACGACGGCCGGGCCGCCGAGGTCCGGATCGGTGACCGCCGGGCCGGCGTTCCTCCGGACGGTCGGGACCGGGGCGGCCACGGCCGGATCGGTCCGGGTGGCGGCGAGGTCCGTCCCGCCGGTGTGGACGGCCGGCGACGCCGCCTCGGCGCCGGCGGGTGCCGCCTCCGGCCGCCCGGCACCGCTCCGCGCCGACCTGCGGGCATGCAGACCCAGCAGCAGCGCGGCGAGCGCCGCCAGCCCGGCGAGCGCCAGCAACGCCGCCCGGCGGCCGATCCCGGTGGAGCCGGACGCCTGCTCGGCCGCCTGCGCTCGGAGCGCCTCCTCGGGCAGCACGGCGGTGACGGAGGCCGTCAGGTCGATCTCCGGCGCGACGCCGCCGGTGGTCTTCGCGGTCTTCAGCACCCGGTTGCGGACCTGCGCCGGGTCGAGATCCGGGTACGCCGACCGGATCAGCGCCGCCTGGCCCGCCACGTACGCGACGGCGAGGTGCGTGCCGGTGCCGCTCACCGGCCGGGTGCCGGTGAGGCCGAGGCTCGTCACGTCGACGCCCGGTGCGACCACGTCCACGCCGCCGGTGCGGTAGCCGTCGGCCGTACCCCCGTCGGCCCCGATCCCGCCGACACGCAGCACCGCGTCGTGCAGCGGTACGTCCGGGTCCGGCGGCGCCGACTCGCCCACGGCACCCACCACGACCACCGCGCCGGCCCCGACCGCCTCGTTGACGGCGGACACCACCTCCGCCTGACCGAGGTCCACCTGCGGCCCGACCGCGACGACGGAGGCGCCGGAGCCGACCGCCGCCCGGATGCCCGCCACGCTCGCCGCGGCCGAGGCGCCGGGAGTCCGGCCCGCCACCCGGACCGGCATGACCGCCGCCTCCGGCGCGACGCCGGCCACTGCCGAACCCTTCACCGGCTGCGCCACGATCAGCCCGGCCATCGCCGTACCGGTGCCGAGGCAGTCGGCGTCACCGCGAGCGCCGCCGGTCGCCCGGTCGACGCCCGTCGTGACCCGGCCGGCGAGCGCGGGCAGGCCGCCGGCGACACCGGAGTCGACGACGGCCACGAGCTGGTCCCGGCCCCGGCTGTGCGGCCACGCCTGGTCGGCGGCGACCCGCGGACCGGCCCACTGTGACCGGGCACCCGAGGTCGCGGCGGTGCGGCACCCCTTCGGCGGGCGGACGGCCGCGTCGCCGGCGGCGGGTTGCCGCCCGGCCGGCGTGGACGTCCCGGGCGCCGGCTTCGCGGCCGGCGGGACGCCCTGGCGGACCTCGCTGCCGTACGCGTCCCACGGCAGGACCAGCACCCAGCCCGCCCGGAGCCGGGCGCCGTCGGTCAGTGTGGCGCCGTCCGGCTGGATCCGCCCGCTGTTGAGGGCGAACAGCTCGGCGGCCCGCGAGCCGTCGCCCAGGAACCGCTCCGCGATCTCGGTGAGGTTCTCCGGCTCGCCCTGGTGGGTCGCCTCCACCGTGTAGTACTTGACGTGGTCGCCCTCTGCGCGGCCCGCGGGCGCGGGCGTGTTGACGGCGCCGGCTGCCGGTGCGAGCGGCGTCAGCGCGAGCACCGCGGACGCGACGACCGCGGCGAGCACGGTCCGGACGACCGCCGGTGCGGTCCGGGTCACCCGCGACCACCTCGGGCGCCGGTCACGGGCGTGGCCCCGGACGTTGCGTGGTGCCGCGAACGCCGGGCGTCCGAACCATCCGTCATCGATCCACTCTTGAACCCGGTCGAGGAGACTGTCCATACCAGACGGGCAGGCTAGCATCGCGGATCCCCGATGCACGAAGGGCCGCCGGACGGTCCGGACCCGCCGTCCCCGGCGCCCCGCATCCGGCGCGAGACGCAGACCTCCTCCAACGAACGCCGCACGCGTGGTGTGCCGACCGTCGCGGCCGGCACACCCTCTAAACCGTCCTAGGACATCAGTCCGGTCGGGTTGCGGGACGTCACCGCGACGTGGCCCGCGCCGCCGTGTCGATGAGGTCCGCGACGGCCGCCGGCTGCGAGACGGTCACCGCGTGGGACGCGTCGACCTCGACCGTCGTCGACCCGGCCCGCTGCGCCAGGAAGCGCTGCAGATCCGGCGGGATCGCCAGGTCCTGGGTGGTGACGAGCGTCCAGGACGGGATGCTCTTCCAGGCGGCCCGCGTCACGCTGTCGGTCAGCGTGTTCGCCGCGGTCGGCCGCTGCGTGGCCGCCATCACCGCGGCGGTCTCCCGGGGGACGTCGGGGGCGAAGAAGTCCGGATAGGTCTCCTGCTTGACGTACTGGTCCATGTCCGCGCTGCCGTCCTGCACCGGGATCGGCACCGCCTGGATGTTGTCGGCGAGCCGGCTGCCGGGGAACCTCGCGTTCAGGTCGGCCACCGATTCGCCGGCATCCGGGCTGAAGCTGGCGACGTACACCAGGGCCCGGACGTTGGCGGCGCCGTCCGCGGCCTCGGTGATGACCGCTCCGCCGTACGAGTGGGCGGCCAGCACGACCGGTCCGGACAGGCTGTCCACGAGGGCGCGCAGGTAGGCGGCGTCCCCCGCCACACTGCGCAGCGGGTTCGCCACGGCGATGGCCGGGTAGCCCCGGTGCTGGAGGTCGGCGATCACCCCGTTCCAGCTCGACCCGTCCACGAATGCCCCGTGAACGAGCACGACAGTCGGCATTCCGGTCTCCGGCTTCGGTGCGGCATTCATCTGACATTCCTTTCGACAGGCCCGGCGGAGACTCCAATATCGGGCACGCGCGGAATCGCTGTCAGCGGAATGGGGAAACGTCGGCGAATGGTCACACCGACCCTCCCGCCGCTATCCGAGGTGCCCGAATCCCGCAACCGGTTCCCATGAACGCCCGGCTGAGAGAATGCTGAGAACAACCAGATCATCGCCGAGGCGAAAGTCATCCGTGCCACTTTTTACCGGCACTTCCCCGGCAAGGACGATCTCATTCGGGCCTATCTGCGCCGGGTGCACGAAATGGACCGCGCCGCCGTGGAAGCGGCGACCCCGGACAACCCTTCTCCGATCGATCGCCTACTGGCCGTCGCCGACTCCGTCGCCCGGGGCGTCCGGTCCCCCGCCATTCCGCGGCTGCGCCCACTCGGTGTCGTCGCCCAGGGCCACGAAGCGCTGGAGCACCCGGGCGAGCGCCACCACGAAGGCCAGGTCGAAGAACAGCTCCAGCAGCTCGCCCGGCCCGGAGTCGCCGGTGGACGCGGCAGTTCGGCACCCCGTCGCGCCGCCATCACCCTCCCCCGCCCGTCCCTCGTGGCCCGAACGAGCGCGACGGCGGCGGAGTCGCGTACGTCTCCGGTCAGACGACCGCAGGCACGCGGCCGGGGGCGGTGCCGCGCAGGCGGGCGGCGTCCTCGCGGGGAGGCACCCCGAACTGGCGGCGGTACTCACGGCTGAACTGCGACGGGCTCTCGTATCCGACGCGCGCGCTCACGCCGGTGACGTCGTGGGGATGCGTGGCGAGCAGGAGCCGGGCCTCCTGCAACCGGATCTGCTTCTGGAACCGGATCGGGCTCATCGCCGTCACGGCCTGGAAGTTGCGGTAGAAGGCCGACTCGCTCATCCCGGACAGCCGGGCCAGCTCCTCCACCCGGAACGACTGCGCATAGTGGTCACGAATCCACCGCACCGCCCTGGCGACGTGGCTGAGGCTGCTGTCGGCCAGGCCGAGCTGCCGGACGGCCCCGGTCTGTTCCCCGGTGAGCAGGTGCCACAGGATCTCCCGCTTGACCAGGGGCGCGAGCACCGCGACGTCCCGGGGCCGGTCCAGCAGCCGCAGCAACCGGATCACCGCGTCGACGAGCTCGTCCGGCGCGTCGCTGACCACCATGCCCGAGGGCGCTGCGCCCGGCACGGGCGGGAGGTCGCCCGGCGCCGCCTGCAACAGCAGCTCCGCGACCGTGGGCGGGTGCAGCACCAGGCCGAACCCCAGCGCCGGCATGTCGGCGCTGGCCCGGGTGAAGCGGCCGGTGACCGGCAGGTCGACCGACGCGACGAGGTACTGCCCGGCGCGGTACTCGTACACGCGGTCGCCCAGCGCCATCTGCTTCGCCCCCTGGGCGATGAGTGCCATGACGGTGCCCGACATCGACGTGGCCGGCGGACTCTGCCGCTCGACCTTCGAGATCAGCACGCCGTCGATGGCGGTGCTCATGTCCGGCCGCGCGTGACGGGCCAGCAGGGCTCGCAGCTCAGCCAGATCCACCCATCGATTAAAGCACGGCCGATCCTCGCAGGCTGAGTAGGATCAGGCAAGTCCTCGCGAGCATATATCTAACGTTTTCCCTGCTCGTCCTGCTTCCATTGAGGAATCGGATTTCCGGGACGAGCCCGGATACGACAATCCAGGAGGCACCGCGATGACCGTCCGCCACGGGTTCCACGCCACCATGACCGCACGGCCGGGAAGGGCTGACGACCTGGTCGGGCTGCTGCTCGGCGCGCCGTCCCTGCCCCATCCGGACTGCCTCGTCTTCCTCGTGTCCCGGTCGGCCTCCGACCCCGACGTCGTGCACGTCGTCGAGGGCTGGACCAGCGCCGAGGCTCACCGCCGGTTCTTCGCCGGTGCGGAGGCCCAGGATCTCGTCGCCAGGCTCCAGCCGTTGCTGGCCGGTGAGTCGGCGTACACGGACGCGGTTCCGGTCGGCGGGAAGGCGCGTTTCTGAACCGGCTGCCGCCGCCGGCCCCGCCCCGACCCCCTCACCGGAAGGACCCCTCTGATGAGCTCCCCTCGACCCAACCTCGACCCCGAGTTCCTCGCGGCGTTGGCCGACCTGCCGTCCATGCCGCCACTGGGCCCCGAGGTGATCGAATTCGTACGCCGACTCCCCGAGCCGCCGATCGAGACCCACCTGCGCGACCGCGCGGTGCGACGGCGTGAGGACACCGTCCCCGCCGCGGACGGAACGCCGATCCCGCTGTCCGTCATCAGCCCGGCCGCGCAGACGGCCGGGGCGCCCTGCGTCTACTGGGTCCACGGCGGCGGGATGATGTGGGGAGACCGCTTTTCGAACATCGACATCCCGCTGGAGTGGCTCGACCGGTTCGGCGCGGTCGTGGTCACCGTCGACTACCGGCTGGCCCCGGAGGCCACGGGCACGACCCTGGTCGACGACTGTTACCACGGTCTGCGCTGGGTGGCCGACAACGCCGCCGCCCTCGGCATCGACCCCGGCCGTGTCGTCGTGGCCGGCGCCAGCGCCGGTGGCGGCCTGGCGGCCGGGGTCACGCTGATGGCACGCGACCTCGGTGGACCGGCGGTCGCCGCCCAACTGCTGTCATGCCCGATGCTCGACCACCGCAACGACACCACGTCCAGCCGGCAGTACACCGGCCCGGACGGCGTGTGGACCCGGGAGATGAACGAGTTCGGGTGGCGCAGCGTCCTCGGCGACCGGACCGGCGAGGAGGTCTCCCCCTACGTCTCCCCCGCTCTCGCCGGGGACCTGTCCGGCCTGCCGCCCACGTACATCGACGCCGGGTCGGCGGAGGTCTTCCGCGACGAGGGTGTCACCTACGCGAGCCGGATCTGGGCCGCCGGGGGCCAGGCCGAACTGCATGTGTGGGCCGGCGGCTTCCATGGTTTCGCGGCGCTGTTCCCGCACGTGCGCGTGTCGGCCGCGGCCCGGCGGGCTCAGGCCGACTGGCTCGCCCGGGTTCTGGACCCCCTCCCCGGTCACCGGGGCTGAGCCCCGGGAGGCACGGCCGGCGAACCGCTCGCGCCGGCCGTGCCTCCGGTGGGGCTACGTCACGGGCAGGGGCCTCCCGCGCAGACGTCGATCACCTTGCCGGTGAGCAGGAACACCGCCTTCTGCCGCTGGGCGCCGGGCTGGGCGCGCGGGAACTCGTGCGAGTCCTCGCCGTACTCCGGTCCGGCGGGCGCGAGGTTCGTCGGCGGCGGCGCGTACGCCGCACCGCTGTTCCAGACCACCATGGCCGAGCCGGCGTACGGGTACCTGCGGATCGGCGCGATGCCCCAGAACGGCCGCACGTCCGGCGACCAGCCGGGGGCGAGCGCCGGGGTGTGCAGGCGGGCGCCGATGGTGCGCGCCTGGACCTCCGCCGCGGCGGTCGAGACCTGCTGGTCGGCGAAGGCCACGTGCATCAGCACCCGGTGCGCCGGGGTACGCGGCAGCGGCCGGTCGGTCATGTGCTGGGCGTACCCGTTGGCCTCGGACCGGTCCCACAGCATCTGGAGCAGACCGAAGACGATCTGCTGGTCGATCCGGTCCGGGTAGTAGCCGTCCAGGACGGTCTGGAACGGGGCGAAGTCGACGCTGCGTTGCAGCAGCGTGGAGTAGTTCATCGCGGGCACGCCGAGCACCGAGCGGGTCCAGTCCTGGGCGATGGCGGTGAGCGCGCCGCCGTTGATGCCGCCCTGGCTGTTGCCGTCGTAGTGCAGTCCGCCCTTCACGTCGATCAGCGGCCGCCCGGCGGCGTCGCGGAACGCCGGGTGGGCGGCGAACCCGTTGCGGTGGATCATCGTCCGGCCCAGGAAGAGGAAGTTCAGGAAGCTCTGCTGGAGCCGGTCGGCCACCGCCGGGAAGGCGCTGAGGTCGGTGAAGGCGCCCGCCACGTACGGGACGTCGGCCGCCGCCATGCCGATCCAGCTCGTCGCGCAGAACGTGAAGTCGTACGTCTGCGACATGGTCTTGACGTTGCCGGCGTTGATCTCGGTGGGCCGGCCGAGCAGGCCGTGGCCGTAGAGCGAGAGGTGGGCCGGTCGCGCGGCGGACGCGCTGCGCGGGATGTTGCAGACGAAGTCGGCCGCCACTGTCGTGCCGGACGGTGTGGGCAGGGCGCTCGGCGTCGGCGGGGTGCCGTCGCCGCCGGGCGGCCCGTAGTGCAGGCGGGAGCCCGGCCCGCCGTCACCGGTCAGGTAGGACGGTACGGCGACGGTGCCGGTCACCTGCCGGGCGATCAGCGGATCCTGCTCCGGCGTGTAGTCGGTGACCTGGCTGACGGTGAACGAGGGCGCGCGGCGGCCGAGCGCGGCGAAGGCACCGTCCCGGACCGCCAGCATCCGCCCGGTCAGCCCCTGCCGGCTGGCGACCGTGAAGTCCCAGGCGAGGTAGAGGCTGTGCCGCTTGACCCCGGCCCGGCTCAGGTCGGCGAGGATCCGCTTCATCTGCGGCGCGCGCGGGTCACGCCGGTCCACGCCGGCGCCGGTGACGTACGCGCGGAACGCCTTCGGCGCCGGGATCAGCGCGCCGTCGCCGTCGCGCATGCCGCGCAGGCCGACGACGTAGCGGGCGCCCTCGGTCAGCGCCACCGCCGGCCGGATGATCAGCGCCTGCCGGTCCGGGCTGCCGGTCGCGTGCGCGTCCAGTTCCGCCCAGTACGGCGTACGCCGGCCGGTGCGGGCGTCGAGCAGCACGATCGGCGCGTCCGGCGCCAGCGAGCGGCCGACGTCGGTGACCGGCGCGATCCGCGTCCGCGCGGCGTCGAGGCCGGGTACGCGCGCCAGGATCGGCGAGCCGGGGCTGAAGCCGTCCTGCCGGTTCCACTCGGCCGGGTCGATCGGCACGCCGAGCACGTTGGCGGGCATCGCGGAGGCCGCGAACCGGACCCGCTTGCCGGTCGGGGTGCTGCGGTCCGGGACGGTGAAGTAGTCGTTCGGGAACGGCAGCAGGCAGGCCGCCGGGTCGATCGGGTCGCAGGACCGCTGCCCGGCCGGCGCGGGAGGCGCGGACGGCGCCGCGGCGGCGCCGGAGCCGAGCAGCACGGCCGATGCGGTCACCAACGCGGACACGGCGAGACGGAGCCGTCTGGGGGTGGGCACGCGTGTCTCCTTCGACATCGGACGGTGGTGTTCTTCCTACGCTCGTGAACGGATCTCGGCAAGGGCCCGCACATCGACACTGCCGGATCAACGACGAAGAATCCGCAGGTCAGACGCATAGCCCTACGGTGGGTCGCGAAGCATTCACGTCCAGTGGAGGACGTCATGACCACTCCCGCCCCCACACCACCGCCTCAGCTCCAGGTCGCCCTCGGCACCGCCGCCGATCCCGGTTCCGTGCACGCCGTCACCGGCACCGGCACGGCGTTGCTCGTCACCCACTACCCCGCGTCCGGCGCCGGCCGGCTGCACGTGCTCGACCCCCGTACCCTCGCCCCGGTCCGGCCGTCCCTGCCGGTCGGCCACGAGCCCCGGGCGGTGGCCTGGCACCCCGGACGCGGGCAGGCGTACGTGATGAACCGGGGCGTGCAGAGCTACAGCGTCTCCCGGTGCGACCTGGCCACCGGCACGGTCACCGACATCCCGATCGGCTTCGGGCTGATCGCGATCGCCGTGGATCCGGTGGCCGACCTGCTCTACACCGCCGACTGGGCGCACAAGCGCCTGCACGTGATCGAACTGGCGGACACCACGCAGCGGCGCGTCGTGCCGCTGCCGTCGGCGCCGAACCGGCTCACGGTGGCCCCGGACGGCACCGTCTACGCCACGCTGTACGTCAAGGGGCTCGTGCCGGCCGACGACGCGCTCGCCGTGCTGCGTCCGGACGGGACGCTCACCGTGGCGCCGATCGAGCCCGCCCACCTCCAGCCGGGCGGGGTGGCGGTCGCGCACGACGGGATGATCTACGTCGGCTCGCTCGGCGGCGGCACCGTGCACCCGCTGTTCGGCGTGCACGACCCGGACACCGGCCTGCGGCTCGGCGCGGTGCCGAGCGCGGCGGGCGTCCGCGACCTCGCGGCCGCGCCGGGACTGTCCCGGGCCTGGCTGGCGACGGACAAGGGCGTCCAGCTCGTCGACACCACCAACCCGTACGCGCCGCGCACGCTCGATCCGATCACCACCGGCCACGCCCCGTACGCGGTGGCGGTCACCGCCGACGGCACCGCGTACGTGGGCGACGTGGTGGACGGCACGGTGTCGCTGATCCGGCCGGACGTGACGAACCTGCCCCTGGACGCGGTCGCCACGCTGCTCACCGAGGCGGGATTCGCCCCCACCACCGGGCTCGGCGCGGCGATCCGGGCGTACCAGACGTTCCACGAGCTGCCGGTGACCGGACGGCCCGACGCCGTCACCGCCGCCCACCTGACCGCACCGGGCTGCGGCACCCCGGACCGGACGACCACCACCGGTTTCGTCCTCCAGGGTGGGCACTTCCGGCACACGAACCTGACCTACCACCTCGGTGACATGACGATGCCGTACGCCCGGGACGAGTTCACCGACGCGCTGAAGCACGAGCTGATCCAGGTGTCGTTCGACGTGTGGCGCGAGGTGCTGGGCGAGAACTGGTACGGGCCGTTCGAGTTCACCCGCGTCTTCGACCCGGCGCAGGCGGACATCGTCTTCTCCGTCGGCGACGACCCGGTGTTCCACGACACCGGCTGGTTCCGGACCGTCTACGCGGTGACCAAGTGGGGGGCCGCTCCGGGCTGGCCGGACACGGGCGGCCAGCTTCCGGTCATCTTCAACCGGAAGATCAACTGGGACGCGCACGGGTACTTCGACGTCGACCTCCACGGCCCCGACTTCCGGCACGTCGCCACGCACGAGATCGGCCACGCGTTCGGGCTCAACCACGGCAAGAGCGGCAACGTGATGCACCGCAACGCGAGCTGGTACCGGGTGCCGAAGTCCGACGACCGCAACGGCTTCTTCGCCATGTACGGGCGGCTGCCGTTCACCGACGGCGTCGGCATCCGGGTGCTGCCGGACGTCGACCACGTCGCCTACTCCGACTGCGAGCGGCACCTGGTGGTGCACTACCCCGAAGGCGACGGGTGGACGTGGACGAGGCTCACCGCGGACGTGGGCGCGCCCCGGATGGCCCGCGGCACCTCCCCGTCGCCGTTCTTCGCCCACGACGGCGTGCCGTCGTACGTCTACGCCGGGGACGGCGGCCACGTCCTCCAGATCTGGTACGACCAGGGCCAGTGGTGGTGGGGTGACCTGACGCAGGACAGCGGCGGCCCGCCCGCCGTGCGGTACGGCCCGCACGCCTACCGCAACGGCGACACCCAGCGGGTCGTGTACAGCGCCACGGACGGCCGGACGATCCGGCTGTCCCAGGCGCCCGGCGAGGGCTGGGTCTGGCAGGACGTGTCGGTGGAGGGCGCGGTCGCCGCCGACGGCACCCCCTACGGGTACGTCGACGGCGTCACCGGCCTCGACGTGATCGTCTACCGGGACGCCGAGGAGCACCTGCGGATGCTGTGGGAGGGCCCCGAGGGCTGGGGGCAGATCTCGCTGACCTGGGCCACCCAGGCGGAGAACCCGCTGCCGCTGACCATGATGCCGGTGTGGGGCGAGCACCGCGCCGGCGAACGGCACCGGGTGTTCGGCCTCGACCACCGGCAGGACATCCGGATGTACGCCGTCGGCGACGACGGCGCCTGGCACACCCGGTCGCTGACCGCGGAACTCGGCCTGCCGGAGTGCAGCGCGTCGGCGGTGCAGCGGCTGCCCGGCGTGGACGGCGCGCCCGACGGCTGGCTGCTGGTCTTCGCCGACTTCGACGGCGGGCTGTGGGAGCTGACCGGCGACGGCGACACGTGGCAGGCCGAGCGGGTGCAGATCGACGGGATGCCGCCGGTGGGGCGCAGCGTGCTGTCGGTGTGGCTGGGCGGCGGCCGGCTCCAGATCACGTACACGGCGGCGAACGGCAACATCTAGTTGCTGTCCCGCTCGCTCGGCGACCACGACTGGCAGCGCACCAACCTGACCCGGGTGTCCGACGTGGTGTGAGAGGGCGAGGCCGCCCGCCGTCCGCCTCCTCTCGGTGGCGGACGGCGGGAGGACCGGGCTAGCCGACGACCACGACGCGACCCTGGTTCAGCGGTTGCAGGTGCGCCGGGTCGAGATCGTCCGGTGCGCCCCGGCCGCTGTCGTAGACGACGCGCCCCCCGTCGCTCTCCCAGATCCGGATCCGGAACCGGTCCACGTCACGCCCGTCCGGCGCGTCGGAGACGGTGAGCTGGTACGCGTACCCCGGCCGGCCGTTCACCGTGCCCTCGCCCTGGTACCGGCCCACCGATCCGGCGACGGTCAGGCGCTCGTGCGTGGTGCCGGCGAACGTGAACCCACGGTCCGGCAGCCGGAAGGTGGTCGTGCCGAACGGCGTGGGCGAACCCTTCACCAGGCCCGCGACGAAGGCGAACTCCCCCGGCCCGGTGGCGGCCACGTCCGCGCTGAGCGCCCCAGCCGGTGAGACGATCGCGCCCGAGCCGGCCACAGTGACGTCCGACGGGTCGTAGACCACGATCCGTACCTGCTGCCGCCCGGTGCCGCCGTCGTCGCCGGTCACGGTGAGGCGCGCGACGTGCACACCGGGCCGCAGCTCACCGCCGGCCACGCAGACGCCCTCGTTGCGTTCCCCGGTGACCACCCCGGGCGTGGCCGGGGCCGGACCGTCGCCGTCCCAGTCGACAGCGCACCGGTGCGTGTCCGGCACACCCGGGTCGGTGAACGTGGCCCGCACGGTGACCGGTCCGGCCACCCGCAGCTCCTCGTCGAGCGCGATCGGGCTTACCTCGATCGGCCGGTTCGCCACGGTGACGGTCACCGTGTCGGTGGTGGTGCCGTGGCGGGCGTCGGTGGCGGTGAGTTCCAGCCGGTACGTGCCGGCCCGGTCGGCTCGGAACGACGGTGTGCGGGCCGGGCCCTCCAGCCGCGGGCCGCCGCCGAGCCCGCCACCGTCGGGCTGGGCGAGCACGGTCCAGGACAGGGTCACCGGGTCGCCGTCCGGGTCGGTGGTGCCGGTCGCGTCGAGGGTGACGGTGTCGCCCTCGACAGCGGTCCGGTCCGGCCCGGCGTCCGCGGTCGGCGGTCCGCCGGCCGGCAGGACCCGGCCCACCGTCACCTCGGTACGCGCGGTGGCCCGGAGGCCGTCGGCGTCGGTGGCGGTGACCGTGACGACGTGCCGTCCCTCGCTGAGCTGCCCCGGGGTACGGGTGGCGCCGGTGCCGAGGTCACCGTCGCGGTCGGAGGTCCAGCGCACGGCCGATCCGTCCAGTTGGCCCTGCTCCGGGTCGGTGACGGTCGCGGCGAGCGTGACGGTCTGCCCGGTGGCGAAGAACGTGCCGCCGATCGGGGCGGTGATCCGTACCGAAGGGTTCTTGCCGGCGACGGTGAGCGGGCCGCTCGTCGCGTCGGCGGTGTTCACCCCGTCGGTGACCCGCACCCGCAGCCGGCCGGTAGCCGCGCCGCCGGTGCCCGCGAGCTGCGCGGCGTCCAGTGTGTACGACGTCCCGGTGAGCCCGGCCGCGAGCACCCGCCAGTCGTCGGCGCCGTCCGGGCTGTACAGGACGCTCGCGGTGACCGGACCGCCGTCGGCGTCGCCGGCCGTCCAGCCCACCGTGACCGGCCCGGTCGCCGGCACGGACGCGGGCGGCGCGTCGCCCGCCAGCGCCACGACGGGCGGGTTCGCCGACACCGCGAGGGTGGCGAGGTTCCGCCCGGCGCGGGTGTCCACGAGCGTCACCCGGCGGGTGCCGGGGGCGAAGTCGACGACCTCGTGGAACGGGCGGGTCGCGGCGTGCTCGGTGGCCGCCGCCGGGGTGAACGGGTGCTCGGCGAGTGTCGCCCCGGCGGCGTCGAGCAGCCGCAGCGCGTACGGGCCGGGCGTCGTGGCCGGGCGCTGGGTGGTACGGGTCAGCCGCTGCCCGGTGAGGGTGGCGTCACCGTCGCCGACGGCGCCGGACAGCGCCAGCAGGTCACCGGTCGCGCCCTGCTGGGCGGGCGGATTCTGGACGCGGTTGCGCCACAGCCGCCACAGGTCGTCGGAGATCCACTTGTTCCGGCAGTAGCTCATCATGTCGGCGACCGGCGGGCTGGTGTCCGGTGCCCAGACGACCCGGCGCGGAGCCCCGACCGAGTAGTCGCCGATGTCGTAGCCGGCGAAGCTGGGATTCGCCGGGTCCGGCCCGCCGATGGTGCCGCGCGGGTACGGGTAGGTTCGCCGCCCGGTCTCGTCGTCGGGGTCGTCGGTGCACTCCACGTGCTGCGCGCCGAGCAGGTGCCCCAGCTCGTGCAGGATGATAGTGGGATCGTGCGATCCGCCCACCGCCACCCATCCGGGGATGTTCTCGGCGATGCCGCCCATCTGGTTCCGGTTCACCATGACGAGGTGGTGAACACCGGGCTCCCGCGTCCCTGCCGTCGCCTGCCGGTAGCGGTCGAGCACCGAACGCGCGTCCTGCGCGTCGCGGTAGTAGCTGTCGTCGCCGATCCAGCGGAACGGGTGGTCGTCGCGGTGGTCGGCGCGGGTGACCTCCAGCCGGCTCGTCGGAAGCGTGCGCCGCAGCAGCGACTCGGCCCGGTCCAGGTCGGACTCGGGAGGCAGCACGGTCCGTCCGTCGCGCTGGTAACCGAACCGGATCAGCTTGACGCGCACCGGCTTGGACGCCTGGAAGCGCACCGTGCGCTCGGCCACGTTGTCCAGGTGGTCTGGCTCGGTGACGCGGCGGTCCGGGTTGATCTCGACCCGCAGTGTGACCTCTCCCTCGCTCGTCCACTGCGTGGGCAGCTCGAACAGGAACCCGCCGCCCAGCTGTCCGCGCCTTACCGTCCGGTCCGGCACCAGCAGGCGGCCCGGGTTGGCCGGGGCGACCGGCGGGCCCAGCGACGTGCCGTCGGGCCGGAACCCGTGCAGGGCGGCCGTCACCGCGGGCGTCGCCGCGTCGGTGCCGACGTACGCCCGCACGACAGTGCGGCGGTCGGCGACCAGGTCCACGGAGTTGCCCAGGTCCTGGATGACCTGGGTGGCCTCAACCCCGCTCACCGTCAGGTTCGGCCCGGGCGCGGTGCAGGTGTTCAGGTAGACGCGCAGGGTGTTGTCGACCTCGTCCAGGACTGCCACGTCGAGGGACTGGTTGTTGTCGAACCGGCCCACCGCCGCCTGCACCGGCCGGCTGCCCGCCGCGAGCACCGCCGGGCTGCCGAACGTGCCGTCACCGTTGCCGGGGAAGACGTAGACGGCGCGGCTGGCGTAGCCGACCACCACCAGGTCCGGACGGCCGTCCCGGTTGACGTCGGCGACGTCCACGTCGTGCGGGCCCTCACGTCCCGGGGTCAGCGGCCCCAGGTCCAGCGACGGCAGCTCCCGGGGCGCCGGCGGGAAGCCGCCGGACGGCGGATCGCGAAAGTCGCTCCACAACCGGATCCGGTCCTCGCCGAGGATCGCGACGGCCGCGTCGAGCCGGCCGTCGAGGTCGAAGTCGGCGATCACGGGCTGCAACGCCTCGCCCAGCCCTTCGAGCCGGGGCGCGGGGCTGTTCCTGCCGTCACGGATCACCGAGACCGTGCCCTGCTCGTAGCTGCTGAGCAGCACGTCGGGCACGCCGTTGCCGGTCAGGTCACCGGCGGCGAGCAGGTAGGGGCGGACGTACGACGGCTGGTCGCCGAGGAGGAACCGGTCGTCGAGGCTGCCGTTGAGGTTGCGGATCACCACCACCCGGTCGTCGTCCGGCTCGGACTGGATCCGGGGGTCGACGGCGGCGAGGTCGGGCCGCAGGTCACCGTTGAAGTCGGCCACCGCGACGTCCGCCACGCTACGACCGTCCAGCAGGAGTCCGCCCGGCCCGAACCTCGGGTCGGTACCGGCGTTGCCGTACCACATGCTCACCCCCTCGGTGGTGGCGGCGGCGTAGTCCGGTTTGGCGTCCCGGTTGAAGTAGCCGACGGCGATGCGGCGCGGCGTGCCCGAAACGGGATAGACCTCGGGCCGGCCACCGGGCGTCGGCGACGTGCGGAACGTCCCGTTGCCGACGGCGATGAGCTGGTGCACGTCGCCGTCACCACTCGCCGACGCGACGAGCAGGTCGTCGAAGCCGTTCTGGTTGGTGTCGACCGCCTCGACGTCACGAGGAGCGGCGATCCCGGCGACCGCCGGCATCGCCGTGAACCCGAACGTCTCGCAGCCGGCGGCGAGGCCCGCTCCCGGCGGGCCGGCGGCCCGGACCGGCGCCGCCGCGCCGGGCACGCCCGTCCCGGGGCCGAGCAACGCCACGGCCAGAGCGGCCGCGATCGCGCCGGCCCACGGGCCGGATCTTCCTGATCGCATCACTGTCACCTTTCCGTGCGCACCGGCCGGAGGGCACGGCTGCACACAGTCGTCGGAGGAGATGAGAGGTCTCGATGGGTCGACGGGAGCCGATGGCGTCGCCGTCGGTCGTGCCGCCCGTGTCCGGACGGCGAGCCGGTCACCGGGCGGGTGCCGCCTCCGGCCTTTCCGAGCGTGGCTCGCCCGGCTCTTCGGGCGGTGCGCCGAGGGCGGCCGACAGGTCCCGGGCGGCGTGCTCGACGCCGCCGGGCCGCACCAGCGCGAACACGAACCGGTCCGGCCGCAGCACCACCAGTTCGGCGCCGTGCCGCCGCAGCCACCCGCCGAGCACGCCGTCGGCGTCCACGACGTCGACCCGGCCCGGCCGGCCCCCGGACGAGTCCGGCAGGCCGGCGAGCGGCGTGCCGGGCGGGTGGACCGCGACGAACCGCACCGGCAGCCGCTGCCACAGCGGTCCGGGCGGGCTGTCCACGCCGGCGCGGCCCAGCACGACGAAGCCGTCGCCGAGCGCCTCGTCGAGCAGGCGCTCGCCGGGCGCACCCGGGACGAGGACGCGCGGCTGGGGGAACATCGTCCCGACCACGCCGTCGCGCCGCCCGCCGGCCATCAGGCCCCGCCGGTACGCCGGGACCGGCTTGAACTCGAAGCGCTCCACGAACCGCCGTACCCGGGGAATCGTCTGGACCGCCCGCAGCGCGGTGTCGCGCAGCCCGGCGGTGATCCGGTTGCGGGCGAGGAAGACGTGTCCCAGCCGGACGCTCGTCCGCGCCATCTCCACCGTGTGCGGGCGCCGCTCGGTTTCGTACGTGTCGAGCACGGCGGGGTCGGCGGCGCCGGACAGCACCAGCGACAGTTTCCACGACAGGTTCGCCGCGTCGCGCAGGCCGCTGCACAGGCCCTGGCCCATGAACGGGGGCATCTGGTGCGCCGCGTCGCCGAGCAGGAACACGCGCCCCTCCCGCCACCGCTGCGCGACGAGGTGGTGGAAGGTGTAGACCACCGCCCGGGTGACTGTGAACCGGTCCGGGTCGACGTACGGGGAGACGAGCGCGGCGATGCTCTCCGGCCGCCGCACCTCGTCCTCGGTCTCGCCCGGGCGCAGCATGAACTCCATCCGGTAGCTGCCGGCCGCGCCCGGAGAGACGAATGCCGGGCGCCGCCAGTCGCAGACGAACGTGGTGTCCGGCACCCGTACCGCGCCGGGCGGCACGTCGCCGGAGACCGCGAGCCACGGTTCGGCGTAGCTCGCCCCGGACAGCGGGATCCGGACGGCGGCGCGGGTGGCGCTGCGGGCGCCGTCGCAGCCGAGCACGTACCGGGCGCGGACCGCCCGCCGCTGCCCGGTGGCCACGTCGGACAGCAGCACGGTCACGCCGTCCTCGTCCTGGGTGAGGCCGACCAGCTCGGTGCCGAGCGCGAGCCGGACGTGCGGGAAACGGTCCAGCCTGGCGCGCAGCGTGCGTTCCAGTCGCGGTTGGTCGAAGAAGCGCAGCGGCGCGTGCCCGTACCCGAAGTCCGTCTCGGACAGCCTCATCCGGGCGAAGACCCGGCCCGCGCCGTTGACGTACTCGACCAGCGGCGGCGCGACCATCTCGTCGCGTACCTCGTCGAGCAGGCCGGCCTGCTGGTAGATGCGCAGCGCCTCGTCGTCGCAGGAGAACGCCCGCGGCTGGCCGTGCGGGGCCGCGCTGCGTTCGACGACGAGCGTGGTGACGCCGCGGGCGCCGAGCAGGTTGGCGGTGAGCGCGCCCACCGGCCCGCAGCCGATGACGGCGACCTCGACCTCCTGGACCTCCTGGTGAGCCGGCGGCTGAACTGATCCCATCGTGGCGCCCCTTCGAAAACGTGGTCCCGGACGGCTCTCCGCCGCCCGGCACCGGTCAGGGCACCAGCCCGCTGTGGAAGGGGTGTGGAGACGGCGTGGAGGCGGGCCTACACACCGGTCAGAAGGAGGCGAACCGGGGCAGCAGCAGAGCCGCTCCCTGGTCGGCGGCGATCCGCGCGCCGAGGTCCCACTCCGCGCGGTCGCGCCGGGCCGCGCCGCGGATCCGGTGCAGCTCCGCGACGAAGACGCGCTCGCCCACCCGGTCCGCCAGCGCCAGCGCCTCCTCGGCCAGCGTCGCCGCGGTGTCCGGACGGCCACCGGACAGGTACGCCTCGGCCATCGCGCAGAGCGTGATGGTCCGGGTGGACCGCAGCCCGGGGCGGTAGAACTCCTCGGCGGCGGCGCGCATCGCGTCGAGCCGGCCGGGGTCGCCGCCGCGCGCGGCCGCCCACTCCAGGAAGTACGCGCCGGTCGCCGTCATGTGCGGCAGGCCGGTGGCCCGGCCGATGTCCCGGCACCGTCGCCCCGCCGCGTCGGCCGCGGCGACGTCGTGTTCCTGCATCGCCAGCCAGGCGGCGTAGAGCGCCGCGTTGGCCCGGCCGTACGGGTCGTCGAGTTCCTCGGCGAGGGCCTCGGCGGCGGCGATGTCCGCCCACGCGCCGGCCGGGTCGCCGCGCATCGAGCGCACGAGCGCCCGGAAGTTGTGGCAGGCCAGCACGGGACGCCGCCCGACCTCGCGGCGCAGCAGCGCCCGGTCGACGGTACGCAGCCGGTCGATGCCCGCGGTGAGCCGCCGCTCGCCCTCGGCATGCCGTCCGGTGAAGTAGCCGATCGCGCCGAGCAGGTACTCACCGGCCACGGCGATCAGCCCGCTGCCGTCGTCTTGCGCCCGGACGAGCCGCCCGGCGAGGTCGGCGCAGATCGCGAACTCGGCCCGGTTGGCGGCGAGTTCGCCGAGCGCCCAGAGCGCGTGGCGGATGTCGGCGTCCGGCCCCACGAGCGTCAGCAGTTCGCGGGCCCGGGCGCAGACCCGGTCCACCGCGTCGCTGCCGACGCCCACAGTCATCTGGAGCAGGGCCGCGCGGTGCAACTGGACGGTCAGCTCGGTGACCGCCGCGTCGGGCGTGACCCGCGCGGCCGGGGCCAGCCGGAGCGCGGCGCGTTCCAGGTGACCGAGCGCGTCCTCGTAGGCGACCCGGCGGGTGGCGTCGTCGGCGGCGCGCAGCGACCACCGCAGGTGGTCCTCGCCGTGGCCCAGCCCGACCGCCTCGCCGTAGTGGTGGGCCAGCTCCGCCGGGGAGGTGCCGGCCGACTGCTCGTACGCGGCGGCCAGCCGGGCGTGCAGCGCGGCCCGGCGCGGCGGGACCAGCTCGGCGTAGGTGACCTCGGCGATCAGCGGATGGCGGAACGCGAGCGCGCCCGGCCCGGTCTCGACCACCAGCGCGGCCGGGTAGGCCGGGGCGAGGTCATCGGCGACCGCCTCGGGGGTGCTGTCCAGTGCCGCCGCCAGCACCGCCAGGTCCAGGTCGTGTCCGGCCACGCCGAGCAGGTCGAGGCACCGCCGGGTGGGGCCGGGCAGTCCGGCGAGCCGCAGCCGCACGGTGTCCCGGATGCTCGGCGGCAGCTCCGCGTCGGCGCCCGGGCCGGTCCGGGACCGCAGCAGTTCGGTGAGGAAGAACGGGTTCCCCCCGGTCCGGGTGACCAGCCGGGTCACCACCGGCTCCGGTGGCGCCTCGCCGGTCCGGTCCCGGACCAGGTCGGCGACCGCCGAGGCGTCCAGCCCGGCGAGCCGGACCTGACCGAAGCCGCTCCCGCGCGCCAGCTCGGCGACGGTCGCCACCAGAGCCGGGTCGTCGTCGTACGGCCGGAGCGTGGCGACCACCAGCGCCCGGGACGCGGGCAGGGCGGCGGCGAGGAACCGCAGCAACAGCAGCGAGTCCGGGTCGGCGGCGTGCAGGTCGTCCAGGACCACGAGCAGGCCACGTTCCCGGGCCGCCGCGTGCACCAGTTCGGCCACCGCCTCGTACACCTGGAACCGCGCCGTGGGGTCCAGGCCGCGACCGTCCGCCGGCCCGGTCGGCGCGCCGGCGGCAAACCCGCCCAGCCGGCCCGCCGAGCCGGTGGCGCCGGTCTGCGGCATCGCCACCAGCGCGCGTACCACCTGGCTCCACAGCCAGAACGGCGGCGCCTGCCCGACGTCGGGGCACCGGCCCCAGACCACCGGGACGCCGGTCGCGGCGGCCCGCGCGCCGAGCGCCGCGGCGAGGCTGGTCTTGCCGATACCGGCCTCCCCCACCAGCGTCAGCACCCGCCCGCCGTGCCCGGTCGCCGCGTCCAGCGTCTCCCGCAGCCGCTCCAGCTCCGCGTCCCGGCCCACGAGCGGTCCGCCGTCGCGCTCCGGCGGGGCCGGGCGTCCGGTCGCCGCCGGGCCGGCGACCTCCGCCGGGCTGCTCCGGTCCGGCGGTACGGCCTGCTCCAGGATCAGCCGGTGCACCGCGCGGATCTGCTCACCGGGGTCGAGCCCGTACTCGCCGGCCAGGATCCGGCGCCCCTCGTCGAAGACGGCGAGCGCCTCGGTCTGCCGCCCCGAGCGGTACAGCGCCAGCATCAACTGCGCCCGGGCGCCCTCGCGCAGCGGGTTCGCCGACACGAACCGGCGCAGCTCCGGCAGCAGCGTCGCGTGCCGGCCGGCGGCGACGGCGGCGGTCAACCGCCCCTCCTCGGCGCTCAACCGCAGCTCGGCCAGCCGGGCCGCCTCCGGGCGCACCGCGGCCAGCTCGGCCACGCCCGCCAGCGGCTCGCCGCGCCACAACGCCAGCGCCTCGGTGTACGTCCGCTCGGCGGCCGCCGCCTGCCCGGCCGCGAGCGCGTCCGCCGCCCGGTCCACCAGGCCGGCGAACCGGATCGCGTCCACCGCGTCGGAGTCGACCCGCAGCTCGTACCCCCGCGGGTGGCTGCGCAGGACGCGCGCCGGCTCGCGGTGGGGCCGTTGCGGCTCCACGGCGCGGCGCAGCCCGGCGACGTACGTGCGCAGCGTGGTCGGCGCGCTGGCCGGCGGTCGCGCGTCCCAGAGCGCGTCGACCAGCCAGTCGGCGGCGACGAACCGGTTCGGCCGCAGCAGGAACAGGGCCAGCAGCGCCTGCTGCTTCGGCCCGCCGAGGGGCACGACCCGCCCGTTCCGGACGACCTCCGGCGGGCCCAGCACACGGAACTGCACAGTCACGTCGACGACGACCCCATCGTGCCGAGTATGGCAGCGCCCGGTCCACTCCGGACACCGACGATCGGTCAGGGCACGGTCAGCGGGCTGCCTGCCCTCCGCACCTCCCCCATGAAGTGCAGGATCTCCTCGTGGTTCGTCGACATCACAGCGGTCATGGCGCCGGTGCGGTAGTAGATGTCGACCCGGACCGGGTCCGGCTCCAGCGAGACCGGCTCGTCGGCGCGCATCCGCGCGAGGACGCCCGGCACGTCGTACGCCAGGGTCACGTCCGGGCGGTGGAAGTACTCGACACCGCCGATCTCGACGACCGGGAGCTCGTCGGGATCGCAGACCGGCTGGGTCAGCAGGTCGTAGCGGTACACCTCGTCGAGGAACGGGCGGACGTCGTCCGCGAGCTGCCGCGAGACCACCTCCTGCCACCACAGCTCCAGCGCCCGCCGCCCGTCCGCCTCGGTGAAGAGGTAGCCGATGGCGGCCGCGTACGCCGGCGCGCCGCCGCCGTGCCCCCGCATCGCGGCCTCCCGCAACGGGATCGCCTCCCGCGCCGAGGTGGTGTCCGCCCAGTCGGCGAGGCTGTTGAGGACCCGGGACTGCTCCCACCCGGCCAGCCGCCGCAGCGGCAGCCAGCAGTGACGCAGGACGGCGTTCTCGGCCATCACCCGGGCCCAGAACAGGAACCGCTGCATCACCGCGTTGTCCTCGAACGTCATGGTGCGGTGGGCGAGCACGTACTCGAAGTCGTCGTTGTCGCCGCGCAGCGCGACGATGCCGTACAGCTCCTTGTTCTCCGCGTACTCGGTGTTCGGCAACAGCATGATCGGGTAGACGGCGATGCGGGACACGTGCTGGGCGAGTTCGTCGTACCCGGCCAGGAACGACTCGACGGTGTCGCCCGGCGCACCCCAGATCAGCTCGGCGTAGCAGTCCAGCCCTTCCCGGTTGAGCCACCGCACCAGGTCACGCCAGTCGTTGACCTTCATGTTCCGCCGGCGCATCAGCGTCAGGGCGTCCGGGTTGAGCGACTGGAGGGCCAGGGTGAAGGAGCTGCGCAGCCCGGCCTCCTTCATCCGCCGCACGATCTCGTAGAACACCTTCGACTTGTTCTTGGCCCACGAGCTCTCGAAGGCCAGCGGGAAGCCGTGACGCCGTTTGATGTCGATGAGGTCGTCGACGAGTTCCAGGTCGATCGGCAGCATGCCGAAGTTGGCGTCGCAGGCGACCACCGTGTGCACGCCGCACCGGGCGAACAGTTCCAGCTCGGCGCGCAGCCGTTCCCGGGAGAACGCGCGTACCCGCTGACCGACCGCGCCGCCCCAGTAGCAGAACGAGCACTTGTACGGGCAGCCGCGGTTGGTCTCGAACAGCGCGACGTCGTAGCGGAACCGGCCGTCGGCGTCGAGCAGTTCGACGGCTCCGGTGAGGAACGGCGACGGGATGACGTCGAGGTCCTCGATCCGGGGCCGGTCCGGGTTGGTGACCACGCTGCCGTCGGCGCGGTGCCAGGAGATGCCCAGCACCTCGCCGAGGTCGTCCGCGGGCACGCCGGCCAGCCGGGCGCGGAGCAGGTCGAGGAAGGTCAGCTCACCCTCGCCGTTGACCACGACGTCGATCTCCGGGTAGAGCCGGAACACGCGGTCGGCCTGCGCGCTGACGTGGGTGCCGCCGAAGAGCACCCACCCCTGCGGGTTGAGCTGCTTGTAGGTGGCGGCCAGCGCGCCGAAGGCGCGCTGGTTCCAGCCGAAGACGGAGAACCCGATCACGTCGGGCAGGGGGCCGGCGAACAGCCGGGCGGCCATCTCCCCGTGCGTCACCCGCCCCCGGAAGTTGCAGATCTCCACCGACACCCGGGCGTCCAGCTCGGCGTCGCCGGACACCATCGCCTTGAGGTACGCCGAGGCGAGCGGCAGCGACTCCAGCGGCATGTCCCAGACGCCCTGCTGCACCAGGACCACCCGAAGGCGCCGGTCAGCGTCGCCGGCGCTCGTCTGGCTGTGCTCCACCGATCCGCCGCCCTACTTGCGGTAGACGGTGATGTGCCGCTCGTCGGAGTCGCGCAGTGGTCGTCCGTCCCAGTGGCCCCAGCGCGACTCCATGGTGAGCCCGCCGAGGCGGGCCATCAGGTCCATCTCGGACGGCATGACGGTGCGGATGCGCATCGGGAAGAACCGGATGCCGTCGGGCCGCAGGACCGCGAACTGGATCGACGAGCACTGGGAGATCCGCTCCCGCCGGGTGAACGTCATCACGACGTGGTCCTTCTCCACCCGTACGGTCTGGGTGCGCTGGTTGCGGTCGTACCGCGCCGGGTCGGGGATGGACGTCTGGATCACGAACCGCCCGCCCGGCTCCAGGACGTCGGCGACCTTCTGGAAGCAGCGGATCTGCTCCTCCTGGTCGGTGATGAACGGCAGGGTGTCGAAGACCGCGTACGCCAGGGAGAACTTGTACGGCAGCGTGAAGTCGGTGAAGTCCTGGACGTGCACGTGCACCAGCTCGCCGCCGGGTTTGTCGCGCAACTGCGTCAGCATCCCCTCCGACGCGTCGATGCCGTGCACCTCGATGCCCCTGCGGGCCAGCGGGACGGCGACCCGGCCGGTGCCGACGCCGAGTTCGAGGACGGGCCCGCCGCCGGAGTTCTCGGCGAGCCACTCGATCGTCTCCTCGGTGTCGCCCGGGTCACCGGCCCATCCTGTCCCGTCGAAGACGTCGGCGACGGCGTCCCCGTAGGTGAAGATCTCGAAGCCTTCCACCGTGTTCTCCTCCACGCCGGTCATTGGGGTACCGGCGAATCGTGGCGGACGAGTGCGCTCGACGCTGCGCTGTTCTGAGCACGAAGTGAGAGCAACTCGATTGGCGTGACGGTGGCGCCGCCGACGGTTGCCCCGGTATGCTGCGGAACCTTCGGCGTGTGCTGTCCATTCGCAACCGTCTAATGAGCAGGGCGGCCGCGACACACCCGGTAACCGTGGCGTGGACGACGGCGGATTGCTAGGCTCGGGCCACGCTTTCGATCGGACGACAATCTCCAGGAGACGTGAATGGCTGTCGGTCGCTTGGCGGCGGTAACACTGGATTGTTCCGAAATCGCCCCGCTGGTGGCCTTCTACCGGGAAGCAGCCGGCCTCGAGCCGGTGCACGAGTCGGAGTCGGGCGCGTTCCTCCGCAACGGTGACGGCGTCGCCGTGGCGTTGCAGCGGGTGGAGAACTACCGGCGTCCGGAGTGGCCCGGGCAGACGGTTCCCCAGCAACTGCACCTCGACCTGGCCGTCGACGACATCGAGACGGCCGAGACCGAGTTGCTGCGCCTGGGTGCGACGAAACCCGCCGACCAGCCCGGCGACGCGAAGTGGCGGGTCTTCCTCGACCCCGCCGGTCACCCGTTCTGCGCCTCGGTTTGGGACTGAAAAAGAACCACGGAAGGAATGAGACAAGGTGAGCACCGCGACCGCTTCATTTACGCTCGACTCCTGGGACGAAGACGAGTGGCAGGAGACCCCCGACGGCATGAAATTCTCGCGGGCCTCGGTCACCAAGACGTATTCCGGTGAACTCGAGGGCACCAGCCGCGCGCAGTTCCTGTTCGCCTATGGCAAGGGCGGCGCCGGATACGTCGGTCACGAGGTGATCGAAGTGTCGATCGGCGGTTCCAAGGGCAGTTTTATGCTCCAGCACCAGGCCGTCGGATTGATGAGCGACGAGGAGGGCGGCGCCGAGTGGCACATCGTGCCGGGGACCGGCACCGAGGGGCTCGCCGGCATCCAGGGCACCGCCACCATGCGCAAGCTGGAGGACGGCAGCCACACCTTCACGCTGAACTACGAGCTCCTCGACGAACTCGTCTGACGCCCTGATACCGAGACGGAGGGCCGCTACCGGGAAACCGGGAGCGGCCCTCCGTCTCGGGCGCTCACGGCACGTCCGCCGCCGCCGTGACGGGCCGCGCGGCGTCCAGCAGCATCCTGCTCGCCTCGTGGCGCGGGTTGCCGAACACCTGCTCGACACTCCCCTCCTCGACGATCCGCCCGCCGCTGAGCACGGCGACCCGGTCCGCGTTGCGAGCGATCACACCGAGGTCGTGCGTCACGATGAGCACCGCCAGGCCCAGGGTCCGCCGCAGCGAGTCGAGCAGCGCCAGGACCGAGGCCGCCACCTGGGCGTCGAGGCTCGACGTGATCTCGTCGCAGACGAGCACGTCGGCCCCGGCGGCGAGCGCGCGGGCGATCGCGACGCGTTGCCGCTGCCCGCCGGACAGCTCCCGCGGCAGCCGCGACGCCAGCTCCCCCGGCAGGCCGACGAGCCCCATCAGCCGTCGGGTCTCCGCCGCGGCCGCCTCGGCCGTCATCCCACCGGCCAGGCGGACCACCCGGCCGATCGCCGCGCCCACCGGCCGCCGCGGGTTCAGCGACCCGCCGGAGTCCTGCGGGATGAGCTGCAAGCGGCGTCGCTGGTGCACCGGCCGGCGCCCGAGCGTCGGCTCCAGGACCTCGCCGGACAGCGTCACCCGGCCTGAGCTGGGGCGCAGCGTTCCGACGACGGCCCGGGCGAGCGTCGTCTTGCCGCAGCCCGACGTGCCCAGCAGGGCAAGCGCCTCGCCGGCACGCAACCGCAGGGACACGTCGTCCAGGACGACCCGGCCACCCCGCGGCACCGACAGCCCGGACACGGTCAGGACCTCCGCGCCCCGCTGGGGCGTGGCGGCGCGACGGCGCATCTCCGCCGGCAGGTCCGGCACCGCGGCGAGCAGGTCCCGGGTGTACGCGGCGGCCGGCCGGGTGAGCACCTGCGCGGTCGGTCCCTGCTCCACCACGACGCCGCCCCGCAGCACGATCAGGCGATCGGTCATCCGGGCCGCCGCCGCGAGGTCGTGGGTGACGAGCACGACCGCCAGCCCGCGATCGGCGGAGAGCCGGTCCAACTGGTCGAGCACCTGTTTGCGCACCAGCCCGTCCAGACCCGTGGTCGGCTCGTCCAGCACCAGGCCGCGCGGGTCGCCGGCCAGCAGCCGGGCCAGCGCCAGGCGTTGCTGCTGACCGCCCGAGAGCTGGTGCGGGTACCGGCGCAGGAAGGCCCGGTCGCCGGGCAGGCCCACCTCGGCCAGCCCACGGCTCACGGCCGCGTCGGACCGGTCCGCGGCCAGCTCGCGGATCTGCGCCCGCACCCGCAACGTCGGGCTCAGCGCCGACGGCGGATCCTGCGGGAGGTACGCCAGCACCCGCCGCCGGACCCGCCGCACCTCGGCGCCGGAGGCCGTCAGCACGTCGTGCCCGTCGACCACGACCGTGCCTCCGGCCACCCGTAGTCCGCGCCGTACCGCCCCGACGAGGGCCATCGCCAGCGTTGTCTTGCCCGCCCCGGACTCGCCGACGACGGCGACCCGCTCGCCCTCGGCGACGCGTAACGACAGGTTCTCCAGGACGGCCCGCCCGGCGGTGTCCTCGACCCGCAGCCCGCTGATCTCGATCATCGCAGCACCCGCCCGACGATCCGGTCGATGCCGAGGTTCGCGGCGACGGTGAGCACGCCGAGCAGGACCGCCGGCACCGCGACGCCCCACGGGGTGAGCTGGATGCCCTCGACGTTCTGGCTGATCATGGCCCCCCAGTTCGGGCCGCTGGAGCCGAAGCCGAGGAACGCCGCCGCCGCCGTCAGCGTGACCGCGATGGCGAGGCGGGTGCCGAAGTCGGCGAGCACCGGCCGGACGATGTTCGGCAGGATCTCCCGGACGATCACCGACAGGTGCGAGTCGCCGCCGGCGTAGGCGGCCACCACGTAGCCGTCCTCGACCGCGCGGAGCGTCTCGGCCCGGGTCACCCGGGAGACGAACGGCGTGCCGGTCAGCACCACCACGATGATCATCGTGGTGGCGCTGTACCCCCAGCCGTGCAGCAGCACCAGCAGGATCAGCACCGGCGGCAGGCCCAGCAGCAGGTAGTCCAGCCGGGACACCACGGCGTCGGTGATCCCGGCGAAGTAGCCGCCGAGCAGGCCCAGCACCAGGCCGAGCACGGTTGCCAGGATCGTCGCCACCACCGGCACGGCCACCAGCGGCCGGCCGCCGGCCAGCACCCGGTCCAGCACGTCCCGTCCGGCGCTGTCGGTGCCCAGCGGGCTGCCCGCCGTCGGCGCGCTGTAGGGCAGCCCGACGATCCGCTCCGGCTCGCCGGCGAACAGCGGGCCGAACAACGCGACGCCCAGCACGAGCAGCACCACGGCCGCTGCCGTCCCGGCGAGCAGCCACCGCGCGGCCCTCATCGGGCGGCCACCCGCAGCCGGGGGTCGACCGCGAGGACGAGCAGGTCGGCCACGATGAACGAGACGAGGATGATCGCGGCGAGGAGCAGCCCGACCCCCTCCAGGACGGCGGTGTCGTGGTTGCGGACCGCCGCCACCAGCGTCTGCGACAGGCCCGGGTAGTTGAACACCACCTCGACCACAGTGGTGCCGCCGAACAGCCCGGACAGCAGCCACGCGAACGTCTGCGCGCACGGCGGCGCCGCCGCGGGCAGCAGGTGCCGCGCCACGACCACCCGCTCGGGCAGCCCGGCCAGCCGGGCCGCCTCGACGTGGGGCATCGCGTCCGCGTCGATGACCGTGGCCCGCACGATCCGGCTCGCCCACGCCGCGCCGAACAGCGTCAGCGCGGCCACCGGCAGCACCAGGATCTCCGGCCGGTCCAGCGGTCCGCCGCCCAGCGGCGGGAGCGAGATCGCCGGCAGCAGCGGCCACAGGTCGGCGAAGACCAGCACGAGCAGGCCGGCGGTGACGAACTGCGGGATCGACACCGCCACCACCGCGACCGCCGACACCGCCCGGTCCACCCGGCCGCCCGGCCGCAGCCCGGTGAGCAGCCCCAGTCCCATCGCCAGCGGCACCGTCACCGCCGCGGTGAGGCCGACCAGGAGGCCGGTGGCGGCCAGCGGCTCGGCGACGACGTCGACCACCGGCCGGTGCATCGAGGTGCTGGTGCCCAGGTCGAGGCGCAGCGCCGCGGTCCCCCACTCGACGAACCGCACCGGCCAGGGCCGGTCGACGCCGAGTTCGGCCCGGCGCTGCGCGACCTTCTCGATGGTGGCGTCGGGCCCGAGTGACGCCGACGCGGCGTCACCCGGGAGCACCTCCGAGCCGGCGAAGAGCACTACCGCCACCGCGAACAGCGTGGCTACCGTCGCCAGCAGCCGTCGGGCCAGGAACCCGAGCGCGGTCACGCCGGCCCGGTCGCCCGGTCGAACAGCTGGATCGACTGCATCGTGCGGACCCCGCTGATCCCCTTACGGGCGGCGTCGAGCTGCTCCTGGAAGCCCCACAGCAGGTCGCCGCCCTCCTTGTAGAACTCCTCCTGCAACGCCTTGAACGCCTCCGCGCGGGCGTTGTCGTCGACTGTCGCCTGGGCCTTCGCCAGCCGCTCCTGGTAGGCGGCCGACGTGCCGGTGACGTTGAACGGCGCCTTGCCGTGGGTGACCGCCGACAGGTGCACGGCGGCCGGCCGGTTCACGTAGTAGAACGCCTGAAACGGGTGCGTGGCCAGCGTGGTGAGGTCGGCGTAGTAGGCGTCGGGCGAGATCTCCTGGAGCGTCAGCTCGACGCCCGCCTCCTTGAGCTGCTGGGCCAGCAGCCGGCTGGCGTTGAGCATGCCGGGGACGAGCTCGCCGGTCCGCAGCGTCAGCTTGGTGATCCCGGCCTCGGCGAACAGCCGCTTCGCCTGCTCCAGGTCGCGGGCGCGCGCCGGCAGGTCGGCGTAGCCGGGCAGGCTCTTGCCGACCACGTCGTCGGCGGTCGAGCCGAGCCCGAGCAGCGCGTTGTCGACCAGCGCCTGCCGGTCCACCGCGAGCCGGACCGCCTGGCGGACCCGGGCGTCGTCGAACGGCGCGAGCTTCTGGTTCATCGCGAACGACAGCGCGTTGGCGTTCGCCGGGCCGCCCCGGACGACCGTGAGTTCGCTGTTCGCCGCCTCGGTCTTCGCGCCGGTGGAGCTGATGCTGACGGCGTAGTCGACCTGCCCCGCCTTCAGCGCCGACAGCCGGGCGCCGGCGTCGAGGATGCCGACCACCTGGAGTTCGGCGACGCTCGGCTTGCCGCCCCAGTACTGCTCGTTGGCGACCAGCCGGGTCGTGGTGCCGTTGCGCTCGGCCAGCCGGTACGGGCCCGACCCGATCGGCTTGCTGAACTCGGTCATGCCGGCCGGGAAGACCGGCGAGAAGACGACGAGGACGGCTTCCTTGAAGTCGCCGCGCGGGGTCAGCAGCGGCACGGTGACCGTGCGGTCGTCGACGGCCGTCACCTTGGCGAGGTCGACGTTGGCGTAGACGGAGGCCCGGTTGCTGGGCTTGGCGCCGAGCGTACGGATGCTGTGCACCACGTCGGCGGCGGTGACCGGCTTGCCGTCGTGGAACGTCACCCCGGAACGCAGGTTGATCGTCCACACGCTGCCGTCGGCGTTGGGCTGCACCGACTCGGCGAGCTGGTACTTGTACTCGCCGTTGTCGAGCACCATCAGTGAGTCGTACACGTGCCGCATGACGATGAGCGTCGCGCCGATGCTGGTCAGCAGCGGGTTGCCGGCCTCGGCGTCGGTGACCGCGTTCGGCGCGCCCACCTTCAGCACCGCCAGCGACCCCCCGCCGGCCGCCGCCGGCGACGGCTCCTCGTCGTCGCCGCAGGCCGACAGCAGCGGCACGCCGGCCACCGCGGCGCCCGCGACGAGGCCCATCCGGAGCAGCGCGCGGCGATTGAACGGCGAGTCGTACGGGGTGGGCGACATGGTTCCTCCACAAAAAGTCGTGCCGGTGAAATCGGATCGCAAGACGTCTGCGGATCTGACGGTCGCCGATCATCGGCACGGGTGTCTGCTCAATAGGGCGCGGTGTCAGGTGGCCGTCGGGGCGGACATCAGCGCCATCAGTTCCGGGGTGTACAGCTCCCGCAGCGAGACGATCCCGGCCACCGCGTCGAAGTAGCGGGTGGTCAGCTCGGGGCTGCTGCCGACGGCGCGCAGCAGCGCGCGGCGCTTGTCCCGCGCCTCGGCCTGGGCCACCAGCAGGGTCGCCTGGTAGTTCTCCATCAGCCGCTGCTCGCGTTCCCGGTCGTAGTCGGCCAGCGCGGCGTCGAGCCGTGTCCGGTCGGCCAGGTGCCCGCCCACCGTCTCGGCGAGCAGTTCGGCCTGCATGAACGCGTCGGAGATGCCGCGCGCGGTCAGCGAGTCCTTGTGGTGGCCGGCGTCGCCGGCGAGCGCCCAGCCGGGGCCGTGCGCGCGGCGGAAGAAGTTCTGCTGGTCACCGGTGCCGTGCACGGCCCCGATCTGCCGGCCGCGCTCCATCTGCTCGTACAGCCGCGGCGCGTTGGTCCGCACGTTGTCCAGGTAGGCCGCCTGCGCGTCGTGCCGGACCTCGTCGAAGCGCTGCTGCGGGTAGTAGGCGGCGATGAGCACGGCGCCGTCGTTCGTCGGCACCGCCGACACCCAGCCGGTGTCGCCCTCGTACATCTCGAAGTGCGTCTTCGGCCCGTCCCAGAACGCGTAGTACGCGCAGGTCAGCGGCGGGTGGGCGGTCGTCGTCGGCGCGTTCACGAGCCCGGCGACCGTGGAGCGCATCCCGTCGGCGCCGACGACCAGCGCGGCCCGCTCGTCGCCGCGGTCGGTGCGCACCCCGACGACCCGGTCGTCCTCCCACAGCAGGCCGGTGACCCGGCAGTCGTCGCGGAACTCGGCGCCCGCGTCGACCGCGGCGCCGGCCAGCAGCGGGTCCAGGATCGAGCGGCGGGGCGCGTACGCCGCGCGGATGCCGTCGATGCCGCTGCAGCAGCCCTCGACGCGGACGTCACCCAGCTCGTAGACGACGTGGTCCAGCGGCGGGCAGCCGGTGGCCCGCAGCGCGTCCAGCAGGCCCCAGCGGGCCAGCCGCGCGACGCCCGGCTGCTGGATGTAGAGCGTGGAGAGCTTGTCGGCCGGGAAGCCGCTGCGGTCCAGCAGCAGCACCCGGTGGCCCTGGCGGGCCAGGAGCATGGCGGTCGGCGCGCCCGCGCAGCGGGCCCCGACGACGACGACGTCGTACATGATCGTTCAACCTCCATCGGCGGTACGGGCGAGGACCACGGCCGTGTTGACGCCCCCGAAGCCGAAGCCGGTGGACAGCGCGTACCGCAGCCGGGCGGGCTCGGGCCCGGGGCCGGCGAACCGGATCCGGGCGTCGATCGGTCGGGCCAGGTTCGGGTTGGGGTGCACGAAGCCGCCGGTGAGCTGCGCGACCGTGGCGACGGCCTCGACCACCCCGGCCGACCCGAGGCAGTGACCGGTCAGCGCCTTGGTGGCGTTCACCCACGGCCGGCCGGCGGCGGCGCCGAGCACGTCGTGCAGCGACGCGAGTTCCGTCTCGTCGCCCAGCCGGGAACCGGTGGCGTGGGCGTTGACGTAGTCCACCTCGTGCGGGGCCAGTCCCGCGGCGGCCAGGGCGGCCCGGATCACGCGGGCCTGCCCGGCCGCGTCGGGGTCGGCGAGCCGGTTGGCGTCCAGGCCGAGCGCGTACCCGGGCACCGTCGCCAGGACCTCCGCACTCCGCCGGGCCGCGGCGGCGGGGCGTTCCAGCACCAGCGCCGCGGCGGCCTCGCCGGGCACGAAACCGCGCCGGTCCTGGTCGAACGGCCGGCAGGCGGCGGCCGGGTCGCCGCCCGGCTCGGCGAGCGCGCCGAGCACGGCGAAGCCCCGGTGGTGCATCGGTGTCAGCTCGGTGACCGCGCCGACCAGGACGCAGCAGTCCACCGCGCCGGCGGCGACCAGCCGGGCGGCGTGCACGATGCCGACGTTGCCGCTGGCCGACGCCCCGCCGACGGTGAACCCCTCGCCGGTCGCGGACAGCACCTCGCTGAGCGTGCCGACGTGGTCGGTGTCCTGGACGTGCAGGGCGAACCGGGCCGGCAGGTACGCCGGCCGTTCCTGCCAGGTCCGGTACAGCTCGTGCGTGTAGCGCGCGGTCAGGTTGTGCCCGGCCACCACGATGCCGACCCGGTCGCCGGGGATCCGGGCGCCGGGCAGGCCGGCCCCGGTCCACGCCTGCAGCGCCGCCGCGACGGCGGCCCGCACCGGCCGCGGCGCCCGGGCCGCGGCCCGGACCGCCCGGCGGCGCAGCGGTTCGGGCGCGCCGGCCACCGCGTCCTCGAAGGACCACCCGGTGATCGGCGCGGCCAGGCCGTCAGCGGTGCCGACGACACCGCTGCGGCCCGCCCGCAGCGCCGTGGTGAACGACGGGACGTCCGCCCCGATCGCGCAGACGATCCCGGTGCCGGTCACCGCGACCGTGCTCACATGTGTGTCCGCAGCAGCTCGACGATCCGGTCGAGGTCGTTGACGTCGCGGAACTCGGAGATCGGCACCACGATGCCGAGCCGCTCCATGGCCAGCGTCACGACCTCGGCCCGGTCGATGCTCGTGCAGCCGAGGTCGCTCAGCGTGCGCCCGGCGGTGACACTCGCCGGGTCGACGTCCGGGACGACCTCGACGAGGCTCGCCTTCACGACCTCGAAGACGGTCATGCCGGCGACACCCGCGCCCCGGAGCGGTCCCGCCGGGTGAACCGGTGACCCCGCGTGGTCTCGGTCGCCATCCGGTTGTGCGGGTTGCCGTTGTGTCCCGCGACGAGCACCGAGCCCCAGCGGTCCAGCGACACGGCGCCGCCGTACTCCTCGATGACGTCGGTGTCCGGGTAGACGTCCACCGACACCGGCACGTACCGGCCGGCGAAGCCGAGCCGCATCTCCTCGGTCCGCCCGGCGTGCGGCAGCGACGCGTGCATCAGCGTGGACCAGAACATGATCGCCTCGCCGGGCCGCATCACCATCGACACCGCCTTGGACTCGTCGGGCTTCCAGTCCGGGTCGATCTGCAGCTCGCGGTAGTCGTAGCCGAAGAAGCCGCGGCGTACGCCGTCCTTGTCGGTGCTGTTGATGGAGGACGGGTCGTAGTGCATGCGCTTGGTCTCGTCGTAGAACATCGTCCGGTGGGTGCCCGGGATGAACTGGAGGCACCCGGTCTCCTCGTTGGCCTCGGTGAAGGCCGTCCAGACGGTGATCGTGCCGCCGAAGTCCTTCGCGTCGCCGGGCCAGAGGATCTGCGGCTTGCCGGAGGCGTTGGCGAACGTGTCGGCCTGGTGCCAGTCGGTGCCCTCGTCGCCGGGGTACTTGGGGAAGAACTCCGACCGCCAGCACTGCACGTCCGGGCCGAGCACGCTGACGACGCGGTCGACGATGCGCGGGTGGCAGATGTGGTCGGCCAGGAACTCGTTGTCCAGGTGCCGGTCGTAGTTGGAGATGTTGGTGTTGCCGGAGAGCGCGGCCTCGTCCTGGTAGACCGCGTGCGAGCGGTCCAGCAGGCGCAGCCGTTCCCGCCGCCACCGCCGCTGCATCTCCTCGACCTCGTACACCGGGAACGGGCCGAAGTACCCGTTGCGGTGGAAGCCGGCCAGCTCCTCGTCGGTGAGCGTGTAGTCGTCCTCCATGTCATCCTCCTACCTGTTGCAGGGAATGGTGGCGTCGGGACGCGTCCACCACCTCGGCGAGGCACCCGACCGTGGGTTCCTCCATCTCGGCGCCGGTCAGCGCGATGCCGAACCGGTCGTTCACCATGGCCACGATCCGGGTGAGGGCCAGCGACGTGGCGCCGAGGTCGAACAGGTCGCCGTCCACCGGCACGTCGCGGCGCAGCACCTCGTCGGCGATCGCCTTCACCCCGGACACGGCGTCGTCGCCGGCCGGTTCGGCCAGGCGGTCCAGGACCGCCACGTCGGCCTTGCCCTGCACGGTGAGCGGGATGTCGGCGACCACGTGGAAGCGGGACGGCCGCAGGTAGCCGGGCAGGTCCGCCACGGTCGCGGCGAGGTCCGCCTCGGTGAGCGTGTGCGGGTCCGCGCCGGGCGGGGGCGTGACGTAGGCGACCAGGCGTACGTCGCCCTCGCCGAAGTCCTGGGCGGTCACCAGCGCGGTGCCGACGCCGGGATGGGCCAGGACCGCCGCCTCCACCTCCCCCGGCTCGATCCGGTAGCCGCGGACCTTCAACTGCCTGTCGACCCGGCCGAGGTAGACCAGGTCGCCGTCGGTCCGCACGGCCCGGTCCCCGGAGCGGTACCAGCGCTCACCGCCGGAGGTGACGAACCGCTCGGCGGTCAACTCCGGCTGGTGCAGGTATCCCCGCGCCAGCCCGGCGCCCGCCACGTACAGCTCCCCCGGTGTGCCGTCGGGCACCACCGCGCCGGTCTCGTCGCGCAGCTCGATCCGGACGCCGGGCAGGGGCCGGCCGATCGGGCTCACCGACGGCCGGTCGAGGTCCGCCGCGACGATCCGGCGGGCGGTGGCGTGCACCGTCACCTCGGTGATGCCGTACATGTTGACCAGCTCCGGCCGGTCGTCGCCGCGCCGGGCGATCCACGGCGCCAGCACCCCGACGTCGAGCCGCTCGCCGCCGAACACCACCAGGCGCAGCTCGTCCGGGCCCTCGTCGGCCAGGTAGGCGGCGGCGAACTGGCGGAACGCCGACGGGGTCTGGTTGAGCACGGTGACCTGTTCGCGCCGCACCAGGTCCAGCATCAGCGCCGGGGTCCGGGCCACGCGCCCCGGTACGACGACGAGCCGGCCGCCGGACAGCAGCGCGCCCCACAGCTCCCAGACGGAGAAGTCGAAGCCGATCGAGTGGAACAGCGTCCACGTGTCTTCGCTGCCGAAGCCGAACCGTCCGGCGCCGTGCTCCAGCAGCGCCACGACGCTGCGGTGGGTCACCTCCACGCCCTTCGGCGCCCCGGTGGAACCGGACGTGTGGATGACGTACGCGGGGTCGTCCGGCCCGGCCTCGGCGGCGGGCTCCACCACGGCGCCGGTGCCGCCGGCCCGCTCCGCCGTGCCGTCGGCGGCCGTGACCTCGACCGCCGTGACCTCGCCCTGCGGGTCCTCGCCGTCGGTGTCGTCGCCGTCGGTGTCCTCGTCCTCGTCGTCGGCGGCGTCGTCGTCCTCGCTGTCGTCGGCCCACAGCACCGGGCCCGACCACTCCGCGAGGGAGTCGGCGGTCCGGGTCACCGCCACCGTCACCGGAACCCGGCTGCCGGCCAGCACCGCCGCGACCCGCGCGGCCGGATGCTCGGCGTCCACCGGCACGTACGCGCCACCCGCCTTGACCACCGCCAGGACGGACACGACCAGGTCGACCGAGCGGTCGACGCACACTCCGACGTGGACGCCGGGGCGCACCCCGTACCCGCGCAGCCGCTCGGCCAGCTCACCGGAGAGCCGGTCCAGCTCGCTGTAGGACAGCCGGTGGTCGCCGCAGGTCACCGCGATCCGGTGCGGCTGTTCCGCCGCCCGCCGGGCGAAGATCGTGTGCAGGCAGTCAGTCACGGGCATCGGTCACCGCTCCGTCTTGGTGGCGTACATGCCCCAGTGCTGGGGCGTGAGCGACAGGTCGGACAGGCTGGACTGGACGAACATCCGTTCCCAGCCCCCGCCGCCCTTCTCCTCCGGGATCCACTGGCGGGTGAACACCTCGCGGGTGGCGGGGTCGCTCATCGCGCGGACGCCCATCAGCGTGTAGTACGAGCTGAGCGACTTCAGGTGGATGAAGTGGTGGATGCGGTCGGACCGGCCGAACGCCTCCTCGTACAGGTAGATGGTGGCGTGGCCGGCCAGCGCCCGGTTCCAGCTCTCGCACAGCGCCCGGGCGAACGCGCGCCCCTCGGCGCGGAACTCGTAGCGCAGCTCGCCGGTGCGGTGCATGAGGATGCCGCAGGTGGCGGAGTTGAGCTGGTCCTCGACCGGCACGTCGGTCTGGAGCTGCGCGGTGGGCACGGTGAACGTGGCCGCGCCGTCGGTGGTCCGCACCGAGTCCGGCGTCTCGTCCGACGTGCCGTACATGCCGAAGGCCGACGGGATGAGCACCGTCTCGTGCAGGTCGCCGTCGAGGAACATCCGGTCCCACGTGCCGCCGCCGCGCGCGGGGTCGATGCGCTGGCGCATGATGATGTCCCGCCACCCGGCGTCGCGGCTGCCCATCTCGATCAGCGTCTCGTACGCGTGCAGCGACTTCAGGTGCATCAGCCAGTGGAGGCGGTCCTTCGTGCCGAAGGTCTCCTCGTAGACGAACACCGTGATGATGCCGGCGTAGTTGGTGTTGAGGTACTCCGACAGCTCCCGGGCGAACTGCCGGGCCTCGGAGCGGAACTCGGCACGCAACTGACCGACCCGTTCGACGATCACGCCGGCGTTGCCCGAGTGCAGGATCGCGGCCCGGTCGATCGAGGTCTGGGCCTGGGCGGTCGGCAACACGAACGGCGGACTCGATGTGGTGGTCATCGGAGACTCCTTCGCTTCGGCTGGTTCGGTGGGCGCCCGGACACGCTAGTCAGCATCGGAGCAGCCGCTCTGCTCACTACTGGCCACCGGCGGACAGTGCCGGCGCAGGACGTCGGCCGCGCCGCGCATCAGCAGTTCGGCGATGACGTCGACGTGCCGCAGCCGCCAGTCGGCCAGTTCGGTGCCGCGCACGTACCTGTTGAAGGCGCCCATCGCCGGTCCGGTGTGGACCTGGAAGTTCGCCCGTTCCGTGGTGTCGCCGCGCAGCGCCACGTCCGTGGCGTGGGCGAAGTACCACTTGAACGCCAGTGCCATCCGCCGGCGCGGGTCGGCGCGCTCCACCTCCGCGGCCCGGCCGGTGTCCCGGTAGTGCCGCTCGGTCTCCCGCCACACCTGCGCGAACGGCCGGCGGAAGGTGGTCCGTTCCACGGCGTCGCGGATCGCGGCGGGCACCTCGTCCCAGGTGTCGTAGCGGTGGTAGAGCTGGAGCAGCTGGGTGGCCCGCGCCGCGAACATCGTGCCGCGGCGCAGCACCTGCACGCGGGAGCCGAACTCGAACGTGTCACCGGCCGGCGCGTACGCCGTGTCCTGGATCCCGGCGCGCGCCAGCAGATCCTTGACCTCCGGTGACGTCCCGGCCTCCGGGGTGGCCTGGTTGATCGACCCGGTGACCACGAAGTCGGCGCCGAGCACGAACGCCGCGGCGACCGCCTCCGGGGTGCCCAGCCCGCCCGCGGCGCCCACCCGGATCCGCTCCGGGTAGCGGTGCCGGAGCATCTCCGCGTCACGCAGCAGGACGAGGTCCGGCACGAGCGTCAGCGCAGACCGCGCGTCGGTGTGCCCGGCCGAGTCGGCCTCGGCGCACAGGTCGCCGCTGACCGGCAGCCGCGCCGCCGCCGCGGCCTCCCCGGCGGACAGCGCGCCCTCGGCCACGAGAGCGGCGAGCACGGACGCCGGCGGCGGTGCCAGGAACGCGGCCGCGACCTCGGGCCGGGACACCTTCGCCACGACGTGCCGGACGGCGACCGGGGTGCCGTCGGCGCTCAGGTGCGCGCCGGCGAACCGGAACCGCACCAGCGCCGCGGTGACGCCGGTGTACCCGGCCGCCTCGACGTAGCGGACGTCGTGCCGGACGTACAGCTCCGCCAGCGCCGACTCCAGCGCCGGGTTGTCCGGCATCGCCAGCAGGTTCATGCCGAAGCGGCCCGGACCGGGATCCGCGGTGAGCGAGCGCAGGACCGCCTCGACCTCGTCGCGGTCGAAGCCACCCGCGCCGAAGAAGCCGAGCAGGCCCGCCTTGCCCAGGCGGGCGACCATCGCCACCGAGCTGATCCCGCGGTACATCGAGCCGGCGAGGTAGGCCCACGTGACGCCGTAGTCGGCGCGGAACCGCTGACAGCCGAGCGCCGCCGGTCCCCGGTCGCCGCCGTCCGGCACGGCCGGCGCCGCCGCGAGCACCGGGCGGAACAGGTCCGTCAGCACCCGGCCCGGACCCAGCTCACGCACCGTGCGCACGCCGCGGCCGACCAGGTACGCCATCGTCTCGCGCCACCGCACCGGGCGGCGCAGCTGCACGGCGAGCAGGTCGGGCAGCAGCAGCGGGTCGTGCGGCCGGGCGGTCACGTTGGAGATCACCGGCACCCGCGGCGGCGCGAACCGGACCTCCGACAGCACGTCGGCGAACTCGGCCGCGGCGGCGCGCATGTACCGCGAGTGGAACGCGGCGGCCACCGGAAGCGTGACGCAGCGGCCCAGACCGGCGGCGGTGACCGCCCGCGCCGCGGCCGACAGCGACTCGCGCGGGCCGGAGAGCGTCACCTGGCCGTCGGCGTTGTCGTTGGCCACGTCCACGTCGTCGACACCGGCGTCGGCGAGCACCCCGGGCAGCCGGTCCAGCCGTTCGCCGAGCACGGCGAGCATGCCGCCGCCGGCCGCCCGCGCCATGATCTCGCCGCGGCGGCACACCAGGCGCAGCGCGTCCTCGAAGTCCAGGCAGCCGGCCGCGAACAGCGCCGCGTACTCGCCGAGGCTGTGCCCGGCGAGGTAGTCCGGCGGCGGCTCCTCGTCGCGTGCCGCCAGGTAGGCGAGCGCGCCGACCACGAACAGCGCCGGCTGCGCGTACCGGGTGTCGCCGAGCAGGGCGTCGTCGCGGCACAGCCGGGCCACCGGTACGCCGATGATCCGGTCGGCGGCGGCGCACTCGGCCGGGAAGCGGTCGAACAGGTCACCGCCCATGCCCCGGCGCTGCGCGCCCTGCCCCGGGAACACCCAGGCGGACTTCGGTCTGGTGGACACGACTTGGACTGTCCGGCCCGCCGGACGCACTGGCTGCCCAGAGTTGAGCAGCACGCCCGGTCCGGCGCCGCTTAGGTTGCGGCGACAGGGCCGGCCTTCGGAGCGGGGAGCGCATGAACGAGCAGACCGCCATCCCGGACCGCGTGGAGATCGTCCTGGGCGTCCTGTCGGGCGTGCTGCCGGCCGGAGTCACGGCGGACGCCGACACGGACCTGGGCGACCTGGGACTCGGTTCCCTCGCCGCCGCGCGGGTGCTGCTGGAGGTCGGCGCCGCGTTCGGCACCGAGCTGCCGACCGACGCGCTGCGCCGCTGCGCCACCGCCCGGGAACTGGCCGAGCTGGCCGCCCGGGCCGCGCCCGCCGGTGCGGGGCTGCGTCCCGATGTACGCCCCGAGCCCGGGCGGCGGCACGAGCCGTTCCCGCTCACCCCGCTTCAGGAGGGCTACCTGCTGGCCAAGGCGACCGGCGGGCCCGGCTGCCACCTCTACCGCGAGTACGACGTCGCCGACCTGGACGTGGACCGCCTGCGCGCGGCGTGGGGGCGGCTGGTCGGGCACCACGAGGCGCTGCGGCTCGTGCTGGCCCCCGACGGGCGTCAGCGGGTGGCCGAGCGGCCGCCGGACTGGACCATGCCGGTCGGCGCCGACGCCGAGGAGGTACGCCGGCGCCTCTCCCACCACTCCTACGGCCCGGCCGACGAGCCGCTGTGGACGGTCGAGGTGACCCGTGCCCCGGACGGCGGCGGTGTGCTGCACCTCAGCGTCGACGCGGCGATCGTCGACGGCGCCGGGCTGGAGCTGCTCGTCGAGCAGCTCCGGGCGCTCTACGACGACCCCGGCCACGAGCTGCCCGCCCCCGGCGCCTCGCTGCGGGACCTCGGCGTGGCGCTCGCCGCCCACCGCGACGGCGACGGGTACCGCGCCGGCCTGGAGTACTGGGCCGACGCGCTGCGCGACCTGCCACCCGGACCCGCCCTGCCCACCTCCGGCGTGGAGCCCGGCCCGGTGCGGGTGCCGTACACGGCGGCGCTGACCCGGCGCGAGTGGGCCGCGGTGACCGCGTACGCGGTCGATCTCGGCGTCTCCCCGACCGCTGTGGTGCTCACCGCCTTCACCGAGGCGTTGCGGCGGGCCGGCGCCGACGCGGCGTTCTCGCTCGTGCTCACCACCAACAGCCGGCTGTGGCTGCCCGCCGACGCGGCCGGTGTGCCCGGGCCGTTCACCTCGACCACCGTGTTCGTCGCCGAGCCGACGACCGGGCGGCCGTTCGCCGAGGCCGCCCGGGCGGTCCACGACCGGCTGCGCCGCGACCTCGAACACGCCGACGTGCCCGGCGTGGCCGCGCTCCGTGAGCTGCGGTCGCGCCGGCTGCCGGTCCCGGCGCGGCTGCCGGTGGTGTTCACCAGCCTGCTCGACGTGGGCGGCACCGGCGCCGACGGCCGGTACGCGGTCAGCCAGACCACCGGCGTCACGCTCGACGCGCAGATCGGCGAGCGCGACGGGGAGCTGCGCGTGCGGTGGGACGTCGCGGAGGACGCCTTCGCCCCGGGCGTGGTCGCCGCGACCTTCGCCTGGTTCGTCAACACGCTGCGCTGGCTGCGGCCCGTCCCCGACGACGCCGGCCGTCCCCTCAACGACCTCCAGCAGGCGTACTTCGTGGCCCGGACCACGGGCGGCACCGGGCCGTGGAGCGGCTGCCAGGTGGTGCACGCCTTCGCCGTCGACCGGCTCGACCTGTCCCGGCTGGAGTCGGCGTGGCTGGGCCTGCTCGCCGCGCACGAGCCGCTGCGGACCGTCGTCACCCCGGACGGCCGGCTGGTCACCCGCGACGACGTGCCGGACCGGTGGCACATCCCGGTGACCGGGCCCGGCGGGCCGTCGTCCGACGCGGTGCAGCGGGACATGGTGGGGCGGGCCTTCCCGCTCGGCCGGCTCCCCCAGGGTGAGCTGCGCGTCCAGGTGGACGAGGCCGGCGCGGCGACCGTGCACGTGGCGCTGGACCTGCTGGTGGCCGACGGCCGCAGCATCCACCTGCTGCTGCGCGAGCTGATGCGCCGCTACGCCGACCCGGGCACGCCGGTGGCCGGGCCGCCCCGCGCGCCGCAGGCGCCGCCGGACCCGCACGCCCGCCGGTACTGGCAGGACCGCCTGGCCGACCTTCCGCCCGGCCCGCCGATCGAGGCGCACGCCGGGCCGCGGCGGCGGCGTACCGCCCGGGTGGCGGGCTGGACGCGGATCCGGCGGCTGGCCCGGGAACGCGGCCTCGCGCTCGACGCGCTGCTCATGGCCGCGCTCACCACCGCGCTCGGCACCTGCCACCACGACCGCTTCGCGGTGCCGCTGGTGCGGTGGACGCCGCGGTCCGAGCCGTTCCGGCCCGCCGAGCTGACCGCGCTGAGCTGGCTGGCCGCGGGCGAGCCGGGCGAGGGCCTGCTCGACCTCGCCGAGCGCTACGACCGGCAGATCACCGCCGACGCGGCGGCGGACGGCGCGTCGGGCCTGGCCGAGCTGCGGCGGCTGGTGCTGCGGCGGATGCGCGACGGCGGCGCCGGCTACCCGGTCGTGTGCACCGGGCTGCTCGAACTCGGCGACGTGCCGCTGCCGGACGGGGTGACAGCCGGCCCGTGGCTGACGTGCACACCCGACGTGGCGCTGGACTGCATCGCGATCGACGAGGGCGACGACACGCTGCGGTTGTTCTGGGACGCCACCGAGGACGCGATCGGCGACGACGACCTGGACCGGATCTTCGACGCGTACCGGTCGGCGCTGGCCGAGCTGGCGGACCTCGGCGACGTCCTGTACGGGTGGAACGACACCGCCGTCGAGTTCCCGCACGCCGGGCCGGTGCACCTGCTGTTCGAGGCCCAGGCCCGGGCCCGGCCCGAGGCGGTCGCCGTACGCGGGCGCGGCGGGACCACGTCCTTCGGTGAGCTGAACGCGGTGGCGAACCGGATCGCGGTCCGGCTGCGCGCCGCGGGCGTCGGCGCCGGATCCGTGGTCGGGATCAGCGTCGCCCGGGGGCCGCTCATGGTCGCCGCCGTGTACGGCGTGCTCAAGGCCGGTGGCGCCTACCTGCCGGTGGAGCCGTCACTGCCGCCGGCGCGGGCCGCGCTGATGCTCGCCGACGCGGGCGCGATCGCGCTCGTCACGACCGGTGACCTGGACCTGCCCGCGCCGGGCCGGCCGGACGGGATCGCCGTGGTCCACGCCGACCGGGTCGGTGCGGCCGCCGTACCGGACCCGGAGCCGTGCACCGGCGAGGACGACCTCGCGTACGTCATCTTCACCTCCGGCAGCACCGGCCGGCCCAAGGGGGTCGCGGTCACCCACCGGGCCGTGCACAACCTCCTGCACTGGGCGCGCCGGACGTTCCGCTTCGGACCGGAGGACACCGGGCTGTGCGTGACGTCGCTCGGCTTCGACCTGTCCGTGTTCGACATCCTCGGGCTGCTCGGCTACGGCGCTTCGATCTACGTGGCCGACTCCGAGCAGCAGAAGGACCCGGCGCTGCTGCTGGACGTCCTGCTGCGGGAGCCGGTCACGTTCTGGAACTCCGCGCCGACCACCCTGGCGCACGTCGTACCGCTGACCGCCGCGCACCGCGGCGGGCCCGGCACCACCGACCTGCGGCTGGTGTTCCTCAGCGGGGACCACACGCCGCTGTCCCTGCCCGACGAGCTGCGGGCCTGTTTCACCGCCGCCGAGATCGTCAACCTCGGCGGGGCGACCGAGGCCACCGTGTGGTCGAACTTCTACCGGGTCGGGACGGCCGACCCCGGGTGGCGCAGCATCCCGTACGGCCGGCCGATCGACAACGCCCGCTACTACGTCCTGGACGACGACCGGCGCCCGTGCCGGCCCGGCGTCGAGGGAGACCTCTACATCGCCGGGGAGGTGCTCGCCGTCGGTTACCACAACCGCCCGGACCTCACCGAGGACCGGTTCGTGCCGTGCCCGTTCGGGCCGCCCGGCGACCGGATGTACCGCACCGGCGACCGGGCGGCGTTCCTGCCGGACGGCAACCTGACCTTCCTGGGCCGCGCCGACCACCAGGTGAAGATCCGCGGGTTCCGGGTGGAACTCGGCGAGATCGAGCACCGGCTGCGCGGCCATCCGGGCGTCAAGGACGCGGTGGTGGTCGCCCGAGAGGAGGGCGGCGAGCGCAAGCTGGTGGCGTACCTGCTGTCCTCCGGCGGCACCGCCCCGGCCGTACGCGACCTGCGGGCCTTCGCCGCCGAGACGCTGCCCGACTACATGGTGCCGAGCCACCTGGCCGTGCTGGAGCAGTTCCCCGCCACCGACAACGGCAAGCTGGACCGCGCCGCCCTGCCGTGGCCGCTGCCGCCGGTCACGCCGCCCGCGCCGGACGCCGCACACACACCGGTCGCGCCGCCGGAACCGGCGGACGCCCCGCACGCGCCGGGCGTCCGTCAGGTGCTCACGGAACTGTTCGCCGACCTGCTCGGCGAGACCGTCGACCCGGCGGCCGACCTGTGGGACCAGGGCGCCACGTCGTTCACCATGGTCCAGGTCTCGGCCCGGCTGCACGAGCGTCTCGGCACCCGGGTGCCGGTGGCGGCGCTGCTGGAGAACCCGACGATCGACGGCATCGCCGCGCACCTGTCGCCCGGCCCGCCCGCACCCGTACCCGCGGACCCGCCCCCGGCCGCCGCGCCGCCGCCGCGGACGGTCGACGTGCTCTCCCCCACCGAGCGGTCCGCCTTCGCCGCGGCCCGGCTGGACCTGCGCGACGACGGCGAGGCGGTGCCGCTGTCCGGGGAGCGCCCCGCGCGGCGGCGGTACCGGCGGCGGGCCTCGCGCCGCGACTTCCTCGACCGGCCCGTGCCGCTGTCCACGGTGGCGGGTCTGCTGGGCCTGCTGCGCCCGCTGCCCGACGGCGACCGGGCGCGACGGCTGTACCCGTCGGCCGGCGACACCTACGGCGTGCAGGTCTACGTCCACGTGCCCGGCGACCGGGTCACCGGGCTGCCGGCCGGCGTCTACTACCACCACCCCGACGAGCACACGCTGCGCCGCATCGACGACGGCGCGGCCCTGGACCGCACCGCGCACTTCGTCTACAACCGGCCGGTGTACGACCGGGCGGCGTTCCAGATCCTCCTCGTCGGGCAGACGCGGGCGATCCGCCCGCTCTACGGCGACGACGCCGAGCGGTACCTCGCCCTGGAGGCCGGTTACCTCGGCCAGGTGCTGATGGGCGCCCAGGCCGACCACGGCCTCGGGCTGTGCCCGGTCGGCGCGGTCGCCGAGGCGCCGGTGCGCGCCGCGTTGCGGCTGGGCGACGGCCACGTGTTCCAGCAGGCGTTCCTGTGCGGTCCGGTGACGCGCGACGACGAGGCCGAGACGCCCGCCGCCGGTCCACCGCCCGCCGCGGGGCCGCACGAGATCGCCGTCGTCGGGGTGGCCGGCCGCTACCCCGGCGCGGACGACGTCGGGACGCTCTGGCGCAACCTCGACGCCGGCCACTGCGCGATCACGCCACCCCCGCCCGGGCGGGGCGCCGGACCCGCCGGCGGCTACCTGTCCGGCCTGGAGACGTTCGACAGCATGGTCTTCGGGATCGCACCGGCCGAGGCGGCCGTCCTCGACCCGCAGGTACGCGTCCTGCTCGAAGTGGTGTGGGCGTGCCTGGAGGACGCCGGCCACACCCCGGCGTCCCTCGGCCGGGTCGGTGTCTTCGTCGGGGTGATGTGGCACGACCACCGCCTCGCCGGCACCGACCGGTGGCGCGACGGCGACCCGGCCCGGATCGCCGGCACCGGCTCGGAGATCGCCAACCGGATCTCCCACACCTTCGACTTCCGCGGCCCGAGCGTCGCCGTGGACACCTCCTGTTCCTCCGCGCTGACCGCGCTGCGCCAGGCGGCCGAGAGCCTCGACCGGGGCGACTGCGACGCCGCCGTGGTCGGCGCGGTGAACCTGCTGGCGCATCCGTACCACGTGGCGGTGCTGCGCGGGCTGGGCCTGGTCGCCGAGACGCCGCACCGGGCGCTGGACGCCGCCGCCGGCGGCTGGTCGCCCGGCGAGGGCGCCGGCGCGCTGCTGCTGCGCCGGCTCGGCGACGCGCGCCGGGACCGCGACCGCGTCGACGCCGTGGTGGAGAGCACCTGGGTGGGGCACAGCGGCGCGACGAGCCGGTTCGGCACGCCCGACGCGGCCACCCTGGCCGGCTCGCTCACCGAGGCGGTGGGCCGGGCCGGGCTCACCCCCGCCGACATCGGGTACGTCGAGTGCGCGGCCTCCGGGGCCGCCCTGTCCGACGCCGCCGAGATCGAGGCCGTGGGGCGGTTCCTGGCCGCGGCCGCGCCCGGTCCCGAGGGGGTACGCGTGCCGATCGGCACCCTCAAGCCGAACCTGGGCCACGCGGAGGCCGCGTCCGGGCTCGCGCAGCTGACCAAGGTGCTCCTCCAGCTGCGGCACCGCCGGCTCGTACCGACCCTGGTGGCGGAGACGCCCCACCCGCTCGTCGACCTCGGCGCGCTGCCGGTGCGGTTCGTCCGCCGGTCCGAGCCGTGGACCGGCGTCCCGCTGCGCGCGCTCGTCACGGCGGTCGGCGCGACCGGCACCGTGGGGCACGTGGTGCTGCGGTCCGACGAGGAGGAACGATGAGCAACCAGTGGATCAAGGGCCCGGCCGACCCGGACGCCCCGATGCTGCTGTACTGCGTCCCGCACGCCGGGGGCGGCGGCTCGTTCTTCCGGCCGTGGCGCGCCGCGCTGGAGCCGTACCTGGGCGTCTGCCCGGTCGTGCTGCCCGGCCGGGAGTCCCGGCTGTCGGAGCCGCCGTACACCAGCATCGAGCACGTCGTGCCGCCGCTGGCCGCCGCGATCGCCGCGCACGCGGACCGCCCGTACGCGTTGTTCGGCCACAGCATGGGCGCGGTGGTCGCGTACGAGACCGCCCGGCGGCTGTCCGCCGGGCCGAACGGTCCGGCGCGGCTGTTCGTCTCCGGCCGGCGCGCGCCGCACCTGCCCGCCCGCCGGCCGGACCGGCACACGCTCGGCGCGGACGAGTTCCTGCCGGCCGTCGCGGCGCTGGGCGGCACGCCGGACGAGGTGCTGCGGCGGCACGACCTGATGGCGTTGTTCCTGCCGGGGCTGCGCGCCGACTTCGCGGTCAACGAGACGTACCGGCAGTTGCCCGGCCCACCGCTGCGCTGTCCCGTGTCGGCGTTCACCGGCGACGCCGATCCGGAGGTCGACGTGACGGAGATGCGCTCCTGGGCCGAGGTCACGTCGGCCGGCTTCAGCCTGCGGGTGTTCAGCGGCGGTCACTTCTATCTGGCCGGCCCGCCCGCCGAGCTGGCCGAGGCGCTCCTGGCCGATCTCGCCGTGCGGTCCTGAGCCGGTCCTGAGCCGGTCCTGAGCCGGTCCTGAGCCGGTCCTGAAGACGACGGAACGGGACGGGCCCGCGCCCGTCCCGTTCCCGTTCTCCCGCGCTCAGGCGGACAGCGAGGCCACGACCTCCTGCGTCGCCTGGAGCAGGATCCGCGACATCGTGCGCAGCTCCTCCTCGGTCATCACCAGCGGCGGCACGATGACGATGGTGTCGCTCGGCGCCGAGTGGATGATCATGCCGAGCTCGCGGCACCGCTCGGTGATACGGGTCGCAACGCCCAGCTCCATCGGGAACGGCTCGCGCGTCTCCACGTCGGCCACCAGCTCGACGGCGGCCAGCAGGCCGCACTGCCGGACGTCGCCGACGTGCGGGACGCTGCGGAACTTGTCCAGCTCCTCGGCCAGGACCACGGCCTGCGCCTGGCCGTGCCGGATCAGGTCGTCCTTCTCGAACAGGTCCAGGCTCGCCAGCGCCACGGCGACGGCGAGCGGGTTGCCGGAGAACGTGTGCCCGGACAGCAGCATCTTGCCGTCACCGCGGAACGCGTCGAACACCTCCGCCGACGCCATGGTCGCCGTCAACGGCATGTACCCGCCGGTCAGGCCCTTGCCGACGCAGAGGATGTCGGGCGACACGCCGTCGGCCTGGCAGGCGAACATCGGGCCGGTACGGCCGAAGCCCACACCCAGCTCGTCGGCGATGAGCAGGACGCCGTAGCGGCGGGCGATCTCGGCGACCCGGGCCAGGTGACCGTCGCGCGCCACGATCATGCCGCTGACGTTCTGCACGCGCGGCTCCACGAGCACGGCGGCGACCTCGTCGCCCTCGCGCTCCAGCACCTCCTCCAGCGTGTCCGCACAGGCCAGGTTGCAGTTGTTGTTGCACAACCCGCAGCGGTACGCGTACGGCTGGGCGAACGAGCTGGTCTCGCGCAGCAGCGGCTGGTAGAAGTTCTTCAGGATCGTCATCTGGCCCACCGACAGCGCGCCGATGGTGTCGCCGTGGAAGGCCCCGCCCATGGACACGAACTTGTTGCGCTGCGGCGATCCCTTGAAGACCCAGTAGGAGTACGCCATCTTCATCGCCGTCTCCACGGCGCTGGAGCCGGACTCCAGGAACAGCACCTTGTCGATGCCCTCCGGGGCGAGCCGGACCAGCCGGTCGGCGAGTTCCGCCGCGCCCGGGTGGGTCATGCCGTAGAGCGTGGTGTGCGCGATCTTCGCCGCCTGCGCGGCCAGCGCCTCGTTCAGTTCCCGACGTTGGTGGCCGTGGATGTTCACGCCCAGCGAGGAGCCCGCGTCGAGATAGCGGTTGCCGTCGCTGTCCACCAGGTAGACACCCTCGCCGTGGGTGATCACCAGGGGCTTGGCGTTGAGGTAGGCGTCGGTGGGGGTGTACGGGTGCCACACGCGCTGCTGGTCCAGCGTGCGCAGGCGTTCGGTCTCCGTGGTTTCGAGGTCCATGCGTCGGCGCTCCGTCATCGAAGGGAACCAGGACAACAGCACGCAGTCCACCGGAAGAGGGCCGGTGACGTCTGCGCAGTAGTGCGCAGGGTGGCCGGTGCTCAACTCTGAGCAGAGGTGTCGCCATGGCCCGGAAATGCTCATCCGGAGCCGGCGCCGACCGGTGCGGCCGAACGCTGGAGAGGGGACGCCGACGTGACGACCTCCGAACAACCGGACCTGATGTCGCCCGCCGCACGGGAGACGGCCTACGACACCTACGCCGCCCTCCGCGACGCCAACCCGGTCTCCCGGGTCCGGATGCCCACCGGCCAGGACGTCTGGCTGGTCACCGGCTACGACGAGTGCACCAGCTTCCTCACCGACTACCACCGGTTCAAGACCAGCCCGACCGTGATGCCCGAGGGCATGGAGGCGCCGGCGCTGCCCGAGGCGGTGGTGCGGCTGCTCGGCGGCAGCATGGGCAGCGTCGACCCGCCCGAGCACACCCGGCAGCGCCGGCTGGTGCAGCAGGCGTTCACGCCGCAGTACGTCGAGCGGCTGCGCCCCGGCGTCCAGCAGATCACCGACCAGCTGGTCGACGGGCTGCTCGAACGTGAGGGGCGGACCTTCGACCTGGTCGAGGACTTCGCGGTGCCGCTGCCGCTCACCGTCATGTCCGACATGCTGGGCATCCCCCGCGCCGACCGGGACCGGTTCCGGCTCTGGTCCGAACTGCTGCTGTCGCTGGACCCGACGTCCGCGCAGTCCGCGCCGCAGGGCATGAACCCGGCCCAGGTGATGGCCGAGATCGAGGAGTTCGTGCGCTACCTGGACGCGCTGATCCAGCGCAAGCGCGCCGAGCCCGGCGACGACCTGATCTCCGGGATGGCCCTGGCCGAGGCCGACGGCGAGCGGATGAGCGACGACGAGTTGCTGAAGATGGTGGCGCTGCTCGTGGTCGGCGGCCTCGGCACCACGCAGCACCTGATCGGCAACATGGTCCTGGCGCTGTTCCGCAACCCCGACCAGCTGCGGCTGCTGCGCGACAAGCCCGAGCTGGCGCCGGGCGCCGTCGAGGAGATGCTGCGCTACCACGGCCCGATCGAGATCAGCTTCCCGCGGTTCGCAGCCGAGGACACCGAGATCGGCGGCGTGCCGATCAGCCGCGGCGAGATGGTGATCGGCGTCCTCGCGGCCGCCGACCGCGATCCGGGCCGCTACTCGGAGCCGGACCGGCTCGACATCGAACGGACCGCCAACCGGCACCTCGCCTTCGGCCGGGGCGCCCACATGTGCCTGGGCGCGCCGCTGGCCCGCGTCGAGGGGCAGGTCGCCATCACCACGCTGCTCGCCCGGATGCCCGACCTGCGCCCGGCGGAGAGCCTCGACGAGACGCCCTGGCGGCCCGGGCTCACGCTGCGCGGGCTGACCGCGCTCACGGTCGAGTTCTGACCGGGCCGGCGCGACCGGCTCCCACTGCGGTTCGGCCGGCCGGCCGGTGAGCATCCCGACCGAACCGCAGAGGGAGGAGACGACGTGGCGAACGCCATCGTCGCTGACGGGCTACGCAGACAGTTCGACAAGGTGACCGCGCTGGACGGCCTGGACCTGGTGGTGCCGGAGGGCACCATCACCGGGATCCTCGGGCCGAACGGCGCGGGCAAGAGCACCGCCGTCCGGCTGCTCACCACACTGCTCGCCCCGACCGGCGGCCGGGCCGAGGTGGCCGGGTTCGACGTGGTCACCCAGGCCGCCGAGGTACGCCGGGTGATCAGCCTGTCCGGGCAGCACGCCGCCGTGGACGAGAACCTCTCCGGGTTCGAGAACCTGGAGATGCTGGGCCGGCTGCTGCACCTGGGCTCCCGGCAGAGCCGGCAGCGGGCCGACGAGCTGCTGCAACGCTTCGACCTCGTGGACGCCGCGGGCCGCCGGGCGAAGGAGTACTCCGGCGGCATGCGGCGGCGCCTCGACCTGGCCGCCGCGCTGATCCGTACGCCGCGGGTGCTGTTCCTGGACGAGCCGACCACCGGCCTGGACACCCGGAGCCGGACGGCGCTGTGGGACACCATCGGTGAGCTGGTCTCCGGCGGCATGACGCTGCTGCTGACCACCCAGTACCTCGAGGAGGCCGACCGGCTGGCCGACCAGATCGTGGTGATCGACCATGGCCGGGTGGTCGCCGGCGGCACGCCGGACGAGCTGAAGCGGCGGGTCTCCGGCACCAGCCTGGAGATCACCCTCGGGCCGGACGCCGACCTGTCCGCCGCACAGGCGGTGCTCACCTCGCTCGGCACCGGACCGGCCAGCGTGGACGAGGCCGCCGGCCGGATCTCTGTGCCGGCCGGCGACGGCGTGGACATGCTCCTGGCCGGCGCGCGGCTGCTGCGCCAGGCCGGCATCCCGGTCCGGGACGCCGCGCTGCGCACGGCGACGCTGGACGACGTCTTCCTCGCCCTCACCGGCCCAGGTCGGCGGACCGGCGACGAGCCCGCCAAGGAGACCGTGGAGGAGAAGCAGTGAACGCCGTCGTACTGGCCTTCGGTGAGGGCGTCGTCGTCGCGAAGCGCAACCTGAGGATGATCCTGCGCGTACCGGAGATGCTGCTCAACGCGGCCATCGCGCCGGCGATGATGACGCTGCTGTTCGGCTTCATCGTCGGCGGCGCGATCGACGCGCAGGGGGTGCCGTACCGCGAGTACCTGCTCGGCGGCATCTTCGTGCAGGCGGTCCTCTTCGGCGCCGTCAACACCGGCACCGCGATCGCCGCCGACCTGCGCAACGGCATCGTCGACCGGCTGATGTCGATGCCCATCTCCCGGTCCGCGGTGCTCGTCGGCCGCACCACGAGCGACCTGGTGAACAGCGGTGTGGTCATCACCGTCACCGCGCTGCTCGGCCTGGTCGTGGGGTGGCGCAGCCGCACGTCGGTGCCCGAGGCGGCGCTGGGATTCCTGATCCTGCTGGCGTTCGCGTACGCGCTGTCGTGGCTGATGGCCGTGGTGGGGCTGGCGTCCCGGGCGCCGGAGGCGGTCAGCAGCACCGGCTTCACCATCGCCATCCCGCTGGGCTTCCTCTCCAACGCCTACGTGCCGATCGATTCCATGCCGGGCGTCCTGCAACCGGTCGCCGAGTGGAACCCGGTCTCGGCGATCGTCCAGGCGGTCCGGGTCCAGTTCGGCAACGTCGACCCGTCCACCGCGCCGGACGTCTGGCCGCTGCAACACCCGGTCGCCGCCTCCGCGCTGTGGATCGGCGCTCTGCTGGCCCTGTCGATCCCCCTGGCGATCGCCCAGTTCCGCAGGTCCGCCGGGCGCTGAGACGCCCGCTGACCGCCGGACGACGACTCCGCCCGTGCCATCGGGCGGAGTCGTCGTCCGTGGGGGGCCTACTCCACCAGGACGCGGTCCGGCGCGCGGCGGCGCAGCCGGCTGGAACGTCGCAGCGACCGCAGCCACATCAGGGTGCCGCCGCCGTCGAGCAGGAACGACAGCATCGCCAGAGCGAGCACGTCGGCCCAGGTGAACTGGCCGGTCATCTCGTCGCCGCGGAAGAAGCCGACGACCCGGACCAGGTAGAACCACAGCAGCGGGATGGTCGCGGTGAACAGGACGGCCAGGGCCACGACGCGGCCCAGGACCCAGACGACCGCGTAGATCCGGATGGTGCGCATCTCGCCGCGCCCGACCCCGGACTGGTCGATGAGCCGGCGGCGCAGCACCCGCCGGACGAGGTTGCGCAGGTAGGCGCCGGTGTCGGCCATCAGGCTCCGGGTGTCCAGCGCGGTCGTGATCAGGTAGTAGAAGTCGGTACGCAGGAACAGGAACGTCTGCCAGAGCAGCCGGATGAACGACGTGAACAGCACGCCGGCCACCACCAGCCGCACCGGCTCCGGCAGCCCGAGGACGCCGACGTCGTTCAGCCACAGCGTGATGAACAACAGCGCCGCGCCGATCACGTCGACGAGCGGCCCGACCAGCACCGCGACGAAACGCTCCCGCTTGGACGCCATCCACATGCCGGACAGGTCGGTCTGCGCGACGATGGCGTACATCTGGTTGCCGACAGTCATGCGGGCCGACGTGCCGGCGGCGCGCGCCCCCACGACGTGGGCCAGCTCGTGCAGCCACACGCCGATCACCGCGATGCCGAGGACGACCAGCAGGTAGGCCCAGAAGTGGGAGTGGAACATGAGGCTGGACGGCCCGGGCACCAGCCCCGGCCGGTCGACGGCCATCGCGACCGCGACTCCGACGACCACGCCGCAGACGGCGAGCACGGGCCGGCTCAGCAGGCGCCGTGCGGCGTGCGGGGACAGCCACTCCAGATGCCCGGCGCGTCGCGCCCGGGCCGGTTCGGCGTCCGGCGGCGGGTCGTGCGCGCCGGCCGGGGCGAGGAACCCCTCGTCGGCCAGCGCCTGGAGGAACGCGTCGGCGTCCGGTGACGCCGCGTGCGTCGCCTCGAAGCGGCGTACGGCCTCACCGACTGTGGCGCCGTCGCGCAGCCACTCCAGCAGGTCGAGGCCCTCGGCCGGGATGGACAGGTAGACCTGACGACTGTCGTCACCGATCACGGCGAAGTCACCGTCTCTGCGGGCGGTGTACGGCCGGACCAGGACCGGTGCGTCGAGGGCGAACTCGGTCACTGTGGGACCTCTCCTCTGACGGTGCGGGACTGGGCGCAGGGGCGGGGGTCCGGCAGCCGGACCCCCGCCCCCGTGTCACCGGGTTCAGTTCAGCGCGGGCGCGCACGGGGCGACGGTGCTGGCCTTGATGGACTCCAGCTTGCGCACCGGGAGCGACTTCTTGGGCGCGGTCTCCTTGGTCATGGGAACACCTCCTCTCCACCTCTCGTCGGGACGGGGGGCACCCGCCGGCCGGCTTCGGCGGGAGATCGTGTGCCGAGGGCGTCGTCGCCGGCGACGAACCGCGCGGCGAGGTCGACGAGGCTGTCCTCGGCGTGGAACAGCGACAGGTGGTCGCCGTGCGGGGCGACGTGCAGGACGGACCCGGCGATCCGGGCGGCCACGGCCCGCGAACCGGCGGGATGCGCCGTGTGGTCGTCCTCGCTCGTGACGACGAGCGTGCGCGTGGTCAGCCCGGCTAGGTACGGACGCAGGTCCGTGCCCATGATGGCGCCGTTGAGCCGGCAGTAGCGGCGCAGCAGCTCGGGCGTCGCGTACGGGTACGTGACCAGGTGCGCCAGCCGTGGCGGGGCGACGCCGAGCATGGTGTTGGTGAGCACCGCGTGCACCGCCGCGGCCTGCTGCGGGCCGCGGGCTGCCATCGCCATCAGAGCCTGCAGGTTCTGCTGGTGGTCGGTCTTCGGGCTCTCGCCGCCGAGGTCGAAGTCGCCGTGCCAGAGGCTCAGCGACGACACCCGCTCCGGCGCCCGCGCGGCCGCCACTACCGCGAGCACCGCGCCGCCGCACAGGCCGATCAGGTGCGCGCGGCGCAGCCCGAACCGGTCCAGCACCGCGAGGAGGTCGTCGGCCTGGGCCACCACGCCGGTGTCGCCGGTGAACCCGTCCACGTCGGCGAACAGGCCCCGGGTCTCGGGGACGAGCACGTGGAAGTCGCGGGACAGCCGGTCGGCCCAGCCCTCCGCGAGCCGGGCGGGCATCCCGCACGCGGACACCAGCAGCACCGGCGGCCGGTCCGGGTCGCCGCCGGCGTACGTCGGCAGCACCGCCCCGTCGCCGGTACGCACGTCGGTGCGCCGGAAGCGGCAGGTGAAGTCCCGCTCGCGCGCCTCGGCGACCACCCGCGGCTCGTCCGCCGCCCGCGGTGCCGGGTTCGCGCCGAGGTCCAGCAGGTCGCTCAGCACCCGCTCGAACGGGCCGAGATCGGCGGCGTCGGCCACCGGCGTCGGCGCCGGCACGTCCAGCCGTCCGCACAGCCGGGCCAGCGCGGCGGCGGTGGCCGGGTCGGCGCACCGCACCCGAACCGGTGGCGGCAGCACCCGCAGCAGCGGGCCCGCCGCCAGCAGCGCCGCGGCCGTGTCCAGCCCCGGCGTCACGCGCCCGCCCCGATCCACTCGTAGGTGCGGTGGTGGGCGCGGGCGCCGGTGCAGGCGAGCAGCGTGCGCGGGCCGGCCACCCGGTCCAGCACCTCGGCGTACCGCCCCGGGTCGATCCGCTTGTCCGCCACCGGCACGAGGCAGTCGGCGTTGTCGGCGAGGATCCGCTTGTACTCGTCGAACGTCAGCTCGCACCGGCCGGCGAGGTGCTCGCCGATGCGCATCCGGCCCACCTCGGCGGTGGACCGCGCGTCGACCAGGCCGGAGTAGAACTCGGCGGCGCAGCCGGAGCCGTACGAGTACATCCCGACCCGTACCGGTTCGTCGGGCCGCAGATGGTCGATCAGGCTGGCGAGGGCCAGGTAGACCGAGCCGGAGCAGAGGTTGCCGACCAGCCGCGGGTACTCCAGCCCGGGCGCGACGCGGCGGGCGAAGTCCGCGTCGGCGTCCGGCATCCGGTGCTCGCGGGCGAGCTTGCGGTGCGCCGCGCGGACGATGCCGGCGAACGGCGTGTGCATGGCCAGCCCGCCGAAGGTGGTGGCGAAGTCGACGTCCGCCACCTTCTCCGCGTAGTGGGCGTAGGCGTTCGTCAGGCAGTCCAGGTAGGCGAACAGCGAGCGGTCCGCGTCGGCGACGTCGAACGTCGGGCCCGGCCGGGCCGAGTCGAACGTCTCGTAGCTGTGCGTCCCGAACGCCCCGAGGTCCACGTCCAGCACCCGCGGGTCGTCGCCGAGCAGCACCGCCGCGGCGCCGGTGCCCATGGCCGGCTCGGTGTACGAGGCGTTCTCGTTCACCAGTGACACGTCGGTGGCGATCACCAGCGCCTTGGCGCCCGGCGACAGGCCGGCGGCGAGGTAGCCGCAGGCGAGCTGGAGCGCCCCGGTCGCGGCGTAGCAGGCCTGCTTCACCTCCAGCATCCGGCAGCGGCGGCTCAGCCCGAGGTGCCGGTGCACGTACGAGGCGATCGACTTGCTGAGGTCCAGGCCGGACTCGCTGGAGGTCACCAGCAGTTCGATCCGGTCGCGGTCGGCCTCGTCCATCGCGTCGAGGATCGGTTTGGCGGCGTTCACCGCGTGCGTGACCGGATCCTCGAACGGCAGCGCGACCGACTTCGCGGTCATCATCAGGTTGCCCAGGCGGGTCGCGTCCAGACCGCGCCCCTCGAACAGGACCGGCACCGCGACGGAGGCCACCCCGCAGTACACGTTCAGGGCCTCGATGCCCACGTTCATGCCGTCACCTCGCAGAGGTACGCGACCAGGTGGTCGATGTCGGGCAGGTCACTGAAGCTGCCGAGCGGCTCGTCGACGCCGAGCCGCTCCCGGAGGGCCAGGATGATCTCGACCCGGTCGATCGAGTCGGCCCCCAGGTCGCGCAGGTGCGCGTCGCCCGGGATCCGGTCGCCGGGGACCGCCGGCAGGATCTCGGTGATCACCTCGTGGACCACCCGCCGGACCGCCTCGTCGTTCGCGCTCACGTCGTCGCCTCCGTCCGGGTCTGCGCGAGGGCCACCGCGAGCGGCCGTCCGGTGTCGCGGTCGGCGAGCACCACCCGGACCGTCTCGTCGGCGCCGGTCACGTCGCCGCCCGGCCGCCGGGACACCCACACCCGCAGCACGGCGCCCACGTCGGCGTTGCCGAGGTAGCTCATCCGCTGGTCCAGCACGATCCGCCGGAGGAAACCGGCGTCGGTGCCGCCGCGGTGCCGCCACAGCCGCAGCGACGCCCAGTCCACGATGGAGAAGTAGGACGCGAAGTAGAGCAGGCCCACGCCGTTGAGGTCGCGGCTCGGGTCGACCGGGTAGTCCAGCGCCAGCCGGTCCAGCGGGTCGGGCGGGTCGGGCTCGGCGCCGAGGGCGCGCAGTTCGGCGTACGCGCGCCGGGGCGAGTGCCGCGCGGGCAGCACGGGCAGGTGCGCGTGGCGGAACCCCGGTGGGGACGCGCTGCGCAGGTCGCCGTTGCCGCCCGACGGGCCCCGGACCACCCAGCGGTTGAAGTTCTGCGCGTACAGGCATGCCGGGTCGGGGTGGGCGTAGAACTCGTCCGGGTCGACGACGCGTCCCGGCCGGTCGCCGCGCCGGATCTCGTGCAGCGTCAGCACCGACTCGCTGCCGGAGGCGAAGGACCGCGAGTCCACCCGCAGCACGTCGCCGAAGGTCATGCCGCGCACGTGCAGGTCGGCGCCGCCGCGCAGGTGGATGTAGTGGAACGCCAGGTAGGTCGGCATCCCGTCGGCGTCGCGGGCGGTGTAGACGTTGGTGTCGCAGAGCGCGCTGACGGTGTCCCAGGTCCAGTCGCCGACCTGGCCGACGAACAGCGACCCCGGCCCGCACATGCCGGGCCGCACCACTGTCGTCCGCGTCGTCGCGTCGGGACCGAGCAGTTCCAGCTCGGGAGTCAGGACGGTCACGACCCCTCCCCTCCGGCGCCGCGCAGGAAGTCGGTCAGGATCCGGTTGCACTCCTGCGGGCTGGTCAGATACGGGAAGTGGCCGGCGTCGGCGATCTCCTCGTAGCGGGCGCCCCGGATGCCCTGGTGCAGCAGCCGCGCCGTCTCCGACGGGATGACCGTGTCGTGCCGGCCCTGCACCACGAGCGCCGGCAGGTCCAGCTCGCCGAGCCGGTCGCGGAGGTCCGGCCGGGCCGCGAACACGTCGAGGTAGCGCAGCCCCGTCTGGGGGTCCATGCTCTCGCAGCGCAGCAGCAGCGCCTCCACGGCGGCCCGCTCGTGCCGCAGCCGGTCGGCGCCGGACCCCTCGATCGTGCGGTCGAGGTCCTGGGCCGCCACCACGGCCAGCCGGTTGATCTCACCGACCCGGTTGCCGATCTTGTAGGAGCTGCCGAGCAGGATCAGCGAGGCGGTGTCCTCGGGGTGGTTGAGGGCGAACGTGAGCGCGACCAGCCCGCCGAACGACGCGCCGGCGACGTGGACCGGCCCGTCGACCCCGATCTCCCGCAGCACCCGCAGTTGGAGGGCGGCGATCCCGTCGAGGGTGAGGTCGGCCGAGGCGGTGCTCGCCCCGACGCCGGGGTGGTGGACGCTGATCACCCGGTACCGCCCGGCCAGCGCCTCGAACTGCCGCGCGAAGACGCCGGCGCCGATGTTGAACGGGTGGGCGAGCAGCAGCGGCGGGCCGTCGCCGGCGGTGAAGACCTCCACCTGGGCGCCGGCCACCGGCACCACCCGTCGGCGTACGGCCGGCTGGTGTTCCCGCAGCACGGTGCCGTTGTCGTCGGCCGGGGCCTGGTCGCGCAGCGCCTGCCGGACGTCCTCGGGCACCCGGTCGGCGGGCTGGTAGACCGCCCGGGCCGCCTCCCCCGCCGTGCGGATCCCGCCGGTGACCAGTTCGGGAACCTCGCCCGGTGCGGTGGCGAGCGCGGTGACGGCGGCCACCACCGCCTCGGCGTCGTCGGGCCCGAAGCCGACCGGCACGGCGAGCCGGACGGTGCCGGCGAGCGGCCCGCCGACGGCCAGGTGCGGGCCGCCCCGGATGCCGGCGCCGGTGTAGAGCCAGGCCAGCCCGGACATCGTGGGGTGTTCCTGACCGGCCAGTCCGGGCATCCGGGCGAGGTCGAGCAGGACACAGTGGGCGCCGTCGACGTCCACGACCGGCAGGCCGGCCGCCCGCAGGCCGTCGCGGAGCACCGCGACGGCGGCGACGCGCCGCCGGACCAGTTCCGTGACGCCGTCGCGGTCCGCGAGCGCGGCCCGCAGCGTCATCCGGGTGGCCCGGTCCACCTCGGCGCCGCGCCGCGCCACGTGCTCGCGCAGCCGCGCCGCCAGCTCTGGGTCGCGGGTGGCGACCAGCCCGCCGGCGGTGACGCCGAAGTCCTTGGACAGGCTGAGCGTCGCCGTGTCGGCGACGGCGAGCATGTCCCGCACCCCGGTCCAGGGATCCCCGCCGGGGCCGGCGAGCTGGACGGCGTTGTCGACGACCCGGCTGGCGTCCAGGACGAGCGGCACCCCGTGTGCGGCGGTGACGCGGCGCAGCTCCCGGAGGGCGGCGGGTTCGACGGGTACGCCACCGGCGGCGTTGCTGGCCGCCTCCACCACCACGAACGACACCGATCCGGGGGCCCGGCGGGTCAGCTCCGCCGCGAACGCCTCGATCGTCTCCGGGTCGAGCCGGCCGATTCCGACGGCCACCGGTTCGTAGCCGAGGTCGGCGAGCGTGGACAGCCAGGTCGGGAACGCCGCGGCGTGCAGCACGACACCGCGCGGGCCGGGGTGGCAGCGGCAGAGCAGTTCCTCGGCCGTCCGTCCCGACCGGGTCGGCACCACCTCGGGCATGGGCAGCCAGTCGTGCGCGGTGAGCTCGGGCGGGGCGGGCCGCTCGGCGAGCAGCCGCGTCCGGGCCGCGACGAACCCGTCCGCCCGCTCCGCCCAGGAGTCGGTGAGCAGGTCGAAGGGGACCAGCTCGGTCGGCAGGGCCAGCGCGTTGTACCCGTGCGCGGCCAGCAGGTCGGCACGTCCCGGCCGCAGCGCCGGGTCCGGCGGCGGTCCCGCGTCCGCCGGCGGCACGGCGGCGACCGACGGCAGGGCGCTCTCCGGCGGCGCGGTGGCGCGCGGCGGCGTCGCGGCGGCGTCCGACGACGGCGCGGGACCGGCGGGGGCGCCGTCCACGAGGTCCGGGTTGGCGATCATCAGGATGATGTCGGTGACCGACGTACGGTCACCGGTCGCCGGCTGGCACAGGTAGATCGGCGTGTTCTCGGGCCGGAACTTGTTCTTGAACTGGAAGTTGCCGGGCCCGAACACGCCCACCGAGTGCAGCTCCGCCAGCGCGTCGGCCACCGCCGGGTCGGCGTTCGGCGACTCGGTGATGGCGACGCCGAAGCTCGCCCCGAAGCTGAACGACGTGCATCCCTCGGCGGCGGTCAGCTCGATGATCCGGACGATCGCCCACTCCAGACCGCCGGCGGGCATCTCGTCGGCGTAGAACTCCAGGTCGAGCAGGTATCCCCGCTCGGACGGGATCCGGGTCACGATGACCGCGTTGACGAGGACGTCGTCCACCCGGGTGAGGAAGACCCGGTGCCGGGGGTCGAGCGTGCCGCCGCCGATCTCCTCGCGGACCACGCCGACGTACGGGTTCACCATCTGCTTGCGCCGGCCCCAGGAGTCGATCAGGCCGACGATCTGCCGGTCGGTCTCCGGCGACGCGCCGGCCCGGTACTCCTCGATCCGGCAGTCACCGGCGCGCTCGAACCGGTGCAGGAGGCTGCGCAGCCGCTGCATCCGGCCGCCCCGTACGGTGAACGAGGCCAGGTCCGTCAGGCGCTGCACCGCCCCGAACGGGGTCGCGGTGACCGGTTCCCCGGCGACCTCGGTCAGGTGGGCCAGGGACAGGAAGTTGGGCCGCAGGCCGTGGCGCCGCGCCCAGGCGATCCACTCCGCGACGAGGTCGTGGAAGTGGTCGTGGTGCCCGACGAAGCTCCAGGCGAACACGTCGTCGCCGCGGACCGAGAAGTTGACGTAGCCGGCCCGCTCAGAGTCGACGAACGCGTACGGCGCGATGTCCCGGCCGGCCAGCCCGCCCTCCTTGGCGTGGCGGCGGTCGAGGTCGGCCAGGAGGTCACGCAGTGCCGGGCGGCCGGGCAGGGTCCGCTTGCGGACGACGACGGGCGCGCCGTCGACCTCGGCGCCGCTCTCGATCGTCCGGCCGGTGGCCCGCTGACCGTCGCCCGGCTCGGTCCGGACACCCGTCCCGGCGGTGCGCCCGGCCAGGAACGCGGTGAGGTCGGCCATCGTCGGGTGGTCGAACAGCAGCGTCTTGGGCAGCGCGCCGTAACGCTGTTCCAGGGCGCCGACGACCCGCAGCATGTCGAACGAGGTGAGGCCGCTGTCGGCGAACGTCCGCCCGGGCTCGACGGGACGCTCCAGCACCCCGGCCACGATCTCCTCGACGCCGTCGCCGGGTACGGCCGGGCGTGGTGCCCGCGTGCCGGCGGCCACGAGCGCCGCCACCGCCTCGACCGTGTCGTGCTCGTACAGGTCGGCGGCGGTGATCTCCACGTCGAACGTGGCCACCACCAGCCGGGCCAGTTCCATCCGGAAGATCGAGTCGAGGCCGAGGTCGGCGAACGCCCGGTCGGCCGTGATCTCCGTGCGGTCGGCGCCGAGCACCCGCGCCACGCAGTCCCGTACCGCCTCGGCCACCTCCGCGGGCGCGGCCGGGACCGTACCGGCGGGCTCCTGGACGGCGGCGGCCGGCCGTCCGGCGCGGCGCGGCTGCTCGGCGGGGCCGTGCGGTTCGACGAGGCCCCGCGGATCGGCGGGGTCCGGCCGGTCGACGTGCTCGTGCGGTTGCGCGGGGCTCGTCCGCGCGGGTGCGGCCGGTGGCGCAGCGGCGGCGGGTGGCGCCGTAGCGGCGGGTGGCGCCGTAGCGGCGGGACCGGCTGTGGCCGGGCGGGCGAGGACACCCACCGGGGCCGCGCCGTTCGGCGTGTGTCCGCCGTTGACCGCTCCCGCGCCGGCGGTCGCGCGCCGGCCCGCGCCGTTGCGGCGCAACGCCGACGGATCGCGCAGCACGATCCGGTCGGCGGCGGTGCGCCGGACCGGGGCGGGCCGCTCGGCCGGAACACGCGGGGCGGGCGGCTCGGCCGGGGCGGGCCGGGACGGCGCGGCGGCGCGGGCCGGGCCCTCGTCGAACCAGAACGGCCGGGCCGCCAGCGGCGGCGCGGGCACGGAGATCCGGGCCGGCCGGTGCTCCCACGTCGCCGCCCAGTCGACGTCACCGCCGGCCAGCCAGGTCTCGGTCTCCGCGTCGAGGCGGGCCGGGGCGTCGCCGCGCAGCACCGCCACCGCCTCGGCGGCGTCGGCGACCACAGCGGCGAACCGATGGGCCAGGGCGTCGCGTCCCACCTGGAGCGTGTACGTGGCACGGGCCAGGTCGGCGCCCTCCGCGAGGTGGTCCGCGACCCGGCGCCGGTACTCCGCCAGGGCCGCGGGACCGGACGCGGACAGCACCAGGCGCCAGGGGCCCGGCGCCGGGGACGCCGGCAACGGCGGCGGCGACTGCACGACCACGTGGGCGTTGGTGCCGCCGAAACCGAACGAGCTGACCCCGGCGACCCGGTCGCCGGTCCAGGGCACGTCGCGGTCCAGCACTGTGAACGGGGTGCCGTCCAGCCGCAGGTACGGGTTGCGCCGGTGCTGGTGCAGCGTGCGCGGCAGCCGTTCGTGGCGCAGGCTCAGCAGCACCTTGAGCAGCCCGGCGATGCCGGCCGCAGCCTCCAGGTGGCCGATGTTCGTCTTCACCGTCCCGACCGCGATCGTGGCGTCCACGCCCTCGAACGCCTTCTTCAGCCCTTCGATCTCGATCGGGTCGCCGAGCCGGGTGCCGGTGCCGTGGGCCTCGATGTAGCTGACGTCGGCCGGGTCGACGCCGCCGGCCCGGTACGCCCGGCTGACGACCTGCGCCTGCGCCTGCGGGTTCGGGGCGGTCAGCGACGGACCGCGGCCGGCGTGGTTGACCGCGCTGCCCCGGATGACGGCGATCACCTGGTCCCCGTCGGCGACCGCCGCGCGCAGCGGCTTGAGCAGCACGACGCCGCAGCCCTCGCCGCGGCCGTACCCGTCGGCGGACGCGTCGAACGTCTTGCACCGGCCGTCGGCGCTGAGCATGCCCGAGGACTGGAACGCCACGAACAGGCCGGGGCTCAGCAGCACGTTCACCCCACCGGCGAGCGCCGTCGAGCACTCGCCGGCCAGCAGCGCCCGTACCGCGCGGTGCACCGCGACGAGCGAACTGGAGCAGGCGGTGTCGACGGCCTCGCTGGGGCCGCGCAGGTCCAGCAGGTAGGAGACCCGGTTGGCCAGGATGCAGTCGGCGAGGCCGCTCGCGGTGTGGGCCTCGACCGGCACGTCGTGCGCGCGGAGCAGGTCGTCGTAGTCGCAGGCGGACACGCCGACGAAGATCCCGGTGTCGGTGCCGGCGAGGTCGGCCGGCCGGTAGCCCGCGTCGGCGACGGCCTGCCAGGCGGTCTGGAGGAACAACCGCTGCTGGGGGTCCATCAGCGCGGCCTCGCGCGGCGCGATGCCGAACAGGTCGGCGTCGAACGAGCGTACGTCGTCGAGGAAACCGGCGCGGACGCCCGCGGTGGCGGGGTCGGCGAGCAGGTCGGTGCGGTCGGCCGGGACCGGGCGGACGAGGTCGTCACCGGCGGCGAGGTGCCGCCAGAAGGCGTCGAGGTCCGGCGAGCCGGGCAGCACACCGGCCATTCCCACCACGGCGACCGCGTCGGCCGGCAGGTCCGCGGCGGGCTCGGCGGCGTCCGCCCCGGGCCGGTCCGCCGCGCGCCCGCCGTCCACTGTGGCCGGTGCCGGCCGGGCCGGGAGTACGGTCCGCAGGTACGCGCCGAAGGCCGCGAGCGTGGGGTGCTCGTAGAGGACTGTGGGCAGCAGGTCGACGCCGAAGCGCTCGTTCGTCTCGTTCACCAGGCCGGTCAGCGAGATGGAGTCGAAGCCCAGGTCGAGCAGTTGGATGTCCGGGTCGACCTCGTCCGGTTCGACGAGCAGGAACCCGGCGGCGAGCGCGCGCAGCTCCGCGTCCAGGTCCAGCTCCGGGTCCGGGCCGCTCTGCGGCACCTCCGGCGCGACGTCGGCGGGGCGCTGCACCGCCACCACCGGTTCGGTGCCCGACACGACGCGGTCGAACGCCCGTACCGCCTCGGCGGTCGGCAGCGGGGCACTCCCCCAGCGCCGCGCGAACAACCGCCGGGTGGCGTCGTCCACGGCCATGCCACCGTCGGCCCACAGCGGCCAGCAGACGGACACCGTGCCGGGCCGGCCGGCGGCGAACTCGTCCAGGAACGCGTTGGCGTAGGCGTAGTCGACCTGCCCGAGGTTGCCGGTCCGCCCGGCGATCGACGAGCACAGCGCGAGGAACTCCAGCGGTTCCGGGCCGAGCGCGTCCACCAGGTGCCGCAGGCCGAACACCTTCGGGGCCAGCACCGCGTCGACGGCGGCGGCCGGCTTCGTCAGGGCGCGGGCGTCGTCGTGCACGCCCGCGGCGTGGACCACACCGTCGATGCGCCCGTAGCGCCGGCGGATCTCGGCCACGGCACCGCGCACGTCGGACTCGACAGTCACGTCCGCGCGGACGAACGCGAAGGTGTCGTCGGCCGGCGCGGTCCGGCCGACCAGCACCACCGCCGACGGCGCACGGGTCGCGGCGAGGTGCACGGCGAGGTGCCGGCCGACCGCGCCGGTGCCGCCGACCACGACGTACACGCCGCCGGTGCGCCGGACGGCCGGGCCGGGCCGGAACGGCACCATCCGACGCACCTCACGGACGCCGCCGCTCCAGCGGACGTCGTCCACCCGCTGCTCCGGCGGCCCGGAGACGTGCCACAGGTCCGCCTCGGCGGTCACGCCACCCCGGACCACCGCACCGGAGAAGCCGCTGTGCTCCAGCGCGAGCGTGCGCAGCGCCGCCGTCACGGCGGTGTACGCGGGCCGCTCGTCCGGGCAGCCGACGACGATCCGCAGCGGCGCGGCCGGATCCGGGGTGAGTACCTCGACGGCGGTCCGCAGGACCGTGTGCAGGCTCTCGCGCACCTCGTCGGCGAGCCCGCCGGCACGGGCCGACAGGTGCACCACGACCACGTCCGGGTCGGCCTGGTCGTGGCGGCCGCCGAACGTCGGGCCCTCGCCGACGACCCGGATGCGGGCCGGCGGTCGCCCGCCCTGCGGCGGTGGCTCGGCCCGCCACTGCGGCCGCAGGTACACGCACGGGTCGCTCTCAGGTGCACCGGTCCCGGGTACGCCGGTTTCGGACACGCCGGTCCAGGGCACGCCGGTCTCCCGCGCCGCCGTCTCCGGCGCGACGCTCCCCGGCACGACGCTCCCCGGCACGGTCTTCACGGGCACGGCGTTCTCCGGCACCGCCGCCTCGGGCACGGCGTTCGCCCGCGCCACCGCCTCGGTGACCGCCGGGCTCGGCGACACGACTCGGCGGTCGGCGGTCCGGTCACCGTCCGGCACGGACGGTGGCGCCGGCGGCCGTGCGGTACCGGCCGGCTCGGGCAGCCACAGCCGCTGCCTGTCGAACGGGTACGGCGGCAGCGACACCCGTCCCGGCCGGACCGGCCAGCGGCCCGTCCAGTCGACCGGGACACCGCGTACCCACAGCTTCGCCGACTGGTCGAGCCGCCCGCGGCGCAGCAGGTCGGCGGCGATCTCGGCGCCGCCGTCGCCGTCGAACAGCGGATCGGTGCCGGCGGTGCCTGTGGTGACCTCGCCGGCTCGCAGGCGGCGGACCAGCTCGTCGATGTCGGACACGACGACGGCGAGCCGGTGGTCGAACTCCGCCCGCCCGACCTGGGTGCTGTACGCGAGCTGGTCGAGGCGCGGGCGCGTCCGCTCGACCAGGTCCGCCACGGCGGCCGTGAGCGTCCGCAGCTGCTCCGGCGTCCGCGCCGACAGCACCACGACGTGCGGCCCCGGCCGGACGGGGGCGGGTGTCGGCGCGGGATGCTCCCGGACCACGAGGTGCGCGTTCGCGCCGCCCGCCCCGAACGAGCTGACCCCGGCGCGGCGCGGCGCGGTCCACGGCTGCGCGCTCGTCGGCAGCAGGAACGACCCGGACAGGTCGATGCGGGAGTTGACGGTGGACAGGTTCGCGCAGGGCGCGATCGTGCCGTGCGCGAGTTGCAGCAGCACCTTCGTCAGCCCGGCGATGCCGGCGGCGCCTTCGAGGTGACCGATGTTGGCCTTGACCGAGCCGACCGGGATCCGCCGGCCGTCCGGCAGCCCGGCGCCGAGTGCCCGGCCGAGGCCGGCGATCTCGATCGGGTCGCCGAGGGCCGTGCCGGTGCCGTGCGCCTCCAGGTAGCCGACGTCGCCGGGTGTCACACCGGCCGCGGCGAGCGCCCGGACCACCAGGTCGGCCTGGGCCGTGGGGTTGGGCACGGTGTAGCCGGCGGTCCGGCCGCCCGCGTTGACGAAGCCGCCCTCGATGACGCCCCAGATCCGGTCGCCGTCGCGCAGGGCCGCGGACAACGGTTTGAGCAGCACCACGCCGACGCCCTCGCCGGGCACGAACCCGTCCGCGCGCTCGTCGAACACCTTGCAGGCGCCGTCGGCCGACAACATGGTCATCGACGACAGCGCGATCAGGTGCGCCGGGTGCAGGACCAGGTTGACGCCACCGGCGACGGCCGCCGAGCACTCACCGCGGCGCAGGCTCTCGCAGGCCAGGTGGACCGCGGTCAGCGACGAGGAGCAGGCCGAGTCGACGGCGAAGCTCGGCCCGGTCAGGTCGAGCGTGTACGACACCCGGTTGGCGATCGACCAGTACGCCGAGTGCCCGTCGGTGTAGCGGCCCTCCGGCCAGCCCTGCGCGGCGGCGATGCGGCCGTACGAGCCGTACATGGTGCCGACGAAGACACCGGTGTCGCGCGGCAGCACTCCCCCGAGGGCGCCCGCGTCCTCCAGCATCAGCCAGACGGTCTCCAGGAACAGCCGCTCCTGCGGGTCCATCGCGGCCGCGTCCTTCGGCAGGATGCCGAAGAAGCCGGGGTCGAACCGGTCGACGTCGGTGAGGAACCCGGCCCACCGGCTGTACGTGTGCCCCGGCCGGCCGCGGCGCGGGTCGAAGTGTTCGCGCCAGTCCCACCGCTCCGGCGGCACCTCGCCGATCGAGGTGGTGCCGGTGACCAGGTTCTGCCAGAACCGTTCCAGGTCCGGCGCGCCCGGGTAGCGGCCGGCCAGGCCGACGACCGCGATCGCGTCCGCGTCGCCCCGGGCGGCGAGGGCCGGGGCGGCCGGGGCGGCAGGGGCGACCGGGGCTGCCGGCCGCTCCGGTTCCGCCGGGTGCACCGGCGCCGGCACAGCCTCCACCGCCGGGGCGCCGAGCACGGCAGCGAGCGGGCCGGGCCGTTCCCGGGCCAGGTGGCCGGCGAGCTGCTCGATCGTCAGGTGCTCGAACAGCAGGGTGGCCGGCAGGTCGCCGAGGTCGGCCGAGAACCGGCGTACGAGGTGCTGGCCGACCAGCGAGTCGACGCCGAAGTTGTCGAACGTGACGTCGTCGTCGAGCTGGTCGGGACGGTACTTGAGGACCTCCGCGAAGACCGCGCGGACGTAGTCCCGGGCGGCGCGGACCGGCACCCGGTCCACCGGCGGCGCACCGGCCGTCGCCACGAGCACGCACTGCTCCTGCTCGTCGCCGGGGACACCGGGCATGCCGAGGATCCGGCCGGTCAGGCCCGCCTCGGCGAGCGCCGCGCGCCACCCGGCCGGTGACAGCAGCGGGGAGTGCGGCAGCCGCCGGTGGGCGTCGGTGAACCGCCACCAGCCCGGCAGCAGGCCGAACGTCGCGGTGAGGAAGTCGGAGGCGCGGGTGACCTCGTTGAGCAGCAGCACCCCGCCGGGGCGCAACAGGGACCGGGCGTGGCGCAGGCTGCGGACCACGTCCGCGGTGGCGTGCAGCACGTTCGTGGCGAGCACGACGTCGTACGAGCCGGCCGCGAAGCCCTGCCCGTCCGGTTCCCGTTCGATGTCGAGGACACCGAACCGCAGGCCCGGGTGGCGTCCGCCGAAGCGGTCCTCGGCCTCGCGGAGGAACGCGGTCGAGAGGTCGGTGAAGTCGTACCGCACGCCCGGGCAGGCGTCGAGGACGAAGGCCGAGCCGGCGCCGGTGCCGGCGCCGATCTCCAGCACGCGGCCCGGCCCGTCCGTCCGGTCCAGGACGGCGGCGGCCTCGGCCGCCACCAGCCGGTGGTAGAAGTCGGCGGCCCGCTGTCCCCGGTAGACGGCGGCGACCAGGTCGGTGCTGCCGCCGGGAAAGAGCACCTCGGTCGGTGAGGTCCGGCCGTCCAGGACGCCGGGCAGCGCGTCGACGCAGCGGGCCAGCAACGCCACGTGCGGGGCGAGGTCGGGGTGCCGGGCGAGCACGCCGGCGGTGGACAGACCGGCCGGGGGCGCGGACACGGCGACGGCGACGGCGGCCGCCAGCGGCCCGGAGGCCGGCGCGGGGCGGTCCCGGAGCCGGTCGCGCAGCAGGTCGCGGGCCAGCCCGTCGAGGGTACGGAAGGCCGCGCTGGACCGGTCCAGCGACGGGTCCGTGTCCCCGGCGGCGCCTCCCGTGGCGGGCGGGCCCGACACTGCGGTGACGGCGGCGTCGGCGGCGGGCGCGGACGGGTGGACGCCGAGCGCGGCGAGCCCGTCCCTGGTGCCCTTGAGGACTGCCACCTGCGGGTGCGGGCCGGCGAGGATCCGTTCCAGCGCGGCGACGCCCTCGGCCGGCTCGATGGAGCCGATGCCCAGCGCCGCGAACCGGGCCGCGTATCCGGGGTCGGCGACCACGCCGACGCTGCCCCACCAGCCCCAGTTGACCACGCGTACCGGTTGTCCGCGGCGGTGCAGCGCCAGCCCGTACGCGTCCTCGAACGTGCTCGCCGCGGCGTAGTTGGCCTGCCCCGGGGCCGGGGCGAACGACAGCGCCGAGGAGAACAGCGCGAGGAAGTCCAGCGGTTCGCCGGCCAGCGCGTCGGCGAGCACGCCGACACCGGCGACCTTCGGTCGCAGCACCTCGGTGAACGCCGCCTCGTCCATCGCGGACAGGGCACGGTCACGGAGCACGAGCGCGGCGTGGAACGCGCCGTCGACCGGCCCGAACCGCTGCCGCGCCTCGGCCACCGCGCGGCGGACCGCGACCGCGTCGGTGACGTCGGCGCGCAGGTAGACGGCCTGCCCGCCGAGCGCCTCGATCTGCGTCACCAGGGACCGGATCCGCTCGTCCTGCGGGGACCGGCCGAGCCACACGAGCCGGGCACGCCGGGTCCGGGCGAGGTGACGGCTGACTTCGAACCCGATGCCGCCGGTGCCGCCCACGACGAGGTAGACACCGCCGTCACGCAGCGGCGCCGCGCCCGGCGGCCCGGCCACCGGCTCCAGGCGCCGGACCAGGCGGCGGTCACCGCGCAGCGCGACGAACCGGTCGGTGCCGTGTTCGCGGCGGATCGCCTCGGCCGGGGTGGTGTCGCCGGGACCGGCGTCGACACAGGTGACCCGCCACTGCGGGTACTCGGCGGCGATCGCGCTGGCCAGGCCGGCCAGGCCGGCGGCGTGCGGGTGGACCGGCTCGCCGGGCAGACCGGCCACCCCGGACACGACGAGGGTGAGCGTCAGCGGTCCCCGGTCCGCGCCCAGGTCGAGCAGCCGGCGCAGCAGGCGGAACGCGTCGAGCGTCGCGGTGTCGTCGTGCGGCGGGGCGGCCGGATCGGCCGTGCGGGCGAGCACGTACACGGTGTCGTACCGGCCGGTGGGCAGCTCGCCGAGCGGCAGCGTGTCGTCGGCGCCGAGGGCGGCGGCCAGCGCGGCGTCGCCGGGGGTGTGCACGGCGAGGGCCCGCCCGGCAGGCGGTGCTCCGGAGGGTGCACCGGCCGGCCGCCAGGCCGGCACGTACAGCAGGTCCGGTTCCCCGGCGGCCGGTGGTGCCGGCACGACCGGCGGGCTCTCGGCGGCGGAGGGCGTGGCGCCGGACGGGTCGTAGGGGCGCAGCGCGACACCGTCGAGCCGGGCCCGGACGTCGCCGGTCAGGTCGGTGATCACCACGTCGAACCGTCCGCCGTCCCGGCGTACCACGTGGACGCGGGCGGTCGTGGGCAGCCGGTCCGCGACGAAGGCCGACTCGACGGCGAACGGGACGAGCATCCGGTCCGCGGGATCGGCGACCCCGGCGATCGCCTGCAACGCCCCGTCGAGCAGCTGGACGTCGCCGTCGGCGGTGAGCGTGCCGAGCGCCTCACCGGCGCCCAGCCGCAGCTCCGTCAGCACCCGGAAGGACGGCCCGTAGCGCAGACCGGCCCGGGCGAACCCGGCGTACAGGTCGTCGACCGGACGGCGGCCGGGGCAGCGGGCCTCGACGGACGCCAGGTCCACCCGGCCCGGCGGGGCCGGGTCGGCGGCGCGGCGGGTGGCGACGGCGTGCGGCGCCCCGCCGACGGTGAGGGTGATCCGGTCGTCCCGGGTGACGACAGCCGTCACCGGCCCGGTGACCACGACGGGCCGCAGCCAGGTCACGTCGGCGGCGCGGGCCGACCCACCGGCGGTGGCCTGGCGCAGGAACGCCGCGCCGGGCAGGACCGGGACGCCGTGCAGCGTGTGGTCGGCCACGAGCGGGTCGGCCGGCGTGAGGGCCGTTTCCCGCCGGTCGCGGCCGGTCCAGAAGCGGTCGCGGGCGAACGGGTACGTGGGCAGCGGGACGCGACGGCCGGCCGGCATCGCCGTCCAGTCCACGTCCGCGCCGGCCACCCAGCGTTCGGCGAGCGCCACCAGATCGTTCGGCGCGTCGGGCGCGGGCGGCCCGCCGGCCAGCTGCCGGACCAGGTCGGCGGTGTCGGAGGCGACGAACGCGGCCCGGACCGCCAGGTGCGCCCGGCCCCGCGCGAGGGTGGCGGCGACGTCGTGGACGTCGGCCGGTTCGGTACGCAGGCGCTCGGCCAGCCGGTCCGTCAGGTCCCGCAGCGCGGACGCGGTCCGGGCCGAGACCGGCACCACCACCGACCCGGTGCCGGTGCTCGCCGACGGGGCCGGCGCCTCGGCGACCACGAGGTGGCAGTTGGTGCCGCTGAAGCCGAACGAGCTGACGCCGGCGACCAGCCGGTCGTCGTGCCAGCCGGTGAGTTCCCGCACCACCGGCAGCCCGGGGATCGGCTCGGTGGCGTGCGGGGTCGGTGGCAACTGCCGGTGCCGCAGGCTGAGCAGCACCTTGATCAGACCGGCCACACCGGCGGCCATCGTGGTGTGGCCGATGTTCGCCTTGACCGAGCCGATCCGGCAGTGCGGGCCGACGACCTGGGCCAGCGCCTTGACCTCGATCGGGTCTCCGAGCGCGGTGCCGGTGCCGTGCGTCTCGACGTACCCGACCTCGACGCCCGCCCGGGCGTGGACCTCACGCAGCAGACGGGCCTGGGAGACCGCGCTCGGCGCGGTGATGCCGTTGGTACGGCCGTCGCCGTTCACGCCGCCGGCCAGGATGACGCCGTGGACGTGGTCGCCGTCGGCGAGCGCCCGGTCCAGCCGCTTGAGGACGACCACGCCGACGCCCTCGCCGAGCACGATGCCGTCGGCGGCGGCGTCGAACGGCAGGCACCGGCCGGTCGGCGACAGCATCCCCGTCTGGCTGGTCCAGACCTGCATCTGCGGCGTGCACATGACGGCGACGCCGCCGGCCAGCGCCGTGTCGCAGTCGCCGGAGCGCAGGCTCTCGCAGGCCAGGTGCACCGCCGTCAGCGACGACGAGCACGCGGTGTCGATCGCCATCGTGGGCCCGGTCAGGTCGAGCAGGTACGCGATCCGGGCGGGCAGGATCGAGCTGGCCCCACCGAGGAACGCCTCGCTGGTGTCGCCGCCGCCGTGCCGCTCCAGCAGCCGGGGGTAGTCGCCCGCGCCGCAGCCGACGAAGACGCCGCACCGCATCGGCCGCCCGGCGTACCCGGCGTCCTCCAGCGCCGCCCACGCCTGTTCCAGGAAGATCCGCTGCTGCGGGTCCATCGCCTCGGCCTCGAGCGGCGAGACGCGGAACAGCCCGGCGTCGAACGCGTCCACGTCGTCCAGCAGCGCCGCCCACCGGCTGCGGGTGCGGCCGGGTACGGCGGGGTCCGGGTCGTACAGTTCCGTCAGGTCCCAGCGGTCGCGCGGCACCTCCCGGATGGCGGACCGGCCGGCGGCGAGGTTGTCCCAGAACGTGTCGAGGTCCGGGGCGTCCGGGAACCGCCCGGCCATGCCGATCACCGCGATCGCGGTGGGCGCGTCCGGCGACGTGTCTGGTGCCGGTGCCGCGGCCGCAGCCGGTGCCGGTGCCGGTCCTGCGGTCGATGCCGGTAGTGGCGTCGCCGCAGATGCCGGTGTCCCGGTCGGCGCCGGCTCCGCGTGGGAAGGCGACACCGACGGCGGGCGGACGGCGAACGTCAGCGGCGGCGGCTCCGACGCCGTGGCGGGGGCGATCCCGGGCGTCGGGGCACTTCCGGGCGCCGCGGCGGGTGCGGTCAGGACGAGTGGCGGCGGGCCCGCGGCGGGCGGGACCGGTTCATCCACGACGGACGGTGCCGAGGGCGCGGTGGCCTGGGCGCGCAGCGAGGCGGACTCGGCCAGATTGCGCCGCACCGCCCGGGCGAGGTCGGGCACCGTCGGGTGGTCGTACACGGCGGCCGAGTCCAGGTCGGTGCCGAACCGGCGGTTGAGGTCCCGCACCAGCTCGACGGCGCCGATGGAGTCCAGTCCCAGGTCGGCGAAGGTACGCGACGGCAGCACCTCGTCCGGGCGCAGGTACAGCAGGGCGCCCACGATCTCCGTCACCGCGTCGCTCACCGTCCCGTCGTCCGGGCCGGGCTCCGGCTGCGCGGCCGGCGTCGCCCGGCTACGAAACTCGTCGACCTTGGTGAAGTGCTCCCGCACCAGGGCGGCGGACTCCGCGCCGAGGACGTTGCCGTGCATGCGGACCTCGCTGGCGATGACGTCGGGCAGGCGGTCGAGGATCCGGCCGGCGAGTTCGTTCTTGAGCGACCGGATCACCGCCGGTGGCTTGTCCGCCATGGACCGGGCCAGGTCCAGCGCGGCCGGAACGACCTCGTGCGGCGGCAGCACGGTCACGCCGGCTCCGCGCCGGCTCAGCTCGGCGCCGGTCATCGACCGTCCGGTCAGCATCATCTCGGCGGCCAGGGCCGGGCCGAGGCGTTGCTCCAGGATGTAGGTGGCGCCCATACCCGGGGTGAAGCCGTAGCGGGTGAAGTTCGCGCTGTACACCGACGTGTCGCCGAGGACGACCACGTCGCCGTAGCAGGCGAACGCCAGTCCCCCGCCGGAGGCGTGCCCGGCGGCGGCGGTGACGACCGGCCGGGTGCACCGCAGGATCCCCTCGTACACGAGCGCGGCGTCGGTGAACGTGCCCTCGCCCTCGGCCAGCGCCCGCAGGGCCTCGGGCGTGCCGCCCATACTGAAGACCGAGCCGTGGCCGGTGATCACCACGGCGCGTACGTCGTCGCGCCGCTCGATCTCCGCGAACGTGTCCCCCAGTGCCGCGAGCAGCCCGTCGGTGAACATCGGCGCGCGCATCGACACCAGCGCGACGCCCTGGTCCAGGACGCGGAACTCCAGTTCCGGCCCGTCCGGGACGACCACGTCGCCGTCGGCGGCCGGTGGCGGGCTCGCCGCCGACCTGACCTCGCCGCCGGTCCCGGCTCGGACCGCGTCGACCGAGCCGGTGCGAGCCGCCTGCGTACCGGCCGCGCCGGCGTCGGCCACGTGCGCGGCGGCACGGGTCACCTGCGTACCGGCCGTGCCGGCGACGGGTGTGCCGGCGCGGGCGGCGTCCCAGCCGCCGAGCCAGCACGGTTCCTCGGGCAGCGGGCAGGTCGGCAGCGGGACGCGGCGGGGATGCCCGTCCGGGTAGCAGGCGGACCAGTCGACAGCGCCGCCGCCGACCCAGTGCCGGGCCACCTCGTGCAGGTCACCGGCCCGGAACGCCGCCACCGGATCGCCGGTGGCGGGCGCGCCGGTGGTCACCACGTCCGCGGTGTCCTCACCCCGGGCGAATCGTTCCAGCGCGGTGCGCAGCGCGTCGGTGCCGGACGTCACGACGGCGACGCGGACCGCCTGCGGCGCCCGTCCCACCTGCGTCGTGTAGGCGATGTCGCGGACGCCGCGGTCCCCGGTGAGTTCGTCGAGGCGCGTGGCCACGTTCAGCCGGCCGATCGCCTCCACCCCGACCAGGTCCGCCAGCCGCGCCGGGTCGAGCCCGAGGTCGCCGAGCGTCGCCGAGGGTTCCAGCGCCTCCTCGGGTACGCCGAGAAGGTCGGCCACCGCCGCGGTCGGGCCGGTCGACGCCGGCAGGCCGGCCGCCATCGCGCCCGCGTACGCCCGCAGTGTCCCGGCGGTCGGCGCGGAGAGCACCACCAGCGCCGGCCCGTCCGGCGCGGGTGCGGCGGCGGGGGCGAACTCCTCGACCAGCACGTGCGCGTTGGTGCCCCCGGCGCCGAACGCGCTGACGCCGGCCCGCCGCGGGACGCCGGGCGGCGGGGTCCACGGCTCCAGCGTGCGCTGGACCCGCAGCGGCACGGCGGCGAAGTCGATGTGCGGGTTGAGTTCCCCGGCGTGCAGCGACGGCACGAGCGCGCGGTGCCGCAGTTGCAGCAGCACCTTCGTCAGCCCGGCTATGCCGGCGGCGCCCTCCAGGTGCCCGATGTTCGACTTGACCGACCCGATCGCGCACGCCCCGGCCGGCAGGTCCGCACCGTCGAACGCCTGCCGGAGGCCCTCGACCTCGATCGGGTCGCCGAGCGCGGTGCCGGTGCCGTGCGCCTCGACGTAGCCCACTGTGGCGGGGGTCCAGCCGGCCGATTCGAGGGCGGCGCGGACGAGCGCGGCCTGCGAACCGGGGCTCGGCACCGTCGCCCCGGCGGTACGTCCGGTGTGGTTCACCGACGTCGCGCGGATGACGCCGTACACGTGGTCGCCGTCGGCGAGCGCCCGCGACAACGGTTTGAGCAGTACCGCGCCAACCCCCTCGCCGGGCACGTAGCCGGTGCCGTCGGCGCCGAACGCCCGGCACCGGCCGTCGGTGGACAGCCACTGGCCCTGCGCGAGCTGGAGGTACTTCTGCGGGTGCACTGTCACGTTCACCCCGCCGGCCAGCGCGAGCGTGCACTCGCCGCGCCGGATGCTCTCGACCGCGAGGTGCACGGCCGTCAGCGACGACGAGCAGGCGGTGTCGACGGCCAGGCTCGGCCCGGTCAGGTCGAAGGTGTGCGAGACCCGGTTGGCGATCGCGCAGTGCATGGCGGTCGGGGCGACGCCGTCGGTGGCCCCGCCGACGAGCTGGTAGTGGTTCCACATGACGCCCGCGTAGACGCCGACGACCTCGCCGCGCAGGGTCTCGGGCGGATGTCCGGCGTTCTCCAGGGCGTGCCAGCAGGTGGTGAGGAACAGCCGTTCCTGGGGGTCCATCCGCTCGGCGTCGCGCCGGGACACCCCGAAGAAGGTCGGCGCGAAGCGGTCGACGCCGTCGAGGAAGCCGCCCCACCGGCCGTACGTACGCCCGGGGGTGCCCTTCTCCGGGTCGAACAGCGCCGCGTGGTCCCAGCGGCCGGCGGGCACCTCGGTGATCGCGTCGACGCCGCCGGCCAGGTTGCGCCAGAACGCGTCCAGGTCGTCCGCGCCGGGGTAACGCCCGGCCACGCCGACCACCGCGACCGGGTCGTCGGCCGGCTCGCCCACGGCCGGTACGCCCGCGGCCGAGTCACCGACGGCCGGTCCGCGGTCGGACCCGGCAGCCGGGCGCGAGACGGCGGCAGCTCCGAGGGCCGGGCGCGAGGCGGCGGTGCCGGCAGCCGCACCGGCGGCCGGCACGAGTTCCCGCAACCGGTCCGCCTGCCCGTGCAGGACCAGGACCGCGTCGTACGGACCGCGCAGCACGTCGCGCAGGACACCGAGCGCGGTCCCCGTGGGCATCGGCTCCTGGCCGGTGCGCTCGGTCGAGCGGCGCAGGGCGTCGGCGGGCGCACGCATGCCGCCCTCGGCCCAGTACGGCCAGCCGATGACGACGGTCCGGCCGCGGCCCCGGCGTCCGACGTGCCGCAGGCCGGCGTTGGCGTACGCGTAGGCGGCCTGGCCGGGGTTGGCCACGTCGGCCGACGCGGAGGAGAAGGCGACCAGGAAGTCGAGCGCGTCACCGGCGGTGGCGGCGTCGACGTGACGGAGGCCGTCGAGTTTGGGGGCGGCGACGGCGGCGAGGTCACCCGGGTCGCCGCGGAAGAACAGCCCGTCCCGGGTGACGCCGGCGCAGTGCAGAACACCGTCGATCCGGCCGAACCGCTCGCGTACGCCGGCCACCGCCGCGTCCACGGCGGCGGCGTCGGTGACGTCGGCGATCGCGACGTGCACCTCGGCGCCCTCGGCGCGGCACCGGTCGACGAGCGCCGCCGCGGGCGCGGTGCGCGACAGCAGGGCGATCCGGGCCCGGTGCCGGCGCGCGAGGTGCGTCGCGAGGACGGCGGCGAGACCGCCGGATCCCCCGGTGACGAGGTAGACGCCGCCGTCGCGGAACGGCTCCCCGCCGGTGGCCTCGACGGCCAGGTCCACCTCGTGCCAGCGCCGCACGAGACGCCGGCCTCCGACGTAACGGACCTCCGGCTCGGCGTCGGCGGCGCGCAGCTCCGCTCGTACCGCGGCGGCGAGGTCGCGGGCGTGCGCGACCTGGACGAACCGGCAGCGCAGGCCGGGGACCTCGGCGGTCACGGTGCGGGCCAGCGCCGCGGTCGCCGCCTGCTCGGCCGTGGGTTCGCCGGCGTGCACGACGAGCAGGTCGCGCGGTCCGGCGTCGACGAGGGCGGTGGCGGCGCGCCACAGGTCGGCGGCCGGGTCGCCGGTCAGCAGGACGACGGCGGGTGGCAGGTCAGGGACGTCGCGGAGCCGGTCGACGGAGTCGACATGGGCGGCGGCGAGCCCAGCGGGGAGCACGCCGCCCACGACCAGGGCCTCCGGGGTACGGGCGGCCGGCGGCGCCGGGTCCGCGGGCACCCAGGCGTCGACGAAGGACAGCACCGCCGGCTCGGGGACGGCCGGAGCCGGGGCCGCGCCGGCCACCGGCGCGTCGGGCGACGGAGCGACGGCCGGGGCGGGCCCCGTGGACAGGTGCGCGGCGAGCGCGTCGATGGTGGTGTGCTCGAACAGCAGCGTCGGGTAGAGCTTGCGGCCCACGAGGTGCTCGACCCGCTCGGTGAGCCGGAGCAGCGCGACCGAGTCGAAGCCGAGGTCGTAGAACCCGGCCCCGGTCGCCACCTCGGCGGGCGGGCGGCCGAGCATGTCCGCGACGGCGGCGCGCAGCGTGTCGGTGAAGCCGTTCGCGGCACCGGGCGAGGACGCCGCCGGCTGTCCGGGCGCCGTCGCCGACGGCCCGGTGGCGGGCCGGGCGGCGTCGGCCGACACGTCGGCGAGCAGCCGGCGCACCAGCCCGGATTCGCGGATGCGCTTGCAGGTGAGGCCGGTGAATCCGGCCAGGAACCGGCCGTCCGCGTCGCGGATCGTGTAGTCGGTGGTGATCACGTCGCCGGACGGCGCGAGCCGTTCCGGGCGCGGCACGTGGACGTGACACGTCGGCGGCAGCGCCTCGGGTGCCCGGAACTCCCGGACGAACATCGGCACGAACGGGTCGTCGGTCGGCATCTCGACCTGCCCGAACCCGGCCAGCGTCGAGGCGTCCAGCGAGGCCGGGTGCAGGTGGAACCCGGCGGCTGTGGCCCCCGGGTGCTGCTCGCGGGTCAGGTCGGCCAGGAGCGCGCCGCCGCCGATGTGCAGGGTGCCGCGGCAGCGCATCGCCGGGCCGTGGCGGATGTTCTCCCGTACCGCCCGCTGGTAGAGCGCGTCCACGTCGTCGTGCCGGTCCGCGGCGGCCCGCAGCGCGGCCAGGTCGAGCGGCGGCGGGACCGGCTCGTCGGTGAAGCAGACCAGCCCGTGCGCGTTGTCGTGCCAGCCGGACACCGGGTCGTCACCGCGCAGCCAGCGGCTGCGTACGGTGAACGGGCGCCCGGCGTCCCGCTGCTCGCCGACGGTGAGCACGACCTCGCGGTCGAAGCCGTCGGTGGTGACGATCGCCTCGGCGAGCACGGTGTCCCGGACGCAGAGCCGCCGGTGGTCCCAGCCGGCCGCGACGGCGGTGCGGTAGACGAGGTCGAAGAAGACGACGCCGGGAAGCACCGACACCTCGTGCAGCCGGTGGTTCCGCATGACGAAGTCGTCGTGGGTGAGCCGGAACCGGCTCTGGACGTCGGCCATCGGGAACCTGCCTCCGGTTCGCTGGTCAGTCGGTGGTGACGAGTTGCAGTCGCAGCAGGGACGCCGTGAGTGGCTCGCCCGCGTCCGGCCGGGCCGGGGGTGGCGCCTCGGCCGGCGCGTCGCCGTCGAGCCACAGCCGGCGGCGGCGGAACACCGGCCGGGGCAGCGGCGCCCGGCGGACCGGCCCCGGTGGCGCGCCACTGAGCACGAGGTGGGCGTTGGTGCCGCCGAGACCGAACGAGCTGACGCCGGCCACGCGTTCGGATCCGGCGGGCCAGCCGACCGGTTCCGTGGTGGGGTGCAGCGGCGAGCGGTCGAAGTCGAACCGCGGGTTCGGGGTGTCGCAGAACAGCGTCGGCGGGATCGTGCCGTGTTCCAGGGCGAGCGCCACCTTGAACAGCCCGGCCATGCCGGCGGCGCTGAGCAGGTGGCCCAGGTTCGACTTCACGCTGCCGATCTCGATCCGGCCGCCGGGCCGGTCGCCGAAGACGTCGTTGAGGGCGCGCAGCTCGATCGGGTCGCCGATGAGCGTGCCGGTGCCGTGGGCCTCCAGCATCGCGATGTCGGCGGGACGGCGGCCGGCGGCGGCCAGCGCCTGCCGGACCACGTCGGCCTGGGCGGCGGGGCTGGGGGTGGTGACGCCCATGGTGTGCCCGTCGTTGTTCACCGCGACGCCGTCGATCACGGCGTGGACGCGGTCGCCGTCGGCGAGCGCGGCCGCCAGCGGTTTGAGCAGCACCACGCCGCAGCCCTCGCCGGGTACGAAGCCGTCGGCGCGTTCGTCGAACGTCCAGCACCGGCCGGTCGGGGACAGCGCCCGGGCGGCGCTCAGATCGAGGTACGTCTCCGGGTCGAGCAGCACCTCGACGCCGCCGACGACCGCCAGCTCCGACTCCCCCGCGAGCAGGCTCCGGCAGGCGACCTGCACCGCGACGAGCGAGGACGAGCAGGCGCTGTCGACGACCAGGTTCGGGCCACGCAGGTCGAAGTGGTGCGCGACGCGGGCGGCGATGAAGTTCTGGTCGGAGCGCAGGACGTCGGTGCGGATCGGGACGCGCCGGCCGTAGTCGGACAGCCGCGCTCCGGCCACGACGGCGACGCGCCGGCCGCGCAGTTCGTCCGGGGCGTACCCGGCCTCCGCGAGGCACTCCGCGGTGCCCTCCAGGAACATCCGGATCGCCGGGTCCAGGCAGCGGGCCTCGTCGTCGCCCATGTCGAAGTAGCCGGGGTCGAACCACTCGATGCCCTCGACGAAGCCGCCCCACTTGCTGATCGACCGTCCGAGGCCGGGCTCCGGCGAGTACCAGCGGCGGTGGTCCCAGCGCTCGGCCGGCACCTCGGTGACCGCGCAGCGCCCGTGCAGCAGGTTGTCCCACAGCGTCGCGACGTCGGTCGCCCCCGGGAACCGGCAGGCCATGCCGATCACGGCCACCCGTCCGTCCAGGTGCGCCCGCGTCCGGCCGCCGGCCGCCTGCGCCGCCGTCGGCACAGGCTGATCGACGGGTACGGGCGCAGTCACGGGTACGGCCACCGTCACCGCTTCGGGCGCGGTCACCGGCTCGGGCGGAGTCACGGGTACGGGCGCGGTCACCGGCTCGGCCGCAGTCACCGGCTCGGGCGCGGTCACCGGCTCGGGCTCGGGGGGCGCGGCCTGCACGCCGAGGTGGGCGGTGAGCCGCTCCAGCGTGGGGTGCAGCAGCAGCGTCGCCGGGTCGAGGTGGGCGCCGAGCCGCTCCTCGATGCGGACCAGCAGCTCGCCGAGCAGCACCGAGTCCACGCCCAGGTCGCCGAACTCGACGGTCGGGTCGAGGTCGCGCTCCGGGATGCCCAGCGCCGCCGAGAAGATGCCCACGAGCCACCCCGGCGGAGCCGCCGGCCCGCCCGACGCCACCGCGGCCGAAGCCGTGCCCGTAGTCAGGGCCGGCGCCGTTCCGGTGACCGGGGCCGGAGCCGAACCTGGTGCCGCGCCCGCAGCCACGGCCGACGGCGGGGCCGAGGTCGAGGCCGGGGCCGGCGCCGGGGCCGGGGCCGGAGCGGGCGTACCGGCGGGCGGAGCGCCGGTCGCGGCGGTGGGTGCCGCCGGCGCCGGACGGCGCGGGCGCAGCCGCAGCAGGGCGTCCGGGTCGGGGGCGTCGCCGAGCGGCGGGCACGGCAGCACCACCGCGCCGGACGGCAGGGCGAGTACGCGGTCGACGACGCGTAGTCCGGCGGCGTCGTCCAGCGGAGCGAGACCGGCCGGCGCGCACGGGTTGGGGCGTCCGCTCGTGGACCCGGTCTGTGCCCACTGCGGCCAGTCGACCGAGCGGAACTCGGTACGGCCGGCGGCGATCCGCGCGCGGACCAGCTCGTCGACGGCGATGTTCGCGGCGGCGTAGTCGGAGACCCCGGCCGCCAGCCCGGTCACCGTGGCGCACACCGAGGAGAACACCAGGAAGAAGTCGAGCGGGTCGGCGGCGCACAGCGGCGCCAGGGTCTCGAAGCCGTCCAGTTTGGGCGCCATCACCGCACGTACGTCCGCCAGGTCCTTGTGCAGGAACGCCGGGTTGCCGCGGCTCTCCACACCGGCGCAGTGCACGACGCCCCGCAGCGGGCCGAGTTCGGCGCGGACCTGCCGCAGGAACTCCTCGACACCGGGGAACCCACCGGCGTGCTGGAGCACGCGCACTCCGCGGGCGCGCAGGTCGTCCGCGACCCCGGTGTCCGCGTGGACGCCGACGAGGGCGATCGACCTGGCGCCGTGCGCGGCCAGGTGCCGGGCGACGAGCGCGCCGACGCCCCGGGTGCCGCCGGTCACCAGGTACGCCCCGGCCGGGTCGCACCGCAGCGGCGCATGGGGCGCCGGTACGAGGTCCACGCGCGGCCGGTAGCGCCGGCCGCCGGCGTACCGGACCTCGCCGTAGGCGTCGGCCCGTACCCATTCGGCCAGGATCCGGGCGGCGAGGTCGGTGTCGTCGCCGGGACGGTCGGTGTGCAGCACGGTGGCGGTGACGCGGGCGTACTCGGCGCCGAGGACCTTGACGAAGCCGGCCGTGCGGACATCGTCGACGGCCGTCTCCAGGATCCGCAACGGCGTGGTGGGACGCTCGGCCAGCAGCCGCTGCACCATCCGTACCCGGGTCTCCCAGCCGGGTCCGCCGGGCAGGCCGACCAGTCCGCCGACGCCGGGCACGCGGGACAGCACGGCGGCGAGGTCCGCCACGTCGTGCACGGCCAGGCCGCCGAGGCGGGCGACGAGATCGGGACTGCCGCCGACGCACAGCATCACCCCGGCCACCGGCGACGCGGCCGGTCCGGGATCGGGGTCCGGTTCCCACCCCTTGGCGTAGAGCGGCACGTCCGCGGCCGGCGCGGGCTCGACGACCGGCGTCGGCGTCGCCGCGACGACCGGCGACGCCCCGACTGCCGGCGACGCCCCGACTGCCGGCGTCGGCACGGCGGCCGGCGACGGCCCGGCGATCGGCGACGGCCCGGCGATCGGCGACGGCCCGGCGGCCGGCGACGGCACGGCGATCGGCGTCTGCGTGCCGGAGGGCCCGGCACCGGCCGGTACGTCCTCGGGCACCCAGCACCGCATGCGGGCGAACGGGTACGCCGGCAGGTCCACGACGGTGCGGCCCGGCCCGTGGAGCGCGGCCCAGTCGACGGCTCCGCCGTTCACCCAGTGCCGGGCGAGGTCGGTCAGGCTCGCCCCGGCCGGCGGCGCGGCGTCCGGGTCCGGTGCCGCGGGGGCGCGCCCGCGCAGCACGGCGGGGTCGGTGCGGTAGGCGGCGAGGCGTTCGCACAGCGTCGCGACGTCCTCGACCACGACCGCCAGCCGCTGCCGCAGCGGCTCCCGGCCGATCTGGAGCGTGTAGGCGATGTCGGCGAGGGCCGGCCCGTCGTGCGCCAGCAGCGCTGCGGCGTGGTCGGCGGCCGAGCCGGCATGCTCCCCGGCGGCGATCCGCCGGACCGCCGCGACGAGGTCCGCCGTGCTCGGTCCGCGGTCCCGGCGCAGGTACGCCACGAGCCGTCGCACCACCTCGTCGAGGCGGTCCTCGTCGTAGGCGGACAGGACGACGAGCTGCGGTCCGGGCGGCGCGACCGGCCGGGTACGGGCGGGTGGCGCGGCGACGATCGCGTGGGCGATGGTGCCCCCGGCGCCGAACGAGCTGACGCCCGCGACCCGGGGACCGGTCCACTCGGCCCGCTGCCGCTGCACCCGGAACGGCACGGCGTCCCAGGAGATGTTCGGATTGAGTTCGTCGGCGTGCAGCGACGGCGCGAGCACGCCGTGCCGCAGTTGCAGGATGACCTTGGTGAGACCGGCGAGCCCGGCGGCGGCCTCGGTGTGCCCGATCGTCGACTTCACCGAACCGATCGGGATGCCGCCCGGCGGCAGGTCGGTCCCGGCCGCGTCCCGGTACGCCCGGGTCAGGCCGTCGATCTCGACCGGGTCACCGAGTGCCGTGCCGGCGCCGTGCGCCTCCACGTAGCCGATCTCGGCGGGTCCGGTGCGGGCGTCGCGCAGCGCCCGCCGTACCACGTCGGCCTGCGCGACCGGGCTGGGCACGATGTAGCCGTTCGTCCGTCCGGCGTGGACGACCGCGGTGCCGCGGATCACGGCGTGCACCGGGTCACCGTCGTCGAGCGCCCGCCGCAGCGGCTTGAGGATCAGCGCGCCGACCCCCTCGGCCGGTACGAACCCGTCGCCGCCGGCGCCGAAGGTCCGGCTGCGCCTGTCGCTCGCGGTGAGCTTCATCCGGTGCTGCTGGATGAACTTGTTCGGGTGCAGCGACAGGCTCACGGCGCCGGCCACCGCCAGTTCGGCGTCGCCGCGCCGCAGGCTCTGCACGGCGAGGTCGAGCGCGACCAGCGCGGAGGAGCACATCGTGTCCACGGTCAGGCTGGGGCCGTGCAGGTCGAAGCAGTACGACACCCGGTTGGCGATGCCGCCGAGCGTCGCGCCGGAGTCCTGCGGGACGCCGCGCAGGGTCCGCTCCGCCCCGAACAGCGGGTACTCGTTCCACATCGCGCCGGCGTACACGGCGACCGAGGAGTGGTGCCGCTCCCGGAGCCGGGCGCGGGTGTACCCGGCGCTCTCCAGCGCGGCCCAGGTCACTTCGAGGAACAGCCGCTCCTGCGGGTCCATCAGGGCGGCGTCGCGGGGGGTGATGCCGAACAGCAGCGGGTCGAACCGGTCGACGTCGTCGAGGTACCCGCCGTCCATGAGGTGGGTCGGCCATCCCGGTCGCGCGCGCTCCGGCGGGTGCGGGGTGACGCAGTCGCGGCCGCCGGCGAGGTTGTCCCAGAACGCGTCGAGGTCGGGCGAGCGCGGGTAGCGTCCCGCGACGCCGATCACCGCGATCTCCGTCTCGCGCTCCTCCCCCGGCTCCCGCTCCACGGCGACCGCCGGGGCCGGCACGACGGCCGTGGCCGGCACGACGGCCGGGGCGGGCGGTGTGTCGGGTGCGGCGGAACCGGTGGGCACCGCGGGTGCGGCGGCGGGTTCGGCGGACTCGGCGGGAACCGCCCCGGCGGGCGCGGTGCGGCCGGCGGCCGCCAGCGCCGCGGCGACCTCGGCGAGCGTGGCGTGCTCGAAGAACAGCGTCCGCGACCGTTCCCCCAGGTCGCTCTCCAGCCGGGCGGTCAGCCGCGTGACGAGGAACGACGACAGGCCCAGCTCGGCCAGCGGCAGGAGCGGGTCGACGGACTCGGCGGGCAGGCCGGACACCTCGGCGTACACCTCGACCAGGTAGGCCCGCAGCGACCCGGCCGGGTCGCGCGGACGTGCGGCGGGCGGGGCCGGCGGCGCCGCACCGAAGGGGTAGCCGGGCAGCGGCACCCGCGGGCGTGGTCCCGGCCAGTACCGCCGCCAGTCGACCAGGCCGCCGCCGACCCAGTCCGCGGCGGCGTCGGCGTCGGTCGGCGCGGCGGCCGGCGCGAACGGCGCCCCGGCGACGCCGTGCAGCACCCCGCCGCGGGCCTCGCCCCGCAGGTAGGCGTCGAGTCCGCCGACCAGCTCCGCGACGCTCGCGCACCGCACGGCGAGCCGGTGCGGCAACGGCATCCGGCCGACCTGCGTGGTGTACGCCACGTCGGCGAGGTCGAGCGCCGGCTCCGTGGCGGAGACGTGCTCGCGCAGCCGGTGCGCGGACCGGCGTAGCCGCTCCGGATCGGCGGCGGAGAGGACAACGGCGTGGGCTGGATCGGTCTGTTGCGTCACGGCACCTGCCCGCCTGGGAAGGGTCGACGGCCGTGGATCCCGGCCGAGACATCACGCTAGGCAGTCGTACCCGCTTCGCCTGCTCAACGTTGAGCAGGCCGCTTGCTTGCGGCGCCCGCTCAACCGTGAGCAGACACGCCGTCGGCCGTCCCCGTAGAAACGGGCCGGAACCGGCGATCTCACCTGAGGAGCGAACCGATGACCACGACGGTCGAGCCGTACCGCGCGCTGAACCAATCGTCGCTGCCGTTGGAGCGGGTGCTGCACACGCTCAACTCCGGCTTCATCCTGCACCGGGTCGGCCAGATGGCCTACGGGTTCGCCGCCGAGGGGCGCCAGTTCAGCGTGGACCTGCTGCAGTACATCAACACCTCGCAGGAGGGCGTGGCGACCTCGTTCGCCTTCGAGGAGGTGTTCGGCGGCCGGGACCGGATGCACTGGTTCATCCACCTGAAGTCCCCGCAGGACTACCGGATCCTGCTCAACATGGTCGACCACGACCTGGAGTTCCGCCGGATCTCCGACGAGGACCGGCTGCCGCACAAGGGCGGCGGCAACTGGGACCGCATCTTCGTCCACCGCAGCCTGCACGAGGACGTGCTCGTACCGCAGCACGGGATGGACCACGACGGCGACGACGCGGAGCCGGCGACCTTCGTGCCGCCCGCCTCGTCCCAGCTCAACCAGCCGCCGGAGCAGCAGATCAACTCGGCGACCGCGGGCGCGATCGTCATGCGGACCTCGGACGTCAAGTACGAGTTCCGCGAGGAGGGCCGGATGTACGCGGCCCACTGGCAGCACTTCGTCAACGAGCGGCTCGCCGGCCGGGTCACCGCGACGCTGTACGAGCAGACCTGGGGCCAGCAGGACCACCTGTTCCAGCTGATCCATCTGCGCAGCGTCGACGACTACCACGAGCTGGCCGAGCTGGAGCGGAGCAAGGAGATGGCCACCGAGGTGTTCGGCCGGCGCCGGCTGCACGAGTCCAAGGGCGGCGGCACCTGGGACCGGCTGTTCATCGAGGGCAGCATCCGCGACACGCTGCTGCTGCCGCAGGTGCCGAGCGGCACGGCCTGAGCACCGATGGCGTACCGCACGATCGAGCTCCGGCGCGAGCCCGGGCTGTTGCGCGTCACGCTGGCCCGGCCGGAGCGACGCAACGGCATCGACGACGAGACACTGCGCGAGCTGCACGCGGCGCTCGACGAGGCCGAGGGCGACGCCGCCTGCCGGGCGGTGGTCCTGGCCGGGCGGGACGGCGTGTTCAGCACCGGCATGGACTTCCAGAGCGCCGCCGGCGACGGTGGCGCCTCCGACGGCGGCGCGGCGTTCTTCGCCCTGCTGGAACGCTTCACCACCGTGCCGCGGGTGGTGATCGCCCAGGTGGACGGGCAGGTCGCCGGTGGTGGTGTCGGGCTGGCCGCCGCGAGCGACTTCGTGCACGCCACCGCCCGCAGCACGTTCGCGCTGCCGGAGGCGCTGTGGGGGTTGCTGCCCTGCTGCGTGCTGCCGTTCCTGGTGCGGCGGGTCGGGTTCCAGAAGGCGTACGCCGCGACGTTGAGCACGCAGACGATCTCCGCGGCCGAGGCGTACCGGATCCATCTCGTCGACGAGGTGGCCGAGCGTCCCGAGACGGTGCTGCGGCAGCTGCTGTTCCGCCTCAACCGCCTCGACCCGGTGGTCGTCGGCGACGCCAAGCGGTACTTCCGGGCGTTCTCCGGCGTCGACGACCGGCTGCGCGAGCACGCGGTGACCGAGTTCGGCCGGCTGATGTCCGCGCCCGCGGTCCGGCAGCGGATCACGGAGTTCGTCGCGCACGGCCGCTACCCCTGGGAACGGTGATCGCCGTGCGCGCGTGGGTCTTCCCGGGGCAGGGCTCGCAGCACCCCGGCATGGGCGAGGGTCTCCTGGACCGGTTCCCCGCCGAGTGCGCCACCGCCGAGCGGATCATCGGTGTGCCACCGGCGCAGCTGTGCCGGGACGCCCGGGGCGAGTACCTCGGCCGTACCCGGTACGTGCAGCCCGCCGTGTTCCTGGTCAGCGTGCTGGCCGCCCGGGCCGCGCTGGCGGACGGCCGGCCGCCGCCCGAGGTGGTCGCCGGGCACAGCCTCGGCGAGTACGCCGCCCTGCACCTCGCCGGCTGCCTGGACTTCGACAGCGCGCTGGGCCTGGTCGTCCGTCGTGGACAGTTGATGGAGAGCGTGACCGGCGGCGGCATGGTGGCGGTGCTCGGCCTGCCGCTGTCGCGGGTGACGGAGCTGCTGGCCGAAATCCCGGACGTCGACCTCGCCAACCACAACCTGCCCGACCAGTTCGTGCTGGCGGGCAGCGCGGCGGGCGTCCGCGCGGTCGTCGACGCGGTGCGGCGGCACGGCACCGGCCGGTGTGTGCCGCTGGCGGTCAGCGTGCCGGCGCACTCCCGGTTCATGGCCGGCGCCGCGGAGGCGTTCGCGGTGGCCCTGCGCGACGTCGCGCCGGCGCCGCCGTCGATCCCGGTGGTGAGCAACGTGACCGGGGCGCCGCACGTGGCGGGCGAGATCCCGGGCACGCTGCTGCGGCACTTCGTCGAGCCGGTCCGGTGGTGGGACACGATGTGCCTGCTGGCCCGGTCGGGGGTGACCGAGCCGGTCGAGGTCGGTCCCGGTGAGGTGCTGACCAAGATGTGGCGCCGGGCCGCCGGGAGCCTGCCGGCGCCCGCCCCCGGCGGGCCGCTCGCCCGGGCCGCGCCCGTCCCGCCGCCCACGCCAGCCTCGCCGCCCACGTCGGCCACGCCGGTCGCTCCTCCGGTGCCCTCGCCGGTGACGCCTCCCGTGCCGCCTCCGCCGGCCGCGCCGCCGCGGTCCGAGCCGGCCGCGCGTGGTCCCGCCCCCGGGCCGCCGCCGGTGGCGCCTGGTCCCGCTTCCGGGCCGCCGCCGACCGCGGCGTCGCGTCCGCGCCCGGCGGGCTCGTCCGGGCTGCGGGCCGACTACGGCATCCGGTACGCCTGCCTGGCCGGGTCGTCACCGTTCGGCGTCACGTCACCGGCGTTCCTGCGACGGCTGTCCGGGGCCGGGCTGCTCGGCTTCTTCGGCGCCCAGGGCCTGACCCTGCCGGAGATCCGGGCCGCGCTCGCCGAGCTGCGCGACGTGCGCCGGTACGGCGTGGCCTGGCCGTCCGGTGGCGACGAGCGGGCGCTGTGCGACCTGTACCTCGCCCACGACGTGCGCCATGTGGAGGTCACCGGCCCGCTCGCCGTGGTGTCGCCGCAGCTCGTACGGTTCCGGCACGGCGACGGTCCCCGGCAGGTCATGGTCCGCGCCCCGGATCTGGCCACCGCGGTCCGGTTCCTGCGCCCCGCCGACCCGGCGACGGTACGGGCGCTGACCGCCGCCGGGCACCTGGACGGCGCGTCCGCGGGCGCGGCGGCACGGGAGGCGGTCGCCACCGACGTGGCCGTCGAACGGGACGCGCACGCGCTGGTGCCGGCCCTGGTGGCCCTGCGCGACCGGGAGGCGCCGGGGGCGCGGATCGGGGTGGCCGGGGTGGGCACCCCGGCGGCCGTCGCCGCCGCCCTCGCGCTCGGTGCCGACTTCGTGGTCACGACGACGGTGAACCAGTGCACCGCCGAGGCCGCCACCTCGGACGCGGCGAAGGACCTGCTCGCCGCGCTCGACGTCACCGACGTCCGCGAGGCGCCCGATCCGGACCTGTTCGAGCTCGGCGCGCGGTCTCCGGTGGCGCACCGGGGCACGCTGTTCGCCGCTCGTGCCGAGGAGCTGTACCGGATGTTCCTGCGTTACGACCGGCTGGCCGACGTCGGTCCCCGGCGGCTGGCCGAGCTGGAGCGGACGCACTTCGGCCGCCCGCTGGACGAGGTGCGCGCCGATCTCGGCGTCGCGGGGCGGGACGACCGGGGTGTGCTCGCGTCGGTCTGCGCCGCCTACTGCCGGGAGGCCACCGCCGCGGCCCTGCGCGGCACGCCGGGTCAGCGGCTGAACTACCGGGTGCCGGCCTCCACCGACGTCGGGGCGTTCAACCGGCTCGTCGCGGCGGAGCCGCTGGCCGACTGGCGGGCCCGGCACGCCGAGCTGGTCACCGAGCGTCTGCTCAGCGAGGCAAATTGACCTAAATCCTTAAAAAGACCAGCCGGTTCCCATTCCGCTGACAATCACCCCCTACGAACCGACCCGAGGTCACAAAATGCCTGGTCATTGCTCTGCGTAGACACCCGTCACCCAATTAGTTACGATGGCGGCGGGCATTAATACCGCTCGATCGAGCAGTATGTGCAACCGTCGCCCACACCCTCCGGAAGGCCCCTTGCATGCATTTGCTTCACTGGATGAACGCGTCCCGAACGTGGAAGGAATCAGACACCACGGATCGATGGACATCGCAGGTCGCGCCATGCCTTCACCCGGTCTGATGCCCCTCACCTGCGGATATGCGGCGAACCCGCCCCGGCGCCGGGCACGCCGCGCACCGAGGGCGGCCAACGGGACGAACGGCCGGCACGGGCCGTAATGCAATTCCGACAGTATGCCGACAGCACGCTGACAAATTACTTGGCGGCGTTGCGGCTGCACTGTCAACGATTGATAACGTCACGCATTTAACCAGCGAATGTTCAGGAACCTGACAACACGCCCGAGCACCGACATCGGGCGCCAGGAGGCCTCCTTGCGAATCGCCGGCGCCACCACCAGTTTGCGTAACGAGCTGAATCGGCTGATCCGGGACGACCCGACTTTCGCCGTCCGCACACATGTCCCCCGAGGCGGGGCCGCGTACAACTCCGGCGACCACGATCTGCGGATGTACCTCGTGGAGGTCGGACAGTTCAAGACCATCGCGTCCTCCGCCGACGGCAAGCAGTGCCTGCTGTCGATCCACACCCGGGGCGACATGTTCGGCGAGCTCGGTCTGCTCGGCGGACCACGCCACGACACCGCCCGGGCCATGCGCGACAGTGTGATCAGGAGAGTCAACTCGGCGAAGCTGTTCGACGTGCTGAGCAGCGACGAGCAGCTCAACTGGCACTTCACCCGGTTCCTCATGGCCAAGCTGCTCGACCAGCAGCAGGCCATCACCCAACTGGTCACCATGGACAGCGAACACCGGCTGGCCGCGACCCTGCTGCGACTGGCCCGCAAGGTGGGCCGCCGGCTCAACCTCGGCATGCAGATCGACGCGAAGATCACCCAGGAGGAGCTGGCCAGCATGGTCGGCACCACCCGGTCCCGCGTCGGGCTGTTCCTCAAGCACTTCCGCGCGGCGAAGCTGGTGGATCAGCTGCCCGGCGGCTATCTCCTGATCAACGAGCCGGCGCTGACCCGGTACGTGGAGTGCGGGCAGTACGAGCCCGCCCGGTGGGGCGCCGACCCGATCCGGCCGGTGAACGGCGCGCGCCTGCTGCGCGGCGAACGGGAGCTGTCCGCGTGAGCGCCGTCCTGATCTCCCTGCACGGAGCCGCGCTGCTCGTGGCGCTCCTGCTCGTCGGCGGGGCCGGACGAGCCGCGGCGCGGCTGTTGCGGCAGCCGCCGGTGATCGGCGAGATCGTCGCCGGTCTCCTCGTCGGCCCGGCCCTCGTCCTGTTCGCCGGTCACGACGGGCTGGCGGCGGTGCTGCCGGAGGACGTACGCGCGCTCCTGCGCCTGGTCGCCGAGGGCGCGCTGGTGCTCTTCCTGGTCGGCCTCGCGCGTGAGCTACGGGTCGGGCCGGCGCGCGACGACCGCAGGCTGGCCTGGGTGACCGCCGGGGCGCTCGTCCCGGCGCTGGTCTGCGGGGTGCTGGTCGCGCTGTGGGTGCAGTTCGTCGCCGGCCCGGCCGTACGCGGCGACGCGCCGATGCCGGCCTTCGTGCTGGGCGTCGCGGTGACGCTGTCCATCACCGCCGTACCGGTGCTGGCGCGGCTGCTGACCGAGCGGGGCCTGACGGAGACGACGGCCGGGGCCCTCGCGCTGGCCGCCGCCGTGGTCGTCGACGTCGTCGGCTGGCTGCTGCTGTCCCTGGCCGTCGGGCTGGGCGCCGGGGACCCGGCGACCTTCGGCCGTGCGATGGCGGTCCTCGCCGGAGCGTTGCTGCTGGCCGGCGGGATCCGATGGGTGCTGCGCCGCGGCCGGGCGGCACTGTGGTGCGGCCGGTGGCCGGCCGCCAGTGCCGTCGTTCTCGGCGTGGTGGCTCTCGTGGTCGGCTTCGGCGTCCACCTCCTCGGGCTGACCGCGGTGTTCGGCGCGATCCTGGTCGGCCTGGCGGTGCCGCCCGGCGAGCCCTGGGACGCGCCGACCGCCGCCGTGTCGCGGCTCGGGCGGTCGCTGCTGCCGATCTTCTTCGTGAGCGCCGGGCTCACCGCGCTGACCGGCGCGGTCGGCAGCACGCCGTGGTCGCTGGTGGTCGTCGTCCTCGCCCTCGGCCTGGTCGGGAAGATCGGCGGAGGCTATCTCGGCGGCCGGCTCGGCGGCTGCCCGCCCGCGGAGGCCGCGCGGATCGGCATCCTGCTCAACACGCGCGGGCTCACCGAGCTCATCGTGCTCCAGGTCGCGTTCCAGGCCGGCATCCTCAGCCCGCCGCTGTTCCTCTCCCTGCTCGTCATGGCGCTGGTCACGACGCTGCTCACCGGCCCGCTGCTGTCGCTGGCGGACCGGTTCGGCCAGGGCGCCGACGCCGGCGACAGCGCCGCGGGCGCCGTGTCCGGCCGGTCAGTGGTGAGCCCTCGATGACGGGTACGCGGTCAGGCCGCCGCCATGTCGCGCAGCTTCAGCACCGAGCGCCAGTTGCGGGTCGTCCCGACCACGCCGGTCTTCTTCTCCACGAAGGCGTTGCTGAGCTTGCTGCGCCCGTACCCGTCGGGAACGTGCACGAACACGTCCCGGCCGAGCAGCGTCAGCGTGCCGGTCTCGCCGGGCGGGGCGGCGAGCGCCGCCTGCTTGTCCGCGCCGGGATCGTTGCTGAGCATCGTGACGAGCAGCTTCGTGTGATCGGTCTGCACGTCGAGGTACGGGTTGGCGGCGATCATCGCGTCGAGTTCGGCCAGGCTGCGCAGCAGCACCGGCACGTCGCGGCCCCACCGCTGCTTGATGCCCCGGTCGATCTCGGCCAGGATCGCGACCTCGTCGGTCTCGGGGCAGCCGAACACGACGTTGCCGCTCTGGATGTACGTCGCCACGCCGTCGAAGCCGCAGGAGACGAAGACCTCTTTCAGCTCCGTCATCACCATCGAGCTACCGCCACCGATGTTCACCGCGCGCAACAGAGCGACGTATCTCGTCATGACCCGGGATGGTAACCGGCCGGGCCGGTCGGGGGCGCTCAACTCTGAGCAGACACGCCCGGCCCGGGGCCGTACAACGTCAGGGACCGCGACGGTGAGGAATCCACGAAGAGGAGAGGCCCGAGGATGATCACCACGGCGGTCGGCATCGAGGATCTCCACGTCTACCCCGGGCGGGCGTACGTCGACGTGCCGGGCCTGTTCGAGGCGCGCGGCCTGGACCCGTCGCGGCTGCCGAACCTGATGATGCGCCGCCGGTCGGTGAGCCTGCCCTGCGAGGACCAGGTGACCCATGCCGTCAACGCCGCCCGGCCGCTGGTCGACGCGCTGTCGCCGGAGCAGCGGGAGGCGATCGAACTGGTGGTGGTGGCCACCGAGTCGGGGCTGGACTTCGGCAAGCCGATCAGCACCTACGTCCACGACCTCCTCGGCCTGCCGCCGCGCTGCCGGTCGTTCGAGGTCAAGCACGCCTGCTACGGCGGCACCGCGGCCCTGCAGAGCGCGGCGGCGATCATCGCCGCGAGCCCGGCGCCGGACGCGCGGGCGCTCGTGGTCGCCACCGACATCGCGGGCGTCGCGGCGGCCGGCAGCTACTTCGAGCCGTCGGAGGGCGCCGGCGCGGTCGCGATGCTTGTCAGCCGGACGCCCGACGTGCTGCGGCTCGACCTGGGCGCCAGCGGGTACCACACCCAGGAGGTGATGGACACGCTACGGCCCCGGCCGGACGTCGACGTGGTGAACTCCGACCTGTCCCTGCTGGCCTACCTCACCTGCCTGGAGCGGTGCTTCGCCGCCTACCGGGACCGCGTCGAGGGCGCCGACATCGTCACCACGTTCGACCACCTCGTCTTCCACATCCCCTTCGCCGGGATGGTCAAGGGCGCCCACCGCACGCTGCTGCGCAAGACCAAGGGCATGGCGCCGGCCGACATCGACCGGGACTTCGCGGCGCGGGTGGCCCCGTCGCTGTCGTACACCAGCGAGATCGGCAACCTCTACTCCGGTTCGCTCTACCTCGCCCTGTGCTCGCTGATCGACCACGCCGACTTCACGGTGGCCCGCCGCATCGGCCTGTTCTCCTACGGCTCCGGCTGCGGGTCCGAGTTCTTCAGCGGGGTCGTCACGGAGCGCGCCGCCGGCCGGCTCGCGGCCCGCCCGCTCGCCCGCGCCGTCGAGGAGCGCCGCCGGCTCACCGTCGCCGAGTTCGACGAGTGGAGCCGGCACACCGCCGACCGTGCCTTCGGTGTCCGCGACGCCGTCCTGGACACCGGCCCCTACCGGTCCGTGCTGGACAGCCACGTGGCCGGCCGGGGCCTGCTGCTGCTCGACCGGATCGAAGACTTCCACCGCGTGTACCGGTGGAGTTGAGCGCGCCATCCGAGGGAGGACCCATGAGTGTGCCCACGTCCGCGGTCGTCGTGCCCGACCTGCTCCGGCACCGCACCGGCCTGATGCCCGAGCAGGAGGCGATAAACGTCCGCGGCAAGACGGCGATCACCTACGGCGACTGGGACCGGCGCTCGAACGCCGTCGCCCGCGCGGTGCTCGACCGGCTCGGCGGCACCGGCCGGGGCGCCCGGGTGGCGCTGCTGTTCGGCGGCGACGACTGGATCGACTACGCGGTCGCCTACCTCGGCGTGCTCAAGGCCGGCGCCACCGCCGTACACGTGAACGACACGATGCCGGCGGTGGAACTGCGCCGCCGGTTCGACCAGTGCGCGGTGGCCGGCGTGATCCGCGGCGCGGCGCTGCCGCCGTGGCGGGACGACGCTGGACGCTGGTCGGTGGTCGTCGCGGACCTCGACCAGGGCGACAGCGGCGCCGTCGACACCGGCGTCACCCCCGAGGACATCTCCGACATCCTCTACACCTCCGGCACCACCGGCCCGGCGAAGCCGTTCACCAACCCGCACGGCAACCTGACGTACGGGCGCGGATCCGCCGCCCTCGGGCAACTGGTCGACCCCGCGCCGCTGCTCGCGCCGATGCCGCTGGGCACCACGTCGAGCGCGACGACCGTCGCGGTGCTGGCCACCACGACGCCGTCACCGCTGATCGTGTGCTCGCCGGACGACCCGGAGGAGATCGCCCGCCTGCTCGCCACGCACGGCTGCGCGACGCTCATCCTGACCCCGTGGACCGCGATCCGGCTCGCCGCCATCCGCCCGCAGGACCGCTACGACCTCGGCTCGGTCAAGACCATCGGCAACGCGTCGGCGATCATGCCGCCGCGCATCGCCCGCGACCTGCTCGCCGCCATGCCCAACGCCACCATCGCCAACGCCTACGCGCAGTCCGAGGCGGTGCCGGCGATCATCCTGGGCAACGTCGACCCGGACCGGCCGATGTGGCTGGGACGCCCCGGACGCGGCACCGAGATGCGCGTCGTCGACCCGCAGGGCGAGCCGCTGCCGCCGGGCGAGCTCGGCGAGGTGTGGCTGCGCTGCGAGGCGCCCAAGCGGCTGTACCTCGACCAGGCGCTCAACGCCCGCGTCCACGCCGGCGGATGGACCCGCACCCGCGACCTCGGACGCGCCACCGCCGACGGCGAGCTGTTCCTGTTCGACCGGATGACCGACGTGATCACCACGGACGGGGAGCTCGTGTCGTCGCTGGAGGTCGAGGCCGCGCTCTACGACCACCCCTCGGTACGCGAGGCCACAGTCATCGCGCTGCCCGACCCGGAGCACGGCGAGATCGTCGCCGCCGTCGTGGCCGCCGACCCGGCCCTGGACGACGCGACGCTCGCCGCGTTCCTCGCCGAGCGGCTGGAGCCGCACCAGGTTCCCGCCCGCATCCACCGCCTGGACGCGCTGCCCCGCGGCGGCACCGGCAAGGTGCTCAAGTTCCAGTTGCGGCAACGCTTCGCCGGCTGACCGTCGCGATCGTCGCCGGCGCGCGGCCTCCGCCGCGTACCCTGTCGGGGCCGGTGACGGCGCGAGCCGGCTGCCGCCGGCCACCTCGGCCACCGGGGTGATCGGGCCCTGAGCGGTGGCCACGGACAGACATCGAGGTGGGAGATGCCGCAGCTGAACCCGGTCGCGGCGCAGCGCGCGGAGGCCGTCGCCGTCGCGGCCCTCGCCGTCGTCGTGACCGTCGCGGCCGGGTACCCGTGGTGGTCGCTGCTCGCCCTGTTCCTCGTCTTCGACCTGTCCATGCTCGGCTACCTGCGCGGGCCGCGCGTCGGCGCCGCCTGCTACAACGTGGCGCACTCGTACACGTTGCCGGCGGTGCTCGGCGCGGTGGCCGTGGCGGCGGCCGCGTCCGGCGACCGGATCGACTGGCTCGGCGTCCTGGCCGTGGCGTGGGTGTTCCACATCGCCGTCGACCGCGCCCTGGGCTACGGCCTCAAGACGACCGAGGGGTTCGAGCACACCCACCTCGGCCGGATCGGGAAGGCCCGCCGTGCCGGATCGGCCGCCGGCGAACGCTGACGGCCCAGGTCACGGGCGCGTCGGCGGGCAGTTCACGCTCGTCAGCCGCACCGAGTACTCGCGGTCGTCGGACGTGATCCCGGACGGTACGCCGTCGAAGTACGCCTCCACCTTCTCCCAGCCCCGGCGCTGCTCGTAGTGCAGGTGCGGGGCGCCGGAGTTCCCGGTGCTGCCCACGCGCCCGAGCTGGTCGCCCCGGGCCACCCGCTGCCCGGCCTTCACCGACGGCGGTTCGAGCAGGTGCAGGTACTGCGTCTCCCACTTCCCGCCGTGGTCGATCTTGACCCAGTAACCGCCGCCGCGTCCCCGCGGCCCGTCCGGATCCTCAGGGGTACGACCGCCCAGCGAGCCGTTGATCCCCGCCACCGTGACGGTGCCGGCGGCGGAGGCGAGCACCGGCCGTCCCCACGCCTCCCCGGAGGTCGGGAAGAGGTCGACGTCGTAGTCGTCGTGCCCCGGATAGGTGGACAGGCGCCACGTCTCGCCGCAGGCCACCGGAAGCTGGAAGTCCGGTCGCGGGCCGGGTGGCCGCACCAGCGGCACCACGACCGCCGCGGCGGCGGCGAGCACCGCGAGGACGCCGACGACCAGCAGGACGCGCGGGGCGCGGCGGCGCGGGCGGCCGGAACCGTGGGGACGCTCGGTGGTCATCGTCTCGAGCATGACAGGCGGCGCTGTGCACAGCCTGACCGGCTCGGCTTCCGGGCATCCGTCCGGGCCTCAGCCCAGCTCGACGACGGGCCGGGTCAGGATCTCGTCGGCGTACCCGTCGTCGGAGGCGAACCACTGGCCGAAATCCTCGTCGCGGTACGCGGTCGCGATGGTGAGCCAGCCCAGGAAGAAGCCGCTGCCGCCGCAGGTGGCACCGCCGCCGTCGCCACCACAGACGACGGTGCGCTCGGTCGTCACCTCGTGCCGGTAGGGGTCCTGCCCGATCGCCAGACCCCAGAGGTTCTCCTGCCGGTGCGGGCCGGTCCTGTGGTCGTACGGATAGCCGTCGTCGGGGCAGTCGTCGCCCCAGCGGAACAGGGTCGTCGCACCGGCGCCACACGCCCACTCCCACTCGTCCGGGGTAGCCGTGCGCAGGCCGAGGCTCGCGAGCCCGGCCATCGCCTCGTCGTAGGAGACCTCGCGAATCGCCCGGGCCCGCACCACCTGCCCGGTCCGGTCGAACTCGACGGTCAGCCCGTCACCGCCCGACCCGACGGTGCGCACCCCGCCGACTCGCCCTCCGGCCGACGCGACCAGTTCCCGCACCCGGGGGTCGTCCGGCGCCAGCGGAATCTCGCACGGGTCGAACGCGTCCACCGCGACCAGCATCGCCGGCATGTCGACGTCGCGTACCGGCGAGGTCATGGCCTCGACGTACTCGGTCAGGGACGGAAGCCCGAACTCGGCGGCGCTGTCGGCGTAGTCGGCGGTCTGGCGCGGACCGGGCCGGAACCGGCCCGCGTCGTAGCCGAGCGCCGGCCGGCCGCCGGGTACGAGCGCGAACCGCATCTCGCCGCGGTCGAACAGCGCCGTCCGGTGCGACCGCCCCGCGTACGACGTGTTCCGCACGGCGGCCACCGTCAGCTCGTGCCGCGCGGCGATGTCCTGGGCCAGCCGGCCGGCAGCGCCGTCGGAAAGAGCGTTCCACTGCGAGAAACTCAGATCGGCGTACGACACCGCGACAGGATAGCCACGGACTCCGACAACACCGGATCACGCCGAGATGAGCTGCCGCGCGGCGCGCCACGAACCGTCGACGGCGCGGTCAGGCTCCGTCGACGTCCGTGCTGAGCGCGAGGTCGCGGCCGGCCTCGACGTCGGCGAGCAGCGCCGCCACGCGGGCCTTGGCCAGGTCGTAGGAGTCGGAGCCGAGCACCTGGTGCAGCGGCGCGTCGCCGCCGACGGCCACCTGGATGACGGCGGCCGCGGCCTTGACCGGGTCACCGAGCTGGGTGCCGGGCATGGCCAGGTGCGCCTCGGTCATCTCGCGGATCGCCTCATACCCGTCGGTGGTGCGCGCCGGCAGGCCGAGCGACGACGGGCGCAGGAAGTCGGTACGCGTGTACCCGGGCTCCACCACGTTGACCTTGATGCCGAGGTGTGCGACCTCGGCCGCGAGCGAGTCCGACAGGCCCTCCAGGGCGTACTTGGCCGAGCAGTAGAGGCCCCAGCCGGGGAAGGCGGTCAGCCCCAGGATCGAGGAGACGTTGATGATGTGGCCGCTGCGGGCGGCGCGCATGCCGGGCAGGGCCGCGCGGAGCACGTTCCAGACGCCGAAGACCTGCACCTCGAACATCGTCCGGACCTCGGTGTCTCCTGCCTCCTCGACCGCGCCGAGGAAGCCGTAGCCGGCGTTGTTGACCACGACATCGATCCCGCCGAACCGGTCGGTGGCGGCCCGGACGGCCGCCGTCACCGCCGCCGCGTCGGTCAGGTCGAGTTCGAGGGCGAGCAGCCGCTCGCGGTCGACCGGTCCGAGGGCCGCGCCGAGGCGCTCGGCCGACCGGGTCGTCGCCGCGACGTCGTCACCCCGCTCCAGCAACTGCCGGACCAGTTCGAGGCCGATGCCGCGGGACGTGCCGGTGACGAACCACGTGGCCGGACCTGCGGTGGGGTAGGGCATGGAGACTCCCGGATCTCGATGTCGTCGCGTCCCCGGCCGGGGACGCCTCTCCATCGTGGGTACGAGGGAGGGTCGGGAACACGGCCGGGCAGGCCCAGCGCTGCCGGGGAACGGCGTACCCACCCAGGCGGTGTCGCGGACGGCGGTCGCGGCGGATCATCGAGTCATGACGGGACAATCGGACCTCGGCCGGTTCCTTCGTCGGTGCCGGAGCGACCTGACTCCGGAAGCGGCCGGCATCGCCGCGGAGGCGCAGGGACGCCGCGTCCGCGGACTGCGCCGCGAGGAGGTGGCGATGCTCGCCGGCGTGAGCGTCGACTACTACACCCGGCTCGAACAGGGCCGGCACACCAGCCCGTCGGCCGCTGTGGTCGACGCCCTGGCGCGGGTCTTCCGGCTCGACGACGCCGCCCGAACCCACCTCGCCGACCTCGCCCGGCCGGCCAGGCGCGGCAGCAGGCAGACGCCGGCCCAACGGGTCCGCCCGGCGATGCACCAGCTCCTCGCCTCGATGACCGAACATCCCGCGCTCATCCTCGGGCGCCGCACGGACGTGCTCGCCTCCAACGCGCTCGCGCGTGCGCTCCTCACCGACTGGACACTTCTGCCGCCGCGGCACCGCAACTACATCCGGTGGATCTTCCTCGACCCGGGTGCCCGCGACGCCTTCCTCGACTGGTCGACCGTGGCCGCCGACGTGGTCGGCACCCTGCGCCTCGACGCCGGGCGCCATCCCGACGATCCGCGGCTGAGCGAACTCGTCGGCGAGCTGACCGTCGGGAGCCCGGAGTTCCGGACCTGGTGGAACGGCCGTCACGTGCACGAACGCACGCACGGCACCAAGCGGATGAACCACCCGGCGGTCGGGCCGATCACCCTCCGCTACGAGGCCCTCGCCCTGCCCGGTGACCCGGACCAGACGCTGTTCGTCTACACGACCGATCCGGGCAGCCCGTCGCACGACAACCTGCGCCTGCTGGGGTCGCTGGCCGCCCGGACCGGGCCGGTGCCGGGCCGTACGCCGCCGCGCGAGGCGCCCGACGCGAGCAGGACGGAACCCGCAAGCCCTGCTTGACGCCGATCTCAGGCGTCCGCGGCGCAGGGCGCCCCGGCCAGCCGGTCGCGGCAGAAGTCCCGGAACGTCCGGGCGGGCCGGCCGGTCACGTCCGCGACGGTCGTCGTGACACGGTCCTCCGAGCCCGCGGCGACGGCCGTGTCCAGGCCCGCGAGGAAGCGGGCGTAGTCGGGCGCGAGGCCGTGAGCCTCGTGGTACGCGGTGAGCGCGTCCTCGTCGACGGCGCGGTGCCGGACCGGGCGGCCGAGGAGATCGGTGATCATCTCGCCGAGCTGGGCCTGCACCTCCCCCAGTCCGGGCGTGCCGGCGTCGATCGCCGACGAGCTGAGCAGGACGGCCCGTCGCACCCCGGCGCGCCGGGCCAGGTCCAGGAACGGCAGCATGGTCGACGCCGGGTCGGCGTCGCCGAGGGGCGCGATCAGGTAGAGCCCTGTCGCACCGTCCAGCGCCGTGTCGTGCGTGCCGCGGTCGTACCAGTCGAAGCGGACGCCCTCGGCGGACGCCCGGCGGCTGGCGACGCGGGCCTGGCGGCCGGCGGCGGCGAGTTTCGCGGCGACGAGCCGGCCGGTCGTTCCCGTGCCTCCGATGACGAGGATCATGCGCGCACCCCCTCGCCGAACAGTTCCTGCACGGCCAGCGGGTTCCAGTAGTCGCGGTAGCGCACGATGCGCCCGGCCCGGACGGTGAGGACGGCGATGTACCGCAGCCGGTACGGCTCTCCCGTGGCGACGACGACGCCGGTGGCGGTGAACTCGGCGACGATCACCTCCGGGTCCGCTGTCTCGTGCACCGTGACGTCGGCGGTGCGCAGCGACCTGGTGGAGCACCTGCGCGACTGGTCCGACGAACGCTGGGAGGCCGGGCTGACGGCACTGACCCGTTCGGTCCTGGCAACCGGGCGGTAGTCCGGTCGACGACTGCCCTCAGCTGGTCCGCTCGATCACGGCGGTGAGGCGGAGCCCGGCGGTCGACACGGTTCCGCTCCCCCAGAACGACGAGGTCCCCGGGATGTGGTGAGCCGGGCGCTCGGGATCGACGGCAGCGGCGCCACCCGCCACACCCCGCCGACGCGCTGCGCGATCATCGGCTCCGGGTAGGGCGCGTCGGCGACGTACCGTTCACCGGCGGCGAACACACCAGCGTCCGCAGTACGGGAGACCGCCCGCAGGACGCCGTTGAGCCATTCCGTCCCCGGTACCGCGCCCCGGCCGAACTGACCGCTGCCGCCTGCCACGACCAGCGGCCGGCCGCCGTCGTGACCGACGAACACGGCCCGTCCGCCGCCCGTGGCGGCCACGTCCAGCAGGCCCGAGGTCCCGGCCGGGGCGGGCCACGGCGCGTGCGCCGTCCAGGTCGAGCCGTCGAAGTGCCCGGCGTACGACTCGCCGAGGCGCCGGACGCCCACCGTCCAGACGTCCCGGGCGCTCGCCGCGTCCACCTTGTACAGTACGTGCGCCTGTTGCGGCAGCCGCCACTCCGTCCACGCCCGCCCGTTCCACTGCATCAGGGCGTACGGCTGGTCGATCGAGTACCCCGTGTAGGTGGACGCCTGGTAGCCGACGGACCAGACGGCCTCGCCTGTGGTCAGGCGGCGCGGCGGGCGCGGCGACGGGCGCGGAGGAAGACGGCGTCGTGCCGCTCGTCGCCCCACCAGGCCCACGGAACGTCGGTCATGTACCGGCCGATCGACGCGAAGACCGGCACGGCCTCGGCGTCACGGCCGGTGCGCACCAGCCCGTACGCCAGGAAGTTCGCGTCGTCGAGCCAGTCGGCGTGCCGGGCCGCCGGCTGGTGGAACCACCGGTTCAGCGCGTTGTCGAGATCCGACTGCATGACCGGATCCTGTCGCCACCGCTCGCCGACCTCGTCGCCGGTACCACCGTGGGGTTCGCGATCCTGCTCCCACAGCGCCCACTCCGCGGCGGCCCGAACCGGCAGCACGAGTAGGGGCGAGCCGGTGGGCGCCGTGGCGGCGACCGAGCGGGCGAAGCCGAACATCGCCTCGTGCGAGCCGCTCCACTTCCGGCAGTGGTAGGTCAGCCGCAGCACGTGGCCCTGATGGTGCCGGGGATCCCGCTTGGTCAGCTCACGCCACGTCTCCTCGACGTCCTCCAGTGGGGCACTCTCGTCGATCATGAGAGTCAGCCGGTGCGCCCACGGCGTGGGGTCGTCCGGCGCGAGCCGCATCGCGACATCGTTCACCTGCCGGGCCATGTCCAGCAGGCGGTGGAACTCGGCCCACTGCTCCCGGCGTACGTTGGAGGCCCAGTCGCCGCCGCGCACCTCCCACGCCCGTGCAATCAGGGAACGGGCACGGACGAGCTGGGCGTCCGGATCGGCGGGCGCGCGAGAGGCCCAGCGGTCGGTCCACGCGTCTGTGGTGTCGACGCGACCGGTCGTGCGGTCGACCCGCGATCCCAGCCCGCGAGCGGTCGATTCGGCCAGCACACGGACGTACCGTGCCCGGCGGTCGTAGTCGTCCCGGGTGGCGGCCAGAGCCTTCCGGGCCGGTCCGATGTCGGAGCCGTACCGCGCCTGCGTGCACGCCTCGCGCAGCACGGCGTCGTCCTGCGCCGGGTTGGGGTCGATCTGGCGGGTGAGTATCCGCCACATGGTCGAGATCATGATCAGGGATGGTAGATGTCAGCGACCGGCGTGTGGGCGCAGCGTCGCCGTTCTGCCGCGAGCTAACCCGCTTGTCGTGGTGCGGGGCGCCGGAGAGGATCGGTGAATGGATCTTCGTGCTGCGGAACGGCGGCTCCAAGCCGCTCAGCGTGCCGCCGATGTCGAGTCCCTCGACGCGCTTCTGCACCCCCGGGTCGTGGGTGCCGGACCGGACGGCACGGTCTTCACCAAGGAGGATGATCTGGAGAGCTACCGCTCGGGGGCCCTGCGGATCACCGGCCTGGTGGAGGAGTCGCTCGACGTCCAGGACGACGGTGAGACCGGGGTGACCCGCACGGTCGCTGCGGTGGAAGCGGTTCAGGGCGGGGCCGTCGTGTCCGCGCGGTTGCGCTACACCCGGCTGTGGGTGCGGGAGGACGGCAACTGGCGGGTGTTGGCCGCCACCTTCGTCCCGGTCCAGTGAGCGCTCCGCCCGCGGCCGGTCCGACGCTCAGGCTTCGGCGGTCGATTCCACCGTGTAGTGGATGGTCTGCGCGACGATCCAGCCGTCCTCGATGACGTACGAGTCGGCGCCGTCGCGGACCCGCGCGCCCGGTGCGTCAGCGGTCCACTCCAGGAACCCGATCCGATCCTCGGTCAGCACTGTCGTGTAGGTGAAGTGGGCGCCCGGAAGCTCCGCGCTCAGCCACTGCGCCAGTTTCCGCACCCCGTCGTGCCCCCGGAACACTCCCCTGCGATCGAGGACGACGCAGTCCGGCGACACGTTGCGCTCGATGTCCTCGGCGAACCGGCCCTCGTTCGACAGGCGCAGATGCTCGTCGAGCACCTCGCGCGCCGGGCGCGCCCGCAATTGCTCGGTCATTCACCGAAGCCTCTCGTGCATGGACGACTCACGCCATCATCCAACGCCGGGCGGGCGCCGCGTCGCCGATCGCGGATCCTCGCCGCGCGGTCGCAGGGAGCAGGCGGCACCCGCGCCGGCTCGCCGGGTGGTCGACGCAATCGTCACCCTGCCGGCGGCGGGGGCCGACTCGCGGTCGGCCCCCGCCGCCGTCGCACGGCCGGTCAGCCCTTGCGCCATTTCTGGTTGGCAGTGCCCCCACAGTCCCAGAGCTGGAGCCTCGCGCCGTCGCCACTGTTCCAGTCCTTGATGTCGACGCACTTGCCGGCCTGCAGGTTGACCAGGTCGCCGGCCGCGTTCAGGGTGAACTGCTGGGCCCCGGTGCCGTTACAGGTGTAGAGCTGCACCACCGCCCCGTTCGCGGTGGACCCGGCGTCGATGTCCATGCACTTGTTGTTCTGGCTCTTCAGCGCCGTGCCGCTGAAGGTCCACTTCTGCGCGCCGGTGTTGTTGCAGTTCCACATCTGCAGCGGCGCGCGGTCGGCGAAGTTGGAGCTCGGTACGTCGATGCACTTGTTGTTCCAGGTGCTGACCACGGGCACCCCGGTGGTCGGGGTGCCGCCGCCACCGCCGGTGAACGGGCTGAGGATCAGTCCGGCCGCACGGGGGTCGCCGTCGTGCACCAGCGACTCGAATCCGCCGACGTCGTCGAAGGCGAACGCGTACGCCCGGCCGTCGGTCATGTTGGCGTGGATCAGGCGGGCGTACTGGTTGGTGGGGTTGTTGCGGTAGAAGCCGGCGGCGTCGGTGCTGGGCTGGGTGTCGACGGTGCCGAGCGTGCCCCGGTTGAGGGCGGCGCAGAGCGTACGCGAGATCGGGCCGACCACCTGGTCGTTCGGCGCGGGCAGGTCGCCGTCGCAGCCCCAGACGCTGGCCGAGGAGGGCCGGTTGAAGGAGGCGACCACCTGGCCGCTGCCGTTGGTGAAGGTCATGGTGTTGCCCGAGGTCCGGCCGTAGTACCGGATGGCCGGCTGGTCGGCGAACGGCGCCACGGTCAGCGTCTTCGTGGTGTACGCGTTCCACGCGGAGGCGATGTAGGAGTCCAGGTAGGTGGCGCTCAGCAGGCCGGCCCCGGCCGCCTTGCCCGGAGCCAGCACGCGCAGCACGGTCCCGTCCGAGCGGGTGTGGACGGTGCCGGCCCAGCCCGGCTGTGCGCGGATGCCGTCGATGACCGCGTTGCGCCCGTTGGCCACCACGTCGCCGGTGCGCTTGGTGACGCCGTTGGCGCCGGTCACGGTGACCGCGTGCGGGATCGCGAACATGTCGACCTGGGAGCTGTTGAGCCACAGCCCGGAGTCGTTGTAGGTGAACTCGCTCCAGTCGAAGAGGATGTCGCGGTTCGCGTCACCGGCCGCCCAGGGCGCGGGCTGCACCAGCCCGTCCGGGGTGAGGAAGAACTTCAGTTTCTGCCCGAGCGCGAAGTAGGCCCGGCCGGAGAAGCCGCGGGGGAACTGGATCGTGGTGCTGCCGCCGTTGCCGGGGCCCGGTATGGAGACGTCCGGCGCGGGCGACGGCGGAATCTGCCCGCCGGTCCACGGCACGAAGGCACCGCCGGAGGTGACGTAGCCGAGCCGGCCGGAGGACAGCTGGACGCCGATGACATACAGGTAGACCGGGTCGCTGCGGCCGGTGGTGTTGGTGACGGTGACCGGCAGCAACGCCGGTCCGGCCGCGTGGGCGGGCGTGGCGACGACGGCGCCCGCGAGCCCGGCGAGCAGGGCGGACGCGGCGGCGAGCAGCCTTCTTCGGAGACGCATGGCGACACCTCGCTGGAGACAGGGGGGACGGGAGAGCGCTCTCTCAGCAGGGTCCAATTGTTAATATTGTTTGTCAATAGGCGGTTGCCTATGGATCAGGGCCACGGCGAAGGTCACCGGTTGATTAAGATCCACTCCGGAACAGTCGACTGTGGATTGGGTGGGTAGGTTCATGAAGCGCGTACTTTCGATGCTGACGGCGCTGGTGACAGTCGGGGCGGGCCTGACGGTCGGCGCCCCCGCCGCCCAGGCGGCCGGCTCCTGCTCGGGGACCATCACCTACAGCCAGGTGCAGTCGTCCGGGCTCGGTGAACTGGTGATCTACTACAACAGCAGCAACGGCGGCACCAACAGCGCCTGCTTCTACCACCGCGGCGCGGCGTACGGGAAGTCGGCGCCCACCTTCGTGCAGATCTACCGCTGCGCGGAGCGGTCGGGCGAGGGCGCGCACTGCACCCGTTCGGGCGGCACGGACACCAACTCCGGTGACTTCAGCTACTACGCCGGCCCGGTCGCCGTCACCGGTACGGCGAACTACTGCGTCGAGGCGGTCGGCTACATCGGATGGGCCGGTCAGCGCCACCAGATCTACAGCCGCCGCCAGGGCTGCTGACTCCGCTCCCACCCGCACCCGGCCCGCGGCCGGGTCAGTCGGCCGGCGCTCGGCGGCAACGGGCGAGTTCGGCGCGCAGGTCGCGGCGCAGGGCACGGTCCAGCCCGGGCTGGGCGAGCGCCTCGGTGAAGTCGCGGGCCGCCTCGTCCCACCGGCCCAGCCGGGCCAGGGCCGTGCCCCGGTTGTATCGCGGCACGGGGGCGGCCGACAGCGCCACCGCCCGGTCCAGGTCGGCGAGCGCGGCGGCCACGTCGCCGCGCTCGAACCGGACGGCGGCCCGGTTCGTCCACGCCTCCACCAGCTCCGGGTCCCCACTCAGAGCACTGGTGAACAGCTCGTCGGCCTCGGCGGGCCGGCCGCGCTCGGCGCGGACCAGGCCCAGGGTGCACAGCAGCGCGGGCTCCTGCGGCACGTCGGCCAGCCCGGCCCGCGCGGCGGCCTCGGCGGCGTCGAGCGCGCCGCGCTCCACGTGCAGGTTGACCAGGGTGATCCGGGCGTCGAGGTGGCCGGGCTCGATGGCGAGCACCCGCTCCAGGTCGGCGCGCGCCCGCTCGGGGCGGCCCCGCTCCTGGTGGAGCACGGCCCGGTTGTAGTACGCCTCGGGCAGGTGCGGTCCCAGCCGGATGGCGGCGTCGTAGTCCCTGATCGCGGCCCGGGTCCGGCCCGCCGCCCGGTACAGGGCGGCGCGGTCCACGTAGTACTCACAGTTGCCGGGGTCCTGGGCGATCACGGTGTCCAGATCGGCCAGCGCCCGCGCCGGGTCGCCCAGCGCGAGGTGAACCTGCGCCCGGTTGTGGCGTAGCCGGGCCAGGTCCTGCGGGCGCTCGCCGGGGCCGAGCGCGGCCGTCAGCCGGGCCAGCCCGTCGTCGACCAGCCGCAGCGCCCGGTCGGGCCGGCCTGCCCGGCTGTCCAGCAGCGCCAGGCCCTGCTCGTAGAAGACCGTCGACAGCAGCCGCCGGCGGGGGTCGGCCAGCCCGGCGGCCAGGCGCAGCGCCCGTTCCAGCCAGAGCCGGGCCTGTGCCGGGTCCTGGTCGGCCGCCGGCAGGTGCCGGGCGTACAGCATGGCTGTGGCGTACGCCGCCGACATGGTGATCTTCGGGTCGTCGGTGGCGGTCCGCGCTTCGTCGTAGAGGTCGAGCGCCTCGGTGGCCCGGTTCAGGGCCGCCAGTGCGGTGGCCAGGCCGGTGGTGAACGCCCACCAGTGCCTCAGGTCGCGGTCGGGGGTGACCGCCGCCCGCCCGCGCCGGGCGACCCGGGCCGCGTGGTGGTAGTAGCCGGCGGCCAGGCTGTCGCCCAGGGTCCGCCGCAACGCCTGCGGGGTGCGCTCGTCGGGCGCCGGGTCGGGGGCCCCGTCATCGCGGAGGTCGAGGCGAACCGGGGTCTGCCCGAGCCGGCGGGCCAGCGCGTCCAGCAGCTCGGCGGTCGTCTCGTCGGCGGAGGCGACATGATCGAACCGGACGGTCACGGGCCGCCGGAGTGTGCCGGCCCAGGCAGCCACCAGCTCCGCCGCGCCGTAGGCCAGGCAGGCGGTCCGGCGTGCGGGGTGGAAGCGGATCGGCTCCTCCTCGGCGGCCGACCGGGCCGCCGGATCGAGTCGGGGAGCGATCGCCCGCAGCTCGACCGCGTGCCGCGCCGCCAGGCGGGGCCGGTCGGCGGCGACCCGGCCGAGGAAGGCCGAGACACCGGCGTACGGCCCGTGGTCGCGGTGGCAGTCGTAGCGCTCCGGCCCGCCGCTCACCGCAGGACCCACCGCCGCAGGGGCGGGCGCCCGGGAGCGCCCGCCGTGCCGGCAGTTACCAGCACCACTCGATCCACAGCCGGCGTGCGCCGGACACCAGGCGGAGCGCAGTCGTGCGACGGACGGTCATCTTCCTCACAAGAACCTCCGATGTGATCCACCTCAGGGCTGACCCAGAGCTTAATACTCATCGATGAAAATAAGAAAGGTGTTCGCGATTCGCGGCGGACCTCCACCAACCCGCCAGGCAGTGCGCCTAGGTGAGCGCGTGCACCAGTGCGGTCGTCGCTCCGATCAGGAGGGTCACGCCGGTGCCGGCACCGACGACGGCGCTGGGGGTGAGGTCGTACCGCCGGGCGACGGCGACGCCGGCGACCGCGACCAGGGTGACGAGCACGGCCCAGATCGCGAGGGCCGGATACCCGAGCAGTGGCGCCAGGGGGAAGAAGTGCAGGCCGACGATCAGGGCGACCCACGCCGGAACCAGGGACGCGCGGCCGGTCCGCTGGAGCCAGATCGCGCCGGCGGCGCAGAGGACCACCTCGATCAGGACGATCACCCCGAAGACCGGCCCCGTCCTGTCGTCCACGGAGCTGCCCTCGTCCCAGGTGCGTACGGCGACGACGCCGCCGGCGATCGCTGCCGCCAGGGACAACACCGAGCCGACGCCGAGCCACGGACGCCACGCCTTCGGCGGCGCCTCCTGCGCCCAGCCGAACCAGGCCATCCCGAAGACTCCGAAGATCGCGGCGGTGGCGGCGGCGTTGGCCGTGAACTCAGCATCCATCGGCGCAGTCTATGGGCGGACGACAAGTCGCTCCGGAGAGTGCCCGCGCAGGCGTCACGACGCCTGGTCCGGGACGCCGGCCCAGGTCCAGGCGCTGCGCTGCCCGCATCCGGTGAGGCCGTCAGCCGGCCGCCGTCCCGGCGGGACGGATCACCGCGTCGAGCCAGCGCAGCTGCCGCCGGACGTGGACGGCCTCCCCACCCTCGTGGCCGTTGAACGGGTACGTGTGCATCTCCCGTGGCGGAGTGGCCGACGCGGCGGCGGCGTACTGGTTGTAGGCGGCGAAGCCGGTGCTCGGCGGGCAGACCTCGTCCCGCAGGCCGATCCCGAAGTGCGCCGGAGCGGTGGCCCGCCGGGCGAAGGCGACGCCGTCGACATAGGACAGCGTGTGCCGGACCTGCTCCTCCGCCTCGCGGTGCACCGCCAGGTAGCGGGCGATCTCGCCGTAGGGGGAAGCCTCGGTGAGTTCGATGGCGCGCTGGATGTCGCACAGAAACGGGGCGGTGACCAGGAGCGCGGCGAGGCCGTCGACGAGGCCCGCCGCCGCGAGCGCGAGTCCACCACCCTGGCTGTTGCCCACCGCGGCGACGCGGGCCGGGTCCACCCCGGGCAGTTCGCGGACGGCGTCGATCGCGCGGACCGCGTCGGTGATCAGGCGGCGGTAGTGGTAGTCGTCCGGGGCCAGGATTCCCCGTGTGGCGGGGCTGGGCCCGCCGGGCGCGTCGTGCGGGTCCGGGGTGTCCCCGCGGCTGAACAGTCCGGCCTGTCCCCGGTTGTCCACCAGCAGGTGGGCGTAACCGGCCACCGGCCAGGTGAGCCGCTCGCCCGGCAGGCCCCGGCCGCGCCCGTAGCCGGGGTACTCCACCACGGCCGGCAGCGGCGCCTGCACGCCCGCGGGACGGGTGTACCAGGCCCGGACCGGTTCGCCGCCGAAGCCGGCGAACGTCACGTCCCACACGTCGACCAGCCGCAGGTCGGTGGGTTCGGGACGGACGCGGACGAGCGGCGGGGTGGCTGCGGCGGCGGTGAGGGTGGCGCGCCAGAACCGGTCGAAGTCGGCGGGCTCGACGACGGCCGGCGTGTAGCGACGGAGCTGGTCGAGGGAGTTGTCAATCGACGCTCTTGACACGCGATAACGATACCCATAAATTTCCGAAAGGCTTACGGCGTATTACCGGAAAGTTCCGGTCGATGGTCAGGCGGGAGGATGAGCTTGGCATCCCCGATCCCGCGCGGTCGCCGTACGCCCTGGCGGCGGGCCCTGCGCCGGGACTGGCAGCTCTATTCGCTGGCCGTCCTGCCGCTGCTGTTCTTCCTGACGTTCCGCTACCTGCCGATGCTGGGCAACGTGATCGCGTTCCGGCGCTTCCAGCCGGGCGGCAGTCTGTTCGGCGAGTACTGGACCGGGCTGCGGTACTTCCGGCTGTTCTTCACCGACCCCACCTTCTGGAACGTGTTCACCAACACGCTGGTGCTGGGCGCGCTGACCCTGGTGTTCTGCTTCCCGCTGCCGATCGTGCTCGCACTTCTGCTCAACGAGGTGCGCAACCGGGCCCTCAAGCGGTTCGTGCAGTCGGTGTCCTACCTGCCGCACTTCCTGTCGATCGTGATCGTGGCGGCCATGGTCCTCCAGCTGCTGTCGGTGGACGGCGCGGTGAACCAGATGCTGCGCGTCGTGGGCGGCGAGCCGGTCCCGTTCATGCAGCAGGCGGGATGGTTCCGGACGATCTACGTCTCCTCGGAGGTCTGGCAGACAGTCGGCTGGGGCACCATCCTCTACCTCGCCGCGCTCACCACCGTCGACGGCGACCTGTACGAGGCGGCCCGCATCGACGGCGCCAACCGGTGGCGGCAGACGTGGCACGTGACGCTGCCGGGGATCCGGCCGACGATGGTGACCCTGCTGATCCTCAACATCGGCACCTTCATGGCCGTCGGCTTCGAGAAGATCCTGCTGCTGTACAACCCGCTCACCTACCCGACGGCGGACGTGATCTCGACCTACCTGTACCGGGTGGGCATCGTCTCCGGGAACCTCAGCTACGCCGCCGCGATCGGCCTGTTCGAGTCCGTGATCGGGCTGATGCTGGTGCTGTCGGCGAACGCGATCTCCCGGCGCACGGTGGGGACGAGCCTGTGGTGAGCACGCAGGACCGTACCCGGACCCCTACGCGGGAACCGGCGGCCCGGCCGCGTGGCCCCCGGCCAACCCGGGGCTACCGGGTCTTCCAGGTGGTGAACGCCGTCGCGCTCACCGGCGTCGTGGTGGTGACGCTGTACCCGTTCCTCACCATCGTGGCCCGCTCGCTCAGCGACAACGCGTACATCGTCGCGGGCGAGGTGAACCTCGTGCCGCGGGGGTTCAACCTCACCGCGTACCGGGTGGTGACGTCCGACCCGACGTTCTGGGTCAGCTACCGCAACACCGTCTTCTACACGGCGGTCGCCACGCTCATCTCCGTCGTGCTGACCACCTGCTACGCGTACGTGCTGTCGAAGCGGCACCTGCGGGGCCGGACCGCGCTGGTCGGGATCGCCGTGTTCACCATGTTCTTCACCGGCGGCCTGATCCCCAACTACGTCCTGGTCACCAGCCTGGGGTTGAAGAACACCGTGTGGGCGATCGCCCTGCCCAACGCCATCAACGTGTTCAACCTGCTGGTGATGAAGGCGTTCTTCGAGAGCCTGCCGGTCGAGCTGGAGGAGGCCGCCGCCGTCGACGGCCTGAACACGTACGGCACGCTGCTGCGGATCGTGCTGCCGCTGTCGAAGGCCATGGTCGCCACGATGGTGCTGTTCTACGCCGTCTCGTTCTGGAACTCCTGGTTCGCCGCGTTCCTCTACATGGACCGTCAGGACCTGCTCCCGGTGACCGTCTATCTGCGCAACCTCATCGCGGGCGCGACCGACGCCACGCAGACCGGCGGTGGCCTCGGCAGCGCCGGCGACGTCGTGCAGTCCGCCGCCACCATCCAGTCCGTGACGATCGTGCTGACGATCCTGCCGATCCTCGCGGTCTATCCCTTCATCCAGCGCTACTTCGTCTCCGGAGTCATGCTCGGCGCCGTGAAGGGATAGCCGCCCACGCACCCCCCACCACCGGAAGGAAGAACTCATGGCCCAGCTGTCCCGGCGCCAGGTGCTGCTCGCCACCGGCGCGGCCGCCGTCGTCTCCCTGGCGGGTTGCGGCGACGACACCCCCGACAAGAAGGACCTCGACCGCAACCGTGCCGGCGCGATGGAGAAGTACGCTGTCGGGGACCAGTTCAAGGCCACCGAGCCGGCCACGTTCTCGATCCTCTACAACAACCACCCGAACTACCCGCTCAAGCCGGAGTGGCTGTTCTGGACCGAGCTGGCCGGGCGGACGAACGTCAAGCTGGACCCGGTAGCCGTGCCGCTGAGCGACTACGAGCAGAAGCGCAGCGTGCTGGTCGGCTCCGGCGACGCCCCGCTGATCATCCCGAAGACCTACCACCCGCAGGAGAACTCGTACGTCTCCTCCGGCGCGATCCTGCCGGTCAGCGACTACCTCGACCTGATGCCGCACTTCAAGGACAAGATCGAGCGGTGGAAGCTCCAGCCGGAGATGGACACGCTCCGGCAGGAGGACGGCAAGTTCTACCTGCTGCCCGGGCTGCACGAGAAGCCCTGGCAGGACTACACCCTCGCGGTCCGCACCGACGTGCTGGAGCAGCTGAAGATCCCGTCCCCCACCACGTGGGACGAGGTGTACGCCATGCTCAAGGCGATGAAGGCGGCCCACCCGGACGTCATCCCGTTCTCCGACCGCTTCGGCAAGCCCAACCCGGCCGGCAACCTGCTGAACATGCTCGCCCTGGCACACGGCCTGCCCGGCGCCGGCTGGAACTACCAGCCGACGGCCTGGGACGCCGGGGCCGGGAAGTACGTCTTCACCGGCGCCTCGGACGGCTACCGGCAGGTGGTGGAGTACCTGCACAAGCTGGTCGCCGAAGGGCTGCTCGACCCGGAGACGTTCACCCAGACCGACGACCAGGCCCGGCAGAAGCTCGCCAGCGGCAAGTCCTTCGTGATCAGCACGAACGCGCAGACGCTGGTGAACGACTACCGCCCGGACATCGCGAAGATCAACCCCAACGCACGGCTCGGCAAGATCCTCTTCCCGGTCGGACCGGCCGGCCCGGTCAACGCGGCGAGCCGGCTGGAGAACGGTGTGATGATCTCCAGCAAGGCCCGCGAGGGCAAGAACTTCGTGGCCATGATGCAGTTCGTCGACTGGCTCTGGTACTCCGACGCCGGCCAGGAGTTCGCCAAGTGGGGCGTCGAGGGCACCACGTACACCAGGGACGCCTCGGGCAAGCGCACCCTCGCCCCGGACGTCAACGTCATCGGGCTCAACCCCAAGGGCACCAAGCACCTGCAGAAGGACTTCGGCTTCTACAACGGCGTCTTCGCGTACGGCGGCAAGCTCGACCTGGTGCAGTCGTTCTTCTCGCCCGAGGAACTGGAGTTCCAGAAGGAGATGAACGCCCGCAAGGCCGCGCCCTGGGTGACTCCGCCACCCGCGCCGCTCAGCGACGAGGAGCGGGAGCAGACGACGCTCTGGGCGACCGCGCTGAAGGACCACGTCACCCAGAACACGCTGAAGTTCGCCCTCGGCCAGCGGCCGCTGAGCGAGTGGGACGCCTACGTCTCGGAGCTGAAGGGCAAGAACGCGCAGGCCTACATCGACCTGGTCAACAAGGCGTACGAGCGGTACCGCAAGAGCCACGGCTGAGCGGCGATGCGCGGCACCGTTCCCGAGCGGCCCGTCGGCCGGCTGACCGACGCCTGGCGTACCTGCGTCGGCACCGGCCGGTTCGACCTGGCCCTGCGACGCGACTATCAGGACTCGCTGGTGCTGGTGCAGCGGGACATCGGTTTCCGGCACATCCGCGGGCACGGGCTGCTCAGCGACGGCGTCGGGGTGCACCGCCCCTACGACTACCGGGGCGAGCGCCGGGTGCGGCACGCCTTCACCTACGTCGACCAGGTCGTCGACGCCTACCTCGAAATGGGCATCCGGCCCTTCGTGGAGCTGGGGTTCATGCCCTCGGCGCTCGCCTCCGGCGACCGGACGGTGTTCTGGTGGCGAGGCAACGTCACGCCTCCCCGGTCGTACACCGAATGGGGTGACCTGGTCCGCGCCACGGTGGCCCACCTGGTCGACAGGTACGGCCTCGACGAGGTGCGCGGCTGGCCCGTCGAGGTGTGGAACGAGCCCAACCTGACGGCGTTCTGGCAGGGCGCCGACCAGGACGCCTACCACCGCCTGTACGAGGTGTCGGCGCACGCCGTGAAGGACGTCGACGCGGCGATCCAGGTCGGCGGTCCGGCGCTGTCCCCCGGCGCCGACGAGTGGCTGAAGCCGTTCGCCGAGTTCGTCACCGACCGGGACGTGCCGGTCGACTTCGTCAGCCGGCACGCCTACACCTCCGGCCCGGCGCGGCACCTGCCGTTCGGCACCCGGCAGACCCTGGCCCCGGCCACGGACCTGCTGGAGCAGTTCGCCGCGCCCCGCCGGCACCTGGCCGGCACCGCGCTGGCCGGCCGCCCGGTGCACATCACCGAGTTCAACTCCTCCTACCGGCCGGACAACCCGATCCACGACACAACCTTCCACGCCGCCTACCTCGCTCCGGTGCTGGCCGGCGGCGGGGATCTGGTCGACTCCTTCTCCTACTGGACCTTCAGCGACGTGTTCGAGGAGGAGGGGGTGCCGACCGCGCCGCTGCACGGCGGCTTCGGCCTGCTCACCCACCGGCAGATCAAGAAACCCACCTACCACCTGTACGCGTTCATGGCCCGGCTCGGCGACGAGGTGCTCGCGCGCGGGCCGGACCACCTCGTCACCCGGCACCCCGACGGCCGGGTCGCGGTGCTGGCCTGGGCCCCTGTCGACGTCACCGGCCGGGAGCCGGCACCCGAGCGGCACACCGTGTCGCTGTCGGTGCCGATCGGCACGCCGGGCACCGCGTCGGCGTTCCTGCTCCGCTCCTCGGTGAGCGAGGACGCCGGCAACGCCTGGGCGGCCTGGCGGGAGATGGGCAGCCCGCACTCGCCCCGGCCCCGGCAGCTCGACGCGTTGCGGGAGGCCGCCGAGCCGGCCCGTACCCATCGGGCCCTGCCGGTCGCGGGCGGGCGGGCGGACCTCGACCTCTTCCTCGCCCGGCACGAGGTGACCCTCGCCGAGCTGACTGCGGTGGTGGACGAGACCCCGCCGTGGTGGGACGACGACAGGTTGCTCGACCCACCCGGGGAGCGATCATGAGCGCCAACCCGGCCGGCGGGCTGCGGGAGTTCGGCGACGGGCCGCTGTCGCGGGCCGCCGCGACGGTCCACATCCTGCTCGTGGTCGAACTGCTGCTGCTGGTGAGCATGCTGCCCGGCCTGGCCGTGCTCGTGCTGCTCGAACGCGACAGCAGCAACCTCCCGCTGGTCGCCGCCGCCGCGCTGCCGGTCGGTCCGGCGGTCTCGGCCGCCCTGTACACGCTGCGGCACCAACGCCCCGACCTGACCGATCTGCGTCCCGCGGCCGCGTTCCGCCGGGCCTACCGGGCCAACCTGCCGGGCGTGCTGCGCGTCTGGGCGCCGACGCTGCTGTGGCTCGCAGTCATCGCGGTCAACCTGGCGAACCTCCCCGCCGCCGCCGTCCCCGGCTGGTGGGCGGTGCCGCTCGTGGTGGTCGGTGCGGGGGTGGTCCTGGTCGGCCTCAACGCGCTGGTGATCGTCTCGTTGTTCACCTTCCGCACCCGCGACGTGCTCCGGCTCGCCGTCTACTACGTGGCGCGCAAGCCCGGCGTCACGTTCGGCAACGTCGTGCTGCTGGCCGCCGCCGCCGGTGTCACAGCGGTGTTCTCCGAGGCGGTGCTCGCCCTGCTGGCCGCGCTCCTGGTGCTGGCGCTGCTGCGGGTCGGCGGCCCGATGATCGACGACATCCGGGCGGAGTTCACCGCATGAGCGTTCCGGTCACCGGCCGGGCGTCGGCCGCCGCCGGCGAGTCGACCTGGCACGCCGCCTGGCTGCCGCCCGCGGCGTTCCGCGAACTCGGCTCCCGGCCGGTGCTGGTGCACGGCGACGGCCTGCTGGTCGACACCGTCCTCGACGAGGTGAGCCGAGCCTGCGCCCGGTACGGCGGACGGGTCTGGCACGGTCCACCGTGGCAGGTGGACGCCGACCTGGTGCTGGCCCTGCGCGAGGCCGGCCCGGTGCCGAACGCGGCGGCGGAGGCGGCCCGGCTCGGTGCGACACCGGCGGTGAACGGCGCCGGCGACGGCGGCCTCGGCGACGAGGGGTACCTGCTGGCGCGGACGAACGGCGTGACCGTGGTGCTGGCCGACGCGCCGGCCGGCCTGCTGTACGGGATGTTCCACGTGGTCCGGCTCGGCGCGGCGGCCTTCGACGACGACCTTCCGGCGCGCCGGCACCGGCCGGCGCTGGACCGGCGGATGCTCGACCACTGGGACAACGTGGCCGTACACCCGGTGTCGGGCCAGGTCGAGCGGGGCTACGCCGGCGGCTCCCTGTTCTGGCGCGACGGCGCCGCCCGGCGCGAGCCCGCCCGGCTCCGGGACTACGCCCGTCTGCTCGCCGCCTGCGGCGTCAACGCGGTCTCGGTGAACAACGTCAACGTGCACGACACCGAGGCACTGCTGCTGACCGACCGGCTCGGCGACGTCGCGGAGATCGCCGAGGTGCTCCGCCCGTACGGCATCCGGGTGCATCTGTCGGTGACCTTCGCCGCCCCGGTGGTCCTCGGCGGCCTGCCCACCGCCGACCCGCTGGACGACCGGGTCCGGGCCTGGTGGATCGACGCCACCCGGCGGGTCTACCAGCGGATCCCCGACTTCGGCGGCTATCTGGTGAAGGCCGACTCCGAGGGCCGGCCCGGCCCGTTCGCGTACGGGCGTGACCACGCCGACGGCGCGAACCTGCTCGCCGAGGCGCTCGCCCCCCACGGCGGCGTGGTGCGCTGGCGGGCGTTCGTCTACGACCACCACCAGGACTGGCGGGACCGGTCGACCGACCGGGCCCGGGCCGCCCACGACCATTTCGCGCCGCTGGACGGACGATTCGCCGACAACGTGATCCTCCAGGTGAAGTTCGGCCCGATCGACTTCCAGCCACGCGAACCGGTGTCCCCGGTGCTCGCCGCGATGCCGGCCACCCGGTTGGCGGTGGAGGTGCAGGCGACGCAGGAGTACACCGGCCAGCAGCGGCACGTCTGCTACCTCGGGCCCTGGTGGAGCGAGGTGCTGCGGTTCCGCCCCCGGGGCGAGGCCGGCGGCACGATCGCCGACGTGGCGGCCGGGCGGGCGGGCGCCGGTGGCGGTCTGGTCGCCGTGGCCAACGTGGGCGACGACCCGTTCTGGACCGGGCATCCGCTGGCGCAGGCGAACCTGTACGCCTTCGGCCGGCTCGCCTGGGATCCGCTGCTGGATCCCGGCGCGATCCTCGACGAGTGGATCGACCTGACCTGGCTGCCGGTCACCACGGGCGATCCGGAAGCGGTGCGGCGGACGATGCACGCGATCATGGACGATTCCTGGCGCACCTACGAGCGCTACACCGCCCCGCTCGGCGTGGGCTTCATGGTGCGGCCCGGACACCACTACGGCCCGGACGTGGACGGCTACGAGTACACCCCGTGGGGCACGTACCACTTCGCCGACCGCGACGGCGTCGGGGTGGACCGGACCCGGGCGACCGGCACCGGCTTCACCGGCCAGTACCCGCCGCCGTGGTCGGAGGTGTACGAGTCACGGGAGCGCTGCCCCGACGAGCTGCTGTTGTTCTTCCATCACGTCCCGTACGGGCACATGCTGCACAGCGGCCGCACCGTCATCCAGCACATCTACGACACGCACTTCGCCGGGGTCGAGGAGGTGGCGGCGATGCGGGAGCGGTGGCGGCTCGTCGCCGGGGCGGTCGACCCGGCCGTCCACGACCGGGTGGCCGAGCGCCTCGACGAACAGCTCCGCAGCGCCGTCGAGTGGCGGGACCAGATCAACACGTACTTCTTCCGCAAGTCCGGGGTGCCGGACGCGCACGGTCGCCGCATCCACTGAACCGGCACGTTCACCAGGGGTGCACGGTGCCGTCCGCCAGCCGGTTCACCGGCAGGTAGGCCGGCGCGTACGGGTAGCGGGCCGCCGCCTGTTCGTCGATGTCCACCCCGAGCCCAGGGGTCTCGGCCGGGTGCAGGTAGCCGCCGTCATAGTGGTAGCCGTGCGGGAACACCTCGTCCGTCTGCTCGGTGTGCCGCATGTACTCCTGGAGGCCGAAGTTGGGGATGGCGATGTCCAGGTGCAGCGCGGCGGCCATGCAGACCGGGGAGAGGTCGGTGGCGCCGTGCGAGCCGCTGCGGACGTGGTGCAACGCGGCGAGGTCGAAGATGCGCCGCAGGTGGGTGATCCCGCCGGCGTGGACCACAGTGGTGCGGACGTAGTCGATGAGCTGTTCCCGGATGAGCTGGGCGGCGTCCCAGATGCTGCTGAAGACCTCGCCGACGGCGATCGGCGTGGTGGTGTGCGAGCGGATGAGCCGGAACCCCTCCTGGAGGTCCGCCGGGACGGGATCCTCCATCCAGGTCAACGCGTACGGCTCCAGGCTCCTGCCGAGCCGCGCCGCCTCGATCGGGGTGAGCCGGTGGTGCACGTCGTGCAGCAGGCGGAGGGTGGGGCCGAACTCCTCGCGGACCCGGGCGAACACGCCCGGCACGTGGGCCAGGTAGGCCTCCGTCGACCAGGTCGTCTCGGTCGGCAGCGCGGCGTCGGCGGGCTCGTAGAACATCTTGTCGGCGCTGACGCCGTACGTCCGGGGCAGGCCCGGCACACCGCACTGCACCCGCACCGCGCGGTAGCCGAGGTCGACGAAGCGGGCGACCTCGGTCAACACCTCGTCGACGGTCTCGCCGTTCGCATGTCCGTACACGGTCACGCCCTCGCGGGACCGGCCGCCGAGCAACTGGTAGACCGGCAACCCGGCGACCTTGCCCTTGATGTCCCACAGCGCGGTGTCCACGGCGGCGACGGCGCTCATCGTGACCGGCCCGCGCCGCCAGTACGACCCCTGGTAGAGGTACTGCCAGGTGTCCTCGATCCGGGCCGGGTCCCGCCCGATCAGCAGCGGCACGACGTGGTCGCGCAGATAGGACGCGACTGCGAGTTCCCGGCCGTTGAGGGTGGCGTCGCCGACGCCGGTGACTCCCTCGTCGGTGACGACCTTCAGCGTCACGAAGTTGCGGCCGGGACAGGTCACGATGACCCGGGCATCGACGATTCTCATCCGGTCTCCCCTGCGGTCGGCGCGCCGGTCACCGCAGGATTATCCATCATCGTCGATCGATAAGGGGGTCGGCGCGGGGCCGGACCGGTCAGGCCGGTTCGGGTACGCCCCCGGGATCCCCGTCGTCGGGCATCGGCTCGACCGGCGCCTCGGGCAGCTCACCGGGCGTGTCCGGGAGGAGCTCGCCGGGGTCGTCCGGCACGTCCTCACGCGGGTCGATCGGCGGGTACACCTCGGGATCGAGGTCGGGGTTGGTCATCGGCCCAGTATCCGACGCCACCGCCCGGACCGCCCGCCGAGCACTCCAACCCATCGCCCCTCCGATCCACGCGCGGTCACGGGGTCTCACCGTCGCCGGCCGGGGGCGCGGACGACCGGTCCGCAGGCTTGCGCAACCACAGCCACACCCCCGCCGACAGGCACGCCGCGCCCCCGATCGCGACCGCCGTCTCGGCCGGTTCGGAGAGATCGTCGAGGAACGGGAAGGTGCGGGTGGCCGCCATCGCCAGCAGCCCGATCAGCAACAGGAGGCCGGCGGCAACGCGCTGGAGAATCATGTGCTTCATTGGATCATGACCTCGCCACAGCCCGCAGGCGCCGTCGCCCCGGTCGTTGCCGCGCCACCGCGAGCAGGCCGCCGTCCCGGCGTCCGCCGGACACCGGGCCGGCCGGGCGGAGAACGTGCGAGCCCGGCCGGCCCGGCGGTGACCGGGCTCGCGCGCAGGTGATCGACGGCGGTCAGCGAGGGCGGGAGCCGGTCAGCGGCGGAACGGCCCGGTGACGCAGTAGGTGATGCCGCCGGAGGACGAGCCGGTCGTGCCGCGCTGCGACGAGAAGTACAGCCGGTCCCCCGCCGGGGTGAACGCCGGCCCGGTGATCTCCGAACCGCTCTGTCCGGTGATCCTCAGGAAGACGGAGATCTTGTCGTCCGGCGTGATCATGCAGATCTCCATGTTGCCGCCGTCCTCGGCGACGTAGAGGTCACCGGCCGTGGACCCGGTGATGTTGTCGACGCCGGTCAGCGGAGCGGTGCCGGGGCTGACCAGGTTGTCGTCGTAGGCGAGTTCGTACGTGCCGGCGGCCAGGTTGACCTGCCACACGCGGTTGTCGCCCTTCGTGGTGAACCAGACGGTGTCGTCCGCGTAGTGGCAGCCCTCGCCACCGTTGAACGTCTTCGCGCCGGACACCTGCTGCCGGGTCGGGGTGGGCGAGCCGTCCGGGTCGGGCACCGTGGCCCAGGTGAACGTGCCGGAGGTGGCCGTACCGGCGCGGAAGACCTGGAGGGTTCCGGCGGACAGGTCGCCCCAGGTGGCCGGCACGAAGCGGTAGAACTTGCCGTCGGTCTCGTCCTCGGTCAGGTAGACGACCCGGCGGACCGGGTCGGCCGCGGCCGCCTCGTGCTTGAACCGGCCCATCGCGGGACGCGCCACGGCGGTCCCGCCGAGGGGGTACGTCTCGAAGACCCGGCCCAGGGACACCTCCTCGCAGGAGAGCCAGGTGTTCCACGGCGTCTTCCCCCCGGCGCAGTTGCTGTTGGTGCCGGAGAGGATCCGCGACGCCCCGACCACGGCACCGCTGGAGTTGAAGACCAGACGTGAAGCGCCGCCGCCCGCGCCGGCCGCCACCTCGGAGTTCGACACGTAGATCCAGCCGGAGCCGTTGGGGAACACGGCCCCGCCGTCCGGAGCGTCGTGCCAGGTGTACGACGTCCCCGGCACCGTCCGGCGGGAACGCGCGACGATCGAGCTGGTGAACCCGGCCGGCAGCTGGATGCCGTTGGCGTCGGCGGCCTGGAGCCCACCGTAGGGCCCCGCCGCGTTCTGCGCCGGGGCTCCGTACGCGGCCGACCACGCCGTGAACGGCAGGGCGACAGCGCCCGCACCGAGAACAGTGGCCCGCAACATCGCTCGACGATCCATGGAACCTCCTCCGTAGGTTCCCCAGATCCGACCGTGCGGAGCTTACGCACACCGATCTGTTGGATGAACGTCGATGGACGGCTCGGTGTGCGACGTCGTGCCGCGCCGCTACGGACGCAGATCCGTCAGTGCCGCCCCGGTCGAGGGGTCGTACGGGTAGGAGAGGTGCTGGTGGGTCATCAGCCATGCCCCGTCGCGCCGCTGGAAGACCCGGGTGCCCCGGGACCAGCTCTCGATCGGCGGACCACCGCTCGGGCGTACCGAGACGCGGTTGAGGCCCCACGCGACGGCGAGGTCGCCGTCGACCACGATCGTCAGGTCGGGCACGTCCCAGGCGACTGATCCGTCACCCGACGCCTCCAGACCCGCCGCGCAGACCTCACGGACCGCGTTCACGCCGACGTATCGCAGCGGCTGGTCGTGCTCGTACGAGACCACGTCGTCGGCTACGGCATCCATCAGGGCATCGAGATCCTTGGCCGCGGTGCCCTCGAACCAGCGCTGGTGGAGCCGGCGTACCTCCGCCTCGGCGGCTGCCGCGTCCGGGGCCGGCTCGGCGGCGGGATCGGCCAGCGGGAAGGAGTGGTGTTCGTGAGTAACGACCCACCGGCCCTCCCGCCTGCGCAGGCCCAGGGTCAGCCGCAGGCGGTTCTCCGGACGTGCGGCGAAGTCGGCCGCCGTGCCGCAGCGCAGGAGCGCGTACGCGAAGGCCACGTCCTCGCCGGCTTCGACGTCCAGCGACTCGACCTCGAACGACGCGCCCTGCGCCTGCCACCTGAAGAACGGCGGCCAGATCTCCCGGTAGGCGTCCAACCCGCGCACGCCCTCGTACGGCGGCGGCACGTCGAACATCACCATGTCCTCGGCGTGGTCGGCCAGGACGCCGGCGAGGTTCCCGTCATGAACCGCGGCGACCCAGCGCTCGACCAGGGCCCGGATCTGTTCTTCGTTGCTCGGCATGTCGGCTCTGCCCTTCGTGGCCGGTGAACCCGTCGGGACTACAACCCCGGCCGGACCGCGAACTCATCGCCTCCGCGCGAACTTTCCGGCAGCCGATCCGGTAGGTCGAAGGCAGGCAGGCGCGCGTCGAGGAACGAGACGACCTCGGCCACCCGGCGCCCCCGCAGCACGAGCAGGTCCAGCCCCGCCGGCAGGTAGGCGGCGGCCGCGTCGTTCCAGAGGTACGTCCCGAACGCGAGCTGCCCGTTGGCACTCGTCGGCAGGAACCGCCACCTCCGCCCTCCCGTCACCTCGGTCAGGAAGCCGCGGATCCGCTCATGGCCCTCGTACCAGGCGGTCAGCGGCGGCATCGAGTACCGCGCGTCCTCCGTCAGCATCGCCACGATCGTCTCGACGTCCCCGGACTCCCACGCCGCGGCGTACCGCCCGGCCACCTCCCGCTGCCCCGCGTCGCCCAGGTCGGCGAGGATCCGCTGCTGACTGTCCGACGGCGTCAGCCCGGCGACGATCCGGCGGGCGCGCTGCATCGCGCTGTTGACCGCCGCGACGGTGGTGACCAGCATCCGGGCGGTCTCCTCGGCGGAGTAACCGAGAACGTCGCGCAGCAGCAGAACGGCACGTTGCCGCGGCGGCAGATGCTGCAACGCGGCGACGAACGCGAGTTCCATGGTCTCCCTCGCGATGGCGTGGGTCTCCGGATCCGGTCGGACGGACGGGGCAAGGCGGTCCGGATACGGTTCGAGCCAGGTCACCTCGGCCCGGGACACGCCCGGAGCGGTGAAATCGGTAGGCAGTTCACGCCGCCCGCGCGAGTGGAGGAGAGAAAGCGCGCGGTTGGTGGCGATCCGGTAGAGCCACGGCCGGATCGACCCATGACCCTCGAACCGGTCGACTGCCCGGCATGCCCGGTCCAGGGTGTCCTGGACCGCGTCCTCCGCGTCGTGGAAGGAACCGAGCATCCGGTAGCAGTGCGCCCGCAGCTCGTCCCGCAGCGGTGCGACCAGACGACTGAAGGCCGCGCCGTCGCCAGCACGCGCCGCCGCCAGCAGCGTCGCCGTCACGTCCTCGCCCGACGGACCGGCCTCCGCCGATGGTTCGCCCCGGCTCACCCGCCTCAATCTAGTGCCGGGCACCGTCCCGGGTGCCCGGTCTCTGCGCGCACCCGGCGCAGGCCGGTGGGCCGGAGCTCAGAGGGAACGACATTGGTCGATGCCTTGACTCTCCGAATGAGACCGCTAACACTTGTCTGCAACACGCACTTAACAATCAGCACACATCTGCCCGTCTCGTCGTGACTGGCTTGAGCGTGATCCGGCGATGTTAGCGCTAACGAACTCAGACCCGGGGCAGCAGCGGCTTCGGCGATCAGCCTGATGCCCGAACCCAGAGAGGCCAGATCGGTGACTCACCACTTCCTGACGCGGACCACGTCGTCGCGGGGCCACACAGCCGGACCACCACGGAGCACCCGGTCGTTTCGCCGGCTGCTGATCGTGCTGGTGACCGCGACGACGGTAATGGCCGGCGGCATCGTCATCTCGTCGCCGGCCATCGCCGCCACCAACCAGTTCCGAGGCATGAACTGGGCCGTGCTGGGTGACAACTTCAGCACCGGCCCCCTCGTCGTGCAGGGCCTGAGCACCTCCGACAGCAACGCGACGGTGCGGGCCAAGGCCAACGCCCTCTATGACGACATGGCTTCCACCATGGGGGTCAACACCGTCCGGCTGCCCATCAACACCCACACGGTGGGGACGGCGTGGTGGGAGGCCTACCGAGGTGCCGTCGACGCCGCCACCGCCCGCGGGTTCAAGGTCATCCTCGCCTACTGGGAGGACGGCGCCGCCTCCGGCGGCCGGATCACGAACCTCGCCGCGTGGAACGCGATGTGGTCCACGGTGACCAACACGTACGGCTCGAACCCCGACGTCTACTTCGAACCGATGAACGAGCCCCACGGTTACAGCTCGGCGGAGTGGCGCAACGTCGCGGCCGACTGGCTCAGCTACCACTACTCGGCGGTGCCCAGCCGGGTGCTCATCGGGGGCACCGGGTTCAGCCAGGACCTGCGCGACATCTGCAACGACACCCGCTTCGCCTCGACGCTGCTGTCCTTCCACCACTACGCCTTCTTCTACGGCGAGATGACCTACGACGCCTTCCGGAGCCACATCCAGACCCGCCTCGGCAACTGCGCGTCGCGGGCGGTCGCCACCGAGTTCGGCGCACCCATGAACGACGGCCGCAACTACGCCGACGCGAACAGCACCGACAACTTCGTGCGCCACATCCGCGCCATGGCCCAGGTCATGCGCGACAACCGGATGGGCGGCACGTACTGGCCCGCGCTCGGCGGCAAGCCCGGCACCATCGGCTACGACTGGTACTCGATGTACTCGCTCAGCGGTAGCGGCACCGACCTCAGCCTGACCGTCCGCAACACCTCCGGCGCCGACCGGATCCGGTACGCGTGGGGCGACACCATCGGGGGCAGCCCCACGACGCCCCCGCCGTCGACGGGAACGTTCTACCGGATCACCGTGCGGCACAGCGGCAAGGCCATGGACGTCCAGCAACCGAACACCGACAACGGCGCGCGTGTCGGCCAGTACACGTACAACGGCAACACGTGGCAGCAGTGGCAGTTCCAGGACTCCGGCAGCGGCTACTGGCGGCTCGTCAGCCGCAACAGCGGGAAGTGCCTGGACGTGGTGAGCGCGTCCACCGCCGACGGCGCCGAGCTGATCCAGTACACCTGTGGCAGTGGCACCAATCAGCAGTTCCAGATGGTCACGGTCGGCAGTTACTTCCAGCTCCGGGCACGGCACAGCGGCAAGTGCGTGGACGTACCGGCCGCATCGACCGCGGACGGTGTGGTCCTCAAGCAGTACACGTGCAACACCGGTGCCAACCAGCAGTGGTCGCGTACGACCGTCTGACGGGCCCGCCGGCTGTCGATGACCTTCCGCGATGTCAGATCGCCTGCGGCAGCGGGCGGTGGCGGGTCCGCGGCTGCCGGTGAGGCGTAGCCTCCCCCGGTCCTACCGCCCGCTCGCGGCGCCGGCCGACTCCCACAGCGCGGCAACCGCCGTCCGTACCGCCGGGGTGTGCTCGACCGCGTTGTGCACCACTACGTGTATCGACCGGATCGGCGTCGGGCGGACCACCCGGACGCGGGTCACGTCGTCGGGCAGGTGTACTGCCCCGAGCGCAGGGAGCACCGTGAGGCCGATGCCGGCCGCCACGAAGGCGAGCGCGGTCGGGTAGTCGTGCGCCTCGACGCGGAAGGCGGGGCTGAACCCGGCGGCGGTGCAGGCCTCGATGAGGTTGGCGCGACACCAGCCGCGGGCGAAGTCGTTGTCGATCCAGCGCTCGTCGGCGAGGTCGGCCAGGTCCACCTCCTCCTGCCCGGCGAGGCGGTGCCCGGCAGGAAGGACGGCCACGTAGGGGTCGTCGAGGAGGTGACGGGTGGTGAAACCCGAGCCGGGGTCGAAGCCGTTGCCTGCCACGACCACCTGGACGTCAGCGCGTTCCTCGCGGCTGTCCGGAATGTGTTCGCGCAACTGCAGGTCGAGCCGGACTCCGGGGAGCTCGGTGAGGATGCGCCGCACCACAAAAGGCATCCAGGCGCCGCCCACTGACGCGAAGTACGCGATGGACAGTGCGCCGGTGCGTCCGGTGCGCAGGTCGGCGATCAGCGACTCGGCCGCTCCGATCCGAGCGAGCACCCGGTCTGCTTCGGCGGCGAGGGCATGCCCGGCGGCCGTCGGTCGCAGGCCGCGTCCCACTCGGGCGAGGAGGGTCAGGCCTGTCTCGCGTTGGAGTGCGGTGAGGTGCTGGCTGATCGCGGAGGGGGTGTAGCCCAGGTTGGCGGCGGCGGCCTGGACGGACCCGGAGGCCACGACGGAGCGGAAGACGCGGAGGCGGTGGACGTCGAGCACCTCACGACAGTAAAGCCCCACTGAATGGTTGTGAAGAAATAGTCGCTGGTGCTGAACATTCGGGCGCATGAGGATCGTGACATGAGGAGTGCACCGCTGACCGCCGCCCCGATCCCGCCGACTGCCACCGAGAGCGACCACGCCGGCACGGCGTACCCCCGGTCCTGGCCGACGGTCGGTGCCGCCGGTGTCACCGTGCTCCTGTGGGCGTCGGCGTTCGTCGGCATCCGCTTCGCCGGGCACGACCACTCCCCCGGCGCCATGGCGTTGGGCCGCATGGCAGCGGCGTCCGTCGCGCTGAGCGCGTTCATGGCGGTAAACGCCGGCGTCCGACGCTGCAGCACGCGACCGCAGCACGCTCAGCCCGGGCCGGACGCCACGGCTCCCCGCCGGACGGCCCTGCCCCGTGGCGGAACCCTCGCGCTGATCGCGGTCTGGGGCGCGGCCTGGTTCGGCGGATACAACGTGGCGCTCAACGCCGCCGAGCGGCTGGTCGACGCCGGGACGGCGGCACTGCTGGTGGCGGTCGCGCCCATTCTCGTCGCGGTCGCCGCGGTCCTCGTTCTCAACGAGCGGCTCAGCGGCCGGCTCGGCGTCGGGGTGGCGATCGCTTTCGCCGGCGTCGCCCTGATCGCGGCCGACGGCTTCACCGGACACGCCGACAAGGCCGGCGTCGCCCTGGCGGTGCTCTCCGCCCTCCTGTACGCCTTCGGCGTACTGCTCCAGAAGCGCCTACTGGCGCGGGTGGACGCCGTGACGATGACCTGGCTCGGCGCGCTGGCCGGGACCGCGGCCCTGCTGCCGTTCGCCCCCACGCTCCTGGCAGAGCTCGCCACGGCCCCACCGGCGGCCACCCTGGGCATGCTGTACCTGGGCGTGTTCCCGACCGCTGTCGGCTTCCTCACCTGGGGCTACGTCCTGTCCCGCTGGACCGCGGGTCGCACCACCGCCGCGACGTACCTGGTGCCCCCGGTGACCGTCCTGCTGTCGTGGACGCTGCTCGGCGAGGTGCCGGCACCGCTCGCACTGGCCGGCGGCGCGCTGTGCCTGAGCGGCGTGGTCCTCGCCACGCGCCGCTGACGTCGATGCTCTCGCGCCGATCGGCGGCTGTCGGGAGGCGCCGGCGGGTGCCGTACTGCAGATCGCGTCCCGGAATCGGTGACCCGGCGGTCGGCGTGGTCAGAGGCCGGCGGCGGCGTCGTACCGGCGCCGCAGGTCGGCCATCTCCGATGCGGGCAACGCTTCCCTGAGTGCCAGTTCCTCGTACCTGTCGGGGAACATCTCCCGCAGCCGGTCGACGAACCTGACGTCGGCGGTCGCCTCGACCACCTCGATGCCGGGAGGCTGGGTGGTCATGTCCATGATCAGCGGGCCGACGAGTTTGACCGCCCCGTCCCACTGGCGCTTCTGCTCGGCGACGCCGCAGAGGTGGAAGCCGTAGACCGTCCGGACGTCGGCCAGTGTGGCGGCCCCGGCGGGCTCGTGGCCGTAGACGTGGACTCCGCAGACGACCTTCGGCGCGACCTGCTCTCCGGCCGGCGCCTGTGGGGCGGTGTGCCCGGCGTGACCGTGATGTGTCGGGTCCGCCTGCTCGAGGGTCGTACGCATCCGAGCCAGGATCTCCTGGCGGAGAGCTGCCGGGTCCGTCTTCGGGGTGGTCGAGGTGACCACGGCGGCCACGCCGATCGACGCGGCCAGCAGGCACACCTCGATCCACACGAACGCGCTCCGGTACCAACCGCTGAGTACCCGGGGAATCATTGTCGTTCCTCACCTCGTCGCGGTTCCTGATGGTGGCGGAGGGCAGCGGCCGACACACTGCCGGCACGGCGATGCCCCGACGGTGGGGTGGCGCAATTCGCGCCACCCCACCGCAGACGCTGTTACCGGGCGGTGCAGGTGAGGGTGGGGGTGGAGTTGGTGCCGTTCCAGGAGGCGTTGAAGCCGAAGCTGGTGGTGGCGTTGGCGCTCAGGGAACCGTTGTAGGCGACGTTGGACGCGGTGACCGACGAACCGCTGGAGGTGACCGTCGCGTTCCAGGAGTTCGTGATGCTCTGGCCGTTGGGCCAGGTCCATGCCACAGTCCATCCGGAGATGGCGGCGTTGCCGGCCCGGACGGTGACCTCGGCGCCGAATCCACCGGACCACTCGTTCGTCTTGCGGAAGGTGGCGGTGCAGGCACCGTTTCCGGCCGGCGGCGGCGTGGTGGGCGGCGGAGTCGTCGGCGGCGGGGTGGTGGGCGGCGGCGTGGTGGGCGGCGGGGTCGTCGGCGGCGGGTTGCCGCCACCGCCGAAGATCACGTCACTGCAGAGGTAGTACGGCTGGTCGAGGTGGGACGCCTGCCAGATGGTGTAGACGACGTGCCGCCCGGTGCGGTTGCCCGCGTTCACCTGCGCCTCGTAGAGCCCGGTGGTCGGGTAGCTGCCGGTACGGAGTACCAGTTCGAGGCTGTTCCAGGTGAGGGGCTGGGTGGTCGGGTCGAAACCCTGCTTGGTGATGTAGATCAACATGTAGTCGGCGCCGTGCTTGGCCCCGTCGGTCAGCGTCAGGGTGAAGTTGTTCGGCATCGGCTTCGCGGTCCACGCGCCGACCGCGTCGAGCGAGGCGTACAGGCCACCCTGGGTGCGGCCGCCGCTGCACAGCTGTCCGTCGGGCACGGCGGCCTGGTGGTTGCCGCCGACGTTCTCGCGGTACAGGCCGTTCCAGTTCCACATGGTGTTCGGGTTGGCCTGCCACGCCTGCCAGCACATCGGGTCGGTCTGGGCCATCGTGGGGTTGAGGTGGTCGGAACCCCAGCGCTCGTAACATCCGTAGTTGCGTGACGGCGGGTTGGTGACCGATCCGTGCGCCGAGGCCGGACCGGCCTGGTTGACGGCGACCATCGTGAACGAGGCGACGAGAACTGCGACCGCGCCCAGTCCCAGACGGCGTACTGTCCGTGAGATTTTCATGATGCTCCAGTGGATGCGCCGGCGCCCAGTGGCCCTCGCTGGGTGCCCACCCCGGAGAAGGTGACGCCGATCGATTCAAGCCGTCCCAGGGGTGGACGGCACTGCTGCCCAGCAGCGCATGGCGACTCCCAGCCACGATGTTAGTAAAGACGGCTGTCAATGTAAATCGATACCGACGCACCGGATCAGACCGCGAGGGCCGCGCGCACCTCCCGCTCCGCCGTCACTCCCCCGTCGCCGTGCGAGGTGACCCGGCCGGATTCGAGGACGTGGTAGCGGTTCGCCACCCGCAGCGCGAACCCGAGGTGCTGCTCGACGAGCAGCACGCTGAAGCCGGACTGCCGGGTCAGCTCGACGATCCGCTCCTGGATCTCGGCGACCACCGACGGCTGGATGCCCTCGGTCGGCTCGTCGAGCATGAGCAGCCGCGGCCGGGTGATCAACGCGCGGGCGATGGCGAGTTGCTGACGCTGACCACCGGAGAGCAGCCCGGCCCGCCGCCGCAGCAGCGGACGCAGCGCCGGGAACAGGTCCAGCACCTCCGCCGTCGCCACCACTCCGTCGCGCCGGGCGTCCGCGACGAGGCGCAGGTTCTCCGCCGCCGTCAGGTGCGGGAAGCACTGCTGGCCCTGCGGGACGTACGCCATGCCGCGCGCCACCCGCTCGTGCGGCGCGAGGCGGGTGACGTCCTCGCCGTCCAGCTCGACGGTGCCGGCGGCCGGGCGCAGCAGGCCCGCCGCGACCCGCAACAGGGTGCTCTTGCCGGCGCCGTTGTGCCCGAGCACCGCGGCCACCCCGTCGGGCGGGACGTCGAGGTCCACGCCGTGCAGCACCCGGGAACGCCCGTATCCGGCGTGCACCCCGCGCAGGGTAAGCATCATGCCTCCAGACCGCTGGGGACCGACCCGGCGTCGACCGGGTGGCCGAGGTAGACCTCCTGCACGCGCGGATCCGCCTGGACCTGCGCCACGGTGCCCTCGCTGAGCACCTTCCCCGCGTGCAGCACTGTGACGCTGCGCGCGAAGCGACGCAGGAAGTCCATGTCGTGCTCGATCACCACCACCGTGCGGTCCCGGCTCACCGTCTCCAGCAGGGTGCCCGTGGCGTCGCGCTCCTCGTGGCTCATCCCGGCGACCGGCTCGTCGAGCAGCAGCAGCCGCGCGTCCTGCACCAGCAGCATGCCGATCTCCAGCCACTGCTTCTGGCCGTGTGCGAGCGTGCCGGCGAGCCGGTCGGCCCGGCCGGTCAGCCCGATGGTCTCCAGCGCGGCGGCCACCTCGTCGGGGATCCCCCGTCGACGCCGGGCCAGGGTGGCCCAGCTCCGGCGGGCACCCGCGGCGATGTCGAGGTTCTGCACGACCGACAGCTCCTCGAAGATGGTCGACGTCTGGAACGTCCGGCCGATGCCGAGCCGGCTGATCCGGTGCACCGGGCGACCCAGCAGCTCCTGGTCGCCGAAGCACACCGAGCCGGTGGCCCGCACCAGACCGGTGATCGCGTCGACCAGGGTGGTCTTGCCGGCACCGTTCGGCCCGATCAGGAACCGGATGTCACCGGCCGGCACGTCCAGCGAGACGCCGTCGACGGCGGTGAAGCCGTCGAAGCTGACCCGCACGTCACGGACGGACAGCCCGGCCAGCCGGTCGCCGCTCACCGGTCCACCTCCGCCCGCTCGGCACGCTGTCGGCCCGGCACCGGCCGGCCGCGCCGGCTCCGCTGCCCGCCGGCGTCGCGGCGGCGGGCCAGCGCCCACAGCGACGCCAGGCCGCCGGGAAGGAACGCCACCACCACCACGAAGAGCAGACCCTGCAGGTACGTCCAGGTGCCCGGGAAACGTTCGGAGAGGGCGGTACGCGCCCAGGCGACCGCCACCGCGCCGAGCACCGGCCCGAGCAGCGTGGCCCGGCCGCCCACCGCCACACCGATGACGAACTCGATCGACGGGACGATGCCGATGAGGGCGGGCGAGATGATGCCCACCGCCGGCACGAACAGCGCGCCGGCGAGGCCCGCCATACCCGCCGCCACCACGTAGGCGACGAGCTTGACCGACGCCGGGTCGTAGCCGAGGAAGCGGACCCGCTCCTCGCTGTCACGCACCGCCACCAGCAGTTCCCCGTAGCGGCTGTGGACGATCTGGCGGGCCAGCGCGAGCAGCGCGAGCAGGACGCCGGCGATGATGAAGTAGACCATCCGCTGGTTGACCGGGTCGTCCAGGTCGTAGCCGAAGAAGCCCTGGATGTCGGTGAGCCCGTTGGTGCCACCAGTGGTCCCCTGCTGGCCGATCAACAGGATCACCATGGCGGCGGCGAGCGCCTGGCTCAGGATCGCGAAGTACGCGCCCCGTACCCGGCGGCGGAACACCAGCGAGCCGAGCCCGAAGGCGACGGCCATCGGCAGCAGCACCGTGGCCGGCAGCGCGAACCACGGGCTGGCGAACGGCCGCCACCAGACCGGTAGTTCGTCGAGCTGCCCGTACAGCTGCATGAAGTCGGGCATCCCGCCGGGACCCGCGTCGGCGAGCTTGAGGTGCATGGCCATCGCGTAGCCACCCAGGCCGAAGAAGACGCCCTGGCCGAGGGTGAGCATGCCGCCGCGCCCCCAGGCGATGCCGATGCCGACGGCCACCATGGCGACGCACAGGTACTTGGCGAGCAGGGCCAGCCGGAAGTCCGACAGCGCCAGCGGCGCGACGGCGAACAGCAGCGCCGCGCCGAACGCGAACCCCGCCGCAGCACGCAGCCGGGACCGGCCACCGGACCGGCTCGCAGGCGCGGTGCCGGCCGGGGCCGGTGCGCCGGCGGTGCTCGGTGGCGCGGGTGTCACGGCGGTCATGCGAGGCTCCTGGTCCGCAGGGTGAACAGGCCCTGTGGCCGCCACTGGAGGAACGCGACGATCGCCACGAAGACGATCACCTTGGCGACGCTGAGGGTCGTGAGGTACTCCCCGGTGGCCTGGAGGACCCCGAGGGCGAAGGCGACAATCACGCTGCCCTTGAGGTGACCGATCCCGCCGACCACCACGACCAGGAAGGCGTCGATGATTAGGTTGGTGCCCATGGTCGGGCCGATCGGGCCGAGCAGGGTGAGCGCCACCCCGGCGAGCCCGGCCAGGCCGGAGCCGAGAAAGAAGGTCGTGCGGTCGACCCGGGCGGTGGGGACGCCGGACACCGCGGCGAGGTCGCGGTTCTGCACGACCGCGCGGATCCGCCGCCCCAACGGGGTGAACCGCAGCGCCAGGGTGAGGGCGGCGACGGCGGCGAGGGCCAGGGCCAGGATGAACAGCCGGTTGTTGGCGACCGTCAGCCCGCCGGGCAGGGCCACGTTGCCGGTGAGCAGGTCGGGCGCGCGGGTCTGCACGTTCGGACTGCCGAAGACGTCCCGGGCGAGCTGTTGCAGCATCAGGGACACGCCCCAGGTGACCAGCAGTGTGTCCAGGGGACGGGCGTAGAGCCGGCGGATCAGCAGGATCTCCAGCAGCACCCCCATCGTGCCGGCGACCACGAACGCCACCGGCAGCGCCACCAGCAGCGACAGGCCGGCGCCGGTGATGCTCTGTTGCAGCACGTACGTGGTGTAGGCGCCGGCCATGATGAACTCGCCGTGCGCCATGTTGATGACGTTCATCTGGCCGAAGGTCAGCGCCAGCCCGAGCGCGATGAGCAACAGCACCGCGCCGATGCTGATGCCGGTGAAGAGTTGACCGAAGAGGACTGTCACGGTGGGTACTCCCGTACTGCTGGTCGGGGTCCCGGGCGGGAGCGCGTCGTCGCGGTGCCCGCCCGGGGCCGGCGTCGTCAGCTCAGGGCGCTCGCCCACGGATAGGTCTTGAGGTACGGGTCCGGCGCGATCGGCTTGCCGGAGTTCCACACCTCGGTGATCAGGCCGTCCGCGCCGACCTTGCCGATGCGGGCGGTCTTGGCGATGTGCTGGGTCTTGCCGTCGACGGTGACCAGGCCCTCCGGCGCGTCGAAGGTGATTCCGTCGGAGGCGCCGCGGACCTTCTCGACGTCGAACGCGCCGGCCTTCTCGACCATCGCCTTCCACAGGTGGACGCTGACGTAGGCGGCCTCCATCGGGTCGCTCGTCGGCTTGTCCGCGCCGTACTTCGCCTTGTACGCGGCCACGAACTTGCCGTTCGCCGCGCCGGGCGTGGTCTGGTAGTAGTTCCAGGCGGTCAGCTGACCCTCCAGGTACTGGGTGCCGATGCTCTTGACCTCCTCCTCGGCGATGGACACCGACACCACCGGCATCGCGGCGGCGGTCAGCCCGGCCGACTTGTACTCCTTGAAGAACGCCACGTTGCTGTCGCCGTTGAGCGTGTTGAAGACCGCCTGCGCGCCGGACGACTTGACCTTGTTGACGATCGTGCCGAATTCGGTGGACCCGAGCGGCGCATAGTCCTCGCCGACCACTGTCATCCCGTTCGCCGCCGCGTACGCCTTGATGATTTTGTTGGCCGTCCGCGGGAAGACGTAGTCGCTGCCGACCAGGTAGACCGATTTCGTTCCCTGGGCCTTGAGGTAGTCGAGCCCGGGGACGATCTGCTGGTTGGTCGTCGCGCCCGTGTAGAAGATGTAGGGCGACTGTTCCAGACCCTCGTACTGCACCGGGTAGAACAGCAGCGCCTTGTTCTTCTCGAACACCGGCTTGACCGCCTTGCGGCTGGCCGACGTCCAGCAGCCGAAAACGGCTGCGACCCGGTCCTCGGAGATGAGCTTCTCGGCCTTCTCGGCGAAGGTGGGCCAGTCCGAGGCGCCGTCCTCCCCGACCGGCTGGATCTTCTTGCCGAGGACGCCGCCGGCGGCGTTGATCTCCTCGACGGCGAGCATGATGGAGTCGCGGACGGTGACCTCGCTGATCGCCATGGTGCCGGAGAGCGAGTTGAGCAGGCCCACCTTGACGGTGTCGCCGGAGACGTCGGCGGTGACGCCGGCCGCGCCGCCCTCGTCACTGGTCTTGCTGCCGCACGCGGTCATGACCGCCGCGGCGACGAGGGTCATGGCACCCGCCAGGATGTGGCGGCCCCAAAGAACTGACATCTAAGGGATGTCTCGTAACCCTGGTGTCTGTCTGTTGAGGACGATCGGGCAGGATGAAGTGACCCCTATGGTCCGGACACCTCGATGTGTGTCAGGGACTCTCGGTGGATCTTCTCGTAGGTGTCGGGGCTGACGTTACCCAGACGGCTGTGCCGTCGGCGAGGGTTGTAGAAGCCTTCGATGTAGGAGAAGACCTCCATTTCCAGTTCGTGCCTGCTGGGCCAGGCTCGGGTGTAGACCAGTTCGGTCTTGAGGGTGGCGAAGAACGTCTCGGCCATGGCGTTGTCGTAGCAGTCGGCGACCGAGCCCATCGAGGCCAGGACCCCGCAGGATCGCAGGGTGCGGCCGAACTCGAACGACGTGTACTGGGTTCCGCGATCCGAGTGATGGATGAGCTGGTCACGGGCAGGTCGGCGGTGCTGGATGGCCATGCCGACCGCGTCGAGGATCAGCTCGGTGCGCAGGTGATCGGCCATCGCCCAGCCGACGACGCGGCGGGAGTAGGTGTCGACCACGACGGCGAGGTAGAGGAACCCTTCCCAGGTGCGTAGGTAGGAGATGTCCGCAACCCAGAGCCGGTTCGGGGCGGTGACGTGGAACTGCCGCTGGACTAGGTCCGGTGCGGTCGCCGTGGACGCGGCCTTGCGGCGGGGCTTGCCACGCCGCCGCCGGTGAGCGCCCTCGATCCCTGCCAGCCGCATCAGTCTCGCTACCGCCTTGCGGTTCCAACGGTGACCGCGCTCGTGCAGCTCAGCGGTGAGCCGGCGGGCGCCGTAGACGCCTCGGTGCTCCGACCACGCCCGCCGGGTGACCTCGACGCGCTGTTCGTCGTGGCGTTGCCGGTCGGCGGCACGTTGTCGACCGGCGCGCAGCCACTGGTAGAAGGCGCTGTGGCCGACGCCGAGCAGGCGGCAGAGCAGACGGACCGGGTAGGTGGTCTTCTCCGCGTCGATGAACCGGTACACGTCTGCCCGGTTCACCGCTCCGTCTCGCGTGCGAAGAAGACCGCGGCTTTTTTCAGGATCTCCTTCTCCAGCTCCAGCTGGGCGACTTGGCGCCGCAGCCGCACCAGCTCGGCCCGCTCATCCGCGGCCAGGTCGGTGGGCCGGCCGCCGTCGCGTTCCTGCCGCACCCGGTCGACCCAGTTGCGCAGCGTCTCGTGGTTGACGCCCAACTCCCGGCCCACGTCACGGATCGTGCGACCGGAGTCGAGCACCAACGCCGCGGCCTGGCGGCGGAACTCCTCGGGGTACTTGCTCTGTCGAGCCACAGCGTTTTCCTCCTCCTCGGCAGGATGCCAAGTCAGGAGGTGTCCGGTCTCAGGGGGTCACTTCACAATTTGGTGTCCGAGGGGGGATTCAGACACGTCTACGTAGCACCCATATTCGAAATGGGTGTTCATGCGCCAACAGTAGCGAACTACGTTGCGTAACACTAGACCACAAGCAAGGATCGCCGGGGGAAGTCCCTCTAATTTGCTGTCCCCACGCTACGGCACGATGCGGAGCCTTTGGTCAGGTCACCTTGCCCTGCGTTCCACCGACGCCAGCCATGGCGGCTGTAGCCATCTGCGGCAGGATGTTGTGGGTGTGGAGCGAGTGGGCGAGTGGCTTCGTGCCGTCGTCGATCGATTCGCATCGAGTGACTGCACTGCGGGCTGCGCCGCCGTCAGTTTCGTCGAATCCGATCCAGTGCTTCGGTCAGCGCTGCTTTCACGGTCGCCTCCTGTTCGATGGCGTAGCCACGATCCAGGCAGTTGCGGGCAAAGGCTCCGATCTGATCGTTCCGGGTCGCGAACGGTTCCAGATGTGCCCGGCTGTGAGCGGAGAAAGCCCGGCCGGGTTGGTGCCGTGCAGCGCCGACGTCGATGACGTGGACTGTCAACTCTGCGGCGAGGTGGTCGTGGATTCTCGCGGCGATACGCACTCCGCCAAGGTCGGCGTCGGTGCAGATCAGTGTTGACGAGGCCTGCACTGCTGCTTCGGCAATCAGGTTGAGGACGGGCTCTGGTGGCTGGCCGTGGCACCAAATGACCGGCACGCCCGCGTCGATATCGCATAGCGTTTCGGCGGCCTGCCGGTTTTCGATGATCAGAAGCGGCCCCGTCCCGCGGCGTATGTCGATGGAGATCGTGTGCTGAGGGCTGAGCCGGATGTCATGCGGGCCAGGCAGCGGGGAAAGATCGATGACGGCATCTGAGACCTGCAGCCGGACCGGGCCGCCGATGCCGATGTATGGGCTGCGGGATAGGCCGAGTGCAGCGAGGGCGTCGGGTTCGAATCCGAGCTCGGTCAGCAGCCGCTGAACGTCATCGCGGGCTTTGGTGCTTCCCGCGTGGGTTTGCACGAAGGCGCGGACGGAGTTGTGGACGACGCCGGCGGTCAGATCGGTTGCGGCGGTGACTGCCCAGCCGAGCCGGTCCGGGTGTTCGGTGGTGTGCAGGGCTTGGGCGACGCCGGGCCATTCATCGCGCAGGTCGGCGGCGAGTTCGGCGGCGCGGGACTGCAGGGTGGACCGCTGGTCGCGGCGGACTGCGCGGCGGTACTTCTCTGCGGCGGAGAGGTCGGGGTGCGGGTACACCCGCTTCGGACTCGGTGCTGGCCGGCTGCCTTTCAGGTCGTAGCCGATGGTGACGCACGCGGCCCGGGCGAGGGCGAACACGATCGTCTCGGCTTGGGCGCCGAACTTGTCGGCGACCTGCCGCCAGGCGTGTTCGCTGCGGGTCATCCACGCCCAGTCGGTGTCGGAAAGCAGGCCGGCGGGCCGGCGCGGCGGCTGACCGGGGTTTTCGGCCCGCAGCCGCACGCTGCGGTAGTACGGGTCGCCGTTCCGGTCGCGTGGATACCGGCCACTGGCTGGTAGCGGCGCGTACACGACCAGTCCGGGATAGTCGGTGATCCAGGTCAGCACGATTTCACGATCCGGTTCTGCGTCCGGGACGGCGTTGTCGGATGCGGAGCCGCCTGGGATCGTCACGCTTGTGTCTCCCCGCGGTAGGAGGTCATCCACATGCTGAGCAGCTCGACGCGGGCTGTTTCGGACTCGCTGCCGACGACGACGGGTGCCTGGTTGTAGGCGTATGCGTCCGAGGTTCGCCGTAGCTTGATGTACAGGCTGGAGGAGCCGACGGCGTACCGTTCCATGTCGTCCTGCAGGGCGCCGACGACGCTGATCGCCCGGTCCCGGCCGATGTTCTCGAACAGGGCGACCGCGTCACGGCGGTGCGCAGAGCCGAGGTTGCGTCCGAGTTCGTCGAGGACGAGCAGCAGCGGCCGGTCCTGCGAGCCGGCAAGCGCGGCCGCGCAGACGAGTTTGACGGCTTTGTCGTCCATCTGGGCGGTGTTGCCGCGCAGCTGGTACGACGACAGTGGTTTCCCTTCGCCGCGTCGCCACCGTGGGGTGATCGCCCACTGCCAAGGCTTCTGCGGGTCTGCTGGTGGTTCTGGTTCGGGGAAGTCGAGGGCGCCGCCGTACCCGCCATACGCCTGGTCGAGGGCGTCGAACTCGTCAGAAACCTGCTTCAGCTTGGCTTTGATGGCCTTCGCGAGGGTGGCTCGCACTGCGGTCGCCGCGAGTTGGGCCTCCCTCAGGTGGTCTTCGGCGCTCTGCAGTGTCCCGGTGAGTCGTTCCCGTTCGGCGCTGATCTCGTCGAGTTGCTGCCGGTCGATGCTTTCAAGGTCGTCGAGGTGCTGGCCGATGATCCGCAGTACCTGCGGGATGAGCCGGATGTAGGCGCTGAGCCGGCGGTCGCGGCGCTGCTGGTCGACGACTTTCAGCTCCTCCGGCAGCTGCTCGTCCGGGGTGCCCGGCGGGAAACACGCCTGCTGCAGCCGGTCGGTCTGCCCTGCACACAGGTCGTCCCATTCGGCGACACCGCGTTTCTGCTCCGTTTCGGTGAGGGTGAGCAGGTGCTGTTCCGCGGACGCGAAGGTGCCCGCCCACGCTTCCCGCCGACGTGGCAGGTCCAACTCCGCCCGCGCGTCGATTTTCGCCTGCCACTGGTCCTGGTTCTGCTGCAGGTCCCGGCTCAACCGTTCCTTCTCCGCTTTCGCGGCGGCGATCCGCTCGTTGCGGCCGCTCTTCTCCGAAAGCGCCGTCAGGTAAGCCTTCTTCGCATGGGCATGTGGGGCAGCGAGTTCGTCCAGCTCCTCATCGATCTTCGCGTTCTTCTTCCGTAACTTCCCGACCTGGGAGTCGATCTCGTCGGCCTCGAGCGCCGCCTTGGCTCCCTCGACCCGCCCATCAGCACGCTTCTTGGCCCGCTGCGCGTCCCGAACGCTGTCGTCCGCCTCACCGTCGTCAGCGGACGCGGCGGTGAGGGCGTCACGGGCAGCCTGAATCCGGCCGGCGCGGCCGGTCATGGCTTCTACGTACCCAGCAATACCATGCACCCCGGCGGCCGTGTCGATCAGTCCACCGGTGCCGGCACGGTCCCGCAGAGCGGTCAGGAACCGGGCCACGGTCACCACCGCGTTCGCCGCCGCTGGCAGGTCTGGGCCACCCGCGAATCCGTCCGGGTCAGCTTCGACGAGCAGCGAGCCGGGGACGTCGGTGAGCGCCGCCTGGGCGGCAGTCGCATCGGTGACGACGACGGCATGCCGATACGGCAGCAGCCGTGCTTCCCAGACAGGGCGCTGCTCGTCGGTGAGACTGACCACGTCGACAAGCGGGACGGCCTCGGTGAAGCCAGCCGCGCGCAGCGCCTGCACCTGGGCGACCGCGACGTCCTCGCCGCGTTCTGCGGCGGCCAGCGCCTTACGTGCGTCCTTGACGGCTTGTTCGGTGATGCCTTTGCGGCGTTGCGCGCGGTCGACCGCGGCGTTGGCGTCGCGGAGCTCATGCTCGGCCTGGGCGACGGTCCGACCGTCCGCGACGACCGCCTTCTCCCGCAAAGCGCGGCTACGTGTGGTGAGGAGCTCGACCTGGGCGACGTAACCGGTCTGTTCTTTCCGCAGACTGTTCACCTCGGCGTCGATGTCGTTGTACGCCTTCACCCGCTGCCGGTAGCTCTCGTCGAACGCCTTGTCGTCAGTAAGTTGGCCGACTTTGACGTCGGCAGCGTCGATGGCTGCTTGGAGCTCTTTGCGTTTGGCTTCGAGCTGAGTGATGTCATGCCGCAGCTCCGCGTCCGTGGCGACACCGTCGACGAGGTAGCGGGCGCACCGCGACCGCCAACTGTCGAGCGCGTCGGCCTTTACCGTACGGGCTGCTTCGCGGGCCCGGATCATGTCTTCGGTGACGGTGACCCGCTCGTCCCACCGCTCGTACTCTTCCTTCGCGGTGTTCGCGGCGAGCGCGGCTTGGTACTGATTCTGCCGGGCCGCCTGTTCGTCGTCGATCTCGCGGGTCAGGCCGGTCAACGCACCGATCGCATCGAAAATCCGCTCCGGGGTCAGCTCGTTCAGTGGCTGGGCCAGCAGGTTCGCTGTAGGGCTGGCTCGCACCGACGTGGACAGGAACGACACGCATCGCACGGTCTGCCCATACAGGGTGCGGGCGAGTTTGTTCGCCCGGATGTCGGTACGACCGTTGCTGCGCGGTAACTCGTCCCACAAGCCGTCGGCGCTGCCGGCCCGGTCGTTTTCGCTGGCACCGTACGCGACGTGCAGCTGCGGCTTCCATCGCAGTTCGACGTGGGGCGCCTGCCGGTTGATCCGCAGCCACACCGTCAGCACGTCCGCCTCAAGTTCGGCGAGCGCCCGGGCGGTGGGAGGGACGAACACGCCGACGATGTAGCCGTGGTCGGCGTTCGCGTGGACGACTTCCTGCCCGGCGAGTTCGGCGGTGAACAGCAGTTCGGCGGCTGCCTGCGCGCCGGATTGCAGCCGCCACTGCTCGTCGGCGTGCAGCAGGCTGAGGCCGGCGATGAACGACGACTTTCCAGCGCCGTTGGAGTCCGACGGTCCTTGGCCGGCGATGGTGATCAGGCCGCGGGAGGTGATCGGGACCGGGTGGGTCGACAGCCGGGAGATATTGATCATTTGGATGCCGGCGAGGACCCGCGGTCCGACGATGTCGGTGGCGCCGTCGTCGACGGGGTTACCTGCTGCGGTCAACGAATGTTCTCCCTGCTGGCGGTGCGGTTGCGGCGTTCACGGATTGCGGCGGCGAGCGGATGGTTCGGGGCGGCGGCGAGGATCAACTGTTCCTGCAGCCGGGCCCGAGCGGCCGGGGTCAGGCGCAACAGTTGCGGGCCGGGCACGTATCCACCTTCGGCGTCGGCGCGGTCGCGGACCCGGGTGAGCAGCCCGGCGGCGACGAGTTTGCTCGCTGCGGCTTTTGCGGCGACCGCCGGGAGTTTGCTGGCCTTCAGGATGTCGGCCTCGGTGGTCGGGTACGGGCTCGTCCAGGTGTCGGGAGCGAGGCGTTCCTCGCTGCGGGCGATCGCGACCGAGTAGATGAGCACGAGAGCGAGCACGGCTCGCTCGACGGTGGTCAGTGGCTGCCAGCCGGCGGCGGTGAGCTGCGCGGCAACTGTGTCGTCATATCCGGAGGTGAACCGCAGCCCGTCGACCTGGACGAGGACCCGGCCGGTGTGGCGCAGCAGTTGCTCGAGTCGGTCCCGGCTGGTCGGGTCCTGCAACGCGTGCAGTTCCTGCCGGTGGACGGGTTCGCGGCTGTGCTCCAGCAGGGCGTACGCCGCTTCGACGTGTTCGCGCTGCCGGTCGGTCAGGGTCGCAAGGACGGAGTCGAACAGCGGGTTCTGGTTGCGGTTCACGGCGCCTCCCCTCCGCCTGGGTCAGACTTCGGCTGGGGGTCGGGGATCATCCGCCACAGTTCCCGGAGCGTGGACAGCTCCAGCGACCCCCACCCGGTGACGCGAGGCCCCAGCCGGACCCGGTCGGCCGTCTGCAGCACCCACCGGGACGCTTCCAGCCGGCGCAGGCTGGCGGACAGCAGCTTGCGCCGGCTGGCCCGGTCCCGGCCCGGGGTCAGCTGCTGTAGCACCTGGTCGACGTCAGTAAGATCGGCCGGCTGGCCCGGCCACAAGTCGGTGCCCGGGTCCGGCCAGCAGCAGCGCAGGCAGGCGGCGAACACTCGTAGCGTGCCGGCCGAATCCTGTAGCGTCGCCGGTTCCTGTCGGTACTCGGCGAGGACCTCCGGCGCAGCACTTGGCGGCAGGTTCGGCAGGAACCACACTGACTGGGCGTCCGGCTCGACCAGGCGCCGCATCCCTGCTGGGGATGGGCTGCCCGCGGGTGCCTGTTGCGGGCCGCCGGAGCGGATCTTCGCCCACCACAGTGCGGTGTCGTGTTCGTTCACGCCGGCGCCTCCGCCGGTGTCCGGCGCCTGAACCAGCCGTCGGTGATCCAGGTCAGGTCTCCGACCACGTTGATCCGCAGCCCGTCCCCCCAGGTCAGCAGGTAAGGCAGCTCGGGTCGCAAGCCGATCGCGGTCAAGTCCGACAGCACCCGACGGCTGGCCGCCCAATCCCCGGCCGTGTCCAACAGCTCGGCGACGGTGACCTCGTCGCGGCCGGCCAGCAGCTCCTCCGCCCGAGTGGCAAGCAGTTCCGCCTCCATATCGGCACCGACCTGTTCAGGGCCTGGTTCATCGTCAATCCGCGGCCGAGGCGGCGGTGTCCGCCCCGTGTCGGTCCGCAACCCTTCTTCGACCGCGTCGAGCAGGTCGTCAACGGTGAAGTGCGGATTCGGCGCGTCGAACAGCAACCCGTCCAGCGCGGCCGCAAGCTCGTCGCCGGTGGCGTCGCGGGCGAAGCTGCGCCACTTCTCCGCTGGCAACAGCCCCAACGCCCGGGTTCGGCCGGCCCGGTCGATCAGTCGCCGCGCCGCGGCGTTCACCGCGTCCCGATACGCGGCCAACGCCATCCGCAGCTGCGTGCACTCTGGCAACAGCTGCGGCCACTTCTCCGTCGCCAGGTTGTGGAAGACGGTCGCCTTGTCGATGAGTTCGCTGTTGCCGAGCATCGGCTGCGCCGAGCTTCGCAACGATTCGACCGTCCCGGACTTCGCCATCTGCATGATGGGGTTCGCCAGCAGCCGGAACACGTTCGCCAGGTCCTGCAGCTGCGCTTGGGCCTGCTCGAGGGTGGTATCGGCGTCCTCGATCGAGAGGCGGGCGATCGACAGCATCTGGTGCAGCTCGCCGAGGCCGCCGGTCTGCGCCAGCCGGCGCAGGAACAGCAGCATCACGTACGGCGCGAACGCCGCCTGGTAGAACATCTCGTTCGGTCGCTCGTTGACTTTGGTAATCGCACGATAGGAGCGCAGCACCTCGAACCGGCGCCGGACCGCGACGGGCGAGGTGTCTCCGAACGCAGCGATCACCTGCTCCACCGTCAAGCCGGCCGGGCCCGCGGACGCGAATGCGTTCAGGATCAGCTCGTCGACGCGAACGAGCGCCGGGTCGTCGACCATCTGGTTCGCGTCACGGGCCAGAACGGCGAACACCTGCCGGTACAGCGCAAGCACGGCAGAATCAGCAGCGTGCTCCTCAAATGGCAGCTCTGCGATCTCGGTCACCAGTTGGTGCCTCCGTTGCCCCCCTTGGATCGGGTGCCGGGGCGGGCTGAAGTGATCGTCGGCGCCTCCGGGATGCCGGTGGCCTCGGCGGTTAAGGTTCTCGCCGGCCGCGAGCCGCTTGGAGCTGCGTCCTCAGGCCTCGGCTGATCGACGGCATGTGCCCGGGACCGCCGTGGCCGGCGTAGCTGACCGCACGCGGGGGTTACTACCAGTACGCTCCGGGTCACCGGAGGATTGTGCATTGCCATCGACAACACAGTCCTCCCCCGCTCAGCCAGATCACACTGCCGCGTCGCCACGAGAGGCCACGCCCGCAACCGTGGTACTCGCGCATCATCTCGGTCTGGAGCCTTTGCGTGGCCAGCTTGGCGCCCTGTCAGCCTATTCAAGCAGGCCACGACCAAGGTCATCGTTGATGATCCTCTCTCGTTCCGAGGCGTCGGCCCAGTGCGCGTGACTAGTTGTCAGGGACTTCTCCACGACTAGTACATGTTCAGCGTTCTCGGTGATGGAACGCATGTGGCTGATCACCGTGACCAGCCGGCCGGTTGTGCTGTGGTCGGTCAGCGTATTGAGGGCATCGCGCAGGAAGGTGGTGTCAAGGGTGCCGAAGCCCTCGTCGAGGAAGAGCGCTTCGACGTGGCCGGTCGCACGGCTGGCGAGTTCGACTACGGCGAGCGCCAGGGCGAGGCTGGCGAGAAAGGTTTCGCCGCCGGAGAGCGTCTTAACATCTCGGGCAGCCATGGTGTCCATATCGATGATCCGGAAGTCGGCCGCGAACCTGTAGCGGCCACCGGAGATCGAGAGCAGGATCTCGCTTGCCTGGCGAAGCAGCGCTTGGAGGCGCCGGCTGACAGCGTCAGCGATGAACTTGCCCTCGGCCAGCACTACCGACAGTTGCGCAAGAACATCGACTGTGCCAGCCGCAGCATCAATCCGCTCCTGCAACGCGTTCACCACGGGGAGTTCCTCCCGGGCGCGCTCGATCTGCCTTTTCAGGTTCTGGACCGTACCGTGGGCGGCAAGGTATTGCTGCTCGAGGTCTTCTTCGCCGGCGGCACCAGCCGTATGGCAGGCAAGGCCGATGGCCTCTCCGGCAGCCTTCTCGGCACGCTGCTGTTCGTCGATTTTTGCGGCGCAGATGCCGAGGAGTTCCTTTGCCTGAGCGAGAAGATCAGCAGCCCAGTGCGCCTGCGTGTCCAGGTCTACGTGCGCGGCGGGCGCGGCCGCCGGTTCTTCGAGTCCGAATGCCCCTGCGGCGTCGTTAACCCGCTGCGCCAGGGTCAAGAGCTTGTCTCGCAGCGTCGCCGCCGGCTTGGTGATCTTCTTGGCGTAGGTCGTCTCCAGCGCCGCGCTCCGCGAGCGCAGGCCGGCGAGCGCTTGTTCGGCGCCGGTCCGTCGGCCGGCCAGCTCCTGAAGGAGTCGCTGATGGGCTTCGGCTGCTGCCTTCTGTTGCTGGACTTCCGCGACGTCCAGGGGTGTGGCGAGAGTGAAGCGGGCGGGTAGGCGGCTGGCCGCCTCGTCGATCGATTGGCGCAAGGCGAGGTTGTCGCGTTCCTGCTCCTGATGGGCAGACATGCGCTTGGCGTGGGCCTCTGAGAGGGTGACGAATTCGGTTCTGGCGGCGGTCGCGGTATCGCGGGTGTCGTCGCGAATCTTTCCGGCGCGCTCGACGTCTTGCTGCGCTTTGGCAGCGTCATCGGTGACCAGTTTGAGGATCTGCTCGTCGGTTCCCGACAGGTCGGCGTCTCCAACGACTTCCTGGAGGCTGATCAGCGCTTCACTGAGCAGGCTCTCGGCTGTGGTCACGCTCTGCTGCGCGGCAGGCAGGTTGTCTCGTTCCAGGGTTTCCACCCGGGCGGCCGCTACGGCGGCCGCCCGACCCGTCTTCTCCGCCCGGACTCGGGCTTTCTTGTGGGCGTCGTCGGCGGCGGTGAGGTCGGGTGCGATCGGTGCCGTGAAGTCGGCAGGCAGGGGACGAGTACAGATGAGGCATGCCGCGCCGGGTTCGAGGTCCGCGGCGGCGTGCGCTGCGGCGTTCGCCTTCAGCAGCGCGCGGTGCGTTTGTTCGCTCTCGCTCCGGTTGTGCTCGGCCTCTTCTGCGATACCCGCCGCTTCTCTTGCCTTGGCTATGGCGGTGCCGAGAGCCTCTTCCGTCGTGGCGAGTTCTGCGCGTGCCTTCTCTAGGTCTGCGGCGGCTCCGCGCCAGATCCTCAGTCGTTCGACGGCCTTGTGCTGCCGATCCTGGGCTCGTTTGAACGCCGTTTCCGCGTCTGCATGCGTCTTGTTGGCCGCCGCGACGGCTGGCTTAAGATCGGCCAGGCTCTGTTGCACGCCTTGTAGCCGGAGCTGCTCGACGGCAAGGGCTGCGGCGTTCTCCGTAAACTGCCGGTGGCGTTTCCGCTGCTGGGGTAGCTGTTCGGCGAGGTATTTCAGAGTGTTGATCGTCGTGGCGGTGCCGGCCACATTCCCGCCGTACTGCTCGGCCTGTGTGAGCTGACCTTGCAGGAGGTCTTGCTCGATCTGCAGTTGGTGGGTCAGTTGGTTGATGTCGGCGCGCTGGCCGTTGAGCGTTTGAGCCTGCAACGCCAAGGCGTGTAGCTGGTCGGCGGCGCCGGCAGGAACTGCGGCCGCCAGGGATTCCTTCAGCTGGGTCAGCGTGCTGGCCGCCCCGGCGGCTCGTCGCTGTTCGGCACGCGCATCAGCGATGGCGGCCCGAGCATTCTGGAGATGTTCCAGGCCCTGCTGCTGCACGCTGTGCTGTTCGGCCGCGGCGGCCAGCGCCGCGGCCGGGTCGTCGAGGAACCTCCTGCGGTGCAGCTGGTACTCGTTGAGCCGGTCCTTGAGCCGCGCCTGAAGGGTTCGGGCGTGCTCGCGGACCTGGCCCAGTTGCTCGAGACCGAGGACGGAGTCGAGGACTTTGCCTCGGTCACGGTCGCTCATGCGCAGCAGTTCCTGGAAGCGGCCTTGGGGCAGGACCACGGCACGTAGAAAGGTGTCGCAGTCGAGCCCGACAATCCGCCGGATCTCTGCGGTGACCTGCCTGGCCCCGGTGGTTAGGGCGCCGGTGTCGAGGCAGGTCAGCCGGTGCACTGACGTGGCGGTGTGCCGGCTGACGGACCGTGATACCTGCCATCGGCGGCTGCCGACGGTGAACGTGAGTTCGACGGCGAGGGTGCCGTCACCGCCGTCGGCGATCAACGGGGATGCGGTGGCAGCGTAGGTGCATCGGTTGTAGAGGGCGTAGCAGATCGCTTCCAGAATCGTCGATTTCCCAGCGCCGGTGTCGCCGACTATCGCGATGAAGCGCTTATCGGTGAAGTCAATGGTCTGCTTCGCGGTGTACGTGCCCAGGCCGCAGAAGGTCAATGTCTGTGGTCTCATGCCGCCCCTCCGATGGTGGCCGTGCTGGTTGCCGGCAGCGGGAAGGCGATCTCGGGGTCGGCCGCCAGTAGCTGCTCTTCCGGCAGCTCGGGTGGTTCGTGTTCGCTGGCGTGCGGCAGCAGGGTGCTGAAAAGCTGAAGAACCTGTTGCGCCGAGACGCCTTGGACACCGCGGGTGGCGAGGTATTCGCTGAACAACGTCGTGGTGTCGACGTCGGTGGCGTCGTCGACAGGGGCGAGCAGTTCGAGCCTGCGGTCGGCGGCGTTCTCCCGTAGATCGGCGATGGTGGCCTCGGGCAGCAGGCCGCGGATCTGGCCGGCCAGGTTGTCGATGTGGTTTTCGGTGTTGACCGTGACCAGGCAGATGTCCGTGGTCACGGAGGCCGCCGTGGTGCGGATCTCGTCGAGCGTTCCGGTGATGTAGTGCAGCCGGCGGCCGCGCTTTAGCGGAATTCGTTCAAGGACGGCGCCTTGGCCGGGCTGCAGCGTCGCGACGACGACGCTCTTGTCCTCGCCGACCTCACCGAAGTCAAGCTGCAGGGGTGAGCCTGCGTAGCAGCCCGTTACGCTGGTGGTCGGCAGTGGCTGCGGTTTGTGGATGTGACCGAACGCCGCGTAGGTGACCACCGGCAGGTGCTGTGGATCGGTGGCGTAGAAGTCGCAGGTGTGGCTGGGGTTCTCGGTCCGCGACGGGATGGCGCCGGCGATGTACTGATGTGCGGCAAACACGCTCACGTCGCGGGACGCGTCGAACCCGTCTCTGAGCTCGCGCATGAGGCGCTGCTGCAAGCCGGCGATGTGTCCGGCGTAGGTGATGCGCCGCTGGCCGGGTTCGTCGAAGACGTTGACGATGCGGTTGGCGCTGATGAACGGCAGTGCGGCGACGTGAATCGCCTGCTCGCCGGCTGGTAACCGCAGGACTTCACCGACGGCGTTGTCGTGGCTGGTGACGAAGTGGATCGGCGCGGACCGGCTGAGCAGGTCGTGCAGCCAGTGCAGGTATGCAGCCGAGTCGTGGTTGCCGCAGACGACCACGACTGGAGCGATCTCGGCGAGGTTGTGCAGCGTGCTGGTGGCCAGTTTGAGCGAGTGCAGCGGTGGCCGCTGCATGTCGAACAAGTCACCCGTGTTGAGAATCAGGTCGGGGCGGGTGGCGGCAGCGATTTCGGTGATCTCGGCGAGCACCGCTTCGTGGTCGCTCGCCCGGGAGTGGCCATAGGTGGTACGTCCGAGGTGCCAGTCGGAGGTGTGCAGTACTTTCACGTGCGACCTCTTCGTCGTCAGTGGCTGCGATCGGTGGGAGGACCGGCATTGTGAACCCGACAAGGGCCGGCCAGAACGGTGCCAGGGGTGAGCTCAGAGGGCCCGGATGCGGTGGGCAATGAGATGTTCAAGCAGGGCCTGGTTGGCTTCCCAGCCGTTGGGAAAGCGCGGTTGCGTGTTAAAGGGCACGGGGTCGGCGGACGGGTGGGCGTCCAGCAGGTCGGAGATGCCGTCGCGGGCGACCACGATGCAGGCATGCCGGTGCCGTGAGGTCAGGACGCACAGCCGCCCGGATTCGAGGTGGAACGCCGTGGCGTCGCGGCGGCCGGACAGCGGATGTAGCACGATGACGATGTCGTACTCGCTGCCCTGCAGCCGGTTCGCGGTGTCGACGCGGATGTTCGGATAAGCGGTCTCGGCCAGCCCGCTTTTGATGGCAGCCATCTGGTCGCGGTGTGCCACACCGATCGCCACTCGGTCTGCCGTCACCCTGGCACCATCGGGGTGGCGTTCATCGCGGAGCATCGTGCCGCGCTCGAGAACACGCACAGCGAGCGCAACGACCGCGGCGACCGCTTCAGCGTCGGTGCGCACCGTGTGCCGGCGCGGCAGTTGGTAGAAGGCCCAGCCGTTGGCTGCGGCATGTTCGATCGCCCGGTCAGCGGGGCTATTGCCGAGGCTGCGGGTCGGCAGCCACATCTCCCGCGCGCCCTGTTCGGGCGCGGATTCGAAGGGTGCGAACGGATAGAAGGCGTCCGACACCGGGATCGCGGTGTGAGGGGCAAGCCGCCACGAGCGCGGCAGCTGCCGTTCCGGGATGTCCGGATTGTTAGCGAGCATGGCGGCCACCGCGCTCTGCAGCGGGCTCCAGGCCAGGCCGGTCCATCGGTCGACGTTGACGACGGAGAACGGGTCGAGTTGCCCAGGGTCGCCGACGAACGCAGCCCGTTCGAACGTCGAAGCGAGTCGCAACAGGGTGTCCGAACGCATCTGGTACGCCTCGTCGATGATCGCCCACGGCCCGCGCTCGGTGATGACGGGGTCGAGCCACTTCGCTGCGGTGGCAACCACGATGGCTGCCTGACGCAGATCGGGGAACCGGTTCGCAATCAGGATGTTGGAGGCGGCGAGGGTGGCCGGCACCGGGTAGCCGTAGGCGGTGTATCGGCCGACGGTGATCCCCGGATCCACGGCGGCGATCTTGGCGACGAGATCGTCGACTTGGGAGTTGGTTTGTGCGACGACGCGCACCTGGTCGCCGTGCCGGGCCAGGTGGTGAGCCATGTAGGTGACGGCGGTGCTCTTGCCAGCTCCGGGGGGTGAGTTGAGCACCACGCCAGGTTGCGGACCCTCGGTCAATAACCGAAGTACGTCGAGGACCGCGGTGGGCGGGACATAGGTGACGGTCATGACCACGGCTCCTGGGCATCCTGCTCCGTCGGCAGGTAAGGCTTGGGCGGGCCGCCATGAGTCCACGGGGTGTCCTCCTTGCGCGGCAGCGTCGGCGCCCGGCGGTAGTCGTCCTTGAAGAGGCTGTAGCACACGGAGTCCCCTACGGCGGGGACGGTGCCGGGCCGTGGTTCACGCCCGCTGCCCATGCCCTCGCGAAGTTCCAGCTCGACCATCACCGTGTCGCCGTCACGAGTCACCGAGACGACCGTGGTCTTCTGGTCCAGCAACTCAGGCCGGCGCAGACCGCTCTCGCCGGCGGCGAGGCTGATCGCGTCGGTGGTCGATACGGTGATCAGCGGCCGCAGGCTCCTGCCGACCCGCCGGTTCGGGACGGCGGCGATGACGGTACCGACGAACGCCTCACCGATCATCCGAGCCTCGGCCATCACCATCGGGTCGTCGAAGGCGCGCTCCGCGTCATACTGCTGCTGGGCCCGTTCCAACCAGTACAGGCGCCGGGCGGCGTACACCGCTGAGTCACGTTTGGGCTGCGCCCCAGGGCTGGTCGCGATCCAGTCGGCGGCCTGCGTGAAAGCGTCAAGGTCCCGTTCCCAGCGAACACCGACATGAGCACCGGCCGGAAGACTAGGGTCACGCAACAGGGTGATCGCCTGCCACATCCGATGCCAGGTGCCGTCGAGCTGCTTTCGCAACTCCTTGCGGATCTTGTCCTCGGCGATGCGCGACGCCGCCGGGCTCGCCGCCTGGTGGTAGGCGGCGAGCAGCGGCTCGAGGATGCCGTTGTCGAACGATGGATCCGTGGCAGGTCCGGCAGGCGGTACCTTCAACGGATTTTCGCAGGCACGCGCGGCATCCCGCCCGGTCATCCCGGGTGGCGGCGCGATCCAGCCGAGTACAGCGGGAAGATGCTGGTCCTCCTCGGTGCTCTGCCCGGTTGCCCAATGCAGGGTCAGCGCGTCGGTCGCCGCGACCAGCATGGCGGAGCCGGCGTATTCAGCACGGTCGGCGAGGAACGTCAGCCATTTGCCCATGACCGGGATGTTGCGTGGCACGGCCCACTCGCCTGTACTCCTTCGCAAGCGGGTGGAGCGCCCGAGGATCCGGATGAACTCGACGCCGGCACGGTTCGGCACCCAGACCTGCGGTGCGTCCGCGCACCGGTACTGCACGCCGGACGCGCCGGCGCGCACCGGAAGACGCCGGTTCGTGCGCGGCGTGATGTAGGCGGCGAAGATCTTGGCCAGCTCATAGGCGAAGGCAACCTGCTGGTCACGGTTCCGGGGCTGCGCAACCGTCAACAGCTCCGGTGTATCAGGGCTGGTGCCAATCATGACGGCGAGCGGGGCGTGGGCCTCGCCCGCCATCGCCAACGGCACGAACACCAGCGGCTCACTGCTCACATGCAGATGCCGGACAGTCGTCAGGCGCTGCGCCACCGCCTGGTCGCTGGCATGGGCGCGGGCCAGGGACGTCAGCAGGCTCACATCAAGCTCCCGAGCAACTCGTCCCGATACTGTTGGGCCCGCCGCAGCAACTCAGCTTGTTCGACCTGGTCCGGGCCAGGAAGGCGCGTACCGCGAGCCAGACCGACGACCTCACCGATCGTGTCCAGCGCCAGCTCCTCACGGACCTGCCGGCCGAGCACCGCCGTGGAACCTTGTTCCTCGGAGCGGCAGAACCGCGCCATCTCACAGGTGTCCAGGCACGACGGTGCGTAGCGTGCCGGCACCAGACGCAGGCCCGCCTTCAGCTCCTCGGCGGAGCGGGAACCGGCCGGGCCACGCAGAGCGAACGTCAACCCTGCCGGCAGGTTCGACAGAATCGTGTCGAGGTCATGCATCCGCATCAGCATCCGCCGGACCGCCGCGACCTGGTTCCGGACGTTGACCCGGGCCGCGAACGGCTTGTTGATAAAGTTCTGCGGGCACACGAAGATCGCCTCGTCCGCCACCAGGTCCTCGTCGAACCCGTGTGAACGAAGCAGTTCCCGAAGGGCGTAGACGTAGACCGCAGCCTGCAACTCTGCGCCTTCCACCGCGGCCGCAGGCGCCTGGCCGTCGATCACCGAGAACGACTTGACCTCGACGATGTAGAACTTCCCGCCCGACTTCACAGCCACCAGATCGGGCTCGAGGAAGACGTCGTAACCCGCGACCGTGATCTTCAAGTACGGGTGGTCGAACAGCGTCCCGCCATCCTGCGCCGAGCGGGCCACAGCGGTCAGCCGCTGAACCGTGTTGCGGTACCGGGCTAGCTTGCCCTCGTTGCCGCCGATGGTCTTCAAGTCCTCGTGTTCGGCTTCCGGAATGGATAGCCCGATGTCCTCCCGCAGCAACGTCAGCAGCTGCGCACCGCCACTCGCCTTGACCTGGGCTTCGAACTGGGCGCCTCGGGCAAGCACCATCCGCGACGGCTTGGCGTACATCGGGTGCCGGATGGCTCGGGCCAGCTCGTCCTTGTCGATACCGGCTGCATCCAGCAGATTCCGGCGGCCGCAGCCCGGGTTGCCGACAATCGACGAGATAGCCCTGGCGTCGAGGCTCTGTGGTTCAGTGTCCCCCCGCAGCGCGTCAAGACGCGCCGTCAGTTCTTTCACGTGCTCTTCCTTCGCGTGGGAAGTGCGGATTCAAGATCAGGTGTCGCTCGCAGCATGCGACGCCACCTTGAGAGCGGCGCCGAACAGCTGGTGAAGATCGTCGAGCTGGTCGACGGCGCGCCGGGCTGCCGCTTCGCGCTGCGACAGGTCTGCGTCACGATGAACTTCCAGCTCGGCCTGCGCCGCACGCCGCACGGCGTCCGGCCTCGTCGTGTCGAATGAGGTGGCACCGCCGGGGATGTTGGCGGCGAACTGCCACAACAGACGCCGGGCGGGCAGAGTCGCCCAGTCCGGGTGGCTCAGGTGCTCGGCGATACGGATCGCCGAGGTCAGAAAGTGAACCCTGGGACTCAGCGGCCCGACGATACGGGTGGAAAGCGGCCAGGTGGAGACAGCCAGGAGACCGCGGGCAGGCGAGAGCCGGTCAGCGGTCAGGGCCGCACACAAGTAGTACGGCCGAGCCCACGGCGCCGTCTTGAAGGATCTTTCCTCGTCTCGGCGAAGGCTCGTCAGCTGCTGCCCGTTCAAGGCTCCAGCGAAGACCGCCTGGTGCAGGGCGACGATGAGCTTCGGCGCCGCCGGGACGCCCAGGAACGTCAAGGCCTGGTGGACCTGGTCACGAATCGACAGCAGGCTCCCGGCGTCCTGCGGCTCGGTCCGCGGTTGCGAAGCCAGCTTTTCCGGTTCGATCGCCAGAAGCGCGTCATCCCACTGCACCTCCGCCTGACGAAGGTCGGATCGCAGACGCCGCGCCTCGGCCCGATCACCGGCCATCAGGGCACGACGCACGGCTGTGCGCAGCTCGTCGATGCGCGCCTCGAGATCGTCGAGAGATTCAGCCACGGACACACCGTAGCCGCTTCCACGCGTTCCAGCAAGTTCCAGTTTTCTCCAAGAGTCCGCCGTGGACGGAACATCGACTGGACCAGCAGAGCTTGCAACGAAGGCGACTCAGCCGATCAGCACTCCGCCACGCTCCATAGGAGGCACGCTGGACCCGGCTCGACGCTCCGATCCACGCTGCGCTCACGTGCGCTGTTCAGGCGCTGCTTCTCTGGTCGCCTGGCATTGCTGGCCTAGGTGACGTCATGCACTGATGAGGTGTGACTGGCCCGGACTTGGCAGCGAGCGGGCGAGGATTTCCGTGCCCGCGGCAGGAACACGCCTTCTAAGACGTCCTAGGAGGATAGGGTTCCTGGCCCGACCGTCGCTCCTCCTTCTTCGACTGCGGCCCCCATCCGTGTGCTGGCAGCGAGGGGCATGGCGAGGGCTGCGGCGGCATGGATCGCGAACACCGCGACGACGATCGTGGTGACCGGTAGGCGGCGTCGGGCGCCGGTGAGGACGAGTCGTCCGGTGACAGACAGAACGCCGAGCAGGCCGGCGGCGGTGGCGGCGAAGGTGGCCGGGTGGCCGCGGCTGATGAGGTAACCGACCACGGGGACGCCGATGGCGCTGGTGGCGGCACCGTGGGCGATCAGGGCGGCAACGAGGATCCAGAACCGGGGGTCGCGCATCACGGCACGCGCCGCAATGCGTCGCAGGGTGTGGTCCGGTCGCGCCACGGGGCTGGGTGCCCTGGCATGCGGCGGCCCGTCTTTCCCGGCAAGCGCTACGAGGACTGGAAGCGCGAAGACCCGGCCGGCAAGGGCGTCGAAGCGGTCCGCCCGATCGGCGACGAGATCCGCACCCGGGTGGAGAAGCTCCTCACCGGACTGGGCCCCACCGCCTGACCAACCCGCCGGCGCTGCCCGTTCGCCCGGTCACCCGTCGGGCGGGGGCCGACACTCGCTCATCCCGGCCGCTGACACGGCCGGGACAGGTGAACACGGCTCCCTGCCCGCAAACTGACGGTGACCGGGTACTGGTTCGACCGGCGTATCGATGGTGTTGGTGCAACGATGTACGGCGTGCCAACTGCGAAAACTGCTACACCTGCCGTCTCGCCGCTGGCCGGCGAGCCGATCAAGCGTGCCGATGCCGAGCGGCTCGCGGGAGTGCTGAAGGCATTCGCCGACCCGGCCCGGCTGCGACTGCTCAGTCTGATCCAGTCCGCCCCGGAGGGCGAGGCGTCCGTGAGTGACCTCACCGCGCCGCTCGGTCTCTCCCAGCCGACCGTGAGTCATCACCTTCGGATCCTCACCGAGGCCGGCCTGCTCGAACGCGAAAAGCGCGGCGTCTGGGCGTACTACCGGCTCGTGCCGTCCGCGATCGCGGCGATCGCCGACCTGCTGACGCCGCCCCGCAAGCGAGCGACGAAGAAGGCCCGCTGAGCGGCACCCGCGAAGGCCGGCGCCCAATCCTGCGGGTGCCGGCACGGGCGCCCGCTCTGGTCGCGGGTGCGTCGGCCACGCCGGCAAGGTCTTGCGTCATCCACGGTGCCGGGCTGGTCGGATCGGTGGCGACACCGTGGTTAGGAGTAGGGACACCAGTTTTTGCCCGTGGTCGGCCAGCCGGCGCCGCTGGCCGTGAGCCGCTTTAACGGTGGCGGTAGCCGACCGGGCGTCAGACCAAGCGGTGGTCGAGGGCGGTGTGGGGGGCGAGCAGCGGTTCGAAGATGTCGCGGCCGAGGGTGACGGCCTGGTCCTGGTCGAGAACCGTGGCGGCCAGGCTGGGGTGGGCGTTGATCCATGCCTGAGCGCTGGATGCGCTCGTGAAGAAGTTGATGGTGGAGCAGCAGGTGTCCACGGAGCGACGGGTGTCTCCGGTGGCCGCGTACACGATCACCGCTTCGGCCGGCTGGAAGGTGGCGGCACCGTTGGTGATGGTCACGCGGACCGGTTGGCCGGTGTGCGGATCGGCGGAGGTGATGGTCGCGTCGGTGCCGAGCATGAACGGCATGCCCAACGCGTCGATGGCGCACATCGCGTACACCTCGACATCGCCGAATGAAACCCGGTGCGGCGTCGGCGTTGGGGAGAACGGGTAGGCCGCGACCAGACGCCCGCCGCTGTCGAGGGCGACAAGGTCTTCCCGGGCAAGTTCCCGCAGCGCCTTCGCGGTGTCCAGGTCCGCCTCGCTGGCGGCAGCGCGGATGTCGGCATCAGTGGGGGCAGCTCCGGTGGCGGCGAAGTGATGCAGGATCGCTCGATGCACCTGCTGGAGGCTGTCGGGGAGCTGCTCGGCGCGGCGGGGCCGATCTGTCCCGATCGCATTGCCCGGCTGCTGGCAGCAATCGACCCGGCTCTGCTCCCTTGCGGTGGTAGCGGGTCCGGCGCCTATCGCCTGGCGCAGGGCAGCGCGGATGCGCTCGCCAGTGGGGATATCTAAGCGACAGGCCGCTGAACCGTCGCCGGTGGCGCCCATCACGTCCACGCCGTTGACCAGGATCGACGGAGACGGATAGTCGCCCACGACCTCGGTGACCCCCGTGATGGGCAGACCGACGTCGGCCAGGGCCGCGCGCAGCTCATGCCGAGCCGGCGCGAGGTTCGGACAGTCCGGCACCGAACGAAGCTCAACAGCCACCCGGCCCTCTGCGGTGCGATCTGCTGCCGCGGTCATCACAGCCCTCCTAACAAACGGCCCGGGTGGCATCACGCGTCGCCGACTGGCCGGCACGGCTCTACCCGTACCTGACTGAACCTTTCAGTCAGGGGAAGGTCAAGGCGCGACGATAGACGCCAGATGCGGATCGGGGGAACTTGCGTGATGCCGGAGATGGTGAGCCGGCCGCGTTGACCGGTGCACATCGGGTCTTGCTCGCCGTCGCGGTGGCGGTCCACGCCGTGTAGTACCTGGGTCAGATTGGGATGACCGGGCCGCCGCCGGCGATGCCGCCGTACAGGCCGGGCTGGCCGGTCAGCACGCTGCAGCCGAGGTCGATCGCGGCGAGCACTGCGGTGGCGGCGTCGACCCTGCCGACCGTGTCGAGGGTGACTGCGAGGGCCTCCCAGCTGTCCGGCGGTGGCGAGAGGATCTCGGCGATGGGGTGGTTGACGAGCAGCTGCAGGCGGTCCGTGTCGACGACCACCCGGGCGGCTTCGGCCACGCACAGTACCGGCAGCCCGAACACGCAGTTCTCTTCGTCGGCGACCTCGGCGATCACTTCACCGACGTCGATCGATCCTCGGGTGAAGGCGATGATCGCGGAGGCGTCGAGGACGACCCGGACGGCCGGTTCGGTCACGCGGCGCGGGCCGGCAGGCCGAGCTGCTCGCGAGCCTGGGCGTCGAGCTCCGCCGTCCACCGCTCCCGGGCCTCGTCCAGGCGGCGGCGCGCGCGAGCCTTCCCCTCGTCAGAGACGACGATGCCGGCGGCGGCGAGGATCTCCTCGCTGCGGGCGCCGGTGTTGGGGCTCCTGTCGGCCATGCCCGCAGGATACCCCGTGGTAGGCGCGGGAGTCACCAGCACGCCGCCGGCGCTGCTGCCGGGCGCTGGGGCTACTGGTGCTGGTGGGGCAGTTGAGCGTGGCACGCGAACGGCGGGAGCGCGACCTCGAGGAGAGGCGTACCCGGTCGCCAAACGCATGACGGACTCCGGCCCATGCCTGTTTCCCGGTTAGCATCCCGACGGGCCGGTCCTGCCCGCCCACCATCACCCACCGGCTTCAACGCCTCGGCCTCCAGCCCAGCAGCTACCGCGCTGCCGCCCCTGGTTCGCCTGGCCGGCGAGATGCCCCCGGCCGTCCTCGGCGACATCCTCCCAGTTAACCGGGCCGTTGCGGCGAGCTGGAGACAGCCCGGCGTTCGCGGAGGTGCTGCGAGAGCGAGTGGCGGGGGTACGGAATGGAGTTGCCAACGCTGTGTGGCGAGTCCTGTACTGACGGCGCCCTCCCCGCCTCTACCAGGTCCGCACCCGCACCGCGCCCAGATCGACGACCGGTGCCGGGCAGGACAGTGCTGAGCGACGCAGGGCTTCTGCGTCGCGGGCCGGCATACGCCGCTAATCCGGACCGGCGCCGCCGCGGCCGCCTACTCCGGTGGTCCCGCAGCGACGTCGATGCCGGCCCTGGCCAGTAGGGTCAGTGCCTCCGGGAAGGCGCGGTTGAGCGGGCCGTGGTTGATGCGGACGCGGCTAGCAAGTTCATTGTCCCGGGCGATGCGGGTGGCGTCGCCGAGCACCGTGAGCCGGTAGTGCCACCATCGCACCGCTCCGTCGCGCTGCTCTACCCGGATCAGGTCATCTGCGGCCCGGGCGGCGATCGCCCATCTGCCGTTCGCGCCGGTGGCCCACACGGCGACGACGCCGGCGCCGTCGATGGCATCGAGAGCCTCGGCGGCCGCGTGGAACGGGTTGGTGAAGGTGCCGCCGACGTGGAGTGCGGTGTCAGCGTGCCGGTTCACCCGCCAGGCCGGCCGGCGGTCCTCCAGTTTGTCGATGGCGGTGGCGAGCGGGTCGTCGTCGACGATCATCGCCGCGGTGCGCATGACGTCGTCCGGGTCGATGGGGAAGCCGCGGCTGTTGCTTATGGCCTCCGCGTAGTCAGCCACGAGGGTGGCGTCGGCGGCGACCACGAGGTGCGCGGCCCGTTCGGCGGCCTCCTCGTAGCGCAGGTACTCGGCGGGGCGGCCCGCCGTGGGTAGGTGGTCGCGGATGAGGTAGAGAGCGACGGCGGCCAGGCTCGCGACGTTGGCCTCGATGGCCGCTGGCATGTCGTCCAGGTCGAGCGTCTCGACCACCTGGGCGAGCACGGTGATCCACCCCTGCTCACCGTGCGGCGTCTCCCAGGCGCCCAGTTCGACGCCGACGAGCACGAGCGTCCCGACCGCCAACCGGTCGATGGCGGGCAGGTGGGCGAGGTCGACGCGAACGGCACGGGTGAGCGCGCGGCCGACGCGGCGCAGCTCGTGCAGCGCTCGCTCGTCGTTGTCGTCGTTCGGGTCGCTCTCGTCGTCCGCGTTGCGGGAGCCGCCGAGCTCGGCGTTCTGCCCGGTCGAGGGGTCGATGTCGTCGTTGACGGTGTTCGCGTCGTCTCCGTCGAGTCCGGCGGCGCGTTCGTCGCTGAGGAGGTCGGTCGGCTGGAGCAGGTCGCTGCCGTAGCTCGTGCTGGTGGCGGAGAGGGCCGCAAACCCGCCGAGTGAGAAGTGGAACATGGCTGTGCCGAGCCGGCTTTTGGCGTCGTCGCTGTAGCGCAGCCAGTCCTCGGGGTCGGTGTCGAGCCTCGGCGTGCCGGTGGCTGTCTCCGACTCGCCGGTGGGCCCGCTGGTGCCGCCTGCGGCGGGTAGGGCGATGCTGGCGCGGGCGGCGGCGAGCTGCTGGACCCCGTGGAGCCACCGTTCGGCCAGGCGCGCGTCGGCGAGGATCTCGATCGGTCCCTGGGAGCCTCCCCGCGGCTCGTCGCTCACCCGGAACATGGTCCGTTCGGGATCGGTGACGAACACCAGGTTTCCGTCGCGCGTGACGCCGTGTTCGGTCCATGCCGTCCGCACCCGGGATCCGCCGGGCAGGTCGACGCCGGCGATGAGGTGTTGGACGGCGCCTTCGGGGACGGCACCGACGTCGGCCCAGGTGTCGAAATCGGTGTGGGCGGAGGCCACGATCCGTACCGGGCGGGGTGTGGGGTGCGCGAACGTGAGGTGCAGTCCGCCGGCGGCGCGGGTCGCCGCGAGGAGCGTGGCCCTGGTGGCCGTGTCGACGTGGTTGGTCGTGCTGATCCGGACGGCGGGCACCTCGTCGAGGCGGATCGGCACACCGCCGGGAAACAGCGGTGCGGAGGGCCGGGCAAGAACGGCGAGCTCGACGTTTCCGCCGTCGGCGACGGGCTTGAGCAAAGCTGCCGAGGACAGGTTGGGGCTGCCGGTGAGCGTCCAGCATGCGCCGTCGTAGCCGATGGCTTCGACGAGCTTGCCGTGTCGGTAGGAGCGGTGCCGGTCCTCTACCACCTCGAGGTCGATGCCGAGGTCGCCGATCACACGGGCTATCGCCTCGGGTTGCACGACGGTCCGGTGCCCGGATTGCACGGCGAGCGTGACACGTGCCGGGGCCAGACGCAGCGTCAGCTCCTGGATTGCCTCGGCGCGCGCGTCGTGAAACGGCGCATAGAGCCGGAGGCACTCCACGGGCGTGACCGGAAGCTGGTCGATGATGGGAGCGTCGGAGGTGTGCACCAGCCGGTGGCCCGTGTCAACGACCTGGCCTCCGCTCAAGGCTTCGAGGGCGGCGGCGGTGCGACCCATCGCGTCGGCGGCGGGCGGGCTGATCGCGCAGAGCCGGGCGACGCTCCGCAGCCATTCCGCCGCGTCGACGACCAGCCGGGGACACCTGTCCCGATCCGCGGCGGCGATCGTCCAGGTCTCGGCGTTGAGGTGCCAGCCGCCGACCGAAAGGTTGCCCGAGCCGACGGCCACCAGCGCTCGCGCGGGCCCCACGATGACGGTGAGCTTGGGGTGGAAGGCCCTCCCCGCGGTTGGGGGTACGGCGAGGCCGTGCACGTAGCGGGTGCCGGCGTTTCGGGCGGCGCGCGGGTCCGGGTTGGACATGCGCAGATCGCCGACGACCGTGACGCGGGCACCGGTCGCCTGGGTGACGCCCAGCACGGCACGCTCGAAGAAGCCTAGGTCGGCGTTGAAGGTGCAGAAGAGCGCCTCACGGGCCTGCCGATCGGCGTGTTTCTCCTCGGCAAAGATGTACGGCAGAGGCGACGGCACTGTCACGACGTCGCCGGCGTTCTGGTAGTCGCCGCCGCCGACGTCGAAGGCCTGGTCAGGCAATGAGGTCACCCCGGTCACCGATCCCCCACACGTCGTCGGTGCGGGCGAGCAGGCCCATGCCGGCGAGGATGCCGGCCAGCTGGTCCCACCGCAGCGAGGCGGAACCCGCGGTCTCGTCGGAGTCGCGGAACAGCAGGTCATCGCGCAGATGCACCCGGGTGGGAATCTTGAGAACGCCCTTTCGGGGATCGAGGCGGGCCTTGGCCAGCGCGAGCCGCTGCGACCGGTCGACCATCGTGTCGGTGAGCCATCGGGCGAAGTCGCGCAGTGACCTGTCGTGCCATCGGTCAAGCTGGTCGGCCAACCACCGCGGCGCCAGCTGCTCGTAGCGGTCCTGTGCCTCGTGTCCCTCGAAGCCGTGCAGCTCCCGACCGGCCAGCTCACGCACACGGCGAGCGCCGAGGGCCAGCACGCTGAGGTCGCGCACGGGAGTCTCCAGGCCCAACAGCCCCGGATCTTGCTCGGCGGGCACCGGCCGTCCCGTGCTGTCCATGGTTCGTGGCAACCCATCCCGGAACGCTCCCACGGTGCTGTCGGGTAGCAGGTCCGCGAGGTGTGCGGCCAGCTCCGCGCGGGGCGTGAGCCCTTGGATGCCGTTGACAAGCCAGGCCCAGAGGCTCCGCCACGCCGTGACGGAGTAGTTGCGCAGGATGAGGCCCCGCCACTCGTCGGACAGCTCCAATGCGGACAGCACCGGGTCGCTCATCGCCTCCGGCTCGTATGCAAGAAATCGCGACACGTCACGGGTTACCCGGCGGACCTCCGTCAGCTGAATGACGCGGGCGATCATGCGCAGCGTCTGCCGGCGGACACCGGCCCGCGTCGCGGGCGTCTCGGCGTCCGAGGCGGCGAACAGTCGGGCGAGCCAAGCGCCGTCCGCGCTGGTGGCCGAATGGCAGATGCACAGCGACTCGTAGGCGTCGAGCGTCGCGTCGTCGAGCGTCCGCCTGCTGACCAGGTCGAGCACGTCGCCGAGCCCCTGAGCGACAGCGCCGGTATCCAGCTGGTCACCGGGACCGATGTCGTCGGCTCTGGTCACGATTCGAAGCAGAACCTCGGAGCCCCGGTACGCCGGCCAGAAACCCCAATTCGGCTTGGCGTAGACACCCGGCGCGGCCAACTCCGCCACATCCACGCCGCCGTCGGACGCCCGCCTCAGGATCTCGTCGTATCCGTGTGGTCGGGACAGCGCCTCGTGGGCGAAGCCGGCGGCGCGGTAGTGACGCGCCGACACCGCCCCAACGACGACCTCAGCCCGGCGCAACAGGCTCTGTGCCGCGCTGCGGGGCAAGCCCCGCCTCTGCGCCTCCGCGGAGATCAGGCCGTGAAGCGCGTAGTAGCGGGCGTTGAGAGTAACCGTCGTGACCCCGGGGACAAGCCGATCTACAACGTTCATGGTGAACCGCTCCACCGACAGCGGAAACCGGCCCGCGTAGGTCCTTGATCCTGAAGACGACCACCCAGGACCAGTCACCACGGCCGCCAGTCTGCCGCCGGCTCCGACTCGGCGCAAGCACGGACGAGCGTCGAGGTGATAGCCAGGGTGACGAGGTTGCAGACAGTCTCTCCGGCTGGCCGACGTCGACGCCGTCTATCCCGCGGGCCAGCTCGTCGGGTGGCCTCGGCACCGGCCCTCGTCATCGCGCCATGGACTGCGGGAGGTATCCACCCTGGGGACATCTCAGTCAGAAGCGGCAAGCCGCCTGTGGCCTCGTCCTCCGGCGCTCCAAATCACTGATCTTCGGGCAGATGACACGATCATCGGGGCGCAACGCTCCATAGGTGCATGAGACCATGGGCGCAGCGCTCTTGCCCTCATGGGACAAAAGGTCGTTGAGCGCCATACTCGCTGCAGAGACATCCGCCTCTTAGCCCCAGATCGCTATGGCCGGCCCTGGACCGAACAGTTGGTCCTCGATGAGGCGGATCTCCTTGATCCTGCTTCCCTTATCCAGCTCGAAGGTGAGCCAGCCGCGAACGCAGTCTTTCGGCAGGACTGTGGCGGAGTAAGGCAGGGCAGGCTGCCGCGGTTCGGGAGTGATGTCGGCGGGCTGTAGTTGGTAGTCGTCGGTGGTCTTGAGCTGCCAGGAGCTCCAACTCGGGGTTGGCAGGCTCTCCCCCGTGGTGGCGTTGCAGATCTTCACATCGGTCGGCACCCACACTTTGCCCTTGTCGGGCTCAGAGTCGGCCTGTCCGTCAAATTTGGCCGAGTAGACGGTTACTTTCCAACCAGCGCCGGTGAATGTCTGGCCGATCTTGAGCCGGGCCGGGCCCTGGTCCTCAGTCGGGGATGGCGACCTGTCCGCAGCGGTCGGGGTTCTCGTGGCAGGCGCGGCCGAACTGGTCTGCGAAACTGGACCCCGGGGTGCTGGTGTATCGGCGCTGTTGCCGCAACCGGCAAGGAGGACCGCTGCCGTGGCGACGGCAGAAAGTGAGCATGCCTTCATGACCCGTAACCTACCGTCCCTTGTGGGTGTCGCAGTGAACGCCTCAAGAGGACATCTAATCCGCATAGCGATTGGGTTCAGGTGCGGTGGTGCCGACCGTGAGTTTGGTTCTCTGATCGTGACGTGGCCGTGAATAGGCGTGGATATCGGTCGGACTTGTCGGATGAGCTGTGGGCGTTGATCGAGCCGGCTGACGGCATGGCGGGCGGCGTCGGCGCGATCCTGTATGCGGCTCGAGCGGGGGATCGCCTGGGAGCCCTTGCCGCATGACTTCCGCCGGCGAGTCCAGCCAGGGCATCGAGGCGGCGAAGAAGATTAAGGGGCGCAAGCGGCACGTTGCTACCGACACCCTCGGCTTGCTGCTGCGCTGATTGCCACCGCCGCATAGGTGCAGGTGCAGGACTCCATCGCTGGCCGGCGCCTGCTCGACACCCTTTCGGCGGACCATCCGCCCGTGGTCACGGCGTCGCTCGACCACGGCTACAACACCGTCGTGCGGACGAACGGCGCCCGGCTCTGCATCGACGTCGAGTGGGTACGCCGCCACGCCGGGAAGGGCTTCCACGTTCATCCCACCGGTGGGTCCTGGAACGAACCTTCGGCGGGCTGATGCAGCACGGTGACTCGTGTGTGACTACAAACCCTCCCTCGACGCCCCTGCGACGATGATCCGTTGGGCGAGCCGACGCTGGTCGCTGGTGAAGTACCTCCGGTGGTGCCGTGGCAAACCAAGGGCGACCCGGGGAGGAGAATAGCCATGACGGGACGAGACAGACGATCAGCAGCCCGCTTGCTTACGCCCCTGTCTCGCGCAGCGGCCTTGCAGCCGCTCGAGAGAGACCCTCGCCTTCCACGATGGCTTCTTGCAGTTGCCTCACGAGTTGGCGCAGGCTCGCGTCGAGGTCGACCTGGTCTTTCGTCTGGGCGACGATCTCGTCGCGTACGTCGTCGACGAACGGCTGCCAGGTGTCGCGGGCGAGCCGCATGCATTCGGCGATGACCTGTTGACGCATCTCGGCCGCGGCCTTGTCCTGGTTCAGGCGCGTGCGATTCGCGAGGTGTTGGTCGACGAACTTCGTCAGGTAGACGGTGAGTGGGAGCGCGGCTTCGACGGTGCCGAGGTACGGCTTCACCTTCTCGGCCATCTTTAACGTCTTGGTCTGCTTGCCGGCGGTCTGTCCGACGTCCTTGGTCATGGTCTTCAGCACGCCGAGCAGCATGCCCCCGATGTTCTTGGTGTGTTCCGAGATCTGACCGGGCCCGTCCGGGGCGGTGGCGGCGTTCTCCCCGGACTTGAGTGTCCCGACCAGCGAAGCGAAGCCGGCCCAGGTGGGGAGGGCGCGGTCTCGCTCCTTGCCCTTGCGGATCGACTGCCGCAACCGATCTAGGTGGCCCTCATTCTTGGCGAACCACTCGCCGACCGTGCGCTGCAGGTCGTCGGCGGCGGAGCCGGACTCCCACGACCGCCGCAGCACCTCGTCGATGAGACCTTCGAGGCCGGCCTGAGCGGCCCGGTCGAGGTTGCCGAGCCGCCTCTCCCATTGGCCGCGGCGATCGACGCCGTGGGCCGCCACCCTGGCCTGTTCCGCGTAGTCCGCCAGTTGCCCGCGCAGTACGGACAAGGTCTCGTCCAGCACCGCTGACCAGTACCGTTGCCCGGCCGCATGCCGCCACTCCGGCAGGGCCGACGGGGACACCGCCCCGAAAGCGTTCGTGAGGTCCTGCATGCCGTCCCAGTCCCGGAACTCGTCCCAGGTGTCGCGGCCGAGATCGGTCACCGGCCCGGCGGTCTGGAACGGGTCCTGCGAGACGACGAAGACCGGCACCCGATCGTCCAGGCCGAACAGGTCCCGCAACTCGCGGACCTTGCGGTCACCGAGTTCCCGGTACCCCGCCGGGTCGTACTCCGGGTTCCCGAAGGCCTCGTCGAACCGGGAGATGACGAACCACATCGTCCCGGCCGGCCAGCCCCGCGTGAACAGCCTCCGGAGCACGTCACGTTCGGCGGTCACCAGCTGCGGGGTCAGCACCGCGATGCCGACGTCGGTGAGCCCGACCGCGGCCATCGCGCGGGAGCTGTTCTGTTCGCGGACGCCCGACGCGCCGACGTCGAATCCGGGGGTGTCGCGGACGATGCACGTACCCAACTCGACCTCGTTGACCTCGAAGGTCTCGTGACGTGCGCTGATCGTCAGCCAGCCGGGAACGTCGCGGCCCGAGTCGACGAGCAAGCGGCGCAGCAGGGAGCTCTTGCCGGTGTCGTAGGAGCCGAAGAGGGTCACCACCGGTTGGTCCCGCTCCTGGAAGGCGTCCCAGTCGTCGGCGTACCGCCCGGGCGATCCACCGGGAAGCCGCCCCAGCCAGTCGCGCACCGCGTCAATGTCAACCACTGTAATCCGTTCCTTCCATTTCTTCCGCGGCCACGATCAGGGCATCGGCCACCTCGACACGTACCTTTGCCGATTCCATCTGCTCGACGATCGACGATTCCCGGGCGAGGTGTTCGTCGAGCAGCGCTTCGAGGTCCCCCGTCCGCTGCTCGAGGTAGGCGACGTGACCTCCCCACTGCTCATCGCGCATGATCAGATCGACGATCAGCGCGGCCGTCTCGTCGATCTTCTGCCACGCCAACTCCTGCCGCTCCCGGTGCTGGCCGGCCTTCTGGGCGTCGGTGGCCATCTCCGCGATGTCCACGGCGGAGGCGATGGCCCCGAGGACGAGCCCGACCCGGGCGACGTTGGCGCCGCCCTTGACCGCGCCCCACGGTTTGAACTTGTAGTTGAACTGCTTCAGGACCGTGTAGAACGCGTCCCGGTTTCCGAGGGCTTTCGCGAGCGGCGCAACGGCTCCTGCGACACTGCCGGCGCCCGCGACGATTTCCTCGTACCAGGCGGTTCCCTGGGCCTGGAACTCTGCCGCGGGCTCGGGCGCCACCTGGAGTTCGGCAGCGCGAATCTCGCGACTGATCGTCGGGAGGTGATCGCCATGCCACTCGGCCAACCGGCGTGCCGCGTCGTCGCGGTAGCGTTCAAGATCAGCCTCGACCTGCGGTGTCTTCCACCAGGACTCGACGAGGCTCGTCATCTTCTGGGCGTCCTTGCGGTCGAGGTCCGCGACCGCGGATTTCGCCGGCACCGCGTGGCGGTCCACCATGCGCCGGGCGTCCTCGCGCAGTGAGCTCTCGACAATCATGGCGTCGCGCACCGCGTCCCGGAGGCTGGCGATCAGCGGATCCAGGTGGCTCAGTGCCTTCTCGCCTTCGGCCAGCACCTGGTGCAGGGTGTGCCGGTGACGCTTAAGGGCAGTGACCGCCGCGTCGAGGGCGGCCGAGCACGTCGCGTCGGCCAGCCGCTCGTCGGAGAGGCCGGACAGGGCGCTCGTCAGTGCGGCCACCCCGTCCCACAGCCGATGCTCGTCGAAGTCTGCGGGCTGGGCCGTTGCCGCCCCACCGACCAGGCCGAACGGATCCCCGGACAGGCAGTGGATCCGGTCGAGCTCCACGTCGGCGCCACGCGCGGCGAGGGCCGCGCGTAGCTCCCCGCGTTTGCGGTTCTGCAGACGGAGGAAGTCATCGGGTGCGGTCAGCGGATCGACGCCCAGCTCGTCGCACCGGTTGATGAGAAACACCATCCGCCCGCCCTTGGCGGCGGTCATCTCCGTGCCGCGCAGGAGCTCCTCCAGCATCGAGGTGTTGCCGACCAGCAGGTTGACGTGGACGACGACGAGCACGAGAGCGCCCTCGGTGATGGCCTCGAGCGCGGTGGCGTCGTGCTCGTCGTGTCCGCTCTGCAGGCCGGGCGTGTCCACGAGATCGAACCCCGGGAACCGGTAGCGGCTCGCGGCCGTGGTTGCCGGCAGCGCCCGGGTGTCGAACGCGGTGTCCGGCCGCAGGCCACCGTCCACCATGATCCGGTGGACCAGCGACGACTTACCCGAGTTGTAGTCACCCAGCACGGCGAAGGACGGCCGCGCCCCGCGGACGCGCCAGAAGGCTCGGACGACGTCGGCCAGCGCCGGGTCACGCCCGGCCGCGTCCTCAAGGTCGTGGCGCCAGGAGTAGATCTGCGCCGGCGTCGGTGACCGCCACGCCGCGGTCACGGCGTGTGCAAGCCGCGTGCGGTCCGCCTCCTGGCGACTCGCGTACGCCTCGCGCACCGCCTCGCTGATCCGCACCGGCTGGTGGTCGACGCCGGACTCCAGCCAGTCCTCGCCCAGCAACGCCCGGTTCACCTCGGCCGGGGTTTCCCCCATCCGGCGCTGTGCCCGCCGCAGGACGTCGGTCACCGCCGGCGTGGGCCGAACCGCGTCGGCGTAGGTCCGCAGGCTGTCGAGTAGCCGCGTGATTCGGGCGCGCGCCATCCGACGCTCGATCGCGGCGCTCAGCGACTCACCGACCGTGGGCCCCAGCGACGTCCACGCGGCTCTGCGGCTGTCCTGGACGAGTGCGTCCTCGTAGGCGACGAACGTCCGGTCCACCGCCCGATGGCCTTCGGCGATGGCGTCGGCCTTTGCCTTCCGGGTCTGCTCCGCGCCCTCCTCGCTCGCCTTCTTACCGAAGTACTTCCCGACCTGCGTGACGATGCCGATGCCGGCGAACGTGGTGGCGAGCACCCAGCCTGCGGGGTTCCAGATGAGCGGCAGCGCAAGGGCGCCGAGACCCACCGCGATGCTCGTGCCCTGGGCGGCGTCACCCGCCAAGCTGCCGCCCTTGTCACCGGCGATCGTCGCGGCGTGCACCGCGGCCGGCCCGCTCGCAGCGGGCTCGTCGTCCACCGCGATCTCCAGCTCACGCTGCAGGAACACCTGCCGATCCGCCCACACGGCCTGCGCCGCGGTGGTCATGGCTCCTTCGTCATACGTGGCCGCCCGAAACTCGGGCTCGCCGAACGCCTTGCGTTCGGCGAAGGCCCGCTGGATCGCGTCGTCTACGTTGACCTTCGCCTGCCGATGGCAGCCCGCCAGGTGCGACGCGGCGAGATGCCGGACGAAACGGTCCAGCGACCCCTTGGGCGGCGAGGTGTACGGGCCGCCCCGCGCCTGCTCGGACAGATCGACCAGGTCTCCGCTGAGCGCCGCGTCGTGCAGCCACTGGGCACGTTCGGCGTCCTCCGGATAGCCCAGCACGGCGAACAGCGACTCGACCCGCCGCTCCAGGGACTCCGCCTCCCGCTCGAGTTCGGCCGCCAGGTCTTCGAGCTCGCCGATCCCGCGGCGGCACCGTGACCGGATGTCCTCGCGCAGCGCGGTCAGCCGCAGATCGGCGCCGCCCTCCGCGATCGAGGCGGTGATAAGGCGCTCCAGCTCGGGAAAGTTTGACCAGCGGTCGAGGTAGTCCGTACCGAAACGCTCCCGTTCGTTGTGGAAGTCCTCCGGGAACGGACTGCGGAACGGGGTCGCGGCGCGCGCGTACAGGGCCCGCTGGCTCTGGATCGCGACGACCGGGACGTCGAACAACCCGATCTGGGCGAGCTGGGTCCGGATGTTGTCGGCGTGCTGGCGAACCGTCTCGGACAGATGCCGGCGGCCGGACTCCCGGACCACCGCCGGGTGATGCCAGCGCCGGTTGCGGGAGTTGAGGACGGCCACCACCGGCTTTCCCCGGTCGAGGACCCAGGCGGCGATCTTCTCGAACTCCATCGCCTGCTGGGACTGGCTGTCGAAGCACAGGAGCACGATGTCGGCGATCTCAACCGCCGCACGGGCCCGGGCTTCGAGTACATCACGACTCTCGGAGGCGCCCCAGCCGTTGATCCCGGGTGTGTCGAACAGCCGGCAGTCCCGCCACCCGACATGGCGCACCTCGGTGGTGAAATCGTTGTCACCGGGCGAGACGTACGCCCCGTCGAGCCGGCCGAACACCGACAGCAGGGTGCTCTTCCCGGTGCCGGTCCGCCCGAAGAACGCGATGTTGAATGTGCCGAGCGACTCCCGCTCACGGTCAAGGTGACGCCGCAGCTCCGCCGGAAACCCCTGGACGAACTCTTCCAGCCGAGCGATCGAGCCCGGGCCCTGGCCTTGAGTGAAGGCGGCGACCAGGTCGTCCGTGATGTCGTCCAGGTGCATCAGTTCCGCGCGTCCCTGCTCGACGGCCGACCGAACGGCCTCCTCGAATGACCGCACCTCTAGAGTCAACTCATCATCACTTTCGCTGCCTGACGGGCCACCGCTCGAATGCACCCTCAACTTGCCGGCGACCACACACCGAGAAGTTGTCTACGGGATGCGTGGCGATCTTGTCCAGCGTGCAGCTGAGATCAAAGCCCGTCTGCCGGGGGGAGAGTTCCAATGCTTCACCTGATCAGGTGCAGCGGTGCCGGCCAAGCGATGATCGGGTACTGCTCGACCGGGTCGGAAACGGCTGCGTCGGTGGCCGCGTCTCGTCCGCGGACGGGGACGCGGATTCGGTAGGCCCCAGGCCCGGCGGCGGTCAGGGTCGGGATCCGGTCGGGTCCACCACTGCAGCGCAAGGCCACTGGGATCTTCGCCGCAGGGAGAACGATGTTCACGAGCAGCGGCACGACCCCAGTACCGAGATCCGGACGCCGCACGAAGGGCAGAACGCCGTCCCTCGTGTGGCAACCTCGGGTGGCGCTTGTTTTGTCAGGGATGGCGGAGCTCCATCGGATTTCGCCTTACGGGGCGAAGCCGCTTGCTGTAGCGCTTTGCGGGTTTTCGGACCGATTCGCCCTTTCTTGGTCTTAGCGCGGCGCCGTTTGACAGCCAGGCTCTCGGTACCAGGTATCGAGATACCAGGCGGCGGAAGAATGCTCCTCACCAGGTCGGTCGATACATTCGACCATCCCATGTTGCGGAGGTGACGCGAGATCTCCCAGGTGGCCCACAACGGCCGGCGCGCATGAATTATAAAAACCGCCCGGCGAATTTCCTCGAGAGGAGGGCGAACCTCAACAGGTCTGGGTGTCGCAGCGACCACTATCTCCTTGCGGGGCTGCGGGATGCGCTTGATTCGGGATTGTACCCGACGTACGGCAAGAGAAATTTCTTTCGATGTCAGGCGAGCCCAACCGTCGCCCTTGCGGTGAAGAATTTTTTGCACGGATTCCTGCGCCTTCAAGCCCAGGATGACGGCAATCTCACTCTCGAGTTCACGAACCGACGGCTTTGGTGCGCGACGGATGCCTGCCGAAGCCGCGGTCGCCTCCGCCTTGCCTCGTCGCCGGGCAGGGGGCTTGGATTTCATAGCCAGGGGTGCGGAAGAGCGATCAGGTGTGGCCAGAGCCCGGTCCAGCCACGTGTCAGGCCCGTGACCGGGAGCTTCGTCGTCAGTCCTGTCATCCGCCGAGGACGAGCCACGACCGAGGTACCAATCGTTGATTGTACGGCCCCTGACCACCGCGCCCCTTTCGAAGCAGCCATCGGGACTCCAGGATGCCAGCTGTCGCGTGGGAAGTCATCCTGCACGCGGCCGCGTCCACTGCCGTGCGCTGAGCGCAGTCTGTGTGGTGTGGACCAAGCGCCGTCCACGCCGTCCGCTGGCCTACCACAATGCCCGGGCCGTGCCTGGTGCAGGTGGATTGAGTCAGTCAGCCGGGAATGTGTCGGGTTCGCGTCGCGCGGCGTAGCGGTCGAGCAGGATCGGCACTCCCGTGTGCACCCACCATGGAACGTGGACGGCGCCGGCAGACATGCCGTGGCCCGGGTCGAACTCGGGGACGTATATCGCTCCGGCGTGGTCGTGCCACGGTGCCGATTCGCGGCTGGTGAGATGTTCGCCGACAACCTGCTCGATGGTGTCCATGATGAGCGTCCGTAAGTCGAACCAGTCGTCTGGCAGCGGCGTGTCGGCGAACCGCGCGCGAAGTTCTCGCCACAGGTAGAAATCGCCGCGCAGCGAGTACTGGATCGGCTCGCGCTCAAACAAGGAGCCGACGCTGTCTGTGTCGACGGGCGGCGGACACCGAACCCAGACGGCTGCGCGGGTTCGCTTGTGCATGGCTTCGTCGAATGCGACGAGCCGTACCTCGTCGACGCCCGTCTCGGCGGCCGCGATGGTCTCGATCGCCGCCTCAATGGCATCGGCGTGTGGCCAGCCGCGGACGCCGGTGCTGATCAGCGGGAACGCGACGCTGCGCGCGCCCAGTTCGTCGGCGACCTTCAGCGCGCGCCGGTAACACGACTCCAGCAGGGAGCGGTCGCGCTGCCCGGCGTGGTAGTTGGGGCCGACGGTGTGGATGACCCACCGGGCGGGCAGGTCGCCTGCTGTTGTCCATCCGGCGTCGCCGGTGGCGAGGCCGTTAGGAAACCGGGCGATGCAGTCACGCAGGATCGCCGGGCCTCCGCTGTGATGGATCGCGCCATCCACACCGCCGCCTCCGCGCATAGCCTTGTTCGCCGCGTTGACGATGGCGTCAACGTCCTGCGTCGTGATGTCCCCGAGAACGGCGGTGATGACTGGCACGGCATCAGTCTGCCCGGAGGCACCGACAGAGCAGCGACCACCCCGGCACAAAGCTTCCCGCTCCTGCCGCTCGCGGTGCAGCCGGACCGCTGACTACGTTTCGCACTGTCAGTGCGTGGAGGTGCTGCTGAGCGGCGGCCCCAATGCGGGCCAGGTGGTGCCGGCGTGGGGAGAACGCCGTGTGGCAGGCCTGCCTGCACGAGATCAAACCCGCGTACGGCCACCGGCGCGGCCGTGACCCACGCGTCTACCGATACCGCCCTGACTGTTGCCAGCCCTACCCCCGAGGCGCCCAGGACCGCCGCGAATGACCCGGCAGCCCGCCGAGACGAAGCGGCAGCCAAGATCACGGTTGGGCTCCCGCTGCACGCCCACATCGCCGGCCAGCCCTGGGAACAAGAGGTCGGCTTGGGTGGCCAGCAACGGCGACACGATCAGTGCGGCCCACCCAACCGGGCGCCACGGTGACGGAATAACAATGCAGGCCCCCGTCGCTGTTCCTCAGCCGGCGGGCCCGGTCGGTGAGGGTGAGGTGTGCCAGGGTCAGCACGCTGGAGGGCCAGAGCGTCGCGTCGGAGGTCCCCATCGAGCCCGAGACTGGAGCGGCCACATTCGCGAACCTCGTAGCCGAACTCGAACATGTCACACAGCCAAATCGACCCGCTGCCCGGCTATGTCTGAACGAACCGCGTCGGCTCCTGCAGGACAGCGGTTGCGCCGCCGAGGTCAGCGAGGCGGGACGCCAACGTCGCCAGCGCGAGCCGCTCCGGCAGCGCTTCGCTGAACTTGAGTCCGTCAAGAGCTTTCTTGTTGACCTCGGGCAAGCACAGACGCTGATCTGTGTCGGCGATGAGTGTCCGCCATTCTTCCCGAGTGAGATTCGCCCGTAGGCGGACCTGGCAGTCATCGAAGCGTTGGACCGGGTCGACCACCTCGGTCAACGTGGCGGCCAAGGTGGCGTTCGCGCGGAAACCGGCCCAGGTCCACCACCGTAGGTCACCACCATTCCGATCGCGGAGGATGACGCTGCCTCCCGGATGTACCAGCGAGGATCGTTCATCCCGTTCGTCAGCGAGCCGCTTCGCTGCTCGCTGAGTGAGCTTCACAGGGGGATCAGCACCAAGAAGTACCTCCCGCATGGCGCGGCTCAGCTCGAATCCAAGACCTGCCCACCCCCCGGTCATCCAGCGAGCCTTTCCGCCACTCTCGGCGGGTTCGACGAAACAGCGCCGGCGCCGCCAGTCGATGTAGGTGACCCGCCAACTTCGCCCGTTGAGTAGCAGTCGACGGTCGCCCTGCACCTCCTCCGTGAGCAGCGCGGGGTCGACGCGGCCCAGCTCATCGCGGCCCACCAGGACGGTGAACTCGGGTGCTCCGACGAATACTGCTGTCATGCCCATGAAGTGTCGGTGCCCGAAGCGCCGTTCAGCTTCGGGACCGATGTAGAGCATGTCGCTGTCGCTGTCGAGGTAGCCCTGATCGATCAGATGGCGAATGATCGGGGTGGCGCCGCGGCCGAAGGGGTCGAGACCGTTCCACCACTGCGGCCAGTTCTGATCTCCCACTCGGTGTTCTTGCAGGCAGAGCGCGAGCATCTGCTGGGCGACGATGTGCCGTGGCTCTGGCGGGGCGACGACTGGCTCGACCCATCCGCGGCCCCAGAGCACCAGCAGGGCCGCTGCCTCCAGTAGGGCGTCGCCGCTGCGGGTGAGGAAGAGGCAGTTGCGGATGCTGCCAGGCCGCCGACCTGTGCGGCCGAGTCGTTGCAGGAATGAGGCCACGGTCGAGGGGGCGTCGATCTGAATGACGCGGTCGAGGTCACCGACGTCGATTCCCAGTTCGAGTGTGCTGGTCGAAACGATGACGCAGTCACGCGCCTCGGCGAACGCCTCTTCCGAGCGTCTTCTTTCGTCAGCGGACAGCGAGGCGTGTGACAGGAAGGTGGTGATGCCGCGATCCCGCAGGAGACTGCCGAGTTGTTCTACGGCCTGGCGGGATTCGCAGAAGACCAGCCGTTTCTCACCGGAGTGCAGCCCGGCGAGCACAGTGGCAGCATTTTGCAGGGATCCGACGAAGTCGAGTTCGATTTCGCCCGGCGGAGGTGTCACCGCGGTCGCTGTCGCGGCGACCGGCAGGTCAGGAGCGATGACGCGTCCGGCCCGAGCACCCGCGCCGGAGCCCTGCAGCCAGGTCAGCAGGCGATCCGGATTGCCCACGGTTGCCGAGAGCCCGACCCGCTGAACGGGACGGCCGATCAGGTGGGTCAGACGTTCCAGGACGGCGAGCAGATGCCAGCCACGGTCGTCGCCGGCAAATGCGTGCACCTCGTCGACGACCACGGTACGCAGGCCGGCGAAGAACGCCCGATGGTCGACGTTACGGCTGACCAGCATCGATTCCAGGGATTCCGGCGTGGTCAGGAGCACGTCTGGGCGGGCAGCCAGGATGGCCCGCCGTCGTGACGCGGTGACGTCGCCATGCCAGAGCGCGGCTCGCCGTCCCAGCCAGTCGGCGTAGCGTTCCCAGCGCGGCAGCAGATTGTTGAGCAGGGCTTTGAGCGGGCAGAGGTACAGCACTGAGGTTCCGGACCAGCCCTCGGCTGCCATCCGGGACAACAGCGGAAACGCTGCCGCTTCGGTTTTGCCCCCAGCGGTCGGGGCGAGGAGGAGCGTGTCCTCGCCAGCCAGAAGCGGCTCCACAGCAGCTTCCTGTAGGGGTCGCAGACCCGGCCATTGCAGGGAGTTGACGATGTGGTGCAGCAGCACGGGATGTAGCGGGTCGGCGGCGGTCACACGTCTAGTGCAATGTCGTCGGCGCTTGCGGCGTTGCGTTCCACGTCGGTCATCTCCGCTGCCGACATGGTCGGCGCGTAGTGCTGCCTAGGGTCGAAGTCCGGGAACTGGTCGACCCGGTCGAGGACATCGCCCACCAGCTTCTTCAGATACAGGCGCGGCACGATGCCGACTTTTCCGCCCAGGCCGCCGGCAACGGCGCGGGCCAGTTGGTCAAGGTACGTGTCGTCGACCAGAGTTCGTATCCGGTCGGGAGCGGTTGATCCGTCGGCGTAGAGGTCCCGGACGCGGGCGCCCAGCTCGACCAGGGAGTCGATGGTGAAGCCGGGCAGGCGGATCTGCACGGCCCTGGGGTTGTCGAATCTCGCATCCGTGCCGAAGTCGACGGCGAGCCGTTGTGCGAGCGGGGCGAGGCGCTGCACACCCTGCTGCCCGTCGTAGAAGGCCGGCGTGCCGGTGATGACGAGATACAGCCCGGGGAAGCGACCGGAGTGCACCTCGTCGATCAGCTGCCGCAGCGCGTTGAGTGCCTTGTCCCGGACGTCACCACGGACCCGTTGCAGCGTCTCAACCTCGTCGAGGACGAGGACCAGTCCCGGATGGCCGGCGTCCCGTAGGACGGTGAGCAGCCCCTGGAGGAAGGCCATGGCGCCGAAATGGTCGAGCTCGCCGCGAATCCCGGCGGCTCGTTTCGCCGCCACCGCGACCTGCGGCTGTCCGGCCATCCACGCGGCCAGGCCATCGGCGATGACGGTGTCGTCCGCGCTCGACGCCGCCCGGTAGCCGCGCAACGCCAGTGCGAAGAGCGGGGAGTGCTTGCTGACCTGAGCGAGGCGCTGTTCGAGGAGCCGATCCACGGCCGCGCCCACGTCAGCCTCCGCGGCGGGATCAGCTTGGAGCGCATCGGCCTCCAGCGTGAACAGCCACGAATCCAGAACGGCACGGAACGCACTGGGTGGTATCGACGCCGTCCGCATGGACTCGGTGATGCGCCGATACACGGTCTCCAACCGGTGCAACGGCGTCTGGGTCTCGGAGATTTGCACCTCGGCTGCGGCGAAGCCGTGGCGAATAGCCCGCTCGGCCAGGTGTCGCGTGAAGAAGGTCTTGCCGGCGCCATACTCGCCCCGTACCGCCTTGAACACGGCGCCACCGGAGCTGACCGTGTCGAGCTCACCGTCGAGGGCGGCGGAAAACCGGTCGAGACCGACCGCGAGCAGGTCGAGACCGCTCTCCGGGACGGTTCCGCGGCGAAGCGCGCCGATCACCTCGCGCCGGCGCCGCTGGGAGACGTCCAGCGTCACGAGGGCACCTCGAACTGCTCGGTCAGGAGTTTGACGTCGAGCATGACCGTGCCGGTGGCCGGTTCGGCGGCCAGGACGGCGTACCCCTCGACGTTGAGTAGTTGCTGGACCTGCGTCAGCGCACCCCGCAGTCTCGTCTGGGCGACCCCGAGGGCTTGGGCGGCGGGGGTGGGCGCCAGCCGGTTGGCTGTCGCGCCGGCCAGCGCGTCGATGATTCCGGCGATCTGGTCGTCGGTGACGATGAGGCGGCCGGAGATCTTCCGCTGTGCCTTGTAGACAGGGCTGGTCACGACGGAACGGCCGAGCGTCGTCGTCGGTTGCTTGGTGACCTCCGGGGCCTGGTCGAACAGGTTCTGCTCGAATGGGGCGTGGTCGAACAGGGTCGGGCCGGTCTGGCGCCCCCCTTGGTTCTTGGCGGTCGCGGCCTTCGGAGCCGGTGGGACGGTGGGTGTTGGCGGAACGGCCGCGGAGGTAAGCCACCACCACGTGGGCTCCTGCGGCGGCAGCAACTCCAGACCGGCCTGGTTGCGGGACTCATCCGGTACGAGGACGGCGACCGGGACGACGACCTCTGCCGCGCTCGCTCCCCCGTGGTAGCCGGCCTTCAGCGGTCCGTACCGGAGGGTCTCGTCGACGGCGAGGACGGCTCGGTGGTCGGCTGTCAGCACGCGAGGACCGCTGACCTCGATCTCGTCGTCCTGGACGGGAGCGGTGGCCGGGCGAGAACGAGCACTGGAAATCTGGGGGTGCGATCGCTGGGTGCCTTGACGGCGTTCGACGATGTGGCCGTGATCGGCGGTCACGACGACGGTTCGCCCTGCGGCTGCCGCCCGAGCGAGCAGCGGTTCGAGGTGTTTGACGGCATCGGCGGTCCAGACCGTGCCCGCGGGGTCACTGCGGTCGAGCGCGTCGTCGATCGTGTTGAGGATGACGGTCACCAGCGGCAGCTCGATGTCGTCGATGGCGCCGCCGACATCCGGGCTGACCGACCAGCCCGCTGCCGTGGTGTCCACCGCCTTCTTGTGGAAGAGCCGCGCGACGATCTTCCCGCCTTTGGCGGTCACCTCGGCGTAGCCGTGGTGCTCTTCGGATTGCTGCCCGCGGGTGAGGCGGCCGGAGAGAAGGGATGCGCGGCTCACCTCGGTTACCGACGGCAACACCGCGAGCGCTGCGGTCCTTTGCAGCGGACCGGCACCAGGCAGGGCGGCCTCGAGCCAGCCGAGCCGGCCGGTCGCGTCGGACAGGATCTCGGTGGCGACGGCGGCGCTCATGCCGTCGAGGACCAGCAGTAGTACGGGTGCCTTACGGGCGAGCGGAATGACGCAGCCCGGCAGCAGCTCCTCCACATACCAGACGGTTCCTGCGCCGGCTGGCACGCCCCGGCCGGCAGGGGCCGGCGCCGAGGCGAGCGCCCGGGCAAATTGGCGTTCCTGTGCGCGACGTCGCTGCTGCGCGGCCGTGACGACGGCGTGCAGCGCACCAGACAGGCTCGGATCGTCCACCCCGCCGAACGCGTCGTTGATCGCCGCGTCGGCCCATGCCGCGCTGTCCAGATATCGGCGGGCGAGGAGGCCCAACGCGGGAGTGTCCGCGGGGGTATCGGGCGCGGATTCGACTTCGGCGAGCCATCGGACCAGCCGCACCGCGGCCTCGAAGGGTCCGCGGAACGGCGTGGTCGCGGCGAGCCGGTGGGCCCGCAACGCTGCCCAGGCTTTCTCGACGGTGTCCGTGTCGCCGGCGCGGCCGGGCGTCGTGACGGCCCGGCGCAGTCCGTCGGCGAGCGCGACGAAGCGCGCCCGCAATCCGCCGGCGAGAAGTTCGGAGTGGCGGGCCAGCGGCTCGGCCTGGATCTGGGTGAGGATCGCGTCGGCCCGGTCCAGGCAGCGAGCGACGTCGTCGTCGGCGCGCCGGTCGTGAATCAGGTCGGACAGCAGCGCGTCCGCCGCTTGCCCGAGGGCGGCCAATGCGGCCGGCGTAGGGCTGTAGTCGCCCCAGCGCGGTTCGAGCCGGACCAGAGCCAGTTGAGCCTGATGCGTCGTTGGCGGGTCGTACCGGTCATTGGTCAGTAGGCGCAGAACGAGGCCGAGCGGTACCACGTCGGCGAGTTCCCCGCGGGACAGCAGCGCCCGTATCGGGCCTGCCGCCGAGCCCGCACGCTGGGCGATCCAGTCGAGTGTGGTGTCGGCCAGTAGGTCCCCGACGCTACGGCGCAGAGCGCCGAGGGCGGCGACACTGCGCGCGGCGATCGACCAGCGGAGGACGCCGAGGACGTCGGCGGTGTCCGTGTCGAAGTTGAGGTGGGTGGCGGCAACAGCACCAAGCGCATGGGTACGGGTGAGAACGCCGGCCGGCGCGGCCGGCCAGCCTGCGGCCGGGGTGGCGGCCACCAACGCCGTGGCCAGCTCTCGGTTGTCCGGGCGGCTGGTCAGCGCGGGGTCGATCCCGGCGGCCGCGAACCGGGCCCGGACTGCCTCCCACGGATCCGGGCTGCGCAGCCGCTGCCAGACGAAATGGGCCAGGATACCGGCACCGAGATCGTCGTCATCGCGGTCGGTAACGATCACGAGCCAGTCGCCGTCGCGGTGCTCGCCGAGCATCTCCCGGGCCGCCAGCGCGGACTCGGCCGCCCGGACTCGTACGGTCTGGCCCTGGTGTTGCAGGTCGACGGCGGTGGCCCGATCGGGGACGCCGCGGATGCCGATGACGCCGGTACGGTAGTTCTTGGCCAGGGCTTCGTCGATGATGGCGAGCACCATCGATGCGCTCACCCGCGTCGTGGCCACGGCGACGGTCACGGCAGCACTCGCCACGTCACCTCGACAGTGACGTCGGGGTTGGCGTCCAGGAACGCTCGCACCTGGTTCATGATTTCGCTGTTGCCCGCTCCGCCCGCGCGGCTGGAACTCCCGGCCTTGGGACCGGACACAACGGGTGGCTTCGGCTTGGGCTCAGGATTCGCCGAGGGCGCAGCTTTCGCCAGCCAGCTGAAGATCCCGTCCTCGCAAGCTGCGAGCGCACGTTCGATCGGCACCGGCAGCTCGTCCTGTTCCAGCGCTGCCCGAAGGCCGTTGACGACAGCGGCGGCGTCCGCGGCGCGGCTGTCCTCCCCCTTCATCGCCTCACGCAGCGGGTCGAGCCGGTGCCAGGGAAACCCGTTGAGCGCTTTCCCGACCGTGTCCGCCGAAGCCAGCGACTTGCCTGCCGCGACCGGCGTGGCGTCACCGAGGTTCGCCTTCGCCAGCACCTGAACGACCTTGACGCCGTCGAGGTGACGCAGTTGCTGCACCAGCGCAGACCCAGCTCGAGCGGTCCTCAACCGGTTACCGTCCGCAATCTCCAGGCGCCGGTACGCCGCCTCGATCGCTGCCACCAACCCGAGCGCCGTCTTCGACAGTTCCGCCGCCTTGACAGCGACCTGCCCGACGAAATCGGCCACAGCTGGCGCGGTGAGATATGCCCCAGCCACAACGCCCAGCATCGCGCCCGCCACGGTTCGCGCCGTCTCCCAATCGTCGGCGGACGGCAGCTCCTGGGTGCGCAGCTCCATCACCGGGGTGAGCGAGCCCGGCTCCGGTACGACCGGCAGAGCCGTTTCCTGCTGGAACCAGGCCCGCTGCCGCAGCGCCGCCCACGCGATGATGACCAGGTCGGCGACCTCGTCCCTCAGCCCGTGGGCGGGCGAGACGTCCCGGATCCAGCGCCGTAGCTCCGCGACGGTCACCGGCCCGTCGGCCGGCTTGCCCTGTTCCTGCGCGCGCCGGCCGAGTGCTCGTTCGATCTCCTGGCCCCATGGGGTGAACCGATCGTCACCGAGCAGGTAGTGCATCTCCGTGGCCTTGCCGACGCCGAGCGGCTCCGCGATGCGGCGCACCACGGCGGCATCGGCCTCCAGCTCGACGCGTTTCTCGCTGTCCGCCGCGGTCCGCGCGACATACCGGGCGACGGCCTTGAGGTCGCGGACCTTGATCTCCACATCACCCGGCTCGAACGCGGGATGCGCCGGGTAGAGGGCCTTGAACGCCTGATCGAGCAGATTGTGGAAGGCCTGACCGAGCGTGGCGCCGACCGGATTGGCCGGGGCGAAGCGCCGCTCGAAGGAGAACAGGGTCCGCTCGTGCGACGCGTCCTCGAGGAGGACGCCCGGGCGTGGCGACGCGGCGCCGTACGCCTGCTGCACTGCGTCTTCGAGGCTGCGCCGTAGCGTGTTGCGCTGGGACTCGAGAATGGACCGGGCCAGGGCACGGTCGGCCTCGTTGAGGTGGTCGGCATGGCCCTGCCAGCGCTCGGTGCTGCCGTCGAGTAGCCAATTGAGGATGACCAGGCGTCGCAACTCGCGAATCTTGTCATCCGACAGGAACCGCGGCAGCCAAACCACGGTGCGCTCCTGCACGCCTCGGGCCACCATTTCGTCCAGCCGTTGCAGGTCCTCGACGGTGGAGTGGCCAGGGTCGTCGAACGGGTGGTCGATGACGATGCGCCAGGTGTCCGGAGCGGCACGGAAGTGGTCGTCAGACAGCCAGCTACGGTCGCGGACGTTGCCGAAGAGCACGTCAAGCTTGCGCTTCGAGCCACGCCAGACGAAGTCGTACGGATATGCGCCCTGCAGATCCTGAGACGCCAGCGTGACGCCCAGGCTTTGGCTGACCAGGTCCTTCAGCAGCTCACGGCGCCGACCCTCGTTGTCCTCGGCCTTGGCCCGCTCCACGATCGACTCGTAGTCGACGTCGGACAGCTGCACCCTGATCGTCGGGTTGCGGTCGTCGCCGTCGAGATGAATCTCCGGGATGTCCCGGGCCCAGGTGCGCACCTTGGACAGCACGACCGCCGCCTCACCACCCGGCAGCGGCGACACGATGGAACCGTGGTTGAGCGACGCGAGCCGGGCCGCGGTCAGCGCCATCAGCGCCGGGACCTTCGGGGCGACGGCCGACAACAGGAGGGTCTTGGCCAGCCGATCGTCGGTGCGGAATCCGGGTGGAACCTTCTCGGGCTCCTCGCGCAGGGTCCGCTCGTCGATGCCGTGGATCCCGAGCAGCAGCGGCCGTACCTTGTCCGTGTAGAGCTTGTTGGCCGACCGGAAGAGAGCAGCCGCCTCGGCGTCCAATGCCTGCCCGGTCTGACCCTGGACCACGAGGTCGAAGGAGTCGCCGACCGGGATGATCTGGTCGATGGTCAGGGTCTCGCGCCGGTCGACGAGCATCTGCTGCATGACCTTGAGCGCAGTCCGCTCGCGCTGCATGACACTGGCGAGGCTGCGCAGGGTGGAGACCAGGGCCGGCGAGAACGGGTAGGTGAGACGGAACGCCTTTTCGTCGGAGCCCCGATGCCGTTCGTCGGTGTTCACGCCGTCGAGCAGCACGTCCCATACCGCGGGCCGTCGGTCGATCGCACCGAACGCGCCCTCGAGCACGGCGGCAGCCGCGGCGTCCTTGGGCTGCAGGAGTCGGCGATTGGCCACGTACGGCAGGTTGTCGTCGCCGAGCGGAATGACACCGAAGCGGCCTTCCTGGTGGCGGAAGGCGCGGTCGAGCGCGTCCTGCTCCGCACCGCTGGCGCCCGAGTCGGCGAACCAGCGCCGCAGGTCCATCTGCCGGGCCACAAAGGAGATGAGCGGGATGGGCCGACCACCGATGGACGACTCGACCAGCTTGGTGAGCTTCTGCGATTCGCGGCGGAAGAACTCCCGGTCCTGCACCGAGAACGCCAGCCACAGGACCAGCTCGTCGAGGAACAGGACCACGGCGTCGTAGTTAAGGCTCTTGGCGTGCGTCGAGATCGCCGCCAGGCCGGTGTCCAGGTCGACGTACTCCGCCTGCTGCGTGTAGGAGCGGAAGTACGTTTCGACCAAGGCCGACACCAGCTTCTGCCGGCTAGGGCTCGCGGCCGAGGCCGCACGCGCCTCGGCGTAGCGAACAGCATCCCACTCCCCCGCGCCCAGCACAGCAGCCCAGGGATCGGCCGCGCCGCCGCCCTCGCCCCCTGCTTCGCCGTTGAGGCCAGCGAAGAACTGCTGGTCGCCGAGCTGGGCCCGGTAACGCTCAGCGTCTTCGAGAAGAGCATCAGACTTGTGTACGGCGGGCAGCGGCGCACCGGGGCGACGCTCGCCGATCTGGCGGATATAGCCCTGGAAGAGGGCCTCCTCCATCGTCCGCGCCCCGAGCATGTGGAAGGCGAGCGGCAGGATCTTCCGGTCGGCCAGGACGGGATCGTGGCGCGCCACCACGGGCTGAAGCTCAGCCTTGGAGCGAGCGGCCGGCTCGTGTTGAAGGAGGGCATGCAGCACGGCCATGAAGTGCGACTTACCCGAACCGAACGAGCCGGTGAGGAACGAGCCGCGGCTCGTGCCGGAGGTGATTCCCTCGGCCACCAGGCCCATCGCCGAGTCGAATGCCTCGACCAGCGCATCGGTGACGACGTATTCGTCGAGCGTGCGCTGGACCGCGTTGTGCCCGACCGAGTCGGTCAGACGCAGGACGTAGTCCTCCGCGCCGGCACGCTCGGGAATGGTGATGACGTCGCGGAGCGGGGTACTCACGCCTTCTCCTCAAGCTGCATCGTCATGGCTGTCACGACCTCGGTCGGCGTCCTCGGCTGGCGGCCGGCGGCCTCCAGGCACCGAGCTGCTCGACCGTCATGCCCACCTGGTGAGCGCGGCCGCGCAGTTGCTCCTCCAGGTAGTCGGCCAGGTTGAGCTGGTAGGTGGGGTCAGTCTTGTCGTGCCACTGCCGTACCCAGGGCTGGAGCTCTGCGAGGCCGGCGACCAGGGGGACAAGCTTATCGTCAGCCCAGCCTTCGGCCTCCCGCTCGGCGATGACCGCGTTCAGGGCGAGCGCCTGCTGAGCGTGGTCCCAGCCGGCCCAGCCGAGCAACTGGGTGGAGTCGGTCTCGCGGCCGGCGTCCGGGTAGACGATGAACCGCTCCTTGGGTACGTCAAGCTTGCCCCGGTGCTGCCACCACGACTGCTTCCGGAAGTCTGCGGACGTGTACTTCGGCGGCACCGGGATCTCACCGACCTTCTCGCCCTCGTCCTCGCGGCGCTGCAGATCCCAGGTGTGCTCCCAGGCTTCACGCTTGCGAAGTCCAGCGTCCTTGAGCCGGTAGGCGGCCAGGAAGGGCACGCTCTCGCTGTCCAGCAGCGTGGAAAGCTGTTGGGTGACCGACCGGTCCTTCCGGCCGTCCCACAGTTGCAGGACAGAGACTAGGTCGGGGTCGCGGGACACCACGTCGGCCAGTTGAGCGACCGACCGCGCGGTTGGCCGCCCCTGCGCGTCGAACCAGTACAAGGGGGCTTCTAGGCGGTCGAGCAGCCATGCGCGCAACGCCTTCTCAACCTGCTTCTCCCACGGTTCGGTGGCCCACCGGCGCTTGTACTCGGGACGTTCAAGAAGATTTATGAACCGGTTCGACTCAATCAGATCAAGCCGTCGCTGCACCATATCCCGATACGCCTGCGGCCAGCACTTAGGGATTTCCGTGACAGGAGCCGATCCATGACGCTCAAACCACTGCGTCGATTCACCGTCCGCCACCAACCGCCTAGCAAGCGCAATTTCAAATGCACGCTCACCAAGGCGCAGTTCCGGCGACCTTCCATCCTCGCACGTAAGTCTCGATTCGGTTATTCCGTAGGAATGGTAGACAAGCCAGTCGAGCTCTTCTTGAGCGGCGACGCTTCGAGCCTTAGCAGCCTCAAAGTCGGACCTCGCCTTTTCCAAAGATTCTGCCGATGGAACCTTATCGATATTATCCAGCAGGTCATATAATATGCCGCTGAGGCGAGCAGCATCGTCAAGCGAACGTGCAAGGTCCACTGGCCTGTCCGCTGGCATCGGATAGTCCTTCAGAGTTGTACCAGTGAACTCATAGGTCCGCAGGAACGATACATCTGCGGCACCACCTTTCGGCTGACTATTCTCTTTCAGCCAAAAGCAGGCCGTCGACGAGCTTAGCACGCCGAGGATTGCAAGATAGTCATCCTCCGTCGCCCCATCCGGCAACTTAACAATCGGTGCAGTATTCGCTGCGAGCTGATTACCGCGATCGAGCGCGAAGTGGTTGTGCGTAGCAACAAAGGCGAAGGCTATTGACAGGCCACGCATCCGAGAAGGGTAAGTCTCCAGGTGGTCGAACCACGGTCGACCCTTTTCTTCGAGCGTTTCGCCAAATATTAGGCGCCTTCGAAGCGTTGTCCGGTAAGGCCAAAGCCGCGCAACGATAGGCGAGTCGGGCGATACAAACTTCGTGGCGTAACTATCGACATATGGCCAGAGTGCGACTGTAGTGGCCCGTGCAGAGAAATCTCGCACCGCTTCACCGAGCAGAACACGTCGCGCGTCGACCCTTGGAGTGTATCGATTGGCATCGCGGACGCGACCAAAGTACCACGCATCATCGCCACCCACCTTAGTTGTCCGTCCCACGTCGGCGATGAAATCACTAAGAGGGCGGTTGCGTACGTCATTCAACTTGCCGAGGAGACCCGCCTTATCGCCGCCGGATAGGTTCCATGGATGTCGAGCGAAGGTCGACCGAGGCAGATCTACAACTGCAACGTATTCATCCGAATATCCGGGGTTTTCAATGTTCGCTGCAATGGCTGTCCAGTATGGGCCACTCCCATTGCTGTAAGACTTGTTCTCGCGCCTGCCTTTACTCTGGACCACCCGCAGCGATGTAGTGGACGGCCTTCCGGGACGAGCTATGATTATTACCGTCGGCGTTCCATCCGTGTTGTGCCCGGGAATCCACGCGCCCTCGCTGTCAATCACAGCTCGTAGGTTTTTTCGAGATAAGAACTGTTCCACAAGGCGCTGCCCGAACTCTCTCTTCATGAAAGAATTCGAAGTGATTTGACCAATCCAGCCCGCCGGACGTGCAGCCATCCCTGGATTCGCTAGTTGGAAAAAGCGCTCCATGAAAGGAACCGTCAACGCATAGTTTCTACTGCACGTCGGATATATCTCCCGATAGGCTGCATTGAGCTTCTGGTCCTTGACGGTAATGTACGGTGGATTACCCACCACAACGTCATACTTTCCAAGGTCTAGAATTGAACGTAGGGCGGCGAGATTCTCTGTGGTGTAGGCGAACCCGCTCAACCCGGAGTCGTAGTCTTCGATGCCGGGCAAGTCCAATGCCAGCTGCAGCCGCCCGTGAAGCAACGAATCACCGACCGCGAGATGGAATTGGAATGCGGGCGCGTTTTCCAAAGACGTCAGCCCAACGGCTTGGAGCGCCACAACTACCAGGCGGAAGCGTGCAATCGCGACGGCGGAGGGGTTGAGATCCACGCCGTGAATTGCATCGAGGGCATTCTGGACACGCGCCTGCACTTCCAGACCGGGAGCATGGGCCGCCCAACGATCGTTGAGCCGGGTGAAGGCGCCGAGGAGGAAGTGGCCTGATCCACAGGTAGGATCGATAATTTTGAAACCTTCGAGCGGCCGGTCGGCGAGTGCGGGTTCCATCGTTTGATCGAGGATGAACTCCTCGACGAATTCCGGCGTCTGAAGGAGGGCGTAGGTGCTCTTGGCGTAGTCTGATAGGTCTTGGTAGAGATCGCCGAGGAAGCGGGTCGAGAGGTCGGGGTCGGCAAGGTCCCAGACGAGGTCGCCGTCGGCGGTGCGTTCGCGCCAGAAGGCGATGAGCCGCCTGGCGGCCTGGCCCGATGGAGAGACCGTCCACAGCGGCGAGTGCGACTCGACCAGATCCCGGGTCGCCTTCGTGCTTCGCAGGTATTCGACCGCTTGGAGCACCCACTCCCGGTCGGTGTCTTCTGGGTGGGCGCGGAAGTAGGCGAGTTCCGCGTCCAGCGCCTCCTGCCGGCGGTCGGCGGGGCCGGCGATCCAAACCGGCTTGAGCAGGCGGTTGTCCTCGCAGAATCGTACGAAGACCGTGGTCAGCACCCACGCGACCGCGGCCTGCGTCACCCGGTCGTCGCGCCATTCCTGCCACGACATGGCCGTCCGCTCGCGGCTTTCCGCGGCCTTGTGCTCCTGCTTCCACGTCGCCAGGACGTCGGGCTGCGAGGCGACACGGTCGCGAAGGTCGTCCTCCAGATCGAGGACGACCTTCTTGAGCGCTGCCGTCAACCCCGTTGAGACCGCCATTGCTACTGCTCCTTCTGGGTGGCTGCGCTCAGGGCAGCCGTGCTGTCGATCCACTCGTTGTCGAGGTTGACGAACTGGTTGGGTGCGGCGAGCGGAACTGGCCGGCCGTCAATCACAGGACCGTGGTTGCCGTTGAGCTGCGGCACGAGCAGCCAGACCGCACGGCGGCGCGGAGCGGCCAGGTCGGTCCAGCGGGTGAGCAGGCCCATGTTGTCGTAGCGGGCGAGCGGCGACGCGTCCGTGAGCAGCACGGGCGAGTCGTCACGGCCTGCGGACAACGCCCGCTCGACGGTGGCCTCGACCTCGGGCCAGGATCGGCGTATCAGCTCCTCCAGACCGCGACGGGGACGGCTCGACTCCCGTTCGGCGTCGGCGGCGCGCACCAGATCCCAGGGCATGTTGGCGGCCGCGGACACCGCACGCAGCGCGTCAAGCAACGCGCCGGTCAGGTCCACCGTCGTCGCCCCGTACCGCGCTTGGACGGCGTCGATCAGACGGCCCAGGCGATCGGCGCGGGTGCCGAGCGCGAGGAACGACCGGCTGCGGATCGAGGTCTCCAACCGGGCGCCCAGCGCACCCGTGGCACCCACCGGGGAGGTGGTTACCGCGAGACTGGTCGCTGACCGGGAATCCAGCCCGGTTGTCGCGGCACCGGTGTCCAGGGCCCGGTAGACCCGAAGCCGGTCGTCGAAGATCAGGCCGAGACCAGCCTCCGTGATCAGGCTGTCGAGCGTCGGCCGCCGCGGCAGCTCCGGCGCGGCGGGGAACCGAACCCGTACGCGTTCGCGGATCTCGTCTGGGGTGAGCTGCTGCCCGCCGAAGTCCGCGAACGTCTGGGCCAGGGCCGCGACTGCGGTGAAGCCGCGATGGTGCAGATCTCCGGCACCTGAGGCAGCCGCGTGGGTCGATGCGGCGGCGGCCAGAGTCACCCGGCGCAGTGGGTCGGCGAGGGCTGCCGGCCATCCGCTCTCGGTGGGGACAGCCGCTTCGAGGCGGGCCTGCGCGCGTTGCGCCGGGATGATGGCGTTCGCGGCGTCGCCGGTCGCGTTTACCAGGCGGTCCGCCTCTGCGGCGAGCGACTCGGCGACATCGCACAGCGCCTGGTCCTCGGCCAGCAACGTGACCACTCCCGCGCGCCGGCGTACCCAGACGGGTGGCTGCGAGCCGTCGGCCTTGTTCATCGCCTTGCGGCGTTCCAGCGCGAAACGGAGCAGGCCACGAGCCAGTCGCTCGTCGGGATGTGCCTCAGGCGCGAGCGCTTCTTTCACCGTACGGGTCAACTCGGCGACCGTCGCTACCGAGCCGAGTTCGGTGAGACGAGCCGAGACCGCCTCGGCCAACCGGTCGAGAAGCGCTCGGGCGTCGTGATCCCCGGCCCACCGCTCCTGCAGGGTTCCGAGCAGCGTCGTGATGCGCGACTGCTGGACCGGCTCGTCGAGGTTGGCCCCGAGCTGAGCGTGTGTCGCGAAGGCGTCGAGCGTCGTGTCGAACCCCAGGATCAGGCGGACGACTCCACCGCGTGACGGTGAGCGCGGCGTGGCGACAACGCTCAGCAGGAGGTCTGCAGCTGCCGTGAGGGTGAGCTCCGGACCGCTTCGTTCCGCCGCGCGGATCTCGGAGCCGAGCCGGGCCCGCCATTCCTTGATGCGCGAGGTGAGCTGCAGGCGGGTCGCGTTCTTGACGCCCTGAAGGCGGGACAGCTGCACCGGGTCGACGGTCAGCAGCTCGCCGACCGTCTGGACGGCATAGGGTTCCAACGCCGACAGGGCGCGGGCGGTCAGCCCGGAGTCGCGCAGCGGCGTGGTCAATGTCGCCCGAGCTGCCAGCTCGTCGTAGGACTCGTCGGGCTCGGTCGTGGCGTCCTTCGCGAAGATCGTCAGCCATGCGGCCCGCATCGCCTCGGCGGTATGATGCCGGGCGCCGGCATCGCGGGCCAGCGCCTTACGGAAGAAGTCGACCAGGTCGCCGGCGAGCGTGGCGTCGAACATCTCCGGCCTGATGGTCGCGTCATCCGGGATGCTTCCCGGGTCGCCCTCGCCGTCCCCGTAGACCGGCGTGCTGCCGGTCGCCATTTCGAAGAGAACCACCGCGGCGGCATATCGTTCCGCGGCCGAGTCGTATCGGTCCCGTGTGCCGGTGAGGAACGGGTCGAGGTACGGCGGGGTGCCGGCCTGCGTAGCGGAGGCTGCGGCGCGGGTCAGGGAGAAGTCGAAAAGGATCAGGTGCTTGGTGCGGTCGCCGCGGCTCTCCCGTACGCCCAGGTTGGACGGCTTGATGTCACGGTGATCGATCCCGGCCCTGTCGAGCGCGACGAGGCTGTCGAGAAGATCCTTTCCATACCGATCAAGCAGGTCGTACGACAGCCGGGTGCGCGCCCGCAGAGCGCTGGTCAAAGTTTCCGGTCCCGCGCTTTCGAGCAGCAGCGCCCGCCGGCCACCAACGACCACGTGCGGATCGAGAACCTTCACGATACGGGGGTGGTCGAGCCGCTTGAGCGCCTCCGCCTCATCGTCGAGACGCGTCGCGGCCGTATCGTTAAGGGCCACCTTGAGGACGCACTCGGGGTCTCCTTCGGCGAGCAGATCCTGCACGAGCAGGCCCACGGCCGTCGAGCCCTGCCCGAGCCGCCGGATCAAGCGGAACCTTCCGTCGAGAACGGTGCCGGGTGCCGCCTCTAGCGGGTCGGTCTCCTCGTTCGCGGTGGCGGCGTCGCGCTCGGCCGCGCCGAGCTGCGACAGGAAGGTCGTGACGTCGGCCGTCCGCCGGCTGGGTGCCGGATCGGTCGCTTTGAGGACGAGCGAGCGCAGCGTCGAGGGGATCTGCGGCAGCTCGATCGCCAAGTCGAGGCCTTGCTGGTCGCGCAGGCGCTGCTTCAGGGCACTCCGGCTCGGTGCCGGCGATCGCCCGGTGAGCAGATAGAAGGCCAGGCTGCCCAGACCGAACACATCAAGCCGGATGCGGTCGGCGTCCGCGCTCCAGGCCCCCTCGGGTGCGGTGAACACCTCGGCCGCCCCTGATCCGTGATCGTCCAGGGACACGTCGACCAGCGAGGTCACGCCATGAACCGTGCCGCTGGTGGCTGAAACGTTCTGGAGACTTCCGGAGCCCTGCCAGTCACCGACCCGAACTTTGACGTCACCCTGGGTGCCGGGGACCGGACGCACCCACACCGCGGGCGGAATCAGCCCGCGGTGGACGACCCGATTGTTGTGGGCGTACTGCAAAGCCTCACCGATCTGGCGGATCATCGACAGCTGCGTCGCCAGCGGTACGCCCTGTTCCTGCCCGGCGAGCCACAGGTCGAGACGTTGCCATTGCTGGTCGTACGGGTAGACAAGCCCGATGCCAAGTTCGGATTCGACCAGGTCGCGAGGGCGCAGCAGCCCGTCGTGCTGCAGCCGCGACATGATGCGGAACTCGTGCTCCGCGATCTGACGGGCCGCCGCTCGCTCCGGTTGACTCGCTGTCGGCGGCAGCACCCGGAAACGGATCCGGGCACGGTCCTGCTGGACCACCCGGTGGTAGGCGAGCCAGTCCTGCCAGCCTTCGTCGGAGTCGATGGCCTGGTCCTCGATGACCCACGAGCCCGCTTCGCGTTCGCGGCGCTGCACGAGGCCGATGCGTTCCAGCAGCTTGACCAGGATGTGTTCCTGGTTCGGGCCGATCGCCCGCCGCCCTGCAGGTTCGAGCACGAGTTCGGAGATGCCGGTGAGGTGGCTCTGCGAGACGCGGTCGTCGAGGCCATAGAGGTTGATCGCACTTGCCGGGCTGAGAACGCAGCGCAGGTCGGGGTGGTGCAGGAAGACGGCCTCCTGGACGAACGGAATGACGTCCCGCTCGTCGGAGATCTGAACGTTCTGCTCCTGCGCCCACAGCCGCAGCTCGTCTCTCAACTTGCTCGCGAAATACTGCGCTTTACGGCGCGTCAGCTTGAGCGGGGAATCTTCCGGCCGCCGACCGTCACGGGCCCAGCGCTGATCGTCACCCCGGAGTGTGCCGGAGTAGTACTTGAGCTCGATGAGGTGCAGCTGCTTACGACCGAGAAGAAGCAGATCGACCTCGTGCCATCGGCCCCGCGAATCGCGGAACTCGAAGTTCGACCACGCGCGAAACGGCGTCTCGTCGGGCATGATCGCCCGGACCAGGGATAGTCCCTCGGCTTCGTGAGGAAACTGCGAGGGCGAGACGTCGACCCACCGGTCCTGCCCAGCCTCTGCCACTGTTCCACCCTCCGCGCCGCGCCCGGTTCGTCCCCACCGCTCCGGCCGCAGCAGCATAGCCGGTCAGTAGCCGACGGTCGTCGTCTCATTCGGCAGGACCTCACCGAGCGTTGGGTCAGCGTTGATGAGTGCGCTACCTCACCCCCAGGACAAGGGACGGCCCAGCGCGGTCGCGGCCGGGACGTCAGCGACCCACTCAGCGATCGCGGCGTACGAGCGGTAGCCGGCCACTACGGCACACATGGCAGCAGTGACGACGACCGTCAGCTGGTACCGCACCCCGCGACGGGCACGGGGATCCGGCAGATCGTTGTCACCCTCCGTTGCCGGCATTGATCAGAAGGTAGCCGTCGCGCGAGCCGGTGCATAGTCCAACGGCCTGCCTGGCCGCTGCTGCGCGCGGCTGAGCTGGCACGTACCCGCCTCGTGGTGAGAGAGAAAGGATCGGGCACCCGGGAGACGCTGGAGTTGGCCCTACGCGACCTGGACCCGGCGCCGCCGCACCTGTCCCTCGGGTCGAACGCCGCCGCCAAGGGCGCGGCGATGACCGGCACCGCGCCCGCAGTGCTCAGCAGGCACGCCGTCGAGGCGGAACTGGCAACCGGCCACCTGGTTACCGTGCCGGTGGACAGCCTGCCACTACGGCGGGACCTACGCGCGGTATGGCCGCGCGGTCGGCGGCTCACCGGGTCGGCCACGGCATTGCTGCAGCCGATCGACAACTCCCCCGCGACGCCACCGACCCAGCGCAGAATGATCATCAAGGGCCGGAGCTCACCGGGCCGAAGCAACGCTTGAGGCTGCTCGCGCAGGTCCCCAGCTCTACTCGGACGCCACTCCGGGACCCTACTCAACCAGGTCAAAGCCATCGGGGTGTTCCTGGCCTACGTCTCACCCGCCGGGCGGTCAATGATCGACCGCACGCTCTACCTACCGGGGACGACCTGGTGCGATCGGACAGGAGAGGAAGAGACTCGGCAGCGACTGCGTTTGACCTGCCTCGCCAGGCTGGCCGAGTGACTGATCATGTAAGGAGCTCCGGTACTTGATCAGTCCGGGGTTCCCCCCCCCCCCGTTACATTTTTGATCGTCCCCAGCCGGGGACTCCTCGGTCGCCCGGCCCGGTATGACTTCCTGCCCCTGTCGTTCGGATGATCCGGGGGGTGTTGTCGCCGGGTCGGGTGGCGTCGGCGGACCGCTGATAGGGACACGGCCACCCGTATTGGGGTAGGTCTCTTCGTAACGTGGCTGCCGGCAGTCCGACGCCCTGACTGCGGCCGAGGGCCACGATGCGATGCGTGGAGGCGGGTCTGGTGCACGACGGATATGGCGTCTTCCTGGGCTTGGACGTCGGTAAGGGTGATCACCACGCGGTCGGGTTGGCGCCGGACGGCAAGCGGCTGCACGACGCGGCGTTGCCGAATACCGAGGTCCGGCTGAGGCAGCTGTTCGACAAACTCGCCCGCCATGGTCGTGTCCTGGTGGTGGTCGACCAGCCGGCCTCGATCGGCGCCCTGCCGGTTGCGGTGGCTCGGGCGGCCGGGCATCAGGTGGCCTACCTGCCTGGCCTGGCGATGCGGCGGATCGCCGATCTGCACCCCGGCAGCGCGAAGACCGACGCCCGCGACGCCTACGTCATCGCTGACGCGGCCCGCACCCTGCCGCACACGCTGCGCCGGGTCGACACCGGCGACGAAACTCTGGCCGAACTGGAGATCCTGGTCGGCTTCGACGACGACCTCGCCGGCGAAGCCACCCGCGTGTCCAACCGGATCCGTGGCTTGCTGACGCAAATCCATCCCGCTCTGGAACGAGTCCTCGGCCCCAAGGTCCACCACAAGGCGGTCCTGGAACTGCTGTCCCGCTGCGGAGGCCCGGTCGGCCTGCGCAAGGCCGGCCGCCGCAAACTGCTCTCGATCGCCGCCGTCCACGCACCTCGCATGGGTGACCGGCTCGTCGAGCAGATCATGGCCGCTCTCGACGAGCAGACCGTCACCGTCCCCGGCACCCAGGCCGCGGAGACGATCCTGCCCCGCCTGGCCGACAGCCTCCGCGACATCCTGCGGCAACGCGACCAGGCCGCCGCCCAGGTCGAAAGGATGCTTGATGCGCACCCTCTTGCCCCGGTCCTGACCTCGATGCCCGGCATCGGCGTCAGGACCGCCGCCCGGATCCTGCTCGAAGTCGGCGACGGCACCGCCTTCGCCACCCCAGGCCACCTCGCCGCCTACGCCGGCCTCGCCCCCGTCACCCGACGATCCGGCAGCAGCATCCGTGGCGAACACCCACCCCGCGGCGGCAACAAGAACCTCAAACGCGCGTTCTTCCTCGCCGCGTTCGCAGCCCTCGCCGACCCCGTCAGCCGCGCCTACTACGACCGCAAACGCGCCGAAGGCAAACGCCACAACGCGGCCCTCATCTGCCTCGCCCGACGCCGCTGCGACGTCCTATACGCCATGCTCCGCGACAAGATCCCCTACCAACCCCGCCCCACGACGCCGATCGCCGCTTGACGAACCCCATAGGGACACCCCCCCCGCCACCGTCCCCGACCACGCCCCCGTCATCGCCAGTTTCAACGCCTGAGCAAGGCGGACAAGCCGCTCAGAAGCTCGTGCACCGCATTCGCCCGCCCGCGAGCGCTCGTGCGCTCGGAGCGGGATCCCCGGCTGCGCGCGTCCGCTCGCCCCCGTTCATCAATGGGCTGATGCCATGCCAGCAGGACGCGTCGTAAAGGAGCCAGCGATCTGGCTCCAGCTCATCGCCGCGACCTACCTACGCTATCTCCGGCGAAGCAGCACCCCGGCCTCCAGGAAGACGACCTGCCGGTGGTCGCGGACGTCATCGGTTAAGTCAGCATGCTGTTCACCGAGGTCGAGGACAGGATCCGGTGCGACCTGATAGTTCCCGTCTGCGTCGGGCGCGAGCGTGACCAGTTGGTCGTCATCGCCCCACTCACCAGCCGCGATCATGTATGCCGCTTCCTGCAGCAAACCGGCCAGCCTCGAGGTTGTATAGAGGCTGCGGGCTGGCATGAATCGCGCCGGGAGCCTAAGGGATGTCTCGTAACCCTGGTGTCTGTCTGTTGAGGACGATCGGGCAGGATGCCTGGGTGCAGGTGATCACCGCGGCCCACTCTGAGTGGATCTTTCCGTTCACCGGGTTGCAGCCCGCCCAGTTCCGCAGGCTGGTCCGGCTGGTCGCCGAGCGTGGCGGTGACGGCATCGCTGACGGCCGGCCGGGTCGGCAGTGGGCCCTGGACCTGGCCGATCGGGTGCTGCTGGTGGCCACCTACTGGCGGACGAACTTGACGATGCGGCAGGTCGGCCCGCTGTTCGGGGTGTCGCACTCGGCTGCGCATCGGGTCATCGACACTCTCGCGCCGCTGCTGGCCCTGGCGCCGGTGCGTAAACGGCCGGTCGAGCAGATCGCGATCGTCGACGGGACTCTGATCCCCACCCGCGATCACCGGCTGGCCGCCCGGAGTAAGAACTACCGGTACTCGACGAACCTGCAGGTCGCTATCGACGCCAGCACCCGTCTGGTCATCGCCGTCGGCGACCCGCAGCCGGGCAACCGCAACGACACGATCGTCTACCGCACCTCGGGCATCGCCGAGAAGCTGGACGGGCGGCCGGTGATGGCTGACGGCGGCTACCGCGGTAACCCGGAGGTGATCATGCCGTACCGCAAGCCCGCCGACGGCAGCACTCTGCCGGACTGGAAAGAAGCCCTCAACATCGAACACCGCACCGTTCGAGCAGGGGTCGAACACGCCCTGGCCAGGATGAAGTGCTTCAAGATCCTGCGCGACTACCGCCGCGCCGCCCACACATTGGCCGACGCCGCTTCCGGCATCGCCAACCTCCACAACATCATCCTCGCCGGCTGACCACCAGCCCGGTGCCGGGCAACGCCTTCAACCAGTTACGAGACGTCCCTTAATCAGTTGCGGCCACCCGGCGCGCCCACACTGCTCGAGCTCCGACCAGAAGTTGCGCCAGCGGACGACTTGGGGCGCAGTCGCCCTACAGCCCCATGTGACCACGGGGTTGAACTGGGAATGGGTCAGGTCGAAGCGGACCAGCCGCTTCTTGGTGCCTCGCCTTGGGCAGCCGTGCGCCGCCAGCTCCTTGTGCAGCACTCTCTCCACTTGGGCGGCCGTCAAGACGACCATCCAGTCTGCGAACCACCAACCTGGACCGCTGCGACCGAATCCTAGTTCTGTCACCGGACGTCCTCCTGCAGTGGCTGCGGCGGTCAGGTCGCCGTGCCAGTCCGGCCAGGGGAAGGCATAGAACGGCTGGTGCCCGATTGGACGTTGGCGGTACTCCCACAGTTGACCCAGGTCCACCAATACATCGTGGAGACCGGTACCGGCGAGAGTCGTCGTTTTCAGCTCGAGCTGGACGGCCTTGCCTGGTCTCGTCGGCAGCCAACGGACGTCGATGTCTTCGCGGCTACTAGGCCACCATAACGCGGCCTGGGACCGATAACGGTAGGTCAGGTACTGGCTCGACCAGTGCTCGAGCGTCTTCTCGGGGACCGACACGGACTGGGGCATGAGGGGAACCATAGGTCCTCCCGATACAGGGGAGCACGCCAGTGGCAAGCTCGCCAATCTGGCGGCTCCATCCGGACGGTCATGTAAGGGGCTTCTCTGCTCTATGGATTGACTGCTTGACGGCCAGCCGATTATCCCGCACTGTTGGAAGACATCTCGCCCTTAGATAGGAGAGGTCGATGACGGGAGTGCAAACGAACTTCGAGTGGCGGCGGCTCGGCACCGTGACGATGATCGCCGACAAGGTGACCTTCCCTAGCGGCCCTGCCGTGCCCGGCGTCTGGCGGGTGAGCGTAGGTCCACACGCACACCATGGATCCGCCAAAGATCTGCGGGCTGCGATGTACGCCTTGACCACCCCTGGCCCGACTCAGAGCACCAACCAACGGGTCCACGACGCCGCTCGAGCTGGCCTCGCGCAGGGGCAGCTCGCGGTCGTAGACGTGATCACCAACGCCCAGGTGAATATCCACGGGGAGCAGGTACCGCTGGGACTGGAGCCGGACGACAATCGGGCATTCATCAAGGCAGCCGCAATCCTCGCCGCTGAAAGCCCCGACCCCGACCCCGACTCCGCCGACTACCGCAGGACACTCGCCGCTGCACAGCGAGCCGTCACCGCCCTTGCCGCGACCGACATGATGAGGGCAGACACCCACGGCAAGCCGACCCAGCCCGACAGGCTTGACGTCAAGATGATGCGCGAGGCACTCGTCACGCTCACCGCCCTCGTCACTGAGCACGACCGATACTGGCCTACCAGGTGGGGGCATGAGGGCAATCCAGGCCCGCGATAGCGGACACTGCGGAGCGACGCGCAGGACCAGTGCCTGACGACGAGCGGGTGCCCGCGACATGCTGGGCGCCCGCACGACCGCAGAATCCACGCTGCGTACTCCACTCCACCGGCCGCCAGTCATTCTGGACCTGCACGATGGCCAAGATCCGGCCCCGCGTGCCGTCCGCCGTCCACCGCCGCAATCGCTCATGGCACCGACCCGACCGCCTGCACCGCCCGCCACCTGTACGTCTGGGGCTCCGCCGAGACGTTTTCCAGCTGCTCGGACCGCTCGCCGATACCGACATAGAGCTCAGCTGCCCGTTCGCCAAGCGGAAGCCGGCGGGCCTCCACTGGCGACGCAACCAGCGCGGGGAGCAACCTGCCACTCGCCGGAGCGCAGCTCCTTCAGCAGGAAGGTGCAACGCAGTGGTCGACGCTAAGGGATGTCTCGTAACCCTGGTGTCTGTCTGTTGAGGACGATCGGGCAGGATGCCTGGGTGCAGGTGATCACCGCGGCCCACTCTGAGTGGATCTTTCCGTTCACCGGGTTGCAGCCCGCCCAGTTCCGCAGGCTGGTCCGGCTGGTCGCCGAGCGTGGCGGTGACGGCATCGCTGACGGCCGGCCGGGTCGGCAGTGGGCCCTGGACCTGGCCGATCGGGTGCTGCTGGTGGCCACCTACTGGCGGACGAACTTGACGATGCGGCAGGTCGGCCCGCTGTTCGGGGTGTCGCACTCGGCTGCGCATCGGGTCATCGACACTCTCGCGCCGCTGCTGGCCCTGGCGCCGGTGCGTAAACGGCCGGTCGAGCAGATCGCGATCGTCGACGGGACTCTGATCCCCACCCGCGATCACCGGCTGGCCGCCCGGAGTAAGAACTACCGGTACTCGACGAACCTGCAGGTCGCTATCGACGCCAGCACCCGTCTGGTCATCGCCGTCGGCGACCCGCAGCCGGGCAACCGCAACGACACGATCGTCTACCGCACCTCGGGCATCGCCGAGAAGCTGGACGGGCGGCCGGTGATGGCTGACGGCGGCTACCGCGGTAACCCGGAGGTGATCATGCCGTACCGCAAGCCCGCCGACGGCAGCACTCTGCCGGACTGGAAAGAAGCCCTCAACATCGAACACCGCACCGTTCGAGCAGGGGTCGAACACGCCCTGGCCAGGATGAAGTGCTTCAAGATCCTGCGCGACTACCGCCGCGCCGCCCACACATTGGCCGACGCCGCTTCCGGCATCGCCAACCTCCACAACATCATCCTCGCCGGCTGACCACCAGCCCGGTGCCGGGCAACGCCTTCAACCAGTTACGAGACGTCCCTTAGCACATGGCAATCTTGCAATGCTCATTCGCTTCGCTCGGGAGGCGGTCCTGGACTTTCGCGACGTCCGGGTAGCCGCCGACCGCGAGCGTGCGGAAAGCCCGTGACAGTCTCTATTGTCTGCTCGGCGCCAGCCGGGTGTGCGCAGATTTGGAACCGAGGCATCCTGTCATCGGCAGAAGCGGATGCAAGGGCACGGGCTCAGCCGACTGTTTGAGGCCTGCTGCGCCGGATTCCGGCAGCACCCGCTGCTCATCAGCAGACCCGCGGACACTCACCCCAGGTCGCCGAAGTAGCCCTCCTCCTCGCCGAGCAGCAGCGGTACGTCGTACACCGACATGTCCGGCCGGTGCCGCGCGTACCTCACCCGGTGCCGCCAGCGTCCGTGCTCGAAGGCGACGTCGGCGTCGATCTCCGCCACCACGGTGGGCTCGACCTGCACGTACCACAGCGGCTCCGGCCGGTCCAGCTGCCCGGACCAGGACGCGGGTAACGGCTCCGGCCACGGGTGCATCACGGCGGCGCCGTAGTGTTGCCGAGGCCGTAGCGGAGACAGCAGCCCACCGAGCTCCTTCCGGTGGGCGCCGGTCAGCGGGTGTGTCCGCCCGGTGTACCGCAGCCGTCCCCTGCGGTCGAACCGGCCGAGCAGCAGGGTGTCAGGATTGTGGATGCTGCCGGTCGCTCCGCCGATGATCGCCTCGGTCACGATCCGGGTCCGGAACTTCCACCAGCCGCGCCGGCCAGGCTCGTACCGCCCGGCCAACCGCTTGCTCACCACGCCCTCGATCCCGGCCGCGACGGTCCAGTTCAGCAGCCAGTCCGCGACCAGCCGCATGTCGGTCGTCTGCGGCGTCATGGTGAGCTGCGCGGGCGCGTCAGCGAGCAGCCGCTCCAGCCGGACTCGCCGCTCCGACAGCGGCATATTCAGGATCACCTGCCCGTCGGCGTCCGCGAGAAGATCGAACAGCACGTAGTGGGCGGGGCAGTCTTGGACGAGGCGCAGCAGACCGCGGCCGGCGGTGACGCGCCGCTGCAACTGTGCGAAGTTCGTTCGACCGCGCTCCCACACGATCAGCTCCCCGTCCAGCACTACTCCGGGCGGGATCGTCCGGATCGCCCGGGTGATGTCCGGGAAGTAGGTGGTGAGGTTCCGGCCCGCCCGCGACTGCAGGTGCACCCCGTCGGTCTCGCGGAAGGCGATGCACCTCCACCCGTCCCACTTCGGTTCATGCACCAGGCCAGGGCCTTCGGGCACCGCGTCGACCGGCGCGGCGAGCATCGGCGCGACCGGCCGGCGCAACGCGGGATCCGCCGCAGCCCGGCGCCGGGCCGGACTCACCGCCTGCGCGGGCTGTGAAAGCTCATCATCCCCCGTCCCCTCACCCATCGTCGGTGCGGGGCCACCCGGAACGGGCGAAGATCGACTATAACAAATGTCCGCCTTGTCGGCCTTCACGGTCACTTCGACTCAGGGGCGAGCACAGAGGCGACGACGTCGTGCACATGGCCACCAACGAACCGAAGCTGGACGATGGCGAGTTCGTCATCCTGCGGCAGGCTGTCGAAGACTCGTGATCCCTCAGGTCTACCTGCATTACGACCCGTACACCCGAGCCCACCATGCCCCAGGCAAAACGCCCTGTCGCGACAGCGCATGTACTTCCTGCTGCTACTTCCCCAGGTACCCGCACCGTCACCGGGTGCGATGGTGTCCAGCACTACGTACGCCCTGACGGCCGCAGCGAGCCTCGTCGCTGCGCTACTGGTCGCCGAAGACGGGGAACTGCGGCTTCACGGGTACGAGGTGTACCGGTTCGGCGCCGCCGAACTAGTCGATCAGAATCTCGCCCGACAACGGCTCTCCGCCTTCTTCAACCGCCTCGCTGCCCGACACGGCAGCCAAGGTTTCGGCGCCAGCCGTACTTGGTTGCCTACCCTCTCCCCGCTTGGGCCCCGGGTACGCCCGGTCGTCCGGCAGCCCATCCGGCTTCGGACTGCGGCTACCTGCGGCTGCTGGGCTCACCGCTCCCGGGCGAGGCGGTCGGGCAAGCACATGAGCGACCAACGTCGCCGGATCACCCTCGGCGCCGGACCCGACGATCTGCCACAACGCCCGGCTGAGGTCGCGCACAAGATCATCGTCTACTGTTGCAGCTCGCCAACGGGGAGTGGCGCGGTAGACGAGCGAGCTGGCGGGACGCTCGAGGACTGCATCCCCTCGAACGAACAGGTTCCGCTGCTGGATGGCCGTGCGTAGGCCTCGGTGGAGGGTGGCGGCCATCAGCAACATCTCACTGCCGAGCCGCGTAGCCTCCCTAACTTGCCGCATGCGGCCCCGAGCCTCAGGGTCCAGTAGCGAGCGAGTCCACCGTAGGGCCTCGCCCAGCTCGGCGACGGCGTCCTGGGCCGGGGCGACCGCCGGTGTCGCGCGTAGCTCGGCAGCAGCGATCGCCGCCTGCCGCCAACCCCCGGTCATCGCCAGGGATCCTTCGGCCTTGAGGACATGCACCGCCAGGCCAAGCTGCGTCCCGAGCTGAAGATGCGCGCCCGTGACCTGGCCGGGGTTAAGCCACAGCCAGGTCCGCGCGGCCCGGACTGCCGCGATCGCCGCATCAACGGTGTCTACCGCCGGCGCCGGGTGCAGCGGTGATCGGGCGATGTCAAGCTCACGCAGATTGGGCTGAGCCTTCGAGGCCGTGACCAGCTCTTTAGCAGCGGCACCCAACCGGCTGCCGCTCGTCCATCTAGCTGTCTCCGTCACCGGCCTGTACGTCTGCGCCAGCGGTCCGCCCCGGTCCAGCCAGGCGGGAAGCCGGCCATCGAGCCGCACGGCATCCACGGCGAGCCGGGCGATGTCACCAAGCCCTCCTTGGACGCCGCCCCCGGCGCGGATGGCGATTCCCTCTGGCGTATTGGGACGCTGCCCGAGTGGAACGTGGCCGGCGATGATGTCACCCATGACGCCAATCGCGTCAGCGGCCCGGCGCAGCGACCGCGCCGCGCCAGCGGCGACCTCGGGTGCCGGCGGTAGCCGCTCGTCCACCACCGCGGCGGCCCGCAACCCCACGTAGAACCGGGTCAGGCTCTGCCCATGCCGCCCGAGAAGCAGCGCGGCAGCCGCCTTGTCCGGCACCTCCGCCACCGGGCGACCACCCACCAGCAGCTCCGTCACCCTGGCCAGCTGGTCATAGAGGTCCGACCGGGCACCCACCAGGCCGTTGATCTCCCCGGCGGTGCCCGCGCGGCGTCTGGTCACCGCCGCAGCGGCCGCCCGCATCGCCCGATGCGCCTCCTCGTACCAGAAGCCGACCGTCATGCCAGGACCGCTGCCGCCCGGCGTAGTTGCTGGGCTGCCGCGTCGTGGTCGAGCCGTTGAGCCAGCCCGTCCTGGGCGACGGCACGGCGATCGTGGTGCTGGGCAAGGTGCTCAATGAGATCCCTCACCGCAGCCCGCACCTCGGGCCCGTCGGCGTCCGGGGCAGCCGCCTCAACGATGACATCGTCCTCGTACAGGCGGCTGCGGACGTCCAAGACCTCCAGTCCGAAGCGGTCCCAGGCGGGATCAACCCCGCCCAGGTGTTTCCAGGCTTCGATGGCCAGGTGGACGGCGCCGGCGGCGGCGAGGCTGTCGTCGCCAGCGGCGAGACGCGCACCCAGGACGGTGGCTGCTTCCGGGAACTCCATGCGGGAAGCCTCCGCCAATCGGCCGCGCCTCGTCCACCCCACCGGGTGCTTCCCTGTGGATATCCCGCGTCCGAGCAGGTCAGCGACGTAGAGCCTCATTGGGGGTCTGGCTGGAGCCGAACAACTTCATCGCGCACCAGCCCGCCGCACCGTCGCCGAGAACCGCGGGCCGACGGATCCCCTGCATAGCTGAACTATGCGGACGTGTGGGTCAGCCGCGCCGATCGATCGTCATGTGCTCGCACGCGCCGTCGTGGTTCTCGGTGAAGGCCCCATCCGTCCGCCGCGCGATCTTCTGCCAAAACGTCCCAGCGGTGTCGTACTGGGTGGTCGTGTACCAGGTGAGGCCCGGGTACCGCCGATAGAGCTTGAGAACGGCGCGGGTGCCGATCCCATAGCCCTTGGCGGCCCCATCAACGCTGATCTTCCGCAGGTAGCCACGCCGACACCCCTGGCACACCTGGAAGTCGACCTGGCCCACGACGAGCGGGCCCCGACGCAGGACCAGCCGCTGGAACCCGGCAGGCGCGCCGGCTGGCAGGTGGACCGCGCGGACACGCAGTGCCGCCAGGCGGCGCAGCCACCACACAGGATCGCGGCGCCGCGCCGTGTCCCACTGGAAGGGCCCTGGATCCGGGAAGAGCTGCCCGAGGAGCCGGACCCGAGCATCGTCGTCGTTGTCGGCACCGGCGCCGTGGACTATGCGCAGGGCCCGGTCCAGAAGGTTCGCAGTCTCCCCCCAAAGATCGTCGTCCCCCTCGCCCTGCCGGCGTCGGCACACCGCGGCCGCCGCCGCAAATCGGCCCGAATCCGCCTGCCAAGCATTGACGAGCACAGCGGCCACTGCGGCGATCCTCTCCAGTGACGCGTCGCCCAGTCCGATGGCAAACGACAAGGCCTGGTCAGCGTCATCCTCGGCGGACCGCCGAGAATCCGGCACCTGCGGAAAGCCCATGGCCGTCACCGTAACCGTCCTGTACGACGGCGAGTGCCTGCCGGAGGCTCCCACTCCAACCGTTCGGGGCGGACCCGGTCCGCTTTAGGCCAGGGCCCGCCCCAACACCCCATTACGCCAGTGGATGTGGCTCACCGGTGAGCGCCGCCAACGCGGCGGCAACCTCGTGGATAGTCGCGCGGACGTAGGTGGCGGTGGTTCCGGCATCTCCCCCACTGGCGGAGTGACCGGCATAGGCCCGGGCGATGGCATAGCCGAAGTTGCGCTCAACCCACGTCAGAGTGGTATGCCGTAGCCAGTGCGTGCTGATCTGCTGCGCGTGCACCCAAGGCAGGTGCTCACCGATGCGAACCCACAGGTGGTCGTAGCGCCGGTAGCTGATCGGCTGCCCACTGCGGTACCGAAATAGCGGCCCCGTCTCGGTGGCGTGCCGCTGCTCAGCATGCCGTAGCAGGTACCGCATCAATGTTGGCGAGACCGGCTGCCACCGCACCGTCTCGCCCTTCTCACGCAGCAGGATCAGGCACTGATCTGGGTCCAGGTCGACCGGGCGCAACGCCAGCGCCCCGCCCCTGCGGCACGCCGTCTCGGTGTGCAACCGCAGCAGCAGACTGTCCAACGCCGGATCGTCACCCGTGGACGCCGCTACCTCGTTGATTTCCGCCAAGCGGTTGTCCGCCAACGCTCGCCGTGTGCTCGGCAGCCGCCGTGGCTTCGCCACCTTCAACGCCGGGTTCTCTGTCTCAGACAGGAGCCCGTCGGCGACCGCCCGCCGGTATAGACAGCGCAACGACGCGATCAGATGCTCCGCCGCGCTGCGCCCGCCCCGCGCGTTGCGGCGGGCCACCACATGCGTCTTGACGTACTCCGCAAGCCGCTCGATCTCCGATGGTGTCGGCTCATCGATACGCCGCTGACCCCACTGCTCGACCACGCGCTTCCAGTACGACCCGTACGCCCGCCGGGTGCCAGCACTGACCGCAGCTGCCACCACCGGCACGTACTCCGCGAACGTCGGAGCCGGCGGACGGTCCGACGCCACTGCCACCAGATCCGCTGGAGAGATGCCCATCCGCGATAGCAACAACCGAGCGGCCTCCAGTTCGGCCTTGCCCGCCACGCTGCTCACGACTCACCACCCGCGAACGCCTCGTCCTGCACTTTCGCGACCACCGCGTCGAGCGAGGCCGGCGGGTGCAGCACGAGACGTCCGGCCTTCGGATCGGCCGCCAGCAGCACCCGATCGCCGGCTGTCAGGCCGCACCACTGGCGGACCACAGCGGGCAACCGCACATGGCCCTCTTTCGTCACTCGGAACACGCCGCCCGGGTCAGGGTCGACGATGATCAGGCCGCCGCTTTCCCTGATGCCCAGCCTGAGGCCGGGAGCCCAGCCGAGAGCGATCATCACCGCCCGATCAGCGACGCGGCCGTGCACATCAAGAGTCGCCAGCCCATAGACCGTGCTGCTGTCACGAGTAGGAGCCAGTCGCGCCAGCGGCAGTGGCGGTCGCTTCATGGCGGCACGCGAGTCGCCGCGGATCTTGAGCCCGCCTGACGGAACCACCGCCGGGATCACCGAATCGATTGGCCGGTCGGTCATGACCCACCTCGCCCAACGACGAGGCTGCCACCAGCGGCGGTAACAGAGAGTGAAAACAGGTGGTCAAGCATGCTTGACCACCTGTACGTCCAACGTCGCATGGATGCTACGCGGGAGTGTCCGAGGGGCCACACCACCCATTACCCCACCGCCGATGACACTCAGCGCAACTCTGAGGCTTGCGCAAGTCTAGCGACGCCAAGTAGGTCCGGTATCCGGCGCCGGCCGTGATCGGCCGGCGCCGGATACCGGATCAGCGTGCTCCGACGCGATGCAGCTGGACGGCGCCGAAGGTCAGATCGCGCGGGGCGATCCGATCGACGTCGAACTCGGTGCTGCCGGGGCTATGGTCGTAGACGACCGTTCCGCTGGCGGTTTCGAAGACGACCAGCCGGGCCCGGTCGGTGGGAATGGCCACGCAGTCGGTGCGGTCCGACGAACAGGCGTCCCAGCCGTAGATCACCCAGGGGTAGCCGGACCGGACGTTGAGGTTCCCGTACCACGAGAGGCGACCTTGCCCTCCTTGTTGAGCACAAGCCACTCCAGGGAGCTGGGTTCGAGCCGGAAGCTCGTCCCGTCCGTCCAAGCCTTGCCCTGGCCAGCCGGGGTGGTGGCACTCCTGGTCTGGTACTGCGCGGTGTTGTGCAGCCATATATGGCCAGCCGCGTTCGGCTCGCTGACCAGGGCGCCGGGCAGGGTGGCGGTGGAGCCGTCGATGTTCGCGGTTCCGGCGTCGGGGTCGTAGACCACGATCACGCTGCCGGAGGTGTCGGTGGCGGCGTCGTCGCGGACGGTGACGTCGATGGTGTACATGCCGGCGTCGGTGAAGGTGTGCGTGGCTTGGCAGACGTTGTTGGTGGCAGTCGGTGATTCTGTACGGCCGTCGTCCAGACGACGGTGCAGGTGTGGAGGCGGCTGACCAGCAGTCCACCTCGGCCGGTCGAGGCCAGGATCTCTCAACGCCGGTGAATCCAGGGCAACCTTTCCCCGACTGGGTTCGCTGTCGCCACCGCCGTCCCCACGCGGTGTTCGCCGCCTCCGCACACTGCGAGGTGACGCAACCGGAGTCGGTGATAGTCGACCTCATCCGGTCGGATCAGCCGTCAGCGCTGCGCCGTCATGCAAGCGCTGGCGATCGGACAGGGGGTCGTTCACTGCCCGACAGGGCGGTAGCGGAGGTGCACGACGCCGTTTCGGCATCGGCGCTCGTCGAGGAGTTCAAGGTCGACGCGCATGCCGGTCGGCAGGCCCGGCTTACCCCCGCCGACGACCACGGGCCAGACGAACAGCTGGCACTCGTCGACCAGCCCGGCCGCAAGAGCCTGCGCCGCGAGGTTTGCACCCCCAACAGTGAGATCGCTGCTGGCCGTGGCCTTCAGTTCGCGTACTTCAGCGGGATCGAAGCGGCGTTCGAGTCGGGTGTCGGCGGTCGACACCGCGGCGAGAGTCGTGGAGTACACGACCTTTCTCGCTGCCTGCCAGACGCTTGCGAAGTCGGCCATAAGGTCGGACTGCGCGGCCAGAGCGGCGTCGGTTTCCCAGACGGCCATCGCCTCGTACAGCCGCCGTCCGTAGAGGAACGTGCCCACGGACCGCAGGAGATCGGTGTAGACAACAAACACCTCGTCGTCCATCGGCAACCAGGCGAACGCGCCGCGTTCGTCCTCGATGTAGCCGTCAAGCGACACGTTATTCACATAAATCAGCTTTGCCATGCCCATACCCCTCGATGATCAACCGCAACAGCCTGAACACTCGTCAGCGTGGCGTCCAAGGTCGATCGGCCACGCGCAAGTTGTTGAAGACCGCGTGCATCCCTTCGCCGTCAACAGCCCCGGCAGCGCGGCCCAGCCCGCGAAGTAGCCGTCCCGCAATCGCACATGCCGAGGGCCAGAAACGCCTCGTCCGGCACCTCGGAGACGATCACGGTGGCAATGGGCAGACGAGATCGAACATGCAGCAGACCATGACGCACGGGCGCATCACCCATCACCTCCTATGACCGCGACAGCACCCTCGTAGGCTGCCCCTCACACTGACTACGAACAGCCCTGCCCGAATCCGACACCTTCGGGGCCGCCGAGGGAGCGCCAGCCCCGCCGGGGATGTTGCCCAGCTTCTTGACGTCGACGTGCAGCATCACGCCAAGCTTTAGGTGCTCGTAGCGGCGCACCGGTTCGCCGGTGACGCGGTCGACGTGGGTGAGCCGGTTGAGACGTCACCGCAGCAGCACGGCATGCACCGTTGACGACGCCAGGCCGAGCCGGACGGCGATTGTGACCGGCCCCAGACGGTGCTTCCACCACAGATGCACGATCTTGCGGACCAGTGGGTGCGGTGTCATATTGGGCTGCGACGCTGGCCGTAACGAACGGTCCTGCATACCGCTTCATCCCAGCAGGCGGTATCGGTCGGCCCGACGCTTCGCATCGCGGGGAAAAGACCCAGCGCGAGCGCCCCTTCGACCTCGCGGCGCCTGGCGCGCAGTTCGTCGTTGAAGCGCCGCCCGGCGAGGCTGGTCGCGGTCATCGCGCCGCCGGTCACGATGCCGGCGATCGGGATAATCGCGATGCCGAGCAGGGGCAGCAGCCTGGCCAGGAGCAGCGCGGCGACGACGGTCAGGCTGGCGAGCGCCTGCCTTCTCGACAGGCCGAGCAGCTTGATGAGTTCGGGGCACGCCACGGGTAGCCGAGTAGCCCTATCGCGCTAATTCGACAACTGTTCCGGACAAGTATTGACTGCCGCCCGGAACGCTGCCCATACTCGTCCGGACAAGTGGGGGTGAGCGATGGACATCGACTTCGTGGTGACCGGCAACCTGACGATCGACGACGTGGTGACCGCCGACGGCACCATCTCGCCGAGCCAGTGCGGCGGCAACGGCGTCTACGCGGCGGTCGGCGCGTGGGTCTGGTCGGACTCGGTCGGAATGGTGGCCGGCGCCGGCAGCGACTACCCGGCCGGCTGGCTCGACCGGATCGCCGCCGCCGGGATCGACACATCCGGGGTCTACCGGCTGCCGGAGGCCCACGCCCTGCGGTCCCGGGTCTTCTACCGGCCGGACGGCTCCCGGACCGACCGGGTCGCCGAGGCGGATCTCGCGCCCGAAGTCGCCGCCCAGATCGACCTGTCTCAAGACTTCAGCGCTATGGGCTCCGAGGTGCACCTGGAGGCCTGGCCCCGCTACAGCCCGGCCCCGACCCAACTGCCCGACCACTTCCGGCGGGCCCGTGGCGTGCACCTCGCGCCCGGCCCGCACGCCAACCTGCACGACCTCGCTGCCGGGCTGCGCGCGGCGAGTGGGTCGACCGTGCTCACCCTGGACTGGCCGTGGTGGGACGAGACCGGCACCGAGTTCAACGACGAGCTGCTCAACCTGGTCACCGCCGTGCTGCCGGGGCGGGAGGAGCTGACCGCCTGGCCGGTGCGCGCCGACGCCGACGCCACCGTGGCCGGGCTGGTTCGGCGCTGCCCCGTGGTGGTCGTCAAGGAGGGCGCGGACGGCTGCTCGGTGCACACCCGCGAGGCCGCCCGGCGGGTCGGGGTCGTGCCGGTCAAACCCGGCGACCCCACCGGTGCCGGGGACGCGTTCTGCGGCGGCTTCCTCGTCGGCCTGGTCCGCACCGGCGATCCGCTGCTCGCCGCCGCCCACGGCGCGGTATCCGCCTCATTCATCGTCGAGACCTTCGGCGCGCTGAACGCTTTGGCAGTCGACCGCTCTTTGGCCGAGCAGCGTCTCAAAAACTTGATCACTACCCTGGATGGAGGATCCCCGTCTTGACCACCGATCTGATCGAGCCGCCGGCCGCCGAGTACGGCGAGCCGAACCGTGTCTCCGTCGACGACATGATGTACGAGATCGCACACCAGTCGTACGCCGTCCTGGCCGCCATCGACGTGGTGGAGGAGCAGGTCGCCCGGCTGCCCGAGGAGCAGCTTCGCGACGCCCGGCACGTCTACGTCACCGGCTGCGGCGACTCGTACTTCGCCGGTATCGCCGCCCGGATGGCGTTCCACCGGTTTGCCCGGGTGCCCACCGAGCCGATCGAGGCGCTGGAGTTCGGCCGGTACGCCGCCGACGCCCTGCCCGAGCAGAGCCTGGTGCTCGCCATCTCCAACTCGGGAAAGGCCACCCGTACCGTCGAGGCGGCGGCCCGCGCGACCGACGCCGGGGCGTTCTCGGTGGCGGTCACCGGCAGCCCGACCAGCAGGCTCGCCGAGGCCTCCCGGCACACCCTCAACCAGCGGGTGGAGCGCGACGGACGCGCACTGACGATGCCGAGCAACCTGGAGGACGGCGCCGGGCGGCCGAGCTTCGGTCTGGCCAACTACCTCGTCAGCTTCACCACCCTGCTGCTGGTGGCGCTGCGGATGGGCCGGCTGCGCGGGCACCTGGACGAGGCCGGGGTCGCCGAGATCAAGGAGCAGATCCGGGCCGCCGCGCGCGCGGTCGACCAGACCGTGGAGGTCTGCGCAGGGCCGGCGGACAAGCTCGCCCAGCGCTTCGCCGAGCACTCCGACGTGATGATCGTCGGCGGCGGCCCGGCGCACGGGATGGCGATGTTCTACGGCGCCAAGACCTACGAGCTGGCCCGGATCAACGGCAACGTGCAGCACCTAGAGGAGTGGGCCCACGAGCAGTTCTTCGTCACCGGCCCGACCAGCGAGCTGCTGCTGCTCGCCCCGCCCGGCCGCTCCAGCAGCCGGGCCGAAGAGATCCTGCGCACCGCCGCCCAGCTCGGCGCGCACTGCGCAGTGGTCACCACCGAGGAGGCGGCGGCGAGCTTCGGCGAGGCCGGGCTGATCCTGCCGGTCGCCGGCAGCCACCGCGAGGAACTCATCGGCATCCCGTACGTGGTGCCCGGCGAGCTCTTCGCCACCCGCGTCGCCGCGCACCGTGGGCACGACGCCTTCGAGTTCGACAACGAACTCCAGTACGTCCTGAACATGAAGACCATCCAGGAGAGCCGCATCTACCGACCCCGGTAGCGCTGAGAAGCGCTCCAACCCGTTGGGAGCCACCCGTGAGACCCCGTCCCTTGATCCGTTCCGGTGCGGCCGTCCTGCTCGTCGCCGTGCTGGCCGCGTGCAGCTCCATCGATTCCGACACCTTCTCCGGCGGCGCCAGCGCCGGCCCTGGCGAGCCCCGCACCGGTGGCACGCTCACCACGTTCGCCTCCGCCGATCCGGCCAACCTCGACCCGGCCCTGCTGACCGGCTACGACCAGATCATCATCGGCACCAACATCCTGGAGGGCCTGTTCCGGTTCAACACCGCCGGCAACGCGGTCGAGCCGGCCCTGGCCGAGAAGGCCGAGGTCGGCGACGACGGGAAGACCTGGACCGTGCAGCTGCGGCGAACCACCTTCACCAACAGCGACCCGGTAACCGCCGAGGACGTGAAGTTCAGCCTCGAACGGGTGGTCGCCCCGGCCACCAAGTCGCCCCGGGCGCAGATCATCGACATCGTGGCCGGTGCCGCCGAGCTGCGTACCGGCAAGGCCGACGCGATCTCCGGGATCGCGGTGAGCGGGGAGCGGACGCTCACCATCACACTCACCCAGCCGTACGCCGGGTTCACCGCCCTGCTGGCCAGCCCACAGCTGGCGATCGTGTCGAAGAAGGCCGCCACCGCCAGCGTCGCCGACTTCGGCACGAAGGTGGTCTCGGCGGGGCCGTTCAAGCTCGGTGAGTGGCAGCGCAACCAGCAGCTCACCGCCGTCGCCAACGACGCCTACTGGGACGGCCGGCCCTATCTCGACACGGTGGTCTGGCGGTTCGTGCCGGACGAGAACACCCGCATGATCGAGTTCGAGTCGAACAAGATGGACATCGCCTGGCTGCCGCCTGCCAGCTACGACCGGTACGCCAAGAACCCCCAGTGGTCGGACAAGCTGGGCCGCGCCGAGACCCTGCACACCGAGATGTTCGCGGTCAACATGCAGCGCCAGCCACTCGGCGGGTCGAAGCCGCTGCGGCAGGCGATCTGCGCCACCGTCGACCGGGCCGCCGCCGTCGCCGGCCTGCAGGGTCGGGCCACGGAGGCGTACACGCTACTGCCCAAGCCGCTGGAGAGGGCAGCGCCGAAGCCGGCCTGCGCCGCGGACGCCGCCGGGGCGAAGGCGCTCGTCGTCCAGGCCGGCGCCCAGGCCAAGCCACTGCGGCTGATCGCGCCGTCGTGGTCCAACCTGACCAAGACGCTGGAGCTGTACCAGGCCAACCTCAAGGCCGTCGGGATCGACGTCCAGCTCAACCAGCTGGAGACGGCGCAGTACCAGCAGGCCCTCGACCAGGGCGACTTCGACCTGGCCTGGACTTACCGGGTGCCGGACTTCATCGACCCGGACAGCTTCATCACCCCGCTGGTCGCGTCCGACAGGATCGGCTTCGGCAACGCGGCGCGCTACACCAACCCGCAGGTCGACGCCCTGCTGGCCCAGGCTCGCAGCAATCTCGACGAGAACGCCCGCGGCGGGCTCTACCAGCAGATCGGCGACGCCGTTCTGGGCGAGCTGGCCTACATCCCGCTGCTGCACAACGTCTACGTCGACATCCACCAGCCCCGCGTCGGCGGCTATGTGCCCTCGGCGATGGACGCGCACAACTATCGCAAGACCTGGGTGTCGCAGTGACCGGCCGGCCCAGGTCAGATCAGTGAGCAGGGTCCTCCGTCAGCTGGTCACCATCCCGCTGCTGGCCCTCGGGGTCGCCCTGGTGGCGTACGTCCTCATCGACGCGCTGCCGGGCGACCCCGCCCGGGTGGTCGCCGGCGCCGGCGCGGACGCGGGCAACGTCGAGGCGGTGCGGGAACAGCTAGGCCTGGACAAGCCGGCCGCGCAGCGGCTGCTGGAGTATCTCGGCGGGCTGTTCCGGGGCGACCTCGGCACGAGCTTCCAGACCGGGCGGCCGGTCCTGACGGAGCTGCTGGCTGTCTTCCCGACGACGGTCCAACTGGCGGTGGTGGCCGAGGTTGTCGCCCTAACGGCTGGCCTGCTGATCGGCGCGCTGGCCGCGCTGCGCGGCGGGCGCTTCGCCTCCAACGCCCTGATGACCGGGTCGGCGGTGGCGGTCTCGCTGCCGATGTTCGCGCTGGCCCTGCTGTTGCAACTGGTCTTCGCCCAGTGGCTGGGCTGGCTGCCGCCCTCGGGCAGCGGCGGGATCCTCAGCGCGGCGATCGTGCTGCCGGCGGTCACCTGCGCGATCCCGTCCGCCGGGTTCGTGGCCCGGTTCGCGCGGGCGTCGATCGCCGGGCACCTCGACGACGAACACGTGCGCACCGCCGTCGCCAAGGGTGTCCGGCCGGCGACCGTGGGCCGCCGGCACGTGCTGCGGGTCTCCTACGGGCCGCTGATCTCGGTGGCCGCCGCCGACCTTTCCCGGCTGCTCGGCGGCGTGGCCATCGTTGAGGTGATCTTCAGTTGGCCGGGCGCTGGCAAGTACGCCTACGACGCGCTGGTGCACCGGGACCTGCCGGCGTTGCAGGGCGCCCTGCTCGCCATCACCATCGTCGTACTGCTGACCAACCAGTTCGCCGAGATCGCCTACCGACTCGTCGACCCACGGATCGGTGCCCATGATGACTGAGCTTCGCAGCCGGCTGCGGCCGGCCACGGCGGGCCGAGCCCGTCGACCAGGCCGCCGGACTCTGATCTGGTGCGCGGTGGTCGCCGGGCTGTGGCTCGTGCTGGGCGTGGGGGCGCCTCTGCTGTCCCCGTACGACCCGACGGCGGTGAACGTGACGCCGGGCAACGTGCCGCCGTTCCCGCCCGGACCGGAGCACTGGTTTGGCACCGACCAGCTCGGCCGGGACATGCTCAGCCGAGTGCTCTACGGGCTGCGTACCTCGATCCTGATCGGCGTCGGCGTACGCACCGTGGTCATGATGGTCGGCGTGTTCGTCGGCTACCTGGCAGCCTTCTCCCCCGGCGTCGTGCGCGCCCTGCTGCTGCGAACCACTGACGTCATGCTGGCGTTCCCGGCCCTGCTGGTGGCGATGGCCGTGACGGCGGTGCTCGGCCCGAGCCTCGGCACCCTGACCCTGGCCCTGGTGATCATCGGCTGGCCGGACGTGGCCCGGCTGGTCTATGGCGAGGCGCTGGCCCTGCGCGAGCGCGACTACGTCTCGGCCGCCCGCAGCTTCGGCGCCGGGCGGTGGCACGTGCTGCGGCTGCACGTGCTGCGCCCGATGGCGGTACAGCTCGGGGTCGCCTGGTCCGTCGGCATCCCCGGCGCGATCATGTACGAGGCGGGCCTGAGCTTCTTCGGCTTCGGCGTCCAGCCGCCGATGCCCAGCCTGGGCAGCCTGATCAACGACGGGCGGGGCTACGTCTACACCGCGCCCTGGTATCTGGTCTTCCCGACCCTGACCCTCTGCCTGCTGGTGGTGTCGCTGAACCTGGTCGGTGAGGCTGTCGCTCGCCGCTTCGCCACCCGCAGCTCCACGGAGCGGGCATGAGCGCGGGTCCGCCGGCACCAGCGGCCACGGGGCACCCGGGCGGCGGCGTGCGGCGGGGCCGGTCGGCGATGATCCCGGTCGGGATCCGGTTCGTCGTGCTCGGCTTCGCGTTCACCGTACCGGCGGGGGTGTTCCCGCAGCGCCCGGCCGCGATGGCCGGCTACCTGCTACTGGTCGCCGCCGGCTGCCTGGCGCTGGGGGCACGCCGCGCCGCCGCGGCCCGGCTGACCGGTCCCGGCTTCGCCCTGCTCGCCCTCGGCCTGGCGCTGCTCGCCGCGCCCTGGGCGATCGGCCTCGATGACGGACCGGCGGTGACCGCGTCGCACCTGTTCGGCCTCGCGGCGCTGGCCCCGGCCGCCGCGCTGCTCAACGTCGGGCTCACCGACCTGGCCGCCCGCCGTTGGTCCGGCACCCGGCCGGTGCTGGGGTTGCAGGCGCTGCTCGCCGCCGGCAACGGGGTGCCGCCGATTCTGCTCGGCCTGGGCATCGGCGTCGGCCCCCTGTTGCTCGTCGGGGCGCTCGCCGCCGCGCTCGCGGTGCTCCGCGCGCCCCGGCAGATCTTCGCCGCGCCAGCGGACGGGCCGCCGGCCGCCCTGGTGGCCCGGCTCGCCGCCTGCGCCGGCCTGGCCACCGCGGTCCAGCTCGGGCTGGTCTCCGGCGCCGCCCTGGTGGTGCCCGAGCACGCCGACGAGGTGCTGCTCGGCGCCGGCCTCGGCATGATCGCCGGCCGGGCCGCGGCGTCGCTGCCGGCGATCACGCCGCCGCGCGGCGTGCTGGTCCTGCTTTGCCTGGCTGGCACGGCCGGGCTGGCGGTGCTCCCGATGGTGGCCGGGCCCGTGCTGGTGGCCGTGCTGGCGATCGGCGCCACCGCCGCGGTGGCGCCGATCTTCCCGATGCTGCTGGGGCTGGGCTACGCCCCCGGCGGGGTCAGCCGGCTCGGGGCGCCGCTGATCATCGCCGCCTCCACCGGCGTGGCCGCGCTGGCCCCCGGCGCGCTGCAACTGGCGCACCGGCTCGCACCCGGGGCGCAACGCTGGATCCTGCCGGCACTCGGTGTGTTGTTGGCCGCCCTGGTCAGTACGCTGCCGTGGCCGCGGCACGCGGCGGCACCCGGGAACCTCCACAGAGGAGACGCTCATGTCGGCTGAGCTGCCACCGATCGACCGGATCGGCGACCACCCGCTCTATCTCCAGGTGAAGTCCGCGTTACAGACCGTCGTCGACGACGGCGCACTGCCGCACGGGGCCCGAATGCCGTCGGAGAGCACCATCGCCGGCCACTACGGTGTCAGCCGGCACGTGGTGCGCCAAGCGCTGGAGCGGCTGGTCACTGAGGGGCGGCTCACCGCCCGGCACGGCGCCGGCTACTTCGTCAACCACCGGCGCATCCACCTGGTGCTGCCGTCGCTGACCAGCTTTTCGGAGGCGATGCGCACCGCCGGAGTGGCCGCCGAGCTGCGGGTCGTCGAGCAGGGCACCGAGGAGGCCACCCCGGAGCTGCGGCACAAGCTACGCGCCACCCGGGCGCAACGGCTGTACCGGCTGCTGCGGGTCGGCGCCGCCGACGGCGAGCCCCTGGTGCTGGTCGAGGCGTGGTATCCGCCCCGGGTGGCGAAGTCCATCGACGGCGCGGCGATCGACTCCTGCGGCGTCTACCAACAGCTCAAGGCCGCTGGGCTGCGCCCCTCGCGCGCCGAGAACCAGCTGCGGGTGTCGTTCGTGGACCCGCCCGTGGCCCCTCTGCTCGGCCTGCCGTGGGGCAGCCCGGTGATCGTCACCGACAGCCTCACCTTCGACCAGGACGACCGGCCGATGGAGTACGTCCGTGAGCTGTACCGGGCGGACCGCTTCGTCTTCGACTACGGCTCGAACAGCGAACGGAGACCCCAGCCATGAGCAGCCAGACCGCCGCGCCCCCGACCGGCCCGCCGCCGGAGGCGGACGCCCTGCTCACCGTACGCGGGCTGCGGGTCGCCTTCCGCGCGCCGGCGGGCGGGGAGCTGGTCGCGGTGGACGGCGTCGACCTGGAGTTAAGCCGGGGTGAGATCCTCGGTGTGGTCGGCGAGTCCGGCTCGGGTAAGTCGCTCACCGCGCTGTCGTTGCTGCGGATGGTGCCGCGACCGGGCCGGGTCGGCGGCACCGTCGACTTCGCCGGCCGGGACCTGCTCGCCCTGCCCGAGCGCGAGCTGCGCACGGTGCGCGGCGCCCGGATCGCCATGGTGTTCCAGAACCCGCTGGCCGCGCTGAACCCGGTGATCCGGGTCGGTGACCAGCTCGTCGAGGCGATGCTCGCGCACGGCAGATACACCGCCGGCCAGGCCCGGGTGCGGGCCCGGGAGTTGCTGGAGCTGGTCGGCATCCCCGACGCCGAGGCCCGGCTGCGCGAGTTCCCGCACCAGTTCTCCGGCGGGATGCGGCAGCGCATCGTCCTCGCGATGGCGATCAGCAACGACCCCGAGGTGATCGTCGCGGACGAGCCGACCACCGCGCTGGACGTGACGATCCAGGCCCAGGTCCTGGACCTGCTGGTGAAGATCAACCGCGAGCTGGGCACGGCGGTCGTGCTGATTTCACACAACCTCGGCGTGGTGGCCCGCACCTGCAACCGGCTGCTGGTCATGTACGGCGGACGGATCGTCGAGCAGGGCGCCACGGCCGACATCTTCGCCCGCCCCGCGCACCCGTACACCCGGGCCTTGCTCGCGGCGGTGCCCCGGCTGGACAGCCCGCCCGGCGGGCTGACGGCGATCCCGGGCCAGCCCGCCAGCATCTCCGACCGCCCAACGGTCGGCTGCCGGTTCGCCCCCCGCTGCGCGCACGCCGACGACCGGTGCCGCACCCTCGACCCGCCGGCGGCGGTGCTGCCGGACGGACACTCGGCGGCCTGCTGGAAGCCCGGAGTGGCCACGGCCGCCGGCGCGGTCGACGGCGACGCCCTCGGTGCCGCGACCGCCGGGGCGCCACTGCTGGAGCTGCGCGAGGTCAGCAAGGAGTTCCGGTCCGGCCGGTCGCTCGCCTGGGGCCGGCGGGGCTCGGTCAGCGCCGTCGACCACGTGTCGCTGACGGTCGGGCACGGCGAGACCCTCGGCCTGGTCGGCGAGTCCGGCTGCGGCAAGAGCACGCTGGCCCGGCTGGCCATTGGCATCGAACAACCCACCGGCGGTACGGTCCACTTCGACGGCGTTGACGTCACCGCTCCCGGCGCGCGCCGAACGGCCGGACTACACCGCAAGGCCCAGATCATTTTCCAGGACCCGAAGGCGAGCCTGAACCCGTGGATGACGGCAGGCGAGCTGGTGGGCGAGCCGTTGCGGGTGCAGCGCACAGGCAACGGCCGGGAACGTGCCGCCCTGGTAGCGCAGGCGCTGGAGCGCGTCGGCCTGCGCCCCGCCGACGCCGCCCGATATCCGGGTGAGTTCTCCGGCGGGCAGTTGCAGCGCATCGCCATCGCCAGGGCGCTAGTGCTCGACCCGTCCTTCGTGGTCTGCGACGAGCCGGTTTCCGCCCTTGACGTCTCCATCCAGGCCCAGGTGGTGAACCTGCTGGCCGAGTTGCAGGCCACGCTCGGCCTGTCGTACCTCTTCGTCTCGCACGACCTCGCGGTGGTGCGCGCGGTCAGCCACCGGGTGGCGGTCATGTACCTGGGCCGGATCGTCGAGCTGGCCCCGGCCGAGGAGCTTTACGCGGACCCCTTGCACCCCTACACGGCAGCGCTCATCTCGGCCGCGCCGGTGCCGGACCCGGTGGTCGAGCGCGCCCGGGAGTACGTGACGCTCGCCGGTGACCTGCCCAGCCCGCTGCGTCCGCCGTCGGGCTGCCGGTTCCACACCCGCTGCCCGATCGGCCCGACGTCCCGCCCCGGGCGGGACGTCTGCCGCAACGAGTCACCTCCGCTGCGGCAGCAGGCATCGGGGCGCCACGTCGCCTGCCACTTCGCCGGCGAGCTGCACCAGATCGGGCTCACCGCCGACCCGCCGCCACCCGTCCCGGCCTCCACGCCGGCCGGGACGGCGCTCCCCGTCCCGCGCGTCGCCCCGGCGACCCCGGCGGACCATGTCCAGCCCCTGCCCGACAACCGCACTGGAACAACGGGAGGCTGACCATGACTCAGATACGGAACCCTTCCGAGCTGGGACGATCCGAGACCGCTCTGCGGACCTTCCTGCACGGCCTGCCCGGCGTGGACCAGGTCGGCGCGGAGCAGCGGGCGGCGCAACTCGGCACCCGCTCCATCAAGACCACGGCCAAGGCTGAGGCGATCGACCTGGCGATCCGGATGGTCGACCTGACCACCCTGGAAGGGGCGGACACCCCGGGCAAGGTGCGGGCGCTGGCCGCCAAGGCGCTGCGCCCCGACCCGGCCGACCCGAGCTGCCCGCACGTCGGCGCCGTCTGCGTCTACCCGTCGATGGTTCCGTACGTGGCCGAGGTGCTGCGCGGCAGCGGCGTGCACCTGGCGAGCGTGGCGACCGCGTTCCCGTCCGGCCAGGCGCCGCTGGAGATCAAGCTCGCCGACGTGCGGGCGGCGGTCGAGGCGGGCGCGGACGAGATCGACATGGTGATCAACCGGGGCGCGTTCCTGGCCGGGCGCTACTCCGAGGTCTACGACGAGATCGTCGCCACCAAGGAGGCGTGCGGGGACGCACACCTCAAGGTGATCCTGGAGACCGGCGAGCTGGCCACGTACGACAACGTGCGGCGCGCGTCCTGGCTCGCCATGCTGGCCGGCGGCGACTTCATCAAGACCTCCACCGGCAAGGTCCCGGTCGCGGCGACCCTGCCGGTGACGCTGGTCATGCTGGAGGCGGTGCGCGACTTCCGCGCCGCCACCGGGCGTCAGGTCGGCGTGAAGCCGGCCGGTGGCATCAAGACCACCAAGGACGCGATCAAGTACCTGGTCATGGTCAACGAGACGGTCGGCGCCGACTGGCTGAGCCCGGACTGGTTCCGGTTCGGCGCGTCGAGCCTGCTCAACGACCTGCTCATGCAGCGCACCAAGCTGACGACCGGCGTCTACGCCGGCCCCGACTACTTCACCCTGGACTGAACGCGATGTTCGAATACGCTCCCGCCCCCGAGTCCCGCTCGGTGGTGGACATCAAGCCCTCGTACGGGCTCTTCGTCGACGGCGCGTTCGTCGACCCGGCCTCCGGCGGCAGCTTCAAGTCGGTGAACCCGGCCTCCGAGGAGGTGCTGGCCGAGGTCGCCGAGGCCGGCGAGGAGGACGTGGACCGCGCGGTCCGCGCCGCCCGGACCGCGTACGAGAAGGTCTGGGGTCCGATGCCGGGCCGGGACCGGGCCAAGTACCTGTTCCGGATCGCCCGGATCATCCAGGAGCGCTCGCGCGAGCTGGCGGTGCTGGAGTCGCTGGACAACGGCAAGCCGATCAAGGAGTCCCGCGACGTCGACCTGCCGCTGGTCGCCGCGCACTTCTTCTACTACGCGGGCTGGGCGGACAAGCTTCCGCACGCGGGTTTCGGCCCCGACCCGAAGCCGCTGGGCGTGGCCGCGCAGGTCATCCCGTGGAACTTCCCGCTGCTCATGCTGGCGTGGAAGATCGCCCCGGCGCTCGCCGCCGGCAACACGGTGGTGCTCAAGCCCGCCGAGACCACCCCGCTCACCGCGCTGCTGTTCGCCGAGATCTGCCAGCAGGCCGACCTGCCGGCCGGCGTGGTGAACATCGTCACCGGCGCCGGTGACACCGGCCGGGCGCTGGTCGAGCACCCGGGCGTGGACAAGGTCGCGTTCACCGGCTCCACCGAGGTCGGCCGCGCCATCGCCCGCTCGGTCGCCGGCACCCGCAAGAAGCTCACGCTGGAGCTGGGCGGCAAGGCCGCGAACATCGTCTTCGACGACGCCCCGATCGACCAGGCCGTCGAGGGCATCGTCAACGGCATCTTCTTCAACCAGGGCCACGTCTGCTGCGCCGGTTCCCGGCTGCTGGTCCAGGAGTCGGTGGCCGACCGGGTGCTGGAGTCGCTGAAGCGCCGGATGGCCCAGCTCCGGGTCGGTGACCCGCTGGACAAGAACACCGACATCGGCGCGATCAACTCGGCCGCGCAGCTCGCCCGGATCCGGGAGCTGTCCGACGCCGGGTCCGCCGAGGGCGCCGAGCGCTGGTCGCCGCCGTGCGAGCTGCCCGAGCGCGGCTTCTGGTTCGCGCCGACCATCTTCACCGGCGTCACCCAGGCGCACCGGATCGCCCGCGAGGAGATCTTCGGCCCGGTGCTCTCGGTGCTGACGTTCCGCACCCCGGCGGAGGCCGTCGAGAAGGCCAACAACACGCCGTACGGGCTGTCGGCCGGGATCTGGACCGACAAGGGCTCCCGGATCCTGTGGCTGGCCGACCGGCTGCGCGCCGGAGTGGTGTGGGCCAACACGTTCAACAAGTTCGACCCGACCTCGCCGTTCGGCGGTTACAAGGAGTCGGGCTACGGTCGCGAGGGCGGCCGGCACGGGCTGGAGGGGTACCTCAATGTCTGAGCGGGTCGCGGTACGCAAGACGTACAAGCTCTTCATCGGCGGGAAGTTCCCGCGCAGCGAGTCGGGACGGTCGTATCTCGTGCAATCCGCGAACGTGTCTCTTGCCTCCCGGAAGGACGCGCGGGACGCGGTCGTGGCCGCCCGCGCCGCGGTGAAGGGCTGGGCCGGGGCGACCGCGTACAACAGGGGTCAGATCCTCTACCGGGTCGCCGAGATGCTGGAGGGCCGGCGCGAGCAGTTCGTCGCCCTGGGCGTCCCGGCCGACGAGGTGGACGCGGCGATCGACCGCTGGGTCTGGTACGCGGGCTGGTCCGACAAGATCGCCCAGGTGTACGGCGGCGCGAACCCGGTGGCCGGCCCGTACTTCAACCTGTCCGCGCCGGAGCCGACGGGCGTGGTGGCGGCGGTGGCCCCCGAGGAGCCCGCGCTGCTCGGCCTGGTGAGCGTGATCGCCCCGGCGATCGTCACCGGCAACACGGTGGTGGTGGCCGCCTCCCCGGCGGCGCCGCTGGCGGCGGTGACACTGGCCGAGGTGCTCGCGACCTCCGACCTGCCCGGCGGGGTGGTCAACATCCTCACCGGCCGGCTGACCGAGACCGTGCCGACGCTCGCCGCGCACATGGACGTCAACGCGATCGACCTGACCGGCGTCGCCGACGCCGAGCTGGCCGCCGACCTGGAGATCAAGGCCGCGGAAAACCTCAAGCGGGTGCTGCGGCCGGCCCCGGCCGACCACGACTGGCACGCCGACCCCGGCATCACCCGGATGACCACGCTGCTGGAGACCAAGACCGTCTGGCACCCCAAGGGCGTCTGACCCACACGAAGTTCACGGCAGGGACGGGTGCTGTGCCGTGCGCTCGGAATGAGCGGTAAACGATCTTGTGGAGACAATGCCGTCCCTTGTCGTCTTCAGCGGACCGTCCGGGGCTGGCAAGACAACGTCGCCTACCTGCTCGCCCGAAGGATCAGTGATGGCCCAGTCTGCAGCCGGGTCACCCCACCATGTGCGGTCCCTGTCGAGGACCCCGGTGACCGTCGGCGGCGAGGCTGAGGCTGACGGTCAGAGGTCATCCATCAGCAGCCGCGGCTCGATGGTCTCGTCAAGTTCCGCCCGGTGCGCGCTGGCGACGTCGGCCGCCTTGCACAGGTCTGCCGCGTCGACCAGCCTGCTGCTCTTCGGCACGATCGTGGTCCTCGTCATCCGTGAACAGGTTCTGGTCAGGCGGCGCGGGGTGGCGGTCAAGGGCGCGGGGCTGGTGGGCGGCTACCAGCAGGACTACCTGTGGGCGGCGTGGCCGTCGCAGCTGTCGCGATGGGCAGCGTGGCTGGATGACGGCGGCAACTATCACCCCGATTCCCGGGGGCGTGGTCGTGAAGCTGACGTGGACGACCGGGCCGCTCGCCCTCGTGGCCGACGTGTTGGCTCTCCTGATTGTCACCGCTGTTTGCCCTGCGCGCCGTAGCACCGCAGGGTACTGGCGTACCGGATGCGATAGCCCGCAGCGCGGCGAGCCTCAGCATCGAGGAGCGTTCCGCGGTATACATCGACTGCCACGCTCAGCGACTCGCCCGGCGGACACAAGCTCGTGCCGATAACCGGAAAAGTCGCTCGCGCGGTGCTCCGGTGACGCCCCGGCCAGCGCCCGACGCCCGCTAAATGACCCCGCCCTCCTTGGGAGGATGGGGGCATTTAGTCGCACCTGTCACCATTTCGACGTGGCCAGCCGACTCGTACATGCCGCCCACACCATTGCCAGGCCAAGGAGGCCCTCGACAAGGCTCGCCCAGAACTCGCCCACCCCATAGTGGCGCCGCCCGCCCCCGGCACCGAGCACACCCGACGTCGCCCGTATCACCCGGCTACACCGGCAGCAGCGGCGCCGCATCTGCCGCGCCGTCGGGCTGGAAGCCGAATGGCCCTGCGTACACAACGCCCCCGCGTCGGCCGACGCCGAGCGGGGGCGCTCCCCCGTGTTAGGTCAGGTCAGCGAGTCGAGGACTCAGCGTGAAGCATCGGCGGGCAGGTTTGACCTGTATCGAAGCTAGGCCACTATGTGCCCACGGTCAACGAAGCGGCTGGGTCTATGGATGAGGGGAATACAACAGGACGGCCCGTCTCCTGCCGCGGCTATCCCGCCTGCCTTGCCGTTTAGGCGTGCGCGCTCTCGGTACGCGGCTCTGCGCGGGTGCGACGTCCGAGAAACGCCGGTGGGCAGGCCGGTGAAGGGCCGCTCGGCCGGTGACCCGAACCGAAGCGGCCCGGCCGCCGCCTCGGCGGAGTCCGTCTGTGCGTCAAGGCGCGCTCGGCGCGGGACGCGGGTGGTGGGCCGCTTTCCCAATGGACAGGTCGACTGCGACGAGATGACAGGCAGCCGCATCGCGAGGGGAGAGCCGGGATGTCTATCAACGGGCCTCGTGGAGAACATGACCTGTCGATAGGTTCCGCCGGGTGAACGGCATCTCACATGAACTCGCTGATCGCCTACGCCAATGCCGTGCTCAATCCGCGTATGGCGCCTGGCTACGGTGGGACGACGCTGGTCATTGCCGCAGGCAGCCTCTCCTCCGGCGTGTGCATCGCCACCGGCTCAGGTGCAGAATTTCTGCACAGAGCACGCAACGATCGCTGCCATGGTCTCGGCTGGGGAAACACGATCATCGCGGTCTGGCGCAACGAAAAGGGCGTCGTGTGCGTCCTCCCGGCATGCGGGTGTTGCAGGAGGTTCATCCGCCGGTCACGTCCGCGCTGATGGTGTAAGAGACGGCCATCGCGTGATCCGGTCTGATGCTATGCGGCGATCGGGGTGGGGTCGGGTTGGTCGGTGTCGTGTTGGCTGGTGTCGACGGTGATCAGGCGGGCTTTGGCGAGGAGTTCCAGGCCCATGTAGCGGCGACCCTCGGTCCACTCGTCGGTCTGCTCGGCCAGGACAGCACCGACAAGGCGGATGATCGCCGCCCGATTGGGGAAGATCCCGACGACGTCGGTGCGGCGGCGGATCTCCTTGTTCAGTCGCTCCTGCGGGTTGTTCGACCAGATTTGACGCCAGATCTCGCGCGGGAAACTGGTGAACGCGAGGAGGTCATCGCGGGCGGCGTCGAGGTGTTCGGCCGCGGCGGGGAACTTCGCTTCGATCGTGGCCACGACCCGCCGGAACTGGGCGTGGACGGCGTCGGCATCAGGCTGGTCGAAGATCGTGCGCACGAGGGTCGCGATCCACGGCTGCGCCGACTTCGGCACCTTCGTGAGCAGGTTGCGCAGGTAGTGGGTGCGGCATCGTTGCCAGGTGGCGCCGGGCAGGGCGGCGCCGATCGCGGCGACGAGGCCGCGGTGGGCGTCGGAGATGACCAGTTGGACGCCGGAGAGTCCGCGGGCGGTCAGGCTGCGCAGGAACGCCAGCCAGCCGGCGCCGTCCTCGTCCGAGGCGACGTCGACGCCGAGGACTTCACGCTGGCCGTCGGCGTTGACCCCGACCGCGATCAGGGCGTGGACGTTGACGGTCCGGCCGTGTTCGCGGACCTTCATGGTCAGCGCGTCCATCCACACGAACGTGTAGTGGGCGGCGTCCAGGGGTCGGTTGCGGAACGCCTCGACCTGGGCGTCGAGGTGGGCGGCCATCTCCGAGACCTGCGACTTCGACAACTGCCGGATGCCGAGGGTCTCGACCAGCTTCTCCACCCGCCGCGTCGACACCCCGAGCAGATAGCTCGTGGCGACCACCGAGACCAGGGCCTGCTCTGCCCGTCGCCGGTGCGTCAGCAGCCAGTCGGGGAAGTAGCTGCCCTGACGGAGCTTGGGGATCGCCAGGTCGATCGTTCCGGCGCGGGTGTCCCACTCCCGAGGCCGGTAGCCGTTGCGAGAGTTGACCCGCTCGTCGCTGCGTTGCCCATAGCCGGCTCCGCAGATGGCATCGGCCTCGGCGGACATCACCGCCTGCGCGAACATTTTGATCATCGCCTGCAACACGTCCGGCGACGCGCCCTCGATCTGCTCGCGCAGCAGGTCAACAGGGTTCACACTCTCTGAAGCGGCCATCGCGTCCTCTCTTCCTTCTCTGACTTGGTCGTCTTGAAGGATCGACGCGATGGCCGTCTCTCATCTACGCAACACGCCCATCACGGGCAAGTCGTACACCACTTCCGCGGACGCAACCCATCCGCCAGATAGGCCCCACCAACCTTGACGGAGAGGTGGCACTTGGCCAGATCAGCTCGACCACTCTGCGCGACCTGCTCCGTACACCGAGGGGACCGCCCCGCTCAACTGATCTGGGCAACCGCCCGAGCGCCAAAACTGGGTGTCCGGTGGGTGCCCAACCATCCCGGTGGCGATCACGACGGACACTCGTGAACGAGATTGCTAGGCGGGAGGCCGTCGTACCAGGTCAGCGCGGCCGGTGGCCTGGGCCAGCAGGACCGGGCTGCCGGTGCCACAGCCGCAACAGCACCGAGGCGAGCATGAGCGGCAGCTGGCAGGGCAGGCTCGGCCCGATCAGCACTAGCAGCACCGGCACCGGAGCAGGCGGGTGCGAGCAGGGCCCACCGGGCGCCGAGGGCTACCCCGCATTCCAGCGCCACCAGGGTGCCAAATGAAGCCCAGCACCATCAGCGGACCGTGCACCCGCTCCAGCGGGACGTGCGGCGCGGGCACCGGCGGGTCGAGCAGCAGCAGGGCGGCGTAGAGACCGCTCACCAGGGCGAAGCCGCCGGTGGCGAGGACGGGGAGCCGCCGACGCAGGGCCATCGGCAGGGGTTCATGCCGGCTTTTCGGTGATATTCGGCAGGGCCAGCCGCACCACGCAGGCGTCGGGTGCGCCGAAGGGTTCGAGCACAGCGCCGGCCGGTGGGGCACCGGCGTGTTCGAGCGTGCCGCGGACGACGCCGACGTGCAGCGCGCAGATCGCGTCGGGGTTGCGGTTAACCAGTTCCAGGAAGGGGCAGGAATGCAAATAGATCTCGGTCGTCCCGTCGGCCGTACTGTGCCGGCGAGGGCTGAAGCCGAGTCCGCGCAGGACGTCGAGCAACGTGTCGACCGGTTCCCTGCCGGGTGGGGTGGTGGCGGCGAGGTGACGTCCCCAGTCCTGGCCGGCGCGGGTGGCCTCCGCCCGGACGTCGCCGTGGCCACGCCGCGACAGGTATTCGAGCAGGGCGGCGGCGAGCGCCCGGTACGGAGCGGGTGCCGGGGCCTCCGCGACGGCAACCCGGTAACGCCACGCCGGCCGTCCGGGCTGGCCCCCACTGGCCCGCGCTTTGACCAGCAACCCGGCGTCGACCAGGCGGTCGAGGTGGGTGCGTGTGGTGGACAAGTGAAGGCCCGTCCGCTCCCCGACCTCGGCGATCGTCATGCCAGCGCCGGCGGCCCGCACGAGCTCCAGGATCGAGGCTCGGCTGGCAGTTCCGAGAGCCCGGTGGCGCTGCGGGTCGATAGTCTCGCCGACCGGCCCTGTTCTCGATGTTTCCACGGCAGAGAACGTTACAACGTCGTTCGCCCGCAAAACCCTGGAGGGTTCCATGTCCGCCTCACGCTCCCCTGCCGACCGCGAGGCCGCGCAGGCCGTCGTCCGGGGCCACGCCCAGCTCGCCGTCGACCTCGACCGGCAAGTCGGAAACCTGTTGACCGCAGCCGACCAGGGCGACGCCGCAGGGCGCTCCGGCACCGCGACGAACTGCTGCCGCACGCGCACGCCGAGTAGGACTCGCTCTACGCCGCCGACGGTGAGCTGCTGGTCCGGGGGATGCAGACGAGCACCAGGCGATCACCGGCCTGGCCGCCGAGCTGGAGACCGGTAACCGGCCGGCACGCCTCGCCGGCGCCGCGCACGCCCTCGCCACTCTCTTCGCCGTCCACCTGGCAAAGGAGAATGACCTGGTCGTCCCGCTGCTCGTGGACGTGGTCGACGTCTTGCTGGCGACATTGCTGGAGGGGATGCACGATCTACTCGGCTCCTCGGAAGGCTCGAATGGCGGCGTGTGCGGTGGTGGCTGCGGCTGCGGTGGTGACCGAGCCCCCGGCCGACGCGCCGGCCCCGACCTTGGGCATCGATCCCCGGCTGGTCGTCCGGCAGCTGCCGCACGACCAGCGCCACGCGCGGGTGCTGGAGGCGCTGCCGGGCGGTGGAGCGCTGGTGCTGGTAGCCCCGCACACACCCCGCCCGCCGCTGGCCGAGGTCGCAGCCCGCTTGGGCGACGGCGTACTCAGCGAGTGGCTGCAGGACGGGCCGGACGTGTGGCAGATCCGCCTCTCCCGCCAGCCGGCGGCGATCTGAGCAGTCTGCCGTCCTGGCGCACCGGGCCGTTCGTCCCTACTGGCCGGGGTTGCCGGTACGCACGATGAGGTCGTCCACCCCTCGCGGTCAGGAGACGAAGTGTGTTGCTACTGCGGCTGCCGGGAGTTCCCGGCGATCGGCCGGCTCTCGGCCGAGCACGAGGCGATCGCGAACGCGGCCGGTCGGCTGCGCGGCGCGGCGCGCACCGGCGGCCCGGGCGCCCTGGCGGCGCTGGACGCGCTGCTGGCGCTGCTGATGCCGCACACTGCCACAGAGGAGGATGGCCTCTTCGCGGAGCTGCGGGCCGAGGGCAGCCTGATCGAGGCAGTGGCGAAGCTCTGCGCTGAGCACGACGACATCCACGGCGTACTTGGCCGCGTCGACCGGGCCGACCCGGACTGGCCCGCGGTGCTGGCCGCTCTGGACCGGCTGCACCGACACATCGACAACGAGGAGCACGGTCTCTTCCCGGCAGCGGTGATCGCGCTGCCGGTCCCGGCCTGGGACCGGATCACCCCGGCGGCCGAGGCGTCCAGGTGAACCATCCCGGGGGGCAACTACCAACGCCGCCACGCGGCTACCGGCGGCTAACCGGCTGCCGCTTCGCCGTGCCGATGAGCGGTGGGCGCGTGCGCCGGGTCTTCGACGGACGGTGTAGTCCGGTCTGATCCGGCGGCCTCCGTTCGGTCCGCCTCGCGGAACCGCCCGGGAACGCGCCAGCCCTCTGCCCTGGGGATGCCGGACCGATCTGTTGGCCGTCTGGTCGCTCCCCCTGGTTCGTCGGCGCTGTCCGCGTCACGAGGCAGACGTTGGCTAATGGCAGCCGCCCGGGCCAGGGAGCACGTCACCGCCGGGGCGGACCCAAAGGCCCGCCGCGTTGCCTGCAGGTACAACGCCTGGTGATTTCGGGACCTTCGGCCCGGATCGGCGAGGTAATAGCTCGGCAGGATTGCCCGCGACGCCCCTGCTTGCGGTTGTGCGACTGCGCACCGTCGTGAAGGTGGGCATCACGGCTCCCTATCGAAGGAATGAGGCTCATGTCGCGAGCGACCGAGAGTGCGGGTCGAGCGCTGCTGGCGGTTGGCGGCCTGCTACGCCGGGCCGAGGTGTCGGCCGACGGCAGGACGCTGCACCAGATCGGCGGCCGGGAGGCGGACGTCTTCTACCGGGACCGCTGGTCCTACGACAAGGTGGTCCGTTCCACGCACGGGGTGAACTGCACCGGTTCGTGCTCCTGGAAAGTGTATGTCAAGGACGGCATCATCACCTGGGAGCAGCAGCAGACTGACTACCCGAGCGTCGGACCGGACCGGCCAGAGTACGAGCCTCGGGGCTGCCCCCGGGGCGCCGCCTTCTCCTGGTACACCTACTCCCCCACCCGGGTGCGCTACCCGTACGCGCGGGGCGTGCTGGTGGAGATGTACCGGGAGGCCAGGGGCCGCCTCGGTGATCCGGTGGCCGCGTGGGCGGACATCCAGGCCGACCCGCAGCGCCGCCGCCGCTACCAGAAGGCCCGCGGCAAGGGCGGCCTGGTCCGGATCGGCTGGGACGAGGCCCAGGAGATGGTCGCCGCCGCGCACGTGCACGCTATCGCCGAGTACGGTCCGGACCGGGTCGCCGGCTTCTCGCCTATCCCGGCGATGTCGATGGTGTCGCACGCCGTCGGCGCCCGGTTCCTGTCCCTGCTCGGCGGCTCGATGCTGTCGTTCTACGATTGGTACGCCGACCTGCCGGTGGCCTCCCCGCAGGTCTTCGGCGACCAGACCGACGTGCCCGAGTCGGGGGACTGGTGGGACGCCTCCTACTTCGTCATGTGGGGCTCCAACGTGCCGGTGACCCGCACGCCGGACGCACACTGGATGGCCGAGGCGCGCTACCGCGGGCAGAAGGTCGTGGTGGTCAGCCCCGACTTCGCCGACAACGTCAAGTTCGCCGACGAGTGGATGCCCGCCCAGCCGGGCACCGACGGCGCCCTGGCGATGGCGATGGGGCACGTCATCCTCAAGGAGTTCTTCGTCGACCAGCGCACCCCGCGCTTCGTCGACTACGTCCGCCGGTTCACCGACCTGCCGTTCCTTGTCACCCTGGAGCCGGGCGTCGACGGGGCGTACCGGCCGGGCAAGTTCCTCACCGCCGACGACCTGGGCGAGACGGACAAGGAGGCGGCTTTCCGGACGGTGCTCTGGGACTCGGCCACCGACGCTCCCGCCGTGCCGCGGGGCAGCCTCGGCGACCGTTGGGCCGAGCAGCAGGGCCAGTGGAACCTGGACCTGGGCGACCTGGAGCCGGCGCTGACCTGCCTCGGGGCGGGCGACGCGGTGGAGGTGGAGCTGCCTCGGTTCGACACCGACACCCCGCAGGCGCTGCGCCGGGGCGTGCCGACACGCACGGTGCGGGGCCAGTTGGTGACCAGCGTCTTCGACCTGGTGCTGGCCCACTACGGGGTAGGCCGCGACGGCCTGCCGGGCCAGTGGCCGACAGGGTACGACGACGTCGAGGCGCCGTACACGCCGGCGTGGCAGGAGCCGGTCACCGGCGTGCCGGCGGCGCAGGTGGCCCGGGTGGCGCGGGAATTCGCCGACAACGCGGACCGCTCCGGCGGACGGTCGATGATCCTGCTCGGCGCCGGCACGAACCACTGGTTCCACTCCGACGCCACCTACCGGGCGATTCTGGCGCTGGTCACCCTCACCGGCTGCCAGGGGGTCAACGGCGGCGGTTGGGCGCACTACGTTGGGCAGGAGAAGTGCCGCCCGGCGACCGGCTGGGCGCAGCTCGCGTTCGGCCTGGACTGGGTCCGCCCGCCCCGGCAGATGATCGGCACCGCCTTTTGGTACGTGCACACCGACCAGTGGCGCTACGACACCTACTCCGCCGACGTGGTCTCCTCCCCCACCGGCACCGGCGCGTTCGCCGGCAAGCACACCATGGACCTGCTGGCCCAGTCGGCCCGCTCGGGGTGGATGCCGTCGATGCCCACCTTCGACCGCAGCCCGCTCGACCTGGCCGACGAGGCCCTCGCCGCCCGGCCGGACGACCCGACGGGCTGGGTGGCCGAGCGGCTCGGCGAGGGCGACGTGACGTTCGCCTGCACCGACCCGGACGCGCCGGAGAACTGGCCACGGGTGCTGACCGTCTGGCGGGCCAACCTGCTCGGCTCGTCGGCCAAGGGCAACGAGTACTTCCTGCGGCACCTGCTCGGCACCTCCGCAAACCTGCGCGCCGAGGAGGCGCCGGAGGAGTTGCGGCCCAAGGACGTGACCTGGCGGGAGGAGGCCCCGGAGGGCAAGCTCGACCTGCTGCTCAGCCTGGACTTCCGGATGACCTCCACGACGCTCTTCTCCGACATCGTGCTGCCCGCTGCCACCTGGTACGAGAAGCACGACCTGAGCAGTACCGACATGCACCCGTTCGTGCACGCCTTCACCCCGGCGATCAACCCGCCGTGGCAGACCCGGACCGACTTCGACGCCTTCCACGGCATCGCGAAGGCGTTCTCCACTCTCGCCGGGCCGCGATTGGGCGTACGCAAGGACCTGGTCGCGGCGCCGCTGCTGCACGACACCCCGGACGCGATGGCGACCCCGCACGGCCGGGTCCGCGACTGGGCGGCGACCGGGGAGACCCCGGTGCCGGGCCGGACCATGCCGAAACTGGTGGTGGTCGAGCGGGACTACGGCGCAATCGCCGACAAGATGGCCGCGCTCGGGCCGCTGATGGACACCCTCGGCACCACCAGCAAGGGCTTCTCGGTCGACGTGCGGCCGGAGGTCGAGTATCTGCGCCGCAAGAACGGTGAGGTGCGCGGCGGCGCCGCGGACGGGCGGCCGTCGCTGGCGAAGGACACGCACGCCTGCGAGGCGATCCTGGCACTGTCGGGCACCACCAACGGGCGAGTCGCCACCGCGGGCTTCCGGGACGTGGAGAAGCGCACCGGGGTACGCCTGGCGGACCTGGCGGCCGAGCACGAGGGCAAGCAGATCACCTTCGCCGACACCCAATCCCGCCCGGTGCCGGTGATCACCAGCCCGGAGTGGTCGGGCAGCGAGCACGGCGGCCGCCGCTACTCCCCCTTCACCATCAACACCGAGCGGCTCAAGCCCTGGCACACGCTCACCGGCCGGCAGCACTTCTTCCTCGACCACGACTGGATGCACGAGGCCGGCGAGGCGCTGCCGATCTTCCGGCCGCCGTTGGACATGCACAAGCTCTTCGGCGAACCGCGACTCGGCCGCAACGGGGAGCTGGAGATCACCGTCCGCTACCTCACCCCGCACTCGAAATGGTCCATCCACTCCGAGTACCAGGACAACCTGATCATGCTCACGCTGTCCCGGGGCGGACCGACGATGTGGATGAGCGAGGCCGACGCGGCGAAGATCGGCGTCCGGGACAACGAGTGGATCGAGGCGGTCAACCGCAACGGCGTGGTGGTCTGCCGGGCCGTGGTGACGCACAAGATGCCCGAGGGCACGGTCTACATGTACCACGCCCAGGAACGGGTAATCGACGTGCCCAAATCGGAGACCAACGGCCGGCGCGGCGGCATCCACAACTCGCTGACCCGGCTGCTGGTCAAGCCCACCCACCTCATCGGCGGGTACGCGCAGCTGTCCTTCGCGTTCAACTACCTCGGCCCGACCGGCAACCAACGCGACGAGGTCACCGTGATCCGCCGCCGCTCACAGGAGGTGCAGTACTGATGCGGGTCATGGCACAGATGGCGATGGTGATGAACCTCGACAAGTGCATCGGCTGCCACACCTGCTCGGTCACCTGCAAGCAGGCGTGGACCAACCGCTCCGGCGTCGAGTACGTCTGGTTCAACAACGTGGAGACCCGCCCCGGGCAGGGCTACCCGCGCACCTACGAGAACCAGGAGCGCTGGCAGGGCGGCTGGGTGCGGACCCGCTCCGGCAAGCTCAAGCCACGCTCCGGTGGCCGGATGAAGAAGATGTTCAGCATCTTCGCCAACCCGAAGCTGCCATCCATGCAGGACTACTACGAGCCGTGGACGTACGACTACGAGCACCTGATCAACGCGCCGGCCGGCGAGGACACCCCGGTAGCCCGGCCGAAGTCGCTGCTCACCGGCCAGAACACGAAGATAACCTGGAGCGCCAATTGGGACGACTCGCTCGCCGGCGGCAACGAGATCGCCGCCGGCGATCCGGTGCTGGCGAAGGTCTCCGGCCAGGTGAAGCAGGAGTTCGAGAAGACCTTTATGTTCTTCCTGCCGCGCATCTGCGAGCACTGCCTCAACCCGTCCTGCGCGGCCTCCTGCCCGTCGGGGGCGATCTACAAGCGGGCCGAGGACGGCATCGTCCTGGTCGACCAGGACCGCTGCCGGGGCTGGCGGATGTGCGTGACCGGCTGCCCCTACAAGAAGGTCTACTTCAACCACCGCACTGGCAAAGCCGAGAAGTGCACCTTCTGCTTCCCGCGCATCGAGATCGGCCAGCCCACCATCTGCTCCGAGACCTGCGTGGGGCGGCTGCGCTACCTCGGGCTGATGCTCTACGACGCCGACCGCGTCGCCGAGGCCGCCGCCATCGCCGACGAACACGACCTGTACGACGCGCAGCGGTCGGTCTTCCTCGACCCGCACGATCCGGCCGTGGTTGCCGCCGCCCGCGAGGCCGGCGTCCCGGACGACTGGATCGACGCTGCGCAGCGCTCGCCGATCTGGGATCTGATCATGCGCTACGAGGTGGCGCTGCCGCTGCACCCGGAGTACCGGACGATGCCGATGGTCTGGTACATCCCGCCGCTGTCGCCGGTGGCTGACGTGCTGCGGGAGACCGGCCACGACGCGGAGGAGGTCGGCAACCTCTTCGGGGCCATCGACGCGCTGCGGATCCCGGTGGAGTACCTCGCCGAGCTCTTCACCGCCGGCGATCCGGAGCCGGTGCGCGGGGCGCTGAACCGGCTCGCCGCGATGCGCGCCTACCAGCGCCGGATCAACCTGGGCGAGGAGCGCGACGAGTCCATCGCCGCCGCGGTCGGCATGACCGGCGCGGAGATGGACGAGATGTACCGGTTGCTCGCCATCGCCAAGTACGAGCAGCGGTACGTCATCCCCGCCGCGCACGCCGAGGACGCGCACCGGCTGGAGAAGATCGCCACCGAGTGCAGCCTCGATTACGAGGGCGGCCCCGGGATGGGCGGCGGCGGCCCGTACGGCCAGGGGCCCTTCGGGGAGTCCTCCGGCACGCCGGTGCCGGTCCAGGTGGAGACCTTCCACATGCTGCGCGACCGGCAGACGACGGAGGGCTTCACCGACCCGGGCGACGAACCTCGCCGGGTCAACCTGCTCAACTGGGACGGCAAAGGCAGCCCGAATGGCCTCTTCCCGCCCCGCAGCCACGAATCCGCACCCGTCGACGGAGGTAACCCGTGAGCCAGCCGATCTGGCGGGCGGTGGCCGCCCGCGCGGCGTCCCTGCTGCTGCGCTATCCCGAAGAGGAGGTCCTCGCGGCGCTGCCCGCCGTGCGGGCCGCGCTCGACGGCCTGCCGGCCGAAGTCGCCCGGGCGCTGCGCGAGGTGGTCGCCCACCGGGAAGCCGCCGCGCCGGTCGACCTGCGGACCGCCTATGTGGAGGTGTTCGACTTCCGGCGCCGCTGCTGCCTGCACCTGACCTACTACACCTGCGGCGACACCCGTCGCCGGGGTGAGGCGCTGGTCGACTTCGCCGCCGCATACAAGGCGGCCGGACTGACCGTTGTCGACGGCGAGCTGCCCGACTTCCTGCCCGCTGTCCTCGACCTGGCCGCTGCCGACGACGACGGGTGGCGGCTGCTGCGGGAGAACCGCGTCGGCCTCGACCTGCTGGTCGAGGCGCTGGGGCGGGAGAAGTCGGTGTACCGGCAGGCCGTCGCCGCCGTCCGGGAGATGCTGCCGCCTGCCCAGGCCGGGGACATCGCCGCCGCCGCCCGGCTGGCCCGCACCGGGCCGCCGGTGGAGCAGGTCGGACTCGAACCATTCGGACTGGTCGACACGACTGGAGGACGCCGATGAACATCCTGCTGTGGGTGGTGTACCCGTACCTGTCGATCGCGGTCCTCGTCGGCGGCCTGATCTGGCGCCACCGCTACGACAAGTTCGGCTGGACGACCCGATCCTCCCAGCTCTACGAGAGCAGCATCCTGCGGTGGGGTAGCCCGCTGTTCCACTTCGGGGTACTGATGGTCTTGATCGGACACGTCGGTGGCCTCGTGGTCCCGAAGTCCTGGACCGAGGCGGTCGGCGTCACCGAGCACACCTACCACCTCATGGCCGTGTTTATCGGCACGGTAGCTGGCTTCTGCACCCTGATCGGGCTGGGCATCCTGATCGCCCGCCGCCGGTTGACCGGGCCGATCTTCGCCGCCACCACCCGCAACGACAAGGCGATGTACGTGGTGCTGGCGGGGGTGATCGTGCTGGGCCTCTGGGCCACGGTGCAGGCCAACGTCGCCGGCCCCGGCTACGACTATCGGGAGACCATCTCTCCGTGGTTCCGGTCGCTGTTCTACCTCCGCCCGGATCCGGAGATCATGGTCGACGTCCCGATGGGCTTCCAGATCCACATCCTGGCCGCCTTCGCGCTCTTCGCGTTCTGGCCGTTCACCCGCCTCGTCCATGCGTTCAGCGCCCCGGTCGGCTACGCCACCCGCCCCTACGTCGTCTATCGCAGCCGGGACGACCGGCCCGGACTGCGGCCGACCCGCCCCGGATGGGAAGGGCCGCCCCGGCTGCCCGCCCCGCGCGGCGGTCGGACCCGCTCGCGCCGGTGACCCACCGCAGCCTCGACCGCCTGGAGACCGCCCCCGGCTGCCTCCGGCGGACGGCAGCCCGACGTCCCGGCAGGGAGGAACCACCGGTGACCATCGCACCGCACCACACCGACAGTCACCATTCGCCCCGACCCGTGACGGAGTGGGCCGCTGCGCGGGCGCTAGCCCACCGGCTCTCCGCTCCCCTGCCCGCGGAGTCGGTGCCGCTAGCCTCCGCCGCCGGCCGGACCCTCGCGGCGCCACTGATCGCGGCGGTCCCGCTGCCCGGGTTTGACAACTCCGCGATGGACGGATACGCGGTGCGAGGGCCGGGCCCATGGCGGGTGGTCGGCCAGATCCTGGCCGGTCGCACCCACGCCGTCGCGCCCCTGGTAGAGGGGACCGCCGTAGAGGTGGCAACCGGCGCTCCTGTCCCGGGCCAGGCGGACCGGATCGTGCCCTACGAGATCGCCGACCGGATCGGTGACGTCCTGCGGGCGGCGCCGGGCGATCGTAGGCACATCAGGTGCGCGGGCGAGTATGCCGCCCGCGGTCAGGAACTGGTGCCGCCGGGTTCGCCGGTCACGCCGGCGGTGCTGGGGCTGGCCGCGAGCGTCGGCCTCGACCGCCTAACAGTCCGGGCCCGACCCCGGGTCCGCCTGTTGATCAGCGGCGACGAGGTGGTCCACGCCGGCCGTCCCCCGTGGGGCAGGGTCCGGGACGCGATCGGCCCGATGCTGACCCCGCTGCTGTCCGCCTGGGGAGCGGACCTCCTCGGTCCGCGGATGGTCGGCGATCAGCCCGACTGGTTCGCCGAGGCGATCGCGGACAGCACGCGAGAGGCCGACGTGACGGTCGTCTGCGGGGCGTCCTCCGTCGGCCCGGCGGACGGGCTGCACGCATCACTGCGGCACGTTGGGGCCGTGACGTACGTGGACGGGTTGCGGTGCCGGCCCGGGCACCCACAGGTCCTGGCCCAGGCCGGGGCCCGCTGGATCGTCGGCCTGCCGGGCAACCCGTACGCGGCGCTGGTCGCCGCGCTCACCCTGATCGACCCGCTGCTCACCGGGCTAGCCGGACGGCCGCCGGTCGATCTGGACACCGCCGTCCTCACCGATCCGTTGCGCCTCGACGAGCGGAACACCCGGATCGTGCCGGTCCGGCGCGGCGCGCAGGGCCTTCGGCTGGTCGGCGGTGCGCACCCGGGATACCTCGGCGCGGCGGCGGAGGCCGCCGCGCTGGCCGTGGTGCCGCCCGGTTGGCGTCCCGGCACCCCGGTCGGTCTGCTCACCCTGCCGTGACAGGTGGGACGTCCTCCTGGGCCAGGTCTTCCGGCCCTGCCGGGGTGGGTTGGCTCGAGCAAGGCTCGTACCGGTGAAGCGGACCGCGCATTCCCCTTTTGGCGCCGCGACAGCAGCACGACGATCCCGACGGAGTTGAACGATGACCAGCATCCGTAACCGGCAAGCCGGGTCCACCGCCCCGGTCGGGCGTCCCACCTCCGGCGCCGCCCTCCAGCTAGCCATGGCAACCGTCGGTTTCCTGGTGAACTTCTGGGCATGGGCACTGCTCGGTCCGCTGGGCCCCGGCGTCAAGGAACAGCTGGGGCTCGGCTTCGCCGCGCAATCCCTGCTCGTCGCCGTACCGGTGATCGTGGGCTCGCTGGGCCGCATCCCGGTCGGCGCGCTCACCGACCGGTACGGGGCCCGAGTAGTCTTCCCGCTGGTCACCGTCGCCACCATCGTGCCGGTGCTGACCCTCACCACGGTCTCCTCCTACCCGGCGCTGATCGTGACCGGCTTCTTCCTCGGCATCGGCGGCACCGCCTTCGCCGTCGGCGTTCCGCTGGTGTCCGGCTGGTACCCGCCGGCCCGGCGCGGCTTCGCCATCGGCGTGTTCGGTGTCGGCATGGGTGGCACCGCGATCGCCAACTTCACCACCGTCCGGCTGGCTGACACCTACGGGGAACGGGCCCCGTTCCTGCTGGTCGCGGCGATCCTGGCGGCGTACGCGGTGCTGTCGTTCCTGCTTCTGCGCGACGCTCCGGGCCCGGTCCGGCCCACCGGGTCGGCCTGGCAGCGGCTCGCTGGCGTCGCCCGGCTGACCATCACCTGGCAGCTGTGCTTCCTGTACGCGGTCGGGTTCGGCGGATTCGTGGCCTTCAGCGTGTACCTGCCGGCGTACCTGCACACCGCCTACGGGCTCAGTGCCGCGGACGGTGCGCTGCGGGCCGCCGGGTTCGTCGTGCTCGCCGTGCTGGCTCGCCCGGTGGGCGGCTGGCTCTCCGACCGGCTACACCCCGTGCCGGTGCTGGTGTGGTGCTTCGCCGGGGTGGCCGGGTTCGCCGTCCTGCAGGCCTTCCAGCCGGCCCTGATGCCGGTGGCCACGGTCGCGCTGCTCGGCATGGCGGGGCTGCTCGGCGCGGCCAGCGGCGCGGTGTTCGCCTTGGTCGGCAGGGTCGCCCCCGCCGACCAGGTGGGCGCGGTCACCGGGCTAGTCGGGGCGGCCGGCGGGCTCGGCGGGTTCGTGCCTCCGCTGGTGATGGGTTGGGTGTACGGATCGCAGGGCTCCTACGCTATCGGGCTGATGCTGCTCTCCGACGTCGCGCTGGCTGCCGCGGTGTTCACCGCGGTGAAGATGGAGGGCTTGGCCCGCCGCGCCGCCTGAATTGTCGTTCCGGACCCGGTCGGTCCGGCCGCGCCCTCGGCCAGTTCGAGGTCGTGATGGGGTCACTAGCGTGATAGTGGATGCGGCCCCGCCGAGCCGCCAATGCTTCATCTATGCAGGTGCTCGGACCAACGCTCGCTCGTCTCGTAACCTGCGACCGGGGGGTATCCTCCTGGCTGGGGTCGGCGAAAGACGATAGTCGCGAGGCAGTAACGGCCAGAGCAAAGTCGAAACCGGAGTCCTGTGGCATCCCCGCTGCGGATGCCAGCGCCTAGGGTGCGTGCGGCATCTCGGGAACCGTGACGGCGGTGAAGTTCTGCGGCATCAGCCACCTCGAAAGTAGCAGGTTCCGCGCGCCGCCTGCCGGCGTTTGGGACGCCCTCAAGGGTCAGCCCGATCCTGGTGCGAGTGGCCGCAGTCGTCTCCCCGATCTCGTAGAGGCAGTCGATGGTCGATCCCGCCAGTCGATGGAAATGAACGACAGCATCACGATGCTCGGCTCGATTCCACCAAGGACTTCTCCTTAACCCAGCCGCCTGACACCCATGAGTAAGTCAAGGCTTCTGGAGGCCTTCGTCATCACGTCCATCTACGTCGTGTCGCCACGCGACGTCGACCAACGTCCCTGGACAGTACATCTAGGCGTTGCAGGCACAGGGTGGAGTGGGATGGGTTCACGGCAAGCGAGAACGCTGATCCGTGGAGCCGCGGGGTGAGCTGCCGAGTGCGCCCCTCGAAGAGGCGGTCGGGCAGCCTGCCGATCTTCAAGTCGGCGTGCAACCGCCGGCAAGACTGCGAGCAGCGCGTGGCCATCGGGCTCCGGCAGCCCGCGGGAAGCCATTCCCGCCCACTCACCGTGAAACGCCTTCGATGCCACTCACCGTGAAACGCCTTCGATGCCACTCACCGTGAAACGCCTTCGAGGCCACTCGCTGCATCGGTGCTACGCGGGTCCGCACCGCGGCGAGGTGGTGATGCCGCCGACCGGTGGTATGGGATTGAGAATCGACCAGCTCTTGATGGCGCTGACTAGCCTGTATACCCGAAACGAGTCTGTTCTCGCTATCCCTGAGGAGGCCCAACGCATCAGCGCGCCCTTGTGGCTCCTGCTGGTGCGGCGCGCATCGGGTCGGGCTATTGTGCTCCTGGTAACCGCGAGAAGCATTACCTCCTTCGAAAGGAACGTGGGACGTGGCTAAGCAAATCGTTCATAAGCTGGTCGATGACCTGGAGGGCGGGGACGCTGACGAGGCCGTCAAGTTTGGACTCGATGGCGTGCAGTACGAGATCGATCTGACGGCAGCCAATGCCCAGAAGTTGCGTGACATATTCGCCCCGTATATCGCCCACGGCGCCAAGGTCGGTCGCGGTGGGGTGGTGGTCGGCGGCCAGGCCGCACGCGGCCGGAGCGGTGCTACCGCCGGTCGCGAACAGAACATGGCCATTCGGGCCTGGGCCAAGAAGGCTGGCCGGGACATCTCCGACCGCGGCCGCATCCCTCAGGAGATCGTCGACGAGTATCACGCGAAGGCGGGCCGCTGAGCCCACGCATGACAGCCCACGACGCCTTGCCCATCGGGTCGGTCAGCAGCTCTACCCGCGCACTATGTCGGCTATGTGCAGAAGCTGCTGACGTGCCAGCTGGAGCATCTCGCGCCGACGCACCCCGATGCCAGCCACGTCAATGTCCATGACGCGACGAACTCATGACGGGCGTCATGGCGGCAGCGCCGCACGCCGTAATGATGCTCACCATGGGCGCTCCCCTGGTTGCAGCCCCCGCGCCTGCGCAGTTCGATTAGGGCCCGGGCAAAAGCGCCAGGTGCCCGCCTTGATGCGCCTGGTGTGGAGCCGTGAGTCCGTGACGCATGCGGTGCCGTGCGCCGGTCCGGGTCGGTACATTCCTAACGGGCGGGCCACTGCCTTCGCCACCTGTTGGGCGGCCTGTTTGCGGATGGCGGCTGCCCCGGCCAGGGGGTAGGCCGCATCGGTGAACAGATGCGTAGCGAGCTGCTCATAGTGATCGTCGATGTGGGCATACCGCTGCCGGTCAGCTCGTCGGGGCGGCCGCAGGCGAGGCTCGTGGCCGTATGGTGACGCGCTCATCGATGTCGTCGGGCGATGTCGTAGCGCGAAGCTGTGTCGTCCGCCGGCGCGGTCGGTCGCCGTCGACGTCTGAGCCGTCGCCGTGGCCCCTGGGATCGCTGTCTGCGGAGCCGCCTCGGCCACCTGTTCGATCGTCGGGCTAGGGTCTGTTGCGAAAGTCGCTGGTCACGGGCCTTGGGCTGTGTTTCCATGCCGCAGTGAAGAGCGAGAACGTGTCCGGCGCGGATGTACCCCCGAGTGTTCGACAGCGGACTGATCGCGACCTCAGTGACTGTGTGCGGGTGCTGGCAGAGGTCCATGAGCGCGACGGCTATCCGGTGAACTGGCCCGATCTCCCGGACGCATGGCTCACGCCGCCATCGCTCATCGCCTCGTGGGTGGCGGAACTGGATGGCCGCATAGCCGGCCATATCGGCTTGTCCCGGAGCGACGCGGGAGACGCGGCACCTGGGCTGTGGGGCGCTCGTGCAGGTGTGAGTATCGACGCGACCGCGGTGGTCAACCGACTGTTCGTCGCTCCGTCGGCCCGCGGTCATGGGATCGGTGCGCTGCTGATGGCGCAGGCTGTCAGAGAAGCACAGGATCGCGGCTTGCATCCGGTGCTCGACGTGGTGGCTTCTGACACTGCGGCGGCGGCTCTGTACGAGAGGCTCGGCTGGCAGCTGCTGGCCACAGTCGAACAGCAGTGGAGCCCGGAGCAGAAGCTGGCCGTCCGGTGTTATGCGGCGGCAACCTGACGGTAGTGCCCCTGGTCACAGCCACTCGTTGAGGACTGCGACCAGCACGGTCGCCTCGTAGCGGACGGCAAGCTTGTCGTATCTCGTGGCGACCGCGCGGTGGCGCTTGAGCCGGTTGATGCCGCATTCGACCGCGTGCCGCTCGCGGTAGTCGGTCTTGTCGAACTTCGGCGGCCGCCCGCCGCGAGAACCGAGTTTCTGCCGGTTGCGGACCCGGTCCGCCGGGACCGGAATCGTCGCTTTGATACCGCGTCGGCGCAGGTAGGCGCGGTTCTTGCGGGAGTCGTATGCCTTATCGGCCCGGACTCGGTCCGGGCGCTTCCGCGGCCGTCCCAGGCCCAGCCGGGGAACCCGGATCGCTTCCAGGACCGGCTCGAACTGCGGGGAATCACCCCGCTGACCGGCCGTGATCACCACGGACAGCGGCTTCTGCCCCTGCTCGACCGCCAGGTGGATCTTGCTGGTCAGCCCGCCCCGGGACCGGCCAAGTCCGTGGTCGCCCGGCTCGACGAAGACCCCGCCGGGCGACTCCTTCTGGAGATCCCCCTTTTCGCGGCCCCGGCGGCGTGCTGATGTGCCCGGCAGACAGTCGAGTCGACGTTCACATCCCAGGTGATCAGACCCTTCGCGTCGGCCTGGGCCTGGAGCTGGGTGACGATCCGTGCCCAGGTGCCGTCCCTCTGCCAGCGCCGGAACAGGTCGTAGACCCGGTCCCATGGCCCGTAGCGTTCCGGGACGTCCCGCCACGGGGCGCCGGTCCGGGTCCGCCACCGTATGCCGTCTATCAACTGCCGCCGCGTCCACACCGGCGGACGGCCCGGCTTGATGCCCGAAGGCAGCAACGGCTCAAGCCGGGCCCACTGGCCGTTCGTCAGATCCCCGCGTCCCACAGAACCTGATCATTAACGATCAAGATCCACTTTCGCAACAGACCCTAGTACGGCAGCCGCCGTTCGGGATCATGGCTGGAGTTCGAGGTTGAGGCGTCGGGCGTAGTGGGCTTGGCGGGCTCGGGCTTGATGGCGGCGGCGCCAGTCTGACCAGCGCAGACGGTGGGTGAGGTCGCGGATCGGGCGGAGTACGAGGGTGTTGATCAGCCGGCGGGTCTCGTTGACGGTCAGCTTGATCAGTCCTGTGTCGGTGGAGTCGTCGTCGGCGTCGGCGGCGCAGATCGCCAGAACGGCGAGGGCGGCCAGGGCCAGGGTGGTGAAGCGGTGCCAGGAGTCCCAGCGGCGGACCTGGTGCTGGTCGAGGCCGACCTGGCCCTTGGCGGCTTGGAAGCTTTCCTCGACTGTCCAGCGGATGCCCGCGACCCGCACGAGTTGGGCAAGAGTGGCCTGTTGCGGGGTCCAGCAGCGGTAGAAGGCCAGCTCGCCGGTGGTGGTGTTGCGGCGGATCAGGAGGCTGTGGTGGCCGCCGTCGTCGGGGTCGGCATCGGTGCAGACGTCGTCGAGCCAGGCCCAGTCGTAGAAGCGTGGCCCTTTCGACCCGGCGCCTGCGCTGCGGCGCTGCCACACCGAGGCCGGTAGGTCGGCGGCGACCCGGTCAGCCCGCACCCGAGTCTTGCCGCCGTCGAGAGGGACCAGGTGACTGCGGGAGACGCCCAGGACATAGCCCAGGCGGTGTTCGCGCAGGTGAGCGCGGAAGACGCTGCTGTTGCCGTAGGCCTCGTCCGCAGCCGCCCACGCGGCGGGGACGCCGGCGTCGACCGCAGCGGTGATCATGTCGGCGGCCAGCTCGGACTTCGTGGCGAAGACGACCTCATCGGGAACCCCGGCGGCCTGGCATCTGTCCCGGTCATCGGTCCACGACACCGGCAGGTAGACCCGGCGGTCGATCAGCGTGTGCCCGTGCCGGCTGGCGTAGCCGCAGAACACCCCTACCTGCGCGTTCTCGATCCTGCCGGCGGTGCCGGTGTACTGGCGTTGCACCCCGACCGAATGCGTGCCCTTCTTCAGGTCCCCGGTCTCGTCGACGACCAACACCGCGTCCGAGTCGCCGAACCGGGCCACGACCACGTCGCGCAGATCGTCGCGGACGGCGTCGGCGTCCCACACCGCCCGATACAACAGCCTCTGCATCGCGTCCGGCCGGGCATGCCCGGCCTGCTCCGCCAACTGCCAACACGTCTTGACCTCGACATCCGAGAGCAGCCCGGCCACGAACGCCGTCGCCGTGCGCCGCGGCTCGACCCGCCCGAACCGTCCCGCGAACGCCTCGCACACCCCGGCCAGAACCTGCCGCCACCGGGCAGGGTTTACGCTGTGGCACGCGGCCACCGCCAGATCTGAAGTTATGTCCACAGCAGACAGACGATCACGCGGTGGCCGCACCTCGTCTACCCGGCCCCACCAGCGACATCTCAAACGGCGGCTGCCGTACTAGCAGCTGCCAAACCTTGCGCCCGTCGGAGGTGCGACTGAGGACCTCGGGTTCGGATGCGCAGGTGGTCGGTATCGGCGGCCGGGGAGGCAAGCCAGACGTCCCGCGTGGGCGGTGCGCCATGGCTTTTCTGTTGACCCGCCAACGCCGAAGCCGGGCAGAGAGGACCCGTCGCTTGCCCGCCCTTCGGGTAACCAGCGGGCGGGCTGCTGCCTCTGGCGATGATCGATACGGCGGGCCGCACTCGCGCGCCCACGACGGTGCCGATGCCGCCTTGATCCGCTCTCCCATCGCCAGCGCGGTTCACCCGAACGAGGCACCCGGATGCCATCCGGACGTGGCCATTCGGCGGGCCGGGGGTCGAAAGCGAGATCCCCCGTGGCGGTGAACACCATGGTCTCGACCGGCCCCGGCGGCATGGGCAAGTCACTATCTGGTCACCGGCCTCGTGGGCTCGTCAACCAGATCGGGAAGGGGCGGCAGTGAGCTGGCGATCCCGTCAGGGCCCGGTGGCTACGCCGATGGTGCGGCAGGTCCGCGCGACGTTCCTCGAGTTGTTCTTCGACCTCGTGTTCGTCTTCGCCTTGACCCGGATCGTGTCGAGGGTGTTCGAGCACCTGGTGATTGATCCCTACGGCAGCGCCTGGCCGGCGGCTATCGCCCAGGCCGCAAGGACACTACTGCTTCTGCTGGCTCTGTTCGGCCTGTGGCAGGGGACGTCGTGGACCACCAGCCGTTACCATCCTGACTCCCTTGCTGTGCAGGCAGTTGTCACGGTCGCGCTGGGAGCGGGACTGGTGATGGGTGTAACCATCCCTCGCGCCTACGACGGATACGGCCTCGCCTTCGCGCTGGCCTACCTGATCGGGCAGCTCGCTCGCCCGCTGATCCTTCTGCTCGCGCTGCCCGACAAGAACCGCCGGGCCTTGAAGACACGCATGCTGCTCACCTACGGCATCATCGGGCTCTTCTGGATCTGCGGCGCGGTCGCCGGCGGTGCGGCGCTGGGGCCGCTTTGGGCGTTGGCCCTCGCCCTCGAGTACGCCGCTTCACGCACCGGCTGGCCGCTACCAAGGCTGGGCCGCTCCGATGCGGAGCACTGGGACATAGGAGCCGAGCACCTCGCCGAGCGTTACCAGCAATTCTTCCTCATCGCCCTGGGCGAAACGATACTCGTCATCGGCTTCACCTACAGCACCGGGCCCTTCACCCGCAATCACACCCTGGCGTTCGTCACCGCCGCGATCACCTCAGCTCTGCTGTGGCGCCTGTACTACTACCGTGCCGGCCGAATCCTCGCCGACGCGATCACGCACGCACGTCGGCCCGCAGCGATCGGCCGGGCAGCAGCCGACACACATTTCATCATGATCATTGGAGTGGTGACCACCGCGCTGGGCTACGAGATCACCATCGAGCACCCCTTCACCCACGCTCCACCAAGCTGGATCGCGCCCATACTTCTCGGTCCCGCCATCTTCATCGCCGGACGTGCCCGCTTCGAACATCACGTGTTCGCCCGTGTATCGCCCGCCCGCTACCTCACTCTCACCGCGCTGCTGTTGTGCTACCCCGCCGCCACACGCACGCCGCCCATCACCGCCGCGGTGACCGCGACAGCGATCCTGCTCGCCGCCGCCGTCGCTGACGCCCGGCGCGCCCGTCGTCACCCAGATGAGCCCCCGACGCCGTCACGCTGACCAGCCACATCGACACTCGCCTCGCGGCCTTCGACCCGCAGCTACCGTAGTCACCAGGCGACGTGACGCTGGCCCACATCACCGCGGCCACCTCCTCGCGCAGTAGGCGAAAGCCCTCGACATCGCGTCCGAGGCTTCCACCAAGGCCGGCGGAAAGCTCTGGGCAATCTACAAGGGCGGACAGGACGAGCGGAGGAACACTCTGGCCGGTTGCGGTGAGTGATTCAGGGATGACGTGAATGAGATCTTCATGTTTGACTGACATTCATGCGATCAGGGCAGGCGCGGCTGGCGATCGACTACGGCAGCGCCGACACCACCGCCGTACTGGCATGGCCGGACGGCACCTGGACGCCGCTGCTCTTCGACGGCGAACCCGCCCTGCCCAGCGCCGTCCTCCTGAGCGAGGACGGCACCACCGTGACCGGCCACCACGCCTGGCGGGCCGCGCCGGTCACACCGCACCGGTTCATCCCGCACCCCCGCCAACCCTCCGAGCAGCGCCTCACCGTCGCCGACACCGACGTCGACCCGCTCGACCTGGTCGCCGCGACCCTGCGCCACGTCGCCGGGCAAGCCCACCAGCTCGCATGGCTAGACATCAACCGGCCCTCGGCAGAGACTAGGATCACAAACTGGGGAGTGTGGATCCTCTCGTGGGTGCCGACGATGACGTTACGCAGGTGGCCGCAGTCGATGGCCGCCTGCCCGCGTCCCGCAATCGGTAGAGCGCACGCTGGCCGGGAGAGTGCCAGAGGCGGCTCGATCTGCAAAGACCCTCGGTGAGGGCCGCGCGCAGTTTGCCCTCCATATGCCCCTGCGGGCAAGGTGCCGGCTTGCTCGGCCGTTTACTCGAAGGCGGCGTGCACGGCCATGCTGCCCCGCCGCTCGTTGCCATCGCCACACCCGCGTGCAGCGAGGCACCGAGCGGCCATCCTGTCATCAGCGACGAGGGGGTCTGATTCCCTTGGCCGGCGGCGTTTGGATCGCTGTCCGAGTCGCCTGCGACGTGCGTCAGCGCAGAACGTGGCCTGACTCCCGCTCCTGCTGCCGCCCTCACTGATGCTCCCCATGGGGCAAGGGTTGAGGCGGCCAAGTCGGCGCGTAGGGCGATGCAGAGTCGTGAACCGCCCCGGATCTTGTAGAGACCACGCGAACGGTGTAGTGATTGAGGCCGCCTCTCAGGAGAGCACGCGGGCGCAAAACGACCATTGGCCATACCGCTTTGCCATAAGGAGTCGATCACTGTCTGTGCTCAGGGGGCACTGGCGTTACCGTGGCTGAGCCTCGTCCACAAGGCAGTGGCGGTCCGGGTTGATGAGAGCCGGCTCGGACCGCCACTAGAGCCTGTTTCATAAGAACTGGTCAGCCTGCGCGGAGTCCGGACGACGACCGGCGACGTTGCGGTTTCGTCCGAGTACGACACCGGTATCTAAACGAAACCGCGCCTTGCCGGACCGCCGTCCGGACTCCGCCTCGGCTCGACCGCCCTCATGAAACAGGCCCTAGCCGAAGCGGCCCACCTCTCCCCGAGGAGGACAGGGGTCACTCGACGTTGGTTGGGACGTCGCCGAGGCTGCGGTGCCCGCCACTGCAGTGGCGTTGCACCGCGTCCGCGAGTGTGGTCACCACCGATTGGAATTAGGCGCCGGGCAAGGCGACCCCGAAGGCCTGGACGAGCAGCAGCCACAGGACCACTGTGGCGCGCAGCAAGTCGGCGAAGCCGGTGGACCCGGTCAAGGCGGCGAGGCCAGCCAGGACCATGGTGATGTAGAGGACGGGACGGGGACGATGCATCAGGGGTTCTCCTCAGACTCGCAGCCCTCGGATCCTCCGGCCGGCTTGGCCGGGGTCGGCTGCACGGCGGATGGATCTAGGGGGTTCCCCGGTACGGTCTCGGCATGGTGCAGGTGACGGCGTTGTCGCAGCGTGAGCGGCTGATCCTCGCCGAGCTGTCCGGCGTAGCCGGCCGCTACAGCACCGGCGTCGACCGGGACCGCTCCCAGGATGAGGCGATCGCCGCGATCCGCGCAGTCACCACCGACGCGCGGCTGCTCGGCATCCAGGCCGGGGTGGCGCTGGCCGACCCGTGCCAGATGAGCGGAAAAACGGTGCGACTGTTGAAAGCGGCCGGCGCAGACATGGCAGTCGCAGCCGGACACGCGATGGACGTACGGGAGCGGATGCGACGGCAGGGCGCCCGCTACCCCCACGAGGATCTGTCACCCCGTTGGGCCAGCGGAATCAGATTCGGCGGGATCGGGTTCGGCGGGTCCGGCTCGTGACCGGCGCAGCGCAGCTGATAGGCGTACCGGCCGGCGACCTGGCGCCAGAAGCTCAGCACGCAGACCTTCCCGGCGGCCAACCGCTCGCCCTCCCCGGCGCAGCGACCTAGAGCAGCCAACGCCGCCCACTCGGCAGCCCGGCACCGCAACGCAAAGACCCGCAGACCAACACCCACACCCACACCAGAGCGCCGGCACCCACCAGCCCGGCGACCACAACAACGACCAGCCGACCACTGGTCAACTCGACCCTCCATTACGGACATGCGCCTCCAGGCGGCCTCCCGCCGCCGGTTCGGACGAGTTCTCTGGGTCGGCCATGACCACCCGGCTCGCGCAGCCAAACTCGCCACGCTGCTGGCCCAGGCTCTCGTGGCCAGGTAGAACGACGCGGTGCGGCGACTCCGTCGGATCTAGCCGAGGCGCCTAGGGCGGCCCGAAGCTCGGACCGAGAAGACCCCTCTTTACGCCTGCCGATCATCAGCAAGCGAGCACAGCAGCGCTGCAGTGCGTGCCACGATCGACTGTGAGGTGATTGCTCCCAGCCGTTCACGAAACGCAAGTCAGTCGGCTACGTAGGCCACTGATCTAACAAGGTCCATCAGTTAAGCAGGCATGACGCAGCTGCGAGGAGCGGAACCGTTGCGGTAGAACATGTTTCGCCCGAGCCCGATAAGACCTCCTTCGTCGTTTAACATATCCCCCTCGATGGCGTTGGAGACGTCACGTAAGCAGGGTGGAGCCGCATCAGCGCTGCGGATACGCGGCGCCGCGCCCAGCACCTCGCCGCCGCCGTCGGCCCGGCGACCTATCGCCCCAAGTCCTTCCATGCTGCGCGCGCAGGCGATGGCTGTGGCTGCGCTGATCGAGCACACGGATGGGATAAGGCGGCATGAACCGTAAGGACGCAGTCCCGCCTCCGCCACTCGCGGCAGCCGCCTATGTGATCTTGAGTCGAAGGAGTTGGGAGGGCGTCGGTGCAGTGCCCTGACCGCGACGCTGGATCTGCCCCGCTCGGTCTGCGGACCTGGCAGTCCGGCATGTCACCGCTGTCGAGGCCGAAGCCACCGAGAGCAATACGGCGACGACTATGCCCTGCCTACGTCTTCCTTCGCCCCATCGACGCCCTCGAACTCCTTTGAGCCAGCCGATGACCTGCCGAGCTGTCCCCGCTGGCCGCCCTTCAGCCTAGCGCCGCCTCAGCCCCGCACGAATCGCGGCCAAGACCCCACCAGCGATCAGCACGAGGGCGGCAACTACACAGAACACCGTGTCGATAAGCCACATCTCTTCCACCATCTGACTGCATGTCGGCCTAGCGCCGCCTTCGACTAGCCCGGACCGCGCCGAACACCACACCGCCCACCAACGCGAGGACAGCAACCACGCAGAACACGGTGGCGACATGCCACGGCTTCACAGCACCCATGGCGCGGACCGTACCCAAGGCTTTTGGCAGCTGCTACCCACGGGATCGCGAATAGCACCCTGCGCTACCGTCCGACCACGGCAGGGACTGGTGCGCACGGGCAGCACACACCAGCCCCTGGGCCCCCGTGGGGCCGCCACCCGCATCCCCACGCCCAGCAACGCCAAACCCACCCGCACCCCTTCGAGGAGACCGCGACCTCCCCGCGCCACCTGCCTGCCCATCACCTGTCCGCCCCTCGCCGCGGCGGCGTAACCCTCCACTCATCCTCACCCGCCTCACCGGCGAAGAAGGGCCAAGATCACCCCTGAGGACTACGAGACGCTCGCCCTGCTCCGCTCCGGCGTCGGGTCGGCGCCACCCCCTCGTCCGAGACGCCACGCAGCGCAATCGCCGCCGACCGTCGGCAGCCCGCCTGAACCGCTGGGCTGGCGGCTCGCCTGCGTCCAGCAGCGCACCGCAGGTCCCGCCGGACTCCCGCTCGGTGCCGCGGCCTTCGTCGCCCGCGCCTCGACCCGCTCAACACGGGGTCAGAGTGAGCCGGGCTTCGATTACGGCATGCCGGATGCGGTAGGCGTCGCGCACCCCTGGCCCGCCGCGTCATCCTGAAGGGAACCGGTAGCCGTCCTGGGGCACGATGAGGCCATGAGTCAGCCGAAGATGTACCGAGCAGCCGACAAGGCTCGTCACCAGCCCCAGAATTGCCCGCAGTGCGGTAAACAGGAGGTGACACGGAGCTGGTCCAGAGATTGCCGATCAATCGGCACCTTCTATCTGCCGACCGACGGCTGCATCAACCCGGACTGTTCCCGAGGAACTCGCAATGGCAACCGGTGACAGCACGGCCTGGGGTGCGGGTGCGACACATCCCAGGCCGAGCCCGGACACCAACAGCCGGAGCCGCAGCCGCTCCCCAGAAATCGGGCGACAAGCGACCTTATGCTTGCGTTAGGCCAGGCGGCAGCCCAGGAAACGGCAGCGTTCCAGAAGGGCTGGGCGCTCATGATCCTCGACCTGCATACCGGTGGTGAGGCGGGCTCATCTGGCGGCACTCCTAGGCCGCGACGTCACATCCACCACAGCTGCTGGCGCAGACGCAGAGCCCTGACGGTCGTGTCCCCCTCGACGAAGCCGCGATCACCGAGCGGGACAACCGGATGCGGACAGGATAGGGGTCGACCGATCGAACTGACGTCGCGACGCCGCGCGAGAGAAGGGGGACGAACGGCTCGTAAGGCGGGCTCAGCTCCGCGGGTGATTCACCGCCCATGCGTAGTGGTGAAGCGACTGCCGCCACCCAGCGACTACACTTTTGTCATTTGCCGGAGGCGGCACCGGGCGACTTGGTGCAACGGGATCCGCTGAAGTGCAGCCGCTGCCATCGAGGCTTGGGGGCGACGCTCCGTACACGGGTGGTCCCGCCAGCTTAAGCTCGAGCCCGGCTAAGCTCTTCCGTCGCTTATCGCTTGGATGGTTAGGGTGCGCCCACGGCCCAGGTCGAGTCCCCACGGCTCCGCGGGCCGTCCTGCGTCCAGGGGCGCGCCAGGGATGCGGGAGCAGGGGCGGGGCGGCGAGGCGCAGCCGGATTGGCTTGGGGCGGATCCCTGCCCATCGCCCACCTCTCACGGTGAAGATGTCGCTGACACGCCGTCACTGACACCCTCGGGGATCGACCCTAGCGCACCCGTGAACATGCAGCCCAGGCAACACAACACGAGCAGCACCAATGGTCCCACCAGCCAGGCCACAATCACCCAAACGCCCACCATCGCACCCTTATTCGTCTGCTGATGCACCACAGCGGACGGCGGCGGAGGTGGGCAACGCGGCCCTACCGGCGGCGGAGGCGGGCAATACGGCCTCACCGGCGGTGGAGGGGGCAGGTACGGCTGCGGCGAATGCGGCTGCGGCTGCTGCTCGGGGTCCTGTGGATTCACGCTGGTCATAGTCCCGGCCATGCACCGCCGGCGGGGTATAGCAGCTAACCCTTCGATTTACTGATAACCGTCATTGCTTGATCGACTTCCTCGCAGGGCGCAGAAGCTCCCGACCCTGGTCGACCAAGAGCCGGGCCGTCGGCCATGCAGTCGGCGACCAAAGGGAGTAGAAGGGTGCCGGCATCCCGGGAACAGGAGCAGGGGCGCCGGACGGCGCACGGGGCCGAGTGTCAGGCCCGCCCGCGCACGTTGATGCTGGGGCGCACATCGCCAATCTTCAGACGCAGCGCGCCCACCAGTTAGCTGCCGACGAGCGCCGGGCGGCTAGTGCCTGGAGGAGTCAGTCGATGAGCCCGGCCTTCCTGATCGGGCTGTGCGCGCCCAGGGCGGTGGCTTCAAGGAATATTGGCGTCGGAGGATGTAGCGCGTGAGTCGTCGTTATGAGTTAACTGACGTCGAGTGGGAAGCCTTTGTCCAGATACCTGACGTTGGCGGTGTGGTGGTCGGCCTCGCGCCGATGACCGTCGGGTGCTCAACTGGATCGTGTGGAAGATCCGGGCCGGGGCGGCGTGACGGAGCATACCCGCCCGCTACGGTCCGGGCAGTCGATCTACACACGTTTCCGCAGGTGGTGATTAGATGACACGCTCGAGCAGATGCTCACAGGCGTCCATGCCGACGCGGTCGCCGCCGGGGATGTCGACTGGCTGGTCTCGGTCGACTCGGCCCTCGTGCGAGCCCACCAGTACGCCGTCAGCGCTAAAGGGGGACTCCGCGAAACGGAAGAAGCACAAGATCACGGCGCGCAGTTCAGTGCAGCTGTCGTCACGCTGATGGACGTGCGATCATCCGGGGAGAGGTGTTGGCAACCCGGGGGGAGCGCAGGTTGAGCGGCGAGTGGATGAGCGTCGTCGAGGCGTGTGCGGCCCTGGAGGTGTCCGTCCGCACCGTGCAACGATCGCTGAAGAATCCGCAGCAGCGCGCAACCGAGTGGGGCGGCGAAGGGCAGGGCTGGCGGTACAAGCCGCTGTCAACTCGGGGCATCTATCAGCTACGTCGGTCGTGGGTTAAGCGGAAGGCCGGCCAGCCTGAGATGTAGCGGCATGCTTTGGCACGGTTCAGGCATCTGACGCGGAGCGCCCCCACCTGCTCGGGCGTGGGCGCTCCTTATACGGCTAGGGCATCTATCGGGTCTCGACACCCTGGGCGGCCTGTTGGCACCGCTGGACGCGCCGTAGGCACTCCGTCAGCTCGTCGAGCTGGTGCTGGCGGCGTTCCGCTTCGTTGGCTAGCCGCACGGCAGGGGCCGGGTTCTGCTCTGGCCAGCGGTTCGCGCGGACGCTGCCGAGGAGCATCAGTATGGCGCCGACGATTCATCGGCAACGGGGACGGCCTGCACGATCATGGTGCGCCGAGCGCGGCCAAACCCTGGTCACCCTTCCCGTTGGCGGGGCAGCCGGCCGAGGGCTCGTGCGCGTTCGGCGCGATAGGCAGCGAGTGCCCGAACAGCGTAGGCGCCGGTTTCGCACTGCCCCGCACCGCAGGCCTCGCAGCCGCGGTGCGCTGCGGCGAGGGCCGCCGCGACCGTGACGTCCCCGCTGCCTCCCGGCGCGTCGTACATAGAGGTCACACACGGCTCCTGACATCGCGGGAGAGCTGATACCGGGCGGGTGCGCGTTCCTGGGGGGCCGACCCCCGCCCGGCCGGGTCGCCTCATGCCCAACGCCAGCCAGGTAGAAGGTAACCCGCCATCCAAGCTAGGTCACTCTGTGACCATTGGTCAAACAGTGGTTGAGGCTTATGGGCATGCGTGATGAAATCTGGATCGCCAGCCAGGGAGATCATCATGCCCATACCCATGTCCTCGCGTCAGATCGCCGACGACCTGACCGCCCGTATCCGCGGCCACGAGTACCAGGCCGGCGAAAAACTGCCCACCTTGAAGGAACTCGCCGACCTGTACTCGGTGAGCGTGTCCACCATCCAACGGGCCCTTGAACTGACCCGCGACCGCGGCCTGACGATCGGCCGCCCCGGCGCCGGCGTCTACGTTGCCGAACAGCCACAAGACGCGAGCCCTTCCCTCAGCTGACGAATCAGGTTCAAGAATCTGAACCGGCGGCACTTGTCACTCACCCTAGGAAGCTGGCTCTCACTCCACCCGGCCGCTGCCTGCTCTAAAAGCCGAGATTCTGTCAGCTTCGCTACCGCTGTCTGCAAGTGTGGATTGACGACGGCGGGCGGGAAGCAGGTCAAGGTCTGACTGCGCTGAACTCGTGAGGTGAGGTGACCCCTATCGGCCGGACCAAGGTGTCCGGTTTCAGGGGGTCGCTTCATCTTGACGCCGTCGCGATACGCCGCTACCCGCAATTCCACCGCGCAATGAGCAGTCGCGATGCTTACAAGCAAGCTGCACCTGGGCGGCGAGCAGAGGCACAAGCCCTTGGCGATGGTGCCAGCCGGGCGGCGAGGTACCAGTCCGCAGCTCATCCCGGCCTCGCTTCGATCCGTATACCGCGTGTGACCACCGCCCGCCGGCAGTGGATGTTGGCTCTGACAAGGCGTACGCATCGATGGTGATCCGGGCCGCCTGTGTCGAAGGGACCTCGCCGCAATCACTGCGAGCAAGGGCGACCAGGGCGGCCGCCGGCAGGCTACGGGTTCAAGAACGGGCTGCCTTCTACCCACACGCCTACCAGCAGGGTCACGTCGTGGAGGGCGAATCATCTGTCGGCAGCGCATTCGAAGCGTAGTAACGCGGTTCGACATCCTCATGCGCTACAAAGCCGCCATCCCCTAGCGGTCATCAACGCGCGGCTGCGACCGACTTGGACACAGGCCGCAAGCCATGACTGGTGTCATGTGTGTCCGTGGATCACGCACCATCACGTCATGACTAAGCACACTGGGATAGCGCTTCCGCAGCGATAAAACTCGACACCAACGCCGGTGCCGTCACCGGTCGGGGGATGTGGGAAGGGAGCGGGACGTGGACGATCGTTACGACAGTTACTGCGCGGCCGACCCGTTGTTCTACGACTCCCTGGGCAGCTCGGTGGATACGTCGTCGTTCTCCGCTGCCGAGCGTCCGGTGCCCGTCGGCTGGCGATGCGAGCCGCTCGGTGATTGGCTGATCTACGCTCCGGAGAGCGGCTCTCTCCCGCAACAAGGCTGGAAGGTCCATGTTTCGGCCAGCCTGCCGAACGCCGAGCGGGTGCTCACGGCCGTGTGGGATTACTGCGTGCCGCGAGGTCTGTCGTTTAAATTCATCCGCAGCCCGCGCGCGCTGCTATTGCGCAACTCCAAGTACGCCAACCGCAGTGCCAGCGGCAAGTTCGTCACCATCTATCCCCAAGACAATACTGAGCTGGAGTTAACCTGCAAGGAACTCGACGAGCTGCTCGCGGGCGAGCCAGGGCCCTATATCCTCAGCGACCTGCGGTACGGCGCCGGACCCGTCTACGTACGCTACGGCGGCTTCGCCGCCCGGTACTGCCTCTCCTCGGACGGTCAGGTGGTTCCGGCCGTGGAGGACGGCTCTGGGACGCTGGTGCCCGATCGCCGTGACCCGGTCTTCCACGTGCCGGCGTGGGTGACCCTGCCCGACTTCCTCGCTCCGCACCTCGCCGCCCGCAGCGCGACCAACACGGACGAGGTCCCCTACCGGATCGAGCGCGTGATTCACTTCTCTAACGGCGGCGGACTCTACATCGGCCGCGATGTACGCACCAATACGCCGGTCGTCCTTAAGGAGGCCCGGCCGCACGCGGGCCTGGACGCCGACGGCGTCGACGCGGTCGCCCGACTGCTCCGGGAGGCGAGCGTTCTCCGTCAGCTCGCGGACCTGCCGCAGGTTCCCAAGGTGCACGATGAGTTCGCTCTCGGCGAACACCGGTTCCTCGCCCTGGAGTACATCGAAGGGCTGCCGCTCAACAAGGCGCTCGTCGAGCGGTACCCGCTGATCGACGCGGACGCGACGGACGAGGATCGTGCTGACTATGTTCGCTGGGCCCGACACATCCACGCCCAGGTCGAGTCGGTAATCGGAGCGATCCACGACCGTGGTCTGGTGTACGGCGACCTGCACCTGTTCAATGTCATGATCCGGCCGGATGACCGGATCACGCTGGTGGACTTCGAGGTCGCAGCTCCCGCAGAGGGGCACCACCGCCCAGGGCTGCGCAACCAGGGCTTCGCCGCTCCACGTGACCGGATCGGACCGGCGGTCGACCGCTACGCTCTAGCCTGCCTACGCTTGGCGCTGTTCCTGCCGCTGACTCAACTGGTGCGCCTCGCGCCAGCGAAAGCCACCCACTTGGCCGACGTGATCGCCAGCGCCTTTCCGGTCCCACGGTCTTTCCTTGACCCGGCTATCGCGGAGATACTCCCTACCCCCCCACCTGGAACCAACTGCACGGCTTCCGCTGCTGGTGGGCGGACCGGGAACACTGACCCGGGGCGGCATCTGGCCGCCAACGACTGGCCTGGGCTGCGGGACCGGCTCGCCAGCGCAATCCTGGCCAGTGCGACACCCGAGCGAGACGACCGGCTCTTCCCCGGCGATATCGAGCAGTTTCACAGTGGAGGGCTGAACTTGGGCCACGGTGCCGCCGGTGTGCTGTACGCCCTCGCCATCAGCGGGGCCGGGCAGTGGCCGGAGCACGAGGACTGGTTGGTTCGGCGGGCGACCGCCCGCGTGGCCGGCACCCGGTGTGGCTTCTACGACGGGCTTCATGGCGTCTCGTACGCGCTAGAGCGGCTCGGCCGCCGCCAGGATGCCCTCGACGTGCTCGACATCTGCCTCGCCGAACCTTGGGAGCAACTCGACCATAGCCTGGAGAACGGACTGTCCGGAATCGCGCTGAATCTCGCCGAGTTGGCCGCACGCACCGGCGAAACCGCTCTGCACGACGCCGCCTTCCGGGTCGCTGAACGGATGATCGAGCAGCTGGCTGACGACCCCGGCGGCGACATTAGCGGCGGCCGTCACCCGTACGCCGGGTTGCTGCGCGGACGTACCGGGCCGGCGCTGCTGCTAGTCCGGCTCTACGAACTTACCGGCGACCTGAGCCTGCTGGATCACGCCGCCGCGGCGCTGCACCAGGATCTGCGCCGATGTCTCGTGCGCCCGGATGGCGCGCTGGAGGTCAATGAGGGCTGGCGGACCATGCCGTACCTGGGCCGGGGAAGCGTCGGCATCGGACTTGTCTTGCACCAGTACCTGGAACACCGCGTCGACGAACGGTTCGCCGAGGCGAGTGCGGGCGTCGCCCGGGCTGCCCGGTCGCCCTTTTACGCCCAGTCGGGCCTCTTCACCGGCAGGGCAGGCATCATCGCGTACCTAGCCGCCACCGCCCACGACGCCGACCTGCGACAGGAGCTAGACAGCCAGGTGCGGCGGCTGGCGTGGCACGCGCTGCCGTACCGGAATGGCATCGCCTTCCCCGGCGAGCAGTTGCTCCGGCTCTCGATGGACCTGGGAACGGGCACCGCAGGCGTGCTCCTTGCCGTGGCCGCTGCTCGGTACGGCCAGCCGCTGCCCCTGCCCTTCCTCACGCCCCTGTCGGGCGCCCAAAACTCCCCCGCACCCGCGGGGGCGACCGGAATGACTGGCAACAAGTGAAGGAGGTGACACGACATGGCGCTTCTCGACCTTCAGGGCCTGGAGATGGCTCCGGCCGACCGCACGGGCGGTGGTAGCCGGGCGAGCCTGCTGCTCTGCGGCGACAGCTCGCTGTCCATCACGACCTGCAACTGATCAGGTCACCAAGCGGAGCCCCGGGCGGGTATACGTACTCGCCCGGGGTTCCACGCGCAGCAGGAGGAGCGGATGAACGACCGGACCGCTGGTGACCGACTGCTACGTCGGGCCGCGCTGGAGGGTGGTAGCTGGACAGCCACCCTCGCGGTGGTCGCAGTGCTCGGCGCGATCGCCGAACTGCTGTTGCCTGCGACGCTGGGGCTCGCCGTGGACGCCGCCCTGGGCGGCGGCGCGGGTTGGTGGCCGGTCGTCGCCTGCGGCCTGATCGCCGCGATGATCGTCACAGATATTGTGGGCGGCCTGGCGGTCGGGTACAGCGCCGCGCGGGCCACCGCCCGGCTGCGCGGAACGCTGCTGCGACACGTGCTCGCGCTGGACGTGCGGACCGCCCGCAGGTACCCGGTCGGTGACCTGGTCGGGCGGCTGGTGAGCCAGGCGGCCGACGCCGGGCAAGCCGGCAACGCGCTGGTCTTCGGCTTGGTCGCGCTGCTACCGCCGCTGGGCAGCGTCGTCGCGCTCACTCTCTTGGAGCCGCTGCTCGGGGTCACTCTGCTCGGAGGGCTCGCCCTGATGGCCGTGCTGATGCGGGCCTTCGTCACCGATGCCTCCGCAGCCACCGCCGACTACCAACGGGCCCTCGGCACGATCGCCGGCCGGCTACTGGAGTCTCTTTCCGGGGCCCGGACAATCGCCGCCGCGGCGACCGTAGGACGCGAGGAGGAGCGGGTTCTGGCGCCACTGCCGGAACTGACCGACCATGGCTGGCGGAGCTGGCGGCTGCTGGCTCGAGCCAGCGCGCGTACCGCCGCCGTGGCACCGTTGCTGAACCTCGCCGTGATCGCTGTCGGCGGGTACGCGCTGACCAGAGGGTGGCTCACCACGGGACAGCTGGTCGCCGCTCTCCGGTATGCGGCCCTAGGTGCGGGTTTGGGCGCGGTGGTGGCCGCTCTCAATCGCGTGGTCCGATCCCGGGTGGGAGCGCGACGGCTCGCCGAATTGCTCGCCCGGCCGGTGCTGGCGGACGGTCACCGTGGCCTCCCACCCGGGCGTGGCGCTCTTCGACTGCAACGGGTCACCGTGCGTGGTGAAGACGGTCGGCCCGTCCTGCACGGCGTCGATTTGGCCGTGCCGGCTGGAGCCACGGTGGCGGTGGTCGGGATGTCCGGTGCCGGCAAGTCCACCCTGGCGGCCGTGGCCGGCCGGTTGTACGACCCGGATGAGGGCGAGGTGCTGTTGGACGATGTGCCATTGCCACAGCTACGGCAGGTGGAGCTGCGACGAGCGGTCGGACACGCCTTCGACCGGCCGGTCCTGGTGGGCCCGACGGTCCACGACGCAGTTGGCCTCGCCTTACCCGCCGACGCTGCGGCGCCGCCTGACGACGGATCGACGGCCACCGCGCCGGTGCTGCGAGCGACCCGGGACGCGACGGTCGAGGAGTGTGTCACTCGACTGCCGGAGGGCTTCCGCACCTGCCTCATCGATGCCCCGCTCTCCGGCGGGGAGGCGCAGCGGCTCGGGCTGGCCCGCGCTCTCACGGCGCGGCGGCTGCTCATCCTCGACGACGCTACCTCCAGCCTGGACACTGCCACGGAGCACCGGGTAACCCAAGCGGTCAGTGGGCGGGCCGGCGAGCGTACCCGATTGGTGGTGACCCACCGGATCGCGACGGCGGCCGCCGCAGACGCAGTGGCCTGGCTCGACGGTGGCCAGTTGCGCGCGTTTGCCCCGCACCTCCGACTCTGGGCAGATCCCGACTATAGGGCGATCTTCGGACCCTCCCTCCCTGGATCACCATGACCAAGGCGGACGTACGCCGGGTCACCTGGGCGGCGTTGCGGGCTAGTCGGCGTGACCTCTGCCGACTAGCCGCGTGGTCTGTGCCAGAGGTGCTGCCGGCCCTACTGTCTGGATACGTGGTGGCCCGCGCCGTGGACGAGGGTTTTCTTGCGGGCCGGTTTGGCACCGGTCTGGCCTGGCTGGGCGCACTCGCGCTAGCCGCGCTGCTTGGGGCGGCGGCGACTGGGCGGGTTTACCGTAGCCTAGGCGCCGTGGTGGAGCCTTTCCGTGACGATCTCGCCCGTCGAGTCGTCCGCGGGGCACTGTACGAGGCTACTGCCACGGGTGGCGCACCCGACAGCGCCGCCGTAAGCCGGCTGACCCACCAAGTGGAGATCGTCCGGGACACCTACGGTGGCCTGCTGATGGTGGTCCGGGATTTCCTGTTCGCCTGCGGGGCGGTCCTGCTCGGTCTACTCGCACTGGCGCCTGTGGTGGCGGCCCTGGTCGCGGTCCCTCTTGTCGCCGGGCTGGCCGTTTTCGGCGCGGCGCTGCCAAGGATGATCTCTCACCAGCGCACCTATGTGCGGGCTGGCGAGGCACTCGGCCGTTCGGTGGCCGTTGTGTTGGCGGGGCACCGCGATGTCGTCGCCTGCGGTGCGCAGGAGCGGATGGCAGCAGCGGTGGGCCGGGAGGTGGCTGCGCAGGCCGCCGCAGAACGGACCCTGGCCAGGATGACTGCGCTGCGCAGCCTCAGCCTCGGGCTGGCCGGCTGGCTGCCGCTGGCGGTGCTGTTGCTCGCCGCTCCCTGGCTGGTGCAGCGGGGACTTACTGCAGGCGCCGTGCTCGGCGCGATGGTCTACGTCGGGACCGGGCTGCAACCCGCCCTGCACTCCCTCGTGCAGGGGTTGGCCGGCGGTGGGCTGCGCTATGCGGTGACGCTGGAGCGGATCCTGTCGACCAGCCCACGTCCGGGTCACCTGAGCGATATGGCGGGCCTGCACCGGCAACGTGGCCCCTTTGGCGGTGCCGGCTCCGCTTCAGCAGTCCAGCTGCGCGCAGTGACCTTTCGCCATGGACCGCGGGCGCTGCCGGTTCTGGCTGATTTCTCGCTTACCGTGCCGGCTGGCGGGCACCTGGCGGTAGTCGGACCAAGCGGGGTCGGCAAGTCCACGCTCGCCGCGATCATGGCCGGGATGCTGCGGCCACAGGCCGGCACAGTCGAACTGGGCGGCATTCCACTGGCGAGTCTTGCGCCCGCCGCGGTCGCTGGCCTGCGGGTGCTGGTGCCGCAGGAGGCGTACGTCTTCAGCGGCTCGCTCGCCGACAACCTGCGCTATCTACGGCCCGAGGCGAAGGGTGCCGCGCTGGAGGAGGCACTGGGCGCACTCGGAGCAAGTGCTCTCGCGGCCCGCCTCGGCGGCCCGTCCGCTCTCGTAGAGCCCAATGCACTGTCCGCAGGGGAACGCCAGTTGATCGCCGCGGCCCGGGCTTGGCTCGCGCCTGCTGCACTGGTGATCCTGGACGAGGCGACGTCGCATCTCGACCCCTCCGCAGAAGCGGTCGTCGAGGACGCCTTCATGCGCCGCGCTGGCACGCTGGTCGTCGTCGCGCACCGAATCAGCTCGGCCATCCGGGCCAGCCAAGTGCTGCTTCTCGATGCCGAGGGCCCGGTGCTCGGCTCGCATCCGGAACTGCTGGCCCGATCGGCGACCTACCGGCAGCTCGTCGGGTACTGGGACGAGGCACCAGCGCCAGTCCGGGAAGCGCGTGGCGACGGCGACGAGGCCAGCAGGTTAGATCCAGCCCGCGTCCCGAGCGACCTGTACCGCCTCGACTCGGGTACGCGCACCACACTTGCGGGTGATTCGGGTCAGGTGGTTACGGACCGTGCCGGGGCGGAGCCCGAGTGACGCTGCCACCTCGGCGACGGGCGACCCTGCCGCTGTCAGCATCAGGACATCGGTCTCTCGAACCGTTAGCGGACCGTCCACGGGCGGCAGGTCGACCTCTAGCGCGGCGACGACCAGATCCGCGTCGACCACTGGTTCGCCGCGGGAAAGCCGCCGGACCCCGTCGACCACGGCCTGTGGCGGTACGTTGTTGCCGAGAATACCGATGGTCCGGCCGGTGGAAAGCAGGTCGCCGAGGCCGTGCGCCCGCCGAGGATCGGTGAGGACCAACAGCGGACAGGGGTTGGTAGCTATGGCCACGGCGTCGTCTACGAGATCGAGGTCAACCACTGCAACATCGGGCAGTTGCGTCCAGAGCGCCCGCCCTACCGGCTCTCCCCCGTCTAGCTCCGCAACCACCATGATGTCGTCCTCGGCGTCGAGGACGAGCGACATCGCACCACGGACCAGGGTGCCGTCGAGGGCGAGCAGTGTGCGAATCACGTCGTACCACTCCCATCCGAACAACCCCTCAGGTAACCGACCGTCATCATTCCAGCACGGGTAAAGTTATCCTGCTCGGTACGGATCCGTGCCCGGCTACAGCCAGCCGTGCTGTTGGGCCTTCCGGACCGCCTGCAGCCGGTTTTCGGCACCGGTCTTACGCAGCACTGCCGAGAGATAATTACGCACCGTACCGTGCGCCAAAAAGAGACGCTGTGCGATCTCCTTGAGTGGTAGGCCCTCGGCTGCGACCCGGAGCACCTCCAGTTCCCGGCAGGTGAGGGGACAGGTCGCAGGCTTCAGTACCGCCACGGCAGCGGTCGGATCGATGGCCCGCTGCCCCCCGGCCAAGGAGCGGACCATCCGGATCAGCTCGTCCAACGGCCCGTCCTTACCCACGAAGCCCCGCGCCCCGGCCTTCGCCGCTGCCTTGAGTACTCGAGGGCTCCACCGGCTGCTCATCGCCAGGACGGCGGCACCGGGGACCACGGCGGTGACATCCGCTATCACCGCAGTCGGATCGGGCGCCTCGACGGCCAGGCTGAGCAGTACAACGTCCGGTGGGCACCGGCGCACCAGGGTCGGCAGGTCGGCGACGTCGGCGACGTCGGCGACGACCGTCATGTCGCCTTGGCTGGACAGCACAGCGCATAACGCTGCACGCAGCAGTCCCAGCTCCTCGATGACGGCTACGTGAATCGACGGATGCTGGAGCGGCCAGCCGACAGCTGGCCCCCAGACGAGTCTGGTCGATTGCAAGGCAGTGTCGCCCGGCTTCGTACTGTCGCAGTTCGCGTCGCTCTGCGCGGGTGCGGACGAAGCCACCGAGTCCGCGTCGTGGGACCCGGTCACCACGCCGCAAAGGCGGCGAGCTGGCGGGGGAATGACACGACCTGCACATCCTTCCCTTCGCACCGACGCCGAATCATATCGCCGTGACCAATTGACGGCGCTCAGTAATGTCATCGTTTTGGCCATCAGCCCGACGAATGGGCAGCCATCCCCGCAGCCGGGCGGGGCTGCCTTCGTGATCGTTTCCAGCCAGGAACTTCGCAGTTGCTTGCCCGTGAGAACGACGTGCCCCTGTCGCACGGATGATTCGGGGTTTCGTCGCCAGGTGAGTACGACGGCGGACCGCTGGTGCCACAGCTGCTCCCTGCGAAGCTGGTTTTCTTCGTCATCTGGCTGTCGGTAGGCAGACGCCCTCGACTACAGCCAAGGCGGCGACGAGGCGTGGAGGCGGAGGGTGCGCGGCGAGCACGGCGCCTTCGCCTTAGCTTCGACGTCGGGCGTAGCGACACCAGGCTCGCGGGTTGGCAGCGTACGGCACACGGTTGCACGATGCGCCGTCGCCGAGCCTGAGGCGGTGCCAGCAGATGGCGGCACTGGCGAGGCAGGAATGCTCCATGAATGTGGACGCTGATCTCCTTGGGGGCCTGAAGGGGCGCAGAACTAGAGCAGCAGGGCGATGGCCAGCTCGACTACAAAACGTCGGGCAGCCAGTCCGCGCAGGGGTCAGTGCCGCGCTGGACGATGATGGAGTGGCCCTCTTCGCGCCTTACTGGCGACGATAGGAGTAGTAGCGTAGCTGCGGCCGGCGTGGACCCGTTCGGCTCGTTGCCAAGATGGCGCGGACACCATAAACCGGGGGACCTGTCGACATGGGCAGGATTTCACTGCCGCCGGTCAGGCTGACCGCAAGGGAGGTGCGGGGGCATCGGCAAGGCGTTGCGTTCCGACCTATTGCAGCATCAATGCCCACCGGTGTGGACTGGGTGGCAACTTCGGTCATGGGTCGCCGGGAGGTACGAGGCGTACGGGCATGATTCGGTGATCCCTGTCACTGCGGCAGGGACCGCTGCGAAGCCGGATGCGTTGAAAGGCTCGCACCTCATCGAGATGATCCTCACCAGATGCACTGGTGGGAGGGCAAAGCACCCACGGCCAAGACCTGACCTGAGGGACCAATGACTACAGAACCACCTGTCGACGTAACCGCAGAAATCACCGAGTTCACCAGCCTCATGCGAGCCCGCCTGCTCGGCGCGTTCGACGATGAGCACCCCGTCGGACAGTCACCTAACGAGATCCTCTGGAACCAGGTGCACGGCTGCGGCCGACTGGAGGCTGACACCGTCGAAGAGCTGCGGCGGAAGGTCCGGGACATGGTGGTCGTCAAACGCAACGTCGCCTGCCTCATCGCATTAGCGCTTGCGGCGGATCTGGCAAATCTCAGCGGCCGGTCCGCGATCGAGCACATCAACGAAGTCGAGCAGTGGCTGCTAGAGCAGCCCCCACCCGCATGAGCCCGCAGCGGCGGCGCTGGAGACCAGGACAGGAAGCCTCGGGATACCCAGGCGCACCTACCGTACGGCATGGCTCAATAGCCAGAAGCACCTCGGCACTTTGGCGAGACGGTGAAGTGCCACAAGAACTACCCGCGCTACAAGACGTCACTCGACTAGGTCTTGTCCCCCGCTGTTGGTCGATACCGCCGGCCTGGGTGCTCGTCGCGCTTGGGGGACAACGTTGTCTTTCCGAACGCGGAGGTGCGCGATCGACGGTGTGCGCGGGTCGCTGAAGGCCGTGACTCCAGGCACGAGGAGGGTGGGTGCGCTGGTGGCGGCGACGATCCTGCTGCGCCGAGCAGGCTGGGACGGGGCCACGGAGAGCAGGTGAGCGGCGGCGATGCCGCCAACGTCCGCCGTCGGCACCCGGACCGATCCCACGAGCACCGATGCGACGGTGGACTGGCGGCATCTAGGGGCGCCCGAATATCGGGGTTGGCCGTGGTAAATCTGTCGACGACATCGAGCCGCACTTGTACCACCCGAGGCATCGCCGTCCAGGACGGTTAAGAGTTGCCGCCCGGATGAACAGGTCCTCTCGGACAGCCGGGCGTTGTCCTGTCCGCATGCGGAGGTGCGCCCCCCGGGTTCCCGCAGGCCCGGGGGGCGCGGCTTACCGCCAGCCAACGGGGAGCCGCCGGCGGCAAGCGTTCGTGCCGCAACTGCGTGATCGACGGTACTGGACTTGGAGCCTTCTGGATCATTCGATCGTGGTATATGTCACCATGATCCGGCAGTGTCGGTGCCAGCCTGCGATAGCGGACATGCTGGCCATATCGCAGGGTGCAGAGCATGCCGGATCTCCGCGAGGCTGACCATGGGCCGCTATCGCGGAGACGGAGCGGTTCTCGGCCTCGACGACAGGCACCCCCTCGCGTGTCCTTATGAAGTCCGCCCGCCCGGCATTGCGTCGGCCGCGGGCCGGCCGACGAAGTCTGTCAAGCGTTCCTCACAGCGCAGCCGACACGGGAGGTAAGTGCTACACATACGTCATGTGCCACCACGGGCGTCCGACGTGTCCCGCAGCTCCCGCACACTGCCTACCTCACCCTGGCAGCGCCTCCCGCGAGAATTGTCCAGCCGCTAGCGGACGTGGCGCAGCACGGTGGAGGCCAGCGACTCTCAACCGGCGGCCGTTAGTCGGTGGCTTCGGCGTCATCGGGTAGAGAGATGCATTTGGCGTAGCCGGTGGCCAGGTCACGCAACTACTTGAGTCGGTCTAAGCAGCGTTCCACGGGGATAGGTCACCGTGTCGAAGGCTACTGGTCGCCCGCCGCTGCTGCCCCTTGGCAGCGCAGCGGCCGCCCTGGTTGGACGGGCGGGAACTGCATGCTCGGATACCGCGTTGCCGCAGCGCTCGGCGGGTCGAGTTGTGGGCGTCTCTCTTGTGCGCGATCAGCATGTCGGGGCGTTTGCGGAGCCGGCTGGGCCTGGGCTCGTTGACCCCGGATCGCATCGAGCAGCGCGTGGAGTTGAGGTTGTCGACAGCTGGCCAGGTCAGCAGGATCGACAGCGGCCAGCAGCGGCCGTGGATGGCGAGATGGATCTTCGTGCTCTACGGGCCCGGAGGTATGGTTGCGCCCCCCGCCCGGCGGCACCGCATGCAGCTTGAGCAAATCCAGAGCACTTCGGACGTTCTGGGCCTTGACGCAGTGCTGGGGTAGGCGGATCGTCGAGGGAGTGCCTCCTGCAAACTAGGGCACCTCCCTTTCCTCACTAGCATGAGCAGCTTGGTGGCGGCAATATTCACGGCGCCCACTGGATGGCCGGCCCGCTGTCACCCGCAACCGGGTCACCGACCGTTCTCGCTGACCCCGTCTAGGTGATTCCAGCCATGCGGCGGCACGTGCTACTCGGTAAGGCCCCTCCCGCCGAGGGCGGTTCATACCGAGGATCGGGTCAACTCGAATGCGACCATCGCAAGGACCACAACAAGCGACAGCAGACCAAGGATGAGGGCGCGTCGAAGGCTGACTGCGCCCCGCTCCGCAGCATCGGATGAATGTCGATTGAGTCTGGTCATCCCAACCTCCGGTACGTCGGTGATTGCGCAAGCACGGCACTTCCGCTCGCCGCGTCGCCTTCATGGCGTGTAGCTATCGGCAATAAAATAAGGATCAACGACTATCCGAACGCCCCCGGCCAGCCGAGTAACAGCAGCCGGTCCTAAACCAGGATCACGCGCCATTGCCCTGGCTACCGCTGGCGCAAGTCCAGGCTCGGCACCACGTCTGATAGGCCCAGCGGAGCTGGCAGTGGCAGGAGGATCAGCCACCATGGTTAGCGGTAGCTGGCCGCGAGCGCTACTCACTCCGTCACCGGTGCCACGACTACATCCTTCTGCGCGAAAGCGCCCCCACCAGCTGGTGGGGGCGCTTTCGCCTCTCCGACGACCGATCAGAGAGGGCTCACGGCCCCGCCCACGTCTGTGACCGAGGCCGCTCTTGGCCTGGGGGCCTAGATTAATATAGCTCTCGCGGGCGACGGCTTGGAACTAGCTATTTCCATCCTCTATGGACGGTCGAACGTGCATCGTGACCCCGTTGAGGAACCAAGACATCCCCGGCCTGCAAGCAGGGCATGCATGACCTCCGGTGATCACCTGTGGGCGCGCACAGACCGCCCGCTCTTCTGCACCGTGCTGGGCTGGACCAAGCCGCACCGGGCTCGGGGGCGGTCGACCCCGGTTTGCCCGACCTGATCCTGACCTACGGGCTCAAACCACCTGCGGGAGCACGCGCCAGAAGATCTGCCTGTGCGTCCTGAGCGAGACCGCCCATCGCAAGGCCAAGGGATCCCGAAGGCATTCGGCCGTCCGCGTTCGGTCCGGCCGACTACCGATTGCGGTGAGGCGCGGTATCAAGCAGCTCTAGTACGGCAGCCGCCGTTCGGGATCATGGCTGGAGTTCGAGGTTGAGGCGTCGGGCGTAGTGGGCTTGGCGGGCTCGGGCTTGATGGCGGCGGCGCCAGTCTGACCAGCGCAGACGGTGGGTGAGGTCGCGGATCGGGCGGAGTACGAGGGTGTTGATCAGCCGGCGGGTCTCGTTGACGGTCAGCTTGATCAGTCCTGTGTCGGTGGAGTCGTCGTCGGCGTCGGCGGCGCAGATCGCCAGAACGGCGAGGGCGGCCAGGGCCAGGGTGGTGAAGCGGTGCCAGGAGTCCCAGCGGCGGACCTGGTGCTGGTCGAGGCCGACCTGGCCCTTGGCGGCTTGGAAGCTTTCCTCGACTGTCCAGCGGATGCCCGCGACCCGCACGAGTTGGGCAAGAGTGGCCTGTTGCGGGGTCCAGCAGCGGTAGAAGGCCAGCTCGCCGGTGGTGGTGTTGCGGCGGATCAGGAGGCTGTGGTGGCCGCCGTCGTCGGGGTCGGCATCGGTGCAGACGTCGTCGAGCCAGGCCCAGTCGTAGAAGCGTGGCCCTTTCGACCCGGCGCCTGCGCTGCGGCGCTGCCACACCGAGGCCGGTAGGTCGGCGGCGACCCGGTCAGCCCGCACCCGAGTCTTGCCGCCGTCGAGAGGGACCAGGTGACTGCGGGAGACGCCCAGGACATAGCCCAGGCGGTGTTCGCGCAGGTGAGCGCGGAAGACGCTGCTGTTGCCGTAGGCCTCGTCCGCAGCCGCCCACGCGGCGGGGACGCCGGCGTCGACCGCAGCGGTGATCATGTCGGCGGCCAGCTCGGACTTCGTGGCGAAGACGACCTCATCGGGAACCCCGGCGGCCTGGCATCTGTCCCGGTCATCGGTCCACGACACCGGCAGGTAGACCCGGCGGTCGATCAGCGTGTGCCCGTGCCGGCTGGCGTAGCCGCAGAACACCCCTACCTGCGCGTTCTCGATCCTGCCGGCGGTGCCGGTGTACTGGCGTTGCACCCCGACCGAATGCGTGCCCTTCTTCAGGTCCCCGGTCTCGTCGACGACCAACACCGCGTCCGAGTCGCCGAACCGGGCCACGACCACGTCGCGCAGATCGTCGCGGACGGCGTCGGCGTCCCACACCGCCCGATACAACAGCCTCTGCATCGCGTCCGGCCGGGCATGCCCGGCCTGCTCCGCCAACTGCCAACACGTCTTGACCTCGACATCCGAGAGCAGCCCGGCCACGAACGCCGTCGCCGTGCGCCGCGGCTCGACCCGCCCGAACCGTCCCGCGAACGCCTCGCACACCCCGGCCAGAACCTGCCGCCACCGGGCAGGGTTTACGCTGTGGCACGCGGCCACCGCCAGATCTGAAGTTATGTCCACAGCAGACAGACGATCACGCGGTGGCCGCACCTCGTCTACCCGGCCCCACCAGCGACATCTCAAACGGCGGCTGCCGTACTAGCTGCACCGGTCCATGGCTGCCCGCTAGTTGTACTGCCCAAGGAGGTGGTGATGTCGTGTGCGCTCCCGTCCGCGTGGACGGCCAGTACGTAGTCGATTTTCCGGTCGGTCAGGCCGGCCGCTCGGGTGGGCGTTGGCGCCGTAAGCGGCGTCGGCCACGACCACCGGCGGCGTCATGGCCCAGCCGGCCAGCTCATCGAGCATGTCCAACGCCAGCCGCCACTTCTCACGGTGTCCGATCCCGTGCGGGATGCGGGTAACGGTGCGGCGGTCGGTGTCCGCCGCCCACCGCTTGGGCAGAAGCAGGCGCCACCGCAGCGGGCAGGAGGCGATGGCACTGGCGGCATGGACGCTGACCGGAATCTGGCAATTGGCGCGCTTACCTGTGGCCCCGCAGTCCTGCGGGGCCACAGCGACCGACATTCCTCCCTCCTTGGGCACAGACGCGTCGTCGATCACCCAGGCCGTCGGGCTGATCAGCGACAGCATTCGCTCCCAGATCCGCCGCTGCACCGGCACCGGGTTTCAGGTGGACTGTTTCACGAACTGCAGGTTCTACTCGCTGCCGTCCGGCAGCCTCGAGGCCATGGCCTGGACCGACGTGCGGGGGCCGTCCAGCATCAATCCCCACAGATAGCAGTCGCCCTTGGCCCGCTGGTCCTTACGCGGCGCCGATGCGAACACGTCAGCCACGTACAACGTCAACTTCGCCCGGACACGGTTCACTTCATGTGCGTCCATCCATCCACCATGTCCAGGAACAGACCGCACCCGAAGACCTAACGGAGCCTTTCTAGAAAAACTCGTCGAGCAGCTGGTAAAAGGCCATCTTGTTCTCGTCGACGTGGTGCGCGCCGTAGCGTTCGAGGAACCGCTGGGCGTACTCGGGGCCAAACCAGGGATCCTCGTCGATCTCCAGCTCGCGGGCGGCGAGGGCCAGGTCGGCGTGGCGATCGGCGCGGCCGAGGCGGCCCACATCGATCATTCCGGTGACTCGGCATGTCTCGGGATCGAGCAGCACGTTGTTGGGGCACAGGTCCCCGTGGCAGACGACCAGATCCTCTTTCTCGGGCCGCGTTCGGTCGAGCTCGGCGAGAAGCTGGTCACCGGACCAGTTGGCGTGCTCCTCTTGGAGGTCGTCCAGGTCCACGAGGCCCTCGCGTAGGTTGTGGCGGGCTTCGGCAACCGTCACCGCCAGGCTGCGATCGAAGGGGCAGCCACCGACGGGCAGTTCGTGCAGGGTGCGGGCGAGGTCGGCCATCGCCTCGACGACGGCGAAGCGCTGGTGCTCCGGCCACTCCTCGGCGGCCGATACGCCGGTGACGGCCTCGGTGACGAGGAAAACCGAGGTGTCGTCGCCGCCGCACTCGACAATGCACGGAACCGGGATGCCGTGGCGGGTGAGCCAGGTGAGCCGGTCGGCCTCGCCCGCCAGGTCGAACGCGGAATTTTCCGGTTCGCGCGGAGCGAATTTCACATAGAGCTCGGGCTGCTGTCCGGCGAGGCGGTAAACGGAGGCGCCCGAATCTCCTTCGTTCACGGAGGTCCATTCGTAGTGCTGGTATTTCCGGCGCAAGATGGCGTACATGGTCGGAATCATGGCAGAGGTCACGCGGCTTTCTCCGGGAATGTTGATACTGCTTGAACAATTTCGGACACGAGCGGTTCGGCTCACTGAGGATCGCCTGCGGGGGTGGGCGTGGGCGTCCGTCGAAGTCCCGTGCGCACGGGGAGAGATAAGCCTCGGTGAGCTGCAGCAGGAAGGCCGTCTCCGCTGCGAGGTCGCCCGTGTCCTGGTTGGTGCTGAGAACCACGGCGGCGGGGCCCGGCTGGGCGCCGGCCAGCTTGGCGGTGCGGGCCCGGCGGAGCACACAGGCGGTCACGTGGGCGTCCGTGTGCTCGGCGGGCACACCTTGGCGCGCCACATGGGCGCGCGCGCTACGCAAAACGGCCGGATCCGCGTAGTGGCTGAGGATGAGGATGGCGTCGCGGATCTCGATGACCGTCCGATAGGCCATCAGTTGACGCGGGACAAGAGGTTGGAGGAGCACTAGCACCCGGGAGCGGGTGGCCGACAGGGCGACGTGTGGTACGGCGTCGACCAGTTCCTGCCATAGGGGCCAGATCCGCCAGATGGTGCTGGCGTGTCGGACGGCGTGGCGCACTTCTACGACTGTGGGTACCAGGAGCGCGGCGGCGCGCAGAACGGCGTGCAGGCTCATCAGGGCGCGTAGCGCGGTGCCGGGGTTGGAGCCGATGGCGAGGAGCACAAGATGGGCGAGCCAAAACAGTCCAGCGAACGCGGTGCCCCATCCGAAGAGAGCCAGACCGAGGTTGACGGACGGGTGAGGGCCTCGCCGCCCGTAAGTCCAGCAGACCCAGACGCAGACCACGCAGGCCGTGATGTGAACAGCTGTGAGGAGCAACCAGTAGGCGGCGCAGGGGATGCTTGCGCGTGCGAAGAATGGCCCGTGGCTGTTTGGGGGGACAGCTCCGAGCCCTGCGAGTGCCAGGAGCATGGCCATCACGGTGGCCATGGCGGCGAGGAGTGCGCCGCTGCGGAGCCGTGCCCGGGTGGCGCGGACAGTGAAGAGCAGGACGGCGCCGGCGGACATCACGCCGATCTGGTTCCTGACGATGGCGACGGCCCGGGGTGAACCGGTCACGGCGGCGATCCACTCGCGGACCGGTTCGATGTTCAGGATCATGGCGAGAGCGGCGGAGGCGACCGCGAGCCACAGGGCCCGATGGTGGGGTTGGCGGATCGCTGGGAGGGCCCGCAGCAGGAGGGCCGCACACAGTAGGCCGATGCTGGAGAGGTCCAGTGCGAGGGCCCAGTCTCTCGGTAAGTCAGAGCTCATGGTCAGTGCTCACTCCGAGGGCCGCGTGCAGGTTGCCGTAGATGTTGGACGGCCGGCTCCGCTCGGCGCTGGCCTCTCCGAGGCGGATGAGCGTGGCCAGCATCTCGGCCTCCTGTTCCTGGCTGGTGGAGTAGTTGGTGCGGGCCAGCATGCGGCTGACCAGCCGAGGACTGAGGTCGCCGAAGAGGGCCTTCAGCGCGCCGGCATCGGTCAGGGCGTGGTGGCCGAAGAGCATGTGGCCGATCTCGTGGAGAACGATGTGTTCCTGGTGGGACCGTGCAGTGCGTTGCTCGTAGAAGATGTGGTCGTCGGTGTCGGTGGCAATCCACAGGCCGCATGCCCCGGCCGCGACGGCTTGAAGGGGAAGCGGGTGAAGGCGGAGCGGACGCCTGCGGTATGCCACGAGATACGCACACAACGTCTCCAAGGAGTAGGGGTGAGGCAGGTCGAGTCGGCGCAGCAGCGGCCGACAGCGTCGACGCAGCCTGGCGATCCTGTACGACATGCGGCAGTTACCGTTCGGCCTTCCTTTGGGCGGCATTGGAACACCGCGGACCGTCCACTGAGAGCTCGCCCGCGCGGCCGTGTGAGGCCGTGACGGCACGGCTGGAGGGCCGCGGGCCGTCTGGGCCGGATGGCGTTATGTCGGCGCAGCGGCCTGACGGCATCGGCGTCTCGCCCGCACGCACAGGGGGCGTAGCGGAAGGTCTGGGCAGGGCGAGCCACCAGACGGTCGCCGCATGTCGCGATGGCGAGGCGCGAGCGAAATAGTCGGTGGAGCGCTCCAGCATGCGGACAAGCGGTCGACGTCGACCGTGTCTAGGTCCGTGTGTGGGCCGTTGGTGCGCTACCACTCAGTCAGGAAGGAGGGGGAAGCGGTTATTCCCCGTCTCGGACCGCTCACGCAACTCTTGGCGGCGGGTGGCGTGGAGGGCATTACCCCACGCCTTCGTCGGTCGGTGTGAGAATAAATGACAGCCTCCCCATGTTGGGCGTCCTGGACGACGCCTATGGGCGTATTCCGGTCGCCCTGGATTTCGCTTACGTTGTATCCCCGGGTGTTTCGATCTGGCCGCCGTCCGGAGCGGCCTGGTGGTCCTGGTCGTCGAGAGACGCGAGGTGCTGCACCTTGCGTGCTGCGTTGACCATGATGAGAAGGGCGTCCAGGCTCTCTGCGGACAGTCCCTCGGCCCGCAGGGCGAGGTTGCGCACCCGGGCGTCGCGCAGCGCGGTGGCCAGCTTGAGCTGCGAGTTGACGCGTTCGGCCGTCTCCTCGTTGAGGAAGTACTCAGGCGGCACCCCGAAGAACTCGGCCAGTACGTCCAACTGCTCCAGTGTGACGTTGCGCTTCTTGCCCGTGGCCAGCTCCCACAGGTAGGTGCCCGAAATGGCGCCGCCCGTGGTCTCGCGGATCTCCTTGGCCAGCCGGCCGTAGCCCGGCCGTTTGCGCTCGTCCGGGTACAGGGCGGCGATCAACTCATTGAGGCGCTGGTCGAACTTCCGCAGCAGCGGACGCTCCGACGGCTTGGGGGTCGCCCCGCTGACCGGCATGCGCATCTCTCCTTCCCGCTCCGGCTAGTCCCCGGACGCGCCCGCTCAAGCGGACGCCATGCACCCGATCATCAAAACAGCCATCAGCCTATGTTGACAAGTTCGTGTCAACTCGGCGTACCATCATGCGCAGCTTCATCCACTTAGTGAACAGCCCGCCCGGCGGACCGCCGGGCCCTCCTGACCACGGAGGTTCGGCACGATGAAGGCTCTGGTATTCGAGGCCCCCGAGCGGGCTCTTCTCACCGACCGGGAGATACCCGATCCGGCTCCAGGCGAGGCCCTGATCCGCGTCGCCTACAACTCCGTCTGCGGCAGCGACCTCTCCTTCTACAAGGGTGTCTGGCACGGCTTCACCTACCCCGTCGTCCCGGGGCACGAGTGGAGTGGCACCGTCGTCGATGTGAACGGTCCGCAGGGTGCCGAACTGATCGGCACCAACGTGGTGGGCGACCTCACGTGCTCCTGTGGCACTTGTGCGCATTGCGAGGCCGGGAAGCCCACACTCTGCGAGGACCTCCAGGAGTTGGGGTTCACCCGGGACGGCGCCTGCGCGGAGTACATGACCATCCCGGTCGCCAACCTCAAGCGCCTGCCGGACAGCCTTCCGCTGCGTTCCGCCTGTCAAGCCGAGCCGCTGGCGGTTGCCCTCAATGCGGTGGACCGGCTGAATGTCACGGCCGGGGAGAAGGTGGCAGTCGTGGGTGCCGGCGGCATCGGACTACTGCTGGTCGAGGCCGTGCGGCTGCGCGGCGGCATCGTCACGGCGGTCGCCGAGCCGGTGTCGGAGCGCCGGGCCGCGGCGCTGGCCATGGGCGTTTCGGCAGTTGTGTCCGGTGAGCCGGGCGCCTTGATCGACCTGACCCGGAAGAATCCAGAGGCGGTGCCCGACATCGTCATGGAGGCGTCCGGCTACCCGGCCGCTGTACAAGAGGCCCTGGAGGCCGTCCGCCCAGGCGGACGGGTCGGTCTGGTCGGCTACCGCATCGAGGAAGCCGCTGTGATGGCCCCCCACCACATCGTGCTCAAGGTGCTCACCGTCCAGGCGTCCATGGGCCCCGGCACTCGGTTCGACGAGGCCATCGACGTCCTCGCGTCCGGCGCGGTCGATGTCGTCGCCCTGCTGAGTCACGAGTTCGCGCTCGACGACTACGCCAAGGCGCTCGACGTCGCGCTACGCCGCGCCGACGGCAACACCCGCTCCTACTTCAATCTTCAGGCCTGAACGCCAGCCCGCCGGAGCTGGGCGGGCGCCGCCGGCGCAATGACAGGGGAAACGCCCCGCACGGGCCATTCCTGGCGCACCGTCCGGCGGCTCCTCCCCTCCCGTTCACCAAGCGCAGATTCACGGCATCACTTCAGGAAGGAAGGCCTATGGCTTCCCGGTTGGCAGTCAAAGGTGGCGAAGCGTTGCGCGAGCGCCCCTGGCCGGTCTGGCCGCAGCCCGCTCCCGGTGTCCCCGGCGCGGTGGCGGAGGTGTTCGGCTCCGGCCGATGGTCGATCAGCGGCCCCTACCGCGGTGCCGATTCCCGCGAGCAGCGCTTCGCCCGGGCATTCGCCGCCTACAACGGCGTACCCCACTGCGTTCCCGCAGCCAGCGGCACCGCGAGCCTGATACTCGCGCTGGAAGCGTGCGGTGTCGGTGCTGGGGACGAGGTCATCGTGCCCGGCCTGTCCTGGGTCGCGTCCGGTTCCACGATTCTGGGCGTCAACGCCGTACCCATCTTTTGCGACGTCGATCCCGACACGCTGTGCCTCGACCCCGAAGCGGTCGAGGCACACATCACCGAACGCACCCGGGCCATCGTCGTGGTCCACCTCTACTCCGCCGTCGCCGACATGGACGCGCTGAAACGGATAGCCCAGCGTTACGGATTGCCCCTCATTGAGGACTGCGCCCAGGCCCACGGCGCGACATACCGAGGCGTCAAAGTGGGTGCGCTGGCCACCGCCGGCACGTTCAGCATGCAGCACGCAAAGGTCCTCACCAGCGGCGAGGGCGGTGCGGTGATCACCCATGACAGGGAGTTCGCCCGCCGTGTCGAGCATCTGCGGGCCGATGGGCGCTGCCTTTCCGCCACCCCTCCCGCGCCCGGGGCGATGGAACTCGTCGAGACCGGCGAACTGATGGGCAACAACCGATGTCTCTCAGAATTCCAGGCTGCCATCCTCGTCGAGCAGCTCACCGTACTCGACGAACAGAACGAGCGGCGTCGCGTGAACGCTGCACTGCTCGACAGTCAACTCGGCGAACTGGGCCTGCGTCCACAGGCCCCGTCCAAGGGCACGACCTTGCGTACATACTACACGTACGCGGTCCGCCTCCCCGAAGGCGTGCTGGAGGACGTCCCCATCGCCGACGTGACCGGCGCGCTCACCGCCGAGCTGCGCTTGTCCGTCGTGCCGAGCTACACCCCGATCCCGGCCAACAAGCTGTACGCGCCGCACACGCGCAGGCGCTACACGCTCGGCCAGGCCCACGAGAAACGAATCGATCCAAAGCGATTCACACTGCCTGTGTGCGAGGAGGCCGCCCGGCGGACCGTGACCCTGCCCCATTCCGCCCTGCTCGGCGACGCCGACGACATGGCTGACATCGCCGCGGCCTTCGCGAAGGTTCTGCGGCACAGCGCCGAACTGGCGCAATGACCACGGCGCCAGGCCGCGCCCCAGCCACGACAACCGCCGGAGGATCGGGAAAGCGTATGCAGTTCAACGTTATAGCGATGGAAAATGCATCGTTCCCCTACCGACTCGGAACCGACTGCGCCGAGGACATCGTCGCAAGGCTGGCTGCACTCGCCGCCAGCAGTTACATCGTGGTGGCGGACACGACGGTGGCCGCGCTCTACGGCCTCGACCTGACCGCCCGCATCGACAAGGAGGCCGGACCGGCCCACCTGCTCACCCACCAGGTGGGCGAACCGCACAAAGGGCTGGCCACCGTCGATGCACTCGCCGAACAGGCGCTGGAGCACGGCGCCGATCGCCGCACCGTCGTCGTCGCGCTTGGTGGTGGCGTGACCGGCAACATCGCTGGCCTCATGGCATCGTTGCTCTTCCGCGGCGTCCACCTCGTTCATGTGCCCACCACCGTGGTCGCCATGCTCGACTCGGTCCTGTCGCTGAAGCAGGCGGTCAACACCACCTTCGGCAAGAATCTGGTGGGTACCTTCTACCAGCCCGTCGAGGTACTCGCGGACACGGCGATGCTGCGCACACTGCCGGCCCGGGAAATCCGTTCCGGGACGGGTGAGGTGATCAAAAACGCTCTCGCCATCCGGCCCACCATGCTCGACGAGCTCGGGCGCTTGCTGCGCGCCGACGCACGCTACGACGACGAGACCCTGTGCTGGTTCATCGCCGAGAGCTTGGTGGCCAAGGCCGACGTCACCTGGGATGACAAGCACGAGCGCCGCTCCGGGCTTGTACTGGAGTATGGCCACACCGCGGGGCACGCCATAGAACATGCTTCGCGCGGCGCGGTTGCGCACGGCGCGGGCGTTGCCGTCGGCATGACAATCGCCGCCGAGGTCTCCCGCCGCCTGGGCCACGCCGACGCCGAGCTCGTCGCTCTGCACCGCGAACTGGTCGCCGCATGTGGCGTAGAGCCTGTGGTGCCTGCCCACGTCGACACCGCGCTCGTGAAGAACTGGCTCGCGTACGACAACAAGCGCGGCTACCTCGACAGTCCGTCCGGGCACACCCCGATGGTGCTGTTGTCGGCGCCCGGCGAAGTGCTGCGCACAGGCTCGCTGCCGCTCGTTTCCGTCCCGCTGGCGCTGCTGGAGGAAGTCGTCGACAGAACGGCTGCGCGGGGCGCAGGTACCGCCCCACTGCCGTAGCCGGCTACCGCATCGCTCACCGCTCTTGCCGACGGCCGTCCAAACCGTGGAGTTCTCCGTGCGTGTGCTGCGACTCACCCCCTTCTTCCACCATGACTGCGTCACTGACTGGCCTGTGGAATTCGACGCCGTCGGCGGTATGCAGGTGCAGATCCTCCGTCTGTCGCGGGAGCTGGCCGACCGCGGTGTGGAACAGCACGTTATGACCGTGGGTTTCCCCGGGCTGCCGCGCCTACGTGTTGACCGGCCCGGGCTCACCGTCCGGGTGACCCGGGCTCCCCTCCCTCGGCTGCGCTCGGAGCTGACCGGCCTCGTCGGGCTGAACCAGGCGTGGCTGGCCGCGGTGTTGGCCGCGTGCCTGCCGCTGCGCCGCAGATGGCGACCGGACCTGGTACACGTCCACGCCGACGGGCAACTGTCGGCGCTGCTCGTCGGGCCCCTCGTGTCGCGCATCGTGGGCGCACCCTACTGCATCACGCTGCACTGTTCGCGCCTGGCCGTGTATGAGCCCATGTCCCGCTTCGACCGGATGCAGCACCGCCTGGTGCACGCCGCCGAGCGGTACGCCCTACGGCACGCCCGCCGGGTGTCGACGCTCACCGCGCGCACGGCCGACGAGGTGGCGCGGCTGCTGCCTCTCGACCGTGCTCAGGTGGACGTGCTGCCCGACTCGGTCGGGGACGTACGGCCTGTGCCGGTCGAGGAGGCCGAGGAGTACGTGCGCTCGCTCGGCGTACCGGCGAGCGTGCCCGTGGTGGGCTGGGTTGGCCGGGTCGCGCATGAGAAGGGGTGGCGGGACTTCGTGGCCATGGCGGGGCAGTGGGACGCGGTGTCGGGGGCGCCGGGAGCGGTGTTCCTCGTAGTGGGTGACGGGCCCCAGGGAAAGCGGATGCGCGACGCCGTTGCGGCTGCCGGGCTGGCGGACCGGTTCGTGTTCACCGGCTTCCTCCCGCACGACGCCGTGCCGTCTGTGATGACTGCTCTTGATGCGCTGGTCATGCCGTCGGCCCACGAGGAACTCGGCGGCAGCGCCCTGGAGGCCATGGTGTGCGGGACGCCGGTAGCGGGCTACGCCGTCGGCGGGCTGCGCGACACAGTCGGCGGGGTTACCCCATCGCTGCTGGTGCCGCGAGGCGACGTGGCGGCACTGGCCCGTGCGGCCGGTGCCGCGCTCGCCGACGCGCCCCGGCACCGAAAGGCGGTCGACGCGGCGCTTCCGGGGCTGCTGACTGTGTATGGCGCCCACACCGTCGACCGGGCGCTGGAGCATTACCGGAGGGCGCTCGGCGACGGCTCTAAGGGTGATGCCGGGTGGACGCCATGACGTCGTTGCGGCGTTGCGCCCCCTACCTTCGCGCGCACCCCTGGCTGATGGCCGGGGCGTGCGGGGCGGCGTTCGGGTCGATGCTCGCGGGCTTGGCCATGCCGCTGGTGCTCCAGCGGCTGGTGGACGGTCCCGTGGAGGAGGGCGACTTCGCCGCACTGCCGTGGTTCATCGGAGGGATCGCGCTACTCGGAGTGTTCGAGGCAGTCCTCCTGGGGGCACGCCGACTGCTCGTGGTCAGGCCCGCGACCCGCCTCGAGACGGCGATGCGGGCGGATGTGTCGGCGCACATCCAGCGGCTCCCGCTGTCGTTTCATGCCCGCTGGCAGTCGGGACAGTTGTTGTCGAGAACCGTGTCGGACGTGACGGAGATCGGGCGGTTCGTGGCCTTTTCCGCGATCTACCTGATCGTGAACGTCGCGGCCCTGGCCGTCGGCTTGATTGTGCTGGCCTGGCTTGCACCGGTCCTGGCACTGAGTGTGTTCGTGGCATACGTGCCGATGGTCGTGGCCACCACGGTGTTCGAGCAGAGGTTCCGGTTGGTGGCGCGCTCCGCGCAGGAAGTGAGCGGTGACCTGTCCACCATGGTGGAGGAGTCGGTACTCGGCGTGCGGGTGCTGAAGGTGTTCGGGCGCGGTCCGCAGACGGTGCGCCGATTCACCGAGCAGGTGCACCGGTTGCGCGGCTTGGAACTGCGCAAACTGTCGTACACGGCGGGGCTATGGTGGATCATCACAGCGCTGCCCGACCTGGCCATCGTGGCCATGATCGGCTATGGCGGCCACAGCGTCGCCACCGGCACACTGACGCTGGGCACGCTGATGGCGGCGGTGACGGTGGCCACGTACCTCCGCTGGCCCGCCGACACGCTGGGCTGGCTGACCGCAGATGCCTCCACGGCTGCCGCTGCGGCCGATCGATACTGGCAGGTCCGGGACGAGCCGGTAACGGTGACCGATCCCGAGCAGCCGCGGCTCCTGCCGTCGCCACTGCGTGGCGAGATCCGCTTAGAGGACGTGCACTACGCACACCCTGGCGGGCGCGTCGCGGCGCTGCGGGGGGTGGCCTTGACGATCAGGGCCGGCACCACTGTGGCTGTGGTCGGGGCGACGGGTTCCGGCAAGAGCACCATGCTGTCGCTGCTGTCCCGGTTGGGCGACCCGACGTCGGGCCGTATCACCCTGGACGGTGTCGACCTGCGGGAGTTGGCGCTGGCGGATCTGCGGTCGGTGGTGTGCAGCGCCTTTGACGACCCGGTGTTGTTCTCCGGGACGGTGCGGGACAACGTCACGCTGGGCGTGCGGGGCGTCGACCGCGACCGGGGCGTCGGCGGGGCGCGCGAGAAGGCCGGTGAGGGAGCGGACGGCGACGCGGCCGTCTGGGAGGCGCTGCGGACGGTGCGGGCCGACGGGTTTGTCCGTGCGCTGCCGGAGCGGCTGTCGACAGTGATCGGCGAGGAAGGTCTGGGCCTCTCCGGCGGTCAGCGGCAGCGCCTCGCTCTGGCCAGGGCGATCCTGCCCCGACCTTCGGTACTCGTGCTGGACGACGCACTGTCGGCGCTGGACGTGCGGACCGAGCGCGAGGTGGAGGCCGCCCTGCGTGGACGTCTCAGCCGGGTCACCACGGTGGTGGCCGCGCACCGTCCGGGCACCCTGCGGCTCGCCGACCAGGTGGTCTTCCTCTCAGGCGGGCGCGTGGCCGCGACGGGCAAGCACGATGAGCTGATGACCCGTGAGCCGGAGTACCGGTTGCTGGTTCAGCCGTCCCTGCCTGCCCGGGCCAGGGCGCGGGGAGCGGACTGTACGGCCGGATCCGCGGGTGAGATCGCAGGAAAGATGCACACGTTATGAGCGGCCGCGATGACGGGCGGTCACGGGCCCGAAGGAACGCCCTGCTACGCATCCTGTTGTGGCCCAAGCGGCGGAGGCTTGCCGCTGCCACAGCACTCGCCCTGGTGGAGAACCTGTGTGGGCTGGTCTCGCCCTTGCTGATCGCCGCCGCCATCGACCGCGGCGTGCCCTCGGCGACCGATGGGCGGTGGATCCCTCTACTCGGCTTCACGTCCGCCGCGCTGGCGGCCGGGCTGACTACGGCCACCGTCAAGTACTGCTTCCTGCGCTACTCGGGCAGCATCGCCCAGGACCTGCTGTTCGAATTGCGGCACCGGGCCTTCGCCCACGTCATGGGCCAGCCGTTGCCGTTCCACGAGTCGTACCCGTCGGGCCGGGTGGTCGCCCGGCTCTCCAGCGACGTGGAGTCGGTCGAAGAGATGCTGGAGATGGGCCTGGACGGGCTGTTCTCGGCACTCTTCTCCATGGTCGGCATCCTCACGGTGATGCTCTGGCTGGACCAGCCGATGGCCGCGGTCGTGGTCGCGCTGTTCGTCCCGCTGTACGCGCTGACGAGGTGGTTCCGGCACCGGTCCCGGCAGGCTTACCGCCGCACCAGGACGGCCGTCGAGGGCGTGGTCCAGCACACCATGGAGGCGTACAACGGCATCCGGGCGGTACAGGCGTTCCGCCGTGAGGAAACCAACGCGCAGCGGCTGCGCGAGATCGACACGTCCTACGCCGCGGCGCGCGCGGAGGCCGGCCGGGTCAGCGCAGCCTTCAGTGGCGGAGTGAAGCTCATCGGCAACCTGTCGCTGCTCGGGCTGCTGACGCTGGGCGTGTACCGCATCGACCAGGGCCGACTGGAACTCGGCACACTCACGGCGTTCCTGCTCTACGTGCATCGGCTGTACGACCCGATCGACGAACTCGCGAGCTTCGCCAACGCGTTCTCGGCAGCGTCGGCGGGTTTGGAGAAGATCGGGACGCTGTTCGTGCGTCACCCGGCGGTCGCCGAGCCGGAACACCCCGTGGCGCTTCCGCCCGCGGGCAGTGGAAGGGCGGAGATGGGTGCCGTGCGGTTCGAAGGCGTGCACTTCCGCTACGGCGAGCAGGGTCCGCCAGTACTGTCCGGTATCGACCTGGCACTCGAACCGGGCCAAACGGTGGCGCTCGTGGGTACCACCGGCGCCGGCAAGTCCACCATCGCCAAACTGCTGGCGAGGCTGTACGACCCCACGGCAGGCCGGGTCACGCTGGACGGTGTCGACCTACGCGACCTGTCCGACGCCGAACTGCGCGGCGCCATCTCGATGATCACCCAGGAGTCGTTCTTCTTCTCCGGTTCGGTGGCACAGAACATCGCCCTTGGCCGCGCGGATGCCTCGCGCGCCGAGATCCTGTCTGCGGCTGCGGCAGTGGGCGCACATGGGTTCATCAGCGCCCTGCCTGACGGCTACGACACGGACGTGCACAAACGTGGCACGGGTCTCTCAGCCGGTCAGCGGCAGCTCATAGCGGTGGCGCGGGTGATGCTGATCTCGCCGCGCGTGGTGATCCTCGACGAGGCGACATCCAGCATGGACACGCCCTCGGAGAGGGCAGTGCACGACGCGCTGACCCAGGTCCTCGCAGGCCGCACGGCCGTGATCATCGCGCATCGGCTCTCCACGGTCGCCATCGCCGACCGGGTCCTGGTCATCGAGGACGGGGCGGTGATGGAAGACGGTCCTCCGGAGGATCTGAAGGGAGCGGGTGGGCGGTTCGCCGGCATGCATCAGGGGTGGCTGGCCGCGACGTCCGCGTAATGCGCACCCTTCACCGTCTCCCTTCCACGCAACTCCCCTTCGACGAAAGGCACACGATGGAGCGCCTCAGGGGCACCCTGCCCACGGACACCAGGCACGCGTGGCACCCCGATCCGCTCGGGCCTGCGCACCGCGATGGGTGGGATTCCCAGGACGACGGCCGGGTCTGGGACGTCGTCGTCATCGGCAGCGGCGCCAGCGGGTCGGTGGCCGCCGACCGGCTCGTCCGGCAAGGGCTGGACGTTCTGATGATCGAGGAGGGCTTCCGGCTCTCCCCGGACCTCGGCAACCCCGAACTCGACGACATGTGCCGCACAGCGCTGGTCCGGGACGGCGACGGCGGCTGGTCCGACGAGGGCTGGCCGTGGACGACGTCCAACCTGGGCGGCGGAACGGTCTTCTACGGTGGCGCTTCCTGGCGCTATCGACCGTTCGACTTCGACCCGAGCGAACTGATCGACGCCGGTGACCTGGATGTGCGCTGGCCATACGGGCTCGCTGAAATCGCCCCATACTACGACGTACTGGAACGTCGGCTCGGCGTGTGCGGGGGCGAGGGGAAGCAGAGCAGCCGTGGTGCGGCGCATCCGCCGACGGCGGCCGCGGAGGTGCTGTACGAAGCGGGCACGGAGCTGGGCTACGAGCCGTTCCCCACACCGCTGGCTATCAATCGCCACGCATACGACCGGCGATCGGCCTGCGCCCGGACTTCGCTTTGCGTGAGCCACCAGTGCTCAACCGGTGCAAAGGGCGACGCCGTGGCTGTCTTCCTGGCACCGATGGCTGGACATCCCAACTTCACGTTGCGGACCGGGGTAAGGGCACTGCGGCTTGACCAGGACAGCCGCGATGCGGTCACTGCCGTCACCTGCCTGGACCGGCTATCCCGTACCGCGCACCGGATCCGCGCTTGGTCGTTCGTCGTCGCCTGCAATGCGATTCAGACAGCCGCTCTACTGCTGCGGTCCCGCGGCGTACACGCCCCGGATGGCGTAGGCAACCACTCGGGTCTGGTGGGACGTGGTCTGACAATGAAGCTCAGCGAGTACGTCGCAGGCTACGTCGAGGCTCCGGCGGGGACGACGCTCGCGGACTGGCGCACGCACTCAGGGCCGTTCTCCACGATCGCCTTCCTGGACCACTACCTGGACACCGACTGCCCCACCGGGGTGGGAGGCCTGATCTACGAGTCGAAAAACGACATGCCCGAGCGCTTCCGGGACGACGTACTGGAATTGCGGATCGAGACGATCCTTGCCGACCACCCGAACCTGGACAACCGGGTGCGGCTTTCCCGCCACGTCGATGAGGATGGCGTACCCGCCGTCGTCATCGACTACACGCCGGACCCGCGTGACCTGCGCCGCCTCTCCTACATGACGGACCGTTGCGAGCAACTGCTGCGACAGGCGGGCGCGACCGGCATCCAGCACGAGGAGAGCGACTTCGCGCACGGCAGCTGCCATCTGCACGGCACGTGCAGGGCCGGGAGCGACCCCGCCACGTCCGTGGTGGACGGCTGGGGCCGGGTCCACTCCGCGCCCAATGTGTATGTGGTCGACGGCAGCTTCATGCCGTACCCCGGTGGTCTGAACCCCACCCTGACCATTCAGGCCCACGCATTGCGCAGCGCCAGGGCGGTGGCGGGCGATCTTACGACCCGGCACGCCGTACATGCCTGAGCCACCCGCCGCACAAACCCTTCTCACCCGAGCACCCTTCACACTCAGCGAGGAGTCAGGACCATGGCATCCGACATCATCTGGCCGCCGCCCGTACGGCAGATCCGCGCCTACCGCAACATCGTCGTCGACGGCGCCTGTAACATCCGGTGCTCCTACTGCGAGGTCAAGAAGACCCGGGTCGACCAGCCGGCCACAATCCGCTCCTTGGACCGGATTTTCGCCGAGTACGAGCCCGACACTGTGCTGTTCCGGGTGGAGTCCGACGGTGAGATCACCCTCTATCCCAAGATCGTCGATCATCTGCAGAAGCGCGCCGCCGAGGGCTACCGCGTCGAAGTGCTGAGCAACGGCACCAAGCTACCGAGGGCCTTGGAGGGCCGACCGGACCTGCTGTGGGTCTTCTCGGTCGACGGGCACACCGAGGCGATGAATGCCAAGCGCGGCCTGAAGCAGGAGCAGGTCGACCGTATCCTCAACGCCGCCGTCGAATTGAACGCGGAGCTCCAGACTGTCTATTGGGGCCAGTCGGTAAAGGAGGTCAACGCCTACATTGACCTGCTCAAGTCCCGCGACTATCAGGGCCTGCTGCACTTCATGCCGCTGCTGGCCTTCAAGGGGCAGCCGCTGACGGTAAACCTACGCTACGAGGACCTACACCCGGCCGACTTCCTCGCACCGCCAGAGTACTTCCGCCGATGGAACCACATCTACGAGACCGGCAAGCGGGACGCGGTCTGCGACCAGATCACCAACGGCTACAACTACCAGGTGTCCGGGGACGAGATCCGGATGGTCAAGTGCGACTGCTACTCGGTGCCCAAGCACACGGTGCACGGGTTCGGGCCGATCCGTGAGTTCGACAACTGGCCGTGTGGTACGTGCATCGCCAACCAGGAGTTCAACAACTCACGCGAGCGGATGCGCGTACCACAGGGGCGCATCCCGCTGCCGCTCGTATGACCGCTGCCCAGCGGTTCGTGCTGGTCCGGCACGCGGAGGCCGACGTCAACGTACTGCGGGACGAGGACGTCCTGCCGGGCATCGACCCACACGCCGGGCTGACACCGCTCGGTGAGCGGCAAGCCCGGGCACTCGCCCGCCACCTGCCCGGGGACCCGGCGGTGCGGACAACAGACCCCGGCGTGCGGATATTCAGCAGCCCGCAGCGGAGAGCGGCGCGCACGGCGCAGGTTCTGGGCGCGGCGCTGGGCATACCCGTGACGGCGGACGCCCGACTGGCCGAGCTGCGGGCGCCGGAGATCTTCCCGCGGCCGATCACGCTCCGGGAGTGGGACGCGGTGCTGGAGGAACGGCTGTGCTTGCCGACGACCGAGGTATTCGGCGTGGAGAGCTGGACAGCGCAGCGTCGGCGTGTGCGGGAGTTCCTGGACGAGCGCTGCCCGGCGGGCCACGGCGGCGGACCGTGGGTGCTCGTGTCGCACTCCGAGACGATGCAGGCCCTCCTCTTCGAACTGATGGGACTCGACGACGACCTGCTCCACCACACTCGCTTCAAGATCAGCAATACCGGTGTGTTCATCGTGGACAGAATGGAGGACGGATGCGCTTTCTTGGTGGTGGCGAACAGCAAAACGCACCTTGCCAGGACCGCCTGACCCGCATGCTCGTCCTGAAGTGCCTCAGTGACGAGACCGGCGACGACGCCGGTGACATCGTCACCCAGGGGTTCGTGGACGTCGACGACCGCGAGTTCGTCAACATCGTCAACCGGCTGGAGGGCTATTTCGACTGCACGCTCTCCCTCCGGTCGGAGCCCGGCCGGCGGTTCGTGGTGCGGGACCTCGTGGCGCGGGTGACGGCGGCGATCACACGGTGCTCACCGGAGGCGGACCATGTCTGAGGTTCCGAGCCGACGAGCGGCGAGAGCCCTGTTCGAGATCTACGACGAGGGCTTCGACTCCCTGTCGTGGGGTGGGGTGGAGACAGCCCTGTGGCACCTTGGGCGTGCGCTGCGCGAGGCCGACGTCGACGCGGAGTTCTACCGCGAGTCGGGGGAAGCCGACCTGGACGCGCTCTCGGCGCGCGTAGAGCGGGACCGAGTCGACGCGGTGTTCCCCCTGGTGGAGAGCGCGCTGTTCGGGGGCGACGCATGGCGGCGGCTGCCGGGGCTGCACTCCCGGACGGTACGGATCTGGCACGACGTCAGTCGGCTGTCGGTGGACCTGTCCACGCCGCGGCCGTGTCCGGTGCACGCCTCCGAACCGGCCGCGTCGGGCGCGACCACGGAGGACTCGTGCCCTGCGCGGGGCACGCACCCGGACGGTCCGATGCGCGAGGTGTTCCTTCGGGATCTGCCTTGGACCTGGTGCTTCCGGCGCCGGTCGGTCATCCCTTGGGCTGCCGACCACGTTCCGGCGAGGGAGCTGCACGACCCATCCGGGCCGGTGGTGCTCCAGCTCGGCAAGATCGACACGCCCGACGCAGAGCGTTGCCTGCGTCGACTGATCGGCGCCGGTGTGCCGCTGCGGGTCATCTTCGCCACCTGGTCGCGGCGGGGCCGCGAGGCCAGGGAACTGGTGCACGCGCAGCGAGAGGCGGGCCAGAAGATCGAGATGTTCGACACGTATGACATCCGCACAGACTGGGAGAAGGTCTTCGGCGGCGCCGCACTGTTCCTGCTGCCGTCGGTGTTCCACGAAACGTTCAACTTCGCAGCGGCCGAGGCCGTCCAACTCGGCGTGCCGGTGGCCACGCTGGGCGAGGGGGGCAACCTGCCCCAGTTCGCGTCGCTGCGCGCCCCCACCCTGGACACGCTGCTGGACCGGGTGCTGGCGGACAACCGGACGCTGGCGCCCCAGCCGCGGCTGACAACGGGCTGGCGGGACGTGGCTGCCCGGTACGCCGAGGTCATCCAGGAGGGACGGTCTGATGGGTGAGCCCATATGGGAGGCGACCGAAGAGCCGGGCCGGGGCCTGGCAGCGCGGCTGCGGGAAGGGCGCACACTACTGGTCTCGCCGCACCCGGACGACGTGGCGTACTCGTGTGGCGGGCTGCTGGCCACGGTGGGCCGGCCGGCGCATGCCACGCTGATGACGGTGTTCACCCGGTCCGCGTGGGCGCTACCGAAGCGGCTGCGGCGTGCAGGGACGCGCATCATCAGCGCCCAGCGTCGAGAAGAGGAGCTGCGTTACTGCAGGCTGCGCGGCCTGGCGGACTATCAGCCGCTGGGGTTCGACGACGCGAGCCTGCGCGGCTACGACGATGAGGCGGAGATCTCGTCGCCGGCCGACACGGACAACCTGCGCGGGGCGGTGGAGGATGCTGTGGCGACCGCGGTCCGTGCGTCGGGTGCCGACACGGTATTGGCCCCGGCAGCCGTGGGCAACCACATCGACCACCTGCTGGTGCACGGTGCGGTGCGCGGCGCGGTCCGGGAGGGCACTCTGGTGCTGTTCTACGAGGACCTGCCCTACGCAGGTCAGCACGAGCTGGCGGACGTCGAGCGCACACTGCGGAACGAGCGCGGGCTGTTGCCCTACACCGACATCGACATCTCCCAGGTGGTGGAGCAGAAGGTTCGCGGCATGCACGTGTACAGCAGCCAGACCGACGACGAGTGTGTGCGAGAGACGTTGCGGCACGCCCGTCGCACTGCAGCGGCTTTCCGGACCCATGTGGAGCCGGCTGGTCCTGTCGTCACGGCCGCCACGCCCCAGGCCGAGCGGGTGTGGACCGTGGCCAGTACGGCGGAGGAGCGGTGAACGGGCACGGCGGGTCAGGTGTCCCGGGCCTTCGGCGTTTCGGTGGAGCCGAGCTCGGGCCTGGCAGTCCCCTGGGCCGGGGCTCAGCCCAGCCCGACTACGTAGTTTGCCTGCGCGGTGAGTTCGGCCTCGATGCGGTCGGCTGCGGCACCGCTGACGACGGGACAGCGCCGCAGCCACGTCTTGATGTTCCAGTACAGGGCCTCGCCGCACAGCCGCAGCCCCGCGTCGAACGCGCGGGTGTCGCCCATGACGGTGCCCACTGCCTCGCGCAGGAGGTCCCGAGCGGGGCCATCAAGCCGGTTCTCGACCGTGAAGGAGGCGATCTCGCTCTCCAGGCAGCCGCCGCCGCCCCAGATCCAGTCGAGTCCGAACCGCCGCAACGCGGGCGCAGCTCCGGCATCTTCGATGCCGGTGAGCTGCCAGTGCCAAAATCCGTGCCCATAGGGAAGCGGAGTGCGGAACAGGACGCCGTCGGTCCCTCCGAGCAGTGCCCGGTTTGGCACGTGGCGGGTGAGCCAGGTGTCATCCACGGCCAGAGAGCGGCGCATCCGGTCGCGCAGCTGCCGCAGCGCGTGGCCGAGTCTTTCCCGCGGGTCGTAGACGGCGTCTGTACCAGGGCGGCCCATCTCGCCGACGCTGCGCAGCGCATGCCAGGACCGGGCGACCGCGCCGAGCACGTGCCGCCGCTGGCGCTCCGTCAGACTGAGCAGGTTCTCCCGCAGCGGCTGCAGGCCGGTTTCATGAGGAGTGACCAGATAGCCGTCCACGAAGGCGAGGCCGGGCGGCAGCAGTTCAGACATGGCGCGCAGGGCGCGGTAGCAATGCAGGCCGTGCGGCCCGGTTCCGATGAACCGGAAGTGGTACGCCGCTGCCTGGTCCTGCCGGCGGATGTCACCATCGACGACCAGGCTGAATGGGCGCGTGCGGGGGTCGATGCGGCGGGCGCCGCCATCCTTGGCAGAGGCCGGAACAGTGCCGTACGTGGAAAGGAAGGGGCCCCGGAACGGTATGGAGCGGTGGACGCCGCCGGAGGCGAGGGGCACCCCTGCCGAACGGGCCCGGTCGGCCAGCCGGACGATGTCGCCCGCGTCGGCGTGCTGCCAGAGGCGGTCCGTGCCGTTGCGCACCACCGGGCGTTCGGCCAGCACCTTCATGACGGGTCCGTTCGGATCGTACAGCCGCCCCGGCGCCGCGAGGGTGATGTCCCGTACCGAGGGGAAACGTTCGGCAAGACAGTCGCGTACGGCTTTGGCGGTGACCCCGGTGTCCGGCTGATCGTCCACCAGGACGACGACCGTCCCGGACGGCAGCTCCGGCGGGAGCGCGGCCAACTCGGCCTCGGAGAGGATAATGCCGCCCTCGGCGCGCACAGGACGGACACTGTGCCACGGCCCCGCCGCACGACCGGCGTCCTCGGCAGCGGCCTGCCAAAAGGGCGCCAGGTACGAGCCTCCGGTGCGGACAGCCACGACGAGGACGGGCTCGTGCCCGGGTCGGGTCGTGAGCCAGTCGGCGGCCTGGGCCAGGGAGAGTTCGGGGTCGGCGAGGTCGTAGCCGTAGCATTCCGGGGTCTTCCAGTCGGCGGCGTGCCGCAGCAGGGCCGCGGTGCGCTCGCCCCGGCGTGCGGCGGCGGAGCGCCACACCACCTCGACGACGGCCGTGGCCCGGCCCAGCGCGCGCTCCACCACCGCGATCCGCTCGTCTGCCGCACGAGCCGGTGCGGCCGGGTCGGTAGCCATGTCGCGAGCGAGCACCGTGCACAGCTCGCGCAGCTCCTTTATCAAAGGGGCCAGACCGGCGGCGTCGACCGCTGGCGCGGCCGCGGTAGTGTCGGAGAGCAGCTGCTCGGCGAAGCACACGCAGGCGTGCAGGGCTGCCGTGCTCCCGTCCCGCCGGACCGTGTCCACGAAATCACGATGCAGAGCGGGCAGTGCCACGCCGGCTGTCATCACGTCCATTCCTCCCGAGTGCAGGTCACTGTTCGGGCGCTTTCACGCCTGGACTACCCCACACTCTGCGCCCGGTCGCCCTTATTTGCAACCATGTATTTGCGGTGAGGTGAAAGATGACGGAAAGCCCTTCCCTACTGGCCGAATTCCCCACATGTCCGCGCGACGCGAATGGTCGTCCGCGCAATTTCGTTTCAGCCTCCGGAGCCTATGTGGCTGATGAATCCGGTTTCCGGTGGATCGATTTCGACAACGCCCGCGGATCGACGCTTCTGGGGCACGGCGACCCCAGCATTGCCGACGCAGTGGCACGGGCGGCGACCGGTGTGGACGGTTCGGCCACCGGCTGGAGCCCTCGAGTCGATGTGGTGCTGGAGCAGCTACACGCACTGTGCGGCGGTGAGGTGGTAGGGCTGTTTCGGTCCGGTACGGCGGCGGTGCGGGCGGCGGTGCTGGCCGTGAGGGAGGCTACCGGCCGGCCGCTACTGCTGAGCTGCGGTTACCACGGCTATGACCCGATGTGGTACCCGTCCGGGACGCTGCTGGAGCCCAACGCGGACGGCGTGGTGGACTTCTTCTTCGACCTGGGGCTCCTCGAGGAACTTTTGGGCACCCCGGAGCGGGTCGCCGCGGTGGTCGTATCGCCCGACCACATGCACTTGTCGCCCGCCTGGTGCCGAGAAGTGCGGCGACTGTGCTCCCAGGCCGGGGTGATTGTGATCGCGGACGAGGTCAAGGTGGGCCTGCGCTACGCGCCCGGTCTGTCCACAGCGGAAATACTCGCCCCGGACGTCTGGGTGGTGGCCAAGGGCATGGCCAACGGCCACGCGTTGTCGGCGGCCGGTGGACCGCGCGCGCTGCTCAGTCCGCTGAAGGAAGTTTCGTTCACCTCCTTCTTCGAGCCGACGATCCTGGCCGCGGCGGCCGTCGCCCTCCGCCGGGTAGCCACCGGCGAGCCGCAGCAGGCCGTGCGTGAAGCCGGCGAGCGGTTCCTGCGCCATGCGCGCAAGGCGCTCACGGACGCGTCGCTGCCCGTCGAGATCGCCGGTGACGGCACCTTCTTCCAGTTCGTCCCCGCCTCCGAGGAGTTGGAGGACGACTTCTATCGGGCCGCCAACGCAGAAGGCCTGCTGTTCTACGAAAGAGACAACCAGGCCGTCTCCGCCGCCTTCGATGACGCCGTGGTGACGGACGCCGAGCAGCGGTTCACGCGGGTGTGCGACCGGCTCACACAGCACGCCGGATCAGGGCCGGTCAGTGACGCGGCCCGCTACCGAGCCGCGTGGAACGTGATGGACGGCCTGCGTGAGACCGAGCGTGACCGGGAAGCGACCGAGAGATGGCTGGCGCGGCTGCTGGACGACTGACGTCGCGGCCCGATTCCACCGCAGGACTGAAAAGGAAGCGAGGCATCCCCAATGTGGTCCGAGATTTCCGAGAAGAAACCTGATGACACCCTTGAGGAACGATTCTGGAAAGACAGTGAAAGATACGGTGCCAAATGCGCCCGGCTGATGATGCTGCACCGTGACCCTGGATTCAGCGCGGTAGCCCTTCCTGTGTATCCATGTGACCTTGCCGACGCGCACGAGTACGTGGCGCGGGCGGGCTCGGAGGGCAAGTCCGTGAAAGAACACGTCGCGGGCTATTCCGCCTTCCTGAAGAGTCGGCGCCCCGGCCTCGCCGAACAGCTGCGCGAGGTGTGCGGCGACGCCCCCTGGATCGTCCGCAGCTCGGGTGTGGAGGACCAGGAGGACAACGTCAACGCAGGTGGCTACGAGAGCCTGGTGTGCCGCCGGGCCGAGGACCTGTACGCCGCAGTCGCAGCGGTCGTCTTCAGTGGGTACAGCGAGCACTCCATTGCGCAGCAGCGGCTGGCGGACCAGTCATACCGTCCGTCGCCCATCACCGCATTCGTCCAGCCCCTCGTCGAGACGACCGGTCGGGCGGCGAACCCGCCTGTCGCCGTGTCGGAGACACCGCTGCTCGCGGAGGACGACATCACCGGCCTGGTCGGCCTGCTCACGCACCTTCACCATCGATTCGGCATGCCAAGGGTGGACTCGGAGTGGGTGCTGGAGACAGACGTCGGCACGGTGTCCATCACAGCCCTTACGGAACTCGCCACGGACGGGCGGCTCGTAGGCCAGCTGACTCTGGGATTCGGCTTCGCCTCGGCGCAGCGCCTGGGCGCCGGCGATAACAGCCTGGCCTGGCTGACCGGCCGGATCGGTGCGACGCTGTGGCATGGAGCCTTGCTGCGACAAGTGGCTACGATGCGGACCAGGCTGGTCCAAGTACGGTCGGCCGCCGCGTTCGACCCAGAGCCATTGCTGGACGTTCTTACAGACGCCTGCCGGGACAGATGGCGAGACGCTTGTGTGGCCGCGCCTGTTGACATCCTCGTGTCGCCGCGCCGCGTGGTCGCCTCCTCGTTCCTCACGTCGGTGCGGTTGGAGGACGCCTGGAGCCGCTATCTGCGCCTCGACCCCGAGCAGCGAGCACGGCTTGGCCACGTGCTGGTGGAGCGCGGCAGCCCCGCCGAGCACGCGGCGGTGATGTTCCGTCAGGAGGGCGTGGCCGTGTTGCGGGGCCGCCCGGAGGACATCCCGGAAACAGCGTCGTACGTCCTGGCCGATCCATGGACGCAGGAGTGCTACTTCGGCGTCGGCCGGCCGCCTGCGGTGGAGACCTGCAGGCGGCGCATGTCAGCCATGCCGCAAGGCTGCCGGCTGCTGTTCGCGCCCGCCCACGGCGCGGAGGCAGTCGCCGCAGCAGGCCGCGACGGGCATCCACTGGGACCCGCGCTGATGCCCGGTGTCACGCACCTATACGAGTTGCCCCACCTGCCCCCGCCAGTGCGAGACACGATTCTGCTGAACAGCTTCCTCCCGGCGCCGGACACGTTCGTCAGGAGAGGCGCAGAGGTGTCGTCACCCGCATTCGTGGCGCGCGCGGCAGAGGCTCTGCTCGCCGGAGGCCTGTCGATGGCGCGGGCGGCGGACCTGTTGCCGGAGGCAGCGCTGGAGTATGTGCGCGGGCTGGCCGCGACACGGGCATCGGATGCCCAAGGCGTTGCTGCGGTGCTGCCGCGCTGCGCCTCGGCGGCGCCCGAGAGGCTCGCGGCGGCTGTTGCGGGGACCCCCGACGTACGGCTGGCGGTGGCCCTGGCTCACCTGGAGACGTCGTCCACGGTGTCGGACGCGGCGCTGGAGAGCGTGGTTTCCACGGCGCTCGTCCTCGCAGGCGGCGTCCAGGGCGCGGCGGGTACGGAGGCTGCACTGGGCCTGTTGGCGGCAGCAGAGGCTCTGGCAGCGGCCATGCGCGCTCTGGACGTGTACACCACTCAGGAGCGCGACGTTGTCATCGCGCGCGTGGTGGCCGCGCTGCCGGTGGAGGACGCGGCCCGCACCGAGGCGCTGTGCCGGTTCGCAACGCGCTCATCGGCGCCGCCCGCGGAGATCTACCGGCTGCTCGACCTGGCTGCGCAAGATGAGGAGTTCGCCGCGCTGTACCTGGCGGTGGAACATGGCCGGGTCGACTTGTCGGGCGCCGATGCGGGGGACGCAGTCCGTCGCGGCCGGGCTCTGAACGACACGTATCGGGCATACGAGAGCGCCGCTGCTTGGCGTGGCGGCGGCGACGCAGTGCTGCTGGACCTCACCCGCAACGATCTCATCGAGGCGTACGACAGCACTCTCAAGCGGCTGCTGCTGGAGCTGGTGGACCGCCCGGAGCCCGGACCGTACCGTGCCTACCTCGATGTGCTGGCTCAGTGGCTTGACCTGGTGAGGGAGTTCGGGCTGTCGCCGCGGGAGGAGCGTGCGGTCGCGGGCTTCGGCGTATGGATCGCGGGCTGGCGTGAGGCGGCCCTTCCCAGCGACTTCGCGCTGAAGGAAGACCAGACGTGGGAACGGCTGCTGGATATGGCTGCCGAGGGCGTGATGGTCGACAGCGAGAAGGGGCCGGGCAATCCGCACCAATTGCACAACGCCCTGCACCAGTGGTTGCTGGACAGGACCGCCCGCTACCCCGCCGAGCGGGCCCCAGCCGGAGTCCGGGAGTTGCAGCGCCTTTCGGACCGGTTCGGGCCGGGAGGCAATAAATTGTTGCGGTTCACGCGTGACGCGATCGAACTGGACGTCCCACTCGGCATTCACAAGGCGAGCCTGATGTTCCGCCCCGACCGGGTGGAGGGCGAGTGGACGGAGCCGCCGGATGTCACCCAAGCGGAGATTGGGCGGCTGACTGGTCTTGCTGTACTGCTGGATCGCTGCGGTACGTGGTTCCCCGAGCTGGTGTTCCGCTGGGAGCGGGTGCTGCTGGCGGGGACGTGGACGCTCCGCGTCGAGGCCCGTCCGTCGGCCGGGGCCGAGCAGTTCACGTTCGCTCAGATGTCGCTGGCGCTCGGTATCTTCCGGACGCTATTCGACGGCTCGTACGACTTCTCCTACGTGCCGACGCAGGATGTCGCGGACCTGGAGGCGGCGTTCCGCGAGCCGGAGTGGGCGGAGGCGTTCCGGGCGCTTGTCGCTTACCGACTCGTCTACGACGACACGGAGCTGTTCGAGACGCTGGAGACGCTGCCGCTGGGCACCGCGATCGGCACGTTGTGCACCGATGCGCGGATCCGCGCAGAGGTAATGGCCGCCTCCGTCGAAGGGCCGGAGGGCGCGCTGGGGCGGCTGGACGGAGCCTGGCGGCGGCTGGTCGGCACGGCGGACCCCGACGAGTGGATCGCGGGATACAACGCCGTCCAGCAGTTGGCGCTGCTGGTGGCCGCCCGGTTCCCGGAGGCGGCGGTGGCGGCGGTGGCCGCTGCGGCCCCTTCGGGCTGGGTGGACGTGCTGGCCGCAGCGGTGCTGCCCCGTGCAGACGTACGGGAGGAGATGGTACAGGCATTCGAGAGCAGGTCCGGCGGCGACGGGCTGCTACTGCGCCGGGCGCCCTGGCTGGTGGTGTCGGAGGCGAACGCGGTGGACGTAGCCCGCAGGGTTGCGGTGGAGCCCCGGTCGTATCGCCGCTGCAAGCAGTTCCTGGTGCATCGGTACGCAGATGTGCTGGAGAACGCCGGGCTGCTCGCTGGCCTCGTGGCCGAACTGGAGGTCGTGCCGTACGGGCACGACCCGCGGCAGGAAGTGCCGCTGTCGGCGGCTGTAGTGGCGGTCGGCGGGCGGCTGCGGTGCGACATCCGCACCAAACCGGGAGTCCGCGCTTCAGCGGTCTGAACCGTGCGATCGGGCGCTGCGGACGAGGTCATCGCGGTGTTCGGTGAGGCATCGCAGGGCGGCGATGGCCTCATCCACCACGGCGGTGTTGAGTCGAGCAGCGGTGTACTCGGCGATCCCGACCGATGGAGCGTCGGCCAGCCTGGTCAGGATTGCGGTCATGCACCAGATCGTCAACCGGCTGCATGCGCTGCTGGCACAGCTCATTCCGCCGACCTGTCCCGCGGACTGACCGCCGACAGCACGGGCCGCTGCGCTGCGCAGCATCCGCTCACGGGCCGTGCTGGCCCGCACCATACGCAGGTCGCCGTGGAACTACTCGGAAAGCTGCGCCGCCTCGACCGGCGCATCGCCGAAGCAACAGCAACACTGTCCGCGGCGGTCGCGTCCTCCAGCGCCACACTGACCGATCTGCACGGCATCGGCGACGTCACCGCCGCGAAGATCCTGGCCCGCTCCGGCACCGTCAACAGGTTCCGGTCGGAGTCCGCGTTCGCCTCGTACAGCGGCGTCGCGCCGATAGAAGTGTCATCCGGTGACGTCCAACGCCATGGCCCCTCACGCGCCGGCGACCGTCAGCTGAACTACACCCTGCGCGCTATGGCCATGGCCCAGATCAAACGAGCGACCCCGGGCCGGGACTACGACCAGCGCAAATGGACCGCAGGCAAACCCACAGGGAAGCCACGCGCCGCCTGTCAGACGTCGTCTACCGCACCATGATCAAAGACGCGGGACCTCTCTGCTGCCGACGCCTTGATGGCATGAAGGAGCGGGGCCTCGCTCCTCGTGGGTCCCGGGCGGGATGCTCGGGGTGCTCACGTCTCACGACGAAGGAGGCCCCTCATGCAGGCAGAGTACGACGGCCGGCAGATCGTGGGTATTGATCTGCATCGCCGCCGGTCGGTGATCGTGCGGATGAGCGAGGCGGGCGAGAAGCTCGAGACGGTGCGGATCGACAACGACCCGGTCGCGCTCGGGTCGGAGATCGCCAAGGCCGGCCCGGACCCGGAGGTGGTCCTGGAAGCCACCTACGGTTGGTACTGGGCAGTGGATGTGCTGACCGCGGCCGGCGCCCGGGTGCACATGGCGCATCCGTTGGGCGTGAAAGGGTTCGCCTACCGGCGGGTGAAAAACGACGCCCGCGACGCCGCCGATCTGGCGGACCTGCTGCGCATGGGCAGGCTGCCGGAGGCGTATGTCGCCCCGCCGGCGGTGCGGGAGTTGCGCGAGCTGGTGCGGTATCGAGCCAAGCTGGTGGCCTGGCGCAGCGGGTTGAAGGCGTCGGTGCACGCGGTGTTGGCCAAGCAGGGCGTACACATCGCGGTATCGGATCTGTTCGGCGTTTGGCGGGCGGGAGCTGCTCGCCCGGGCGCCCCTGGACGGCGCGTATCGAGGTCGGGTGTCCTCGCTGTGCCGGCTGATCGACGCAGTCGACTTCGACATCGACGCCGTCGCCGGGCCGATCCGGGCCAGGCTCTGCGGGCACCGCGGCTACACCGCGGTCCAGGCCATCCCCGGCATCGGCCCGGTCCTGGCCGCGGTGTTCGTCGCCGAGATCGGCGAGATCGACCGGTTCCCCGGCCCGGCGCAGCTGGCCTCCTGGGCCGGCCTGACGCCCCGGCACCGCGAGTCTGACCTCGTCGTGCACAGAGGGAGGATCACCAAACAGGGCTCGACCCTGGTGCGATGGGCGGCGGTCGAGGCCGCCCACGGTGTCCCGCACACCGCCGGCTGGTTGACCTCCACCCGTGCCCGCGTCGCCGAGCGACGCGGACGCAACATCGCCACCGTCGCGGTGGCCCGCAAACTGCTCACCCTCGTCTACTACGGCCTACGCGACGGGCACATCCGCGCCCTGCATCCGGCCAAGGCGGCGGCGTGAGCAGGTTCGGACGTGACCGGACGCGAGGCCGTTCTGTGTCTGACCCCCGTCGGCCGACGGCGAGGCCGCCCGCTTGATTGACCCCGTCCGGTCACGGTCGCACACCACCATGCCCCCAACCCAGCGGGGCGAATGGATGACCGGCAGCCGAACCCGGCCTGTCCCCTCCCGACAGCAGTCGGAAACCTGGCGACGCGACCACACCCCACAACACCCGTCATCCGGGCATCACCACGATGGCGTCCACGGCGCCGACGTCAAGGCCAAGCCCTACGGGTGGGCCTCCGGCCCAACCTTGACCCCGACGCCGCACACACACCTGCCCGAAAGCCGTCCCGGAAGACGGGCAGAACAACGTCACCAGGTCAAAACCCCCAGCCTTGACCGGCCCCGCTCCTTCATGGATGACACAGAGAGGTGCCGTTAGATCCACAGGCCCGCATCCGGGAATCGCATCTCGCGAAGGCCAGTAAGATCGGTTTCATGCCTCGGCTACGCATGGCGTGGGCTGACATTCGAGGGGACGAGCGGAGGAGTCCCGACCTTGACTAGGAGATCTCTGCGGCAGCAGCGTTTTCTCCGCAGGTAGGGCTCGCTCCGTGTTGTTGTGGCCGCCAGCCGCGGGCGTCGATGACGCACACAGCCCACCAACTGAGCCAGAATCTATAGGCAGATGACATAGAGCTATCGGGTAGTGAAATCGAGCAGATGGCTGCACCATGAGTTGCCTCACTCTGGGGAGAGAGGACCGGAGCGTTTGGCGGTGGCGGAGAGACGCGTTCCGGGCGTGGCGGGGCGACCGGTCGAATCCGAGCGGGCGCCCCGCTGTTCTTCGCCCTCAGCTTCCGGGCGAAGGTGCTCACCGCCGAGAGTGACGTCACCGCCATCTCGGGCGATCGAACCAACGACGGAACCGCGCCTCACCAGCGCTTCCGCCGGCTCCATATCATACTCAGATGAGTGTCGAACACACCAACGTGTAGGACGCTATACCGCCCCTGAATAGCCCTCCCAACGCGAGCTCCTCCTCACCAAACGACAGCGGCAAAGGCGCCAGCCGCCGCTTGCGCATGGTGGGAGGTGGCGAGTACCAGAGTCATCGTCAGGATGTGTGGACCGCCAAAGTTCACACATTGGTTCCGATGGTGCAGCCGAGATGGGTACGCCATCGGCGCTCGAAGGTCCCGGCTGCAGCACACGGCGTGGCAGCCATCGGTCCATTACTGGCCTGATCGGAGATCGTGGTCACGGACGGGTCGCCGAACAGCGGAGCGATGGCCCTGCCGCCCCTTGTGCCGCGCTCGGCCCGTGAGTAGGCGGTGGCAAAGCATGGGGCGGACGCGCATCCTCCGGCGCTGCGCGGGCGCACAGCGGGCATCGAGCCATGCGCGTAGGCTTCGTCGCCACGATGGACCCCGTGCGCTCGCCGGGATAGCGCCTCCCTATCGAGCGCCGACAAGTCGCTAACACCGCCCAGCCACGCGGGTCAGCACGAGCGCAGCGCGTCTGCCGTGCGGAGCTCAGAGCGGCCATCATTGACATCGCCGCCCCGACGTCGCCCGTCACAAGCATCGAGGCGTCCCGCTGGAGGATGAAGAATCCGCGATGCCCCAGCCACGATCGGTCACCCGCCGCCTGGGACGAGGCCATGAACACACGCTCATCCCGAATGTCGTCCCACGAACAGGACGTTGACGTTCTGCGCTCGCGGTTGGCGCCCGAGACCGGATTAAACGGGCGTTAGATCCCAAGCCATGATCACGGAGCCTGCCAGGCGCCCATCTTGCCAGCTTGGGCGCTAGCTAGCGCCGGCATCGCAGCCGGACTAGAGCGGCGTACCGCCAAGCAGGCAGCGCGATAGCTCAGTCCTATCACCACTTCGTAGTAGTCGAGGGCGACGTGACGGGACCAACCTGATTTGAGCCATCTACGCATGACGATGCGATTGGCCCTGCGGCAGGAGAAGGGAGATCCCGCAACGCGCGACGCCAGCCAGTCTCGACAGGCGCAGAACACCAAGCAGATCGAAGGTGAAGCATGAGCTATCACTCCTTGAGCCACAGAGCTGCGGCGGTAGCTGCTGCAGCGGTCCTTGCGGCGGCCTCTGCCGCAGTGGCCACAGGGGCCGCACAAGCAAGCCCCGTCATGCCCGCGGAATCAGCCCAGAGCAATGTGCTCTCCAGCGGCACTGATCGTTCGTCGCACGCTGCCAGCGCGGCAAGCCAGCTAGCTAGGGACTACCGAGTCTCGGAGGCGGAGGCGACTCGCAGGATCAGCCGCCAGGAATCTCAGTTGCGATTGGCAGGTGACCTGCGCGAGAAATTCAGCAAGCGCTTCGGTGGTGCATGGATCGACCAGAAGAATCAAGGCAAGCTGATCGTGGCCCTCACGGGGAGCTCTTCCGGAGAGCGCACCGTCACCGCAAACAAAGTTGCCGCAGCCGCGACCGCAAGCGGTCTTGCCGACACGACCACAGTTACGGTCCCGCGTGCCGAATCTGAACTGGAAGACATACAGGAGAAAATCGCCCGCAGAATCAGCGCAGCCAACAAGGGCGCTCGAAACGGCCTTCAGTCCTTCGTGGATATCAAGGCTAACAGCGTGCAGATCGATCTCCCAGAGGGAAAGAAGCTGACGCCTGCCCAGCAGGCCGTCGTTCAATGGGCGACGAAGCGCTACACGAAAGCCGTACGGCTTGGGACATACAAGCACCCTTCCGTCCCGCTGTACTGTGGTGACCAGTATGCCTGCGACCCCCCACTAAGGTCTGGTGTGGCTGTCTACATGGGCGGAGGGCGCTGCACCTCGGCCTTCATGACATATTCGGGAAGCTCCTACTACATGCTCACCGCCGGGCATTGCGCGGAGATGGGCTACTCGTTCTACGTCCCGACGTACAGCTACGGCAACCAGTACGTCGGGTCGGCGGCCGGGTATGACTTCGGCTACTACGGCGACTCGGCCGTTGTCCGGATCGAAGATTCGGGGTGGTGGCAGCCGCGGGGCTGGGTCTTCCCGCAGACGTCAATCAGGTCCTACGGCACCGACTATGTCGGGCAGTATATCTGCAAGGAAGGATCAACGACCGGTTACACCTGCGGGGAGGTCACTCAGACAAACGCGACGGTCTACTACCCGGGGCGGACACTGACCGGCATGACGTGGAGCACCGCCTGCGTGGCAGCGGGAGATAGCGGAAGTGGCGTCTACTACGGGTCTCTGGCGTACGGCATACTGAGTGGTGGACCCAATTCAGGCTGCGGCATGATCCATGAACCCGTCAAGCGGGCCTTGCGGCGGTGGGGTGTCAACATTCTGCCTGGCTGATTCCAGGCCGGCTGACATCACTGACGGGCCAGCCTCGACAGGGATGGCTAGGCGACACCTAGCTTGCCTAGCCATCCCTGGCCAGTGCTTAGCGCCCCTCCCCCCAGCCCTACACCTACAGGCCCTCTTCTGCCGTCGGGCGGAGGCTAAGCGTGCGCTCAATTTGCGGCACCCCCGTTGCCTTCTGATTGTTCCCGGCCGGGGACCTCGGTCGGTCGGTCCGGTATGACTTCCTTCCCTGTCGTTGCGATGATCCGGGGGCGTTGTCGCCGGTCGGGGCGGCGTCGGTGGACCTTTGATAGGGGCACGGCCGCCCGTGGGGTTGATCTCTTCGTACCATGGCTGCCGGCAGTGCGACGCTCAGACCAGCGGCCGAGACCACGGACGATGCGTGAAGGCGAGTCTGGTACGCGACGGATATTGGCCTCTACCTCGGCTTGGACGTCGGCACAGAGGGCCACCACACGGTCGAGCTGGCTCCGGAAGGTAGACGGCTACATGACGCGGCGTTGCCGAATACTGAGGGCGACTGCGGCAGTTGTTCGACAAGCTGGCCTGCCAGGGACGGGTGCTGGTGGTGGTCGACCAGCCGACCTCGATCGGCGCCCCGCCGGTCGCGGTGGGGCATCAGGCGGCCTACCTGCCCGGCCTGGCGATGCGGCGCATCACGAACCTGCACCCCAGCACAGCAAAGACCGACGCCCGCGACGCCTACATAATCGCCGATACCGCCGCTTGGGCGAACGCCTGGTCGAGCAGGTCATGAGCGCCCTCGACGAGCAGACCCGCCACCGCCCCCGGCAACACCACGCCGGAGACGATCCTGCCCCGCCCTCGCCGAACGCCTCCACGACGTCCTGCGCCACCCCCGGCCACTTCGCCGCCTGCGCCAGGCTGGCCCCCGTCACCCGACGCTCCGGCAGCAGCATCCGCGGCGAACACCTCCCACCTGACGCCGCTGCGAGGTCCCATACGCCATGCTCCGCGACAAAAATCCTCTACCGGCCACGGGCCACCGACCCCGTCCCCGCTAGACCAAACCCATAGAGACACCGCCCCCGGATCACGGCAGCCAGCGCGCTAATTGGCCGGAGCTTGAGCGGAAATGGTTTGAGGGCGCGAACCGAATGGCACTATCACCATCAAGGTGCACACTTGGACCTGCGTCCTATCTATTCAACATGATTGTGACCGAGGAGCCCGCATTCAAGACGCATGCGCTGAAGCTCATGTTCCATTGCTCGACACGAAGACGATTTTAGTTGCGTCTGGCGGTGAACAGAGATCGTATGATCAAGCAAGCGCTGGGCGGAATCGCATCGCCCGCTTCTGTACAGAACCAAGGCAAGCGTCGCCTGCGCTCGAAGCGTCGCAAATGATTTCGCGCCTTCGCTTTCTGCATGATGACATACGAGATCGCTGTACGAGCTTGCTGCCCGCTCGAAGTCATTGGTGGCAAGGTAGAGCGAGGCTACGACGCTCAGAGCCTCACGCGCCTCCTTTGACGTTCGTCCTAGTGCGTCGCGGAGGAAGGACTGAGACCACACCGCCCAGGGCAATGCCGATGAGGACTGGCCGCAACGCGACCTCAGCTTGGCGTAGAGTAACGCCGATGCTGCAATCTCCACACTCGGCGGTGGCGATCCGCCGAGCGGATCAAGCCCCGCTAGAAGATGCTGGAGTTCTTTAATGGCGGCGCGGGAACGACCGCTTTCAGCGAGTTGGCGAGCATGGGCGGCAACTGCGGCAGGAGGGACAGAACCCGCACGGCCCGGGCGGCCCTGCCGCCATGTGATGAGAAGGTCGCTGACCGTTCCGCCGACACTTACTCGCTGGACAGCTCGGGAGACGAGTGCGCTGTCTCTGCTCCACGTGCTTCGAAGCGAGGAATAGCTCACGCGAGTCACGACCGCCGATGTCACGGTGACGGCGAGGCTCGATGCAGGAATGGGCCTCCTCCTGCACGATGATCCGCATCGATAGACCACATCCTGATGCGGCAACTCCACCGGTATCATTAGGCGTTCACAGAATCGACAAAAGGCGACGTCGGGCGGGAGGAGCGGAGGCAAAGGGACTCGCGCCCTATCAACCCACTCCTTAACCGTTACCAGGGAAATACCGTGCCGCCGGGCCAGGGTAGCTGCCATTTCGTTTTGACTAAAGCGATCCGCCTGTGCCAAAACTTCAGTCACCACGTCAGCAACGAAACCGACCGTCCACGTCGAGTTGCCAACGGGAGTCAAGGCATCTCCTTGCAGCCTGAGCGGATTCCGCTACTCATCTCGAATTTAAAACGATTAGGACTCTATCTTTGGCATCGATGGCATCCGGCATGATATCGGGAAGCAGTGGAGATCCCTTCAATCAGCGGAGCGTGCAACATTAATACCGGCAAGTAGCCGCAATGTCAAGCACGCTCTACAGGATGAGGCAACGCTTCCCAGCTCGGAGGACGTTCCATTGCGTCAGGCTATGTCTACAATGAATGCCCCACGCCGGCAAGGGCACGCCTGGGCGCGGTCACCATAAGGCTCCACGCACGGCGTCGTTCTTGCCATCGTGGTTAGCGAGCGGCGAAGGCATACGTAATTAGGCCCAGCCGGGCAACCTTCCAAACAGATCATCGGCCTCGCACTCATCTATTGTGTGGAGAACTGGTTCCCGCGCGCCATGTCGTGCCGCTTACGCGGTGCGCCGCCGTCACATGACAAGTAGTGCCGTGCGGCATCGGTCTCACTCCTGACTCGAGGGGCGCCCGGATCACGTTCAGGCGAGGGGTACACGAAGCAAGAGGTGTTCCGCCAGATGTTCCGCCTGGACGCCTCGGCCGCTGGATGAGGCTTGCTCGGGTGGGGATGACTCCGCCGATCATGGCATGCAAGAGCCGGCCGGCGGCATGGTGTCAGCGGGAGCTACCCCTCCGCGCGGTCGGTCTTGTAGGCATGTTCGACAGGCCTCAATACCTTGCGCGGCGAGCGAAACCCACCGGGCCGAGCCGGGTCGCCTGCCGGGGTTAGGTAAGCTCCAGAGCCGGCGTGCACTAGAAGGGCATCACGCATGCTGAGGGCCGGATGGAACTACCGCCTAGATGGCGATGTTCCCAGGCGCTTGACTGACAGGCCCGGAGCGGAGCAGGCATGGAAGAGGATCAGTGGACCGGCAGTAGAGGTGACGCTGCGCCTGGCCTGCAGATCACAGCACTTCAGAACCGGCAGAGTCTTCGCGAGGGCGTAGCGCATGCCCTTCGCGCAGCCATCGTTGCTGGAAGCCTACGGCCCGACTCGATCTACTCGGTCCCAATGCTGGCCGAGCGCTTCGGCGTATCGCCTACGCCAGTTCGGGAAGCGATCCTCGACCTGGCGAAGGAGGGCTTGGTCACGATCGCCAAAAACAAGGGTTTTCGCGTCAAGGATCTGACCGAAAAAGAGCTAGACGACATCACTCAGATCCGGGAGCTCCTGGAAATTCCCATCGTAGCCGATCAGGCTGGCAGACTTACGGCAGATCAATTGAAGGATCTGCGAGCGCTGGCGGGCCATATCGTTTCCGCTGCCATGCGTGGCGACCTGGTGAGCTACATCGAGTCGGACAACGCCTTCCATCTCACGCTGTTAGGTGCGGCCGAGAATGTTCGGCTTGTTGAAACGGTTAGCGACCTGCGCAATCGCACACGGCTCTACGGCCTTGACGCGTTGGTGAAGAGCGGAGGGCTAGTTGCCTCCGCGAGCGAGCACCTAGAACTGGTGGAACTGATAGCTGCAGGCAATCGAGAGGCAGTGGTCCACCTCATGCGGCACCACTTGCACCATGTCCGGGGCATCTGGGCGGCGCGGCGCGAGGGCTGACCCGCAGCTTCTACGGCCAGATGAGACGCAATCGCTGCTTCACACGGGATGCGACGACCCAGACCCCGCGTTGCCGCTAGCGATGTGACACTGACGCAGGTAGCAGCCAGATGCGCGGCCGGCCAAGGATGCCAGGGCCGCTGACCCGCCGGCCGCCGAAGCACGGGACGCCCCGCTCGAACACCGGCGTCGAAGTCTGCTCGGCCTTATCGGACTCATGATCATCAAGAGATAGCGATGGATGAGCCCAGGCGGCTGCCTTGGTGACGACGCCGTCGTTGCTGGAAAACCTCCCAGGCTAGGCCCCTGCGGCGGACCAAGCTCGCGCGGCAGCTCGGCGACCTCACCGCGGCTGGGGTGCGCAGCATCTCGCTCGATCGCGGCATACGCGCCCGTCCATCCAGGCCGCCTGCGACACATGAACCGGCTACGCCTCTTGACGGGATCCTCAACAGCGCTAATGTAGTATGTAACATATTACTGATGGAGGCCGCATGGAAAAGATGCCGTGGCGCGGAGTGCTCGTGGCGACCGCTCTACCGTTCGCCCCCGACCAAAGCATCGACCTCGGCGCTTACGCCGCGCACGTCGGATGGCTCGCCGACAACGGTTGCCATGGCGTTGTCCCTAACGGCTCCCTCGGCGAGTACCAAGTGCTTAGCGTCGAGGAACGAGCGGCTGTGGTACGCACAGCCGTGCAGTCCGTCCCCCGCGGATGCGCGGTAGTGCCAGGCGTGTCCGCCTACGGCGCCGACGAAGCCCGCCGATGGACCGAGCAGGCCGCGGAGGAGGGCTGCGCGGCCGTAATGCTGCTGCCGCCTACTGCGTACCGCGCCGACGAAACAGCCGTACTGGCCCATTACCGCGAGGTGGCGAAGGTTGGCCTGCCGATCGTCGCCTACAACAATCCTCTGGACACCAAGGTGGATTTGTCCCCTACTCTCCTGCAGCGTCTGCACGAGGAGGGTCTAATCGTCGCGGTCAAGGAGTTCAGCGGCGACGTCCGCCGCGCTTACCAGATCGCGGAGGCAGCGCCTGGCCTCGACATCCTGGCCGGCGCGGATGATGTCGCACTTGAGTTTCTGATTGCAGGGGCAGTGGGATGGATCGGCGGCTACCAAAACGCCATTCCGGCAAGCTGCGTCCGGCTCTACGAGGCCGCGGTTGCGGGTGACCTCAGGACCGCTGTACTGCTTTACAAGGCGCTTCACCCACTGTTGCGGTGGGACTCGCGCACCGAGTTCGTTCAGGCGATCAAGCTCTCAATGGACGTCGCCGGTCGCACTGGTGGCCTCGCACGTCAGCCACGGCAGCCACTGGCACCGACGGACGCTGCGAAGATCCGCGCTACGACCGAACGGCTACTCGCAGCAGGACACCGCTGATGCGCAGCACCCGCGTCATCCATGTCGTTGACTCCCACACTGAGGGAATGCCCACCAGGGTGGTGACCGGAGGGGCGCCACTCCTCCCCGGAAACACCATGGCGCAACGTCGCGAATACCTGATGAACCACCGCGACGACCTCCGAACATTCTTGATGTACGAGCCACGTGGACACTCCGCTATGTCCGGGGCGATCTTGCAGCCACCCACCCGCCCCGATGCCGACTTCGGGGTGGTCTATGTTGAGGTATCCGGGTGCCTGCCGATGTGTGGGCACGGCACAATCGGTGTGGCGACCGTGCTGGTGGAGACCGGCATGGTTCCGGCGACAGAGCCTTCCACGACTATCCGCCTCGACACTCCAGCAGGGCTAGTGGTTGCATCCGTCACGGTGGCACAGGGGCGCGCCACGGACGTTACGATCCAGAACGTCCCTTCATTCCTGACGGAACAGGACGCCGTGGTAGACATTCCCGGATACGGACGGGTGCGCTACGACCTCGCGTTCGGTGGAAACTTTTACGCGATTGTCGACCTGCCGGAGTTGGGACTGCGACTGGACCACACCGACAAGAACCGGTTACTGGACGTCGCCCTCGCAATCATGAAGGGCGTGAACGATACCGCCCGCCCCGTCCATCCGGAGCAGCCTCACATTTCCGGATGCCATCACGTCTACCTAGCTGCGGAGGGAGCAACCGCTCGGCTTTCCCGGCATGCCATGGCTATCCATCCTGGCTGGTTCGACCGATCCCCATGTGGCACCGGCACGTCAGCAAGGATGGCTCAGTTGCATGCCCGTGGACTGCTTCCCCTCGGCCAAGATTTCATTAACGAGTCAATTATCGGTACTCGATTCACCGGTCGGCTGGTAGAGACCACCACGGTCGGTGGTCGGCCCGCGGTGGTACCGACCGTAACAGGACGAGCATGGCTCACTGGCACCGCCCAGTTCTTCCTCGACCCAGACGACCCTTTCCCTGCGGGATTTATGCTATGACCCTCATTCAGAGCCGTTCCCCACAGAACCCAGACGACATCGTCGAAGAACGAGTCCCGGTTACCCCTGAACACGTGCAGGTTCTAGCTGGCAGGGTGCGAGCCGCGCAACTCACGTGGCGTCGCCAAGATCCCTCCAGTCGTGCCGCTGCCCTGCGTGGTGCGGCCGACCGATTGAGAACCCGGGCGGACGAAGCGACCGCCCTCATCGTCCGTGAGGTGGGTAAGCCGGTAATGGAGGCGCGCGCCGAGGTCAGCCGGGCCGCTGCCATCCTGGACTACTACGCCCAGTCATGCTTCGCGCCGACCGGCGAACTGCTGGCACCGACGCTGCCAGCAAATCAGCCCGGCCTCCTGTTCACCGAACGCCGACCGCGAGGTGTGGCTGGTCTCGTAACTCCGTGGAACTTCCCGCTGGCCATTCCGGTATGGAAGGCCGCACCAGCCCTCGCAGCCGGAAACGGCGTGCTGCTCAAACCATCGCCGAGCGCCCTAGCCTGCGGCAATCTGGTGCAGCAGCTGTTCGACGGGCTGCTTCCCGCCAACCTGCTACATGTCGTTCCGGGTGGGGCGGACACCGGCCAGGCGGTGATCCAAGCGGCCGATGTCGCCTCTTTCACCGGCTCCGAGTCGGTCGGTAGGAAGGTCGTGGCCGCCGCTACTCAAGGCGGACTGCCGGTTCAGGCCGAGATGGGCGGGCAGAACGCCGCTGTCGTGCTGCCCGACGCCGACCCTGCCACCACCGCCATCATGCTTGCTGGTGCCGCGATGGGGTACGCGGGGCAGAAGTGCACCGCCACCCGGCGAATTATCGTGGTGGGGGACGCCGCTGTATTTACCGAAGCTCTGGTGGCGGCAGTGGCGGCGCTGCGCGTCGGCGACCCGACGAATGTCGACGTCGTCGTCGGTCCTGTCATCACCGAAGCCGCACGTCACCGAGTGCTCGACGCCGTCACCGCGGCACGCGCTGCAGGCGGCCGGGTTCTCACCAATGACATCGCCACCAGGGACGGCTTCTATGTAGCGCCAACGCTGCTCGACTCGGTCGACCCTGGCCACTCGGTCGCGTGCGAGGAGACATTCGGGCCAGTAGCCACGATCTTTGCAGTGCCAAATGTCCGCGCGGCCGCATTCTTGGCCAACAGTGTTCGATTCGGGTTGGTCACATCCGTGCACGGCCGCGACATCGGCCGGCTGTTCGAACTGACCAAGGCCATCGACACAGGCCTAATCCGGGTCAACGCACCTACCACAGGGGTGGACTTCCACGCGCCGTTCGGCGGCGAAAAGGCGTCCAGCCACGGCCCACGAGAACAGGGTACGGCGGCCTTGGACTTCTATACCTCGTTGCATACCGTCACCTTCGCCACTCCCCCGCTCACCTCTGCTGAGGAGGCCTCATGACTCGGGTCGATCTAAACACTGGTAGCCACGACCTACCAGTCAGCCCCGCGTTGGAGGAGTTCATGCTCTCGGGCTGGGCAGACAGCGAGCAATACCATACGGCTGCCGACGAGGTTGCCATCTGGGCCGTCGCCCGGCGGAGACAGCTACACGACCGCTTCCCCGGAGAACGGCTCATTGTTCCGGCAGGAAGCTTCAAAAGACGCTCCAACGATCAACACTACCGATTCCGACCGCACTCGGCCTACGTATGGCTGACGGGTGATCAGTCGTCGGACGGGGTCCTGGTCATCGAGCCGGACGGCGAGGCAAGCCTCTTCCTCCGACCTCGCTCCGACCGGAGCACGCCCGAGTTCTTTCGTGACCGCGTGTACGGGGAGCTATGGGCCGGACGCCGGCCCTCCTTGGGAGAGAGCGAACGTCGGCTGGCCATCGCCACACACCATCTGGCCGAACTGCCGCCTGCCTTGGCCGGGAACGGCGTTGCCACCCGCGTTCTACGTGACGTCGACGTACACGTGGACCGGCTAACAGCAAATGCGGCCGCACCGGGCGACGCGGAGTTCGCTGCGGTACTGGATGAGCTGCGACTGGTGAAGGACGCGTGGGAGATCCGCCAGCTGGAAGAGGCGGTAGCTATCACCACCCGCGGCTTTGAAGACGTGGTAAGGGCGCTGCCGATGGCAAAGCGCACCTCTGAGCGCTACCTAGAGGGGGTGTTCTGGCAGCGCGCACGCCTGGAGGGCAACGACGTCGGATACCACTCCATCGTGGCCGCGGGCGCACACGCAGCAACGCTGCACTGGATCGACAACGACGGTCCGGTTCGTGACGGGGACCTGCTGCTGCTGGATGCAGGCGCCGAGACACGGTCCCTCTACACGGCGGACATCACACGCGTCCTACCGGTCTCCGGCCGGTTCAGTCCACTTCAGCGCGATCTTTACGAGCTGTGCCTCAAAGCAAACGATGCCGCTATGGATTGCCTCAAACCAGGCATGGAGTGGCGTGAGTTCCATCGGGCGGCGATGACTGTGCTGGCGCACGGCCTCGCGGACCTAGGCGTGCTGCCCGTGCCGGCAGAACGTGCCCTTACTGAGAAGTCCGGCCTCTACCGGCGATGGACGCTATGTGGATCAGGGCACATGCTCGGCCTGGACGTCCACGACTGCGCCGCTGCTCGCGCTGGCAGCTATCTGCAAGGACAACTAAAGGCAGGTCAGGTGTTGACTGTTGAACCTGGCCTGTACTTCCAACCCGACGACGAGTTGATCCCGGCCGAGCTACGCGGGATTGGGATGCGAATCGAAGAAGACGTTGTCATCACTGAGGACGGCTACCGAATCCTCTCCTCCGAGCTACCTCGGCAGCCCGACGATATCGAAACCTGGATGCATCGGGTGTCATCGTGACCGAGGCCGGCGCGGACATCGTGGTCGTCGGTGCCGGGATGACCGGTGCTGCCTGCGCCTACTATGCGGCTCGGGCCGGTCTGACAGTGACCGTGGTGGACCGCGCTGGCGTCGCATCGGGCACCACCGGCGCAGGAGAGGGAAACATCCTCCTTTCTGACAAAGCGCCTGGCCCGGAACTCTCCCTAGCGCTTCATTCGGCCGAGCTGTGGGATGAACTAGGCGAGGCCTTAGGCAAAGCACAGATCGAACTGGAAAACAAGGGCGGACTGGTGGTGGCGGCGTCCGCGACAGAGCTCAACGCCCTGAAAGCGTTCGCCGAGCGCCAGCGCGCTGCCGGGGTCGATGCGCGTTATGTCGCATCCCACGAACTGCCCATCTACGAACCACACCTGGCCTCGCATCTCGCCGGCGCGATGCATTACCCGCAAGATATGCAGGTCCAGCCGATGCTCGCCGCAGCTCACCTGCTCCGTACAGCCGGGGTGACGGTGCTGACCGGCACCCGGGTAGTAGATTTCGTCCGCGACGCGGCCGGGGCAATTCGAGGTGTGCGGACTGATCGTGGGCTGCTCTCCACGAGAGCGGTAGTGAATGCTGCTGGCGTGTGGGCTGGCGAAGTCGCGGCGGCGGCCGGGGCTGAGCTGCCGGTCTTGCCTCGTCGTGGCTTCGTCCTCGTCACCCAGCCGCTGCCGGCGCTCGTACGGCACAAGGTCTACGCCGCCGATTACGTCGCAAATGTCGAGCGCAGCACCGCCGACCTGCAGATCTCGCCCGTAGTCGAAGGGACCCGGGCGGGCACGATCTTGATCGGCTCCAGCCGGGAGCATGTCGGCTTCAATCCGACCATGTCATTGCGGGCGATCAGAAAGCTTGCCGCAGGAGCAATCGGCCTGTTCCCCATCCTCGGCGGCGTATCCGCGATCCGTGCCTATCGAGGTTTTCGGCCTTACAGTCCGGACCATCTACCCACCATCGGCGCGGATCCGACCGTTCCAGGGCTTTACCATGCAGCTGGCCACGAGGGGGCAGGTATCGGACTCGCCCCCGCGACCGGGCACGCCATCGCCGCCCTTCTGACCGGGAGTTGCCCGCACGTCGATCTCAGGCCGTTCGCACCGGAGCGTCACTATGTTCACCTTTGACGGCCGCCCGATTCCTGCGGAGGAGCAGCAGAGCGTCGCTGCGGCCCTGCTCGCCGCCGGCATCCGTTCTTGGCGAAGCACCCGTATAGGAAGCCGACCTCGGGGCGTTTTCTGCGGCATCGGCGTGTGCTTCGACTGTCTTGTCAGAGTCAACGGTGTGCCGTCGCAGCGAGCCTGTCTGGTCGTAGCTCAGCAGGGTGACGTGATCGAACCTCAGGACGAGCTGCGGGAGGGCCCATGAGCACGTATGACTTAGTGGTAGTTGGTGCGGGGCCGGCCGGTATGGCCGCGGCGGTTACGGCAACCGATGCCGGCTGCCGGGTCGCCATACTGGACGCTGGGTTACGACAAGGCGGACAGTACTGGCGGCATCGGACGGAGGCGGACGCTCGGAGCTACCAGGATGGATCGCTGTTTGCCGGGCTGCGCGTACAGCTTGAAGGCGTCGACCACTACTCAGATGCGGCAGTATGGTTCGTCGAGTCTCAACCAGATGACAACGGTCCGCTGTTCTTCCTCCATACCCGCTCAACGGTCGTGCTCGGCCGCAGACTCGTCATCGCCACCGGCGCCTACGACCGGGTTGTGCCCTTCCCTGGATGGGATCTGCCGGGGGTAGTCACGGCTGGCGGAGCTCAAGCCTTGCTGAAGGGCCAGGGGGTGGTGTTCGCGCGACGCGTCGTCGTGGCAGGCACCGGACCATTCCTATTGCCGGTCGCCACCGGTCTAGCCGACGCGGGCGCCACCGTGGCCGGCGTATACGAAGCAAACGATCCTCTCCAATATGGGCGGCACGTCCGTGCAGTTCTCGGCGCAGCCAGCAAGTTAACCGAGGCCAGCCGGTACGGCTGGCGAATGCTACGGCGCCGGGTGCCGTACCACCGCCGGAGGGCAGTGGTGGCCGCGCACGGCAGCGAGCAGCTCACTGGCGTGACCGTCGCAGCAATCAGCCAGGGAACCGTCGTGCCCGGGAGCGAGCTCCGCATCGACTGCGACGGCCTCGCTGTCGGCTTCGGATTCACACCTCAGCTTGAGATGGCCGTGGCCCTCGGATGCGCGACACACCTAGGCCACGACGGCAACCTCGTGGTGAAGGTCTCGCCGGATCAAGCAACGTCGGTGGTGGGCGTATACGCCGCGGGCGAGGTGACCGGAGTCGGCGGGGCTAAGCTGGCGCTGGTGGAAGGGCACCTGGCCGGTGACGCGGTTGCCCGTTCTCTCGGTCGTGCAGCCCCGCTTCCTACAGGCCGACGCAATAGATTGATGCGGAACCGGCACCGTTTACGGCGTTTCGCCGCGGCGCTTCACGCAGTCCATCCCATGCCCCCGTACTGGCCCGATCTTTGCGATGACGACACGCTCGTCTGCCGCTGCGAGGAGGTGTCAGTCGGCACTGTCCGGCAGGCGATGCGTGAAATGTCTGCTGCCGATGCCCGAGGCACGAAGCTGTTGACGCGAGCTGGAATGGGGTGGTGTCAAGGACGGATCTGTGGCTATGCCACAGCCTGCCTGACCGCCCGGGAGGCGTCCCGGCCGCCGGGCTTGCCAGATCTAGCCGGCCACGCTTCTCGCCCGCTGATGCAGCCGATCACACTCGCCGACCTCGCGGGCAACCAACGCGCCGGTTTGGACTGACTTCGCGGCGGTGCGTCAGCAGCCAGTGGTTGCCACCCAAAACCGTTTGACGAGCTGGACCCGGGACGCTTGGCGGATACTCCGGCTCTGCGCGATCCGTCTCAGCACTCGATCACGTTGACGGCGAGCCCGCCGCGCGCGGTCTCCTTGTACTTGACCTTCATGTCCGCGCCGGTCTCCCGCATGGTCTTGATGACCTTGTCCAGCGACACGTGGTGCACCCCGTCGCCGCGCAACGCCAGCCGGGCCGCGGTGATCGCCTTGATGCTCGCCACCGCGTTGCGCTCGATGCACGGGATCTGCACCAGGCCGCCCACCGGGTCGCAGGTCAGCCCCAGGTTGTGCTCCATGCCGATCTCGGCGGCGTTCTCCACCTGCTCCGGCGTGCCGCCGAGCGCCTCGGCCAGACCGGCCGCCGCCATCGAGCACGCCGAACCCACCTCGCCCTGGCAGCCCACCTCGGCCCCGGAGATCGACGCGTTCTCCTTGAACAGCACGCCGATCGCGCCCGCCGCGAGCAGGAACCGGACCACGCCCTCCTCGGAGGCGCCGGGCACGAACCGGGTGTAGTAGTGCAGCACGGCCGGGATGATCCCGGCGGCGCCGTTCGTCGGCGCGGTGACCACCCGCCCGCCGGCCGCGTTCTCCTCGTTGACCGCCAGCGCGAACAGCGTCACCCAGTCCATCGCGCGCAGCGGATCCTGGCTGCCGGTCTCCGCCTCCAGGCTGCGCCGCATCTCGGCCGCGCGCCGCCGGACCTTCAACCCGCCCGGGAGTACGCCGTCACGGGTGCAGCCGTTCTCCACGCACTCGCGCATCACCCGCCAGATCTCCAGCAGCCCCGCCCGTACGTCCGCCTCGCTGCGCCAGGACAGCTCGTTGGCGAGCATTACCTCGCTGATCGACAGCCCGGTGCCGGTGGTGACCTCGAGCAGTTCCGCGCCGGTGAGGAAGGGGTGCTTCACCCGGGTGCTGTCCGCCTTGATCCGGTCCGCCCCGGCCGCCGCCTCGTCCACCACGAACCCGCCGCCGACCGAGTAGTACGTGCGCGACCGCACCTCGTTCCCGGCCGCGTCGTACGCCGCGAACGTCATCCCGTTCGGGTGGTACGGCAGCGAGCGCCGGCGATGCAGCACCAGATCCGCGTCCGGGTCGAAGTCGATCCCCTGGCTGCCGAACAGGTCGAGCCGCCGCTGGGTGCGGATCCGCTCCACACGCGGCCCGACCGAGTCGGTGTCGACGGTCTCCGGAGCCTCGCCCTCCAGCCCCAGCAGCACCGCCCGGTCGCTGCCGTGCCCGTGACCGGTCGCGCCGAGCGAGCCGAACAGCTCCGCCCGTACCCGCGCCACGTCGGCGAGCTGCCCGTCGGCCTTCAGGCCCGCCACGAACGTACGGGCGGCCCGCATCGGCCCGACGGTGTGCGAGCTGGACGGCCCGATACCGACGCTGAAAAGATCGAAAACACTGATCATCACGATCGTGCTCCTGTCGTCGCCGCTATCGTTTACACATCCTGGGCCGCTTCGCTTATGGCTCTCGACTCTGCACCGTGGCCGGCATCGAACTACTTCCTTCTTCAGTTGGCCGCGCCGGGCTTGAAGGAGCGAGCCAAGAGGAGAAGATTCGCAGGCTTTTCGGCCAGCCTGCGCGTGAAGTAAGCGTACCAATCACGTCCGTAGGGCAGGTAGACCCGCACCCGGTACCCCTCTTCCGCTAGCCGCCTCTGTTCATTGGTGCGAATGCCATACAGCATCTGGAATTCGAAATCCGTGATGCCCCGGCCCGCGCTCCGGGCATGATGAACGGCCCTTTCGATGAGGCGAGGGTCGTGGGTCGCCACCATGGGATAGCCCTCACCTTCCATCAGGACCTGCAGACAACGATCAAATGCCTGGTCGATTTGTGGACGATTCACGTAAGCCACCGAGGACGGCTCCGCATAGGCTCCCTTGACCAGGCGGACCCGACTTCCCGCGACCGCCAGGCGCCGGCAGTCCGCCAGTGTGCGATGCAGACATGCCTGCAGTGCCACCCCCACCCAGGGAAACTCGGCGCGCAAGTCGTTCAGCACGGACAGCGTCAGGTCAACGGTCGTGTGATCTTCCATGTCGATGGTCACTGTGGCATCCACGGCAGCAGCGGCGGCGCAGATATCCCGAGTCAACTGATAGGCATGCGTGCGTCCGTTATTTGGCAATGCGCTACCAAGCGCTGACAGCTTCACCGATACCTCAGCCATGCCGGGCATCCGCAGTCCGGGAAGCAGACTGAGGTATGCATCGCGTACTGCAGTGGCCTGCTCGGCTGTCGCCGCGCCTTCGCCGAGATGGTCGATCGTCACCTGCATTCCGGAGTTGATGATTCGCCGTGCCACCACGATCACCTCGTCGTCAACCTCGCCGGCGACAAAGCGGCGTGCCACCCCCCTTCCCAGAGAGGATCCGGCGATGATTCCTCGAAGGCGATCACTGGCAGCGGCCATAAGCAACAGCTTATTAGGCAACCCACTTTCCTTCCTGATCCCCTGCTACCGAATGGTGACAGCGAACGACGAGGCGACGACACCACCATGGGCGGCCGCGTAGGCGTGTGGTCAGAACGCTCGCCCGGAATAGAGCGGGTGACGATCCACGAGGCGAGCGACTCGCGTGCGCAGTGCTGCACCTGCCTCCGCACTGACCAAAGTGGCAGCGATGATGTCAGCTACTTCCGTAAAATCGGCGTCAGAAAACCCGCGAGCGGCCAGTCCTGACGTGCCGATCCGCAGCCCGGAGGTGACCATAGGTGGACGTGGGTCAAAGGGCACGGCGTTGCGGTTGACAGTGATGCCAACGTTCTGCAGCAGCCGCTCAGCCTGCGCCCCGTCGAGGTTCGCCTGGCTTAGGTCGACCAGCACCAGATGCACGTCGGTGCCTCCGGTGACCACACGGATGCCGGCCTTCAACATGTCGGCAGCGTTGAGCCGATCAGCAACGATTTTCGCTCCCGTTAGGGCACGCCGCTGCTGGTCTTGAAACTGCGGGTCGCTGGCGATCCGGAATGCAACCGCTTTCGCCGCCACGACGTGCGCCAGCGGACCACCTTGCTGGCCTGGGAAAACAGCAGAGTCTAGCCGCCGCGCCATGTCGGGGTCCGCGCTAAGGATCGCGCCACCTCGGGGGCCGCCGAGGGTCTTGTGCGTGGTCAGAGTGACGACGTGTGCATGAGGCACCGGGTTGGGATGCAGCCTAGCCGCCACCAGGCCAGCGAAATGTGCCATGTCTACGAGAAGTAGAGCTCCCACCTCGTCGGCAATTCGCCGGAACCGAGCGAAGTCGAGCGTTCTAGGGTAAGCCGACCAGCCAGCGATGAGCATCTTCGGTCGGTGCTCCCGTGCCAACTCTTCGACCTCATCCATGTCGACCAAGCAATCGGTTACGTTCACGTGATAGCTCACGGCCCGGTACAGCCGGCCCGAGTAGTTGATGCGCATGCCATGTGTCAAATGGCCCCCGTGGGCAAGGTCCAGCCCGAGAATGGTATCGCCCGGTTTGAGCAGCGCAGCCATGACCGCGGCGTTTGCCTGAGATCCGGAGTGTGGTTGCACATTGGCATATGTGGCAGCAAACAAACGCTTGACTCGCTCAGTTGCCAGGCGTTCAATATCGTCGATGTACTCGCATCCACTGTAGTAACGCCGCCCGGGGTACCCCTCCGCGTACTTGTTGGTGAGGACCGATCCCTGCGCCTGGAGGACCGCTCGGGGCGCTAAGTTCTCCGATGCGATCATGCCCAGGCTCTCTTGCTGACGCCGCAGTTCGCCGGCCACCGCTTCAGCGATCGCCGGATCGAGGTCGGCTAGGTCGTCGTCGAAGGATGCCATTTTCTACCTACCGAGACTCGTTGCAGAAGGCGAGGTATTCATCCGAGGACATCAGTGGTGGCGCCTCCGCTAGCCGAACGCGCACGAGCCAGCCTTTGCCGTACGGGTCGGCACCGATAAGACTCGGATCTGCGAGAACCTCCTCGTTGACGGCAACGACCTCACCGCTGACGGGCAGATACAACTCGGCCACCGATTTCGTGGACTCTACTTCTCCGCATGCGTCGCCAGCAGTCAGGTGGTTTCCCGGCTCAGGCAACTCCACATAGATCACATCTCCGAGCGCGGTGGCTGCAAACGCGGTGATTCCCACCTCTGCCGGATCGACGGACTCGTTGACCCATTCGTGGTTGATGCTGTACCTGAGATGCTTCGGCACGTTCATATCGCTGTGTCCTCGTGAGTTCTGGCCGCGGGTCACCGCGGACGGCGGTAGAAGGGAAGGGGGGTAATCTGGACCGGCTCGGCGGTTCCCCGGATGATCACGGCAAAGCGTGCTTTCTCATCAGTGCTGGATTGGATGCTGGCCATCGCGACCGGTCGTTTCAGCACCGGCGAAGGGATACCGCTGGTGACGATGCCAACAGGCTCGCCCAGGCCGACGTCGGTCAGCGTTACGACCTGATGGCCTGCGCGTGGAACTCTTTGTCCAGCGGTGACGAGACCCACGAGTCGGCGCGCTGCCCCTGCCTTGCGCACCTCCATCAGCGCGGCCCGCCCGACGAAGTCGCCAGCTTTGTCGAAGGAAACCACCCGTCCCAGTCCGGCGTCAAAGGGGGTTGCTTCTCGATCGATTTCGGAGCCGTACAGCGGCATTCCGGCCTCGATGCGGAGCGAGTCGCGGCAGGCCAGCCCTGTCGGCGACAGGCCGTGGCGTCGTCCGGCTGCAAGTGCCAGTGTCCAGATGCCAGAAGCGTCCTTAGCATCGACGAGCAGCTCGAAGCCGTCCTCCCCGGTATATCCGGTGCGAGCGACCAACGTTGGGCGACCATGGATGGTCGACGTTGTTGCGGTGTAGTAGCGGAGATCGTTGACCGCGGTATCGGTCAGGCCTTCTACGACAGCGGCGGCACGTGGACCCTGCACGGCGATGATGGCCCGCTCATTGGTCCGGTCGGTGACTGCGGCCGCGTAGTGTGCGCAGCGGTCCTTCAGTGCCTGATACGCGGTTCGCGTGTTGACGGCGTTGACGACTAGCAGATACCGGTCGGATGCGAGGCGATAGGCGACGAGGTCGTCCAACACGCCGCCCGTCGCCTCGCAGAGCATGGTGTAACGGGCGCCGCCGACTTGCATCGCTGAGAGGTGGCCGACCAGGGCATAGTCTAGGGCCGAGGCGGCTTCGGGACCCGCAACCTCAAGCTGGCCCATATGACTGAGGTCGAAGAGGCCGGCCTGTTCACGTACAATCCGATGCTCCGCGATTTCGCTTCCGTAGCGGAGCGGCATCCACCAGCCGCTGAACTCGGTAAATCGCGCGCCGAGCGCTACATGCAGGGCGTGCAGCGGTGAGCGAAGCAGGTTCGCGGGACCGTCGTGCATGGAGGCTCTCCTCGTCTCGACGCACGGGCGTCGAACGGTTGGGGGCCTCCCGCTCTGTCATTGACCTGAGAGCTTCACCGCTGGGGCAGCGGCTTGCACCGTGGGTGAGACGAATGGTCGTCTGCTTTCCAGAGTTCACCTTGCCCGCGCGGTAATGGGGCCTGAGAGTTTCTTGGGAGTTTGCTCCTTCGGCGCTCCGCATGACGGAGGCTCTCCCGCGCAGGTTCGAATGGTGCCTATGTAGTTATGAACCTATCGCAGGTTAGGCGATGGCGTGCACCACGTCAACATCATCCAGCCCAGTGCTCGGTCGGCGGCCGAGTCCTCACGCCTACTGCACCATGTGGTGAGCATGGGGGTTATCCTGCCACCACTGAGCGAAGGCGGGGTTGTCGTGCACGTGATCTAGGTAGGCTCGACCGACGGCACGGAACAGCACGGAGCTCTGCTCGTTCGTCAGAGCATCACGCCGCCAGACCACCACCAGTCTTGCCAGCAGCTGCGGCTCGCCCTGCAGGGGCAGCACCCGAGTCCCCGCAGCCGGAGCCCAGGACGGGTCGACCAGCCGAACTCCGTCTCCGGCTGCCACCAACGGGTGCGCGGCACCGCTCGGCGCCTCGTACCGGATCTTCGGCTCAAAGCCCGCCGCCCGACAGGCTCGCCGCAATGAGGCGAGAGAGCCGTCGTCCGGTCCTGGCGGGCACACCCAGGATTCGTCTCGAAGGTCAGCCAATTTCACCTGCTCTCGGCGGGCCTGCGGGTGAGATGCGGACATGGCGACGAAGATCGGGTAGCGGGGCACCAGCGGCCGAGCAGTGAGTGTCGGGCCGATCGGCACCTCAAAACCCTCGAGGATGCCTAGCAACGCGGCATCTAGCTGGCCGCGGTTAAGCGCCTCTACCAACAGCCGCGAGGACGGCTCGATCTGCAGCGCAATCTCCGGATCCGGGAACACCTCCGCAATGCGGCGCACGAGACTCCCCGCGCATGCGATGTGAACGGTTCCGATCCGCAGCAGACCAGGGATGGGGTGCCGGTCGCCGAAATCCTCAACAAGCGCATCCACCTCTGCCAGCACGACGTGGGCACGCCGGAGCACCTGCTTGCCAAGCTCGGTCGGGTGCATGCCGCTGCGGCTACGGACGAACAGCGGGCCTCCGAGCATCTTCTCAATCCGATGCACCTGCGCCGTCAGCGCTGGCTGCGACATGCCCAGGAGGGCGGCGGCACCCGTCACGCTTCCGGCCTCTGCAATGGCACTGATCGCCCGCAGGTGGCGCACATCGATGCCCATGACCGAGATTATGCACGCGGCGGCGGGCAGGTTCGGCGGCAGGTCAAGCGGGCGCGCCGCCCGGTCTCCCGATCGGGCGGCGCGCCTGCATTCGTCACGGTTGGTTCAGTAGCGGGTACTTATCGTTGCGCCCGCGCAGGAGGTCTTCCCATACAGGCTGATGTAGTGGTAGCCGGCGGCCGGACTGGCGATGGCCAGAGACTCGTCATTGCCGGCACCGGTCGAGGAGCGGGTAGCGTTGCTGATGGTGGCCCAACTGGACGGGCTGTAGTAGAGATCGCAGTTGCCCGTGCCGCCGACCACGCCAACAGTGAGGGTGCTGACACCCGCAGGCAGGTAGATGTAGAGGTAGTCGTAGTTGCCGGCCGTTGCGGAGCGCCCGCTGCGCTGACAGTTACGGTCGAGGGTGCGTGTATCCGCACCGGTGCACTCCGGCAGAGTGCTTCCTCCACCCGCCGAGACCGAGATCGTCTGAGAGGATTTCGCAGTCGCTCCTTGGTTGTCGGTGACCGTCAGGGAGACCGTGTAGGTGCCAGCCGCCGCGTAGGTTTTGCTCGGGTTGGTGGCCGACGAAGTGCTTCCGTCACCGAAGCTCCACTGCCGGGAGGCAATGCTGCCGTCGGCATCTGTAGACCGGTCGGTGAAGCTGGCGGTCAGTCCGCTGGTCACGACGCTGAAGGAGGCGGTCGGCGGCTGATTGGTGGGAGGCGGAGTCGTGCCTCCACCGCAGTCACCGACCGCGCAACGAGTCAGCCAGGCGTCGAAGTCGGCGTTGTAGCGCGTGCCGATGGTGCTGGTCAGGTACGTGCGTGCGGCGTTGAAGGCGCCCGACCGGTAGTAGCCGAGGACGGTCGTCATGTCCTGCCGGTGCGATTGCATCATGTACCGCACGGCGAGATAACCCCAGTTGTAGATGCGCGTCTGGTCGTTATTGTAGGTGGTGTCGAACAGGGTACGAAGCGTGTACGTGTGATTACCTGCCTGGGTCTGCGCGCTGGTGTAGGTGACGTTCCGGTAGGAGTAAGAGACGTACTCGGCGAAGCCTTCGATCCACCAGATAGTAGGCGTAGCGATGTTGGCGCTGAAGTCGCCGTACATGTTGAACCGACCATCGAGGTAATGGGTGTACTCGTGGTTGAGGTTCCAGATTTGGAAGGTTGGCCGAACCCACTCGGCTTCGTAGGCGATAAATCTGGCCTGGTTGTTGGGGTCCGAGGGGTTGCCCTCCAGGTACATGCCGCCGTTATTGGTGTCGATGCCGTAGATGGCGCCCGCGTAGGTCTGGTAGTCAGTGCTCGAGTCGAAGACAACCACCTCAATGTCGTCGTTGACATCACCCGCGACGGGCCCGCTATCGGCAACCATGTTATGGAAGTAGGCGTCTTGGCCCTTCAGGCTGGCGCAGGATTCGCTCAGCTGAGCTGACGTCATGTCCTGTGCGACGATTTTGATCGATGAGCTGCAGGTGTAGTTGATCTTCAGGACGGCGTTCGTCAACTGGGCGGAGAGGTTGCAGGTGGCGTAGTAGGAGCAGTTGGCGGCGTCGTAAGCCTGCGTCATCTCCGCGACGCCCACCCAAAGCGGCGCCGTCCTACCGGTCATGCTGCTTCCCTGAAGCAGCGCCAACGCCATCGGACGCACCGTCGGCTTGAGCGACGCGTGCTGCAAGAATCGTCCGAGTTCTCGGCCAGCGTTCGAGGTCAGGTAACTCTTGTCCGTCCCAAGAAGATTCGCGTGCCTGTTGGCGAAGTTGTACAAATTGTCGAGCACTGTGCGATCCGCCTGGACAGCGGACACGAATGCGGGCACCTGGTGACCGCGGAAGAGCACCGTGTACACGTTGTTGACCGCGTTGGTCATGTACCACGAGGAGGTGTACGACGAGTTGAAACTCGTCAGAAGCCGGTTCACCACGTAGAGATAGCGCGCATTCTCCTGGGCGCTGTCGATGAGGATGACCGCCTCCGCCAAGGTTTCACCGTTGGCGTCGGTGACCTCCCACGCCCGGGAATTCGCAAAGAAGGCGTCAAGGGCCGATCGGATCGCAGTCTGCAGGGCGGGCCCATATGTTCCCACGTTCGTGTCGTACCACTGAACGTAGTAGCCGGCGCGCAGGTAGAGGACGAGTTGGGTCATGCTGGTGGAGTTGTTTCCAGGGTAGCTAGCGGCACCATCGCGCACCGCGTAGGCGACGCTCACCATCTGCGCCTCACGGAAGGCGTAGTAGGCATCGCTGCCGGAAAGGCTGAACAGGCCGTTGATACAGTCGACGGAGGAGGCTTTGATCTGGCTTACGAGCGCCGATCCGGTTCGACTCGTGAAATCTGCCGTGCTGCACGCGGCAGCCGCGCGGGCACTGCGGTCCGACGGGCGCGCGCGGCGCTTTTGAGTAGCCGGCCGGTCGTAGTCGACGCGGCTGGCGTCCTTCGCGGCTGGCTGCGGAGGACGCTTGTGCGCGGGAAGCGACCGCTCGCTGACATGATCAGCGTCGCCCTTCCCGTGGCCGCTGCCGTCGCCCGCCGCCGGAGGCACCGCGTCGGCCGTCTTGATCTGCGGTTTTACAGATACCGGCCAGGTCGAGTTCGCGGCCGCCGGCGCGGCCATGACGCCACAGGAAAGCGCCAGCGCGGTGAGCGCGCCGCACAGCTGGCCTAATCTTCGCCGCAGCAGGTGTCCAGACATGCTCTCTCCTCATGGGCGAGGTGTGCTCCAGCGAAGGCGATTACGTGCTTCGATGGACGCTTGGGGGGTGGACGCTAGCTACCCGGCTCGGACGGCCACAACAAGGCCACAGGGATCGATGAGAGCGAGCGGCTCCTGCCTTGCCAAAACCTAAAGTCGAGGACGCAGAGGTTGCACGAGCGATCAGTCGGTGTGATGGACACATGACATGAGAACGGGTGGCCTGTGCGTGCGATCGTCCAGGTGTTCACGAAGTAGACACCGGATGGCAACCATGGCGAACATCTTGCTCATCGACGAAGACCATCGCTATCGACGTCTGCTCAGCGACCAGTTGACCAGTCTCGGCCACGCGGTCACAGAAGTCGCCCTGCACGAAAGCGGCCGAACGCTATCTGATCTGACCTGCCATACCCACCAGCGACCGGATGCCGTGATCGTGGATCCGATCATGCCCGCAGTGGACGGCTTACTCCTAATGCGCCTGTTGTGCGTCGCGTCACGGCGGCCGGTGGTGGCGCATACGCTCAACCGCACCGACGACGACGTTGTGAGCCTGCTACGCGCGGGCGCAGACGGTTTCCTGCCCAAGCCATGCCCGCCAGCGGTAGTTGACGCGTGCATTAGCGCCCTGCTGCGTCGCGTGCCACCTGCGCCGCCTCCGGCACCGTCGGAGGTTGGCACGCTCCGCATCGACGTCGCAGGCCGCAGTGTCACAGTAGAGGGACAACCGGTGACGCTGACACGCACTGAGTTCGACCTTCTTTCCTGCCTGGCGGAGCATCCTGGCCGGGTAGTGTCGCGGTCGCTCCTGAGGACAAGAGCGGGAGGAGATGCGGTCTCGGCCGCCTCACTTGACGCTTTGCTGTGCCGCCTCCGGCGCAAGCTCGCTGAGCGCGCTGCCGGTACCAAGTTCCTGCATACCGCCCGAGGCCGCGGAGTCTCATTGCATCCCGTTCCAAGACAGCAGCATGTTGAGAAAGCGTCTGCGAGCGGGCCGACGTGCCGATAGGCATGCATCGCTGCCGAACCCAGGATGGCTGGACGGCGAGGTCCGAAAGCAAGTCGTGGTCGGCCGGGCGCCAAGTCTTCGCGATCTCGGCGCCTCGATGGCGGGAGGAGACTTCTTGCCAGCTCTCATTGACGCAGAGTCATCCCTGTGGAGGTTTGCGGCGGACTGTGTGACGTGAGGCGCCGAGCCACGTCTGTAAGACAGTTCCGTCACGCCCGGCCGGATCCTGCTGTTGATGCTCGCCGAGGGCGCCTGCGTCTCTTTCGCAGAGAAGCCGCCAGTTTGTTCTTCCAGCGGGTCTCCGACCACAAGTGACAGGCAGGCCTGGTCATCACGAGCAAGAAGCCTCCGGCCCTCTAAGGGCGCATGTGAGGTGCAACTTCGCCGCAGTCATGATCGGCAGCCGATGCGACCAGCCCTCAGCTAGTACGACTGCCGGCGTTTGGGATCATGACTAAAGTCCGAAGTTGAGCCGGGGTGTGTAGTGGGCTCGTCGGACTCGGGCCTGATCGGGTGAGTGAGGCAGGCGTTGATCAGGCGGCGGGCCTCGTTGGCCTGAGCTTGATCAGTCCGGCATCGGCGGGGTCGTGGTCGGCGGCGTCGCGGTATTCACCGGGAACCGCGGCGCAGATCGGTCACCTCGGGTTACGGCGTGCAATCGGCCGAGGCGTAGGTAGCTACGGCGCCGACATTGGAGCTCTCCACGCACACTCGCGCCGGACGAACCCATGTCCCGAAGGGCCTCAGCGGCGGCAAGCGTGATCGCGGTGCCGTTACCGTGGCCTCGGTGACTGCGGTGCACGCCCATCGGTTCCAGCAGTCCTGGCCGCCCCGGGCCGACTGATCAAACAGCCGCGACTGCCACAGCGTCGTCGTTTTGATCGAATGCCACGGGGCAGCGCGTGTCAGCGTAGAACGGGCCACCGGCTATCGCTCGCCAACGCCCGACCATGCGGCGACGGTCGGCATCGCTGAAGGGTGAGCCGCGGAACGCGGACCAGTGGAGGCCGACCCACACCTCGGCGCGGTCGGTCTCGATCGTCTCGATGCGCACCCCGCGCTCCTGTACCGGGTCCGAGACCGCGGTGGAACGTTGTCCACGGCTCATTCCGCTCCAGCAGCAATTGGGTGAGACGCTCCGCACCTCGGGCTTCGACGGTCCCACCGTCAGGAGCCAGGACACGCCTTGGGGTGTCGAGATCAGCGGTGAACCGGTGGGCCAGTGCCTCGTCATCATGCCAGTCGGGAGCGGCCGCCATGCGCACCAGGTCGGCGCCGTCCAGTGGCCCGATCGCGAGAGCCTCCCCGTTACGCGACCACGCCCGGATTGCAGCGGCCGTAGCCGCCGCACCATGTAACGAGTGCCACCCAAGATCGCGGGAACGCAGATGCAGTGGCCCTCCGTCGTACTGCCACCGCTTGAGCGCATGCACCGCTGGTGACAGCTCATCAACGCTGGGGGTCTGCAAGTTGATGCTCATGAGTGCGCTCAAACCCAACGAGCGGCCTGGCGCCATCGACTTTCGAAGGAGCCAGCATTAATCACGGCTCGTCGATGTCTACAGCCAGGTCGTCATCAGGCCGTCGGACGCCATCTGCAACGACGATGAACAACGACTGGCGACGAGGTTGCGGCGCGCGCGTAAGTGGGATCGTCGGGCTCGGGCTTGATGCCGGCCCCGCCACTGCGACCAGTGTAAACGGTGAGCGAGGTCGCTGATCGGGCGGATGATGCAGGTATTGATCAGGCGGCAGCCCTCATCGACTAGCTTGATCGGTCCGGTGTCGGCAGGGTCATGGCGGCCCGCGTCGGGGGCGCAGATCGCCAGGGCGGCCAGGGCGAGGCTGGCGAAGCGGTGCCAGGAGCCCCAGCGGGGGACCTGGCGCTGGTTCAGGCGGACCTGGCTCTTGGCGGCCTGGAAGGCTTCTTCGACGGTACAGCGCATCCCGGCGGCGCGGACGAGGTGGGCGAGCGTGGTCGGCCCGGGGATCCAGCAGCGGTAGAAGGTCAGCTCACCGGCGCTGGTTTTGCGGCCGGATCAGCAAGACTGTGTCAGCCGCCGTCGTCGGTGCACACGTCGTCGAGCCAGGCCCACTCGTAGAAGCGCGGGCCCTTGGATCCGGCACCGGCCGATTGGCGTTGCCATGCCGAGGCGGGCAGGTCAGCCGCGATGCAGTCGGCGCGGACGCGGGTCTTACCGCCGCCGAGCGGCACCAGGTGACCGCAGGACACCGCCAAGACATAGCCGATCTCGTGTCCGCACAGGCAGCACGGAAGACACCGCTGTTGTCGTAAGCCTCGTCCGCGGCCGCCCCCCGGCGGCACTTCGCGTTCAGCGCGGCGGTGATCATCTAGGCGGTCAGCTCCGGCTTGGCGGCGAACCCGACCTCGCCAGAGCACCCCAGCAGCTGCGCAGAGATCCCATTCGGCGGTCCACGACGCCGGCAGATACACCAGCCGGTCGTCAAGCGGTGCACATTGGCGCCGGCGTAGCCAGGAGCACCCCGACCTGGTGTTCTCCATCCGCCCCGCCGTGCCGGTGTACTGCCGCTGCACTCGACCGCGTGACGCCTTTCTTCAGGTCACCGATGTCGTCGACGACCAGGATCGCGTCCGGATCACCGAACCGGGAGGTGATCATCTGCCTCAGGTCTTCACGGCCGGCGTCGGCATCCCACACCGCCCGGTACAACAGTTGCTGCATCGCATCCGGCCGGCATGCCCGGCCCGCTCGCCCAACTGCCAACACGTCTTGACCTCGCAATCGGGAGCGCAGCCCGTCACGATTGCCCCGCGCTCGAGGCGCTCGACCCGCCCGAACTGGCCGCGCAGCACCTCAGCCAGCACCCGCTCCCACCGGCCAAGGGCTACGTTGTGGTACTCGGCCGCCGCCAGATCTGATGTGGGGTCCACAACGCACAAACGATCCTGCGGTCTCCACCCCCGTCCACCCCGTCAGAGCAGCGACATCTCAAACGGCGGCTGCCGTACTAGCAGCCGGTGTCGACCAGCAGACCCGGGCGGGTGGCCGCCTGCGGCCCAAGGCCAACTTCTGGTGGCCTGGTCAGGTCCCACAGGGGGAAGGAAACCGCCCGCAAGGACAGGCCATGAAGTGCCGAAACTCTCCCGGCTAGGGCTGGACGAGACCCCCTACATCGCTATTACTGCGCCCTCAGGGCACAATGAGATAGCCCGCCTGGCTTCGCTGAAGTGTAGGAAGCACCAGTAAACCCTGTACACCCGGTTACCCGGGGCTCGCGCCACCGATAACCGCGCTATTCACCGTCGCCAGGCGCCTCGGGAGTCGCTGGTGGACACCTCGACCACCGGGGCTGGAAAACACGACTCTCCATTGCGAAGATGGAGTAGGTGTCGAGGACAGCCTGGAAGAACTCGTCGGCTTGCTCGACGCTGATACGACGCCGGTGCCACCACAAGGTGAGGTGCATACGTAGCGGCTCACCAGCAAGCGGGACGATCGTAATTCCCGGGCCGCCGCGAGAGGTAGGCTCCACAAGCCGAACAGCCCGCCCCGACGCTATAAGCGGCCCTCCCCCGCCGCTAGGGACGTCGAACTGGATCTTCGGGGTGAATCCCGCCTTGCGGGCCGCCTCCCAGAAAGCGGACAGGGAGCCGTCCTCTCCACCCGGTGGCCTAATCCACGACTCCTCGGCCAGCTCTATTAGTGGCACCTCCTGAAGTGCGGCCAGTCTGTGAGAGCTGGAGATGGCGACGTATACGGGGATCGCCGGCGCAAGCACCCTCTCGCCTAGCTCTCGCGGGAGCGGTATCTGCTGGGATTCCGCGATAGCCAGCACCGCGACGTCCAGGTCGCCGTGCACGAGACGCTGAGCCAAAGTCGAACTGGAAGGCTCAACACACATGGAGAAGGAGATGTGCGGGAAGCTGTCCTCAAGGCGCTGAAACAGTGACGATACGCACTCCATGTGAACGGACCCGAAACGGATCACACCAGCTGGCCCCACGATCTCTCCTCCCAACGCATCCATCTCAGCGACCAGCAGACGAGACCGTCGCACGAACTGCTCTCCGAAGGTAGTCGGGCGAGCACCGCTGCGGCTACGCAGGAATATTTGATGACCGGCCAGTCGCTCGACTCGCTGGAGCAGAGTCGTTACAGAGGGCTGCGAAATCCCGAGCTTGGACGCCGCCTTGGAGATGCTGCCGGTGTCCGCGATTGCGCAAATAGCCCTAAGGTGCCGAATCTCCAGATCCATATAACCAGCCTATCCGCCCACGTCTGGACAAGGAAGTCACCCCACCCCTTCCCCCAGCAAACCCGGAGTGTCCGCACCAACTGTAAGGAATACGTATAAATCTCGGAACCAGAGCGATCGAGCTCGATAGTCGTGCTCTATGGGCCTTCGCTATAACAAACGGTCGATTCGAGCGAGAACACCGCTGTGCAGCTAAGCGAGGTCTTCCAGCAGGTGCCCCGCGAGCGCTTGATGATCCCGGCACCGCGCAAGAGGGTCGTTCGTCATCCGACTCCTCCCCAGCCCTAAGGCAGATCACTCGCGACCTCTGGGCAACGAGTCACCGCGGTCCATGTCCATCGTTGTTAACTGGCTCACGCAGACATCTCATTGCACGGAGGTGTCCGTTTTGCCCTCTACCGCAGCCTCATTCGGCCGGCCAACTGGAGAACAAGAACTAGAAGACCGGTGCGGGCCACTCGGTGGCAGGTGACCGACGTGCGGCATGTCACGGCGATCGGACGAAGTCAGCTGGCTTTCACCGCCAGCACGGGGCAGGATACCCGAAGCAAGATCTCCTGGGCGGTCGATCCCAGGATTAGTTTGCCGATAGGGCTTCGATGCCGTATACCGATGACCACCAGTGACACATCAGCCGCCTCCGCGAGGTCGGCGATCTCCTCGGCTGCATCCCGTCCCTGCATGAGCTGCCGTATCGCGTAGCGAACCTCAGCCGCATCTAGCTCGCGGGTCACCAGATCTAGATCAGGCTGCTGGGCAAAGCACGGGTCTACGTATGCGTCCCCTCGAGAGGTATTAACTACGAGCACCGGCTCGTTGCGAAACCGTGCTTGAATGATAGCGGCGCGCAAGGCAGCCTGGCCCATGGGTGAGGGAACATATCCAACTAGGACCGTCATTCGGTCGCCAACCTTCCGTTCCACCGGCGGAGAACAAGCCGTCGGATGAGGGGCCAGAGAAGCACCACCAGGACAGTCGTGTAGATCAAGTAAGACACCCAGCCGCCTAACAGCCCATGCAATTCACCACCGGAGAGCTGCAATGCGCGTCGACCTTGGAGCTCAGCACGCGGGGCCAGAATCACGCCGACGATCAGCGGCAGGATCGGGAGCCCGAATCGGCGAAGGCCGAAGCCGAGCAGTCCGAGAAGGAGCAGTAGAAACAAGTCGAAGGGCTGCGCGTTGACGGCGTAGGCTCCCATTGAGGCGAAGAAGAGGATACCTGCGTACAGGTAGGGCCGAGGCACGCGCAGCAGCCGGGCCCAGGCTGGAGCGAGCGGCAGGTTCAAAACCAGCAGCAACAAGTTGCCGATGAAGAGGCTGGCGATCAGGGTCCAGACGAGCCCGGACTCCCGTTCGAAGAGCAGCGGACCAGGTTGGATGCCGTACTGTTCGAACGCCGCCAGCATCACTGCGGCCGTGGCGTTGGTGGGCAGGCCGATGGCCAGCATGGGAACTAGTGTGCCGGCGGCCGATGCATTATTAGCGGCTTCGGGGCCGGCGACACCCTCGATGGCGCCTCGGCCGAATTCCTCCTTGTGCTTGGACAACCGCTTCTCAGTGGCGTACGACAGGAACGTGGGAATCTCAGCTCCTCCGGCAGGCAGCGCTCCGAAGGGAAATCCATAAGCGGTGCCGCGCAGCCAGGGCTTCCATGACCGTCGCCAGTCTTCGCGGCCCATCCACGGCCGTCCCACGGGAATGACCTCGGCGGCTCTGCGGCGGAGGTGTGCCGCGATCCAGAGCGCTTCCCCCACGGCGAAAATGCCGACAGCAACGACAACCACATCTATCCCGTCAGCAAGCTGTGGAATGCCGAGAGTGAGTCGCTGCTGTCCGGTCACCTTGTCGATGCCAACCAAGCCGATCAGCAGACCGAGCAGCAACGAGGCGAAGCCCCGCACTCGCGAGGCGCCCAGCACCGCAGTTACTGCGACGAACGCGAGCAACATCAGGGCGAAGTAGTCCGGCGCCCCTAGGCTGATCGCAAAGCGGACCACCGGTGGGGTCACCACTACCAGCAGCAGGGTGGCGATGGTCCCAGCGACGAACGACCCAATCGCAGCTGTAGCCAACGCCTGCGCCGCTCGACCGGCCTTGGCCATCTTGTTGCCCTCGATCGCGGTCACCACGGACGAGGACTCACCCGGAGTGTTGAGCAGGATCGAGGTGGTCGACCCGCCGTACATGCCACCGTAGAAAATGCCGGCGAACATGATGAAGGCCTGAGTGGGCTCCATGCCGTAAGTGACCGGCAGTAGAAGCGCCACGGTCATCGCCGGGCCGATGCCCGGCAGCACGCCGACCGCGGTGCCGATGGTGACGCCGAGCAGCGCGATGAGCAGGTTCATCGGCGTCACAACATGAGCGAATCCATCAAGCAGTGAGTTGAGATTCTGCATTTACAGGATCCCTCTCAGAACGCCGGCCGGCAGGTTCACGCCAAGCCCGATAGCAAATGTGTAGAATGTAAGGAGCGAAAGCCCAAGGGCGAGCAGCAGGTTCCGGATGTGGTGGCGGTTTCCGAGCGCGAAGGCTGCGCCCCAGAAAAGGAGAGTCCCGCTGATCACCCAGCCGAGCGGTTCGATCAGCACCGCGTTAGTCAGGAACACTCCGACGAGAAGCAGCACGGTCCGCCAGTCGATTGGCGTGTCAAGGTCGACGTCCTCGCCGGCCTCAGGCTCGCCAGCGCCGCCTCGGGCCACGTCGATGGCGTAGAATGCGGCGACAGCCAGCAGAAGCAGCCCGAGAAGGATCGGCACCGGTTTGGGGCCCAGAGAGTCGGCACTGCTCACCGCCTGCCCGATCCGTGCTGCGTCGAAAATGACACCGCCACCGACCAGGGCGAGAAAGGCGCAGACGAGGTATTGCGCTCGGTCCGGCTTCGATACAGGCGTTACGGCACCTGCTACCGAGCCGGTCGCTCTCGTAGTATCAGGCGCAGGAGATGCAGGTGGTACTGTGCCATCTTCACTGGATCCCTCGGACGCTGGCTGAATCGGGGTGTCGGGCAGGACCGGTGACCGAGACGGCGAAGCGCCGTCTCGGTCCGGCCGGGAGGACGGGCGGGTCATGCCAGGCCGAGTTGCTTGAGTAGATCGGCCACCGACTTGTCCTGTTCGGTAAGGAAGGCGGCGAACTGATCACCAGTTAGGAAGGCGTCGGTCCATCCACGCTTAGTCAGTTCAGTCTTCCATTCGGTGGAGTCGTGCATTTTTGTCAGAACGTCGATCCATACCTTCTTGTCGGCGTCGCTGATCCCAGGAGGCGCTACAACGCCCCGCCAGTTGGTGAAGACAAGGCCGATGCCAGCGGACTTCAACGTCGGTACATCCTTGAGCGCGTCAACCGGTTCTTCGCTGGTTACGGCGAGAACGCGGAGCTGCCCGGCCTCAACCTGGTCGAGGAATTCCCCGAATCCGCTCGCACCAAAGGCCACCTTGCCGCCGAGGAGAGCCGGTAGCAGCTCGCCGCCACCGTCGTAGGAGATGTAGTTGACTTGACGGGGGTCGATGCCGACTGTTTTCGCGAGCTGCATAGGCAGCAGATGATCCGGACCACCGGGGGAGGAACCTCCGCCGACCGCGATGCTCTTCGGCTTGGCCTTCCAGGCCGCGACCAGGTCGTTTATCGTTCGGTACGGCGAGTTCTTCGGTACGACGATGGCACCGGCCTCCTCGATCATCTTGGCCAGCGGCGTCGTTTTTGTCAGCGTGGCGGACGACTTCGAGGTGTAGGAAGCTCCGACCACGCCGAGGCCCATCTGCATGGCGAGCTTGCCGTTACCCTTCTCGTTCACGATTCTCTGTAGTCCCACCGTGCCGCCCGCGCCGGGGAGGTTGAAGACCTGCACTCCGGTGGCGATCTTTGCGTCGTCCATCACCTTCGCGGCAGTTCGGGCCGTGGTGTCATACCCGCCCCCCGGGCTGTTCGGCACCATGATCCGCAGACCGGTGACCGGCTTCCCGTCGCCGCCGGCCCCCGCCTCCTCCTTCCCTGCGGTGGCGCCACAGCCCCCGAGGGCAAGGGCCGTAGCTGCCGCGACACCTACCACTAGTGCGTTCCATCTGGTTGTCATCATGTTTCTCTTCCGTTTCGAATCAGACCGGCGGCAAGATGATGACCCCTAGGCAGGCAACCCGTCTGCCTTCTGTCACCAGCGGAAGTTGAGGTCTTTGTGGTCGCGGTCATGTCTCGGCGTCGCACGCTCGCCGGGCAGCTCCTCGCCCTCCAACTAGCGATCATCGTCGTGGTCCTCACGGCGGTGGCGGCTGTGTCGCTGGCCCAGTCAGCGGCCACGTTCAATCGAGTCGAAGGCCGCCGAGTTGCCGCCCTTGGGGAGCAGCTCGCCGGCAACCCCCTGCTTCGCGATCGTCTCGCCCGACCAGCGCCGGGCGAGACGATCGCCTCTCTGATACAAAACCTGCCGGTTCAGGCCAACGTGACAACCGTCAGCGTCGCCGACGACAGCGGCCGGATCGTCACCTCTACCAACCCGACGCTTGTGGGCAGTCCCATGGCGCTCGGTGATCCGCGGGTCGCACGCGGTCGAAGCTGGTTCGGCGAGCTCACCGTAGGCGGGACGCGGGAACTCGTGGCACAGGTGCCGGTCCTGGGCGACAGGAAGGAGGAGAACCTCGGGCGACACCTCGGAGTGGTAATGGTCGGGGAGGCGCCACCGTCTTGGTCCCAACGGCTGGTCGGCGCTTCTTCGTACCTCTTCACCTACCTCGGTATTGCCAGCGCTCTGGGGGTGCTGGGATCTTGGCTACTGGCGCGGCGCATCAAGCGGCAAACCCTTGGCCTTGAGCCACGTGAGATCGCGGGGCTGGCCGAACATCGTGAGGCGCTGCTACATGGCATCGCTGAAGGGGTTATCGCTCTGGATCCGCAGCACCGGATCACCCTGGTCAACGCCGTGGGTCGGCGTTTGCTCGACCTGCCCGACCACTGCATTGGCAGCACCTTGTCAGACCTACGGATCGGGGGCCGGTTGCGGGACGTCCTGGCCGGTGCTGACAGCGGGCTGGGGACGCGGGACCAGGTCGTGGTGCGGGGTGGCCGGGTGCTCGTGATGAACCGGATGACGGTAGCCAAGGACGGACGCCGCCTAGGCTCGGTCACCACCCTGCGGGACCGAACTGAGCTAACCAAGCTGGAACAGGAAATCGGCTCCTTCCGCAGCACGACCGAGTCGCTTCGCGCGCAGACTCACGAGTTCGCTAATCAGCTCCACACAATTTCTGGGCTGATCCAAATTGGCGAGCACGAGGAAGTCGTCCGGTACGTCGATGCCCTCAGCAGGCACCGCGCCTCGCTGGATCTCACAGTGACAAGCCGGATTCACGACACTGCGGTGGCAGCGCTACTCATGGCGAAGTCAGCAGTGGCCTCAGAGCGCCGAGTAGAATTGCGAATCTCCGAACGGAGCAGGCTAGACCGGCTCGAGATGGCAGTCTCTGCGGATGTCGGGACGGTGTTGGGAAACCTCATCGACAACGCCATCGAGGCCGTCGCGGGAGGCCGCGATTCTGCCGCTACAGATTCAGAGGTAGTGTTACGTGCCGATGACGAGCTCGAGGTCATTCCCGAGTGGGTGGAAGTCGAGCTACGCCAAGACTCCTCTTCGATTGAGATAATCGTACGTGACTCCGGACCGGGAGTTGCACCCAAACTGGCTCAGGAAGTATTCGCCCATGGTTTTACGACAAAGGCGGCGGAGGGCGGAGAGCGCGGGATCGGGCTGGCGCTCACTCGGATGGTTTGTCACCGTCGCGGCGGTGAGGTCGCGGTGACGAATACGGAAGAGGGGGCCATGTTCACCGCTAGAATATCGGCAGCGATGATCGGGGCAAGCCGATGATAGATGTCCTGATCGTAGACGACGACTTTATGGTGGCACGGATCCATCGCGGGTTCGTTGAACGGATCGAAGGTTTCAGAGTTGTGGCGTCAGCGAGCACCGGCGAGCAAGCGGTCGCCGCCGTCGCCGAATTTCGTCCCCACTTGGTACTGCTTGATCTCTATCTGCCCGACATGTTCGGCCTCGACGTGGTTGCTCGACTACATGGCACGGGGCACGACTGCGACGTTATCGTAATCACCGCCGCCCGGGAAGCTGAGGCCGTGCGCCGAGCGGTCCGGTACGGCGCGGTAAACTACCTGCTGAAACCATTTAGCTTCGAGGAGCTACGCGGTAGGCTCGAACAGTATGCCATTCGACGCAATTCACTGTTGACCAACGATGTGTGCGACCAAACGGACATCGATCGGGCACTTTCGTGTTCTGCTCCAACCACCACCGGCTCGACCTTGCCCCGTGGGCTTAGCTCAGAGACGAGCAGGCTGGTTGAAGAGATTCTGCGAAATCAACCAGCCACCTTGTCTGCTGCCGAGTGCGCGAGCCAGGCCGGAATCTCTCGTGTCAGCGCCCGCCGTTATCTTGAGCACTTCGCAGCTATCGGACGGGCTGCCGTAACTCTTAAATACGGAAACACTGGCCGCCCTGAACGTCGCTACCGCTGGATGGGACGCTAATACTGGTCGTTGACTTCGCCGTTGGAGTCGCGTCAGCTCTGCTTACCCCCAAGCCGTATTAATTCGGTCCACTAGCCTCAGCCCTTCGTTAAGGGCTGTCCACGGGTTGGGCTGGAAACGCAGAAGTGCCTTCTGATCAGGGAAAATAGGGCTTGTCGAGAGTCCTGATCGTCCCGTCACGGAAGGCACTTGCTGGGTGAAGGCTACCGCAACACGTCCGAAGATCGTGGTGACCGGCGACGGGCGAGGGGTGGTCGGTCACGTCGGTGCCCGCCTGCTCGCCGATGTGGCGGACGCGACCGGGTTGACCAGCGCGTTCAGTGAGGCTCTCGCCGGGTTGCGGCAGCGGCAGGGCGGTCACGATCCGGGCCGGATCGCGGTCGATCTGGCGGTGATGCTGGCCGACGGCGGCGAAGCGATCGCCGATCTGGCGGTGCTACGGGATCAGGCCGGCCTGTTCGGGCCGGTCGCCTCCGACCCGACGGCGTGGCGGACGCTGTCACAACTGGACGAGACGCTGCTGGCCGAACTGCGGGCCGCGCGGGCTCAGGCCCGGCAGACGGCGTGGGCCCAGCACGCCGAGACCCACGACCAAGCCTTCCCGCAAGTCAGCGTGGCTGGGCAGATCGTTGCAGGCCTGATCTTGGACATGGACGCCTCGATCGTGCTCTGCCATTCCGAGAAGGAATCGGCGACCCGGACCTGGAAGAAGACGTTCGGATATCACCCGTTGTTCTGCTTCCTGGACAACACTGGCGAAGCACTGTCCGGCCTGCTGCGCGAGGGCCGGGCCGGGTCCAACACCACCGCCGATCACATCACCGTGCTCGACCAGGCCCTGGCCCAGATCCCGGATGAGCACCGGCACGGCGTCCCGATCCTGATCCGCAGTGACTCCGCCGGCTCCAGCCACGGCTTCCTCGCCCACATCCGCGGCCTGCGCGAGCAGCACCTGGACGTCCGGTTCTCCGTCGGCGCCGCGATCACCGAACCCGTCCGGCAGGCCATCACCGCCGCCGCCGGCTGGGTCCCCGCCCTCGACACCGACGGTGAACTACGCGAGCACGCCGAGATCTGCGAGATCACCGGACGGTTCAATGCCACCGGCTGGCCCGAGAGGACCCGGTTCATTGTCCGCCGCGAACGCCCGCACCCCGGCGCCCAGCTGTCGCTGTTCGACACCATCGAAGGCTGGCGTCACCAGCTGATCGCCACCGACACCCCGCCTGGGCAGGGCGGCATCCAGTTCCTGGAGGCCCGCCACCGCGCTCACGCCCGCGTCGAGGACCGCATCCGCTGCGGCAAGAACACCGGCTTCGGCCGGTTCCCCTCCCGACACTTCCCGATCAACCAGGCCTGGCTCCTGCTGGCCCTGACCGGCATCGACCTACTCGCCTGGGCTCAGAACCTGCTCCTCGACGGCGACCTGGCCCGCGCGGAGCCGAAAAAGCTGCGCTACCGGCTGCTGCACGTCGCCGCCCGCCTCACCCGCACCGCCCGCCGAACCCGCCTCGCCATCGCCGCCGGCTGGCCCTGGACGAAAGCGCTGGTCACCGCGTTCGGGCGCCTCGCTGCACTACCACGCCCCGCCAGCTGAACCAGCACCCCCAACGCTCGACAACCGCCACGGAGGAACCCGGCCCACGCGCCGGGCCTTCACCATGCCTGCACCCAGCACGGGCATCCTCAAGCCGGGTTCATCGAGTCGCACCTATCAAAACGCGCCGAAATGAAAGACCGAGGCTAAGGGATGTCTCGTAACCCTGGTGTCTGTCTGTTGAGGACGATCGGGCAGGATGCCTGGGTGCAGGTGATCACCGCGGCCCACTCTGAGTGGATCTTTCCGTTCACCGGGTTGCAGCCCGCCCAGTTCCGCAGGCTGGTCCGGCTGGTCGCCGAGCGTGGCGGTGACGGCATCGCTGACGGCCGGCCGGGTCGGCAGTGGGCCCTGGACCTGGCCGATCGGGTGCTGCTGGTGGCCACCTACTGGCGGACGAACTTGACGATGCGGCAGGTCGGCCCGCTGTTCGGGGTGTCGCACTCGGCTGCGCATCGGGTCATCGACACTCTCGCGCCGCTGCTGGCCCTGGCGCCGGTGCGTAAACGGCCGGTCGAGCAGATCGCGATCGTCGACGGGACTCTGATCCCCACCCGCGATCACCGGCTGGCCGCCCGGAGTAAGAACTACCGGTACTCGACGAACCTGCAGGTCGCTATCGACGCCAGCACCCGTCTGGTCATCGCCGTCGGCGACCCGCAGCCGGGCAACCGCAACGACACGATCGTCTACCGCACCTCGGGCATCGCCGAGAAGCTGGACGGGCGGCCGGTGATGGCTGACGGCGGCTACCGCGGTAACCCGGAGGTGATCATGCCGTACCGCAAGCCCGCCGACGGCAGCACTCTGCCGGACTGGAAAGAAGCCCTCAACATCGAACACCGCACCGTTCGAGCAGGGGTCGAACACGCCCTGGCCAGGATGAAGTGCTTCAAGATCCTGCGCGACTACCGCCGCGCCGCCCACACATTGGCCGACGCCGCTTCCGGCATCGCCAACCTCCACAACATCATCCTCGCCGGCTGACCACCAGCCCGGTGCCGGGCAACGCCTTCAACCAGTTACGAGACGTCCCTTAGGCCAGTCAAAGTCATACTCTTGGAGATGTCCCGTCCGTCGGCGGACCCCGAGTGCTCACCGTCGATTTCACCACGATTGGGTCGCCGCTAACATGCACCGGCATGCTGACGCCGGCGCCAACCCTGGCTTCGAGTCTCGGCGTGAATCCCCTTCCATCCTCGTCACCGGAGACCTCCTGCCCCAGGCCAACACAATCCGCTCTTGCCAGACTTTGCCGTTTTAGCACGTCACAATCTTCGATACAGTATCCCCGTTAGCCCTCGGCCTCAGGCGCAGGCGTGGGGCCGGCTGCCGGGTCCACTCGCTGTCTGCGAATCCACCGCTCATGCCATGCCACACGGCCCCTAAGCCGAGCGCCTGTCGGCGACCCTGACGCGACACTCCCCTCTTCGTCAGGAACACACCTACGACTACTACCCACGGCCTGACCGGCGCAGCAGAGGCAGGGTGCGTGGTAGGCTGCGGGTGGCCAGTGCAGCCCGCCGCTCGCATCCCATCGGGACAGGTGAATGCACACGATATTCTGTCCACTTAGGCTTCCCTCGAGCGTGGGACATGCTGACAACGCGAGCCTCGGCGATCGGTGCCACGCGGAAGGCTGACCGTGACATATAGCAACGACTCAGCTAAGAAACTCGCGAAGTTGCTGCGCAATAATCTGTCTAGGGCGGGCGTAGAAATTCCTCACAGCTTGGCATTGGAAATGATCTCGCAGCTGGCTGGTTTCAGAGACTGGAACGCCTTGACAGCAGTACTACGCAGTGGGCAAGAACGCACCTCGCCACCGGCCATGGACTCGGCTGTTCCGGTTCTACGAGTGATATCTGCAGAGGTTGCGCTTCGGTTCTATACCGAGTACCTAGGTTTCACCGTGGACTGGGAGCACCGCTTCGAGCCCGAGCTGCCCCTCTATGTGCAAATATCGAGGTCCAAGGCGGTGCTGCATCTGTCTGAGCACCACGGAGACGGAAGTCTACATGGAGTGGCGTGGTTTCCGGTCGCCGATGTCTACGCCTTGCGGGACGAGCTGCGCGGCCACTCCGAAATCCCACTGAGGCCGGACGTGGACGAGGAATCCCCCGGGGGCCCTACCCTCGAAGTCATCGACCCCTACGGTAACGTCTTACGCTTTACTCAGCTGATCGATAGCTAGTGCCTCGAACGTTCACGTTATTGAATGGGACGCTGTCCGGCCTGTCGGCCGGGCGGCGTTCTAGGCGGTCAGGCTGTCGCGGTGGCAGATCCTGTATGTGTGCGGCGGCTGAGTGATCAGGAAGGTCAGCAGCTGATCAGGATCACCCGCCAGGGCACCCGTTTCACCACCCGACGGCGTCGGGCATGGTCGTGCTCGCATCTGCCGGCGGCAACACCGTGCCAGCGACCACCCGTCTCGTGCAGGCCGACGAGGACACGATCCGGCAGGTTGTCCGCTGGTTCACCGGACGCCTTCCAGCGGACAAGACGTGGAAGGAGACCGACAATCCGCAGTGCGACGCTACTCCGTCGGTGACGACCAACTCTGGGGCGTCGTGCGGCACCGCAAGAACGCCACGAACACCCTCGCCGCGCTCAAGTCGATCCGCGCTGCCCGCCCGGGCGGAGCACCGATCTACGTCTCTGGACAACCTGTCGCACAAGGGCCTCAAGATCCGCAGATGGGCGGCCCGGAACAAGGTGGAGCTCTGCTTCGCCCCGACTTACGCCTCCTGGGCCAGCCCGATCGAGGCTCCGTTCGGGCGGCTGCGCATCTTCGTCATCGCCGGCTCGGACCAGCCCAACCACACCGTGCTGACCCAAAACCTGTGGGGCTACCTGCACTGGCGCAACGCCAACGTTCGCCACCCCGGCGTCTTGGCCGCTCGACGTTGAGAACGCGCTCACATCCGCAGCGAACGCCAACGACGCTGGGACCAACCGCCACCCGCGCAGCCTGACCCCAACGCCGTGAACGTTCGTGGTCAGAGCACTAGTTGTAATGCCCAGCAGCGTTGTTGACGCGGCTGATGGGTGGTTTGCCGCCGAGCGAGGTGTGGTTGCGGTGGTGGTTGTAGGTGTGCAGCCAGGCGGGTAGAGCGTCAGCGCGTTGCTGGTTGTTGGTGAAGGGTTGGGCGTAGGCCCATTCGTCGCACAGGGTGCGGTTGAAGCGTTCGGCTTTGCCGTTGGTCTGTGGTCGGTAGCGGCGGGTGAAGCGGGCGGTGGCACCGAGGTCGGTCAGGGCCTGGTGCCAGGCTCGGCCGCGGCGGTAGGCCAATGCGTTGTCGGTCATGACGCGTTCGACGCGGGTGATTCCGTGGGTGGCGAAGTGCTCGGCGGCGCGGCGGAGGAAGCCGGCACAGGTGTCGGTCTTCTCGTCGGGGTGGATCTCGGCGTAGGCGAGACGGGTGTGGTCGTCGATGGCGCAGTGCACGTAGTCGAAGCCGACACGGCCGGCGGTGCGGGCACGGCGGTGTTCCAGGCTGTCGCGGCCCAAGATGCGCCAGCCGCCGCCGTCGCGAACCCGGCCGAGTTTCTTGACGTCGACGTGGATCAGCTCGCCGGGCCGGTCGCGCTCGTAGCGGCGGATGAGCTGACCGGTGGGCCGGTCGAGCCAGGCCAGGTGGTGTAGACCGTGCCGCGTCAGAACGGCGTGCACCGTCGAGGCCGGCATCCCGAGCAACGGTCCGAGCCGGCGAGCCCCGAGTTTGCGTTCCTGGCGCAGTTGGCAGACCCGCGCCTCCAACTGGGCGGGCGTCTTGTGCGGCTGGTGGTGAGCCCGGCTGGATCGATCCCGCAGACCAGCGTCGCCCTCGGCCCGCCACCGCTGTAGCCACTTGTAGCCGGTGGCCCGAGAACAGCCCAGTTCCTTCACGACGTGGGCCACCGGCCGACCCTGGTCAACGACACGCGTGATGAGCAGCCGCCGGCCGTGGATGGTCAGCCGGGCATTACGGTGGGCCATGGAGACCTCCGGTTCCGTGTGGGCGTCAGCACCTCACACCTCGCCGGAGGTCTCGCCTCGTCTCAAGCCGCCACGCCGTCAACAACCCTCATGGGCATTACAACTAGTGCTCTACACCGCGATCGCCTGGGAGTACCCGGCCCAAGAGCTGGGTTTCGGCTCGGGGATGACCTGCTGACGCCAACTGCGGGACTGGAATGACGCTGGCGTGTGGCAACGCCTGCACGAAGTGCCACTCGGCACACTCCGCGCCGCAGGCCGGTTGGACATGTCCCGCGCGGTGATCGACGGCTCCCACGTCCGGACGTTCAAGGATGGCCCAACACCGGTCCGAGCTTCGTCGACCGCCGCAAGCCATGTTCGAAACACCACGTCACCACCGATGCAGGCGGCATCCCCCCTCACCACGGCGCTGACCGGCGACAACCGCCACGACGTCACCCAACTGCTGCCCCCGGTCGACGAAATCCTCGCATCAAGGGCATCCGCAGCTGTCCCTGACAGCGCCCCGATCACGCCCAGACGCGGCACCGGCCACGGCTCCGACTCGGCACCCGACGGTGGGTCGTCGAGCAGACCATCGCCCTACTGCACAGGTTCCGCCGCCCGCGCATCCGCTGAGAGATCCGCGACGACATCCACGAAGCGTTCCTCACTCTCACCTGCGCCAGCCGACTCCGACGCTCAATCAGTTAGGGGCTCTAAAGACGATCACCGGAGCCTGCTGCAGCTGGCTTCCCGCTGCAGCCGTTCGGTTCCAGCGGGGCTGCCCTGGGGCGCGGGCGCGAGACAAGACAACTTCTGGCGTTCAACCGGACAGGCGATGCCTTGGCCTGCGGAATCGAGTACTGCCCCGACGAGAGCGCTCACCTAAAGCCGTCGCTGTCGACTCATTCCCAGGGCATGCAGCCGCAACAGAACGATCACTGCCGGACCTCCAGGTGCCCACGGTTCGAAGTCGAGCAGTGCGGTTCCGGCGAGGCGGGTGCAACGCCACCATCGGCACGGCCAACTGCGGCAACGCAGGTTCAACCTCGCGCCGGCACGATCACTACCATCCGCCCTCCCTCGGACGCCCGCAGGCTATCGCAAGGTTCGATGACTGATGCGCCACGCGCGGCAGTAGCCTGCTTGCCCGATCAGTTAAATCAACCAGTGAGGACCAGGATGGCTAAGCAGGAACAATCCAGGCAGTGGCCTTACGCACCCGACAATTCCGGCTTCACCTCGAATCCGCACCACGACCTCAACCCGCTCGTGCCGGGTCTCTACGCCTTGGCCGCGATCTTGCTGGCCATTGCCGCAGCCATGTACCTGACCGACAACAAACGCGATCACCCGCCGCCGAGTGTCCCGTCGACCGATCTAACGAGTGTCCCTACCTCCCTGGCAGCCTCGCCGGGCGTCGACGGCGCTCACGGATCGGGTCATCGCGTGATTGTTGACAAGAAAGCCAACCCCGCGCCGACTCCAGCTTCACGGCCGATGGTCGGAGGACAAGACGGCAAAGCCACTGCTCAGGGCGGTAACGACACAAGCCATAGCGCCCTCTTGTCAGCGGTATCATTTAAGGCCAGCGCGATGACGCCACACCAATCGTTTGCGTGATCGAACTGGCTAAGGGACGTCTCGTAACTCGGTGACCGGTCCATGGTGGATCATGTCGAGGTGCAGGTGATCTCGGCGGCTCGCCAGGAGTGGATCTTCCTGTTCACCGGGCTGCAGCCCGCCCAGTTCCGCAGGCTGGTCCGGCTGGTCGCCGAACGTGGCGGTGACGCAATCGCTGACGGTCGTCCTGGCCGGCAGTGGTCTCTCGACCTCGCCGACCGGGTGTTGTTGGTCGCGGCGTACTGGCGCACGACCTGACGATGCGCCAGATCGGCCCACTGTTCGGGGTGTCGCACTCCGCCGCCCACCGGGTCATCGACACCCTCGGCCCCCTGCTCGCTCTGGCACCGGGACGCCGACGTCGGGTCGACCAGATCACCATCGTCGACGGCACCCTCACCCCGACCCGGGACCACCGCCTGGCCGCCCCGAGCAAGAACTACCGCTACAGCACCAATCTGCAGGTCGCCATCGACGCCCACACCCGCCTCGTCGTCGCCCTCGGCGACCCGCAACCCGGCAACCGCAACGACACCATCGTCTACCGCACCAGCGGCATCCAGCAGAAACTCGACGGGCGGCCGGTCATGGCCGACGGCGCCTACCGCGCCAACCCCGACGTGATCATCCCGTACCGCAAACCCGCCGACGGCAACGAGCTACCCGCGTGGAAGGCGGACCTGAACAAGGAACACCGCACCGTCCGCACGCAGGTAGAACACACCCTCGCCCGCATGAAGACCTTCAAGATCCTGCGCGACTACCGCCACGCCGCCCACACATTGACCGACACCGCCTCCGGCATCGCCCACCTCCACAACATCATCCTCGCCGGGTGACACCAGCACCGGCGCCCGGCAACGCCTCCACCGAGTTACGAGACGTCCTCTAGACGGGATTTGGGCGAATCGCTAAACGCTGCTAGCGCAGCGGCGAGCACACCGAGCGTTGGTAAGAACCTGACAAGCTCGTGCGCACTCCACTCGCGCCGCGCGTCGAGCGACAGTATCCAGCAGGCATCTGGCTGCACACGACCGCCAAAGGCGCGGAGTCGCGCCAAGAACTGTACAACCGTCGAGTGACGGTAGGTGATGATGTCACCTGCATGCGAAAGCTATAGCTGGATGACATGCCGCTTGTGGCGGCGGAGCCGCGAGACAACCTTGCTCTGGCAACAAAGCCTCTGATCAGTCCCGCGTAGCAGTCGCTCCCCTGGCATCGACTGATGCCATCGAGTCGACATCAAGGAGTTACGAGCCGCCTCTGGAGGCCGCAGGCCCTGTCTTTCTCACGGGGCTATGTCGACGCGGGCCGGCAAAGCGCCAGGTTGACGTGGTAGCCAGACACACTGATGGACTATGTAGGGGTTGCCGCCCTTAGCCGCCCGCAACCGGCGCTGCGCCGCAAAGGTTTTGTTCGCCCACGTCGTCGGCGAACGCTGTGGAGTCAGCTGGGCCAGGGTGGCGGTGCCGCAGCGCCGGCGCCAACGCTGAGTCGGCCAGCGCCCCAGCAGTGGTCAGAAAGCCGATCCCCGGCTCTTGCTTATCCGATTCCGTCGCACATAATGGTGCTCGAGGAGGGGAGTATTCCCCAACAGCGGAGTCGTCAGCACGGAAGGGCGCCGACACCACAGGCGTTCCGACCCGGCTCCGCCGGTCGCCATCCCTAGTTGCGGAAGGCGGCGGAAGAGACCTCCGACAGTCACCCGAGTGAGCGTCTGCGCATCTGCCTTCAGGCTACCCGTGCACTGACGCTGCGTGTCTGCCGGAGGATGGATTTGAACGTGTCCGCATTGGTGTGGGCGGTAACGCTGATCGCGATGATCGCGGTCCTGCTCGCCGACCTGTTCATCATCGGCCGGCGGCCGCACGAGCCGAGCGTCCGCGAGTCCAGCCTGTGGGTGGGCTTCTACGTCGGCCTGGCGCTGCTCTTCGGCGTGGTGCTCTGGCTGACCGCGGGTGGGCGCGTGGCAGGGGAGTTCTACACCGGCTGGCTCACCGAGTACAGCCTCTCGGTGGACAACCTCTTCGTCTTCGTGATCATCATGGCCCGGTTCGGGGTGCCCCGGCAGTACCAGCAGAAGGTGCTGCTCGTCGGCATCATCCTGGCGCTGATCATGCGGGGTGGGTTCATCGCGGCCGGCGCGGCGCTGATCTCCCAGTTCTCCTGGGTGTTCTACATCTTCGGCGCGTTCCTCATCTACACCGCGGTGAACCTGGCCCGGCAGGGCGAGCCGGACGAGGGCGAGTTCAGCGAGAACCTGCTGATCCGGTGGAGCCGCAAGGCGCTGCCGCTGTCCCGCGACTACGACGGGGCGCGGATGACCACCCACGAGCACGGGCGGCGCCTGTTCACCCCGATGCTGATCGTGATGATCGCGATCGGCACCACCGACCTGATCTTCGCGCTGGACTCGATCCCGGCGATCTTCGGCATCACCCAGGAGCCGTACCTGGTCTTCACCGCCAACGTGTTCGCGCTGATGGGGCTGCGGCAGCTCTACTTCCTGCTCGGCGGTCTGCTGGACCGGCTCATCTACCTCAGCTACGGGCTCGCCGTGGTGCTCGGCTTCATCGGCGTGAAGCTGGTGCTGGAGGCGCTGGCCGAGAACAGCCTGCCGTTCATCAACGGCGGCGAGCACGTGGCGTGGGCCCCGCACATCCCGATCTGGCTCTCGCTGACGGTCATCCTCGGCACCCTGGCCGTGGCCACGGCCGCCAGCCTGGCGAAGTCGTCGCGGGACCGGCGCCGGGAACTGGCCCAGGCACGTCGCTGACCCACCCGTACCGTCGGGGCGCTCCCATCCCGGGGGCGCCCCGCGGCGTGTCGGGGGTCAGACGCGGTGGGCGCCGACGAGGGTGGCCGTCCGGTCGGCAGAAATCCGGACACTCTCCCCTGCACGGTAGCCGACACGTGACCGCTGCGAAGCTCCTGACCCGCGTCGGCTCCGTGTGGCTTCGGGAGGCCGACCACAATGCTCCTGGTGGACGGTCTACCGTTCCGCGATGAGTTCCAGTCGCTGCAGTGCCCTACGACCGACCCACCCATCCCTGACAGGGAACGCCTCGGAGTTCACGACGGCGTCTCGCAGGGGTATAGCCCAGCGATGTTCGAGAAGAAGTGCGACCACGCCCGTTCCTGCTCGCATCGAGTCACGTAGCTGGGGAATGTCGTCTCCCTCGAAAAGGTAGCCTTTCCCACCGGAGGTGCTCTCTCCCATCACTGCCGATGCGCTAGATTCACGTAATAGCCTGTCCAGCAGTTCTCCGGAGTGAGCGGCTGGCAGAAGGTCCGCGCCGGACTGCCGTTCGATGGTACGGTTCCGTCGCATCAGGACGGTAAGCACGTCGAGCACCCGTATCTGATCATTGGCCCGCAGTTCCTTTAATTTCTTTCCAATTCCAAGGGGAACCTCGTCGCCCTCGAAACCAATCAGCAAAACCTGCACGGGCCCAATCATAACTACCCCCTAATTCTCCTGGACGAGCTCTCGCTGCCCCAGCACACGACCAAACAGTCGCTTCGGCCGCAAAGTATCACGGCCTCATCCGGCGGTAATCCGAACTTACTATCATCACGTACCTGGGCGCGGGCAGCAGCAAAAAGTTAGCCTTTCGTCGGACCACGGAAGATGCTAGATGCTCGCCGGGTGGCTCCGAACAACCTGCTGTCGGCCACCGAGACAGCTAGCGCTACGCGCACCATGATCAGCTGCCGTGCGACGGATCACCCACTCAGCCGGTAGGGGCCGCCAGTGGTTGGCGGGCGTACCCGAGGCCTACGGTCTACGGTAGTCATTCGTCTCGCGCAGGAGGCCTGCAACGCCGTCCCTCCAACAGAACGTCGCCGGTGGCGGCCTGTTACGAGCGCGACGCCGTGTCGCGCGGCGAGGGCTTACGGACAGGACCAATCCCCTGTCCTAGCGGCGAGCAGCACGCGTTCGGCGCCAAATCACCGATGGCGCACGGCTTCAGCCAGGGCGCGCTACCGCGTCTATCACTCGTGCTGGCGCCGGCGGCCGTGGCGCCTCGACCGGATCCACGACATGCCGCCCGGTCGTGATCACAATCGCTGGCGGCGGCAGGACGCCCATCAAGTCCGCCAGCAAGCGCGACGACGCCGCAGTGCGGCAACGCCCCCCCTCGATCCCCCAGGGTCAAGCGGGCGGGAGATGGGCAGCGGCATTCACCACCGCGTCGAGCCACCGCAGCTCCTGAGTCGCTGACGTTGGACAACGAGTGGCTACACGCGCTTCCAGTCACTGCCGGGGCCAGTACATCCGTTCCTTGACTCAGCAGTCAGGATATCGAGCACTCCGGTGACCTGGAGTACCCGGCGCGTCATGCCACAGGCATTTGTCGCCCGGAAAGTGGCCCCTCTGTAGTTTGCGGCGCGGCACGCATCCAGGAGCGCACGGATGCCGCTGGAGTCGCAGAAAACCAACCCGGCGAGATCAATGATCAACAGGTGAGGACGGTACTCGGTGAGGCCATCATCGACGGCAGCCTCCAGCATTTCGACGGTGGCCATGTCAAGCTCCCCCACGAGTGTGAGCCGCACGATGTTGCCCTCGACCCGTCGCGCGATCTTCAACACGCCTCCTAGGATCCCTCCCGGCCGATAGACCGAGCCTAACGAATAGGCCAGCGCCAACCGCCATCTTCCTACCAGCATGAGCAGCGCCATGGGCAGCACTGATCGCGTGGAGTGATCATCTCAGCTACAGAGGGCAGCTCATACCATCTGGGGATAGCGCCTTTCCGCGGCCCGTTTGTCCCGGCTAACCTCAATGAGGCCCCAGCCAGGGGCCGCTGCAGCGGCCTGGTCGTCGCACCGGCACAGGCCGCTATCCCCCCCAACGGGCTTAGGCCCAATCATCGATAGTCTCTATCGGTAGATGCAGGAACGCCCCCTCCTGACCGAGGGGGCGTTCCTGTTGAATATGGCCCTCCCGGAGGCGTCCACGGCTACGGTTGGCTCTTACAGCGGCAGCGCTTAGCGCCCAGAAACGTTCTACTCGAGCACCACCCTCAACCGCACTCACGGGGGCCCGTTGACCACTCCTGATCCGCCGGACGAACGCGACGCGCCGTCTTCGCACGAGCAGCACGCAGTAGTTCCGAAGCCGCCTGACGCCCTCGCCATCGGGCGTCCACAAAGCCGTCGAAGGTGGAAGTGGAATGTGATGGCGACTGCCGTAGTCCTGACGGGCGCAGGCGGAACGGCCTTCACGTTGATGTCTCATGACCGGGACATGGCAGTGGAACGCTGCCAAGCGGCGATTGAAGACAAGCTGCGCTCACCCTCAACAGCCAGGTATGGCGACGCCACTGTCAAAAGCACAGGCGGCGAATTCGGCACCCGCTACAACATCGCCGGCAAGCTGGATGCCCAGAATGGTTTCGGTATCGTGACACGGGGAGAATACCGGTGCGACCTGACCAAGGAACGGAATGGGAACTGGGTCGTCACGGAAGCAGCGGTGGACCTCGACTAGACCCTGCAGCGGTTATCCCACCGCCCGCAGGGGATCCATGAGGTACATAGGCGATGCAAAAATTTCATCGGGGCGGAAGCCCACAGTCATAGGCCACTAATTGATACCGCCGGCTTCCAGGTACGAGAATGCGGTGAGATCTGAACCAACTCTGCTGCTCCCGCCCAAATTCCTACGCGGCCTTGGTTACGACGGCACCGAGAGCGGCTCGAGGACCGAGCGCAGCGCATGGGTGAGAGCTCACGCCTCCGGCCGGATCAGGTAGCTGAAGGCGGAACGCGCGGCTGAGGCCCACGTGGACACGGCAGCCGACGACGGGCTGAGGGAGATCTGGTGCAGCGAAATGAGGAGGTCTCCCCAAGCGCATTGCGAGCGGCGGCGCAAGGCCTATTCATCCACGTTTCTAGCACCTCCATTCGCGCGATGAGATGATTATTCCAGACCGAGCCCCCGTCCAGTTGACGAAAGCTCAGCGGCAGTCACTGCACTTGTGCGGACGTGCCGGCTACATGGACTTGTCGAACAGCCAGCTACACATTTTGATAGCTACCCTACGTATCTGTATATCGGATCGCCATAGGAGCATGCGGTCAGGCAGAGGAAACGTTATCCTGATATGGCCCCCAGGCCCGTAGGGTGGCCTGGGTCAGCTCAGACCCAGGCCACCCATCCGGAAGAACTTCATCCGACGGCGTCGGGAGTGGGCGACGTTCTTATCGGCGCGCCCACCATCACGGTTAACGGCCGGTCAATGAATACGCCGAAACAACTCTTTGCATCGATGAGAACCGGCGAAATGCCCTACCGCCGGCGCCAGAGCTACCACCAAATCCGCATTATTACTCAGATAGTGCTTGCCAGCGCACCGAAGCTGCCGGCTACGGAAGGCAGAAATCGAGTGTTTCTTAGTGTGGCTCTGCAGCACAGATCCGACGCGCTTTCCCAACGTTGTTCGCATGTTCTGGGCGCACGGCTCTAGCAGCCCCCGCGCAGATTGCTCGGCATCTACGATCACATAGATGGCAGACACGCGGACCAAAACCGAGCCTATAGTCGAATGGTATGGAGCTCCTGTTGGTGAAGCCGCGATGGGGGTGCAAGATGGGTAGGCCTCGTCCGTCAATGGAGGAGGGCCCCGGGGGCGGGGTAGCTGTCGCCGGTGAGATGCGCCCCCGAGGTCGGCGGATGCCCGGCCTACAGGCCGGGCATCCGCCGCTCTTCGCACAGTGGCCTCGTCGCATCAACCTAACTGAGGACCGATGCGGCGAGGCCCGTGATTTACAAGAGGGAGACTTCAGACAAGGTCTGCCGTCTTTCACCTGAGCCCACGGTCCGCGTGACTGCCAGCCACTCGGCATCATCTTGCCGAAGCCGTAGACCTTGGCACAAGCTGGAGATGGAGACGTTTTTACATCGCAGGCTTCTGCGCTTCTGCCTCTCCCACCCCTTAGCCGTATCGCCCCGACACGCCGATAGACCACGGGGCTGACACCGACATATTCGTCCGATCGTGGTCGTGTGAAGAGCCGTGTCAGGGCTGACACTAACTCCGCTGCCCTAGTTGCCTTTTGATTGTTCCCGGCCGGGACCTCGGTCGGTCCGGTATGACTTCCTTTCCCTGTCGTTGCGATGATCCGGGGGCGTTGTCGCCGGTCGGGGTGGCGTCGGTGGACCTTTGATAGGGGCACGGCCGCCCGTGGGGTAGATCTCTTCGTACCATGGCTGCCGGCAGTGCGACGCTCAGACCAGCGGCCGACACCACGGGACGATGCGTGAAGGCGAGTCTGGTACGCCACGAATATTGGCCTCTACCTCGGCTTGGACGTCGGCACAGAGGGCCACCACACGATCGAGCTGGCTCCGGAAGGTAGACGGCTACACGACGCGGCCTTGCCGAATACTGAGGGCGACTGCGGCAGTTGTTCGACAAGCTGGCCTGCCAGGGACGGGTGCTGGTGGTGGTCGACCAACCGACCTCGATCGGCGCCCCGCCGGTCGCGGTGGCGCGGGCGGCGGGGGCATCAGGCGGCCTACCTGCCCGGCCTGGCGATGCGGCGCATCACGGACCTGCACCCCGCATCATCGCCGACACCGCCGCACCCTGCCCCACACGCTGCGCCGGGCCGACCCTGCCCGAACTGGAGTCCTCGTCGGGTTCGACGACGACCTCGCCGACGTGTCCAACCGCATCCGTGGCCTGCTCACCCAGATCCATCCCGCCCCGGAACGAGTCCTCGGCCCGGAAGTGCACCAGAAAGCCGTGTTGGAGCTGCGGTCCCGCTGCGGCGGACCGGCCGGCCTCTGAAGGCCGGCCACCGCAGACTGCTGTCCGCCGCCGTCCACGCACGGCGCATGGGTGGACGGCTCGCCGCCCAGATCATGACCGCCCCGACGAGCAGACCGCCACCGCCCCCCGGCACCACCGCGGCGGAGACACGATGTTGCCCCGCCCTCGCCGAACGCCTCCACGACGTCCTGCGACAACGCGTCCAGGTCGCCGGCGAGGTCGAGCAGATCCTTGATGCTCACACCCTCTCGCCCGGCCCTGACCTCGATGCCCGGCTCGGCGCCGTGACCGCCGCCCGGTTCCTGCTCGAATCCGCGACGGCACCGCATTCCCCACCCGGCCACCTCGCCGCCTACGCCAGACTGGCCCCGTCACCCGCACTCCGGCAGCAGCATCCGCGGCGGACACCCACGCACCCGACGCTGCTGCGAGGCCCTACACGCCATGCTCCGCGACAAAATCCCCTACCAACAACGCCCCCAAGCCCCATCCCCGCCAGACCAAACCCATAGGGACACCCCTGTCGGCTCCGCCTGAAAACTGACCCCGTGGTTCCGGCTGAATTTTGACCCCTTCCGGAAGCATCGGGAGGTGCTGAGCGTGGAGGACTGGGCGGAGATCCGTCGGTTGCACCGAGCGGAGCGGATGGCGATCAAGGCCATCTGCCGTCGGCTGGGGGTCTCGCGGAACACGGTGCGTAAGGCCTTGGCCAGTCATGAGCCGCCTCGCTATCAGCGGGCGGCGAAGGGCTCGATCGTGGACGCGGTCGAGCCGCAGATCAGGGCGTTGTTGGCGGAGTTCCCGGATATGCCAACGACGGTGATCATGGAGCGGGTCGGGTGGACCCGCGGCAAGACGGTGTTCGCCGATCGGGTGCAGCAGCTGCGGCCGTTGTTCCGCCGCCCGGATCCGGCGCAGCGGACGGAGTATCTGCCGGGAGAGCTTGCGCAGTGTGATCTGTGGTTCCCGCCGGCGGACGTGCCGTTGGGCTTCGGGCAGGTCGGCCGGCCACCGGTGCTGGTGATGGTGTCCGGGTATTCGCGGTGGCTGTCAGCGGTGATGATCCCGACCAGGCAGTCGCCGGACCTGCTGGCCGGGCACTGGACGCTGATCTCCGGCTGGGGACGGGTGCCCAAGGCGTTGGTGTGGGACAACGAGTCCGCCGTCGGTCAGTGGCGGGCCGGCAGGCCGCAGTTGACCGAGGCGATGAACGCCTTCCGCGGCACCCTCGGCATCAAGGTGATCCAGTGCCGGCCGGCGGACCCGGAAGCCAAGGGCCTGGTCGAGCGGGCCAACGGCTATCTGGAGACCTCGTTCCTGCCCGGACGCCGCTTCGCCTCACCGGGTGACTTCAACGCCCAGCTCACCGACTGGCTGGTGCGGGCGAACAACCGCCAACACCGGATGCTGGGCTGCCGCCCGCTGGACCGGTGGGACGCCGACCGGGCCGCCATGCTGCCACTGCCACCGGTTGCGCCGGTGGTCGGCTGGCGGCAGACCACCCGCCTTCCCCGCGATCACTACGTCCGCTTGGACGGCAACGACTACTCGGTGCACCCATCAGTGGTCGGCCGGCGGGTCGAGGTTACCGCCGACTGCGACCAGGTGACGGTGTCCTGCAACGGCCGGACAGTGGCCCGGCACGACCGCTGCTGGGCCAAGCACCAGAGCATCACCGACCCCGCCCACCGGCAAGCCGCCGCCGACCTGCGCGTCGCTGCCCAACGCACCCCGACGACCGCCGTTGACGCTCAGGTCGAACGCCGGCCGTTGAGCGACTACGACCGCCTGTTCGGCCTCGACGTTGAGGTGGCTGCGTGATGGCCGCCAAGACCAGCCGCAACGTCGCATCCGAGATCGCGTTCCTCACCCGCGCCCTGAAGGCGCCGTCCCTCGCTGCCTCCGTCGAACGCCTGGCGGAGCGGGCCCGGGCCGAGTCGTGGACGCATGAGGAGTTTCTCGCCGCCTGCCTGCAACGTGAAGTCGCCGCCCGCGAAGCCCACGGCGGTGAAGGACGCATCCGGGCCGCGAGGTTCCCGGCCCGCAAGAGCCTGGAGGAGTTCGACTTCGAGCACCAACGGTCCTTGAAGCGGGAAGCGATCGCTCACCTGGGAACCCTCGACTTCGTGGCGTCGAAGGAGAACGTCGTCTTCTTGGGTCCGCCCGGCACCGGCAAGACGCACCTGTCCATCGGCCTGGGGATCCGGGCCTGCCAGGCCGGATACCGGGTCGCGTTCGCCACCGCCGCCCAGTGGGTGTCCCGCCTCGCTGACGCCCACCACGCCGGCCGCCTGCAGGACGAACTGGTCAAGCTCGGCCGGATCCCGCTGCTGATCGTCGACGAGGTCGGCTACATCCCCTTCGAAGCCGAAGCCGCGAACCTGTTCTTCCAGCTGGTGTCTAACCGCTACGAACGAGCCTCGCTGATCGTCACCAGCAACAAGCCCTTCGGCCGCTGGGGCGAGGTCTTCGGCGACGACGTGGTGGCCGCCGCCATGATCGACCGCCTCGTCCACCACGCCGAGGTCATCTCGATGAAGGGCGACAGCTACCGCCTCAAAGACCGCGACCTCGGCCGCGTCCCCGCAGCAACCAAGACCAACGACTGAACATCAACAAACCAGCGAAGGGGTCAAAATTCGGCCGGAACAGAGGGGTCAAAGTTCAGCCGGCGTTGACAACCCCGACCGGGTGAGCGCGGAAGGTTAGGCCTCCTGGATGCAGTGACCGACGGCCCGGACATGCCAGACAGATTGGCCGTCCTGCAGCGGATACGGCTCGGGTGAGGGGTACGCCTTAGGCACACGCCGCCGTCGTCTGGCGTCTGTGGGGCGCCACCTTGGAGCTCAGCCCCAGACGCACAACAGCCCGGGAGCAGGGATCGCTCGCCGGGCTGATGGCACACCCCACCTGTTGGTGGATAGCCAAATGATGAGGCCGTCTCCGGGCCTCGGTCAAGTCGACTCGTACCCCAACGTCGCTTGGCTTCGGCGTTAATCGTGGCGTGGTGTAGCGACGGCCAGCGCGGTCGATCACCGGTGGTTTGCGAAGACATCCGAGGACTCTTCGGCGGCGCGCGCCACACCCTAGGCCTCGCCCATAACGGGCCGTCCTGGGTGGCGTGTCTGTGGCCAATCCGTGCGGGCCGAGCCACGCGGAGGCTGGGCATCTGGTAGCGGGGCTGTTGTCCGACGCGGAATGGAAAACCCGCCAGGCGCTGCGGAGCGGGCAGGTCTCGGTAATCCGCGGCGATGCAGCGGGTGCTGCGCACGGCGGTGTGGGACGCTACGCCGTCCGCGATGACCTGTGTGAGCGATTAATCGAGCAGTTCGGATCCAGACTCGATGCGGGCCCGTGACGAGGACCGGGGTTTTGAAGAACGTGTGCTCGCGACCACAAGAGGAGCGCCAGCCAGCCGGCGCCGTTCTCCACCCGCGCGATGGCCGCCTCTCGCCCACCAGCGCGGACGCTATCGTGTTGGTCCGGCTCGACGGGGATGAGTCGCGCTTTTGCCAGTAGTTCCAGGCCCATGTAGCGGCGTCCTTCGGTCCATTCGTCGGTTTGTTCGGCCAGGACGGCGCCGACGAGGCGGATGATGGCGCGGCCGGTTGGGAAAATCACGAGGTCCTCGCGTGGCGCTCCCCGAGCACGCCCGGCATTGGTTCGATCTGGTGACGACGCCAAGCCCGAGTCCGGTCCTGCTACTAGCGCAGACAAGGCAAGGTGAGGATGGAGTAGCAGGCGCTGTACTTGATGCCGGGTCAAGCCATGGAGCTTGGCTCCGGCACCTCCTCGGGCTTTACCGAGCGCACCCGCTGTGCAGTAGCGCTGCAGACGTGATCAGTTTGCCCTGGCCAAGAACTTCCGTCACCGACGCCGCCACATGGCTTCGCCTTTCTTGGGTGAGGAGGTGACCGGCGTCCGCGAAGGCCCGAAGTTCGAGTCCCAGATTGCGCTTCACCGCCGGGCCGAGTACACGGAACGGAAGAGAAACGTCGTGACGTCCACGATTACGCGTGCTGGAACCGCGATGTGACCCGTTGACGCGCGGGCCGGGGTCCCGATTGAGCGGACATGCCGTGCTACTGACGTCATGCCACCGACAAGGACGCCACCCGGCTCGTGGCCAGGGGAGAGCATGAGGCGACGCAGACTTGCGCTGGCGGAAGGACCGGTGTCGCCGTCCACCTTGGTGCTGCAAAAGCAGGGCGGAGGTTAGCCGAGCAGTCCGCCCGGGGCGCTTGCTCCTGAGGCCCGGTCTTCGCGGCAGGTCGGAAAACCGATCCGATGCCTCTCAGTTAGCCAGCAGCGAACGGCAACGACATCCCCGCATTGAAATTCGTTCCCGGGATAAGAAGCACTGATGGACCGCCGGAGCCGACAACAAACACATGCTTTAACGCTTAGCACAGGTAGCATAGATCCGTTATGCCTGATGGGCCAAACGTCTAGCTGCCCAGCGCACCGCCGCCGGATAGTCCTTGCGCCGGAATCGCTTAGATAGATTGATCTTATAACCGCTTACATCTTTACGTGCAGAAAAGAAAGCAACTGAGCAGGGCCCGTCGTTGCGCCGATCCACCGCCAACGTTCGCCCACCAAACGCGCCTCGCCAGAACTGACCAGGGGACAGTTTCGGCAGCATTCATCGTTCCTTCGTGACAGCAGCGATGCGCTCACCTAGTTCCACCAGGGAGATCGAAGCAACGATGACTAGACCGTCTACCGACAGTGGGAGCAGGTACTGGGACCCATTCGTTTCTCCAAAGCGCGAGGCCACGGCGGCCATATGCCAATATGACACCCAGGCGGCGATCGCCGCGATAAGCGCCGTAGCCGCCCAGCGGGCAAGCCCCAGGCTGCGCCGATGCACAGGTACCCGGGAGATAAGCTCCAGCGTCAGCAGGAGGGCAAGTGGGGACCAGGCAGAAATAAGCTGTGAGATGAGATCGTCGCGAGCGTGCAGGACGTTGCCGGCCACGCTGGCCGCGACGCCGAACGCGAGAACGCTTCGGACACTCCAACGGATCTTCTTGAGTGACGCTAGGTCAACGTCGGCAAGAGCACGACGTTCAGCAGCCTCTTGCAGAGGCCTTGCAGGAACGGGCGCGTGCGCGGCTTCCGAGGTCACCTCGGCAACCTGCTGGGTCGAGGTTCCTCCTGGCGATTCCTGATAGTTGGGCTTTGGTGGCCCATCCTCATCGACCGCCGACGCCCGCCTCCACTCCTCGGCCAACTGGTTGAGCAACTCGTCAGCCTTAGGCGCCCCGATGCGAAACGTCCGCATTAACCGATGTCGGCTCGGGAGACCACCCAACTCCTGGGTGATCTCGCGAGCAGCTGGTAGCAACTCCCGTACATTGCGAGGATTGCGTGCGACGTTCACGGTCGAGGCGGTCATGTGGTAACTCCTAAACGATGAACAAGGACATTACTTCGGCAGAGAGGGTGGATACCTCGCGGGATCGACGGCCTCAAGCCATCGCCGAGTCTGGTCCGAACCTGCGAGGCGCACAAGCGTTCTACCGAATGCGGGCGCCTGACGCGACTCACTTTGGCCATATGCACGCGACTAGTCGCGGTGCGGTCACCGCAAGTCACTCGGAGCGCGTGCACTCAGCCGACGACAGACACCCTGACCTCTCATCGCTACGTGCTTCGCCCACCTCGGCAGGTGATATCTCCATGGTCGCATGTCCCCGCTCGACCGCGCCCTCCCAGCACATCACTGCGGGAACCGAGAAGCTTCTCTCTGGTCCGTGATGAAAAACGGCGCCCATCGACTGAGGCTATCGGAAGGTCCTATCGGAGGATCTCAGCTGGTCATGCGAGGGTGCTGCCATGTTCACCTCCCGGCTGCGAGTCACAGGGCGCGCCAGGCATCAACCCGGGCCCGCGAGGTTCTCGATCCAGACCTTGCCGCCTCCAGGCCGTCAAAGGCGTGTGCCTGCCGAGCCGCCAATCCGGTTAAGACAACGGATCGACGAGCAGCCAACCAAGCAGGCCCATGCCGCAGTGTCAGCCGAGGTTTGCGCTGCGCCGACAGCGACGGCACTGCATCGATGAGGCTTGAACTGCGCCATCTACGCGTCCTTTGCGCCATCGCCGACTTGGGCAGCCTAGGTAAGGCCGCATCAGCTCTCAGGCTCTCTCAGCCGGCTTTGAGCGCACAGTTGCGCCGCATTGAGCGCTTCATGGGCGGCGAGCTGTTCCTGCGTACAAATTCGGGCGTCCGACCAACCTCGTTTGGCATCGAAATCGTGGAGGGGGCGCGCCAAATCCTCACCAGCGTCGACTCCCTGGGCCGCCGCACCGGCCGGCATTCTTGCAGCAAGGCGCTTCGCCTCGGGTCCACAACTACACCGGTTCTAGCCGGGTTGATCGCCAGGATTTCGAGGCAGCAGCCGGGCGTTAGCGTGACCATTCGATCCGAGTACGGAATCGCGGCTCTTCTTGCGATGCTGGAATCAGACAAGTTGGACGTCGCCCTTGTACTGGACTATCCGGGCTTCGAACTGCGCGACTCTGAGATGTTGGATACTCGGCCGTTCGCCGTCGAGCCAGCTTTCGTGGCCTTGCCAGCTGGGCACCGGCTCGCCCACCGAACGGAGGTGCCGTTGCGGGAACTGGCGGGCGAAGCATGGTTCGTTAGTCCCGACGACGGCGCCGGGTGGCCCGGCGTCTTCTATCGCTCGTGCGAACAGGCGGGTTTCCGGCCCGCAGTTACACACGAGTTTCTCGGGGAGAAGAACCTTCAGGACATGATTGCAGCCGGGGTCGGCGTAACGATTTGTCAGCCAACGATGAAGCCCATGTATGGGATGGTCGTCCGCCCTTTGGAAGGGTCGCCAATCCGGGTCCGACAGTTAGTTGTATGGCGGCGCGAAGGTCCGGCGGCCCCGCTGGCCGCACAGTTGCACCGTTATGCACGCGAGGCCTATCAGGACCTGGTCGCGCAAACCCCGCACTACCAAGCGTGGACCGTCCGACAACGAATCTCTCCTGGCTTCACACTATGATCCCGCACCAGTGGATGGGTAGTGGCACGCTACGAGCCTACCGCCGACCGGCTCGAGGCGGGGGCGATCAGTGAAGCACCGGCCTTGCGCTTTGAAACAGCGCGGGCTGAATGCACATCCGGGGGGCGGCGCGGCGGGGCTTGGCGGATCTCCTTGCAGCACGACCCGCTGTCGCGCCCTCTCGGTGGCTGGGTGCGGAAGAGGCGCTGCCGAAAGCAGGGCGCTGGTATAGGGATGCGCAGGGGCTTGGTACACCGATTCCCTTGCACCGATCTCGATGATCCGGCCGAGATACATTACCGCGATGCGCGTGCAGAGCTGACGGACGACGGCAAGGTCATGGGCAATGAAGACGTAGGATAAGCCGAATTCCCGCTGAAGCTCGCTCATCATATTGATAATCTGAGCTTGAACGGAGACATCCAAGGCAGAAACTGGCTCATCGGCAATTAGGAGACGCGGGCGTGTGACCAAAGCCCGAGCAATGCCGATGCGCTGCGCTTGCCCCCCTGAGAACTGGTGTGGGTAGCGGTCAACGTGCTCGGGCGCCAACCCAACACGCTCGAGAATCTGGGCCACCGCACTGCGCTCATCGAGTTCGGGACGCAAGATCCTTAACGGCGTTCTAATGATCTCGCCGACTGTGCGCCGCGGGTTGAGGGAAGAATAGGGGTCCTGGAAGATCATTTGAACGTCGCGCCGCAGCGGGCGCATGGCCCTCCTGCCGATCTTACTAATGTCGCGCCCCTCAAATTTTATGCTGCCTGAAGTGGCGCTCAACAGCCGTGCGAGCAATCTCGCGGTCGTCGACTTTCCGCATCCCGACTCACCGACAAGGCCTAGCGCCTCCCCGGCATCGACACTGAGGTCGAGATCAGCCACAGCGTGTAGGTCGGCTCCCCTGCGCCCCTGAAAGATCTTCGACAGGCTGGCGACCTCCATTAGCGCGTCGCTCATCCCTTCACCTCGAGCAAGTGACATCCGGCCCTGTGCCCGTCTCCGACATTAGCCAGCCGCGGGGACCGTGTGTCACAGGGTAAGCCGGTCGTTCGCTCACCGCATCGGGGGTGGAATCGACAACCAGGTGGCGGGCTCATCAGCGAGGGCGGGCTTCCCGCGACTGGCCTTAGCGCCTCGGCAAGGGGGCGGTCGAGGTGGGGGATGGAGTTGAGCAGAGCGCGGGTGTACGGATGCTTCGGGGTCTCGAATACAGTCGGCGCCGGTCCCTCTTCCACAGCGCGGCCAGCGTACATAATCATAACTTTATCGGCCATTCGGGCTACTACGCCCAAGTCGTGAGTGATCATTAGGACAGCCAAACCGAATTCTTGCTGAATTCCGACGATGAGGTCGAGGATCTGTGCCTGCACAGTGACATCCAGTGCCGTTGTCGGCTCATCTGCGATCAGCACCTCCGGCTCGCACGACAGAGCCATTGCGATCATGACTCGCTGCCGCATACCGCCGGAGAACTGATGCGGGTAATCTGCCTGCCGCCGATGCGGATCGGGAATTCCTACGTGGTCGAGTAACTCCGCAGCCCGTTCTCGTGCGGCGCGTCGGCCGGCGCCGAAGTGTAGCCGATAGGCTTCTGCTATCTGCTCTCCGACCGTGTACGCCGGATGCAACGATGAGAGCGGATCTTGAAATATCATCGCCACCTTCCGCCCGCGCAACTGCCTTATGGTTCTTTGAGATGCGCCGATGATCTCGGTACCTTCTAGGAGGACCGAACCGGCGACAGTCGCGTCGCGGTGCAAGCCCATTATCGCTAGACTCGCAACTGACTTCCCAGAGCCGGATTCACCGACAATTCCAAGCGTTTGGCCGCGGTCGAGCGAGAAAGACAGGCCGTCAACCGCGCAGACGACGCCGTTAATGGTCTGAAACGTCACTCGCAAATCGGTTACTTCCAGCATGCTCATGATTGCCGCACCTTCGGGTCCGCGACGGCATAGAGAACGTCGACAACCACATTGAAACCGGTGATAAGGAACGCAGAAAGCAAGGCCACTCCCATGACCACCGGCTGATCCGCTGTATTGATTGCGTTGATCGTAAGCTGTCCTACGCCGGGCAAGCCGAAGACGCTTTCCGTAATGACCGCGCCTCCCAGAAGCGTCGCCAGGTCCATCCCGAAGATGGTGATCACGGGAGTCAGCGCCGAGCGCATGGCGTGTTTAACGACGACAGTTCGTTCAGGGAGGCCCTTGGCGCGGGCGGTTCGGATGTATGGCTCCGCAAGGGTTTCGAGCATTGATGAGCGCGATAGCCGTGCGTACATCGCTGCGTACAGTAGGGCGAGCACGGCCCATGGCAGTAGTAGATTCTGCGCCCACGCAATCGGGCTTTCCGTCAACTCCACGTAGCTTGGAAATGGTAGCCATCCAGCCAACTGTACTACTAGGTATAGGGCAACTAGGCCGGTAAAGTAGACTGGCAATGACGCTGCTGTCAGCGTGCCAGCCATGAGTGACCGGTCTAAAGCGGTGCCTTTCCGTAGCGCGGAGATCACACCTGCAGTCAAGCCGAGCAGGAGCCACAGTACTGCCGCCCCAGCGGCTATCGATGCAGTTGTGGGCAGCCGGTCCAGAAGGAGCTCCCAAACAGGGCGGTTCATCTGATAGGAAAACCCAAGGCAGGGAAATTCGCATTTCACCGCGAGTTCACCTGTCCCTAATGTTCGTCCGCCTACGATGCCGCCGAGGTAATCCACAAACTGCTGCCAGAGAGGTTTGTCCAGGCCCATCTGATGATGCAGTTGCTCGATGCGTTCCGTGGTACAGCTCTTGCCGCAGGCTTGTAGGGCCGGATCACTGGGCAAGATATAGAAGATGCCAAAGGTGACAACGCAGATGGCCAGCAGCACGAAGAGCAGGCCAGCCAGGCGGCGAAGCGTATAGGAAAGCACTACACTCCTGATTTCGGGTCCGTGGCGTCGCGGAGCGCATCACCGAAGAGGGTGAACCCAAGAACGGTTAGGAACAGGCATATCCCAGGGACGAGGAAGAACATAGGGTCTACCTGATACCAAGACATCGCTTTCTGCATCATTTGGCCCCAGGATGGCGTCGGCGGCTGCACCCCGATGCCTAAGAACGATAGAGCTGCCTCGGTGCCGATGTTGGCAGGAATTGAGAGCGTAGCATATACAAGGATTGGCGATGTGAGGTTGGGGAGAATTTCACGCAACAAGATTGTTCCCCGCAATTGACCGCCCGCCCACGCGGCTTCGACAAACTCTCGATGCCGTAGCGACAGTGTTTGACCCCGGACGATACGGCCGATGTAGGGCCAGCCGAAGAAGCCGATCACGAGGATCAGTGACATCGTTCTGCCCTGGTCCGGAAGCACCGCTACGAGCGCGATCATGAAGATGAGCTGGGGGAAGGAGAGCACGAGGTCCATCAGCCGGCTGATCGCCGTGTCGATCCAGCCGCCGAAGAAGCCGGCAACCATTCCGAGCACGGTCCCGACTATCACGGAGACGGCCGTCGCGAGGACCGCGATCAAGAGGGATATCCGTGCCCCGTAGACGATGCGAGCTAACACATCTCGACCGTTAACCGGTTCGACGCCCAACCAATGATCCTCACTTACTCCGCCTAGCCGGCCTTTGGGAAGGCCGCCTAGCGTCTTGTCAATTTGGCCCTCGTGGAAGTCGTTGGGGCCGCTGCCGATAACGGCGGTGATTAGTGGGGCGAAGACGGCCAGGGCGATGAATAGAGCTATAATCACGACCCCTACCCTGGCGGCGGACTGAGCCCATACACGGACTACGAGTCTTCGCCACGGTCCGACGGGGGAGCCCGCCTCGGTCCGTCCCGGAAGTGGGTCTGTCATGCCACCGAGACCGCCGCGTAGTCGATCTCACCTTGCCAGATTGGATGGCCGAAGACGCCAGTGACCTTGGACCCGTGCAACAGAGGCATCTTGTCCCATACCAGGGGAACAGCAGGCATCAGCTGGATGATTTGCGTGTCGAGTTCACCCCACGCTTTTTGCGCGCTATTCGCGTCGGTCAAGGCCAAGATTTCGTCGACACGCTTGTTTACCGACGGATCGTTCAGTTGGCTGATTACCCTGTTGCCCTTCGGCTGAATGTTGCGGCCGTCGAACTTTTGCGGGATGAATGAAGCGCCGTTCGGCCAGTCCGCGCACCAGCCATCGAAGACCAATTCGTCTGCTGTGGCGGGGGTTCCGGTCGTGGAGTAGAACACCGATGCATCGACAGAATTGATCTTGACTCGAACGCCGATGCGAGCCAGGGAAGATTGGACGGCCTCGGCTTCGGCCCTGCCCGTGTCTGTCGAAGTGGTGGTTAATGTGATTTCGAACCCTTCGGGCTTCCCTGCATCAGCCAGGAGCCGGCGAGCCTTTGTCACATCACCTTCTGGTGGCGCCTGGAAGGCTTCATTCTTCTGACCGGCCGTGAGAGATGGCGGCATGAAGGAAGTTGCGAAGTCGCCGACTCCTTCTCCACCGTGCGCGGTCCTATACGCCTCACGGCTGATCCCATAGGCCACAGCCTGACGTGCCATCAAGTTGTCAAAGGGGGGTTTCGCAGTATTGAACGTGAGCATGCGGGTGCAGATGCTCGGCTCTGCAACGTAGCGATCCTTTACCTTCGGATCGCTGAGGATGCGAGGCATGCTGGCAGCGCTGATTCCGGCCCACGCCACGGCCCGCTGGTCCCGCCCCTGATCCGCTATGAGCCGTTGCTCGATGGTCGCACTCGAAAGCCCCTGCTTCACCTCAATTCGGTCAGGAAGGGCTTTTCGGATCGAGTCTGTGCTCGGGTCCCAATGGGAGTTCCGGACCAGGACGAGTTCCTTACCTCGGTCATACCTTTCAATCTTATATGGCCCAGTAGAGAAAATGGCTGAGTCATACTTCACCCCAGTGTCCTTCTCCTTGCGCACGGGAGCCGACGTGGGCAACGCCAAGATGTAGTCTAGGTCAGCCGTGGGTTTCATCAACTCGAAGACGATGGTTCGATCGTCGGGGGTGAGAATCGATTGCAGCCCTCTCGGATCCTTATATGGTCCGGCGTATTTTTTGCCTCCAACGAGCAGGTCGCGGAGATATCCTGGGCCCTCTTGGAGTTCCGCCGCGAAAATCCGCTCAATACCGTACTTTACGTCTTTGCTAGTGACTACGCTTCCGTCCTCAAATTTGACCCCGGATCGGAGCTTATATGTCCAGGTCCTGTTTCCGTCTGACGGCACCCCTAGCTCTTCGGCTAGGTCGGGCCTAACCTTTGTGCCCTCGGACCCAGACGCGGCCGCATAGGCCGTTAGTGTGCGATATAGCGTTCGCCCGCCGAACAGAACATCCCGCATAGTCCAGTTCTGGGCCGGGTCGAGATTAGCGAAGTCCGCAGAGGCTAGAACGATGAGCGTCCCTCCTCGGCCACCGGTTCGCCCATTTTCCTGGTCGGTGGGGCTGGCTCCGCATCCCCCTAAGATCATGGCCAATGCCGCGCCCGCAGCAGTTATAGATCTTTTCATGTACTATTCTCCGTTCACTTGCAGGAGATTCAAGTTTGTCGTTGATGGGCACAGTTGCGCCGGCGGAGTGGCTGACGCATGAACCGCTGACCCTCATCTTCACCTCTCCCGATATCGGATTGGTTGCGAAGCCTGGATGCTATGACTGCACATAACATCCACCGCTCCTACTTGTGCGCGGCCGACGAGTCCGTCATAATCGCTTGCCCGCGAATTACGTGGATTCCGTACAACGCGATCTGACAGGTTCCCGGGATTTAGAGAGGGTCGCGCTTGCTGTCCGTGCCAAGGGTGTTCGGCGGTGGCGGATGCTCTACCAGGAACTGCCGGATGGCCGAGTGCTGGCGGTGGGGCAGCACATCACCGACGTGGATCGCCCATGAGGCAGCTGATCTGGATCGACCTGCTGGCGGGTGGGGCGGTGCTGCTCAGCCTGGCCTCGGTGGGCGCCGGGATGGTGCGTAGCAGTCTCAAGCCGCTGGTCGAGATCGAGCGGACCGCAGCGGCCATCGCCGGCGGTGATCTGACCGAGTGGTGCCCGACGCGGAGGAGGGACGGCCGGCGCCGACCTCAGAGGGGGCCGGCTGTCCCGAGCGCTGAACGCGATGCTCGCCCAGATCGAGGCGAGGCCGCCTTCACCGCTGGGGCTGCGTCCAAGGAGCGGGTCCGCTCCTCGAAGGAGTGGACGCGGCAGTTCATCGCGGACGCCTCGCACGAGCTGCGGACGCCGCTGACCACGATCCGGGGCTTAGCCGAGCTGTACCGGCAGGGCGCCGGCCGAGAGCCGCAGCAGACCGCCGGCCTGCTGCGCCGTACCGAGGACGAGGCGTCCCCGATGGGATTGCTGGTGGAGGATCTGTTGCTGGCCCGCATGGACCGGGAAAGCCGGATCGCGCTGGTGCCGGTGGAGTTGCCGGCCCTCGCTCCGACGCGGTCCAGGCGGCGGGGGCGATCGACGCCGAGCGCCGCATCGAGCTTCACATCGAGCCTGGCAGCGGGCCGCTGGTCGTACTCGGCGACGACGCCGCCTGCGACAGGTGGTCGGAAACCTGATGCCCAACGCGCTTGCCCACACCCCACCGGACGCCGCGGTAGAGCTACGGCTGCGGGCCGAGCCAGAAAACCAGGCCGTGATTGACGCGGCTGAGAGACACCCGGGCCGTGGGGTCACCTTCCGGGTGAAGTTGGCGCTGCCGCGGAAGTCACCCCAGTCCAGCGAGTGACCTTCCGCTACGTGCCTTCTCGGCCGCCCACCCACCGATTATCAACCATCAGCCGACGACCGGGGAAAGCTGATTGGGACTTGTGGATCGGTTGGGAAGCGGCGTACCTCCCCGATGAGCGGTCGATGATCTCGAGTCAGGCCGACGTTGGCGCCTCGGTCGGGAAGGCAGGCCAATGCTGACCGTAGTCGCCGAGGACGGGACGACGCGCAAGGGCGTCCCGCTGCTGGATGACATCGTGCGAGAGGGCGCCCGGCGAATCTCGCCGCCGCGCTGGAGGCGAAGGTCGACGCGCAACTGGCCGAACTGGCGGTCGAACCTGACCAGCAGGGCTGGCGGCTGGCGGCTGGCGGCTGGCGGCTGGCGGCTGGCGGCTGGCGGCTGGCGGCTGGCGGCTGGCGGCTGGCGGCTGGCGGCTGGCGGCTGGCGGCTGGCGGCTGGCGGCTGGCGGCTGGCGGCTGGCGGTGCGTAACGGCCGCGCCCAGCCGAGGGAAGTGATGACCTCGGCTGGGCGCGGTGCGGGTGCGGTCGCCGCGGGGTCCAGGACAGACGGGTCGACCCGGACCTGGCAGCGGAAGCGGTTCCGGTCGGTGGTCCTGCCGCCGTGGGTGCCGGCAAGAGCCGCGAAGGTAGCGGAAGCTACCTCTGCTCTACCTGGATGATCTGGCGCCCGATGATTTCGTCCCGGCCCTGGACTTGTCCACCTTCGACTACATGTATGGGTGGGCCGGCGGTATCGCCACCAACGTGCGCCTAGAGGAGGACAAGCTGCTCGTGGTCGTCGAGGTCCGCGCCGACGGCTGGAAGGAGATGGTCGCACTGGCTGACGGCTACCGAGAGTCAACCTGCCCGTGGGCTGAGCTGCTGCGCGACTGCGCTCGTCGAGGTGCGCAGGTGCCGGTTCTCGCGGTCAGTGACGGTGCGCCTGGCTTCTGTGCTGCGCTGCAAGAGGTCTTTCCGACACCCGCGGGCAGCGCGACTGGGTGCGCAAGACGGCTAACGTCCTGGCCGCGCTACCCAAGTCCGCTCATCCGGGCGCCAAGGGCCGCCCTGGCTGGGTCTACAACGCCGAGGGCAATCGGCACACCCACGCCGCGGCGAATTCGTTCGCTGACGCCTACTGCCTCAAGTTGCCCAAGCCTGTCGCTAAGCTCATCGAACACCTCGACGAGTTGCGAGTTCTATTCTCTCCCCACCGAGCAGTGGATCCATCTGTGCGCCTCGGACCCGATCGAACCGACCTTCGTCACGGTGCGCCACCGCAACCGGGTCACTCAAGGGCATCGGCAGCCGAGCCGCCGGCCTGGCCATGGCGTTCAGGCTCATCGAGTCCGTGCAGGATCGGCGGCGGGCGGTGAACGCACCACACCTGCTCGCCCTGGCCCCGCCGGCGCCTACCGTCATTAACGGCGAACTCGTCGAGCGTCCGGACAGCGACGTCGCATAGCCCACCCGGGACAAGCCACAGGGAGCGTCAAGCATGACCATCATCGACAAGATCGCGTGGATGCGCCTAGAGAACGGCGCGATCCTCAGCTCTGGTGCCCGCCGGCCCGCGGCCGACCCAGCAGCACTTCGCGCCGTCGCTTCGACGGGCGAGCGCCGTTCCTGTCCCGCAAGCCGGCCGCCCCCGACTTAAGCGCGACTCTTGAGGCAGTCGCCGCCGCGAATCCTCGATATGGAGCAGCACAAATTCCGCAATGGATCGAGCAATCATCAAGTCGCTAGCGGCTTCGCAAACGATGTTCGCCTGGCGGCGACCCCAGTACGATCGATAGATCACCCGCGGCCGCTCCTTCAGCACTCCCTAGGGAGATGCGCTTCGACAAGGGAATTCTCTCCCTTCGAACGAAGCAACCCGCCAGCGGGGGTTTGATACTGCAACCTCCGGAATTCAGCAATGGCGGAGTGTCGTGACGTACGGCTTGCTCCTGATGGCCTCAGTCAGCGTCAAACTGAGAGTGCGCAGGCCGCGAGCAGAGCGCTCCCGGCAAGCATCACAATCTGGGTGCGCTGACTAGCTACCGGCCACCATGCCACGCCTTCAGGAACTGCGATGACCGCTAAACCCCTCCAGCCGCAGGTGAGTCGAGCCGATTGCGCATCTCGATAGGTGATTCGCCACCCGGCGGACGTCAGCTCTATAAGCGCATCGTAAAGGTCAATCGGAAAGAACTGACCGGCGACGGCTTCACCCTGGTTGCGATCGTCACGGGTGTCGGCAGATTGTGGGGCGTTACACCTCGAAGCCAATCGGCCGCGAGGGTTAATCCTGAGCCAGGATGAGCGCGATGAGCCGGGACGGCGGAACACAGCACCCCTCACCTCTCTAACGTTGACTGTGGCGCACTCACACATGATCGGTCTGGTTCTTGCTGGGCCGCCTCGCCGCGCGCATACTGGCCATGCGACGACTTATCTTCGCGACGAAGCGGCGTTGGAGCATCTCTCGAACCTTCTCGTCTGAGCGGTCGAACTACTGCGCCGATCGGCGGGAAGAGTCTCTAGAGTGGATAACCCGGTCGCCTTCAGGCCAGGGACCTCCACCCTTCGCCCCGCGCAGGAGACAAGATGTCAGGGCGTCGAGAGATTATGTGAGCCTAGTTCACTTAGTCAATAGATACTGCGGCAAGTCGGCACATCCTCCCCCTCGCACGTCGGGCGATGGAAAACCGGAGGCTTTGAGGGGCCGAGGCGACAGGTTGGGATGCGCTCAGAGCCCACCCCTGGGCCCCAGCCGGGCGCAAGAGGCTCCAAGCGCGATGCGGGCCTCCTGCTGCACCTTGACGGCCTGTGGCATTCCCAGCTGGGCCACCCGCCCTGGTGGTGCTTCGATTCCTCCCACCCTCTCGGAACCCCGGTGAAGACGGCGTAGCCATGCCGACCGACACGAGCACCGCGGCCGGCGGCCACTCCTCGCGCTCGGCAAGTGCGGCTGCTCCCGGGTGTCTGCCATGCCAGCGAGCCGAACGAACCGCCGCGCACGCCACGCCGACCCGTGGGCCTCGGGCGGGAGAGGGCGTCTCCCAGTCCCTATCCGCAGCCATCTCGCAACCCGAGCGCTACCGGTCGGCGCTCGTTCCACCCAGTACCACACGACTCCAGGTAGGCGCCTAGCGGCCAGGCGAAGATCCCGCCGAGAGCAGTGCAACGGCGCCGAGACAGCGCCGGGCGGCGGCAATGACTTAGGCACGCCTTAAGTGGGAGGGGACACCGTTGACGCTTTGTGCAAATGGCGCAACATGGGCCAGTCCCGACGATGGCGGCTGACCTGGGCTTAGCCACTGCCTGAGATGCAGAACCGGTTGCGCGGGTGCGCTCCCACAACTGGACACATGTTGCGTGTCCGGCAATCTAGCGTAATGTCCGCTCTCTCAAAGTTAGGAGTCCTCGCCTCTGACGTACACCCCCCTTCCAGGCGCGCCATAGACGATTCCCTTGGCATGGAGCACCAAGATGGCTCGTTGCACGGTGGCAATCGAGACGCTGTAGAGCGCTGACAACTGACTGTAGGAGGGGATCTTCGTCTCTGGCGGGTACTCACCGGTGGCGACGCGGGCGGCGATGTCGTCTGCGATCTGGCGGTAGGTCATTCGTTGGGGCATGTCACTCCTGGGTTGGCGCCCCGATGAGATCACGCGCACTAGGTTCACTCAACTCTCCCGTTGACCGCGTGAACTAGGTGCACATACTGTAGCTGTGAGTGGTCGTCAGGTGTACCTGGGTTGGCGCCAAGGGCACAGGCTGCTCAGCCGGGAGTCGAGTCGGCGGCTCGACTCCCGGTCCATGGCTGACACTTGGGGGAATCGTTGGCGCGCGTTTCTAGCGGCTCGTCATCCCTGCGCATCGCGCCTTCATGCCGGGCCCCGCATCCCGGTATTGGCCATGCGCTGGTTCGGGTGGAGGTTCAACTTCGGTGTTCGAGAGCAATCAGCCACGGTCACCCATCCCCTCAGGCAGGTTCCGCGATGTCAAGCGGCATGGCGCGTTGCGCGCGAACAGGCCGCACTGGCTTGCCTTGCGCAGCCAGACAGGCACGGGCGCTGTCCGTTCGTCAGTCAGTGTCCAGCTGGCGAACCAGGGATGCATGGCCCTGCCCAGTCGAACGGGAGCGCTCGTGAGCGCGTATCATGTTGCCTTGACCGTGGAAGCGGAGCAAACGGAAAGATCAGCACCTTTCCCTTGCTTTGTCGTACAATTTCGCGCGGAGCTGACGACATGGTCCAATCGCAGCCACGCAATGAACGTCGTGGTACATCCAGCTGTGACGCAGAACCGGTGTTTGGTGGAGCTGGACGCGGAAACCGCAACCGTTGCCACCGCCCTGTATCTCGCAGAGCGGGCGGTCATTAGCACTGCCGAAGCGAATCTGGGCTGGACCTTAGTGATTGTGCGCGCTGTCGTCCATCCACTGCTTCAACGCGCATAAGCAACGCCGACACGGGAAAATTGTCCGGTCTCGGGACCTGCGTGACACATCGCTGGCACGACCTGGGTAACACTCCGCTGAGTGTTGGTGGAGATGAGCGTGATGGAGCTGCGGTACCGAACGTCCAGGACGTGCTTGCCGGATCCACGGTCACGGACGTCGCCGAACGATTCAGAGTCCCTCGCCAAGCGCGGTGCATCGCTGGCTGGCCTGGTATCAGGACGAGGGCCTGGAAGTGCTTGCCGACCCGGTCCAGCCGTCCGCGTTCCTTGCCTGGCCAGGCTGCTCCTGAGGTGGAGGCGCTGATCTGTGAGCTGCGCCGGAACCATCCCTGTTGGAGTGCCCATCGCCTCGTCTATGAGCTCGGGCGCCGCGACTGTCCCGGATCGATCTCTTCGCGGATTAAGGTGCATCGAGTGTTGATCCGGCACGGCGTGGTAGATCCGATGCCTCGCCGGCGTCGGCGGGAGGACTACCGGCGATGGGACCCTGGCCGGTCGATGGAACTGTGGCAGCTGGACATCGTTGGCGGTATCCGGCTGGCTGACGGTCGTGAGGCGAAGGTCGTCACCGGCGTTGACGATCACTCCCGGTTCCGCGTCATCGCCGCCGTGGTTCGGCGGGCCACCGGCCGGGCCGTCTGTCTCCCTTCGTTGAGGCCCTGTAACGATTCAGGGTTCCCGAGGAGGTGCTCACGGACAACGGCGAGCAGTTCACTGCCCGGTTCGGCCGCGGCGGTGGGGAGGTGATGTTCGACCGGATTCTGCCGGGAGAACGGCATCACCCACAGGCTGACCAAGCCCCGTTCACCCACCACCACTGGCAAGACCGAACGGTTCCACCAAGCCCTGCAACGCGAACTCCTCGACGACATCGACGTCTGGGCCACCCCGGAGGAAGTCCAAGAAGCGATCGACGTATTCCGCACGAACAAAACACCGAACGGCCGCACCAGTCCCTCGGCATGGCGTTCCCGTCCAACCAGTTCACCGCCTCTGCTGCAGACGAGCATCTGCCGATGCAGCTTCCACCGGCGCTGACCACCACGAACCCCGCCCCCCGGGAAGCCACTGCCTGCGCCACCGCCGGCCCATGGGTCAGCCTCCGTCGCAGCCGCGCCAGTGCCAAGCGGCGACGATGTCGGCCTGGCCGTGGAGGTCACCCGGATCGTTCCCGCCTCGGGCAACCTCACCGTCTGCGGGCAACAGTTCTGGCTCAGCCCCACCCGGGCCGGTCTGCCGGTCACGCTCTGGGCCGACACGACCGTCTCCACCTGCTCATCGACGCCGTCCGACTCAAGACCGTCCCGTCCCGGCTCACCCCCGACCACCTGCGTCAGCTCCTCGACGACGACGGCCAACCCGCCGGGCTGCCACCGATCACCACCGGCAGCGTCCAAGCTGGCGCCGCGATTAAGGTGGAACGACTTGTCAACGCGACAGGCCTGATCGGCCTCGCCGGACGGCAACACCCCGTCGGCTACCACTTCGCCGGCCGGCGCATCACGGTCCGCCTCGATCGCGGCCTCATGCAGATCACCGCGGACGGCGCCCTGCTGCGCAGCCTGCCCAACCCGCTGACATCCGCCGAAGCCGCCCGCATCCGCGACGCCCGCCCCGCCGGACCCCCACCACCCCGGCACCATCACCGGTCCGGGTCGAACGCCGTGTCAGCTGCCGAGGATCTCCGGTCATCGCCGGCCAACGCATCCACATCGGCATCGCCCACGCCGGCCGCGCCCTCACCGTCGAAGCCGCCCGACACCACCTTCCGCGTCCACGGCGGCAACCAGCTCCTCACCGAAGTCTCCCGAACCACACCAAGCCCATCGCACGATTCAAGGCCCGTAAACCGGAGCCGCCGGCAACGGCGCGCCACCTCGACGTCCTACCCGTCGGAAAGCCCCTCCTCCGATCGGCTCTCGTAACGCACCCTTATCCCATGGCACCGGGCAAGCCGTGGGCCGGCCACGACGCGGGCCACAACAACCACTGCCACCAGCGTCTAGATCAAACAGCGCGACCGCGACACCGTCGACCCGGCCTACCCAGAGGCCCTGGTACGACGAGCAATGCGGCGGATGCCGATTATGGATCCCCGTCGACGGCGAACTCGGCCACGACTACAGTGCCTGCACGAACCCCGCCTCGAACTTCGACGGACGGGTCCGCTTCGAACACGACGGATTCACCGCCTTCGCCAACCGCGACGACGGCTCCTTCGGAGAACCCAACGCAAGCAAGTTGAAGATCGTCTAGCCGGACGTGTCACCCCACGTCCCGGCTGACCTGTCACGCAACTCCTGAGACCCGACACCGGCACGGAAAGTGTCGGCCTGACACCCGGTGCTATCTCTTCAGCTTGGCCTCGATCCAGTTGATCGCAAAATTGAAGACAGGCCCGGCGTCAAACAGGTAGCTATCCGCGGCGCCGACCCTGCCCTGACGACCGATTCCTGCCGAGAGCATGTCCCGTGCAATGGCCTCGAACGGCTCCACCCCTCGGCGCACCACCGTCGAGTAGTCAAACGCTCCTTCCTCAGAGTCGATATCGCGGAATTGTCGCCACACCCGCTGGCCGTTAACGAGGATCGGTTGTTCGTAGGTCACGAACCGTTTGCTGCGGACGTCGGCCAACGCCTCAGCGTGATGCAACAGCGTCATGGTGTCCAATGGAGCGCCAAGTAACAAGACTCGGCCGCTATGGGCGATCAGCCGTGCTAGCGGGGTGTCGGGTCCGTGAGGATGGTCCCACGGATGCTCTGCCATCAGTTCGGCTGCAGCCGGCCCCAGGGCTGCGAAACTGGCGTCGGGGTGCCGACTTCGGATCGCGCCAGGCCAGCGGCGCAGCGCTTCTGGGAGACGACCATTATTGTAGTCCGCCTCACTGAGGTCCGGGTCGTACGCGGGATGCTCTGCTCGCAGGGCGTCCTGCCAGTCCCGTGGCCAATCGAGGAAGTCATATGGAGGCGCGTTGTTCCAGCCACAGGGCACCATAAGGGTTCCACGGGCTCCCACAACGTCGAGGAGTGCGCCGATGATTGTCTGCGTTCCGCCAGCCACGTACCCGATGGCAGACATGCGGGTGTGGAAAATCACCACGTCTCCGTCTTTGAGACCGAGATCAGCAAGGTCATGCTTGATCCGGCTTCGGGTAACGGGACCGCCGGAGTGATTGAGTAAGCTCATCTCTTCCATAGCTAGCAGGCTCTCCTGAGCCGGGGCGTCAGGCAACCGAGTAATTTTTCTGCCTCGGAGGGTGTCCGACTTGGCGCAGGATTGAGCGAGGCTCTCGAGACTCCCCCGGGGTAAACGGTCGCTCGTCAGGTCCTATACCTAGGGGGTACAAGACAGCGGATGCCGCGTCGGGCAGGGTCGAGGGTCAGGAAAGAAAGACGCCGGCGCGTCGCAACGCCCTCAGGAGATCCTGCCAAGCGTCACCGGTGGTTTGTATTAGGACAGGCACGGGAGACGACCGCGGAACGGCTTCTACATCGGGATGCTTCACCGGAGCTCAACGCTCGGTCGGACCGGATCGACGCCGCAGCTAGGCTTGAAACCAACTCATCATCGGGCACACGCGCCTTCTTCGCAGGGTCCGACCGGCGCCCGACCCGGCGCAAACCGCGCCAAGCCTTAATCGTCATCTTGCTCATCCTCATGCTGACCTTCGCGATGACGCGGTCGCCACTCGGTGCGCTCGCCGTCGCCATCGACGCTGCCCCGGGTCTTGGTGGTCGTCTTGGCCGGCGTCTTCACCGGCGGCGCGGTGGTCGGCGCCGAACCGGCGATGCCGGAGACCTGCACGCCGCAGGTGCTGCCGCCGAGCGTGAACTCCACCGGCAGCGTGTTGCTCCCGGTGTAGCGGCCGGCCAGCGTCAGCTTCGTCGACGCGCCGGGCGCCAGCGCCGGGTCCGTCGCCGGTGCGGCGATCGAGACGGTACGCCCCACCTGACGTGCCGTGGGCTGGGCCGTGGTGACCGTCTGCTTGCCGGGGAACGTGAAGTTCATGGTCCAGTCGCGCAGTTCCCGGTCGCCGGTGTTGGTGAGCGTCAGCTCGGCGGAGAACTCCTTGCCGGTGTCGCGGCGCAGCGAGTAGTCGACAGCGCAGGGGATCGGCTCGGGCAGGCTCATCCGCGCCTCGGTCGGCTCCACCCCACCGCTGGCCGGGCTGCGCGACGTCAGCCCCCACAGCGTGGCGGTCACCGCGACCAGTCCGACGGCGGCCACCCCGGCCTCCACCTTGCGCCGCCGCGCCACCGCCCGCCTCGTGCGGGTACGCACCACCGAGAACGGCAGCGCGTCCGTCTCCGCCGACCACGGCAGGATCGTGGTACCCGCGTTCTCGGCGAGCGCCGGGTCCATCCGGCCGAACGCCGGTGACACCGGCACGATCGCCGCGATACCGGCCGCCTCGGCGAGCGTACGGGCCACCTCGGCGGTCGCCGGGCGGTCCTCGGGACGCTTGGCCAGGCACCGCTGCACCAGCGCGGCCACCGGCCCGGGCAGCCCCGGCACCGCGGGCATCGGGTCCGGGTCGCGGTACATGTGCGCGCGCAGCATCTCGGTGGTGGTGCTGGCCTGCCACGGCAGGCGACCGGTCAGCATCCGGTAGAGCAGCAGCCCCACCGCGTACACGTCGGTGGCCGGCGAGACGTGGCCGTTGTCCAGCCGCTCCGGCGCCAGGTACGCGGGCGTGCCGAGCAGTGCGCCGTCCGGCCCCTTGTCGCTCTCCCCCACCAGCGCCGAGATGCCGAAGTCGACGACCTTCACCCCGGTCGGGGTCAGCATGACGTTGCCCGGTGTGACGTCCCGGTGCACCACGCCGCGGGCGTGCGCGGCGGCGAGCGCCGAGGCGACCTCCGCGCCGATGGTCATGGCCTCCCGCCAGGGAAGCTGCCCGTCGCGGCCGAGCCGCCCGCTGAGCGGACCGCCGTCGACCAGCTCCATGACCACATACGGCACGGTCAGGCCGACCTGCACGGACTCGCCGTAGTCGTACACGTTGGTGATGTTGGGGTGGCACAGCCGCGCCGCGGCCTGCGCCTCCACCCGGATCCGGTGCCGGAACGCCTTGTCACTGGCCAGCCGCGACGCCAGCACCTTGACCGCGACCTGCCGGCCCAGCACCTCGTCGTAGCCGCGCCAGACGACCGACATGCCGCCCGCACCCAGCTGCTCGACCAACCGGTATCGCTCGCCGAGCAACTCCATGTTGTTCAGTCGCCTCATGGCCGGATTCATTGCCCCTGAAGCTGCGAAAGACACCTAGCGGCTTGTATAGCAAGTCGGGATAGCTTCAGCACCTAAGCTGGCCGTTTCGCCGCCGAGCTTGACTCGGCCCAGCGTTCATATGCACGGATTTCAGATGGAATATCCCTTTTTGCCATTTTCGAACAGGCCGCGTCCTGGGCGCGAGCCCGCGATGCGAGCTAGGCCGAACGGAGGCACCTCATAGCGACTGAGCGGCTGGCCGGATGACCCTTAACGCCGGAAGCTTCCAGATTCGGGCGAAAAAGCGCGAGCACAGATGATAGTCGTGGTGTCAGTAGCCAATCGCGTCCAAGAACCTCCTCGCCTTGAAGATCCAACGAGCATCTTTTGGGTACACCGCGTCGGCGGCCTGCCGCCGCCCACAAGAGTCGTGTCAGCGTTACACCTGCGGGAACTTCACGTGCAGCAGGGTTCGGGCAGCACGTGTCCGCTTCGCCGATACGGCCTACGAAGTCCAGGCCGGATCTGACAAGGAGGCCCGATGACGGACGCCACCGGGGATTTCTTCCAGAAACTGGCACACCGGCACCATGACCGCCGACTCCAGGCGATCGACCACGGCAGCGTGCGTTTCGATATCAGCGACAGAGGGCGCGCTCGGCATTGGCTGGTCCGCATCGCAAGAGGACGGATATGGGTGGCGCAGGTAGATTCACCAAGAGGCGGGGACGCAGTTGTCGAAGCAGATAGCAGCGTGTTCGACCGGATCGCACGAGGCGAAGCATATTTTCTAACGACAGTTCTGCGCGGCGAAGCAACAGTCATCGGAAGCCCTCATCTCTTCGCCACGGTCCGCAAGCTCTTTCCACCCCCGCCCTATCGCCATGCCGACGAGATGGAACGCTCAGGAGGCAGCCATGAATGAGGAACGAGTGGGCATCCTGGACGGTAGAGTTTTTATGGTCTGTGACCGCTCGGGTGACATCCTCGAATCAGCCGACGGTTCTCTCGGGCTGTTTGCTCACGACACACGTCTGCTATCTAAGTGGGTGCTGACCGTGGATGGCGAACGCTTAAGCACCCTCGCCATCGACGATGTCCACTACTTCGAGAACCGGTTCTATCTTGTCCCTGGGCGGCAAGACGTCTACGTCAACAGCACGCTCTCGGTGCGGCGCGTACACACTTTGAGCTCCGGCCTCCACGAGGATCTTGAGATCATCAATCACGACGGAGAGCCGGTCGACATAGTCGTAAGAATCGAAGTTGACGCCGACTTCGCTGACCTTTTTGAAGCCAAGGACGGCCTTGTTTCAAAAAGAGGCAGGCACTATCGCCGGATCGAGGACAGCCAGCTGATTCTCGGCTACGAGCGAGATCGTTTCAGGAGGGAGACCGTCATTTCTTCCTCGACACCTGCGGAAATAGGCAGTGCAGGATTGACTCTCCGAGTGCACCTGGAGCCCTACGGCGACTGGAAGACAAGGCTCAGCGCGACGCCTTCGCTTCCTGTACCACAAGGACTAGAGCGGCTTGCGCTCCCGAGAGGCACGGCTTCCGCCGAAGAAAAGGCGCGACAGCTAACAGAGTGGCTCGACATGGCCCCCCGGCTAGAGTCGAGCTGGGAGCCGCTGCGCGCCACATACCGACGCAGCCTGATCGACTTGGCAGCCCTACGTTTCAGTCCATTCCTCGCAGAAGACCGCAGCATGCCGGCTGCTGGGCTGCCTTGGTTCATGGCTCTGTTTGGCCGCGACAGCATTTTCGCTAGCTTGCAGGCGCTGCCATTTGTGTCGGAACTGGCGGCCACCACTCTGCGGGTACTAGCGTTTCGGCAAGGCAGCCGGGTAGACGACTTCCGGGAGGAAGAGCCGGGTCGCATTCTTCATGAAATGCGATATGGCGAGAAGAGCGTATTCGAAGAGAGCCCACATACGCCATACTTCGGCAGCGCCGACGCGACGCCTCTATTTCTCGTGCTACTCGACGAGTACGAGAGATGGACTGGCGACGAGGACCTGGTCCGCTCACTAGAACAGGAAGCGCGGGAAGCAGTAGATTGGATAAACAAGTACGCCGACCGCAGCGGAACCGGGTATGTCTCATTTCAGAGACGCAACACCCTAAACGGTCTAGAGAATCAATGCTGGAAGGACTCCTGGGATGGAGTATCCTTCCGCGACGGACGGCTTCCCGGCTTTCCTCGGGCCACCTGCGAACTCCAGGGCTACGCCTACGATGCCAAGATTCGAACAGCTAGGCTAGCCCGGAACATCTGGGGCGACGCCGCGTTCGCCGCACGCCTGGAGCAAGAAGCTGCCGAATTGAAAGAACGCTTCAACCGTGACTTCTGGGTCGATGAAGGCGAATATATGGCCCTCGCCCTGGATCGCGACGGCCGTCAAGTCGATGCTCTATCGTCGAATATCGGACACCTGCTTTGGAGTGGCATCGTTGACGAATCTAAAGCGGAATGCCTTGTGCGCCACCTTATGTCTCCACGGCTTTTTAGCGGCTGGGGAGTACGCACGCTTGCGGAGGGTGAGGCGCGCTACAATCCCATCGGCTATCATGTAGGGACAATCTGGCCTTTCGATAACTCCATTATCGCCTGGGGCCTTCGACGATACGGTTACCCTGAAGCCGCAGCGAGGATTGCCGCCGGCATCCTCGACGCAGCAGTATTTTACGATGGCCGGCTCCCCGAGGCTTTCGCGGGATATGCCCGATCTGAAACCATGTTTCCGGTCAACTACCCTACAGCCTGCAGCCCTCAAGCTTGGTCTGCCGGAGCTCCCCTCTTGCTGCTGAGGACTATGCTAGGACTTGAGCCACGTGGGGAGGATTTGATCATCCGGCCGGCCCTCCCTTCCAACCTGGGCCACGTGGCTTTGCTTGACATCCCCGGTCGTTGGGGCCACCTCGACGCCTACGGACGAAGCCCCGATGCCACCAAGAGCCACGACCAGCAGACGTCACCGCAGCAACTTTCCTCACCTTGACTGGAGGCATCGATGCGCGACACGGGATTCGGACGAGCCGCCGTTCTTTCCATTCACTGGCAGTATGAGGTGGTGGACCCCGACGGTATTTTCGGGCCCTTCTATGCCGAGCAGGTGGCACGGCATCACGTTCTGCCCAATGCGCGCCTCGTAAACGAAGCTGTCCGCGTCGCCGGAGGGCTAGTCATTTATACGCGTGTCGCGTACCGGCACGATTACCTGGATCTCATTCCAAATACCCCTGCTTTTGAGATGATCAGAGATCAGGAAGCCTTCCTGGAAGGTGCTCCGAATAGTCGGATTGTTGACGAGATCGCTCCACAAGTCAGCGACCTTGTCATCACCCACACGCGACTTACAGGCTTCTTTGGTACCGACCTGGACACGATCTTGCGTGGGGCACATATTGATACCGTGCTGCTTACGGGGGTCGCGACCAACCTGTCCGTCTTGGGAACTGCGTTCGAAGCGATTAACTACGGCTATCGCACCATCACTATTTCTGACGGCTGCGCGGCAGAATCCGATCAAACACATCTCGTGTCGCTGGAGACCTTGGGCCGGCTGGGGCGACTTGCTACCACGCGCGAGATCGTCGATCGCCTTCGACCTAGCAACGCGGACGCCTAGCCCGGCATCTATCACCTTAGCCTGGAGCCGGCGCCGCTTCGCGCGTCGAGGTGGAATGTTGCTGCGAAACTCGCCCATTAACTCCGGGCGCGTCCTCCCCGCACGGCGCTGATGCGCTGGGAGCAAGGCGGTCCGGTGGCGGATCCTCCTGCACCGCATCAGCTGGTCGGCCTACGGTCGGCACACCGGCCCGTCGAACGCGACAAACCCGCGGTTCTCGACGTGGCAGCAGCGGGTGTGGCCGGCCGGAAAACAAGTGGCCGCAGCGCGACGCGGCGCCGCCCACCTCCCAGCGATCACCCGCTACCAAGATAAGCGTGCTCAGTACCGGCCTTACCTTTAACGACTCGGCTGACCGTTACGGACCCACGAACAGGCGTCTCGCAGGGGAACGCGGCACCTTCACAGGCGAGCCCTGGCGAAGCCCGTCCGTGAGGCGCTCGCCCGTGAGGCACGAGCTGCGCCGCGAGAACGGATCGATGTTCGCCCTAAGGGACGTCTCGTGACCTTGACGTCTGTCTGTTGAGGACGGTCGGGCAGGATGCCCGGGTGCAGGTGATCACGGCGGCCCGCCCGGAGTGGATCTTTCCGCTCACCGGGTTGCAGCCCGACCAGTTCCGCAAGCTGGTCCGGCTGGTCGCCGAGCGTGGCGGTGACGGCATCGCTGATGGCCGGCCGGGCCGACAGTGGGCCCCTGGACCTGCCGGATCGGGTGTTGCTGGTGGCGGCCTACTGGCGGACGAACCTGACGATGCGCCAGCTCGGCCCGCTGTTCGGGGTGTCGCACTCCGCCGCCCACCGGGTGATCGACACCCTCGCGCCGCTGCTGGCCCTGGCCCCGGTCCGCAAACGGCCGGTCGCGCAGATCGCGATCGTCGACGGCCCTCTGATCCCCACCCGGGATCACCGCCTGGCCGCCCGGAGCAAGAACTACCGGTACTCGACGAACCTGCAGGTCGCCATCGACGCCAGCACCCGCCTGGTTACCGCCGTCGGCGACCCGCAGCCCGGCAACCGCAACCACACCATCGTCTACCGCACCTCCGGCATCGACCAGAAGCTGCACGGGCGGCCAGTGATGGCCGACGGCGGCTACCGCGGCAACTCCGAGATGATCATGCCGTACCGCAAGCCTCCGACGGCAGCTCACTACCCGCCTGGAAGGAAGCCCTCAACGTCGAACACCGCACCGTCCGAGCAGGCGTAGAACACGCCCTGGCCAGGATGAAGTGCTTCAAGATCCTGCGCGACTACCGCCGCGCCACCCACACATTGACCGACACCGCTTCCGGCATCACCAACCTCCACAACATCATCCTCACCGGCTGACCACCGGTTCGGTACCAGGCAACGCCTTCACCCAGTTACGAGACGTCCCTTAGCCGCGGAATACCACTGCCTCGTTCTGTCTCGGTCAGAGACACATCGCCGCCCGCCATGCCTGATACTTTTCCACCACCGTGGCGACACGTTGCTCAATCTTGGTCGCCTGGCTTCTGCTCACCCTCAGGCTCCGGGCCATCTGTGAAGCCGCCAGAGCCAGCTCTGCATTATAATCAGTGATCGCGGTCGCGAGCTCGTTTGCTTGCTGGTCACTATGCCCCTTTACGGCATTTAGATACTTCTCGCCGTTTCGCGCAGCAAGTTTGATCGAACGGTCGTCGAACTTGCCGATGGATGGTGAAGCGGCAGGCAACTCTGACCCAGCCCAAGCACTATGGGCCATGCCGATGGTCTGACATTCGATCTCGATAGCCGCCGGTCGCGCAATAGGAGACGGGGGCGTTGGACCGGCGACCGCATCGCCTTTGGGGATGTTTTCCCCAGGCGCAATGAAGTGAAGGACTGTCGCAACAAGCATGAGAACGGCGGCAAGGGTGCAGAGGAATGGAAGTGATGCGCTGCGGATAGGAGTCGATCCAGGATCCGGGACAAGCTCAAGGAATTGATCCCGATCGAGTTTCCCGAGATCAGCCATGGGCCACTCCTAATTCTGCTGTACTGTTATTCGATCAGGCACCATACCGGATAGCTTCTCGTTTGCGCCATTGGACATCGCCATAGGCTGCTAGCACCCGCCACTGGCCAGCCAGAAGCCGGATATTGTCAGTACCCGTGAGCCATTTCGACAAGGACAGCGCCCCCCTTTGACGCGCATTTTCGTGAGCACCGGGACAGGGCATCGGGAGGCAAACGCGAGCTGCGGACTCGCGGAGACGCCCGCCTCGGCAGGTTCCTCGCCAATGGAAACCACGCGCAAGCCTACTGTCGGCGGCCCGAGCCAGCGTGCTGACTCGGGCCGCTTCGGCCTGTGTCTGGGCCGATATGATGATACGCGTTAACCGGGTCGCCAGGCGAATGTTATGAAGAAGTACTATGGAAGCTTTCCGCCGCACCCTCGGCGCCACAACGATCGACGCTGCTTGCCCCGCGGCTCGCACCTTGACTACATTTACAAACCTTGGTTGCGCCGAAGGCGAGCAGTGACGGCCCCATACGCCGAGTGAGTACCACCGAGGCCATGAGCGCGGATGCAATCGCAGGATGGCCCAGCTTAGCGTGGGGCCGAAACCAGGTTCACAGCTGGCGGGCGCGACCAGGACCGCCATTGATGGGTGGAGTGCTGACTTAACCATCCGCCATTACGCAAACTCCGGCAGCGATACCGGCAGCACGAGCGCAACCTGACAAGCCCCCTGCCATGGCTCAGTCCCTTCCTGCTCAAACCGCCCGGCTCGCCTGGATTATGCCCAGGAGCGCCTGGTGAAGTTGGCAGCTTTCCCGCTCACCCAGCCAGCCGAACAAGTGTTCGATTATCTCGCCAGCCGCTGCATTCGCGGCCGCGAGCCGCTGCCGCCCCGTTTCGGTGATAGTTACGTGAAACGAGCGCCGGTCATGAGGGTTTCGCGTTCGCTGCGCCAGCTGATCGTGTTCGAGCCGGTCGATGATGCGGACAAGCGTCGACTTGTCCACGCCCACGAGATCGGTGAGTTGACGTTGCGTTAGCCCGCCGTGCACCAAGAACTGCAGGATGCCGAAGTGGCGTACGTCCATCTCGACGGACTGCAAGGCGGATGCGAGGTGGCAGCGGGCCGCACGATGGGCCATCTGAAGCAGCAGTCCTGTAGCAACGTGTCCGGCTGGCAACGGAACAGTAGGCCATGACGGCCGGGCGCTGTCGAGCATCTCGCTAGCCTAGCCGATAAGGTAGTTTCATTTGAGATAGTCTGACTTCGTAGCGACGGTCCACTCAGCTGGAAGGGACTCCTATGCTTGAGATGCTCGCCCCCACCGTCGACGTGCCAGCGCCTGTACTTTGGGCCGCGGTATGCATCGCCTTGCTCGTCATCGAACATGTCTTCTCGCTGGCCACGCCGCCATATGGGCTGCATGCACCCTTCTTCTTCCACCTTGTCTCCTCAGGCTTGTACTCATGGCTCGGTGTACAGGTATGGAACGGAGCCGGCTGGGCATCGATCGTCTTGACGGTTCTGCTGGGAGTGCAAGGAGTGGGGCGGGTTTTCGTATGGCGCGCGGAGGACCGTGCGTATGCGGCGCTCGTCAAGACGATTCTGGCCGCCGGCCAGGCAGTCACCGCGGTGACCCTAGCCTTGCTGTGGATTCCAGAGTCAGCGCGTCAGTATTTGCTTGGGTAGATACGAGCACGCCACTGCAGAATGACCGATTAGGCCATCCATCGCACGCCGCAATCACCGACGGCCGTGCTGGTATGCGCAAAGGCTCGGCGATCATTTGGAGGGTCGTCGGAGGTCCGTCCTCTCCGGCGGCACCCTGCGATGGCCCAAGCGAAGCCTTTCGGCTTCACGGCGGGCTCGATGCCCGTGTGCAACCGCCGACGCGGTCAGGATCAACCAGGCCCTAGCTGGGACGTGTACCAGAAGTGCGGCTACGGCCGGGGTATGGACCAAAGTGGCCTTCTCGTTTGACGGCCGACGGCGAAGGGGCACCGTCGGCCGTCCCGTGCTGCGACAGGCCCGTCGCTGACATCAGCGCTTGGGTACGAGTAAGAAGACTGCCTATCGTCGATCCTTGTGGAGGGTCAGCAGACCCTGAGTTTGCACGACCGATACCGACAGCATCTTGTAGCCGACGTCGTCGAAGAGGACGGTAACGCGGTCTTTTTCGTAACCCAGAACCATACCGAACCCCCATTTTGGGTGCCGAACGGTGCTATGCAGTGGGTACGGCCCATCCTCCGGAAGGATCTCGGAGGTGCCTGCTTGACAGTTGTCGCAGTGTCCGCAGGGGTGATTCGCTTGCTCTCCGAAGTAGCCCAGGAGCGCCTGCATCCGGCATCCCTGGCCCTCGGCAAAGCGGCGCATCATGTCGGTGCGGGAGCGCTGGCCGGCCTGGCGACGGCTGTGCTCCGCCAGCGCCTCCCGCGCCGCCTGCTCCGGCAGCTGAGCACGGGGGGCAACGTGGAGCTGAGCTTTCGAGCCTGTCGCTACGGCGCCCACCTGCTCGAGCAGGCCGACGTAGCTCGCGACCTTGCGCTGGCTCAGGCCGACGCCCTTGGCGAGAGCCGTACGAGTGAGCGGGCCACGATGCAAGGCGACGGCAACTGCTCGCAGCTCTGCCAAATCAGGCGAGCCAGCATTGAAGAAGCGGTGCAGCGCCACATCTTCAGGCCGGTAGAGCAGCAACGCTCGGGCTGCCTCTCCATCGCGGCCGGCCCGTCCAATCTCCTGTAGGTAGCTGTCCGGCGAGTCGGGCAAGGCCATGTGGGCCACCCAGCGGATGTTCTGCTTATCAATGCCCATGCCGAACGCCGAGGTGGCCACCATGATTGGCACACGGTCAGCAAGGAAATCCTCGTGACGACGGTGGCGCACTCCAGCAGCCATCCCGCCGTGATACGCCTGAGCGGAATGACCCGCGCTGGATAGCCTTCGCGTGAGTTCCTCTGCGGCGCGGCGAGTCGGGGTGTAGATGATCCCGGGCGGATCCGCCTCTTTGAGCAGGGTAAGCAACCTCCGCCATCGGTATTCCTCACTGGGGCATTGGACAGCGGCGACGAAAAGGTTTGGACGGTCGAGTCCGGACAGCACGAGCCGCGGTCTACGCATACCGAGCAGCGTGGTGATGTTCTCGCGCACCGGGGGTGAGGCCGTTGCGGTCAGAGCCACCACAGGCGGGCTCCCGAGCCCGCGTATGAGATGTCCGAGAGCCAAGTAGTCCGGCCGGAAGTCGTGCCCCCAGGACGAGATGCAATGCGCCTCGTCAACCGCGACCAAGGCGGGTTTCAAGGCTCGAACCTGAGCAAGCCGGTCCGGTGAGGCGAGCTGTTCCGGCGTAATGAACAGGAACTTGGCCCTCCCCGCGCGCAGCTCCTCCAATGCCGCCACCTGCCTACTTGCGCTCTCCGCTGAGCTGATGCGAACTGCGCGCAACGCGGGGTCGCCCCTGTGGTTGAGATTGCTAATCTGATCTTGCTGCAGAGCCAGCAGCGGCGAAATCACCACCGTAGGACCCCGCAGGAGCGCGGCGGGCACCTGATAGATAGCGGACTTCCCGCCGCCGGTAGGGAGAACGACCAGCACGTCACCACCGGCCAGTAGCGTGCGCATTGCCTGCATCTGAGCGGGACGCAGCTCCTCCCAGCCGAAGTGCCTACGGGCGGCGCGCCGTAGCCGGAAGGAGCGAAAGAGAAGAATCATTGCCGGGCATACTAGCCAACCACCCATACGGGTCCTAATCGCCCCGCATGAGCAGTGGGAGATGGCCCTCAGCGAGCCGGGGCATTGACTTGGCCGCCCTGGCTGAGGCCGGCTCCGCGGCCTCCCTCTCGACCCGGCGGAAGCCGTGGGCTTACGCCTCGCCTGCTGCGGGCGCCACTCGCCCGCAATTTGCCGTCAGGCAGAGTCCTCGCCTGTCCTCAGCAGGCGCCATCTTAAGGCGATACGAATACGCGATAGCGCGAGGCTATCACCGAGATCGGTTCGCGAAGATCAACCGCCTGAGCTGCTGCTATAGCGCTAGCGAAGACGACCTACCGCTGAGTGGTCGCTCGGCGCCTGCCCGTGCTGATCCGAGCAGACTTTCGCGGGAGCCATGCGGACCGCTAGCATCTGATTGAATTTGGCTAGCCATATGAAAGGCTTCCACTCCGAAGCAGAGGCTCAGGCACAGCGAAAGATGGCACCACCCGGCTACGCCAGCGCGTCAACTGCGTTGGATTCCCATTCACAGTTAACGACTCGAGGCGAGGTAGCTCCGACGGTGACGCCACCCAATCAGAAGCTCACGCTGCGAGATCAGCTATTCCTGCTGGGGCACAACGACGACTCAGGGCGCTGCAGACTGCGGGCACCCGCCCTAGCCGTTGGGCTGGCCGGAGCATCGGCAATTCAGCTCTTTCTAGCGGGAAGACTGACAGTTGTTCAGCCGTCGACCGCGGAGGACGCGTCCCTGCTTCTCTACACCCGCTCCGGGGCTTCGATTGCCGACCCGATCTCCTGCCAGGCATTTGCCTCCATAGCAGGGGCCCAAACGCCGCCGCAGCTGAGCTCCTGGCTATGCGATTTTTCCCTAGGCCTCTATGCAAGAGCGCGGGGTCATTTAGCATCAATCGGGGTCCTGCGAGAATCTGTGAAGTCACACTGTGGCGGTGTCTTTCAAACTCGCCGATGGCTGGCTACACACCCTAGGTGGACCGTTGTGACAAGAGCCAGGTTGTGCTATCTAGCACAGGGAAGGGAACTTCCCGATAATTACACGGCCGCACTCGCGGGCTTGGTGGCGGCGCTCGGCCTTGTTACCCACCTCTACCTCGATGACGACGCAGCGTCTCTACCCAAACGCTTGACGTCGGTTGCCGACGGGCATCATCCTGAGGTTCGCGCTATCACGTCCGCGGTGCAGCGAAGCGCCTTCAACCTCGGTCAGTCGGCGCGACGGTTGGCAACGTCCGTGAAAGCCCGCAATCAACCCCGGCTGCCTACCCCTTCCAGATAGGCCAGTTCCAGCCAGCGCGGGAGGCGCTCTGCGTGTGGGGTGGGGGATTGCGCCTGCTCGGGGTCGAGGTAGAGGGCGTAGGCGGGCCAGTGCAGCCGCTCTCGTACGGCGATCATCTGCCGCATGGTGGCGTTGATGTCGGTGTTGAGGTTGTCCCAGGCGAGCACCATCGCTCGTGTAGTCACTGGTTTTTCGGAGTCGAGCAGGCCGATGTCGCCCCGTTCGCCGACGGTGCCTCCTTCAGTCTTCGGGCTCGGTGGGTGATCGTGCGCTGCGTCAGCCGGGGAGGCTAGGCAGGTTAGCGATCGAGACTCGTCTGGACTCCTTGCCCGATACCGGGCCATGTCGGACTAGCTGCTGGCTTTTCTTGGCGCAGCGTCCCAACGGCCTCGTCTCGAAGCGATGCACGTGTTCGCTGCCCCGCTACCGTCTTCCCGGCCAGGCATCTGGCCGCCATGCCGCGATCCTGCGTTCGACGGGCCGATGTGCGGGCCCGCACCGCCCAACCGCCGCAGTCGCGCCTCGTCGATCCGACGACGGGCCCGCCTTGTCTTTTAAGAACTTCTAACTTTGGGTGCGTTGGAGTTGGCGCCAGCAGATGAGGGCGCAGGCGAGGCTGAAGAAGGCTTGGTGGATGTCGTCGCGGATTTCCCAGCGGATGCGTAGGCGGCGGAACCAGTGCAGCCAGGCGATGGTGCGTTCCACGACCCAGCGGCGGGTGCCGAGGCCGGAACCGTAGGTGTGCCGCGTCGGGCGATGACGGGGGTGACGCCGCGGGCGCGGATCTGCCGGCGGTGGCTGTCGTAGTCGTAGCCCCGATCGGCGTAGAGCCGGTCGGGGCGCCGCCGTGGTGGGCCCGGCCGTCCGCCGATGGGCGGGATGGCGTCGAGCAGGGCGGTGGTCTGGGTGGAGTCGTGTCTGTTGCCGCCGGTCAGTGTGACCGCAAGGGGGATCCCGCCGGCGTCGGTGATGACGTGGTGTTGCGAGCCAGGCTTGCGGCGGTCGACCGGGCTCGGACCGGTTTTGGGCCGCCTTTGAGCGCCCTGATGTGGGAGCCGTCGATCACCGCCCTCGACAGGTCCAACTGGCCCGCGCCGCGCAGCCGGGCCAGCAGCAGCTCGTGCAGCCGCTGCCACACCCCCGCCTGGTTCCAATCGCGTAGCCGGCGCCAGCAGGTCATCCCGGAGCCGAACCCCAACTCCTGGGGCAGGTACTCCCACGGAATCGCCGTGTAAAGCACGAACAGAATCCCGCACAGCACCTTGCGGTCATCCAACGGTTTGCGCCCCGGATACCGGCTGCGACGAGGTGGGCGGGGTGGCAGCAGCGGCGCAATCTCGGCCCACAACTCATCCGAAACCATCCACGGCGGCTGCTCACCCCTCCTCACGTCCAGACGAAACGACCCTCACATCCAGTCGGTTACGCCCAACATCATTAAGTTAGGACCTCTAAGACCAAGGCATTTCCATCACCTGCTGCCACCGCTTACGCAACCCGTACACCACGATCCGCGACACCCGCAGTCTGGCTGGACGTCCGGCACCGAGACCCTCGCGGTAACAGCCTCGCTCTGCAGCCTCAAATCCTTCCCCATGCTGCAGTAGTCAAATGTCGAAGCAGCCCAACATCTGCACCTTCGTATCTGAGGCGGCGTGAGCCACAACTGCCGTGGCCGGTACGCCAAGGAGTGCGCCGTGTGTGCGATTCCAAGGACATGATTCCCTGCGGAGGCAGCAACAATACCCAGCCGTCGCTGTTCCTAGCTGAGATCTGACAACACCGCAAGTGCTCCCCGGATTTTGAAGGATCCGGTCGGCTGCCAGCCCTCCAGGTTGAGGAAGGAACACTCGGCCGCAGTAGTCATAATCAACAGAGTTGGCTGCAACCAGTGGCGAACCCTGCACGAGCACGCTTGAGGTCACCCAGATCAGGGACGCGCACTGCACGCGGCTCTTTTCCCATCGGGTGGCAATCCCTCCACTCCCGCTCCTCGATGAATAATCCAGAGAGGCCTCTTCGAATGCTCCCGTCTCCCGCTCAGCGGGGCATTAGCTACCACAATCATTGCAGGTCGGGTTCCTTAAGCGCGGTAGCGGAACCGCACCTGCCGATTATAGCTTAGGGCTATCCATGATAGCGATGTTTTCCTATCTTTCGGCGGGGATACTTACCTGGCCGAGTGGCGTGGGGGGCTACGTGCCACTCGGCGGCTGGCCGGCGGCGCATGCTCCGTCGGCCAGCCGCAGATCATCGAGGCTGCCGTGGGGTTTGATTCCCTGGCACTGCCTTTCATAACGGCACCGCTCATTGATGATGAGACGACAGCACTCCGACAGCCGATCCGGCGCTTGTCGTCCAGAGCAGCTCGACGCATCGTGATGTCGCCCGGCAGGCCCGCGGCTGCTCTTCACCGCTATAGAGCCTGTTTGTGAACCTCGGGGCCGACGGGTGGTATGGGTCGGCGTGCTGGCTGACCGCGTGGCGGCTGTCGATGGGTACGGGCTCTTGATAGGCAAACGGTTCCTACACCAACTGCCCTCAAGAGCCCGTGATGTCATTGAACCCTTCTCCGACTGTCGCGTCCATGCGGACCTCGGGCGCGTCTTGTGTCTGCGGTTGCCTGACCCGGCCGCGGCGCTACCCGTCAGATCTCACCGATGCGCAGTGGGCGGTCCTTGAGCCGTTGTTTGCCGGCGCCGTCGTGGCAACGCTCCACGGGCGGACGGCCGGAGCAGCACAGCCGTCGCCAGATCATCAACGCGTTGTTCTACTTGGTCGACAACGGCATCAAGTGGCGCGCCATGCCAGCGGACTTCCCGCCCTGGCGCACCGTCTACGGCTACTTCATCCGCTGGTCGGACAACCTCACCACCGTCGGGCTCACCCACCGACTACGCGCTTCGCTACGCGCCGCGCTGGGTCGTCGCGCTCAGCCCAGCGCCGGTTGTATCGACGCCCAGTCAGTCCACGAGTCAGCCGAAGGCGTCGTACCGCGCGCCACCAGCGGCTACGACAGCCACAAGCGCGTCAACGGTCGTAAACGCCACATACTAGTCGACACCGTTGGCCTACTCATCGACGTCGTAGCCACCACCGCCAGCACCGCTGACCAACGTGTCGCTCCCGCTCTACTACACACCGCCGCCGACCATGGCATCCGCTACGTCTGGGCCGACCAGGGCTACTACGTAGACAAGCTCATCGCCGCCGCACAACACGTCTGTGACATCACCCCGCAGATCGTGCTGCGCCCCACAAGCGGCACCGGCCGAGGCAAAGGATTCCACGTCCTACCGGCGCCGCTGGGTCGTCGAACGCACCTTCGCCTGGATCAGCCACGCCGCCGCTGCGCCCGCGACTACGAACGCCGACTCGACCACCACGAACCCATGGTCCACTGGGCCGCCATCATCCAGATGACCCGCCACCGAGCCCGACTCCCATAACACGACACCCACACAAGGTTCACAAGAGGCTCTATAGGCTTGAGCGTCTCGCCCTGTCCGAAGCACCACCCCACACAGCCGGCACGGGTAGACTATCCCGCGCGCTTTCCTTGCTTGCTGGAGAAAGATCATGCAGCCCGGGGCCCGCAAGTCAGCCCTCGAAGCAGAGTGCCGATCCCACTGGTCCACACACGACCTGGAGCAGATGTCTTGGACGCATACCGCGCCCATGGTCGCGGGGGCCAAGGCCAGCCACGGAATCGGGGTGCTGACCAACGCCAATGTGGTCCTCGAAGGCCTATGGCATACAGAGCGCAGGATGGCGCGCCCCTATCCGAGTACGAACCATGCCTGCTCAACCGTCCATGCCAGCTCGACAACCACTCCACCGGCTGTCGGAGTGATCATCGCTGCGGTCAGCCAATCTCGCTGCACGTGTAGGCGGTCGGTTGCGCTCCTCGCGGTGAGGTGGAAGCCCGCGTCGAGTGCTGCACCGAGCGCCTCGTCCACAGTGATTGGCCACGCGCCTACGTTGATCCTGTCTTTGGTGAATGGGCCTCGCGGCGGAGGCAAGGCGGGCGACATGCGACCCTCCTGACGACGATGGGCTGAGCGACGCATGATGCCGGTTCGCAAATCGTGTCGCGCCAGCGCAGCGGAGACGGGCAGCCCCTACGTTCCGGCGAACTGCACGGCCAATGATGCCTCCGGCCATTCTAGCCTTCGTCGGTTCGTCAGCCTGGCGCTGATGGGAAGCGGCTACAGAGATCAATCGTAGGAAGGGGGTGTGACCATCAGCAGCTGGAGACACCGTGCGATCTGACGCAGTCGGCGACGTCTCGGCGCCGGGCTACCCGGCTACGGTCCGCCCGCGGGCGCGCCCCCACGCCTGCCGCGTAGCCGCCACCTGGAATTGGCTTCAACTGATCGAGGCGCGCCTGGCGTCCACGGCCTGTCCAAACCCTTCCTTGCCTGCACAACGGCTGTTTGTCGGCCAGACACGCCACTGCCGCATGCACGATCCGACAGTTCGACGCTCGGGTGGGCGGCGATCTGTTCACTGCGGACGCCGCTATGCAGGTAGGCCTCGGCTCGTCACACCCTCAGCCGCCCTTATGAGCTAGCCCTCTAGACAGCAGTGATCGCGACACATGTGCTGGCGCACGCGAAGTAAGAGGGCATGGCATACCGCATGCTCCGAAAGTAGCAGCGTGAGGGGGGAGCACCGCCTTCCCAGCTGTCCGGCCGTCCCCGCTGACTCAGGGAGCACCCGCTGGGTGCGATCAGCACGACAGGAGGTGACGGAGACCCGCGCCGGAGTACAGATGTGAGCGTCATCCATCATGATCGACCAAACATGCGAGCGGACGGTGTCCGCTGCGCAAGGAGTCTCCGGCGGAGGCACCGCCGCCCTCACACGAGCGCCCCGCAAAGGGAGCAGGCCACCAGGAAGAGCAGCGGGGCGATCAGCACATGCGACCGACCACCCCGCCAAACCCGGGTGCGTTTCTCCACCACCACAGACCACGCCCGGAGCCCCTCACCAGAGCGAGGCGACCTATTTTCCCAGGCCCAGCCCTGTTTCGCTAATCCTTCCGACATGCCATCCGGCCATAGCCTGAGGTCGCAGGAGTCAACCGTCAAGCCGCATCGGCGCGGCTAGCATGGCGCTTGCTCCGGAGGAACGGTCGAAGCTATTGAGATACGGTCCGTCCGGGTCATAGCCAGATCCTATGGCGTGGCCAGATGGGAGGTTACGGTGGCGCGTCCTACCGTCCGAGAATGAACTTCCCTTTCCGCTTCCGGCGCCCCGGCCCGCTCCGCATCAGAGTCGGCAGTAAGGGCCGGGTGAACGCAGACGACTACGACGGCTCTTTTCCGGCCCCCGACGGGATTGCTGGTGGCCGCCACGTTCACAAGGGCATCTTCTTTCCGATCACGCTGGAGCAGTTCATCAGGCAGGCTCAGGCAGAGGGGTTCACTGTCAAGGTGTGCCGCGGCAGGTCTGCGACAGTCGAGCGGCGATGGATGGCCGGACATATCACGGTCGTGCCGGGTCGCGGGGTGGTGATGCGGCGGACTCTGTCGACCTGGCAGATCCTTTCGTTGGCCGGTGTGGTGCTGCTGCCGATTGTCTGCTGCCTTCCGGGCTACCTGTTCAGCGTGAGCTACTGACCCCTGACACACCGAAGCGGTCCAAGCCGTGCAAGGCTGCCCTCACCTACGATCGACGCCCATAGACGGATTCGCGACGCCTACCCGCCGGGCTGGCTGCTCGCGGATCGTACGAACACCGAGGAGCGCGACCGGATGAGCGTCGCTTGGTCCAGGATCGGTCACCAGGTGCGTACGGTGCGCCACCAGGCACGATGGCCGTTTGCCTTACCCTGCCGTCGGCTGATTACGGTGGTGACCGCGCTCGGGGTGGCGGTGGTCCTCGGTGGCTTCGGTGCCGCAGCTGGCACGTGGACGGCTTCGCGTACTACGGCCGGCCTACCGCACGACGCGGCACTCGCGGATCTGTCGCAGCAGGCCTCTGGCGGGTCCCCCCTCCCTCAGATCAGACGGCAGACTTCACCCTGGACCGAGCCGAGGATCTACGTGACAACCGCCACGGATGCCGGCTGGGACGCCGAGAAGGCCCGACAACGCTATGCGACCGAATGGCCGGTATCGGATCTTACGATCATCGACGAAGTCGACGTCGTGTGGTTTCCAGGTGATCCGACCAGTACTCGACTACCCAGCCGATACTCGCGGTTTACCGTGCACTCGCGCGGCCTGGTCGTCGTGGTGAGCGGGACGGCTGTCGACGGCGAGACGTTGGTGTACCTGGACGGTGGACGGCCAATACGTCCACTACACGTGCATTCGGACTCGCCGGTGCCGCACTCGGACTGACGATCGGTTGGTCGCTGACCGTAGCGACCACTCGCCAGATGCGATTCACCTGCCCCGCGCACCGTCTCACTGTGGCGGCGCTGACCGGCACGACCCTGCTCGTCTTCACGACCCCGGCCGCCGCCCTATACCTCAACCTCCTCCGTCTGCTTCGCCCACACACCGAGACCACCGGGCCGATACCTACCGTGCACACCGCCCTTCTGCACGGGCCGTACTGGGCCAACGCACCAGCCTGGCTCATCCCGACCCTGACTTTCGGGGGCGCGCTGCTTGCCGTCGTCACAGTGAGCCTCACCATCTGGCGACGGCCCTCCGCTCTGCCTCAGCTAAGAGTTCCTTAACTTCCTCCCTCCCATCGGCCAGTTGCGCGAGGCGAACGTGATGATCGCCGGGTGTTCCTCCCACTCCTCGCGAGAACCGTGATCCACCTCGGAACGGACCATAGCGTTCTGCGAGGTCCGCCGTATGCGACGCTGCCCTGGCCCCGCTCCGAGGCTTTCATCGAGCCTGGCCCCGGAGGTCCCACCGGTCCTCCCTGACTCGGTCGGCCAGATCGAGCTTTGTCCGGGTTGGGCGGCCTACCTCGGTGTACTTGCGCTTGACCCGCTCCAGGTACTCTCGTGCGGTCCCGTACGCGACGCCCGCCCGCCGCGCCGCGGCGGCCAGCGTGGCCCCCGACGCATACGCGGTAAGCACGGCCCGCTCCTGCGGCGACAACTTCGGCCGGTCGGTCCGGGCGTCCCGGCTGAGCACGAACGCGAGTTCCGGGCTGATCGCCGATCCACCGGCCGCCACCTCGCGGACCGCGTCGACCAGCACGTCGAGGGCGTGGTTCTTGGTCAGGTAGCCGGCGGCGCCGGCGCCGATTGTGGCAAGCACGTTGTCAGCATCGGGGACGGTCGAGACCACCAGCACCCTCGCGCCGCCCGCCCGAACGCGGGCCACGTTGTCGGCCGGGACCGTGTGATCGCGCAGGTTGAGGTCGAGCAGCACGACGTCCGGCGGGGTGCCTTCGTCGAGGGCGTCGAGGTACTCCTCGACTGTGGCAGCGGTGGACACCAGGAGGATGTCCTCCATTGGCGCGAGCCAGGTGCGCAGTCCGTCAAGCAACATGCGGTCGTCGTCGATCGCGGCCACGGTGATCAATCCCGCCTCCTTAGCTGCCGGTCGGCGTCGACGCGCCGGCCGGCCAGGTCATTTCCACGGTGGTGCCCAGTCCGGCGCCGCTGTCGACCCGCACCTCGCCGCCGACCTCACCGATCCGCTCACGCACTGATCGGGACAGTCCCAGCCTCGGGCGGACCCGGTCCGGGTCGAAGCCCCTTCCCCGGTCGGCAACCGTGACCCGCAACGATGCCGGGTCGCGCTCATCGTCATCGGCCGTGAGCCCCACCACCGTCACCCAGGCGGTGGAAGTTCCGCTGTGCCGGATCACGTTGTTGAGCGCCTCCCGGACTGCGCCAGCGATCGCGCGCACCACGTCCGGCGGAACGTCCTCGGGAACATCCGTGATGTGACGATGCACCGTCAGCCCGGTCGGCGCCAGTTCTCGGGCGAGCCCAGCGAGCTCCCCGACCAACCGCAGCCCGACGGTCGACCCGGCGGACGTGATGAGACCGCGCAGGTGCTCCGCGTCGGCAGCGAGCCGCTGCCGCACCGCCGGGTCTCCGGCGTCAACCGCTCCCCGGACTAGACCATCTATTATGGGTAGGACCGTGTCGTGCAACGTGCGGTGCTGTTGGGCTAACTCGGCGACGTGTGCGGTGTGCGCCGCAAGCCGCAGCCGGGCCTCGGTAAGCGCCGCCTCCGCGTCCGCCGCCCGTATCTCGGCGGCATCCGCCTGTACGGCCGCGGACCGCGCTCGCTGCTCCGCGTGGCGCAACGCCCGGACCACTAGGCCCGCAGCCACCGGCATGCCGACGAGGATCAGCAGGTTCGCTGCGGCGCCGGACAGCGCCACCAGGCCGAGCGATACAGTGCCGTGCACCCCAAGCAGGTACGCAATCGCCAGCGCGGTGTACCAGGCGGCGGCGCGTCGGGCCGAAAGCGCAAAGGCGACGGTCAATCCGGCGCCGATCGCGGCCGGCAGCGCCGGATGGCTGAACCCGGTACCCGCCCCGGGACGGGTAAGCAGGCCACCGGCCAGGAGTGCCATCACCGCCACCGCCGCGTCCAGTACCGCGACCGTAGGGGGCACCGCCCGCTGACGCCACACCGCGGCAAGCACCCCGACTACAGCCAGCGTCTGTGCCGCATACACGGTTGACGCGCCGAGCATTGAGTGCAACCCTGCCGTACCGCCGGTCAGGACCGCGACAGGCCAAGCGGCGACCTGGCAGAGCCGCACCGCGACGAGCAGCCCGACCAGGCCGACGGCAAGCGGCGGCTGCTCGGCCGCTGGCGGCGGCGCTCCGGACATGGATCGGACGGCGGATGCGGCGGCGGTGGCCGTGACGGTCATGGCACCAGCATGCCGAACCCGGTTCGGAACATGTCGGCAGGAGTGCTGACAACAGTTCGTCGGTCATGCGTTGACCTACGCGTGAGCGGCATGATTGGGCGGCTTCACCGACTCTCGTAATACCGGAAGGGACCCCGATGGAACAGGTTCAGACCAGACGGACGCCGCAGCAGCGGCTGGTGCCCGCGCTGGCCGGAATCGCGCTGCTGATCCCGGTGGCGGGCTGCGGAAACTCGACCGTGCCGGTGCGCGAACCGTCGAGCCCCGGCGTGACGGTCGCTACTAGCCCCGCGAACCCGCCAGCCGGGTCTGCGGCGGATCCGAGCCACGGCGAACGGGTGGAGGTAGATGGCCGGATCGTGCTCGGCGTTGCACCGGGGCTGGGCTTTCCCTCCGGCAGCAAGGTCGATACCGCTTTCGGCGCCCCGGGTGCCGCGACGGTCATCCTAACCGCGCCGCCGCCGGAGCAGGCGCTCTCTCACTACCGGAAGGCGGGCCCGACGTCGGGTTACCCCGTGCGCACCGACACGGGCGAGACGCTGCACCTCGTCGGGCGTGGATGGGTCGTGACGGTCATCGCCACCTCCCGAGACACCACCATCACGTTCGCCCACGACCAGCCAGCCGAGACCTCGGCCGCGCCACCACCAGAGGAGGGCACGGCGCTGACGGGCCGGGACCTGGGTGTGACGAATCTGCCGTTTAACTTCCGCTTCCCACCAGGCAGCCGGCTACGCGACCTGTCCGACAGCAAGACCGGTGCACGTTTCACCCTGGTCGCGCCGGCGCCTGAGCGGGTGCTCGCTTTCTACCGGGCCTACTTGCCCACGGGGTTCTTCGAGGTCACGGCAGACCGGACCGTCGGCGGCATCACCACGATCACCTTCGACAAGGACGACGGCGAGTGGACCGGCACCATCGAGGCGACCAGTGAACGAGTCACCGTCACCACCGCCCGTCATCGCTGAACGTTCTTCCGGCGCTCGGATGTGCAGGTTGTCAGCCTTCCCAGCGTGACGACAAACAGGGGCAATCACCAACCTGGTGGACGCAGCCTGTTAGCTGGCGCTCGATACGCCGGTGGACGGAGAGCTTGGTGCTGAACCCGATCGCCAATCTCGCCGTCATCACATCGGGATGGCGGCGGCAAATGATCGGATCACGTCGGCCATGGTGACCGCCCGGTCGGCCTCCGAAGACACACCCGCAATTGTCTCGGGGGCCGACCTGTCACCGGCCCCATACTGGCCGCCTGCACCACCGTTGAGGCAAAAGCCTTCACTGGCCGGCACCGGGTGGCCCAGCGAGATTCCGGGCCAGGTCAACTCCAGATCGAGCGCGTCCGCCCTCGCCAGGCAGGCGTAGCACCTAATGGCCGGGCTAAGGGACGTCTCGTTACTCGGTGGTCAGTCCATGGTGGATCATGTCGAGGTGCAGGTGATCTCGGCGGCTCGCCAGGAGTGGATCTTCCTGTTCACCGGGCTGCAGCCCGCCCAGTTCCGCAGGCTGGTCCGGCTGGTCGCCGAACGTGGCGGTGACGCAATCGCTGACGGTCGTCCTGGCCGGCAGTGGTCTCTCGACCTCGCCGACCGGGTGTTGTTGGTCGCGGCGTACTGGCGCACGACCTGACGATGCGCCAGATCGGCCCACTGTTCGGGGTGTCGCACTCCGCCGCCCACCGGGTCATCGACACCCTCGGCCCCCTGCTCGCTCTGGCACCGGGACGCCGACGTCGGGTCGACCAGATCACCATCGTCGACGGCACCCTCACCCCGACCCGGGACCACCGCCTGGCCGCCCCGAGCAAGAACTACCGCTACAGCACCAATCTGCAGGTCGCCATCGACGCCCACACCCGCCTCGTCGTCGCCCTCGGCGACCCGCAACCCGGCAACCGCAACGACACCATCGTCTACCGCACCAGCGGCATCCAGCAGAAACTCGACGGGCGGCCGGTCATGGCCGACGGCGCCTACCGCGCCAACCCCGACGTGATCATCCCGTACCGCAAACCCGCCGACGGCAACGAGCTACCCGCGTGGAAGGCGGACCTGAACAAGGAACACCGCACCGTCCGCACGCAGGTAGAACACACCCTCGCCCGCATGAAGACCTTCAAGATCCTGCGCGACTACCGCCACGCCGCCCACACATTGACCGACACCGCCTCCGGCATCGCCCACCTGCACAACATCATCCTCGCGGGGTGACACCAGCAGCGTTGCCGGGCAACGCCTTCACGGAGTTACGAGACGTCCTTCAGGCGGAACAGGAACTGGAACCCGGCGGTCCGCTTGCCACAGGAGCCCGGTCCGCCAGTTAAGGCGGCGCCAGCCGACACCATTAAATCGCACGCACTGACTGCAGCACTTGATCACCTCTGTACCTTCCACCGATCGACCAGAGCCGGCAGCTCCCGCCGCGGGCAGTCGTAGAAGTTTCGCATTTCGCCGAGGTGGCGGCCAGCCGGACTATCCTCCCCAGATCGCCGCGCCCCCGGCTCAGCCGCCTCTCGCATCACCTTGACCAGGTCGTTCTGCTCCGACATCAGGGACGCCAGGCGCCTTCGCGAAAGCGGAAGTGTTCTCGGCGACTGCCGGGGGCGGGCACCTTTTCGATCAATCCGACGGAGGTTAGCGACTTCAATGCGGCGAGGCGCTGCCAAGATCCTTGGGCCTAAAACGATGCTGGCGGATCCGCCAGCATCCGCTGTCCTGCTCGGCATGGCCCGATAGACCGTGGGGGCGCCGGGATGATGGGCGATGTCGGCAGGCAGAGGAAGGGAACCGTACACGCAGTCACACCGCAGCACCGATGGTCACCGCTGCGTCGTTTGGCGCGGTATCGCCGCTCTTTGGATAGCGGGAAGTAACCGGGCAGCCATGCCTCCAGGCGCAGGGAAGCTTCGGGCGCTCACTGACCTCCCGCCGGACCGATCGGGCTGGACGACCATCAGTCTTGCCAAGTCGGCGCGAATCTAAGATCACACTCGCCTATGCCGCCATCGAATTATCCGGTTATGCGAAGGTCCAGTACCGTCGACGAAGCGCGCTGCGGGCGGCTCCCCGAAGGGCCGCCCGCGATCAGGCGCGCAGCGCGACGCCGGCTGGACAGACTTGGTCGCCGACGTACCGAGGTGTGACGAGACGGCGCCCGGGTCCGTCTCCAGCTCTGCATCGGATGAGCCAGACCGGTAACCGGTGAGGGCAACTGGCACGCGGGTGACCTGCCGGAGACCCTGAGCAGGCCGCCGTGAAGATCGACCGATGGGCCGCCACCGCCGTGCCGAACGGCCACTGATCCGCTGCTGATGCCCTTGAAGCGTGGAACTTGACCAGCCGGTTCGTGCAGCAGACCTAGCAGACGAGCAATAAGGAGACGCTGTGACAACTGCACCTCCCAACCTCCTTGCGGTCCGCAAGCTGTTGCTGGCCCACCTCGACGTCGACAAGACCCGGGCTCGCGCCGACGACCTGGAATCGGCAGAGGTCGGCATCGTAGGCGACCCCGCCCACCGAGGCGGCTACCACTGCGGCTCAGATCGGGTCATCACTAACGACTACTCCGTCGTGGAGTCGTCTCGGGACCGCACAGGGCTGACCCGCTACGCGTCTGCGCTCGACGTTGGACAGTTCAAGGTCCGCTCTGGCGGCGCGACCCACAACCTGCGCACCTTCTCTACCTGGATTGTCACGCAATGCGCCGCGAACACGGCCGACACCCGCGATATCCGGGAAGTCATCTACTCCCCCGACGGACGCACAGTCCGCCGCTGGGACCGGCTAGGCAAGCGCAGCAGCGGCGACAACAGCCACGTGTTCCACACCCACTTCAGCTTCTTTCGCGACGCGATCAAGGCCGGCCGCGACCAGACTCGACTATTCCGCCGCTACCTCACCGAGATCAGGCTCATCGAAGGGAGCATTCAGATGTTCTGCAAACACGGCGACCGAGGCGAGAACGTCCGCGCTCTTCAGTACGCCCTCCACAACATCGGCTTCCCGCCGGGCACGATCGACGGCGCCTACGGCGATGCTACCGCCGCGGCTCTGAAGCAGGCCGAAGCATCCATCGGCGTGACCTCAGACGGCATGACCTACGACGCCGATTCCTACACCCGCGTCCAAGCCCTCTTCGTCAAACGGTTCTCCGGACAAAACGCACAGCAGGACGCCAATCCCACCCTTATCACCACCCCGCCAACCCAACCTCGCCGATAGCCATCCGCACCCTGGAAGACGTCCAGAGAGCGCGGCCGGGCCAGGTCACTAGCTTGCGCGGCGCGCGCTTGCCGTCATTACTCATCGGACCGCGTGACCCGCGTCAACTTCGAAAGCGGGTGTGAACTGCGCCCTATCCGCGACCGCGCGCGACACCCGGGTTCCGCTGGCGGTCGCGGGCGATCGGAAACGCCCTCGCCAACAGGCGGGGGCGTTTCCCTTCCAGGGCTGGTGACGGCGAGTAGCGGTAGTGTTAGCCCGGGCCGAAAACATTGTCGGTGGCCGGGCCCATGCCGTCCGCCGTCGTCCTCATGCGCCGGTACGAACGGCGCGCGGCTGATTACCGCCGCGCCCGAGCGTGGTCGACCGCCAGTCTGGGGCATCGCCCAGATCGGGCACGGCATCCGTGCCGGGCATCACAAGGGGGTCTCGTCAAGTCGGAGCGTCAATCGCTCGAGCCGATGTGGCTGGCGCGCTTGTCAGCCCATGTGCGGGTATCGATAGTCTTTTGCAGGCACAAACGTCTCCTTGATCGAGCGCACGCTGGTCCAGCGCAGAAGATTCTGAGGGGACCCCGCCTTATCGTTTGTTCCGCTAGCTCGCCCGCCTCCGAACGGCTGCTGGCCGACCACGGCTCCGGTGGGCTTGTCGTTGATGTAGAAATTCCCAGCAGCGAACTCGAGTGCCTGTGTGGTCCGCGCGATGGCAGTTCGATCCTGCGCGATGATCGCGCCGGTAAGCGCATACTGACTTGCAGAATTGATGTGGTCGAGTAGGCCGTCATACGTGTCGTCCTCGTACACGTGTACCGCCAGGATCGGTCCGAAATACTCTGTGGTGAAGATGTCGTCGGTCGGGTCGGCGCATTCGATGACGGTGGGCCGGACGAACCAGCCATGGCTGTCATCGCAGGAGCCACCCGCGATGATCTCAGTCGATTCGGTGACTCGTGCCCGCTCGATCGCCTTCTGCTGCCGGGCGAAGGCGGGCCCATCGATGACTGCGCCCATGAAGTTGGATAGGTCGGTGACGTCGCCCATTGTGAGCGAGTCCACCTCGGAGGCAAAGTCGGTTCGCATCCGCGTCCACAGCGAGCGCGGGACGTACGCCCGCGAGGCGGCCGAGCACTTCTGCCCCTGGTACTCGAAAGCTCCGCGGATTAGCGCGGTCCGGAGCACGTCCGGGTCCGCAGAGGGGTGGGCCACGACGAAGTCTTTGCCGCCGGTCTCACCGACAAGGCGCGGATAGCTGCGATAGGTGTCGATCCGCTCCCCCACTCGCCGCCACAGCCGCTGAAAAGTACCGGTGGAGCCGGTGAAGTGGATGCCGGCGAGATCCGGGTCGGTGAGCGCCACATCGGTGACGGCAAGACCGTTCCCGGTCACCATGTTGATGACGCCGGGCGGCAGACCTGCCGCCTCCAGCAGGCGCATCGTCCACCATGCGCTGAGCTGCTGCGTGGGAGACGGCTTCCACACCACAGTGTTGCCCATTAACGCGGGCGCAGTCGGCAGGTTGGCGGCGATCGCGGTGAAGTTGAACGGAGTGATGGCATAGACAAAGCCCTCGAGGGAGCGGTATCCGGCGCGGTTCCATACGCCGGGCGCTGAGGCGGGCTGCTCAGCGAGGACCTGTCGGGCGAAGTGCACGTTGAAGCGCCAGAAGTCGATCAGTTCACATGCTGAGTCGATCTCCGCTTGAAACGCCGTCTTCGACTGTCCCAGCATCGTGGCGGCATTCAGGGTTTCCCGCCACGGCCCGGCGAGCATATCCGCGGCCTTGAGGAATACCGCGGCGCGGTCCTCGAACGACAGGCGGCGCCACTGTGGAGCCGCTGCCTTCGCGGCGGCTACGGCCGCCCTCGCGTCATCGTGACTGGCGTTGCCGAGAGTGCCAAGAATATGGCGTCGATGGTGCGGCTGCACTACGTCGAACCGATCACCGGAGCCCATCCGGCGACGTCCGCCGATGGTCATGTCGAGTTCCCAGCGGTCGCCGGCAAATTGGGTCAGCCTCTCGGCGAGGCGGGCCCACTCGGGACTGTGCGGAGCGTAGGACAGATTATGTTCGTTTACCGGTGCCGGGGTGCTGGCGATGGCGTCCATGGGGCGCTCTCCTGGTGGTCAGTTGCGGCTGGTGAGGGCGCGGAGGAAGAACAGTAGGTTCGCCGGACGCTCGGCGAGACGCCGCATCAGATATCCGTACCACTCTTCGCCGTAGGGCACGTACACACGAACCTGGTGGCCCTGGTCGGCGAGCCGCTGCTGCTCCCTCGGTCTGACGCCGAAGAGCATCTGGATCTCGTATCCCCTAGTCCCGCTGGCCCTGCTTGCACCGAGTTGGATACCGGCGGTGATGAGGTCGGGGTCGTGCGTCGCAAGCATCGGGTGCCCGGGTCCGGCCATGAGGATTTCCGCGCAGCGCAGGTACGCCTGGGTCACCTCGGCTCGGGATTGGTAGGCGACGCTTGCCGGCTCCCGGTAGGCACCTTTGCACAGCCGAACCCGTGAACCCGGGGTTGCGAGGTCACGGCAGTCCCCCTCGGTGCGGCGTAGGTACGCTTGGACAACGGCTCCGGTCTGCGGGAAGTCGCGCCTGAGCTGCGCGATGATCCCGAGCGTGGAGTCGGTGGTGGTGTGGTCTTCCATGTCGACGGTGACCGTTGTCCCGGCCATTTGCGCGGCGTCGCAGATCCGTGCCGCGTTGTCTAGGGCTACGGCCTCGCCGTCGACGGGCAACGCCTGTCCCAGTGCGGAAAGTTTGATAGAAACCTCCGTCTGGTCGGTGAGCCCGGCTGCGGCGAGGGAATCGAGGAGTCGCACATACTGGCCGGCAACGCGGACGGCGTGGGTCCGGTCGGTGGTGTCCTCGCCCAGGTAGTCGAGGGTGGCCATGCAGCCAGCAGCTCGGATTCTTCTGGATATGCGCACCGCCGCCGGGATGTCCTCTCCGGCGACAAAGCGCTCGACCAGCGACCTGGCCATCGGTGTGGCTTCGATCGCGCGTCGTGCCCGACGGTTGGCCGCGGTCTTCAGGATGGCCTGGCGGAGCAACAGGCGTGCCCTTCCGTGAGGAGTGTCAGTTGACTGAGCCGGGCGGGACAGCCGCCGGGCGGTCTGTGGGGGCGTAGAGGTCGGTCGAGACGATCGGGCCGTAGAGGTCTGGGCGCCGGTCCTGAAGAAGATTCAGGCCGAAGAAGCCCTCGGTGCGGCTGCTGAGCGTCGCGGCGTCGAGGTCGGCGGTGTGCGTGACGACGCCCTCTTCGTCGGTCAGCATCGCCACGACCTTGCCGAACGGGTCAACGATCTGGCTGTGGCCCCAGTAGTCGAGGCCTGCGCTATACGCGCCCTTCTCGCAGTGGTTGGACACGACAAGCCACATCTGGTTGAAGAACGCGTTCGCCTGCGCGCAGAGGTCCATCGCAAATCCGTGATAATCGTCGGCCGGATCGTGTCCCTTCATCGGCCAAGCAGTGGACATGAGCGCCAGTGTCGCGCCCTGGAGCGCGAAGACCCGCAGCAGTTCCGGGAAGGCCAAGTCGTAGCAGATCAGGCTAGCGGCGCGGCCGAACGGCAGGTCGAACACCGGGGTGGATTGGCCGGCGTTGAGGTAGGGAAACTCGAACGTGTTGTGGGTCTTGCGGTAGACGCCGACGACGCCGTCGGGGCCGATGAGCGCGGTGGAGTTGAGGATCACGTTGCCGTGTGCGGCACGCTCAGCGAGACCGAGCTGGATGAACATGCCGTGCTCGGCGGCCTTGACTCGAAGGGCTTCGGTGGCGGGTCCGGGCACTGGTTCCGACTCGCGGAAGTAGTATTGCTTTTGCGCGGCGGCGCCCTTATCGCCGAGGCCGAACGCGAAGTCTGCGTAGCCCTGCAACCCGATTTCCGGCAGCACCAGCACGTCGACGCCCTTCGCGGCCGCCTCGTCGATCATCTCCAGGAACTTCGCCAGGTTGCGCGCCTTATCGTGCTCGATTTGCACGTTCGCCGCGGCCAGGGTCACGGGGGCCATGTGTTCCTCCTCTGTTGTGGTGGACTGATGATCTGTTGTCACGTGAGCTCGTACTTGACGAGGTCGCCGGCCTTGATGACCACGGGTACGGCGGTGGGCGCGGCGAACACGGCGATGTTCTCCCAGGGGTGGCCGTCGACGATGATCAGGTCGGCGAGCTTGCCGGTCTCGATGGTGCCGAGTCGGTCAGCCAGGCCGAAGAGCTCCGCATTGACGCGGGTCGTCGCAATCAGGACTTCCGCCGCCGGCATAATCTCCGCCTTCAGCGACAACTCCCGGTGCTTGTGCTCGAACATCGGGCCGAGCAGGTCCGATCCGCTGGCGATGCGAACTCCGCTGCGGTAGGCGTACTCCAGGGAACGGAGACCTTGCTCGTGTGCCATCCGGATCTTTTCCAGCGGCTCGGGTGCGACGCCGTGCTCGGCGCCTTGGCGATGCAGCAGCTCGTAGGTGGATAACGTGGGCACGAGGTAGGTTCCCTCTGCGGCCAGCAGCTCGGCGGTCTTCTCATCCATGAGGTTGCCGTGCTCAATCGATCGGACGCCGGCCTTCACACAGTTGCGGATCGCCGCGGAGGAATAGGCGTGCGCGAGGACGTACTTGCCGGCCGCAGTGGCGGTCTCCACCGCCATTCGTAGTTCCTCCGGGCTGTACTGGATCGTGTCGAGTTCGTCAGCTGGCGACATCGCGCCACCGCTGGCCATGACCTTGATCTGGTCGGCGCCAGTGCGGATGTTCTCTCGAACAGCCTTGCGGATCTCCTCGGGCCCGTCCGCTACGACGGCGCTCATGCCCACCTGCGAGCAGCATTCGACGGCTTTGCCGCGTTCAGTAGGGCGCCGCCAGTCGGCGTGGCCGCCGGTCATCGACAGCGCCGCGTTCGACACCAGCAGGCGGGGACCGAGGATGTCGCCTTGGTTAACGGCCTGACGGAAGCCCGCGTCGCAACCACCCGCGTCACGCACGGTGGTGTACCCCTGCAGAAGGGTGCGGGTCAGGACGCGGCCCATCTTCAGTGCCGCATGGCTGGTCTGGTAGTTGCGGTGCTGCTCGAGGATGTTCACGTCGATAGCGCCGATGTGCACGTGCGCGTCCATCAAGCCAGGCATTAGCGTCCGGCCTCCGCAGTCGATCACCTGGTCAGCTTTTCGCGGTACCTTCCCGCCGACGCCTACCTCCACGATGACTTCGCCGTCGACCACGACGGTTGCGCCCTCGACCGGTTCGGCGCCGGTGGCGTCGAACACCGTGGCATTGGTCAGTGCGATGGTGCTCAAGGAAAACCTCCGTCTTTCAGTGATGAACGCCAAACGCGTCGGCGACGAGCTGGTCGACATGCGCTTTGCTGTCGGTGTCGACGATCCGGTCGACGGCACCGACGCGCAGCAGCACGAGTTCGTCGGCAACGCCCGCAGCGCGGGTGACGCTCTGCTCCACAAGGAGCACTCCCATGCCGCGCGAACACAGCTCGGCGATATAGCCGTAAATCTCTTCGATCACGACCGGCGCCAGGCCGAGGCCGGGCTCATCGAGCAGCAGGTACTTCGGATCACGCAGCAGTGCCCGGCCGAGGGCGACCATCTGCTGCTGACCACCTGAGAGCAGGGACACCCTCTGGTATAGACGGTCACGTAACATCGGAAATAGATCCAGCACATCGTCGATCCGGGACCGCTGTACGCGGCTCGCGCCGACGGTTAGGTTCTCCAGCACGGTCAGCTGGGACAGCAGGCCACGTCCCTCGTGCACGATCGCGATCCGGTGATCGGCAACTCGCCGGTGCGTAGGCGTGTCGGATATGTCGACACCGTCGACCTGTACTGCTCCCTCAGTACGGACCGCTCCTAGGATCGCCCGCAGCGTGGTGGTCTTGCCCGCACCGTTGGTTCCCACCAGCGCCACGGTCTCGCCCGGTGCGACGGTTAGGTCGACCCCGAACAGCGCCTGGGTACGCCCGTACCAGGCCTTCATGGAATCAAGCGTCAACACCGGCAGCCCTCCCGAAGTACGCGAGTTGCACCCGTCGGTCACTGAACACTTCTTCCGCAGCGCCGCCGCATAGGAAGGCGCCCGAGGCGAGGGCGATGACATAGGAGCAGAGGTTCCTGACCAGGTCCACGTCGTGCTCGACGACCACCATGGTCGACGGGTGGTTGTCATGGACCCGGGTGAGCACTGCGGCCAGCTCTTGTCGTCCTTCCTGGTCGAGGCCGGCGGCCGGCTCGTCCAGCAGGATCACCGACGGCGAGGAAACGAGGACTCTGGCGACCTCGACCAAGCGGCGGCTGGCGAACGGCAGCTCGTCTACCCGGCGGTGTGCGTGCCGACGGAGACCCAGCAGGTCCAGCACCTCGGCCGCCGCGGTGACGGCCCGGCGGTGGGCGCGCCACTGCGCGGGCAGCGCGAAAAACTGGGTAAGCGCACTGGGTTGTGCGAGCCGCTCGGTGCCGATCAGCACGTTGTCCCACACGGACTCGCGTTCCAGCAGTCGCACGGTCTGGAACCCGCGGACGACACCGGCGAGCGCCCGGCGGCGAACCCCGAACGCAGTGATGTCGCGGTCGCCGACGTGCACGCGTCCTTCGGCGATGGGGGTGTACCCGCTGATGGCGTTGAGCAGGGTGGTCTTGCCCGCCCCGTTCGGGCCGATCAGGCCGCTGATCGCGCCGGCCGGCAGGGTCACCGTGATGTCGCGTAGCGCGTGGAAGGCGCCGTAGCGGACCGTCAGGCCTTCGGTTCGGACGGCCGGTGGGGTGAGGGTGTTGGCGGACGCGCTCATCTGACTCCCTCCTGTGGGTCGCGGACGCCTTTGAAACGCCGCCAGGCGCCGCGCCCCAACCCGACGATCCCGTCGGGCACAGCAAGTGCCACGATCGCCAGCAGGGCGCCACCGACGATCGGGTAGAGGTTGGGCTGGCCGGCAAGCGTGAACAGCTCGGGCACCAACACGATGTATGCCGCGCCGAGCCATGCTCCGATGACCGTCCCTGCTCCCCCGATCACCACGGCGACGAAGAGGTACACCGATGCGAACAGGTCGAAGTCGGGCGGCGAAATAAACCCGGTGATCGCGGCGTACAGCCAGCCTGCGACGCCGGCGTACACCGCGCTGATCAGGAATGCGGTGATCTTGGTGCGGGCCACTGCCACGCCGACCGACTCCGCGGCCAGCTCGGTGTCGCGGACGGCGAGCATCCGGCGACCCAGCTGCGTGCGGCCGAGGTGCGCGGCTAGAGCGGTCGCGACCACTGCCGGAACCAGAGCGATCAGGTAGGCGTGCAACGGCTGGCTGGAGTCCAGCCGCCCGATGACCAGCGGGTCGACTGACACGCCCTGGGTGCCACCGGTGAGGTCGGCGGTGTTGCGGATCCACCAGGCGAGTAGTTCGCCGAACGCGAGCGTCACAAGCGCCAGCCGCAGGCCGGACAGTCGCAGCGTGGGCACAGCGACTACCAGCGCGGTAATCAGCGACACCGCGGCCACGGCGGAGAGCTGGACTATCGGGCCATGGCCGAACGACCCGACCAGGTAGGTGGTATAGGCGCCCACGCCCATGAAAGAGGCGTGCGCCAGCGACATCTGTCCGGTACGCCCGTACAGGACGTCTAGACCCATCGTGGCGATCGCGAACGCCAGGACCTGCGCCGCCATGAAGACCCAGTAGTCGTCGAACAGCAGTGGCGGCACTGCGGCGATCGCAATGAAGGCGACCACGCGGGTCATCAGGCGACGCGATTGCCACCCTTCGCGCCCGTGAGGGCTTTTTGCCTCGCCCCGGGGCCGTTTCAAGATGGCGCTTGTCATGCCCGCACCTCATTCCGCTCGTTGACGAACCGCTTCGGTACCAGCGCCAGGACAAGGATGATCAGCAGGAAGACAGCTGGTGTGCCCGCGCTCGCACCGAGCCAGAAGACGGTGAGCGACTCGTACACGCCGATCGTCACGGCGACCGCCAGCGGTAGCCAAAACCGGTCGAGGCCGCCGATCATCCCGGCGATGAACGCCTTGATCAGGAACGGCGTCATATAGAATGCGTCGACCGACAGCCGGCTGGCGACCAGTACTGCGACAATCGCTCCCAGCGCGCCCGCCACCGCCCAGGTGGCGGTCCGTAGAGCCCGGACGTTCACACCGGCGGATTGCGCGATGTCGGCGTCCTCTGCGCTGGCGCGCAGCGAGGTACCGAGGCTGGTCCGGTTGAGCAATAGGTTTGCCACCGCGATGATTGCGATGGTTAGGCCCACCACGATGCCGTCGTTGACACTGAATACGACGCCTGCGATCTGGGTGCGGGTGTCCGCGCCGAGCGACACGAAGGTGTGCGCGTTGGCGTCGATCAGCTGTTGCATGACGGCCGTGATGAGAAGGAAGACGCCGAGCGTGACAACGAGGTCCAGTCCTGGTCGCCCTGGCGGGATCCGGCGGATGGCGATGTAGTCGATGGCGCTGTTGACAGCTACCGCGAGAACGACGCCCACCGACAGCGCCACCGGCACCGGCAGCCCTTGCTCCGCGTAGAGGAACCACGCGCTGAAGGAGGCGATCATGCCGACCTGCCCGTAGGCAAAGTTGATGCTCTTGCTGACCTGGAAGACGATCAGCACGCCCAGCAGGAACAACGCGTAGAGGCTGCCGGTCGTGATTCCGCCGACGAGGATCTGACCGAGGTCACCCATCTGGACTCCTGGTCTCGTACGGGCTGAGGGCGGGGCGGGGCGGCCCCGCCCTCAACCGATCAGTTCTGCAAGGACTGCGTCTCTTCGAGGACGACCAGCTCGTTGCCCTTGATCTGGCCGATCCCGACCGCGTCGACGCCCGCGCGGTCGCCCTCGCCCCAGCTAACCGGCGGCAGGATGCCGGTCTCGAACTTGTCGAACGACTCCAGCGCCTTGATCACACAGCCACGGGACAGGCTCTCGGCACGCTTCAGCGCCTCGGCGGTGAGCTGCGCTTGCACCCAGCCCAACTCGTTGAACTTGCTCGGCGCCTTGCCGGCCTGCATGGTGAAGTCGGCGACGAACTTTTTCACCTGGGCGTTGTCGCTCGTCAGAGATGCGGTCTCCAGCGCCACCAGCATGTTCTGTGACAGCGCCCCGAACTCCTTGATGTAGGAGTCGTCGCTCATGCCGGCCCAGGCTGCCGTCTTCGGGGAGTACCCGATGCGGGACATGGCCTGGAGCAGACCGCCGGTGTCGGCGTTCGTGAGGATGAGGAACACGTACTCGGCGTTGGACTGCTTGAGCTGGGTGGCGATGGGGGTGAAATCGGTGGTGCCCGGCGTCTCGGGTACGTAGAGCAGTTCGACACCCTTGCCCTTGAGCGCCTTGTCCATGCCAGCCTTGGCGTTGTCCCCGACGTTGCCGGAGACACCAACCAGGGCCATCTTCTTCGGCGTGCCCTGCTGCAGTACGTAGTTGGTCAGGATTTCGAATTCCTGGATGTAGTCCACCGTCGCCATGAAGATGTGCGGGTTCTTATCGCCGCCCAACTCGTCACTCGGGGCGTACGGCGCAATGGCCGGAACCTTCTTACGTTCGAGATACGGAACGGCGCCGAGGAAGTTCGGCGTGCCCTCGCCCCCGGAGACGACGAGGATCTCCTCTTTTTCGACCAGCTGGCGCATCTGCTTTTGGGCGGTCGAGGGGTCGTATGCGTCGTCCAGGATGATCGGTTTGATCTTCCGGCCCTGGACCCCGCCCTCGGCGTTGAGCTTGGCGTAATATGCCTCCTGCCCCTCCTTGGTGCCGATGCCTCCGGCAGCACCGGAACCGGAGAGCGGCATGGTGGCACCCACCCGGATCTCCTTGTCCGTGACACCTGGACCGACTCCCTTCGGGTCGCATTCGCTCGCCGACGAGCTCGACCCACCGGTCGCATTGCCGCAGCCGGCGAACAGCATGCTGGCGCTCGCCAGCGTGGCGGCCACCATCGCCCTTTTCAACCGCATGTCTACTCCCTTGTGCTCAGCTTGCTCATGGGCACACGTCAGCTGTTCCCGGCTGATCGGTGATCTCTAAGGAAAGGACCCGCCAGGAGATGGACAGAGCCACGTCTACAGCGGACTGGGTGCTGTGAATGGCGACGCCAGCGGAGTCGGAGGACAGCAGCTGGTACTCCCCGGCGCCTGCGGCGAACTGCAGGGTGCCCCCTGGCACAGCGATCTGCGCCCAGGGCCGGACTTCGTGGTCTACGGCTGGAGTCCAGTGAAGGCCAACGGAGTAGCCCGCCAGGAGGGGCAGAATCCCCACATGCACGTCCCAGAAGGATCTTCCCGCGAAGCCCACCGCAGCCCAGTACCAGCTCGCCCCTGCGGCTCGTAGCGCAACAGCCGCGAAGGATGGGTCGCCAATGAGATTCGGGCCCCACACCGCCCGCGCGCCAGCGCTGTCCGCGAGGATCGCCCGCACGCCGTCGTAGACGGCGCGCAGGCCACCTCCTGCTTCGCTATCGGACACGAGTCTCCCACCCCCTGCCGACCGACCAGTCGGTCCGTGTGGCAGGGGACGCTACCGGACCGACCAGTCGGTCCGGTAGAGTGAGATCGAAACGTAACCCGCCTTTTTTCGGCCGGGCTAAGGCACGAAAGGGACGACGCATGCGAACGAGGAACGAAGACACGCGGGCGCGCATCCTCACCGCCAGCGCCGACCTATTCGCCCGCCAGGGCTACCACGGCACCGGCTTGTCCGAGTTACTCGATGCGGTCGGTTTGCAAAAAGGGGGCTTCTACCACCACATTGCCAGCAAGGAGCAACTGCTGCTGGAGATCATGCTCGATCCGATCGACCGCGTTCTCGCCAGCAGCGGGCACGTCCTCGGTGCGGCCACCGACGCCACCCGCAAGCTGCAACAGCTCGGCAGCGACCTTGGCCAGGCGATGGCAGCCGACCTGGCCGCCTGGACCGTCTTCCTGCGTGAGTACAGCGCGCTCGGCGAAGACGGCAAGACTCAGGTCCTTCAACGCCGGCAGCAATACCTCAACCGCTGGCGGCGCGTTCTGGAGGAGGGGATGGCCAACGGTGAATTCCGCAAGCTCAACCTCGCCTTCGTCGAGTCGATCTTGGGCCTGTTCATCTACACGTTTGTCTGGGCCCGAGCCTCCGCGCCGCCCGAGGAACTCACCGCCTCGATTATGGAGGTGCTGATGCGCGGCGTATGCGAGTCCGTACCCCTGGAGCACATGTAAATCGAAACCCGCAAGGCCGTGCCAGCCTCCCTAGTCGCCACCGCCGCCCCGACCGATGGCTGCTCGAGGCCGAGCCAAGGCGACCAGCGAGAAGGGCGCAGGCGACGCGGGGCACTGGTGGTTAGGACACTGATGACACGAAGTCTTGACAAGCTGGACACTCCCGAACTACGGGGTGGGAGCATTCCAGGACGTGATCGAGGAAGTTCACGATCCGTTCGAGATGCACACGTTGCCGGTTGATCGCATCGCGCTGCTGAGCCACAAGGTGCTTACGCTCGCGCCGTTGGCCGTTCAGCAGTCGCGCGATCGCGCTGAGCGGCATGCCGGCGTGCTGGCACTTGATCGCAATGGAGAGCGCATCCAGCAGACCCTGGTCGTACCGTCGGGCTCCGCTGGCGGTGCGGTACGGAGTGATCACCCCGATGGCCTCCCAGTGTCTGAGCAGGTGTGCGGAGACGCCGAGACGTTCCGCCGCCTCGCCGATTCTCAGTAGCTTGATGCACATGTGCCTATAGTCGTTGACTTCGTGTCGGCACGAACTTCTACTGTCCACCGAGTGCGAATTCACGAGCTCAACTGCGGCACCCTGAACGTTCCGGGCGGGCATGCCATCTTCGGGGTACCCCACTTCGTCTGCAGATGCCTCCTGATCGAGCTAGACGGCCAGCTCATCGCCGTCGACACCGGCATTGGATGCGCGGACATCGACTTCCCTCAACGTCGCCTAGGCGAAGACTGGATCGCGCAGGTCGAGCCAGCTCTCGATCGCGACGAGACGCTCAAGGCCCGGGTCATCTCGCTGGGCCGGGATCCACGGGATGTCTCGGACGTGATCTTGACTCATCATCACCGCGATCACGTTGGCGGCCTGGCTGACTTTCCGTTGGCCCGTGTTCATGCCACGACCGAATGTCGTTTGGCTGTGGAGAAGGGCGACGGACGTGTCATGTCTGTGTCTGCGCAGTGGGCGCACGATGTAACGTGGGCCTCCCCACCCGCTCCGGCGCCTCATTGGCGGGGGCAGTTCTCCTGGACATTGGAGGGCCTCCCGGCATCGATCCGTCTGGTCGCGCTGGCGGGCCACTCTCCGGGACACGCCGGCGTACTAGTCGACGAGGCAACCCAGGGGCAGAGTCTCCTGCACGTCGGCGATGCGGTCTATCACCACGCGCAGCTCACCTGCACCGCGCCGCCTGCAGTGGAGGCATTCGCCGCCTCGATACAACACGACCAAGCCGCCAGACTTCACACGCAGCGACTGCTGGCCAAGCTTGCAGTAGATGAGTCGGTACGCCTGGTCAGCTCGCATGACCCCAACCCTGTCAGCCAGCCCAGCCGCTCATGAACCTCCCGGCACCGGCGGAGGCCAGCGCTGACGGCAACGGCCGCGGCCCAAAGGCGGGGCAGCAGAGGTGGGTGTCGGGAAGGTCCGTGGGCCTACCCGGCACCCGATAGGCCGACTACTCAGCAGGCCGACCCGCTGGATCCCCGACCCGGGCCGAGATACCGAGCATATGCGCCGGTGGTGAAGAAGGCTGGCAGATCCTCCCCTAGCGCGGTGTCCTCGACGATTCGCGCGGCCTGCCCCGGCGCGCTCGCGGCCGTCGGAGTCGCGGTCGACCTTCCGGCGGGCCAGTTCCTCAGCGAGGATGGACCGGACCAGCTCGTCAGTCACGGTGCCGTCGTTGGCCAGGGGCGTGGCGTGGTCAAGCCACTGCCAGATCTGGCAGCGGGCGATCTCGGCGGTGGCGGCGTCCTCCACGACGTTCCCCAGCGCCACCGCGCCGGCGCCCAAGCCAGGCGTCGACGTAGCCCCGCGCGACGGCGATGTTGGACCGCAGTCCAGCGGTGGCGACGATGACGTCGTCGCGGAGCCGGTCGAGCTCGTCCGGCGGTCGCCCAGCAGTACGTGGAACTCCTCCCGGCAGGTGGCGACCAGGCCCGGATGGGCGACCCCCGAACCGTCGAATCCGTCGCCGGCCTTTCGCCGCTTGTCCGCCCGCACCCCGGTCGACGGCTGTCTCATTGACCTTGGGATTCCAGCTGGGGATGAACACACGGCCATCCCGCCGATCGCATGCGCGCCACGCCGGTGAGGGGTGCTGACCAGCATTCGGTGCATGCGCGCATGAACGGTGCGGTCATGGTGACCTCGGAGCGATCTAGCAGGACGAAGTCCGGCCATCGCTCGAATTTCTTCTGACGGCGGCCGGCGACGCCGGTAGAACTCGACCTGCTCGGCTACCACTTCGCCATGGGAGGGGGGACGGGATGCCACCGGCTCAGCGCCCTACAGCGCCCGCGCGCGAGGGATACAGTTCTTCTTCATCCGGGTCGACCGCGTCGACAACATGTGCAAGCGCCAGTTCGCCACCGGCTTTACCTTCTCCCACACCGGCGGAACCTGCCCGCTGTAGAACGTCTGCAAGGCGTTCAGCTCGCTCGGCCCAGTCATCACCCAGGTCGCCGCGATGCCCGACAGCCGCGCCACTTGTGGATCGCCCGCACATCACCCGCCACCACGGCGGCTATAACCAGCCCGGCAAGGTCTACGCGGTCGGCCCGGGTGGCGAGGCCCGGCCCGCCAACCGTTTGGTCTACTCCGCCGGGATGGATCTGCACGCGGCGGAAGGCGCCACGCCAAATCGGCCTGGGCTGTGTGACTTGCTAACGGAAGACCTGCCCGCAACGGGCCGCCGCAGCGATCAGCCGCAGGCTCGACGTGGACGAGAATCGCAGCACCTTCATCCCGTACCCCTCAAGGGCTGGACCGGGCTCCGCCGGGCGGAACGGCGCGGCGTTCCGCCCGGCGGCTTAACGTCCGCGCAGCTCAGCCGCAGCGGCGGCCAGTTGCTGGAGGGACGCCTCGACCTCCGGATAGCCGCGCATCTTAAGGCCGACCCGGCCCTCCCGAGCGGCTGTCGGCGGCGCACGCCGGATGGTGTGCGCGGTGCGGGCAGGTCTTCGGACTGGCGGGTACGACCGGATTCGCCCGGTCTCCTCCTGGCCGTCGCTTCCCAGACCTCACGGTCCAGTGCTTCGTTGACGGCGGTCGCTCCCACTCACTGCTGCCGCGGCAGTCCCGGACTCGCACCGGGTTCCCTCTCACGTCGCCACGCCCTTGACAGGCACGGCGAACCAGCGCCGCTGTCCATCCTCTGGGGTGCTGAGCCGACGTGCCGGTGTGTCCGTCCTGCGGGCGGCGAGCCGTCGCCGCAGCGAGGCGTACCGTGCGGCGAGAGGGTGACGCAGGGGCCCGAGCGGTGGCTTGAGCGACGAGTTTGCGGCAGGCACCAGTCCGCCTCGCGCGGATCGAGGCGATCCACGCCGAGCAGAACTACATCGGCTACGCGTGTGAGCGTCTCACCGCTGCCCTAGATGATGACGGCCAGTGCCCAGACGTTGAAAGACCTTCATCGAGCGTGACACTGCCGCTGACACCGAACTTGGCACGCGATGGCCGCGGTCGAAGACGTTCGAGAACTTGAGGCAGCCCCGGGCCTTGCCAGCGATTGGGCGGGTTTGAATGGCCTTCTCGCTGATACCACGAAGAAGGCGATATCGCCGCTTCCTCGATGGCCGCGGACGCTGGGGCCGCTGGCGTTGCCTCGTCGGGTCCAAGTCGTCGGTGACGACTTGGAGGATGCGCCGCGAGGGTGGACGGGCGCGGCCACCGGGTCGCCAGACCCGTCGTCAGTCAGGCGGGGGCGGCGATGTGGTGGCCACGAGGAGGGTGAGTTCTCGCATCAATTCGTCTGGGGACTGGCCCGTCTGCGCGCGGACCAACCCCAGGGCGAGATCGGCGAGCAGGTAGAAGCCGAGGGTCCGGGCCTGTTCGGTCTCGAACGAAGCCAGGAGGGTCTCCGCGCCGGCGAAGTCACCGCGACGGCGGGCGGCGATGACACCACCGGCGCGTTGAACGAGGTCGGCCGCTACCGAGACGGGACCTGTCACGTCGATGAGGGCTTCGTCGTTTGCGCGCGGGCGGCGTCGAAACGGGCGGTGACGTCGGTCCAGTCGACCAGGTTCCACAGCCGGTCGACATAGTCCGGGCGCACGTTGCGGTACTGCAGGTAGTATGCGTGCTCCCAGGCGTCGAAGACCAGCAGTGGCGTAGAACCCTGACCGACGTTGCCGTGGTGATCGTAGACCTGCTCCACAATCAGCCGCCGCCCCAGCGGCTCCCAGGCCAGCACACCCCACCCGGAGCCCTGCACGCTCTTCGTGGCCGCCGACAGCTGCCCGGCGAAGCCGTCGAACGAACCGAAGTGCTCCTCGATCGCCGCGGCCAGCTCGCTCTCAGGGCGGTCGCCCCCGTTCGGGGACAGGTTGTTCCAGAAAATCGAGTGCAGCACGTGTCCGGACAGGTTGAACGCGAACGTCTTCTCCAACCCCACCAACGCCCCGAAGTCGCCCTTGTCGCGGGCCTCGGCGAGCTGCTCAAGGACATCGTTGGCGCCCTTGACGTAAGCGGCGTGGTGCTTGCTGTGATGCAGCTCCAAGATCTCGCCGGACATCGCCGGTTCGAGAGCGCCATAGTCGTACGGCATGTCGGGCAGCGAGTAGACGCTCACCAGCAACTCCTCACAGGATCGACGTCGGCGGCTTGTGGGGCAGTCACCCGGGCGAAAGGTGCGGATCATCGCATGCCCGGGCGCCCGCCTCCTGATGCCAGTATTCGGTAGTTACCAGAACTTTGCAACAAGGTCGTCGTGCGGCCAGGTTCCGGGGAAGGACGCGCTCCACCGTGCGTCGAGGTGGCCGAGCCGCGGCTAGCCACGTACTGCCCGGCTGGCTCCCGGTCACTGCTGTCGCCCGCCAGCCGGCATCGGCGCGCACGTGGCAGCTCGGCATCGCCCGGCGCATGGCCTTCGTCGCCGCTGATTGCTCGGGCCTGCGCCGATGTATACGGCTGCCCGCTCGTAACGACCCGCTCCCAGCAGCCCAGGCCACAAGATCTGGCGTCCGCTGCCAGGTCGGTCGACGGCGTCTCAAGAGGTGAGGCCGCCAGTTGGCTGGCGCTGACCTGCGCGCTGGCTACAGGCGGTGGGAACCGGCCGGGCCCCTCCCCGCTACCGCACCGCCCAACGCGGCGGCACCGGCTCGCTTTTGGCTGCGTACTCCACCGCCACCGGCCGCTCTGTCGCCGGAACCGGATAGGTAATCCACCCGCGGACACACCGGCCCGGTGTCAACACTCTGGCCCTCCACGGATACTCCGGCTTCAGGAACGACTCATAACCAGTCTTCGACGGTTCGATCTGACCGGTGTCGGCGTACACCAGCACCCACGATGCATTGCTGACGCTGACCTGCCCCCCGGCGTAGTCGTCGTTGACGCACACCTTGATGTCGGCAGCCGCCCACTCGAATCCCAGCCGCCCGCCAGGGCGCGGCGCGGACCGCGCGACAGGCTGCTTGTATGCGTAAACAGTGGCGGTGACAACCTCGTCGGGGGACACATGGCTCTTCCCAAGCGGGAGCAGCCCTTCGGGACTGCTACTGGCACTGGATGTCGAGGCCGGCGTCACTGAGGGGCTGACTCCTGAGCTGGTCGGCGGCGCCTCCGGCTGGCCGCGAGATGCGATGAAGAAAGAGACGGCAGCGGCCACAAAGGCAGCAATGATCACGGCTAGGCCGAGGGTGGGCGACCGCCAGAAGGGGGCAGGCTTGCCCTCTGCCGCTGGTTGGCGCTGATCCGGTGTGGTCATGAATGCCCCCGCGCGGCGAGTTGCAGATAGTGGTCGGGCAGACACGCTACTGCCGGGTCCGCTGCCGTGCGCCCTCCTCGCGGCATTCGATATAGCGATAGGACGAGGGTCAGATCCTTGCCTGGGCCCGCCGGCCGCCCCCGGATCGCCCTCTCCACCGACCGCTGGCGCAACGCCGCTGGCAGCTACACCTACCAGCTGCGACTCATGGGTGTGGACCAGTTCCCGCCCGTCCCCCGGCCGACGATCCGGCAAGCCGAGCAGACCACGCTGAGCGAGCGCGTGAGGTTTCAGCGGATCAACATGTGTCGTTGTGTGCCATGCTTCCCTCATGGAGCGCTATGTCCACCCTGACGACACCGACGACCCGACACCTCCGACGCCTGCCCGACGGGAGCCACTGCACCAACGGCTTGCGCGCTGGCTGTCGTCACTCATGGCTGATCGCGGACCCGCAAGACAATCACCGAACCTCATCCGCCATTCGGACGGAACCAGCGGCGCCGTTGTCTGTGGCAGTGGTGACGGCGGTGGTGATGGCGGTGGTGACGCCGGCGGGGGCGGGCAGTAGAAAGATCATTCAGGAGAGGCGCAACGCTCGTGGCGCGTCGAACGGCCCGGTTGGCAGGGTGTCGGACGCCCGGGTGACATCCCGGGCAGCACCGACCAACGCGAGGCGGCCGTGACGCTCGCACCGGCCAGTACGTCAGCTGCTGCTGACCCACCTCAAGGTCGACAAGGATCGGTCCCGTGCTGGCAACTTGGAGCCGGTGTAGTAGGTCGACATCGCGGGAGCCCCGCCTACCGGGGCGGCTACCACTGCAGCTGCGACCGGGTCATCATGAACGACTACTCCGTGGTTCGAATCGTCCCGGGACCGGGCTGGCCTGAGCGGCTACGCCTCCGCCCTCGACGTCGGGCAGTTCGAGGTACGCTCTGGTCACGGACGCTGCCCGCGCTGCGGGCGGGCCGGCCGCGCGCGTTCGCCCGGCTGGCGGCAGGTGAAGTGGTCCTGTTCGCGGCGACCGTCGGGCTGGCCGTGGCGTAGTCGCGCAGCCCCACGCCGGTCGCCACGGGTCCGATCGACGCCGATCCGGGGACCGAGATGCTCGGCTTCCCGATGCCCGCCGCGCCCAGCGCTGGGAACCTGCTGGGCCAGCCGCTGCCGGACATGTTTGTGTTGGCTGTCGTTGCCTTCAGCGGTGCCGGATACCTGGCCGGTTTGCGCCGGGTGCGCAGGAGCGGCAGACCTGGCTGCTCGTCCGCGCCGCTAGTTGGCTCGCTGGCCTGGTCGTGCTCGCCGGGACCACCGGTCTTGGGGGTGGCCTGCTACGCGCACGTGCTGTTCAGCATGCACATGGCGCTGGCCACGCTGGTACCGACTCTCCTCGTCCGTGGGGCTCCGATCACGCTCGCCCTGCGCGCGCTACGCCGCCCTATCGACCCGCAGGTGCAGGGTGCGCGGGATTGGCTGCTGCCCGCCCTGCACAGCCGACCGGCGAAGCTGTTCACTTACCCGATCGTGGCGCTAAGCATCTACTCCGGCAACGTGTTCAGCCTCTACTTCGGCGACCTGCTCGGTGCGCTGACGTGCTCGCACCTGGGCCATCTGGCCATGCTCGGCGACGCGTCGTCTCCGGTCATCTGCTGTTCTGGGTGCTCATCGGCGTCGGCCCCGGCCCCCCGGGTTCCGCATCCCATCATGGTGATCATCCATCTGGTCGCGATGATGGCGCACGGCGTCTTCGGCCTTGTGCTCATGCAGACCACAAACGTCATCGCCCCCCGACTGGCATCTCGCCGTCCCTCCTGCATGGGCGCCTCCTTGTTGGATGGCCAGAAACGAGGGGCAGGCATCGCCCGGGCGTTCGGCGAGATCCCCGCCACCGCCGTCATGATCATCCGTGTTCGGCAGTGGATCCGCGCCGGCCAGCGCGAGGCGGCTCGGCGCGACCGTGCGCCGACCGCGCCGCGCCGAGGCCGATGGTGAGGAGGACGACCTCACCCGCTACGACGTCTTCCTCACCGCTGCCAGCCCGCACCGGGGCGTAAACCGTCCGGGCACCGCTAGACAGCGACCTCGAAGAGGTATGGGGGCAGCCGGGAACTTCCTGACGGTCCTGACCGACTACTCGACCGGGAGACGGCAACCGGGCAGCCCAGGGCTCGACGGGCACGAGCCACCCCGAACCAGAAACCTCCATTTCCGATCGGAGTAGTCGATGTCCGTCACCGACCTGTCCGGCGATCCCGCGCCGGATGCCCCCGCCGCTACGCAGACCGCTCGTCCCAGCCGCGAGCCCACGCCCTTCGCCGCGCTGCTGACCCGGCTGCACTTCTACGCCGGCATCCTGGTCGCCCCGTTTCTGCTGGTCGCCGCCCTGACCGGCCTGGCCTACACGATCACCCCGCAGCTGGATCAGGTCCTCTACGGCGACCAGTTGGCCGTGGCCGCCGTCGGCGGCCAGCCGAAGACCCTCGCCCACCAGGTCACCGCCGCCCGCGCCGCGCACCCCGACGGCACCATCGCCTCCGTGGCGCCCGGCGCCGGCGACCGGACCACCCGGGTGGTGTTCTCGATGCAGGAACTCGGCGAGAAGCAGCACACCGTCTACGTCGACCCGTACACCGGCGAGGTCACCGGGCAGCTCACCACCTGGTTCGGCTCCACCCCGGCCACCACCTGGCTCGACGACCTGCACCGCAACCTGCACCTCGGTGAGGTCGGCCGGCACTACTCCGAAATCGCCGCGAGTTGGCTGTGGCTGCTCGTTCTCGGCGGCGTGATCCTGTGGTGGCGCCGCCGCAACGCCACCCGCGCCCGGACGGCACACCTGCTCGTGCCGGACCTGAGCGCCCGCAAGGGAGTCCGCCGCACGCGGGGCTGGCACGCCACCACCGGCGTCTGGCTCGCGGTCGGCCTGCTGTTCCTCTCCGTCACCGGCCTGACCTGGTCCCGGTACGCCGGCGCGAATTTCGGCGCCGGCCTGGACCTCCTGCGCGCCGGCACTCCGCAACTCTCCACCACCCTCGACGGCGTGCCCCCGCCCGCGAGCGACGGCGGGCACCAGCACGGTGACGCGGCACCCGGCACGGCGGACAATCCGGCGTCCTACGACACCGTGCTGACCTCCGCGCGCAGCGCCGGACTCACGGGGCCGACGGAGATCAGCCCCGCCGCGGAGTCCGGCCTGGCATGGACCGTCGCCCAGGTCGACAACACCTGGCCGGTCGCGAGGGACCGGATCGCCGTCGACCCCACCACCGGCGCGGTCACCGCCCGCAGCGACTTCGCCGACTGGCCACTGCTCGCACAGCTCAGCAGCCTCGGCATTCAAGCCCACATGGGAATCCTGTTCGGGCCGATCAACCAGATCCTGCTCGCCGCACTCGCTCTCGGCCTGCTCTGCGTCGTCGTCTGGGGCTACCGCATGTGGTGGCAACGCCGCCCCACCCGCGCCGACCGCCGCGCACCGCTCGGCGCACCGCCCGCCCGAGGTGGGGTCCGAGGGCTTCCGTGGTGGGCGCTGCTGCTCGGCGTACCGGTCACCGTGGCACTCGGCTGGGCACTGCCCTGGTTCGGCGTCACCCTGCTCGGCTTCCTCCTCGTCGACATCGCCCTCGGCTTGCTCGCCCGCCGGCGCCGCCGGCCCGTACACGTCTCACCCGCCCCGGCCGGTAGCTGACCCGGCAACTGTCCGGCGCCGTCATGACGGAGTGGCAGGAAGCTGCTCACCTACAGTCCACCGCTACGCCGACTCTAAGGCGTGTTTCATAAGCCGGTCAGAGCCATTCGGTGATGATGGTGATGGTCAGGACGGCGTGGAACCGGACGGCCAACTTGTCATAGCGGGTGGCGACGCCGCGGTGGCGTTTGAGCCTGTTGATGCCGTTCTCGACAGCGTGGCGTAGCCGGTAGAGCTGCGGGTCGAACGCCGGTGGGCGCCCGCCGTGGGAGCCTTTGGCTTCGCGGTGGGCGTCCTGGTCTTTCTTGCTCGGGATGCACGCCCGGATCCCGCGAGAGCGCAGGTATCTGCGGGTGGCGCGGCTGGTGTAGGCCTTGTCGGCCAGCACCAGCATCGGTCTGGTCCTGGCCCGGCCGACACCGAGGCGGTTCACGCGGATGCGGCGCAGGACCGGGATGAACTGCGGGCTGTCCCCGCGATGCCCGGCGGTGACGATCAGGGACAAGACTTTCTGGCCCTGCTCACAGGCCAGATGCGTCTTGGTCGTCAGCCCGCCACGGGAGCGACCCAGCCCGTGATCGGCCGGCTCGTCATGAACCCCGCCGGGTGGTTCCTTCTGCAGATGACCGTCGGTGCGGGCACCTGCGGCGTGCTGGTGAGCGCGACTGGTCATCGAGTCCACGCTGACCGTCCAGTCGATGCGTCCCCGGGCGTCGCCCTGCGCCTGCAACGCTGACAAGATTCGGTCCCACGTGCCATCGCGCTGCCACCGACGGAACAGTCCGTAGACCGTCGGCCAGGGCGCGTACTCCACTGGCACGTCTCGCCACGGCGCACCGATCCGGATCCGCCACCGAATCCCGTCGATGAGCTGCCGTTTCTCCCACTTCGGCGGCCGACCGGTAGACGACGCAGCAGGCAGCAACGGGGCCAGGACAGCCCACTGCGCGTCAGTCAGGTCATGCCGCCTCGTCACCGCTAAGGTGGCCACGAGGTCTCCGGTGCATGGTGCTTCTTGGTCGTTGTACCAAGTACCGGAGACCTCTTCAGTTATCGATCACCGCCACGCCGTGACTTCAACCGGCCAACCCCGAGTTACGAAACACGCCTTAGCGCCCCCACCCACAGGTGAATGTCCGGCATCAACCAGGGCGAGGCCCGCACAACGCCAACAGCTACGGGGCCTCGGTGCGCGCTAGCGGCCCGCCTGAACGACAGGCAACCCGCGAAGCGCAACCTATAGCGACATCAAATAACCGCCGAGTAACAACCGGCAGTAGGGTCCTTTCCCGACCATCCCGATGCAATCATCCTGGACCGGGGGCAAAATCGTGACCACGCCCGACCAGCCGACCGGCCCTTACCTAAAATCCCCTCACGCCGGTTCGAACTCCCACCGGCCGCGGGCATCGGACCAGCCCGCGGGGCTGACTGACCGGCCCCCTGGCGCACCGGCCCGGACGTCGCGCTGCTGGCAACGGATTCTCGTCACGGCCGTCGTCGGCCTGATCGGCGCCGGCGCGGTGGCCTGCGCGCTGGTGCACCGCGACAAGAATGAGGCCATCCGGCACTGCCAGGCCGCGATCAGCAAGAAGCTGCGGGCCCCATCCACCGCCGAGTTCACTGACACCATCGTCAGTCGCGGGGACAGCGGCTTCGGCACTCACTACTACGACGTCGCTGGCACGGTCGACGCGCAGAACGGCTTCGGGGCGATGGTTCGGGGCGAGTACACGTGCGAGCTGACCCAGAGGCCCGATGGGCAGTGGCTGGTCACCTCCACGAGGGTCCTATAGCCGCAGACAGCAGGAGTACAGGATGACCAGCCCGCAGAAACGCCAGGACAGCGCACCTCCCAGCCGCCCGGCCACCCAATATGCGCTCATCCTGGGCCTGCTCGGGCTCGCCGCTGCCCTTACGATCCTCGCCGTGATCTTCTACGTGAGTCAACGTCCCGCAGGCCAGCCGGGGGCGATCCCACCCCTAGCCAGGTCGTCTTAATGTCCGACGAGACGGCCGGCCATGGTTACGATCGACTGCGCGGACATCGACCGAGGGTACAAAGGCACAAGCCTGGCACACCATGAGAGCTTTCATGCTACCAAAAAGCACCGTTTGACTAGGGCGCCGGCTGCGCCCGGACAGTTGCCGGTCTCTGGTTGATCGTACGAGTGCCCACCGACGCACCACATGCAGGCCGACCCGACCGGCCTCCACCAGCGCCCTGAGCGGGTCACCGGCCGCTATCTCTGTCGGCGCTGCACAATACCCAGATTGAGGAGACCGTGCCCGAGACAAGCCTTGCCCCCGAGACCAGTCCCGCGCCCGCACCCACAAACTGGAAACGCAACGTCGCGCTTTTCCTGTCCGGCCAAACGGTGTCGCTGCTCGGTTCAATGGTCGTCCAATACGTGGTTATGTGGTATGTCACGCTTGAGACCAGGTCCGGCTTAGCGATCGCGCTCTACGCCGTATGCGCGTTCGGCCCCCAGGGTTTAGTGTCGATCTTCGGCGGAGTGCTGGCCGACCGGATGAACCGCAAGACGCTGACGATCATTGCCGATGCGGGTATCGCAGCAGTGACCTTGATCTTGGCCCTGTTGATGGCGAACGGCATCACGGCCCTATGGGTGATCTTGCTCGCCGTCACCGTCCGCTCATTGGGAGCCGGGGTGCAGACACCGACGGTGCAAGCGATGATTCCGCAAATCGTGCCGCCACAACAGCTGATGCGGGTCAACGGCATGTTCCAGACCATCAGCTCCGCGATGGCCCTGCTGGCCCCGGCGATGGCTGCCGGCATCTACGCCGGTTTCGGTGTCGTGCCGGCCTTCTTCCTGGACGTGAGCACAGTCGTGATCGGCATCGGGCTGTTGGCCCTGGTTAGGGTGCCCACCCTCGATCGAGCGGCCGAGCCTACGACCACCTATCGACACGACCTGGTCGAGGGCATACGGTACATCTGGACCCACTCGATCGTCCGCTGGCTCCTGTTGGTCTTCGCGATCATCTTCATGCTCACCGTCGCACCGTCGTTCGTCACGCCACTGATGCTGACCCGAACCTTCGGTGGCGCGAAGTGGATGTTGGCCATACTGGAGATCGCATTCAGCGTAGGAATGCTGCTCGGCGGGGCATTGATCTCCACCTGGCTGGTCAAGCGCAGCCGGATCGGACTGGTCCTGACCTCCACCTTCGGCTTCGCGATTTTCACCGTGGCGCTGGGCCTCAGCGCCAACCTGTGGGTCTTCTACGGCTTCATGTTCATGTTCGGGCTCCTGGTTCCCCTATTCTCCACCCCGTTCATGACCTTGATCCAAGAGACGGTGGAGCCAGAAATGCACGGCCGGGTGTTCAGCTACGTCGGCATCGTCATGGCTCTGGCCACTCCGGCAGGCATGGTGGTGTTCGGCCCCCTGGCAGACGTGATCAGTGTTCAGACCCTGCTAGTCGTGGCTGGCCTAGTCACCATCGTTGTGGCCATCGTGGCGATCATGGTGCCATCCGGGCGGGCGGCGATAGCCGCCGCCCGAGCAACGTCGAGGCCGGTAGCCCAGGGATCAGCTCTTGAGAAGCCGCCGACCGCCCAGATCCAGTAGGCGCTGTCCGCTGCCTAACGTCCCCCTAAGGTCGGCGGAGTGGATTGGTTGATTCGCCGCTCGCCGCTCTTGGAGTCGAGTCGCACCGAGAAGATCTTTCCCCGAGTTTCGTCGCAAGGTCGTGACCTTCTCACGCCCAATGGCGATCGGCGAGGGCCCGCCCGGGACTTGAAGATCAGCGACCAGAGGATCTACGACTGGGTGCGGCGCGCAGGGCGGTTTGTTCCGCCAGCTTCCAGGCTCAGAGTCGAGAGCGGCAGCCTATCTCATTCCGGTGGAGGTGGTCTTCGCACGACCGTCTCCCAACCAGCAGGAAGAAGATCAGGGCGCCTCGGACCTCCGGCGCGTAGGATCGCTGCCGCCGCGGCGCGGCGGATTCAGGGGGCGCCACTGCTGGGGCGAACGAATTCCCGCGGCGCGGCGCCGCGGTCCACCACCATGGGGACCCCAGGAAGGCAGGATCGACGGAAGGTCGTTCAGCAGTGCCGACGAGCCGCGCGGCACTGCAGCGCTAGCCCTGTCGTCGGGGTGGTGACGCCCGTACTGATCGGGGAGATTACCCCAGCCGCGGTCGGGCCGAGGCGGCTGCGACGGCAGTGGCATCGCGACGGAGGCATCAGGGGGCCCGACGGTACAAAGGTGCGCCCAGTCCTCGCCGAGGTCGAACACGTACGCGAAGACCGTGCCCACGATCAGCTCGTCCAGCCGGCTACAGCGGCCGTCCCGGGTACCGGGAAACGCTGGTCCGTCCCGCCAGGGTGACCAACTCATCTCTACCCCGTCAGCCAGGACAAACATGCGCAGGTGCGCCAGGTCCCAGCGCCCGAAGGCGATGTCGATCGCCTCGGCCAATTGGGCAAAGGTGTGCTTACGGTGGGTCGTGAAAATGCGGCCAGGGCGCGGCCAGTAATCCCGGCCACGACCGGTGACCAGTTCCACACGGATGGAGAAAACGCTGTCTAGGGTAGCGGCGCGACGCGACGCCTGGCTGCACGGGCTGCCGCGATCCATGGCGTCCGGGATAGTGGCCGGGCGGTCACGCCTCACGAGAGTGACCGCCCGGCGTGCCCTGCGGCGAGCTCACCGAATCACGGTTGAAGGTGACCGGACAGTATCCCGCCGCCGGGCTGGGCTGTTGACCCTCTGAACCGGGCAGAGACCGCATGAGTCGGTAGCCGCTCCCGAGCGCGCCGGCGAAGCCGATGGCCACGGCGTACGACCATGCACCGCCGAATTGGTTGGTCAGGAATCCAACGAACGTTGACATCCCAACCCCGGCGACAGCGGCCACCACCCGTAAGTCTGCCACTACAGACGCAAAGACCCCAGCCGCGCCAGCCATGACAAGCATCCGACCCGGCGGCTCGGTCGGCGGGAACACCGCCGCTGCCAGCAAGGCCGCGGCAACCATGACAGCCAAGCCCGCCGCGAAACTGAGACCGGTCGAGGTCGGCTGACCACTAGCTGGGGGTGAGGGGTTCGGTTCGCTAACCACCAGGCGCCTCCTGCGACGATGAGGGCCCGCATCTCGGTCCCTCACCTCATGCCACCTCGGCAGCCGGATGCCGTCGACGATTTTCACGTATCCGCTACGGCCGCGCTCTGATTCTTGACGCGTGCGTAACGACAACCGCCCTGTCGTATCGATCGATGCATGCGCGCGGCCGTTACTCAGACAGCCTTCGGATCGTTTCGCCCGGTATGGACCCGGAAGACGCGCTGATCGTGGCTGCGGGAGACCGACTGGTCATGATTGCAACTGAAATCATTTTTGGCGTCATGACGGGTCAGCGAACTGACATGTGGTCGATGCTCTACGGCCATTTCCATGCAACGGAATTCCAGCACACCGCCCATGCGAGTGAATCCATAGATGAACGAGATATCTGTCAGAAAGTCTCCGCATTGATGGAGCATCACAACACGCTCGCCCTCGGCGCGACGACCCTGGTAATGGCACTGGCGCAGCTTTATGCAGGTTCCGCTTCCATTACAGAAGTGGAAGCTCTTCAGCGGGCACAGGAACTCATGCACGCCGGCTTTGAAGTCTAGGCATTGCAAGGAAGAGCACAGTAACGAGCTGGGTCGATTGCGCACCGTTGGACAGCCGGGTCCGCTCATGAATTGTCCAGGCTCACAACCAGGCGCCTGCCAGTGCAATTGTCGACATGCAGGTCTTCGAATAGCGGCCATTACTGCCGACCTCTGATGAGCGACGGCCGTGAGCTGGGTCAGAGGACCGCCGACAATCGCGAGTTCGGCTGTGACAATCGACTGAGCGGATGTCGACCAGCCGGTGGCGGCGCCGTAGGCACTCTGATTGTGGCACCAGCCTGGTCTGGTGCCACGCATGATCCTGATTCCAACCGTGGACGCGGCGGAGTTGACGTAGTTAACAGGCGCGGTTGCGCCGGTACGGGCTGTACTAGGTGGCAGACCATGGCCTTCAAGTCCGCGACCGATGACCGGCAGCGGGCCGGCTCTCCTCGCGGTGGCGCGAGGAGAGCCGGCCCGGCTGGCTTTAGTAACGCGTGCTGATTGCCACTCCGGTGCAGGCGGTCTTTCCATGGAGGCTGATGTAGTTGTATCCGGCGGCCGGGTTGGTGATGGTCAGGGATTCGGTATTGGTGGTACCGGTTGAGGATCTGGTCGCGTTGGTCGCAGTGGCCCAGGTAGTGGGGTTGTAGTAGAGATCGCAGTTGCCGGATCCGCCTTCGGCAGTAATCAAAAGCGAGGCGGTTCCGCTGGGAATGTAGATGTAGAGGTAATCGTAGTTGCCCGTTGCGGCAGAGCGGCCGCTACGTTGGCAGTTGCGATCGAGAGTGCGGGTGTCGGTTGAGGTGCATTCCGGTAGGGTGGCGCCGCCGCCGGTTCCAACCGTGACCGTTTGACTCGCGGTGTCTACACCTCCCTGGTTGTCGGTCACGGCAAGTGACACCGTGTAGGTGCCCGCCGTGCTGTAGGTCTTGGTCGGGTTGGTGGCGGTAGAGGTGGTTCCGTCGCCGAAGTTCCACCGTCGGGAGGCGATTGATCCGTCGCTGTCGCTGGAGCGGTCGGTAAAGGTTGCGGTCAGCGCGTTGGTTACGACGGTGAACGAGGCGGTCGGGGGCCGGTTGGTTGGTGGGGTAGTCGTGCTACCGCAGTCACCGGCGGCGCAGCGAGTAAGCCAGGCGTCGAAGTCGGTGTTGTAGCGGCTGCCCACGGTGCTCGTGAGGTACGTGCGGGCGCTGTTCCAGGCACCTGATCGGTAGTAGTTGAGGACGTTCATGACGTCGGAGCGGTGAGACTGCAGCATGTAGCGAACGGCGAGGTAGCCCCAGTTGTAGACTCGGGTCTGGTCGTTGCTGTATGTGGTGTCGAATAGGGTGCGCAGCGCGTAGGTGTGGTAGCCGGCCTGCGTTTCCGCATCGGTGTAGACGACGTTGCGGTACGAGTAGGAGATGTACTCGGCGAATCCCTCAATCCACCAGATGGTGGGAGTGGTGGTGTTGGCGGCGAAGTCGCCATACATGTCGAAACGACCGTCGAGGTAGTGCGTGTACTCGTGGTTGAGGTTCCAGATCTGGAAGTCAGGCCGGAGCCATTCGGCTTCGTAGGCGATGAACCGTGCCTGGTTATTCGGGTCGGACGGGTTGCCCTCCAGGTACATGCCACCGTTGTTGGTGTCGATCCCGTAGAGAGCTCCGGCGTAGGTGCGGTAGTCGGTGCTGGAGTCGAAGACGACGACTTCGATGTCGGAGTTGACGTCACCGGCGACGGGCCCGTTGTCGGCGACCACACTGTGGAAGTAGGCGTCCTGGCTTTTGAGGCTGCTACACGATTGGCTCAGTTGAGCGGCCGTCATGTCCTGCGCCAGAATGCGGATCGAGGAGCTGCAGGTGTAGTTGATGGTCAGTACCGATGAGGCGACCTGCGAGGACAGTCTGCAGGTTGAGTAAGACGAGCACTTCGCGGCGTCATACGACTGGGTCATCTCCGCGACACCCACCCACAGCGGCGCCGTTGCTCCTGTCACCTTGCTGCGTGACAGCAGCGCAGAGACCATCGGTCGCACGGTGTCCCGCAGCGCCGGGTCTTGGAGGAAACGCGCCAATTCCCTACCGGCATTGGAGGTCAGGTAGCTCATGTCCGTACCCAGCAGGCCCAGGTGAGCGTTGGCGAACTGGTACAGCGTCTTGAGCACAGTGCGGTCGGCCTGGACCGCAGCCACGAACGCCGGCACCTGGTGCCCTCGATAGAGGATGGTGTAGACGTTGTTAACCGCATTCAGCATGTACCAATGCGCGTCGAACGATGAGTTGTAGGCCTTCAACAGTCGATTGACCACGTGGATGTAGCGCGCGTTTTCCTGAGCACTGTCGATGAGAGTTACCGCCTCGGCCAGCGTCTCCCCGTTGGCGTCGGTCACGTCCCAGGCCCGAGGACTGGTGAAGAACGCGTCGAGCGCCGACTGGATGGCCGTGCGCATGTCAGGACCGTAGGGCCGCACGCTTGCGTTGTGCCACTGTGCGTAGTACCCCGCCCGCAGGTACTGCACCAGCTGCGTCATTCCCTGAGAGGGGTTACCCGGATAAGCGGTCGCGTCGTCGCGGACAGCGCGCGCGACCATGATCATCTGCGCCTCACGGAAAGCCTTGTGGGCCTCATCGCCGGAGAGGTCGAACAGCCCATTGATGCAGTTTACCGAGGACGCCTTGATGTGATGGACGAGGGCAGCGCCGGCACGACTCGTGAAGTCCGCAGTCCTGCACGCTTGAGCCGCCCTTGACGTGCGCTCTGATGGGCGCGCCCGGTGCGTAACCACGGTGGGATTGTCGTAGTCGACGCGAGCCGCGTCCTTTGCCGCTGGCTCCGGAGGGCGTCTGCTGACTGGCAGCCGGGCCTGACCGACATGCTCGTTGATCTCGCCCTCTCGCCCACCGGCGTCCGCCGCTGCGGGAGGCGCCGAGCTGGCCGATGCCACTGGAGAGCCAGATGACGGCGGCGCCTTGGCCCCCGCCGTGGCAGGCGTGGCCCCAACGCCCAGCGTCAGCGCGAATGCCGCGCCACACACTGCCATCCTTCGACTGACCGATCTTCTTGACATGCGACCTCCTTAGGGCGGAAACCGAAGCCGTGACGCTCCGGCGATCACGAGCTTCGATGCGTGCCTGGCGCAGGACGCTAGCCAGACCACACGCAGCGCCACAACCGGAACACAGGCCTGGGAAAGGCTTCCGGGATCCAAACTTTCGGTTCGATAAGCCATCAGTAACGACGACGCTCAATCCCAAAGATCCACACACAGCGGTGGCTGCCCGGCCCAATCGATACGCGCAGCATCTGGGTGGTGGTGCTGGCCTGCCACGGCAGGCGGCCGGTCAGCATCCGGTAGAGCAGCAGCCCGACCGCGTACACGTCGGTGGCCGGCGAGACGTGACCGTTGTCCAGCCGCTCCGGCGCCAGGTACGCGGGCGTGCCGAGCAGCGCGCCGTCCGGCCCCTTGTCGCTCTCCCCCACCAGCGCCGAGATGCCGAAGTCGACGACCTTCACCCCGGTCGGAGTCAGCATCACGTTGCCCGGCGTCACGTCCCGATGCACCACGCCACGGGCGTGCGCGGCGGCCAGCGCCGAGGCGACCTCCGCGCCGATCGTCATGGCCTCCCGCCAGGGAAGCTGCCCGTCGCGGCCGAGCCGCCCGCTCAGCGGACCGCCGTCGACCAGCTCCATGACCACGTACGGCACGGTCAAGCCGACCTGCACCGACTCGCCGTAGACCTATACGGCGTCGTGCTGGTGCAGGCGAACCCTTTTCCAGCTCCGGTTGCAGGCGGCGCCACCTGCCGTTTCAGCACGAACTGCATCGCCACAGCCGTCAGTCGCAAACGGTGATAGGAAACGCCCCCCATCGAAGCAGTGGGGGGCGTTTCCACATCACCCGACATACGACCATCGGATGGAGGGGGCAGCGGCCTTGACCGATGCCTGACCTAAGCCGCTAGGCCCGTGCGATCCTCAGTCAGGATATCCAGGTAGATGGCATCCGTGCGGCAGCTATGGACAGGTACTATGAGTGATCTTTTTCGACCACCGGCAGCGTTCGGATCGATCATCAGTGTCGATCGGCGGTCGTGACGGCGCTAGGTCGTGTCTTCAAAGGTTCACAGCCATTGGAGTAGCGCGGCGATGGTGACGGTCGCCTGGTACGACGTGGCTGTCTTGTCGTAGCGGGTGGCGACGCTGCGGCGGTGCTTGAGCCGGTTGAAGCAGCGCTCGACGACGTTGCGCCGCTTGTAGAGCTGTTTGTCGAAGGCCGGTGGTCGGCCGCCTCGGCTGCCGCGCCTGCGGCGGTTGGCCTGCTGGTCGACGCGTTCGGGAATGGCCGGCCACGCACCCCACCGCTGTCGCGGCGGCCAACCTGTCCGCAACCTGGCGATGGACCTCGGCAACACCGGCTGTTGGGGTCAGTATCTCTCACAGAGAGGGACAGCAGGCCCTCGACCAGATTCAACATGAGGCCTAAGCACCCTTAATTGGATAATGTTGGACATATCCTCGGCGCAGAGGATCGTTCTGCCTGAAATGATGAGAGTGGGCAGCCCCGCAGATCGTTTCGAACGAAATCTGGGCCGAGGTCGCACCGCTGCTGCCACCCGTCCGCCCAGGCTGCACGGTTCCCGGGCGGTAAGCCCTGCAAGACCGCAACGTATCAGCCCGCGGTCCCCAGCGTCCGACCGCGTCCGCGGCCCCCGCTGCGTCCCGGCCAGCCCCCGGACCCGCCGAGCAAGTCCTGACGGATCGGGCCTACGCATCTATGGCCAACCGCGCCTACCTGAGCCGACGAGGAATCAAGGCTGCATCCCGAGCAAGAGCGATCAAGTCCCCCACCGCCGAATGAAGTGCTCCCGCGGCGGCCGGCCACCCGCCTGGCCGCCGCACCGATACTGGCCGAGCTGGCTTCGACGCCCGCTCGGCCATCGGCGGTACACGGCGGCGTGCCCGCAGCGGTCGTCCCTTCGTCAGCGGGAAGGCACGAGTCCGGCCGGACGTCGGAGCAGCTCTGACGCCTCACCGCGCCGACCGGCACGGCGACGGCGACCGCACCGGCAGCAGCAGACGGCGCAGCACGTCGCGCGGATTCATCGCCGAGCGTCTCGGTCTGCTACCTCAGTATCTCGACGACAGCCGCAGCGAGCACCAGCAGCACCGCGACCAGACCGTGCGCCGAGCTGTGGGGAGCAGACCCAGCAGCAGACGCTGCCAGTGAGGATGCGGCTGGGGTCGCCGAGACGGAGTGCGCAAAGCCAATCGTCGTCGGGCTGAGCCGACGCCGCGCAGCGGTGCGGCGCCTGCCACGTCGGCTCATCGTCGGCGCGCCGGGCCGCAGGGGTGCGGGACCTCGGGATATGCCCGAAGAAGTACAGCCACGCGGGTGACGTCGTTCCGTATCGGCGGCACAGCCGTCGGCATCGCGTTCATGGCTTGTCGGGTCCCGGCGCTGCTCGTTCCTACCGGGTAGCGATGTTGCGGGATACGCCTCCGTTGGGGCCTGGTGTGCGGAAATCTTCATGCAGAGAGCAACAGCGAGGAGGCGGCGTGCTGCTCGCGGAGCGCAGACTGGTGGGCCTGCTGCTGCTGACCGCGGTGTCTCCGACGGTCGAGGCCGTCGTCTTGGTCTCGCTGGGTTTCGTCGCGGCGCGGGGCCTCGCGCCGCAGGCGGCGGCGGTGTGGCCGTACGACACCTACCACGACCTGCGGTGGCTGTATGTCTACCACGACTCGTGGCCGTCATTCGTGTTCTGGCTCAGTTTGCTGGTGGTGGCCCGAGGGCTCTTTCACACGCTGCTGGTGATGTTGGCATGGCCGGCTGAGGTGCCTCGGCCATCGGCGCGGTGGCTGTTGAAACGGAATGTCGGGCTCGCCGCGTTGGTGGCGGTCTTCGTCGCCCCGTGGGCCTTGATCTCGGTGGCCGCGTCGGTGGTGCCGCTGTCCTGGGTGCTGCTGGCCTCCCTGATGCCGTTGTTCCTGCTGGCGCCATTCCTGCAACGGGCAGCTGTGGTAGGCCCGTGGTGGCGAGGCCTGCCATCGGTCTCGCTGGTGGGATGGTCGATGCTGAACTTCGTAGTGCTGACCGTGGCCGGCGCGTTGTGCTGGAGTCTGCCGGGCTGGTGGTCGGTGCCGGTGGCCGCCGCGGCCGGGGTGGTCAACGGGCTGCTGTGGAACCGGACGGTCCGTACCGCGCTGATCAATCCATCGACACGGTGGGTGAGGTTGCCGGCGACTCCCGTCGCGGCGGTTCTTGCCCTCGCGGTGCCGTTGCTCATCCCCCCGATGGTGGACGCCGTGCCGGACAAGAGCCTGCGGGCCGAGGCGGTGGCCCTTGACCATCCGCTGCCGCCCGACGTGCCGCAGGCAGTCATCGTCCTCGCAGGTTACGGGTCGTCGTACGAAGGCGAGCAACCACTCGACAATCGTGTCGAGAGGTTCTCCTACCGAGGGTTGAGCCGGGACGGCGCACCCCTGCCCTACCAGCCGCACGACACCACGATCTCGGTGACGGACAGCGTGGGCCTCCTCGACGAACAGGTGCGACGACTACACCAGCGCACCGGCCGGCCGATCGCCCTCATCGGGGAAAGCGAAGGGGCCATCGTCGCCCGAACCTACCTTCAGCAGCGAGCGCACCCCGCCGTCGACACACTGGCTATGTTCAGTCCCCTGATCAACGCGGGCCGCGCCTACTACCCACCTCCGCGCGAGAACCACGGCTGGGGCGTGGCGACTGGATCGCAGCTACGGATCGTGTTCGGCGTGATTCGCCTGTTCGGTGGCCTGCATGCCGGTCCCGACGAACCGTTCATCCGCTCCCTGGTCGACGACGCGCCGTTCTACCGCAACCAACTCATGTGTCCGGTGCCCGGGGTCCGGATGGTGGCTTTCATTCCCACCACCACGGCCGCAGAGGCACCGCCCGGCGAGTACAGCCGGATCCCCGTCTTCCAGATGCCCGGCGTGCACGGAGGTCTTCTCAACCGCAACCTGGTCGAAAACCGGCTCCTGGCCTTCCTCTCCGGCGAACCGATCCAGCAGGAACGCGAAGAGTACCCCTTCCTGCAACGTCTCGGCGCCGCCTGGCAGGCCCCGCCCCTGCCCATCGCTGCCAATCCGGCATGGTCCGCATTCCGACAGCCCGATCCCGCCTTCACGGGAAAAGTGTGCCAGCCAACCGACTGATCCGCCCTCGTATGTCGACAGCCCACCGCGGAGCCGGCGGAACCCCAGTCACTCGCCCGGACAGACGGTGCTGGTGCTGGGTCGAGCGCGAACCTTACGTGTGCATGCGGGTACCGTCGCCCGGATGCTCTCAAGCGACAGCGCGAGGTCGATTGATGATCAGCAAGCGGGCGGCAGTCAGTGCCAGTCCAAGCACCAGCACCGCACGGACCGGGTGATAGGTGAGGAAGAACAGGTGGAGCCCGACGAAGATCACCACCGCGGCCAGAGCCAGGAAGGTCGACCAGCGGCGGCGGAGCGGTCCGAGGGCTCCGGCCAGCGCCGTGAAGACCCCGACGGCCAGATGCAGCCAAGCCCAGCCGGTGAGGTCGTGCTCATGCACAGCACCGTCCGCGAGGGAGACGTAGCGGGCGCCACTCAGGTCGGCCGCACCAGCTACCGCGTCGAAGATCCCGGCCAGGCCCAGCAAGACAGCCGCCAGCCGCCGGCCTGTGTCACCTGCGTTCCCGTCGGCCACCACCCCTCCCCTCGGAACTCGCCCCTGGCGGAGCGTCGATGTGGCGTGTAGACCCGCATTCGGGCCCATTGCTGCGCCTGCCCCGCCCTCCAATCTTTGCCGAGCCGAACCCATCTCAGGCACCGAAGTGAGAGCGTCACCGCTGCGGGTGCCCTCCGGCGGGCCTAGGACGGTCAGTGCATGACCACATCACCGACCGGGTTTGCGCGCCGGACACTCCGTATGGCAGTGGCTTCGGACAGCCGGCTCGTCAGCGAGCTTCCGATCAGGAATCCGGAGTTCCGTACCTGCCGCAACGGAGAACTACGTGTGCGAGCGCGGGCATTACCCAAACGGATGAGCCACCCGGCGGTCGGGCCGAGCATGCGTCGTGACGAGGCGCTCGCCACGCCGGGTACGTCCGGCAAGACGCTGTTCCTCTGCATCACCGATCCCTGGCGTCCTGTCCGGCAACCTACGCCTGCTGCTTCGCTGACCGCCCAGACCATCGGACGCCTGGTAAATCCCTTCACGTCGACTCCTCAAACGAACGGCTCAACCGTCTGGCCGCGCGCGGCTACAATCGTGTTCAGCCGCGCCCGGACTGCTGCGAGCCGCAGAGACGCGGATTCGAAGACAGGTGCGAGTGACACGAAGAAGCCGCCCATCCGCCGACCGGGATGGGCGGCTTCGTCCATGGTCCGGCTACTTCTGGTTCAAGTTGACGATCACGCCCTGGTCGGCGCACGCCGTCTGCAGGCCTGCCATGTGGGTGCCCATCGCGCTCACGAACGCCAGCGCACCCATCTCCTGACCTTCTGGCAGGTTGGACACCTGCCATGTGATGTCGATAAGCGCGGTGCCATGCTCGCGTAGCTTGTCATGCCGGGAGTCCTCGAACAGCTTCCGCGCATTCCGGTACTCGGTTTCGGTAAGCTTGTCGTCATCGTCGCTACCTTTTTCGCTGCCGTCGGCTTTCTTGCCGTCGCGGAGGGCTTTGCAGGCGGCGACTCCGGAGTCTTCTTTGATGAAGCCCTCGTAGACGCCGATGGCGACGGCGGCGAGTAGCAGCATCACGAGGGAGGCGCCGATGGCGATGAGTAGTGGCTTGCGCCGGCTTGGTTCGGAGCGGCTATGTCTGGCCTGTTTGGCCGGGGCGACCGGAGCTGTCAGCTCTGTCGGGTCGACGCCGTTGACGTGTGTTTGCTCGGGTGCTGTGGATTGGTGTTGCGGGGTTGTGGTGTAGCCGGAGTTGCCCTGCTGGTAGGGCTGCTGCGGCTGGTGGGCCGCGTACGGGTCGCTCATGCGGTGCTCTCTCCCCACGTGGTGTTGGCGTGTCGATGCTGGTCGTGTCCGGTGGGGCGAGCTAGGGACTGTCGGGCAGGCGACAGGGAATATGACCGGCTGGCGGTATTGGCTGATTCAATGCCTTTTTCCTATGGGCGCTGTCGGGGGCGTAGTTGTCCAGCCGCTCCCGACAGCGAAAGCCATCTGGTCAGGCAGCTCTGCCGTTGTCGCGGCGTAGCGCACCCGCTTTCGGCGCCTCTCGCGCTTGAACAGCGGGGGGCAGTCGACTTCGGGGGCGTCGAGATGTCGGGCTTCCCGGCCGACGACGTCGATGTTCGGCATGGCGTACTCGGTGGCCTCGTGCTTTTCGCGTGTAATCAACTGCTCCTTCCATCGTTTGGCTGGCCTTCTGTGACCCCGCGTGGGCTAGGCTTGCTCACTTGAGCCGCCAGAACCGGAAACTGCGCGGTATGCGGCCAACCCGCAGCGCCGGACGCTGTCGCGCTCCGTCTAGCCAAAGCAGCGCGCATGCCCTGGCGATTCGGCTTCAGCTCATGGTGAAGCAGCCCTTCCGGCACGTTATTGGAAGCGGCCATAGTCTTGACGTGCGATCGGCCGGTGTCATGAGTGTGACCTAGTCCAATCGACGGGAGTCGCGACACTGCCGTCACTCCGCGTTCATCATCTGTTAGAACAGGCCGCAAAATTTGCGATGAGAAGTACCCGCCGGAGCACACTGCGTTACATAGAAGTGTCGCCGAGCCGCGTGGCACCCAAAGCCCACTACCCGGCCGAACCGCGAGTTTTGAGACATACCCAGTCGTCCCATAGAACCATGCAATGCCCCCCAAAAAAGGGGTCACCGAAAGGCCATAGATTCAGACGCCCACCGTGACAAAGAGCCACCTTTTTTCCGGCCCCGCCAGCTGCCGGCAAAGGGACGGCAGCCGAGCAGCCTGTCTCTACGGAAGGACACCGACGCTATGAAGAACTCCACTCGCACCACCAACAAGCCCTTCCGGGACCGATACCTGGAAGAAGAGGAAGCAGTCGGCGCGGTCCTGAAGAGGAGGCACCGCAACACCGCCCACGCGGCGCTCGGGGCCATCGCCGCACTCCTCGGCGGCATCACGTTCCTGGTGTGGGGGCGTATTTACTCCGACGCCCGACACGACCCCAGCGGGGTGCTCACAAAAGGCTTCGCGACGTTCGCGGCGCTTGGAATCGCTCTCGTGATCGTTGCGGGGGGCCTTGCGTTCACGTGGCTGCTCGCCCGGGAAGGACGGGTACGAACCGCCGAGGGAGACTTCCTCCGGGAGTACTGGCAGCGTCAGCAGATGGCCGCGATCCGCGACGCGATCCGTGTGTTCCTGCAGGAGGGTGACGAGTCGACGGCACGGGCGATAGCGCAGACTCGCGGTCTACTGGACACCGGAACGGACCCGGCGAGCGGGTCGGCGCGGGGGCCGTTAGGGCGCAGCTAGATCACAGTGTCGATGTTGCGGTTCCTCATCGCTGTGGACCTGCTGATTCACAGTTAGGTGATCCTCCACGGGTCAGGACGGACCCTCGCTAAATGTCAGTCACAGCGAAGAAGGCTGGTACCGATCCCTCAGGCTGAACGATCACGGCGTTCTCGCCATCCTCAGGCTCCCAGGTGCCATCGACGTACTCGTCGCCGCCAGTCAAGAACAGGTAGGCCATGCGGAGCTCCGCCATCGACATCGAGGCGGAACTGGCCGATGCACGTCATTAGCTCGCCGAGCAATCGCGACACCGGCCACTGCGGAGCTTGCAGCCACACCGGTTGTCCGCTCATCTTGGTGACCGGCATGCCGGTCACCTCGCTGCTTCACTCGAATCGAACCGTACGACGCATGCTCGGAACTCCGCGTACAGCGGCGGTAGGTGTGCGCGAGCTTGTGGGACCTCTACGACAGACAGGAACCGGTGCAAGCCCGCGGACGTTGCTAGCGCGCGATCGGCGGCATGAGAGCGCCTCCGTGGCATCTCACGTCGTCGGGTGAGTACGGGTGCGGCAGACCGCTGAGAAATTCGCTCGAAATCCGCCGTGATGGGCTTCCTGGTGAAGCGATGCGGTCGGTGACCACCACCGCCAACCGGTCGTAATGAGGTTTACAGGGGAGGCGCTGATGACGGAGTGGCCGGAGAGCCTGGCGCCGGGCCGCCGCCCGGGGTTCTCACTCCCGCGATGGTGCGCACCGTCCTCGGTGTTGCCCCGCGTCATGCCACGCCCCGTCACGGGGCAACCCCGGCTGCTGCTATCCGCGCCGGGCGTATATAGAGCCCGCCGGTGCAGCGCCGATGGGCAGTTGGAAGGTCGGCCCAGCTGAGACAACCACTGGTTGCCTCAGCTCGGTCGACCGGTTTCACGCTTCTCCTCGGCGCAGCAGATAGGTGTCCATTACCCAGCCGCAGGCGCGCTTGGCGATGGCGCGTCGTGCCCAGATGTCATCGACGACCCGGTCGAGGTGGCCTGCGCCAAGCTGCTCGTGCGCCGAACCGAGATTCGCCCCCCACCAAATCCGCCACCCGGCCGGGTCGGGTAGACGGCGACAGGTCAGCGCCCCGTCGAGCATGACGACCAGGTTGTCGCCGCTGGCCGCGTCCTCGAGCAGGCGTCGGCCAGTCGTGATCGTAATCGGCCCGCCGATCGTGTTGAGGACCACGCCGTGCCGCGCCGCCAGCAGCTGGACGCTGCTGAGTCCCGGCACGATCTCCACCTCGACATCTACGACTCCCCGTTCGACGATCCGGTGGGCCAGCCTGATCGACGAGTCGTACAGCGCGGGGTCGCCCCACACCAGGACGGCGGTGTCACCGGGGTTGTCCAGCAGCGTCTGCTCCCAGCAGACGGCCCGGGCCTCGTGCCAGGTCCGGACGGCGCCGGTGTAGTCGGCCGGGTCGGTGCGGTCGCGTTCCGGATCGGGCACGGTAACGAGTCGCCACTTCTTCCTGACATGCCGCGCGCAGATCGCCTCTCGCATGGCGATCAGGTCCGCCGTGCCGGGATGCTGCTCACTCTTGTCGGCGACGAGGAAGTAGTCGACCTCGTTGAGCACGCGGACGGCCTGGGCGGTCACCAGGTCGGGATCTCCCGGTCCGAGCCCCACCAGGGCGAGGCGACGGGTCACGCGTTGTCCTCCAGGTCGCCCTCGATCTCGAGATATACACGTGCCATCTCGGCCATCACCGCGGCGTCCGGCTCGGCCCACAGGCCGCGGTTGGCCGCCTCGGTCAGCCGCTCCACGATGCCGCGCAGCGCCCACGGATTTGCCCGGCGCATGAACTGCTGGTTCGTCTCGTCTAGGACGTACTCCTTCGCCAGCGACTCGTACATCCAGTCGTGTACGACGCCGGCCGTGGCGTCGAAGCCGAAGAGATAGTCGACGGTCGCCGCGAGTTCGAAGGCGCCCTTGTAGCCGTGGCGCTGCATCGCGGCGATCCACCGCGGGTTGACCACCCGGGAACGGAACACGCGGTTCGTCTCCTCCTGCAGGCTGCGGGTGCGTACGGCGTCGGGAGTCGTCGAGTCGCCGACGTACGCTCGCGGTTCGGTCCCGGTCAGCGCGCGGACGGTCGCAATCATGCCTCCGTGATATTGGAAGTAGTCGTCGGAGTCGGCGATGTCGTGCTCGCGAGAGTCGATGTTCTTGGCCGCTACCGCGATGCGCCGGTAGCTGCTGCGCAGCTCGTCGCTGGCGGCGACCCCGTTCAGCCCTCGGCCGTAGGCGAAGCCGCCCCACGCGGTGTAGACCTCGGCGAGGTCGGCGTCGTCGCGCCAGGTGCCGGACTCCACCACCTGCAGGATCCCCGCGCCGTACGAGCCGGGCTTCGAGCCGAAGATCCGCGTCGTGGCGCGGCGCAGGTCGCCGTGCTCGGCCAGGTCCTGGCGGGTGTGGGCGCGGACGAAGTTGAGCTCGTCGGGTTCGTCGAGCTGTGCCACGAGCTGCACCGCGTCGTCGAGGAGCTCGATGACATGTGGGAAGGCGTCCCGGAAGAAGCCCGAGATGCGGACGGTCACGTCGATGCGAGGGCGACCCAGTTCGTTCAGGTCGATGACCTCTAGGCCGTTGACCCGTCGAGAGGCAGGATCCCACGTGGGCCGAACACCGAGCAGCGCGAGAACCTCGGCGATGTCGTCGCCGGAGGTACGCATGGCGGAGGTCCCCCAGACCGACAGGCCGACCGAGCGTGGGTGCTCACCGGTGTCCGCCAGGTGCCGGGCGACGAGCGACTCCGCCATCGCCTGGCCGGTCTCCCAGGCCAGCCGGGAGGGCACCGCTCGCGGGTCGACGGTGTAGAAGTTTCGCCCGGTGGGCAGGACGTTCACCAGGCCGCGCAACGGGGACCCGGACGGGCCAGCCGGGACGAACCCGCCGTCCAGGGCGTGCAGCACGTTGCTCAGCTCGTCGGTTGTTGCCGCCAGTCGGGGCACTACCTGCTCGGCGGCGAACCGCAGGATGTTTCGCACCACCGGGTCCTGATGCACGGACTCGACGGTCGCGACGTCCCAGCCCGCCTTCTCCAGTGCGCTTACGAGGGCTCGCGCCTGGGTCTCGACCGCGTCGACCTCGGCGAGTGGGGCGTCCTCGGTCAGGCCGAGCGCAGCGCGCAGCCCGGGAAGCGCCTTTTCCTGCCCGCCCCAGACCTGGGTCGCCCGCAGCACGGCCAGCACGAGATTGATGCGGGCCTCGCCGAGCGGCGCCTGTCCCAGGACGTGCAGCCCGTCGCGGATCTGCACGTCCTTGATCTCGCAGAGCCAGCCGTCGACGTGCAGCAGGAAGTCATCGAACTCCTCGTCGTCGGGGCGCTCCTCCAGACCCAGGTCACGATGCATCTGGGCGGACTGCATGAGGGTCCAGATCTGCTGGCGGATCGCGGGGAGCTTGGCCGGGTCCATCGCGGCGACGTTGGCGTGCTCGTCGAGCAGTTGCTCCAGCTTGGCGACGTCGCCGTATCCTTCGGCGCGTGCCATCGGCGGAATCAGGTGGTCGACGATCGTGGCGTGGGCGCGGCGCTTGGCCTGCGCTCCCTCGCCGGGGTCGTTGACCAGGAACGGGTAGATGAGCGGCATACTGCCGATGGCCGCGTCGGTGGCGCAGGCGGCCGACAGCGCCGCGTTCTTGCCCGGCAGCCACTCCATCGAGCCGTGCTTGCCGAGGTGAACGACCGCATCGGCGCCGAAGCCCTTCTCGAGCCAGCGGTAGGCGGCCAGGTAATGGTGTGAGGGCGGCATGTCCGGGTCGTGGTAGATCGCGATCGGATTCTCCCCGAAGCCACGCGGCGGCTGGATGAGGATTACCACGTTGCCCGCGCGCAGGGTCGCCAGCACAATGTCGCCGGCGTTGTCGACGAACAGCGAACCGGGCGCCGCACCCCAGGTCTCGGTCATCGCGTCGCGTAGCGCGGCGGGCAGGTCCGCGGTCCAGCGCAGGTACTCCTCGCGGCTGATGCGGACGTGGGACTCGCTCAGTTGGGCCTGGGTGAGCCACTCCTCGTCTTGGCCGCCCGCAGCGATGAGTGTGTGGATCAGCGCGATGCCCGATGTGGTGTCGGGGTCCTCGCCCTCGACCGCCGGCAGCGGATCCAAGCCCGGGATCTCGCCGGGCGCGCCGAGGTCGTAGCCGGCCGCACGCATGCGACGCAGCAGCCGGATCGCGGATACGGGCGTATCTAGGCCGACCGCGTTGCCGATCCGGCTGTGCTTGGTCGGATAGGCCGACAGCACGAGCGCGACCTTGCGCTGGGCGGGCGCCACGTGCCGCAGCCGCGCGTGGTTCACCGCGATGTTGGCGACCCGGGCGCACCGCTCAGCGTCGGTCTCGTAGCGGGGCAGGCCGTCGTCATCGACCTCCTTGAACGAGAACGGGACGGTGATCAGCCGGCCGTCGAACTCGGGAATGGCGATCTGGGTGGCCGAGTCCAGCGGGGTGACGCCGTCGTCGGAGGCCTCCCACCAGGCCTTCGTCGAGGTCAGCGCGAGTGCCTGCAGTACGGGGACGTCCAGTGTCCGGAGCCGTTCGACGTCCCACGACTCGTCGTCCCCGCCGGCGCCGACCGCGGCAGGTTTGGAGCCTCCGGCCGCGAGCACGGTGACGATGATCGCGTCGAGGGTGGCGAGTTCGTCGAACAGGTCGTCGGGGGCCGCGCGCAGCGACGATACGAAGATGGGGACGCCGGTGGCCTTACCGGTGGCGTCGACCGCATCGGCCAGGTCGCGGGCGAAGCTGTGGTTGCCGCTCACCTCATGGGCCCGGTAGTACACGATGCCGACGCGCGGCCGGTCGCCGGCCGCCTTACGGGATACCCCCCACTCGGGCAGCACTGCCGGGGGATCGAAGCCCTCGCCGGTCAGCAGCACGGTGTCGGATAGGAAGGCGTGCAGCTGCCGCAGGTTCTCCGGGCCGCCTTCGGCGAGGTAACGGTGAGCTTCGGCGCACACCCCGATCGGAGCTGTCGACAGTTCCATCAGGGCGGCGTTGGGCGTACGTTCACCGCCGAGCACCACGCAGGGACGGCCGGACGCGTGGACTAGCGCGGTGAGGTCGCGAACGTCCTCGGGTGATCCGAGCACACGCAGCACGACGAGATCCGCGTCGGCGACGAGCGCGTCGCGGCGCTCGTCGCTGGCCCGGGCGGGGTTCAGCCAGGAGTAGCCCGCGGCGCTGGCACGTGCCGAGAGCAGGTCGGTGTCCGAGGTCGACATCAGAGCGATACGGGTCATGCTTCTCCTTCCATGGGCGTAGGCATGCGCAGGTCGTGGACGGGCAGGCCAGCACCTAGGTGCTGGCGAACCAGCCGCTCGGCGCTGTCGGGGCCCACCGGGCCGTACCAGGTGCCGTCGGGATGCACCACGACCACCGGCCCGTGGTTGCACGGGAACAGGCAACCGGTCTGCGCCATGAGGACGTCGGCATCGGTGAGGCCCGCCGCCACGAGACAGCGGAGGATCTCTGAGTACGTCTTGTCCGCCCCATGGGCGCTGCACCGCGGGCCACGACAGACCAACAAGTGATGTCGGTACCGCGGCGGCCTCTCCCAGGCCGGTGACGAGAGCGGCGCCTCGCCGCCAGTGATGGTGCGCCCGCCGAGTTCGATCAGCGGCGGGTCAACCTGCTGTCGACGCCAGTGGCCGGCGACCCGCCCGATCCAGGATCGCGCATACGCACGCTCATCTGTGCTCACCGCCTCCAGCTGGATGGCGCGGACGCCGTCAGCGTGCAGTCGATTGAGCAGGTGGGTCAGCGTCGGTTCACCGCCTTGCAGAAAGGCCAGCTGAGCACCGGCGGCTTGCGCCCGCCGGTGCAACTGGTCGGTGCGGGCGGCGTCCTGCAGCAGCGTCGCAACATGGACGAGCACGCTCACGGCTGCCGCTGCCCCGTCGCACGGTCGGTGAGGTTGTACCGCTCGACGGCGGCTGAAGGTGCGCGCACGTGTTCCCCTTACGAGGTCGGGGGCTGTTTCGCGAAGCCCGGTCAGACCAGACGGCGGGTGCCGTGAGGGCCAGCAGGTCTTCGGACTCGGGATCGTCCGGACGGAGCGCCTTCCCAGACCGGTTGGTCCAGTGGCATCGTGTTCCGCCCGTCACCCACACCGCTGCGCGTCAGTCCCGGATTCGCACCGGGTTCCCTGGCTCATCGCTGAGTTCGACTGGCGAGAGGACCGTAGCAGCCCAGCCGTCGGGCAGGGAACCGCCGGATCCTGGCACCATGGCACCATGACCCCACGCACCCGACGTGACCGGTGTCCCGGCCTGCTGCGTCCGTGGATTGCCGAGGACGGCGCACTGATCCGCGTACGGTTGCCGGGGGGTACCCTTCCCACCGGCGCGCTCGTCGCTCTATCAAACGTGGCCGAGCAGCACGGCGACGGTGCGATACGTCTGACCAGCCGCGCCAACCTCCAGCTGCGGGGCTTTGACCACGACGGCGAGTTTCTGCCCGACCCGGTCGTTGGCGCGGTGATGGCCACGGGTCTGCTCCCAATGCCGTCCCACGAGCGGGTGCGCAACATCATGGTCTCGCCGCTGACCGGACGGGCCGGTGGACGGGCCGACCTGCGGCCGGTCGTGCGCCGACTGGATGAACTGGTGTGCGCCGAGGCCGGTCTCGCCGGGCTGCCCGGCCGATTCCTGTTCGTCCTCGACGACGGGCGCGGCGACGTCGCTGGACGCGACCTCGACCTCGGCCTGGTCGCCGTCGACGCCGACCGTGCCCAGATCCGCGCCAGCCGCTCGGCCTGGGGCGATGTGGTGACCCTCGACCGGGCCGCGCCGGCCCTGACGAGGCTCGCCGCTCGTTTCGTCGAGGCCGCCGGAACGCAGCGGGGGTCCCCGTGGCACGTTGACGAGCTGCCAGGAGGCGGCGAAACCCTGCTGGGCAACCGCATCGAGGCCCTCCCCGGCACCCGGGTGGCCACCGGCCCGCCGGCCCTTGGCAGGATCACTCAGGACGACGGGCGCCACGCGCTGCACCTCGCCGTGCCCGGCAGCGGCCTGGACCGGCGCCTGGTGAACGAGATTGCCGCCTGGGGCGCCCCGCACGTCGTCGTCACACCGTGGCGCACACTGATCGTGCCCGACCTGGAGAAAGCATGACCCTCGCCCCACCGACACGCCGCTACGATTACGTGACCGACGGCGCGCAGATCTACGTCGACTCGTTCGCGACCATCCGCGCCGAGGCCGACCTGTCGGGCATCCCGGTCAACGCGGAGAAGGTCGCGGTCCGGATGATCCACGCGTGCGGGCAGACCGACCTGGCTCGCGACCTGGTCATCCACCCGGCGCTGGTCGCCACGGCCCGCTCGGCGCTGCGGTCGGGCGCCCCGATCCTCACCGATGCCCACATGGTCGCCGCGGGCGTGACCCGGGCCCGACTGCCGCGCGACAACGAGGTCCGCTGCCTGCTGCGCGACCCGCGCGTCCCCGGCCTCGCCCAGGGCTGGTCGACCACGCGCTCGGCCGCCGCCGTCTCGCTGTGGGCCGAACACCTCCAAGGCGCCGTCGTCGCGTTCGGCAACGCGCCAACCGCGCTGTTCCACCTGCTGGAGATGCTGCGCGACGGCGCACCGCGGCCGGCGGCGGTCATCGGCACCCCGGTCGGCTTCATCGGGGCCGCTGAGGCCAAGCAGGCGCTGATCGACCTTGCCGGCGACGACCCGAACCTCGACGTGCCATACCTCGTCGTCACCGGCCGCCGCGGCGGCTCGGCGATGGCCGCCTCGGCCCTCAACGCCCTCGCACAGGAGCAGGAATGAGTGGCGTCCTCTACGGCGTCGGCGTCGGCCCCGGCGATCCCGAACTGATCACGCTCAAGGCCGCCCGGATCATCGGCGCGGCGGACGTGGTGGCCTACCACCAAGGCGTCGGCAAGAGCTCCAACGCCCGGCGGATCGCGGCTGGTCTGCTGCCCGACGGCGTGGTCGAGGAGGCCCTCGTCTACCCGGTCACGACGCAGGCGACCGATCATCCGGGCGGGTATGCCGGCGCGATGGCCGACTTCTACCTCGAGTGCGCCGAGCGCCTGCGTCACCACCTGATCGCCGACCGCGACGTCGTCGTGCTGTCCGAGGGGGACCCGATGCTCTACGGGTCGTTCATGTACCTGCACGACCGTCTAGCCGAGGAATTCCAGACTCACGTCATCGCCGGTGTCCCGGCGTTCGCGGCCGCCACCGCCACCACCGCGCTTCCCCTGGTGCGCCAGACCGACGTGCTCACGGTGCTGCCGGGCACCCTGCCCGAGCCCGAGCTGGCACGGCGCCTGGCCGACACCGACGGCGCGGTGATCATGAAGCTCGGCCGCACCTTCGCCAAGGTCCGCTCAGCGCTGCAGCAGGCTGGCCGCATCAAGGGTTCCTGGTACGTCGAGCGCGCCTCGATGGACGCCGAACGGGTGCTCCCCGTCGCCGACGTCGACCCTGCTACAGTCCCGTACTTCTCGATCGTCCTGGTCCCGGGCGACACGCGTCCCGGCGTCGCCCGCTACGACCGGCCCGAACGCGAGCCGTTCCGGGCGGCGCCCGGCGCGGAGGTCGTCGTGGTAGGACTGGGACCCGGACCGGAGGAGTGGCTTTCCCCCGAGGCCTCACACGTGTTGGCCGAGGTCGACTACGTCGTCGGTTACGGACCGTACGTCCAGCGTGTGCCGCAACGGCCCGGGCTGGTACGGCACGCGTCCGGCAACAGCGTCGAGGTGGACCGCGCCCGGGCGGCGCTCGATCTCGCGTTGGCCGGTGAGCGGGTCGCTGTTGTCTCCGGAGGCGACGCCGGCATCTTCGGCATGGCGTCGGCCGTATTCGAAGCTGCCGAGGACCCTCGTTACGCCGACGTCACGGTCCGCGTGGTGCCGGGCATCTCGGCGGTCCAGGCCGTCGCGGCGCGTGCGGGCGCGCCCATCGGCGCCGATTTCGCGGTGCTGAGCCTCTCCGACCGGCTCAAGCCGTGGGAGGTGGTGGAGAAGCGACTGCGTGCCGTCGCCGAGGCCGACCTGGTGCTCGCGCTGTTCAACCCGCGCTCGCGCTCACGCACCGAGCAGTTGGCACGGGCCAAGGCGGTGCTGCTGGAACAGAAGCCGTCGGCCACGGTCGTGGTTGTCGGGCGCGACGTCGGACGACCCGGCGAGAGCCTCTGCGTGACGAGTCTCGGCGAGCTGGAGCCGGAGACGATCGACATGAGGTGCCTGGTGCTCATCGGTGCCTCGGCCACCCGCGTCACCGAAAACGGCCAGGTCTGGAGTCCTCGATTCGTGCGGTGATCAGGCGTGGGCGCGCCGCTCGCGGCCGGCCGCGTACAGAAACGACTCGCCGCCGCGAACATCTGGCGCCAGCGCCGGCCCGACGAGGATGACGGCGGCCTGGCGCAGCCCTGCGGCCTCCACCTGCTCACCGATGTCAGCCAGCGTCGCGCGCAGCACGAGTTCACCGGGCTGGGTTGCCCGGGACACCACTACGGCGGGGCAGGTCGCGCCGTAGTGCTCGGCCAGCTCAGCGGCCAGCTCCCGGGTCCGGGTGACCGCCAGGTGCAGTGCCAGCGTCGCGCCGGTCGTCGCGAAGGCAGCGAGCCTCTCCCCTTCGGGCATCGCCGTCGAGCGGGCCTGGGCGCGGGTGAGCACAACAGACTGAGCCAGCTCGGGAACAGTCAGCTCGGCACCCACGATGGCGGCGGCCGCGGCGTAGGCGGGGACGCCCGGAGTGATGTCCCACGGCACCTGGGCCGCGTCGAGCCGACGAGCCTGCTCGTGGACGGCCGAGTACAGCGACGGGTCCCCGGAGCACAGTCGGACCACATTGAGGCCTTCGGCGTGCGCCCGGATCAGCTGCGCGGTGATCTCGTCGAGGTCGAGGTGCTGGGTGTCTACCAGGCGGGCACGCGGGCGGCAATGTCCGAGCACTCCCGCGTCCAGGTAGGTGCCCGCGTACAAGCAGACGTCGGCAGCGTTCAGTAGCCGAACGGCCCGTAGCGTGAGCAGGTCGGCGGCGCCGGGTCCGGCCCCGACGAAGTGGACGGTCATGACGCTCCCTTGGTGACGGACCACTGGCTGACCGCACGCCCCGGCGACCAGCCGGTGAAACGACCGAGCGGTTCGGCTCGCTCGACGTGCAGCCGTATCAGCTCGCCGCCGTGGCGGCGGTAACGCTCCAGCAGGACAGCCTCGGTCTCGGCCGTGACGCCGTGCACGACGAGCCGTCCGCCGGTATGCAACGCCGCCCAGCAGCCGTCCAGCACCCCCGGCGTCGTCGCGCCCCCACCGACGAACACCGCGTCGGGACGTCGCAGGTGGTGCAATGCGTCAGGTGCCCTTGCCTGGACGACTTCGAGCGAGGGCACCCCGTGGCGCTGCGCGTTGGCACGAACCAGGGCGGCCCGATCGGCACGTGGCTCGATCGCGACCGCATGGGCTGTCGGCCACGCGCGCATCCACTCCACCCCGATCGATCCGCTGCCGGCGCCGACATCCCAGAGCAGCTGCCCGGGGGCGGACGACAGCCGCGCCAGTGCGCTGGCGCGCAGGTCGCGCTTGGTGATCTGCCCGGTGTGCTCGAACGCCTCGTCCGGCAGCACCGCTCCGGCCGCCCACCCCTGCCCGGTCCCCCGGACCTGCACGGCCACGACGTTCAGCCTCGGCACATCGGTGACATTCCAGCTGCGCGCTACCGCCTCCACCCGTGACTCCGTCGGCGACCCCAGGTCACCGAGCACGACCAGCCGCGAGTCACCCCAGCGGTGTTCCGCGAGCAACCCCGCGACGGCCGCGGGCGTCGACTCGTCACTGGACAGCACCAGCAGCCGGCGGCCCGCGGCGAGGGCTGGCACAAGCAGCCGGATATCTCGGCCCACGAGGCTGATCACCGTCGTGGTCTCGGCTGGCCAGCCCATCTGCGCCCGCGCAAGAGCGACTGATGACACCGCCGGCACGACCGTCACCCGTTCGGCGCCGAGGATATCCAGCAACGTCGTGCCGATGCCAGACAGAAGCGGATCTCCCGAGGCGAGAGCGACGACCGGCGCACGGCGGCCTTCCAACGTGCTGGCGAGGCTCTCGCGGAGCGGGACGGGCCAGATGACCCGGTCCTGCCCCTTGACCGCAGGCACCGACTCGAGGTGCCGGCGGCCGCCCAGCAGGGTCGCCGCGCTGCGTACCAGTGCTCGGGCCGGTTCGGCCAGACTCACCCAACCATCGGCTCCGAGCCCGACGACGGTGACGTGCGCGCTCATAAAGGTGAACCTTAGCCCCGCGTATTCGGGACCGAGACCCCTGCCCGGACCGTCAGGACAGCGTCTAGGGTGGCTGGCGAAGGTTCGAGGTGCCCCACGCCGACGGCTACGGGGAGAATCTGGGAAGCCGGTGAAAGTCCGGCACAGGGCCCGCTGCGGTGACCCCGGCACAGACCGGGGAAGTCCGAAGACCGGCCTCGATCCGACCCGCGACGCGACCGCGACGCGGACCGCCATGGCAGATCGAGCGGGAGCCCTACATGCCAGCGCAGTACCCCTTCTGTGCCGTCGTCGGCTCTGACGACATGACCCTCGCCCTCACCCTGGTCGCCATCGACCCGCTCATCGGCGGTGTCCTGGTCCGTGGGGAGAAGGGCACCGCCAAGACCACCACCGTCCGGGCACTGGCCCAAGTGCTGCCCCCCGTCCGGGTCTTCGAGGGCGACCGTTTCTCCGTCGACCCGGACGACCCCGCCGCGATGTCTCCCGACGGACCGTTCGAGCCGCGTGCGCGAGTCGTCGAGCGGCGGGTTCGGCTCGTGGAGCTCCCGATCGGTGCCAGCGACGACCGGGTGACCGGCTCCCTTCACCTCGACGCCGCGCTGCGCGACAGTGTCGTCGCCTTCGAGCCGGGTCTGCTGGCTCGTGCCCACCGCGGTCTGCTTTACGTCGACGAGGTGAACCTGCTGCACGATCACCTGGTCGACCTGTTGCTCGACGCTGCAGCCACCGGACGGGTAAGCGTCGAGCGCGACGGCATCTCCGTCGAACACGCCTCCCGGTTCGTGCTGATCGGCACGATGAACCCCGAGGAGGGCGAGCTACGCCCGCAACTGCTGGACCGCTTCGGCCTGACCGTCGAGGTGGCCGCTCCGCGCGACCCGGCCTCGCGCGTGGAGGCCGTTCGCCGCCGACTTGCCTTCGACGCCGACCCCGAGACGTTCACCGCGGCCTGGGCGCCCGCGCAGGCGCAGCTGCGCGCCCGTCTGGCCGAGGCGCAACGCTCGGTGGCAGCGGTGGCGCTCGACACGGAAACGCTGACGGCGATCGCCGAGATCTGCGCCGCGTTCGACGTAGAGGGGCTCCGCGCCGACCTGGTGACCGCCCGGACGGCCGCCGCACACGCCGCCTGGCAGGGACGTGACCAGGTGACCCGCGCGGACATCCGCGTGGCAGCCCGGCTTGCCCTGCCGCACCGGCGTCGGCGCAACCCGTTCGACGAGCCGGGCTTGGACGAGGAGCGCCTCGACCAGCTACTCGGCCGCGACGATCCCGGCCCCGAGGATGACGGCCCGGGTGACGGCCCCGGCGGGACGCCGCACGACGATCGGGCCGAGCAGGCACCCGCGGGCGGCGCATCGGAGTCCCTTCCGCGCTCCGGCGCCGAGCCCGGCCGGCAGGCACCGCCGGCGAATGCGGCGAGCGAGACGGTCACCCCGGCTGGTCAGCCGGTTCGCGCCCGGCTGCTCGTCGTGCACGGCACCGGGAAGGGCCAGTCCGGACGCCGCTCGCAAGCGCGTACCCCTCAGGGCCGCGTCGCCGGGGTGAAACGCGACCGGTCCACCACCGGTCGGCTTCACCTGCCCGCCACCATCGCCGCCGCCGCACCGCACCAGGTTTCCCGTGGCGGCCGCACCACCGGATGCGGCCTCGTGCTGTCCGCCATCGACCTGCGTCGGGCCGAGACCGTCGGTCGGGAATCCAACCTCGTCCTGCTCTGCGTCGACGCGTCCGGGTCGATGGCGGCGCGCCGTCGGATGGAGCAGGTCAAGGCAGCGGTCCTCGCGCTGCTGCTGGACGCCTACCGTCGTCGTGACAAGGTGGCCCTGGTGACGTTCCGCCAGCAAACCGCGGACGTCACGTTGCCGCCGACCGGCTCGGTCGACGTCGCCGCACGCCGTCTGGCGCAGCTGCCCGCCGGCGGACGAACCCCGCTCGCCGAAGGCCTCGAGCAGTCGGCGGGGGTGCTGCGCCGGGAGGCGCTGCGCGACCCGTCGCGCCGTGCCTTGCTCGTGGTCGTCACCGACGGGCGGGCCACTGCCGGGCCTGATGCGCTCGGCCGTGCCCATCGCCACGCCCGGCACCTCGCCGTGTCCGGCGCGCAGAGCGTTGTCGTCGACTGCGAGACAGGCCGCTTCCGGCTCGGGTTGGCGGCTGAGCTCGCCGCCCACCTACGGGCCGAGTACGTGCCGCTCGGCGAGGTGACGGCCGACGGTCTCACCGGTGTGGTGCGCGCCGCGACCGCCCGTGAGGCGGTGGCCTGATGCCGCAGGGAAAGCCGCTCGTCGTGCCGGAAGACGGGCTCAGCACGCGGCAGCGTCGCAACCGCCCGCTGCTGATGGTCCACACCGGTAACGGCAAGGGAAAGTCGACCGCCGCTTTCGGCCTGGCGATGCGGGCCTGGAACCAGGGCTGGGATATCGGCGTCTTCCAGTTTGTCAAGTCCGCCAAGTGGCGCATCGGCGAGCAGACCGTGCTCGAACGCCTCGCCCGGCTACACGAGGAAACCGGCGAAGGCGGTCCGGTCGAGTGGCACAAGATGGGCTCGGGCTGGTCATGGAGCCGCAAGAGTGGCACCGACGACGACCACGCCGCCGCGGCAGCGGAGGGATGGGCCGAAGTCAAGCGACGCATCCAGGCCGAGCGGCACCGCTTGTACGTGCTCGACGAGTTCACCTACCCGATGCAGTGGGGCTGGGTGGACGTCGACGATGTCGTCGAGACGCTGGCGAACCGCCCGGGCACCCAGCACGTGGTCGTCACAGGCCGCCGCGCGGACCCACGCCTGCTGGAGGTCGCCGATCTGGTCACCGAGATGCAGCATGTGAAGCACCCGATGGACGTGGGCCAGAAGGGCCAGCGGGGCATCGAATGGTGACCCTGCCACGGGTCCTCGTGGCGGCGCCGGCCTCCGGGCACGGCAAGACGACGGTCGCGACCGGGCTGATGGCCGCGCTCGCTGCCCGCGGGCACGTCGTCTCCGGCCACAAGGTGGGGCCGGACTACATCGACCCCGGTTACCACGCCCTCGCCACCGGCCGCCCCGGCCGCAATCTCGACCCCCACCTGGTCGGCCCTTCGCTCATCGTGCCCCTGCTGCTGCACGGTGCCCGCAACGCCGGCATTGCGGTCATCGAAGGCGTGATGGGCTTGTTCGACGGTCAGATAGGCGGCGACGGGTTCGCCTCGACCGCGCACGTCGCGACGCTGACCCGAACACCGGTCGTCCTCGTCGTGGACGTCTCGCACGCCGCACGCAGCGTCGGCGCGGTCGTGCACGGCATGGCTACCTTCGAGCCCGGCGTCACGATCGCCGGCGTCGTACTCAACAAGGCCGGCTCCCCCCGCCATGCCGCCGAGGTCGCCGGGGCCGTGGAGTCCATTGGCGTCCCCATCCTGGGCATCCTCCGGCGTGACCAGGGAATCACCGCCCCCTCGCGGCACCTCGGGCTCGTTCCGGCCACCGAACGCGACACGGCGGCCGATTCGCTCGGCCGGCTCGCTGAACAGGTCGCCGCGCACGTGGACCTGGACGCCGTCTTGGAGATCTCGCGAACCGCACCGGACCTCAAGGCGGCACCCTGGGAACCCAGCCAGCAGGTGTGCCGCTCTTCCTTGGCGGCTCCGGTGGTGGCGGTCGCGGCGGGCCGCGCATTCACCTTCCGCTACACCGAGACGACCGAACTGCTCGAAGCGGCGGGATGCAGCGTCATCCCCTTCGATCCCGCGACAGACCGACATCTGCCCAGCGGCGCTCGAGGGCTATACCTGGGCGGTGGCTTCCCGGAGGTGCACGCCGCGGCGCTGAGCGCGAACACGAGCCTGCGTGCCGAGCTGCGCCAGGCTGTGCTGGACGGCGTCCCGACCGTCGCCGAATGCGCCGGCCTGCTGTACCTGTGCCACACCGTCGACGGCCACCCCATGGTCGGGGCCCTCGACGCGGACGCCGCGATGACGCCACGCCTCACCCTGGCCTACCGGCGGCCCACCCTGGTCGACGACCAGCTCCTCGGGCCGGCCGGCGCCGCCGCGACCGCGCACGAGTTCCACCGCACGACGGTCACCCCGGTGCACGGCGACCGGCCGGCCTGGACGGTCGACGCCGAGCCCGTCGGTTATGCCGGCCCCACCCTGAGCGCGTCCTACTTGCACGTGCACTGGGCCGGTCACCCTCACCTCGCCCAATCCTTCGCCGACGCCGTCGCGTCGCAAGCCCGCCCCGCCCCTCGCGCCTTGGTGCCGCCCGGGCCGGCATCGGTGGTGTGCCCGCCGCCGGCCGACACGGAGGCCGAGATCGGCAACGATCTGCTCGACCTCGCGGACGACAGGAGCCGGCGGCCTCGCCCGGACTGGCTTGACCAGTCACTTTGCGACGGTATCGCCGCCTGCACCAGCTACCCCGACACCACGGCGGCGCAGCAGACAGTGGCACGGCGCCACGACCGCCGCCCCGATGACGTCCTCGTCACCGCCGGGGCCACCGAGGCGTTCTTCCTGCTCGCCCGCGCCCGACCGTGGCAACGCCCGGTCGTCGTACATCCGCAGCTCACCATGCCGGACGTTGCCTTGCGCACCGCTGCCCACGTCCTCTGCCGGCCCGAGAACGGCTTCGCCCTGGAACCGGATTCCATCCCCACGAACGCGGACCTCGTGGTCATCAGCAACCCCACCGACCCGACGGGTCGGCTGCACCCGGCTGCGACGATCCGTGCGCTGTGCCGACCTGGGCGGGTGGTGGTAGTCGACGAATCCTTGATGGATTTCGTGCCCGGCCAGCCAGACAGTCTGGCCGAGCACCGAGTCACGGGTCTGCTGGTCATCCGTACTCTCACCAAGCTATGGTCCATGCCCGGCATCCGCGCCGGCTACGTCATCGGCGACCCGGCCTTACTCGCCGACCTGCGCGCGCAGCAGCCGCCGTGGTCGGTCAGCACCCCGGCCCTGCACGCCATCGCGGCGACCGCCAGTCCCGAGGCAACACGCGAGGCCAGACGGCAAGCACATCGAGTCGAGCAGCACCGGCGGGTCCTCGTCGATGGGCTCAACGCACTCGGCATCGAGGTCGCCGCCTCCAATGCCCCGTTCGTACTCGCGCGGCTGGGGTCCGCCGCCCGTATCCGGCTGCACGGCGACGGCATCGCCGTGCGTCGCGTCGACAGCGTTCCCGGTCTGGACGACACCTGGGTCCGCATCACCGTGCCCGAGCCCGCGGCCACCCGCCACCTGATCACCGCACTGGGAGTCCACACCGCATGGAGATGAACGTCACCGGACGCTGCGTCCTCCTCCTGGACGGCGCCGACCACGCCGTCCCGATCGTCGCGGGACTGCTGCGCGACGGTGCCGACGTGACCGTCCATGCCGCCACAGTCTGCGCCGCCCTAGAGGACCTCGCCCAACGCGGCCGCCTCAGGTTGACCGCCGAGCCCGTCGACGAGACAACCTTCGACCTGGTCATCCGCTCCGTTACGCGACCGCAACGCCAGCCTGCCACCGCACCCACGGACACCGGCCGCGTGACGCTTGTCGGCGCCGGACCGGGCGACGCCGGCCTGGTGACGGTCGCCGGACGAGCCGCGATCGAAACCGCCGACGTCGTCGTCGCCGACCGGCTCGCCCCCTGGGAGTCGCTGGCCTGGGCGCCTCCGGGCGTGCAGGTCATCGACGTGTCGAAGATCCCGTTCGGACGCTCGACCAGCCAGGAGGAGATCAACCGGCTCCTCGTCGAGCACGCGAAGTCCGGCAAGCACGTCGTGCGGCTCAAGGGCGGTGACTCGTACGTGTTCGGCCGCGGTTTTGAAGAGGTCCAGGCCTGCACCGCCGCTGACGTCCCGGTCACAGTGCTGCCCGGAGTCACCTCCAGCGTCGCGGCACCCGAGCTGGCCGGTATCCCGGTCACCCACCGCGGCCTCGCCCAGGGATTCACCGTGATATCCGGCCACGTTCCGCCCGGCCACTCGGCTTCCACGCTGGACTACGCCGCACTGGCACAATCCGGTACCACCCTGGTCGTGCTGATGGGTGTGCGGACCCTGCCAGCCATCGCCGAGGCCCTGCTGGACGGCGGGCTGGTCCCCGACACCCCGTGCGCCCTCGTGACCGACGCCAGTCTGGCCAGCCAACGGGTTGTCCGTAGCACGCTGGCCCGCGTCGCCACCGATGCCGCAGCAACCGGCGTCGGTGCCCCGGCCGTCGCCGTCATCGGTGCGGTAGCCGCCCTCGTACCGTGACCACCTGAGTACACAAGCACCGGCGCTACGCCTTCAGGTGAGCTCGCCGCTCTGCTAGCCTCGTGTCACCTTGCTGATGGAAGCCGGTGCAAATCCGGCGCAGTCGCGCTACTGTGACGCCGCTCGCGGCGAAGCCAGACCCTCCAGCCAAGGCGAACATCCGTCGATGGGACGCTGAATCCCCAAGGAGTGTCACATGCCTCAGGCCACCACGGCAGTACCGGCCCTTCCCCGCATCCCGGTCTCCGCTCTCGCTCCGTGGGCGGGCTTCTTCTCCCTACTCGCCCTCGTGGTGCTGTTCTTCGTCGGTGCCGAGCAGGGTGCTTTCTCGGTCATTGAGGGCACGATGGTTCACGAGTTTGTCCACGACGCTCGCCACGTCATGGGCTATCCCTGCCACTGACCTCCGCGCGTCATTCGGCCCGGATTCCTGTCCAGGCCCGGCACCGAATTCTCCTCTCTTCAAAGACATCGCTGACAGATTGTGTTGCCCGCGGTGCTGTCTTCACGATCGGGACCCGAGATGACCCCCCGTACCTTTCTGCTCCGAGGTTTGGTCGCCGGTGCCCTCGCCGGCTTCGCGGCCTTCCTCATCGCCTCCGCCATCGCCGAACCCGAGATCAACGCTGCCATCGCTATTGAAGAGGCCGCCTCAGTCGCAGCCGAGCACAGTCACGACGCCACGGCGGCGGGCGACCACAGCCATGGCGAGGCCGCCGACGTCTCCCGCGCCACTCAGTCCACGTGGGGCCTGGCCACCGGCACGATCCTGCTCGGCACGGCCCTGGGTGGCGCCAGTGCGCTCGCCGCGGCATTCGCGCTCGGCCGGCTGGGCTCCCTTTCGCCACGCTCCTCGACTGCCCTGGTCACAGCCACCGGGTTCGTCACGACGGCCCTCGTGCCCTTCCTCAAATACCCGTCCACCCCACCGGCGGTCGGTAGCGGCGACACCATCGGGGAGCGCACCGCCCTGTACTTCGGGTTCTGGACGATCAGCCTCACCGCCGCGATCGCGGCGGTCATGTTGGCGCGCCGTCTGCTGGCCCGGCTCGGCGCGTTCGCCAGCGTCGTGGTCGCTTGCGGCGGGTACCTCGTCGTCGTGGTCACCGCCGCCCTGATCCTGCCGACGGTCAACGAGGTCGGCAACTTCCCGGCCGACACGCTCTGGTATTTCCGCCGCGAGTCGATCCTCACCATCGCCACCCTATGGGCGGTGCTCGGCGTGGTCCTGACCGGCCTGGTCGGGCGCGACGCGGACCGGGCCGCCGAGGCTCAGCGTCGCCGCGAACTCGCCGCCTCCCTGTAGGACGTCGACCGGCCGGATCGCAGGGGCCGCGGTACCGCTGTGCCATCGCTGCGGCCCGCTTAGCGTGCCGGCTGCGCTCGAACCCAGGCGTAAGCCGTTTCCACCTCGGCAACGACACTGACGCTCGTCGGCGTGCCGGCCCGCCGCACGACAACGACAGGAAGCCCTCGCTCGGCCGCAACGTCCAGTTTGGCTACCGTATGATCCCCGCCTGAGTCCTTCGTCACCAGGACATCCACGTCGGCCATCACTCCACGCTCATGCTCGAGCGGGTAGGGCCCGCGGCTCTGCAGGACCGTCCAACGGACAGGCAGCAGGATCTCGGGTGGGTCGACCACGCGCACCAGGCACCGGTGTTCACGCAGCGGGTCGGCGAAGCGGTGCAGCGACTGGCGGCCAATGGTCAGGAACGGCCGCTCGCCCAGTTGCGCGGCCACCCCCGCGGCCTCATCGTGGTCGTCGACCCAGTGCCACGTCCCGGCGTCGGGTCGCGTCGACCACCCGGGGCGCTCTAGGCGCAGCAACGGCACCCCCGCGCGGCGGCACGCCTCCGCAGCGTTTGCGCTGATCCGCTCGGCGAACGGATGGGTGGCATCGACCACCACATCCACCGCCTCGGCGTCGAGATAGCCGACGAGTCCGTCCACCCCCCCGAACCCGCCTACCCGCACCTCACCGACGGGACGCCGCGGACGAGCCACCCGGCCGGCGAGCGACGTCACCACCTCGTCGCCGGCGAACACCAATCTATCGGCCAGCGAACGCGCCTCCCGCGTCCCACCCAGCACCAGCACCCTCACCCGTCCGCTCCGATCGTCGACACCGCCCGCACATCATCTCTCGGCGGCTGCCAACAGCGCCTCGACGTCCAGATGCTTCCCGACCAGAATCACCGAGCAGGTCGAAACCGATGTGACGACAGCAACTGCGGACGCAGTGACCGGGTCGGCACAACGGTGGTTAAGGTGTGTGCGCCGTGGTGTTCGGGAAGCCGGTGCGATGCCGGCGCGGCCCTCGCCACTGTGATCGGGAATGCCGTCGGCCCTCGTCGTTCGCGAGGTCACTGGGCTCATCGCCTGGGAAGGCCGGCCGCCGGCAGGTACACCCGTCAGCCAGGAGACCGGCCACGGCAACAGAACGACCTGTCCACGAGGTGTTGGAAGGCGGTCCCGCTGTGCGGTTCCCCATGTCCTGGCGCGTCGCCGCGCCGCTGTCTCTGCTCCCGATCCTGATCGCCGGCTGTTCCGCCGCCGAGACGAGCTCGCCGACGTCGGCTCCAAGCCCCGCTGTGGTGGCGGTCACCAACTGCGGGACCCCGGTCACGGTCACCCATCCGCCGGCCCGCGTGGTGACGATGAACCAGCCGGCCACCGAGATCATGTTGGCGCTGGGCCTGCAAGACCGGATGATCGGCACCGCCTACCTCGACGACGAGATCCTGCCGGACTATGCGGCCGCCTACGCGAAGATCCCCGTTCTGGCGAAGGAGTACCCGGGCAAGGAGAAACTCCTCGAGGCGGAGCCGGACTTCGTCTACGCCGCATTCAACAGCGCGTTCAGTGACGAGGGCGTCGGTGACCGCGCGGAATGGCAGAAGCTCGGTGTCGGCACCTACATCTCCCCCGCCGGCTGCCCGAAGGAGACCCGGCCGCCGAAGCTTGCGATCTCGGATGTCTTCACCGAGATCCGGGAGATCGCCGCGATCTTCGGGGTGACCGATCAGGCCGAGGCGTTGATCGCCGATCAGCAGGCCCGCATCGACAAGGCAGCCGGTAACGCCAACGGCAACGGCACCCGGAGCATGTGGTGGGACGGCGGCAGCGACGCGCCGAGCGTCGGCGCCTGCTGCGGCGGACCGAACATGGTCATGGCCGCGACCGGCGTGACGAATGTGTTCGCCGACGTGGGCGGCAGCTGGGCCGACACCAGCTGGGAAACAGTCGTCGAACGCGACCCCGATGTCATCGTATTAGTCGACGCGTCCTGGGATACCGCAGAAAAGAAAAAGGCGTTCTTGGCCGGGCACAGCACGCTCAAGGACCTGCCTGCGGTCAAACGCCAGCGGTACGTGGTGATCCCGTTCTCCTGCACCGTCGCCGGGGTCCGCAGCGTCCTCGGCATCGAAGCCCTGGCACAGGGCATCGGTGCCCTCCCGGCCAAGGCCGGAAACTGATCACCACAACGGACCGGGCGGCGGCGCGCACCACCCGGGTGCGCACCGCCGGCACGGCCGCCATCACGCTGACGCTCACGGCCGGTTTGCTGGCCTCGGTGACTTCGGCGATCACCATCGGCGCGGCGGACCTGTCCATCGGCACGGTATGGGCGATCATCGGCGAGCACCTCGGCCTCGCCAAGGCTGATGTATCGGTACTGCGCGGCCACATCGTCTGGAACCTGCGGCTGCCCCGAGTGCTCGCCGCCGCGACTGTCGGCGCGGGGCTAGCGGCGGTCGGTGCCGTCATGCAGACCGTCACGCGCAACCCCCTGGCCGACCCTTACCTACTGGGGGTTTCCTCCGGGGCGGCGCTCGGCGCGGTGCTGGTGATCGTCGCGGGAATCGGCAGCGGCATGGTCGCGGTCAGCGGTGGCGCATTCGCCGGCGCCCTGGCCACGTTCGCGGTCGTGGTGCTGCTGACCGCGCGGCGAGGTGCGCTCGCTCCGACCCGGGTGGTGCTGGCCGGGATCGCCATCGCCCAGCTGTGCGCCGCCTGCACCTCTTTTGTGATCATTTGGGTGGGTGACCCACGCGCCACCCAAAGCATCACCTTCTGGCTGTCGGGCTCGCTCGCCGGCTCCGGCTGGGCGAAGGTCTGCTGCGCTCTTCCGGTGCTGGCAATCGTGTTGCTGCTGGTCCTGTCGCACGCCCGGACGCTCAACGCGTTCGCCTTCGGCGAGGAGGCGGCGGCCGCGCTGGGCGTCGACGTAGGCCGCAGCCGATGGCTACTGCTGATAGGGACCGCGCTGCTGACCGCCGTATTGGTGTCCATCAGCGGGGCAATCGGTTTCGTCGGGCTGATCCTGCCGCACGCCGCACGGTTTCTGACCGGCCCAGATCATCGCCGCCTGTTGCCGGTCGTCGTCCCGGCCGGCGCGATCTTCCTGATTTGGGTGGACACCGCCGCGCGCACCGTGTTCGAACCGCGCGAGCTGCCCGTCGGTGTGCTCACCGCCGTGCTCGGCGTGCCAGCCTTCCTGTTGCTGCTGCATCGCCGGGAGGTGCGCGGCTGATGCTCGAGATCACCGGCGTGTCCTGGACGGTCCCGGCCGCCCGCATCCTCGACCACGTCACCTGCACCGTGCCGGCCGGTAGCCTAGTCGGGCTGCTCGGCCCGAACGGCTCCGGCAAGACCACCCTGCTACGGGCCGTCGCCGGCCTCGTTCGCCCCGATACCGGAGGTGTCTCGATCACCGGGGATCCGACCGCCGGGATGCGGCGGTTCACGCTCGCCCGGCGGGTCGCGCTGCTGGCTCAGCACGCCGAGACCGATCTGGACCTGACCGTGCGTGACGTGGTGCTACTCGGTCGCATCCCGCACTGTCGGTCCCGCTGGTCCGACACCGACGCCGACCATGCGGCCGTGGACCAGGCCTTGGACCGGGTGGACATGGCCGGGTTCGCCAGCCGGAAATGGCTCACCCTCTCCGGCGGGGAACGCCAGCGCGCCCAACTCGCCCGGGCCCTCGCGCAGGAACCGGAACTGCTGCTACTCGACGAGCCGATCAACCATCTGGACATCGGGCATCAACTTCAACTGCTTTCGCTGGTACGCCGCGCGAAAGTCACCACTCTCGCAGCGTTGCACGACCTGAACCTGGCCGTCATGTTCTGCAGCACGGTGGTGGTGCTGCACCACGGCCGTGTCGCCGCCGCCGGCCCACCCGGCCGGGTTCTCACCGCCGGCCTGCTCGCCGACGTGTACGGCGTCGATGCCGACGTACGGGAACACGATGGGCGCACCGTCATCTCCTTCCGCCCGCCGTCATGACCGCCACCTGCTGCTCGTGGTACTGCCGATAGCCCATCATCACGGTGGTCGGGGCCCCATCTGCCGGCTCGCCGCCACGATCGGGGACGCCGTCCTCATCGGAGGCAACGTCTAGGCCAAACACTGCGACCGCACCGTCACAGGATGTTCCGGTCGGCTGCGGACCACGGCCCGGTCGGCAGACGGTCGGTGCCGGCGGCACCGGCTGAGGGACAAACGGGTCAAGGCTCCGGTGGTTAATTGCTTGTTCAAGCGGACGGCGCGGCGCTGGTATCGCTCCATCACCCCGGAATCTGCTCGCGGAAGGTGTGGCAGCAGTCGGGCGCGGGGGCACACCAGACGCCGCACACCACCTGCCGCCCGCCCATCGGAACACCCGCGACCTTCCGCCATTGATAGCCGTGAACCGTCCCGACCAGGCCCCGCGCCCCGGGCGGACCGCGGCGTCTGGGCCCGCACCACGATCCGCTCACCCCCGTCGGCCACGTCCTCGATGACCAGCGGGGGCAACCCCGAGAACACCGCCTGTAAAAGCCTGTTGCTGCCCTCCAGATAGGAGGAGGGCCGCCACACTCTTACGGTTCCTGCCTCTGCCAGCGATGTCGGACATCGGCAGCGCTCGCGGGCGGCACCTGCGCGTGCACCAGCGTCGGCCGGACCTCTGTCAGCCGTACAGACGCGGCGCGGAGGAGCGCTGCGAATGAGCAGGCGAGGTGCAGGCCCGGGATGAGCATCGTCTGCCGAGTGCTCGCTCGCTGCCAAGGAGTCCGAAATGACGAGAACGAGGCCTGCCGGAAGCGCGCTGAGGTGCCAGTCCGGTCAGCGGTTGTTGTAGGCCTCTGCCACGGAGGTCGGGATGCGGCCACGTTCGGAGACCTGGTAGCCATTTTCGGCGGCCCATTCGCGGATCGCGCGAGTGTGAGCACGACTGCTGCTGAAGATCGCGGGACGCTTTGCGCGCCGTGCCGACCCCGCGTCGATGGCGCCGCGCCCCATCCGCCGGCCCGCGACGATGTACATGTCGAGAGCCTTACGCAGTGCACCGGCGTTCTGGTCGGACAGGTCGATGGTGTAAGCGACGCCGTCCAGGCTGAACTCGACGGTCCGGTCCGCCGCCGTGCCGTCGAGGTCGTCGGTCAAAACGGTGATCATTTTCCGCGCCATGGTGGTCACTCCTGGCGAACTCGTGGGTTTACTTGAGCCGGGGAAATCTTACGCCTATCGCCTTCGTCAGCGGCACCCGGGCCATCTCGCTATTCACCAAGTCGACGATCGACGGCCAATCGTCGGCGACGATGCTCAAGTGAACGCAACTCTCCGGCCGTTGGAGGCGACCAGCGGCCCGCGCCGAACATCAAGTTTCTACAAGATTCGGGGCGGTTCACCAGGCCACCGACGTCTACCCCCACGGGCGTACCGGTACCGGGTGAGGCCTCAGCGGCACCTACATCAACTACCCGGACGTCGACATCGCCGAGCCCGCGTGGAACCGGTCAGGAGTTCCGTGGCATGCGTTCTACTACCGCGGCAACTATCCACGGCTGCAGCCGGCTAAGCGGAGTTACGACCCGCTCGGCGTGTTCCACCATGGGCTATCCGTTCGGGTCTGGGAGTAGACGATGAAGATTCTGATCACCGGTGCGACCGGCAACGTGGGCCGGCACCTCATCGCGCATCTCCTCGCCCTACGCGTCGCGGTACGCACGCTGACCCGCTATAAACCAGCCGTCGCCACCACCTCGACGCCCAGGTCGGCGATGCCGTCCAGCAACCGGGCGACAGGTACGCTGTCCGCGCCCCATATCTGCCGGCGTGAAATTGCCATCGTGACGCATACGGGGGCACCTCCGGATCGAGTTCGGCCAGCCACGCTGGAACGCCGAGGGCCCCTTGTACTGCACGTACCGCATGCCGATGCGGGGCGATGCGGTGCCCAGGCTCAACGAGGACATCACCGGATCCATGGTCCAGTGCCCGACCATCACCTCCGCGCTGAACGTGCGGCTGTGCCTGCGCAGCACGCCGCCGAGCCACTCGCGCAGCGGATCGTCGCACGCGGACGCGGGGGCGCCCTGCGGCCGCGCGCAGGAACGTGCCGCGGGCGTGGCCAAGAATGTCCAGTCCGAGCAGCACCCGCGCATGGGCGGCGCCGCACGCCGCCGCTCGCCACCGGGCCGCCCGAAGACGGCCCCCAGCGTGTCATTGAGTGCAGGCAACCCGGCGGTGAGGACGTCGACGGGCGGGACCTGGCTCCTGTCGATGGCGCGGATGTCGCCGAGGTTGGCCACCCCGGGCCGGTGGTGGGCGCAGACGGTGGTGGCGTGCCGATCGGTTTCGGCGTACCAGGTGAGCTGGCCGCCGACACCAGCTCGACGGCCATGTCGAGGCCGCCGTATCCGGTGCACAGTGATCCGATCCGGGAGCGGGTCGGTGGTCCATCACGCATCTCCGCCACGTCGAACTGCGAGGGCTCACCGCGCGCGGCCAGCTACAGGGAGGCAGGGGCCCTTTCATCCTCCGTCTTCCACAACTCAGTAGCCTTCATGCGAGGTGTGAACCACCAGTTACGCGACGCGGGGCCGGGTGGTCAACGCACTGTGTCGGAGTAGAGCAGCTTTACACTACGACGACCGGTGGCCGGGGCCTCTGGCATCAGGAGGCGTGGGGTCTAGGCAGCAGGACCCGGGACAGGGTTGAGCGGAGGTCGGGGCCCACTCGTGGCCACTGGTTCTGCTGTCGCTGGCGAATCGGGTTGGTGGGAGGTGGCGAGTGCTGTGGGGGTTCGGTGATGTCGAGCAGCCGTGGTGGTGCTCGGGTTCTTTACCCTCGCTGGCGCAGAGGGTGGGCGGCGCGAGTATCTGCTCCCCGGCCGCCGGTGGCGAGCAGGATCAGCTGGTCCCGTCGGTGCGGGCGTCGGATGCGCAGGCATGGCCGGCTCGTTTCGCACCCGAGCGTGGCTAGGTCGGCGTGAACGACGTCGAGTCCGCGTGCGCGGAGGCGGCGACGTTTTCCACGAACACGAGGGGCGGTCGAAGTTCGTGAACAGCGTGGGTGGCGCTTGTCCACAGATTGCTATAGACACCGCTGATGGCGGCGCGTTTGCCGGCCTTGGAGATGTCTTGTCGCTCCAATGCCAAGCTTGGGCTTGTGGCCCCGGCGGCCTCGGAGGGAGGTGCTGCCGGTAGCGTTCTTTGCGCAGCTGGTGACGGAGGCGGTGCGGTGGCGCGGACGTGGTTATCGATCCGGGTTGAGTTGGTGTCCGGCCGTGGCGAGGACTTCTGGCCTCGCCCAGGGCGGATCTTCGCCGCGGCGCGGACGCATACGTTTGAGCAGTTCGGCGCGGCGATCGATGACGCTTTCGGCCGATGGGACCTGGCACACCTGCGCCTGTTTACCCTTACCGACGAGACACCGGTCTGCTCGTTCCAGGTTTGGGAAGAGGCCCCGGACGGTGCTGTCGACAGCGACAAGACCAAGCTGAGCCGGCTCACCCCAGGTGAACAGCTCGCTTACGTCTTCGACATGGGTGACGACTGGGCGCACCTGTGCACGGTCGATGAACAGCGGATCGATCCGCTGGAACAGCTCGGCTTCGTCCCGACGGAGCCGACGCCGTACTGGGGCTGGGGGAACCTGCCCGATCAGTACGGTCGACGGTGGGACGGCGACGATGACGAATCGCCGATGCCCAAGCTTCCCAAGAACCCGCTGCGTGATCTTCCTCCGATCCTGCCCTGGTGGGGACCGCGGCGCCGCGGCTAAACCCGGCGGACGTGCCTCAACCGGGGGATAGGGACCAAGCTTCAACCACGTCACGCCGGCAGGTCGACACGGCGAAGACGACATGGCAAGACCTCGTCAGCCCCCAGGGCGACGCACGGAAACGAGTCAGCCCACCCACCGTGACGTCTCTACCACGGGCGGCGGACCGACCCGCCCAGCGTCCCACGGGACGGCAGCACGGGAATGAGGCAGCCGGCTACCCCGCCTTGGGTTCCCCGTGAGAACACTTGGGTTCGCGGGAACTTCCGGAGCTCTGGCTCTTGATGAACACGAGGACGTCCTCGTGCGCGATCAGGTGCATGGGGGTGCCGGCGGCCCGTGCCTTACGGACGGCCTGGAGTTGGAAGAACGACGGGCGGGCCACGAGCCCGCCGTCGCGGACGGCGGCGAGCAGCGCCACGCATCGGTCGACGGGGGTGAGGCCAGCGCGGATGGCGGCGCCGATGACGGCCGACGGGAGGTCGACCAGTTCGCCCTGCTTGCGCCAAGGCCGAGCGGTCACAACGACGACCCCACCGGGGCGTAGGAGGGTGTGGCAGCCGGCGAGGATCTGCGCGAATCCGTCGGCGAGGCCGGTGAGGTCGCGATAGGCGAGGTTCCCGCGGTCGGTGCCGTCGTTGTAGGCGTTGTCGAACTTCGCCACGCCGCCGGCGCCGGGCCGCACCAGGCCGTGCACGGTCGGCCCATACGGCGGTGAGGTCACGACGAGGGCGATCTGCCCGGTCAGGGCCCCGGGTACGAGCGACAGGATGCTGGTGGCGTCGCCGCGGATGACGCCGGCGCGGCCGGTCGCGCCCTGGGTGTGGGCATGCTTAATGTTGGCGTCGGCGATGTCGGACCAGCGTGACTCGTACTCCACGCCGATCGCGTCGCGGCCGGCGTGGATCGCCTCGACCAGGGTGGTGCCGATCCCGCACATCGGGTCGAGCACCAGGTCCCCCGGTTGGGTGTAGGCGGTGACGGCGTGCGCGGCGATCGCGGGGAGCATCCGTGCCGGGTGTTGCACGGACTCGCGGACGTACCGGCCCCGGCGCTGGACCGGTCCGGTGGCCTGAGCGGTCGCCCACACCGACAGGCCCTCCGGGCCGGCAGCAGCCTGATGGCCTTCGACCGGGTCGATGATGGAGGAAGCAGTCGGTGTGCTCTGCTCGTCGGGGTCGCCGACGGCTTCTGCGCGGTGCTTAGCCACGGCGACCACCGCCCTCGCGCCCGCCCCGTCGACGCGGGGCGCGGTGCTGGGCCTGGCTGAAGACCATCAGGTCCGCGTGGACTCGCAGGTGCGCCATCTGCCACCGCTGGTTGGTGGTGGTGAGGGTGAGCAGTTCCTCGTCGGTGACGTGGTAGACGAAGGCGTCGCCGTCGGTGTCGGCGGTGACGGCGACGAGGTGCTGCAGGTAGCCCAGTCCGACGCCGGCGGCGGCCTGGACCACGCCAGAGAAGTCTTGCGGGCCGGCGGTGGTGCCGGCCGGGACGGTGACGAGGAGGATCAGGCAGCCGCCCGGTTGCAGCAGTGCGGCGCAGGCGGTCAGCAGCCACGCCAGCCGGGCCCGGTTGGCGGCGGCGTGCTCGTGCAGGGGCCAGCAGGCGACCACGAGACTGGTCGCCTGCCGCAGGGAGTTGTCGGGTGGCGGGTCGGCCGCCGTGTCGGTCGGTGGGTGCAGTTGCGGGTCGGTGAGATCGTCACCGAACCAGGCGCCCATCTCGGGTAGGTCGTCCTGTTCCCCCAGTTCCGCGTCGCCGGTAGTGCCGACGGACGGGGCTACGGTGGCCGGGCCGATGATCAGGCTGGACGTGTCGGTGAACCACGCGGGGTGGTGACGGCGTGCCCCGGCCGCGCAGGCCTGGGTGAGGGCGTGATCGGTGGTGAGGTCGACGACCGCTTCGCCGGGGCGGCTGTAGGCGGCGATGAGGCGGCCGGCCAGTCGGGTGCCGATGCTGCGTCCGGCTTCGCCCGGGGTGTGGGCGGTGCGCCAGACGGTGAGCGGTACCGGCGGGTCGCCGGCGACCAGGTCGGTCGGTGTCGGGTCGACTTCGGCCCGAGGGCCGGTGTCGGCGGTGGGGTCGGGATGCGGGTTGTGGTGCTGCGGCGTGTGCTCGCTCATGTGGTGTCGGCTCCGCGCCGCGCCGTGGTGCGCTGACACCCTCAAACCGGTGTTTGTCAGCTGTGGCGAACACCTGCCGCTCTCACGGTGATCTCGCAGATGTCTGACAGCCGGTTCCCGTCCGCCTAGCTGCCCTCGCCGCGGGGATAATCACGCGGGTGCCGGCTCCATGGGGTCGGATCAGTATCGGGAGGCTGCCAGAGCCGTCGATCGTCCCAGTTCTGTCCGCCGCCCAGTGTCACGGCCACCTCGGCCACACCAGCGGCGTACGCCAATGACACGGGGTGCTGGCCGGCATTGTCAGACCGCTGTCCGACTTCCCCAGACGGCAGCGGCGCCGCCGGGGGGCACCGGCTCTGGATCTGTCATTGGATGGCGGCTCGTCAGACCGTCATGGCCCGGCGGAAGGACGCTGTCAGCCGGCACGCCGGCGCACGCCACGCCCCGTGGGCGCCGACAGGCGGCGGGGCGTCCAACCGATCGCGGTCTGTCACTGTTCGCTGTCAGGCGCTGTGAGACGGGCTGGGATGTGTCGTCGGGCCAGCGCCGCGGTGGCGCGTCCTCTCATCCGGCCGCGGCTGCGGAGCGTGTCCGTCCGTCTCTGGTCGTGTCAGCGTGCAGGTCAGCGTGGCGTATCAGAATGGTGCACGTCGACGCCCATCGTCAGTGAGCGGTGGTGTCGCGAGAGGCGACTGATGGCGTCGACCCGGTTTCCATGTCGGCCAGCCTGCGTTGTCAGGGGTCCGTGAGGCCGGGGTGGCGCAATGGCGGTCAGGCGTGCCGACTGCGCGGCTTCGGCCCGTCCCCGACATTCGTCTCTGACATGGGAGTTCCTGACATGACCTCCTCCGCCACCGGCTGGCCCGACTCGCCTCTGGACGCCGTGGACACCGCGTTCGCCGACCTGACCTGCGACCCCGACCCGTTGTCCTTAGACCTCGATCCGTTGATCGGACAGCTCGGACAGCTCGGTGATGACACCGGTCTGCCCGGGGGTGTCATCGCGCTGCCGGCGTTGCGGCAGTGGCTGCTGGAGCATCCCCATGCCTACCCGGTGCGGGACGTGGTGTGGCGGGAGCTGATTCTCCGTGCCCGCCTCGACGGGCCGGCCTGGGTCATCGCCGCGGTGGCCATGGCGATGCCGGCGCTGCGCCGGTACGCCGGCCGGCTGCATACCGGCTGGGCCGGCGACGCCCACGACCTGGATGCCGAGATCCTCACCGGTTTCCTGACCGCGCTGCGCGACCGGGTTGACCTGGCCCGCCCGGCGCCGTACGCGTCGTTGTGCATGGCCGCGTGGCGAGCCGGGCATGAACTGCGGCAGCGTGCTGGCGCCGAGGCCGTGCCGGTGGACGACGTCGACCACGTCACCGGCCCGCGTACTCCGAAGCGGCCCTACGGGCATCCGGACCTCCTGGTACGTCGCGCCGTCGAGTTGGGCATCGTCGATGAGTGCGATGAGCAGCCCTACATCGACCTGCGGCTGGGCCGGCGGGCCATCGAACCCATCGCCGCGCGGCTCGGCGTGGAGGTCGACACGCTGCGGCGGCGCGTCGAGCGCATCGACGTGCGCATCGCCGAAGCGCTCGCCGCCGGGTTCCTTACCGAGGTGCTCTCATCGCGGGTGCAGGAGGACCTCGCCGCGGCGGCCGAGCGACGACAACACATTCGGGCCGCCCGCGGCGGCGGTCCGCGACCGGCTGCGGCGCGGGTGAGGCTGGCAGCCTGAGGGGCCATCCCCGTTGTGCGCCTCGACGCGGGCCCGGCCGTCTGGTCGGGTCCGCGACCGTGTGCGGCGAGCCTGCCGTGCCGCAGCGGCCGCCGGTTCCCACCCCCGGGTACGGCGGCGAACCGCCGTGAACCGCTGCGGGGCGGGCTGTCGGGACTCTCACAGCGGCGTCCAGGGGATGTCGGGGAGGCGGCTGTGAGGTTCCGGCGCCGATGCTGACAGGCGGTTCCGTCACCGGCGGCATGCTCGTCCGGAATGGCGTTCCGGCCAGGGTCGTTAGAGGTTTGTGAGGTCGTGTCGGAGCGCTGTGGGACAGGCAGGTGTTCGCCAGGGCTCACAAACGCCGGTTTGAGGGTGCGGAACTCCTCCGGCGCCACCACGGCGTCATGCGGAGGTTTGGTTTCGCCCGCCGTCGGGCCGGGACATAGGGCTGACACGGGACCGGGTGCCTCGGGTGCCGCGCCACGTTGATGCGCTGACACCTCATCGATCGCCGCTGACCCGAACGGGAGGACGAGCTCCTCCCGAGGTTCACCGCGCTCCCCTGTCCGGCATGTGTCTCCCGCGCCCGGCGGCGGCTCCCCGACCGCCGTTTCGACGATTCGCGCCGGCCGTGAGCCGGTGCGGGAGGTGCAGCCACCCATGTTCCCCACGTTGTGGGCACGTTCTCGTGCTCTGACCATCGCGCTGTCCACGCTTCGCCGCGTCGCCCGGGTCGCCGCGCCCGCCGCGGCTGCCCTCGGGATGCTGGCCGTGCCCGCCGTCGCCTACGGCGACGCCGGTGAGCCGGTCATCCTGGCCGTCAACGACCTGCCCACCGTCATCGCCAACCTGCAGGCCTGGGTGATGGGCATCCTGGCCGCCGTCGCCACCTTGTACCTGGTCCTGGCTGGGGTGTACTGGGCCACCGCCGGCGGCGACCCCGTCCAGGTCGACAAGGCCAAGGGCGCGTTGAAGAACGCTCTGATCGGCTACGGCCTGGCCGTGCTCGCGCCCGTCCTGCTGAGGGTCGTTCAGGGAATCGTCGGAGGCTGACGATGGCCTGGGCGCTCAACCAGATCCTGGACTGGTTTGCCGGTCTGCTGCTGGACTGCCTGAACGGGCTCATCACCGCGATCACCCGCGCGCTGCTGATCACCCCGGACGTCACCAGCCTGCCGCAGGTGCAGGCCCTGACCGGACGGTCGGTCTGGGTCGTCGACACCGTCTTCGTCCTGGCGTTCGTCACCGCTGGTGTTCTCACCATGGTCGCCGGCGGTGACGAACGCGCCCGCTACACCGTCAAGGATCTCCTGCCGCGGTGCGTGGTCGGGTTCGTCACCGCCCACTTCTCCCAGCTGATCGCCGGCACGCTGATCGAGGTCGCCAACGCGTTCACCGTCGCGCTGACCGCGCAGGACTTCAACGGTGACGGGGCCCTCGACGCCGTCAAGACTCACCTGATGGCCGCGCGGGACCAGAGCGCCGGTCTGCTGTTCGTCGTCTGCCTGGCGATCATCGTTGTCCTGCTCGCCGCCACGGCCTGCAGTGTGATCGTCCGCTTCGCGGTCGCGCTGGTGCTCACCGCGGTCGCGCCGATCGCCCTCGCGTGCCACGCCCTGCCGCAAACAGAGGGTGTGGCCCGCCTGTGGTGGCGGTCGTACGTCGCCATGCTGGCGATCCCGGTGGTGCAGGCGTTCGTGCTGTTCGCCGGCCAGTGGATGCTGCTGGACACCAGCACCATGCTGCCGCTGCTGGGCCTGCCGGTCGAACCGGGCGGGACGCTCAACCTGTTCGTCGTGATGGTCCTGCTATGGACCACGGTGAAGGTGCCTGCTCTGATGCGCCGCTACGCCACCAGCGGCGCAGGCGGGCGTGGCGGCAATCCGCTCGGCGCGGTCGTGCGGGTCGTCGTGGTGCAGCAGCTCACCCGCGGGCTGCGTATCCCCGGCGTCGGGGCGGTGCGACGATGAGCCGCGACCGCGGCGGGCAGCCCATCACCGCCCGCATGCCCACCGACGTGGACGCGCCGGACAAGGTGCTCTACGGGCTGACGTTCCGGCAACTGGCGATCGTGGCGGTGGCCGCCGTCGTCTTCTACGGCGGCGGGAAGGCCCTGCACACCGTCGTGCCCGCGCCGGTGCTGCTCGGCGCGGGCGTCGTGCTCGGCGGCCTGGTGTTCGGCCTCGCTGTCGGCCGCCGCGACGGACTGCCCATGGACGTGTGGCTGGCCTGCGCGGTACGGCACGCTCGGGCGCCGCGCGCGTTGTCCACCACCGACACCACCGCGACAACACCCGCCTGGGTACAGGCCCCGACGTCGACGGTGACACTGCCGGCCCCGCTGCGGTTGCCGGCCGACGCCATCGACGACCGCGGGGAGATCAGCCTCGGCGGTGTGAAGGCGGCGATGGTCGCGGCGACCAGCGTCAACCTCGCGTTGCGTACCGCCGACGAGCAGACCGCCCTGGTCGACACGTTCGGCCGCTGGCTCAACAGCCTGTCCACGCCGACGCAGATCGTGGTGTCGGCGCAGCCGGTCGACCTGCACTCCGCCGCCCACACCGTCGCCCGGGCGGCGGACGCCATGCCGCACCCGGCTCTCGCGGACGCGGCGGCCGACCACGCCCGGTTCCTCGACGACCTCGCCCAGCGGCGGGATCCGTTGCGCCGGCAGGTCCTCATCGTCACCCGCACCACCAGCGGCGAACGGGGCGAGCACGCCGCCCGACGCCGCGCCGACCAGACGGCCCGGGCGCTGTCCGGGCTGGGCGTCACCACCCGCGCCCTGGACGGCCACGCCGCGACCGCTGCCCTGGCCGCCGCCGCCGACCCATACCGGCCGCCCCGCCCCGGCGGACTCGCCGCCCCCCACACCACCATCACCGGACCTCCGGCCAGGAGGCCACGCACCAGGAGAACATCGTGATCTTCGTCAGGCGCCGACGCGCCCCGCACGACGACAACCCCAGCGCCAGCCCGCCGTCCGCAGGACTGGCGGCGACGGTGGCACCGGCTTCGGTGGAGGTCACACCCCGGTTCCTGCGAGTCGGAGACGGCTACGCCGCCACGCTGGTGGTGACCGGGTATCCGGCCGAGGTCGGACCGGCGTGGCTGGAGCCGCTGCTGTCCTGGCCAGGCCGCCTCGACCTCGCGTTGCACATCGACCCGATCCCCGCCCCGATGGCGGCGTCCCGGCTGCGCAACCAGCGCGCCCGCTTCGAATCGTCCCGGCGGGCCGATGCCGAGAGAGGGAAGTTGGCCGACCCGTACGTGGAGGCCGCCGCCGACGACGCCACCGACCTCGCCGAACGCCTCGCCCGCGGGGCGGCGAAGCTGTTCCGCGTCGGCCTGTACCTGACCGTGCACGCCCGCACCGAAGCCGAACTCCTCGACGCGTGCGCGCAGGTGAAAGCCGCCGCCGCGTCCACCCTGATCGAGGTGCAGCCCGCGACGTGGCGGCACCTGCCCGGCTGGACCACCACCCTGCCGCTTGCCACCGACAGCCTGCAGATGCGCCGCACCATGGACACCCAAGCCCTGGCCGCCGCGTTCCCCCTCGCCAGCGCGGACCTGCCCGCGCCGCTGCCCGGCGACCCGGCCACCACCGGCGGGGTGCTGTACGGGGTCAACCCGGACTCCCAGGGCATCGTCTGGTGGGACCGGTGGGCGCAGGAGAACCACAACAGCGTGATCCTGGCCCGCTCCGGCGCCGGCAAGTCCTACTTCGTCAAACTCGACATCCTCCGCCAGCTCTACCAGGGGGTGCAGGTCGCCGTCGTCGACCCCGAGGACGAATACCTCCGCCTCGCCGACGCGGTCGGCGGCACCATCGTGCGCCTCGGCGCACCCGGCGTGAAGATCAACCCCCTGGACCTGCCAATCGGGGATAACCGACCGGACGTGCTCACCCGCCGCGGCCTGTTCCTCCACACCCTCATCGCGGTGCTGTTGGGGCAGGTGCCGCCGCCTGCCGAGCGCGCCGCCCTGGACCGGGCGATCCTGCAGGTGTACCGGCAGGCGGGCATCACCGCCGATCCAGCCACCCACCACCGGCCCGCACCACTGCTGAAGGATCTGGCCGCGACACTGCGGGCCGACGACAACGCCGCCGCCCAGGAGTTGGCCGCCCGGCTGGCGCCGTGGGTGGCCGGTTCGTTCTCCGACCTGTTCGACTCACCGACCACGACCCGCCCGGACGGGCACCTCGTCGTCTGGAGCCTGCGCCACCTGCCCGACGAACTGCGCACCGTCGGCACCCTCCTCGCCCTGGACGAGATCTGGCGGCAGGTCGACCTCCCACCCCAATATCGGCGGCGGCCCCGCGAAGGATCCCGCCCGCAAGGCCGGCGGCTGGTGGTGGTGGATGAGGCGTGGCTGCTGATGCGCGACGGGGAAGGCGCCCGGTTCCTGTTCAAGATGAGCAAGGCCGGCCGCAAGCGCAACGCCGGCCTGTCGGTTATCACCCAGGACGTCGCCGACGTGCTCGGCACCGACCTCGGCCACGCCGTCGTGTCGAACGCGGCCACGCAGGTGCTGCTCAAGCAGGCCCCGCAGGCCATCGACCAGGTCGCCGACGCGTTCGGCCTGACCGCGGGCGAGCGGCGGATGCTGCTGTCGGCCCGGGTCGGGCACGGCCTGCTGATATCCGGCACGAACCGGACCGCGTTCGAGTCGATCTCCTCGCAAGCCGAACACCTTCTCGCGACCACCACACCGTCTGACCTCGCCGACCTCGACCCCGACGACACGGAGGAGGACCTGTGACACCGTCCCTTGTCGCATCGCCAGCGCCGGCGCCCAGTCCTTCCGGGCCGGGCGCCGGAGTCATTGCCCCGCCGAGCGCGCCCACGCGCTGGGTTCTGCACGCCGCCGATTGGGCGGTGGACCGGCCGTGGCTGCTCGGTGTCGCCGCCGCCCTGCTCGTCGTCTACGTCGCCGGGCGCACCCTGCTCGACGGGTGGCGGCACCGCCGCCACGCCGACCGGGCCCGCCTCGTCACGGTCGCCCCACCACCGGAGGTCGACCCGCACAGCGCCGCCGCGCTGTGGGCGAACCTGCACGGCACGCTCACCCCGTCGCGCCGACGGCGGCTGCTGTACGGCAGCCCGCACGTGGTGTGGCAGTACACCTGGACCGGCCGCCGGCTACTCATCTCGATCTGGGTGCCCGGGAGCGTGCCGGCCCGGGCGGTGGAGGCTGCGGTGCGGGCCGCGTGGCCCGGCGCCGCCTGCACCACCGACGACCAGGCACCGCCGCCGATCCCACTGGACGTGCCGGCCGCCGTCGGCGGGCAGCTACTGCCGGCGGCCGCCGAGTGGCTGCCGTTGCGAACGGATCACGCCAACGACCCGCTGCGGGCGCTGATGTCCGCGGGGTCGCAGCTCAAGCCGGACGACTACGCCTGCGTGCAGGTCCTCGCCCGTCCCGCCACCCTGCGCCGGGCCGCGCGGGCACGCCGCGCGGCGGGCCGGCTGCGTGACGGTAAGACCGCCGTGCCGGTCGTGAATCCCGCCGCGCCGCTGCTGTGGCTCATCGAGGCCTTCCAGGCGGGATCCTCCGCGCGCAGCCGGGCCGGGTCGGCGGGTGCGGCGACCCGGAGGGACCCGGGAGTGGAGCGGGATGTGCGGGCGATCCTCGACAAGACCGCTCACCCGCTGTGGACGATCGGTATCCGCTACGCCGTCGCGAAGAACAACCGCCGCGGCGGCTCCCGGCCGCAGGCCAGGTTGCAGGGCATCGCGGACGCGGTCGCCTCGTCGTTCGCCGTGTACGCCGGCCGCAACCGGCTCACGCACCGGGCGCGTATGGGGCGGCCGGTGGCCGTGCTGGCCGCTCGGCGGCTCGGGGCAGGGTTCCTGGCCTGCACCCCCGAGCTGGCCGTCCTGGCCGCCCTGCCGCGGGATCTGGCCGTGCCGGGGCTGGATCGGGCGCGGGCGAAGTCCATGCCCGCCCCGGTGGCGGTCCCGACCGGCGGTCGCGGCGCGAAGGTTCTCGGTGACGCCGAGGTCGGCGGCCACGCGGTGGCCCTGTCCGTCGCCGATGCGAGGTATCACCTGCATGTGGTCGGCTCGACGGGTTCCGGGAAGACCACGCTGCTGGTCAACATGGCCGTCGAGGACATCAAAACCGGCCGGGGCACCGTGGTCATCGACCCGCACGGCGACATGGTCCTCGACATCCTCGACCGGCTCCCCGCCAGCGTCGCCGGACGGGTGGTGCTGTTCGACCCCGACCAGCCCAACCCGCCCACCCTCAACCCGCTGTCCGGGACCGACCCCGACCTGGTCGTCGACAACCTCGTGTCGATCTTCGGGAACATCTTCGCCAAGGCGTGGGGGCCGCGGATGGACGACGTCATGCGGGTGGCCTGCCTGACCCTGCTGCGGCACGCCAACGTCACCCTCCAGCACATCCCACCGCTGCTCAACTCCGCCCAGTTCAGAAGCGCGATGACCGTCGGCCTGGACGACCCGGCCGGCCTGTCCGGGTTCTGGCAGTGGTACGACCAGCTCAACCCGGCCCTACGCTCCCAGGTCATCGGCCCCGTCCTCGCGCGGCTGCGGGCGTTCCTGCTGCGCGACTTCGTCAAGCGCACCATGCGCTACCCCCGCTCCAGCTTCGACATGGGAAAGGTCCTCGACGGTGGGGCTCTGCTGGTGCGCATCCCGAAGGGCCAGCTGGGTGAGGACACCAGCAAGCTCCTCGGCTCCCTCGTGCTGGCGCAGGTGTGGCAGGCCGCGACCGCCCGCGCCAGTGTGCCCGCGGACAGACGCCGGGACGCCACGTTGATCATCGACGAGTGTCAGAACTTTCTGACCCTCGCCAACAGTCTGGACTCGATGTTGGCGGAGGCGCGGAAGTACCGGCTGTCGATGGTCTTGGCGCACCAGGACCTGGCCCAGTTCCCGCGCGACCTCCTGGCCGCGGCGTCCGCGAACGCCCGGAACAAGCTGTACTTCTCCGTTGCCCCGGAGGACGCCCGCGTCCTCGCCCGGCACACTTTGCCCGAGCTCGACGAGCACGACCTGACCCACCTGGACGCCTACACCGCCGTCGCCCGCCTCGTCGTCGGCGGGCGGCAGGCGCCGGCGTTCACCTTCAAGACCCGGCCGCCGAAGCCGGTCGTGGGCGAGGCGACGGCGATCCGTCAGGCCGCCGCGCAGGCGGTGCCGGCGCAGGACACCAGCGCGATCGACGAGCTCGTCGACCGGTTCTCGGCCCGGCCCGACGACACCCGCCGGTCCCGGAGCAAGGCCGGCCCTGCAGTCGACGCGTGAACACCGGCCTGGAGTGAGATCGACAGATCGGTCGACGTCGGTCGCCGAGCCAGGTCAGCCCTTTCCGTGGGGGCTTCACCAGTCCTTCACCACCGATCACCAGGCGGCGCTGACAGGTCGGGCCGTGCCCGTCTGTCAGTGCCGCTCGTCGGCGGTCACCCGCCGTGGTGAGCGTCCCGCCGAACCCCGACACCCTCCCTCAGAGGGACTCCCTCTCCCGCTTGGAGCGTCCACGATGCCCGCCGACACCTCCCCTTCCCGCTCGTCTGCGACCTCATCGTCGCCTGCCCGCGCGTTGTCTCGCCGGGCTCGTCTCGACCGGCTGCGTCGCCTCACCGCCCGTGACCATCACCTGCTGCGCTGGCTCGCCGAGCACTATGTGCTGTCCACCGACCAGATCGCGGCGGCCCTGTTCCCCTCACGTCGCTCCGCCCGGCTTCGCCTGGCACGGCTGCAGCAGATGGAGGCGGTCAGCCGGTTCGTCGACGTCACCACCGGCAGCGGCCAGTACCTTTACACCCTCGGCCCGCTCGGCGTTGTGGTCTATCCGAGCGCGTTCAACGACCCCAACCGGGCCCACGTTCGTGCCCCCCGTTCCAGCGTCGAGCGCACCGAACGCATCATCGGCAGCCGTAAGCTGCGCCACCTCCTGGGCACCAATCAGCTATTCATCGACCTGGCCGCCTTCTCCCGCGGCGACGACAACGCGACGTTGGCCCGCTGGTGGTCCGAGCAGCACGCCGCCGCGGTGTTCGCCCGCTCGGGTATCCAGCCTGACGGGCACGGCGTGTGGGTGGCCGGCGGTCGGGAGGTTGGGTTTTTCCTCGAACACGACAACGGCACCGAACCTCTCCGCACGGTGCTGCGCAAGCTGCGCGGCTACGAGCAGCTCGCCGGCTACGGGCCGCGGTATCCGGTGCTGCTGCGCGTCCCCGGCCGCCGCCGCGAGCAGCACCTCCTCGAGGCCCTCGCCGGGGTGCCGACCGCCATGCCCGTCGCCACCGGGATCCACAGCGAACACCCCGCCGGATCCGCCTGGACCCTCACCACCGATCCCGGCCTGCGCCGCTGGCTGCACGAACTGCCGTCCGACCATGGCCCGGACAACCCGGCCACCAACCCGCACCGCTTCCCCGACACCGACCCCGGCGGCGTCGACCCGGATCGGTGAGACCTGCCCTCGCCCCGAGGGGGTGCTTCCTGTCCGCGGGTCGAGGCGGTTGTGAGACCGGCCAGATCTCACAGTCTCCGGCTGCCAGTTGGGGCAGAACCGACGATGCGTCTGACAGTGCAGGTCAAACCCGCCGCTGACGATCATGACAGCGGCCGGCACTGACAGACGCGGCCGCTACCTTCATCGGCACCACCTTCACCCACATATCGCTCCACCCGGTCCGGTCCCACCTCGGGAACCACCGCCGCACCCCCACGGTGCGCTCCGCCCACCCGCCCCTTTGCGGCCGGTCGGCGCCCGCGCCGCGCGGCGACCCCAGGTCCCACCGCACCGCCAGCACCACCTCACTGCACCTCTCCCCTGTTCGTCTCGTGAGCCGCCCCATGTACCCGGTGGGCCGGCCGCTTCCGCGCGCCCAACCGCGCGCCCCAACCGGAGGAGGAACCCCTTTATGGCCGCAACCAACGGTGCCGCGACTCCGCTGAGCCGCTACGGCACCCGCGTGCCGACGGTGACGCCCCGCCTGGGCCGCAAGCCCGCCCCTGGGGCGACCGTCGCCAGCACCACGGTGCCCGCCAGGCCGGTGGTCACGCCGACCGCGACGATCCACACCATGATCATTTGTCCGCCCGACGGGCTGCCGTCGCAGGCCCTGACCGCCACCCAGCTCGACCGGCACTTCGGCGTGTCAGGCAGCCTGCAGCCCCGCTTCTGGGCCATCCCGAACATGTGGCTGTGGCAGCGGCGCGACCTGGTCGCACCGCGGAAGGGACGTCCGGTGTCCTGCGCCGGCGGACCGGTCAAGCTGCTCGACCTCGCCGCCATGCGCCACGCCGCCGGCGTCGGCGCCGGCATCCGCCATCAGCTGTGGCAGCAGGTCGTGCACGGCACCCGGCCGGCCACCCCGTGGCCGACCCTGCTGGCCCGCCACCTGGCGGATCCCGCCCGTTACCCGCGCGAGCGGGCCGAGGCGGACTTCCACCAGCAACCCCGCGTCAACGCGATGCGGATGCACAACGCGGCCAGCTACGGCGCCGCCCACCTCAGCCCAGGTGAGCTGGAGATGTTCCAGGCAGGCCCGGTGGCCTACCAGCACTACAGCGCCACGACCGCCGTGTGCGGGGACGCCCTGCTCACGGCGGACGGGCACCAGCTGGCACCGGCGAGCGACGCCCTGACCCACCGGGTGACCTACCTCGAGAAGGCGATGCGGTACCTCGACACCATCGAGCCCGACCAGCGGCTGCTCGCCGTGGCTCTGTAGCACCGCCGGGCCGGTCGGGCGCCACCACTCATCTCCTCTTTCCCTAGGGATTGGGGGCGGCCCTGACCGGCTCCATCCCCATTCCACCCGGGCCGAGGGCCGGCGCGCGGCAGCAGACGCACGCTCTGCAGCCGCCTCTCTCAGCTTGCCCAGGCCCTGCGACGCACACCGGGCCGCCACCAGTGCGGCCACTACCGCCACCCACGTTCACCGCCGGCCAAAACACGCCTGGGACTACATCCGATCCGCATCTGCGCGTCACGCGCCGTGCCGCGGGTCCCAGAGCAGCGGCGGACCCGGTTGCGGGTCCGTGCGGCACCGCCCGGCGCCCCAGGCCGGGGCAACCCGCCAGCCCGGCCGGCGAAGCGGCCGACCTTCCCTCTTCCACCATCAGGAGGTTTCCCCGCCATGTCCGAGCGACTGTGGTTCCGCGTCGACGACGTCCTGCCGCTCGCCGAACACGCCGCCTCCACCGGCGCGCAGCGGCGGACCCGGCAGCAGTACCGGGCCGGCGTCCGGGACCAGGCCGCGCTCATCTGGTCCCACGACATCGACGGTGACTGGTTGTCCTCCAACGGCGTCCCCCGCTGGTACGACGCCGACGGCGCCGACCACCGCGTCCGCGCCGAAACCTGGACCCACACCGCCACCGGCGCCACCGGCAACCCGATCCCTACCGACGACGGACACGGATTCCTGCCCCTGCACACCGAACACCTTGACGGCCGGCGGGACCTGCTCGACCTGCTCCGCTACGCCCGCCGCCACGGGATGCACTGGCTCGGGCTGCACCCGGACCCGGCGAGCGACGTCCGCTACCGCATGTCCCGCAGCCGCGGCGACATCACCCCGCCGCTTGCCACCTGGACCCCGGCGACGGTGACCTGCGACGTGGTCGGCGGCGGCGCCTACCGCGCCATGGTCGCCACCGGCTACACCACCCTCTCCCGCGCCGGGGTGCTGTGCCGCTTCCCTCGGTTCGCGGTGCAGCGCATGGCCGCCCACCTCGACGCCCTCCACCCCGGTGACATGTCCGGCGAGCATCCCCGGCTGCGGTTCGACGGCGACGAGGTCACCGTCGAGTGGGAGGACGACGACGCCCTGGGCAGCCGCTGGGTCCAGCACGACCGCATCGTCCCGGATACCAACCGCTGCTACGCCATCGGCGCCTACCAGTGGCCCTGGATCCGTGCCGCGTCCGAAGCGACCCGCGCCACGGACCCGGAGGACCGGTCGCGGTGATCGTTGACGAGGTGTTCCATCAGCACGGCCACGGCACCTACGAGCTGACCCGGGTGCACCACATCGACGGGTACGTCCTGCGGGTGCGGGTCTGCCGCGATAGCTACGCCACGCAGAGCACGGCGGTCGCCGAAGTCCTCACCCCGCTGTTCACCTGGACGATCATCGCGAGCAGCCCCGGTAGTGGCTGGCACCGCACGACCCCAGCCACGCCCCCGGACGCGACACCGCTGATCACGGTCGCCGACGAGGTAATGCAGCGGGCCCGGCGGATCCTTCCCGTGCCGCCTCCGTTCACCACGCCCGGCCGCTAACCCGCCGAGACCACACCTTCCCGCGCCGCCCTGCCGGCCCGGTCGCACCTCGCGGGCCAGCCGACGCCGTCCGGCGCCGCGCCGTCCGAGCCTCCATCCGCCCGCCGCATCAAGGCGGCCGACCTGGGTCCGCAGTCCACCGTCGCTGACCCGCCTTCTCACTGGCACCACCCGGCCGATGCCCGGCCACCCCGCGCACTCGCGCACACCCGGGCACGGCCGTGCCCGGGTTTCCCGCACTCCAGAAGGGAACCCTCATGACATCCGCCACCAGGCCGTCCTCCGGCCTGCAGCCCACCATCGCCGTCATCGGTGGCAGCATCACCGGCCCGGTCACCGCGCTGCTGTTGCTGCGCGTCGGATTCGACGACGTCACCGTCTTCGAGGCGGCGCCGGCGTCCGCGCCTCTGGGCGGCGGCCTCATCGGCCTGGAACACCCGGCCCTCGACGTGCTCGACCGCCTCGACATCGGCCAGAGCGAGTTCGTGGCCCACGACTCCGAGGCCATCGTCGAGATGACCGTCCGCGACCGCCGGCCGGCCGAGACGATCCGGCGTACCTACCCGGGGCGGAACACCACCTGGACGCTGCTGCGCCAGGCGCTGATCCGCCGCCTGCCCGCCGGTGTCCTGCACACCGGTATGAAGGTCACGGCCCTGGCCGAGCAGGACGGTCGGCCGGTGCTGCGGTTCCGCGACGGCCACACCGCGGCCGCCGACCTGGTCGTGTTCGCCCACGGCCGGTCCTCCACCGGCCGCCGGCTGCTGGATCCCGAGCGGGCCCTGCGCTACGCCGGCTACGTCGCCCATCGCGGCATCGCCGGCATCACCCCGCAGCCCGGGCTGCGGGACTTCCTGCGGTTGCAGCCCTGCCCGGGCGTGCAGTTCAACCTCGCCCCGGTACCCGGCGGCTGCGACTGGACCTTCTACCTCAACTGCACCCGCGCCGAGTACGCGCAGCGGTTCGGCGCCGACCCCACCCGCCGGTCTTCGCCCTGCCCCGGCACGTCAGCCCCGCCGCCCGCGCCCACGTCGACACCCACGCCGACCTGCTCCTCCCGGCCGACCACGCCGCCGTCGTGCACGCCACCACCACCCGGATGGCGGTACCGGTCCTCGACATCACCGCACCGCAGCGCATGGTCTGGCCCGTCGGCGCCGGTCACGCCGTTCTGCTCGGCGACGCCCTCGCCCCCGTGCGCCCGCACACCGCGCGCGGCGCCAACAACGGCATCGAGCAGGCCGCCGGCCTCGCCGCCGCCCTCACCCAGCACCGCAAGTACCGAGCTGACCTCACCGCCGCCCTGCACGGCTGGCAACGCCGACACCTGCCCGCCGCCGTCGCCGCCGTGCGCCGCGGGCCCGTCATCGGCCACCAGCTCGGCCTCGGCGCCCACCCGCCCGCCTAGTAACCCACCCCGAGAGGAAAGGAGGTGGCCCCATTGGCCACCAAGACCACCACGATCCTCGTCGACGACCTTGACGGCTCCACCGACGACGTCGCCACCCACCAGTTCACCTTCAACGGCATCACCTACGAGATCGACCTATCCGCCGGCAACTTCGACCGGATGGCCGCAGCGTTCGGCCCGTTCCTCATGGCCGGGCGGCGCCTGCCGAAACAGCCCCGGGCAGCGCGGCGGCAGCGCAGCACCGCGACCGGCCGCGTCCCGAGCCAGGAGATCCGCACCTGGTGGTGGACGGTCAACTGGCAGGAGCTGAACCTGCCCCGGCCACGAACCGGGGGCGTCATCCCCGCCGCGGTGCGCGACGCCTATCACGCCGCCCACTGACCCCGGCCGCCGTGCCGCCGGGCGTGCGATCACCGGGCGGCGTACCTGCGGCGGAGTCCCACATCTCGGACAGACGACTTGATCGATACGCGATCCGGAGCGTGCATCAGTGCGCGCGCCTCACTCACCGACCCCTGCCGACGGCAGGAGAAAGGGGGCCACGCGCCCATGACCAGCACCCCCACGAGTACGACCACCGCTCCGCTCGTGCCAGCGCCACTGGCGCCCAGCGTCGTGAAGGTCCTCGCGGCGCTGCACCGGCTCGGCGAAGCGGCCGCTGCCACCATCGCCACCGAAGCCGGCCTCGGCTACTCGACCACCACCCCGAAACTGCGCACCCTGCACGCTGCGGGACTGGCTGAGCCCACGCGAAGCGACACCGGACCTACCCTGTGGCGGATCACCGACACCGGCCGCGCGCACATCGGACAGGGGCGGCACGGCCAGCCCGCCCCGGGGCCCGCCACCCGCGACACCGACACCTCCGGCATCTCTGCGGAGCGCGGGCCGCGCGGCGGCGACCGGCAGGAGGCCGGGGAGGCTGCCGGGCAGGACGACGACCAGCCGCCGGTCGCCGAGGTTCCCGCCGTCGGGCAGCCGGAGGTCGGCCGGGAGTCGGCATCGCCGGCTCCGGGTGACGTCGAGGCGGCGCCCGGTGAGGACTGCGGGGCCGAGAACACCGAGGCTGATCACGGTGAGGCAAGCGTCCGCCGGTCTGCTGAACCCGACGTGCCGGTCGTTGGCGGCACCGGCCCGGCCGCCGGAGCGACGCCCGCAGCGGACGGTGTGGACGCCGAACCGGCCACACCGGAGGTTCCCGGAGCTGGCACGGCCGTCGACAGCACCAGCGGTGGCCTCGCTGCGGACGTACCCGCCGCACCGCCGGCCACAGAGGCGCCGGGCGATGAGGTCCAGGCCCGTCTCCGGCGGGCGTCGGGAATCCTCCGCGGCGCGATCCTCGGCATCCTCGAGGCCAACCCCGGCCGGCAGTACAAGGTCAGTGAGCTGTGCAGGCTGGTCGACCGGGCCAACGAGGGGACCGGCGCGAAGAAGGCCAGCGCGGGCGCGGTCCACAACGCCGCCGTGAGGCTCGTCGGAACCGGGCGGGTGGTCCTGGTCGCCGAGAGGCCCGCCACGTTCGCCCTCGCCGACCCCACCGCCTGAACGACCCCGCCCTGCCGGTAGCCCGGAGGCGGGCGTCGAACTTCCCGGAACCACGCCCGCCCCCGGTGCTCCTTAGTACAGAAGGAGCTTCCGAAGTGTCTCCCATCCTGACCTCGATCGTCACCGCCGCAGGTGGAGTCCTCGCCGGTCTCGCCCTCGCCGCAGCGCTGCTGTGGCGCCAACATCAGGCGCTGACCCGCGCCCGCTACGCCGCCGACCACGACGACACCACCGGCCTGCCCAACCGGCGGGCCCTGCTCGCCGCCCTCACCCGCGCCACACGCGCCGATGCCCCGTTCGGGCTCGTCCTGCTCGACCTCGACGGCTTCAAAGCCGTCAACGACACCTTCGGCCACGAGGCCGGCAACGACGTCCTCACCGAGGTCGGCCGACGGCTCACCGCCCTGCGAGGACCGGTGCGACTCGCCGCACGGTTGTCCGGCGACGAGTTCGCCCTACTGGTCGCCGGCGGCTCCGACGACGTCGCCGCCGTCGCCCGCGCCGCGTGGCGGGCGGTGGGCCGCCACCCCATCGATCTCGGCGACCACGCGCTGGTCGTGCGCGCCAGCGTCGGGCACATCAGCGCCGTCCTCGGTGTCGGCCCGCGTACCCTGCTGCACCAGGCCGACATCGCCATGTACCAAGCCAAACAAACCGGAAGCGGGGTCCGCGGAGCGACCGCCGCCGCCGGCCATACCGGACCGCTGCTCGGCCCCCGCCTACGGGACCTGCGCCGCCGCTGACCGCTCACGGACGAACCAAGAGAGCGTCGCGCACGTCGCCGTGCGCGAGGTTCCCACCGTGCCCGCTGCATCCCGTCCGCCCTGCCGTTGCCTTCCCGGTCCTCGGCGACGGTCGCTGAGGGTCTTGTAAGGGAGTACGTCCTGGTCGGCCCTCACCCACACACCATCGGTGTCCAGCGACCCTGACTCGACAGCGGCACGCCCCAGCACGCGGGCGGCCCAGAGCGTCACCCTGCTGCTGACTGTCAGCGTCGTCGTCGAACCTGTTGACGGCGGTCGGCAGGAGGAGGGCAGCCTGTCGACCTGGCTCGCCTCCGCGGCGGACGCTACCACCGGAAGCGAGTCGGCCATTATCCACGAGGCACCTATGGCCCCGGCCACTTCCATCGCGGTCGCCAGGGCGGATAAGTGGAGCTCCCGGTGGGGTTGCCGACATCTGGGTGCAGTGCAGGTCGTCGCGCACCGTTAGTCACATGACCTTCGACATCCGTGTGTTGGCCTGGCGGTCTCAGGCGTCCTCCCGCGTCGGTGCCTGCCGTGGTTGCCGGGTGCCGCCGTTCGTCCGGGTCTGGGCTGCATCATGATGCGGACGGGCGGGCTACCCACCTCGGGACCCAGACATCACCGGGGCGGTGGCGGTGGCAATGTGGCACTGAGCGGATGTAGCTCCGCAGCATAGCCAGGCCCGGGTGTGGGTTGTCGCGGTGCCAGATGAGGAAGTGCGGATACACGGGGGTCGGGTGGAGGATAGGGATGCGGCGTAGGTCGTAGTTCGTCGGCCACAGCATGCGGGTGAGCTCGCCGACCAGGGAGGCCAGCGTCGGCGATTCGGCCAGCACGTCCAGCAGGTGATCAGTGCCGAAGTTGGGTCCGACCCGCTCGATCGTGAGTCCGAATTGCGCGCCCAGGTCGTCGTAGTAGGCGGCCCATTCGGTGCCGGGGGCGATGCCGGGGATCCAGATTCGTTGGCCAGTCAGGTCGGCCATGGTGATGTGGCTGGCGGCGGCGAGCGGGTGCCCCGGCCCGGTCAGCAGTTGGTGTGGATCGTCCAGCACCCGGGCCGCCCGGATACCCGTTGGCAGTTCCCGTACCGGCACGGTGACGGCCCGGAACGTGGCATCGATCGTCCCAGCTTCGACGGCGGCGATCGCGGCGGCCACGTCCGACTCGACCAGGGTCAGCACGTCGAGCTCGGTCTGCGGGTGCGCCTGGTGGAAGTCGCGTAGCAGCCCAGCCGGGCCGATCCTTCGGTTCAGTACGTCCACTCGCAACGCGCGGCGGTCCGGTCGGACGGAGCTCACCGCGCGCTCGGCCAGCTGAATCATTGCGCGCGCATGTGGGAGGAATGCCTGCCCATCGATGGTGAGTGCAGTGCCCCGGGCTGTACGCGTGAACAAGCGCACTCCGAGAATGTGTTCCAGCGTCGCGACGCGTTTGGACACGGCCTGTTGGCTGATGCCGAGCCGGGCCGCCGCCTCGCCGAAATAGCGGTCGTCGGTGACCGCCAGGAAGGCCTGCACCGATCCCAGGTGGAGATCTTCAACAACCTCTGGTTGTGGATCGTCCGCGTGTCGGTTGTTGGACACCTCAGCTCCTGAACTGTTCGAATGCCTGCTCTGGCGAAGGCTACAACCGGAGGGTGTGGTGGACTCCTTCGTGCATCTTCACGTGCACACCGACTACAGCATGCTGGACGGCGCCGCCAAAGTCGCCCCGCTGACTGCCGAAGTGGCGCGTCTGGGGATGCCTGCGGTGGCGATGAGCGACCACGGCAACGTGCACGGGGCGTACGAGTTCTTCCACGCCGCCCGCAAGGCCGGCGTCAAGCCGATCATTGGCATCGAGGCGTACCTGGCACCCGGCAGCCGTCATGACCGCCGGCCCGTGTTCTTCAGTGACAACGTGGCGCTGCGGAGGTCTGACGACGAGACCGGCGCGGGCGGTGACGTCTCCGGCCGCGGCCTTTACACACATCTGACCATGTGGGCAGCCGACGCCCGCGGCCTTGGCAACCTGTTCCGGTTGCAGTCACGCGCCTGGCTAGAAGGCCATGTCCAGAAGTACCCGCGGATGGACGACGAGTTGCTCGCCGAGCATGGGTCCGGGCTGATCGCCACCACAGGGTGCCCGTCTGGTGAGGTGCAGACACGGCTCCGGCTCGGCCAGTACGACCAGGCGGTTGAGGCGGCCGCGCGCTACCGAGACCTCTTCGGCACGGACAACTACTTCCTTGAGCTGATGGATCATGGGCTACCGATCGAGCGCCGGGTCCGCGACGACCTGCTCCGCCTTGGCCGTCATCTGGGTCTGTCGCCGCTGGCCACTAACGATTCGCATTATGTCACCGAGGACCAGGCGGCCGCCCATGATGCGTTGCTGTGCGTCGGCACCGGCAGGCGGCTGGCTGACACCGACAGGTTCCGGTTCGGCGGCAGCGGCTACTACTTGAAATCCGCCGCGCAGATGCGCGCCCTCTGGGACAACGAGGTGCCCGGGGCATGCGACAACACGCTGCTGGTGGCCGAGCGGATCGGAGCCTACGACGAGGCCTTCACCCACCGCGACCTAACGCCCCGGTTCCCCGTGCCCGAAGGCGAGACCGAGTCCAGCTGGCTACGCGCCGAAACTCTACGCGGGGCCCGGCAACGATACGGCGAGACGCTCTCGCCCGAAGTACTCGCCCGGATCGACCACGAGCTGTCAGTGATCGACACCATGGGCTTTCCTGGCTACTTCCTGGTGGTAGCCGACATCTGCGCATACGCCCGGAAGCAGGGCATCGGGCTGGGCCCTGGTCGGGGCTCGGCGACCGGCTCGATCGTCGCCTACTGCACGGGGATCACCCAGCTCGACCCGATCGAGCACAAGCTGATCTTCGAGCGGTTCCTCAACCCCGAACGGATCTCTATGCCGGACGTCGACCTGGACTTCGACGACCGTCGGCGCGACGAGATGATTGAGTACGTCACCCGGCGCTACGGCGACGACCGGGTCTGCCAAATCGTTACGTTCGGCACGATCAAGGCGAAGGCGGCGGTGAAGGACGCCTGTCGGGTGCTGGGCCTGCCGTATGCGCTGGGCGACCGCATCTCCAAGGCGTTCCCGCCAGCGGACGGCGGCAAGGAGATCCCGCTCGCGGCGATCCACGACGATGGCCATCCACGCCACGGCGAGGCCACCGAACTGCGGCGCATGTACGAGCAGGAGCCGGACGTACGCCTGGTGCTGGACAACGCGGCAGGCCTGGAAGGGCTTACCCGCGGGACCGGCATCCACGCGGCGGGGGTGATCCTCTCGGCGGAGCCGCTGCTGGACGTCATCCCGCTGGTGCGGCCCAAAGCCGCAGGTCCGGTGATCACAGCGTTCCCGTTTACGCAGGCCGAGGAGATGGGCCTGCTCAAAATGGACTTCCTGGGGCTTCGGAACCTCACCGTCATCGGCGACACCATCGCCAACGTGTGCGCCAACAAGGGCATCGACATCGACATTCTTGAGGTGCCGCTGGACGACGCGAAGACGTACGAGCTGCTGGCCCGCGGCGATACGCTCGGCGTCTTCCAGCTCGACAGCGGCGGTATGCGTGCCCTCCTGCGACTGATGCAGCCCACCACGTTCACCGACATCGCTGCTGTCAACGCGCTCTACCGGCCCGGCCCGATGGAAATGAACGCGCACACCAACTACGCGCTGCGCAAGACCGGCAAGCAACCGGTCGAGCCGATCCACCCTGAGCTCGCCGACGCACTGGAGCCGATCCTCGGCGACACGTATCACCTGGTCGTCTTTCAAGAGCAGGTGATGGCGATCGCGCAGCAGCTAGCCGGCTACTCGCTGGGCGCTGCCGACAACCTGCGCCGGGCGATGGGCAAGAAGAAGAAAGAAGTGCTGGACGCCGAGTGGGATCGGTTCGCCGCAGGCATGTGCGAGCGTGGCTTCTCGCCGGCGGCGACCCGAGCGATCTGGGACGTGCTGGTCCCGTTCAGCGGGTACGGATTTAACAAGTCACACACCGCGGGGTATGGCCTGGTGTCGTACTGGACTGCGTATCTCAAGGCCAACCACCCCAGCGAGTACCTCGCGGCACTGCTCACCTCGGTCGGCGACGACAAGGACAAGCTCGCTATCTACCTTGCCGACTGCCGCCGTCTGGGCATCGCGGTGACGCCACCGGACGTCAACGAGAGCCGCCTCGACTTCGCCGCGGTCGGCAACGGCATCCGCTTCGGTATGGGCGCGGTCCGCAATGTCGGTGCCAGCGTGGTGGAGGCGATCGTCGACGCCCGCAAGTCGCGCAGCAGGTTCACCGACTTCGCGGACTTCCTCGCCAAGGTACCGCCCGTGGTATGCCAGAAACGGGTGATTGAATCGCTCGCTAAGGCCGGCGCTTTCGATGGACTCGGCCATCACCGCAAGGGCCTGGTCACCGTTCACGAGCAGGCTGTCGATGCGGTCATCGGTGTCAAGCGCAATCAGGCCCTCGGCCAGGAGTCCCTCTTCGGCGACCTGGGCGGCGCCAGCGTCGCAGTGACCATTCCAGAGGGAGAGTGGGACCGGTCCACGCTGCTTGCGTACGAGCGAGAGATGCTCGGTCTCTTCGTCTCCGGTCACCCCCTCGACGGGACCGAGCACGTGCTCCGGCAGCACCGCGACATGGGCCTGGCCGACCTGTTGGCCTCTGGACGTACCGATGGCGCGATCCGGGTCAACGGCATCATCGCGAGCCTGCACCGCAAGATCACCAAGCAGGGACACGCGTGGGCGGTGCTCACGCTGGAGGACCACGACGCGGCCGTGGAATGCCTGGCTTTTCCCAAGACCTACGAACGGTACGAAGCGACACTTGCCCAAGACCGAGTGGTGGCCGTGCGGGGAAGGATCACCGTCCGCGAAGAGACGATGAGCATCCACGTGGAAGAGGTGACGCCGCTCGACATGACGGGCGAGGACGCGCCGATCGTGCTGGCGCTGCGGGACACCCAGGTAACGCCGCAGCTCGTCGGCGAGCTGAAGCAGATCCTGACCCGCCACCACGGCAGTGCGCCGGTGCACGTACGGCTGGCGTGCACCAGTGGGCGTACGATCTTGCTAGATCTGAAGGCCTGCCGGGTAGCGCCAGGTCCGGCGCTCTACGGCGATCTCAAGGCGTTGCTGAGCACCGCAGCGATCGGTTCCTAAGCGCGGGTGCAGCAGGCTGGAGTCGGTGTCGCGGACCAGCCACTGCAGCGTCCCGGAGGATCGCGTCCCGACCACTGGGCATCCGGCTGATCAGATCTTGTGCTGGAACCCGATCTCGGACCCGAGCCGTAGGCGCGTTGCTGCGGAATCGACACCAATCGCGTCTGCGTCCCCGTGGCCGCTACTGGCAGCGCCCGCAACCTGCTCACACCGTCGCACTAGCCGGGTACGCCTCGACCCCGAGCAGACCCGGAGCCCCTACGCCACGCTGCCGTTCAGAGCGGGCAACGTGCGTTCGCAGTCGACGTCGCCCACCAACTGGGTTCCGACGGTGTTTGCTGGAACCTGCGATGCCCCGGGCAGCACCGCCCGGCCCCTGCTGGGCGGTGCGCACGGCCCGCCGCGCCGAACTCCACTCCCGCCGCGCCGCCACCCTCACCTCGCTGCCTTCGCCGCACCCGGCCGAGAACGCACGCGGATGCGCCCCGTTCCCGCCACGCCGCCTCGCTTCGCCGGTTGGTTCACGCCGGCCCGCCCGCCGGAACCGGTGATGCGGCCCGCGTCCGTACCCGACGCGGCGCGACCGAACTCCAGGCTCCACCGGCGTCGACCCGTAACGGCGTTGACCACCCGAGCACGCTCCTGGAGGCAGCAGGTGAGCTTCCTCCCCGAACGACACCCGCGCCGGCTAGGGCGTGTCCTGTCGATCATGGGAGCCAGATGACAGCAGCGATCAGGACGAGGCCGGCTCGGTAGAGGGATGCGCGTTTGGCGTATCGCGTTGCCAGGTCACGCCACTGCTTGAGCCGGTTGAAGCAGCGTTCCACGACGTTGCGCTTCTTGTAGATCACCTTGTCGAAGGCCGGTGGTCGCCCGCCGTGGCTGCCCTTGGCGGCCCGGCGAGCGACCTGGTCGCTGCGTTCCGGGATGACGTGCCGGATCCCGCGTTGTCGCAGGGCTCGCCGGGTCGAATCATGTGCATAGCCCTTGTCCGCGATCAGCACCTCCGGTCGCTTGCGGGGCCGACCCGGCCCGGGCTCGTTGACGCGGATCGCGTCCAGCAGCGCCAGCAGCTGCGGGTTGTCGCCGGCTTGGCCGGGGGTGAGCAGGATCGACAGCGGCCGTCCGCGTCCGTCGACCGCGAGGTGGATCTTCGTGCTCAACCCGCCGCGGGACCGGCCGATGGCCTCGCCATCTTGCGCACCAGGCGTCGCCGCACTTGTCGGGGAGCCCCCTTTTTGCGGGCGCCAGCGGCATGCTGGTGCGCCCGCACGATCGACGAGTCGATGCTGATCGTCCACTGCACCGGCGTGCCGTCGTCATGCACCTGCGCCGCGGCCAGGACCCGATCCCATGTCCCATCAGCGGTCCAGCGGCGCAGCCGTTCGTGGCACGTCTTCCACGGCCCGAAGCGTTCCGGCAGGTCACGCCACGGCGCACCCGTGCGTAGCTTCCACAGGATCCCGTTGATGACCTGACGGTGATCCCGCCACCGCCCCCGAGCCCCGCCAGGTTCCGGTAGCAGCGGCGCGATCACCGCCCACGCCTCATCGGTCAGTTCACCACGACGCACCACCGGCACATCGTCAACGATCAACCATTACATGATCGGCAGGACACGCCCTAGCCCGCACCGCTGTCGACCTGTGCGCCCTGCATGGTCGACTGCCACCGCAGCCCGATCGCGGCGCAGTACCTGCAGGCGTTCTTCCGCAGTCGCCTCGCCGATCACCCCGCCTCCGGCACCGACGGGATGGTGAAGGTCCTGAACGCGGCCTTCGCTATCACCGCCTAATCCGTGGCGATTCGGCAAGCCATACGTCATTGCCCCCGCGATGGCCGCCGCCGCCGTGAGCCCTCCAAGGTGCTCCTTGCCGACATCGCCCCCCGGCTACGGCGGGGTGCTATTCCTGCCCGAACCGATCGAGCACCGCGGCCTCAGCGGTGAGATGTCCTCGATCGGGCGATCATTTGGGCCCGCACCACCAGTACCCACAGCAGCCGGTTCTTCCGGGCCAGCGCCGGCTGGGCCGACCAACGCGACCTGCATGACCCGCCGACGGTGCGCCATCGTGCGCAACTCGCTGACCGGCCCGATCTCGTCCGCCATTTCGGTCCCCCGTGCTGACCGAATTCACCGAGACTCCATCGGCCACCCGTCGACCCTTGCCCTGACCTGCCCGTCCAGGTCCAACCTCTCGCCACCATCACCGCCTCCCCCTTTGGACCGCACCGCACGCCGCCGCGTCGTACGGGCCAGCATCCGTCACGACCTGCGTGGTGATGCTGCGTCGCGCCAGCCCTCTCTCCGAACCGCCTGACGGCGAGCCCCAAGTGGCACTACCCGGCGCGGTTCGTCGCCCGAAGCCACTGACAGCGCCTCATTGACCGCGACGGCAACCCGTACCGCATCTGAATCATCGCTTACCGCAAAGGCCCGGACGACGCTCCCTTGCTGCACGGCGAAAGGTTGGCAGCCCTCGCCTGCCGACCACCCGCACCCGTCCGAGGGCCTTGCGACGCCGCTCCAGAGGCCCGCGCGGCTTCACCTTCCCAACGATCCGCCGCACCGGCCTCGAAGGAGTCCAATCATGACCGCCCGCGTGCTGTCCGGGATCGCCATCGCGTTCGCCGCTGTCCTGCTGCTGTGCTCCGGACTGGCCGCCACCCTGGTCTCCGGCGGCGGCGGCGCGTGCGGATCGATCACTAGCATTCCCGCTACCGCCTCGTCGGCCGCGCGCGGCCCCGCCTCGGGTGGCATCGATGCGATCGGTGACTGGAGCGCCGAGCAGACCGGCAACGCCGCCACCGTCACGACCGTCGGCATCCGCCTCGGCGTCCCGCCCCGCGGCTGGGTCATCGCCGTCGCCACCGCGATGCAGGAATCCTTCCTGATCAACACCCCGGGCGGGGACCGCGACTCGGTCGGCCTTTTCCAACAACGCCCCTCCCAAGGCTGGGGCACCACCGAACAGTTGCACGATCCCCAGTACTCGGCGACGAAGTTCTACCAGAGTCTGCAGGCCGTCGACGGTTGGCAGGCGATGCCGCTCACCGAGGCCGCCCAGGCCGTGCAGATCAGCGCTTTCCCCGACGCCTACGCGAAATGGGAAGGACCGGCAACCCAGCTGGTCACCGCGATCGCCGACACCGCCGGCCTGTCCACCGACGGCCTTGCCGGGTGCCGGGCCACCGGCCTGTGGACGCAGCCGGTCCTCGCCTCTATCGGGTCGGGGTTCCGTACCGGTGACCGGCCGGGCCACGACGGTGTCGATCTCAGCGCCCCGCGAGGCACCCTCATCCGCGCCGCCTCCGCCGGGAGGGTCCGCACCGTCCGCTGTAACGCCGTTTACGCCGACACCGGCGCTGAATGGGGCTGCGACCGCGACGGCGACCCCGTTCTCACGCGGGGTTGCGGCTGGTATGTCGACATCGACCATGCCGGTGGGCTGCTCACCCGCTACTGCCACATGCACCAGCCGCCGATGGTGACGGTTGGGCAGCCGGTCGCCGCCGGGCAGCCGATCGGTGTTGTCGGTTCCACCGGCCACAGCTCTGGCCCGCACCTGCACTACGAGGTGCACCGCCACGGCGATGCCAGTTCGAACGGTGCGATCGACCCGGTGTCCTTCATGACCGTTCAGAACGCCCCGCTCGGGCCCTATGAGCGGTGATGCATCTGCGCACCAGCGGCTCTGTCAATTCAGTAGGCGCTGGGCTCAATACATCTGGCCCGTGAGGACCGACGTTGTTCAGAGGGGTCCCCTGTTCACCACTCTGACGATGATCGCTGAGGTCGTGGCGGACCTGACCTGGATGCGGACCTGCGAGGGCATGTGGGTCGTCACGGCGAAGGGCCGGCTCCGTGGCAAGGCGCCCAAGCTCACCGTCAAGCAGGAAGCCCAGTTGGTCGGCCCTGCACAAAGCCGGGGAGCACACCAGAGCCGAGCTGCCTGAGCTGTTCGGTGTGGCGCGCTCGACGCCCTATGGCGAACTCGAGCTGCTACGGCGGTACCTGGCCCGGCCTAAACCCAGACAGGACCCGGCCGCCGCGGCCGAGCGTCAGTGCCCGTCGCGGCCCTTGCGGTATGAAGTGACGAGCCATCCGAGCAAGCCGAGCAGGAGCAAAATCAGGACAAGGATGGTGATGTGCCAGGGCTTCATGACATCTCCCGGACTGGTGAGTCGTTTGTAGGTCTGCGGCATGACCCTACGGGGTGTGTCTTGTGGCGACCGGGCTGTTGGTCGCTTCCCTGCGAGGAGTCATGTCAGCCGGTTCGGATGCCGGCGAGGGCGGTGGCCACAAGTTGCTGCAGTTCGGTGAGACGCACCAGTCGGGCCACCGCGACGTATGTTGCGGTGCCTACGACGCCCGCGACGCTGAGCATGAGGAGCGCCGCGTTGACACCGGAACCGACCTGGGGCGTCAGGGCGGACGTGGTGGCGGCGGCGCAGCTTCCGGCGACCCCGGCGGCGACCGCCACGCGGACGTGGGTGCGGAGCAGTCGGTTGCCGTCTATGCGTCCGAGTCGGCGGCGCAGGATGGCTGCGGCGGCGATGAGGCCTGTGGTGTAGGCGGCCGCGTAGGCCAGCGGAATCCCGACGACGATGTCCGCGCGGGGTAGTAGCCAGGTCGCGGCAAGGCAGCCCGCCACGCCGACGACGGTCACCGCGGCGGTGATCAGCGCGGGGGTCTTGGTGTCCTGCAGGGCGTAGAAGCCGCGTTGGAGGATCATGTAGCCGGTGAACGGCACCAAGGCCATGCCGAAGGTGGCCACCACCGCGCCCAGTAACGTGATCGCCGACGGTGAGCTGCGGCCGTAGGCGAACAGCACAGTGGCGATCTGCGGGCCGAGGACCAGCATGGCTGCTGCTATGGGGGCGAGCGCCACGACGGCCAACCGGATGGCCCGGGACAGATCTTCGGTGATCTGCCGATGATCGAGGTGGGCGGCGTAGCGGCTGAGTCGGGGCAGCATGGCGGTCATCACCGACAAGGCGATCACCGCGAACGGCATTTGAAACACCGCGAACGCGTTCTGATACGCGCTGATCCCGCCCGGGCCGCTGACCGACGCGGCCCGCGTAGCAGCCGCGAGCAGCACCTGCGCGGCGACGACCGACACGAGTACCCAGCCGCCGAGCCGGCCGATACGGCGGATCCCGATGCCGCGGGGGTCGAGTCGGGGCCGCAGCGCGAAACCACTGCGGGCGAGCGCCCACACCACCAACGCCATCTGGGCAAACACGCCCGCGGTGGTGCCGACCGCAAGCAGCAGCAGGTGTGCAGGTGTTATCGACTCGATGCTGTTAGCGCCGCCGATTAGCAGGTAGACCACGGCGACCGCGATCACGATCAGGCTGTTGACCAGCGGCGCCCACATCGGGGCGGCGAAACGGCCTCGGATGTTGAGCACGGCACCGGCGGTGGCGCTGACTCCGTAGAACAGGATCTGCGGCAGGAAGAACAGGCTGAACACGACCGCTAGCTCACGCTGCTCGCCGGTGAAGCCGGGCGTGTACACCTCGACCAGCCACGGCACCGAGACCATCGCCACCACCGTGACCGCCCCGAGGCCGTAGACCATCAACGACAGCAGCCGCTGGGCGTAAACCACCCCATCATCAGGCTCGCTCAGCGCCGCCCGGGCCAGCAGAGGCACCACCACGCTGGCCATCGCGCCCCCGACTACGAGCTCGTAGACGGCGTTGGGCAGCGTGTTCGCCACGTTGTAGCTGTCCAGTAGCCGGCTACCCAGGCCCAGGGCGGAGGCCAGCACCACTAGCCGTACGAAGCCGGCGATACGTGACCCCAACGTTGCCACTGCCATGCCGCGGCCTGCACGCCCTACCGACGATCCTTCTGCCATGTCAACCTTCATAGCGCATCGGGCGCCGGTCACGTCCGCGCTGATGGTGTAAGAGACGGCCATCGCGTGATCCGGTCTGATGCTATGCGGCGATCGGGGTGGGGTCGGGTTGGTCGGTGTCGTGTTGGCTGGTGTCGACGGTGATCAGGCGGGCTTTGGCGAGGAGTTCCAGGCCCATGTAGCGGCGACCCTCGGTCCACTCGTCGGTCTGCTCGGCCAGGACAGCACCGACAAGGCGGATGATCGCCGCCCGATTGGGGAAGATCCCGACGACGTCGGTGCGGCGGCGGATCTCCTTGTTCAGTCGCTCCTGCGGGTTGTTCGACCAGATTTGACGCCAGATCTCGCGCGGGAAACTGGTGAACGCGAGGAGGTCATCGCGGGCGGCGTCGAGGTGTTCGGCCGCGGCGGGGAACTTCGCTTCGATCGTGGCCACGACCCGCCGGAACTGGGCGTGGACGGCGTCGGCATCAGGCTGGTCGAAGATCGTGCGCACGAGGGTCGCGATCCACGGCTGCGCCGACTTCGGCACCTTCGTGAGCAGGTTGCGCAGGTAGTGGGTGCGGCATCGTTGCCAGGTGGCGCCGGGCAGGGCGGCGCCGATCGCGGCGACGAGGCCGCGGTGGGCGTCGGAGATGACCAGTTGGACGCCGGAGAGTCCGCGGGCGGTCAGGCTGCGCAGGAACGCCAGCCAGCCGGCGCCGTCCTCGTCCGAGGCGACGTCGACGCCGAGGACTTCACGCTGGCCGTCGGCGTTGACCCCGACCGCGATCAGGGCGTGGACGTTGACGGTCCGGCCGTGTTCGCGGACCTTCATGGTCAGCGCGTCCATCCACACGAACGTGTAGTGGGCGGCGTCCAGGGGTCGGTTGCGGAACGCCTCGACCTGGGCGTCGAGGTGGGCGGCCATCTCCGAGACCTGCGACTTCGACAACTGCCGGATGCCGAGGGTCTCGACCAGCTTCTCCACCCGCCGCGTCGACACCCCGAGCAGATAGCTCGTGGCGACCACCGAGACCAGGGCCTGCTCTGCCCGTCGCCGGTGCGTCAGCAGCCAGTCGGGGAAGTAGCTGCCCTGACGGAGCTTGGGGATCGCCAGGTCGATCGTTCCGGCGCGGGTGTCCCACTCCCGAGGCCGGTAGCCGTTGCGAGAGTTGACCCGCTCGTCGCTGCGTTGCCCATAGCCGGCTCCGCAGATGGCATCGGCCTCGGCGGACATCACCGCCTGCGCGAACATTTTGATCATCGCCTGCAACACGTCCGGCGACGCGCCCTCGATCTGCTCGCGCAGCAGGTCAACAGGGTTCACACTCTCTGAAGCGGCCATCGCGTCCTCTCTTCCTTCTCTGACTTGGTCGTCTTGAAGGATCGACGCGATGGCCGTCTCTCATCTACGCAACACGCCCATCACGGGCAAGTCGTACACCACTTCCGCGGACGCAACCTCGGCGCGCCTCCCGGCTCAGGTACCCGGCCCCTTCTGCGGCAGCTCCTGTCCCGCCTGCACGATCAGGGCGGCTGCACAGAGGCGCTGGCTCTCCGGCTAAGCCATGATGATTGCTCGGACTGGCGGCTCTTACCCGCCAACGCCCCACGCGCAGGCATACCGGCAGGTCTCGAACAGCGCCTGTAGCCAGCAAACACTAGGGTTTAGGGGCGGTCGTGCAGGAACCATGCGTCGCCCCGGGTGAGGGCCATGGCGAGCTGCCACTGTTCGCACTGCAAGCTGCCGCCGACGGCTAACTGCTGCCCGGCGAGCTCCCAAGCCGGCGGCCCGGGCTGCGGCCGGCGTTGCGCGGTGAACTGCAGCATGCTTCCCCAGGCGGCGATCAGGGCAGCGCCCCACCGCTGTTCCCACTGCCGGATCGCCGCTGCCAACGCCGGGATGCCGTTGTCACGGTCGGCTTCGAAGTAGGGCACCCAGGCGGGGGCCAGCCACTGCGACGTCGTGGGCAGCAGCACCAGCTGCACTCGCGGCGGGGTGTGCCACCGGGCGGTACCGACGAGGTGCTCGGAACCGCTGAAGGCTCGGGAGGCGAGCTGCCCATCGGCGATGAGGGTGTCATAGGTCCACCGCTGCAGAGCTGCCGACGTGGTCGGCGGTCAGCTCTTCGATGGCCTTGGTGACCATGTTGTCACCCAAAAATGCCTGGACATAGCGTTTTACGTCTTCCTTGTCTTGGACGTCATCCCTGCCGTATCGCCGATAGAACGACCACGGATCCAGCGTCCGAGCCACCTGGTCCAGATCGGCGAGCTCATCGCCATCCGGTTCGCGGGCGACGCCGTCCGGCAGCGTAAACACCGGCCAGCGGCCTGTAATAGGCATGGCCGCATGAGCCGCCTGCCAGGCGTCGAGTAGCCGGCCAGGATCGACGTCGTCCACCACGAAGGTGTGACCGGGCCCTTCCTCCACGGGATGGCCCTGCAGTGCGGTCCCGCGCAGCGCGGTCGCGATGCCATCAATTTTATTGATTCGTGCAGCCATCCACGCACGGTAATACCGACCACCGACATGGCCGCCTGATCCGCCGACTCCTGCCCACCGGTGCAGTCCGGTCGGAGAAATACCGCCGGATATGAGTATCGCCGTCTCCCGCACGAGGGCCGTGAGTAATACCGGCCGATCCATGCCACCCAAGTTCAACGGTCGTCCCACCGGGACGACCGCCGCCTGCCCCAATCCACACATCTCTGAGGAGGAATAGCCCGTGAGCACACCCACGCTCATCGGTGTCGCCGCGTTCCGCGGCAGCTACACCGCCCGTTTGATCCAGTTCGGTGAGAGTCCGGAGGTTCTGGTGCCGCTGCTGCGCCGGATCTGGACCGACACGTTCGGTCGGGACACCGGCGCTATGGCCGCCGCGCTGCTGGCCCACGACTGGTGGTCCCTCGCCGTCCACCCCAAGCCCCGGCGTTGGGACCGGCAGCCGCCCGTGCCCGGCCTGGGCTACCCGGTCGTCGCTCAGGACGCCACCGTCCGGCGGGGTGCGCTGCGCGAGGACGTCGGCGGGGCCCTGGAGTGGCTGTATCTGCTGCACCTCGACCAGCGGCGGCTGGTGGTGTACGAGGCGACGGTCCACGGCCGTTGGCTGCGGCACAGCGGGCACCACCTCGACCCGGTCGAGGACCTGTTCGTCACCGCGCCCGCCGACGACGGGGGCGGTCCGGAGATGACGGTGTGCACCGTCTGCGGCGCGGTCGACGAGATCGACCACGTCGAGGTGCCGTCCATGGCCGGCTACGGCTACGACACCGTCACCAGTTGCGCCCACTGCGGCTCCTCGGTCGCCAGCGACCCGATGTTCGGCGATCGCGTCACCCGCAAGCCCTGGCCACCGCAGACCCCCACGCCGGACGACGCGGCGGGGGAAACCCGTTGAGCACCGACCGCACGCCGTCAGCGGCCACCGGGGACGGCGGCCCTTGCACCGGCGCTGACGACCGATCCGAGACCGCCATGACCAGCTACAAGGTCGGACAGCGTGTCAGCTTGGTTCACACCGACGACCCGTACACCCTGCTGCGGCCCGGGGACACCGGGACTGTCCGCCGCCACGACCAGCGGCAGAACATCGTGGAGGTCACCTGGGACAGCGGCTCGACGCTGGCGATGTGCCTCGACGCCGGCGATCGCATCGCACCGGCCACCACCACCCCGCCGCCGACCGGTGATCCGGTTGCCGAGGCCACCGGATGGGCCGCCGCGCTGCAACGGATGCGCGCCGCCGGCGCCGAGGCCGGACGCACCGCCGCCGAGTGGTGGGCGCAGGACACCATCGGCGCCCGGGCCGGCGGGAACACCCGCCTGGCCGCGCGCCGGATCCTGGCCGGCACCCACGACGGCGATCCTGCCGTCCTCGACGCCCTGCCCCACTTCTCCTCGGTCGGAGAGCCGGTCGACGTCGCCGGGTGGGAGCTGTTCGCCGCCGCCACCGGCGACACCGCGGGCTGGTTCGGGCTGCGCATCCCGCAGCGCGACGAGGCGATGGCCGTCTACCGCGACGCCTACGACACCGCCGCCACCGACCGCGTCGCGGAACTGTGTCACCTCGCGGCCAGCCCCACCGGCACGGATGTGTCCCACCTGCACCCCGACCGGGTCCGGATCGGCGGCGTCGGTGTGTTCGCAGGCGACTGGGCGCGCACCACCGGCCCCGACGGCGACGACCGGGTCGAGGTCGGGTTCGTCGGCACCCTGATCGACTACTGGAACGGGTGGGCGGTGTTCTCCTGCACCCGCGACGTGGCCGAGGCGATCGTCGCCGACCAGCAGCGCCACCGCGACCGGTACCGCGACAGCCTGCGCGAGCAGGGCGTACCGGCCGACGACCTGGACCGGCAGGTCGACGAAGCGCTGGCCGGTCTGTCCTTCGACGGCGACGTCCTCGTCGCCGACCAGCGTGCCCTGTCCGACGACCCGGACGCCATCGACCGCATCACCGCAGACGGGGACGGCCGGTACGTGGTGATGGGCCGCAGCCGGTGCTGGGAGGCCGTCGATCCGTACGCCTGCGACCGGATCGTCGGCGACCTGCCCGACACCGACAACGCATAGGCCGGCATACCCACCGATGCCCTACCTCGACGAGTGGGCCGACAGGAAGGAAACAAGTGACCATCCGTACCCAAGAAGAGATCGTCACCCGGGTCTGGGCTCTGCGGGCCAACCGCGGGGACATCTTCGGCTTCCGGGAGGAGGTGCTCGTGGAGGCACTCGACCTGGACCACGCCCGCCAGGTCATCGCCCCTCGACACCCGGGCGAGTGGACCCAGCGGGTCGACCACAGAACCTACGCTCGGGACTACCTGCGATTCGCTATCGGGAAGATCCTCGACCACCGCGGCAACTCGGCGAGCCGGTCGGTGGACAAGCTCAGTGAACTCGCCTGGCTCCTCGGCCGCGACGACGTCGTGGCGGCGATGGAGCACACCGGCTACCCGATGTACGGGGCGGCCAAGGTCAAGGCGTTCGCCGACGGGTTCAGCTGGCCGTTCCACGACGACCTCGACGGCGGCGACGGGCTGGCTCTGGCCCGGATGGCCGAGGGACAGCAGTGCGACCCGCAGGGCTGCGAACGGGGCTGCGCCGACTGACCACGACCCCGCCGGCAGCATCGCTCGACGCTGCGTCGCCCACGTAGTCAGCCGGCACTTCCGAAATCCCGCACCCGCGCACCCATTCGACTTGATCAATTGGGCTGGCGGGGGTTCCATCGTCGGCGCCGACACCGCCCGCGCGGCCTCGACACCGACCAGCACGCATCAGCGGCGACCTGACGTGTCGCCGTCACCCTTCAGCACCACCGGGGTGTGGTCGCCGACCTGCCAGGCCCGATTCGGGCCGGCAGGGGTTGGCCCCGCCCGTCTCCGCTGTGCGGTACCCACCGCCCGCGCACCCGGAGACGGGTGCGCGGGCCCGAACCCGAATCGAGGCAATCCCATGACCACACCACACCCACCTGCCGGTTCACCGCAGAACGACCCGGCCCCGACCAGCGGCGCCGCCACTCCCACCACCGGCGAGGGCTCCGGCCGGTCCGGCTACCTCTACCGCAAGGTCGCCCTGCACCTGGCCGACCACCCCGACCAGATTCTCAAGGTCGGCGAGATCACCCGGGCGATCGGCGCACCGTCGTCCGGGGCGGTGTTCGAGGCGCTGAAGAAGATGGCCGCCGCCGGGCACGCCACCCACCACCGCGACCCGCACCACCGGTTCCAGATCACTCAGGACGGCATCGACGCCGCCGGCGCCCTCCCGCCCGCCGCGCCCCGCACCCGCTCCAGCGGCAGCTCTGGTGGCCGGCAGTCCCGGCCCGCTCCGGTGCCGCGGCCGAACGGGACGCTCTATCACCCGCGGCGGCTCGGCAAAGGCTGGGACGTCGAGGAACTGCGGCGGCTGCGCGCCCAGCAGGTGCCGGTGCTGCTGTACGGGCCGCCCGGTACCGGGAAGACCGCGATGGTTGAGGCGGCGTTTCCCGATCTGCTGACCGTCGCCGGTACTGGCGACACCGTCGTCGACGACTTCCTGGGCTCCTACAACCCGGTCCCCGGCGGCGGCTACGAGTTCGTCCACGGACCTTTGGTCATTGCGATGCGGGAGGGGCGGGTGCTGCTGGTCGACGACGCCACCCTCATCCCGCCCCGCGTCCTGGCCGTGCTGTATCCGGCCATGGACGGCCGCGGCATCGTCACCATCCCCGCGCACGGCAACGAAACCGCGCAGGCCGTTGACGGGTTCTACATCGTCGCCGGTCACAACCCGGGCGTGCACGGCGCGGTCCTCACTGAGGCCCTGGCCTCCCGGTTCACCGTCCACCTGCACGTCACCACCGACTGGGACCTCGCCCGCCAGCTCGGCGTTCCCAGGCCGGTCGTGGCCGCGGCGATGGACCTCAACGCCGACCTCGCCGCCGGCAAGACCGTGTGGGCGCCGCAGCTGCGTGAACTGCTCGGCTTCGTCAAAGTCCGCGACCAGCTGGGTATGAGCGCCGCCCTGGCGAACCTGGCCGGCATCGCCCCGGAGGACGCCCGCGACGACGTCACCGCAGCCCTGTCCCGGCACACCGGCACGCCCATCACCGCGCTTGCCCTCGGCAAGCGCTGACCGCCCCCTTTTCTGGAAGGAGCCCTTTCCGTGTCCCACCCGCACACTCACCTGCGCCCCGGCACACCGCCGCCGCCGGCCGGTGCCGCCGATTGGCGGGCCTGGTCGCAGGCTTGGACCCAGCATGTTCCGCTGTTGACCGGCCGTACCGACCTCACCGTCCTCGTCGCTCCCGGCGCCGCCGGGGACGCACCCGAATGCTTCTACCCCGACCTGAACCGGATCGAGGTCGACGCCACCTACATCGCCGACAGCCCTGATGTCACCGACCCGGTCAAGGCCCGGCACAAGCGGATCGTGCCCACCGGCTACGGGCTGCTCGTGCACGGCGCCGCGCACGCCGCGCACAGCCGCTGGACCGCCCCGCCCGGCACCCCGCCGATCCTCGCCACCGTGGCGGACCTGCTGGAGGAATCCCGGGCCGAAGGACGCCAACGCGCTCGCCGCCGCGGCGACCGCCGTTGGCTGCGCCACGTCGTGACAACCCTCCTCGACCCGAACGGCGCGGCCGTCGACGACGCGTGGCACGCCGGACAGCTCGCCGCGCTGCTCCTGGCCCGCGTCGACGCCCGCATCGTCACCAGCAAAGACGTCCGTCCCGTTCGCGCCGCGGTCACCGGCGTCCTCGGACGCGCCCGCCTGCGGCAACTGCGGGACATCTGGCGGCAAGCCCACACCTGCGACGACACCGACGCCGACACCATGATCCGCCTGGCCCGCCGGTGGTGTCAGGTCCTCAGCATCGACCCCAACCAGCAGTACGACACCCCGGTACCGGACGCCGGCCTGTTCCCCGGCCGCCTCGCCGCGGCCCTCGTCGACTACCTCGCCGTCGCCGCCGGTGTCACCCCGGCCGAGTACGCCACGGCGCTGCTCGCCCACCGGCACAGCCCACCAACCGAGTGGGACCGCACCGACCCGACAGAGCAGGAACACCGCGCGGCCCGCGATCTCGCCAACCGGCTGCGGCAGGCCCGCACCCGCCACCCCGAACCCGGCCGGCGTCCCTCGCCGATCCCACCCGGTCGGCTGCGGACCCGCCAGGCCATCACCGCCGACGCGCAAACCGCCGCCGGGCAGATGCCGACCGCCGCACCGTGGCAGCAACGCGCCCAGCTGCCTCCGGAGAAGCCCCGCCTGCATCTGGCTGTCCTGGTCGACCTGTCCGGGTCGATGGCCCGCTACACGCAGGCGATGTCGTCGGCCGCGTGGATTTTCGCCAACGCGGCACGCCGCGCGCAGGCGACGACCACCACCATCGGGTTCGGTGACCGCACCACCGTCCTGGTGCCTCCACGCACCTACCCCCGACAGGTGCTGCACATGCGCACCGAGTTGGCGACCGCCACCTTCCCGGAAGCGGTCAAGGTCGCCGACCAGCTCCTCGACCTGCGCCACGGCCGCGCCCTGCGGATGCTCGCCGTCGTCTCCGACGGCTACCTCGACGACATCCCCGTCGGCCAGCAACTCGTCACCACCCTGCACCGCGCCGGCTGCGCCGTGCTGTGGCTCCACCCCGCCGACCCGCCCAACGACGGCGAACCGGCCGACCCGGACCAGATCTGGGGGCACACCTTCACCCACGCCACCACCCTGGCCGTCACCGACCCGGCCGAGGCCATCGCGGCGATCGCCGACGCCGCCGTCACCGCCCTCACCCAGGCCTGAAAGCCGACCGGTCCCACCCCGCGCCGCGGGGCTGCCCGGGCCGCTGCCGGGCGGCGCCGCGCACTGCGACCCGCGACATACCGGGCCTGGAATGCGGGGCTGCCCCAGGCGGCCCCACTCGCATCTCGGGGAGGGCCCGATGCCGAACGGCCTCGCTGCCGCCCCCGCGACTTGACCATCCCTCGCCATCGAAGCGTGCATGCATCGCGCCCGGACCGACCCAGATCCGGGGTGCGGCTACGACGCTGCCCGACAAGGAGTTCCTCATGCGTTACGACACCGACGACGAACACCCCTTCGACACCGACAACCGCGCCTGGCGGCGCCTGCGCGACGTCACCAGCGAACACTTCGACGCCATCACCTGGAACCGGGACCCGGACGGACGGCCGGTCCTGCTCACCCTGCGCGACATGCGTACCGGCGACACCGTCACCCTCGCCGTCCTCGACTCCCTGGAGATCCGCGACCCGCACGCGCTGATCGCCGTCCACACCAGCGGCGACCTCGACGCCCACGGCCCCACCAGCGGCGCCGACGCAGCCCACTCCCACGCCGCCACACTCGCGCTCGACAGCACCACCCTCGCCGTGACCAGGCCCGTACCGCTACACGACCCCGCCGTCACGGATCTACCCGCCACCGGATGGGTCGACCTACCGCCCCGCCTCGCCCCGATCCTGCTGCCGGCCCTCGACGACGCCCGCACCGCCGTTCTCGTGCTCCTCGACCGCACCGACGGCAGGCTCGCCGCCATCGGCCCGTTCCCCACCCACGCCGCCGCCGGCACGTGGCAACCCGCCGACCGGTCCGGCCGCACCGCCGACCGGCTCACCGTGCCCCTGCACCCGATCCTCAGCGAGCAGGCCCAGCCGTGACCACCACCCGGCCACCGGCGCACCCGCCTCCTTCCCCGTCGTGGCCATCGACGTCGACGGCGTCCTCAACCCCGACGGCCGGCACGTCACCGGCACCGTCTGGCTGAACCCCGACCACGGGCCCTGGCTGCGGAACTCGCCGAGCACGCCCAACCGGTGTGGTGCACCAGCTGGAACCACCTCGCCGCCGCATGGATCGCGCCACGGCTGGGCCTGCCGACCACCTGGCCGCACGTCCCCGTCCACGCCGGCGGGGTCCGCTTCGGCCACCAGAACAAACTCAGCCCCCTGTACGCCTGGGTCGCGCGGCGGCCACTCGCCGTCCTCGACGACGAGTTCGGCGGCAAGGACCCCACCACCGCCGGCCAGCGCACCGCCGACGGTGCACCCACCCTGCTTCACCCGGTCGACCCGTACAACGGGCTGCACCGCGCCGACATCGACACGGTGCTGACCTGGCTGCGCCGGCTCAGAACCACGCCGCACCAGCACCGCAGAACTCCGATCTCCCGGACTCACGGGTCCCGCATCCCACGCCAAGCGGGCCCGTGCCGCAGCGACAAGGAGCTGACGATGGACAACACGTTCGACGCCGCCGACGAACCGGACGTCGACCGGCCACCCCGACTCAGCGTCGGCGACCCGGAACTGCGCAAGACCCGCCGGCTCGCCCGCGAATGCGCCACCTGCATCTTCAAGCCCGGCAACCCAATGCACCTCACCCCCGGTCGGCTCCAGCAGATGGTGTCTGAAGCCCGCGGCGACGCGGGATACATCATCTGCCACTCGACGCTGCCCTACGCCGGCAGCCCGATCCCGCCCGCGCTCTGCCGCGGCTTCGCCGACCGCTACCGCACCTGGCAACTCCAGGTCATGGAACACCTCTGGGGCTTCGTCGACGTCGAGCCACCCCACCCAGACACGGACCCCGCCCCCAGCCCCGAATGCCTAGGAGACACCGACCATGCGTGACATCGACGACTTGCTCCGGCGTCAAGAACGGATCATCCACACCATCGGCTGGGCCGTCACGTACGTCCTGCCCACCGACGACGCCACCGTGCCCACCGCCCCGTTCGCCTACACCGTCGGGCTCACCGCCCACGAGCACCCCGAACTGATCACCGCCGGGCTGCCACCCGAGGTCGCCCACAGTCTGCTCAACGACCTGGCTCGCCGGGTCAACGACCAGGCCGAACGGTTCACCCACGGACAACGCCTCAGCGACGTCATCGCCGGCTACGACGCGATCATCATCGACGGACCGCCGACAGACGAACTGTTGCCCGGGTTGGCGATCAGCCGCTACGGCCGCGACCAGGTCCGCCTCCAGCAGATGGTGTGGCCGGACCAGCAGGGCCGGTTCCCCTGGGACGACGGGTATCGGTTCGACCCGTGGACACAGCCGCTGATCGGCCGGCTGTAGCCGGATACCCGACCGCCGCTGCCCAGCCGAGTCCAGCAATGACCTCCAACGTGCGGGGGCCCGCGAGCGCCTGCGAAAACAGCTATGTCTGCCACCTCGCCGCTGGCAGGTGAGCCGATGAAGCCCGCCGATGCCCAGCGGCTCGTGGGAGTGCTGAAGGCGTTCGACGACCCGGCTACGGCTACGGCTACGGCTACGGCTACGGCTACGGCTACGGCTACGGCTACGGCTACTAAGCCTGATCCAGTCCGCCGGGCAGGGGGAAGCGTCCGTCAGTGACCTCACCGCGCCGCTGGGTCTTTCCCAGCCGACCGTGAGCCATCACCTTCGGATCCTCACCGAGGCCGGCCTGCTCGAACGCGAACAGCGCGGCGTCTGGGCGTACTACCGGCTCGTGCCGTCCGCGATCGCGGCGATCGCCGACCTGTTGACTCCGCCCCGAAAGCGAGCGACCAGGAAGGTCCGCTGAGCGGCACCTGGCGAACGACGAGCGCCTCGGTCTCGACGCGGGTAAGGCGTCGGGCCATTAGGCGGTCCCTCCAGTACGACCATGCCCGCCCGCTGGTTAGTGGGACTACGTGGGCGCACCATGGATCGGTGGGTGGCCGAGACCGGTCCGGCCCGGGCGCCCACCTGACCTTACTGATGCACCCTGCAGTGTTCTCTCTCCAGCGGCTGAGGATCGCTAACGTGGAGGTCGTAGCCCGCCGTGGCGCGGTTGGCGTACAGCAGCGTTTCCTGCGTGTACCGTCAGGCGGACAGCGGCCAGGCCAGCCCCTGATCGGTCGATCAGCCGCAAGGTCCTCGACTCGCAGGCCTTTCGCCGTTCCCGGTATTGGGCCGGCAAGGTGGCCGCCGCAGCTCAGTGAAGGGCAGGCCGGCCACAGCCATGTCCCGATGATCTCAGGCCGGCTCGTCCGGGAACCAGCCGGCCCGGCCGAGGGCACCCGGCAGGCTGGCCTTGCCGAGCCGGTCACCGATCCAGGCCGCCGTCTCGATCACCGCACGCGGGTCGAGGCCGGTCTGGTGGCCGGAGCGGTGCAGGGCGTAGACCAGGTCCTCCGTGGCGACGTTGCCTGTGGCCGCCGGGGCGAAGGGGCAGCCACCGATGCCGCCGACGCTCGCGTCGAGCACGCTCACGCCGGCCTCGACAGCAGCCAGAGCGTTGGCGATTGCGGTGTTGCGGGTGTCATGCAGGTGCAGGCGCAGCGGTATGCCTGGCGCGGCCGCGCCGGCTGCGGCCACTAGGTGCCGCACCTGGGCGGGCACTCCCACACCAATGGTGTCGGCCAGAGCGATCTCGTCCGGCTCGCCCTCAGCGAGCCGGGCGACGAGCTCGCCGACTGTCGACGGGGCGACGTCGCCCTCGAAAGGGCAGCCGAACGCCGCGGCGACGGTGACGCTGGCCCGACGGCCGGCGGCGTGGGCGGCTGCGGCAATGTCGGACCAGGCCTGGACCATGGTTTCGACCGAGGCGCCCTGGTTTCGCTGGCTGAACGTCTCGGTGGCGACCACGACGCAGTTCACCTCGTCCACCCCGGCGGCGAGGGCGCGGTCGAGCCCGCGTCGGTTGAGCACCAGACCGATGTACGATACGTCGCTGCGGCGCGGCACCTCGGCCATGACGGCTTCCGCGTCGGCCATCTGGGGCACCCGGTCGGGACGGACGAACGACACCGCCTCGACCCGCCGCGCTCCGGCCTCGACGCAGCGCCGGATCAGCTCGATCTTGCTCGCTGTCGGGAGGACCTCGGACTCGTTCTGCAACCCGTCCCGGGGGGACACTTCCACCACGCGCACCATCATCTGTATACAATCGCAGAGCGACAGGCGGTCGGCAAGGTACCGGTCGCGACATCGCTTCAGACCATGGAGGCACGGGTGACCAATGCCGGGCAGGACGCCTACGAGGCGTTGCGGAGCGCGATCCTGAAAGGATCCATCCGCCCGGGGGAGCGGCTGGGCGAGGTAGAGCTGTCCTCGCAGTTCGGGGTGAGTCGGACCCCGATCCGGGAGGCCCTGCGTCGGCTCACCGCCGAGGGCCTGGCCGTCTTCCAGCCCAACCGGGGGGCCCGGGTGGCCGAGTGGTCGATCAGCGATCTGGAGGACACCTACGAGATCCGGGCCCGGCTGGAAAGCTACGGCGCGGCCCTGGCCGCCCAGCGCATCGACGCCGACTGCCTGCCGAGGCTGAGCCTGCTCTGCGACCAGATGGATCAGCGGGCGCAGCGGATGACCCCGCAGGATCTGGACGACATCGCCGACCTCAACGCCGAACTGCACGGTCTGGTCATCGGCGCTGCCGGCAGCCCTCGGCTGACCTCCCTGCTCTCGGCGGTGGTGGAGGTCCCGCTAGTGGTTCGGGCGTTCCGCCTCTACACCCCGGAGGCGCTGGCCCGCAGCATGGCCCACCACCGTGACCTGGTGGCAGCCCTCCGCGCCCGCGACGCCGAATGGGCGTCGAGCACGATGCGCGCGCACGTGCTGGCCGCCCGGCGAGTGCTGCTGGACGCCATGTCCGACAACCCGGATCTCTGAGCGCTCGGGGCGCGCCGATCCGACCGCGGTCCAGCCTCCGGGCCCGGAGGCTGGACGGGCCACCGGGCGCGGTCAGCTCCCGGGTGCGCCCGGCTTGATGCAGGCCACCGCGCGGTCGGCGCCGAAGGGGGTCAGTCGCACCTCGTTTTGTACACACCGGTCCTCACCGACCGGGCACCGACCGTAGAGGACGCAGCCGCTCACCTTCTCCGTCGGACTCACCGGGTCGCCGGCCAGGCGGGCCAGCGGCAGCTCCTGGTCGGGGTCGACGGGCAGCGCTGCGGCCAGCAGCGCGCGCGTGTAGGGGTGCTGCGGGTCGGCGAACACCCGCTCCGACGGGCCGGTCTCCACCACCCGTCCCCGGTACATGACCGCGATCCGGTCGCTGACGTAGCGAACGGTGTGGATGTCATGGGAGATGAACAGATACCCCATGCCGAGTTCGGTCTGCAGGTCGGCCAGGAGTTGCAGGATCTGGGCGCGGACCGACAGGTCGAGCGAGGAGGTGGGTTCGTCGAGGACGATCAGGGAGGGCTCGGTGACGATGGCCCGCGCGATGCCGACCCGCTGCTGCTGTCCCCCGCTGAGTTCACCGGGAAATCGGCGGGCCATCTCGGGTGCCAGCCCCACCTGGTCGATGACCGTGGCGACCCGGCTCCGGCGGTCGGCCGCCGGGGTCTTCGGCTGGTGGATGGCGAGTGGCTCGCCGATGATGTCGGCCACCCGCATACGCGGGTTCAGCGACTCGAACGGTTCCTGGAAGATGATCTGCGCCTTGGCGCGCAGCTGGCGCAGTCCGGCTGCGGGCAGCGCGAGCATGTCGGTGCCCTGGAAGTGCACCGAGCCTCGGGTCGGCTCGATCAGGCGTAGGGCCAGCCGGCCCAACGTCGACTTGCCCGACCCGCTCTCGCCGATGACGGCCAGTGTCTCGCCGGCGTTCACGGTCAGCGACACGTCGTCGAGGGCGTAGACCGTGGTGGTCCCGCCGACGGAAAACTCCTTGCTGACGTTGGTCAGCTCCAGCAGGCTCACCGAACGGCCTCTCTCTCCTGCGACAGGTGACACCAGTACGTCCGGCCCGACGCAGAGGTCGTCGGCTCCGGGAACACCTGCCCGCAGGGCTCGAGGACGTGCGGGCAGCGGGCCTGGAAGGGGCAGCCGGCCGGATAGTTGACGAGATCCGGCAGCCGCCCGGTGAGGTGCACCAACGGATGGCCCGGGCGGGGAACGGCCCGGACCAGCGCCTGCGTGTATGGGTGCTGCGGGCTGGTGAGCACGTCACGGACCGAGCCGTGCTCGATCACCTTGCCGGCGTACATCACGACCACCCGGTCGCAGTACTGGGCCACTACGCCGAGGTCGTGGGTGACCAGCAGCATCGAACGGCCGTGCTGCTGGACTAGGCCCCGGATGAGGTCGAGGATCTGCCGTTGCACGGTCAGGTCGAGGCCCGTGGTCGGCTCGTCGGCGATGACGAAGGCCGGGTTGAGCAGCATGGCCATGGCGATGACGACGCGCTGGGCCATCCCGCCGCTGAGCTGGTGGGCGTAACCGTCGAGGACCCGGTCCGGGCCGGCGATGCCGACGTCGGCCAGCGCGTCGCGGGCCCGGTCCCGGGCGATGGCGTCGGAGCGGATGCCGTGCGCAGCGAGGATGTTGGCGAACTGCCGGTGGATGCGCATCACCGGATTCAGCGCGCTGAACGGGTTCTGCGCGATGAAGCCGATCTCGGCGCCGCGCAGTCGGCGCAGTTCGGCCGCACGCAGGCCGAGCAGGTCGACGCCGTTGAATCGGGCGGTGCCCTCGACCACCCGCCCCGGGGGGCGGACCAGGCCGAGGATCGACCGGATCGTCACCGACTTGCCGCATCCGCTTTCGCCGACCACACCGACGATCTCGGCCCGGTCGACGTGGAAGTCGACGCCGTTGACCGCGTGTACCAGTCCGTCGGGGGTGTCGAAGCGGGTGGTGAGGCCGCTGACCTCCAGCAGGCGGGGCTCCCGGTCCACGCTCTGGCCGATGTTGGCGGGGCGGCTCAGCGCCTGGCGGGGGGCGCTCATCGCTGCCTCGCCCGTCCGAAGGAGTCCTGCAACTCGTCGCTGATGGCGTTGAAGCAGAGCACGGTCAGGAAGATGGCGAGTCCCGGGAAGACCGATACCCACCACTGGCCGGTCGTCATGTTCTGCGCTCCTGTCTGGATCATCGCTCCCCAGCTGGCGTCGGCGGCGTTGATGCCGATGCCCAGGAAGGACAGCGAGGCGATCACCACGATCGAGTGGGCCACCGCCAGCGACGCCTGGGCCAGGATGATGCCGGTCATGTTCGGCAGCAGGTGACGGAACATGATCCGCGGCCCGGTCGCGCCGATGGCGTGGGCGGCCTCGACGTAGCGGCTCTCCCGGATGGTCAGCCCTTCGCTGCGGACCAAGCGGACGAACCGGGGGACGTTGATGATGGCGATGGCCACCACGACGTTCTCGATGTTGTTGCCCATCAGGGCGACCAGGGCGATGGCCAGGACCAGCAGGGGGAAGGCCTGGAAGACGTCCAGCGCGCGGACCACGCGCTCTCCCCACGGCCCTCGGTGCAGGGTGGCCAGCCCGAGCAGTACGCCGACCACCAGCGAGATCAGCATGCCGGCGAGGGCCAGCGGGATGTCCACTCCGGCCGAGGCCACCAGGCGGCTGAAGACGTCGATGCCGAACTTGTCGGTGCCCATCCAGTGCTCGCCGTCGGGGGCGGCGAGGGTGTCGGGCAGCGGCTCGGCCGGGTCGTACGGCAGCGGCGCGAGGTAGGCCGCCGCCAGCATGCCGGCGAGGATGCCGCTGGGCACCCACAGGCGCAGGCGGCGGCGACCGCGGCGGGGCTTGCGGCCCTTCGGCGCGGTGACCGTGGTGGGGTCGGCGGCCAGGGTTTCAGTCATAGCGCACCCTCGGATCGAGTACCGCGACCAGGATGTCCAGTGCGGTGAAGGCCAACAGGGTTCCCAGGCCGGCGGCGAGGATGAAGCCCTGCACGGCCGGCATGTCGAGCTGGAGGATGGAGTCGATCGCCCACTCCCCGAAGCCACCCCACGAAAAGATCGTCTCGATGATCGCCGCGCCGCCGAGCAGGGCGGCCAGCAGGATGCCGCCGTAGGTGAGGATCGGGGTGCGGGCCTGACGGAAGGCGTAGGCCAGCACGGTCCGCTCGGGCAGACCGCAGGCCCGGGCGAATTCGACCTGCTTAGACTCCAGGGCGGGCACCAGCGAGGCGTAGGTGCTGCGGGCGAAGTACGCCGAGTAGTAGATGCCCAGGGTCAGCACCGGCAGCGTCGAGTGCGCCACCGCCGAACGGAAGACCGTCATGTCACCGGCGATCAGCGAGTCGACCAGCAGTGCCCCGGTCGCCGCCGGCGGCGGCTCGTCCATCAGACCGAGCCGGCCGACCGGGGCGGGAGCCCACCCGGCGAGATAGAAGCAGAGGTAGATCAACAGGAGGGCAAGGAAGAAGTCGGGGATCGACTGGAAGGTGGTGACCACAAATCGGGAGCCCCGGTCGGCCAGCCTGCCCTTGTAGTACGCGCCCAGGGTGCCCAGGCCCACCCCGAGCACCGCGGCCACGATGAGCGAGAGGATCACCAACTCCAGGGTGGCCGGGGCGAAGCGCAGGATCTCCGACAGGATCGGCCGGTCGGTGTAGTACGACGATCCGAGGTCGCCGCGGACCAGGCCGCCGAGGTAGTCGACGAACCGCTCCCACAGTGGCCGGTCCAGACCGAGGCGTCGCTCGATCTCGGCCAGTTCCTCCGGGCCGGCGGCCGGCCCGGCGATGGCCCCGACCGGGTTGCCCGGCAACGCGTTGACCAGGAGGAAGGCCAGCACGACGACCGAGAGCAGCCCCACGGGCAGGAAGAGCACCCGCCGTCGGGTGTAGCCGAGGACCCGCATCACAAACCTCCCGGTCCGAGCAACGCCGTGGCTTCGTCCAGGGCCAGCACTTCGGCGTACTTGGCACCGAGGTCGAACAGGGCGGCCTGGTGCGGTCGCGGGTCGCGGTCCAGGCATGCCTCGGCGACGACGAGGGGGACGAAGCCGTGCTGCAGGGCGTCCACCGCGCTGGCCCGGACACAGCCGCTGGTCGACGCGCCGCCGATGACGAGGGCGTCCACCCCCAGGACACGCAGGGTGCTGGCCAGGCTGGTGCCGAAGAAGGCGCTGGCGTACTGCTTGGTCACCACCGTCTCGCCGGGCGCCGGGGCAAGGCTCGGCGGGGCGTCGGCGAACGCGCTGCCGTGCTCGAAGACCCGCAGGGCGGGCACCTTGCGGGCGAAGAGGCCACCGTCTTCCCCGCCCGGACTGAGTTGCACCCGGGTGTGGATGACCGGCACGCCGTGGCGGCGCGCGGTGTCGAGCAGTGTGGCGCAGGCCCGCAGGGCCGGTGGGTCGGTGTCGCCGGCGTAGAGGGGTGAGGCCGGGTCGAGGTAGGCCCGGACGAGGTCGACCAGGAGCAGGGCTCGACGTGATCCGCGACCCAGGTCCCCTCCGAAGCCGGCCCTGCGGTAGTCGCCCTGGAGGTCATCCACGGTATCCACCCCCTAGATGACGCCGCTGGTTCGCAGCGCGTCGATCTCGGCGGACTCCAACCCGACGATGTCGGTGAGCACCTCGTCGGTGTGTTCCCCGAGCCGCGGCCCGGCCCACTTGATCCGCCCCGGGGTCGCCGACAGTCTCGGTACGACGTTCTGCATGGGGAACTCGCCGAAGTCGGGGTGAGCGACCCGGACGATGGCTTCCCGGGCGGCGAAGTGCTCGTCCTCCAGCATCTCCGGGGCGCGGTAGACCCGGCCGACGGGGACGTCGTGCTTGACCATCGTGGCCATCAGGTGCTCGGTGTCGTGCTGCGCCGACCAGGTCGCGATGATGGCGTCCAGTTCGACCTGGTGGCGGCCCCGGGCGGCGTGCGTGGCGAAGCGCTCGTCGGTGCCGAGTTCGGCCATGTCCATGGCTGCGGCCAGCCGCCGGAAGACGGTGTCCTGGTTGGCCGCGATGAGCACCAGTCCGTCGTCGCGTGTGGGATAGACGTTGGAGGGGGCGATGTTGGGCAGGATGGCACCGGTGCGTTCGCGCACGTGACCGGCCAGGGCGTACTCCGGCAGCAGCGACTCCATCATCGCCAGCACCGCCTCGTAGATCGCCGAGTCGACCATCTGGCCCTGGCCGGTGCGGTCGCGGACCCGCAGCGCGAGCAGGGCTCCCAGGGCGGCGAAGGTGCCGGCCAGGGAGTCGCCGAGGCTGATGCCGACCCGGCTGGGCGGCGTCTGCGGGTCGCCGACGACGTAGCGCAGGCCACCCATGGCCTCGCCGACGGAGCCGTAGCCGGGGCGGGCGGAGTAGGGACCGTTCTGACCGAAGCCGGAAACCTGGACCATGACCAGCCCGGGATTGGTTTCGGACATCTGCTCGTAGCCCAGGCCCCAGCGCTGCATGGTGCCGGGCCGGAAGTTTTCCACCACCACGTCGCACTGGGCGATCAGCCGCTGGGCCACCGATTGGCCTTCGGGGGTGCGCAGGTCCACGGTGATGGACTTCTTGTTGCGCGCCACGATCGGCCACCACAGCGACTTGCCGTACGGCTTCTCCCGGCCCCACTCGCGCATCGGGTCGCCCTGGCGCGGGGGTTCGCACTTGATGACCTCGGCGCCGAAGTCGGCCAGGAGTTGGCTGCAGAACGGCCCCGCGAGCAGGGAGCCGAACTCGACCACGCGTACGCCGTGCAGCGGTCCCTCATGGTGCAGATCGCTAGACATGAACACCTCTCATAGCAGCCACTCAGTGGTCGTTGTATACAACAGGGAGTCAGGACTGCTGTCAACAGCAGTTTGGCCGATCAGCCGCGCGCCACCGCGGCCACATTCCCACGTTCGTGCATACAGAAGCAGCCCGGGCGGCCCCGACGCCTGTCACGCCCGTCCGCCCAGCCGACGGCCAAGCAGCCGCCCGAACGCCAGCGCCGGCGTGACCGCCATCCCCCCGCAGAACGCCGCGCCGCTGGTGGCCCCCATGCCGATGGCCTCACCGACGGCGTGCAGCCCGGGCACTATTGCGCCACCGGGCCGCCGGACCCGCAATTCGGTGTCCACGTCCAGTCCGCCGAAGCTGCACAGCAGCGCGGCCACCGAGCGAAGCGCGTAGTAGGGCGGCCGGACCAGGGGATGCGCGGGAGCCCGGCGGCCCAGCGGGTCCACCCCTTGCCGCACCGCGAGGTTGTAGGCCCGCACGGTGTCGACCAGCCCTTGCGCGTCGATGCCCGCCCGGCGGGCCAGGCCAGGCAGGTCGTCGGCAACCCAGGCCAGGTCCCCCCGCTGCGCCTCGACCCGGAACCGCTCGTGTCCCCAGGCCGGCACCAGAGGCGGCCCCGCCGCCAGGGCTTCGGAGTCGCAGACGATCCAGAACTCGCCCCCCGGCTGCTCCTGCACGGCCCGCTCGTGTCCGGTGACGTCGTCGAGGTCCTCGGCGACGAACCGTTGCCCGGCCGCGTTGACCCAGATCTCCCGGGGCGGGCGCTCGACCGGTGCGAGATGCGCCAACTCCGACCAGAAGTCCACCCGCCCCGGCTGGGAGCGGCGTTCGAGCAGGCCGAGCCGGGGCGTGTGCAGATCAGCGAAGCGGACCTCGGCGCCCAGGGGCCTGGCCATCTCGATCGCGGCGCCGGTGGAGGTCGGCACCGCGTTGGTCACCAGCCGAGGGCCGCCCGGGGTCAGCGCGCGGAACAGGTCCGGGTTGGCGCCGTACCCGCCACAGGCCAGCACCGTGACCCCGGCGCGGACCTCGCGGGGGCCCTCGAGGGTGTCCAGGAGCGCGCCGGTGACCGTGCCTCCGGCGCTGGTCAGCTGGGTGGCCCGCGAGCGCAGCCGCAGGGCGACCCGGCCCGCGGCCACCTGCTTGTCCAGCAGCGGACGCAGCGTCTCTCGGATCGACCGACCGTGCCCGATCCCCCAGTAGGTCCGCGGCCGGGAGTACGGGGAGTGCCCGTGGTAGACCACCGGTGTGCCCGGGGCGAACGGGAAACCATGCTCGTCGAGCCAGTCCACGACGCCGGCCGCTTCGTCGACCGCCAGCCGGATCAGCGCCGGGTCGCCGCGGTGACGACCGATGCGCAGCACGTCGGCGTAGTGCCGGTCCGGGTCGTCGTCGATACCCGCCTGGCGTTGCCGGCGGGTGCCCGCGGCGCTCATGTGCCCGGCCGAGACGCTCAGCGTGCCGCCGATGTCGGTGCCCCCGTCGACCAGCTCGACGCGGAGCCCGGCCCGCGCCGCCTCGATCGCGCAGGGTAGGCCGGCGGTGCCGGCCCCGATCACCAGCAGGTCGACCTCGTCGCTCATCGCGCGCTTGCCCGGTCGGATCCCAGCCGGCCCGTGGTGACGAAGGACGACAGCACTGCGGCGAACTCCTCGGGCACCCGCCAGGGCAACTGGCCGGTGGTGTCGGTCAGCCGCACGGCGACGGCGTCCGGACGGATTGCCTGCGCCAACGCGTCGCCGTCGGCCAACATGTCCCGGGCGGCGGTCAGCAGAAGCACCGGGCAGGGCAGGGCGCGCAGTGGCTCGGTCGGGTCGTAGGCGAACGCGGCCCGGTACGCCCAGTTGTACCGTTCGAAGACCGAGGCGATGTTGGCCACCGCGAGGTTGACCAGCTCCGGAGGGCCCTCCCAGATGTGGAGGTAGCGGGCCCAGAGATCCTGCAGGTGCCGGCCGGCCGGGTCGATCGGCTTGTCCGGCGCCCAGAAGGCGCCGAGGCGCTCCCGCTCGGCCTGGTCCAGCACCAGCCCCGACAGGATGGCGTGAGTGACCCGGTCTGGCCCGGCGAGTTGGGCGACCGCCAGGGCCAGCGAGGCTCCGGTGTGCTGTCCGGCGACGGCGAACTCGGTGATACCGAGGGCGTCGACGGCGTCGAGCAGCAGACGGGCGTAGCCGGGGATCTCCAGTGGTTCGCGGGGCGGGTCGGACAGCCCGTACCCGGGGGTGTCGAAGGCGAAGGCGCGCAGTGTGCGGCCGAGGGCGGGCAGGGCTGGGGCGAAGACGTTCGATGCCTGCGGTGACTCGTGGAACAGCACCAGTGCAGGCCCGCCGGTGCCGGCGGTGCGGTAGTGGATTTGCCCGCCGGGCGGGCCGACGTATCCGCGCATGTCACTTCCCTGGGGCTCGGGGGGCGGGGGGTTCGGGTGCTGGCTCGTACGGCCCGGCGGCGGGCGGATGCCGTTTTGGGGCGGTCGAGCGCGCGGCGCGCCGGGTGGGGTCCCCGGCGGCCTTCCCGGCCGGTCGGCGGGCGGGCACGGTGGGCGGCGGTGCCGCGGCGGGTCCGGTCTCCAACTCGGCCCCGCCTGCGGCGGACGGTGGAGCGGTGGCCGGTGGGTTCGGCGCCCCGCCTGCCCGGGGCTTACGCAGCAGGTCCGTCGGCACGGTCGGTCGACCGATCACGGTCGTCACGACAGTCCCGCCGATCGCAGCCACGGCCTGCCGGGCGCTCTCCACCGCGGACGTGACCGAGGCCATGTCGCCGATGAGGGAGACCGTGACGATTCCGTCGCCGATGCGTTGCACGCCGATCAGCCGTACCTCGGCCGCCTTGCCCATCACGTCGACGGCGACGATCGAGGCGGTCAGCCCTTGTGTTTCGACCATGCCGAGCGCACCGGAATCCCACAGATCCACGTCAGTCCTTCACGTAGTTGAGCCACGCCTCGGTCTCCAGCCGGTCGACGATTGCGACGATGCTGGAGTCCACGGGTGCCTGACCGGGTTGCCGCAGCGCCAGCCGCGCGGCGCCACCTGTGGCGACCAGGACGACCTCTCCCCTGCCGGCGCCGACGGTGTCGACGGCGACGTAGGGCTCCCCGGCGGGCGCCTCGCCCAGGGGCGCGACGACGAGCAGCTTGGCCCCGGTTAGCGCCTCCGACTTGACGGTGCTGACCACCGAGCCGATCACGCGGGCGACACGCATGCCGACACCACCTCGTTTCTCTAGCGTCGGTGCGACCAGGGCTTCGTCTCGAACGCCTGACGGACCGCGTCGCGCGCCGCCTCTACCTCCGAGTGCAGCCCGGAGATCCACAGCCTGCCGAACTGGCCGACGCCCCGGACGTCGATGATCTTCACACTGGCGGACTTCTCCACCTCGTTGCCGACAGCGGAGATGTAGGCGGCGGGCTGACACTCGACCACCAGCATCGACTCGCCGGCCACGAGCAGGGAGCCCTTGCGGGAACGGTTGACCAGCTGCGCCTGGTAGGCGTCGATGTTGGAGACGACCTTCGCCGAGACCAGCTCCGCCGGCTGCGCGTCGGCCTCGGTTATCCCGAGCAGGTCCAGGATGGTCTGACCGGCCTGGCGCACCGCGTCCTGCGACATCGAGTGCAACTCGGTCATGCCGTACTGCCGCTCGACGACCTGTGAGCCGGGGCGCACCCCGGTGGCCTTGACGGCGGCGTCGACCAGGGCGTACACGTCGCTGCCCGGGGAGATCTCCAGGTAGAGCTCGGACATCCCCTCGACCACCGGGTCACCCGACATCACGCTGCCGAGCAGGGCGGCCATCTGCGGTTGGAGTCGGTCGACGAACGCGAAGGTACGCAACTCGACGCCGTTGTGGGCCATGTCAGCGCCGGCCCACGAGCAGCGCGAGGGTGCCGCTGCTGCGCCGCTCACCGCTCTGCAGCACCCGGCCGGTGGGGGTGGAGACCTCCTCGACGCACTCGCGCTTGCAGGACAGTTCGGTGCAGTCGCCGGTGAACCCGGCGTCCCGGGCGGCCTGGACCAGGTCCATGTCCCGCATCGGGCCCCAGAACGGCTCGTTGTTGTTCCAGGTGTCCCAGTCGATGAGGAACTGCACCAGCGGGTCCAACCCGGCGTAGCCCGGGAAGTCCGCGTGGATCATCATCCCGCCCGGGGCGAGCAGCCGGTGGCATTCCCGCAGGACGGCGCGGACCGCCTCCGGTGGCATCTCGTGCAGCAGGATGTGTGAGACGACCAGGTCGAAGTGCCCCGACGGGAAGCCCGTGTCTTCGCCGTTGCGCTGCGCGAAGTGCACCTTGCGGCCCAGGGACTCCGCCCGGCCGTGGGCGTAGCGCAACAGAGCGGCGCCGACGTCGATGCCGTGCACCTCCGCCTCGGGATAGGCGTCGACGTAGGGCAGCGTGGAGTTGCCGACTCCGCAGCCGATCTCCAGGATCCGCCTGGGGCGGAAGTCCTTGTGCGCGGTCTTGAGGTAGTTGTTCACCACCGACTGGCCGTAGTCGTCGTTGAGCTCGCCCATCTGGCCCATGGCGTAGACGTAGACGCCGCGGTCGTAGAGCGCGCCGGCGGTGACGTCGCCGGGCACGTATTCGCCTCGGTAGCCGCCGGGCATGGCGTGGATGTCGATGCCCCAGAAATACCAGGGCAGGACGAAGTCGGGATCCAGCTCCAGCGAGCCGAGGGTACGGCCGGTCCGCTCCGCTCTGGCCCGCAGGTCGTCCAGTTGCCGGGCGATGCTGTCGGCCACCACGTTCCAGAGCAGGTCCTGGCTCGCCCGCCGCACCGAGCTCCAGAGCTGGTAGTACGGCTCGGGCTCCATCGCCCGGCGGACCGTCTCCCGGTCCCGGGGCGGGACGCCCATCTCCTGCTGGTACCTGGGCAGGACGCGGTGCGCGTACAGCTCCCGTACCCCCGGGGTCACCTCGGTGGAGATGTGCGACTTCAGGGCCCGGACAAACGTCTCCCGGGCCAGTTCGTCGTGGTTCTCCGTCGGCAACAGGCCGTGCTGCTGCTGCTTCACTTGTCCTCCCCCACCTGTGCGAAGGCCCGCCGGATGACCTCCCGGTAGGACTCCGGGGTTTCCTCCCGCACGATCTCCTCACGCCACTCGTAGAAGACCCGCAGCACCCGGGCGACGAACGCCGCCGCCTCGGCGTCTCTGGTCTCGGCGTCGGCAGCGGAGAGCGTGAAGCCGTCCACCGCGCCCCCCTCCACAACCCGCCGGTCGGCCAGCAGTTGTTCCAGGGTCATCACCCGCTCACGCAGTACCCACACCTCCGAGGTGAGGGTCACCATCGTCGAGACCAGGGCCTCCATACCCGGCTCAGCGAAGAACTGAGGGCGGACGCCCTTGGCCTTCTTGGGCAGCAACTGTCCTGGCAGCGGTTGTGCCTGCTCGGGGCTGCCCACCCCGGGCCCGCCGTAGGCGCCGAGCGCACGCAGCGTCTCGGTGGCGACAGTGGAGGCGTCCGCGTCGGGGTTGGCCGACACGACCGCGGCGGCGATGGTACGGATGGTCCGCTCCGCCTCCTCCGCGGCCTCGCAGCCACACGAGCAGCCGTCGGCGCCGTCGCAGCCGCCCTGGGGCTCGCCGGGGACGGTGCCGGCCCCGGCGGGGGCGGCCGGCGCCGGTGCCGCCGACCCGCGCCGGACGTCGATGCCCAGCCCTTGGGCGATGTCCTGGGCGTGCGGGGAGATCAGGTCGCCCGGGCCCAGCAGGACTTCGCGCGGTCCGTCCGACCGGGCAACGTCTTCGATATCGACAGCAGTCCACACCCGACTCATGTCTCAGCTCCTTCAATGAGCACGCGGGCTCCGGTCAGGACTTCGTTCCGCCTCGAGTCGAACCGGTCGGCAGGATCGCCTCGACCTCGTTGTGCGGGCGCGGGATGACGTGCACCGAGACGACCTCACCGAGCCGGGAGGCGCTGGCCGCCCCGGCGTCGGTGGCGGCCTTGACCGCGCCGACGTCGCCACGGACGACAACGGTGACCAGGCCACCGCCGATGTACTCGGTGCCCACCAGGACGACGGTGGCGGCCTTGACCATGGCGTCGGCGGCCTCGACCGCCGCGACCAGGCCCCGGGTCTCGATCATGCCCAGCGCGGACATCTGCAGTTCAGCCATGACAGTTCTCCTCTGCGAGTTGGTTGGCGTGCGGGTGCCCGCCGTTGCCCAGGACCGTGGTGGTCTGGAAGTGGGGTGGTCTCATCGCACGGTCACCTGCCGGGCGATGTGGTGCACGAGCGCCTCCAGCGGGGACTGCGCCGGTCGCTGGGCGCGGGCGAGCCGGTCGCCGCCGCTTGCGGACCCGGCGTCGCGATGGCGGGCCGGCGTCGCACCGGGCCGTGGGCCGGCAGGCTCCGGCTCCGGCCGCGTCCCGGCGCCCGCCGGCTCCCGGGGTGGGGTCAGTCCGGTCTCGGCGAGGCAGCGCGCCCGGAGTTCCTCCACGGTGCCGCCCCGGTTGAAGCGGGGCAGGTCGCCACGGCCGGCGGCGAGTTCCGCGCGCCGAGTCCGGGTGCGCTCGGCATCGACCCGGCCGTCGACCAGGACCACTCCGTAGCGCCGGGCGCCGTCGACGGTGACCAGGCCCCGCTCGACGTCGTGGCGGACCTGCTCCGGGTCGCGCTCGAGCGGATCGCCCCAACCGCCACCGCCCCAGGTGACGAAGTGCAGCAGGTCGCCGGGGCGGACCGCGACGTGGTCACATTTGGCCGGGACCACCTGCCGGGAGCCGTCGGCGCGTTCCAGAATCTTCGTGCCGCGTTCGCCGGGCTCGCCGCCGAGCACGCCCCAGGGTTTGGTGAACCATCTGTCGTCGTGGATCGAGACCTCACCCGGTTCCAGGAACCGGTAGCCGACCCGGATGCCGTTGCCGCCCCGGTGCCTACCGATGCCCCCGGAGTCGGGGACCGTCTCGTAGGACTCGATACGCAGCGGGTAGTAGGCCTCCAGGTACTCGTTGGGCACGTTGGTGAACGAGGGCCACATGGAGTGCCCGTCGAACCCGTCACCGACCGGTCGGGCGGGCACACCGCCGAAACCGATCTGGTAGAGCTGGAACCACTTGCCGTGCCGATCCAGGCCGGAGTACATCAGGTGCGGGCTGGAGGAGAACCCGGCGGCGGCGAGGAAGTCCGGCTGACACTGCCCCAGCAGCCCGGCGAGCACGTCGAAGAGCCGACCCAGGGTGTGGGTACGACAGGAGATGGCCGCCGGGCGCCGGGGCTTGAGCAGGCTGCCCTCGGGGATGCGGACGTCGACCAGGGGGTAGAACCCGTCGTTGAAGAGGATCATCGGGTCCACGGCCATGATGGTGTACACCCCGAAGAACATCCGTAGGACGTTCTCGTTAAGCAGGAAGTTGATCGACCCCTCGGCCTGCCCGCTGGTCCCGGTGAAGTCCAGCACCACCCGGTCGCCCTCGCGCCACAGCGAGCAGCGGATGCGGAACGGTCCCTCGCCGCGTCCGTCGTCGTCGACGAAGTCCTCGAAGGTGACCGGCTGCTCGGGCACGACCTGGCGGAACAGCTTCGCCATCGCCTGCCGGTTGCGCTCCAGCAGCAGCTCCAGGGTGGACAGGTAGGTGTCAGCGCCGAAGCGCTCGCAGAGTTCACGGACCCGGGTCTCGGCGGTGCGGCAGGAGGCCAGGACCGCGTTCAGGTCGGCGCGGTTCCAGCTCGGCAGGCGCACCTGGTTGAGCACGGTGTCCAGGAGCTGTTGGTCGAGGGTGCCGCCGCGGAACAACTTCACCGGCGGGACGATGACGCCCTCCTCGTGGATGGACACCGCGTCGGTGGGCAGGCTGCCGGGCACCTTCCCGCCGACGTCGCTCATGTGACCGAACATCGCCGCCCAGCCGACCAGCGCCTTCTCGAAGTAGATCGGCAGCAGCACCAGCCAGTCATTGGCGTGGCTGATGGCGCCGTCACAGGCGTACGGGTCGGAAGTAAAGAAGACGTCGCCCTCCTCGACCGTGCCGTCGTATCCGGAGAGGAAGCCGTCGATGAAGGAGCCGAACTGTCCGGCGACCATGCGCCCGCGCCGGTCGGCGATCAACGGGAAGGCGTCGTGCTGCTCGCGGATGCCCGGTGACATCGCGGTACGCAGCACCACCGCGTCCATCTCGAAACGGGCGTTGCGCAACGCGTTCTCGACGATGTCGAGCACCGCGGTCTCGACCACGACGCCACGCTCCGGGCGTACTGTCTCGACGATGACCGCACTCATCGGTTCCCTCCCTGCTCGGCGGGCAGGATGAGCAGGTTGCCCAGCCTGTCGACGCGCGCGACACAGCCCGGCAGGACCAGGCTGGTGGAATCCATCTCGACCACGATCGCCGGCCCGGACAGCTCGTTGCCGGCCCGCAGGGCGGTGCGGTCGTAGAGGGTGGCCTCCTGCCAGCCGCCGTCGACATAGACCTGCTGGCGGCCGACGATCGCCTGCGCGGCGTCGCGGTCACCGGATTCGATCTCGACCGGGGTGATCCGTTCGGCGTGGGAGACCCCGACCGCCCGGATGTTGACGATCTCGTGCCGCTCATCCAGGGCGAAGCCGAACAGGCGCTGGTGGGCCTCGTCGAAGCCGCTGCGCAGGTCGGGGATCATAGCCATGCCCCGGCCCGCGTCGACCTCGACGGAGACCTCGAAGCCCTGGCCGTGGTAGCGCACGTCGGCCTCGTATCGCACCGACCGGGCGTCGTCGGGCACCCCGGCGCGGTCGAACTCGGCGTCGATCTGGGCGGCGAGGTCGGTGAACTCGCGCCGCAGCAGTTCCTCGTCGACGTCGTCGAGAGGGCGCACCAGCGACCGGTTGGCCTCGGCCCGCACACCTGTCGAAGCGTCACCGTAGGCGCAGAGCACCCCGGGCGACTGCGGGATCACCACCGGCCAGGAGCCGAGAAGCTTGGCGAGCGCGTTGACGTGCAACGGGCCGGCGCCACCGAAGCCGAATAGCGCGAAGCGCCGGGGGTCGTAGCCGCGCTGCACCGAGACCAGCCGCAGCGCGCCGAGCATGTTCTCGTTGACGATGTCGATGATCGCGGCGGCGGCGGCCTCCACCGATACCCCTAGCCTGCTCGCAACGGTGCCGACCGCCGTGCGGGCCTTCTCCACGTCCAGCGGCATGGCGCCGCCGAGCAGGGCGTGCGGCAGGTAGCCGAGCACGACGTTGGCGTCGGTGACGGTGGGCAGTTCGCCGCCGCGTCCGTAGGTCGCCGGACCGGGCAGGGCACCCGCGCTGGCCGGGCCGACCCGCAACGCACCGGTCAGCTCGGGGACGTGGGCGATGGAGCCGCCGCCGGCGCCCACGGTCTGTACGTCGATCGACGGGGCGCGGACGGCGAGGTCGGCAACGGTCGTCTCGCGCCGGATGGCCGGGGTGCCGTTCTCGATCAGCGCTACGTCGGTGGAGGTACCCCCCATGTCCAGGGTGAGCAGGTCCGGGTGGCCGGCGGCCGGGCCCAGTGCCACGGCGGCGGCGACCCCGCCGGCGGGTCCGCTCATCAGCAGACTGACCGGGATGTCCTCGGCCCGCTCGAAGGTCATCAGTCCGCCGTCGGAGCGCAGCACGCGGCGCTCGCCCAGGAGTCCCTCGGCGACCAGTTTCGCGCTGAGGTTGCTCAGGTAGGAGCTGACGCCGGGGCGGACGTAGGCGTTGGCGACGGTGGTCAGGGTCCGCTCGTACTCCCCGAGCTCGGGCAGGACCCCGGCGGAGGTGGAGACCGGCACGCCGGGGGCCTCGGCGGCGGCGATCTCGGCGGCCCGCTGTTCGTGGGCGGGGTTGGCGTAGGAGTTGACGAAACCGATGGCGAGGGCGTCCACGCCCTGGTCGACCAGCTGGCGGACCGCGGCCCGCACGGCCGCCTCGTCGAGGGGCTCGACCTGCTCGCCCCGAGCGTCGATGCGGCCCCGGACCTCGCGGACGTCTTCGAGCGCGACCATCTCGGCCGGCCGGTCCCAGACGATCCAGCCGCCCAGGCCGCCGGGAACGAACGAGCGGGCGATGTGCAGGACCTGCCGGTAGCCGACGGTCACCACCAGGCCCACCCGGGCGCCCCGGCGTTCCAGGACAGCGTTGGTGGCCACCGTCGTGCCGTGCAGGAATTGGCGGACGTCCGCCGCACGGGCGCGGGCGTCGGTCAGCACCCGGGTGACGCCCTCGATGACGCCGACGGACTGGTCCTGAGGCGTCGAGGGCACCTTGGTCCGTCGGGTCTTCCCGGTCGCCTCCTCGATCAGAAGAACGTCCGTGAACGTGCCACCGACATCGACTCCTAGGCGGTACATCAGTGCACATCCTGCTTTCTCGAGTGCCAGCTCTTCTCGGGTTGCCGTTCTGCGTCGTCGCGGCGTGGTCCCCCGGCTCGGGGGTGCCCACCGCGCCGGGATCACGGCGCTGGTGGAACGCCGGCGAGGTCAGGAGCCGCTGATGTCGTAATAGTTGACGTGGCCCTGGGAACGGCTGACGAACCCGGTCACGCCCTTCTTGAAGACGTAGTACTTCTGGGAATCGACCAGCGGGATGGCTGGCATGTCACCCACCAGGAAGTCGTTGACCTGCTTGATCAACGCGTTGCGGTCCGGACCCGGCTGGGTCTCCAGGATCCTCCGGGACAGGTCGTCGAGGGTCGGCGAGCTGTAGTTCTGCAGATTGGTGAGCCCACCTGTGGAGTAGAAGACCTGCAGGTAGTAGGCGGGGTCGGGCACCAGCGGGGTGCTGGTGGCCAGCCAGCTCTGCAGCTTGCCTTCACGCTTGGCGGTGTCGAAGTCCGCGCCGGAGGCGACGTTGTTGAGCTTGACCTGGATGCCCACCCTGGCCAGTTGGGAGCGCAGCAGGACGGCGACCTGCTCGCTGTGCGCTCCGACGTTGGCCGCGTTGTAGGCCAGCTCCATCGGGAAGCCGTTGGGCAGGCCGGCTTCGGCCAGCAGTTGCTTGGCCCGGTCGAGGTTCTGCGCGAAGGGCTGGCTGGCCGCCGGAGCACCGAAGTCGTCGTGGATGAAGTCGTTCGAGGGCACCGAATAGCCCTGGTACGCGGAGTCGACGATCGCTTTGCGGTCGACGGCGTAGGAGATGGCCTCGCGGACCCGCTTGTCGTCGAAGGGCTTGGCCTTGAGGTTGGGCACCAGCACGTCGATGTTCGGGTAGAGCACACGCTCCAGCCGGGCCTGGTCGCTCTCCTCCAGCGAGGAGAGCTGGTCGAACGTCATCGCGGTGGCGACGTCGACCTGCCCGCTCTGGGCCAGCTGGAGCCGGTTGGAGGTGTCGGGGACGGCGCGGACCACCACGTCGGTGACCTTGGGCTTCCCGCGGAAGTAGTTCTCATTGGCGGTGAGCCGGACCTCCTTGCCAGGGTCGAACGAGCGCACCTGGTACGCCCCGAAGGTGGCGGTGTTTTCCCCGAGCCACTTGTAGGCGTACGGATCGTCGGCGGTGGCGTGCTTCTTGGCCTCCACCGAGTCGTAGATGGTCATGAAGAAGGTGCTCAGGATCGACACGCTCACCGCGTTGGGCTTGGCGACGTTGATCGTGAACTTCTTGTCGTCCGTGACGGTGATCGGGTTGGCGGTGTCCCAGCCGCCGACGCCCATCAGGATCTTGGCGATCGGCACGCCGGTGCTGTTGACCATCCGGTCCACCGACCACTTCACGTCTTGCGAGGTGATCGGGTTGCCGAACTGGCTCTTGGCCTCGCGCAGCGTGAACGACATCTTCCTGCCGCCGTCGTCAAGCGTCCAGGACTCGGCGAGCTCGGGCTCGATCTGGTCCGGCGTCTGAAGTTTGGTAGCGCCGGCCTCGGGCTTCTTGAAGCGCACCAGGGTCCCGGCGGTGTTGGGGAGCAGGTCGATCGAGATGAAGCCCTGGTAGCGCTCGGAGTCGAGACTCGACAGCACCCCGGGCGCGGCGATGGTCAGTGCCTGGCCGGTGCCGGCGTCAGACTTCCCTGCATCGTCGGCGCCGCAGGCCGCGAGCGCCACGCTCGCCACGGCGAGCACTGCCACGGCTCGCACCTGCACGGAACGTATTCCCATGCCAACACCTCCAAATTGTGTGCAAGCTTGAATAGTTCTAGCGCAGCAACCCCGGCGGGGCGGCCAACACGAGCGATGCTTGTATACAAGTCTGGCCCTGTCAAGGCTCCAAGCAGCCATATCCCGCAGTCAGCCGCGTCGACGCTCACGCCCGGCGACGGACCAGAAACCGACCGGCGTCATGCCGACCGACAAATCGTCCACGCCGGGCGATCAGCTCCCCGCGCAGATAGACCGCTTCGATCCGGCCGGGCACGTGCCACCGCTCGAACGGCGTGTAGTCACAGTTCTGCGTCATCGTCCGGGCGAGCACCACGGAGGCCGCCTCCGGGTCGAGCACGACCAGGTCGGCGTCGGCGCCCCGCCTGATGACCCCTTTTGTCGGATACAGCCCGAACCGGCGGGCCGGCTCGGTGCAGGCCACCTCGACGAACCGCGACAGGCTCAGCCGCCCGGGGCGTACACCGTGGCCGTAGAGCAGGGGAACCCGGTGTTCGATGCCCGGCGCTCCGTTGGGGATCCGGCGAAAGTCCTCGGCCCCCAGGCTCTTCTGCCCGGACATGCAGAACGGGCAGTGATCCGAGCTGACGACACCGAGGATGCCTTCCCGCAGCCCTTGCCAGAGCGCCTCCCGGTGCTCGGCGGTGCGCAGCGGCGGGCTGACGACGTACTTGGCCGCCTCGAACCCGGGCTGGTGGTAGAGGTCGGCGTCGAGCAGAAGGTAGTGGGTGCACGTCTCGCCCGCGACCGGGCGGCCGGCCCGCTGGGCCTCGGCCACGGCGGCGACCGCGCCGGCGGTGGACAGGTGCACGAAATACAGCGGGGCGTCGGCCAGGTCGGCGAGCGTGATCGCGCGGCGTACCGCCTCCACCTCGGTCTCGGGTGGCCGCGACAGCAGGTGCGCCAGCGGTCCGGTGCGGCCGGCCCGAACCAGCCTCTCGGCGAGGACGTCGATGACGTGACCGTTCTCGGCGTGCACGCAGAGTGTGGCGCCCAGGCGGGACGACTCGGTGAGGATGGAGAAGAGCTCTCCGTCGTCGAGCATGGCCAGCCCCTTGTAGGCCATGAACACCTTGAAGCTGGTCACGCCGTCGGCCACCACAAGCGCCATGTCAGCCACCATGCCCGGGTAGGGCGAGGTGACAGCCAGGTGGAAGCTGAAGTCGATGGCGGAACGACCGTTCGCTCGCCCGGCCCACCGGGCCAGCACCTCCGGCAGACGCTCACCGGCGCGCTGAAAGGCGTAGTCGACATACGTCGTGGTGCCGCCGACAGCAGCGGCCCGGCTGGCCGAGGCGTGGTCGTCGGAGGTGACCGTCCCCATGAAGGGCGTATCCATATGTGTATGCACGTCGACGCCACCGGGAATGATGATCTTTCCTCGGGCGTCGACCTTCTCGACATCAGCCGATGGCGGAATCCGGCCGACACTCTCGATGCGGCCGGAGTCAACGAGCACGTCAGCGCGGTGGACGCCATCCTCGGCGACCACCGTGCCTCCGACAAGACCAAACCTTCGGGGCATCTCTTCCCCGTTCGCTGCAGATGGAGAAACGCGAATGACAGGCGGGCTAGGCAGTGGACCGTATACAACTCGACGGGATGGCACAAGGAGTCGACTCAACCCCCGACCCGACGCCGACCACGGGGGCACGACTCCCGTCGCCAACCCAACCATGGCCATTTTGCATACACTGGATCTCGCTGAAGTCAGCGGTGGTGGCGGACGTAAGTGCTCAAGGCCGAACGTCCGCGACGACACCTAGACGAGCTGCGCCAGATTACATACAGTCTGGCGCAACCGAAGGAGGTCGCCATGGCTCATTCCGGCAAGCGACGGGTTACCATCGAGCAGGTATCCCAGCGGGTGTGGCGGGCATCGGGCCTGCCGTTCGGCCTACTCGTGCGGCAGATCAACTCCGACCCTCAGACCGGCGCACAGACGCTCGTCGTCGACGTTCCACCCGGCTGGCAGATGCCCGAGCACTGGAACAGCGCCGACATCGAGCTCCTGGTCCGCGACGGCGACCTGAGCATTGCCGGACGCCAATGCCGGCGCGGGCACTACCTCTTCCTGCCCTCCGGCACCGAGATCGGCCCGGTCTCCTCGACCCAAGGCGCGACGTTGATCTTCTGGACGGACTCGCCGTTCGAGGTCCGCACTGACGAACGACCCCCGCCGTCGAAACCGCTCGGCGAGACCGTCGACCTGTTCGACGCGGCCAACTGGCGACCCGTCCAGGAGGCTTTCGCGGGAGTGACCGACACCAGCAGCCACGGTGACCTCGATGTGCCCACGCAGTGCATCCGGTTGCGCAAGGTGGAGGAGACCGGCAAGGACACCATCCTGTTTGTCCTGCCACGCAACTTCGCCAAGACCGCGTTGGAGTTCCACCACAGCACGGAGGAGATCTTCTTCCTCGGCGGCTGGTGCGCCACCGACCCGGAGAACGTCTACCGTGCCGGGGAGTACCTGTGCTGGGAGCCGGGCGTCATCCACGGCGTGGTGACCGGCTGGGAGGCCATCTGCCTGTCCAAGCATCACGGACCGCTGACCAGCCCACAGATCCCCCTCGGGGCGACAAGCGTGGACGCCGAGCGGTGACGGCATTGCCCGTCCGTGGACGCCGGATCGCCGCCGGGGACGCCGGGGCGGGCGCCGTACGCCCGGCCTTCGTCGTGCACCGCAACGAACTCGCCTACGAGCTGATCTCCAGCCTCAACCACAACACCGACGACGAAGGGCTGGTGCACCGCCTCGTCGACCAGCAGCTCACCGGCGACCCGGACTGCGAGTTCCTCACCGGGATCTACCGCATGGAGCCCGGGATGACCCACCCGCTGCACCTGCACGCCGACTCGGCCGAGTTCTACTACGTGCTGTCCGGCACCGCGCTGTTCCGGGTAGCCGACGAGGAATTCGAGGCGGGCCCGGGCACCGCGATGTACATCCCCGCCGGCGTCACCCACGCCATCACCACCGGCGTCGGGCACGCCATGGAGCTGCTCTACTCCTTCAGCACCCCGGACCTCAAGGAGATCGGCACCCGGTGGCTGTAGCCGCCGGCTGCGGATCGGCTCCCCCTGCCCACGTTCACCACCGCCTTCCACTCGGCCGCCACCGTCATCGTGCCCCTAGGTGTACTGCCCAGACAGGTTGGTTGAGGTCGTGTGACGACACGGCGTAGATAGACGTGATGACGAAGGCCTCCGGTTGTGGAGTGGAGCTGTCTAGGAACCGCTCCGGCAACCAGGAGGCCTTCGTGTCCCACGCTAACGCCGCTTTGACTCCTCGTGCACGTCTTCGCCTCGCGCGTCTGATCGTGGAGCAGGGGTGGCCGGTCGCTCGCGCGGCGGAACGCTATGACGTGTCCTGGCCGACGGCGAAACGGTGGGCGGTGCGCTACGCCGACCTCGGCGCCGACGCGATGGTTGACCGGTCGTCCCGGCCGCACCGCAGCCCCACTCGCACGCCGCAACCGGTCGTTCGCAAGGTCGTGCACCTGCGATGGAAACACCGCCTCGGGCCGGTGCAGATCGCCGGCCGCCTCGGCATGCCCGCCTCAACGGTGCATGCGGTGCTGACCCGCTGCGGGGTGAACCGGCTGTCACACATCGATCGGCGCACCGGCGAACCGGTGCGCCGATACGAACACGACCACCCGGGCGCGATGCTGCACGTCGACGTCAAGAAGCTCGGCCAGATTCCCGACGGCGGCGGGTGGCGCTACGTCGGTCGGGTCCAGGGCGAGCGCAACCGGGAGGCCACCGCCCGCCGCACCGGCACCCGTAACTACCGCTGGGAACCGCGGGTCGGGACCGCGTTCGTGCACACCGTCGTCGATGACCACTCACGGGTGGCTTACGCCGAGATCTGCGACGACGAGAAAGCCGCCACCGCTATCGCCGTGCTGTCGGCTGGTTCGCCGACCGAGGCGTGGTCGTCGAGCGGGTGTTGACCGACAACGGCTCCGCCTACAAGTCCTACGCCTGGCGCGACGCCTGCACCGAACTCGGGGTCACCCCGAAGAAGACCCGCCCCTACCGGCCCCAGACCAACGGCAAGGTCGAACGCTTCCACCGGACCCTGACCGACGGCTGGGCCTTCGGCCGGTTCTACTCATCCGAAGCAGCCCGGCGGAAGGCCCTGCCCGCCTGGCTGCATCACTACAATCACCACCGGCCCCACACTGCTACCGGCGGCAATCCGCCCATCACCAGGTTGACCAACGTCCCTGGGCAGTACACCTAGGGCGTGTCTTCAAAGGTTCACAGTCATTGGAGTAGCGCGGCGATGGTGACGGTGGCCTGGTATGACGTTGCAGTCGTATCGGGTGGCGACGCTGCGGCACTGCTTGAGCCGGTTGAAGCAGCGCTCCACGACGTTGCGCCGCTTGTAGAGCTGCTTGTCGAACGCCGGTGGCCGGCCGCCTCGGCAGCCTCGCCTGCGGCGGTTCGCCTGCTGGTCGGCGCGTTCGGGGATCGTGTGTGCGATGCCGCGTCGGCGCAGGTCGGTGCGGATGGCCTTGGAGCTGTAGCCCTTGTTGGCGATGACGTGGTCCGGGCGGACCCGAGGTCTTCCGGGGCCCGTCCGCTCGACGCGGATCGCGGCCATCACCTGGGCGAATCGGGTGCAGTCGTTGACGTTGCCGCCGGAGAGCACGAACGCCAAAGTTCGCCCGAGGCCGTCGCAGGCGAGGTGAATCTTGGTGGTCAGTCCACCTCGACTTCGACCGATGGCGTGATCTTGTGGTTCGTCCGATTCTCGCCGCCCCCCTTTAGCGCCAGCGGCATGCTGGTGGGCGCGCACGATCGTGGAGTCGACCGACACCAGCCAGTCGATGTCCCCGGCCGCGTCGGCCTGAACCCCAGCGAGCATCCGCTCGAACGTGCCATCCAGGGCCCACCTGCGGAAACGGGTATAGATCGACTGCCACGACCCGTAGCGGGCAGGCATGCCCCGCCACGCTGCTCCAGCCCGGATCTTCCACACGATCCCGTTGAGCACCCGCCGGTCATCGACCCGCGGCCGACCACCGGTCACCGCCGACGGCAGGTACCTCGATAGGGCTTCCCACTCGACGTCAGACAACTCGTAGCGACGACCCACGCCCTAGATCATCCGACACCAAGATTCTTTGAAGACACCGCCTAGGCGCATTCCCCTCAGGTTTACGGCGCCCGAGGATGGTCGGCATGCGGGCCGCGATGGTGAGCGTTGGACCGCTGCAGTTTTGCCGGCGGCCAGTACCGGCGCACGGTGCGCTCGGATCTGCCGATCCGCTCAGCGACCTGGGCGGGGTGCATCGACGGATCCCGCTGGTACCAGTACGCCACGGCCGCCGGAGTGGCCGCGGCGATCTGAGCGGCGCTCTCGTGGCCGGAAGGGATCGTTGCAGCAGTCTTCGCATCGTCGTCCCGCGCCCCGCCTACCGGACGGGACCCCTCGGAATCGTCACGGGCGTCATCGCGGTCAGGCTCGGGTGGGTGGCCTGGTGGCCCGGCGCCTTGTGTGCTCGCGGCCTGTACTCGCAACGAAGCCCGGGTAGACACGGCGGTAGGCGACGCGGAGGTGGCAGTTGGCTCGACCTCGGTGACCGCCTTGGTGAGGCGGGGTGTTCGCCGCTTGGTCGTCGGGTCGGCGCCGGTCCTTGGGGCAGGGTGTCCTGGTCGGTCCTGAGGGGCCGTTGGTTGCTGTGTGGGCGTGGGCCGGCTGGTGCTGGCGCGGATCCTTCCGGTGATCTCGACGAGGCTGATGCTGGCGACGACGACGAGGCCGTCCACGGAGATCGGCAGCAGGTAGGAGGCGCCGGCGTCGATCTCGCCGTAGCGGGCGGCGACGCCGACCATGTGCCAGTAGCTGACCCAGCCGGCGATGCCGGCGATCGCGGCGGTGGCCAGCAGCCGTAGGGCGGCCAGGGACCTGCGGTGGCTGGGCACCCTGGAGATCAGTTCCACGGTGAGTAGCAGCGCCAGCGGCGGCCAGGCAGCGATCAGCTGGCTGATGAGGTTCGGTCGGGCGTGCAGCACGTTCGCCGCGATCGACGCGGCGACGCCGAGGGTGAGCACGGCACGCACCGCCCACCGCAGCGGCCGTAAACCGGTCAGCTGGTCACGGGTGGCCGCGTTCGGATGGTCAAGGTGCGAGGACGGCGAGGTGGAGATGCCGGTCATGCGGTGGCTCCGTCCTCGTCGCGGGTGTGACGGTGCGCTGGCGGGCGGGGGCGGGGGTGCTGCTGGGCGGCGATGAGCTCGTTCGCGAGGGCGAGGGTGTCCTCGTGGGGTTCGGCGTCGATCTCTGCGAGAGCCCGTGTCAGTGCTCGGCGCAAGGATCGGATCGCGTCTGTCTGGCCGAGGGCGGCGCGGGCGCGCATGGCGTGCTGGTAGAGCTCCTCGGTGTAGGGGCTGTGGCGGATCGCCTCGTCGAGCACTGTCAGCTGTTGGGCGGGATGGTCGGCGAGGGCGTCGGCGAGCGCGAGATAGGTGTCGAGGGCTTGCTGCCGTACGGCCTCGCGGTAGGGCTCGATCCACTCGTAGTCGACGCCGTCGGCGAGGTGCCCGCGGTAGGTGTTGACGGCGCGCCGTAACGCGGCGACCCGCACTTGCGGGTCGGTGGCGCGTTCGGCGTCGCGGACCGCCGCGCGCATCCGCCACAGGTCGACGTCGACGATCGCGGGGTTGAGCGTGTAGCGGTTCTGGGGGTGGGTGAGGTAGTCGCCGGGGCCTCCCGTGTGCCGCATGACGGCGCGGAGGTTCGACACGTAGGTGTACAGCCGGCCTGGTGCCTTGCTGGTCGGGGCGTCGGGCAGGAGGTCATCCAGAATGGCGTCCACGGTTGCTTCCCCGTCGTGGACTGCCAGGTACACGAGCACCTCGAGGGCCTTGGCGCGCAGCGGCGGATGGGACGCGGCGTCGGTGATGCTGGGCAGGCCGAGCACCGATACCTGCACGCGGCTGGGCTGCCGCTGCTCGCCGTCCACGGCGGGGGGCACGGTTTCCCGCTCTGCGGAGGGTGCGGCGTCGTGACCACCGGCGTCGGCCCCGGTGTGCGCGATGGCGACCGGATGGGGCCGGGTGTCGACGATGTCGGTCAACCCGGCCGACGCGTCGGGGTGGGCGGTAGCCGGGTTGTGGCCGGTGGCCTCGACGGGGGCGGGTGACGTGCTGGCAGTCGTCGGGGTGGGCGTCGCGGCCGTTCCTGGCGTCTCGTCTGGAGTCCTGCGGCATGCCTTGGTCGAGTTCGCGGTGGCCGGTGGCCGGTCGGCTGACTGCGGCGCGGCGTCAAAGGGCGCCGGTGGTTGGCCGGTATGTGACTCGGCGAGGACGCCGAGCAGGGCGAGGGTATCGGCCGAGGTGAGCACGGCCAGACGCTCCACTGGGACGCGGTGCTCGCTCTGGTCGGTGCGGGCGTCGGCGAGGGCTGTGGTGCCGTCAGCGGCGACTGCGACGGTGTCACCGTCGGGCCAGGCGCCGAGCAGCACCCCGTGGATGTCCAGGCGTGTGCCTTGGGTGAGCAGCGCGGCGATGCGGGTGTCCTGCCGGGCTGCGGTGGCGTGGGTCAGCAGCAGCACAGGCGGCAGCGGCTCCCCCGCAGGGTCGAGTGTCCGCAGGTCGGCCACCGTGTCAGCGTCGCTTGCGTCAACGAGACGGCTGCGATGGAGGATCTGCGCTTCGATGAGGTCGAGGGCCTCCTCGGCGGTCGTGGTGACCGTCAGGCGCGGGGTGTGGGGCAGTGTCGTGGTGTCCGTGTCGAGGAGGGTCGTCGCGGTTGTCGCTGGCATCACCACCTGGGTGCGTTCGTGTGGGGCGTCGAGGCCGCCGGCGGCGAGCGCGGCGGTCAGGAAGCCGCGGGCAGCGGCGTCGGCGCCGGGGCCGGTGAGCCCGAGGCCTGCGGGCGGCCAGTTCTCGGCCAGTGGGTGCGCCAGGGACGGCACGGCCGGGCGCGGCACAGGTGTCGGGTCGCCGTCGGTGTGGTCTTCACCGTCGAGGGCGGACGCGTCTGGGCCGGTGTTCCCGTCGCTTGGGTCTGGGGACGCGTGGAGGTCGTGGCGTTGGTGGCCGGTGGTGGGGGGTGTGGCGGTGCGTGGTGCGGTGCCGCGCAGACGGCGGCGGATGTGCGTGACCACGGTCGGCATCGGTGCGGTGTCGGGGTCCTCGACGTTGGTAGCCGTCGAGGGCGGGCGCGGGCTGTAGCGGCGACGCCGGTGCGCCCAGACCAGCGCGGCGGCTGCGGCGATCGCCGCAGCCAGGCCGATGTCCACCCAGCTCCCGCCCGGCACGTCGATGCCCGGGGACCGATGGGGTGTGGGCAAGGGATCGCGGGCCGGCGGCTGCGAGGCGCCGCGGGATGGCGGAGTCACACGGGCGGTGCCCGGTGCGCTCGCGGCGACGTCGGGGCCAATTGAAGGTGGTTCGGTCGCGAGTGCTGTCGGGCCTGTCGTGGTGGTCGTGGGTGTCGGTGTTCCGGCCGACGAGTCATGGTTCGTGGGTGGTGCCGGGGCGTCCGGGCGTCCGGGATCGGTACGGGGCTGCTGATCGTGGCGCCGCGGCGGAGCATGGTCGCTCCGGTATGTGGCGTCGGCTGGCAGGCGGAGAACCCAGCCTGGGTAGATGAGGTCGGGGCTGCGCAGGGCGCCGCCGACGTGGGGGAAGCGGGCGCCCCGGTTGAGAGCGAAGATTTCCGGCCACCGGTCGGCGTCGCCGAGGGTTCGGGCAGCGATCTCGCACAGGCTGTCGCCGCGGCGCACGGTGTAGGTGGGCGGCGGCGCGGCCGGCTGATGGCTCGCAGCGGGGCGGTGGGAGGCGGGTGAGGCGGTCGCTTGTCCGGCCACGGCGGGTTCATCGGACGTGGTGGTCGCGGGAGTGGCGTGTGCGACCGCGCCGGTGGCGGTGGTGACGGCGGTCGCGCCGAGCAGCGCCGCGGTGAGGCCCTGGACCGGGCCGGGAAGGCGTAGGGCGGGTGCCCGGCGCCGCCGGCGGGCCAGCGCCGCATACGCATGGGTAAGGACGGCAGTGGCTAGCAGCAGCCAGAGCGTCACTGCCGCGGCTGCGGCGAGGACGGCGATGACGCCGCTGGTCATCGGGGCGGCTATCCACTGCCGCATGGTGGTCGGCGCCGGCAGGTGCGGAGTCCAACCGCTGTGCATCACCATGACGACCGTGATGGCGGCGGTGGACAGGACGCTGGTGGTGACTGCGGCGGTGCGGGCTCCTGGGGATGTCACCTTCCTCCTCCTGCTCGCCGTCCACACCCAACAGGGCTGCTGGTGGGGGCGATGCCGTGACGCTATGACCCCAGCACGGCACGGAGGGCAGGCCCGCAGCTCACGGCACCTCACGGCACCTGACACGGCCTCACAACAGCAGGTCAGCGACGGTTGACGGATACTGGGCCTATCAACCACCGGGCTTGGAAGCTGGGCGTCGATACCGGTTCTGGCGCGCACGCCTGACGCTGCCGCGCCGCCCAACGCCGTGACCAGCGTTACGCGGCTACCAGCTGCCGAGACCTGACTGGCTGAGGCCCTCTGCCCAGGTGGGGAGAGGGCCTCAGCCAGTTGGGGTTTCGCGTTAGACGCGCTGGGTGATGGTCGTGCCCGGGTGACGGGCGGCAGTGGCCGCGGTGACGAACCGGCCGGTGCTAGCGCTGCGGTTGACGGTCTGGTTGTTTCTGGTGCCACGACCGACGCGCTCGGTTGTGGTGGTCCGCGGCGAGCGAGCCGCGGTGCGGCTGCTGACGAACCGGCCGGTGCCGGCGCTGCGGGACACGCTGCGGGAGCCGCCTCGAGCCATGTGGATCATCTCCTTCGGTTCGGCGGTCTCGGTTGGACCGCTCTTGCCGTAGGCGTATGTGCTGGTGGGCTGATTACCCGCCACTCTTTCTACCGGTTTTTCGGCTGAGGCTGGTGCTGGTGGTCCGGGCCGTGGTGCCGGCTGCCCGGGCGACGATGGCGCGGGCGGTCGCGGTGGAGGTGCGGGCGCGCATTGCGCGGGCGTCGGCGGTGCCGAGCGAGGATCGCTCGATCTTGGCTTGGATGGTCGACTTCGCTGACCTGGCGGTTGCTGAGGATGATTGCGGGTTGTTCGGGGCGGGCTGTGGCATGGGCGGTCATGCCCCCCTTCGGGTCTGAGCGGGTTGGCGGTCGGGCAGGCGGGTCAGTCGGGTGCGGTAGTAGGACAGCGCCTTCTGGACGGCATTCTCGGTGAGGTTCAGCAGGTCGGCGACCTCGGCCTGGGTGTAGCCGGCCCCGATGAGCGCCATCATGGTGCGGGTGCGCGGCGGAGCGTCGGCGAGCAGGACGTCGACCTCTTGGCGCAGCGCGACGAGCTGAGCCGGGTCAACGGGCCCTCCGCCGGTGGCGGGCTGATCGAAGACGGCGAGTTCATCGACGAGCAGCTCCTGGTGGTGCACCTCGGTACGTAGCCATGCGCGGTAGATGTTCGGGAAGCGGAATAGACATTGGCCGATGAAGAACGTCTTCAGTGAAGCGCCGCGGGCGGGGTTCCAGCGGTCGGGGATCAGCACCGTGTTGCGGAAGGACCTCAGCGCGGTGGCCACGGTCTCGTTGGCGAGTTCCTCGGCGGCGTCGGGACGGTTGAGCGCTCCGGGCGGCGGCTCGGGCAGCCCGGCGCCGCGTTCGCGGCACTTGCCGAAGATGGCGCCCTTGCGGATCCAGGCCACCGTGACGGCGTAGCCGTAGCGGGCCAGCTCGGTGGCGAACAGGTCGTAGTCGCTGCCGGAGAAGTCGGACCGGCGCAGCCAGTCGACCAGGTCGGCGTCCTCGGAGAGGCGTTCGCGCCGGCGCAGCGCCCGGACAGTCTCGTCCAAGTCGTGATCTTCGCGGGTGTCGGCGAAGTCGGCGAGCCAGGAAACGGGGACAGCGACGTCGCGGCGGGGCGGTTCCCGTTGTAGTTCCGATCCCGCCACTTCGTCCGTCGGCTCCTCGGCTTCCGGGTGCATGAGGCTCTTTCTCGGTTCGGTGTGTCCGCTGAAGGAACCCACCGGACGTCCTCTCCTATGTGCGGCCACCCCAATTACCCGCCACTCCTTCTTCAAGATTTTTTGGGCGGGTGTTTGTGCAGGTCAGCGGTGGCTCAATAGCGGAGCGACCTTGTCGATCAGGCTGCTGATGACCAGCTGGGCAGCCGGGGAGATGTCGTAAGCGCTCAGCGCGCTGAGCACGACGTCGCGATCGAGCAGGCCCGCGCCGGCCATGTCGGCAAGCACCCGGTGGGCGCCGTCGCGGCCGTACCCGCGGGCGTAGCCGTTGTTGCCGTAGCGCACCAGCTCGTTCAGGTGCTCGTGCAGCTGCGGGTCCAGTGTGGTGGGCTCACCGGTGTCGAGGTCGAGCGCGCCAACGACGCCGGCCCAGCCGGCTAGCCGCCAGGGGCTGGGGTGCTCGACGACGACCAAGGCGTTGCCACGAGCCAGCCGGGTGGCCACCTCGAGCGCCCCGGGAGTGGGTACGTGGGCAATCACCGCGCCCGGACGCACGTTGACGCGTGGGGAGCGCGGCGAGGCGTGCCGGCCGTTGAGGTACGGCTCGAACAGCGCCTCGCCGTGGTACTCACCCTTGCGGTCGGTGACCAGCACTGCGGGCAGGCCGCGCCGCGCGGCCTGATCCTCGGCCCAGCGCATCGCCGCTACCGCAGCGGCGGCGAACTCCCGGCCCAGCTGGTACGGCACCCACGCTGCGGTGAAATCAGAAACCACGACTGCCAGGGTAGGCGCACGGTATGACAACATTCCCGATCGAGGCACGCGATCAAGGAACGCGCTCGAGCGCGGTTCGCCGCGAAGCAACGGCGTCGAAGCACCCCTGTTCGGTACCCGATCTGGGTGCCCACTCTTCCGCCGCAACCGGTAGACCTCCTCGGGGTCTAGCGAGCAGTGCTTATGGGTCGCTCGAGGATGCCGGCGAGGCGCAGGCGTTGCCGGTGGGTGTGGAGAAGGTCCGCAGCTGCGGCGGAGTCGCGGAGGGCGTTCAGTTGGTCGGCGGTGAGCTGGTGGAGCTGCTGGTTGTAGGGGTCTATGCGGATCGCCGCTTGCAGCAGCCGTAGGCGCTCGTGCGGGTCGGTTTGTGCTGCCGCGGCGTTGGTGTAAGCGTCGAGCACTAGGCGGCGTGTGGCCTCACGGGGTGGGTCGATCCACGGCCAGATGTGGCCAGCGGCGAGGTCTCCTGTGTAGGCGTCGATCACGGCCTGCCAGCTGCCAGGTACGTCTGTGGTGGCGCTGTGGTGGGCGGCGGCTTGCAGTCGCCACAGGTCCACGTCGGTGCGTGGGTCGAGGTGGTAGCGGTCCTCGGTGTGGACAACCACCTGGTCGGCGGTGGTGGCGCGGATGGTCGAGCGGAGGTCGCTGAGGGTGGTGTAGAGGCGGCCGGTGACGGTGTGGGCGGGTAGGCCGGGCCAGAGGGCTTGTACGAGTTGCGTGGTGGTGGCGCCGTCGGGGTGCACGGCGAGGAAGACGAGGATTTGCAGGGCGGCGCTGCGGCGGATGGCGACCTCTTTGCTGTCGATGAGCAACGCTGGGCGGCCGAGCACCCGCAGCTGGACAGCGGTCGCTGTGGCCTCGGTGGGCCGCTGCGGTGTGGGCGGTGAGATTCGGTTGGCTTGGCGGGGGATCTTTGCCTGTGCACGGTTGATCGGCCGGGCTGGTGCGGACGCGGCGGGGTCGGATGCTGCGGTGGTGGGTTGGGCCAGGACGGCGAGTAGATCCGCTGCGGCGGTGCTGTCGAGGACACACATCCGTGGCCGTGGTTGGCCGGTCTGGTGGTCCACGGTTTGGCCGTTGCAGTCGACGCGCCAGGTGGGTACTGGTACTGCGGCGTCGAGGGTGACGACTCGGGCGCCCGGGAGGTTCAGCGGTGCCGCCGTCGCGGGTCCGGCGGTCAAGACGAGGCTGGGTATGCCGTGGTCGGCTGTGGACGACGTGCTGGACGCAGGTAGCAGGGTGGCGGCATGGTCGAGGGTGTCGACGACGTGTAGGCCCGGGATGGTGGTGACGGTCTCGGCGACGCTGGGCAGGAGCCTGGTAAGGGCGTTGCTGGTGACGATCACCGGGGTCGTGTCGGTCGGGTCGCGCAGCGCGGTGAGGAGCCGGGTGACGAGTAGACCTCGGGCGGCGTGGTCGGCCCCGTCACCGGCGAGACGTATGCCGGCCGGCGGCAGCGGCGCCGGCATGGCGCCGGTGGTGGCTGCTGGTGGCAGTGGTTGGTCGGCGATGGCTGCTTGGACGGCGGTGACGGTGGCGGGCAGTGGTGTCAGCTCGGTGGCGTCGGTGTCGGGTTGGCCGGGTTGGTGGGCGCGACGGCGGCGTAGCCACACCAGGGCCGCTGCGGCGGCGATGTGGTGGGCGGTGTCGTCGGGTAGCCAGCCGCCGGGCACGACCACCCCGCCCTGCTCGGTCTGGGGCGTAGCGGAGGGGTGCTGGAGTTCGTCGGCGGTGACTGGTGTCGGTGGGTTCGGCGGCTGGGTGGTGGGGGTGTGGGCGGTGGTGATGGCGGCCGCGCCGGCGATGCTGGTGGCGGCAGCCTGCCATGGGGTGGGTAGCGGCAGGTGGCGTACCCATCGGGCGCCGGCGCGCAGTCGGCGGGCGGCTGTCACGGTGACGGTGTAGGCCACGCCGAGCCACAGCAGCCAGGCCACGGCGATGAGTCCCGTGGCGAGGGTTGCCGGGGTCAGCGGGTCGGTGAGCCAGTCGCGTAGCTGCGTGCCGGTCGGCCAGCCGGGCAGGTGCGCTCGGGTGAGGGTGGTCAGCAGCCACGGCGGTATCGCCAGGACGGCGAGCACAACGACGGCGCCTGCGAGTCGCCGGGCCCCGTTCACCGCAGCTCCTCCCCCACGTGCGTCGGGTGGCATCCGGTTGGTGGGGTCATTGCGGCGGCCGGTGAGGGTGGTGGGGGCGCAGCAGGTGGGTCCACATCTGGCGCAGCCACCAGGTGGTCACGGCGATGGCGTAGATGGCGCCGAGGATGCCGGAGGCGGACCAGGAGACCAGGGCGGCGGTGATGACGGCGAGGGGTGCGCTGAGGATCAGGCGCAGGATCGGCTGGGACACGACGGCCATGACGGTGCCGATGCCCAGGAGCAGGCCTCCGGCCCGGCCGGCGAGGTCGATCCAGAGGATCAGGTGGGGCCACCGGTCGGCGGTCAGGCTGTACTGGATGAGCAACATGCCGGCGGCGGCGGTGATGACGGATCCGGTGGGGAAGGCGAGCAGTTTCGACCATCCGCCCGCGGGGGTGCGCCATTGCCGGGCGGCGATGAGGGCCATGACGGCGGCGGCGGTGATGGTCGGGGTGATGGGTAGCAGTGTCCAGCGCAGGAAGCCGTTGACGGGGTAGCCGACGTAGAGGCTGCCGACGACGGCGTACATGCCGCTGACGGCGACGCCGAGGGAGGCCGCGGCGAGGATGCCGGTGCCGGTGTGGATGCCGGGGCTGGTCGGGGTGGTAGTGCGGTTGGCGATGGTGGAGGCGAGGACGGTGCCGGCGCTGAGGCAGGCGATGACGGCGAAGACGGCGGCTATGGTCAGCTCGCCCCAGTTGAGGATCGCTTCGCGGTACATGAGGGAGCCGCGCCACTCAGGCGTGAGCAGGAACTGGGAGACCAGGGCGAGGGACGCGAAGCCGGGTAGGGCGATCGCGGCGGCGCGCCGCACCGGCGGCACCGGTTCCTCGGTCGTGGTGGGTTCGGTGGCGTTGGTGGCGCCTGCGTCGGCGGCGCCTCGGGCGGCGGCAAGGGTGGGCTGGTCGACCAGGGTGGGGGTGATGCCGGCGTCGGTGAGGGTCTTCGCCAGCAGGGGCAGGCGGGCGGTGCCGCCGACGCAGTAGACGCCGGTGAGGTCGCGGGGTGTGAGTTCCGCGGCGGTGATCGCTTCGGTGGTGAGGTGGGCGATGCGGTGCAGGACGGGCTGGGCGGCTTGGTCGAGCAGGCCGGTGTGGAGCACCACGGCCGGCCCGTCGGGTAGTGGCACGGTGACGGCCGGATGGTCGGTCAGGGCGTGTTTGCCGGCGCGGAGGCTGGCCGTCGCGGCCCATCGTTGCCCGCCGGTGCCGGGTGGGCTGGTGGTGAGTGTGGTGGTGAGGGCGTCGTCGATGGCGGTGCCGCCGGCGGTCGGGTCGGCGAGAGTGGCGAGGACTTCGAAGCCTGCGGGGCCGCGACGTAGGACGCTGACTTCGGCGGTGGCGCCGACGTCGCAGACGGCGATGCAGGCGCCGACGGGCAGCTGCAGGCCGGTGGCGAGCAGGTGCCCGGCGACGGCGGTCGGCGCGTCGAACAACTGTGGTGGTGGGAGGCCGGCGCGGTGCGCGGCGTGGCGCATCCAGGTGCGGCGTCGCGGGCCCCAGCCTGCCGGGACGACGAGCCGCACGTCGTCGATGCCGGGCCCGGCGAGCTGGTGGGCTTGCTCGGCGACGTGGCGCAGGGTCGCGGCGACCAGGTCGAGCGGGTCGACGTCGGTGTCGGCGACGGTGAGGCGCTGCTCGGAGGGTTGGCGGGGGTGCGGGATGAACCGGTGCGGTGTGACCGGCGCGGCCCGCCAGGCGTGGTGGCCGGTCACGGTGGTGCCGTCCCCGCTGAGGAGGACGGCGCTGGGCAGGGCGGGTTCGCCGTCGAAGAGCAGCGGCGTCCAGGTGCCGTCCGGCCATGCCAGTACGGCGGTGGTGTCGGCGCTGCCGTAGTCGATCGCCAGCCTCGCCTGCCCCGATCGCATGAATGTCAGTCAAACATGAAGATCTCATTCACGTCATCCCTGAGTCACTCACCGCAACCGGCCACGGCGCCCGGCACGGTCACAACAGTGAACGCCGGGACTGACGATCGGCCGTGCCACCTGCTGGTGGCGTCTGGCCACTTGACCTGCAGCGGCATCGTCAACGGCATGCCGCACCATCGATGATCCGTCAGGAGGACACCATGCATAACTCCACCAATCCGATCTCAGCGCACGGACAAGCCGTGGCAAACCGATGGACGCAGGCGGCGTTGTCCTGCGAGCCCGCGGACCAGGCGCGCGCGGAGGCAGCCGTCCGCCTCGCCTACCGCAGCGCCGGGCATCCCGAGCCGTCACGGTTCCTGTGGTGCCCCTCTCCCCCGGCCGCCCTGCAGCAGGTGCGGCAGCTCCTCGACGACGGGCACCCGTCGCTGGTCACCTCGGTCCGCCGCGACGCCCTCAACAATGCGCTGGCAGCAGCACGAGCCCCGATCTGGGAGCAGACCAGCGACCACGACCGGTTCACCGCCTTCGGCGATTTCCACGACTTCATGGAATGGCACGGCTACTACGGCGAGCAACGCTACGACGGCTTCGAGGCCCGCTACAACCTGATGGAGCACCGGTACCTCTGCAACCCGGTCACCGAGGGCGAGCGGTCCGCGCTCACACCGGTGCTACAGGCGGTGCGGCAGGTGTACGAGCAGGTGCTGGGCCCGGTCTGGGCGGCGGTCGACCGTACCCTCACCGGCAGCTACATCATGCGGTTCGCCTGGTGTTGGAGCGACGAGCAGACGATCGTGAAGCGCAACGACGAGGGACGCGCCGTGATCCGTTACTGCCTGAATCCTCGCGACTGGTTCTTCGATCCGGCCTGGAACCACTTCCCCGACTGGCTTGTGCTCGCCGCGATCGACACCTACCAGCAGGTACTCGGCACGGCACCCACCCCAGGGTGGGAGGGATGCCGTGACGTGGCGCTGGCGGCCGGGCCGTGGTGGCCCCTATCGGGGGTGGCCGTGATGATGCAGCGCCCCACCGTTCTGCGAGTCACCGGCGACGGCCTGCTGCACGGCGTCGACGAGCCGGCCGTTGTCTGGCCCGACGGCAGCGCCCTGTGGGCCCGTGACGGTGCCGTCGTTCCACCCGGTTGACCGCCCCGCCGGCGGCACGTACGCCCCTTCCGATTGCGTCTCGGCCCTGGAGGGCGGGTCCGGTGTGGCGACCCGCCCTCCAGGACGTCGGCCCCGCCGTCCGCGGGCGCACGGCGGGGCCAATGACGGATGGCTCAGGCGTTGCCGCGCGCCGGCGTTCGCGCGGTCAGGCCCCGGAGCCGGTGCAGAAGGTTAGGAGCTGCAGGTGTTCAGCATGCTCTGCAGGGCGGACTTCTCCGACGACTGCAGACTCAGCCCCCAGTTGTACTTCACAGTGATCCACATCTTGCTGTAAGTGCACCGGTACGACGACAACGACGGCTGCCGCGCCGACGGGTCCTGGTCACCCTGGGACTGATTCACGTTGTCAGTCACCGCGATCAACTGCGGGCGGGTCAGGTCGTTGGCGAAACTCTGCCGCCGGCTGGTGGTCCGCCGCTGGCGCCTGAACGCCACGCCTCGGCCAGGGGTACGACGTGGTCGATGTCGACGTCGGAGGCGGCGGACCATGTTGCGCCGTCGTACGGGCTGTACCAGCGGCCCGAGGTCGACGCGCAGCTGCTGTCGGTGACCACGGACGTGCCGTCGCGCTTGAGGACCGTCTCGCGGGTGTTGCAGGCACCGCTGATGGTGATCCAGTGCGGGAACAGATCCCGGGAGTACCCACTCGTCGACCCCTCGCTCTTGACCGTCAGAGCGTTGAGCTGCGACTGGGCGCTCGCCTTGGACGGAATACCGGGAGGTGTCGCCGAAGCCACCGAGGCGTCGACGGCGACCAGGCCAGCGCTGGCGACCATCACGGCCGCCGCGCCGGTCAGGGCACGCCGCGCTAACGCAGACGTGTGAGCCGTCGGGTGATTCGCATAAGGGCCTCCTCGGGCATCAGTCATGGACAGCGACCATCTCGCCCCATCATGTCGATCGACGGTCACCACTGTGAAGAGTCGGGAAGGCTCCCACGAACACTGATCACCGCCGTTGCCTGTCCACACCACCGCCCCGGGTGAACCCGCCGGTCCACTGCCCCGCCGCCGAGCCCCGTCTGTCGAGATGGCGGCAAACCGGCGATCAGCGACGATCCGACGTCCTAAAGTGCGACTCTCAGGCTGGCACGACACCTGCAATTCCGGGAGCGACGGTGGCCAACGACCTGATCGTCATGACATGGAACGTCGAGAACCTGTTCCCGCCCGAGGACACTCCTTCCTCCGCCGGCCGCTGCGACTGTCCTTGGCCGGAAGAGCAGTCTGCACCCTTGGCGTCATAACCGCTGCCGGCGCCCGCCGGACCGGTGGATAGAGGATGAGGGCTATGCCCCTGACCGACCCCGTCCGTCAGCTCGCCGCGGTTCTGGGGAAGCTTGCACAGCCGTACGGCCGGAGGAGCTGCCACCGCCGGTCTCGCTAGACGAGCCACTCGACGATATCGCCCCCGGTTACGCCGAGCTCCTCCGCCTCGCCGACGGAGCTGCATGCAGACGTACCGGCGACATCCGGCTGCGGTCCGCAGCATCTGCACGCCAGACGCCGTGGATGGCTGATGACCTGCCAGGCGGTGATGCGCGGTGGTGCGGCGCCGCGGATATGCTACAGAACCCTGTCTTCGTCGAGCGTGCAACCGGCGAGATGTGGTGGTTATCCGAGCTGAATATCGTCTGGTACGCCGAACCGAGCTTGCCAGTTTCGCCGAGTTGGCTGAGGACGTTGCCGGATTCGTCGACTACTTCATCCGCGGTCCTGGGTACGTCCAGCACATTTCGGGCGGGCAAGACGACCCGTGGCTGCAGGCGCCGTCGAGCAGTGAGGCACGCCCGCACGGCTGACCTCGAGGCGCTCTCGCGCGGGCGCCGACTTGACACTCGGCCGAGTGCTGATAGAGGCGACTCCGTGGACATATTGCTGAAGGTCCATGACAAGTGCATCGACGGTGCCGAGGCCACCGTCGATGCCCGGGTCGATCACTCAGGCTCTGACCGGAATGGCGTGGCCCGCATGAGGGTCGCCGTTCCGGATCTTGGCCAGGTCATGTCGGCCGACCTGGGCAGGTGGCTTCAAGATCACTCCGCGCCTGTTCCGCGACCTGCGACAAACGGCGGCCTCCGGTGACCCACAGCTGCACACCTGCTCTAATTGAGCGACGCGTGTATTGCGAGCCCAGATGGCATTTCGGCTGCGCATTGAGGGGCCGCCGGCAGGATTCGAGCCTGCGACACACGGTTACCAACCGTCACCCTGCCGAGCAATCCATCGCTGATCACATTTTGGCGTTAACCTGCACAAATGCTGCCCTACATCTATCGCCGCTTGTCACTCGTAGTCAGCTCCGAGGAGGTTTTTTTGGGGGGTAAACGAGGGCAACCAGCCCAGTGCCGTCAACGAACGGATGCTGGCGCAGGTTGGCGCCCTGGGGTGGGATCCATAGATGCCCGCAGAGTGACGTTCTCGGCCAGCAACTGCTCTTGTGACGGCTGCGGCGGGAATGCGGGCACGACTTTCCCGTCCGATCGGCCGCATTCGGGCAGCAAAGCAGCTCCCACAACTCGTCAGGCGCCCACTCAGAGATCAACCGGTCGTCCACAGTAGAAGTGATCTACCACCAAGGTCAGCCGACCGCCACCTGAGACACGCTCTAAGCATAACGCTGTCGGTGTAGTCGAGTCCGGCCGCCCATCGGCCTGGACATGCCCTATTTCAATTTTTTCGCACTTTCGATGACCTCGATCTCGATTGGCTCCTCGCCGTTCAAGTAGAGGGTATAGCCAGCCTCTTCGTCGTCCAGCATGTCAACCGGGCATACCTCAAGTACGTAGTCGGGTCGAGGAAGGAATCCAAAATCGGCCGGGGGGTCGAATTTTTCTATCCCAACGACTCGCACCTCCGTCGGGGGAATACCGACGAAACACGACGCACCTCTATCCAATTCCGAAGGATCTGGCTCCAGCCTCCATGGCGTATTGCACCAGTCATAGGCGTCAGGGTCACGAGAGAAGCCAACCGTGCCATCCCACGAGTTAGTCGAGTCTGGATCAACTTCCCGCCACGGCCAGGCTATAAGTACACGCTGAGGAGTGGTCCCTACGACGCGCACATCCGTGGCTTCTGATGAGATCAGGAGCAGGTCACCCACACTGTAGCCCAGTGCCCCCGTCAGCCTGACACTCTCCATGGCCTACCAGCCCTCCTGCCAGAACAACGAGAACGGAGTCTTATCCGCTCGCCCGCCGTAGTACCCTGCACCGCCGAATCTCATGCCGTTCCCATTGAGCATCGGGTAGCAAGTATCCCGGCAGATGTTTCGGGACGTGCCACCGAATCCTACAACGTCATCTGGTCCGAGGTTGTTGAGGATCGTCTCCTCTGCGTGCCCCGCTCCCTGCACGAACTTCTCGCCCGAGCGGAGGGTCCACCCACTTGGCATTGCGCCGTCGCCGTTAACGGCGATGTGGTTGGTCCATCTTTTGGTGGCCTTGTTGTAGACGCCCATTACCGAAGTCGTGCCGTGGTTAGCCGCGTTCGGGTAATCATCGCGGAGACCCTGAAGTTCTCCAGCACGACCCCGCGCGAGCTTGGCATCGATCTCAGTTGGACCGCCACAGTTGTGCACGAGGACCGGACTGGTGCCGGCGAGCACAAAGTACGTGTGGATGTCGGCGACCGTGAGGTCGCGCATTTCCTCGTCGCCGGCGTCGTTGATGACCGCGGTGACGGTGAGGTGCTTTCCGGGCCCGCCGCCGCCCATGCCGGCGCCGGTGCCGTCGCCCTCCAGCTTCTTGTCGTCGTGTACGAGCAGTTGGTGGCCGACGGGCAGTTTCGCCGCGTCGACCCAGGCGCCCTCGGTGGCATCCCAGAACGGGTGGTGCTGCGTGGTCTTGAGCGTCGTCGTCTTGCCGGAGTCGTTGTCCTTGACAGTGATGGTGGTCAGGTCATTGTCCCGGTTGTGGTGCAGGGCGGTGACGGGCTCGGCTGCCGTTCGGCCGGCTTTGGGGTCGGTCGCTGTGACCTTGTCCCCGAGGGTGATGTCCTTGATGGCCTTAGTGGATCCGTCGGCCATGAGGACTCGGGTGTCCGGGTCGAAGCTGTGCCGCTTTTGGCATCCGGCGGTTGACAGGTCCCGTTCGTCGGCGCGGGATCGGGGCCGGGCGGCGGGGTTGGGTTCGTCTGCGCCGTGGAGGTTCTTGCCGCGCCCGAGCGAGGGCAGCTTGGAACCGAGGCCAGGGGTGCGGCTGGCCGCGCCGCCGAGCAGCTTGGTGGCGCCGCCGGTGAACTTGCTCATGCCGCCGGAGAGCGCGCCGTCGAGGCCGCCGTCGATCATGGTGCCGGCGAGGCCCCTCCAGGAGAATTTCTCGTCGCCGCGGGCGACGTCGACCATGTAGCCAGCGCCGGAGGACATGGCTCCGGCGACTGCCCCGGCCAGGATGAGACAGCCGACGCCGGTGGCGCAGGGTGCGCCGACCGCGACGGTGGCGGCGATGGCGACCGCGGCGGTGGCCACGAATTTCCACGGATCTTTCTTGATTGCGGCGACAGTAGACTTGACGCTGTTGGCCGCGTGTTTGACGACCTTGCTGGCGGCCTCTCTAGCGCACTTAGAGGTGCCCTTTTTCAGGCAGTTCTTCGTCGCATGGTAGCCATCGACGACCTTTTGTGTCTTTTTCTTGACCCAGCGCTTGGTCGTCTTCCAGGCGAAGTCGGCGCCCTTTCTGAGATCCTTGGTGAATTTCTTCGCACCCTTCTTGGCGTCCTTCCAAGCCTTGCCGGAGGCGACGTAGTGGTAGGTGTCGACAGCGGCGCGGTAGGTGCTGGCGGCCTTGTTGTAGCTGTAGTTGACGACTGACTGGGCGGCGGCGACCGGGTGGGTCACCACGTTCACGACCGACTTCCATTTCGGCCAGCCCCAGTGGCCGGTGGGGTCGGTGGTGGTGAGTGGGTTGCCGTCGCCGTACTGGAAGCGGTTGGCGGTGATGGAGTCGGGAGTGGGGTCGTTGGAGGCGGTGTCGCGGGTGTCGAACTGTCCGGTGGCAGGGTTGTACCAGCGGGCGAGCATGTTGACTCGGCCAGTGGTGGTGTCGGTCCATTCGGACTGGTAGCCGAGGTTGCCGAGCAGCCCGGAGGTGTCGGTGACGGTGCCGAGTGGGTCGTAGGTTCGTGACCCGTTCAAGGTGGTGGCGGTAGCGGTGAACTGTCCTACGACGTCGTCGTGTTGGTCGGTCCAGGTGTAGACCGAGTTCGTGCCGTCGGTGGCGCCGGCGCCGAGTAGTTCGCCGTTGGGGCCTCGGGTGTAGGTGCTGCCCGCGTCTTGGGCGAGGTCGTTGCCGAGGCCGCTGTAGCGGAAGCCAGTCTGGATGGCCCTGCCGAGGGCGTCGTAGGAGTAGGTGCTGGTTCCGGTGGCCGCTTGTTGGGACAGGACCTGTCCGTAGGCGTCCGCGACGGTGGTGAGCGCCCCGGTCGGGGATGAGGTCTGTTTCAGGGTGCCTCGGGCGGTGTAGGTGTATGTCACGCCGCCGCTGGCGGTGCTTAACTGGTTTCGGGCGTCATAGGTGAAGGTGGTTGAATCGGCCTGCGTGCGGTTGCCCGCGCCGTCGTAGGTGTAGCCGGCGGTGGTGCTGCCGTTGTTCCAGGTGGCGAGCCGGTCGGCCAGGTCGTAGGTGTAGGTGTTGGAGCCGGATCCGGCGAAGCCGGTGGTCACCTTCGAGGTCTCGTTGCTGTTGTTGTCGTAGCCGTAGGTGATGGAGGCCAGGGTGCTGCTGCCCGCGGCGTTCTTCAGCATGTCGGTCTTGAGGCGGTGCAGGTGGTCGTAGCCGAGGGTCCGCACGTTGCCGGAGTTGTAGCTGAGGGTGGCGACCTGGGACATCGTGTTGTAGCCGACCGTCAGGTTGATGCCGGTCTTCGTGTTCGCGGCGGTGCGGAAGCGGCCGGCGATGTCGTAGTCGAAGGTGGTGGTGCCGGCGGCGTCGGTTCGGGAGCTGAGGTTGCCGTCGCGGTTGTAGGCGTAGGAGGTGTTGTCCTGTGGGCCGCTGATGGACAGCGGCAGTCCCCGGTCGTCGTAGGTGATGGTGTTGGTGCCTGAGGGGACCGACAGGGAGGTGATGCGGCCGGCGTCGTCGTAGCCGAAGCTGCGGTTGGCGGTGCTCGCTTCGGCGCCGTTGCCGGTTTGGCCGGTTAAGCGGCCCAGGTCGTCGTAGTCGTTGTGGATCCGCACCGCACCGGGTGCCAGTTGGTCGGTCACCCGTCCCGCAGCGTCGTAGACGAGGCTGAAGGTGCGGTCGGCCAGGTTCGGGTACGCGGGGGTGGTGGGCTCGATCTGAGATTCCGGTTTGCCCCAGGAGTTGTAGGTGGTCCAGAAGTCGATGGCGCGACCGTTGGTGAACCGGGTGCGGTTGCTGGCCGCGTCGTAGCCGAACCATGTCTGTATCGACGTGGTGGCGGTGATTGGCTGGGTCTCGCCGGTCACGCGGCCCATCGCGTCGTAGGTGTACGTGGTGGTCGTGGTGCGGGCATCGGTGGTCGAGGTCAGGTTGCCGTTGTCGTCGTAGGCAGCCGACTGGGTGGTCAGCACCGCATTGACGGGGTCGAGCTGCTGCACCTGGGTCTGCCGGCCGGCAGCGTCGTAGGTGACGAGCTGCTTGGTGAGATCCGGGTTCGTGGTTTTGATAACTCGGCCGAGGCCGTCGTTGTCCAGCAGGGTGGTGTTGTTCGCGCCGTCGGTGACGCTGATCGTCTCGCCGACGGAGTTGTAGCCGTAGGAGGTGGCGCCCCCTTCGGGGGTGGTGATTTTTTGCAGCCACGGTCCGGTGCCGTACGCGGCGGTGCCGTAGGCGTAAGTGGTGGTGTTGGTGGCTGGCGTGGGCTGACGCACGACCTCGCTGCTGGTCAGGGTGCGACCCAGCATGTCGTAGGTGGCGGTGGTCTTCGCTCCGGTGGCGTCGACGGACTCGAGGAGGTCACCGACCTTGTCGTAGAGCGCCGTCGCGGATCGGCCGGTGGGTCCGGTCGCCTTCGTGGTATTGCCGAACTTGTCGTATTCGAAGGTGGTGGTCTTGTTCAGCGGATCGGTGCTGGCCGTGACCTGGCCCAGCTTGTCGTAGGTCGTGATGGTGCGGGCGCCCACGATCGGCGCGCCGCCGCCCGGCGGGGCGTAGTCCGGCATGATCATCTGGTGAGGGCGGCCCAGGGCGTCGACCCGCTGCTGGGTGACGTTGCCGAGTGGGTCCTGCACCTCGACCTGTTCGCCGAAGGTGTTGTAGCCGATCCGGTTCACCGGGCGGGCGTCGACTTTCTCCGCGCCGTAGGACTCGGTGGAGACGGTGGGGGCTGTTGTCTGGACGGGCTGGTCGGCTTCGTCGTAGTCGTAGTTGGTGATGTTGTCGCGGGGGTCTTTTACGGCGGTGGTGAGTCCGCGCTTGTCGACCGTGTTGACGGTGGTCATCTCGTTGGCCCATAGCGCCGCGGCGGCCCGGCCGTTGCCGCTGTTGTAGAGGGCCTACACGTCGGCTGCGGACAGTGCCCGCTGGTAGGCCTGCACGTTGTCGACGGAGCCGACGAAGGTACTGCCGCCGGTTTTCCAGGTGTTGCCGCCGATGGGGAGGCCGGATGTGGAGGCCAGCGGGGTGGGATTGGTGACCGACGTGCCGGCGACGTTGTTGACGTAGAGCGACATCCGCTTGGTCGCGGCGTCGAACACGGCCACCATGTGCACCCAGGTGTTCGCGGTGACACTGGTCGTCGAGGTCGCCGAGTAGGTCGTTGACGGCGAGGCCGTGTCCGTGGCTGGGGCGCTGAACGCCCACTTCGCGAGGCTGCTGTTGTATTGCAGGGAGAACGCGGCGTTGTTGGTGCCGCCTTGACCGAGGGCGGTCTGCGTGGCGGTCAGGCTCCCGGCTTTGACCCAGGCTGACACCGAGTAGGAGGCCGTCGTGTCCAGCACCTTGTTCGGGGTCTGCATCTTCCCCGCGGTGGTGAACGTCGCCGCGCCGCCACTGGTGGTCACGTCGGAGGCGAGGACTCCATGTCGTTGTGCGACGGGGACGAGTCGTAGCTGATGAACGGGCGTAATCCGAGGAAGCCAGCGTTGTCGTTGTAGCTGGTTTCGTCGAGTTTCCACCAGCCGACCGGGCCGCTGTCGGCGCTCTTGCCCACGCTGCTGGAGGTCGGCCGACCCATCGGGTCGTAGCCGGTGCGGGCGGTGGTCAGCACGGTCCGCTTCGCGCCGGACATCGTGCGGGTTGGCATCTGCCACTCCTCGCTCAGTGCAGCAAGGGCGTCCTGGATCAACTCATCGGCGAAGAGAATCCGATAGACGCGCGTCTCTCGAAATCCACGCCTGGCCTCGGGACCGCTCAGCCGCACGGCAGACGCCGCCTGCGCGGGAAGGTCACCGAAGCACGCCCGGAGCTCAGGCTCATCCGGCAGGTCGGCGTCGCAAAGATCCCAGTAGAACGCCGCCGCCGCTGCCCGGCCCACGGGCGTTACTCGGGCCCGCAGCGCCTGGTCCGACGCCGGGCTCCCGGATCAGCCCGCCCCGACGCTCGCGAGTTCACTGGCTCCAGCCTGGGGCCTCCGGCGAGCCGTGCCGTGGCCGTGCGCCGTCGTGGCGGGAAATTCACGGGTGACGAAGACTTTTTGTTGCGCGGCAGGCGGCCGACAGCTCACCTGCTCTGCACTACTACGTAACTCACGACGGCGCCGGCGAGCCGGAGGGCCTGCTGGTTGAGGAGTTCCTGCTCGCGGCGGACTACTCCTCGGCGGGGCTGGTGAGCGGCGGCTGGAATCGAGAGGAGCGCCAGTGGCGCGACACATTGGCCACCAGTCGGCGCCTCCGCGTCGACGCGCGGAGGCCAAGATTTGCTGAAGGTGTTGTTCAACCGTGGGGCGTGAATTGGTACGTGCTGGCGCACGGGCACCTGCTCCGCAGGCGGCCCGTGCGGTTATGATCTCCAAATTCACGGTCGCAATCCGCCCGGGACTGCCCAATCGCGCCGACTAGCGATGATGGTGCGGTGACTCCTGTTTCGCTCTTGCAAGGCTTGGTGCCGAAAGTGAGCCCTCGTGGAGCGAAGTAACGACGCCATGCCGTGCCTTGCCGGACCGTTCTGGCGCTGAGCCCGCCAGAAAGCATCGCACAGCGCGTCATCAACTACGTTTCCTACGGGCTGGGCAGGGGCGGCATTTCCGGCAGCCCGAGCCTCGACTGCACGTACCCGAGCATCGCCCATTGATGCTCGGCCGCGAGGCGTGGCAGATCCTGAACGGGTGTAGCGTGCAGGACCGCCGCTTCGAATCCGAAGCGGACTCGCACCTTCTTCCGGCCCTTACTCAGACGCGGTTTCGGGACAGCTTCCCATGTATAGAACGGAAACGTTTCCAAATCTGGTACGCCGGAGGCGTCCCACCATGACCGCCAGGCGGGATTCCCGTCGATTACCGCTTCCAGCGCATATGACGCAGCATCGAATTCGACGCGTTCGGCTTTGACGTCATACATGTGCCCACACATATACCAGTTCCACCACTTGTGATCGCCGTCGGCCTCGGCTCGGGCGCTGTCGCCGTCAAGTGGCCTGTCGAAGACGAGATCGTCGTCCCAGTCCAGCCCGGTGGCGCGCCGATACGCCGCCGGCACCACGTCCAACAGTCCTTCGGCGTCCGCGACCCGCCAGCGGCCCGACATCGCGGCGGGGTCGGCCAGGACCGCCTGCCATGTTCCCTGACCGGCGGCGACAACGGCGAGCCTGGCGTAGAGGAAGACATCGTCGGACATGAGAAGCGCCGGCGCGGTGGCCGGCTCCGACACGTCCCAGACCGCTTGCGACTGGTGACGGGGAGCGAAGGCGCGCACCGCTTCCACGAGATCGTCGGCGAACTGCCGCACATCCGCCGCTCCCGCTGACGCTAGCGACTCGGCCAGGCGTCCGCATCCCTCCGGAGTCACCGCACCACCGAGCACGTCGATGTACGACCAGAACTTTTTAGAGATCACCGGCGCTCCTTCGCATGCTGATGCTCTGCAGCCTAGTCAAGACCAGAAGGGCCATGCCGCTCCTGCCAGCCGTATGTGGGCAAGAGCGGCACGGCGTTGGCCGCTATCTCATCGTCGTGGTCCGGCCCGCTCGGGTCCCACCTGTCCGCTCATAGGCAGCTGGGGTACTGACACGGTGGGCAGTGTCCGTGTCGCAGGTAGCACGTCGTGATGCAACCGGCTCCCAAGAGACCGGGCGTTGGACCAGCCGGTGACCCGGTTCTTGACCACGTAGCGGCACCTCGCCTTCATGCTGGTCTGGCATCGACTGATCTGACCGGACGGCCGCGACGTGCCCACCCGCGAGATCCCGTGTTTCCAGGCACGCCAACTGCCGCGCTTGAGGTAGGAGATCTGGTAGACGATGCACTTCGACAGGCGGAACCGTTTGAGACTCGGCGCCTCGATGCTGGGCCAGGGATGCGCCGGGCGGCCGGAGCGATCCCACAGCCGCTGATGACACAACGACCGACGTCATAGACAGGTGCAAGGATGATTACGACAACGATGATGTCCACCAAGAGGGTGCGATAACGCAGGGACCACATTTCCCAGAGATGTCGGTCTCGTTTACCGGATCGGCGCAGACGTAGTCATATGGATTGCAACCACCGTCGGCACCGGGTCCACTCGCAGGAATCTGCCGAGTGATGGGCTGTAGAGGCGGACACCCATAAGGATTGCGCCGCCGAATGCCTCGGCGGACCGTTGCTTGCCGCCCAACCAGCCGTAACGCTGATCGGCTTGACCGGCTGCTGGGGCTCCAAGCTCCTCGAAGTTGCAGAAGTCCGGCTCGACCAGCGCGGTGTCGATCATGACCGAGACGTCTCCGTGCAGTAGTACTCTAACGTCACCTGGCCTCGGCGTTGGGCGTGGCGCGGGCATGAAGACGGCCACCGCATTGATCATCCATGGTTTGTGAGGACAACCGAAGATCGTGCGGTGGCCGCGTGCCACAACGTAGACCCGCCGAGTTGCGGGTCATCCTGGATGAGGTGGTCCGGTCTCAGGGGGTCACTTCAGACACCCGCCGCCGACCCTCCTGGGCCTGGGTCACTCATGCGGTTCTCTCCTGCCAGGTTGTCCGGGGTGCAGGCGGGAACGGGTTGTCGGCTGCAATAGGAACACTTGGTCCAGGGCCCCGGTACATGCTGTTTGAGCGACCTCGGCTCCGTTGTCTACATCCGCCAGCCCGCCCAGAATGCCCAGGCAGAGCCCACTGTGGGTTGGTCGAATCCGGTATCCGGTCGACGACGGTGTCTTGGTTGGCTCCAGCTGGTATCGCTGGTGCGCTGCCCCGGTGCACTCAGTAGGCGCTACCAGCGTTTCGTCCTCGGTGAGCGCCTCGTCGACCGTGAGGCACCCGACGCCTTCCACTGGATGGTGCCACCGGATCTCGTAAACCCCTCCGATGCTCGTTGCAGCGAGGTACGTGGCCGGAACGATCGCGGCACAGGAGCGTTGGACGGCGAGAGGCCGATCGGTACGACGGTTGCGCTCACGGCCCTCGCCAATGCAGAAGCCGTGGTCAGGAATATGGGCAGGCTGGATGAGGAACCAGCCCTCAGCCAGCAACCCAGACGGCAACTGAGGCTCAGCGACGGCACCTTCATGTTGGCTGCCAGTCGGTTTGAACAGCACAGAGGCCGCGACGCTGATCACTAGCCCGAAAGCGGCCAAGCCCAGCACCATTGGTCGCAACTGGCGGCGTCTCGTCACCTGGGGATTCGCTGGCGTCTGCTCGGTCCCGCTGTCGGACGGTGGTTCCAGTTGCTCGGGCGATCTCCATACCGGGTGCTCGGATCCCACGGCGATGCTGTTGCGCACCGCGGTCCACCGGTCAGCGGTGTCCTGATCGAGGCCACAGGCCAGGACGAACGTCGCGATCAGTGGGGCGCGTGGCAAGGTGTTACGGCCAAGCATCGAGGTGATCGTGCTCGGCGGGAGCGATCCTCCTAATGCCTGCGCCTTCGCGGCCAACTCCCGGTACGACAGCCCCGACCACAGGCGTAGAGCCCTCAGGGCCCCAACGAACTCTCCGGCGTTCATGGATGGATCGGGTTCCGGTGATCGCAACACGGGCCACTCCCTCACTTCCTAGGCGCTTCGATTCAGTTGGAACTACCAGCATTCAGACAGCTAAACATCCATGTTTTCAGATCTCCGGCCTTGAAACTTGTTATGACTGCCATCACTCCGCCCCCTCCCGGCAGCAGGCAGCCGTCGAGGCGGCGTGAGCGAAACTGTTCCGCACAGCTCACACCCTGTTCCGCCTCACCAACCGCAGTTCAGACTTGCCCCCAGATCGATGCGGTCGAGCAGGACAACCTCCGTCCAGCAGGCCGCCATCACGGGAGGAAGGCAAAGGGATGAACGTCTCCATCAAGCAGAGAGCCTCGGCAGCTCTGGCGGGCCTGGTCCTCGTGGGAGGCCTGGCGATCACGTCGGCCGCACCCGCGATTGCCGGCCCCGACGCCGCACGGGCAGCAAGCAACGCCATCCCTGCGGGCGGTCTCGCCCTCCTATCCCCCGCTACGGCCAGTGCCAGCCAAGGTGCCGCACCCACGGCGGCCGCCGTAGAATCCTCACGCCCGTGGGTGGCGTGCTACCTCTACGTCTCGGATCGGTTCGGGTACTACAACGTTCGCACCTCGAAGTCCGCCACTGCCACCCTCATCGTCAAGTACACGGGTACGCGGTTGCCCGTCTGGGACCGCTGCGGAGGGGAGACCGGAGGGTCTTACCGATGCACAAGCACAGACCCGGCCGACAACTGGTGGCAAGCAGTCAACTACAAGGGGCGCCTAGGGTACGTTGCTGCGGAGTGTGCTGGTGGGCTCGGCGCTTGATCCCGTAGAGGTCCATTCGGCAACCGGTCACCACCGCGACAGTCGCCACCGCGCGGCGAGTACCCGGCTCCTTCGGAAATTGCTGGCGGCATCGTGTTGTTCGTCGACGCGTACCCCGCCGCGCACCTGTTCTCGGCTCGGAAACTACTGGCAGACCTGCCAATTTCTTCACTCACGAGGAGGTTGCCGCGCATGCGACGATTTATTGCCGGCCTAGCGACTCTATTGGTTCCGCTCACTGTTGGCACCTCGCCAGCCAGCGCGGCAACGACCACATTCGAAGCCACCCCACTCGCTTGCCAAAACCCAACTCCGAATCTCGATACACCTACCAATGGTTCCGTGATCAGCGAAAAAGCGCCATTGCGGATCGGCCCAAACGAGGGATGCCACGCTTCCGCCATCATATACAAAGGGGCAACCCTGATCTATTACTGCTACGTGACGAACAGTTCCGGAAACACCTGGACCTTCGTGCAAAATCCGCGCGTTATGGCATATGGCTGGATTTGGGATGGACACTTGAGTGGACACGGCAGCCCGCATTCGTGCTAAGAGTTTTCTCTAACTGCCCCCGTCACCTACCACTCATCGCAGGTCGGCGGTCGACCGCCACCCGGCCGAGCAACCTCCGGCCAGCCCTGGACGTCGGCGGCGGTCGCGTGGGCGCCTCGGGCGGCTGCCCGCCGCGTCGCAAAGGTTGCAGAGCGGCCACGCCGCCGACGGCCCAGGTGACATCGAATCGCCGCGCAACACTCCGGCCTACCGGCCCCACCGCCCAACAGAACTTGACGCCGGCCGCGATCCGCGGCCGGCGTCTTCGTCTCCGCCATTCAAAGGGCCATGACATGCGCCCTGCCCTGCCTACTACACCTGCACCACCGGCCGCCGGAGTCGCCGTGACGTCACCGCCTCTCCGCGATCGTTACCTAAAACGTGCCCGTTCCACGACGACGGCTTATGGGCGACCTGAAGGCCAACGCCCCGGGCGGAGCGGGAGGCGGCGGTCGCCTTCGACCGCGCTATCCGCCACGGGTCCGCACGGGCCAACGCAACGGGCACGCACTACGAGGGCAGTTCTTCCTCCATCCGGCGCGGGCACCGCTCGACGAAGTAGTGCTGCGTCCCGTTCCCAGCCGGGAAGCACGCCGCCGCATTCAACAGCGCGTTCAGTGACGAGGGCGTCGGTGACCGCGCGGAATGGCAGAAGCTCGGTGTCGGCACCTACATCTCCCCCGCCGGCTGCCCGAAGGAGACCCGGCCGCCGAAGCTTGCGATCTCGGATGTCTTCACCGAGATCCGGAAGATCGCCGCGATCTTCGGGCTGACCGATCAGGCCGAGGCGTTGATCGCCGACCAGCAGGCCCGCATCGACAAGGCAGCCGGTAACGCCAACGGCAACGGCAACGGCAACGGCACCCGAATCATGTGGTGGGACGGCGGCAGCGACGCGAGGCGGCGAGGATCATCCAGGTCCATCGGTCGGCTGGTTGCGGGGTGCGGATCTTCGGGCAGGTCCAGCCTAGGGTCTGTTTGAACAGGCGGAACGTGTGTTCGATGTCGAAGCGGCGCAGGAACGTCTGCCACGGCCGGTCGACGTCGGCGGTGGTGGCGTCGACGCCGGACCACCAAAGCCAGACCAGCTTCGGGGTCGCGCCGCTGGGCAGATGGTCGACCTCCAGACGGATGACGGTTCCCTCGATGACCGGCAGCACTGTCGCCGCAGCGGTCCAGGCGGACCGGTGGGTCAACCGAGGGTGCAACCGGTCCCAGGCGCGGGCCCACGCCGTGCCGTAGAGACGGATGTCGGCGACAGTGGCCGCGTCCGGCTCACCCCAGGTGGCGGGATCGCCAAAGACGAACTCGCCGCCGTGGCGGGATGGACGACCGACCGTTCCCGACCGCCGGGGCGGCACTGCCCGACGCAGCACCCGATCCGAGCGCATCCGCGCGAGAACCTGCACGGGCAGATCAGCCAGGAGGAACGCCAGTCGGGGCTCGTCGTAGCCGGCGTCAGCCACGACCAAGATCTCCAGGTCCCCGGCCTGCCACTGCCCGGCCGCGACCAGACGCCCCACGACGTCTCGCAGCTGCCCAGCGGTGACTGCGGCCGCGTCATCACCCGGCGCCAGCCGCACCGCGTCCAACGGTGCCGTCCATGAACTACGGCCCGACTCCAGGGCCACGACCATCGAATACGGCCAGCCCGGGATCATGATGCTCTGATCCTTGCCGCGTCCGTAGGTGTGACACAGGATCCGCTGCGGCGAGGTGTGCGCGTCCGGCCGCAGCCAACACGTGATGTCCACCGCCAAGACGAGACGGCCATCGGCCGCCCGCGGCAACGGCACCGCCGCGAGAGCGATGCGCAACCGGTCGATGTCCAACGTCCCGCAAGCGAGGGCGTCATACAACGCCCCGTGACCCCGACGGTGCTCACCCACCAGCGACCACTCCACCAACGACCGGACCGGCCCGTCGGCGCACAACACCGCATCGGCCAGGTCGAACCACGCGTCAGCCCGAGCAGTCAAGCAGCCGTAGAACACCCGCCGGAAACTGCCCAGGTCCCCGACGGCATCAGCCGGACCACAGTCATGCGCACTGATCACCAGAACAGCCCCTGGCTATTGATGCTCTTCCCTAGACAAGAAGATCATCGACCAAGGGCTGTTTCCGTGATCGTGCGGGGTACCCACGGAACCTCAGGAGGTTAAAGATCAAGTTAGCTGTGGCATCTCGTTTTCCCAGCTCAGGGGCGGTGCGCCGTCCTGGTTCACAGTGGAGTGCTCAGCCGCTTCGGGCTTCAGTCGACCGCTTTCTATGTCGCCTGGCAGGAGAGTATGCGCAGGCCAGGGCGGTAAGGGCTGCTGGAAGGCCGGAGCTCGCAGGTGGGGGCAGATCGGGTGCAGGTTGGCGAAGTAGTCACCGCGCCTCGAACGCAGCGTTGGCAGACTGACACAAGCGGCCTTTTTTCGCAGACGACGACTGGCGCAGGAATCTTTATCGTCTGCTTACGAAGCCCGCGCTTGTTCACCATCCCCCGGCCAGCCCTCGCGGTCACCCGTCCCACTCACCAAGCTAACGGAGATCAACTAAATGTGCGCGGTCCTGGGTATATCTCCTTCCTCGTCAACGTCGGATCACCTGGATCGGCATCATCCGAGAGCGACACGATGGAAATCGTCCTGAATTCGACGGCCGCCGGCGAGGTAGCACAGATTCTCGAAGGCGGACCGCACGCGCCGGATGCAGCCGCGTCTGATGTCCGATCGGTGTGTTCCGGCGCCGCTGAAATCACGAAGCATCCGCTCCCACGTGCCGGTCACGTGCCACAGTGGCCGGATCCGAGTGCTCAGGCGGCTTGCGCTCGCGAATCGACAGGAGCATGGCGCACACACCACCGGCCAGCGCTGCCCCGGCCATCAGCGCCACCCGGTAGCTGTCGGCTCCGGTCACACTCTGACCGGCGAGGCTCAGCAAGGCCAGGCCGAGGGCGACACCGAACTGCTGCGTGGTGACCAGCAAGCCACCGGAGAGCCCGTGCTCGTCGGCACCGAGTGTGCTGCTCGCCTGGATACTGGCGACGACGCCAACGAGGACGAGCCCATAGCCGACAAGGCACGTTCCGGGCACGAGCCACAGGATCGCGCCCCCGCCGACGGGGGGGCCGGCCAGCGTGAGCATCCCCGCGGCGATGGTTGCCATGCCCAGATAGGTGGTGCGGGCAGCGCCCCATCGCGCGGTCAGCGCGCCCGCAGTCTGCGCCCCGGCCGCCGCGGCCGCAGCGTCGGGCAGCAGAAGGAGTCCGGACGCCGTCGGTGACCAGCCCAGAGCGGACTGGGTGAAGGCGGTGACGAAATAGACCATGCTCCCGCCCGCGGCCGCGGCTCCCGCACCGGCCAGGTTCGCTACGAGGATGGCCCGGCGGCCGAGGAACCCCGCAGGAACGAGGGTGAACGTCCCTCGGCGGCGCCGCACCAGCACGCTCGCGGCGATCGCCGTCGCGGCACAGAACCACAGCAGCACCGGTAGGGGCCGGGTGCCGACCCGCGCCAGGCTGGTGCAGGTGGCGACGACAGACGCGGCCACGACGCCGATCTGGGCGGCGCCGATCCAATCCGGTGGCTTCGTCAGCGACGCCGGTATGGGGGGAATGACCCGCACGACGAGGACCAGTGCGGTTACCGAGAGAGCCGCGCAGGCGACAAAGACCGCACGCCAGCCGGCCGCCGCGTTCAGCACGCCGCCGAGGACCGCACCCATCGCGAAGCCCAGCGACGCGCCCGCGCCCCACCAGCTCAGCGCCCGGATCCTGGCCCGGCCGGTGAACAACGTCGTCACGGCCGCCAGCGCGGCGGGCGTGGCCAGCGCCGCGAACGCGCCCTGACCGACACGGCAGGCCACCAGCATCCAGAACGTCGGTACGACCGCCGCCGCGAAGGAGGTGACGGCGAAGCCCGCCAGACCGACCAGCAGTACGCGGCGCAGCCCGGCGGAGTCGGCCAGCCGGCCCCCCGCGAGCAGGCCCGCGCCGAGCGCCACCGCATAGCCGGAGAGCACCCATTGCAGATCCACGCCGCCGACCTGCATGCGTGCCGCCAGGTCCGGCAGAGTGACGTTGACGATCGAATACTCGAGTGCGACGAGAACCTGCACGAAGCAGAGGGTCGCGATGCGAGCGTGGGGGCGCACCGACGTCACGGCCGCGCGGCGGCGCCGGCGCGCGGAAAGACCGGAAGGTGGCAGAGCGCGACTACGTCCAGCCGACGGTCGCCCTCCGTCGCGACCGCCAAGGTCTGCACGACGTGGGCACCCGCCTCGTGCATGAGCCTTCCGAGCGCGACGAGTGTGCCCCCGCTGCTGACCACCTCGTCAACGACCGCCACGGCCCGGCCCCTGATGACGGCGGCATCGTCGTCGCCGAGCACGAGCTGTTGCGCGGTCGCGGTGCCGATCGTTTGGACCGGGACCGTGAGCGGTGAGGTCATGTTGGGACGGACCTTCTTGCGGACGACGGCGTACGGCCGTCCGGTCTTCTCCGCCAGCTTGTGGGCCAGCAGAATGCCCCCCGTCTCCGGGCCCACGATGACCTCCGTCGACGGGTCAAGAAGCGCGGCGAGTTCGTCCGTGGCCGCGTCGACCAGGGGAAGGTCTCCGTAGAGCTTGAGGAACGCTATCGCGATTTCCGGGTCGACGGGCACGATCGGAAGGTCACGCGCGAGGCCGCCGATTGTGATGCGGTGGGTGTTCACGATGAGGCTCCTTGCCGGGTCGGATGGTGCGAGGCGTTCGTGAGGGCTTGTCTGAGTTCGGCGAGACGGGCACGATTGGGCACCCGGTCCGGGAAAACGGTGCTGCCGAGCACGAGCTGATCTGCTCCGGCCCGTACCAGCTCGGGCGCGGTGACCGGGCCGACGGCTCCGTCGGCCTCGACGCGGTCGACGGCGCCGGCGGCGCGCAACCGGGCGGCCTGGCGCAGGGTCCCGAGGGCGTCCCGGCGAAACGGTCTGCCCGCGCCGCCGGGGACCACACTCATGACGGTGAGGTAGTCCGGTTCGAGGGCGACGACGGTCTCGTCGTCGACGTGCTGTCCCGGGTCGAGGGCGAGCCCCACGCGGACGCCCCGCCGGGCGACGGCACGCAGGGCGCGGATCACCGCGCCGGTCATGGTGCGCTGGTGGACGCAGATGGCGTCCGCGCCCCGGTCGGCTATCTCGGGCAGAAGCGGGTCGGGGTCGGTCAGCATCACGTGGACGTCGATGGGCAGGCGGGTGGTTCGCCGCAGGTCGCCGAGCGTCTCCAGCGGAAGTCCCAGTGCCCCGCCGAAAGCGGGCTCGGTGATGTCGATATGCAGACGGGAGAGCCCCATGCCGGACAGGGCGTCGATGTGTTCGCCCAGCCGGGTCTGGTCGACGCAGACCACCGACAGTGACAGCGCTGGAGTGGCGGCACCGGGCGGTATGAGCACCGGTTCAGAGATTGCTTGCATGGGCTGTCCTTAAACGAGAGGATTCGGTCATGAATGCGGCGGCGACGTGGTCCGCGACGACTGGAAGGGCGCCGACCACGGTGAGCCCTCGCGCGCCCGTGCGGTGCCCGGCGGAGTCGGTGACGTGCAGGCCCGCCAACGCGCCGGACTGGAACAGCTGGTCGAGGCGGCGAAGACCCGTGGCGGTCGGGCGCAGGTGCGTCGCGACGGCCGATATCCGCAGCGCGGGTGCACGCGACCGTAGGGCCGCAACCGTGGCCTCCAGCGTTCCCGCGCTGGTGACCAGGTCGTCGACGACCACAGCGTGTCCGCCGGCGGGCACGGTTGCCGTTCGTGGCACTATCGCGCGCACCTGGTCGGGCCCGAGACGATCCTTCGCGAGTGCGACAGTGGGCAGTCCGAGGGCCTCGCCGAGCTGGCGGACGTGGGAATACGCGCCTTTGTCGGGGGCCACCAGACACGTCGCGGGTGTGCCCAGCCGCTCCAACAGGTGACGGTGCAAGGGCAGGGCCGAGATCAGGGACAGTTTGGGGCTGTGGAACAGGGCACGCAGCCGCTCCTCGGCACCGGACGCGATGGCGATCAGATGGCCCAGGCCGGCGGCATTGGCCAGGTCGGCCAGCAGGCGCACGAACAGGGGACGGCGCTGGCTCGGGATGAGCCGGTCGTGCCGGGCATAGGCGAGATGGGGGACGAATCCGCACACCGGCCCTGCACCGTGGTCCTGGTAGGCCCGTGCGGTGGCCAGCAGCGCCATAAGGGCGGCGTCGGGGTCCTGGCCGGGGCCGGTGAGCGACTGCGCGATCAGGACCGGCCGTCCGCGGCCAGGCTCGGGAAGGTCGACGCGCAGTTCCCCGTCGGGGAATCGTCCATCGACGCAGTGGTGGACGTCCACCCCAATGCCGCGCCTGGACAGGGAGTCGGCGATGTGGTCCCGCTGCCCGGGGAAGTCTTCGGCGAAGGCTCGGCACGTCGCCACGATGATCGAGCCGGTCATCGCCGTACCGCCTCGGCACGGGGCCACACCAGGTCGAGCGCCTGGTTGATGTCGACTCCGTCGTAGCGGTGGGCGGCGACGGCGGCGAGATTCGGCGTGCTGTTCACCGCCACGGTGTGGTGCAGATAGCCGAACAGCGGGAGGTCGGAGTCGGAGTCGCCGAACGCGATGATCGCGTCGGTGTCGATGCCCAGCTTCGTCTGCAGTTTACGGACGACGGACGGCTTGTCCTCGGGGTTGAGGATCCGGGTCGGGTAGATCGATCCGTACGCGTGATCGAACCCGGGAAAGCACTCGGCGAACTGCCGCGGCGCCATGGTCACCAAGCAGGTCACGACCTCGTGCGCCCGGAGGCGGACCAGGGCCTGCTCCACGCCGCCGATCTTGGGTGCAGCCGCGAAGGCCCGTTGGTAGAGGCTCTCGCCGGCGTGGGACCAGGACCGCAGTGCGCGTTCGGCGAAGGTGGTGCTGTCGATGAACCCGGCCCGGTAGTCGCGCTCGAGGTTCTCGATGGTGAGCAGATCACCGGCGGCGGTGGCTATCTGCTGGCAGGCGGTCGTGCGCGGCAACAAGGTGCCGTCCAGGTCGAAGACGGCCAGACGGATCCGCCGGCCGCTGTCCGGAGAGATCATGCTTCGACGCTCACCGGAGCGAACAGGTGCGGCAGCGGCCGGTACGCGGTCAGGCGCCGCAGGGCCTCGTCTGGGGCATCGCACACGGCGATGTTGTCCAGGAAGCGCCGGTGAACGAAGCCTTCCTCGGCCGCGTGGCGCAGGAAAAGCAGCAACGGGGTCCAGTACCCGGCGACGTTCAGCAACGCACACGGCTTTTCGTGGAGGCCCAACTGGGTCCATGTGAGGATCTCGAAGGTCTCCTCCAGGGTGCCGAATCCTCCCGGCATCACGACGAAGCCGTCGCCGAGCTGCGCCATGAGGGCCTTGCGCTCGTGCATCGTGTCCACGATGTGCAGGCCGGTCAGGCCACGATGTGCGATCTCGTGTTGCACCAGGCCGCGAGGGATGACACCGACGACCGGCGCTCCCGCCGCCAGAGCGGCGTCCGCCACTGCGCCCATCAGGCCAGTGGACGCTCCTCCGTAGACGAGGCCGTATCCGGCCGCAGCCAGCGAGGCACCGAGCGAGACCGCCGCCTCGCGGTGAGCGTCACGATGCCCGGGGGATGCACCACAGAAGACAGTAAGGTATCGCAATAGTGCACTCCTGACTGTGAACGGACATGCGGCGCTGCCGCCACATGTCCCCTTGGTTGAAGGCATCATACGTATGACCTAGCCGCCTCAACAGCCCCAAGTAGCTGGCCGGGCACTCTGAGTGCCTCCTGACCTGCCGAAAGATCGGAATATTCATGGCAGCCGAACAACCCCATAAAGTGACCGCAATGGACGTCGCACGCGCCGCGGGCGTCTCGCAGAGCACCGTCTCTCTGGTGATGAACGACCGGTGGCGCGGACGCGTGGGACAGGTCGCTGCCGACCAAATCCGCAGCATCGCCGAAGAGTTGGGCTACCGGCCGAACATCACGGCCCGCAATCTTCGGCGCGGCCTCACCGGCTCGATCGCGCTCGCCGTACCCACGCTGACGAACCCGTTCTTCGGCGCCGTCTACGGCGGTGCCGCTCGCGCCGGCGAGGCACATGACCTCGGGCTTGTCGTCTTTCCCATGGCCTCGGACGACGACCCCAACCCCTTCCGATCACCGCATCAGGCCATCGACGGTCTCCTGATCTGCTCACTGTCGGAGCACATGGCCCGGGCGATGAGTTCCGGGCTGCCGTTCGCCCTTCTCGACACCGCATCCGAATCGGGGATGCCGAGCGTCACCTTCGACCTCGAAGACGGCGTCGCCCACGCGATCGCTCACCTCTACGCACTGGGCCACCAGCGCGTTCTGCACGTCCGAGCCGACCGAGACGCGTGGACGTTTCACTGGCGGTCGACCGCGTTCCACACAGCGGTTCGGCGTCACCCCGGCATGGTCGCCACCGAGATGCTTTGCTCGTTCAGCCTGCCCGAGGCTCGCGACACGATAGTGACGGAGCTGAACCGTCACCCTCGGCCGTCGGCGGTCCTCTGCGACGACGACAACATCGCCGTCGCGGTCTATGCGGCCGCCGCCCGGCTCGGGCTAGCCGTCCCGAATGACCTGTCCGTCATCGGAATCAACGATTTGCCGATAGCGGTCCTGATGACACCAGCTCTGACCACGATCGCCCTGCCCGGCCAGGAACTCGGCAGGCTCGGCATACAGATGTTCCTCAAACTCCGCGACGGACAGACGGCCGAATCGGTCACCCTGCCGACGTCACTCCGAATTCGCGAGTCGACGGCCCCGCCACGCCCGGAAACGGCTCCGTAAAAAAGCAGAACTTCGGTTCGACTTAGTGCGTGTTCGAGAGGGTCTGATGTGGACGGCGTGGCGGCATGACATCGGCTGCCGCGGCGGGCACGGTGGCGCGGTGTCTGCGCGTCGCGGTTACCCCTCGGACCTGATTGATGCCCAGTGGTCGCTGATCGAGCCGCTGTTGCCGGAGCCGAACACGGACGGCCGGCGGGAGAAGCATCCGCGGCAGGAGATCGTCAACGCGATCCTGTACGTCGTGCGGTCGGGTGCCCGTGGCGCTATCTGCCGGCTACCTGCCGCCGTGGCAGACGGTGTACTGGTACTTCACCCGGTGGGAAGAAGCCGGCGTGACGGAGAAACTCCTGGCCACGCTGCGGATCAAAGGCAGGGGTGCAACAGGGCCGCCAGCCGGAGCCGTCGGCGAGGATCATCGATTCGCAGAGCGTGAAGGGCGCCGACACCGTCGGCCGGGACAGTCGAGGCTACGACGCGGGCAAGAAGATCAACGGCCGGAAACGGTTCATCATCACCGACACCCTGGGACTGCTGGTCACCGTCACCGTCACCGTGCTCGCCGCGAGCTAGCAGGACCGCGACGGAGCCAAGACGGCCCTCTCAGCGCCTACATGGTCACCCCGATCCGGCACGTCTTCACCGACCAGGGCTTCACCGGCCGGTTGATCGACTGGACCCGCGACACCCTGCGCACCACGCTGCAGATCGTCCGCAAACCCGCCGACCAACGCGGCTTCGCTGTCCACCCACGCCGCTGGGTCGTGGAACGCACCCTGGCCTGGCTCACCGCCTGCCGCCGGCTCGCCCGCGACTACGAACGGCACCCAGCCAACTCCGAAGCCCTTATCCGCTGGGCCGCGATCGCCGGCATGACCCGCCGCATCACCCGCAGCCAACCCGCACGCCGGCAAGCCCGCCGCACCTTCACCTGGACCTAATCAACCCCATCTCAACACGCTCTAAGACTGACGTGAGCCTGAACATGTGACGGCTTCTATTCGGTTACGTGATACTCATTCCAGCCCACGGAGGCCAACAGGCGGGCTCCACGCTTGGCCATCTCGCGAGCACCCGCAGTATAGTAATGACCCCTTGCGTCCTGCCTCGCCCCAGTCACGGGATTGACAACTATCGAGCCGTTAAGCATTGACTTCTTGGCCCCTGCAATTATCGCTCGCCACGTCTTGAGGCTTTCGCGATGATCCGTCATCGCACCAATAACCGTCTCACGCAGTTCATCCTGAGATTGGGCACCTAGCGACACCGTGAGAACATCTGGATTTGCCCTAAGGAAGCGAATTGACGAATCGACCGCTAAATCCATGGGAGTCAGATTCAGAACGACTCGGCTCATGTCGGGCAGATCACGGATCGCGTCCAACGCCGCATCCCTCTCGCACGGCCGCACGCGGTATCCAGGAATGAATACTTCAACAGCGATTGCCAGTTGGAACTCTTCAACCCAATGAGCTACCCATGAGGCAACCTCGGCCTGCGTGGCGTGGAATTGCATAGAAAGTTTCGTCATAGTGCCTCAATTGTAAGCCACGAAGTGCATCTCGACTCCCGCGCCCTCAAGGTCAGAGATGGCCTCCGCTTCGCGCTTGATTGGCGCACCATTCGCAGCCTTCTTCCCCACGTTGATGCCGTAGATTGAGCCGTCTTGACGACGTACAAGGATGTCAGGGCGTCGAGTCCCCTTGAAACCCCCAGGCGTTGCGATAGCTCGTTCCGGCAACACACCACCGCCCGCGATGATCTCTCCATCGACAACAGACCGGCCAACGGCCTCGATTTTAAGATTATGCGGCCCGGTTCCTGCCGGCTTGGGACCCCGCTTCGCGCCCTTCGGGCACGTATTATGAACCAAAACCGGGGTGTCACCAACAAGAACGTAGTACGTATGAAGGTTGGCAACCGTCAGGTTGTACGCCGCCTGGGAGCGAGAGTCCGCGCCAATCCCTCTAATAACCAGCTGCCTACCGTCATGGGTGAGAAGAGCATCACCCGCATCGAGTTCCTCCGCGGGCTGCCACTCGCGTTCACCTGCATTCCAGAACGGGTGGTCGTTGGTCGTCGCTACCGATCCACCATCGAGGGACAGAAGGCGCAGCTCGTCTTCGTGGATCCAGAGGTTGGTAATGCCTTCGGCACCACTTTCCCCGGTTTCCGGGTCGGTTGCAGCAACTATGTCCCCGACCCGCAGGTCTTTCATCTTCTTTTTGGTGCCGTCGGCGAGCAGGACTTCTGTGTCGCCGGAGAAACTACAGGCGCCGCCAGAGGCACCTCGGCTTCCCCCAAGCGCCGGTGATCCACCAGATCCGCCGTCCGCCGCCGCCTTGGCACTCGGTCGAAGGCCGATCGCTCCGGGCATGCCTGGTAGGTCATCCAGGCCGCAGACCTGGGCACAGACGGAGTCGGCACGACCATCGAACAGCTGATTGTACCAATCACCGCATTCCGATCGGCCAATTTCATCGCATACGAGTAGTGCTAGCTCGATTTCGGCTTGCAGCATGAATTCGGGGGAAACTTCCCATCCGCCGCTGGCTGCGGCGAAGTGGGCTCCACGGTGGTTGTTCCACGCTCTGGTGAACTTGTCGATGTCGACATAGACGGGAACGCTGACATTCTTGGCGGGCGATCGCGGGTTGGTGCGTGGTCTTTGAGGCGCGCTACCAGTAAGGTGCCGAGATTTGCCGTATGCCTCGTTTTCGCTCGAACCGCATCCGCCGGGGCAGTCTCCCTTTGCGACGTCGTAGCCGTAGCAGTCGAAGATCGCGCAGTCTTCTTCGATGAGGCCGCTGGGGTCACTGCGAGTGATGGGACTGTTGCTGGCGTAGCTGTAGCCGTGCCATTGCTGGGGGTTGGTGAGGTCTTGCAGTGGGTCGACGCTGATGAATCGACCGAGTCCTGGGTCGTATTCGCGGGCGCCGAGGTGGGTGAGTCCGGTGGGGTCGTTGTCGCCGCCGACGAAGCCCTTGGGGTTTGCCCAGGGGATTTGTGATCCTCGGGGGTTGCCGTAGGGGGTTTGGTAGCGGCGGGTGACGGTTTGTGTGCCGGAGTTGCTGATGGTGGTGTGTTGGGTGCCTTGGTGGTCGGTGATGAGCCAGGTGAGTGCGGTGGCGGTGCGTGAGGCGATGAGTCGGCCGGCGAAGGTGTAGTAGCGGGTGGTGTTGCGGGTGGTGCCGTTCCAGCGGATGTCCATGCCGGGTAGGTAGAGGGTGGTGCCGGTGGCGTCGCGGCGCAGGAGTCGGTTGCCGTCGGCGTCGTAGATGTTGCTGCCGGCGCTAGGGGCGTCGCCGGAGATGCTGCTGAGGCGGCCTTCGGGGTCCCAGGACAGGTTCTGCGATGCGTTGCCCGGGGGGCAGGTGTTGGCGGCGGGGCCGGTGGGCCGGCAGGTGGTGTTGCCGGCGTCGTCGTAGGCGTAGGCGTTCGTGACGGCCGGCTGCCCGGGGGCTTCGGTGAGAACGGCGGTGGCGGCGTGGGGGCGGACGACGTTCTTGCCGCCGATGGGGACGGTGTAGGTGCGTTTGGTGTCGCCGGCGCTGGTGCGGGCGGTTTCGGTGAGCCGGTTGCCGACCTTGTCGAAGGTCCAGTCGTGCCAGTAGGGGGCGGGACCGCCGAGGTTGGCCGTCGTGGGGGCGGTCTGACAGTCGACGCCGGCCTTCGGGGTCCAGGCGCTGGTGAGCCGGCCGAGCAGATCCTGGTTGAAGCATTGGGTGTCGGTGGGTCCGACGGCGGGTTGGTCGGCGATGGAGGTGATGTTGCCGGCGTCGTCGTAGCTGTAGGTGCGGTTGGAGACGGTGCCGGTGGCGGTTTCGGGTTTGATGTAGGTGTTGGTGAGCCGGCGGGTGGTCAGGTCGTAGGCGTTGGTCTCTTCGACGTAGTTGCCGGCGCTTTTGCGGGTGAGCAGGGTGGGTTCGCCGTAGGCGGTGTACTGCTGTCCGATGACGTAGCTGTTGCCGTAGGCGGAGCCGGTGGTGAGGGTGACGGGCAGGCCCGAGGTGGAGTTGTAGCCGGTGGTGATCGTTTCGCTGCCGGTGAGGTCACCCGCGACGGGCATGGTGACGCTTTCTGGTGAGCCGTCTTGTTCCCGGTAGCCGTAGCCGATTTCCCAGGTGATGTTCAGACCGGTCTCAGAGGAGGGAATGACGTAGTGCACCGCGCCGGGCTGGTAGCGCTTGGTGAAGGAGAGGTACCGGATCTTGTAGGCGTGGGTGGATCCGGGCGGGTCGAAGCGGGTGGTTTCGGTGAGCTGACCGCGGACGGCTTCACCGCCGAACATGATGTCTGCCTTGTCGAACTTCCAACTCGCCCGTTTGGTGGCAGGGGAGATGGTGTCGTCGTAGAGCCCGATCTTGCGACCGAGGTTGTCGTACTCGTAGGCGAGGACCTCACCGCGGTTGTCTTCAGTGGCGGCGAGGTCGTCGGTGTCGGTGTAGGTGCTGCTGGTGGTGCCCTTGTCGGGATCCTTGGCCGAGATCTGGCGGCCCTTGACGTCGAAGATGTAGACCCACTCGTTGCCGTCGACATCGGCAACGGCGACGAGCTGGCCCTTGCGGTTGTAGGTGTATTTGGTGCCCTGGTAGGCACCGGTGACGCCCTGGCCGGTGGTGTGCTGCCGCAGCTCGACAGTGCGGCCTCGAGCGTCGGTGACGGTGGTGGTGGGGGTGCCGCCCGCGGGCGGCGTGACGCTGGTGCGGTCACCGAGATAGGTGGTGGTGCTGCGCCACTTCTCGACCTGGTTGATGATCCCGTCGGTGCCGAGCAGAATGCTGGCGGTGGGACGGGAGGCGTCGTCGTAGATCGTGCGGTTCACCGTCGGCACCGACCACTCGGGCTGCCCCCACAGTATTCCTGACGGGGCGCCGATCTTGCCGTGGACGCCGTAGGTGGCGTCGACCCGTCCGGACTTGTCGTAGATGGTGTCGGTGATGACCCGGTCGCCGTTGGCGCCGGTGGACTGGGTCTGTCGGGGCCGCAGCAGCGCGTCGTAGATCTGGTAGGTGGTCAGGATTCCGTTGCCGGCGTTGACGGTCTTGGTCTGGACCCAGGGATACGCGTTGCGGTTCGGCGCGTAGGAGTACGTGTAGGCGGCTGATGGGATGGATTCGCGGTTCTTGCGGTCCCAGCCGACGGCCCAGACCTTCGCGACCCGGCCCAGCGGATCGTAGGTGCTGTCCTTCACCCGGCTGTTGGGGTCAGTCGTCTTGACCGGGACGCCCCAGTAGGGGGCGTTGGTAACGCTGGTGGTCCACGCGGCGCCGCCGTTGGGGTCGGGGCTCGACGTGTTGATCGAGGCGATCGGGCCGGTGGCCGGTGTGTATGTGGTCGTGGTGGTGTTGCCGCGCGCGTCGGTGGCGGTGGCGATGCGGCCGAACGCGTCGTAGGTGCTCTGCGCGGTGGTCTGCCAGACGGTTCCGGCGGACGGGGACCAGTCCTTGAGTTTTTCGACCTTGGTGACCGCGCCGTAGGTGGGTGCGGTGTTCGGGCTGGCGGCACCGTCGTAGCTGTTGCGGGTATCGGAGATGACGTCCGCAGTGCTGGTCGGTGCGGTGCCGCAGGCGAGGGCGGTGGTAGTTGTCTGCTTGACCGTGCCGGTGATGTTCGCGCCGGTGTTGCGGTTGTAGGTCAGCTCGGTGCACTGCTCGTCACCGGTGGCGGGCCACTCGCCATCGTCCTGGACCCGGTCGACGGTGCCGTAGGTGTTGTTGAACATCGACTGGGTGCGGGTGGTACGCCAGCCGCCCTGGCCGTCGACGCCGAGCGCGGTGGCCTGGTAGGTGGTCTTGGTGTTGACGAAGCGGGCGGTGACGATGTCGCCGTTGATGGTGCGCGACGCGGTTTCCGGGGAGCGCCAGGGAACGTTGACGGTCTTGCTGACCGGCTTGCTGGTGGTGCCGTTGTAGACGACCTTTTCGCGGATCATGCCGGCGAACTGGTCCTCGTCGTAGACGGTCTCGGTACCGAGCGAGGCGCCGATGGTGACGGTGCGGGTGCCGCCGGTGGGGTTGAGGCGGTCGCCATGCATGCCCTGCAGGTAGGTGGTGTGGGTCAGGGTCTGCCTGGGGGCGTCACCGGTGCGGGTCTCGACGGTGCGGTAGCCGCGGAACTGGCTCCAGGTCTTGCGCTTGGGCTTGATGAGTCCGTCGTCGTCGGCGTAGTGCCAGGCCGGGTCGCCGAGGTAGTCGTAGAAGGTGTTCTGCACTGGCGCCTGATAGTCGACGCCGTCCACGACTGCTGGGATGTCGGACTGGGAGACCTTCCGGACGACGTACTTGTGCCACCACTCGGTGATGTCGGAACCGCCCGGGTTGTAGGGGTCGGGGCCAATGACGGGGTAGCAGAGTTTGGTGTTGGTCTCCGGGGCGGAGGGCAGGTTGCTGGAGGAGCATTCGCGGTCGCTGTAGGTGACCTGGATCTTGGATCCGGTCTCGGTAATGATGTTGCCGATGCGGTTGCGGTTGTTCGTGGTGTTGTGCGAGGCGAGAACACGGTTCTGCAGGGCCGTGGGTTCGAACGTCACCGGCGGCATCACGACCGGGTCCAGCGCGGTGGGGCCGGTGGCGGTGGTGTTGGTGACCAGGCCTGTGTGCACGATCGAGGCGAGCCACATGCCGGCGTAGTCGCTGCCGTCACCGACCGACGGGTACGTGTGGGTGAGCGTCCAGGAGTCGACGTCCTGCCAGGCGGGGGTGGTCTTGGTGGTGTCCCAGACCCGGGTGGTCACCTTCGCCAATCGCTTGGTCGACCAGAACGTCGGGGTGTTGTTGGTGCCGCAGTCGGCATCGTTGGAGGTGCATTCCTGGTCCCAGGGGACGTCTTTCCAGCTGACGCCGGGGCTGTGGTTGGTGCAGTTCGACTCGCAGCGGTCCAGGGCGGTGAGGGCGACCTGCCCGGTCGGGGTGATGGAGCGGCCGGTCGGGCGGTCCCAGGTGCCGTAGTCGATGCGGCTGAGCGTGCCGCCGCGGGTGTAGACGGCCTTGTCGGTCGCCTTGTTGTTTCTGCCGTACCGGTTCGTCTCCGGGGCGTACCAGTAGGACATGGTGTTGCCGCGGGGGTCGACGACGTAGTCGAGGTTCCACCGCCACGCCTGGTCGCAGAACGACGTCGCGAAGGTGGACTTGTTGCAGGGCTCGCCGGTGTGGTTGCCGGCCACCGGGACGGTCCAGGTGGAGTTCGTGGCGGCGCTCTGGCCGGGCGGGTTGTTCAGGCCGAAGAAGTACTGGGTGCCGTCGGTCGTGGTGACCTTCCAGTGCTCGCCACCGTTGGCGCCGTTGCTCGCCCCGGGCAGCTTCTCGATCTTCGAGCCGTCCTCGTCGCGGGAGTGCCAGCCCTTACTGGCCTCGAAGACCAGCTCGCTGCCGCCGCCGTTCAGCGACATGGTGGCGTTGTAGGAGCGCCAGCACAGGTCGCCGGTCTTTACCGTGTTGTTGGCCGAGCCGGCCATGTCCTCGCTGCACGGCACGTAGCTGCGTTCGATGAACCCGGGCGAGAAGTCGAAGCCCTCGCCGACCCACGACGGTTGGCTGTTCTCCGCGCTGGAACGCCCATCGACGGCACCCGAGGAGTAAGCCAGGGACACCTTCGGCGCCAGCCCTGCTGCCGGGGGCACGCGCATGTCGTAGGACCAGGTGAAGTTGCCGGTCGATCCCCCGGAGGACCAGGTGGATGAGGCGGCCAGCGGCGTGGCGGAGTAGTCACCCTGAACACCAGTGGCACCGGCAGCGAGGGCCATCACGGTCCCGGCCGGAGCTGCGGACACCCGCGCGCTCACGGTGCCGTCCGCGACCGAGTTGACGGACTTGACCGGCGTGGCCCGGCACTCAGACGCGACCGGGGTCGTCAGGGCGCACGCCGGGAGAGTCCACAGTTTAAGCCGCGAGGACCAGTTGCCGCCGAAGGCATGACGGAACGCCTTGTAGTCGACGGTGACATCCACGTCCGCCGGCCCGGCGGCGCCGTCGGGCCGCAGAGTCAGCAACAGCCCATCACGCCACGCGCTGGGGCTCTTTCCGCGGTCGTGGACCTCGACGTTCACGCCGGTGACCGCACGCCCGGAGGGCGTCGCTGAGCGGGAGACTCGCACCGGCAGGCTGCCGGCGCGTACCGGAGCGGCGGTGGTTGCGCGGGCGGTGGCCGTCGGCAGGGCGACTCGGGCGCGGCCCGGCGCCGGCCACACCGGCTTGTCCCACGTGGCGGTCTTGGCCGCCTTGGTGGGTAGCGCCTTCTGCTTCGCCGGGCCGCCGATGGAGTCGAGCTTCTCCGGCCGCACGCTCGGGAGCGACGGGCGGGGCTTGGCCTGCGCCGGAGGGACGGCGAGAACGCCGGCGCCGAGGACCGCGGTCACCGTCGCCGCGATCAGCCGACGCGTCGTGGACAGCAGACGAAGCCGGCGGGGGCGGTGGGGGCGGCGGGTCAGAGTTAGCACCGTGAGCATCCCATCTCGGGTGGTCCTCCGGCGCGGCGCCGGCTTCTGATCGTGGCGGTGAACAGGCTTGTCGGCGGGCATGGTCACTCCTCGCCCGTCTGGTTGACCTGGGTGTTGTACAGCTCGCGCACACCGCCATCGGTGAACGCGCCCTGGTAGGCGACCACGTCGTCGACCCCGCCGGTGAGCCAATCGGTGAACCCGGCGGGCTGGTCAGAGCGGCCCACGACGAACGGGCCGGTGGCGTTCCACCGCTGCCACGCCGAGACCATCGCCGTAGTGGCCTTGAGCTCCCCGTCGACATAGAGGCGGATCTGCCGGCGCTCGGCGTCGAGCACCCCGGTCAGTTGATGCCACTCTGTCGGATCGACTGCGGTGGTCGCGGCGGTGGTGATCGCGGTGGTGTTGGTTGCCGCGGCGCGGACGGTGAAGGCCCATTGCCCGCCGGAGGTGTCACGGAACTGCAGGTCAAAACCGCTGTAGCCGGAGCCGTGATCCTGCGACAGGACCGTCTGCCGACCCGTCGCCGCCTCCACCCGCGCCCATGCCGAGACCGTGAACGACGCGTCGGTGCGCACCACCGCCCCGTCACTCCAGTTCGGGGTGGCCTCGTCGCCGAGGTTGTCCTGGGCGCGCCCGTACTCCTGGGTCACCTGGTTGTAGTGCGGGTCGCTCGGGTCCTCGACGAAGTGTGTCCCGTCCAGCAGGAGTGCCTTGTTGCGCTGCCCGTAGCCGACCCAGCTGCCGTCGGTCAGGGCGAGCCGTCGGCTGTAATCGCCCGCCTCGCTCACCCGGCAGGCCGAGGAGGACGGGTCGGTGCCGGCCTCATAGCAGGGGTAGGCGTTCTTGAAGTCCCACGCCGATGTCCTCGGCGCGCTGACCATGCCGGGCTCGTTGAACGGGTATGCGTCCGTCGCGAGGCTGCCGGTGAAGTCCTGCGCCACAAGGACCCGGTCGTAGACCTGCACGTCGGCGATCGAACCGGTGAACCACTTCGCCGGTGCGGCGTTGAAACCACGGCCGATCGAGAAGACCCCGGTCGCCGCCCACGGCGCGGCAGCCCGGTCGGCGTCACCGACCAGGGTGCCGTTGACGTAGAGCAGCATCTTGCCCGACGGCCGGTCGAACACCCCCGCGAGATGCGTCCACTTCCCCACATCCGCCGACGTCAACGCGGCGACCCCAGCTGCGGAGCGAGTCGTGCTGGCCTGATCCGGGGTGTCCTTCATGACGAACGCCCACCGCGGCGTCAACGGCGACCCCGCCATCCGGACACCGAGCTGGAACCCGGCGGCACTCGTACCGTCCTGGCTGACCGCGACGTTGTCCTCGCTGGCCGGCAACGCCGACAGGCGCACCCACGCGGCCACACTGAACGACTCCGTCGTGTTCACCACCGACTGGTGGTAATTCACCGCCGAGGACGATCCGTTGAACGCCGGGCTCGACGCACCCGGCAGCCGCAGGCCCGGGGACCAGGTCACCCCGGCCGGGGACAGCGGCGTGGCGATCGTTGCTTCAATTCGCTCGTCGGTCAGCGCCTGGGTCTGGGTGACACCCGGACGCAGTTCGAGTTTCCACCAGTTCGTCGGCGGCGCCGGCCGGTCCACGATGAACCCCACCGACCCCTGCCCCTCCGTCTGCGCCGAATTGATCGCCGAGACGAACAGGATGTTCTCACCGTACTTCGGAGCCGTCAGGGTCACCGACGCCGTGCGGACGCCAGTGCCCGTCGCGGTGACCTCCGTTGTGGGAGGGAACGTCCAGCCGTAGCGGAACTTCACCACCGTCGACGTGTTCGACGACAGGGCGAACACGCCCTTCTCCCCCGGCCCACCCGGCGTGGTGGTCACCGTCGCGGTCACATCGGGGTAACTCACGTCGGTGGTGAACTCACACCACGCCGACCACACGCTGGGCAGGTTGTACGGTGCCGGGTCGGTGGCCATCGCCCTAAACGCGTACGACTTGCCGTTGACCAGCCCCGACAACGCCGCCGTCGTCGACCGGCCACCCGCCGGCACCGACGCCCCCGCCGGCGCGGTCTTCCGCGGGGTGCTGTCGTTGTAGGTCCCCGACGCCGGAATCTCCAGCCACTCCCACTTGGTTCTCAACGCCTGCGTGCCATCCGCGTCCGGGAAGACTCCCGACAGCGTCGGCGCCAACGTGCCGATCACCGAGCGGACACCTGGCGAACAGGCGGCGCCTGTCGTCTGCAACCCGTACGGCTGCCCGGGGTAGGAGCTATAGTCCACAATCAGCTTCACACTGTTCGGGAAGAACTTCTTCCACCGGTCCTGAGTGGTCTCACCGCTGCCGTTACCCGCGCACGCGCACAGCGCCAACGTGATGTACGGAGCTGAATTCGCCGCATGGTCCTGAATTTTGCTGGTAATGACCGAGCTTTCGAAGTTCACGGTCATATCCGGGTCCTTCGCCCCACACCCGTCAGCCTCGTTGCCATGCGAATAGGCGTTCTCGATCGCCTGCTTCATCACCGGCGACCACTTCGTGCGCGGAGTCGATGAGATCGGACCCGCGTGCCACAGGTAGGTGATCGTGTCACCGCAGGACCAGGAGTGATCCAACGTCGCCTGCACATACGCCTTCGAGATGAATTTCTTCGCGATGCCCACGAGCGGGAAGTCGAAGAACGACCGGTACAGCACCCCCGTGTCCGGGTTCTTTCCGACCCGGGCGACGCTGACATCCGAGTTCGTAGAGTTGTTGTTCGTCGCGTACGCCCACCGGCTCTTACCCGTCGACCACGGCGGGTCGATGAACACCGGAAACACCGCCCCTGGGCCGGTCAGCAGCGCCTAATCTGGGTGCAACACCACATCACCGCCGCTGGTTACCTCCGTGCGCACCGGCGCGGTTACCGCCGCGTCCCCCGGACCGACCGGGGACGACTCCTTCTGCCCCGCTTTCGTCCCCGCTGTGGCGCGACCAGCGATCTGCGGACGCGGCGCGGAACTGGGCGTCGAGTCCCACATCGTCGCCGCCGCCGACTCCGCCAACACCTCGCCGCCAGCGACGGCACGCAGCTCCCCATCCCCAATCCGCACCGCCCCCGCGTCCCCGCCAACCTCGAAGCGAAGCTGACGCAACGCCGGATTCGCCGCCGCCTGCGGGCTCTTCACCACCAACACATGAGAGAAACCCGTCCACGTGGCCCGCACCACCAGGTCCACATCCGGCAGCACACCCGGATACGTCGCCGAGTCCCCGACGACCGCCGGTGCCGGCAACGAACCGCCCTGCCACGACAGGCTGAAACTCTTGCCCCGACGCACCAACGTCACCATCGGCCCGCTACCACCAGCCGAGAAGCGCACGTCAGCCACCGACACCGCCGGCCGCCACAACCCGTCACCACCCCGCGTAAGAGACAGATCCAGCGGCGCCCACGAACCATCCGCGCGACGCGCACGCTGCGGCACCACCGCCGACTCCTGCTGGAACCCGCCATCCGGCAACGCGAAAACCTGCGTCAACTCCGAACGCCCCGCACCGACCTCCACCCGCTGCCCGGTCTCCTGCGCCAACCGCGAGGCCGCCCCCGCATCCCTGGCCACCAACGGCGCCATCGGCACCGACGTCGCCGCCGACACTGAAGCAGACGGCACCACCACGACGCCGGCGAGTAGCGCCGTCGACAACAGCGAAGCCCACCGCCGCCGCGGCCAAGGAACAGCCGAAAACAAACTGACACGACGTCGGGCAGCAGTCACCGCAGGTCCCCCGTTGATCACACGTGATGAAGTGGCCGAACTGTAGAGACCCGGATCGACAGATGTAAAGATCTATCACATACCGTGAGGACGAATCGGACAACGAGCTTCGGGACCGGCAGGCGCCTCACCCACCGTAAGCAGCCCGCAGCATCAGTGGCCAGGGACCACCAACCCCTCAATCGGTCCTGCCTACTGTCCGCCGACATCCCACCAAACGCGTGCCAGATTCCGCCTTGCCGACCGCCCCGCCCGTCGCCTCTCCGCAAGCCCGGCGGCGTGCCGTCTGCTGCGTCAAACACGCCGTCCTCATCACCTAACGAAGACCAGCCAGAAGTCCGACTGCCGACAGGGGCCCGCCCGCAGCGGCAGAAGCTGACCACTCCGTCCCGCCCAAGAGGCCACCGCGCAGGAAACCCTGGTCAGCGCGTTGCTGCTGGGAGTCGAGTCTCAGTCCTCGGCACCACATCGACGCCAGCGCGGCGGGAGCAAGTGCCATGCGTCGACACGGCCGGACCCTTGTCGACCCCATCACGCTGGCGGGCGCCCGAGGCACCCGCTGTGTCGCGGTCTAGCGCTGGCAGACTGGCTACAACGTGTCCGTCCAAGATACAGGACCTAGATAGCGAGAACTACCGCAATCTATCCATGTTCCCACCTTCCGCCCCGAAGACGAAGACGACATGGGCTACGGCCGCGTGATCAGCCACGTTCGAGACCCGGCGGAAGCGTCGGAACTGGCGGAGCGGGAAACTGTGGCCTCTCCGAACCGGCGGGGTCAACGACGGCGTTGCCGGAGAGGACTATGCGGACTTTGCGTTGGCGAGGCCAGTTCTAGCCTTCGCCGTCAGGCAAGGTGCCCACTCTCAGTCTGTGAATCGTCATGATCCGCACCGCCAGTGAAAGACGCGACCGGTGCCCTGAGTAGACCCCACAGGACGCGGCACCCTTCAAGGGGTTCTGTCACGAAGAAAACACCCGCTGTCAATGAGCTGGGCAAGCAGCCATGAGGCTGGCTCATTCATCGCGGAGCACTAACTCATGATCACTGGGATAAGATCCGCCGATGAAGCGACCCCTCGCCACGGGCCTGCTAGGTGCCGCCCTCTTTCTCCCCGCCTGCAGCGACGCCAAGCCGCAGGGAAACCGTCCCAGCCCCGACCAGTACAGCCGCAGCGGCTGCATCTTGCTGGCGCAACGGTTGAAGGAGAATGACCATGGCTGGATCCTGAATGGCAGTGTCGCGACCCGGGCTGTTCGCTCGACAGACCCCGCGATAAGCGCCGCCGGCAAGGAGTTGGTGCTGGCCGTGAAGGAGGCTGGCGACCTGGACGTGGGCAGCAAGGGCAAAGCGGACATGACACAGGCCGAGGCCCGGGTCACCGAAGCTCAACAGAAGCTGAAGACAGCGTGCCGCGACCTGCTAGGCGAAGAACCCTGGTCCTGACCACACGGCCGTGCCGTGTCCCGCACCGCGGAACCTTCACGCCCTGGGCTTAATCGATGGCGCCTCGGCTCGAACGTGCAACCTGCGCCACAGCTTCGCTGTCGCCGCCGGGGAGATCGGCGGACGCCCGGGACGTGTAGCCGTTGGGACGGCCGAGCAAGTCGTTCGGATCCGTGTCCTCGTCCTGCACCGTGCCATGGGTGAGGCCGATCTTCGCGGCGTTCAGCTTCATCAGCACCGCCGTCGCGTCCAACGGAACGGCGGGTGGCGCCGGAGCCTTCTGAGCGGCACTGGTGGCGGCCGGGCCGGCGCTTTGGGGGCTGATAGGGGTGTCGTTGCCGCAGCCGGTGAGGGCGAGCGTAGCGGCAGTCAGAGCTGCGAGGGTGCGTCGAAGCCGCATCGGTCGATCATGCAACTGCCGCGGCCCGAGCGGGATGCCGCGACGGGCGGGCGGGTGTCGGGTGGACGACAGGACAGGCATAAACGGATTGATCCGAAGGGCCCTGCCCTCGGCGACCTGCGGCCTGGTCGCCGCGGTTGGAGGCGGACCGGACGGGAGTCCCACCCGAGTTACTTCCTGCGGCGGCCAAGGCCGCGCGGCGAGGGCTGGTGAAGTGACCCCTATGGGCCGGACACTCCTCATCTGTTGGTTCGAACCACCTCGCGGGGCTGGGGTTGAGCGTAGAACATCGATTCGTATTCGGCCGGTGGGACGTGGCCGGTTGCGGAGTGCAGGCGCTGGCTGTTGTGCCAGTCGACCCACTCGGCGGTGGCCAGTTCGACCTGGGCGAGGCTGCGCCACGGGCGGCGGGGTTTGATCAGCTCGGTTTTGTAGAGGCCGATGGTGGATTCCATCAGCGTGTTGTCCAGGGCGTCGCCGACGCTGCCGATGGAGGCGTCGATACCGGCGTGGAGCAGGTGGGTGGTGAAGAACGAGGTGTACTGGGCTGCCCGCGTCGCTGTGGTGCGCCAGGCCCGCCCCGATCGGCTGGCCGGCGCGGTCGCGGCGCCACAGCCCCATGTCCAGGGCGGCGAGGACCAGCGGGGTGCGTTTGTTCGTCGCCGCGGACTAACCGACGATCGCCCGGGAGTAGACGTCAACGACGAAGGCGACATAGACGACGCCGGACCAGGCGGCCACGTGGGTGAAGTCCGCGACCCAGAACCGGTTCGGCCGGGCGGCGGTAAAGTCCCGGTTGAGTAGATCAGCGGCACGTTCATGCCCAGGATCGGCGACGGTGGTGCGGATCTTCTTGCCGCGCACGACGCCGGCAAGGCCGGCGCCACGCATCAACCGCTCGACCGTGCACCGGGCCGTCGGATGTCCTTGGCGGTGCAGCTCGTGCCAGATCTTGCGGGCCCCGTAGACGCCATAGTTCGCCACATGGATCTCCCGTCGTACCGGGTGGGCTTCCGCCGCGGTGACGCGCTGCTCAACGTGATGGGGCGCTTCCGCATGGAGAACTACACCGACACGCTCGGTGCGGATGCCACGCACTTCGACCGCCCGACTGGGTGCTGATCGTTACCGACGAGCAGCACCACAGCGGCCGGTACCACTCGATCGACCAGATCGTGCAGAAGGACGTTCCGGTCTACACCTGGAACATCAGCGGCTACAAGGTCGGCGCGAACGCCTCGGGCGCGGGCACCAGGCACACCGTTGGTGGCCTGACTGACCACGCGTTCCGGCTCGTGTCGCTGATGGAGGCTGGTCGCAACGCTGACTGGCCCTGGTTGGTCGCGTAAGCCGACCCCGCGTCAGCGGTACTGCGAAGCGATGGGCCCGGAGGTTCACCCCCCTCCGGGCCCTTCGCCGTCGGCAGGTGATCGTTGAACTGCCGGGGCGTGCGGTCGAGAGCGTCTTCGATCGGCAGCCGTTCAGAACAGAGCTGGCTGTGATGTCGCGTCGGTCATGGGGATGCCGGCCGCGGCCAGCAACTCGGTGGCGCTCGGCGTACGTCCCCAGTGACGTTGGACAAGCGCGGGGAGCAGAATCGCGCAGGCCGTAGCATCCCACAGCGCTCGGTGCGGCTGGCCGCCCGGCACGATGGCATAAATGTCTCTGGTGAGGCTCAGATCGTCCAGGAGCACGGTGAGACTTCGCCGGGAGGCGCCCACCGCGCGGGCGAGCCGAAGGGTGTCGATGAGGCCAGCCGGCGCGAGGTCGGGAACTCGGCGCTTGATCAGCCGCCAGTCGACAGCCACGTTGTGACCGACGAGGTAGCGGCCATTGATCATGTCGGTGAGGCGCTGCGCGACCTCGTTGATGGTCGGTGCCTGGTTGAGGGCGGCGTTGGTGAGCCCGGGTGAGAGCCATGGGTGCCGGCCGATCGGCCTCTGCGGGTTGATCAGGGTTTCGAAGCTATCTGTTAGATGAGGCAGCCCGGCCACGAGGGGTACGAGCGCCACCTCCAGGATGGCCTCGTCGTCACGGTCCTGCGCGCCAGAGCCTTCAAGATCGACGGCGACGAGGTTCGCGTTGGTCCAGGTGACCGGGCTGCCGTTCATGCTGTTCCCCTACTAGTCGTCATCCCCATACTGAACCGCCGCGATCAGCTCCGCACGTACCTTGTTGAACTGGGCGGCGACGGCGGGGTCGACGTCGTGGCCGAGGAGCTGTCGGCCGTGGGCGCCCGGAAAATGCGGCTGCCGGGAGTCCCAGAACTGGTGGCGCAGAGCGTGCTGTAGAGCGCACCGCTGCTGCTCGTTCAGGCCGCGCCTCCAGACGTACCCGGGTTCGATCAGGAACGGCGCTTCGAAGTCGAATATGGCCAGGGTGCTGCTGACCTCGTCGGGGTCGGGATCCCGGTAGTCGGCGATGCACAGCGCCTTCTGCGCCTCCGGGCAGATGTCGCAGATCTCCCGGACGCCCCAGTGGCCGTTGTAGTCGGCCACGCCGTGCACGAATGCGACACCGCAGCTCGTCTTGCGGAACAGCGGGGTGGTGATGCCGGAGTCCCGCCAAGCGCCGACGACGAGGGCGTCGACCTCGGCAGGCAGAGTCTTGCGGCGGGCGTAGTCGTCGGCGTACGGGACCTCCACGCCGAGGGCGCGGAGGTACGCGGCGTTCTCCTCCTTGTGGTAGTAGCCGGTGAACACCGCGGCGTCGACGTCACCGGCAACCTCCAGCACGTGCGCGATGGTGGCCGGGTCGGTGTTCCAGCCCGGCACGATCGGCCGCCAATACAGCACGACGCCGGTGCGCTTCTTGTGGGCCATGGCCGTGTAGATCGAGTTGATGGTGATCGCGGACTTCGTGATCGGCTCGACGCGGTCGTCCTGGATGCCCGAGTAGGTGAACAGCAGCGTGACCTTAGGTGCTGCAGTTCCTCCAGGGCGACCATGTCCGCCGCGGTCACCTTGAATCGGGTGATGACCAGCACGTGGTTGGTGAAGCCGCGCGCGTCGAGCGCGCGGAGCACCTGCATGAGGTGCGGCCTGACGCCCGGCAGCATCGGGTCGGTGGCCTTGTTGAAGAGCTGCAGCGGCGTGACGTGCGGCCGGAAGTGCGGGTGGTCGATCAGGTCCTGGATCGCCTTCTCGGTGGTGACGAGCAGGTGCGGCGTCTTGTCGTCGAAGTTGCCCCAGAAGTGCCGTACGCAGTAGCCGCAGTCCAGCGGGCAGCCGACGATGTGGTTGAGGGACAGCCCGGACTTGCGGTAACCGATGTACTGGGCGATGTACGGGTCGAGCGCGGCCTGCTGCTCCACCGGCATCAGGGTGAGTTGCCGGCGCCCGCCGGTCAGGTCCGTGAGTGCTCCGGTCATCGTCTGCTCCTCACTGGCGAGCGCACCAGGTGCGCTTCCGCCGAGCCGTACCAGATCCTGAAGTCCCGCTCGACCACGCCGCTGTGGTCGGAGGTGTGCACAACGTTGTCGACGAGTCGTCCCTCGGCCATGGCCTTGTTCAGCGAGTCCGCGGCGAAGCGACCCCGTAGGGTGGTCAGCGGCGCGATGGCCGGGTCGGTGGGGCCCACGATGGCGCGCAGCCGCTCGGCGGCCTGGTCGCCGTGGCCGAGCGCCACAGCGGCGTGCTTGCCGACGAAGATGCGGCACAGCTCCGCCGGGACGTTGCGGCCGATCTCGGAGGACAGGGGCAGCATGTCGTCGTAGTGGGCGAAGACCTGCTCCTGCGTCGGGTAGACGGTGCGCAGGTCGACGACGTCGATGACCTGCCGAATCCACTGCATGACCTCGCCCGTGATGCCTCTGCGGACGCAGTCGGGCTTGAGCAGGATGACGGTCCACTGCGTCCAGTCGACGCCCGCGAACTCCGGCGTCATCACGCACCGACCGCGTCGGCGGTGGCGGGCACGCAGAACGGCCAGCGGACCGCGACGAGCCAGCGGTGGCCCGGGTGCAGCTCCGCGAGGCTGTCCCGCGATACCGACGTGTCCGGCGAGTGCTTGATCTGCCGGTACACCTCGAACAGCGCGAGGAGCCTGCGCCAGTACGGGTCCAGGGGGATCTCGTGCAGGCGCTCGGGGGTGAGCCGGTCCTGGTTGAGGCGAAGCCGTTGTTCCCAGAAGCAGACCTCCTTCAGCTCCTCCCACGTGGTGCGGGGCATCGCATCGAGGGGGTAGCGGCGGCCGGGGGTGGGCGAGCCGGCCTCGTTGATGATCGCCGTGACCTTCGGGATGTCGAGCTTGTTGACGTGCATCGACCCGACGTAGTGGGCGTACTGCCCGACCTCGACGCCAAGCTCACGCGCGGCGAACTCCTGGATGAAGGTGAAGGAGAACGTGTCGCCGAGCAGGCCGATCAGGGCGTCATTGCCGCGCATGTAGGCGGTCATGTGCAACCGGTCCTCGCGCAGCATGAACTGCAGCGACAGGGTGCAGGCCACGTCCGGGTTGGCCGGGTCGGTCAGCTCACCCGGCTCCATGATGATCATGGCGGCGCGCTTGCTGTCCGACTCCTCGCGCAGCAGCCGCAGCACCCGCTCGTACTGGCTGCGCCCGTCGGGGCCGGTGGGGCGGAACAGGCGGGGCCCGTAGGCGGTGCCGGTGAGCATGGCCCCGTCCGGGGAGACGTTCCGCAGTGACGGCGCGTAGTAGGCGATCATGTCGAGGTCGTCGCGTCCGGTCAGGTACCACAACGCCTCGGCGAAGTTGAACGGCAGGTTCATTCCCCTGGCGGCCAAGTAGGGCACCCGGTCGACAGGGTCCGCGAGGCTGGACCCGCAGTTGATGATCTCCAGGGCGTCCTTGCCCCGGCCGCAGGTCTGGTAGCGGTAGCCGGTGAGGACCTGCCGGAGCACGGACACGTACGCCGGCTCGAAGTGGGTGAACGGTTGAGGCTGTAGCACGGGTGACTCCTCTACCTTGCGGGGATGCCCAGCGGGTCTCCGATGACCTGCTGGAGGACAGCGACCTGCCGGGACAGGCGCATCTGGTCGAGCCGGCGTCGGCAGCGCCATAGCAGGTCGCCGTGCGCTTCGGTGCCATGGATCCGTTGGAGCATCTCGACGCGGGCCACGACGTCGGCGGCGTCGGCGACGACGAGCCCTGCCGGGACGAACCGTTCGCCGTCGACGACGTCGGCGGGCATCAGCGGTATGCAGCCAGCGAGCACCGCCTCGAAGATCCGCTGGGTGATGTGCCCGGCGGTGCGGTAGCGCTCGGGCGCGAGCAGCACCGTGGCGAGGGCACCGCGGTGGAACTGCTCGACCTCGGGGAATGCGCACCGGCCGGTGAAGTTGACGTGCGGCCACGGCTCGGTACGGGTCCATTTCCCGGCGACCTCGTGCTCGAGGTACGCGGCGGCCGGAGCGAAGAACGTCGCGAAGTGGTCGTCGCGGTCGTACTGGTTTCCCACGTACACCAGCGAGAGGGGCCGCGGTAGGCGGGCCAGCGCGTACGGGTCCATGGCGTCGAGCTGCGCGTCCGGGACCGGGCAGAGGACGGTGGCGGCGCCGGGGTTCGGGCGGGTGGCGAACTCGCATACGCGCACGTTCGGCCGCTGGCGGATCGGCGCGTCGGCGGGAAGCTGCCGGTCGAGGTCCCAGATCACCGTCGGGGGCCCCGGAAGGTGTAGGCGCCGAGCAGCTCGGTTTGCCGGTGCAGGTCGCAGGTGTGCCCTGGCGCGTCGCACGCGGTGGTGTTGCGGCCGGGCAGCGGCCACCGCCACTCCAGCATCAGGACGTCGAGGTCGTCGGGGAACTTCTCGCTGAACGCGAACTGGTCGCGCAGGTCAACGCCGGCCTCGTGCAGGTCGCGGTTGCGCTGCAGCAGGGTGACCCGATGCCCGGCGGCCTGCAGCTCGTCGAGCACGGGCCGGCGGTAGGAACGTGAGCCGTCGGGGGTGTTGATCACTCCGTCGCCGAGGAATCCCCAGCAGCTATAGCCGATGTGAAGTGCTTTCATCAGTGCCTTCCCGAGGTTGACGTGGGTCACGAACGATGTCGGGAAGCAGGTCCCGGCTTGTCGGGGCGGGGCGGGCCCGGCTGCGTGACGCCGGGTTTCTAGTCGCACCCCCTGCAACTAGCGGTCACGCTTCCGGGCCCTCATTCCTGCCGCCGCCAGCGGGCGGCAGGAGCTTCATTCGCGGCGAACGTCAGGGGGTGACGTCGACCGCGGTGGGATCCGGCTGGCTGCGCCACATCCGCCAGAAGGGCGGCCCGGCCTTGGGCAGGAAAAGCCGCGGGCTGGCCTCCCACCCGAGGCGCTTGTACAACCGCATGTTGTCCGCGTTGCTCGCTTCGAGGTACGCGGGAAGCCCGACCTCGTCGAGTTCGGCGTGGGCGTGCGCCAGCAACGCCGTGCCGACGCCCTTGCCTTGGTGGCCCGGAGCGACGGCGATGAACGCCAGGTAGATGTGCTCGATCCGGGGACGGTGCTCCTCGAACATCGCGTCGATCAGGCGGAACCGTGCGAGGTGCCTGCCGGTGGCGTACGCCATGTCGTCCTGGTAGCCGGGCGGCGGGCCGGCCGCGGCCGCCGGCCGCCGGTACCAGATCGCGGCGCCGTTCAGGCCAGCCGTGGTGTCGACCCAGCCGTTCGCCAGCCCCTGGCGCAGCATCAGGCGGAAGTAGCGCTCGTAGATGATGCGCCGTTCGTCGCGGTCCTCGATCAGCCAGTCGGCGATCGGCCCGTCGAGGAACCCTTCCACGAACACGGGCAGGAGGTCGACCGCATCGGCTTCGGTGGCTCGGCGGATTGTTTGCGTGGGCATCGGGACTCCGTGGGTTATGCCGGCAGCCGGGCGGGCGCGGCATGCCGGTGTTGCAGGGATTCGGCTTCGACGCCCAGGCCGATCGCGTCGTACACGTCGGGCCGAGAGCGCCGCAGGTACAGCGCCCATGCGAGGCCGAGGACGGCGACGGCGGCGTACCCGGCGGGGAACAGCCACCGCAGCGGTGAGGTCGGGGCGACGCCGAGCAGCGTGTCGAACTGCTGGACGGTCACGAAGAGGATCGCGCCGAGCACGAGCGCGGCCATCGCGGGCGCGATCACGGCGCGCCAGACGTTCTCGTCGTGCCGCCGCCGAGCGAAGAACGCGACCACGGCGACGGAGGTGATGGTCATCAGGACCAGCACGCCGAGGCCACCGGTCACCGTGATCCAGAAGAACAAGTTGACGATGGGGTCAGCGCCGCTCCACACGTACCCGGCGAGCACCACCGCGGCGATGGCCGTCTGGGTGAGTGAGCCGACGACCGGTGCGAGGGTCCGGCGGCCGGTGCGGGCGAGCGCCGACGGCAGGACGCGTTCGCGGCCGAGGGCGAACAGGTAGCGGGCGACGGTGTGGTGGAACGACAGCAGGGCGGCGAACAGGCTGGTGATGAACAGGATCCTGCCGATGCTGACGATCTCACTGGCGACATACGGGGACACCAGGTTGAACATCAGTCGGTGCCCTGCTCGCCGGCGGCGTTGACGATACGGTCGGGTCCGGTAGCGACGGACATCGCCCAGGCGGACAGTCCGTAGAGCACGCCGGTGACAGTGACTGCGATGTACGTGGCGCGGGCGACGGTGCGGCGTGGGTCCTTGACCTCTTCGGCGAGCACCGTCGTGGCCTCGAAACCCACGAAGCCGGTGATCGCTGTCACCAGGGCGGCGCCGATGCCTGCAGCGAGCAGATGGTCCGGGGCGAGGGTGTCGAAGCTGACGGTGTTGCCCGCCGGGTGGGTCACCATGACCGCGTCGTAGACCAGTGCAATGGCGATCTCTCCGACAAGCATGGCGGCGAGGATCTTGCCGTTCAGGTCGATGCGCAGGACGCCGAGCACGGCGATGACCGCCAGTGCCGCGTAGGCGCACGACCACCACGGAACGTTGATGCCGGTCCGTGCGGCCAGGTCGCTTTCGAGGATCGGCCCGAATCCGCCGTACAAGCCCACCTGCATGGCGTTGTAGGCGGCCAGGGCGAGGAACGCGATGGCGACGCCGAGCGGTTTGCCAGGGTAGTTGCAGCACCAGGGAGATCGCTAACGAACGTTGACCGTTGGGCAGGTCACGTATCCCTGTCGCCCCGTGTTGACCGCTGTGTCGGGCACGGATCGGGCACGGGCCTGGCACAGACGAGACGCGCGTCGGTGGCGTAGCTGCCAGCAGGGACGGGTGAGGACACGTGCTCTTGAAGATCGACGGCCGCGAGGTGCGAACCGAAACCGACCTTCACCAACTCCTGGCCCGTGCTCTCGACTTCGGGCCGTACTACGGTGCGAATCTGGATGCTCTGTGGGACCGACTGAGTATGGATGTTCCCCGTCCGGTCGCCGTGGTCTGGACTGACTGGCAGGCCAGCGAGAGGAGTCTCGGAGCGAGAGCGTTTCGAAAGGATCTGTGGCCTCCTGCGAGCCGTGGAGGCCGAGGACCAAGAGGCTGGCCATGAGGAGAGGTTCACGTTCGAGCTGCGATGACGTCTTCGTCCTGAAGGAATGCTGTATAGCGAGCAAGCAGCGCCCGAAGTAGGGCTGGGCTTTTGCGACTGACCGAGGTTGACCGCCGCCGTCCGCGGCTGCTCGTCAGGGTTGTCACTCAGTTAGTCACTTAGGACCGTGGCCCCCGCCATGACGATCAAGCACTCCTTCTCCGAAGGCAATGGCTTCCTCGGCCTGGAGATCAGCGGCGGCCAGGTTCGTGGCGGCGTTGCGCGCTTGCTGCGTCGCAGCCTCAAGGTTGCGAATCGTTTCATTCGCCACTGCTACGAGATTCGGTCGCCCCATGGCCTCGGCCTCACCCCGGAGGCGGTACGCCTCTTTGAGGAGCCGCGCGCCTTCGGGGTCGTTCATTGTCTGCTGAAGCTCTGCTGCGGACTGCTTGCCGGACTCCTGGCGCTGCTTCAACCTCGCGACGCCTGCTCGAAGGTCATCCTCTTGTGTCATGAGATGAGGATAGTGACGGCTCGCGATCTTGGACGGATCTGATGCCGTGTCTTACCGCGAACGCCGGGCGCATGGTGGGCTCTCTGGCTGGCCATCACGCGGAGGGCGGCTCCCGCCCGCTCCCGCAACTCCTGCGGATACAGCTACGATGCTGCCATCTCTCGATCCTTCCCAAGGGGGCAAGTGATGTTCCCCGGGTTCGGTGGATCTCTACAAGATCCGGGGCGGTTCAGTCCGCATGCTGGGCTAGCAGCTCCAGACATGAGGAGAAAGAGTCATGGCCGGCGTAGGCAACACGCAACCGCCTCATGGCACGTCCAATCACTTGTGCAGGAGGCCGGCTGGTCGGTGCGTCTTAGGCACATCCATGGTTCCGGGTCAGGCTCGGGGGTCGTGACGGCGGCCAGCCGGGCGGGCGGAGCGCTGCGGTGGCGGTCTGGTCGCGCTGGCCGGGGCGACGGCACATCGCTTGAATGGTGACGTCCTCGGCCAGGCGCGCGATCGCGTGGTCAGCGTCGTAGCCGGCCTGGGCGAGGAGGTGTTGCCCGGCGGGGAGGGTGAGTGTCCAGGACGACAGTTCGATGAGGTCGAGCCGACAGCGCAGGTGCTCCGTCAGCGCCCGGCCCCGGCCGGTCCGCTGGTACGTGGGGCGCACGGCCAGAAAGGCGAGGTGGTAGTGCGCCGTAGTCGGTTGCCGGCTGTCCATGATGTCGTCCAGGAGACGGAAACGCTCGGCGTGTGGGCCGGCGGCTGTGGCGAGGCGCGTGGCGTAGTCGGCGGGTGGTGGAACGGGCCCGTATTGGTGGAAGCAGACGGTGGCGGCGGTGAGGTCGCTGGTGACGTGGACGTCGCCGTAGAACATGGCGTGTTCGACCCAGATGGCGGCGACATCGGCCAGGACCCGGCCTCGCTGTTCCTGGTCGGGTATCAGCCAGGCAGCGATGGGAGTGGGTTGGAGGGCCTCAGCGATCACCGTGGCGACGATGTCCTGTTCGCGCCACCGCGCGGCCCGGATGTGGTGCGGCACCTCGTGCCCTGCCTTTCTCTTGCTGCCTTTGTCGTCGTGCTGGTTGGGGTGGCCGGCGGTAGGGGACGGGAGAGCCGCTGTCGCCGGCCACGAGGGCCCGGCCGCTGCGTCTTCCCTTTGGGTGCGGCGGCCGGTCGGCTTGTCATGTCACCGCAGGCGAGTCACCGCTGCGGCCGTGGTAGGTGAGGTGGGCATGTCAGGGCTGCGGGTGCGGGCGTGGGCCAGCAGGAGGGTGTAGGAGTGCAGGCCGGGCCGGCGTCCGCGGTTGATTTATTCGGTCGCGGCGAGCAGGTCGCCGGTGTCCGGGTGGATGAGCAGCATCGAGGTGGATCCGTCGGCGACGATCTGGAAGGACATGCCGGTCCGGCCGGGGAGGTCGGTTGTCGTGCCTTTGTAGGTGAGGTGGGGGCCGCTGCCAGGGCGCGCAGGGTCGTCACTCGTTGCCGTGGGTTGAGGTGCTGGCTGGTGGTCAGTTCGACGATGCCGCTGGTCAGGATCCTGGGGTAGGCGGGCTCGTCGGCCAGCGCGGGCGGCGCGAGCAGTCGGATCAGCTCGCGGGGGTTGGCGGGGATGTCCCCGGGGAGGTGGGGGTGCAGGTCACCGATGCCGTGGTGCAGTGTGTGCGGTACGGCCCGGCTGAACTCCTGGTGCTCCTGCGGTGTGGACTGGTGGTTGAGGCCGTGCAGGTCCGGTGCCCAACGGATGATCTCTCGGCCGGAGCCGTCCGCGTGCCGCCAGCGCCGTACGTCGGTGCGGACGATCGTGGTGCTCGCGCGTGCCCAGCTCTGCAGGTGCAGGTAGGTGTAGGGCAGTCCGTCGGTGGTGTCGGCGGGGGCGGTGCTGATGGTGTCGGCGAGCAGGTTCAGGCGCTGCTGGGCGGTGAGCCCAGCGACGGTGGCGGCTGCAGCTGGTGTGCTGGCGGGGCGCGGTGCGGCGGGCGCGGTGCCGGCCGGTCGTGGATCGGCATGGCAGGCGGTGAGCAGTACGAGGACGAGGCTGCCGCCGAGGAGCGCGACACGTTGCCGGCGGGCCGTGAGGGTCAGGTGGGTCATGGTTGTCGTGCCTCATCTGCGCGCGCGGGCGTGGATGGCCCGGCGTTCGTAGGAGCCCAGGAGTACGCGGGGGTCGGTCATGAGGTCGGCGAACCGGTCAGCGTCCGCGTTGGTGATGTTCAGGCGGGACGCAGGTGAGTGATGACGTCGGCGAGGAGCCGGCAGCCGGGGTCGGCGCCGGTCCAGGTCTCGGTGGTGGTGTGGATGCAGTGCTGCACCATGCCGTGGCTGAACAGCAGGGTTTCGGGGTCGGCGGTCCGGGTCGCGCCATGCGGGCCGGTGAGGGCGCGGTGGGCCTGCTGCAGGACGGTGTGGATGAGGGTGGCGGACTCGTCGTCGGGTGCCCGGTAGATCCGGGGGGCGGTGGTGGTGATGTCGGCGAGGACGAGCCAGCCGCCCGGGCGCAGCCGGGTGGTCATCTGCTCGATCAGGTCCGCGGGGTCGCGCAGGGTGCCGTGGGGCCAGCGGGCGAGGATGTGGTCGTAGCCGGCGGCGTGGCCGGGCACCGGGTCACGGTTCAGGTCCAGCTGGTGGACGTTGATGACGGCGGTGTCGGTGAGGTGGCTGGTGTCGGCGTCGACGGCGGTGACGGACCCGTAGCGGCCGACGAGCCGGGCCAGGAGGGTGGTGCTCTCCTCGCTGGCGCCGACGTCCAGCACCCGCTGGTTGGTGCGGATGTCGAGTCGGTCCAGGACCGTGTGAATGCTCGGGTTCAGCAGTAGGTGTATCGGCCCGGCGTGGGCCGGCAGCGTGGTTGTCATGGCGGTCCTCCGGATGTCGGCGTGGCGGGTGATGCCGGTGGCGTCAGGTGCTGGTGCTGCCTTACGGGGAGCCGGTGATGCTGGTGGCGGCTGGGCTGATCCGTTCGACGAGCTGTGCGGCTGCCGCGATCACCTCGCGCTGGTGGGGCAGGAAGGGCTCGGCGGTGTACCCGGCGACGACGGCGGCGAGGGGGTCGGTGACGTGGGTGGTGGTGCCGGTGAGTTCTTCGAGGAACGCCAGGGCGCAGTAGGGGGTGTAGAAGGGGCTGTAGCCGCCTTCGTGGGCGGCGATGAGCCGGCCGTGGCAGAGCCGGTCGGCGGCGCCGACGAGCAGGCGGGTCATCTCTCGGTAGGAGGCGGCGGTGAGCATCTGGCGTGCCAGGGGGTCGAAGACGTTCGCGTCGAAGCCGTTGGCGAGCAGGATCAGGTCGGGGGCGAAGCGGTCCAGCGCCGGGAGGACGACCTGGTGCATGGCGTTGAGGTAGGCGGCGTGGCCGCTTCCGGGTGGTAGGGGCACGTTGAGGGCGTAGCCGGTGCCGTCGCCGGTGCCGTTTTCGTGGGTCCATCCGGAGTCGGGTGGGAAGCAGCCGGCTTGGTGCAGGCTGATGGTGAGCACGCTCGGGTCGTCGTCGAAGATGGCCTGGGTGCCGTTGCCGTGGTGGGCGTCCCAGTCCACGACCGCGACGCGTGCGAGCCCGAGTTCGGCTTGGGCGTGGCGGGCGGCGACGGCGATGTTGTTGAACAGGCAGAAACCCATTCCCTGGTTGGCGGTGGCGTGATGGCCGGGTGGGCGGACCAGGGCGTAGCCGTTGGTGATGTCGCCGTGGGCGGCGGCGGTGACGAGTTCGATCAGCCCGCCGGCGGCGAGGCGGGCGATGTCGTAGCTGCCGTGCCCGACCGGCGAGAAACCGTCTCCGGCGTCACCTCCCCCGCCGCGTAGGTCGCTTTGGGTCTTGATGTGCTGGACGTAGGCGGCGGTGTGCACGCGTGTCAGTTCGGCGACGGTGGCTCGGCGAGGCTCGATGACCATCAGCTCGCCCAGCAGTCTGCAGGCGTGGATCAGCTCGTGGACGCGTCGCTTCGCGTCGGGGTTCTCGACGTGCACGGCGGGTTGGACGCCGGCGGTCGGGTCGGCGGGTAGCAGGCCGGCGCTGGTGCCGGTGTCGTGCCACAGGTACTCGGGATGGAAGACGTATCCGGTGGTCATGATGGTTGCCTTTCGTCGGTGGGGTGGCTGGTGCTGGTGTGGTCAGCGCGCGTGGGAGCTGGCGGGAGATGCTGTTGCCGGTCTCGGCCGCGGGATCGGCCGGATTGGCGGGCGGGTGGCGGCGATGTCGGCGACGAAGGCGTCGACCTGGCCGGGGGTGATGCCGGGCATGCAGATGAGGTGGCTGGTGTCGCCGTCGGTGGCCAGGAGCCACTTTCGGCGTACGTGCTCGGGTGGGGTGGGCAGGACGACGGTGAAGGCGTGCGGGTGCCGCCAGGCGGGCCAGCCGACGGCGTTGAGCCGCTCGACGGTGTAGGCAGCCAGCCGGCGGGCCTCGCTGGCCCGCCACCGGTGCCCCTCCCGTCCGTGAACGGCGATGGCATGCCACAACAGCGCAGCCGACAGGCCGCAGCGGGAGCCGGTGATGGTGGTGTCCGCCGTGGCGGTGTAGGCCACCCGGGGACCGGCGGCGCGTAGGTGATCGCGGATGAGCACGATGCCGCACGGCGTCGGTGTGCCGAAGAACTTGTGGCCGCTGATCGCGACGCTGCCGATGCCGCTGGCGTCATCGAGGGACAGCCGTCCGTCGAGGGCCAGGGGGATGCCGGACAGGGCCGCGTCGACGTGCAGATGCCCGCCTGCGTGATGGTCGTCGAGGACCGCGCGGATGCGGCTGGTGTCGTCGACCGCCTCGGTCATGGTGGTGCCGGCGGTCGCGACGACGATCGCCGGGAAGCGGCGCCGCCGGTGGAGCTGCTCGGCGAGGTGCGCGTAGTCCATCTCCCCATCGGGGCGCGCGTGGACCAGGATGCCGTGCGCGCCGAGCAGACGCACCACCTTGGCCACGGAGTAGTGGGCGGCGGCCGAGTAGTAGATCCGTGCCGTCGGTTTCCGCCGGTGCGCGGCGTGCAGGGCGGACAGGGTGCCTTCCGTGCCGCCGGTGGTGACGTAGCCCCACCGGTCGTGGGCGGGCATGGCGAGCAGGTCGGCTGTCCACGTGATGACCGCGCGTTCCAGCGCCCGGGTGTGCGCGATTCCGCCCTCGTCGGCGGGGTCGCCGATGTTGTTCCATAGCCTGCCGCAGAGGCGGGTCATGACCTCCGTGTGGTCGAGGTCCACAGCGCCAGGGAACCCGATGCTCGTCGCCGCCGTGGCGTCGGCTTCGCGCACGAGGTGGTCCAGCACGGCCGTGATGTCGATCGGCGCGCGGCTCAGGTCCGCGGCGGCGGCCAGTTTCAGGGTGTGGGTCACGCCGGCCGTCCGCCGTGCAGGTGGGAGGTGAGGGTGTGGTGGAGCGTGCCGAGTCGTCGCCACAGCTCGCGGGTGGCGTCGTCGCCCTGCTCGGTGAGGTTGGCGTGCGGGTTGTGCCAGTAGGCGGGCCGGTCCGGGTCGAGGGTCTTGGTGCAGCGGATCCCGTCGACGCCGATGCGGGCCTGGGGGTCACGGTCCAGGTGCAGGGCGGTGCCGTCGGTCAGCAGCACGTAGCACTGGCCCTTGAGGTCGAAGGCCGACAGGTACCGGCCGCCGGTTCCGTCCCGGAGGGTGCGGGCGACCTGCTGCCAGCGGCCCTGGTCGGAGTCGAGGGTGCTGACCCCGACGCCGACGTAGGTGGCGCCCGGCGGCGGGCTCATGTCTCCGCCGTTGACCATCGAGGCGTCCGGCCCGAGCGGATGCCACCGCCGCCTGGCGGAGGCGGCGCGGGCGATGTTGGTCCGGACCACCTCGGCTAGGTCGGCCAGGAGCCGGGGCAGGTCCTCGGATTCCGGGGAGGCCAGCCACAGCCGGTAGGCGGTGTGCAGGAGATAGCCGTGCGGCTCGGCCGGTGCCTCGGAGACGAAGAACAGCATCAGAGCGTGCGGGCCGAGCGCCTCACGGGTGTCGTGGCGCTGGTCCGCCTCGACCATGTGGCCGGTGTTGAGCCGCCTGCACCGGTAGGCGACCTGCACGCGCAGATCCGCCCACCGCCGCGCCTGTCCCGGCACCTCGTTTCCGTCCTGCGCAGGCTGGTCCGTGGGCATGTCCGGCGGGGGTACTGCCGCAGGCGGGGTTGGAGGGGCCGGGGGCGGCAGCGGCCGGTGGTGCTCCCCCGGCGCGTGGTAGCCGGGCGGGGCGCCGACCGCAGGGGCGCGCGGGCCCGGTGGCGCCGCCGGAGGGTGTTCCGGCCGCCAGCCGGGATGCAGGGGATCGACGCCGTAGCGTCCGCCAGGCGGGGTCATCGCCGTGTGAGTCCTCATCGCTTGCGCCCCTTTGTCAGATGGAGACGTTGATGGCGTCGGGTACGGCATGGGTGCCCGGTGTGCCACGGCCGATACCGGCGTAGACCTCCGGACGGGACCGGCGCACCTGCCCGGCCCACAACCCGCCCACGACGGCCGTGGCGACGAGGATCGCGGGCAGCAGCAGCGGCGCCCGTGACCCCGGCGGGGCGCCGAGCAGGGAGTCCACGTTGCCGACCATCAAGGCCAGCACCACCACCCCGCCCGCCACACCGATCACGGGCGCGAGCCGCCATTCCCACACGCCGGCCTTCGGGCCTCGCAGGCCGGCCGGTGCTCGCACCGCCGCCACCGAGGCGGCCAGGAGCAGGCACAACAAGCCCATCGCGCCCAAGGCCGACAGCCAGGTGAACATCACCGCGACCGGGTCCGCGCCGGACAACGCGAACCCGCCCACCACCACGACGGCGATGCCGGTCTGCGTCAGGGAACCGCCGCGCGGCGCGCTGACGCGAGTCGCGCTGCCGGTCCTTGCGAGCCCGGCAGGCAGCACGCCTTCCCGGGCCATCGCGAACACATACCGGGCGATAACCGAATGGAAGGCCAGCATCGACGTGATGACCGCGCAGATCAGTACCGTCTGCGCGAGCGGTACCCACCAGCCGCCCAGGCGCTCCAGCACCGACAACGGCAGGCCCGCCGCAGGGTCGGCAGCCACGTCGGCGACGGATCGGGGACCGGCGGCGATGCCCATCGCCCACGCCGCTGCCGCATACACCCCGCCGAGGACGAGCACCGCGGCGATGGTGGCCCGGCCGACCGACCGGCGGTCGATGGCCTCTTCGACGAACGAGCCCGGCGCGTCGGTGCCCATGAACGCGGCCACGCAGAAGGCGACCGCACCGCCGATACCGCTGACCGCCAGGCTCGAGGCGTCGAAGCCTTCCCAGGACAACCCGCCGTCCGCCGGCTGCCCGAGACCGGCCAACGTGAACGCGGTGACGATCAGCAGGGATACCGCCAGCACGGCGGCCAGCACGCGGGTTGACAGCACGATCGCCCGCACACCTACCACCCCGACCACGGCCACGGCGATGCCCGCCCACACCCACCACGCGCCGCCGAGCTGCCCGGCCAGCGTCGCGCCGAACAACCCGAACAGGCTCGTCTGGATCGCGTTGTACGCGGTCAGGGCGACCAGACCGGCGGCCACACCCCAGCTACGACCCAGACCGTGCGCCAGGATGCCGTAGTACGCCGCCGCGTGCCCCACCTGCCGGGCCATCGCCGTGTATCCGACCGCGAGCACCGCCACGACGCCGGCCACCAGCACGAACACCAGCGGCAACGCCTCCACCCCCGTGGTCGCGTAGGTGGCGACGATGCCTCCTGCCAGCACCACCATCGGCGCCGACGCCGCCGCCCCGAACACCCACAGCCCGAACGGAGTCAACGTCCGCCGGGCGAGGGCCACCTGCACGTGCGTCGACCTCACCGCTGCCCCCGATCCGGAGAGTCCGGACAGCGCGAGTGCTCCGGCACGTTGGGACAGCCGGGGCGGCGGCAGCCGTCCACCGGGTGACCGTCCACGTCGGCCGCGCTCGCGGGCACGACGTACACCGCCACGGGCCGTACCGGGCCGCTCCGCCAGTAGTCCTGGTCCCGACCGAGCCGCCGCTGCGCGACGCGAGCGTCCGACGCGAACCCGAACAGGTCGTGACTGCCGTCCGGCCACTCCCGCCTGATCGCGTATCCCCAGACGAGCTCGCGCGACGTCACAGCTCCCGCGTCCGTGACGGCGGCGGCGCCGGCGGGCGCAGCACCGAGCCACGCCAACAGCCACCGGCCGGCATTCGGCCGTCGTTGCCGCATCGGGCAACGGGTCGTAGCAGCCAGCATGAGGAATACCTCCTTGCATCGAGGGGAAGGTGTATGCAACCGCCCCGCTGGCCGGCGGCCAGCAGTCGTGTATCCAGGTGCCGAAGCGGCTGTCAGGTCGTGTCGACCCGACCTGGAAACGGCGGCGCCGCCGACGGCCCTGCGCCGGCGAAAGGCGCCGCGGCCCGGTGCAGCCGCACACGCCGGGGCAGGCCGTCACGCCGCTCACCACCACGGCCTGGCCGGTACATCCGCCACAGCACCGGGCCACCGGACCCCAACAGCAACGGTGACCGCGGCAGGTAGCCGAGCTGGCTAAACAAGCTCTCGCGAGGTTCGCTGCCGCACACCTGCGTGTACGCCGGCAGCCGTTCGGCATCCACGACCCGGTGACAGCTCGCCAGCAACGCCCTCGCCGCCGCGGCCTCCCCGGGACGGGCCGCGAACTGTGCCAGATAGTGATGCGGCGTACGCGGCACCACCGCGTGCAGCACCACAAACCGCGCCGCGAACGGGCCGAGCAACCGGCGCAGCTCACACCCCCACCCCGCACCGGTCGGCGGTGGCTCCAGCCGCGAAAACCACACCGCGACCGCGGCACGATCCTCGGTCGTGTCGACCCGGCCGTGCCGCACCGCATACATCAGTACGAACTCGGCATACCGACGCAAAGCCCTAGCGCGCACAGCCGCGTCAGGCACCAGCCACGCACCCAACGATCCGGCCCACAGATTCTGAGCCAGAAGCGCGGCCAGCACAGGAACGTCGTCGCCGGTCGCGCAGACCACCGCCTCATCCGGAACCTGCAAGCCGAGTACCCGACGAACAGAATCGTCACGTCCGTTCGGCCGGTTGGGAACAGACTCCGCACCTCGTACCAGCGGGACGTTCATGCTGTTGATCACCCCCGTCCGCACGTTGTATCGCACCGCTGTCACCGTCACGAGGGCCGGTGTGATCGACAGGAGCAGTAGCATCCTGGCAATGGACACGGCTGACTCTCCCTCAGTAAGGCGACTCGGCTGACCGGTCGGTAACACCTCGGCGGCGCCGCTGACACCGGACACAGCGACTTAAGGCGAGTTCGGTCGATGTCGGCCAGGTTTAGCGGCCGGTCCTGACAATCTGCCGACAATCGCGCGACGACGACCTGACGCGGGCAGCGATGTCAGAGAAATGTCGGAAGCCGATGGTGGCTCTTATCGACATTGGCCTTGTCGGCTTTCGATGCCCATGTCACCGCCTGCGGCCCTGCAGGTGGTGCGGGGCCGTTGGCCGCGGCGCGGCGAGCGGTTTCCTGCGTGTCCACTGCCCCTAGGGAGGGATGCACCATGACCAGTCGATCAATGCCGGCTGTAGCAGACGTCGGCCGCCGGGCCGCCGAGATCCTCGACCGGATGCGAGCACACCCGGCGTATGACCGGCTGCACGGCTCGTCGATGAAGTACTCCAGCTGCTGGGCCACCTTCACCGGCTACCCGGCGATCAGCCGCTGGTCCCTGGAACGCGACGCTGGTCCGCTGCTGGTCGAGGCACTGCGGGTGCTCGCGCTCAAAGCCGCGGTGTTCGAGCTGTCCGGCGGCGACGAGCAGGCCGCCGAGTTGCTGGTGCCGGCGCCGGTGGACGAGATGATCCACGCGGTGCTGGCGCAGTTCACGCTGATGTCCCGGATGCAGGCCGACCTGGGCGTGGTCTTCCCGCACGCGACAGAGCTGGAGGAGTTCACCTACACCCGCGGATGCGTGACCGACGCGTTCTACGCCGCAGCGGGGTGGGGTGAGCAGCCGCTGCGGTACTGGTTGGACTCGGCCGAAGTGACAAGGCGCCTGGACCTGCTCAACGCCCACTATCAGGCGGCCGGCCTCGGCCGCGACGGGCGCAGCCACGACTTCGACTTCGACCAGCCGGAAACGGTCGTGGCAGTCAGCGGCTAGCCAGCTCCACCGACAGCACCCGCCGCAGCGCCGCCACCGTGTGTTTCGCGCCGAACCGCTCGGCGGCCAACCGCTCGGCGCGGGCCACCGCGGTGAAGATCTGCTCCGCGGGCGCGTCCCGCAACACAGCGACGAGCCAGCCTTCCAGATCCACCACATCGGCAGGCAACTCCAGCGCCTGCGGTGTCGGCGTTGGTCGAGGCGCCTGAACGGGGACCGGTGCCCCGGCCGAGGCGTAACGGCCGGGCGGAAGGCCCACCCGGAACGGGTGGACGCACACAGCGACTCCGTCGGCGGTGGCCCGCCAGCCGACATCCGGGCGGTAGGCGAACTCGGGCCCGGGTCGGTCGACCACGTCGAACTGGCCCGGCCCGAGCTGCTGCCCAGGACACACGACACAGGTCTGCTCGCACCAGTGCGGAAGCGGCCCGGACATAGCGCCGATCGTACGGCAATCAGGAGGTATCAGAGTATGACGGTCTTATCGCCTCCCCGCCCCGTCGTCATCGAGCGTGCCCTGCGTGACGCCCGAGCCTGGTGCGCGGGGCACACGATCGATGACCGGCCGGCCCTGGCCCATGCGGTCCGGGTCGCGGTGACCATCGGTGACCACGTGGCCGCCCCGCCGCCCGAGGTGATCGCGGCAGCGCTGCTTCACGACGCACCCGAGCTTGCCCCGGCCTCGCCGGACGTCTACCAGGTCCTCACCACCCGATACGGGCCTGAGATTGCCCGGATCATCGCCGCGCTCCAGGCCGAACACCAGGCCCTCGACCGGCCCCATCCGCCCATCCGTGTCGATGACCAACCGGTGCTGCTCGCCTCCACCGCCGACAAGATCGTCGCGCTGACCTCACTGCTGCGGCGGGCCCGGGCAACCGGGAACGTGACCGGATTCTTCGCCCGTCGGCCGGTGCTGTGCGCGCTGCTCCCGCACTTCCGGGCCTTCCAACACGCGGCGCAACCTCGGGTGCCGGCCAGCATGTCGGCGCACCTCGACGCCGTCCTGGCCAGGCTCGAACAGGTCACCGGCATCCACACTGAGAGTACGCGGTGAACGCCCCCGGGCTCGATGAGCGCCTCCTCGCGCAGCTGCGATGTGACCTGCTCACCGGCGCGCGTCGGGTGCCGACCGGGCGACAGGCCATCCAGGAGTGGGAGCTGTCCGCCGTTGAACGGCTGTTCTTCGCCGACGGCAGCAGCGTGGTCTGCAAGGTCGCCGCCGCGCCGTTCACCGGCGAGGCCGCCGTGCTGCGGGCGCTCAACGAGCGGGAAGCCGCAGTGCCGGTGCTCCACGGCTACGCGAAGCGCCCCGAGACGCTGGGCATGCTGATGGACGACCTCGGCGGCCCGGTCCGGGCGGCGACCGCTGCGGAGGCCGCCGCCGCTGCCCGCTGGGTCCACGCCATCGACGACATCACCGGGCTGACCATGTTCGACCAGGCGGGCCTGGCTCGGCTACCCGGACAAGCACTCGACGCGCTCAACGCGCTCCGCCGGCAGGAACGCTTCCCCGACTCCAGGCCGATCGAGGAATCGCTGAACCGGCTGGCCGCCGTCGCACGCCGCAGGGCCGATGGCGCCGAACGGCCACCCTTTGGGCTGTGCCACGGCGAGTTCCACCACACCTCGCTGCACGTCAGCCGCACCGGATGCCGCCTCGTCGACTGGGCGAAAGCGTTCACCGGCCCAGGGCTGCTCGACCTAGCGACCTGGTTCGGCACCCGCACGCCACCCGAACCCCGTCTGCTCGCCCGGCTCATCAGCACCTATGTCGCTGCCGGCGGGCACCCAGACGCCGAAGCCGACCGGGGCGGCCTTCCGGCCGCCCGGTGGGCGCTGGGCTGGCACCGGGTCTGGGCGGCCTGGTGGTTTCTCACCACTGCCGCCGCTGGCCACCACCGGCCCGACACCGACCGGCGCCACGCCCAGGTCGTGCTACGACAACTCCACGGGGCCGCACAACTGCTCGGAACATCACTGCCCACCAGGTCCACCCGACTACCACTGGGAAACTCATCGTGAAGCACTCCCTGTGGACGGTGCGGCAACGGCTGCCCTTCCGCGGTGGCGGTCGGGTCCGGCTGGCGTGTCGGCTACGTCGACACGTACACCCGCCCGGTCGCCGGCCCGAACGGCCGCCGAATGCTGCCAATCCCCGATGCCAAGGGGTGATCAGCCCGTTCATCGTCATCGAAGGCCCAAACGGAGTCGGCAAGAGCACCATCGCCCACCTCCAGCATTGTCGCCAGACACCACAGCAACTCCGACAGAATTCCGACATCGCCACGCGACCACCGGCAGGCATCGATCAGGACAATGGGCACCTGCCCAATGCGGTAGGCGGCCATGGATGGTGTACAGCTGTCTGACGGGCTTGATGTTGCTCGGCGATCGAGGAACTATCACGCCATGTTGCCGGATTCGGTACAAGCTGTATCCGCCGTGCTCGTGGGGATGGGAGTGAGTAGCGTGGCTGACAGCGACGAGATCAGGACCGCCCGCCGTGCGCTCGGTCGCCGTCTGGCTCAGCTCCGAAGGGCCAGCGGCCACACCCAGCATGAGTTTGCGCAGCTCGTGCAGTACGGGCGCAGTTCCGTGGCGAACACCGAGACCGGTCACCAACATCCCGACCGAACTTTCTGGTCGCGCTGCGACACAGTGCTGCGGAGCGGGGGCGCGCTCGTCGCTGAGTACGATCGCATCACCGAGCTAGACCGCGGCCTACGCCGCGTGTCGGCGATTCAGGAGGGCAGGGCTGCGTCCGGGCCGGTGGCATCTGTCGCCAGTTCCAGTCGCGATGGCCTGGAGGCGGATGACGACGTTGTTCTGTGGGAATACGAGGACAGTGTTGACGCCCGTCGACTGGCGCTGAGGTCCTCAACGGACGATGACGCCCGCCTGGCGTACATCGAATCGGAGGTTCGGCAGGCGATCGCCGACAACGAACGCCTCACCCCGGCAGCACTCATGGCACGCATGCGACCGCTACGCGTCTACGTCGACCAACTCATGGCAGGCAGGCAACATCCACCGCAACGTGCTCGGCTCTACACTGTCGCCGCCCACCTGTCCGGACTTCTCGGCGCGCTCGCCTTGGACCTCGGCGTGTTCGGCTTGGCGCACGCCTACGCCGCCGAAGCGTTCGACCTCGCGGAGGCCGCCCAGCAGCCCGAGGTGCAAGCCTGGACGCGGGCCACGCAAAGCCTGATCGCTTTCTACACCGGCGACTATCACGATGCGCTGGCCTACGCCCAGGACGGTCTGCAGCGCAGCGGCACCGGCGAACACCGCATCCGACTAACGATCAACGGGCAGGCCCGGGCACTCGCCCGCCTCGGTGACCGGTACGGCGTCGACCGCGCCGTGGACCGCGCATTCACCATGCTGTCCGACCGCCCGGCCAGCTCGGAGGTCAGCGCGAGTCTTGCCCTCGGGCCGTACTGCCAGGCAAGGACTGCGGCCAATGCGGCGACCGCCTACCTGGCGCTCGGCCGCACCGCAGGGGTCACCAGTCACCTCGCCATCGCCATCACGGCATTCGACACCGCAGAGCTCGCCGGCCCGCAAGCACTAAGCCGCCTAGACTTGGCCACTGCACACCTGCACGCCAGCGACCCCGATCCGGAGCAGGCCGCCGTGCTGGCAGAGGAAGCGCTCGCCCTCACCGCGGACCAGCGCTTCGAGTCGGTCCACCAACGTACCCGCCAGTTCCTCACAACCGCCCAGCCGTTCGCCCATCACCCGGCGTTACGGCACGTCGCCGACATGCTCGTCGACCGCACACAGGTCGGTACCGCCGCCCGGCCCGCTCTACCATCGCTGCCATGAACAGCCGGGAGCTGGCCAACCTGCACGAGCGTTGGACCGCCTACCAGAACCTGCCCGAACTCACCAACCACTGGTACTGGCGCCCGGGCTGGCGAGCCGGCCGTCAGTTCTACACATGGCACCTCACCTTCGAACGTCAGCCTGAACTCCATCGCCTCGTCACCGACCTGCAACGCCAACTCACTTTGCCCGGACTAGACTTGGTGCCGCTCGACGGGCTGCACCTGACCATGCAAGGGCTCGGCTTCACCGACGAGGTCAACAACAGCGACATCGAGGCGATCGTCGCCGAAACCCAGCGACGCTGTACGAAACTGCCGCCTCTGGAGCTGTCACTTGGCCCGGTCGACCCCGACGCGGAAGGAGTCGGCTTACTCGTGCGTCCCTGGCACCGCGTCGAACAACTCCGCACCACTATCCGCGAGGCCATCGGCGCGGTATGGCAGACCGTGCCGGAGGCCGCCGAAGGTTTCCGCCCCCACGTCACGATCGCCTACAGCGGCTCACAAACACCGGCCGAACCGATCCGCGACCGCCTCAACGACCTCCGCCACCAGCAACCCGCCCGGGTTACCATCCGACAGGCAACGCTGATCGCGCTGCGCCGAGAACACCGCACCTACCAGTGGGCAACCGTGGCTGCCGCGCCCCTCACCGGACAGTGACCTGACTGACCAAGTCGTGACTATCGTCCTCGGCCTACTATCCGCCGGTCTGCCCCTGACGAGCCCCCCCCTGCCGGCCGTGTCCGGTCGGCCTCCTTCTGAGCCTCGCCGTCCGCCGACGCGACGTAATCGAAGACTCGCCGCGCTTCGGTGTCAAACGCGATCGCGCCGGCTTGGTCGCCGCGCCCCGCCGCGACGTGCGCGCCCAGCAATGAGGGCTCGGACGCGGCCGAGCGAGGGCCGGTCGGATAGGGCTAGTACTCCAGCCGTACCTGATGGAGTCGGAGTCTTCGCTGGTAGTGGGCCCTCCTGGCGCGGTACTGGTATCGGTGTCGCCATCGTGACCATTGATGGATGTGGTCGAACGGTCGGGCTGCGGTGATCAGGTGTGCCAGGAGACGTCGGACCTCGCCGAGGGTGAGGGCAATGAGGCCGTCATCGGATTCGGTGCCCCTTTTTGGCCTGGGCGGCGGTGACGGCGAGGTAGGCGTGGGCGCACAGAATGACAATTATGTCTACAGAGAGGTGTACCGATAAGAGTCACTATGGTGTCTTCTCTGAGACGACTCCCCTACTCTGATCCGTGGGCCCAGAGCTCCTATGAGCGAGCACGTGGGTCTGGTGCCTCCGGGCGAGTCGCTGGCCGGTCACGATCTAGATGAACGCTGGCGGCCGACATGCCCCGGGTAACTGGGGAAGCTCGGCTCGCGAGGACGCGGCCAGCCGGCTCGCCATCGTGGCTGGCTTTAGCGCTGGCTCTCCCTTCAGCCCCTCCGGTCAGCCGTGATCGACGTGGTGGTCCTGGTCAAATCCTCTCCAACCTTTGGGGCTGGCGAGTGCGACCGTCGCCACCTCGGAATGTCGGCAGTGTTGGCTAGCATTCCAGCTATGGCGATCACTCCGTCGCGTCAGCGCAATGCAGTCTCCGAGGGCATGGCCCTCGGCCTGATCATGTGCGACCGCTTCACGCTGACGTGGGACAAGGTTGCCATCGACCTTTCCTTCGAGGGCGCCTGGCGGTCGTGGGAGTACCGGCACCGCTTCTCCCAGGTCGACACCGACATCCGCCACGGCAGCGGTGGCGCCCGGGTGATGACCCGTGCCGACGAGGGCAAGCACACCTTCAACTTCTACTGGGACACCAGCGGGCGCGAGATTGCCATACACCCGCGAAACATCTGGTCGGACGGCGAAGTCGACGTCGACCAAGCGGCGGGTTGGATCGACGGTGACGTCCCGGCCGAAGGCTGGCAGGAGCTGGCCAAGGACTTTCTCCATCGCTACAAGAAGTGACCAATAGTCCGAAGCACCCAAATCCGTCAGTCTTTGTCGATCGATTGGCTCCATGACTGTGAATGTTCGGCGTTCTGTTCTCCAACGCCTCGGCAACGGAGTTGCCTCACGATTCGGTCGTCCGTACCTCGTGGGCACCATCTCGCAGGAGACCGGCTGCTCCGAGGCAGAGGTGTGGGAAGCACTATGGAGTCTTGTCGGCGACGGTCTGGTCTACCTAGACACCGTCGGCCAGGGCTCAGGCACTGACAACTGGCAGTGGCGCCTCTCGGCTGATGGGCAACGAGTCGCCAAGGGCGGCAGCTGGGAGCCGCGTGATCCGGATGGCTACCTGGATCGGATCCGCCGCGAGATCCCGGATCTCGACGACCTCATCGAGCTGTACCTCACTGAGGCCCTGCAGTCCTTCAACGGGCGGTGCTACCTAGCCACTTCCGTCATGCTCGGCGTCGCCGCCGAGCGCGCCTTCCTGGTCATGGCCCAGTCCTACGCCACCTCCTTGACGGCCGGCGCCCCGGCCATGGCCAAGGAGCTCGCCAAGCCACGCAGCAACTACTTCGCGCTGTGGACGGAGTTCCGAAAGCGCATCGAGCCGGTTCGACAGGATCTGCCGGACGGGCTCGCTGACGCTCTCACGCTCGACGCCATCGCTGACTTGATTCGCTTGACTCGCAACGAGGTGGGTCATCCGACCGGGCGGCAAATCGACGAGGACACGGCGCGGGTCCACCTGACGATCGCCCCGATGTACTTGCGCAAAATGCAGCAGCTCGCCGTTCACTTCGCTGGTCCGTCTGCCGGAGCTGCGGCATGACACAGCTCCCGATCCCGGTCCACGTCGGGTCTGAGCCACCTGACCACTGGGACGACATCGAGTCCCGGCAGCGCCAGTTTGGTGAGGAAGCAGCACCGAGGCTGCAGGAGCAGCGTCGCCCAACGATCGCCAGTGCGACTCTCGATTGGGCTGCCCACGGATTTGAACCCCGATGGGTGGGGTTCGACACCGCCGACTGTGCAGTGGCTCTGCAGCCGAGTGTCTACTCCGGGCAGGGCGCCGAAGAGTTCAACCGCTTCCGGCAGGGCGCCGAGAGCCGAGGCGAGACCGCCCTAGTGATCAGCCCGATTGGTGACCTCGAAGACAAGCCGCGCAGTGCCCTGTTCCAACACGATGGCTCCGTCTCTATCGGCCAGACCTACACGAGCGTCAGCAGTCGGCCGATCGGCAAGGGTGCCCGGGTACGGGCTGCCGAGGATCTCGGTGACGCCGACGGCCAGCTCGCACTACGGATGCTGAACTGCAACCCGGCACTCCGGTGGCGCAGTCTGTCGCTGAGCGGAGCGACGCTTGAGTCGTACAACGGGCGAGTCCAGCATCCCGCCGAAGGCAGTCTAGTGCCGATCTTAGAAACTGAGCTCGGTGAGCCGGTCGTGGCGGCATGGATCTCGCCGGATGGTGTCGAGCGGCGTTACGTCGTGCCCGTTGAGACGCCGTGGCCACTTCTCCTCGAGTGGTTGCGGGAGCAGGCACTGCCGGAGTTCGTCCCAGGCGCGATGCGTCGGGCGAGGCGTCAACTCGCGACCGACCAGACCTTTATGACCCGCCGTGAACGTGATGTGCGAACGGCGCTGGCTGAACTTGAGGCCGACTACGTCACTCGTCAACGCGCGCTGAAGCGCGATCTCGAGGAAGCCCAGGCTATGGCATCTACGGTCCGTGAGGGGCTGCTTTACGGCACCGGCAAGCAGCTCGTCGTCGCCGTCCGCACAGTACTGGAGTCGGCTGGAGTCGATGTCTTCGACCTTGACGAAGAACTAGGCGGCACCAAGAACGCTGATCTGCTCTGTACGTACGCCGGTCGCACGCGGCTGGTCGAGGTGAAGGGTGTCAGTGGCAGCGCTCCGGAGCGCGCCTATCAGGATCTCGTTCGTCACCTTCGGGAGTGGGAGAAGCTAGCAGGTGTCACTCCAGTGGTGGGCGGCGCCCTGATCCTGGGTCACCAGCTCCGGGTCGCCCCGCAGGAACGGAGTCGGCAGCCATACGGCCGCCCCGAGTTCCTGGCCGCTCAGGCCGAACCGGTGATCACGACGCTAGATCTCTTCGATGCCTGGCGTGAGGAGGACGCCGAGGAGATTCGTCGGCTGCTGTTCGTTCCTGCGGCGGAGAAGCTGGTTCAGCCTCTGACCGGTGACGCGCAGCCGGTGCCCGCGGCGGGGCAGGATGGCTTAGGAGCTGGCTGGCGTCGTTGGTTCCGGCGAGGTTGAGGACGGCTTGGTGCGTCCGCCTTGACAACATTTGCGATATGCCCCTCTCGTCCCTGGTACATCTGACTTCAGCCTGACGAGCGCGGATCAGGCAGGCCGAAAATGGCTTCCTGGGCCGCTTGGGCGAGGGTGGCTTGGGTGGTGGCGGGTAGTCCGAGCCTGTTCCAGTGGAAGATCACATGCAATGCGATTACTGCCCGTAGGCCACGGGCGAGAGTGCCTCTTTCTCGTTGGTGATTTAGGGCTGCGCCGACGTTCTCGAATGCGGCATGCCAATCGCCGGTGGTGCGAGGCGTGCCGAGCAGCAGGCGCCGAACGTCTGCGTGAAGCTCTCCCAAGCAGGGGCATTGGTTGCGGACGCCTGGTTGCGGCGTGCTGCGCGGTGCTCGACGACTTGTGCCATACGTGGGACTGTAAGACGTTCGTTTGACAGACCCCGGCCAGGGGACCGCAGGCCAGAAAGGCGGGCGCCTGATCCAGGCGATAGTGGCTGATCTTGGCTTTGGCTTGGTGTTGGCGTCGGAAGATGGACCAGCGCCCCTTTACCTACGTAGTGGGCTACTTCCCGATCCCCCGCCACTCAAATGCCTACAACGCAGCTCATGCCGCCGAGGCCGCCCGGCAGGGCAAGTTCGAGCCGATGTACGAGAGGCTGTGCGACCCCGCACGGTCTGGCCCACCAGCAGCAGCCGCAGACCACAGTCTTCGAGAGCAACGCCGAGGAACTGGGCTGGACATGACCCGCCACAAGGCCTGACGTCGCTGAGCGCTGGAGAGTGAAGCTCCACGACTTGGCATCCGTCTCACCTGCGCTCGTCACGGAACATCGACTAAGCTCGCTACGCTTTACGCTCGGCTGCTATTGACCAGAAACGACGTCGCCGCTGCCTGGGGCATCAGTCGCAGTCTCTACGCCCTCGTGGAGCAGGGCAAGCGAGCCGCCGGCGCATCCGAAACGGACGCACTCGCCGCGGCTCTGCACGCCCCGGCAAACCAGATCCACCGGGCGATGCCGCCGGCGTGACTGCTTGTCCTGCAGGCGCCGCACCGCAGGACCATTCCCGGGGGCGGCCGGGCTGTGATTCCCTTCAGTGTGGCTTTCACCAAGCGCAAGGTTTCTGCATCGGTGCCGGCATCTCCGGAGGCGCTTTACCCAACCCTCCCTCACGGACCAGATGCTCCACGTGAGCTGTGGTCCAGGCAGGCCGACATCCTGAGGGCTTACCACCCGCTACACGTGTCTCAGGGCGACGTCGCGCTCGAGCTCCCGACCGGAGCTGGCAAGACGCTCGTCGGCAGCCTGATCGCCGATTGGCGCCGGCGCGCGTACGGGGAACGGGTGGCCTTCCTGGCCCCCACCCAGCAACTGGCGCGCCAGGCCGCCACCCAGGCCCGGATCTACGGCATCCCGGTCGCGGACCTGGTCGGGCCTAACCGGAAGTGGAGTCCGGCCGACCAGGCGAGCTTCACCCAGGGCCAGGCCGTCGGGTTCGCCACGTACAGCGCGGTGTTCAACGCGAACCCGCACGTCAACGCGCAAATGCTGGTCCTCGACGATGCGCATGCCGCTGAGGGATTCGTCGCCGGAAACTGGAGCGTGGAAATCGCCCGCGGCTCCTTGGCGTTCGATCTGGTGCTAGCCATGCTCGAGCGGGCCGGCGCCATCTCGCCGATCCTGGCACGCCGGATCCGGCACGAGGATCAGGAGGCTGCCGGTCCCGCCCCGGTCTACGTTGCCGGGGTCGCTGAGCTCGCGGCGGCCGCCGACGACCTAGAGCGCGCGCTGGACCAGGCCGTCGCGCAGGGCGCGCTGCCTGACAAGGCGAAGTTCCCGATCGCGATGCTGCGTGGCCAGTACGCCGCGTGCCTGGTCTACGTCAGCCGTCGACAGATCCTGATCCGCCCGCTGGTAGCCCCGACCAGCTACCACGAGGCGTTTACCGCCGCCAAACAGCGGGTCTACATGTCCGCGACCCTCGGCGACGGAGGCGAACTCGAACGCGCTTTCGGACGACGGAAGATTACCCGTATCCCGGTGCCGACAGGTTGGGAACGGCAAGGCACCGGCCGGCGGTTCTTCTGCTTCCCCGATCTGGTCACCGGCCTCGACGCTGAGGTGAGCCGCGATGCATTCACCGGCCAGGTGCTGACCGCGTTCGGCAAGGGCGTGCTGATCGCGCCGAACAACCGCGCGATGGAGAAGGCGCTGGCCGCAATTGTTCCCGCAGGTGCGCCGATCCTGCGGGCGGAGCAGTTCGCCGAGGCTCCCGACGGCTTCGCCAAGGCTCCGGTGGGACTGCTGGCCCTGGCCAACCGCTATGACGGCATCGACCTGCCCGACGAGACCTGCCGTTTGGTCATCCTGGCAGGTCTGCCTGCGGGTGCCCACCTGCAGGAGCGTTTCCTGCACGAAAGCCTCAGCGCGACGGTGGTCCTCAGCGAGCGGATCCGAACTAGGCTCACCCAGGGCGCGGGGAGGGCGACCCGCAACAGCGCCGACTACGCCGCCGTTCTCGCACTCGGCAAGGACCTCTGGGAGTTCGTGGCCCGCAAGGAGGTGCAGGCCACGATGCACCCCGAACTGCGAGCAGAGATCGTCTTCGGGCTGGACTACTCGACCGGGATCTCCCCGACTGAGGCGGCGGAGAACCTGGCGCACTTCCTGGCGCAGGACGCCGAGTGGCACGAAGCGGAGGAAGGCATTCGCGCCGATCGCGATGCCGCGCCACGAGCCGCCGGGCCGGGTACCGCCGAACTCACGGCCGCTGTAGAGCACGAGGTCGCCGCGATCGACGCCGCCTGGCAGGGTGACTGGCCGCGCGCTGTCGAGCAGGCGAAGAAGGTTGTCGAGGCTGTCGCCGGTGGGCAACAAATCCGTCGATACCAGGCCCTGTGGCATTACTTGCTCGCCAGCTGGGCGGTCATCGCCGGGCGGCGCGACAACCGCGAGCACTGGCTTTCCCTGGCGCAAACCCATTTCGACGCTGCGCGTGCCGCTGCCCATGGAACGAAGTGGTTGTCCGAGCTCACCACCGACGCCGCCAGCTTGGTCAATCCGGCCCCGCCAGACCTGAGCCCGGTCGACCTCGAGGTGGTACTGCAGATCGCCATCAACCCGATGCGAGCGGGCCGGACTAACCAGTTCACCAAACAGGTCCAGACAATCCGGAACGGGCTAGCCCAGACCAAGGCCCCACCGTACGAAGCAGCCCTAGTTGCACTCGGCGAGCTCGCCGGTGCCAGAGTCTTGAAGCGCACCGGTGGCGACGCCGAACCCGATGCCGTCTGGCTTTTTGGTGACGAACTCTGGGTCGCGTGGGAGGCGAAGTCCGACGCCAATCCGGACGGCCAGCTCAAGGCCACTCGCGTCCGTGAGGCGGGCGGCCACCTCAACTTCGCCGCAGCTCAGCAGGGCGTTGCGGCCCCGCTCGGATCGGTCACCCTGATCGTCACACCGCAGAACGCGCTGCATCCGGCGGCCGTACAGGTGTCCGACGCCGAGACCTATCTCGTCACGCCGGGACGGGTTCTCGACCTTGCGGGGCGGCTGATCGAGGCGTGGGAAGCGATTCGGACACAGACCGCGGGGTTTCAGCCCGTCGACGCGGAGCAGGTTGTCGCGGAACTGCTGCGGGCCCGACGCGCCCTCCCCTCGCAGTGGTTGTCCGACTGTACCGAGCGAGCCGTCTCCGACGGTTGATCCGGACGACGGGGTAAGGCACGGTGGGGGGTCGGGACGGCGGGCAGCACCTCGCCAGACAGGGCGGTCGATGGATCCTACGTTCGAGTTATTCGGTGCGCTGGCGCCGGGTGCCAGCGGGCGTACCGGACGCGGCCGTCGCCGACTTTCGGCACCGGCAGCGCGTCGTCGAGTGGCACGTACTGGCCGCAGCTCACGGGGATGGTCAACGTCGGAGTTGGGGCTGCCTTGTAGCTGCGGATGTCGATGCCATCCGGCGGACGGGTGACGTGGTCGCACCGTCTGTCTGTTGTGGTTGGTCGTAGGGCGGGCAGGCTGCCGCGCTTGTGTTGATCGATGAAATTGTGGGCTGGCGAGCGGGTCTGGATGATCTGCTGGCGCGGTTCGCGCACCGGTTTGGCGTGCGGAACCTCGCCGGCCGGCGCTGGCCTACCTGGTCGGGTTGCTGTCGCCGTTGGCGAGCAAGAACGGCTGGACCCTCGCCGAGGCCGCCGGCGACACCACGCCGAATCGGATGCAGCGGCTACTCAACCGGTCCTCGTGGGATCCGGACGCGGTTCGCGACGACTTGTTCGCTTACGTGTCCGAGCACCTCGGCCATGACGACGGGGTGTTGATCGTCGACGAGACAGGGTTCCTGAAGAAGGGGATCAAGTCGGCCGGGGTGCAGCGTCAGTACTCCGGCACGGCCGGACGGACGGAGAACTGCCAGCTCGGGGTGTTCCTCGCCTACGCCAGCCCTGTGGGACGCACGCTGATCGACCGGGAGTTGAATCTGCCCAGCCGCTGGTGCGACGATCTCGCCCGCCGCGAGGAAGCTGGCATTGAGGCGGGCGTCGGCTTCGCCACGAAGCCTGCGCTGGGGCTGCGGATGGCCGAGCGCGCTGTCGCGGCGGGACTGCCGGCGCGCTGGATGACCGCGGAATGAGGCCTACGGGCAGGACTCGAAGTTCCGGACGTGGTTGCAGCAGCAGCACATCGGCTACGTCCTGGCCGTGCCCCGCAACCAGCGGATCCCGACCACGGCCGGCAACTCCCGTCCGGACGTCCTCGCCGCCGCCGCGCCGGCTCTGGCTTGGAAGCGCCACAGCTGCGGCGACGGCGCCAAAGGGCCACGGCTCTACGACTGGGCCGTGGCCTCTCTGCCCGGCACCGCCGACGGATACGGGCATTGGCTGTTGATCCGCCGCAGCATCACCGACCCCACCGACCTGGCCTACTACCTGTGCTTCGGCCCCGCAGGCACGCAGGACGAGGACCTCATCCGCATCGCGGGGACCCGGTGGGCGGTCGAGGAGTGCTTCCAGACCGCCAAGACCGAGGTCGGTCTGGACCACTACCAGGTCCGCCGGTATAACGCCTGGTACCGGCACATAACGCTGCAATTAGGGGAGCCATCCTGAAATGCCTAGCGAACCCTCCTTTGAGGCGAGTTGGTCAGGAGTTCGGGGATCGAGGCGACGGCGGAGGGCACAATCCCTGGTAGGGGCGATGAGGACGTCGGTGACGCCGTCGCCGGTCGCGCCGACGACGAGGTGCCGAAGCACCACTCGCAGCGCTCGCGCAGCGCATGCAGCTTCTACCTGCTCAACAACCCGGACCGGGTCGGCTGCAGACCCTGCACGACAGGCTGAGGTGCTTGTCGGTCAGTGAACGTGGTCGCCGAGGACGGCACCGCCCACGTGGTGAAGCTGTCCAAGCGGCTGCCCACCCGCACGGCGCGCGTCGCCACGGCCGGGGCGGTGCGCCGCACCGACGTGGCGGTCAACGGCCACGGCAACCAGCTTGTGAAGCGCTGATCGCCAGCACGCCAGCGTTACGCGTTACGCGTTACGCAGAGCCTGCTTGGCGAACCTCACGCGAGCCTCGATCTGCGTCCACAAGGTCTCCACGGTGGCCGTCGGGATCGGCTCGTCGTACCCGACGGTCTGGTCGGCATTGACCCAAGTGACGATCATCCAGCCGGCGTCGTAGACCTTCTGCGAGATGAATCGCTCGATGGCGGTCGCGTACTGGGTCGCATAGGTCATGTTTTGGAACGCGGGGTCGATCGCCGGCACGCGCAACTGCCTCGGTGGAACTGGCTTGATCGGTACGCCGCTCTCGCAGTCGCGGTTGAACGTGATGCACCAGGCGGACCAGACCCCGAGCGTGCCGAAGGCCTTGGTCATCTCCTGGACGGTCTTGGCGTCGACGGAGCTGCCGATGGCCTCCTCGATGCGGTTGTTCGCGTTGTTGCCCGGGCTCGACGCCTGCGACTTCAGCTCGACGACGCCTACCAGGTGGCCCTTGTGCATCGCCACGACGTCCCAGTTCTTCGACCGGCGGAAGTAGCCGGGGACGACGCTGTCGATGGTCACCTCGTTCTCGGGGAGCCCTGCGTCGATGAACATCTGGCGGACGAACGCCGCGATGCTCTGCATGTGCCTGGCGTCGCGGGCCTGGGCCCCGGTGTTCAACTTTCCGTCGGCGGCCAGCTTGGCGACGGCGGCGTTCTTCGCCTTCCACCAGTTCTCCAGCAGCGGCTGTACATCACGGGCCATGGGTCAGAGTCCTTCGGTGAGCTCGAAGCTGGAGAGGTCGATGTCGTAGGCCCTGGCTGCGGCCTCCGTGGCCGCAAGGACGTCCCGCCTGCGGAATGCGTCACGGAGCGCGTTGGCGATGTCACCAGGGATCGCCTCGGGTGCCGGCACGCGGATTTGCTTGAGGTACTGCGCCTGGAACCGGAGGGTTCCCCCGCGCATCCGCACGCAGTAGGCCTCGATGAACGCCTGCGCGACCCTGGAGAGTAGCAACCCTCCGAGTACCTCCATGTCCCAAGTGTCGGAGACGACGTAGTAGAGGTTATGGTGCGGGTAGTAGCCGCCGGTTTCCAGGACGGGATGGATATTGGTCTTCATGTCCTGGATCAGTAGCTTCGGCCTGTCCGTAACCGTGGCGTTCACCTTGTCGATGGTCCGGTACCAGGAGCCCGGTGCCTTCTTGGCGACGAAGCGGTCCTTCAGGCCCGGGTGCTTCCCTAGGTACGCCGCCATCCGGGGGTAGTCGGCGAGGTCGACCAGGCGGCCGTCGGCGTCCCACGGGTTCACCAGGTAGTTGCCCTGCCACGCGAACGAGCCAGTTTTCAGGTCCTGTCGCATCGCGAGCGGGAGCATCCGATCCGGCTCGACGGCGTCGTGATCCTTGGTGACGTACGCCTTGTCCGCGCCGGTCGCGATCCCGATAGCCACCCTGGTGCCGGTGGCCGGGTCATGGAGCGGGCCGAACTGGTCGTTGAGCAGCTCGATCAGGGCGAGTCTGGCCGGGGATCCGGTCGGCCAGAGCGATCCGCCGTTGAACCAGTGCGGCAGTCGGTGCGCCTTGACACCGACGTCGAGAAAGTCGTGGAACGAACTGTCCGAGGCGGCCTTCGCGAGTGCGAACGCCTGCGCCGCTCCGAAATCCGCGGTCGTGTCCGCAACGACCGCAGGGCCCTGCGGCCTGTTCGCGAGGACGGTGATCGCCGGGTAGGCGGATACCTGGGCCTCGAACGCATCGACGTCGTGCATCGTCCAGATGTGCTCGACCGAGTAGCGCGCCGCGACAAGCTCACGCAGCGCAGCACCGTACTGGTTGCGCATCCACCTGTCGGCGCAGATGAAGCCGAGTCGGCCCTCCGGCTTGAGCATGGCGAGACAGCGTTCGATGAACCCAACGTAGATGTCCCCACGGCCGCGCATCGTGGACCAGGTCCGGCGGTATGCGGCGGCGGTCACGTCGTCGAGGTCGTCGTAGCGGATGTAGGGCGGGTTGCCGATGGCGACATCGGCCTCGCGGTCTCCCACATCGTCGAGCAGGAAGTCAGTGTTCCGGACCCAGGTCGCGGCCAGCGACGTCGCGGTCGGCTGTGCTGCGCCCGCGGCAACGAGGAGATCCCGGCACAGAGCCCGCGACGTACGAACGTGCTCGGGCTGCAGGTCGTAGGCACGGATCGCATCAGCCAGGGTCGCGAGGTCTCGCCCGTGGGAGCTCGCGGAGGCGATCAGACGCTCGACGGCGGGCCCGAGAAATGCCCCTGAGCCACAGGACGGTTCAATGAGGTAGAGGCCGCCGAGGTCGCGATCAGCCGTGTAGCCCGTAAGGTCGAGCAGCACGTCGACGACCCATCGCCTGGTGAACACCTCGCCGTAACTCACTGGGAAGACCGCGTCGCGCTCCAGAAACACCTGCTCGACTACGCTCACTGTCTTCCTCTGCTCGCCCGATTCGTCACTTCAGCTCGTATACGAGCAATGATCTCAGGTTACCCAGAGGGGTTGACATCGATGGGGAGGCCATCCGTGTCGGAGTTCGTCATGTCCCGCAGCGTGATCCGCAACGGCTGCCGATCACACCCGGATGCGGTGCGGAAGCCGGACGGCTTGCTGTCACGCATCCGCCTCGAGCGACGCGGCCTCCTCGTCAAGGCGGTACAGCAGGCTGCAGGCGAACATGAGTCCCTGGACCGCATGGTGGCGGTAGGGCCCGGCGGTGACGACGACATGCCCGCCGGGCCGCAACAGAGCCCCGCAGCCGGCAAGGATTGCGGTGAACCCGTCGGTGAGTTGGCCTTGGCTGCGGTAGGCGAGGTTGTCCACGCCGCCGTACTTGTGGTTGATCTTGCAGACCTTGCCGCGTCTCGGGCCAGGGGTACGGCCGTGGCCGTGGGTGGATGATCCGTAGGGCGGTGAGGTGATCAGAAGGGAGACCTGATCGTGCAGGCTGGCCGGCAGCGCAGTCGAGTCCCCGTGGTAGATCTCGCCCCGGCCCGGCGCCCCGGTCTGGACGGTGTGGCGGATGTTGTCGGCGCCTTGGCGACCCATTCGGCTTCGTACTCGACGCCGACGCCGTGACGACCGAGGCGCATGGCTTCGATGACGGTGGTGCCGATGCCGGCCATGGGTCAAGGACAACGTCACCGGGATTGGTGTAGGTGCGGATGGCGTATCGGGGGGATGGTCGGCAGCATTTTGCGGGGTGGGTCAACGACTCGGGGGTGTATCGGCCGCGTCGCAGGTCGAGGCCGCCGGCCCATGGCGGCCAGGTAGGCGTTGCTCTTGGCGTTTGACGTGCGCAGGTGCGAATCACCCGGACAGAGACAGACGCCCTCCCGCACGCGACCCGTGGGGGGTGCTCCGAGTGCTCATGGCGTCTCACCGGACGATGCTGCCGATCCCACTTCCAGCATCTTCGCCCAGCCGCGCGCGGCGGCGTCCTGAAGGAGTGGATTGCGAGGCTTCGGCTCGCCGAGATGGGCGGCGTGCGCGGAAGCCACCCCGTTTGCGTCGATGCCGTTAGGGCCCCAGTCGGTCAGGGCGCGGAGCAGACCCGCCGGGTCACCTACCAGGGCGGCTGATACTGCGAATTCCAGTTCGCTCAAGGACAGGATGACGGTTGGGTAGCCGGAGTCCGGCAGCAAGGAGCGGAACATCGGGCTGTTGAGCATGTAGTGCGGCTCCGCTGTGACGACTATGCCGCGGATCTCGGCGCCCGGGTCGATCCCTCGGAAGGCTGGATGCCCGGCCTTGATGAGGTCCGCCGTGGCTTTGATCTGTCGCTTCATCGCTTCTCCGACGTCTTTCTCGACGTCAGCGAGGTACCCATCCATGTCGAGCCTGCCGGGGTGGGCCACGCGGGCCGACTTGACCTCCACGATGATCGTGAGGCCGGGGTATCCGATGACGTAGTCGGAGGCGCGCTGGCCCTTCTTGTACTCGACGTCGTGCAGGAGGACGGGCGGGTTGATCAGGTCGAGCTGCTCGCCGACATAGGCCTCCGTGACCTTGCCTAGGTCCCGGGTGAACTTGTTCTTCCACTTGTCCCAGCCGACGTAGTACAGCGAACCCGGGCTGACCCGCTGCGCAACCAGGTGCACGCACGGGGCCAAGTTGGTGCCGTCGGGCATGCGGACGAACGGCGTCCCCAGCAAAGGGTTCGGGTCGAATCGCCGCAGATGCGGATCAGGGTTGCGTTTCGCTGCCGCCTGGGCACGCACATCGCCGAAGTCGGCCACGAACACCCGGTCAAATACCTCTACAACCTCGGCGGGGACCATGTCGTACGCGTCAAACACCGGTGCGAAGTGCGGCATCGACAGCCAGTCCGGCTCGAATCGTCCACCATTACACAGAGCGCCGACCAGGATGAAGAACGCCGAGCGCATGAACCTCTCCAGCGGAGCGCCCAGGACCTCCTGCCACGCGGCGACGGAGAGTACCTCGCAGTTCAGCGAGGAGTAGTCCCGGTCGAACAGGAGCAGGATGCGCGACAGATCCTCGAAGCGGGAATGAGCGAAGGGGAACTGCTCGAACACCGTGCGGACCATCAACGACTCCACGGCATCAGGCTGGCCAGCCGCGTTGAGGAAGGGGTCGTGCATCTCGTGGTACGTGTTTCGGAGCCGCAGAAGGTCCTTGCGGGTCGCCCTCTGCTGCCGGAACTCGTTGCCATAAGCGATGTTCTCCCGAGCTGCCGCCGCGATGATCCACGCCTGGATCACCTCGTCCGTACGCGGACGGTAGACGCTGCTGCCGCGGAGTTGCTGGATCGATGCCTCCGCCAGCACAGGCAGCATGACCGACGGCGCGACGCGCCGAGAGGCGGCGACGAAGTCCGCGTAGCGCGTGCTCGGAACGGAAGGCACTGCGTCCATGATGCGGAAAGCGGCGAGACATCTCAAACAGTGCGGGCGGCCTGGTAGTGGTTAGGGCCTCCATGGGCGTCCAGCGGTTGCGTTTGGCGAGGCGACGCAGAGCCCGCCCGACGAGCAGCGGGCCACCGACGACGCCAGCGCGGCCGAGGTGCGTGACGAGATCACAGCCTCGGCAGTGGATCGACGCCGATGAGAGTCCGGGCGCGGGTGGCGTTGTCGTAGGTCCACTGCTCGTGGCAGATCAGGTTCCCACCGCCGGGCACATGCAGCCCGCAGGGCTCGCCGACTTGGTAAAGCGCCCGGCGGCGCAGTCGCTGCCACTCCGACCGTGGCAGCACGTCTCGCAGGTTGCGGCCCCACAGCGGCCGTGGAACAAGCTTCACCCGCAGCCGGGCCGGCTCACCGCCGCGGTGTGACTCACCCCCACGATGCCTGATCATCGCCCAACCCGACCAGGGCCAGCCGTCGGAGGAGACGGTGGGCGACCGGCTAGACAACGACACCCGTGGTCGACCGGGTACGCCGCCGTGACGCCGCTGGCGGGGATCTACGAGCATGTTGCTGGGCCGGCAAGGAGTGCCGCGTTTCCCGAGGTTAGGGTCGCGAGCCGGTTGGTGCTGCTCCCAATCTGCTCCCAATTTAAGGGACAACAACGCGAAAGCCCGTTACCGGTGGTTCCGGCGACGGGCTCGCTACCTGCAACTATTTACGGTGGGCGATACTGGGATCGAACCAGTGACCTCTTCAGTGTGAAGAGAGTGCTCTTTCCAGCAAGTTGGCCCACCCGGGCGCACAGCAAGCCGCGCCATCATGCGCTTGCCACCGACCTCGACGGCCGCCACCAACCAGCCTGACGACCGCAGAGACGTAACGCCCCACTGCTCAACGAGCGGCCGGCGCCTGACGGCACCGGCCGCTTCTTCATGTCCGCCGGAGGAACCGGCACCGACCAACCCGAAGGACATCTCCCATGACAACCCACCCATGTGCCACGGCACGAGTCGCCAGCGCTACGAGTTGCAGCCGCTCGATCCCGCCCAACCACGCCACCGATGCTGGCATCGCCCTCCAATCCGCCCCCTCTCACAGAGAACTGACGAGAGAACTGACGGAGGCCAAGGAGCGACCGGTGCACGCCCACCGCAGCGCATGCCGGCCGGGGCGACCGCCGGACGGAGGCGCATGACGCTGCCGCCCGACCACCAGGCCGAACATCACCAAGAGCCGGATTCGACCGCGCCGGCCGACGAGCGACTTGACCAACCCAGCGAAGACGACCGTTCATGGACGGTCGAGACCATCGACAGCAGCGCACCGCCCGGCGTCACCAGCGTGGTGGTACCCGGCCAGCCACCCGAACTGCACCCCGGCGCCGCTGCGGCCCTGCTGAAGCTACTCAGACACATGAACGACCGCCGCACCGACAAATCGAACCAGGAGAACCGATGACTACCCCTCAACCGAAACCCTTCGCCTTCTACGGCCGCGTATCGACCGAGGACAACCAAGACCCCGAGTCCTCACGCAGCTGGCAACTCAGCCGGGCAACAACCCTCATCCAGCCCCACAACGGCCAGATCACCGCCGAGTACTTCGACATCGGCCAGAGCCGTTCGCTGCCGTGGCAGCGCCGCCCGCACGCCAGCCGACTTCTCGCCGCGCTCCGCGACCCCGGACGCGGATTCTGCGCCGTCGTCGTCGGCGAACCCCACCGAGCCTTCTACGGCAACCAGTTCGGTCTCACCGTGCCGCTGTTCGCCCACTACGGCGTCGAACTGTGGGTACCGGAGATCGGCGGCCCGATCGACCCTGACAACGAAGCCCACGAACTGGTGATGTCCGTCTTCGGCGGCATGAGCAAGGGCGAACGCAACCGGATCAAGCTGCGCGTCCGGACGGCCATGGCCGCCCAGACCCTGCTCGAAGGCCGCTACCTCGGGGGGCGTCCCCCATATGGCTACACCCTGCAGGACCTCGGCCCTCATCCCAACCCGGCGAAGGCAGCCGACGGCAAACACCTACGCGGCCTCACCCCGGACCCACGGACCGCCCCTATCGTCCGCCAGATCTTCCACGAGTTCCTCAATGGCAGCGGCCTCTACGCCATCGCCGAAGCACTCACCAGCAACCACGTCCCCTGCCCCTCCGCACACGACCGGGCCCGAAATCCGCACCGCAGCGGCATCGCCTGGTCCAAGAGCGCCGTGCGGGTCATCCTCACCAACCCCAGGTACACCGGACGGCAGGTCTGGAACAAGCAGCGCACCGACGAGGTCCTCCTCGACGTCGACGACGTCGCGCTCGGTCACACCGGAGTCATGCGCTGGAACCCGCGGGACAAGTGGGTCGTCTCCAAGGAGATCACCCACCCACCGATCATCGATGAGGCCACCTTCGAACAGGCGCAGGCACTGCTCGCACGACACCGATTGGGATTGGACATCCCGCAACGGCACCGCCGCGCTCGCAACCCGTACGTCTTCCGCGGCCTGATCTACTGCGCCGCCTGCAACCGCCGGATGCAGGGCCAGTACAACCACGGCGCCGCCTACTACCGCTGCCGCTTCCCCCAGGAATACGCCCTCGCCAACGACGTCACCCATCCCCGCAACGTCTACCTCCGCGAGGAGACCCTCACCGACCCACTCGACACCTGGCTCGCCACCGCGTTCCACCCCGACCACATCGAGAACACGATCACCGCGATGGCAGACGCCCAGATGGGCGACCACCCATCCCCCGCCATCACCGCCGCCCGCGCGACCATCACCGAGTGCGACACGAAACTGCAGCGCTACCGGGCAGCCCTCGACGCCGGAGCCGACCCGTCGATTGTCAGTAAATGGATAGCCCAAACCCAGGCCGAACGGACCCGAGCCGAATCCGAGCTGCACGCCGGAAGCTCCGCCGCACCACGCCGGATGACCCCGGCAGAGATCACCACACTGGTCGAGGCCCTTGGGAACATCGTCACCGCACTCCGCGACGCGGACCCCGCCGACAAAGCCGAGGTCTACCGCCAGCTCGGCCTACGGCTGACATACCACCCTGAAGCGCAAACGGTGCACGCTGAAACCAATCTCAGCGCGCACCGTGGGCCTATGGGTCGTGTCCGAGGGGGGACTTGAACCCCCACGCCCTATACGGGCACTAGCACCTCAAGCTAGCGCGTCTGCCATTCCGCCACCCGGACCTGCACGTACCAGCCTACCCGGTCGACCAATGTGAGCTACTCACCGCATCAGCCGGCCTGGCGGGCCGCACGGGGCATTACTGTACACGGCCCGGAACGATCATGCACATCAGCTCCAACACGGCGCGTTTGCGCAGGTCAGCGGCCACATAGATCGGGTGGGTAGCGCGCAACAGGCCATTCCGGGCAGCATTGCTCCCGTGTCCCACCCCTCCCCGTTGATCGCCACTCAACACCAGGCCCTCGCGCTGCGCTCCGCGGGTGACCTGACAAGCGCCCGCCGCCTGCTCGCCGACGCGATCATCGCGGCCCGCCCGGCGTACGGCGAGGACCACCAGGACGTCCTGGCCACCGGTCACCTGCTGGCCCGGCTGCACCGCGAGGCCGACGACCCGGCTGCCGCCCGGCGCGTACTCGAGGAGGCCTACGCGGCCGGCGAGCGCCGTCGCGGCGAGGCCGACCCGCTGATGCTCGCGCTCAGCTTCGACCTCGCCGGGGTGTCCGAGGAACTCGGCAACCGGCACGAGGCCCGCCGCAACTACAGCCGTGTGGCGACCGCCGGGTCCGCCGTGCTCGGTCCGGACCACCCCGCGGTACGCGCAGCCCGCCAGTACCTCGGCGGCTCCGCCGCCGCTCCCGCAGGCTATGGCCCCTCCCCCGGCGGCTCCGCCGCCGCTGCCGGAACGCACCCCGCTCCGCCCCCGCCCGGCTACCCGACTCCGGGACGCCCCGGGCACCCTTATCCGGCAGTGCCCGGACATGCCGATCCGGCACCGCCGGGGGGCCCTGGCCCGGTCCGGCCCGGCCAACCCGGTCCCGCCTCTTCCGGCTACCCCGGGCACGGAGGGTCCGAGCCCACCGTCTCGCTGCGGCCTGTCCCACCGCCGCACCCGCACGCTCCGGCACCGCCCCGGCCCGTCGCCCCGGGTGCGCCCGTCGCGCATTCGCCGGCGCCCGGTTCACAGTGGGCTCCCCGCCCAGGCCCGGCACCGCAGACGCCCCGCGCCGGGCAGCCACCTCAGGCCGCGCCGATCGTCCCTCCGCCCTCGGTGCCGCCTGCCCCGCCCCAGCACCCTGCCGGCACCGGGCCGAGCGGACCCGCAAATCCGTGGGCGCCGCCCTCGTCGGCTGCCTCAGAGGCGACGACCCGGTTCGCGCCCATCACGGAAGAGGCCACCTCCCGGTTCCCGGTAGTGCCCGTCGAACCCACCGCACCAGCGACACCGCCGGCTGCCGGGGTCGCCCCGCAGACTCCCGGCGTCCGCCCGGTGCCCCCGGCCCACGGTGTCACGCCGGTTCCGTCGGCTCAGGGCGTGACCGCGGTTCCACCGGCTTCGGGCGCCACCTCGCTCCCGCCGGGAACCTACGGTCGACCGGCCGTCGCTCCCGACGTGACGCCGGTGCCGCCCCGCGCCCCGGTTGCCGCACCCCCGCACCCGGCGACCTCCGGCACGTCCGTGCCCCCGCCGCCCCCCGGAGGCCCGGCGGCAACGCCGGGAACACCGCGAACGCCGGGAACGCCGGGAACGCCGGGAACGGCAACCACGGCGGGCGCGCCGGCGCCCGCGAGGCCGACGGTGCCTCCGATGCCGGGCCCGGCGTCCTCGGCCGCCGCAGGGCATGGCGCGCCCGTCTCCGCGCCGCCCGTCTCCGCGCCGCCCGCGCCCGCACGTCCGGTCCCGCCACCACCGAGCATGGCCGGCGCGTCTCCAGTCCCGTCACCACCGGCGCCGAGCGTGGCCGGCATGCCTCCGGTCCTGCCTCCGCCGGTGCCGGGCACCGCTGGGAGACCGCTACCGTCCCCGCAGGCGCCCGGCACTGCCGGCGCCCCGCCGCAGACGCCCGGTCCTGTCGGCGTCTCGCCGCAGAGGCCTGGCAAGGCGACCACGCCGCTGCCGCCCTCACGGATGCCGGGGACAGCCGGCGCGTCCCCGCTACCGCCTCCGCCGGTCATCCCGCCGCCGCCCGCGATGCCGGTCGTCGAGACGCCACCCTCCACCGGAGGCACTCCGGCTTCCCGGACCCCAGCGGCGGGAGTCCTGCCACCGCCTCCTCCGACCGTCCTCCCGCCGGCGTCACGCGTCCCGTCGCCGGAGCGCGGTGTCCTGCCACCCCCGCCGGCCGCTCCGGTCGCCCCGCCGGTCCCCGCGCCGGGGTCGACCCCGTCCGCCCCGCCGCCGGTCACCACTGCGGGCTCGACGGCGCCTCCGGTCCCGGTTGTCCAGCCGGTGGCGGAATCCGCGGCGGCCACTGCCACCTCAGCGGCGCCCACCTCGGCCCCCGTGGCGCCGCGACCGGCGCCGGCCCAACGGGCGACGCCGACGACCGAGGCCGTCCCCGCTCCCCCGCGTCCCGATACGAACCGGGCGGCCGACGCCGAAACGGGCGGGCCCGGCGCCGGTGCCACGCCGCCCGTCCCCGGTGGACCGGGCTGGGACAAGCCGACGATCCAGGTGCAGCAGATCGGCCCGCTGCTGGAAGAGGAGGCGGAACGCAACGCCGCAAAGGCAGCCCGCGACGCTTCGACGAGGCCCGCAGCGACAACCCCCGCCGCCGAACCCCCGGTCAGCGCACCCCCGGCCAGCAAAGCTCCTGCTGACACGCCGTCGCCCGGCTCGTCCGGGATGATCGCTTCCGCAGCGAGCGCACCGCCGGTGAGCACGTCCCCGGTCAGCGGACCGCCGGTGAGCGCGCCCGGTACGAGTAAAGGCGGCTCGGATGGTGCACCGGTCACCGACGCCGGTGCGCCTCCGGCGGGCGGAGCACCGCTGCCCACCGCACCCCACATCAGCGCGCCGCCCGCCAGCGCCGCGCCCGTCAGCGCGCCACCGGTCAGCGGCCCGCCCGCCGCACCGGTCAGCGCCGCACCGGTCAGCGCCGCACCGGCCGTGGGCTACCCGCCACCGGCCGGCGGACCCGCACCCGCCTATCCGCCGCCGATCAGCGCACCACCAGCGCCCGGCCACCCGACGCCGACCGGTGGGCCCACCGTGCCACCCGTCAGCGGCCCTCCTGGGCAGCCGATCAGCGGGCCACCCGCTCCCGGCTACCCGTCGCTGACCGGCACACCACCCGCGCCACCCGTCAGCGGGCCTCCGGGCCCGCCGGTCAGCGCGCCGCCCGGCCCCGGCTACCCACCGCCGATCAGCGCGCCGCCCGGCCCCGGCTACCCGCCACCGGTCAGCGCGCCGCCCGCCGGACACCCACCGGTGAGCGCTCCCCCCGGCACCTATCCGCCGCCCGTGAGCGGACCACCTGCGGCACCGGTCAGTGCCGCGCCGGTGAGCGGTTCCTCCGTACCGCCGTGGGGCATGGTCGCGCCGCCGTGGAGCAGCGTCGCCCCGTCCCAGCCGGTCGACCGGCCCACCGACCCGGAGCCGGAGGAGGACGAACCGGCGCCCGCCGACACGACCGGCGAACCGGAGCGGGACGCGCCGGAGCCGAACCGGCCGATGACGATCTACGAGGATCTGCTGGACTTCCCCGAGTCCACGCGACCGGAGCCGCCGGCCCAGCCGGAGCAGAGCGCGTGGCCGGCGACCCCGCCGATGTTCCACCAGCAGCCGGTCGAGCAGCAGGGCGCGTACCCGATGGAGCCGGAGCGGCCCGGCCGGAACCGGACGGTGCTGGCCCTGGTGGTCGGCGGTGCGGTGCTCGCGGTGGTGGCGGTGGTCGGTGTCGGCGCGGTGTTGCTGAACCGGGAGGCGGCGCCGCCTCCGGCTCCCGCGCCCGCGTCCGGCTCCGCGTCGCCGAAGGTGGCCGGGCCGCCGCCCGGTGACCTGAAGCTGCGCGATGACACCACGACCGTGACGGTGACCTGGACCGATCCGACGAACGGCGGGGTGCCCTTCGTGGTGGCGGGTGGCCGGGCCGGGCAGAAGCTCGGGGTGATGGCGACTGTGGACGCCGGGCAGACCCGGTACACGGTGAACGGACTGAGCGCGAAGCTGGACTACTGCTTCACGGTGCTGGCTGTCTATTCGACCGACTCGTACGCCACCTCGGGCCAGGTCTGCACGGACCGGGAGGGCGGCGGCACGCCGAACTGAGACGACACGCTCGGTGTCCACAGGAGGACGGTGCGGGTTTCACCGGCTCCGCACGGCACCTATGATGGCTCCCGGCTCTGGGGAGGGTCCGTCGTGCTCGGCGGTTCTCCCGCACCGACACGGGGAGGCAGCCGGCAGTGACCACCATCGAGGACGTCACGGGCACCGGGCCGGAGCCGGCCCGCCCACGGTCGCGGATGCGCGGCGGGCTGGTGACCATCGGCACGGTGGCCGCGCTGCTGGCCGCGATGGGCCTGACGGTGCTCGGGCTGGGTGCGGCCGACAACGCGGTGGCGAGCTTCGACGCGTCCTCCTGGTTGTGGAGCACCACCCGCAGCGAGCTGGCCCGGGTCAACGGCGTCACCGCGCGGGTCGACACCCGGATGGAGGTGCCGGGTGGGCGCCGGCACCAGATGCAGGTGGCCCAGACCGACCGGCTGCTGATCCTGCGCGACCTCAACACCGGCCGGGTCAGCTCGCTGGACCTGGCGACGTTGCAGATCACGGCCACCACGCCGACCGCGCCGGGGCTCGGGGTGAGTGTGGCGCTGCACGAGGACGCGGCGTTCGTCGTGGACGCGGTGCAGGGCATCGTCCGGCAGCTCGACCCGCGGGCGCTGACGCCGGTGGGCGAGCCGGTCCGCTATCCGCCGGGCATCACCGGTGGCACGTTCGACGGCGCGGGCAAGCTGTGGATCGCGGTGCCCAGCGAAGGCACCGTCTCGGCTGTGACCGCCGCCGAGCTGCCGGAGACGCCCGGTGACGCGCCGCCCGCCGGGCTCAGCCCGAAGCGGGTCGAGACGTACGACGTGGCCGAGCCGGCGCACGAGCTGGTGGTGTCCACCCTGGACGAGGGTGTCGCGGTGCTGGACCGGACCTCGGCGTCGCTGGTGACTGTGGTCGGCGGTCAGACCCAGCGGGCGGAGCTGAGCATGACCGCGCCGGGGAACCTGCCGACGCGTACCAGCGGGCCGCAGGTGCCGGTCACGGTCTCCGGTGACCGGTCGGTGCACGTGGTGCGGGACAGCCGCGAGGTGAAGCGGTTCACGGTGCCCGGCACCGGCGCCCGGCTGAGCCCGGCGGTGTCGTGGGCCGGCCGGTTCTACTGCGCCGACGAGAACACCGGCACGGTGTACGCCTTCGACACCGAGGGTCAGCTCGTGCAGACCGTGAAGGGCTCCGGCCGCCCCGGCCCGGTCGAGCTGGAGGTGCGCGAGAACCACCTGTTCATCAACCCGCCGGACTCCTCCACCGCGCAGGTGGTCGACGACCGCAACCAGGTCCGTGAGGTCGACAAGTACGCCAACGACGTGCTCGGCGGCGACCCGCCGCCGGTCGCTCCGCCGCCGCCCCCGCCGAAGAAGCCCAAGGTGTCCAAGCCGGGTGCGCCGAAGTCGGTGACAGCCGCCGCTGGTGACGCGTCGGCGCGGGTGAGCTGGCAGGCCGCCGCGTCCAACGGCGCCGAGATCACCCGGTACGTCGTGGAGGGCGCCGGCCAGACCCACCAGGTCGGCGCGAACCAGCGTGCGCTGGAGATCACGGGTCTGACCAACGGTGAGACGTACACGTTCTCGGTGCACGCGGTGAACGCCAAGGGTGAGGGTCCGGCGCGGCGCAGTAACCCGGTGGTGCCGACGGCCGAGGTGCCGGACCCGCCGGCGTCGGTGACCGCCGAGGCACGGCCGGACGGCACGGTGCGGGTGAGCTGGCCCGAGGCCGACGGCCAGGGCAACAAGATCGCGAAGTACGCGGTGACGGCGACCTCGGCCGGCGCGAGCGCCCCGGCCGGCGAGTCGGCGAAGACGGAGCTGGTGGTGCCGGCCGGGCAACTGGAGTACGGCACCCAGTACGCCTTCACCGTGACCGCGGTGAGCGAGAAGGGCGCGGGGTCGAAGGCGTCGCCGGTGAGCAACACGGTGGTGCCGTTCACCACGCCGAAGGCGCCGACTGAGCTGCGGGCGTCCACCGTCGCCGACCAGCCGGGCACGATCGCGGTGCAGTGGTCCCCGGCGGTGGACAACGGCCGCCCGGTGACGAAGTACGTCGTGGAGGCCGCCGGGAAGTCGGTCGAGGTGACCGACGTGCGGGCAACTGTCGGCGGCTTGGGCAACGGCCAGAACGTGACGGTGAAGGTCAAGGCGGTGAACGAGGCGGGGCCGGGACCGGAGGCGAGCACCACCGCGCGGACGGTGGCCGAGCCCCGGATCACGGTGACCGGCTCGTCGGCGGACGCCACGTCGGTGACCGTGACGTTCACTGTGGACGCGGGCGGCGGGCGCGCCACCTGCACGGCGGCGACCGGCGGGAAGACGGCGAGCGGCAGTTGTTCCAGCCTGCGGGTGACCGGGCTGACGCCGGGCACCGCGTACACGGTGACGCTGACCGCGAGCAACGCCGCCGGTAAGGGCACCGCTTCGCGCGCGCAGACCACCGACCCGGTGTACGGCGTCGCCACCTGCAAGAACGGTCCGGACGGCGACCAGCGGACGTACTGCGACAAGGACGTGCCGGGCCGCAACGGCAACGAGATCTTCGAGGTGCCGAGGCAGGACAACGACCGGCAGGCCGGTTGGGTGCCGGACGGCCACCGGCTGCGCACGTACTGCAAGGTGAAGGGCGAGGATGTGGACGCCTGGATCTACAACAACAACAAGCAGAGCACCTGGTGGGTCCAGGTGGAGTACAAGGGCAAGACGTACATCCCGTGGGCCTGGCTCAACCTGGAGGGCGGCGACGACCTCGGCGTCCTGCCCACCTGCTGACCGCACCCGAGAGGCACACCCGTGAACACGCACGAACCGCTGAGCCAGCCGGAGGTGCAGGGCTTCGCCGCCCTGGCCGCCCGGCTGGCCGACAACGTCAACGCGGTCGTGCTCGGTAAGCCGCAGGTGGTGCGGCTGGCGCTGACCGCGCTGTTCGCGCAGGGGCACGTGTTGCTGGAGGACGTGCCGGGCGTCGGCAAGACCACGTTGGCGCGGGCCGTCGCGGCCACGGTGAAGGGGCAGTGGCGGCGGATCCAGTTCACGCCGGACCTGCTCCCCTCCGACGTGTCGGGGGTGACCATCTTCAACCAGGCCAGCCGGGGCTTCGAGTTCCACCCGGGGCCGGTGTTCGCCAACATCGTCATCGCCGACGAGATCAACCGGGCGTCCCCGAAGACGCAGTCGGCGCTGCTGGAGGTGATGGAGGAGCGGACCGTCACCGTGGACGGCGTACGGCACCCGGTGCCGCAGCCGTTCCTGGTGGTGGCCACGCAGAACCCGGTGGAGATGGACGGCACCTACCGGCTGCCCGAGGCCCAGCTCGACCGGTTCCTGGTGAAGCTGTCGGTCGGCTATCCGGACGAGGCGGTCGAGGTGGAGGTGCTGCGCGGCGCCACGGTCCGCTCCCCCGACTCGCTGACCGCCGTCACCGACACCGCCACTGTGGGCGAGATGGTGAAGATGGCCCGGCGGGTGCACATCGCCGAGCCGCTCTACGCGTACGCGGTGCGGCTGGCCGCGGCGACGCGTACCCATCCGCAGGTGCGGGTCGGGGTGAGCCCGCGCGGGGTGATCGCGCTGACCCGGGCGGCGTGCGCGTACGCGCTGATCGACGGCCGCGGCTGGATCATGCCGGAGGACCTGAAGGCGCTCGTCGAGCCGGTGTTCGCGCACCGGCTGCTGCTCACCCCCGACGCGCAGGTGCGTGGTGTGACGCCCGCCGAGGTGCTGCGTCAGGCGGTCGCGTCGGTGCCGGTGCCGCTGCCGTCGGGCCAGGCCACAGCGGTGCACGGCTGAGCGTGGGGATCACCGCCCGTGGCATCGGGCTGCTCGTCGCCGCCCTGGTGCTGCTCGGCGTGGGGTTCCGGTACGCGTACCCGGAGCTGACGGTGCTCGGCGCGGCGGCGGCGGTGGCGGTCGGCTACGCCGTGGTGAACGCGGCCTGGCGGCCCCGGCTGAGCGTGGCACGGCGGGCCGACCCGGACCGGGTGGCCCGGGGTGAGCCGGCGGCGATGGAGCTGACGGTGCGCAACACCGGCCGGTTGCGGGCGGCGAACCTGGTGGCCGAGGACCGCTGCGCCGGGGCGATGGTGCCGGTGCCGCTGCTGCGGTTGCGGCCGGGCGCGGACACGGTGGTGCGCTACGACGTGCCGACGCACCGGCGCGGGGTGGTGCCGGTGGGGCCGCTGCGGGTGGTGCGCCGGGATCCGCTGGGCCTGGTGGCGCTGGCGCGCGGCTACGGCGGCACGGTGCCGGTGTGGGTGCACCCGCGCATCCACCCGCTCTCCGCGGTGCCCACCGGTGCCGGGCGCAGCCTGGACGGGCGTACCGACAGCGTGCCGCACGGGTCGATCACGTTCGACTCGCTGCGGGAGTACGTGGTGGGCGACGAGTTGCGCCGCGTGCACTGGCGCACCAGCGCCCGGGTGGGTGAGCTGATGGTGCGGGAGAACGTGGACACCAGCCTGCCTCGCCTGGTGGTGGTGCTGGACAACCGCGCATCCGCGTACCCGGACCGGGCCGGTGGCGTCGCGGCGTCGTTCGAGTCGGCGTGCGAGGCGGCGGCGTCGGTGGTGGCCGCCGCGGTGCGGGAGGACCTGCCGGTGCACCTGCTGCTCGTCGTACCGGCCGAGGTGGAGCCCGCGGGCGCGGCCGGGCCGCTGGACCGGCTCGCAGCTGTGGAGCTGGCGGACGCCGGGCCGGACGTGCTGCCCGCCGCGACGGGCAGGCTGCGGCGGGACCGGCTCGGCGACACGCTCGTCTTCCTGACCGGGCCGGGTGGCCGCGACGACCTGGGGCACGTGGGCGCGCTGCGTGGCGCGTACCCGTCGGTGGTGGTCGGGATGTTCGGCGCGGACGGGCCGACGCCGGCGGGCGCGGCGGGCCTCACGGTGCTGGACGCGGCCGACGGCGCGGCGTTCGCCGCCGAGTGGGACGGGGTCCGCCGGTGGTGACGCCGCCGCGGGTCGAACCGTCGGCGGACGGGCGCGTGGCCCGGGCGCTGCGGGCCGTGCCGGTCCCGGCCGCGCTGATCGTGCTGGTCGCGCTCTCCGGCGTGGTGCTGGGCCGGGTGTACGCGGACCCGCTGCTGACCCGGCTCATGGCCGGCGCGGCGGTCGGCTCGGTGCTGGTCAGCGTGGCCGCCCGGCGGCTGCCGTCCTGGCTGGTCGCGCCGCTGTCGGTGGCCGCGCTGGCCGGGTGGACGCTGCTGTCGCTGCGGCTGGCCGCCGCGCACGCGGCGCTGCCCGGCGGGCTCGGCGAGGTGACCGCCGACGCGGCCCGCAACGCGATCCCCCGGCTGCTCACCGCGATGATCCCGGTCGAGCCGGCGCCGGACACGGTGCTGGTCCCGGTGGTCGCGGCGTGGCTGGCCGGGCTGACCGCCGCCGAGGTGGCGCTGCGGGCCGGGCGGGTGCTGCTGGGCTACCTGCCGCCGGCGCTGCTCTACGCGGGCGCGCTCTACGTGGTGGGGCCGAACGCCGATCCGGCGATCGGCTCGACGGTGCTGTTCGCGGCCGTCGCGGCGGCCGGCCTGGCGACGCCCGGGCGCCGCGACGGCCCGGCGCCCGATCCGGTCGCCGGCCTCAGTCCTGCGGTACGCGCGGCGGTACGGCTGCGTCTGGTGGCGGCGAGCGCGGCCGGGCTCGCTGTGGTGGTGGCGCTGGCGGCGCTGCTCGCCCCGGTGGTGGCCGCCCGGGTCGACGAGCGGCCGGTCGACCCGCGCCGCTACGTGGAGCCGCCCCGGGTGGAGTCGCTGGACGAGAACCCGCTGATCCGGATCTCCGGGTGGGCGCTCAACCCGGACCAGCGGCTGCTCGACGTGCGCACGAGCGGGGGCGCGGCCGGGGACGGGTCGCCGCGGATCCGGCTGGCGGTGCTCAGCGACTACGACGGGGTGACCTGGCGGGTCGGTGCCACGTACCGCAACGCGGGGCGGATCCTGCCCGCCGCCGAGCCGGCCCCGAACGCGGCCACCGACGAGGTGCGCCAGGAGATCACCGTCGGCGACCTGACCGGGCGGCTGCTGCCGGCGGTGCCCACGCCGCGCGAGGTGACCGGCGCGCGGGTGGCGTACGACCCGGCGACCGGAACGCTGATCCGGCCGGAAGGGCTCGCGCCGGGCCTGCGGTACGAGGTGTCGTCGGTGCGGGAGCGCCCGGACGCGAACCTGCTGCCCACGGCGAACGTGCCCGCCGGTGACGAGGTGGCCCGGGTGCTGCGGGTGGCCAACGGCGCGCCGGAGCCGGTGCGACGGCTCGCCACCCAGCTCGCCGAGTCGAACGGCGCCCCGTACGCGCGTGCCGACGCGATCGCCGCGTTCCTGGCCGAGCACTACCGGGTGACCGCCGACGCGCCCAGCGGGCACGCGTACCCGAACCTGGCGTTCTTCCTGTTCGGACCGCGTAACGGCGGCGGGCAGCGGGGCACGTCGGAGCAGTTCGCCGCCGCGTTCGCGGTGCTCGGCCGCCTCGCCGGCCTGCCGACCCGGGTGGTGGTCGGGTTCGAGCCCAAGGGCGACGGTCCGGTGCGGGCCGCCGACGCGTACGCCTGGCCGGAGGTGCTGTTCGACGGCGTCGGCTGGGTGCCGTTCGACCCGATGCCGCGTCCGGACTCCGAGCCCCGCCCGGTGGAGGAGGACTTCCGGCCACAGCCGGAGGATCCGCCGCCGTCGGAGGTGCCGGCGCCCACCGAGGAGCCGAGCGCCACTCCCCCGGCCGCCGCGCCCGCGCCCGGCCGGAGCGAGCGTGGGCTCGGCACGCCGGTGCTGGTCGGCGGCGGTGCCGGTGGCCTGCTGCTGGTGGTCGGGGCGGTGCTGGCGGTGCTCGTGGCGATGCGCCGCCGGCTGACCCGCTCCCGGTTGGACGCCGGTGACCCGGGCGAGCGGGTCGCCGGTGCGTGGCGGGAGCTGACCGACGCGCTGCGGCTGGCCGGGCACCCGGTCGGGCCGGACCTGGCGGCGGCCGAGGTCGCCGAGCGGGCCCGCCGGACGCTCGCCGAGGCGCGCGCGGCGCGGCCCGGAGAGGGCGCGGCGAGCGGCGACCCGGATGGCGCGGTGGTGGACGAGCTGGCCGGTCTGCTCAACCAGGCGGGCTTCGCGCCGGGCAGCGTCACGCCGGAACAGGCGGAGCGGGCCGCACGGCTGAGCGCCGGCTTCGCCGACGCGCTGCGTTCGGCCCGGTCGCGGTGGCGACAGGTGCTGTGGGCGGTCCATCCGGGGCCGCTCCGGTGGCGACGCTGATCAACAGCCGTAACCGGATCGCCGGGCCGGTACCTCTACGAGCCGTCCTGAGTGGGGCACCGGCGGCCGGCTTACGGAAGTAGGGTGAGCGGTGATCTGGATCAGGAACCGGCGTTTTCGTCTGCTCTGGACCAGTACGCTCTTGTCCAACCTGGGCAATTGGCTGATGATCGTCGCGGTACCGGTCCACGTCTACACGATGACCGGGTCGACGCTCAGCAGCGGTTTCGCCTTCGTCGCGCAGACCCTGCCCGCGATCGTCTTCGCGCCCCTGGCCGGGGTGCTGGCCGACCAGTGGGACCGGCGCGCGGTGATGGTCGGCGCGGACCTGCTGCGCATGGCCGTCGTGCTCGCGCTGGTCGTGGTCGACGATCCGGGCATGCTGTGGCTGCTCTACACGGTGATGTTCTTCGAGAGCGCGATCGGGCACGTCTTCCAGCCCGCGGCCCGGGCGGTGGTGCCCGCCATCGTCGGCCGGGGCGGTGACCTGGAGGCGGCAAACTCCTGGAACACGGTGGCGAGCGGCGTCGTCCGCCTCGCCGGCGCGCCCCTGGGCGGCGCGCTCTACGCCCTCGTGGGTTTCGACGCTCTGGTGCTGATCGACTCCGCGACGTACCTGGCCTCGGCCGTACTGATCTTCGGAATGGGCCGGCTGCGGGTGGCCGACGACGGACACCGGCCGGGCACGTCGTCCTGGCTGGCCGCTTTCCGGGGGCAGATCCGGGAGGGTCTTGCCTTCCTCTTCGGGCATCCCGTCCTCCGCACGACGCTCGGCGTCTCCAGCATCTTCCTGATGGCGAACGCCGCTCTGAACGTGCTTCTCGTGCCGTACGTCATCAGCGTCCTCGGCGGCGACGCCGGCGATGTCGGCGTGCTCATGGCCGCGCTGGGCGGCGGCTTCCTGGCCAGCGCGTACGTCGGCAACGTGCTGTCCCGAAGCGGTCTCCTCCGGCTGTCGTTCACCGGCTGCCTGGCGGCGATCACCCTCTGCTTCGCGGGGCTCTTCCTCATCCACCACTTCGCCGCCGCGCTGGTCTTCATCGCCCTGGCCGGCCTGCCCGGTGGCGCGTTGCTGATGCTGGTCCAGGTTCAGGTCCAGCGCCACACCCCGGACCGCCAGCTCGGCCGGGTCGGATCCGCCTTCTCCGCCGCCGAGATGGCCGCGACCGTCGTGGGTGCCTCGGCGGGCAGCATCGCCGGGCAGCAGTTGCCCCTCATCACCACGGTCTGGCTCGTGATCGGCGTACTGGCGGCCGGCGCAGCAGTCGCCGCCCTCCTGCTACCCACCCGGTCCGGACCGCCGGCGGCGGAGCCGGTGGTGACGGCAACTCCGCCGGCGACAGCCGGAACCGGTGGCGACGGCTGAATCGCCGTCGATCCGTCACGACTGAGGGGAGTTCGCCCGCAGCTTCCGGACGAGCTTGCGCAGCCCGGCCTGCCAGCCGTCCGGGTCCTCGGCGCGACGGCGGGCGTAGTCGGCGACCTCGGGGTGCGGCAGGATCAGGAACCGCTCCTCGGCCAGCCCGGCGACGACCGCGTCGGCGACCTGGTCCGGGGTGAGGATCGTCCCGGACGCGGCGATCACCCGGGCGCCCAGGTGCCCCTCGGCGAGGCCGTCGGCGAGCATCGGGGTGTCCACGCCCTGCGGGCACAGCGCGCTGACCCGGATGCCGGCGTCCCGGTAGGTGATCGCCAGCCACTCGGCGAGACCCACGGCGGCGTGCTTGGTGGCGGTGTACGGGGCGTCGCCGACGGCGGTCAGCAGTCCGGCCGCCGAGCAGGTGAGCAGCAGGTGTCCCTGGCCCCGGCTGAGCATCCCGGGCAGCACGGCGCGGGCGCTGTGCAGGTGCCCGAGCACGTTCACCTTCCAGGCCCGGTCCCAGTCGGCGTCGGGCGCGTCGATGCCACCGCCGGTGGCCACGCCGGCGTTGGCGCAGAACAGGTCGATCCGGCCGTGACGGCGCTCGATCTCCTCGACCAGCGCGTGCACCGCCGCCTCGTCGGTGACGTCCAGCCCGACGCCGCTCGCGACCGGGCCGATCGCGTCGGCCGCCGCGCGGGCCGCGTCGGCGGCCAGGTCGGCCAGGACGATCGCGGCGGCGCCCTCGGCGGCGAACCGGCGGCCCAGCGCCGCGCCGATCCCACCGGCCCCGCCGGTGATCACCACCACCCGGTCGGTCAGGTTCATCTCAGGCCACCTTTCCGGGGCCGAGCCGGGGCAGCAGGTCCATCCAGGCCGCCGCGCCGCCCTCGGTGATCTCCGGCGTGGGCAGCACCGCGATGACCGGCACGTCGACGCCGTTGTCGGCGTACCGGCGGACGGATGCCACGCACTGCTCGGGCGAGCCGTGCAGCACCAGCGCGTCGACCACCTCGTCCGGTACGGCGGCGGAGGCGCCCCGCCGGTCCCCCGCGGCCCAGGCCTCCCACATCGGGCCGAGCGAGTCCTCGCGGCCCAGCCACCTGTGGAAGGCGGCGTACGCGGGCACGGTCAGGTAGCCGGTGATCATGCGGCGGCCCAGTGCGCGGGCGTAGGCGGCGTCCTCGGTGGGGCAGACGAAGATGCGGGCGGCGACGTCGAAGCCGGGCCGGCGCTCCCCCACCTCGGCGAGCGCGGTCGGCACGTCGTCGGCGGCCAGCCAGTTGAGGATCACCCCGTCGGCCTCGGCGGCGGCCAGGCGCAGCATGCCGGGGCGCAGCGCGGCCAGCACGACCGGCGGCGGCACGCTGGGCGGGCGCTCCAGCGTGAACCGCCGGACGGCGAACGTGTCGAACGCCCCGTCGACGGTCTCGCCGCGCAACGCGGCCCGCAGGAACCGCAGCACGTCCCGGGTGCGCTTGAACGGCTCGTCGAACGCGATCGCGTTCCAGTCGCGTACCAGCACCGGCGAGGAGGAGCCGACGCCGAGCGCGAAGCGGCCCGGCGCGGCCTCGGCCAGCGCGGCGGCGCTCATCGCGAGCAGTCCGGGCCCTCTGGTGAACACCGGCGTGATCGCGGTGCCGAGGCGCAGCCGTGGCGACCACGCGGCGGCCAGGGCCAGCGGGGTGAACGCGTCGGCGCCGGCCACCTCCGACGACCAGACGTCGGTGAACCCGGCGTCGTCCAGGGCCGCGTAGACAGCGGCGTGGTCGGCGAGCGGAATTCCGCCCAACGGCACGGTCATGCCCCATCGGTTCGTCACCCGTCGATGGTGCCCGTCCGGCAGCGCCCGGAGCAAGATCCAGGCAGATATGGGTGATCCGCTCCGAGTTGCCGGGAAAGAGTGTTACGACTGCCGCATGAGTCGGACCGGGGACGGGGCCCGGCGGTGAGGACCGCCGAGCCGGCCGCGCTGCGCAGCTCCGGCGGCGGACCCGACCGGGCCACGTTCCTGGAACTCTTCTTCGACCTCGTGTACGTGTTCGCGCTGACCCGGATCTCGGCGCGCGCCTTCGAGGACCTGGTGCTGGAGGGCGGGCAGACCGGCTGGACGGCGGTGACCGGCGGCGGCAAGACACTGCTGTTGCTGCTCGCGCTCTGGGCGGTCTGGCAGGGCACGGCGTGGACCACCAGCCGCTACGACCCGCACCACCTGTGGTTGCAGGTCATCGTGATCACCGCGTTGATCTCGGCGATGGTGATGGGGGTGGCGATCCCGCGCGCGTTCAGCCACAGCGGCCTGATGTTCGCCGCCGCGTACGTGGTGGCCCAGGTGAGCCGGCCGGCGATCCTCGTGCTGGTGCTGCACAGGCAGCAGTACCGCCGGCTCAAGCTGCGCATGTTGATCACGTTCTGCGCCACGGGTGTGCTCTGGCTGGCCGGCGCGCTGCTGCCGGGCAGCGCCCGGGTGGTGCTCTGGACCACGGCACTGCTGCTGGAGTACCTCGCCGCCCGGTTCGGCTGGCCGATGCCCGGTCTGGGCCGCTCGACCGTCTCCCGGTGGGACATCCACGGCGAGCACCTGGCCGAGCGCTACCAGCAGATCTTCCTGGTCGCGCTCGGTGAGACGATCCTGCTCGCCGGCCTGGCCTTCACCCGCTCCCCCACCAGCCCGGGCATGGTCGCCGCGTTCGCCGTCGCGCTCGCGACCTCGGTGCTGCTGTGGCGGATCTACGTGCAGCGGGCCGGGCAGATCCTGGGCGAGGCGGTGACCCGGGCCGCCCATCCGGCCACCGTCGGCCGGTCCGCCGCCGACACCCACCTGGTCATGGTGATCGGGGTGGTCGCCACCGCGATCGGCTACGAGCTGGTCATCGAGCATCCGGCCGGGCACAACGAACTGCCCTGGCTGGCCATGATCCTCGGCGGGCCGGCCGTGTTCCTGGCCGGCCGGGCCCGCTTCGAGTACGAGGTGTTCGGCCGCGTCTCCCCGTCCCGGCTGGTGGGGATCGCCGCGCTGCTGCTGCCCGCACCGCTGCTGGTGCGCCTCGCGCCGCTCGTCGCGGCGATCCTCGCCGCGCTGGTCCTCACGGCGGTGGCGGTGGCCGACGCGCGCCGCGCCTGGGGCCGCCCGCCGGAGGAGGCGGCGACGCCGTTCTGAGCGGCGACGCCGGTGCGGCCACACCGCTACCGGGCTACGATCCGCGCGTGACCTTCTCGCTCGTCGCCCGCTCCGCCGACGGGCACCTGTACGGCGTGGCGGTGGCCAGCCGCTTCCTCGCCGCCGGGGCGCTCGTGCCGGCCGCCGAGGCACTGGTGGGCGCGGTCGCCACCCAGGCGCACGCCAACCTCGCCTACCGGGCGCAGGCGCTCGCGTTGCTGCGTACCGGCGTCAGCGCCACCGACGCGGTGGCCGGGCTGGTCGCCGCCGACCCCGGCCGCGACGACCGGCAGCTCGCCGTGGTGGGGGCGACCGGCGACGGGGCCACCTGGACCGGACCGCGCTGCCACCCCTGGGCGGGCGGGCAGGCCGGCGACGGCTGGGCCGCGCAGGGCAACATCCTGACCGGCCCGCAGGTGATCGACGCGCTGCGCGACGCCTGGCTGGCCCGCGACGACCTGCCGTTCCCGCAGCGCATGCTGGCGGCGCTCACCGCCGGTGACGCGGCCGGCGGTGACCGGCGCGGCCGGCAGAGCGCCGCGATACTCGTGGTGCAGCGCCACGGCGGCTACGCCGGCACCGGCGACGAACTGGTGGACCTGCGCGTGGACGACCACGACGACCCGGTCGCCGAGCTGCGCCGCCTGCTCGGCATCCACCACATGCTGTTCGGCCGCCCCGACCCGGCCACGCTGCGGGATCTCACCGGTCCGCTCGCGGCAGAGGTGGCGGAGCTGCTCGCCGCCACCGGTCACCCGGTCGGCCCGGCCGGCCTGGACGACGCGCTGGCGGCCTGGACCGGCCTGGAGAACCTGGAGGAACGCTTCGTGCCCGGCCGGATCGACCCGATCGTGCTGGATCACCTGCGGCGGTGTGCCGGGCGCTGAGCGGAGGTCAGCCGCCGAACGCGAGCCGGCCGATGCCGGCACGGGCCAGCTCGGCCTGCTCGTCGCCGGTCAGCGGCAGCCGCCCGGTGGCCTTGCGCAGCACGGTGAGCGCGTCCCAGCGCAGGCCCGGCGGCACCGGCGCGCCGCCGGTGAGCACGCCGGCCGCCACGGCCGCCGCGGGCGGGGTCAGCCACGGCGGCCGGTCCAGCGCGTCGGCCAGGTCCAGGCCGTGCACCGCGACCTCCACCACGCGGGTACGCAGGAACTCCGGCAGCGCCATCGCGTCACCGTGGCGGGTGCGTACCACCCGGCCGGGCGGCGCGGCGGCGACCGCCTCGTCGGTGGCGCGCCAGGCCCGGGCGAACTCCCCGGCCACCTCGGCCGCGCCCGGGTGCTCCCGGGCGGCCCGGCGGGCCGAGTCGACGCGGTCCCGGTCGACCGGCGGGCTGAACTTGGCCGCGCCGAAGTAGGCGGCGGCGTCGACCTCGGCGCGGGGCGGCGCGGGTTCGGCGAGCATCAGGGCCAGGCGCCCGGCTCCGGTGCTCACGTGCGCGATCAGGTCGCGTACCCGCCAGGGCGGGCACGGGGTGGGCCGGTCCAGCGCCGCGTCGTCCAGGTCGCGCAGCACCCGTTCCAGGCGTTCGCACTCGGCCCGGAACGCCGCCCGTACGGTCTGCACCGGCGGTCAGCCCTTCCAGCGGGGCACCAGCCGGTGCACCACGACCAGCACCAGCGCGGCCACCACGGCGATCGTGCCGGCGATGCCGGCCGCGCTGCCCGCGTACCCGATGAACAGCGGACGGCGGCCGAGCGCCTCGACGGGGACTGTGGAACGGTCGACGAGCCAGGACAGCGCCACCGCGGAGGCCAGCAGGGCCACCACGCCGGCGCCGCCGAGCACGGCGCCGGCCACCCGGTGCGCGTCGCCCGGCTCCACCACCGCCTGCTCGCGCTGGAAGAACAGCAGCACCAGTCCGGCGACCGCCGCCCAGGCGCCGACCACCAGGTACGCGGCGACCGCGTCGCTGGGCCGGTGCCAGCCGGCGGAGAGCGTGGCGACGCCCGCGGCGGCGGCGTACCCGGCGCCGAGGAACGCCCCGGCGACCCGCAGCTTGCGCGGCAGCACCAGGATCAGCGCGACCGCGACCGAGGCGGCCACCGTGGTGTGCCCGCTGGGCAGGCTGTTGCCGGCGGCGGCCCGTTCCGGGTCGATGCCGAAGTCGGGCCGGGCCAGGTAGTGCTTGAGCAGCTGGGTGGTCACGTTGGCGCCGGCGATCAGCAGCGTCGCGGTGACGGCGAGCGCCTTGCGTCCCCGGATCAGCGCGATGAAGCCGATCACGGCGGTCGCGGCCAGCAGCGACACCACCGACATGGCGTTGAGGAGTGTGTCCACCGGATCGTCGATGCGGTCCTGGCCGATCCGGTTGCCGGTGAGCGCCACCGTGTCCAGCCACTGGCCCAGTTCGGTGTGTACGGCGAAGCGCCACACCAGCCCGAACGCGGCTGTCTGGATCAGGGCCAGTACGACCAACCAGACCGCCGTCCAACCCCTCGCCGTCTCCCGCACCCGGACAACTTAACGGTAGGTCCGCTCCGGCGCGCGGCGGAGCGCCATCGGCGGCGGCGTACGGTGAGGCGGGCGATTTCGAGGAGGTGGCGCGTGACCGGCACGCCGCAGCGGCAACCGGCGGACGGGCCGCGGCCGGAGTCGCTGGCCGACCTGCTCGGCGGCCGGCGCGGGGCGGTGGACGCGACGCTTCCCCCGCTGGCGTTCGGGCTCGGCTGGGTGCTCGGTGGCCTGGGCGGCGGCGTGCTCGCGGCGGTGCTGACCGGCACGGCGGTGGCCGGCTGGCGGTGGCGGCGCGGCGACCGTCCCCGCTCGGTGCTGGTCGGGCTGCTCGCGGTCTGCGTGGCCGCGCTCGTCGCGTTGCGTACCGGCCGGGCCGCCGACTTCTTCCTGCTCCAGATCGCCGCCAACACCGCGAGCGCGCTGGCCTGGGCGGTGAGCATCGTGGTGCGGTGGCCGCTGCTGGGTGTGGTGGTCGGCACGGCGCTGGGCCAGCGCACCCGGTGGCGGCGCGACCCGGCGCTGCTGCGGGCGTACGGCCGGGCCAGCTGGGTGTGGGCGGCCACCTACGTGCTGCGGGTCGCGGTGCTCGTCCCACTGTGGCTGTACGGGCAGGTGGTCGCGCTCACAGTGGCGCGGGCGGCGCTGACCTGGCCGCTGATCGCGGCGGCGCTGACGGGGAGCTGGGTGGTGATCCGGCGCTCGCTGCCGGCCGGACATCCGGGGCTGCGGCACCCGGTGGACCCGGCGGACGCGGACGGTGTGGCGGCGCGCACAGAATAATGGAGAGGCCGCCACGGGGGGAGCGGCCTCTCCGTCAAATACGTTACTCCGTCCAGGGCCCGGATGTGATCCCGTGGACCGCTGAATTTTCCGTGCCTTTTCGCGCCATGGGTCGTCGCCGGGCGGAGTGGTGGGCCGGCCGGTCCGCTGCGTCGGCCGGACGGCCGGCCCACCCGGCCTGACCGTGGGCGTCAGGCCGTTCGCCGACCCGGCCGCTCCGTTCCCCCATCGGCCGGGTCGGCCTCCTCCGTGGGCGGGCTCTCACCCGCCCACGAAGGAGGGGTCACCTCACCCCTGCGGGAAGTAGGTGCCGTAGTCGGCGTACGCCATGGCGATGTCCGCCTGCGCCCAGAACCGGTGGTAGTTGAAGACCGGCTCGGGACCGCCGTCCAGGTACGCCTGCACCTTCGGCCAGTCCGGGTCGTTCTTGTAGAACGAGCGGATGTCCAGGAAGCTCTTGCCCGGGGCGATCGCGTCGCCGTTGGGCATCTTCCCGGTCCAGCCGTTGGGGACGTAGAGACCCTGGCCGTCGGCGGCGTTGTAGACGTCGTCGAAGCGCTTGTAGTCGCCGCGCTTCTCCGGCGTCGAGACGCCCTTGCTGTCGGCGGACGCCGAGAGCGCGTCCAGCAGACCCTTGGCGGTGTCCTTCGCCGCGGTGTTGCCGGACTTGGCCGCGTACGCGATGAGCGTGCGGGCGTAGGCGCCGGCGACGCCGACGTCCTGGCCCTTGACCGTCACCTCGACGTGCAGGTTGGTGTTCGGCTGCGGGCTGCTCGGGTTCCAGTTGGCCGGCTGGCCCGTCCACTTCATGTCCGACGGGATCGACCAGTTGGTGCCGACAGTGGTGTTGGCGATCGCCCACGGCACCCACTTGTCCAGCAGCGCCTTGGCCTTCGCGTTGCCGGTCTCCAGGTACAGCTCGGCGATGCGCTGCATCGACCAGGCCTGCATGCCGAACCACTGGTTCGACGGCGGGTCGTTGTAGACCGGGTCGACGTCGTAGAACATGCCGTAGAAGGTGGCGGTGCCGGCCGGCGGCTGGGCGTAGCTGCCGTCCCAGCTGTTGGTGGCGCCACCGGCGATGCCGCCCTCGGCGGACTGGAGCCAGGTGTAGAACTCCAGCTGCCGGTCGAGGCTCTTCTGCCAGTCGGAGACCGCGGTCGGCGACTTCGGCTTCAGCTCCGCGACGTTGGTCATGGCCCAGGCCGCAAACGGGTTCTGGTAGCCGAAGTGGCTGTGGCTGGAGCCGATCCGCCACGACCAGTTCTGCGAGGTGTCGTACGCGCCACCCCAGGCGTAGTACCAGGAGAGCAGGTAGTGCGCCGAGTCACGGCCGCTGGCGGCCGGGCAGGTGGACGCCCCGACGCAGTTGCCGATCTTCTTGAAGTACTTGTCGAACAGCGCGTAGCGCAGGTAGTCGCCCATCTTGGCGGCCTTGGCCACGGTGGCCGCCACGTCGGCCTGCTTGCCCTGCGCCTTGGCCCAGGTCAGCGCCCAGTAGGCGGCCTGGACGGCACGCGCGTCGGCGTCCGGGGCGTTGGTGTACTTCCACTGCTTGGCCGGGGCGCTGGACTCCTTGACGAACAGGTCCAGGTAGCCGTTCGGGCCGCCGTGCTTGAACGTGTCGCAGGACGGCTGCGGCACGGTCTCCCACACCGACTCCTGGGTGCCCCGCTGGAAGGTGTTGATGTACGCGGGCCGGGTGGTGCCGTCGCCGCAGCGGCCGTAGCCGTAGGTGTTGTCCACGTCGAGCAGCCAGTGCATGCCGTAGATGTCACCGGTGCCGTAGGTGGACTGCAGCTCCGAGCGCAGCGGATCCTGGCCGACCGGGACGCTGGCCTCCAGCGCCGACGGGTACTGGCTGGGCAGGTTGTGCTCGGCGGCGTACTGCGGGGTGCCGGGCGAGCCGGCGGTGGCCTGGTCGGCGTGCGACGGGATGATGTACTTCTCCATCACCGTCCAGGCGTTGTTGAACGGGGCCCAGTTCTGGGTGACCCGGCCGTACTGCGCCTCCAGCCAGAGCCAGAAGCTGAACGCCTCCGAGGTGGTCTCGTGGCCGTGGTCGGGTGCCTCGACGATCAGCGTCTCGATCGAGTGGTACGGCACGCCCTCGGGGCTGAAGTAGCCCGAGTTCTTGATCTTGCCGTACTGGTCGAGGAACTTCTTGATGTAGGCGTTGTCGCCGCCGGGGGTGTCGTTGTCCGCCTCGGTGGCGACGACGGAGATCGGGGCGTAGCCGGTGGCCGACGCGGTGATCGTGGCGGTGCCGCCGACCGTGTCGGAGTCCTCCGCGGCCGACACCGTGGCGGTGACGCCGGTGCTCCAGTTGCTCGAGGTGAGCGTCAGCGTGGACGGCGACACGGTGATGTCGCTGTCACCGGTGACGGCGAGGGTCACCGGCACGTTGGCCGTCGGCGCCGCGCTGAGCGTGTACCGGACCGTGGCGCTGCCGCCCTCGGCGACGGTGACCGCGGACGGGCTGGCGACCAGCCTCGGCCCGCTCGCCGCCGTCACGGTGAACGACTTCTCCGAGACGGCCGTGCCGCCCGCGTTGTCGTACGCCTTGGCCTGCACGGTGTAGCTGCCGGCCGGCAGGTCGAGCAGGTCGTAGCCGTACGGCGCGGTGGTGTCGGTGTTGACCAGCAGGCCGTTGCGGTAGAACTCGACCTTGCTGATGGTGCCGTCGGTGTCGCTCGCGGTCGCGGTCAGCGGCACGTCCGCCGGCGCCTCGAACGGGCCGGACGGCACGCTCAGGGAGACCGTCGGCGGCTGGTTGGTCTGCGCGCCGTTGCAGGCGACCCCGTTGAGGGTGAACGCGGTGGGCTTCGGGTTGCTGCCGCTGAAGCTGCCGTTGAAGCCGATGCTGGTGGACGCGCCGGTGGGCAGGCTGCCGTTCCACGACTCGTTCGTGGCGGTCACCTCGCTGCCGGACTGGCTCCACCGGGCCGACCAGCCCTGAACCACGCGCTGGCTGCTGTTCGGGAAGGCGAACTTCAGCGACCAGTTGTTCAGCGCGTCGCCCAGGTTCTTGATGGTGACGTTGGCGGTGAACCCGTTGTTCCAGTCGTTCGACGCATACGTCACGTCGCAGGCGGGCGCGGCCTGGGCGGCGCCCGCGGGCAGGGCCACCCCGCCTATGACGAGGGCGGCGGCGGCGAGCATCGCCGTGCGGCGACGTCTGGCCAGAAGTCTCATGTGGGCGGTGTCTCCTCGGACCGGGCCGGGACCTGGGGCCCCGGCGGGGCGCCTCCACGCGCCGACGGGGCGTACGCGGGGGGACGGAGGCGTCCGGAAAGGTGGTCGTCCCGGCCGTGCCGGGGATCGGGGCGCCGCACCGGTTCGTCACCGGGTGCCCTCGGCGGCCCGCGCTCGCGTTCACTGGCTCCGCGTGGCGTGACGAGAGTGTGACATGGAAGCGCTCCCACCACAACGGCCAGCGTAGATACGCGCTTCCATGTTTCGATCTCGTTTAGGGGCTTTTCCAAACCCGTGACGGGCGTTACAGTCGCAGCATCGCCGATGGGAGCGCTTCCATCGACGGAGATACAAGTACTGGATCGCCGGGTGCACCCGTGCCCGGCGCGTCGGCCAGAGGCCGACGGCGGACCAGCCCGGACGCCGCCGCCGGCCGTCACCCGCCAGACGGAGGGAGGTGGAACCAGAGCCACTCGCGTGGCCCGGCTCCCGCGCGACGCGCACGACGGACGCCAATTCCACTTCGTGCGTGTGTGCACCATCGGTGGGGACGGGGGTTGCCCTCCCCCGTCCCCACACTAAACCCCCGTTGTCGACGGCAAAAGAGGCCGACGGGACAGGCGTGACACGCCACCCGGACGGCCTTTCTCGCTATCCGCCCCACCCCTCGCCGCTCACGCCGCCGCGAGCGACGTTCCCGAGCGACGCCCCCGCCCACCCACTTTCCGGCCGCCCGCCGGCCGCGCCGCACGTCGCCGCGACCGCCGGATCGGGCCGGCCGCTCCCTGGCTATGATGGGAGCGCTCCCGGCCCAGGGCGGCCCGTCACTCCGAGGAGAAACCTCATGTCGTTACTCACCCGACGGCGCCTGCTCCGCCGCGCCGCCCTGTCCGCGACCGCGGCCGGCGCGGCCCGGACCGGGCTCGCCGGCGCCACCGCGGCCGGGATCGCCGCGTCGACCGTCGCGCTCGGCGGCTGCGACAGCCCGCCCGAGCGCACCACCGACCCGGAGCCGGACCGCGGGCTGCGTTTCCCGGACGGCTTCGCCTGGGGGGCGGCGACCTCGGCGTACCAGATCGAGGGGGCCGCGAAGGAGGACGGGCGGGGTGAGTCCGTCTGGGACACCTTCAGCCACACGCCGGGCCGGACCCGCAACGGCGACACCGGCGACGTCGCGGCCGACCACTACCACCGGTACGCGCAGGATCTGGACCTGATGCGCGACCTGGGGCTGCGCAGCTACCGGTTCTCCATCTCCTGGCCGCGTATCCAGGCCGACGGCTCCGGCCGCCCCAACCAGCGCGGCCTCGACTTCTACCGCCGCCTGGTGGACGGGCTGCACGAGCGCGGCATCGCCCCGATGGCCACGCTGTTCCACTGGGATCTCCCCCAGGCCCTCCAGGACGCCGGCGGCTGGGAGAACCGGGACACCGCGGAGCGCTTCGCCGAGTACGCCGACATGGTGTTCCGCGCCCTCGGCGACCAGGTGCCGGTCTGGCTGACCATCAACGAGCCGAAGACCGTGGTGCAGAACGGCTACATCTGGGGCCACCACGCGCCGGGCATCCGCGACGAGGACGCGGCGTACCTGGTCGCCCACCACCTCCAGCTCGGCCACGGCCTCGCCGTGCAGGCGCTGCGCGCCTCCGGTGGCACCGGCCGGATCGGCCCGGCGCTCAACCTGCACCCCTGCTACCCCGCCGACGACTCCGCCGAGTCGGCCGCCGCGACCCGCCTCTACGACGGCTACGAGAACCGCCTCTACCTCGACTCGATCTTCAAGGGCGCGTACCCGCAGGACGTGCTGGACGACCTCGGCCCGGCCAGCCGGATGGCCCGCGGCGTCCGCGACGGCGACCTGAAGATCATCTCCAGCCCGGTCGACCTGCTCGCCGTGCAGTACTACACGCCGATCTACGTCACCGCCGACGGCGGCACGGTCCGCAAGTGGCCCACCTCCGAGGCGGAGTGGCAGCAGATCTACCCGGAGGGCATGTACGACATCCTGACCCGGGTCACCCGCGACTACGGCCGGGTGCCGATCACCATCACCGAGAACGGCCTGCCCTGCCCGGACGTGCCCGGCGCGGACGGCAACGTCGACGACGCCGGGCGGGTCACCTTCCTGCGCGACCACTTCGCCGCCGCCCACCGGGCCATCGGCGACGGGGTGCCGCTGGAGAGCTACCACGTCTGGTCGCTGCTGGACAACTTCGAGTGGGCCGAGGGGTACGAGCAGCGCTGGGGCCTGGTGTACGTCGACTACGCCAGCCAGCGGCGGGTGCTCAAGCGCAGCGCCCACTGGTACCGCGACGTGATCCGCCGCAACGGCCTGTAGGCGACGGTGCCCGGCCGGCGCGATGCCGGCCGGGCACCGGGCCGCCTCAGCGCGGCAGCGCCTGCTGGAGTTCGGCGCGCAACGCCGGGGTGAGCATCTCGCCCGCCTGCTTGGCCAGCCGCGCCATCTCGTAGCCGACCACGCCGATGTCGGCGTCCGCCCCGGCCAGCGTGGCCAGGATCGAGCCGTCCCGGATCTGCATCACCAGGAAGTAGCCGCGCCCCATCTCGACCACCGTCTGCTTGACGACGTCACCGTCGAACATCTGGGCCGCACCGGCGGTGATGCTCATCAGGCCGGAGGTCACCGCGGCGAGCTTGTCCGCGTTGTCGCGCGGCAGGTGCGCCGAGATCGCCACCAGGAGCCCGTCGGAGGACACCACCACCGCGTGCGCCACCCCGGGAACGCGCTCCGCGAACGCGTTCACCAGCCAGCTCAGGTCGCGTGCCTCCTGGCTCAACGTCGTCACTGTCGTCGTCCTCCTTCATCGCGCGGCAGGTACATCTCGGTGGTCTCCTCGGCCTCGGCCCGCCGTACCCCGCTGTAGAGGCGCGACAGCATGCCGCCGACCGCCTCCGGGTCCGGCTCGTGCCGCACCACCGGGCGGTCGGCCGGGGCGGCCGAGGCGAGCTGGGCCATCGGCACGCGTACCGGCAGACCCCGCTCGTTCGTCCCTCCGGTCACCGGCGTCGCCGCCGGCGCCGGCGTCACACCCAGCGCCGACGCGGCCGGACCCTGCCGGCTGAACCACCCGCCGCCCGCCGCGCCGGCGTCCGGCGTGAGCACGTCCTCGGCCCGTCCCGGGCGGGGACGCGGCGCGGTCACCGGCGCGGCGGGCGGCGCCGGCGCAGCCGCCCCGGCGTCCGTCCCGTCGCCCAGCGGCCGCCCGGTCAGCGGGGACACCGGCAGCGCCGCGGGCTGGCCCGGCGCCGGACGCCATCCGGCCACCGGCAGTTCGGCGGTCGCCGCGGCGAGCGCAGCGGACGCGGTGACCGGGCCGGTGAGCATCGCCTGCGCCGTCCCGCGCACGAGCCGATTCGGCTCCGGCCGGCCCGCCTCCGGCGCGGGCGCCTCGGCCAGCAGCGCGACCGGGATCCGCACCCGGGCCACCAGGCCCTCCCGGCCCGAGCTCAGCCGCACCCGTACGCCGTGCCGGGCGCTGAGGTGGCTCACCACGAACAGGCCCATCCGTTCCGAGGCCGACACGTCGGCGGCCGGCGGCTCGGCGAGCACCGCGTTCGCCTCGGCCAGCGCCGGCGGGCTCATGCCCAGCCCCTCGTCGACGATCTGCACGAGCGCGCCCCGGCCGTCCGGTTCGACGACCACCCGCACCGCGGTGTCCGGACGGGAGAAGGCGGTGGCGTTCTCCAGCAGCTCCGCGAACAGGTGCACCAGGTCGCCCACCGCGTGCCCGACGACGTGCAGGTCGGTCCGGTTCTCGTGGCGCACCCGCTGGTACTGCTCGATCTCCGCGCTCGCGGCCAGCAGCACCGCGCCCAGGCCCACCGGGCGGTTCCACCGCCGGGTCGACTCGCTGCCGGCCAGCACCAGCAGGCTCTCGTCGTTGCGGCGCATGCGGGCGGCGAGGTGGTCGAGCTTGAACAGGTTCTCCAGCTGGTCCGGGTCGCTCTCCTCGCGTTCGAGCTCGTCGAGCAGCTCCAGCTGCCGCTCGACGAGCACCTGGCTGCGCCGGGCCAGGTTGACGAACATGGCGTTGACGTTGCGTCGCATCATCGCCTGCTCGACCGCCACGTCGACGGCGCTGCGGTGCACCGCCACGAACGCCTCCGCCAGCTCGCCGATCTCGTCCTGCGAGTCGATCACCGAGGGCGGCACGTCGATCGCGCCGACCGGGCGGTCGACTGTGCGCAGCCGTTGCAGCGTCAGCGGCAGATCCACCTGGGCGATCCGCAGCGCCTGGCCGCGCAGCTGCCGCATGGAGCGGGCCACCGACCGGCCGACCAGCAGCGAGATCAGCACCGCGGCCAGGAGCACCGTGGCGATCGCGCCGCCCACCAGCAGCGTGTCGCGCAGCTGGCGGGCGCTGGCGTCGTCGGCCTGGCGTACCGCGTCGGCGACGATCTCGCTCTCCAGCTGGCGGAACAGCTCCTGCCGCTGCTCGCTGGCCGCCCACCACTGGGTCGCGTCGAGCAGGGCCGGCTTCGTCTCGCCGCCGCCGGGCAGCGTCCGTTCCTCCATCCGGGTGGCGGCGACGAAGGCCGGATCGACCGAGGTGCGGTCGTAGCGACGGATCTGGTCGGCGGTCGCCGCGACCCGGAACGCGCCGAGGGCGGTGAGTTGCTGGGCTCGCAGGTCGCTGAGCGTCACCTGGTCGTCGGGCTCGTACCGGCCGGACCGGGCGGCGGCGTAGAGCTCCGCCCGGATGCGCGAGGACAGTTCCTTCACCCGGGACAGCTGCGCGTACCGCAGCACCGCCTCGGTCAGCTCCTGCCGGCCGCCGCCGGGCGACGGCTCGGCCAGCAGGTTCAGCAGCGCCGCGATCGACCGGTGGTAGTTGCTCAGCACGGTGTCGCTGGAGAGCACCGCGGGCGCCACCGCCGCCCGGATGTTCACCACCTGGTCGTACGCCTCGACCGCCTCGGAGTAGGAGACCCGCCAGGCCGCGTCGGCGTCGGCCAGCGGAGCGGCGGCGGCACGCAGGTCGGTCATCGCGCGGTCGGTGGCCTCCTGGAGCGGCTTCAGCGCGGCCACCGCGGCGTCCCGGTCGGTGCCGGCGCGGCGCAGCGCGGCCAGCTCGCCCGCGGTGCGGTCCCGCTCGTGCTGGAGCCGGTCGACGGCGGTGGAGATCTGCCGCCCGATGCCGACCTGCTCGGCGAAGGCGCTCAGCGTGGTGGTCTGCCCGACCAGCCCGCGGGTCTGGATGCCGGCCAGGACGAGGAACGCCAGTGAGGGGATCACCAGCACCGTGGCGAGCTTGGTGCCCATCCGCCAGTCCCGCAGCCGGAACCCGGAGCGCCGCCGGTGCGGCTGAGGGGCCGCGCCGCGCACCGGGTCGGGACCTGCGCCCACGGTTGCCTCCTCCTCCCGCCCCACCACGTCGGGGAGCGGAGTCCATCCAATCAGGCCGTCGGTCGGTGTCAACGGCCGCCCGGACGGCATGACCAGGACGGTCAGCGCCGCGGGTGGACGGTCACGCGTGCGAGGCGGCCTCGCCCGTCCGGCCGATCCCGGCGATCTCGTCGGCCTCCGCGATCCGGCCGAGCGCGACGAGCGCGGCGCCGGTCGCACCGATCTCCGGGTTGCGTTGCCAGCACACCCGGCGGGGCGCGAGCACGTCGAGGAACGCCCCGCGCCACCACGGCGAGGCGGTCAGCGCCCCACCGCCGAGGACCACCTCCATCGGCTCGCCGATACCGGCCTCCAGCAGCGTCAGGTCGTCGGCGACGAGCCGGCACAGTCCGCTCATCAGCCCGGCCAGGATGTCCACGGCGGTGGTGCCGAAGCTGAGCCCGCGCAGCTCCCCCGAGCCCGCCGGGGCGACACCCGGCGGCCGGTCGCCGCCGAAGCGGGGATTCGCGCGCACCGAGCCGGCGGCGCGGTCCAGCGCCGCCTCCAGGTCCGAGCCCTCCGGCAGCCGCAGCTCACGCGCCGCCCAGGCGAACAGGTTGCCGCCGCTGGAGTACGCCGCGCCGGTCACCACGTGGTCGTGGTCGACCCGGTACCGCCACAGCTGCCCGGGCAGCGGCGGCGGCTCCGCGCCGGCCGGCACGGCCTGGATCATGCGGACCGCGGCGGAGGTGCCGACTGTCACCGCCGCGCGGGTCGGGTCGACGCATCCCGAGCCGACGTTGGCGGCCGCGCCGTCGCCCACCGGCGGCGCCCACCGCGCGCCGGCCAGCTGCGGCCAGCGCCGCGCGTACGCCGCGTTCAGCCGGCCGTGCCAGCCCCGGGGGGCCAGTGGCGGCAACCGATCCGGGCGTACGCCGGCCAGCTCGCACGCCTCCGGATCCCAGTCCATGCGGCGCAGGTCGAGCAGCCCGGTGCCGGAGGCCAGCGAGATCGACATCGGGGCGTCGTCGAGCAGCGTGCCGAGCGCGTACTCGGCGAGCCCGGTGAAGCGTGCGCACCGGTCGACGCGCTCGCGCAGCCAGGGCAGCCGCACCGGCCAGTAGCAGCGGTGCCACCAGGTGCCGGTCCGCCGGTGGAAGTCCGCCGGGTCGGCCGGGCCGGTCGCGCCGGCCGGCGGCTCCGGCCGGGTGTCCAGCCAGGTCAGCACCGGCCCCGACGGTGTGCCGTCGGGCGTCAGCGGCAGCACCGAGTGCCACTGCGCAGAGGTGGCCACGAGGTCCACGTCCCGCAGGTGCCCACCGGCGGCCAGCTCGTCCAGGCACTCCACCAGGCACGCCAGGTAGGCCGGGCCGTCGAGCGTCCCGGTGCCGTCGTCCCCGGTGACCAGGTGCACCCGGCGGCGGGCCAGCGCGCCCGGGCGCGGCACGGCGTCCGCGTCGAGCACGAGGCCGCGCACCGAGGAGGTGCCCAGATCCAGAGCGAGAATGTCCATCGCCGGTCAACCTACCCGGCGGGACCGGCGGCCACTCCAAGATCCGTACCCGGTGACGCGCGATCGGGTTCCACGGCGCCTGTCGATCGCGTACAGTGACCGTCATGCCCGCGCACCTGTCCTGCTGGTGGCCCGCCGACCCGGCGGCCCACCCCCGCGCGTAGCTTCCCCACGCGGCCGCCCGACGAGGCGGCCGCCGGTCTCCCCCCGGCATCCCGGGTCGCCTTCACCGGCGGCCACCGGCCCACCGAGGAGACCCGATGATCCGCCTGTCCGACCCGCTCGCCGCCGTCGCGGCCGGCCGCGACCCCGGCCCGTTCGCGCTCGTCCGCCGCGAGGGCGCCGACCACGTCGACCTGTTCACCGGCCCGGTACGCACCGCCGGCGCGCTCGCCGACCTGCCGCTGCCCGAGGACGGCGCCGGCCCGCACACGCTGGCCCTGGTGCCGTTCCGGCAGGTCACCGAACGCGGTTTCGAGTGTGTCGACGACGGGCTGCCGCTGGAGTTCCTGGCGGTCGAGGCGCACCGGCGGATACCCCTGGCCGAGCTGCTCGACGACCTGCCCGACGCCGAGGTGCGCACCCGCGACGCCGGCTTCGACATCGCCGACGACGAGTACGCGGCGATCGTGGAACGGGTGCTGGCCGACGAGATCGGCCGGGGCGAGGGAGCCAACTTCGTCATCCACCGCACCATGCGCGCCACGGTGCAGGGCGACCCGCTGGCCGCGGCCCTGGCCGCGCTGCGCCGGCTGCTGCTGCGCGAGCGGGGCGCGTACTGGACGTTCCTGGTGCACACCGGCACCCGGATCCTGGTCGGCGCCAGCCCCGAGCGGCACGTCAGCGTCGCCGACGGGCTGGTCGAGATGAACCCGATCAGCGGCACGTTCCGGCACCGGGGCGAGACCGTCGACCGCTCCGCGCTGCTGCGCTTCCTGCACGACCCGAAGGAGGTGGAGGAGCTGTACATGGTGCTGGACGAGGAGCTGAAGATGATGGCCGTGGTCGCCGAGCACGGCGGCCAGGTGGTCGGGCCGTACCTGAAGGAGATGGCGCACCTGGCGCACACCGAGTACCTGCTGGCCGGGCGCTGCTCCCGGGACGTACGCGACGTGCTGCGGGAGACCATGTTCGCGCCCACCGTCACCGGCAGCCCGATGGAGAACGCCTGCCGGGTGATCGCCCGGCACGAGCGCACCGGCCGGCGCTACTACGCCGGGGTGCTCGCCCTGCTGGGCCGCGACGAGCAGGGCCGGCAGACGCTGGACGCGCCGATCCTGATCCGTACCGCCGAGATCTCGCCCGAGGGCGCGCTGCGGGTGCCGGTCGGCGCGACGCTGGTCCGGCACTCGACCACCGCCGGGGAGGTGGCCGAGACGCACGCGAAGGCCGCCGGTGTGCTGGCCGCGCTGGGTCTCGGCCCGGACGCGCCGCGCTCCGCGACCGAGCCGGCCGTCCGGTACGCCGACGACCCCGAGGTACGCGCCGCGCTGGCCGCCCGCAACGCCCCGCTGGCCCGGTTCTGGCTGGAGCAGCGGGAGCCGGGCGCGATCGCGCTGCGCGGGCTGGCCGGGCGGCGGGCGCTGATCGTCGACGGCGAGGACACGTTCACCGGCATGCTCGCCCACCAGCTCGGCGCGCTGGGCCTGGCGGTGACCCGGCGGGACTGGCCGGACCCGGGCCCGCTGGACGGATACGACCTGGTGGTGGTCGGCCCCGGCCCGGGTGACCCGCGGGACGCGGCCGCGCCGAAGATGGTGGCACTGCGGGCGCTGCTGACCGAGTTGCTCGCGTCCGGCCGGCCGACGCTCGCCGTGTGCCTGGGCCACCAGTTGCTCGCCGGGCTGCTGGGCCTGCCGCTGCACCGCCGCGACGCGCCGTACCAGGGGCTGCCGCGGGACGTCCCGGTGTTCGGGACGACCCGCCGGGTCGGGTTCTACGCCAGCTTCACCGCGCTCGCCGACGCGGACCGGGTGGCCGGCCCGTACGGCCCGGTCGAGGTGTCCCGCGACCCGGCCGACGGCGCGGTGCACGCGCTGCGCGGCGCGGGCTTCGCCGGGGTGCAGTTCCACCCGGAGTCGGTGCTGAGCCAGGACGGCACGAGGGTCCTGGCGGACCTGCTCGGACATCTGCTCGACCGGCCGGCGCTGAGCGCGCATGGAGCGGCCGATCGCGGGTAGGGCACTGGCGACCGGTGGTCCGGACGGGTTCGAGAGCCCCCGTCCGGCCACCGGTCGCCAGTCGGGTCAGCCGGCCATGCCCCGCTTCAGCGCGGCGCCCATCAGCACGGCGCGCTTGGCGGTGAGCGCGGTGGCGGCCAGGGCCACGTGGTCCGGGGCGACCTCGCCGTTGTTGCTGGTGTGCGAGGCGCCGTACGGGTTGCCGGCGACGAACTGGCTCGGGTCGGTGTAACCGGGGGTCACCACGATGCCGCCCCAGTGGTAGAAGACCGTGTACAGCGACAGCAGTGTGGCCTCCTGGCCGCCGTGCGACGTGGCGGTCGAGGTGAACCCGCTGTAGACCTTGTCGGCGAGCGCGCCGGCGGCCCAGAGCGGGCCGGTGGTGTCGATGAACTGCTTGAGCTGGGCGGCGATCATGCCGTACCGGGTCGGCGAACCCATGATGATCACGTCGGCCCAGGACAGGTCGTCCGGCTGCGCCTCCATCACGTCCTGGGTCTCCAGCCGGTGCGCCTGCCAGCCGGAGTTGGAGCGGATCGCCTCGTCGGGCGCCAGCTCACGTACCTTGCGCAGACGCACCTCGGCGCCGGCCTCCCCCGCCGCCTCGACCGCCGCCTGCGCCATCTGGTAGGTGATGCCGGTCGCGCTGTAATAGATCACCGCGACCTTGACCTGGCCATCCATCAGACGTTCCCTCCTCGTCTCGGGTCAGCTCCGGCGACTACCCGTTACTTGTTCCGTCAAACTCAGGGCGTGGCATGCTCTCCGGGTGGAGATCCGCACCGCCACGCCGGCCGACTGGCCGCTGATCTGGCCGTTCCTGCGCGAGATCGTGGCGGCCGGCGAGACGTACACCTGGCCCCGCGACGTCACGGAGGAGCAGGCCCGCAAGCTCTGGATGCCGCCGGCGCCGGCGCGGACGGTGGTCGCGGTGGCGCCGGACGGCGCGGTGCTCGGCTCGGCCAAGCTGGCGCCCAACCAGGGCGGCCCCGGCGACCACGTGGCGAACGCGTCGTTCATGGTCGCCCCGGCCGCCGCCGGGCGCGGCGTCGGCCGGGCGCTCGCCGCGCACGTGCTCGACGCGGCCCGGGCCGACGGCTACCGGGCCATGCAGTTCAACGCCGTGGTGGCCACCAACACCCGGGCCGTCGAGCTGTGGCGGTCGCTGGGCTTCGAGGTGATCGGCCGGGTGCCGGAGGGCTTCCGGCACCCCACCCGGGGGTACGTCGACCTGCTGGTCATGCACCGGCGCCTGGACTGAGCGTGGCTCAAGATTTGCGCAAGTTCCGTCCGCAACCGCTCTGCCCACCCAGCTCACACGGGATGCTGGTCGAACCGGCGCCGGCCGCAGCGGCCGCCCCCGCGCCGGGATCCTGAACGGGGGATCGCGCTGGTGTCGGCAGCGCCGCCGGCGCAGCGCGATCAGGGGCCTGGTTGTCGTACCCCGGGCCTACGCTGACGCCCGTGACCGTACGCCTCAATCGCGCCGAGGCGCTCGCGCTGCGAATGACCGGCCTGCTGCTACGCCCGCACCCCACCGCCCGCCCCGGGCGCGTCGCCGACGTCGTCGAGTGGTTCGGCGCCATGCAGGCGCAGGACGCGGCGAGCGGGCTGTGGTCGCTCGGCCTGCGCCTGCCCGGCTCCACCCAGGCCGACGTCCGCGCGGCGCTGGAGCGGCGCGAGGCGCTGCGCACCTGGCCCATGCGCGGCACCGTGCATCTGGTCCCGGCGCGTGACGCGCGGTGGATGCTGGAGCTGACCGGGGTGCGGACGCTGGCCGGCATCGCCGGGCGGTGGCGGCAACTCGGGCTGACCGTCGCCGACGGCGAACGGGCCGGTGACGTGCTGCGCGCGGCGCTGACCGGCGGCGGCCGGCTGGCCCGCGCCGAGTGCGTGGCGGCGCTGCGCGCGGCCGGGCTGGCCACCGACGGTCAGCGCGGCTACCACCTGCTCTGGTACGCCAGCCAGCGCGGCGTCACCTGCATCGCGCCGCACGTGGGCACCGAGCAGACGTTCGCGCTGCTCGACGAGTGGGCGCCCGACCCGCACCGCCCGGAGCGCGACGAGGCACTGGCGTTGCTGGCGCACCGCTACGTGCGCGGCCACGGCCCGGTGACCCGGCACGAGCTGGCCCGGTGGACCGGCCTGACGGTCACCGACGCGACCCGGGCGATCACCCTGGCCGGTGACCTGCTCGCCCCGGTCGAGGTCGACGGCGAGCCCGCGGTGGTCGACGCCGCGCTGCTCGACGCGCCCCGCGCGCCGGTCGACGACCTGCACACGCTGCCCGGCTTCGACGAATACCTGCTCGGCTTCAAGGACCGGTCGCTGATGCTCGACCCGGTGCACGCCGCGGCGGTGGTCCCCGGCAACAACGGCGTGTTCCGGTCGACCGTGGTGCGCGGCGGGCGCGTGGTCGGCACCTGGACGCGGACGCTGGGCGCGAAGGCGGTGACGGTCAAGCTGCAGCAGCTCGTGCCGTTCGACGCCGCGTTGCGTGAGCGGGTGGACGCCGCGCTGACGGGCTACGCCCGCTTCCTCGGGCTGGAGTTGCGCCACTCCTGGTGACTGCGTGGGCACCCGGGACGCGAGCAGGCCGAAGGGCCGGCGGCGCGCACTGCCACCGGCCCTTCGCCCGCATCCAGGGGTCAGTCGGCGAGCGCGCCGGCCGACCGGCCCTCGTGCAGCGTCAGGTTGCGGCCGCTGCCCGGGTCGAACAGGTGGATCTTCTCCAGGTTGAACCACACCCGGCGTGACTCACCCTCGCGTACCGGCGACTCCGCCGACAGCCGGGTGACCAGGTTCGACCCGGCGCCGGCGAAGTCCGCGGCGCCCGCGTCGGCGGCCAGCTCCTCCAGTTCGGCGGCGGTGGCCCGCTCCCCCTCGACGGTGAAGTAGACGTACTTGTCCGAGCCCATCGACTCGACGATGTCGACAGGCGCCTCGAACTCCATGCCCCGGCGGCGGGTCTCGTCGTCGATCAGCGCCGCGTCCTCGAAGTGCTCCGGGCGGATGCCCAGGATCAGCTCCCGGGGCGCGTCGCCGCCCTCCAGCTCGCGGCGGACCCGGTCGCCGACCGGCACGTCGCCGAGCGCGGTCCGCAGCCGGCCGTCCTCCACGACCGCGTGCACGAAGTTCATCGAGGGCGAGCCGATGAACCCGGCGACGAAGAGGTTGCGCGGGTGGTCGTACAGCTCCTGCGGCGGCCCGACCTGCTGCACCGCGCCGCCCCGCATGATGACCACCCGGTCGCCGAGCGTCATCGCCTCGGTCTGGTCGTGGGTCACGTAGACGGTGGTGGTGCCGAGCTGCTTCTGGAGGCGGGACACCACGGTGCGCATCTGCACGCGCAGCTTGGCGTCCAGGTTCGACAGCGGCTCGTCCATCAGGAACGCCTTGGGCTGGCGGACGATCGCCCGTCCCATCGCCACCCGCTGCCGCTGGCCGCCGGACAGGTTGGCCGGCTTGCGGTCCAGCAGCGCGGTCAGCTCCAGCACCTTCGCCGCCTCGTCGACCTTCTGGTTGATGGTCTCCTTGTCCATCTTCGCCAGCCGCAGCGGGAACGCCATGTTCTCCCGCACGGTCATGTTCGGGTAGAGCGCGTACGACTGGAAGACCATCGCGATGTCGCGGTCCCGGGGTGCCTTGTCGTTGACCCGCTCGCCGCCGATGCGCAGCTCACCGGAGCTGATGTCCTCCAGCCCGGCGATCATGTTGAGCGTGGTGGACTTCCCGCAGCCGGACGGGCCGACCAGGATCACGAACTCGCCGTCGGCGATCTCCAGGTCGACGTCCTGCACCGCGGTGGTCCCGTCCGGGAACCGCTTGCTCACCTTGTCCAGCACGATGTCGGCCATTGCTACCACCTATCCCTTGACTGCGCCGGAGGTCAGACCGGAGACGATGCGGCGCTGGAAGAAGAGCACGAACAGGATGATCGGCACGGTGATCACCACGGCGGCGGCGCAGATCGCCCCGGTCGGGTCCTCGAACTGCGACTCGCCGGTGAAGAACTGCAGCGCCACCGGGACCGTGCGGGACCGCTCGGTCGAGGTGAGCGTGATCGCGAACAGGAAGTCGTTCCAGCAGAAGATGAAGACCAGGATGGCCGTGGTGAACACGCCGGGCGCGGCCAGCGGCGCGATCACCCGCCGGAACGCCTGTGCCTGGGTGGCGCCGTCCATCTTGGCCGCCTTCTCCAGGTCCCACGGGATCTGCTTGAAGAACGCCGACAGCGTGTAGATCGCCAGCGGCAGCGCGAACGTGATGTACGGCAGGATCAGTCCGGGCCAGGTGTCGAACAGCCCGAGCTGCCGCTCGATCTCGAACAGCGGCGACACCAGCGACACCTGCGGGAACATCGCGATCAGCAGCGAGACGCCGACCAGCAGCTTCTTGCCCGGGAAGTCGAGCCGGGAGATCGCGTACGCGGCCATCGCCCCGAGCACCACCGCGATGGTGGTGGCGATCAGCGCGATGCCGATCGAGTTGACCAGGGCCCGGACGAACTGGTCGGTGTCGAAGATCGTCCGGTAGTTGTCCAGCGTCCACTCCCGCGGCCAGAACTTGCCGTCGGTGAGCGTGGCCGGGGTCTTGAACGACAGCGAGGCGATCCAGAGGACGGGGACCAGCGCGAAGACGACGACCACGACGTCCAGCAGGCCCCAGCGCACCTTCGCCCGCGTGGTGGTTTCCACTGCCATGTCAGCGCCTCTCCCCATCGTCGCTGCCCGGGGCAGCGGTGCCGAACAGCTTCACGAACACGAAGGCGATGATCGCCACGGTGATGAAGATCAGCACCGACATCGTGGAGCCGATGCCGAGGTTCAGGCCCCGGATCAGGTTGTTGTAGGCGAGCATCGACACCGACGACGTCTCGTTGCCGCCGTTGGTGAGCACGAAGATGTTGTCGAAGACCCGGAACGCGTCGAGCGTGCGGAACAGCAGCGCGACCAGGATGGCCGGCTTCATCACCGGCAGCATCACCTTGGTGAACCGCTGCCACGCCGTCGCGCCGTCGGTGGAGGCCGCCTTGAGCAGGTCCTCCGGCACCAGCGCCAGCCCGGCCATCAGCAGCAGCGCCATGAACGGGGTGGTCTTCCAGATCTCCGCCAGCATGATGATCGCCAGCGAGCTGGCCCGCTCGGTCAGCGGGGCGCTGCCGTCGAACAGGTTCGCCAGGTAGCCGGTGCCCGGCGTCCAGGCGTACCGCCAGGAGAACGCCGCGACCACCGTGACGATGCCGTACGGGATCAGCGCCGCGGTGCGCACGATGCCCCGGCCGACGAGCGTCCGGTGCATGATCATCGCCAGGCCCATGCCGAGCACCAGCTCGATCGCGACCGTGACCACGGTGATCAGCGCGGTGACCCCGAACGCGGTCCACCAGAAGTCGTTCGTCAGCACGGTGACGTAGTTCTCCAGGCCGACGAACTGCCGCTCGTCGGGGAAGCGCAGGTCGAAGCGTTGCAGCGACAGCCAGACCGAGTACAGGATCGGGTACGCGGTGACCAGCACCATGACCAACGCGGCCGGCGCGCACAGCAGCCAGCCGAGGCGCCGCTCGGCGCGCTTGTTCTCGCTCAGCGGGGCACGGGAGCCGCGCCGGGACCGCTGTTCCGGCACGGCGGCGTGCCGGCCGCCCGGCTGCTCGGCCTCGGCCTCGGCCTCGGCGGCGGCCTGCGCGCCGGCCGGCGTGGCGTTCACGCTCATGGCAGAACTCCCTTGGACTCCAGCGCGTCGGAGATCGCCTTGCGCAGTTCGTCAGCGGTCTGCTCGGGCCGGATCGCCGACGGCGGCGACAGGATCGCCGACATCACCGTGGAGATGCTCTGGTACGCCGGGGTCAGCGGGCGGACCGCCGGCTCCTTGAGCTCCTCCAGGATGGTCTCCTTCATCGGGTACGCCTCGGTCATCTCCGGGTCGTCGTAGACGGCCTCGATGGTGGGCGGCACGCCGTCGTTGACGGCGGAGAACTTCTGGTTCTCGGCGTTGCGCAGGCAGCGGGCCGCCTCGAACGACTCCTCCGGGTGCTTCGAGTAGGTGCTGACCGCCAGGTTGACCCCGCCGATGGTGACCTTGCTGGGGGTGCCCGGGTCGATGCCCGGCACCCGGGCCCACTTCACGTTCTTCGCCAGTTCGGGGTTGGCCTCCTGGAGCGCCGGATACACGAACGGCCAGTTCACCTGGAACGCGCCCTTGCCGGACTGGAACTCCAGCCGCACCGGGTCCTCCAGCGCGTTGCTGAACGACGGCGAGGTCACGCCCGACGTGGCGAACTTCTTGAGCTGGTCGAGCGCGCGCACCGCGCCGGCGTCCATCTCCGCCTTCTTGCCGTCGTCACTGAGGATCTTGCCGCCGGCGCTCTCCGCGAGCGTGTTGTAGAGGACCACGAGGCCCTCGTACTGGGCGCCCATGGTGAGCACCTGGTACGGCTTGCCCTGCTCCTTGAGCTGCTGGGCGGCGGAGATCATCTCGTCCCAGGTCTTCGGCGCCTGCGACACCAGGTCGGACCGGTACCACAGCAGCTGCACATTGGTGTTCTTGGGCGCGGCGTAGAGCTTGTCCTCGTACCGGGCGGTGTCCAGCGGGCCGGCCAGCGTGCCCTGCTCGACCTCGGCCTTGTCCTGGCCGGTCCACTCCCGGATCCACTTCGCGCTGGCGAACTCCTGCGTCCACGTGACGTCCAGGCCGAGCACGTCCATCCCGCTGTCCTGCGCGGCGAGGCGGCGCACCATCTGCACCCGCTGCTCGTCGGCCTCGCGCGGCAGCACCCGGTAGTCGATCCGGTACCGTCCCTGCGCCTGCGTGTTGCAGGTGTCGACCACCTTCTGCAGGTTCTGCTCGGGCGGGTAGTACAGGTTGATCGTGGGGACGCCGCCGTCGCCGCCGGATCCGCAGGCGGCCAGCGGGGCCACCAGCGCGAGCGCGGCGGCCGCCGCCACCGCGCGTCCGGCCGGCCGCCGTGCGGCCGTGTCGGGGACTCTCGTCATCACCCTCCCCCTCTCTTCGGCGAAGAACCGGGGAGTGAGCCGCGCCCCGGTGCACGGCGAGACGACCGGGGCATCGGCCCGATCGCCCGACGCCCCGGGCGTGTCGTGCGGCTGAACGTGCCCGACCTGCGACGGAGCGAAACATCACGGACATGTGACGGCCACGGCACGAACCGGGCCGGGCGATCGCGCGTCGTCCCACGTAGTGAAACGGCGAGGCTACCCAGCGTCAGCGGTCTGCACTAGCGTGGGGCTGGCTCCGTAGCCGGCGCGTCGCCGTCGACGCCGATGCGCCTCCGGCCGTCCCCCATCGCCCGCCCGATCGGTTGGTTCTGACGGGAAGTGCCGTGCGCCCGTTCCCCGGTTGGGCAGGATTCCCCCGAGGAGGTGCCGTCGTGCAGGACACCCGCGCTCTCGCCCTGACGTTCGAGGTGAGCGGCCTGCCCCCGGTCAAGACCGAGGCCCTGTCCATCTTCGCCGCCGGGCACCGGCAGGCGACGAGGGTCCGCACCCTGCTCCAGGCCGCCTGCACGGCGGCCCAGCGCACCGGGTGGACCCCGCTGACCGGGCCGGTCGAGGTGGACCTGACCCTGCGCTGTCCGCCCGGGCACCGCACCTCCGACGCCAGCACGCTGCTGGGCGGCGTGTGCGCGGTGCTCCAGGACAAGAAGCGGGTCTCCACCATCGGTCTCGCCCACCTCGGGGTGCTGGTCGACGTCGCGCTCTGGGCCGACGACCGGCAGATCCGCCGGCTGTCGTACGCCGAGGAGCCGGCGGAGGAGTTCTCGTATCTGGTCCGGGTGTCGGCCGTACCGACGATGGTTTGACCGACGTCCGCGGTGGGGTACCGCGGACGCCGAGGAAGGGAGTGCCGATGTCGGAGCCACATGTCACGCTCGATCCGAGCGGGCTCGACCCTGTGCAGCAGAAGCTGCGCGGCCCGCTGGAGGATCAGCTGACCTCGGCCCTGCAGGCGGCCGCCGACCGGGTCCGCGCCGGCTACGCGGGCGAGCCGGTGGAGGACGTCTGCCGTCGGTTGCTCGACGAGACCCGTTCCGGCCTGCACCCGGACATCGCGGCCGGCTTCCAGCCGGACATGGACGAGTTCTGCCGGGTGGCGGTGGCGATCGTGCGGGGCGAGCTGACCTGAGCCGGCGACGGCACACGATCTGAGTACGCGTACCGATGGCGGGTCCGCCCGCGGCGACGAGAATTCTCCCGTGCGAACTCGAATCATGATCGTTCTTGCCGTGCTCGGGCTGGCCGGGCTGATGGCGACCACCGGTTGTTCCCTGCGGCAGAGCATCTGCGGCAGCGACGAGTACCCGGTGATCGCGGTCGGCCCGCAGGGCGGCAGCTCCTGCGTGCCGGACGGGGAGGAACCGACGCCGCCGTACGTGCGCTACCCGGAGGGCAAGGAGCCGAAGCACGTCGACGACGAGTGGGACGTCTACTGGCGTACCCACGGCATCGACGAGAACAACACCATCATCGACCGCTGAGGCGGGGCCGCGTCAGCTCCGCCGCACGTCGACCGAGACGACGTGGGTGCCGTCGGGGCGGTCGCCCTCCCCCAGCCGCACCGGCAGCCGGCCGCCCTCGGGCGGCCGCAGGCCGAGCCCGAAGCTGAGGTGTCCCTCGAAGTCGCCGGCCACGGCCCATCCACGCAGCGTCGGGAAACGGATCGCCGCCGGCGGCAGGTCGGCCGTCGGGCCGCCGCGGGCGTCGTGCGCCTGGGCCGGATCGAACCGCACCGACAGGTACGCCGTGCCGGGCAGCGTGACCGGCGCGCCCCGCCCCTCGGTCACGACCTGCGGCACGTAGGCGACCTCGTAGGACGGGGTGGGTCCACGGAAGGCGAACGTGATCCGGCTGAACCCCTCCGCCGGGTGGTCGCCGACGTCGACCGCCACCAGGACGGGCAGCGGTTCCCCGGGCGGCGGGGTGACCGGCACCCGTACCCGGTGGGCCACCCGGACCGGCCCGCCGGGCACCGCCCAGCCCCAGGTGACGCGCCAGGATCCGACGGTCGACGCGGCCTCGGTCGGCACGGGCGGGGTGGGCGTGGCCTCCGGCGCCTCGGTCGCGGCCGGCGCGGACGGCGCCGCGGCCGTCGGGGTGGGCGCCGTGGACGCGCCGTCGTGGCCGGTCGCCGTGCAGGCCGCCGCGAGCAGCACGACCAGGCCGGCGAGCAGCGGTACGCGCTGAGGTGTCATGACTCAGTGTCGCTCCGTGACCGGCCCGCGCACCAGAGGTGTACCACCGGCAATCCGGGCGGCGGTGAGGGGTGCCGGACGGGTCAGGACCGGGTCCGCAACTCCCCGGTCCTGACCCCGGCCGTCCGGTTCGGTAGCGGTCTGCGCCGCGGGAACGCGGCAGGCGTGGCACGACGCCTTCCGCCGGGCTCCGCACGGCGAGCCGGTATGCCCGCACTCAGCTCCACGGTGCTCTTACCACCGGACTCCGGTGCGCCCCCGTCTCACCCCGACGAGACGTGGGCGCCGGCTCAGGTTAGGCGCGTCCGCGCAGGCCGGACAAGCGATGACCGGCGACCGCGCTTGTGATTGATGTCTATGCCGAATTGCGGCATGTCGGCGTAACGGGGTCAGCCGGTTTCGCGCTGTTCGACTTCGAGACGCGGACTGCGCCCGGCCGGTCGCGGCGGGGCGGTCCGGGCCGCGACGGCCCCGGCGACGAGCGCCAGCGCGGCCACGTGCAGCGCCCGGACGCCCGCCGGGGCGGGGACGCCGGCCGCCGGCAGCGCGGGCATCAGCAGCGCACCGAGCCCGGTGACCGCCAGCGCCACGCGCCAGAACACGTTCGGGTTCGCCTCCGGCGCCGGTCCGCGTACGCCGTCGGCCCGCAGTCCGCGGCGGGCCTCGTGCACGGCCAGGACGACCACCAGCAGCCCGCCGGCGAGACCGGCCACCACGTCCACGAAGCGGTACCAGTACACGCCGGTCACGGCGTGGAAGTCGGCGATCCCCAGCAGCCGGGGCAGCCGGTCGCTGTCGCTGACCCGGTCCCACCCCACGTGGCTGAACGCGCCGATGAGCGCCGAGCAGACGGTGACCTGCCAGGGATGGCGGACCCGGGCCAGCGTCGCGTACCAGGGCCAGCCGCACAGGCGCTGCCCGGGCAGGTGCACCGCGATGCCGGCGACCACCCTGCGCACCACCCAGGCGTACACGAGGGCGACCGGCAGGCACCACCAGAGCAGGCCGCCGAGCGTGTGCGTGCGCAGGTTCTGGGCCGGCGCCGTGCCGGTGAACAGGTACGCGACGTCCGGCGCCACCGCGCCGGTGCACAGCGCCACCCCGTCGAACCAGCCCGGCCGCCACAGCTTCAGCGGCAGCACCGGCGCCAGGTGCGACGGGAAGGTCAGCGGCACGTCCCGGACGTTACCGGCCCGGTCAGAAGTGGTGGACCAGGTCGGGGAACGCGGCCAGCCGGATCACCCGCTGGTCGGACGGGTCCAGCTCGTCGTGCTCCAGGACCCACGTGTTCTCGTTCGGGATGAAGACCGCGTTCATCCCGGCCGCCCGCGCGGGCAGGATGTCCGAGCGCGGCGAGTTGCCGATCATCCAGGCGGCGGCCGGGTCGAAGGCGTGCTCGCGGGCCAGCCAGCGGTACGTGTCCGCGTCCTTCTCCGGCACGATGTGCGCGGCGCGGAAGTGGTGCAGCAGCCCGCAGGCGTCCAGCTTGCGCTGCTGCTCCTCGCGCTCGCCCTTGGTCAGCAGCAGCAGTTCGTGCCGCCCGGCCAGGTCGTCGAGCGTCTCGGCCACGCCCGGCATCAACTCGACCTGGTGGCCGACCAGCGCGGCGGCGAGCTGCTCGATCTCGGCGCGCTCCCGCGCGGTGGCCGGACGCTCGCGCAGCTTCTCCAGGCACTCGCCGAGGCTGCGCAGGAAGACCTTGCTGCCGTAGCCGTGCGCGACGGCGTTCGCGCGCTCGATGTCGTCGAGCACCGCGCGGATCCGGGCCCGGTCCAGCGTGGGGTGGTCGAGCCAGGTGAGGAAGTCGTCGATGACGCGCTCGAACAGGACGTTGTTCTCCCAGAGCGTGTCGTCGGCGTCGAAGACCAGCACGGCGGCGTCCCGGCGCGACGGCATCGCGTCCCCCTCCCCCTCGCGGACCTCGCACACCGTACTGCCGGGTCGCCGGACGGGCCACGCGGATTATCCGGTCGGCGGCCCGTTACCGGCGGCTACCCGACTGCGGAATCCCTGGTCCGACGGCATGCTTCGGCCATGACGATCTCACCCGATCATCCACCTGGACGACGGCGCCGGCGGCGCGCCGCCGTCGCGGTGGCCGCGACGCTCGCCGTCGCGGGCGCGGCGCTGCCGGGATCCCCGGCACTGGCCGTCAACGCCTCACACACCACAGTGGTCGGCACCAACCCGGTCGACTGGACGCCGCACGCGCTGGACGGCACCGTCCACCGCATCCTCCAGATCGGCAACCGCGTGTACGTGGCAGGCACGTTCACCAAGGTGCGCAACGCCGGCCAGTCGGCTCAGCTGGCGATGCCCCGGCTGGTGGCGCTCGACGCGACCACCGGCCGGATCGACACCACGTTCCGGCCGCAGGTCAACGGCGCGGTCAAGGCGCTGGCCGCCGCGCCGGACGGCCGTTCGCTCTACATCGGCGGCGCGTTCACCACCGTCAACGGCACGGCGGCGTCCCGGCTGGCCCGGATCGACGCGGCCACCGGTGCCCGGGTCGCCGGTTTCACCACGCCGGCGCTGAACAACCAGGTCAACGACATGCGCCTGGTCGGCAACCGGCTGATCGTCGGCGGCGCGTTCCAGACCGTCGGCGGGGTGACCCGGCGTGCCCTGGCGGCGGTGAACGCCACCACCGGGGCGGCCGACGCGTCGGTCAACCTGAACCTGGCCGGCCCGCGCAAGACCACGTCCGGTGCCACCGCGCCGGTGAAGGTCGAGGCGCTGGACGTCTCCGCCGACGGCACCCGGCTGGTGTTCGCGGGCAACTTCAGCACTGTGGCGGGCGTGGCCCGGCACCAGCTCGCGGTGGCGAGCCTGTCCGGCGCGGGCGCCACGCTCTCCGGCTGGGCCACCGACCGCTACCAGCCGCAGTGCGCGCGGTCGATGCCGTCGTACCTGCGCGGGGTGGACATCTCCCCGGACGGCACCTGGTTCGCGGTGGTCACCACCGGCGCGGCCTTCCCGGGCACGCTCTGCGACACCGCGGCGCGGTTCGAGTTCGGTACGGCCACCGGCGGCAAGCAGCCGACCTGGGCCAACTACACCGGCGGCGACACGCTGCTGTCGGTGGCGGTGACCGGCGCGGCGGTCTACGTCGGGGGCCACCAGCGCTGGCTGGACAACCCGCAGGGCCGCAACTCGGCCGGTCCGGGCGCGGTGTCCCGGCCGGGCATCGGGGCGATCCACCCGACCACGGGCAAGGCGCTGCCCTGGAACCCGACCAAGGACCGGGGCGTCGGCACCCAGGAGCTGTACGCCACCGACCGGGGTCTGTGGGTCGGCAGCGACACCGTGACGGTGGCCGGCGAGTACCACGCCCGGCTGGCGTTCCTGCCGCTGCCCTGAACGAGTGGGGCGCGGCGGGGCTTCCCGTCGCGCCCTACACGTCAGCGGCGCAAGGTGAGGATCAGGTCGGCGACCAGCGCGGTCCAGCCGGTCTGGTGCCAGGCCCCCAGGCCGGCGCCGTTGTCGCCGTGGAAGTACTCCGGGAAACAGATCAGGTCGCGCCAGTCCGGGTGGGTCTGGAACAGCTGCGCGGCCCCGTAGATCGGCCGCCGCCCCCAGTCGTCGCGCGTGAACAGGGAGATCAGCCGCGCGGACAGGTCGTCGGCGATCTCGTCGAGCGTGCGCTTCACCCCGGACCGGGTCGGGTACTCGACCTGGAGGTCGTCGCCGAAGAAGGCGGCGTAGTCGCGCAGCGCGCTGATCAGCAGGAAGTTCGTCGGCATCCAGATCGGGCCGCGCCAGTTGGAGTTGCCGCCGAACAGGCCGCTGGTCGACTCGGCCGGTTCGTAGCCGACGCTGAACTCCTGCCCGCCGAGCGTCACCGTGAACGGCTTGTCCAGGTGGGCCCGGGACAGCGTGCGCAGCCCGTACTCGGAGAGGAACTCGTCGGTGTCGAGCATCCGGGCCAGCAGCCGCACCACCTGGTCCGGCGCGACCATCGACAGCAGCCGCTGCTGGCGGCCGTCCGGCCCGAGCCGGCGGGCGCCGATCACCTCGGCGTACTCGGGGCGGTTGGTGAGGAACCAGCGCAGCCGCGCGCCCAGCTCGGGCAGGCGGCGCATGGTCCGGGCGGTCAGCCGGGTGACCGCTGCCAGCGGCAGCAGGCCGACCACCGAGCGGACCTTCAGCGGCACCTTCGTGCCGTCGGCCAGACGCAGCACGTCGTAGAAGAACGCGTCCTCGGCGTCCCAGAGCCCCTGGTGGTACGCCGCCGCGGCGATGTACGCGAAGTGCTCGAAGAACTTGGTGGCGGTGTCCACGTACGCGCGGTCGTGCTCGGCCAGCACGATCGCCATGTCGAGCAGGTTGAGCGCGTACATGGCCATCCAGCCGGTGCCGTCGGACTGCTCCAGCGTCCCGGCGACCGGCAGCGCGGCCGAGCGGTCGAACGGGCCGACGTTGTCCAGCCCGAGGAAGCCGCCCTCGAAGACGTTGTTGCCGCCGGTGTCCTTGCGGTTGACCCACCAGGTGAAGTTGAGCAGCAGCTTGTGCATGACCCGGGCGAGGAACTCGTGGTCGCGGGAGCCGTCGATCTCGAAGACCTTCAGCGCCGCCCAGGCGTGCACCGGCGGGTTGACGTCCCCGAACGCCCACTCGTACGCCGGGATCTGCCCGTTGGGGTGCAGGTACCACTCGCGCAGCAGCAGCAGGATCTGCTCCTTGGCGAAGCCCGGGTCGACCCGGGCGATGGTGACGCAGTGGAAGGCCAGGTCCCATGCGGCGTACCAGGGGTACTCCCACGGGTCCGGCATGGAGATCACGTCGAAGCTGTTCATGTGCCACCAGGCGCTGTTGCGCCCGTGCCGGCGGCCGGCCGGCGGCGGCGCCGAGCCGGGGTCGCCGGCCAGCCAGCGCTCCACGTCGAAGTGGTAGAACTGCTTTCCCCACATCAGCCCGGCGATCGCCTGGCGCGCGACCAGGGCCTCGTCCGGCGTGGCGGCGGCCGGGATGACGCTGTCGAAGAACCGGTTCGCCTCGGCCCGGCGCGCCCACAGCACGGTGTCGAACCCGTCGCCCAGGTCGGCCGGGGCCGGTGGCGCGGCGGCCGGCGGCGGCGCGGTACGGGTCAGCCGCAGCCGGATCTGCCGCTGCTCACCGGCCGGCACGTCCAGCACGTAGTGCAGCGCGCCCTTCGTGCCGGTGCGGTCCGGGTTGACGGTGGCCGCGCCGGTCACCACGTGGTCGTTGATGCCGTCCTTCGGGTACGCGGACCGCCCCGGCAGCCCCCACAGCCGCTCGGCGTTGGTTTCGTTGTCGCACAGCAGCGGCACCGGGTCGCCGTCGCCGGACAGCAGGAGCTGGCCGAGCACCCAGTGCTCACCGACGAGCCGGGCGCCCGCCCGCTCCCCGGCCGCCTCGCCGGTGAGCTTCGGCATCCGGTCGGTGCCGGGCAGCCCCCACGCCCAGGTGTTGCGGAACCACAGCGTGGGCAGCACGTGCAGCGTCGCGTCCTCGTCGCCCCGGTTCGCCACGGTGACCAGCACGCACATGTCCGTCGGGGACGCCTTGGCGTAGTCGACGGTGACCGCCCAGTACCTGTCGTCGTCGAAGATGCCGGTGTCGACCAGCTCGTACTCGGTGTCGTCGCGGCCGCGCAGCGCGTTCACCGCGACCAGCTCGTCGTACGGGAAGGCGGCCTGCGGGTAGTGGTAGCGCCAGCGCATGAAGGAGTGCGTCGGGGTGCTGTCGAGGTACCACCAGTACTCCTTGACGTCCTCCCCGTGGTTGCCGCCGTCGCCGCCGAGGCCGAACATCCGCTCCTTGAGGATCGGGTCGCGCCCGTTCCACAGCGCGAGCGCGAAGCAGAACGTCTGCCGGTCGTCGCAGACGCCCGCCATGCCGTCCTCGTTCCACCGGTACGCTCGGGACCGCGCGTGGTCGTGGGGAAAGTAGTCCCACGCCGTGCCGTGTTCGCTGTAGTCCTCCCGTACCGTCCCCCACGCCCGCTCGGACAGATAGGGGCCCCATGCGCGCCAGTCCTGCTCCCCGGCGTCGGCCTGGGCGAGCCGGTGCCGCTCGGGGTCGGGGGACGCGGAGGTCGACCGGTCGGTGATCACTGGCACATCTTCGACGCCGCCGGGGTACTTCTCCACAGCGGCCATTGTCGTCGTGGCATGTCACACCTCGCTGCCGGTGGAGGAAAGTTGATCGACATCCGTTTCGGGCCGCGGGTCTGCGGCGAGCTGTCCGCCGCCGCCGCGCGGGAATGGCTGGTCACGGACGGGCGCGGCGGGTACGCCATGGGCACCGTCGCCGGACTGCGCACCCGCCGGTACCACGGGCTGCTCGTGGTGGCCGCTGACACGCCGGCGTCCCGCAAGGTGGGACTGGTGAGCCTCGACCCGGCGGTGACGCTGCCGTCGGGGCGGCAGGTCCGCCTGGGCGCGCACGAGTGGTCCTCCGGCGTGGTCGACCCGCGCGGCTTCGAGCTGCTGGAGCACTTCGACCTGGCCGACGGGGTGCCGCGCTGGCGGTGGCGCATCGGCGACGTGGTGATCGAACGCGAGATCGCCATGACGTACGGCCGCTCCTGCGTGGCGGTGGTGCACCGGCTGATCTCCGGCGGCCCGGTGCGGCTCGACCTGGCCGCGGCGTGCACCTGGCGCGACGCGCACGGCGAGCGGCGCGCCGACGGTCCGGCGCCCCGGCTGGAACCGGCGGCCGGCGGCGCGGTGGTCGACGGCGCGTACCGCCTGGCCGGGCCGGACTGGGCCCCGGAGGGGCAGTGGTGGCACGGGGTCCGCCACCGCACGGAGGCCGAGCGCGGCCTGCACCCGGACGAGGACCTCTGGTACGCGGGCCGGTTCACCGGCGCGCTCGACGAGCCGGGCGCGACCGTGTCGGTGCTGGCCTGGGCGGACGACCTGGCCGAGGAGCCGCCGCCGGCGACCGCCGTGGTCGAGGCGGCCCGGCGGCGCAGCCGGGCCGTGGTGGCGGCGGCGAAACCCGGCGACGCGGTCGAGGCGACGCTCGCGCTGGCCGCCGACGCGTTCGTGGTACGCACCGCCACCGGCCCGGACGTGGTCGCCGGCTACCCCTGGTTCGGGGCCTGGTCGCGGGACACGATGATCTCCTACGAGGGCCTGTTCCTGTGCACGAACCGGGCCGACGAGGGCCGGGACCTGCTGCGGGCGTACGCGGCCACGCTGAACGGGGGCATGCTGGCGAACACGGCCGACACCGGCCGGGTCGAGTACAACACCGTCGACGCCACGCTGTGGTTCCTGCACGCGGTCCACCGGCACGTCACAGTCACCGGCGACACCGACCTGGGCGACGAGCTGCTGCCCGCGCTGCACGGCGTGGTCGAGGCGCACGTGGCGGGCACCCGGTACGGCATCGGCGTCGACCCGGCCGACGGGCTGCTGGCCCAGGGCGGCCCGCCGGACGTGGCGCTCACCTGGATGGACGCCCGGGTGTACGGGGTGCCGGTGACCCCGCGTACCGGCAAGCCGGTCGAGGTCAACGCGCTGTGGATCAACGGGCTGGCCGGGCTCGCCGAGCTGACCGAGCTGGCCGGGCGCGACGCCACCGCGCTGCACGACCTGCACCGCCGGGCCGGCACCGCGTTCCGGGAGCGGTTCCCCGCCCCGGCCGGCTGGCTCCACGACGTGGTCGACGCGCCGGCGCCCGCGTACCCGCTGGGCGGGGCCGCGCACCACGACGACGACCTGCTGCGCCCCAACCAGCTGCTCGCCTGGTCCCTGCCGCACGCGCCGCTGGAGCCGGACGAGGCCACGCTGCGACGGATCACCGAGGCGCTGTTCACCCCGCTCGGCCCGCGCAGCCTCGCCCCGGACTCCCCCGGCTTCACCGGGCGGCACCGGGGCGGGCCCGCCGAGCGGGACTCCGCGTACCACCAGGGCACCGTCTGGCCGTGGCTGACCGGGCCGCTGCTCGACGCGTACCGCCGGGCCGGGCTGCCGACCGACGACCTGCTGGTGGGGCTCGTGGGCCACCTCGCCGAGGACGGCCTGGGCTCGGTGAGCGAGACCGCCGACGGCGCGGCACCGCACGCGGCCACCGGATGCCCGTTCCAGGCGTGGTCGGTGGCCGAGCTGCTGCGCGCGCGGCGGATGCGCCGGTAACGCGTTACAGACCGGCAACCGGCGCGTCGCCGCCGGTTATCGACCCCTGGGCAGGATGGGCGGCGACCCCACCGGACACCGCGGCGACGCCGCCGCCGGGGTGGGGACGCCACAACTCAAAGGGGGCCGCGTGTCAGCTGACGCCGAAGTGATCGACATCCAGCCCGCCCGGCGCCTGCGGGTGCTGCTGCTCTCCTGGGAGTACCCGCCGGTGCTCGTCGGTGGCCTCGGCCGCCACGTCCACGCGCTCTCCGTGGCGCTGGCCGCCGCCGGGCACGAGGTCACAGTCGTCACCCGCCACGCCGAGGGCGCTCCCCTGGAGGAGTACGCCGACGGCGTGCGCATCGTCCGCGCCGCCGAGGACCCGGTCCGGTTCCCGCTGGCCACCGGATCGCTGCTGGCCTGGACCATGGCGTTCAACCACACCCTGACCCGGGCCGCGCTGCGCGCCGCCTCCACCGGCTCCTACGACGTCATCCACGCCCACGACTGGCTCGTCGCGCACACCGCGATGACGCTGCGCGAGCACCTCGACGTGCCGCTGGTGACCACCATCCACGCCACCGAGGCGGGCCGGCACCAGGGCTGGCTGCCCGAGGAGATGAACCGCACCATCCACGGCGTCGAGCACTGGCTGAGCAACGCCTCCGGCCGGGTGATCGCCTGCTCCGGGTACATGCGCGACCAGGTGGCCCGGCTGTTCGGCGTACCGGCCGGGCGCATCGACGTGGTCGCCAACGGCGTCGACGACCGGGCCTGGCGGGCGCGGCCGCACGCGGTCGCCTCCGCCCGGGCGCGCTTCGCCGCGGGCGGGCCGCTCGTCGGGTACGCCGGCCGGCTGGTCTACGAGAAGGGCGTGCAGCACCTGGTGCACGCCGTGCCGCACCTGGCGAAGCGGCACCCCCGCCTGCGGGTGGTGATCGCCGGGGACGGGCCGTACAAGGACGAGCTGGTCGACCAGGCGCGGCGGCTGCACCTGGGGGACACGGTCCGGTTCGCCGGTTTCATGGACGCCACCCAGCTGCCCGCGGTGCTCGCCGCCACCGACGCCACTGTGATCCCCAGCCTCTACGAGCCGTTCGGCATGATCGCGCTGGAGGCGGCGGCCGCCGGAGCACCGCTCGCGGTGGCGCGCACCGGCGGGCTGGCCGAGATCGTCGAGCCCGGCGTGACCGGCGTGACGTTCCCGCACGGCGACCCGGACGCGCTGGCCGGCGCCGTCGACCGGCTGCTCGGCGACGAGGTCTTCGCCCGGCGGGTGGCGCGCAAGGCCCGGACCATGGTCAGCCGGCGGTACACCTGGTCCGCGATCGCCGCCCGGACCGCCGGAAGCTACGCCGCCGCCCGCCGCGACCACGACGCGTTCCAGGCCCGCCGGGCCACCGCCCTGCTGGCCGGCGACCGGTCCCCGATCGCCGTCCCGGAGGGCAACCTGCTCGCCGGCGCGGCAGGTTAGGGGCATGACGCACTGACAGGCGATAGGTACCGTCCGATCCGTTGGCTATTGTGGACCACTGACCAGCGGTGAGGAGTGCGGTGCGGGAGGTATTGATCGCGGGGCGGTACCGCCTGCTCGAACTGGTCGGCCGCGGCGGGATGGGCCAGGTCTGGCGGGCGCGCGACGAGGAGCTGCAACGCGAGGTCGCGGTGAAGCAGGTCGTGCCGCCGAACTGGCTCGCCGAGAACGAGCGGGACGAACTGCGCGCCCGTACGCTGCGCGAGGCGCGCACGTCCGCGCGCCTCAACCACCCCAACGTGGTGCGGGTCTACGACGTGGTCCGGGTCCAGGGCGAGCCCTGGCTGATCATGGAGTACGTCCCGTCCCGCTCGCTCCAGGAGATCATCGAGAGCGACGGGCCGCTGCCGCCCGGACGGGCCGCCGAGATCGGCCTGTCGGTGCTCGCCGCGCTGCGCGCCGCGCACGACGCCGGGGTGCTGCACCGCGACGTGAAGCCCGCGAACGTGCTGCTGGCCCGGGACGGGCGGGTGCTGCTCACCGACTTCGGGCTGGCGGTGTTCGAGGGCGGCGACGGCGCGATGACCCGGCCCGGCCTGGTCCTCGGCTCCCCCCAGTACGTGGCACCGGAGCGGGCCGCCGAGGGCGTGTCGAGCGTCGAGGCGGACATGTGGTCGCTCGGCGCCACGCTGCACGCCGCGGTGGAGGGCCGCTCGCCGTACGCCCGCAGCACCGCGATGGCCACGCTCGCCGCGCTCGCCACCCGGCCGCCCGACCCGGCCCCGCACGCCGGCCCGCTGATGCCGGTGCTGGCCGGGCTGCTGCGGCGCGATCCGCGTACCCGCCTCGGGCACCGCGAGACGGCGCGCCTGCTCGGCGTCGCCGCGGTGTCGGAGGCCGACGCGGAGGCCGCCGGCTCCGCGGTACGCGCCCCCGCCGGATCGTCCGACCGGCCGGCAGCCGGACGAGATGCCGACGGTCCGGCGGGTGACGAGCCGGGGTCACCGGGGAACCCGGCGGCTCCGGGCGGCATCTACCCGGACCTGATGCCGCCGGCCGCCGCCGCCCGCGCGTGGAGCCGGGCGGCGAAGCGCAGCGAATGGGCCCCGCCCGCCGAGGGCGACCGCGCGCCACCGTCCGGGGACACGGCCGGCGCCGCTGACCCGGCCGGCCGCGCTGTCCCGGCGGCCCGCGCGGACGCGGGGAGCCCGTCGTCCCCGGCCGGCCGTTCGGGGGCGGCCGGGCGCGTGGACGCAGGCGGTCCCTCGTCCCCGGGCGGCCCGCCGGATGCGAACCGTCGCGCCGAGGCCAACGGCGGCTCGGGTGCGGTCGCAGGCTCGGGTGCGGTCGGCGGTCCCACTGGGGGCGACGGCCGGGCCGCGGCCGGTGGTTCGGCCGGGATCGGCGGCTCGGGTGTGGTCGGCCGGGCGGCGGCGGTGGGCCGGGCGGCGCCACCGGATCGCGCCCGGGCCGGTGACCCGGAACGGAGCCGGGCCGGCGACCCGGAACGGGGACGCCCCGGTGACCCGGAGCAGGCCGCCCCGGACGCGACCCCGGAGCCGCCCCGGAGAGGGCCGGCCCGCCCGGGTCCGATCAGCCTCGGCCCGACGGTCCTCACCAGCTTCGTCGACCCGGGCAGCCCGGCCGGCCCGGAGTCGGCGCCCCGCGCCGACGCCCTCAGCCCGGTGCACATCGTCGGCCCCGGCGCCGCGCCGGTCGCCAAGCCTCCCCCGGTCGCCCACAGCGGGCCGGTCGACAGCGGCGCGGTGCATCCCGCCCCTCCCCGGCCCGCCGGGGTCCCCCGCCCCGCCGATCCCCCGCTGACCTCGGGTGACGGGAACCCGCTGCACCGCTGGGGACTCGTGCTGGGAGCCGTGCTGCTGGCCGTGGTGACCGGTGTGGGCACCGCGCTGGCGATCACCGGCGGCCGGGACGAGACGCCGCAGGCGGGCAGTTCGACCGAGGCCGTCGCCCGCCCCTGGGACCGCCCGCCCGGGCCGGGCGCGCCACCTCCGCCGTTCCCCTGCGTCCGGCCCGACGTGGCCGGCACGCCGGTCCGCAAGGGTCCGCCCCCGGACGACCCGCGGGTGACCGTACCGGCCGGCTGGGTCTGGCCCGCCGACACCGGCGGCTTCCGCATCGCCCTGCCCGCCGGCTGGCTGCAACTGCGTTCCGGCGACACCACCTGCTTCCAGGACCCGGCGACGCGTCGCATCCTGGGCGTCGAGCCGTACCCGGGTGGTGATCCGGTGGGCCGGCTGAAGTCGTCCGAGCGGGATCTGACCTCGGCCGGCCGGTTGCCGGACTACCTGCGGGTCCGGCTGGAGTCCGACGGCCCGGGCGCGGCGTGGGAGTGCCTCTGGACCGCGCCCTACGGGGAGCGGATGCACGCGATGCGCGTCCTGCCCGGCGAACGGGCCGGCTGGACGCTCGGCTGGACCACGTCCGACGCCGACTGGACCGCCGCCTCGAAGCAGTTCGCCGTCATCCGCGCGAGCCTCGGCACCGTCAAGCCCACCCGTACGGCAGGCTGAGGCGGCGCCCGCGGCCCCCCTTCCCCAGTGGACCGTCCGGCTGATGCCCCGCTGTCGCACGGGCTGACTACAGTGGCGTAGTTTTTGTGGATCAAGATCTTCGGGAAGGGCGAGCCGAGATGATGGGACCGTCCCACGCGCTCTCGGGCGCGGCGGTGTGGCTGACCGGCTCCTGGGCGATGGCCCAGTTCGCGGACTACCACCAGACACCGCTGGCCCTGGCGGTGGGCACCGCGGTCTGCGCCGGTGGGGCCCTCTTCCCCGACCTCGACCTGTCCGGGAAGGTCACCCGTAACCAGGGCGGCGCCACCGTGGCCCGCACGTTCGGTGTGGTCAGCCTCTTCGTCGCCGAGGTGATGGAGAAGATCTCGCTCGGCGTCTACTACGCCACCAAGCTCAGCAAGGATCCGCGCCGCAACAACGGGCACCGCACGCTGACCCACACCATCCCGTTCACTGTGCTCGTCGGCTGGGGCACCACCGCGCTGTGCGCCCACTACGGCAAGTGGGCGGTGGTCGGCATCCTCTTCTTCATGATCGGCCTGGCGCTGCGCGGGCTCTTCGACAAGTGGGCCGAGCGCGCTGGCTGGGTGGTGGTGACGCTGGTGTCCGCCGCCGCGGCCTGGTTCACGTTCGCCAACCTGCCCGGCGACCGGGGCTATCCGATGATCGGGCTCGCGGTCGGCGTGGGCTGTTTCGTGCACATCCTCGGCGACATGATCACCCGGGCCGGCGTGCCGATCCTCTGGCCCATCCCGATCAAGCGTCGCATGTGGACGATGGTCGGCCTGCCCAACAAGATCGCCCTGCGTACCGGCAGCAAGGCCGAGACGGTGGTGCTGCGCACCGCGATGACGATCCTGTCCGTGCTGGCCGCGGTGGGGCTGGTCGCCCCCTCGGTGCTGCAGCGCTTCGACATCCAGGTGTAGGTCAGCCCGCCTCGGCGCGCACCGCACGAGCCGTGGCCGCCCGGTGCCGGATCATCCGGGCCGTCCATCCCACACCGCCGGCGGCGAGCACGTACGCCGCCGTCGGCGGGAGGACCAGCAGCGCGGCGATCCCGGCCACCAGCGGCACCCGGGTGCCGGGCACGTCCGTGGCGACCGCCGTCGCGGCGGCGTACCCGGCGGCCAGCACGACCGCGACGAGCCCGGCGAATGCGAGCGCCGGACCGGTCCGCCGCCGGCCCGCGGCCTCACCGAGCGCGACCGCCGGCGCGAACAGCAGCGGCAGCGCGGCCACGCCGAGCAACGCCGCGATCAGCACCAGCAGTGGTCCGGCCAGCGGGCCGCCCGGGTCGGCGCCGGTGACGAGCGCGTACGCCAGCAGCCCGAGGTAGCCGACGACCGCCTCCGCGACGACGACGAGCCACGCCGCCGCGGCTCCCGCGAGATGACGAGCGACAGTGCTGCCCACGTTGTCCCCTCCCCCGTACGGACGGCGCCACGACCGTCCGATGAGAACGGTAGTGCCCGGGGTTGCGGCGGGCAGAGGCCGCACCCGACATCACTCTGAGTAGGGAAGCAGTAGTCGTCGATCGTCCGTGTGGACGATCGACGACACGCTAATGCGCATTAGCGCCGAGGTTCGCCTACTGTCGCGCGCTCGGTCCACCCTTGTCAAGATCTCCCGCCCGAACAGCCGCCGGGCGGCGGCGCTCGCGCTGCTAATCCGCATTAGATCAGGGAGTTCATCGAATGGAAATCTCCCGGCCACCCCTTGACAGGACGCCGGGAGAGCAGCGAGGCTCCATCCCGACCCGATCGCTAATACGCATTAGCGGCAGTGGAAGGACCGACGTGACTCCTCCCCCCAGGCGTGTCACCCAGCGTGACATCGCGCGAATGGCCGGCGTCAGCCAGGCGACCGTGTCGCTGGTGCTGAACAACCGCACCGACGCCGACGTGCGGATCGCGCCGGAGACACGGGACCGGGTGTTGCAGGTCATCGCCGAGACGGGGTACGCCGCCGACCCGGCCGCCCGCCGCCTCGCCTCCGGGTTCAACCGGATCATCGGCGTCTTCACCTACGAGCCGGCCTTCCCCAGCGGCAGCCGGGACTTCTTCCACCCGTTCCTGCTCGGCATCGAGGAGTACGCCGAACGGGTCGGCTGCGACCTGCTGCTGTTCACCAGCGCGCCGGTGGTGGACGGCCGGCGGCGCATCTTCCACCAGGACAACCGGCTGCGCCTGGCCGACGGATGCATCCTGCTCGGCCGGGAGATCGACGGCGCGGAGCTGCTCCGGCTCAACCGCGACGGGTTCCCCTACGTCGCCGTCGGTCGCCGCGACGACGCCGGCGGACCGGTGCCCTACGTCGGCGCCGACTACGCCAGCGCGGTCCACCGGCTGGCGGAGCGGGCGCTGGACCTGGGGCACCGGCGCCTGACGTACGTGGGCATGGGCACCGCGGCCGAGTCCTCGCACGACCGGCGCAGTGGTTTCCACGCCGGCGCGGCCGGCGCGGAGAGCGCCCGCCAGATCACCGCGACGGCGGAGACCGCCGACGCAACAGTGGACGACCTGCGGGCCGACGGCAGCACCGTCGCCTTCGTGGAGGATTTCGCCACCGCCGTGGCGCTGGAGGCGGCCGCCCGCCGCAAGGGGCTGACGGTGCCCGGTGGCCTGTCCGTCGTGACCCTCGGCGACCCGACCGTCCCGGTGCCCACCGACATCACGTTCACCGGGTTCCGCATCCCGCGCGAGGAGATGGGCCGCCAGGCCGTCGAGGTGCTCACCGGCGTCATCGACGGCAGCGCCGGCGGCCTCCAGCAACGGCTCCTGCCCTGCGAACTCGTCGAGGGCGACACCCTCGGCGTCCCTGGAACGGCGGCCGACCGGCGCTGACACGCCCGGCCGCGCAACTGGAAGGAAGCAAGTGGTACTAATGCGTGCGGACGTCCTCGTCGTCGGGGGCGGACTGGGCGGTGTCGCCGCGGCGCTGGCCGCGGCCCGTGCCGGGCGGTCCGTCATCCTGACCGAGGAGTTCGACTGGCTCGGCGGGCAGCTCACCAGCCAGGCGGTCCCGCCGGACGAGCACTCCTGGATCGAGCAGTTCGGCGCCACCGCGAGCTACCGGGAGTTGCGCGACGGCATCCGCGACTACTACCGCCGCCACTACCCGCTGACCGAGCGGTCCCGGGCGTGGACCGACCTGAACCCGGGCGCCGGCTGGGTGAGCCGGCTCTGTCACGAGCCCCGGGTGGCGGTCGCCGTCCTGGAGCAGATGCTCGCGCCGTACCGGGGGTCCGGGCGGCTGACGGTGCTCCAGCCGTACCGGCCGGTCGCGGCCGAGACCGACGGCGACCGGGTCACCGGCGTCACGCTCGCCCACCGGGACCGCGACGAGCGGATCGAGGTGGAGGCGCCGTACGTCCTGGACGCCACCGAGACCGGTGAGCTGCTGCCGCTGACCGGCACCGAGTACGTGACCGGGTTCGAGTCGCAGGCGCAGACCGGTGAGCCGAGCGCGCCCGCCGAGGCACAGCCGCTGAACATGCAGGCGGTGTCCGTCTGCTTCGCGCTGGACCACGTCGACGGAGACCACACCATCGACCGTCCCGCCGGCTACGACTTCTGGCGCGACTACAAGCCCGACTTCTGGGGCGACCGGCTGCTGTCCTGGCGGTCGCCGCACCCGCGCACGCTGGAGATCGTCGAGCGCAGCTTCACCCCGAACCCGGACGACGACCCGCTCGGCGTCAACGCCGACCAGCGGCTCAACCCGGGCGACGGCAACCTGTGGACGTTCCGGCGCATCGCGGCGCGGCGCAACTTCGTCGACGGCGCGTACGGCAGCGACATCACACTCGTCAACTGGCCGATGATCGACTACTTCGAGGGACCGGTCATCGACGTGCCGAACGCGTCCTGGCACCTGTCCCAGGCGCGCGAGCTGTCGTACTCCGTCCTGTACTGGCTGCAGACCGAGGCGCCCCGCCCCGACGGCGGCACCGGCTTCCCCGGGCTGCGGCTGCGCGGCGACGTGACCGGCAGCGCCGACGGGCTGGCGCAGGCGCCCTACATCCGGGAGTCGCGCCGCATCCGCGCCGAGTACACGGTGGCCGAGCAGGACCTCTCCCTCGCGGTACGCGGCGAGCACGGCGCGGTGAGCTACCCCGACTCCGTCGGCGTCGGCATGTACCGCATCGACCTGCACCCGTCGACCGGCGGCGACAACTACATCGACGTCGGCTCCTGCCCGTTCGAGATCCCGCTCGGCGCGCTCATCCCGCAGCGGATGGAGAACCTGCTGCCGGCCGGCAAGAACATCGGCACCACGCACATCACCAACGGCAGCTACCGGCTGCACCCGGTCGAGTGGAACGTCGGTGAGGTCGCCGGCCTGCTCGCCGACTTCTGCCTTGCGCGGGGCGAGTCCCCGCGCGCGGTCCGCGGCACCCCCCGCCTGCTGGCCGAATTCACGGACCGCATCTCGGCCGCCGGCGTGGAATGCCGCTGGCCGCAGGTCGCGGGTTACTGAACCCCCGGTGAGGAGACGAAAGTGAGATACGGAAGATTGTCCGGTCTGGTCGCGGCGACCATGGCCGGTGTGCTCGCGCTTACTGCCTGTGGCGGTGGCGACGGGGCCGAGGACGACGGTCCGGTCAGCCTGCGGATGGCCGTCTGGTCCGCCAACGAGGCGCACATGAAGCTGTTCAACGAGATCGCCGACGAGTACCGGAAGAACAACCCGGACGTCGCGGAGATCAAGTTCGACCCGCTGCCGTTCGAGAACTACACCACGACGCTGACCACGCAGATCGCCGGTGGCAACGCGCCGGACCTGGCGTGGATCTTCGAGAACTCGGCTCCGGACTTCGTCGCCTCCGGCGCGCTGCGCCCGCTCGACGACACCCTGAAGAAGGCCGAGGGCTACCAGTACGACGACCTGTCCCCCGCCACGCTGAAGCTCTGGCAGGACGACGGGAAGCTCTTCGCGTACCCGTTCTCGACCTCGCCGTTCGGCGTGTTCGTCAACAACGACATGCTCAAGAAGGCCGGGCAGAAGACGCCGGCCGAGCTGATCGCGGCCGGTCAGTGGAACTGGGACACCGCGCTGGCCGCCGCCGGCGCCACCGCGGCGAAGTCCGGCAAGGCCGGGCTCGTGTTCCGCGACTTCGACTACAAGGGCTGGGACAACCTGGCCACGTTCTGGACCGGCTGGGGCGCCCAGGCGTGGAGCGAGGACGGCCGGAGCTGCGGCTTCAACAGCCCGGAGATGGTCGAGGCGATGACCACGCTGCACAAGGCGATCTTCACCGGCAAGGCGCTGCCCGGACCGGGCACGACTGCCGACTTCTTCGCCGGTGACGCGGCCATGACCGTCACCCAGATCTCCCGCGCCTCGCTGCTGAAGGACGACGGCTTCGAGTGGGACCTGGTCCCGCTGCCGGCCGGCCCGAAGGGTCCGTACGCGGTGTCCGGCCAGGCCGGCATCGGCGTGCTGAAGAAGAGCCCGCACGCCGAGCAGGCCGCCGACTTCCTGGCCTTCTTCACCAACCCCGCGAACTCGGCGAAGCTGGCCCAGTTCTTCCCGCCGCCGCGGCAGTCCCAGCTCACCGCCGAGACGCTGGCCAAGACGAACCCGAAGCTCAAGCCGGAGCAGCTCCAGAAGGTCGTCATCGACGGCATCACCAACGGCGTGGTCAAGCCCAGCCACGCCGGGCAGGCCGAGCTGAGCCAGCAGGTGCGTGCCGCGCTCGACCCGCTGTGGCAGGCGGACGCGGACGTCAAGGGCGTACTCGACGGCGTCTGCACCAAGATCCAGCCGCTGCTGGCGAAGTAGGGCCGAGGATCATGACCCAGACGGACACCAGGGTGGGCCCGGCTGCTGCCGGGCCCGCCCCGGGCCGGGCCCGGCCGTTCTGGACCACCCGCCGCCGGGACCAGCTCACCGGATACCTGTTCATCACCCCGCAGTTGCTCGGCAGCGTGGTCTTCGTCATCCTGCCGCTGGTCCTCGTGTTCTGGTACAGCCTGCACGAGTGGAACGTGCTGGCCGGCAGCTTCGACTACATCGGCACCGACAACTACGCCGCGCTGGCCGACGACCCCAACCTGGGCCCGGTGCTGCGGTCGACCGGCCTGTTCTCGGTCGGTCTGGTCGTGTTCAACCTCGGCCTGGCGCTGCTGCTGGCCGTCCTGCTCAACCAGAAGCTGCGCGGCACGATCGTGTTCCGCACGCTGTTCTTCTCCCCCGTGGTGGTCTCGCTGGTCGCGTGGACCATCGTCTGGGGCTTCCTGCTGCAGGACAACGGCGGCGTCAACGGCCTGCTCGACACCATCGGCGTCGACGGGCCCAACTGGCTGCGCGGCGAGGGCACGGCGATGCTGTCCGTGATCGTCGTGCAGGTGTTCAAGAACGTCGGCCTGAACATGGTGCTGTTCCTGGCCGCGCTCCAGGGCGTGCCGGCCGAGCTGTACGAGGCCGCCGAGGTCGACGGCGCGAGCCGGATGCGCCAGTTCTGGCGGATCACCGTGCCGCTGATCAGCCCGACGATCATGCTGACGTCGATCATCACGGTGGTCGGCTCGTTGCAGGTGTTCGCGCAGATCGCGGTGCTCACCCAGGGTGGGCCCGGCACCTCGACCACGGTGCTCGTCTACTACCTCTACCAGCAGGCCTTCCAGTTCCATCACTTCGGCTACGGCGCGACGCTGTCGATCCTGCTGTTCGTCATCGTGCTCGCGCTGACGGTGCTGCAGTGGCAGATGCGCAAGAGGTGGGTCTTCCATGAATCGTGAGCTGTCCCGGCGGACCAAGTTGGTGCTCTACGGCGTACTGATGGTCCTGGCCGTTCCGTTCGTGTTCCCCACGTGGTGGATGGTCACCTCGTCGCTGAAGCCGGTGGCGGACATCTTCTCCTTCCCGCCGCAACTGCTGCCGACCGATCCGCGGGTGGACGCGTACCGGCGGGTGTTCGAGCTGCAGCCGTTCGGGCAGCAGTACCTGAACAGCCTCTACATCGCGCTGCTGGTCACCGTGGGCACGCTGGCCGTGGCGTCGCTGGCCGGGTACGCGTTCGCGCGGATCCGGTTCCGGGGGCAGAACGTGTTGTTCCTGGTCGTCCTCGCGGGCCTGCTCATCCCGAGCGAGGTGACGATCGTGCCGCTGTTCCAGATGTTCTTCAAGCTCGACCTGATCGACACGCACTGGCCGCTGATCCTGGTGCCGATCTTCGGGGCGCCGAGCGTGCTGGCGACGTTCATCATGCGGCAGTTCTTCATCAGCCTCCCCGGTGAGCTGGAGGAGGCGGCCCGGGTCGACGGGCTGGGACGCTTCGCCACGTTCTGGAAGATCGCGCTGCCGCTGTCCCGGCCCGCGCTCGGCGCGGTGGCCATCTTCACGTTCCTGCACAGCTGGAACCTGTACCTGGAACCGATCGTGTTCCTGTCCTCGCCGGACAAGTTCACCCTGCCGCAGGCGCTCACCCAGTTCGTCGACGCGTACGGCGGCCCGATGTGGGACGTCCAGCTCGCCGCGGCGTCGATGACCGCCCTGCCGGTGCTGGCGGTGTTCGTCATCGCGCAGAAGCAGTTCGTCGAGGGCCTCGCGCACACCGGCCTGAAGGGATGACCGGGCCGGTCGTCGGGATCGACATCGGCGGCACCAAGACCGCCGCCGCCCTCGTCGGTCCCGGTGCGCGGGTGCTCGACCGCCGGGAGGCGCCGACCCCCGCCCGCGGCGGGCCGGCCGCGGTGCTGGACACCGCCGCCGGCCTCGCCGCGGACCTGCTCGCCGCCGCCGGCCCCGGGCCGGTCGGAGTGGGCACCGCGGGCACCGTCGACCCGGCGACCGGCGTCATCAGGTACGCGACCGGCAGCCTGCCCGGGTGGGCCGGCACCCCGGTGGCCGACGAGCTGGCCGCACGGCTCGGCCGGCCGGTGCGCGTCACCAACGACGTGAGCGCGGCGGCGCTCGGCGAGTGCTGGGCCGGCACCGGACGGGGCCGGGGGCACGTGCTGCTGGCCGCCGTCGGCACCGGGCTGGGCGGCGCGATCGTCCGCGACGGGCGGGTCGAGGGCGGCGCCCGGGGCGCAGCCGGCCAGCTCGGGCACCTGCCGGTCCCGGACGCACACCGGCTGCGCTGCGGCTGCGGCCGGTACGGGCACCTGGAGGCGGTCGCCTCCGGCACCGGCCTGTCCGCCGCGTACGCGCTGGCCGGCGGTGACCCGGTCGCCGGGCGGGAGGTGGCGCGGCGCGCGGCGGCCGGTGACGCGACCGCCCGGCAGGTCGTCGAGCGGGCCGGCGCTGCGCTCGGCGCGGCACTGGCCGGGCTGGTCGCGCTGCTCGACCCCGAGGCCGTCCTGGTCGCCGGTGGCGCCGCCGGCACCCTGCTGCCCGCCGCGACTGCCGCCTACCGGGCGGAGCTACCAGGCGGCTGGGCGCACGTGCCACTGCTTCCCGCGGCGCTGGGCGCCGACGCGGTGGTGGTCGGCGCCGCCCGGCTCGCCACCGCACCGAACCGCCACGACGGAGGGACCAGCACGTGAGTGTCCTGGACGAACTGGCCGGCGGGCTGGTCGTGTCCTGCCAGCCCCTGCCCGACGACCCGGACGACCCGATGCGCGACCCGTACGTCCAGGCCCGCGTGGCCGCCGCCGTGGTCCGTGGCGGCGCGGTGGCGGTCCGGGTCAACGGCCCCGACGACGTGCGGGCGGTACGCGCCGCCGTCGACGTGCCGGTGATCGGGCTGTACAAGCACGGCACGCAGGGCGTGTTCATCACCCCGACCGCCGGGCACGCCCTCGAAGCGGCGCGGGCCGGGTCGCACGTCGTCGCGGTGGACGCCACCGACCGGCCCCGGCCCGACGGCCGGACCTTCGCCGACACCGTCCGCGCGGTGCACGAGCAGACCGAAGCGCTGGTCCTGGCCGACGTCTCCACAGTGGCCGAGGGCGTCGCCGCCGTCGAGGCCGGCGCGGACGCGGTCGCCACCACGCTGTCCGGCTACACGCCGGCCGGCCCCACGATCGACGGGCCCGACCTCGGGCTCGTGGCGCGACTCGCCGCGCTGCTGCCCGTGCCGGTGATCGCCGAGGGGCGCTACCGCACCACGGAGCAGATCAGCCGGGCCTTCGAGGCGGGGGCCCACGCGGTGGTGACGGGCAACGCGGTCACCTCACCGCTGTGGATCACCCGCCGGCTGGTTCCGGCCACCCCCCCGGGCGGCGAGCGCACCGGAGAAGAGGGAGCATCGATGAAGAGAAGAACGCTTCTTGCGGCCACCGGCGCGGCCGGCCTGGCAACCGTGGCCCTCGGCGGCCCCGCCGTCGCCCGGCCCGCCGGCCGGGGACCGAGCGTGGCGCTGGTGCCGCTGGACGACCGGCCGGTCAACACGTACTGCGCCGAGATGACCGCCGCGAGCGCCGGCGCCGAGGTGCTGCTGCCGCCGCGGGACCTGCTGGGCCGTTTCTTCACCCCCGGCGACGGCGCCGGCATCGCCCAGTGGCTCGACGGCACCGACGGCGTCGACGGGTACGTGATCTCGGTGAGCATGCTGGCGTACGGGGGCCTCATCGCCTCGCGTACCGCCGCACCGGCGCTGGCCGACGCGTTGCGCAACCTGGAGGCGATCCGGCGGCTGCGCACGCGCGGGTCCGACACGGTGATCGAGGTGCACGACACGATCCAGCGGCTCGCCGTCACCAGCACCGGCACCGACCTGGACAACTACCGTGACCTGCTGGTCCAGTGGGCCAAGCTGTACGACCAGGTGGTCAACCTGGGCCAGGAGGCGCTGCGGGCCCAGCTCGACGCCGTACGGGCGCGCATCCCGGACGCCGTGGTCGAGGACTACCTGGCCGCCCGGGCACGCAACCACCAGGTCAACCGGCTGATGGTGGAGTGGGTGGCGGACGGGACGATCAGCCACCTGGTGCTCTCCGAGGACGACACCGCGCCGGTCGGCCTGGCCCGTGCCGAGCGGGTCGAGCTGGAGGCGCTGGTGGCGCGGCTCGGCGTCGGCGACCGGGTGGAGATCTTCCCCGGCGCCGACGAGGTCAACGCGCTGCTCGTCGCGCGCGTCGTCGCGGCCGGCGCCGCGCCCACCTACCGGGTGGAGTACGCCGGGGTGTCCGGCGAGGGCTGGACCGCCGCGCTGGAGGGCATCCCGTTCGCGGAGAACATCCGCCGGCACGTCACCTCGGTGGGCGGCCGGGTGGTGACCGGCGACGCGGACATCGTCCTCGCGGTGAACACCCCCTCGGCGGCGGCCGGGCAGCGGGCCGCCGACCTGGACGCGTTCGTCGGCCGCATCGGCGAACTGCTGGCCGCCGGCACCCCGGTGATCGTGGTGGACCCGCTGATCGTCAACAAGGGCGACCACGACCTGGTGTCCCGGATGGAGTCCCGCCTGGACCTGCCGGCGCTGCTGTCGTACTCGGGGTGGAACACCGGCGGCAACGCGCTCGGGCTGGCGCTCGCGCACGGCACCGCGCGGTGGGCGTACCTGCGCTCGTCCGGCAGCGGCTTCGGCGTGCCGGAGCTGCGTGGGCCGGCCCGGGCGCACGCCGAGTACCTGCTCTACCGGTTCGTCAAGGACGACCCGTGGAAGAACGTGGTGCAGGTCGAGGCGTACGCGCACGCCCGGGCGCAGGGCTGGGATCCGCTGGCGCTCACCGCCGAGCAGAAGCGCTACTTCGACGGCTGGGTACGCGACCGGCTGGTGCCGCTGACCGAGCGGTACTTCGCCGACCACTTCGCCGGGCACGAGCTGGTGCTCGGCCGACGCGGACGCAAGACGTTCACCGCGACGCTGGACCGGGTCACGGCGGTACGGGTCGAGCTGCCGTGGGACCGGCTGTTCGAGGTCACGCTGGAGCCGAGCCTGCGGCTGCGCTGACCGGTGCGGGTGCGGTCCCCCGGGGCCGCACCCGCCTCAGCGGGGTGTCAGCAGGCAGAACTCGGTGCCGTCCGGGTCGGCCAGCACCACGTCGCCGGCGGTGTGTCTTCCCGTACCGGCCCGGGTCGCGCCGAGCGCCAGCAGCCGGTCGATCTCCGCGTCCCGGTCACCGTCCGCGACCAGATCCAGGTGTACGCGGTCCCCGTCGCCGCGGTCCATCAGCGGCGGGCCGCTCCAGGTGACCTTCGCGCCTCCGCGCGGCGACTGGATCGCTGTCTCCTCGTCCTGGTCCCAGACCAGCGGCCAGCCCAGCGCCTCGCTCCAGAAGAGGCCGGCGGCCCGCGTCCCGTCGCAGTTGACCGCGCCGACCGGGCCGCAGCCGGCGAGGAAGGTGTTGCCCGCCCCGATTACGCAGAACTCGTTGCCCTCGGGGTCGGCGAGCACCACCTGGTCGTCGTCCGGGCCCTGGCCGATGTCGATGTGCCGTCCGCCCAGCGCCAGCGCGCGGTCGACCGTCTCCTGCTGGGCCTGCGGCGACGCGCTGGTCACGTCGAAGTGCACGCGGTTCTGCACGGTCTTCGGCGCATCGCTGGGCAGGAAGCGGATGCGGAAGTCGCTGTGGGCGTCCGGGCCCAGCGCCACGCCCTCGCGCGGGTCGTCGATGATCTCCCGGCCCAGCACCCCGGACCAGAACCGCGCGAGTCGTCGTGGGTCGCCCGCGTCGAGGCTGACCGCGTAGAGGCGTACCGCCATCGGCCCGTCTCCGATCCGCCGCCGTCGTCGGCAGGTCAGGAGCGTAGGCCGGGCGGTCCGGGCGCGCAGCCGGATTTCGGGCCGTCAGGCGCCGACGCGCTGTTCGGGGATGGACAGGCCGTAGAGCGCCATCAGTTCCGGGCTGTCGATCCGGCTGCCGTCGGCCACCGAGTCGCAGGCGATGTCGACGATCTGGTCCTTGTGCGCCAGCAGGTACGGCCGCGCCCCCACGTCGGCGCTGGCGAGCGTGGCGATGCCGGACCAGTGCCGGCGGCCGAACAGCATCGGGTAGCCGCGCAGCCCGTCGTAGGTGGCGCAGACCAGCACGTCCGGGTACGGCAGCGCGGTGACCCGGCGGACCGCCGCCGCGGTGAGCCCGGGCATGTCCACCGGCACCACGACCACCGCCTCGATGTCGTCGTCGGTGAGCGCGGCGAGCCCGGCCCGGATCGAGGAGCCCACGCCGGTGCCCCAGGCGCGGTTGACCACGACAGTGGCGCCGCTCAGGTCGGTGGTCTGCCGCACCTGCTCGGCCGCCGCGCCCAGGACGACCACGACCTGCGCGCAGCCCGCCTCGGCCATCGTGTCGATCATCTGGCTGACCAGCGGCTTCTCGCCCTGGTGCAGCAGCGCTTCGGGTCCGCCGATGCGGCGGCCGCCACCGGCGGCGATGATCATTGCAGCGATCCGGTTCAGCGGTGCCCCCTCGATCTGGGGACGGACCGGGCACAGCCGCCCGGTCCGTCCCGTCGTACGCACACCGGACCCAACGAGCACGGCCGGGGGCAAGTAGCGGGGCAAAACGGAAAATTGCGTGACTATGCCGCGTCCGCGTAGCAGTCGACAGTGGACAGGTCGAGCGGAAACCGGACCGGGGTGTCGCCGAACAGCAGCCGGGTGGCCCGCGCGCCGGCGGCGGTGACCGCCTCGGCGACGACCGCCGCCTGCCCGGCCGGGCAGTGCACCACCACCTCGTCGTGCTGGAAGAAGACCAGCTCCGCCTCCGTCCCGGCCAGCTCGGTGCGCAACGTGGCCAGCAGCGTGGAGGCCCACTCGGCGGCGGTGGCCTGGATGACGAAGTTGCGGGTGAAGCGCCCCCGCGAACGGGCCGCCCGGGCCGACGGGCTGTGCGGATCGGCCCCGCCCTCCGGCAACGGCTCCTCCCCCTCGGCGAACCCCGCCGACCCGGGCGGGCAGGTACGCCCCAGCCAGGACCGGACCAGCCTACCCGCCTCACCGGTGCGCGCCGCCGCCTCGACGTAGCCGAACGCGGTCGGATAGTTCTTCCGCAGCACCGCCAGGGCCGGCACCGCCGCCCCGCCGGTCTGCCCGTACATCGCCCCGAGCAGGGCCACCTTGGCCTTCGCCCGGTCACCGGCGAACGCGTCCCGGGCCAGCGCGGCGTAGAGGTCACCGGCGCCGCCCGCCGCGGCGAGCCGCTCGTCGCCGGAGACCGCCGCGAGCACGCGCGGTTCGAGCTGACCCGCGTCGGCCACCACGAACGTCCAGCCCGGGTCCGCCACCACCGCCTGCCGGATCACCTTCGGGATCTGCAACGCCCCGCCGCCCCGGGTCGCCCACCGGCCGGAGACGACGCCGCCGGGCACGTACTCCGGGTGGAACCGGCCGCCGGACACCCAGGCGTCGCGCCAGGCCCAGCCGTGCGCCGTCCAGATCCGGTACAGCTCCTTGTATTCCAGGACCAGCGGCGCCGCCGGGTGCTCCACCCCGCGCAGCACCCAGGCGCGCGTGTTCGGCAGGTCCACGCCCGCTCGGGCGAACGCCCGCAACAGCTCCGCGGGCGAGTCGGCGTGCACCTGGCGTACGCCGAACGCGTCAGCGATCCGCGCCTGCAACTCGGCCAGCCGGCGCGGCGGCCCGCCGACCGGGGACGCCTCGCCGAGCAGGTCGGCCAGGATCGCGTCGTGCACGTCGGCGCGCCAGGGCAGGCCGGCCGCGCCCATCTCGGCGGCCACCAGCGCGCCCGCCGACTCGGCGGCCACCAGGAGACGGAACCGGCCGGGATGGGTGGTCGCGGCGATCCGGGCGAGCTGGTCGGCGTACACCCGGGTCAACGCCGTGATGCCCGGACCGGGCGGGCCGGACGGCGGCTCGAACAGCGCGGCCTGGGCGTGGCCGGGCGGCTCGGGCGGGCGGGGCGCCGGGTCCGGCGGGACCGGCGCGCCGGTGACCCGGGCCCAGGCGGCGGGCAGCGCGCGGGGCTCGCCCCACCGGCCCGCGTGCCCGAGCAGCAGTGCCTCGGTCAGCTCGACGTCGTGGCAGCGGTCGAGCCGCACCCCGGCGCGCAGCAGCGCCGGGTAGACGCCCGCCCAGGCGGCCCAGAGCCAGCGGGGACGCCCGGCGGCCTCCCGGGCGGCCACGGCGGCGGCCAGGTCGGCCACCTCCTCGGCCGGACCGGCCGGGGTGCCGTCGGCGTGCAGCGGTTGCAGCACGCCGCCGCCCCGCTCGTCCGCCACCACCACCAGCACGGACGCGATTCTGCCCGGTGCCACCGACAGACCGGGGCCCCGGCTCGTCGAGCCGGGGCCCCGCGCGTCACCTGCCGACGCCTCCCGCGCGTTACTTGCCGACGCCTGCGGTGAGGCCGGACTGCACCTGGCGCTGGAAGACGATGTACACGATCAGCACCGGAAGCATCGCCATGGTGACGCCGGCGAACAGTCCGGACCAGTCCGACTTGTAGCCCTGGTTGACCGACAGCTCGATCAGCCCCTGGGCGATCACCTGGTTCTTCGGCTCGCCGGAGACCGACTGCATGAGCAGCGTCGGCAGGTACCACTGGTTCCACTGGCCGAGCACGTTGAAGATGCCGATGCTGATCAGGCCCGGCTTGGCCATCGGCAGCATCACGCTGAAGAACGTACGGGTGTGCGAGGCCCCGTCGACCTGGGCCGCCTCGGCGATCGAGTCGGGCAGCGTCCGGAAGAACGAGTGCATGAAGAAGATCGTGAACGACAGCGACCAGGCCACGTAGACCAGGATCAGCATGAGGTGCTTGTTCGGGCCGAGCAGCGGGAGGCTGACCCCGGTGTTGTAGACGCCCTTGAACAGCGGCACCGCGGCCAGGTAGATCGGCAGCGTCAGCCCGGACAGGAACATCCAGTAGATCAGCCGGTTGCCGCGGAACTCGTAGCGCGCCAGCGCGTACGCGGCCATCGAGCCCAGCAGCATCGTCAGCGTCACGCTGAACACCAGCACGAGCAGCGTGTTGAGGAAGAAGCTGTCGATCCCGGCGGTCCAGGCGCGGGCGAAGTTGTCCCACTGCAGCGCATCGGGGATCAGCGACAGCGGTTCGCGGATCACCTCCGAGTCGGTCTTGAGCGCCGACATCACCACCCACAGCAGCGGGTAGACCACCATGATCGCCCAGACCGCGAGGAACAGGTGGGAGAAGCCGTTGAAGATCCGGCCGCCGAAGCCGTTGCCGACGTCCTTCGCGCGCCGGTCCGCCGGCGGCCGGTCCGGCGGCGCCGTGTCGGACCGGGCCGGGCCGGAGGTGTGGGTCACAGTGCTCATCGTCCAGACCTCCTCAGTACTCGATCCGCTCACGGCGGGTGATCCTCAGCTGGAGCGCGGCCAGCAGGATGGTGAAGATGGCCAGCGCGACGGCGATCGCGCAGGCGTAACCGAACTGGCCCTTCTGGAACGCGTTGAACTGGATCACCGAGGCGAAGATCTCGCTGGCGTGGTTCGGCCCGCCCTGGCTCGGCGTCATGACGAAGACCAGCGCGTACATGTCCAGCGCGATGAAGCCCAGATAGACCCAGGCGACCGAGATGCTGTCCCGCAGCAGCGGCAGCGTCACCTTGAAGAACGTGTGGAACCGGCCCGCTCCGTCGAGGATCGCGGCCTCGTAGATGTCCTTCGGGATCGACTGCATCGCGGCGGAGAACAGCACCATGTAGAAGCCGGCGCCGCTCCACACCGCGATGAACAGCAGCCACCAGAGCACCGCCGGCACGCCGAGGAACGGCTCCGGGTCGGCGGTGAAGGCGATCGGGTTGTCCGCGTCGACCAGCCCGATCTTGATGAGCAGGCCGTTGATCAGGCCCTGCCCGTCGGTGCGGTAGATCTGCTGCCACATGACGGCGATGACCACCAGCGACAGCACCTGCGGGAAGAAGAAGATGACCTTGTAGATCCCGGAGCCGAACACCCCGCGGATGCCGGCCCTGTCCTCGCGTCCGCCCACGTTGAGCAGGAACGCGAGGAACAGGGCCAGCGCGATCGTGAACAGCGGCACGGTGACCAGGAAGAACACGTTGTGCCAGAACGCCTTCCGGATCAGCTCGTCGGAGAACAGCCGGACGTAGTTGTCCAGCCCGACGAAGCGCTGAGAATCGGAGTACCCACCCCAGTCGGTGAGCGAGTACCCCGCCGCCTGGGCGAACGGCCACACCACGTAGAACAGGTACAGCGCGACGGGCAGGGCCAGGAAACCCGTGACGAAACGCGCGACTCCGTGCCGCATTGGACTCACTTCCTCGCGGTGATCAGGCGGTGCGGGTCTGCTTCTTGATCGACGAGTCCTTGGCGACCTTGTCGGCGGCCGCCTGCATCTTGTCGACGAACTGCTGCGCGGTCAGGCGGCCGGCCATCAGCTCCTCGGAGAGGTTCTGGCTCTCCTTGTCCAGGTCGGCGTAGAAGTCCGGGAACTTCACCGAGATCAGGTCCGAGCTGCCGTTCTTCATCAGCGAGTTCGCCGACGCCAGCGCGGTGTCCTGGACGTTGTCGCCGGAGCCCTTGGTGGAGGCCAGCGACTTGGTCAGCTCGGCGAACTTCGCCGAGCCGGCCTTGGAGAGGATGGCCCGCAGGAACTCCTTCGCGGCCTCCTTGTTCGGCGCCTTGCTCGGCACCACGAAGCCCTCTCCGGAGGAGGCGAAGACGTCCTTGGCGGCCTTGTCGCCGCTCTTGCTCCAGTAGTCGGAGATGGTCATCTCGAAGCCCGGCGGGATGGTCGCGGCCATCTCGTTCTTCAGCCAGGTGCCGACCTGGATGAAGGCCGCCTTGCCGTCCAGGAACGCCTGCTGCGACTGGGTGTGGTCGAGCTTGCCCGGCAGCAGCAGCCTGTCCTTGACCAGCTTCTCCCACGGCTCCAGCGCCGCGACGATGCCGTCGGCCTTCCAGGCGCCGTCCTTCAGGTTGTCGATGTCGACGACGGCCTGCTTGCCGACCGCCTTCCAGATGCTGGCGAACAGCGCCCAGCGCGGGTAGTAGCCGTGCACCGCGTCGTGCACGTACGGCGCCATGCCCTTGGCCTTGATCTTCGGCGCGAGCGCGAAGAACTCGTCCCAGGTGGTCGGCGCCGTCCACCCCTCCTTCTTGAACAGGGCGGCGTTGTACCAGTTGCCCCAGACCGTGTACGCGACGTTGACCACGTAGAACTTGCCGTTCTGCGTGCCGTCGGCGACGGTGCCCGGCAGCAGGCTGTCGGCCACAGTCCCCTCGCTGTCCCAGGCCGGCGCGGTGAGCAGGTCGTCCAGCGGCTCGATCGCGCCCTCGTTGATCAGCGTGCTGCGGTCCATCATGTCGGCGCCCGAGTTCATCACCAGGTCGCTCGGCTGGGTCGCCATCTTGGGCTGCTCTTCGGTCTTGATCTTCTGGGTCGAAGACATGTTGACCGTGACGTTCGCGTGCTTGGCGTTGAAGATGACCTTGTCTTCCTTGGCCCACTGGTCGCCCAGGCCACCGTTGAAGACGACCACCTTGACCGCGCTGCCGTCCTTGACGCCGAACGGGTTGTCCTTGCTCTTGGCCGCGCCGCCGCCGTCGGACTTGCTCGGCTCGCTGCCGGCGCACGCGCTCAGCAGACCCGCCGCCGGTACGGCCAGCAGACCGGCCGCCGCGGCGCGCCGCAGCAGGGTCCGACGGCTGACGTCGCCGAACTTCTCGGGGGAAACCGACATCTTGTCTCTCCTTGTGGGTCGGGTCAGGCGGTCCGCCGGAGACGCCCGGCGTACCGCGACTCGAGGGCGAGGTTGTGCTCGTCCCCACCGGGGACGTTGGCGGAGAGGTAGACAGGGGGTACCTCTCCGGCCTGGTGGAACCGTCGTACGACCTCGGCGGTCAGCAGCTGCGCCAGCAGCGCCGCGGTGACCGACGAGACCGCACAGACCGCGCCGCCGCCCTCGAGCGGCAGCAGTGCGTCGCCGTACGGCGCGCCGTTGTCCAGCACGACGTCGGCGAGGTCGGCGAGCCGGTGCCCGGAGGGGTGCCGAGGAGCTACCCGGGCGGTGTGCTCGACCGAGGTGACAGCGATCAACGGATGGCCGCCGCGCTTGACCAGCGTCGCCAGCTCGACCACCGAGCCGTTGATGCCGGACTGCGAGGCGACCACGAACACGTCCCCCGGCTGCGGCGCCGCCAGGGCGTAGAGCTGGTGCGCCACGGCCGGGTCGCGTTCCAGCTTCGGGTCGGCGAGCACGTCGCGGGGCGCGTCGCCGTGCAGCACGAGGTCGTGCAGGGACAGCCGGTTGGCGGGGACCAGGCCGCCGGCCCGGGCGACCAGCTCGGCGGCGAACGCCTCCGAGTGACCGGCGCCGAACGCCTGGAGGACGCCGCCCGCGCGCAGCCCGGAGGCGATCAGGTCGGCGGCCCGGTCCACCGCCACAGCCTGGCTGTCCACCAGCCGGTCGAGCACCGGGCGGACCGCGTCGGCGTACCGCTGGGCACTGATCATGAGAGGGCCCCCTTCGCGGCCTTGTGCCCGTCGACGGCCTGGGCGGTACGCCGGAAGGCCGCGTGGGCGCGGTCGTGGGTGCGCTGCGCCACCGCGATGTAGAGCAGGTCGAGCACGACGAGCTGGGGGTGCCGGGCGGAGAGCGCGTCCGGCCGGAACGTGGTGGCCTGGCTGGCGGTGACCAGCACGATGTCGGCCAGCTCGGCCAGCGGCGAGCGGGGGAAGCCGGTGAGCGCGACGGTGGTGGCGCCGCGGCTGCCGGCCTCGGCGAGCAACTCGATCGTCTCCCGGGTCTGACCGGTGTGCGAGATGCCGAGCGCGACGTCCCCGGCGCCCAGCAGCGCGGCGCTGGCGAGCCCTTCGTGCACGTCGCTCCAGGCCCACGCGGCGACGCCGATGCGGTGCAGGCTGAACTGCATCTCCTCGCCGACGAGCGCGCTGCCGCTGGCGCCGAAGATGTTCACCCGGCTGGCCCCGGCGATGGCGACCGCCGCGCGTTCCACCTCGGCCAGGTCGAGCAGCGCGGCGGTGTCGTGCATGGCCCGCGTGTCGGCGGCCATGATCTGGTCGAGCACCCGGGACAGCGGGTCGCCGGGCTGGATCTCCCGTCCGATGTCGACGGTCCAGCCCGCCGAGCGTGCCCGACCGGTCTCGGCGGCGATGCCGAGCCGCAGGTCGGCGTAGCCCTCGAAGCCCATCGCCCGGCAGAACCGGGTGATGGTCGCCGGTGACGTGCCGCTGCGCTCGGCCAGCTCGACGATTGTCGCCCGGGCCGCCGCCTCCGGGTCGCTGAGCACGTGCTCGGCGACCCGGCGCAGCGCACCGGTCAGCTCCCCCGTACCGGCCCGGACCCTGGCCAGCACCCCGTCGGCGCCCAGCCGGTCGGCCGGACCGGCATCGACCACCGCGGTCGCCGCGGAAGTCTCCACCTCGTGCTCGGCCATCGGCGGAAGCCTTTCGGAAAAGAGTGTTAACTGTTAGTGGTAAAAGTTCTTACTGAAGGGCCCTCCGTGTCAAGGGCGTGGGCGAAGTTTTCAAACTGTTACCTGGCGCACCGACGCGATCTTGCGCCCGGCGACGCGGCCGACCAGCATGAGGACCATGTCGGACACCGTCGTGGTCGGCCTCGACGTCGGGGGCACATCCACCCGCGCGACAGCGCTGAGCCTCGACGGCACCCGCCTGGGCACCGGCCGCGCCGGCGGCGGCAACCCCACCAGCCACGGCGCCGAGCGGGCCGCCGCCGAACTGCTCGCCGCCCTGCGCGCGGCGCTCGCCGACATCGACGCGATCCGGGTACGCGCCGGCGTGATCGGCCTCGCGGGCGCCGGCCGCCTCCTGGCCGACCCGCACGGCCGCGACGCGTTCGACCACGCGTGGGCCGAGGCGGGGCTGCGTTGCCCGTACGCCGTGCACGGCGACGCGCTGGTCGCCTACGCCTCCGGCACCGCCGCCCCGGACGGCACCGTGCTCGTCGCCGGCACCGGCGCCATCGCCGCCCAGGTACGCGACCTGCGGCTGGACCGCACCGCCGACGGCCACGGCTGGCTGCTCGGCGACGCCGGCTCGGGGTTCTGGCTCGGCCGCGAGGCCGTCCGCCGGCTGCTGACCGACCTGGACCGCGCCGACGCCCCCGGCGACCTGGCCCGGCAGGTGCTGGCCGAGCTGACCGGCACGACCGAGGTGGACGACCAGCCGCGCGTCACCGCCGGCGCCGTGGTGCAGGCGGTGACCCGGCGGCCACCCGTGGAACTGGCCCGGCTCGCGCCGCTCGTGGCCTCGTCGGCCCGCGACGGGGAACCGACGGCAGTCGCGCTGATCACCGAGGCCGCGGCTCTGCTGGCGGAGAGCGTCTCCCGCATCCGCCCCTCCGGCGCGACCGATCCGGTGGTGCTCGGGGGCGGGCTGCTCACCGGCGACACCCCGCTGGCCGGTGCGGTCCGTGCCGAACTGGCCGGACGGTGGCCGGGCGCACCGCTGCACAGCGCCGGGGACGGGGCGGCCGCCGCGGCCTGGCTCGCCGCCCGCGACCTGCCCGAGGTGACCGACCCGGCGGCACTGCACACCCGCCTGGTCCCCTCACCCACCTGACCCGCCCCGCCGCGCCGCCCTGCGCTGTGCTCGGCCGTTCGGGTGGAACGCCATGGGTGTCAAAATGCCGGTTCGACACCCATGACGTTCCACCCGCCGTTTCCGGCAGACGTTCGCGTGCGCGGGGTTTCCGGGCTGATCAGTATCGGTCTTGCGGGTTCGGCTGATTCGGGTGCCAGCCCTGCTGAGCGGGCTGAGCCGGGTACCCCTGCGGCGCGGCGCCGTATGGGGCGGGCTGGAACTGGGCGGGCTGGCCCTGGGCGGGCGGGTACGCCGGACCGGGCTGACCGTGCCCCGCACCCGGGTACATGCCCTGCTGCTGGCCGCCCGGGTACTGCTGCGCGCCCGCGAACTGCGGCGCGGCGGCCTGCTCGCGGGCCTCCTTGCGTGCCTTCACGGCGCGCACGATCAGCAGGATCGGCAGCACGAAGACGTAGAAGAAGATCCGGTAGCTGTCGCCGTCGAAGAGGAACAGCAGGTAGAAGCCGTACCCGAAGAAGGCCAGGCCGATGACCACGTTGAGGATCCGCGAGCCCTTGCCCTGTTCCTTGACGGCTATGCCCACCGCGATCATCGCGATGCCGCCAAGCAGCAGCAACAGCGTGTAGAGGAGGAAGAACATGAGATTCCTGTCGATAGATGAGCGTGCCGGCTCACCCTAGGTCAGCTCGCTCCTCCCCACTGCCCCGTTGCCTGTGGCAACGACCTCACTTGAGCTGCCCGGCGGTCAGTCCGGACTGGACCTGGCGCTGGAACGCCACGTACACCACGAGCACCGGCAGCACCGCGATGGTCAGGCCGGCGAACAACTGGGCGTAGTCACCGGCGTAGCCCTGGCTCACCGCGAGCGAACTCAGCCCCTGGGCGAGCATCCGGTCCTGCCCGTCGCCGGGCAGCAGCACCTGCGGCAGCAGGAACTGGTTCCAGTGGTTCAGGAAGTTGAAGATGCCGACACTGATCAGTCCCGGTCTCGCCATCGGCAGCATCACCCGGAAGAACAGCCGGAAGTGACCGCAGCCGTCGATCAGCGCGGCCTCCGCCACCGACGTGGGCAGCGTCCGGAAGAACGCGCTCAGGAAGAACACGGTGAACGGCAGCGAGTAGGCCGTGTAGACCAGGATCAGGCCCGGCCAGGTGCCGAGCAGGCCGACGCTGCGGACCACGAAGAACAGCGGCACCAGCGCCAGGAAGACCGGGAACATCATGCCGCCGACGAACAGGTAGTAGACCACCTGCCGGCCGCGGAACTCGTAGCGCGCGAAGACGTACGCGGCGGTGGCGCCGAGCAGCATGGTCAGGCTCAGCGAGCCGGCCACCACGACCAGGCTGTTGAAGAAGAACCGGCCGATGTGGGCACTGGTCCAGGCGCGTGACCAGTTGTCGAACCGCAGCGCCTCGGGCAGCCCCCACGGCTCGGCGATGATCTCGCCGTTGGTCTTGAGCGAGCTGAGCACCATCCAGGCCAGCGGCAGGACCGTCATGGCCGCCCAGAGCAGCAGGAAGCCGTGCGAGAAGACGTTCGCCACGCCCAGCTCGCGGCGCGGGGGCCGGTCGGCGGGGGCGGTCGCGCGGGTCGTCTCGGCGGCCGGGGCGCCGGTGTCCACGGTGGTCACGAGTACTCGATCCGATCACGCCGGGCGGTGCGCAGCGCCAGCACCGCCACCGAGAGGGTCAGGAAGAACATCGCCACACCGATCGCCGAGGCGTACCCGAACTTGTTCTCGCTGCCGAACGACGTGTCGTACATCCGCAGCCCGATCACGTCGGAGGAGAAGTTCGGCCCGCCGTTGGTCATGAGCTGGACCAGGATGAAGCCGTCCAGCGCCGCGATGGCGAGGTAGATCCACGCGACCTGGATGGTGTCCCAGAGCAGCGGAATGGTGATCTTCCGCAGCATCGTGGTGCGGGACGCGCCGTCGAGCAGCACCGCCTCGTAGATGTCGCGCGGGATCGCCTGCATGGCGGCGCCGAAGAGCACCACGTAGAAGCCGACGTTGCTCCACACCATCACCGCCAGCACGCACCAGAACGCGAAGCGCGGGTCGCCGAGCCAGGCCGGGGTGGCCAGCCCGACGGCGCGCAGGGCGCCGTTGAGCAGGCCACTGGTCGGGCTGTAGATCTCCTTCCAGAGCAGCGCGATGATCACCACCGAGAGCACCTGCGGGAAGAAGTAGACGAGCCGGTAGACCGAGGTGCCGCGCACCCCGGTCACACCGGCCCGGCCCTTGCGACCGCCCATGGTGAGCATGCTGGCGAAGAACAGCCCCAGCCCGATCGTCACCACCGGCAACACCGCGAGCAGGATCGCGTTGTTCTTCAACGCGTTCCACACATACCCGTCGTGCAGCAGCGTGCGGAAGTTCGCCATCCCGACCGGGTCGGCCTGCGCGGAGTAACCCATCCAGTCGGTGGTGGAGATCTGAAAGGCCTGGAGGTACGGCGAGAGCACGAAGATGCCGTACAGCGCCAGTGGGGGTAGCAGGAACGTGAGGATCAGGGGGAGGCGGCCCTGTCGCATCACGCCGACCGCTTGTACTTCTTGACCGAGCTGTCCTGGGCGATCGAGTCGGCGCCCTTCTGGCACTGGTCGAGGAACTCGGCCGGGGAGGTCCGGCCGCTGAAGAACTCGCCGCAGGCCGCGTCGACGAGGTTGCGCTCCAGCTTGCGGTAGTAGTTGTTGTAGACCCAGTTGAAGCCGTTGGAGCCGGACGCGTCGAGCGCCTTGACCACGGTGCTGAGCCCGTACGGCAGCTCGATGCCCTCGGTGGCGCCGGCGACCACGGGCAGGCTGGCGACCTTCCGGGTGAAGTCCTGGGCGCCCTTGCGGGACAGCATGGTCCGGAAGTACTCCAGGCCACCGGCGACGTTGCGCGCCTTCGCCGGCACCATGAACGGCTCGCCCGCGGTGCCGCGGATCGCCTCGTACGGCAGCTTGTCGCCGCTGCCCAGGCTCGGCGTCGGCGCGACCGTCATGTTGAAGCCGGGCGGGGTGACGTCCTTCTGCTCGCTCTCCAGCCAGGAGCCGCAGGAGATGAACGCGGCCTTGCCCTGGCACCACGCGGTCTGCGACTGCTTGTGGTCCAGGCCCGGGGAGCCGTCGAGGATGAACTTGTCCTTGACGATCTGGTGCCAGGCGTCGGCGGCGGTCTTCATGGCGTCCGACTTCCAGGCGTTGGGCTCCAGGTTGTCGATCGCCAGCGCCACCGACGGTCCGCCGAGCTTGATCGCGGTGGAGATCAGCGGCCAGCTCATGTAGCGGGGGTGCACACCGGCGTACGTCCAGGGGGCGATGCCCGCGGCCTTGATCCGCCGGCAGAGCGCGATGTGGTCGTCCCAGGTCTTGGCGTCCTCCCAGCCGCGGTCGGCGAACAGCTTGGCGGAGTGCCAGATGCCGTACACCGTGTAGGTGTAGTTGAGCACCAGGAACCGGCCGTCGTAGGAGCCGACCTCGACGGTGCCGGGCAGCAGCGTGTCCTTGACCGTCTTGCCGGGCGTGTCGAGGCTCGGCGCGGCGAGCAGCTCACTCAGGTCGGCGAGCGCGTTCTGGGAGACCAGGCCGTTGAAGTCGATCTGGCCGGCGCCGGAGTTGTTCACCACGTCCGGCGGGCTGCCGTCGACGAAGCGGGGCTGGAGCGTCTTGCTGATCTCCGCGGTGGCCGAGTGCTTGATCTCCGCCTTCGGGTACCGCTCCTTGTACATGGCCTCGTGGGCCTTGGCGTAGTCCTCCCCGAAGCCGCCGTTGAAGATCACCACCTCCAGCGGGGCGTCCTCGGCGACGCCGAGCGGGTTCTGCTCGCTCTTGGTGCCCTTGTACGCGTCCTTGTCGCCCTCGTCGCCGCCACCGGAGGTGGCGCAGCCGGCGAGCAGCCCCGCGGCGGGGGTGGCCAGCAGACCGGCGGCGGCGCTGCGCCGTAGGATCTCACGCCTGTTCATCGCATCTCCTCGGTCCGGGTACACGCGGTGAGCACCCTGTCGCTTGTCTTCACAAGACGCACTTCTAATGAAGAATTTCTACGACAGTGCGACGGGGACCACAAGACCTCTCGACCGATCCGTTATCCGTACCGGTCGGAGCCGGCTGGCCTAGCCTGACCTCATGCGCCGCCTGCGGCAGCTCGCGCAACGCACGCCGCCGGGGCGGGAGCGCTACGTCGACCTGCTCCGGGCCCTGGCCATCACCATGGTCGTGCTCGGCCACTGGGGCGTCACCGCCGTCGGGTACGACGACGGCCGCCCCGCCGGCCACTCCGCGCTGGCGGATCTGCGCTGGGCCTGGCCGCTGACCTGGGTGGCCCAGGTGATGCCGGTGTTCTTCCTGGTCGGCGGCTACGCCAACGCCGCCTCGCTGGCCGCCCGCCGGCGCCGGGGCGGGTCGGCGGCCGGATGGCTGGTGGACCGCAGCGCCCGGCTGGTCCGGCCCACCACCGTGTTGCTGCTGGTGCTGGCCGCGGGCGCGGGGATCGCCACGCTGCGCCGACCCGGCGCAGGTGCGCACGGTGGCCTGGTTCGCCACCATCCCGCTGTGGTTCCTGGTCGCCTACGTCGCCGTGGTGGCGCTGACCCCGCCGATGTACGCGCTGCACCGCCGGTTCGGGCTCGCCGTGCCGGTGGCGCTCGTGGTCCTGGTGGCGCTCGGCGACCTCGGCCGGCTCCTCGGCCCGGCCGCGCTCGCCGACGGCAACTACCTGTTCGGCTGGCTGGCCGTACACCAGGTCGGGTTCGCCTGGTACGACGCCGCCCGACCGGACACCCGCGCCGAACACGCCGCGCCGCGTGGCCTGTTCCGCCGCTGCCTGCCGCTGTCCGGCCGGGCCGGCGCGCTCCTGCTCGGCGGTGGGCTGGTCGCGCTGGTGCTGCTCACGGCGGTCGGGCCGTACCCGGTGGCGATGCTCCACATACCGGGCGAGCGGCTGGACAACGCGGCGCCGCCGAGCCTGGCGCTGATGGCCGCGGCCGCCACCCAGCTCGGACTGATCCTGCTGCTGCGGCGCCCGGCCGGGCGCCGGCTGCGCCGGTCCGGCCCCTGGCAGGCGGTGCTCGCGGTCAACGCGGTGGTGCTCACGCTCTTCCTCTGGCACCTGACCGCCGCGGTGCTGCTCGTCGGCCTGCTGGACGCGCTCGGCGTGCTGCCCACTCCCCCGGTCGGCTCGGCGGCCTGGTGGGCGTGGCGCGTACCGTGGCTGCTCGCGCTGGCCGCGGTGCTGGCCGTGCTGGTCGCCGTCTTCGGGCCGGTCGAGGCCCGCACCCGCCGCCCGCCCGCGACCGGGCCGGCCGGGACGGGCCGACGGCGGCTGCGCGCCGGTCTGGCCGTGGCCGGGTACGCGGGCGTGCTCGTCGGCCTGCTGCTGAACAGCCTCGCGCCCAAGACCGCGCCGGAGCCGCTGGGCCTGCCCGCCCCGGCGCTGGTGGCGTACCTGGCCGGGGCGGGTCTGCTGCGGCTGCTCAGGTCCGGACGGGTGGGACGACGCCGGCCGGGTTGACGGTCACGCCTCGATCGAGGCGCGGATCGCGTCGACCATGATCGCCAGACCCTCCCGGGCCTCGTCCTCGGTGAGCGTCAGCGGCGGGCCCATCCGGATCACGTTGCCGTACAGGCCGCCCTTGCCGACCAGCAGGCCGCCGGCCCGGCACGCCTCGAACACGCGGGTGGTCAGCGCCGCGTCCGGCTCGACGGTTCCCGGGTGGACGAACTCGACGGCGAGCATCAAGCCCTTGCCGCGCACCTCGGCGACCTGCTCCAGCCCGGCGGTGGCGGCGCGCAGGCCGTCGCCGAGGATCGCGCCGACCCGGGCGGCGTTGGCCTGGAGGTCGTGGTCGAGCAGGTAGTCGAGCACCGCGTTGCCGGCGGCGGTGGAGACCGGGTTGCCGCCGAACGTGGAGAAGCTGATCGCCGGAACCGACTCCAGCACCTCGGCCCGGCCGACCACCCCGGCGAGCGCGAAGCCGTTGCCGATGCCCTTGGCGAACGTGAGCAGATCCGGTGTCACGCCGTGCGCCTGGTAGCCCCAGAAGTGCTCGCCGGTACGGCCCCACCCGGTCTGCACCTCGTCGCTGATCAGCAGGATGCCGTGCTCGTCGAGCACCTTCTTCCAGGCGGCGAAGAGCCCGTCCGGGCCGTGCACGAAGCCGCCCACGCCCTGGACCGGCTCGGCGATCAGGCAGGCCACGTCGCCCGCGGTCTGGGTGGCGAGCACCTCGCGCAGGTCCTCGACCGCCGCGTCGACCCGGTCGGCCGCGTCGAGCCGGGCCAGCAGCCCGCGCAGCCGTTCACCGGAGTGCAGCCAGGCCACCTGCAACGGGTTCAGCGCGCTGGCCGACCAGCCGCGGTTGCCGGTGACGCCCATCGTCGCGTACGACCGGCCGTGGTAGCTGTTGCGCACCGCGAGGATCTGGTGCGAGCGCCGGTGATTCGTGGCGACCAGCAACGCGGCCTCGTTCGCCTCGGTGCCGGAGTTGGTGAAGAAGACGCGGGCGTCGGGGATGCCGGAGAGCCGGGCGATCTTCTCGGCCAGCTCGACCTGCTGACGGATCAGGTAGAGCGTCGAGGTGTGCACGAGGCCGGTACGCAGCTGCCGTTCGACCGCCTCGCGGATCTCCGGGATGTCGTGACCGACCATCGTGGTCAGCACCCCGCCGAAGAAGTCCAGATAGGTCCGGCCGGCCGCGTCGGTGACCCGGCGGCCGGAACCGGTCACCAGTTCCAGCGGTTCGGCGTAGTAGAGCGGCATCCAGGACGGGAGCACGGCCCGGTGCCGGGCCAGCAGGTCGTCGGAGGTCATCGGCGCACCCTTCAGCGGAGGTGGATCCCCGCACGTTCCCACCACGACCGGGGCCGGGACAACCGGCACTGTGCGAGTCGGCCCGGCGGTAGCATCCGCCGGGTGCGGACGGATCGGGTGACGCTGCCGGGCGGCGCGGCGGGGACGACGCGGGAGCGGCTCCTCGCCGGGGTCGGGTCCTGGGTGGAGTCGGCGCCGGTGCGGCGTCTCGTGGCGCACTTCGGCGGTGACTGGCCGGGCGGCGACCTGACGGCGGTGCTGGCCGGGCTGGACGCGTTCTCCGCCCGCCGCTGGGACTTCCGGCAGGGACGGGAACGCCCGGACGCCCGCGAGCCGGCGTTCGATCCGGCCACCGCCGGGCTGGTGCTGAGCGCCGCCGCCGAGCTGGGCCTGGTCCGCGCCGTCGCGCCGGCCCGATCCGGGTACGCGCACCTGCTGGTGCTCGGCGGGCTGGCGCACGCCTGCCTGCGGCGCACCGCGTACGCGGCGGTGCTGGCCCGGAGCGCGGCCGAGGTGACCGGCGAGGTGGCGGTGCTGGGCAGCTTCCGGCCGCTCTCCGCGGCCGAGTCCGGGGTGCTCGACGCGGCCGGACTGTCCGGCTGCGCCACCGAGGTGGACGTCCTCGACGCCGGTGTGCGGCTGGCGTTCGGGGTGGACGAGCCGGACGACGAGCGCGGCGAGCCGGCCGGCCATCCGCACCGGTCCTGGTCCTCGCGCACCTACCGGCCGGCCGGGCTGCCACCGGTACGGGTGCTCGCCGCGCCGTCGAGCGAACCGGACCGCCGTCGCGCGCACACCGCCGACACGCAGCGGTTCTGGGCCGAGCACGTGCGGCTGCGCGCGGACGACCCGGTGCTGATGGTGACCGCCCCGATCTACGTGCCGTTCCAGCACTGCGACGCGCTGCGGACACTCGCCGTGCCGTACGGGTGCGGCATCGAGACCGTCGGGGTGGACCCGGTCGCGCGCGCCGCGGTCGACGTACCGGAGCCGACGCTGACGCCGGGCCGCTACCTCCAGGAGATCCGGTCGGCGCTGCGGTCGATGCGCGCGCTGCACATGACGCTGACGGCCGGCTGAACCGGCGCGCGGGCCGGTGCCCGGCGAATCGCCGCGCACCGGCCCGGGAGCCGGGTGTCAGTTGACGTAGACCGCCGGGCTGCCGGTCTTGCTGGTGTCCCTCACCGGCGAGTACGTCGCGGTGAAGTACGCGGTGCCGAAGCAGAGCGACGGGCCGGAGAACTTGGTGAGCGGCTGGTTGGTGAAGCTGATCGAGTTGGTGGCGTTGGACGCCGTTCCGGTGAGCGAGTTCGTGCTCGTCCGGTAGACGCAGGTGATCGCGCCGAGCAGCGAGTTGAGCACGACGGTGCTCTGGATCGGCGCCGCCGCGGTCCCGGAGATCTTGACCACGCCGGCGCTGGTCACCGAGGTGGTGTAGGGCAGGTTGTTGACCGTCACGCTCTGCACGCCGGTGGTGCCGAAGACGTTCGTCGTGCAGCTGGAGAACGACTGCGCGGTCAGGCTCTCGGTCGCGGTGCCGGGAGCGGTCGGGTTGGTCAGCACCTTGGCGCTGAAGCTGGACGCGGCGCACTTGATGCCGGTGGTGCCGCTGGTCGAGTTGTAGAACGTGGCGTTGGTGCCGCTGCGCAGGCTGGCCTGGATGACGTCGCCCACCGACACGGCGGTGCCGGCGACGGTCGGGTAGGTCAGCACGGCGCTGGCGAGCGAGGTGGTGGGTGCGGCGGTGGCGGGGGCGGCGCCGACCAGACCGGTCAGCAGCGTCAGGGCGGCGAGGCCCGCGCCGATACGTCCGTACCTGGGCATGGTTGTTCCTTCCGGCGGTGGGACAGGAAACGGTGCCGGCGGCGTCCGGAGCGGACGGAGCCGGTGGGTGCGGCGGCCGGGATGGGGCCGCCGGTGGTGGTGCGCCGGTGCGGCCTCAGCGGGCCGGGCGGCGTGGCGCAGTGCGGCGTCGCCGCGTCACCTGGCTCTCTCCGGTCTTGGGGGGACGGGTCCGCGCGGCGATAATGGCAGCCATCCGGCCCTCCTTCGACGCGTTTCGGGTGACCGATCAGGAGAGATCACCAGCGGTGACGAGGCGTGAACTGAGCGTGTCGAAAGTTATAAACCCCGGAGGGTCGTAAAGTCAACGCATCAAGAAAGGTCGATGAGTGACAGTCCCGAGCCCGCCGTCGCCGGCACCCGTGCCCCTGCCGGGCGCCCGCCACGGCCGCGACCCGGACCGCGCCATCAAGCGCGGCCCGCGGCGCGTGCCGGCCGAGGAGGTGGCGGCGACCCAGCGCGACCGCCTCTTCGACGGGCTGGTCCGGGAGGTCGCCACCCGGGGGTACGACAACGCCCGGGTCAGCGACATCTGCCACGCCGCCGGGGTCACCCGGCCCGCGTTCTACGCGCTGTTCAGCGGCAAGCAGGACGCGTTCCTGGCCGCGTACCGGCACGGCATCGCCGTGGTGTCGCAGCTGATGGAGCACGCGTACCGCGACGCCGGCCCGGCGTGGCCGGAGGCCGCCCGGGCGGCGCTGCGCACGCTGCTCGACGTGCTGGCGAGCGTGCCCGCCTTCGCCCGGATGGCACTGGTCGAGGTGGACGCGGCGGGCCCGGACGCCCGCCGGGAGCGCGACGCGCTGCTGCGCAGCTTCCGCCGGTTCTTCGCCGGCGCCGGGCCGGATCCGGCCGACGTGGACCGGGACGCACTGTTGTCCACTGTGGTCGGGGGCATCCACGCCACCATCCGTGAGCGGGTGGCGCAGGGGCGGGCCGAGGAGCTGCCGCTGCTGTTGCCGGCACTCACGTACGCGGCCACCGCGCCGTTCCTCGGCCCGCGGGAGGCGGGCCGCGTCGCCCGGGCGGACCGGGCGGACGACGGCCCGGCCACCACCGCGCCCTGCGCGCCCGGCCAGCCCTGAGCGATGGAAAACCGCAGCGGTTTTTCACTTTGGCCGCTTTTGGCAAATGCCGCTCAACGATCTGCTACAGGCAGTTGACCGCCCCTTTACTCAGCGGTAACTTCGGCCTGCGCCCCTCGGCGCATACATCCTGCGAAGCCAATTCACATCGTCGCAGGTGAATTGATCTCGAAAGGGGCCCGGCATGCCGGAGCAGATCGAGCAGATCGAGACCGATCAACCGAGAAGCGGCGTGCGCTGGCGCCGGTTCGCCGTCACGTTCGGCGCTGTGGCGGCCGGCGCGGCCGGCATGGTGGTGCTGACCGCGCAGGGTGTGCTCGGCGCGCAGTTCGCCATCTCGGGCATGCCGTTCACGGTCACCGCCGACAAGCTGGAGGGCACCGGGTTCGAGCAGTTCGCCACGCTCGACCAGATGATCCCGGACAGCCCCAACCAGGGCGACACCGGCGGGCAGGTGCTCGTGATCGTCTCGGCCATCGACAAGGCCGAGCTGACCAATCTCTGCCAGAGCATCAACCTGGGCGGGACCAACCTGCGGATCACCGCCGGCAATTCCGGCAAGCCGGTGACCGCCCGCACGCTCGTGGTCGACGGCGACGAGATCGCCGGTAACGCGTCCTTCAAGAACATCGACGTCGGGCAGGACGCCAGCACCGTCGACAAGGTCCCCGGGGTCAAGGGCAACCCGGGCGTGTTCGCCCAGCAGGCCGACACCGTGACCATCACCAACCTGCGGCAGAACAACTACGCCACCACCGCCGCCGTCTTCACGCTGCCCAACCTGCGCATGGGCTTCAGCTCCGAAGGGTGCTGACGTGACCGCAGGACAGCACGCGGCGCCCGCCGCCGGCGTTCGCACACGCTGGCGGCGCTGGCGCCGGGCGCGGCCGTTCACCGCCGGGCTGCTCATCGCGCTCGGCGGCGCGGAGATGCTCGTGACGCTGCGCGCACCGCTCGGGGTGCTGCTGCACGTCGGGCCGCAAGGGCTGGCCGCGTACCTGGTCCCGGCCATCCTGGTCATCTGTGGCGTGCTGCTGATCACCACGCCGCAGCAACGCGTCTTCTACGCGGTGCTCTCCCTCGTGCTCGGGCTGGTCTCCTGGCTCACCTCGAACCTGGGCGGGTTCCTGATCGGCATGCTGCTGGCGCTCGTCGGCGGCGCGCTCGCGTTCGCCTGGACGCCGGTCAAGACGCGGGCGGCCCGCACCGCACCGGAGGCGGGGCCTGCCGAGACCGGGCCCACGGAGGTCGCGCCCGCGCAACGGGAGCCGGTCGACCGGTCCGCGCCCACGGAGTCCCTCGACGCGATCCTGTCCGCCGAGCCGTCGCCGCACCGGGACGCCCGGGCGGAACGCGGCTGACCGAGCGGGCAGCGCCGCGCGGGCGGCCGGCGCCGCTCAGCGGGCGGTGTCGGCCACCGCCTGCGCGAACACCTCCGAGCGGTGCTCGAAGTTGCGGAACCGGCCGTAGCTCGGCGCCGCCGGGGACAGCAGCACCACACCCCCGGCCGGGGTCAGCTTGCGGGACAGCCCGACGGCGGCGACCAGGTCGTCGGCCAGCTCGGTACGCACCGACGGCAGCCCGGACAGCGCGTCCACGATGCGGGGGCCGCTGTCCGGCACACCGATCACGGTGATCTCCCGGCCGGCCAGGTGCGCGCGCAGCGGGCTGTAGTCCAGCCCCCGGTCGGCGCCGCCGACGATCACGGTCAGCGGCCGTCCCTCGTACGCGTCGATGGCGTGCATGGCCGCGTACGGGCTGGTGGCGAGCGTGTCGTCGACGAACGTGAGCCCGGACGGGTCGGCGATCTCGGTGAGCCGGTGCGCCAGGCCCTGGAACTCGGCGACCGCCACGGCGAGGCTGTCCTTGCGCGCCACCACGTCGACGCCGAGCGCGTCCAGCACGGCCAGCGCGACACAGAGGTTGCCCTCGTTGTGCCGGCCGACCAGCGGCAGCACCGCGCGCGGGAACAGCGGCGTGTCCCGCAGGTGGAACCACTGTGCGCCGTCCGGTCCGGTGGCCACGTGCGTGGTGTCCGGCGAGCCGGCGCGTACCGCCGCCCGGTCACCCAGCTCGGCCGCCAGGCGAGGGTCGGCGCCGTTGACCACGACGGCGTGCGGACCGTGCGCGATCAGGTTCAGCTTGTCCCGGTAGTACTCGCGCTCGCCGCCGTGCGCGTCCAGGTGCTCGGGGAACAGCGCGGTCACCACCGCCACCCGCGGCGAGTCGGTCAGGTCGGAGCACTGGTAGCTGGACAGCTCCAGCACGTACAGCTCCGCCTCGGGCAGGTCCAGCAGCGGCACCCCGATGTTGCCGCCGAACACGTTCGGCCGGTCCATCGCGGTGAGCAGGTGGCTGATCAGGCTGGACGTGGTGCTCTTGCCCTTGCTGCCGGTCACCCCGACGGTCCGGTCCGCGTGGTCGGCCATCCACAGCGCGCTGCCCTGCGTGACGGGCACGGACCGGCGGCGCAGCTCCACCATCCACGGATGGGTGTTCGGCACGCCCGGCGAGCGGACCACCACGTCGGCGGCGGCCAGGCGCTCGAAGCCCTCCTCGCCGGTGACGAGCGGCGCCGCGGCGGCCAGCGGACCGTCCCAGGGCAGCGTGAGGAAGTTGGCGCTGTCGTCGACGACGACCAGGCCGGCCGGCCCGTGCGCGGCGATCGCGGTCACCGCGGCCCGGCCCTCGCGGCCGGCGCCCCAGACGGCGACATGACGTCCGCGCAGATCAGACAGGCGCACGGGCTCTCCTCGGACTCGGTCGACGCACGGCGGGCAGGGTCCGGCCCAGCCGGACACGGACGGACGAACCAGGGCCTAGTATGGCGTGTGCCCAACGAGCAGCTGCGGCGGATGGACGCCTTCACCTTCCCGTCCTACTCGATCGACTTCGCCACCGGCGAGGTCCTGTTCGACTACGCCCTGACCGGTCCCGACGGCGAGCAGCGGTTCACCGAGGTGATCACGCTTCCGCTGCCGGCCGAGCCCGTCTCCGACGCCACGGCGGCCACCCTGGCCCGGGTGCTGGAGCTGCTGCACGTGGTCGCCGGCGTCAGCTACTACAAGGCCGCCGCGCCGCCGCGGCTGGTGCTGCCCGCGCCGCTGGGCGCCGCCGCCGTCGAGCTGGTCACCGCCGTCTACACCAAGGGCCTCGCCGAGTACGCGTACCGCAACGAGCTGCCGCACGTGCTGGAGCTGCGTCCCGAGGTGCCGTCCGGCACGGTGGACCCGGCCGTGCCGGTGGACAACTCCGACCGCCGTCCGCTGTCGGCGGTGGGCGGCGGCAAGGACTCCATCGTCACGCTGGAGGCGCTGCGCCGCGCCGGCCTCGACCCGGTGCCGTTCTCGGTCAACCCGAACCACGTGATCGTGTCGGTGAACGAGGCGTCGGACCTGGTGCCGCTGGCCGCCCGGCGGCGGCTGGACCCGGTGCTGTTCGAGCTGAACGCCGCCGGCGCGCGCAACGGGCACATCCCGGTCACCGCGATCAACTCGCTGATCGCCGTGGCGACCGCCGTCCTGCACGGGCTCGGCCCGGTGGTGATGTCGAACGAGCGTTCCGCGTCCGACCCGAACCTGATCTGGAACGGCCACGAGATCAACCACCAGTGGTCCAAGGGCGTCGAGGCGGAAGGGCTGCTGCGCGCGGCGCTGGGCGAGCACGCCGGGCTCACCGAGCCGTACTTCTCGTTGCTGCGTTCCCTGTCCGAGCTGCACATCGCCCGGCTGTTCGCCGAGATCGACCGGTACGACGCGGTGGTGACCAGCTGCAACGCGGCGTTCAAGCTGCGGGACGCGAGCGAGCGCTGGTGCCGCGACTGCCCGAAGTGCCGGTTCGTGTTCCTGGCCATGGCACCGTTCATGCCCCGGGAGCGGCTGACCGGCATCTTCGGCGGTGACCTGCTGGCCGACGAGACGCAGATCCCCGGCTACCGGGAGCTGCTCGGCATCGACGGGCACAAGCCGTTCGAGTGCGTGGGCGAGGTGGAGGAGTCGGTGGTCGCGCTGAGCCTGCTCGCCCAGCAGGACCAGTGGCGCGACGCCCCGGTGGTCCGCGCCCTGGTGGCGGCGCTGCCCGACACCGCCTGGCAGGCGGCGGCGACCTCCGACGTGTTCACCCCCGGCGGCGACAACTTCGTCCCCGCCCCTTACGCCAAAACCCTGACCGCCCTGACCTGACCCTCCCCGCCCACCCCACCCCGCCCCGTCGATCATGAAGTTGGCGGGGCGGATTCGGGCGAAACACCGGCTCAACCTCATGATCGACGGGGCGGGACCGGCGTGACGGGGCGGGGTCAGGGGGTGCGGACGGCGTCCAGGGCCAGCAGGGCCACGTGCAGGGACAGGCACCTGTCGACCGAGTCGAGGTCGGCGTCGAGGATGCGGCCGATACGGGCCAGCCGCTCGTAGAACGCCGGCCGGGACAGGTGCGCGGCGGCTGCACCGGCCGACTTGTTCCGCCCCTGCTCCAGGTACGCCCGCAGCGTGCCCAGCAACTGCTCCCGTGGATGCTGGGCGTCGTAGGCGAGCAGTGGCCCGAGTTCACGCTCGACGAACGTCTGCAACCTGGGCTCGTCGCGTAACAGGTGCAGCAGCCCGGCCAGCCCGACGTGCGGCAGGCGGTAGCAGGGCAGATCGCGGGGATCCCGCCGGGCCGCCTCGGCGACCTGCCGCGCCTCGATCAGTGACCGGCGTGCCTCGCGCAGGCTGCCCACGCCGGACCCGGCCGCCACCACGATCGCGGCTCGGGGCGGCGCGTCGACCGGCCGCGCACTCGCCGACGCCACGGCCCGTCCGGCGGGACGGTCCGGAGCGTCCAGCGGGCGGGCCGGGCGGGCGGCTGGGGCGGCCGGCGCGGCGGGGGCGGCGTCGAGGCGTACCCGGCGCAACGCGGCGGCGAACGCGGACAGTGCCTTCTCCTCGGCGGCCGGGTCGGGGAGCGCCAGCAGCGCGCCCACGGCCTGGTCGTCGAGCGGGCTGGTCAGCGCGGTGAGCTTGGCGTCCCGGACGGCCTGGCTGACCGCCTCGGCGAGGTCGCGCAGCCGGGCCGGGCCGGCTTCCGGGCCTTCGGCGTCGGTGTCGCGGCGCCCGCCGCGCCGGGCGGGGGCGGGCTCGTCGTCGGGGGTGCCCGCGTCGCCGGCGGGCTCGTCGGCGCGGTGCCGGACCACGACGCCGACCAGGTGCCGGCGGTCCAGGACGACGCCGAGCGCCTTGGCTCGCAGCGCCACCTCGTCCACCGGGCGGGAGTGGTCGATCAGCGCGGTCAGCAGCGTGCGGTGGATCTGCCGTTCCAGGCCCTCGGCGTCGCGCCGGATCAGCCGGCCCAGGGCCAGCGTGGAGGCGGCCCGTTCGATCAGGATGGTGAGCCGGGTCGGCGGGGTGGACTCGGTCGCCGGCCAGCGCAGCAGCAGCCGTCCCCAGTCCTGGCCCCGCGCGCCGACGGTGGTGACGAGCCAGCCGCTGTCCGGGTCGTACGCGGTGCGCCCGGGCGGGCGGATCTGCCGCGAGTGCCGTTCCCAGCCGTCCAGCAGCAGTTCGGCGTTCTCCCCCGCCGGGTCGTACGCGAGCACCTGCCGGGACAGGTTCTCCAGCACCATCGGGCAGCCGGCCAGCTCGGCGGCCTGCCGCAGTACCTCGGCCGGTTCGGCGCCCTCGACCGACAGTTCGGTGAACCGCTGGTGGATCTCCTCGGTGGCGCGCAGCTCGGTGAGCTGGGCGTCCACGATCAGCGCGTGCACCGCCTCGGTGATGCGGACGAACGGGGTGCCCCGGCGCAGCTCGATCAGGGGCAGGCCGCGGCGTTCGGCGGCGGCGGCCATCACGCGGGGCACTCCGCTGACGTAGCGGCGGCCCAGCTCGACGGCCAGCCCGGAGACGCCGACGTCGGCCAGAGCGCCGATGAACTCGCGGAGCCCGGCGTCGTCGCCCGGCAGCCCGATCCCGGTGGTGAGGACCAGCTCCCCGCCGCCGAGCAGGGTGGCGATGTCCGGCACCTCGGCGATGTGCACCCACCGCACCGGCCGGTCCAGCCCGGCGGTCCCGGCGACCAGGCGGGGCGCGCCGTTGCGCACGGGCACCAGGTCCAGCACCTCACGCACGGTAGGGAACACGGGCGACACGCTACCCTGCGTCACCACCGTTGCCGAAAGCCACACCGCCCGCCGGCCCGCCGAGAAGGCGGGGACCGGCGGGCGGGCAGACGGGACGAGCCGTGGCGATCAGTCGACGCCGAACTCCATCGCGGCCCGGTCGAGCGCCTCGTCCTCGGCGGTGGGCACGCCCCGGGACGCGATGGCCTCCGCGCCGCCCTGCGGCATGGCGCCGATCAGCCCGGTCGAGGCCGCCTGGGCGGCGCCGACGATCCGCTGCGGGGTGCCGCCGCCGACCATGCCGACGGAGGCGTACTGCTCCAGCTTGGCCCGGGAGTCGGCGATGTCGAGGTTGCGCATGGTGAGCTGGCCGATCCGGTCGGCCGGGCCGAACGCCGAGTCCTGGGTGCGCTCCATCGACAGCTTGTCCGGGTGGTAGCTGAACGCCGGACCGGTGGTGTCCAGGATCGAGTAGTCCTCGCCCCGGCGCAGCCGCAGCGTCACCTCGCCGGTGACCGCCGTGCCGACCCAGCGCTGCAGCGACTCGCGCAGCATCAGCGCCTGCGGGTCCAGCCAGCGGCCCTCGTACATGAGGCGGCCGAGGCGGCGGCCCTCGTTGTGGTAGTTGGCGAGCGTGTCCTCGTTGTGGATGGCGTTGACGAGCCGCTCGTAGGCGGCGTGCAGCAGCGCCATGCCGGGGGCCTCGTAGATGCCCCGGCTCTTGGCCTCGATGATCCGGTTCTCGATCTGGTCGGACATGCCCAGGCCGTGCCGGCCGCCGATGGCGTTGGCCTCCAGCACCAGGTCGACGGCGCTGCCGAACTCCTTGCCGTTGATCGTCACCGGGCGGCCCTGGTCGAAGCCGATGGTGACGTCCTCGGTGGGGATCTCCACGGACGGGTCCCAGAACTTGACCCCCATGATCGGCTCGACCGTCTCGATGCCGGTGTCCAGGTGTTCGAGCGTCTTGGCCTCGTGGGTGGCGCCCCAGATGTTGGCGTCGGTGGAGTACGCCTTCTCGGTGCTGTCCCGGTAGGGCAGGCCGCGCTCCAGCAGCCACTCCGACATCTCGGTGCGGCCGCCCAGCTCGGTGACGAAGTCGGTGTCCAGCCACGGCTTGTAGATCCGCAGCTGCGGGTTCGCCAGCAGGCCGTACCGGTAGAACCGCTCGATGTCGTTGCCCTTGAACGTCGAGCCGTCGCCCCAGATCTGCACGTCGTCGGCGATCATCGCCCGGACCAGCAGCGTGCCGGTCACGGCCCGGCCCAGCGGCGTGGTGTTGAAGTAGGCCCGCCCGCCGGAGCGGATGTGGAAGGCGCCGCAGGTCAGCGCCGCCAGCCCTTCCTCGACCAGCGCGGCGCGGCAGTCGACGAGCCGGGCGACCTCGGCGCCGTAGGTGTGGGCGCGGCCGGGCACCGAGGCGATGTCGGGCTCGTCGTACTGGCCGATGTCAGCGGTGTAGGCGCAGGGGACGGCGCCCTTGTCGCGCATCCACGCGACGGCTACCGAGGTGTCGAGGCCGCCGGAGAAGGCGATGCCGACACGTTCGCCGATGGGCAGGGAGGTGAGAACCTTGGACACAAGGAAGATTATGCACGGCGTCGCATGGTCATGCAAGCTGGTCGAGGGAGCCGGTCCTCAGAGCGCGTCCTCCCGCCCCAGCTCCCAGAACGCCACCGCCGCGGCGGCGGCCACGTTCAGCGAGTCCACGCCGCGCCGCATCGGGATCACCACCCGCACGTCGCTGGCCGCCTGCGCCGCCGCGGTCAGGCCCGGCCCCTCGGCCCCGAGCAGCAACGCCGCCCGCTCGCGCTGCGCCGGGGTCAGCCGCTGCATCGGTACGGCATCCGGCGCTGGTGTCATCGCGAGCACCGTGAACCCGGCGGCGCGGACCTGGTCCAGCCCGTCGGGCCAGCGGTCGAGCCTGGCGTACGGCACCGCGAACACCTCGCCCATGCTGACCCGTACGCTGCGCCGGTAGAGCGGGTCCGCGCAGGTGGGAGACAGCAGCACCGCGTCGACGCCGAGCGCGGCGGCGCCCCGGAAGATCGCACCCAGGTTCGTGTGGTTGTTGACGTCCTCCAGGATCACCACCCGCCGGGCGGCGGCCAGCACCTCGTCGGCCGGGCGCAGCGGCTTGCGGTGGAACGACGCGAGCACGCCGCGGTGCACGTGGAAGCCGGTGGCGCGCTGGAGCACGTCCGGCGTGGCGGCGTACACCGGCGCGTCACCGGTGTCCAGGTCGGCGAGCTGGTCGACCCGCTTGGCGTCGACCAGGTACGACCGGGCCGGGTAGCCGGCCCGCAGCGCCCGCCGCAGCACCAGCTCCCCCTCGGCGATGAACAGCCCGTGCGGCGGTTCCCAGCGGGTACGCAGCTCCACGTCGGTGAGCGCGCGGTAGTCGGCGATCCGGTCGTCGTCGGGGTCGGTGATCTCGTGGACGGGCACCAGGCGATTCTGCCCGGCCCGCCCGGCCGCTCCGGCGCGGGCCGGGTTTCCGTCGTCCCGGGCGGGGAACGGAGCCGGAAGGCCGACGGTGACGGAGGGACCAGGATGGGCGCGGATCACGACGGCAACCTCCCCCGCGACGCCACAGTCGCCGACTACCTGGTGGCCCGGCTCGCCGAGTGGGGCGTGCACCGCTACTACGGCTACCCGGGCGACGGGATCAACGGCATGACCTCGGCGCTGCAACGCGCCGAGGGCCGCGCCCGGTTCATCCAGGTCCGGCACGAGGAGACCGCCGGTTTCGCGGCCGGCGCGCACGTCAAGTACGGCGGCGGACCGCTCGGCTGCGTGGTGGTGACCAGCGGTCCGGGCGCGATCCACGCCCTCAACGGCCTCTACGACGCCAAGCTCGACCACCAGCCGGTGGTGGCGCTGCTCGGGCACACCGCGCTGCCCGCCGAGGGCGGCGGCTACTACCAGGAGGTGGACCTGCTCTCGCTCTACAAGGACGTGGCCTCGGCCTTCCTGGCCCAGCTCGACGACCCGTCGCAGGCCCGGCACCTGGTGGACCGCGCCTGCCGCACGGCACTGGCCCGGCGTACCGTGACCGCCCTGGTCCTGCCCTCCGACGTGCAGGACCTGCCGGCGGTGCCGCACCCGCCGCACGCCCACGGCTACTACCACACCAGCGCCGTGCCGAGCAGCACGCCGACCGTGCCGCCGGAGGCCGACGTGCGCCGCGCGGCCGAGGTGCTGCGCGGCGGTGAGCGGGTGGCGATGCTGGTCGGGCAGGGCGCGCTGGGCGCCGAGGACGAGGTACGCCGGATCGCCGACCGGCTCGGCGCCGGGGTCGCCACCGCGCTGCTCGGCTTCACCGCCGTCGACCACCGGCAGCCCTGGGTGACGGGCGCGATCGGCCTGCTCGGCAGCCGCCCGAGCTGGCAGCTCATGCGCGAGTGCGACCGGCTGCTGATCGTCGGCAGCCAGATGCCGTACTCGGAGTTCTACCCGCCGGAGGGCCAGGCCCGGGCGGTGCAGATCGACATCGACGGCACCCGGATGGGGTTGCGCTACCCGACCGAGGTGAACCTGACCGGCGACGCCGGGCCGACGCTGCGCGCCCTGCTCAAGGAGCTGGGCCCGGGGCCGGGCCCGACCGCCTGGCGGGCCACCCTCGCCGACGCCACCGGCAAGTGGCGGGCCTCGCAACGCGAGGTCGCCGCCCAGCCCGCCGACCCGGTCAACCCGCAGTCGCTGTTCGCCACGCTCGACGACGCGCTACCGGACGACGCCATGCTCGCCGTGGACTGCGGCACCGCCACCGCCTGGTACGCCCGGCACGTGCGGGTCCGCCCCGGCATGCTGGCCAGCCTCTCCGGCACGCTGCTCTCGATGGGCGGCGGGATGCCGTACGCGCTGGCGGCGAAGTTCGCCCACCCGGACCGCCCGGTGATCGCGCTGCTCGGCGACGGGGCGATGCAGATGAACGGCGTCAACGAGCTGATCACGGTGGCGAAGTACTGGCGGGAGTGGGCCGACCCCCGGTTCGTCGTGCTGGTGCTCAACAACCGGGACCTCGCGTTCGTCAGCTGGGAACAGCGGTCCGGTGAGGGCACGCCGATGTTCCCGGACAGCCAGGATCTGCCGGACGTGGCGTACCACAGGTGGGCGGAGGTGCTGGGCCTCGGCGGCGAGCTGGTCGACTCCCCCGCCCGGGTGGACGGCCTGTGGCAGCGGGTGCTCGACGCGGACCGGCCGGTGGTGGTCAACGCGGTGGTGGACCCGGCAGAGCTGATGCTGCCGCCGCACTTCACCGCCGAGCAGGCCCGCAAGACCGCCGCGGCGGTGCTGCGCGGGGACAGCGACCGGGCCGGCATCGTGCGGCGCGGCGTGCCGGCCGCGCTCGCCACGTACCGGCCCCGCCGCCGGGGCCGCTGAGGCGTCAGGCCCGCGCGTAGCGCAGCAGCACCGACCGCCCGTCGAACGTGCGCGTCTCGACCAGCCGCAGGTGCTGGCGGGCCAGGTCGGGCAGCACCTGCCGCCCGCCGCCGAGCACCACCGGATGCACGATCACCTCGTAGGTGTCGACGAGCCCGAGCGCGGCCAGCGCCGTCGCCGCGCCGGTGCCGCCGGTGACCAGCAGGTCGCCGGGGAACCGCTCGCGGACCTCGGCGAACTCCTTCGCCAGGTCGCCGCCACCGACCACCACGGCGCCGTGGGAAGCCTCGGCGAGCGTCCGCGAGACCACGATCTTCGGGGTACGCCGCCAGATCGGCGCGAACGCCAGGTCGTGCGGATGGTCGGAGATCGACTCGACCTGCGGCCAGTAGGAGGACATCATCTCCCACACCCGCCGCCCGTAGACGAAGGCGGCGGCCCGCTCGGCCAACCCGATCGAGTACGCGGACAGCTCCTCCCCCATCTCCGGCCAGTCGAACTCGCCGTTCGGCCCCTCGATGAAACCGTCGACCGACGTGTGCACCCCGTAGACGACACTGCCCATGATGTGTTCCTCCGCGTCGCACGGCGCCCCCGGAACGGGCGCGCTCGCCGGTGGGTCGGAGCCGGCCGGGCGGATCCGACAACCCGGCGTCGTCGATTCCGGCTAGCCTCCCGGCGTGGCCCGCCCCGTGATGATCGCACTGATCGGTGTCGACGGTTCCGGCAAGACGACCCAGGCCAGGGCGCTCGCGGCGCGGCTGCGCGAGCGAGGCGTCCCGGCGCGGTACTTCGAGAACGCCGGTGGCCGGCCGCTGTGGAACCGGCTGGCCCGGGCGTTCGGCCGCGCCGACGGGGTGGCGCTGTTCGGCCGTACCCTCTATCCGGCGCTGGAGGCGACGGTGCGCGCCGCGGCGATGGCCCGGACCGTCGCGGTGGCCCGCCTGACCGGACGGGTGGCGGTGCTGGACCGGTGGACCTGGTGCCAGGACGTGATCATGGCGGCCCGGGGCGACCGGGGACGGCGCGTGGTGCGCGCCGCGTACGCGGTCTTCCCGCGCCCGGCGGTGGTGTGCTTCCTCGCCACCTCCCCCGAGGTGGCGCGGCTGCGGGTGGCCGCGCGGGGCATCGACACCGAGGAACCGGCGCACCTGCGGGCGCTGGACGCCGCCTACCGGGCGCTGCCCGACTTCGGCACGTTCACGGTGCTCGACGGCGACCGCGCCCCGGCGGAGGTGGCCGCCGCCCTGGACGCCGCGCTCGACGCCGCGCTGACGACCCGGGCGACCACCCCGCCTCCACCGGACGCGTGAGGCGGGCCCGGCTCAGCCCCGCTCGCGCAGCCAGCGGAGCACGTCGGAGGGCAGCTCGCGGTCCTCGCGGTCCTCGCGCTGCTCGCGGCGGTCCGGCTCGGTCCGGCGGGGCGGCTGCGGGCGCTGCGGGTCGCCGACCAGCGCCCGGCTCGGCGCGGTGAAGCCGGCCACCGGCTTGCCGGTGAGGGCGGTCCTGATGGTCCGGGCCACCGCGTCGATCACCTTCGCCTGCACGGCGGAGCCGACCAGGTCGGTGACGTCGTCCGGGTTGGCGGCGATGCCGGCCACCGCGACCTGCGGGGTGTACCCGACGAACGTCTCGGTGGCGTTGCGCTCCGAGCTGCCGGTCTTGCCGGCCACCGGGCGGCCGACGATCGAGTCGACGGCGGTGGCGGTGCCGCCGTTGCACTGCCCGAACGCGGACTGCTGGCCGACCGGGCACCGGGCCGCGTCGGTGGCGGCGCGGGCCACGTCCGGTTCGAGCACCCGCTTGCAGGACGGCTGCGCCACGTCGACGGCGTCGCCGTCGGGCGCGGTCACCGAGACCACCGGCAGCGGCGTGCAGTACGTGCCCTCGGCGGCCACCGTGGCGTACGCGTTCGCCAGGTCCAGCGGGGTGGTGGCGGCCACACCGAGCGTGAACGCGCCCCAGTTCGCGGCGTTGTCGCGGGCGAACGCGGCGTCGGAGTCGGCGCGGAAGGTGATGCCGAGACGCTGGGCCATCTCCACCACCTTGTCCTCGCCGACCTGCTCGGCCAGCCAGACGAAGTACGTGTTGACGGACCGGCCGAAGCCGTCCCACATCATCCGGTAGCCGTCCATCCACTGCGGGTTGGCGTTCGCCGGGCACCACGTGCCGTCGCAGTTGCCCTCGTCGTCCGAGGCGTACCGGGTGGGCAGCCGGCTCGGGGCGTCGAAGCCGGTGGCCAGCGGCTTGCCGGCCTCCAGCGCGGCCAGCATGGTGAACATCTTGAACGTCGAGCCGGCCTGGTAGCCGTCGACGCTGGCGCCGCCGGAGATCAGCGGGTTGACCGTGTTCGGGTGGTTGGCCTGCCCGTCCGGGTTGTCGTCGAGGCTGTAGTGCCGGTTCACCGCCATCGCGAGGACCCGGCCGGTGCCGGGCTCGACCGCCGCGATCGGCAGCGCCCGCTTGTTGCCGTACCCGTAGACCTTGGTGGCCTGCTCCTGCGCGGTCTCCTGGATCTTCGGGTCAAGCGTGGTGACGACGCGGTAGCCGCCCCGGCGCAGCGCCTGCTCGCGCTCCTCGGGGGTGCTGCCGAAGGCCGGCTGGGTGACCCACCAGCGGCGCAGGTAGTCGCAGAAGAAGCCCCAGTCGTCGTGGCCCTGGGCGGTGGCGGTGCAGCCGTTGGGCTGGGCGGTCGGGCGCAGCTTCAGCGGCTCGGCCTTCGCGGCGGCGGCCTGCTGCGCGGTGATCGCGCCGGTCTCGGCCATCGCGTCGAGCACGTACCCCCGGCGGGTCAGCGCCTGGTCCTTGTCGCCGTCGATCGGGCTGTACGCGTCGGGCGACTGCACCAGGCCGGCGAGCAGCGACGCCTCGCCCAGCGTCAGGTCGGCCGGCGCCTTGCCGAAGTAGCGCTGGCTCGCGGCGGCGACGCCGTACGCGCCGGAGCCGAAGTACGCGATGTTGAGGTAGCGGTTGAGGATCTCGTCCTTGGACAGCGACTGCTCCAGCGCGTTGGCGTACCGGATCTCCTGGAGCTTGCGCCCGACTGTCTGCTCGGTGGCGGCCTGCCGCTCCTCCGGGGTGCGGTTCGGGTCGGTCTTGAGCACGTTGCGGACGTACTGCATGGTCAGCGTGGAGCCGCCCTGCTCGGTGCCGCCGCCCTTGACGTTCGCCACCAGCGCCCGGGCGATGCCGCGCAGGTCCGCGCCGCCGTGCGAGTAGAACCGCCGGTCCTCGGCCGCGATGATCGCCTGCCGCATCACCGGGGCGATCTCGTCCAGCGACACGTCGGTGCGGTTCACGTCGTAGAACGTGGTGATCAGCGTCTTGCCGTCGTTGGCGTAGAGGTAGGAGCGCTGCGGCTGCACCGGGGTGCGCAGCGCGTCGGGCAGGTCCGCGTACGCGCCGAGCGCCGCCCGGGCGGCGAACCCGCCGAGCAGTCCGCCGGGAAGCGCGGCGACCGCGAGGACGAGCCCGGCGAGCAGGCCGGCCAGCAGCACGGTGAACAGCCGCGACAGCGGCGACCTGGGAGACGGCATGGACGCAAGGATTGCCACGAAAGCCGCCTACCGGCCACCTCGCCAGGCAACTGTCAGTTACTTCACGGCGACCTCCCAGCCGAGAAACGGTCAGCCCGCCCCGAGTGGGCCCTTCGGTGACGCGGGCGGCACCGGCGCGGCGGCGACGCTGGCCGCCGCGGCGTCCCGGGCGATCGTCTCGGGCACCAGGCGGCCGCTGCGGTAGCCGATGCCGATGCCGGCGACCAGCACGAAGATCGCACCGAACGTCTGGAGCGAGCCGATCAGCGCGCCGCCCAGCCCGAGCAGCGGGGCGGCGATCATCAGCATGGTCCCGTCGCCGTAGGAGAACATCCCGGACCGGGCGACCGACCAGCCGGTGAGGAACCAGCCCACGCTGTAGAGGGTGGCGCCGAACAGCACGATGCCGCGCGCGGTCACGCCGAACACCGGTGTCTGCTCGGCCAGCCCGGCGAACGGCAGCATCAGCACCATCCCGCCGATGCTCGCGAGCAGCCCGGCCAGCGCGACGCGGCGGCAGCGGGTGGCGGCGAGCAGGCCGGTGAGCGCGAGCAGGGCGAGCAGCCCCAGCCACACCGCTGCGACCCAGCCGACCAGGTAGAGCGCCCGGCCGTCGGCCGGGTACGGGTCGTTGCCCACGCCGCCGTCGCTGGCCATCGCCACCAGGCCGTAGAGGACCGCGTACGCCGGGAGCAGCCAGACCGCCGCGCGGGCGAACCGGCGGATCGACCAGGCCCAGGTCGCGTCGGTGGCCGGCGCCCCGGGGCCGGGTTCGGAGACGAACGGCAGGACCCCGAAACCCCCTCCGGTACGCCGGGAGCCGATCGGTCCGGCGGGGTCGTGCGCGCCGGGGACCGGGGTACGGGAGAACAGCCGGTTCGCCGGGTCCTTCATACGTCACCTCGTTCGCGCCGTGGCCCGGGACGCGCAACGGCGCTCCGGCCCTGCTCACCACCCGTCCTCAAGACCGATGGTGGCAGCCGCCGGAGCGCCGTATGAGGGATTCTCGGATTTGCCGGTCAGCCCCGCTCGCGCTGGTCCGCCGGGTCGTTCACCAGGCTCGCCGGCGACACCGGCTCCGGCGCGGGCAGACCCTTCGGGTTGTTGCCGCCGGTGGCCTGCGCCTCGGCCACGCGTACCTCGTCGTGGATCTCCTGGGCCGCGATGGCCGCGGCCTCGGCGGCCTCGGCGGCCTCCCGCTCGACCTCGCCGGCGCTCTTGGCGGCCTCCGGCGACGGCTGGTCGCCGACCATGTTGGCCAGACCGCCCAGCGCGCCACCCATGCCCTCCAGGGCCTTGGTCAGCTCGGTCGGCACGATCCAGACCTTGTTCGCAGTGCCGTTGGCGATCTGCGGCAGCGCCTGGAGGTACTGGTAGGCCAGCACCTTCTGGCTCGGGTTGGCGGTGTGGATCGCGTCGAAGACGGTACGGATCGCCTTGGCCTGACCCTCCGCCTGGAGGATCCGGGCCTGCCGGTCACCGTCGGCGCGCAGCACCGCGGCCTGCTTCTCACCCTCGGCGGTGAGGATCTGCGACTGCTTGTGCCCCTCGGCGTTGAGGATCGCGGCGCGGCGGTCCCGCTCGGCGCGCATCTGCTTCTCCATCGAGTCGCGGATGCTCGGCGGCGGCTCGATCGCCTTGATCTCGACCCGGGTCACCTTGATGCCCCAGCGGCCGGTGGTCTCGTCCAGCACGCCGGACAGGTGCCGGTTGATCTCCTCGCGGCTGGTCAGCGCGCGCTCCAGGTCCAGCGAGCCGATCACGTTACGCAGCGTGGTGACGGTGAGCTGCTCGATGGCCTGGAGGAAGTTGGAGATCTCGTAGGTGGCGCGAACCGAGTCGACCACCTTGAAGTAGAGAACCGTGTCGATCGAGACGACCAGGTTGTCGGAGGTGATCACCGGCTGGGGCGGGAAGCTGACCACCTGCTCGCGCATGTCGACCTTGGTACGCACCGCGTCGACGAACGGCACCAGCAGGTTGAGGCCCGGGTTCAGCGTGCGCTTGTACCGGCCGAGCCGCTCCACCACGTCCTGACGCTGCTGCGGCACGATCCGTACCGCCTTGAACAGCGTCACCACACCGATCAACGCCACCGCGATCATCAGGATCGCAAGAAACTCCATACCGTTCACCTTTTCGCTTCGGGCAGCTCGCCCGGGGTGGAAATGTCGTCCTGCCATACCAGGGCGGTAGCGCCCCGGACCTTGATCACCTGCACCCGCTCACCCTCGGCGTACGTGCGCGTCGCGTCGTACGAGCGGGCCGTCCACAGCTCACCATCGATCTTGACCATGCCCCGGTCGGCGTCGACCGGCTCCAGGACCACAGCGGTGGCCCCCTCCAGCGCCTCGACCCCGAACGGCTGCTCCCCGGTCTCCAGCGCCGGCCGGGCGTGCCGCCGGACCACCGGACGGACCACCGCCACCGACAGCGCCGACACCACCGCGAAGATCACCGCCTGGAGCGCCACCGGCGCACCGAGCGCCGCGGCGCCGGCAGCGGCGAACGCCCCGACCCCGAACATGATCAGGAAGAGCGTCGTCGTGAAGATCTCGGCGACCGCTAATACCACACCCAGAACGATCCAGAAGACGGCGTCCACGAGAACAATCCTGACACGTCAACGCACGTGTCATCGAACTGTCATGATCGCTAGGCTCGGCACGGCGTACCGCACCCCCGGCCGACGAGGAGGACGACATGTCCCTGCTGCCCGAGACCGCGCGTCAGGTGGACCTGCTGGTCGCCCGGGCCCAGGCCGAAGGACGAGGCCCCTCGCTCGCGCTCGGCGTGGTCCGCGACGGCCGGCTGGCGCACCTGGCGGTCGCCGGTGAGACGCCCCGCCCGGACGGCGACCTGCAGTACCGGGTCGGCTCGATCACCAAGACCATGACCGCGGTGCTGGTGATGCAGCAGCGCGACGCCGGCCGGCTCGCGCTGGACGACCCGCTCGACGCGCACCTGCCCGGCACCCCGGTCGGCTCGGTCACCGTGCGCCGGCTGCTCGGCCACGTCAGCGGCCTGCAACGCGAGCCGGACGGCGAGTGGTGGGAGCGCGCCGGGGGCACGGACCTGGACACGCTGCTGGCCGGACTGACGCCGGACAAGATCGCCCACCCGCCGCACTTCGTCTACCACTACTCGAACCTGGCGTACGGGCTGCTCGGCGGCGTGCTGGAACGGATCACCGGCACGCCGTGGGCGCAGTTGCTGACCGAGCGGCTGCTGGCGCCGCTGGGCATGCGCCGCACCACGTACCACCCCACCGAGCCGTACGCCACCGGCTACGTCGTCCACCCCTGGCACGAGACGCTGCGGGAGGAGCCACGTACCGACACCGGCGCGATGGCCCCGGCCGGGCAGCTCTGGTCGACGGTCGAGGACCTGGGCCGCTGGGCCGCGTTCCTGGCCGACCCGGACCCGGCGGTGCTCTCCCCCGCGACACTCACCGAGATGTGCGCCCCCATGGTGATCAACGACCTGGACTCGTGGAGCGGCGGGCACGGCCTCGGCGTGGAGCTCTACCGGGTCGGCGACCGGGTGTACGTCGGGCACGGCGGCTCCATGCCCGGGTACGTCGCCGGCCTGGCCGTGCACCGGCCCACCCGCACCGCGGTGGTCAACTTCGCCAACTCGTACGGGCTGCGCGGCCACCACATCGGCGCGCTCGGCCGGGAGGCACTCACGCTGGTGCTGAACGCCGAACCGGCCGCGCCCGCCCCGTGGCGCCCGGCCGACCCGCCCGCCGCCGACGTGGCCGCGCTGACCGGCCGCTGGTGGTGGATGGGCGGCGAGTACGAGTTCCGCGTCGACGCCGTCGGCGACCTGGTCGGCGGTCAGGTGGGCAGGCCGCTGCTCCGGTTCACTCCCGAGGGACCGGACCGGTGGCGGGGCCGCTCCGGCTCCCAGGACGGCGAGATCCTCACCGTCGTCCGAGACGACTCCGGCACCCCGGTAGCCCTGGACATAGCGACTTTCGTCCTGACCCGCTCCCCCGACGAGCTCCCCTGACCCCACCCCCACCCCCGCTCCCGCCGATCTTGCACTTGTGGCCCTCATTTCGCCCCGCTATGCCCGATCCCCAGGGACCACAACTCCATGATCGACGCACCCCCGCACCGCTCAGCGCGGTGATCAAGGAGTTTGTGTCGGCGTTGATCTCCAGCACGCCCGCGAACTCCTTGATCAACCTGGCGAGGGGCGCGAGGGGCGTCGGAACAGAGCCCGGAAGGAAGCCCGGGGAGGGGCGGGCGGAGCTGGCGCACGGCGGGTCCGGGGGCGACCGTGACCGGCGCAGGGATCAAGCCTGACCGCCCGGAGCCGGGCACGGTCGCCCCCGGACCCCGACCGCAACCACCCAGGACCGCAACCCGTCAGACCGGCTCGGTGACGAAGTCGATCAGGCGCTCCATGGCGTTGATCAGCGGCGTCTCCACGTCGGCGAAGCTGTCCACCCGGGACAGGATGTGCCGCCACATGTCCGCCGGCTCGGCCACCCCGAGCGCCGCGCAGACGCCCTCCTTCCAGGGCTGCCCCGGAGGCACCACGGGCCATGCCGGGATGCCGAGCGCCGCCGGGCGCACCGCCTGCCACACGTCGACGTACGGGTGCCCGGTGACCAGCACGTACGGCGAGTTGACCCGGGCCACGATGCGGCTCTCCTTCGAGCCGGGCACGAGGTGGTCGACGAGCACGCCGAGGCGGCGGGACGGGCCGGGCGCGAACGCGCGCACCTCGTCGGCGAGCGCGTCGATGCCGTCGAGCGGTTCCACCACCACGCCCTCGATGCGCAGGTCGTCGCCCCAGATCCGCTCGACCAGCGCGGCGTCGTGCACCCCCTCGACCCAGATCCGGCTGGCCTTGGCGACCTGCGCCCGTACGCCGTCCACAGCGATCGAGCCGGACGCGGTACGCCGACGTGCGGCGGGCACCGGGGCGCGGGCGGGCCGCCGCAGCGTGACCGGCTTGCCGTCGAGCAGGAACGCGGCGGGCAGCAGCGGGAAGTTGCGCCGCCGCCCGTGCCGGTCCTCCAGCACCACAGCGCCGGAGTCGAAGCCGACCACGGCGCCGCAGAATCCGGAGTCGGCGTCCTCGACCACCAGGTCGGGTTCGGCGTCGACCTCGGGGGTCACCTTCCGTCGTCGCCAGTCGCCGGCCAGCACGTCCCCGTCGTATCGCCCCGCCATGCCGCAGACGCTAGCCAGCGTCCCGGCGTGTCGCTCGGCGACGCGCCGACCGGGCCACCATCCGTCGGCACGAAACGGTGCGAAGGGGGTAGTTGGGGCCAGGTCGCGCCGCCGGAGCGGCAGCCGAGACAGCAGCGGCGCGGAGCACGTACCCTTTCCGCATGTCCTCCCCCGCAACGGGCGCGGCCACACTGGCTCCGCGCCGGTCGAGCCGGTTCGTCGCCTGGGTGCGTGCCTGGCGAGCCGGCCTGGTGCCGTTCGACGAGGTGGCCGACGCCGTCGCCGGCGACGAGGAGCACCTCGTCGCCGACGCCCCCGGCACCTGGACCGACGTGTCGCTGCGGGAGGCGCTGCCCAGCCTCGCCAAGCACTCGCCCGACGACATCCGCCTGGTGCTGCCCGCGCCCGGCGACCCGCGGGGCCTGCCCGGTCCGGGCGCGTTCGCCGGGGCGGCGCTGGTGGCGGGCGAAGCGGTGGTGGCGAGCGGGATGGGGCTGGTGCCCGAGGTCCGTACGCACACCTCCGGCTCGGGGATGACCTGGGAGACGGTGCTCTGGCGGGTCCACCCGCTGCCGGCGGACGCGCCGAAGGCGTCGCTCGCCACGCCGGGTGCGGCGGAGGCGGAGGCCGAACTGGCCGCCGTGCTGGCCGAGACCACCGCGACGCTGACCCGGCTGGACGTGGCGCAGTGGCGGCCCGAACTCGCCGGGGCGCTCGCCGCGCTGCGCCGCCCGGACGGCGCGACCGACCTGCCGCCCGGCTTCGACCCGCGGGCCCGCCGCCTGTTCGCCCGCGCGGCGGTGCTGGACCGGGTGCTCGCGCTGGCCGGCGAGAGCGCGCCGGGTGGCGCGGTAAACACCTACGAGGCGCAGCAGCGGGACGCGGCGTTGCGGCCGCTGACCACCGCGTGCCGGCAGGCCCTGGTGGCCGCCTGCAACGCGCCGCTGCGGCTCTAGCGCCGCAGGCACCACCGACAGCGGCCGGGCGAGCAGCGGCCGGAGCGGCGGGAGAGCTCGCGCTCAGACCTCGTCGATCAGGTCGGCCACCGAGTCGACGATCCGCGACGGCCGGTACGGGTACCGCTCCGCCTCGGTCCGGCTGCTGATGCCGGTGAGCACCAGGATCGTCTCCAGCCCGGCCTCCAGGCCGCACAGGATGTCGGTGTCCATCCGATCGCCGATCATCGCGGTCGACTCGGAGTGCGCGTCGATGGTGTTCAGCGCCGAGCGCATCATCATCGGGTTGGGCTTGCCGACGAAGTACGGGTCGACGCCGGTCGCCTTCGAGATCATCGCCGCCACCGAGCCGGCCGCCGGCAGCGCGCCCTCCATCGACGGGCCGGTGGCGTCGGGGTTGGTGCAGATGAATCGCGCGCCGTCGTTGATCAGCCGGATCGCCTTGGTTATCGCCTCGAAGCTGTAGGTGCGCGTCTCCCCCAGCACCACGTAGTCCGGGGCGAAGTCGCTGAGCACGTACCCCACCGCGTGCAGCGCCGTGGTCAGGCCGGCCTCACCGATCACGTACGCGGTGCCGCCCGGCCGCTGGTCGGCCAGGAACTGGGCGGTGGCCAGCGCGGACGACCAGATCGCCTCCTCCGGCACGTCCAGCCCCATCCGGGCCAGCCGGGCCTGGAGGTCGCGCGGCGTGTAGATGGAGTTGTTCGTCAGCACCAGGAACGGCTTGCCGGAGGCACGCAGCTTCTTGACGAACTCCGGGGCGCCGGGCACCGGCTGCCCCTCGTGCACCAGCACGCCGTCCATGTCGGTGAGCCAGCTCTGCACCGGCTTGCGGTCAAGCATCGTGTCGTCCCCAGGGTGTCGTCGGGTCGGGCTCAGGGCCGGCGGGCCGGGGGCACGCAGCACAACGCCGGGCAGGTGTCCCAGGCGGGCAGCTCGCCGAGGCGGCGGCGCAGCCGCTCGCCGTCCGGGGCGGTGCGCTCCAGAACCAGCTCGCGGACCATCGCCACGAACCGCGGATCGGTGCCCGGCGTACCGGCGCGGACGAAGTCCAGGCCGAGCTGCTTGGCCGTCTCCAGCGCCTCGGTGTCCAGGTCCCACACCACCTCCAAGTGGTCGGAGACGAAGCCGATCGGGCTGACCACCACGCCCGTCACGCCCTGCTCGGGCAGCGTGGCCAGGTGGTCGTTGACGTCCGGCTCCAGCCACGGCACCTGCGGCGGCCCGGACCTGCTCTGCCAGACCAGGTCGTACGCCAGGTCGGGCGCGGCCGCGGCGTGCACCAGCCGGGCGGCCTCCTCGAGCTGGGCGGTGTAGCGGCCGCCGTGCGGGCCGGCGGTGGCCGCCGCGGACATCGGGACCGAGTGCGCGGTGAAGACCAGCCGGGTGCTGTCCCGCTTCGCCGGGTCGAGCTGGGCCAGCGCGGCCCGGACCGCGTCGACGTGCGGCTCGATGAAGCCGGGGTGGTCCCAGAACTGGCGGAGCTTCTCGATCAGCGGGGCGTCCGGGCCGACCGCGGCGCGGGCCGAGGCGATGTCCTCCTGGTACTGCCGGCAGGAGGAGTAGCCGCCGTACGCGCTGGTGACGAACGCCAGCGCCCGGGTGATCCCGTCGTCGCGCATCCGCGCGACGGTGTCGGCGAGCATCGGATCCCAGTTGCGGTTGCCCCAGTAGACCGGCAGGTCGACGCCGTTGGCGGCGAAGTCCTCGCGGATCGCCGCGAGCAGGTCACGGCACTGCTGGTTGATCGGCGACACCCCGCCGAAGTGCATGTAGTGCTCGGCGACCTCGGCCAGCCGGTCCGGCGGCACTCCCCGCCCCCGGGTCACGTTCTGCAGGAACGGGAGAACGTCCTCGGGCCGCTCCGGGCCGCCGAAGGAGACCAGCACCAACGCGTCGTACGCCATGGGGACCATTGTCCCTCGCGGCCCGGGGCGGCGCGGCGGCCACCCCGGGTCCGGGTGTCAGGCGCCGATGGCGTGGTAGCCGCCGTCGACGTGGACGATCTCGCCGGTGGTGGCCGGGAACCAGTCCGACAGCAGCGCCAGGCAGGCGCGGGCGGCCGGCTCCTGGTCGGTCAGGCTCCAGCCCAGCGGCGCCCGCTCGGTCCAGGCGTCCTCGAACTGGTCGAAGCCCGGGATGGACTTGGCGGCGATGGTGCGCAGCGGGCCGGCCGCGACCAGGTTGCTGCGGATGCCCTGCTTGCCCAGGTGCAGCGCCAGGTAGCGGGAGGCGGACTCCAGCCCGGCCTTGGCCACGCCCATCCAGTCGTAGACCGGCCACGCCTTGGTGGCGTCGAACGTGAGACCCACCACCGCGCCGCCGGCGGACATCAGCGGCAGCGCGGCCATGGCGAGGGACTTGTACGAGTAGGTGGAGACCTGGAGCGCGGTCGCCACGTCCGCCCAGGGGGCGTCGAGGAATCCGCCGCCGAGGCAGCTCTGCGGGGCGAAACCGATCGAGTGCACGACGCCGTCCAGGCCGTCGACGTGCTCGCGTACCTTGTCGGCCAGCCCGGCCAGGTGTTCCTCGTTGCTGACGTCCAGCTCGATCACGGGCGCCGGCTCGGGCAGGCGCTTGGCGATCCGCTCCACCAGGGAGAGCCGGCCGTAGCCGGTGAGCACGACCTGGGCGCCGTTCTCCTGGGCGAGCTTCGCCACCGAGAAGGCGATCGACGCGTCGGTGATGACGCCGGTGACCAGCAGCCGCTTACCGGCGAGAAGTCCGGACATTGCGTGTCTCCTCCGTGCTCTGCTCAGTGACCCATGCCGAGGCCGCCGTCGACCGGGATGACGGCGCCGGTGACGTATCCCGCCGCGTCCGAGGCGAGCCAGGTGACGACGCCCGCGACCTCGTCCGGGGTGGCCATCCGGCCGGCCGGGATCGACTTGCGGATCTCCGCCTTGCGCTCCTCGGGCAGGCCCGCGGTCATGTCGGTGTCGATGAAGCCGGGTGCCACCACGTTCGCGGTGATGTTGCGGGTGCCCAGTTCGCGGGTGATCGAGCGGGCCACGCCGACCAGGCCGGCCTTGCTGGCCGCGTAGTTGACCTGACCCGCGCCGCCGGAGAGACCGACCACTGAGGAAATGAAGATCATCCGTCCCCAGCGGCCGCGGAGCATCTTCGTCGAGGCCCGCTTGGCGACCCGGAACGAGCCGGTCAGGTTGGTGTCGAGGACGCGGGCGAACTGCTCCTCGGACATCCGCATGATCAGCGTGTCGTCGGTGATGCCGGCGTTGGCGACCAGCACCTCCACCGGGCCGAGTTCGGCCTCGATCGCGGTGAACGCGGCGTCGACCGACTCGGCGTCGGTCACGTCACACCGCACACCGAACAGGCCCTCGGGGGCTTCGCCGCTCCGGTACGTCACCGCCACCCGGTCGCCCTGCTTGGCGAACGCCTGCGCGATGGCCAGGCCGATCCCCCGGTTCCCGCCGGTCACCAGCACGGTTCGGGCCACGGATCCCCCTCTGCTCCAGTGATCTCTCGGTCGGTCGGAGCCTAGGGGTTACCGACAGGTAAGCGCTAACCCGCGCAGGTCACAGGGCCACTCCCGCCGGGGTCCGCGGGACCGGTCGGCCGCGTGCGCGACACCCGCACCCCCGGTGTACGATCACCGGGTCTGCGGGCCGCTCTGCGCCCGCGTTCCGGGCCCCGCCGACCGACAGGAGGTGATCGCTGTGCGAGATAGCGATCCTCCCAGTCGTGGCCGGGCCCACCGTCAGCCCCGCTGAGCCACGGCTCCGTCGACGCGGCTGACCCGCTTCCCGCCCTCCGCACCGCATCCGCTCTCCGGCCACACCTGCCGGGGGTGGCCCTGCCGCGCGGCGGAGCACCCGGTCACGACTTCGTGCGCGTACGCCCCGACCCCCATCGGCCCGCACCGGGCCGACCGTCGCCACGGAGCACACTCATGAGCCGTTACGTCGCCCCGCTGGGCTTCACCCTCGCCGCCGTCTGGGTGGCCGTCCTGTTCGTGCTGGCCGGCGGCGGTCACTGACCACCGCCGGCCGGTTCCGGCTCAGACCAGCCGGGACGTCCAGAGCAGACTCAGCCCGCCCGCGCACAGGGCCAGCAGCAGCGCGATCCCCGCGTACCACTGGGTGATCTCGCGCGGCTCGGTCCGGTAGCCGATCGAGCTGCCCATGTCCTGGTAGACCTGCTTCAGCTCGCTGGCCGACGCGGCCTCGTAGAAGAAGCCCTGCGTGGTCTCCGCGAGCTGGGACAGCGCGGTCCGGTCCACCGGCACCCGCTGGAGCTGTCCGCCGATGTCGACCTGACCGGAGTCGGTGCCGAACGCGATGGTGGACACCGGCACGTTCGCGGCCTGCGCCGCCGCGGCGGCCTCCTCGACCGAGCGGCCCGACGTGCGGTAGCCGTCGGACAGCAGCACGATCCGGGCCGGCGGGATGCCGGCGGCGCCGTCGGCCGGCACCGAGCGGATCGCCTCCAGGCAGGTGAACACCGCCTCGCCGGTGGCGGTCGCCTCGGCCAGCACCAGCCCGTCGATCGCGGTGGTGACGGCGGCCCGGTCCTTGGTCGGCGGCACCAGCACGTTCGCCGACTTGGCGAACGAGACGAGTCCCAGGTTGTAGCTCTCCGGCAGTTCGCCGACGAACTGCTTGGCCGCCTCCTGCGCCGCCTCCAGGCGGTTCGGCGACACGTCGTCGGCCTGCATGGACAGCGACACGTCGATGGCGAGCATCACGGTGGCCCGTTCCAGCGGCTCGCGGGTGTCGATCGCCGGGCGGGCCAGCCCGGTCGCCAGCACCAGCAGGCAGAGCAGGAACGCGGTCGCCGCGACGTGCCGCCGCCAGCCCAGTCCCTTGGGCGCGACGGTGCGCAGCAGGTCGACGTTGGTGAACCGCAGCGCGTACTGCCGGCGGTGCAGTTGCCGCCAGACGTACGCGGCGGCGAGGGCGAGCACCGGCAGCACGGCGAGCAGCCACCACGGTTGCAGAAAACGGATCATCGAGTCGTCCCTCGGGTGCGGGCGTGCCGCTGCGCGGCGACGAAACGCACCATGTCCAGCAGCCAGTCTCGGTCGGTACGCAGGCGCAGGTGGGCCGCGCCCGCGGCGCGCAGCTCGGCGGCGATCGCCAGGCGCTGGGCGGCCGCCGCCTCGGCGTACCGGCGGCGCAGGCCCGGGTCGGCGGTCTGCACCTCGTGCAGCTCTCCGCTCTCCGGGTCGACCACCGGCAGCACCCCCACGTCGGGCAGTTCCAGTTCCCGCGGATCGACCACCTCGACGGCCAGCACGTCGTGGCGGACCCGCAGCTTACGCAGCGGCCGGCCCCACTGCGGCGGCGACGCGAGGAAGTCGGAGATCACCACCGCCACGCCGCGCCGCCGGGGCGGCCGGTTGAGCATGTCGACGAGCGCGCCGAGGTCGCTGCGGCCGGGCCGGATCTCGGCGCCGGCGACCGCCCGCAGCAGCCCCTGCGCCTCCTTGCGGCCTCCGCGGGCGGGCAGCCGCAGCACCGTCCCGGGACCGCCGGTGCCGACCACCGCGCCGATCCGGTTGCCGCCCCGCACGGTGAGGTGGGCCAGCGCGGCGACTGCGGCCACCGCCACGTCCCGCTTGAGCCACCGTCCGGTGCCGAAGTCCAGGCTGGCCGACATGTCGACGGCCAGCCAGGTCTCCAGTTCGCGGTCGGCCACCGTACGCCGCACGTGCGGCATCGTGGTGCGGGCGGTGACCGGCCAGTCCATCCGGCGCACGTCGTCGCCGGGCCGGTACTCCCGGGACTCCCCCGCCTCACTGCCCGGACCGGGCAGCAGCCCGGCGTAGTCGCCCTGGAGCAGCCCGTCCAGCTTGCGGGTGACCATGAGCTGGAGCCGCGCCAGCGCGGCCCCCGAGCGGTCGCCGGTGGCGCTCAGCCGGGTGGGCGAGGTCACGGCCGCTGCCCGGGCCACCCGTTGTGCGGCACGGCCGGCGGCGGTGGTGCCGCCTGCTGGCGGGGCGCGACGGCGGGCAGCGGGATGGTCGACATCACCCGGTGCACGATGTGGTCGGCCGGTACGTCGTCGGCGAGCGCATCGTAGCTGAGCACCAGCCGGTGGCGCAGGATGTCCGGCGCGATGTCCTGCACGTCCTGCGGCAGCGCGTAGTCCCGGCCGCGCAGCAGCGCCAGCGCGCGGGTGGCCCGGACCAGGCCGAGCGAGGCGCGCGGGCTGGCGCCGTACTGGATGAGCTGGGCCACGTCGGGCATGCCGTGCTCGGCCGGCGCCCGCGTGGCGAGCACCAGCCGGACCGCGTAGTCGACGAGCGCGTTGTGCACGAACACCTGGTCGGCCTTGTGCTGGAGTGCGACCAGGTCCGGGGTGTCGAACACCCGGGCCGGCTCGGGCGGGGCCACGCCCATCCGGTAGACGATCTCGCGCTCCTCGGCGTCGGTCGGGTAGCCCACGACGATCTTCATGAGGAACCGGTCCCGCTGCGCCTCCGGCAGCGGGTAGACGCCCTCCTGCTCGATCGGGTTCTGGGTGGCCATGACCAGGAACGGGTCGGGCACCCGGTGGCTCTCGCCGCCGATGGACACCTGCCGCTCGCTCATCACCTCCAGCAGCGCCGACTGCACCTTGGCCGGCGCGCGGTTGATCTCGTCGGCGAGCAGGAAGTTGACGAAGACCGGGCCCAGCTCGACGTCGAACTTCTCGCTGGACTGCCGGTAGATCCGCGTGCCCATGATGTCGGCGGGCACCAGGTCGGGGGTGAACTGGACCCGGGCGAACGAACCGCCGACGACCCGGGCCAGGGTCTCCACGGCGAGCGTCTTGGCCACACCCGGGACGCCCTCCAGCAGGCAGTGGCCCCGGGCCAGCAGCGCGACGAACATCCGCTCGACCATCCGGTCCTGGCCGACGATCACCCGCTTGGTCTCGAACAGCGCCCGCTCCAGCAGCGTGGCGTCCTGTGCCGGGGTGGTGCCCGCCGGGGGCGGCGTGTCCGGCGCCACCTCGGTCGGGTTCGGCACGTCGGGTGTGGTCGGCTGGGCCACCGGTCCTCCACAGCAGGGTCGTCGTCGCGGCGTGGTGCGTATCAAGACTGTCATGCCTCGCTGAGAGCCGAGGGTGGGAGAGGCACGATTTTCGCCGCGCCGTCCGGCCACGCCGTCCCGCCGCGCGGGAAACGCTGAACACGGGTGGACAACAAGGGGTCCGCCGTGTGTACGATTCACCCCGTCGCCGGGCGGCTCCCCCCGTGGCCGCCCGGCGCTAAAACTCCCGGCGTGCGGCCTCTAGACTCGCCCCGGTGACGACTCCCACCACCCCGGACGAGACGCTGATCTGCTCGGCGCGGGGGTGTCGCGCACCCGCCGCCTTTCAGCTCCGCTGGCACAATCCCCGCCTGCACGCGCCGGACCGGCGCAAGACCTGGCTGGCCTGCCCGGAGCACCGGGGCTCCCTCGGTGACTTCCTCGAGGCACGCGGCTTCCTCCGCGAGGTGGTCCCGCTTCCCTGATCGCCTACGCTCGAAGCGTGAGCGAGCAGATGATCCGAGCCCGTACCGGCGGCGAGCACGGCAGGTCCTCCCGGTGAGCGGTGACGGCCCCGCCGGCGTTCCGCCCGCCTCGCGCAGCGCGTTGGAGCCCTGGCCGGACACGGTCCGCTGGCAGCCGATCTCGCGCGACCTGATCTGGGTGGAGCTGATCCGGCTCGGCATCGGGCTGGCCGTGGCGCTCGTGGTGCTCGGCGTGGCCTGGGCGCTGTCCGGGCACTGGCTGCTAGGTGCCGCCGTCGGCGTCGCGCTGCTCATCGGCGTCTGGCGGTCGGTCACCATCGTGCGCGCGGTCCGCGCCTGGGGGTACGCCGAGCGCGACGACGATCTGCTCGTGCGGCACGGCCTGCTGGTGCGGCGGCTGTCCATCGTCCCGTACTCGCGGATGCAGTTCGTCGATGTGAGCGCGGGTCCGCTGGAGCGCGCGTTCGACCTCGCCACAGTGCAATTGCATACGGCGGCCGCCGCGAGCGACGCCCGCGTGCCCGGGCTGCGTCCGGCCGAGGCGTCCCGGCTGCGCGACCGGCTCACCGCGCTGGGCGAGGACCGGGCGGAGGGCCTGTGAGCGAACGGAGCGACTCCGGCGCCCCGCCGCCCCACGACGACCGGCCCGATCCGACCCCCGGCCCGCCCGCGCCGGGTTACGGACCACCGCCCGTCCCCGGACCACCGCCCGGGTACGGACCGCCACCCGGACACGGACCACCGCCCGGACACGGACCACCGCCCGGGTACGGACCGCCACCCGGGTACGCACCGCCACCCGGCCATGGGCCGCCCGGCTCGGCCGCGCCCGGATACGGGCCACCGCCCGGTACCGACGCGGCGCCCGGGCCGTGGCCCGCGCCGCTGCCGCCGTACCCGGGACCGTGGGGTCCGGCCGCCGGGCCGCCCGCGGGCGGCGAGGAGCCACGGCAGCGGCTGCACCCGCTCAGCCCCGCGCTGCACGGCGCGAAGTCCCTGGTCGTGGTGATCGCCGGGCTCTCCTGGTCGACGCTGTCCCGCGTCGGGTTCGGCTGGTTCGCGGCGCTGGTCACCGTCTTCGTGCTCGGCGCCACGGTGCTGTCGGTGGTGAGCTGGTGGAACACCGGCTACCACCTGGTGGGCCGCGAGCTGCGGGTGTACGAGGGCCTGCTGTGGCGGCGCACCCGGGCCATCCCGCTGGAGCGGTTGCAGGCGGTGGAGGTGGTCCGACCCCTGCTGGCCCAGCTCACCGGCCTGGCCGAGCTGCGGCTGGAGGTGGTCGGCGGGGGCAAGACCGAGGCGCCGCTGGCGTACCTCAGCGTGGCCGAGGCCACCGCGTTGCGGCAGCGGCTGCTCGCGGTGGCCGGTCGATCCGCCCCGGCGCCGGCTCCGGTGGCCGAGCCCGGCGCGCCGGTCGCGCCGCCCGTGCCGGAAGGACGCCGGCTGCACGCCGTCCGCAACCAGGACCTGCTGATCAGCCAGTTGCTCACGCCGCAGGCGTTCCTGCTGCCGCTGGGCCTGGTGTTCGTCGGCGCCCAGTTCCTCTCCGAGGGCTCGTGGTCGTTCATCGCGGTGGCCAGCACGCTCACCGCGATGGCCGGCGTGGTGCTGCAACCGATCCGCCGGGTGCTCGACGACTGGAGCTTCCGGCTCGACCGGGACGACGGCACGCTGCGCGTGCACAACGGGCTGCTGGAGACGCGGGTGCAGACAGTGCCGCTGCACCGGGTGCAGACGGTACGGGCGACCTGGCCGCTGCTGTGGCGGATGAAGGGGTGGCTGCGGCTGCGGCTGGAGGTGGCCGGCTACTCGGCCGGTGAGCCGGACGACCGCAACCGCCCGGACCGGCTGCTGCCGGTCGGCGACGCGGGCACCGGCGCGATGGTCGTGGCGGAGGTGCTGCCCGGCGTGCGGCTGGACGCGCTGCCCGCCACGCCGCCCCCGTCGCGGGCCCGGTGGCTGCGCCCGCTGAGCCGCAAGGTGGTCGGCGCCGGTCTCGACGAGCAGGTCTTCGTGGCCCGCTCCGGGCTGCTGACCCGGCAGTTGACGCTGGTGCCGTACGCGCGGATCCAGAGCGTGCGCGTCACCCGCGGTCCGGTGCAGCGGCTGCTGCGGCTGGCCACCGTGCACGCGGACACCGCCGGTGGGGCCGGGGCGGCGGCCGTCGACCGGGATCTGGCCGACGCGTGGGAGCTGGCCGCGGAGCTGACCGAGCGGTCGCGGGCCGCCCGCCGTACCGACAGCGGGCGCTGACCGGCCCGCGGTGGCGGACCGGCCGGTGCGGGTCTACCGGCGCTCGGCGGGCACCGCGTCCCGGTCGCCGGCCACCCGGTCCGGGGTGTCGGCGGCGGTGTCGTCGTCGGCGGTCGGCGCCCCGGCCGCGACGGCGGGCTCGCCGGCCCGGCGGGCCCGCCGGGCCGCCCACCAGCGCTCGGCCAGGCCGACCACCAGGAACGTCATGCCCACGTACGCCCAGCCGACGAGCACGTCGATCAGGTAGTGCTCGCCGCTGTACATCAGCGTGAACGTCATCGCCAGCGGGTACGCGAGCATCAGCGGCCACCAGCGCTTGCGCACCGACCGCATGAAGAACAGCACCACGAACAGCGCGAACGCGGTGTGCAGCGACGGCATCGCGGCCACCGGGTTGGAGGCGATCTGCCCGGCGTTGAGCAGGTTGCCCGCGCCGTGCATGCCGATCTCCTTCCAGCCCCGGGTGGAGATCCGCGCGACCTCGGTCAGCAGGCCGTTCTGCGCCGCCCACCACGGCGGCGCGGCCGGGTAGGCGAAGTAGGTGACCAGGCCGGCCGCGCACAGGAAGCCCCAGCGGGACATGTACGCGATCCAGCGCTGCCGGTTCCGCATCCACAGCACTGCGGCGGCGGCGAACGTCGCCACGAAGTGCGAGAAGTAGATCCAGCTCACCAGCACGTCCCACCAGCGCACCTCGGACGCGTCGTACAGGCGCTCCTGGAGCCAGATCGTCGGCACCTCGCCGCCGGTGAGCCATCCGGTGAGGAAGCGGTCGGCGACGATCAGCTCCATCGCGTGCGGGGTGGCGCCGTTGTCGGCGAATCCCCGGGACAGGTTGTACGCCGCGAGCAGCAGCACCACCGGGATCCAGTCCCGGGCGAACCGCAGGTGGGTGCGCCACGGGCGGGCCGAGTTCCACGCGACCGTGCCGGCCCAGATCCACAGGAACGCGTACGCCGGGTCGGTGGGCAGGCCGATGGCGAGCCAGGCGACGACGAACGCGACGCCCCAGATGGTCATCGCGATCACACGGCGGCGCCCACCGTCGGGCGACTCGGTGGTCGCGTCGGGGGCGGGGGTCGGAGATTGTGTCAGCTCGGCCATCGCGGACAAGGTTAACGGCGGGCGGCCGGTGGGCCTGCGGGCGGGCGGCGACGACCGGACCGGCGGCGGCTCGGACGCCGGACGGCCACGGGTCGGCTGCACTAGGCTCGGCCGCATGCAGGAGCAGCCGGAGTCGCCCTTCTCGCCGGGCCTGACCGCCCGGGTCGAGCTGACAGTGACCGACGCCGACACCGCGCAGGCGGTCGGCTCGGGGGACGTGCCGGTGCTCGGCACACCCCGGGTGCTGGCGCTGGCCGAGGCGGCGACGGTGGCCGCCACCGCGACCCGGATGCCCTCCGGGTCGACCACGGTCGGCGTACGGGTGGAGCTGGAGCACCGCGCGGCCACCCCGGTGGGGCGTACCGTGGCGGCCCACGCCGAGCTGGTGAAGGTCGACGGCAAGCGGCTCGTCTTCGACGTGACGGTCACCGACGGGCCCACCGTGGCGGCGCAGGGGCGCGTCGAGCGGGTGCTCGTCGACCGGCAGCGTTTCGTCGAGCGGGCCCTCGGCCCGTCATGACCGCCGGGTTCTCCGAGGTCGCCGCCGGGGTGCACGTGCTGCGCGAGCCGACGCTCGCGGTGAACGTCGTGCTGGTGGTCGGTGACGGCGCGGCGCTGCTGGTGGACACGCTCTCCACCGCCGGGCAGGCCCGGGAGCTGGCGGAGGCGGCCCGGGCGGTGACGCCGTACCCGTGGACGATCGTGAACACGCACCACCACTTCGACCACTGCTTCGGCAACGCCACGCTGGCCGGGCCGGAGACCGCGATCTACGCGCAGGCCCAGGCCGCGGCGGCGCTGCGGGACCGGTCCGACGCGGTGCGCCGCGCCGCGTACGAGGAGATGCACGCCGGGCATCCGGCGCTGGCCGAGGAGCTGGCGCACACCGAGCTGCGGGCGCCGACGCACGAGGTGCACGAGGAGACGGTGCTCGACGTGGGCGGCCGGCGGGTGGTGCTGCGCCATCCCGGGCACGGGCACACCGACGCCGACCTGGTGGTGCACGTGCCGGACGCGGACGTGCTGGTCGCGGGCGACCTGGTGGAGCAGAGCGGGCCACCGGCGTTCGAGGAGTCGTACCCCCTGAAGTGGCCGGACGCGCTGGCCGACCTGCTGCGGATGACCACGCCCGCGACGGTGGTGGTGCCCGGTCACGGCGAGCCGGTCGGCGTGGACTTCGTCCGCGAGCAGCACGCGCAGCTCGCGCGGCAGGCGTGGCTGATCCGGGCCGGGCACACCGGCAGCGCCCCGCCGGAGCGGGTGGCGGCCGAGTCGCCGTTCGGCGCCCGGCCGGGTCTGATCGCTGCCCGCCGCGGCTACGCGGAGCTGGACGGCACGGCCTGACCGGCGGCCGGGCTCATCCGGCGTCGGCCAGGATCTCGCGGAGGCGGTTGCGGCACTCGGCGACGAACGCCGGGAACGTGTCCCAGTAGTAGGAGACGCCGCTGGCCGCCACCCCGAGCGCCCAGGCGCGGGCCCGCGCCCAGGTCACGTCGTCCACGCCGAGCGCCTCGCGGTAGGCCTGCCGGGCCGGCGGCGGGAGGTCCCAGATCGGCGCGTGCTCGGCGTCGGGGTGCCCGACGGTCAGGCCGCCGAAGTCGATGACCGCCCGCAACCGGCCGTCGTGCACGAGCAGGTTGGTGGGCTTGAGGTCACCGTGCAGCCAGACGTGCGGGCCGGCCGGTTCGGGCAGGTCGAGGGCGTCGCGCCAGAGCCGGACCAGGGTGTCGACGTCCGTCTCGTCGCCGATGCGGCTGCGGCAGTCGTCGAGCGCCGCCGAGATCCAGGTGTCGCAGGGACGCAGCGCGCCGCCGCGGTATCCGCTCAGGTCGCCCGCGCGGGTCGCGCCGAGCAGGTCGGCCGCGTGCAGGTGCCGGACGAACACGGCCAGGTCGGCGCCGAGCGCGGCCCAGTCGCCGACGGTGCCGGGCCGGACCTCGTCGCCCGGTATCCACCGTTGCACCGACCAGGGCAGCGGGAAGGCGTCGGCCGGGACGCCGGCGTACACCGGTTCCGGCACCCGGTACGGCAGCAGCGGCGCGAGCCGGGGCAGCCACCGCTGTTCCTTGCGCAGGGCACCGGCCTTCTCCGCGGTCCGGGGCAGCCGGACGAGCAGGTCGGCGCCGAGCCGGTACATCGTGTTGTCGGTCCCGGCGCCGGCCGGTGTCAGCGGCAGCGCGGCCCACTCGGGGCGCTGGTCGGCCAGCAGTGCCCGGACGACCTGTTCGTCCACGGGTATCTCGTCCTGGTGCAGCGCCATCCGGTGATCATGCGGGGCGGGCCGGTGCGACGGCCACCGGGTTTCCGGAGGCCCGCCCGGGCGGTTCCGGCCGGGCATGTCCCCGCAGGGCGCCGAGCAGCGCGTCGAGGTGCGGGGCGGCGGCCAGGATCGCCGCCCGCGCCGCCGGATCCAGCTCGGCCAGGGCCTCGTCGAGCAGCGCGGCCCGGTTGGTCTCGTAGTCGGCCATCCGCGCCCGGGCGGCCTCGGTCACGTGCAGCCGCAGCACGCGGCGGTCGACGGGGTCGCGGTCACGGGCCAGCAGCCCGGCGTCGGTGAGGTCGCGGACCAGTGTGCTCACCGTGTTGGGCGCGGTGCAGAGGCGACGGGCCACCTCCTTGCCGCTGATCCCCGGCGTCTCCCGGACCAGCAGCAGCAGCTCCACCTGCGCCTCGGGCAGCGGGTCTCGTCGGACGCGCGCCCCGGTCCGCCGGCGCAGGAGCCGGTGCAGCTCCCCCACGACCGCGCCGACGCGCGCGACCTGCTCGTTCGTCGCCACGGGGTCACCCGCCTCACATCGCAATAGTTCTGACTACAGATGTAAGGTACCCCGGACGCACCGATCCAGGGGGTACCCACTCGTGAGCAACGCCGCGCCGGCCGCCGCGCGCCCGACCGCCGACCGCACCACGGCCACCACCGGCGGCGTGACGCTGCTGGTGCTGCTCGGCACGCTCACCGCGATCGGCCCGCTGTCGCTGGACATGTACCTGCCGGCGTTCCCGGCCATGACCCGCGACCTCGGCGCCGACCAGGCCGGCATCCAGCTCTCGCTGACCACCTGCCTGATCGGTCTCGCCCTGGGCCAGCTCGTCACCGGTCCGCTCAGCGACCGCTGGGGGCGCCGCCGTCCGGTGCTGGTCGGCGTGGTCGCGTACACGGTGCTGGCGCTGGCCTGCGCCGCGGCGCCGAACGCCCCGCTGCTGGCCGCCGCGCGGTTCGCCCAGGGCGTCGCCGGTGGCATGGGCGTGGTGGTCGCCCGCGCGGTGGTCCGCGACCTCTACTCCGGCCGGGACGCCGCGAAGTACTTCTCCCGGCTCACCCTGGTCTTCGGCGTGGCGCCGGTGGCGGCGCCCGGCGTGGGCAGCCTGGTGCTGCGGTTCGGCTCGTGGCGGGCCGTCTTCGTGACGCTCGCCGTCATCGGGGCGGTGCTCGCCGTCGCGGTCGCGCTGCGCCTGCCGGAGACGCTGCCGGCCGAGCGCCGCAGCACCGGCGGCCTGGGAGGCACCGTCCGGACCATGCGGTCGCTGCTCGCCGACCGGGTCTACCTCGGGTACGCGCTGACGCAGGGCTTCGCGTTCGCCGGGCTGTTCGCGTACATCTCCGGGTCGTCGTTCGTGTTCCAGGACGTCTTCGGCGTCTCCGCCGCGGTGTTCAGCGTCATCTTCGGCGTCAACGCGCTCGCCCTGGTGGCGGTCGGGCAGGCCAACGCCCGGCTGCTCGACCGGTTCACGCCGCGCCGGCTGCTGGTCACCACGCTCGTGGTCGGCGTGGTCACGGCGGTCGGCGTGCTGACCGGCGCGCTGGCCGGCAGCCTGGCCGTGACGGCGGTGGCGCTGTTCGCCTTCGTCGGCTCGCTCGGCATGGTGATGCCGAACAGCACCGCGCTGGCGCTGGACGCGCACGCCCGGCACGCGGGCACCGCCGCCGCGCTGATGGGCGGCATCCAGTCGGTGGTGGGCGCGCTGGCCGCGCCGCTGGTCGGGCTCGGCGGCGAGGGCAGCGCGCTGCCGATGGCGGTGGTCCTGGCCGGCGCCGCGTTCCTGTCCCTGACCGCCGTCCTGACGATGGCCCGCCCCCGCCCCTGAGCGCGGGCCGGGCGGATCACGGGAAGCGGGCGGCCACCCGGGCGCGGGTGGGCATGGCGGTGGCGCCGCCCGGGGACTCGCACACCACCGCCGCCACCCGCAGCGCGAACGCGACCCGCTCCCGCCAGCCGGTCGGCTCGACCGGCTCACCGGCGGCCAGCAGGTCCGCCACCAGCGCGCCCATCACCGAGTCGCCCGCGCCTGTCGCGTCCACCGCGTCCACCTTCGGCGCGGGTACGCGTACCACGTCGTCGGCGGCGGCGACCAGGGCGCCGTCCGCGCCGAGCGTGACCACGACGGTGCTCGCGCCCAGTTCCCGCAGGTACGCGGCGACGCCCTCGACCGGCTCGTCCGGGTAGAGCAGCCGCGCGTCGGCGGCGCTGAGCTTGACCAGGTGCGCCCCGGCGGCGAACTCGGCGACCACCGTCCGCAGCCCGTCCAGCGCGCCCGGCGCGGTGAGCAGGCGGGGCCGCACGTTCGGGTCGAACACCCGCAGCGCGCCCGCGATCGACCAGGCGCGCCGGGCGGCGGCCAGCACCGGCGGGTCGAGCAGCACGATCGAGCCGCAGTAGAGCACGTCCGCGCCCTCGACCAGCGCCACGTCCAGGTCGTCCGGGCCGAGCAGCGCGTACGAGCGGGGCTCGCCGTAGAAGCGGAAGTCCGGCTCCGCGCCGGCGAACGTGGCCACCGCGAGCGCGGTCGGCGCCGGGACCGTCACCGTCCCGCTCACGTCCACGCCGGCGTCGGTGAGGAAGGCGCGGATCCGCCCGGCCAGCGCGTCGTCGCCGAGCGACCCGACGAACCGCGCGTCCCCGCCGAGCCGGGCGATCGCCACCGCCACGTTGAGCGGGCCGCCGCCGATCGCCTGCCGGTAGACGGGTTCCCCGTCGTGCTCGGCGTCGAGCAGGTCCACCAGCGCCTCGCCGAGCACCACCGCGTAACCCATCCTGGCTCCCCTCGTCGTCCTCCCTCCGATCCTGGCGCATGCCGGGGTCGCGGCGCGTCCGGACCCGGGCATCGAGCGGCACCTATTGCGAGCCGCGTCCCGACGTGGTGGGATGGCGATGCCGGGTGACGACGCGGGGGGCTGCCGCGTCGCCGGCTGCCGGGTCGAGCCGACGCGAGGGCATCCACGGTCCGTGGCAACGGACCGCAGGCGGTGCGCGCCCGCCGACGGCCCCGGCCGCACACCGACCGGGCGCGGGCACCGCGATCGTCGCATCCGCTCGTCCCAGCGGAGCGGGCCGAACCGGGCCTCGCTCCGCGAGTCAGGAGATCCCCGTGCACCGAACCCGATCCCGTACGGCCGCGTTGCTCACCGCGGCCGCCACCCTGGCCCTGGGCGCGTTCGCCCTGGCCACCAACTCCGGACCGGCGGCCGCGCACGGCGCGGCCATGACGCCGGGCGCCCGCACCTACCTGTGCTGGAAGGACGGCCTCACCGGAACCGGTGAGATCCGGCCGAACAACCCCGCCTGCTCGTCGGCGGTGGCCACGAGCGGGGCGAACTCGCTGTACAACTGGTTCAGCGTGCTGCGCTCCGACGCCGGCGGGCGGACCGTCGGGTTCATCCCCGACGGCAAGCTGTGCAGCGGCGGCAACCCCGGCTTCAGCGGGTACGACGCGGCGCGCACCGACTGGCCGGTCACCCACCTGACGGCGGGCCGGTCGATCGAGTTCCGGTACAGCAACTGGGCCCACCACCCGGGCACGTTCTACTTCTACGTGACCAAGGACAGCTGGAGCCCGAACCGGCCGCTGGCCTGGAGCGACCTGGAGGAGCAGCCGTTCCTCCAGGTGACCAACCCGCCGCAGCGCGGCGCTGTGGGCACCAACGACGGCCACTACTACTTCAGCGGCAACCTGCCGTCGAACAAGAGCGGCCGGCACATCATCTACTCGCGCTGGGTGCGCTCGGACAGCCAGGAGAACTTCTTCGGCTGCTCGGACGTGACGTTCGACGGCGGCAACGGCGAGGTGACCGGGATCGGCTCGGGCGGCAGCAACCCCCCGACGACCGCGCCGCCGACCACCGCGCCCCCGACGACCGCGCCGCCGACCTCACCTCCGCCGGTGACGAGCAGCCCGACCATGCCGTCCGGCTCCTGCATGGCGGTGTACAAGGTGGTCACCGCCTGGGGCGGCGGCTTCCAGGGCGAAGTGACGATCATGAACCACAGCACCCGGACGTACTCCGGGTGGACCGCGAACTGGACCTGGCCCAGCGGCCAGACCATCAACCAGGTGTGGAACGGCACGTTGAGCGGCAGCGGGGCGTCGGTGAGCGTCTCCAACGCCGCCTACAACGGCAGCGTCCCGCCGGAGGGCACCACCACGTTCGGCTTCACCGCGAACTTCTCCGGCACCAACACCCTTCCGACAGTCACCTGCACCGGTCGGTGACCAGGCACTGAGAAGGGCCCCCGGGATTTCCCGGGGGCCCTTCCTCGTCACGCTCGGGTCAGCGGACCATGCTGCCGACGACCGGCTTGGTGAGCAGCGCGGACTGGTTGCGCTGGATGCCCGGGTCGAGCGTCTTGGCCACGAAGATGGCGTGCCAGATGCAGAAGATCAGCACGGTCCACACCTTGCGGGAGTGGTCGGCCTCCTCCCGCTTGTGCTCGTCCAGCAGGCGCAGCGCGTACGACAGGTCGATCAGGTCACCCGCGCCCGAGGTGGACAGCACGTGCCGCGCCCACTCGTACATCTCGCCGCGCAGCCAGACCCGGGTCGGGGTCGGGAAGCCCAGCTTCTTGCGGTTGACGATGGCCGGCGGCACGACGCCCTGCAGCGCCTGGCGCATCGCGTACTTGGTGGCCTCGGAGCGGGGCGGCAGCTTCAGGTCGACCGGGATGCCGGCGGCGACGTTGAACACCTCCCGGTCCAGGAACGGCACCCGCACCTCCAGCGAGTGCGCCATCGAGATCCGGTCGGCCTTGACCAGGATGTCGCCGCGCAGCCAGGTGTAGAGGTCGACGTACTGCATCTTGGTGACGTCGTCCAGCTCGGTGCACTCGGCGTAGATCGGCGCGGTCACGTCGGTGTAGCGCACCGAGGGGTCGTAGCGGCGCAGCAGGTGCTGCTTCTCCTCCTCGGTGAACATCCGGGCGTTGCCGTAGTAGCGCTCCTCGATCGGGGTGGTGCCGCGCTCCAGGAAGCTCTTGCCCTTGACGCCCTGCGGGATGGCCTTGGACACCGCGCGCAGGCCCTTCTGCACGCCGTCGGGCAGGCTGTTGACCGCGTTGAGCGACAACGGCTCCCGGTAGATCGTGTAACCGCCGAAGAACTCGTCCGCGCCCTCACCGGACAGCACCACCGTGACGTGCTCGGCGGCCTTCTTCGCCACGAAGTACAGCGGCACCAGCGCCGGGTCGGCGACCGGGTCGTCCAGGTGCCAGACGATCTTCGGCAGCGCCTCGATCATGTCCTGCGGCCCGATCTTGGTCGGGATCGTGGTCACGTCGAGGTGCCGGGCCGAGTCCTGGGCCACGTCGATCTCGGAGTAGCCCGGCACGTCGTAGCCGACGGTGAAGGTGAGGATGTTCGGGTTGAACTCGCGGGCCAGCGCCACCACGGCGGTGGAGTCGATGCCGCTGGACAGGAACGAGCCGACCGGCACGTCCGAGCGCATGTGCATCCGGACGCTCTCGCGCAGCGTCTCCCGGATGTCGTGGTAGAGCCGCTGCTCGTCGGAGACCGGGGCCGGCCGGAACACCGGGCGGTACCAGCGGCGCACCTCGATCCGGCCACCCGGGGTCCAGGTCAGGTACTCCCCCGAGCCGATCCGGCTGATCCCCTTGTGCAGCGTGCCCGGCTCCGGCACGTACTGGAGGGTCAGGTAGTGGCTCAGGTTGGCGGTGTCGATGCCCGCGTCGCCCTGGTACGCCGAGTGCGCGAACGGCAGCAGCGCCTTCTTCTCCGAGGCGAGGTAGAGGCCGTCCTGGGTTTCCAGGTAGTGCAGCGGCTTGATGCCGAAGTAGTCCCGCGCGCCGAAGGCCCGCCGCTCCTGCCGGTCCCAGATCACGAACGCGAACATGCCGCGCAGCTTGGTGAGCACCTGCTCACCCCAGTAGTGGTAGCCGGCGACGATCACCTCGCCGTCGCCGTTGGTGGCGAACTGGGCGCCGTAGTCGCGGATCAGCTCGTCGCGCAGCTCGATGTAGTTGTAGATCTCGCCGTTGAAGGTGAGCAGGTAACGCCCACCCGCGTAGGGCAGGGGCTCGTGGCTCAGCGCCACGTCGATGATCGCCAGGCGCTTGTGCGCGAACACGCCGTCCGCGTACCGGCCGGAGGCGTCGCCGACCACCTCGACCCCTGTCTCGTCCGGGCCGCGGTGGTGCAGGCACTCCAGTGCGCCGGCGATGTTGTCGCGGTGGGCGGCGGCGTCGCCGCGCGCGCTGAAGAAGGCCAGGAGTCCGCACATGGTCGCCATCTTTCCACGCGCCGGAAGCCGTCGTCGCGGCACCGCAGGCACCTCCCGCTGTCGTGCGCGCGGTACCGTCGGGACCAGCGACGAGGCTCAGGGAGGGGCGGATCATGGCCGAGGAGCGGACCCGGCAGGGCAAGGCGGCGGACGGCACGGAGTCGCACGACCCGGATTTCCCGGAGGCGTTCCTGTCGTTCATGCGGCAGGGCTGGCGGGACACCGAACTGCCGGTCACCCCGCGCCCGGAGGTGCCCAACCACGCCAAGCGGCGGGCCGCGCTGGCCGAGGCCTTCCCGGGCGAGACGCTGGTCATCCCCACTGGCAACGAGAAGGTACGCGCCAACGACACCGACCACCGGTTCCGGCCGGGCAGCGACTTCGCGTACCTGACCGGCGACCTGGAGCCGGACAGCGTCCTCGTGCTGCGGCCGGGCGGCGAGTCCACGCTGTTCATGCGGCCCCGCTCGTCCCGGGCGACCGACGAGTTCTTCCGCAGCCGCCACGGCGAGCTGTGGGTGGGCCGCCGGCCGACGCTGCGGGAGAAGTCCACCGAGCTGGGCCTGCCGACGGCCGACCTGAGCGAGCTGGACGCGGCGCTGGCCGAGCTGGCGCCGGGGCGTACCCGGGTGCTCCGCGGTTTCGACGCCCGGGTGGACGCGGCCGTGCGTCCCTACGACGGCGCGCGCGCCGAGGGGCAGCCCGGCCGCGACCGGGAGCTGGCGATCGCGATCTCCGAGCTGAAGCTGGTCAAGGACGAGTGGGAGATCGCGCAGCTCCAGGAGGCGTGCGACGCCACGGTGCGCGGCTTCGAGGACGTGGCACGGGCGCTGCCGGCCGACCGCGGGGTCTCCGAGCGGCTGCTGGAGGGCGTCTTCGCGCTGCGCGCCCGGCACGACGGCAACGACGTGGGCTACGGCTCGATCGTCGGGGCGGGCGAGCACGCCACGATCCTGCACTGGGTGCACAACCACGGCGCGACCCGTCCGGGTGAGCTGCTGCTGATGGACATGGGCGTGGAGAACCGCAACCTCTACACCGCCGACGTGACCCGGGTGCTTCCCATCGACGGCCGGTTCACGCCGTTGCAGCGTCAGGTCTACGACGCGGTGTACGCCTCGCAGCAGGCCGGCATCGAGATGTGCCGGCCCGGCGTGGCGTTCCGGGACGTGCACCTGGCCTCGATGCGGGTGCTGGCCGAGGCGCTGAAGGATCTCGGGCTGCTGCCGGTGAGTGTGGACGAGGCGATGGACCCGGCCTCCACGGTCTACCGGCGGTGGACGCTGCACGGCACCAGCCACATGCTCGGCATCGACGTGCACGACTGCGCCAACGCGCGCAAGGAGACCTACCGCGAGGGGCCGCTCGGCGAGGGGTACGTGCTCACCGTCGAGCCGGGGCTCTACTTCCAGCCGGAGGACGAGCTGGTTCCGGAGGAGCTGCGGGGCATCGGCGTGCGGATCGAGGACGACATCCTGGTCACCGCGGACGGTCCGGTGAACCTGTCGGCCGGGCTGCCGCGTGCCTCCGCCGAGGTGGAGACCTGGCTGGCCGAGCAGCGTGAGGCGGGCCCGCGCCTGCCCGGCTGATCCTCGCGGCCGCGATCTCCGGCGGGCCCCACCACCGCGCCTTCTCCGGGCAGGTGGTGGGGCCCGCCGTCGTCTGGGCCGTTGCGGTCCCCCTGACGTGGTTGGTCACCGACCGCCGTTCGTGGGAGGAATGCGGGCTTTTTTCGGATACGTCTTCCTCGCGAGGAACCTTCTCATACGGTGCTGATCAGAGGCTACAACCGGTTTGTAGCTGGTCGCCCGGCCTGGGGCGGTGCGACCCGTTTGGGAAGAACCGAAAGGGCTCTCATGTCGAACGACGTAACGACACCCGACGGCGGCGCTCCGATGGCGCCCCCGCCGCGGACGAGCAAACGGCGGGCGCTCTGGGTCGCCACCGGCGTGGCCGGGCTGACCGGCGTCGTCGGGCTGGCGGCGCTCGGCGGTCTCGCCGCCCGCGACGACAAGTCCGGCACCGAACCGGTGGCGGAGAACCACGCCGCCGCGCCGCAGAACGCCGGTGACGAATCCCGCGCCGAGGGCGGGAAGGACGGCGAGAAGGGCGAGGACGGGTACGGCAAGGACGGCAAGGACCGTGGCGAGTGGGGCGCGGACAAGGGCGAGTGGGGCAAGGACGGCAAGGACGACCACGGCAAGACCCGCGAGGTCGCCTGCGACGACGACGCCCTGGTCGACGCCCTCGAACTGGCCAACCGCGACCACGGCGGCACCATCAAGCTCGCCGAGAACTGCACCTACGAACTCGGCGTCAAGGACCGCAAGTTCGGCTCCGCCCTGCCCGAGATCAAGCAGGACGTCACCATCAAGGGCAACGGCTCCACCATCAAGCGCGACGCCGAAGACACCTTCCGCATCTTCCGCGTCGTCGACGGCGGCGACCTCACCCTCAAGGACCTCACGGTCTCCGGCGGAAACGCCAACGAGTTCAAGTACCCCGGACCGTCGGTGCCGAAGGCGGCCGGACCGGACGGCAAGGACGACGACAAGCGGTTCGAGGGTGACGGCGGCGCGCTCCTGGTCGAGCGCGGCGGCAGCGCGCACCTGCACAGCGTGAAGCTGGTCGACAACAACGCCGAGGGCGACGGCGGCGCCATCGCCAACTACGGCCGCACCTGGCTCAAGGAGAGCAAGGTCGTCGACAACCACGCCCAGGGCGACGGCGGCGGCGTCTACAACGAGGGCATCCTCAAGGTCGAGGAGACCCACGTCGACGACAACACCGCCGGCGGCAACGGCGGCGGCATCGCCAACGGCGGCGGTGCGCACCACGACGGGCCGGTCGACCTGGCCTCGGCCGCGAAGGCCGACAAGGGCGAGCACGGCAAGCACCGCGCGGGCACCGTCGAGATCACCGGGGCGTACGAGGGCAAGGACGCCTCACTGAGCACGCTGAGCCACAACCGGGCGGGTCGCAACGGTGGTGGCGTGTTCAGCAGCGGCGGCTGGGTCACGGTCTCGTTCACCGCCATCGGCGGCAACGTCGCCTGCGAGAACGGTGGTGGCGTCTACGCCGAGAACACCGATCTGCTGCTGGAGAAGGTCCACGTGGCGGGCAACCACGCCGACGGCGACGGTGGCGGCGTGGTGACGACCGGCGGGCGGGACTGGGCCGGCAACGGCGCCGAGAAGGACGGCCTCGCGGGGAGCGCCACGATCGCCGACAGCGCCGTCGTGGACAACACGGCCGGGCGGTTCGGCGGCGGCATCTACAACGGCGAGTGGCTCATCAAGATCGAGGACGGCTTCCTCGCCCGCGACCACGACAAGGACGACAACGCCACCCTCACCATCCGCGACACCGACATCAAGGGCAACACCGCCCTCAACGGCGGAGGCATCTTCAACAACAAGGCGAAGATCACCCTCACCAAGACCCACGTCACCAAGAACACCGCCACCGACTCCAGCAAGCTCCACCGGGTCGCCGGCGGCGTCCTCAACAACGAAGGACGCGTCAAGCTCGACGACAAGTCCCTCATCAGCAACAACGACCCCACCAACTGCGCCAACACCGTCGAGGACTGCTTCAACTGACGGAACCACCACATAACCGGGGAGCCCTCCCCGCGCCACGGCGCGAGGAGGGCTCCCACCCCGGAGCAGCCCTACTGGCCGCGGTGTCCCCCGCCGGGGCATCCGGACCGCACTGCGCCCGCCCATCCCACCCGCACCCTTATGCGGGTTTTTTTCGTGTATGACCACGAGGCGAAGAAGGTTCTCATACGGTCATCTTCAGCAGCTACAACCGATTTGTAGCGAAGGCCGCCTCGCCAGGGCGAAGCGACCTTGTCAGGTACAAGGAGAGGGCAGAGAGCTCCGATGTCCAACTACCTTCGCAATAACGATGACGCCACCAGCAAGACCATCTCCCCGCTCCGGCGTCGCCGGATGTGGCTCGCCACCGGCGTTGTGGGCCTGACCGGAGCGGTCAGCCTCGCCGGCGTGGCCTACGCGACCACCGGTGCCACCGGCCCGCACCGGCTCGCCGACGTCAAGTGGTCGACCACGCAGCAGCTCAGCGACGGCGACCACGGCGACAAGGGTGAGTACGGCAAGGACGGTTACGACAAGGACGGGCACGAGAAGGACGGGTACGGCAAGGACGGCAAGGACCGTGGCCAGGAAGGCCGCGACCGTGGCGAGTGGGGCCCGGACAAGGGCGAGTGGGGCAAGGACGGCAAGGACGACCACGGCAAGACCCGCGAGGTCGCCTGCGACGACGACGCCCTGGTCGACGCCCTCGAACTGGCCAACCGCGACCACGGCGGCACCATCAAGCTCGCCGAGAACTGCACCTACGAACTCGGCGTCAAGGACCGCAAGTTCGGCTCCGCCCTGCCCGAGATCAAGCAGGACGTCACCATCAAGGGCAACGGCTCCACCATCAAGCGCGACGCCGAAGACACCTTCCGCATCTTCCGCGTCGTCGACGGCGGCGACCTCACCCTCAAGGACCTCACCGTCAAGGGCGGAAACGCCAACGAGTTCAAGTACCCGGGTGGCGGGGCTCCCGGCGGCGGCCAGCCGCCGGCCGCCGCTCCGGCTGCCGCCCCGGCGGTGGCGGCCCCGGCCGCGGCCCCGGCTGTCGCGGCTCCGGCCGCGGCGACCACTGCCGTCACTGCCGCGCCGGTCGCCGACGGCGGCATGAACGGCGGCAAGGACGACGACAAGCGCGTCGAGGGTGACGGCGGCGCACTGCTCGTCGAGCGCGGCGGCAGCGCCTACCTGGACAACGTCAAGCTGGTCGACAACAACGCCGAGGGCGACGGCGGCGCCATCGCCAACTACGGCCGCACCTGGCTCAAGGAGAGCAAGGTCGTCGACAACCACGCCCAGGGCGACGGCGGCGGCGTCTACAACGAGGGCATCCTCAAGGTCGAGGAGACCCACGTCGACGACAACACCGCCGGCGGCAACGGCGGCGGTGTGGCCAACGGCAGCGGCCTGTCCGGTGGGCACGGCCCGGCGGCCTCCGCCGCGCCGAAGGGCTACGACAAGAAGGAGAAGCACCACGAGGCCGGCACGGTCGAGATCTACGGTTCCGACCACGGCAAGGACGGCGTGAAGTCGAGCCTGTCGGACAACCGCGCCGGCAAGAACGGTGGCGGCCTGTTCAGCAGCGGCGGCACCGTCACGGTGTCCTTCACCGCGATCACGGGCAACACCGCCTGCGAGAACGGTGGCGGCGTCTACGCCGAGAACACCGACCTCGACCTGGACAAGGTGCACGTCGCCAAGAACCACGCCGACGGCGACGGAGGCGGTGTCGTGGTCACCGGCGGCAAGCACTGGGGCTACCCGAACGACAAGGAGCACGCCAGCGCCACGATCGCCGACAGCAAGATCGCCGACAACACCGCCAACCGGTTCGGCGGCGGCATCTACAACGGCGAGTGGCTCATCAAGATCGAGGACGGCTTCCTCGCCCGCGACCACGACAAGGACGACAACGCCACCCTCACCATCCGCGACACCGACATCAAGGGCAACACCGCCCTCAACGGCGGAGGCATCTTCAACAACAAGGCGAAGATCACCCTCACCAAGACCCACGTCACCAAGAACACCGCCACCGACTCCAGCAAGCTCCACCGGGTCGCCGGCGGCGTCCTCAACAACGAAGGACGCGTCAAGCTCGACGACAAGTCCCTCATCAGCAACAACGACCCCACCAACTGCGCCAACACCGTCGAGGACTGCTTCAACTGACCTGACGGTCCGCCGGTACGCGACCGGCCCCCTGCCACGTGACGTGGCAGGGGGCCGGTCGGCCTTGCCGGTCAGCTCTGGACGAACACCGCCACGCTGCGCGCGGGCACGGTGAACGTGCCGGCGGCCCGGTCGAACGACGCGGTACGCAGCGCCGGGTCGGCCGAGTTCCGCAGCACCGGATGCAGCGCCACGTTCGCCCCGCGCAGCCCGGTGACGGTCTGCTCCGCCGTCTCCGGCGTGGCGTTGAAGACGACTGTCACCGACTTCCACTTCCCGTCCAGCCCTCGCGCGTCGAGGGTCATGGTGAGCACGCCCGGGGTCTCCTTCGTCCCGGACAGCGGGAACGCCACCCGCTTCTGCACCTGCTCGGCTGTGTCGAGCCCGAACACCGGCGAGGACCGGCGGACGCGCAGCAGCTCCGCGTACCGGGCGTCGGCCAGCTCGATCGCCGCGCAGTCCGGCACCAGCGACGGATCGGCCAGCAGCGGCTTCGCGTACGACCACTTGTCCTTGTTGTCCGCCTCCGGCGGCAGGCCGGCGCCGAACCCGTTGCCCTGGGCGCAGTCCCACCGGATCTGGTTGAACCAGTCACCGGAGTTGTACGAGTTGCGGTCCAGCGACTTCGAACGCAGCCGCTCGGAGCCGGCGGTCACGAACCCGGCGCCCTGCCCGAGCGCTGTGGTCGCCAGCGCGAGCACCTGCATCCGGGCCCGGTCCTGTGCCGAGGTCCCCTGCGGCAGCTTGTACGCCAGCGCGTCGTACAGGATCTCGTTGTCGTGCGCGTCGACGTAGGTGACCGCCTCGCCCGGCGCGGCCGTGTATCCGGCCGGGGCGCCGTTGTAGTCGACCTGGGCGCCGGTGACCCGCTTGCCGGTGGAGTCGGTGAACCGGTAGCCGCGCAGGTTCCCGGTCAGCCCCACCTTGATCAGGTCGTGCTGGTGCAGCAGCCGGGCCCGCTGCTCGGCCGCCGGGCCGTTCACCTCGTCACCGTTGGGGTCGGTGTAGAGGCCGGAGGCGAAGCCCTGCACCCGCGGGTTGGCGTCGAACGGGCCGCCGCCGCGCACCGCGTCGCGGAGCCGGTCGTTGAACGTGCCGACGCCGGTGCCGGCCATGTTGGCCTGGGTGGCCTGCGTGAACCGGGCGTCGTCGGCGACCTCGCCGAAGTTCCAGCCCTCGCCGTACAGCAGGATCTTGCGACCGTCCACGCCGTCGCGGGCGAGCGTGAGCTTGTCCAGCGCGGCCCGTACGGCCAGGATGTTCGCCTTCGGGTGGTGGCCCATCAGGTCGAACCGGAACCCGTCCACCTTGTACGCCTTGGCCCAGGTGACCAGCGAGTCCACCACGAGCTTGCCCATCATGGCGTGCTCCGGGGCGGTGTTGGCGCAGCAGGTGGAGTTCGCGACGGTCCCGTCGTCCAGCAGCCGGTGGTAGTAGCCGGGCACCACCTGGTCGAGCACCGACTTCGGGTCGGCGCCGGCGGCCGAGGTGTGGTTGTAGACCACGTCCATGACCACCCGCAGGCCGGCCTGGTTCACCCCGGCGACCATCCGGCGGAACTCGGTGGTGCGCTTCGCGCCGTTCGGGTCGACGGCGTACCCGCCCTCGGGCACCGTGTAGTGCAGCGGGTCGTACCCCCAGTTGTAGCCGTCGGTGCCGGCGACCGCCGCGACGCATTTCTGCTGTTCGTCGGAGTCCGGCGGCAGCGCGGCCAGGTCGCAGGCCGGCCGGGCCTGGTCGGCCCGCTTCTCCGGGATGGTGGCGAAGTCGAAGGCCGGCAGCAGGTGCAGGTGGTTGACCCCGGCGTCGCCGAGCGCCCGCAGGTGCTTCATGCCTGCCGTGTTCGGGTCGGTGAACGCCAGGTAGGTGCCCCGGCGCTCGGCCGGGACCGTGGTGTCGGCGATGGAGAAGTCCCGCACCGACAGCTCGGAGATCTGGACCTTCGACGCCGGCGGGGCGGCCGGCTTGCGCAGGTTCGCCCAGCCGGCCGGTGCGAGCGCCGGGTCGGTCAGGTCGACGATCTGGCTGTGCGTGGAGTTCGGGGCGAGCGCCACCGAGTAGGGGTCGGTCACCGACGCGGTGACCATCTTCTGCGTGGCCGGCTGCCACGCCTGCACCCGATAGCGGTAGTAGCGGCCGTTCCACGCCTTCGTGCCGCGTACCGACCAGACGCCGGTGCGGTCGTCGCGGCGCATCGCCACGCTGGTCGGCTGGGCCGTGGGCGAGTCGTACAGCTCCAGCGAGACGGTCCGCGCGGTCGGCGCCCACACCGCCAGGGTGGGCACCCGACCGGCGAACGTCGGGCCGAGCTTCGCGCCGGTCGCCGCCGCGTAGACGTCGTCGAGCACGCCGGGGATCTGCACGCCGGTGGCGGCGAGCAGCGCACCGTCGGCGTCCCGCTCGGTCACCACGATCTGGCCGCGCAGCGCCGCCGGCACCCGGGCCAGGTCGGCGCGGTCGAGCGTGAAGGCGTGCGAGGCCCAGAGATGGGGGTACGCCTGCCGTTGCGCCTCGGTCAGCCCGTTGCGCTGCGCCCGCAGCCCGATGGTGGTGTACGTGCCGGTCAGCTCGCCGTCGGCGAGGCCGATCCCACCGGCCGGGGCGACGGCGAGCGCGTACCGCCTGCCGTCGGTCGGCCCGGTCGCCCAGGCGACTGTGGACCTGTCGATCCACTGCGCCTTCTGCTTGGTCAGGTCGAGGTCCTTGGCGGCGCCGGACGTGGTGGTGGGCAACAACCGTCCCTTGACGCCGGCGAGCAGCCACACCTCGCGTCCGGCGGAGGCGAAGTCGAGCCGCTGGTCCTCGGGCTGGTCCTTCTCGTCACCGGAATGAATGATGTAGCTCAGCCCGGTCGCCCCGGCGGCGAGGGGCACCCGGAACACCGCCCCGTACGCGTCGATCTTCTCGGGCTTGAGCGGGGCGGCCCAGTCGGTCGGGGTGGCCGCGCCGTCCCACAGGTGCAGGCCCCAGCCGTCGTAGTTCCCGTCGGCCTTGCGCCAGTGGATCAGCGCCGTGTCCTGGGCGACGGGCGGGTCGGGCTCGCCGGTGGCGGCCTGCCGCGTCGGGTAGACCGCCGGGTCGCCCTGCTTGACCCAGACCTCGCCGGTCGCAGTCACGTCGATGGTGCGGTCGTTCGCGACGTCCTTGTTGCCGTCGCCGTCGATCACGAGGAATCCGACCGACTTCGCGCCGGGCTTGAGCTTGACCCAGGCGAACCGGCCGTACGAGTCCTCACCGGCGAACGGCTGCCCGGCGGGCCACTGCGTCACGTACGCCGGGTCGATGTCGCCCCAGGCGTACAGCCGCCAGTCGTCGTACCCGCCGGCCGGGCGCTGGTAGTGCACGATCGCCCAGTCGCGTGACGCGCCCTGTGCGGGGGTGCCGACGGTGCCGGTGGCGCGGGCGGTGGCGGTGCGGCCCTTGCCGTCGCGGACCACCGCCTTGTACTCCACGCGGGTGCCGCCGGGCAGGCCGGTCAGGTCGTGGTGCACGGTGTACGGCGCGCGCTGCGCGCTGCCCAGCAGCGTCCACTTGCCGCCCGCGACCCGGGCGGCGAACGTGACGGTGGCGAGCGGGTCGCCGGTCACCTGGGCGGTGACGGCGGCCTTGCCGGGGACCGGGGTGTCGCCCGGCTCGGTGATCGTGATCGTCGGTGCCCCGGCCTGCGGGATCGCCCGGTCGGCCTTCAGCACCAGCGCCGACATCGCCGGCACTGTGACGCTCAGCTTGCCGTCCGCGCCGGCAGTCGCGCCCGCGGCGCCGCCGTACACGCCGGTGAAGCGGGCGCCGGCCGACCAGGTGTCCACCGTGACAGTCTGCGGCGTCGCGGCGTTGTTCACCGCCGCCACGTACTCGATCCGGTCGGCGGGCAGGACGCGGGAGAACACGAACACGCCCGGCCCGTCGGCCGCGTGCCGGGTCACCTGCACGCCGTCGCGCAGCGCCGGGTGCGCCGACCGCAGCTCGCCCAGCTCGGCGATGGTCCGGTAGAGCGGGTGGCGGGTGTCGTACTGGTCGGCGGCGTGGGTACGGGTGGTGCCGATCAGGTCGTCGTCGAGGTAGTCGGCGGTCCGTGAGGCGAACATGTCCTGCCGGGCGTCCTTGTCGCCGCCCGGTCCGGTGAAGCCCTGCTCGTCGCCGGAGTAGACGACCGGCTGGCCCCGGGTGAGGAACATGAGCTGGTGCGCGAGCCGGCTGCGGTTCAGCTGGGTGGCGTCGTCACCGCCGGCGGCGGCGACGAACGAGCCGATCCGGCCCATGTCGTGATTGCCCAGGAACGTGGTGAGCCGGTTGGCGTTCGTGTCCCGCGCGGAGTACAGGTCGTCCTTGGCGTAGACGTCGGCGAGCGCCTTGGCCGAGCCGTCGGCGGCGGCGTACCCGCGTGCCGCCTCCTGGAACGAGAAGTCGAGCGTGGCGGGCAGTCCGCCCTGCCGCACGTAGGTGGACTGGATCTCCTGCTCGGCGCTGTAGACCTCGCCGAACATGAAGAAGTCCTTCTTGCCGGCCTTGGCCGCGGCGGCTTCGACGCCGCGCGCGAACTGCGGCCAGAAGTCGAGGTTCGTGTGCTTGACCGTGTCGAGGCGGAACCCGTCCACGCCGGCCTTGCCGATCCACTGGGCGTAGATGTCGGTCATGCCGCGGACCACCTCGGGACGTTCGGTCCACAGGTCGTCGAGGCCGAAGAAGTCGCCGTACTCGCTGTTCTCCCCGGCGAACGTGGAGTCACCGCGGTTGTGGTACATGGTCGGGTCGTTCAGCCACGCCGGCACCTTGACCTTCGCGTCGGCCGGGGTGGCGAACACCGGGGTGTACGGGAACGACTTCTCGTTCACCGCCGGGAACCTCCGGGTGCCGTCGGCGTAGTTGCGGTCCTCGAAAGGGCGTCCCTGCGCGTCGCGGTAGGGGGCGGTCTTCTTGTCCACGTAGCCGTACTTGTCCTCGGCGTACCGGATGACGTCGGCGGTGTGGTTGACGATGATGTCGAGGTAGACCTTGATACCCCGCCGGTGGGCCAGGTCGACCAGCTTCTTCAGCTCGGCGTTGGTGCCGAAGTGCGGATCGACCTGGGTGAAGTCGGTGATCCAGTAGCCGTGGTAGCCGGCCGAGACGTCCGCGCCGGTGCCCTGCACCGGCCGGTTCTTGAAGATCGGCGCGAGCCAGATGGCTGTGGTGCCGAGGCCCTGGATGTAGTCCATCCGGTCGATCAGGCCCTTGAGGTCGCCACCGTGGTAGAAGCCCTTGTCGGTCGGGTCGAGGCCGGTGGTGAGCCGGCCGCCGGTCAGGCCGCCGGTGTCGTTGCGCTTGTCGCCGTTGGCGAACCGGTCCGGCAGGACGAAGTAGAACTGCTCGGCCTTCTTGGTGCCGGCGGCGGCCTTGAGCAGAGCGTCGGGGGACGGCTCGCGGTTCCACTGCGGAGCGTTGCCGGCGGCCAGGACGTCGGGGGTGGCGGCCGGGCCGGTGGCGTCGGCGCCGAGCTGGTGGAGGGCCACCGGCACGCCGACGAGAGTGAGTACGAGGGAGGTGACCAGGGCGAGCAGCGCCTTGGGGGATATCGGCGGCGGTTTCATCGACGGCCTTTCTCTGGTCGCTGATTCGCCCGCACGCTAGCCCTTGCCGAAACATTCTGCAATACCTTGCAAACACTGCCGCAATAAAGCAGTCACCTTGCAAGAGGAGGCATCCGACGCCGACCCCTGGCGGGCCGCGCGACCTACCGTTCGGCGCAGGGTGTGCCGTCGACGGTGCAGCTCACCGGCCGGGTGCCGGCCCGCTCGATGTGGAACCGCACCGGCAGCGACTGCCCGGGGGCCAGGTCGAACCCGCTGCGGTAGGTGAACACGCCGTCGTCGAAGCGGAACACGCCCTGCTCGGCGCCCTCGACCCAGGCGGTGACCAGCCGGCCACCCGGGAACACCGCGCGCACCGTCCAGCCCCGCGCCGTACGCGCGGTGTTGACCAGCAGCACCTCGCCGATGAAGCCGCCGTCGAAGGCGCTCATCACGCTGTACCGGCCGGTCACCGCGGACGGCGGCGGCGCGGGAGGCGGCGGCGGGGGCAGCACCGGCCGGGCCACGCCCCGAGGGCTGGGGGTCGGCGCGGCCGGCGTCGGCCGGGCGGGCAGCACCGTGGACCGGGGAGACAGGCCCGGCACCACCGGAGCGGTGGCGGCCACCGGCGACGGGCCGGTGGCGCTGACCGCCGTGGGCGTCAGCGGGACGTGCGGCAGCGACATCACCGGATCCGCCGGACCGGCCGCCGGGAACGTACGCCGGCCCCGCACCGAGCCGAGCGCCACCACCAGCAGGACCACCATCACGACCACGCCCGCGGCGACGAGGATCCAGGGGGACGAGGTCATGGCGGTCCCGGGCTGCGGGCCGGGACGACGCGTGCGGGACATGGTCCTCCTGTCGGGGTCCGGGCCAGCGTAGCCACACGGACCGGGTCGCGGCGAGCACTCCGATCGGGGCCTGCCGCACGGCGTGGACACCTGATACCTTGCACGCCGATCAATGACCACAATGGCTCGTCGAGCCGGTAGGACGGTTGGCCAGTGAGTGAGTGGCAGGGCAACATCCGGCGGGCGTCCACGGCGGACGCAGCCGTCGTGACCGCGATCCTCGCCGAGGCGTTCATGCGGGATCCGGTGAGCGGCTGGGTCTTCCCGGCCGACGACCACCGCGCCCGGGTCCATCCCGCCTTCTTCGGACCGTTCGTCGCGCTGGCGCTGCGCACCGGTGAGGTGCACGTCGCCGGAGACGGCCTGGGCGCCACGCTCTGGCTGCCCACCGGCGAAGGACACGACGCCGACGAGGGCGACGAGTTCGACGAGATGGAGGCCGCGATCGGCGCGGAGGCCATGAAGCGGTTCGGTGTGCTGGACGAGATGATGAGCGCCCGGCACCCGGCTGAGCCGCACTGGTACCTGCCCTTCATCGCGGTACACCCCGACCATCACGGCAAGGGCGTCGGCTCGGCGCTGCTGCGTAACAAGCTGGCCGAGCTGGATCAGGCCGGCACCGCGGCGTACCTGGAGGCCAGTTCGCCGCGCAACGCCGCGCTCTACGAGCGGCTCGGATTCCGGCGCCGCCCGCTCACGCTGGACCTGCCGGAGGGCCCCAGCCTCTACCCGATGTGGCGCGACCCGACCTGACCGGCGCCGTCCCGCCCCGGCTCGGCCCGGGGCGGGACGTCATCGCCGTACCGTCGTGGTGGTGACGTCTAGCGCGCCCACGACGGCGGCGAGCAACCCTTCGAGCTGAGCCGGCAGGAACCGGCGGCAGTCGCGCATCCGCGTGGCCACCTGCGGATCGAAGATGTGCGCGGCCAGCCCGACCGCCTCGGCGAGGGTCGCCAGCAGCAGCGTCCCCGGGTCCAGCTCGGCCGGGGAGGAGTGCATCAGCATCGCGGTCAGCCGCACCCGCGGTGAGGCCGCCTGGTTCGGGTCGATGGCCGGCCAGCGCACCATCCGGCCGATCAGCTTGCCCTGCTCACGGCGGAGCACGCCGGCGGTGACCAGCCGGGTGCCCACCCGCTCGTTGATGTTGAGCTGCGTCCGCAGGTAGCGGATCCACAGCCGGGCCGGATGCGCCCCCTCGCGGCGCAGGATCTCGGTGATCAGCAGGTCGGTGAGCGGCTCCTGCCACAGCCGCGGATCGACAGCGGCGATCCCCCCTCCGTCGAGGGCGATCCGGCCCTCGAACATCAGCTCGGCGAGCGCGGCGCCGGCCAGCCCGCACTCCAGCCGGTCGACGGCGACATGTGGCTTGCCGGTGAACTCGTCGTGTCCGATAAGGAACAGCGCATCCGCAAGCCGGTAAGTGGCCTGCGCCCCGGGGTAGGTCATGGTCCATCCTCGAACGGTGGCCGTGATCGTCGACACGGGACGGTACGGCATGACCACGCACAGCTCAATTCCGGCCGATCACGCGCACCCCAATCGATATCGAAGCGGGGTTGTCACGATCAGTGATCACCAATACCCTGCTTCAGGTTGTTCCGAAGTAGACACCTCAATCCCCTCACCCCCTCCCCTGGAGAAGCCTTGTCCTCCGATCCGTTCTTCTCCGACGGTGGGCTGCGCCGCGGTCGTCTCGGCACCGCTCACCTCGTCTTCTTCACCGTCGCCGCGTCCGCCCCGCTGACCGTTCTCGGCGGTGGTGTCACCACCATGTACGCGGTCAGCGGCAACATCGGCGCCGCGCTCGGATACGTGCTCCTCGCCGCCGTGCTGGCCGTCTTCGCCACCGGCTACGCCGCGATGAGCCGGTACGTCGCCAACGCCGGCGCGTTCTACGCGTACATCGCCAACGGTCTCGGCCGGGCCGGCGGGGTGGCCGGCTCGGCTGTCGCACTGGCGGCGTACAACGCGATCCAGATCGGTCTCTACGGCCTGCTCGGCGCGATCCTGGGCGACTTCATGGACGCCAAGACCGGCATCAGCCTCGACTGGTGGGTCTGGGCGCTGCTGGCCTGGGTGTTCATCGGCGCGCTCGGCGTCCTGCGCATCGACCTCAACGCCACGGTCCTCGCGGTGCTGCTCATCCTCGAGTGCGTGGCCGTGCTGATCTTCGACCTGGTCGCCTTCGCCAACCCCGACGGCGGCACCGTCACCACCGCCGGCATCAGCCCCGGCCACCTGTTCGGCGCCGGCTTCGGCGCGGTGCTCGCGTTCACCATCGCCTCCTTCACCGGCTTCGAGAGCGGCGCCATCTACAGCGAGGAGGTCAAGGACCCGCGGCGCACCGTGGCCCGGGCCACCTACATCGCGGTCGCGTTCACCGGCCTGTTCTACGCCTTCTCCGCCTGGGCGCTCACAGTGCTCACCGGTCCGGAGAACGCCCCGGCGGCCAGTGCCGAGGCGGGGCCGGGCATCATCTTCGGCGCGCTCGACCAGTACACCGGCGCGGTCGTCGCGGACATCGCCAACGTCCTGTTCATCACCAGCGTGCTGGCCGCCCTGCTGTCGTTCCACAACGGCGTGGCGCGTTACCTGTTCGCCCTGGGCCGGGAGCGGGTGCTGCCGGGCTTCCTCGGCGCCACCTCCAGCCGCAGCGGCGCGCCCGTCGCGGGCTCGCTCGTGCAGAGCGTCCTCGCAGTGGTGGTGTTCCTGGCGTTCGCGATGACCGGCCGTGACCCGGTCATCGACCTGTTCACCTGGCTGTCCGGCGCCGCGGCGGTCGGCGTCGTGCTGCTGATGACGCTCACCTCGGCCTCCGTGGTGGGCTTCTTCCGGGGCCGCCCCGGCCCGGAGAGCGCCTGGCAGCGGGCGATCGCCCCGGCGCTCGGCACGGTCCTGCTCACCGCCGTGCTGCTGGTGCTGCTGTTCAACTTCGACGCGCTGCTCGCCCCCGACACCGCGAGCTACCTGAAGTGGCTGCTGCCGGCGATCCCGGTGGCGGCGGGCGTGGTCGGCCTGATCTGGGGCGCGATCCTGCGTACCAGCCGGCCGGACACGTACCGCCGGATCGGCCAGGTCACCGAGGAGGGCCTGCACGAGCCCGGCCTGCACCCGGCGCCCGAGGCCGACCGCTGGGCCGGCGCCCACCACCGCTGACGCCCGTCGGCGCGGCGGCCGGCCCGCGTGGCCGGCCGCCGCGCCAGCACGATCAGGCGGTACGGATGACTGTGCAGATAACCGGGCCGTCCTCGGTGGTGCGCAGCAGGTAGCGGTAGCGCTCGCCGGGGACCGCGCCGCCCTGGCTGTCCAGGAACTCCCAGCGCACCGCCACCTCGGTGAGCAGCGCGGAGATCTGCTGCACGTCCTCGATCTGCGCGTTCGCGGCGACGAGTTCCCGCTCCTGGTAGTCGGGCGCGGCGCCGACGAAACTGAGCGCCACCGCAGCGGGCGAGGTGAACGAGAAGCTGTAGGTGTCGGCGACCACCAGCCCGGGCAGGGCGTAGCAGCCGGCGATGGCCGGCACGTCGGCAGTGGTCAGCGCCACGCCGTACCGGTCGAAGAAGTCGGTGAGCGTGTCGAGGTCGGTGGAAGCCGTCACGACGCTCCTCATTACCGGCCCGCCCCGGCGGCAAACCTTCCTCAGCGCGGCGGGATCCGTACCTCGATCTCGGCACCGAGGTGCGCGCCGCCGCTGAGGGCCAGGTCGTCGCCGCTCCAAAACCGGCCCGGGTCGTACCAGTTGGGCCGTCGCCCGGCGGGCAGCAGGCCCATCGCCTCATAGGTCACCGCGACCACCTCGGCGCAGTACGCGGTCTCCAGCGCGGCGGCGTTCTCCCTGCCGGCGTCGCCGATCCTGCTCGTGTCGCCGGTCTCGCCTCGGAGGCCGGTATCGCCTCGGTAACCGGTATCGCCGGCCCTGCCCCGGCTGCCGGCCTCGCCCCTGTCGATGATCCTGTTCAGGATGCCGATCTGGTTCCGGTCGCCGGTCCTGCCCCGGAGGGCGCCGAGGCTCAGGCGGCGCGGGTGCGGCAGCCGGCCCCGCGCCCACCGCCAGGCGAGCTGCGCGGTGGACGGGAACGGCGTGCCGTCCAGGCGAGCCACGGTACGCAGCACCGCCTCCTCCATCGCCGTGCCGGCCGGTGGTTCGAGCTGGCGCAGCCAGCCCCGCTGGCCGTACCGGTTGGCCCAGACGCAGACCGCGTCCCGCAGGTCGTGCAGCTGCACGCCGCGCTGGTGGGTGCCGGTCCACATGTCCGGCAGCGAACGCCCCAGCTCGGCGTGCCACATCAGCGGCGGCATGTCGTCGAGCACCACCGCCATGCCGACGTGGTTCACCGGGCTGTTCGTGGTGAGCTGGATGGCCCGGTCGGGCACGCTGCGTCCGCGGAACACCCACAGGTCGCCGGTGCGGGTCAGCTCCACGGCCTCGTCCAGGCTGATGCTCATGGAGGACTACCCTATGCGGATGCGGCAACGGATGCGGTGGTGGAAGGTACTCGGTCTCGCGGGTCTCGCCGGCGTCGCGGCGACCGGAGTGGTGGTGGCGCGGGCCGAACGGCGGCGCCGGGCGTACACCCCGGAGGAGATCCGGGACCGGCTGCGCGAGCGGCACGCCAAGGCCTCCTCGTCCTGACCGGACAGTCGGGGGCGGCGGATTCTCCTACCATCGCAATGATGGGAACCGTTTTCTGGGAGAGCCCGTTCGTCCTCGATCCTCCGCCCGCCGCCGTCGAGCGGCACGGCGACGTCGACCTGCACGTGCCCACCGGCGACGGCCGGCATCCCGCGGTCGTCGTCGTGCACGGCGTACCGGGACCGCCCGAGGCGCCCGACGCGCGGGACTGGCCGCTCTACCGGGGCTACGGCGCGCTGCTCGCCGAGGCGGGCGTGCTGGCCGCGATCCCCCGGCTCACAGTGGCCAGCCCGGACGACCTGTACACGGTCGCCGCCCGGGTCGCCGCCACCGCCGAACTGCTTCGCGCCGACCCGCGCGTCGACCCCGACCGGCTCGGCCTCTGGTTCTTCTCCGGCGCCGGCCTGCTGCTCGGCGACTGGCTCCGCGACCCGCCGGTCTGGCTGCGCGGCGTGGCCGCGACCTACCCGCTGCTGGCCCCGCTTCCCGGATGGCCCCCGGTGGACCCGCGCTTCCGCCCGATAGACGCCCTCGACCTGCCCGCCGGCGCCGCCCACAGCCCGGCGCACCCGGTCGCCGCCCCGCCCTCGGACGCGGCCGCCCCCGTCGACGCCGATGTCGACGTCACGCGAGCAGCCTCTTCCTCTTCCGATGTCGCGGGGTCCGACGCCGCGCGGGCGGAGGGTGCGGCACGGCCGACGCTCGTGCTGACCCGGGCGGGGCGGGAACGGCCCGAGGTCGCTCCCACCATCGAGGCGTTCACGGTGGTCGCGCGGCGGCGCGGCATCCCGCTGTGCGTGGTGGACGTGCCGAACGGACAGCACGGATTCGAGGCGCTGGACCACACCGAGGAGTCCCGGGCCGCAGTTCGCACCGCCCGCGAAACCCTGCTCACCCTGCTCACCACCCCCTGACCCCGGCCGCACCGCCCATTTTCCAGGACTACTGTCCCGCAAGGCGGAGCGCGCAGAGATCTTGGTAGGAAACGGCCCTCATAGGGGCCATTTCCTACCAAGATCTCAACCAACCCAAGGGGTGACCGCGATCAGCGCACCCCAACAGCACCACAGCACCCCCCGCCCGACCGCACCCACCGCGTTGATCATGAAGTTGGCGGCGACAAATCGGACACCAGCCACCGCCAACTTCATGATCGACGGGGCAGGGCAGCGCACCCGGCGTCGCGCGCATCCCGTGCACCCCACTCACCCGGTCCGGCGGTCCACCGCGCCCCGCCCCTGCCCGGCCGCCGGTCGCCCGCCCATCGCCCATCCGGCCGAGCTGTCCCGCCTGTCCCGCCTGTCCCGGCCCGCTCCGGTCCGCCCCACCCCGCCGACCCGGCCCCTCCCGTCCGCCCTGCTCCACCCCACCCGCCTCGATCCGCGTCGGTGATCAAGGAGTTCGTGTCCCTGCGGGAGCCCTCCCAGGACACAAACTCCTTGATCACCGCGCGGGGTGCGCCGGGACGAAAGGCGAGCCAGCACGAAAGCGAGCCGGCCTGAAGGCGAGCCGGCCTGAAGGCGAGCCGGCGTCAGGGCGGAACGGGGCGAGGAGAGCGCGGTACGGGCCTGGCCGGTGATGCCCTGGAAGCGCTGGACTGGGTCGTCCGCCTTCTGGCCGTGGGGCGAAGGGGGTCAGCGGTCGGCGGCGGGGACCGGGGCGGGCTGCTCGGAGGGCTCGGACACGTGCAGGCGCTTGGCTCGGCGGCGCAGCCACGCGGTGCTGACCACGCCGGCCAGCACGGCCAGCACCAGCCCGGCCCAGGAGATGTCCTTGAGCCAGTGCTCGGCGGTCTGCCCGAGATAGAACAGCAGGTAGGTGGTGCCGAACGCCCACACCAGCCCGCCTGCGGCGTTGGCGACCAGGAACCGGCGGTACGGCACGCGCAGCGCCCCGGCGAGCGGCCCGGCGAGGATGCGCAGCAGCGCGACGAACCGCCCGAAGAACACCGCCCAGACGCCGTGCCGGGCGAAGCTCAGCTCGGCGCGGGCCAGGTGTGCCGGGCCGAGGTGTTTCGGGAAGCGACGGCCGAGCCGTTCCAGCAGAGGGCGGCCACCTCGGCGGCCCACCGCGTACCCGATGGAGTCGCCGATGATGGCGCCGGTGGCCGCGGCGGTCGCCACCCACTCGGGCCCGACGGCGCCGGTGGCGGCGAGCAGCGCGGCGCTGACCAGCACGATCTCGCCGGGCAGCGGAATGCCCATGCTCTCCACGCCGATCACGCCGCCCACGAGCAGGCAGATCAGGGCCGGCGGGAGCGCGGCGAGCCAGTGCTGTACGTCGACCACCCGCCGACCCTACCCGCGCCGGGTCAGCCCGCGGGGGCCAGGAACTCCAGCCGGTTGCCGTGCGGGTCGTACGTGTGGAACCGTCGCATGCCGGGAATCTCGTCGTCGCCCCAGGTCACGGCGTGTCCGGCGGCGTCGAGGCGGGCGGCCAGCTCGTCCAGGTCGGGGCGCAGCAGCGCGGGGTGCGCCTTGCGGGCGGGCCGGAAGTCGTCCTCGACGCCCAGGTGCAGCTCGGTGTCGTACCCGGTGAACCAGCAGCCACCGCGGGCGGCGAGGGCCGGGGGTTTGGGCTTCTCGGTGAGGCCGAGCAGGCCGGTGTAGAAGGAGCGGGACGCGTCCTCGGAGCCGCGGGGGCAGGCGAGCAGGACGTGATGGATCATGGTGGCACCTCCTCGTCCCGCAGCGTGGCACGAGGTTGCACGAATAGCAAGACGGACGTACGGTTTTGTAGAGACCGACGCAGGTAAGTGTTGCCTAAGCACGGCAGCGCCCCGGTCGGTGCGACAAACTGCTCAGGACTACTCACGGTCGCTGGTGTGAAGGAGTACGACGTGGCGAGCCTCGACACCTTCGGTGCGAAGACCCAGCTACGCGTCGGAGACGCGAGCTACGAGATTTTCAGGATCGACAAGGTGGAGGGCCACGAGCGACTGCCCTACAGCTTGAAGATCCTGCTGGAGAACCTGCTGCGGACCGAGGACGGCGCGAACATCACCGCCGACCACATCCAGCAGCTCGGCGCGTGGGACGCCACCGCCGACCCGAGCGTGGAGATCCAGTTCACCCCGGCCCGGGTGCTGATGCAGGACTTCACCGGCGTGCCCTGCGTGGTCGACCTGGCCACCATGCGCGAGGCGGTCCGTGACCTGGGCGGCGACGCCACCAAGGTCAACCCCCTCGCTCCGGCCGAGCTGGTCATCGACCACTCGGTCATCGCCGACCTGTTCGGCCGCGAAGACGCCTTCGAGCGCAACGTCGAGCTGGAGTACGAGCGCAACAAGGAGCGCTACCAGTTCCTGCGCTGGGGCCAGACCGCGTTCAACGAGTTCAAGGTCGTCCCACCGGGCACCGGCATCGTGCACCAGGTCAACATCGAGTACCTGGCCCGTACGATCATGGAGCGCAACGGCCAGGCGTACCCGGACACGGTCGTCGGCACCGACTCGCACACCACCATGGTCAACGGCCTGGGCGTGCTGGGCTGGGGCGTCGGCGGCATCGAGGCCGAGGCCGCGATGCTCGGCCAGCCGGTCAGCATGCTGATCCCCCGCGTGGTCGGCTTCAAGCTCTCCGGTGAGATGCCGGCCGGCACCACCGCCACCGACCTGGTGCTGACCATCACCGAGATGCTGCGCAAGCACGGCGTGGTCGGCAAGTTCGTCGAGTTCTACGGCCCCGGCGTGAGCGCCGTGCCGCTGGCCAACCGCGCCACCATCGGCAACATGTCGCCGGAGTACGGCTCGACCGTGGCGATCTTCCCGATCGACGCCGAGACCGTCCGCTACCTGGAGCTGACCGGCCGCGACGCTCAGCAGGTCGCGCTGGTCGAGGCGTACGCCAAGGAGCAGGGCCTCTGGCACGACCCGGAGCGCGAGCCGGAGTACTCCGAGCGCCTCGAGCTCGACCTGAGCACCATCGAGCCGTCGCTGGCCGGCCCGAAGCGCCCGCAGGACCGGGTGCCGCTGGGCAGCGCCAAGACGCTGTTCCGCGCCGCGCTCAGCGACTACGTGGCCGCCGACGAGACCGGCGGCGACCCGGGCCGCAAGCCGGGCGTGCCGCAGCAGGAGAAGCCGTTCGGCGCCGACGGCCCGGCCGACGAGGCGTCGGCCGAGTCGTTCCCGGCCAGCGACTCCCCCGCCAACGGCGTCAACGACCCGGCGGACGCGCCGCGCGACCTGGAGACCGCCGCTGTGGGCGCGGGCGGCCGGGCGAGCAATCCGGTACGCGTGACCAGCGCCGACGGCGTCGAGTACGAGCTGGACCACGGCGCCGTGGTGATCGCCGCGATCACCTCCTGCACCAACACCTCGAACCCGCAGGTGATGATCGGCGCCGCGCTGCTGGCCCGCAACGCGGTGGAGAAGGGCCTGGCCCGCAAGCCGTGGGTGAAGACCACCCTGGCGCCGGGCTCGAAGGTCGTCATGGACTACTACGACCGTGCCGGCCTCACGCCGTACCTGGAGAAGCTCGGCTTCAACCTGGTCGGCTACGGCTGCACCACCTGCATCGGCAACTCCGGCCCGCTGCCGGAGGAGGTCTCCGCCGCCGTCAACGACGGTGACCTGGCGGTCGTGTCGGTGCTGTCCGGCAACCGCAACTTCGAGGGCCGGATCAACCCGGACGTCAAGATGAACTACCTGGCGTCCCCGCCGCTGGTGGTCGCGTACGCGCTCGCCGGCACCATGGACATCGACCTGGCCAACGAGCCGATCGGCGAGGACGCCCAGGGCAACCCGGTGTTCCTGCGGGAGATCTGGCCGAACAGCGCCGAGATCCAGGACGTCATCGCCTCCGCGATCGGCGCGACCGGCTTCAGCGCCGCGTACGCCGACGTGTTCGCCGGTGACGAGCGCTGGCAGTCGCTGCCGACCCCGACCGGTGACACGTTCTCCTGGGACGGCGAGTCGACCTACGTGCGCAAGCCCCCGTACTTCGAGGGCATGCAGCAGGAGCCGACCCCGGTGCAGGACATCGCGGACGCGCGGGTGCTGGCCAAGCTGGGCGACTCGGTGACCACCGACCACATCTCCCCGGCCGGTTCGATCAAGGCGGACTCCCCCGCCGGCAAGTACCTGGCCGAGCACGGCGTGGCCCGGCACGAGTTCAACTCGTACGGCTCCCGCCGGGGCAACCACGAGGTGATGATCCGGGGCACGTTCGCCAACATCCGGCTGCGCAACCAGCTCGTCCCGGGCGTCGAGGGCGGCTTCACTGTGAACCACCTGACCGGCGAGCAGACCTCGATCTACGACGCCTCGATGGCCTACCAGGAGGCGGGCGTCCCGCTGGTCATCCTGGCCGGCAAGGAGTACGGCTCCGGCTCGTCGCGTGACTGGGCGGCCAAGGGCACCATGCTGCTGGGCGTGAAGGCGGTCATCGCCGAGTCGTACGAGCGGATCCACCGCTCGAACCTGATCGGCATGGGCGTGCTGCCGCTGCAGTTCCCGGGCGGCGAGACCGCCGAGTCGCTGGGCCTGACCGGCACCGAGACGTTCTCGATCAGCGGCGTCACCGCGCTCAACGACGGCGACACCCCGCGTACGGTGAAGGTCACCACCGACACCGGCGTGGAGTTCGACGCCGTGGTCCGCATCGACACCCCGGGTGAGGCGGACTACTACCGGCACGGCGGCATCCTGCAGTACGTGCTGCGCCGCATGATCGCGAGCTGATTCGCGTACGGCTGACACAGGGCCGCTTCCCGCTCCGGCGGGGAGCGGCCCTCGCCGTACCGTGGTCATCGCAGCCGGAGCGCGACGGCGCGTGCCTCGGAGTCGGTGAGCGGCAGGAACCACAGGAAGCGCCGCACGATCGCGACCGGGTCCGGGCCGTCGGGCCGGCCGCGCAGGTCGCGGATGGCCTGCCGGGTGAGCCGGGAGAACTCGGGGATCATCGTGGCGCGGCGGGCCGCGTCGGTGGGCGCGGCCCGCAGGGTCGGGCACGGCCAGGGCTCGCCGCAGCGGTCGCAGCGCCAGGCCGGACCGCACGCGCGGTGGCCGGTCAGCGGCAGCACCACCCGGGGGTACGCCGATGTGGGTGTCGGTTCGGTCATGCCCCTACCGTGCCGAGGGTGCCCGAACAATCACACAGCGTTGTGTAATCTCCTTCGGACAGTTCTTTTGCTCCGGGGAGGAACGGGCATGAACCATGCCTTCGTCACCGCGCTGGCCGGTGCCGGCCACACCGCCGAGAGCCTGGCGGAACGGCTCGGACTGCACCCGAAGACGGTGGCCCGATGGGCGAACCCCGGACACATCCCGCAGAGCCGGCACCGCGCGACTGTGGCGAACCTGCTGGGCCAGCCGATCGAGGCGCTCTGGCCGGACACGGTCCGCCGCCGCGAGCCGGTCTGGTTCCGCCCGTGGGTCGACATCGAACGCGAGGCGGTCGCGCTGCGAGCCTTCCAACTGGCCTGGGTGCCGGGCCTGTTGCAGACCGAGGCGTACGCCCGGGCCACGTTCATCGGCCAGCCGCTGACCGCCGACGAGATCACCGACCTGGTCACCGCCCGGCTGGACCGGCAGGTCATCCTCACCCGCCCGCGCGGGCCGCTGTACGTCGTGGTGCTCGACGAGCAGGTGCTGCGCCGCGCCGCCGCCGGCGACCGGGCGCTGATGGCCGCGCAGGTGACCCACCTGCTCGCCTGCGCCGAACTGCCGAACGTGCAGCTCCACGTGGTACCGGTGGACACGCCGACCTATCCCGGGCTGGACGGGCCGTTCGTCATCGCGGAACTGCGCGACGGCAACCGGGTGGCGCATGTGGACAGTCAGGCCCGCGCGCAGATCATCGAGCAGCCCTCGGAGATTGCTACCCTGGAGCGTCGGTGGGAACGCATCCGGGGCGAGGCGCTGCCTCGCGCGCGGACCCTGGAACTGCTGAGGGAAGTGGCGGCGGCATGGACCTGAGCGGCGCCCGGTGGCGCAAGAGCACCCGCAGCGGCGGCAACGGCGGCGACTGCGTCGAGGTCGCCGGCAACCTGCCCGGTGTGGTCGGCGTCCGCGACTCGAAGGACCCGGCCGGGCCGGTGCTCACCTTCACCCCGGCCGCGTGGATCCGGTTCGTGACGTCGACCCGCCGCTGAGCGGGCCGAAAGGGCCACCCTTTCGCCCATCCCACGCATTGAGAAATTGCTGTTCGATGAATTCCGTCGCCCCCGATCGCACATCCGACACTGCAAACAATCGACGTCCATGATTCGTTGACACGCTCCGAATACCGTCGATACGTTGCCGGCATCGCGATGAACAACGGGGGCGCTCCAGTTTCGATCCGGGAATCGAACACTGGGAAGGATTTCATGAAGACGACGATCAAACTTCTGGCCCTGCCGGCCCTGATCCTGCCGGCGATCCTCGCCGGCACTCCGGCGCTGGCCGGCACCGGCACCACCGCGGGCACGGCCGCTCCGGCCGCTGTCACGTCGATCGAGCGCAAGGCGGGGTCGTCCGCGCAGGCCAGGGCATACTGGACGGCCGAGCGCATGGCGGCGGCCACTCCGGCCGACGAGGTGGAGAAGTCCGCCGGCCCGGTCACCCAGAGCCCTGCGGCGGAGCGGGTGCGGCGCTTCGCGGAGGCGGTGGCGCCGAAGGACGGCAGCGGCTTCGGCGCCCAGCTGAACGAGTCGATCACGGTGGGGAAGATCTTCTACACCAGCTCGACCGACGGTCTGGGCCACTACTGCTCCGCGAGCGTGGTGAACAGCCCGGCGCGCAACATGGTCTTCACGGCCGCGCACTGCGTGCACGACGGGCCGGGCCGGGACTGGCACACCGCGAACTGGATGTTCGTGCCGTCGTACCGCAACGGCGCGCAGCCGTACGGCACCTGGGACTGGTCCACGCTCGCGGTGCCGAGCGGCTGGATCAGCACCCGCGAGCGGCAGTACGACGTGGCGGTCGCGCTCGTCTACGGCAGCCGGTCGATCGTGGACGCGGTCGGCGCGAACGGGCTGCTCACCGGCGGTGGCCGGGCGTACCACTACGACATCTTCGGCTACCCGAGCAACAAGGACAGCGGTGAGGTCCAGTGGGTCTGCTCGGGCACGTCGCGGGACGCGGGCAGCAACCGGATCGAGATGAACTGCGGCTTCGGGGGCGGTTCGAGCGGCGGTCCGTGGTACTACAGCTACGACAACACCACCAGGCGCGGTGACGTGCACGGGGTGATGAGTTACTCGAGCGGCTCGAACACGAACGGCTCGCCGTACTTCTCCGCCGCGGTGGTGGGGACGCTCTACAACACGTACGCGAACGACACCTGGTGAACGACGTCCGCCTGGTGTGCCGCCCGGCGCACCAGGCGGACCGGTGCCGGTCGGACCGGCACCCGGCCCCGGAGGAGGCGACATGTCCCATCGTGTGCTGCTCGGCGCGGCCGCCGTCGCGGCGCTCGCCGTGGCCGCGGCCGTCGTGGTCGTCGCGGCTCGCGACGGGGGCGCGCGGCGACCGGCACCGCCCGGCCCGGTGGTCGCGACGCACAATCCGAGCCCCGGCGCCACCGATCCGTCCGAATACTGGACGAGGGAACGAATGCGGGACGCGATCGGCGACTGATTCACCGAATTGCGTCCGCCGGATCTGCGGCCGCCGGAATCGAATGCGCAATTCCCATTCCCAGCGAGTCATGAGTGCCGGCGAGTCCTCACGGAACAGTGTCGGAGTAGACCTCGACGTCGTAGAGCAGTTGCACGTTGCGGCGGCCGTTGGTGACGCCGACGAAGACCGGGTCACCGGCCGGGGTGCGACCCTGGCGCCACACCTGTTCCCGGGCCGCTTCCCGCGACTCGTGATGGACGCCGCCCTCGCGATGCGTCTGGAGGACGCGGCGGGCGGTGGTGGGGTCGCTGTCGAGGTGGATCCGCAGCAGGGGCACGGCGCGCCCTCCTGCCTACTGTCGACGCCGGACTTTCGCCTGTTCGATCAGCTTACCGTTGTTAAGCTGCCTGTCCAGTGAACTAAAGTGGCTCCATGACAGCGACAGAGCCCGGTGCACCGACGACACCGGTGTGGCTGCGGGCAGTGCCGCCGCGGGCGCGGCGCAAGCCGCCGCTGACCCTCGAACGCATCGTGGAACTCGCGGTGACGGTGCTGGACGAGCAGGGCGTCGAGGGCCTGACGATGCGCTGCCTCGCCCAGCGGCTCGACGTGACCGCCACCGCGCTCTACTGGCACGTGAAGACGAAGGACGACGTCCTGGACCTGGCCGTCGACCACATCTTCGGCGAGGTGCCGGTGCCGGACGACGGCGACGACTGGATGGACGACGTCCGTGTCCTCGTCCGGGCGTGGCGCGGCGCGATGCTGCGCCATCCCTGGGCACCCCGGCTGGTCGGACGCCCGATGCTCGGGCCCAACGTCCTGGCCCGTACCGAGTTCCTCCAGTCGGCGCTCGTGCGCGGCGGCTGCGGCGGTCTTCACCTCGCAGTCGCCACGAGAATGCTGGCCAACTACGTCATCGGCGCCTCGCTCACGGAGGCCACGTGGCGCCAGACCGCGGACCCGGGCGCGAGAGCCGCAGCCCGCGACCACATCGCCGCGAGCGCCGGCGCCTATCCGACCCTCAGCGCCTCCGGCCATCTCGACGACACCCGATGGGACGACGACCTGCTGTTCGAGAAGGGCCTCGACGCTGTCATCCACGCGGCGGCACGGGCAGGAACGCCGGACTGACCACGCTCGCCTCTCAGCCGGCGGCGCTCTCCAGCACGGCCTTGAGCCGGGCCAGGTCCGCCTGAACGAGCGCGGTGTCCCGGTCGAAGTCCGCGTCGCTCATGCCGGGCATCCGCCGCAGGCTGAACACCACCTCGGTGGCGTCCCCGTCGGCGATGGCGCGCAGCGGCACGTAGACCGTCTCGCCCGACGGCGTCAGCACCTCGTGGTCGAGCACGCCGTACTCGTTGGCCGGGGCGAAGGTCAGCCGCGCCCGCCCCTCGGGCGTGTCCACGTACCAGTGGCCGTCGACGAGCACGACCGAGCCGCCGAGGCCCGGGGCCCAGCGGGGCAGGTTCGCCGGGTCGGCGGCGAAGGCGTAGACCTCCGCGACCGGACGGTCGATGTGGACGCTGAGGTGCCGGGACTCCGAGGCCATGCGCCGATGATGGCACGCTGTCGGACGCCCGCGTTACGCTGCCGCCGATTCCGACCGACACCTCGGGAGACGACCACATGGGCATGGTGTTCACCGCACGCCGGCTGTCCGGCGAGGACCTGGCGACGGTGCTGGCCGACCCGGACGCGGTCGGCACGCTGTTCGACGGCGGTCCGGACGAACTCGACCTCGACAAGGCGTGGCACGGGCTGCACTACCTGCTGAACGGCACCACGTACGAGGTCCGGGGCGACGCCGGCCCGGCGATCATCGGGGGCGACCCGATCGGGCCGGACCTCGGCATGGGCCCGGCCCGGCTGCTCATGCCCGACGCCGTGCGCGCCGTGGCCGCCGGGCTCGACGCGGTGGACGACGCGACGCTGCGGGCCCGCTTCGATCCGGCGGCCATGTCGGAGGCCGAGATTTATCCGCACATCTGGGACGACGGCGAAGACGAGTTCGACAACTACCTGCTGCCGAACTTCACCGCCCTGCGCGACTTCTACCGCGACGCGGCGGCGAGCGGAGACGCCGTGCTGCTCGCCGTCACCTGACCCGCCGGAAACGAGCCGCTGGAGACGAGCCGCCGGCAACGGGTGCGCGCCGACGGCCCGGGCGCCGGTAGCGTGCCGGCGTGGGACTCGACGCGTTCGTGTACTGCCGGTGCTGGCAGGACGGCCTCGCCACCCCGTGCCCGGTCGGGCCGGTCGGCTACGACGAGGACGGCTGTCTCGCGTTGTTGCGGCCGTGGGAGGGCAACAAGGCCGCGCACCGCACGTTCGACGCCTGGCAGGCGGAGGCGTGCCCGCACAAGGCAATGGAGCAGGCGAACGAGCACGTGTCCAACTGGGCCGGTGTGCGGCTGTTCCAGCAGGCGCTACGCGCCGCCGGCGAGCACCGTTTCCCGACGCTCGCCGCCGCGCTGCCGGACGCCAACGGCGGCTCACTCACTGCCGACCAGGCAGCGGTCGCGCTCGCCGAGCTGGACGCGTTCGCCCGCACCGCCCGGATCACCGACGAGGTGGAGCTGGTCGACGAGGCGACCGGCGCGGTCGTGATGCAGTACGTCGAGGCATACCGCGGATTGTTCATGTTCGGCCCGGGCTTTCAGGCGGGCGTCGATCCGGACGGCTTCTTCGTCCTCGACCGCGCCGACCCGCCGGTCACGCTGTTCCGGGCCGTCCGGTTCGGCCAGCGGCCGCTGCCCGGCGACCGGGTGGAGTTCACCACCGGCGGGACGCGGACGGTGGTGGCGATGCGGCCGGTGGGCGAGCACGGCGAGCCGCCGCCCGAACGGCTCGCGGTACGGACCCGGAGCCGGTCGGGCGGCGACTTCGCCTACATCGTGGAGCCGCTGCGCCGGCTGTGCGCGGCGTCGGTGGCGACCGGCAACCCGGTCATGTGGTACTGACGAGCGCCGCTCACCACGGGATCGTGCCCGCGTCCTCGAAGTAGCCGCCGGTCGGCCCGTCGTCCGGCAGCGTCGCCAGCCGGATTCCGATCGCCGCGCCCTGCTGTGGGGTCCGCACGCCCCGGAAGCTGTTGAGGTCGGTCGCGGTGAAACCCGGGCAGGCAGCGTTGATCAGGATGCCCGTGCCGGCGAGCGCCCGCGCGTACTGGATGGTCACCGCGTTGAGCATGCTCTTCGACGGCGAGTACGCCACCGACAGCGGGCCGGTCTGATGTTCGCCCTCCGAGGCGCTCTGCCGGGTCAGCGAGCCGACGCCACTGGACATGTTGACGATCCGCGGCGAGGCCGAGCGGCGCAGCAACGGCAGCATCGCCTCGGTCACCCGGACCACCCCGATCACGTTCACCTCGACCGCGGTCCGGATGGTCGCGAGGTCGACGTCACCCGGGTGCTGCGGCATGCCACCCGTCACGCCCGCGTTGTTGACCAGCACGTCCAGCCCGCCGGCCTCCGTCTCCAGCAGCCGGGCGGCGGCGGCCACGCTCGCGTCGTCGGTCACGTCCAGCGGTACGCCGAACGCGTCCACGCCGCCCGCGCGCAGCTTCGCGACCGCCTCCGCGAGCCGCTGCTCGTCCCGGGCGCCGACGCCCACCCGCCAGCCCAGCGCGCCCAGGCCCGCCGCGATCTCGTACCCGATGCCCTTGTTCGCGCCCGTCACCAGCGCGATCGTCCGTTCGCTCATGCTCTCGATCCTGTCCGCGCGGCGGGCGGGCCTCCAACACCACCTCGGTAGCGGCCGATACCCGGCGGGTATCGATCCGGCGGTACGGTGGCGGGATGGAGACGCGGGAGCTTCGCTACTTCGTCGCGGTCGCCGAGGAACTGCACTTCGGCCGCGCCGCGCGCCGCCTGGGCATCGCCCAGCCGCCGCTGTCGCGCGCGATCCGGCAACTCGAACGGCGCCTCGGCGTGACGCTGCTGGAACGGGACAGCCGCAGCGTCGCGCTCACCGCCGCCGGTGCGGTGCTGCTCCGGGAGGGCCGGGCCGCCCTGGACGCCGTGGCCGCCGCCGACCGCCGTACCCGCCGCGCCGGTCAGGCCGTGAACGGCGGCCCCGGGCTGGTGCTGGCGACCAAGGCGGGCGCGTCGAGCGAGCTGCTGCCGAAACTGCTCGACGCGTACGCGGCCGAGCCGGACGCGGTCCCCGTCGAGGTGCTGCTGTGCGGCATCGGCGAACAGGAACGGCTGCTGCGCGACGGGCGGGCCGACGTGGCGCTGCTGCACCTGCCGTTCGACTCGACCACCGGGCTGGACACCGAGGAACTCGTCACCGAGCAGCAGGTGGCGGTCCTGCCGGCCGCCCATCCGCTGGCCCGGCGGCCGCACCTCCTCATGGCCGAGGTGGAGACGCTGCCCGGCCTGCCGATGCCGCGCTGGCCCCGGGCCGACGGGTCGTATCCGGACGGTCCGGGCCCCGAGGTCCGGGAGCACGCCCAGTTGTTCCAGCTCATCGCGCTCGGCCGTACCGTTGTGGTGCTGCCGGAGTCAGTCCGGACGCTGCTGCTCGCCGACCTGGTAGCCGTGCCGGTGCCGGACGCTCCGGCGGTGACCACTGTGATCGCGTGGCCGCCGCACAGCCGGTCCCGGTCCCTCGCCGCCCTGATCCGGACCGCCACCCGCCTGTAGGGACCGCCCTACGACAGGTCCTTGCGCATCTGCTGGGTGACCACCCGGTAGCCGGACGTCTCGTACAGCTTGCGTGCCGTCTCGTTGGCGCCGAAGACGTTCAGCTCCAGCGCCTGCGCGCCCCGCTCCCGGGCCGCCCGCTCCCCGGCCGCGAGCAGCGCCCGCCCGAGGCCCCGGCCCCGGTGCCCGGCGGCGACCTCGATGTCGTAGAGGAACGCGCAGCCGGCGAGCCCGCGCGGGTGGGTGAGGCCGATCCACAGGCGTCCCACCGGCGAGCCGTCGGCCAGCACGCCGAGCAGGAACAGCATGCCGGGCGTCGCCATGCCCTGCGGCAGGAAGGCCGCGCTTTCCCGCCGGGCCCGGTCGAGCGCCTCCTCCGGAGTCCAGTTGCCGGCGGCCACGTGCTCCCGCGCGTAGCCGGCGGCGAGTTCGTCCTGCCAGCTGTCGAACTCGTCCGGGGTCATCGCCCGGACGCTCACCTCGGTCATCGCCACTCCCCCGTCGATGTGTGACCGTTCAGTCCTCGGCGGCGCGGCGGCGCGCCTCCCGCAGCTTCATGGCGTGCTCCAGCAGCGTGATCAGCACCTCCTTGGCCGACTCCCGCTTGCGCGCGTCGCACAGCACCACCGGTACGCCCGGGTCCAGGTCGAGCGCGGCCTGCACCTCGTCGAGACGGAACGTCTTGGCGCCCTCGAAGCAGTTCACCGCCACCACGAAGGGCGTACCGCGCCCCTCGAAGTAGTCGATCGACGGGAAGCAGTCGGCCAGCCGGCGGGTGTCGGCGAGCACCACCGCACCGAGCGCGCCGAGTGCCAGCTCGTCCCAGACGAACCAGAACCGGTCCTGCCCGGGCGTGCCGAACAGGTAGAGCACCAGGTCGTCGCTGATGGTGATGCGGCCGAAGTCCATCGCCACGGTGGTGGTCGACTTCTCCTCGATGCCGGACAGGTCGTCGATGCCGATCCCGGTCTCGGTCAGCACCTCCTCGGTCCGCAGGGGCCGGGTCTCGCTGACCGCGCCGACCATCGTGGTCTTGCCGACGCCGAACCCGCCCGCGATCAGGATCTTGATCGCGGTGGGCAGCGGCGCGGCGCCCGCCGGCCGCTCAGAGCGCCCGTAGTCCATTGATTACCGCCTCGAAAACGTGCTCGTCGGGAAGGCCGGCGGTGGTCGCGCGCGGCTCGCGTACCTGTACCAGGCTGCGGGCGGCCAGGTCTCCGAGGAGGACCCGGACCGTGCCCACCGGCAGGTCGAGATGGGCGGCGATCTCGGCCACGGAGAGGATCCGCTGGCAGAGGCCGACGATCGCCACGTGCTCCGGGCCCAGCCCGGACTCCGACCCGACATCCGTGCGGGTCGAGGTGACCAGCGAGATCAGGTCGAACGTGCCGGTCACCGGGCGGGCCCGGCCTCCGGTCACCGCGTACGGGCGCACCACCGGGCCGGCGTGGTCGTCCACCCACTCCTGCTCCGCGGAGTCCCCCCGGCCGGTCATCGTGCCGCGTTCTCGCCGAGGGGCTGTTCCCGGGTCGGTGACGCGACGAACCGGCCGACCCGGGTGACGAGCATGGCCATCTCGTACGCGATCAGGCCGACGTCCGCGTCCTCCGAGGCCAGCACCGCCAGGCAGGCGTTGCGCCCGGCCGCGGTGACGAACAGGAAGGAGGACTGCATCTCGATGATGGTCTGCTGTACGTGCCCGCCACCGAACCGCTTGCCCGCGCCGCGGGCCAGGCTCTGGATGCCGGCCGCCATGGCCGCCAGGTGCTCGCCGTCGTCCCGGCTCAATCCGCGGGACGAGGCCATCAACAGTCCGTCGGTGGAGAGCGCCACGGCGTGCTCCGCCTGCTTGACCCGGCCGACCAGGTCATCCAGCAGCCACGTCAGATCCGCGCTCGAAGCCGTCTTCTGCGCCACTCGTCGTCCTCATCTTCCCGGCTTGTGTGCCGTCAACTTCCGGTTTCCGTCGCGTCGACGTCCCGGTCAGGTAACCTGCTCGTCCGCGTCGGCCGGCCCGCCGCCGGCCCCCTGGGCTCCACCGAGCAAGCGCGCGGCATCGGTACGGCCGCGTCGCGTACCGCTCTGGTAGGAGCTCATCATCCGGCGCACCTGCTCCGGTGCACGCGCCGTGTCGTCGTCGTCGGCGGCGTCGTCCTCCGCCTCGGTCTGGTCGTGCCGCAGCTCCGGCGCGAGGCTGGCCTGGCGTACCCGGACCGGCAGTCCCGCGTCGGTGACCGGCGCGGTCTCCGGCTCCGTCGCCGGCGACGCGTCAGGCTCGTCGGTCGTGGCGGCGGGCCGCCGCTCCACCACCGCCAGCTCCGTGGTGGGCCCCGCCACCCCGGGCTGCCGCTTACGGGTACGCGCGGGCAGCCCGGAGGGGGTCAGCCGGGGTGCCCGCGTCACCGGCTCCGGCGCCTGCGGGGCGGGCTCGGCCGGCTGGTCCGGTTCGGTGTCGCCGTCCGGGCCGGACGGGGTCGCCGGCCCGTCGCCGTCGCGCGTGCTCCGCGCCGGATCCGGTGCGGGCGCCGCCGGCAGGGCCGTCCCGGGGGCGGGCAGGGCGTCGGCCGCGTCGGCGCCGTCGGCGGTGATCAGTTCACGCGGGATCAGCACCACCGCCGTCGTCCCGCCGTACGCGGACTCCTTGAGCTGCACCTTGACGCCGTGCCGCTCGGTGAGCCGGCTGACCACGAACAGGCCGAGCCGGGCGGCGTCGGCCAGGTTCAGCTCGGACCGGTCGACGATGCGCGCGTTGGCGGCGGCCAGCTCGTCGGCGCTCATGCCGAGGCCGCGGTCCTCGATCTCGACGGCGAAGCCGTTGGCCACGAGCTGGCCGCGGACCTCCACGGTGGTCTGCGGCGGTGAGAAGGAGAGTCCGTTCTCGATCAGCTCGGCCAGCAGGTGGATGACGTCACCGACGGCGCGGCCGGTGAGCGCCACCTCGCCCAGCGGGCGCACGGTGACCCGCGTATAGTCCTCGACCTCGGCGACGGCGCCGCGGACCACGTCGACCATGGGGACGTTGCGCCGCCAGGCCCGGCCCGGAGTCGAGCCGGAGAGCACGATCAGGTTCTCCGCGTTGCGCCGCATCCGGGTCGCCAGGTGGTCGACCCGGAACAGGTCCTCCAGCTCCTCGGCGTCGTGTTCCCGCCGTTCCATCGCGTCCAGCAGCGTGAGCTGCCGGTGCACGAGCGCCTGGGTGCGCCGGGCCAGGCTGAGGAACACGTCGCGTACGCTGCGGCGCAGCTCGGCCTGCTCGACGGCGGTGCGGACGGCGGTCTCCTGGACGACGTTGAACGCCTTGCCCACCTGGCCGATCTCGTCGTCGCCGAACTGCAACGGTGGCGCCTCGCGGGCGACGTCCACCTCCTCGCCGCGGCCCAGTCGTTCCACCACGCTCGGCAGGCGTTCGTGCGCCAGCTTGAAGGCGGCCTCGCGCAGCCGTTCGAGCTGGCGGACGAGCGCCCGTGCCGTGGTGATCGAGACGACCACGGACGCGATGACGGCGATCAGGCCGAGACCGGCGGCGAGCACCAGCCGCACGATGACGCCGATCGCGACCGGCATGGCCCGGGACACGATGTCCTCACCGCCGGCGAGGATCACCTCCCGCAGGTCGGCCATCGCCTTCTCGGCGGCGGCCTGCCACGCCGCGGCGCTCACCGGCGGGCGCACCTCGGCGCCCTTGGCCGCGAGCACCTGGTCCTGGAGCGTGCGGAGCTGCTGGAACGCGTCGCCCTCGACCATCCGTTCGAAGCGGGCGCGGTCGCTCGGGGCGAGTTCCCGGGAGGTGCGGTCGGCGAGGAACCACTGCGCGCCGACCAGGCGGGCGAACGCGGTCTGCTCGCCGACGGTGATCCGGTTGGCCGCGATCGCGCCGGTGATCAGCGCGTCCTGTTGGGACAGCAGCTCCCGGGACCGGTTGAGGTCGATGAGCGCGGCGGTGTCCTCGGCGATCTCGTCGTCGTCGAGGCCGCCGAGGGCGTCGAACACCGCGAAGATCCCGTCGACCGCCTCGTCGTACGCGATGAGCGTGGTGGTCCGGTCGATGGTCTTGCGGCTGACGTCGGCGCGTACCTGGCCGAGCTGGTCCAGCTCGGTCTTCAGCTCGTCGAGCCGGCTCATCAGTTCTTCGCTGGCCGGGATCTCGGTGCGCCAGTCCCGCACCGAGCGCCACAGCGCGCCGGCGGTCTCGTCGGTACGGGCGCGCTGGGCCTCCAGCTCCTGCAACCGGCCCGGGTCGGACTCGCCGAGGTAGCGCAGCGACAGCCGGCGCTCGGCCTGCAGCTCCTGCAGCAGCGGGTCGCTCGGCTCGAAGACGCGCGCGTTGAGCGTCTGCACGCCGAGCAGGTTGAATCCGTCCCGTACGGTCACCCACGCGGCGAACGCCCAGAGCGCGGTCAGCGACGCCAGCAGCGCGATGATCTTCGTACGGAGATTCGTACTGCGGGAACCCATCACACCGTCCTGGCCCGGTCTTCGGTCGGTTCGGAATCCGATCGACTCCGGCGCACGCTAGCAGCCGTCGTGAACCTCATTCAAGCGATCCTGATCATGGTAGGTGCGGCCCTGGTCCGGGTCGCCCCGGCGCCGCCGGAGGCCGCCAGCACCGCGGCGCGCACGATCCGCGTCGGGCGGTAGAGGTCCTTGTCGTGCCATAGTGCCGGTTCGCCGTCGCATCCGTCCAGCTCGGACAGTCGACGCCGGCCCCGCGCCAGCGCCGACGTGATCCGGGGGTCGCCGGACCGGCCCGCGTCGGCCAGCGCGAGCACCGCGTACGCGGTCTCCTCGGCGGTGCCGTCCCACCGTCCCCAGGAACCGTCCGGACGCTGCGTGTCCAGCAGCCAGGCCACCCCTCGCTCGACCGCGGCGCGCGCCGCGCCGTCCGGCGCGTGGTCGGCCAGCGCCAGCAGCACCGCGTACGTGGCGTAGTACGGCGAGGCGTGCCAGCGGTCCTCCCACCGGCCGTCCGGCTCCTGCCGCTCCAGCAGCCACTCGGTGACCCGGCGCCGGGCGCCGGTGACGCCGGGCGCGCTCGGCTGCTCGCCGAGCGCGTCGAGCACGTGCGCGTTCGTGGTCAGCGACGCCCCGTCCTCCCCCGGCCAGGTGCAGAAGTGCGCCCCGGTGTCGAACCCGGCCAGCGGCGCGACACCCGGCGCCCGGCCCAGCCGCGCCAGCGCGTAGAGCGTGACCGCCGTGGTGTCGGCGTCGGCGGGCAGGCCGGGCGCGGTGGCCGCGCCGGACGGTCCGACCGCGGCGTGCAGCTCGGTCAGCACCGGCTCGGGCGCGCCGACCGGCACGCCGGCCCGGACCAGGATGCCGAGCACCCAGGCCCGCTCGAACACGGTGATCGGGCTGGCGCAGGGCACCGGGCCGGGCCGGGCGACAGCGTTCAGGTAGTCCAGGGCGGGCCCGGGCTCCGGCCCGCCGAGCCAGGCGGCGGTGGCGGCGGGTGAGGCGCCGACCGCGCCGCTGGCCGAGGGACGCACCCCGGACGCGCGGTACGCCAGCTCGCCCGCCACCTCCAGCGCGTGCGCCAGCTTCTCCGGCACCGGCCCCCCGGTGGCGAGCAGTCCGCGTACCCGGGTCAGCCGGGCCGGGTCGAGACCGGCCGGCAGCGGCAGGCGGGGCCGGCCGGCCCACTCGGCCAGCCCGGGTGGCGGACCGGAGGGCCCGTCGAGGTGCCGGTCCACAGCCGTCAGCAGCGCCGGCACGATCAGGTCGGTGGCCGGCAGGTCCGGCGGGGCGCCGGCGCGCAGCGCGCCGGTCAGGTACGCCAGCCCCCGGTGCGCGGCGGCTGCGGGCGCGGCGGCCGGCCCGTCGCGGTGCAGCACGGCCAGCAGCGCCTCGACCGCGCTCAGCGTCGGCACCAGCGCGTACCCGCCGGGGCCACCCCAGCCGCCGTCCGGACGCTGCCGGGCCAGCAGCCAGGCCATGCGCCGGTCGTGGCCGTCGAGCCACGGCGCGAGCGCGACCAGGCGCCCGGTCTCGTAGACCGACGGCGACGTCTGCCCCTCCGGTTCGCCGCCGAGTGCGGTGATCAGGTCGTGCGTGGTCCCGGACCGGGTGGCGGGCACCGGTCCGGCGGTGAGGGTCACCGCACGCCCCAGAAGTCGGTGTTCCGGTAGAAGCCGGTGGTGAAGCCGAGCTGCCGGGACAGGAAGTCGGCCTCCCGGGGCACCTCGCCGGCCAGCTTCGCCAGCAGGACGCGGCAGTGGTCGACCTGCTCGGCGAAGCGCCGCTCGACCTCGGCCGGGTCGTCCACCAGCAGCAGCGCGTTGAGGTCGCCGGACTCGGCGTCGCGGCGGTGGGTGCCGAGGTCGTTGACCAGGCGCAGGGCCCGCTGGACCTCGTCGCCGACCTCGATCAGCCGTGCCAGCGTGGCGGCGTCGGACACCGATCCGGTGTGGATCCAGTGCGCCACGTTCACCACCGTGGCGGCGAGGTTGTCGGCGTTGGCGAGGTAGTCGGCGAGTGTGGGGCGGCCGGTACGCCGCCAGTCCCACTCGCGGGCCATCGCGTCGAGCGTGCGTGCCATCGTGTCGCGCCAGTGGCCGCGCAGCGCCGGGTAGGCGGGCGCGGCGGCGACGTCGTCGCGCAGCTCGGCGAGGAACCGGCCCAGCGGGTCGCCGGACTCGCCGCCGTCGAGCACGTCCAGGCAGACGCCGGTGATCCGGTCGACCTCGGCCCGGCTGGTGGCCTGGTGGTCGACCAGCCAGTCCACAGCGAAGCCCCAGAGCACCGCGCGGTTGGTCACGGCGAGTTCGGCGGCGCTGTGCCAGGGCGCGCTGAACGCCATCGCCTGCGCGATGCTGCTGAACAGCGTCGCGTCGAACGGGTCGCCGGGGAACAGCTCGGGGTGCGCGGCGGCGGCCCTGCGCAGGCCGCGCTGGCCCTGCGCGGCCAGCGCGCAGACCCGGCCCTGCTCCGCGGCGACGGCGAGCGGATCGAGTGTCGGCCCGTCGGTCATGCCCGCTCCGTCCGCCCGGCGGCGACGAGCGTCAGCTCGACCCGCTCGCGCGGCCGCAGCGCCGCGGCCAGCCGGAGTCCGGGTACGCCGGGGCGGTGCAGCCGGAACCGGTAGCGGCTGAGCATGGTGGCGAGGATGAGCTGGGCCTCCAGGTAGAACAGGTACATGCCGAGGCACTGGTGCGGCCCGCCGCCGAACGGGAAGTGGGCGTACCGGTGGCGGGCGCGGACGCGCTCGGGGCGGAACCGTTCCGGGTCGAACTCGTCCGGGCGGTCCCAGAACTGCCGCATCCGCTGGGTGATCAGCGGGCTGACCGCCATCGTGGCGCCGGGCTCGATCGGCACGCCGTCGATGACGTCCCCGGCGACCGCGCGGCGCGGGATGATCCACCCGATCGGGTAGAGCCGCAGCAGCTCGTCCAGCACCATCCGGGTGTACGTGAGCCGGCTCAGGTGCTCGCGGCGTACCGGCTCGCCGCCGACCACCTCGTCGATCTCGGCGTAGAGCCGCTCGGCCACCTCGGGGTGCTGGTCCAGGTGCGGCCAGGCCCAGGTCAGCACGTTGATGGTGGTCTCCGTGGTGGCGGCGAACATCGCCACCGTGTCGTTGCGGACCTGCCGCTCGTCGAGTTGCCGCCCGTCCTCGGTGCGGGCCTGCCAGAGCGTCGAGATGACGTCGTCGCCCTGGTCGGCGGACTCCCGCGTCTGGCGGACGATCGGCACCAGCACGTCGTCGACGATGCGTACGGCGCGGGCGAACGTGCGGTCGCCGGGCATCGGCAGGGACAGCGGAGCGAACGGCACAATGATCCGGGGGATGACGGCGGTGGCGATCCGGTCCTGCGCCTCGATCACGCGCATCGCGTCCGGCACCGAGATCCGGTCGGCGAACAGCACCTTCATGATCGCCCGGCTGACGATGCGCGCCTGCTCCACGCCGATGTCGACCGGCTGCCCGGCGCGTGCCGGCTCGTCCAGTTCCCCGACCGCGTCGCGGATCGCGTCGGCCATGCCGTCGACCAGCGCCTCGACCCGCTTGGCGGTGAACATCGGCTGGAGCATCCGCCGGCTGGCCGACCAGATCTGCCCCTCGCCGAGGATCCCCTCGCCGAACAGCCGCTTGACCGGGCGCCAGAACAGCCCGTCACCGGCCCGCTCGTAGTTGTCCGCGCGGTCCCGCAGGACGTGCTGCACGTGCCTGGGGTGGGTGACCAGGTACGGCCGGAACGAGCCGAGGTTGAGCCGGACCAGTTCGCCTTCGGTACGGTTACCGATGTCGATGAGAGCCCGGGCGGGGTCGCGGAGCACCGCCGGCAGGATCTGCCGCAGCGGCACGATTCGGGGTCGGCCGGTGGGCCTCGGTGTGTCCGTTGGTTCGGGCACCTGAACGCTCCCTCGGTTGACTCAGGGTCGCGACTCCGTATCGACCCGTGACGTTGCCCGCGAGCATGCCATCCTGAGCCGCAGATCAAAAGGCAGGTCGGAGGATATTTCACGTAACAACAATCTCTTTGTCGAGAATGGAGCCCGTGGGATATGCGTCACTGGCGTACACAGTGGCCGTTGCGGAGCGCGAGCGACGCTCACCTATCCACGGACGGCGGCAGAACGCGGGCGCGGACCCGTCCGCTGTGCCAAGCTTCGGGCATGGACGACAAGACCATCCTCAGCCGGATCTCGGAACTCGTCGACGAGGAGCACCGGCTGCGCGCCGACGCGCAGCAGCACGAGGCCGGCACCGACGACGAGGCGCGGGAGCGGCTGCGCGCGCTGGAGGAGTCCCTGGACCAGTGCTGGGACCTGCTGCGCCGCCGCCGGGCCGCCCGCCAGGCGCACGGCGACCCGGACGCCCAGGGCGAGCGCCCGGTGCCGGAGGTCGAGCGCTACCTGCAGTGACCCGGACCGGCGTCCCGGGCGGTCTCCCGCCCGGGACGCCGGCCGGTCAGCGGATGCCCGCCTCCCGCAGCAGCGCCTCGGTCAGCGCCGCCGGATCGGTCACCGTCGCCGGCATCCCGCGGGCGGTGAACCAGGCGGCCACCACCCGCACGTCGCGGGCCAGGAAGTCGGCCCCCTGCGGGTTGGCCACCACGTCGACCACCTGCGGCAGGTCGATCATCACCAGCCGGCCCGCGTGCACCAGCAGGTTGTACGGGGACAGGTCGCCGTGTGCGTACCCGGCCCGGGCCAGCACCGTGAGCGCCTCCACGAGCTGCTCCCACAGGTCGCGCAGCTCGTCGTCGTCGGGCCGGACCTGGGCCAGCCGCGGCGCGGCCTCCCCCGCCTCGGCGTCGCCGACGAACTCCAGCATCAGCTCAGTGCCGAGCAGCTGCACCGGATAGGGCACCGCGATCCGCCCGGAGGCGGCCCCGATCTCCCAGAGCTGGGACAACGCGGCGAACTCGGCCGCCGCCCACTGCCCGGCGATCATCTGCCGGCCGAACGCGGTACGGCCGGTCATCGCCCGCATCTCCCGCGACCGCCGCACCCGGCGGCCCTCCAGGTAACCGGCGTCGCGGTGGAAGAGCCGGTGCTGGGCGTCGCGGTAGCGCTTGACCGCCAGCAGGCAACTGCGGTCGGTGTCCGGAACGGCCCGGCGGACCAGGTGGACGTCCGCCTCCTTGCCGGTCTTGAGCACCCCGAGCTCGGTGTCCCGGGCGGCCAGCTCGGTGACCAGCCAGTCCGGGTGCGGCTCGGGGCCGTGGACGGCCTGGTCCCAGGAGGACCAGGCGTCCTCCGCCTCGGGCTCGGCGTCCGGGTCGGTGAGGGTCGGCGGGGTGTGCCGCCCCCGCTTCAGGAAGTCGGGTTCGTCGTCGTCGAAGCGGCTCTTGCCGCGGCCACGGCGCTGCGGCGCCGGGAAGTCGTGATCGCGCACGGGTGGATCTGTCCTTCGATCGAGGCTGGTGGAGGCAGGTGGAACGACCCTGCGAAGACGGCCATGACCGACCTCCTCTCCTCGACCGGGCACACCCCGGCTGCGCACTCGCGCGGCACCATGCTCGTACCCCGCCCGGGGCAGGTCAACGGATTTTCCGCGCCGCCACCCGGGCCGCGGTGTCGCCGCGCCCCGTCGCCGCGCCGTCGTCGCGCGCGGTCAGCCGGCGAGGACGGCCGCGACGGCCGCGATCAGCCCGTCCTCGATCCGGGTGGGCGCGAACCTCGGGTCGGACCAGCGGCGTCCCCGGTGCAGCCAGACGCTGGGCAGGCCCACCGCCGTCGCGCCGCCGATGTCCGCCTCCGGACTGTCGCCGACCACCCACGCGCCCCGCAGCGGCATCCGGGCCCGCTGGGCGGCGAGCGCGAAGATCCTCGGGTTGGGCTTGCTGACGCCCGCCTCCTCGGAGATCACCCAGTCGGCGACGTACCGGTCCAGGCCGGTCTTGCGGATCTTGGCGTCCTGTTGACGGGACGCGCCGTTGGTGACCACCACCGGCACCCAGCCGGCGTCGGCCGCGATCCGCAGCGCGCAGGCCACCAGCGGGTCGAGCCGCATGTGCGCCACCACGCCGTCGTGCAGCTCGTCGACCAGGTCGATCGAGGGGATGCGCAGCGCGTACCGGTCGCGGATCGCATCCGCCACGTCCCACCTGTTGGTCAGCCCGTCCGCGTCCACGGACACCAGCCAGTCGAGGTCGGCCCGGGGCGCGCCGATGCCGTCCAGGAAGCGTTCTCCCCAGGCGCGGAACGGCCCGTCGCGGTCCAGCAGGGTGTTGTCCAGATCGAGCAGGAGCAACGGCACCTGGGCACCCTACGGGAACGGCTGGAGCACCGACAGGGCCGAGGGCCCCGCCACGGCGATCAGGCGACGAGGACGGCGCGATCCGCCCCGGCGTCGAGCGGGCGGTCCAGCAGCATCGTGTGCGCCGCGCGGGTGGCGGCCAGCGCGTCCGGGTCGAGCGTGGCCACCAGCACGTCCTCGCCGGTGTCGGCGCCCCGGGCCAGCGGCCGGCCCTCCGGGTCGTACACCGCCGCGCCGCCGTTGAACCGCCACGGATCGGTGCCGCCGACCGAGTTGGCGAACACCACGTACATCGTGTTGTCCAGCGCCCGGGCGGCGTAGTAGAGGTCGCGGCGGTGCGCCGAGCCGGCCAGGTAGCCACTCGGGCAGAGGTAGCCGTGTGCGCCGTCGCCGGCGGCGGCCCGCGCGTGCTCCGGGAAACAGCCGTCGTAGCAGACGCCCAGGCCCAGCCGCCACGTGTCGACCTCGATCGTGGCGCCCCGGCGTCCGGCGTCGAACAGCTCCCGCTCGCCGCTCCAGAGCTGCTGCTTGTCGTACGCGGCGGTGACAGTGCCGGCCGGGTCCACGACGAGCGAGGAGATGGTGCGCCGCCGGTCGGGGTGGCGGACGGCGGCGCCGATCACCACTGCCGCGCCCGCGTCGGCGGCGGCGGAGCGCAGCGGGTCCAGCCGGGCGTCGGTCACCCGGCCGTCGGCGTCGGCAGCCACGTCCGTGGCGTCCGGATCGGCGCCGAGGGTCGGCGGGTGGTACGCCGGCAGGAACAGCTCGGGCAGCACCACGACGCGGGCGCCCTCGGCCCGGGCGACGAGGCGGGCGGCGGCACCGGCGTTGCCGGCGACGTCGCCGGGGACCGGCTGGGCCTGGACGGCGGCGACGGTGAGCGGGCGCGCGGGAGGGGCGGTCACCCGCCGATCGTAACCACCGGACGGCGGCAGATGATCAAGCGTCGGAGCATCTCAAGCCGTACGTACGGTTTGCATCGGCCGGTTCCACCTGCGACGATCCGTTCGTGCCCAGAGTAAGTCAGGACCAGCTCGACGCGCGCCGACAGGAGATCCTCGCGGCGGCGCGGGCGTGTTTCGCCCGGCACGGCTACGAGGGCGCCACCGTGCGGCGGCTGGAGGAGGCCACCGGCCTGTCCCGGGGCGCGATCTTCCACCACTTCCGGGACAAGGACTCCCTGTTCCTCGCGGTGGCCGAGGACGACGCCGCCGCGATGGTGGAGACGGTGGCCCGCAACGGCCTCGTGCAGGTCATGCGCGACCTGCTGGCCCGGGCCGTCTCGCCGGACACCACCGGCTGGCTCGGCAGCCAGCTGGAGGTCTCCCGCCGGCTGCGCACCGACCCCGCCTTCGCCAAGCGCTGGGCGGAGCGTTCCGAGGCCATCGCCGGGGCCACCCGGGAGCGCCTGCTGCGCCAGCGCGAAGCCGGCGTGCTCCGCGACGACGTGCCGATCGACGTGCTGGCCCAGTTCCTGGAGCTGGCCTACGACGGGCTGGTGCTGCACCTGGCGATGGGCCGTCCGGCCGGCGACCTGGCCCGGGTGCTCGACCTGGTCGAGGAGGCCGTCCGCCGGCACTGAACCGGCGCCGGTCTCGGTCCGGTAACTACCCCGCTCCAGGAGATCGACTCTGGCGCGCCTGCTCCACAATGAGCCGCGACCCCTCCGCGCGACAGGAGCAGACGATGACCCCCTCCGACACCTGGGGCATCCCCGGCCCCGTCTTCCTGCGCTGGTACCTGCTGCTCGCCGTCGTCCTGGTGGTCGGCGCGATCGTCTACCGGCGGCGGATGCTGGCGGGCACGGCGGTGACCGCGTACGGCGACCTGGGTCCGCAGCAGGTCGCGTACCTCAACGGTGGTGACCAGCTCGCCGTCTGGGCCGCGCTCGGCGGGCTGCGCCACTCCGGCGCGGTCGGCGTACGACCGGACCGGCGGCTCACCACGGGCGGCCCGCTGCCGGCCGGGGCCACCCCGCTGGACCAGGCGGTCCACCACGCGGCGAGCCGGGGTCTGCGTACCCGGGAACTGGCCGCCGACGAGTGGGTCCGGCGCGCGCTCGACGACCTGCGCGACGGCCTGGTACGCCGGGGCCTGGCACTGGACCAGGAGCGGCGCCGGACGCTGCGGCGCGGCGCGCTGCTGGTCGGATTCCTGCTGGCGATCGGCATCGTGCGCGCGGTCTCCGGGCTGCTCAACGACCGGCCCACCGGCTGGCTGCTGCTCAGCCTGTTCCCGCTCGGCCTGGCGTTCGTGCTGCTCAACCGCGTGCCCTGGCGTACCCGGGCGGCCACCGCCGCGCTGAACGACATGCGCCGCCGGCACGCCTGGCTGCGGCCGGCCGCCGGGCCCGCGTACTCCACGTACGGCGCGACCGACGTGGCGCTGGGCGTGGCGCTGTTCGGCACCGCCACGCTCTGGACGATGGACCCGGGCTTCGCGGAGCAGGCCGAGATCCAGCGGCAGGCGATGGGCAACGCGGGTGGGGCCAGCTCCGGCACCTCGTGCGGCGGCGGGGCGACCGCCGGCGGCGGCTCCTGCGGGGGCGGCAGCTCGTGCGGCGGGGGTGGTGGCTGCGGCGGGGGCGGCGGGTGCGGCGGATGAGCGGCCCGTCCGGCGTCGGCATCGGCTGGCGCCCCGAGATCGCCGGTTTCGTCGCCGGGCTGCCGGGGCTGCGCTTCGTCGAGGTGGTCGCGGAGGCGGTCGCCCCGGCCGGGCCGCTCCCGGACGGGCTCGCCGAGCTGCGCGGACGCGGCGTCGACGTCGTACCCCACGGGGTGCGGCTGTCCCTCGGCGGCGCCGAGCCGGTCGACCCGGCCCGGGTCGCGCACCTGGCCGGGGTGGCCGCGGCCCTGGACGCGCCGCTGGTGAGCGAGCACATCGCGTTCGTGCGGGCCGGCGGCCTGGAGGCCGGTCACCTGCTGCCGCTGCCGCGCAGCCGGGAGGCGGTCGCCGCGGTGGTGGCGAACGTGCGGCGGACGCAGGCGGAGCTGCCGGTGCCGCTGGCCCTGGAACCGATCGCGGCGCTGTTCGACTGGCCCGACGACGAGCTGGACGAGGCGGACTTCCTCACCGAGATCCTCGACGCCACCGACGCGCTGCTGCTGCTCGACGTGGCGAACGTGCACGCCAACGCCCGCAACCGGGGCGGTGACCCGGCCGCGCTGCTGGACCGGCTGCCGCTGGAGCGCATCGCCTACGTGCACGTGGCGGGCGGCGCCGAGCACGGCGGCTTCTACCACGACACGCACACCGACCCGGTGCCCGAGGCCGTCCTCGACCTGGTCCGCGAGCTGTGCGCCCGGCGCCGCCCGCCCGCGCTGCTGCTGGAGCGCGACGGGCACTACCCGCCCGCCGCCGAGCTGCGCGCCGAACTGGACGCGTTGGCCGCCGCGTCCGGCCACCCGGTGGTCACGTGAGCGGCGACCTGGCGGCCCGGCAGGCCGAGCTGGTCGCCGCGCTCGTCGCCGGTGGACCGCTGCCGCCCGGCTTCGCCCCGGCCCCGGTCGAGGCAGCCCGCCGGGCGCTGCTGCGCAAACGCGCCGGCGACGTGGCCCGGCACTGGCCGCTGCTCGCCGCCGGCCTCGGCGCGGACTGGCCGGCCACGTTCACCGCGTGGGCCGACAGCCGTCCCACGAACGGTTCCCTGCGCGACGGCTGGGACCTGGCCCGCGACCTGCGCGACCGGGGCACGCTGCCGCCGCTGGGCGCGGAGGAGCTGGCCGCGCGCGATGCCGCGAGCCGCTACGACGGCCGCCGCCCGCCCCGCCCACGCCGGCTGCCGGCCCTCGCCCGGACCGGCGGCGCCGTCGCGGTTCAGGTCGCCGGCCGGGTACGCCTGCTGCGGCCCGCCCCGCGCTGACAGGCACCCGCCGGTACGGCAGGATCGGTGCATGGATCTCGGACTCGCCGACCGGGTGTACGTGCTCACCGGCGCCTCCGGCGGCCTCGGCTTCGCCACCGCCGAACAACTCGTCGCCGACGGCGCCCGGGTGGTCATCTCCGCGCGTACCCCGGAACGGGTGGCCGCCGCCGTCGAGGCGCTCGGTGACCCGCGGCGGGCGATCGGGCTGACCGCCGACCTCACCGACCCCGCCACGCCGCAACGGCTCGTCGCCGCCGCCCGCGAACACTTCGGACGCCTCGACGGCGCGCTGATCTCGGTCGGCGGCCCGCCGCCCGGCACCGCCGCCACCGTCACCGACGAGCAGTGGCGCGAGTCGTTCGAGACGGTCTTCCTGGGCAGCGTCCGGCTCGCCCGCACGATGGCCGGGGCGCTCACCGACGGCGGCGCGATCGGGCTGGTGCTGTCCACCTCGGTACGCGGGCCGCTGCCCGGCCTCGGCATCTCCAACGGCCTGCGGCCGGGCCTCGCCGGCGTCGCCAAGGACATGGCCGACGAGTTCGGCCCGCGCGGCGTACGCGTGGTCAGCCTGCTGCCCGGACGGATCATGACCGACCGCAACCGGGAGCTGCTGGCCGGCTCCGGCGACCCCGAGCGGGCCCGCGCGCAGGCCGAGGCGGCGATCCCGCTCGGGCGCATCGGCGACCCGGCGGAGTTCGGCAGGGTGGCCGCGTTCCTGCTCTCCCCCGCCGCCGGGTACGTCACCGGGATCACCGTCCCGGTCGACGGCGGCGCGCTGCGCGGACTGTGACGGTGGGCGCGGTGGTCGGGCTCCCCGCGAGGGCGGCGGCTCCGGTGAGCCGGCTTTCCGCGGCGGCTCCGGTGAGCCGGGTGCGGATGGCCGCGACCGTGGCGGGCCGGTCGTACGGGACGGTGGGCCGATGAGCGATCGACGACGGCCGGGCGGTGGACGGCCCGAGGCCGCGCCCGGACCCGGCACGCCCGCCCGCCGCCACCCCCGGCCCAGCCGCGAGCAGCTCGCCGCGGCGGCCGACCGGCTGCTGCCCGACGTGATCGCGCCCGGCCTGGACGTGCTGTTCGTCGGCATCAACCCGGGCCTGTGGTCGGCGGCCACCGGCTGGCACTTCGCCCGCCCGGGCAACCGGTTCTGGCCCGCCCTGCACCGGGGCGGCTTCACGCCACGGCTGCTGCACCCCAGCGAACAGGACACGCTTCCGGCGCTGGGCCTCGGCATCACCAACATGGTGGCCCGGGCCAGCGCCCGCGCCGACGAACTCACCGCCGCCGAACTGGTCGACGGCGCGGCCACGCTCACCGCGAAGGTCGAGCGTTTCCGGCCGCGCTGGGTGGCGGTGGTCGGGGTGACCGCGTACCGGATCGGGTTCGCCCGGCCGAAGGCCGGTTTCGGGCCGCAGCCGGAGACGCTCGCGGCGGCCCGGCTCTGGGTGCTGCCCAACCCGAGCGGCCTGAACGCCCACTTCACCCCGGAGACGCTCGGCGCCGCGTTCGCCGAGCTGCGTGCCGAGGTCGTCGCGGGTTAGGGCTCCGGTCGTCGCCGCGTTCGTGCCGTCAGTCGTCACCGCGCCCCACCGTGACAAAAACTGTCGCGGGCCGGTCGTCCGGCGCCGCCCGGCTGTCGACGGCCCGGCGCCGCGATGTGGTCTCGCCGGGCCGCTAGTTGGCGGCTGCCGGGGGCATGGCCTCGTGGGCGACGTAGGTGCCCATCGGCACCGTGGTCACCACCGGCTCGGGCTGCTCCGCCTCGGCGTGGGGCGTCGGCGAGTCGGTGACCGCGAACTGGGTGCGGTACAGCTCGGCGTACAGGCCACCGACCGCCACCAGCTCGTCGTGCCGGCCGCGCTCGACGATCCGGCCCTCGTCGAGCACGAGGATCTGGTCGGCGTCGCGCACCGTGGAGAGCCGGTGCGCGATGACCAGCGCGGTACGCCCGGTCAGCGCCACCGACAGCGCCCGCTGCACCGCCGCCTCGCTCTCCGAGTCCAGGTGGGCGGTGGCCTCGTCGAGGATCACGATCGACGGGGCCTTGAGCAGCAGCCGGGCGATGGCGATGCGCTGCTTCTCGCCGCCGGAGAAGCGGTAACCCCGCTCGCCGACCGTCGTGTCGAGCCCGTCCGGCAGCGCCCGGACCAGGTCGGCGACCTGCGCGCCGGCCAGCGCCGCCCAGATCTCGTCGTCGGTGGCGTCCGGCTTGGCGTAGCGCAGGTTCTCCCGGATCGTCTCGTGGAACAGGTGCGAGTCCTGGGTGACCACGCCGATCTCGTCGCGGAGCGAGGCGAGCGTCGCGTCCCGTACGTCGACGCCGCCGACCAGCACCTGGCCGTCGCTGACGTCGTAGATCCGGGAGATGAGCATGGACAGCGTCGACTTTCCCGCGCCGGAGGGGCCGACCAGGGCCACCATCTGCCCCGGCTCGACGGCGAACGAGACGCCCCTGAGCACCGGCTCGTTGACCGTGCGGTCGAGGGTCGAGACCTCCTCCAGGGAGGCGAGCGACACCTCGGCGGCGCTCGGGTAGCGGAAGCGCACGTCGCGGAACTCGACCCGGCCGTTGCCGCGCGGCACCGGCACCGCGCCGGGCTTCTCGGCGATGGACGGGCGCAGGTCGAGCACCTCGAAGACCCGGTCGAAGGAGACGAGCGCGCTCATCACGTCGACCCGGACGTTGGACAGCGCGGTCAGCGGGCCGTAGAGACGGGTCAGCAGCAGCGCCAGCTTGACCACGGTGCCGGCGCTGACCGCCCCGGTGACCGCGAGCCAGCCGCCGACGCCGTACGTCAGCGCCTGGGCCAGCGACGCGACGAGCAGCATCGCGACGAAGAACGTCCGCGAGTACATCGCGGACTGGATGCCGATGTCGCGCACCCGCTCGGCCCGGCGGGCGAACCGGTCGGCCTCCACCTCCGGCGCGCCGAACAGCTTGACCAGGAGCGCGCCCGCCACGCCGAACCGCTCGGTCATCGTCGCGTTCATCTTGGCGTCGAGGTTGTACGACTCGCGGGTGATCTCGGCCAGCCGCCGGCCGACCCGGCGGGCCGGGATGATGAAGATCGGCAGCAGCACCAGCGCCAGCACGGTGATCTGCCACGACAGCACGAGCATCGCCCCGGCGGTGAGCACGAGCTGGATGACGTTGCTGACCACGCCGGACAGCGTCGAGGTGAACGCCCGCTGGGCGCCGAGCACGTCGTTGTTGAGCCGGCTGACCAGGGCGCCGGTCTGGGTGCGGGTGAAGAACTGCAACGGCATCCGCTGGACGTGGTCGTACACCCGGGTGCGCAGGTCGAGGATGATGCCCTCGCCGATGCGGGCCGAATACCACCGCTGGACCAGGGAGAGCAACGCGTCGGCCACGGCCAGCGCGGCGATGATCAGGGCGAGCCGGACCACAGTCGAGCGGGCGTCCGCGCCGCCCACGGCGATCGCGTCGATGACGTCGCCGGCGAGCAGCGGCGTGGCCACGCCGATCACCGCGGCGACGATCACGGTGATCAGGAAGACGACGATGTCGCGCCGGTAGGGCCGGGCGAACGCGACGATCCGCCGGGCGGTGCCGCGCTTGAGCTCGTGGGCGGAGACCTCGTCGCGGTTACGCAGCGACCGGAGCATGCTCCAGCCGCCCATGCCGCCGCCGGCCATCGGGTGGGACACTCGTCACCTCCGGGTCGTCGGGGCAGCATGAACCGTCGGAGTCCATTCTCCCGACGCCTGTGACAACCTCGCGAGTAACCCAGATCTTCCCGGACGGTCCTTACGAAATCGCCGTCCCGGCTATTCGCCCCGCCCGGCCAGGTCCCGGATCCGCCGGGTCTGCGCCTCCCGCTCGGCGCGCTGCTGCTCGGCGTGCGAGCGCCCGGTCGCGCCCGCGAGCAGCGCCTTGATCTCGACGATCGCGTCCCGGTTGTTGGCGAGCAGCCCGGCGGACAGATCACGCACGGCGCCGTCCAGCTCGTCGTTCGGCACCACGAGCGTGGCCAGGCCGATCCGGTCCGCCTCGGCGGCGTCCATCCGCCGGCCGGTGGCGCAGATCTCCAGCGCCCGGGAGTAGCCGACCAGCTCGACCAGGCGGCGCGTGCCGGCCAGGTCGGGAACGAGGCCGAGGGTCACCTCGGCCATCGAGAGCTTCGCGTCGGTGGCGAGCACCCGCATGTCGCAGGCCAGCGCGAGCTGGAAGCCGGCGCCGATGGCGTGGCCCTGCACGGCGGCGATCGACACCACGTCGGGCCGGTGCAGCCAGGTGAAACCGCCCTGGTACGCGGCGATCCGGTCGGCGCACTCCACCTCCGGCATCGCGGCCAGCTCGGCGAAGGAGCCCGGCCCGGTCGCACCGGCGACCGCCAGGTCCAGGCCCGCGGAGAAGGCTCGCCCCTCTCCGCGTACGACGACGACGCGCACGTCGCCGGGCAGGTCGCGAGAGAAGTCGCTCATCGCGCGCCACATCGCCGGGGTCTGCGCGTTGAGCACGTCGGGCCGGCACAACGTCACCGTCGCGACCGGCCCGTCGCAGTCGAAGCGCACTCCGGTCGTCTCGGCGGTCACCGGACGCCCCGGAACGCGCTGATGGACGACGCTGGGGGGCGGGTCACGCCTTCTTCCGGCGCCGGGCGCCGCCGCGCTGCCGCAGCTGCACCCCGGACTCGGTGAGCACACGGTGGATGAACCCGTAGGAACGGCCCGTCGAGGCCGCCAGAGCACGGATGCTCTCACCCCCGGTGTACCGCTTTACCAGGTCTTTGGCGAGCGTCTGACGCTCGGCCCCGACGATCCGGCGACCCTTCTCAGTGCTGGTGGCTGTGCCGGTGGCTGCCATGCTGATTCCTCACGTCCCAGACTGTGCGGTTCGGATACGGTCCCACCTATTAGACCGCCTCGAACGATCATGCGCCAGATATCAACTATTCGCCAACCGACACGCTACGCAATGTCAGCTTCCCGATAGAGTGATCCTTCCGGCCCGCTGATCCGTACCGCCCCCGCCGGACAGGCCTGTCGGCGCCACCGCGGCGAGGTGCCGGCGTCCTCCCGCATGATCGACACCACCTCCCCGAGGTGGCCGGCACGCCGCGCTCCGGATACCGCCACCACGGCGACCTGGTGTGGATCATCCGACGGCCGGTGCGGCGGGCCGTATCGTGCCCGGGGTGATTGACACGATCACGGCCGCTGCGGGCGCCGCCGGCGTCTTCGCCGCCACCAACCTCGACGACGTCGTCGTGCTCACCGTGCTCTTCGTGGCCGCCCGGCGGACCGGGCGTCCCCGCCCGTGGCAGATCGTCGCCGGGCAGTACGCGGGCATCGGCGCGCTCGTCGCGGTCGCCGTGGTGGCCGCCGCCGGGCTGCTCGTGGTGCCGGACCCGTGGCCCGGCCTGCTCGGGCTGCTGCCGATCGCGCTCGGCGTCCGCGCGCTGCTGACCCGGCGCGACGACGACGAACCGCCGGCGGTGGTCGGCAGCCTGCTCGGCGTCGCCGGGGTGACTGTGGCGAACGGCGCGGACAACATCGCCGTCTACGTGCCGGTGTTCCGTGCCCTCGACCCGGTGACCGGCCTGATCTGGCTGCTGGTGTTCGCCGTGCTGGTGGCCGTGTGGTGCGCGGTCGCCGCCGCGCTCGGCGGGCACCCGCGGGTGGTGGCGCTGGTCGGCCGCGCCGGCCACTGGCTGGTCCCGGCGATCTTCATCGCCATCGGCGCGACCATCCTGCTCACCTCCGGCGTCCTCCCCCACCTGGCCGCCCTCCCCACCTGACCGCCCACCCCGCCCCACCCCGACCCACCCCGCCCTCACCTCGTCGATCATGAAGTTGACGGCGATCTGGATCTCCAAAACTGCCGTCAACTTCATGATCGACCGGGAAAGAGGGGGGCGGGAGGGGGCGGGGGCGGGGTCAGGCCAGCTCTACCAGCTCCAGGAGGTCGTCGGACCAGGCGTCCTCGTCGCCGTCGGGGAGCAGGATCGCGCGGTCCGGCTTGAGCGCGGTGACCGCGCCCGGGTCGTGCGTGACCAGCACGATCGCGCCCGGGTAGCGGGCGATCGCGTCGAGCACCTGCTCGCGGCTGACCGGGTCGAGGTTGTTCGTCGGCTCGTCCAGCAACAGCACGTTGGCGCCGGAGCAGACCAGCGTGGCCAGCGCCAGCCGGGTCTTCTCGCCGCCGGACAGCACACCGGCCGGCTTGTCCACGTCCTCGCCGGAGAACAGGAACGCGCCGAGGATCTTGCGCAGATCTGTGTCGGTCTGGTCGGACGCGGCACTGCGCATGTGCTCCAGGATCGTCCGGTCCACGTCGAGCGTCTCGTGCTCCTGGGCGTAGTAGCCCAGCCGCAGTCCGTGCCCGGGGCGCACCTCGCCGGTGTCCGGCTCCAGCAGCCCGCCGAGCATCCGCAGCAGCGTGGTCTTGCCGGCGCCGTTGAGGCCGAGGATGGCCACCCGGGAGCCGCGGTCCACCGCCACGTCGACGTCGGTGAAGATCTCCAGCGACCCGTACGACTTGGACAGGCCGGTCGCGGTCAGCGGCGTCTTGCCGCACGGCGCGGGGCTCGGGAACCGTACCTTCGCGACCTTGTCCGCGACGCGGACCTCGTCCAGGCCGGAGAGCAGGCGCTCGGCGCGCCGGGCCATGTTCTGCGCGGCGACGGTCTTGGTGGCCTTGGCCCGCATCTTGTCCGCCTGCGCCATCAGCGCGCCGGCCTTCTTCTCGGCGTTGGCCCGCTCCCGGCGGCGGCGCCGCTCGTCGGTCTCCCGCGCCTCCAGGTACGCCTTCCAGCCCAGGTTGTACGTGTCGACCACGGACCGGGTGGCGTCCAGGAACCAGACCTTGTTGACCACGGCCTCCAGCAGCGAGGCGTCGTGGGAGATCACGATCAGGCCGCCCTTGTGGTTGGCGAGGAAGCCGCGCAGCCAGGTGATCGAGTCGGCGTCGAGGTGGTTGGTGGGCTCGTCGAGCAGCAGGATGCCGCCGCCGTTCTCGCCGGCGTCGCGGAACAGGATCCGGGCCAGCTCGATACGGCGGCGCTGACCACCGGAGAGCGTGCCGATGGTCTGCGCCAGGGCCCGGTCGGGCAGGCCCAGGTTGGCGCAGATCCGGGCCGCCTCGGCCTCGGCCGCGTAGCCGCCGAGCGAGGCGAACTGGTCCTCCAGCGCGCCGTAGCGGCGGACCAGCCGCTCGTCGTCGGCGCCCTCGGCGAGCTTGTCCTCCAGCTCCTTCATCTGGGCCATGAGCACGTCCAGGCCGCGGGCGGAGAGCACCCGGTCCCGGCCGGTGACGTCCAGGTCACCGGTACGCGGGTCCTGCGGCAGATAGCCGATGGCGCTGCGCCGGTCGATCTGGCCGCCGTACGGCTGGCCCTCCCCGGCGAGCACCTTGAGTGTGGTGGTCTTGCCGGCGCCGTTACGGCCGACCAGGCCGATCCGGTCCCCCGGCTGCACCCGCAGGGTGGTGTCGGACAGCAGGATCCGGGAACCGGCGCGCAGTTCCAGGCCGGTGGCAGTGATCATCTCGGAGTACTCGCTCTCGGGTCCGGAAAGGCTGATTCAGGGCACGCGAAAGCGCCGGCGGGTGGTGATTTCCCGTCGGCGCGGGGCCGTTCAGCCTTCGCAGCGCAGCACGGGAGCAAGTGTACCGGGCTCCGCGGACCCCTTCCGCCGGATTACCGTTCAAGATCATCGGGTACGGAAACCGCCGTCCGGACCCGGTCCGGTACCGCAACCACCACAAACGGACACATCGGTGATCGGGGTCAACATGGAGCTGAACGAGAACGCGCGGGTCGACACCAGCCAGGTGGACGACCGGCGAGGGTCCGGCGGAGGCGGCGGGATGGGCATTCCGATCCCGATCGGCGGCGGCCGCGGCGGGATCGTGGGCATCATCATCGCCGTGCTCGTCGCCCTGGTGGGCGGCGGATTCGGCCTCAACGCCGCCACCAACGGCGGCGGCTCCGAGCAGGGTGACAACACCTCGCTGGAGCAGAAGTGCTCGGCGCAGGACGCGCTGGAGCAGCTCGACTGCCGCAACACCCTCTACGTCAACTCGATCCAGGCGTACTGGCGTACCGCCATGCCGGAGGCGTTCGGCGAGCAGTACAAGCCGTCGAAGACGGTGTTCTTCAGCCAGAACGTCAGCACCGCCTGCGGCGCCGCCGACTCCGGGGTGGGCCCGTTCTACTGCCCGGCCGACGACCAGGTCTACATCGACCTCACGTTCTACCGGCTGCTCGCCGACCAGCTCGGCGCCAAGGGCGAGTTCGCCCAGCCGTACGTGCTGGCCCACGAGTACGGCCACCACGTGCAGGACCTGCTCGGCACCGAGGCGCAGATGCGCCGCCAGCAGCAGCGCGACCCGCAGAGCGCGAACGCGCTGTCGGTGAAGCTGGAGCTGCAGGCCGACTGCTACGCCGGCGCGTGGGCGAAGAACGCCACCGGCACCGCCGACGAGCGCGGGCAGAAGATCTTCAAGAGCATCACCGAGGAGGACATCTCGCAGGCCATCGACGCCGCCGAGAAGATCGGCGACGACGCGATCCAGGAGCGCTCCGGCCGGCCGGTGAACCCGGACGAGTTCACCCACGGCACCTCGGAGCAGCGCAAGCAGTGGTTCACCAAGGGCTTCACCACCGGTGACCCGAAGTCCTGCGACACCTTCGGCTCGGGGGCCTGAGCCGTTCCGTGCATCGGCCCGCACCGCCGACCTGGTCGGCGGTGCGGGCCGATGTCGTTTCCGGGGCCGGTCAGGCCGGCAGGGTCACCTGACCCGGGGTGGACCGGTTGACGGTCGTCCCGTCACCGAGCTGGCCCCCGCTGTTGTCACCCCAGCACCACAGGGCGGCGTCGGTACGGATCGCGCAGCCGTGATCGGTGACCGCGAGTCCGCCAGTCCAGCTGGTGGCCGTACCGACCTGGGCGGGCGCGGACCGGTGGGTGGTGCTGGCGTCGCCCACCTGCCCGGCCGAGTTCTTGCCCCAGCACCACAGGCTGCCGTCGGTGCGGGACGCGCAGGTCGTGTCGCTGCTCGCGGCGATCCGGTTCCACGTGGTGGCGGTGCCGATCTGCACCGGCGCGGTCCGGTACGTGCCGCTCACGCCGAGCTGCCCGTACCCGTTCTCACCCCAGCACCACAGCGCGCCGGAGCGGACCCCGCAGGTGTGCGCGTACCCGGCCGCCACGCCGGTCCACCCGGTCGCGGTGCCGACCTGCGCGGGCGCCGTCTGGGGCGCGAGGTTGCCGAGCCCGAGCTGGCCGTCCGAGCTGGACCCCCAGCACCAGAGCGTGCCGCCGGTCCGGATACCGCAGGTGTGCCCGTAGCCGGTCGAGACGCTCACCCAGTCGGTGGCCGTGCCGACCTGCAACGGGGTGTTCGCGACGTACGGCGAGGCGCCGACGCCCAGCTGGGTGGTCCGGTTGAAGCCCCAGCACCAGAGCGTGCCGTCGGTGCGTACCGCGCAGGTGTGCTGAGGGCCGGCGTCGACCCGGGCCCAGGTGGTCGCGGTGCCGACCTGCACCGGGGCGCTGCGGCTGGTGGTGGTCCCGTCGCCGAGCTGGCCCCGGAAGTTCGAGCCCCAGCACCACAGCGTCCCGTCCGTGCGTACCGCGCAGGTGTGCCCGGAGCCGGCGTCGACGCCGGTCCAGGTGGCGGTGCCGACCCGCGCCGGGGCGCTGCGGTTCGTGGTGGTCCCGTCGCCGAGCTGGCCGCCGTAGTTCGAGCCCCAGCACCACAGTCCCCCGTCGGTGCTGATCGCGCACGTGTGCGCGCCGCCCGCGGTGACGCTGGTGACGGTGGGCGCGGCGAGCGCGGCGCGCTCGACCGGGCCGGCGGCCGCATTCGCAGTACCGGCCGTCAGTGTCGCGGTGAGCACGAGGCTTCCGGCGCTCATCGCCGCCGCGGCGACGATGAACCTCGTCGCACGGCGCCACCGGGCCCGCAGCCGGCCGTCCTGATATCCGCTCATGAAGTTGTTCTCTCCCAACGATGTCGGATGGCGGAGGCGAAGCGGGCCCTGCGGGTCGCCCGGAGACCCGCCGCTTCGTGACACCGACCTTATGCATCGAGTCGATTCGATGCATCATCGACGAGCGGGATTGAGCCGTCTTGAGGTGATCTTTCCTGTTCAGCGGACCAGGATGTGGACCGCCCGCGCGGCGGCGACGGCGGCCACCAGCACCGCGTGCCGGGGCTCCGGCACGTCGAGCAGGCGCGGCGCGCGCAGCGCCGCGAGCGGGGCCAGCCGCCGGTCGGCCAGCACCGTGTCCACCGCGCGCCGGTCGCCGCCGCACACCAGCGCCGCCAGCGTGCCCGCCTCCGGCAACAGCAGGCGTACGGCCAGCTCGGCCGCGTCGCCCAGCGCGGCCTTCGCCTGGTTGTCGCGCCGCCGGGCGAACCGCTGCTGGGACCAGCCGCCCGCCGCGGTGCGGCCCTGCACATACCGGGTGTCCACCTTGGAGACCACCAGATCGGTGCCGTCGGCGACACCGACCGCCACCGCGCCCTTGCGGGCCAGGAGCAGACCGAGCCGGCGGGCCGCCGTGGCGGAAGCGACGAATCCGGGTACGTCAGCCGACGCGCTCGCGCCGGGCGGGGTGTGCAGCTCGGCGGTGGCGTCGTCCGGGGCGGTGAGCAGCAGCCCGTACTCCTGGACCGTCGTGGTCGGCGGGCCGTGCCGGTCGGTGAAGCCCTCGACCCAGCGGGCGACGCGGCCGGGGTCGACCTCGACCCACCGGCCGCCCCCGGCGGCGGGTCGGCTGCTCATGGCCCGACGGTACGCCATCGACGGAACCCGAGACGCAACGCGGGAGGACACCGGTGCCGGTGCCCTCCCGCGCGTCTGCCGCGTGATCAGTGGACGGTCAGGTTGCCGCCCTTCAGCTTGACCTCGGCGGTCGCGCCGCCCGTCCAGTCGGACGAGAAGAGCAGCGAGCCGCCCCGCCACAGGGTCACCCCGACGGTGTCGTTCCTGCCGGGTGCGCCCCGGTCGGTCACCGTCACGGCCAGGGTCAGACCGGAGGCCACCAGCTTGCCCTTGCTGTCGTACAGGGCGGCCTGGTAGCGCACCTGGGCGACCTTGCCCGCCGAGGTGACGCCGAGCGCGTCGACGGTGCCGGCCTCGATCGTGTACGACTTCCCGCCGGAGCGGAACTCGACCTCGGCCTTGCCCGTGGCGGGCTTGTTCGCCTTGCCCGGCTTCGCGTTCAGCTCCACCTCGACTGTGGAGTTCACGTCGGCCGGGTAGGTCCCCGCCGAGCGGGTGGCGGTGAACTCGCCGCCGCCGGTGAGGAACCCGCCGTCGGAGACGGCGACCGTGACCTGGGCGGTGGTGCTGCCCGTGTAGTTGCCGCCCACCGTCGCGGTGACGGTGTGCGTGCCCTTCGGCAGGGTGGCCGTGCACGCCGCGGACGCGGTGGTGGTGGCCGTGCCGAGCAGGTCGAGCACTCCGGTGCAGAGCGTCACGCCACCCGAGGTGAAGGTGACTGTGGCGGTACGGATGTCACCGGCCATGGTGTCCGTCGCGCCGGGCAGCACCGAGCTGTCCCGGAGCACGGCCCGCAGCAGGGCCTGGCCCGACGTGCCGCCGGTCGCGGTGTTCACGAGCGTGTCACCGGCCCAGCTGACCGCCGCGTCCTCGGCGGCGACGGTGACGGTGAACGACGTGCTGCCGGTCAGCCCCGAACCGTCGGACACGGTCACCGTGACCGGGTAGTCACCCGGGGCCGCCGTGGTGCTGCCGGCGACCGTCCAGGTGCGCGACCCGGGCCGGACGTCCGTCGCCGAGGTGCTCGTGACGGCCAGGGAGAGGCCGGCGGGCAGCCCGGTGGCCGCAGCGCTCAGGTCCGCGCCGGCGGTGTCGCCGTCGGTCGCGGTGACCGTGACGGCCGGCGAGAGCGCGTCGCTGTACTGCACGCTCACGCCGCCGGCCGGGGCGGTGCTGGTGACGGCCGGGGCGGACCGGATGGTGAAGTCGGCGTCGTTGACGTCGAAGAAGACGTTGCCGACCGCCTCGATCTTGATCCGGGCCTTCCCGGTCGCCACGTTCGGCAGCGTCACCGTCGCGGTTCCGGTGTTCGCGGTCTGCTCCGCCAGCACGTACGGGAAGGTCTGCCCGCCGTCGGCGGACAGCGAGATCTTCACCTGGGCGGCGTTCACCGGCGCCACGTCGGTGCCGGCCACGTCCCACGTCACGGTCTGGGTCGAGCCGCCGTCCAGGACGGCCGCGGTGTCCTGCGAGGTCACCAGGAACGGACCCGCGTCCGGCGCCAGCACCACGGCGACGTCGGCGCTGCCGATGCCGCCGCCACCCAGTCGCCCGTCCCGGGCGGTGAGCTTGAAGTGCAGGGTCCGGTCACCGGCCATGCCGACCCAGTCGCGGGTGGGCAGGAACTCCGAGTAGCAGTCGACCAGCTCGGCGGGCACGTTCGAGGCGCCACCGGTGGCCGGCGGCGCAGGCGGGGCCGGGCAGGTGCCGGTGGCGGCGTTGGTGTTGCCGGCCAGGATCTGCGCCATGTCCGGGAAGACCCGGGTCGAGTCGGTGGTGACCGAGTTCAGACCCGGCGAGTGGTACTTCAGCGTGTCGGTCGGCGACACGATCGCCGCCTCGCCGAACACCCGGAACAGCGGACCGTTGACCTTCGTGTTGTTCGTCAGCGCGGTGCCGGTCGTGGCACCCCTGTCGTTCTGCTCCCACAGGTACGTCACCGTGTCGCCGTCGGCGTCGGTGGCGCTGCCGGTCAGCGCGAACGGCGTACGCACCGGGATGGTGACGGTCTCCGGGACGGTGACCACCGGGGCGTGGTTGGTGGTCTCCTCGACCAGCCAGCCGCCGTTGTCGATGGCACCGCCCTTGGCCGTCTCGCCGACGAAACCGGAGGCGCCGGAGACGTTCGTCAGCTCCAGCGACGCCACGTTGGTGGTGGCCAGCGTGCCGCCGAAGGTCACCTGGAAGCCGTTGTCGTTGAGGGTGCCGCTGCCGCCAAACGCCGCCACGGTGACCGTCGCACCGGCCGGCCAGCCGGCGATGCCCTCGATGGCGGCCTTGATGCCGGCGGTGGTGTAGTTGACGCCCCGCACGATCGGCGCCGAGTCGCTGCCCGCGTAGCTGACGGTGAACGAGTCGCCGTCGGCGTCGAACCCGTACAGCGAGACGTTCTGCACCTCGTTGATCGCCGGACGGTTCGAGGTGACGTAGTTGGTGATCTCGGTGTAGCTGCGGTGCGACCAGTACGGGTCGCTGTGCGGCTGGAGGTTGTCCTGCTGGCAGATGCCCGCGTACGCCATGATCGACGAACCGCTGCCCGGCTCGTACGAGTTGGCCGCGCTGCGGTTGCCGCCCGAACAGTTGTACTGCGTGCCGTTGAACGTGTGGTTGCCGGCGAACTGGTGACCCATCTCGTGCGAGACGTAGTCGACCGCGTAGAAGTCGCCGACCGGCGTCGGCAGGCCGGTGCAGCCCTGCGCCTTGCCGTTGCCGCCGATCACGCCGAGGCTCGCCACGCCGCCGCCGTTGACGCCCAGGCCGACGTGGCCCACGTCGTAGTTGCTCGCGCCGACGAGCTGGCCGAGCACGATCCGGTTACGGCTGAGAGTGCCGCTGCCGCAGGACGTGAGCTGCGCCGGCGTGAAGCAGGCCGCCGCGCCGCACGGGCCGTTCGGCTCGGTGGCCAGGGCCGGCGTGTTCAGGTTCGTCTTGTCGGTGTCGTTGATCAGCACGAGCCGGATCGCGGTCTCGTCCTCGTAGATCTGAGTCACCCGGTTCATCAGCGTCACCTTCGCGGCGGTGACGTTCTCCGCGCCGAAGTAGGTGGCGTACGACGGGTCGGTCACCAGCGCCACCCGGTAGGTGCGCAGCTTCACCAGCGGCCCGGCCGGAACCTCCGCCTCGGCGATCTCCTCGGCCAGCGCGTGCGCCTCCTGCGAGACGTCCTCACGCTCGACGAACTCCCCCTCGGGGTGCTCCAGGTCGCGGGCGAAGTAGCTCGCGTAGAGGCTCTGGTCGCGCTGGTAGTACGGGTCGATGTACCAGTTGCCCTTCGCCGAACGGACCGAGGCGTGGAACCCGAGCGGGGTGAGGTCCGCGCGGATGGTCGCCGTCGGGTCGTCCAGGCCCTTGCCGGCGTACGTGGTGATCTCCGGGTGCTTCGCGGCCAGGCCGGCCTCCATGACCGGCGAGTCGACCAGCTCGAAGCGCTGGAACGTGCCGTCCGGAGCGGGCAGCGACACCACCTGCTTCGCCACCCGGGCCACCGCCACGCGGTCCTCGGCCGGCGCCTTGTCCAGCAGGCCCTTCATGGTGCCGCGGTCCAGCTTGTACGCGGCCAGCCGCTTGGCCTTGACGGCGGCGTTGCGGCCCGCCTTGGTGGCCGCCGGTTTGCCGTCCACCTTCTGCCACGGTCCGTGGACGGCGGGTGCCGCGGAGACGGGCGCGGGCGCCGCGAGAACGGGAAGCGTCGCCGCGGCCAGCGCGGCGACGAGGAGGGCAGCGGTCCGTCCGCGCCGGGCGGGTTGCCCGTCGCGCGGCGGGCGCCCGAGGATGATCCTCAAGTCTTCTCCCTGTTCGGTCGGGTGTGGACCGGCACACGACCGGCGGGGATGACCGGACGTACGTGAACGGTCCACGGATTGTTCCGTGACCCTAGGACCACTCGTGAGCCCGAACATCACCCGCAAAGACGATGTGGTTCTACCTGGACGGTGATCCGGGCCGTCCCGGCCTACGGGATCCGCGCTTCGCTCAGCGGCGACGGCCGACCTGACGGCCGAGCACACCTGTGGTCGGACGCGGGACCGGAACGGTGCCTTCCGTCAGCCGCAACCGCCGGTTCGGCCGATCCCCGGGTAACGGAGCATGAACCGGTCCGCAATCGGCCCGACACATTGGCCGGGTCCACGTCGGTCACACGCCGAGCACCGTGGCGACTGCGAGAGCGGCGATGATGACGCTGGACAGCAGCGCGGTGACCCGCCGCCCCCGGGCGCCGGTGAGGGCCCGGCCGATCAGCGAGCCGCCCCCGGCGATCAGCACCTGCCAGCTCGCCGAGGCGAGGAACACGCCGAGGGTGAAGGCGGCAGCGGCCGGCGGGCCGGTGTCGAGCACGTCACCACGGCCGAGGACGAGCGCCACGAAGTAGACCACAGTGGCCGGGTTGAGCAGGGTCAGCGCGAGAACCGCGCCGAACGCCCGCACCGGCGTGTCCAGGCCACCCCGCACGCCCGGCTCCTGCGTCGTGCCCGGCGGGTGCGTTGTGACCTGTGGGCTCGACGGGTGCGTTGCGGCCGGTGGGCGCAGCGCGCGCCAGGCGGTGAGGCAGGCGAGAGCCAGCAGCACCCCCGCGGCGACCAGCCGCAGCGGACCCGCGAACGGCGCGAGCCCGCTCGCCACCGCGGCCCCGCCGAGCGCCGCCACGGCGGCGTAGAGCCCGTCGGCGGTGGCCACGCCGAGCGCCGCGGCCGCACCGACCCGGAACGAGGTACGCGCGCTGAGTCCGAGAATGAGGATCGCGATCGCGCCGACCGGAATGGCGACGCCGTAGCCGGCGACCAGGCCGGCCAGGAACGCCCCGGTCACGACGACGGATGATGGGTCGAGGCGGCCGAGGGCAGGGTGCGCTGTCGACGCGCGGCGGTGGCCGCACGGACAGGAGCCTGCTTCGGGTACGCCTCGATCACCCGCTCATCCTGCGCCCCACGCCCTCACCCCGCGACCGCTTTTCCCCCGCGCCCGCACGCGCACCCCGCGGCTGGGCTGGAGATCTTGGTACTCGTCGTTCCCGGTCCCGCCGCCGGTGGCAGTGCCGTCAGCCCACCTTGATCGACACCACTACGCCGAGGTGGCGGCATCAGACCCACTCCGACCACACCACTTCGGCGAAATGGTGTCGATCAAGCCGTAAAGGCGGACAGGTTCCCACAACGAGGGAGCCGAATCCCGGCATGAGGGAGGCGAGGAGGTCTCAGAAGGAAACGGCCACCCAAGGGGCGATCTCATACCAAGATCTCGCCGTCCACGGCCCCGCCGCCTGTGGCAGTGCCGTCAGCCCACCTTGATCGACACCACTACGCCGAGGTGGCGGCATCAGAGCCACTCCGACCACACCACTTCGGCGTAACGGTGTCGATCAAGCCCGTGGCGGTGACCGGGGAACGGTCAGACGTTGAAGCCGAGCGAGCGGAGCTGGTCGCGCCCCTCGTCGGTGATCTTGTCGGGGCCCCACGGCGGCAGCCAGACCCAGTTGATCCGGATGTCGTTGACCAGGCCGCCGCCGGGACCGGTGGTCAGTGCCTGCCGGGCCTGGTCCTCGATGACGTCGGTCAGCGGGCAGGCCGCCGAGGTCAGCGTCATGTCCAGGGTGGCGACGTTCTCGTCGTCGACGTGGACGCCGTACACCAGGCCCAGGTCGACCACGTTGATGCCCAGCTCGGGGTCGACGACGTCCTTCATCGCCTCCTCGATGTCACCGATCGCGGCCTTGCCGCCCGCCGGGGCCGGGGCCGCCGCACCCGCGGCCGCACCGTCGGCAACAGTCCCGTTGACGGCGGTGCCGTCCGTCGCCACCGCGCCGGCCTCAGGGGTCATGTTCTCGTCGCTCATGCCTTCACCTCCGGGCTCACGCCCACCCCGGCGCGTGCCGCGGCGTCCTTGAACGCCATCCACGACAACAGCGCGCACTTGACCCGGGCCGGGTAGCGCGCGACACCCGCGAACGCCACCCCGTCTCCGAGCACGTCCTCGTCCGGCGTGACCTGGCCCCGCCCGGACATCAACTGCACGAACGCCTCGTGCACCACGGCGGCGTCGCTCGCGGCCTTGCCGCGCAGCAGCTCGTGCAGGATGCTCGCCGACGCCTGGCTGATCGAGCAGCCCATCCCGTCGTACGAGATGTCGGTGAACACGCTGCCGTCGGTCGCCACCCGTACGGTGATCTCGTCGCCGCAGGTCGGGTTGACGTGGTGCGCCTCGCCGACCCGGGCGGCCGGGTCCGCCGCGTCCCGCAGGCCGCGGCCGTGCGGGTGCTTGTAGTGGTCCAGGATGATCTCCTGGTAGAGGGATTCAAGTTGCATCAGTCGAACACCTTCCGCACCCGCTCCAGACCCGCCACCAGGGCGTCGATCTCCGCGGTGGTGGTGTAGAGGTAGAACGACGCCCGCGTCATCGCCGGCACCCCGAACCGGGTGCACACCGGCTTGGCGCAGTGGTGCCCCACCCGCACCTGCACGCCGAGCGAGTCGAGCACCTGCCCGACGTCGTGCGGGTGCACGTCACCGAGCGCGAACGAGATCGTCCCGCCCCGGCCCACCGGCACCGTCGGGCCGAAGATCCGCAGGTCCGGCACGGCGGCGAGGGCGTCCAGCGCGTACGCCGTCAGCTCCTTCTCGTGCCACTGAACAGCCGGCATGCCGATCGCGGTGAGGTAGTCCACGGCCGCGCCGAGCGCCACCGCCTCGGCGATCGGCGGGGTGCCCGCCTCGAACCGGGCCGGCGGCGCGGCGAACGTCGAGCCCGCCATCGTCACCGTCTCGATCATCGAGCCGCCGCCCATCACCGGGGGCATCGCGGCGAGCAGCTCGCCCCGGCCCCACAGCACGCCGATCCCGGTCGGGCCGCACATCTTGTGCCCGGTGAAGACGATGAAGTCGACGTCGTAGTCGACCACGTCCATCGGCAGGTGCGGCACCGACTGCGAGCAGTCGAGCAGCAGCAGCGCGCCGACCTCACGGACCCGCGCGGTGATCCGCGAGGTGGCGTTGACGGTGCCGAGGATGTTCGACATGTGCACCAGCGAGACGATCTTCGTCCGCTCGGTGACCAGGTCGTCCAGGCCGGACTCGTCGAGCCGGCCCTGGTCGGTGACCGGGAACCAGCGCAGCGTCGCGCCGGTGCGCTCCGCGAGAAGCTGCCACGGGACGATGTTCGAGTGGTGCTCCATCTCGGAGATCACGATCTCGTCGCCGGGGCCGAGCCGGAACCGGGGGTCGCCGTCCGCGCGCAGCGAGGCGTTCGAGAAGGCGTACGCCACGATGTTGATCGCCTCGGTGGAGTTCTTGGTGAACACCACCTCGTCCACGCTCGGCGCGTTGATGAACGCGGCGATCTTCGCCCGCGCGCCCTCGTACGCCTCGGTGGCCTCGGTGCCCAGCGTGTGCACCGAGCGCGACACGTTGGCGTTGTGCAGCGCGTAGTGCTCGGCGAGCACGTCGAGCACCTGCCGCGGCTTGTGGGAGGTGTTCGCGCTGTCCAGGTAGACGAGCGGGTGACCGTTGACCTCCCGGTCGAGGATCGGGAAGTCGGCCCGCACCTTCGCCACGTCGAAGCGCGGCACGTCGTCGTACTGCGGCATGCCCGCCGGGATGGCCATCGAGGTCATGTCGAGTCTCAGGCCCGCGCCGCGCCGGCCCCGGCGACGTACCGCTCGTAGCCCTCTTCCTCGAGCTTGTCGGCCAGCTCGCGGCCGCCCTGCTCGACGATCCGGCCGGCCACGAAGACGTGCACGTAGTCGGGCTTGATGTAGCGCAGGATGCGGGTGTAGTGGGTGATCAGCAGCAGGCCGGTGTCACCGGTGTCGCGCACCCGGTTCACGCCCTCGCTGACCACGCGCAGCGCGTCGACGTCCAGGCCGGAGTCGGTCTCGTCGAGGATGGCCATCTTCGGCTTGAGCAGCTCCAGCTGCACGATCTCGTGCCGCTTCTTCTCACCGCCGGAGAAGCCCTCGTTGACGTTGCGCTGGGCGAACGCCGGGTCCATCTGGAGCTTCTCCATGGCGCCGCGCAGGTCGCCGGCCCAGGTGCGCAGCTTCGGCGCCTCGCCGTCGATGGCGGTCTTGGCGGTACGCAGGAAGTTGGCCACCGACACGCCGGGGACCTCGACCGGGTACTGCATGGCCAGGAAGAGGCCGGCGCGGGCGCGCTCGTCGACGGACATGGACAGCACGTCCTCGCCGTCGAGGGTCACCTCGCCGCCGGTGATCTCGTACTTCGGGTGACCGGCGATCGAGTACGCCAGCGTGGACTTGCCGGAGCCGTTCGGGCCCATGATGGCGTGCGTCTCGCCGGAGCGCACGGTCAGGTCGACCCCGTGCAGGATCGGCTTGAGCTCACCCTCGGGCAGCTTGACCGACACCTTCAGGTCGCGGATCTCCAGGGTGCTCATCAGCGGGTCACTCCATTGCTCGGCAGCGGACGGCCGTCGCCGTCCACGGAAAGGTAGATGTCACCGTCACGGACTTCGACGGCATAGACGGGTACGGGTTCGGTCGCGGGCAGCCCGGTGGGCTCACCGGTACGCAGGTCGAAACGGGATCCGTGCAGCCAGCATTCCAGCGTGCAGCCCTCGACCTCGCCCTCGGACAGCGCCACGGCGGCGTGCGAGCACTCGTCGTGCACGGCGTAGAACACGTCGTCCTCGCCGTGCACGATCGCGACCTGCACGCCGTCCACGTCGGCGCTGATCGCGGTGCCCTTCGGCACGTCCTCGGTGGAGCAGATCTTGAGCATCAGGCGCCGGCCTTCGCCAGCCGGGCCTCGATGGCGTCGCCCAGGCGCTCGCGCAGGTCCTCGACCGGGATCTTGTTGATCAGCTCGGCGAAGAAGCCGCGCACCACAAGGCGCCGCGCCTCGGCCTCCGGGATGCCCCGGGCCATCAGGTAGAACAGCTGCTCGTCGTCGAACCGGCCGGTCGCGCTGGCGTGCCCGGCGCCGGCGATCTCGCCGGTCTCGATCTCCAGGTTGGGTACGGAGTCGGCCCGCGCGCCGTCGGTGAGCAGCAGGTTCCGGTTGATCTCGTACGTGTCGGTGCCGGTGGCCTCGGCGCGGATCAGCACGTCGCCGACCCAGACCGTGTGCGCGTCGTCGCCCTGCAGCGCGCCCCGGTAGCCGACGTTGCTGCGGCAGTCCGGCACGGTGTGGTCGACCAGCTGACGGTGCTCCAGGTGCTGGCCGGAGTCGGCGAAGTAGACGCCGTACAGCTCGGCCTCGCCGCCGCGCTGGGTGTACTCCACCGACGTGTACTGCCGGACCAGGTCGCCGCCGAGGCTGACCTGCACGTGCAGGATCCGGGCGTCGCGGCCCAGCCGCACCTTGAGGTGCTGCGCCTGCACCGCGTCGTCGGCCCAGTCGGCGACGGTGACCAGGGTCAGCTTCGCCCCGTCGCCCACGGTCACCTCGACGTTGTCGGCAAGCGTGGCCGAGCCGACGTGCTCGATCACCACGGTGGCCTCGGCGAACCGGTCCACCTCGACGAACGTGTGGCCGAAGGCGAGCGCCTCGGCGTTCTCGCCGACCACCCGCAGGCGCACCGGCTGCTGCACCACCGCGTCGCGGTCGACGCGCACCAGCAGCGCGCCGTCGGCCCCGCCGTACGCGAGCGCGCTGACCCGGTCGAACGGGGTGAGCACGCTGCCCATCCGGGGGTCGTCCCGGCCGATCCGGTCGACGGTGACGCCCTCGGGCAGGTCACCGTACTCGTGCCGGACCGCGCCGGTCGTGCCCTGCGCCGACCCGGTCAGGCCGCGCAGGCGCTTGAGCGGGGTGAAGCGCCACTCCTCCTCCAGGCCGGTCAGGGCCGGGAAGTCGGCGACGTCGTACGAGCGGAGCGCCTGCGACTTGGTCGTGGGCGGTGCGGAAGCCTGGGTAGTCATCTCTTCCTTGGTCTGTTCTACGACGAGGTGTCAGGTGAGGCGGAGGGCGGGCGGCGTCAGCCGACCGCGCCCTCCATCTGCAGCTCGATCAGGCGGTTGAGCTCCAGCGCGTACTCCATCGGGAGCTCCTTGGCGATCGGCTCGATGAAGCCGCGCACGATCATCGCCATCGCCTCGTCCTCGCTCAGGCCCCGGCTCATCAGGTAGAAGAGCTGGTCCTCGCTGACCTTGGAGACGGTCGCCTCGTGCCCCATCGACACGTCGTCCTCGCGGATGTCGACGTACGGGTAGGTGTCGGAGCGGGAGATCGTGTCGACCAGGAGCGCGTCGCACTTGACGGTGCTCTTGCTGCTGGTCGAGCCCTCCAGCACCTGGACCAGACCGCGGTACGAGGTGCGGCCGCCGCCCCGGGCGATCGACTTCGACACGATGGTCGAGGAGGTGTGCGGCGCGGCGTGCACCATCTTGGCGCCAGCGTCCTGGTGCTGGCCCTCGCCGGCCATGGCCACCGAGAGCACCTCGCCCTTGGCGTGCTCGCCGGTCATGTAGACCGCCGGGTACTTCATGGTGACCTTGGAGCCGATGTTGCCGTCGACCCACTCCATGGTCGCGCCCTCGTGGCACACGGCGCGCTTGGTGACCAGGTTGTAGACGTTGTTCGACCAGTTCTGGATGGTCGTGTACCGGCACCGGGCGTTCTTCTTGACGATGATCTCCACGACGGCGCTGTGCAGCGAGTCGGAGGAGTAGATGGGCGCGGTGCAGCCCTCGACGTAGTGCACGTACGCGCCCTCGTCGACGATGATCAGCGTCCGCTCGAACTGGCCCATGTTCTCCGTGTTGATCCGGAAGTAGGCCTGCAGCGGGATGTCCACGTGCACGCCCTTCGGCACGTAGATGAACGAGCCACCGGACCAGACGGAGGTGTTCAGCGCGGCGAACTTGTTGTCGCCGACCGGGATGACCGTGCCGAAGTACTCCTTGAACAGGTCCTCGTGCTCCTTGAGCGCGGTGTCGGTGTCGAGGAAGACGACGCCCTGCTCCTCCAGGTCCTCACGGATCTGGTGGTAGACGACCTCGGACTCGTACTGCGCCGCGACGCCCGCGACCAGGCGCTGCTTCTCCGCCTCCGGGATGCCGAGCTTGTCGTAGGTGTTCTTGATGTCCTCGGGCAGGTCCTCCCAGGAGGTGGCCTGCTTCTCGGTGGACCGCACGAAGTACTTGATGTTGTCGAAGTCGATCCCGGTGAGGTCGGCGCCCCAGTTCGGCATCGGCTTGCGGCCGAACAGGCGCAGGCCCTTGAGCCGCAGGTCGAGCATCCAGGCCGGCTCGTTCTTCTTGGCCGAGATGTCCCGCACCACCGCCTCGCTGAGGCCGCGCTGGGCGGACGCCCCGGCGACGTCGGGGTCGGCCCAGCCGTACTCGTAACGGCCGAGGGCCGCGAGCTGCTCCTCCTGGGTCAGGGGCTGGACGATCTGCTCGGTCATCTATCTGTCCTCACAGTGGTGACGGTGGAACCGGACTGGGCGGGAATGTGCGTGGTGCACACGCCGTCGCCGTGCGCGATGGTGGCCAGGCGCTGTACGTGAGTGCCGACCAGACGGGAGATCACTTCGGTCTCGGCCTCGCACAGCTGAGGGAACTCGGCGGCCACGTGCGCCACCGGGCAGTGGTGCTGGCAGAGCTGGCCGCCGGAGGCGATCGTGGACGCGTTGGCAGCGTAACCCTCGGCGGTCAGCGCGCCGGCGAGTGCCTCCGCCCGCGCGAGCGGGGCGTCTCCGGCGTCCTCCATGGCCGCCCGGCAGCGGGTCTCCAGCGCGGAGACCTGCTCGGCCGCGAACGCCGCGACCGCCTCGGTGCCGCCGGTGCGGGCGATCCACCGCAGCGCGGCGGTAGCCATGTTGTCGTAGTGGTGGGTGCCGCAGCGACCGCGGCCCGCCTCGGTGAGCGCGAAGACCTTGGCCGGGCGGCCGCGCCCGCGACTGCCGCGGACGGTCTGGTCGCGGGCGACCACGTCACCGTCGGCGAGCATCGCGTCGAGGTGGCGGCGGATCGCGGCCGGGCTCAGGCCGAGCGCCGTGCCGAGCTGCGCGGCGGTGGTGGGACCACGCTCCAGCAGCAGCTGGGTGACCCGGTCGCGGGTCGACAGGTCGGCCGGAACGGTCTCCCGCTCGCCGGGCCGTACGCCGCGACGTGCGCGCGAACCACCGGCGACCGGACCGGTCACCGGCGTTCGGGAGAGCGCCGCCGCGTTTTTCACAACAGCAACGTTACGTAATTCGCGGAGGGCCCGCAAACCCGGGGTCCGGTGATTCCGACCACCGGGGTGCCGGAGTCACCCGATCGGGATCAACTACGGTGCGTAGGATTCGCTCCGTGAAGCGATCCGTCCGGTTTCCGGTCTCCGCCACGCTGCTGCGCCGCCTCGCGCTCGCCTCGATCATCGCGAACGTCGCGATCGTGGTCACCGGCGGGGCCGTCCGGCTCACCGCCTCCGGCCTCGGCTGCCCCACCTGGCCCCGGTGCACCGAGGACTCCTACACCACGACGCCCGAGATGGGCGTGTACGGGGTGATCGAGTTCGGCAACCGGCTGCTCACCTTCGCGGTCGGGATCATCGCGCTCGCCGTGGTGCTGGCCGTGCTGGCGCACCGTCCGCGCCGCCGCGGGACGCTGCCGCTGGCCGTGGGCGTGCTGTTCGGCATCCCGGCCCAGGCGATCATCGGTGGCATCACCGTGCTCACCAACCTCAACCCGTGGGTGGTCGGGCTGCACTTCCTCGCCTCGATGGCGGTGATCGCGGTCGCGTACGCGCTCTGGCGGCGCGTCAAGGACCCGGACGGGCCGGTGTCCCCGACCGTGCCGGCGCCGCTGCGTACGCTCGCCTGGATCACCACCGCGGTGAGCGCGTCGGTGCTGGTGGTCGGCACGTGGGTGACCGGCAGCGGACCGCACGCCGGCGACCACGGCGCGGCCCGCAACGGCCTGGACCCGGCGGCGATCTCCCAGGTGCACGCCGACGGCGTCTTCCTGCTGATCGGCCTGTCGGTGGCGCTGTACTTCGCGTTCCGGGCGGTCGGCGCGGCGCGGGCGGCGCGGGCCGCCGCGGTGCTGATCGCGGTCGAGCTGGGCCAGGGCGTGATCGGCTTCGTCCAGTACTTCACCCACCTGCCCGCCGTGCTGGTCGGCGCGCACATGCTCGGCTCCTGCCTGGTGTTGCTGGCCACGCTGGGCGTGCTGTGGGCGACCCGGGAGCGGCTGCCGGCCACCCCGGAGGCCCCGGCCGTGCCCGCCGAGCAACGGGTGGGCGCCGCCGCCTGAGTGCGGGCGTTACCGCGCGGCGGGAGCGGGAAAGCGGTCCGGGCCACCGACCGTCCGCCCGAGGGGAGCTCCCCGTGTCCCGCAAGAGCCTCTCCACCACCACCCCGCAACGGCTGACCCCGGTCGCCGGCGCGCCGCTGTGGTGCGACGCCCGCGAGTACGGCCTCACCGGCGACGGGGTCACCAACGACCAGCCCGCCCTGGCGGCGCTGGTGGACCGCCTCGGCGCCGGGTACGACGCCGACGGCCGGGCCCGGGTGATCTACTGCCCGCCCGGCCTGTACTCGATCCGCGACGCGGGCACCGTCTGGCGCAGCGGCGTCTCGCTGCTCGGCGCCGGTCCGGCGGCGACCCGCTTCCTGCTCAGCAACGAGGGCAACCGCAGCGCGCCAGTCCCGCTCGCCTACTGGACCACCGTGCAGCACGGCGCGGACCGGGACCGGCACATCGCCGACTGCTCGTTCACCGACTTCGAGATCGACGGCTCCGGCGTGGCCCAGACCGCCTACGACTACCTGGCCAAGGGGCTGGGCCTGCAGTACGTGGTGCGCGGCGTGTTCCGCAACCTCTACATCCACCACACCGGCGCGACCGGCCTGGGCTGCGACTTCCTCCAGGACAGCCTGATCGACGGGGTGGTCGCGGTGGGGTGCGGCCGGCTGGACAACGGCGACCAGATGGGCGGCGCGGGGATCGGCGTCGGCATCGGCGGCTGGGGCGACGTGGAGCGCCTCACCATCGCCAACTGCACCACCATCGGCAACGGCACCAACGGCATCTTCCTGGAGCTGCAGAAGGACTACTGGACCCCGCCCCGTGGCATCCGGATCATCGGCTGCCACAGCCAGGCCAACCGGTTCGGCATCTCCGACTGGGGCGCGGACGGGCTGATCGTCTCCGGCTGCACCATGACCAACAACCTGGAGGCCGGCTTCGACGTGTCGGGCAACGGCACCGCCGGGGTGGCCGGGCGCGGCGGCCTGGTCACCGGCTGCGTGATCGACTACAACGTCGGCGACGGCATCAGCATGGGCAACACCCCCGGCCCGTACGCGGTCCAGGCCAACCGGATCAGCCGCAACGGCGGCTTCGGCTACCACGAGCACGACCTGGGCCACGGCTACCGGGGCGCGGCGGCCGACGTGGTGATCCAGGACAACGACATCCGGGAGAACGCGCTGGACGGCATCCGGATCGACCGGCCGATGCTCGACACGTCGATCGTCGGGAACCGGATCCGGGACAACGGCCGCCGCTCCGCCCCGGCCGGCACCGGCTCCGGCGAGGCGGTGCGGTACGGCCCCCGCGAGGTCACCGACGGCAACGCCGACTGGCCGGCCGGCGGGCACCGGGGCAAGGTGGTGCGGGTCGGCTCCCGGGACGCCGTGGTGTCCGACAACAGCGCCGACCGGCTCTCCCTGGCCGAGGTGCGCCCGGACGGCTCCACCGGCTGGAGCGCCGCCACGCCGGGGCCCGGCACGGCGTACGAGCTGCCCGACTCACCGCCCGCGTGCGGCGGCATCACGATCGCCGCGCCGTTCGACTCGGCCACCGTGCGCGGCAACCGGATCTGGCACCGGGACGCCGACACCCAGGCGTACGGCATCTGGGTCACCGAGGCGGGCAGTTGCGTCTCCTGCGCGTTCGAGGACAACGACCTGGCCGGCACCGAGGCCGCGCTGCGGCTGGACACGCCGCCGATCGGGGGCCGCTGGGCGCGCAACCACAGCGACCGCGACTGAGCGTCGTGCCGGTGCGGGCCGTCGCGGCGGTCACCCGGCCGGTGGCCTCAGCGGCGGGCCAGGTGGGTGAGCACCGCGTCGGCGAGCCGGTCCGGGGCGCCGTCGGCGTACCCGACGAACAGGCTCGGCTCGGTCAGCTCCAGCTCGACCAGCACGGGCGCGCCGTCCGGGCCGGGGATCAGGTCGACCCGGGCGTAGAGCAGGCGGTCCGGGCCGCCGGGCACCACCGCCAGCACCTTCTCGGCCACCGCGCGCTGCTCCGCCGTGGCGGCGCGGGCGTCGATCCGCTCCTCCTTGTAGAGCGCGGCCTCGCCCAGGTCCGGCCCGGTCAGCATCGGACCCTTGCGGATCGCGTGGCTGAACGCCAGGCCGCCGGGGCCGGCCAGGAACAGCAGCGCGGTCTCCCCGGCGGTGTCCACCGCGCCGAGGTACGGCTGGACCATGGTGACCCGCCCGGCTTCGGAGAGCCGCCGTACGTGGGCCACCGCGAGCTCACGGTGCTCCAGGTCGGTCAGGTCGTAGCGGCCGGTGTCCTGGCTGCCGGCGCTCACCGCCGGCTTGATCACGTGCTCGCCGCGGGCCGGGGGCGTCCACGCCTGCCCCGGCTCGACCCACTCCGTCGGGACGGTGGGCACTCCGGCGGCGGCCAGCTCGGACAGGTAGCGCTTGTCGGTGTTCCAGGCGACCACGTCGGCCGGGTTGACCAGGGCCGGCACCGTACGCGCCCAGGCCACGAACTCGTCCCGCCGCCGCGCGTAGTCCCACGGGGAGCGGAGCACGACCAGGTCGTACCCGGGCCAGTCCACCGAGGGGTCGTCCCAGACCGCGATCTCGGTCGTGACGCCGCGGTCGGCGAGCGGGCCGAGCGCGAGCCGGTCGTCCGGGTCGAGGCCGGGCAGTTCGGCGCAGGTGACGAAAGCGACCCGGGGTCTCCCCCGGGTCGACTGGTGGTGGTTGGTCATTCGGTATATGTCAACGGGCCATCGTGCGCCGGGCCATCGACCGCCACAGGTCGTTGCTCGGACGCATCTGGTCCATCAGTTCACGCTCCCAGGCGTTCTCGACGTCGACCCCGGCCTTCGCGCAGGCCTGCCGCGCGACGTCCGTGCCGTCGGCGAACTGGTCTGCCCATACCCCGTCGGAACCCACGAGGACGATCCGTGCGCCGCGCTTGCCGACGTACTCGATGACCGCCTTCGCGCCGCCGTGCCCGGCGGCGAACGACTTGATGCCCGCGACCAGGCCGTTGGGGGCCTGCTCGGCGGTCTTGTCAGCCGTCAGCGTCGTATCGGAACCATCTGCCATGACGCGAAGCCTAAGCAGAGTTCCACCCGGATGTGCGAGAACCATGAACTGAATGTGATGCCAATTACCCATCGGTTTAAGAAGAACCACAGGTAATTCGCCCGTACATGTCGCTTATATCTGGGTGAAACGGGCAGGCGGGATCGTCACAATCTGTCCGGGTTGGACCCGTCCGGGAAAGCCCGAAAAAAATTTCTGATGAACCGCCGGACGGGCGGGTCAGAGCAGCGCGTCGAGCGCGACGGCCGCGAACAGGATCGTGAGGTACGTGGTGGACCAGTGGAACAGCCGCATCGGCTTGACCGCCTCGCCGCGCGTCGCGCGCCGGCACAGCTTGTGCGCCTCGACGAGGAAGATCCCGCCGACCACGAGCGCCGTGACCCCGTAGATCGGGCTCATCCCGAGCGGCCAGACCGCCAGCGAGGAGAGCACCGTCAGCCAGGAGAAGCCGATGATCTCGGCGTTGACCCGCCGGACCGAGGCCACCACCGGCAGCATCGGCACCCCGGCGCGGGCGTAGTCGGCCTTGTACTTGATGGCCAGCGCGTAGAAGTGCGGCATCTGCCAGAAGAAGACCACAGCGAACAGGCCCCACGCGGCCGGCGCCAGCGAACCGGTGACAGCGGCCCAGCCGATCAGCACCGGCGCGGCCCCGCAGATGCCGCCCCAGAACGTGTTGGCGGCCGTGGTCCGCTTCAGCCACAGCGTGTAGACCAGGTCGTAGTAGGCGATCGCGGCCAGCGTCAGCACCGTCGCCAGCCAGTTCGTCGCCGCCGCCATCAGCGCCACCGAGACGGCCGCCAGCACCAGGCCGAAGACCAGGGCGCTGCGCGGCGACACGGTGTGCGCGGGCAGCGGGCGGCGCTTGGTGCGCCGCATGAGCTGGTCGATGTCGCGGTCGATGTAGCAGTTGATGACGCTCGCCGCGCCGGCCGCGAGCGACCCGCCGACCAGCACCACGGCGACCAGCCACAGCGACGGCATCCCGCCGTGGGCGAGCATCATCGCCGGCACGGTGGTGACCAGCAGCAGCTCGACGATCCGCGGCTTGGTCAGCGTCACGTACGCCGCCACCACGGCGCGTACGTCCCGCCGGCCGCTCGCCGGCGCCTCCGCCACCGCGCCCACCGGCGACTGCCCGGCAGGGTTGCTGACGGGGCGCTCGGTGATCATGCTCACGGATTGCCACCTTCCGGCATCGGCGGGGGAGGTCGTTCGGCCCGGACCGCTGCGGGTCCACACACCGCCCCACACACTACGCGGCGTCGTTTTCGCTGCCCCGTGGACCCGGCAACGGTGCGAGCCGTCACACCTGGGGTTGAACGACCGGACGTCCGCGATCCGTACAGAACAGCATGCTGAGATCCCCGGGCGGACGTTTAGCACCGCTCGATAGGGTCATCAGTGAGGGTTCCGCCCATCTGCCGAGGAGCACAACCATCGTGGCTGCCAACCGACCCGAGCTTCCCGCTCTCAACTGGTCCGACCTCGACCGCAGGGCCGTCGACACGGTCCGCGTGCTGGCCATGGACGCCGTGGAGAAATCCGGCAACGGCCATCCGGGGACGGCGATGAGCCTCGCCCCGGCGGCGTACCTGCTCTTCAACCGGGTCATGCGGCACAACCCGGCCGACCCGAACTGGGCCGGGCGCGACCGGTTCGTGCTCTCCGCCGGCCACTCCAGCCTGACGCTCTACATCCAGCTCTTCCTCTCCGGCTACCCGCTGTCGCTGGACGACCTGAAGGCGCTTCGCCAGTGGGGCTCGCTCACCCCGGGCCACCCGGAGCACGGCCACACCCCGGGCGTCGAGACCACCACCGGCCCGCTCGGCCAGGGCCTCGGCAACGCGGTCGGCATGGCCATGGCCGCCCGCCGCGAGCGCGGCCTGTTCGACCCGGAGCCGGACCGCGCCGACTCCCCGTTCCGGCACGACATCTGGTGCATCGCCTCCGACGGTGACATCGAGGAGGGCATCACCCACGAGGCCAGCGCGCTCGCCGGTCACCAGCAGCTCGGCAACCTCTGCGTGATCTACGACGACAACGAGATCTCGATCGAGGACGACACCCGCATCGCCAAGAGCGAGGACGTGGCGGCCCGCTACGAGGCGTACGGCTGGCACGTGCAGACCGTCGACTGGCGCAGCGGCGACGCCGACCAGGGCGACTACCACGAGGACGTGGAGGCGCTGTACCAGGCGCTGCTGGCGGCCAAGGCGGAGACCGGCCGGCCGTCGTTCATCGCGCTGCGCACGATCATCGGCTGGCCCGCGCCGAACAAGCAGAACACCGGCAAGATCCACGGCTCGGCGCTCGGCGCGGACGAGGTCAAGGCCACCAAGGAGATCCTCGGCTTCGACCCGCAGCGCACCTTCGAGGTCGACGAGGAGGTGCTCAAGCACGCCCGCCAGGTGCTGGAGCGCGGCGCGCAGGAGCAGGCCGAGTGGACCACCGGATTCGACGCGTGGGCGCAGGCCAACCCGGAGCGCAAGGCGCTGTGGGACCGGATGGCCACCCGTACGCTGCCGACCGGCTGGACCGACGCGCTGCCGACCTTCCCGGCGGACGCCAAGGGCGTCGCCACCCGGGCCGCCTCCGGCAAGATCCTGGAGGCCCTGGCGCCGGTGCTGCCCGAGCTGTGGGGCGGCTCGGCCGACCTGGCCGAGAGCAACAACACCACGATGAAGGGCGAGCCGTCGTTCGTCCCGGCCGCGCACGCCACCAAGGACTTCCCCGGTGACGAGTACGGCCGCACGCTGCACTTCGGCATCCGCGAGCACGCCATGGGCTCGATCCTCAACGGCATCGCCCTGCACGGCGGCACCCGCCCCTACGGCGGCACGTTCCTGGTGTTCAGCGACTACATGCGCCCGGCGGTGCGGCTGGCCGCGCTGATGAAGCTGCCGGTGACGTACGTCTGGACGCACGACTCGATCGGCCTCGGCGAGGACGGCCCGACGCACCAGCCGATCGAGCACCTGACCGCGCTGCGGGCCATCCCCGGCCTGGACGTGGTGCGCCCGGCCGACGCCAACGAAACGGTCTGGGCTTGGCGGCAGGCGCTGGAGCACACCGACCGGCCGACCGCGCTGGCGCTCAGCCGCCAGGCGCTGCCGACGTTCGACCGCACCGACCTGGGCGGCGCCGAGGGCGTCGCCAAGGGCGGGTACGTGCTGGCCGAGGCGTCGAACGGCAAACCGCAGGTGATCATCGTCGGCACCGGCTCCGAGGTGCAGCTCTGCCTCACCGCGCGGGAGCGGCTGGAGGCCGACGGCACCCCCACCCGGGTCGTGTCCATGCCCTGCCAGGAGTGGTTCTTCGCCCAGGACGAGGCGTACCGGGAGTCGGTGCTGCCTCGCGGGGTAAAGGCACGGGTGAGCGTGGAGGCGGGCATCGCGATGTCGTGGCGCGCGATCGTCGGCGACAGCGGCGAGTGCGTGAGCATCGAGCACTACGGCGCCAGCGCGCCGCACACCGTGCTCTTCGAGCAGTTCGGGTTCACCCCCGACCGGATCGTGGCCGCCGCGCACGCGGCGCTGACCCGGGTGGGCGACATCACCGGTTTCACGACCGGCAACTGAGGGGAGCGTGGACGGCATGACGGACAGGCTGAAGGAGCTCCAGGGCGCCGGTGTGGCGATCTGGCTCGACGATCTTTCCCGGGTACGGCTGAGCTCCGGCGGGCTGGACAAGCTGCGCCGGGAGAGCCACGTCGCCGGGGTGACCACCAACCCGACGATCTTCGCGAAGGCGCTGAGCGACGCCGACGAGTACGACTGGCAGCTTCGTGACCTCGCCGTACGCGGCGTGGACGTCGAGGAGGCGGTCCGCATGCTCACCACGTACGACGTGCGGTGGGCCTGCGACGTGATGCGCCCCTCGTACGACGTCAGCGACGGCGTGGACGGCCGGGTGTCGATCGAGGTGGACCCGCGCTCGGCGCACGACGCGGCGAAGACCGTCGCCGAGGCCAAGGCGCTGTGGTGGCTGGTCGACCGGCCGAACCTGTTCATCAAGATCCCGGCCACCGAGGAGGGCCTGCCCGCGATCACCGCGACGCTGGCCGAGGGGATCAGCGTCAACGTCACGCTGATCTTCGGCCTGGACCGCTACTCGCAGGTGATGGACGCGTTCCTGGCCGGCCTGGAGCAGGCGCAGGCCAACGGGCACGACCTGTCGAAGATCGGCTCGGTCGCCTCGTTCTTCGTCTCCCGGGTCGACACCGAGGTGGACAAGCGGCTGGAGAAGATCGGTTCGGACCGGGCCAAGGCGCTGCGCGGCAAGGCGGCGGTCGCCAACGCCCGGCTGGCGTACGAGCGCTACGGCGAGGTCTTCTCCTCGGCGCGCTGGCAGAAGCTGGCCGACGCGGGCGCCCACCCGCAGCGCCCGCTGTGGGCCTCCACGTCGACGAAGAACCCGGACTACCGGGACGTCATCTACGTCGAGGAGCTGATCGCCCCCGGCACCGTCAACACCATGCCGGAGCCGGTCGTCCACGCCTACGCCGAGCACGGCGAGACGAAGCCGGACACTGTCACCGTCGCGTACGACGACGCCCGTCAGGTCTTCGCCGACCTCCAGTCGGTGGGCGTGGACCTGTCCGACGTGATCGCCACGCTGGAGCGCGAGGGCGTCGAGAAGTTCGAGGCGAGCTGGGTGGAGCTGCTGGAGGGGGTCAAGAAGTCCCTCGCCGAGGCGGCCAAGGGCTCGGGCAGCCCGCACCGGGCCGCCGGGGAGAACGCGCAGGCGGCGCAGCAGGCCGGCGGCAACGCGTGACCGACGGCGTCCGACGCGTCCCGGGGCCGGGCCCCGGGACGCGTCGCGCCGTACCGTGGAACGGGTGAGGTGGTCTGCCTTGAACGAGCCGAGGTGGCGCGGTGAGTGACCTGCTGGCCGGGCGGGCGGACATGGCCGCCGGTCTGGCCGTGCGCGGGGCCGACGCCCTCGGTGCGGCCACCCGTGCCACGCTCGTCTCCCACGACGTACCGGCCCGGCTCGCCGCCGCGGACCCGGTCCTCTGGGGGCCCGCCGCCGAGCCGGCGGCCCTCGCCCGGCTGGGCTGGCTGCACGCCCACCGGCACAGCCGGGACCTGCTCCCCCAGCTCGCCGAACTGGCCGCCGAGCTGGACGACCTGGACCACGTGGTGCTGGCCGGCGCCGGCGGCGACACGCTCGCCGCCGAGGTGGTCGCCGAGTGCCTGGGCCGGCCGGTGACGGTGCTCGACACCGCCGATCCGGGGCCGGCGCGGGCCGCGCTCGCCGACCGCCCGGCGCGTACCCTCCTCGTGCTCGCCGCCCGGCACGGCCTCGACCGGACCACCGACGCCCACCTGCGGGTCTACCGGCAGGCGTGGGCGGACGAGGGCCCGGATGCCGCCCGGCACGTCGTGGTGGTCACCGAGCCCGGCTCGGAACTCGCGGCGCGCGCCGACGAGCTGGGCGCTGTGGTGCTCCCGGCCGAGCCCGGCACGTCCGGGCCGTGGGCCGCGCTCACCGCGTTCGGCCTGGTCCCGGCCGCGCTGGCCGGCGCGCCGGTGGCCGAGCTGCTGGACGAGGCCGAGGCGCTCACCGGCGCGCTCGACCGGGATCGGGACAACCCGGCACTGGCGCTCGGCGCGGCCCTGGGCGCGGCGCCCGGCACCGGCCGGGACACGATCGCGCTGGTCCCCGACGGCACCGGCCTCGACGGCCTGGGCCGCTGGGCGGGCGCGCTGCTCGCCGACGCCACCGGTGGACGTCTGCTGCCGGTGGTGGCGGAGTCCCCCGACTCCCCCGGCGCCACCGGTCCGGGCGTGCTCACTGTCGGTCTCGGCGGCGCCCTCGGCGCCGGTGTCGGACCGGGCGTGGCCGCCGACGTCGCGGTCAACGGTCCGCTCGGCGCACACCTGCTCACCTGGGCCTACGCCGCCGCGACCGCCGCGGTGACGCTGCGGACCGACCCGTTCGCCGCGCCGCCGGACCCGGCGGACGACGACGCGGCGCCGGAGAGCGGGCCGCCGTCGTCGGTCGAGGGCACGATCGAGGTGTACGCCCCGAGCGGCGCACCGGCCGACCTGACCGGCGCGCTGCGCTGGCTGCTCGACGGGCTGGGCGAACGGGAGCACCTCGTGGTGACCGCGTACCTCGACCGGCACGCCGACGCGGCGATCGCCGGGCTGCGCCCGCTGCTGGCGCGGGCCGCCGGACGCCCGGTCACCTTCGGCTGGGGACCGCGCCGGCCGCACCACACCGACCCGCGCGGCCGGCACCTCCAGATCACCGGTGCGGTCACCGATGATCTGGAGGTGCCCGGCCGTCCGTACACCTTCGCGCAGCTCCAGGCGGCCCAGGCCGCCGGCGACCGGCGGGCCCTGGCCGGCCGGGAGCGACCGGTGCTGCGACTGCACCTGACCGAGCGGGCGGCGGGTGCCGCCCAGCTCCTGGACACGGCCGGACGGACACGCACGTGACGATCAATGACCTGGAATCAGCGGACCGAGACGCAGGAGGAGGTGGCCCGGTGAACCCGCTGCGCGATCCGCAGGACCGGCGGCTGCCCCGGATCCCCGAGCCGTGTGCCCTGGTGATCTTCGGGGTGACGGGTGACCTGGCCCGCAAGAAGCTGCTGCCGGCGGTCTACGACCTGGCCAACCGGGGGCTCCTGCCGCCCGGCTTCGTGGTGCTGGGCTTCGCCCGACGGGACTGGGGCGACGGCGACTTCGAGTCGGTGGCGCACGACGCGGCCAAGAAGCACGCGCGTACCCCGTGGCGGGAGGAGGTGTGGGCCCGGCTCGCCGGCAACATCAAGTTCGTCGGCGGCTCGTTCGACGACGACGCCGCGTTCGACCACCTCGCCGCCACGCTCGACGAGCTGCGCGACACGCACGGCATCCCCGGCAACGCCGCCTTCTACTTCTCCATCCCCCCGGCGGCCTTCCCGGTGGTGCTCAAGCAGCTCGCCCGCACCGGCATGGCGGACAACGCCAAGTCCGGCGGCTGGCGGCGCGTGGTGGTGGAGAAGCCGTTCGGCAACGACCTGCCCTCGGCCAAGGCGCTCAACGACCTCGTCGACGACGTCTTCACCCGCCAGGACGTGTTCCGGATCGACCACTACCTGGGCAAGGAGACCGTCCAGAACATCCTGGCGCTGCGCTTCGCGAACAACCTGTTCGAGCCACTGTGGAACTCCAAGTACGTCGACTCGGTGCAGATCACCATGGCCGAGGACGTCGGCATCGGCACCCGCGCGGCGTTCTACGACTCCGTCGGCACCGCTCGCGACGTGCTCCAGAACCACCTGCTCCAGTTGCTCGCCCTGGTCGCCATGGAGGAACCGACGAGCTTCGACGCCGACGAGATCCGGGCCGAGAAGCTCAAGGTGCTCAAGGCGATCACCGTGCCGCACGACGTCTCCGAGGACACCGTGCGCGGCCAGTACCTGCCCGGCTGGGTGGGCGGCGAGCGGGCCAAGGGCTACCTGGAGGAGGAGGGCGTCCCGGAGGGCTCCACCACCGAGACGTACGTGGCGGTGAAGCTGGGCATCCAGAACCGCCGCTGGGCCGGTGTGCCGTTCTACATCCGGGCCGGCAAGCGGCTGCCCCGGCGGGTCACCGAGGTGGCCATCATGTTCAAGAAGGCGCCGCACCTGCCGTTCAACGTCGCCGACATGGAGTCCCTCGGCCCCAACCAGCTCGTCATCCGGGTGCAGCCGGACGAGGGCGTGGTGCTGAAGTTCGGCTCCAAGGTGCCGGGCACCACGATGGAGGTCCGCGACATCGCGATGGACTTCCAGTACGGCGAGGCGTTCACCGAGTCCAGCCCCGAGGCGTACGAGCGGCTGGTGCTGGACGTGCTGATCGGCGACCGGACGCTGTTCCCGGACGCCGCCGAGGTGGAGCAGAGCTGGCAGGTCGTCGACCCGCTGGAGCACGCCTGGGAGGGCACGACCCCGGAGCCGTACCGGGCCGGTGAGTGGGGGCCCCGGGCCGCCGACGAGATGCTGGCCCGCGAGGGCCGGGCTTGGCGAAGAGCGTGAGCGAGCACTGCGAGCGAACCAGGAGGCTCCATTGATCGGGCTGTGGGACACCACCGGCAACGAGGTGGTCAAGGCGCTGGCCGCGGAACGGCGCAGCGCCGGCGGAGTGGCGAGTGGCATGGCGCTCACGCTGATCGTGGTGGTGGACGAGAAGCGGGTACGCGAGGCGGAGGCGGCGGCCACCATCGCCGCGGCGGCGCACCCGTGCCGGCTGCTCGTGGTGGTCCGCTCCGATGTGGAGCGCGACCGCAACCGGCTGGACGCGGAGATCGTCGTGGGTGGCCGGCTCGGGCCGTGCGAGGCGGTGGTGACCCGGATGTACGGGCGCCTCGCGCTGCACGCCGAGTCGGTGGTGATGCCGCTGCTGGTGCCGGACGTGCCGGTGGTGACGTGGTGGCACGGTGAGCCCCCGGCGGAGATCTCCACCGATTTCCTCGGCGTGGTCGCGGACCGGCGGATCACCGACTCGGCGCAGGCCGCCGACCCGATCGCCGCGCTGCGGCAGCGGGCCCACGACTACGCCCCGGGCGACACCGACCTGGCGTGGACCCGGATCACCCCGTGGCGCACGCTCGTGGCGGGCGCGTTCGACACCACCCAGGCCCGGGTCACCGAGGCCAGCGTGGTGGCTCCCCCGTCGGACCCGACGGCGGCGCTGATGCGCGGCTGGCTGAAGGCCCGGCTCGGCATCGACCCGGTCCTGACCGCCACCGACGAGTTCCCCCGGATGCGCCAGGTGCAGTTGCGCTGCGCCAACGGCGACGAGCTGACGCTCACCCGGGACGACAGCATCGCGGTGTTCCGGCGTACCGGGCAGGAGGACCGCACGCTGCCGCTGGTCCGCCGGCCGCTCGGTGACGAGCTGGCCGAGGAGCTGCGCCGCCTCGACGCCGACCAGGTGTACGCGGAGGCGCTCGGCGCTGCGGCCGGGATCACCGGGCTCGACCAGCGCCCGGCCCAGCGGGTGCACGTGTGGAAGGATCCGGCGACCGCCCAGCGGGCCGAGGCCGGCGTGACCGCGCACGCGGGCGCGACCGCGAACGAGTGACCGCCCGGACCGGGCGGTCGGAGGCACAGGTGACCGCCGGTGGGCGGTCGGAACACGAGGGCACGACGGATGACTGAGGCGAGTGTCGCCGTACACGCCGACCCCGACCTGCTGGCGCAGGCGGTGGCGGCCCGGCTGGTGGTGAAGCTGCTCGACGCGCAGGCCGAGCGCGGCCAGGCGTCGGTGGTGCTGACCGGCGGGCGGATCGCCGCGGCGGTGTACCGGGCGGTCGGGCAGCTGCCCGCCCGGGACGCGGTCGACTGGTCCCGGGTCGACGTGTGGTGGGGCGACGAGCGGTTTCTGCCCGCCGGCGACCCGGACCGCAACGAGACGCAGGCGCGGGCGGCGCTGCTGGACACGGTGCCGCTCGACCCGGCCCGGGTGCACCCGATGCCGGCGTCGGACGGCCCCGCGGGTGACGACCCGGAGGCGGCTGCCGCCGGGTACGCGCGGGAACTGGCCGCCGCCGCGCGGCCCGGGAACGCGGTGGTGCCGCACTTCGACGTGCTGATGCTCGGCGTCGGCGAGGACGGGCACGTGGCGTCGGTGTTCCCGGAGCACCCGGTGCACCACGACAACCGGCCGGTCAGCGCGGTGCGGGGCAGCCCGAAGCCGCCGCCGGTGCGGACCACGCTGACCCTGCCGACGATCAACACGGCCGAGGAGGTCTGGCTGATCGCCGCCGGGGCGGACAAGGCCCGGGCGGTGGGCATGGCGCTGGCCGGGGCCGGGCCGGTGCAGCTGCCGGCCGCCGGGGTGCGGGGCGTCTCGCGTACCCTCTGGCTGCTGGACCGGGCCGCCGCGGCGAACGTGCCGCCGCGGCTGCGCAGCCTCCGCTGATCCCGGTCGTGGTCGGGCCCCTGCCGGGGCCCGTCCACGATCTGGCGATCGACGACGCCAGCTCGCCGAAGTGGCGGCATCCGGGGCACCCCGACACGCCCACCACCCCGAACTGGCGATCGGCGACGCCAACTCGCCGGCTCAGGCGCGGCCGCGACGCCGGCGCAGCGCGTCGAGGGCCTCGGCGAGGAGTGCCTCACCCTCCTCCGGCGTGCGCCGCTCCTGCACGTACGCCAGGTGGGTCTTGTACGGCTCGGCGCGCTGGCGGCCCGGCGGGTCGCCCGGGTCGGGGCCGGCGGGCTCGCCGCAGCGGGGGCACTCCCAGGAGGCGGGCGTCTCCGCCTCGGCCGCGATCAGGAACTCGACCCGGTGCCCGTGGCGGCACCAGTAGACGACCGGTCGGCGCGGCGCGGGCTCGACCCGCTGGTCGAACCGCTCGGGGGCGGACCCGACCCGGGTGCCGCGGATGACGTTGTTGCTGGGCACGGTTGCTCGCTCCCTGTCGTCGGAGGGGACCGCCGCCGGAGGGGATGGGCGACGGGCGACGCGCGGAGAAACAAAACTGCGCGCGGTCCGTGACGGACCGCGCGCAGATTGTACGCTTCTCAGCGCCGACTCAGGTGCCGCTGGCCATCTGCAGCCGCAGCCAGAGCCCGAGCCCGACGATGCACGCGAACCAGACGATTCCCACCAGAACGGTGTAGCGGTCGAGGTTCTTCTCGGCCACCGACGAACCGGCCAGGCTGGAGCTGACGCCGCCGCCGAACATGCTCGACAACCCGCCGCCCTTACCGCGGTGCAGGAGGATCAGCAGGGTGAGCAGGACGCTCGTGATGACCAGCAACACGATCATCGTGTAGGCGAACCAGATCGGCATGGCGGGGGTCAGTCCTCTCGTTGCGATCACTGCCCGGACCTGTCGGGCACTGCGGCACCGACCGGTGGACGGGCAGCGTCAAGGATAGCGAGCGATCAGCGAGCGATGTGCTCCGGGAACCGGCAGATCTGCGCGAACTCCTCCGCGTCCAGGCTGGCGCCCCCGACCAGAGCCCCGTCCACGTCCGGCTGCGCCATGATCGCGGCGACGTTCGACGCCTTGACCGACCCGCCGTACAGGATCCTGACCTGCTCGGCGGTGCCCTCGTCGTAGGTCTCGGCGATGCGCTTGCGCACCGCGCCGCAGACCTCCTGGGCGTCGTCCGGGGTCGCCGTCTTGCCGGTGCCGATCGCCCAGACCGGCTCGTACGCCACGACGACCTTGGTGACCTGCTCGGCGGTGAGCCCCTTCAGCGCGCCGTCGAGCTGGTCGCAGCAGTGCCGCACCTGACCCGACTGCTCCCGGACCTCCAGGCCCTCGCCGATGCAGAGGATCGGGGTGAGCCCGTTCGCCAGCGCCGCCGACACCTTCGCGTTGACCAGCGCGTCGTCCTCGTGGTGGTACTGCCGCCGCTCGGAGTGGCCGACCACCACGTAACCGCAGCCCAGCTTGGCGAGCATCGGACCGGCGATGTCACCGGTGTACGCGCCCGACGGGTGCGGCGACAGGTCCTGCGCGCCGTAGCCGATCAGCAGCTTGTCGCCGTCCACCGCCGTCTGCACGGTACGCAGGTCGGTGAAGGGCGGCAGCACCACGCACTCGACGTCGGTGAGCTGCTTCTCGTTCAGGCTCGCGGCCAGCTTCTGCACCAGCAGGTTGGCCTCGAGGTGGTTCAGGTTCATCTTCCAGTTGCCGGCCATCAGCGGCCGGCGGGTCGTGCTCGCCATTCAGTTCTCCAGGGCCGCGATGCCGGGGAGGGTCTTGCCCTCCAGGTATTCCAGGGAGGCGCCACCACCGGTGGAGATGTGCCCGAACGAGGACTCGTCCAGGCCCAGCGCGCGCACCGCCGCGGCCGAGTCGCCGCCGCCGACCACGCTGAACGCGTCGGCCTTGGTGATCGCCTCGGCCACGCCCCGGGTGCCGTTGGCGAACGCCGCCATCTCGAACACGCCCATCGGGCCGTTCCAGAAGACGGTCTTCGCCTGCGACAGCGCGGCGGCGAAACCGGCCACCGTCTCCGGACCGATGTCCAGGCCCAGCCGGTGACTGGGGATGCCGTCGGCCGGCACGGTGTCGTGCGCGGCGTCCGGCGCGAACGCGTCGGCGGCCACCACGTCGACCGGGAGCATGATCTTGCCCGGCGCGCGCTCCATCAGGTTGCGGCAGGTCTCGACCATGTCCTTCTCCAGCAACGACGTGCCCACCTCGTGGCCCTGGGCCTTGAGGAAGGTGAAGCACATCCCGCCGCCGATGAGCAGCCGGTCGACGGTCGGCAGCAGCGCCTCGATCACGGCGAGCTTGTCGGAGACCTTCGAGCCGCCCAGCACCACCACGTACGGCCGCTCCGGCTCGCCGGTGAGACGGCTGAGCACCTCGACCTCGCGCAGCACCAGCCGGCCCGCGAAGTGCGGCAGCCGGGCCGGTACGTCGTGCACGCTGGCGTGCTTGCGGTGCACCGCGCCGAACGCGTCGTCGACGTAGGCGTCGCCGAGCGCGGCGAGCTGGTCGGCGAACGCGCCCCGCTCCGCGTCGTCCTTGCTGGTCTCGCCGGCGTTGAAGCGCAGGTTCTCCAGCAGCGCGACCTGGCCGTCGGCCAGGTCGGCCACCGTGGACCGCGCCGAGTCGCCGACGGTGTCCTCGGCGAAGTGCACCGGGGCGCCGAGCAGCTCACCGAGCCGCCCGGCGACCGGGCGGAGGCTGAACTGCGGGTCCGGCGCGCCCTTCGGGCGGCCCAGGTGCGAGCAGACGACCACCTTCGCGCCGGCCTGCACCAGCGCGCTCAGCGTCGGCAGGACGGCCCGGATCCGGCCGTCGTCGGTGATCTCCCCGGTCTGCTTGTCGAGCGGGACGTTCAGGTCGGCGCGCACCAGCACGCGCCGACCCGACACCCCCTCGGCGAGCAGGTCGTCGAGGTTGCGGATCGTCACAGAGCCAGCCCTCCGTTCGTGACTGCGGGGCTCGCAAGCTCGCTCCTCGCACTCACAGGGACTGACCCACCAGCTTGACCAGGTCCACCAGGCGGTTCGAGTAGCCCCACTCGTTGTCGTACCAGCCGACGACCTTGACCTGGTTGCCGATCACCTTGGTCAGCGGCGCGTCGAAGATGCACGACGCCGGGTCGGTCACGATGTCGGCGGAGACGATGGGGTCCTCGTTGTAGGTGAGGATGCCCCGCAGCGGGCCCTCGGCGGCGGCCTTGAGCGCGGCGTTGACCTCGTCCACGGTGGTCTCCCGGCCGACCTCGACGGTCAGGTCGGTGGCCGAGCCGGTCGGGATCGGCACGCGCAGCGCGTAGCCGTCCAGCTTGCCCTTCAGCTCCGGCAGCACCAGGCCGATGGCCTTCGCGGCACCGGTCGAGGTCGGCACGATGTTGAGCGCGGCGGCCCGGGCCCGGCGCAGGTCCTTGTGCGGCGCGTCCTGCAGGTTCTGGTCCTGCGTGTACGCGTGGATGGTGGTCATCAGACCCTGCTTGATGCCGAACGTGTCCTGCAGGACCTTCGCCATCGGCGCGAGGCAGTTGGTGGTGCAGGAGGCGTTCGAGATGATGTTGTGCTTGGCCGGGTCGTACTGGTCCTGGTTGACGCCCATGACCACTGTGACGTCCTCGTTCTTCGCCGGAGCGGAGATGATGACCTTCTTGGCCCCGCCGTCGAGGTGCGCCTTCGCCTTGGTGGCGTCGGTGAAGAAGCCGGTGGACTCGATGACCACGTCGGCGCCGACCTCGCCCCACGGCAGCTTCGCCGGGTCCTTCTCGGCGTACGCCTTGATGGTCTTGCCGCCCACGGTGATCTCGTCGGCGGTGGCCTTCACCTCGTGCGGGAGGCGGCCCAGGATGCTGTCGTACTTGACAAGGTGGGCGAGCGTCGCGTTGTCGGTCAGGTCGTTGACCGCCACGACCTCGACGTCAGCGCCGGACGCCAGCACTGCCCGGAAGAAGTTGCGGCCGATCCGGCCGAAGCCGTTGATGCCAACCCGGATGGTCACAGGTCCCATCTCCTCGCGTTCTGGTCCGCCGGCGTCAGACCGCGGCCGGCGGAGGTGTGTGCGCCGACCGTTGGAGCCGGCCGTCGACATGTCATCTCGGCCACCCCGCCGCGGTCACGGAGACCTGACCGCCCGAGGCGGTGAGCACGGCGAGGAGCGCCTGTTCCGGCCCCCTTGCCGTACGCAGCGACCATATCCGAGCGCGCGGCGTCGCGCTGCGGCGGGTGGTGATCCCGCTCGCGGTGCACTGCCGCCCGAGTCCTATCAGACCACGAGCATGTCCGGCGTGACTGCCGCTTCCGTATCCGGGATGCCCAGGTCACGGGCACGCTTGTCGGCCAGCGCGAGCAGCCGGCGGATCCGGCCGGCGATGGCGTCCTTGGTCAGCGGCGGCTCGGCGAGCGCGCCCAGTTCCTCCAGGGAGGCCTGACGGTGCTCCAGGCGCAGCCGCCCGGCCGAGGTCAGGTGGTTCGGCGCGTCGTCGGCGAGGATCTCCAGCGCACGGGTCACCCGGGCGGCGGCGGCCACCGCGGCGCGCGCGGAGCGGCGCAGGTTCGCGTCGTCGAAGTTCGCCAGCCGGTTCGCGGTCGCGCGCACCTCCCGGCGTACCCTCCGCTCCTCCCAGGCCAGCACGCTGGAGTGCGCCCCTATGCGGGTGAGCAGCGCGGCGATCGCGTCTCCGTCCTTGACCACCACCCGGTCCACGCCGCGCACCTCGCGGTTCTTGGCGGTGATGCCGATGCGGCGGGCGGCGCCGACCAGCGCCAGCGCCGACTCCGGACCCGGGCAGGTGATCTCCAGCGCGCTGGAGCGGCCCGGCTCGGTGAGCGAGCCGTGCGCCATGAACGCGCCCCGCCAGGCCGACACGGCACAGCAGACGTTCGCGGCCACCACGTGCGGCGGCAGGCCGCGCACCGGGCGGCCCCGCACATCGAGCAGGCCGGTCTGCCGGGCGAGCGCCTCGCCGTCCTTGACCACCCGCACGATGAAGTGGCTGCCCTTGCGCAGCCCGCCGGAGGCGAGCACGTGGATCTCGCTCGGGTAGCCGTACACCTCGGCGATCTCCCGCCGCAGCCGCCGCGCCACCGCGCCGGTGTCCAGCTCCGCCTCGACCACGACGCGGCCCGACACGATGTGCAGGCCGCCGGCGAAACGCAGCAGGGCGGCCATCTCCGCCCGCCGACAGCAGGGCTTGGGCACGTCGACCCGACTCAGCTCGTCCTTGACCGCAGCCGTCATCGCCATAGTGCGCCCCCTCACGGACCGGTTCCGGCGTGTCGCCGGTGATTACGTACGTGTCTAACGATCGGCGCGCAGGACAGGCACCAGCGCGGCGCCCAGGGCGGCTGGATCATGACGGGGCGTGCCGTCCAGGACGGCGACGGGAGCGAGGACCAGCCGGGCACCCAGCGATTCTGCCGCACGTTCGACCGCCGCGGGATCACCCACCGCCGTGGAGTCGGCGAGCACCCGGTCCACCTTCAACTCGGGCAGATAGCGCCGCAGTGTGTCCAGATGGTCGGGCAGGGAGAGCCCCGAGGTCTCCTTCTCGGCCACCAGGTTGAGCGTCACCAGCCGCCGCGCCGGGCTGGACACGATCGCGTCGGCCAGGCCCGGCACCAGCAGGTGCGGCAGCACGCTCGTGTACCAGCTGCCCGGCCCGAAGATCAGCCAGTCCGCGGCGCGTACCGCGGTCACCGCCTCGGCGCACGCGGCCGGCGCGGACGGGTTGAGCCGCAGCGACTCGACGGTGCCCGGGGTGACCGCGACCTGGTGCTGGCCGCGCACCGTGGACACCTCGTCCGGGTGCTCCGGGTCGGCGCCGCGGACCCGGGCCTCGATCCCGACCGGCTGGCGGGACATCGGCAGCACCCGCCCCACCGCGCCGAGCATCGCCCCGGCGTGGTCGAGCGCGGCCACCGGGTCGCCGAGCAGCTCGGTCAGCCCGTGCAGCAGCAGGTTGCCGACCGCGTGGCCGGCGAGCGAGTCGCCGACCGCGACCGGCACCGGCGCGGCGATCGTCGGCGCCGGCGGCACCGCGGCGGCGAAGCGGTGCTGGAACAACGCCGCGCTGCGCCGGGTGGCCGGATGGTCGCCGGCCAGCGCGACGAGCGCCTGCCGCAGGTCGCCGGGCGGCAGGCCGCCGCGCTCGGCGCGCAACCGGCCGCTGGAGCCGCCGTCGTCACCGACGGTGACCACTGCGGTGATGTCCAGGTCCAGTTCGGGTACGCAGTGACGCAGCGCCCGCAGCGACGCCGAGAGCCCGTGCCCGCCGCCGAAGGCGACCACCCTGGTCGGGGTCACTCCCGCCCCAGGTCCCGGTGCTGGGCGTTGGCGGCGATGCCGGAGTGGCGCAGCCGGGAGGCCAGCTCCTCGGCGATGGCCACGCTGCGGTGCTTGCCGCCGGTGCAGCCGACCGCCACGGTCAGGTAGCGCTTGCCCTCCCGCTCGAACCCGGCGGTGGTGGCGTTGACCAGGTCGGCGTAGCCGGCCACGAACGCGTCGGCGCCCTCCTGGCCCAGCACGTACGCGCTGACCGCCTCCTCGCGGCCGGTGTGCTCGCGCAGCTCCGGCACCCAGTACGGGTTCGGCAGGAAGCGGGCGTCCATCACGAAGTCGGCGTCCGGCGGCAGGCCGTACTTGAAGCCGAACGAGATCACGGTGATCCGCAGCCGGCGGGCGTCCTCGCCGCCGAACAGCTCCTCGACCCGGCGGCGCAGCTGGTTCACGTTCAGGTGGCTGGTGTCGATGATCACGTCGGCCTGCTCGCGGGCCTCCTCCAGCAGCGCCCGCTCGACCGCGATGCCGTCGGCCAGCCGCCCGTCGCCCTGAAGCGGGTGCGAGCGGCGCACGCTCTCGAACCGCCGGATCAGCACCTCGTCGTCGGCGTCGACGAAGACCACCCGGGGCTGGAAGCCGCGCTCACGCAGCTCCCGGATCGCCCCGGCCAGGTCGGTGGAGAACGCGCGCGAGCGCACGTCCAGCACCATCGCCGTACGCCGGGCCGCGCCGCCGGCCTTGAACGCCAGCTCGGCCATGTCCAGCAGCAGCGCCTGCGGCAGGTTGTCGACCACGTAGTAGCCGACGTTCTCCAGCGCCCGCGCCACGGTGCTGCGCCCGCCGCCGGACAGGCCGGTCACCACCACCAGGGAGGTCTCCGACTCGGCCGGCGCCGGTCGCACCGGCGTCGTCTCCGCCTCGGTCGGCCCCAGGTCACCCGCTGTACGCGCCTCGCTCACCCGCTACCCCCAGCCGTGGCGCCGCGGCCGGTCGGCCGCGCATGGTCAATCAGCGACTCTAACGGCTGCGACCCCGCCCGGGATTCCACGGGGTGACGACCGGAACATGTCGGCGGCCCCGGGACGGCTCGCCGGGACGGGCGGTGTCGGGGGACGCTCGTAGACTGCGCGGATGGTCTCCCCCACCGACGAGCGGACCGACGCCCCCCGGACCGCCGACGCGCTCGAGGTGCTGCGCCGGGTCTTCGGGTACGACGCCTTCCGCGGCTTCCAGCAGGAGGTCGTCGAGCACGTGGTGGCCGGCGGCGACGCGCTGGTGCTCATGCCCACCGGTGGCGGCAAGTCGCTGTGCTACCAGATCCCGGCGCTGGTCCGCGACGGCGTGGCGGTGGTGGTCTCGCCGCTGATCGCGCTCATGCAGGACCAGGTCGACGCGCTCACCGCGGTCGGCGTCCGGGCCGGGTTCCTCAACTCGACCCAGGACCCCGCGCAGCGGCGCCGGGTCGAGGCGGCCTACCTCGCCGGTGAGCTGGACCTGCTCTACCTCGCCCCGGAAGGGCTCGCCGTGCGCTCCACGCTCGGCCTGCTGGAACGCGGCCGGATCGCGCTGTTCGCGATCGACGAGGCGCACTGCGTCTCGCAGTGGGGGCACGACTTCCGCCCCGACTACCTCAACCTGTCGATGCTGCACGAGCGCTGGCCGGACGTACCGCGGATCGCGCTGACCGCCACCGCGACCCGGGCGACACGCACCGAGATCGCCACCCGGCTGCGGCTCACCGAGGCCCGGCACTTCGTGGCCAGCTTCGACCGGCCCAACATCCAGTACCGCATCGTGCCCAAACGGGAACCGCGCAAGCAGTTGCTCAGCCTGCTGCGCGACGAGCACGCCGGCGACGCCGGCATCGTCTACTGCCTGTCCCGGGCCTCGGTGGAGAAGACCGCCGAGTTCCTGGTCGCCAACGGCATCCCCGCGCTGCCGTACCACGCCGGGCTGGACGCCGCGACCCGCGCCGCCAACCAGCAGCGCTTCCTGCGCGAGGACGGCCTGGTCATGGTCGCCACCATCGCGTTCGGCATGGGCATCGACAAGCCCGACGTACGCTTCGTCGCCCACCTCGACCTGCCGAAGTCGGTGGAGGGCTACTACCAGGAGACCGGCCGCGCCGGGCGCGACGGGCTGCCGTCGACGGCCTGGCTGGCGTACGGGCTCCAGGACGTGGTGCAGCAACGCAAGATGATCGAGACGTCCGAGGGCGACCTGGCGCACCGGCGCAACCTCGCCGCCCACCTGGACGCGATGCTGGCGCTCTGCGAGACGGTCCGCTGCCGCCGCGCCCAGCTGCTCGAATACTTCGGCGAGACCGAGGTGGCCGACTGCGGCAACTGCGACACCTGCCTCGACCCGCCCGAGTCCTGCGACGGCACCGTCGCCGCGCAGAAGCTGCTGTCCACCGTCTACCGGCTCGACCGCGAACGCAACCAGCGCTTCGGCGCCGGGCACAGCATCGACATCCTGCTCGGCAAGCACACCGACAAGATCGACCAGCACGGCCACGACGCGCTGAGCACCTTCGGCATCGGCACCGAACTGCGCGAGGCCGAGTGGCGTGGCGTGGTGCGGCAACTGCTCGCCGAGGGTCTGCTGGCCGTCGAGGGCGACTACGGCACGCTGGCGCTGACCGAGGCCAGCGCGGACGTGCTCGGCCGCCGCCGTACGGTCACCCTGCGCAAGGAGCCGGAGCGCCCGGCCGGCCGGTCCGCCAAGCCCCGGGGCGCTGCCACCGTCGTCGCCGACCTCTCCCCCGCCGCCGCGCCCGTCTTCGAGCGGCTCCGCGCGTGGCGCGCGGCCACCGCCAAGGAACAGGGCGTCCCGGCGTACGTCATCTTCCACGACGCGACGCTGCGGCAGATCGCCGCCGAGCCGCCCGCCTCACTGGCCGAGCTGTCCCGGGTGAACGGGGTCGGCGAGAACAAGCTCGCCAAGTACGGCGAGGCGATCCTGGCCGTCCTCGCCGAGTCCTGACACACGCGAAAGGGCCCGACCCCGTGGTGGGGTCGGGCCCTTCCGGTGTGCTGTGGCCTCGCTCTGGTTCACGCGGTGGTGCTCTGGCCCGCGAGGTCGTGCTGGCCGCATTGGCTGCGTTTCTTGCTCTGCAGCCATCGGTGCGGCGGTGTTGGTCTTAGCTGGTGCTGTAGCCGCGGGTGGCGATCCAGTCGGCGAGGTTGTCGATGCTCATCCGGTAGGTGGCGGTGTTGGGGTTGGCGCTGTCGGCGATGGTGACGGTGTGGCCGTCGTCGCGGTAGCCGATGACGCTGATGTAGTGGCCGCCTTCGAAGGAGTGGGTGTTGCCGTCGGTGTCGGTGGCGGTGCCGGCGATGTTGGCGACCACGGCCCGGCCGGCGTCGACGGTCTTGACCACGTCGGTGCGCAGGGTGTCGGTCTGCTTGTCGTCGGCCTTGGGGGTGCTGATCTCGACCGACTTGTAGGCGTTGCTGGCGCCGGTCTCCTTGTTCAGCACGGGGGTGATGTCGTTGATGCTGTTGGTGCCGGCCTCGGTGGTGCCCATCTCCTTGGCCATGGCGTGCACGTCGATGTTCTTGCCCTGCACGGACAGGGCGTTACGGGCGGCGGCGGGGCCGCAGAAGTAGAAGTTGGGCTGGGCCTCGTAGCGCACGTCGAGTTCCCGCTCACCGTGACCCTTACGGTCGGCCACCACGCTCGTGGTGGTGGGGGCGGCGTGGGCGGCGATCGCGGGTCCGGCGATGCCACCGGCGGTGGCGGCGATACCGGCAGCGGTCAGAACGGTCTTACGCAGCAGAGTGGTAGCCATGATGGTTGCCTCCCTGAAGGGGGATGACCGCGGCGGGGGTGCCACGGAGGGGAAAAGTCTTGGGGGTGGGTGCCCGGCGAAGGGCTGGCACGCGGGCGACCCAGGGGGCCTGCTGTCCGCGGCTCGGGATGTAACGACGACCGGGCGGGGGTCATTCCCTGACCTGGCGATCCGCTCGGGGTGCCTGTTCGGCGCTCGACCCGGTGCCTCGGCGGTCAGCCATGTACAACGCCCCGCGCCCGCCACCGATTCCACCCTCACGATGGCACCGACCACAGCCCCGCCCCCGCACCGCACCGGACATCGCGGACCGAACCACCCGGCCGGGCGCGGATGGCCCCGCCCCGGTCGCGGACGGGCCGTCAACTGTCGCCCTCGAACGCCAGCCCGGCACAGATCCACCCCGGCCGCGTGCGCGATCTTGCAGTTTGCTCCCCGGCGAACCTCGCAAAGCGGGCAACCCTGGGGCACCAAGTGCAAGATCGCGCGGGGCGGTTCGTGAGTGACCCGGGTGACGGCGCACCGCCCCCAGGAAGTGGACTGCGGCTTCCGCCCATCGGGACACGGCGGCGCATAAACGAGATCTTGGTACCGGATGGCCCCCATAGGGGCGCTTCCGTACCAAGATCTGCCACGGCCTCCGGAGGTGAGCTTGGGGAGCCGGCTATCAGTGGAACGTTGTGGGTGTCAAACGGGCGCGGAGACACCCATGGGGTTCCATCTGGGGTGGTGAGCGGGGGGCGGGTCAGGGACGGGGGGCGGGGTCGGTGGTGCTGGAGCCGTCCAGCGCGGCCAGGATCGCCTCGGCCGTACGCCTGCCCACCCCGGGCACCTCGGTGATCTCCTCCACGGTGGCGGACGACAGCCGCTTCAGTGAGCCGAAGTGCCGCAGCAGCGCCTTGCGGCGTACCTCGCCGAGGCCGGGGACGTTGTCCAGCGCGGATTCGGTCATCCGCTTGGAGCGCCGCTGGCGGTGGAACGTGATGGCGAAGCGGTGCGCCTCGTCGCGTACGCGTTGCAGCAGGTAGAGCGCCTCGGAGGTGCGCGGCAGGATCACCGGGAACTCGTCGTCGGGCAGCCAGACCTCCTCCAGCCGCTTGGCCAGCCCGCAGAGCGCCACGTCGTCGATGCCCAGCTCGGCGAGCGCCTTCGCGGCTGCGGCGACCTGGGGCGGGCCGCCGTCGACCACGACGAGCTGCGGCGGGTACGCGAACTTGCGCGGCCGCCCGGTGGTCGGGTCGATGCCGGGCCGGTCGGGGTCGGAGGCGGTCTCCTCGCCCAGCTCACCGGTTTCGGCGCGGGCGTCGAGGTAGCGGGCGAAGCGCCGCCGCAGTACCTCGGACATGGCCGACAGGTCGTCGGTGGCGCCGCGCACGATGAACCGGCGGTACTCGCTCTTGCGCGGCAGCCCGTCCTCGAACACGACCATGCTGGCGACCACGTCGGTGCCCTGGATCTGGGACACGTCGAAGCACTCGATGCGCAGCGGCGACGTGTTCATGCCGAGCGCGTCGGCGATTTCGTCGAGCGCCTGGCTGCGGGTGGTCAGGTCACCGGCCCGCTTGAGCTTGTGCCGGGCCAGCGCGTCCTTGGCGTTGCGTTCGACGGTCTCCAGCAGGGACCGCTTGTCGCCGCGCTGCGGCACCCGCAGCGACACCCGGCTGCCCCGGCGGGCGGTGAGCCACTCGGCGAGCGCGTCGGCGTCGCCTGGCAGCTCGGGCACGAGCAGTTCGCGGGGCACGTCGGCCTCGCCCTGCTCACCGCCGTACACCTGGGTGCAGAAGTGGTGCACGAGGTCGCCGGTGGTCAGCTCCTCGGTCTTCTCCACCACCCAGCCGCGCTGGCCGCGCACCCGGCCGCCGCGGACGTGGAAGACCTGCACGGCGGCTTCGAGCGGGTCGTCGGCGAAGGCGACCACGTCGGCGTCGGTGCCGTCGCCGAGCACCACCGTCTGCTTCTCCATCGCCCGGCGCAGCGCCGCGACGTCGTCACGCAGCCGGGCGGCCCGCTCGAACTCCAGCTGCTCGCTGGCGTCGAGCATCTCCTTCTCCAGCCGCCGGACCATGGTGTCGGTGCGGCCGGCCATGAAGTCGCAGAAGCCGTCGACGATCTCCCGGTGCCGTTCGGCGGTGACGCTGCCGACGCACGGCGCGGAGCACTTGCCGATGTAGCCGAGCAGGCAGGGCCGGCCGACCTGCCCGGCCCGCTTGAACACCCCGGACGAGCAGGTCCGCGCCGGGAAGACCCGCAGCAGCAGGTCGAGCGTCTCGCGGATCGCCCAGGCGTGGGAGTACGGCCCGAAGTAGCGCACGCCCTTGCGCTTCACCCCGCGCATCACCTGCAACCGGGGATATTCCTCGTCGAGCGTGACCGCGAGATAGGGGTACGACTTGTCGTCGCGGTAGCGGACGTTGAACCTGGGGTCATACTGCTTGATCCAGGTGTATTCCTGCTGGAGCGCCTCGACCTCGGTGGCGACGGTGATCCAGTCGACCGACTCGGCGGTGAACACCATCTGCCGGGTGCGCTGGTGCAGGCCGACCGGGTCGGCGAAGTAGGAGTTGAGCCGGCTGCGCAGGTTGCGCGCCTTGCCGACGTAGATCACCCGGCCGGTGCCGTCGCGGAAGCGGTAGACCCCTGGCGACTCCGGGATGGTGCCGGGCGCGGGACGGTAGGTCGAGGGGTCAGCCACGCTGTCAAGCCTAGTCCGCACCCCTGACACCCGACCGGAGCCGCGCCCCCGCCGACCACCGGCCGGCGGGGGCGCGGAACAGGTCAGGCCAGCTTGATCTGGTCGCCGTCGACCTTGATCTCCTTCGCCGCGAGCGGCTTGGTGGCCGGGCCGCCCTTCACCGAGCCGTCGACGATCGAGAACCGGCTGTTGTGGCAGGTGCAGTTGATCGTGCCGCCGTCGACGTTCGACACCGGGCAGCGCTGGTGCGTGCAGATCGGGTCGAACGCCTTGAACTGGCCGGCCTCGGGCTGGGTGATCACCACGCCCTGGCTGGCGAAGACGGCACCGCCGCCGACCGGGATGTCCGAGGTGCGCGCCAGCGCGCTGCCGCCGTCCCGGTCGCCGCCGCCGGCGTCGCCGGTCGCGGTGGCGCCGGGCGGGCCGCCGCTGGTCGGGGCGAGCCCCGGGGACGCGTCGTCGTCGCTGCCGCAGCCCGCGAGCACCACGGCCGCGCCGAGCGCTCCGGCTCCGGCGAGCAGGGTACGGCGGCTCTGGGTGACCGGTCGGGTCAGCGCCTGATCATCACTCATGTCCGGCCTTTCTCTCGGCTTACTGCGGAAACACGCACCAGCGTGGGGCACGGTTCATACTGGCGCGTCACAGGCCGGGCATTCGCTGCCCGGCCTGCGAGAACGCGTACCGGATGAGTCAGCGCGCCCCGGCGGGGACCTTGCGGGCGCGCGACTTGGGGCTGCCGTTGGCCTTGGCCGCCCGGGTGGTGGCCGCCTTGGCGCCCTTGGCCTCGCCGTCGAGCTTGAGGATCGGCCGCAGGAACTGCCCGGTGTGGCTCTCCGGCACCTCGGCGACCTCTTCCGGCGTGCCGGTGGCGATGACGGTGCCGCCCCGGTGACCGCCCTCCGGCCCCATGTCGATGAGCCAGTCGGCCGTCTTGATCACGTCGAGGTTGTGCTCGATGGTGATGACCGTATTGCCCTTGTCGACCAGGCCCTCCAGCACCATCAGCAGCTTGCGGATGTCCTCGAAGTGCAGGCCGGTGGTGGGCTCGTCGAGCACGTAGACGGTGCGGCCGGTGGAGCGCTTCTGGAGTTCGGAGGCGAGCTTGACGCGCTGCGCCTCGCCGCCGGACAGCGTCGGCGCGGGCTGGCCGAGCCGGACGTAGCCGAGGCCGACGTCGACGAGCGTCCGGAGGTGCCGGTGGATGGCCGGGATGGCGGAGAAGAACTCGGCCGCCTCCTCGATCGGCATGTCCAGCACCTCGGCGACCGTCTTGCCCTTGTAGTGCACCTCCAGCGTCTCGCGGTTGTAGCGCGCGCCCTTGCACACCTCGCAGGGGACGTAGACGTCCGGCAGGAAGTTCATCTCGATCTTGATGGTGCCGTCGCCGGAGCACGCCTCGCAGCGCCCGCCCTTGACGTTGAACGAGAACCGGCCCGGGCCGTACCCGCGGACCTTGGCCTCGGTGGTCTCGGCGAAGAGCTTGCGGATGTGGTCCCAGACGCCGGTGTAGGTGGCGGGGTTGGAGCGCGGCGTCCGCCCGATCGGCGACTGGTCCACGCCGACGACCTTGTCCACGTTCTCCAGGCCGGTGATCCGGGTGTGCCGGCCGGGCACCAGCCGGGCGCCGTTGATCTGGTTGGCCAGCACGGTGTAGAGGATGTCGTTCACCAGCGTCGACTTGCCCGAGCCGCTGACGCCGGTGACGGCGATGAGCTGGCCGAGCGGGAAGCTCACGGTGAGGTTGCGCAGGTTGTGCTCGCGCGCGCCGTGCACCACCAGCTCGCGGCCCGGGGTCTGCGGCCGGCGGGTGGCCGGCGTCGGGATGGACTTGCGCCCGGACAGGTACGCCCCGGTGACCGACTCGGTGTTGTCGAGCAGCGCCGGCACCGACCCGCTGTGCACGATCTCGCCGCCGTGCTCACCCGCGCCGGGGCCGATGTCGACGATCCAGTCCGCCACCCGGATGGTGTCCTCGTCGTGCTCGACCACGATCAGCGTGTTACCCAGCCCGCGCAGCCGCAGCAGCGTCTCGATGAGCCGGTGGTTGTCCCGCTGGTGCAGGCCGATCGACGGCTCGTCGAGCACGTAGAGCACGCCGACCAGACCGGAGCCGATCTGGGTGGCCAGCCGGATGCGCTGGGCCTCACCGCCGGAGAGCGTGCCGGCCGGGCGGTCCAGCGAGAGGTAGTCCAGGCCGACGTCGAGCAGGAACTTCAGCCGGGCGTTGATCTCCTTGAGGACCCGCTCGGCGATCATCTTCTGCCGGTCGGTCAGCTCGATGCCGGCCAGCAGGTCGGCCGCCTCGCCGACGGAGAGGTTGCAGACCTCGGCGATGCTCTTGCCGGCCAGCGTGACCGCGAGCACCTCCGGCTTGAGCCGGGTGCCGCCGCAGGCCGCGCAGGGCACGTCCCGCATGTAGCCCTCGTACTTCTCCCGGGACCACTCCGACTCGGTGTCGGTGTGCCGGCGCTCGATCCACTGCACCACGCCCTCGAAGCCGGTGTAGTAGGAGCGCTCGCGGCCGTACTTGTTGCGGTAGCGCACGTGCACCTGGTCGTCGGAGCCGTGCAGGATCGTCTTCTGTGCCCGCGACGGCAGCGCCCGCCACGGCGTGTCGATGTCGAAGTGCTCGGCCTCGCCGAGCGCCTCCAGCAGCCGCAGGAAGTATTCGAGGTTGTGCCCGGTGGCCCAGGGCTGGATCGCGCCGTCGCGCAGCGTGCGCTCCGGGTCGGGGATGACCAGTTCCGGGTCCACCTCCTTCTTGGTGCCGAGGCCGGTGCACTCCGGGCAGGCGCCGTACGGGGCGTTGAAGGAGAAGACGCGGGGTTCCAGGTCCTCGATGGCGAGCGGGTGGTCGTTCGGGCAGGCCAGGTGCTCGGAGTAGCGCCGCTCCCGGGCCGGGTCGTCCTCCGGCAGGTCGACGAAGTCGAGCAGCACCAGGCCGCCGGAGAGGCCGAGCGCGGCCTCGACCGAGTCGGTCAGCCGCTGCTTGGCGCTGGGCTTGACGCTGAGCCGGTCGATCACCACCTCGATGGTGTGCTTCTCCTGCTTCTTGAGCTTCGGCGGCTCGGTCAGCGGGTGCACCACGCCGTCGACCCGGGCCCGGGCGTAGCCCTTGGACTGGAGCTCGGCGAACAGGTCGACGTACTCGCCCTTGCGGCCGCGCACCACCGGCGCCAGCACCATGAACCGGGTGCCCTCGGCCATGGCCAGGACCCGGTCGACGATCTGCTGCGGGCTCTGCTTGGAGATCCGCTCGCCGCAGATCGGGCAGTGCGGCTCGCCGATGCGGGCGAACAGCAGACGGAGGTAGTCGTAGACCTCGGTGATCGTGCCGACGGTGGAGCGCGGGTTGCGCGAGGTGGACTTCTGGTCGATGGAGACGGCGGGACTGAGGCCCTCGATGAAGTCGACGTCGGGCTTGTCCATCTGGCCGAGGAACTGCCGGGCGTACGACGACAGCGACTCGACGTAGCGGCGCTGCCCCTCGGCGAAGATGGTGTCGAACGCCAGGCTCGACTTGCCCGAACCGGAGAGCCCGGTGAAGACGATCAGGGCGTCCCGGGGCAGGTCGAGACTGACGTCACGCAGGTTGTGCTCGCGCGCGCCACGGATGATCAGTCGGTCGGCCACGGTGCGTGTGCTCCCGGAAGAAGAATGTGAGGCGGATCTGTGCACCAGACGCCGGGTCTGGGTGGTTTTCACAGGTTGTCGGGGCGCAGAAAAGACGCCTCGGCAACTCTAGCCCCGACGTATGACAACTTCCGTCGCGCGAACATTCCCCCAGCTCAGGCCGGTCGGGCGCGAACCACGCAGGTCGGCCCGACCGGCCCGGGCCGGTTCAGAATGCCCCGGGAGCGGGCGGGGTCGCCGGACGCCCGGTGCGTCGCCGCCCGCCCCGCCAGCCACCCCGCCGTTCGGCCGCCAGCCGGGCCGCGCGCCGGCCGCTCTCGTGCTCGATCTCCCGCTGCAGCCGGCGCCAGCTCTCCCAGCGGCGCACCGGCAGTTCCCCGTCCTCCAGCGCCTCCCGCACCGCGCAGCCCGGCTCGGCGTCGTGGGCGCAGTCGCCGTACCGGCAGCCGGCGGCCAGCTCGGTGATGTCGGCGAACGCCCGGTCCAGGCCGGACGCGCCGTCGAGCAGGCCGACCGCCCGTACGCCGGGGGTGTCCAGCACCGCTCCCCCACCCGGCAGCGGCACCAGCGACCGCCAGGTGGTGGTGTGCCGGCCCTTGCCGTCGACGCGGCGGATCGCCTGGGTGCGCATCACGTCGGCGCCGGCCAGCGCGTTGACCAGGCTCGACTTGCCGGCGCCGGAGGGGCCGAGCAGGCCGAGCGTGCGTCCCGGGGCGACGTGCCGGCGCAGCGGCGCCAGGCCGGTGCCCCGCTCGGCGCTGACCGGCAGGACCGGCACCCCGGGCGCGAGGTCGGCCAACTGCCGGGCCACCGCCGCCGGGTCGGCGGCCAGGTCGGCCTTGGTGAGCACGACGAGCGGCTCCGCCCCGGATTCGTGCACCAGGGAGAGCAGCCGTTCGATCCGCGCGGCGTCCGGTTCCGGGTGCACCGGCTCGACCACCGCGGCGGCGTCGAGGTTGGCGGCCAGCACCTGCCCGCTGGCGTCCTTGCCCGCGGTACGCCGCACCAGGGCGGTACGCCGCGGCAGCACCGCCTCCACCGTGACCGGGCCGTCGGGCCAGGTGGACAGCAGTACCCAGTCACCCGCGCAGGGCAGCGCGGTCAGGTCGCGGGCGGCGGCGGACAGCACGCCGCCGCCGAGGCTGGCCCGCACCGGCCCTTGCGGGCACAGCACGGTGCAGACGCCCCGGTCCACCCGGGCGACCCGCCCGTGACGGTGGCCGGCACGCCGGTCGAGATGGGCCGCCCAGCCGGCGTCCCAGCCGAGGGCGGTCAGATCGAGAGTCATGGTGTCCTCATCGGTGTCGAGGGGAGGTACGGCGGAGCACACGCGTTGCGACCGGCATGCGCACCACCTCCTCTCCGACTCCCGGTGCCGCGTTCGCGACGACGTGGACCCCGGCGCGTCCGGCGCCGGCGGCGATGTCGTCGGCCCCGACGGTAGGTGGCACGACGACGCGCCGAAAGCGATTTCCCCCCGGGCACGGCCCGGTCCGGCCCGCTAGGGTCGGACGCGTGAGAACGAGATGACGAGCGACCCCCTGCTGCTGACCGGCGCGCTGGCCGAGGCGAACGACCGGCTGCTGCGTACCGTGTCCGGCCTGACCGCCGCGGACGTCGCGGCACCCTCGCTGCTGCCGGGCTGGACCCGCGCGCACGTGCTCACCCACCTGGCCCGCAACGCCGACGGGTTCGTCAACCTGCTCACCTCGGCGCGCACCGGCGAGGAGATCCCGATGTACGCCTCGGCGCAGGCCCGCGCCGACGACATCGACACCGGCGCCGGCCGCGGCCCGGCCGACCTGCTGGACGACGTACGCCGCAGCGGCCAGCGCTTCGACGCGGCGGTCGCCGCGATGCCCGTGGAGGCCTGGGGCGCCACGGTGCAGACCCGGCGCGGCCCGTGGCCGGCGGCGATGCTGGTCTGGGGCCGGCTGCGCGAGGTCGAGGTGCACCACGTCGACCTGGCGACCGGTTACCGGCCCGCGGACTGGCCGGAGGCGTTCGCCCAGCGGCTGCTGCACGAGGTGGTGACCGGGCTGGCCGGCAACCCGGCCGCACCCGCCATGGTGCTGCGCTTCGACGGCGCGGCGTCCGAACTCGTCGTGGGTGACCCCGAGGGGGCGCCCACGGTCACCGGCCCCGCGCCGGAACTCGCCGCCTGGCTGACCGGCCGGGGCGCGGGCGAGCTGCTCACCGTCGAACCCGACGGCCCTCTGCCGAACCCACCGGAATGGATCTGAACATCGTCATGACCTACACCGGAGACGTCACGCCCGGCGGTCCGCCGGCCGTGCGCGAGCTCGACCGGCTCACCGTCACCAAGCTGTCGGTGGGCCCGATGGACAACAACGCCTATCTGCTGCGCTGCAACGCCACCGGCGAGCAGGTGCTGATCGACGCCGCGAACGAGGCGCCGCGCCTGCTGGAGCTGGTCGGCGACGGTGGTCTGGCCGCCGTGGTGACCACGCACCAGCACATGGACCACTGGGTCGCGCTGGAGGAGGTGGTGGCCAAGACCGGGGCGCGCGCGCTGGTGCACGCCGACGACGCCGAGGGTCTGCCCATCGAGGCCGAGCGGCTCGGCGACGGCGACACGGTGCCGGTCGGCGACTGCGCGCTGGAGGTCATCCACCTGCGCGGGCACACGCCGGGCTCGATCGCGCTGCTCTACCGCGACCCGGCCGGCACCCCGCATCTTTTCACTGGAGATTCACTTTTTCCGGGTGGAATCGGTAACACGGACCAGGACCCGGAGCGTTTCGGCCGGCTCATCGACGACGTCGAGGCCAAGCTCTTCGACCGGCTGCCGGACGACACCTGGTTCTACCCCGGCCACGGCAAGGACAGCACCATCGGCGCCGAGCGGCCCGCGTTGCCGCAGTGGCGCGCCCGCGGCTGGTGAGCACGCCCGGTCCGGCCTCCCCCGTGACGGCCGGGCCGGGCGCGGTCAGCCGGTGACCGTCCGCAGCCGGCGCCGGGTGGCGAGCAGCACCGGACCGGCCAGCAGCAGCCCGACCGCCATGGTCAGCACCGTCGGGTTGAGCGCGCCGGGCAGCAGGCCGGTCAGCGTCCGCGCGGCGAGCCCCAGCGCCACGTAGAGCCCGGCCCACGCGGTGGCCCCCAGCGCCGCGCAGGCCAGGAACCGCCGGTACGACATCCGCAGCCCGCCGGCGGCCAGCGGCAGCAGCGCGTTGAACACCGGCAGGAACGGCGCCACCAGCACGATCCGTCCGCCGCCGCGGTGCAGCAGCGTCTCGGCGGCGGCCCAGCGGGACTCGCCGATCCAGCCGCCCACCCGGCTGTCCCGCAGCCGCCCGCCCCAGCGCCGGCCGGCGAAGAAGCTCAGCGACCAGCCGGCCAGGCAGCCCGCGACCACCGCCGCGACGGTGAGCGCACCACCGGCCGGACGACCCGCGCCGACCGCGGCCAGGACCGCGGCGTCGCCGGGCACCAGCACCCCGATCAGGGGTACGGCGTCGGCGAGCATGACCACGCCGAGCAGCCCCATCAGCAGGATGGTGGGCAGCTCACCGGCGGCGGCCACGATCTCGTTCATGAGCTGCACGCTATGCCCCGGCGGCACGCCGGCACATCGGGCATGATCCCCCAGTGGTCCCCGACACCCGCCCGGGCGGACCCTTAGGGTCAGCGGGGTCGCAGCACCTGCACCCGGCGTACCGGGGAGTCGACCGAAGGTTCGGTGGTCGGCACCGGATAGCTGGCCACCAGCTCCAGTCCGTCCGGCGGCAGGTGGCCCCGGTCCGGGTCGCCGACCAGCACCTGCACGCCGCGCGCGGCGCACCGTCGCAGGTAGGGCAGGACCCGGGCGGCCAGGCCCGCGTCGTAGAGCGCGTCCCCGGCCACCAGCAGGTCGGCGGCGGCCACCCCGTCGAGCAGGTCGGCGCCGTCGGCGGCGACCCGGACCCGGTTGGCCCGGGCGTTGACGGTGACCGCCGCCACCGCGTACGGGTCGATGTCGTTGGCGACCACCTGGTCGGCCCCGGCGAGCGCGGCGGCGATGGCGACCAGCCCCGATCCGGCGCCCAGGTCGAGCACCCTCCGCCCGGCGACCAGTTCGGGGTGGTCCAGCAGGTGCCGGGCCAGCGCCTGGCCACCGGCCCAGACCGACGCCCAGTACGGCGGCGGCAGCGACCGCCCGGCGGCGGCCTCCATCCGGGCCCACCACAGGATGGCGTCCTCGGCCAGGTGCAGGCACACCTCCGGCACGAACGGCGTACCGACCAGGCGCAGGCGGTCCGGGCCCCCGCCGGGTGCCGCGATCTCCTGCTCCAGGTCGGCCAGCGCCGTCTGCCTGTTCATCGGGGCAAGCATGCCGTGCCCGGCCCGGCGGCGGGCACTTTTTCCGGTCGCGCACGTATTCACGGGCGCGCCGCGCGCTTCCGGCAGCGAATTCCGGTCCGGACGGTTACTGTCGGGGTGGTACAGGGCGATCACCGGCTGCGGAGCCGGTGCTCGCTCGCATTGAACAGGGAGAGACGCATGGCAACCGGCACGGTCAAGTGGTTCAACTCGGAAAAGGGCTTCGGCTTCATCGAGCAGGACGGCGGAGGCCCGGACGTGTTCGTCCACTACTCGGCCATCCAGAGCAGTGGCTACCGCGAGCTGAACGAGGGCCAGAAGGTCGAGTTCGAGGTGACCCAGGGGCAGAAGGGCCCGCAGGCGGACAACGTTCGTCCGATGTAACGCGTGCCGGTGGCGGCGGTCGGGCTCCGACCGCCGCCGCAGTGCATCATCAGGACGGCGCGGTCGGCAGGTCGCGCCGTCTCCGTAGTGGCCCGGCCAGCAGGATCAGCGGGGTCAGCGCCAGCCAGGCGGTCATCACCCGGATCGCGCCGCCCGGCCCCCACGCCGCGCCCAGCGCTCCGGCGAGCAGGGCGGCCAGCGGAATCGTCCCGTAGTTGAGCAGATGCATGCTCACCGTGACGCGGCCGAGCAGCCGGTGCGGCGTGTACGTCTGCCGGAAGCTGCCCTTGACCACGTTGCCGACGGCGACGCCGAGGCTCACCAGCACCCCGCCGAGCACCAGCCAGCCGGTGCGCGCGCCCGGGCCAGCGAGCGGGATCAGCAGCGCGGGCGGTCCGGTCAGGGCGCCGGCGACGAGAAGCGTGCGGGCGCTGCCGAGCCGGCGGGACAGGCGCGCGGCCAGCGCGGCGCCGATCACGCCACCGAGGCTGGCGAGTCCGATCAGGAGGCCGACCAGCCCGGCGGGCAGCTCGGCCGAGCGGACCAGGAACACCACGAGCACCGCCTGGTAGCCGGTGAGCCCGATGTTGCTCGCCGCCCCGAAGACCGTCAGCACCCGCAGGTACGGGTCGCGCACGACGAACCGCAGCCCGGCGGCGACCTCCCGGCGCAGCGACGCCGTACCGGCGGGACGGTGCGGCCGGGCCTCGACGGCGCGGATGCGGCGCAGGCACAGCGCGGAGAACAGGAAGCTCAGCGCGTCCAGCGCCACCGCTGCCACCGCGCCGACGATCTGGGCGACCAGACCGGCCAGACCGGGCCCGACGAGGTAGCTCGCCGTCTGGGTGGCGTGCAGCCGGGCGTTGGCCTCGGGCACCTGCTCGGGACGCAGCAGCGTGGGCAGGTAGACCTGGTCGGCGGTCTCGAAGAACACCCGGGCCAGCCCGGCGCCGAGCGCCACGACCAGCAGGTGGCCGACGGTGAGCAGTCCGAGCAGGGCCGCCACCGGCACGCTCGCGAACAGCGCGGCGCCGGCCAGGTCGGCGGCGATCATCACGGGCCGGCGGCGGACGCGGTCGACCCACGCTCCGACCGGCAGGCCGGCGAGCAGCCACGGCAGCCACGCGGCCGCGGTGAGCACCGCCACCTGGAACGTGGTCGCGTCGAGCACCGCGACCGCCACCAGCGGCAGCGCCACGACTGTCATGTTGCTGCCCACGGCGCTGACCGTGTGGGCGGTCCAGAGCAGCCGGAAGTCGCGGTGCCGGAACAGACCGCCGCGCGGCGGGGCGGGGCGCTCGGACGGGCGCGCGGGGGCGGTCACCACGGGCACCCCGGTAAGGCGTTCGCGGCCGGCGCCGGAACGCTGTGGGCGGTCACGGACGGCCCGGGACGCCGTGGGCGAACACGAAGACCGGTTCCCGGCGCTGCCCGTCGTCGGGCACCGGCCGGTCGGCCCACCGGGTGAGCAGGGCGATCACCTCGCGCCCGAGCGCCTCCAACTCGTCCGGGGTCAGGTGCAGCCAGTGGTCGGTGCTGAACGGTGCGTCGTTCCACGCGGCGTGCGTCTCGTCGGACGCGGTGTGCCAGGCCCGCACCAGCTCGGTGTGCCGCGCCAGGTTGAGCGAGCCGGCGGCCTCGACGACCACCCGGGTGGACGGGTCGTCGCCGAAGTCGGACTCGGACCAGCGCACGCCCCGGCTGCGGGGCTTCCACCAGCGTTCCCGGCGGTCGCGGGCCAGCTCGGGCGCCTCGACCAGCAGGTCGGCGGCGGCGAGCACCTTGAGGTGGTGGCTCACGTTCGCCGGCGCCTGGTCGGTGTGCTCGGCGAGCATGCCGACGGTGCACGGGCCGTACACCTTGAGCACGTCCATGAGGCGGCGACGCAGTGGGTGGGCGAGCGCGGCGAGCACCCGCGAGTCGGTGACCTGGCGGACGGTGTGCTGTTCCATGCGGCGAGTCTGGCATCCGCAAGAGTTGTTGCGCAACACCTCTTGCCGAATTGACCGGACCGCGGCGCCGCGACGCGAGGGTCGCGGCGCCGGACGGTCAGGCGGTCAGCCGGCGGGACAGTTCGTCGGCCACGTCCCGGGCGATCTGCGGCGGGATGGCCTCGGCGATCTTCTCCGGCGGCAGCCCGGCCAGCACCCCGGAGACGATCTGTTCCTCGTCGGTGAAGTCCTTGCCGGACAGCTCGTTCACTTGCGCCACCAGCGCCGGCCACGCGCGCAGCATCGCCAGCATCTGCTGCAACGGCGAGTTCGCCATCGGCGGGTTGACCAGGCCGGTGGTGTTCACCGGTGAGATGAGCCAGTTGCGCAGGTTCTGCAGGTCGGCCAGGACGTCGCCGACCGTGCGGCCCTTCGAGCCGGTGTTGCCGATGAGCTTGTCGGTCTGTTCCATGTCGTCCTCCGGTTTCACGACGGCGATCATCCCGATCGCGGTGAGGTAGCGGCGGAACAGCGGGGTCTGGTCCCGCCCCGCCTTTGTGGAGTCGCGGAAGAAGCTGAAGTGGGTGTGGAACAGGTGGCTGCTGTCACCGCTGGTCCGCCGGCCCAGCCGGTCCCAGCGGCGCACCGTCCGCCCGTCCGGGGAGTAGATGATCTCCCGGATGTCTCGGGTGTCGGCCGCGTTCGCCGCGCACTGCGCCACCATCCAGGCGGAGAAGGTCCGCAGGTTGTGCGTCCCGCCGCCGGAGCGGACGGAGAACGTGCCGACGTCCAGCGCCGACGCGTACAGCGTCAGCCCGGACCGGTCCCGGCTGGACTCCACCACCGAGTAGTCGTTCGTGACGACCCGGTCGGAGCCGCAGTGGTAGCCGCCGCGATGGTTGACGTCGCCGACGATGCCGACCTCCGCCGGCTCCAGGTCGTCGGCGCGTACGGCCTTCTTGTCGACGTTGAGGTAGGTGAGTAACAGGTTCCGGACGGCCAGCAGGTTCGCCGGGGCCGACGTCATGGCAGCTCCCCTTCCGATCGATGACCGGCGAGGGCACAGCAATCACACCGCGTGATGACATGCGATCCGCGGACGCGCCCCGCCGGATAACTGCACGGCACCGGGCACTTGCTCCGAGCTTAACCACGGTTAGGCAAAAGTGCCCAGCTCAGAGGCGGTTTTTTGAACTATCAGCCCGCTGTGGACGGTGCCGGCACGAGCGGCAGCACCAACGCCGAGGGATGCTCACGATCGTGGAGGATCTCCCGCCAGCCAGCACGGAGGGTCACAGCGGTGCCGAGTGGCTCGCCGGTGCCGGGGTTGCGCGCGTAGCGGGGGTGGGCGCCGCCGGAGACCTGCACCCGCAGCCGGTGCCCGGACGCGAAGCGGTACGCCGTCGGCCAGAGCGTCACCGGCACGGTGACCACTCCGGACGGATCGCGCGGGAACCGCCCGGGTTCGACGCGGACCAGGCCGTCGCAGACGTTCCAGGAGCGTCCGCGCCGGTCCACGTCGCACAGACGCACGAACACGTCCAGGTACGACAGTTCGCTGCGCAGGTGGATCTCGGCGCGTACCGGCCCGGCCACCTCGACCGGGTCACGCAACGGCTCGCTGGTGTAGGTGAGCACGTCGGGGCGGGCCTCGACCGGCCGGTTGTCCACCGCGCCGGCCCGCTGGGCGACAAGCAGCGGGCCACCGAGCGACGGGGTGGGGTCGGCCGGGTCGTACCAGATCCGGTCCGGCGCGCCGCGCTCCTGCGGCTCCGGGGCCAGCCCTCCCGCGGAGCGCAGGTGCCACCGGGCGGGCGTGGCCGGTGGCGGCCAGTCCGGCAGGTCACGCCAGCCGCCGCCGGCGCCGCCGACGTGCACCCGCACCGGCGCGCGTTCCGGCCCGGGCCGCCCGGCCAGGTGGGTGTCGAGCCAGTCCAGGCCCTCCCGCAGCGAGGCCAGGAGCAGCCCCGGGCTGCCGTGCGTCCACGGCCCGACGACCAGGCGGGTCCGCGCCCCGGCGGCCCGCAGGCGGGCGTAGTCGTCGAGCTGGGCCGGCAGGAAGATGTCCTGCCAGCCGCTGACCATGGCGACCGGCGCGCGGACCTCGGTGATCCGGTCGCCGAAGACCCGGGTACGCCAGTAGTCGGCGTCGGGGGTGTGGTGGCGCAGCCACTCCTGGAAGAACGGCACCGTCACGCCGGTGGCGACCCGGTCGGCCTCGGCCAGCGGCAGGTGCGCCAGGGCGCGGGCGAGCCGGGGCTGGCCGCGCTTGAGTTCCCACTGCCGGGCCAGCCAGGGCACCGTCTGCGCCTGGAGCAGCTCGGCCCAGGTGAGCACCGTGTCCAGCGCGAACGACTCCCCCGCGTACGTCGAGTCGCGGGTGGCCGACGCGGTCACCACGGCGACCATCGCGCGCAGCTCGTCGCCCGCCTCGGCGGCGAGCGCCCACTGTACGAAGCCCTGGTAGCTGGCGCCGAACATGCCGAACGCGCCGGTCCACCACCGCTGGCGGCGCAGCCAGTCCAGCGTGTCCAGGCCGTCCTCGCGCTCGTGCACGAGCGGGGCGAACTCGCCGCCGGAGCCGAACGTGCCGCGGCACGACTGGATCACCACGTGGAAGCCCCGCTCGGCGATCAGGCGGCCCAGCAGCCGGACCGGCCCGCCCCGCCCGTACGGGGTGCGGATCAGCACGCACGGCGCGGCGGGCAGGCCGGGCGCGTAGTGGTCGGTGCGCAGCGTCACGCCGTCGCGTACCCGGACCGGGATGTCCCGGGTGACGGCGACCCGCCCGGTGCGGGCGGCGGGCAGTCGTAGCGCCGCGGTGGCGGCCCGGGTGACCAGCCGCATGATCAGTCGGCCGGGCCGGAGGCGGCCCCGCGACGGGGTGCCGCGCGGATCTCGTCCCGGTGGGTCCGCATGGAGTGCACCATCTCGGCCATGAACCGGTGCACCACCGCCAGCTCGTCGTCGCTGAAGCGCTCCATCACCTCGTCGGTACGGCGACCCAGCGGCCCGAAGAAGCTCTGCGCGAGCGTGGCGCCGCGGTCGGCGTAGTGCAGGAGGATCTTGCGCCGGTCGGCGGTGTCCCGGTCGCGCCGGATGTGGCCGCCGCGTTCCAGCCGGTCGACGAGCGCGGTCACCGAGCCGGAGGAGAGGTTGAGCGCCTCGCCGAGCCGGCCGGGGGTGATCGGGTCGCCCACCAACTCGGCCTCCATGACCGCGATCAGTGCGTACAGGTCGGTGGCGTTGAGCCCGTGCAGGCCGGCGAACGCGTGCCCGATGTGCTGCGCGTCGACCGAGTAACGACGCAGGTCGTTGGTGATGTCGGCCACCATGCGACCGCGTGGGTCGTCGCGTCGCCGGTACATCCTGTGCGCCGCCACCGCTTGCCGCCACCCCCTGTCGAACAGTTCCGGTTGCAGCATAGAACCACCCCGGATAATCTCGCTCATCAAGATACTCGTTAAGAGAGAATCCCCCGCGACCAATATGTGAGGGCATCAGATGTCTCTGTTCACCCGCGTCGTCCGGGGCCGGCTGGCCGCCTGGCTCACGCTGGCCGCCGCGCTCGTCGTCGGCGTGGTCGCCTTCGGGCTGCCGAAGCCGGACAATCCGGCGCCCGTCTCCGACACCGGCCTGTCCGTGGAGTGGCAGTCGACACAGGTCGAGCGGCTCCAGGAGCAGTTGCCCTCCAAGGACGCCCAGACCGCCCTGGTGGTGGTCAGCCGCGCCGACGGGGGCCCGCTCAGCGGCGCGGACCGCAGCACGCTCGACGGCATCTCCGGCGACCTCGGCTCGCTCGCCGCCGGCGGGCGGGTCTCCCCCGCCCAGGTCTCCCCGGACGGCACCGTGGCGCTGGTCGCGGTGCCGCTGTCCACCGAGGGCGGGCCGTCGGCGGTGGTCGACGAGGTGGAGAAGCTCCGCGAGGCGGTCGGTGACCTGCCCGGCGAGCTGACCGTCGAGGTCACCGGCGGGCCCGCGTTCACCGCCGACCTGGGCAAGGTGTTCCAGGGCGCCGACACCACGCTGCTGCTGGTCACCGCCGCCGTGGTGGCGGTGCTGCTGCTCGTCACCTACCGCAGCCCGTTCCTGTGGCTCGTGCCGCTGCTGGTGGTGGGCGCGACCGAGCAGATCACGCTGCGCGTGGTGGAGTCCCTCGTACCGGCCTTCGGCATCTACCTGCCCAGCGGGCAGGTGACGGGCATCGCCAGCGTGCTGGTGTTCGGCGCCGCCACCAACTACGCGTTGCTGCTCATCGCCCGCTACCGCGAGGAGCTGCGCCGCGAGGAGGACCGGTTCGCCGCCATGCGGTCCGCGCTGCGCCGCACCGCCGAGCCGATCCTGGCCAGCGGCAGCACGGTCGTCCTCGGCGTGCTCACGCTGCTGCTGTCCGAGCAGGAGACCAACCGGGCGCTCGCCCTGGCCTGCGCCACCGGCGTGATCTTCGCCATGCTCTCCGCGCTGTTCGTGCTCCCCGCCGCGCTGCTGCTGTTCGGCCGGGGCCTGTTCTGGCCGTTCGTCCCCCGCGTCGGCAGCGCCGCCCGCGAGGGCCGGATCTGGGGCCGCCTCGGCGAGCTGGTCGTCCGCCGGCCGCTGCCGGTCGCCGCGCTCGCCGTCCTGCTGCTCGCCGGCCTCGCCCTCGGCGGCCTGGGCATCCGCACCGGGCTGTCCGAGACCGAGCAGTTCAGCGAGAAGCCGGAGGCGGTCGCCGGAGCGGAGACGCTCGCCCGGGCGTTCCCGGCCGGCAGCACCCAGCCGGTCGCGGTGCTCACCACCCCGCAGGCCGCCCAGGCCGTCCTCGCCGCGGCCGGCGGCGTCGACGGGGTCGCCTCGGCCCGGCCAGGCGCCGCCGGGGACCGGGTCGCCCAGATCGACGTGGTGCTCACCGCCGAGCCGGGCAGCGCCGCGTCCGACCGGGCCGTGGTGGCGCTGCGCGACGCCGTGTCCGCCGTACCGGACTCGGCACCGCCCGCCGTGGAGGGCGCGGACGCCCCCGACGGCGCCCTGGTCGGTGGTTCGGTCGCCGCGACGTACGACTCGAACGAGGCCAACACCAAGGACCTCAAGCTGATCCTGCCGCTCATCCTGCTGCTGGTCGGCGCGGTGCTGGTGCTGCTGCTGCGCGGACTCCTGGCGCCGCTGCTGCTGGTGCTGACCGTGATCGCTTCGTTCTTCGCCAGCCTCGGCGCGGCCTGGCTGCTCTTCGACCACGTGCTGGACTTCCCGGCGCTGGACAGCGGGGTGCTGCTGCTCGCGTTCGTGTTCCTGGTGGCACTCGGCGTCGACTACAACATCTTCCTGGTCACCCGGGCCCGGGAGGACGCCCGGCGCAGCGGCACCCGCGACGGCATGCTGTCGGCGCTGCGGGTTACCGGCGGCGTCATCACCAGCGCCGGCATCCTGCTCGCGGCGGTGTTCGCGGTGCTCGGCGTGCTGCCGCTGATCACGCTCACCCAGATCGGCATCATTGTCTGCATCGGCGTGCTGCTGGACACGCTGCTGGTCCGGACCGTCCTGGTGCCGGCGCTGGCGTTCCTGCTCGGCGACCGGTTCTGGTGGCCCGGACGGATCACCCGGGACGCCGACGCGTCCACCGGGGCGCCGGCCGAGCCGGTTCCCGCACGGGACTGAACCGGCGGGCGGGGGCCGGCGTACGCGCCGGCCCCCGCCCGATCGTCCGGTCGCTCAGAAGCTCAGGCACTCGCACTCGGTCATCAGCGCCCGCACGTTGCGCACGTACTGCGGGTTGGGGATGGCCAGCGGCTGGTCCTCCCGCGCCACCGCGCCGTGCCCGTAGTTGTAGGCGGCGATCACGGCGTTGAGCAGGCAGGAGTTCAGCTCGCTGGTGCACAGCGAGGCGTCGAGCCGGTAGTCGGACTCGAAGTACATGTCGCCGATGTACTTGGTCAGCCAGGCCAGGTAGGTGCCGCCCAGGTAGGCGTTGTCCCGGTAGGCGTCGATGTCGTACGACTGGCCGAACCGCTGGTTCATCCACTCCGCCGTGGCCGGCATGACCTGCATCAGCCCGACCCCGCCGTCACAGGCGATGATGTTGGACTGCCACCCGCTCTCCTGCCAGGCGGTGGCCTTCAGCAGCGCCGACGGGATGCGGATGTCCGGCGCCGAGGTCGGCCAGTAGGTGCGCGCCGCGGCGTCGGCGAGCGCCGCCTTGACCTGGCTCTGGCTGGCCTTGGTGCCCCGGTAGGTCGGCTTGCAGCCGTCGTCCACCGGCTTCGGCGGCGCCGGTGGCACCTGGGTCTCGGTCGGCGGCTTCGGCCGGGCCAGCGGCGCCGTGGTCGTGCGGGTCGGCTTCGCCCGCGGCTTCGGTTTCGCCGACGCGCTCGGGCTGGGCCGCCCGCCCATCGCCGCGACCGCCGCCGGCTCCTCGCTCGGCGCGTCGGCCGGCGCTTCCTGGGGTTGCTCCGCCGGCGCCGCCGTGGGCAGTTCCACGGCGACCTCCCGGACCGGCTGTTCCTGTTCGCCGCACGCCGTCAGCGTGGCCGCCGCGAACAGCGCCACCACCGTCACGGCCCACCGGCCGAGTCCTCGCCGCATCGGACCTCCCCGTAGTCCCCCGTCGGCGCACCCTAGCAAGGATCGACAGGTCCGGGGGGTACCCGCGACGCGGGCCGGCGCCGCCGGGGCCGGGGCGGCGACTCCGCCGGGACCGCGCCGGCCGGCCGAGCCCCGGGCTCGGCGTCGGCGGGCCGCTCGTCGCGGTCCGCCAGCCGGTTCCGGGTCGCCCACGCCACCACGAACACGGTCGTCCAGGCGAGGCCGAGCAGGACCGCCGTGACGGTGCCGCTGGCCGTACTGAAGCCGAGGTAGAGCCGCGCGCCGGTGACAGTGACCACCCCCGCCGACGCGGCCGTCCACACCGCCGCGCCCACCGGCCAGCGGGCACCCCGCGACAGCAGCCAGGCGAGCGTGCCGAAGCTCGCGGTCACCACCGCGTTCTGCGTCGGGAACAGGTCACCGGGGCGGTCCGGGCCACCCGGACCGGTCAGGTCCGCGACGACGACGAGCAACACCAGCGGTACGGCGGCGCCGACAGTGCCCAGCACGCCGAGCGGGTCGGCCCGCCACGCCCGGCCCCGCCGCGCCACCACCGCGGCCACCACCGCCACCGCGGCGATCAGCACCCAGCCGCGCAGCACCGACACCGCGAGCAGCGCCGTGTCGACCACACCCGGGGTACGCCGGGCGGCGAACCAGTCGGCGACCAGCCCATCGAGGACACCCAGCCCGCTGTGCGCGACGACCGCCTCCAGCAGGACCGCCACGCCCAGCCCGGCGACGAACAGCAGCGCCAGCCCCAACGCCAGGTTGATCAGCAGGGTCCAGGCCGGGCCGACCCGCATGGCGACCAGGAAGAACAGCACCCCGTACCGGGCCCGCAGCCAGCGCAGCGGCGGCAACGCGGCGGCCCGCGCCGCCAGCGCGCGTACCGGGTCCGGGTTGCGCCCCAGCCAGCGGCCGGCGAGCACCACGGCGAGCAGGCACAGCAGCAGGGCCAGCACCGCTCCGGTGGCCCGGCCGAGCAGCTTCGACACCCGCTCGTACGACTCACCGGCCAGGTAGCCGGCCAGCACCGAGGCGCCGACCCAGCTCGCCACCCCGGCCAGGTTCCACGGCGCGAACCGCCGGTACGGCATCCCCGCCGACCCGGCCAGCCGGGGCGCCAGCGTGCGGGCGAACGCGATCCAGCGGGCGGCGAGCACGCCCCGGCCGCCGAGGCGCTCCAGCAGCGAGTCGGCCCGCCGCCACCGGTGCGCGCCGATCCGGGCCCCCACGCCCGAGGCGCGCAGCCGGGGGCCGTAGCGGCGGCCCGCCCGCCACGCGAGTGTGTCTCCGATCACGGCGGCGGCGGTCATGACCACCAGCACGGGCGCGAGGCGCAGCGTCCCCGCGTACGCTAGGAAGCCGACCAGAAGCAGGGTCGCCTCGCCGGGCATCAGCAGCCCGACGATCACCGCGGTCTCCGCCGCGACGATCGCCGCGGCGGCCAGGTAGATCAGCAGGGGCGGCAGCTCCTGCAGCCAGCTCAGCAGGTCAGGCATCGGACACCCCGCACGGGTGTCAGCATGCCAGTCGCTGGAACGGTCGGCACAGCACTTTCGACGCAGATCCGGGCGATCTCGGGGTGACCCCGAGGCGTGCCCCGGCAACCGCAGACAGGAGTATGGAGGGTATGCAGCTACGCACCGACCTCCGCAACGTCGCCATCATCGCCCACGTCGACCACGGCAAGACGACCCTGGTCGACGCCATGTTGCGGCAGGCCGGCGCCTACGGCGCCCGTGGTGAGACCACCGAGCGGGTCATGGACTCGATGGACCTCGAGCGCGAGAAGGGCATCACCATCCTCGCCAAGAACACCGGCGTGCGGTACATGCCGGCGGACGGCTCGGAACCGGTCACCATCAACATCATCGACACCCCCGGTCACGCCGACTTCGGCGGCGAGGTCGAGCGCGGCCTGACCATGGTCGACGGTGTGGTGCTGCTGGTCGACGCCAGCGAGGGCCCCCTGCCGCAGACCCGGTTCGTGCTCCGCAAGGCGCTGCGCGCCCGGCTGCCGATCATCCTGGTGATCAACAAGGTGGACCGTCCGGACGCCCGGATCAAGGAGGTCGTGGACGACACCTACGAGCTGTTCCTCGACCTGGACGCCGACGAGGAGCAGATCGACTTCCCGATCGTCTACGCCTGCGCCCGCGACGGCATCGCCTCGCTGACCCAGCCCGCCGACGGCGCCGTCCCGGACGACAGCAGCAACCTGGAGCCGCTGTTCCGCACGCTGCTGGACACCATCCCCGCGCCCGCGTACGACGAGGGCGCGCCGCTCCAGGCCCACGTCACCAACCTCGACGCCTCGCCGTTCCTGGGCCGGCTCGCGCTGTGCCGGGTCCGCCAGGGCACGATCAGCAAGGGCCAGACCGTGGCCTGGTGCCGCACCGACGGCAGCACCCAGCGGGTACGCATCTCCGAGCTGCTGATGACCGAGGGCCTGGAGCGCAAGCCGGCCGAGTCCGCCGGGCCGGGCGACATCATCGCCGTCGCCGGCATCCCGGAGATCATGATCGGTGAGACGCTGGCCGACGCCGAGAACCCGGTGCCGCTGCCGCTGATCACCGTGGACGAGCCGGCCATCTCGATGACCATCGGCACCAACAACTCGCCGCTGGTCGGCCGGGTCAAGGGCGCCAAGGTCACCGCCCGGATGGTCAAGGACCGGCTCGACAAGGAGCTGATCGGCAACGTCTCGCTGCGGGTGCTGCCCACCGAGCGGCCGGACGCCTGGGAGGTGCAGGGCCGCGGCGAGCTGGCCCTGGCGATCCTGGTCGAGCAGATGCGCCGCGAGTCCTTCGAGCTGACCGTCGGCAAGCCGCAGGTCGTCACCAAGGAGATCGACGGCAAGACCTGCGAGCCGGTCGAGCGGCTGACCATCGACTCCCCGGAGGAGTACCTGGGCGCCATCACCCAGCTCCTGGCCACCCGCAAGGGCCGGATGGAGCAGCTGGTCAACCACGGCACCGGCTGGATCCGGATGGAGTGGCTGGTCCCGGCGCGCGGCCTGATCGGCTTCCGGACCGAGTTCCTCACCGAGACCCGCGGCACCGGCATCCTGCACCACGTCTTCGAGTCGTACGAGCCGTGGTTCGGCGAGCTGCGCACCCGCAACAACGGGTCGCTGGTCGCCGACCGGTCCGGCGCGGTCACCGCGTTCGCGATGACCAACCTCCAGGAGCGCGGCCAGCTCTTCGTCGAGCCGGGCACCGAGGTGTACGAGGGCATGATCGTCGGCGAGAACTCCCGCTCCGACGACATGGACGTCAACATCACCAAGGAGAAGAAGCTCACCAACATGCGCTCGTCCACCGCGGACGAGACCGAGAAGCTGATCCCGCCGCGCAAGCTGTCCCTGGAGCAGGCGCTGGAGTTCTGCCGCGAGGACGAGTGCGTCGAGGTCACCCCGGCCGCGGTGCGCATCCGCAAGGTGGTGCTGGACCAGACCCAGCGCGGCCGGATGGCCGCCCGCCGCAAGCACGCCGGCTGACGCACCGCCCGCTCACGAGCCCACAACCGGAGCCCGGCCCGCCCCTTCGGCGGACCGGGCTCCCCCCTTCCCACCGGTCGCCGGCCGGCGGCCGGCGGTCGCCGGTCGATCATGAGGTTGGCGGCAGTTCCGGAGATCAAGTCCGCCGCCAACTTCATGATCGACGGGCGGGCGGGCGATCTTGGTACGAAATGGCCCTCATGGGGGCGCTTTCCTTCCAAGATCTCCGCGCGTCTCGTTGTGTGGACGCGGGATCCCGGTGCTCGGGATCAGGCGACGAGGGCGGCCGGTGCGGGCAGGGCGGGGGTGAGGTGAAGGGCGAGAGTGGATCGCCGGGCTGGAGCGAGGGCGGGCCGGCAGCGGAACCTGCCCGCCGACGGACGAGCGCGGCGACGGGCGCGAGACGACGCTACGGGCGCGAGGCTGGCGACAGATGCGAGACGGCGAGACGCGCCACGAGCCCACAGCGCGCAACCGGACGCGGGACAGCGCCACGAGCCCACACCGCGCAACCGGACGCGGGACGCACCACGGGGCCATTACCGCGCCTCGGACGCGAGGTGAAGTCACGGCAACGCTGGTGTCAGTGCGGTTTGGTGGCCGCCAGGGCCAGGACGTCGGGGACGGGGCCGGAACCGGACTCCACCACCCGGGTCAGCCGCAGTCCGGCGGCCGCCACGGCGTCCAGCAGTCCGGCCAGGGGCAGGTGCCAGGCGCCGACCCGGGCCCGGACCCCGACCGAGTTCCACGAGCGGACCGTGTGCTCACGCGAGGCGTACCCGCCGTCGATCACGATCCGCTCCGGTTCGGACCGGTCGGCGAACGCGCCGACGAAACACGGGTGCACGCCGACGTGCACCAGCCGGCCGCCGGGCGCCAGCACCCGCGCCGCCTCGGCGACCGCCGCCGGGTAGTCCGGCATGTCGGTGTGCGAGAGCACGCAGACCACCGCCGGCACGGCGCCGCCGGCCAGCGGCAGCGCGGTCGCGTCGGCCCGGGCCACCGGCAGCCGGGCGCGGGCGTGGCGCAGCTGCCCGCCGGACAGGTCCACCCCCACCGGTGTCCACCCGAGACGGCGCACCTCGGCCGCGTGCGCCCCGGTGCCGCAGCACAGGTCCACGCACCGGCCCGGCCCGTCGCCCAGCAGGTCGGCCAGCACCGACCGGACCCGGTCCATGTAGACCGACGAGGTCTCGCTGGCGTACTCCTCGTACCAGTCGGCGATGTCGTCGTACAACGGGGTCGTCATCTCCGCACGCTAGCCCCGTATCCGGGTCCGCCGCTGCCCCGCGTACGCCGCGGCGATCGGCTACGGTGCGGTCATGATCTGGGAGGAGCTCGACGCGCACCTGGACAAGGTGCCCGGCATCGTCTCCGCGTACGCGGGCCGGCCCGGCGCGCGACCCACGTGGATGCGGCGGGCCGACGCCACCCACTACGCGGCGAGCACCATGAAGCTCGCAGTGCTGGTGGCGCTGTTCCGCGCCGCCGAGGCCGGTCGGCTCGACCTGGACGCGCCGGTGCCGGTGCGCAACTCGTTCGACTCCGCGCTGTCCGGCGCGCCCCGGTTCGCCAACGACCGCGACTACGACAACGACGAGGCGGTCTGGGACCGCGTCGGCGGCGAGGCGTCGCTGCGCTGGCTCGCCGAGCGGATGATCGTCCGGTCCAGCAACCTGGCCACGAACATCTGCATCGGCCAGGTGGGGCTGCCCGCCGTGGCGCAGGCGTGGGCGCTCGCCGGGGCGCGGCACAGCGTCACCGGCCGCGGCATCGAGGACTTCGCCGCCCGCGACTCCGGCATCGACAACCTGGTCACCGCCGCCGACCTGGCCGCACTGCTCGGTGAGCTGGCGCTCGGCGCGACCCGGCCCGGCCCGCTCGCCTCACCGGCCGGCTGCGCCGCCATGCTCGACGTGCTCGTCGCGCAGGAACACCGCGAGGACCTGGCCGCCGGGCTGCCCGACGGCACCCGGATCGCGCACAAGAACGGCTGGGTACGCGGCGTGCGACACGGCGCGGGCGTGGTGTTCCCGGACGACGCGCCGCCGTACACGATCGTCGTCTGCACCACCACCGACCTGGCCGACGGCGGCGCGGACGGCGAGGTCGAGGACGACGCCTGCCGCCTGATCGCGCACGTCTCGGAGCGGGTCTGGGCCGCCCGGCACGACCTGGCTGGCTGACCCAGCTACTCCAGCAGCCGCTCGCGCAATGCGGCGCGGTCGGCGTCGGTCACCCCCAGACCGTCCCGCAGGTACGCCTCGAACGAGCCGTGCGCGCGGCGCACCTCGTCGTAGGCGGCGTCCAGGTATTCCGGGCGCACCTCCAGCAGCGGCCGGGCCACCGCCGGGTCCAGGTCCGGCCGGCGCTGGATCATCGCCGACAGCAGCACCTCGCGCAGGCTCTCGGTCAGCTCGTTGTGCACGAGGTAGTCGGCGCGGATCGCCTCCTCCTCCACCCCCAGCGCGGTCAGCAGCACCACCGACAGCCAGCCGGTCCGGTCCTTGCCGGCCGAGCAGTGGAACAGCAGCGGCAGGTTCGCGCCGTCGGCGGCCAGCCGCACCGCTTCGCCGAACCCGGCCCGCGCCGACTCACCGGTGACGAACCAGCGGTAGATCGCCGTCATCGCCCCCGGCATGCCCTCGCGGGCCAGCGCCGCGTACGCGTCCAGGTCGTGGCCCTGCAACACCGCCGAGACGTACGTGAACACCGGGTGCGCCGCGTCGTAGACCGGCAGGTGCACGGTGCGGGGCTCCCCCACCAGCCGGTCCGGCGGGGCCACCGCCTGCTCGTGGACGTCGCGCAGGTCCACCACGCACGCCGGGCCGAGCTTGCCCAGCACCGGCAGGTCCTCGTCGGTCAGCCGGCCCAGCGCGGGCGTGCGGATGAGCCGTCCCGCCCGTACCCGCCGCCCGTCGGTCGTCGGCAGTCCACCCAGGTCACGCGCATTCGGCGCGCCCACCAGCTCCCATTCCCGCCCGGCCATCGGCCCTCCCCTGCTCGGTGCCAGTTGGCTATAGGGTGCCCCACATGACGATCGCCGCGGTACGCACCCACCGGCTCTCGGCCCCCTTACACACCCCGTTCGTCACCGCGCTGCGCCGCACCACCACCGTGGACACGCTGGTCGTGGAGGTGATCGACGGCGACGGGCGCTCGGGTTTCGGGGAGGCGCCGCAGGTCTGGCAGGTCACCGGCGCGTCGGTGGCGGGCGCCGAGGCGTGCGTCCGCGAGATGCTCGCGCCGCTGCTGATCGGCCGCGACGCCGACGACCTCCAGGCGGCCTGCGCGCTGGTGCGCCGCGCCGTGGTGGGCAACGAGTCGGCGAAGGCGGCGCTCGACGTGGCGCTGCACGACCTGGCCGCGCGGCGGCTCGGCGTACCCCTGGTGCGTCTGCTCGGCGGCACGGCGCTGCGCGTGCCGACCGACGTCACGCTGGCGGCCGGTGACGCGGTGGACCTGGCCGCGACGGCGGCGCGGCGCGGTGCCGAGGGGTTCACCGTGCTCAAGCTCAAGGTCGGCACGGACGCCCGCGGCGACCTGGACCGGGTCCGTGCGGTGCGGGCCGCGGTCGGGCCGGACGTGCGGATCCGGCTGGACGCCAACCAGGGCTGGACGCCCCGGGAGGCGGTCCGGGTGATCCGGGCGATCGAGGACGCGGGGCTCGACGTGGAACTGGTCGAGCAGCCGGTGCACCGCCGCGACCTGGACGGGCTGGCCTGGGTCAGCGACCGGGTGGACCTGCCGATCCTGGCCGACGAGTCCGTCTTCGACGTGCGCGACCTGGTCGAGGTGATCCGGCGGCGGGCCGCCGACATGGTCAACGTGAAGCTGGCCAAGTGCGGCGGCCTGCAACCGGCCCGCACGCTGCTCGACCTGGCGGCCGCGCAGGGCATGGGCACCATCGTCGGTTCGATGATGGAGGGGCCGGTCGGGGTGGGCGCCGCAGCCAGCCTGGTCGCCGCCTACGGCACCACGGCCGTGTCGGACCTCGACGCCGCCTGGTGGCTGGCCTGGTCGCCGGTCGCCGGGGGCATCCGGTACGAGGGCGCGAGCGTGCTGCTGCCGGATGCGCCGGGGCTGGGCGTCACCGGGCTACGTGAAGCTAAAATTCAGACACATGCTTGAGCATCGTCAGAATTTTTCATATGGTCGCCCCGACGACCACCGCAGAGAGGGGTACGCGTGGCGCCTCAGCCCGGCCGCCGGGCCGTCGTACGGGTACCGGTGGCGACCCTCTGGACCGCGCCCGAGGCGGTACGCCCGATCGATTGTCCCGCCCTCGCCGGCTCCCCCGACGTCGCCGCCTGGATCGCCGGCATGGACCGCGACCAGCTCGTCGGTGACTGCGTCCTGACCCAGCTGCTGCTCGGCGAGCCGGTGCGCGTCACCGAGACCCGGCCGGACGGCTGGGTACGGGTGGTGGCGCTGGGCCAGCCCGCGGCGAAGCTCGGCGCGGACGGCTACCCGGGCTGGCTGCGGGCCGCCCACCTGGCCGATCCCGCCGACGCCGGCCCGTCCTCCACTCATCCGGCCGACGCCGGCCCCGCCGGCCCCGCTCTGTCCGGCACCGTTCCGGCCGGGCCGGTCGGTGCCGGCCCATCCGGTCCTGGCCCGTCCGGTCCCGGTCCGTCCGGCTCCGGTCCTTCCGGCTCCGGTCCGTCCGGTCCTGTCCCCGCCGGTAGCGGTTCGGCCGGTTCCGGTTCCGGTCCGGCCGGCACCGGTTCGGCCGCCGACCGGCCGCTGACCGTCGACGTCGCCCACACCGCGTTGCGCGCCGGGCCGGACGGCGACGCGGCGCTCACCGGCGTGGTCCTCGGCACCCGGCTCACCCCGGCCGGGCCGGCGGTGGACGGCAGACGACCGGTCCGCGTACCCGGGCGGCCCGACCCGCTCTGGGCCACGGAGGACGACCTGGTGCCGCTGCCCGCCGAGCGTCCGGAGGCCGAGAAGGTGCTCGCGGTCGCCGAGCGGCTGCGCGACCTGGTCTACGTCTGGGGCGGCATGTCCACCGACGGCATCGACTGCTCCGGGCTGGTGCACCTGGCCTGGCGGCGGTACGGGATCACGCTCCCCCGCGACGCCGACGACCAGGCGGCGGCGACCTCGCGGGTGCCGCTGGACGCCGAGCGCCCCGGCGACCTCTACTTCTTCGCCCGGCCCGGCCGGCGCATCCACCACGTCGGGATCGTGTCGGCCGAGCCGCGCGGCGGCCGGCGCCGGATGCTGCACGCCTGCTATCTGACCCGCCGGGTGGTCGAGGAGGAGCTGCCCGCCGACCGGACCGCCACCCTCGTCGGCGCCCACCGCGTCTGACCCCGGACACGCCGCGGGGCGCCCCCGGGATGGGAGCGCCCCGGCGGTACGGGTGGGTCAGCGGCGGGCCTGAGCCAGTTCCCGGCGCCGGTCCCGCGACGACTTCGCCAGGCTGGCGGCCGTGGCCACGGCCAGGGTGCCGAGGATGACCGTGAGCGAGAGCCAGATCGGGATGTGCGGGGCCCACGCCACGTGCTCGCCGCCGTTGATGAACGGCAGGTTGTTCTCGGCCAGCGCCTCCAGCACCAGCTTGACGCCGATGAAGCCGAGCACCACGGCGAGGCCGTAGCTGAGGTAGATGAGCCGGTCCAGCAGGCCGCCGAGCAGGAAGTAGAGCTGCCGCAGTCCCATCAGCGCGAACACGTTGGCGGTGAAGACCAGGTACGGCTCCTGGGTGATGCCGAAGATCGCCGGGATCGAGTCCAGCGCGAAGATCAGGTCGGTGGTGCCGATCGCGATCATCACGATCAGCATCGGGGTGAACAGGCGCCGCCCGTGTTCGTGGGTGGTCATCCGCGCGCCGTCGTAGTCGCGGGACAGCGGCAGCGCCTTGCGGCTCCACCGGATCAGCAGGTTTTCGCTGAACTCGTCCTCGTCCGGCTCGCCCTGCCGGGCCAGGTTCACCGCGGTGTAGATGAGGAACGCGCCGAAGATGTAGAACACCCAGGAGAACTGGGAGATCAGCGCCGCGCCGGCCGCGATGAAGCCACCCCGCATGATCAGCGCCAGGATGATGCCGACGAGCAGCACCTTCTGCTGATACTGCCGGGGCACCCCGAACCGGGCCATGATGATCACGAAGACGAAGAGGTTGTCCACCGAGAGGCTGTACTCGGTGAGCCAGCCGGTGTAGAACTCCCCTGCCACGCGGCCACCCGCGGTGAGCCAGAGGACCACGCCGAAGAGCAGCGCCAGGCCGACGTAGAAGCCCACCCACAGGCTGGACTCGCGGACGCTCGGCTCGTGCGGCCGCCGGCCGATGATGAACAGGTCGGCGAGCAGGACCGCGATCATCGCGATCAGCGTTACCGCCCACACCAATGCGGACACGTTCAAATCCATCCTCCGGCAGACACGCTGCGTCGGGCACACCGTACGCCCGGGTGCGGTGCCGGGGTGCGTCGACGCTGACAGGGGTGACTGTCGGAGGTCTCTTCCGCCGGAGCCCGCGTGCCGGGTTCCGACCGACGGAGCCGGGTCGGGCCACCGGGGGTGCCGGCGCTCTTCCGTGCTGACGACTCCGTCGCGGGGGAATACTCCCCTCCTCGGCCGCCATTGTTCACCATCGCACCCGGGTGGCGCATCTCCGGGCCGCCCGTCGATGTCTCGACGTGCCGCGGCTCACGTCCCGCGGCGCGTCCTAGGAGGCTAGTCATGTGGCTGTGCGGGGCGCCGGGATGTCACCCGGGACGCACCGGCGGCGGGCCGGCATGGCAGGCTGCCAGCATGGTTCTTGAGGTCGCGCTGATCGATGTCACGCCCGGACACGAGGACGAGTTCGCCGCCGCCTATGCGCAGGCGCGGCCGATCCTCGCCGGCGCCGAGGGCTGCCGCTCCGTGCGGATGACGCGGGGCGTGGAGTCGCCCACCCGGTTCGTGCTGCTCGTCGAGTGGGACTCGGTCGAGGCGCACGACGTGAACTTCCGCCAGACCGAGCGGTTCGCGCAGTGGCGCGGCCTGATCGGCCCCCACTTCGCCGGCCCGCCGCTGGTCGAGCACTTCATCGACGTTCCGGCCTGAACTGTCGTACCGCTGTCGTAGCCTGCGCGCTGCGCGGCCACCGGTCCCGACGGTCATCGGGGGCGCCGGGCCCGGTGGTCGCGCCGCACCGACGGCGGGCCGTGCGCCTCACTCCAGCTCGTGCGGATCGCGCGGCCGGGGCACGGGCGCCGCACCGAGCCGCCGGGCCACCAGCTCGGCGGAGGCGTCCGCCGGCAGCGCCGCCGCCAGCAGCCGCTCGATGACGCGCTCGTAGTGGGTCACGTCCGCCTCGGCGACCAGCCGCAGGTCGGTCGTGAGCGTCTCCACCAGCACGGTGCGCGGGTCCTCCGGGTCCGGGTAGGAGTAGTACGAGAACGGCGCCAGCGGGTGCGGCCCGTCGCCGCTCGACGCCGCGGACCGCAGCACCCGGACGGTGACGCGGGGCCGTTCGGCGAGCGCGAGCAGGTGCCGCATCTGGTCGCGCCACACGTCGGAAGGCAGGCCGTCCGGGTCGCAGACGCGCTCGTCCACCAGCGCGGTGTAGTGCGGCGGGTCCGGCCGGATCAGCAGTTCCTGGCGCGCCACCCGGGCGCGCACGTCGGCCTCCACGTCCACCTCCCCGGCCAGCGCCGCGCCGGCCGACACGCGCAGCCGGGCGTACGCCGGGGTCTGGAGCAGCCCGGGCACGAGCACGCACTGGTACTCCACGATGCGCTCCGCGCCCGCCTCCAGCTCGGCGTACGCCCGCTGACGCTCCCCCATATCGCCGAGCGCCTTCGACCAGCCCCGGCCGGTGGCGGCGTCACGCGCGATGACGATCAGCTCGTCGCGCTGCGGCGACGGCACCTCGTAGACGTCGAGCAGGTCGAGCACGTCGGCCAGGTCGGGCCGGCTCTGCCCCAGCTCGATGCGGGACAGCTTCGAGGTGGACGCCCAGCCCAGCCGGGCGCAGACCTGTTCGAGCGTGAGCGACTCGCGACGACGCAGCCGGCGCAGCTCCACACCGAGCCGCGCCCTCCGGACCACAGGACTTGCTGACAACGGCATGCACGCCTCCCGGGAGGGAGCGTACGCATCACCGTCACGCTCGGCAATACCTCGCCCACACAGCGCAACCGTGCGGGCGACGCGGTCACGGGCGGTAGGTGCCGAACGACCAGACCAGCCCGATCAGGTCGCGCGCGACGTAGTCGCGGGAGCCGTAGTCGGTGTCGAACGGCGCCCGGACGATCTCCGCACCGGCCGCCCGGGCCCGCTCGTGATGCGCGTCGACGTCCTCGATCGCCAGGTAGACGCCGTAGTCGTCGTCGGCCGGGCGGGACCGCGGCGCCGGCCCCGGACCGAGCATCACCAGGTCGCCAGCGAACGCCAGCTCGACATGGACGACGGTGCCGTCAGGCAACTCGTGCACCTCGCGCACGGTCAGGCCGAACGCCGAACAGAGGAAGTCGACGGCGGCTCGCACGTCGGGATACCGCAAGACGGGATAGACGCTCTGCATGCCGTCAGTCTGCCGCCGGGCCGGTCAGACCGGATTGGACGAATGCGATCCAGGCCCGGTCAGCGCGGCCGGAGTGGCACCGGCGAACTCGCGGAACTCCCGGATCAGGTGTGACTGGTCGTAGTAGCCCCACCGGGCGGCCCGCTCCGCCCACCCGGCGTCGTCCGGCACGGCGGCGTCCACGGTGAGCAGCGTCCGGCCCAGGCTCGCGTACGCCCGCTCGAAGCGCAGCAGGCGGGCGACGGTCTTCGGCGGCAGGCCGAACTCCCGCCGGAACCGGACCGACAGGTGACGGCGGGACCAGCCCACCTCCCCGGCGAGCGCGGCCACGCCGACCGCTCCCCCGCTGCCGTCCAGGCGCCGCCAGGCCGCCAGCAGGTGCGGGTCCACCGGCGCGGTCGACGCCAGCCGCGCGACCAGGGCCGCGTCGAGCCGGGCGAAGCGCTCCGGCCAGCCCGGCTCGCCGGCCAGCTCGTCGCGCAGCCGGGCCAGCCAGCCCGCAACCGCGTCGACCGGCACCGCCCGGTTGGTCAGCTCGGCCAGCGGCAGCCCGAGCAGGCGGCGGGCCGCCGGGCCGGTCAGCAGCACCTGCACCCCGGTGCCCGTCCCGGCCGTCCGGGTGGCGCACCAGCCGTCGAACGGACCGGCCAGGAAGGCGTTTCCGGCGCATCCGCCCCGGTCGGGAACACGCGGGTCGGTCACGTCCAGCGGGTCGCCCCAGCCGAGGATCAGCACGACGAACGCGCCCGCCGCCTCCCGGCGCACGAGCGGGACGGGCGCGTCCTCGCGGTAGCCGAGGTAGCGGTCCACCCACTGGCGCAGCCGCGGGTCGGGCCGCCCGATGACGGCCTCGGTCAGCATCGCGCCGCCCCGGCCGTCGCGCCGGTCACCGGACCCCTGCGGCGTCCATCCCGCGCAGTTCCTTCTTGAGGTCGGCGACCTCGTCGCGGATCCGCGCGGCCAGCTCGAACTGCAACTCGCGCGCGGCGGCGAGCATCTGGTCGTTGAGCTCCTGGATGAGGTTGGCCAGGTCGGCCCGGGCCATCCCCTCGCGCGACGGGGTAGCGGCGGCGCCCCGGCGGCTGCGCGTCTCCTTGACCGGCGCCTTGCCCCGGGACAACTGCCGCACGGCCCCGCCGACGTTGCTGTTCTCGGTGTCCTCCGCCTCGCGGTAGATGTCGTCGAGGATGTCGTGGATCTTCTTGCGCAGCGGCTCCGGGCTGATGCCGTTCGCCTCGTTGTGCGCGATCTGCTTGGCCCGGCGCCGGTTGGTCTCGTCGATCGCGCTCGCCATCGACGGGGTGATCTTGTCGGCGTACATGTGGACCTGGCCGGAGACGTTACGGGCCGCGCGGCCGATGGTCTGGATCAGCGACCGGCCGCTGCGCAGGAAGCCCTCCTTGTCGGCGTCGAGGATCGCCACGAGCGAGACCTCGGGCAGGTCGAGGCCCTCCCGGAGCAGGTTGATGCCGACCAGCACGTCGTAGTCGCCCTTGCGCAGCTCGCGCAGCAGCTCGACGCGGCGCAGCGTGTCGACCTCGGAGTGCAGGTAGCGCACCCGGATGCCGTTCTCCAGCAGGTAGTCGGAGAGATCCTCGGCCATCTTCTTGGTGAGCGTGGTGACGAGCACCCGCTCGTCGCGCTCGGTACGCAGCTTGATCTCGTGCATGAGGTCGTCGATCTGCCCCTTGGTCGGCTTGACAACCACCTCGGGGTCGATCAGGCCGGTGGGCCGGATCACCTGCTCGACGAACTCGCCCTGTGCCTGCTCCAGCTCCCACGGGCCGGGGGTCGCGGAGAGGAAGACCATCTGGCCCACCCGCTCCAGGAACTCGTCGAAGCGCAGCGGCCGGTTGTCAGCCGCGCTGGGGAGCCGGAAACCGTGGTCGATGAGCATCCGCTTACGGGAGGCGTCGCCCTCGTACATGCCGCCGATCTGCGGGATCGTCACGTGCGACTCGTCGACCACGGTGAGGAAGTCGTCGGGGAAGTAGTCGAGCAGACAGTGCGGCGGGCTGCCCGGCAGCCGGCCGTCGATGTGCATGGAGTAGTTCTCGATGCCGGAGCAGAAGCCCACCTGGCGCATCATCTCGATGTCGTAGGTGGTGCGCATGCGCAGCCGCTGGGCCTCCAGCAGCTTGCCCTGCCGTTCCAGCTCGGCCAGCCGCTCACCCAGCTCGGCCTCGATGTCGCGGATCGCCCGCTCCATCCGCTCCGGACCGGCGGCGTAGTGCGTGGCCGGGAAGATCATCAGACTGTCGACCTCGCGGACCACGTCACCGGTCAGCGGGTTGAGGTAGTAGAGCTTCTCGATCTCGTCACCGAACAGCTCGATCCGGACCGCCAGCTCCTCGTACGCCGGGATGATCTCCAGCGTGTCGCCGCGGACCCGGAACGTGCCGCGCTGGAAGGCCATGTCGTTGCGCGTGTACTGGATGTCGACCAGCCGGCGCAGCAACTGGTCGCGGTCCAGCTCCTGCCCGACCTTGACCCGCACGGCCCGGTCGAGGTATTCCTCCGGCGTGCCCAGGCCGTAGATCGCCGACACGGTGGCGACCACGATGACGTCCCGCCGGGTGAGCAGCGACATCGTGGCCGAGTGCCGCAGCCGCTCGACCTCCTCGTTGATCGAGGAGTCCTTCTCGATGTAGGTGTCGGTCTGCGGGATGTATGCCTCGGGCTGGTAGTAGTCGTAGTAGGAGACGAAGTATTCGACCGCGTTCTGCGGCAGCAGCTCGCCGAACTCCTTCGCGAGCTGGGCGGCGAGGGTCTTGTTGGGGGCGAGCACCAGGGTCGGCCGCTGGAGCCGCTCGACCAGCCACGCCGTGGTGGCGCTCTTGCCCGTGCCGGTCGCGCCGAGCAGCACCGTGTTGCGGTCGCCGCGCCGCACGCGACGCTCAAGCTCGTCGATGGCAGCCGGCTGGTCACCGGCCGGCTGGAACTCACTGACGACCTGGAAGCGGCCGTCGAGCCGGGGAATGTCGAGCGCCATGACACCAACGGTACGCCCGCGGTCCGACACTTCCGCCCACGACCACGGACCGTCCCTGATCGGCTTCGATATTCCCATTGTGTGGCTCATCTCACCGGTCTACCCTCGTACCGTAGGCCGCTCGCGGCGGCCGACCGGGCAGGTGATCGCCCCTCGCGGGCCGGTCGCCCCCGGCGCCAGGGCCGCAGCACCCGGGACGACCGGCGTGCGCGCCGACGGTGGTCGCGCGCAGCGCTGACCGGCCGCCGCGAGCGCCCCTGCTCGTCACCGAAACCCCGCTCTCGCGTTCTCCACTCGTGGGGACCTCTCCCGAGCGCCGGCCGCGACGCGAGCCCGACACCGGCACGCCCCCGCCCGCCGACGAGCCGGGCCGCCAGCGCGGCGCGAGCCGCCCGCACCGGCTCTCCGCCCGTGGCGACGGCGACCAGGCCGTCCCCCGGGAACCGGGCCGGGGTCACCGTCGCGGCCGCACCAGCACACCGACCCGGCCCGCCACGGTGGCCGGCCGGCGCCGCCGCGCCGACCCGCTCGCCGGCCGTCGTCCCACGCTCACCACCCGGCCGGGCGGCGACCCGGAACTGGACGGCGCCGACGACCCGCCGGACGGGCCGGACCGGCGCCGGATCGCGCTCGCCGCGCTCGTGGCAGCCGCCGCGATCTCCGCCGCGACGCTCGTCGCCGGCCTGCTGACCTGGGCACCCCACCGGGCCGACGAGACCGGGACGGCGCGCCCGCTCACCGCCGCCGAAGCCGACCGGGTGGCCGCGCTGCGGGTCACCAACCTGCGCGACGTACGCGCCGGCGTCCGGGTCACAGTCGGGGCCGACGCCGCCCGTACCGAACTGGTCGGCTGGGTCGACTGGGCCCGCCCCCTGGTCTACCTGGACGTCGGCGGCCCGGGCGCGGGCGCCGACCGGGGCCTGGTCCAGGCCACCGCGTCCGCGCTGCTGGTGCGGCCCGACCCCGGCGCGCTCCCCACCCCGGCCCGGCCCCCGCTGGTGCCGCCGGCGGACCGGTGGCGGATGCGGGAGGCGGCCGGCGGGCACGGCCTGGGCGCGGTACGCGACCTGCTGATCGGGCTCGGCGCCGACCGGGTCGACCGGCCCGCCACCGACGGCCGGTGGCTGCGCGACGACCGGGTCGGCGGCGTCCCGGTGGACGTGCTCCAGGCGCCCCTCGCACCGGCTGGTGACCCGCCGCCGACGCTGTGGGTGGACGCGGACGCCCGCCTGCACCGGCTCACCGGCCGGCTGGCCGACGGCACACCCGTCACCGTCGACCTGACCCGCGCCGACCGGCCCACCCTGCATCCGGTGGACGCCCTCGGCGGCCGGCCCGGGCAGCCCCGGGCGCTCACCGACGACGAGGCCGCCCGGCTGGCCGCGCTGCCCGCCCGGCTACGGGCACTGGGCGGCGCGGCGGTGACGGTGGCCGCTCCGCTCGCCCCGTCGGCCGACCTGCTGGCCGCCGGCACGGTGGACTGGACGAGCCCGTCGGCGTACCTCGCGGTGATCGAGGAGGGCAGCGGCCGGCGTACCCTCCGCTGGGCCCGGCCGGGACGGGTGGCGCAGGTGCAGCGGTCCCCGGACGGTCCCGCCACACCCCCGACGCCGGTGCCGCCCGCGCTGCTCGCGGCCCCCGCGCGCCCGCCCGGCGACGACCTGGACCGGCTGCTCGACGCGGCGCTGCGGGCGGCCCGGCGCCCGCCGGCCGGCGACATCGTCCGGGTCCGGGAGGACCGCTTGGGCGACCGGACGGTCGACGTGTTCGAGCTGCCGGGCGGCCGCCGCCTGTGGCTGGACCGCGGTGGTCTGCCGCGCCGGATGGAACTACGGACCGGGCCGGGCGTGTGGATCCGGCTCGACCTCACGCCGGGGCGCGCGGCGGGCAGCGGCGGGTCGTCGGCCTAGCGTCGCGCTGAACGGCCCGCGTTCGCGGGACGGCCCGTCAGGGCCGCCAGCCGGTCTGCGCGGCCCACTCCTCGGCGCGCAGGTGCTCCTCGTCGAACCAGGGATCGGTCACAGTGCCCCACGCGGCATGCTCCGGCGCGGCCGCCGCCAGATCCCGCTTCACCTGCAGGTAGTCGGCCCGCCGCGCCGGGTCGGCGCGCAGGTGGTCGCGCACCAGCAGCGCGTGGCGCCAGCCGGGCGAGCCGGCCTCCCGCAGGTGCAGGCGCACCGGGCGTCCCGGGTCCGCGCCGCCGTGCAGCCGCTTGGGCCAGCGCACCGGCTCCGGCTGCCGCGGGGCGTCCCACCAGTCGCCCGGCAGGCGCGGGAAACCCGCCTCGGCCAGCCGCTGCGCGAGCGGCCCGTCCGCCTCGTCGAGCGAGGACACCGTCACCTGGATGTCGATCACGTCCGGGGCGGCCAGCCCCGGCACCGCCGTGGAGCCGACGTGGTCGACCCGGATGTCACCGCCGGCCGCGTGGCGGATCCGGGCGGCCAGCCGGGCGTACTGCTCGGGCCAGGTCGGATCCGGTCCGGCGAGCGCCGCCGGGTCCGGTGGGACGGCGCGGCGCTCGCGGACGTTGCGCTCGTAGGGCAGCAGGCGGTCGCGCCAGAGGGCGTCCACCGCGGCGTGCAGCTGGGTGAGCGTGCCGTCGTTCGGGAGCAGCACGTCCGCGACCGCGCGGCGGGTCTCGTCGTCGGCCTGCGCGGCGATGCGCCGCTGCGCCTCCGCCGGGGCCATGCCCCGGTCGCGGGTCAGCCGGGCCATCCGGGTCGGCACGGCCGTCTGCACCACGACCACCAGGTGGTACGTCGGCGCGAGTCCCACCTCGACCAGCAGCGGTACGTCGTTCACCACGATCGCGTCGGCGGGAGCGGCGGCGACCAGTTCGGCGCTGCGTGCGCGTACCCGCGGATGGGTGATCCCTTCGAGCGTGCGGCGGGCGGCCTCGTCGCCGAAGACCAGCGCGCCGAGGGCGGCCCGATCCAGCGCCCCGTCGGCGTCCAGGACCTTGTCGGAGAAGGCGGCGACCACCTCGGCCAGCCCGTCGGTGCCGGGCGCGACGATCTCCCGGGCGATGCGGTCCGAGTCGACGATCACCGCGCCCAGCGCGGCGAGGCGGCTCGCCACCGCGCTCTTGCCCGATCCGATTCCGCCGGTCAGCCCCACCTTCAGCACCCGGACAGTCAACCGGATCGCTCGTCGGCATGCCAAACCGCCCCGGCGTACGACGCGGGCCCCGCCCCCGGCGCTCCGCTGGTGCGGAACGCGGGGACGGGGCCCGTCGTCAGAGGCAGTCGCCGATTCGTCCGGTGGGACGAACCCGCGTCAGCATCCGGTCACTTGCCGCCGGCGAGCTTCTCCCGCAGCGCGGCGAGCGCCTCGTCGGTCGCGAGCGTGCCGGCCGGCTCCTCGGCCTGACGGCTCGGGGCCGAGGTCGAGGTGGTGGTGCCGCTGGTGACGGGCGGAGCCGGGTTGGCAGCGGCCTCGGCGTCGGCGGCACGGGAGGTCTGCACCTGCTTGGTGTGGGCCTCCCAGCGCTGACGCGCCTCGGCGTACTGCTGCTCCCAGGTCTCGCGCTGCTTGTCGTAGCCCTCGAGCCACTCGCCCGTCTCCGGGTCGAAGCCCTCCGGGTAGATGTAGTTGCCCTGCTCGTCGTACGTCGCGGCCATGCCGTAGAGGGTCGGGTCGAAGTGCTCCTCGCCCTCGACGAAGCCCTCGTTGGCCTGCTTGAGCGACAGCGAGATCCGGCGGCGCTCCAGGTCGATGTCGATGACCTTGACCATGACCTCGGAGCCGACCTGCACGACCTGCTCCGGGATCTCCACGTGGCGCTCGGCCAGCTCGGAGATGTGGACCAGGCCCTCGATGCCGTCGTCCACCCGGACGAACGCGCCGAACGGCACCAGCTTGGTGACCTTACCCGGCACGATCTGCTGGATCGCGTGGGTGCGGGCGAACTGACGCCACGGGTCCTCCTGCGTCGCCTTCAGCGACAGCGAGACCCGCTCGCGGTCCAGGTCGACGTCCAGGACCTCGACCTCGACCTCCTGGCCCACCTCGACGACCTCGGACGGGTGGTCGATGTGCTTCCAGGACAGCTCGGAGACGTGCACGAGGCCGTCCACGCCGCCCAGGTCGACGAACGCGCCGAAGTTGACGATCGAGGAGACGACGCCCTTGCGGACCTGCCCCTTCTGGAGCTTGTTGAGGAACTCGGTGCGCACCTCGGACTGCGTCTGCTCCAGCCAGGCACGGCGGGACAGGACCACGTTGTTGCGGTTCTTGTCCAGCTCGATGATCTTGGCTTCGAGCTCGCGGCCGACGTACGGCTGCAGGTCACGCACACGCCGCATCTCGACGAGCGACGCGGGCAGGAAGCCACGCAGGCCGATGTCGAGGATGAGACCACCCTTGACGACCTCGATGACCGAGCCGCGGACGACGCCGTCCTCGTCCTTGATCTTCTCGATCGTGCCCCAGGCCCGCTCGTACTGCGCCCGCTTCTTGGAGAGGATCAGCCGACCCTCCTTGTCCTCCTTCTGGAGGACGAGGGCCTCGATGTGGTCGCCCACCGAAACGACCTCGGCCGGGTCCACGTCGTGCTTGATCGACAGCTCCCGAGAGGGGATGACACCCTCGGTCTTGTAGCCGATGTCGAGCAGGACCTCGTCCCGATCGACCTTGACGACGGTGCCTTCGACAATGTCGCCGTCGTTGAAGTACTTGATGGTCTCGTCGATCGCGGCGAGGAAAGCTTCCTCAGAGCCGAGGTCGTCGTGGGTGACCTTGTTGGCGCTCGAGGTGGCCTCGATGCTGCTCGTCATGTGGGCGGTTGCTCCGGTCGGATGGGTTGTCACAGCGGGCATGGGTGTCGCAGTGACTCTTCCGCGCCAGCGGATCCGTCGCCGGGCACACCGAACGATCGACGCGAGAAGATCATTAGTGGCTCCGGTGACCGCGCACCTGCTCCCTGCCGAGGCACACGATCCGCGAGCGCATCGTCTAGCCTACCCGCTGCATTACCACAGCGTGCAAGCCCTCCCGGGTCCGTGCGAACTCATCCGCTGCGAAAGCGGAGATTTTGCTCGGTAAGGTGCCACAGCTGTCTCGTCCGTCACACCCGCCCCAGCCGCCACCCCCACCGCACCGGGTCCGGGCCGCCGGACCTAGCGTGAACCCGTGGACGACGACAGGGTGACCCGCCGACGGGTCGACGCCGGCGAGATCCGCCGCGCCAACCGCGGATGGTGGGACACCGACGCCGACGCGTACCAGGCCGAGCACGGCGCGTTCCTCGGCGACGCCGACTTCGTCTGGTGCCCGGAAGGGCTGCGCGAGGCCGACGCCCGGCTGCTCGGCGACGTGACCGGCCGGCGCATCCTCGAACTCGGCGCCGGAGCGGCCGCCGCCGCCCGCTGGCTCGCCACCCAGGGCGCCCGGCCGGTCGCGCTGGACCTGTCCGCCGGCATGCTGCGGCACGCCGCCGAGGCCGCCGACCGCACCGGGGTACGCGTGCCGCTGGTGCAGGCCGACGCGCTCGCCCTGCCGTTCGCCGACGCCGCGTTCGACGCCGTCTGCACCGCGTTCGGCGCGATCCCGTTCGTGGACGACTCGGCGGCGTCGATGCGCGAGGTGGCGAGGGTGCTGCGCCCCGGCGGCCGGTGGGTCTTCTCGGTCACCCACCCGATGCGCTGGATCTTCCTGGACGACCCGGGCGAGGGCGGGCTGACCGCCGTGCACTCGTACTTCGACCGCTCCCCCTACGTCGAGCAGGACGAGCACGGCGTGGCCACGTACGTCGAGCAGCACCGCACCCTGGGCGACCGGATCCGGGAGCTGGTCGGCGCCGGTTTCCGCCTGCTGGACCTGGTGGAACCGGAGTGGCCGGCCGGGCACGAGGGGATCTGGGGCCAGTGGAGCCCGCTGCGCGGCCGGCTGTTCCCCGGCACCGCCATCTTCGTCGCCGAGAAGCCGGCACGCTGAGCGCCGTCGCACCTCAGGTGCGACACGGGCTCCGGCACCCGGCGGTACGCTCGCCGCATGAGCGCCGAGCCCGTCCCGACATCACCTGGCCCCTGGTGTCCGGACCCGATGCGGCAGCAGCGTGCGGACTACACGCTGGAGGATCTGCTCACCCTGCCGGACGACGCCCCCCGCGTCGAACTCGTCGACGGAGTCTTCCAGGTGACGCCCTCCCCCACCCTGAGCCACCAGACAATCTCCAGCCTGCTGTGGCTCTGGCTTCGATCGCACGCACCGGCTCACCTACGGGCGTCCCAAGCCATCGGGGTCGGACTCAGCCCGAACACCAGCCGGCAACCGGACGTCCTGCTCCACCACGCCGGGCTGCCGAGCGACCGGTCCCTCCTGCGACCGGCGGACGTCGTCCTGGCCGTCGAGATCGTCTCCCCCGGCACCCGGCGGGTCGACCGGTTCGCCAAGCCGGGCGAGTACGCCGCCGCAGGGATTCCCTTCTACTGGCGGATCGAGCAGGATCCGGTGCACCTCTACGCGTACCGCCTCGGTGACCGGATCGGCCCGGGCGGCGAGCGGCAGTACGAACTGGTGGACGACGGCAGCGAGGTGATCGAGCTGCCCGAGCCCTTCGCGATCAAGCTGCCGATCGCGGAGATCCGGCCCTGACGACGCCGTTACTCGGTATCCACTCGGGGTAACCGGGCGGCATGGCCGAGAAGGAGTTCCACGCCGGGGACCACGTCTCCTGGGCCAGCCACAGCGGCCGGGCGTACGGCGTCGTCAAGGAGAAGCTGACCGAGCGCACCCACGTCCGCGGGCACACCGTGAACGCCTCGCCGGAGCAGCCGCAGTACCGGATCACCAACGACGACTCGGGCCGCGACGTCGCCCACCGTCCGGAGGTGCTTCGCCATGAGTCGCGCTGAGGACCCGCAGCAGACGTACCGGGAGTTCACCGACGCGGTGAACATGAAGCCGGGCGAGCTGTCCCGCTGGCTGGAGAGCGAGGAGTCCAAACACGTCGGCTGGCACAAGAAGGGCACCCAGGGCGGCGAGTCGGTCGGCCACGACTCCGGCCGGCGCATCGTCGACCTGCTGCGCCGCAAGCGCGCCGACCTCACCGCCGCCGACTACAAGCACATGCGCAAGGTGATCGGATACGTGCACCGGCACCTGGCGCAACGTCCCGCGGGTGACGTCCGGGACACCAGGTGGCGCTGGTCGCTGATGAACTGGGGCCACGACCCGCTCAAGGGCTGAGCCGGCCGGTCCGTTCGCCGGGCGTTGGTACCGTGCCGGCGATGACGACAGACGTCTCGATCGCCGGCCGTCATCCCCGCGCCGGGCGGGTGGTCCTCGTGGCCGGCCTCGGCCTGATCGCCGTCGCGGCAGTCTTCCTGGTGGCGACCGGCAACACCGGCGTCAGGTACAGCGCCGACCACGACGGCACCGTGCCGATGTGGAGCCGCTGGATACCGGCGCTGGCCGCGATCGCGCTGATCCGCCTGATCCCGCCCGCGCCCGACCCGAGGTGGCCGGAGCCGGTAGCGCCGTACCGTGAGGCGGTGCCGCTGCTGCTGGCCGGGATCGCGTTCGCCGCCGTCATGCCGCTGCTGGGCGGCGAACCCGCGTACACCGTGTGGAAGCTCGCGCTGCTGCTCGGCGTACCCCTTGTGGTGTTCCTGGCCGCGCGCCGCCGGCCGCCACGGTGGCGGGCGGGGCCGGCCCTGGCGGACGCCGCCCACCGGTGGGGTCCGGCGCTGCCGGTGGCGGTGTGGCTGGTGCTCAGCTACGCGACGCCGCTGTCCGTGCCGGCGAGCGACTGGGGGCGGACCGTCACGCCGGTCGAGCTGGTCGTCACGCTGCTTGTGGCCTTCGCGGTGAACGCGCTGCTGGAGGAGGCCTTCTACCGGCGGTGGCTGCAGACCCGGTGGGAGTCGCTGCTGGGCCGCTGGCCGGCGATCGTGCTCGCGTCGCTGGTGTGGGCGGCCTGGCACGTGGCCATCCAGGGCAGCGGCCGGCCCGCCGTCGACCTGGCGTCGGTGCTAGTCAACCACGGCGCGCTCGGGCTGTTCCTCGGCTACCTGTGGTCGCGGTACCGCCGGATGTGGCCGCTGCTCGTGGTGCACGGCGCGGTCAACGCGATGCCGGTCCTGCTCGGTCTCTGACCGGCCCGCTTGACCCTGCCGCAGGCGGCAGGGTCGGACGATGCCGGCATGGAACGCCGCACGCCACGCGTCGCCGTGGTCACCGGTGCGGGGACCGGCATCGGCCGGGCCACCGCACGCTCCCTCGCCACCTCCGGGTACGCAGTGGTCGCAGTCGGCCGGCGCGCCGCGCCGCTGGCGGAGACCGCCGCCGGCCGGCCGGGTATCGCCCCGCTGACGGCCGACGTCACCGCTCCCGACGGGCCGGACCGGGTCGTCCGCGCCGCGCTCGACCGGTACGGCCGCCTCGACGTCCTGGTCAACAACGCGGGCGTGGCCGGCGGCGGGCCGCTGGCGGAGCTGGACGAGGACGCCGCCCGGCGGCAACTGGAGACGAACCTCCTCGCGCCGATCCGGCTGGCGCACGCCGCCGTCGAGGCGCTCGCCGCGACCCGTGGCGTGATCGTCAACGTCACCACGTCGGTCGGCCTGCGCGCCTGGCCGGGCAGTTCGGTGTACGCGGCGGGCAAGGCCGCGCTGGACTCGCTGACCCGCAGCTGGGCGGTGGAACTCGCGCCGCGCGGCGTCCGGGTGGTGGCGGTGGCGCCCGGCGCGGTCGACACTCCCATCGGCGAGCACAGTGGCCTCTCCCCCGAGCGGCGCGCGGCGGTACGGGACTGGCAGCTCGCACACACCCCGGCGGGCCGGATCGGCCGCCCGGAGGACGTAGCCTGGGCGATCCGGCGGCTGTGCGAGCCGGAGGCGGACTTCGTCACCGGTGTGGTGCTGCCGGTGGACGGGGGCGCGGTGGTCGCGTGAGAGGACGGTGGCGGCGGTGCGGATCGGCGCGGTGGCGAAGGCGACGGGCTGCACGCCGCGTGCCCTGCGGCACTACGAGGAACACGGGCTCATCGCCTCGGCCCGGGCCGCGAACGGTTATCGCGAGTACGACGCCGCGGTCGTCACCCGGGTCCGCAACATCCGTCACCTGCTCGACGCCGGGCTGACGCTGGACGACGTGCGGGTCTTCCTGCCCTGCCTGGACGGGGACGTGGCGTCGGCGCCGCCGTCCCCGACCGGGCTGCGGGTCGGCCGGGAGCGGCTGGCCGTGCTGGACGCCCGGATCGCGGCCCAGGTGGCCGTCCGGGACCGCCTGGCCGCCGCCCTCCAGGCCGCCGCCCCTGCGCCCTCGCCCCTGCTCCCGCCTCCTCCGCCGCCTCCTCTTGTGCGGTGATCAAGGAGTTTGTGTCCCCGAACGGGCTCGGGCGTGACACAAACTCCTTGATCACCGCCGGGGCGGGTGGGTGGGCGGTGGCCGACGCGGGTGGGGCGGCGGTGGGGTCAGTGGTCGGCGCTGTTCCAGTCGCGGCCCTCGCCCACCGACACCTCCAGCGGCACCGACAGCGGGTACGCCTCGCCCATCTGCTTGCGCACCAACGCCTCCAGCGCCTCCCGCTCGCCCGGCGCGACCTCGAAGACCAGCTCGTCGTGCACCTGCAACAGCATCCGGGAGCGCAGCCCGGCGTCGCGCAGCGCGTTGTCGACGTGCAGCATGGCGACCTTGATGATGTCGGCCGCCGAACCCTGGATCGGGGCGTTGAGCGCCATCCGCTCGGCCATCTCGCGGCGCTGCCGGTTGTCGCTGACCAGGTCGGGCAGGTAGCGGCGGCGACCCAGGATGGTGGAGGTGTAGCCGTCCTGGCGAGCCCGGGCCACCACCTCCTGGAGGTAGTCGCGGACCCCGCCGAACCCGGCGAAGTAGTTCTCCATCAGCCCGCGCGCCTCCTCGGCGCTGATGCCGAGCTGCTGGGACAGGCCGAACGCGCTGAGCCCGTACGCCAGGCCGTAGTTCATCGCCTTGATCTTGCGGCGCTGGTCGGCGGTCACGTCGCCGACCTCGACCGTGAAGACCGAGGACGCGGTGGCGGCGTGGAAGTCGTGCCCGGAGTTGAACGCCTCGATCAGCGCGTCGTCCGAGGACAGGTGCGCCATGATCCGCATCTCGATCTGGCTGTAGTCGGCGGTGAGCAGGCACTCGTAGCCCTCGCCGACGACGAACGCGCGCCGGATCCGCCGCCCCTCCTCGGTGCGGATCGGGATGTTCTGCAGGTTCGGCTCGGTGGAGGACAGCCGCCCGGTCGCCGCCACCGTCTGGTTGAACGTGGTGTGGATCCGGCCGTCGTCGGAGACCGACTTGAGCAGACCGTCGACAGTCGACTTGAGCTTCGCCACGTCGCGGTGGCGCAGCAGGTGGTGCAGCAGCGGGTGCTCGGTCTGCGCGTAGAGCCACTGGAGCGCGTCGGCGTCGGTGGTGTAACCGGTCTTGATCCGCTTGGTCTTGGGCAGGCCCAGCTCGGTGAAGAGGATCTCCTGGAGCTGCTTCGGCGAACCGAGGTTGAACTCGCGGCCGACCACCTCGTACGCGCCCTGGGCGGCGGCCTTCACCTCGGCGGCGAAGTGCGCCTCCAGCTCCGAGAGGTAGTCGGTGTCGGCGGCGATGCCGGTGCGCTCCATGGTCGCGAGCACCCGCATCAGCGGCAGCTCCACGCCGGCCATCAGCCGGGCCGACTGCTCGCCGTCGCGGGACAGCTCGGCGTCGATCGCGTCGGCCAGGTCGAGCGTGGCGCGGGCCTGGAGCATGAGGTTCTGCTCGGCCACGCCCTCGTCGCCGAGCCCGTCGAGGGTGAGCTGACCGGTCTCCGGCGCGTCGACGCGCAGCTCCCGGTGCAGGTAGCGCAGCGCCAGGTCGGTCAGGTCGTACGAGCGCTGGTCGGGGCGGGCCAGGTAGGCGGCGATCTGCGTGTCGCGGGCGATGCCCTGAAGCTCCCAGCCGTGCGCGGCGAACGCCAGCACCGCCGGCTTGCTGTCGTGCAGCACCTTCGGGCGCTCCGCGTCGGCGAGCCACCCGGCCAGCGCGGTCTCGTCGTCGGCGCCCAGGGCGCTCGGGTCGAACCAGGCGCCCGCGCCGGCGGCGGTGGCCAGCGCCATCGCGGTCACGGTGGCGGTGTGCCGGCGGTTGGGGCCGGTGTCGAGCGTGACCGCCAGGCCCACCGGGGCACCCGCCGGGGCGTGCGTGTCGAGCCAGCCCGCCAGCGCGCCCGGCTCGGTGAGCACCTCGCCGGCCAGGTCGAAGCCCGCCTCGGCCTCCGGCTCGACGGCTTCCAGGTATTGGTAGAGCCGGTCGCGCAGGATGCGGAACTGGAGCGTGTCGAAGACCTGGTGCACGGCTTCGCGGTCCCAGCCCTGCCAGCGGGCGTCCTCGGGGCGGACCGGCAGTTCCAGGTCGGAGACCAGGCAGTTGATCTCGTAGTTGCGGATCACGTCGGCCAGCCGCTCGCGCAGGCTGTCGCCGGCCTTGCCCTTGATCTCGTCGGCGCGGGCCACCACGCCCTCGACGCCGCCGTACAGGTTGATCCACTTGGCCGCGGTCTTCGGGCCGACACCCGGTACGCCCGGCAGGTTGTCGCTGGTCTCGCCGACCAGCGCGGCCAGGTCGCGGTAGCGGTCCGGGGTGACGCCGTACTTCGCCTCGACCGCGGCCGGGTCCATCCGGGCCAGGTCGGAGACGCCCTTGCGCGGGTAGAGCACTGTCACCTGCTCGCCGACGAGCTGGAACGCGTCCCGGTCGCCGGTGGTGATCAGCACGTCCATGCCCTGATCGCGGGCCTGGCAGGCGAGCGTGGCGATGACGTCGTCGGCCTCGTAGCCCTCCTTCTCGACCACCGGCACGCGCAGCGCGGCGAGGACCTCCTTGACCAGGCTGACCTGGCCCTTGAAGTCGGTGGGGGTCTCGCTGCGGCCGGCCTTGTACTCGGAGTACTTCTCCGTGCGGAAGGAGCGGCGGGAGACGTCGAACGCCACGACGATGTGCGTCGGCTGCTCGTCGCGCAGCACGTTGATCAGCATCGAGGTGAAGCCGTAGACGGCGTTGGTCGGCTGCCCCGTGGTGGTGGAGAAGTTCTCCACAGGCAGGGCGAAGAAAGCCCGGTATGCCAGGGAATGTCCGTCGACGAGGAGCAGGCGCGGCGTCGTAGCTGTCACGGCTGCGACTCTAGTCCGTATGCCCGACAACTCCGGCCTCCGGTGCGGCGCGCGCCGCACCGGAGGCCGAGGTCAGAGAACCTTGGCCAGGAACGCCTTGGTCCGCTCGTGCTTCGGCGCCGAGATCACCTCGCGCGGGTCACCCTGCTCGACCACCACGCCGCCGTCCATGAACACGAGGTGGTCGCCCACCTCGCGGGCGAAGCCGATCTCGTGGGTCACCACGATCATCGTCATGCCGTCGCGGGCCAGGTCCTTCATCGTGTCCAGCACCTCGCCCACCAGTTCCGGGTCGAGCGCGCTGGTCGGCTCGTCGAACAGCATCAGCTTCGGCCGCATGGCCAGCGCCCGGGCGATCGCCACCCGCTGCTGCTGGCCGCCGGAGAGCTGACCGGGGTACGCGCCGAGCTTGTCGCCCAGCCCCACCCGGTCCAGCAGCTGCGCGGCGTGCTCCCGGGCCTGCGCCTTCTTCGCCTGGCGCAGCAGCACCGGCGCCTCCATGACGTTCTGCAGCACCGTCATGTGCGGGAACAGGTTGAACCGCTGGAACACCATGCCGATGGCACGGCGCTGGGCGGCCACGTCCCTGTCCCGCATCTCGTACAGCTTGCCGCCGCGCTCCCGGTAGCCGATCAGGTCGCCGTCCACCCAGATCCGGCCGGCGTCGATCTTCTCCAGGTGGTTGATGCAGCGCAGGAACGTCGACTTGCCGGAGCCGGAGGGCCCGAGCAGGCAGCACACCTCGCCGGAGCGGACCTCCAGGTCGATGCCCTTGAGCACCTCCAGCGGCCCGAACGACTTGTGCACCTGCTCGGCCCGCACCATCAGGCCGGACCCGGCCGTGGGCGCGGTGGCCTGCGCGGGCACGATCAGCTCGGTCACTTCACCACCCCCGCGCCGCCACCGGCCTCGGCCGTCATCCCTCGCAGCTTCAGCCGGGCCCGCCCGGTGACGCCGTATCCCTTGCCGAAGTGGCGCTCCAGGTAGTACTGGCCGACGAGCAGGATGCTGGTCAGGAACAGGTACCACAGGCACGCCGCGACGTACATCGGGAAGATCTGGAACGTCCGTTTGCCGACGGCGTCGAGCTGGAAGAACAGCTCCACGCTCACCGGCACGTAGAGCAACAGGGACGTGTCCTTGAGCATGGCGATGGTCTCGTTGCCGGTCGGCGGGATGATCACCCGCATCGCCTGCGGCAGCACCACCCGGCGCAGTAGCTGGGCACGGCTCAGGCCGAGTGCCTGAGCGGCCTCGGTCTGGCCGGGATCGACCGACTGGATGCCGGCGCGGACGATCTCTGCCATGTACGCGGCCTCGGATAGCGCGAGGCCGAGCAGACCGGCCATGAAGCCGGTGAGGATGTCACGGGAGGAGAACCCGAACAGCCGCAGTTGCAGGTTGTCGATGCCGAACAGCTGGCCGATCTGGGTGTCGAACGGCACCCCGAACTCGACCCGGCTCCACAGGATGCCGATGTTGCCGAAGACGGCCAGCAGGACCAGCCGGGGCACGGCCCGGAAGAACCAGGTGTAGAGCCAGGCCACGCCGCGCAGGATCGGGTTGTCCGACAGCCGCATCACCGCGATCACCACGCCGAGCGTGACGCCGATCAGCATCGCGCTGACAGTCATCAGCACGGTGCCGCGCAGCAGGCCCTCGATGATCGGCGGCCGGAACATCTTGTCGACCATGAAGGACCAGTTGAAGGCCTCGTTGGTCACCAGCAGGTGGACGAACATCGCGGCCAGGACGGAGAGCACCGCCACGGCGACCCATCGTCCGGGGTGCCGCACGGGCACGGCCTTGATCGGTTCCGGCCGTGCCCGCGCGGTTGTCGCTTCCTCGGTGGTCATGTCGTCACGGGTTGATCGCGGGGTCCGTGATCGCGCCGTCTCCCACCTTCCACTTGTCGAGCACCTGCTTGTACGAGCCGTCGGCGATCACGGCCTTGGTGGCGTCCCGCACCGCCTCGGCCAGCTGCGTCTGCTCCTTGGCCAGCACGTAGCCGTACGGCGCCGCCTCGTACTGCTTGTCCAGCAGCTCCAGGGCGTCGTTGGACTGCGTCACCGCGTATACGCCGACCGGGTAGTCGGCCAGCATCGCGTCGTCCTTGCCGGAGACGACGGCGGCGGTGGCGGCGTCCTGGCCCGGGAACTGGTCGACGGTGATGGCCGGCTTGCCGGCGTCGGTGCACGCCTTGGAGCGCTTCTGGATGTCCTCGACCTGGACCGTGTCCTTCTGCACCGCGATCTTCTTGCCGCAGGCGTTGTCCAGCGCGACCCCGGCCGGGTTGCCCTTCTTGGTCACCCACTGCGTGCCGACCTGGAAGTAGCTGACCATGTTGGCCTGGCCCTTGCGCTCGTCGTTGATGGTGAACGACGAGACGCCCGCCTCGTACTTGCCCGAGTTGACGCCGTTGATGATGTCGCCGAACGGCGCCGAGACGAACTCCGCCTTGAGGCCCAGCTTGGCCGCCACCGCGGTGAACAGCTCGACGTCGAAGCCGACCACGGTCTTGCCGTCGGTGTCCAGGAACTCCGCCGGGGCGTAGGTGGAGTCGGTGCCCACCACGATCTTGCCATCCGACTTGATCGCGTCCGGGACCTTCGCGGCCAGCGCGGCGTCGACCGACGACGCGACGCTGGGACCGCCGCCGGGCTGGTCGGTGCTCTCCTCCTCGCCGCACGCGGCGAGGGAGAGCAGCAGGACGGCCGCACCGGCGACGCCGAGCGCCGCCCGCCGTCCGGGGTTGGGGTGGAACATGGCTGTACTCCTTATTGCGAGGGGTCGGCCGGTCAGGCCACGCCGAGGTAGGCCTCTTTGACCGAGGGGTCGTGCAGCAGGTCCGCGCCGGTGCCGCTCTTGACGATCCGGCCGGTCTCCAGCACGTACGCCCGGTGGGCGCGCGCCAGCGCCTGCTGGGCGTTCTGCTCCACCAGCAGGATGGTGGTGCCCTGCTGGTTGATCTCCGTGATGATCGTGAAGATCTGCTGGATCAGCATCGGCGCGAGGCCCATCGACGGCTCGTCGAGCAGCAGCAGCTTCGGCCGGCTCATCAGCGCCCGGCCGACCGCGAGCATCTGCTGCTCGCCACCGGAGAGCGTGCCGCCGGCCTGCTTACGCCGCTCGGCCAGCCGCGGGAACAGCTCCAGCACCCGGGCCAGGTCCTGCGCGATGCCGGCCTTGTCGCGCCGGGTGTACGCGCCCATGTCGAGGTTCTCCAGCACCGACATGCCGGGGAAGATGCCCCGGCCCTCGGGCGCCTGGCACAGCCCGCGCCGGACCCGCAGGTCGGCGCGGAGCTTGGTGATGTCCTCGCCGGCGAACTTGATCCGGCCGGAGGCGACCGGCCGGATGCCGGAGATCGCCCGCATGGTGGTGGACTTGCCGGCGCCGTTCGCGCCGATCAGCGCGACGATCTCCCCCTCGTCCACGGTCAGGCTGATGCCGTGCAGCGCCTGGATCCGCCCGTAGAGCAGGCTCACGTCCTCGATCTCAAGCAGCATCGTCCGGCACCCCCAGGTACGCCGCGACCACCTTCGGGTTGTCCCGCACCTCGGCGGGCAGCCCTTCGGCGATCTTCTTTCCGAACTCCAGGACCACGATCCGGTCGGTCACGCCCATCACCAGGCGCATGTCGTGCTCGATCAGCAGCACCGTCACGCCCTGGTCCCGGATCTGCCGGATGAGCTGGAGCAGCTCCTCCTTCTCCGCCGGGTTGAAGCCGGCGGCCGGCTCGTCCAGGCAGAGCAGTTTCGGATCGGTGGCCAGCGCGCGGGCGATCTCCAACCGCCGCTGCTCGCCGTAGGACAGGTTGCGGGCGAACTCGTGCATCCGGTTGCGGATGCCGACGAACTCCAGCAGGCGCTCGGCCTTCTCCCGGCCCTCGCGCTCCTCCTTCCAGTGCCGCGGCAGGCGCAGCAGGGCGGAGATCACGCTGGTCTTGTGGTGCGCGTCCGCGCCGACCTGGACGTTCTCCAGCGCGGTCATCTCCGGGAAGAGACGGATGTTCTGGAACGTACGGGCCATGCCCATCCGGGTGATCTGGTGGCGCTTCTTGCCACTGATCTTCTGGCCCAGGAACCGGATCTGCCCCTCGGTGGGCTGGTAGATGCCGGTCATCGCGTTGAAGCAGGTGGTCTTGCCGGCGCCGTTCGGGCCGATCAGACCGAGGATCTCACCCTTGTAGAGGGTGAAGTCCACGTCGTTGAGGGCCACCACGCCGCCGAAGCGCAGCGTGACGTGGTCGACCTCCAGCAACGGCTCCCGCTTGCCGACCGCCTCGACGGCGGGGGCCGCCGCCTGGACCGGAACCTTCGGGTTCTGCTCGGTGTCACTCACCGACGATCACCTCCTTGCGGCGGTCCTTGAACTCCGCCGCTCGTCGCCGGTTCGGGATCAGGCCCTGCGGCCGGAAGATCATCATCACCACGAGCACCAGACCGAAGAAGAGGAACCGGTACTCGTACAGCTCCACGCCGAACAGCTCGATGCCACGGAACCGCTCGATCATGTACGCCACCAGGCCGCCGCCGACGATCGCGCCGACGATGTTGCCCGAGCCGCCGAAGATGACAGCGGCCAGGATGATGATCGAGTTGAGCAGCTCGAAGTTCTGCGAGTTGACGAAGTTCTGCTTACCGGCGAACAGTGCGCCGGCCAGGCCGGCGATGGCCGCGCCGGAGGCGAACGCCCACAGCTTGAACTTGAACGTCGGCACGCCCATGAGCTGGGCGGCGTCCTCGTCCTCGCGGATCGAGATCCAGGCCCGGCCGACCCGGCTGTGGGTCAGGTTCCGCACCCCGATCACCACCAGGATGATCAGCGTGAGCACCAGCCAGTAGTACGGGCGGGCGTCGAGCACGCCGAACCACGGCCGGCCGTCGGCGTACTGGCCGGGCGGGTGCGGGATCTGGTTGAAGCCGCGCTGTCCCTTGAGGAACTCGGAGCTGACCGCCGCGATCCGGATCATCTCGGCGAAGCCGAGCGTCACCAGCGCCAGGTAGTCGCCGCGCAGACGCAGCGTCGGCGTACCGAGCATGACGCCGGAGACCATGGTCAGGGCGATCGCGATCGGCACCACCAGCAGCCACGGCCACAGCGTCTTGATGTCGCTGCTCGGCGAGGTCAGCACCGCGACCGTGTACGCGCCGACGGCGAAGAAGCCGAAGTAGCCGAGGTCGAGCAGACCGGCGAAGCCCACCACGATGTTGAGCCCGACCGCCAGCAGCACGTAGATCGAGACCGTGAACATCACCTGGGTGAAGTTCGCCCCGGGCGTCGGGATCGGCCCGAGGTACTGGTAGAACTCCTTGTTCGGCAGCGCGTAGAAGAACGCGATGACCGCGACCAGCAGCACCCAGCGCACCCAGCGCGGCGCGTGGTGCCAGCGCTCCGAGATCGCGTGCCGGCCCTGCCGCAGCTTGTCCGCCGCCGTCTCCCGCCGCTCCGGCGGGTCGATGGTGGTCGTCATGCGCGTGCCCTCCCCAGTGATTCGCCGAGCAGACCGGTCGGCCGGAACATCAGCAGCACGACCAGCACCGCGAACGCGGCGAAGTCCTTCCACTGACTGCCGAACAGGCCCGCGGCGTAGTTCTCCACGACGCCGAGCAGCAACCCGCCGACGAGCGCGCCGCGCAGGTTGCCGATACCGCCGAGCACCGCCGCGGTGAACGCCTTGAGGCCCAGCAGGAAGCCGACGCTGTAGGTGAGCGTCTGGATCCGCACGTCGTACAGCAGGCCCGCGACGCCGGCCATGGTGCCACCGGCGATGAAGACCATCAGGATGATGCGGTCCTTGTTGACGCCCATCAGGGCCGCCGTGTTGGCGTCCTGGGCCACCGCCCGGATGCCGCGGCCGGTACGGCTGCGGTTGATGAACTGGTCCAGCGCGAACATCATCACCAGCGCGGAACCGATCGTGAGCAGCTGCACCGCGTCGATCGGCACCCCGGCGATGTGGAACAGCGGCTCCGAGCTGACCAGAATCGGCGCACCCTCCGGCCGGCGCCGGGTGTAGACGCCGAACGCCTCCGAGATGGCGATCGAGGCACCGATGGCGGTGATGAGGAACGCCAGCGGCGGCGCGTTGCGCTTGCGCAGCGGCCGGTACGCGACCCGTTCGATCACCGTGGCGGTGCCCGCCGAGGCGATGGCCGCCACGATCATCGCCACCAGCAGGTAGAACAGGATCGAGCCGATGCCGCTGACCTGCGAGTTCTGGTCGAGTCCGAAGCCGTTCCAGGTCCAGATCGCGGCGAACGCGCCGGCGATGAAGACCTCGGAGTGGGCGAAGTTGATGAGCCTTAGCACGCCGTACACGAGCGTGTAGCCGAGCGCGACCAGGGCGTAGATGGCGCCCTGCGTCAAGCCGGTCGTGGTGAGTTCCCCGAAGTTGGAGAACAATCCGTCGAAGTCCAAGGGAGGGACGCTCCGTCGCTCAAGAGAAAAAGAGGGTGCGGCCGGGAGCCAGCTCCCGGCCGCACCCGCGATCACTACTCAATCGCCAGTCCAGCGATCGAACGATCAGGACTTGGGGATCTCCTGGTCCGGGACGACCTTGCCGCCCTGCACCTTGAACGCCCAGACCTTGACCTGCGCCGGGTCGAGCTCGCCGCCCTCGACGAACTTGTAGCTGGCGGCAACGCCCTCGCCGCTGTAGCCCTTCACGAACTCCAGCAGGTCGGCACGGGTGCTCTTGCCGGCCTTGATGCCCGCCAGCAGGATGTTCGCCGCGTCGTAGGCGGTGTCGCTGTAGGTGCCCGGCTCGGTGCCGTTGAGCGCCTTGAAGTCGGCGGCGAAGGTGCCGCGGGCCTCGGTGGACGGAGCGCAGGGGCAGGTGAGGATGGTGCCCTCGGCAGCGGCGGCACCGGCGGAGGTGATGTAGGCGCCGTCGTTCACGCCGTCACCGGCGACCAGCGGGGCGGTGACGCCGGCAGCGGTGAGCTGCTTACGGATCAGGCCGGCCTCCTGGTAGTAGCCGCCGTAGAAGACCGCCTTGACGTTGGCGGCCTTGACCTTGGTGACCACACCGGAGAACTCGACCTGCTTGCCCTCGCCCTGGACCTTGTCGCTGCCCACGACCGAGGCGCCGAGGACCTTCTTGACCTCGTCGGCCAGGCCGGCGCCGTACGCGGACTGGTCGTCGATGACGTAGACCCGGTCGGCCTTCATCACGTTCTTGATGTAGTTACCGGCGGCGGGGCCCTGGCTCAGGTCGTTGCCGACCGCGCGGAAGAAGGTCTTCCAGCCCTGCTCGGCGAGGCTGGGACGGGTCGCGGAGGGGGTGATGGTGACCAGACCGGCCTCGTTGAACAGCGGGCCGGCGGCCTCGGACTCGCCCGAGTAGGCCGGACCCACGACACCCAGGATCTTGGTGTCGTCGATCGCCTTCTGGGCCAGACCCGGCGCCTGGTCCGGGCTGCCCTGCGAGTCGAGCTCGGCGAGCTCGACCTTGCAGTCCGCGTTCTCCTTGTTGTACTTGTCGACGGCCAGCTTGACGCCGTTCTTCTCGTTGATGCCCAGCGCGGCCGAGCTTCCGGTCAGCGCGCCGAAGAAAGCGATCTTGCTCCCGCAGGCGCTGCCCCCGGAACCCTCATCGTCGCTGCCGCTGGAACAAGCGGTGCCACCGGCGACGAGCGCCAGCATGGCGACCCCGCCGATCACGCGTGCGAGCTTCTGCCTCAAGGCCCGAACCCTCCTCCGTCCATGATCCGAACCACCCGCCGCTGATTGGCCCTTGCGGGGTGGACGAACCAAGACCGTCGTCGCCGGTCTGGGGCGGGACGTTATCCCACCGCGAGCGGTGGCGTAAGACCTGGAAAGCGGGGTTGACCGAACCGTTACACGCCGTGGCGGATTCAAGCCCATCGGCGTAAGAACCGAAGGCGCGCAAAGGCTTTCGCCGACTATTCCTCGGTAACGGCCCAGGCCCTCCCCACCCCCTACCGATCGACGGTCGGCAACGCCCCCCACCAGGCACGGGATACCTTTCCGTCATCGGCGACCACGAGCAGCCGGTCGTCGCGGACGGCCACCGCCAGCGCCGCGTCGCCCCCGTCCGGCACCGGCACCGGCGTGATCACCGGAAGCCACGACGCACCACCGTCACGCGACATCCAGAGCCGTCGCTGAGCCCCGTCCCCGGTCACCGCGACCAGCCGCCCACCGGACGCCGCGAGCGCGTCCACCGACGACACCCCGGGGCCCGCCGAGCCGAACCCGCCGACCCGCCGCCACCCCTGCGCCGCACCCGCCGAACCGGCGGACGGCGAGCCACACTCGCCGCACCCGCGCCACACCCCGAAGCGGTCACCCAGCGGGCCGACCGCCACCGGACCGCCGTCGGCCGGCACCACCCGCTCCGCCGCCCCGGCCGTCCCCGACGGCACCGGCAGGGCCAGCCGCCGCCACACCCGGCCATCCGCCGAGAACCACGACAGCGGCGTCCGAGCCGTACCGCCGGGCGGCAGCAACGACCCCACCACCAGCCAGCCCGACCCCACCGCCGCCACGTCGTACGCCGCCGTCCGGCCCCGGCCGTCGCCGGCCAGCTCCGCGACGCCCTCGCGCAGCACGAACCCCTCGGCATCCGGCGACGTCCACACCGCCGCACCGTCCGCGCGGGACCCGGCGACCAGCCAACCACCCGGACCCGCGGCCAGCCGCGACGCGCTCACCGCGCGCGGACCGCCGAACAACTCGAACGCCGCCGGCACCTCCCGCAACGGCCCGCCCGGACGCCACACCCACGTCCCGGTACGCGGATTGCCGTGCACGCCACCCGTCTTCGCACCCAGCGCCGCCATCCCGTCGGCGCGGCACGCCACCGCGTAGAGCACGTGCTGACGGCCGTAGAACGTCTGACCGCGCACCGCAATCGGTGACCACGTCACGCCGTCCGATGAGGACCACGCCGCCGGCCGGGTCTCCCCCGCCGGATCGACCAGCCCGCCCACCGCGTACCACCGGCCGGCGCACCGCGCGGTGTCGCGCAGGACCGGACGCCCGGTGGCGCCGGCGGGAAGGGCCAGCTCGACGGGCTGCCACTGCGGGCGGACCGGCGCGGGCTCGGGCAGCGGTCGCGGAGTGGCGTGGCAGGCCGACAGGAGCAGCACGGCGGCGACGAGGATCGGCCGGACGCGCGCGGGAGACATGGATCCGATCCTATCGATCGGATGCCTCCCCGGGAGGTCAGGACGCGGGCTGCTCCACCTCGCCGCCGGCGGTCTCGGCGAGGATCCGCTCGGCGACCTCCTTCATGGTCATCCGGTGGTCCATCGCGGTGCGCTGGATCCACTTGAACGCCTGCGGCTCGGTCATGCCGTACGTGGTCATCAACGCGCCCTTGGCGCGCTCGACGGTCTTGCGGATCTCCAGCCGGTCGGTGAGGCCGGCGACCTCCGACTCCAGCGCGGCGATCTCGGAGTAGCGGGACAGCGCGATCTCCACCGCCGGCACCAGGTCGCTCTTCTGGAACGGCTTGACCAGGTACGCCATCGCGCCCGCCGCCCGCGCCCGCTCCACCAGGTCACGCTGGCTGAACGCGGTCAGGATGATCACCGGGGCGATGCGCGCGCCGGCGATCCGCTCGGCGGCGGCCAGCCCGTCCATGATCGGCATCTTGATGTCGAGGATGACCAGATCCGGCTTGAGTTCCTCGGCGAGCTTGACGGCGGTCTCGCCGTCACCGGCCTCGCCGACCACCTCGTAGCCCTCTTCGACGAGCATCTCGGCCAGGTCCAGCCGGATGAGCGCCTCGTCCTCGGCGATCAGAACGCGCTTGCGCTCGGCGTCCGCCTGCATCTCGCCCACGAGCCACTCCCACCGGTTCGAGCCCGACACCCGCCCTGCCGGGTGTCGCCGCCCCTAGCCTAGTAGGTAACCTGTTGGAGCCGAACTACAGAAGCCCCTGTAGCCCAACCGGCAGAGGCGCGATTCTCAAAAGATCGACAGTGTGGGTTCGAATCCCACCGGGGGCACAAAGTGTCATACAGGCGTTCGAAAATGGCCTGGTGCATCCACCCGAGATACGCGCCCGCGCACGAAGCCTGTACCTCGCCGGAGCGACGGTCGCCGAGGCTGCCCGCGCCGTCGGGTTGTCCTATCCGACCGTCCGGCACTGGTGCAAGGAACGCCCCGAGCCGAGGCAGCGGAGCACGGCGGAGCGGTGTTTCCGCTGCCGGGCAGGTGTCGGCAATCCGCCAGATCCGGCGCAGTACGCCTACCTTCTCGGCCTCTATCTCGGCGACGGTCACCTGGTCGTCGGCCGGGTGCCGGTGCTGCGCGTCTTCTGCGCCGACGCCTGGCCGAACCTGATCGCCGCCTGCGAGGACGCGATGCGGGCGGTCCTGGCCACGTCGGTGCAGCGGGTGCAGAAGCGCGGGTGCGTCGCCGTGCAGAGTTACGGGATGCACTGGCCGTGCCTGCTCCCCCAGCACGGGCCGGGCAAGAAGCACGAGCGCCCGATCGTCCTGGCCGACTGGCAGCGGCCCATCGTCGAGGCACACCCCGGCGACTTCCTGCGCGGCCTGTTCCATTCCGACGGCTGCCGGGTCAGCAACCGGGTGACCGTGCGCGGCAAGAAGTACGTCTATCCGCGCTACATGTTCGTCAACGAGTCGGCCGACATCATCGGCCTCTGCCAGCAGGCCCTCGACCGGCTCGGCATCGCCTGGCGGATGAACCGCCGCAACTCCCTGTCGGTGGCCCGCCGGGAGGCGGTAGCCGCCCTCGATCGGCACGTCGGCCCGAAGTCGTGACCGGCCGACGCCGCGGACGCGGGCGACCGGCCGCCGTCAGATCCGCGCCAGCGCCCGCGCGAGATCCGCCCGCAGGTCCTCCGGGTCCTCCAGGCCGACCGAGACGCGCAGCAGCCCGCCGCAGGGCTTGGCGTCGCCCTCGACCGGCCGGTGGGTGAGCGACGCCGGGTGCTGGATCAGCGTGTCGACGCCGCCGAGCGACACCGCGTGGGTGATCAGCTCGCAGGCGCCGGCGACCTCGGCCGCGGCGGGCGCGCCGCCGCGCACCTCGAAGGCGAGCAGGCTGCCGGTGCCGGACATCTGGCGGCCGACCAGCCCGGCCGGGTCGTGCAGCGACGGGTGGTGGACGCGCTCGACGGCGGGGTGCCCGGCGAGCCAGGCGGCGAGCTTCTCCGCGCCGGCCTGCTGGGCGCGGACGCGCAGCGGGAGGGTCTGGATGCCGCGGTGCAGCAGGTACGCGCCGAGCGGGTGCAGGACGGCGCCGGTGACGGCGCGGACCTGGCGCAGCCGGGCGGCCCACTCGGGTCCACAGGCGACGACGCCGGCGAGGACGTCGCCGTGGCCGCCGATGCTCTTGGTGGCGCTGTGCAGCACGAGCGCGGCGCCGTGGCGGGCGGGCTGCTGGAGCACCGGGGTGGCGACTGTGTTGTCGACGAGCAGCGGGACGTCACCGGCGGCGTCGGCGAGCGCGGCGATGTCGACCAGGTCGAGGCTGGGGTTGGCCGGCGTCTCGACCACGACGACGGCGGTGTCGGGGCGGATCGCGGCGGCCACGTCGGCGGGGGTGGCCCAGGTGACCTCGGTGCCGAGCAGGCCGGTGGCGAGGACGTGGTCGGTGCCGCCGTAGAGGGGGCGGACGGCGACGACGTGGCGCTTGCCGTCGCGGGTGGCGGCGAGCAGGGTGGCGGTGAGCGCGGCCATGCCGCTGGCGAACGCGACGGCCTCGGCGGTGCCTTCGAGCTGGGCGAGCGCGGTCTCGAACCGGGCCACTGTGGGGTTCCAGAGGCGCTGGTAGACGGCGCTGCCGCCGGCCGGGAGGGTGCCGCCGGTGGCCAGCGTCTCGTAGTCGTCACCGCCGCCGGCGACCGAGGGCAGCGGGTTGGTGGTGGACAGGTCGATGGGCGGGACGTGGACGCCGAGCCCGGCGAGGTCGGCGCGCCCGGCGTGTACGGCTGCGGTGTCCACGGAAGTCATGCCGGAAGCGTCGAACATGACGACGGCGGGAGGCAATAGCGACGAACAAGATTCTGAGTATCGCGCTTTCGCCCGGCGGTGATTCGGTGAAGGATGGTCACATGCCTGCCGCACCGAATGATGTACGGCCGTTCGCCGGCCTGGACGACACCGATCGCGCGATCCTCACCGAGCTGGCGGCCGACGGCCGGCTGCCGAACAACGCGCTGGCCGAGCGGGTCGGGGTGGCGCCGTCGACGTGCCTGACGCGTACGCGGGCGCTGCGCGAGTGCGGGGCGATCCGCGGGTTCCACGCCGAGGTGGACCCGGCGGCGGTGGGTCTGCCGTTGCAGGCGCTGGTCTCGGTGCGGCTGACCGCGCACGAGCGCGCCGCTGTGGACGCGTTCCGGGCCCGGTCGGTGCGGCTGCCGGGGGTGGTGTCGGTGTTCCACGTGGCGGGCGCGGAGGACTACGTGCTGCACGTGCGGGCCGCGTCGGGCGACGCGCTGCGGGACTTCGTACTCGATCATCTGGCTGTCGATCCGGCGGTGCAGCACACGCAGACCAGCCTGATCTTCGAGCAGGCCCGGGGTATGGGGTAGCGCACCCGGCGGAACAATTCCGGCACGTCGCGGGTTGCAGTTCTCTGTGATCGACGTACCCATGTCTGTTCTTGATCTTGCCCCGGTGGCGGCGACCGGCAGTGCCGGTGAGGCGCTGCGGTACACCACGGAGCTGGCCCGCCGCACCGAGGAGCTGGGCTACCGCCGGTTCTGGGTGGCCGAGCACCACAACATGCCCGCCATCGCGAGTTCCGCTCCGGCGGTGCTGCTCGCGCACCTGGCGGCGAACACCAGCACGATCCGGCTCGGCTCGGGCGGCGTGATGCTGCCCAACCACGCGCCGTTGGTGGTGGCCGAGCAGTTCGGCACGCTGGAGGCGCTGCACCCGGGCCGGATCGACCTGGGCATCGGCCGGGCGCCGGGCACCGACCAGGTGACCGCGCTGGCGCTGCGCCGCACCATGGAGGGCCTGTCGGCCGAGCACTTCCCGCGTGAGCTGGCCGACCTGATGAACTACTTCTCCGGCGCCGAGCCGGGTCCGATCACCGCGACGCCGGGCCGCGGCCAGTCGCCGCAGGTGTGGCTGCTCGGGTCCAGCGGGTTCAGCGCGCAGCTGGCGGGCCTGCTCGGGCTGCCGTTCTCGTTCGCGCACCACTTCAGTTCGCAGAACACGGTCCCGGCGTTGCAGCTCTACCGGCAGAACTTCCGGCCGTCGCAGTGGCTGGACCGGCCGTACGCGATGGTGGCGGTGAACGCGGTCTGCGCGGAGACCGACGAGCGGGCCGAGTGGCTGGCCGGGCCGGCCGGGCTGTCGTTCCTGAAGCTGCGGTCGGGGCGGCCGGAGCCGCTGGTCACGCCGGAGGAGGCGGCGGCGTACCCGTACTCGGAGTTCGAGCGGGAGTTCGTCGCCCAGCGCCGCGAGGGCCAGGCGACCGGCTCGCCGGAGACGGTGGCCCGGCAGCTCGGGGAACTGCTGGAGCGCACCGGCGCGGACGAGCTGATGCTCACCACGATGGTCTACGACGTGGCGGACCGGGTCCGCTCGTTCGAGCTGATCGCCAAGAAGGTGGCGGGCGGGCTGCGCCGGGAGGCCTGAAACACGCTCTTCATAGCCACGTCACCGCACCGTCGCGTGGGACGCATAACTTTGTCCCCGGTGGTGGTACGGCATTCCCGGTCGGGACGGGTCGGGAATGCTGCGGTGTGGTGCACCGGGTCGCCGGCGGAGCGGATTCCGCGGCCGGCGACCCGGTGCCTGCCGTTTCAGCGCAGGTAGATGTTCGGCGCCGGCGGCGTGCTCATGCCGTCGCCCAGATGGAAGCCCGGGTGCGGCGGCTGGTTGTAGGCGGTGTTCTGCCAGGCCACTGCCACCCGGTACTGCGGGTCGTGCATCAGGGTCGGCAGGCGCAGGCCGGTGGTGACCGGCGTGCTGTAGATGCGGAGCGCGGTGCTGTCGGAGGTGCGCCAGACCACCTCCTCGCGCCAGTCGCCGAGCAGGTCGGCCGAGAGCGCCGGCGTGGACTTGGTGCCGTTGTTCGAGGCGACGCCGCTGCCGGTGAGCAGCCGGGTCTCGCCGCCGGTGCCGTACTTGTCGATCTTCGTGGCGTCGAGCAGTTCCCGGACCGGGTCGCCGTCCCACCAGATCAGGAAGTTCGCCGACGACGGCTTGCGCCCGACGTTCTGCCCCCGGGTGTTGAGCAGCCCGTCGACAGCCGACGACCAGGACTCCGCGCCCGGGCTGCCGGCCCAGACGTCGCCAGAGACGCCACGGCCGTTGTCGCCGCTGGGCGCGGTCTGCCAGATGATCTGCCCGGTACGCGCGTCGGCCATCCAGGAGCTGGGCTTGCTGCCGTCCTCGTCGACCTTGAACACCTCCAGGCCGGAGCGGGACGGGTCGAGGTCGCCGACGTGCAGCGCGTCGCCGTGGCCGTTGCCGGTGGAGTACAGCAGCCGGCCGTTGTCGTCGATGGTGGCGGCCCCGTACACGATCTCCTGGCGGCCGTCGTTGTCCACGTCCGCCACGGAGAGCTGGTGGTTGCCCTGGCCGGCGGCGGCGCCGTTGCCGGAGGCGTTCGAGTCGAACGTCCAGCGCTTGCGCAGCGTGCCGTCGCGGAAGTCCCAGGCCGCGACGACGGCGCGGGTGTAGTAGCCGCGCGCCATGATCAGTGAGGGGCGCTGCCCGTCCAGGTACGCGGTGCCGGCGAGGAACCGGTCGACCCGGTTGCCGTACGAGTCGCCCCAGGACGAGACGGTGCCGCGCGGCGGGTCGTAGTCGACTGTGGACACGGCTGCGCCGGTGCGGCCGTCGAACATGGTCAGGTACTCCGGGCCGGCGAGCACGTAGCCGCTGGAGTTGCGGTGGTCGGCCGAGCCGTTGCCGATCACCTGGCCGGTGCCGGAGCGGGTGCCGTCGGCGGTCTTCACGGCCACCTCGGCGTCCCCGTCGCCGTCGTAGTCGTACACCTGGAACTGGGTGTAGTGGGCGCCGGCGCGGATGTTGCGGCCGAGGTCGATGCGCCACAGCCGGGTGCCGGTGAGCGTGTACGCGTCGACGTAGACGTTGCCGGTGTAGCCGGACTGCGAGTTGTCCTTGGCGTTCGACGGGTCCCACTTGAGCACGAACTCGTAGCGGCCGTCGCCGTCCAGGTCACCGACGCTCGCGTCGCTCGCCGAGTAGCTGTACCCCTCCCCAGACGGGGTGGTGCCGCCGGGCGGCGGCTGGATCGGCACGTCCAGGTAACCGTTGGCGAACTGGAGCGCCGGGGCGGACGCCGCCTGCTCGGCGCCGTTCACCACGGCCCGCACGGTGTACGCCGAGCCGGCCGCCGCACCGCTGTCCAGGTACGTGGTGGCGCCGGTGATGGGACTGCCGTTGACCTTGGTGCCGCCCCGGTAGAGGTTGAACGAAACCCCCGTGGTCTCGGTGCCGAGCAGCCGCCAGGAGACCAGGTTCCCGCTGCCGGAGCGGACGCTGACCAGGCCCCGGTCGAGGTCCTCCATCTGCTTCGCGCCGGCCGGTGGGGTGGTCGGCGGGGGTGTGGTCGGTGGCGGGGTGGTGGGCGGAGGCGTGGTGGGCGGCGGCGTGCTCGGTGGTGGCGTCGACGGTGGGGCGCTTGTGGACGGCGCGCCGGTGCAGGCGGTGCCGTTGAGCGTGAACGCGGCCGGGACCGGGTTCGACGCGTTGTTCCACGAGCCGTTGAAGCCGAAGTTCGCGGTGCCGCCGGTGCCGATGGCCGCGTTGTAGCCGGCGTCGCGGGCGCTGACCTGCGCGCCGGACTGGCTGACCGTCGCGTTCCACGCCTGGACGACCTGCTGGCCGGCGGCGAAGCTCCAGCCGAGGGTCCAGCCGTTGACCGGGTCGCCGAGGTTGGTCACTGTCACGTCGGCGCCGAAGCCGCCGCTCCACTGGTTGGTGATCCGGTAGTCGACCCGGCAGGCGACGGCCGCCGCGGCGGCCGTCATCGTGGTGAGCGCGCCGGCCGACAGCGTGACCGCCGAGGCCGCGGCGAGCAGCGCGATCCGGCGGCGTGGGGTGGTGGGGTGCACGGGGAATGCCTTTCGCGGAGGTCAGGCACGCGACGGGGCCGGTCTGCCCGGACCGGCGATTACGTGCCCTGACGCGACGGGCGACGTCAACACATCGACGTCGGTGATTCGGCTCCGCGCTCCGTCAGCCTAGGTCACCGCCGGACACCCCCACAAGCGCGGCACAACGGTGGAGCGGCGGCCGGCGAGAAGGAATGGCCGAAACGCCGAGACAGAGCCCTCCCGGGCGACGGCGCGGCCGGGCGACGGCGCGGTCCAGGGCCGCGAGCGGCTCAGCCCTCGACGGCGGCGGCGAGCTTCCGCGACTCCGCGTTCTCGGTGGTCTCGGTGGTCTCGGCGGTAGCCACCGGCTCCCGGACCTGCCCCGACTTCGCGGCCTTCGCCGGCTCGACGGACTCCCCCGCCGCGGCGGGCTCCACCGCTTCGGCGGGCGACGCGGAGGCGATCGCGGCCCCCGTCGCCGCCGCGGAGGCGATCGCGGCCTCGGCCGGCGCCGCGGAGGTCAGCGCCGCGTCGACGGTGGCGCGGGCCCGGCGGGCCCGGCGCAGCGCCCGCACCGCCAGCCCGACGGCGACCAGCCAGGCGGCGCCGAGCAGCGCGTACACCACCACCGGCACCGAGCCGCCCACGCCGCCGGCGCTCAGCAGCGTGCGGGCGTTGGTCAGCACGATCACGCCGCCGATCACGGCACCGAGCAGCTGGGCGGGGACGATGCGGACCAGCCAGGCCGCGATGGGCGCGGCGATCAGGCCGCCGACCAGGAGCGCGGCCACAGTGGGCAGCAGGAAGCCCTCGGAGCCGAGGCCGATCAGGAAGCCGATGCTGGCCGCGCCGGCCACCACGAACTCGGAGGTGTCCACCGAGCCGATGACCTTGCGGGGTTCCATCCGGCCGGAGACCAGCAGCGCCGGGGTGGCGACCGGTCCCCAGCCACCGCCGCCGGTGGCGTCGACGAAGCCGGCGACCAGGCCGAGCGGGGCGAGGAAGCGGCTGCGCAGCCGGCCGGCGGCGCGGTTGGCGCGCAGCGGCCGGGAGAACCGCACCAGCAGGTACGCGCCGAGCGTGAACAGGATGGCGGCCATCCACGGCGCCGCCGCCTCGGTGGAGATGGAGCTGAGGAACGTCGCCCCGGCGAACGCGCCGATCGCGCCGGGCAGCGCGATCCGGCCGACCACCTTCCAGTCGACGTTGCCGAAACGCCAGTGCGAGACGCCCGCGGCGAGCGTGGTGCCGATCTCGGCCAGGTGCACCGAGGCGGACGCGGCGGCCGGCGCCACGCCGGCGAACAGGAGAAGCGTCGAGGAGGTCAGTCCGTACGCCATGCCGAGCGCGCCGTCGACGAGTTGCGCGGCGAGCCCGACGAGGGCGAGGACCAGCAGCTTGCGCACGAGCGCCCCCTGACTTTTCGGTATCTCCTATCAACTTGGTCGACAATGCGGCACGGAGGCGCCCCGGGTCAAGTCCCCCATCCGGTTGGTAGGAGACGCCGGACGGTGTGCCGGGGTGTGCGGAAGCTGGCGTCAGCTCCAGGCGCGCGGGTCGGCGGCCAGCTCGTTGACCCGGCCGGGCAGCGCGCCGGCGGCCACGTCGGCGATGGTGACCAGCTCGAGGATCTCCCGCTCGCTGGCCCGCAGCGCGATCCAGACGTCCTGCAACGCGCGGGCCGCACCCTGGTAGCCGAGCTGTTCCGGCCGCTGCCCGCGTACGTGCGCGAGCGGACCGTCGATGACGCGGATCACCTCGGCCAGGGAGATCTCCCCGGCGGGCCGGGCCAGCCAGTAGCCGCCCTCGGGGCCACGCTGGGCGTGCACGATGCCGCCCCGGCGCAGTTGCAGCAGGATGCTCTCCAGGAACTTCGGCGGGATGTCCTGTGCGCGGGCGATCTGCTCGGCGGTCACCGGCCGGCTCCGCCCGGTGGTCCCCCCGTCCGCGACAGAGGCCAGCTCGGCGGCCGCGCGGAGGGCATAGTCGACCCGGGCGGAGAGACGCATACGGCCAGGTTAGTCCGCTGCCGTGCGGACCGGCCCTCCGACCCGCGCCCGGACGATCACCGGCCGGGCGTTCAGCCGCCGACGCGCCGCAGCAGCCCCTCCTGCACGGCGCTGGCGATGTGCCGGCCGTCGGTGGTGAACATCCGGCCCGTGGCCAGGCCGCGGGCACCGGACGCGGACGGGCTCCAGCAGTCGTACAGGAACCACTCGTCGGCGCGGAACGACCTGTGGAACCACAGCGCGTGGTCGAGGCTCGCGCCGACCACACCGCCCGGCCCCCACACCTCGCCGTGCACCGACAGCACCGAGTCCAGCAGCGTCAGGTCGGAGGCGTACGTGAGGGCGCACGCGTGCAGCAGCGGATCGTCCGGCAGCTTGCCGTCCAGGCGCATCCACACCCGCTGGTGCGGTTCGGCCGGGCGGTCACCGGGTCGGACCCAGCCCGGCTCGCCGACGTAGCGCACGTCGATGGGGCGCGGGATCATCCCCCAGATGCCGAGCCGCTCCGGGTAGCGGGAGAGCCGGTCGGTCATGGTCGGCACGTCGTCCGGGCCGGGTACGTCCGGCGGGAGCGGGGCGTGGTGGTCCAGCCCCTCCTCCTGGCGCTGGAACGACGCCGACATGAAGAAGATCGGCTTGTCGTGCTGCAACGCGACCGAGCGGCGCACCGAGAAGGACCGGCCGTCGCGGACGTTCTCCACCTGGTACTCGATCGGCTCGGCCGGATCTCCGGGGCGCACGAAGTAGCCGTGCAGGGAGTGCACGGCCCGCTCCGCGTCGACGGTGCGGCCGGCCGCGACCAGGGCCTGGCCGGCGACCTGCCCGCCGTAGACCCGCTGCGGGCCCACCTGCGGGCTCATCCCCCGGAAGGTCATCTCCCCGGTACGGGCGAGGTCGAGCACCTCCAGCAGCTGGTCGACCGCCGCCTGCCCGGTGGCCACACCACTCACTGGAGGGCTCGCGCCGAGGCGGCGTCAACCAGCGAACCGAGCTGGTGCACGCGCAGCGTGTTCGTGGAGCCCGGGGTGCCGGGCGGGCTGCCCGCCACGATCACCACGTAGTCGCCCGGGTTGGCCCGGTTGAGGCCGAGCAGCGCCTGGTCGACCTGGCGGAACATGTCGTCGGTGTGCTGGACGAACGGCATCAGGAACGTCTCCACGCCCCAGGAGAGCGCGAGCTGGTTGCGCACCTCCGGCACCGGCGTGAACGCCAGCAGCGGCAGGTCGCAGTGCAGCCGGGCCAGCCGCTTGACGGTGTCACCGGTCTGCGAGAACGCGACCATGGCCTTGGCGCCGATGGCGCGGGCGATCGACGAGGCGGCGACGGTGAGCGCGCCGCCGTGCGTACGCGGGTCGTGCTGCAGCCGGGGGACGGCGATCGAGCCGGCCTCGGTGGTGGTGACGATCTTCGCCATGGTGCTGACGGTGAGCACCGGGTACTTGCCGACGCTGGTCTCGCCGGAGAGCATCACCGCGTCCGCGCCGTCGAGCACCGCGTTCGCCACGTCGGAGGCCTCGGCACGGGTCGGGCGCGAGTTCTCGATCATCGAGTCGAGCATCTGGGTGGCCACGATGACCGGCTTGGCGTTCTCCCGGCACAGCTGCACGGCACGCTTCTGCACCAGCGGCACCTGGTCCAGCGGCAGCTCGACGCCGAGGTCGCCGCGGGCGACCATGACGCCGTCGAAGGAGAGCACGATCGCCTCCAGGTGGTCGACCGCCTCCGGCTTCTCGACCTTGGCCAGGACGGGGCGGCGCACACCCTCCTCGTCCATGATCGAGTGGACGAGCTTGATGTCCTCCGGCGAGCGGACGAAGGAGAGCGCGACCAGGTCGACGCCGAGGCCGAGGGCGAAGCGCAGGTCCTCGGCGTCCTTGTCGGACAGGGCCGGGACGCTCACCGCGACGTTCGGCAGCGAGACGCCCTTGTTGTTGGAGACCGGGCCGCCCTCGGTGACCAGGCACCGGATGTCGTTGCCGGTGACGTCGCTGACCTCGACGGCGACCCGGCCGTCGTCGATCAGCAGCCGGTCGCCCGGCTTCACCTCCTGCGGCAGCTTGCGGTAGGTGCAGGAGACCCGCTCCTTGGTGCCCACCACCTCGTCGCCGGTGATCACGACGGAGTCGCCGGTGCGCCACTCGTGCGGGCCGTCGGCGAACCTGCCCAGTCGGATCTTGGGGCCCTGGAGGTCGGCCAGCACCGCGACCGGCTTGCCGGACGCCTCGGCCGCCTCGCGGACCAGCCGGTAGACCGACTCGTGATCCTCGTGACTGCCGTGGCTGAAGTTGAGCCTCGCCACGTTCATGCCTGCCTCGACGAGTCCCCGGATACGCTCCGGGGACGAGGTGGCGGGGCCGAGAGTGCAGACGATCTTCGCGCGGCGTGTCACGCCCATCAGGCTAGTCTCTCCTCCGGATCGGCCTCCCGGCCGACCCCTTGCGGACTGCGGAACATTTGTCCAACGACGCGCGTCAACCGCGTGGGCGGGCGGTAGGCGTACCGCACCGGGACGTCGTGTGGCGGGCATCGGCGACCGCGCGGTGAGAAATCGTACCGCTCCCCGTCACGGGTCGGCCCGGGGCACTGTGGGACCGTCGCGCCCGGCCGTCCGGCCGTCGGCGAGCACTGGGTACGCGGCAGCGAGAGGTGTCGTCGCAGGGGCGCGCGAGGAGCCTCAGCTCTCCGTCTTGACCAGCGGGAACTCCAGCGAGCCGGCCGGGCAGAGGAAGGTGAGCACCTCGACCCGGTAGAGCCCGGCCTGCACCGCCGGGTCGGCCTCCATGACGCTGCGGACGTCGTCCACCGAGCCGGTGCGGGCCAGGCCGAAACCGATCGGCGGGTCGGGTTCCCGGGCCGGGCCGTCCACGGACCCGTCCACGAGCACGATGCCGCGCCGTTGCAGCGCCCGCATGTGCTGGAGGTGCTCGGCCTGCAGCCGCTGCACGGTCTCGTCCGGCAGGGCCCGCCCGGAGGGCCCCGGGTAGAGCACGATGCACTCGTACGTGTCCAGCGCGAAGTCGAGCCGTGGCGTCGCGGCCATGCGCACCTCCTGACCACCGTCCCGCCCAGCCTGCCACGGCGGCCCGGTGCGCCGGGGCCGCTCGCCGCAACTGCCAGTGCTTCGCCGCCGCGATCCGGGGAATGTCCAGGGCCGGGGCGCAGTACCGCCCCGCGAGGCACGAACGAGCACAGGAGGACCGCGAATGGCCACCAGCACCCAGCCCGCCAAGGCGTCGGGCAGCTACCGGATCGGTGGCGACCTGCCGGTCGACCGCCTCGGCTACGGGGCGATGCAGCTCACCGGCCCCGGCGTGTGGGGTGACCCGAAGGATCCGGCCGAGGCGGTGCGGGTGCTGCGCCGCGCGTACGAGCTGGGCGTCACGTTCATCGACACCGCCGACTCGTACGGGCCGTTCGTCAGTGAGCTGCTGATCCGTGAGGCGCTGCACCCGTACGCCGACGACCTGGTCATCGCGACGAAGGCCGGGCTGACCCGCTCCGGTCCGGACGACTGGCGGCCGGTGGGCCGCCCGGAGTACCTGCGCCAGCAGTGCGAGCTGAGCCTGCGCCACCTGGGCCTGGACTGCATCCCGCTCTACCAGCTGCACCGGATCGACGCGAAGGTGCCGCTGGCCGACCAGCTCGGCGAGCTGGCGCTGCTGCGGCAGGAGGGAAAGATCCGGCACATCGGGCTGTCCCAGGTCAGCGTCGAGCAGATCGAGGCGGCCCGGGCGATCACGCCGATCGTGTCCGTGCAGAACCTCTACAACCTGGCCGACCGCAGCGCGGAGGACGTGCTGGCGCACTGCGAGCGCCACGACCTGGCGTTCATCCCGTGGTTCCCGATCGCCACCGGCAACCTGGCCCGGGCCGGCGGCCCGCTCGACGCGATCTCGACCGCGCACGGCGCCAGCCCCGCGCAGCTCGCGCTGGCCTGGCTGCTGCGCCGGTCGCCGGTGATGCTGCCGATCCCGGGTACGTCGTCGGTGGCGCACCTGGAGGAGAACGTGGCGGCGGCCGAGGTGGAGCTGACCGACGACGAGTTCGAGGCGCTGGCCAAGGCCGCCTGACCCGGACGCCGCCCGGCCCTTTCGCGGAATGTGATCGAGCAACTACTGTCAGAGGGATTCTCGCGAGTGGGGGTCCGCTGTGGAGGAGTTCGACTACGTCATCGTGGGGGCCGGCGCGGCGGGGTGCGTGCTGGCGAACCGCCTCACCGAGGATCCGGGGACACGGGTGCTGCTGCTGGAGGCGGGCGGCTGGGACCGCAGCCCGTACGTGCGGGTGCCGAAGGCGTTCTCCCGGCTGATGGACGACCGGCGCACCGCCTGGCACTACCCGGCCACCACCGGGCCGGGCCGCCAGGAGATCTGGCAGCGCGGGCGGATGATCGGCGGCTCGACGTCGGTCAACGGCATGATCTGGAGCCGCGGCGCGGCCCGGGACTGGGACGCCCTCGCACCGCTGGGCTGGGGCTGGTCCGCCATGTCGCAGGTGTTCCCGCGGCTGGAGGACCACCCGCTCGGGCCCGCGCCGCACCGGGGCACGGGCGGTCCGGTGCGGCTGTCCATCGCCACCGGCACCGACCCGCTCGCCGAGGAGATGGTGGCCACCGGCGCCGAGCTGGGCTGGCGCCGCGCCGACGACCTGGACGCCCACGACGACGAGCGGATCGGCTACCCCACCGCCACCATCCACGCCGGACGCCGGGTCAGCGCCGCCGACGCGTTCCTGCACCCGGTGCGGCGCCGGCCCAACCTGACAGTCGAGGTCGGCGCCGTCGTCCTGCGGGTGCTCGTCGAGGGCGGCCGCGCCGTCGGCGTACGGGCGGCGCACGACGGCCGGGACATCGAGTACCGGGCGGCGGGCGAGGTGATCCTCGCCGCGGGCGCGCTCGCCACACCGCATCTGTTGCAGGTCTCCGGCATCGGGCCGGCGGACACGCTGCGCGCCGCCGGGGTGCCGGTGCTGCTGGACCGGCCCCGGGTCGGCGCCGGGCTGCGCGAGCACCGCTCGATCGTGCTCCAGTACCGCCTCGCCGAACCCGGCGGCCACAACATGACCATCGGCAGCCCGCTCGGGCAGGCCCGGGCGACGCTGCGCTGGCTGCTCACCCGGGGCGGCCCGCTCGCCCTGCCGGTGCTGGACGTGGCCGCGCACGTCAAGTCCCGCCCGGAGCTGGAACGTCCGGACGCGCACCTGCTGATGGCGCCGTTCTCGGCCGCCCCGCCCCGGCCCGGCAAGGCGCTGGAACTGGAACGGGAGCCGGGCGTGATGTGCCTGGGCACCGTCACGCGGCCGGACAGCGAGGGCAGCCTGACGATCACCGACGCGGACCCGCGTACGCCGCCGGCCATCGTGGCGAACTACCTCACCACCGGGCACGACCGGCGGGTGGCGGTGGACCTGTTCCGCCAGATGCGGGAGTTCTTCGGCACCGGCCCGATCGCGAAGCGCATCCGCTCCGAGACGGTGCCCGGGACGGCGACCACTACCGACGCGGAGATCGTCGAGGCGGCCGTGGCGCGCGGCTACTGCGGCTACCACGCGATCGGCACCTGCGCGATGGGCGCCGGCGACGAGCACGTGGTCGACCCCGAACTGCGGGTACGCGGCGTGGACGGCCTGCGGGTGGTCGACGCGTCGGTGCTGCCGGTGATGGTGGCGGGCTGGACCAGCGCCCCGGTGACCGCGCTGGCCTGGCGGGCCGCCGACGTGATCACGGGACGGGACGCGGGCTGAGCGACGGCGCGGCCGGACGTGCCCGGGCCTGCGCGACGGCGGGCCCGGGCACGTGTGTCAGACCGCGAAGCAGTTCGGCTGGACCGGGGCACCGGCGAGCACCTGGCGCACCGCCGTGTACGTGGTGCCGTCCAGCACCAGCCCCAGGTGGCCGACGACCCGCAACGGGCACCACGCCTGCACCAGGATGTTGGTCGCGCCGTCGGCGAGCACGGCGTTGTCGACCGGCCGGACCAGCTCGTCCTGCCAGGTGCGCACGGTGGCCCAGCGCACCGGGCCGGGCGTGTCGTCCCCGGCGTTGAGGTCGGCCAGGAAGCTCGACCCGATGGTCATCTGCTGGCAGGCGATCACACCGGCGCAGCTGCCCAGCCCGAGGACGGCGACCAGATTCGCGACGTAGGTGCCGTACTGCGGGCTGCCCAGGCTAACGTACTGGTCGACGGTGGCCGCGCCGCCGAGGTACTTGACGTACCAGCGGCTGACCAGGCCGCCCTCGGAGTGGCCGACCAGGTCGACGCGGGCCGCGCCGGTGGTGGCGCGCACCCGGTCCACGTAGGACGACAACGCCCGGGCGGACTCGCGGATGTCGCCGAGGCCGAGGTTCGGCAACTGGAAGATCGAGACCCGGTAGCCGTCGGCGCGCAGCCGGGCGGCGATCGGCTCGTACGCGATGGAGATTCCACTCAGGCCGCCGACCACGATCACCGGGTCGGCGGCCGCGGCGGCGGCCCGTTCCGCGGCGGTGGCGACGGTGGCCGTGGTCGGCGGGGCCGCGGGTTCCGCGGCGGCGGCCTGGGCGGCGGCCGGGACGAGCAGGACGGTGGCGGCGGTGGTGGCGGCCAGGATCGTTCGGAGCAGCATGGGCTGCACCTCCGGGGGGAGGTACCCGGGCGGAGCCGGGGGGACGGGTGGGATCCGATCGATCGTGGACACGATGATGCGTGTCCGATTTCACACACGTCAATGAAAAGTTACGCCCCGGTAACCCTTGTCGCGCCCTCAGCGCAAACCGGCATGCCGGACCGGGCTCAGTTGCCCAGCGCCTGCACCTTCGCGATGGTCTCCTGCACGTGCTGCCGGGCCGGTTCCCCGCCCTGCGCGGCCTGCGCCAGCGCCTGCCGGTAGGAGTCGATGACCCCGATCAGCGGGCCCGCCGTGGCCCCCTCCAGCGCGCCCGCCACCAGCGCCCGCGCCTCGGCCGCGTCCTGCGCCGCAGCGGCGGTGCGCGCCTTGGCCTCGTCCAGCTTCTGTGCCGCCGCCGCCAGCCTGGCGATGATCTCCGCCGCGCTCACACGCCCTCCCCCAGCTCACCGACCCCGCGAGCCTACCGCCCCGTCCCGCCCCACCGCCTTCGCGATCTTGCACTTTCCGCCCGCCCACAAGCCACATATGCCGCACCCTCGGGGCCGTGACTCCATGATCGACGGAGCGGGGTGGGGGTGAGGGCGCGGGTCAGCGGAGGAGGCGGAACAGGAGGAGGTATAGGCAGAAGAAGGACGGGGAGAGCAGCGCGCAGATCACGAAGCCGAGCGGCACGTACCGCCCGGCCGGCGGCGCCTCGCCCTCCACCACCGGGCGGCCCCAGCGGGCGAGCACGACCTGACCGGCCACGAAGGACATCAACGGCACGCCCGCGCAGGACAGCGCCGCCACCAGGTCCAGCCCGGTCACCGGCAGCGACGAACCCACTATCGCGATCAGCATCAGCAGCGAACCGGCCAGCGCGCAGCCCGCGTACACCGCCACCGCCCGCGCCGGCGCGGACCAGGTGGGCAGCAACACCGGCGTGCGGGCCAGCGCGTCGGCCTGCTGCCCGTACCCGTCGGCCTCCTCGGCCAGCCGGCCCGCCGCCGCCAGCTCCGCCGCCGGGTCGCCGGCCCGCGGCGCCGGAACACCCCCCGAGGGGTACGCCCCGACGTCCGGCCGCCCCGGCGCGTCGGCTGCGCCGCCGGGCACCCCGTCCCCCGGTCCGGGCGCGGAACCGGGCGCTCCCCCACCGGCCACCATCGCCGGTGCCGGCGCCTCCGCCGGGACCGACGTCATCGGCACGCCGATCGCCTGCCCGAGCCGGTCGAGGTGCTGGCCCTGGGCGGTGAGCCGCTGCCCGAGCGTGTCGACGGCGGACTGGAGGCCGCGGCGGCGCTCCGCCTCGGCGGCGATCTCCCGCTCCCCACCCCGCTGCCGGGTGGACAGCTCCCGCAGCAGCGCCGCGTACTCGTCGAACCCACTCATGTGCTGTCCCCCCCGGCCGCGAACGGCACGATCAGCGCGGTGCGGTGCTCGTGCCGGTCGACGAGCAGGGCACGGCCCTCACGCGGGACGTACGCGAGGTCGTGCACGCCGAGGTGCAGGCCCAGGTCGGCGGCGGGCACGTTGAGCGCGACCAGGCCCGTCACGTCGTCGCGGTGCCCGCTGCCGCCGAGGTCGTCGGCGAGCCGGCGCAGCCCGCGCCACCAGCCGAGCACGTGCACCCCGCGCGCGGGGCCCTGGCGCAGCACGGCGCGCAGGTCGTCGTACCCGGAGCGGAACGTCGCCGGGTCGGAGGCGGCCAGCGTCGTGGCGGCGGCGTCCATCCCGAACACCACCAGGTAGGTGCGCCCGGATTCCGGGGCGTCGCCGGTCGCGGCCTCGGCGAGCTGGGCGCGCAGCGCGGCGGCGTCCAGGCGCCGGACCTGGTGCCCGGCGGCGGCGAGCGTCATGGCCAGGTCGTCGGCGGCGTCGGTGGTGCCGGGCGCCAGCGGCGCGAACAGGAACCGGGCGGCGCCGGGTGCGTGCTGGCGGGCGAGGGACAGGGTGGCCGACCGGAGCACGTCCGCGCCGGCCGCCGAGGTGCCGACCACTGCCAGGTGCCGGCCGGGGCTGGCGTCGAGCGCGAAGCCGGCCGGGCTGCCGGGGACGTCGACCACGCGGCCGACGAGCGCGTACGGCGGGCCGGCGCCCGGCGTCAGCGCCGTCCAGGCGGGGTCGTCGGTGAGCCGGGGCGTCTCGTGTCCCCGGAAGACGGCCGGCGGGCGCGCGCCGGCCGGGCGGGCCGCGTGCAGCTCGTGGCGCAGCGCGGCGAGGTCGGCCGAGGCGGCGTGCGCGTCGGGGAACCGCACCTCCGCGTCCGCGCCGGGCGCGCCCGCGCCGGTGTTCACCACTGCCGTGCCGACTGTAAGCCCGCGCGCGGCGTCGTTGCGCGGGTCCAGCACGGCGTCGCCGCCGGGTAGCGCGATCCGCAGCGGGAACTGCCCGAAAATGGCCTCGGCCCGGCCGTAGAGCGCCTCGATCCCGGTGGTGCTCTGACTCGCCAGCACCAGGTGCAGGCCGTACGAGCGGCCCTTGCGGGCCAGTTCCTCGATCAGGTCGACGGCCTGCCGGGCCAGCGCGTCGTTGCCGGCGAACAGCACGTGGAACTCGTCGACGACCGTGACGATCCGGGGTGGCCGGGCGTTCGGCGGCAGATCCGCGAGGCGGCTGACCCCGTGCCGCTTGAGCAGGTCGGCGCGGCGGCCCAGTTCGGCGCGCAGCTCGCGCAGCACCGCCACGCCGTACTCGCGGTCGGACTCGATGCCCACCGCGTCGGCGTGCGGCAGCCAGGACGGGTCACGGTCGGTGGGCACGAACTCGGTGAAGCTGACGCCCTCCTTGAAGTCGAGCAGCATCAGCCGCAGCTCGGCCGGGGAGTAGCGGGCGGCCAGCCCGTAGAGCACGTCGAGCAGCAGGACGGTCTTGCCGGCGCCGGTCCGCCCGCCGACCAGCCAGTGCGGGGTGGCGTCGTCGAACGCGACGCTCAGCGGCCGGCGGCCGGCCCGGCCGAGCACGGTACGCAGCCCGGAGGCGGCGGACCCGGCCCAGCGCTGCGCGGGCAGCAGGTCGGCGAACGTGACGCCGTCCTGGCCGGCGGCCTCGGCGTACCGGCGGGCCAGCGCGGTCACAGTGGCGTGCGACGGGTCGCCGTCGAGCACCACGGGCGCGGCCAGCCCGCTGCCGTCGGTGCTGAACGGGCGCCCGGGCGGGTCGCCGACGAGCGTGTACCGCTCGGTGACGCGCAGCTGGGTGGTGGCGCCCAGCGGCGGCGCGGCGGTCGGCCCGGCCGGTGGGTGGCCGGCCAGCAGCACGCAGACCGCAGCGGCCGGGCCGGCGTGGGTGAGCGCGGCCAGGCGGGCCAGCTCCCGGGGCGGCGGCGCGGACGCGGCGACCACCACCAGCAGCTCGCGGTCCTCCGGCGCGGACCGCTGGGCGGTACGGGCGTGCCGCTCGGCCAGGTCGAGCAGGGCCGTCGTCTCCGCCTCGGTGGTCGCCGTCGCGGCGAGCACCCCGGCGTCGTGCAGCGGACGCAGCGGCAGGAACGCCGCGCCGAAGGCGGCCTGGTCGATGCCCGCCACCCGGATCGCGCCGGCCGGTGCGGCGGTCAGCAGCCGCACCACCACCGCCCGCAGCAGCTCGCCGACGCGCGGGTCGCGGGCGTCCGCGTCGACCGCCAGGTGCGCGCCCGCGCCCACCGGCACGAGCACCGGGAACGCGCCGTCGACTGTGGTCGCGGCGCCGAGGCGTACCGGAACGGGGTGGGTCGCGACGCGGGCCGTGCCGGGCACCGCGGCGGCCAGCTCACCGCCGAGGCGGGCCAGCCGCGCGACCAGCTCGGGGCTGCCCACCGGCGCCGGGCCGGCGGCGCCCAGCAGCCGCCGGGCCGTCTCCCAGTGCCGCACCGCCCGTCGATGCCGATCGACCGCCTGCCGGTACGCCGCCGCGAGTCTGCCCACCGTCCGCCCTCCGACGTTTGCGATCGAGGGGAACCCTAACGGACGCGCGCCGCACCGGCACGGGGCGCTCCGCACCGGGGATTCGTCCACTGTTCACCCGGCGTCGGACGGGCGCGCCGCCCGCCGTTCCCCCGGCCCGGCTTGCCTTCGGTCAGCAAATCGTGCGCACAGGAAGGCGACGATGTGACCTCACCTCTTTCCCGGCGGTCCCTGCTGCGCGGCGGCGCGGCCGGCGGACTCGGCATCGTGGTGGCCGGCAGCCTGGAGGCCATCGCCGGACCGGCCACGGCCCGGCCCGCGTGCCGCCCGGCAGCCGGCTACGGCGACCTGGTGCCGGACCCGGCGGGCCTGCTGGCGCTGCCGCCCGGCTTCTCGTACACAGTCGTCGCGCAGGCCGGTGCGACGCTGCTGGAGTCCGGGCAGCCCACCCCGAGCGACGCGGACGGCACCGGCTGCTTCCGCGGCCCGCACGGCTCCGTGCTGGTGAACAACCACGAGATCGGCGGCGACGAGCCGTACCCGGTGCCGGCGCTGCCCGGCCTGACCTACGACCCGGGCGCCCGCGGCGGCACCACCACCATCGAGGTGGACCGGCACGGGCGGCGGCTGCGCGAGTACGTCAGCGTGGCCGGCACGCACAACAACTGCGCCGGCGGCATCACCCCGTGGGGCACGTGGCTGACCTGCGAGGAGACCGAGCAGCGGGCCGGTGGGCGGTATCTGAAGGACCACGGGTACGTCTTCGAGGTCGACCCGCACGACCGGTCCGCCAACACCGACCCGGTGCCGCTGGCGTTCCTCGGGAGGTACTCCCACGAGGCGGTGGCGGTCGACCCGTACACCCACTCGATCTACCTGACCGAGGACGCGAGCGGGCCCAACGGCCTGTACTTCCGGTGGACGCCGCCGCCCGGCTTCCGGGGCGGCAAGGGCGCGCTGCGGGCGCTCGCCCAGCGCCCCGACGGCGGGACCGCCGGCAGCCTCGCCGCGATGCGCTGCCTGCACGGTGACGGCCACGTGGCCGACCTGTCCGAGGCCACCACCCCGGGCACCCGCTACCGGGTCCAGTGGGTCGAGGTACCCGACCGCGACGCCCGCACCGTGTCGGTACGCAAGCAGTTCACCGACGCCGAGGTGACCCGCAGCCGCAAGCTGGAGGGCGCCTGGTGGGGTGACGGGGGCGCGTACTTCGTGGCCAGCTACGCCCGCCACGACGACGGCAGCGCCAACGAGCACGACGGCCAGGTGTGGTTCTACGACCCGCGCCGGCAGACCGTCACGCTGAAGACCATCTTCGGGGTGAACACCGACCCGGACGCCGACCACGGCAACTACGACGGGCCGGACAACATCACCGTCTCGCCGTACGGCGGGGTGATCCTGGCCGAGGACGGCGAGGGCGTGTCGCACCTGGTCGGCGTCACCGAGCAGGGCAAGGCGTACCCGCTGGCCCGCAACGAACTCAACGACAGCGAGTTCACCGGGCCGACGTTCAGCGCGGACGGGAGGACGCTGTTCGCCAACATCCAGTCGCCGGGGTACGTGTTCGCGATCACCGGTCCGTGGGGGCGGCCGAGTAACGCGCATCGCTGACGGGACAGCGAGCGGCCGGCGGTTCTCGCGTGGGAGCCGCCGGCCGGCACATCCGGTCAGCCGGGAAAGGCGATGACGGGAAGGTCTCCCCCGTCGCCGTAGGCCTTGCCCTCGCTGGTCAGCACACTTGCGTCGTGGTCGAGAACGGCCATCACCGCTGCCGCGAGGTCGACCCGGCCGGTGATCCTGCGCCAGTAGGCCAATTCCTGCCAGTCCTCGCCCCAGGTCGGCAGGACCGCGCAGGCGGGACGCTCCAACAGCCGGTGCAGCACCGCGCGGTCACCCGGTTCGTCGATCACTGCCAAGGCCTCGGCCACGACGACCGCCGGCACGCCGAAGCGCACCCCGTCGTGCGCGACCTCGTGCAGCGGCTCGGCCACGTGCATCGAACCGGCCACGTAGCCGACCAACGCCGACCGGTCCAGCACCAGGCGAACCGGCGGCTCCTCAGTGGTCATGCCGCCGGCGCCTGGGGGTCGGTCTCGCCGGCCATCTCCCGTGCCGCCCGGCGCGAACGCTCTCGCAGAGCCTGGCGGCGACCGGGCGACCACTCCTGCTCCACCTGCGCGCGCTGCACCCGGGCTCGTGCACGACCCTGGGCGGAAACGGTCATCCCGCGTCGGGCGAACTCGGCATCGAGGTCCTCGGCGCGCATCCGTGCCCGCACGGCGTCGACGACGTAGGCGCTGGCGTTCGGCTCGCGCTCCAAACGCTCCGCGACATCCGCAGGCAGCGAGAACGACTTCTTGCTCACCGGTCCGGTCACACTCAGGATGCTATCGGATCGCACCGGCCGAGGGCTGCGCCACGCGGGATCGTCTCGACGGAAGCCGGTATCCTCCGCCTCGGCTAGGCCCGCGTCGATTCCGCTCCGGCACTCGCACGCAGGCCGTCCAGCGCGATGGCCAGGACACGGTCGCGCTGGGCCGGGTCCGGGAACTGGTACGCGGCGAGGCCGCTGATCAGCCGGATCACGTCGTCGAAGCCGGCGTCCGGCCGGGCTTCCCCGGCGGCCTGGGCGCGGCGCAGCAGCGGCTCGCCGGTCGCGTAGATCTCGGTGCGGCAGCTGCGGAACACCTCGGAGTCGTGCACCAGCTCCTCGGCCAGCGCCCGTTTGGTGGCCACGTACGCGACGAACCGGTGCAGCCAGCCGACCAGGGCGTCCCAGGGCGGCTCGTCGGCCAGGTCGTCGGCGGAGGCGCTGAGCGCCCGCACCTCCTCGACGTAGACCGCCTCGAACAGGTCCCGCCGCTGGGGGAAGTTGCGGTAGAGCGTGCCGATGCCCACGCCCGCCCGGCGGGCGATCTCCTCCAGCGACGCGCCCGCGCCGTGCTCGCCGAAGACCTCGCGGGCGGCGGCGATCAGCGCGTCGTAGTTGCGGCGGGCGTCGGCCCGTTTCGGGCGGCGCGCGAAGACCTCACCGGACACGTCGGCGTCGGCCATGACGCGGGTCACCCCTTCCGCCTTGCAACCGGAGGCACCCCTCCGCTAGGTTAATGGAGGCAAGCCTCCGGTTACTGACCGGAGCCACCCCTCCGGATAGCGTACTCCGGACGTCCGGCCGCCACCGCCGCAGGACCGCGCGAGCGGCCACCACTCTCGTACCGAGAACGGGGAGTCGTCCCACATGATCCACTCATCCCGGCGCGGCTCGCGCCGGATCACCTTCCTCGTGCTGGCCGCCGGCACCGGATTCTTCGCGATGCTCCAGTCGCTGATCACGCCGGTGCTGCCCACCATCCAGCACGACCTGCACACCTCGCCCAACACGGTGACCTGGGTGCTCACCGCGTACCTGCTCTCCGCGTCCGTCTTCACGCCGATCGTCGGCCGCATCGGCGACATGGTCGGCAAGGAGAAGACACTCGTCTTCTCGCTCGCCGCGCTGGCGCTGGGCTGCCTGCTGGCGGCCGTGGCACCCAGCATCGGCGTGCTGATCGCCGCCCGTGTGGTGCAGGGCATCGGCGGCGCCGTCTTCCCGCTGTCGTTCGGCATCATCCGCGACGAGTTCCCGGCCGCCCGGGTCAGCTCGGCGGTGGCCTCGATCTCCGCGGTCGTGGCCGTCGGCGGCGGGCTGGGTGTGGTGCTGGCCGGGCCGATCGTGGCCACCCTGGGCTACCGGTGGCTGTTCTGGATCCCGCTGGTGGTGGTCGGGCTGACCGCGCTCGCCGCACACCGGTTCGTGCCGCGCTCACCGGTACGCACCCCGGGCCGGATCAACTGGCTCAGCGCCGTACTCCTGTCCGGCTGGCTGGTGGCGCTGCTGCTGCCGGTCAGCAAGGGCGCCGCGTGGGGCTGGGGCTCCGGCCGCGTGGTCGGGCTGCTGGCGCTGGCAGCGGTGCTCGCGGTCGCCTGGCTGGCGACCGAGGCCCGCGCCGCCAACCCGCTGATCGACCTGCGGATGATGCGCCTGCCGGCGGTCTGGACCACGAACCTCGTCGGGTTGCTCTACGGCGCCTCGATGTTCGCCGTCTACGCGTTCCTGCCGCAGTTCGCGCAGATCCCGACCAGCGCCGGCTACGGCTTCGGCGCCAGCGTCACCCAGGCCGGACTGCTGATGCTGCCGATGCTCGTCGGCATGTTCGTGGCCGGTCTGCTGGCCGGGCGGCTGGAGTCCCGGTTCAGCGCCAAGGCGCAGCTGAGCACCGGCGCGGTGTTCAACGTGGCGGCCGCCGCCATGCTGACCGTCGCGCACGACACCCGCTGGCAGGTCGGAGTCGCCGGCGGCCTGGTGGGCCTCGGCATCGGGCTGGCGTTCGCCTCGATGGCCAACCTGATCGTGGCGAACGTGCCGGCCGGGCAGACCGGCGCGGCGACCGGCATGAACGCCAACATCCGTACCATCGGCGGCGCGATCGGCGCGGCGCTCGCCAGTGCCGTGATCACCGCGAACCCGCAGCCGAGCGGGCTGCCCCGGGAGGCCGGCTTCACGGCGGGATTCCTGCTGCTCACCGGCATCTCGGTGGCCGCGGCGCTGGCCGCGCTCGCCGTACCCTCCGGCCGCCGCCGGTGGCCCCGGCGGCGCATCGGCCCGGCGGTGCCGGACCTGACGCCGGCGCCGGCCGCGGAGCTGGCCCCGGCCCGCTGACCCCGGGGGTACGAGTAGACGAGAGCCCCGCCCGGCGCGTGCCGGGCGGGGCTCCACGGTGCCGGCCGCCTTCGCGGCTACGGTCCGAGCGGCGCGAGAAATGATCCTTGCCTGCCAGGCTGCCTGGCACGGCGACCTCGAACTCCAACCATGATCACGAATGGCGGCTGCGCACTAGCGTGGGGCGACGCGGCAGCCGGGGTCGGGGCCGGTGTCGGCCACGCCGCAGTGGAACACCTCGACCGGGGCGGCGTCCACGTCGGGCACCTTCGCCACGGTGAGCAGCGCCAACCGCTTCGCCACCGGCTCGCCGGAGTCCGGGGCGTACCGGATGAGGCCGCTGACCCCCGGGTAGCCGCCGGCGGCGTTCTGCCGCAGCACCTCGGCGTGCACCCCGACCGGATTGACCGAGCGGGGCTCCCAGCGACGGCCGGTCTCGGCGTGGCGCAGCCGGGCGGCGAGGCTCTCCAGCGCGCGTACCGTCATCATGGTGGCGTCGTATGCCAGGCTGACCCGCTCGCCGACCGGTGGGCCGGTCCCGGCGCGGCATCGGGGCGGGTCGAGCAGGCCGTCCGCGCCGATCCAGGTGAGGAAGCTGCCCCGGGCGTCGTCGCGCCCGGCCTGCGCGGCCCGCAGCGACGCACAGGTGGCCAGGGCGGCCTTGGACACGTACGTGACCGGCAGGTTGCCCGGCGCGCTGGCGCGCAGCCCCGGGTTGGCCATGTAGCGGTTCACCGAGTCGTCGGCGACCAGGTGCCGGGGCGGGTTCGCGCCGCACTCCTTGAGCGCGCGCATGAACCCGTCGAACTCCGACCAGCGGCCGGCGAAGAAGAGCATCCCCGGGTAGCCGCACTCCTGGGTGAGCCGCCGCCCGCTGCGCCACTCGTCGAGCCGGGTGAGCCGGTCGCCGAAGCGTTCCCGCAGGCCGTCGACGAGGGTGGCGACGTACAGGTCGTCGGCGAGCGAGCTGCCCTCGCCGGTGGTCCAGTAGACGTGCGCCTCCCCCACCCGCAGCACCTGCCGGGCGTACGCCTCGACCATCCGGGCCTGGTCCCGGTTCGGCGCGGACATGGCCAGGTAGAGGCTGGAGTTGGCGTCCATCCGGTCGGCCGACAGCGTCGGGGCGAGCACCGGCAGGCCGACCCGGTTGAGTTCGCGCAGCGCCGCCGCTGTGCTGGTGCGGCTGTCCACCAGCCCGACCACGCCGAGCACTGTGGGGTCGTCGCGGGCCAGCCCCTCCAGCATCCGTACCGCGTCGTCGGCGTGCCGCATCTGCCGCCCGGCGTTCGCCACCACGATGTGCAGCAGCGCCGCGTCGTCCGCCGCCGCCGACTCCTGGAGCAGGGCGTACTGGGCGGTGGCCATGCCCTCCAACTCCTCCCGCTCGGAAACGTAGGACTCCTCGTCCGCGCGGGTCCGGTTGCCGGTGAGGCTGCCCAGGTAGACCAGCGTCAGGTAGGGACGGCGGTGCTCGCTGCGCCGCCACACCTCCTCGGCGGCCCGGTTCTGGGCGAAGATGCGCCGCTGCACGGCGCGCAGCCGGTCCTGCCCGGGTTCGCTGTTGAAGACCTGCCCGGCGGTGTCGCTGTAGCCGACGCACTCCCCGCCGACGAGCCGGACAGTGACCCGGTCGGTGGGCCAGGGGCGGCAGTCCGGCGCCCACCGCCCGTGCGCCCACACACCCAGCCCGGCGACGAGCGCCAGGGCCACCGCTGCGGGCAGGAACCGCCGTGCCCACCAGGGCGGGTCGGGCGCGACCAGGGCGGGCGGGACGCCTCCCACCGGGGCGTCGGCGTCCCGATCGTCCGCCTCCAGCAGCATCAGCCAGGCGCCGGGGCGGCGCAGCCGGCGGTTCTCCGGCAGCGCCTCGGCCCACTCCTCGTACGCCTCCTCGGCCTGGTCCAGCGGCCGGGCCGCGGCCGGTTCCGGCGGCGGGTCGGCGGCGACCGCGACGACGAGCAGCGGGTCGTTGCGGCCGGTCTCGTTGCGCACCTCGTCGACGAGCCGGACCAGCGTGTGCCCGACGTTGTCCGGCCGCGCGCCGTCGAGCACCAGCACCGGATAGGCGGTGCGGCGCCAGTCCCCGGGCCGCCAGAACCGCCGCCGGTACGCCAGGCGCAGGTCCTCCAGGAACGCGTGCAGCAGCAGCTTCTCCACCTGGGCCGGGTGTTCGCCGTCGCGCCAGCCGGCGGTGAGCCGCTCGGCGAAGCCGAGGAACGTCACCGACTGCCGGGGCGCCAGGTACTGCTGGCGCATGAACCAGCGGTACTGCCGTCCGACGAGCGGCACCCGGCCGGAGACGGCGATCCGGAACACGACGCCGGGCACGGCCCGCCACAGCAGCCAGAGCAGCAGGTGCAGCGCGGCGCCGAGGCCGGAGTCGCCGCCGACCTGAGGATCGTCACCGGTCCGCCGTCCCCGCCAGTCCCGCAGCCGGCGGACCAGCGCGGCCCGGCCGCCGTCGGCGGCGTCCAGGTCCACGGCGAGCGTCTGGTGCATCAGCCAGTCGGCCAGCGGGTAGTGCCGGAACCGCAGCCGGGGCGCGCCGAACGCCTCCACGGAGAGTTGCCGGTGCAGTTCGCGCAGCACGGCCGCGACGTCGTCGCCGGTCGGCCGGCCGGTCAGGTCCAGCACGACGTGCGGTACCCGCCGCCCGGCCCGGCGCGCCGCGAAACGCCGTAGCAGGGCCGCGATCGCGCCGTCCCCGGTGGGCCGGACCAGCCAGAGCAGCGGGAGCCGGCGGTCACCGCGGCGTGGACGCCGCAGCAGCCGGGCCAGCAGGGTGAGCAGTTCCGGGCCACCCGCCGGGAGTTGCTCGCGGACCGGCCGCGGCCGGGTCGCCGGTTCACGCATGGTCACCTCCGGGCCACATGCGGTGTCGCACCATTGTCGACGTTCGATGCAACCCGGCGCGGCGGGGCCCCGCTCGACGGACGGGTGTCGAGCGGGGCCCCTCCTCGCGTACGGATCAGCCGATCGCGGCGGTCAGCGCGGCCAGGTAGCCGTAGCGGTAGCCGCTGGCGTTCGGGTGGTACGCCTCGATGACGCCGCTGACGTCGCGGATCCACGGGTCGGCGGCGCACACGCCGTGCCCGGCGAAGAACGGCCGCGCGTCGACGAAGGTGCCCCCGGCGGCGGTGGCCCGGCCGGCGATGACGCCGTTGAGCGTGTCGGCGGCCTGGTTGAGGATGGTGCGCTTGTAGCTGCTCATGGCGAGCAGTCCGCAGGAGCCTGTCTCGAACAGCCGCGGGTAGCCGAGCACCACCAGCCGGGCGTTCGGGGCCCGGTTGCGGATCGCGGTGTACGTGGCGTCGAGCCGGCCCGGCAGCGTCGCGGTGGCGAACGCCTTGGACTCGTTGACCGCGCTCTCGCAGCTCGACGTGCTGCCAAAGCGGCAACTGGTCATCACGTCGGCGAAACCGGCGTCGTTGCCGCCGATGGTGATGGTGACCAGCGTGGTGCTGCTGCTGAGCTGGCCGACCTGGTTGTTCAGCACGTCGGCGGTGACCGCGCCGCCGCAGGCCGGGAACTTGAAGCTGGTGACCGAATGGGCCGCGGCCCAGAGCGGGGCGTACGACTTCTGGCTGCGCAGGCAGGTGGACAGGTCGTACGGCGCGGCGCCGACCCCGGAGGAGTAGGAGTCGCCGAGGGCGACGTAGTTGACTGTGGCGGCCCGGGCGGCGCCGGGCAGGAGCACGGCGCCGAGGACGGCCGCCAGGACGGCGGCGAACGCGGTACGGACGCGACGGGACATGACAGAGCCTCCACGGGGCAGGGGTGGTGGAGCCCGTTGACCGCGCGCGTGGCCGAGGGATCGGTGCTGTTACTGGTCGGTAATGCTATCGAAACATTCGCAAGAATTGAATAGCCGAGATCGGCCGGGGACAGATATGTTCACATGTGTCGATTAGCTTGACGGTGACGACACCCGACGGAGGGAGTCCCACCGTGCGACGCGCACTCACGGCGGCCATCGCCGCCCTGACCCTCACCGCGGCCGGCACCACAGTGACCGGCGCGCCCGCCCAGGCCGTCCCCGGCGGATGGGGCCGGCCGCAACCCGCCGCGGCCACCCCGACGCCGGGCAGCCCAGGGCTGGGCGACAGCTACTTCCCCGACTACGGCAACGGCGGCTACGACGTCGGCCACTACGACATCCGGCTGCGCTACGAGCCGGCCACGGACCGGCTCAGCGGCACCACCACGATCCTCGCCACCGCCACCAAGGACCTGTCCCGGTTCAACCTGGACTTTGCACTCGACGTCGAGTCGGTGCGGGTCAACGGGTGGGTCGCCGGCTTCACCCGGGCCGGCGACCACGAGCTGGTGATCACCCCGGCCCGGCCGCCGACCACGGGGCAGCAGCTCACCGTCGTGGTGAAGTACGCCGGCGTGCCGTCCCAGACCACCGTCTACGGCTACACCGCGTGGACGCGTACCGCAGACGGGGCGCTCGCCGTCAACGAGCCCGAGTCGGCCTGGTGGTGGTACCCGAGCAACGACCACCCGAAGGACAAGGCCACCTGGGACGTCTCGGTGTCCGTGCCCACCGGTGTCGAGGTGATCAGCAACGGCGTGCAGCCGCGCGACCCGCTGCCCGAGGCCGGCAACCGCACCCGATGGAGCTGGCGCAGCGTCAAGCCCGGCGCCACCTACCAGGCGTTCCTGGCCATCGGTCAGTACGACATCGTCACCGACACCGCGCCGAACGGGCAGCCGGTGGTGAACGCGTACAGCACCACGCTGGGCGAGCGCCTGCCGGCCGCGCGGGCCAGCATCGAACGCACCGCCGAGATCGTCGACTGGGAGAGCGGGCTGTTCGGCCCGTACCCGTTCGAGGCGCAGGGCGGCGTGGCCGGGCCGGTCGACGGCATCGGCTTCGCACTGGAGACGCAGACCCGCCCGGTGTACGGCCCCGGCTTCTGGCGGCGCGGCGCCAACACGTACGTGGTGGTGCACGAGAACGCCCACCAGTGGTTCGGCGACTCGGTGTCGGTGGCCGACTGGCGGCACATCTGGCTCAACGAGGGCTTCGCCTCGTACGCCGAGTGGCTCTGGTCGGAGGAGCAGGGCGAGGGCACCGCGCAGGAGCTGTTCGACTTCACCTACGACAGCTATCCGGCCGACTCCGAGTTCTGGCAGGTGCGCCCCGGCGATCCGGGCCCGAGCGGGATCTTCGACGACGCCGTCTACGACCGGGGCGCGATGGCGCTGCACCAGATCCGGCTCGCCGTCGGCGACGCGGCGTTCTTCCGCATCCTGCGCACCTGGACGGCCAAGCGGCAGTACGGCACCGGCACCGTCGGGCAGTTCCAGGCGCTCGCCGAGCGGATCTCCGGGCGGGATCTCGACGCGGTGTTCACCACCTGGCTGTTCACGCCCGGCCGGCCCGACGTGGCCACCGCCGCGCGGACGACCGCCGCACCGGCGCAGCCCGCCTCGTGGGCGAAGATCCGGGCAGCGCACGACCTGCTCGGCCGCTGAACGGCGCCGGCCGGGCCACTCCCTACGACGGGGGCGGCCCGGCCGGTGCGGGATCAGCGCGCGGCGAGCGGCTGGCGGGCCGGGTCGACCGGGGCGGGCAGCTCGCCCACCCCGCCCAGGTACGCGTGGATCGCCGCCGCGGCGGCGCGTCCCTCGGCGATCGCCCAGACGATCAGCGAGGCGCCCCGGTGCATGTCGCCGGCGACGAAGACGCCGTCGGCGGCCTGCCAGTCCGGGGCTGAGTCGACAGCGCCGCGGGCGTTGCGGGTCACCCCGAACTGGGCCAGCAGCGGCTGTTCCTCGGTGCCCTCGAAGCCGATGGCGAGCAGCACCAGGTCGGCCGGGATCTCCCGCTCGGAGCCGGGCAGCGGGGTGACGATGCGGCGGCCGTCCACCTTCTCCACAGTCACCTCGGCGATCCGGACCGCGCGTACCTGGCCGGTGCCGTCGTCCACGAACTCCTGCACGGCGACGGCGAACACGCGCTCGCCGCCCTCCTCGTGCGCCGGGTAGCTGCGCAGCAGCCACGGCCAGGTCGGCCACGGGTCGCGGGTCGCGTCGCGCTCCGTGGGCGGCTGCGGGTAGAGGTCGAGCTGGTGTACGCCGGCCGCGCCCTGCCGGTGCGCCACACCGAGGCAGTCCGCCGCGGTGTCGCCACCACCGATGATCACCACGTGCTTGCCGGCGGCGTCGATCGGCGTACCGTCGGGCAGCGTCGCGAGCGCGGGCCGCCCGTTCCCGGCGGCGGCCACGACCCGGTTCGCGGCCACCAGGTGCGCCATCGCCTGGTGCACGCCGCGCAGCGCCCGGCCGGGCGTCTCCGGGGTGTCCCGGCCCTGCAACGCGCCGCAGGCCAGCAGCACCGCGTCGTGCTCGGCGCGCAGCCGCTCGGCGGTCACGTCGACGCCGACCTCGACGCCGGTCCGGAAGCGCACGCCCTCGGCGGTGAGCTGGGCCAGCCGCTTGTCGATGTGCTGCTTCTCCAGCTTGAAGTCGGGGATGCCGTAGCGGAGCAGGCCGCCGATCGCGTCGTCGCGCTCGTACACGGTGACCGTGTGACCGGCGCGCGCGAGCTGCTGCGCGGCGGCCAGCCCGGCCGGGCCGGAGCCGACCACCGCGACCGACCGGCCGGTCGGGGCGGAGGCGGGCCGGGGCCGCAGGCCGTCGCGGGCCACCGCCGCGTCGGCGATCTCCACCTCGACCTGCTTGATGGTGACCGGCTGCTGGCCGCCGAGGCCGAGCACGCAGGCCGCCTCGCACGGCGCCGGACAGAGCCGCCCGGTGAACTCGGGGAAGTTGTTCGTGGCGTGCAGCGACTCCACAGCGGCGTCCCAGTTGCCGGTGCGGACCAGGTCGTTCCAGTCCGGGATGCGGTTGCCCAGCGGGCAGCCGTCGTGGCAGAACGGGATGCCGCAGTCCATGCACCGGGTGGCCTGCTCGCGGATCAGCTCCTCGCCGGCCGGCGGGTACACCTCGCGCCAGTCGGAGATGCGCACCGGCACCGGACGGCGGGCCGGCAGCCGCCGGTCGTAGCGCAGGAAACCGTTCGGGTCAGGCACGAGCCACCTCCTGGGCGACCGCCCGGGGCGCGGGCGGTACCGGCGCGGCCGACGGCACGCTGAGCGCGCTCATCACCGCGTCGTCGACGTCTCGGCCGGCGGCTTCGGCGGCCCGCATGATCTCCATGACCCGGCGGTAGTCCCGGGGCACCACCGCGGTGAACTCCTCCACCGCCTGCGGCCAGCGCTTGAGCAGATCCTCGGCGACCGCCGAGTCCGTCTCGGCGAAGTGCCGCTGGACCAGCTCGTGCAGCCGGTCGCGCTCCTCGTCGCGCAGCGGCGACAGGTCGACCAGCTCGGCGTTGACCAGCCGCCGGTCGAGCCGGTGCACGAACGCGGTGCCACCGGACATGCCGGCGGCGAAGTTGCGCCCGGTCGGCCCGAGCACCACGACGGTGCCGCCGGTCATGTACTCGCAACCGTGGTCGCCGAGGCCCTCGACCACCGCCACCGCGCCGGAGTTGCGGACCGCGAACCGCTCCCCCACCCGGCCGCGCAGGAACACCTCGCCGCCGGTGGCGCCGTACAGGATGGTGTTGCCGGCGATGATCTGGTCCTCGGCGCGACCGCCCGGCGCGGCGTCCACGCCGACGAACGGCGCGTCGGCGTCCGGCCGGACCACGATCCGGCCGCCGGACAGTCCCTTGCCGACGTAGTCGTTGGCGTCGCCGTACAGGCGCAGCGTGACCCCGCGCGGCAGGAACGCGCCGAACGACTGACCGGCGGTGCCGCGCAGCCGGAACTCGATCGTGTCGTCGGGCAGGCCGGCGCCGCCGAAGCGGCGGGTCACCTCGCCGCCGAGCATCGCGCCGACGCTGCGGTGCTCGTTGCGGACCTCGACCTCTACCCGGACCGGGGTACGGTCGCGCAACGCCGGCCCGGCCAGCTCGATGAGCCGGTTGTCCAGCGCCGCGTCGAGGCCGTGGTCCTGGGCGCGTACGCCCCGGCGGGCCGCGCCCGCGGGCAGCTCGGGCAGGTGCAGCACGCGGCTCAGGTCGAGCCCGTGGCCCTTCCAGTGGTCGATCGCGCCGGCCACGTCGAGCAGCTCGGTGTGGCCGATCGCCTCGTCGATGCTGCGGAAGCCCAGCTCGGCCAGGTAGCCGCGGACCTCCTCGGCGAGGAAGAGGAAGAAGTTCTCCACGAACTCCGGCTTGCCGGTGAAGCGCTCGCGCAGCACCGGGTTCTGGGTGGCGATGCCGACCGGACAGGTGTCCAGGTGGCACACCCGCATCATCACGCAGCCCTCGACGATCAGCGGCGCGGTGGCGAAGCCGAACTCCTCGGCGCCGAGCAGCGCCGCGATCAGCACGTCCCGGCCGGTCTTGAGCTGGCCGTCGACCTGCACGGTGACCCGGTCGCGCAGCTTGTTGAGCAGCAGCGTCTGCTGCGCCTCGGCCAGGCCCAGCTCCCACGGGGTGCCGGCGTGCTTGAGCGAGTTGAGCGGGGACGCGCCGGTGCCGCCGTCGTGCCCGGAGATCAGGATGACGTCGGCCTTGAGCTTGGCCACGCCCGCCGCGACGGTGCCCACGCCCACCTCGCTGACCAGCTTGACGTGCACCCGGGCGGCCGGGTTGACGCACTTGAGGTCGTGGACGAGCTGGGCCAGGTCCTCGATGGAGTAGATGTCGTGGTGCGGTGGCGGGGAGATCAGGCCGACGCCGGGGGTGGCGTGCCGGGTCCGGGCGATCCACGGCCAGACCTTGTTGCCTGGTAGCTGCCCGCCCTCGCCGGGCTTCGCGCCCTGCGCCATCTTGATCTGGAGGTCGTCGGCGTTGACGAGATATTCGCTGGTCACACCGAACCGGCCGCTGGCGATCTGCTTGACCGCGGAGCGCCGGGCCGGGTCGTGCAGCCGCTCGACGTCCTCGCCGCCCTCGCCGGTGTTGGACTTGCCGCCGAGCCGGTTCATCGCGATGGCCAGCGTCTCGTGCGCCTCCGCCGAGATCGACCCGTACGACATGGCGCCGGTGGCGAAGCGCTTGACGATCTCACCGGCCGGCTCGACCTCGTCCAGCGGCACCGCCGGGCGTACGCCGGTGCGCAGCGTGAACAGCCCGCGCAGCGAGCCCGCCTGTGCGGCCAGCTCGTCGACCTTGGCGGTGTACTGCCGGAACACGTCGTACTGGCGGCTGCGGGTGGCGTGCTGGAGCAGGAAGACCGTCTCCGGGTTGAACAGGTGCAGTTCGCCCTCGCGGCGCCACTGGTACTCGCCGCCGACCTCCAGCCGGTCGGTGGCCTGCGCGCCCGGTGCCGGCCAGGCCCGCGCGTGCCGGGCCGCCACCTCGGCGTGGATCTCGTTCAGGCCGATGCCGCCGATGGTGCTCGGGGTGCCCCGGAAGTACCTGTGGACCAGGCGGGTGTCCAGGCCGACCGCCTCGAAGACCTGCGCGCCGCAGTACGACGACACGGTCGAGATGCCCATCTTGGACATGATCTTCAGGACGCCCTTGCCGAGCGCCTTGACGTAGTTGCGGACGGCCTTGACCCGGTCCACGCCGGCCAGCACGCCGGTGGAGATCATGTCCTCCACCGACTCGAAGGCCAGGTACGGGTTGACCGCCGCCGCGCCGTACCCGATCAGCACCGCCGCGTGGTGCACCTCGCGGCAGTCGCCGGACTCGACGACCAGCGCCACCTGGGTACGGGTCTGCTCGCGGACCAGGTGCTGGTGCACCGCGGCGGTGAGCAGCAGCGACGGGATCGGGGCCAGGTCGGCGTTGGAGTCCCGGTCGGAGAGCACCAGGATGCGCACGCCGTCCTCGATCGCCTCGGAGACGTGCCGGCAGATCTCGGTCAGCCGGGCCTTGATGCCGGCGCCGCCGTCGCGGATCCGGTACAGGCCGGAGACCCGGACCGCCTTGAAACCGGGCAGGTCGCCGTCCTCGTCGATGGACAGGATCTTGGCCAGCTCGTCGTTGTCGATCACCGGGTACGGCAGCACGATCTGCCGGCAGCTCGCCGGGCCGGGGTCGAGCAGGTTGCCCTCCGGCCCGATCGTGGACGCCAGGCTGGTCACCAGCTCCTCCCGGATGGCGTCCAGCGGCGGGTTGGTGACCTGCGCGAAGAGCTGATGGAAGTAGTCGTAGAGCAGCCGCGGCCGGGTGGACAGCGGCGCGATCGGGGTGTCGGTGCCCATCGAGCCGATCGGCTCCGCGCCGCTGCGGGCCATCGGGCCGAGCAGGATCTTCAGCTCCTCCTCGGTGTAGCCGAACGTCTGCTGGCGGCGGCGTACCGAGTCGTGGGTGTAGACGGTGTGCTCGCGCGGCGGCAGGTCGTCCAGCTCGATCAGGCCGGCGTGCAGCCACTCCTGGTACGGCTGCTCGGCGGCCAGCTCGGTCTTGATCTCGTCGTCGGAGACGATCCGGCCGTTGACGGTGTCGACGAGGAACATCTTGCCCGGCTGGAGGCGGCCCTTGGCGACCACGGTGGCCGGGTCGAGGTCGAGCACGCCCGCCTCGCTACCGAGCACCACCAGGCCGTCGGCGGTGTGCCACCAGCGGCCCGGCCGCAGGCCGTTGCGGTCCAGCACCGCGCCGACGATCTCGCCGTCGGTGAACGCGACCGACGCCGGGCCGTCCCACGGCTCCATCAGGCTGGCGTGGAAGCGGTAGAACGCGCGCTTGTCGGCGCGCATGTCCGGGTCGTTCTCCCACGCCTCGGGGATCATCATGAGCACCGCGTGCGGCAGGCTCCGCCCGGCCAGGTGCAGCAGTTCGAGCACCTCGTCGAAGTTGGCCGAGTCGGACGCCGCGGGTGTGCACACCGGGAAGACCCGGCGGATGTTGCCCGGAATGCTCGGGCTCCGGAGCAAGGCCTCGCGGGCCTGCATCCAGTTCCGGTTGCCGCGGATCGTGTTGATCTCGCCGTTGTGCGCGATGAACCGGTACGGGTGCGCCAGCGGCCAGGACGGGAACGTGTTCGTGGAGAAGCGCGAGTGCACCAGCGCGACGGCGCTCACCACCCGCTCGTCGGTCAGCTCCGGGTAGAACGCGGGGAGCTGGTCCGGGGTGAGCATGCCCTTCCACACCATCGTGCGGCCGGACAGCGACGGGAAGTACGCCGGCACGCCCCGCTCGGCGGTCTCCCGCTCGACCTGCTTGCGCAGGCAGAACGACACCCGGTCCAGGTCGAGCCCGGTCAGCGGGGAGCCGGCCGGGCCGTCCGGCGAGCCGGTCAGCCGGTGCGCGGCCACGAACAGCTGCCGGACCCGGGGCATCGCCGCGAGCGCGGTCTCACCCAGGCCGGACGGGTCGGTCGGCACCTCCCGCCAGCCGAGCACGTCGGCGCCCTCGACCAACGCGTACTTGTCGACCACCTGGCGGGCACGGGCCTCGGCCGCGTCGTCGTCGGGCAGGAACACCAGGCCGGTGGCGTACTGGCCGGCCGGGGGCAGCGGGAAGTCGACGGTGGCGCGCAGGAACGCGTCCGGCACCTGGATCATGATGCCGGCGCCGTCCCCGGTGTTGTGCTCCGCGCCCCGGGCGCCCCGGTGGTCCAGCCGGCACAGCGCCCCGAGGCCGTTCGCGACGACCTGGTGCGAGCGCCGCCCGTGCAGGTCGGCCACGAAGGCCACACCGCAGGCGTCGTGCTCGTACGCGGGGTCGTAGAGCCCGGTCGCGGGTGGGGCCGACTGCGGGCTGTGAGGGTACGGAAAGGCCACCGGGCCTCCTGTCGTCACTCAGGATGGATCATGATGGGGACGACGTCGGCCCTCTGCGGTTTATTGAGTCTACGTTAGGGCTTCCGGCGCAAGGCCAGTTCAGATTGATCACACTTCCAGATGCTGGGACGTGTAGTCTCGCGCGGTGGATCTCGCACGCGCTGACGTACTCGACCGGTTGGAGCGGTTCTACGACGCGGTGCCCCGCGACGGGGCCCGGACCGAGGAGTACGGCGCCCTGGTGCTGTTCGTCCGGGACGGCGCCGGATGGCCGTTCTACGCCCGGCCCCGGCTCGGCGCCGACGAGGCGCCCACGCTCGCCGACGTCACAGCCGTCCGCGCCCGGCAGCGGGAACTGGGCCTGCCGGAGGCGTTCGAGTGGGTGCACGAGCACCAGCCGGACCTGCTCGCGGTGACCCGCTCGGCCGGGCTCAGCGTGCTGGAGGCGCCGCTGATGCTGCTGGAACCCCAGCGGCTGCCCGACCCGGGGACGTTCAGCGACGTACCGGTGCGGGTGCTGGACCCCGCCGAACCCGGCTTCGCGGCGGACATCGCGCTGCGGCGGGCCGTCGCGGCGGTCGGCTTCGCCAACGGCGGCACCGCGCGCGGCGACGCCGGACCGGCCGAGCGGGACGCCGCTCTCGCCCAGCTGGACGTGGCCGCGCTGGAGGAGGAGGCGACCCGGGTCGCCGAGGGGCGGCGCATCTCGGTGCTCGCCGGAACGCCCGGCGAGGGCGCGCTCGCCAGCGGGATGGCGATGCGGGTCGACGACGTGGCGGAGATCGCCGGCGTGGCCACGCTGCCGTCCGCCCGGCAGCGCGGGCTGGGCGCGGCGGTGACCGCCACGCTCGCGCGGGAGCTGCGCGCCGCCGGCACCGACCTGATCTTCCTGAGCGCCGGCAGCGAGGACATCGCCCGCGTCTACCTGCGGGTCGGGTTCCGCCGGGTGGGCACCGCCTGCATCGCCGAGCCCGCCGCCGTCATCTGACCACCGACCCGGCTGTCAGGTCGGGCCGGGCCGGGCCGGTCGCCCGGGGACCGCGCCGGCTGAGGGCCGGGCCGCCGGGAAGCCGTGCCGCCCGAGGGACGGCCGCACGCGGACGGGCCCGCGCGCGGACGGTCAGGACGGCGGCTGCCAGGCGGCGGCGGCCGCGGCGGCGGTGTTGCGCAGCCGCGGGCTGATCGTGCCCAGGGCGGCGTCCCGGGCGCGCAGCGCCAGCCGGCCCCGGGCCTGCAGGACCGCCGACATCCGCCGGGTCTGCCGGACCATCGTGGCCGCGCGGGGGCGGCGCAACCTGTCGTACGCGGTCACCGCGTCCGGCAGTCGCGACTCCCGCAGCAGCCCGGCCAGCGTCGCCGCGTCCTCGAACGCCAGGCAGGCGCCCTGCCCGAGGTGCGGCGGCATGGCGTGCGCGGCGTCGCCGAGCAGCACCACGCCGCCCGGGCCGGCCGGGAAGCCGTACGCCTTGGGCAGCGGGCGCAGCTCGCGGATCTCCTGCTGGACCACGTCCTCCGGGTCGGTCGCCTCCAGCAGCGTGCCGATCGGGGCGGGCCAGCCCGCGAACCAGCGCTTGAGCAGCGCGAGCTGGATCTCCGGCGGCTCCGGCCGGGGCGCGCCCGCGGCGGTGGCGACCCAGTAGACGCCGCCCCGGCGGGACGCACCCGCGGTGCCCCGCTCGCCGAGCGAGGCGGCCAGGAAGCGGTACCCGGCGCCGAGCGTCTCGCCGTGCACCGGCTGGTCGTCCGGCAGTTGCGGGGCCCGGTACCAGGGGATGACCGCACGCCAGGCCGCGCACCCGGAGCTGACCACCGCGGTCTCCGGTGCGAGGTGCCGGCGGATCTCGCTGTCCGTGCCGTCGGCGGCCACCACCAGGTCCGCCTCGTAGGTGTGCCGGCCGTCGCCCACCGCCGGGCGCTCGCCCGACGCCGCGCGCACCGTCCGCACGGTGACGCCGGTACGCAGCTCGACCCGGTCGCCCAGGCCGGCGATCAGCGCGTCGTGCAGGTCCTCCCGGTGCACCACCACCGGCATCCGCTCGGCCGGCGTGGACCGGGCCTGCACCAGCCAGTGCCCGTCCGGCCGGCGCACGCCGCCGTCGGGCAGCGGGGTGGCGATCGCGTCCAGCCCGTCGCCCAGCCCGAGGGCGCGCAGCGCGCGTACCCCGTTGGGCCAGAGCACCACGGCGGTCGCCTCCGGGCGGACCCGGTCGGCGCGTTCCAGCAGCGTGACCTGCCAGCCCGAACGGGCCAGCACACCGGCCGCCGCCATTCCGCCGAGGCCGGCGCCGACCACCACCGCGCTGCACATGACTCCCCCGCTCAGCTGTCCCGGTCCGCCGGGCGCCCGCCGCCGTCGGCCCGGCCGGCGTTCGTGCGCTCGGCGTCCGCCCGCTCCGGATCCGTGTCGTCGCCGTCCGCCCGGTCGGCGTCCGCGCTGTCGTCGCCGTCCGTGCCGCCCGTCGCGGCGTCGTCGGCGGCGGACTCGGCCCGTGCCGGTTCGTCGTCCGGCTCCGGGGGCAGCACACCGGTCTCCCGGTACGCGTCGAACTGTTCCTCGCTCACCACCCGGTAGCCCTCGGGCGCGACCGGCCGGGCGGCGGCCTCCCGGGCGGACAGGTCGACCTGCGACACGTCGCCGGCCGGACCGGCCACGGGAGCCGGCTCGCCCACCGGCACCAGGTATTCGCGGGGACCGCGCACCCGGATGAAGTAGGCCAGCGCGCCGAGGAAGACCAGCGCGGCGGTCCAGACGTTGAGGCGTACGCCGAGGATCAGGTTCGCCTCGTCGGTGCGCATCAGCTCGATCCAGAACCGGCCCGCCGTGTAGCCCATCACGTAGAGCGCGAACGCCCGGCCGCGACCGAGCCGCAGCTTGCGGTCGAGGAACAGCACCAGCGCGGCGACGCCGATGTTCCAGAGCGCCTCGTAGAGGAACGTCGGGTGGTAGAGCCCCGGCTGGAGCACCGGGTTGCCTGCGTCGTCGCGCAGCGCGTGACCCGGGTTGTCCGGGTCCATCACGTGCACTTCGAGGCCCCAGGGCAGCGTGGTCCGCCCGCCGTACAGCTCGTTGTTGAACCAGTTGCCCAGGCGGCCGACGGCCTGCGCCAGGGGCAGCCCCGGAGCCAGCGCGTCGGCGACGACGGCGAACGGGATGCCGAGCTGCCGGGCGGCGAGCCACGCGCCGACGGCGCCACCGGCCACCGCGCCCCAGATGCCGAGACCGCCCTCCCAGATGTAGAGCGCCTTGATCGGCTCACCACCGGCGCCGAAGTATTTCTCCGGCGAGGTGATCACGTGGTAGATCCGCGCGCCGATGATGCCCGCGGGCACCGCCCAGACGGCGATGTCGAGCACCGCGCCCGGCGCCACGCCGCGGCGGCGCAGCCGGTACTCGGTGACCACGCAGGCCACCACGATGCCGAGGATGATGCAGAGCGCGTACGCCCGGATCGGAACCGGACCGAGCTGCCAGACGGCGGTGCTGGGGCTGGGCATGGCCGCCAGTGGGGTCATCGGGGCGAGGGTCACGGGTGCACACGGTACCGGTGCGGACCGTGTGTGCGGCACCCCGGGCCGCCTGCCGCGCGGGTCGGATGACTTCTGGTTTGCACGGTCGTACGCTCTTTGTCCATGAGCCCGCTCACCTGGGCGGTCGCCGCTGTCGTCACCGACGGGTCCGGCCGGCTGCTGCTCTGCCGCCGGACCGAGGGGGCCCGCCGCTGGGGGTTGCCGGGCGGGCGGCTGCGTCACGACGAGAGCCCGGCGGACGCCGCCGTCCGGGCGGTCCGCGCGGAGACCGGCTGGGCGGTGGAGCTGACCGACCTGGTCGGCCTCTACCGGGTCACCGGTCCACCGGCGCCCGCCCCACCGGCCGGGCGGTGCGGCGCGCGCCCCGACGTGCTGGTGCACGTGTTCCGCGCCGGGCCGGCCGACGTCGAACCGGCGGGCGAGCCGGTGGCCGGGTGCCTGCCGCGGTGGTGGCCGCCGCAGGAGCTACCCGACGTGCTGACCCCCACCACGCGCGCGGCGATCGCGGACGCGCTCGCCGGCCGCGCCGGCGTGCTGCGGCACACGACCGGCCAGCGCGCTCGCGCATGATCGACACCAGATCGGCGAAGTGGCGGCATCCCGGCGGCCCCGACCACGCCACCTCGGCGGAACGGAGTCGATCGAGCAGGTGGGCGGCCAGGAGCGGTCAGCGGGCCGGGTTGCGGACGCCTTCGGCCAGTTCGGAGCTGAGCTTGCGCAGCGCGGTCAGGCCGGCGGCCTGGTCCGGGGCGTCCAGCACGCAGCGGACCAGCGCGCTGCCCACGATCACCGCGTCGGCGTACCCGGCGACGGTGGCGGCCTGCGCGCCCGTGCCCACGCCCAGCCCGACGCCGACCGGGATGTCGGTGACCTCGCGCAGCCGGGACACCAGGACCGGGGCGGCCTCGGAGGTCTGCGCGCGAGCGCCGGTGACGCCCATGATCGCGGTGGCGTAGACGAACCCGCGGCAGTGCTCGACGGTCATCCGCAGCCGCGCGTCGGTCGAGGACGGGGACACCAGGAACGTACGGTCCAGGCCGTGCGCGTCGGAGGCGGCCAGCCACTCGGCGGCCTCGTCCGGGATCAGGTCCGGCGTGATCAGGCCGGTGCCACCGGCGGCGGCCATGTCGCGGGCGAACGCGTCCACGCCGTACTGCTCGATGGGGTTCCAGTAGGTCATGGTGACCACGCTGGCCCCGGTCGCGGCGACGGCCTCGACGACGCGCAGCGCGTCCGCGACGCGGACACCGCCGGCGAGCGCGATGTCGCTCGCCTTCTGGATGACCGGGCCGTCCATCACCGGGTCGGAGTACGGGATCTCCACCTCGATGACGTCCACGCCCGCCTCGACCATGGCCTTCATGGCGGCGATGCTGCCCTCGACGGTCGGGAAGCCCGCCGGCATGCAGCCGACCAGCACCGCCCGCCCGTCCGCCCGCGCCTTGTCGAAGGCGACCCCGATGCGGCTCACGCTGTCACTCCTTGTCGAGGATGCCGAAGTACGCGCCGGCGGTGTGCACGTCCTTGTCGCCCCGGCCGGACAGGTTGACCACGATCACCGGCTCCCGGCCCAGTTCCTCGGCGAGCCGGGGGGCGATCGCGCGGGCACCGGCCAGCGCGTGCGCGCTCTCGATCGCCGGGATCACGCCCTCGGTGCGGCAGAGCAGCTCGAACGCGGCCATCGCCTCGTCGTCGGTGACGGGGAGGTAGGTGGCCCGGCCGCTGTCGTGCAGCCAGGCGTGCTCCGGCCCGACGCCCGGGTAGTCCAGGCCGGCCGAGATCGAGTGCGACTCGATGGTCTGCCCGTCGGCGTCCTGCAGGACGTACGTGCGGGTGCCGTGCAGCACGCCGGACGAGCCGCCGGTGATGCTGGCGGCGTGCCGGCCGGTGTCGACGCCCTCGCCGCCGGCCTCGAAGCCGTAGAGCCGGACCCCGGTGTCCGGCACGAACGCGTGGAAGATGCCGAGCGCGTTGGAGCCGCCGCCGACGCAGGCCGCGACCGCGTCCGGCAGCGCGCCGGTCAGGTCCAGGCACTGCCGGCGGGCCTCCTCGCCGATGCCGCGCACGAAGTCCCGGACCATCTCCGGGAACGGGTGCGGGCCGGCGGCGGTGCCGATCAGGTAGTGGGTGTCCTCGACGTTGGCGACCCAGTCCCGCATCGCCTCGTTCATCGCGTCCTTGAGCGTGCGCGAGCCGGTGGTCACCGGGACGACGGTGGCACCGAGCATCCGCATCCGCGCCACGTTCAGCGCCTGCCGCTCGGTGTCCACCTGCCCCATGTAGACGACGCATTCCAGGTCGAACAGCGCGGCGGCGGTAGCGGTGGCGACGCCGTGCTGGCCGGCGCCGGTCTCCGCGATGACCCGCCGCTTGCCCATCCGCTTGGTGAGCAGCGCCTGGCCCAGCACGTTGCGGACCTTGTGGGCGCCGGTGTGGTTGAGGTCCTCGCGCTTGAGCAGGACCCGCGCGCCGATCTGCGCGGAGAACCGCCGGGCCTCGTAGAGCAGCGAGGGCGTGCCGGCGTAGTCGCGCAGCAACGCGTCGAACTCGGCGAGGAAGTCCTCGTCGCCCATCGCCTTCCGGTACGCCGCGTCCAGCTCGTCCAGCGCGGCGACCAGCGCCTCGGGGACGAACCGGCCGCCGAACCGGCCGAAGTGACCGGCGGCGTCGGGGACCTGGCCGGCTGCGGGTGCGGCGCTCATCGCGGGCGTCCTCTCGGATCGGGTGCCCGGCGGCTCAGCGCACCGGGCGGGGCGTGGCCGGGTGGTTACCGGCGTTGACCAGCTCGGCGACCGCTTCGCGCGGACTCTTCTGGGTGACCAGGCCCTCGCCCACCAGCACGGCGTCGGCGCCGGCGGAGGCGTACCGGATCAGGTCGTGCGGACCGCGCACCCCGGACTCGGCGATCTTGACGACGCTGCTCGGCAGGCCGGGAGCGATCCGCTCGAACACCGAGCGGTCGACCTCCAGGGTACGCAGGTCGCGGGCGTTCACGCCGATCACCTGCGCACCGGCCTCCAGGGCACGGTCCGCCTCCTCCTCGGTGTGCACCTCGACCAGCGCGGTCATGCCGAGCGACTCGATCCGCTCCAGCAGCCCGACCAGCGCGTTCTGCTCCAGCGCGGCGACGATCAGCAGCACCAGGTCGGCGCCGTGCGCGCGGGCCTCGTGCACCTGGTAGCTGGAGACCACGAAGTCCTTGCGCAGCACCGGCACGTTCACCGCGGCCCGCACCGCCGCCAGGTCGTCGAGCGACCCGCCGAACCAGCGGCCCTCGGTCAGCACGCTGATCGCCCGCGCGCCACCGGCGGCGTAGTCCCCGGCCAGGTCGGCCGGGTCGGCGATCTCGGCCAGCCGCCCCTTGGACGGCGACGAACGCTTCACCTCGGCGATCACGGCCACGCCGGGGCGGCGCAGCGCCGCGTACGCGTCCAGCGGTGGCGGCGCGGCGGCGGCCAGTTCCCGGATCCGCTCCAGCGGAACCTGCTCCTGGCGCCGGGCCACGTCCTCGCGCACGCCGGCCAGGATCTCGTCGAGCACCCCTGCGGACGGCGCCGCTCCGGCGTCGTCCCCCTCCGCGTGCGCATGCTCAGCAGTCACCAACGGACTCCCCTCTCCGGGCGTCATGGGCCGATGCTAGGGGGCGCCACCTGGCGACGAGTGCCGGGGGGTATGGCGCACCTCACGACATGGGCTGTGGCATGATGGCCGACTTCCGGTGAACGCCATGTCACGCAGCGCCACCGCTGGCATCGACCGTCACCCATCCCCTATCTCACCACGATCGTTCCGGGCCCGCAGGACGGGTTCCGGCGATGGGCTGTGACCAAGCTCAAGGACCTCCGGCCCTGCCCAGGTCGACCCCGGTGCGACAGCGTTGACCTGTGCTTCACGGCGGCGAAACGTCCACCCGGAAGCATCGTCGTCGGGCACACTCGACGCCGGCGGCTGCCGACCGTCGCCAACGATCTCGTATGGGGTGACCATGAGCGCCAACGGGCCGACCCAGACCATCGGCTTGACCACCATCTCCCGTACCGTCGCCTCGCTCGCCGTCGGCGTGGTGCACACGCTCGAACGCGCGGTGGCCGGTGAGGGCCGGATGCGTACCGCCCGGGGCAACGCCTGGGAGGCGGTCTGCGCCGACCGGGCCCGCGCCGCCCAGCGCCGCGAGCTGGAGCGGCTGGTGGCCGAGCTGGCCGCCGCGCGGGCCGCGGCCCGGCAGCGGCGCGACGCCCGCGAGGCGCAGCCGGTCAGCTGACCGTCGGGTCCTCGCCCCGGTCCAGCGCGTCCCACGCGTCCCGGGTGCCGCGTTCGACCGCCGGCCGGCCGGGCTCGTCCGCCGGGGCGGACCGCCGCTCGTACCGGGCGCCCATCGCCGGCCAGCCGTCGCCGCGCAGCGCGGTGAACGCGCCGCCGGCCGCCAGGGCCAGGCCGCCGGCCAGCACCAGCGCCGGCCACTGCCGGCTCACGCCGGTCTCGGTCAGGCCGATCCCGCCGCCGACCGCCACCGCCAGGCCGACGCCGGCCAGCAGCACACCCAGCAGCCGGCGCAGCCGGCCCCGGGTGGCGAGCACCGCGCCGCCGCCGGCGAGTCCCACGTACGTCAGCGCCAGCACCCAGGGCAGCAGCTCCGTACCCGTGCGCCCGGCCCGGCCGGACGGCAGCGATCCCCGGGCGGTCACCTCGACCGCCCAGGTCCGGGTCACCGCCCAGCAGGCCAGGCCCGCGCCGGCCAGGCAGAGCAGCACCGCGTACGCGAGTTCGCGCCGGCCGCGGGCGGTCGGCACGGTGGTGCCGGGCGCGCTCACCGGGCGGCCCGCAGCGTCTCGGCGGCCGCGATGGCGGCGAGGACGGCGGCGGCCTTGCTGCGCGTCTCCTGGTCCTCGGCGGCGGGGTCCGAATCGGCCACGATCCCGGCACCGGCCTGCACGTAGGCGCGGCCGTCGCGAATCAGCGCGGTACGGATGGCGATGGCCATGTCCAGGTCGCCGCCGAAGGCGAAGTAGCCGACGGTGCCGCCGTAGACGCCGCGCCGCACCGGCTCCAGCTCCTCGATGATCTCCATGGCGCGCACCTTGGGCGCGCCGCTGAGCGTCCCGGCCGGGAACGTCGCGGCCAGCGCGTCGAACGCCGTGCGGTCGTCGCGCAGCTCGCCGACGACTGTGGAGACGATGTGCATGACGTGGCTGTAGCGCTCGATGGTGGCGAACTCGGGCACCTCGACGGTGCCCGGGCGGCACACCCGGCCCAGGTCGTTGCGGCCCAGGTCGACGAGCATCACGTGCTCGGCGCGTTCCTTGGGGTCGGCGAGCAGTTCGGCGGCGAGCTTGGCGTCGCCGTCCGGGGAGCCGCCGCGCGGCCGGGTGCCGGCGATCGGGTGCAGCAGCGCGCGGCGCCGCCCGTCCGGGCCGGCGCTGACCTTGAGGTGCGCCTCCGGTGACGAGCCGACGATGTCGAAGCCGTCGAAGCGCAGCAGGTACATGTACGGGCTGGGGTTCGTGGTGCGCAGCACCCGGTAGACGTCGAGCGGGTCGGCGTCGGTGGGGCGCTCGAAGCGCTGGCTGAGCACGATCTGGAAGCACTCGCCGGCCCGGATCGCCTCCTTGGCCGCCTCCACCGCCTGCGGGTAGCCGCCCTCGGGGGTGCGGCTGACCACCTCGCCGACGCCGGGCCGGCCCACAGTCGAGACCATGGGCGGGATCGGCCGGGACAACGCGCTGGTCATCGCGTCGAGGCGGCCGACGGCGTGGTGGTACGCGGCCTCGACCCGCCCGGCCCGGTCGGGGTCGTCCAGCGGCGGCAGCACCGCGTTGGCGACCAGGATCGCGGAGCCCTCGTAGTGGTCGAGGACCACCAGGTCGGTCGCGAGCATCATGCCCAGCTCGGGCACGTCCAGCTCGTCCTCGGTCAGCTCGGGCAGGCGCTCGAAGCGGCGGACCAGGTCGTACCCGAGGTAGCCGACCAGGCCGCCGGTCAGCGGCGGCATGTCACCGGCCGGGTCCCAGCCCGGCCCGGCGAGCGCGGCGACCGTCTCGCGCAGCACGGTGACCGGGTCGCCACCGGTGGGCACGCCCGCCGGTGGCGTGCCGGTCCAGCTCGCCGCGCCGTCGCGCTCGGTGAGCGTGGCGCTGCTGCGGACGCCGATGAACGAGTAGCGCGACCAGGCCGTGCCGGCCGAGCCGACGCCCTGTTCGGCGGACTCCAGCAGGAACGTGCCGGGACCGCCGGCCAGCTTGCGGTAGACCCCGACCGGCGTCTCCGCGTCGGCGAGCAGCCGCCGTGTCACCGGCACGACCCGCCAGCGGGCGGCCAGGTCGGCGAAGGTGGACCGGTCCGGGCTGACCGTGCCGTCGGTCACGGGGTCGCCTCCGGGGTGCTGACCGGCAGTTCGGTGAAGAAGCAGGTGCGCTGCCCGGTGTGGCAGGCCGCGCCGACCTGCTCGACGCTGACCAGCAGCGCGTCGCCGTCGCAGTCGAGGGCCACCGAGCGCACGTACTGGTGGTTGCCCGAGGTGGCGCCCTTGACCCAGTACTCGCCGCGGCTGCGCGACCAGTAGGTGGCCCGGCCGGTGGTGAGCGTGCGGTGCAGCGCCTCGTCGTCCATCCAGGCGACCATCAGCACCTCGCCCGAGTCGTGGGCGCGGACCACGGCGGCGACCAGGCCGTCCGGGGTGCGGCGGAGCTTCGCCGCGATGGCCGGGTCGAGCCGGGACGGGCGGGCCGGTCCGGGAACGGGGGCGCCGGTCAGCGGCGCGTCAGGGGCGGGCACGGTTGACCATTCTCCCGCACGCGGTCCGGGCACCGCCGACGTGTCCCGGGAGGCGGTCGTCACCGTGCCCAGCGCCCGGCCCAGCCGGGCGAGGTAGCGGTCCACCCGGCCGTCGACCAGCGCCTCGGCCAGGTCCGCGCCGTGGGTGGCGGCGATCTCGCCGGCGTACGGGCGGATCAGCGGGAGGATGCCGGTGACCAGCCGTCCGGCGGCGGCGCCGACCTCGGCCGGGTCACCGGCGCGCAGGCCGAGGCAGAGCAGCATGTCGTGGCGGTAGCCGGGCGGGGCGACCGGCAGGTCCAGCGCGGCGGTCAGGGCGGCCCGGCGGGACACCACGCGCACGGTCGGGTTGGCCGGCCGCAGCACCGAGGGGCAGAGCCGGGCCAGGTCGGCCGCGGCGAGCCGGACCCCGACCGGGTCGTCGGCCACGCGGGCCGCGGCGACCTTGCCCAGCGTCGCGATCAGCTCCTCCAGTCGCGGCTCGTCGGCGGGCTGGCAGAGCACCGGCAGGTCGATCAGGCGGCGCCATTCCGGTACGGCCCACAGCAGCCGGGCGGGCGCGGTGACCGGGAGCCCGAACGCCCAGTCGGCGGGCTGGCCGAGGCGGCGTACCCAGGAGCGGACGTCGCGGGCGGCCACCGAGACGTGCACGAGGCGACCGGCGAACTCGGTCAGGTACGCCCGCCGGGCCGCGTACGGCGTGCCGCGGCGGGACGTGGCCTGCCGGGCGCCCGCATCGGCGGGCCGTCCGTCGTCGGCGGCCACGAGCACGTCCACGTCCACGTCGCTGTGCTCGGTGGCGGCCCGCCGGGCGTGGCTGCCGCGCAGCATGATCCCGACGACCGGCCGGTCGGCGGCCTGCCGCAGGCGGGCGGCCCAGTCGTCGAGGAACGCGGTGTCGGGCAACTGCGCTGGACCCACGGCGCCATGGTGCCGAAATCCGATCTTCACCGCAATGACCGTTGCCGGACCCCGTGTCCGCCACTGGGGCGTTCAGCCGGATTCCTCCTCCGCACGGCGGTACGCGTCGATCTTGTGTTCGAGGACCTTCAGGTCCTCCTCCAGCTCGGCCATCCGGGCCAGGACGCGGGCCCGGTGCGCCTCGAACAGCGCCCGCCGCGCGCCGAGCGTGCCGTCCCCGTGCCGGGCCAGTTCGGCGTAGCGGCGCATGTCTCGCACCGGCATCCCGGTGCGCCGCAGCCGGGTGAGCAGGAACAGCCAGTTGACGTCGGACTCGGTGTAGCGCCGGCGGCCGGACGAGTCCCGTCCGACGCGGCCCACCAGGCCCTCCTGCTCGTACCAGCGCAGCGTGTAGGTGGTCAGGCCGACCCGTTCCGCCGCCTCACCCACGGTGAGGCTCATCTCCCGCGTGCTGATGTCCACGCCCTCCAGACTTCCAGTTCGAGCGCACTCGAAGTCAAGTCCCCCGTTGCCCTCGGGGAGGAATTCACCTACCGTTGAGTTCAACGGGTGATGAATTGACGGAGGCGAGCATGGACGACGCGGTGTCGGTCCGCGAGCTGGTGGTCGACCGGGGCGGGCGGCGGGTGCTGCACGGCATCACCTGCGGGGTGCCCCGGGGCACCGTGACCGGGCTGCTCGGGCCCAGCGGCAGCGGCAAGACCACACTGATGCGCGCGGTGGTCGGCGTGCAGACGGTCGGCTCCGGCGCGGTGGACGTGCTCGGCCGCCCCGCCGGCTCGGCCGACCTGCGCCGCCGGGTCGGTTACCTGACCCAGGCGCCGAGCGTGTACGCCGACCTGACGGTGCGGGAGAACGCCCGCTACTTCGCGGTGCTGCAGGGCCGGGGCCGCGCCGAGGCCGACCGCGCGGTGGCCGACGTCGGCCTGGGGAACGCGGCCGACCAGCTCGTCGGCACGCTCTCCGGCGGCCAGCGCAGCCGCGCCTCACTCGCCTGCGCGCTGGTCGGCGAACCGGAGCTGGTGGTCCTCGACGAGCCGACTGTCGGCCAGGACCCGGTGCTGCGGGCCGACCTGTGGGCCCGGTTCCACGCCATGGCCGCGAACGGCACCACGCTGCTGGTCTCCAGCCACGTGATGGACGAGGCGGCCCGCTGCGACCGGCTGCTGCTCATCCGCGAGGGCCGGCTGGTCGCCGACGACACCCCGGCCGCGGTCCGCGCCGCAACCGGGACCGACGACCTGGAGGAGGCGTTCCTGCGCCTGATCCGCGACGCCGAGGGAGAGGCGCGATGAACGGACGGATCCTGGCCGCCACCACCGGGCGCATCCTGCGCCAGCTCCGGCACGACCGGCGGACCGTGGCGCTGCTCGTGGTGGTGCCGTCGGTGCTGCTCACGCTCGTCTACTTCATGTACGTCGACCAGCCCGCCCCGCCCGGCGCGCCGAGCACGTTCGACCGGGTGGCCCTGATCATGCTGGGCTTCTTCCCGTTCATCATCATGTTCCTCGTGACCAGCATCGCCATGCTCCGCGAGCGCACCACCGGCACACTGGAGCGCCTGCTCACCACGCCGCTGGGCAAGCTCGACCTGCTGTTCGGGTACGGCATCGCGTTCGGCCTGGCCGGGGTGCTCCAGTCCACTGTCGCCTCGGTCGTCGCGTACCGGGTGTTCGGGCTGGAGACCGCGGGCAGCGCGTGGCTGGTCGTGCTGATCGCCGGGGTGAACGCGGTGCTCGCGGTGGCGCTCGGGCTGTTCTGCTCGGCGTTCGCCCGCACCGAGTTCCAGGCGGTCCAGTTCATGCCGGTGGTGGTGGCCCCGCAACTGCTGCTGTGCGGCCTGTTCGTGCCGCGCGACCAGATGGCCGGCTGGCTCCAGGCGGTCAGCGACGCGTTGCCGCTGTCGTACGCGGTCGAGGCGCTCCAGGAAGTCGGCGCGCACGCCGAGCCGACCGGGACGATGTGGCGGGACGTGGCGATCGTGGCCGGGGCGGCGGTGGCGGCGCTGGTACTGGCCGCCGCGACGCTGCGCCGGCGCAGCGGGTGAACGCGCGGCGCACCGGGCGGCGGCCCGGCAGCCCGGACACCCGTGAGGCCATCCTCGCCGCGGCGCGGGAGGCGTTCGCCGAGCGCGGCTTCGACGCCGCGTCGATCCGGGCCATCGCCGCGGCGGCCGGCGTGGACCCGGCGCTCGTGCACCACTACTTCGGCGGCAAGGAGGAGCTGTTCCGGGCCGCCACGGCGTTCCCGGCCGACCCGGGGCGGCTGCTGCCGGCGGTGCTCGCCGGCGGCCCGGACGCGGCCGGCGAGCGGATGGTCCGGGTGTTCCTGGAGGTCTGGGACTCCCCCACCGGCACGGCGGCGGTGGCGCTGCTGCGCTCGGCCGTCAGCAACGACTGGACCGCGCGCCTGCTGCGCGAGTTCCTGGTCACGCAGGTGCTGCGCCGGGTGCTCGACCACCTCGGCGTCGACCCGGCGCAGCGCGCGCTGCGCGGCGGGCTGGTCGCCACCCAGCTCGCCGGGCTGGCCATGATGCGGTACGTGCTCCGTCTCGACGCGGTCGCCACCGCCGAGCCGGCGACACTGGTGGCCGCCATCGGCCCGACGGTCCAGCGGTATCTGACCGGCGACATCACCTGAGCCTCCCGGCCGCCGGCTCCGGCAGCCGGGACGGCGCCGCTCAGGCCGCGGCCCGGGGGCAGAGCATCGGGTGCAGCAGGCGGGACAGCTCCGCCACGTCGGCGACGGGCCGGGGGAAGGCGAGCCGGGCCCGCCGGGTCGCGCCGGGCCGCCCGTGCGCGACCAGCAGCCCGTACCTGTCGATCCGGACCACCCGGGGTACCTGGTCGCCGGGCAGGGCGAGCCGCCGCCGCAGGTAGTCGCCGACCTGCTCGGTGTGGTGGTCGGCCAGGTCGGCCAGCAGGTCGGCCTCGACCGGGTGCAGCGGGTCGGGCTCGGCCTCCGCGAACGCCTCCGGGTCGACCCGGCGCACGCGCCCGGCGCGCTCCCAGCGGGCCTCGGCCACCTCGAAGCGGTGCAGGTGGAACCGGCGGCCCACGTCGAGCAGGTCGCCGGCCGGGTCGGTGGCGGCGAAGTCGACCGCCGCGTCGCGCGCCTCGTCCCCGTCCAGCCGGGCGGCCCAGCCGGACACCCAGGCCCGGCCGAGCGAGGGCGCCCCGGCCGCGGGCGGCAGGTCGAGCACGTCGAGCACGGTGGCCACGTCGGTGTCGCCCGCCGGCGGCACGAGCGCCGCGGCGAGATCACTGACCACGGGTACGAGCAGCAGCACCCGCCCGTCCGGGTCGACGGCGTGCCGGACCTGGTGCGGGCCGGGATGCCGGGCCAGGTGAACGAGGGCGGGCAACCGGCCCGCGACCAGGGTTCGCACGATCTCCGCCGGGCTGGGCCGCATGATCCCGACCTCCTCAATATAGGTTAGGCTTACCTAAGAAGCAGGCTAGACGATCGGAGACGTCGACGTGAACCACCCCCGGCCCAAGGCCCGGCTCTCCCGCGCCCTCGGTATCCCGCTGACCCGCAAGTGCGTGCGGTACTTCGAGCGGCGCCCCTATCCCCCGGGCGTGCACGGCCGGTCCCGCCGCACCACCTCCGACTACCAGGTTCGGCTGCTGGAGAAGCAGCGGCTGCGCCACCAGTACAACGTCAGCGAGGCCCAGCTGCGCCGGCTGTTCGACGAGGCCGCCCGGGGCGCCGGCAAGACCGGCGAGACGCTCGTCGCGCTGCTGGAGCGGCGCCTCGACGCGGTGGTGCTGCGGGCCGGGCTGGCGCGCAGCATCTACCAGGCCCGCCAGCTCGTCGCGCACGGCCACATCACAGTGGACGGGCGCAAGGTCGACCGGCCGTCGTACCGGCTGCGGCCCGGCCAGGTGGTCGGCGTACGCGAGCGCAGCCGCGCGCTGCCGCCGTTCCAGCTCGCCGCCGCCGGCGCGCACGCCGACGCCCAGCCCCGGCCGTACCTGTCGGCGCAGCCGGCCGAGCTGCGCGCCACGCTGGTGCGCGAACCGGCCCGGCACGAGGTGCCGGTGGTGTGCGACGAGCAGCTCGTAGTGGAGTTCTACTCCCGCTGACCGGTTACCGGGTCTGCTCCAGCCCTGGCGGACCCGCCAAGATCAGCGGGTCTGTTCCAGCCAGGAGGCGTACAGCAGGGCGTAGACCGAGTCGGTGTCGCGGACCAGCTCCTCGTGCGGGCCGCGCTGCACGATCCGGCCCCGGTCCACCACGATCACCTCGTCCGCCGCCTGCGCGGTGGACAGCCGGTGCGCGATGGCGAGCGTGGTCCGGCCCCGGGTCACCGCGTCGAGCGTCCGTTGCAGGCGGACCTCGGTGGCCGGGTCGACAGCGCTCGTCGCCTCGTCCAGCACCAGCAGGTCCGGGTCCGCGACGTACGCCCGGGCCAGCGCCACGAGCTGCCGCTCGCCGACACTCAGCGCCTCACCGCGCTCGCCGACCGGCGTGTCCAGCCCGGACGGCAGCCCGTCCAGCCAGTCGGACAGGCCCAGCTCGCCGAAGGCGGCGGTGAGCCGCTCGTCGGTCAGGTCGGGGCGGGCGAAGCGGACGTTCTCCCCGACCGTGGCGTCGAACAGGAAGCCGTCCTGCGGCACCATCACCACCCGGGAGCGCAGCGAGTCGAAGCGCACCTGCCGCAGGTCGACCCCGGAGAGCAGCACCGCGCCCTCGGTCGGATCCATCAGGCGGGTGAGCAGCTTGGCGAACGTGGTCTTGCCGCTTCCGGTCTCGCCCACCACCGCCACCCGGCTCTTGGCCGGAATGTCCAGCGTCACGTCGTGCAGCACCGGCGGCCCGCCGGGGTAGGCGAACGTCACGCCGGCGAACCGGGCGTCCAGCGGCCCCGGCGGCAGCTCCCGCCCCTGCTCGCCCGGGTCGGCCACGTCCGGGGAGACGTCCAGCACGTCCAGCACCCGGCGCCAGCCGGCGATCGCGTTCTGCGCCTCGTTGAGCACTTCGGTGGCGATCTGCACCGGCTGGATGAACAGCGTGACCAGGAACAGGAACGCGGTGAGCTGACCGATCGACAGCGTGCCGTCGACGCCCAGGCTGACCCCGACCACCACCACGCCGGCCAGCGCCAGCCCGGCGGCCAGCTCCCCCACCGAGCTGCCCATGATGCTGATCCGGATCGCCCGCTGCTGGGCCACCCGCTGCCCGTCGATGGCCGTGTCGAGCCGCCGCGCGGTGCGCCCGGCGATGCCGTACGCCCGGATCACCGGCGCGCCCACCACGCTCTCGCCGATCGCGCCGAGCAGCGTGCCGGTGCGCTGCCGCACCAGCCCGTACGCCCCGGCGAGGCGGCGCTGCAACTGCCGGATCACCAGCACTGCCGGCGCGAACGCGACGAGCACCACGAGCGTCAACTGCCAGGAGTACGCGAGCATCACGGCGGTGGTGACCAGCAGCTGGCCCAGGTTGACGATGAGGATCACGCCGCCCCACTGGAGGAACTGGGTGATCTGGTCGACGTCGCTGGTGACCCGGGAGACGAGCGAGCCGCGCCGCTCGGACTGCTGGTGCAGCATGGACAGGTCGTGCACGTGCCGGAACGCCCGGGTGCGCACCCCGGCCAGCGCGGTCTCGCTCACCGTGAACAGCCGGCGCATCATCAGGTAGCCGCAGATGGTGGTGACCACCAGCACCCCGGCGGTGATCGCCACGGTGAGCGAGATGACGTTCAGGTCGAGCCCGCCGACGATTCCGTGGTCGATGCCGCGCTGCACCGCCACCGGCACGGCGACCCGGCCGACCATGTAGACCAGCGCCAGCGCCAGCGTGCCGGCGAGGCCGGTGCGCAGCTCCGGGGAGAGCGCCAGCCCGCGCCGCAGCGTCCGCCAGGTCGACTCGGTGGTCTCGGTGTTCCGGTCCGCCTCCGCCGTGGTCGCGCTCACCGGGCCCGCCGTTCGTTCGCGACTGCGGGGCTCCGCTCCGCTGCACTCCTCGCGCTCACCGGTCCACCTCCAGGCCCGAGGTCAACGGCGTGACCTCGTCGTACGTCCGATTCTGCTCGCGTTCCTGCTCGGCCTGCTCGTACGCGGTGACCAGGTCGGCGTAGCCGGGCACGGTGGCCAGCAGCTCGGTGTGAGTGCCGCGGGCGACCACCCGGCCCTGCTCCACGTAGATCACCTCGTCGGCGAGCGCGATGGTGGCCCGGCGGTACGCCACCACCAGGATCGACGCCGGGGCGCCGCCGTCGGTCGGCGCGCGCAGCCCGGCCAGGATGGCCGCCTCGACGCGCGGGTCGACGGCGCTCGTGGCGTCGTCGAGCACCAGCAACCGGGGGCGTCCGGCGAGCGCCCGGGCCAGCGTCAGCCGCTGGCGCTGCCCACCGGACAGCGACGTGCCCCGCTCGCCGACCATGGTGTCCAGCCCGTCCGGCAGCGCGGCCACGAAGCCGTCCGCCTCGGCCAGCCGCAGCGCCGCCCACACCTCGTCGTCGCCGATGCCGGCGCGGTCGAGCGCGATGTTGGCCCGGACCGTGTCGTCGAAGACGAACGGCACCTGCGCCACGAGCGCCACCGTGCCGGCGAGCGAGGCGGCGGTCAGCTCCCGCACGTCCACGCCGTCCAGCGTGACCCGTCCGGCGCCCGGGTCGACCAGCCGCACGGCCAGCGACGCGATCGTCGACTTGCCCGCACCGGTGGGGCCGACCAGGGCGACGGTCTTCCCGGCCGGCACGGTGAACGTCACCTCGCCGAGCACCTGGGCGCCGGGCAGGTGCGCCTCGGCCGGCTCGTACGCGAAGTGAACGTCGTCGAAGGCGAGCGTGGCCGGCTCGCGGGTGGCCGGGTCGAGCGTCCTCGTGCCGTACGGCATCTCGCCGGTGGCGTCCAGCACCCGGCGGACCCGGTCCCAGCCGGCGACGCTGCGCGGCAGTTCGGCCAGCACCCAGCCGATCGCGCGGACCGGGAAGGCCAGCACGGTGAACAGGAACGCGACGCTGACCAGTTCGGTCACGCTGATCGCGCCCTGCCGCAGCCGGATCGCGCCGACCACCAGCACGGCGAGCGTGCCGAGGCTGGGCAGCGTCTCCAGCAGCGGGTCGAACACGCCGCGCAGCCGGCCGACCGAGATCAGCGCGTCGCGCAGCTCACCGGCGCGGGAGGCGAAGCGGGCCGTCTCCTGCGCCTCGCGGCCCATCGTCTTGACCACCAGCGCGCCGTCGAAGCTCTCGTGCGCGATGCCGCTGACCTCGGCCCGCAGCCGCTGTGCCCGGGCCTGCCGGGGCGCCATCCGGCGGGAGTAGACCACGTTGAGCGCGAACAGCGCGGGGAACACGGCGAGGCCGACCAGGGCCAGCGCCCAGTCGGTGAAGAACAGCGAGGCCACCGCGCCGACGAGCATCACCAGCGTGCCGACCGCGAACGGCAGCGGCGCGATCGGGTACCAGGCCGCCTCCACGTCGGAGTTGGCGTTGGACAGCAGCGTGCCGGTGGAGTTGCGGTGGTGCCAGGCCAGCGGCAGTTCCAGGTAGCGGCGGGTGACCCGGCGACGGTAGGCGGCCTGGAGCCGGTACTGCATGTAACCGGCGCCGAGCCGGCGGCCGAAGATGCCGACGACGCGCAGCACGCTGATGCCGAACAGCGCCGTCGCGGCCAGCGCCAGCGCCCCTTCCGCCACCTCGCCGCGCTCCACGGCCGGCACCACCACGTCGCCGACCACCGCCCCGACCACGTACGCGCTGGCGATCACCAGGAGGCCGAACAGCACGCTGCCGCTCACCGCGACCGCGAAGATCCGTGGCTGTTCCCGGATGGCCCGGCCGAGCACCCGTAGCCCTCTGCCGAGCACGTCCCGACTTGTCCCGCTCGCCACGCTCTCCCCCGCCGTAAGCCGCAGTTTTCTCCCCCATCCTTACCGCTCGCCGCCGGTCCCGCCGACCCGGCCGGGATATGTCCGCCGTCACGTTCCCGCCGGACCCTGGTGGAGGGCGGCCGGAACCGGTCCGGCGGTGGGGTCCCGCCGGGCGTGGCGCGCCGATCGGCCGGAACGGGCCTACGATCGGACCATGCCGCGGTACGCCCGAGCGGAGCGCGAGGCGCTCGCCGACCTGATGCTGGAACTGGGACCGGACGCACCGACTGTCAACGAGGGGTGGACCACCCGTGACCTGGCGGCGCACCTGCTGGTGCGGGAGCGCCGGCCGGACGCGGCGGGCGGGATCCTGCTGCCGCCGCTGCGCGGCTACGGCGAGTCGGTCCGCCGGCGCATCGCCGCCGGGCCGTACGCCGACCTGATCGCCCGGGTACGCCGTCCCCCGGTGTGGAGCCCGGTCAGCAACCCGCTCACCGACGAGCTGGCCAACGGGATGGAGTTCTTCATCCACCACGAGGACGTGCGGCGCGCCCGGCCGGGCTGGCACCCGCGCGACCTGCCCGCCGGGCAGCAGGCGGTGCTGTGGAAGCGGGCGTCCCTGCTGGCCCGGATGGCGCTGCGGCGGTTCCCGGCCGAGGTGCTGGTGCAGGCCCCGGGGCACGGCGAGCTGCGGGCCGGCGCAGGCGGCGAACGGCTGCGGGTGGTGGGCGCACCGGGCGAGCTGGTGCTGTTCCTCACCGGACGGCAGCGGGTGGCCCGGGTCCAGGTGGACGGTCCGGCCGAGCGCGCCGAACGCCTGCGTACCGCCGAACTGGGCTTGTGACCGAGGGTATGCAGCCGATCGCCGGCTGACAGTGGACAATGGACACCCGAACGTCGATAACGGTTACGTCCTCCCGTACGCTCCTGCGCACCGGCCCGACCCCGCGGGGCGGCGGACAGGGGGACGACGATGCGCGACTTCGCCCTCTCGGCACTGCACGAACCGCCCTTTCCCTCCCGGCGTCACCCCGCCGTCGACCAGGCGGCCGCGGAGAGCGCCGCCTGGGTACGTGACTTCGGCCTGGTGGAGGACCAGGCCGGCCGCCGGCGGCTGGCCGGGGCGCACGCGGCGGAGCTGGCCGCTCGCGCCTGCCCCGAGGCGTCGCCGCACGGGCTGCGCCTGCTCACCGACCTGATCAACTGGCTGTTCGTGGTGGACGACGCCTGCGACGACGACGGGCTCGGAGCGACGCCCACGCTGCTGGCGCCGACGCTCGCCGCGCTGCTGGCGGTGCTCGACCGGCACGGCGACCCGGACGCGCCGGCGCCCGCCGACGGCGGACCGATCGCCCTGGCGCTGCACGACCTGTGCCGGCGGGTCCGCGACCGGGGCCGGCCGGCCCACCTGCTGCGCCTGGTCAGCCAGTTGCGGGAGTACCTGCTGGCGCTGCTCTGGGAGGCCGCCAACCGGGAGCGCCGGCGGGTGCCGGGGGTGGCCGAGTACACGCAGATGCGCCGCCACACCGGCGGGGTGCGTCCCAGCTTCACGGTGACCGACCTGGCCCGCCCGTCCGCGCCCCGCGCCGACCAGCGGGTCGCGCCGGCGCTCACCGTCCTGGACACCCTCGCCACCGACCTGGTCTGCTGGTGCAACGACCTGTTCTCCTACGGCAAGGAGCGCGGCACCGCCCCGGAGGCGCACAACCTGGTCACCACGATCGCGGGTGAGACCGGGCAGGACGAGTCGGCGGCGCTGTACGCGGCGGCGGACCGGTTCAACAAGGCCCTCGCCACGTACGCGGAGCGGGACGCGGCGCTGAGCGTCGTGGCCGACGAGGGGATGCGGGTCTTCCTGGACACCCGCCGGGACTGGATCAGGGCCACCTACGACTGGTCCCGCGCGGCCAGCCGGTACGCCTGAGCGGTTCCAGCAGGCGGGACCGGTGGCGACTCGACCGATCGGGGCTAGCCGCTGGCCGGGTGCAGGCAATACCCTTCGGTAACCGCAGACCGGCGTGACCCCCGTCACGTCCCTCCACCCCTGAAGGCGGCTACAGCGATGGCTCTCGATGTACCGTACCGTTCCGTACCGGACATGTTCCTCAAGCGCGTGGCGGATTCCCCCGACCGGCACGCCTTCGCCCACCCCGCACCCGACGACTCGGGCCCGGTCTGGCTGACGTGGGAGCAGGTCGGGCAGCGCGCCAAGGCGATCGCCGCCGGGTTGCACGGGCTCGGTGTCGGCCTGGAGAACCCGGTCGCGATCCTGGCCAACACGCGCCTGGACTGGGTGCTCGCCGACTTCGGCATCATGTGCGCCGGTGGGGCGACCACCACCGTCTACCCCACCACCGAACCCGACGACGCGGTCTACATCATCGCCGACTCCGGCTCGAAGGTGCTGTTCGCGGAGAACCCGGCCCAGGCGGCGAAGATCGCCGGGGCGGACCTGCCCGCGCTGACCCACGTCGTGCTCTTCGACGGCACGCCCGACCCGGCGGCGGCCGTCCCGCAGCTCACCCTGGCCGAGCTGGAGGAGCGCGGCGCCGCCGCGCTCAGCGCCGAACCGGACCTGATCGACATGCTCGTCGCCGGCATCGGCCCGGACCACCTGGCCACGCTGATCTACACCTCGGGCACCACCGGCCGCCCGAAGGGCGTGGAGCTGCTGCACGGCGGCTGGTGCTGGGAGGGCGTGGCACAGGCCGAGCTGGGCCTGCTGCGCGTCGACGACCTGCAGTACCTGTGGCTGCCGCTGTCGCACTCGTTCGGCAAGACGCTGCTCTGCGGCGCCACGCACGTCGGCCTGCCCACGTACGTCGACGGCCGGGTGGACAAGCTCGTCGACCTGCTGGGCGTGGTGCAGCCGACGCTCATGTGCGGCGCGCCCCGGGTCTTCGAGAAGGTCTACAACAAGGCGGTCACCACCGCGCAGGGCGCGGGCGGCGCCAAGGCCAAGATCTTCGCCTGGGGCGTCGCGGTCGGCAAGGAGAAGGTCGCGCTGGAGCAGGCCGGCAAGCCGGTCCCGGCCGGCCTGCGGATGAAGTACGCGGTGGCCGAGAAGCTCGTGTTCAGCAAGCTCCAGGCCCGGCTCGGCGGCCGGATGCGGGTGCTGGTCTCCGGCGCGGCGCCGCTGAGCAAGGAGATCGCCACCTTCTTCGCCGCCGCCAACCTGCCCATCTCGGAGGGCTACGGTCTGACCGAGACCAGCGCGGGCGCGTTCGTGAACCCGCCGGACGGGCTGAAGATCGGCAGCGTGGGCCGCGCCATGGGCGACCTGGAGTGCCGGATCGACACCGACGGCGAGGTCCTGCTGCGCGGCAAGCCGGTCATGCGCGGCTACCACAACCTGCCCGAGGAGACCGCCGCCGCGTTCACCGAGGACGGCTTCTTCCGCACCGGCGACATCGGCACGCTCGACGCCGACGGCTACCTGCGCATCACCGACCGGAAGAAGGACCTGGTCAAGACGTCCGGCGGCAAGTACGTCGCGCCGTCGCACATCGAGGGCATGTTCAAGGCGGTGTGCCCGTACACCTCGCAGGCGGTGGTGATCGGGCAGGCGCGCAACTACTGCACCATGCTCGTCACGCTGGACCCGGACGCGATCAAGGGCTGGGCCGCCGGCACCGCGCTGGAGGGCAGCGACTACACCACGATCGTCACCTCGCCGCAGGCGCGGGAGATGGTCGAGGGGTACGTGGCCGAGCTGAACGCCAAGCTCAACCGCTGGGAGACGATCAAGAAGGTGTCGATCCTCCCCCGTGACCTCACCATCGAGGACGGCGAGGTCACGCCGTCGCTGAAGATCAAGCGCCGCAGCGTGGAGACGAACTTCGCCTCCGAGATCGACAAGATGTACGAGGGCACGCTCGCCGAGCTGTAGCCGCACCGCCACACTGTCGCGCCGGCCGTGCCCCACCGTCCCGGGGCGCGGCCGTGCGCCGTTCACAGGTGCTGCTGCCGCCAGTGGCTCTGCTCGGCCTCGGCGGCGATCTGCTCCTCCAGCGCGAGCCGGCGTACCCGGCGCCGGACGCCGTCCTCGCGGCGCGTCTCCCAGGTGACACCGACGCCGGTGATCACCCCGAGCACACCGAGCGCGATCAGCTCCGGGATGCGGAAGACGAACGGACCGACCACGGCCAGCGCCACCACCGCGGCCAGCAACGGCCAGTGCACCTCGCGCAGCGCGAGCCACCAGCACCCGGCGAGGCTGAGCAGGTACAACGCCACCCCGCCGAACAGGATCGCGCCCCAGAAGCCGCCCAGCGGCAGCCCCCAGGTGGGCGTGGCCGGGTCGGCGGCCTCGGCCAGCAGGTCCTTGAGGCCGAGCGCGTAGAGGATGACCCCGGCGACCATCGGCAGGTGCATGAACGTGTACACGTCCCGGGTGAGCCGGACCCGGGTCACCTCGTTCCGGGCGTGGTGCAGCGCCTGTTCCATCGCGAACGCGAGCGTGTCGAAGTACGCCCACCACAGCGCCGCGACGACCACGATGCCGAGCAGCGCCGACACCGCCACCGGCCCGGTCAGCGGCAGCCCGTGCTTCGGGCCGAAGCCGAGCGCGATGATCGACTCGCCGAGTGCGACCAGCACGATCAGCGCGTGCCGTTCCGCCCAGTGCCCGGCCGAGACCACCATCCACCACTGGCGGGCGAGCGTCACCCCGCCGACGTACTCGACGAGCAGCGCCAGCGTCCAGAGCGCCAGTTGCAGCGGGATCGCGAACCGTTCCTGCGGCAGCCGCGGCGGCACGGTTCCGGCGATGACCAGCAGCACCGTGGCGACGGTCGGGAACACGGCGCGCAGGAGCAGCCGGCGGCGCCGGACCGGGTCGGCGCGGTCCACCCAGCCGAAGACCGTGAGCTGGGCCATCCGGATCACGAAGTAGCAGCCGGCGAAGACCAGCGGGCCGGGCAGCCCGCCGGGGAGGTCCTCGAACGCGCTGGGCTCGCTGAGCACCAGCATGAACGTCGCCGCCACGGTGACGAAGCCGACCAGCGGCAGCACGCCCTGGTCGGCACGGAAGAAGTTGCCCATCCGGGCGAAGCCGGTCCACGACCACCAAAGCAGCGCCAGCACCAGCAGGAAGCGGTACAGGTTGGCCGGCGTGAGCTCCGAGGCGGTGAGCGTGGTGACGTTCAGGAACGCGAAGACGAAGACCAGGTCGTAGAAGAGCTCCAGCCGGGTGGTGCGGGAACCCGGGGCGGCGGACCGCACGGTCCACGACCGCCGGACACCGCTCCCGTTCCCCACTCGGGCAGTCTGCGGACACCGGGCGGGCCGGAGCCGCATTTCGGGCCGATCACCACCGGATCGGGCGGCCGGACTCGCTCAGGCGATGACGCTCGGCTCCCGCCACTGCGGCCGGCTGGTGCGGTCCAGGTCGTAGCGGACCGCCGCGAGGCGCCCGACCGCCTCCACCAGCTCGTCGGCGGGCAGCGTGAAGGGCAGCCGCAGGAAGCGTTCCAGCGTCCCGTCCAGGCCGAACCGTGGGCCGGGCGCCAGCCGTACGCCGACCTCCTCGGCCGCGCGGGCCAGCGCGCTGGAGATCGGGCCGTCCAGCTCGGCCCAGAGCGTGACGCCGCCGCTCGGTACCCGTACCCGCCAGTCGGGCAGCCGGTCGGCGAGCGCGGCGACCAGGGCGTCCCGCTGGGCGACGAGCTGCGCCCGGCGGGCGGCCACGATGGCCGGCGCCTCGGTGAGCAGGTGCACGGCGACCAGCTGGTCGAGCACCGGGCTGGCCATGTCCACCCCGACCCGGGCCGCGGCCAGCCGCTGCACCTGGGGCGCGGAGGCGCGTACCCAGCCGATCCGCAGCCCGCCCCAGTAGGGCTTGCTCATGCCGCCGATGCTGATCACCCGGGAGTGCCGGTCGAAGACGGCCACCGGCGGCGGCAGCGTGGTGTCGTCCAGCGGCAGGTCGACGAAGGACTCGTCGACCACCAGGTCGGTGCCGGCCGCGTGGGCCGTCCCGACGAGCCGCTCGCGCAGGTCGGCGGCCATCAGGTGGCCGGTCGGGTTCTGGAACTCGGGGATCACGTACGCGAGCTTCGGCCGGGTCTGCCGGAGGCTGCCGAGCAGCAGTTCGGCGTCCCAGCCCTCGTCGGACAGGCCGTGCGTGGCGATCCGGGCCCGCCGGGCGGACAGCGCGGCCAGCGCGTTGGGGTAGGTGGGCGACTCGACGAGCACCGCGCCGCCGGGCGACAGGGCCAGCCGCAGCACCAGGTCCAGCGCGTGCTGGGTGCCGCTGGTGACCATGATCTGTTCCGGGCTGGTGGGCAGACCGCGCTCGGTGTAGGCGCGGGCCACCGCCTCGCGCAGCTCGATGATGCCGGTCGGGTGGTAGCCGGCGCCGCCGAGGTAGCGGGGCAGGTCCTCGGCCGCGGCCCGGGCGGCCGGGACGAGCTGCGGGGGCGCGGACAGCGCGGCCACGCCCAGGTCGATCATGTCGCGGTCGTCCAGCGGCGTCCACAGCCCGGTGCTGGCCACCCGGTGCCCGCCGGGCAGCATGGTCCAGCTCCCCGCGCCCCGGCGGCTGGCCAGGTGGCCGCTCTCCCGCAGTTCCCGGTACGCGGCCGTGACAGTGGTCCGGCTGATCCGCAGCGCCTCGGCCAGCTCCCGCTCGGCCGGCAGGCGTACCCCGAGTGGGAGCCGCCCGTCGGCGAGCAACCCGCGGACGGCGCCGGCGAGCGCGGCGTAGTCGGGGCTGCGCCGGCGGCCCGGCAGGGCGTGCCACTGGCCGAGGAGTCGCGCCAATTGGACGCCGCGCACCTGGCTGGTCATGGCCACACCTCCGAAATTGGCACCCTTGATGACCGCGATTGGCCCCTAGGGTGGCATGCATGGCACCGCTTGGCAATCTCCGGCACCGGCCCGCGCGACGACTCACCCAGCTCTATGCCGGGCTGGTCCTGTACGGCGTGAGCATGGCGCTGATGATCCGGTCGGAGCTGGGCCTGGACCCGTGGGACGTGTTCCACCAGGGGCTCGCCCGGCAGACCGGCCTGTCCTTCGGCACCGTCACCATCGCCGTCGGCGCCCTCGTGCTGCTGCTCTGGATCCCGCTGCGGCAGCGGCCCGGCCTCGGCACGGTCAGCAACGTCGTGGTGATCGGACTGGTCGTCGACGCCACCCTGGCCGTGCTGCCGCCCGGGGAGGGCATGCCGGCGCGCGTCGCGCTGCTCGTCGCCGGGATCGTCGCCAACGGCGCCGCCACCGGCCTCTACCTCGGCGCCGGGCTCGGCCCCGGCCCGCGCGACGGCCTGATGACCGGCTTCGTCGCCCGCCACCCCCGGTTCTCGGTCCGGCTGGTCCGCACCGTCATCGAGATCACCGTGCTGGCGCTCGGCTGGCTGCTCGGCGGCACCGTCGGCCTCGGCACGGTGGCCTACGCGCTGACCATCGGCCCGCTGGCCCAGTTCTTCATCCCGGTCTTCGCGCTGCCCGCACGACCGGCGGCCGGCGCCTACGCTACGTGACCACGGCCGGGCCGACCGCCACGGCCGGCCCGAGCCGCAACGCGCTGAGCTGCGACGACGCAGAACCGGGAAACCAGGTGTTTCCTCCGCCGTCGCCGCCGGGCATCATTCCTGCATGGGGGAGAACGGATGGCGTTGGAGCGACGCCTGGATCTTCGTCGCGTTGGTCATCGCCAGTGGCGCCGGCCGGCACCGGCGGGCCGCCGCGACACGCCGCCCCGAAGGCGTACGGCTGGCCGACGTCCTCTCCACCGCCGACCACCTCAACCAGGCCATTCCGGAGCGGCACGAGGTGGAGGGGGCGGTCCGGCGGCTCGTCGGCGCGGGCCTGGTCAGCGTCGCCGACGGCTGGTTCCGGGTCACCCCGGACGGTGAGCGGCTCTGGCGCACCCGGCCCAGCGCCGGGCTCGGCACCACTGTCGACACGGTGCAGGGCGTGCTGACCCGGCGGCACCCGCCCGCCGAGTCCGAGTGGCAGCTCGACGAGGACGACCACGCCGCCGCCGTGCAGGAGTACGTGGTCCGGTCGATCCCGATGCCGCGCCGCTCCCCCGAGGGGCAATCCGGCCGGCAGTGACCGCCGCCTCAGCGCACCGGGTGCCCGGCGCCGCGCAGCGCGTCCTTGACCTCGCCGACCGTGAGTTCGCCGAAGTGGAAGACGCTCGCCGCGAGCACCGCGTCCGCCCCGGCGCCGATCGCCGGCGGGAAGTGGGCCACCTCGCCCGCACCGCCGCTGGCGATCACCGGCACGTCGACCACCTCGCGGACCGCCTGGATCAGCGGCAGGTCGAACCCGGCCTTGGTGCCGTCGGCGTCCATCGAGTTGAGCAGGATCTCGCCCGCGCCCAGCTCGGCGCCGCGGGCCGCCCACTCGACCGCGTCCAGCCCGGTGCCCCGCCGGCCGCCGTGCGTGGTCACCTCGAAGCCGCTCGGCGTCGTGCCGTCCGGTGCGCGGCGCACGTCGAGCGAGAGCACCAGGACCTGGCGGCCGAACCGGTCGGCGATCTCGGCGATCAGCTCCGGCCGGGCGATGGCGGCGGTGTTCACGCCCACCTTGTCCGCACCGGCGCGCAGCAGCGTGTCGACGTCGGCGACCCGGCGGACGCCGCCGCCCACGGTGAGCGGGATGAAGACCGACTCGGCGGTGCGCCGCACCACGTCGAGCATGGTGCCCCGGTCGCTGGACGACGCGGTGACGTCGAGGAAGGTCAGCTCGTCCGCGCCGGCCCGGTCGTACGCCGCCGCCAGCTCCACCGGGTCGCCGGCGTCGCGCAGGTCGAGGAAGTTGACCCCCTTGACCACGCGCCCGGCGTCCACGTCCAGACACGGGATGACCCGTACCGCCACCGTCATGCCCCGAGCCTAACGAACGCGCGCGCGGTGGTGACCCGCCGGTGAGGCCGGTCACCACCGCCCGCGGTGGAGTGCGTTCCCGCCGGTCAGAGACGGACCAGCATCTTGCCGAGGTTCTCGCCGCGCAGCAGGCCGAGGAACGCCTCGGGGGCCTGCTCGATGCCGTCCACGATCGTCTCGTCGTACGACAGCCGGCCCTCGCGCAGCCAGCCCGCCACCTCCTGCACGAACTGCTCCCGCAGGTGACCGTGGTCACCGACGAGGAAGCCGCGCAGCGTCAGCCGCTTGCCGATCACCAGCGCCAGGTTGCGCGGCGCGGCCGGCGGCTCGGTGGCGTTGTACTGCGCGATCATGCCGCAGATCGCGGCCCGGCCGTGCAGGTTCATCGCCCCGATCGCGGCCTCCAGGTGGTCGCCGCCGACGTTGTCGAAGTACACGTCGACGCCGTCCGGAGCGGCGGCCCGCAGCTGCTTGTACACCGGGCCGTCGTGGTAGTCGAAGGCGGCGTCGAACCCGAGCGCGGTGAGGCGTTCCACCTTCGCCGCGGAACCGGCACTTCCGATCACCCGCCCGGCGCCGCGCAGCTTCGCGATCTGGCCGACCATGCTGCCCACCGCGCCGGCCGCGCCGGAGACGAACACCGTCTCCCCCGGCTTCATCGCCGCCACGTCCAGCAGCCCGGCGTACGCGGTCAGCCCGGTCATGCCGAGCACGCCCAGGTACGCGGTGACCGGCGCCAGGCCGGGATCGACCTTGCGCACGCCCTTGGCGTCCACCAGCGCGTACTCGCGCCACCCGAGCCCGTGCAGCACCGTGTCGCCGGGCTTGACGCCGCCGGCCTCGCCGGCCACCACCTCACCGATCGCGCCGCCGTCCAGCGGTGCGTCGAGCGCGAACGGCGGCACGTACGACTTGACGTCGTTCATCCGTCCGCGCATGTACGGGTCGACGGACATGAACCGGTTGCGGACCACTACCTGTCCCGGACCCGGCGTCGGCACCTCGGTGGTGACCAGCCGGAAGTTCTCCGGGGTCGGCCAGCCCTCCGGCCGGGACGCCAGGTGGATCTCCCGGTTGACGCTCGCCTCGCTCACCGTGCTCACAGGGCCTCGCGGACCGTGCGGGTCACCTCGACGTTGCCCCGGGTCGCGTTGGAGTAGGGGCAGACCTGGTGGGCCGCGTCCACGAGCTGCTCGGCGGCGGCGCGCTCGACGGCGGGCAGGTCCACCACGAGCGTCACGGCCAGGCCGTAGCCGCCGCTGCCGTTCGGGCCGATGCCGACCTCCGCCTCGACGACCGAGCCGGAGACGTCCGCCTTGGCCTGCCGGGCCACCACGCGCAGCGCGGAGTGGAAGCAGGCCGCGTAGCCGGCCGCGAAGAGCTGCTCCGGGTTGGCCGCGCCGCCGGCGCCACCCATCTCCTTCGGTACGGCGAGGTCCAGCTCGACCGTGCCGTCGGAGGTCCGGACGTGACCGTCGCGGCCGTCGCCGGTGGCGCGGGCGGAGGCGGTGTAGAGCACCTGCATGTCACTGCTCCTTCTGTCGGTGGATCGTCTCGGTGACCCGGGTGAGGATGCCGTGGAGGAAGACCAGCTCGGTCTCGGTGAGCCCGGTCGCGGTGGCCACCCGGCGCGGCACGTCACCCATCCGCTCCCGCAGCGCCCGGCCCCGGTCGGTGAGGCCCACCTCGACCCGGCGCTCGTCGGCAGCCGAGCGGGTACGCACCACCAGACCGGCCGCCTCCAGCCGCTTGAGCAGCGGGGAGAGCGTGCCGGAGTCGAGCCGGAGCTGACCGCCGAGCTCGGAGACCGTGGGGGCGTCGTCGTCGTGCTCCCAGAGCACCAGCAGCACCAGGTACTGCGGGTAGGTCAGTCCGTGCTCGTCGAGGATGGGCCGGTAGACGTCGGTCAGGGCGCGCGACGCCGCGTAGAGCGCGAAGCACACCTGCCGGCGCAGCACCAGATCATCGGTCACACCCTGAACCGTAGCGTGCAATCAAGTTGTGCACAACTTATCGGGCCGCGAGACGGCCGGCGCCGACCGCTCCGGGGACCGGTCAGCGCTCCGGCAGGTACGCCTCCAGCTCGACCTCGACCAGGAGATCCGGATCGATCAGCCCGGCCACGACCACCATCGTGGCGACCGGACGCACCGGGCCGAAGACCGCGTTGTGCGCCCGGCCCACCTCGTCGGCGTAGATCCGGTCCGTCACGTACATCCGCGTCCGCACCACGTCACCCGGCCCGGCGCCGACCTCGGCCAGCGCGTCCAGGCCGATCCGGATCGCCTGCGCGGTCTGCGCCGCCGCGTCGCCCGCGTGCGCCACCCGGCCGTCCACAGTGGAGGTGCAGCCGGCGGTGATCGCCAGCGAGCCGGCCCGGACCACCCGGGAGTAGCCGTACAGCGCCTCCCACGGGCCGCCCGAGCCGAGCCGGGTCACCACCCCGGCGTCCACGGGCGTCCGGACCGGCTCGGCCGTCACGCGCCGGCCCGCAGCGTCGCCAGCGCCTCGGCGACTGTGAACGCGCCCGCGTAGAGCGCCTTGCCGGCGATCACACCCTCCACACCCACCGGCTCCAGCGTGGCCAGCGCCCGCAGGTCGTCCAGCGTGGACACGCCGCCGGAGGCGATCACCGGGGCGTCGGTGCGGGCGCACACCTCGCGCAGCAGGTCCAGGTTGGGCCCGCGCATGGTGCCGTCCTTGGTGATGTCGGTGACCACGTACCGCGCCGCCCCGGCGGCGTCGAGCCGGGCCAGCACCTCGTAGAGGTCACCGCCGTCGCGGGTCCAGCCGCGCGCCGACAGGGTGCGACCGCGCACGTCCAGCCCGATCGCCACCCGGTCGCCGTACTCGCCGCAGATCCGGTCGCACCACTGCGGGTCCTCCAGCGCGGCGGTGCCGATGTTGACCCGGGCCGCCCCGGTGCCCAGCGCCGCCCGCAGCGACTCGTCGTCGCGGATGCCGCCGGACAGCTCCACCTTCACGTCCAGCTTGCCGACCACCTCGGCGAGCAGCGCGGCGTTGGAGCCCCGCCCGAACGCGGCGTCCAGGTCGACCAGGTGGATCCACTCCGCGCCGTCGGACTGCCAGGCCAGAGCCGCGTCCAGCGGGTCGCCGTACGCGGTCTCGCTACCGGCGGCGCCCTGCACGAGCCGGACGGCCTGGCCGTCGGCGACGTCCACGGCGGGCAACAGGGTGAGGCTCAACGCTTCTCTCCTCGGATCCTCAACGACGGTCCAGCGCGATCACCACGACCGCGGGCAGGACCAGCAACAACAACACGACCAGCACCAGCCGCAGCGCGAGGTCGTCCACCAGATTCCAGATGGCGACCACCGCCACCACGGTGAGCACCAGGATCGTCGCCCGCTCGCGGCGGGTGTGCCGGCGCAGCCGGCCGGTACGGCCGCGCCGCAGCGACGGCGTCAGCCGGCGTACCAGGGAACGACGCCGCTCCCGGCGCGCCACCCGGCGGGCGCGGACGGCGCGCGCCCGCTCCTGCTCGGCCTCGCGCGCCGCGCGGCGGCGGGCCCGCTCCTTGCTCACGCGAACACTCGCGGACGCCCCGCCCGCGTGCCCCGGACCGGTCCGGTCACAGCGTGCCGAGCCAGTTGCGCAGCAGCGCGGCACCGGCGTCGGCCGACTTCTCCGGGTGGAACTGCGCGGCCGACAGCGGCCCCCGCTCCACCGCCGCGACGAAGTCCGCGCCGTGGTGCGAGGTGGTCACCGCGGCACCCGCCTCGGCCAGCGCCGCCGGGTCGGTCACGCCGTAGGAGTGGACGAAGTAGAACCGGGTGTCGTCCGGCAGCCCGGCGAACAGCGTCGAGCCGGCCGGTGGCCGCACGGTGTTCCAGCCCATGTGCGGCAGCCGCCGCGCGGGCAGCCGGGTCACGCCGCCCGGCAGCAGCCCGAGCCCCTTGGTGACCACGCCGTGCTCCTCGCCGTGCCCGAACAGGATCTGCATGCCGACGCAGATGCCCAGCACCGGCCGCCCGGCGGCGACCCGGTCGGCGATGACCGGCCCGGCGCCCAGCGCCTCGATCCCGGTCATGCACGCGGCGAACGCGCCCACGCCCGGCACCACCAGACCGTCGGCCGACGCGGCGGCGTCCAGGTCGTCGGTGACAGTCACCTCGGCGCCGGCCCGCGCCACCGCGCGCTCGGCCGAGCGCAGGTTGCCCGAGCCGTAGTCGAGCACCACCACCCGTGCCATCAGCTCTCCCCCGGCAGCAGCCAGAGCACCCCGGCGACGGTGGCCAGCACGGCCAGCAGGCCGGTGATCACCACGGCGGCGCGGGGCGCGCCCTGCTTGAGCAGCGACCACGTCCCGCCGACCAGCAGGCCGGCCAGGATCAACAGAAGTGTGGGCAGCACCTTCATCAGAGAGCGCCCTTCGTGGACGGCACCACGCCCGCGTTACGCGGATCGATCGCGGTGGCCTCGCGCAGCGCGCGGGAGACGGCCTTGAACTGCGCCTCGACCACGTGGTGGGCGTCCGGGTGGCCGCCGGGACGGGCCGCGCGCAGCACGTCGACGTGCAGCGTGATCCGGGCCGACTGACCGAACGACTCCCAGATGTGCCGGGTCATGCTCGTCGGGTAGACCGGCCCGATGTACGGGGCCAGCGCCGGCTCGTCGTGCACCACGTACGGGCGGCCGGACAGGTCGACGGCGGCCCGGACCAGCACCTCGTCCATCGGGACGGTGGCCGAGCCGTACCGCCGGATGCCGGCCTTGTCGCCCAGCGCCCGGTCGAACGCGGCGCCCAGCGCGAGCGCGGTGTCCTCCATCGTGTGGTGCGCGTCGATCTCCAGGTCGCCGACGGTGTGCACGGTCAGGTCGAAGCCGCCGTGCCGGGCGATCTGGTTGAGCATGTGGTCGTAGAAGCCGACGCCGGTCTCGATGTCGGCCTTGCCGGTGCCGTCGAGGTCGATCTCGACGAGCACCTTCGTCTCGTTGGTGACCCGCTCGATCCGGGCGATCCGGCTCATGAAACTGTCTCCATCGCGGTGAGGAAGGCGTCGGTCTCGGTCGGGGTGCCCGCGGTGACGCGCAGCCAGCCGGGCAGGCCGACGTCGCGCACCAGCACGCCGGCATCGAGCAGGGTACGCCAGGCCACCGCCTGGTCCCCCTCGACGGCGAACAGCACGAAGTTGGCGTCGCTGTCGGCCACCCGGTGACCCCGGGCGCGCAGCTCGGCGACGATCCGGTCCCGCTGCTGCATGATCGCGGCCACGGTGCCGAGCAGGGCGTCCCGGTGCGCCAGCGCGGCACGGGCCGCGGCCTGGGTGAGCGCGGACAGGTGGTACGGCAGCCGGACCAGCTGCACCGCGTCCACCACCGCCGGGTCGGCGGCCAGGTAGCCGAGCCGCCCGCCGGCGAACCCGAACGCCTTGCTCATGGTGCGGGTCACCACCAGTCGCGGGTGGCCGGGGAGCACCGCGAGCGCGCTCACCGTGCCGGGCCGGGCGAACTCGGCGTACGCCTCGTCCACGACCACCATCCCGGGCGCCGCGTCCAGCACGGCGGCGACCACGGCCGGGTCGAGCGCGGTGCCGGTCGGATTGTTCGGCGAGCAGAGGAAGACCACGTCCGGCCGGTGCTCGCGGACCTGGGCCACCGCCTCGCCGGCGGTGAGCCCGAAGTCCTCGCCGCGCCGGGCGGGCACCCACCGGGTGCCGGTGCCGAGCGCCAGCAGCGGGTGCATCGAGTACGCCGGCGTGAAGCCGAGCGCCGTGCGCCCGGGACCGCCGAACGCCTGGAGCAGCTGCTGCTGGATCTCGTTGGAGCCGTTCGCCGCCCACACGTGGTCGGCGGTGAGACCGTGACCGAGGTAGGCGGCCAGGTCGGCGCGCAGCGCCACCGCGTCCCGGTCCGGGTAGCGGTTGAGGTCGCGCAGCTCGGCGGCGACCGCCTTGCCGATCGCCTCCACCACCGGCTCCGGCACCGGGTAGGAGTTCTCGTTGGTGTTCAACCGCACCGGCACGTCGAGCTGCGGCGCACCGTACGGCGTCCGCCCGCGCAGGTCGTCGCGGATCGGCAGATCGTCGAGCGTGGTCACGACGCGCCGCCCTCGGGGAAGCGGACGCTGACCGCCTGGCCGTGCGCTGGCAGGTCCTCCACCGTCGCCAGCGTGACCACGTGCGGCGCCACCTCGCGCAGCGCGTCCTGCGTGTATTCGACCAGGTGCACGCCGCGCAGGAAGGACTGCACGGACAGGCCGGAGGAGTGCCGGGCGCAGCCGCCGGTGGGCAGCACGTGGTTGGAGCCCGCGCAGTAGTCGCCGAGCGACACCGGCGACCAGGCGCCCACGAACACCGCACCGGCGTTGCGCACCCGCAGCGCCCACTCGCGGGCGTTCTCGGTCTGGATCTCCAGGTGCTCGGCCGCGTACGCGTCGACCACCCGCAGCCCCGCCTCCAGGTCGTCGACCAGGACCACGCCGCTCTGCTCGCCGCGCAGCGCGGTGCCGATCCGCTCGGCGTGCTTGGCCGCCGGCGCCTGCCGGGCCAGCTCGGCGTCGACCGCGTCGGCCAGCGCGGTGGACGGGGTGACCAGCACGCTCGCGGCGAGGGGGTCGTGCTCGGCCTGGCTGATCAGGTCGGCGGCCACGTGCGCCGGGTCGGCGGTGTCGTCGGCCAGGATCGCGATCTCGGTCGGACCGGCCTCGGCGTCGATGCCGACCACGCCCCGCAGCAGCCGCTTCGCGGCGGTGACCCAGATGTTGCCCGGACCGGTGATCATGTCGACCGGCTCGCAGCGCTCGTCGCCGGCCGCGTCGACGGCCGCGCCGTACGCGAGCATGGCGACCGCCTGGGCGCCGCCGACGGCGTACACCTCGTCCACGCCGAGCAGCGCGCAGGCGGCGAGGACCCGCCGGTCGGGCAGCCCGTCGTTGTCCTTCTGCGGCGGGCTCACCACCACCAGCGAGCGCACCCCGGCCGCCTGGGCCGGGACCACGTTCATCACCACCGTCGACGGGTACATGGCCAGGCCGCCGGGGACGTAGAGACCGACCCGGTCGACCGGCACCCACCGCTCGGTCACCGTGCCGCCCGGCACCACGGTCGTGGTGTGGTCGGTGCGGCGCTGGTCGGCGTGGACCTTGCGGGCCCGGGTGATCGACTCCAGCAGCGCGGCGCGGACCTGCGGGTCCAGCTCGTCCTCGGCGGCGCGGATCGTCTCGACCGGCACCCGCAGCCGCTCCGGGGCGACGCCGTCGAACCGTTCGCTCGCCTCCCGGATCGCCGGGTACCCATGGTCCCGGACCGCCTCCACGAGCGGGCGGATCCGCTCGACCGCCACGGAGACGTCGAGCTGGGCACGGGGCAGCAGGCGGCGCGGGTCACGGGCCCCGCCGCGCAGGTCGATCCGATTCAGCACGACTGCGAGTCTAGGCCGCCGCCGGTGTCACCGGCCGGGCCCGCCCGCACGCCGGGACGGTGAGCCGGGACACGCGCGGGCGGGCGGGTTGGCGATACGCTCGATCACGTGAGCGCACGGCTGCCGGTGTTCCCGCTCGGGACCGTCCTCTTCCCCGGGCTGGTCCTTCCGCTGCACATCTTCGAGGAGCGCTACAAGGCGCTGGTGCGCCACCTCGTGGGGCTGCCCGAGGGCGCGCCGCGCGAGTTCGGCGTGGTGGCGATCCAGGCCGGCTGGGAGGTCGCGCCGGCCGGGCCGCCGGGGCGTTCCGGGCCGGCCGGCGGCGAGGTGACGCTGCACGAGGTCGGCTGCACCGCCGAGCTGCGGCAGGTCACCGAGCTGGCCGACGGCGGCTTCGACATCGTCACCGTCGGGCGGCGGCGGTTCCGGGTCGCCGAGGTCGACGACTCCGCCGAGCCGTACCTCACCGCCGAGGTGGAGTGGCTGCCGGAGCCGGACGGCCCGGACGAGGTCTCCGACCTGCTGGCGGCCCGGGTGATCTCGGTGTTCCGGCAGTACCTGGGCCTGATCCGGCCGGACCAGCAGGAGATCACCGAGCAGTTGCCGGAGGACCCGACGGTCCTGTCGCACCTGGTCGCCGCGACCGCCGCGCTGACCGTCGCCGACCGGCAGCGGCTGCTCGCCGTCGACGACACCGCCGGCCGGCTGCGCGCCGAGCTGCGCCTGCTCCACCGGGAGACGGCGTTGCTGCGGCAGGTGCGTGCGGTGCCGGTGCCGCTCAGCGAGCTGGCTGGTCCCCCGGCGCCGAACTGAACCCGGGCGGGGGCGGCCAGGCCGCGTCGGGCTCCGGCTCCGGCCGCAGCGACGGCCACCGCGACCAGCCCGCCAGCAGCGTGTACGTGACTGCCGCGCCGAACGCGGCGAGCAGCAGGTTCCCGTGCGGCAACGGCAGCGGGCCGTACCAGTCGACGCCGCCGGCGCGCAGGTCGACCGGCTTGGTGAACGCGGTGCCCGGCGGCGCGGTCTCCACCAGCCGCTGGAACGTCGACAGCCCGATCCGGCGGCCGACCTGCCAGGCCACCGCCGCCGCGCCGAGACCGCCGAGCGTCACCGCGAGCAGGCCGGCCGGGCCGCGCCGGCGGCGCAGCAGCACCCACAGGGCGACGGCGGCGAGCACGCCGAAGCCGAGCGTCAGGAGGCTGAACCAGCCGTCCGCGGCGATCGGCTGCTCCGGCTGCGTGGTCGCGTAGACCGCGCCCGCCGGGGTCTGCCGTACCGGCGTCTCGGGCGCCGCCCACGCCCACAGCAGCCCCAGCGGCACGCCGAGCGCGGTGAGCAGCGCGACCACGCCGAGAGTGGTGAGCAGCGGGCGGCCGGACCGGGTGGCGCCGGGCAGCTCCGCCACCACGCCGGGATGCCCGGCGAGCGGGTCGGCGCCGGGCGCGGTGACCGGCGTGCCGGCGGGCACCGGCAGGCCACCGGGCCAGCCGGGCGGCTGCTCGCGCGCGGGCCACGCGCCGCCGGGACGCGGGGCATCGTCCGGCCGTGGGGCGTCGCCGGTACGCGCGTCGGTGCCGTCGGTGCGCTCGCGCGCCCGCTCGGGCTCAGGGGTGTCCGGACTCACCCGTTGATCCTCTCAGGCCCGGGCACGGCGCGGGGCGGTGGTCGGCGCTCAGCGCGCGAACGGTTCCAGCATCACCGCTGCCGCCTTGAGCCAGGCGTTGCGGGTCTCGGCCTGGAGCTGGTGGTACTCGATCGAGGAGCCGGTCTCCAGCGCCGGGTCGTACGGCACCACGGCGACCGCGCGGGTCCGGGTGGCGAAGTGCCGTTCCAGGTCGTCCTGCAACGAGGTACGCCCCGGCGTGGGGCAGGAGATCAGCGTGACCGCGTTGTCGGCCAGCTCGCCCATGCCCACCTCGTGCAGCAGGTCGAGCATCCAGTCCGCGCTGAACGCCGCGTCCTCGCGCGGCACCGTGGTCACCACGAGCTGGTCGGCGGCCTGCATGACGGTGCGCCAGTTCGGGCTCTCCACGTTGTTGCCGGTGTCCACGCAGACCACCTCGTGGGTGCGGCGCAGCAGCTCCAGCACCCGCTTGACGGTGAACTGGTCGAGCCGCTGGGCGAAGCGCGGGCTCTCCTCGCCGGCCAGCACGTCGTACGAGCCGTCGGAGGCGTGCCGCAGGTAGTCGTCGAGGTGCGACAGCAGCGTGTTGCCCTCGAGGATCTCGATCTGCGCCAGGTCGTGGACCAGGTGGCGGATGGTGCGGGCGTGCCGGGCGCTGCCGGCCCGCAGACCGAGCGTGCCGCGCAGCTCGTTGTCGTCCCAGGCGAGCACGCCGCGCCCGCGTACGCTGCCCACCGTCGCGGCGGCGAGCACCGTCGCGGTGGTCTTGTGCACTCCCCCCTTGGGGTTGGCGAACGCGAGCACCCGGGGGGTGCCCAGCTCGCGGCGCAGCACGCCGGTCGCCCGTTCGAGTTCCGGGTCCGGCTCCGGGGCGCGCCACTGCACCTGGGCCGCGTCGACCCGGCCGGAGCGGCCCTCCAGCGGGCGGCGGGGCGCGGGCACCACCGGCTCCGGTGCGGGCGGCGTGTCCGGCCGGTAGCGGCCCCGGTCGAGCAGCGCGTAGCGGGACTCCGGCGGGGGCGGCGCGGGCCGGTAGCCGCCGTCGAGAAGGGAGTACCGGGACTCGGCCGGCGCCTCGGCCCGGCCGCGCGGCTCTGGACGGGCCGGCTCGGGCCGCCAGGACGGTTCCGGGCGTGGCTCGGCGGTGAAGGGCTGCTCGGGCGCGAACGACGGGTCGGGCGCGAACGACGGGTCGGCGCGCCAGGACGGGTCGGGCGGGTAGGGCTGCCCGGCGCGCCAGGACGGCTCGGGGTCGCTGCGGTACGCCGGTTCGGCCCGGTAGGCCGGCTCGCCGTCGTGCCGGGGATCGGCGCGGAAGGCCGGGTCGACCCGGAACGTGGCCTCGGCCCGGTAACCGGGCTCGGCGCCGTACGACCCGTCGGGGGCGCGGCCGACGGCGGTGGCGCGGCCGGTCCACCCGGTGCCCGCGCCACGGCGGGGCAGCGGGTCGGGCGGCGGCGCCGGTTGCTCCTCGACGTGCCGGTCAGCGTCGGCGTGCTCCGCGCCGCGACCGCCGAGCCGGGCCCGGTCGAGCAGCGCCCGCCACCGCGGTGCCGGCTCGCCCTGCCGACCCCAGCCGGTCTCGCTGCCGTCCAAGGATTCGCCCTCCCCCAGCCCATCGATCTCCGCCTGACAGGCTACGAACGAAACCCTATTCGGACCACTCCCCGCGCCGCACATCGCCCGGTGGCCCGCCGCACCATGGGATCGGCCCGGTCGCCGCGTGCCCCGGTGTCTCAGGAGGTGGGAGCGGGATTGGGTGTCCCGGAGCCGGCGACGGACGCGGGGGCGGTGGGTGAAGGTTCGCTCACCGTCCGTGCGGCTTCCGACGAATCGCCCATTCCGCCTGCCCCGGCCGGCCCGGTGTCGGCCGGCGGCCGGACCACGTCACGCTGCTCGGGCAGCGGCGGGGTGAACACGGTCCGGTCCAGACGGGTCACCTCCGGCGCCGGGTCCACCGCCCGCACGCCCGGACGACCGGCGAGCGCGCGCAGGGCGTCCGGCGCGGCACTGACCACCGCGGCGTAGACGCAGGCGCAGCCCGTCCGGTACGCCTGCGCCTCGCGGGCGGCGACCTCGGCGCCGCTGTCGTACACCCGGCGCAGCTCCGGGTCGACTGTGGTCGCGGCGGCGCGGGACCGGTAGTCCGCGGCCTCCCGGTCCTTGCGGGTCGCGACGCCGGCCATCCCGGCCACCACGTCCTGCGGCACGCGCAGTGCCGCGATCCGGACGATCTCGGTCTGCCGGCCGGGCAGCGGCACCCGCGCCACCACAGCCGAGACCCGCGTGCCGTCCAGCGCGGCGGCCGCCCGCGCCGGGGTCAGGTAGTCGGCGAACGACACGAGCGCGTAGCCGTCGGGCGCGTCGAGGCGGGCCAGTTCGTCCCCGGCGGCGCGCAGGTACGCCGGGATGCTCGCGCCGTCGGTCACGCCGACCCGGGTCACCTCGCCGACCGTGCGGTCGCTCACCGGGCGGTCCCGCCGCTGCGCCACGGCCACCACCAGCACGACGAGCGCGCAGGCCAGCGCGACCCAGGTCAGCGCGGCGGACCGGGACCGGCGCGGTGGCGCGGGATCGTCGCTCACGTCAGTCGCGCAGGATCTCCAGCGCCCGGGCCAGGTCGTCCGGGTACTCGCTGACGAACGTCACCTCGTCGCCGGTGCCCGGGTGCGCGAAGCTCAGCGAGCGGGCGTGCAACCACTGCCGGGCCAGCCCCAGCCGGGCGGACAGCGTCGGGTCCGCGCCGTAGGTCAGGTCGCCCACGCAGGGGTGCCGCATGCTGGAGAAGTGCACCCGGATCTGGTGCGTCCGCCCGGTCTCCAGCCGCACGTCGAGCAGGCTGGCGGCGGGAAACGCCTCGATCGTGTCGTAGTGCGTGATGCTCGGCTTGCCGCCGGAGACCACCGCCCAGCGGTAGTCGTGGTGCGGGTGCCTGTCGATCGGCGCGTCGATGGTGCCGCTCAGCGGGTCCGGGTGGCCCTGCACCACGGCGTGGTAGCGCTTCTCCACCTCGCGGAACTTGAACGCCCGCTTCAACGCGGTGTACGCGCGCTCGCTCTTGGCCACCGCCATGATCCCGGTGGTGCCCACGTCGAGCCGGTGCACCACGCCCTGCCGTTCGGCGGCGCCGCTCGTGGAGATCCGGTGGCCGATGCCGGCCAGCCCGCCGATCACGGTGGGGCCGGTCCAGCCCGGGCTCGGGTGCGCCGCCACCCCGACCGGCTTGTCGACCACCACGATGTCGTCGTCGGCGTACACCACGGTCAGGCCGGGCACCGCCTGCGGCACCACGGTCGGCGGCGCCGGCGGCGCGGGCAGCGTGACCTCCAGCCACGAGCCCGCCTTGACCTTGTGCGAGTTGGGCCGGGCCACCCCGTCGACGAGCGCGTCGCCGGCGTCGATCAGGCCGGCGGCGGCGGTACGGGAGAGCCCGAACAGCCGGGCCACGGCCTGGTCCAGGCGCATCCCGTCGAGGCCGTCGGGCACGGGCAGGGAGCGGGTGTCGCCGGCGGCGGCGAACGCGGAGGTCACGCGCTCTCCCGCTGCTCGGCCGGGGCGGCGGCGTCGCGCTTCTCGTCGCGCAGCCGGGAGCCGTCGCGCTGGCGGCCGGTCAGCTCCAGGAAGACCGCGAGCACCACGCCGCACACCAGCGAGCTGTCGGCCAGGTTGAACACCGGCCAGACCTGGCCGTACGGGTCGAAGAGGCTGATCATGTCGACCACGTGGCCGACGAAGTGGCCGGGCGCGCGGAAGATCCGGTCGATCAGGTTGCCCAGCGCACCGCCCAGCACCAGGCCCAGCGACACCGCCCAGGGCAGCGAGCGCAGCCGCAACGCCATCCAGGTGATCCACCCGATCACCACGAACGTGATGATCGGGAAGACCCAGGTGTGGTCGGAGCCGATGCTCCAGGCCGCGCCGCTGTTGCGGGTGAGGCTGAAATAGACCGCGCCGCCGAGCAGCGAAACCGGTTCCCGGCCGGTCAGCTCGGCGAGCGCGAGCTGCTTCGTGCCGAGATCCGCCAGCAGCGAGAACAGGGACACGCCGAGCAGCAGGCCGACGGCCTTACGGCGGGGCGCGCCGGCGCCCGACTCGGTGGTGCCGGCCCCGGCGGGCGGTGCTGCGGTCATCTGCTCCCCATCGACGCTCGCGACGGTGTGGTCACCGTCTGCCGTACGGCCGCCGGGGAGCGGTGATCAGCGCCGCTCCTCCAGCTGCTTGCACGTCACGCAGAGGGTGGCCGACGGGAACGCGGCGAGCCGCTCCACCGGGATCGGGTTGCCGCACCGCTCGCACCAGCCGTAGCCGCCCTCGTCGAGGCGCTCAAGCGCGCGCTCGACCTGCGTGATCCGTTCCTTGATGCTGTTGGCGAGAGAGATCTCCTGCTCCCGCTCGAACGTCTTGGTGCCGGTGTCGGCCTGGTCGTCCCCGGCCGAGTCGGTCAGCCGGTCGCGCTGCAGCTCGGTGATCTCGCTCAGCGTCTGATCGTACTCGGCGTTCAGCTCGTCCCGCCGTGCCGCCAGGGCGGCCCGGATCTTCTCGGTCTCCGCCGCGCTGCGGGTGGCCTTCGCCACCGGCTTGCGACCGGCGGTCCTGGTGTCGGCTGGCTTCGCCATCGTCAGCTCCCTCAGCCGCACGGAGCGGCGGTCAGCGGTGCGTGGGCGGGGACGCCGTCGTCGGCGCCGTCCGCGTACGGAAGGGTGCACGGCGAGCGGGTCCGCCGTGCACTCCGGAGGTTGGCAAGAATACGGAACGTACAGGCGTCCGACAACGTGCCGCACCGTCGTCCCACGTATCCGCCCCGGACTGCCATCAATCGGGGCAAAAGGAACGGTAGCAGATCAGCGGGCCGGCTCCTCGCCGTACTCCCCGAACCACCTCGCCAGCCGGCCCCGGCGGCTCACCGCCCGCAGCCGCCGCTCGGTCTCGTCCCGTACGCCCGCGGTGGCGACGATGAGCAGGCTGTCCCCGACCTTGAGCCGGGTGTCGGCACCCGGCACGAAACCGACGCCGTCACGCAGCACGAGCGTCACAGCGGCGCCGACCGGCAGCCGCAGCTCGTCCACGTGCACCCCGGCCAGCCGCGACCCGGCCGGCACCTCCAGCTGGAGCAGGTCCGCGCGCATCCGTTCCAGCGGGGCGGTCTCCAGCAGGATCTCGCTCGCCTCGGCCGGCGCGGTCACGCCCAGCCGGCGCGCCGCCGGCGCCAGCGTCCCGGCCTGGAGCAACGTGAAGATCACCACCAGGACGAAGACGGCGTCGAACAGGCGGTCCGCCCCCGGCACGTGCAGCGACAGCGGGATGGTCGCCAGCACGACCGGCACCGCGCCGCGCAGCCCGGCCCAGGACAGGAAGAGCTGCTCGCGCAGGTTCACCCGGAAGGGCAGCGCGGACACCGCCACCGACAGCGGCCGGGCGAGCAGCAGCAGCGCCAGCCCGGTGATCACGGCCGGTAGCACCGCCGCGTCCAGCCGGCTCGGCGAGACCAGCAGGCCGAGCAGCACGAACAGGCCGATCTGGGCCAGCCAGGCCAGCCCGTCGGCGAAGCCGAGGATGGCCTGGCGGTGCGGCAGCCGCGAGTTGCCGAGCAGGACACCCGCGACGTACACGGCGAGGAAGCCCGAGGCGTGCAGCACCGAGCCGGCCGCGTACGCCAGCACGGTGAAGCCGACCACCGCGATCGGGTACAGGCCGGCCGACGGCAGCGCGGCCCGGCGCAGCGCGTACCGGCCGGCCAGCCCGGCGCCGACCCCGACCGCCGCGCCGGTGCTCAGCTCGTAGCCGAGCAGCAGCACCTCGTACCACCAGGGGTGGTGGGCCTCGACCCCGGCGCGGGACAGCAGCAGCACCAGCAGCACGACCGGGGCGTCGTTCACCCCGGACTCGGCCTCCAGCGCGGCCACCAGCCGGGGCGGCAGGCGCAACCGGCGCAGCGTGGCGAACACCGCCGCGGCGTCGGTCGAGGAGAGCACCGCGCCGTAGAGCAGCGACAGCCGCCAGTCCAGGCCGAGCAGCAGGTGCACCACCACGCCGACGACCACGATGCTGACCACGACGCCGACCGTGGACAGCGCCGCGGCCAAGCCCAGCACCGGCCGCAACGTGCTCCACCGCGCGGTCAGGCCGCCCTCCGCGATGATCACGATGAGCGCGCAGAAGCCGAGCACCCGGGTCAGCTCGACGTCGTCGAACCGGATGCCCAGGCCGGCCTCGCCGAGCAGCACGCCCAGCGCCAGGTAGACCAGCAGACTGGGTACGCCGAGCCGGGTGGAGAACCGCACCGCGCCGACCGCGACCAGCAGCACGGCGGCGCCCACGAGCAGCGCGACGTCGAGCCCCGGGGTCATCGCCGGCCGGCCCGACCGGACCTCACGCCGTGCTGCCGTCGCGCAGCCGGCGCAGCACCTCGGGCAGCCCGTCGTGCGGGCGCTCGACCAGGAACAGCTTGTCGCGGCTGGCCGCGCCGGACCGCAGGGACACGGTCGCCGGCCGGACGCCGAGCGCGTCGGCGAGCGCGCGCCGGGCCGCCTCGGTGGCGCGGCCGTCCACAGCCGGCGCGTGCACCGCGACGACGAGCGCCGGACCGTACGGCCCGTCGAACCGCCCGCCCACCCGGGCGCGGGCCGCTCCGGGCTTCACCCGCACCGCGACGGTGAGTGTGTCGTCCGCGATCGTCATGGTCAGCGCGGCCGGGCCTCGGCGAGCAGGGTGGTGGCGGCGGCGCAGTGCGCGCACGGGGTGAAGCCCAGCGCGACCGCCTCGGCGACCGGCAGCGGTTCGTCCTCCCGGCCCACCAGGTGCGGGCAGTCGGGCAGGTGGAAGCGGGGGTGGCCGTCGACCACCAGGACCTCGCCGGGCAGCCGGACCAGCCGGGAGACCTCACCGGTGGAGAGGAACTCGGCCGGCGGGTCGCCGTCGAACGCCTCGCCCGGTGCGGGCGAGGTGGGCCGCGCGGTCTCCGGCGTCCGCGGGCCGGGCGGCGAGTAGGGCGCCGAGTCCGCGACCACCGGATCCGGCGCCGTGTACGGCCCGGCGGCGGGTTCGGCGTCGAACGCCGTCGTGTACGGCCCCGCGGCGGCCTCGGTGTCGAGCGGCCCGGTGGCCGGCTCGTACGGCCCGGCGTCGAACGGCTCGGCCGGCGGCGAGTACGCGGCCGGCGGCGGGACGTCGTCCGGCTCGGTCACCGGCGACCCGGGCGGTTGCCGCCACCCGGATCCACCGGCGCCGACCGTGGACGTGTGGTGCGGGACCGGGCTCACCGGTTCGTCCGGGGACGGGACGGTGTGCGCGGTCCGCGGTCGCGGCCCGGCCTCCCGGCCGGCCGTGGCCCGTGCCGCGGCTGCCTGGCGGGCGAACGCGACGAAGGCGACGGCGGACAGCAGGCTGGCCGCGATCGAGACGATGAGCAGGAGGCTGGATCCGCCGGCGAGGCCGGCGATCAGCAGCACGACCGCGACGAGGATGAGCAGGATGCTGGCGGCTACCACGGCTCACCCCCGGCCGCGTCGTGTCGGTCTGGGCGGTCGGGGGCCGTCACGGGGACGGCCACCGACGCGGGATCAGCGGCCGGACTCGAGCGAGCCCGCGCGGCCACCGCCGTAGGAGCCGGCGAGGCCGGCCGCGGCGAGACCGTTGCTGCCGGTGGCACGGTTGCCCTCGGAGCGGTTCATCTCCACCTCGAGACCCTGGCCGCGACCGTCGAGGTCACGCAGCTGGCTCTCCAGGTACGCCTTGAGGCGGGTGCGGTACTCGCGCTCGAACTGCTTGAGCTCCTCGATGTGCTTCTGCAGCGCGGTGCGCTTGGCGTCCAGGCCGCCCATGGCCTCCTGGTGCCGCTGGCGGGCGTCCCGCTCCAGGGCGTCGGCCTTGGCGCGCGCCTCCCGGGTGACCTCCTCGGCCTTGGAACGGGCCTCGGAGAGCAGCTGGTCGGCCTCGCGACGGGCGTCGGAGACGTGGTCGTCGGCGGTGCGCTGGGCCATCATGAGCACCCGCAGCGCCTGCTGCTCGCCGTCACCGGTCACGCCGGCCGGGCCGCCCTGCGTGCGGACCTGCTCCAGCTCGGCCTGCATCGCGCGGGCCGCCTGCTCGGCGGCCGCCTTGTCGCGCTGCACCCGGTCGAGCTGGGCCTTGACGTCGTTGAGCTCCGCCGCGAGGCGGGCGTCGCCGCCGGGGCCGGCGGGAGCGCCACCCCGACCGCCGCGCTCCACCTGGGCGCGCAGCTCGTTGTTCTCCTCGATCAGACGGGCCAGCTCGCGCTCGACCTCGTCCAGGAAGGCGTCGACCTCCTCCTCGTCATACCCCCGCTTGCCGATCGGCGGCTTTTTGAAGGCGACGTTGTGGACGTCGGCCGGGGTCAGCGGCATCGAAACTCCTCGGGTCAGTTGCGGCCGCGAAAGCGCTCTGGTCAGGCAAACGCGAAGATCAGGCGCCTAAACACGAACTCCATCAGCACGAACAGGATAACCAGGAGCACAAGGGAGGCCAGGTCGATGCTCACGGTACCAATTCGCAGTGGTGGGATCACACGCCTCAACGCTCGCAGGGGCGGATCAGTGACGCTCCACACGACTTCCAGTCCCGCCGACGCTCCCCGTCCCGGTTGCCAGCGGCGACCATAGGCCAGCACCGCCCCAAGAACAAATCGCGCCAAAAGGACAATTAGGAAGATGTACAGCAGCAGGTAGAGCACCTGGAACAGGATCGACAACACGGCAGGCGACGTCCCTCGGTCGTGCGGCTCAGCTCAGGCTGAAGAAGCCGCCCTCAGCGATCTTGGCCTTGTCCTCCGCGGTGACCTGGACGTTGGCCGGTGAGAGCAGGAACACCCGGTTGGTCACGCGCTCGATCGTACCGCGCAGACCGAACGCGAGCCCGGCGGCGAAGTCGACGAGCCGGCGGGCGTCCGCCTCGTCCATCTCGGTGAGATTGATGATCACCGGTACGCCGTCGCGGAAGTGCTCGCCGATGGTCCGCGCCTCGCGGTACGTGGTCGGGTGCAGCGTGGTGATCTGGTAGCGCTGTTCGTCCTCCGGCGCCACACGCTCCCGCTCCCGCGGCTGGGTCTGCGGCGCGAGCGCGAGGTTGTCGCGGGTGTGGTAGGTCAGGGCGCCCGAGGCGTCACCGGCGGAGGACCGGGTGATCGACCGCACGCTGGACCGCTCGGCCCGCTCCGGGCGCTCGGACTCGGCCCGGTCGGCGTCGACCGCGCGGCTGGAGGCGCGCTCGGACAGCCGGCCCCGGTCGCCGAGCCGGCTCCGCGTCGTCGGCGGCTCCTCGGCCTCGTCGTCGTCCTCGTCGGCGAACTCCTCGGCGTACCGGCTCGACCGGTAGCGCGACGAGTCCCGGTAGCCACCCTTGTCGTAGCCACCGTCCTCGTACGCCCGCTCGTCGTCCTCCTCGACGAGACCGAGCCAGACCCCCGCCTTGCGCAGTGCACCCATCCCCGCGCCCTTCCGTCCGCCGTGCGGCACGCGCCCCCGTGCCGTGTCGCTTGATCACGAGTGGACGATCATGCCCACCGGACCGGATCGGCAATCCCCTGACGCGCGGTTCGCGGTCCGCCCGTCACGGCCCCCGGCTACGGGAACGCCGTCCTGAACAACACTGATGTAATTTGCTTCCGTCGTGGTGAGGCTACCGCAGCGCAGGGCGCATTCCGAGCAACGCGCTGCCGACACGGACATGTGTCGCGCCGTGACCGATCGCGCTCTCCAGGTCTCCGCTCATGCCCGCCGACAGCACCGTCGCACCCGGATGGTCGGCCCGCAGCGCCGCCGCCACCTCGGCCAGCCGGGCGAACGCCCGGTCCGGCTCCCAGCCCAGCGGCGCCACCGCCATCAGGCCCGCCAGCCGCAGAACGTCGGCGCCGGCCACCGCCGCGGCCACCGGGTCGAGCCCTCGCTGCGGATCGGCCGCGCCGGGCAGCGCCCCGCCCCGGGCCGCGTCGCCGTCGATGCTCACCTGCACCAGCACGTCCAGCGGCCGGTCCCGGACCGCGCCGGCGGCGGCGTCCAGCGCGGCGGCCAGCCGGACGCTGTCCACCGACTGGACCACGTCGGCGTACCGGACCACCGAGCGGGCCTTGTTGCGCTGCAACTGGCCGATGAAGTGCCAGCGCGGCGCCGCCCCGGCGGCGGCCACCGCCTCCGCCTTCGGCGCCGCCTCCTGGTCGCGGTTCTCCCCGACGTCGGTCACGCCGAGCCCGGCCAGCGCGACCACGTCCGCCGCCGGATACGTCTTGGTCACCGCGACCAGTGTGACCTCGTCGCGCTGCCGCCCGGCCGCGGCGCAGGCGTCGGCGATGCGGGCCCGCACCCGGGCCAGGCCGGCCGCGAGTTCGGCGCGCCGCTCGGGCCGCACCGCCGTCTGTGACTCCGTCATCGGCGCGGCTCAGGACCCGTTCTTGAGGAAGTCGGGCACGTCGACGTCGTCGAAGAGCACCCGGCGCGACGGCTGCTGCGGCGCCGGCATGGTGGCCGGCGGGCTCACCGGCGCGTTCGGCTGGGCCGGCGGGTTCTGGTTGCTCTTGCGCGGCGGCTCCACCGCCTTGTACGCCGGCGCGCCCCCGTCGAAGCCCGCCGCGATCACGGTGACCCGCACCTCGTCGCCGAGCGCGTCGTCGATGACCGCGCCGAAGATGATGTTCGCGTCCGGGTGGGCCGCGTCGGTGACCAGTTGAGCCGCGTCGTTGATCTCGAACAGGCCGAGGTCCGATCCGCCGGCGATGGACAGCAGCACGCCGCGCGCGCCGTCCATGCTCTGCTCCAGCAGCGGGCTGGAGATGGCCGCCTCGGCCGCCTCGACGGCGCGGTTCTCGCCCCGGGCGCTGCCGATGCCCATGAGGGCGCTGCCGGCGCCGCTCATCACGCTCTTCACGTCGGCGAAGTCCAGGTTGATCAGACCCGGCGTGGTGATCAGGTCGGTGATGCCCTGGACACCGGAGAGGAGCACCTGGTCCGCGGTGCGGAACGCGTCCATCATGGAGATGTTGCGGTCGCCGAGCGCGAGCAGCCGGTCGTTCGGGATCACGATGAGCGTGTCGCACTGGTTGCGCAGCTCCTCGATGCCCGCCTCGGCCTGGACCTGCCGGCGCTTGCCCTCGAACGAGAACGGCCGGGTGACCACGCCGATGGTGAGCGCGCCGAGCTTGCGGGCGATGTTCGCCACGACCGGCGCGCCGCCGGTGCCGGTGCCGCCACCCTCGCCGCAGGTCACGAACACCATGTCGGCGCCCTTGAGGACCTCTTCGATCTCGTCGCGGTGGTCCTCGGCGGCGTTCTTGCCGACGTCCGGGTTGGCGCCCGCGCCCAGTCCCCGGGTCAGCTCCCGGCCCACGTCGAGCTTGACGTCGGCGTCGCTCATCAGCAGCGCCTGCGCGTCGGTGTTGATCGCGATGAACTCGACGCCCTTGAGCCCAACCTCGATCATCCGGTTGACGGCGTTGACGCCGCCGCCCCCGATGCCGACGACCTTGATGACCGCCAGGTAGTTGTGCGGAGGTGTCATCTCCGGTCCTTTCCCTTCGAGATTGGCATGGGCCGACCCCACACGGCTTGGCCGGATCAGCGGCCTCCGACGGCTGAACCCTCACCCTCTACTAGAGGCTTAGAGTTATGTCAACCACTGATCTCTTCGGGGCAACGTATGCGCCGCCGCGCCAGGAGCCAAGGACCTGTTCCGGCGTGTCGCCGACCGAGCGACAGGGGACACATCACCCGCTCGCTGAGCCACGGGTCACTCGAACGTGACCACGTCCGGCGCGCTGACGTCGATCCGGTCCGCCTTGCGGCTCAGCAACGCGGTGGCCACTGTCGACTTGTCGGTGCCGCGGGAGGCGTCGCCCCAGAAGACCTCACGCTCCCCGCGCAGCACCAGCGTGATCCGGGCCAGCCCGGCCACGTCCACCGCGACCAGCTCCGCGCGCAGCTTCTCCCCCAGCGCGGCGAGCACCGCCAGCCCGGCCCGCGTACCCGGGTCGTCGGGGCCCGGCCGAGCCACCCTGACCAGCGGCAACCCGTCCGGCACCCGGTCCAGGCGCTGGAACACCACCCCCGAGCCGTCGACGACCAGGAAGCCCTCGCCCTGCGGCACCGCTGCCACCGGGGTGCGCTCCTGCACCCGGATCACGAGCGTGTCCGGCCACTGGCGCTCCACCGTGGCGCGGGCCACCGGCGGCAGCGTGCCGACCTTGCGCGCGGTCGCGTCCAGGTCCACCCGGGCCAGCGGCGCGTTGTCCGGCACCGCGGCGGCGTCGCGGATCTGCACCGGGGTGACCAGCCGCGCGCCGACCACCCGTACCTCGCGCACGCCGAACAGGCCGGTGCCCAGCACCGTCCACACGACCAGGCCCGCGACGGCGAGCACCGCGGCGGCGACCGCCCAGGGCAGCGCCGCCCGCATCCGCCGCTGCCGGGCCCGGGCCATGAACCGGCGGGTCGACGGCGGCACGGCGTCCGCGTTCGCCCGCACGAGCTGCCAGCGCCGGGCCGGGCTGCGCCGCCCGCCGCCGCCGTCCGGTCCGGGGGTACGGCCGCGGGCCGGACCGGGACTCATCCGGCCGGGGTCGCCGCGCCGTCCGGGTCGACGCCGGCGCCGAGCCCCGTGCCCCCGGCGGAGCGGGCGAGCAGGGCGTCGAGCAACTGGTCACCCATCAGCGAGATCGGCGGGGCGCCCATGGTCACCACCACGTCGCCGGTCCGCGCCCGCCGGGCCACCTCGGCCGGCACGTCGTCCCACGACTCGACGAACACCTTCCGCTCGGCCGGCAGCGACACCTCCTGGATCAGCGCGGCCGAGCCCTCGCCGGGGCGGCGCGTCTCGCCGGGGCCGAACACCTCCAGCAGCACCACCTCGTCGGCGATGCCGAGCGCGGCGGCGATCTCCGCCTGGTTGTCGCGGGTGCGGTAGAGCCGGTACGGCTGGAACACCACGATCAGCCGGCCGTCGCCGGCCACCTCGCGCAGCGTCTGCAGCGCCAGCGTCATCGAGGTCGGGTGGTAGGCGTACTCGTCGTAGACCAGCACGCCGTCCGCGGCACCCTTGCGCTCGAAACGGCGCCGCACGCCCGGGAACGCGCCCAGCGCGGCCTCCGCCGCGGCCACCGGCAGTTCCAGCAGGTACGCGGCGAGCACCGCGGCGGCGCTGTTGAGCGCCATGTGCCGGCCCGGTACGGGCAGCCGGATCTCACCCAGCGCCCGGCCCTCGACCTCGGCCTGGTAGCGCACCCCGTGCGCGGACGACACGACCTCGCTCATCCGCAGGTCCGCGTCGGCGGATTCGCCGTACGTCCAGACCCGGCGGCCCTCGGCGCGCAGCGTCTCGGCCAGCCGGCGCCCGCCCGCGTCGTCGGCGCAGGTGATCACGAAGCCGGCCGGGTCGGTGAGCCGGGCGAACTCGGCGAACGCCGCCTCCAGGGTGGCCAGGTCGCCGTAGGTGTTGAGGTGGTCCGCCTCGACGTTCGTGATGATCGACACGAACGGCCGGTAGATGAGGAACGAGCGGTCGCTCTCGTCCGCCTCGACCACGAAGTGCTCGCCGGTGCCGTGGTGCGCGCCGGAACCCACCTCGGAGATCTCGCCGCCGATCACGAACGACGGGTCGGTGCCGGCCTGCTGGAGCACCATGGTGACCATCGACGTGGTGGACGTCTTGCCGTGGGTGCCGGCCACCGCCACCGTGCGGCGCCCGGTCATCGCGGCGGCGAGCGCCTCGGAGCGGTGCAGCACCCGCAGACCCCGGCGGCGCGCCTCGACCATCTCCAGGTGGTCCTGCGGGATGGCGGAGGAGTAGACGACCGTGTCCACCCCGTCGAGGTTGGACGCCTCGTGGCTGGAGTGGATGGTGCCGCCGAGCGCCCGCAGGCCGGCCAGCGACGGCCACTCCCGCAGCTCGCTGCCGGAGACCGGCAGGCCCCGGGTCAGGAAGAGCCGGGCCAGCCCGGCCATCCCGACGCCGCCCACCCCGATCAGGTGGATCCGGCCCAGGTCCTCCGCCGTCATGGTGCCGGCGGGCGTGAACTGCGCGGTGTTCATCAGACGTACCTTCCCGTCGCGGTTGCCCACATCGCTGAGCCACCGTCGTTCGCGACTGCGGGGCTCGCAAGCTCACTCCTCGCGCTCACCGAGCCACCGCCTCGTAGACGAAGTTCAGCAACGCCACGTCGCCGTCGCGGCGGCCGTAGCCGGCTGCGGCGTGGCTCATCGCGTACAGGCGCTGCGGGTCCCGGATCAGCGGGATCACCGTCCGCTCCACCCAGGCCGGGGTCATCTCGGCGTCGTCGACCAGCAGGCCGCCGCCCGCCTCCACCACCGGCAGCGCGTTGCGCTTCTGCTCCTGGTTGCTGTGCGGGTAGGGCACGTAGACGGTGGGCAGGCCGATCGCGGCCACCTCGGCGCAGGTCATCGCGCCGCCGCGGGCCAGCATCAGGTCGGCCGCGGCGTAACCCAGCTCCATCTCGGACAGGTACGGCAGCGTGACGTACGGCACCGGCAGGTCGGTGGGCACGGAGACCGGCTCGTTGCGGGCGCCGATGACGTGCAGCACCTGCACACCGTTGCGGGCCAGCTCCTTCGCCGCGCCGGAGACGGCCAGGTTGATCGAGCGGGCGCCCTGCGAGCCGCCGGCGACGAACAGCACCGGCAGGTCGGGGCGGAGTCCGAAGTGGGCGCGGGCGGCGTCGCGCAGCGCGGCCCGGTCCAGCCCGGCGATGCCCCGGCGCAGCGGCACGCCCACCACGCGGGCGTCGCGCAGCGCCTCGGCCTGGGCCGGCTGGTGCGGGAAGCCGACAGCGACGTTCTTGGTGAACTTCATCCCGAGCCGGTTCGCCACGCCCGGCGGCACGTTCACCTCGTGGATGACGATGGGCAGCTCCCGCCGCCACGCGGCCAGGTAACCGGGCACCGAGACGTACCCGCCGAAGCCGACCACGGCGTCGGCCTGGACCTCGTCGATCACCTTGCCCGCAGCGCGCGCCGCCTTCCACATCCGGTCCGGGGTACGCACCAGGCTCATGTTGACCGACCGGGGAAGCTGGTAGGCCGGGATCTGCCGCAGGTCGTAGCCGGCCGGCGGGATCAGCTCGTTCTCCAGCCCTTTCGGTGTGCCCAGACAGGTGATCCGGACGCTCGGGTCGTGTCGGCGCAGGCAGTCGGCGAAGGCGAGCAGCGGGTAGATGTGCCCGCCCGTACCCCCTCCGCAGAGCACCACCGAACGCAGCGGACCCATCAGCGTCTCCTCTCGCTCGCCGCGCCGGAGCGCGCCCGGTCGGGCCGGGCGCCGCGGGGCGCGGCCTGATCGTCCTGCCGCCGCTGCCGGGACCGGGGCACGGACCCTCGGTCGGCCGGGGGCGGCGCCGGCTTGCGGCGCCGGCCGGGAAGCGGCGGCAACGGGGCCCACACTAGTCGGACCCATCGGGCGGGCGGACGGGCATGCAGCGCTCGCGCCGCGTCCGGCTCCGCGCGGGCGAACGAGGCGAGCATGCCGATCGCGGCGAGCGTCACCACCAGGGCGCTGCCGCCGTCGGAGATGAACGGCAGCGGTACGCCGGTCAGCGGCAGCAGGCCGGTCACGCCACCGATGTTGATGACGGCCTGGCCGACCAGCCAGGCGGTCACGCCGGCGGCGGCGAGCCGGCGGAACGGGTCCTCGACCCGGCGGGCGATCCGCATCCCGGTGTACGCGAGCACGGCGAACAGCGTCAGGACCACTGTGCAGCCGACCACGCCCAGTTCCTCGGCGACGATGGCGAAGATGAAGTCGTTGTGCGCCTCGGGCAGGTAGTTCCACTTCAGCGAGCTCTGGCCCAGGCCGACGCCGAACCAGCCGCCGTTGCCGATCGCGTAGCGGGCCTGCACGAGCTGGTAGCAGTAGTCCAGCTTCTGCTCGAAGCAGGTCTTCGGGTCCGGCGGGTCGAGCCACATGGTGAGGCGGCCGAGCCGGTAGTTGTCCGCGTCCCGGGAGCCGGAGCCGGCGCCGAGCGAGGCGGCGGCCACCAGCAGGCCGATGCCCGCCAGGCCGATCGCGGAGAGCGCGGCGAAGACCCGGCCCCGCACGCCGGCCGCCCAGAGCAGCCCGACCACGAGCGCCAGCAGGCAGAGCATGCTGCCCAGGTCGTTGAAGCCGACCAGCACGAACAGCAGGCCCACCACCGGGAACAGCGGGGTGGCCAGTTCCTTCCACCAGCCCAGCGCAGCGCCCTTGCGGGCCAGCACGTGCGCCGCCCACAGCACCAGCGCGAACTTCGCCACCTCGACCGGTTGCAGCGAGATCGGGCCGAGGGAGAGCGAGAGGAGTTCGGCCCGCAGCGGCCCGATCGCCGTCACCCCGAACAGCGAGTTCAGCGCGACGAACAGGTTGAGCGTGAGCAGCAGCGCCACCGCCACGCCGAGCGCCGGGCGGCTCACCGCCCGGAACGTGCGCGCGGGCAGCCGCTGGCAGGCCCAGAACGCGCCGATGCCGATCACCGCGAACACGGCCTGCTTGGTCAGCGACGCGGACGCGTCGCCGCCCTCGGCGAAGTCCTTCACGCTCGTGGCGGAGAAGACCATGGTGAGGCCGATCAGCAGCAGCAGGCCGGCGCTGGACAGCAGCAGGTAGTACGAGGCCAGCGGCCGGGCCAGCAGGCCGCGCAGCGCGGCCAGGCCACCGGCCGGATCCCAGCGCGCCGCGGGCGGGTCGGCCGGAGGCGTGGCAGCCGGGGCACGGCGGGCCGGCGGGTCGCTGGTCACCTGGATGTCTCGTCCCTCCCCCACAGGCCCATCATGGCCGTTCGACCCGCCCGCCCGTGGCGCAACCGCCCGGTCGGCGTGTCGGAACGTGAGACGGCGGGGCCCCGGTGACAATCGGGAGCCCCGCCGTGACGCGGTGGTGCGGTCAGCTCACCGCGGCGAGGAACTCGCTGTAGAACAGGCCCAGCGCGATGGCCACGCCGATACCGGCGATGATCCAGAACCGGACCACGATGTTGACCTCGCTCCAGCCGGCCAGCTCGAAGTGGTGCTGCAACGGCGACATCCGGAACACGCGCTTGCCGGTGGTGCGGAAGGAGATGACCTGGATGACCACGGACATCGTGATGATCACGAACAGGCCGCCCAGGATCGGCAGCAGCAGGATGGTCCGGGTGGACATCGCCATGCCGGCGATCAGGCCGCCCAGCCCGAGCGCGCCCGTGTCACCCATGAAGATCCGCGCCGGGGAGGTGTTCCACCACAGGAAGCCCACGCAGGCCCCGGCCGCCGCGCCGGCGATCAGCGCGATCTCCAGCGGGTCGCGCACCGTGTAGCAGTACGACTCGGTGTAGTTCGGGTCGGCGCACCAGTGCCGGTACTGCCAGAACGCGATCAGCGCGTACGCCGCGAGCACCATCACCGAGGCGCCGGTGGCCAGGCCGTCCAGGCCGTCGGTGAGGTTGACGCCGTTGGTGGCCGCCATGACCACCATGATGATGACGATCACCGCGCCGATCTTGCCGATCTCCAGCGCCGGGATGTCCCGGATGAAGCTCAGCGTGGTGCTGCCCACCGTCTCGGTGTTCGTCGCGTTGCCGCCGGCGTCGGTCATGCTCGACGGGAAGTAGACGGCCACCGCGCCGAACACGGCACCGACCAGGATCTGCCCGGCCAGCTTGCCCCGCTTGTTGAGGCCGCCGCTGTGCCGCTTGCGCACCTTCAGGAAGTCGTCGATGAAGCCGACCGCGCCGGAGAACACCATCAGCCCCAGCAGCACCAGCGCCGTGATGGTCGGCTCGACCTGGGCGATCTGCGCGTCCGGCAGCGTGGTCAGGGCAAGGTGCCCGGCGACGTACGCGATGACCGTGGCCAGGATGAAGACCACGCCGCCCATCGTCGGCGTGCCCTTCTTGCCCTCGTTGCTGGCGAGCCCGAGATTCGATCGGATCGGCTGGCCGGCCTTCAGCCGGGCGAACACCTTGATCGCGATCGGGGTGCAGAACAGCGAGATCAGGAACGCGACCCCGATGGCGACGATGACCGCCCTCATGCGGCGCCGCCCTCCGTCGCACCCGCACGGGCGTCCGCGCGCAACGCGTCGGCCACCTCCCAGGTCCGGTACCGGGAGCCCTTCACCAGCACCACGTCCCCTGGACGCAGCTCGCTCCGCAGCACCTCGACGGCCGCCGCCTGATCGGTGAGCAGCACCGACTCTCCTCCCCAGTTACCTACCGCTGTCGCGCCCTCGTGGATCGGCGCCGCCGGCTCGCCCACCACGAGCAGCCGGTCCACTCCCAGCTCGGCCGCGAGCCGGCCGACCTGCTGATGCCCCTCCCGTTCGAAGTCACCCAGCTCGGCCATGTAGCCGAGCACCGCGACGGTACGCCCGTCGCCACGCATGCTGGCCAGCGCCCGCAGCGCCACGCCGGTGGACGCCGGGTTGGCGTTGTACGAGTCGTCGATCACGGTCACCCCGTCGGGACGCTCGAAGACGTCCATCCGGCGGGTCGAGACCAGGCCCAGCTCGTTCAGCGCCGCCGCCAGGTCGGGCAGCGGCAGGCCCAGCTCCCGACCGACAGCCGCGGCGGCGAGCGAGTTGGAGACCTGGTGCCGGCCGGTCAGCCCGAGCCGCACCGGCGCGCTGCCCTCCGGCGTGACCAGGGTGTACGAGGGCCGTCCCCGGCCGTCGAGCGTCACGTCCACGGCGCGCACGTCGGCGCGCTCCGACTCGCCGTAGCGCACCACCCGGGCACCGGTACGCGACGCCATCGCGTCCACCCGCGGGTCGTCTGCGTTGAGCACCGCCAGCCCGTCGTCGGGCAGCGCCTCGACCAGTTCGCCCTTGGCGAGCGCGATGGTCTCCACCGAGCCGAACTCGCCCAGGTGCGCCACGCCCACGTTGAGCACCACGGAGATCCGCGGCGGCACCACGTCGCACAGGTAGCGGACGTGCCCGACCCCGCGGGCGCCCTTCTCCATCACCAGGTAGCGGGTCTCCGGCGTGGCCTGCAACGCGGTGTACGGGTGCCCCAGCTCGTTGTTGAACGAGCCGGGCGGCGCCACCGTCGGGCCGAGCCGCACCGCGAGCTGGGCGATCAGGTCCTTGGTGGTGGTCTTGCCGGACGAGCCGGTCAGCCCGATCACGGTCAGCCCGGGCAGCCGGTCCACCACCGCGCGGGCCAGCCGGCCCATCGCGTCGAGCGCGTCGCCGACGAGCACCATCGGCACGCCCGGCACCTCCCGGGTGCCGAGCACCGCCACCGCGCCGGCCGAGATCGCACCGGCCGCGTAGTCGTGGCCGTCGACCCGCTCGCCGGGGAAGGCGACGAACAGCCCGCCCGGGCTCACCTTGCGGGAGTCGAACTCGACGGTGCCGGTGACCCGGGCGTCCGGGTCGGCGCCGACGAGCCCGCCGTCGACGGCGGCGGCCACCTCGGCCAGCGTCAGCGGGATCACCGCTGACCCACCAGGTCGCCGAAGCGGGCGCGCAGCGCCGCCGCCAGCTCCACCCGGTCGTCGAACGGCAGCACCTCGCCGCCGATCTCCTGGCCGCGTTCCTGGCCCTTGCCCAGCACCGCCACCACGTCACCCGGTTCGGCCACCCGGACCGCCTCCTCGATCGCCGCCCGCCGCCCGGGCACCTCGATGACGCGGGCCGGGGTCGCGGCGGCGTACGCGCCGGCCAGCACCTCGGCCCGGATCGCGGCCGGGTCCTCGGTCCGCGGGTTGTCGTCGGTCACCAGCACCACGTCGGCGCCGCGCGCGGCCACGCCGCCCATCACCGGCCGCTTGCCCCGGTCCCGGTCGCCGCCGGCGCCCAGCACGCAGATCAGCCGGCCTTCGGTCAGGTCGCGCAGCGCGATGAGCACCGCCTCGATCGCGTTGGCCTTGTGCGCGTAGTCGACCACCCCGCGTACCGGCGCGTCGCCGCTGACCAGTTCCAGCCGGCCGGGCACGCCGCCGCAGGCGGCCACGCCGCGCGCCGCGGTCTCCGCGTCCACTCCGACGGCGACCAGCAGCGCCACCGCCAGCAGCGCGTTCGCGACGTTGTGCCGGCCGGGCAGCGCCACGCCGGTGGGCAGCGCCAGGCCGTCCGGCCCGTGCAGTGTGAAGCGCTGCGCGTAGCCCTCGCCGTCGATCCCGTCGGCCCACCAGGTCGCGTCCGGGTCGCCGGCCGCCGAGTAGGTGACGGTGCCCGGCTTGTGCAGCGGACGCAGCGCCGGGTCGTCGTGGTTGAGCACCTCGACCCGGCAGCGGCCGTCGAACAGCTTGGCCTTGGCCGCGAAGTAGTCCGCCTCGTCGGCGTGGAAGTCCAGGTGGTCGGAGCCGAAGTTGGTGTAGCCGCCGACGTCGAACCGGACGCCGCCGACCCGGCCCATGGCGAGGGCGTGGCTGGACACCTCCATGACCACGGTGTCCACCCCGTGCTCGCGGGCCACCGCGAGCATGGCGTGCAGGTCGGTGGCCTCCGGGGTGGTCCGGACGCTGTCGATCACCAGGTCGCCGAGGCGGGTCTCCACGGTGCCGATCAGCCCGGTGACGTGCCCGGCGGCGCGCAGCCCCGACTCGACCAGGTAGCTGGTGGAGGTCTTGCCGGCGGTGCCGGTCACCCCGATCACGGTCAGGCCGGCGGTCGGGTCGCCGTACACGGTCGCGGCCACCTCGCCGAGCGCGTCGCGCGGGTCGTCGACGACGAGCACGGGCAGGCCGGTCCCGGCGGCGAGCGCCGCGCCGGCCGGGTCGGTCAGCAGGGCCACCGCGCCCGCCTCGGCGGCGGCCGCGGCGAACTCCGCGCCGTGGCGCCGGGCGCCGGGCAGGGCGGCGTACAGGTCGCCGGGGCGTACCTCCTGGGAGGCGTGGGTCACGCCGGTGACGGCCAGTTCGGCGGCCTCCTCCGGCGGGGTCGCCGCCACGCGGGCGGCGAGGTCGCCGAGCCGTACGGGGCGCACGGTTGTGGGACGTGGATTGCCGGGCACGGCGTCAGACCCTACCCGGTCGTCCGGTTCCGACCGCACAGCCGCCCCGGTGGTTCGTCGCCACTCACCGATGATGTCCCGCCGTCCCCGCTCAGCGCGGAAAGACCTCGAACTTCGGGGACTTGTTGGTGAGCGACGGCGGTACCCGGTAGTGGCGGAGAGTGAAGCCCATCATCTCCCGGAACGCGGGCGCGGCGACCGCGCCGCCCCCGCCGCCGGGGCTCCACACGAACACGGCGACGACGTACCGGGGGTTCTCCGCCGGGGCCATGCCGATGAACGAGCCGACCTCGCCGGGCTGCTGCTTGCCGCCGTCGTAGCGCAGGCCGGTGCCGGTCTTGCCGGCCACCCGGTAGCCGGGCACGGCCGCGGCCAGCCCGGTCGCCCGGCCGTCCGGGCCGTCGACCGTGGTGACCGCCTCCATCATCTGGCGCAGCGCCGCCGCGTTGGCCGGGCTGAGCACCGAGCGGGTGGTGGGCGCCGCGGCGGGGCTGCGCTCGCCGTCCGCGCCGATGGTCTCCTTGACCAGGTGCGGCTGCACGTACGTGCCGTTGTTGGCGATGGTGGCGTAGGCGGCGGCCATCTGCAGCGGCGTGGCGTCCACGCTGTGCCCGATCGGCACCGACCCGTACGCCGAGCCGCTCCACTGGTCGGGCGGGAGCAGCCGCCCGGCCGCCTCGCCCGGCATGCCCTCGCCGGTCACCTGGCCCAGCCCGAACCGCTTCTGGTAGTCGAAGAGCCGTTCCTTGCCGAGCTTCTCGCCGATCTCGATGGTGCCGACGTTCGAGGAGAAGGCGAGCATGCCGGGGATGCTCATGGTGCGGCCGTCGACCGGGTGGGTGTCGCGGAAGGTGACCCCGCCCCTGTCGATCGTGTTGGGGACCGGGAACGCGGTGTCCGGGGTGATCACGCCCTCCTGGAGCGCGGCGCCGAAGGTGATCGCCTTGTGGATCGAGCCCGGGTCGACGACGAACGTGGTGGCCGCGTCGTCGCGGTCCGACGGCGAGGTGACCTTCGTGGGGTTGGCCGCGTCGTACGTCGGCTGGCTGGCCTGGGCCAGCACCTCGCCGCTGGGGATCTCGATGATCACCGCGGCGCCGACGCTGCCCTTCACCTTGGCGGTCTGCTTCGCCAGGATCCGCTGCGTCATGAACTGGAGGTCCCGGTCGACGGTGAGCTTCAGCGAGCTGCCCGGCTGCGGCTGGGTGGTGCGGCTGTAGCCGCCCGGGATGGGCGCGGCCAGGTCACCGAGGCCCACCTCGTAGGTCCGTTTGCCGGCCTGCCCGCGCAGCACGTCGTCGTACTTGGCCTCCAGCCCTTCCAGGCCGTTCATGTCCTGGCTGACGAAGCCGATCAGGTTGGCGGCCAGGTCGCCGCCGGGCACCTCGCGCCGCTCGTCGCGGTGCACGTTGATGCCGGCCAGGTCGAGCTCCATGATCCGCTTGGCGATCGCGATCTCCACACCGCGGGCCAGGTAGACGAACTGCAACGGGGTGTCGGTGCCGGGCAGGGTGCGCTTGCGCATCTTCTCGGCCAGGTCGGACACGGGCACGCCGAGCAGCGGGGAGAGCAGACGCGCGGTGGCGAACCGGTCCTTGACCCGGGTCGGGTCGGCGAACACGTACCGGGCCTCGACGCTGTGCGCCAGCGGCTCGCCGCTGCGGTCGAGGATCGCCCCGCGCGGGGCGGGCAGCTCGACCACGGCGAGCCGGTTGGGCAGGCCGCCGTCGGCGTACGCCGGGGTGTCCACGGTCTGGAGGTAGACCAGCCGCACGCCGATGCTGGCGAACAACGCCAGCGCCAGCACGGTGCCGAGCCGCAACCGCCGGCGCGGGTCGCCGAGTCGCGGCGGCCGGCGCGGCTTGCGTACCGGGCGGCGGGGCTGGGCGGCGGGGCGGCGCGGCTGGGACCGGCGGCGCGGCGGCGGCGCGTCCTCGTCGTCGTCGAACGGTTCCCGCACCGGCCGGGACGAGACGGTCCGCACCACGCCGGCCCGGCCGCCCGCGGCGGTGGACCGGCGGCCGGACCGGGCGCCGTCGGTCGCGGGCTCGCGCGTGCCGGCCCGCCCGGCCCGGCCGCCGTCGAGCACCTGCAACGCGGGCCGGAACGGGTCGCCGGACCGGTTGCTGCGGGGGGTACGCCGTTGCTCGGCGCCGCCGCCCTCGCGCACGGTCCGCCCGCGCGGGGTGTACGCGCGGGCGTCGGAGATCCCGCCGAGGCCCGGCTCGCGCGGCTCCGACCCCCGCGACGATCCGCGCCGGGAGCCCGTGGCGTCCCGGCGCGGATCATCCGATCTCGGCGGCATGACTCAGCCTCCGTTGCCCTGCTGGCTGGTGACCGACGGGGCGCCCTGCGCGGGGTGCGGCACCCCGATGGTCTGCCCGTCCGGCAGCCGGATGTAGGCCGGGTCCTCGGACTCGACCAGGCCGAGCCGCCGGGCGTTGGCGGTCAGGTTGCCGGGCGCCTTCTGCTCGGCGATCTCCTTCTTCAGCTCCTGCTCGTCCACGTCCAGCTTGGCCTGCTGCTGGTGGAGCTTCTCCAGCTTGAACGCGTTCTCGTTGATCTTGGTGTTGACCGCCAGGATGCCCAGGACCCCACCGACCACCAGCACCAGGATCAGCGCGACGAACGGAGCCCGGGGCACCCGGATCGGCGCCGGCGGGGCGACCCGCAGGCGCGGCGTGGGCGCACCGGTGACCCGGGTGCGCTCGGCCGGCCGCAGGGCGGCGCTGCCCTGCGTCGGGAACTCGCGCGCCCCCCGGGCGCGAGTCGCCTCCCGGCGGTCGGTCGCCGTCGTGTCCCGCGTGGTGCGCTGCGCCGCGGTCCGGCCCCCCGACCGCGGTGCGCGCTGCCCGACGGCTCCCCGGCCGTCGCGCTTCTCGACGTTCATGTCCCCTCCCCCTCCTCGTCCGTCCCGTTCGCGTCCCCCGGGGCCGACGCGGGGTCCTTGCCGGACCCCGGTGACCCCGTCCCCGGTTGGTGCATCGCCTTCACCCGGCGGCGGTACCGTTCGCGGTCGGTACGCCCCTGCCGGGCCGCCTCCGGGTCGAGCCGTTCCGCGGCCCGCAGCCGCACCGAGGCGGCACGCGGGTTCGCGGCCACCTCCGCCTCCCCGGGCAGCTCGGCGCCCCGGCTCAACAGCCGGAACGTCGGGCCCGACCCGGGCAGCTCGACCGGGAGGTCGACCGGGCCCTTACTGCGGACCCGGTCGGCGAGCGCCTGCTTGGTGAGCCGGTCCTCCAGCGAGTGGTAGGACAGGACCACCATGCGGCCGCCCACTGTGAGCTTGTCCAGAGCAGCCGGCAGCGCCGTCTCCAGCGCTGCCAGTTCTCTGTTTACCTCGATCCGTAAAGCCTGAAACGTTCTCTTTGCCGGGTGTCCACCGGTTCGTCGGGCCGGTGCCGGAATGGCGTCCCGCACCAGCTCGGCCAGCCGGGCCGACGACGTGATCCGGGCGCGCTCCCGTTCCCGGATAATCGCCGAGGCGATCTTCCCGGCGAACTTCTCCTCGCCGTACACCCGCAGCAGGCGGGCCAGGTCCGGGTGGGAGTAGGTGTTGACCACCTCCTCGGCGGTCACCCCCCGGGTCTGGTCCATCCGCATGTCCAGCGGCGCGTCCTGCGCGTACGCGAACCCGCGGTCGGGCGCGTCCAGTTGCAGGGACGAAACGCCGAGGTCGAACAGCACCCCGTCGATCGCCGGGTAACCGAGCCGGTCGAGCACCTCGGGCAGCTCGTCGTAGACGGCGTGCTCCAGGTGGATCCGGTCGGCGAACCGGGCCAGGCGGACCCGCGCGTGGGCGAGCGCCTCGGTGTCCCGGTCCAGGCCGATCAGCACCGTGTCCGGATGCGCCGAGAGCACCGCCTCGGCGTGCCCGGCCAGGCCGAGCGTGGCGTCGACGTGCACGGTGCGACCGGGCCGGCCCAGTGCGGGGGCCAGCAGCTCGAGACACCGCTCGAGCAGCACCGGCACGTGCGTGCCGCGTAGCTCCCCCATCTCGACCCCCACCCCGTTCGCCAACCGTTCCGTCATGTGTCCGTCGTCGCCACGACGCCTCGCCATACCGCCAGATCCCCATCCGCTCCCGCCCGCCGGAGGCCGCGGCCCTCCGTGTCGGATCGTGCGCCTGGCACCGGGGAAGGGGTGCCAGGAACTCGAAAGCGGCTGGAGATCTCGCAGTACGTCGGGCGCCGTCACGCCCTACAGACCGCCGGGCAGCACCCCCTCCTCGATGTCGGCGAAGTCGTCTTCGCTCTCCGCGAGGTAGGCCTCCCAGGCCGCCTTGTCCCAGATCTCCACCCGGGTGCTCGCTCCGATCACGACCAGATCCCGGTCCAGTGCCGCGTACGACCGCAGGTGGCCGGGAATGGTGACCCGCCCCTGCTTGTCCGGCACCTCGTCGTGCGCGCTGGCGAAGAAGACCCGGCTGTAGGCCCGGGCCGCCTTGCTCGTCATCGGCTGCGCGCGCAACTGGTCCGCGATCCGCTGGAACTCGGGCATCGGGAAGACGTAGAGGCAGCGCTCCTGCCCTTTGGTGATCACGACACCCCCCGCCAGTTCGTCCCGGAACTTCGCCGGCAGGATCAACCGGCCTTTGTCGTCCAAGCGCGGAGTGTGGGTGCCGAGGAACATCGGCCCAACCCCCTCGCCCTGAGCGGCGTTCGCGGCGCCGCTGACCCCCCGGGCCGGTGTGGCCCTCCCGGCCTCACCATCGCGCCCCACTCTACTCCACTTCCCTCCACCTGCAACCAGAATCGCCCGCGCGGCGTGGCGTTTCCGCGCGCAAAACCGCACGTCAACGCGGGTGGGGCGGAGTGGAGGGGGTGGGGCGCGCCCCACACCGTCCGCTACCCGACATCGACCGCCGCCGTCCGGCCCCGCGCGCTCCGGCCGTCCGCCGGGTCCTCCCCGGCCGAACGGTTCGCCGTCGGCGGCGATCTGGCGGAGGTGGTGGTCCGGTAACCTCGCTCGGGTGACGGACGCGAAGATGCCCTTGCGGGCAAAGGTGGCCAGCTCCGTGTCGCGCACCGCCGCGGCGCTGTCGCGGGCCGCGGGTCGTGGCGACGGCTCGGTGATCGGCGGCTGGATCGGCCTCAAGATCGACCCGGACCTGCTCGCCCATCTCTCGGCCGGGCGCGCCATCGCCCTGGTGTCCGGCACCAACGGCAAGACCACCACCACCCGGCTCACCACCGCCGCGGTCGGCGTGCTGGGCCGGGTCGCCACCAACTCCTTCGGCGCGAACATGCCCACCGGCCACACCTCGGCGCTCGCCAAGGCCGGCAGCACGCCGTACGCGGTGCTGGAGGTGGACGAGCACTACCTCGCCCAGGTGCTGGAGGCGACCGAGCCGCACGTGGTGGCGCTGCTCAACCTCTCCCGCGACCAGCTCGACCGCGCCAAGGAGGTCGCCATGATGGCGCAGCTCTGGCGCGCCGCCCTGGTCCGGCACCCGCGGATCCGGGTGGTCGCCAACGCCGACGACCCGATGGTGGTGTGGGCCGCCTGCCCGCCGGCCGACCCGGCGCAGGGTCACGTGCCGCCGCACGTCACCTGGTTCAGCGCCGGGCAGCGCTGGCACGACGACTCCTGGGTCTGCCCCGAGTGCGGCTCCACCATCCAGCGCTCCGGCGAGCAGTGGTGGTGCACCGGCTGCCCGCTGCGCCGCCCCGAGCCGAACTGGACGGTCGAGGACGACGGCGTGCTCGACCCCACCGGCGCCTGGCACAAGATCCGGCTCCAGCTCCCCGGCAAGGTCAACCTCGGCAACGCGGCCACCGCCCTGGCCGTCGCCGCCGAGTTCGGCGTACGCCCGGTGGACGCGGTGTCCCGGCTCGGCACCGTCACCTCGGTGGCCGGCCGCTACGCCCAGGTTGACCGCGACGGGCGCAACATCCGGCTGCTGCTGGCGAAGAACCCGGCGAGCTGGCTGGAGGCGTTCGACATGGCCGACGTCGCGCCGACACTGCTGTCCATCAACGCCCGCGACCCCGACGGGCTGGACACCTCCTGGCTGTTCGACGTGGACTTCTCCCCGCTGACCGGCCGGCAGGTGCTGATCACCGGCGACCGGGCGTACGACCTGGCGGTGCGGTTGGAGGTCAACGGCGTGCCGTTCCGGCACGTACGCAGCTTCGACGAGGCCGTCCGCGCCGTGCCGCCGGGCCGGCTGGAGGTCATCGCCAACTACACCGCCTTCCAGGACATCCGAGCGGAGCTGGACCGTGTCAACTGAGAGCCTGCGCATCGTCTGGATCTATCCCGACCTGCTGTCCACGTACGGCGACCGGGGCAACGCGCTGATCCTGGCCCGCCGGGCCCAGCTGCGCGGCATGCCGGTCGAGGTGCTGGAGGTCCGCTCCGACCAGCGGCTGCCCGCCACCGCCGACATCTACCTGATCGGCGGCGGCGAGGACGGCCCGCAGGCGCTCGGCGCCCAGCGCCTGATCGCCGACGGCGGCCTGCACCGGGCGGTGGCCCAGGGTTCGGTGGTGTTCGGCGTCTGCGCCGGCTACCAGCTTCTCGGCACCTCCTTCTTCGCCAAGGGCACCCGCTGCGCCGGCCTGGAGCTGCTCGACCTCTCCTCCGACCGCGGCCCCACCCGGGCGGTGGGCGAGCTGGCCGGTGAGGTCGACCCGCGGCTGGGCATCCCGCACCTGTCCGGGTTCGAGAACCACGGCGGCCGCACCCACCTCGGCCCGGGCGTGTCCCCGCTGGCCCGGGTCACCACCGGCGTCGGCAACGACGGGGCCACCGAGGGCGCGTGGCGGGGCAAGCTGCTCGGCACCTACTCGCACGGGCCGGCGCTGGCCCGCAACCCGGACCTGGCCGACCTGCTGCTGCGCTGGGCGACCGGCATCCACCAGCTCCCCCCGCTCGACGACACCTGGGCCGACCGCCTCCGCTCCGAGCGCCGCGCCGCGGTGGCCGCCGCACCGAGGCCGTGACCGACGCCGCCCGGCCGGGGCGGCGACCGGTGGCCCGCCGGCTCGCCGGGTTGCTGCGGCAGCCCTCGGCGCGCCGGTTCGGGCTGCTCCTGCTGCTGCTCGCCGGGTTCGGCGTGACGCTGCTGCTGGTGCCCCGGCCGGACCCGGCCGACCTGCCCCGGCTCGCCGACTCGCTCGGCGGCTACGGTCCGCCCGCGGCGGTGGTCGGCGGCGCGCTGCTGCTGGTGGCGCTGGTGCCGCGGACGTTCGTCACGCTGGCCGCGGGCGCGATCTTCGGCCCGGTGCAGGGCGCCGCGTACGCGCTCGGCGCGGCACTGCTCGCGGCGGCCATCGGCTTCACGGTGGGCCGGATGCTCGGCCGCGACTTCGTCGCCGAGCGGGTACGCGGACGGCTGGCCCGCCTCGACGGCTGGTTCGCCCGGCAGAGCGTCTTCGGCGTGGTGACCGTACGGCTGCTGCCGATCGCCGGGTTCGGTCTGGTCAGCTACGGCTACGGCACCACCGCCGCCCGGGTGCTGCCGTTCCTGGCCGGCAGCGTGATCGCCTCCGCCCCGACCGCCATCGGCTACGCGGCGCTCGGCGCGGCCGTGACCACGCCCGGTTCGATCAACTGGTACGCGGCCGCGCCGGCCAGCCTCGGCCTGATCGCCAGCGTGCTGATCATCCACCGCTGGTGGCGGGCGGAACGGCGGCGCCGGTCCGAGCCGGCATGACCGGCGGTGGGCGCGTCCCCGATGTGGACACGCCCACCGGCCGGGTCAGGCGACGACCGAGACCATCCGGCCCTTCACCACGATCACCTTGCGCGGCTCCTTGCCGGCCAGCGTGCCCGCGACCGCCTCCAGCGCCGTCGCGCGGACGGTCTCCTCGGTCGCGTCGGCCGGCACCTCGATCCGGCCGCGGACCTTGCCGTTGACCTGCACCGGGTACGTGACCGACTCGGCCACCAGCAGGGCCGGGTCGGCGACCGGGAAGTCGGCGTACGCCAGCGAGGTGCCGTGGCCCAGCTTGCGCCACAGCTCCTCGGCCATGTGCGGGGCGAACGGGGCGACCATCAGCACCAGCGGCTCGGCCACCTCGCGTGGGGTACGCGCCAGCCGGGTCAGGCCGTTGGTCAGCTCGATCAGCTTGGCGATGGCGGTGTTGAACCGGATCCCGTCCATGTCGGCGCGGACCCCGTCGATCGCCTTGTGCAGCAGCCGCCGGGTCGCCTCGTCGGCCGGCTCGTCGGTGACCCGCAGCTCACCGGTCTGCTCGTCGACGACGCTGCGCCAGACCCGCTGCAGGAACCGGTACGAGCCGACGACCGCCCGGGTCTCCCACGGGCGGGACACCTCCAGCGGGCCCATCGACATCTCGTACACCCGGAACGTGTCCGCGCCGTACGCCGCGCACATGTCGTCCGGGGTGACCACGTTCTTCAGCGACTTGCCCATCTTGCCGTACTCGCGCCGGACCTCGGTCTCGCCGTGGAACCAGCGGCCGTCGACCTCGACGACCTCCTCGGCGGGCACGTACGCGCCGCGCGCGTCGACGAACGCGTACGCCTGGATCATGCCCTGGTTGAACAGGCGGCGGAACGGCTCGAACGACGAGACGTGGCCCAGGTCGTACAGCACCTTGTGCCAGAAGCGCGCGTACAGCAGGTGCAGCACGGCGTGCTCGGCGCCGCCGACGTACAGGTCGGTGCCCCCGCAGTCGCCGTCGCGGCGCGGACCCATCCAGTACGCCTCGTTCTCCGGGTCGGCGAAGCGCTGCGAGTCGGTCGGGTCCAGGTAGCGCAGCTCGTACCAGCAGGAGCCGGCCCACTGCGGCATCACGTTGGTCTCGCGGGTGTAGCGCTTGGGCCCGTCGCCCAGGTCCAGCTCGACCTCGACCCAGTCGCGCCGCCGTGACAGCGGCGTCTCCGGGTTGCTGTCGGCGTCGTCGGCGTCGAACGTCTTCGGCGAGAAGTCCTCCACCTCGGGCAGCTCGACCGGCAGCATCGACTCGGGCAGCGCGATCGGCGCGCCGGTGGAGTCATAGACGATCGGGAACGGCTCGCCCCAGTAACGCTGCCGGGAGAACAGCCAGTCGCGCAGCCGCCAGGTGACCGCGCCGGCGCCGTGCCCGTTGGCCTCCAGCCACTCGATGATCCTCGCCTTGGCCTCGGTCACGCCCAGGCCGTCCAGGTCGATGCCGCGCTCCGGCGCGGCGCTGTTGATCGCCGGGCCGTCACCGGTGTACGCCTTGCCGTCGAAGCCCTCCGGCGGCTGCACGGTCCGCACGATCGGCAGCTCGAAGACCTCGGCGAAGTCCCAGTCCCGCTCGTCCTGCGCGGGCACCGCCATGATCGCGCCGGTGCCGTACCCGGCCAGCACGTAGTCGGCGATGAAGATCGGGATCTGCCCGCCGGTCACCGGGTTGGTGGCGTAGGCGCCGACGAAGACGCCGGTCTTCTCCTTGCTGTCCGCCTGCCGCTCCACGTCCGTCTTGGCCGCGGCGGCCTTCCGGTACGCCTCGACGGCCGCGCGCGGGCCGGCGTGCCCGCCGGTCCAGGCGTCCCGGGTGCCCTCCGGCCAGGTGGCCGGCGTCAGCACGTCGACCAGCTCGTGCTCGGGCGCCAGCACCATGTAGGTGGCGCCGAAGACGGTGTCCGGCCGGGTGGTGAACACCCGCACCGGGGCCGCCTCGGTCGGGAAGTCGATGTGCGCGCCGGTCGACCGGCCGATCCAGTTGCGCTGCTGCAGCTTGATCGGCTCCGGCCAGTCCAGCGTGTCCAGATCCTCCAGCAGCCGGTCCCCGTACGCGGTGATCCGCATCATCCACTGCTTCAGGTTGCGCTTGAAGACCGGGAAGTTGCCGCGCTCGGAACGGCCGTCGGCGGTGACCTCCTCGTTGGCCAGCACGGTGCCCAGCCCCGGGCACCAGTTCACCGGCGCCTCCGAGACGTACGCCAGGCGGTGGTCGTCGACGATGCGCCGCCGCTCCCCCACGGACAGCTCGGCCCACGGACGTCCGTCCGGGGTGGCGCGGGTGCCGCCCTCGAACTCGGCGATCAGCTCGGCGATCGGCCGGGCCTTGCGCGCGTCCGCGTCGTACCAGGAGTTGAAGATCTGCAGGAAGATCCACTGGGTCCAGCGGTAGAAGTCGGTGTCGATGGTCGCCACCGAACGCCGCTCGTCGTGGCCCAGCCCCAGCCGGCGCAGCTGCGCCCGGTACCGCTCGATGTTGGCCTCGGTGGTGGTCCGGGGGTGGGTGCCGGTCTGCACCGCGTACTGCTCGGCGGGCAGGCCGAACGCGTCGAAGCCCATCGCGTGCAGCACGTTGCGCCCGGCCATCCGCTGGTAGCGGGCGTAGCAGTCGGTGCCGATGTAGCCCAGCGGGTGGCCGACGTGCAGGCCGGCGCCGGACGGGTACGGGAACATGTCCAGCACGTACAGCTTCTCGGCGCCCGCGCGCGGGTGGCCCGGGTCGGCCAGCGGACCGGCCGGGTTCGGCGCGTGGAAGGTGCCCTCCCGCTCCCAGGTGTCCTGCCAGCGGTGCTCGATCTCGTCGGCCAGGGCGGCGGTGTACCGGAACGGGGGGATGTCGGTCGCCGGTGCGGCTGCCTCACTCATGGCGTCTCCTCGGCGCGGATCGATTCGAAAAAATTGTGGGCGGTCTGCTGCGGGCACAAAAAAGCCCCTCGCGCAGGAGGGGCGGCCGTGCTGTCGCGCGTTCAGCGCATCAACACGGCTCGGTAAGAAGCAGGAAGAACCCGGCCATGCAGGCAGTGTACCTCGCACCCCTCGGCGGCGGCGCGCCCGTTCCACGCGCGGCGGCCGATCCCCCGGTCCGGCGAATATTCCGGGCGTAACCGACCGACCACCTGCGGGAGTCGGCAGTAACGACAAACATGGTTAGCCTGAGAGACCAATGAGATTTCTGCGGCAGACGAGGCTCGGCGTCGCGAACCCAACGGCGGGTCCAGGTGCTCTATAAAGAGCTGCCGTCCAGGCGACGAGGAGGAGGCCCGTGACACAACAGACCTGGGACGAGGTGGGCGGTCTGCTGCCGCACGACGAGTTCCGCGCCGCCAGCGAGGCCATCGTGGCCAACATCGAGCAGGTCATCGAGGGCAAGACCGCCACCGTCCGGCTCGCCCTGGCGGTGCTGCTGGCCGAGGGTCACCTGCTCATCGAGGACGTGCCCGGCGTCGGCAAGACCAAGCTCGCCAAGGCGATGGCCCGGTCCATCGACTGCTCGGTCCGGCGGATCCAGTTCACCCCCGACCTGCTTCCCAGCGACGTCACCGGCGTCAGCGTCTACAACCAGGAGACGCACGACTTCGAGTTCCGCCCCGGCGCGGTCTTCGCCAACCTGGTGGTCGGCGACGAGATCAACCGGGCCTCGCCGAAGACCCAGTCGGCGCTGCTGGAGTGCATGGAGGAGCGGCAGGTCACCGTCGACGGGGTCACCTACCAGTTGCAGACGCCGTTCATGGTGATCGCGACGCAGAACCCGATCGAGATGGAGGGCACCTACCCGCTGCCCGAGGCGCAGCGCGACCGGTTCACCGCCCGCATCGCGATGGGCTACCCGGACCCGCGCGCCGAGCTGGCCATGCTCGACGGGCACGGCGCCACCGACCCGCTGCCGGGCCTGCGGCCGGTCTCCGACGCGGCCACCGTCCGCCGGCTGATCGGCCACGTCCGGCAGGTGCACGTCGCCGACGCCGTCAAGCAGTACGCGATCGACCTGGTCACCGCCACCCGGGAGGCGCCCGACCTGCGGCTCGGCGCGTCCCCGCGGGCCACGCTCCAGCTGCTGCGCACCGCCCGCGCGGTGGCCGCCCTGGAGGGTCGCGACTACGTCCTGCCGGACGACCTCCAGGTGCTCGCGGTGCCGGTGCTGGCGCACCGGATCATCCCCACCGCGGACGCGCAGCTGGCCCGGCGCACCACCGACGCGATCGTCTCCGAGCTGGTGCACCGCCTGCCGCTGCCGCACGACCGGCAGCGCTCGCCGTACGACACCCGGCCCGGCGGCGGCAACAACGGCCGCGGGCCGTACGAGCCGCGGAGGCCGTGACGTGCGTGACGGCCTGCGTGGGCTGACCACCCGCGGCCGCTCCTTCCTGGCGGCCGCGGTGGCCGCGGCGATCTCCGCCGGCATCCTGGGCGAGAAGGACCTGCTCCGGGTGGCGGTCCTGCTCGCCGTGCTGCCGCTGCTGGCCGCCGCGTACGTCGGGCGCAGCCGGTACAAGCTGGCCTGCAACCGGTCGCTGGAGCCGCACCGGGTGCCGGTCGGCGCCAGCTCCCGGGTGGTGCTGCGGCTGCAGAACCTGTCCCGGCTGCCCACCGGCACGCTGCTGCTGGAGGACCGCCTGCCGTACGCGCTGGGCAGCCGGCCCCGGGTGGTGCTGGAGCGGCTCGGCGCGCACCAGGCCAGCTCCGTGGCGTACACGGTCCGCGCGGACGTGCGCGGCCGCTACGAGGTGGGGCCGCTGGTGATCCGGCTGACCGACCCGTTCGGGCTGTGCGAGCTGACCCGGTCGTTCCCCAGCACCGACCACCTCACGGTGATCCCGCAGGTCACCCCGCTGCCCGCGGTACGGCTGCCGGGTGAGTACGCCGGCAGCGGCGACAGCCGGGCCCGCTCGGTGGCGGTGCACGGCGAGGACGACGCCGCCACCCGGGAGTACCGGATGGGCGACGACCTGCGCCGGGTGCACTGGAAGTCCACCGCCCGCACCGGTGAGCTGATGGTGCGCCGCGAGGAGCAGCCGTGGGAGAGCCGGGCGACGGTGGTGCTCGACACCCGCGCCGCCGGGCACCGGGGCGAGGGCCCCACGGCAAGCTTCGAGTGGGCGGTCTCGGCCGCCGCCAGCATCGCCGTGCACCTGCGCGAGGCCGGCTACAAGCTGCGGCTGGTCACCGGCAACGGCGCCGACGTCGGGGCCACCGAGGCCGGCGGCGAGGGACTGCTGCTCGACCACCTCGCCGACGTGCACCTGGACCGGCGCGGCGAGATCACCACGCTGGTGCAGCAGATCCGGCAGCGCGCCGACGGCGGTCTGATCATCGCGCTGCTCGGCACGCTCGGCACCGCCGAGGCGGAGCTGCTGGCCGGGCTGCGCGGCAACGGCGCCACCTGTGTGGCGTTCCTGCTCGACAGCAACACCTGGCTCAACCTCCCGCCGAACGCCCGGACCGAGGCGGAGCGGGCGCACGGCGCCGCCGCGCTCGCACTGCTGCAGAGCGGCTGGCGGGTCATCGGGGTGGAGCACGGCACCCGACTGCCGATGCTGTGGCCGCAGGCCGGGCGGGGCTCGCAGGGCTTCGCGCTGCGGGCGGCCATGGCCGAGACGGTGGCCGGCGGACGGCGATGACCGGAAGGATGGTCCTGTGACCCCGCACCGCAACATCGGTTTCGTCGCCGCGGCGGCGACGCTGCTGGCGGCGGCCCCGCTGTCGGCGATCTTCGAACGCTGGACCTGGCTGATCCAGGCCGCCGTCGTGGTCGCCGTGGTGGCCGGCTCGGCCGCGTTGAGCCGCCTGGGCCGGATGCCGCTGTGGGGGCAGGTGCTGGCCATGCTGGCCGGGCTGACCCTGGGCCTGACGTGGGTCTTCCCCGGTGGCACCGAACTGCTCGCGTTCGTGCCGACCCCGGCCACGTTCGGGCACTTCGGCGACCTGCTCCAAACGTCGTTGCAGGACATGCGCTCGTACGGCGTGAAGGTGCCGGACGTCGACTCGCTGCTGTTCCTCGCGGTCCTCGGCATCGGCGCGGTCGCCGTGGTCGTGGACGTGCTCGCGGTCGGGTTGCGCCGGCCCGCGCTGGCCGGCCTGCCGATGCTCGCCATCTACTCGGTGCCGGTCGCGGTGTACGTGGACAGCGTCCCGGCCACCCCGTTCGTGGTGGGCGCCGCCGGTTACCTCTGGCTGCTGGTCACCGACAACGTCGACCGGGTACGCCGGTTCGGCCGCCGGTTCACCGGCGAGGGACGCGACGTGGACGTCTGGGAGGCGTCCCCGCTGGCCGCGGCCGGCCGGCGGCTCGCCGTGGTCGGCGTGATCGCGGCGGTGGCGCTGCCGCTCGCAGTGCCCGGGATGACCGGCGGGCTGCTGAACAACGTCGGCGCCGGGCCCGGCGAGGGCAACGGACGGCCGGGCCAGGGCGGCAGCTCGGGCCGGGTCGACCTGTTCGCGGCGCTCAGCGGCCAGCTCAACCAGAGCGAAGTGATCGACCTGGTCAAGGTCAGCACCAACGAGGCGACCCCGTTCTACCTGCGCCTGGGCGTGGTCGACGACCTGCGGCCCAGCGGCTTCCAGGCACGTGTGCCCACCGGGAGGTCGGTCGCCCGTGCGCTGGCCGACCCGGGCGACGACGCCCCGCGCGGCGTCGACCGGCAGCGCTACCGCGCCACCGTCGAGGTGACGAAGAACCTGAACATGCCGTTGCTGCCGGTCTACGCCGAGCCGACCAAGGCCGACGACCTCAACGGCAACTGGCTGTACGACCCGAACCAGCAGGTCGTCTTCTCCAACCGGGACAACGCCCGCGGCAAGAGCTACTCGTTCGACTACGTCCGGTCCACCTTCAGCCCGGCGGCGCTGCGCGCGGCCCCGTCGCTGCCCTCGGACAGCCCGGTGATGCGGCAGCAGACCGAGCGGCCGTCCGTCCCGGCGGTCGAGGAGCTGGTCGCGGAGCTGGTCAAGGGCAAGTCGAACAACTACGACAAGGTCCGGGCGATCTACGACTACTTCTCCGTGGAGAACGGCTTCACCTACTCGCTGTCCACCCGCAACGGCAGCAGCGGGGAGGACATCACCGACTTCCTCGCCACCAAGGTCGGCTACTGCCAGCAGTACGCCGCAGCAATGGCCTGGCTGGTCCGGGCCGCCGGCATCCCGGCCCGGGTCGCGGTCGGGTTCAGCAACGGCAGCAAGGCCGACGGCGACGCGTACGTGCTGACCAACCGCAACCTGCACGCCTGGACCGAGGTCAACTTCGGTCCCGCGATCGGCTGGGTGCCGTTCGACGCCACCCCGGCGGCGGCCGTGCCGGGCTCGGTCCGCTCGGCGTGGGCGCCGGACATCGACGCCCCCGAGGAGACCACCCCCTCGACCGGCAGCACCAGCGCTCCCGACGCGGCCGGCCCGTCGGCCGGGCCGAACGAGGCGGACCGGCTCGACAAGGACACCGACCAGGGCCTGGCGCTGAACCAGGGCGGCCCCGCCGAGGAGAGCCCGGTCTGGCCGTGGTGGCTGGCCGGTGTGCTGGTGCTGCTGGCGCTGCTCGCCGTACCGGCCCTGCGCCGCTCCGCCCTGCGCCGCCGCCGGCGCGTCCGCGCGGTCGCGCCCGCGGCCACCGCGCTGCCGGTGCCGGGCCAGCGCGGCGAGACACGGCCGGTCGTGGTCGGCGTGGACGCCGAGGCGGCCCGCGCCGACGCGCACGCCGCCTGGGACGAACTGCTCGACACGCTCGTCGACTTCCACGTCCGCGTCGACCCCACGGAGACCCCACGGGCCACCGCCGAGCGGCTGGCCCGGGAGGCGCTCGCCGAGAGGGGGGACGCCGCGACCGGGGTACGCCTGCTCGGCCGCGCCGAGGAACGCGCCCGGTACGCCCGTGACCCGCTGACCGACGCCGGGTTGCCGGCGGCGCTGCGCACGGTCCGGGGCGCGCTGGCGGCGGGCGCGGATCGCCGTACCCGGCTGCTGGCCGCGCTGCTGCCGCCGTCGGTGCTGCAACGCTGGCGTACCGGTCTGGCGGAGCGGTCGGCCCGGGTGGTCACCACGAGCGGTCAGATCCGGCAGCAGATGACGCGCTGGAGCCCTCGCCGCCTCCTGGCCGGCCGCCCCGCCCGCTGACACTCCCCTCCCCGCCCGCCTGCCGCCCTCCTGCCCTCCTGCCCTTCCGCCCCCGCCCCTCCCGCCCTCTCATCGTTGATCAAGGAGTTTGTGTCCAGTTCCAGCCCCGCTGACGACACGAACTCCTTGATCACCGCTTCTGGGCCGCCGCCCCCGCCCGGACGCACGCGAGATCTTGGTACGAAACGGCCCTCATAGGGGCGCTTTCGTACCAAGATCTACGGCGGCGCCGGAATATGGGCGGTGAATCCCGCCTGCCGGGCGGCGCGTGATTGAGGGGACGGACGGGCTGGGCAGCCCGCCGCCGCGGCGGTGGCGGTGAGCGCGTTGTTCGCCCAGTCCGTGGTGATCCGCGATCTTGCAGTCCGGGCCCGGGCGAACGGGACATTCGGGGGCACAGCTCGGGCCGAAGATGCAAGATCGCGCGGGAGACATCGGGGCGCGGCGCGGGCCGGAAGTGCAAGATCGCGCGGGAGACACGCGAGGAAGGCATTCGGGGCACGGTTCGGGCCGGGAGTGCAAGATCGCGTGGGAGTGGGCCGTTTGGGCTACGGCAGGTGGCCGGGCCGCTCGGGCAGGTGGTGTCACGTTGAGGCGGGGAAGCTCTACGGTGACAGCCCGGGTGGGGTGCGAACCGTGCGCGCATCAACGTGCTGACGGAGGCGCGGCGGTGTCCACGGGAGGCGGACCGCGACGTGGTGCCGCCGCGGCGGGACGGTGAACTCGATTTCGGGCACGACTGAGCGAGCGCCCTCGCCCGCGTGCGCCACGGCGACCGGCAGCAGGTCGCCCCGGCGGCGCTTGCCGCCTGCTACGGAGGCGCCGCCGGTTTCCCGCCCCGGTTCAGGGGCGGGACGCGGTCAGCGGTGGCCCTCCGGGCGCTGCCGCCAGCGGTCCTCCATCCGGTCGAGGAAGGAGCCCCGACGGCCACCACCACCGCCACCGCCACTGCGGCCACGGGGACGACGCCGGCTCGTCGTGCCGCCGACCACGTGCAGGTCGGGCGACTGGGATCGGCGGTGCGACTGCACCGCGTAGCCCAACGAGGCCAGCATGACGACGAAACCCGCCACGGCCACCGCAGGAATCTTGATCACGGCACCGTAGATCAACAGGGCCAGACCAGCGACGACCACGCCGGCAGCGACGAGCACGCGACGCCGCGCGTGGAAACGCGGGTCGCTGGCGCGCACGGCCGAGGCGAACTTGGGGTCCTCGGCAAGCGACCGCTCGATCTGCTCGAACAGCCGCTGCTCGTGCTCCGAGAGCGGCACGGCACTCCTCCCCGGTCACGTTGGTCGGCCCGGTCGGGCCGACAGACCGTGGCAGCCAACCGGCTGCTTACCCGCAAGTCTACGAGGGCCCCCGCGCGTCGGAAAGCGGGACGACCTACGGCCGGGTCGGTTTTTCGACTTGTCGTGTATCACGACGGCCGAGAAGACTGGCCGGACCTATGACGGACCGCCCGAATCGGGCAGCCGCGGCGTCGGCCGCCGCCTCCGCCTCGCGCCAGCCGCGCTCGGGCGCACCGAGGGTGAGCTGCTGCGGGGTCTCTCCTGCGGGGGCGAGACCTTCCATCCGGACACCGACCAGCCGAACCGGCTCGCCGGGGGCGAGTGCGACCCAGAGCGCCCAGGCCGTGTCGAACATCTCCCGGGCGGTGTCGGTGGGCACGGCGAGCGTGCGGGAGCGGCTGACCGTCCGGAAGTCGGCGAAGCGGACCTTGAGCGACACGGTGCGGCCCACCTGCCCGGCCGCGCGCAGCCGGGAACCGGCCTTGTCGGCGAGCGCGAGCAGGGACCGCCGGATCTCGTCCGGGTCGGTCACGTCGGTGTCGAACGTGACCTCCGCGCCGATCGACTTCTCCACCTGCTCGGGTGTGACCGCGCGCGGGTCACGCCCCCAGGCCAGCTCGTGCAGGTGGGTGGCGGACGCCTCGCCCACCGCCCGGCGCAGCAGGCCCGCCGGTGCCTCGGCGAGGTCGCGCACGGTACGCAGGCCGAGGCGGCGCAGCGCGTCCGCGGAACGCTCCCCCACGCCCCACAGCGCGGACACCGGCAGCGGGTGCAGGAAGTCCAGCACCCGGGCGGCCGGGACCACGAGCAGGCCGTCGGGTTTGGCCCGGGTGGAGCCGAGCTTGGCCACGAACTTGCTCGGCCCCACGCCGACCGAGCAGGTCAGTCGCTGTTCCTCGGCGACCCGGCGGCGGATCAGCGCGGCGATGTCGGCGGGCCGGCCGAACAGCCGGCGGGCGCCCGCCACGTCGAGGAACGCCTCGTCCAGTGAGAGCGGCTCGACCAGGGGCGTGACGTCCCGGAAGATCCGCATGACCGCCCGCGACGCCTCGGTGTAGGCGGTGAAGTCGGGCGGGAGGTAGACCGCGCCGGGGCAGAGCGCGCGGGCGCGAGCGGTGGGCATGGCGCTGCGGACGCCGTACCGCCGGGCCTCGTAGCTGGCGGAGCTGACCACGCCGCGCGGCCCGACGCCGCCCACCACCACCGGCCGGCCGCGCAGCTCGGGCCGGCGGCGCACCTCCACCGAGGCGTAGAACGCGTCCATGTCGACGTGCAGGACGGTGCAGCCGGTGTCGTCGGCGTCCGGCCCGAAGCGCGGGTCACCGCCTCGGGGCAACGACTGGCTACGGCCCATGTCAGCAGGCTAGCCCGCCGGTCCGACAACCCCACGGCGACCGCCCGCCGGCCCCGGACCAGGCGGGGCCGACCCAGGGGACAGCGCAGAGGCACGGACGAACCGGGGTCAGCCGCGGACCACCAGCAGCGGGATCGTCATCTCGGCGGCGGTGTCCGCGCCGTGGTACGCCACCAGCCGCGACGCCATCGGCGGTTCGGAGCGGGTGGCGACCACCGCGTACGTGTCGCGGCAGACCACCACCACGTCGCCGATCCGGGTCAGGTGTGCCTCGGGCACCGGCCCGAACCAGCCGGTCGCCACCGCCTCGGCCCGGGTCAGCACGTGCGCGGCCGGGCCCAGCACCTCGCTCCAGGCGGCCGTCACGTCGGCCTCGGCACCCGGCTCGACGTGCAGGTAGCGGACGCGGGGCTCGCCGGCGACCACCCGTACCCCGGCCCGCAGGCGGGGGTCGGTGTCCAGGTCGATCCGGTGCGCGGCGGGCACGTCGAGCTGGCCGTGGTCGGCGGTGACCAGCAGCGCGGCGTCCGGCGGCAGCCCGTCGACGAGCCGGGCCAGCAGCGTGTCCACGTCGGCGGCGGCGGCCCGCCAGGGCGCGGAGTCCACGCCGCTGAGGTGCCCGTGCCGGTCCAGGTCGGGGTGGTAGCCGGAGACGAGGGCGGGGCCGTCCCCGGCGGCGAGCGCCGCCAGCATCCGGGCGGCGAGCGCGTCGACGCCGGCCGCGCCCCGGTAGTCGCCGCCCCGGTTGGCGGCGAGCGTCAGGCCGCTGCCGGCGAACTCGGGACGGCTGACCACTGTCACGGCGACCCCGGCGGCGCGCGCCCGCTGGTACCAGGTGGGCACCGGCTGCCAGCTCGCCGGGTCCGGGTCGCCGGCCCAGTCGACGTGGTTGAGCACCCGGTCGGTGCCGGGCACCCGGACCGTGAAGCCGAGTACGCCGTGCGCGCCGGCCCCGGTGCCGGTGCCGAGGCTGACCAGGCTGGTCGGCGTGGTGGACGGGAAGCCGGTGGTGAGCGGCCGGCCGACGGTGGCGGCCAGGCCGGCGAGCGTCGGAGCGTACGGGGCGGCGGTGGGGATCTGGTACCAGCCGAGGCCGTCGACGAGCAGCACCGCGATCCGGCGTACCCCGGTCAGGCGCGGGGCCAGGCCGAGCCGGTCGGCCGCGCCCGGCACGCCGAGCAGCGCCAGCGCGCTGGGCAGCACGTCGGTCAGGCCGCCGCCGTCGTAGCGGGGCGCCACCCGGTCCAGCGGGCCGGGAGCCGGATCGGGGGCCGGGCCGGTCATGCCGGGCGGCGGGCGAACAGGTGCAGCTGGGCGGCGAGATCGCGGTACGGGGACCGGGCCGCCAGGGCGCGCTCCAGTTCCACCAGGGCGGCCTGCTGCCCGTCGGCGACCGCGGCCGGGAGCAGGTCGGCGAGCACCCGTACCCCGTGGATCTCCTCCACGACGAGGCCGGCGGCGGTGAGCAGCGCGCTCGCGTCGGTGGTGTCGTAGCGGCGGCGCAGCGTGTCCCGGCCGCCGGTGGTGCCGCGCGGGTCGGCGGCGAGCGCGGCGGCGGCGTCCAGTTGCCCGTTCATCGCCCGGCCGAACACGGCGGCGGCCCGGCCGGCGACGAGCACGCTCGCCGCGCCACCCGGGCGCAACGCGGTGACCAGCGCGGACATCACCGGTTCCGGGTCGTCGACCACTTCGAGGACGGAGTGGCAGAGCACCAGGTCCACGGTGGCCGGTTCGACGAGTCCGGTGAGCGCGTCGGCGTCGCCCTGCGTCGCGCGTACCCGATCGGCGACCCCGGCCTCGGCGGCCCGGCGGGTCAGCGCGGCGAGCGCGTCGGGGCTGGCGTCGACCACTGTGACCCGGTGACCGGCCTCGGCGAGCGGGACGGCGAAGCCGCCGGTCCCGCCGCCGACGTCGAGCACGGAGAGTCGTTCGCCGGCCCGCCGGTCCAGCTCGGCCCGGAGCACCGACCAGATGACGGCGGTGCGGGGGGTGAGGGTTCGGATCTGCTCCACGCGCCGAGCCTAGTCACCCCCCGGCCCGGGTTCAGGACTCGCCGCCGCCGGCGGGGTCGTCCTCGGCGCGGGAGCGCTGGTCGTTGGCCACCGGGCCGTCGGTCACCTGGTATTCCCGCGGCTCGGCCTCGTGGGTGGGCGCCCAGTCGGCGCCGAGGCGGGTCCGTCGGGCGTTGGCTACGCCACCGGCGTACGTGCGGTGAAAGGTCATCGGTTCATCCCCCATACCCCGGGTGGGCCGCTCTGCCCACCCGCGTCGGGAGTCTCCCGCCTCCGGCCCGGAGAAACCGTAATGTGGATCACTCCATCAACGGAAATCCCTGGATGCCGGTGTGACGGGGGGCTCGATCGCGTCCAGCCGGTCCGCGGTGAGGTTCGTGACGCCCTCGTGCCGCTGCAGCCGGCCCCGCACCACCAGTGCTCCGCTGGTGCGGGCGATTCGACGGTATCTCTGCCACAACCCCGGGGAGCAAGTGACATTCAGCATCCCGGTCTCGTCCTCCAGGTTGAGGAACGTGACGCCGCCGGCGGTCGCCGGACGCTGCCGGTGGGTGACGATCCCGCCGACCCGGATCCGCTGCCCGGGCGGCACCTGGCCGAGCCGGGCGATCGGCACCGCGCCCAGTTCGTCGAGCCGGTCCCGGATGAACCGGGCCGGGTGGCTCTCCGGGGACAGGCCGGTGGCCCAGACGTCGGCGACCAGGCGGTCCACCGCGGCCATGCCGGGCAGTGTGGGCGGGTCCGCGCCGGTCACCGTGCCGGGCAGCCGGCCGGGCCGGTCCTGGGCCGCCGCGCCGGCGGCCCAGAGGGCCTGCCGCCGGGTCAGCCCGAAACAGGCGAAGGCGTCAGCGGTGGCCAGCGCCTCCAGCTGCGCGGCGGTGAGACCGACGCGGCGGGCCAGGTCCGGCATGTCCCGGTACGGCCCGTGCGCGGTCCGCTCCGCCTCGATCCGCTCGGCCACGTCCTCGCCGAGGGTACGGACGCTGCCCAGCCCGAGCCGTACCGCCGGGCCGCCCAGTCCCCAGGCGTACGGCGGCTCGCCCGGCACGCTGCCCCACCGGGTCTGCGGGGTGGACTCCAGCACCGCCTTGGCGCCGCTGGCGTTGATGTCCGGCCGGCGCACCTCGACGCCGTGCCGGCGGGCGTCGTCGGCGAGCGTCTGCGGCGAGTAGAAGCCCATCGGCTGGGCGTTGAGCAGCGCGGCCAGGAACGGGCCCGGGTGGTAGCGCTTGAGCCACGAGCTGGCGTACACCAGGTAGGCGAAGCTCATCGCGTGGCTCTCCGGGAAGCCGTAGCTGGCGAACGCGGTGAGCTTGCGGTACACGTCGTCGGCCAGCTCGCCGGTGATGCCCCGCTCGGCCATCCCGGCGTAGAGCCGGTCGGCGATCTGCGCCATCCGCTCCACCGAGCGTTTCGCCCCCATGGCCCGGCGCAGCTGGTCGGCGCCGGCCGCGTCGAACCCGGCCAGGTCGATGGCGAGCTGCATGAGCTGCTCCTGGAACAGCGGTACGCCGAGCGTCTTCTCCAGCGCGTTGCGCATCAGCGGGTGCGCGTACGTGACCGGCTCCTGGCCGTTCTTGCGCCGGATGTACGGGTGCACCGAGCCGCCCTGGATCGGGCCGGGCCGGATCAGCGCCACCTCCACCACCAGGTCGTAGAACTCGCGCGGCTTGAGCCGGGGCAGCGTGGCCATCTGGGCGCGGCTCTCCACCTGGAACACGCCCACCGAGTCGGCCCGGCAGAGCATGTCGTAGACCTCGGGGTCGTCCAGGTCCATGTCGCCCAGGTCGAGGCTGGACCCGATCAGGTCGTAGCCGTAGTGCAGCGCCGACAGCATGCCGAGGCCGAGCAGGTCGAACTTGACCAGGCCGACGGCGGCGCAGTCGTCCTTGTCCCACTGGAGCACGCTGCGGCCGGGCATCCGGCCCCACTCCACCGGGCACACCTCGATCACCGGCCGGTCGCAGATCACCATGCCGCCGGAGTGGATGCCCAGGTGCCGGGGGAACGTCTGCAGCTCGTTGGCGTACGCGACCACCTGCTCCGGGATGTCCGCCACGTCGACCGCGGCGACCGAACCCCACCTGTCGATCTGCTTGCTCCAGGCGTCCTGCTGGCCGGGCGAGAAGCCGAACGCCTTCGCGACGTCGCGCACCGCCGACCGGGGCCGGTACGAGATGACGTTGGCGACCTGGGCGGTGTGCTCCCGGCCGTAGCGGGCGTAGACGTGCTGGATGACCTCCTCCCGGCGGTCGGACTCGATGTCCACGTCGATGTCGGGCGGGCCGTCGCGTTCCGGGGCGAGGAACCGTTCGAACAGCAGCCGGTGCCGGACCGCGTCCACGTTGGTGATGCGCAGCGCGTAGCAGACCGCCGAGTTGGCCGCCGAGCCCCGGCCCTGGCAGTAGATGTCCTGCGCGCGGCAGAACGCGACGATGTCGTAGACCACCAGGAAGTAGCCGGGGAAACCGAGGTCTTCGATCATCCGCAGCTCGTGTTCCAGCTGCGCGTACGCCTCCGGGTGCGCCTCGGGCGGGCCGTAGCGCTCGCGGGCGCCGTCCATGGTCAGCCGGCGCAGCCAGCTCATCTCGGTGTGCCCGGGCGGCACCGGGTACGCCGGCAGCTTCGGCGCCACGAGCTGGAGGTCGAAGGCGAGTTCCGCACCGTATTCCGCGGCCCGCGCCACCGCGCCCGGGTACGCGGCGAACCGCGCCGCCATCTCCGCGCCGCTGCGCAGGTGGGCGGTGGCCGCGGCGGGCAGCCAGCCGTCGATCTCGTCGAGGCTGCGCCGGGCCCGGACCGCCGCGACTGTGGTGGCCAGCCGCCGCCGGCCCGGGGTGGCGTAGTGCACGTTGTTGGTGGCCACCGTGGGCAGCCCGGCCGCGGCGGCCAGCTCGGCGAGCGCGTCGTTGCGGTCGGCGTCGACCGGGTGGCCGTGGTCGGTCAGCTCCACCGCCACCGTCTCCGCGCCGAACAGCGCGGTGAGCCGGTCCAGTTCCCGGGCCGCCGCGTCGACGCCCTCGGTGAGCAGCGCGGCGGGCACGTGCCCCTTGCGGCAGCCGGTGAGCACCAGCACGTGGTCGCGCAGCTCGTCGGCGATCTCCTCCAGCTCGCCGTAGACCGGGCGGCCCTTCTCCCCGCCGCGCAGCTGGGCGCGGGAGATGGTGGCGGCCAGGCGCGCGTACCCCTCGTGGCCGTGCGCGAGCACCAGCAGGTGCCGGCCGAGCGGGTCGGGTTCGCCGTTCTGCGGGCCGGGCAGCCCGAGGGACAGTTCCGCGCCGAAGATCGTCGGCAGCCGCAGCGCGCGGGCCGCCTCGGCGAAGCGCACCACGCCGTAGAAGCCGTCGTGGTCGGTGACGGCGAGCGCGGTCAGCCCGAGCCGGGCCGCCTCCTCGGCCAGTTCCTCCGGGTGGCTGGCCCCGTCGAGGAAGCTGAAGTTGGAGTGCGCGTGCAGCTCCGCGTACGGCACCACGCCGTCCGGGCGGTCCAGCTCCGGCGGCCGGTATTCCTGGCGTTTGCGGCTCCACGCCGGTGAGTCGCCCCCGTCGGCGTCGACCGCGAGCGGGTCGACCACGTGCGGCTCCACCACGTGCAGGTGCCGCTCGCCCTTGGCCCGCCCGGAGAGCACCTGCTCCAGCTTGGACCACGGCATCTTCGGGTTGTGGAAGCTCACCGGCGCCCGCCTCGCCCTGCACCCGAAAGCCCGAGATCTTGGTACGAAACGGCCCCCAGAGGGGCGCTTTCCTTCCAAGATCTTCCTTCGTCCTGACAGGTGGAACGCGCATCCCGGAAAGCGGAAAATCGCGTGGCGGCTCGGCCGACCGGGCACCGCACGCCGGCAGGGGCCCGGCTCGGGACGGGGACCCACCGCTCAGTCATAGATCGCCTCCACCAGCCACTGCCCGCCCTCGACCGCGAGCAGCAGGGCGGCACCGTCGGCCAGGCACACCTGGAACCGGGCCCGGCGGCGCGCCTCGGCCGGCGCCCACCAGCGCTCGTCCACCGGCCACGGACCGGCCCACCCGGTGATCTCGGCCGGCCGGCCGGCGCCGACGGTGAGCCGGGCCGGCGCCGCGCTGACCGCCAGCCGGGCGCTCACCACGACCGGCTCCCCGGCGGCGTCACGCACGTCGGCCGGCAACGGGGTGGGCAGCACCACGGCCGGCGACGGTGGCGGAATCCGTCCCGGCCACGGCGGCTCGGCCACCGCCCGGCCCCGGCCGGCCCGTCGCCCCGCACGGCCCTCAGGGGGTACGACGACAGGGGCGGACGCGGCACCCGGAGCGGCCCCGACGGCCGGGCGCGACGGCGTCACGCCGCTCGCCGGAGCTGCAGCCGAACCGGTCGGGACCGGGCGCGACGCCGCGACCCCGCTCACCGAACCGGCCGGGACCGGTGGCACGGCGGCGGGAGGGGCGGGGGGCAGGGGTTGCGGGCCGGGGCGCGCGGGCACCCGCTCGTCGCCCCACGGCACCAGGCGCACCTGGTCGGCCGGGGACCGCCCGCCGCCGAGCACCGCGGTGACCACCGCCTCGGGGCCGAGGATGCCCTGTACCCGGCTCAGCGCGCGGTGCGCCCGCTCCCGCTCCTCACCAGTCTCCCCCCACAGCCCGGGTTGCAGGCCCGCCTGGGCGAGCACCCCGTCGGGCACCAGTCGCAGCCGGACGATCCCGGCGGTGGGGCGGGCCGGACGCGTCCCGCCCCGGCCGTTGCTGCCGGAGAGCCAGCCGTCGAGCTGCCAGCGGACCCGGTCGGCGATGGCCGCCGCGGTGAGCAGGCCGTCGTGCCGCCAGACCCGGTGCAGCTCCTGGCCGTGCGCGGTGACCGCCTCGATGCCGAGGCGGGTGCAGGCCAGCCCGTACCCGGCCAGCCGCTCGTGCAGCCGTTCGGCGAGCGTGCGGGCGGCGAACGCGGCGGCGTCGACCCGGTCGATCGGCTCGTCGTAGTCGGCGGTGACGGTGAGGTCGGCGGGTGGCTGCCGGACCGCGAGCGGGCGGTCGTCCCGGCCGCCGGCGAGCCGGTGCGCCAGCGCCCCGTCGAAGCCGAACCGGGCCAGCACGTCCCCGGCCGGCAGCGCCGCGAAGTCGCCGAGGGTGCGGACGCCGAGCCGGCGCAGCAGGTCGGCCAGGGCGGGCCGGCCGAGCGCCTCGACCGGCCGGGCGGCCAGGAACTCGCGGGTGCCGCCGGGGGCCACGATCCGCCCCTCCCGGGCGGCCAGCCCGGCCGCGAACACCCCGTCGGCGATGCCGACCTGGCTCTCCACCGCGCAGCTCTGCGCGACGTGCTCCACGATCCGCTCGGCCGCCGCCTCCTCGCCGCCGAGGTAGCGGCTCGGCCCCCGGGCCGCCGTGGCGCAGGCGCCGGGCCGGATCACCTCGACGCCGGCGACCACCTCCTCCACGGCGGCCACCACCGGTTCGAACGCGCGCACGTCCCGGCCGGGGTCGTGGTCGACCACCGTGAGGTGCGGGCAGCGCCCCTGCGCCTCGCGGCGGCGCAGCCCGCGCCGGATCCCCTCGGCGCGGGCCCGTTCGGAGCAGGCGATCACCCGGTTGGCGTGCAGCACCACGACCGGGTCGGTGGCGGGCACCCCGTCGACGATCTCGGCGGCGAGGACCGGCCAGTCCGGACACCAGAGCAGCAGCGTCCGCTGCGGTACGCCGCTCACGCCGGACCGGCCGCGGCGAGCGTACGGGCGGGTGGGGCGACCACGCGCAGCCGGCGTGACGGCGTGGCGGACGGGGCGCCGAGCCCGGCCGAGCGGGGGATCACCCGGGTCAGTTCGTCGCCGGGCAGCCACACCTTGATCTCCTTGGGACGGGCGGCGGCGCCCCGGCCCCGGGCCGAGACGGTCACCTCGCGGCGGCGCAGCCGCCCGCGACCGGGGCCGAGCCCCTGCCAGACGCCCCGGACCACCTGGAGCGTGACGTCCGCGCCGTCCCACCGGCCGTACGGGACGAGCACGCTTCCGCGCTGCCGGGCACGGGCGGCCAGCCGGGTGGCGACCGAGGCGGAGACGGTGGCCGGCACGGCGGTGACCACCACGTCGACCCCGTCGATGAGCGCGGCGACCACAGTGGGCCACTCCGGCCCGGGGTCGGGCACCAGGGCCAGCCGGTCCAGGGCGATGCCCGCCTCGGCCGCCGCGCCGGCCCCGAAGGTGGGTACGCCGACCACGGCGCACCACGAGCCGGCCCGGGACGCCTCGGCGAGCAGCGCGAGGATCAGCGAGGTGGCACCGCTGCGCCGGGGCTGCCCGGCGCCGACCGCGACGGTGCTGCCGCGCCGCAGGCCGCGGTTGGGCAGCAGCCCGGTCAGCTCGGCCCGGACGGGAAGCACCCGGTGGCCGCCGGCCGGGTCGGGTGCGCTCGCCGGCCGGACCAGATCGGCCAGGGCGGCGGAACCGACCACCATGCGGCCCGCCATCGGACCAACCCCCCGTCGTGTTTCGCCACGGGCCTCACCCGTGGATGGTGCTGTGGATCGTGTCGTGCGCGGCACGCGTGTGCCGTGGGTGCGGCGCCCGGCCACCCGGGGTCCCGCCGGTGGCGGCCGGGCGCCACGAATCAGGCGGCGGCTGCTCCGGGCCGGGGCGGGGAGTCGGAGGCGCCGAGCCGCAGCGGGCGGGGCAGGCCGTCGAGCGCCGGCTGGTGTGCCAGGCCGAGCGCGGTCTCCACCACCGTCACGAACTCCTCGGCGGCGCGCAGCAGGTCGTCGGCCTCCCGGGCGGTGACCACGCGGGGGATGCCGGCCTCGGCGGCGGCCCGCTTGCTCGCGCCGGCGGCGAAGTAGGCGGCCCACTCGTCCAGTTCGGGGGCGACGGTGGCGAGCAGCACCCAGACGCTGGTGATCCGGTGCCGGCGGGTGGGTGCGGGGCGGGCCCGGGCGGCGAGCACGGCGGCGGCGGCGCGCAGCGCCGCGAGGTGGGCGGCGGCGTACCGCAGGCCGTCGGGGCGGGTGCGTGCGGCCTCGGCCAGCCCGTCGCGGGCCACCGCGAGCAACTGGGCGGGGGTGCGGTGCGGCAGCACGTGCGCGGGCACCGTGGGTGCCTGGGCCGGACTGGTCGGCATGAGTCTCTCCTCCGCGTGTGGCCGGGGCGGGCGGTCGCGCGACGGGGAACGTCGCCCGGTCGCCCGGAACGGTCGGTGCGGAGGAAGACGCACCCTTTTCAGGTGGCGGCCGGCCGGATGTGGACGCTTCCCCACACCCACACCCGGCCGGCGTGCCGGCGGGTCCGTCGCCCGCCGCCCGGGGGTCGTGGGCGGCGGGCGACGACCTGCCTGACGGGCCCGGACTCGCGACTGTCCGAGACCCGGTGCGGCCCGCGGTGCCGCACCTCCCGGAAGCCGGTGCCGCGAAACACCGCTTCCGGAGCGTTCGACGGGTGCGCGACCGGCTCGGATCAGGCCGGGCCAGCCGGGGAGCTGAGCCGCTGCCGTTCGGACTGAGCCGAACTTCGGGCCGATCGAACTTCGAGCCGGAATCGAACACTCGTTCTAACTACCCAGACAGTACACCTCCCCACCGACGAAAACGCAACGTGTGACGCGCCGGGGACGCACGGGAGGGCGACGGCCCCCGGCGGGGGCGTACCGGGGTGAGGGAAGAATGGGTGCATGCAGCCACACCCGAACGTGCAGGCGGTGCAGCGCGCGCTCGACGACGCGGGCGCGCGGAACGGATCGGGCGAGGCCAGCCTCGTCCGGCTACTGCCCGAGGCGGTGCACACCGCGGCCGCGGCGGCCGAGGCGCTCGGCGTCGCCGTCGGCGCCATCGCCAACTCGCTGATCTTCGACGCGGACGACGCGCCGCTGCTGGTGCTCACCTCCGGCGCGCACCGGGTGGACACCGCCGGGCTGGCCGCCACGCTGGGCGTGACCCACCTGCGCCGGGCCACCCCGGAGTTCGTCAAGCGGCACACCGGGCAGGTGATCGGCGGCGTCGCCCCGGTCGGCCACCCCGCGCCGCTGCGGACCGTCGTCGACACCGCACTGGCCGGGTACGACGAGGTGTGGGCGGCCGGCGGCGTGCCCCGGGCGGTGTTCCCCACCACGTACGCGGAACTGCTGCGGATCACCGCCGGCACCCCGGCCGAGGTGGCGTGAACCCCGGACTCGTCACGCTGCACGTGTGGCGTGTGCCCCGCCGGGCCGTACCCGGTGTGCCGGCCCGGATGGCCACCCACCCGGCACGGCTGCGCCGGCTGCCGGGCGTGCGCTTCGCCAAGCTGCTCGGCACCGGGACCGGCACCGGCTTCGGCCCCGGCGACGCCGACCTGACCCGGTGGGCCGCGCTCGTGGTCTGGGACTCCCCCGCCGACGCGGACGGCTTCGACGCCTCCCCGGTCGCCCGCTCCTGGGCCCGGATCGCCCACGCCGCGGTACGGGTGGACCTGCGCCCGCTGACCAGCCGCGGCCGGTGGTCCGGCCGGGAGCCGTTCGGCGCGCCGTCGGGCGGGCGGGTCACCGGGCCGGTGCTGGCGCTGACCAGGGCCCGGCTGCGGGCCCGCCGGGCGGCCACGTTCTGGCGCGCGATCCCGCCGGTCGCCGCCGAGCTGCACACCGCGCCCGGCCTGCTCGCCCGGTTCGGCGTCGGCGAGGCGCCGCTGGGCTGGCAGGGCACGGTGAGCGTGTGGCGCGACCCGGCGGACCTGGTCGCGTTCGCGTACCGTTCCCCGGAGCACCGCGCCGCGATCACCCGCACCCCCACCGAGGGCTGGTACGCGGAGGAACTGTTCGCGCGGTTCGCGGTGGGCGACGTGGTCGGCGACCGTACGGTGCTCGGCTGGGCCGCCGCCGACGGCGACCCGGAAACATCGAGAGGGTACGCATGAGGCTGGTGCGGTGGACACCGGACGACCTGGTCCGGCGGCTGGACGACGTGGTGGCCGTCTACGGCGAGGCGATGGGCTACCGGCCCGACCTGCTGGAGGCCCGCCGCGGCTACATCGCCACCCACGTCCGCCGGCCCGGCTTCCGCGCCGTCGCCAGCCTGACCAGCGAGGGGCACCTGGCCGGTTTCGGGTACGGCTACCGGGGCGCCACCGGGCAGTGGTGGCACGACCAGGTGCACCGGGCGCTGAACGCGCAGGACCGGCAGCGCTGGCTGGCCCACCCGTTCGAGGTGGTCGAGTTGCACGTCCGCCCGCCCGCGCAGGGGCACGGCCTGGGCGCCCGCCAGTTGCGCGCGCTGCTCGCCGTGGCCGAGGGCGACACCACGCTGCTGTCCACGCCGGAGGCCGACGAGGAGAAGTCCCGGGCCTGGCGGCTGTACCGCCGGTTCGGCTTCGTCGACGTCCTGCGCCACTTCCACTTCCCCGGTGACGAGCGGCCGTTCGGCGTGCTCGGCCGGGACCTGCCGCTGCCCCCGCCGGACGTGTCATGAAGGGCCGGCTGCCCTGGGCGCTGCTGGCCGTGCTGGTGCTCGCCCAGATCTGCTACCCGCTCACCGGCGGCGCGACCCGGGCCGGGCTCACGGTGGCCACGGTGGTGCTCGGCTGGCTGCTCTCGGTCGGCCACGCGTTGCTCACCCGGGGCGTCCGTGCGGCCGTCGCACTGGTCGCGGTCGTCACCGGCGGCGGGTTCGCGGTGGAGGCGATCGGCGTGGCCACCGGGTTCCCGTTCGGCAGCTACGACTACTCCGGCGAGCTGGGCCCCAAGCTGGCCGGGGTGCCGCTGATCATCCCGCTCGCCTGGACCTGGATGGCCTGGCCGGCCTGGCTCACCGCGGTCCGGCTGGTCCGCTCCCGCCTCGCGCGGATCGCGCTCTCCGCGGTGGGGCTGGCCGCCTGGGACCTGTTCCTCGACCCGCAGATGGTGGCCGAGGGCTACTGGACCTGGCTCGACGCCACCCCGGCGCTGCCCGGGCTGCCCGGCATCCCGATCAGCAACTACCTGGGGTGGCTGGGCTTCGCGGTGCTGCTCGCCGTCGCGCTGCGCCCGCTCGCCGGGCCGTCGGCGGACCGGGTCGACGGCCGGGACGCCCCGATGTTCGCGCTCTACCTCTGGACGTACGCCTCCAGCGTGCTGGCGCACGCGGTGTTCCTGCGGCTGCCGGCCTCGGCGCTGTGGGGCGCGGCCGGGATGGCGGTGGCGGCGGTGCCGCTGGCGGTGACGCTGTGGCGGGCCCGCCGGGACCCGGCCGCCGAGCCGCAACCGGCGCCGCGCGTCGACGCCCCGGCATGATCGCCGCCCTCGCGCTGGCCGTGGCGGTCGGCGCGCTCACCGGGCACACGCTCGTCAACGCGTACGCCTGGCTGCGCCGCCCCACCGCCGGCCCGGCCGAGGTGACCGAGCCGGTGGCGGTGCTGCTGCCGTTGCGCGACGAGGCCGAGCGGGTCACCCCGTGCCTGCGCGCGCTGCTGGCCCAGCGCGGCGTGCCGGACCTGCGCATCGTGGTGCTCGACGACGGCTCGACCGACGGCACCGCCGACGTGGTCCGTGCGGTGGCCGGTGACGATCCCCGGGTCACCCTGCTCACCGGCGTCGCCCCGCCGCCCGGCTGGCTGGGCAAGCCGCACGCCTGCTGGCAGCTCGCCACCCGCACCGGCCCGGAACCGGCCGTGCTGGCCTTCGTCGACGCCGACGTGGTGCTCACCCCGTACGCGGTGGCGGCGGCCGTGACCGAGTTGCGCGCGGCGGACGCGGCGCTGCTGTCGCCGTACCCCCGGATCGTGGTGCGGACGGCGGCCGACCGGCTGGTGCAGCCGTTGTTGCAGTGGTTGTGGCTGACGTTCCTGCCGCTGCGCGCGATGGAACGCTCGCGGCGGCCCTCGCTCGCAGCGGCGGGCGGGCAGTTCCTGGTCGTGGACCGGGCCGGCTACCTGCGGGCCGGCGGGCACGCGGCGGTGGCCGACAAGGTGCTGGAGGACATCGAGCTGGCCCGGGCGGTGAAGCGGGCCGGCGGGCGGATCGCGCTCGCCGACGGGTCCCGGCTGGCGTCCTGCCGGATGTACGACACCTGGCCGCAGCTGCGCGACGGCTACACCAAGTCGCTGTGGGCGACGTTCGGGCACCCCGCCGCAGCGGCCGCCGTGCTCGCGCTGCTGGTCGCGCTCTACGTCGCGCCGCCGCTGCTGGCCGCCGGGGCGCTGCTCGCCGGCGCGCCGGCGGTGGCCGCTGTGGCGTTCCTGGCCTACCTGGCCGGTGTCGCCGGGCGGGTGGTGAGCGCCCGCGCCACCGGCGGGCGGGCGTGGCCCGACGCGCTGGGCCACCCCGTGTCGGTCGTGGTCCTCGGTTGGCTGACCGTCCGGTCGTACCATCTGCGGAAGCGACACCGGCTCACCTGGCGGGGTCGCCCGGTCACCTAGGAGGGGCACGCCATGGCGCGCATCGTGGTCATCGGCGCCGGGGTGGGCGGGCTCGCCGCCGCCGCCCGGCTCGCGGTCACCGGGCACGAGGTCACCGTCCTCGAACGGGCCGGCACGGTCGGGGGCAAGCTCGGCCGGTACGCCCACCACACCCCCGAGGGGGTGTGGCACTTCGACACCGGGCCGAGCCTGTTCACGCTGCCGCAGGTCTTCCACGACCTGTTCGAGGCGACCGGGGCGAAGCTCGACGAATACCTCGACCTGGTCCCGCTGGACCCGATCGTGCGGCACGTCTTCCCCGGCGGCGGGCAGGCGCTCGACTCCTGCGCCGACCCGGACGAGTTCGCCGCCCGGATCGGCGCCGCGTTCGGCGACCGGTCCGCCGCCGACTGGCGAGGGCTGTGGCGGCGCGCCGACCGGGTGTGGGCGGCCTCGCACCGGGACATCCTGCGCCGCACCGTCGACTCGCCCCGCGACCTGGCCGCGCTGGCGTGGCGGCTGGGCGACCTGGCCGCCATCGGCCCCGGCCGCAGTCTGCGCGGGCTGGGCCGCCGCCACCTGTCCGACCCGCGGCTGCGGATGCTGCTGGACCGGTACGCCACGTACACCGGCGCCGACCCGCGCCGCGCCCCGGCCGCGCTCGTCGCCGTGCCCTACGCGGAGCTGGCGTACGGCGGCTGGTACCTGCGCGGCGGGCTGGGCACGCTCGCCGACGCGCTGCTGTCGCGCTGCCTGGACCTGGGCGTGGTGGTGCGCACCGGCGCCACCGTCACCCGGATCGACGCCGCGGGCGGGCGGGTGCACGGCGTACGCGTGGCGGGGACGGCCGCGCCGGTGCCCGCCGACGTGGTGGTCGCCAACGTGGACGCGCTCACCGTCTACCGGGACCTGCTGCCCGACCCGCGCCGGCTGGCCGCGCTCACCGACCGCAGCCTGGCCGGGTTCGTGCTGCTGCTGGGCGTGCGCGGCGACTCCGGGCTGGCCCACCACAACGTCTTCTTCCCCCGCGACTACGACGCCGAGTTCGACGCCGTGTTCGGTGACCCGGGTCGCGGGGTGCGGGCCCGCCCGGCGCCCGACCCGACGGTGTTCGTCACCGCCGCCGACGACCCGGCGGTCCGCCCCGACGGCCACGAGGCGTGGTTCGTGCTGGTCAACGCGCCCCGGCACGGCACCGCCGCGAGCGCCGTGGACTGGCGGCGGCCCGGGCTGGCCGAGGCGTACGCGGACCGGATCCTCGACGTGCTGGCCGAGCGCGGGGCCGACGTGCGGGACCGGCTGGTGTTCCGGGAGATCCGCACCCCGGCCGACCTGGACGCGGCCACCGGCGCGCCGGGCGGGGCGATCTACGGCACGGCGGGCGGACTGCTGCGCCCGTCCAACCGGGGCCCGGTCGCCGGGCTCTGGCTGGTCGGCGGCTCCAGCCACCCGGGCGGCGGCCTGCCCATGGTGACACTGTCCGCGGAGATCGTCGCGGAGGCGGTCGGCCCGGCCTGGTGAGGGGTGCCGCCGCCCGGGGGCGCGGCGGTCAGCCGGCGTCGACCAGGGCGCGGCGGACGGCGGAGAGCAGCTGGCCGAGGCCGAACCCGGCGAGCAGCACCCAGACCGTGGTGGCCATGGTGATGGTGCCGGCGGTCAGGTCGGCGTCGATCAGGCCGGTGAGCCCGGCGACCAGCAGCCCGACCAGCGCCACGCAGACCCGGGTGGGCCGCTCCCCCACCGTCACCGCGCCGATCTCCCGCATCCCGGCCGACACCGCGCGCGCCCGCACGTACTCGTGCAGCCAGGACAGGCCGCCGGCCGCCGCCACCAGCGCGCCCGGCGCGCCGAGCAGCCAGAACGCGACCAGCCAGGCCACCTCGCCGAGCCGGTCGGCGACCGAGTCGTACACGTATCCCAGCCGGGTGGTGCGGCCGGTGGCCACCGCCACCGCGCCGTCGACGCTGTCGGCCACGGCCGCCAGCAGCACGAACAACGCGCCCAGGAACGGCCCGTTGCCGGGCCGCTCCACGAACAGGGGTACGCAGAAGCAGAGCAGCACCCCGAACACGGTCACCGGGGTCGGGCCGACGCGCAGCCGGCCCAGCACGTAGCCCACGTGGTAGGCGAAGCGCAGCCAGGCGCGCACCACCGGCGCGGCGGTACGCGGATCGAAGCCGCCGTGCAAGCGCGCCCACGCGGTCGCGTACTGGTCCCAGTTCAGCTGTGTGCCCACCACGGATCAACCGTAGAAGCACGGCGCGGGTGTCGTGTGGCGGGTGGTCACACCCGTGCGGCGGCGCGCAGCCGCTGCCACACCTCCCGGGTCGCCGTGGACCGGTTGAGCGTGATGAAGTGGATCCCCGGCACGCCCTCGTCGAGCAGCTTCTCGCACATCTCGCTCGCCTGCTCGACGCCGAGGCGGCGGACCGCCTCCGGGTCGTCGGCCACCCGCTCGAACCGCTCCGCCAGCGCCGGCGGGAACGGCGCGCCGGACAGCTGCACCGACCGTTCGATGGTGCCGATCTGGGTCACCGGCATCACGCCGGCCAGGATCGGCGTGTCGCAGCCCGCGGCGGCCACCCGGTCGCGCAGCCGCAGGTACTCGTCGGCGTCGAAGAACATCTGGGTGATGGCGAACTCGGCGCCGGCCCGGCACTTGCGGACGAAGTGCGCGGTGTCGCTGTCCACGTCCGGCGAGCGCGGGTGCTTGTACGGGAAGGCGGCCACGCCGACGCTGAAGTCGCCGCTGTCGCGGACCAGCCGGACCAGGTCCTCGGCGTACCGGACGCCCTCGGGGTGGGCGATCCACTCGCCGCCCGGGTCGCCCGGCGGGTCGCCCCGCACGGCCAGCACGTTGCGCACCCCGACCGAGGCCAGCCGGCCGATCACGTGCCGCAGCTCGGCGACCGAGTGGTTCACCGCGGTCAGGTGCGCCATCGGCAGCAGCGTCGTCTCGGTGGCGATCCGCTCGGTCACCGCCACCGTGGTGTCGCGCGTCGAGCCGCCCGCGCCGTAGGTGATCGACACGAACGAGGGACGCAGCGACTCCAGCTCGCGGATGGCCTGCCAGAGCAGCTTCTCCCCGGCCTGGGTCTTCGGCGGGAAGAACTCGAAGGAGAACGTGGGACGGCCGTCACGGATCAGCTCCCCGATGGCCGGCTGGGGATTGGGAAGGACCGAGGGAAGACCGAGCGCCACGGACCGACTGTAACCGGGACGGCACGCCGCACCGGGAATCTTCCCAGCCCGCGAACACCTGCCCCGGCGCGACGTCGTACCCCGGGGGTAGAACTACGGCAGCGCGGTGGGGCGGCCGACGGCCGTTCCGGGGGCCCGCGCGGGGGTCGCCACGACGGCGACGCGCCGGCGCCACCACCTGGCCGGGCGTCCGCGTCGCCATCCGCGCCGTCGCCCCGGAGGTTCCGATGATCCCGTCCCCGCCGCCCGGCCCGCGCCTGCTCGGGCCGCTGCTGGCCGAGTTGCGGGCCGCCCGTGGCTGGAGCCAGCAGCGGATGGCCGCCGAGCTGTGCGCCGCCTCCGGGGTGCCCACGCTGACCCGCAACGAGGTGTCCCGCTGGGAACGCCAGCTGCGGCTTCCCGGCGACTTCTGGTCCGCCTGGCTGGCGACGGTCCTGGGGGTGCCGGGCGAGCTGCTGGCCGATGCCGCCGCCCGCAGCCGCCGGCTGGGCGTGGCGCCCGCCGCGGTCGACCCGGCCGGATCCCGCGCCCGGCTGGCCCTGCTCACGCTCGCGTACCGCTGGGCGGCCGACCCGGGCGGCCGCACGCCGGCCGGCCCGTTCGCCGCCGCACCGCCGCCGCGGCCCGGCCGTCCCGGGCGGGACGGCGAGCACCGGACCGCTCGCCACGGCCCACGCAGGCCCGTCGCGGACGAACCCTGGCCGCTCGGCGCCGACGTCCCGAGCGGCCCGGACGACGAGCCCGCCGGAGGCGGTTCCGGTCGTGGTCACCCGGCGGACGGGGTGACGCTCGCCACGCTGCGGCGCTGGGACGACCTGCTCGGCGGCGGCGACCTCGCCGGGCACGGCGCCCGCCGGCTGCGGCGGGCGGTCCGCGGCTACCGGCGCGCCGGGCCCGCCGGCCGGCGGGCGATGCTGCCCGCGCTCGCCGAGTCGGCGCAGCTCGCCGGCTGGCTGGCCGCCGACGCCGGCGACCCCGGTGGGGGCCTGGTCGCGTACCGGCTGGCGCTGCGGGCGGCGGTGGCCGCCGGGCAGCCGCCGCTGGCCGGGTACGTGCTCGCGTCGGCCAGTCACCTGCTGGCCGACGCCGGCGACGCGGCCGGCGCGCTGGTCCTGGCCCGGATCGGGTACGCCGCCGGCCGCGCCGGCGCCTCACCCGGCCTGCGGGCGCTGCTGCTGCACCGGGTGGCGCTCGCCGCCGCGCTCGCCGGGCGTCCCCGCGCCGCCGGGCAGGCGCTGGCCGGGGCGGATCGGGCCGGCACACCGGAGCCCGGCCGGGAGCCGCCCTGGCTCTACTGGCTCGACGCGGCCGAACTGGCCGCGATGACCGGGCGCACGCTCGTCGCGCTGGGCCGTCCGGCCGCCGCCGTGCCGCTGCTGACGCCCGCGGTGGGCGCGCGGGGCCGCCCGCGCCGGTCCGCCGTGTACGGCGGCTGGCTGGCCCGCGCTCACCTGGGCCTGGGCGCGGTGCCCGAGGCGTGCGCGGTGGCCGGCGATGCGCTGCTCGACGCGGTCCGGTCCGGTTCCCACCGGGCCGTCGGCCAGCTCACCGCGTTCCGCCGCGGCCTGGCGCACGCGCCGCCCGGTCCGGCCACCCGGGGGTACGCGCGAGCGCTCACCACTGCCCGCCCGTACCTGCCGTCCGGCGTGCCGCGCCACCTGCGCGACCGTCCGTCCCGGTGACGCACGAGGCACGCCGGGACGCCGGGCACGACGAGAGCGGGTGCGAACCGCTAGCGTCGTGGCGTGACCCACGCTGCTCCCGTATCCCCCGTCGATCGCGCCGGCCTGCGCCAGCGGATCGACAAGGCGCTGACCGAGTTCCTCGCCGGCCAGCGCGGCTGGCTGACCGCCGTCGACGACGGCCTGCTGCCCGTCGCCGAGGCGATCGAGGCGTTCGTGCTGGGCGGCGGCAAGCGGCTGCGCCCGGCGTTCGGCTACTGGGGTTACCGGGGCGCCGGCGGGGTCGACTCCGACCAGGTCGTCGCCACCCTGGCCGCGCTGGAGTTCGTACAGGCCAGCGCGCTGATCCACGACGACCTGATGGACCGGTCGGACACCCGGCGCGGCGAGCCGGCGATGCACAGGCGGTTCGCCGCCCGGCACCGCGCGGCGAGCTGGGGCGGCGACGCGGACTCCTTCGGCGACGCCGCGGCGATCCTGCTGGGCGACCTGTGCCTGGTCTGGTCCGACGAGCTGCTGCACTCCTCCGGCCTGCCGCCGGCCACAGTGGCCCGGGCCCGGCCGGTCTTCGACGAGATGCGCACCGAGGTGACAGTCGGGCAGTACCTGGACGTGCTGACCCAGGCCACCGGGGACACCTCGCTGGACCGGGCGGCCAAGGTGGCCCGGTACAAGTCGGCGAAGTACACGGTCGAGCGCCCGCTGCTGCTCGGCGCCGCGCTGGCCGGCGCGCCGCCGGAGGTGCACGCCGCGTACTCGGCGTACGGGCTGCCGCTGGGTGAGGCGTTCCAGCTCCGCGACGACGTGCTGGGGGTGTTCGGCGACCCGGAGCGCACCGGCAAGCCGGCCGGCGACGACCTGCGCGAGGGCAAGCGGACGTACCTGGTGGCGGCCGCCCTGGAGACGCTCGACCCGGCCGGCCGGGAGGCGCTGCTGGCCGGGCTCGGCGTACCGGACCTGGACGCGGCCGGGGTGGACCGGCTGCGTGAGCTGATCACCAGCAGCGGCGCGCTGGATCGGGCCGAGCGGCACATCGCCGCGCTCACCGAGAGCGCCTTGGCCGCGCTCACCGCTGTCGACCTGGACACCGAGGCCCGTCAGGCCCTGGTCGACCTGGCCATAGCCGCCACCCGCCGCCCCGCCTGACCGCCCCTCGCCCCTTGCGGGCGTCGATCATGAAGTTGGCGGCGAAGTCGATCTCCGATCGTGCCGCCAACTTCATGATCGACGGGGTGGGTTAGAAGGCGACGGCCTGGGCTCGGCGTTTGACCTCTCGGGCCAGGTCGCCGCCGAGGGCCACGGCGGGGGTGCCGGGAAGACTCGGGTCCTCCCGGTAGAGCCAGCGCAGCGCCTCCTCGTCGTCGTAACCGGCGTCGGCGAGCAGGTTGAGCACGCCGGGCAGGTGCTTGAGCACGGTGCTGTTGGCCACCAGGTCGGCCGGGATCCGGCGGACGCCGTCGCGGCGCACCGCGATCAGCTCACGGTCGCGGATCATCTGGTGCACCTTGCTGATCGACAGGTCCAGGCGCTCGGCCACGTCGGGCAGCGTCAGCCAGCCGGCCGGGTCGGCCGGTCCGGCCAGGTCGGGGCCGGTCTCGGCGGGTACGGAATCGGTCACCCGACCACCCTGCCACGTGCCCGCCGGGCCCGGTGCACGGCACCCCGCACCACCGCCGGGAGCGCGGCGGTCCCCCCGTGTCGCAACCCGGCGGTAGCATCCTGTTCTACCTTCATCCTTCCGACACATAGACTGCCTGCCGATGGACACACAGGTCGCCGACACGTTGCTGGGCTCGCTGATCGAGGGGCGCTACCGCATTCGCGGGCGCGTCGCCCGAGGCGGCATGGCGACCGTGTACACCGCCACCGACGAGCGCCTGGAGCGCACCGTGGCGGTCAAGATCATTCACCCGACCCAGGCGCCGCAGGCCAAGGCCCGGATGGCCGGCTTCGTCGAACGCTTCACCGACGAGGCCAAGACCATCGCCCGGCTCACCCACCCGAACGTGGTGGCGGTCTACGACCAGGGCATCCACGCGGGCCTGCCGTACCTGGTGATGGAGTACGTCCGCGGCCGCACGCTGCGCGACGTGCTCGCCGAGCGCCGCCGGCTCAACCCGGACGAGGCGCTCGCGATCACCGAGCAGATGCTCGCCGCGCTCGCCGCCGCGCACCGGGCCGGCCTGGTGCACCGCGACGTCAAGCCGGAGAACGTGCTGGTCGCCGAGGTGCCCACCGGCGGCAGCCGCAACCTGGTCGACAGCGTGGTCAAGGTGGCCGACTTCGGGCTGGCCCGGGCCGTCGAGGCCAGCGCCGAGGACGAGAACGGCAACCAGCTCATGGCGACGGTGGCGTACGTGGCGCCGGAGCTGGTCACCCAGGGCCACGCGGACCCGCGCACCGACGTCTACTCGGCCGGCATCGTGCTGTTCGAGATGCTCACCGGCCGGGTGCCCTACGACGGCGACCGTCCGGTGGAGGTCGCGTGGCAGCACGTCGACCGGGACGTACCGGCGCCGTCGACGCTGGTGCCGACGCTGCCGCCGGCTCTCGACGCGCTCGTCGCGCGGGCAACCCGACGCGATCCGGCCGGCCGCCCGGCCGACGCCGCGGCGCTGCTGAGCGAGGTGCAGGCGGTCCGCGACCAGCTGGGCGACCCGCACGCGCACACCACCGTGCTGCCGCAGCTCAGTGACGACACCGCGGTCCTGAGCCAGCCGACCCAGATGGTGGCCGCGCTCCAGCCGGTCGAGCGTCCGGCGTGGGCGCGGCTGCCCGAGGGCGGCGCCGCACAGCGCCCGCACCGGCGCCGCGCCGTCGAGGAGGACGTCCCGGGGACCGGGTTCGCCGCCCTGCGTACCCGGATCATGGGCTCACCGCGCGGCCGGCTGGCCGTCGCCGCGGCGGTCGTGGTGCTCGGCCTGGTCGCCGCGGTGGGTGGCTGGTGGTTCGGCGTGGGCCGCTACACGGTCGCGCCGCAGATGGTGAGCCTGACCAAGGCCGACGCGGAGGCGCAGGCCCAGCGTGGCGGCTTCACGCTGAAGTACGCCACCCCGCGCCACGACGAGCAGGTCCCCAAGGACACGGTGCTCGGGCAGTCGCCCGGTTCGGCCGCGCGGATCGTCAAGGGCGGGACGATCACGCTGACCCTGTCGCTCGGTCCGGAGCGGCTGCCGGTGCCGGACGTGGTGGGCAAGGACTACGCGCTGGCCCAGGCCGAGCTGGAGGGCGCCAACCTGGTCGTGGCCAAGGGCTCCTCCCGGTACGACGACACGCTGCCCGCGGGTGTGGTGCTGGCCACCGACCCGAAGGTGGGCACAGTGGTCAAGCCCGGGGCGAAGGTGACGGTGATCCTCAGCAAGGGCCGCGCCCCGGTGACGGTGCCCAACCTGGTCGGCAAGAGCCTCACCGAGGCGCGCACCATTCTCGCGCAGCTCGGGCTGAAGCCGGTGGAGAACGTCAAGGACTCCGACAAGCCGAAGGACGAGATCCTCGGCCAGAGCCCGGCCGACGGCACCGGCGTGGAGAAGGGCGCCCAGGTCAAGCTGGAGATCAGCAAGGGCCCGCCGCAGGTGGCCGTCCCCCGGGTGATCGACATGCCCTGCCAGCAGGCCAAGCAGACGCTGGAGAGCCAGGGCTTCCCGGTCAACGTCCAGCTCAACCCGAACGGCATCGCGCGGCTGCAGAACCCGGCCGAGAACACGCCTGTGCCGCCGGGTACGACGGTCACGGTGACGTGCCTGTGAACGCGTGTGACGGGCGCCGGCGGGTGGGGTCGCACACCCCCACCTCCGGCGGCCTGGCCCGGGCGGTCCTGCCGTACGCGGACGCGGCCGAGTCCGAGGTGGTGCAGGTCTACGTCTCGAACTCGCGCGGCTGGGCGCTGCCGGCCGGTGACCCGGCGCAGGACACGTTGTTCCGCGACGGCTGCGGCGAGCGCGGGCTGCCCGTGTTCATCCACGCGTCGCTGCTGGTCAACCTGGGCTCCCCCACCCCGGCGACGGTGACCCGGTCGACGGAGACGCTGGCCCACGCGCTGCGGCGGGGCCGGGCGATCGGCGCCGAGGGCGTGGTGTTCCACGCCGGCAGTTCGGTCGACGCCGGTCACGACGAGGCGGCCCTGCGGCAGGTCCGGGAGGCGCTGCTCCCGCTGCTCGACGAGATCGCGGCCACCGGCGGGCCGATGCTGCTGGTCGAGCCGAGCGCCGGCGGCGGGCGGTCACTGGCGTCCCGGGTCGAGCACCTCGGCCCCTACCTGGACGCGGTCGACCGGCACCCGATGCTCGGGGTCTGCTTCGACACCTGTCACGCCTGGGCGGCCGGTCACGACCTGGCCGCCGAGGGTGGCATGACCGCCACCCTCGACACGCTGGTCGCCACTGTTGGCGCGGACCGGCTGCGGCTGGTGCACGCGAACGACTCGAAGGACCTGTGCGGCTCCACCCGCGACCGGCACGAGAACATCGGCAAGGGCACCATCGGCGAGCCGGCGTTCGCCGAGCTGATGCGGCATCCGGCGACCGCCGGCGTGCCCGTGCTGGTGGAGACCCCCACGGAGAAGCACATCGGCCACGCCGCCGACATCGCCACCCTCAAGCGCCTCCACCCTTGACGGGGTTCGCTCCCCTCCCCGCATCACTCCGGTGATCAAGGAGTTCGTGTCCCGCTCCGGCGCGGATTCGGACACGAACTCCTTGATCACCCCAGACCCGGAGTGGGTCAGGCGCGCAGGGCGGTGTTCAGGATGGTGGCGGCGCGGTCGATCTGCGCGTCGGTGACGTCCAGGTGGGTGACCAGCCGGGCGGTACGCGGGCCGAGCACCGAGATCAGCAGTCCCTCCGCCCGCGCGGCCGCCGCCAGCGCGTGCGCGTCCAGCGGGTGCTTGGTCAGGTCCAGCGGCACGATGTTGGTCCGCACCACCGACGCAAGCACCCCGTGCGGGGCGACCGCCTCGGCCAGCCGGGCCGCCTTGACGTGGTCGTCGGCCAGCCGCTCGACGTGGTGCGCCAGCGCGTACCGGCCCGCGGCGGCGAGGATGCCGACCTGCCGCATGCCGCCGCCCATCCGCTTGCGCAGGAACCGCGCCCGGGCGATCTTCTCCGCGCTGCCCACGATCAGCGAGCCGACCGGCGCGCCGAGGCCCTTGGAGAGGCAGACCGAGAGCGTGTCGAACAGCACGCCGTACCCGGCCAGCGGCACCCCGTCGGCCACGTGCGCGTGCCAGATCCGCGCGCCGTCGCAGTGCAGGGCCACCCCGTGCTCGTCGGCGACCGCACGCATCCGGCGCAGCGTCGGCAGCGGGATCACCCCACCGCCGCCCCGGTTGTGGGTCTGCTCCACGGCGATCGCCCGCGTGGGCACCGCGAAGTAGCCGTCCGGCCGGATCATCCCGGCGACCACGTCGGGGTCCAGCTCCGCGCCCACCGCGGGCCAGGTCCGCGAGGAGATCCCGCCGTACGCGGCGGCGGCGCCGACCTCGTACGTGACCACGTGCGCGTCGGCGTCGCAGAGCAGCTCGTCGCCAGGCGGTACGTGCAACTGGAGCGCGATCTGGTTGGCCATCGAGCCGCTCGGGGCGAACAGCGCCGCCTCGTGGCCGAACAGCGCGGCCACCTCGGTCTCCAGCGCGGTGACCGTCGGATCCTCGCCGTAGACGTCGTCGCCCACCTCGGCGGCGGCCATCGCCTCCCGCATCCCCGGCGTCGGCCGGGTCACGGTGTCCGTCCGCAGATCGATGACCTCACCCACTGCGCCTCCTCCGGCTGCCGACTGCGGGGCTCGCAAGCTCACTCCTCGCGTCAGCCACGGAGCATCTCCGCCACCAGGAACGCCAACTCCAGCGACTGCTGGGTGTTCAGCCGGGGGTCGCAGGCCGTCTCGTACCGGTCGGGCAGGTCGAGGTCCTCGATGCCCTGGGCGCCGCCGAGGCACTCGGTGACGTCCTCGCCGGTCAGCTCGACGTGCAGGCCACCCGGGTGGGTGTCCAGGCCGCGGTGCACCTCGAAGTAGCCGAGCACCTCGTCGACGATCCGGTCGAAGTGCCGGGTCTTGTAGCCGTTGGAGGACTCGTGCGTGTTGCCGTGCATCGGGTCGCACTGCCAGACGACCTTCGCGCCGGCGGCGGTGACCTTGGCTACGATCGGCGGCAGCGCGTCCCGGACCCGGTGGTTGCCCATCCGGCTGATCAGCGTGAGCCGGCCGGGGATGTTGTCCGGGTTGAGCTTCTCGCAGAGCTCGATCGCCTCGTCCGGGGTGGTCGTCGGGCCGAGCTTGACGCCGATCGGGTTGGCGATGCGGGAGATGAAGTCGATGTGCGCCCCGTCGATCTGCCGGGTCCGCTCGCCGATCCAGAGGAAGTGCCCGGACAGGCCGTACGCCTTGCCGTTGGAGATCCGGGTCAGCGCCCGGTCGTACTCCAGCGCGAGCGCCTCGTGCGAGCAGTGCAGCGTGACGGTGCGCAGCGCCTCGTCGTCGGTCATCCCGCAGGCCCGGATGAAGGCCAGCGCCCGGTCGATCTCGCGGGCGATCGCGTCGTAGCGCTCGCCGGCCGGGGACCGCCGGACGAAGTCCTTGTTCCAGTCGTGCACGGCGTGCAGGTCGGCCAGCCCGCCGGCCAGGTACGCCCGGAGCATGTTCATCGCGGCGGCCGAGTTGGCGTACGCCCGGATCATGCGCTGCGGGTCGGCGACCCGCGCCTCCGGCGTGGCCTCCAGGGAGTTGATCATGTCGCCGCGGTAGGCGGGCAGGCCGCGGGCGTCGGTCGGCAGGGACCGGGGCTTGGTGTACTGGCCGGCGACCCGGGCGACCTTGACCACCGGCAGCGACGCGCCGTAGGTGAGCACGATGGCCATCTGGAGCAGCGTGCGGGCGTTGGCGAGCAGGTGGCTCTCGGTGTTGTCGGCGAAGGTCTCCGCGCAGTCGCCGCCCTGGAGCAGGAACGCCTTGCCCTCGCAGACCAGCGCGAGCCGCTGCCGCAACTGGTCGACCTCGTAGGGCGCGACCACGGAGGGCACCGTGTCCAGCACCCGGCAGACCTCGGCGACCTGGGCCGGGTCATCCCAGGGCGGGGTCTGCGCGCGCGGCAGCTCCCGCCAGCGGTCGAGGCCGAGGGCCGCGTCCTCGGCGGAGTCGGCGGTCGGTCGGCTGGTCTGCAGACCAGGGCTACCCACGGCGGGGTGACTCAGCTGATGCCACTCATGGCGCATGAAGGAAAGCGTACGGCGACCGTCGCGATCACTCACCGCCGAGGGGGATGGTTCCGGTCACTGGGAGGACACCGGTGAGGGCGCCGTCGCCGGCGGCGGCGGTCCCGCCGGGTCGGCGGTCGGCTCGACCGCGCGCTCGCCGGGCGCCTCGCCGGAGATGCACCAGTCCGCGCCGTTGCGGGTGACGGTGAACAGCAGCGACCGGGCGGCCTTGCGCGAGCCGGCGGCAACCGTGATCGAGGCGCTGACCTCCTGGCCGTTCGGGCCGGAGCGGACCTCGGTGATCGTCGCCTCGGGCACCGTGAAGTGGTCGGCGAAGTCGCCGTTCGGGCCGGTGGCGGCGGAGTCGAAGGCGGCGTGCATGGGCGCGCAGAGCTGGCTACGGCCGGCGGCGGCGTCGCGGGCGGTCAGCGCGTCCAGGTACGCCTGCACGCGTTCCCGGCTCTTGACCGCCGCCTCCTCGGCCGGCGCCTTCCCGCTGGGCGGGGTGTCGCCGCCCTGGCCGCCCGAGCCGCAGGCGGCCAGGGCCGCCGGCAGGAGCGCGAGGAGGGCGAGCCCGGTGAACCGGCCCCGGTGGCTGCGACCCATCTGTCCTCCCGTCGCGTGGACTCGTCGAGCGGCGAGTGTGCCACATCCGGCCCGGGCGGCCGGGTGACTCCCCATCCTGACCCGGATCGGCGCGCTCGGCCAGGACGGCACGCGGGCGGGGAGGGGCCGGTGCGACCCCTCCCCGCCGGGTGGGTGGTGCGTCGGCCCTCGGCTCAGCCGAGACCGCCCTTGATGGCGCCGATCAGCTCACCGTTGCTGGTGTCACCGGAGAGCTCCCAGAAGAACGCGCCACCGAGGCCCTGGCTGTTGGCGTAGCTCATCTTCCCGCCGATGGTCGACGGGGTGTCGTAGCTCCACCAGTTGCTGCCGCACTTGGCGTACGCCGTGCCGGCGACGGTGCCGGTGGCCGGGCAGCTGTTCTTGAGCACCTTGTAGTCCTCGATGCCCGCCTCGTAGGTGCCCGGGGCCGCGCCGGTGGCGCTGCCGCCGGGTGCGGCCTGGGTCACGCCGGTCCAGCCGCGTCCGTAGAACCCGACGCCGAGCAGCAGCTTGCTGGACGGTACGCCCTTGGACTTGAGTTTCTGGATCGCCGCGTCCGACCAGAAGCCCTGCTGCGGGATGCCCGCGTAGGAGTAGAGCGGCGAGTGCGGCGCGGTCGGTCCCTGGGCGTTGAAGGCGCCGAAGTAGTCGTACGTCATCGGCATCAGCCAGTTGAGGTTGTTCGCGGCGCCGGCGTAGTCGGTGGCGTCGATCTTGCCGCCGTTGCTGCCGTCGGCGGTGATCGCCGCGGTGACCAGGAAACTGGAGCCGAACTTGCCCCGCAGCGCCGAGATCACGTTCTTGAACGCGTTCGGGCCGCTGCTGTCGCACTGGAGACCGCAGGCGTTCGGGTACTCCCAGTCGATGTCGATGCCGTCGAAGACGTCCGCCCAGCGCGGGTCCTTGACCAGGGAGTAGCAGGAGTCGGCGAACGCGGCCGGGTTCTGCGCGGCCTGGGTGAAGCCGCCGGACCAGGTCCAGCCGCCGAAGGACCAGAGCACCTTCAGGTTCGGGTACATCTTCTTGAGCTTGCGCAGCTGGTTGAAGCTGCCGCGCAGCGGCTGGTCCCAGGTGTCGGCGACGCCGTCGACGCTGTCCGCCGCGGTGTACGCCTTCTCGTAGTCGGCGTAGCTGTCCCCGATGCTGCACCGGCCGCCCGTGGTGTTGCCGAAGGCGTACAGGATGTGGGTCAGCTTCGCGGCCGAGCCGCTCGTGTGGATGTTCTTGACGTGGTAGTTGCGGGCGTAGACGCCCCACTCGGCGAAGTAGCCGACGATCTTCTTGCCACCGGGCGGCGGCGTGGTGGGCGGCTGCGTGGTCGGCGGAGCGGTCGTCGGCGGCGCGGTCGTCGGCGGCGCCGTGGTGGGCGGCGCCGTGGTCGGCGCGGTGGTCGTCGGCGTGCCGCCGCCGGTGCAGGAGCCACCGTTGATCGTGCAGCTCACCGGCGCCTTGTACGCGCCGGTGCCGTTGTAGCCCCAGCTGAAGCTGGCGCCGGGGGCGAGCGTGGCGGCCCAGCTCTTGTTGACCGCCACGTAGCGGTCACCGCTGCGGGTGATGTCGGCGTCCCAGGAGCTGCTGATCGAGGTGCCGGAGGGCAGCGTGAACTCGATGCGCCAGCCGTTGACGGTGGAACTGGTGCCGTTGGTGACTGTCACCCGCCCCTCGTGGCCGGTGCCCCAGTCCTGCACCTTGGCGAACGTGGCGGTGACGCTGCCGGCGGCCGACGCGGTGGTCATGGGCACCGCGGCGACCGCGAGCGCGACCACGGCGCCGGTGGCCCACAGGGCCCGGCGGAGCGATCTCTTCATACGGCGTCCCTCCAATAGTTAGGAAACTTTCCAAATTGATTGCTGAGACGCTACTCACGGCGTCACCACTTCGTCAAGATGTAGATGCATCGATTTCACGGGTGACGCGGGACGGTGGGCACGAGGGCCGTAGCCTCGTCCCATGACCGTTTTCGACGTCCAGATCGACGCCCTCACCGGCGGCCCGGCCGACCTCGGCCGCTACCGCGGCCGCGCCCTGCTCGTGGTCAATGTGGCCTCCCGCTGCGGCCTCACCCCGCAGTACGCGGGCCTCCAGGAACTCGCCGACACGTACGCCGGACGCGGGCTGACGGTGCTCGGGGTGCCGTGCAACCAGTTCGCCGGCCAGGAGCCGGGCAGCGCCGCCGAGATCGAGGAGTTCTGCCAGGTCAACTACGGCGTGACGTTCCCGCTGACGGAGAAGGTCGACGTCAACGGGCCGGACCGGCACCCGCTCTACGCGGAGCTGGTGTCCACGCCGGACGCCGAGGGACACACCGGCGACGTGCGCTGGAACTTCGAGAAGTTCCTCGTCGCGCCGGACGGCACTCCGGCCGCGCGGTTCGGCCCGCAGGTCACGCCCGAGGACCCCGAGCTGCGCGCGGCGATCGAGAAGGTCCTGCCGGCCTGAACGGCGCACCCGCCGCCGGGCACGGCGCAGCGGCACGCCCCCGAGGGAGGCGTGCCGCTGCCGTGGACCGGGTCAGCCGGCGGCGGCCCGGAAGACCGGGTAGTAGCCGCCGGACTGCCCGGCCGCCGTCGGGTGGTACGACTTGCTCAGGCTCAGCACGTTGAGCGCGTGCAGCCACTTCGTCCCGTAGCTGCACAGCTGGTGGCCGACGAAGATGGAGCGCACGTCGGCGAAGGTGAAGCCGGCCGAGACGGCGGCCGTGCGGGTGATGTCGTCGAGCAGGTTGATGCCCTCGTTGATCTTCGCCCGGGACGTCGCGCTGAGGCCGACGCAGGTGGTGCCGAGCTGGTAGAAGACCGGGTAGCCGACCACCACGACGCGGGCCGAGGGCGCCCGGCTCTTGATGCCGTTGTAGACGTTGGCGAGCCGGCCCGGCATCGAGGTGCGGGCCACGTTCATGGCGGACTGCACGGCCGCCACGCACTGGGTCTCCCCCTGGAGCACGCAGGTGCTCATGATGTTGGCGAAGCCGACGTCGTTGCCGCCCACCGTGACGCTGACCAGCGTGGTGGTCGAGGAGAGCGCGGAGAGCTGGCTGTTGATGACGTCCGTGGTGGTGGCGCCGGAGCAGGCGACCGACCGGTACGACGCGGGCTTGATGTTGGTGTTGTAGAGCGCCGGGTAGGCGTTGGTGCTGCGTAGACAGTTACCGCTCTCGGAGGTGTAGCTGTCGGCACCGACGCCGGAGGCGTACGAGTCGCCGAGCGCGACGTAGCGGTCGGACGGGGCCGCCTGGGCGGGGGCGGCCAGAGACAGGGTGACCCCGACCGAGGCGGCCAGGGTCAGGGCGAGGGTGGCAAGACGGGATCTCCGCACGTCGCACTCCTGGGGGCGTGAAGTGGTGGTGAGAGATAGATATCAATAAGATCACAGCGCATGGAAGATCACCGATTTGCGGTCGGGCGCGCATAGCGACTTACGCCTACAAATCGTTGCCGGTTTCGCGGACCGGGATGAAGGATTGTTCCGCCGGGAACGTCAGGCGCATCGCCGGGTCGGCGGTCTCCCGGAAGCCCAGGGCACGGTAGAGCGGGCGACCGGCCGCCGAGGCCCGCAGATCGACCCGGCGCACACCCCGGTCCCGGAACCAGGCCAGCAGCGCGGTCAGGCAGGCTCGGCTGTGGCCGCGCCGCCGGTACGCCGGGTCGGTGCTGACGTTGAAGACGTACCCGACCAGGCCGCTCGGGTCGTCCGGCCCGCCGAGCCGCCGTTCCACAGTGCCCACCGCGCAGGCCGCCAGCGATGCGCCGTCCGGCGCGTCGACCACGAAGGCGGCGAGCCAGGGATCCGGTTCGGCCAGCCAGGTGCGCAGATTGTCCCGGGCGACGTCCTGCCAGCGGCCCGGCGGCGTCGGCACCCCGCTCATGCCGGCGAGCATCAGCCCGCGCAGCCGCACCAGCTCGTCGGCGTCGGACGGCACCGCCCGGCGCGCGTCACCCACGGGCCGGCTCAGACCGGACGGCGGCCGGCGAACCCGCACTCGACCCGGTGGTACCACCGGATGTCGGTGTCCCCCTCCAGCCAGCACCAGAGCACCGCCCGGCCGTCGCGCTCACCAGGGAAGTCGAGCAGCACCGGGGCGATCCCCTTGACCGCGATGTCGTGCTGGTGGAACTCGTCCACCACGAGATGCAGGCGCGCCTCCAGCGCCTTCACCTCGGCCAGCCCGCCGAGCGCGCTGACGCCGTGATCGGCCAGATCGACCCGCAGCTCGGCCAGGTCGGCCCGCAGCCGGATCAGCTCGTCGACGCGCGGCCGCAGCGTGGCCACCAGGTGTCGCGCCTGGGCGAGAGTGAACACCGGGCCAGTATGCGGCACCGGGCGAGCACGGCCGAGCGCGACGCCGGGGCGTTGTCAGGATTGGACGCGTTCCGCCTCCTGCACGAACGTGTCGCTCCGCCGCGCGCCCATCCGGTCCAGCTCGTCCAGCACCGCCCCCACCCCGTCCGCACCGACCAGCACCGTGACGCGCAACCGGGCTGCCAGTGGCTGGTCCTGCCAGTAACCACGCGGCAGCAGGCTCGCCTGCGGTGTCGTCGTCGCCACTGCGGCGTCGCTGACGATGACCGAGATCGCGCCCGCGCGCAGCAGCGCGTCGCGCAGGTCGGCGCTGTTGGCCGCCGGGTCCGGCTCCAGCAGCGCGGTGACCACCCGTACCCGCTGGCCGGGCGGCACGGACGGTTCGCCGGCCGGCGCCGCCGCGGTACGACGCCGGGGCGCGCCCGGCGCGGTCAGGCTGGTCACCCCGCCGAGGTGGTACGCGTCGGCGCCCTGTTGCGCCTGGTCCAGGCGCTCCTGGTCGGCCGGCGGCACGCGCAGGCCGATGAGCGCCTGCACCCCGGCGGCGATCAGCCAGGTGAGGACGAAGGAGAACGCGACCACGCTCACCACGCCGACGAGCTGGCGCCACAGCAGGCCGCCTCCGCCGCCGAGGAACAGCCCGTCGGCGCCGAGCGGGTTGACCCCGCGGTTGCCGAACAGGCCGAGCAGGAGCGTGCCGAGCATGCCGCCGACGAAATGCACGGCGAGCACGTCGAGCGCGTCGTCGAGGCGCAGCAGGTACTTCAGTTTCAGCGCGAAGTGGCAGACCAGGCCGGCCAGCGCGCCGATCGCGACGGCCGACGCCGCGTTGACGTACCCGGCGGTCGGGGTGACAGTGGCCAGGCCCGCGACCGCGCCGGAGACCGCGCCCACGACGGTGCTGTGTCCGTCGGTGACGCGTTCCAGCGCCAGCCAGACGAGCATCGCCGCGGCGGCGGCGAGGTGCGTGTTGAGGACGGCCTGCGCGGCCAGGCCGTTGGCCTGGAGGCCGTCGCCGCCGTTGAAGCCGAACCAGCCGAACCAGAGGATGCCGGCGCCGACGATGGTCAGCGGGATCGAGTTCGGTGGCGCGGCGGTGTGCGGCCAGTTCCGGCGGCGGCCGACGACGAGCAGCACGGCGAGGACGGCGGCGCCGGCGCTGGCGTGCACGACCAGTCCGCCGGCCCAGTCCTGGGTGCCGAACTTCGCCAGCCATCCGCCGGGGTGCCAGAGCCAGTGCGCGATCGGCGCGTAGACCACTATCGACCAGACCGCGAGGAACAGCACCCAGCCGCCGAAGCGCAGCCGGCCCGCTGTGGCGCCGGTGACGAGCGCGGGTGTGATCACCGCGAACATCATCTGGAACAGTACGAACGCCAGCGTCGGGATGGTGATCCGGCCGTCGACCACGTGCAGGTTGGGTGCGGGCGGCACCTTCAGGTCGGTGAGCCCGAACAGTTCCAGGTTGCCGAACAGCCCGCTGCCGGCGTCGTCGCCGAAGGCGATGGTGTAGCCGACGAGTACCCAGGTCAGGCTGACCACGCCGAGCGCGATCATGTTCTGTTGCAGCATCGCCAGGACGTTGCGGGTGCGGACCATGCCGCCGTAGAACGCGGCGAGTCCCGGCGTCATGAACAGGACGAGGCCGGCGCAGACCAGCACCCAGGCGGTGTCACCCGCGTTCGGAGCGGACACGGTTTCCCTCCTTCTCTCGCAGGTGGACGGAGTCGCGGACGGTGTGCAGGACGCTGTCCTTGACCCGTTCGTGGTTGGGCACCGGCGCGAAGTGCCGGTCGGGCAGCAGCAACAGCCAGGTGGCGATGTTGAACGGGCCGGTCAGCACCGGGATGCCCAGCGGCGTGAGCATGGTGGTCAGCGCCATCTGCACGACCAGCGTCAACGCGATCCCGAACAGCGTGTAGACGGTGACCAGCGCGCCGGGGCGGTGCGCGACAGCGCCCACCACGATCGCGGTCAGCACCGCGTTGAAGGCGAACAGCCCCTTGTCCAGCGATGCGCCGTCGGCGCCGAACCAGAGCGCCAGCAGTGTCGCGCCGACGGCGCCGATCACCGCGAACAGCGCCGACCACCGGGAGTTGATCAGCAGGGCGACGAGGATGAGCAGGCCGGCGACCCAGCTCTCGATCAGGTAGACCTGGGACACGCCCTTGAAGAACGTCGGAACGAGGCCCCAGTCGAACGTGCCGCCGGCCGACGATCCCTCACCGGGGAACTTCGGCGTCAGCTTGGTGAGCACCGTGAACCTGTCGAACTGGTACGCCGCCATCAGCAGGAACCACGTCGTGAGCACGAACGGGAACGTGTAGGCGGTCAGGTTCCAGCGCTTGAAGACGGCGTTGAGGGCGAGCGTGACCACCACCGTGCCGATCGCGCCGAGCACGAGGTAGAGCCACATCAGCGGGCGCTGGTCGAGGAACGTGGGCACCGCGAGCCCGGTCAGCAGCGGGCTGAACCCGAACAGGCCCTTGCGCCAGCTCGACATGTCGACCCGCAGCGCCAGCGCGGTCGCGGTGCCCACGACCAGGCCGAGCACGCCGCCGCCGAACACCCGGGGCGTCCCGTTCTCGAACGCGCCCCAGGCGAGCGCGATCAGGATGAGCAGGCCGCTGAGCGGATTGTTCTGGAGCACCACCTGGGCGGCGCCGCGCAGGCAGGCGTCGACGAACCCAGCCGCCGGGTTCCGGTCGGCCAGGTGGCGCCAGCCACGTCCGATGTCGGCCATCTCGCTGTCCTCCTGGTCAACGCCAGCTGAAGACCGGCGGGAAGGTGCAGCCGGTCACCTCTTCGCGGGCGGCCGTGCAGAACGCGCGTACCGCGGCGCGGACCGGTTCGGTCTCCTGCCCGAGCACCTTGAACACCAGGCCGGCGTCGTTCGGCAGCCGGCTCACAGCGGTGGCCAGCGGTGTCCGCTCGTCCCACACCGGCGTCGCGGTGCGCTCGAAGACCCGGGCCGCCCGGTCCGGGTCGGTGAGCAGCACGACGTTGCCGAAGACGTGGAAGCGGTCCATCATCCCGATCCGCGACACCGGGAAGCGGCCGGGAGTGATCACGAACTTCTCCACGAACAGCGGGCGTCCGTCGGGCCGTTGCGCCCGCAGCGTGGTGGAGAACAGGTCGTACGCGAAGATCTCGCCGTCGCGGTAGTACTTGCGGCCGGGCTGGAGCACCTCGGCGTACAGCATTGTCGCGGTCTCCGGCAGCCGGACCACGGTGTCGGAGACGAACCGGCTGCGCCGGAACGGGATCACCGGCTCGGGCAGGAACTCCAGGTAGGCGTCGTCGGCCAGGGTGAAGCTCTGGGTCTGGGTGCCGTAGTTGGCGTCCATCTCCTGGATCTTGGTGGCGGCCTGGGTGACCAGGTGCGCCTGTGCGCCGGGCCCGAGGTCGACGTCGATGCGCAGCCGGTCGCCCTGGAGCACGCCGCCGGAGGTGGTGAGGATCATGACGCAGGGCAGGCCCGGCATCTCCTCGTCCCAGTACAGCGCGCGCTGCACCAGCAGCGGCGACTGCCGGTAGACGTCGCGCAGGATGGTCCGGTCCGCGCGCCGCTCGAACCCGAGCCGGAGGATGCCCACCTTGCCGTTCGCGGCGGCCGGCAGCTGCGCCGGCTGGTCCTGGTACGGCGCGAGTTCCCGGACGGAGTCCAGAGTGGTCATGCGAGCACTTCGGCGTCGAAGAGCGCGTTGCGGCGGACCAGGTCCACCAGGTCGTCGATGCCCTCGCCGGTCTTGCAGTTGGTGAACACGAACGGCTTGCCGCCGCGCATCAGCTCGGCGTCGCGGGCCATCACGTCCAGGTCGGCGTCGACGTACGGGGCCAGGTCGGTCTTGTTGATCACGAGGATGTCGGACTTGGAGATGCCAGGGCCGTTCTTGCGCGGGATCTTGTCGCCGGCCGCCACGTCGATCACGTAGATGAAGTAGTCGACGAGCGCGGGGCTGAAGGTGAGCGTGAGGTTGTCGCCGCCGCTCTCGATGAGCACGACGTCGCTGTCCGGGAACCGCGCCTCCATGTCCTCCACCGCGGCGAGGTTCATGCTGGGGTCCTCGCGTACCGCGGTGTGCGGGCAGGCGCCGGTCTCCACGCCGACGATGCGCTCCTCCACCAGCACGCCGGTCAGGGCGCGGCGGACGTGCTTGGCGTCCTCGGTGGTGACCACGTCGTTGGTGATGACCAGGATGCGCAGGCCCTGCTCGACCAGGCGGGGCACGACGGCCTCGATGATGGCCGTCTTGCCGCTGCCCACCGGGCCGCCGACGCCGATCCGACTCGCTGATTTCATTTCGAAGAGCCCTTCAGGTGGTGAGCGGGAGCGCTCAGCTCATGAACATCCGTACGTGTGCGTGCTGGTGCGCGCCGGCCAGCACGTCGAGGTGCGGCGCGAAGCTCTGCATGTCGTCGAGCCCGGCGGTCCGCACCTCCTCGTAGTCCTCGCCGACCCGCTCGTTGACCGCGAAGAGGATCGACTGGGTGTCGAGGTGGTCCACCCGCATCAGCCGGACCGCCGCGCCGAGCACCATGGAGGCCGCGCCGTACTGGTGGGCGGCGAACGCGTCCGCCTCCCCCACGCCGAGTTCGGCGAAGAGCACGCCGAGCGCGACCGGGTAGGTGACCGGGACGCCGGCGCCGCTCTCCGCGACGCGCTTGCGCAGCAGGGACTCCCCCACCACCCGTTCGGCGGCCTCGGCCAGCTTGCGCCCCATGCGGACCGTCATGGTCCGCGTCTCCTCATTGATCTTGCGCAGGTGTACGGCCTCGTCGGCCGCCCGGATCCGGTCGAGGTCGCCGGCGCGGGCGGCGCGGTGCGCCACGAGCAGCGCCACCCCGTCACCGGTGGCGGCGGCGCGGGTGACGGTACGCACGAACTCCTGCAACGTGGCCCGGTCGTGCACCGCGCCCTGCTCGACCGCCGTCTCCAGCCCGTTGGAGAAGGAGAAGGCGCCGACCGGGAAGACCGAGTCGCCGAACTGGAGCAGCTTCAGGGCCTCGGTCACCGTGGACACCCGCGCCCCTCAGTTCAGGTCGGCGGGCAGGTGCGTGTGCGGGGTCGAGTCGGCCCCGCCGAACAGGCGCCGCGACTCGTGCGGGGCCAGGTACGCGATGATCTCGGTGCCGGGGATGAACTCGTGGGTGAGACCGGTGAACGCGTGCGTGCGCATCACCGAGTCCATCACCTTGCGGTCCACAGTGAGCGGGACGTACATCTTGGTGCCCTTCACCACCGCCGGCCAGTGCTGGTTGCCGATCGCGTGGCCCAGTTCGACGGCCGAGCGGATCACCATGTCCAGCGACTCGCCGTGCAGCGTGTCGAGGTGCACGACCATCACCTCGCCGAGCGCGATCCGGGCCACCACCGCAGTCGCCGTGGCGTCGTCCCACGCGAGCACGTCGCCGTCGCGCAGCCGTACGCCGCGGGCCAGGGACAGCGCCAGTTCGGTGCCGAGGCTGGTGGTCCGGCGCAGCCTGCTCTTCTGCGCGTCCCACTGGTCGAGGACCAGGTCGTCGACCTTGGCCTCCCGGAGCCGCTCGGTCCAGGCCGGCTCGTTCACGTTGCCGAGTACCGTTTCGACGAGCATGTGTTCTCCTTTCACGCGGCCCCGCCGCCGGCCCGGCCGGGAGCGGGCGTCGCGCCGGGTCAGCTGAAGAAGTAGAGCTGGCTGAGGGGGAGGTTCTTGGCCGCCGGCACTGTCGCGTGCACGCCGTCCATCTTCACGGCGAAGGTCTCCGGGTCGACCTCGAGCTTCGGCGTACGGTCGTTGCGCACCATGTCGCGCTTGGTCAGGTTGCGGCAGCCGTAGACCGGGATGACCTGCCGTTGCAGGCCCAGCTGCTCGGCCACGCCCGACTCGTGCGCGGCGCGGGACACGAACGTCACGCAGTTCTTGGCGACCTGCGAACCGGTGGCGCCGAACATGGGCCGGTAGTAGACCGGCTGCGGCGTGGGCAGCGACGCGTTCGGGTCACCCATGATCGACCAGGCGATCATGCCGCCCTTGAGCACCATCTTCGGCTTCGTGCCGAAGAACGCGGGCTCCCAGAGCACCAGGTCGGCGAGCTTGCCCGGGCTGACCGACCCGATGACGTGCGAGACGCCCTGGGTGATCGCCGGGTTGATGGTCATCTTGGCGACGTAGCGCAGGACGCGGAAGTTGTCGTTGGCGTCGGAGTCCTCGGCCAGCTTGCCGCGCACGTTCTTCATCTGCCCGGCGAGCTGGACGGTGCGCAGCCAGGTCTCGCCCACCCGGCCCATGGCCTGCGAGTCGCTCTGCATCATCGAGATGACGCCCTCGTCGAGGAGCACGTCCTCGGCGGCGATGGTCTCGGTGCGGATCCGGCTCTCCACGAAGGCGACGTCCGAGGGCACCTTCGGGTTGAAGTTGTGACAGACCATGATCATGTCGTACAGCTCGGACTGGCTGTTGATGCCGTACGGAACGGTGGGCGTGGTCGACGCGGGCAGGACGTTCATCTGGCCGGCGACCTTGATGATGTCCGGTGCGTGCCCGCCGCCGGCGCCCTCGGTGTGGAACGTGTGGATGGTCCGGCCCTCGAAGGCGGCGATGCTGTCCTCGATGTAGCCGCTCTCGTTGAGCGTGTCCGTGTGGATGCTGATCTGGACGTCGTACTCGTCGGCGACGGCCAGGCAGGACCGGATCACCGCGGGCGGCGCGCCCCAGTCCTCGTGGATCTTGAAGCTGGGCACCCCGGCCATGATCTGCTCGACGAGCGGCGCCCGGCCGCTGCTGTTGCCCTTGCCCAGCAGGCCGATGTTGATCGGCAGGTCCTCGAAGGCCCGCATCATGTTCTGGATGTTCCACGGGCCGGGCGTGATGGTGACGCCGTTGGTGCTGTCGGTGGGTCCGGTGCCGCCGCCCCAGAGGGTGGTGACGCCGTTGCTGAGCGCGGCCCACACCTGCTGCGGCGTGACCAGGTGGACGTGCGCGTCGATGCCACCGGCGGTCAGGATCAGGTGTTCGCCGGAGATCGCGTCGGTGCCCGGACCGGTCACCAGGCCCGGGGTCACCCCGTCCATGATGTTGGGGTTGCCGGCCTTGCCGATCCCGGCGATCTTGCCGTCCTTGATCCCCACGTCTGCCTTGACCACGCCGAGCAGCGCGTCCACGATGGTCACGTTGGTGATCACCAGGTCCACCACGCCCTCGGCGCTCGTTGCCTGGCTGGCACTGCCCATGCCGTCGCGCAGGGTCTTGCCGCCGCCGTACATGACCTCGTCACCGAGGACCCGCAGGTCCTTCTCGATCTCGATGTAGAGGTCGGTGTCACCCAGCCGGATCTGGTCGCCCGTGGTCGGGCCGTACATTCCGGCGTATTCCTGCCGTGAGATCTGACTCATGCGTTATCGCTCCAGCTCTGGCGCGTCTGAGAGTGGCCGGGCTACTTGCCCTTGCCCTTGCCTTGGTCCTGGCCCTTGCCCTGGTCCTTGCCCTGGTCCTGCTGCTGCGACGTGGTCTTGAAGCCGCGCGTCTGGGCCTGGTGGAGCGCCTCGGCCCGGTCCGGCCGGTAGCCGGGGATCGGCCCGTCCCCGGTCCAGCCCTGGACCAGGCCGTTGAAGCCGTACACCCGCTGGGAACCGCCGTACGGGACGAGCTGGACGGTCTTGCGGTCGCCGGGCTCGAACCGGATCGAGGTGGTGGCCGGGATGTTCAGCCGCTTGCCGAACGCCGCCGGGCGGTCGAACTCCAGGAAGCGGTTGGCCTCGAAGAAGTGGAAGTGGGAACCGACCTGGATGGGCCGGTCGCCGGTGTTCTGCACGACCACCTCGGTCACCGGCCGCCCGGCGTTGAGTTCCAGAGGTTGGTCGCTGAGCTTGTAGCCGCCGATGGGCCGAAGGTGCTTGGAGTTCGGTCCCGGGTGTTGCTTCGCCATGTCGCCCCCGCTCTGCCGGAGACCGTGGCCTCCGGTCGCTGCTCTACTGGATGGGTGAGTGGACGGTGATCAGCCGTGACCCGTCGGTGAAGACCGCTTCGACCTGGAGCATCGGGATCATGTCCGCCACGCCGGGGATCACGTCGTCCGCCGTGAGCACGTGGCTCGCGTCGTTCATGACCTCCTCGACGGTCTTGCCCTCGCGCGCGCCTTCGAGCGCCGCGGCGCAGATCACCGCCACCGCCTCGGGGTGGTTGAGCTTGACCCCGCGTGCCTTGCGGGCGTTGGCCACCATCGCCAGCGAGTGAATCGTCAGCTTGTCGAATTCCTTCGGCGTGAGATGCACGTCGCGATCCCTTCACGTACTTTCGGCTATATCGCCACATTAGGAGGGGTTTGCGAAGAAGGTAGGCTTTCAGCAAGATCTCAGGACTCGGCGTGCGCCCGCCTGCGCCGGTCGTAGTCGGCGACCCAGATCTGCTGGATCTGCTCCAGCGTCCGGCCCCTGGTCTCGGGCAGGTAGCGCCGGACGAACAGGAAGCCGAGCACGCACAGCGCGGCGAACAGCGCGAACACCCCCGACCGGCCGAGCGCGTCGAGCAGGCTCAGGAAGAACTGCGTGATCAGGTACTCGGTGCCCCAGTGGGTCGCCGAGGCGATCGCCACGCACCGGCCGCGGATCGGACCGGGATAGATCTCGTTGATCACGGTCCACGCGCCCGGGCCGATGGACACGGCGTAGAAGGCGACGAAGAAGATCACGCCGACCAGCAGGAACAGGCCCGAGGTGGTGATCCGGCCGTCGCCACGCCCGGTGCCCGCGCCCAGGAAGCTGACGCTGACCACGGCGAGCGAGACGGCCATCCCCGCCAGGCCGACCAGCAGCAGCGGGCGGCGGCCGACGCGGTCGAGCAGGCCTACCGCGACGAGCGCGAACGCCGCGTCCACCGCGCCGATCGCCCAGGTGGTCGCGGAGAGCTGCGCCTCGGGGGTACGGAATCCGGCTGCCGAGAAGATCGAGTCGGCGTAGTAGATGATGCCGTTGATCCCGGTCGTCTGCTGGAACAGCGCCAGCCCCACGCCCAGCGCGAGCGGACGCCGCCACTGCGGGGACAGCAGCTCCCGCCAGCTCGCCCTGCGACCGTGCAGACTCTCCTCGATCTCGTGCAGGCGCTGCTCCACCCGCTGCTCGGGAACGGTCCGGCACAGCGACTCCCGGGCGCGGCGCCGGTCGCCCCGCTTGAGGTACCAGACCGCCGAGTCGGGTACCACCACCGTCACCAGGATCAGCGCCACGCCCAGCACGACCGCGGCACCGAGCAGGTACCGCCACGACTCGCCGCCGGTGAACAGCTCGTCCGCCAGGTAGCCGATGAAGATCGCGAAGGTGGTCGAGAACTGGTAGACCGCGAGCAGGCCGCCCCGGATCCGTTCCGGCGCCGCCTCGGCCGCGAACATCGGCCCGGCGACCGAGGCCACGCCGATGCCCACCCCGAGGAGCAGCCGCGCGCCGAGCAGGGCGCCGATGGCCGGGGCCGCCGCCTGCACGATCGTGCCGACGACGTACGCGCCGGCGGCGACCCACAGCGCGCCCCGCCGGCCGATCCGGTCGGCGAGGTGACCGCCGGCGAGCGCGCCGGCCAGCGCGCCGAGCGTCACCCAGCTCGCCGCGACCTCCACCTCGAAGGTGTCCACGTCGAAGGTGTGCCGGATGTCGTGCAGCGCGCCGCTGATGACGCCCTGGTTGTAGCCGAAGAACGCGCCGGAGAGGACGACGATCGCCAGGATCGCCACGAGGTTGTGGCGGGGCGGCCGGCCGGCCGCGCGTCCGCTCGCCGCCATGTCACCCCGTCCGCCGGCGACCGCCTACCGAAACGGCCGTAACCCTACATATGCGACATATAGTAGGTTCGCCGCAGCGGTCCGACAGCGAAACGATGACGCTGCCGTGGTCGCTCCTGCACACGGACGGGGGAAGGGTGAACCGGTCGGCGCCGTACGGCTCCGCGGACTCCTACCGCGAGTTCCGCCACCCGCTCGCGGCGCTCGTACTCGCCGTCGTCACCGCCGGCGCGCTGGACGCCTTCGCGTTCCTGCGGTACGGCGCGTTCGTCGCCAACCAGTCCGGCAACGCCATCTTCCTCGGCATGGGACCGGCCGGCGGGCATCCCACGTGGCCGGTCTCGGCGGCCTCGATCGTCGCGTTCGCCACCGCCGCCGGACTGGTGAACCTGCTCCGCCGCCGGACCCGGCCGACGGCGGCGCCACTGGTGGACATCGCCGTCACCGAGGCCGCCATGGTCGTCTGGACGGTGCTCAACCTGGTGCTCGCGTACGGCCGGCACGGCACGGCCGCGCGTGTGCTGCTCGCCGCGGCCGGCGCGGTCGCCATGGGCAGCCTGACCACCGTGGCGACCCGTACCGCGGGGATCGCGACGCCGATCACCTACCAGTCGGACACCACGACGAAGACCGGTGAGCGGGCCGCCCGCTGGCTGTTCGGCCCCGCCGCCGGCCGGGGCCGGGCCCGGCGGGGCACCCTGCTCGGGCTGCTCGCCCTGGTCAGCTACAGCGTCGGCGGCGCGATCGGCACGCTCGCCCAGCACCGGCCCCGCTGGGTGCCGCTGTGGGGGACGATCGCGCTGGCCGTGCTGATCCTGCTGCTGCGGCGGCACCCCCGGCCGCCGTCGCGGCCCGGCTGAGCGTCAGTCGGCCTGGGCGGCGAGTTCCCGGGCCCGGTCCCGGGCCGCCTCCAGCGCCGCGAGCATGGCCGCGCGTACGCCGTGGTTCTCCAGCTCGCGGATCGCGGAGATGGTGGTGCCCGCGGGCGAGGTGACCGCCTCGCGCAGCTTCACCGGGTGCTCGCCGGAGTCGCGCAGCATCACCGCCGAGCCGATCGCGGTCTGCACGATCAGCTCGTGCGCCACCTGACGCGGCAGGCCGAGCAGGATGCCCGCGTCGATCATCGCCTCGACCAGCAGGTAGAAGTAGGCCGGGCCGGAGCCGGAGAGCGCGGTGACCGCGTCCTGCTGCGACTCGGGCACCCGGACGGTCGAGCCGAGCGGGGAGAACATCTCCTCCGCCAGGGCCAGGTGCTCGCCAGTGGCGTAGGCGCCCGCCGAGATCGCGCTCATCGCCTGGTCGACGAGCGCCGGGGTGTTCGTCATGACCCGGACCACCGGGGTGCCCTCGGGCAGCCGGCGGTTGAAGAACGCAGTCGGCAGACCGGCGCAGAGCGAGATGACCAGCTTGTCGGCCGGCACCTTCGGGCCGATCTCGTCCAGCAGCGCGGCGGCGTCCTGCGGCTTGACCGACACGGCCAGCACCTCGGCCTCGGTCACCGCGGTGAGGTTGTCCACCACCCGTACGCCGTAGCGGTCGGTCAGCTCCCGCGCCCGCGCCGGCCGCCGCGCGGTGGCGAGCAGCCGCTCCACCGGCCAGCCGGAACGCAGCAGCCCGGAGAGCATCAGCTCACCGATCTTGCCGGCGCCGATCACCGCGACCGTGTGCACCTGGCGTGCCATCAGCCGTACCCCTTCCCGGGTCACGTGGGCAGGGCGTGGCGGGCCGGGTCGCCGGCCCGCCACGCCCGTGCGCCGTCGATCAGCTGCCGAAGAAGACCTCGGCCTCGGCGTACCGCTCCAGCGGCACGGTCTTCAGCTCCCGGGTGGCGTCGGCGAGCGGGACGCGGACGATGTCCGTGCTCTGCATCGCGACCATCTTGCCCCAGTCGCCCTCGTGCGCGGCGTCGATCGCGTGGAGGCCGAGCCGGGTGGCCAGCACCCGGTCGAACGCGGTCGGGGTGCCGCCGCGCTGGATGTGGCCGAGCACCACGGTGCGGGCCTCCTTGCCGGTCTTCGCCTCCAGCTGCTCGGCCAGCCACTGGCCGATGCCGCCGAGACGGACGTGACCGAACGCGTCCAGCTCCTGGTTGTGCAGGACCATCTGGCCGTCCAGCGGCTGGGCGCCCTCGGCGACCACGACGATCGGGGCGTACTGGTGCTGGAAGCGCTTCTCGACGTAGCCGGCGACCTGCTCGACGTCGAACTGCCGCTCCGGCAGCAGGATCACGTTGGCGCCACCGGCGAGGCCGGCGTGCAGGGCGATCCAGCCGGCGTGCCGGCCCATGACCTCGACCACGAGCGTGCGGTGGTGGCTCTCCGCGGTGGTGTGCAGCCGGTCGATCGCCTCCATGGCGATGTTGACGGCGGTGTCGAAGCCGAACGTGTAGTCGGTCGCACCGAGGTCGTTGTCGATCGTCTTCGGCACACCGATGACGTTCACGCCCAGCTCGTGCAGCTTGGTGGCGACGCCGAGGGTGTCCTCGCCGCCGATCGCGATCAGCGCGTCCACGCCCTGGGCCGCGAGGTTGTCCTTGATCCGCTCCACGCCGTTCTCGATCTTGAACGGGTTGGTGCGGGACGAGCCGAGGATGGTGCCGCCGCGGGGCAGGATGCCGCGCACCTCGGCGATGCCGAGCGGCTTGGTCAGGCCCTCGAGCGGGCCCTTCCAGCCGTCGCGGAAGCCCACGAACTCGTGACCGTAGGTGGCGACGCCCTTGCGGACCACCGCCCGAATCACCGCGTTGAGACCTGGGCAGTCGCCGCCGCCGGTGAGCACGCCGATACGCATGATCTGCTCATCCTCCTGGAGCATCAGGTGAAGCCCGGATAAGCCCCAGGATATGTGTCAGATCAGACCATCGGCGCCGTTGCCGGCCCGGGGCGGGCCGTCACTGCGCACTGTAGTCGGCGCAGGTGTACGCCGACACCGCACCCCGGGCCGTTCCGGACGGCGGACGGGCTACCCGTCAGTAGCTGACCTCGTGGTTCTCCCCCGCCTTCGGCGGCTTGCCGGTCACCGCCGCCTTGGCGAAGCCGAGCAGGTTGACCACGGTGCTGCCGGGCGAGTCCCAGTACTCAGCCGACCCGGCGTGCACCTTGATCAACGTGATCCCCGGCGTGTCCAGCCCGTCGGGGAACCACACCTTCAGCACCGGGCTCCACAGCTCCTTCGCCCGCTCGGGGTCCCACTCCTCGGTGGCGGTGCCGGCGACCGACACCCAGGCGTGGTGCCGCTGGTCGGAGAAACCGACGTTCACCTGCGGGTTCACCCGGATCTGCCGCACCTTCGCCGAGTCGGCATAGGCGAAGAACCACAGGTCGCCGTCGAACTCCGCCTCCTGCAACCCCATCGGGCGGCTCACCAGACGCCCGTCCACGCCGGTGGTGGTGAGCAGGCAGATCCGGGCGTCCCGGATCAGCTCGGTGACCCGGCGGCGGGCGTCCGCGGCGTTGGTCGGCTCATGGCTCATGGGGCACTCCTGTCTCCGGTCGGCGTAGATGCCGCTCCCGTGCCCTGGGCGGAACCGGTCAAACCTCCCGCGCCGTCATCGCCCGCCACCGCGCCAGGTTGTGCCGGGCGTCGACGAGCGCGTCGTGCCGGTCGGCCTCGGCGTCCGGCAGCCGGGGACGGCCCCGGTCGTCCCAGAGCTGGCGCAGCTCCTTGGTGAAGCGGGGGATCTCCCGGGGCAGCGCCGGCATCGCGCCCCACAGCTGGGCCAGCACGACGTGGTCGTACGCGGCGTACCAGGCCCACAGCTCCAGCTGCTCGCCCGGCCGGTCCCGCACCGGCTCCATCAGGAACTCGTGCAGGTCGTCGCGGATGCGCTCCCGGGAGCGCCAGGCCCGGTCGGCCGGCGAGGGGAGCTTGTCCAGCACGTTGCGCCGCACCCAGGGCACCGCCCGGGAGTCGTCGAACTCGGTGGAGACCGCGTAGAACTCGCGGCCGTACTCGTCGACGACGCCGATCGACACCAGGTCGACGATGCGGCCGTCCTCGATGAATTCGCAGTCGTAGAAATAGCGGTAAACCATCGCCCTCATCCTCGCCCATCACCGGCACGGGCCGGTCGCCGGGGCGTCCGCCGAGGTCGGCGGCCGTGCCGGCGGCGGCCGGGCATGGTCACGGAAGTGTTTCCGGGGGTGTACAGCACGCGACGAGAGCGTCATGATCTGATGTGTACCGCCGTCGGGCGCCGAACCGGTTGAGCTGCCTCGTACCGGGACTGACAGCTTCACCCGGTGTGCGAGTCGTGACTTCTGACCGGGGAGGGGTTGAGCCGTGGAGTCTCGCCTGCCGGAGCCGGGTGACGCGCTCACGGGTGTGGAGATGTTCGCCGGGCTCGAGCCGGAGGTGCGGCAGCGTGTCATCGCCGCAGCCGTACCGCGCACGTACCGCAAGGGCCAGCTGCTCTTCGTCGAGAACGACCCCGGCGAGTCGCTGATCGTGCTGCGCCGCGGCGCGGTGGCGGTGTTCCGCACCGCACCGACCGGCGAACGCGCGGTGCTGTCGGTGATCCGACCCCCGGACGTGCTCGGCGAGGTGTCCCTGTTGGACGCCTCCACCCGCTCGGCGTCGGCCGAGGCGATCGAGGACTGCGCCGCGCTCGCGCTGTCCCGGCCCGCGTTCATGGAGCTGGTGCACTCCAACCCGCGCATCCTGGACGCGGTGATGCGCTCGCTGGGCCAGCTGATCCGCCGGCTCACCGAACAGAACGCCGACCACGTCTTCCTCGACCTGCCCGGCCGGGTGGCCAAGACGCTGGTCCGGCTGGCCGGCGAGAGCCAGGCCCCGATGATCACCATCGAGTTGAACCAGAGCCAGCTCGCCGAGATGGCCGGCGGTTCCCGGCAGAGCGTCAACCAGGCCATCGGCTCGTTCGCCAGCCGGGGCTGGCTGCGGACCGAGGGGCGCCGCATCGTGGTCACCGACGTGGCCGCGCTGCGCCGCCGGGCCGGCATGAACGACCGCTGACACGACGACGGCGGGGGCCGGCGGTCGTCCCGCCGGCCCCCGCCGCGTTCGTCGTACGCCCGTTCGTCGTGCGCCCGGTCAGTCGTTCGTGGTGTCGGCGGGGGGCGCGCTCGGCCCCGGGCCGATCTTCGACGGGTCGGTCTTCTTCGGCGGGGTCGTCGTGGTGGTCGTGGTCTCGGTCGATCCGCTACCCGCGGGCTGCTCCACCATGCCTTTTTCCTCCAGTTCGGCGAGGGTGACAGCGTCCACGTCGACCGTGTCACCGACGGCCCACACCGTCCCCCGTGGATCGGTCCATGAGGCGGACAGCCGGACGTGCACGGCAAACTCCCTGTCGACGGGACTTCCTGCTAGGGGAGACTAGACCCGGCCGAACAGCCGTGACGTCCCGCCGACCCGTCGGGTACCCGACTGCGCGGCCGCGCGGGACACTGGGGACCTCACGCGTACGGAGCCGGACATCGACCTCACCTGTGGACACTGCGCCCGGACCGCCGGGCCGGACGACCGTTTCTGCGGTGGGTGCGGCCGTCCGCTGGCCGCGGCCTGCCCGTCCTGCGGTCACGCCAACGACACCGGCGCCAACTTCTGCACCAACTGCGGTCAGCCGCTGCGCGACCACGCGGTCACCGTGCAGGAGGACCGCCGCCAGGTGAGCGTGCTCTTCATCGACATCGTCGACTTCACGACATACGCCGAGCGGGCCGACCCGGAGCAGGCCCGGGGTCTGCAACAGGCCTACTTCGCCACGGTGCGCCGGCTGGTGCACCAGTACGGCGGCGTGGTGGAGAAGTACATCGGCGACGCCGTCATGGCGCTGTTCGGCGCGCCGGTGGCCACCGACAACGACGCGCTGCGCTGCGTACGCGCCGGGCTGGAGCTGCAACGCAGCCTGGCCCGGCAGCCGGCCGGACCGCATCCGCCGCTCGGGTTCCGGGTCGGCATCGCCACCGGCGAGGCCCTGGTCGACCTGTCCGCGGCGCGCGACGGCGGCCAGGCGTTCGTCACCGGCGACGTGGTGAACACCGCCAGCCGCTTGCAGGGGCTCGCCCCGGTCGGCGGCGTGGTGGTCGACGAGAGCACCTGGGCGGCCACCCGGCGCGAGATGGAGTACGACGACCAGCCACCGGTGACGCTGCGCGGCCGGTCGTCGGTGAGCCGGATCTGGCTGGCCGTACGGGCGCGGCCCCGGCGCGACGGGCAGACCGCCGAGCTGACCCCGATGGTCGACCGGGACCACGAGCGGGGCCTGCTGGTCAGCGCGTTGCACCGCACACTGACCGAGCGCACCTCGCAGCTGCTCACCGTCTTCGGCCCGGCCGGGGTGGGCAAGAGCCGGCTGCTGCGCGAGCTGGCCCGGCACGCCGCCAGCCTGCCCGGCACCCGGGTCACCTGGCTGACCGGCCAGTGCCCGCCGTTCGGCGAGAACGTCACCTACGCCGCGCTGGCCGACATCGTCCGGAGCTGGGCCGGGCTGACCGGCGCCGACGACCCGGCCACCATCCGGGACCGGCTGCGCGAGCGGCTGGGCCACCTCGCCGACCCGCACGCGGTACGGCTGGCCGAGGCGCTGGGCCCGCTCGTCGGCGTCTCCGGCGAACGGCTCACCTCGGCCGAGACCGAGGCGGCGTGGCGGCGCTTCCTGCTCACCCTGGCCGCGACCGGTCCCACCGTGCTCGTCTTCGAGGACATGCACTGGGCCGACGAGGCGATGCTGTCCTTCGTCGAGCAGCTCGGCGCGGCGGCCCGCAACGTGCCGCTGCTCGTCGTCGCGACCGCCCGGCCGGAGCTGCGCGAGCGGCACCCGGCCTGGACCGGCACGATCAGCGGGGCGATGTCCATCTCGGTGCCGCCGATGCACGACGGGGACATCGACACGCTGTACTCGCTGCTGCTCGGCCAGGCCACGCTGCCGCAGGACGCACGGGCGCCGCTGATCGAGTTCGCCGACGGCAACCCGCTCTACGCCCAGGAGTACGCGCGGATGCTGCTCGACGGCGGTCTGGCCGAGCGGACCGCCGCGCTCGCGCTCGCCGACCCGGTCGGGAGCGCCGGGATGCCGCGTACCGTGCAGGCGGTCATCGCCAACCGGCTGGACCTGCTCGACCCGGCCGACCGCGCGGTGCTCCAGGCCGCCTCGGTGGTCGGCGTGCAGTTCTGGGCGGCGCCGGTGGCGCTGGCGCTCGGCCGCCCGACGGAGTGGGTCGAACGGGCGCTGCACCACCTCCAGCGCCGTGACCTCGTCTACGAGCTGCCCGTCTCGACCATGCCCGGTCAGGCGGAGTACCGGTTCCGGCACGTGCTGGTCCGGGACGTCTGCTACCAGCGGCTGCCCCGGGCCGAGCGGGTCGCCCGGCACCAGCGCACCGCCGACTGGCTGGAGCAACTCGCCGACGGCCGGCTGCACGACCTGGCCGAGGTGCTGGCCAACCATCGCTGGGCGGCGCACGAGATCGCCCGTACGGTCGGGCTGGACCAGGCCCCGCACGCCTCCGCGACCCGGTCCGCGCTGCACCGGGCCGCGCGCCGGGCGTACGACCTGCACGCGCTGGAGACGGCGGCCACGCTGGTGGAGCGCGCGTTGAGCGTGGAGTGCGGCCCGGATCCGGCGCTCGAACTGTTCCAGGCCGAGCTGGCGTTCTACCGGGACCGGGACGGCTTCCTCGACGGCGGCGGGACGGCGCTGCTCACCACGCTGGCCGGCCGGCTGGCCGACGCCGGTGACCGCCCCGGCGCGGCGAAGGCGTGGCGGCTGCTGGCCACGGCGGCCTTCGCGCGGGCCGACCGCTCGGAGCTGATGCGCTGCCTGGACCGGGCGATCGGGCTGCACGCCACGCTGCCGGACAGCGAGGACAAGGTGGGCGTGCTGCTGGAGCTGGCCCGGGCGCACATGCTCGACGCGGAGACCGAGCCGGCGTGCGTGGCCGCGCGTACCGCCGCCGAGCTGGCCGAGCGGCTCGGGCTGCGGGAGGCGCGGGCGAACGCGCGCATCACGCTCGCGGTGGTCCGGTACCAGGCCGGCGCCGAGGAGGCGTACGCCGAGCTGGCCGAGGTGACCGAGGAGTGCCGGGTGGAGCGGCTGACCAGCCGCCGCCGCGCGGTGCACAACCTGGCCTGGGTGCTCCAGGAGGAGGGCGACCTGACCGGCTCGGCCCGCCTGGTAGACGAGCAGCGCTCGCTGGACCTGGCCGGCGAGCACGCCCTGACGGTGAGCTTCAGCGACCAGTGGGCCCGGTCGTACTACAGCGGGGACTGGACGGCGGCGCTGCGGATGGCCGAGGGGTCGACCCGGCGCCCGACCGACGAGTGGGACCTGCACATCGTCGCGGTGTCCGGCTGGATCCGGGCGCTCGGCGACGGGCCGGCCGGTCCGGGCGCCGGTGAGGACCTGGTGGACCAGGCGCTCGTCGCAGCCCGGCGCAGCGGGTTCCAGCGCGTGCTGCGCTCCACGCTGGCGCACGCCGCGCTCTGCCGTGCGGTGCAGGGCCGCCGGGACGAGGCGGTGGCGCTGCTGACCGAGCTGGACGAGGACTGGCGGCAGACCACGATGATCCCGTTCGCCGAGTGGGTGCCGGCTGTCGGTCACGTCGCGGCGCTGCTCGGCGGCGACGCCGCGGTCCTGGTGCGCGACCTGCTGGCCCACGCGCCGCGGGTGACCCGCTGGGCGCGGGAGGCCGGGCGGTCGGCCGAGGCGGCGCTGGCCCGGGGCGACGGGGACGCCGCGCGGGCGGGCCGGCTGCTCACCGCCGCGGCCGAGGGGTACGCGGAGATGACCGACGTCACCGACCAGATGATCGCGTCCGCGCTGGCGGTCGGGCCGCTGACCGAGGCGGACCCGCCGGCCGCCGCGGCGACGCTGGCCCGGGTACGCGCGTTCGCCGGGCGGCACGCCGCCGGTGGGCTGCTGCGGATCGCCGGGGCGGGCTGAGGGTCAGGCGGGGACCGGCTGCCGTGCCGCGGCGCTCTTGGCCTTCTGGGCGTACGTGTCGACGTACTCGCGGCCGGACAGCTCCATCAGCTCGTACATGATCTCGTCGGTGACGGCCCGCTCGACGAACCGGTCGCCGGCCATCCCGGCGTAGCGGGAGAAGTCGAGCGGCGGCCCGAAGCGGATCCGCACCCGGCCCAGGTTCGGGACGATCTGGCCGGTGGGCTGGATCGCGTCGGAGTTGAGCATGGCCATCGGGACGACCGGGGCGCCGCTCTCCAGCGCGAGCCGCGCCACGCCGGTCTTGCCCCGGTAGAGCCGGCCGTCCGGCGACCGGGTGCCCTCGGGGTAGATCCCGGCGATGCCACCGGCGCGCAGCACCGAGAGCTGGGTGTCGAGGGCGGCCCGGGCGGCCCGCCCGCCGGAGCGGTCGACCGGGATCGTGCCGGAGCCGACGAAGAACATCTTGGTGAGCCGGCCCTTGAGTCCCTTACCGGTGAAGTATTCGGCTTTCGCGATGAAGGTGACTTTTCGCTTGACGATCAGCGGTGTGAAGATCGAATCCGAGAAGGAGAGGTGGTTGCTGGCCAGGATCACCGGGCCGGTCTCCGGAACGTGCTCCAGTCCCTCGACCTGCGGGCGGAAGATCAACCTCAGCAGTGGGCCCAGAACGACGTACTTCAGCAGCCAGTACAGCACCGGCGTCCTTCCCGTGTCGGTGGCGGCGGACGGGTCGCCGCGTGGCCCCGCAGACGCCGGCGACGCCCTCGGGAGTCCGGGAAGAGGGTACGAACGACGAGCGGCACGCCACAACGCACTCCCGGAACCGGGTGCCGACGTGTCACGATTCAGGGCACGGGCAGGGATCGGCGAAGGGGGTGTCCGCGTGTCAGGGGGCGGGCCCCGTCGGGGACGACGGGACAACGGGCTCGACGCGGCCGAGTACGCGGTCGCGGGCGACGTCGATCCACGCGTCGGCGAGCACCTGCTCGACGTGCTCGCCGCCGGTGGCATCGCGGCCTACCTCCAGCCCTCGGCCGACCTGAACCCGGTGACCCGCACCACCACCGTCCCGGCCCGCCCGGTCGACCGGCTCTACGTCGACAGGTCGCACCTGACCACCGCCCGCGACTACCTGACCCAGCTCGCCGACGAGGGCGCGGGCGACCCGCCACGCACCGACGAGCCGGACATCGAGGCCGAGTGGGCGAAGATCGTCGCCGGCTTCCACACCACGCCGAGCGCCGGCAGCCACCCCTGGCCCGCCGCGGAGGACGTGGACGACCCGCCCGCGCCGGGCACCGGCGCCGGCGGCCGGGCCGAGGAGCCCGCCGGCCCGACCGCCACCGACGTGCGCCGGCTGCCGTACGCCGCCGACATCTCCGGCGTCTCGCTGAGCCGGGACCGGCACGACGAGCCCTCGCTGCTCGACGGCCTGGACACGTTCGGCAACAACCTGCCCGACGAGGCGTCGGACGAGGAGCACTACACCCCGCCCCCGCCGCCCCCGCTGCCCCGCTTCTCCAAGTACGCGGTGCTCGGCGTGACCTGCATCGTGCTCGGCTTCCTGCTGTTCCTGTCCCCCACCGTGGTGACGCTGGTCGACCCGTCGGTGGTCACGCTGCTCGGCTTCACCGGCATCCTGGCCGGCTTCGTGATGCTGATCTGGCGGCTGCGACCGGGCGACCGGGACGACCACGACCCGGACGACGGCGCCGTCGTCTGACGCCGCATCCCCGGTGCCGCCCGGATGGCGGGACGCCGCCCGCCCTGGGCGAGGGCGTAACAAACGTGTAACTTACAGTCAGTAGGAATAGGCTGAACGTCACGTCCCGCACCGGCTGTCCGGCTTGCGTCTCCTTCCGGGTCGCCGGTCCCCTGCTGAGCGGATTGCCCGAGATGCGACAGAGCCCCCTCGTGGTGGTGGCCAACCGCCTCCCCATCGACGACAGCGTGGCGCCCGACGGCGCCTTCGAGTGGCGCCGCAGCCCCGGCGGCCTGGTGAGCGCCCTGCACCCGCTGCTGCGGCACACACCCGCGACCTGGGTGGGCTGGGCCGGCGGCACCGGTCCCGCGCCCGAGCTGCCGGACGTGGACGGCGTCCGGATGCACACCGTGCCGCTGAGCGCCGAGGACTTCCGCGACCACTACGAGGGCTTCGCCAACGCCACCCTCTGGCCGCTCTACCACGACGCCGTCGAGCAGCCGGAGTACCACCGCCGCTGGTGGGAGGCGTACCAGCGGGTCAACCAGCGGTTCGCCGAGGCCGCGGCCCGTGTGGCCGAGCCGGGCGGCCTGGTCTGGGTGCAGGACTACCACCTCCAACTGGTGCCGGGCCTGCTCCGCGAGCTGCGCCCGGACCTGCGGATCGGGTTCTTCCTGCACGTGCCGTTCCCGCCGCCGGAACTGTTCATGCAGCTGCCCCGCCGGGCCGAGCTGCTGCGCGGCATGCTCGGCGCCGACCTGGTCGGCTTCCAGCGGGCCCAGGCCGCGCACAACTTCGCCCAGCTCGCCACCAAGGTGCTCGGCCTGCCCGCCACCGACCGGCGGATCGGCGTGGACGGCCGGGTGGTGCGCATCGGTGCCTTCCCGGTCGCCATCGACACCGCCGAGATGTCCGCGCTCGCCGCCCGTCCCGAGGTCGCCGACCGGGCGCGCCGGCTGCGGCAGGATCTCGGCCGCCCCGAGCAGGTGATCCTCAGCGTCGACCGGATGGACTACACCAAGGGCATCGAGCAGCGCCTCAAGGCGTACCGGGAGCTGCTCGCCAACGGCGACATCAAGGTCCGCGACACGGTGCTGGTCCAGGTGGCGGTGCCCAGCCGTGACCGGGTGGCGCAGTACCAGATCCTGCGCGACCGGGTGGAGCACCAGGTCGGCCGGATCAACGGCGAGTTCGGCCGGGTCGGCGAGCCGGCGATCCACTACCTCACCCAGCCGTTCGACCGCGCCGAACTGGTGGCGCTCTACCGGGTCGCGGACGTGATGGCGGTGACGCCGCTGCGCGACGGCATGAACCTGGTCGCGAAGGAGTACGTGGCGGCCCGGGTCGACGGCACCGGCGCGCTGCTGCTGAGCGAGTTCGCCGGCGCCGCCTCCGAACTGGAGCAGGCGTACCTGGTCAACCCGCACGACCTCGACGGCCTCAAGCAGGGGTTGCTGGCCGCGCTGCGCGCCGGCCCGGAGGATGTCGCGGGCCGGATGCGCGCGATGCGCGAGCACCTGGCCCACAACGACATCCACGCCTGGGCGGCGTCCTACCTCAGCGCGCTGGAGGAGAGCGGAACGCTGGTCGGCCGCCGCCCCGCCCCCCGCTGACCGGCGCCCCCGGCGCTCACCCGGCGGCGGGCGCCGGGTCCTTGTCCAGCCAGTCCAGGATCGCGTCGATCGGCTCGCGCCAGCGGGCGTCGAGCATCAGGTCGTGCCCCATGCCGGGGAACAGCAGCGGCGCCGAGGCGTACCGGCGGGCGGCCCTGGTCAGGGCCGTGGCCGGCAGCACCCGGTCGTCCGGGCTGCCGAGCACCAGCACCGGTGGGCGGCCCACCGCCGGCTCCGGCGACCGGCCGGTCAGCAGCTGCCACTGCGCCCGCCGCCCGGCCCGGCCCAGCCGGGCCAGGTGCCGCCGCGCGTCGGCGTCCGGCAACTCCCGGCTGAACAGCTGCCGCCGGTTGAGCCGCAGCCCGGCGCCGAAGACCGCCGGCACCGTGCCGACCGGATTGCGCCGCAACGCCGTCCCGAACGTCCCCCAGCCGCCGAGCACCGGCGCCACCAGCACCGCGGCCCGCGCCGGGTAGCGGGCCATCGCGTGCGCCACGACCCGGGCGCCGGCACCGTGCCCCACCAGCACCGCCTGCCGCGGCAGGCTCGCCGCCACCTGCGTCACGTCATGGGTGTACGACCGCAGCGTCGCCTCCGGCGCCGGCTCGCTGCCGCCGTGCCCGCGCAGGCTCAGCGCGTACGCCGGGAAGCCGCGACCGGCGGCGTGCCCCAGCCAGTGCTCGGCGAACGCCCACGCGCCGTGCCCGAACCCGGGCACGAACAGCAGCGGCGGCTTCGCCTCCTCCCGCTCCGGTACGGCGGCGAGCACCTCGCGGCGGGCGGCCCGCTCGGGCCGGGCCCACTCCCAGGACCGGACCACCCGCACCCGCTCGGCCGTCACCGTGCCTGCCTTTCGTTCGCGACTGCGGGACTCCGCTGCGCTGCGTTCCTCGCGCTCACCTGGTGCCCTCCAGCTCGTGCAGCGCGCGCTGCAAGGCGCGCAGGTAGTCGGCGTGCCCGACCTCGAACCAGTGCCGGGTGCTGTCCTTGACCTTCGCCGAGTACCGCTCGCCCAGACCCTCCCGGACCTTGCGGTCGAACGCGGCGGCCCGCTCCGGGCGGGTGGCGCGCAGCGTGAGCAGCCGGGCGAACAGCACGCTCTGCCAGTGCGAGATCGGGAAGATGCCGGAGTCCGGCTGCACCAGGCCGACCACGGCGAGCGTGGGATGACCGGCGGTGAACGCGTTGAGCCACAGCCGGGGCCGCCCGGAGCCGTCCTCGTCGCCGAGCACCCGGCCCTTGAGGAACTCGAAGCGCGGCAGGTAGCCGGTGGCGAAGACGACCAGCTCCGGGTCGATGCGCCGGCCGTCGGTCAGCTCCACGGCGCGGTCGTCGAACCGGGCCACGTCCGGCACCGGGGTGATCTCGCCGTGGCCGACGTAGTAGACGAGCTGGCTGTTGGCGATCGGGTGCGTCTCGTAGACGCGGTGGTCCGGCTTCGGCATGCCGAACCGGGTCAGGTCGCCGACGGTCAGGCGCAGCGTCCAGTGGTAGAGCCACTGCCGTACGCGCAACGGCACCCGCAGCGCCAGCAGCGTGTCGTTCACCTGGTCGGCGGGGCGGCCGAGGACGTACTTCGGGGCGTACCAGTAGCCGCGGCGGGTCGAGTGCCAGCAGTGCGACGCCTGCTGGGCCGCCTCGACCGCGATGTCGCAGCCGGTGTTGCCGGCGCCGACCACGAGCACCCGCTTGCCGCGCAACTGTGCCGGGTCCTTGTAGGACGAGGCGTGCATGACCTCGCCGCGGAACTCCTCCAGCCCCTCGTAGCGGGGCAGCTTCGGCGACCAGTTGTGGCCGTTGGCGAGCACCACCGCGGCGTACCGGGAGGTGCGCTCGGGGCCGTAGCCGCCGGTGCTGCGCGTGGTCACGTCCCACCGGTCCCCCTCGACCGGTTCGACGCGGACCACCTCGGTGCCGAACCAGACGTGCTGGCGCAGGTCGAAGTGGTCGGCGTACCGCTCGAAGTAGGACAGCAGCTGGCTGTGGTGCGGGTAGTCCGGCCAGTCGTCCGGCATCGGGAAGTCCGGGAACTGGGTGAACGGCCGGGACGAGATCAGGTGGGTGCTGCCGTACACCGGGCTGCGGTCGTGCCGCCAGTTCCAGGCGCCGCCGACGCCGGTCTCCCGCTCGTAGCAGTCGACGCCGAAGCCGGCCTCGCGCAGGTTCTTCACGGCGGTCAGGCCGCTGGCGCCGGCGCCGATGACGCAGACCGTGTCGCCCCGGTCGGAGACCGGGCGGTCGTCGCGGACCGGGACGTCCGTCCGGTCCGGATCGGGGCGGCCGGGGTCGGTGGAGGAGGACACCGCGAATTCTCCTTTGTGCGGCACGCGTGCCGGGTCGGAGCGAAATCCTGCCGAGAATGCCCGCCGTTGTCCAGCCACCGGATCCGGCACCGCCCACCCGCCCGCTCCCCCTGACGCAGCGTCACCGACGGGCCGGTCACCGAGCGTGAGTGGACCGGCCGCGCCGGAGGCGTACCCTCTTTCGCCCTTTGCTCTGCAGCCACGGACGCAGCATCGCCGGGAGCTGCGCCGATGTCTCGCGGCCGTCCGCCCGGGACGCGGGCCGCCGGTCACGGCGGGTAGCTGGTGCGTATATGGCGGCAGAGCAAAGGCGGCGAAGCGGTTGGCCCGCCGGCCGCTGGGACCTGACCGTGCGTCACCGGCCCGGCGGTCCGGCCGCTGGCAAGCGCGGACGGGCGCGCGGCGCGGACGCGGCGCAGGCGTTGGGCGCGGCGCAGGCGTTGGGCGCGGGCGGGCCGCCGGGCACGGTGCGGCCCGGCGGTCCGCGCCGGTCAGGCGGTGGGCAGCAGCAGGTCGACCAGGACCGGGAAGTGGTCGCTGGCCCGGCGGGCCGCAGGGGTGTCCACCACGTCGTAGTCGACCACCGTGATCCGGGGGTCGACGAACAGCGCGTCGATACGGCGGCGCGGGTCGGCGCAGGAGAACGTGAGCCGGTCGGCCCGGTCGGCGGCGAGCGCCGTGTCGGTGAGCCCTTCGGCGAGCGTCTGCCAGGCCGGCCCGTCCGGGCCCTCGTTGATGTCCGCGCCGGCCACCACGGGCAGCGTGGACGCGGCCAGCTCCCGCTTGAACGCCGCCGCCTGGGCCGGACGCTCGGCCGGGTCGGTGGACAGGTGCGAGCCGGCCAGCAGCACGTCGACGCCGCCGACGCGGCACTGCGCGTACGCGGCACCGCGCATGTGCCGTCCCGGCGTCAGCGGGTACCGCTGGCACCTGGTGTCGACGACGCGCAGCCGCAGGCTGGTCAGCAGCACGTTGCCCAGCGACGGCAGGCCGCCGGCCGCCACCACCATGCCGAACGACTCGGCCAGCGCGGCGGTCTTCTGCCGCCACCGGAACCGGCGCGGTCCCTCCTGGACGATCACCACGTCCGGGGCCGCCGTCCGGACCACCTCCGCCAGCGCGGCGGTGTCGTCGCGCTGGCTGTGGATGTTGTACGACAGGACCCGCAGCGGCACACCCGTATCCGTCATGTCAGATCCGCCGGGCCAGGTCGGCGGCGCCGATCACGCCGGCGGTGTTGCCCAGCTCGGCCGGGCGTACCTCCGCGACGGGCAGGCGGCTGCGCTGGGCCAGCGCGTCGGCGAACGACCGCCGGGTCGGGCCGAGCAGCAGGTCACCGGCGTCGATCACGCCGCCGCCGACCACCAGCACCTGCGGGTCGAGGATCTGCGCCATGTCGGCGAGGCTGGTGCCGAGCCAGCGGCCGACCTGGGCGAACGCCTCGGTGGAGACCGGGTCGCCGCCCTTGGCCGCGGCGGTCACCATCGGGCCGGTGATGGTCTCGGCCTCGCCCCCGGCCAGCTCCAGCAACGCGGTGGCCCGATGCGGCTCCTGCCGGGCGGCGGCGCGGGCGAAGCGGACCAGGGCGCTGCCGCTGGCGTACTGCTCGATGCAGCCCAGCCGGCCGCAGCCGCACTGGTGGCCGTCCGGCACGGTGAGCATGTGGCCCAGCTCGGCGGCGATGCCGTTGGCGCCGCGGACCAGGCCACCGCCGAGCACGATGCCGCCGCCGACACCGGTGCCGATGGTGAACATGACCATCGAGTCGTCGGCGTCGCGGGCCGCCCCGTAACGGAACTCCGCCCAGGCGGCCACGTTCCCGTCGTTCTCCACGATCACCGGCAGGCCGGTGGCGTCGCCGACGTACGTGCGCAGCGGCTCGTCCCGCCAGGCCAGGTTGGGGGCGAACAGCACTGTGGAGCGGGAGGCGTCGATCCAGCCGGCCGCGCCGATGCCGACCGCCTCGACGGCGTGGCCGGCGGCCAGTTCGGTGACCACCTCGATGATGACGTCGCGGGTCTTGGCCACGTCGTCGGCGGGGGTGTCCCGTCGCGTCTGCACGAGTACCGTGCCGGCGTCGTCCACGACACCGCCGGCCACCTTCGTGCCACCGACGTCGACTCCGATGGTCAGCGTCAACGCTGCCACTCCCCTCTGCTGTGCTGCCCGGGGACCGGCCGAACCGGCCGTACGGTCCCGGGATGTCCGGTGGTCAGGCTCCGTCGCCTGGTGCGTCCGCGCCCACCTCTCCGGACGCCCGCGAGGCGGGCACCACGGGACGGCCGGCCGGTGGCCGGCTCGTCGCCGGCTCCGGCGGCCCGGCGGCGTCGGCGGCGGCACCCGAGTCGGCCGCGCCCTCCCCCCGGGTGGCGGCGGCCCACACGTCCTGCTCGGGTGCCGGCTGAGAATCATGCCCGGTACGGGTCGCCTCGCGCCACACGTGGTCCCCGGATCCGTCCGGCGCGGCGGCGGCGCCGTCGGCGGGGCGCTCCGGCTCGGCCGGGGTGAAGGCGCGCAGCAGGCTGGCCACCCCGGCCGCCAGGTCCCCGGCGCCGGTGGCGAGCCGCTCGGCGAATTCCGGACTCGGATCTCGCAACGCGGCGATACCGCGACAGACGGGGCAGACACAGCATTCCGGCGAGCCGGTGGCGAAACCGGCGGGCGCGGCGGTCTTCGGGGCGGAAGCGGCACCGGGCGGGGTGTGACCGAGGACACCGGAGAGGATCCCACCGAGCGGACCCAGGGCACCGGAGCCCGGTGCGGCGGCGGCCATCTTCGCGCCGGCGAGCAGTGTGGCGACGAGGCGCTCGGCCTCTTCCCGGGCCGAACCCGGATCAGTGGTGCCCATGGTTCGGCTCCTCCAGCTTGACTACCGGGACGGTCGGGTGTCCTGCGCCGCACCGGGTGCTTCTACCCGGCGCTTGAGCTGCTTCAACGCCGCATCCATGATCATTTTCTCGGCCTTGCGGCGGAACATGCCGAGCATCGCCACGGACAGCTCCACCTCGAGGGTGTAGGTCACCGTGGTCGTCCCGTCCGGGTTGCCCGCCAGGTCGTACGACCCGCGCTGGGAGCGCTGCATCTTCGACGGGGCGACCAGGTGCCACTCGATCCGGGAGATGTCCTCGGCGTACTCGTAGGCCAGCACGTACTCGTCGGCCATCACGCCCGCGTCGAGCGTGAACCGGACCTGGCTGGCGTAGCCGTCCTCGTACTCCTCGATCACCTCGGCCCGGCGTACCGCCTCGGCCCACTCGGGATAACTCGGGAAGTCGCAGATGACGGCCGCCACCCGGTCCGGTGACGCGCCGATGATGATCGACTGGGTGGAGGAGTCCGCCATGGGGGGAGGCTACCCGGCCGCCTACCGGCCGGTCCCGCTCCACCCGCCGGACGGCGTCCCACCAGCCGGGCGGGCAACCTCCCTGGTCGACACCCGGGGGTGTGCGGGTAGGTTTCGACAGAGCCGACCAGGCCGGCCCCCGCCGGTAGAGCACGAGGGAGTGCAGGTGCGCGAGTTCTCCGTCCCGCCGATCGTCACCGTCGGCGACGCGGCCAACCTGACCGACCCGGTCTGGGAAAACGCCGAGGTCGCCCCGGACACCGTGCAGTTCGTCCGCCCCGGCGCGGGGACGGGCGCGCGCGAGGAGGTCACCTGCCGCCAGTTCCGCGACGAGGTGGTGGCGGTGGCGCAGGGCCTGATCGCCGCGGGCGTCTCCCCCGGTGACCGGGTCGGCCTGATGAGCCGCACCCGCTACGAGTGGACGCTGCTCGACTACGCGATCTGGGCCGCCGGCGCGGTGACCGTGCCGATCTACGAGACCTCCAGCGCCGAGCAGGCCGCCTGGATCCTCGGCGACTCCGGCGCCGTCGCGGTGGTGGTGGAGAGCACCGCGCACGCCACCCTGGTCGCCGGCGTCCGCGACCGGCTGCCCGAGCTGCGCGAGGTCTGGCAGATCGAGCTGGGCGCGGTCGACGACCTGGTCGCCGCCGGCGCGTCGGTGGACCGGGCCGAGGTGGAGACCCGCCGTTCGCTGTCGAAGGCCGACGACGTCGCCACGATCATCTACACCAGCGGCACCACCGGCCGGCCCAAGGGCTGCGTGCTGACCCACCGCAACATCTACTCCGACATCGCCAACGCGGTGCCGGTGCTGCCGAACCTGTTCCGCCAGGGCGCCTCCACCCTGCTGTTCCTGCCGCTCGCGCACGCCTTCGCCCGGCTCATCCAGGTCGGCGTGGTGCACGCCCGGGCCACCATGGCCCACTGCGCGGACACCAAGAACCTGGTCGCCGAGCTCCAGGACTTCAAGCCGACGTTCGTGCTCTCCGTACCCCGGGTCTTCGAGAAGGTCTACAACGGCGCGCGGCAGAAGGCCGAGGCCGAGGGGAAGGGCAAGATCTTCGACCGCGCGGAGAAGGTCGCCATCGCGTGGAGCGAGGCCCAGGAGCTGCCCGGCGGCCCGGGCCTGGGGCTGCGCGCGCAGCACGCCCTCTTCGACAAGCTGGTCTACCGCAAGCTGCGGGCGGCGATGGGCGGCCGGTGCCGCGACGCCATCTCCGGCGGCGCGCCGCTGGGCGCGCGGCTCGGGCACTTCTTCCGCGGCGTCGGGGTGACCATCTGCGAGGGGTACGGCCTCACCGAGACCTCGCCGGCCGCCGCCGCCAACCTGCCCACCGGCACCCGGATCGGCACCGTCGGCCGCCCGCTGCCCGGCGTCACCATCCGGATCGACGACGACGGCGAGGTCCTGATCGCCGGCGACATCGTCTTCCAGGGGTACTGGCACAACGACGCGGCCACCGCCGAGGCGATCACCACCGACGGCTGGTTCCGCACCGGCGACCTCGGGCAGCTCGACGAGGACGGCTACCTGAGCATCACCGGCCGGAAGAAGGAGATCATCGTGACCGCCGGCGGCAAGAACGTCGCCCCGGCGGTGCTGGAGGACCAGGTACGCGCGCACCCGCTGATCAGCCAGTGCGTGGTGGTCGGCGACCGGCAGCCGTTCATCGCCGCGCTGGTCACCATCGACGAGGAGGCGCTGCCGAAGTGGCTGGCCGGGCAGGGGCGCCCGGAGACCACGAGCATCGCCGAGCTGCGCGAGGACGCGGCGCTGCGCGCCGAGGTGCAGTCCGCGATCGACCAGGCCAACCAGGCGGTCTCCAAGGCCGAGGCGATCAAGGTGTTCCGGATCCTGCCGCAGGACTTCACCGAGACCACCGGCGAGCTGACCCCGTCGCTGAAGGTGAAGCGTCAGGTCGTGCACAAGACGTACGCCTCGGAGATCGCCGAGATCTACCGGGGCTGACTACCATCCGTCACGTGCCCGCCTCCACATCCCGCCAGCCGTCGACGCAGCCGCTCGCGGCGGCGGCCCGCGCGGTCCTCCTCGCGCTGGTCGCCGCCCTGACCCTGTTCGCCACCCGCGACGCCACCCAGCTCTGGTGGATCGCGCTGCTGGGCGCCGCCGGCCTGCCCGCCGTGCTCGCCCCCCAGCACCGGCTGCTCGCCCCGATCAGCCGCTTCGCCGAGGTGCTGGTGCTCGGGCTGGCCGCCAGCCAGGTCGCCGCCGACACCCATCTGTCCGGCGTGACCGGCGGGCTGGGCGCCTCGGCGGTGCTGCCGTACCTCGCCGTGCCGGTCACCGTGACCGCGCTGAGCCGCCGGTTCCGCGAGGGCGCCGCGCTGCTCGCCGTGGCGGCGGCGACGCTGCTGGCCAGCGCCGCGTTCACACAGGTCGACGGCGGGCCGCAGCTCGGCCAGGTCGGCTACCTCGCGGTCTGCGCCCAGTGGCTGATCCTGGCCGGTCTCGGCCTCTACACCGCGGGCACGCTCCAGCGCGTCATGCGGGTGCGCGGCGAGGGCAAACCCCAGCCGTACGCCGAGGCGACCCGCCTGCTCACCCAGCTCCGTACGGTCGCCCGGCAGCTGCCCGGCGCCACCCTGGACCCGGGCGGCATCTCCGAGCACCTGCTGGAGGAGCTGCGGGTGGTCGCCAAGACCGACCGGGGCGCGGTGCTGTCCGCCAGCGGCGGCGGCCGGCTCGTGGTGCTCGCGCAGATCGGCGCGGACCGGGTCGACTGGGAGACCACGCTCGACGCCGACTCGGCCATCGCCGACGCCTGGGCCACCCAGCAGCCGACCGTCTCGGCCCGCTCGCAGGCCCGGTCCCGGCACTCCGGCGAGGTCTCCGCGCTGATCGTCCCGCTGGTGGCGGGCGTACGCACGGTCGGCCTGGTGGTGATCGAGGCGGACACCGCCGCCGCGTACCCGCCGCCGGTGGTGTCCCGGGTGACGGCGCTGACCGGCCCGGCGGCGCTGCGGCTGGAGGCCGCGCTCCTCTTCGACGAGGTGCGCTCGCTGGCGACGAACGAGGAGCGGCAGCGGCTGGCCCGGGAGATCCACGACGGGGTCGCCCAGGAACTGGTCATGGTCGGGTACGGCATCGACAACGCGCTGGCCACCGTGCACGAGGACGCGGACGAGACCGCCGACTCGCTGCGCACGCTGCGCCAGGAGGTCACCCGGGTGATCACCGAGCTGCGGCTGAGCCTGTTCGAGCTGCGCAGCGAGGTCGACCGGCACGGTGGCCTGGCCGCCGCCATCGCCGAGTACGCCCGCACCGTGGGCGCCTCCGGCGGCCTGCGGGTGCACCTGTCGCTGGACGAGTCCACCGCCCGGCTGCCGGCCGCCACCGAGGCCGAGTTGCTGCGCATCGCGCAGGAGGCGGTGACCAACGCGCGCAAGCACGCCGGCGCGTCGAACCTGTGGGTCACGTGCGAGGTGGATCCCCCGTACACCCGAATCGAAGTGTCGGATGACGGTCACGGCATCGGTGACCAGCGCCCGGACGGGCACTATGGCCTTGCGATCATGGCCGAGAGGGCGGAACGTATCCGAGGCCGGTTGGAGATCAGGCCGCGACAGCCTAGTGGGACGACTGTGGCGGTGGTGCTCGGTTCGTCGCCCCGGCGCGATAAGGTGCGCGGCAGCGCCGCAGCAGCAGAAGGGGAGTAACCCGAGGATGACCAGCAGTCCGACACCGGCCACCCGTACCAAGGTTCTCCTGGTCGACGATCACGACCTCATCCGCAAGGGGCTGCGTCACGCGTTCGAGCGCGACCGTCAGTTCGAGGTCGTGGGCGAGGCGGCCACCGCGGCGGAGGGCGTGCGTCAGGCCGGCGCGCTCCAGCCCGACGTGGTGATCATGGACCTCCGCCTGCCCGACGGCAGCGGCCTGGAGGCCACCCGCGCCCTGCGCAAGTCCAGCGCGTCCATGGGCATCGTCGTGCTGACCATGTACGCCGGCGACGACCAGCTCTTCGGCGCCCTGGAGGCGGGCGCGAGCGCGTTCGTGCCGAAGACCGCCCCGGCCGACGAGGTGGTGGCCGCCGCCCGGCACGCCGCCTCCTCCCCCAGCGCGTTCACCGCAGCCGACCTGGCCGAGGCGATGAAGCGCCGGCTGGCGCCCTCCGGCCCGCAGCTGTCCCCCCGTGAGGGCCAGGTGCTGCGGCTGCTCGCCGACGGCATGAGCGTGGCGGGCATCGCCAAGCAGCTGTTCGTCAGCGAGTCGACCGCCAAGACCCACATCTCGAAGCTCTACGAGAAGCTCGGCGCGGCCAACCGGGCTCAGGCCCTGATGACCGCGCTGCGGCTGGGGCTGCTGGAGGCCCCGGACGCCCCGAAGTTCTGACAGGCGCACCGCCGGAAGAGGCCCCGTCCGTCACGGACGCGGGCCTCTCGGCGTTCCCGGCCACGGGGTGGTCGCGTACGGTGACCGGCCGGACGCACAGCGACGACGGTCTTTGCACCGCGACGGCGGAGGGGCAGAATACCCGGGTGATCCGCGCGGCGGTGACGACCGCGTGTCGCCGACATCCGAGGGGCAGGACATGCAGCGGCCGGACTGGGCACCCGAGACGATCGACATCGAGCGCCCCAGCGTCGCCCGCATGTACGACTACTACCTCGGCGGCTCGCACAACTTCGCGGCCGACCGTGCCGCCGCCCGCGCGATGGTCGAGGCGGTGCCGGAGGCGCCGCTGATGGCGCAGGCCAACCGCGCGTTCCTGCGCCGGGCGGTGCAGTACCTCGCCCAGGCCGGCGTCCGCCAGTTCCTGGACATCGGCTCCGGCATCCCGACCGTCGGCAACGTGCACGAGATCGCCCAGCGGATCGATCCGGAGTCGCGGGTGGTCTACGTCGACGTGGACCCGGTGGCGGTGGCGCACAGCCAGGAGATCCTGGCCGGCAACGCGCACGCCACGGTGCTCCAGGAGGACCTGCGCAACCCGGAGGCGATCCTGGCCCACCCGGAGGTCACCCGGCTGCTGGACTTCTCCCGGCCGGTCGCCGTGATGATCGTGGCGGTGCTGCACTTCGTCCCGGACGCCGACCGCCCCGAGGAGATCCTCCGGACGCTGCGCGGGGCGCTGGCGCCCGGCAGCCACCTGGTGCTCTCCCAGGCCAGCGAGGAGGGCCGCGACGGCACCGGCGAGCGGGCCGAGGCGGAGCGGGTCTACCGGCGTACCGACAGCCAGCTCTGGATCCGCAGCCGGGCCGAGCTGACCGCGCTGTTCGACGGCTTCGAGCTGGTCGACCCGGGTGTGGTGTGGGTGCCGCAGTGGCGGCCGGACTCCCCCGACCAGGCGGAGAACGCCGAACGGGCCGTCTTCATGGGCGGGGTCGGGCGGCTCGGTGGGTGACGACGCTGCCCGCTGCCGGCCCGGCGTGTTCGCCCGGGCCTGGGCCAAGGCGGTGTCCGGCACCAGCTACCTGCCGATGACGCAGTCGCAGCTGGAGGAGATGCTGCAACGGCTCACCGAGCGGCTGGCCCAGGCGCTACGCGCCGAGCCGTTCGACCTGCGGATCGGCCAGCAGGTCGGCGCGGAGCTGGTGCACGCGCACATCGCGTCCGCGGAAGGGCTGGGCCGCACCGTCGAGGTGATCCAGCTGCGCCTGGTCCGCGACCTCGACCTGGTCGTCGACGACGTCGAGGACCGGATGGCGCGGCTGCTCGCCACCGTCGCCACCGGGTACGCCCGCGCCCTGCGCGACCGCACGCTCGACGAGCAGGAGTCCATCCGCCGGGCCGCCATGATGGCCCGTGCGCAGGCCGAACGGGCGCTGCGCGACAGCGAGGCCCGGTTCCGGCACCAGGCCACCCATGACCCGCTCACCGGCCTGCCGAACCGCACGCTGTTCACCGAACGGCTGACCGCCGCGATCGCCGCGCCGGGCCGGGGCGCCGACCGGGTCGGTGTGTGCTTCCTCGACCTGGACCGGTTCAAGGTGGTCAACGACTCCCTGGGCCACCAGGTCGGCGACTCGCTGCTGGTGACGGTGGCCCAGCGCCTGCACCGGGCGCTCGGCGAGCACCTGGTGGCGCGGCTCGGCGGCGACGAGTTCGTGATCCTGGTCGAGCGCACCGCCGGCACCGACGACGCGGTGAAGGTCGCCGAGGCGGCGCTCGCCGCGGTACGCGAGCCGGCGCTCGTCGACGGCCACGAGCTGACCGTGTCCGCGAGCATCGGCATCGTGGAGCGCCCGGTCGCGGGCACCTCGCCGATGGACCTGATGCGCGCGGCCGACAGCACGCTGCACTGGGCCAAGGCCGCCGGCGGGGCCCGCTGGTCGCTGTTCGACGCCGACCGCAACCGCCGCGAGCTGGCCCGGTACGCGCTGTCCGCGGCGATCCCCGCCGCGCTGGACCGGGGCGAGTTCTACCTCGACTACCAGCCGCTGACGTCGTTACGCGACGGGCGGGTGCTCGGCATGGAGGCGCTGGTGCGCTGGCGGCACCCGGAGCTGGGTGTGCTGCGGCCGGACAGCTTCATCCCGCTGGCCGAGGAGACCGGGCTGATCGTCCGGCTGGGCAGCTGGGTGCTGGCCGAGGCGTGCCGCGAGGCGGGCACCTGGCCGGGCGCGGACGGCGACGCGCCGTTCGTCAGCGTCAACCTCGCCGTCCGGCAGTTGCACCGCACCGACCTGGTGACCGAGGTACGCGGCGTGCTCGGGCGCACCGGCCTGCCGCCGCACCGGCTGCAACTGGAGATCACCGAGAGCACCATGATGAGCACCGTCGTCGAGCCGGTGCGCGCCCTGCGGGTGCTCGGCGACCTCGGTGTCCGGGTCGCCATCGACGACTTCGGCACCGGCTACTGCAACCTCGCGTACCTGCGGGACCTGCCGGTCGACGAGCTGAAGGTGGCGGGCGAGTTCGTGACCGGCCTGCGCGCGCCGGGCAGCGGCACCGACGAGCGGATCCTCGCCTCGCTGGTGTCGCTGGCGCACGCGTTGGGCCTCACCGTCACCGCCGAGGGCGTGGAAACGGCCGACCAGGCGGACCGGCTGCGCGCGATCGGCTGCGACGCCGGGCAGGGCTGGCACTTCGGCCGTCCCGGCCCGGCCGCACCGCACCTGGGCCGGGTGCCCGCCCACGTCGACGCGGCCTCCTGACCCGGCCTTCCGAGCCCGGCCGGTCCGTCGCCTCCTGGCCCGGCCGGCGCGCGGTCAGCCGGCCAGCAGGGCGGCCATGCGCTGCGCCTGCGTCTCCCAGCGCCACTCCCGCTCCACCCAGGCGCGGCCGGCGGCGCCGAACTGCCGGGCCAGGTCCCGGTCGGCGAGCAGCGTGGCCACCCGGTCGGCGAGCTGGGTCACGTCCCGGCCCCCGACCACGTACCCGGTCTCCCCCTCGCGGACCGCGTCCGGCGCGCCGCCGGAGTCACCGGCCACCACCGGCAGCCCGGTCGCGCTCGCCTCCAGGTAGACGATCCCGAGGCCCTCCACGTCCAGCCCGCGGTTGCGGGTGCGGCACGGCATCGCGTAGACGTCGCCGGCCGCGTAGTGGGCGGGCAGTTCGGCCGAGGGCACCGAGCCGGTGAAGACCACGTCGCGTTCCAGGCCGGTCTGCCGGGCCAGCTTCTCCAGCGTGGAGCGGTACGGGCCGCCGCCGACCACGAGCAGCGCGGCGTCGGGCACCCGGCGGCGGATCTCCGGCAGCGCGCGGATCAGCATGTCCTGGCCCTTGCGGGGCACCAGCCGCGACACGCACACCACCACCGGCCGGTCGGCCAGCCCGAGCCGCGACCGGACCCGCCCGCCGTCGACCTCCGGGTGGTAGGTGTCCACGTCCACGCCGGGCGCGAGCCGCCGCAGCTCGGTCAGCCCGTCCAGCACGCGGGCCAGCCGCGCCCGGGTGTACTCGCCGAGGTAGGTGGTCACGTCCACGCCCCGGCCGATCCGGCGCAGCGCCGACCGGGCGCCGGGGAGCGCCGCCCAGCCGACCTCGTGCCCGTGGGTCAGCGCCACCGCCCGGCGGATCCCGGCCCGTCGCCGCAGGCCCGCGGCGAGCAGCCCCAGCGGGGCCGCCGCGCCGAACCAGACGGTGTCGCAGTCGTACGCGCGGGCCAGCCGCGCCGCCCGCCGGGCGATCAGCGGGGTGGGCAGCAGCACCCGGGTCCGCTCCCGGACCACCTCGAACGGCTGGTCGGCGTCGAACTTCTCCGCCCCGCGCCAGCTCGACGCGTACACCACCACCGAGCCGGGCTGCTGCCGCACCGCGAGGTTGTGCACGAACGACTGGATGCCGCCGGGGCGCGGCGGGAAGTCGTTGGTGATCAGCAAGGTACGGCTCATCGACCGGACTCCCTGGCGTAGGCGCGGGCGGCGGCCATCCGCTCGACTGTGGACGGGTGGGTCGCCGACCAGAGGCGCTCCCAGCGCGGCGGGTCGGGGTCGGCCAGGTTGACCCCGGCGAGCCGGCGCTGCATCGCCTCGAACGTCGCCGGGTCGCCGGTGAGCGCCAGCGCGTGGGCGTCGGCGCGGGCCTCGATCCGGCGCGAGACGAGCCCCTGTGCCGGGGTGGCGAGTAGGCCGGCGACCGTGACCAGCGCGATCAGCAGCGGGAACGCCCGGGGCTGGGCGATCGAGTCGACGCCCGCGAGCCGCAGCAGCGGCGTCCACGAGCCGATCAGGTAGAGCGCCACCACAGCGGCGGCGGCGCCGAGCGCGCCGAGCACCGTGCCGGTCCACACGTCCCGGTCCTTGGCGTGCCCCAGCTCGTGGGCGACCACGCTCGTCACCTCGGCCGGTTCCGCCTCGCGCAGCAGCGTGTCGTAGACGACCACCCGCCGCGTCGGGCCGAGCCCGGAGACGTACGCGTTCACCGCGCTGGTGCGCCGGGACGCGTCGGCGACGAGCACGTCGCGCACCGGTACGCCGTCCCGGGCGGCCATCGCGGTCAGCTCACTGCGCAGCGGGCCCGGCTCCATTGGGGTGAACCGGTTGAACACCGGCTCGACCAGCACCGGCAGCACGAACGACAGCACCACCACCAGGGCCGCCGCACCGGCCGCGCCGAACGCCCACCACCAGCGCGGGGCGAGCCGGACCACCGTGTAGAAGCCGAGCAGGACCAGCGCGCCGATCACCGCGCTGACCGCGTACGACTTGAGCAGGTCGACCGCCCAGCCGCCCCAGCTCTGGGTGCTCAGCCCGTAGCGGACCAGCACGGTGCGGCGCCAGGCCGCGAACGGCAGCGTGAGCAGGTCGGCGAGGAACATGACGGCCAGCCCGCCGAGCACGGCCTGCGCGATCCAGTGCCCGCCGAAGGGCCGGCCGACCAGTTCGACCAGGCGCCCGCCCAGCGGGGTCAGCCCGAGCAGCACCGCCACCACCAGCCCGACCGCCAGCGCCGACCAGGCCGCCGGGCGCAGCGCGCCGTGGAAGGCCCGGCCCCGGGTCACCTGCTCGGCCGGGAGATCCCGTAGCGCCGCGAGCTGGTCGGCGCGGGGCGCCGGCGGCCGGCTCCACGGCACCAGCAGCGCCACCGCCACGAGCAGCGCGACCACCAGGCCGGCCAGGGTCAGCAGCGCCCAGGCGCGCGGGGTCACCGGCCCACCCCGCCGTCGTGCCCCGTCCGCGTCATGCCGCTCCCTCCCGCCGTGACCGCCCATCCTATTGCCCGGCCGTCGATCGGAGCGCCGTGCCCGGCGCGCGACCCGACAGCGTGGCCCGCACGGGCGCCGGTCCGGTCACCGGGGTAACGAAAAGCCGTGCGGAGCGGCGCGCGAGCCCGGTGAGCGGGTGATGGGCGGCTGACCCGGGTCGGCGGTTGCCCTCAGCACCCTGGGCGGCGCCTGGCGGGCGCGTCAGGCGATCCGGCGACGGGCGGGACGGCGGGGCGCCGGTGCCCGTGTCGGCGCGGGCACCGCGACGGGCGCTGGTGGCAGCACCTCCACCTCGAATCCGGCCCGCGCGAACACCTCGATCGCCCGGTGCTCGGCCGGGCCGAGGTCGGCCGGGTCGGAGTCGAGCAGTGCGGTCACCAGGCAGCCGGAGCAGCCGGCGCCGCGGTTGCCGCAGGTGTCGCAGTCGATCAGCATCAACGCCTCCTGACGGGTCGCCGGTGGCGCTCGGGGAAGGAACCACCACCGTCGGTCACCAGAACGCTAACGCTCGGGTACGACAGAACCGGACAACGAGGCAGCACCCGCCGCGAACCCGAACCAGTACGCCGAAGTGGCGCGATCAACACACCCTCGACCCCGCCACTTCCCCGACCTGGAGTCGGTCGAGTAAGGGCGAAGGTCAGGAACGCGCCAGGCGCCGCAGCAGCGAGTCGGCGCCCAGCGGGTACGCGCCGTGCCGGCGTACCCCGTCGGCCACCTCCCGGTCGGAGGAGACGACGACCACCGGCCGCCCGGCCGGCTCGGCGCGGACCAGCCGGCGGATCAGCTCGTCGGCGGTCTCGCCCTTGCGGGAGAACAGCACCCGCACGCCGCGCGGCGCCGGAGGCAGGCCGTGGATCCGCTCGGCGCCGTCGAAGACGACTGTGACCTCGTCCCCGGTCTGCGCGGCGATCCCGCCGAGGCCGGTGATCAGCCGCTTGCGCTGCTGCTCCAGCGACATCTCGCCGAAGCCGCGCTTGGTCACGTTGTAGCCGTCCACCACCAGGTGTGCCCGCGGCAGCGCGAGCAACTGGTCGAGGCGGGCCGGGTCGTCGGTGTCGCGGGCCCGCGTCGACGGGCCGGCCGGCGCGGCACCCGGCTGCTCGGCGAACGCGTCGGCGACGAAGTCGGCCGGGAGCTTGTCCACCGGGTCGAGCGCCAGCTCGCGGCGCAGCCCCACGGCGGCCTGACCGATCGTCTCCAGCAGCAGCCACAGCCGCGCGTCGTCGACCGAGCGGGCCTCCTTGGCGCTGGCCCGGGCCACCCCGGCGGCGGCCTCCGCCTCGGCCAGCCGGGCCCGCGCGCGGCGCAGCTCGGCGTCCGCGTCGGCCGCGGCGCGGGCCGCCCGTCCCCGCTCCGTGGCGAGCATCTCGGTGGCCTTGCGCTCCCGGGCCTGGGTCTCCCGCAGGGTACGGGTCAGCTGGCGGGCCTCCTCGCGGAGCTGACCCAGCTCCTCCCGGACCCGGGCCAGCTCGTCGCGCAGCTTCTCCGCCTCGACGCGGGCCACCGCCCGGTCGTGCTCGGCGCGGGCGGCCCGCTGCTCGGCCTCGCGTACCAGTTCCGCCACGACCGCGCTGTCGGCCTCGGCGCGTACCGCCTCGCCGCTGGCCTCGATCAGGTCCCGCCAGCCGCGGGGCCGGGCCAGGTAGGCCAGGGCGGCCACCTCGACCGGGTCGGCGGCGGCCGGCGCGGTGCCCTCGACCACCGCCGCGCCGAGGTCGCCGGCGTCGGCGAGCACCCGGGCCGTGATCCGCTGCCGGAACAGCGGGTCGGCGGTGAGCTGGGCGGCGATCGCGGGCGCGCCGAGACGGGCCCGGCGGTTCGGGGCGAACTTGGCGACCCGCCGCAGCGGCACCGGCACCTCGTCGGCGGGCAGGCCGGGCAGCACGGCGGCGGTCAGCGCGACGATCCGCTGCCGGACCGGCTCGGGCAGCACGGGCTCGGGCTCGACCGGTGGTGGCGCGTCCTCACCTGCGGGCACGCCGACCACCGGCTCCTCCACGGAGGAGCGGTCGTCGTACGGCTCGGTGAGGGGCATGAGGCAAGTCTCCCACCCCGAACGGGCCCACCGCCCGGTGAGTGAGCCGATCTCTCATCGTACCCCCGTGGTATCTCCTGGGGCGGCAGTGACAGGAGTGTCGGACCGTGCCGCTAGCGTCCCGCGGGTGACACGAGCGGAGTACGTCCAGGAGTCGCTGGCCGGCTTGGACCCGGCGGGCAGCGGCGTCGACCCGGCGCTGCCGCTCTACGCGACCACCTTCGTGGTGGTCGACCTGGAGACCACCGGCGGCGCTCCCGACGGCGGCGGGATCACCGAGATCGGCGCGGTGAAGGTCCGCGGCGGCGAGGAGCTGGGCGTGCTCGCCACCCTCGTCAACCCGGGCGTGCCGATCCCGCCGTTCATCACCGTGCTCACCGGCATCACCCAGGCCATGCTGCTGCCCGCCCCGCCGATCGAGCAGGTGCTGCCCAGCTTCCTGGAGTTCATCACCGACGCCGTGCTCGTCGCCCACAACGCGCCGTACGACGTGGGTTTCCTCAAGGCCGCCTGCGCGAAGCACGGCTACCGCTGGCCCAACCCACGCGTGCTGGACACGGCCGCGCTGGCCCGGCGGGTGCTGACCCGCGACGAGGTGCCCAACCGCAAGCTGGGCACGCTCGCCGCCTACTTCCGCACCGCGACCCAGCCCACCCACCGGGCGCTGGACGACGCGAAGGCCACCGTCGACGTGCTGCACGGGCTGATCGGCCGCCTCGGCGGGCACCGGGTCGACACGGTCGGCGAGGCGATCGAGTTCGCCCGCGCGGTCACGCCCACCCAGCGCCGCAAGCGGCACCTCGCCGACGGGCTGCCCAAGGTGCCGGGCGTCTACATCTTCCGGGCCGCCGACGACCGACCACTCTACGTCGGCACGTCCGGCGACATCGCCACCCGGGTCCGCAGCTACTTCACCGCCGCGGAGAAGCGGGCCCGGATCTCCGAGATGCTCGCCGCCGCCGAGCGCGTCGAGGCGGTCGAGTGCGCGCACTCGCTGGAGGCGGAGGTCCGCGAGCTGCGGCTGATCGCGGCGCACGCGCCGCCGTACAACCGCCGGTCGAAGTATCCGGAGCGCCAGGTGTGGCTGAAGCTCACCGACGAGGCGTACCCCCGGTTGTCGATCGTGCGTGCCCTCGCGCCCACCGACACGGCCTACCTGGGGCCGTTCCGGTCCCGGCAGGCGGCGGAGCTGGCCGCCGCCGGTTTCCACGACGCCGTGCCGCTGCGTCAGTGCACACACCGGCTCTCCCGGCGCACCACCATGCCGGCCTGCGCGCTGGCCGAGCTGGGCCGCTGCCCGGCGCCCTGCGAGCACAAGATCACCCCCGAGGAGTACGACGACCGCGCGGCGACGCCGTTCCGCACCGCCACCAGCGACGACCCCGCGGTGGTGGTGGACGCGCTGCTCGCCCGCATCGAGGTGCTGTCGGCCGCCGAGCGGTACGAGGAGGCGGCCGTGGTCCGCGGCCGGCTCGTCGCGGTGCTGCGCGCGGCGGTCCGGATGCAGCGGCTGGCCGCGCTGACCGGCATCGCCGAGCTGGCCGCCGCCCGTCCGGCCGCCCGGGGCGGCTGGGAGCTGGCGCTGATCCGGCACGGCCGGCTCGCCGGGGCCGGGGTGTCCCCGCCGGGTGTCCACCCGCGACCCACGATCGCCGCGATCCGGGCCACCGCCGAGACGGTGCTGCCCGGGCACGGTCCGGTGCCGGCCGCGACCGCCGAGGAGACCGAGCGCATCCTGTCCTGGTTGGAACGACCGGAGACCCGGCTGGTCGAGTCGACCGACGGCTGGGCCTCGCCGGTGGCCGGCGCGGGGCGTTTCCGCGACCTGCTGACGAAGGCGGAGAACGGCGGATCCGCCAAACTCTCGACCGAACGCTCATGACCAACTGACCGATCGGACTACCTCGACTCCCTTAGTCTGTTAAAGGAGTGCAGACCTGCCCGATTCGCGGGCTCTGCTCCCGGTCGCCGGTTCCCGGCGGCCGAGGGCCGGGGTGAGGGAGGTGTCCCAGGTGGACGTCGACGCCGGACACGGCGCCGCCCTGGGTGGCGCGCTTCCCGCCCAGGGCGAGTTACCGCTCACCCGCCGCCTGCGTTCCCTGCTCACCTGGCCGACGGCCGACGGCGACCCGGTCACCACACTGGTCCGGGCCCACCGCGGCATCCACGCGAGCGCCGACGCCTCGGTGCTGCGCCGGGCCTACACGATCGCCGAGAACATGCACCGCGGCCAGTTCCGCAAGAGCGGCGAGCCGTACATCACCCACCCGCTGGCGGTGGCGCAGATCTGCGCCGACCTCGGCATGGACACCATCACGTTGGTCGCCGCGCTGCTGCACGACACGGTGGAGGACACCCGCTACACGCTCCAGGCCCTCCAGGAGGACTTCGGCCGTGAGGTCGCCCACCTGGTCGACGGCGTGACCAAGTTCGACAAGGCGTTCTACGGCAAGGCCGCCGAGGCGGAGACCGTCCGCAAGATGATCGTGGCGGCCGGCAAGGACGTCCGGGTGCTGGTGATCAAGCTGGCCGACCGGCTGCACAACATGCGTACGCTCGGCGTCCGCTCGGCCGCCTCCCGGGAGCGGATCGCCCGCAAGACCCAGGAGGTGCTGGTCCCGCTCTGCGACCGGCTGGGCATCCAGACGCTCAAACGCGAGCTGGACGACGTGGTGCTGCTGCACCTGCGGCCGGAGGAGCACGCGCGGATCGCCCGGTTCGTGCACGACCGGCCCGGCTGGGACGCCTACCTCGCCGACGTGGTCGCCCGCACCCGGGTGGCGCTGCGCCGCAACCGGGTCGACGCCGACGTCTCCCCCCGCCCCCGGCACCTCTACTCGATCTGGAAGGACACCGTCGCCGGCGACCACGCCGCCCCGTACGACCTGCCCCGCATCGCGATCGTGGTGGACGGCCCGGCGACCGACTGCTACGCTGCGCTGGGCGCCGTGCACGGGCTCTGGCGGCCGGTGCCGGGCCGGTTCAAGGACTTCATCGCCTCCCCGAAGAACAACCTCTACCGGTCCCTGCACACGAGCGTCTGCGGCCCGCAGGACCGCACCGTCGAGGTGCTGATCCGCACCACCGAGATGCACCGCTCCGCGGAGTACGGCGTGGCCGCCCACTACCGCTTCCCCCGGGCCGCGGGCCGGGCCGTCGACCGGGCGGACGAGCTGGCCTGGCTGCGCCGGGTGCTCGACTGGGAGCAGGAGACGGTCGACCCGACCCAGTTCATGGAGTCGCTGCGCTGCGACCTGTCCGAGGCGCAGATCCAGGTGGTCGCCGACGGGCGGCAGGTGGTGCTGCCGGCCGGGGCGACCCCGGTCGACCTCGCGTACGAGCTGGGCACCGAGCGCGGCGACCACTGCCTGGCCGCCCGGATCAACGGCCGGCTCGCGCCGCTCTCCTCCGAACTGGAGGAGGGCGACGTGGTGGAGATCTTCACCGAGAACGACGCGGAGAGCGGCTTCGAGGCGGACGTGGCCCCCCGCGGCCCGCGCCGGGAGTGGCTGGGCTTCGTGAAGTCCCCGCACGCCCAGATGCAGATCAACCGCTGGTTCGCCGAGCACACCGAGCCGGGCATCTCGATCGCCGACAAGGTCCGGCTCGGCCGGGCCTCGATCGGCCTGGCGTTGCGCAAGCACAACCGGGGCCTGGCCAGCGACCTGCCGCTGCTGCGGCTGTCCGAGGAACTGGGCTACCCCGACCTGGAGACGCTGCTGGTGGCGGTCTTCGACCGCACGGTCGAGCCGGACACCGTGGTCCAGCAGCTGATCGATCTGGTCGACCACAGGCAGTAGACGGAGCCGGTCCGCGCCGGGACCACTAGCCTGGACGGCATGATCCCCCGCGCGCGTGCCACCGGACGGGCCCTCGGCTACAAGTTCTTCTACCGGCTGCCGGTCCCGCTGCGGCGGCGACTGGTCCGGCTGGCCGTACCGAAGTACATCGTCGGCGCGGTCACGCTGGTCCGGGACGCGGAGGCCACCGGCGCGGGCCGGATCCTGCTGCTGCGCCAGCCGCCGGGCTACAGCTGGACGCTGCCGGCCGGGCTGCTGCAACGCGGCGAGGCCCCGGTGGTGGGCGCGGCCCGTGAGCTGTACGAGGAGTCCGGCGTCCGCCTGTCGCCCGACGTGCTGCGCCCGGCGGTGCCGAACGCGGTGGTGCACGCCAAGGGCTGGGTCGACGTGGTCTTCGAGGCGGAGGTGCCGGCGTCGACCACCGAGCTGAAGGTGGACGGCGCCGAGGTCATCGAGGCCGCCTTCCATCCGCTCGACGACCTGCCCCGGCTCAGCCGCGCCACCGCCAACCTGCTCGGGTACTACGGCATCGGCCCGCGCGCCGGCGAGCACCGACCCGCCGCGTGAGCGCCCCGTACGCGGGCGCCCCGGCGGCGGGGGCCGAGGTGTGCGCGGTCGTGCTGGCCGCGGGCGAGGGCACCCGGCTGCGCCCGCTCACCGAGCGGGTGCCGAAGGCGCTCTGCCCGGTCGGGAACGTCCCGCTGCTGGACCGGGCGCTGGCCCGGCTGGCCGGGCTCGGCCTGACCGGCCCGGAGCGGGTCGCGGTGAACGCCTGCTACCTGGGCGACCAGGTGGTCGCGCGGGTGGGCGGACGGGCCCACCTGTCGGTCGAGCCGGACGCTCCGCTGGGCACCGCCGGAGGCGTGGGCCGGCTGCGGGACTGGATCGACGGCCGGGGCGTGCTCGTGGGCAACGCCGACGCGTACCTGGCCGACCCGCAGGCCCCGCCCGGCCCGGACATCGCCGCGCTGCTGGACGGGTGGGACGGGCACGGCGTACGCCTGCTCGGCCGGCCCGCCGACGACCCGGACGCCCCCGGCACGTTCGACGGCCACGAGTTCGTGGGTTTCTCGCTGCTGCCCTGGCGGCTGGTCCGCGACCTGCCCGCCACGTTCGGCGACCTGGTCCGGGCGGTGTGGCGGCCCGCGGAGGCCGCCGGGGCGCTCACCGTCGTGTCCTACCGGGGCACGTTCTACGACACCGGCACGCCGGCCGACTACCTGGCCGCCAACCTGCACGCGGCCGGACCGGACGGGCTGGTGGACCCGGCCGCGACGGTGGACGGCCGGGTCACCGGCTCGGTGGTCGGCGCCGGCGCGCGGGTGCACGGCGACGTCGACCGGTCCGTGGTGTGGCCGGGCGCGACAGTCGCGGCCGGGGAACGCCTGCGTGAGGTGATCCGGGCCGGGGACGACCTGACCGTCCCGGCGGCGCGGTGAGGGGCGCGGGCTCTAGCATGGGCCTCGTCGCCGACGAACGGAGAACCGTCCCGTGATCACCGCGATCGTGCTGATCGACTGCGCCACCGACTCCATTCCCGAGGTGGCCGAGACCCTGGCCAACCTGCCCGGCGTCAGCGAGGTCTACTCGGTGGCCGGGCACGTCGACCTGATCGCCATGGTCCGGGTCCGGGAGTTCGAGCAGATCGCCCAGGTCATCGCCGGCAGCATCTCGAAGGTGCCGGGCGTGCTCAACACCGAGTCACACATCGCGTTCCGCGCCTACTCCCAGCACGACCTGGAGGAGGCGTTCGCGATCGGCCTGGCGAACGCCGACTGACACGAGCCGGTGACCGGCCCACCCTGGCGGGCGGACCGGCCACCGTCGACCGTGCGGTACGTCAGCTCTGGCTGGGCACCGGGGTCTCCGTGGTGCCCGGAGCGGGCTCCTCGGTCTCGGTGCCGCCCGGAGCCGGCGACTCGGTGCCACCCGGGGACGTGGTGCCGCCCGGGCTGGGCGTGCCGCTGGCGCTGGTCTGCGGAACCGGGACACCCAGCGTCTGGGCCAGGGCCACCAGCGCGTCGTAGTGCGCCTGGAGGACCGGCAGCGCGTCCTGCGCGATCTGCACCACCGACTGCTCCGAGCCCTGCGAGATCTCGGTCTGGGTGGCCTGGATCGCCTGGACGTGACCGGCGAGCTGCGCGGTCACCCACGCCTTGTCGAACTCGGCGCCGCTGAGGTTGTTCAGCTTGTCCAGGACCTTCTGCTGGTCGGCGGTCGGGTCTGCCGGCAACTGCACGTTGAGCTGCTGCGCGGTCGACTGCACCGTCTGGTCCAGCTGGGTGTGGTCCGTCACGAACATCTTGCCCAGGTCCTTGACCTGCTGGTTCTGACCCTTCTGCTGGGCCAGGTTACCGGCGGTGATCTCGAACAGGTTGACCTGGTGCACCGCCTGCAGGTACTGCGTGTCCTGCGTCGACGGCTGCGCCGCAGCCTGCGACGCGGCGGCGGGCGCCAGCCCCACGACCACCAGCGCGGCCAGCAGGCCCAGGCGTTTGATTCCCAACATTCGTTCCTCCCCCATGAGACGTCGGACCGCACGGATACCCGGCTGACCGGGGTTATTCCTGCGATTCCACCCGTCCGTGTCGGGGGCGACGGCCGTCCGCGCACCGGCCGCCCGGCGCAGGTGGGAGACAACCGGACGGCAGTGGCGGAAACGGCAGTGGCGCCCGCCGGAAGATCCGGCGGGCGCCACTGTCAGTCGTACCGGGGAGGGTCAGCGACGGCTCTCGCCGCTGCCGATCTCCTCCCGCTCCGGCCGGGCCTCGACCGGCGGGTGCCCCGGCGAGACCGGCGCCTCGGCCGGCTTCTCGATCGGGTAGAAGAAGCCCCGGATCGCCGGGCCGAGGGCACCGAGCCGGTTCATCTTCTTCGGCACCACCCAGCCGACGTAGTCCAGCGCCGGCGGGTGACCGTCGTGGCCCTCGGCCGAGGTGAGCGGCTGGTGGACCTCGACGAACCGGCCGTCGGGCAGCCGCTTGATGATGCCGGTCTCCACGCCGTGGGCCAGCACCTCGCGGTCGTGCTGCTGCAGACCCAGGCAGATCCGGTACGTGATGTAGTACGCGATCGGCGGGAGGATCAGCAGGCCGATCCGGCCGCCCCAGGTCATCGCGTTCAGGCTGATGTGGAACTTGTCCGCGATGACGTCGTTGGCGCCGGAGAGGGTCAGCACGACGTAGAAGGCGAGCGCCATGGCGCCCACGGCGGTCCGGGCCGGAACGTCCCGGGGCCGCTGGAGCAGGTTGTGGTGCTTGTAGTCCTTGAGGCGGCGCGCCTCCAGGAACGGGTACATCGTCGACAGGCCGACCAGGATTCCGGGCAGCACCACCGTGGGCCAGAACAACGGTGGGATGACGTACCCGTTGCCGATCGGGATGTGGATCTCCCAGCCCGGCATGAGCCGGGTCGAGCCGTCGAGGAACATGACGTACCAGTCGGGCTGGCTGGCCGCCGAGACCACCCACGCCTCGTACGGGCCGAACAGCCAGATCGGGTTGATCTGGAACAGGCCACCCATCAGCGCGATCACGCCGAAGACGACCATGAAGAAGCCGCCCTGCTTGAGCGCGTAGCGCGGGAACATCCGCTCGCCGACCACGTTGGAGTTGGTCCGGCCGGGGCCGGGCCACTGGGTGTGCTTCTGCTTGAACACCAGGCCGAGGTGCACGCTGATCAGCGCCACCAGCAGGCCCGGGACGAGCAGCACGTGGGCGATGAAGAAGCGGCTGATGATGATGGTGCCGGGGAACTCCCCGCCGAAGATCGACGAGCTGACCCAGGAACCGATCACCGGGATCGACAGGATGATCGCGGAGGCGATCCGCAGACCGGTGCCGGACAGGCCGTCGTCCGGCAGCGAGTAGCCGGTGAAGCCGGCCAGGAAGCCGACCCAGAACAGCAGCGAGCCGATGATCCAGTTGGTCTCACGCGGCTTGCGGAACGCGCCGGTGAAGAAGACCCGCAGCATGTGGACCACGATCGCGGCCATGAACAGCAGGGCCGACCAGTGGTGCATCTGCCGCATGATCAGACCACCACGGACATCGAACGAGATGTCCAGGCTGGAGGCGTAGGCGGCCGACATCGGGGTGCCCCGCAGCGGCGCGTAGCTGCCGTTGTAGATGACCTCGGTCATCGCCGGCTCGAAGAAGAACGTCAGGAAGACGCCGGTGAGCAGCAGGACGATGAACGAGAACAGCGCGATCTCGCCGAGCAGGAACGACCAGTGGTCGGGGAAGACCTTGTTCAGCAGCTTGCGCAGGGGCGTGGCCACCTGGAAGCGGTCGTCCACCGCCCGCGCGCTCTTGGCCGGCAGCGCGGCCGCATCAAACTTTCGGCGCTTCATGGCCGCTCCCAGAAGTCGGGACCGATGGTCTCGGTGTAGTCGGACTTCGCCACGAAGAAGCCCTCCTCGTCCACCTCGATCGGCAGCTGCGGCAGCGGCCGGTTCGCCGGGCCGAAGATCGGCTTGGCGTTGTCGGTGATGAGGAACTGCGACTGGTGGCAGGGGCAGAGCAGGCGGTTGGTCTGCTGCTCGTAGAGGCTGGCCGGGCAGCCGGCGTGCGTGCAGATCTTGGAGAACGCGACGTAGTTGCCCCACATGTAGTCGCCGTGGCCCTTGCGCTCGTTCGCGGCGCGCGACTTCTGCGCGTCGTCCTCCCGCAGGTGGATGAGCAGGGTGGGCGAGTCGGCGTGCAGGTTGCTGACGCCGCCGTCGATGCCCGGGAACACGGTGAGCTGGCCGCCGACGCTGACGTCGGCCGGGCGGATCGGGCGGCCGTCCTCACGGATGAGCCGGATCTTCTTGCCGCCCTCGGCCGGCTGGAAGCCGGTGGTGAACATCTGGTTGTTCTTGTGCGGCTGCTCGATCAGGCCACCGATCAGCGGGGCCGCGGCCACCGCGCCCACCGGCGCGAGGCCGGCGAGCAGCGAGATGCCGAGCAGCGGCCGGCGGCGTACGCCCATCTCGTCGGCCAGGTAGAGCATGGTCTCGCCGGTGATCTTGCGACCCTCCGGGTCCTCGGCCTGGTCGTGCCGGTCCTGGATCGAGACCTCCTTGGGCAGCAGCTTCTTGCCCCAGGTCAGGATGCCGAAGCCGATGCCCAGCAGCGCCAGGCCCAGCGTCACGCCGAGCAGCGGCGTGTAGAGCTTGTCGCCACCGGTACCCGGCTCCCACTGCCACGGCCACCAGATGTAGACCACCAGGAAGGCGGTCGCGAAGACGCCGGTCAGCAGGAACATCAGGGCGACCGTACGGGTCAGCCGGCGCTCGGCCTTGCTGCCCGGGACCACCTGCGGCTCGTAGTGGACGATCTCGATGTCGTCCCGACGCGCGCCCTCCTGGACGATGTCGAACCGGGAGAGCCGGGGGTCGTTCACGTCGAGCGGCTCCGGGCCCTGCTGGGCCTGGTGCTCGGTGTGGGTGCTCATGCCGTCACCTCGCTACGGGTGACGCCGGGGGTCGGCGCCACAGCACTGGAAGCATTGATCCGTCCGGTCACGACTTGCCCGCGATCCACAGGCTCGCGAAGACCAGCGCGACGATGCCGACCAGGAAGATCGCGAGACCCTCGGTCGACGGGCCGTAGCGGCCCAGGTTGAAGCCGCCCGGGTCGCCGTCGTGCTTCAGCGTCTCCTGGATGTAGGCGATGATGTCCGCCTTCTCCTCGGGCGTGATCTGGTTGTCGCCGAACACCGGCATGTTCTGCGGGCCGCTCAGCATCGCGGCGTAGATCTGCCGGTCGCTGGCCGGTGCCAGGCTCGGCGCGTACTTGCCGGAGGACAGCGCGCCGCCGCCGCCGCTGAAGGCGTGGCACTGCGAGCAGTTGATCCGGAACAGCTCACCACCGGTGGACAGGTTGGCACCCTCACGCAGGTCCCCGTTGGGCACCTCCGGGCCGCCGCCGAGCTCCTGGATGTACTGCCCGAGCTGGCGCACCTGCTCGTCGGTGAACTGCGGCGGCTTGCGCATGGCCTGGGCCTCCTGCCGGGCCATCGGCATGCGACCGCTGCTGACCTGGAACTCGACCGAGGCCGCTCCGACGCCGATCAGGCTCGGACCACGGCCCTCGACGCCCTGGGCGTTGCGACCGTGACAGGTCACACAGCTCACGTCGAACAGCGCCTTGCCCTCGTTGCCTGCGGCGGTCAACGGAGGGTTGTCCTGCGCCTGCACGCCGGGGGCGAAGACGGTGTAGGCACCGCCGGCCAGCATCAGCGCGGCGAACAGCCGGACCGCGGCGCCCAGCCGGCGGCGGCCCCTGCTGCGCACTACGGGCCGCCCGCGCAGCCGCGCGAGCAGACCGCGTCGGCGGTCGTTGTCAGAAGTCATGACCTGTGTCCTTAACCGGTTGGACCTTGTCTCAGGGGACGGAGCAGCGGCGCGGTTCGTGACGCGCCAAGATCACTGGAGCCAGTAGATCATGGCGTAGAGCGCGATCCACACGACGTCCACGAAGTGCCAGTAGTAGGACACGACGATCGCCGAGGTCGCCTGGGCGGGGGTGAACCGGCCCATCGTGGTACGGATCATGAAGATCACGAAGGCGATGAGACCGCCGGTCACGTGCAGACCGTGGAAGCCGGTGGTGAGGTAGAACATCGACCCGTAACCGTCTTCGTTGATCTTCACGCCCTCGTGCACCAGGGTCCGGTACTCGTTCAGCTGACCGAGCACGAAGATCAGACCCATCACGAAGGTGATCGTGAACCACCGGCGCAGAGCGTGGACGTCGCCGCGCTCGGCCGCGAACACGCCGATCTGGCAGGTGATCGAGGAGAGCACCAGGATCACCGTGAACGTGGTCGCGTACGGGATGTTCAGCACCTCGGTGTGCTTCTCCCACTGCTCCGGCGCAGCCGCGCGGATGGAGAAGTACATCGCGAACAGCGCCGCGAAGAACATGAGTTCGCTGGAGAGCCACACGATCGTCCCGACGCTGACCATGTTGGGTCGGGTCAGGGAGTGGATCCGGCTCTTGTCAATGGCTGGGGCCGCAGTCACGCGGTCATTATTGCCCCTGACCGGGACCGACGATCAGCGGGGTGCCAAACCGAGCCCTTCCGTGGCCCGATAGTGGAGGTCCGCTTCGCCTGACCTACCCTGAAAAGCGTGCTGCACGTCGATCAGATCCGCGCCGTCACCTCGGCTGTTCCGGCGACGCTGGCGGCGGGAGGCGAAGGCGCCCCGCCGCCGTTCACCGTGGCCCGGGTCCTCACCGAGACCCGGCTGGACAGCTGGCTCACGCTGGGCATCGTCCTGGCCGCCGGCCTCTACCTCTACGGGGTGCACCGGCTGCGGCTGCGCGGCGACCGCTGGCCGGTCATCCGTACCGTGTCGTTCCTCGGCCCCGGCCTCGGCGGAATCGCCCTGGTCACGCTCACCGGGCTCGGCGCGTACGACACCGCCCTGCTCTCGGTGCACATGGTGCAGCACATGGTGCTGTCGATGATCGCGCCGATCTTCCTGGCGCTCGGCGCGCCGGTGACGCTGGCGCTGCGCACGCTGCCGGTACGCCCGCGCAAGCGGCTGCTCGCGATCGTGCACAGCAAGGTGATCCGGATCTACAGCTTCCCGCTTGTGGCGTTCGCCATCTTCGTGGTGAACCCGTTCGCGCTGTACTTCACCGACCTCTACGAGTTCACGCTGCGCCACGAGTGGGCGCACGAGCTGGTCCACGCGCACTTCATCGCCACCGGCTGCGTCTTCTTCTGGCCGCTGCTCGGCCTGGACCCGCTGCCCGGCCGCTGGCCGTACCCGGGACGCGCCCTGCTCATGCTGCTCTCGGTGCCGTTCCACACCGTCCTCGGCCTGACCATCATGCAGAGCACCACGCTGTTCGGCGGCGACTGGTACCCGTCGCTGAACCTGTCCTGGTCCGACCCCTGGAACGACCAGGTGGTGGCCGGCGGCATCCTGTGGGCCGGCGGCGAGTTCGTCAGCGTCACCATGCTCGCCGTCCTGGTCGTCCAGTGGGTCAAACAGTCCGAGCGCGAGGCCCGCCGGCTCGACCGCGAGCTGGACCGCCAGGAGGCCCGCGAGCGCGCCGCGGAGGCGAGCGCCTGAGGCCCGTTCCGGGGTACGCCCCGAGCGCGCCCGGGCGGGGCGACAGGCCGGATGTGACGCCCGCTACGATCAGCGGGCAGCTACGAGGTGGGAGCCACGTCACGATGAGCGATCGTCTTTGCACCGTCCTGCTCTACAGCGACGACCCGAAGGTCCGCGACCGCATGCGGCTCGCCGTGGGCACCCGGCCGGCGCCCGGCATCGAGATCGAGTTCGTCGAGGCCGACGAGTACAACGCCTGCATCCGGCTGGTCGACGACTACGAGATCGACCTGATGCTGCTCGACGGCGAGGCGAGCCCCGGCGGCGGCATCGGCATCGCCCGCCAGATCAAGGACGACCGGGACGACGCGCCCCCGACCTGCGTGGTGCTCGCCCGCGCCGCCGACCGCTGGCTGGCCGCGTACGCCGAGGTCGACGCCACGCTGACCCACCCGCTGGACCCGGTGGTCGCCGGCAGCACCGTGGCGGAGCTGCTGCGCCGCACCCACGCCGCGGCCTGATCCCCCGGCCTTCGCGCGTCACGGCGACGCGGCCGTGGCGCGCCCCAACCGCTTTCCTCACGCCGCTCGGGAGGCCCGCCATGGGCGAACGGACCTGGCCGCTTCTGCTCAACGCGCTGCTGCGCGGCGAGGAGCTCTCCACCGCCGACACCGCGTGGGCGATGGGCGAGATCATGGCCGGCTCGGCCACCCCGGCGCAGATCGCCGGGTTCGCCGTGGCGCTGCGCACCAAGGGTGAGACCCCCGCCGAGCTGGGCGGCCTCGTCGAGGCCATGCTGACCCGCGCGGTGCCGGTGCACCTGCCCGAGGACGTACGCACGACCGCGCTGGACGTGGTCGGCACCGGCGGCGACCTCGCCCACACGGTGAACATCTCCACCATGGCGGCGCTGGTGGTCGCCGGGGCCGGGGTCCGCGTGGTCAAGCACGGCAACCGGGCCGCCTCCTCCTCCTGCGGCACCGCCGACGTGCTGGAGCAGCTGGGCGTACCCCTCGACCTGGCGCCCGAGCAGGTCGCCCGCTGCGTCACCGAGGCCGGCATCGGGTTCTGCTTCGCCGCCCGCTTCCACCCCGGCATGCGCCACACCGGCCCGGTCCGGCGCGAGATCGGCGTACCCACCGCGTTCAACTTCCTCGGCCCGCTGACCAACCCGGCGCGGCCCCGCGCGGGCGCGGTGGGCTGCTTCGACAAGCGGATGGCCCCGGTGATGGCAGCCGTGTTCGCGGCCCGGGGCGACTCCGCGATCGTGGTACGCGGCGAGGACGGCCTGGACGAGTTCAGCACCGGCGCGCCCACCCGGGTCTGGGTGGCGCAGCAGGGCACCGTCACGGAGGCCGTGCTGGATGCGACGGAGCTCGGCGTACCCCGGGCCACCCTGGCCGACCTGCGCGGCGGGGACGCGGCCCACAACGCCGACGTGGTCCGCCGGCTGCTCGCCGGTGAGACCGGCCCGGTGCGGGACGCGGTACTGGTCAACGCCGCTGTGGCGCTGGCCACCCAGGGCCCGCTCGACGGCGACCTGTACGCGGTGCTGCGGGCCAACCTGGACCGGGCCGCCGCGGCGGTCGACTCGGGTGCCGCCGCGGCCGCGCTGGAGCGCTGGCTCGAGGTGGCGCGCGCCGCCTGACCGCGGCCTGGGACGGGTGTTGTCGTACCCGCGTGCCAAACTACACGGGAGTTATTCTCCGTTTTCGGTCTATCCGTTTTCGGTCTTCGGTCCGCCGGCCGGCGCCTCCCGCCTCGGCCGGTGCCCGGAGCGAGAGGAGCCACCCGTGTCTGACCGCGAGCTGCACTGTGACACCTGCGAGGGCGTCGTGCTGTTCGAGGCGCCGCCGTGCGGCGACGGGCACGGCGCCGACTGCCCGGAGCTGATCTGCACCGGGTGCGGCGCTGCCGTGGTGATCGCCACGTTCACCTTCCGCGAGACCCGCCTGTCCGGCCGCCGCGCCCGCCCTTCTCACCCCCAGGCCGCCTGACCGCCGCTCCCATCCGGCACCCGCCTTCGCCCTTCCGCGCCGCACCGCGCTCTTTCCGAGCCGCGTCGTTCCCGCGCCGGGCCATTCCTGCGTGCTACGCCTCCCGTGTGCCGCACACCTTCCGCGCCGCACCCCTTCTGCACCTTCCGCGCACCGCGCCGCACCCTGCTGCACCCGTCTCCGCGCACCGCGCCTGTCCGCGCCGCTTGCCTCCACCGCTGGGCGCGGCCGCCCACCCCTCCCCGCCGCGCCGCGCCACGCCATGCCACGCCCGACAGCTCAACCGTCCGCCGCGCGTGATCAAGGAGTTTGTGTCCCCCGCGGTCGTCCAGGCGTACACAAACTCCTTGATCACCGCCCGGTGACCGGCAGGTGGTGGTGCTCCCCCGGCAAGCCGCACGGCGAGATCTTGGAAGGAAAGGGCCCTTATAAGGGCCCTTTCCTTCCAAGATCTCTTGTGTTCCTGGTGAGTGACCGCGTCAGGCGGCGATCATGAGGTTGGCGGGGACAAAAGGGACCGCCGACACCGCTAACTTCATGATCGACGGGGCAAGCCCCGGGCGAGGCGGGAGCCGGAGCGAGCGCGGGAAGGCGGGACGGCGGGAGGGCGGGAAGGCGCGGGCGGGGGAACGCCGCAGGCCCGCCACCCCCGGGAGGGGGTGGCGGGCCTGCGGGGTGCTTCGGGTCAGTGCTCGGCGGTACGGCGGGTGCCCGAGTAGTACTCGAACAGCAGCCCGCAGGTGGCGAACACGACCGCCACCAGGCCCAGCCCCAGCAGCCAGAACTGCCAGAACACCAGGCCGAGACCGGCGATCGCGGCGGCCAGCGCCAGACCGAACGGCCAGTAGCTGCCCGGGCTGAAGAAGCCGACCTCACCGGCGCCGTCGGCGATCTCGCCGTCCGGCCGGTCCTCCGGACGCAGGTCGATACGGCGGGAGACGAACCAGAAGAAGCCGCCGCACATCGCGCAGAGCAGGAAGGACAGCAGCAGCGCCACAGTGCCGATCCACTCGATGCGACCGTCGCTGTCGGCGTACGTCCAGGCGCCGTAGAGGATCGTCGCGCCGAGGAGGAACGTGGCGATGGTCAGGAAGATCTTCCACTCGGTCTTCATGCCGGACCCCTCAGCTTCCCGCGCCGGCCGTCGCGTCGGACGGGTTGAAGTTGTTCACGTCGCGCCGGGTGTCGAACGGCTTGGTCTCGGTGGCGTACTCCGGCTCACCGATCTCGCCGAGCGCCTCCTGGGTCGACTTGCCGGCCTTCTTGGCCGCCAGGAACTGGTCGTACTTCTCCGGCGAGACGACCCGCAGCTCGAAGTTCATGAAGGCGTGGTAGCTGCCGCACAGCTCGGCGCAGCGGCCGACGAACGCGCCCTCCTGGTCGATGCTGGAGACCTCGAACGTGTTGCGGACGTTGCCCGGCATGACGTCCCGCTTGAACAGCAGCTCCGGCACCCAGAACGAGTGGATGACGTCGCGGCTGGTCTCCTCGAAGCGGATCGAGCGGCCGCTGGGCAGCACCAGCACCGGGATGACCTCGCTGGTGCCGAGCACCGAGGCGACGGTGTTGGCGTCGCGGCCCTGGCCGTCGCGGTAGTTGAACTGCCAGTTCCACTTGAACGCCACGACCTCGACGGTGACGTCCGGGTTCTTCGACTCCTTGTTCACGTCGGTCTGCACGACCGCCGTGTAGTAGAAGAGCACGGAGACCACGAGGATCGGCGCGATGGTGTAGAGGAACTCCATCGGCAGGTTGTAGCGGGTCTGCACCGGCAGCTCGTTGCCGCGCTTGCGGTAGCGGACCACGCACCAGAAGATCAGGCCCCACACGAACACACCGACGGCGAGCGCCGCGATGCAGGACGCGATCCACAGGTCGTACATGCGGTGCGACTCGGGCGTGATGCCGCCCTGCGGCCAGCCGAACCCGCCGAACGTCTTGCCGACGTCACAGCCGGTGAGCGAGACCAGCAGCGCCGCCGCGCCGAGACCGAGCCCGGCGATTCGACCAGCACCACGCCGCCGGCGTCCACCGGCCCCCGGGGAAGCGCTGTGCCGTACGGCCGAGCGCCGTACCTCCGAACTCCTTGCGACCACCTGGTCCTGCCTCCCTAGCGCGCCGCGGCGGTTGTTCTCCTTGACACCGACGGCAAAGGCGTCACCGACGGTCGCAGATTACTCGACCATGACCGGCCAGGCCGTCTTGGGGTCGCTGTCCACCCCCATCGGGGGGATCTTGGGCGTAACCGGGCGATAGCGTGGAGCGTCATGAGCGTCTCCCCGGTCTACCTCGACGCCGCCAGCGCGGCGCCGCTGCATCCGGTCGCCCGGCAGGCGATGCTGGCCGCCCTGGACGACGGCTGGGCCGACCCGGCCCGGCTGTACGCGCCGGCCCGCCGGGCCCGCCAGCTCCTCGACGCCGCGCGGGAGGCCGCCGCGCAGACGCTCGGTGTCCGCGCCGACGAGCTGTCCTTCACCCCCAGCGGTACGACGGCAGCGCACGCCGCCGTGCTCGGTGGCCTGGCCGGGCGGCGGCGGGCCGGGGCGACGCTGGTGCACTCGGCGATCGAGCACTCGGCGGTGCTGCACGCCGCGCAGCGGCACACCGCAGGTGGCGGCACGGCGGTGTCCGTACCCGTGGACCGGCTGGGCCGGCTGGACCTGGACGCCTGGGCGGCGGCGGTGGCCGCGCCCGGCGTGGCCCTCGCGGCGCTGATCGGGGCCAGTCACGAGGTGGGCACGGTGCAGCCGGTGCCCACGGCGGCGGAGCTGTGCGCCGAGGCGGGTGTGCCGCTGTACGTGGACGCGGCGCAGCTGGCCGGCCGGGCGCCGCTGCCGTCGGGCTGGTCGGTGCTGACCGCCAGCGCGCACAAGTGGGGCGGGCCGCCCGGCGTCGGGCTGCTCGTGGTGCGCAAGGGCACCCGCTGGGAGTCGCCGTACCCGGCCGACGAGCGGGAGTCGGGGCGTACCCCCGGGGTGGTGAACCTGCCGGCGGTGGTCGCGGCGGCGGCGAGCCTGCGCGCGGCGGCGGCCGACGCGGCGGCGGAGGCGGCCCGGCTGGGTCCGCTGGTGGACCGGATCCGGGCGCGGGTGGCGGCCGAGGTGCCGGACGTGGAGGTGGTCGGCGACCCGGTGGACCGGTTGCCGCACCTGGTGACGTTCTCCTGCCTGTACGTCGACGGCGAGGCGCTGCTGCACGCGCTGGACCGGCGCGGGTTCGCGGTGTCCTCCGGCTCGTCGTGCACGTCGTCGACGTTGCGTCCGTCACACGTGCTGGAGGCGATGGGGGTGCTGTCGCACGGCAACGTGCGGGTGTCGCTGCACCGGGAGACCACCGAGACGGACGTGGAGCGGTTCCTGGCCGAACTGCCCGGGATCGTGGCGGACCTGCGGGCCGAGGCGGGGGTGACGGACCTGTGAGCGAGCCGGACGAGGTGCTGGACTGCCGGGGGCAGCGCTGCCCGCTACCAGTGATCAATCTCGCCCGGCTGATGCCCGGCCTGCCGGCCGGCGCGGTGGTGCGGGTGCTCGCCGACGACCCGGCCGCGGCGGTGGACATCCCGGCCTGGTGCCGGATGCGCGGCCACGAGTTCATGGCCGAGCGCCCGGGGCCTGCCTACGACATCCGGGTGAGCGGCTAGCGCAGGTAGGCGAGGATGCCGGGCAGCGGGTCGGCCGCCACGGCGGTGTCGACCACCAGGCGCGGGCCGATCAGCGGCTCGTACTCGGCCCGGCGGCGCAGCGTCTGCTCCCAGGTGCCGTGCTCCTCGGGCGGGCGGGCCTCGACCCGGCGGCGGTGCTCCGCCTCGTCGCCGCAGTGCACCTCGATCACCCGCAGCGGCACGCCGGCCCGTTCGGCCACGTCGTGCCAGAGGCCCCGGGCGCTGGCGACCGGGTTCACCGCGTCGACGACCACGCTGAGCCCGAGGCCGAGCTGCACCTCGGCCAGCCCGGCGACCGCGCCGTAGGCGGCCATGCCGGGTACGTCGCCGGTGAGGCCGTAGCGGTGCAGGGCCCGCTCGACCGGGTCGACCGGCAGGACCGGGGCGCGCAGGGCGGCACCGACGCGGGCGGCGAGCGTGGTCTTGCCCACGCCCGGCAGCCCGGCGAACGCGACGAGCACCGGACCGCCGGAGCCGGGGCGGACCTCCGGGTCCACCCCGCCGGCCGGGGCGGTCACAGCAGGTGCGGCCGGACGTCCTCGGCGGCCGCGTCACCGTACGACTCGGCGAGTCGCTTCACGAACAGGTCGCGGCGGACCTCGTACTCCTGGCCGCCGAAGTTCTCCAGCACGAGCGTGGCCAGCAGGCAGCCGACCTGGGCCGCCCGCTCCAGGCCGACGCCCCAGTCGAGCGCGGCGAAGAAACCGGCCCGGAAGCCGTCGCCGACGCCGGTCGGGTCGACCGCCTGGATCTCCCGCGCGATCGGCACCCGGATCGTGCCGATCTCCCGGCCGACGATCTCGACGCCCTGCTTGCCCAGCGTGGTGACCCGCACCTTGACCCGGTCGAGCAGCTGCTCGTCGGTGAGGCCGGCCTTGCTCTGCAGCAGCGACTTCTCGTACTCGTTGGTCATCAGGTAGTCGGCGCCGTCGACCAGGCCGAGCACGTCCTCGCCGTCCATCCGGGCGAGCTGCTGCGACGGGTCGGCGACGAAGGAGTAGCCGCGGTCCCGGCACTCCCCGGAGTGCCTGATCATCGCGGCCGGGTCGTTGGCGCTGACCAGCACCAGGTCCAGCCCGCCGAGGCGCTGCGCCACCGGGGCCAGCTCGATGTTGCGGGCCTCGCTCATCGCCCCGGCGTAGAACGAGGCGATCTGGCACATGTCGGTGTCGGTGGTGCAGACGAAGCGTGCCGTGTGGGCGACCTCGCTGACGTGCACCGAGTCGCAGTCGACGCCGTGGCGCTCCAGCCAGGAGCGGTAGTCGGCGAAGTCGGCGCCGACCGCGCCGAGCAGCACCGGGCGCAGCCCGAGCTGGGCCATGCCGAAGGCGATGTTCGCCGCGGTGCCGCCGCGCCGGAGCACCAGTTCGTCGACGAGGAAGGACAGCGAGACCTTGTCGAGCTGGTCGGCGATGAGCTGGTCCGCGAAGCGGCCGGGGAAACTCATCAGGTGGTCGGTCGCGATCGAGCCGGTCACGGCGATCTTCATGTCAACCCTCGGGGTCGGGAGCACGGCGCGGTCAGCCTACCGGCCCCCGGACCGGCCGGACGGCGGTCGGTCGCCAACCGGTCGATCGGCGCACATCCGGGCGTCACACCCCGGGGGTACGACGAAGCGGCGGGCCGCCCCACTCGGGGCGACCCGCCGCTTCCGGTCGGTCCGTCGACTCAGCTGAAGGAGTCGCCGCAGGCGCAGGAGCTGCCCGCGTTGGGGTTGTCGATGGTGAAGCCCTGGGCGTCGATCCGGTCGGCGAAGTCGATGGTGGCGCCGGCCAGGTAGGGGGCGCTCATCCGGTCGACGACGACCTCGACACCGTCGTAGTCGGTGACGACGTCACCGTCGAGCGAGCGCTCGTCGAAGAACAGCTGGTACCGCAGGCCGGAGCAGCCACCCGGCTGCACGGCGACCCGGAGCCGCAGGTCGTCGCGGCCCTCCTGCTCGATCAGGGCCTTGACCTTCTGCGCCGCGACGTCGGTGAGGACGACGGTGCTGGGGGCCTTGGCCTCGGTCGACTCGGTCTGCGCTGGCGTGGTCACGTGGAAGTCTCCCTGCGCGGTATGAGGTCCGGACGTCCTGGCCAACGCCGCACGTCCGCCAGTGATTCCCGGTGTGGTCCGTCTTTCGATCGTACGCCGCCTCCGGCGTCACCACCCGGCGGCGTGACCAGCGGAACCGGTCAGCGGCTCCACTGCCGCGCCAGGCGGGCGCCGAGCGCGCGCAGCCCCTCGGCCGGACGGGTCATCGCCGCGTCCACTCCCCCGTGCTCCTCGCCGCCGAAGTGCTCGACCAGGCTGTGCGCCTCGGTGACACCGGCCGCTGCCGCCTCCCGCCGCCCGGTGCTCACCCGTCCCGCCAGCACCACGCAGGGCACGCCCCGGTCCCGGGCCGCGCCGGCCACGCCGGCGACCACCTTGCCGCGCAGCGACTGGTGGTCGAACGAGCCCTCACCGGTGATCACCAGGTCGGCCGTGTCGAGCGCGGCGTCCAGCCTCACCGCGCGGGTGACCAGCCCGATGCCGGACTCGCACCGGCCGCCGAGCGCCAGCACCGCCGCGCCGAGCCCACCTGCGGCGCCGCCGCCGGGCAGCGCGCCCAGACCGGGCGGGCAGCCGGGCAGCAGCTCCGTCAGCACCTCCGCCCAGCGGGTCAGCGCGGCGTCCAGCAGCAGCACGTCGGCCCGGTCGGCGCCCTTCTGCGGGCCGAAGACGCTGCTCGCGCCGTGCAGCCCGAGCAGCGGGTTGTCCACGTCGGTGGCGGCGACGAGCGTCGCGCCGCGCAGCCGGGGCTCCCCGTCGAGCGCGGCCGCCCCGGCGAGCGCCGCGCCGCCGTACGGCAGGGCCCGGCCGGCGCCGTCCAGCGGCGTGACGCCCAGCGGGACGAGCATCCCGGCGCCGCCGTCGTTGGTGGCCGAGCCGCCCAGCCCCACCACCACCGTTCGCGCGCCCGCCTCGACTGCGGCGGCCACGAGCAGCCCCAGCCCGTACGAGGTGGTGGCCTTCGGGTCGCGTTCGGCGGCGGTGAGCAGGTGCAGCCCGCACGCCTGCGCGCTCTCCAGGTACGCGGTGCCGTCGTCGGTGAGCAGGATCTCACCGGCGGCCGGGCGGCCCAGCGGATCGACCGTGGGCACCGGCACCCGGCGCCCGCCCAGCGCCCCGGCGAGCACGTCGACGAACCCCGGCCCGCCGTCGGCGAGGGGCCGGACCAGCAGCTCGTCGCCGGGGGCGACGTCACGCCAGCCGTCGGCCACCGCGGCGGCCACCTCGGGGGCCGGCAGCGTGCCGGCGAACTTGTCCGGACAGAGCAGCACGCGCATGCGCAGCAGTGTGGCAGGCCACATCGGGGACGGCTGCGCCGTGGTCGCGCTGTGGGACCATGGGGGCGTGACTTCGACCTGGGTTGAGCCGTCCAACACCGCCACGGCGCTGCTGCTCCTCGGCCGCGGCAGCGACCCCGCCACCGAGCGTGGCGTGGAGTGTCCGGGTGATCTCCCCGCGCCGAGCGACCCCGACCTGGTGGCCCGCGCCGCCGCCGCGAAGGCCGCGCTCGGCACGAAGGTGTTCGTCCTGGGCCACCACTACCAGCGCGACGAGGTGATCCAGTTCGCCGACGTGACGGGCGACTCGTTCAAGCTGGCCCGGGAGGCGGCGGCCCGCCCGGACGCGGAGTACATCGTCTTCTGCGGCGTGCACTTCATGGCCGAGAGCGCGGACATCCTCACCTCGGACGCGCAGAAGGTGATCCTGCCCGACCTCGCCGCCGGCTGCTCGATGGCCGACATGGCGGTGCTGTCGCAGGTCGAGGCCGCGTGGGACACGCTCACCGACCTGGGCATCGCGGCCGAGACCGTGCCGGTGACGTACATGAACTCCTCGGCCGACATCAAGGGCTTCGTCGGCCGCAACGGCGGTGTGGTCTGCACCTCGTCGAACGCCAAGCGGGCCCTGGACTGGGCCTTCGAGCAGGGCCGCAAGGTGCTGTTCCTGCCCGACCAGCACCTCGGCCGCAACACCGCGGTGCTGGAGATGGGCTTCTCGCTCGACGACTGCGTGCTCTACGACCCGCACAAGCGCAGCGGCGGGCTGACCCCGGAGCAGCTGCGCGACGCGAAGATGATCCTGTGGCGGGGGCACTGCTCGGTGCACGGCCGCTTCACACTCGACAGCGTCGACGACGTACGCGAGCGGGTGCCGGGCGTGAACGTGCTGGTGCACCCGGAGTGCCGCCACGAGGTGGTGAACGCCGCCGACCTGGTCGGCTCGACCGAGTTCATCATCAAGACGATCGAGGCGGCCCCGGCCGGCTCGGCGTGGGCGGTGGGCACCGAGCTGAACCTGGTACGCCGCCTCGCGCTGGCCCACCCGGACAAGCAGATCATGTTCCTCGACCGGGCGGTCTGCTACTGCTCGACGATGAACCGGATCGACCTGCCGCACCTGGTCTGGGCGCTTGAGGAGCTGGTCGCCGGGCGTGTGGTCAACCAGATCACCGTCGACCCGGACACCGCCCGACACGCCCGGTCCGCGCTGGACCAGATGCTCGCCCTCCCGGGAGCCTGATCACCGTCGGTGACCCCGCTGGCACGGAAACGCACCGGACACCCCGGTTCGTGCCCTCGCTGGCGATGTGACCGATTCCATTCCCGTCACGGAGGGCTATGCTGCCGGGGCGACGACACACGCGGCCCGTTTTCCCATGACCGCGTTCCGGGTAGCGATGAACTTCGTGCACCCATCACTAGACACGGCAGCACCCAACGCGCTGGAGGTTGCGTTGACCGACGACGTCCTGGTCGTACACGGAGGCACTCCGCTTGAAGGGCGGATCCGCGTGCGCGGCGCGAAGAACCTGGTGTCCAAGGCGATGGTGGCCGCCCTGCTGGGCGACACACCCAGCCGGCTGTTCGACGTGCCGCGTATCCGTGACGTCGAGGTGGTCCGCGGTCTGCTCGGCCTGCACGGCGTCAAGGTCAGCGACGGCGACGAGGAGGGCGAGCTCGTCTTCGACCCCACCAACGTCGAAAGCGCCAGCACCGACCAGATCAACGTGCACGCCGGGTCCAGCCGGATCCCGATCCTGTTCTGCGGCCCGCTGCTGCACCGGCTCGGCCACGCCTTCATCCCCGACCTGGGCGGCTGCCACATCGGCCCGCGCCCGATCGACTTCCACCTCCAGGCGCTGCGCGAGTTCGGCGCAACGGTCGAGAAGACCCCGGAGGGGCTGCACCTGTCCGCGCCCAACGGGCTGCACGGCACGAAGTTCGCGCTGCCGTACCCGAGCGTGGGCGCCACCGAGCAGGTGCTGCTCACCGCGGTGATGGCCGAGGGCGTCACCGAGCTGCGCAACGCGGCGGTCGAGCCGGAGATCATCGACCTCATCTGCGTGCTGCAGAAGATGGGCGCGATCATCAAGGTGCACACCGACCGGGTGATCGAGATCCAGGGCGTCAAGAAGCTGCACGGCTACACCCACCGGCCGATCCCGGACCGGATCGAGGCGGCCAGCTGGGCGGCGGCGGCGCTGGCCACCCGCGGTCACGTCGAGGTGCTGGGCGCCCAGCAGGCCGACATGATGACCTTCCTGAACATCTTCCGGTCGGTCGGCGGCGAGTACGAGGTCACCGACCTGCGCCCGCCGCGCGGCGGCAGCCCCGGCCAGGAGGGCGGCATCCGGTTCTGGCACCCGGGCGGCGAGCTGAACGCGGTGGCGCTGGAGACCGACGTGCACCCCGGTTTCATGACCGACTGGCAGCAGCCGCTGGTGGTCGCGCTCACCCAGGCCCGGGGCCTGTCGATCGTCCACGAGACGGTCTACGAGCAGCGGCTCGGCTACACCGAGGCGCTGAACACGATGGGCGCCAACATCCAGGTCTACCGGGACTGCCTCGGCGGCACCCCGTGCCGCTTCGGCCGGCGCAACTTCAAGCACTCCGCGGTGATCGCCGGGCCGAGCAAGCTGCACGCGGCCGACCTGGTCATCCCGGACCTGCGGGCCGGGTTCAGCCACCTGATCGCGGCGCTCGCCGCCGAGGGCACCTCCAGGGTGTACGGCGTGGACCTGATCAACCGTGGCTACGAGGACTTCGAGGCCAAGCTGGCCGACCTCGGCGCGCACGTCGAGCGTCCCTGACCGTCCCGCTCACTCGTCCGGCCGCGCCCGGTGCACCCGTGATGTGCACCGGGCGCGGCTGGTTGGCTACCCTTGCCGCGTGCCGTCGCTGTTTCGCCGCAAGTCCGCCGACCTCGTCGAGGAGTCCGTCACCACTGTGACGACCGACGAGGAGTCCGCCGCCGCCCGCCCCCGGGGCTACACGCCCAGCAAGAAGGAACTCGGGCAGCTCACGCCGAAGCGCCCGGTCGCCGGCCGCCGGCCGACCGCGCCGGCCAAGCCGCTGACCAAGGAGGAGGCCCGCGCGCAGCGCCGCGCCGCCCGCGCCGAGGCCGCCGCCGAGTTCCGCCGCGAGGGCGGCCCGCGTGACCGGGGCCCGGAGCGGCTGCTGGCCCGCAACGTGGTCGACTCCCGGCGGACGATCGGCACCTGGTTCTTCGGCGGCGCGCTGATCGTGCTGTTCGGCTCCAACCAGGCCATGCCGCCGATCGTGCGGCTGCTGTCGAACGTGCTGTGGGGCGCGCTGGCGCTCGGCGTGCTGATCGACTCGGTGCTGATCTCCCGGAAGATCAAGCGGCTGGTCCGCGAGCGTTTCCCGAAGAGCACCGAGAAGCTCGGCTCGCTCTACTTCTACGCGATCATGCGGTCGATCACGTTCCGCCGGATGCGCGCGCCCGCGCCCCGGGTGAACATCGGCGACAAGGTCTGACCGGCGCGACCCGGACCGATCGGCCCCTCCCGCCCCTGCGGTGAGGGGCCGATGTCCTGCCGGGAGCGGCCCGGGCCGCCCGCGCGACGCCCCTGCGGGCCGCGCCGACGCCGCGCTCAGGCCACGCCGAGCAGGCGCAGCACCGCGGTGGTGGCCGCGGCCGCGACCACGACCAGCACGAACGGCGCCCGGCGCCACGCCAGCAGCAGGCCGACGAGCACACCGGCGGGCCGGGCGTATCCGGCGAAACCGCCGGCCTCGGTGAGCGCCGCGGTGGCGGCGAGCGCGGCCAGCAACGTCGCGGCGCCGACCGGCAGCAGGTGACGGGCCCACTCGGGCAGGTCGAGCCGGTCCCGCAGCAGCACCCCGGCGACGCGGAAGCCGTAGGTGCCGGCGGCCAGCGCGAGGATCACGGCGATCAGCACGAGACCTCCCCGGCCCGCACACTCCGACCATCAGCCGCCACGTCCGGCACGGCGACCGGACCGCCGCCCGGTGCGGCGTCCGGGCCGGACGGCACTCCGGACAGGCCGGCGGACGCGGCGGGTGGGCCGGGCGGCGCGGCGGGTGGGCCGGGCGGCGCGGCGGGTGGACGGCGGCGGGCCAGCAGGGGCAGGGCCAGCGCGGCGAGCGCGAGCAGCACCGGCAGCCCGGCCGGCAGCAGCGGGGTCGCCAGCACTGCCAAGCCGGCGCCGAGGAGCGCCACCCGGCGGGTCTCCCGGTCGCGCAGGCTGGGCAGCAGCAGGGCGGCCAGCCCGGCGGGGAACGCGGCGTCGAGTCCCAGGGCGGCCGGGTCGCCGGCCGCGCCGCCGGCGAGCACGCCGAGCGCGGTGCCGGCGTTCCAGGCCAGGAACAGCAGCACCCCGGCGAGCCAGAACGCCCGGCGCCGTTGCGGCCCGGCCGGGCGGGCCAGCGCGAACGCGGTCGCCTCGTCGGTCATCAGGTGGCTGCCGAGCAGCCGCTGCGCGCGCCGGGTGCCGAGCGCACCGCCGAGGGCCAGACCGAACGGCAGGTGCCGGGCGTTGAGCAGCAGGCCGGCGAGCACTGCCGCCAGCGGGTTGCCGGCCACGACGAGCCCGACGGCCATGAACTGGGCGCCGCCGGCGTAGACGAACGCGGACATGGCGAGCGTGGCCCACACGGGCAGACCGGCGGCCACCGCCACGGCGCCGAACGACGCGCCCACGGCGAGCATCGCCGCGCCGATGGCGGCGACGTCGCGGAGCGCCCGGGCGTCGCCCGTTCGGTATGCCGTACGCATGTCCATTATCCTGAACGGGAGCACGCTGGTTCGTCAAACCGAACAAACCGACCGATGGAGCGAACAAATGGCGATCGACCCCGCTCCCCCACTCGCCACCATCGCCGCCGCGCTGCGCCGCGAACGCGAGCGGGCGGGCCTGTCGCTCACCGAGCTGGCCCGCCGCGCCGGGATCGCCAAGTCCACCCTGTCCCAGCTGGAGTCCGGGTCCGGCAACCCCAGCGTGGAGACGCTCTGGGCACTCGGCGTGGCGCTGGACGTACCGTTCAGCCGCCTGGTCGAACCACCCACCGCCGCCGTCCGGGTGGTGCGGGCCGGGCAGGGGCCCCGGATCCGGTCCGAACACGCCGACTTCTCGGCCACCCTGCTCGCCGCCGGAGCGCCGCACGCCCGCCGCGACGTCTACGTGATGGAGCTGGAACCCGGCGCGGTACGGCTCGCCGAGGCGCACACCCCGCGCAGCGTCGAGCACGTAGTGGTCGCCGCCGGCCGGATGCGCGTCGGTCCCGAGACCGACCTGGTCGAGCTGGAGCCCGGCGACTACGCCACCTTCCCGGGCGACACCCCGCACCGGTACGAGGCACTGGCCCCCGGCACCTTCGCCGTACTCGTCATGGAGCACCCGTGACGGCGGACGGCCCGGCCGGGGCGCGGTAGAGCCGGGTCACCACCTCCTCGATGTCCGGCTCCACGATCGAGATGTCCCGCAAGGTGGTCAGGCCGGCCAGCCCGGCCACCACCTCGGCGACGCTCGCCCGTTCCAGCGCGAAGACCAGCCGCCGCCCGTCCGCCTCCACCCGCTGCACCGGCGCGCCGGGCAGCACCGGCGGCTCGGGCAGCGCCGCGTCCAGCTCGGCGACCACCATCCGGCGCGAGCCGTACCGGCGGTGCAGCTCGGCGATCGACCCGTCGTGCACCACCCGCCCGTGGTCGATCACCACGAGCCGCCGGCACAGCCGTTCAATGTCGGCCAGGTCGTGCGTGGTGAGCACGAGCGTGGTGTCCCCGGCCCGGCCCAGCTCGGCCAGGAAGCCGCGCACCGCCTGCTTGCTCACCACGTCCAGGCCGATCGTCGGCTCGTCCAGGAACAGCACCTCCGGGCCGTGCAGCAGCGCCGCGGTCAGCTCGCCGCGCATCCGCTGACCCAGCGAGAGCTGCCGGACCGGGGTGTCCAGGAACGCGTCCAGGTCGAGCAGGCCCCGGCAGCGGGCCAGCCGGGCCGCGTGCGCGCCGGCCGGCACCCGGTAGACGTGCCGCAGCAGGTCGAACGAGTCCCGCAGCGGCAGGTCCCACCACAGCTGCGAGCGCTGCCCGAACACCACCCCGATCCGCAGCGCCAGCCTGGTCCGGTCGGCCACCGGCCGCAGCCCGCACACCCGGGCCCGCCCCGCCGACGGTGTCAGCACGCCGGTGAGCATCTTCAGCGTGGTCGACTTCCCGGCGCCGTTCGGCCCGATGTAGCCGAGCATCTCGCCGCGCTCCACCCGCAGGTCGACCCCGTCCACGGCGGTCACCGTCCGCTTCTCGCGCCGCAGCGGCCCGGCCTTCACCCGTACCGTGAACTCCTTGCGCAGCCCGTCCATCTCGATGACGCTCATGACCCCGTACTCCGGTAGTGGCGGACCCCGACGCGCCAGGCCAGGGCGGCCAGCGCCGCGGCGACCACCGCGACGCCCGGCGCGGCCCAACCCGCCCACTGCGGCAGGCCGAGCGGGTCGGCGCGGCCCAGCAGCGCCAGCGCCGGGTGGTAGCTGACGAAGGCGAACCCCATCCCGTACGCGAACAGCGCGCGGAACCACCCGCCGTACACGGTGACCGGGTACGAGGTGAAGTCGCGCCCGCCGTAGGTGACCGCGTTGGCCAGTTCGCCGGAGTCGACCCAGTAGAACGACACCGTGGCGGTCAGCACGAAGACCGAGCCGAAGAAGACCACCGCGGCCAGCGGGGCGACCACCGCCAGCGCGACCCGGCCCGGCGTCCAGTCGATGCCCGCCGAGACGAGCGCGAACAGCAGCACTGCCAGCCCGAACACGGCCCGGGACAGCTTGCGCAACGGCAGGTCCATCAGCAGCAGTTGCGGCAGCGCCCCCAGCGGGCGTACCAGCACGGCGTCGAAGAGGCCGGTGCGCACGTACCGGGGAAGCCGTTCGATGTTGCCGACCAGCAGGTCGGCGGTGGCGAAGCCGCACGACGACAGGCCGACCACGACGAGCGTCTCGCGCAGCGTGAAACCGCCCAGCTCCCGCGTCACACCGAAGATCACCAGGACGGTGACCACGTCGAACACGGTGGCGCCCACGTTGCCGACCAGGTCCACGACGAACGAGGTGCGGTACGCCGCCTGCGAGCGCGCCTGCGCACCGAGCAACGCCCGGTACGCCCGTAGCTCAGCCAGCTCAGCCACCCTGGGCGCGCTGCCGCGCTCAACCACCCTGGACCACCAGACGACGCTCGGCGCGGCGCTGCACCAGCCGGCACAGCGCCAGCAGCAGCACCGCCCAGCCGGCCTGCACCCCGACCAGGGTGAGACCGACGGACATCGGCTCCCGCTCGACGAGCACGTCCAGCGGCACCTGGAGGATGCTGGGGAACGGGGTGGCGTACCGCAGGACCGCCTCCAGCGGGCCGGGCAGGAAGCCGAGCGGGAAGTAGAGCCCGGCCAGCACGCCGGAGCCGAGCGTCCACAGGATCATCGGGCCCCGGACGTCCTGCAACCAGTACGCGGTGGCGTTGACCAGGTAGCGGCAGCCGAAGCAGACCACCACCGCGAGCACCGCGGAGAGCAGGAACAGCGGCACCGTGGCCCAGTGCCGGGGCACGTACACGGCGAAGAAGAACGGGCCGACCACCAGCGGCGGCACCAGCCGGACCAGCGACGCGAACCCGGCCCGGCCCAGGTCGGTGGCGAGGTAGCTGGTCACCGGATGCACCGGCCGCAGCAGATCGGCGGCCACCTCACCGGTACGGATCCGGTCGGCCAGATCGGTCCAGCCCCAGATCGCGATCACCGCCAGCAGACCCTGGCCGGCCCAGACGAACGTGGCGAGCTGCGCCCGGTCGTAGCCGGCCACCGTGCCCGCCGCACCCGTCGCCGCGAGGAAGATGTAGCAGCGCAGGAAACCGAACACGGTGTTGGTGCACAACCCCGCCACGGCGGCCTGACGGTAGGTCGCGTGCCGACGGAACCCGGCCGCCGCGATCGCGCCGAATGTCCGAAACCATGGGGTAACGTGTGCGCCGGTGGGTGGTGCCACAGTGGCGGTGACCGAGCCCACGCCGTTACCCTCCTTCCGCAGCCACGACGTGCTGGACCGGGCGACTGTACCGGCACGTCCGGCGCCCCAGCGCGAGATTTTCCAATGAGGTGACACCGCCGTGAGCGAGCGACGCGAGCCGGCCCCGGGGCCGTCCCGCGCGAGCGGCGGGAGGGGTTGCCGATGAGTGGCTGGGGCAGCTGGCGCGAGCCGGCCGAACCGGCCTGGGCCGCCGAGCCCACCCACGAGTGGCAGCCGCAGTTCCCCGGGCAGCGCTACCCCGGTGACATCGGCATCGAGAACCTGACGCCGCGTCCTCGCGCCGTGGTCGGCCGGGCCGAGGTACGCCCGGTCAGCCCCGCGCCCGACGCGGACACGTACCCGGTGAGCCCCGCCGGTCCCCGGCCCCCGGCGCACGAGGGCGGGCGCCCGGTGAGTCCGGCGGGCCCTCGCGACGCCCACCCGGTCAGCCCGGCCGCCGGTCATCCGGTCGGTCCGGCCGGCCCGCGCGGCGGTGAGCCCGTCAGCCCCGCCGGCCCGCACGGCGCCTACCCCGTCGGTGCCGGTCCACGCGAGGCGCATCCGACCAGTCCCGCCGGTCCACGCTGGGCGGACCCGGTCAGCCCGGCGGGCCCGCGTGACGCGCACCGCGCCGGCCCTGTCGGTGCGCCGGACGCGTACCCGGTCAGCCCCGCCGGTCCACACGGCGCATACCCGACCAGCCCGGCCGCCCCCCGCGAGGCGTACCCGATCAGCCCTGCGTTCCCGCCCGGCGTACACCCGACCAGCCCGGCCGGGCCACGCGGCGCGCACCCGGACGGAACGGCGGGCCCACGCGACGGTCATCCGGACGGACCGCCAGGACCGCGTGGCGCGTATCCGGACGGACCGACAGGGCCACGCGGCGGGCACTCAGCCGGGTCGGCCGGGCCACGCGGCGCGTACCTGGACGGGCCGGCGGCCTCGCGCGGGGCGTACCCGACGGGTGCCGCCGGTCCCGGCGGACGGCGCCCCGCGGGGCCGGACGAGCGGCGCGGGCATCCCGACAGCCCCGGCGCGGACGGCCGCCGGGATCTCCTGCCCGGTCGGGACGGCGGCGAGCGCCGGCCGGCCGGCCGCCCCGGTCCGCCGCCGGAGCGGCTCGACCAACGCTGGGTACACCCCGAGGGCGCACCTCGCCGGGCCGCCCAGCCGGGCTGGATGCCGGAGCCGAACGAGACCCCGCACCCCGCCCCGCACCGGCCCGACCGCCCGGCGGACGGCAGGCGCGCCCCGGCCGACGGTCGCCCGGCGGCTTCCGGCGAGCGATGGGGCACGCCACCCGATGCTCGCCGGGACCACTCCCCCGGCGGGCGCCGCGAGCCTTTGCCCGACGGACGCCGTGGCCCCTTCCCGGAGCCGTCACCGAGCGATCCCGGCCGTGGCCGGCGCGGTCCCGGCGTCGACCGGCGCGACGATGCCGTGCCGCCGCCGGAGCGGAACGCGGCCGGCTGGAGCGACCCGGCTCGGCGTGAGCCGGGCTGGGGCGAGCCGAGCCGGCGTGATCCCGGCTGGGGCGGGCCGGGCCACGACGGACGGCGTGAACCCGGCCCTGACGGCTGGCGCGAGCCCGGCCCACGTCCCCCGGCCGACCGGCGCGAACCGGCGGGTGGCCGGTGGGACGACCGTGCGCCGGGTCGCGAGGCCGCCGCATACCCGGACACCCAGCGCCGGGCACCCGAGAACGGGCGGCCCGCGCAGCAGGGCGAGCCCGACCGGTACGGCGCACAGCGACACCGTCCGGCTGACCCGCAAGCCACCGCCCCAGCGCGGCCGGGCACCGACCAGCGTTGGCAGCGCCCACCGGCCGACCGGCCCCGCCCGCACCAGGGCGAGTGGCCCATCGTCGAGCCGCGCCCCCGGCCGGAACCCGACGCGCACCGGCCCGACGAGCGGCACCGCCCGTCCACGGATCGACCGGTACCGTCCCGGCCCCCGATGCCGCCCGCCGACGACCCGCGGGACGGTTTCGTTCGCCCGGACCCGCGCGACGCCCGGCCTGCGAATGCGGGCGGACAGCCCGACGGCACCGGTCCGCGTACGCAGCCCCACCCCACCCGGCCGCCCACCGCCCCGTCCCGCCCGGACACCGTCCCGTCCCGTCCCGAGGCCGGCCGAGCGCAGCCGGAGCAGGACCGTCGCCGGCCGGACGATGCCGCCGCGCGTCCCGATTCCCGGCCGCAGCAGTGGCCGGTACGGCCCGACGACCGTCCCCGTCCCGCCCCGTCGGGGCCGGATCCGCTGTCGGCACCGCGCACGCCCGTACGTCCCGGCGACGGGGCGCTGTCGGCCGGCAACGCCCCGCTGCGGCCCGTGCCACCTGCCGATGCGGACGAGCAGCGGCGGATGCCGGCACCGGACCCGCGCGACGCGCCTTCCGGTCAGCCGCCCCGGGTACCCGCGGCCGGCACGCCTTCGGGTTCCACGTCCGGCGTGCCCGCTTCCGCGAGCCCGGTGACCAGCGCACCCGTCCCGGGTATGCCGGACTCCCGCAGGCCCGTCTCCGGCCCGCCCGTCTCCGGCGGGCCCGCCTCGGGCACGCCGCTTGCCGGCGCACCGGTCTCCGATTCGGCCACGCCGGTCGTCGGCTCGCCCAGCCACGGTGCGCAGGCTCCGATCGGCACCGGACGGGCGGAGCGAAGCGAGGAGTCCACCCGCACCACGCCGTCGCGGGGACGGACGGAAGAACGTCAGGGCCCACCTCCGGTCGATCCGGCCCAGGCCGCGTCGGCCCGTCCCGCGCCGCCGGCGTATCCCGGCCCCATTCCTGCCCACCCGACCGTGCCGACTGCGCCGATCGAACCGGCGGAGCAGCCTGCCGGTCCGGAAGCGCAGGCCGTGCAGCGGTCCGCCGTCGAGCCGCAGGCCGGTACGCCCAGCCGCCCCGGTACGGACACGGGCGCCGTACCCCTGCCAGCCACCGGCACCCGACCTGTCCCAGGCGCGGAGGCCAACCGTCGCGACGCCGACGGTGGCGCGACGTCCCAGACGAGCAGCCGGCCCACGCCGGACACGGACGCCGGACGTCCCGAAGCCGACGCGCCCGCCCGGCCCACGCAGACAACGGACCGTCCCGAAACGGACCGTTCCGAAGCCGACGCCGTCGCCCGGGCCGCCCAGGGCACGGACCGCCCCGGACCGAACGCGACCGTCCGGCCTACGCAGGGCACGGACCGTCCCGGACCGGACGCGGCCGCTCGGCTCACGCAGGGCTCGGACCGTCCCGGGGCCGCTCGGCTCACGCAGGGCTCGGACCGTGCCGGAGCCGACGCGACCACCAACCGGAGCGACGAGCAGTCGGAGAACCGCCGCTCGGCGGAGAAGACGCCTCCGCCCTCCCCCGGTGCCGAGGCATGGTTCCGGCCAGCCCAGCCCCAGCCCGCAGAAACCCCGGAGCCGCCAGAGATCTTGGACGATTTCGGCCCCTCTGGGGGCCGTTTCGTACCAAGATCTCCGGCCGGCGACGACTCGATCGAGCGGGCGGATGGCGACCGCAGTGGGGTGCCGTCGGTCGGGGCCTCGGCGGCTTCCCGAGGTGCACCGCTGCCGACCATGCGCACCGTCGACGACGAACCGTCAGCCGTGGTGCAGGCTCCGGAAGCCGTGGCGGAGACGCCGGGATCGAACGCCGGTCCGGCACGAGCGTCCACCGGGGACTCGGCCGCGCCCCTCCCCGACACCGCGCCATCCCCGGCAGCCGCGCCATTCCCCGCCACCCCGCCGGGCGGTGCCGCCCCGCCGCTCCCGGCCGCCCCGTCGACCGGCGGCGCCGACCTGCAAGCCGACTCCACCCCGCCACTCGACGGCGGCATCACAAGCAGCACGTCGGCCATGTCGAGAGTGGACATCACAAGCGGCACGGCGGTGTCGAACGCCGGCATCGCGAGCGGTACGTCGGCCGTGTCGAACACCCGCACCGCCCCCGCCGCCGACCTGAACACACCCGCACCCACCAGCTCCAGCGAACCCGCAAGCACCTCCGACACACCGCCGACCCCGGCACCCGCACCAGCACCCCCGCCCGCATCGGCATCGGCATCGGCATCGATCGTCACCGCGCCCGCCGCGGGCGCATCGGCCGAGGCCGCAACGACCACCGTCGCACCGCCCGCATCCGTGGACACGCCGATCATCCCGGCGGCCGAGCGGACGACCGCAGAGGCCGGCACCCCCACAACCGAAACCGACAGGTCGGCCGCTGATCCCGAGCCGCACATCGCGGTGGCGGCGGCATCCGGCCTGCCCGGCCCCGGTCCGCAGCGCACTCCGAACGCTGTCGCCTCCTCCGGCACCGATGCCCGCCAGGACGGCACGGCACCGCAGACCACCGCCGACGAGACGGCGCAGGCGACCACCGCCGCGGACACGGCCGAGGAACCGAGGGCGACCGACGGCACCGCCGATGCCGACCGCACCGGTTCCACACCACCCGCTCCCCCGCAGCCCGGCACGACGGCCGACGCCGCGCGAGCCGAGACGACGGCCGACGCCGCGCAAGCCGAGACAACGGCCGACGCCGCGCAAGCCGAGACAACGGCCGACGCCGCGCAAGCCGAGGCGACGGCCGACGCCGAGCAGGTCGACACCACGCCCGCGCAGCCTCCGCCCACCACTGACGGGATCGTCGTCCCCGGCAGCACACCCGACGCGCACGTCGGCACCCCGACCGAGGGCAGCAGCACCGAACCGGCCGAACATCAGCACGCCGGCACCGACCACGGCGACACCGCCGACGACGGACCAGGGCACGCCGGCACCGGCCACAACGACACCCTCGACGACGCGCCAGGGCACGCCGACCACAACCGACACGCGCACCAGGGACAGGCGCAGGCCTACACCGACGACGGCGTACCGAACCCGGCCGGCGCCGACGACGCGCAGGAACCGCGTACCCCGGAGGAAGCCGGAACCGACGGCGACGCGGAACCCGCGGCGGACGCCGCGCCGCCGCCTCCGGTGGACCCGGAGCGGGCGCTCGCCGCGGTCGGCTGGGAACTGGATCCGCGTACGCTGCGCGAGCAGGCCCCGGACCCGGCACAGTTGCGGGTGATCCGGGACGGGCTCACCGGCAAGCTGGACACCACACTCGACAACCGCAGCCGGGCCCGGCTGCTCAGCCTGCGCGCGGTGGCGTCCCGGATCCTCGGTGACCTGGACGACGCGCTCGGGGACGCGCGGCTGGCCGTCACCTACGCGGAGGCCACTGGCGAGTTCCGGCGGACCGCGCTGGCCCGCGCGCGTCTCGCGGAGGCGCTGCGGTGGCGGGGTGACCACGCGGAGGCGGACCGGCTCTTCGCGGAGGCGAACTCGCCGGAGCTGCCGGACCGGCTGCGTGCGCTGCTGCACGAGCACGCCGGGCGGTGCTGCTACGACCAGGGCCGGCTGACCGAGGCGTGCCTGCACTTCGAGCGGGCGCTGGACCTGCGTCACGGCGAGGACGCGCAGCTGAACGCGCGGGTCGAGGTCGCGCTGGACGCGGTCGCGGAGCGGGCCGCCGCGGACGGGTTCGGCCCGCCGCCGCGCCGGCCCGAGGAGGTGCTCGGCACCCCGCGTCCGCCGGTGGCGACGTTCGACGAGGAGCAGCAGCTCTGGGGGTACGCGGACGCCGACGGCGAGATGGTCATCGCGCACCGGTACGCCGAGGCGCAGCCGTTCCACGAGGGACTGGCCTGGGTACGCCGGCCGGAGGCGTCCCGGTGGGCGCTCATCGACACGTCCGGCGCGGCGCTGATCGAGGCGAACAACGGCTACCGGTCGGTGGTGCCCTTCTCGGAGGGGCTGTCCTGGGTGTCGATGGACGGCAAGGGCCGGTGGATGGCCGTCGACCGGATGAACATCGTGAAGATCCCGCCCGGGTACGAGGAGGCCCGGCCGTTCCGCAACGGCCTGGCGGCGGTACGGCAGAACGGTGGCTGGGGCGCGGTGGACCTCACCGGCGAGGTGGTGGTGCCGACCCGCTACCACCGTCTCGGCACGCCGCTCGCCGACGGGCGGGAGGTCGACGGGTTCACCGCCGACGGCCTGGCGGTGGTGGAGCTGGCCGGTCGCCGGGGCGTGGTGGACCGGGCCGGGCGGGTGGTGGTGACACCGGCGTACCCGACGGTGGTGGTGCATCCGGTGGCGTTCCTGGTCGCGACCGAGTCGGGCCGGTGGGGCGCGCTGGACCGGCGCGGCGAGCCGCTGATCGACCCGGTGCACCCGGGCCGCGCGGCGGTGGTCGCGGAGATCGACCGGCTGCTCACCGACGCCAGCCCGGTGCTCTGACCCGCGCCCGGCACGTCGGCCGGACCGCCCGCGACCCGCGGGCCGTCCACGCCGCCGGGCGGGGAGCGCCGGACGGCGTCGGGGACCGGGCGGGTCTAGGGTCGGGAGCATGGAATTCCGTCACCTGGGCCGCTCCGGCCTGATGGTCAGCGAGATCTCGTACGGCAACTGGATCACCCACGGCTCGCAGGTCGAGGAGGACGCGGCGGTCGCGTGCGTCCGCGCCGCCCTCGACAGCGGCATCACCACGTTCGACACCGCCGACGTGTACGCGGGCACCCGCGCCGAGTCGGTGCTCGGCCGCGCGCTCAAGGGCGAGCGTCGCGAAGGGCTGGAGATCTTCACCAAGGTCTACTGGCCGACCGGTCCGGGCCGCAACGACCGGGGTCTGTCCCGCAAGCACATCATGGAGTCGATCGACGGCTCGCTGCGCCGCCTCCAGACCGACCACGTGGACCTCTACCAGGCCCACCGCTACGACTACAGCACCCCGCTGGAGGAGACGATGGAGGCCTTCGCCGACGTCGTACGCTCCGGCAAGGCGCACTACATCGGCGTCTCCGAGTGGAAGGCGTCCCAGCTGCGCGAGGCGCACGCGCTCGCCCGCGAGCTGCGCATCCCGCTGATCTCGAACCAGCCGCAGTACTCGATGCTGTGGCGGGTCATCGAGACCGAGGTGATCCCCACCAGCGAGGAGCTGGGCATCGGCCAGATCGTCTGGTCGCCGATGGCCCAGGGTGTGCTGTCCGGCAAGTACCTGCCGGGCCAGCCGCCGCCCGCCGGCTCCCGCGCCACGGACGAGAAGTCCGGCGCCGGGTTCATCGCGCGGTTCATGACCGACGACGTGCTCACCCGCGTGCAGCGGCTCAAGCCGCTGGCCGAGCAGGCCGGGCTGACCATGGCGCAGCTCGCCGTCGCCTGGGTGCTGCAGAACCCGAACGTCTCCTCGGCGATCGTCGGCGCGTCCCGGCCGGAGCAGGTGCACGACAACGTGAAGGCGGCGGGCGTGAAGCTCGACGCCGACCTGCTCAAGGCGATCGACGAGATCGTCGAGCCGGTCACCGAGCGGGACCCGGCGAAGACCGAGAGCCCGGCTCAGCGCCCGTGACGTCGCGTCGTTCCCGGGCCGGCTCGCACCGGCCCGGGAACGACCGGGTCGGCTACTCCCAGAAGCGGATCAGGGCGTAGCCGATCTGGTACAGCTCGCGCGGCAGGCCGAGCGCGTCGCCGACGGCGAAGACCGCGCCGAAGAACGCCCGGTTGATCTGCGGGCTCCACAGCAGCGCGAACAGCAGGATGAAGCCGTACGGGGCGAACAGGTCGTACATCCGCCGGTAGGCGGGGCTGAGCCAGGGCTGGAGCATGTTGCCGCCGTCCAGGCCCGGCACCGGCAGCAGGTTGAGCACGCTGGCGGTGAGCTGGAGGAACGCGAGCAGCCCGACGCCGGCCCAGAACTCCAGCGGCCCGCCCAGCTCCGGCCCCCATGCCACGGCTGCCACCAGCACCAGCGTGAACAGCACGTTCGTGGCCGGCCCGGCGAGGCTGACGAGCGTGTGCCGCAGCCGGCCGGGGATGGCGTGCCGGTCCACCCAGACCGCGCCGCCGGGCAGGCCGATGCCGCCGAGCAGCACCACGACCACCGGCAGCACGATCGACAGCAGCGGGCTGGTGTACTTCAGCGGGTTGAGCGTGAGGTAGCCCCGGTGCGCGATGTCCCGGTCACCGGACCGGTACGCGACCACGGCGTGCGCGTACTCGTGCAGGCACAGCGAGACCAGCCAGCCGGAGACGACGAAGAGGAACACGTCGAAGCCGACGTTGCCGTACCGGTTCCAGGTCATCACCCCGGAGGCGACGAAGAGCGCGACCAGGGCCAGGAAGATCGGGCTCGGCCGGAACGCCGCCCGGGGCACGCCGAGGATCAGCGGTTCGCCCGGGCGGTCGTAGCCGGTCATTCGGCCGGGGGTTGCAGGCTCATCCGGTAGTCCACCCGGTCGTCCTCGACCAGCACGACTGTGGTGACGCCGGATGCCGCGAGCTCCCGCCAGGCCTGGCCGATCCACGACTCGGCGTCCGCCTGGCTCGTGAACGATTCGGCGGGTCCGTCGACCGCGTCGCCGTTCGTGCCCTCGTACCGCCAGCTCCACGCCATGCCGCGTCTCCCCTCGCCGCCGTCGTCCCGTGGGACGCCAAACCTCCGCAAGCCTAGTCGGCCCCGCCGACGACGGCCCGTCACCACATGGATCATGCCGACCACCGCCGCCTCGGCGCACCCGCGATCTTGCGGTTGGTGCCCCGACAGAGTGGTCATTCCCGGCATCCCGAGGGCTGCAAGTGCAAGATCGGCGGCGGGGCGGGAGCGAGGAGGGGCGAGCTGCCCGGAACGCGGGCGGGCGAACTAAGGTACGGGCATGTCCGTTGACGGGTGGCACACCCTCCTGGTGCTCGGCGGTATCCGCTCCGGCAAGTCCGAGTTCGCCGAGTCACTGGTCGCCGACGCGCCCACGGTCCGGTACGTGGCCACCGCCCCGGCCGGCGACCCGGAGGACACCGAGTGGGCGACCCGCCTCGCGGCGCACCGCGCCCGGCGGCCGGGGAGCTGGACCACCGAGGAGACCGCGGCGAACCCGGGCCGGCTGGTCGAGGTCATCGCCGCCGCCGGCCCGAACGAGACGCTGCTCGTGGACGACCTGGGCGGCTGGGTGACGGTGCTGCTCGACCCGGCCCACCAGCCGGCCGACGACACCGCGACGATCGCCGAGCTGGCCGCGGCGGTGCGCTCCAGCACGGCCCGGCTGGTGCTGGTCAGTCCCGAGGTGGGCCTGTCCCTGGTGCCCACCACGCCGCTGGGCCGGGCGTTCACCGACGCGCTCGGCGCGACCAACCGCGCGGTCGCCGACGCCTGCGACGCGGTCGCGCTCGTGGTGGCCGGTCAGACCGCGTGGCTCAAGCCGACCACTCCGGCCCCCGCGCACGCCGTGCCGCCGGCCGCCACGTCGCCCGAGGCCGTACCGAGCCGCGCCGCGACGCCCCGGACCGCCGCGCACCAGGCCGCACCGGCCCAGGCCGTGCCGGCCGACCTCGGCGCCGGGGACGTGACGCTGCCCGAGGTGCTCACGCCGGCCGCCGCCCCGGTGCCCGCCCGGGCCGACTCCGACGAGCCCGGTACGGGCGACTGGGCCGCACCCACGATGGCGCTGCCGATGATCGCCACCGGTCTGGTGATCCAGCCGGGCATGGAACTGCCGATGCCCGACGACTACACCGGGCCGCAGGCCGTCGACCGGCTCGCCACCCTCGACATCCCCGGCGCCGGTCTCGGCGTGCTGGAGCAGGTGGTCGGCTTCGCCGCCGCCACCCAGGGCACCTCGACGCCGCGTCCGTGGGACGCGGTGCGCGTACTGCTGATCCAGGGCGACCACGAGGGCGGCGCGTCGGCCGGCGCCACGCCCGGCGAGTCGTCCCGCCGCGCCCGGCAGGCCCGCGCCGGCCGGGGTGCGCTGGCCCGGCTGGCCGCCGAGAACCGGGCCGGCCTCCAGATCGTCGAGGCGCCCGCCTCGGCACCGATGGAGGAGCGCCCGGCCCTGTCCGCCGACGAGGTCGAGGCGGCGCTGCGCTACGGCTGGCGGCTCGCCGAGCAGGCCGCCGACGCGGGGGTGCAGCTGCTGGTGCTCGCCGCGTGCGGTGCGGGTGCCGAGGCGGCCGCCGCCGCGGTGCTCGCGGCCACCGCGGGCGCGGAACCGCCGACGGTGCTCGGCCGGGTGGTCACCGAGCAGGGCGAGATCGACGACGCCGCCTGGATGGTCCGCTGCGCGGCGGTGCGGGACGCGCTGCACCGCACCCGGCGATCCGCCCGGGAGGCCAAGGACGTCCTGGCCGAGCTGGGCGGCGGCGACATCGCGCTGGCCACCGGCGTCCTGCTGGGCGCCACCGCCCGCAAGGTGCCGGTGCTGCTGGACGGGCCGGTCGGCACCGCCGCCGCCATGGTCAGCCGCGACCTGGCCGGCCAGGCCCGGCACTGGTGCCTGCTGCCCGACCACGGCGGCCGTCCGGGCGTACGGCTCGCCGCCGACGTGCTCGGCCTGACCCCGCTGGTGGACCTGCGGCTCGACCTGGGCGAGGGGGCGACCGCGCTGGCCGCGCTGCCGCTGCTGCGCTCCGCGCTGACGCTCGCCGCCACGCTGCCGGTGCACCCGTCGCTGGGCGGCCCCGACGACGAGGGCGACACCGGCGAGCGCACCGGCACCGGCGACCGCATCGGCGGCGACGACGGCGACGACGGCCGGGCCGAGGACGAACCGGACTTCGCCGAGCCGGAGCCGGCCGGTCCGGGACCGACCACCGTCGGGGCCGACGAGCCGGTCCTCCCCGGCCGACGTGCCGACTGAGGCGCGGCTCGCCGACGGCATCCGGCTGGCGCTCACCACGTTCACCACCCTTCCGGTACGCGCCGGCCGGGTCGACCGGGCCGCCGCCGGCACCGCGATGGCGCTCGCCCCGCTGGTCGGCGCGCTGCTCGGCGCCGTACTCGGCGGGGTGCTGCTGCTCACCGGCGCGCTCGCGCCACCGTTGGTCGCCGCGGTGGTCACCGTGGGGCTGGGCGCGCTGCTCACCCGGGGCCTGCACCTGGACGGGCTGGCCGACACCGTGGACGCGCTCGGCTCCTACCGGCGCGGACCGGCCGCGCTGGAGATCATGAAGCAGCCGGACGTCGGCCCGTTCGGCGTGGTCGCGCTCGTGGTCGTACTCCTGCTCCAGAGCGCGGTGCTCGCGGAGCTGGCCGGCCGGGACGCCCTCGCCGCGTTCGCCGCGGTGGTCGCGGCCACCGCGGCCGGGCGGCTCGCCGTCGGCCTGGCCTGCCGGCGCGGTGTGCCGGCGGCCCGGCCGGAGGGCCTGGGCGCGCTCGTCGCCGGCACGGTCGGGTGGGGCGCGCTGGCGCTCGGCGCGGTCGCCGTCGCGCTGGCGGCCGTGCCTGCGGTGCCGGACCGTCCATGGCAGGGGCCGCTCGCCGTGCTGGGCGCGCTCGCCGTCGCGGCCGGGCTGCTCCGGCACCTGGTACGCCGCTTCGGTGGCATCACCGGCGACGTGCTCGGAGCGCTCGTGGAGATCGTCACCACGCTGTCCTACCTGGGACTGGTGCTGACCGGCTGAGCGTCACCGGTCCGGGCGGGTAGCGTTCGGGGCGAGTGCACCGGCGTGGTCGAGGGGGACGGCATGCTCATCACGGACGACTTCCTGCCGGTACCGGTGCCCGAGTCGCTCGACGCGACCTACCTGGTGCCGATCACCGGCCTGCCCAAGGTGAGCCCGAAGACCGCCGTGGAAGGGCTCGCCGGGCGGCTCGCCGAGCCGGTGCACGGGCTGGCCCGGCAGATGCTCGACAGCCCGCTGATGACGGTGGACACCCGCACCGTCGACGAGTTCCCCGAGCTGCCGCCGGACCTGCTCACCGCGTTCGGCGCCACCGAGGAGCAACTGGCCCGGCTGGCCGCCGCCACCCACCTCGTGGTGGTGCAGGCCGAATACCGGCCGGGCTGGCCGCCCGCGCACGAGTGGGCCGCCCGCGCGGTGGCCGCGGCGGTCGCCGAGACGGTCGGCGGGGACGTGGTGGACGTCTTCGGGCTCCAGTTCCTCGACCCGGCGGCGGCGCTGCGCTCGCTGCCGGACGAGCAGGGCCGGATCCGGCTCGTCGACTGGGTGCTGGTGCCCTACTCCTCGGACTCCGACGGGCTCTGGTTCACCACGAAGGGGCTGCGCCGGTTCGGGCTGCTGGAGTTGCAGGCCCAGGGCGTGCCGGACCACCTGACCCGGGCGTGGGGCGCGGTGATGACCGGCGCGGCCCGGCGGCTGCTGCGGGACTGGACCGACGGGCTGGCCGGCGAGGAGGTTCCGGCGTTCGTGCAGCTTCCGGTGCTGGCCACGGTGACCGGGCACGACATCGCCGTGGCGTACGGCAATCCGGAGCAGCACGGCGCTACCGCGCCGGTGCTGCTGCGGCTGGAGCTGGACCCGGCCACCGACCCGGACGCCGACTCGTTCCTGAGCCTGAATCCGCCGCCCGGGCACCCGGGTCCGCCCGGCCGCTACTTCGCCGCCGCCTGCGCGACGCTGTTCAACGGCATCCAGCCGGACGTCCGCTACACCCGCACCGGTGACGCGATGAGCCGCGCGGTGGAGACCGCCCGAGAGGCGCTCGGCGACATCCGGGCCCGGTTCCTGGCCGGCCGGCTGCCCGAGGAGAGCCAGCTCGTGGTCAAGTACGGCCTGCCCGGCGACGACGGCCCCGAGTACGTCTGGGCCGGGGTGACCTCGTGGGAAACCCCGGAACGGATCGTCGGCGCCAGCGCCAGCGACGCCAACACCGACCCGAGCGTGCGGATCGGCTCCCCGGTGGTGGTGGAGGCGTCGGACGTCGTCGACTGGGCGGTGCTGGACGGCACCGGCGTGCTGGAGGGCGGCTGGACGCAGGCAGTGCTCGACGCCGGGGAGCGCGGCGAGCACTGACCCGCGCGGCTCAGCGCACCGAGGGCTTGACGAACGGCGGCCTGGTCAGGCGCATCCGGGCGCGGCGGCCACGGATGTCCACCTCCAGCTCCTCGCCGTCGGGCAGCTTCGGGTCGGTGTCGACGAGCGCCAGCGCGACGCCCTGCTTGAGCGTCGGGCTGAACGTGCCGCTGGTGACGGTGCCGACCTGCCGGTCGCCCGCGTACACGGCCATGCCGGGGCGCGGGATGGCCCGGTCGACGGCGGTGAGGCCACGCAGCGTACGGGCCGGGCCGGCGGTCTTCTCGGCGCGCAGCGCGTCGCGACCCCAGAACGCCGCCTTGTCCCAGCCCACCGCCCAGCCGGAGCGGCCCTGCACCGGGGTGATCTCCGGGGACAGGTCCTGCCCGTGCAGCGGGTAGCCCATCTCGGTGCGCAGCGTGTCCCGGGCGGCCAGGCCGCAGGCGCGTACGTCGTCGGCCGCGGCGAAGATCGCGTCCCAGACGGCGACCGCGTGCTCGGACGCCACGACCAGCTCGTAGCCCAGCTCGCCGGTGTAGCCGGTGCGGCACACCGTCAGCTCCACCCCGGCGAGCGTGGCGGTGGAGAAGCTCATGTAGTCGTGGCCGGTGGGCAGGCCGAGCGCGCCCAGCAGCTCCGCCGAGCGCGGACCCTGGACCGCGAGCACCGCGTACGCCTCGTGCTCGTCGGTGACGGTAACGCCCTCGGGCGCGGCGGCGCGCAGGCGGCGGGCGACCTCGGCGGTGTTGGCCGCGTTGGGCACCAGGAAGACGTGGTCGTCGGCGTGCAGGTAGGCGATGATGTCGTCCACCACGCCGCCGGTGGCGTCGTCGCAGCAGAGCGTGTACTGCGCCTGGCCGGGCGCGATCCGGCCGAGGTCGTTGGTGAGGCAGGCGTTGACGAAGTCCGCCGCGCCCGGCCCGGTGACCCGGATCTTGCCCAGGTGCGAGACGTCGAACACGCCGACGCCCTCGCGGACGGCCGTGTGCTCCTTGAGCACGCCGCCACCGGCGTACTCCAGCGGCATCTGCCAGCCCCCGAAGGGGGCGAACTTCGCGCCGAGCGCGGTGTGCCGCTCGTGCAGCGGGGATCGGCGCAGCCGGGTCTCGGCAGCGTCGGAGGTCACCTCGGTCATGGGTGGCAACTTACCGGCCCGGCCCGCTGTGGTTAGCATCGGCGGGATCCCGTCGGCACGCATCGGCGGGACAGCCACGCCTCCCGGCGGGTAGGTTGCCGCCGGAGACACCTTCATCGCCGGTACGCGACGACGCGGCCGGCCCGGCCCGCCCGGAGTAGCTTTCGTGACATCGCCCCGCACCACCCTCAGCCTGGTCGACACCGACCCCGCCGAACTCGCCGTCGACGCGATCGTGATCGGCGTGCACAGCCAGACCACCGAGCCGGGCAGCGGCGCACCCGCCCACGCCCTGCTGCTGGCGACCGGCGGGGAGAGCATCGCCGCCGCGTTCGACGGAAAGCTGACCGAGACGCTGGCCCTGCTCGGCGCGACCGGTGGCCCGGGCGAGGTGATCAAGCTGGCCACGCTGGGCACGGTGACCGCGCCGCTGGTCGTGGCCGTCGGCCTCGGCCCGGAGCCCTCGGGCGCCGCTCCGGCCCCGGAGTCGCTGCGCCGGGCCGCCGGTGCCGCGGTGCGGGCGCTGGCCGGCGCCCCGCGCGTCGCCCTGGCCCTGCCGCTGCCCGACGACGCCGACGCCCCGGCCGCGCTGCGCGCGGTCGCCGAGGGCGCGCTGCTGGGCGGCTACCGGTTCGCCGGCTACAAGACCAAGCCGCAGCCGGCCCGGCGCGAGCCGGTGGCCGAGGTGCTGGTGGCGGTGCCGGACGCGGCCGACGCGACCGCCCGGGCCGAGATCGCGCGGGCGCAGGCGGTGGCCGGTGCCGTGCGGACCAGCCGGGACTGGGTCAACACGGCGCCGAACGAGCTGCGTCCACCGGCGTTCGCCGACGTCGTCTCCGCCGCCGCCCGTGAGGCGGGCCTGGAGGTCGAGGTGCTGGACGAGGCGGCGCTGGCGGCCGGTGGTTACGGCGGCATCCTCGCCGTCGGCCAGGGTTCCGAGGCCCCGCCGCGACTGGTGAAGCTCACCTGGACGCCGGACGGTGGCGGCAACGGCAAGCGGGTCGCGCTCGTCGGCAAGGGCATCACGTTCGACACCGGCGGCATCTCGATCAAGCCGGCGCAGGGCATGTGGGAGATGAAGTCGGACATGGCCGGCGCGGCGGCGGTCGGCGCGGCCATGCTGGCGATCGCGGCGCTCAAGCCGTCGGTCACCGTCACCGGCTACCTGCCGATGGCGGAGAACATGCCGTCGGGCACCAGCTACCGGCCGGGCGACGTGATCAGCATGTTCAACGGCAAGAAGGTGGAGGTGCTCAACACCGACGCCGAGGGCCGGATGGTGCTGGCCGACGCGATGGCGCGGGCCTGCGCGGACGGCGCCGACTACCTGTTCGAGACCTCCACGCTGACCGGCGGGCAGGTGATCGCGCTGGGCAAGCGGATCGCCGGTGTGATGGGCACCCCGGAGCTGTGCGAGCGGGTGCGGGTGGCCGGTGACGCGACCGGTGAGCCGGCGTGGCCGATGCCGCTGCCGGATGACGTCCGCAAGGGCATGGAGTCGGAGGTCGCGGACATCTCGCAGGTCAACGCCGGGATGGACCGGGCCGGGCACATGCTCCAGGGCGGCGTGTTCCTGCGCGAGTTCGTCACCGACGACGTGGCGTGGGCGCACATCGACATCGCCGGTCCGGGCTACCACTCGGGCGAGGCGACCGGCTACTGGACCAAGGGCGGCACCGGCGTGCCGGTGCGTACGCTCGTGCACCTGGTCGAGGACGTCGCCGCCAACGGCTGACCGACGCGTGCGGCAAGGGGCTCCCGGCGTTGCCGGGGGCCCCTTTCGCGTGACCTCAGTACAGCTCCGGGCGGCGCTTGCGGCGCTCGTTGTAGTCGCGCATCCGCTGCGGATAGCCCATCAGCCGCACGTCGTAGATCGGGATGGCGATCCGGTGCGCCCAGCGGCGGGCCTCGTCCGGCCCGCCGACGCGCCGCCGGGTCCACTCGCCGTCGTCGGCGATCAGCATGATCGTGGTCTCGGTGACAGTCGTACGCGGCTCGATGTACGCCTCGACGCCCTTCCGGGTCCGGACGAAATTCTCCAGATGGTCCAGATCGGCACGGTCGGCGGCGCGGTCGCGGCTCGCCGGGGCCGCCCGCTTGCGTCGTCGGAACAGCCCCACCGAATCCACTCCTCCCCCACCGCCGTCATCGAGAACGGTGCCAAGGGTACGTGTCACCGACGTGTCGTTGGGCACCTCGGTACGCGCCCGGTCCGTGGTGGTGACAAGATGACCGAGGTGGGGTGTGCCTGTTACTCCGCCGTAACCCCCGATGCAGTGACGCGACCTGGGAGTTGGATGTGAGCGAGCCGAACGACACGACCTTCGACATCGTCATCCTCGGAGGTGGTAGCGGCGGCTACGCGGCGGCGCTGCGTGCCGCCCAGCTGGACCTCTCCGTCGCGCTCATCGAGAAGGGCAAGCTGGGCGGGACCTGCCTGCACAACGGGTGCATCCCGACCAAGGCGCTGCTGCACGCCGCCGAGATCGCCGACCAGACCCGTGAGTCCGAGCAGTTCGGCGTGAAGGCCGAGCTGGTCGGCATCGACATCACGGCGGTCAACTCGTACAAGGACGGCGTCGTCTCCCGCCTGTACAAGGGCCTCCAGGGCCTGGTGGGCAGCAGCAAGAAGATCACCTTCGTGGCGGGCGCCGGCAAGCTGGTCGGCAAGAACGTCGTCGAGGTGGACGGCAAGCGCTACACCGGCCGCAACGTCGTGCTGGCCTCCGGGTCGTACGCCAAGAGCCTGCCCGGCCTGGACATCGACGGCGAGCGGATCATCACCAGCGACCACGCGCTGACGCTGGACCGGATCCCGTCGTCGGCGATCGTGCTCGGCGGCGGCGTGATCGGCGTCGAGTTCGCCAGCGTCTGGAAGTCCTTCGGCGTGGACGTGACCATCGTCGAGGCACTGCCCCGCCTGGTCGCCGCCGAGGACGAGGAGTCGTCGAAGGCGCTGGAGCGGGCGTTCCGCAAGCGGAAGATCAACTTCAAGGTCGGCAAGCCGTTCGAGAAGGTCGAGAAGACCGACAAGGGCGTGAAGCTGACCATCCAGGGCGGCGACACGGTCGAGGCCGAACTGCTGCTGGTCGCCGTGGGCCGCGGCCCGAACACCGCCGGCCTCGGCTACGAGGAGCAGGGCGTCAAGATGGACCGCGGCTACGTGCTGACCGACGAGCGGCTGCGCACCAGCGTGCCGAACGTCTACGCCGTCGGCGACATCGTGCCCGGCCTCCAGCTCGCCCACCGCGGCTTCCAGCAGGGCATCTTCGTCGCCGAGGAGATCGCCGGGAAGACCCCGGCCGTGATCGACGAGGCGGGCATCCCGCGCGTCACCTACTGCGACCCGGAGCTGGCGTCGGTCGGCCTGACCGAGGCGAAGGCCAAGGAGCAGTACGGCGCCGACAAGATCAAGACCTACAACTACAACCTGGGCGGCAACGGCAAGAGCCAGATCCTCAAGACCGCCGGCCACGTGAAGCTGGTCCAGGTGGACGACGGCCCGGTGGTCGGCGTGCACATGGTCGGCGCCCGGGTCGGTGAGCTGATCGGCGAGGCGCAGCTCATCTACAACTGGGAGGCGTACCCGGCCGAGGTGGCGCAGCTCGTGCACGCCCACCCGACGCAGAACGAGGCTCTGGGCGAGGCGCACCTGGCCCTGGCCGGCAAGCCGCTGCACGCGCACGCCTGACACGACAACCGCGGCGTCCGGCGACGGGCGATGATCCCACCAGGGGAATGAAGGAGTCTGGAGAACATGCCGGTATCGGTCACCATGCCCCGGCTCGGCGAGAGCGTCACCGAGGGCACCGTCACGCGCTGGCTCAAGCAGGAGGGTGACACCGTCGAGGTCGACGAGCCCCTGCTCGAGGTGTCGACCGACAAGGTCGACACCGAGATCCCGTCCCCCGCGGCGGGCGTGCTGAGCCGGATCGTGGTCGGCGAGGACGAGACCGCCGAGGTCGGCAGCGAGCTGGCGGTCATCGCCGGCGAGGGCGAGGACGCGGGCGCGGCTCCCACCGAGGAGGGCGAGCCGGCCACCGAGCCGACGGCCGCCGCCGAGGGCACCGGCCCCGAGCCGGAGCAGCAGGCCGAGCAGGCCGCCGCCGAGCCGGGTGCCGAGGCCGAGCAGCCGGCCGTCGAGGAGCCGGCCCAGCCCGCCGCGTCGTCGGGCGAGGGTACGCCGGTGACCATGCCGGCCCTGGGCGAGAGCGTCACCGAGGGCACCGTCACCCGCTGGCTCAAGCAGGTCGGCGAGACCGTCGAGGTGGACGAGCCGCTGCTGGAGGTCTCCACCGACAAGGTCGACACCGAGATCCCGTCGCCGGTCGCCGGCACGCTGCAGGAGATCAAGGTCGCCGAGGACGAGACCGCCGACGTCGGCGCCGTGCTGGCGATCGTCGGGGTGGCCGGCGCCGCGCCCGCGAAGGCGGAGCCGAAGCCCGAGCCCAAGCCGGAGCCGAAGGTCGAGGCGAAGCCCGAGCCCAAGCCCGAGCCCAAGCCGGAGCCCAAGCCGGAGCCGAAGGTCGAGGAGCCCACGCCGGGCGCGTCCTACAACGAGCCGGCCGCCGAGGCGGAGCAGGCCGCGCAGCCGGCCAAGGCCGAGGCGGCGGCCCAGCCGTCCGCGCCGGCCGCCGCGCAGCGCCCGAGCGTCCCGGCCGAGTACGGCGAGGACGCCGCCGGGTACGTGACGCCGCTGGTGCGCAAGCTCGCCGCCGAGCACGGCGTGGACCTGGGCTCGATCAAGGGCACCGGCGTGGGTGGCCGCATCCGCAAGCAGGACGTGCTGGAGGCGGCCGAGAAGGCGAAGGCCGCCAAGCCGGAGCCGGCCGCCGCCGCGCCGGCCGCCAAGGCCGAGGCCCCGGCCAAGCCGGCCGCCAAGCCGGAGCCGAGCGCCAAGCGGGGCACCACGGAGAAGCTGCCGCGGATCCGGGCCACCATCGCCAAGCGGATGCAGCAGTCGCTGCACGAGACGGCGCAGCTGACCACCGTCGTCGAGGTCGACGTCACCAAGGTCGCCAGGCTGCGCGCGCGGGCCAAGGACTCGTTCCAGGCCAAGCACGGCGTGAAGCTGTCCTTCCTGCCGTTCTTCGCGCTGGCCGCGATCGAGGCGCTCCAGACGTACCCGATCATCCAGGCCAGCATGGACCTGGACGGCGGGACGATCACATACCCGGCCGCGGAGCACCTGGGCATCGCGGTGGACACCGAGCGCGGGCTGCTCGTGCCGGTCATCCACAACGCCGGTGACCTCAACATGGGCGGCATCGCGAAGCGGATCGCCGACCTGGCCGAGCGCACCCGGGCCAACAAGATCACCCCGGACGAGATGGCCGGGGCGACGTTCACGCTCACCAACACCGGCAGCCGGGGCGCGCTGTTCGACACCCCGATCGTGCCGTCGCCGCAGTCGGCGATGCTCGGCACGGGTGCCGTGGTGAAGCGCCCGGTCGTGGTCAACGACCCGGAGCTGGGCGAGGTCGTCGCGATCCGGTCGATGGTCTACCTGGCCATGTCGTACGACCACCGGCTGATCGACGGCGCCGACGCGGCCCGCTTCCTCACCGCGGTGAAGGAGCGGCTGGAGGGCGGCAACTTCGAGGCCGAGCTGGGTCTGTAGATCCGAGACGGTAAGGGGGCGCGCGGCGACATGCCGCGCGCCCCCTTCGTCGTTTTCGCGGGTCAGCCGCGCAGGTGCTCCTCGGAGGCGGTCCAGAGCTGCTCGGCGGCCTCCGGATCCCGGGCGTACGCGGCCCAGCCGGTACGCGTGCCCGGCTGGTTCGGCCCGGCCTCCTGGCAGTCCTCGAAGTACCGGCCGCCGACGCCGTCGAGCAGCGGCGAGGTGGCGACCAGCACCGAGGTCGCCGCGCCCTGCTCCGGGGTCTTGAACGCGGCCGCGTTTCCGCTGCGCATCCGCGCCAGCTCCTCCTCGCTGATGTAGCGCTGGAGGTTGGTCCGGATCGCACCCGGCATCAGCGCGTTGGTGTAGATGCCGTCGTCCGCCCAGCGGCGGGTCGCCTCCACCGCGAACAGCACGTTCGCGGTCTTGGACTGCCCGTACGCCAGCCACGGGTCGTACGGCCGCTGCCGGAAGTGGATGTCGGAGAACACCACCGGTGAGCGCAGGTGGGCCGCGGAGCTGACCGAGACGATCCGCGCGCCGTCGGCCGCGGCGAGCGCCGGGCGCAGCCCGGTGGCGAGCGCGAAGTGGCCGAGGTGGTTGGTCGCGAACTGCATCTCCCAGCCCTGCTCGGTGCGCATCTCGGGCGAGGCCATGATCCCGGCGTTGTCGACGAGCATGTGCAACGGTCCGTCCCAGGTGCGGACGAACGCGGCCACCGAGGCGAGGTCGGCGAGGTCGAGCGGGGCGACCAGGATCCGGTCGTTGCCGGTGGTGCCGGTGATGTCGTCGGCGGCGCGCTGCCCGGCCTCGGTGTTGCGGACGGCGAGTGTGACGTCCGCTCCGGCGGCGGCGAGCGCGCGGGCGGTCTCCACGCCGATGCCGGAGGCGCCGCCGGTGACGACGGCCCGGCGGCCGGTCAGGTCCAGGTCGCGGACGACCTCCAGGGCTGTGGTCTCGGCGGAGAACGGGGTGGTGACTGGTGTCGGGGTTGTCATGGTCCATCCTTGTCGACGGCGACGCGGACCGATGTCCGCCCGCTACGATGAGAAGCGGAGGATCCTCCGTTACTCCGCCAGCATAACCGGAGGGGGCTCCGGTTACCACGGTGCCGGGCCGGCGACCCGGCCGAGGGAGGAGGGCCCGTGCCCGACCGACCGCTGCGCGCGGACGCGCTGCGCAACCGGCAGCGGCTGCTGGACGCCGCGGTCCACGCGTTTTCCCAGGACGGCCCGGAGGTAACGCTGGACCGGGTCGCCAAGGAGGCCGGCGTCGGCATCGGCACGCTCTACCGCCACTTCCCCAGCCGGGAGGCGCTGATCGAGGCGGCGTACCGCAACGAGCTGGAGAAGCTCTGCGACGCCGCACCGGCGCTGCTCGCCGCCCAGCCCGCCGACGCGGCGCTGCGCGCCTGGATGGACCGGTTCGTCGACTACCTCGCCACCAAGCGGGGCATGGCCGACGCGCTGCGGCTGGTCATCGCCTCCGGCGCCAACCCGTACGCGCAGAGCCGCGACCGGCTGCTCGCCGCGCTCGGCGAACTGCTCGCGGCCGGTGCGGCGGCCGGTGTCCTACGCGCCGACGTGGCCGCCGCCGACGTGCTCGCCAGCCTCAGCGGGGTCTCCCTGGTGGCCGGCGAGCCGGACCAGCGCGCCCAGGCCGGACGCCTGCTCGACCTGCTGATGGACGGCCTGCGCCACCGGCCGGGCTGACCGAATCGGCCACCCGGCCCGACCTGCGCTGACAGACTCGGCCGGTGGGCTCGTACGGGTGGCGGGGACGCCTGGGACCGGCGGTGCCGGTGGCCCCCGGCGCCCGGGTCGACCGGTTCGAGATCTTCTTCGACCTGGTCTTCGTCTTCTCGTTCTTCATCATCACCCGGGCCACCGCGCTCCAGGTGACCGGCGGGGCGCTGCTGCACGCGCTGCTGGTCCTCGCCGTGCTCTGGTGGTCGTGGGTGGTGCACAGCGTGGTGGCCACCCGGGTACGCCTCGGCGAGGGCTTCGTCCCGGTGCTCATGACAGTCGGCATGGCCGCGCTGTTCACGTTCGCGCTGTCCCTGCCGCACGCGTTCCGCGACCCGCGCGGCAACGAGGCCGGGCCGATGGTCGCGGCGCTCAGCTACACCGTCCTGCGGCTGGTGCACCTGCTGCTCTACCGGCACGCCATCCGGGACAGCCCGAACGAGCGCCGGCAACTGATCCGGTTCGCCCCCGAGGTGATCGGCAGTACCGCGCTGCTGCTGGTCGCCGCGCTGCTGCCGCCGAAGATCGACGACCTGTTCTCGGCCTCGGTGCTGCGGGACGTGCTGTGGGCCGGCGTCATCCTGCTCCAGTACGGCACCGGCATCCTCGCCGGCACCTGGGGCTGGGGTGTCTCGTCCGCCGAACACTGGACCGAGCGGTACGACCTCATCCTGATCATCGCGCTGGGCGAGTCGGTCATCTCCGTCGGCGTCGGCAGCAACCTGCTCGGCCAGCCGCCCACCTGGCCGGCCGTGGCGGCGGCGGTGCTCGGCATCTTCTTCACCGCCGCGCTCTGGTGGGCGCACTACGACATGGTCGGGCCGGCCGCCCGGATCGCATTGCACGCCGCGCAGGACGGCCCCCGGGTGGCGATGGCCCGGGACGCGTACGCGTACCTCTTCCTGCCGATGATCGCGGGCATCATCCTGTTCGCGCTCGGCGCCGAGACGATCGTGCACGGGATCGCCGACCCGAACGTGCCGCCGAGCGAACCGGCGCACGGCCCGGGCGTGCCGCTGCTGTTCGGCGGCGTGATCTGCTACCTCTGCGGCAACATGTTGTTCCAGCTCCGCACCCTGCGCACGGTGAGCTGGACCCGGGTCGGCACGGTGCTGCTGCTGGGCGTGACCATCCCGGTCGCCGAGCGGGTGCCGGGGCTGGCCGCGCTGGGCATGCTGACCGCGATCACCGTGGGTATGGTGGCCGTCGAGGTGATCGTCTTCGCCGAGGGCCGGCAGGCGCTGCGCAAGCTGGTCTTCGAGGAACGCACCAGCCACGAGGCGCACGAGGCGGCCTGGCGGGCCCGTTGGCACGAGCAACCCGAGGACCGCGACGAGAACGGGTGAACCACCTGCCCGCCGCCCTCGTGATACCTGTCGGCCCCGCACCGGGGCCGCAGACGAGGGATACGGGGATCGCATGACCATCGACACCATCCACGCCGGCGCGGCCGGCACCTGGCAGCTCGGCGACCTGACCGTCAACCGGATGGGCCTGGGCGCCATGCGGCTGACCGCGAACGCCGACGGCAGCCCGAGCGACCGGGACCGGGCCGTCGCCGTGCTGCGCCGCGCCGTCGAGCTGGGCGTCAACCACATCGACACGGCCGCGTTCTACTTCTCGCCGCTGCGCTCGGCCAACGAGCTGATCAACCGGGCACTGTCGCCGTACTCCGACGATCTGGTCATCGTGACCAAGGTCGGACCCGGCAAGGACCCGTCCGGGCAGTGGCTGCCGGCGGCCCGCCCGGACCAGTTGCGCGGGCAGGTGGAGGAGAACCTGCGCCAGCTCGGCCGCGACCACCTGGACGTGGTGAACCTGCGGGTGCACGGCCCGGAGCCGCTCTCCGAGCACTTCGGCGCGCTGGCCGAGCTGCGCGACGCCGGGCTGATCCGGCACCTGGGCGTCTCCGCGGTACGCCCGCACCAGGTCGCCGAGGCCCGCGCCATCGCCCCGGTGGTGTGCGTGCAGAACTCGTACGGCCTGGGCTACCGCCGTACCCACGACGAGCTGATCCGGGACTGCGCGGCGCACGGCACCGCGTTCGTGCCGTTCTTCTCCATCGTCACCAGCGGCCGGGAGGCCGGCGCCACCGGCGAGGAGCACCCGGAGGTGCACGCGGTGGCCCGGGAGCACGGTGTGACGGCGGCCCAGGTCCGGCTGGCCTGGACGCTGGCCCGGGGCTCGAACGTGCTGGCCATCCCCGGCACCGGCAACCCGGCGCACCTGGAGCAGAACATCGCCGCCGCCGCGCTGCGCCTCTCCCCCGCCGACCTGGCCCGCCTCGACGCGGTGTGAGGTTCGGCCGTCGGCAGAATCGGCGCGTACGGGGTGGCCCGCCGCCGCGTGCGCGCCGATGCTGAGGCGATGGCGACCTTCTCCGTGCAGGCCCAACCCACCGACGCGGCGAGCTGGACCGAGCTGGCCCGTACCGTCGAGGCGGCCGGCTTCGACGCGCTGTTCGCGGCCGACCACCCCGGCGACTGCGCGTCGCCGTTCGTCGCGCTCGCCGCCGCGGCGGCCGTGACCAGCACGCTGGGCCTCGGCTCGTACGTCTCCAACGCCGGCGTCCGGGAACCGATCCTGCTCGCCGCCGACGTGGCCACGCTCGACGTGGTCTCCGGCGGACGGGCCCGGTTCGGCGTCGGCGCGGGCCACACGCCGGCCGAGTGGCGGGCCGTCGGGCGCGAGCGTCCGGACGTCGCCGGCCGGGTCCGCCGCTGCGTCGCGGTGACCGAGGCGGTACGGGCGCTGCTGGCCGGCGACGACGTCACTGTGGACACCGAGGAGCTGGCCGCGCACGCCGCCCGCCTCAGGGCACCCCGGCCGGTCCAGGACCGCATCCCGCTGACCGTGGGCACGTCCAACTCGACGTTGCTGCGCTGGGCCGGGAGGCACGCCGACGTGGTGGGCCTGGCCGGCCTGGGCCGGACGCTGCCGGACGGCCACCAGCACACCGTCCGGTGGCGGGCCGACCAGATCGAGGCGCAGCTCGCGTGCGTCGCGGCCGGCGCCGCCGGCCGGGACACCCCGCCGGTCCTGGAGGCGCTGGTCCAGCACGTCGCCGTCTCCGACGACGCGGAGGCCGCCGCCGCCGGGACGGCCGCCGAGACCGGGCTCACCCCGGCGGAGGTGCTGGCCACCCCGTTCGTGCTGGCCGGGACGCCCGACGAGATCGTCGCGGCGGTGGCCGGGCACGAGCGCCGCTGGGGCGTCACCCGCTTCGTGGTACGCGCCGGAGCCGTCGACGCGCTCGCGCCGCTCCTGCCCCGGCTGGCGGGAAAAGAGCTGGACTTCGAGCACACTCGAAAGTGAACACTGTGCGCATGACGACGACACGACGGCTGGGCCGCAGCGGCATCGAGGTCAGCGCGATCGGCATGGGCTGCTGGGCGATCGGCGGCCCGCTCTGGGACGGCACCCAACCGCTCGGCTGGGGCGAGGTGGACGACGACGAGTCGGTGCGTACCGTCCACCGGGCCCTCGACCTGGGCGCGACGCTGTTCGACACGTCCAGCAACTACGGCGCCGGGCACAGCGAGCGGGTGCTCGGGCGCGCGCTGGCCGGCCGCCGGGACCGCGCGGTCATCGCGACCAAGTTCGGCTATCCCACCGACGAGGAGACCCGCCAGGCGCTGGGCGAGGACGCCACGGCGGACTACGCCCGGCGCAGCCTGGAGGGTTCGCTGCGCCGGCTCGGCACCGACCACGTCGACCTCTACCAGCTGCACCTGGGCGGCCTGCCGGTGCCGCAGGCGCTGGACCTCGTCGGCACCCTGGAGGACCTGGTCACCCAGGGGAAGATCCGGGCGTACGGCTGGAGCACCGACGACCCCGCCTCGGCACGCGCCTTCGCCGAGGCCGGACCGCACTGCGCGGCGATCCAGCACGACCAGTCGGTGCTGCGGGACAACGCGGCCATGCTCGCGGTGTGCGCGGAGCTCGACCTGGCCGCCCTGAACCGGGGGCCGCTGGCGATGGGCCTGCTCACCGCGAAGTACCAGGGCGCGCCGGCCGCCCGGGGCGACGACGACGTGCGCGGCGTGGCCCCGGAGTGGCTGGACTGGTTCACCGGCGGCGTACCGCGCACCGAGTGGGCGCAGCGGGTGGCCCGGGTCCGCGAGGCGCTGACCGCCGACGGCCGCACCCTCGCCCAGGGCGCGCTGGGCTGGCTGCTCGCCCGCAGCCCGCACACCCTGCCCATCCCCGGGTGCCGGACCGTCGCGCAGGCCGAGGAGAACCTCGGCGCGCTGGCGTACGGGCCGTTGCTGCAGGACGCGTTCGCCGAGGTGGAACGACTGCTCGCCGACCTGCGTACCGCCCCTGCCGACGCGTGACCGCCCGGTCCCGCCGCGGGGCCCGCCTCAGAGGTGTCGGCGGACCTCCGCGGCGAACCGGGGCAGGCCGGTGCGTCCCAGCAGTACGAGCAGACCCGGTACGGTCGTCGGCTCCCTGCGGTAGGCGGCCGCCTGGCGGTGCAGGACGTCGAGTGTCTGCCCCGGATAGAGGTCCAGCTGGTCGAGCAGGAAGTCGTCCGGGTGCACCGCCACGATGTCGAACGACTTGAGCGACGGCTCGGGAAAGTCACCGACGTTGAACGTGACCAGCACCTCCGCGTTCGCCCGGACGGCGGCGGCGAGCACGTGCCGGTCCTTGGGGTCGTTGGACATGCCGTCGATCAGCGACTCGTATCCGCTGACCATGGCGTCCGGAAACGCCTCCGCCATCTGGCCGAGGCGGCGGTCGACCCGCTCCTCCGCGATGCCTCGTGCGATCAGGTTGCGTCGCAACTCGTCCAGCACGTCCCTGGACTAGAGGGGTCGGTAGGCGGCGACCTCGGCCAGCCGCAGCAGGGTGTCGCAGAGATGCGCCGGGTAGAGGACGCAGGTGTCGAGAAACGCCGGGAACGCCACTCAGGTCACGCTCATCTCGTCCTGCGGGGCATGCCGGTCGCGTCGTACAGGCCGTCTTCCTCGGCTTCGGCGGTCATCCGGTCGAGTGTCCGGCGGCGTGCCTGCCGGGTCCGCTCCTGGTAGTCGAGAACGTCCCGGAGCATGACCCGCCGGTGACGGCCGCGCATCGTGTGCGGCATCTCGCCCTCGGACAGCAACCGGACCAGCGTGGGCCGGGAGATGTTGAGCAGGTCCGCCGCCTCCTGGGTCGTCAACATCGTGTTGTGCGGTGCGATGGAGATCGCGAGGCCCTCGGACAGCGCCGTCACGACGTCCCGCAGCACCCCGTACAGCTCGTCCGGGATTTCGATCTCGGATCCGTCCGGCCCGACCAGCCTGGCCCGCGCACGACCGCCGGCGCTGCGCAGTTCCTGCACGAACCGGGCCAGCTCAGCGGGGTCGTCCGGGGGAAGGACCGTACGTTCACGCAGGGCGCTGCTCATGACGCAAGCGTATCGCTATTCGAAAAAACCGCAACGCCTTCAGCGCGCGCAACCGGCGGGCGTGACGAGTGAGTGATTTCGCTCAACGCATCCGAATCGCGCTCCGTACTCGAAGATGTGAGCATGCGGATCCTCATGGCCGGCGCGTCCGGTTTCCTCGGCACCCGACTGGTCGACTGCCTCACCGCGGACGGCCACCAGGTCACGCGCCTGGTCCGCCGCCCGCCGCGCACCCCCGTCGAACGGCAGTGGAACCCGTCCGCCGCGCAACTGGACCCGCAGTGCGTCGCCGACGCCGACGCGGTGGTGAACCTGGCCGGCGCCGGGGTGGGTGACAAGCGCTGGAACGACGAGTACCGGAAGACGATCCGGACCAGCCGGGTGGACAGCACCACCACGCTCGCCATCACGATCGCCGGCCTGCCCGCCGCCGACCGGCCCGCGGTGCTGCTGAACTCCTCCGCCGTCGGCTGGTACGGCAACACCGGCGACCGTGCGGTCACCGAGGAGGCGCCAGCCGGTGAGGGGTTCCTCGCCGACGTCTGCCGGGTCTGGGAGGCCGCGACCCGCCCGGCCGAGGACGCCGGCGTACGGGTGGTGCGCCTGCGTACCGGACTGCCACTGCACCGCGACGGCGGCCTGCTCAAGCCGCAGCTCCTGCCGTTCCGGCTCGGCGTCGGCGGCAAGCTGGGCAACGGCCGCCAGTGGCTGCCGTGGATCTCGATGCGGGACTGGCTCGACGCCGCGAAGTTCCTGCTGGCCCGCGACGACGTGGCCGGCCCGGTGAACGTGGTCGGCCCGGCACCGGTCACCAACGCCGAGTTCACCCGGGAACTCGCCCGGCAGCTGCACCGCCCGGCGATCATGCCGATCCCGGCGCTGGCGCTGAAGGTCGCGCTCGGCGGTTTCGCGCAGGAGGCGCTCACCAGCACGCGGGTGCTGCCCGGTGTGCTGGACAAGGCCGGTTTCGCCTGGGCGCACCCGGACCTGCCGGGCGCGCTGCGCGCCGCCCTCACCGGCTGAGCGAGGGCGGCGCGACGCGGCGGATCAGCAGCCGATCACCCAGTACGCGGGCCCGGTCTGCTTCAGCGTGCTCGTGTAGAAGGTGTTGTAGAGGCCCATCCGCTGCCCGCTGCCGAGCGCGTAGGCGTACCCGCCGGACTGGTAGGCCCGGCCGGCCACCACGTGCGCGTAGTTGCTGGCGGTGACGCAGACCGGCGCACTGGTCGGGCTGGGCGAGGCGGTGGGCGTGGGCGAGGCGGTCGGCCTGGGCGACGCGGTCGCCGTCGGGGTCGGGCTCGGCGAGGCGCCGCCACCGCCGAGCCCGAAGAAGACCGCGTCCCGGTACGTCGAACAGATGGTGTCCAGGAAGTACGCCCCGGCGGTGCCGCACTGGTCCGCGCCCGTACCCGGGTCGACGGGGGTGCCGTGGCCCATCCCGGAGACCCGGTAGAGGCGGACCTGGTCGCTGCCGTAGACCTCCAGGCTGGTGCCGGCCGGCAGCGTGGACGTGCTGGTCGGGGTGGCCGGCACGCCCAGCACGTTCGTCCACTGGTCCCGCGACTCGGCGGCGTTCGCGGTCGCCACAGTGGTGTCGCTGGTGCCGTGCCAGATCGCCACGCGGGGGCGCTTGCCGGAGTAGCCGGGGTACGCGCCGCGGACCAGGTCGCCCCACTGCGCCGGGGTCTTGTCCACGCCCGGGTTCATGCAGCTGAACGCGGTGACGGTGCTGGTGGCGCAGCGGTACGGGATGCCGGCGACGATCGAGCCGCCGGCGAAGACGTCCGGGTAGGCGGCGAGCATGGCCGCGCTCATCGCCCCGCCTGCGGAGAGGCCGCTGACGTAGACGCGGGCGCCGTCGGTGCCGTAGGTGCTCTTGGCGTAGTCGACCATCTGCTTGATCGACAGCGCCTCGCCCTGTCCGCGTGCGGTGTCACCGGTCTCGAACCAGTTGAAGCAGGAGTTGGCGTTGTTGCCGCTGGGCTGCTGCGGCGCGATGAGCGTGAACTTCCACTGGTCGGCGTACTTCTGCCAGCCGGAGTTGGCGACGTACGTGGAGGCGTTCTGCACGCAGCCGTGCAGCAGCACCACGGCGGGCGCGCCGGCGGGCAGGCCGTCCGGGCGGTACGCGTACATGGCCAGGTTGCCGGGGTTGGAGCCGAACCCGGTGACCTGGGTCAGCGAGGCGGCCTGGGCGGGGAGGGCGGCGACCAGCGCGGTGGCCGCGGCCAGCACGACCCCGGCCGCCGCCCCGGCGACGCGGGCGATGAGGGATGAGGAGCGGGGCACGGGGACCTCCCGATCGTGGAATGTGAACTGAGTCACCTCCGGGTTGCCGCGACGTTACGGCCGCGTTTCGTCACACCGGAATGGCCGCCACTCACACATTCACGACCACCGAAGTGTGCGGCGAGTTCCGTGTCCGGGCGGTCTGCCCAGGTCCGGTTGGTAACGTCCGCTGCGTGCCCTCCTCCCCGTCCCCGGCCGCCGGCCCGGCGCCGACACGCGTCCGCGACCGGCGCGCCGACCTGCTGGTCACGCTCGCCGCGCTGGCCCTGGCCCTCTGGGTGACGAGTGGCCTGTGGCGGGATCCCAACAGCCGAGCGATCACCGTCAACTCCAGCGACCAGGCGCTGTTCGAGTGGCTGCTGGCGTTCGGCGGGCACGCGCTGACACACGGGCAGAACCCGCTGTTCACCACGTTGATCAACGTCCCGGACGGGGTGAACCTCGCGGTCAACACCTCGATCACCGTGTACGCGGCGGTCTTCGCGCCGCTGACGTACCTGATCGGGCCGCCCGCGACGTTCCTGGTGATCCTCACGCTCAACCTGGCCGCGACGGCTGTCGCCTGGTACTGGCTGCTCAGCCGGCACCTGGTCGGCAGCCGGCTGGCCGCCGGTGTGGGCGCGCTGTTCATCGCCTTCTGCCCGGCGATGGTGTCGCACGCGAACGCGCACCTGAACTGGACCGCCGGCTGGCTGGTGCCGCTGCTCATCTGGGGCGTGTTCCGGCTGCGGCGTCCCGGGCGGGCGGTCACCGGCGGGATCGTGCTCGGCCTGCTGGTCGCGGTCGCGTTCTCGATCGCCGCCGAAGGGCTCTTCTTCACCGCACTGGCGCTCGGCGTGTTCCTCGCGGTGTGGGCGCTGCACCCGGCCCGCCGGTCCGAGGTGCGTGCTGCGCTGCCCCGGATGGCGGCCGGGCTGGGCGTGACAGCGCTCGTCGCCGGGGCACTGCTGGCGTACCCGCTCTGGCTGCATTTCCTCGGACCGCAACGGTTCCACGGCACCGGGTTCGACCCGCTGATCCACTCCGAGGACATCGCAGCGTACGGGTCGTACCCGCGCCGGTCGCTGGCCGGCTGGGCCGGGTGGGGCACCTCGCTGGCTCCCAACCCGACGGAGGAGAACTCGTTCTTCGGCGTACCGCTGCTCCTGCTCGCGGTCGCCTGCTTCGCGCTGCTGTGGTGGCGCGCGGACCGGGCGTTCCGGGCCACGCTCGCGGCGCTCGGGGTGACCGCCGTGGTCTTCGCGGTGCTGTCGTGGGGGCCGACGGTGAAGTGGAACGGCCGCCGCTTCGACCAGACGCTGCCGTTCGGGGTGCTGGACAACCTGCCGGTGATCAACGCGGCGCTGCCGTCCCGGCTGGCCCTCGTCGTAGCGCCGGTCATCGGCCTGCTGCTGGCGTACGCGATCGACACGCTGCGGGCCCGGCCGCCACGACACCGGGTGAGCGGGCTCGCCTGGACGCTCGGCTTCGTCGCCGCGCTGCTGCCGCTCGTGCCGACGCCGCTGCTCACCAGCGTCCGCGAGCCGATTCCGCAGTTCATCACCAGTGGCGCCTGGCAGCGCTACGTCCCGCCCGACGGGGTGCTGACCCCGCTGCCGCTGACCGTTGACGTCTACCCGGACGGGCAGCGCTGGCAGGCGTACGCGCTGGCGAACCGGCAGGGCGAGTTCCGGATCCCGTCCGGGTTCTTCCTCGGGCCGGGCGGCCCGGAGGGCCGGGGCCGGATCGGCCCGGTGCCGCGCACCTTCGACTCGCTGATGGACCAGGCCGGCCGGACCGGGCTGGTGCCGATCATCACCGACGGCAGCATCCGCGAGTCCCGGGCGGACCTGCGCTACTGGGGGGTGCAGGCGGTGGTGCTGCCGGACCGGGTGCACGGTGCCAAGTTCGACGTCGACGAGGAGGCGCTGCGGCGCACCGCCACCGCGCTGCTCGGCCCGCCCGAGCGGGTGGAGGACGTCTGGCTGTGGCGGGTGCCGGACTGACGCGACGAGGCTCACGGGTCCGGTTGCCGGAGGGCGGGACTAGGCTGGACGGGTGAGCGTGACGACTTCCGGGCTGACCGCCGTCCGCGCCGGCCTGCTCGACTACCAGGCCGCCTGGGACGAGCAGCGCCGGCTGCACGAGGCGGTGGTGGCCGGCGAGCAGGGCGACACCGTGCTGCTGCTGGAGCACCCCAGCGTCTACACCGCCGGCAAGCGCACCGAGCCGTGGGACCGGCCGATGGACGGCACCCCGGTGGTGGACGTGGACCGCGGCGGCAAGATCACCTGGCACGGTCCGGGGCAGCTCGTCGGCTACCCGATCGTCCGGCTGCCCGACCCGGTCGACGTGGTCGCGTACGTCCGGCGCACCGAGCAGCTGCTGATCGACGTCTGCGCCGAGTTCGGGCTGGCCGCCGGCCGGGTCGAGGGGCGCAGCGGCGTGTGGGTGCCGGAGGACGGCCGGGGCCCGGCCCGCAAGGTGGCCGCCATCGGCATCCGGGTGGCCCGTGGCGTCACGCTGCACGGCTTCTCCATCAACTGCGACTGCGACCTGGGCTTCTTCGACCGGATCGTGCCCTGCGGCATCCGTGACGCCGGGGTCACCTCGCTGACCGCCGAGCTGGGCCGGCCGATCACCGTCGCCGACGTGCTGCCGGTGGTCGAGCGGCACCTGCCGACGCTGACGCAGGTCTGAGCCCGGTGCGGCTCGACCTGGTCACGCTCGTCGTGGCCGAGTACGACCCGGCCATCGCGTTCTTCACCGAGGTGCTCGGGTTCGAGCTGGCGGAGGACAGCCCGTCGCTGACCAACGACGGCCGGCCCAAGCGCTGGGTGGTGGTACGCCCACCGGGCGGCGGCACCGGCCTGCTGCTGGCCCGCGCCGACGGCGAACACCAATCCGGTGCCGTGGGCGACCAGACCCACGGCCGGGTGGGCTTCTTCCTCCAGGTCGACGACTTCGAGGCGGTGTATCGGCGGATGGTCGACGCGGGCGTCGAGTTCGTCCGCCCGCCCCGCACCGAGCCGTACGGCCGGGTCGCGGTCTTCCGCGACATCGCCGGCAACCCCTGGGACCTGCTCGGCCCGGCCTGACCGCTCCCTTTTTCCCCTCCTCGCCCCTCGACCCTCGACCCTCGCCCTTTGCCTTTCGGCTCGCCGCGCTCGCGCCGCCCCGCCTGACCTCCCGGCCTGGCCCGTCCGCGTGGTCCCGCCCCCGGCCGCCGCGCATCGCTCGGTGTGCGGTGGCCGACCAGTCCCGGGTCGCCGCCCGCCCAGGGCCACCTCGCCATCGGTAACGGTAAGTGACAGGGCGCGCGCCTGCGGCATGTGACCTCTCGCCGACTTTGCTCTGCAGCCGGATCCGCAACGGTCACTCCCGGTCGATCGGTGCGCCCGTGGCTGCAGAGCAAAGTGCGCAGAGACCATTCCCTTCCGCTCGCGGGTCGTTCGCCATAACCCCTGCTCAGCGCGATTCGCCGCCGCAAAGGGCATCTCGACGACTTCGGATGCCCCATCACCGAGCGTGACTGCAAGCCTGTGCGACCTTTCATCACCCTCTGTGACCGATCCGAGCCGGTGCGGAGGCCGGCGGCTCGACCGACTGCTCCGGCGAGCCCGCGCCCCGCCACCGGGACCGGGCGGGGACCGGGACCCGGACCCGGACCGGCCGAGAGGAAGCCGCCGCCGCGGGCCGGCACGGCGCAAGCCGCGCCGGCCCGCGGCCGTCAGGGCGTGAGGCGGTGCAGGTCGCGCGGGAAGGCGGTCACCTCGCGGACGTTCGCCGCGCCGGTGAGCCGCGCGACGAACCGCTCCAGCCCGATCGCGAAACCGCCGTGCGGCGGCATGCCGTGCCGGAACGCGTCCACGTACCCGGCGTACGGCTCGACCGGCTCGCCGCGCGCCGCCAGGGCAGCCAGGTAGTCGACGTGCCGGTGCAGCCGCTGCCCGCCGGTCACCAGCTCCACGCCCCGGAACAGCAGGTCGAAACCGTTCGAGTACGCGGGCCGGGCCGGGTCCGGATGGGTGTAGAACGGGCGCTTCGCCATCGGATAGCCGGTGACGAAGAGGAAGTCGCTGCCGTGCTCGCGGAGTGCCCACTCCCCCAGCGCCCGCTCGTGCGCCGGGGCCAGGTCGGGTTCGTCGGCCGGCGCTCCGGCGATCTTCAGCGCGTCGGTGAAGTGCACCGCCGGGATCTCGGCCGGCACCTCCGGCGTCGTCACGCCGAGCGTGGCCAGCGCGCCGCCGGCCCGCTCGGCGACTGTCGCCATCATCCCGGCCAGGGTGCCGCGCAGCACGGCCATCACGTCCCGGTGGTCGGTCACGAAACCCAGCTCGACGTCGAGCGACGTGTACTGGGCCAGGTGGCGCACCGTGTCGTGCGGCTCGGCGCGGAACACCGGCCCCACCTCGTAGACCCGCTCGAAGACACCGACCATGAGCTGCTTGTAGAACTGCGGCGACTGGGCCAGGTAGGCGGGCCGCCCGAACCAGTCCAGCGCGAACACGTTGGCCCCGCTCTCGGTGGACGAGGCGACCACCTTCGGCGTGTGCACCTCGACGAAGCCCTGCCCGTCGAGCGTGGCCCGGAAGCCGGACACGGCCGCCGCCGAGATCCGCAGCGCGGCGGACCGGCTCGGGTGCCGCAGTGCGGTCGGCGCGTTGTCGAGCTGGGTGGGCAGGGTGGCGGTGAGCACCGGCCGGTACAGGTCGAACGGGGGCGGGACGGCGGGCGGCCCGAGCGGACGTACCGTCGGCTCGACGACCTCGACCCCGGCGGGCGCGGTGGGGTTCGCGACCACGGTGCCGACCACCTCGACGACCGTCTCCTCGGTGAGCGCCTCGACCTGCTCGCGCACGGCGGGCGCGGCGACCACCACCTGGGCGAGCCCGGCGGCGTCGCGGAGGATCAGGAAGGCCACCGACTTGAGCAGCCGGCGGCGGTGGACCCAGCCGGCGAGTCGCACGGTGGCGCCCACATGGGCTGGGAGTTCTGCGGACAGGATGCGTTGCACGACGACTACCTCCTTGACCAATCGCAACGCGATCCCCAGGGAGGTGTGGGCGAGCGGGAACCTCGCGGTGCCACCACACCTTCGCCCCCGCCGGGCGGGGGCCTCGTTCGTCGCCTTTTCACCGGGGCCGGCCGGGCGGGCTCTACTGGGCGCACGGCGCCGTTCTTCCCGCAGCTCGGGAGGGTCTTCACGGGCCGGCGCCAGACCGCCTCGCAGCAACCGGCGGCTCTCTCGACTGGCGGATCGGTCCGTTACTCGGCTCCGTCACAGCTCTGCCCGGCACGCTAGCACCACCCGCGCCACGCTGTGACCGGGTTTTTTCGCCCCTGGTGTCCGGTGTCACAGCGATTCCGGCGTGACGGCCGTCGCCCGCCGTTCATCGACCGGCGCCGACCGGCGTACGCTCGGTTTTGTGACGATCGAGCAATCCGCGCCGACGACTGAGCAGCCAGCGCGCACCGCGACTGTCGCCCCGGAGGGGCGGCGGATGCTGCGGATCGAGGCGCGCAACGCCGAGACGCCGATCGAGCGCAAGCCGCCGTGGATCAAGGTCAAGGCCAAGATGGGCCCGGAGTACACCCAGTTGCGCGGGCTCGTCTCGCGCGAAGGGCTGCACACCGTGTGCCAGGAGGCCGGCTGCCCCAACATCTACGAGTGCTGGGAGGACCGGGAGGCCACGTTCCTCATCGGTGGTGACCAGTGCACCCGGCGCTGCGACTTCTGCCAGATCGACACCGGCAAGCCGGCCGAGTTCGACGCCGACGAGCCGCGGCGCGTCGCCGAGTCGGTCGCCGCCATGGGCCTGCGCTACGCGACCATCACCGGTGTCGCCCGCGACGACCTGCCCGACGGCGGGGCATGGCTCTACGCCGAGACGGTCCGGCAGATCCACGCGCTTCAGTCCGGCTGCGGCGTCGAGCTGCTCATCCCCGACTTCAACGCGGTGCCCGAGCAGCTCGCCGAGGTCTTCGGCTCGCGGCCCGAGGTGCTGGCCCACAACGTGGAGACCGTGCCGCGCATCTTCAAGCGGATCCGCCCGGCGTTCCGCTACGAGCGTTCGCTGGACGTGATCCGCCAGGCGCGGGCCGACGGCCTGGTCACCAAGAGCAACCTGATCCTCGGCATGGGCGAGGAGCGCGCCGAGGTGTCCCAGGCGCTGCGCGACCTGCACGAGGCGGGCTGCGAGCTGATCACCATCACGCAGTACCTGCGTCCCTCCCCCCGGCACCACCCGGTGACCCGCTGGGTCAAGCCGGAGGAGTTCGTCGAGCTGCGTGAGGAGGCCGAGGAGATCGGCTTCGCGGGCGTGATGAGCGGCCCGCTGGTCCGCTCGTCGTACCGTGCGGGCCGTCTCTACCAGCAGGCGCTCGACGCCCGACGGGAGGTCACCGTCGCCGGCTGAGGCCGGCCGACCACCGCGTCACCCGCCGCCGGCCGCCCGCCGGATGCCATGATCACAGGCATGACCGCCGGGGTACGCGAGGAGCCACGCGAAGCCGTGCGCCCTCGTACGCCCCGGCGGCTGCCGTTGCCGACGCTGCTCGCCCTGCTCGTCGGGTTCGCCGGGGTGGGCTATCGGCTGGCGCTGCTGTTCGCCGACGTGCCGCCCACCAACAGCGACGAGGCGACGATGGGGCTGGCCGCCCTGCACATCGCCCGCGGTGAGGGCTTCCCGGTCTGGTTCTACGGCCAGGCGTACATGGGCACGCTGGAGGCGTACCTGGCCGCGCCGCTGGTCGCGCTCGCCGGGCCGTCGGTGCTCGTGCTGCGGCTGCCCACGCTCGCGTTGTACGCGTTGTTCCTGCTGCTGTCCTGGCGGCTGACCCGGCGGCTCGGTGGTGACCGCTGGTACACCCTGCTCGTCGTCGCCGTGCTGGCGCTCGGCGCGGACCGGGTGGTGAAGAACCAGCTCATCGCCGGTGGCGGCTATCCGGAGCTGAACCCGGCCGGTGCGGCGCTGGCGCTGCTCACGGTCGGGCTCTGCGTGAGCGGGCCGGGCGCGCGACTGCCCCGCTGGGCGGCGTGGGGACTGATCTCCGGGGTGCTGCTCTGGGTGGACCCGCTGATCCTGCCGTACGTGCTGACGCTCGGCGTGCTGCTCGTGGCGCGGCGCCGGCGGGAACTGGCCGGCCTGGCCGGGCTGGTGCTGGCCGGCGCGCTGCTGCTGGGCGCGGCCCCGATGCTGGTGGACAGCATCCGGCACGGTCGCAACCCGGTGACCGCGGTGCTGGCCGCGGGTGGCTCCGGCACCGCTGCGGACTGGGCGGACCGGCTGCACGGCGCGCTGGTCCTCGGGCCACCGCTGGCGATGGGCTTCTGCTCACCCGGCCGGTGTGCCACCTGGCAGCTCTGGTGGGCCGTCGCGTTCCCGGTGCTGCTGGTGCTCGCCGCGCTCACCGCGTGGCACACCCTGCGCCGCGCTTCCGGCCGTCCGGGTTCGGCGGTGCGGGTGTCGGCCGGGGTGCGGCTGGCGCTGCTCGGCGGCGCGGCGGGCGTGCTGGCCGCGTACGCGGTGAGCAACGCGGCCGGGCAGACGCCGATCGAGAGCAGTCGTTACCTGTCGTGCCTGGCGGTCGCCGTGCCCGCCCTGCTCTGGCCACTGTGGCAGGCCGCCCGCCCGCTCGCCAGGCCGCGCCGGCTCGCCGAGGTGGCGGCATCCGACCCGCTCACCCAACGCCAGCTCGCCGAGGTGGCTGCATCGGAGGGGGGCGGATACGGCCATCTCCCCGAGGTGGAGTCGACCAAGGCGACCGGCGGGCGGACGGCCGGGCCGAAGGCCCGGGCGGCGGGCGTCGGGGCGGTGGCAGTGCTCGCGGGTGTACTCGGCACCGGCGCGTCGGCCACTGTGGACGTGATCCGTGCGGCGCCCGACGTGCACGCCGAGGCGGACCGGCACCGGTCGCTCGTGGACACGCTCGGCGCGCTCGACGTCCGGAACGTCCGCGGCGGCTACTGGACGTGCAACCGGCTCACCTACGCCACCGGCGAGAACGTGGTCTGTGCCGTGGTCGACGACGACCTGACCCCGGGTTTCGACCGGCTGCCCGCGTACCGGCGGGAGGTGGCCGCCGACCCGGGCGCGGCGTGGGTGGCGCCGGCCGGCTCGCCGCTGGCCGCACGGCTGGACGAACGCCTCGGCACCGAATCCGGCGCGCTCGACGTGGTCACGGTGGCCGGCTGGCGGATCTACCTGCCGCGCCGCTGACGCGGACGCGGCGCGCTACCGGACGCGGCGCGCTACCGGGCGCGGCGCTGTGCCGGGGCGGGTGGCGAAGCGTCGAGCAGGCCGAGGCGGTGGGCCAGCGCGGCGGCCTCGACCCGGTTGGTCACGTCGAGCTTGGCGATGATCCGGGACACGTGCACACTCGCCGTCTTCGGCGAGATGAACAGCCGCTCGGCGATCCGGCTGTTGCTGTGCCCCTCGGCGACCAGTCGCAGCACCTCCTGCTCCCGGCTGGTCAGCAGGTCCGGCCCGGGTCGCCCGGTGCCCCGCAGCCCGACCCGGCGGGCCAGCGTCGCCGCCTGCTCGCCCAGCGGGGTGGCGCCCAGCCGGGCGGCCAGTTCGGCCGTCTCCCGTATTGCGGCGGCGACCTCGTCCCGCTCGCCCGCCGCCGCGGCCGCCTCGGCCAGCCCGAGCAGCGTCCGGCCCAGCGGGTACGGCTGCCCGGCCGCCCGCCACGCCGCCACGGCCTCCCGCCACGCGGCGAGCGCCTCGGCGGGAGCGGCGGGGCCGAGCCCGGTCAGGACGGCGGTGACGTGGGCCGCGTGGGCGTGCTCGGCCGGGTGCCGGGCGGGCAGCGCGGCGGCCACCGCCGACACCTCGGCGGCGAGCGTCGCGTCCCCGATCACGGCGGCGGTACGCGCCAGCGCGTTCAGCAGCGGCCAGCCCTCACGCGGCAGGTCGGCCAGGTGCGCGTCGGCCAGGGCGGCGCGCGCCGCGCGTACCGCCTCCAGCTTGTCGTCGGCGGCGAGCGCGGCCTCCACGCGCAGCTCGTGCAGCGGCAGCCGGTGGTTCGGCCAGAGGTAGGGCCGGCTGAGGAACGCCAGCGCCCGCCCGACGACCTCGTCGGCGCCGGGATGGGCGCGGGCCAGGTGGAGCCCGGCGCGCAGTTGCAGCCAGTGCAGCCCGGACACGCCGGGCGGGTCGATCCGGGCCGCCTCGGCGCAGGTGGCGTCCGCCTCGTCCCAGCGGCCCAGCGCGATCAGCGCCTCGGCCCGGTTCGACAGCAGGTACGCCCCGATCGAGCGGCTGATGCCGACCCGGCGCGCCTCGCTCACCCCGGCCGCGGCCGCCTGTTCGGACTCGTCGTAGCGGCCCAGTTCGTAGAGCACGTCGGAGAGGAAGACCAGCGCACTGACCAGGGCCCACGAGTCACCGGCGGCGCGGGCCCGCGCCTCGACCCCGCGCAGCTCGGCCAGCCCGCGCTCCGGGGTGCCGTCGAGGCGGTGCAGCAGGGCGATCCGGGTGGGCAGCAGCACCAGGTCGGTGCCGACCTCGGACGCGCCGGCCGCGGCTTCGGCGGCGACCGAGGCGGCCTCGCGGGGGTCGACCTTCATCAGGTGCGACGCGATGTCGGCCAGCACGGCGAACCGTTCCGGGCCGTCGGGGGCGCCGGCCGCCAGCCGGTACGCCTCGCGCAGCTCGGCCGCGCCGTCGCTCTTGCCGAGCAGCGCGAACAGCCGGCCGCGATGGTCGAGCAGGCGGGCGGCGCGCAGCGGTTCGGCGCCGGGGTCGACCTCGGCGAGCGCGGCCCGGGTGAGCGTGAGCGCCCGGCTGAGGTCACCGGCGGTGACCGCGGCGGTGAGCGTATCCTCCAGCACCCGCAGGTGGTCCATGCCGAGCCGGTCGGCGGCGTCGGGCACCTGCTCCCACAGTTCGAGGACGCGCTCCAGCAGGCGGCTCTGCTCCGCGTACGCGTACCGTTCGGCCGCCGCCTCGGCGGCGACCAGGGCGGCGGTGAGCGCGCGCGGGTGGTCGTGCGCGGCGTACCAGTGGTGGGCGATCTCGGCCGGCGCGCGACCGGCGGCGACCAGGTGGGGTTGGGCCTCGATCGCGGCGGCGTACCGGGCGTGCAGCCGCGCGTGCTCGCCGGGCAGCAGGTCGTCGTGCACGGCCTCGCGGACCAGCGCGTGCCGGAACTCGTAGTCGCCGTCCGGGTCGGCCACCACGAGCTGCCCGGCGACGGCGGCGCGCAGCGCGTCCTCCAGTTCGGCCTCGGGCAGGCCGGCCACCTCGGCGAGCAGTTGGTGGGCGAAGCGGGTGCCCCCGGCGGCGGCGATCCGCAGCACCCGCTGGGCCGGCTCGGGCAGCCGGTCGACGCGGGCCAGCAGCAGGTCGCGCAGCGTCTCCGGGATGGCCGCGCAGCCGACCGGGCCGCCGGCGGCGGCCAGCTCCTCGATGAAGAACGGATTGCCCTGGGTGCGTTCGTGCACGTCGTCGACGGTCCGGGCGTACTGCTCGGTGCCGAGCAGGTCGGCCAGCACCGCGGCGGTGCCGTCGCGGTCGAGACGGCCCAGCTCGATCCGGTCCACGCCGCGGACCCGGTCCAGCTCGGCGAGGAACGGCCGCAGCGGGTGCCCGCGGTGCAGCTCGTCCGTGCGGTACGTGCAGACGACCAGCAGGCGGGTGGCGCGGGCGGCCCGCACCAGGAAGCCGATCAGATCCCGGGTGGACCGGTCGGCCCAGTGCAGGTCCTCGATCACCAGCACCAGCGGGCGTTCCTCGGCGATCCGCCGGAACAGGTCGGCGACCAGGTCGAACAGGTAGCCACGCGGGGTGTCGGCGAGCGCCGGCCCGGCGGGCGCGGCGACACCTGCGGGCATCCGGGCGAGTTCCGGCAGCAGCCGGGCGAACTCCGCCTCGTAGCCGGCGAAGGCGGCCGGCCCGTCGTGGCGCAGCACGTCGCGCAGCGCGGCGGCGAACGGGGCGAACGGCAGGCCGGCCTCGCCCAGCTCCAGGCACTGGCCGACGAGCAGCCGCGCGCCGGCCGCGTCCACCTGCGTGCCGAACTCCTCCAGCAGCCGGGTCTTGCCGACACCCGCCTCGCCGCCGACGAGCACCGTCGCCGGCTCGCCGGACCGGGACCGGGCCAGCGCGTCGCCGAGCGCGGTCAGCTCGGTCCGGCGGCCGACGAGGACGGTGCTGGCGGCGCGTACGGTCACGCCGTCGAGCATGCCACGCGCCCCCGACGGCCCGACCGGGCCGATCGGGCCGCGCGTCGCTGCCGGTCCGGCCGCCCCCGTGACGGCCGGACCGGCGAACTGCCCTGCGGCACCGGCCGCGCCCAAGATCCCGGGGACGGCCGGACCAGCGAACTCCCCTGCGGCACCGGCCGCGCCCACGATCCCGGGGACGGCCGGACCGGCGAACTGCCCTGCGGCACCGGCCGCGCCCACGATCCCGGGGACGGCCGGACCGGCGAGTCCGGCGACGGCCGCCGGTGCGGTCACCGGCGGGCGTCGGTGGTGCGGGCGTTGTGCTGCCGGCGGCTGAGCCAGCCGCGCGGGTGCCGCCGTGGCAGCGACCGGGCGAGCCGGTCCTGTGCGGCGTCGGCCTGCAACTCGGAGGCGTGGCTGCGGTGGATGCTGAGGATGAAGTCCGCGTCGTTGCCGAACATCTCGATCTCCCTTGTCGTGCGGTGTCGTTCCCTGTCGAGATCGACTCTCCGCGCGAAGGTGCCCCCGGGGCATGGGTACGCCGCCTGATCTTCGCCCGCCCGGCCTCCTTACCGGCGGGCCGGTTCGGGCCGGCACGGCGGTAAGGTACTCAGCCCTCGGCGGAAGAGGCGGCCACGGATCAACGTGATGTGCGCCGACCACTAGACTCTGCGGTATGGCAAAGCCCCAGGAGAAGGTCTCGTTCGGCCAGCGGCTGAAGCAGATCGGGATGGTGTTCCGGTTCACCGCCAAGCAGGACAAGTGGTTCGCGCCGCTGACCGCGGCGGCGGTGCTGATCCCGCTCGCGCTCACCGTGGTCGCGGTGATCGCCTGGAGCTGGATCTGGCTGCCGGTCGGCATCCTGCTCGCCCTGCTCGCCGTGCTGATCGTGCTCAACCTGCGGTCCAACAAGGCGATGATGAACGCCGCCGAGGGGCAGCCGGGCGCGGCGGCGCAGATCATGGAGAGCATGCGCGGCGACTGGCGGGTCACCCCGGCGGTCAGCTCCACCACGCAGATGGACATGGTGCACCTGGTGGTGGGCCGGCAGGGCGTGATCCTGCTGGCCGAGGGCAACCCGCAGCGCGTACGCGGCCTGCTCGGCCAGGAGAAGCGCCGCCTGGCGAAGGTGATCGGCACCGCTCCGCTGCACGACTACGTGATCGGGCAGGGCGAGGGTGAGCTGCCGGTCCGCAAGCTGCGGATGACGCTGATGCGGCTGCCCCGCGCCCTGTCCCCCAAGGACGTCAACGCGCTCGACAAGCGGCTCAAGGCGCTCACCGCGCGGCCGCAGATGCCCAAGGGCGCGATCCCGAAGAACATGCGGCCGGCGCGCGGCGCGTTCCGGCAGACCCGGGGTCGCTGACCTCCGGCGTACGCGAAGAAGGAGCCGGTCCCGTGCGGGGCCGGCTCCTTCGTCGTGCGGGTCAGCGGCGCGGGGCGTCGGTGACGACCGACCCGGAGAGCCGGTCGTGCAGGCCCCGCCGGTGCTCGTCCATGAGCAGGGCCGGCACCACGAGGGCCAGCAGGAGGCCGCGCAGCAGGCCCCGGAGCAGCCCGATCCGGCCGCCGTCGGCCCAGGACACGCAGCGCAGCCGGGTCAGGAACATGCCGGGGGTCTGGGCGAACAGGCCGATGAAGAAGCCGTACTCCAGGATCAGCACCAGGACCGGCGGCCAGCCGTCGCGGACCGGGTCGGAGAAGGCCCGGGCGACCATCAGGCACAGCACCCAGTCGATGATCAGGGCGCCGAAGCGGCGGCCGAGGCTGGGCGGGGTGAAGGCGGGGTCGGTGGCGGGCGGCACCGGTGTGGCGGCGGTATCGGTCACAGCGGCCAGGGTAGCGCCGCCGCGACCCCTGACGAAAAATACGACATTCAGCATCAGAGCGTGCCGGGATGACGCTCCGCAAGCGACGTAACACGGCGGAAACAGACGAGACACGGCCGGGCAACCCCCCGGCCATAGCGTCGCCAGTAGCCAGCTACCGGAGTGGACCTGCCAGGAGGACGTGTGTTCGCCAATTCCGAGGAACTCCTGCGATACCTCGCCAACGAGGACGTGAAGTTCGTCGACGTACGTTTCTGTGACCTGCCCGGCGTGATGCAGCACTTCAACCTGCCGGTCGAGTCGTTCGACGACAGCGTCTTCACCGACGGCCTCGCCTTCGACGGATCCTCGATCCGCGGCTTCCAGGCCATCCACGAGTCCGACATGCTCCTGCTGCCGGACGTCGCCACCGCCTTCATCGACCCGTTCCGGGCCCAGAAGACGCTCGCGCTGAACTTCTTCATCCACGACCCGTTCACCCGCGAGGCGTACTCCCGCGACCCGCGCAACGTGGCGAAGAAGGCCGAGGCGTACCTCGCCGCCAGCGGCATCGCCGACACCGCCTACTTCGGCGCCGAGGCGGAGTTCTACATCTTCGACTCCATCCGCCACGAGACCTCCGCGCACCAGTCGTTCTACTACATCGACTCGATCGAGGGCGCCTGGAACAGCGGCCGGATCGAGGAGGGCGGCAACCGGGGTTACAAGACCGCCTACAAGGGCGGCTACTTCCCGGTGCCCCCGGTGGACCACTACGCCGACCTGCGTGACCGGATCGTGCGGCGCCTCGTCGACGGCGGCTTCACCGTCGAGCGGTCGCACCACGAGGTCGGCACCGCCGGCCAGTCGGAGATCAACTACAAGTTCTCCACGCTGCTGCACGCCGCCGACCAGCTCCAGCTGTTCAAGTACATCGTCAAGAACGAGACCTGGGCCGCCGGCAAGACCGCGACGTTCATGCCGAAGCCGCTGTTCGGTGACAACGGTTCCGGCATGCACACCCACCAGAGCCTGTGGCGCGGCGGCGAGCCGCTGTTCTACGACGAGACCGGCTACGCCGGGCTGTCCGACACCGCCCGCTGGTACATCGGCGGCCTCCTGCACCACGCTCCGTCGCTGCTGGCCTTCACCAACCCGACGGTGAACTCCTACCGTCGTCTGGTGCCGGGCTTCGAGGCGCCGGTGAACCTGGTCTACTCCCAGCGCAACCGCTCCGCCTGCACCCGCATCCCGGTGACCGGCAGCAACCCGAAGGCCAAGCGCGTCGAGTTCCGGGTGCCCGACCCGTCGAGCAACCCGTACCTGGCGTTCTCGGCCATGATGATGGCCGGCCTGGACGGCATCAAGAACAAGATCGAGCCGCCGGCCCCGATCGACAAGGACCTCTACGACCTCCCGCCGGAGGAGTGGGGCGACGTGAAGCAGGTGCCGGGTTCGCTGCCGGAGGTGCTCAACGCGCTCGAGGCCGACCACGACTACCTGCTCGACGGCGGCGTGTTCACGCCGGACCTGATCTCCACCTGGGTCGACTGGAAGCGGGCCAACGAGGTCGACCCGGTGCGTCTGCGCCCGACCCCGCACGAGTTCGCGATGTACTTCGACTGCTGAGCACGTACGTCAGCACCGGCCGGGCCGGCTCCGCGATGGCGGAGCCGGCCCGGCCGTTCACGCAGCGCGGTCCGGCCCTTCACGGCGGCGCAGCGCGGCCCGGACGCCGGCCACCGCGACGACCACCACCAGCACCGTCATCAGCACCGCGCCCGGCGCCTTGCTGAACCGGGCCAGGTTGGATCCGTCCGGCAGGGTGAGCGCCGAGGCCACCGCGCAGGGCGCCACGAACCAGACCTGCCGGGCCAGCGGCACCGCCGCGACCGCGAGCAGCGTCAGCGGCCAGATCGCGTACCAGGGGTGGAAGACCGGGGCGAGCAGCACCGTGGCGGCGAGCGCCAGCCCCGCGCCGAGCAGCGCCACCCGCGGGCGGGCCAGCGTCAGCCGGGCCACCCGCTGCCGGACGTCGTTGAGCCGCCGCAGCCGCGTCCACGCCTGCCACCAGAGCGCCACCAGCGTCGCGGCCAGCAGCACCAGCGCGGCCGCCCGGACCACCGGCACCGCCTGCGGCCGTAGCCCGGCCAGCTCACCGGCGTAGTCGATCACGAACCCGACGGCTGTGGGCGGGGAGGTCCACTGCTGCGAGTCGCCGCTGTGGCCGAGCCCTCCCACCCAGCCCAGCCCGAGGCCGGTGGCGAGCGACACGACGAGCAGCGTGCCGAGCACCGACGCGGCCAGCTGCCCGCCGTCGCGCAGCAGCGCCCGCCAGGTGTAGCGGCCGAGCACCGCGGCGAGCGCCGCGAACGGCAGCGCCACCACCGCGACCGCCTTCACCGCCACGGCAAGGCCCAGCAGCACACCGGCCACCAGCAGCGCGCGCGGCTTGCCCGGCAGGCGGACCAGCACCAGCAGGCCGAGCAGGAGCAGCCCGAGCGCGAGCGCGTCGTTGTGCGCGCCCGCCACCAGGTGGATCCCGACCAGCGGGCAGGCGAGCACCAGCCAGGCGGCCCGCCGGGTGGGCACCCCGGCGGCGCGGGCCAGGCCGGGCAGGCAGAGCGCGGTCAGCAGCACACCGGCCACCGCGACCAGCCGCAGCGCCACGACCGTCCCGATCAGGCCGCCACCGGCGAGGACGGCGAGCCCGGCCAGCAGGACGAAGAACGGCCCGTACGGCGCCGGGGTGTCCCGCCAGATCGGCGACACCGAGTCGGTCCACGGGCAGCCGGCCGCCGCGACCCCCACCCGGTACGGGCTGAGCCCCTGCGTCCACGTCCAGCCCTGGCAGGCGTACGAGTAGACGTCGCGGCTGCCGATCGGCGGCGCGGCGAGCAGCGGCAGCGACCAGAGCCCGGCGGTCAGGTACGCCCACCGGCCGGACGGGGCGCCCCATCGCAGCGACCACCAGGCGCCCACCAGCAGCAGCGTCCCGGCCAGCCAGCAGCCGAGCGCCGCCGGCCCGTTCGGTGCGTGCCAGATCGCGGCGAGCGTGCCGCGCGGGGGCGTGCCTGGTAGCGCGCCGCCGAGCCACCCGGCGGCGGTGAGCAGCACGGCCCCGGCGAGGCCGGCGTAGCGGGCGAGACCGGCGGCGATCGGCCGGACGGGTCCGTCGGGCTCGCTCACCGGCACACTCCTCAGTCCACGGGAACCGGCTGCCGGCCCTTGCGAGCCGACCGTACCAACCACACGACCAGCCCGATCACGAACAGGGTCATCAGCGGCGCACCGGGCATCTTGGAGTACCGGGCCAGCCCGGTGCCGTCGGCCAGCACCAGGAACGACGACACCACTGTGACGATCGAGAACCAGAGCGTGCGGCGTGCGGTGGCGGCGAGCACCGCCAGCGGCCACAGCCAGTACCAGGGGTGGAACAGCGGGGAGAGCGCGACGGTGGCGGTCAGCGCCAGCCCGGCGTGCCAGAACGGCTCACCGCGACGGAACGACCGGAACCAGAGCCAGATCAGCACCGCGATCAGCACGACCATGCCGATCGCCCGGGTCACCGGCAGCGCGTCGACGTGCACGCCGAACGGCGCCAGCAGGTAGCCGACGGTCTGCCCCACCGCCGTCGGCGGCGAGGTCCAGGCCACCACCAGCCCGCCCTGTTCCAGCCCGCTGACGAACCCCAGCCCCAGGCCGGAGGCGACCGTCACCGCGGCGAGCGCCGCGAGCGAGCCGCCGACCACCCACCCGCCGTCGCGCACGAGCGTCCTGATCCGGTACGCCCCGACGATCGCGGCCAGCGCGGCGAACGGCATCACGACCAGCGCGGTGATCTTGACGGCGGCGGCCAGTCCGAGCAGCGCACCACCGGCGAGCAGCGGTCCGGGCCGGCCCGGACGGGCCGCCACCACCGCCAGCCCGGCCACCAGCAGGCCGATCATCAGCGCGTCGTTGTGCGCGCCGGACACCAGGTGCACGGGCACCAGCGGGCTCGCCAGCGCCAGCCAGAGCGCCCGCCGCGGCGGCACCCCGCAGCGGCGGGCCAGCACCGGCAGCGCCCATGCGGTGAGCGCCACCCCGGCCACTGCGAGCACCCGGAACAGCGCGACGGCGGCGAGCAGCGACCCGGTGGCCTCCACCGCCGCGCCGGCGAGCAGCACGAACAGCGGCCCGTACGGCGCCGGTGTGTCCCGCCAGATGTAGGAGATGGTGTCCAGCCAGGGGCAGGGCAGCGCCGACACGCCCTGCTCGTAGGGGTTGATCCCGGCGGAGAAGCTGGCGCCCTGGCAGGCGTACGCGTACACGTCCCGGCTGCCCAGCGGCGGCGCGACCAGCATCGGCAGCAGCCACAGCGCGACGGTGACCAGCACCCACCGGGACGACGGCACCCGGTCCCGCAGCGACCACCAGGCCCACGCCAGCAGCGCGGTGCCGACCAGCCACAACCCGATGATCAGCGGCCCGTTCGGGCCCTGCCAGATGCTGACCGGTGTGGGACGCAGCTCGCCGTCGGGCAGGGCGCCGCCGAGGAACGCGGCCACGGCGAGCAGCACCGAACCCGCCAGGCCGATCCAGCGCGAGAGGTGGTGAGGCACGTCCGACATGCTGCCAGTACGGTGGTTCGCGATCAGGAGGTGGGCATGCGGGGCGGTCGGGTGATGGCGGTCTCCGCCGTGTCGGCGCTCGTCCTCGCCGTGCTCTACCTCACCCTGCCGGCCACCGGCTCGGACCTGTCCGCGCAGGTCGCCCGCGCCGGCTTCTTCGCCGAGCACGGGGCCGCCCTGGTCGACCTGCGCTGGTACGGCGGTGTGCACCCGTGGGGCTACAGCCTCGTCTCGCCGCCGCTGATGGCCCTGCTCGGGGTACGCGTCACCGGCGCGCTCGCCCTGCTCGCCTCCGCCACCGCGTTCGCCGCCCTGCTGGTGCGGGCCCGGGTGCCCCGCCCGCTGCTGGGCAGCCTGGTGGGCGTGGTCACGATCGCCGGCAACCTGGTCTCCGGCCGGGTCACCTACGCCCTCGGCGTCGCGTTCGGCCTGGCCGCGCTGCTCGCGCTCACCGTCCCCGCCCGCCGCACCCGCCTCGCCGCCGCTGATGCCGCTGGCGAGCCGGCCGATCCCGGCCTTGCCGGTTCCGGGCCGGCCGGTCCCGGCGCTGCCGGTGGTGGCCGGAGTGTCTGGGCGGCCGTCGCCGCCGGTGCCGCCGCGCTGCTCGCCTCGGCGGCCAGCCCGGTGGCCGGGCTGTTCGTCGGGCTCGCCGGCGTCGCGCTGCTGCTGACCCGCCGGTACGCCGACGGCCTGCTGCTCGCCGTACCGGCCGCCGCGCCGCTCGCCGTGACCGGGCTGCTGTTCGGCGAGGGCGGCTGGATGAACATCAGCACGGCCGACACCGTGCACGCCGTGGTGACGAGCCTGGTCGTGGCGGCGCTCGTGGCGTACCGGCCGGTGCGGGTGGGCGCGCTGCTGTCCGCGGCCGGGGTGCTGGCGTCGGCGCTGCTGCACACGCCGGTCGGGCTGAACGCCACCCGCCTGGTCGTGATGTTCGCGCTGCCGGTGCTGGCCGCCGCCGCCACGCTCCCCGCCCCGCTCTCGGATCGGCTCCGCGCCACCGGCCGGCGCTCCCGGATCGTCGGCGCGGTGGGACTGGCCGTTCTTCTCGCGGTGGTCTGCTGGTGGCAGCCGCCGGTGGTCACCGCCGACCTGCGCAGCGCCGACGACCCGACGGCCGACCCGGCGTACTTCGCGCCGCTGCGTGCGGAGCTGGCCCGGCGCGGGCTCACCGGGCGGGTGGAGGTGCCGCCGACCCGCAACTACTGGGAGGCGGCCCACATGGGGGACGTACCGCTGGCCCGGGGCTGGCTGCGGCAGGCCGACATCGACCGCAATCCGCTGTTCTTCACCACTGTGCCCGGCGCGGACGGCACCGGCGTCCCGCTGACCCCGATCACCTACCGGGACTGGCTGGCCGACAACGCGGTGCAGTACGTGGCCGTGCCCGACGCCGAGTTCTCCTGGGTGGGGTCGTCGGAGGCGAAGCTGGTGGAGACGGGCCAGCCGTACCTGACCGAGGTCTGGTCGGACCGGCACTGGAAGCTGTACGCGGTCGCCGAGCCCACCCCGCTCGTCGGCGCACCGGGTGAGCTGGTCCGCCAGGACGGCGCCTCGATCACGTTCCGCGCCCCCGCCGCCGGTCCGATCCCGATCCGGGTACGCCACGACCGCTGGTTGACCGTCGACGGCGGCGCCGAGGTCACCCGAGACGGCAAGTGGACCACCGTGACGGTCCCCCGAGCCGGCACCTACACCCTCAAAAGCTGACCCACCCGCCCGCCCCGCCCCTGCCCTCCTGTCCCCGTCGATCTTGCGGTTGCGGCCCCTCAAAAGCCGGAAATGCCCCTTTCGTCGGGGCCGCAAGTGCAAGATCAACGCCGAGGGAGGGCGGGGCGGGAGGGGGTGGGGTGGGGTGGGGTTAGAGGGGGGACTCCAGGATTCGCTGGACGACCGTGCGGGAGTGGCGGCCGGTGCGCAGGTACTCGTCGAGGAACTCGCCCTGGTCCTCGCGCCCCAGCAGCCGCACCACCCCGGCCAGCTCCACCCCGTGCCGGGGCAACTGGTCCCCGGCCCGGCCGCGTACCAGCATCAGCGCGTCACGCACCTCGGCGGCGAGCGTCCAGCCGGCGGCCAGCTCGGCGGCGTCGGAGGGGTCGAGCAGGCCGGCGTCGCGGGCGGCGGCGAGCGCGTCGAGCGTACGGGTGCCGCGCAGGGCGGGCACCTGACCGGCGTACCGGAGCTGGAGCAACTGCACCGCCCACTCGACGTCGGCGAGACCGCCCCGGCCCAGCTTGGTGTGGGTGGCCGGGTCGGCGCCGCGGGGCAGCCGCTCGGTCTCCACCCGCGCCTTGATCCGGCGGATCTCCACCACCTGCTCGCGGCTCAACCCCTCGGCCGGGTAGCGCACCGGCTCGATCATGGCTTCGAACTCGGCGCCCAGGTCCGCGTCGCCGCAGACGAACCGCGCCCGCAGCAGCGCCTGCGCCTCCCACACCCGGGACCAGCGCGCGTAGTACTGGGCGTACGCGGCGAGGCTGCGCACCAGCGGGCCCTGCCGGCCCTCGGGGCGCAGGTCGGCGTCCACGCCGAGCGGCGGATCGGGGGCGGGTGCGGACAGCAGCCGGCGCAGCTCCTCGGCGATCGCGTGTGCGGCGGCGCTCGCCGCGCTCTCCTCCACCCCGGGCGGCGGATCGTAGACGAACAGCACGTCGGCGTCGGAGAGGTAGTTCGACTCGTACCCGCCGAGCCGGCCCATGCCGATCACCGCGAAGCGCAGGCCGGGCGGTCCGGGGTGGACGGAACGGGCGGCGCGCAGCGCGGCGGCCAGCGTGGCGTCGGCGACGTGCGACAGCGCGGTGCCGACCGCCGTCACGTCCACCACAGTGGGCCGGCGTTCCCCGCCGCCGACCGGGCGGGGGGTGAGCGGGGCGAGCGAACCGGCGCGGCTGAGCACGTCGGCGGCGGCGATCCGGACCAGTTCCCGGCGGCGCAGCGCGCGGACCGCCCGGATCGCCTCGACCGGGCCGTCGTGGCGGGCGGCAGCGGCGGCGAAGCCCTCGACGAGCGTCTCCCGTGGACGCGGGGTCAGCTCGCTGTCCTCGGCGAGCAGCCGCAGCGCCTCCGGTTCGCGGGCCAGCATGTCGGCCGCGTACCGGGACGAGGACAGCACCCGGGCCAGCCGGCGCGCCACCGGGCCGGAGTCACGCAGCAGGCGCAGGTACCAGGGGGTGCTGCCGAGCTTGTCGGAGACCTGCCGGTAGTTGAGCAGACCGCGGTCCGGCTCGGGGGCGTCGGCGAACTCGTCGAGCAGCACCGGCAGCAGCGTGCGCTGGATGGCGGCGGTGCGGCTGACCCCGCCGGTGAGCGCCTGGAGGTGCCGCAGCGCGCCGGCCGGGTCGGCGAAGCCGAGCACCTCCAGCCGGTGCCGGGCCGCTTCGGGCGTGAGGCGCAGCCCCTCGGCCGGTACGCGGGCCACGGATTCCAGCAGCGGCCGGTAGAGCAGCTTGGCGTGCAGCCGGCGTACCTCGGTGGCGTGGGTGACCCACTCGGCGCGGAACTCCTCGACGGCGCTGCGCCCCGGCGTGGCCGCGTAGCCGAGCGCGGCGGCGAGCCAGCGCAGCGCGGCCGGTTCGGTCGGCACGGTGTGGGTGCGGCGCAGGGCCTGGAGCTGGAGCCGGTGCTCGACGGCGCGCAGGAAGCGGTAGCCGCGCAGCAGCGCCTCCCCGTCGGCGCGGCCCACGTAGCCGCCCGCGACGAGCGCGCGCAGCGCCGGTACGGTGCCGGGCACCCGCAGCGCCTCGTCACCCCGGCCGTGCACGAGCTGGAGCAGCTGGACGGCGAACTCGATGTCGCGCAGCCCGCCCGGACCGCGCTTGATCTCGCGTTCCAGCTCCTTCGGCGGCACGTTGTCGAGGATCTTGCGGCGCATGGACCGGACGTCCTCGACCGCCTCGGGGCGTTCGGCGGCGGTCCACACGAGCGGGGCCAGCGCGTCGATCCACTCCTTGGCCAGCTCCAGGTCGCCGGCGGCCGGACGGGCCTTGAGCAGCGCCTGGAACTCCCAGGTGCGAGCCCAGCGCTTGTAGTAGGCGAGGTGGCTGGCGAGCGTGCGGACCAGCGGCCCCCGGTTGCCCTCGGGACGCAGCGCCGCGTCGACCGGCCAGGCCACCAGCCCGCAGATCTGGATCAGCCGGGTGGCGACCTGCGTCGCGGCGGGCAGGTCGTCGTCGGTCGCGGAGACGAAGATGACGTCGACGTCGGAGACGTAGTTCAGCTCGTCGCCACCGCACTTGCCCATCGCCACCACCGCGAGCCGGGGACGCGGCGTTCCCTCGGGCAGCTCGTCGGCGGCGATGTCGTAGGCGGCGGCCAGCGTGGCGTCGGCCAGCCCGGACAGCGCCGCCATGGTCTGCTCAAGGCCGCGCCCGCCGGTCAGGTCGGCCGCCGCGATCCGCAGCAGCGCGAGCCGGTACGCCTGCCGCAGCAGCGGGACCGCGCCGGTCATCGTGGTCAGCCGGGCGGCGACGCTCAGGTCGAGCCGCCCGTCCGCGGTGGGGGCGAGCCCGTCCGGCTCGGTCGCCAGCACCGCCCACTGCCCGGGGTTGGCGACCAGGTGGTCGCCGAGCGCGGAGGACGCGCCGAGCACCGCGATCAACCGGCGGCGCAGCCCGGGGTCGGCGGCCAGGGCGTCGCGTACGGCCACCTCGTCGCCGGAACGCCGCTCGGACTCGACCAGCCGGTGCAGCTGACGCAGGGCCAGGTCCGGGTCGGCGGCCCGGGACAGCGCGCCGAGCAGCTCGGCGGCGCGTTCGTCGGCGGGCTCCTGGGTGTCGGGCCGCCACAGGGCGAGCCCGTCCGGGCCGAGCAGGTCGGCGGCGCGGGTGGCGCCGTCGCCCTCGGCGAATCCGTAGCGGGCCAGGCGCCCGCGGGCCGGCCGGGTCACCGTCAGGCCCCGAGCAGCGGCAGGCTGCGGCGCGGGTTGTCGTCGCCGAGTTCGCCGAGCGCGAGCGCGGCGAACCGGATCGCGAACGGCTGCCACGCCTCCTCGACGTCGGCCATCACCCGGTCGCAGGCGGCCACCACCAGCTCCGGGTCGTAGTCCAGCTCGGCCAGCACGGCCGAGTCGCGGGACCACTCGGCGATCATCGCGGTGTCGCACTCGATGTGGAACTGCAGGCCCCAGGCCCGGTCGCCGAGGCGGAACGCCTGGTGGGGGTAGCGGGTGGACGCGGCCAGCAGCGTCGCTCCGTGCGGCAGCTCGGTGATCTCGTCGGCGTGCCACTGGAGCACGTCGGGCATCAACGGCACGTACCGGAACAGCGGATCGTCCTCGGCGGCGTCGCGCCGGCCCACGAGCGCCGGGCCGATCTCCGGCCCGGACGGGCTGCGCTCGACCCGGCCGGCGTGCGCGGTGGCGAGCAGTTGCGCGCCGAGGCAGATCGCCAGCGTGGGCACCCGCCGCCGGACCGCCTTGCGCAACAGCCCCTCCAGCGCCGGGAACCACGGCGCGCCGGGGTCGCCGTCGGCCCGCGGGTAAGCCTGCTGGTCGCCGCCGAGCACCACGAGCGCGGCGTACCCCTCCAGGTCGGCGGGGAGTGGATCGCCGGCGTGCGGACGCAGCACGCGCAGCTCAAGGCCCCCTTCGGTGAGCCACTCCCCCAGGCGGCGGAGGTCGTCGGTCGGGTCGTTCTCGATCACCAGCGCGGTCGCCACGACGTCGAGGCTAACCGGTGCGGCCGACAGGGCACGGTCCGGCAGGCCCTAGGCTCCGATCGTGCCTGACGACTGCCTGCGCCCACCGGCCCTGCGTCCCGGCGACGCGGTGATGCTGGTGTCCCCGTCCGGGCCGACCCGTCCCGAACGGGTGGCCCGCGGCATCGAACTGCTCACCGGCTGGGGCCTGCGCCCGGTGCCCGCGCCGAACGCGTACGCCAGGAGGGGCTATCTGGCCGGCGACGACGCGCTGCGGGCCGCGGACCTGAACGCGGCGTTCGCCGACCCGGAGATCCGCGGGGTGATCTGCACCCGGGGCGGCTACGGCGCGCAGCGGGTGGTCGACCTGATCGACATGGCCGCGGTACGGCGGGATCCGAAGGTGGTGGCCGGCTTCTCCGACATCACCGCGCTGCAGTTCGCGCTGTGGCGGGGCGCCCGGCTGGCCGGCGTGCACGGGCCGGGCGCCGCGTGGCGGGACGAGCGCACGCCGATCCGCTCGGCGGAGTCGCTGCACGCCGCGCTGACCAGCACCGAACCGGTGACGGTGGCGGCGGTCAAGGCGGAGGAGACGTACCCGGTGCGGGTGCCCGGACGGGCCGAGGGCCGGCTGCTCGGCGGCAACCTGTGCCTGATCACCGCGTCCATCGGCACGCCGGACATGCCCGACCTGACCGGGGCGATCCTGCTGGTCGAGGAGGTGCAGGAGCCGCCGTACAAGATCGACCGGATGCTCACCCACCTGCGCCGCTGCGGCGCGCTGGACGGGATCGCCGGGGTGGCGGTCGGCCAGTTCACCGAGTGCGCGGACGGCTGGGACACCACTGTCGTGGACGTGCTCACCGACCGCCTGGGCGACCTCGGCGTGCCGGTCCTCGGCGGCCTGCCCGTCGGGCACGGCCCGGGCCAGCTCACCGTCCCGGTAGGCACCCCCGCCACCCTGGACGCCACCACCGGCACCCTGACCGTCGCCCCCGCCGTCCGCTGACGGCCAGCCCCGACCCAGCCCCAGCCCCGGCCCCAGCCCCAGCCCCGGCCCGGCCCCGGCCCCGGCCCCGGCCCCGGCGATCATGAAGTTAGCGGCGGTTTAAAGATCCACAACTGCCGCCAACTTCATGATCGACGCGGCGAGGGCGGCGGGGGCGGGGTGGGCGGCGGGGGCGGAGGATCAGTGCGGCGCGGGCGGGGTCAGGTGGGCTACCGCGCCGATCTCCAGGGCCGCCCAGACCGCGCCGTCGGGGGTGACCGTGAGGCCGTGGGGTTCGGACGCCGGGGTCGGCAGGTCGTGGGCGGTGACGTGGCCGTCGGGGTCGACGTGGCCGATGCGGTTGGCGCCCCACTCGGTGAACCAGCAGCCGCCGGCCGGATCAGCGACGATCGCGTGCGGGCGGGCCTCCCGGTCCGGCAACGGGATCTCGTCGATCCGCCCGTCCGGCGTGATCCGGCCGATCTGCCCGGCGACGATCTCGACGAACCAGAGCGCGCCGTCGCCGCCCCGGGTGATGCCGACCGGTCCGGCCGCCTCGGTGGGCAGCGGATGCACTGTCACCGACCCGTCCAGGCCGACCCGGGCGATCGCGTTCGCCTGGTTGAGCGTGAGCCAGAGCGCGTCGTCCGGCCCGGCCGCCAGCATCGACGGGAAGCCCTTGTCGATCGGCAGCGGGAAGGACGTCACCTCCCCGTCGACGCCCACCCGGCCGACCGTGTCGTCGTTCATGCCGGCGTACCAGAGCGCGCCGTCCGCACCGACCGCCAGCCCGCACGGGCCGCAGCCGGGCGGCAACGCCACGGAGCTGGTCTCGCCGTCGACGGTGATCCGGCCGAGGCGGTCGTCGCCCGAGCGGGTGTACCAGAGCGCGCCGTCGGGGCCGCCGGCGATGATCAGCGGACGGCTGCCGGGCGGGTCGTCGCGGTAGGTCCGCACCTCGCCGTCGAGGCCGAGCCGGGCGACGCCGCCGGAGCCGGCCAGCGTCAGCCAGAGCGCGCCGTCGCGCCCGACCGTGATCGAGTACGGCCCGGAGCCCGGCCCGGTGAGCGGGATCTCGCGGATGGCGGGCTGTGTCATCGAGTGGCCTTTCGTCGGGTTTCACCCAGCCTTGCGGACGCTCCGGCGTGCCGGCAACGCGAATAAAACGGGCCTTCCGGACGGGATTGCCAGCTCGCTGACAGGTTCGCCACGGGTTGCCCTCAGTTCCGGCGACCACTGTCGGTGACGTCATCGCACCACCACCGAACAGGAGAATCGCATGATCCGCACGATGTCGAAGAAGCACCTGCTGGTCGGCCTGGCCGCCGCCGGTGTGCTCGGCGTCGGGATCGCCGCCCCGACGGTGGCGCTCGCCGACGACAAGAGCCCGAACCCGTCTTCGAGCGCCAGCAGCAGCACCGACCAGGGTGACGACCGCCGCCAGAAGCACGCCGACCGGCAGGCCGAGTTCGCCGAGGCGCTCGCGAAGGAGCTGGGCGTCCCGACCGACAAGGTGGCCGCGGCGCTGGAGAAGCTGCACGAGCAGCGGCAGGGCGACCGCCCGGAGCGGCCGGAGCGGCCGTCGGCCGAGGACCGGCAGGCCGCGCTGAAGGAGCGGCTGGACCAGGCCGTCACCGACGGCAAGCTCACCCAGGAGCAGGCCGACGCAGTGCTCAAGGCCGCCGAGGCCGGCGTGTTCCCGGGCCCGGGCAAGGGCGGCCACGACGGCCGGCCCGGCCACCACGGCAAGGGCGGCGACAAGGGCGCCGAGGCCGAGCAGGAGGGCCAGGGCGGCAAGTGACGTGGTGGCCCCGCCGCCCTCACCGGCCGTTCCCTCCTCCTGGCCGGAGCTGAGCGGGGCCACCCCCGGTGGCGGTGCCCGGACGGGCACCGCCACCGCGCCGTTCCCGGTGCGGTCGTCGCAGTCCCGGCGACGACCGCACCCGACACACCGTCAGCCCTCGGCGGGCGGGGTGAAGACGCCGAGCAGGTTGCCCGACGGGTCGCGCAACAGGGCGCGTACGAGTCCGATCGGCGTGGTCACCGGCGCCGTCAGTACGGTCCCGCCGGCCGTCTCGGCCCGGCGGCAGGTCTCCGCCACGTCCGCCACCTCGGCGTAGAAGATCGCGTAGTTGCCGGCGTCGGTGTCCCGAACCGCGCCACCGATCCCCCGCTGCCCGCCGGCCGCCGTCTGCCGGTACGGGCCGCCCTGCTCGTCGAAACTCCAGCCGAACAGCTCGGAGTAGAACCGCTGCGCCTCGTCCGGGCGGTCGGAGCCGATCTCGAACCAGGTCACGGGCGTGCTGGACATGCTTCCTCCTGAGGTTCGCGCCGGCGTCGGCCGGCGTCGTCAGGATTCAGCCTGCTACCGGGTCACGACAGCGTCCTGTCGGTGTTTCGGCGTCAAGTTCGCCGGGTCCTTGACCAGCGGGACCAGCCGGCGCACCAGATCGGGCCGCCGCTTACCGTCCCAGTGGTACATGTCGTTGTAGAACGACGCCGTGACCGGCACCGTCGCCACGCCGGTCTCGTACAGCCGAATGATCACGTCCGCGATGGCCTCATCCGTTCGGGAATCGTGTCCCATCAGCGGCGACTCCGCCGCCGCCTGGACGATCGCCGTGAGCCGCTGGTCCACCTCCCGGTCCATGCCGAGGGCCCGGTAGACACAGCGCATCATCGCCGACGAAATCTCGCTGCCGACGACCAATAGCTCCAGCCCCCACACGGCCTCCACCACGTCGGCCACCACCTCGGCGGACGCCTCGCCGTCGCTGGCCACCCGGTCGAGCAGCAGGCGGAGGAAGGCGCCGCGGTCCCAGTCGGGGACCACGTCCGCGCCGTGCTCGGCCAGGAACACACACCGCAGGTACACCCGCCGCCGTTCCTCCTGCGACGCCGCGCGCAACGGCAGCAGCCACGCCTCGAGCAACGCGTGCGCGGCGGACGACGCGCTGTCCGAGTCCGACCCGACGACCAGTGCCAGCGCCGTGGCGAGCTTGTCGAACACCGGCTCCAGCGCACCGACCAGCACTGCCCCGTCGACGTCACAGGCGAGGTGGGCGGCGCGGCGAACCCGGGTCAACAGCTCGGCCGGCAGGCCAGCGTGCGCCTCCTGCGGCGCACCGAGCACCCACAGCGGGTCGGCGTTCGGCGGCACCGCGAGGCGGTCACCGAGCCGCAGCCGGACGTCCCGGTCCGGCCCCGCTCCGAGCCGCTCCAGCCCCAGCACGTCGCTGAGGCTCTGCCACTCCTCGGGTGAGAGCTGGGAGCGCCACAATCCCACCTGGGCCCGCCACTCGGCCACCGGTTCCTCCGGGAACAGCGTGCGCCCGACGGCTTCCCCCTCCGCCACCAGGATCAGCAGCAGGAGGTTGGCGGTGTAGGCGGCGCAGCGGGCGGGCTCCCGCAGGCGACGGGGGCGGTAGCCGTCGTAGCGGCGGCTGCCGGTCGCGTAGGGCGCGGCCCGGAACAGCCGCACCAGCAGGTCGGCCCAGGCTGCCCGGTCGGGGTCGTCGCGCAGCTTCTCCTCGACGAAGCCGAGCACGGTGACCCGGCTGCTGAGCACCGCGTACGAGAGCAGCGCGTGCAGCAGGTCGTCCTCGACCGGTTCGGCGGCCAGCGTCAGGCTGGCCACCCCACGCCGCTTGACCAGGTCGTCGACCACCCGCGTGGCGAGCCGGGCCACCAGGTACTCGCCGAACGTGGCGTGCAGGAACTCGTACGTCTCGCGGCGTCGCGCCTCGTCACCGGCCCGAGCACGGTGGATGAAGAAGAACCGGCCCAGCACCACCTCGGCCGCCGCCAGCGGAGCGCGCAGCCCGTCGCGCCGACCGGACGCCGAGCCGCCGAAGGGCAGCGCGGCCAGGTCCGCGTCCAGATCGGCGGCGCTCACCCACTGCACGCCCCGGTTGAACATCGCGAAGGCCACCACGGCCAGCCGGGACAGCTCCTCCTCGACTGCCCGGTCCAGCTCCAGTTCGGGCAGGCCGGCGCGTTGCTTGACCACCTCCCGTCGCGCGAAGCGGCGCAGCAGCCGCTCGTACAGCTCGCCGCGGCGCAGCTCGCCGGCCTGGCGCAGGTCGCGCCCCTCGGCGTCGTAGAGGGCCAGCATCAACAGCAGCAGCGGCTGCGCGGCGAGGTCCCGGTGCGATAGCACCGTGGCCGGGTCGAGCGGCCGGGCCCCCGGCGCCCGGAACGCCGCGGCGTTGACCCGGTTCCAGGTCCGCACCCAGGCGTCGACGCGGCTCTCGTCGAAGGGTTCCAGCCGCACCGAGACCGTGCCGGGCGGCGGCTGGGCGCGGTCGGCCACGCTGGTCCGGCTGGTCACCACGACCGCCACCGGCCGCCCCTGGTCGGCCTCCCGCCGTTGGAACTCGGCCACCCGCCGCAGATAGTCGGTCTGGCTGACACCGGTGGCCTGCAACAGCTCGTCGAAGCCGTCGAGCAGCACGACCGGCAGTGCGTCGCCGGCCGAGCAGGCCAGGGCCGGCCACTCGATGCGTTCGCCGGTGTCCTGACGGACCGCCTGCTCGATCTGTCCCTGGATGTCGCCGGCCGCGTACACGTCGCGGAGCACCACCCGAACCACCAGGAAGTCGGCGGCGGGCAGCCGGGCGGCGACGATCCGGGTGAGCACCGACTTGCCCGAGCCGGGTTGCCCGAGCACCAGCAGCGGGGCCCGGACGGCCCCGGACGAGGTGAGGTGGACGACCAGCGCCTGCCAGAGGTCGTCGCGGTCCGGCCGGTCGGCCCACCAGCTCTCGTCGCTGGGCCGCGCGGCCCGGTCGAGGTCGGCGATCCGGCACAGCGGCGGCACGTACGCCTCGCCCAGCGTCGGCACGGTCAGCCCGGCCGGCACGTCGCCGGAGCTGATGATCGGCCGCTCCAGCTCGGCGGCGTACGCGGCGGCGAGCCCAACCCGCCGCCTGTCCGGAGCGGACCCGGTGGACAGCTCGGCCAGGGCCCGGTGCAGGTCGGCCAGGCCCAGCGACAGCCGACGGACCTCGACCCGCGTGGCCTCGTGCTCGTGCAGGCCGATCCAGAAGGACACCTCGGGGAAGTCCACGGCGAGCCGGTGCAGCAGGGCGACGTACCGGTCGACGGCGGCGGCGGGCAGATCGGCGAGGGCCCGCTCGGTGACCCCCCAGCCCGCCTCGGAGAGCGTGTCGCCGGTCGCCATCCCCTCGAGGAACTGCAGGAAACCCGCGGCCAGTCGCGCATACCAGCGGAGGAACGTCAACCGCAGCGCCGGCTGCGGCAGGTGCGGGCCGGGTGCCGGCGCCGTCGTGGCGAACAACGCCGCGGTGAGGTCGTCCGCGGCGTACCGGACGCCGGCCAGATGCAATTGGTCGGCGCGGTCGATCGCCAGATCCCCTAGGTCGAACGGCAGGTCCAGGCCGTCGAGCGCCTCGAAGAACGCGGTCACCGCGATCACCGCGTGCGCCGCCTCCAGCCGCTGTGTCCGCCCGTACCGGGACAGCCCGGAGCGCTTCTCCGACACGCCGCGCACCAGTTCGTGGCCGAGCCGGACGAACTCCGCCTTGGCGTCGAAGATGCCGAGCAGCGCCGGCACCGGCACCGACGCGGCCAGCAGCACGCCGCCGGTCAGCTTGTCGAACCAGTCGACGACCTTGCTCTTCTCCCCGCCCAACAGGCGTACGGCGTCGGCGTAGCTGAGCGTGTCGGACACGCGCGTTCCTCCCCGGCGACGGCAGACCCGTCAGCCTCCCCCAGCCGAACCGGAAACGCTGTCGGGTTTCAGACCAGGCTGAGCGGGCGCACCCGGTCGACCGGCACGTCGAGGTCACCGGGACGCAGCTCCCGGGTCACCGGCTCGGCCAGCGGATGCACCGACACGATCCGGTCGGTGCGGAAACAGCGCAGACCGTCGCGCAGGCGGCACCAGGCGACCAGGTACCAGTGCACCGAGTTGCCCAGGTAGGCAAGCGGCTCCACGTCGCGCGCCGAATCGGCGCCGCCGCGGTCGGCGTACCGCAGGCGCAGCACCCGCCCGGCGGCGACCGCGTCGGCGACGGCGGCCGGGACGGGCGTGCCCGGCCCGTCGCCGACCAGGTGCACCCGGCCGGCGAGCCGGTGCGCCTCGGCAACGGCTGCGGGCGGCATCACCGCGACCAGCTTGCGCAGCGCGGCGCCGGCCGCCGGGGCGAACGGGGAGCCGCCGAGCCGGTGCAGCGCGACGGCCATCGCCACCGCCTCGGCCGGGGTCAGGTTGACCGGCGGCAACGTGCGCGCCCGATCGACCACGTAGCCGCCGGTGCGGCCCGGCTCGGCCCAGATCGGCACCCCGGCGCCCTGCAACGCGGAGATGTCGCGCTCGACGGTGCGGGTGCTCACCTCGAAGCGGCGGGCCAGCCAGCTCGCGCTGCGCGGGCGCGGCGACACCGCCCGCAGTTCCTCGACCAGGGCGTAGAGACGGTCGGTGCGGTTCACCCCCGGACGCTAACCCCCGGGTACGACACCACTCAGGCGATGCAGGCGCAGACGATCAGCGCGGCGCCGAAGTGGGTGGCGGCGCTGACCCGGGCCGCCGGGTGCGGCTCGTCGGCGGCGATGACGTCGCCCAGCTTGCCCGGGGTGAGCAGGTCCAGCACCAGGAACGCCAGCGCCATCACCAGCAGGCCGACCAGCCCGAACACCACAGTGGACGCGAGTCCCTTGGTGAACGAGCTGTAGCTGGTCAGCACGGCGGTGAAGACGATGCCGGCGATGCCGAGCTGGTTGGCGGCGAGCAGCAGCGCGGCGTTGCCGTTGCGGCGTACCCAGATCAGCTCCCGCAGCCTGCCCGGGGTGAGCAGGTCGACGAGCAGGAAGCCGGCGGCCATCAGCGCCACCCCGACGATCCCGAACACGATGCTCTGCCACGCCCCGTCGAGCAGATCTCCCAGCACCAACGCCTCCCCGGCTCACGCCGCCCGGCGGAGGTGCCGGGGCGGTGCCGCAGACGATAGCGGCACCGCGCCAGCGTGATCTAGAGCGACAGGTACCGCTGCCGCTCGTACGGGGTGACCTCGCGGCGGTACTGCTCCCACTCGGAGCGCTTGTTGCGCAGGAAGAAGTCGAAGACGTGCTCGCCGAGCACCTCGGCCACCAGCTCGGAGCCGGCCATCACGTCGATCGCCTCGGCCAGGTTCTCCGGCAGCGCCTCGTACCCCATGGCGCGGCGCTCGGCGCTGCTCAGCGACCAGACGTCGTCCTCGGCGCCCGGGGGCAGCTCGTAGCCCTCCTCGATACCCTTGAGGCCGGCGCCGAGCATCACCGCGAACGCCAGGTAGGGGTTGGTCGCGGAGTCCAGCGAGCGGACCTCGACCCGGGCCGAGTTCGGCTTGCCGTACGCGGGCACCCGGACCAGCGCGGACCGGTTCAGGTGACCCCAGCAGACGTACGCCGGGCTCTCGGTGATCCGGTCCGGCAGCGCCTGCGGGAACAGCCGCTTGTACGAGTTGACCCACTGGTTGGTCACCGCGGTGTACTCGCGGGCGTGGGTGAGCAGCCCGGCGATGAACGACTTCGCGACCTTGGAGAGCTTCATCGGGTCGCCGGCGTCGTGGAACGCGTTGCGCTCCCCCTCGAACAGCGACAGGTGGGTGTGCATGCCGTTGCCGGGCTGGTCGGTGAACGGCTTCGGCATGAAGCTGGCCTGCACACCGGTGGAGAGCGCGACCTCCTTCACCACGTGCCGGAACGTCATGATGTTGTCGGCGGTGGTGAGCGCGTCGGCGTAGCGCAGGTCGATCTCCTGCTGGCCGGGGGCGACCTCGTGGTGGCTGTACTCCACCGAGATGCCGATCCGCTCCAGCGCCAGCACGGCCTGGCGGCGGAAGTCCCGCGCCACGGCGTGCGTGGTGTGCTCGAAGTAGCCGCCGGTGTCCACCGGGATCGGCACCGAGCCGTCCTGCGGGCCGTTCTCCAGCAGGAAGAACTCGATCTCCGGGTGGGTGTAGAAGGTGAAGCCCTTGTCGGCGGCCCGGGAGAGCATCCGGCGCAGCACGTGCCGCGGGTCGGCCCAGGACGGGCTGCCGTCGGGCAGCGAGATGTCGCAGAACATCCGGGCGCTCTCGCCGCTGACGCCGCCCTCGAACGGGAAGACCTGGAACGTGGTCGGGTCCGGCATGGCGACCATGTCCGACTCGAAGACCCGGGCGAAGCCCTCGATCGCGGAGCCGTCGAAACCGATGCCCTCGTCGAAGGCCGCCTCCAGTTCCGCGGGGGCCACCGAGACGCTCTTGAGCGTGCCGAGCACATCGGTGAACCACAGCCGGACGAAACGGATGTCCCGCTCTTCCAGCGTACGGAGGACGAACTCCTGCTGACGGTCCACTTCCACCCCTCGTGACACGTACGTCCGCACCGGTCGGGCCGGCCCGGCCTGACCGCCCAGTCTCCACCGGGCTCGTTACGCCGACGTTACGCCCTCCCCGGCCGGCCGTCCCGCCGTGTCCACCGGGCTGGGACACGCGGGGCCGCGGTACCCGTCTGCCGCAACCGGTCGGATTCGGCCGGGACGCCTGGGGGAAGATGGGGACATGCCCACCCTGCGTCTCGCCCTGTGCCAGGTCAACCCGACGGTAGGCGACCTCGCCGGCAACGCCGGCCTGGTCCGCGCGTGGAGCCGTCGGGCCGCCGACGCCGGCGCCCAGCTCGTCCTGTTCCCCGAGCTGATGCTCACCGGTTACCCGGTCGAGGACCTGGTGTTCCGCCGCTCGTTCGTGGCCGCGTCCCGCGCCGCGCTGCACCGGCTCGCCGCCGACCTGGCCGCCGACGGCCTCGGTGACCTGCCGGTGCTGGTCGGCTACCTGGACGCGGACGGCCCTCCGCAGGTCAGCTCCGACGCCCAGCCGGGCCGGGGCGCCCGCAACGCGGCGGCGGTGCTGCACCGGGGCGAGGTGGTGGCCACCTACTTCAAGCACCACCTGCCCAACTACGGCGTCTTCGACGAGGACCGCTACTTCGTCGCCGGCGACACGCTGACGGTGGTGCGCGTCGGCGGGGTGGACGTGGCGCTGACCATCTGCGAGGACCTGTGGCAGGCCGGCGGCCCGTTCGCGGTGGCCCGGGAGGCCGGCGTCGGGCTGGTGCTGAGCATCAACGGCTCGCCGTACGAGCTGAACAAGGACGACGTGCGGCTGCCGCTGGTGCGCCGGCGCGCCGCCGAGGCCGGGGCCGCCATCGCGTACGTGAACATGGTCGGCGGCCAGGACGAGCTGGTCTACGACGGCGACTCGATGATCGTCGCCGCGGACGGCACGCTGCTGACCCGGGCGCCGCAGTTCGTCGAGCACCTGTTGGTGCACGACCTGGAGCTGCCGGCGGCGACCGGGGCGCCGGGCGAGGCCGGCGCGCTGAGCGACGGGATGCGCGTGGTCCGCCACGAGATCCCGGCGATCCCGGCCGCACCGCCCGGCCCGGCGGCCGACGGCGGGATCATCGAGCCGGTCGCCGACGAGGCCGAGGTGTGGCACGCGCTGGTGCTGGGCCTGCGCGACTACATCGACAAGAATCGCTTCCCCTCGGTGGTGCTCGGCCTGTCCGGCGGCATCGACTCGGCGGTGGCGGCGGCCATCGCGGTGGACGCGGTCGGCCCGGAACGGGTGGTCGGCGTCTCGATGCCCAGCCAGCACTCCTCGGAGCACTCCCGCACCGACGCCGAGGACCTGGCGAAGCGGACCGGCCTGGACTACCGGGTCGAGCCGATCCAGCCGATGGTGGACACGTTCCTGGCGAACATGTCGCTGTCCGGGGTGGCGGTGGAGAACCTCCAGGCCCGGGTACGCGGCGTGATCCTCATGGCGCTGTCGAACCAGGAGGGCCACCTGGTGCTCACCACCGGCAACAAGAGCGAGCTGGCGGTGGGTTACTCGACGCTCTACGGCGACTCGGTGGGCGGCTACAACCCGGTCAAGGACGTCTGGAAGACGCTCGTGTGGCGGCTGGCGAAGTGGCGCAACGCCGACGCGGTACGGCGCGGGCAGACCCCGCCGATCCCGGAGAACTCGATCGGCAAGCCGCCGTCGGCCGAGCTGAGCCCCGGCCAGCTCGACAGCGACACACTGCCCGACTACGACGTGCTCGACCCGATCCTGATCGGCTACGTCGACGGCGACCTGGGCCGCGACGGCCTGGTCGAGTCCGGCCACGACCCGGCGGTGGTGGACAAGGTGCTGCGGATGGTGGATACCGCCGAGTACAAGCGACGGCAGTCGGCGCCCGGCACCAAGATCTCCATGAAGGCGTTCGGGCGGGACCGGCGGCTGCCGATCACCAACCGGTGGCGCGAGGACGGCTGACCGCTCCCCCGGCCGGGGAGTGACATCCTCCACTCCGACCTGCCCGCGGCCCGCCGCCCGGTGCGACGATCGCGGGGAACCCGGGGACCGCGTGCGCGGCCTCGAGGAAGGAGATTGTCATGGTGGAGTCCACCCCGGCCGAGGTGACCGCCCTCTACGGCGGGCCGGCCACCCGGCGGGTACGCACCCGCGACCTGATCGCCGCCAAGGAGCGCGGCGAGCGGTGGGCGATGCTGACGTCGTACGACCAGTACACGGCCTCGATCTTCGACCAGGCGGGGATCCCGGTGCTGCTGGTCGGCGACTCGGCGGCGAACAACGTCTTCGGCTACGAGACCACGCTGCCGGTGACCGCCGAGGAGCTGCTGCCGCTGGTGCGTGCCGTGGTACGCGCCACGAAGCACTCGCTGATCGTCGGTGACCTGCCGTTCGGCTCGTACGAGGAGGGGCCGGCGCAGGCGCTGCGCACCGCGGTGCGGTTCATGAAGGAGGGCGGCTGCCACGCGGTGAAGCTGGAGGGCGGGCGGCGCTGTGCCGCCCAGATCGAGGCCATCACCGGCGCCGGCATCCCGGTGATGGCGCACATCGGCTTCACCCCGCAGAGCGAGCACACGCTCGGCGGCTACCGGGTGCAGGGCCGGGGCGAGGCGGCCGAGGAGGTACTCGCCGACGCGCGGGCGGTGGCCGAGGCGGGCGCGTTCGCGGTGGTGCTGGAGATGGTGCCGGGTGAGGTGGCCAAGCGGGTCACGGCCGAACTGCCCATCCCCACCGTCGGCATCGGGGCCGGCCCGGACACCGACGGGCAGGTGCTCGTCTGGCAGGACATGGCCGGGCTGCGGACCGGCCGGGCGCCGCGCTTCGTGAAGCGTTACGCCGACCTGGCCGGCGCGCTCACCGACGCCACCCGCCGGTTCGCCGACGAGGTACGCGGCGGCGAGTTCCCGGCGGCCGAGCACACGTTCTGAGGCGGTACGGCGGGGGCCGGCGACGGCCGGCTCCCGCCGCGCCCGTCAGAGGTCGGTGACGCGGATGCCGGCGTGCGCCTTGTAGCGCTTGTTGATCGCGATCAGGTTGGCGGTGAACGCCTCGATCTGGTGGGCGTTGCGCAGCCGTCCGGCGTAGATGCCCCGCATGCCGGGGATCCGCGCGGCCAGCGCGCCGACCACGCCCACGAGTTCCCGGTCCTCGGTGCAGATCAGCACGTCCAGGTCGATCCGGTCGATCTCCGGGTCGGCCAGCAGCGGCGCGCTGACGTGGTTGAACGCGGCGCACACCCGGGACTCGGGCAGCAGCGCGGCGGCCTGCTGCACGGCGCTGCCCTCGGCGACGTCGAGCGCGTACGGGCCCTGCTTGTCGAAGCCGAGCGGGTTGACGCAGTCCACCACGATCTTGCCGGCCAGCGGTCCGGCGAGTGCGGCGACGGTGGCCGCGTGCCCGTCCCACGGCACCGCCACGATCACCACGTCGCTGCGCCGGGCGACGTCCTCGTTGTCGCCGCCGGAGACGACGGCACCCTCCGGTACGTGCGGCAGGGCGGCGATCTCGGCGGCGGCCTGGGTGGCCCGCTCCGCGGTGCGGGAGCCGATCAGCACGGTCTGCCCGGCCCGGGCGAACCGGTAGGCGAGACCCCGTCCCTGGTCGCCGGTGCCACCGATGATGCCGACGGTCAGCCCGGAGACGTCGGGCAGCGTGGTCGCGTCGTAAGCCATGGGCTCATCCTCGCAAAGCGGGGGCACGTGCGGTGCATCCCGATGCTGTGACAATGGCCGCGCTGGTCACGCCCGTTCGAAGGTGACCCGGCGCTGGGCCGGGTCGGCGGCGGTGAGGCGTACCCGGACGCGTTCGCCCAGCGGCAGCTCGCCGGTGCAGCGGGCGCGCACCGGCGGCTCGTCGAGCGCGATGGTGCCGCCGGGCGGGCGGCCGGGGCGGCCGTTGCCCGCCGGGCGCGGTTCGTCCACGTCGAGCACCGCCGCCTCGAACGTCTCTCCCACCCGGTGCGCGAGCAGCACCGCCTCGGCCAGTTCCACAGCGCCCCGGGTGGCGGCGCCCGCCGTCCGGTCGGTCGCGGCCATCACCTCGGGCAGCTTCGGCAGCGCGGCCCGGACCTGCTCGGGCACCTCGCGGCCCTCGTGCAGCGCCAGGCAGACCTCGGTGGCGTAGCGGTCGGCCAGCCGTCGCAGCGGCGCCGTGACGTGCGCGTACGCGGCCGCCACCCCACCGTGCCCGGGCTGCTCGGGCAGTTCCCCGTCGAAGGCGGTGTACGCGGCGCCGCGCATCAGCTCGGCGGCCTGGTCGACGAAGGCGGCCACCCGGGGCTGGGAGGTGTCAAGGCCGTCGAGCACCCGACCCACCGGTGTGCCGTCCGGCCAGGGCACGCCGAGCGGGCCGGCGGCGAGCCGCAGCCGCTCGACCGCCTCCGGGCGGGGGCGGGGCATGGTGCGCAGCAGCCCGATCCGGCCGGCCAGCATGATGTCCGCTGCCGCCATGCCGGTCAGCAGCGAGATCTGCGCGTTGTGCTCCTCCATCGGGCCGGGGCCGCGCAGCACCAGCCGCCAGCCGTCGCCGTCGGGTTCGACGTCCTGCTCGGGCAGCGGCAGGTTGATCGCGCCCCGGCTCAGGCCGCGCGCGGTGAGCAGCGCGCCGATCTCGGGCAGCAGGGCGATCGGCTCGGGCAGCCGGCCGGCGTCGGCGTCGCGCTGCACGCCGCCGTAGTCGAGCTTGGCCCGGCTGCGCACCAGCGCCCGTTCCAGCGTGACGGCGACGGTGCCGCCGTCGGCGTCCAGGTCGACGGTCCAGAGCACGGCGGCCCGGTCGGCGTCGGGCAGCAGGCTGGCCGCTCCCTCGCTGAGCGTGTGCGGGTGCAGCGGCACGTTGCCGTCGGGCAGGTAGACCGTCTGCCCCCGGCGCCACGTCTCGGCCTCCAGGTCACCGCCGAGGCGTACGTGGGTCAGCACGTCCGCGATCGCGTACCGGACGCGGTAGCCGCCGCCGGGACGCCGGGTGAGGTGCATGGCCTGGTCGAGGTCGAGCGAGGTCGCCGGGTCGACGGTGACGAACGGGATGTCGGTCCGGTCGGCGACCGCCGGTGGCGGCGCGGCGGCGGCCGCGTCGGCCTCGCGCTGCGCCGCGGCCGGGAAGCTCTCGGGCAGTCCCAGCTCGCGGCGCAGCGCGCCGAAGTCGATACGGGGCGCCAGTACGCGTCGGATCACCACGCGGTCAATCCTGACAGCGCCCCGCACGTTCCGCTCCCCGGGAGGGAGCGGTGTCCGCGGCGTCAGGCGCGGCGGGCCGGCGCCTTGCGTGCGGTGGTGCTCTTCGCGGCGGTGCTCTTGCGGGCCGGCGCCTTCTTCGCGGCGGTGGTCTTCTTCGCCGTGGTGGTGGTCTTGCGCGCGGTCGTGGTCTTGCGCGCGGGCGCCTTCTTCGCCGCCGCCTTGCGCGCCGTGGGACGCGTCGAGGCGGTGGTCTTCTTCGCCGGCGCCTTCTTGGCCGCCGTCGTCTTCTTCGCCGCCGTCGTCTTGCGGGCCGGTGCCTTCTTCGCGGTGGCGGTGGTCCGGGCCGTCGTGGTCTTCCGGGCCGCTGTGGTCTTCTTCGCCGCCGCCGTCTTCTTGGCCGCCGTGGTCTTCTTCGCGGTCGTCTTCTTCGCCGTGGTCTTCTTGGCCGGCGCGCTCTTGGCGGCGGCCCGGCCGGCCGGTGCCGTACGGGCAGCGGTCTTCTTCGCCGTCGTCCTGCTGGTGGTGGCCTTGGTGGCCGGCGCCTTGCGGGCCGCCGACACGACCTTCCTGGCGGCTGCCTTCTTGGCCGCCGCCTTCTTCGCCGGTGTCCGTCCGGCGCCGGCGCCCGAGGCGTTCGGCGACGCCTTGGTGACCGTCGTCGTCCTGCCCGCGGCGGTCCTCTTCGCGGTCGTCCGTTTCGCGGCCGGGCGGGTGGCCTGCTGTGCTTCGGCCATCTCGGTTCCCTTTCCTGGGGACGTGCTCCCGCCCTCGCGGGAGCACGGATCACCTCGACGCGGGCCCTCCCGCGCCGTCTAGCGGCCCTCCCCGGCCCAACGGGCGTCCTCGGCGTCCCACGCGTCGTTCCGCTCCCGCACCGTCTGCAGGGCGTTGTCCGCGTCGGCGGCTGAGGCGTACGGTCCGAGAACGTGCTTGGCGGGGCACACGTCGGCATCGGTCTCGACCCGGTGGTGTCGCGTGCACCAGTAGTAGTGCCCACCACTTCCGTCGTCGCTCATGCGATCACTGTGCACCGGGAACCGCCCGGCCGCCACCGGAACGGCACAAATAGTCACGTCCTTCTCCACATTAGACCTGGTCGGGGCGGTTGCGGCGGGGAACGGCGGAAGACCCGGAGATGCCCGCACTCGTCCGAACGGCCGGTACCGGCGCGGGTGGGAACCGGACAGGATCGGCGCTCGTGATCACCACGACGACGGGCACGGGGGCCTGTCCGCGATGCGGCGCGACGCCGGTGTCGCTGGACGGGGCGTTGCCCTGGTGTGCCGGCTGCGACTGGAACCTCGACACCTACGACGCGCGCCGCCAGCCGCCGGAGTTCGGCTGGTCATGGGTCGACCGGCGGACCCACCGGCTCGCCGCGCGCCTCACCCGCCAGCAGTACGCCACCCTGCTCGGCCGGTCGCTGGAGTCGACCGGGCCGGGGCTCACCGGCGTGCTCGTCGCCGGCATCTCGGTACTGCTCCTGCTCGGCGTGGCGGGACTCGCCGTGGCCGGGGTGTGGCTGCTGTTCGCGTACCCCTTCCCGAACCTCGCGGTGGTCGGCGGCGTGGCGCTCCTCGCGCTCGCGGTGGCGCTGCGGCCGCGTTTCGGCCGGTTCGACCGGGACCTGGACGTGCTGACCGAGCGGGAGGCGCCGCAGCTGCACGCCCTGGTCCGGGAGGTGGCCGCAGCGGTGGGCGCGCCGATGCCGCACGTGATCGGCGTCGACGGCGACATCAACGCGTACGCGACGTCGGTGGGACTGCGCCGGCGGCGCGTGCTCGGTCTCGGGCTGCCGCTGTGGGGTGCCCTGGACGGACCGGCGCGGGTCGCGTTGCTGGGCCACGAGCTGGGCCACTTCGTCAACGGCGACGTACGCCGGGGGCCGGTGACCCAGCCGGCGCTGACCATGCTCGGCAACGCCGCCGACCTGTTCCGGCCCCGGGGCGGGTCGGACGGCGGCGGGCTGCTGGTGATGGTCGGTGAGTGGCTCGGGCACCTGGCGTCCTGGACGCTGTCGCGGCTCCTGTTCGCCGGGCACGTGGTGCTCGTCGCCACCGCGCTGCGGGAGAGCCAGCGGGCCGAGTACCTGGCCGACGAGATGGCCGCCCGCGCCGGCGGCACGGCGGGCGCGACCCGGCTGCTGGACACGCTGCTGCGGACCGACTCGGTGGCCACGGCGGTGCGCAACGCGGTTCGCGGCGGCCACGGGCCGGACACCTGGCGGGTGGAGACGGGACGCGCGCTGGACGCGGCGGCCGGGCGGCTGTCGCTGGAACGCCAGCTCACCGTCCGGGAGGACACCTCACTGTTCGCCACCCACCCGCCGACCGGCCTGCGGCACCGGATGCTCGGCGCGCGGCCCTGGCAGGACCCGGCGGTGACGCTCACCGAGGAACGGGCCGCGCGGATCGACGCCGAGCTGGCCGGGCACTACGAGCGGGCCGGCCGGGCGCTGAGCTGGAACGCCTGACGGTCAGGCGGGGGCCGGTACGGGCGCCGGGCCGGGCACGGCGGCAGGCGCCGGCCGGGCCGCCGCGATCGCATACGTCAGGGCGTAGGGCGTGCAGGCCAGGTGGAACATCGGCTCGACGAGCACCCGGTCGGTGATGAGGAACCGTTCCCACCCGGTCGGCCGGGGCAGCCCGAACGACGAGTCGGTCCAGCAGGTGAGCAGCCAGAGCGGCGCGGAGATCCGGTCCACCGAGTCCGGCGGCAGGCCGTCCGCCACGGGTGCGGTGGCCGGGATCGAGGTGACCACCGCGAGCACCACCGCCGCGTCGGCCGCCACCAGCGCGCCGAGCAGCCCGGCCAGCCACGCGGCCCGGACCCGGCCCCGGCGCGCCAGCGCCCCGGCGGCCCAGAGCGCCGGGACCAGCAGCGCCAGCCAGAGCAGCAGCCCGGGCACGCTCTCCCGGACGCGGCTCTCGCCCCGGACGGCGAGCAGCGCCAGCGTGGCGGTCACCGTCGCGGCGATCGGCAGCACCACGCCGAGCGCGGTGGGCAGCGCCCCCACGCGTACGGTCCGGCGCGCGGCCCGGCCGACGACGAGCGCGAGCGCCACGCCGAGCAGCGCGGTGAGCGCCGACCAGGTCGGCAACTGCGCCGCGGCGGCCCACGGCACGCGCATCTCCAGCCACCCGTGGGCCAGGCCCATCACCGCGCCCGCCAGCACGAGAACGGCGACGCAGGCCGGCGGCGCGAGCAGCAACACCCCCGCGGTTAGCCCCAGCCGCCGCGCCCCGGCCCGGCCGGTCAGTGGCGGGGCGGCCCGGCTGGCGGCCAGGCTCGCGGAGAACCGGAGCATCCCCCACCGCCGGCCGGTCCGGGCCAGCTCGTGCAGCTCGGCGGCCCACTCCCGGGCCAGGCCGGCACGCAGCTCCGCCGGCCAGCGGCGCACCGCGACCCGCAGCAGCAAGGCGGCCACCCGCCGGGTCACCACGCGGGCGCCCCGGCCGGGTCCGCGCCGGCACGCTCAACGGGTACGAGGGCACGCAGCTCGGCCAGTGCCAGCCGGGCCGAGCGGATGCCCTCGCCGGTCAGCCGGTAGTAGCGGCGGGCCGGGCGGCCGGCGGCGACCGGGTCGACGTCCTCCCAGTCGGCGACGAGCCAGCCGGCCGCCTGGAGGCGGTGCAGCACCGGATAGAGCGTCCCGCTGGACAGGCCGGTGAACCGCATCAGGTCGAGGCCGTAGCGCGGCGCCCCGGGCTCGGCGAGCAGCGCCGAGAGCACCTTCGCCACCGGAACGGTCAGTCGCACGGGCACACTCTAACGGAACTCTACATAGGGTGGCTGCCCCGCCGTAGCAGGACGAACGGTGATCGGCAATGGACGGCGCGGTCTTCCTGCCGGGACCGGTGGCCGGTCCGGCGGGGACCGCTCAGGTGGATCACCAGGGACCCGGATGCAGGCCGCTGCTCCATATGCGAGCCTCGACTGACGAATTCGCTGTCCGCCTTGCTTCCGGCGGACAGCGGCCCGAGCTGGGGAGAGAAAATCGTGGGCAACCTTGACATCGCGCTGAAGAACGCGATGAACATCGACGGCGCGATCGGGGCCGCGCTCGTCGACTACACCAGTGGCATGACCCTCGGCGTCGCCGGGGGCACCGGCGAGATCGACCTGACGGTCGCCGCCGCCGGCAACACCGACGTGGTACGCGCCAAGCTGCGCACCATCGAGATGCTCAAGCTCGACGACGAGATCGAGGACATCCTGATCACGCTCGGCAGCCAGTACCACCTGATCCGCCCGCTGAGCAACCGCACCGGCAAGGGCCTGTTCCTCTACCTGATGGTGAGCAAGAGCCGGGCCAACCTCGCGATGGCGCGGCACCAACTGCGCACGATCGAGGAGAGCCTGGAACTGTGAGCCGGGTGGACGACCTCCCCCGCCGTACGCGCGCCCAGGCCGGCACCCTGCCGCCACCACGGGCGCTCCCACAGTCGCTGGCCGGCAACCCGGCGCTGCCCTACCCGGCCATCGCCCAGGAACTCTCCGCCCTGCGGTTGCAGATCCCCGGCGTGCACGGCTGCGTCCTCGGCGGCGTCGACGGACTGCTCGTCACGCACAACCTGCAGAACGGCGCCGACCCGGACGACCTGGCCGCGCTCGCCGCCACCATGTACGGGCTCGGCCGCCAGGTCGGGTCGCGGCTCGGACAGGGCGACTTCCAGCAGTCCACGGTGCGCAACGCGGGCGGCTACCTCAGCGTGTACGCGATCAACGGGCAGGCGCTGCTCGCCGTGATCGGCACGGACAGCATCAACGTGGCGCGGCTGCACCTGCACGCCCCGACCACGGCGGCCCGGCTCGCCGAACTGCTCGACGGGGCCACTCCGGCCACGTCCTGACGTACGCCGGTCGTCCCGGTCCCACCCGTCCGGACCGGAGGCGGCCGGCGTACCCCCCGGTTCTGTGACGCGGCGGTCGCGCGTCTTGCGCGGTGGCCGCCTGGCGGGGTCGCGTGCTTTGGCGCGGCGGTCGCGCCTCTTGTGCGGTGGCGGTCGCGTGGTGCGGCGGGTCAGACGCCGAAGCGGCCGGCCCACGTGGTCACGTCGGCGACGGTGGCGTTGCCGCCGCAGACCACCAGGCCCAGCCGGGCGTCATCCCCCACCCGCTCGATCACCCGGCGGGCGGCGGGCAGCAGGCACCCGGCGGCCGGCTCGGCCCACACCTTGGCGTGCTCGGCCAACTCGACAGTGCCGCGCACCGCCTCGGCGTCGGAGACCACGAGAACGTCGCTGACCAGCGCCGTCACATGGTCGTAGGTGAGCTGCGAGACGCTCGGCGCGCTGAGCGTGGTGACGATCGACGACAGCGCCACCTCGACCGGGCCGCCCTTCGCGATCGCCTGCGACATCGCCTGCGCGCCCTCGGTCTCCACGCCCCAGACGCGTACCCCCGGCCGACGCGCCCGCAGCGCCGCCGCCACTCCCGAGATCAGCGCGCCCCCGCCGATGCTGACCAGCACGTCGGTCAGCTCACCGGCGTCGTCGGCGAACTCCAGCCCGACAGTGCCCTGCCCGGCGAGCACAATCGGGTCGTCGAACGGGTGCAGCAGCGTCACGCCCTCGTCCCGCAGCCGGTTCATCAGCGCGAACGCGCCGGCCATGTCCTCGGTCAACCGCACGTCCGCCCCGGCGGCGCGGGCCACCTCGACCGCGCGCGCCGGCGCCGTGCGGGGCATGACCACAGTCGCCGCCACGCCGAGCGCGCCCGCCATCACCGCGACCGCGATGCCGTGGTTGCCGCCGCTGACCGCTACCACCCCGGCCGCCCGCTCCGCGTCGTCCAGCGCGAGCAGCTTCGCCGCCGCACCCCGGGCCTTGAACGATCCGGTACGTTGCAGCAGCTCCAGCTTGGCGGTGACCGGCACGCCGAGCAGCTCGGTCAGCCCCGGGCTGGGCACGGTCGGGGTGTGCACGACGACGTCGGCGATCCGTTCGGCGGCCGCCTGGATGTCCGCAAGCTCGATCACCACCGCAGCGTGCCACACCAGCCCGCAAACCCCGCGCCGTCCCCGCCGCGCGCGCCCTCGTCGCCCGCGCTCGTCGCCCGCGCTCGTCGCCCGCGCTCGTCGATCTTGGAGCTGGGGGCGGCGTTCGGTCGCTGTCACGATCGGGTGGCGGCCACCTCGGCGTCGCTGCGGAGGATGCAGAACTCGTTGCCCTCCGGGTCGGCGAGCACCACCCAGCCGGTGCCGTCAGAGTTGCGCCGATCGGCCACCACTGCCGCGCCCAGCCCGGTCAGCCGGGCCAGTTCCTCGTCGCGCGTCCCCTCGACCGGACGCAGGTCGAGGTGGATACGGTTCTTGACCTGCTTCGCGTCCGGCACCTCGATGAACAGCAGCCGGTGCCGCCCGTTCGGCGAGTAGATCATGCACTCCTCATGGCCCGGCTCGTTCGGGTCGTCCGGGTCCTCGCGGTAGTCGAGAACTGATGCCCACCAGCGGGACAGAGCGTAGGCGTCGGCACAGTCCACGGTGGTGTGGGACACGTAGGAGGTCATCACTGGATCATCGCAAGGTCTGGCGGGAGATGTTCCACCGCGCCGAGGGCGGGTACTCCCGATCGTGCGTATCGACATCGACATCGACGAACCGAGGGCCGCAGAGCTGTTCTGGGAGGGCATGCGGGAGGTGGCAGCCGGCGCAGCCCGGCATCAGGACGACGAGCTGTACCGGGCGATCGTCAAGATCGGCCGGGGTGCGTTGGCTCAGGGCGGCGAGCTGGTACCGCAGTGCGGCCTGTTCCTCCAGTGCCCGGTCTGCGAGGCGGTGGCGGGCCAGCGGTGCATCAACGTGCCGCGTCACCCGCTCCGCGAGAACCTCCTGCATCCGGAGCGTGCCGAACTGGCCGGGATGGCACTGCGGGGAGAAGCGCCGCTTCCTCCCCCACTGCGGGATGAGTGAGCTGGTTCGAAATCGAACGGCGACGCGACCACTGTCGGCGTGAATCGACCCGATCCGCGCGCTCGGGGTCGACAGCCTCGACCGTTCACAACACGTCGCCGGCCGCCAGTCCGGCATCGAGCGCGCTCAGGAAGTCCAGCAACTCACGCCGTGCGGCCTCGTCATGTGTGCGGTGGTTCAGGAAGTCCGACGTGACGCGATGGGAGCGGTCCTCGACCACCTCGATCAGCTCGGCCAGTTGAAGGCGGGCCTCGATCACCGCGGCCGAACCCGCCTGACGGCACCAGTCCTCGATGAGAGCGGGGTCGGTGGAGACGGCGTCGATCCCGCAGCACCCGCGAACGCACTCGACCTCGCAGAAGACGACGCACTTGCGCAGGGGCGACGGCACTTCGACCGACACGTCTGCCATCGCCGCCCCCCTCCCTGTGCCCGCCGACGGTGACGGGTAGCCGATGCTAGCGCCGCCACCGCGTACCGCTCCTGCGAATTCGGCGGCCGACCCGGAGCCAGGCGACGGACGAGTCGGCCTGCACGCCGGCTCCGTACTGTGGCAGTCATGTCACGCGGCCTGCCTCTCCTCCTGCTGGACGTCGACGGGGTTCTCAACCCGTTCGGGGCAGACCGCTGCCCATCCGGCTACGAGGAGTTCGACTTCTTCCCCGACGAGGAGCCGGTACGACTGTGCCGCGCTCACGCGGCGTGGCTCCGGGATCTGGGTGACCGGTTCGACATGGTCTGGGCGACCGGGTGGGGCGCCGAGGCGAACCAATTCCTCGCGCCGGTGCTACAACTTCCAGAGCTACCCGTGATCGGCTTTCCTCCGATCCCGTTCGAGCCACGGGAGAAGGTGCCTGCCATCGCCAGCTATGTCGGCTCACGGCCTGCGGTATGGATCGACGACGCGTTGACGCCGGAGGCACATGCCTGGGCCGAGGGGCGCGAGGCAGCGACGCTGCTGGTCGACGTCGACCCCGCAGAAGGGCTGACTCAAGCCGTGGTCCGCCGGGCGCTTTCGTGGGCTGAGGACTTGCGTGGCGGCGAGCGGAGTTGGTGACAGCAGCGTTTGAACACGTCGGTCGAGCGAGGCAGCGCCATGCTGCGGATGTTCGATCCTGCGGTAGCGGCGGTACTGCCCGATTTCACGACCGACCACGGCAGCGAGAGCGACGTGAGCAGCGACGTAACGACAGCGCTGTGGCGCCCCATGGGACAGCGGGAACTCCGCCTCGTCCGCGAGGCAGGCGGGCGCAGGTGGCCGGCGCTCCGGCCACACCAAACCCACTTCTTCCCGATGCTCGACGAGGACTTCGCGATCAGGGCTGCGCAGAACTGGAACCTGTTCGGACCCGTGCGCTACGTGGCCCGCTTCCACGTCGAGACAGCTTTCCTGGGCCGCTACTCGACGCGGTCCTTCGGCGGATCCGCCACTCCGATGCTGTGGGTTGCAGCCGAGGAACTCGACGAGTTCAACGCGCACATCGTCGGTTCGATCGAGGTCGTCCACGAGTTCCGATAGCGGGTGACCGGAAGGCGGCCGTCGGATGATCCCGACGACGTGCGGCCGGTTGGGCTGGACGACGCCGCGCGGAGGCAGCACCGCCGAGACGACGGGTGACGTCGTCTGGGCCAGGGGCATACCGCTGTCACGGAAGCTCTTCTCCGGTAGCCGAGCCGAACAGGCGGTAGATGCTTGCGCGGTATCAGGTCACCGCTGAGTCGAGTCCTCGATCTTCCTTCCCACACCGCCGAGATCAGGGCGTCGCCAGGGCGTCCGGGCTGCACGGAAGCGGGCCAGACCAGGCCGCTTTGACGGTCAGTCGTCGAACTCGAAGCCGCTCGCCTCGGCGTCCCTGATCAGCCGCCGCATGCGCTCGCCGTCGGTGGCAACCGCGGTCATCCGCGCTTCCAGCTCTTCCAGCGCCCCTCGGTCCGTGCCGTAGGCGCAGAACGTGTCCCCCTCGCAGGCGTAGACGAATCTGCCGTCAAGCGACTGAGCCTCCGTGCTGACGAGAACCTGCGCCACGCCCTCCCAGAAGTAGCCGTTGGGCTCGTGGTCGAGTTCTTCAATCAGGTCGTCGACCGGCGTCGTCCCCGCGTTCAACAGGAGCGAATACTCACCGGGCGTCGTCTCGATCATGAGAAACAAGGTCATCGGGGGAGCCTGGCAGCCGTCGGTAGCCGGCGACAAGATCCTGGCGGTCGCTCTCACGATGGCGTGCCCGCATCTCCGGAACCAGACTCGAACGGGCCGTCGACGGCCTGCCGGGTGCGTTCCTCGCCGGCCTGGGCGGTGAGCCACCGACAGCCGCCGAGACACCGCCCCACAGCCAGAGCTCAGTTCAGCGCGAGTTCGTCCGGGAAGCGCTCGTGAAGCGCGGCGACCGCATGCTTCAGGCAGTAGTCGAGGCTGTGGCCGTCGACCCTGATCGACGCACCATCGAGCCGCTGACCCGAGATCACCACCGTCCAGGGCTTGCGTTCCCGTTCCCCGTCAATCTTGACCAGCCCGACCAGGCCCATCTCCCCCAGGTGCGCCAGCAGCTCCGGCACGCACTCGTCCCACCTCATCCACGAATGGGAACACCAAGACCGCTACGGAAGCCAGCGGCTCGGCCAGGTCGTAGGTCAGGGCTTCTGTGAGCTGGTGGGCGACGGACGAGTCGACCTGTACGCCGGATTATGAAGGTTAAACATGCCCTGAGCAGGCGCTTCGTTTGCCAGTTGCCCGCTCAGGGCGTCGCCAGGGCGTCGGACGCCTTCCGCCCAGGGGAAGTGAGTCACGATAAACGGGGAGACGGGACCGAGCGTCAGATTTCTCGGCCCGACACCTCAAACGATCCTCAATCGCGAATTGTAATTACAAACCGTCGCGCGATTGATAATCATTGTGTTGAGTATTAGCGGATCCAATCAGCACTCCGCGGGCATCGTTGACAATGAGATTCTGCTCTGGCTTCTGCGCCAGAAATCGGCTCAACACTCGCGCAACGGCGGGCGCTTTTGCTGATGCGTACCACCCAAAGAAGATGACCATCGCGGCAGTTCCGAAATTGAGGAACGGAGGCGCCACAACAGTCAGGGAAAGAAAAGTAATGATCGTTATCAGAGATCTAACAAACGGCGCCACCTCCTCCTCATCCTCCCTCGCACGGACGGCGTCGCGACGCTGGAAATCAACGCCACCCTCTTCGTTGAAAGGATGAACGCCAGCCCAGTCATGCCATTTTCCACCGTCGGAAATGACGCGATACCTGATATTTTGCCCCGCTTCCAGATGCCCGATCAGGTAGCGACGATCAGAGGGGGAAGTCTTTCCTTCGTCGACTTCAGTGACACCCAACTCCGGTTCCGGCTCAGGATCTAGCGCAATTTCTAAGATCTTCGCTTCTTCGGGGAACCTAAACCGGACGTACTGGTTCTTGATTACTGAATTCCCTGTATTCTCGAATGAGAGAATGACATGCGTCAGATTCTCAACCTCCACGTTGCCATAGGAAACGGTGATCTTCCCGACACCGCCGCCCTTTCGTACCTGAGGCAGCTGATCGACAACACGAACGTCCCACGACAACTGTCTACGCAACGCTTTGCGTGACTTAATTCGCTCAATAGCCAGGGCAAACAAGAAGCCGATTGCGGCAGTGAAAACTGCCAACAACAACTTGTTCTCCCCCAGATCGCTCCAAGCCACATGCTCTCCTAGAGGGACACCTTACTCAACCGGCACGCTTGGTAACGGTACGCCAAGACTCTCGCACCTGCAGTCGCCCATTTGGGCAGAGCCGAGAAGAGTGGATTCGCTATTGATCGAGTCGCGTGAGCGTGGTAAGTCGTGACCGCCTTGGCGATGGGTGGATCAGTGCGTAGCGGGATCTGCTTCCTCTCCGGGAAGGCCGAATAGATCATCAATGGCCCGCCGTGTGCGTTCCTCGCTGGCCGGCATCAGGTGCGTGTAGACGCGGAGGGTGAACCCGGGGTCGGTGTGCCCGAGGTACGACGCCAAGGCCTTGATGCTTGCCCCTGCATCGAGCAGCGACGAGGCGTAAAAGTGACGTAGCGCGTGCATCCCGGTGGCCCGGGTCGGCGTGATACCGGCTGCCACCACGGCGGGACGCCAACTCTTGTTGTCGAACGTGCGCCGGTTGATCGCACCCCGCCGAGTGGTGGTAAACAGCAGCGGCACCGTAACCCGCTCGTCGTCGGCCGGGTTCTCCCACGGCAGGGTGAGCGTCACCGGGTCGCAGTCCTTGATGTGCTGCCGCAGCACCTGGACCGCTTCCGGCTCGTAGCGCAGATGCCGGCCGACCCGGGCCGCCGGCGGACCGTACTTGACCTTGCGCCAGCGGTACAGCGTCTCCTGCGGTACCCGGAGGTACGCCGACACGTCCCGAACCGTCTACAGCTCGTCCTTGGCCATCACAGCCCCTCCCCCGTCTTGTCGTCCGCTTCCGTCGTCGAGGTGTCGTCGGGGAGCCGGGCCGCGCGGTCCTTGGCGGCGAGCAGTTCGGAGCGCCAGCGGGCGCGTTCGCTGATCGAGCGCAGCAGCCGGTGAGCCATCGCCGGCACGTCCGGGTCATCGGGGCGGGCCAGTTCCCAGGCGTGCCGGACCGGTTCGACGGTGGCGCCCTGGTCGTCGACGCCATCGAGTCCGACGGTGACGCCGAGCAGCGCCCGCACCCAGGCCCGCACGTCGTGCTTGTGGTCGCTGAGCGTCTTGCCGGACCAGTCGCGGGAGATGAGGATGCGCCGGCCGCCGATGCCGAGGGTGTCCCGCTGGTGGACCTTGCCCTTGCAGCGGCCCGGCTTGAGCCTCGCGTGCGCCTTCTTGGGCTGGACGCCGTAGAGCAGCCAGTTCGCGCAGCGGACGGTGCAGGGGGTCACGCGCAGTTCCCGCCACAGCCGGTCCAGGTGTGCCCGTTGCCGGTCGGTGGTCGCCTTGTGGCAGTCGCCGGTGTGCTTGGTGATGTACTTCGTGACGTACCGAATGGTCCGTTCGGCGTCGGCGGTGCCGGGCATGACGCCGCGAGCGTCGACCTGGGCGCCGAAGCGGACCACGTGCACCGGTTCCGCGTCCGGGTCGGCGTCGATGGCGTCAAGGGCTTCCGGCCAGGTGGTCAGCGGCTGGCGCGTGTCCGGGTCGACCCACGCCGAGGCGTCCTCGTCCCACACCGGAGGCCGCTCGACGGTGTACCGCTGGATGTCGACCGCCGGCCACCACACCTGGTGATAGGTAGCCGCCGCGACGGTGCGCAGGACGTCCCGGCCCTTCGGCCGCGATCGCCTCTTCCACCTCCCGGATCGCCTCGTCGAGGTCTTCCACCTGGTCCCACTGGCACGCCCGGGACGCCTCGTCACGGGAGAACTCCAGGTGTGCCCGCAAGAGGATCAGCGACGACTGTTCCTCGGTCGCCGGCTCCGGGGGCGGTAGCGGCTCGTCGTCGCGGTGCCAGCCCTCCCGGATCTGGGCCTGCCGTAGCCGGCGGTTCTTCTTCGCGCACGGCGCGCACTTGTCCTCCCGGGTGGCCCCGCAGGGCAGGTCGATGACCTCGGTCAGGCCGGTGTCGAGATCCGTGCGGCGCATCGCGAGGGGTCGCACGCAGACGCCGTACTCGGCGGCGATCTCCTTAAGCACGTCCACCGAGCGGGGTAGCGCCATGCGGGCCGCCCCCCGACCCCGGCCGAGGAGCAGCAGCCGGGGTCGGGGCGGCAGGCGTGAGGCCCGGGCAGAGTTGGAGCGGTCATCGGATGATCCCGACGACGTGCGGCCGGTTGGACTGGACAGCGCGCGGAGACAGCACCGCCGGAACGACAGCCGGCGCCGGCACGGTCGGGCGGACCGGCTCAACGTCGGTGGCTTCCGCCGGCTCTTCGTACCGGTAGGCGTCGGGCTGGTCCGGCTCGGCAGCCGGCGGGGTGACCGGGGCGTTGGACAGGACGACCTTGAGCAGGGCGAGGAAGGCCAGCGACGGTACTGCCGCGACGGTCCAGCCCCACACCGACGGTTCGGCTTCCGCGTGCCAGGTACGGTGAGCGTGTGCCCACCCCGCACTACGGACAGCCCCGCTACCGTGCTATCGCCGATGAGCTCAGGCACCGGATTGAGACCGGGGCTATACCGCCGGGAGCGTTCCTGTCTCCGGAGAGCGCACTCCGCCTTGAATTTCGCGTCAGCCGGGGCACTATTCGCCAAGCGATCGCCTTACTGCGAGAGGCGGACGTCGCCACCACTGAGCACGGCAGGGGCACTTACGCCAAAATTCGTTACTATGTCCAGCCCGGCAACGCGAAGATCAAGCAACGCCAGGTGGCCGCAGACTCCGAGCTGGCCGCCTTATTCAATGTCGAAATCGGCGCAGCGTTGACTGAATATGAGTACATAACGCAGACAGGTGGGACGGTCGATACAGTTATCCGAACGTATCAGCTACCCGCCCGGAAACCAGTAAGTTTGCCGGGGCACAGCAATGCCCACGTTGTGGAGCGACGATGAGATTTGATGAGCCGCACGTCTTCGACATCACCACCAAGAATTTTAGCATGTCGATCGGGCATGTCCTCGAATTAATCGACACAGGCGCGCTCGATCTCGATCCGCCGCATCAACGTTACATTGTTTGGGACGACACTCGGCGAAGTCAATTCATCGAATCACTGCTTGTCGGACTTCCCGTTCCTGCCATCTTCCTTGCCGAAGAGCCACACGGCCGAATTTCCGTTATCGACGGCAAGCAGCGCCTTTCAGCAATACACTCTTTTACAAAAGATGAGTTCCGGCTACGTGGGCTAGAAATCGCTCATGAACTCAACGATGTATTGTTCACGGGACTTTCGGAGATCATGCGTACCCGCATGATCAGGAAAAGCAATCTGCATCTTATCATTCTCGACGAACGCTCCAACCCTGAAGCAAAAAACCTGCTGTTCGTTCGAACGAACACCGGCGGCGAACCTCTAGCCCGTCAAGAAGTCAGGAATGCCAAATTCTCTGGGCCTCTTAACGACACCTTGAAAGAACTTGCCGAAGACCAATTCTTGTTGAGCCAATTAAGTCACAGTATCGGCGGTCTACGCGGACGTACGCGCATGTCGAACGTCGAATACGTGCTCCGTTTCTTTGCACTAAGGAAGCTGAAGGAGTGGCGCCCAAAAAGCCTGGGACAGGCGATGGATCGCTTCATGGTCGAGAATCAGAATGCATCCCCCATTGATGTCGGGGCGCTTGCCGGACGTTACCTGCGAGCCCTGCGCGCTTCCGAGGCCATCTGGGCGGAGTATGCATTTAAGTCTTACCGCTCACGCAGAGGGTGGAGATTCACCGCGACGCCTACAGTTTACGACGCTCAAATGTTGGCCTGTGATGCGATCTCGGACGACCAAATAGCGCGTGTTATCCGCGAGCGGGAGTCTGCTATCCGTGCTATGAAAGAAATAACTGAACGTGCTACATGGGAAAACCCTACGCGGATAAGCAGCCCGTATATGACGCAGAAGCACTTCGACCTGGTTCGGGAGATGTTGGAGGAAATCGCTTCTAGGCAGCCAGAATGAGCGCTGTCGACAACCTTCTTAACCGGCTCTCCTCTATCGACGCAGCTATTTCAGCATTGGCCGGTCCAGTTGCACCAAGCCCTGCTATTACCGATCATCTAACTAGAGGAATCGCAATCCACGGGCTCGTTGCAGTTGAGTCATTCCTCAAGGAGAGAATGCTGGAATGGTCTGCAGCTATCGCTGCAGCCCGAATGCCCCCCGGCAATCTCCCAGGGGGCACTACTCAGTACGAAAACAGAGTGCTCGAAGTGCTCCCCAAAAGAATCCGAGACGCAGAATACTCGAACAGCGTGCACCGCTCTACATTACTTCAGGATATCGGCCATTCGCTCACTTCGCTGTACTCCGGCACCTTCATCCCACACCATATCGCCTTCATGTGGGCCGGATCAAATATTAGAGCAACCGACGTTGAATCAATTGTATCTCTAGTGGGCACGCCGCCAGATAAGGTTTGGGGATCCTTAACGCGAATATGGCAACAAGTCGATAAGTACGCACCCGGGAACGCAAGCTTCAAGACGGTCTTCGAGCTACTGTGTGAGTTGCGGCATGCTGCCGCTCACCAAAGCTCTCCCATCATTCCCCAGCCACATCTTCGGAGCACCTCCCGGAATGCCAAGTTGGTTTGCCTATGCATAGATGTGGCTGTTTCTCGTAACCTACGGAGCCTGAGCCGGCCTACACCGCGAAGCCACCCCCCTCAGCAACTTCTCATCAGAAAAATCATCAAGGACGGCAACCGATGGCCCGAATATGGTCCCGCCAGGAGGAATGCAGTCAGAAGGCACGCGACTCTTAATGAAGCGCTACAGGCAGCGATAGCACGCGCCTCGGCCGCAGGGGAACTCATATTAGTAACCGACAAGGCTGGAGATATTTTGGACTGGAGGTTGCCAGTCATCTTTTCGTAAATGCTCGCGGCAGCGAGCAAGCTCTGTGAAAAATGTGCACAGCGCACATCGTGCACAGCGGCGGTGTTGCCGATTTATTCTATTCTGGATCAAGGCACCGCGCTCCGCGCGGTGCGGGGCGGCAAGCCCGGCCGGCGGTAAGCAACAGCCGCCGGGACACGGCCCCCACAGTCGGATCTCAGCTCAGCGCGAGTTCGTCCGGGAAGCGCTCATGAAGCGCGGCGACGAGATGGCGTAGGCAGTCCTCAAGGCTGTGGCCATCGACTCTGAACGCCTCACCAGGGAGCCGCTGACCCGAGACCACCACCGTCCAGGGCTTGCGCTCCCGTTCGCCGTCAATCTTGACCATCGCGACCAGGCCCATCTCCCCCAGGTGCTCCAGCAGCTCCGGCACGCACTCATCCCACTTCATCCACGAATGGGATCACCAAGACCCGCTACGGAAGCCAGCGGGTCGGCCTGGTCGTACGTCAGGGCTACCGCTGCCGCGCCAGTCCAAACCCGGGACTGGCTTGCCACCGAGTCACCGGGTCACGGCACCAGCTCCACCGCCAGGACGTGCCCGACCCCTCCCCCACAGCCGCCGGCTCGACTCCGGAACCCGGGAGAGCCGGCCCGGAGACGGCCCACGACGGTACAGCGGCGCCACCCGAGACGACGATCAACTGACCCAGCACTCAGGCCGTCTCCAGGCCGTCAAACGCCACCCAACGATGACCAAGGCCAACCAACAGCACCGGACATAGAACCAGCTCAGAGCCTTGATCACGGCTCTGAGCTGGTGGGCGACGGACGAGTCGACCTGTACGCCGGATTCTGTGACCGGCGCGCCCGTAGGCGCACCGGCGGCGGCCATCCATCTCGGCCTGCCGTTGCCGGCAGGCTCCAGCGGCCTACCCGCAGACATCGGGCGGGCAGCCCTCAGGCGTCTGCGCGGGTCGTCATCTTGCGGTGACGGCCCTTTCTTGGCCTTGCTCCGGGTGGGGTTTACCGAGCCACCCCGGTCACCCGGGGTGCTGGTGGGCTCTTACCCCACCGTTTCACCCTTACCGTCCCGTTACGGGCCGGCGGTCTGTTTTCTGTGGCACTGTCCCGCGGGTCACCCCGGGTTGCCGTTAGCAACCACCCTGCCCTGTGGAGTCCGGACGTTCCTCGGCGACGGGCCGGAGCCCGTCGACGCGACCGCCCGGTCGACTCGTCCGTCGCGCCCTCATCCTAACGACGCACCCGCCGCGTTCATTTCCACCCCGGCCCGCCAGGGCGCGCCCACCATTTCGGGGAGGTGGCGGCATCAACCGGCGCTCGATACAGCCACTTCCCCGAGCTGGCGCGGAACCGGCCGGCCCGCAAGCCCGCCGGCCCCACCAGCCCGCCCGGCCACTACGCGGCCCGGGACCCGGACCGACTAGCCTCGGGGGACCATGGATCTCTCCGACGCCGCGCTCCTGGTCGCCGCCGGCCTCGCCGCGGGCACCGTCAACGCGGTGGCCGGCGGTGGCTCGCTGATCACGTTCCCGGCGATGATCGCCACCGGCCTGCCGCCGGTGGCGGCGAACGTCTCGAACTCCGTGTCGGTCTTTCCCGGGTACGTGGCGAGTGTGGCGGGCAGCCGGGTGGACCTGCCGCGCGGGCGGGAGCTGTGGTCGCTGCTGCCCACCGCCGTGCTCGGCACGATCGCCGGGTGCGCGCTGCTGCTGGCCACCCCGGCTCGGGCGTTCGAGCTGGTGGTGCCGTTCCTCGTGCTAGCCGCGACCGCCGTACTGGCGTTCCAGGGGCCGCTGCGTCGGCTGGTCGGCCATCCGGAGCGGCTGGGCGCGCGCCGCCGTACCGTCACGGTGCAGACCATGGTCGCGGTCGGCACCGTGTACGGCGGCTACTTCGGCGCGGCCCTCGGGGTGATGCTGGTGGCCGGGTTGGCGCTGGTGCTGGACGCGACGCTGGCCCGGGTGTCGGCGGTGAAGAACCTGCTCTCCGCAGTGGTGGGGCTGACCACGCTCGTGGTGTTCGCGCTGTTCGGCCCGGTGAACTGGGCGGCCGTCGCGGTGGTCGCGCCGGCCACCCTGTTCGGTGGGTACGCGGGCGCGCGGCTGGCCCGCCGGCTTCCGCAGGTGGTGCTGAAGACGGTGATCGTGGTGTTCGGCACCGCCATCGGGTTCTACCTGCTGTGGCGGGCGCTGACCTGACGCCGGCAGGCCGGAGCCGGGCCGGGGCCAGAGTCAGTCCCGGTCAGTACGCCTCCCCCACCGGCTCCTCCGGTGCGTGTTCGGCGCCGCGGGCGGCACGGTTCCAGATGACCCGTTCGCCGTAGCCGGCCGCCATCAGGTGGCCGAACGCGAGGTAGGCGAGCACACCGGCGGTGAGTACCCCGAAGCCGACCCAGAACGGCAGCGCCAGGCTGTGTTCGGCGAGCTTGCCGGAGATGATCGGCGCGGGCGCGGCGGCGCCCCAGCGGACCAGGTTGAACGCGCCGGTGGCGACGCGGCGGTCGGCGGAGCCGAGCCCGAGCGCCAGGTCGGTCAGGTTGGCGTTGGCGAGGCCCATGAACAGGCCGGCGACGACCAGGACGACGAGCGACATGGCGGTGCCGGTGGAGGTGGCGAACAGGACCATGCAGACCAGCAGGCCGAGCAGGGCGACGCCGACGGTCTGCACGGCGCCGATGCGGTGGGCGAGCCGGTGCCCGATGAGCAGGATGCCGGCGGCCAGGCCGAGGCCCCAGCCGGTGAACGCCAGGCCCAGCGGGATGACGTCGAGGCGCAGGAACAGCGGCGTGTAGCCGAGCACGACGAAGAAGACGAAGTTGTACGCGGCGGTGACCACGCAGAGCGTCACGAACGCGGGTCTGCGGTAGGTGGCGAAGATCTGGCCGACGCGTACCGGTGGTTGCTTGTGGGCGGGTTCGCGCAGCTTGCGGGCGGCGACGCCGAGCGCCAGCACCATGAACACGCCGCAGACGAAGAACGGCAGCCGCCAGCTCACCTCGCCGAGCAGGCCGCCGATCAGCGGGCCGACCGCGAAGCCGAGCCCCAGGGCGGTCTCGAACAGGCCGACCACCCACTCCCTGTCGTTGGCCAGGTTGACCAGCACCACCATGGCGGTGGCGAAGAACATCGCGTTGCCCAGGCCCCAGACGCCGCGCAGCACGGAGAGCTGCACGATGTCGTTGCTGAACGAGGCGAGGATGGCGGCCAGGCCGACCACGGAGACGCCGGTGACGAGCACCGGCTTGAACCCGAACCGCCCGCTGGCGAGCGTCGCCGGGATCATGCCGACGGCCATGACCGCGATGTACGCGGTGAAGAGCAGCTCGACCTGCCAGGCGGTGACGCCGATGGCCTCGCCGATGGCGGGCAGGATCGGGTCGACCACGGCGATGCCGGCGATGGCGAGGAACGCGACGAGCGTGGTGGCGTAGATGGCACTGCGGTTGGGCTCGGATCGGCGATCCACTCCGCAACCTCCCATATAGCTGTATCGTACAGGTACTTTTCTTGTATCATACAGCTATGAGCGAGGACGTCCACGCCGCCGAGGTCACCCTCGGCCGGATCGAAACCGAGGTCGCGCTGCTGATGCGCCTGGGCGAGGCCACCCGCCGGGGCACCGGCACGATGGAGCACCGGCTGCTCGACCGCGCCGCGTACGTGATCCTGCGGCACCTCGACGCCGCCGGCCCGCAGAACGTCTCGGCGCTGGCCGCGCGGCTGAACCTGGACGGCTCCACCGTCACCCGGCAGGTCTCCGCGCTCCAGCGCGACGGGCTGATCTCCCGTACCCCCGACCCGGCCGACGGGCGCGGCACGGTGATCTCCGCGACGGCGGCCGGACTCCAGCGGATGGCCGCCGTCCGGGCGGCCCGCACCCGGCTGTACGGCGACATCCTCGCCGCCTGGCCCGAGGCGGACCGGGAGACGCTGGCGGACATGTTGCACCGCCTCAACGAGGCGCTCGACGCGCGCAACCGCCGCCGCTGAGGCGCGTTGCGGGCCCCCGCCCGGCGGACGGGGGCCCGCCTCCCCTACGCCACCGGCTCGCGCGCGGAGTCCGCGTCGCGGTCGGCGCCGGGCGTGACGCGCGGGTCGCCCTCGTCGGCGAAGTAGTCGTCGGGCGTGGTGCCGTCCGGCCCGTCGGCCACCTTCGCGGCGCGCAGCACCAGCGTGAGCAGCGCGGCCACCACCAGGTTCACCAGCACCGCCACGATGCCCACGTAGATGGTCTTCGGCGTGTCGAAGCCGAACTTCTCCAGCGGGAACGCCGACCCGGCGAAGTGCTTCTTCCCGGTCGCCGGGTTGCCGATCTGGTACAGCATCCACATTCCCAGGCCCATGCCGGCCGCCCAGCCGGCGATCAGCGCACCCCTGTGGAACCAGCGGGTGTAGAGGCCCAGCGCCACCGCCGGCAGCGTCTGGAGGATGATCACGCCGCCGATGAGCTGGAGGTCGATGGAGAACTGCGGGTCCAGGAAGACGATGCAGGCCACCGCGCCGACCTTCACCACCAGCGAAGTGATCTTCGAGACGTTCGCCTCCTGCGCCGGGGTGGCGTCTCGCTTCAGGTACTCCTTGTAGATGTTGCGGGTGAACAGGTTCGCCGCCGCGATCGACATGATCGCCGCCGGGACCAGCGCGCCGATGCCGATGGCCGCGTACGCGACCCCGGCGAACCAGTCCGGGAACTGCTGGTCGAACAGCAGCGGCACCACCGTGTTGCCGTCGGTCGTGCCCTCCTTCGCACCGGGCAGCGGCTTCACGTTCGCCGCGATGGCCATGTAGCCGAGCAGCGCGATCAACCCGAGCAGCAGGCTGTACGCGGGCAGCGCGGACATGTTCCGCTTGATCACGTCGCGGTTCCGGCTGGCCAGCACGCCGGTGATGCTGTGCGGGTAGAGGAACAGCGCCAGCGCCGAGCCGAACGCCAGCGTCACGTACTGGATCTGGTTGTTCTGGTTGAGCAGGATGCCGTCGCCGGGCGCGGGTGACGCCTGGAACTTCGCGTCGGCGGCGTCGAAGATGGCGCCCCAGCCGCCGAGCTTGTACGGCAGCCAGATCACCGCGACCAGGATCACGATGTAGATCAGCGAGTCCTTGACGAACGCGATCAGCGCCGGCGCGCGCAGCCCGGACTGATAGGTGTACGCGGCCAGGATCGCGAACGCGATGATGATCGGCAGGTGCCGGGCCAGCGCGCTGTCCCCGGTCACGCCCATGGTCTTGAGCACCGCCTCGATGCCGACCAGCTGCAGCGCGATGTACGGCATGGTGGCGACGATGCCAGTGATCGCGACCAGCAGCGCCAGGATCGGCGAGCCGAACCGGTTGCGGACGAAGTCGGCGGGCGTGACGAACCCGTGCCGGTGCGAGACCGACCAGAGCCGGCACAGCACCAGGAACACCAGCGGGTAGATGACGATCGTGTACGGCACCGCGAAGAAGCCCGCCGCGCCGGCCCCGAAGATCAGCGCCGGGACCGCCACGAACGTGTACGCGGTGTAGAGGTCACCGCCGACCAGGAACCAGGTGATCCAGCCGCCGAAGCTGCGACCGCCCAGACCCCACTCGTCCAGGTGGGCCATGTCGGTCGGCCTGCGCCACCGGGCCGCCACGAAACCCATGGCGCTGACCAGCAGGAACAGCAGTGTGAAGACGATGATCTCGGTGAGGTGGTCCCGCCACATCAGTGGTCACCCCGCTTCTTGGTCATCTGGTAGACCAGCGTGGTGGTGCCGACGCCCAGCAGGATCCAGGCCAGTTGCAGCCAGTAGAAACGCGGGAACCCGAACAGCCGGGGCGAGTCGGCGTTGAACAGTGCCGGGATCAGCGGCACCACGATCGGGATGAAGAGCAACCAGTTCCAGGGACTCTTGTCCTTCGCCCTGGATCGCGCCGTGTCGAGCGCCTCCGGTTCCGGTGCGGACATGTGACACCCCTCCGGGCATTCGTAGCGGGCCATGTGACGGCCGGAGGCTACGACCCTGTGACGGGGGTCACGTCCGATCGGGTGATGTCGATGCGCCGAACGGCCGCCGGCATGCGCCGAGCGGCCGTCAGACGTCCGTGAGGTGCGAGGTGTCGTTGACCGAGCGGACCGCGACGCCGCCGTCCGGGTACAGGTCCAGCACCGAGATGCCCGCCGTGTCCAGGTAGAGCCGGTGCAGGAACGCGTCGCCGGCGGCGAGCGCGTCGCGCAGCACCAGCTTGATCGGCGAGACGTGGGAGACCACCACGACCGTCTCCCCCGGGTACGCCGACCGCAGCCGGTCGACCGCCCGCCCGGTCCGCTCGGCGACTGTCACGAACGACTCGCCCTTCGGCGGCGCGACCCGGGTGGAGGCGAGCCAGGCGTCCAGCTCGGCCGCCCAGCCCTCGCGTACCTCGGCGAACGTGTGCCCCTCCCACACCCCGAAGTCGCACTCGATCAGGTCGTCGTCGGTGCGTACCGGCGGGTTGCCGACCTGCGCGGCGACCGCCTCGGCGGTGGCCGCACACCGGGACAGCGGGGAACTGACGACGGCGGCGACGGACGGCGCCAGCGCGGCCACCCGGGCGGCGGTGGCCCGGGCCTGGGCCCGGCCGCGCTCGGTGAGCGGCACGTCGCCCCGGCCGGAGTAGCGCTTCTGCACGGTGCGTTCGGTCTCGCCGTGCCGCACCAGGATCAGCCGGGTGGCCTCCTCGGTCGGGCGCGGCTCCCAGGAGGCGGGCGTGGTGGCCGGGTCGGTGCCGGTGGCCCGGACGACCGTCGCCTCCCGCGCCGCGGCCTTCCCGGCGCCGGCCGGTGCCGCATCGGACGCGGCGGCGTCCATCGCGGCGTTGGCCAGGGCGTCGGCGTGGCGGTTGCGCTCCCGCGGCACCCAGGTGAACCGTACGGCGGTGAAGCGGCTGACCAGCCCGGCCGCTTGGGCGGCGAGCGGACGCAGTCCGGGGTGCTTGATCTGCCAGCGGCCGCACATCTGCTCGACCACCAGCTTGGAGTCCATCCGCGCCTCGACCTCGGCCGCGCCCAGCTCGGCGGCGGCCTCCAGCCCGGCGATCAGGCCCCGGTACTCGGCCACGTTGTTCGTCGCCGTACCGATCGACTCCGACCGCTCGGCCAGCACCTCGCCGGTCTCCGGATCCCGGACCACGGCGCCGTAGCCGGCCGGACCGGGGTTGCCCCGGGAGCCGCCGTCGGCCTCGATCACGACCGCGCGCACCGCCACGGCGGCTACAGTCCCGACTCGTTGGTCCGGACCATGATCCGCCGGCACTCCTCGCAGCGGACCACGTCGTCCGGGTCCGCCTTGCGGATGCGCGCCAGGTCGGCGCCGGACATCTCCAGCCGGCAGCCGCCGCAGCGGCCCCCGGTGAGCAGCGCGGCGCCCATGCCGGTGTCCTCGCGGATCTTGTCGTAGAGGCCGATCAGGTCCGCCGGGAGGTCACCGGCGAGCGGCTGGCGGGCCGTGCGCTTGAACTCCTCCTCCTTGGCGATCTCCGCCAGGGTCTCGTCGCGGCGCTGCTCGGTCGCGGCGCGGCGCTCGCGGGCCTCGGCGATCCGGCTCTCGACGCCGTCGAGCACGCCCTGCGCGGTCTCCCGCTGCTCCATCAGCTCCAGCTCGGCGTCCTCCAGGTCGCTCTGCCGGCGGTTCAGCGACACCAGCTCGTGCTGGATCGCCTCCAGCTCCCGGGCCGGGCCGCTGCCCGAGGCCAGCCGGGCCTCGTCCTTGCTCTTGCGCGCCCGCACCTGGTCGACGTCCTTCTCGATCCGCGCGATGTCGCGGTCCAGGTCGTCGACCGCCACCTGGGCGCGGACCCGCTCGTCCTCCAGCGCGGACAGCTCACGCGCCAGCGCCTCCAGCTCGGCGCGCTCCGGCAGGGTGCGGCGGCGGTGCGCGAGCTGGGCCAGCGCGGTGTCGATCGCCTGGAGGTCGAGCAGGCGGCGCTGCACCTTCGGGTCAGCCTTCACGTCGGGGCTCCTTGTCGTCCGGCCGGGGCGCGGCGGCGTGCACGGTCCACGGGTCGGTGTCCAGGTCGGACACCACGGTCTCGACGTCCAGCTCGGCGGCCAGGTAGGCGGCCAGGTCGTCCAGCCAGGGTCGCTCCGTCGCCCAGTGGGCGGCGTCCAGCAGCGCCGGGCCACCGGCGGCGAGGTGTTCCCCGGCCGGGTGGTGGCGCAGGTCCGCGGTGAGGAACGCGTCCACCCCGGCCGCGGTCGCCTCGGCGAGGAAGCCGTCCCCCGAGCCGCCGCTGACGGCGAGGGTACGAACCATACGCCCGGGATCCCCGGCGGCGCGAACTCCCCAGGCGGTGACCGGGAGCACGGCGGCGGCCAGCCGGGTCAGCTCGGCGAGCGTCATCGGGGTGGGCAGCTCGCCGATGCGGCCGATGCCCCGGCCGGGACCGGCGGCGGGCGAGCCGGGGCGGGGCGGGTGCAGCGGGCGCAGCCCGGTCAGCCCGAACCGGGCGGCGAGCGCGTCGGACACCCCCGGGTCGGCCACGTCGGCGTTGGTGTGGGCCACGTGCAGCGCGACATCCGCCTTGATCAACCGGTGCACGATCCGGCCCTTGTACGTGGTGGCGGCCACCGAGGAGACGCCGCGCAGCAGCAGCGGGTGGTGCGCGACGATCATGTCCGCGCCGGCGTCGAGCGCCTCGTCCACGGTCTCCGGGACCACGTCCACCACGCAGGCGACCCGGCGCACCGGGTGGCCGGGCTCGCCCAGCACCAGGCCGACGCGGTCCCACTCCTCAGCCCAGGCGGGCGGATAGCGACGGTCCAGGGCGGCCACGACGTCGGCGACGGTTGTGCTCACGGGCGGCCAGCTTACCGGCGTCCGGGCCGGTACACGCCGACCGCCGCCGGGCGCGGCCCCCGGCGTCCGCCGGGGGCCGTGGCCATCGCGGGTCAGCCGACCGGGGCGACCGGCCGGTCCGCGCCGCGCAGGGCGGCCAGGCCGGCGTCCCAGGGGAAGGCGTCCGCGCGCCGCTCCCCCGTGCCGGGCGGGTGCAGGCGTACGACGTGGTCGCCGAAGACCACCCGGACGCCCCACTGCCCCAGCCGGTCGAGGCTGGCCCGGAACGCCGGGTGCGCGGCCATCGCCTCGTTCGTGTACGGCACGGCAGCGATCGGCACCCCCATTCCCTGCGCCTCGACCAGCAGGCCGAGCGCCAGGGTGTCGGTGATGCCGACCGCCCACTTGTTGATCGTGTTGACGGTGGCCGGGCACACCAGCAGGGCGTCGGCCGGGGGCAGCACGTCCGGGTCACCCGGGTTCTTGTAGTGCGTACGGACCGGATGGCCGGTCTGCCGGGCCAGCTCCGTCCGGTCGACGAACTTCGCGCCGTCCGGCGTGGTGACCACGCAGACCGTCCAGCCCTCCCGCTGGGCGAGGTCGACCAGCCGGCCGACGTGACGGGCCAGCGGCGAACCGCAGGCGATGACGTAGAGCACCCGCCGGTGCCCGTTGGCGGTCTCCGGACCGCTCATACTCCGACTCCCATGTGCTCAGCCAACTCCGCGATCGGCGGAGGCGGCGCACCACGTGTGCGACGGAGAATCTCGGACATCAGTTCGTGCGCTATCGGCCGGCACCGGATCTCGGAGGGCGCGAGCCGGTCGCCGCGCAGCAGCATGTCCCCGGCGTTGGCGACGTCACCGATCTGGGAGTAGCCCCGGGCCAGGTCGAGCAGGTGGTGCGCGCGCCGCTCCGGCAGCAGCGCGTTGAACGCGGGCTCGGCCAGCCGCATGTGGGTCTCCACCGCCCGGCCGCCGTCGCCCAGCTCGACCGCCGCCGCCGCGCGGTGCAACTCCAGGTTGGTCGGGCCGAACGAGGTCCAGTAGTGGTTGTGGTCGCCGCCGAGCAGCTTGGCCGCCTCGTCGGCGCCGGCGAGCAGGTCGTCAACGGTCGCCGAGTCGCCGATCCGGGCGGCGGCCATCGCGCCCTGGAGCAGCAGCATGCCGTACACGGAGAGCCGTTCCGGCTTGACGTCGTTGTCGCCGCCGGGCGCGAGCCGGCCCGCGATGCGGACGTTCAGCTCCAGCGCCGGGCGGGGGCGGCCCATCGCGACGAGCGCGTTGCACACCCTGGTGGTGGCGATGCCGGCCAGCAGCGGGTCGTCGGCCCGCTGGGCCACCGCCATCGACCGGTCGGCGGCGAGCCAGGCGAGGTCGCACTCGCCGAGCTTGCGCAGCACGGAGGAGGCGATCTGGTAGACCTGCCCGAGCAGGTGGGCGGCCTCGCGTACCTGGTCGTCGGCGGCGTAGCCGGCGTCCGCCGCCTGGGCGTCGCGCAGCAGCTTGGGCAGCGCGCGGGTGAGCATGCCGTACCGGCCGTACTGGTAGGTGAGCCAGGCGTGGTTCACGGCCTTGCGCATGTCGGCCAGCGGCGGGGGGTAGGGCGCCGCGTCGAAGTAGGCGCTCATCGAGTCGTACCGCTCCAGGGCGGTGCGGATCTCCTCCACCTCGACCTGGTCGATGCAGTTGAGCGCGTCGGCACGCCGTTCCGGGTCCTTGCCGTGCAGCAGCTGCACGTCGATCTGGAGGATGTCGGCGATCTCGTAGAGCACGGAGAACTTGTCCAGCCGGCGGACGCCGCGCTCCACCTTGTCCACCCAGCTCTTGGACTTGCCGAGCCGGTCGGCGAAGACCTGCTGGGACATCTTGCGGCGGCTCCGCCAGTACGCCACCCGCCGGCCTATGGGCAGTTCGTCCATTCCCGCTCCCTCCCCCTCACGGCGCCGGCCGGTCCCCCACGTCCCTCAGGCTCGCGCCGATCGCACAGGTTGTGCGTCCACCGTCCAGCCAGTTCTCGTAGTTTTCGTGCAAGTTGCACCGACCGTTAGTCACCTCAACGAGCGTGGGTTACGGCAGTGACGGCTTTCGACGTGTGGCTTGTGGACGGTCTCGGCCCGTGGACGGTCCGGCTGACGGACGGTCCCGGCGGGACCAGAGGGGGGACGGCAGACATGTGGAGGAACGTCCGACCGCGCGTCGCACACCTGTCACCGCTGGAACGTGTCCGGCTACGCCGGATCGCGGTGCGGTACGCGCTGCACGGCTGGCCGGTCACCCCCGGCGCCTGCCTGGCCAACAGCCGCTTCGTCTGCGGCCGGGCCGGCTGTCCCACGGTGGGCTGCCACCCGGCGCTGGAGGACTGGGAGCACGCCGCCAGCGCCGACCCGGCCCGGGTGGCCACCTGGTGGCGCAGCCGCCCGCACGGCATCCTGCTGCCCACCGGCCGCGCCTTCGACGTCCTCGAGGTGGCCGCCCACCTGGGCCGGCAGGTCCTGGACGCGGTCGCCACGCATCCCGCCGGCTTCGGCGTACGCGGACCCGCGCTGGTCACCCCGACCGGCCGCTGGATGTTCCTGGTCCGTCCCGGCGACCCGCTGCGGCCCGAGCTGGAGCACTGCTTCCACGTGGTACGCCACGGACCCGGCTCGTGGATCCCCGCCCCGCCGACCCGGCTGCCCGAGGGGACGGTGCGCTGGGCGGTCGCCCCGGAGCAGGCCCGCTGGCAGCTTCCCGACTCCTACCTGGTGCAGAACGCGCTGATCGCCGCGTTACGGGCGGCCGGGGTGACGCTCGGCGCCGACCTGTTCCCCGGCCATCTCCCGCTGCCCCGCCGGGGCCGCTGACCTCCCGGCACCCGGCCGGAGCTGCTGCGGCGGCGCCCCCCGATGCCGAGGGTCCTCCTGGTCACGGCGGGTCCGGTGACCCGGACGGGTGGCCGACAGCGACCTCCCCGGCACCGGACTCGTTGTCCCTGGCGAAGGCGCGTGTGCGCCAGAGCGGGGGTTTGACCATGTCCAGGGACGACGCTGCCCGCCACACCGGCGGTACCGAGCCGGCGCGGCCCCGCCGCCGCGTGCACCCGTGGGCCTTCACCCGGCCGCTGGGCGTACGCCCCGGCCGCCCCCGCCCCACCGGCTCCCGCCCCGCCATCCTCCACCGCCCTCTCCGCTGACCCCCTCCCCGCCCGCCCCACCCCGCCCGTCCCCGCTGTTGACCATGAAGTTGGCGGTGCGACACGCCGGGCGGCGGTGGCGCCAACTTCATGATCGACGGGGCAAAAAGCAGGGCGGAGGGCGAGGGGGTCAGGGAGGCGGGAGGGTGCGGGAGTGGTGCAGGTGGGCTTCCTCCGTGACCACGGCGTGCCGCCAGGGGGACGGCAGGCGGTCCAGCCACGCCAGGCCGGGTTCGCCCATCGCCACCGCGGCCGTCGCGTACGCGTCCGCCACGCCCAGATCCGGGCCCACCACCGTCACCGAACGCAGACCGGTCGCCGGTACGCCCCGGCGCGGGTCCAGCACGTGGTGGCCGCGCTCGTACACGCCCGAGGTGGCGACCGCGATGTCGGTGCCGGTCAGCACCAGGCAGGTCGCCGCCGCGTCCCACGGATGCCGCACCCCGATCCGCCACGGCTCACCGGTCGCGTCGTGGCCGCGTACCCGCACGTCGCCGCCCGCGTTCACGCAGTGGTTCGGCGCGCCCGCGGCCACCAGCCGGTCCGAGGCGACCTGCGCCGCCCAGCCCTTCACGTAGCCGGACGGGTCGAGGCGGCCCGTCGCGTACGCGTCGAAGAACCCGTCGGTGGCGGTCCACAGGTCGGCGCAGGCGGCCAGCACGGCCCGCAGGTCGGCGGAGGCGTCGGCCGGTCGCAGCTCGCCCCGGTCGACCCGGCACACCTCGCTGTCGTCCCGGTACGTGCTGAACCGCGCGTCCACCTCACGCAGCCAGCCGAACGTGTCCTCCGCCAGCTCGTGCAGGGTCTCCGAGGGCAGGTCGTCGGCCAGGTCGAGGCTGATCGCCGTACCCATGATCTGTTCGACCCGGCGCAGGCCGGGCCGGGCGGACGGACCGGGACCGACGACGACGGCACCGGCACCGGCACCGGCGTGAGCCGGGACGGTCACGCCTTGTCCAGCGCGGCCTGCAACGACTGCTTGTACGCGGTGCTGGTGTAGGTGGCCCCGGACACGGTGCTCAGGTTGGCGCTCTGCCGGGCCACCACCTCACCGGAGGTGCCGCTGTAGCGGGCCTGCACGTCGTCGCTGCGCTGCCCGGACTGCCCGCCCAGCGGCAGTCCGATCCCTGTGGCGTCGACGATCCGGCTGCCGCTGAGCGTGATCCGGACCTGGAGCGAGCCGTACTCGTAGGTGACCGACGGCCCGGTCACCGTGCGGGTGGTGACCTTCGGCGCGCTGGTGGTGGTCCGCGGCGCGGCCGGTGTGGTGCGGGTGCGGGTGCCGCCGCGGCTGGCCGCGCTGCGGTCGGCGGACGGCTTCGGGGTGGGCTTCGACGAGGCGCGCGGCGACGGGGTGACGCCGCCGGGCGCGGAGCCGGTGGGCGACGGCGGCTCGGGCGCGGCCGAACCGCCGGGCACGACCGGGGCCAGCGCGGCCGGTACGTCCGGCGTGACCTGCCCGGCGCCCGGTGCGCCCTTGAGCACCACCAGTGCGGTGGTGCCGGCGGCCAGGCCGGTGATCGCGAGCAGCGCGCGACGCATGGATGATGCCTCTCCTACAGCTCGAACGCGGTCAGGTGGATCTGGCGGCGGGGCACGCCGGCCGCCCGCAGCGCGGCGACCGCCTCGTCGACGAAACCGCCGGGGCCGCACAGGTAGACGTCGCGGCGGGTCAGGTCGGGCACGAGGTGACGCAGGCCCTCGGGGTTCATCACCTGGCGGGGGCCGGGGTCGTCGCGGCGGCCGACGACGTACCAGACGGACGTCTGCCGGGCCTGCGCGAGCCAGTCCAGCTCCTGGTGCAGCAGGACGTCGGCCGGGGTACGCGCCCGGTAGACCAGCGCCGCGCCGGGCGGCAGTTCCTCCAGCATCGCCCGCAGCGGCGCGATGCCGCTGCCCCCGGCGATGAGCAGCGCCCGTTCCCGGGTGCGGTGCGCGGCGGTGAACGTGCCCGACGGGCCCTGCGCCCAGACCCGGGTGCCCGGCGTGAGGTCGCGCAGCTCGGCGGTGTACCCGCCGACGACCTTGACGGTGATCCGCAGCCAGCGGTCGTTGGCGGCGGCGGAGACGGAGAACGGGTGCGACTGCCACCAGCAGCCGGGGTTGAGGAAACGCCAGCGGAAGAACTGCCCGCCGAGCAGGTCGATCTGGTTGAGCCGCTGCCCGGTCAGGTAGACCGAGACGCTGTCCGGGCTCTCCGCCACCACGTCGGCGACGCGCAGCCGGTGCCGCAGGTTGAACACCAGCGGCGCGAGCACCCGGCCCCACACCAGCGCGGCCACGACCAGCAGGTACGCGGCGATCCAGCCGGTACGCACCGGCCCGGGCTCGTAGAGCTGCGCGCCGTTGCTGAACTGGTGCGCGTACCCGAGCAGCAGCGTGAGATAGCTGGCGGCGTGCATCAGGTGCCACAGCTCGTAGGGCAGGCGTCGGCGCACGGCGCGTACCGCGGTGAACGCGACAGCGACCAGGATGCCAGCGGCGACGAACGCGGAGACCATGTCCTCGTAGTCGGTCAGCAGCGCGCCGACCTCGCCGAGCACCGTCTTGCGTTCCTGCCGGGAGTAGCCGACCACCAGCAGCGACATGTGCGCGAGCACCGTCACGAGCAGCGTCGCGCCGAGGTCCCGGTGCAGCCGGGAGATCCGCTCGCCGCCGAGCGCGCGTTCCAGCACGCCGAGCCGGCTCATCATCAGCACCTGCACCAGCAGCAGGTAGCCGGCGATCAGGCCGGTGATCCGCCCGCCCGCGGTCAGCAGGTCGGCGGTGTCGGCGAGCGAACCGGCCGGGGTGTCCAGCCACCACGGCAGGACCGCGGCGACCAGGCCCAGCCAGAAGACCGCGGCCAGCGCACGACGGCCGCCGGGTCCGCGACGCGGACGACCCGGAGGTACGGGGGCAGCCGGACGGCCGCCGTACGGGGCGGGATGCCCGGTACGGCGGCCGGCGGCGCGGGTGTCCTGGTACGTCACGCGTAGATCTTGACCGGGGTGAACTTCTGCCGGGGGAAGACCTTGTCCACCTGGGCGGTGGTCAGGCCGAAGCGTCCCTGCGCGACCGATCCGTAGACGTTGAACATGTTGTTGTACTCCGGCACGTCGCCGCTGTCCAGCTTGTCCAGTCCGTTCCAGGTGCCGAGCAGCGAACCGGCCAGCTTGCGGCCGGACAGCACGGTGACCACGCCGCCGTGCCCGTGGTCGGTGCCGCCGCCGTTCGAGCCGACCCGCCGGCCGAACTCGCTGGACACCATGATGGTCACGTCCGCCGACCGGTCGCCCAGGTCGGTGAAGAACGCGGCCATCGCGCCTGCGAGTTCGTTCAGTCGCCGCCAGAGCTGGCCGCCCTCGCGGGTGCCCTGGTTCTCGTGGGTGTCGTAGCCGCCCATGCCGACCGTCGCCACCCGCACGTTCGCGCCGCCCTTGATGAGCTGGGCGAGCTGCTTGAACGCGTTCCCGACGCCCTGGTACTCGACGCCCTCGGCGGCGGCGTACGGCTTGGCGGCGAGCTTCTGCGCGGTGGCCAGCGCGCCCATCCCCTCCTGCACCGCCTCCTCGACCGGGTGGTTGATGCCGGTGAACAGGCCGCGGATCGCCTTCTCGGTGGCCGCCCGGAACTTGTCGTCGCCGTTGAGCCGCAGGTCGCCGACGCTGTTGAGGGAGATCGCGCCGTTCACGCCGACCAGCGAGCGGGGCAGCGTGCTGCCGATGCCGACGCTGCGGAACGCGGTGCCCTTGCCGAGCGAGTCGACCAGGCTGTCCAGCCAGCCCCGGCCGCCGGTCTCGCCGGGCAGGCCGCCCAGATTGCAGGCGTCGGCGGCCTGGAAGTGGCTGCGGGACAGCCGCGGGTCCGACACGGCCGGCACGAAGCCGAGCTGCCCGGCCTTGAGCCACTTCTCCAGCGGCGCGAACGCGCTCGTCAGCTTGAAGCCGCGGGCAAGCGCCAGCGAGTCGTCACCGAGCAGCAGGTCGGGGCGCGCCTTGGCGAGCACCGGGTCGTCGGCCGGTGCGACCAGGCTCAGCCCGTCCAGCCCGCCGTAGAGGAAGACGTGGATCAGCGTGCCGGTCTTGGTCGCGGCGAACGACGCCGACGTGGTGACGAACTGCGCGGTCGCGAGCGCGGTCGCGGTCGCGGCGGCACCGGCCACGAAGGTACGCCGGGTGACGCCCCGGCCGTCCTGCTGCGCCTCCTCGACCTCCTCCAGCCGGCGGTACCGGTCGGCCTCGGCCGCGTTCTCGGCCGCGACGATGTCCGCCTCCGCGCGCAGCAGCGCCTCGGCCGGGTTGTCGGCCAGCCGCCGCAGGTCGGGGCATTCGGGGTGCAGGGGGTACGGGTTCACGGTCATCTCCATCGAATGCCTCACCGGAGGTGGTGCTGGGGGGACGCGAGGATCGTCCGCGCGACAGCGGCGATGGCCCCGTTGAAGGTGGCGTCGACCTTGGCGCTCTCGGACACACCGGCCACGGCGAGCACCAGCTTCTTCTCCTTGGCGCTGAGCTTCTGCTGCACCAGCCGCTGGGCCAGCGCGTCCACGTACGCCCCGGCGGTGGCCGGCGGCTTCGCGACCAGCTTCTCCGGCTTGGCGAAGGTGAACTGCTTGCGGTACCCCGCGATCAGGTCACCCGCCTCGTTCCAGCCGTCGATCATCGTGCCGGCCGAGGTCCAGGCCAGGTAGACGTCGGCGTAGCCGTCCGGGGTGGGCTTGCCCATCGGGTACTGCCCGAGCTCGCGCATCTTGTCCTGGATCTGCCGCAGGCCCTGTGCGAACGGGGTACGCCGGTTGTCGCCGGAGTAGTCCGGGGCCGCCTCCGGCGAGACACCCAGCGCCCGGTACGTGGCGACCAGGTACTCCATCGGGCGGCGTACCTTCTGGCCGATCGCGGCCCAGAACTCCGAGGAGCTGAACAGCGTCGCCAGCACCGGGCGGATCTGACCCTTGTTGGTGGTGTACGCCTTGGCGAGCCGGTCCACCACGGACTTCGGCGGGGTGTCGGAGACGAACCGGGTGGCGAGGTTCTGTGCCACGTACCGCGCGGTCGACGGGTGCATCGCGATGTAGCGGATGTACGAGTCGATGACCTTGTCGGCGGCCACCGGGTCGTCGGAGTTGTTGGCGTGGCTGAACCCGAGGATCTTCACCTTGCCGAGGTAGTGCCGCTCGGCGAAGAACTTGTACTTGCCGTCGGCGACACCGCGTCCGGTCTGGAGCAGCGCGGCCTGGCGGACGTCCTTCTCGGTGTAGCCGCCGTCGACGCCCACCGAGTACAGCTCCAGGTTCTCCCGGGCCAGGTTCTCGTTGACCGCGTCCTTACGCGAGTCGACCTGGTTCAGGTAGAGCAGCAGCGCCGGGTGCTTGTTCGCGGCGACGAGCATCTCCGGGTAGCTGCCCAGCGCGTGCTTGCGGATGACGTCCCGGTCGAACGCGTTGCGGTAGTTCTCCCCGCCGTCGAAGTCGGCGGCGACGTGCAGGAAGTCGTTCCAGAAGTCGACCATCACCTCGAACAGCTGCCGGTCGGACCAGATCTGACGGGCGATGGTGGCGTCCACCGTCTCCCGGGCCGGGTCGACGCCCTTCTCGTTGAGCTGTTCGCGCTGGTCGCGGAGCTGCGTCGGGTTGAGCTTGAGCGACTGCAGCTCGGCCAGCTTCATCTCGGCCTTCGTCGGGGCGATCTTCTCCGGCTGGAGCTGCTCACGCAGCCAGTCGTCGATGCCGACGCGCTTGACCTCGGCCATCATCTTCGTCGTCGGACCGAAGGTGGTCCGGCTCAACAGGTGCCGGATCGGATCCTTGGCGAGGACCGTCTTCACCGTCACCTTGGTCGCCGCGGCGGCTTCGGCCGGGCTGCCGTAGAGCCGGCCACCGGACGGGGCGTTGCGCTTGAGCGCCTCGCCGGCCCGGGAGCCCATGTAGCTCTCGTTCTGCTCGGTGTAGGTCCGTACCGTGCTGGGCTGCTGCCCGCTGGGCCGGGCCGCGTTGCCGTCGGTGGTGACCGTGCCGGTGGCGTCACCGGCCGGCGCGTCACTGAACAGGCCGCGCACCTGCGGGGACATGGCCAGGGCGGCGCCACCGGCGACCACCACGGCGCCACCGAGGGTGGCGAGCGCCCGGCGGCGGCCCCGCTTCGGGGCCTCGTCGCCGTCGTCGTCCAGGTCGGGCAGTCCGCCGCCGGGCGGCGGGCCGTACCCGCCTGCGAGCTGGGCGTAGCCGCCGGGCTGGGGGTAGCCGGCGGGGGTCTGTGCCGCGGGGGCGAAGCCGTTCGGCCCTACCCACTGCGGGCCCGACGCGGGGTTACCGCCGGTGTACGGCGCGGCGTGCGGATCGCGGTACCCGTCCGGATGGGGGTGCTGGTATCCGTCCCAGCCGCGGTCGTCCCGGGGTCGACGCGGTGGCACGTTCAGGTCGGCCATGTACCTATCCCGTTTTCTTCGAGCGCCGGCACGCCTGCCACCCGATGGGGGTCGGGTGGCGCAGGGGCGGCGACGGTTGCCGGAGAAGTTGCCTACGGGAAAGTAGCCATGCCGTCCCGGCCGCTCAAGGCACGCCGAATGCGCCCGTGAGCGCACTTAAGACGGTGCTCAGGCCCGCCGGGCAGGGCCCGTCGCGGCGGCGGGGGCGCGGCGGCCCCCGGAGCAGGGCCGACCCGGGCGCGCACCGCCCGGATGCGAGGTTTCGCACCGGCCCGACACCGCCGGGAGCGTTCACCGCCTCACCGAAACTTAAGGTACGGATAAGCCTGCGCTGAGAACCTCGTTCCGCCTGTCCGGTCCGGCGAAACAGCAGCAGCGGCGGCGCGTGACCGGCCTCCGATGCGGGTATGCCGCCGAACCGCTGAAGCCGTGAGGGGAAGGCACCGCCATGCTCAGCCAAGAGGATCAGCGCAGGTTCGAACAGATCACCCGCAAACTGCGGGAGAGTGATCCACGCTTCTTCGCCCGGTTGGACAACCGGATCAAGGGCCGCCGGGGCCGGTACATGATGCTGTTGACGATCGTGCTGTGGGCTTCGCTGCCGGCGATGACAGTGCTCGTCGGGCGGCTGGCCGGGGCGATCTGCGCGGTGGTGCTCGTCGCCAACGCCGCGGTGATGTGGCGCTTCCGCCGCCGGTTGCTGTAGCGGCGGGGACGCTCACCGTTCCCCGTCGTCGGCCTCCCTGAGGGGCGCGGCTTCGCCGCGGCCGAACTCCCTGGGGGGCGCGGCTTCGCCGCGGCCGAACTCCCGGTACGCCCGCCGCAGCCGTTCGGCCAGGCCCGGCCCGCCGACCGCGGCCCCGGGTGGTCCGAGCTGACGCAGCAGCAGCTCCGGGCCGGTGGCGAGCGTGGGCGGCCGGTCCGGCAGCGCCACCGGGGCCAGCCAGAACCGGTCCAGCTCGGCGTCCGGCTCGACCGCCGGCAACCCGGCCAGGGCGCGCGCCGCGCCGACCACCGGCACACCGTTCGTCGCGCCCGTGGCCGATTCCGGCCCGGCGTCCGCGTCTCCGCGTCCACCGTGGTCCGTCGCCGGTCCGCCGGTCCCGTCCACGTCGCCGGCGCCGCGCAGCGTACGCAGCCGGTCGAGCAGCTCGGCGCGGGACCGGCCGCGCCAGTGCAGCAGGTGGAACGGGTCGGCGTCGAACGCCTCGGCGAGCAGGTAGAACGTGGCCGCCAGATGTTTGCACGGCACCGCGAAGTCGGGGCAGCCGCAGCTCTGGTCCAGCTCGCCGATCGCGGCCGGGAACAGCGGCGCGCCCGCCTCGGTGAACAGCTCCTCCAACTCGGCCGGCAGGTCACCGGCGAGCAGCCGGGCGCTGAAGAACGCCTGCCCGGCCAGCTCGGCCTCGATCCGCCGCCAGGTCTCCTCCGGGTACGCGGCCAGCCCGATCCGTACCGGGTAGGGACGCGGCCGGGAGCCCTGCACCTCGGCGGTGACCGTCCCCGGCGACACGTCCAGCCGGAGCACCTGCCCCCGGCGCGCGTACGCCCGGCCACGGGTCAGCCGGGAGCCCAGCGCGAACGACTCCAGCACCTCGATGAACCGCCGCGACCACCAGGACTGCCCGATCGCGCCCCGGGTGCTGCGTGCCCGCAGGCCGCCCTCGACCCGCAGCGGTGGCCCGTAGTCCTCGAACCGGTCGGCCGGGCTCACTCGACCACCGCCCCGGACTCCAGCCGGAACAGGTCGCGCAGAGTGTCGGTGGACAGCTCGGTGACCCACTGCTCGCCGCTGCCCACCACCGACCGGGCCAGGCTGCGCTTGTCGGCGATCATCGCGGCCACCTTCTCCTCGACGGTGCCGGCGCAGACGAACTTGCGTACCTGCACGCGGCGGCGCTGTCCGATGCGGAACGCCCGGTCGGTGGCCTGGTCCTCGACGGCCGGGTTCCACCACCGGTCCACGTGCACCACGTGGTTGGCGGCGGTCAGGGTCAGCCCGGTGCCGCCGGCCTTGAGCGACAGGACGAACAGCGGCGGGCCCTGCGGCGACTGGAACCGGGTCACCATGGCGTCCCGTTCGGCCTTGCCGACGCCGCCGTGCAACAGCAGCACCTCCCGGCCGGTACGCGCCGACAGGTGCCCGCGCAGCATGCCGCCGAACTCGGCGTACTGGGTGAACAGCAGCGCCTTCTCCCCCGCCGCCAGCACCTCGTCGACGATCTCGTCGAGGCGTTCCAGCTTGCCGGACCGGCCGTCCAGGGTGGAGCCGTCGTGTAGGAGCTGGGCGGGATGGTTGCAGACCTGCTTGAGCCGGGTCATGGTGGCCAGCACCAGCCCGCGCCGTTCGATCCCGTCGCTGGACTCGATCTTCGCCATCATGTCGTCGACCACTGCGCGGTAGAGGGCGGCCTGCTCGGCGGTGAGGTTGCAGACCACCTCCATCTCCAGCTTCTCCGGCAGGTCGGTGATGATCGTCGGGTCGGTCTTGAGGCGGCGCAGCACGAACGGGCCGGTGATCCGGCGCAGTCGCTCGGCCACCTCGGCGTTGCCGTGCCGCTCGATCGGCTCGGCGAAGCGCTTGCGGAACGTCGCGGCCGGTCCGAGCAGCCCCGGATTCGCGAACTGCATGATCGACCAGAGGTCGGCGAGCCGGTTCTCCACCGGCGTACCGGTGACCGCGACGCGGTGCCGCGCGGGCAGCGACCGGACCGCCTCGGCCTGCCGGGTCGCGGCGTTCTTGATCGCCTGCGCCTCGTCCACCACCACCCGGTGCCAGTCGATGCCGGCCAGCTCGAACGCGTCCCGGGCGGCCACCGAGTACGTGGTGAGCACCAGGTCCGCCTCCTGCACGGCGGCGGCGAAACCCTCGCCCCGGGCACGTTCGGCGCCGTGGTGCACGTGCACGCGCAGGCCGGGCGCGAACTTCGCCGCCTCCCGCTGCCAGTTGCCGACGAGCGACATCGGGCAGACCAGCAGTGTCGGCCCGGCCTCCGGCGGGTCACCGGCGAGCAGCGCGAGCAGTTGCACGGTCTTGCCCAGGCCCATGTCGTCGGCGAGGATCCCGCCGAGACCGAGCGACTGGAGGAACGCCAGCCAGGCCAGCCCGCGCCGCTGGTACGGCCGCAGCGTCCCGGCGAAGCCCGGCGGCGGGTCGGCCGGGGTGAGCCGCCGCTCCGCCTCACCGGCCAGCAGCTCGCCCAGCGCGCCGTCGGCGACCACGTCGAGCACCGGCAACTCACCGGCCCGGTCGTCCCCGGACAGTCCCATCCGCAGCAGGTCCGCCACCGTCAGCTCGCCGGAGGACCGCAGCAGCTTCAGCCCGGCCTCCAGCCGCTGCGGGTCCAGCTCCACCCACCGGCCACGCAGCCGGACCAACGGCGACTTCAGGTCGGCCAGCGACGCCAGTTCCTCGGCGGTCAGCGGCTGGTCGCCGAGCGCCAGCTCCCAGCGGTAGTCGACGAGCGCGTCCAGCCCCAGCTTCCCCGCGGTGGTGGCGACCGCGCCCGGCGCGGTACGGCTGCGCGCCCGCAACCGCGCGCCCAGCCGGGACGAGGAACGTCGCCACCACGACGGCAGCAGCACCCCGAACCCGGCCGCGTGCAGCACCGGGGCGCCCTCGCGCAGGAACCGGTGCGCGCCCTCGGCGTCCAGCTCCATGCCCTCGGGTGCGGCGGTGCGCAGCGCGGCGTCCACCTCGGGCCACAGCCGGCTGGCCCGGCCCAGCTCGGCCAGGAGCGTCTCCTGCGGCTCCACGCCACGGGCGGCGAGCGCCGGCGCGGGCCGCTGCCAGATGTGCGCGGCGTCCACCACGAGGCCCGGCTCGTCGGCCGGGTGCAGGCCGAACTCGACCCGCCAGACGGCGTCCTCGACCAGTTCGGCGACCGGGTCGACGGCCGGCTCGACGAGGCGGAACGTGGCCCGCACCGCACCGCCCGCGGCGTCGCGCTGCCACGCGTCCAGTTCCTCGCGCAGCGTGGCCAGCGCGGCCGGCTCGGCCGGGAAGGCGCGTTCCGGGCCGGTGAGCGCGGCCAGCCAGCGCGGCACCGCGCCGACCGGGCGCATCCCCCGGTGCAGCCGGTTGCCGGCGAGCGCCACCCGGGCGGCCGCGTCGACGAGCCCGTCCAGCGCCTCCGCGACCAGCTCAGCCGCCCCGATGTCGCCGGCCCGCCCGGTCCACGCGTCCTCCGCCGGACCGCCCGCCGCGCCGTGATCGCCCGCCCCGACCGGTGCCGCCGCGCCGGCCACCGGCGCACCCCAGGGCTCGGGCCGCCATTCCCGGGCGGCGCGAGCCGCCGGTGGCAACGCCATCGCCAGGTCACGCGCCCAGGTCGCGTCGGTGCCGGTGAGCAGCGGCCGCCAGAGCGCCCACCCGGTCGCCACGTCGTCCGCGCCCACGACTCGCAACCGCCGCCCGGACCCGGCGACGCCCGGTGCCGCACCCGCCACGCCCGAGCCGGCCGTGCCCGAGGCCGCCGGCACCCGCCGCGCCGAGGCCCGCCCGCCGGTCCCGGCCAACCCGGGCACACCGCCGGGGTACGCCTCCAGCGCGACCGGCAGCAGCCGCCCGCGTACGACCAGGTCGGCGGCGAAGTCGGCCAGCTCGCACAGGTGCCGCAGGCTCGCCCCGACCGGGCCCGGCATCGGCGCGCGCAGCAGCGCGTACGCGTCGTCCGGGGCGTACCCCAGGGCGGGCGCCCGCCATCCGGCGCGGGTGACCGGGCCGCGGACCGGTTCCCCGACGGTGGCCCGGACCAGCTCCGGCGAGTCCAGCGGCGAGCCGGCCCGGGTCGGCAGGTCCAGCAGTACGGAGATCGGCTCCCCCGGCACGCCGAGCGCGGCGGCGAGCGTGGCGTGACCGGCGGCGAACGGGTGCGGGCGCTCGCGCGGGACGCGGCCGGGACGACGGGGCGCGCGGGCCGGGAGTGAGCTGTCCTCGGCCCACAGGGCGAGCCCGGCGCCGGGCAGCCACAACCCGTGGATGACCAGCACTGCTCCCCCTCGCCGACGCCGGGGCCGGAAGACGGCGCCCGGGGAGTCAGGATAGGCCGCCGGGCGTCGCTATCGTCGGCGCCATGGTCGACCTTCTCGTGATCGGCGGGCTCGGCGTGGACGTACGCGTCCAGGTGCCCGCCCTGCCGCCGCCCGTCGCCGACTCGCTGCTGGTACCGCCGATCGACATGCGGATCGGCAACACCGGCGCCGGGGTCGCGCTGGCCGCGCACGCACTCGGCCTACGGGTGGCGCTCGTCGACGCGCTGGGCGCCGACCCGGCCGGTGACGTGGTGCGGGCGGCGCTGGCGCGTACCTCGATCCGGACCACGCTCGCCGACGCGCCGGCCGGCACCCGCCGCTCGGTGAACCTGGTCGACCCGGACGGGCGGCGGATGTCGCTGCACGACCCGCGTCCCTGGTCGGGGCCGGCGCCGTTCGGCGAGGCGGAGCTCGCCGCGCTCGTCGCCGAGGCCACCCACGTCCACCTGTCGATCATGGATTGGGCCCGGGACTCGCTGGCGGTGCTGCGTGCCGCCACGTCGGTCTCCACCGACCTGCACGACTGGGACGGCGAGAACGACTACCACCGCCCGTTCGCCCGGATCGCGGACCTGGTCTTCGTCAGCGACACACGGCTCGGCGAGCGCGCCGCGGCGGAGGCGGCCCGGCTGGCGCCGCGCACGGTGCTGGTCACCGGCGGGGCGGCCGGCGCGACGCTGCACACGCCGGACGCCCCGCCGGCGCACGTGCCCGCCGCCGCCCCGCCCGGGCCGGTGGTGGACACCAACGGCGCCGGGGACGCGTTCGCGGCCGGGGTGATCGCCGCCCGGCTGCGCGGCGCGGGCGTCCTCGACGCGGCCCGGTACGCCGCCCGGGTGGCCGCCGCCGCCTGTACGCACGACGGGATGGAGTACCCGGACGGGCTGCTGCCCCGCGAGTGACCCCTCAGATCGCGCCGGTCTCGCCGTCGGTCAGCTCGCGGAGGATGTCGGCGTGCCCGGCGTGCCGGGCGGTCTCCTCGATCAGGTGCACCAGCACCCAGCGCAGCGACACCTCGCCGAGCTGCGGGTGCGGCACCACGTGGTCGAGGTCGAACCGCGCGGCGACCCGGCGGGAGCGGTCGCAGGCCGCCTCGTACGCGGCCGCGAGCGCCTCCACCGTCTCGCCGGGGCCCAGCGTGAAGCTGGCGTCGGCTTCGGCCTGGGAGGTGAGGTAGACGTCGCCCGGCTCCGGGGCGAACAGGCAGCGGAACCAGTTCCGTTCGACCAGGGCCAGGTGCTTGAGCAGCCCGGCCAGGGTGGTCAGCGAGGGCACCAGACGCCGGGCGGCGTCGGCGTCGGTCAGGCCGCGCGCCTTGCGCAGCACGTTGGCTCGGTGGAAGTCGAGGAACGCGTCGAGGATCGCCCGTTCGTCGCCCGTGCGGGCGATGACCGGACCGAGTGCCGGATCGATCGTCGGGTGCGCCATCCCCGGACCCTAGTACGCGGCGTGTCCGGTTCGCTGCCCCGCGTGATCCCCTGCGCGGGCGGGCCGGCCGGTGCAGGATGGGCGCATGGCTTCCACGGTGCAGATCCCTCTGGTGGGCGGCGCGGCCGACGGCGAGACCGTGACCGTCGAGCTGGACGTCAACGGCCGCCCGCCGCTGACCCACCACCACCTCGGGTCGAAGGGCCTCGCGGAGGCGCAGATCTACGAGCTGGAGTCGGACCACGAGCCGGGCGGGGAGTGGGTCTACGCCTGGCGCGGCCCGGCGGTCTGACGGCCCGGCTCACACCGCCGTCGTCAGCGTGCGGGCCCGGATGCTGTCCAGCACGCTGCGGGTCACCTGGGAGGTGCCGCGCGCCTGCTCGCACACCTCCGCGACCCGGCGCGCGGTCGCGTCGGCCCGGGCCGCCCGCTCGTCCCACAACCGGTCCACCTCGGCCAGCAGCGGGCCCTCCACCTCCCGTTCCACGCCGCGCAGCGCCGGCACGCCGAGCCGCTGGGCCAGGTCGAAGACCTTTCCGGCGTACGGCAGCGGCAGGAACGGCGTGCCCATCATGGCCGCGAAGATCAGGAAGTGCAGCCGCATGCCGACCGCGAGGTCGAAGTGGCGCATCAGGCCGAGGATCTGCGCCGGACGGTAGTCGCCGTGCAGGATCCGGCCCCGGTCGGCGGCGGTCATGTGCGACAGCACGCCGTGGGAGTGCCGGATGTCGTCGCGCTCCATCGGCACGAACAGCACGTACGCGTCGATCCGGTGCACCAGGAAGTCACCGATCTGGGCGAGCAGGCGGTGGTAGCCGTCCACGTCGAGCCGTTCGGCGGCCCGGCCCGGCTCGCGCACGCTCAGCCCGACCAGCCGGGAGCCGGCCGGTACGCCCTCCTCACGCAGCCACTGCTGGGGGAACTCCTCCGGTTCGAGCAGGAACGCCGGGTCGGCGGTGACGGTGATCGGGTTGACCAGGCCGGCCTCCTCCAGCACCATCCGGGACTCCTGGTCGCGGACTGTCACCTCGACGGCCTGCGCCAGCGTCTCGCGCACCATGCCGCTGTCCAGCGTGTCGGTGAGCGGGCCGACCCCTACCGCGTACGTGATCAGCGGCAGCCCGCGCTCCTGGGCGACCCGGACCACCCGCAGGTAGCGCCGGGCCTCCTTGTCGTAGAGGATCCCGCCGCCGCCGAGGATGAGCAGGTCGAGCTGGTTGAGCACCGGGGACGAGTCGACCCGGCTGACGCCCTCCCACGGCACCGCCTCGACCTCGGGGTGGGCCAGCGCGGTGTGCGCCGGGTTGCGGGAGAAGACGATGATCCGGGCGTTGGGCTCGTGGCGGCGCAGATCGTCCAGCAGACCCGTGAGGATCGCCTCGTCGCCGAGGTTGCGACCGCCGTAGGAGCCGAGCACGCCGATGGTCAGTCCGGTGCGTTCCCTCATCCGTTGCTCCTTCCCAGGGGCGTCCGCGCCAGCGTTCCCGCTGGCCGCCCCGGGTTAACGCACGGCGAGGAGGCTCAACCGGCGGCGTCGTCGACCAGACGGGAGACGAGGTCCGAGACCACCTGATCGGTGTCGAACCCGGCGTCGATCGAGGTGGTGAGCAGGTCGAGCAGGAGCCCGTCGACCGCGTAGTGCAGCAGCGCCACCTCGTACGCCCCGCCCGGTAGTCCGGCGGCGGTGTGGTGGGCGACGTCGTCGGCGTACCCCCGGCGCAGCACGCCGCCGAGCGCGGCCCGCAGCTCCGGGCGGCGGGCGGCCTCCAGCCGCAGCTCGAACAGCGCCCGGGTGAGGCCCGGTTCGCGGGTGGTGCGGGCGACGATGTCGCGCAGGTAGTCGGTCATCAGCGCGAGCGACGGCTCGCGGCGGCCGAGGTCGGCCAGCACGGCCGGGTCGGGCGCGATCCGGTCGAAGATGCGTTCGGCCAGTCCGGCGAGCAGCGCCGCGCGGGACGGGAAGTAGTTCGAGGTGGTGCCGGTGGGCACGCCCGCCTCGGCGTCGACCGCCCGGTGGGTCAGCCCGCGCGCGCCCGCCTCGGCGAGCACCCGCAGGCCGGCGTCGGCGAGCAGGGTACGGCGTTCCGGATTCCTGGCCACGCGAACACACTAGCAATAACCACGACAGGTGTTGTACATTCATCGCCGAACCACGACAGCCGTCGTGGATCACCTCGGACATCGGAGCCGGTTTGCGCAAGCTCGTCTACTTCGTCGCCAGCACCCTCGACGGCTTCATCGCCGCACCCGACGGGTCGTTCGACTTCCTCCCGCTCACACCCGACCTGGCGCCCCACCTGGTGGCCGAGTGGCCCCAGACGCTGCCCACGTTCGCCCACGCCCAGCTCGGCATCGACTCCCCGCCGAACGGCCGCTTCGACACCGTGCTGATGGGCCGCGGCAGCTACGAGCCGGGTCTGCAGCTCGGCGTGACAAGCCCGTACGCCCACCTCGAGCAGTACGTGTTCAGCCGCTCCCTGCCCCCTGCCGACTACCCGGACGTGCACGTCGTCGACGGCGACCCGGCCGCCCTCGTCCGGGAGCTGAAGACCCGGCCCGGACGCGACATCTGGCTCTGCGGCGGCGGGCAGCTCGCCGGTCAGCTCCTCGACGAGATCGACGAGCTGGTGGTCAAGCTCAACCCGGTGGTCGTCGGCAGCGGCATCAAGCTCGTCGACAGCGGCTTCGATCCGCGCCGGCTCACGCTCACCTCGGCGCGGCCGTTCGACGCCGGCGTGGTCGTCCTGCACTACACGCGCAACGGTTAACCCGGTTGCCCCGGACGGCGGGCGGCACGCACCGTGGAGCGGTGACGAAGACCCGGCTGCACTGGCACGAACTGCCCGCACACGTCCGCGACGGCGTCGAGGCCGTCCTCGGCGACCGGGTGGTGGCGGCGCGGTCCCAGTCGGGCGGCTTCTCCCCCGGCACCGCCGACCGGGTCCGTACCGCAGGTGGTGGCCGGGCCTTCGTCAAGGCGGTCAGCCCGGCGCAGAACGACCGCAGTCCCGACCTGCACCGCGCCGAGGCCCGGATCGCCACGGCCCTGCCGCCGGACACGCCCGCGCCCCGGCTGCTCGGCAGCTACGACGACGGCGACTGGATCGCGCTGGTCTTCACCGACGTGGAGGGCCGGCACCCGGTCACCCCGTGGCGGGCCGACGAGCTGGCCGCCGTGCTGTCCACGCTGGAGACGATGGCCGGCGCGCTCACCCCGGCGCCGGCCGCCGCGCCCACCCCCACCGCCGCCGAGCGGCTCGCACACGACTTCGGCGGCTGGCGGCGCCTCGCGTCCGACCCGCCGGCCGACCTCGACCCGTGGGCCCGGTCCCACCTGCCCGAACTGTGCGCCGCCGCCGAGCGAGGGCTGGCCGCGCTCGACGGCGACACGCTCTGCCACGTCGACGTGCGCGCCGACAACCTGCTGCTCGGCCCGGACGGCTCGGTCACAGTCGTCGACTGGCCGTGGGCCTGCCGCGGGCCGGCCTGGCTGGACACGCTGCTCACCGTCGTCAACGTGCAGGTGTACGGCGGACACGACCCCGACGCGCTGCTGGCCGCCCGGCCGCTGACCGCCGACGTCGACCCGGCCGACCTGACCGGAGTCCTCGCGGGGTTCACCGGCTTCTTCCTCGACGGCGCCCGCCAGCCACCCCCACCCGGCATCCCGACCGTGCGCGCGTTCCAGCGCCGACAGGGCGAAGCCCTGCTCCCTTGGCTGACCCACCGCCTGACCCCCTGACCGCTCCGCCCCGCTCCGCCCCGCCCCGCCCCGCCCCGCCCCGCCCCGCCCCGGCGATCTTGCAGTTTCGGCCCCCGGGATGTCGCTTTGGCGCGCTTTGTCAGGGCCGGAAGTGCAAGATCAACGCGATTGAGAGGGCTGGACGCGCGGCGGTGCACGGCGCGGCTCATCCGGGAGTGGGGACGCCCAGGGGGTCGGCGAAGAGGGGTGAGAAGCCCAGTTCGGCGGCGCCGATCAAGGTCGCGTCGTAGCCGAGCGCGGACACGCGCAGCCGGGCCTTGTCGCGGGAGATGGGCAGCACGTTGGCCGCGATCCGGCTGCGGACGTGACTCGCGCAGACCGGGAAGACCTCGCTGAGCGTGCCTCCGAAGATCACCACGCCGGGGTTGAACAGGTTGATCACGTTCGCCACGCCTATGCCCAGCCAGTCACCGATGTGCCGCAGCGCGTCCTGCGCGGCCGGTTCCCCCTGAGCGGCGGCGGCGACCACGGCTCGTACCGCCTCGCGCCCCTTCTCCCGCGCCGGGCGGCCCGCGACGTCGAGCAGCGCCCGCTCGCCGACCTCGGCCTCCAGGCACCCGCGCGAGCCGCAACCACAGGGTCGCCCCTGGTACGGGTTCACGAGCATGTGCCCGACCTCGGAGGCGTACCCGCCGTCACCGTCGAGCAGCTCCCCGCCCACGATGATCCCGCCGCCGACACCCACGTCACCGTGCAGGTAGACGAGGTTCTGCACGCCGACGCCGGCGCCGCGCTGATGCTCGGCCAGCGCCCCGAGGTGCGCCTCGTTGCCGACCAGGACGGGCAGGCCCAGGTCCAGCCGCCCGGCCAGCTCGGTGCCGAACGCCTGGTCCACCCACCCCATGTCCGGTCCGAACCGGACCATCCCGTCGCCGGGCCGGATCATGCCGCAGTAGGAGGCGCCCACGCCCACGCACACCGACCCGGGTGGCGCCGCGTGGTGCAGGGCCCGCCCGAAGTCGGCGAGCACCGAGACCACGGAGTCGAGGTCGGCCCCGGCCCGTGGCCGTTCCGCCTCCAGCCGTGCCGACACCACACCGCCGAGCCCGACGCGGGCGGCCACGAGCCGGTCCACGGCGATGTCGAAGGCGAGGACGTAGACGGCGTCCGACGCGGGACGCACCACACGGGAGGGACGCCCGGCGCGTCCGCTGCCGCCCGCCGTGACCTCCCGGACCAGGCCGGCCGCCGCGAGTTCCGCAGTGAGTGCCATGACCGTGCTGCGGTTGACGCCCATCCACTCGGCCAGCTCGACGCGCGTGACCGGGCCGGTCAGGTGGACGCGCCGCAGCAGCGCGCCGAGGTTGAGCCGGCGGCTGTCCCCCTGCACGTGCCGGTCCACTGCCAGACCTTTCAGCATCGACCACTCCGTCGGATGGCGACTGGCTTTTGGCCCGAGGATAGTTCCCGCACATCGACGGGGGCCAGCGCCCGCCGCGGGGACGGCCGCCTCAACCATCGAGGGCCCGACCGGCGTTCATTGCGGTGAGGGGGTGGGCATGTCGGAGTCGTTCCGGGAGTTCGTGGTGCAGCGGTCACCGGCGTTGTCGCGGACCGCGTACCTGCTGACCGGCGATCACCAGCTCGCCGAGGATCTGTTGCAGAGCGCGCTGGCCCGCACCTACCGCCACTGGCGGCGGATCCGGGAGGGGGATCCGGAGGCGTACGTGCGCCGGGTCATGTACCACCAGCAGGTCTCCTGGTGGCGTCGTCGGCGGGTGGCCGAACGGCTGGACGCGACGCCGGCCGAGCGCGGCGGCGGCGACCACACCGACGACACGGCGCTGCGGCTGAGCGTGGTGGCGGCACTGCGGCGGCTCACCGCGCGGCAGCGGGCCGTGGTGGTGCTGCGGTACTACGAGGACCTGACCGAGGCGCAGGTGGCCGAGGTGCTCGGCTGCTCGGTGGGCACCGTGAAGCGGCACGGGCACGACGCCGTACGCCGCCTGCGGGACCTGGTCCCCGACCTGCTGGAGCGGACTCCGGAGAGGAGCGAGCGGTGAGCGTACGTCTGCGGGAGGCGTTGCGGGAGGCGGCGGCCGAGGCGCCCGCGTACCCGGTGCACGACCGGGCGGTGCGGACCGCGCGGCGCACGCGGTGGCGGGCCGCCGCGGCGGTCACGGCGGTGCTGGCGCTGGTGGCGGCCCTGCCGCTGACGGTACGCGGGGACGGCGGGACCGCGCCGGCGGGCTCGGGCGGGGCGGCGCTGCCGGACCGGCTCGGGCTGCCGCCGTTCGGCGCGTTGCGGGCCACCGACCGGCCCGCGCTCGGCCCGGCGTCGGTGGTGTTCAGCGGGCAGGCACGCGGGCTTACCGGCCTGTTCGACGAGAACGGCACCGTCGGCATCGTCGGGGCGGACGCGGACCGGTACCGGACGTGGACGGTGGGCTTCGAGGCGCCGGCCGGGGAGGGGGTGCTGCTCTCCCCGGACGGCCGGTTCCTCGCGGTGCCGAACGGGTCGCCCACCAGCCCCGGCGTGGACGTGATCGACCTGGCGGGCGGCACGGTCCGGCGGCTGCCCAGCCCTCGGCCGGGCAGTGCGGGGACGGCGCCGGCCGGCTGGGCGCCGGACGGGTCCGCGCTGGTGGTCGTGGACACCACGCAGGCGAATCCGGAGGGCAGCTCGTACGTCAACACGCTCAGCCTGGTGCGGCTGGACACCGGCCGGGCGGTCCGGCTGCTGGAGACCACGCAGGTGCCGGGATTCGGCTCGCCGGTGGCGTTCGCCGCCGACGGGTCACGGCTGGCCTACCAAATCGGCACGAAGGTCCTCGTGAGCAGCCCGGACGGGCGGCAGCTCTCCTCGTTCCCGTTGCCGCCCGACACCGCGCTCGCAGGCAAAGGGGCCTGGATGCCGGACGGCTCGCTGGCCCTGGTCGCACACGAGTCGGCCGGCGACCGGTGGCGGCTGCGCCGGGTCGACACCGACGGCCGGGAGCTGCCCGCGCCCGCGCTGGCCGCCGTCTCGGGCGTGACGGCGATCCGGCTGCTCGGCTGGCTGCCGGACGGGACCGCGTGGGTGGTCGCGTACCGGCCCGAGCCGAGCGCGCCGAGCTGGTACGCCGACGGGCTGGAGATGGACCAGCGGACCGCGTACGGCAACGTGCGGTCGATCCGGGTGCTGGGCCTGACACCCGGTGCCGCCGCTCCGGTCACGCTGCTCACCGCGCCGGACCAGGTGCTCGCCGTCGACGTGGCGGACTCGGTGGTGCACGCCGGCCGGGTCCGCGAGGCCGATCCGCCGTCGGGCCCCGGTGGCCGGGCGTGGTGGGGGGCGGGCCTCGTGGCGCTGGCGCTCGGCGGCCTGGCGGCGTACCGGCGGCTGCGCCGCGGGCATCGGTGACACGGGTGTCTCCCCGGCCGGGGAGACACCCGTGCGGTCGGCGCGGAGGGCTACTCGGCTTCGCGGACCGGGCTCTGCGGCACCACCATGACCGGCCGGTGGGCGCGGTGCAGCGTGGCCATGGCGACGCTGCCGAGCAGGATCTTGCGGACCGCGGTCCGGCCGCGCGAGCCGACCACGACCAGGCTCGCCTTGCGCTCGGTGGCGACGGCGGAGAGCGCGTCGGCCACCGCGCGGCCGGGCGCTCCGCCGCCGGCGCGTACGCGCACCGTGGTCACCCCGTCGACCGTCTCCGGCGCGTCCCCCTCGTCGCCGTCGACGGCGACCAGGACGATCTCCCGCTCGGGGAAGAGGCGGCGGGCGGCGGCGAGTGCGGCCTCGGACCCGGCGGAGGCGTCCCAGCCGACCACCACCGGGCCGGCGGCGAGCGCGTCGTACTCGTCGGTCAGCAGCGGGTGCGGCACGACGAGCACGGGACGCGGGCTGTAGTGCACGGCCATGTCGGAGACGCTGCCGAGCACCGCGCGGGCGCCGCCGAGGCCCCGGGAGCCGAGCAGCAGCACGTCGGCCTGCTTCTCGTCGGCCAGCTCGGCGAGCCGGAGCCCTTCGCCGCCGTAGCTGCGGCACACGAGCGGCTCGGCGTCCCAGCCGGCGGCGCGGCCCAGCATCACGCCGACGGACGTCATCCGGTCGGCCTCCCGGCCGCCCTCGCGCTCGATCGCCTCGACGAACACGTTGATGTCGCGGGTGCCGGTCCAGAGCCGCTTGCGGAGTTCCTCGCTGGCGAACGGAGGCGTCCACAGATGCCCGATCCACGCGTGCGCGCCGGGGAACAGCAACGCGCCCGCCTCGATGGCGGCGCTAGCGGCCGGAGACCCGTCGTAACCCACCACCACTTGCCTGCCGTGCTCGTCGCTCACCGCACCCAACCTCTCTCACCGATGACATCTCACAAGATCGTATCCGGGCCCGGACCGGGTCCGAGCCGGATCGTCCGCCACGGAATCATCGGTACGCTGGGCGGATGAGCACCCCGGACCTGTCGTACCTACTCGACCACACCAGCCACGTGTTGCGTACCCGGGTGGCGGCGGCGCTCGCCGAGATCGGGCTGACCGCCCGGATGCACTGCGTGCTCGCGCACGCGCTGCCCGAGGAGCGTACGCAGATCCAGCTCGCCGAGATGGGCGACATGGACAAGACGACGATGGTCGTCACGGTGGACGCGCTGGAGCGGGCCGGGCTGGCCGAGCGGCGTCCGGCGCGTACGGACCGGCGGGCGCGGATCATCGCGGTGACCGAGGAGGGCGCCCGGGTCGCCGCGCGCAGCCAGGAAATCGTCGACCGGGTGCACGCCGAGGCACTCGCGAGCCTGCCGGACGACGAGCGGGAGGTCTTCCTGCGCGCGCTGCGGCGCCTGGCCGGCGGCCACCTGGCCACGCCGGTGCAGAGTCCGAAGCCGGCACGCCGCGCCCGCCAATAGTCTCCAAATAGATTGTCTGTAACGGGACTATCCGTTACGGTCCTCCTGTCGCACCTCTCGACAGGAGGACTCCATGTCCGCTCCCCGCTCCCGCCGGCTCGCCCTCGGCGTGCTCGCCACCGGCGCCCTGATGACCATCCTCGACGGCAGCATCGTCACCGTGGCGATGCCCGCCATCCAGCGCGACCTGCGCTTCTCCCCGGCCGGCCTGAGCTGGGTGGTCAACGCGTACCTGATCGCGTTCGGCAGCCTGCTCCTGCTCGCCGGCCGGCTCGGCGACCTGATCGGTCGCCGGGCGATGTTCCTCGGCGGAACCGCGCTGTTCACCGCCGCGTCGGTGCTGGCCGGGCTCGCGGAGAACAGCGCCACGCTCGTCGCGGCCCGCTTCCTCCAGGGCGTCGGCAGTGCGGCGGCCACAGCGGTGAGCCTCGGCATCCTGGTCACGCTCTTCCCCGACGCCGCCGAGCGGGCGCGGGCGTTCGCCGTGTTCGCGTTCACCGGCGCGGCCGGGGCGGCCATCGGCCAGGTCGCCGGCGGCCTGCTCACCGACGCGCTGGGCTGGCACTGGATCTTCCTGATCAACCTGCCGATCGGCCTGGCCACGATCACGCTCGCGGTCCGCACGCTGCCCGCCGACCGGGGCCTGGGCCTGGCCGCCGGGGCCGACGTGGCGGGCGCGCTACTGGTCACCACCGGGCTCGTGCTGGGCATCTACACGGTGGTCACGATCGAGCGGTACGGGGCGACGTCGGCGCACACGCTCGGCCTGGGCGCGCTCGCCGCCCCCCTCGTCGCCGGTTTCGTGGTCCGGCAGGCCACCGCGCGCCGCCCGCTCATGCCGTTGCGGCTCCTGCGCTCGCGCGGCGTCGCCGTGGCGAACGTGGTCCAGATCCTCACCGTCGCCGCGACGTTCGCGTTCCAGGTGCTCGTGACGCTCTACCTCCAGCAGGTGCTCGGCTACGACGCCACGCGCACCGGGCTGGCGCTGCTACCGGCCGCCGTCGTCATCGGCGCGGTGTCGCTCGGCGTCTCGGCCCGGCTCAACGCCCGCTTCGGCGAGCGGGTCGTGCTGATCGCCGGGCTCGTGCTGCTCGCCGCCATGTTCGCGCTGCTGGCCCGGGTGCCGGTGGACGGCCGCTACCTGCGCGACGTGCTCCCGGTGATGCTGCTCGCCGGCGGGTTCGGGCTGGTGCTGCCGGCGCTCACCGCGCTCGGCATGTCCGCCGCCCGCGCCGAGGACGCCGGTCTCGCCTCCGGGCTGTTCAACACCACCCAGCAGCTCGGCATGGCGTTCGGTGTCGCGGTGCTGTCCACGCTGGCCGCCGCCCGGACGGCGGACCGGGTCGCGCTCGGCGACGACCGGGCCGCCGCGCTGACCAGCGGCTTCCACCTGGCGTTCGCGGTCGGCGCAGGGCTCGTGGTGGTCGCCGTCGTGCTCGCGTACGCGCTGCTGCGCCCCCGCACCGCGGAGCGCGCCGACGCCCCGGCGCTCGTGGGGTGAGTCAGCCGGGGGCGCGGGCCGGACGGGTGAGGAACGGCAGCACCGCCGCCGGCAGCGCCGGTGAGGCCACCACGTCGTAGTGGGTCAGCCCGGGCAGCACCGCGAGCCGGGACGCGGGACGGTCACCGTCGCCGCCCGCGTCCCGGTGGCCGCCGCCGAGCAGGCCGAAGAACTCCGCCGCGTGGCTCACCGGGATCTCGTCCGCGTCGGCGAAGACCAGCAGCACCGGCATCGGCAGCGCGGCCACCTCGGCCGACCAGTCGTAGTCCCGCCGCAGCAGTTCCCCGCTGCGGGCCCAGAGCAGCGGCCAGTCCTGCGGGCGGGGCGCGACCCGCGCGTACCGCTCGTACGGCGGGGTGCCGCGCATGCGCTCGGCGGCGCGCTCGTCGTGGGCGGACATCGCGGCCAGCGTCTCCGGGTACCAACCGCGCCGCCGGAACGGCGTGGAGACGAGCACCAGGCGGCGGACCAGGGCGGGGTACTGGATCGCGGTACGCAGGGCCACCCCGCCGCCGAGCGAGTAGCCGAGCACGTCGGCCCGAGGCAGGCCGAGCCGGCACAGCAGCCCGGCCACGTCGTCGGCCATCGACTCGTACCGCAGCGGCCGGTCCAGACCGCCGGTGCGGCCGTGGCCCCGCAGGTCGACGGCGATCAACCGGCGGCGCGCGGCGAGCGCCTGCCGGACCGGCGCGAACGTCTCCGTCGACCCGTATCCGCCGTGCAGCAGGACCAGCGGCCTGCCGGTGCCGTGCTCCTCGTACCAGATCCGCAGCCCGCCGACGTCCGCATAGGTCACCCGCCGATCGTCGCGCCCCCGGCGCCGTGGCGGGCCCGTTCGCGGACGCCCCTCAGCGGGACGCGCGGGGGCGGGCGCGCAGGTGGGCGCGTTCGCCCTGGCTGCCGAAGAGGCTGAGGAACTCCACCCCCTCGCTGTCGGCGCGGCCGAACCAGTGCGGGACGCGGGTGTCGAACTCGGCCGCCTCACCGGGTTCGAGCACCAGGTCGTGCTCGCCGAGCACGAGCCGCAGCCGCCCGTTGAGCACGTAGACCCACTCGTACCCCTCGTGGGTCTTCGGCTCGGGCTCGGACCGCCCGCCGGCCGGGATGATCAGCTTGTACGCCTGGATGCCGCCGGCGCGGCGGGTGAGCGGCAGCATGGTCATCCCGAACGCGGCGACCGGCCGCAGGTGGACGCGCGGATCGCCGGTGGGCGGGGCGCCGACCAGCTCGTCGAGAGTGACGCCGTGCGCGCGGGCCAGCGGGAGCAGCAGTTCCAGCGTCGGCTTGCGGCCGCCGGACTCCAGCCGGGACAGCGTGCTCACCGAGATGCCGGTGGCGGCGGAGAGGTCGGTGAGGGTGGTCTCCCGCTCGCGGCGCAGCGCGCGCAGCCGGGGGCCGACCGCGTCGAGGGCCTGGTCGAGGTCGTCGTCCATGCCTGCCAGTTTGCCACATCAGCAACAGAGTTTGCAGTTCTGCCGGGCCTCGCCGCAATCTGGTCGCGGAGGTGGTCACGATGACCGAGAACTACGAGGTACTGGTGATCGGCGGCGGCGCGGCCGGGCTCAGCGGCGCGCTCATGCTGGCCCGGGCACGCCGGTCGGTGCTGGTGGTGGACGGCGGCGAGCCCCGCAACGCACCCGCCGACGGGGTGCACGCCCTGCTGGGGCACGACGGCGTGCCGCCGGCCGAGCTGCTGGCGCGCGGCCGGGACGAGGTCCGCCGCTACGGCGGGCACCTGACCGAGGGCCGGGTCGAGACGGTGGACCGCGACGGCGCCGGGTTCGCGGTGGCGCTCGCCGACGGCCGCCGGGTACGCGCCGGCCACGTGCTGGTCGCCACCGGCCTGGTCGACGAGCTGCCCGAGGTGCCCGGCCTGCGCGAGCGCTGGGGGCGGGACGTGGTGCACTGCCCGTACTGCCACGGCTGGGAGGTGCGCGAGCGGCCGATCGGGGTGCTCGGCACCGGCCCGATGTCGGTGCACCAGACGCTGCTGTTCCGGCAGTGGAGCGACGACGTGGTCTACCTGCGGCACACCGCGCCGCCGCTCACCGACGAGCAGGCCGAGCAGCTCGCCGCGCGCGGCGTGCCGGTGATCGAGGGTGAGGTCGCGGCCGTCGAGACGGACGGGGACCGGCTGACCGGGGTACGCCTGCGCGACGGCCGCACGGTCGACCGCGAGGTGCTGACCGTCGCGCCCCGGATGGTGGCGCGGACCGGGTTCCTGGCCGGACTGGGCCTGCACCCGCAGCCGCACCCCAGCGGGATGGGCGAGTACCTGCCGGCCGGTGAGGCGGGGCGTACCGATGTGCCCGGGGTGTGGGTCGCGGGCAACGTGACCGACCTGTCGGCGCAGGTCGGGGCCGCCGCGGCGGCGGGTGCCCGGACCGCGGCGATGATCAACGCGGACCTGGTGCAGGAGGAAACCCGCCGGGCGGTCGAGGCCCGGCGTGGCGCGCGGGAGGGTGGATGACCACGAATCGCCCCTAACCTGACAATTCTTCCCTTAGGTTGAGTCGGAGAGGGCAGTCGGAACCTGGGGGGCGACGTGGAGGGCTATCCGGCGATCGAGGATCACGGGCTCATCGGCGACCTCCAGACCGCGGCGCTGGTGACCTGTGACGGGACGATCGACTGGTTCTGCGCTCCGCGCTTCGACTCGCCGAGCATCTTCGCCGCGCTGCTGGACAAGGAGAAGGGCGGCTTCTTCCAGATCGCCCCGCACGAGGTCCGGTACGTCACCAAGCAGCTCTACCTGCCCGGCACACCGATCCTGATCACCCGGTTCATCAGCGCGGACGGCGTCGCCGAGGTGATGGACTTCATGCCGGTCACCGGCGAACGGGTCACCGACTCGCACCGCATCGTGCGCATGGTCAACATGGTGCGCGGCAGCATGCGCTTCCGGGTGGAGTGCCGGCCCCGGTTCGACTACGCACGCGAGCGCCACGACCTGGAGCGGCACCGCAACGGCTACCTGTTCCGCAGCCCGTCGGCGACGCTCACCTTCAACCCGATCGACCCGGTGCGGCAGCTCTGGGCCCAGACCGGCGAGATCCGCATGGAGGGCGGCGACCTGATCGCCTACGGCACCCTCAAGGAGGGCGACACCGGCGGGGTGATCCTGGAGACCGGCAGTGAGGAACCCCGGATCATCCCGCCGGAAGAGGTCCAGGGCATGTTCGAGTGGACCCGGGACTACTGGCGGCGCTGGGTCGAACGCTCCCGCTACACCGGCCGCTGGCGGGAGATGGTCGAGCGCTCCGCCATCACGCTCAAACTCATGACGTACGCGCCGACCGGCGCGATGATCGCCGCGCCGACCGCCGCGCTGCCCGAGCTGGTCGGCGGCTCCCGCAACTGGGACTACCGCTACACCTGGGTACGCGACACCTCGTTCTCCGTGCACGCGCTGCTCGGCCTCGGGTTCACCGAGGAGGTCAGCCGGTACATGGACTGGCTCGACGAGCGCATCCGCGAGGCCGGCGACCACCAGGACCCGCTGAAGATCATGTACCGGGTCGACGGCTCGTCGGACCTGCACGAGGAGGTCCTCGACCACCTGGAGGGGTACCGGGGCTCCAGGCCGGTCCGGATCGGCAACGGCGCGGCGGACCAGCTCCAGCTCGACATCCACGGTGAGGCGCTCTACGCCATGCACCTCGCCGACGAGCAGGGCATCCGGGTGTCGCACCAGGTGTGGAAGAGCACCGTGCGCCTGGTCGACTGGCTCTGCCACAACTGGGACAAGCGCGACGCCGGGATCTGGGAGAGCCGCCACCACCCCCGCAACTACACGTTCGGTCGGGTGATGTCCTGGGTGGCGCTGGACCGGGCCATCCGCCTGGCCACCCGCACCGGCCGGCCCGGGGACATGAGCTGCTGGACCGAACAGCGCAACCGGATCTACAACCAGGTCATGGCCCGCGGTTTCCACCGGGAACGCGGCAGCTTCGTGCAGGCGTACGACGAGAACGTGCTCGACGCCGCGCTGCTCTACATGCCGGCGGTCGGCTTCGTCACGCCCAGCGACCCGCTCTGGCTGTCCACGCTGGAGTCGATCGAGCGCGACCTGGTCTCGGACAGCCTGGTCCACCGGTACGACCCGCTGCACTCCCCCGACGGGCTGCCCGGCCACGAGGGCACGTTCAACATGTGCACCTTCTGGTACGTCGAGGCACTGGCCCGCTCCGGCCGGCTGGACGACGCCCGGCTCACGCTGGAGAAGATGTTCACCTTCAGCAACCACCTCGGCCTCTACGCCGAGGAGATCGCCTCCACCGGTGAGCAGATCGGCAACTACCCGCAGGCGTTCAGCCACCTCGCCCTGATCAACTCGGCGCTGGCGGTCAACGACCTGCTCGACGCCGAGGCCCACGCCCGCCTGCGCCGGTAACTCCGGTGATCTCCGGCCCGGCTCCGGGTAGCCTTACCGCATGAGGTTCCACGCCACCGTCATGAAGCCCTGGTCCCTCCGCTGACGGCGGCAGGGTGACCGGCTTCTTCTGACGTACCAGCTCTGCTCCGCCGTCCTGGCGTTCCCGCCGGGCGGTGTCCTCGCGCTGCCCGGCTCCACGACGAGCCGAAGAGCGGACTGTGAACAACCTCGACAACATCCCTTCATCCCCGTTCGCCTCGAACAACCTGCTGCCCGCCGGGCACCGGGCGCACGTGCGGGCCGACGGCGTCCGCGTCGTCCGCGGCAGCCGGGTCGTGCTGTCCGACGTCAGCGTGACCGTCTCCGCCGGATCGCGCCTGGCTGTCGTCGGCGAGAACGGCCGTGGCAAGACCACGCTGCTCCACGTGCTGGCCGGCATCCTCGCGCCCGACCAGGGCACCGTGGAACGGCTGGGCACGATCGGCGTCGCCCGGCAGAACCTGGAGGCGCGCCACGGCGAGACTGTGGGCACGCTGATCCACGAAGCGGTCCGGGAGTCCGAACGCGCGCTGCGGGCGCTGGACGACGCCGCCGACGCGCTGGCCGAGGGCCGGGCGAGCGCGGACGACGCGTACGCCACAGCGCTCGACGCGGCGACCCGGCTGGACGCCTGGGACGCGCAGCGACGCGTCGACGTGGCGCTGGCCGGCCTCGACGCCTGCCCGGACCGGGACCGCCCGCTGGCGACGCTGTCGGTCGGCCAGCGCTACCGGGTCCGGCTGGCGTGCCTGCTCGGGGCCCGGGTCGACCTGCTGATGCTGGACGAGCCGACCAACCACCTCGACGCGGCCAGCCTGGCCTTCCTCACCGCGCGGCTGCGCGAGCACCCGGGCGGCGTGGTGCTGGTGACCCACGACCGCGCGCTTCTGCGGGACGTGGCCACGGAGTTCCTCGACCTCGACCCCAGCGCGGACGGCCGCCCGCGCCGCTACGCCGGGGACTACGCCGCCTGGCAGGACGGGCGCAGCCGCGACTTCGCGCACTGGGTCCGCGACCACGAGGCACAGCAGGCCGAACACCGGCGCCTGGCCGACGCGGTACGGGAGGCGCAGGACCGGCTCAGCACCGGCTGGCGTCCCGAGAAGGGCCACGGCAAGCACCAGCGCCAGTCCCGCGCGCCCGGGCTGGTCCAGGCGTTGCGACGCCGGCAGGAGGCGCTCGACGAGCACCGGATCACCGTCCCGGAGCCACCGCAGCCGCTGCGCTGGCCGCCGCTGGACACCCGGGCCGGACTGCCGATCCTGCGGTGCCACGACGTGACGGTGACCGGGCGCCTGCGTACCCGGGTCACGCTCACGCTCGACGGCGGTGACCGCCTGCTGGTGACCGGGCCCAACGGCGCGGGCAAGTCGACGCTGCTCTCCGTGCTGGCCGGTGACCTCGCGCCGTCGACCGGGGAGGTCCGCCACCCGTCCGGCGCGCGGGTGGCGTACCTCGGTCAGGAGGTGCCCGACTGGCCGCCCGGGATGCTCGCGCACGACCTGTACGAGCAGCACGTGGGGCGGCTGCGCTCCACCGGGCGCCTCGGCTCCGGCACGCCTCTGCCGCTGGGCGCGACGAACCTGCTCGACGCCGAGGCCCGGCGTACCCCGGTCGGCCGGATGTCGCACGGACAGCAACGGCGGCTGAACCTGGCGCTGCGCCTGGCCGAACGTCCCGACCTGCTGATCCTCGACGAACCCACGAACCACCTGTCCGCGCCGCTGGTCGACGACCTCACCGCGGCCCTGCTGACGACCCGGGCCGCGGTGGTCGTCGCGACCCACGACCGGCAGATGCTCCACGACCTGGCGGCCTGGCCCACGCTGCCGCTCACCGCCGGCGACGCCGGGCCGTCCGGTCACACAGCGTCATGCCTGCCGGAAGATTGATGGCTTCGAGCGTTATGACTGAGAGGCATATTCATGCCTCTCAGTCATAACGCTCATGCGGTCCTGCTTCCCGGGTCCATCCGACGAAGCGGCGGTGCAGTGCGCCGGCCGGCGCCCAGGGCATGTCCTCGGTGGCCTGCACGAGGTAGGCGCCGAGGTACAGGGCCAGCGACACCGGCGCGTCCGCGTACTCCGCGCGCAGCTCCCGCCTCCGGGTGGGGCACGGCCAGGGCAGGTCGCAGCCGCCGCAGCTCCAGACCGGCATGACCGGGCCGTGGGTGGTCACCGCGCACCCTCCAGGAACCGCGCGGTGACCGCCCGCGCCTGCCGGCTGGTCGCCCATTCCACCTGCCAACAGGGGTACGGAGTGAGCCGAGCCCGCCGATCACTCGTCACTCCCCTGCGGCCAGTGACCACGGTTGATCGGAATCCGATGCCGCGAACGGCAGGGCAGGTCGGCGCCGCACCGGCAGACCCGTGTCCACCGCCGCCAGCACCAGACCGGGCGATGCCGCCGGGCCAACGTCAACGCGGCGGCGGACAGGTACGCGTCGTACGAGACGCGGCGCTCCCGCGTGGCGTCCCCGTCCGGGGGCCGTTGTCCGCCTCGTGCCTGGTCCAGCAAGCGTCGCCGGGCGATCTCCTGCTCCATGGCCTGGAGGCGCTCACCGAAGCCGGACACCGCCGACGACGACGGGTACCGACCGACGAGCCGCCGCAGGAGCAATGGAATCCCGTCCCGGGACAGTGCGGTCCTGAGCCCAATGAAGCCCTCGCCGCGAGCCGCCTCAGCAGCGGCGACATGTCGCCTCTCTGTCACCTCTCGGCCCACCGCGTGGATCTGGTCGCTCCGGCTCATCGACGGATCGTCGCCAGTACTCGACATCTCCACCTCCGCCAGGGAAAACATGTGCCCTCACAGCGCTGCCGGTCCACAGTGACGTCTGGGCGTCACTGATCGCGACGGCACAAGAGCCGACAATCCGACTCCATAGGTGACGACATTTAGGCGACACAGCACTATCGTGGCGGGCATGACCGCCCCCAACACGGTTCTGCGCGGCGTCCGCACCGGAATGCGCATGAGCCAGGACGACTTCGCCCGCGCGCTCCAAGCCGCCGGCCACCGCGTCGGCGAACCCAACGACGCCAACAAGCGACTCGTCCAGCGATGGGAGTCCGGTGCGATCGCCGCACCGCGCCCCGTCTACGCTCGCGCGCTGGAGGTCGTGACCGGCCTGCCCATCTCACTGCTCGGCTTCGCCGCGGTGCCCGGTGGGCACGTGGCCGACGACCAAGACGGTGGCCACGACCTGACCTCACCCGTATCGAGCCTGGCCACGCCCACGCCGACATCGAAGTCCGCCACGGCCCACAGGTCGTACGAGGGCGTGTGGCTCAGCCGCTACCAGTACTACTCCAGCGGCCGGGAGGAGTCCTTCGCCGGACAGCACTTCGTCGTCCTGTTGCAGCACGGCGACAGGCTGACCGCGCGCAGCCTGCCCGGATCGGCGTCCTCGTCCCTGTCGCTGGACCTGACCGTGGACGGCGCCGTCATCACCGGCACCTGGGTGGAACAGACCGACCCGGCCGGTTACTACCGGGGCGCCCGCTATCACGGGGCGATCCAGCTCCTGGCCGAGCCGACCGGCCGACGGATGGCCGGGAAGTGGGTCGGATTCGGCAAGGACATGGACGTGAACACCGGCCCGTGGGAGCTCGTCTTCCGCGACGCGTCGACCTCCAAGGCGACGCTGGACCGGTACAACACGCCAGCGACGTAGCAAGCGCCGCGCCATCGCCTCGACGTCGGACAGGAGCGGTGCCGGCGTCGACTACTCTGCATCGGAACACGGCACGGCACGGTGCCCAGTTCCAGCGAAGCCGCACGTCGTGCCCGCGATACAACAGGAGAACGCTGTGACAGTCCGCGCCACGGGCCGGCCGTTGACCCGACTGGAAGCCGCCCAGGCGCAGGCGGAGCACGTGCTCGGTGCCCGGAAGGCCAAGCGGATCGCGATGTTCGGCAACGGCACGCTGTACGTCAAGGCGGGCACGCTGGCGCAGGTCATGTCCTGGCTCATCGACTTCGTGGTGTGCCTGTTCGCTGTCGCGGTAGGTGTCGTCGTCCTGTCCGTGGTGGACCGCGCGGTGACTCTCTCCGGCGGTGCCCTCGCCGGGGCGGTGCTCGCGTTGTTCGTACTGGTGCCGGTGCTCTACGGCCTCTGCTACGGCAACGGCCGGGCGCTCGGTGCCGTCCTCACCGGCACGCAGCTCGTGCGGGTCAAGGACGGCAGCCGGATCGGCGTCAAGGCATGCTGGGCCATGCTGGTCCGGACGCTGTTCATGCCGGTCCTGTCCGTCGTGCTGGTGGTGACCGCGTTCAGTACCGGTTCCGCGGATGCGCCCGGTTCGCTCGCGCGGACCAGCATCGACCCGGACGCCACCCGGCGCCTCCACGACGCGGGCATCCGTTGACCCGTCACCACACCGCACCGCGACGGCCGACGCTGCCCCCGTACATCGCCTAGCCTCTCGGGCGTGGAGCACCTGCGCGACCTCGCCGTCCGGTTGGCGATGGACGAACCGGTCGGCGACGACCTGCCGATGGCGGCTGCTCACGCTCTGACCCGAGGCGTCGACTCGCCGGGCCTGCGTGAGCTTGCCGGCCTGTCGAAGCGCCAGTCGCGGGAGGCAGTCGATCTGTTCCGGCAGGCGATGGACGAACTCGGCTCGCCGGTGCCGGACGAGCGCGGCGCCCGGCTGCACCTCATGCGTCAGGCAGCGGCGGACATCGTTGCGGGAGACGGTGACGCCGAGGACCTGGCGTACGAGATCTACTGGCACGCGGCCTATTCCCAGTTGCCGGAGCTGCGACCCGTGGCCGATCGCTTCCTGGAGCTGTACGCCGGATGGGGCGCGGCCTTCGACCAGACGGAGGAGGCGATCGCGGCCGCTAAGGTGGCGGCCCAGTCGTTCCTGCGCGACCATCCAGCCTGAGCGGCTCCCGCATGTCTCGTCTACCGCAACGACCGCGCATGGGCAAACGCCAGACGTGATGAGCCATATGCTGCACTCCGAGCGGAAGCGGGGATTTCGTGAGGATCGTTGATCGGGTTCGCGGCGGATCATTTGTCGCCGGCGTACTGGTGGTGCTGGGCCTTGCCGGCTGCGTCACACGAGCCGACCCGCCACCGCCTCCGGCGCCCTCAGTGGATCCCGCGCCGTCGGCATCGCCCACCGAGCAGGAGGCGCTGATGGCGACGATTCGCCAGTTGGTCGAGCGGGCCGACGTCGGCGACGACATCCGGGAGCGCACGATCGAGGTCGGCGAGCCCTATGAACCCTGCGACCTGCTCATTGCCGACCCCGGCCGGTCGAACGGGGGCGGATTGGAGTTCGATCAGGTGTGGGGCGCGGGCCTGGAGGTCAACCCCGTAGGGATCTTCGCCGACGTCCAGCCCCCGACAACCCTTCTGAACGTCACGGTGATCGGTCTGCGCGATGCCTCGGCGGCCGCTGCGGCCGCGCGTACGGCGCGCATCGCACGTTGCCCCAGTAAGGATTTCCGACTCAACATCGGGATGGCCACCGCCCGGTGGGGCGCACGCACGATGACCATCGGATCGACGAGCGCGCGGCTGACCACGGCGACGGTGAGCCGGGTGAACCCGGAAAGCGCGGAAGGAATGCCGTTCCTGCCGGGCAACGCGCGGCTGATCTTCGCGCACGGCTCGCTGCTCATCAGTGTCGAGGCGCTCACCTTCTGGCCGCCCAAACTGAGCACCGCCACCGACGTCACCGCAACCGCTCAGGAGAAGGCCACGTCCCTGGCAACGGCGATCGTCAAGACCGTCCCCACGCCAGGCTAGGGCCGAGCGGCCCGCTGGAGTAGACGCCGCTGAGCGCGGCGCAATCCAGGTGCTTTACGGGTCGGCGGGCGCCACCGTCGTCGCTCTACGATTCCGTCGTGCCGAACGCTGCCCGCCGCGCCAGGCGTCGAGGCAAGACAATTCTCGCGGCCCTGGTTGTGGTGCTCGTGCTGCTGTCCACCTACCTCACGATCACGCTGAGATACGAGCTGCACCAAGGAAACTTCGGAGCGAACCCGCAGGCGTTGTCGAGCGCCACTGCTGGCCCCTACACGGAGTACCGGTACCTCGCGCAGCCCGGTCGAAGCATCGATTACGGGTTCAGCATCGCCAACCGCGGACCGCTGACCATCCGCCTCGAGGAAGTGACCAAAGACGGCGGCCCCGGCTACGTCGTTGATCAGGTTCACGTGAACATGGATGTCGGCCGTGAGGGCTTCGAGAGGGGAAAGGCCACTCCCTTCGAGCCGATCGACCTTCCGGCGGGCGATCAGATATTCGTGTGGGTGACCCTGCGCTTCTCCGAAGATCTCCTTCTGAACTATCAGCCTCCGTGTGCGGGGTTCTCTTTCGCAACACACGAAGTGCGATTCAACGTCCTCGGGATGCAGCGCGAGCAGAGAGTGCCGATTGGCTACTTCATCCGCGTCGAGACGCCTGACGCCGACGGACGACCCTGCCGCAGTGACGAGTAGATGTCGCCTCCCGGCTGATGCTGGACATGATCGTTCTGGCCGAGGCGCTAGCTTGCCGGGGTGGGCTACGACATGTTCGTTCAGCGTTTCGTGCAGGGCGACGCCGCCCCGATGGCGGCTGACGCCTTCCTGGCTGTCTTTGCGCCCCGTGTCGACCGCCGAGCACCGCAGCCCAGCCATTGGCACATCAGCGCCGAGGACGGCGGCACGGCAGATGTCTACGCCGCCCTCACCGGCGACACTCTCGACAGTTTCACGATCAGCCGATTCTCCGCCGGCGCGGTTCTCGACATGCTCGTCGAGTTCATCGGACTCTCCGATGCCGTGGTACTTCCACCTGGCTCCCCCACCCTGCTCGCGCACGAAGGGCAGCGGGACCACCTTCCCGAGGAACTCCGCGCCGACGCCGTGGTCGTCCAGGCCGGCGCGGACGTCGAGCGCGCCATCCTGAACTGCTAGGCGACGTGTGAACGTCCGACGGTGCTGGACAGGCGGCAGCCGGCCCGCCGACTGCCCGCTTCAACCACGCCGGACAGCGCACGGGATCGTGGTACGGCCGCTGGGGAACGTGCCAGGTGTGCGGGTGCGTCCTGCTGCCGGACACCGCCGGCGACCGATGCCACCAGCACTTGGGCGTCGACTGAGCCCTTCTTACGCCCGCCCGTGCTGTCAGCGACTCCCAGCGCGAGGGATCAGGCCCGGCGAGGAGGTTCTCTGCCGCTGACACCACCGTACGGAAGCGGGACGCCCAAGGCTCGCCAGAGGTCACGGAGCACCCGTCCGAGCCGCTCGCTGTCGTCCGTCGACAGCTCAGCGATGGCCATGCCGGCGGCCTGGTGCTCCCCGACGTTGTAGATCAGGTCGGCAAGCGCCGTCGCTGACGGTCGGTCGAGACGAAGAACCACTTCCGCTTCCTCAGGCATGTCCGGCACCCTACGGCTCCAGCAGCATTCGACGCTCGTCCATCGTCCACCAGAGGTGTCTCGTGCGGCCAAGGTCCCCACGTGATGTGGAACCATGACCGCATGGACCAGGAGACTGCGCCACAGGGGTGGATGCAGCAGCACATGGCCTCCTGGCTCCGCCTCGTCACCACCTTGCGAAGCGAAGGCTGGGAGGCGCAGATGACGTGTGAGGCAGCTCCGGTGCAGATGGAAGGTCACTTGCCGAGCGGCGAGCGGTTCTACTTCCGTGCCCGTCACAGCGATGTATCGCTGGGCATCGGAGGCGAAGACCCTTCGGATATCCCTGAGTGGGAAGAGAGCGAATCACACGAGGAAGCAAGCTGGCTACCAGCTACCGACGCGGAGGCCATCATCCGACGACTCGCGCTCCGATATGCGGGGCGGAAGAGTTGAGGTGTGGCCGGGATTCGCTTCGCGTGGTGGCACCCTTCCCTTGATGGTGGGAGCGGCAGGTGTCGAACCGCGATCCCTCGCTTGCCGCAGCGGACCTGGCGCGGCTGTGGTTCAGCGGTTGCCGGGCGACGCGTCCGCTGAACGCCGATCAGTGCAGGCGGCCGATCGGACCGGTGCTCTTCACATGACTTGGCCGGTGCTCTTAACATGATCGGCCGCCGGTCGCGTAGCCGGCGGGCATCGGCCGGGGGTGTGGCGTGGGCAAGCGATCACGTGTCGAGTGGCACGACAACGGCGCGCTCATCTGGACCTGGGGGCTGACGCTGGTCGTGTCGGGCGTCGGGCTGCTGCTGTTGGCCGTTGCGGCGATCCTCTGGGCGGTCCGTGCTCCGGCCGAGGTCGCCGATGGAGGCGGCAGATTCATGGTCCCGGCGATATTCGGTGCCGTCGCGCTTCTGGTGGCGGTGGCTGGACGAATCACCTCGGCCAACGCCCTGAGGTACGCAGACTCGACCCTGCCGAAGGTTCCCCACGAACTGGGGGTGGCACGCCACGTCGGGAGGCAGCGGCGTTCGCTACGACGTCGCAGCGGAATTGCCTACCTGTACATGGCGGTCACCGTTGGCGGGCTCGCCGGCGCCGCTCTGGTGTACTGGGGTGAGCAGCCCCGCGCGGGCCGCCTGCTTGAACTGGCGCTCGCCGCGAGCGGCGGTGCCGGCTGCTACCTGGCCGGGCCGGCCGCCCGGTTCGTCGTCACACCGGAATATCTCCACATCGACACGGCGCTGCGCCGCACATCGGTACCCCGGCACATGCTCGGCGGCTTCTCCCAGCGCGGCGTAAAGATCCGCCTCGACCTGACCAACGGCGATCACGTCCAGTTCCGGGTCGACTCACCCATACTGGACGCCGGCGACAGCAGGTACCGAACCAACGGGCGGACCCAGGCGCGCACCGTCGAGCGAATCGTGGCGATGCTGCGCGACGTGACCAGCGCCGACAGCACGGACAGTCAGGTCGTAAGAGCGCCGAGGTGGGCCATGATCACCCTCGCCGTCGCCGCCGGGCTGGTGTCGGTCGCAGCGTTGATCGCGGCAGTCTCCCTACCGGCGCTCGGCCCCTGACCGAGAGACGCTGCACAGCCTCATCGCAAGAGCGGACGATCATCGGGTGCCGTCGACCCGCCACGTCAAGACGCAACCTCAACCGACACTTCGCCGGCCTTCGAGAGAAAGCCGGCTGCCCCGAGGTCCAGCTGCACGACCTGCGGCACACCGTCGTCTCGCTGCTGATGGGTGGTGGGCGCGGCAGGTTTCGAACCTGCGACCCCTCGCTTGTAAGGCGAGTGCTCTCCCACTGAGCTACGCGCCCGGAACGCCCGTACGGCGGGCCGGAGCGGCCAGCTTACCTGCCCGCCTCCGGCCCCGCGCAACGACGTGCCTGGGGTGTGGCACTCAGGCGGCGACGGCCTCGGCCAGCGCCTTGCGCCAGCCCTGCTGGTCGCGCGCCTCGCCGGGCATGTTCATCTCGGCGAACGCGACCACGCCGGCCTTGTCGATGACGAAGGTGCCCCGGTTGGCGATGCCGGCGACGTCGTTGAAGACGCCGTACGCCTGCGCCACCGCGCCGTGCGGCCAGAAGTCGGACAGCAACGGGAACTGGTAGCCCTCCCGGTCGGCCCAGATCTTGTGGGCGTACACGGAGTCGACACTGACGGTCAGCACCTGGACGTCGTCGTTGACGTACTCGTTGAGGTTGTCCCGCACCTCGCACAGCTCGCCCTGGCAGATGCCGGTGAAGGCGAGCGGGTAGAAGACCAGCAGCACGGTCTTGCGACCGCGGAGGTCGGAGAGCCGGACCTCCTGGTTGTTCTGGTCCTTGAGCAGGAAGTCGGGCGCCTCGGCGCCAACCTCGATGGGCATGCGTGCTCCCTCGGCGATCGGGTCTGGAGATGATCAGCCTGCCACACCCGGCGACCGCGGCCGCCGGGTGTCGGACGCCGCCCTACTTCTTGCTCTTGGAACCGCGCCGCATGACGAGACGGGCTCCGCTCCAGTCACGGCCGGCGTTGATGGTGGAGGTCTGCTGAAGCCCGGCGGTCTGCGCGCTCTCCGCGACCTCGCTCGGCTCGACGTGGCCGTCGCGGCCGGCCTTCGGGGTCAGGAGCCAGACCACGCCGTTGTCCGCGAGCGGCCCGAGGGCGTCGACGAGGAGCTCGAACAGGTCACCGTCGCCGTCTCGGTGCCAGACCAGAACCGCGTCGACCACCTCGTCGGTGTCCTCGTCGACGAGTTCCCCACAGCGGTCGGTCAGGGCGTCCCGGAGATCGGTGTCGACGTCGTCGTCGTAGCCCATCTCCATGACGACCATGCCCGGCTCGATACCGAACCGGTCCGCCAGGCTGCGTACCCCGTCGGCCTGGCCAGCGGTCGCGCTCACTGTCGAGTGCCTCCTCATCTATCCCTGCTCGTGGCGTCGGGTGACACCGTCGGGCTCAGTCCACACAGTTGCGGCTCGCCGCGCAAGTGGCGCACCGGGTGGAACGGAATTTACCGTGCCAGCAGCGTACGGGCACCCTGGGTGATGGCTTCGGCGGAGACCAGTACCTGACGGGCAGCCGGACCTAATGGTACAAACGAGTCAAGTGCGGCTACGCGGCGCGCGGCGCCCACGTATCCGGTGTCGACGAGCGCGGACAGCACGCCCTCGCCCACCCCGCCGGTTCGCCGCGTCTCGTCCACCACCAGCACGCGGCCGGTCGCCGAGGCCTCCCGGATGATGTCGGCCACCGGCAGCGGGGCCAGCCAGCGCAGGTCCACCACCCGGCTGCCCACGCCCTCCCCGGCCAGCGTGGCCGCGGCGCGCAGCGACATCCGCACCCCGTTACCGAACGTGATGATGGTGAGGTCCTCGGCGGAGCCGATCCCGTAGACGCGGGCTCGCCCGATCGGCACGTGCCGGTCCGCCCAGGTGCCCGGTTCGGCGTACTCGGCGGTCCACTCGTCGTCACCGTCGGTGTACAGGTCACGGACGTGGTAGAGCGCGATCGGCTCCACGAAGACGCAGACGCTGCCGTCCACCCGGGCCGCTGCCAGGCAGGTACGCAGCATCGGCGCGGCGTCGTCCGGCCGGGCCGGCACGGCCACCACCAGCCCCGGTACGTCCCGCAGCGCCCCCAGCGAGTCGTCGTTGCGGTCGTGCCCGCCGAGTCCGTCCGGGCTCGCCAGGCCGGGCACCCGCACCACCATCGGGTTGCGGAACGCGCCCCGGGACAGGAACCGCATGGTGGCCGCCTCGCCGCGGAGCTGGTCCTCGGCGCCGTGCAGCAGCGTCAGGTGGCGGATCTCGGGCACCGGCAGCAGGCCGGCCAGCCCGGCGCCCAGACCGAGCCCGAGGATCGACGTCTCGTCCGGCAGCGTGTCGAACACGCGCGCCGCCCCGAACCGCTCCCGCAGCCCTTCGGTCACCCCGTACACCCCGCCCCGGGCGGCCACCTCGTGGCCGAACACCGCCGTACCGGGATGGTCGAGCATGCCGTCGGCGAGCGCGGCGTTGATGCTCTGCGCCAGCGTCAGCGGGCCGGTCAGCTCCGGCGGCTTGCCGCCGAACGCCTCCGCCCGCGCTCCGGCGCCCGGCCCGGCCGCGTGCGCCGCCGCCTCGGCGACCGCGCGGGACACCCGGACCGGCCGGCGCGGCGCCAGTTCCCGCACGATCTCGACCGGGGAGGCGAGCTTCGGCTCGTCCAGCACCTCCTCGGCGGCGCGGCGCAGTTGCCAGCCCCGCTCGTCGTAGCGGGCCAGCAGTTCCTCGCCCTCGGCGTACCCGGAGGTCACCAGCAGCCGCGCGGTGGCCAGCAGCGGGTCGCGGGCCGCGTCGCCGCCACCCTGCTCCATCAGCCGGACCGTGCTCAGGTGCAGCATGGCGGGCCGGCGCTGCCGGCGTACCCAGTCGGCCGCCTCCGCCGCGACCCGGTAGGTCGCGGCCACGTCCGTGCCGTCGGCGGCGAAGTACCGGATGCCGGGCCGGGACCGCAGCGTGGCGGCCACCCAGCCCTCGGCGGAGGCGCCGCTGTCCGCGCAGAGGAACAGCACCGGGATGCGCAGGCCGGTGTGGTCGTACCAGCCGGTCGTGTTCAGCGCGGCGGTGGCGGTGGCGTGGTCGGCCGCGGCGTCGTCGAAGGAGCAGACCACCACGGCGTCGGCGGGCCAGGGCGCCGCGTCGGCCTCGCCGTCGGTGGGCCGCGCCCCGCGGCGCAGCCGCTCCAGCGCCAGCCCCAGGCCGACGGCGCGCGGCAGGTGCGAACCGGCGGTCGAGGTGGTCGGCACGACCGCCAGGTCGGCACGGCCGAAGACCTTCGCCCGCCCGCCGGCCGCGGGTTCCTCGGCGGAGGCGACGATGCCGCGCAGCACGTCGCGCGCCGCCGCCGCGAACGCGTCGTCGGGCGCGGGCTGCGGCAGATCGGGTACGACGACAGTCGCGTCCCCGTCCGCGTCCACGACGATCCCGGCGCCCACGGGGAGGCTGGCCGCCTCCGTCTCCCCCGGGTCAGCGTCGACATCTTGGTGGGAAACGGCCCCCGGAGGGGCGCTTTCGCTCCAAGATCTTCCCGGTTCCGGTTCCGGTTCCGGTTCCGGTTCCGGTTGCGGGGAGGTGGCGGGGAAGGCGCCGGCGGCCTGGGCGGCGCGCAGGCAGTAGAACGCGCCGGAACGGGCGTGCAGCAGCGCCGGGTCGGTCGGCCGCAGCGCGGCGGCCACCGCGGCGTCGCCCTCGCGACCGGCCGACTCGACAGTGAAGTACCCCTCGCCGAAGCCGGACAGCCACCGCCCGGCCAGGTCGAGCAGCCGGCTGGTCACCTGCGCGTCGAACAGGGCCAGCGCCTGCGCCCCGGTCAACGGGCCGCCGTCGGGCAGCGGTTCGCCCAGGTCGCGCCGCTGGTCGGGCGCCCCGAGCGCGGCCAGTTCGGCTCGGAGCCGGTCGTCGAGATCGTGCGGGGTGGTCACGCGGACAGCATTACCGACTCGGGCCCGCCTCGCCCACTCGGACACGTTCCGCCCGGCGTGGCTCAGACCTGCCCACACTCCTGCGGGCAGCCTCCGTCGGAGACCTTCAGCACCAGGTCCCGCAGTGTGGCCAGTTCGTCGGTGCTCAGCCCGTCGAGCAGTCGGGAGTCCGACATCACCTGGCGGAGCCGTTCGCGTACCTGCCGCCCCCGCCCGGTGACCACGAGCGCCTTCTGCCGCCGGTCGGCCGGGTCGGTACGCCGTTCCACCAGCCCGGCCTGCTCCAGCTTGTCGGCCAGGCCGGTGACGTTGGACCTGTCGCAGCCGAGCTGTTCGGCGAGGTCACGGGCCGGGAGCGGGCGGTCCGGGTCGAGCTGGTGCAGCGCCCGGGCGACCGCGGGGGTGAGGCCCAGCGCCGCGATCCCCTCGTCCTGGTGGTGCCGCATCGCGGCGGCGACGTGCAGGATCCGGCGCACGGTCTCCCCGGCCAGCTCCGCCCGGTTGTGGACGGTGGGAACGGTGGTTTGCGCCATCCGATCATCGTATGGGCGAGTCGATCTTCGATCAGCCGAACGGTCAGGCACCTCCCGCAACCGATTGCCGATCATGAAGCGCTGTTCGGCGAAAATTCCCGGCCGGTCGTCCGCGCGTCACCTTCCGTCCATCGACGTCCGTGAGGCTTCCCGGAGTCGACGAACCGGACTCCGGGGAGGAAAACCGTGGCTCTGTCCCGACGTACCATCCTGCTCAGCGGCGCGGCGCTCGGCGCCGCCGGCGCGGCAGCCGGCCTGCCGGTCGCGGCCGCCGCGTCGCCCGGCCCGCTGCGCCGCGACCCGTTCACGCTCGGCGTGGCCTCCGGCGACCCCGACCACGAGGGCTTCGTGCTCTGGACCCGGCTGGCGCCGGAGCCGCTGGCCGAGGACGGCCTGGGCGGCATGCCGTCGCGGGTCGTGCCGGTCAACTGGGAGGTGGCCGCCGACGAGCGCTTCCGGCACGTGGTGCGCCGCGGCGTGGCCCTGGCCCGGCCGGAGTCGGCGCACAGCGTGCACGTCGAGCTGGGCGGCCTGCTGCCCGGACGCGAGTACTTCTACCGGTTCCGGGCGCAGCGCTGGCTGTCCCCGGCCGGGCGCACCCGGACCGCGCCGGCGCCGTGGCTGATGCCGTCCGCCCTCGCGATGGCCTTCGCCTCCTGCTCCCAGTACGAGCACGGCTACTTCACCGCGTACCGGCGGCTGGCCGAGACCGAGCCGGAGCTGATCCTGCACCTCGGCGACTACCAGTACGAGTACGCCAAGGACACCTACACCGTGCCCGGCGGCAACCCGCGTGACCACGAGGGCCCGGAGACCCGCACGCTGGCGAACTACCGGCAGCGGCACGCCCAGTACAAGACCGACACCGACCTCCAGGCGGCGCACGCGGTCGCGCCCTGGGTGGTGGTCTTCGACGACCACGAGGTGGAGAACAACTGGGCCGACGAGGTGCCCGAGGCGCCCGATCCGGACTTCCCCGCCCGGCGGGCGGCGGCGTTCCAGGCGTACTACGAGAACATGCCGCTGCGCCGCACCTCGATCCCGCGCGGCATCGACATGCAGCTCTACCGCCGGGTGCGCTGGGGCCGGCTGGCCACCTTCCACATGCTCGACACCCGGCAGTACCGGGACGACCAGGCGTGCGGCGACGGCTACAAGAGCTGCGCGGAGGCGTCCGACCCGGCCCGCTCGATCACCGGCGCCGCGCAGGAGGCGTGGCTGCTGGACGGCTTCCGCCGTTCCGAGGCCCGCTGGGACCTGCTCGGCCAGCAGGTGTTCTTCGCCCAGCGGGACAACAACTCCGGCCCGTTGACGGTGACGAGCATGGACGCCTGGGACGGGTACGTCGCCTCCCGGGACCGGATCACCCGGGGCTGGACAGCCGCCGGGGTGCGCAACCCGGTGGTGCTCACCGGCGACGTGCACGCGCACTGGGCCAGCGACCTGAAGCTGGACTACGCCGACCCGACCTCGCGCACCGTCGGCAGCGAGCTGGTCTGCTCGTCGATCACCTCGACCGGGGACGGCGCCGACTCGCCGACCGGCTCGCACCCGTGGCTGGCGTTCAACCCGCACCTGCGCTTCCAGAACAACCTTCGGGGGTACGTCCGCACCACGATCACCCCGACCGAGCTGACCGCCGACTTCGACGTGCTGCCGTACGTGAGCCGGCCGGACGCGCCCGCGTACACCCGGGCCACGTTCGTGATCGAGGACCGCGTACCCGGGCTGAACCTGACCCACGACCGGCCGCCGGCCGCGGCGCGCACCGCCGCCCCCGGTGTCGACCAGGGCCGGCAGACGGTGGAGGCGGAGACGGTCCGCCCGTGACGGGCGCGGCCGGGCCGGGCGCGGGGCGCCCGGTCCGGCCGGTCAGCCGGCCAGGAACGAGAAGCGCACCTGACGGTCGGGGTTGTCGCCGTTGGTGTCGACCAGGCAGATCGACTGCCAGGTGCCGAGCTGGAGCCGCCCGCCGAGCACCGGCAGCGTCGCGTACGGCGGCACGAACGCCGGCAGCACGTGGTCGCGGCCGTGCCCGGGTGAGCCGTGCCGGTGCCGCCACCTGTCGTCGGTGGGGAGCAGGTCGTCGAGCGCCCGCAGCAGGTCGTCGTCGGAGCCGGCGCCGGTCTCGATGATCGCCAGCCCGGCGGTGGCGTGCGGGACGAAGACGTGCAGCAGGCCGTCGCCGGCCCCGGACACGAACCGCTCGGCCTCGCTCGTGATGTCCCGGACGGTCGGCCGGGAGCCGGTCCGGACGGTGATCACCTCACTGCGCATACGGCGCATTCTGCCGCAGTGCCCGGTTCGCCGCCGCGTCCGCCGATAGCGCATCCGGTGATCGCGCAAAGTTACTGATGGGTACCTGTGTTCAGCGTCGCGTCTGGGGGTGGGAGAGGTGACGACACGCGCCACCAGGGGGCAGGATGGCGCTAGAGACCTATCCCACACGAAACCGAGGGAACGCCTGTGGCTACGGAACGCAAGCGCCCGGTGATCACCGCTGGTCTGCCGAGCCAGCTTCCGGACATCGACCCTGAAGAGACCAGCGAATGGGTCGAGTCGCTCGACGGTGTCATCGACGAGCGCGGGACAAAGCGAGCCCGGTACGTCATGCTGCGCCTGCTGGAGCGGGCCCGCGAGCGGCAGGTCGGGGTGCCGTCCCTGACCACCACCGACTACATCAACACGATCCCGCCGGAGCGCGAACCGTGGTTCCCGGGTGACGAGCACGTCGAGCGGCGGCTGCGGGCGTACATCAGGTGGAACGCCGCGATGCTGGTGCACCGGGCGCAGCGCCCGGAGATCGGCGTCGGTGGGCACATCTCCACGTTCGCCAGCTCGGCGTCCCTCTACGAGGTGGGCTTCAACCACTTCTTCCGGGGCAAGAACCACCCGGGCGGCGGCGACCAGATCTTCTACCAGGGTCACGCCTCCCCCGGCATGTACGCGCGGGCGTTCCTGGAGGGCCGGCTCAGCGAGAGCCAGCTCGACGGCTTCCGGCAGGAGCTGTCGCACCCCGGCGGCGGGCTGCCGTCGTACCCGCACCCGCGGCTCATGCCGGACTTCTGGGAGTTCCCCACGGTCTCCATGGGTCTCGGGCCGCTGAACGCCATCTACCAGGCGCGGTTCAACCGCTACCTGCACCACCGGGGCATCAAGGACACCTCCCAGCAGCACGTCTGGGCGTTCCTGGGCGACGGTGAGATGGACGAGGTCGAGTCGCTCGGCGCGATCGGCGTGGCCGCCCGCGAGGAGCTGGACAACCTCACCTTCGTGATCAACTGCAACCTCCAGCGCCTGGACGGACCGGTCCGCGGCAACGGCAAGGTCATGCAGGAGCTGGAGGCGTTCTTCCGGGGCGCCGGCTGGAACGTCATCAAGGTGGTCTGGGGCCGCGAGTGGGACCCGCTGCTCGCCGCGGACACCGACGGCGCGCTGGTCAACCTGATGAACACCACGCCCGACGGTGACTACCAGACCTACAAGGCGGAGTCCGGGGCGTACGTGCGGGAGCACTTCTTCGGCCGCGACCCGCGGACCCGCAAGATGGTCGAGGGTCTGACCGACGACGAGATCTGGAACCTCAAGCGGGGTGGCCACGACTACCGCAAGCTCTACGCGGCCTACAAGGCGGCCACGGAGCACACCGGCCAGCCCACGGTGATCCTCGCCAAGACGATCAAGGGCTGGACGCTCGGCTCGCACTTCGAGGGCCGCAACGCCACGCACCAGATGAAGAAGCTGACGCTGGAGGACCTGAAGCTCTTCCGCGACCGCCTCTACCTGGACATCCCGGACAAGTCTCTGGAGGAGAACCCGTACCTCCCGCCGTACTACACCCCGGGTGAGAAGTCGGACGAGATCACGTACCTGAAGGACCGGCGTCAGCAGCTCGGCGGCTACCTGCCGACGCGCAGCACCGCGCGCAAGACGCTGGCCATCCCGGGCACCGAGCGGTTCTCCGACGTCAAGCGCGGGTCGGGCAAGCAGAAGGTCGCCACCACGATGGCCTTCGTCCGCCTGCTCAAGGACATCATGAAGGACAAGGAGTTCGGCAAGCGCTGGGTGCCGATCATCCCGGACGAGGCCCGCACCTTCGGTATGGACTCGCTCTTCCCGACCCAGAAGATCTACTCGCCGCACGGCCAGCGCTACACCTCGGTGGACCGGGAGCTGTTCCTGTCCTACAAGGAGTCGACCACCGGCCAGATCCTGCACGAGGGGATCAACGAGGCCGGGTCGGTGGCCTCGTTCACGGCGGCGGGCACGGCGTACGCCACCCACGGCGAGCCGATGATCCCGCTGTACATCTTCTACTCGATGTTCGGCTTCCAGCGCACCGGCGACGGGTTCTGGGCGGCGGCGGACCAGATGGCGCGGGGCTTCGTGCTCGGCGCGACCGCCGGCCGGACCACGCTCAACGGTGAGGGCCTCCAGCACGAGGACGGCCACTCGCTGCTGCTCGCCGCCACCAACCCGGCGGTGGTCGCGTACGACGCGGCGTTCGCATACGAGCTGGCGCACATCGTGGAGAACGGCCTGCACCGGATGTACGGGGAGGCGCAGGAGAACATCTTCTACTACCTCACCGTCTACAACGAGCCGATCTTCCAGCCGGCCGAGCCGGAGGGGGTGGACGTCGAGGGCATCGTCAACGGCATCTACCGCTACTCCCCCGCGCCGCAGGTCGGCGACGACGCGCCGAAGGCGAACATCCTCGCCTCCGGCACCGGCATGCAGTGGGCGCTCAAGGCCCAGCAGCTGCTCGCCGAGGACTGGGGCGTCTCCGCCGACGTGTGGTCGGTGACGTCCTGGACGGAGCTGCGCCGCGACGCGGTCCAGTGCGAGGAGCACAACCTGCTCAACCCGGGCGAGGAGCCGCGGGTGCCGTACATCGCGCGGAAGCTGGCCGACGCCGACGGGCCGAAGGTCGCGGTCAGCGACTGGATGCGCGCGGTACCGGACCTGATCGCCCGCTGGGTACCCGGCGACTACACCTCGCTCGGCACGGACGGCTTCGGCATGTCGGACACCCGGCACGCGCTGCGCCGCCACTTCCACGTGGACGCCGAGTCGGTCGCGGTCGCGACGCTGCGCCAGCTCGCGCTGCGCGGCGTGGTGCCGGCCCACGTGCCGGCCGACGCCGCCCGCAAGTACGCGCTGGACGACGTCAACGCCGCCCCGGTCGGCGAGACCGGCGGCGACAGCTAGTACCCGTCACGCGAGAAGGGCCCGGCGCCAGGCGCGCCGGGCCCTTCTCGTCCCCCGATGCGACGACGGCCCGGCGTCCCTGGCGGGAACGCCGGGCCGTCACCATCGCGGGCGACGCCGGGACGGGCTCGGTCAGCCGACGGCGGCCAGGTCGGTCAGCCGGGCCAGCGAGTCCTCCAGGTCGGCGCCGACCCGGCGCAGGCCGAGCCGGAGCAGGGCCGCCTTGACGGGTCCGGCGGGCCACCGCACGACGATCAGGCGTACGACGGTGCCGCCGTCCTCCTCGTCCGGGGTCAGCTGGACGTAGATCTCGGTGCGTGCCTCGGCGCGGGCGCCGGCGCCCTTCGCGCGTTCGCGCCAGCCGATCAGGGTCGGCTCCTGGAAGGCGATCACCTCGGCCTCGTGCGCGGCGCCGCGTCCAGCCTGGACGAGTTGCCGCCGCCCGAATCCCTCCCCGGACAGGACCTCGGCCGCGCGGACTCCCGCCAGCCAGGCCGGCAGTTGCTCGGCGCGCTGCACGACATCCCAAACCACATCTACCGGCGCCGCCACGTGCGCACTTCGTTCCACGAGGATCATGAGTATCTTTCCCCCACTTAAATCACATCCGCGATATTCGGCACTCTATGTGTAAATCGGACTTAAGCGGACGGGTTCGGAAAAGACACGCCGAACCGCCTTGCGCTACCCAGTCATCTCGGCCTATGGCGCAGCGGTCCGCGGAGCCCTAGAGTCGCGAGCACGCTTCACGTTCTGGAGGGTGACTTGACGACCGCGCCGATGCCCGAGTTCCCCGCCGGCTTCCGCTGGGGGGTCTCCACCTCCGCGTACCAGATCGAGGGTGCGACCACAGTCGACGGCCGCGGCCCGTCCATCTGGGACACGTTCGCCCACGACCCGGGCCGGATCGCCGACGGCAGCACCGGCGACCATGCGTGCGACCACTACCACAGGTACGCCGAGGACACCGCCCTGCTGGCCGGGCTGGGGGTGTCCGCGTACCGGTTCTCGATCGCCTGGCCCCGGATCCAGCCGGCCGGAACCGGCCCGGCCAACGCCGCCGGGCTGGACTTCTACGACCGGCTGGTGGACGGCCTGCTCGACGCCGGCGTGGACCCGGTCGCCACGCTGTTCCATTGGGACCTGCCGCAGGCGCTGGAGGACGCCGGCGGCTGGCTGAACCGGGACACCGCCGCCCGCTTCGCCGAGTACGCCGACCTGACCGCGGCCCGCCTCGGCGACCGGGTGAAGCTCTGGATCACGCTCAACGAGCCGTTCATCCACATGAGCCTCGGCCACGGCACGGGCGAGCACGCCCCCGCCCGCACGCTGCTGTTCGACGCCTTTCCGGTGGCCCACCACCAGCTCCTCGGGCACGGCCTCGCGGTCGCCGCGCTGCGCGCCCGCACCACGTCCCCGGTGGCGATCGCCAACAACTACTCCCCGGTGCGCCTGGCCGGCGAAACCGACGCGGACCGGGCCGCCGCCGCGGCGTACGACGCGCTGCACAACCGGCTGTTCACCGAGCCGCTGCTCGGACGCGGCTACCCGGACGCGCTCGGTCCCGAACCGGGCGTGGTGCGCGACGGCGACCTGGACGTCATCGCCGCGCCGATCGACGTCCTCGGCGTCAACTACTACAACCCGACGGGCATCCGGGCGCCGGAGGCGGACTCGCCGCTGCCGTTCGAGATCGTGCCGCTGGACGGCTACCCGCGCACCGCGTTCGACTGGCCGGTGGCCCCGGACGGGCTGCGGGAACTGCTGCTCCAGCTGCACGAGCGGTACGGCGGCGCGCTGCCGCCGATCCAGGTCACCGAGAGCGGCTGCGCGTACGACGACGCGCCGGACGCCGCCGGCCGGGTGCACGACCCGGAGCGGATCGCGTACCTGGACGGGCACATCCGCGCGGTGCACCAGGCGATGGTCGATGGCGTGCCGGTCACCGGGTACTTCGTCTGGTCGCTGCTGGACAACTGGGAGTGGGCCGAGGGCTTCACCAAGCGGTTCGGCCTGGTGCACGTCGACTTCGACACGCAGCAGCGCACGCCGAAGTCGTCGTACACATGGTTCCGGGATCTGGTCCGGCGATGACCACGATGAACCCGACGCCGGCCTCGCTGCCGGCGGCGCTGGCCGAGCCGACCGTCCCGGTGCGGCGCGGCTGGATCGCGCTGATCTTCGCGGCCAACCTGGGCGTCTGGATGGCGTTCTTCACCCCGATCCAGGTGCTGCTGCCGCAGCAGGTGGAACGGATCGCCCCGGCCGACAAGGAGGCCATGCTGGCGGTGGTCACCGGCATCGGCGCGCTCGCCGCGGTGCTGGCGAACCCGCTCGCCGGGGCACTGTCCGACCGCACCTCGCTGCGGCTGGCCAACCGGCACTTCGGCCGCCGGCACGTGTGGACCGCGCTCGGTGCGGTGGTCGGCGCGCTCGCCCTGGTGCTGCTGGCCCGGCAGAACACCATCGCCGGGGTGGCGGTGGCCTGGGTGGCCGCGCAGGTCTGCTTCAACGCGATGCTCGCCAGCCTCACCGCCGCCATCCCGGACCGGGTGCCGGTGGCGCAGCGCGGCGGCGTGTCCGGCTGGGTGGGCATCCCGCAGGCGCTGGGCCTTGTGCTCGGCGCGGTGCTGGTCACCGCCGTGGTCACCGGCAACGCCGCCGGCTACGCCGCGATCGCGCTCGCCGTGCTGTTGCTGTCGCTGCCGTTCGCGCTGCTGACCCAGGACGACCACCTGCCCCGGGAGCACCGCTCCCCACTGCGGCTGCGCTCGCTGTTCGCCTCGATGTGGATCAGCCCGCGCCGCCACCCCGACTTCGCCTGGGCCTGGTTCACCCGGTTCCTGGTGCAGACCGGCAACGCGCTGGGCACGCTCTATCTGCTCTACTTCCTCACCGACGGGGTGCGGGTGGCCGACCCCGAGGGCTCCCTGCTGGTGCTGATCCTGCTCTACACGGTCGGCATGATGCTCACCGCCGTGGTGGCCGGACGGATGTCCGACCGCTCCGGCCGGCGCAAGGTCTTCGTGATCGCCTCCGGGCTGATCATGGCGGTGGCGGCGGTGCTGCTCGCGGTGGCGCCGACCTGGCCCATGGCGATCGTCGCGGCGCTGCTGCTCGGCGCCGGGTACGGCGTCTACCTGTCGGTGGACGCCGCGCTGATCACCCAGGTGCTGCCCGCGGCCACCGACCGGGCCAAGGACCTCGGCGTGATCAACATCGCCAACTCGGCGCCGCAGGTGCTCGGGCCGGCGCTGTCCGCGCCGATCGTCGTGCACCTCGGCGGCTACCCGACGCTGTACGCGGTCACCGCGGCGGTCACCCTGCTCGGCAGCGCCCTGGTCGTGAAGATCAAGTCGGTGCCCTGACCCGGCCCCCTGCCGGAAACCCGTCGCGGTCCGCCGTAGGCTGGGGGGCGTGACGGTACGTGTACGCTTCGCCCCTTCCCCGACCGGTATGTTCCACGTCGGCGGCGCCCGCTCGGCGCTGCAGAACTGGATCTTCGCCAAGCAGCAGGGCGGGGTGTTCGTGCTGCGCATCGAGGACACCGACGCGGCACGTAACCGGCCCGAGTGGACCGAGGGCATCCTCTCCGCGCTCGACTGGATCGGCATCGTCCGGGGCAGCTACGAGGGCCCGTACTTCCAGTCCTCGTACGCGGGCGAGCACCGGGCCGCCGCGCAGCGGCTGTACGAGGGCGGCCGGGCCTACTACTGCGACTGCACCCGCGAGGACGTGCAGGCGCGTACCGGCCCGCAGCAGCGCGGCTACGACGGCTTCTGCCGGGACCGCGGCCTGGAGCCGGGTGAGGGCCGCGCACTGCGCTTCCGTACGCCGGACGAGGGCGAGACCGTGGTGGTCGACCTGGTGCGCGGCGAGCCGACGTTCGAGAACAAGCTGATCGAGGACTTCGTCATCGCCCGCGGTGACGGCTCCCCGGTGTTCCTGCTGGCGAACGTGGTCGACGACATGTCGATGGGGATCACCCACGTGATCCGCGCCGAGGAGCACCTGCCGAACACCCCGAAGCAGCAGCTGCTGTGGGACGCACTGGGCGTCAAGCCGCCGGTCTGGGCGCACGTGCCGGTGGTGGTGAACGAGAAGCGGCAGAAGCTGTCCAAGCGGCGGGACAAGGTCGCGCTGGAGGCGTACCGGGACGAGGGCTACCTCGCCGACGCGATGCGCAACTACCTGATGCTGCTGGGCTGGGCTCCGTCGGGCGACCGGGAGATCGTGCCCTGGTCGGTGATCGAGGAGGAGTTCCGGCTGGACGAGGTCAACCCGTCCCCGGCGTTCTTCGACGAGAAGAAGCTGCGCGCGTTCAACGGCGACTACATCCGGGCGCTGCCGGTGGCGGACTTCGTCGAGGCGTGCCGGCCGTGGCTCACCGGCACCGGAACCATCGCCCCGCCGCCGTGGCAGCCCGACGAGTTCGACCCGGCCGCGTTCGCGGCGGTGGCCCCGCTGGCGCAGACCCGGATCGCGGTGCTCAGCGAGATCGTGCCGAACGTCGACTTCCTGTTCCTGGCCGACCCGCTGATCGACGAGGCGGCCTGGGCGAAGGCGATGAAGGAGGGCGCCGCCGACCTGCTGGACGCCGCGATCGTCGCGTTCGAGGCGCTGGAGTCCTGGGACGCCGAGTCGCTCAAGGCCACGCTGGAGGCGGTCGGCGCGGAGCGCGGGCTGAAGCTGGGCAAGGCGCAGGCGCCGGTACGCGTCGCGGTCACCGGGCGCACCGTCGGCCTGCCGCTGTTCGAGTCGCTGGAGGTGCTCGGCCGCGACCGTACGCTGACCCGGCTGCGCGCCGCCCGCGTACGCCTGGTCTGAGCCGCTCAGCGCCGGGCGGCGCGGCGGCGTAGCAGCAGCCCGCCGCCCAGCGCGGCGAGCACCACCACAGCTCCGGCCGCCCACAGCCAGCCCGTACCCCCGTCGTCGTCCGCCTCGGCGGCGGCCGGTGTCGGGCTCGCCGGGGACGGCGCGGCGCTGGTGGGCGCGGCGGTCGGTGCGGCGCTGGTGGGCGGCACCGTCGCCGACGGCGACTCGGCCGGGGTGCCGGTGGTCAGCGTGAACCGGATCTCCCCCTTGACCGGATGGCCGTCGTCGGAGGCCAGCCGGTAGGTCACGATGTAGAGGCCGGCCGCGCCCGGCCGGAACGGCACCGTCACGCGCTTGCCGGCGAAGGTAGGCGCGCCGCCGGCCGCGGCCACGTTGTCCGGGCCGGTGACGGTGACCTCGGTGGTGGCCTCCTTCGGCGTGGCGAGGAACCGCAGCTCGATCCGCTCCGGTACGGCGGCCAGCCGGGCCCCGTCGCGCGGATCGCTGCCGGTCAGCGAGTTGTGCGCGGCGGCCGGCGCGGCCGGCAGCAGCGCGGACGCCGCGACCACCCCGAGCACCACCGCCCAGGTACGCGCCACACGGGCGACCCTGCCCCCCATGGTTCCCTCCGTCCGGGTAGGATCCGGCCGATGATCATCGACCGTTCATTGGTCGGTCTCAGCTCGCAGATAGTTCCAAATACTCTTCCACCAGCTGCAACCGAGCGCCGTTCTGCGGAGTCTTGTGGTGGACACCGGTCCAGTGTGACCTGCAGCGGAAGCCAGCCATCGAACGGGGCGAGGAGGCGGCGATGATCCGAAGGGTGAGACGGCTGCTGGTCGCCGTGACCGGGGGCGTGGCGGCCCTGGCGTGCGCGCTGGCCCTGACCGGCACGGCGGCGGCCCAGGCGGCGCCCAAGCCGAAGCCGGCACCGACCGGCGTCGACATCAGCGGTGAGCGGCTGGACGCGCCGCTGAAGCTGCGCACCGACACCAGCCCCAACGAGGTCAACCTGGTGATCGACCAGGTCAGGTGGCTGGGCACGACCGGCCAGCTGCGCGGCCCGGCCGCGAAGGATCTCGGTCCGAAGTACACGGTGGTGGTGCTCGCCGCCGCCGGTCCGCAGCGCACCTACGACCTGTTCCCGCTGGCCAAGGGCGGTCCCCGGATCTACCGGCCGGGCAAGCAGCCGGACCTGAGCAGCACCCGGGCCGGCTGGTTCTTCGGGCGGCTCAACATGCCCGAGACGCTGCGCTCGGTCGGCGTGCCGATGCCGGCCCAGTTCGACACGCTCGCCGGCGGCATCGGCGGCGGCGAGCGGGTGCTTCCGGAGGAGGCGCTCGACCCGGTGCAGAACATCGACACCGCGCTCGGCGAACTCCAGCGGCTGCTGCTGCTCAACGTGGGCATCGTGCTGGTCATCACCGCCGGGCTGGCCGGCATCGCGCTGCTGGTCCGCCGCCGCACCCGCTGAGCCGTATCGGGCGGCGCGTCAGCACCAGCGGCGCGGCGGGCGCTCCCGGCGGACGGTGCGGTTGCGCGGGCGTACCGCGCCGTGACGGTGGGCGCCCGCCCAGCCCGCCAGACCGCTTCGGCAACTCCGGTCGACCGGTTCCTCGTCGGCCGGGTGCGCCGGCTCCGCCGCCCGCTGCCGGGGCACACCCGGCTCGTCCTCGGCGCGCTCCGGCGCCCGGCCGGCCGGCTGCTCGCCCTGCTGGTTCAGGCACGGCCGGCGCGGGTGTGTAGCAGTCGCCGGCTGGTCGTGGCCGCGCCGGCAGGCCTCACCCTGGGCGCACCCGTGCTCGGCCTCCCCCTGCGCCATCCCGGCCCCCCTCACGCGTCGCCCTCGCCCGCCCGGCCGGAGTCTGGCCCGGCGTGCCCTGACACCGTACTGGCCCGCCCGAACAAGATCGTCAGCGCGTACCGGTGGAGATCGTCGCGCGGCGGCGACCGCGTCACCTCGAAGTGGATCCGCTGGTCACGCCGTGTCAGGCTGGTGCGGTGAGCGAACCGGGCGGAACGGAGACGTCGGCGACGCTGCGCCGCATCGAACGGGCGGCGGGCGGGCTGGCCACCGCCAGCGTGGCCCGGATGGACGAGACGCTGCCGTGGTTCCGTGAGCTGCCCGCCGACCAGCGCTCCTGGGTCATGCTCGTCGCCCAGGCCGGCGTGCGCTCGCTGGTGCAGTGGCTGCGCCAGGGCGGCGGCGCGACCGACCGCACCCAGGAGGTCTCGGACGAGGTCTTCGCCGCCGCGCCCCAGGCGCTGGCCCGCTCGATCAGCCTCCAGCAGACGGTGGCGCTGATCAAGGTGACCATCGACGTGGTCGAGGAGCAGGTGTCGGAGCTGGCCGTGCCGGGCGAGGAGCAGTCGCTGCGCGAGGCGGTGCTGCGCTTCTCCCGGGAGATCGCGTTCGCCGCGGCGCGGGTCTACGCCCGGGCCGCCGAGAGCCGCGGCTCCTGGGACGCCCGGTTGCAGGCGCTGCTGGTCGACGCGCTGCTGCGGGGCGACTCCCCGGACGTGCTGGCCAGCCGGGCCGCCGCGCTGGGCTGGACGGACGCGCCGCCGGTGGCGGTGGCGGTGGGCCGCTCCCCCGGCGGCGAGGTGGCCGCCGTGCTGCACACCGTCTACCGGCAGGCCCGGCGCATCGGCGTCGAGGTGATCGGCGGCGTGCACGGCGACCGCCTGGTCATCGTGCTGGGCGGGGCGGCCGATCCGGTGGCGGCCACGGAGAAGCTGCGTACCGCCTTCGGCGAGGGACCGGTGGTGGTCGGCCCCGCGGTGCCCAGCCTGGACGAGGCCACCGAGTCGGCGCGGGCGGCGCTGGCCGGGTTCCGGGCCGCGCCCGCCTGGCCGACCGCGCCGTGCCCGGTCGCCGCCGACGAGCTGCTCCCGGAACGCGCGCTGGCCGGCGACACCGAGGCCCGCCGCCGGTTGCGCCACGACGTGTACGCGGCACTGGCCCGCTCCGGCGGAGAACTGCTGGAGACGCTCGACGCGTTCTTCGCCGCCGGCGGCACGCTGGAGAGCGCGGCGCGGGCGCTGTTCGTGCACCCGAACACCGTGCGCTACCGGCTGAAGCGGATCGCCGAGGTGACCGGCTTCTCGCCGCTGGCCCCGCGCGACGCGTTCGCGTTGCAGGTCGCGCTGACGGTGGGACGCCTCGACCCGGTGGTCCCGACGGCCTCCGACCGGCGATGACCGACGACGATCTTTGTAGGTTTCCTCTAAAGGTTCTAGTGCGGTTTGGTGCCGTACGTTACAGCGCGGCACGCCGGTATCCGTCAGAGTCGTACACGTGCTCGCCGTACTCTCTCCCGGACAGGGTTCCCAGAAGCCCGGCTTCCTCGCGCCGTGGCTCGACCTCCCCGGCGCCGAGGCGCGTCTGCGCTGGTGGTCGGCGCTGGCCGGGGTGGACCTGATCCACCTGGGCACCCGGGCGGACGCGGACGAGATCAAGGACACCGCCCGTACCCAGCCGCTGCTGGTCGCCGCCGCGCTGCTCGCCGCCGAGCACCTGCCCATGCACGACGTCGGGCTGGTCGCCGGGCACAGCGTCGGTGAGCTGGGCGCCGCCGCGCTGGCCGGGGTGCTGCCGGCCGAGTCCGCCGTGACGCTCGCCGGCGTACGCGGGCGGGAGATGGCCGCCGCCTGCGCGCTGGAGCCGACCGGGATGGCCGCCGTGCTCGGCGGTGACCCGGACGAGGTGATCGCCGCGCTCACGGCGCACGGGCTGCACCCGGCCAACCGCAACGGGGCCGGTCAGATCGTGGCCGCCGGCGCGGTCGACGCGCTGGACAAGCTGGCCGCCGAGCCGCCGGCCCGGACCCGGGTCATCCGGCTCCAGGTGGCGGGCGCGTTCCACACGCCGTACATGGCGCCCGCCGAGACCGCCCTCGCCGCGGTGGCCGCCGGTGTCCCGGCCTCCGCTCCGGCCCGGATCCTGCTGTCCAACCTCGACGGCACGCCGGCCGGGCACGGCCCGGAGACGGTGCGGCGGCTGGTCCGGCAGGTGACCGCGCCGGTCCGCTGGGACCTGTGCATGCGAACGCTGGCCGACCTCGGCGTCACCGGCGTGATCGAGCTGCCGCCGGCCGGCACCCTCGCCGGGCTGGTGAAGCGGGAGCTCAAGGGCGAGGGCGCACCCGAGATCGTCACCCTGAACACCCCGGCCGACCTGCCGGCCGCGCGCCGCCTGATCGCCCGGCACGGCGGTCCCGCCGCCCGCCCGGCCGCGCCGTCGTTCCGGGTGGTCGTCTCCCCCGCCGCGGGCCGCCTCGACCGCTCGGCCGGACCGGCCGAGGGTGCCGAGGTACGCGCCGGACAGGTCCTCGGCCACGTCGCCACCGGCCGGGGGCCGGTCGAGGTGACCGCGCACGACAACGGGCCGCTCGTCGAGTGGCTCGCACACCACGACGACCCGGTCGCACCGGGCCAGCCCCTCGTCCGCATCGGAGGAACGCACTAAATGGCCGGCAGCCGGATCGTCGCGATGGGGCACTACCAGCCCTCCCGCGTCGTCACGAACGACGAGATCGCACAGATGGTCGACACGAACGACGAGTGGATCCGGGACCGGGTCGGCATCGTCACCCGGCGGATCGCGGGCGACGAGACGGTGGCCGACATGGCCACCGCCGCCGCCGGCAAGGCGCTCGCCAACTCCGGCCTCACCGCCGCCGACATCGACCTGGTCGTGGTGGCCACCTGCTCGTCGGTGGACCGCAGCCCCAACGTGGCCTGCCGGGTCGCGGCCAAGCTGGGCATCAACGCGCCCGGGGCCTTCGACCTCAACACCGCCTGCTCCGGTTTCGCGTACGCGCTGGGCACCGTGGACCACGCGATCCGGGCCGGCGCGGCGCGCAACGCGATCGTCGTCGGCGCGGAGAAGCTCTCCGACTTCACCGACTGGACCGACCGCTCGACCTGCATCATCTTCGCCGACGGCGCCGGGGCCGCGGTGGTCACCGCGACCGCCGACGACGAGCCGGCCGGAATCGGGCCGGTGGTCTGGGGTTCCGCGCCGGAGAAGAGCGACGCGGTCCGGATCGAGGGCTGGCAGCCGTACATCACGCAGGAGGGGCAGTCGGTGTTCCGGTGGGCCACCACCGCGATCGCCCCGCTCGCGCTGCAGGCCTGCGAGCGCGCCGGGGTGGACCCGTCGGAGCTGGCCGCGTTCGTGCCGCACCAGGCCAACGCCCGGATCATCGACGGCATCGCCAAGCGGCTGAACATCCCGGACGCGATCATCGCCAAGGACATCGTCGAGTCCGGCAACACGTCGGCGGCGAGCATCCCGCTGGCCCTGTCGAAGCTGGTCGAGCGGCGCGAGGTGCCCTCGGGCGCCCCGGTGCTGCTGTTCGGCTTCGGCGGCGGCCTGACCTACGCCGGTCAGGTCGTGCGCTGCCCCTGAGACCCCCTCGGGCGCGAACGCGCCGAGGTGTGTGACCGGCGACGCCGGTGACACGTGACCCCCCCGATGAGAGGAACCAACCGCAATGACCCGTGACGAGATCACCGCCGGCCTCGCCGAGATCCTCGAAGAGGTTGCCGGGGTGAACCCGGACGACGTGGCCGAGGGGAAGTCCTTCACCGACGACCTCGACGTCGACTCGCTCTCCATGGTCGAGGTCGTGGTGGCGGCCGAGGAGAAGTTCGGCGTCAAGATCCCGGACAACGAGGTGCAGAACCTCAAGACCGTCGGGGACGCGGTCAGCTACATCGAGGCGCAGTCCTGATCATGAGTCGTCCCGACGTCGTCGTCACCGGGCTCGGCGCGACGACCCCGCTCGGCGGGGACGTCGCGTCGACCTGGGACGCCATGCTCGCCGGCCGCTCCGGGGTGAGTGCGCTCACCCAGGAGTGGGCCGCGCAACTGCCCGTCCGGATCGCCGCCGAGCTGGCGGTCGACCCGTCCGAGGTGCTGGACCGGGTGAAGCTGCGCCGGCTGGACCGCTCGGAGGCGATCGCCATCATCGCCGCCAAGCAGGCGTGGGCCGACGCCGGTCTGGACGAGGCCGGGCCGGACCCGGAGCGGCTGGCGGTCAGCGTCGGCTCGGGCATCGGCGGCGCCACCACCCTGCTCGCCCAGGACGACATCCTGGAGGCCTCCGGACCGCGGCGGGTCTCCCCGCACACCATCCCGATGCTGATGCCGAACGGCCCGGCCGCCTGGGTCGGCCTGGAGCTGGGCGCCAAGGCCGGCGTGCACACTGTGGCCAGCGCCTGCGCGACCGGCGCGGAGGCGATCGCGCTGGGACTGGACATCATCCGCGCCGGCCGGGCCGACGTGGTGGTGGCCGGCGGCACCGAGGCGGTCATCCACCCGCTGCCCATCGCCGGCTTCAGCTCGATGCGGGCCATGTCGACCCGCAACGACGAGCCGGAGCGGGCCTCCCGGCCGTGGGACTCCGGCCGCGACGGCTTCGTGCTCGGTGAGGGCGCGGGCGTGGTGATCCTGGAGCGCGCCGACCACGCCGCAGCCCGGGGCGCCCGGGTGTACGCGCGCCTGGCCGGCGCGGGCATCACCTCGGACGCGTACGACATCGTGCAGCCGCACGCCGAGGGTGAGGGCGCCATCCGCGCCATCGCCCGGGCGGTCGCCGACGCGGACGTGGCCCGTACCGACATCGTGCACGTCAACGCGCACGCCACCTCCACCCCGGTCGGGGACATGCTGGAGATCGGCGCGCTGCGTCAGGCGGTCGGCGACCACCCGGTGCTCACCGCCACGAAGTCGATGACCGGGCACCTGCTCGGCGCGGCCGGCGCGCTGGAGTCGATCGCCACCATCCTGGCCATCCGGGACGGCGTGATCCCGCCGACGATCAACCTGGACGACCCGGACGAGGGCCTGACCCTGGACGTGGCCGCGCACAAGGCGCGTCACATGGAGATCCCGGCGGCGCTGAACAACGCGTTCGGCTTCGGCGGGCACAACGTGGCGCTGGTCTTCACCCGCCCCTGAGCGGACGCGCGGAAGGGCCCCTTCTCGAACGGAGAAGGGGCCCTTCCGCGCGTCTCAGCCGCGGTTGCGGGGGTGCTGCCGGGCGGTCCGCTCGTTGCCCCGCCGGTAGTTGCCGGTCCACCGGGCCATGGCCAGCTGCGGGTCGTCCTCGACCTCGGCGAGGAACTGCGCGGCCCGGCCGCCGCGCAACGTGGCGGCGACCCGGCCGTGATGCGTGACGACCACCGTGCCGTCGGCGCGCTCGACGTAGCGGAAACCCTGTGCTGCCTCTCCCATGCGCGCCACCCTGCCAGCCGGGACCGCCCGGACGCACCCGGGTTTCGGCGCGGCCGGGCGAGCGGCCGGGTCAGGTGCGGCAGGTGGTGGCCGGCAGGCCGGAGACCGGCACCGGGGAGCGTCCGGCCGGGCGGGCCTTGCCGGCGAGCACCGCCGCGAGCCCGGTCATCGACGCGCGGGTGGACGAGTAGGTCGCCATCAGCGTCGGGGACTTCGCCCCGGACAGCACGTACGGCGTGTCCATGGCCACCGTCACGGCGGCGTCGGCGCGCAGGTCCTTCGCGCCGTCGCCGTACCCGACCAGGTGCACCACAGTCCCGCCGGAGGGCACCACCTTGACCCCGGCCTTGGTGAGCGCCTCGGTCAACAGCTTGCGGGTGCGCTCCCGGCCGCCGGAGGAGGTGACGCTCACCGGTCCGCTCACCGCGCCGCCGCACTTGCCGCGCAGCACCGTCACGGCGGCGGTGGCCAGGTCGTCGGCGGCCTTGCGGTGTGCGGCGCCGTCGAGCGTGGACAGCGCGGGCGCGTCCCGCCCGGCCAGCCGGAACTTCATGGTCAGCACCCGGGTGACCGCCTCGACCAGGCGGGCGCGGGGCAGCGAGCCGTCCTTGAGCGCGGCGCGCAGCCCGTCGTACGCCTGCTTGACGTTCGGGGTCATCAGGATGAGGTCGTTGCCGGCGTTGAGCGCGCGCACCGCGGCCTCGCCCGGCGACCACTTCTTCGCCGGGGCCATGTTCATCCCGTCGGTGATCACCACGCCCTGAAAGCCCATCTGGCCGCGCAGCACGTCGGTGAGCAGCTTGCGGGAGAACGTCGCGGGGGTGCCCGGGTCGACGGCCTTGACGTCCAGGTGGGCCGACATCACCGCCATGGCCCCGGCCCCGATCCCGGCCCGGAACGGCGGGAACGCGAGGCGGTCCAGTTCGGCGCGGGACTGCTTGATCACCGGCAGTTCGGTGTGCGAGTCCTCGGCGCTCAGGCCGTGCCCGGGGAAGTGCTTGACCGCGGCGCCGACGCCCTCCGCCTGAAGGCCGCGTACCGCGCCGGCCACCTGCGGGGACGCGGTCGCCGGGTCGGCGCCGAAGGACCGGGAGCCGATCACTGTGCTGCGGGCCGCCAGCACGTCGGCGACCGGGGCGAAGTCGAGGTTGATGCCCATCGCGGCCAGCTCGGCCCCGGCGGCCCGCCAGGCGGCCTCGGTCAGCGCCGGGTTCCCGGCGGCGCCGGCGGCGAGCGGGCTGGGCAGCAGCGTCACCCCGTCGGTGATCCGGGTGACCACGCCGTACTCCTGGTCGGTGCCGATCAGGAAGGGCGCGACGCCGGCGGGCAGCTTGCCGGCGGCGGCGCGCAGCCCGTCGGTGAGCGCGCGGACCTGCTTCGGGTTGTCCACGTTCGTGGTGGCCTGGTTGCCCGAGGTGGGGTCGTCGGCGCTGAATCCGACCAGGATCACGCCGCCGAGCCGGTACTTCGCCACCATCTCGGCGGGGGTGTCGACCCCGGCGAGCGCCCGGTTCCCGGCCGCCGACCCGGCCGAGACCTCGGTGGCCGAGCTGCCGTACGCGTACGGCATCAGCACCTGCCCGACCAGGTCATCGTCGCTCAGCGTGCCGACGAGCGCGGCCGCCCGGGCGGCCGGATCGGCGGCCGGCGACTCACTCGGCGCGGGCGCGGCCGACGGCGGCGCCGGGCTCGTCGGCGCAGGCCGGGGCCGGTCCGGCCCGTCCGAGCACCCGGAGACGAGCAGCGCGGTCAGTGCGGCGAGCGCGACGGCGGAGCGCCGCGGGGAAATCGACACGCGGCCCACCGTATCGGGGCAACTCGGCCCCCGTCACCCGACCCGGGTGAGCAGCGTCACCGGCGCGCCGTCTCCGGCGTACCGGTAGGGCTCCAGCTCGGCGTCCCAGGCGGTGCCGAGCGCCTTGTCCAGGGCGTGGGCCAGTGCCTCCGGGCTGCGTGCGGCGGCCATCAGGCTGCGGAGCCGGTCCTCGCCGAGCTGGATGTCGCCGGCCGCGCCGACCGCGGCGCGGAACAGGCCGCGGCCCGGTACGTACATGAAGCGCTCGCCGTCGACGCCGGGACTGGGTTCCTCGGTGACCTCGAAACGGATCATGGGCCACTGCCGGAGGGCAGCGGCCAGCTCCGCGCCGGTCCCCGGGCTGCCGGTCCAGCCGCACTCGGCGCGACGGGCGCCCGGATCGGCGGGCTGCGCCGTCCAGTGCAGGTTGACCGGCGCGGCGAGGACGCGCGCGATCGCCCACTCGACGTGCGAGCACACGGCGAGCGGGGTCGAGTGGACGTATACGACGCCACGCGTTGGCACGGTGACCTCCCGGTGAGCCGAGGTGCGTCTTCCCCTACGACCTCGTCGTACCGAGTGGTACCTGGCACACATGATGACCCGTGTGACTGGTGGTGCGCCAGCGAATCGGAAAATTCGCCGGTCCGCCGGGGCGGGAAATACCCGGGTGGTGGACCCGGTTATGCCCTCCGACGCCGCGACGACCAGCCAGGTGTCGTGGTCGTGTACAGTTCTCTGGGCGGTTCTCTGTGCCGCCGTACATCTTCGCGGGCCGGCGCCCACCCGGGCGTCACTCGCACAGCCCCCGGACGGCCTTCCGTCCCCACCGTACGTCTGCAAGGAGTACCTCCGTGGCGAGCAACACCTCTAAGACCGCGCGCGCGTCCGTCCGGGCCGGCCAGGCTGGCCAGGGTGGCGCCCTCAGCGTGCTGGGCGAGTTCAAGTACCTGATCCCGCTCAACGGCGGCAAGCACGCCTACGTGCGCAACCTGACCAACGGCAAGACCGCGCACCTGCGCACCGACTCCGACGCCTTCGTCGAGGAGATCCGGGTGCTGGCCGCCGCCGGCCACGCCGCCAAGATCCGCGCCGAGATCAACGGCCTGGCCGCGTCCTACCCGGACCACGGCTGGGACGCCACCGAGAAGCGCCTGGTCGAGGCCGGCGTCTTCGAGGGCTGAGCACCCTCACCCGCACCACCGCGACCGCCCGCCGGGATCACCCCGGCGGGCGGTTTCGCGTCTCCTCCCGCGGCAGCAGCGTGACCTCGCCCGTGGCCAGGTCGTAGAGCGCGCCCTCCACCGCCAGCTCGCCGGCCTCCACCGGCCCGGCCAGGCGGTCGTCGGCGCGCAACGCGGCCACGGTGCGCCGGACGTGGCGGCGGATCGCCAGCGGGTGCGCGTCCGGGTCGTCCACCCCGACGTCGGTGACCGCCGGGGCGATCCGGTCCACCACGTACGCCAGGTCCCCGCCGGGGTGGCGCCCGGTGCGCAGCGCCTCGACCGTCGAGCCGACCGCGCCGCACCGCTCGTGGCCCAGCACCATCACCAGGCGTACGCCGAGCTGCTCCACCACGTACTCGATCGAGCCCCGCACGGCCCGGTCCAGCACGTGCCCGCCGGTGCGGATCACGCAGATCGAACCGAACGTCTGGTCGAAGATCGCCTCCAACGGCACGCGGGAGTCGATGCAGCCCAGCACCACCGCGTACGGCTGCTGGTCGCCGGAGGCCACCGCCGCGGCGGCGGTGACGTCGTGCCCGTGCACCGGCTGCCCGCTGACGAAGCGCCGGTTGCCGGCGAGCAGCTCGGCCAGCGCGGCGCGGGGAGTGCGGGCGGTGGACGGCATGCCTCCCAGCCTGGTCACCGATCCGACGCCGTGGGGCCGGACCGGAATCTTCTCTCCGGGCCGGTTGCCGTGGTCTCATGGCGGGTAACGCCGGTGTCACCGCCGGGTCATCCGGTGGACACACACCGGTGGGCCCGGGAGGTGGACGATGCCGGACCTGGAACTGCGGCTCCCCGACGACGTACGCCTGCACGTCAGCGTCACCGGGCCGGTCGACGCCGAGGTCACCGCCGTCCTGCTGCACGGCTGGACGCTGGACGGGCGCAGCTGGCACCGCCAGGTCACGGAGCTGCGGGAGCGCTTCGGCGGCCGGGTCCGGATTGTCACCTACGACGCGCGCGGGCACGGCCGGTCGAGCTGCCTGGCGCTGCGCGACGCCACCCTCGCCCAGCTCGGTGACGACCTCGCGGCGGTGGTCGACGAGATCGTCCCGGCCGGTCCGGTCGTCCTGGTCGGGCACTCGATGGGCGGCATGACCGTGATGGAGTACGCCCACCGCCACCCCGACCGGTTCGCCGCGCGTACCGCGGGCCTGGTCTTCGTCTCCACCACCGCCGAGGGGCACACGCACACCGCGTACGGTCTCTCCCCCCGGATCACCCGGCTGATCCGCCTGGCCGAGACCACCGGCGCCGGGGTGCTGGCCCGCTGCGGCGGCTGGCGGCCCCCGCACGCGCTGCTGCGCGCGCTGCGCCCGAGCATCCGCTGGATGCTGTTCGGCGACCGCTGCGACCCGGCGGACATCCGGCTGGTCACCTCGGCGGTGGCCCGGGCCACGCTGCGCTCGATCGGCGGTTTCCGCGCCTCGATCGGCGCCCAGCACCGGCTGGAGACACTCGCCGCGCTCGGCGGGCTGCCGGCCGCCGCGCTGGTCGGGGACCGGGACCGGCTCACCCCGCCGCCCTGCGCCGAGTCGATCGCGGCGGCGCTGCCCACCACGGAGCTGACCGTCTGCCCGGGCGCCGGGCACATGCTCATGATGGAGCGCCCCGACGCGGTGAACGCCGCCCTCTCCGGCGTGCTGGACCGGGTGCTGGCGGCCCGCCCCGCGACCCGCCTCTGAGCGTTCCCCACCTCCGGGCGGCACCGACGTACGCCACGTGCGCGGCATGCCCCGGCGTGCCGGTTGCCGGCGGCCCGTACCCTCATTCAGCCCGTCGTGCCCTCCGAACACAGGAGCATCCGCGTTGACCGACCAGACCACGCTGGACCGGGAGATCGCCGCCGAGCAGCGCCACCTCGACCGGGTGTACGCCCGGCTGGCCGAACTGCGCCGGTCCGCGGCCGAGGCCGAGCGGGAGGGCTACCGGCTGGCCCGGGTCGGCAACTTCGGCGCGCTGGTCGAGCGGGACGCGATGGTCTTCCACGCCGCCCAGCGCCGGCACGTGCTGGACGCCGAGCACGAGGGACTGGTGTTCGGCCGGCTGGACCTGCGGACCGGGCAGGTGCTGCACGTCGGCCGCCTCGGTGTGCGGGGCGTGGACGCGGAGACGCTGGTGGTGGACTGGCGGGCGCCCGCCGCCGCCGCGTTCTACCAGGCCACGCCCGCCGAGCCGCGCGGCGTGGTGCGCCGGCGCACGATCCAGTCCGCCTCGGAGAAGGTCACCCGGATCGAGGACGACCTGCTGGACCCGGAGGCCGCGCCGCCGGACATGGCGGTGGTCGGTGACGGGGCGCTGCTGGCCACGCTGTCCCGGGCCACCGGCCGGGGCATGCGGGACATCGTCGCCACCATCCAGCGCGAGCAGGACGAGGCGATCCGCTCCCCCGGCAACGGCGTCACGATCGTCTCCGGCGGCCCGGGCACCGGCAAGACGGCGGTGGCGCTGCACCGGGCCGCGTACCTGCTCTACTCCGACCGGGCCCGGTACGCCGGCGGCGGCATCCTGGTGGTCGGCCCGTCCGGCGTGTTCGTCGAGTACATCGCCTCGGTGCTGCCCTCGCTGGGCGAGGAGACCGCCACGCTGCACTCGCTCGGCTCGCTGTTCCCCGGCCTGTCCGCGTCCCGGACCGACCCGCCGGACGTGGCGGCGGTGAAGGGGTCGCTGCGGATGCGCCGGGTGCTGGAACGCGCGGTACGCGACGCGGTGCCGGACTCCCCCGCCGAGCTGCGCCTGCTCTACCGGGGCGAGCTGCTGCGCCTGGAGCGCCCCGCGCTGGACGCGATCCGGGACCGGACGCTGGCCCGGGGCGCGCGCCGCAACGAGGTGCGCCGGGCGGCGTTCGACGCGGTGCTCGCCGCGCTCTACGCGCAGGCCCGCACGCTGCGTGTGGGCCGGTTGCCGGAGCAGCCCGCGTTCGAGGACGAGATCATCGAGCGGCCGGAGTTCCGCGAGTTCCTCAAGGCGTGGTGGCCCCGGCTGCACCCGCGGCACGTGCTGGACTGGCTGGCCCGCCCGGACCGGCTGCGCCGCTACGCCGGGGGGATCCTGTCCTCGGCGGAGATCCGGTTGCTCGGCGACGCGTACCGGAGCCTCGCGACCGAGGGGCTGACGGTGGCCGACATCGCGCTGCTGGACGAGCTGGACGCGCTGCTCGGCAAGCCGGTGCAGCGGGCCCGGCCCAAGCGCGACCCGTACCAGCTCGCCGGTGGCGTGCGCGAGCTGAGCACGTACGCCGACCGGCAGCGTGCCGCCCGCGCGGCGGCGCGGGAGCGTCCGGACGACTACCGCGACTACGCGCACGTGGTGGTGGACGAGTCGCAGGACGTCTCGCCGATGCAGTGGCGGATGGTCGGCCGGCGGGGGCGGCTGGCGTCCTGGACCGTGGTCGGCGACCCGGCGCAGACCGCCTGGACCGGCGACCCGCAGGAGCTGGACCGGGCCCGTGACCAGGCGCTGGGCCGGCGCAAGCGGCACCGCTACGAGCTGACCACCAACTACCGCAACTCGGCGGAGATCTTCGCGGTGGCGGCGGCGGAGATCCGCCGCCTCTACCCGGACCTGCCGCTGCCCGCCGCGGTCCGGTCCACGGGTGTGGCGCCGGTCGAGCGCACGGTGCCCGCCGCCGACCTGCCGGCGGCCACCGTCGAGGCGGCCGAGGCGCTGCTCGCGCAGGTGGAGGGCACCGTCGGCGTGATCACGCCGGTGCCGCGCCGGGACGAGGTGGCGGGCTGGCTGGGCGGGCTCGGCGCGGGCCGCCTCCAGGTCGTCACCAGCCTTCAGGCCAAGGGCATGGAGTACGACGGCGTGGTGCTGGTGGCGCCGGGTGAGATCCGGGCCGATCCCGGCTCGGGCGTCCGCACGCTCTACGTGGCGCTGTCCCGGGCGACCCAGCGCCTCACCACGCTCGACCCGGTGGGGTGACCGGCCCCGCCGCCACCCACAGTTCACTTGCATACATAGCGATGTGAACATACATTGGGCCGGGCCGGTACGCGGCAGGGAGGGTGTTGGCGTGGGCGCAGGTCATGACCACAGCGGTGCGGTGGCCAACGCGGCACACCGCCACCGGGGCCGCCTCTGGGCCGCGTTCGCGCTGCTCGCCGCCCTGATGGTGGTCGAGGCGGTGGCCGCCTTCACCACCGGCTCGCTGGCGCTGCTCTCCGACGCCGGGCACATGTTCACCGACGTGCTCGGCATCGGCATGGCCCTCGCGGCGATCACCGCCACCCGCCGGGCCGGCACCGACCCGCAGCGCACGTTCGGGCTCTACCGGCTGGAGGTGCTCGCCGCCCTCGCCAACGCCGTGCTGCTCGGCGCCGTCGCCATCTACGTCCTGGTCGAGGCGGTACGCCGCTTCGGCGAGCCGCCGGAGGTGCTGGCCGGCCCGATGCTGGTGGTGGCGGTGCTCGGCCTGCTCGCCAACATCGTCGCGTTCGCGCTGCTGCGCGCCGGGGCGAAGGAGAGCATCAACCTGCGCGGGGCGTACCTGGAGGTGCTCGGCGACCTGCTCGGCTCGCTCGGCGTGATCGCCGCCGCCCTGGTCATCGCGGTGACCGACTGGTGGTGGGCGGACCCGCTGGTCGCCGTCGGGATCGGCCTGTTCATCCTGCCGCGCACCTGGCGGCTCGGCCGGGCCGCGCTGCGCATCCTGGTGCAGGCCGCGCCGGAACACCTCCAGGTGACCGCCGTGCACGACCGGCTGGCCGCCGTACCCGGCGTGGCCGAGGTGCACGACCTGCACGTCTGGACGCTCACCTCGGGCATGGAGGTGGCCTCGGCGCACCTGACCACCGACCCGGGCGTGGACCCGGCCGGCGTGCTGGCCGCCGCGCGGGCCGCCCTGCACGAGGACTTCTCCATCGATCACGCCACGTTGCAGGTCGAACCCGGAGCGTCGGCCGGAGTGTGCGGACAGACCGAGTGGTGATTAGGACACACTTAAATCACTGTGGCTAATGTAGTCTTATGCCGGTTTTGCCCCGCCTAGTGGCACTGCTCCACGGAGCCGTGCCCGGGCAGCGCCGGTAGTCTCGGTCGCGGCCGCACCCGCGGGCGCCACCGGCCCCGGTGGGGCGGCCGTCGCCTAATCGTCCGCAGGGACGAGCCGGGGAACCACGTACGTGGGGTGCATCCGCGTCAGCGGTAGGGATCTTCCGTCCCGAACCCGTCAGCTAACCCGGTCGGCGCTGACGGAAGGACGTGTGAATGCCCCCAGTGGCACCTGTACGACGGACGGCCGCCCGGTTGGCGGCCCTGCTCGTCGCGACGCTGACCCTCGGCGTCGCGACCGTTCCGGCCTCCCCCGCCTCGGCGGCGCCCGCGACCGGCCTGCTCGCCGCCGCGCCCGGCGACGACGAGGGCGGCACGCCCGAACTGCGCGCCCAGCTCGACGCGGCCAGCAAGGGCTGGCTGGAGGCGAAGGCCGCGCTCAACCGGTCGGTGAACCGGCAGAAGCAACTCAACGAACAACTCAAGACGGTCGGCGCCGAACTGGCCGTCCGGGACGCCAAGGTCGGCGAGATCGCCGCCGTGGCGTACCGCAACGGCCGCCTGGGCACCGCCGGGGCGCTGCTCGGCAGCAGCAGCCCGGAGGGCTTCATGGACCGGGCCGCCGCGCTGGAGCAGGTCGCCGCGCACGAGGACCGTACGCTGCGCGACCTGATCGCGACCCGGGACGAGGCCACCCGCACCCGCACCGAGCTCGACGGCGAGATCCGCGAGCAGCGCAAGCAGGTGGCGGTGATGGGCAAGCGCAAGGAGCAGGCCGAGCGTGCCCTCGAGGTGGCGAACGACCGGGCCTCGCGCAGCAGCAGCGGCGGTGGCAGCGTCCAGGGCACCTCCAGCAAGAACGCGAAGCCCGCGCCGCGCAACTCGGACGGCTCCTGGCCGTCGGAGTCGTGCAGCGTCAACGACCCGACCCCGGCGAACGGCTGCATCACCCCACGCACGCTGCACGCGCTGCAACAGGCCAAGGCGGCGGGCTTCACCCGGTACGTCTCCTGCCACCGGCCCAGCGGCTCGGGTGAGCACCCGAAGGGGCGCGCCTGCGACTTCGCCGCGCAGAAGAGCGGCTTCGGCGGCGTGGCCACCGGCGGCGACCGGACGTACGGCAACAACCTGGCCGCGTACTTCGTGCGCAACGCCGACCCGCTCGCCGTGCTCTACGTGATCTGGTTCAAGCAGATCTGGCTGCCCAGCAGCGGGTGGAAGTCGTACAGCGGCGGCAACGGCGACCCGTCCAGCGACCACACCAACCACGTGCACCTGTCGGTGTACTGAGCGCGCCCTGGAGGGCGGCCGGATCAGGCCGGCCGGCCCTCCAGGGTCGCTCCGAGACGCGCCGCCAGGCCCAGGTGAGCCGCCCGGGCCTGGCGGAACGCGTACCCGAACAGCGGTGCCGGTGCGGTGAGCGTGATCTCCACGTCGATGCGTACCGTGCCGTCGGGCTCGTCGCGCAGGCGGGTGTGGTTGCGTACCGTCGTGGCGGGCTGCTGCCGCGCCACGGTGACCACCTCGTCCTCGCCGGCGATCAACACGTCCGCCTGGTACGTGACCGGGAAGTGCAGCGGGCCGAGTTGCAGCCGGTCGGTGATCGCGTAGCTGGCCAGCGCGCCCGGCCGGGCCGGCAGCTTCCGGACCCGGACGATCAGCGGATGCAGCTCGCCCTGGCGACTCAGGTCACCCAGTAGCGCCACCGCCTCGGCCCGGGTGCACCGGGCCTGCACGGTGTAGCTGAAGCTGTCGCTGCTCTGCAAGCGGGCCCCCTCGCCGTCGTGCGTCGCGACGATCGTCCCGTACCGACGCCGGACTGGCAACGGGTAGAAGGTCCCCTGGCAGCAGGGGGTGTGAACGGCGCTCAGGCGCCGGGCAGCACCTCGGGGGTGTCGTCGGCGAACCACGGCTCGGGCGCGCCGAACAGGCCGAGCAGGCCGGTCACCCAGAGCTGCCGGTGCACGAACCGGCTCGGCTCGGTGACCACCAGCTTGACGCCGCTGACCTCGCAGGTCTGGAAGCCCGCGACCATGGCGCTGATGCCGACCGAGTCGATGAACGTGACGAGCCGCATGTTCAGCTCGATCCGCGAGGGGCGGCCCTTCGCGAGCACTTCGGCGATCGCTTCCCGCACCTCGTACGCGGTGTCGACGTCGATCTCCCCACGGGGCGCGATCTGGACGACACCACCCGGCCGCACCGACTTCACGATCGACAGGCTCACGCGAGCACCTCCACTCGCCCATGACGGGCGCCTCATCAGTACGCGGGCCGCGACCGAGCGTATTCCTCCGACGGCCCGGTCGCCACCCCCCGGGATGAGCAATTCGCGAACTGGGCACACCTGGGCGTACCCAATCCGGACCTCCGGGTTCCAGTTTCCCCTTCAAGGTGGGCCGCGGCCAACCCTGCGGCCGGGCGGGCCCGGCCGATCCGCCGACCAGGGTAGCGGGCGCACGCACGTCCCGTGGGCACCGGTCCCGGCGCGTTCGGGTGGTTCGTCCCGTTCGCTGCCCGGGCCGCCCGTGACCCGGGCATGGTTTGCCGGGCGTGCCGGTGGGGCACTGCCCGAGACAGTGAACCCGCCGGATGGACACCGGAGTCCGAAGTGGCCGCCGGCCTTCGGCACCCGAGGAGGTAGAACGATGTTCGGATCCAACCTGCTGGACCGCCGGGGCAAGGCCGAGCGGGTCGCCGACCAGGCGTGGCAGCACCTGCTCTCCGCCGTCGGTTCCGCCGGTGACAGCGTGCGCGACGCCACCCATACCGCCCGCCGCAGCTCCTCCGGCCTGGCCGACGACGCCACCGACCTGGTCGGCTCCGCCGCCGAGGAGGCACGCCGCCGGGCCGGTCTCGCGTTCGACGCGCTCGCCGGCCGCCGGCCCGCGCTGCCCTGGACGCTGCTGATCGCGGCGGCGCTCGCCGGCGCGGCGATCGGCTGGGCCGCCGGGACCGCGGCGCGCGCCGCCGGCAGCCGGGACCGCGCCGCGGACGAGATCGAGTTCGTGGACGTGGACCGGCCGAACTCCCCGGCCGGCCTGGACGGCTGACCCGCCGAGTACGACGCGACGACGGCCGCTCCCGGGGCTCCCGGGAGCGGCCGTCGTGCTGCCTCACCCGGACCGGGCGAGGGCGGCTCACCCGGGACACGCGCAGGATCGCGGGTGCGGGACCACGTGCCCGCGCCGCGATCGACGGGAGGGAGAGCCGGATGGCCACCGACACGGTCACGCGTACCGACCGGGACATCCAGACCGCCGTGCTCGACGAGCTGACCTGGGAGCCGCGGGTCGGCCCGGACGAGATCGGGGTGACCGTCACCGAGGGCGTGGTGACGCTCACCGGCCGGGTGGACAGCTACGCCAAGAAGTGGGCCGCCGAGCGGGCCGCGCACCGGGTCACCCGGGTCCGCGCGGTCGCCAACGACCTCGCCGTCCGGATCGACACCGCGGCCGGACGGGAGGACCCGGAGATCGCCGTCGCGGCCGTACGGGCGCTGGAGTGGGACGCGTTCGTGCCGATCGAGGCGTTGCAGGTGACGGTGGCCGACGGCTGGGTCACGCTGCACGGCGAGGTCGAGTGGGAGTACCAGCGGCGGGCCGCCGAACGGTCGGTCGCCCGGCTCACCGGCGTACGCGGGGTGAGCAACGGCATCGCCGTGCGCCCGGCGGTGCACGCCGACGGCCGCGACCTGGCCGAGCGGATCGTGGACGCGCTGGCCCGCAACCGCGCCACCGAGACCGAGGAGGTCGACGTGCGGGTGCACGGCGACACGGTGCTGCTGGACGGGCAGGTCCACTCGGCCGGCGAGCGCGAGGAGATCGAGCGGGTGGTGTGGAACGCCCCCGGCATCCGGGAGGTGCACAACCACCTCGTCGTGCGCTGACCGGAACCACCCCGCCCGGGTGAGCCCGCCTCACCCGGGTCGCGGCCATGGTGGGAGGCATGAGTGATCCGAACGGGCTGATCACACCCGGGCAGGCCGCGCCCGGGTTCACGCTGCCGGCGGCGCCGGACGGGCGCGAGGTGGGCCCCGGGCAGTTCCGGGGCCGTCCCGTGGTGCTCGCCTTCTACCCGGCGGACTGGTCACCGGTCTGCGGCGAGCAGATGACCCTGTACCAGGCCGCCCTGCCCGAACTGGAGCGGTACGACGCGGTGCTGCTGGGCATCTCGGTGGACAGCGTCGACTCGCACCGGGCCTTCGCCGAGAGCCGGGGCATCCGGTTCCCGCTGCTCGCCGACTTCGAGCCCAAGGGTGAGGTGTCGCGCCGGTACGGCGCGTACGCGCCGAACGGGCAGTCGGACCGGGCACTCGTGGTGGTCGGCCCGGACGGCCGGGTGGCCTGGAGCCACCTGTCCCCGCCCGAGGTGAACCCGGGCGTGGACGGGATCCTCGACGCGCTCGAGAGCCTGGACTCGGATCGGCGGGTGAGTGCCGGATGACCACGCCCCTTCAGGTCACCACCGCACGACTGCGGATCCCGGTGACCGAACGCGACCATGTCCGCGGGCCGGTGGACGCGCCGGTCACGATCGTCGAGTACGGCGACTTCCAGTGCCGGTTCTGCGGCGCCGCGTACCCGAACCTGACCGAGGTGCTGCGCCAGCGGGCCGACACGGTGCGGCTGGCGTACCGGCACTTCCCGATCACCAACGTCCACCCGTACGCGGAGAGCGCCGCGGAGACCGCCGAGGCCGCCGCCGCCCGGGGCCGGTTCTGGGAGATGTACGACTGGCTCTACCAGCACCAGGACCAGCTCGACCCGGTGCACCTGTCGCTGGGCGTCGAGCAGATCGGCCTGTCGCCGGAGGAGATCGCCGGGGAGGTCGGCCGGCAGGAGTACGCCGACCGGGTCCGGCAGGACTTCGTCGGCGGCATCCGCAGCGGCGTCAACGCCACCCCGACGTTGTTCGTCAACGACGTCCGCCACGACGGCGGCTACGACCTGGCCGAACTGCTGGCCGTGGTGGACGCCGCCACCGACGACGGCTGACGGTCAGATCAATCGCAGCTCGCGCGCCCGCCGGACGGCGTCCCGCCGGCGGGTCGCGTCGAGCTTGCGGTAGATGTTGCGCACGTGCGTCTTCACCGTGTTGACCGACAGTGACAGCTCGGCGGCGATCTCCACGTTGGACAGGATGCTCTGCAGGTAGCGCAGGATGGTCAGCTCCCGCTCGGTGAGCGGCTCGTCGAGCGTCCGGGCCGGACCGTCGGCCGACGCGGCCGCCGGTTGCGCGTCCACGCCCCGGACCAGCTCGCTCACCGTCGCCCAGTAGGCGGTGCCGGAGTCCAGCCGCGCGGCGAGCAGGTCCCGTACGCCGGGATCGGCCCGGGTGAAGACGCGCCGGAAGCCGTCCGGTTCGGCCAGTGCCAGCACCTCCTCCAGCAGCCGGCCGGCTCGCCGGGCGTCACCGGACGCGCCGGCGAGCGCCGCGTCGAGCAGCCCGGCGCCCAGCCGCACCGGCAGCGGCCAGTCCGCCGCGCCGGGCGCGGTCCAGTCGGGCAGCGCCCGCTCGGCGGCCCGGGCGTCCCCGGCGCGCAGCCGCAGCCGCGCGGCCGCCGTCGCCGGCGCCGGCCCGTCGCCCGCCGCGTCGAGCAGTGCCCGGGCGCCGTCGACGTCGCCGACGACGGCGCGTACCTGTGCCTCGTCGGCGGCGAGCCACTCGCCCAGCTCCGGGCCGGGCGCGGCGGTCCGCGCCTCGGCGAGCGTGCGCAGCGCGCCGCCCGGGTCGCCGCCGTCGGCCAGCAGCCCGGCCCGGCACAGCGCGGTGAGCGCGGCGCCGCCCGGCTCCGCGCCGGCCGGCCCGGCGAGCGCCAGGTGGGCCGTGGCCTCCGCCGGCCGGTCCCGCTGCCAGTCCACGAGCGCCAGCGCCAGGTACGCGTAGCCGCAGTCGGAGCGGGACGACCAGCCCTGGCAGGGCGGCATCGCCAGCGCCTCCCGGGCCAGTTCCTCGGCGGCCCGCAGCGCGCCCCGGGCCGCCTCCAGCACGGCCGAGCGGCTGACGCAGAGCAGCTCGGTACGCGGCCGCCCCGCCCGCCGTGCCGCCTCCCGGGCGGTGGCGAACCGGTCCCGCGCGGTGGGCAGCTCCCCCTCGGCCAGCGCGGCCAGCCCGTGCGCGGCGCCGGCCACCGCGCGCACGTCGTCCCGCTCGGCGGTCCCGGCGCGCGGATCGCCGGCCTCACCGGCAACGGCACCGTCGGCGTCCGGGCCGCTCGGGGACTCGTCCCCCGCGATGGTGGACAGCAGCCGGTCGGCGGCCCGGCGTACCTCCTCGTGGTCGCCGCCGAGCCGGGCGAGGCTCAGCTCCACGGCGGCGGCCAGCCGGCCGAACCGGTCGCGGCGCGGCGCGGGCAGGTCGGCGGCGTCGGCCAGCGCGCGCCGCAGCTGCACGTCGGCGGTGGCCCGGTCCCCGGCGTACGCCCGCTCGGCGGCCGCGGCCAGCGCCAGCTCCGGATCCCGGCGGACCGCCTCGGCCGGCGGCTCGGGTGGGGCCGGTACGGCGGCCGGTTCGTCCGGCGCCAGCTCGGGCCAGCGGGTGACGAGCAGCTCGGTGGCGTCGGCCCACTCACCGGCGAGAAGCGCGTGCCGCAGCGCCTCTGCCGGACGGTCGTGGCCGGCGTACCAGCCGGCGGCGCGCCGGTGCAGCTCGCGCACCTCGTCGGCGGGCAGCCGGTCCAGTTCGTCGCGCAGCACGTCGGCCAGCAGCGGGTGCGGCCGGTACCACTGCGGGTTGCCGCCGTCCTGGTGCAGGAAACCGCCCTCCCGGGCCGCCTCGGCGAGCAGGTGCCCGGCGTCGGGCCGCCCGGTAAGCGCGGCGGCCAGGTCGGCGTGGACCGCGACGGCCACCGCCACCCGGCGCAGGACGTCGCGGGTCGCCGGTTCCAGCGGGGCGAGCACCTCGTCCCGCAGGTACGCGGCGACGTCCGGCTGGTCACCGGCGAACCGGTCCACGGCGCGCGCCGGGTCGGCGCCGTCCCCGAGCGCGAGCGCGGCGAAGCGCAGCCCCGCCGGCCAGCCGGTGGTGCGCTCGGCCAGCCGGGCCACAGCCGGGGCGGGCACCGACACGCCGTGCGCGACGAGCAGGTCGGCCACCTCGTCGGCGGTGAACGCCAGGTCGTCGGCGCCGATCACGGTCAGCTCGCCGGCCAGCCGCCAGCGGTGCAGCGCCAGCGGTGGCTCGCTGCGCGCGCCGGCCACCAGCCGAAGCCGGCCGTCGGTGTGCCGGAGCAGGAACTCCAACCCGGTCAGGGCGGCCGGATCGGTGACCCGGTGCAGGTCGTCCAGGACCAGCAGCACGTGTCGTTCCCGTGCGGCGAGCGCGGCGGCGAGCGTTTCGAGCTGCTCGGGCCGGGGCGGTCCGTCCGGCACCGGTGGCGGCCCGTCGTCCGGGTCGTCGGCGGCGGTACGCAGGGCCGCCGCGAGGTAGCCCCAGAGCCGCCGGGTGGTCTCCCCCACGGCCACCGTCAGCCAGGCCGGCGCCGGCCCCTCCCGCTCCCCCTGCGCCCAGGTCGACAGCAGCGTCGTCTTGCCCCAGCCGGCCGGCGCGCAGACGAGCGTCAACGGGCCCGACGCGCCCTGTTCCAGCCGGTCAAGCAGCCGGGGACGCAGCAGGACCGGCTCGGGCGGCACGGGCGGCGTCAACCGGGACGCCAGCAACGGCGGGCCACCCGGCAGCGCACCACCGGCGACATCGGGTGAATCGAGGCCGGTGGTGAGCAGATCGGGCGTACCGGTGATGTCGCTTGTGCCGCTCCGTGCGGTGACGACCTGGTCTGCCTCCTCCGGCATGCGTCCCTCCCCCCGTCGGTGCGGGCAGCGGTTACCCGCACCGCGCCGGTTCACCCCTTCCGGGCGAACCCCGCTCACCCGGGCGCCGCGCACCCTGTAGGCACGCGGGGCGGCCGGCCGGAGCGCCGGCCGCCCGGAAAACGGCGGGAGGTCGGGTGGCGCGGAGCAGACGGCTGGCGGCCGGCGCGCTGGCGCTGGCGGGGGCACGGGTGCTGGCTCCGGCGGGCGCACGGGTGCTGGCCCGCCGCCGCGCGCGGCGGGCCGGTACGGATCCGCGGCCGGGCCGGTGGCAGGTGGTGACGGTGGCCGGGGCGCCCGAACAGGTGCTCCCGGCGGGGCGGTGGCCCGAGCCGCTGCGCCGCCTCGACGGCGCGGTCGAGGTGTGGGCCCGACCGGCCCCCGGCGGGCGCGGCACCGAACTGGCGATCCGCCCGCTGGGCGGGGAGTGCACGCTCCCGGGGTTCGCCGCGCACCTGGTCGGCGACGACCCGGGCCGGTTCCTGCGGCAGGTGCTGCGGCAGACCAAGCAGCTCCTGGAGACCGGCGAGGTGCTGCGGGCGGACCGTTCGCCGCTGGACCGGCCGGGGACGCCGACGTGAGGGCGCTGTGCTGGGCCGGGGCCGGCCTCGTGGAGGTGCGCCGCGTCCCGGACCCGGAGCTGCGCAACGCCCAGGACATGATCGTCCGGGTCCGGCGCAGCACCACGTGCGGCGCGGACCTGCCGCTGCTGGGCGGGCGGGTGCCCGAGGCGTCCGCCGGGGAGGTGCTCGGACGTGAGTTCCTCGGCGACGTGGTCGAGGTCGGCCCGGAGGTACGCCGGCACCGGGTCGCCGACCGGGTGGTGGTCGGCGCGGCGGTGGCCTGCGGGGCGTGCTGGTTCTGTCGGCAGGGGCTGCCGGCCTGCTGTGACAACGGCACGAGCGGCGTGACCGCCGAGCCGGAGTGGAGGCAGCCGTCCGCCGGGGGTTACGGCCGGCCGGCCCGCCTGGGCGGCTTCGCCGGTGGCCACGCCGAGTACGTGCGGGTGCCGTACGCCGACGTGGGCGCGTTCGCCGTACCGGAGTCGGTGAGCGACGAGCGGGCGGTGTTCGCCGCCGACGCCGCACCGGCCGGCTGGTACGGCGCCGAGCTGGGCGAGGTCACCCCCGGCGACGTGGTGGCGGTGTGGGGTGCGGGCGCGGTCGGCCAGCTCACCGCCGACGCGGCGGTGGCCCGGGGCGCGGACCGGGTGGTGGTCGTCGACGACCGGGACGACCGGCTGCGGATGGTCACCGGGCACGACGGCGTGGAGGCGCTCAACCACAGGTACGTGGACGTGCTCGCCGAGCTGCGCGAACGCAGCGGCGGCCGAGGGCCGGACGTGTGCGTCGACGCCTCCGGGGTGCCGGCCGCGCCGGTGCGGTGGCCGGCGGCCGAGCCGGACGGCGGGGCGGCGCTGCGCGAGGCGGTGCACGCCTGCCGCAAGGGCGGCGTGGTGGTGGTGCTCGACGCCCGGCCCGGATTCGTGGACCGGTTCCCGCTCGGCGCGCTCGCGGACAAGGGGCTCGCGGTCCGCGCCGCCCGGCGCCGGGGCAGTGCCGCGATCCCGGCGCTGCTGGAGCGGATGGCCCGCGACGAGCTGGTCACCGAGCATCTGGCCACCCACCGGATGCCGCTGGAGCGCGGCGCCGAGGGGTACGCGTTGTTCCGGGACAGGGCCGACGGCTGCGTCCGGGTGGTCTTCACACCGTGAAGGTGAGCGCCGTGGATGGCACACTCGGCGGATGCGCGCAGACCGTCCGTACGACCTCGTCCTGTTCGGCGCCACCGGCTTCACCGGCGGGCTGACCGCCGAGTACCTGGCCCGGCACGCGCCGGACCGGCTGCGCTGGGCCCTCGCCGGGCGCAACCCGGACAAGCTGGCCGCGGTGCGGGACCGGCTGGCCGCCATCGACCCCGCCCTGGCCGACCTGCCGCTGCTCACCGCCGACGTGACCGACCCGGCGTCGCTGCGCGCGGTGGCCGAGTGCGCCCAGGTGGTGGCCACGACCGTCGGCCCGTACGTGCACCACGGCGAGCCGCTGGTGGCCGCCTGTGCCGCGGCCGGCACCGACTACCTCGACATCACCGGTGAGCCGGAGTTCGTCGACCGGATGTACGTGCGGCACCACGCCGAGGCGGTGCGCACCGGGGCACGTCTGGTGCACGCCTGTGGCTTCGACTCGATCCCGCACGACCTGGGCGTCTGGTACACGGTCAAGCAACTGCCGGCCGACGGGCCGATCGCCGTGGACGGGTACGTCCGGGCCGGTGGCCGGTTCTCCGCCGGGACGTACCACTCGGCGCTCACCGCGTTCTCCCGTACCGGTGAGATGAGCCGCGCGGCGCGGGCCCGCCGGGCGATGGAGCCCGGCCCGGACGGACGCCGGGTCCGCGCGGTGCCGGGCAAGGTCGGCCGGGTACGCGAGTTCGGCCAGTGGGCGGTGCCGCTGCCCACCATCGACCCGCAGGTGGTCCGCCGGTCCGCGGCCGCCCGCCCGGAGTACGGCCCGGACTTCCGCTACCGGCACTTCGCGGCGATGAAGCGGCTGCCCACGGTGCTGGTCGCGGGCGTCGGGCTGGCCGGCGTGGTGGGGCTGGTGAAGGTGGCGCCGACGCGGCGCTGGCTGCTCGGGCGGCTCGCCTCCGGGCAGGGCCCGACCGCCGAGCAGCGGGCCAAGTCGTGGTTCCGGGTGCGGTTCGTGGGCACCGGCGGCGGCCGGCGGGTGGTGACCGAGGTGGCCGGCGGCGACCCGGGTTACGACGAGACGGCCAAGATGCTCGCCGAGTCGGCGCTCTGCCTGGCCTTCGACGACCTGCCGGAGACCGCCGGGCAGGTCACTCCTGTCGCCGCGATGGGCGACGCGCTGCTGGAGCGGCTGGTACGCGCCGGCATCACGTTCCGCACCCTGCCGGCGTGAGGTTGACCCTCGACCCGCTTGAGGTCACAGGATGACGGCCGTGGAGAGCGAGCTTCGCAGCATCGGCGAACTGGCCCGGGCCAGCGGGTTGACGGTCAGCGCACTGCGGTTCTACGACCGTTCCGGCGTGCTGGCCCCGGCCCGGGTGGACCCGGTCACCGGCTACCGCTGGTACACCGAGGAGCAGGTGGACCCGGCCCGCCTGGTGGCAGGGCTGCGCCGGGTGGGGATGCCGCTGGCCGGCATCGCCGAGGCGCTGCGGCACCGGCACCAGCCGGCCGAGGTGCACCGGCTGCTGGACGCGCACCTGCGCCGCCTGGAGGACGGCCTGGCCGACGCCCGTCGCGAACTCTCCCGGATCCGCAGCCTGATCGACCCGGAGGAGACCATCGTGACCACCCGCCTCGTGCTGTCCCGCACCGACCTCGCCGCCGCCGTGGACGCCGTACGCTTCGCCGTCGGCGCCGACCCCGACCTCCCGGTCCTGTCCGGCGTGCTGGTGGAGGTCGAGCCGGACGGGGTCCGGCTGGTCGCCACCGACCGGCACCGGCTGGCGGTGGCCCGCGTCACCGGCACCGTCGACGGCCCGCCGGTGAGCGCGCTGCTGCCGGTGGCACAGGTGGACGAACTCCGCGCGCTGCTGGACGCCGAAGGTGCGGAGACCGCCGAGGTGGTCGTCGCCGCCGACCGGGTGACGGTCACGGTGGCGGGCCGCCCGGTGACCGCCGAACCGCTGCCGTACGACTTCCCTGACTACCGGCGGCTGCTGCGGGCGCAGCTCGGCGACGTGCCCGCGTACCGGATCCCGTTCGACGGCGCGGCGCTGCGCGCGGCGCTCACCGCCGACGGCGTCCCGGTCTGCCACCGCGCGCACGAGGGCGTCGAGCACGAGGTGGTGGCGCTCGGCCTGGACGGCCGGGGCGAGCTGCGCCTGGTCGACCCGAACGCAGTGGTCGGCGCGGGCGGCGCGGCGGGCGCGGGCGGCGCGGCAGGCGCGGGTGGCCCGGATGCGCTTCGGGTGGCGGTGAACCGGGAGTACCTGCTGGACGCCCTGGGGTCCGGCGACGGACAGCTCGTGCTGGAGCTGGACGGCCCGATCGCCCCGCTGGCCGTGCGGCGGGCCGACGACGCGGACGCCTTCTCGGTCCTGATGCCGGTACGCCTCTGACGCTCCGGTCTCCGGCCCGCGCTCGCCGGTCCCGGCCCCGCACCGCGGCAGGAATCAGTGACCGTGCGTGACCACACCGCCGCCCCCCACCCTTCACCCCTCGCGCACTTTGCTCTGCAGCCATCCACGCAACGCTGACGCTCCGTCGAACGCCGCGTCGGTGGCTGCAGAGCAAAGTCGCCAGAGGGGCATCTCGGCCGGAGGGCGGATCCGTGAGATTGACCAGTTCAGCGGACTGGCGACCGGCAATGGGCTGGCACGGGCATCGGAGCACCATCACGGAATGTGAACACGCCCTGTCGACGGCTCAACCACCACGCACCGTCACCGGAAAGGGCCTCGCGGCGGCAGGCTGCGCGGGCCGGGCCGGGGTCGCGGGGGCGCGACGGTAGCATCTGGAGGTCCCACCTGACTGCCTGGACGGAGGCGTACGAGCAGCATGCTCGACATGGAGTTGATCCGGAAGGATCGCGAGGCGGTGGCGACCGCGCTGGCGAAGCGTCTGGATCCCGCCGAGGTCACCCGGGCGCTGGACGACATCCAGCGGCTCGACCAGGAGCGACGCGCCCTGATCACGGAGATCGACGCCGAGCGGCAGCGCCGCAAGGCCGAGGCGCGCGCGTACGCGGAGGCGAAACGGTCCGGCGGCACGCCGCAGCCGGTCGCCCCGGAGGCCGAGCGCAAGCAGCTCGCGGAGCTGGAGTCCCAGCTCGACGAGGTGCAGTCCCGGCTCCGCTCGGCGATGAGCGAGCTGCCGAACCTGCCCGCCGACGACGTGGTCGCCGGGGGTAAGGAGGCCAACCGGGTGGTGCGCACGTTCGGCGAGGCGCCGGCCATCGAGAAGGTACGCGACCACGTGGAGCTGAGCCGTGCGCTCGGCCTGGTGGACCACGAGCGGGGCGTGAAGCTCGGCGGCTCGGGCTTCTGGATGTACACCGGTCTGGGCGCCCGGCTGGAGTGGGCGCTGGTGAACTGGCTGATCGAGCAGAACATCCAGGCCGGCTACGAGTTCCTGCTCCCGCCGCACCTGCTGCTGGAGAGCGCCGGTTTCGCCGCCGGGCAGTTCCCGAAGTTCCACGACGACGTCTACCACATCGACAAGCAGTCGTCCTCGCGCGGCCAGTTCCTGCTGCCCACCGCGGAGACGGCGATCCTCGGCGCGTACCAGGACGAGATCCTGGAGACGCCGAAGCTGCCGTTGAAGGCGTTCGCGTACACGCCGTGCTATCGGCGCGAGGCGGCCGGTTCGCACTCCGACGAGCGCGGCACCGTACGCGGCCACCAGTTCAACAAGGTGGAGATCTTCCAGTTCACGCTGCCGGAGCAGGCGGGCGAGGCGCTGGAGGCGATGGTCGGGCACGTCGAGGGCCTGGTCGACAAGCTCGGTCTGCACTTCCAGACCAGCCTGCTCGCCGCCGGTGACGCCAGCGCCTCGATGAAGAAGACGCTCGACGTCGAGGTGTGGATGCCGAGCACCGGCAAGTACAAGGAGGTGTCGTCGGTCTCCTGGGCCGGTGACTACCAGGCCCGCCGGGCGGCCATCCGCTACCGCGAGCCGGGCGCGAAGCAGACCCGTTTCGTGCACACCCTCAACGGCTCGGCGCTCGCCACCAGCCGGCTGTTCCCGGCCATCCTGGAGCAGCACCAGCAGCCCGACGGCTCGGTGGTGGTCCCGGAGGTCCTCCGCGACAAGCTGGGCACCGACCGCCTCACCCCGCGCTGACCCGCTCCCCCGCCTCCGCTCCCGCCCTTTCCCCGCGATCTTGCACTTCCGGTCCGCCAGCAGTCCGGTTCGCCGGTTCTGCCGGGGCCCCAAGTGCAAGATCGCGGGGGCGAGAGCGGGGGCGGGGGTGGGTGAGGGTGGCGAGGAGGAGCGCGGCCAGGAGGGCCGCGAGGACGGCGGGGCCCAGAGTGTCGACGGCCTTCACCACGGTCTGCTGAATGTCGGCGGCGGTGCGGATGACCGGGTCGGTGAAGGCGTCGTAGCGGCCCTGGGCGAGACGTACCTCGTACCAGCCGTACCAGGCGACGTAGCCGCCCGCGACCAGCAGCACCACGCCGCTCAGGCGCGGCACCCACGCGCCGGCGCCGCGCAACCGGGCCACGACCCGGCCGCGCAGCAGCGCCACGGCGAGCGCGGCCACCCCGACCACGAGCGCCATCCCCAGCGCGTACGCGCCGAACAGCGCCAGCCCGCGCAACGGCGACCCGGCCCGCAGGCTGGTCACCACGATCGCCAGGAACGGCGCGATCGCGCAGGTCAGCGACGTGAGGGCGTACGCCGCGCCGAACAGCGCCATGGACGGCCAGGTGCGGGTGAGCCGGGGCGCGACGCGTAACGGGCGTGGCGCGGGCAGCCGCCGGCCGGCGAGCAGCCAGCACCCGGCCAGCGCCAGCAGCACGCCGAGCGTCACCGTCAGCCACGGCAGCCGCGGCCGCAGCCAGTCCGCCGCCGGTGCCAGGGCCAGCCCGAACGCGCCGAACACCAGCACGTACCCGAGGGTCAGCCCGGCCGTCGCGGTGAGCGCGCGGCGGACCGCGCCGCGCCCGCCGTCGGGGCCGGCGACGAGCAACGAGAGGTACGCGGGCAGCATCGCGAAGCCGCACGGGTTGACCGCGCCGAGCATGCCAGCGGTGAGCGCGAGCAGCAGCGCGCCGGTCATCCCCGGGCCAGCGTCTCGACCTGCCGGGTCAGTGCCTCGCCGTCCAGGAATCCCTGGTGTACGACCCGGCCGGTGCGGTCCAGGACGACGAACGTGCTCTGCTCGGCCACCTTGAACCGGCGCCACAGCGCGCCCGCCCGGTCGTCGATCTGTGTCGTGCCGCCCAGGTCGAACTCGGCGACGAACAACTTCATCGCCTTCTGCTCGCCGAGTCCGGCGACGCCGACGATGGGGACGGTGTCGCGGTAGGCCGGGGCGATCTCGGCCACCGTCCACGCCTGGCTGGCGCAGGTGGCGCACCAGGGCGCCCAGAACCACAGCACCACCGGCCGCCCGGCCAGGGCGGCGGCGTCGAACGCCGTACCGTCGAGGGTCTTGCCGGTGAACGACAGCGTGGCCGGCACCGAGGCGAGTGACGCGGAGGCCGGCGACGCGACGGCCGGGGACGCAGGAGCCGGGGACGCGGGGGTCGGGGACGCGGGGGCAACCGCGCCCGCCGGTGCGCCGCCCTCGGGGCCGGCCGCGCAGGCGGTCGCGGCGGCGAGCGTGGCGGCCAGCACGGCGGCGGCTGTCACACGAGCGGCGGTACGCATCGGCGGCTCCTGGTTCTACTCGGCCCGGACCAGGCGGAGCGCGAGTTCGGGACAGACCTTGACCGCCTTGAGCGCGCCCTCGCGCAGCCACGTCGGCACCGGGGTGGGTGGGAACGCCGGGTACCCGTTGCCGTCGAGCCGGATGAAGTCCGGCACCACGTGCGCGCACAGCCCGTGCCCGTCGCAGCGCGACCAGTCCAGGGTGAGCTTCTGCGGGTTGCCGTCGGGCGCGCCGGGCAGGCCCATCATGCCCTTCACCCGCTTGCCGCAGCCCTCGCCTGTGGCGTGCAGCCGCAGGTCGTCGGCGAACACCTCCATCGCGGACAGTGCGAACCGGGCGGTGCCGTCCGGGTGGCTGCACGCGCCGCGGCCCTTGACGTCGCCGGCCGCGGCGCGGACCAGCTCGACCGGCGCGCTGCCGGAGACCGCGAGGTCGACCGAGCGGGCCAGGTCGGGCAGGCCCATCTTGCACGGGCCGCACTGCCCCGCGGACTCGCCCGCCAGGTATCGCACCACCTGCGCGGCCTCGCCGAGCGGGCAGGTGTCGGCGCCGAGCGGCACGATGATGCCGGCGCCGAGCGTGCCGCCCACGGCGGTGAGCCCCTTGCGGGACACCTCGGCCCGCTCGGCGGCCGCCGCGGTGATCCACTTGCCGTGGTAGCCGCCCATCAGGATGCCCGGGCCGGGCGGCACCTCGCACAGGTCGAGGATCTCGCGCAGCGGGGTGCCGGCGGCGCACTCCACCACGGCGGGGCGCTTCGCCGACCCGGTGACGGTGAGCAGCACGGTGCCCGGCTCGTCGTCGGTGCCGAGCGCGGCGTACTCGTACGGGCCGATCCGGGCCGCGACGGCGAGCTGGGAGTACGTCTCGGCGTTGGACAGCAGCGTGGGCAGCCCGCCGACGCCGGAGTCGCTGGACCGCTTCTTCGTGCCGGGCGGGATGTGCGGCAGGCCGTTGATGCCGTTGACCAGCGCGCCGCCCTCACCGGAGATGAACCGGTGCGGCACGGTGACGATCGTGGTGGGCACCGGCATCCGCCGTTCCTGCAACGCCTCGGTCAGCGAGGGCCGGCCCACGTCGTCGTCGGCCACACCGATCACGATCTCCTCGGCGTCGAGCGCGAACGCAGCGAGCGCGGCGCCGTCCAGGATGAGGTGCGGGGCGCGGGTGAGCAGCACCTTGTCCTTCCAGCTCGCCGGCTCGCCCTCGGTGGCGTTGACGACCACCACGGCACCGAGGTCCTGCCGCTCGCAGGACTCCAGCACCGCGCGCAGCTTGCGGGCGAACGGGAAGCCCGCGCCGCCCTTGCCCTTGAGGTCGATGGCCTCGGCGAGCCGCAGCAGCGCCGCCGGTTCCATCGGACCGATCGGGCCGTGCACCTCCTCGTGGGCCAGCAGGTCGAGCCGGCCGAACTCGGCGAACCCGGCGGTCAGGCGTGGCTCACCGACACAGGCGACCGGCGGGACCGTCGTGCGCTTCACCGGGCCTCACCCCGCAGCCCGGCCCAGTACGCGCCGTCGACCGCGTCCGCGTCGGCCCGCTTGCGGCGGCTGGACCGGCTCTCCTTGCCCGCGCGCATCGCCCGGCGGGAGGCGAGGTCGACGAGCGTCGGGGTGTCGTCGACGAACGCCTCGTCGGCGGCGTAGCGGGCCGGCGGGCGCCAGTAGTCCGGCTCCTCCGGCACGTCCTCCTCGTCCCGGTAGCGGCGGCCGGATCCGCTGAGCGGTTCGGCCGTGACCGGGGTGCCGGAGATGGGGCCGGCCGAGATCGGCTCACCGGAGACCGGGCGGGTCTCCCAACGGCGCGGGCTGTCCCACGGCTCCTCCGGCTCGTCGGTCGCGCGCGGCGGCGCGGAGTAGCGGGCCACCTCGGCGGCGGTGGCGTACCGGCCGCTGTCCGGGGGTGCGGAGTGGCGGCCGCCGGTGTCCGGCGGCGCCGAGTGCCGGCCGCCGCTCTCCGGAGGCGCCGAGTACCGTGCGACCAGGTCCTCGTCGTCGCGGGACCGGCGGCTCACCCGCTCCTCGGTCCGGGAGCGGCGGGTCACGCGTTCCTCGTCGTCGCGGCGACGGCGGCGGGGCCGTTCGCCGTCGGTCCGGCGGGCCGGCGCCGTCTCCTCGTCCCGGGCGCGGACGACGGGCTCGCGCTCCTCGTCGCGCCGCCGGGCGGCGGCCGCGCGGACCGGCTCGCGCAGCGATCCGGGTTCCGGCACCACGGGTACGGCGAACCGCTCCGGATCGCGCCGCCGGGCGGTGCCGGCCGGTGCGGTCCAGGTGGCGGTCGCCTCGGCCCAGCGGCCCCGGCCGGCGCCCTTGTCCTCCTTGTCGGCGGCCTTCTTGCGGGTGAGCGCGGCGAACACGCCGGTACGCTCCTCGCCCTTGCCGGCCATCGCCTTGTTGAGCGCGACCGCCTGGTGCTGCTCGCGGCTGCGCTTGCCGAGGTGGACCGAGACGCGCACCAGCAGCGCCATCACCACGAGCACCACGCAGGCGAGGTAGCTCAGCACCACCCAGGCGGCGGCCGGACGGCCGGCGTTGAGGCCGTGCACCAGCGCGAACGGCCAGGACACGTACGCCATCGAGTGCAGCGCGCGCCAGAACCACTTCGGGCCGACCCCGGCGAACCGGACCCGGATGATGCCGGTCCAGAGCACGCCCACCATCAGCAGCGCGGCGACGGTGCCCAGTCCGACGTAGAGGCCGCTGCCGCTGAGGAACGGCACCACGGCGTCGGTCGGCCCGGCCCGGCCGATCGCGACCTTGGTGATGACGTGGAAGACCAGCCCGGCCACGCCGAGCACGCCGGTGGCCCGGTGCGCCGACTGGAGCAGCACGCGGTGCCGGATGAGCAGCACCAGGCGGTCGGTGGCGAGCAGGCCCAGCATCACTGTGATGCTGAGCGAGACCAGGGCGACCACCCCGGCGAAGAACTCGGTGAAGAAGAATCCGTACGAGTACATGACGCCGCCGGCACCGGCCAGCTCCACACCCGCCCACGCGAGGCCGAGCGCGGAGGCGGTCAGTGCCACCATCGCGGACTTCGACATCGTCCGGGCACCACGGCTGGTGCTGGTGGTCCGGACGGTCGTCGCCTTCTCGTTCTGCTGTGCCCGGGCCATCTGCTCCTCGATCGTCTCGCGGCGGCGCCCCCACCGGCCGACCCTGCTCCCCACTCAGGTACGGAGGGACGGCGCGGACGGATCACCTCCGGTGGCGAATTTCTCGGCCGGATTCTCGAACCGCCCAGCCCGGACGCGCGTGTAGCGCCTGACGCAACGACGGATGCCCATGCGTTGACAGGCTTTGCAACAGGCTCGTAACCTTGCCGCAAAATTTCAGGCTGGTTTGCAAGAAGCCGGCACTGAAACAGGCTCCACTCCCCCGCATCCCCCGCACCCCGCAGGAGTCCTGATGCATCGACGCCGATGCCGCGCCGCCGCGCTCGCCCTGGGCCTGGCCGCGAGCCTGCTCGTCCCCGTCACCGCGGCGGCACCCCCGGCCGCCGCCGCCACCCCGGGCGCCAAGAAGGTGATCGTCCAGCTCTTCGAGTGGAACTGGACCTCGGTGGCCGCCGAGTGCACCAGCACGTTGGGCCCGAAGGGCTACGGCTACGTGCAGGTGTCCCCGCCGCAGGAGCACGTCAACAGCAGCCCGTGGTGGGTGTCGTACCAGCCGGTCAGCTACCGGATCGAGTCCCGCAAGGGCACCCGCGCGCAGTTCCAGTCCATGGTGAACACGTGTCACGCCGCGGGCGTCAAGGTGATCGTCGACGCCGTGGTCAACCACATGTCCGGGCAGGACAACGGCGGCACCGGCTGGGCCGGTTCGTCGTACGGCCACTACAACTACCCGGGCGTCTACTCCGCGCAGGACTTCCACTACTGCGGCCGCAACGGCAACAACGACATCGCCAACTACAACGACCGGTACGAGGTGCAGAACTGCGAGCTGGTCAACCTCGCCGACCTCAAGACCGAGTCGGAGTACGTGCGCAGCAGGCTGGCCGCGTACCTCAACGACCTGCTCTCGCTCGGCGTCGACGGCTTCCGGCTGGACGGCAGCAAGCACATGCCGGCGGCCGACATCGCCGCGATCAAGGCCAAGCTGTCCCGCAGCGCGTACCTGGTGCAGGAGGTCATCTACGGCGCCGGTGAGCCGATCCAGCCGACCGAGTACACCGGCAACGGCGACGTGCACGAGTTCCGGTACGGCAAGGACCTGGCTCGGATGTTCAACAACGAGCGGCTGGCGTACCTGAAGAACTTCGGCGAGTCATGGGGCTACCTGTCGAGCGCGAAGGCGGTGGTCTTCACCGACAACCACGACACCCAGCGCGAGGGTGGCGTGCTGACCTACCGCAACCGGGGCACGTACGCGCTCGCCAACGCGTTCATGCTGGCCTGGCCGTACGGCACCCCGGCGGTGATGTCGAGCTTCACGTACAGCGGCCGGGACCAGGGCCCGCCCGCCGACGGCAGCAACCGGATCACCAACGTCACCTGCTACTCGGGCTGGGAGTGCGAGCACCGCTGGCCGGTCATCGCCAACATGGTCGGCTTCCGCAACGCCACCGAGGGCGCCGGGGTCTCCAACTGGTACGACAACGGCTACCAGCACATCGCGTTCAGCCGTACCGGCAAGGGTTACCTGACGATCAACGACGAGGACAGCGCGGTGAACGGGCGGTCGTACTACACCGGGCTGCCGGCGGGCCGCTACTGCGACGTCGTCCACGGCACGTTCAGCAACGGCTCGTGCAGCGGGCCGGTGATCACCGTGGACTCGTCCGGCTGGTTCGCCGCCAACGTCCCCGCGCACGACGCGATCGCCATCCACATCGGCGCGAAGCTGAGCTGAGCCACCCGGCGAAGCTGAGCTGAGCCACCCTCGCCGCGAAGCCCCCGTACCCGTAGTACCGGGTACGGGGGCTTCCGGTCGGTTACAGTCGGTTTCGTGCTGTTCGACCGGTTCGCCACGCGCCGGCCTCCCGGCTGGCTGATCGCCGCGCTCGCCGTACCGTTGCTGCTCGTCACCGCGCTGCTGGTCGGCCGCGCGCTCACCGCCACGCCCGCGCGCCAGGCGGCGCCGCCCGCCGCCGCGCCCCCGGCCACGACCGCCGCGCCGAGCCCGTCGGCGGTCGAGTCGGTGCCGCCGGCCGCGCCGCCGCCGGACGACCTGCCGGTGGTCACCTACGACCCGGCGCCGCGCGGCTTCCCGCCCGACCCGGACCCGGCCGACATCCGCCCGCTGAGCGAAGGGCTGCGCCCGAACCGGAACGTGGCCGCGTACGACGCACCGGGCGGCCGTCCGCTGGCGTTCCTCGCGCCGACCATCAGCGGCGTACGGCTGACGGTGCCGATCGTCGACCGGCGCTCCGGCTGGACGGCGGTGCTGCTGCCGTCGGCCAACCGCACCATCGCCTGGCTGCCGTCCGGCGGCTGGACCACTGTGGTGCTGCGCGACCAGATCGTGGTGGAGCGGCGCACCCACCGCCTCACCTGGAGCCGGGACGGGCGCGCGATGCGCACCTGGCCGGTCAGCCTCGGCATGTCCGGGCAGCTCACCCCGCTGGGCCGCACGTTCGTGCTGGGCCGCACCCCGCCCCCGCAGGCCGTCTACGGCGGCGTCGACATCTTCGCCCTCGGCGCGATCCCCGACGACCCGGACGCGGTGCCGACCGGCCTGCGCGGCGCCCACATCGGACTGCACAGCTGGTACAACGACGACACGCTCGGCAAGAACGTCACCAACGGCTGCATCCGGCTGACCCGCAGCGCCCAGCGCCTGCTCCTGACCGAGGTGGAGCCGGGCACCGCCTTCGTGGTGGTCGACCGCCTGCCCTGACCGGGCTCAGCCCAGCAGCCAGCCGTTGGCCTCGGCCACCCGCACCGCGTCGGCCCGGTTACGGGCGCCGGTCTTGCCGATCGCGGCGGAGAGATGATTGCGGACGGTCCCCTCGGACAGGTGCAACGTCGCCGCCAGCTCGGCCACCGTGCCGCCGCCGCGCGCCGTACGCAGCACCTCGGTCTCCCGTTCGGTGAGCGGGCTCGGCCCGGTGGCCAGCGTCTCGGCGGCGAGTGCCGGGTCGACCACCCGCAGCCCGGCGTGCACCCGGCGGACCGCGTCGGCGAGCTGCCGCGCCGGGGTGTCCTTCACCACGAACCCGTTCGCACCCGCCTCCATCGCCCGGCGCAGGTAGCCGGGGCGGCCGAACGTGGTCACCACCAGCACCCGGCAGGACGGCAGCGCGGCCCGCAGCGCGGCGGTCGCGGCGACCCCGTCCAGGCCCGGCATCTCCACGTCGAGCAGCGCCACGTCCGGGCCGGTGCGCAGCGCCTCCGGCACCACCTCGTCGCCTCGGCTCACCTCGGCCACCACCGTCAGGTCCGCCTCGAGCGACAGCAGCGCGGCCAGCGCGCCCCGGACCAGCGCCTGGTCGTCGGCGAGCAGCAGTCTGATCGGCTCGGTCACAGGTGCGCCCCTCCGTCCGGATCCGCCCCGGGCACCGTCACCCGGAGCAGGAAACCACGCCCGTCGTCCGGGCGCGCCACCGTCACCGTCGCGTCCAGCCGTCGGGCCCGCTCCCGCAGCCCGGCCAGGCCGTGCCCGGCCGTCGTGCCCCGCTGGTCGGCCGGACCCCGGCCGTCGTCGCGCACCTCCACCGCCGACGGCTCGACCCGGATGACGCACCGGCGGGCGCCGCTGTGCCGCACCACGTTGGTCACCCCCTCGCGGACCGTCCAGCCGAACAACTCGTCGCGGTCCGCCGGCAGCGGCGGCACCGACTCCGGCAGCTCCGCGACGACGCCCGCGGCGGCGAGCGCCGACCGCGCGCCGGCCAGTTCGGAGGCCAGATCCACCCCGCGGTACGCCCCGACGGTGCCCCGCACGTCAGCGAGCGCCTCCCGGGCCAGCCGTTCCACGTCGGCGATCTCGGTGGCGGCCCGGGCCGGGTCCAGCTCCATCAGCCGCCCGGCCAGTTCGGCCTTGACCGCCACCACTGTGAGCGAGTGCCCGAGGATGTCGTGCAGGTCCCGGGCGGCGCGGGCGCGTTCCTCGGCCACCGCCAGCCGGCGGATCTCCTGCTGCGCGGCCTGGAGTTCACCGTTGCGCTGGGCCAGCCGGCTCACCCCGAACATCGCGAACGAGGCGAGCAGCACCGCGAAGACGAGCGTGCTCTCGTGCTCCCAGCCGGACACCAGACGCGCGGTCACCGGTGGCGCCGCCGCGGCGAGCACCACCACGACCAGCGCTTCCACCGAGGGCAGCAGGAACACCGCGGCTGCCGCGACGAAGACCAGTGTGGTCAGCCAGTCGCCGCCGGTGCCGGGGATCCCGGCCAGCCCGAGCGCGAGCAGCACGACGATCAGCAGCCGGGCCCGGCCGGGCGGGACCGACAGGTTGCGCTGCCGCCGGGCGCGGGCCCACTCGAAGATCAGCACGTACGCCACGGCGAACGCGACGAGCGAGCCGATCCCGGTCAGCCGCCGCCACATCTGCGGCTGGTGCAGGGCGGTGGTGAACGGGATGTTGAGGAAGAACAGCCAGACCGCCGCCAGCAGCCAGCCGGTGATCCGCCAGTGGCGGTTCACCGGCAGGGCCGGGACGGGCGGCGACGTCACGCCGATCACGCTAGTGCCACCTCAGACGCGTGTGGTGTCCCGGCGGAACAGCCGGGCCGCGCCGAGCCCGAAGAACACGGTCCAGGCGGTCACGTTCGCCACCGCCGCCCAGTCCACCCCGGTGCCGGTCAGCGGCGCGCGGGCGAGCTGACCGACCCCGTACACCGGGGTGAACTTGGCGATCTGCTGCATCACGTCGGGCAGCAGCTCCAGCGGGACGAACAGGCCGCCCAGCATGGCCAGGATGGCCAGCGCCGGGCCCATGAACTGCATGACGTTCTCGGCCGGGGCGAGGTAGCCGACGAACAGCCCGAACGCGGCGAACACGAGCGCGCCGATCCAGGCGGTCAGCCCGGACTCCACCCAGACGTGCGCCGGCAGCCGCACCCCGGAGGCGGCGCCGACAGCGAACTCCACGAGGACGCCGAGCAGGCCGAGCACCATCGCGGTGGCCACCTTCGTCGCCACGTACGCGGCCGGGCGCAGCGGGGTCAGCCGCAGTTGCCGGCTCCAGCCCAGCGCCCGTTCGGTGGCGACAGCCGCGCCGGCGCTGGTGGTGGCGACCATCGCCGCGTACACGGCCAGGCTGATCATGATCCAACCGGTGACCGGCAGCCCGTTGTCCAGCTTCTCCCCGCGCGTGGGCAGCCCGAACAGCAGGAAGAACACGGCCGGCATGACCAGGATGAACAGCAGCGTACGGCGGTTGCGCAGCACCCGGCGTATCTCGATGGCGAGCACCGGCGCGCAGAACCCGCCGAGTGCGGGCGGCCGGCGGCCGGCCGTACGGGTGCCGGTGGTGGACGAGGTCGTGGCGGTCATGGTGAGGCTCCTCGGTTCAGGCCGTCAGGGTGAGGAACGCGTCCTCGAGGTTGCGTGAGGTGATCTCCAGATCCCGGGCGCCGGTGCGGGTCAGCAGGTGCCGGGCCACCACGTCGGAGTCCTCGCTGTGCACGAGCACCACGTCGCCGCGTACCTCGACCGACCGGACGCCCGGCAGCGCGGCGAGCGCGGCCTGGTCGGCGCCGGGCAGCGTCGCCCGCACGACCCGGCCGGCGGCCAGGTTCTTGATCTCGGCGGTGGTGCCGTCGGCGACCACGCGGCCCTGGCGGATCAGCACGATCCGGTCCGCGTACGCGTCGGCCTCGTCCAGGTAGTGGGTGGCGAACAGGACGGTCCGGCCGGATCGGGCGTCGGCCCGGATCGCCTGCCAGAAGTCGCGGCGGCCCTCGACGTCCATGCCGGTGGTCGGCTCGTCCAGCACCATCAGGTCCGGGTCGGGCAGCAACGCGAGCGCGAACCGCAGGCGCTGCTGCTGACCGCCCGAGCACTTGCCCACCGCACGGTCGGCGATCCCGGCGATGCCGGCGCGCTCCAGCACCTCAGCCACCGGCCGGGTGTGGCCGTAGAAGTGCGCGGTCATCCGTACCGTCTCGGCGACTGTGAGGTCCTTGAGCAGGCCGCCGGTCTGCATCACGGCGGCGACCCGGCCGTGCCGGACGGCGTCGGCCGGGTCGCCGCCGAACAGGCGGACCGTGCCGGCGTCCGGGCGGGCCAGCCCGAGCAGCATGTCGACGGTGGTGGTCTTGCCGGCGCCGTTGGGGCCGAGGAACGCCACCACCTCACCGGGGGCGATCCGCAGGTCGAGCCCGTCGACGGCGGTCACCGGGCCGAAGGTCTTGGTGAGTCCGGCCAGGTCCACGGCCGGTGCGGAATCGGTCATGCCCCGATGCTCCGGCGTGCGGTGTCCGGTTCCCCGGAGCGGCAGTCACCTTCCGGCCGTGACATTTGTCAGGCGGTCACACCGCCGACAGCGGACGCCCGGGCTGTCCGCTCAGGCTGTCGCGCCGCCGTCGACCGCGATCGACGCACCGGTGATGTGCCGTCCGCCGGCGCCCACCAGGTGACTGACAGTCGCCGCCACGTCTTCCGGTTCCGCGTACCGGCCGAGGGCGATGTGCGACCGCTGCCCGTCCGCGCCCGCGCTGTCCGCCGGGTTCATGTCGGTGTCGGTCGAGCCGGGCAGGATCAGGTTGACGGTGATCCCACGCGGACCGAGTTCGCGGGCGAGCGCCCGGGTCAGCCCGTTCACGGCGCTCTTGGTCATCGCGTACGCGCTCACCCCGGGAGCCGGGACACGACTGGCGAAGCTGCTGCCGATGTTGACGATCCGCCCACCCGCACCCATGTGGCGCACCGCCGCCTGGGTGGCGAGGTAGACCCCGCGCACGTTCACCGCGATCGCCCGGTCCAGGGCGTCGAGGCTGACCGACTCGATCGGCCCACCCGCGAACACCCCGGCGTTGTTGACCAGGATGTCCAACCGCCCCAACTCGGCGACGGTCCGCTCCACGGCGCCGACCACGGCCGCCGCGTCGGTACTGTCCGCATTGATCGCCAGGCCGGTCCGGCCGTACGCCTCGATCTCGGCCACCACGGACTTCGCGCTGTCCTCCGCGGTGCGGTAGGTGAACGCGACGTGGAAGCCGTCCTCGGCCAGCCGGCGCACGACGGCGGCGCCGATGCCCCGACTCCCGCCCGTCACCAGGGCAACCCTGTCGGCAAGTCTGACCGTCATGTCGTCATCCTGACAGTCGACTCAGGACGCTGATCATCCGGGTTGCCCCGTCCATTTGCTGTCCGTTCAATCGGACAGGATTGCCGGCACCCAGTCCGGGTACGCGCGGGCCGTCCAGCGGCGAAACGGGGAGACTAGACATGAGCGCACCGACGGGACGGGTCGACACGATCGTGCTCATCCACGGCCTCTGGATGACCTCACGAAGTTGGGAGCACTGGGCCGAACGGTACGCCGCGCGCGGCTTCCAGGTGCTCACGCCCGCCTGGCCCGGAATGGACCGCGAGGTGGAGGAACTGCGGGCCGACCCGGCGCCGATCGCCGCGCAGCGCATCGCCGACATCGCCGACCACTACGAGGCGGTCATCAGGGGCCTGCCGCGTCCGCCGATCATCATGGGCCACTCGTTCGGCGGCCTGGTCGCCCAGTTGCTGCTGGACCGGCGCCTCGGCGCCGCAGTGGTCGCCGTGCACCCCGCGCCGGTACGGGGCGTGCTCAAGCTGCCGCCCAGCACGCTGCGTTCCGGGTATTCGATCCTGCACAACCCGGCCAACCGGCACCGCGCGGTGCCGTTCACCCCGGAGGACTTCCGGTACGCCTTCGGCAACACCATCAGCCAGGAGCAGTCCGACGCCGCCTGGGAGCGCTACGCCGTACCGGGCGCCGGGCACGTGCTGTTCGAGGCCGCGTTCGCCAACCTGGACCCGAACTCGGCCACCGAGATCGACAAGAAGCGCAGCGACCGCGCCCCGCTGCTGATCACCGCGGGCGGCGAGGACCACGTGGTGCCGGCGACCCTCGCCAGCAGCATCGCCAACCTCTACCGGAGTTCGACGGCGCTCACCGGCTACCGGGAGTTCCCGGGCCGGTCGCACTTCGTCGGCGGCGAACCGGGCTGGGAGGAGGAGGCGGACTTCGCGCTGGAGTGGGCGGTCGAGGCGGCGAACGAGTTCTCGCCAACGGTGGTCGCCGAGGCCCCTCGACGGCGCTGACCCCGGCCTACTCCCAGGAGTCGGAGATGTCGAGTACCTCGAGGTCGGGTGGGGCCGCCGCCGCCACCGTCTCGGCGTCCCGTGTCACCAGGTAGCAGCGGTAGAGCACGGCGGTGGCGACCGCGTGGGCCACGTCGAGCGGCACCTTGCGACTCGCCGCGATCCGGGCCACCCGACGGCTGGTCGGGCCGTCGTAGACCGCGACCCGGATGTCCCGGTCCGTGTCGAGGAGCAGATCGAGCAGATCGGCGGCCGGTGTGCCCGCTACCTGAAGCTGCGCCTGCCCCAGACAGAGCGCCGGGATCCACACCTCCTGCTCGGGATCCTCCTGCGCGAGGGTCAGCAGCGCACCCGGCTCGACGCTGTCCCCCGCGGCGTACGCGAGCAGTGCGGACGTGTCCAGGACGAGCCCGTTCACGCGGCGGCCGCCCCGTCGCCGTCCCCGAACTGGCGCAGCCACTCCATGTTCCGGTCGTGCTGCTCGTCGGTGATCGGCGGCTGTTGGGCCAGCCTCCGGCGGGCCCGCTCGACGTCCTCGTCGGTCACCACGTAGCCGTGCTCGGCCCATCGGGCACGTAGGCCGTCCGCCCGCATCTTGCGCCGGAGCACGTCGGCGATGAAGCCGGACGTCGTCCCCTGCGACCGCTCGACGTACTCGGCCACGTCGTCGGGCAGGCTGATCGTGATGCGCCGCGTCATACTCTCACCATAGCTCGCGCATACTCCGCTTCGGGTACGGCACGCGGGCGTCGTCCGGCCCTGGTGTGCGGGTGGGTCCGCCGGGTATGACGGGAACATGAGGGCGAGTTTCCGTCTGGGTCGAATCGCCGGCGTACCGGTCGGCGTCAACTGGAGTGTCCTGGTCATCTTCGTGCTGATCGCGTGGGCGCTGTCGGCGAGCCTGTTCCCCGCCTCGTACCCCGGTCACTCCCCCGTCGCCTACTTCGCGGCCGGCCTGGCCGCCGCCGTGGTCTTCTTCCTCGGCCTGCTCGCCCACGAGGTGGCGCACGCGGTGGTCGCCAAGCGCAACGGCATCGAGGTCGAGGGCATCACGCTGTGGCTGTTCGGCGGCGTCGCCGAGCTGAAGGGCGAGGCGAAGGACCCGGGCGCGGAGCTGCGGATCGCCGGGGTCGGGCCGCTGGTCAGCCTGATCATCGGGCTGGTCTTCGCCGCGATCGCGGTGGTGGTGGCCGTGACCTACGGCGACGGGCTGCTGCTGGGCGCGCTGTCCTGGCTGGCCGGCATCAACGTGCTGCTGGCGATCTTCAACGTGCTGCCGGCCGCCCCGCTGGACGGCGGGCGGCTGCTGCGCGCGGCGGTCTGGAAGTTCACCGGCGACCGCACGAAGGCGTCGGTGGTGGCGGCGCGTGCGGGGTGGGTGCTCGGCGTCGTGCTGATCGGGCTGGGGCTGTGGCGGTTCTTCACCGGCGCCGGCTTCGGCGGGCTCTGGCTGGCGCTGATCGGCTGGTTCCTGCTGGGCGCCGCCGGCCAGGAGGAACGCGCCGCACGGATGGGCGACGCGCTGCGCGGCATCCGGGTGGGCGACGTGATGACGCCGCAGCCGCAGACCGCGTCCGGCGACCTCACTGTGGCCGACTTCGTCGACCACTACCTCTTCGCGTACCGGCACTCCGCGCTCCCACTGACCGTCGACGGCAGGCCGGTCGGCCTGGTCACGCTCGATCGGGTACGCGGCATCGCGGCGGACCGCCGCGCGTCGACCACGCTGGCCGAGGTGTCCTGCCGGGCGGACGAACTGGTGCTCGCCCGCCCGGAGGAGCAGCTCACCGACCTGCTGCCCCGGCTCAACGAGTGCACCGACGGCCGGGCGCTCGTGGTGGTCGGCGACCAGCTGGTCGGCATCGTCTCGCCCAGCGACATCAGCCGGGCGGTGCAGCGCGGCAGCCTGCGTCAGCAGGTGCCGGCCGGGCGCTGAGTCAGCCCCGAGAAAGCTGGGTCAGGCCGCTGGGGAAGCTGAGTCAGTCCCGGGGGAAGTAGCGGTCCATCTCGGTGGTGCGGAACTTCCCCTTTGGGTCGAACTCGCGCAGCAGCGCGGCGAAGTCGGCGTGCCGGGGGTACGCGTCGGCGGGATCGCGCTCGAACAGCTTGCCCCAGTGCGGGCGCGGCGCGAACGGGGCCAGCCGCTCCTCCACCTCGGCCAGCACCGGCGCGACAGCCACCGGGTCACCGATCCAGGTGAAGTGCAGCGCCAGCGAGTCGCGCCGGTAGTTCGGGCTCAGCCACAGCTCGTCGGCGGCGATCGTCCGCAGCTCGCAGATCTGGAGTACGGCGGCGATCCGGTCGGCGACCGGGTCGAGCGCGGCGAGCGCCGCCGCCGCGTCGTCCCGGGCCACGTGCCACTCGGACTGCAACTCGTCGCCGCTGCTCGGGGTGAAGCCGAGCCGGAAGTGCGGCAGCCGCTCGTGCCACGGCCCCGGCTCACCGAGCTGCGCGGTGCAGTGCTCCGGCGACATGCCGGGCACCGGGTGCCGGGGCGAGTCGGCGGCCACCGTGTCCAGCCAGTCGGCGGGCGGCGGCGCCTGGTCGACGTACTGCTTCACCCACACCTGGTCGAAGCGCTCCGAACGCCACGAGGTGAAGACGCTGACGCTGTACGCGGCGTCGAGCGCCTCGTCCAGCGCCGCGCGGGGCAGGCCGAGCCGGACGTGCTGGCGCACCGCGTACGTGGGCACCACGTCGAGCGTGAGCCGGGTGACCACACCCAGCGCGCCCAGGTTGACCACCAGCCCGGCGAACCGCGGGTCGGCCCGGTCGACGGTGATCAGGTCGCCGTCGGCGGTGACCAGTTCCAGCGCGGCGACGGCGGCGGCCAGGTTGCGGTTCCGCACGCCGGAGCCGTGGGTGGCGGTGGCGACCGAGCCGGCCACCGAGATGTGCGGCAGCGAGGCGAGGTTCGCCAGCGCGTACCCCTGAGCCTGGAGCGCGGTGGCCAGGTCGCCGTAGCGGACGCCGGCCGCGACGGTGACGGTGCCGCGGTCCGGGTCGAGCGCGACGGTGGGCGGCAGGCCGTCCAGCGCGACCTGGACGCCGGTGGTGTCGCCGAGCCGGTTGAACGAGTGGCCGGTGCCGACGGCCCGGACCAGGTCGGCCTCCGCGACCAGCCGGCGCAGCTCGTCGGTCGAGGTCGGCCGCGATCGGGTACGCGCCGACCAGCTGACGTTTCCGGCCCAGTTGGTGTCCGTCATGCGCTGCATCATGCGCCATCATGCGCCGGCAGGGTTGCCTCGGCCACTCGGCGGGAATCCTGGCGGGATGAGCAGCTACCGCGACCCGAGCCTCCGCGGCGACGTGTACCCGTCGGAGGAGGAGATCGACCCGACCGGCGTGGACCCCGATGCTGCGGATATGCCGCCTGCCGCTGTGGGGGTGGCATCCGCCGCTGTGGGGCGGACGCCCGCCGCGACCGCTCCGGTGCCGGGGCCCACGCCCGAGCCCGAGCCGGACCCGGTGCCCCGTCCGGGACCGCCGCCGCGCCAGGTGTCGGGCCGGTCGATCGTGACCCGGCACCTGGACGGTTCCGTCGAGGTGGTGACCGACCTCGACGGCGACGGCGTGGCCGACGTGGTGCAGGTCGACCTGGACGGCGACGGGGTGCCCGACGTGACATACCTGGACAGCGACCGCGACGGCCGCCTCGACACCGTCCGCCGCGCCACAGCGAGCTGACCCGTCCGCCGCCCACGCGTACCGCCGAGGATGGCCCGGCGAACGGGTACAGCTTCCGCGGGGGCGCCCACCCCGTTGATCATGCAGTTACTGCCCCGACAAGAGCCGTAAATCCGGCACCGAAAGGGCCGCAACTGCAAGATCGCGGGTTTGTGGGGTGGTGCGGGACGGGCGGCGGGCAGGGGCCGGGTCAGAGCTGGGGCATCACCTCGGCGGCCACCAGCTCCAGGTGGTCCAGGTCGGCCAGGTCCAGCACCTGGAGGTAGGCCCGGGAGCTGCCGGCCTCGGCGTACCGGCCGAGCGTCTCGACCACCTCGGCGGGCGTGCCGGCGGCGCCGTTCGCGCGCAGCTCGTCGGGCTCGCGGCCGATCGCCTCGGCGCGGCGCTTCACCTCGGCCTCGTTGCGGCCGCAGCAGAGCACGAGCGCGTTGGACCAGGTCATAGTGGACGGGTCGCGGTCGATCTCGGCGCAGGCGTCGCGTACCCGCCCGAACTGCGCCACGGTGTCCTCGACCGAGGCGAACGGCAGGTTGAACTCGTCGGCGTACCGGGCGGCGAGGCGGGGCGTGCGCTTCGGGCCCATGCCGCCGAGCAGGATCGGCGGGCGGGGGCGCTGCACCGGCTTGGGGAGCGCGGGCGAGTCGCTGACCGGGTAGTACGTGCCGGGGAAGTCGAACGTGGAGCCGGCCGGGGTGGACCAGAGGCCGGTGATGACGGCGAGCTGCTCCTCCAGCCGGTCGAACCGCTCCCCCAGCGCCGGGAACGGGATGCCGTACGCGGAGTGCTCCTCGGCGTACCAGCCGGTGCCGATGCCCAGCTCGACCCGGCCGCCGCTCATCTGGTCGACCTGCGCCACTGTGATCGCCAGCGGGCCGGGCAGCCGGAACGTGGCGGCGGTCATCAGCGTGCCGAGCCGGATCCGGGTGGTGTCGCGGGCCAGGCCGGCGAGCGTGGTCCACGCGTCGGTCGGGCCGGGGTCGCCGCTCACCGAACCCATCTTGAGGTAGTGGTCGGAGCGGAAGAACGCGGCGAAGCCGGTCTCCTCCGCGCGGCGGGCCACGGCGAGGAGCTGGTCGTATGTGGCGCCCTGCTGGGGCTCGGTGAAGATCCGCAGTTCCATCCCCCGAGCATATGGAGCCCGCCGGGCCGGGGCAGCGCGACCTGTCATTCCTTGCCAGGCATATAACCGGTGAGGCATATTGCGAGGGTGACCGTGGACGCCTTCACCGTGCTGGCTGAGCCCTCCCGCCGCCGCATCCTGGACCGGCTGCGCCGGGCGGAGAGCAGCGTGGGCGAGCTGGTGGACGCGTTGGGCATGAGCCAGCCGGCGGTCTCCAAGCACCTGCGGGTGCTCCGCGACGCCGGCCTGGTCACCTGCCGCACGGCCGCGCAGCGGCGGATCTACCGGGTCGACGTGGCACCGCTACGAGCAGTGGACGACTGGCTCGGGCCGTACCGGTCGATGTGGACCGCGCACCTCGACGCCCTGGAACGCCATCTCGACAGTCAGGAGTGACAGATGGACCGCGACACGTTCCGTCCCGGCCCGCTCGCCCGGGTGGAGCTGACACCCGAGAACGAACTGGTCTTCGTCCGCGAGCTGCGGCACCCGCCGGAGACGGTGTGGACCGCGCTCACCGACCCGGATCAGCTCGCCGCGTGGGCGCCGTTCCTGGCCGACCGCGACCTGGGCCGTCCCGGTGCCGCCGTGCTCAGCACCGTCGACGGCGACCAGACCCACCCGGCGCCCGCCCGGGTGCTGCGCGCGGACCGGCCCCACCTGCTGGAGTACGCGTGGGGCGACGACCTGCTCCGCTGGGAGCTGACAGCGACCGGCGACGGCACCACGCTCACGCTGCGGCACCGGGTCGGCCGGCCCGACCTCGCACCGATGGCTGCTGCCGGCTGGCACCTCTGCCTCGACGTCGCCGCGCATCTGCTCGACGGCGACCCGGTCGGCCCGATCCGGGGCGCGGAGGCGAAGAACTTCGGCTGGGCGGAACTGCGCGACGCGTACGCCGAACGCCTGAACCGCGGCTGACGCCTGCAGTCACGCGGTCCGGCGGCGCAGCCACCCGGCGGCGCCGCCGACCAGCGTCGTCCCGATGGTCGTGCCGATGGCCACCAGCGCCGCCCCCACCGCCCACAGGCCGGTGTCGTCGGTCGAGGCGGCGTGCACCGCCCACGGGACGGTGAACGCCACTGTCATCACCGTTGCCACCAGCCAGATGTTCAGCCACCAGCCGCCGACCGCGGCCAGCGCGGCCAGGCTCAGCACCGCGGCGGCGACCTGCCAGACCGCGTACGGCCCGCTCATGTCGCCGGTCTGCGGGTCCACGGTCCAGCCGGACTCCCAGCTCAGCCAGGCCACCCAGGCACCGGCCGTGGCCAGCGCCAGGAGCAGACCGCCGAGCAGCGTACGTCTCGTCGTCACGCCTCCGATCCTGCCCGGCCGGCGGCCTGGGCGAATGAGCACGCGTACTCGATTCCGCCGCCGCGCACACGGCGGTGTGCGCGGCGTGTGCGCCCGGTGCCAGCGACCCCGGCCATCGTCGGCGTCATGAGTTACGCATTCGAGGCAGAGGGCCTGGTCAAGCGGTTCGGTACGACGACCGCGCTGGCCGGGATCGACCTCGCCGCACGCCGGGGGACCGTGCTGGGGGTGCTGGGGCCCAACGGCGCCGGCAAGACCACAGCGGTGCGGATCCTCGCCACACTGTTGCGCCCGGACGAGGGGCGCGCCACCGTCGGCGGCCACGACGTGGTCACCGACGCCGCCCGGGTACGCCGGCTGATCGGGCTGACCGGCCAGTACGCCTCGGTCGACGAGGACCTGACCGGCACGCAGAACCTGGTGCTGATCGGCCGGCTGCTCGACCTGAACCGCCGCGAGGCGCGGGCGCGGGCGGCGGAGCTGCTCGCCTGGTTCGGCCTGACCGACGCGGCCGGGCGCCCGGCCAAGACGTACTCCGGTGGCATGCGCCGCCGCCTCGACCTGGCCGCGAGCCTGGTCGGCCGGCCGGAGGTGATCTACCTGGACGAGCCGACGACCGGCCTGGACCCGGCCAAGCGGGAGGAGATGTGGGGCGTGGTCCGCTCGCTGGTCGACGACGGGTCGACGGTGCTGCTGACCACGCAGTACCTGGACGAGGCCGACGCGCTCGCCGACGAGATCTCGGTGATCGACCACGGCCGGGTGATCGCGCACGGTACGCCCGGCGAGCTGAAGCGGATCGCCGGCAGTCAGACGATCGTGGTCCGGCCGACCGATCCGGGCCGGATCGGCGCGGTCGCCGAGATCCTGCGCGCCAGTACCGGGGCGGATCCGGAGCTGCCCCGGCCGGGCCTGCTCACCGTGCCGGTGGACAGCGACGCCACGTTCACCACTGTGGTCCGCCGGCTCGACGACGCCGGCATCGGGGTGGTGGAGCTGGCGCTGCGGCTGCCCAGCCTCGACGAGGTGTTCTTCACGTTGACCGGCCACGGCGCCGAGGAGCCCACGGAGGTGGCGGCATGACCACGACCACTCGTACGGCGGCGGCGACGCCGTCCCGGGCCGGCACCGCCCACGCCGCCGGCCGTCCGTTCGGCATGGCCCGGCACAGTCTCGCGCTGGCCGGCCGCAGCCTGATCAAGACGATCCGGACCCCGGAGCAACTGCTCGACGTCACGCTCCAGCCGATCGTCTTCGTGCTGATCTTCGTCTACCTGCTCGGCGGCGCGGTCGCCGGCTCGCAGCACGAGTACCTCCAGTTCCTGCTGCCCGCGATCATGGTGCAGACCGTGCTGTTCGCGTCCATCGCGACAGGCGTCAGCCTCAACACCGACGTCGAGAAGGGCGTCTTCGACAGGTTCCGCAGCCTGCCGATCGCCCGGTCCGCGCCGCTCGTCGGCTCGGTGGTCGGCGACCTGGTCCGGTTCGTGGTCTCCATCGTGGTGCTGCTGGGATTCGGGTACGCGCTCGGTTTCCGGATCGGCACCGACCCGCTGTCCGCGCTCGCCGCCTGCCTGCTGACCATCGCGTTCGCGTTCGCGGTGAGCTGGATCGGCGTGCTGCTCGGGGTGCTGATGCGCAGCCCGGGCGCGGTGCAGGGCACGGCGTTCCTGCTGCTGTTCCCGCTGACCTTCGGCACCAACATGATGGTGCCGACGGACACGCTGCCCGGCTGGTTGCAGTGGTGGGTCGGGGTCAACCCGGTGGCCGACGTGATGGAGGCGGCCCGGGGCCTGATGGTCGGTGGCCCGGTGGCCGGGCCGGTGACCCGGTCGCTGCTCTGGACCGTGGCGATCATCGCGGTCTTCGCGCCGCTCGCGGTCCGCGCCTACCGCCGCCGGGCGTGACCCGCCCGCGCCGCGCCTGACCGCGCGGCACGCCGGTCACCGAGCCGGGTCGCCGCCCACGAACGCGAGGGCGTCGGCCCGGCTCAGGCCGTTACCCCGGGCGTACGCGGCGGCGTAGCCCTCCTCGCCCAGCTCGGCGCGCAGCCGCTCGGCGAGCCGCTGCGCGTCCGGGTTGGACCGGTCGGGCCGGCCGCGCAGCGAGTCCGAGACGCCGAGCAGTTCGGCGGCCCGCTCGTACCGGCCCTCCGCAGCGGCCAGCGCCACCCAGCCGACAGTGACGCTCGCGACCACCGGCATGTCCCGGGCGGCGAGGGCCCGCGTGGTCGCCTCGTCGAGGTGCCGGCGCGCACCCGGCAGGTCGCCGCGGGCCAGCGCCAGATGGCCCATCTCGGCCAGCAGCAGGCCACGGAACTGCGGGGCGACGAGCGGCGTCTCGGCCTGCCGGCGCATCGCCTCGGCGAGACACTCCTCGGCTTCGTCCAGCGAGCCGTCGGAGCGGGCGATGCTGCCGAGCATCATCAGCCCGAACGCGCCGTCCCGACCGTCCCGGTCGGTCACGAAGCGGCGCAGTTCGGCCTTGGCGCCGGCCACGTCGCCGGAGCGGGCGCGGATGGCGGCGAGCCAGATCAGTTGGAAGCCCGGCTCGGAGGCCGGGTTGAGTTCCCGGGCCAGCCGCACCGACTCCTCCAGCGCCGCGGTCGCCGCGTCGAAGTCGCCGCGTTTGGTGAGCGCGTCCGCGTACTCGCTGAGCACGTGCGACAGGCTCATCCGCTCACCGACCGCGCGCAGCTCCGCGGCGGCGTCGGTGAGGTCGCGCAGCATGCCCTCGGCGTCGCCGTCGTTCTCCTTGAACTTGCCGCGTATCCCCAGCAGCGTGCCGTCGGTCCACGGGTCGGGGTGTCCGCGCGCCCGGTCGATCGCCGCGATCCCGGCCGCCGTGTCGTCGCCGAAGATCGACAGCATCGGCGCCAGCAGTCCCACGATCGGGTGCTTGGTCCCCTCCGCCGCCCGCAGGGTCGTGGTCAGCTCGGCGATCTGCTCCGGCGTCGGCCCCTGCTCGCCGCGTGCCAGCTCGGAACCGATCCGGATGGCGAGCACCACCGCCCGCTCCTCCGCCGGGGCCGGGCCGGGCAGCGCCAGCGCCCGGGCCAGCACGTCACCGCCGATGCCACCGTCGTCGCCCCAGATCACCAGCGGCAACGCCAGCCCCGCGCCGATCCGCAGCGCGGTGTCGGCGTCACCGGCGTCGCAGGCGTAGTGCAGCGCGCCGACGACGTTCTCCCGTTCCGCCTCCAGCAGCCGCAGCCACGGCAGTTGACCGGCGGTCCGCAGGTGCGGCTCCGCGGTCCGGACCAGCTCCCGGAAGTACGCCGCGTGCGCGGCGCGCGCATCGGCCACCGCTCCGGCGGCGGCGAGCCGTTCCAGCCCGTACTCCCGGATGGTCTCCAGCATCCGGAACCGCCCGTCGCCGACCACCTGGAGCAGCGACTTGTCGACGAGCGCGTCGAGCAGCGCGGCGGCGGCCGGGCCGGCGACGCCGGCCGCCGAGTCGGCGGTGACCGACGCCGGGAAGACCGCGAGCCGTTCCGCGAGCCGTCGCTCGTCGTCGGTGAGCAGCCCCCAGCTCCAGTCCACCACCGCCCGCAGCGTCCGGTGCCGGGGCAGCGCGGTGCGGCTGCCGCCGGTCAACAGCCGGAACCGGTCGTCCAGCCCGGCCGCGACCTGCCGCGGCGACAGCGTCCGCAGCCGCGCCGCGGCGAGTTCGATGGCCAGCGGCAGGCCGTCGAGCCGCCGGCAGATCTCCACCACGGCCGCCACGTTGTCGCCGGTCACCGCGAACCCGGCCCGCACGGCCGCGGCCCGGTCGCGCAGCAACTGCACCGACGGGTACGCGAGCGCGTCGCCCGGCGTCGCGTCCGCCGGTGGCAGACGCAACGGCGGTACGGGCTCCAGCACCTCACCGACGATGCCCAGCGGCTCCCGGGAGGTGGCCAGCACGCGCAGTCCCGGGCAGTGCCCGAGCAGTTCCTCGGCGAGCCGGGCGGCGGCCTCGACGACGTGTTCGCAGTTGTCCAGCACGATCAGCGTCTCGTCGGTGGCGATCGTCTCCACCAGGCGGCCGAGCGTGTCGCGGGCCGGTGGGCGTACCGGTTCCAGCGTCCGGTCCCGGCGGCCAAGCGTGTCGAGCACGGCCCGGGGCACGTCCGCCGGGTCGGTGATCGGGGCCAGCTCGACCAGCCACGCCCCGCCGGGTACGCCGTCCGCCAGCCGGCTCGCCGCGACGCTCGCCAGCCGTGTCTTGCCCGCTCCGCCCGGCCCGAGCAGGGTCACCAGCCGGTTGGCGGCGAGCAGCCCGGTGAGCCGGGCCAGGTCCTCGTCGCGCCCGACGAACGTGGTGAGCGCCGACCGCAGGTTGCCCCGCCGCGCGGGCGCCGGCTGCTGCGGGACCGCCTCGCCGCGCAGCAGTTCCAGGTGCGCGGCCCGCAGCTGCGGCGACGGGTCCACACCCAGCTCGTCGGCGAGCCGCTGCCGGATCCGCTCGTACGCGGCTAGCGCCTCGGCGGGCCGCCCGGCCGCGGCGAGCGTGCGCAGGTGCAGTTCGGCCAGCCGCTCCCGCAGCGGATGCGCGGCGGTCAGCTCCCCCAGCTCGGCGACGATCAGCTCGGGCCGCCCGGTCCGCAGCTCCGCCTCGATCCGGTCCTCCTGCGCGGTGAGCCGCAGCTCCGCCAGCCGCGCCACCGCTGCCGCCGCGTACGGCGCGTCGGCGACCTCGGCCAGCGCCGGCCCGCGCCACAGCGCGAGCGCGTCGCGCAACGCCGTCCGCGCCGTCGCCGCGTCCCCCTCGCGCAGCGCCGCCCGCCCCTGCCGGGCCAGCCGCTCGAACCGCCCGGCGTCGACGTCGTCCGGGTCGAGGTCGAGCCGGTAGCCGGCCGGGCTGCTGCGTACGCCGAGCCCGGGCACCGCCCGGCGCAGCCGGGACACGAGCGTCTGCACCGCGTTGGCGGTGTCGGTCGGCGGCTCGTCACCCCAGAGCGCCTCGGCCAGCGCCGGGACGCTCACCGGCCGGCCCGGGTCCAGGGCGAGGCGGATCAGCAGGGCCCGCAGCCGCGCCCCGGCGACGTCGACCGGCCGATCGCCGTCGCGGACCTCAAGCGGCCCGAGGATCCCCACCCGCACCGTGCCACTCTCTCATCCCCCGTCGACCCGAAGGTGGCAAGATCGCGGGCGTGACGAGTGTGTCCCGCCCGCTGCCACGGCTCGTGCCGGCCGAGGCGTTCGCGGGCGTCCCCGCCGACCGGCTCCTGGCGGTGCTGGAGGCGGTCACGATGGTCCTCACGCTCCCCCACCGCGCCGCCGAGCGGGTGGACGCGCTCGTGGTGCCCACCGGCCAGGGCGAGGACTGGCGCCTCACCGAGGCGATCCGCGCCTGGGAGACCGGCCCGGCACTGCGGCACCTGCTGGTGGCGAACACCGATTCGGCCGAACGGACCTACCGCCCGCTCACGCTGGACCGGTTGCGCGGGCTCGGGCTGCGCCGGACCGACGGAGTCGTGCTCCAGGCCGAGCCGGTCACCGGCACCGGACGGCAGGCCGCGTGGATCGTGGAGCAGGTTCGGGCGCTGGGCGTCGGCAGCGTCGCGGTCGTTGTCTCGCCGTACCACCTGGTCCGGGTCTACCTCACCGTGCTGCGGGCCTGCGACGACGCCGGCCTGCGGATCCCGATGGTCCCGCTGCCCGTGGCTGTCGCACCGGACGCTCCGGTGCCGGAGACCGGCGTGGCCGGGTACGACCTCGTGGCCGGCGAGGTCAGCCGACTGCTTCGCTATCCCGGCCAGGGTTGGATCGCCACCCCGGAACGGCTGCGGGACTACCTGCGCTGGCTCTGGTCCGAGCACCGCCTTCTGCTCACCGGCGCCTGACGGTCGGCCCCTGACCTTCAGTCGGCGCCGAACACGTCGTCGAGCACAAGCCTTGCGCGGCCCGGCACCTCTTCCTCGGGAAAGATCTCAGCGCACAGATCGAGCACCTGCTCGGCACTCGTCAGCCCGAGATGATCAATGAGGAAGCGGATGTCTTCGGCGTCCCGCCGCCGAGCCGCGAGCACCTTCATGGCCAGCAGATGCTCCGGAGACGCAGCGGCGACCCGAAGGCCCGGGTGGTCGAAGACACGTGGAGCGGATGCGTCACCGCCAGGAGCGACATAGGCGCTCGCCTGTTCGTTGAGCCACCAGTGCGGAAGACCGAGTTCGTTCGCGACGGCTCGGGCCTCGTCGAGTACCACCCCGTGCGGCTGGAAGACCGCGTCGATGTCACGCGTCGACCGCCGCGCGTCGTAGGCCAAGGCCATCGCCGCGCCGCCGAAGATGTAGAGGTCCGCGATCACCCCCCGCTTCGCGAGCCGGTCGCCCAACCTGCGGAAGGCGTCCTCGATCGCGGCGCGATCCAGAAGGGGATCTTCCGGCCTCATGCCACATCCAGCTCATGTGCGGAGACGTAGACGCCCCGGCGACGGAACGCCGCCGGGGCGTGAACGACCGCATCCACTCGAGCGGCTCTGGTGTTGAACGGGAACCAGAACCGCCGTAGCGACCGTGTCTCGACCCACCGCGGCGCGCCGCGCCCGTCCTTCGCGCTCAGATGCTCGACCAGCGCTGCAAGGAACACGTCCCAGTGCTCGTCTCCGGTGGGTGCCGGCTCCTCCTGCAACAACCGCATGCGGGTCTCGCGCGGCTCCCAGCGGAACTCCTCCAGGAACTCCGCCACCAACCGCCAACGCCGGCTGTCGTCCGCCTGGACGAGCAATGCGCCCAGCCGCGCCACCGTCAACGGCTCGTAGCTCGCAGCATGCTTCCCCACCCAGCCGACGCTAGTACACGCAAGGGACCACGGCGGAAACGGCGCGACGACGGCGAACCACCCAGAGGCATCGGGCCGAGCGTTCACGCGTCCGGGATTCGGACCGTGAGCACCCGGGTGAGGACGCGGAACCCGGCCGCGTCGTACATCCGGCGGGCCGGGTTGCCGTCGACCACTGACAGGCCGACCGACGGCAGGCCCGCCTCCCGCGCGCCGCGCAACGCGTGGACGAGCAGCGCCCGGCCGAACCCGCGGCGCTGTGCGCGGGGCGCGACGCCCAGATTCAGGATCCAGACGCAGTCGTCGTCGGTCCACGGCACCGGCCCGGCGCACAGCACGTGCCCGGCGCTGCGGCCGTCCGGGTCGACCAGCCGGGCCGAGGCGGGCACCAGGGGCGGAACCGGCTCGCCGGTGTCGAACATCGCCCGTACCTCCCGGGTGTCGCTGGGCTGCCAGCGGCCGTCCGGGTGGTCCGGGCCGTAGGCCGCGTCCAGCCCTGCGGCGAGGTCTTCGTCCCAGCCGGGTGCGCCGAGCGACCAGCCGTCCGGCAGCGCCACCGGTTCGGGCACGTCGGTCAGGTCGTGCCGCATGTCCGTGGCGGCCCGGCTCAGCTCCAGCCCGTCGGCCACCAGTGCCGCCGCCAGCGCCTCGTCCGGCGTCTCCAGCCGGTGCCCGGCGAGATCGCGCCGTACCTGCGCGACGAGCCGGGTGAGCGGCGCCTCGGGCAGCGCCCGGACGTCGGCCGCGACCGCCGTGCCGTCGTCGTCCCGCAGCCGCATCCGGGCCAGCGGCGTGTCGTCATCCCCGAGCAGCAGCGAGTCGTGGAGGTGCTGTCGTACCGGCATTCGCGGCAGCGTACCGGGCGCGCCCCGCTCCCGCTCCCCGTCGATCTTGGAGTTGTGGGGCCCGAATCGCCCTTCTCAGCCGCATTCATTCACGACCACAACTCCAAGATCGACGAGGGGCACCCGCGGGCGGGAGGGCGCGGGCCTAGGGTTTGGGGGGTGAGCAGGATCGATCGGGGCAGCAGGACGATCGCCGCGCCGCCGGCGGCGGTGTACGACGCGCTCGTGGACCGGGGCGCCCTGGAGGCGTGGTTGCCGCCGGACGGGATGCGCGGGCGGATCGAACGGTGGGATCCGCGCCCGGGTGGCGGGTTCCGGATGGTGCTCACCTATCTCGACCCGGCCGGCAACCCCGGCAAGACGTCGGACGCCACCGACGTGGTCGACGTCGGGTTCGCCGAACTCGTACCGGCGCACCGGGTCGTGCAGACCGCCGTGTTCCAGGCCGACGACCCCGCGTACGCCGGCACCATGACCATGACCTGGCACCTCGCGGCGGCCGGCGACGGCACCGAGGTGACGGTCACCGCCACCGGCGTGCCGCCGGGCATCGACCAGGCGGTGCACGAGGAGGGCATCGCGTCCTCGCTGGCGCACCTGGCCGCGTACCTCGAATCGGGCGGCTGACCACGACGGACGCCGGGATTGGCGGCGGGTTTTGCGGGTAGCCGCCGGCGGTGACCGGGCAGCGGGAGGGTCGCGGCGGCCGGCGGGGGTCGTCGCGGCGCGCCGGCCTGGACGCGGAACGGTTCGACGAGGCGTGGGAACGCGTGAACGAGCGCGGCCGGGCCGCCGGGCGAGACCGGATGCAACAGCTGCGGATCAAGTCCGTACTCGCCGTGCAGGCCGGGCTGGCGGCGGCGCTGGCCTGGGCCGTCGCCCGCTGGCTCACCGGCATGCCGAGCCCGATCTTCGCCCCGGCCGCCGCGGTCGCGGTGATCACCTCGTCGTTCGGGCGGCGCCTCTCCAACACCGTCGAACTGCTCGCCGGGGTGACGCTCGGCATCATCGTGTCGGACCTGCTGATCGGGGCCGTCGGCGCCGGCGTGTGGCAGACCGGCGTCATCGTCGCGGCGTCCGTCCTGGTCGCGCTGGCATTGAGTACGCGGGGCGGGATCGTGGGCAACGCCAGCGGTACGGCGGTGCTGCTCGGCGCGCTCTCCTCCTCCCGGCACACGCTGGAGTTCCCCCGCTTCGTCGACGCGCTGATCGGCGGCGGCGTGGGACTGGTGGTGACGTTGCTGCTGGTGCCGATCAACCCGCTGCGGGTCGTGCGGCGGGTGGCAGCGCCGACGCTGCGGCAGCTCGCCGGCCAGCTCGCGGCGACCGCTGCCGCGCTGCGGCGACGGGACCACGACCTGGCCGACCAGGCGTTGAGCCGGTCGCAGGCGATCGGCGCGGACCTGGGCCGGTTCTGGGACGTCTTCGGCGGCGCGAAGGAGACGGTCGACCTCGCCCCGGCGCGCTGGCCGAGACGGCGTTCGGTTCGGCACTACCAGCTCGGCGCACCGGACGTGGACCAGGCGGTCTGGAACACCCGCGTGCTGGCGCGGCGGGCCGTCGTGCTGATCGAGGACGGGGAGCCGATCCCGGAGAGCCTGCCCGACGCCGTGGAGGCGCTCAGTGCGGCGGTGAACGCCGTACAGGAGGAGGTTCTCGCGGACCAGGGCCCGGAGGACGCGCGCCGCCACGCGCTGCGTGCGGTGGCGGCGGCGACGCGCGCGGAGCTGGCCGGGACCGGGCTGTCCGGCACGGTGATCGTGGGGCAGGTCCGGACCGCCGCGAGCGACATCCTCCAGGCGACCGGGATGGACCGGGAGGAGGCGCTGCGGCGCATCCGGGAGGTGGCCGCCGCGCAGTCGTGACCCGGTTCAGCCGTCCCCGCGGACGCGGGCGTGCAGGTGCATGTCGTGCCGCCCGTCGTCGTGCACGGCCGCGCTGCGCTTCGTGCCCTCCAGCCGGTACCCGGCCTTGACCGCCACCCGGCACGACGCGACGTTGCGGGTGGAGTGGTCCAGCCAGAGCCGATGCAGCCGGCCCTCGCCGAGTGCCCACGCGCTCAGCGCCCGCAACGCCCCGGAGGCCACTCCCGTGCCGCGGGCGGCCGGAACCACCCAGTACGCGCACCCGGCCTCGCCGTCGTCGAGGTTGAAGCCGCCCAACGCCATGCGGCCCACCACCGCGCCGTCGCGCGTCACCGCCCAGCTCGCGCCCGTCTCCTCCTGCCACGATCGACGGGAGTGGGCGAACCACTGGAGGACGTGCTCCGGCGACGCGGGCCGGCGGGTGTGCCAGCGGCGGATCTCCGGATCCTGGTACGCGGCCAGCACAGCCGGTGCGTCCCCGTCCTCCCAGGGACGCAGGACCAGGCCGTCGGTCGTGGACAGCGTGGGTTGCGGGCCGGTGGTGAGCGTGCCGGCGGGAACGGCGGATGGCGTCGACAGCGGAAAGCTCATGCCAGACTCTCCATCGCCATCCGCCCTTGGTGTCAAGTGACCTGGTGTCGCTAGTGTGCGAGCCATGGCGGTGACCGCGGCGGGCGTCTTCCGGCGTACGCCACGGGAACGGGCCGACCAGCGACTCGCGTGGGAGCGCGCCGACCAGCCGTTCTTCGCCGCCGGGGCCTGCCACATCCTGGCCTGGGTGTGCCGGGACACCTACCCGGACCGGCCGATCGGCGTCGCGGGGCTGCGGTTCACGGGCCAGAACCAGGTCTTCCACGTGTACGCGACCTGGGCGGGCTGGGCGTTCGACCACGCCGGGTGGAACCGGGAGGCGGACCTGCTCGCCGCCAACCGGGAGTTCGAACGGCGCCCACTGGACCGGATCGCGATCGTCGACGACCTCGCCACGTTCTGCCAGGTCAGGCATCACCGCATGCCGCACCGGTACTGGGGTGATCCGCTCCCCCGCGCCCGCGACTACGTGAACCGGCATCCCCCGCCGTGGGAGTGACGCCGTCCTCCGGCACCGTCCCAGGTGCGGGCTCGGCCCCGCCTACACTGCGCCGCGTGGACCAGGCCTCACCGCACACCGTCAGCTCGCTCGCGTACGACCTGCGGACGCTCGGCGTGACCCCGGGCGACGTCCTGCTGCTGCACTCGTCGTACCGGAGTCTCGGGTTCGTCGCCGGTGGCACCGAGGCGGTGGTGTGGGCGCTGCTCGACGCGCTCGGGCCGGAGGGCACCCTCGTCGTGCCGACGCACACGCCGGACAACACGGACCCGGCCGGGTGGCGGCATCCGCCCGTACCGGAGGCGTGGTGGCCAGTCATCCGCGAACAGACGCCCGGCTTCGACCCGGCCCGCACGCCGAGCCGGTGGATGGGCGCGGTCGCCGAGACGGTACGCACCTGGCCGGGCGCCCGCCGCAGCGACCACCCGCAGGTGTCCTTCGCCGCGCTCGGCGCGCACGCCGCCGACATCGTCGAGGGCCACCGACTCGACGACGCGCTGGGCGAGCACTCCCCGCTGGGCGCGGTGTACCGGCTCGACGGCAAGGTGCTGCTGCTCGGCTGCGACCACAGCTCCAACACCTCGCTGCACCTGGCGGAATGGCGGCAGGCTTCGCCGCCGCGGGCGGTGACGGGCTCGGCGGTACGGCTGCCGGACGGCACGAGCCGGTGGACCACGTGGACCGACGTCGTCACCGACGAGGACGACTTCCACTGGCTGGGCGCCGACTTCGAGGCGACAGGCGGCGCGACGATCGGTCGAGTCGGCGGCGCGACGGCCCGGCTGATGCGCCAGCGCGCCCTGGTCGACTTCGCCACCGCCTGGATGGCCGCAAACCGCGCGCACTGACGTCCGCGCCGGGCTTGTCGTCGATCTTGGAGTTGTGGCGCCTCGGATGTCTCGCACGCGGCTTTTGCGAGGTGCCACAACTCCAAGGTCAACGTTGCGAGGGCAAGGCGTTCAGTCCGGCGGCTTGGGGGCGAAGGGGTTACGGCGGGGCTGGCGTAGTTCCCACTCCGCCGGGCAGAGGTGGGCCCACGCGGCTCCCGTCACCGATCGCCGGTCGGGCAGCTCATCGCCCCAGGCCGGCAGCCGGGTCTCGACCTGCCGGACGTAGCGCTCGTAGACGACAAGCTCGCGGTACTCCGGATCGTGCCGCCAGAGCGCGTACGGCTGCTCGCGCAACCAGTCGCACGCCGCGTCGCCTTCGGCGACCAGATCCGCGGTCGGCGGCATCAATGCCAGCGGCCTGTCGTTCTGCCGGTCGCCGTACTGCTCGAGGTGCACCAGGTATCCGCTCTCGTTCCGCGGGTGGGCCACGTGGACGCCGACGACGGTCACCGGCACGGCGAACAGCGCGGTCCCGGCCAGCACCGACACCACCCACAGGCGTCTGATCACGCGGCAACCATAGGCCGCTGTACATTTCTCCGCCGCCCCCTGGCAGCGGCGAACCCCGCCTACGATCCTGCGCATGAACTCGCCGCACCTGCGCCTTCTCAGCTGCCTCGCCGTTCCGTTGCTGGCAGCCTGCGGCGCCGAACCGTCCGAGATGGCGGAGGAGGTGCAGCCGCCGGCGTACACCTGCTGCCAGGATCTGGACGTCGACAGGCCGTACCAACCGGGCCAGACCCTGACCGTGCAGTGGACCGTCGAGTCCCCGGACGAGCCCGGCTCCACCTCGCCACAGGTCGAGTTGACCGCACGGCTGACGGGCCCGTACGGCACGGTGGACGACCTGAAGGCCGCTTCGGCGGCGCCCGGGCTGGTCACCTTCACGGCGACACCGGTCCGGCCGACAGGAACTCCCGGCGAGCGTCCCGCCAACACGATCGCGATCGGCCCCGCTGCCAAGCCGGGCTTCTACGACCTGCTCACCTCAGTGATCGGCGACGGCAACACGACCGCCAGTGGTAGCAGCATCATCCAGGTCGCGCCCAAGCCCTGAGCACTCGTCTTCTACCACCGCTCGTCCGGCAGGTTCTTGCCGCACGGGCTGCGGACCGCCCGCCGGCAGGCCCCGGCGGCTACCGGCTTCCGGGAACGGGGATCTCCCGCGGCGGCCCCGGCTCGGCCCGGCACCAACCGCCTCGGAACTCGACTCCCGGGACACCCTCGATCAGGCGGCTGATGTCCACTACCGCCCCGAGCGAGTCGGCGATGCTGCCCCGCAGCTCTCCCACCGCCGATTCGAGGTCGTCGTCTTCCGCAGACCAGTCGATCTCCGCCTCTCGCAGCTCGGCGACTGCGTGATCGGCAAGAGCCTCAGCATCGGTCACCAGCACGTCGACCCTGCAATACAGGTGCAGGGCATGCGGCGCCGACGCGTGCAGGTTCTCCATCGGGCAAGCATGCCGACTCGAGTTGCGATTGGGAAGACAGGCGATGACCGTCAGCGAAGCTGATCTATCATGTGCCGGTTCTGCGCATACACCCCGCGTTTCTCGCCGTGCTCTCGACCTCGAATGGACGTGCAGAGGGGCGGTTCAGCGGCCTGGCTGGCCGAGTTCCACTCGCACCGCAGCCGAATGACCGGGACGGACGGCCTGCTGCTACCGCGAAGCACCTCTCGGCATCTCGTAGCGCTCCCCAGCCCTTCGTCGGCAAGTGACTGCCCCGGGCAGCCGGTCCAGCCAGTTGATGGTCGCCACTGCGTCCGCCATGTATCGTCACGCTCCCGCAAGATCGCGAGATGGGATACGACGTGACGGTACGACGGCTCGGCCTCTGCGCGGCGGTCGCCGCGATGCTGCTCACCGCCTCGGCGTGTGGCCGCGCCGACGAGACGCCGGGCACGCCCACTGCCGTGGTGGCGAGCGCCGCTACGGAGTCACCCACTCCCATGCCCTCGGCGCCGACGGCCACACCGAGCCTCGCACCCGAGCCCTCGCCGACCCCCCGCCCCTCGCAGACCTCACGGTCATCGGGCACTCCCCGGTCCTCGACGGCCCCCGCGGCGGCGCCTACGACCAGGAAGGCCACCCAACCGGCCACCACCAGCAACAAGGCGGCCTGCACCACCGTCAGAGGTCCGCTGGAGAAGGCCATCGCCGGGCTGATCACCCTGGTCGGGGTCGCCTCCAGTTCGACAGTGGAGGCCGAACTCGTCAACGCCCGGGCGGAGGCGTCCACCCGGTTGGTCAACCTCGAGGCGGTGGCGAACGGGGTGGCCGGTGAGCAGTCGGATCGCACGCTGCGGAGCAACTTCAGGGCGCTCGCCGTGGCCGCAGGCCTGAAGGGCGTCGAAGTCCGCTCGATCAAGCCCAAGCTCGAATATGCGGAAGCGATCGTGAAGATGGCGAGCGACACGGGCGACCTGGAGAGCGCGGTCGACAAGCTCGAGCCGGCCTGCGGCAGGTACTGGTAGCGCGGCTGAGCAGGGCGTTTCGCGTGGTGGGCGGCAGGGCTGGCGGACTCACTGCGTCGCGGCCCACAGAACTCATCGCATTGATCTAGGGTGCTGCGATGACCGCTGAGCCCGTGACGACGGTGCTGTTCGACTTCGCCTGGACTCTGTTCGCCAGGGACTCGGAGCGCTGGGTGGGCAACGCGGCGGCATCGATCGACCGGACGTTGGCTGCCGGCGAGCCGCACCGCATTGCCGGCGACTTCGCGAAACTGTTGCGGGAGACGGCCACGGATCCGGCCCACATCGCCCGAGATCTGGATCCGCGAGTCTGGGATCGGGCGATCCGCGCCGTGCTGGAGCAGATTCCTGGGGTGGACCAGGCGCTGGCATCGGTCTTGCACGAAACACACGCCGAAGCGATCGAGCCGTACGCCGACACCGTCGCCACCCTGTCCGCATTGCGCGACAGCGGTGTTCGCATCGGCGTCGTCAGCAACGTCGGCTGGGACATCCGCAAATGCTTCGCGCGGCACGGACTCGACGGCCATGTCGATGCGTTCGTATTGTCCTACGAGGTCGGCTTCGTCAAACCGGACCCTCGCATCTGGGGCGCCGCCCTCGGAGCCCTCCATGCCACACCGGGCCAGACCCTGATGGTCGGTGATCATCCCGCCGGCGACGGCGGATCGGTTTCCGCCGGCATACCAGCGCTGATCCTGCCGATGGTGGATTCGCCCGCGCAGAAACGCGGCTTCGAATACGTGCTCAGGCTCGCCCAGGTTCCGTCCTAGGAGTTCTGCCGCCGGGGCTCACGTGAAGCTTCTTGTGCCGACGACGGCGTGCCGCTCATACAGCTCTCCATGAACAGACGCCGGCCTTCCTTCACCAAGGCGACTTTTTCGTCGTAGTTCCCGACGTGGGGCGCGTCGTGGCCGTTGAGTCCACCGTAGATATTCTCGTAGGAGTCGGAGCACTCTTCCGCGTCGCCGGGAGATCCCGATGGCCGGCTCTTCTCCACGGCATGCAGCTCGGCCCCACGCTGAGCCATCGTGCGTAGGTACTCCATCTGCTCGTCATGTGACGCATCGCTGGTGCAGCCGGCGAGAAGCGCTGCGAGGGCCAGGGCGGCTACGGCGTAGCGCTTCTCCATGGGCGCGGAGTGTATCAACCGCCCTTGATGTCCGAAGGGAGGTACCTGTGTGCCTGGCCAGGAGTCGAACCTGCGGCCTTGGGATTAGAAAAAGACGCACCAACGCCGGTCGGTGCCGCTCCCCCGCTTCCTGGTCGAGCGTCGGACCGGACCTCGACGCGATCGGCCCCCGACCGCCGGCAGCAGGGCCGACCAGGGAGAACAATTGGTGGGGCGGGCGGGGTTCGAACCCGCGACCGAGGGATTATGAGTCCCCTGCTCTAACCGGCTGAGCTACCGCCCCGTGACCGCGCCGGATCGTAACCCGCCGATCGTTGCGCGGACCACCACCTACCGGGCGGAAACACGGCCGCGACAGCACGATGGGCAACGCGAGGATAACAACGCGCTACCCGCCGATGGCTCACCCGCGCCGCAAGTCCGCGAGGACCGCGCCGACCGCTCGCCATCCGCTGGCGAGCGCGCCCTGGATGGACGGGCTGTCGCGGTGGTCCCCGGCCACGTACAGGCCGTCGCCGAGCGCCACCGGCTTGCGCAGCCGGCCCTGGGGCGGCGGTGCGGCGGGTAGCGCGTCCGGCACGGTAACTGGGGTGAGGTGGGTCCAGTCGGCGGTGGAGCGGCCGTAGAGGCGGTCCAGTTCGCGCCGGATCACCGGTTCGGGTGGGGCCTGCGGGCCGACCACCGAGGTGGCGATCAGGTGCTCGCCGTCCGGCGCGTACGTGGGTGCGGCCCGGCTCACCACCACCGTGTTGGCGATCATTTCGCGCCGGTCGCCGTCGAGCAGCAGGATCGGCTCGTCCAGCGGCGCCGTGTCGGTGCGGTGGTAGTAGGTCGTGTACGCGTGCATGCGTACCCGTGGCAGCCCCGGCAACAGCGTGGTCGCCGCGGGCGGGTCGACAGCGACCACGACGGCGCGGCAGGTGATCTCGCCGGACGGGGTGCGGACCCGGCCGGGCGCGACCTCGGTGACCGGGGTGTTCAGCTCGATCAGCTCGGCGGGCAGCGGCGCGGCGAGCGCCCTCGGCAGCGCCTGCATGCCGTCGGCCGGCAGGCCGATGCGGCCGCGGGCGAAGGAGCGCATGACGACCGCGAGCACGTGGCTGGAGGTGGCCAGTTCGCGGTCGAGCAGCACGCCGGACAGGAACGGCCGGAGCAGTTCCTCGATGATCGCGTCGGAGAGCCCGGCCCGGCGCAGCGCCTTCTCGGCGCTGGTCTCGGGCGTGTCGAGCAGCCGCCCGACCGGCACCGTGGCGTAGCCGGCGGCGAGCGCGGCGAACCGCAACCTGTCGGTCAGCGACCCGATGCCCGAGGTGAGTGTGCCGGGTGCGCCGGTGGGTTCGCGCAGCGGATTGACCAGGCGTTCCAGCCGGTCGCCACGACGGACCAGCACGCCGGAGGTGAACCAGCCCATCGTGAGAGTGCCGACGTCGACCAGGCCGGTGAGCCGCGGGTACGCGGTGTTGAGCACCTGGAAGCCCCGGTCGAGCAGGAACCCGTCGACCCGGTCGGTGGCGACCCGCCCGCCGAGCCGGTCGCCCGCCTCCAGCAGCCGCCACGGCACGCCCGCGCGGTGCAGCCGCCGCGCGGCGGCGAGACCGGCCAGGCCGCCGCCGACGACCACCACGTCCGTGTCAGGCACTGTCCACCCCCGCCCCGGCCCGGTCGCCCTCGCGGTGCGACCGCGACAACCGGCCCGGCCACCAGACCTTCGGCCCGATGTCGTACGCGAGCGCGGGCACCAGCAGCGAGCGGACCACGACGGTGTCCAGCAGTACGCCGACGGCTACCGCCACGCCCAGCTCGACGAGCACCACGAGCGGCAGGACGGCGAGCGCGGAGAACGTGGCGGCGAGCACGATGCCGGCGGAGGTGATCACGCCACCGGTGACGGCCAGTCCGGCGAGCACACCGGCGCGAGTGCCGCGCCGTACCGACTCCTCGCGGACCCGGCTCATCAGGAAGATGTTGTAGTCGATGCCGAGCGCGACCAGGAAGACGAACGCGAACAGCGGGAAGGACTGGTCGACGCCGGGGAAGTCGAAGACGTACCGGAACAGCAGCGCGCACAGGCCCAGCGTGGCCAGGAACGACAGCACCACCGTGGCGATCAGCAGCACCGGGGCGACCAGGGCGCGCAGCAGCAGCGCCAGGATGACCGCGATGACCAGCAGCACCACCGGGATGATGACGTCGCGGTCGCGTACCGAGGCGTCGGCGGTGTCGACGTTGATCGCGGTGAAGCCGCCGACCACCGCGTCGGCGGCGGGCACCCGGTGCACCGCCTCGCGCAGGTCGCGGATGGTCCGCTCGGCGCCGTTGCTGTCCGGCGGGTCGGCGAGCGTGACGTCGAGCTGCACCCGTCCGTCGACCGCCTTGGGGGGCGCGTCCGGGTCGGGCGGCGCGTTCTCGCCCCGCTCGCCGAGCGGCAGCACCGAGGCGACGCCCGGTACGCCCTGCGCCACCTGGGCGACCTGCCGGGCGGTGGCCTGGGTGGTGAAGATGGTGGCGGGGCTGCCGGTGCCGGCCGCGAAGTGCCTGTCGATGACCTCCTGCCCGGCGACCGAGTCGGTGCGCTGGGTGAACAGCTGGGACTGGCCGAGCGTGGTGGCGCCGAGCTGGGTCACCCCGATCGCGAGGGCGGCGAGCACCACGGCGGTGACGACCCAGACGGTACGCGCGCGGCGCGCCACGAAGCCGGCGATCCGCGCCCAGATGCCGTGCTCGGTGCGGGGGTCGGCCTGGTCGTACTGGGGTCGCCGGGGCCAGAACGCCCAGCGGCCGCCGAGGACCAGCAGCGCGGGCAGGAAGGTGAGCATGACCAGCAGGGTGGCGGCGATGCCGACGGCGCTGACCGGGCCGAGCGCGCGGTTGGAGTTGAGGCTGGACAGCAGCAGGCAGAGCAGGCTGACGATGACTGTGGCGCCGGAGGCGATGACGGCCGGGGCGGCGCCCTTCCAGGCGGTCCGCATCGCGTCCCAGGGGCGCTCGTGTCGGTGCAGCTCCTCCCGGTAGCGGGCGATGAGCAGCAGCGCGTAGTCGGTGCCGGCGCCGAAGACGAGCACGGTGAGGATGCCCTGCGCCTGCCCGTTGAGCTTGACGATGTCGTGGTCGGCGAGCAGGTAGACGAAGACGGCGGCGAGCGAGTACGACATCCCGGCGGCCAGCAGCGGGAAGATCCAGAGGATCGGGCTGCGATAGACGACGAGCAGGATGACCAGCACCACCGTGAGCGTGACCAGCAGCAACGGCCCGTCGATCGCGCTGAACACCTCGATCAGGTCGCCGAGCAGCCCGGCCGGTCCGGCCACGTCGACGGTGAGCCCGTCGCGGTCCGGGCCGGCGATGTCGCGCAGACGTTCCACCACGGACCGGATCTGTTCGCCTTCGGCGCTGTCGATCGGCACGATCACCTGGGCGGCCTGCTTGTCCTGGCTGACGATCGGCGGCGGCAGCGGGCCGACCACGCCCGGCACCTCGGCGAAGCGGGCCGCGTCGGCCTGGATGCGCTGCTGGTCGGCGGGGGTGAGGCCGCCGGGGCGTTCGTAGACCACGAGTGCCGGGGTGGTCTCCCGGTCGACGAATCCGGCGGCCAGGTCCTGCGCCCGGGTGGCCTCGGCGTCGGCCGGCAGGAAGGAGGCGTTGTCGTTGGTGGAGACCTCGCCGAGCTTGCCGGAGTAGGGGCCGGCGATGCCGCCGACGATCAGCCAGCCGAGCACCACCGCCACCGCGATCAGCGTCGCGGTCCAGCGGCTGCGTCCTGCGGCCATCTCCACCGTCCTCGAATCGACGCATCAATCGACGCAGCGGGAGTCTAAGTCGACGCCGACCATCCTGCCGGGCGAACGAGGACTCGCGGGTGGAAACCGGGCAGCCGGGCATCGCAGGGGGCGCGGGAACGACGAACGCCCGCCGGCGATGCCGACGGGCGTGACGTGGAGCGAAGCTCCCCCGATTGGACTCGAACCAATAACCTGCCGGTTAACAGCCGGCTGCTCTGCCAATTGAGCTACAGGGGACCGTGCACCGCTCGGTTCGGATCTCTCCGCTCCGTGCGACGGGGACAAGAGTACAGGACATCGGGGGGTGGTGCGCCAGGGGGTTATCGGAGGAGGACCTGACCGGCTGACGCGCCAGGATTACGGACAAATCGTCATCTCGGCACAGGGAGGTATGAGCGGAGAGCAGGATGGGTAGTTAGCCGTCGACAGAGAACGCAGGCGCGAGACGGTCATTCCGCCGAGCTGGCGGAGACCGGCGAGAGCGTCAGGTACGGAAGGAGCCGCCATGCGCGGAAAGATCATGTTTCTTGGCGGGCTGGCTGCGGGATTCGTCCTGGGCGCCCGTGCCGGCCGGGAGAAGTACGAGGAGCTGGTGGTCCGCGGGCGCAAGGTGCTCGACCACCCGACCGTCCAGGAGGCGGCCGGGGTCGCGCAGGCCCAGGCGACCCGGCTCTACTCGGAGGGCAAGGACAAGCTGGGGCAGACCAAGATCGGTGAGAAGCTCGCCACCGGCAACGGCGGCAAGCAGGGCATGACCGACGCCGACAAGCCGTTCGCCGGTACGCCGGCCGCGGTCGGCAGCCGCAGCGCCAACGGCACGGGCTCGACCGGCTCGACCAGCTCCACCGGGTCGACCACGACCGGCACGAGCAGCAAGCCGTCCACCGGCAACACGCTCTGACGCAAGCGGACAGCGGGCCGGTCACCTCCGGGTGACCGGCCCGCTCCCGTGTGCGCGGGCACGGATGTGGCACATTCTCGGTGGGGAGGTGACCACATGCCGATGGTCGGACCGGAGACGGCGGATCAGGCGCGGCTGCTGCGCCTGCTGCGCGACGACGGCCCACGCTCCCGGGTCGAGCTGGCCGACCTCCTCGGCCTGCCCCGGGCCCGGTTCGCCGCCGAGGTGGACCGGCTGACCACGCTCGGCCTGGTGGAGAGCGCCGGGCCGGCCGCGTCGCGGGGCGGCCGCCGGTCGTCGCTGCTGCGCGTCGGCGCGCAGGTCCGGTTCGGCGCGGTGCTCGTCGGCGACGGTCTCCTGCGGGTCGCGCTCACCGACGGCGAACTGAACCCGCTCGCCCGGCACGATGAGCCGGTGGACGTCCGGCTCGGCCCGGACGGCGTGGTCGGGCGCATCGTCGAACTGCTCGGCAAGCTGCGCGTCGAGGCGGGACTGACGTCGCTCACCGGCGTCGGCGTCGCGCTGCCCGCGCCGGTCTCGGTCCGCGACGGCACGCCGGTCTCCGCGCCGGCCCTGCCCGGCTGGCACCGCTTCCCGGTACGCGACACGCTCGCCGCGGAGCTGGGCTGCCCGGTGCAGGTGGACAACGACGCCAACGCGATGGCCCTCGGCGAACGGCACGCCGGGACCGGCCGTCCGTTCGACGACTTCCTCTACGTCAAGCTGGGCGAGGCGATCGGCTGCGGGCTGGTGCTCGCCGGCTCGCTCTACCGGGGCGCGGCCAGCGGGGCGGGCGACATCGGCCATTTCCAGCTCACCGAGGACGGGCCGCTGTGCGGCTGCGGCAACAACGGGTGCGTCGAGGCGTACTGCGGGGATGTCGCACTGGTGCGGGAGGCGGTGAGCGCCGCGCGGGCCGGGCGCTCGACGGCGCTGGCGGACCGGCTGGCCGCGGCCGGGACGCTGTCGGTGGCCGACGTGGCCGCGGCGGCCACCGAGGGCGACCCGGCGGCGCAGACGCTCGTGCGCGACGCCGCCCGCCGGCTCGGGCGGGTGCTGGTCGGGCTGGTCAGCTTCGTCAACCCGGCCATCGTGATCATCGGCGGCGCGCCGGCCGGGATCGGGCCGGTCCTGCTCGCCGAGATCCGGGGCGTGGTCTACCGGCGCTCCACGCCGCTAGCGACCGGCAGCATGCCGATCGTCCTGTCCGACCTGGGCGACACCGCGGGCCTGATCGGCGCGGCCCACCTGGTCAGCACCCAGACCTACGCCGCCCGCTAGCCCTCTCCCCCTCCCCCTCTCCCTCCCCGCCGCCGCCGCCGCCGCCGCCGATCTTGCACTTGCGGCCCACGGGATGTCGGTAACACCCCGTTTTGGGAGGGCCGCAACTGCAAGATCGCGGGGGCGGGGAGGGGCGAGGGTGGGGGTGGTCAGGCGCGGGTGCTGAAGGCGGCGTCGAAGGCGGCGCTGGGGGCGTCGAAGGCCAGGCGGCGGACGAACTGGAGCGCCTCGGGCGCGCCGACCAGGCGGTCCATGCCGGCGTCCTCCCACTCGACCGAGATCGGGCCGTCGTAGCCGATCGCGTTGAGCGCCCGGAAGCAGTCCTCCCACGGCACGTCGCCGTGGCCGGTGGAGACGAAGTCCCAGCCGCGCCGCATGTCGGCCCAGGGCAGGTGGGAGGAGAGCCGGCCGCGGCGCCCGTCCCCGGTACGGACCTTCGCGTCCTTGCAGTCCACGTGGTAGATCCGGTCGGCGAAGTCGAAGATGAAGTTCACCGGGTCCAGCTCCTGCCAGACGAAGTGCGACGGATCCCAGTTGAGCCCGAACGCCTCCCGGTGCCCGATCGCCTCCAGCGTGCGCTTCGTGGTCCAGTAGTCGTAGGCGATCTCGCTGGGGTGCACCTCGTGCGCGAACCGCACGCCCACCTCGTCGAACACGTCCAGGATCGGGTTCCACCGGTCGGCGAAGTCCTGGTAGCCGCGCTCGATCATGGCCGGCGGCACCGGCGGGAACATCGCCACCGTGTGCCATATGGACGAGCCGGTGAAGCCGACGACGGTGCGTACGCCGAGCTTCGCCGCCGCCCGCGCGGTGTCCTTGATCTCCTCGGCGGCCCGCTGCCGCACGCCCTCCGGCTCGCCGTCGCCCCAGATCCGGGCCGGCAGGATGTCCTGGTGCCGCTCGTCGATCGGGTGGTCGCAGACGGCCTGCCCGACCAGGTGGTTGGAGACGGCGAACACCTGGAGGTTGTGCTTGGCGAGGGTGGCCCGCTTGCGCTCCACGTACGAGTCGTCGGCGAGCGCCTTGTCCACCTCGAAGTGGTCGCCCCAGCAGGCGATCTCCAGCCCGTCGTAGCCCCACTCGGCGGCGAGCCGGCAGACCTCGTCGAACGGCAGATCGGCCCACTGGCCGGTGAAGAGCGTGATGGGTCGCGCCATTGTCCTTCTCCCCTGTGGTGATGGGGGATTCCGTCGCGGACCGGGGCGAGGACGACCGGAGGCGGCGGCGCGTGGGAACCGGTGGACGCCGGAGCGTCTGCTCCCGGGCGGGTTGCGCCTCCCGCCGGGTCACCGGCCACCTCGCGGTCGCCGCCTCCACTCTATGGCCTCCGTCAGGGCAGGGTCCAGCGCTGGTTCGCCGCGCCGGTGCACGTCCACAGGTGCACCGCCGTGCCGTCGGCGGAGTTGTTGCCGGACACGTCCAGGCACTTGCCCGACTGCGGGTTGCGTACCGTCCCGTCGGCCTGCGCGGACCAGTTCTGCGCGCCCGTGCCGTTGCACGTGTAGAGCTGGATCTTCGTGCCGTCCGCGCTGGCGCCGCCGGACACGTCCAGGCACTTGCCGAGCGCCTTCACCGGCCCGTTCGGCGTCACCGTCCACGACTGCGCCGTCGAGCCGTTGCAGGTGTAGAGCTGGATCTGGGTGCCGTCCGCCGACGATCCGCTGCGCACGTCCAGGCACTTGCCGGCCAGGCCCTTGACCGGGCCCGTACCGCCGGTGCCGGTCGAGCGGACCAGCGTGAAGTCGTCCACGTCGAACAGCCCGGAGCCGCTGCCGGTGAACGTCAGGTGCACCGTCTGCGTACCGGACGGCACGCCGGTGAGCGCGGTGCTCACATCGGCGAACGTGGTCCAGCCACCGGTGTTCGGCACCGCCACCTGGCCGAGCACCGGGCCGGTCGGCGAGCCGGTCCGCACCTGGAGCGTGCCGCCCGGGCCACCGGACACCACCCGGGCGCGCAGCGACGTCACACCGGTCAGGTCCAGCCCCGGGTACGCGGCCCAGTCGCCCGGGTCCACGTACCCCAGGGTCTGGCCGCCGTTGGCGCCGGCCTTGGGGTACGCGCTGACGCCGCTGGCCGAACCGAACGCCTCGGCTTGGACCGTGGTGTTGCCGGTCGGCGGCGGCGTGCCGCCGAGTTCCTTGATCCGGATGTTGCGGAACGACGCGTCGTCGCCGGTGCCGTGGTTCTGGATGCCGACGTGCCCGGCGAGTGACCGCACCGGGTCGGTGTTGGTGAAGTCGTTGACTCGTACGCCGTTGAGGAAGACCTGAAGGCGCTCTCCCTCGACCAGGATCTCGTAGGTGTTCCACTCCCCCGCCGGGTTGAGCGCCGCGTCCCGGGCCGCCAGGTCGGCGGACTTGAAACCGTAGATCGCGCCGGTGGTCCGGTCGGCCGCGTCGGTGGGGTCGATCTGGATCTCGTAGCCGTTGTTCACCGCCGAGTTCGGGTCGCTCGACGGCGGGAAGCCGACGAACACGCCGGAGTTGTCGTCACCGGCCAGCCGCCAGTCCAGCTTGAGCGAGTAGTTGGTGAACTGCTTCGCGCTGTACCAGTAGAGGCCCATGCCGCCGACCGAGGTGAGCGTGGCGTCGGCGTTGGTGAAGCTGCCCGGCCCGGCCTGCGACCAGCCGGTGGTGCCGCCGTTGTAGAGCGCGGTGTAGCCGGTCTCCGGCCGGCAGTCGGCCTTCGTGCGCCCGGCGGCGTAGCGGATGCCGCCGAGCAGGTGCGAACGGAACGCCGCGTCGGAGTACGACGCCTGGGTGTGGCCGCCGCCGGTGTAGAAGGACCGGCCGCCGCTGTACGTCTTGCACCAGGCGTGCGGGTGGTCGCCGCCCATCGAGCCACCGGAGTACGTGGACTCGTCCAGGCTGGCCAGCACGTGCGCGGTGGAGCGGGCGTTGGTGCGGTAGTCGTACCACTCGTCGGTGCGGTTCCACCGCTGCGGCAGGTGCGCGGTGGCCGCGTGCGCCCGGTCCTCCACCTTCACGACGGCCGGCTGGATGGCCGGGTGGGAGGCGAACCAGGCGCCGACCAGGTTGCCGTAGAACGGCCAGTCGTACTCGGTGTCGGCGGCGGAGTGCACGCCGACGTACCCGCCGCCGGCGCCGATGTACGCCTCGAACGCCGACTGCTGGCTGGCGTTGAGGACGTCTCCCGTGGTGTTGAGGAAGATCACCGCCTCGAAGCGGGCCAGGTTGGCGGCGGTGAACTGGGCGGCGTCCTCGGTCGCGGTGACTGTGAAGTTGTTCGCCGCGCCCAGCTCGCGCACCGCCTGCGTGCCGACCGCGATGGAGTCGTGGCGGAAGCCGGCGGTCTTGGAGAAGACGAGCACGTCGTAGGGGGCGTCGGCGGCGGCGGCCGGGCCCGCGGGGACGGTGCAGGCGATGGTGGCGAGGACGGCGGTCACCGCCCCCAGTGCGGTACGCACGAGTTTCATCTGGTTCTCCTTCATCCTCACGGCAGGGCCCAGCGCTGGTTCGCCGCGCCGGTGCAGGTCCACAGGTGCACCGCCGTGCCGTCGGCGGAGTTGTTGCCGGACACGTCCAGGCACTTGCCCGACTGCGGGTTGCGCAGCGTCCCGTCGGCCTGCGCGGACCAGTTCTGCGCGCCGGTGCCGTTGCACGTGTAGAGCTGGATCTTCGTGCCGTCCGCGCTGGCGCCGCCGGACACGTCCAGGCACTTGCCGAGCGCCTTCACTGTGGCGTTCGGCGTCACGGTCCACGACTGCGCCGTCGTGCCGTTGCAGGTGTAGAGCTGGATCTGGGTGCCGTCGGCGGTGGCGGCGTTGCGGACGTCCAGGCACTTGCCGGCCAGGCCCTTCACCGGGCCGGTGCGCACGGCCGACGTGGTGAGCGTGAACGCGTCCAGGTCGTAGAGCGCCCCGGTGCCGCCGGCGAACGTCAGGTAGAGCGTGGTGGTGCCGGCCGGCGGACCGGTGATCGTGCCGGTGACTGTGGTGAACGTGTCCCAGGCGCCGGTGACCGGGACGGTGGCCGAGCCGAGCACGGTGCCGGTGGCCGAGCCGGCCCGCACCTGGAGCGTGCCGCCGGCCCCGGCGGACGAGACCCGGGCGGTGAACCCGGTGGCGTCGGCCAGCAGGTACGGCTGGAACGCGATCCAGTCCCCGTTGTGGATGTCGCCGACGGTCTTGCCGCCCTCGGCGGTGGCCTTGTCGAACGTGTTGATCCCGGACGACGTCCTGAAGTGCTCGGCCTGCCGGTGCCGGGGCTGGAGCGTGTGCTGGGTGTGCGTGGTGAGGCCGCCGGAGTCGGTGTACTCGGCGTCGAAGACGGCGAAGATGTTCGCCGCGTCGTCGTGCTCACCGTCGACGGGTACGGCGATCGAGCCGGTGCAGCCGGTCGCCGAGGTGATCTGGTGGCCGTGCTGGTCGTGGCCGAGCACGTAGGTCATCTTGACCTTCGTGCAGTCGATCGTGGCGTCCTCCGGGTCGGTGACGGTGATCCGGAACGGCACCGTGTCGCCGAAGGAGAACAGCTTGCCGTTGCCGGGCGTCTCGATCACCACCGTCGGCGCGGTGTTGCCCACCGTGACCGTCACACTGGCGGTGCCGGTGGCGCCCTGCGGGTCGCGCACGGTCAGCGTGGCGGTGTACCTGCCGTTCGCGGTGTAGGTGTGCGACGGGTTCGCCGCGGTGGAGGTGCCGCCGTCGCCGAACGTCCAGGCGTACGTCAGCGCACCGCCCTCCGGGTCGGACGAGCCGGCCGAGGAGAACGCCACGGTGAGCGGCGCGGCGCCGGAGGTCCGGTCGGCGGCGGCGCGGGCCACCGGGGCGCGGTTGGCGCCGCCCAGGTAGTCGAATCGGTACAGCGCCGAGTTGGCGTCGCCGTTGAAGTAGCCGGTGCCGTAGTCGAGCACGTAGTACGCGCCGTCCGGGCCGAAGGCCGAGTCCATCACCTGCTTGCCGGTCCACGGGAAGCTGTCGATGGTGCCGGGTGAGCCGTCCGCGTTGACGTGGATCGGCTTGATCCAGCCCCGGCCGAACTCGGTGGCGAAGAACTGCCCGTCGAAGGACTGCGGGAACTTCGTGGTGGACGGGTTCGCCGCGTCGTACCGGTAGACCGGTCCGCCCATCGGCGACTCGGAGCCGCCGCCGAACTCGGGCGGGCTGCCGGCGTCACCGGCGTAGCGGATCCAGGACGGCTTCGCCGCAGGCAGCGTGGCCAGGCCGGTGTTGCGGAACGAGTTGTTCGTCGGGCCACCGGCGCAGTTGAACTTCGGGCCGGCGGTGCCGGTGGCGAAGTCCCATTCGGCGTACGTCTCGGCGGCCGTGTTGGTGCCGGTGCAGTACGGCCAGCCGTAGTTGCCGGGCCCGGTGACCCGGTTGAACTCGACCTGGCCGGACGGGCCGCGGGCGGTGGTGGTGCCGGCGTCCGGCCCGTAGTCGCCCACGTAGACGACTCCGGTGGCCTTGTCGACGCTGATCCGGAACGGGTTGCGGAAGCCCATCGCGTAGATCTCCGGGCGGGTCCGCGCGGTGCCGGGGGCGAAGAGGTTGCCGGCCGGGATCGAGTACGTGCCGTTGGCGTTCACCTTGATCCGCAGGATCTTGCCCCGCAGGTCGTTGGTGTTGCCGGCGCTGCGCTGCGCGTCGTACCCGGGGTTGCGGTTGGTGCGCTCGTCGATCGGCGCGTAGCCGGCGGAGTCGAACGGGTTGGTGTCGTCGCCGGTGGACAGGTAGAGGTTGCCGGCGGCGTCGAAGTCGATGTCGCCGCCGACGTGGCAGCACAGCCCCCGGTCGGCCGGTACGTCGAGCACGTCGACCTTGCTGGCCTGGTTGAGCGTGAAGTCGGCGTTGAGCGTGAACCGGGACAGCCGGTTGACGCCCTGCCAGGCGGAGAAGTCGCTGCCGGTGGCGGGGGCGTCCCCGGCCGGGGTGGACAGCGGCGGGGCGTAGTAGAGGTAGATGTGCCGGTTGGAGGCGAAGCCGGGGTCGACGCCGACGCCCTGGAGCCCCTCCTCGTCGTGGGTGTAGACCGGCAGCGTGCCGACGACCGTGGTGGCGCCGGCCGCGTCGGTGCGGCGCAGCGTGCCGTTGCGGGCGGTGTGCAGGACCGACCGGTCGGGCAGCACCGCGAGCGACATCGGTTCGCCGGTCTCGGCGACACCGCGGGCGAGTTCGACCTGCTGGAAGTCGCTCGCCGGGATCGGGTGGGCGGACGCCGGGACGGACGCCGCGGCCACTGTGACGGTGCCGGCGGTGGCCGCGAGCAGCAGCGCTGCGGCAGCGGCGATCGGTCGCCGGGCACGGGGGTGGTGGGGGTGGCTGGACATGCTGTGCTGTCCCTTCCTGACGCGCGCAGCCAGGACCGGGCGCGCGTCGCGCCGGATGCCGAGCAGGGGGATGCTGCGCCGGCCCGCCGGGAGGTCGGCGGGCCGCGACCTCCGGTCAGGACCGGAGGTCACCTCGCCGAGGCGGGCGGTGCGGGGCGATCTGGTGCGGGGCGATCACCTCGGCGAAACAGCGTTGTGCTGTGCACGACATTAAGACCTTTCGATCAGCCTGTCCATAGCTTCTGATCGATCGGCTTGGACTTTCGCCGCTCAGCGACAAAAGTGGGTGTCATTCGTGGCGGTCGACCGCCCGCTCCGCGAGCGCCGCCAGCACCCGTCGCGCCGGCTGCGCCAGCGGCAGCGCGTCCAGTGCGACCAGTGCGGCGTCGGCCCGGGTGCGGATCATCCGCTCCACCGCCTCCCGGGCGCCGGACTCCTCGACGATGCCCCGCACCTCGGCCGCGCCCGCCTGGTCGAGGCCGGGATCGCCGACCAGCTCCCCCAGCCGGGCCGCGCCGGCCGGGGAGGTGGACGCCCGGGCCAGCGCCAGCAGCACCGTCGGTTTGCCTTCCCGCAGGTCGTCCAGGTTGGACTTGCCGGTCACGGACGGGTCGCCGAAGACGCCGAGCAGGTCGTCGCGGAGCTGAAACGCGTCACCGAGCGGGTCGCCGAACCCGGCCAGCGCGGCCACCTCCTCCGGCGAGGCGCCGGCGAGCGCGGCGCCGATCTGCACCGGACGGGTCACCGTGTAGCGGGCCGTCTTCAGCCGTACCACGGTGAGCGCGCTCGCCACAGTGCCGTCCCCGGCCGCCCCGACCACGTCCAGGTACTCCCCCGCGATCACCTCCGAGCGCATCCGGGACAGCAGCATCTGCCCCCGGCGCAGCCGCTCGGGCGGCAACCCGCACCCGTGGAACATCTCGGCCGACCAGGTGGCGCACAGGTCGCCGCAGAGCACCGCCGCCTGCCGGCCGTATGCCGCCGAGTCGCCCTGCCAGCCGCAGCGGGCGTGCAGGTCGGCGAAGAACCGGTGCAGCGTCGGCGCGCCCCGGCGGCGGTCGCTGCGGTCCACGATGTCGTCGTGGATCAGCGCGAACGCGTGGAACAACTCCAGCGACGCCGCGGCGACCACGATCGCCGGGGCGTCCGGGCCGCCGAACCCCCGCCAGCCCCAGTAGCAGAACAGTGGGCGCATCCGCTTGCCGCCGGCCAGGACGAACCAGCGTAGAGCGGTGTGGACGGCCCCCGTACCGTCGTCCGGCCGACCCGGCTCTCTCGCGTCCAGGAACGCGGCGAGCGCGGCGTCGAAGCGGCCCCGCAGCAGGGCCGGGTCGGTCGGTGCGACGGTTACGGTCATGGTGCCTCCCAGGCCAGTCCGGCGACTTCGAGCAGCAACGCCTTCACATCAGTGGCCTCCACCCGGGGCCGGATCGCGGCCCGGTCGGAGCAGAGCAGCACCGGGCCGTCCGCCGGGTCGGCGGGCAGGCGCCCGTGTGAACCACGCACCGCCCGCGCGCCCGCGTCCAGTCCCACCACGTTCATGAGGTAGCGCAGCCCGAGCTTCTTGCGGGCCAGCGCCACCGCCGCCCGGCGCTTCGCCGCGCCCGGCGCGGCCGGGTCGAAGAACAGCTCGGCCGGGTCGTAGCCGGGCTTGCGGTGGATCTCGACCAGCCGGGCGAAGTCGGGCGCCCGCGCGTCGTCGAGCCAGTAGTAGTACGTGAACCAGGCGTCCGGCTCGGCCACCAGCACCAGCTCACCCGAGCGCGGGTGGTCCAGGCCGTACCCGGCCTGCCCGGCGGCGTCCAGCACCTCGGCCACGCCCGGCAGCGCGGCGCAGAGCTTCGCCACGGCCGGCACGTCCGCCGGTTCCCTGACGTAGACGTGCGCCACCTGGTGGTCGGCGACCGCGAACGCCCGCGACGTCCACGGGTCGAGGTATTCCATCCCGGCCTGGGTGTAGACCCGCAACAGCCCCTCGGCGCGCAGCATCCGGTTCACGTCCACCGGTCGGGACACGTCGGTGATGCCGTACTCGGACAACGCCACCACGGTGGCTCCCTGCTCCCGCGCGGCGTCGAGCAGCGGACCGAGCACGGCGTCCAGCTCGGCCGCCGCGGCGGCGGCCTCCGGACCGGACGGGCCGAAGCGTTGCAGGTCGTAGTCCAGGTGCGGCAGGTAGACCAGGGTCAGGTCGGGGGCGTGGTCGGTGAGGATGCGCTGCGCCGCCCGGCTGATCCACGCCGAGGACGGCAGCCCGGCGCCCGGACCCCAGTAGCTGAACAGCGGGAACGTGCCGAGCGCGTCGGTGAGCGTGTCCCGCAGCTCGGGCGGGTCGGTCCAGCAGTCCGGCTCCTTGCGGCCGTCGGCGTGGTAGACCGGGCGCGGCGTGACCGTCCAGTCCACGTCCGCGCCCATCGCGTACCACCAGCAGACGTTCGCGACCCGGTAGCCCGGCTCGACGCGGCGGGCCGCCTGCCACACCTTCTCGCCGCCGACGAGCGCGTGGTGCTGCCGCCAGAGCAGCACCTCGCCCAGGTCGCGGAAGTACCAGCCGTTGCCCACCACGCCGTGCCCGGCGGGCAGCTCGCCGGTGAGGAACGTGGACTGCGCCGAGCAGGTCACCGCCGGCAGCACGGTGCCCAGCTCGGCGGCGAACCCGGCCTCGGCCACCGCGCGCAGCCGCGGCATGTGCGCCAGCAGACGCGGCGTCAGCCCGACCACGTCGAGCACCACCAGCCGCCGGCTCACGAGGGGACGCCTTCCGCCGCCCGCGGACCCGGAGCGCCCACCCCGCCGCCGTCGGCCAGGCCGAGCGCGGTCAGCTCGTCGCGGGCGAACGCCAGCTCGGCGGCGATGCCGGCGGCCAGCTCCGCGTCGCCGCGCGGCCGCCGCGCCTCCGGCAGCACCCCCCAGGTGTACGTCTCGACGTCGAGGTGGTCGCAGCCGGCGACCGGACCGGCGAACAACGCGGCGAGCGCCTCGCGTAGCACCGGGACCGTGGAGCGCAGCGGCGGCTCGGGCGGGGCGTGCAACGGCACGTGGTAGTGCACCCGCCACGCCCCGGGCAGGCGCGCGTCGAGTGCGGCGTCGAGGTCGTCGGCCGCGTACGCCGGATCGGCCGGATCGGCGGCGCCGCACACTCCGGCGGCCCGGGTCTGGTGCAGGAACCTCGGTTCGACGAAACGGCGCAGCGCCTCGCTCGCCCCGGCCGGGTCGGGCGCCTCGATCGCGGCCGACACCTGGACCTTGACCACCGGCAGCCCGGCGGCACGCAGCCCGGCCAGGGCATCCGCCGGCCGCTCCCAGGCACACGCCAGGTGCGCGAGATCCAGGCAGATCCCGAGCCGGTCGGTATCCATGTCTGAGAATACCTCGCGTGCTTGTCCCGTCGACTCCACCAGACAGCCCGGTTCCGGTTCGAAGCCCACCCGGATCACCCGGCCGGTGTCCCACTGCACGGCGGCCAAGCCCTCGGCCAGCGCGTCCAGCCGGCGCCGGGCGGTGGCGGCCCGCCCGGAATCCCACGGGGTGCGCCAGGCGATCGGCAGCGTCGAGATCGAGCCCCGGACGGCGTCGTCGGGCAGCAGGTCGGCCAGTACCCGGGCCAGGTCCAGCGTGTACGCCGACCGCTGCGGCGTGGTCCAGTCCGGGTGGTACACCGCGCCCTTCACCACCGGGGCCTGGAACGCGGCGTACGGGAAGCCGTTGAGCGTGACCACCTCCAGCCCGCGTACGGTCAGCTCGTGGCGCAGCCGGCGGCGGGCCGACGGGTCGGCGGCGAGCGCGGCGGCCACCGGCGCGGCCAGCCAGAGGCCGAGCCCGAGCCGGTCGACGCCGAGCGCCCGGCGCACCGCCACCGCGTACGTGTCGAGCTGGGCGACGACGCCCGGCAGGTCCTCGGCCGGGTGCACGTTCGTGCAGTAGCCGAGGTGGACGGTCGTGCCGTCGGCGTGACGCAGCCGCATCACTGCCCCCCGCGCAGGATCGAGTTGCCGGCGAAGGTGGGGTCGCACGCCTCCAGGTCGGTCAGGTCGAGCCGGCCGGACTGGCCGTAGAACTCCACCGGGTTGCGCCACAGCACCCGGTCCACCTCGTCGGCGTCGAACCCGGCCAGCAGCATCGCCTCCCCGGTGGCCCGGGTCAGCAGCGGGTCCGACCGACCCCAGTCGGCGGCGGAGTTCACCAGCATCCGCTCGGTGCCGTACCGCTTCAGCAGCTCCACCATGCGCGGCGGCGACATCTTCGTCTCGGGATAGATGGAGAAGCCCAGCCAGCAGCCGGTGTCCCGGACCAGTTCCACTGTCACCTCGTTGAGGTGGTCGACCAGCACCCGCCCGGGCGGGATGCCCGACTCGGTGACCACCGCGAGCGTCCGCTCGACGCCGCGCGCCTTGTCCCGGTGCGGCGTGTGCACCAGCGCGGGCAGGTCGTGCGCGACGGCCAGGGCGAGCTGCCCGGCCAGCGCGGCGTCCTCGGCCGGCGTCATCGCGTCGTACCCGATCTCGCCGACCGCCACCACGCCGTCCTTGTCCAGGTAGCGGGGCAGCAGGTCGAGCACCGGCCGGCAGCGCGGGTCGTTCGCCTCCTTCGGGTTCAGCGCCACTGTGGCGTGGTGCCGGATGCCGAACTGGCCGGCCCGGAACGGCTCCCACCCGATCAGCGAGTCGAAGTAGTCCACGAAGCTGTCCACGCTGGTGCGCGGCTGGCCCAGCCAGAACGCCGGCTCGACCACCGCGCGGACCCCGGCGGCGGCCATCCGCTCGTAGTCGTCCGTGGTGCGGGACGTCATGTGGATGTGCGGGTCGAAGATGCGCATGTCACGCCTCCGTGGTGGGGATGGTCAGCCGGCGCAGCAGGTCGGTCGCGTCGGTGGGCATGTCGCGACCGGCGGCGTGCCGTTCGGCGGCGAACGCGGCGAGCATCCGGGCCAGCTCGCCGTCGGCGCGGTCGGCCAGGCCGTCGACCACCGCCAGCGGCACGCCGGTGAACACGCACTTGAGCACCGCCTGCCGCCAGGTCGCCTGCTCCAGGTGCCGGGCGTACGGGCCGAGCGCGGCGGCGACCAGCCGGGTGTCGTTGGTGCGGATCGCGTCGTGCAGCAGCGGCACGCATTCCGCGCCGATCGGCAGCAGCGGCAGCGCGCGCAGCACGGCGCGTTTCTCGGCGGCGTCGCCCTGCCGGTACAGGGTCTCCGCGGCGACGGCGTGGCCGTTCGGCAGCGCGGTCAGCAGCAGCGCCCGCGCCGCGTCGTCGGCCGTCCAGCCGGGCAGGTCGGGCAGCGGCCCGCGACCGCACCGCCGGGCGGCGGCGGCGAAGAACCGCTCGACGGCCGTGGGTTCGGTCGCGACGCGGCGCAGCGCCGCGTCCAGCCACTGCGGATCGGGTACGCCCCGAAGCGCGGCGCGCAGTCGGTCGGGTGTCATGCCGTCTCCCCTCTGCCGGGTGGAAGGTGGTGGGTCACCGCCCCTCGCCGCGCGAGGCGGCGGTGCGCAGGAAGTCCAGTGAGCGGGCGGCGACGGCCGGGGCGGCGTGCGAGTGCCGGGGCAGTTCCACGGCCACCAGCCCGCGGTAGCCGGCGTCGGCCAGGGCACGCAGCACCGGCGGGAAGTCGATCTCGCCGGTGCCGAACTCCAGGTGCTCGTGCACACCCCGGCGCATGTCGTCGATCTGCACGTTGACCAGGTGCTCGGCGACCTCGGACACGCACTGTGGCACCGGCAGCGGCTCCAGGCAGCGGCAGTGGCCGATGTCGAGCGTGATGCCGAAGCCGGGCGGCGCGCCGAGCGCCTCGCGCAGCCACCACCACCCGGCGATGTCCTCGACGAGCATGCCCGGCTCCGGCTCGAAACCCAGCGGCACGCCCGCCTCCGCCGCCTCGGCGCACACCGTCGCGCAGCCCGCGACCAGGCGGTCGGCCGCGACATCGGGTGGTACGCCGGGCGGGCGTACGCCGGCCCAGAAGGAGACCGCCTCCGCGCCCAGGTCGGCGCCGATCCGGACGGCCCGGCGCAGGAACTCCACCCGCCGTGCCGGGTCGTCGTGCAGCAGTGTCGGCGCGTGCTTGTGCCGCGGGTCGAGCAGGTACCGGGCGCCGGTCTCGACCACCACTGCGAGCCCGAGCGCGTCCAGCCGGCGGCGTACGGCGGCGACCCGGCGGGCCAGGCCGGGGGCGAACGGGTCCAGGTGGTCGTGGTCGAGGGTGAGCGCGACGCCCACGTACCCGAGGTCGGCGATCACCGCCAGCGCGTCGCCGAGCCGGTGGTTGGCGAAGCCGTTGGTGCCGTACCCGAAGCGCAGCGCGCCCGGTCCGGACAGTGGGCCGGCGGCGGCCCGGGTGGGCGCGGCGGTCATGTCGGTGAGATCAGTCGGGCCAGGCGGCGGCCGAGCGGGGCGGCGCCGGCCACGGCGAGGCCGAGCATCCGGGCCCCGGCGCGGGCGGTCAGCGCGCCCTGCAACGCGGGCAGCCCGGTGATCCCGGCCCCGACGGCGGCGCGCACCCGGCCCGGTGACGGGTCGGCGAGCACCCGCGCCTGGGCCCGGCCGTAGCGGGTGGCGTATCCGGCCGCGAGGACCGCCGGCACGAGGTCACCGAGCCGGGCGGCGCGGCTGGAACCGCCGCGGCCGGTGGCGGGTTGCGTGGGCCGGGCCGGGGTGGCGAGCGCGATCAGGGCGGTGCCGGCCAGTGTGAGGCCGGGCAGACGCCGGTCCGCGCCGGTGACCTCGCGGCGGGACAGCGCGGTCACGGTCCAGGTGTGCGCCGCGACTGTGAGCGCGGCCGGCAGCGCCCGGACCACCCGCCCGCCGGACGCGCCGAGCAGCACGTCCAGCCCCCGGCACGCGGCCATCACCGCCGGGCCGGCCGCGGTGTTCTTCGCCCGTAGGTCGTACCCCCAGATCGTCGCGGCGAGGGGGAGCGCGACCGCCGCCGCGCGGCGGCCCCCGGCGGCGGTGGCTACCGCGAGCCCGGCGGCGGTCAGGCCGGACGCGACGCCGAGCGCGACGGACGGGCGCACCCGGCCGGACGGAATCGGCCGCTCCGGCCGCTCGACCGCGTCCAGCCGCCGGTCGGCCCAGTCGTTGGCGGCCATCCCGGCCCAGTAGAGCAGCACCGACGCGCCGGCCAGGGCCGGTGTGCGCGGGCCGAGCGCACCGGCGGCCGCCGCGCCGGAGAGCACATCCCCCGGTACGGAGAGCGCGGCGGGCGCCCGGACCAGTTCGGCCAGGTCGGCCAGGCGGGTCACGGCGTCACCCGGGCGTGCAGGCCGGCGACGAAGTCCCGCAGCACCGTCCACTGGTCGCCGAGCGCGTGGCCGGTCGCGCCGAGCGGATCCTTGAAGAAGAACGCCAGCTCGGTCAGCGGACCGTGGTGGCCGGCGGCGTGCGCGGCGGCGGTGAGCCGGGCCAGGTCCAGCACGAGCGGCGCGGCCAGCGCGGAGTCGCAGCCGTGCCAGGTGAACTCCATCCGCATGCCGGTGCCCAGGAAACCGGCGAACGTGACCAGGTCCCAGGCCGTCTTGAAGTCGCCCAGTTCCTCGACGTACTCGATCCGGGTGTGGCCCTGCGGCAGGTAGCCGAGCGTCTCGGCGAGCACCCGCTGCTTGCTGCCCACCTTCGCGGCGTTGGCGGCCGGGTCGGCGAGCGTGGCGCCGTCGCCGCCACCGAGCAGGTTCGTGCCGGACCAGGAGCGCACGGCCAGGTGCCGCATCGCGAACATCGGGGCGAGCACCGACTTGAGCAGCGTCTCGCCGGTCTTGCCGTCGTGCCCGGCGTACGGCAGCGCGTGTTCGACGGCGAGCGCGGCCAGGGCCGGCAGCCGGGCACCGGTCGACGGGGTGAAGTCCACGTACGGGCAGCCGGCGGTGAACGCCGCGTACGCGTATCCGGAGCTGGGCGGCAGCACGTCGGCCGGGCCGGTCAGCGCGTCCCGCAGCGCGGCCAGGTCGTGGTGCGCCGGGTGTGGGACGGGCGCCGGCTCAGTCGCGGCGACGTTGACCACCACCACCCGGTCCAGCCCGTGCCGGTCCCGGAACCCGGTCAGGTCACGGACCACAGTGGCGATCCGCTCGCCCTGGTCGCCCTCGGTCGGTGCGGGACGCAGGGCCGCCTCGACGGCGGCCAGGTCCGGTGCCACGGCGTCGGCCAGCCGGGCGGGCAGCACCCCGGCGGCGGCCAGCGCCTCGGCGCGTTTGGTGAGCGGGGTGGCGACCACGTCGTGGCCGCCGAAGACGAGATCGGCGAAGCCCGGCAGGGCGGGCCCGCGCAGGTCGGGCAGCTCGGTCACGCAGCCGGTCGGCGCGGTGAGCCCGGCCCGCAGGGCCAGCCCGCCGACCACGGCGGTGGTGGCGACCGAGCCGCGCGCACCCACCAGCCAGACACCCGTACGCATTCGCGCTACCTCCCCAGGTAAGGCCGGTCCGCCGGTGCGGCCGGGGAATCCCGGTCCGGCCGCACCGGAGGGCCGTACTGGCCGTGCCGGCGGACACCGGCGGCACGCTCCCCGGAGCCGGCCTCGTCCCCGCCGCGGGGCGCAACCGCGGCGGGCCCTCGCCGGCCGGCGCCGGTGAGTGTCGGCGGACCCCGCAGGGGCCGCCTCGGGTCAGGCGGAAGCTTCGGCCAGAGCGGGCTCCACCTCCGTCCAGGCGGCCCGCTCGGCCGAGCGGGTCACCGCGTCGAGCACGAGCTGGACCTGAAGCGCGTCGGCGAACGACGGTGCCGGGTCGGCGCCGGTGGCGACCGCCTCGACGAAGTCGCGCGCCTGGTGGGTGAAGGAGTGCTCGTAGCCGATGATGTGGCCGGGCGGCCACCACGCACCCAGGTACGGGTGGTCCGGCTCGGTCACCAGGATCCGGCTGAAGCCCTGCTCGGCGGCGGGCCGCGTGGCGTCCAGGAACTCCAGTTCGTTGAGGCGTTCCAGGTCGAACACGACGCTGCCGCGCGAGCCGTTGATCTCGACCCGCAGGGCGTTCTTGCGGCCGGTGGCGAACCGGGTCGCCTCGTACGTGGCCAGCGCTCCCCCGTCGAGCCTGGCCACGAACACCGCCGCGTCGTCCACAGTCACCTGACCCGTCGCGCTGCCGTTGCCGTCGGCCTGCGCGGCGAGGCCGCTCGACCCGGCGACGAGTGGCCGCTGCCGCACGAACGTCTCGGTGAGCGCGCTGACCCCGGTGACGAGCTGACCCGTGACGTACTGGGTCAGGTCGATGATGTGCGCGCCGATGTCACCGAGCGCGCCGGAGCCCGCCCTGTCCTTCTGCAACCGCCACACCAGCGGGAACTGCGGGTCGACGATCCAGTCCTGGAGGTAGGTCGCCCGGACGTGCCGGATCTCGCCGATCCGCCCGTCGGCCACCAGCTGCCGCATCAGGGCGACAGCGGGCACCCGCCGGTAGTTGAAGCCGCACATCGCGCGTACCCCGGCCTCGCGGGCCCGGGCCGCGGCCTCGGTCATCTCCCGGGCCTCGGCGACGCTGTTGGCGAGCGGCTTCTCGCACAGCACGTGCTTGCCCGCGGCGAGCGCGGCGAGTGCGATCTCGCGGTGGCTGTCCCCCGGCGTGCAGATGTCGACCACGTCGATCTCGTCGGACTCGACGAGCCGCCGCCAGTCGGTGGTGTAGCCGTCCCAGCCGAGCCGGTCGGCGGCCTCGGCCACCTTCGGTTCGTCCCGGCCGCAGACGAGCGCCATCCGCACCCGCGCCGGCAGGTCGAACACCCGGTTCACGGTGCGCCACGCCTGGGAGTGCGCGGCGCCCATGAACGCGTAGCCGACCATGCCGACGCGCAGGATGCTGTCGTGACTGGACAAGGTGGGTCTCCCCCCGTGTGTCAGAACCCGAGCTTCAGGTAGTCGCTCGCGTTCTCCTTGGTGATCGTCTCGGAGGCGAGCACGATCTCCTTCGGTACCTGGAGTTCGACCAGGTCGGACATGCCCTTGCCCTGGCCGATCAGGCGGGCCAGGGAGATGGCCGAGGAGGCCATCGAGGGGCTGTAGGTGACTGTGGCCTTGAGGACGGTGTTGTCGGCGGTGATGTCCTCCATGGCCTTCTTGGAGCCGGCGCCGCCGACCATGATGAATTCCTTGCGGTTGGCCTGGTTGACCGCCGCGAGCACGCCGATGCCCTGGTCGTCGTCGTGGTTCCAGACCGCGTCGATCTTCGGCAGCGCCTGGAACAGACCGGTGGCGGCCTGCTGCCCGGAGTCGACAGTGAACTCCGCCGGCCGCCGGTTGGCGACCTTGAACCCGTACGAGGCGAGCGTGTCGGCGAACCCCTTGGACCGTTCCTGGGTCAGCTCCAGCGACTCGATGCCGGGGATCTCGCCGATCACCGGGTTGCTCACGCCCTTGGCCTTGAGCTGCTCGGCGATGTAGGTGGCGGCGGCCACCCCCATGCCGTAGTTGTCGCCCTTGATCTGCAGCCGGTAGGCGCGCGCGTCCGGGAAGGCCCGGTCCAGGTTGACCACCGGGATGCCGGCCTTCATCGCCTCCAGGCCGAACGCGTTGAGTTCCTTGCCGTCGTGCGGCAGCAGCACGATCACGTCGGGCTTCTGCGAGATCAGCGTGGACAGCGCCGCCCGCTGGGCCGCCGCGTCCGCGCCGGCCTCGACCGACTTCAGCTCCACGTCCTGGTACGCCCCGGCCTGCGCCTTGGCGTTGTTGGTGATGGCGGCGATCCAGCCGTGGTCGGCGGCCGGGGCGGAGAAGCCGATGGTCACCTTCTTGCCCGGCTCGGTGTTGGCGCCGGAACCGGCCGCCTTGGTCTGCGCCTCGGTCGGGTTCTGCTCGTTGCTGGTGCAGCCGGCGAGCAGCACCCCGGCGGAGACGGCGGCCCCGCCGAAGAGCAGCCGGCGGCGGGACAGGTCATGGCGCGGTGTTCTCATGACGCCTCCTGGGATGAGGTGGTTGGTGGTTTCGGGTATGGCGGGCCGGACCACAGTCGGTACGACGGCAGCCGGGATGTGCGCGGTGGGGTCAGGTGGTGGTGGCCCGGTTGCGGGCGAGGAACTGGGTGAGGCTGCCGAACTGCACCTGCTGGACCAGGACGGCGGCGACGATGATGCCGCCCTTGACCATGTTCTGGGCCTCGGCGGAGAGGTTGTTGATGGCGAACAGGTTGGTGATCGTGGAGAAGATGATCACCCCGAGCAGGGAGCCGATGATCGTGCCCCGCCCGCCGCTGAGCAGCGTGCCGCCGATGATCGCGGCGGCGATCGCGTCCAGCTCGTAGAGGTTGGCCATCGCCGCCTGCGCGGAGGTGGCCTGCGCGGTCAGCATGACCGCGGCGATGCCGCAGCACAGGCCGGACAGCGCGTAGAGGAGCACTGTGTGCCGGCGGACGTTGATGCCGGCCAGCCGGGCCGCCTCCGGGTTGCCGCCGACCGCCACCGTACGGCGGCCGAACGTGGTCCGGTTCAACAGCACCCAGCCGGCCGCCACCACCGCCACCAGGATGTAGACCAGCAGCGGGATGCCGAGCACGTTCGTGCTGGCGATGCCGTTGATGAACGTGTTGCCCGACACCTGGGTCTGCTTGTCGGAGATCTCCGCCGCCAACCCTCGGGCGGCCACGAGCATGGCGAGCGTGGCGATGAACGGCACCAGCCGGCCGTACGAGACGAGCAGCCCGTTCACCACGCCGACGGCAAGCCCGACGGTGAGCGCCGTGAAGATCATGCCGCCCGCGCCGTAGCTCTGCGTGGCGACAGTGGTGCACCAGACCCCGGCGAGCGCGACGATCGCGCCGACCGACAGGTCGATGCCACCGCCGATGATCACGAAGGTCATGCCGACGGTGACCACGCCGACCACCGAGGCGAGCTTGAGGATGGTGAGCGTGTTGCCCCACACCCAGTTCGGGTCGCCGTAGAGGTCGGGGCGGGTCAGGATGCCGATGACCACGAGCACGACCAGCGTGGCGAGCAGGCCGAGGTTGCGCTTGACGCCCTCCCCGCCGTCGCCGCGCCACCAGGAGAGCTTCGCCGGCGCGCCGACCTTGGCGGTCTGCGCCCGCTCCACCGGCGGCGACTGCGCGGGCAGCGAGGTGTCAGTGGCTTCGCTCATGCCGGTGCGCCTTCCATGAGGGACCCCGCCATGACGAGGTCGAGCACGGTGTTCTCGTCCAGTTCGCCGGCCGGGGCCTCGCGGACCACCCGGCCCTCCCGCATCACCAGCACCCGGTCGGCCAGGCCCAGCACCTCGGGCACCTCGCTGGAGACCAGCAGCACCCCGACGCCACGGGCGGCCAGATCGCGGATCACCTGGTACAGCTCGGCGCGGGCGCCCACGTCCACGCCCCGGGTCGGCTCGTCGAGCAGCAGCAGCCGGGTGTCCCCGAGCAGCCACCGTCCGACCACCACCTTCTGCTGGTTGCCGCCGGACAGCGTGCGCACCGGCCGCCGTACGTCCCGGGGCCGCAGCTCCAGCGACGCGGCGATCCGGTCCGCCTCGGCGCGTTCCCGTCCGGCGTCGGTGAACCCCAGGCGGGCGTACCGGCTGAACGTGGCGAGCGTGACATTGCGGTAGATCGGCTCGCCCAGCAGCAGCGCCTGGCTCTTGCGCTCCTCCGGCGCCATGCCCATCCCGGCCCGTACCGCCGCGCCCACACTGCCGGGCCGCAACGCACGGCCGTCCACCCGGACCGTCCCGGCGTGCGCCCGGCGCGCGCCGAAGATGGTCTCCAGCAGCTCCGAGCGGCCGGAACCGACCAGCCCGGCGATGCCGACGATCTCCCCCGCCCGGACCCCGAGCGAGACGTCGGCGAACTCGCCGTGCCGGGTCAGCCCGTCCACCCGCAGCAGTTCCGCGCCACCCCCGTGGTCGGCCGGGCGCTGCGGGAAGACGTACTCGATGGTCCGCCCGGTCATCCGGGCGACCAGGTCGCGGGTCGGTGTCTCGCGGGCCGGCAGGCTCGCCGCCGTGGTCCGGCCGTCCTTGAGTACGGTGACCCGGTCTCCGATCTCGCGGATCTCCTCCAGCCGGTGCGAGATGTAGATGACCGCGATGCCCTGCGCGGTGAGTTCCCGGATGATCCGGAACAGGTTCGCCACCTCGTCGTGGGCCAGCACCGCGCTCGGCTCGTCCATGATGATCAGCCGGGCCTCGTGGGACAGCGCCCGGGCCATGCTGACGATCTGCTTGCCAGCGGCGGGCAGGTGCCGCACCAGCCGTCCCGGCGGGATCTCCGGGTGGCCGAGCCGGCCCAGGATCTGCCGCGTACGCCGGGCCATGTGCCCGCGCCGGACGAAGCCGAACCGGCGCGGCTCGTGACCCAGGAACGCGTTCTCCGCCACCGACAGGTCGTCGACCAGGTCGAGTTCCTGGTAGATGGTGGCGATGCCGGCGCGCATGGCGGCCTGTGGATCGGCGAACGACGCCGCCTCGCCGCGCCAGACGACCTCGCCGGAGTCCGGCCGGTGCACCCCGGCCAGCACCTTGATCAGCGTGGACTTGCCGGCGCCGTTCTGCCCCAGCAGGCAGTGCACCTCGCCGGCCCGCACCTCCAGTTGCACGCCGTCGAGCGCCCGTACCCCCGGGAACGTCTTGACCACGTCGGTGAGGCGCAGGACCACCTCGCCCGCGACGGCGTCGGCGGGCGCCTCGACCAGTGGTTCTCCGATCTCGCTCACGCTGCCTCCCCGAACGCGAGGTCACTCGCCAGCACGGCGGCGCCGGCGACGCCGGCGCGCGGGCCCAGCTCGGACAGGACGACCGGCAGGTTGCCGGTGGCCAGCGGCAGCGAGCGGCGGTAGACCACGCTGCGGATCTCGGCGAGCAGGATGTGGCCGAGCTGGGCGAGCCCGCCGCCGATGACGATCATCGAGGGGTTGGTGAAGCTGACCAGCCCGGCCAGCACGCTGCCGACCCGCCGGCCACCGTCGCGGATGAGCTGGATGCAGGTGACGTCCCCCTCGATCGCCCCCTGCGCCACGTCCAGCGCGGTCACCACACCCCGGGCGGCCAGCCGCTCGGCCAGTGCCGGGGACACCTCGGTGCGGGCCGCGACTGTCGCCTCCCGGGCCAGTGCGGCGCCGCTGAACACGGCCTCCAGGCAGCCGACGTTGCCGCAGCTGCACATCGGACCGTTCGGGTCGACCTGGATGTGGCCGATGTCCCCGGCGCAGCCGTCGGTGCCCCGGTAGACCTCGCCGTGCAGGTAGATGCCGCAGCCGATGCCGGTGCCGATCTTGATGAAGAGGAAGTCGTCGACGGAGTGGGCCACGCCGCCGTGCCGCTCCCCGATCGCCATGATGTTGACGTCGTTGTCGACCACGGCCGGGCAGCCGTGCTCGCGGGTGAGCAGCTCGCGGACCGGGAACCGGTCCCACCCCGGCATGATCGGCGGGGAGACCGGCACGCCGTCGCGGAAGCTCACCGGCCCCGGAACGCCGATGCCCACCGCGTCGAGCCGCTCGTACGCGCCGTCCACCTTGGCCTTGTGCAGCAGCTCGTTCACCCGCTGGAGCGTCACCTTCGGGCCGGAGCGGATGTCGGCGACCTCGGTGTAGGCGGCCACCGTCTCCAGCCGGCCGTTGACCACCTCCACGTCGATCGAGCTGGCGCCCAGGTCGACGGCGGCGAACCGCAGGTGCGGGCTCAGCTCGACGAGTGTGGAACGCCGCCCGCCGCGGGAGGCGGCGAGCCCGGCCTCGGCGACGTACCCGAGGGAGACGAGGCGTTCCAGCTCGGCGAGCAGGCGCGGGCGGGGCATCTGGAGCCGGTCGCCGAGTTCGGCGCGGGACACCGCGCCCTCGTCCCGGAGCAGCCGCAGAAGCCGTACGTGCAGGGGGTCGACCGTCCGCACCGGCAGTCACCTCCGCATCGGAAGTCCGTCACATCGACGGCGGCGATGTGTGTTGTGTCCGACACAGTAGGAGCCTTCCGGGCCACATGTCCATAGCTTCGGCACGTCTGATGCAAACTTTTGTCCATACGAACAAAAGCGAGTTGCGGATCATGAAAACGCGCCGCCCTGCCCGGGGTTCTTCCGGGCGGGGCGGCGCGTTCTCGGGTCGGATGCGTTCTCGGGATCGGACGCTCTCCCGGGTCAGCGGGAGGGCGCGCGGCCCTTCTTGCGCAGCTTGCGGTCGTCGCGCAGCTCGACGTAGGGCTCCTCGTCGGCCGGGTGCCCGGCGGCGATGGCGCGGCTGCGCTCCAACTCGGCGTCGAACTCCGCGCCCAGCAGGATGGCGACGTTGCTCAGCCACAGCCACACCAGGAAGATGATCACGCCGGCCACCGCGCCGTACGTCTTGTTGTACGAGCCGAAGTTGCTGACGTAGAGCGCGAACAGGCCGGACACCACCAGCCAGAGCACCACCGCGAGCACGCCGCCGGGGCTGACCCAGCGGAAACCGCCGTGCCGGGCGTTCGGCGAGGCCCAGTAGAGGATCGCGAACATCAGGCTCACCAGCACCAGCAGCACCGGCCACTTGGCGATGTTCCACACGGTCACGGCGGTCTCGCCGAGCCCGATCGCGTTTCCGGCCTGCTCGGCCAGCCCACCGGTGAACACTACGATCACGGCGCTGATCAGCAGCATCACGCCGATGACCGCGGTCACGCCGAGGCGTACCGGCAGCGTCTTCCAGATCGGCCGTCCCTCCGGCACGTCGTAGATGCTGTTCGAGGCGCGCATGAACGCGGCGACGTAGCCGGAGGCCGACCAGAACGCCGCCACCAGACCGATGATCGCCGCGATGCTCGCCAGCCCGCCGGACTGGCCGGCCTGGTCGATCGCGCTCTCGATGATGCGGCGGATGTTCTCCTCCGGCACCGCCTGCCCGACGGTGTCCCGTACCCCCTCGGTGGCCCGGTCGCCGAGCAGGCCGAGGACCGAGATCAGCACCAGTACGCCCGGGAAGATGGAGAGCACCCCGTAGTAGGTGAGCGCCGCGGCCCAGTCGGTGAGGCTGTCGTCCTGGAACTCCCGGACGGTCCGCTTGAGGGTCGCCAACCAGCCGGTGGCCGACAGGTCGGCCGGGCTGTCCGGCCCGTCGTCCGGCCCCACCGGCCCGGTGCGCTTCCGCCCGCCGGGCCGGTCCTGCCCAGCGGGGACGTCGTCGCGCGCAGCGGGGGCGTCCTCGCGGGTGTCGTCGTGGACGTCGTGGGCGTCGTCGCGGGCGGCCATGGCACCTCCTCGTCGTCATGTCGTCCCGCACGACATGCCCTGACGAGGGCAGCGATAACCACCGCACCCGCAAACCGACCACTCGGCCGCCGCCGGCCGTTCCCGCCCACTTCCCGGCCGTGCCCTGCCGCCGCCTTCCGCCCGCACTCGCCGGTGTCGCCGCTGCCCGCGCTCCACTGCCCGCGCCCTGCCGCCCGCCTCTCCGTCGGCACCTTCCACCCCTCGCCGCCTTTGCTCTGCAGCCACGCGCGCGACAGACACGCTCCGTAACCAGGTGCGCCGATGGATGCAGAGCAAAGGAGGCGGGGCAACCCTTCCCTCGGCGCACCACCGCACTCCCGCCCGAGCACTCGACGAGCCGTCGTTCGCCGCGACCGCCGATCGCCGACATCTCGACGACCGTCACGACGAGTGGAACTCCATGGGTGTCAAACAGGGCCGGAGGCACCCATGGTGTTCCACTCATCAAGTAATCGACCACCGACGGCCCAGGGGGCAGGCGCGCGAGCGAGGCGTGCCAATAGGCGGCGCGCCGAAGTGGCGACGCGGGCGTGTTCCGATCCCACCACCTCGGTGAAGTGGCGTCGACCGTGGAAATGCGAGACGGCGGACACGCTGCCAGGACATTTCCCGTCCGGGACGAGCGTGGCGGTACGAGCGCGCGCAACCCGGCGCGAGCCGGTGCGACGAGCGCCGCGCGCGCGAGCCGCCGCGGAATACACACCCGCCTCAGTGGACACGTTGCGTGACGACAAGCATCCCGGGCGCGCCGATCTTCATCGTTGTAAGCGATATCGCGAGAGAGCCGAGCGAGACCGCCTCCCGACATCGCGAAACAGTTTCAAGAAATATGTGACACGAGTGAGCGAACCTCCATTCCGTCACTCATTGCAATCACGATCGGCAATGTTCCCAACCTGCGCGCTATTCGCGTATCGTGCCCCCTCGTGCCGCCCGTTCGCCCCTCCGACGCGACTCCCCCCAAACCCCGGCCGCCGTCCGGCGGACGACCGGGGTCCGACGTGGACGCCGAGGTGGTGTCGCTGCCGCCGGACGAGGGAGGCGTCGGCGGACCCGAGTGGGCCGACGACGGGCCGGGCGAGACGCTCCACCACAGCCGAGCCGACCACCACCCGGCAGACGAGCTCCGCACTCCGGCCGAGCAACGCACCCGGGGCGAGGCCCGGACCCCGGACGACAGCGAGACCCACGCCCCGGGCGAGACCGAGAGCCGCAGGGAGCCGACCCCGGAACAGGCCCACCAGGACGCCCGCGAACTGGCCGCCCGGTTCGAGGACGAGAAGCCGGGACGGGTGCTCGCCGGACCGGTCGGTGTCCTCTTCACCGGCATCACCGTCGCGGTCGGGCTGCTGACGCTCTGGCAGGTGTTCTTCCCGCTGGCTCAGGGCAGCAAGTACTACCTGATCTTCTTCCTGGCCGGCGTACTGCCGGTGGTGTTCCTCGCGTATCCCTCGGGGGTGCGGCTGCGGCGCGCCGGGGCCGACGCGGACGACCGGCGCGGGCCCACGCCGGTGGACTGGCTGCTGGCCCTCGCGGCGCTCGTGGTCTGCCTCTACCCGGTGCTGCCGGTCACCATCGGCGCCGGTGGCGGCGGATACGACGCCTTCCTCGACCGGCAGGGCCTGCTGGATCCGCTGGACGTGGCGTTCGGCACCGGGCTGCTGCTCCTGCTGCTGGAGGCGTGCCGGCGTACCACCGGATGGATCCTGCCGGCGGTCTGCGTGCTGTTCCTGGGGTACGGCTACTACGGCGGGCTGCTGCCGCAGGCCTGGCCGGTGGCGCACGCGGGACTCGACTTCGGGCAGCTCGTCGACGCGTTCTACAACTCCGACAGCGGCTTCTACGGCACCCCGCTGGACGTGGCCGCCTCGTACATCGTGCTGTTCACGATCTACGGCGCCGTGCTCGACCTGTCCGGCGCGGGCCGGTTCTTCGTGGAGCTGTCCGCCGCCGCGTTCCGCCGCTCCCGGACGGCCGCCGGGCGCACCGCCGTCGCCTCGGGTTTCCTGCTCGGCACCGTCTCCGGCTCCGGCGCCGCCACCACAGTCAGCATCGGCGCGGTGACCTGGCCGATCCTGCGCCGCGCCGGCTACCCGGCCGAACGGGCGGGCGGCATGCTCGCCGCCGCGGGTGTGGGGGCGATCCTGTCGCCGCCGACGCTCGGCGCCGCCGCGTTCATCATCGCCGAGTACCTGGGCGTGTCGTACCTCCAGGTGCTCGGCTGGGCCACGGTGCCGACGATCCTCTACTACCTGGGCATCCTGCTCTCCGTCGAGATCGACGCCCGGCGCTCCGGCGTGCGGCCGGTGGTCATCGACACCGGCTCGGCGTGGCGGCTGCTGGCCCGCTTCGGCTACCACTTCCTCTCGCTCTTCGTGATCATCGTGGTGCTGGCGCTCGGCGCGTCGGCGATGCGCGCGGTGGTCATCGCCACCGCGATCGCGGCCGTGCTGTCCTTCCTGGACCGCCGGCACCGCCTCACGCCGGCCCGGCTGGTGGCCGCGCTGCGCGACGGCGTACGCGGGGTGCTCGCGGTGAGCGCCGTCTGCGCCGCGGCCGGCATCATCACCGCCACCACCACGAAGACCGGTCTCGGGCCGCAGGCCGCCGCGCTGCTGATCGACGGCGCGCAGGCGGTCAGCTCGGAGCCGGCCGTGGTGCTGGCGCTGACCGCCGTGCTCGCCGCCGTCGCGCTGAGCCTGCTGGGTCTCGCGGTTCCGGTCACCGCCTCGTTCGTCATCGGCTGGGTGATCATCGGCCCGGCGCTGCTCAACCTGGGCGTCGAGGCGCCCGCCGCGGCCATGTTCGTCTTCTACTTCGCGGTGCTGTCCGAGGTCTCGCCGCCGACCGCGCTGGCCGCGGTCGCCGCCGCCGCGGTCACCGGCGGCCGGCTGGTGCCGACCATGTGGCAGACCCTGCGGTACGCGCTGCCGGCGTACCTGATCCCGCTGGCCTTCGTGATCACGCCGACCGGTCTCGGGCTGCTCGGCATCGGCGGGCCCGGGCGGATCGTCACGGCCGCCCTGGTGTCGGCGCTGGGCGTCGCGGTGCTGGCGGTCGCGGCCGGCGGCTGGCTGCCCGGTGTGGGCCCGGCCGGCGTGCCGGAGCGGATCGTCGGCGCGATCGCCGGGCTGGTGCTGCTCTGGCTGGAACCGCTGCCCATGGCGATCGGCGCGGCGCTCGCCGCGCTCGCGGTCGCGGGCGTGTACGTCCGACGTGGCGCCGCCGGGCACGCCGGCCGCCCGGCGGTCGAAGAATCCGTGGACCTTGGGGAGGAGAGAGAGTGGGACGGATCGACGCGAGGATAGTGGCGGGTGTCGGGGCACTCGTCCTGGTCGCCGCCGGTGCCGCCGGCTGCGGGGGCCGTCAGGACGGCGCGGCGAAGGACGACGCCGCCCGCGAGGTCAGCTGCAAGGTCACCAAGGACACCCGGGTCGGCATCGCCACCGGCAACGCCACGGGCGTCTACTACGTGGTCGGCAACGCGCTCGCCGGTGAGCTGAGCAAGACCACCGACGGGAAGCTCACCGGGACGGCCGCCGAGACCGGCGCCTCGGTGCAGAACGTTGAGCAGCTCGTCGCCGGCCAGTACGACGTGGCGTTCTCGCTGTTCGACACCGCTGTCAACGCGGTGCAGGGCAAGGGGAGCTTCACCGCGCCGCAGCCGGTCAAGGCGCTGGCCCGGATCTACGACAACTACACGCAGGTGGTGGTCCGCGCCGACGCGGGGATCACGTCGGTGGCCGACATGAAGGGCAAGAAGATCTCCACCGGCTCGCCCAAGTCCGGTACCGAGGTCATCGCCAACCGGCTGCTCACCGCCGCCGGGCTGGACCCGGCCAAGGACATCCAGGCGCAGCGGCTGGACCTCACCAAGACCGTCGACGGCATGAAGGACGGCAGCATCGACGGCTTCTTCTGGTCCGGCGGCGTGCCGACCGGCGGGGTCACCGACCTGTTCACCACGTCCGGCGACAAGGTGAAGTTCGTCGACATCAGCCCGCTGCTGCCGAAGATGGCCGAGCTGAACCCGGCGTACCAGGCGGGCACCATCGGCAAGGACGTCTACCGGACCCCGGCCGACGTGCCCACCATCGTGGTGCCGAACGTGCTGCTGGTGCGGGACAACCTCGACGCCGACGTGGCCTGCGCGATCACCCGGACGGTCTTCGACTCCAAGGACGCCCTGGCCCAGGCGAACCCGGCGGCGAAGGGCATCGAGCTGGGCAACGCCCGCAAGACCGATCCGGTGCCGCTGCACCGGGGCGCGGAGCGGGCGCTGAGCGACCTCGGCGCGAGCTGACCCGAACGGGCCGGGCCCGGACGCGCGTCCGGGCCCGGCCCACCGACCCGACCCGGAGACCCCCGTGCCGCTGCCCCACCCGGCCCGCGTACGCCGGCATCACCGCTCCGCGGACCGCACCGGACGCCTCCGCTCGGTCCGCGTCCAACTGCTGGCGCCGATCCTGGTGGCCACCGCCGGCCTGGTCGTGCTGGGGGCGGCGCAGACCGACGCCGCGCTCGACGCGTCCGCCGACGCCGACCGGGCCCGCGTGCTGGCCGGCACCGCCACCGCGACCGTACGGCTGGTGCACGAGCTGGAGCGCGAACTGGGCGAGACGGCCGCGTTGCGCCAGCGCGGCGGTACGTCCGGCCGCCCGCTCGTGGACGCGCAGCGCCGCCGGGTGGACACGGCGGTGGACCGCTACCGCTCGGCGCAGGGTGACGCGCGCCGGGCCGCGCCGAATCTGGCCGGGGTGCTGGACGACGCGCGAGGGCGCCTGGAGCAGCTCTCGCCGACCCGGGACCTGGCGCTGGCCGGTGAGCGCGGCGACCCGGCGTACGTGTCGCTGGTGGAGTCGCTGCTCGCGGTCGCGGACGCGCTGCCGAGCCAGCTCCGCGACGCCGAGCTGGCCAACCAGGCGCGCGAGGTGGCCGCGGTGGCCGCCCAGGAGCACCTGTCCGCGCTGGAGCGCGACCTGCTGCGGGCGGTGTTCGTCCGGGGTGGACTGCAGAGTGGCGAACTGGCCCGGCTGGGCCGGCTGCGGGGTGCCCGGGAGCAGCGGCAGGCCGAGTTCCTGCGGATCGCCTCCGCACCGGCGAACAGGGCCTGGTACCGGCTGGTCGACGGCACCGACGTGACCACTGCCCGCCGGATACGTGACGCCGTCCTCGACTCCGACGGCGCGCCGGGCACGGTGAAGACCGACGGTGACGCCTGGTACGTGGCGCAGAGCGGCGCGATCCGCCGGTACAACCTGCTCGGCCGGGACCTGTCCGACGGGCTGGACCGGGACGCGGCTGACCTGGCCGGGGCGGCCCGGCTGCGTGCGGTGCTCACCGCCGGGGCGACGAGCACAGTCGCGCTCGGCTCGCTCGTCACCGCCGTGCTGCTGGCGGTCCGCACCAGCCGCCGGTTGCGCCGGCTGCGGGTGGCCGCGCTCACCATGGCCAACCGGGAACTGCCGGAGCGGATCACCGCGATCGCGGCGGGCGAGCGGACCCCGGCGGAGGGCCCGGCGACCCGGATGACCGACGGGATCCGCCGGGGCCGGGACGAGGTGGCGCAGGTCGCCGAGGCGTTCGACACGGTGAACCGGGCCGCGTTGCGGCTGGCCGGGCAGCAGGCCGAGTTGCGGCTGGACGTGACCCGGATGGCGGAGGCGCTGGCCCGGCGCATCCGTACGCTCATCACCCGGCAGCTACGGCTGCTCGACGACTTCGAGCGCGAGGAGACCGACCCGGACGCGCTGGCCCGTCTGTTCGCGCTGGACCACCTCGCCGCCCGGTTGCGCCGCAACGGCGAGAACCTGCTGGTGCTGGCCGGTGGTGAGCCCGGCCGCGGGCACGAGGGCGCGTTGCTGCTGGACGACGTGGTCCGGGCGGCGGCCTCCGAGATCGAGGACTACCCGCGGGTGGAGATCGACGTGCCGACCGCGGCGGTGCACGGCACGGCGGCCGGCAATCTGGTGCACCTGCTGGCGGAGCTGCTGGAGAACGCCACCGTCTACTCGCCACCCGAGGCCCGGGTGCTCGTCGACGGCCGGCGCACTGTCGACGGGCTGATGTTGCGCGTCCACGACCAGGGCATCGGCGTCAGCGAGAGCCGGCTGGCCGAGATCAACGAGCGGCTGGCCGCGCCGGCCATGCTGTCCAGCGCCACGGCGGGCAGCATGGGCCTGCACGTGGTGGCCCACCTGGCCGCCCGGCACGGGATCCGGGTGCAGTTGCACAACCCGGGCACCGGCACTGTGGCGCAGGTCGACGTACCGGAATCGGTGCTGACCCGGGTCGAGTCGGTGGCGTCGCGGCCGACGGCGGAGCGGCGACCGCGCGCCGCGGCCTGGTTCAAGTCCGGGCCCGCCGGACGGCCGGCGGCCGGCAGCCGCAGCCTCGTCACCAGCGCCACGACCGTCGGCCCGGTGCGCGGCGTCGCCGCCGTCCGCACGCCCGGAGGCGCGTTGCTGGCACCGAGCACGGCGCGGATCCGGCCGGTGAGTGTGCCGCCGACGCCCGTCCCGACCACCGCCGCCGGGCTGCCCCGGCGGCAGGTGGGCGGCCACCTGCCCGGGCCGATGCCGGACGCCGCCGCGCCGCCGCCGGCCACCGACCTGCTCGACCCCGAAGTGGTACGTGCCCGGCTGTCCGCCCTCGCCGAGGGGGTGGCCAGCGCGACCCGCCGTGCCCCGAACACCACCACACCCAACGGGAGAAGATCATGACCTCACCGTCCTCCGCCGGCCTGGACTGGCTGCTGGCGAACTTCGCCGAGCAGGTGCCGGACGTCTCGCACGCGCTCGCGGTCTCCGAGGACGGGTTGCGGCTGGCGTCCTCGCCGGACCTCGCCCCCGACCAGGTCGACCAGCTCGCGGCGGTGATCAGCGGGCTGGCGAGCCTGACCGTGGGCGCGGCCCGGCTGATGTCGGCGGGCCGGGTACGCCAGCAGATCGTCGACATGGACGGCGGGGTGATGCTGGTGATGGCGGTGGGTGAGCGGGCGCTGCTCGGCGTGCTCGCCGCGCCCGGCTGCGACCTGGGCCAGATCGGCTACGAGACGGCGACGCTGGTGCAGCGGGTGGCGGAGGCGCTGGAACCGGCGGTCCGACGGTGACCGGCCGCCCGCTGCGGCTGCTGGCCGCGCTGATGACGGCGGTGCTGGTGGCCGGCTGCGCGGCCGAGGACGCCACCCCTGAGGCGTGGCACGGCGGGCGGATCTTCCTGGCCACCGGCAACACCACCGGCGTCTACTACCAGCTCGGCGGCGGGTACGCCGACCTGATCACCCGCCACCTGCCCGGGTACGAGGCGCGGGCGGAGCCGACCGGTGCGTCGGTGGAGAACATCACCCGGGTGGCGAGCGGCGACATGGAGATCGCGTTCAGCCTGGCCGACACGGCCGCGGACGCGGTCGACGGGCGCGGGGCGTTCGACAAGCAGCCGCAGCCGGTGCGGGCGCTGGCCCGGGTCTACAGCAACTACACGCACGTGATCGTCCGCGCCGACGGCAAGATCGGCAGCTTCGCCGACCTGCGCGGCAAGCGCATCTCCACCGGTTCGCCGAAGTCCGGCACCGACATCATCGCCGGGCGTCTGCTCACCGCCGGTGGCATCGACCCGAACCGGGACATCCAGCGGTTCAACCTGTCGCTGCCGGAGACGGTCAAGCGGATGCGCGCCAAGGGCCTGGACGCCATGTTCTTCTCCGGCGGTCTGCCCACACCGGGCGTCAAGGACCTGCTCTCCTCCGCGCCCGGCACGTTCCGGCTGCTGCCTCTCGACGAGCTGATCGAGCCGTTGAGCGCCCGCTTCGGCGCGGTCTACACCACGGCGACGCTGCCGAAGGAGGTCTACGGCACGCCCGCGCCGACGCCGACGATCACCGTGGCGAACGTGATCCTGGTGGCGGCGGACATGCCCGAGCAGCTCGCGTACGACCTGACCCGGGTGCTGTTCACCTGGCAGGGCGAGCTGATCCAGGTGCACCCGGAGGCGGCGAACTTCAACCGGTCCAGCGCCGCGGCGACCCGGCCGATCCCGCTGCACCCGGGCGCGCAGCGGTTCTACCGCACCGGCTGAGCGCGGGACTGTGCCGCCTCGGTTCGAGCCGGGGCGGCGCCGCGCCTGCTACGGCGTCCAGTCGCGCCGCAGCAGGCCGTAGATCACCAGGTCGGTGAAGCCGTCGCCGTCGTACTCGCGGTCCCGCTGGGTGCCCTCGTGGACGAACCCGCACCTCTCGGCGGTGCGCCGCATGGCCGTGTTGCCGGCGAGCGTCTCGATCTCCAGCCGGCGCAGGTTGCGGTTGCGGAACCCGTACCGGCAGAGCAGCCGGATCACCTCGGTGCCGTAGCCCTTGCCGCGCGCCTCCGGCAGCAGCGTGATGCCGAGGTGGGCGTACCCGTTGAAGGCGTTGATGCCCCAGAGCACGCCGGTGCCGAGGAACGTGCCGTCGGCGACGGTCTCGGCCAGCAGCGACACCGGAGCGGCGGCCTCCGGCTGCTCGGCGGCACGCTTCTCCAGCCGGGCCCGGACCTGCCCGACGTGGTGCGGCAGGAACGGCTCGTCGTCGGTGACCAGGTGCAGCTCCGGGTCGCTGTGCAGCCGGAACATGTCCGGCGCGTCGTCGGGGGTGGGCGTACGCAGGCGGACCCGGTCGGTGGCGAACATGCCGCGACGCTAACGGTGGGTGGGCAGGGCGACAACCGGATTTGGCTCCCCTACCGACCGGTCGGTAGGGTGGTGGGCATGACCCCGCTCGTGCTCGCCACCGCCCTGACCAAGACCTACGGAACGCGCCACGCCCTGCGTGCGCTCGACCTGACCGTCGCGCCGGGCAGCCGGTTCGTCGTGCTCGGCCACAACGGCGCCGGCAAGTCCACGCTGCTGGAGATCATCGCGACGCTGCGCACCCCGACGTCCGGCTCGGTACGCGTCGGCGGCTTCGACACCGCCACGCAGGCGCGGGACGCCCGGCGCCTGATCGGCCTCGCGCCGCAGTGCAACGCCCTGGACCCGCTCGCCACCCCCACCGAGGTGCTCGACCTCCAGGGCGTCGCACTCGGGCTCGGCCGCCGCGAGCGGGCCCGCCGTACGCGCGAACTGGTCGACCTGTTCGGCCTGGGCGAGCACCGCTCGACCCGGGTCGCCGAGCTCTCCGGCGGCACCCGCCGCAAGCTGGACCTGGCCGTGGCGCTCGTCGCCGAGCCCGCCGTGGTGATCCTGGACGAGCCGACCACCGGCCTGGACCCGCTCGCGCGCATCGACTTCTGGACCGAGCTGACCCGCCTCAACCAGGCCGGCACCTCGCTGCTCATCTCGACCCAGGACCTGCACGAGGCGGACGTGCTCGCCACCGACATCGCGGTGCTCCGGGACGGCCGGGTGGTCGCCCAGGGCCCGCCGGCGTCGCTGAAGCAGCGCGTCGGCGCCCGTACGCTCACGCTCGACCTGTCCGGCGCCGCCGCCGCTGCCGCGTTCGCCGCCGCGTCCGAGGCCGGGTTCCGCGCCGACCCCGACCGCCCGGACCGGGTACGCCTCAGCGTGCCCGACGACCCGCGTGCCCTGGCGAAGGCCCTGACCGAGGCCGGAGACGCCGCCGCCGACATCACCCGGCTGCACCTCGCCGAGCCCTCCCTCGACGACGTCTTCGTCGCCCTCGCCGCCCGCTGAGGCGTGACCCACCGCACCCCGAAAGGCCCCGAACCCGTGCTCCCGCTGGCAGTCGCCCCGCCCCGCCGCTCCCCGGCCCCGGTCGTCCTCGCGGCGATCAGACGCTCCACGCGTGCCGTGCTCCGTACGCCCGCGCTGCTCGTCGCCCCCGTCGCCCAGTCCCTGTTCTTCCTGCTCGTCTACGCCGGGCAACTCGACGCCGTGGGCAGCACCTACCTGGACGGCACGAGCTTCATCGCGTTCCTGCTGCCGCTGATCCTGCTCACCGGCGTCGCCACCGGCGCGGGCGCCGCCGGCACGCTGGTGCTGGGCGACATCACCAGCGGCTACCTCGACCGCCTCCGGCTCGCCCACGGCACCACCACACCGTTCCTCGTCGGGCCGCTCGTGGCCGCGCTGGTCGCCGTCGTCCTCCAGATGGCGGTGACGATCGCCGGGGCCGCGCTGATCGGCTACCGGCCGGCGAGCTGGTCCGGAGTCGCCGCGATGCTGCTGCTGATGCTGGCGCTGGGCCTCGGTGTCGCGCTGCTGAGCATGGCGCTCGCGATCCGGTCGGCCTCGGCGTCGGCCACGAACCTGGTCACGCTCGCCGTGTTCGGCCTGTCGTTCTTCACCGGCGTGTTCGCGCCGGTCGACCGGCTCGCCGGCTGGATGCGGGTGATCGCCACCGTCAACCCGCTCACCTATATCGTCGACACCGCCCGCCAGCTCGGCGGCGACGCGTCGCTCACCGCGGCTCCGGCCGGCGTCACGGCGGTCGCCGTCCTCGCCGTGGCCGGAACCGCCGCCTGCGCGCTCGCCCTCCACCACGCGAGGAAGAACCGATGAGCCCCACCGACACCCGCACCCAGATCATGGACGCCTTCGCCGAGCAGCTCGCCGCGACCGGCTACCAGGGCATCTCCCTGGTCGGCGTGGGCCGCAGCGTCGGCATCCAGAAGCCGTCCATCTACCACCACTTCCCCGGCGGCAAGGAGGACCTGTACATCGCGGTTGCGGAACGGTACATCCGGGACGTCGGCGGCCGGATCGCGGCGGCGCTGGCCGAGCCCGGCGACGTGACGCACCGGCTGCACGCGCTCGCCGCCGTCGCCGCCGGGCAGCACGGCGACGCGATCACGTTCGAGCAGCGCATCTACGACACGCTGCCGATCGTCTCCGCCGGGACCAGCGAGCACGTGTCGGGCCTCTACGTCGCGCTGATGCTGGAGCCGGTGACCCGGTTCTTCGCCGACGCGAAGGCCGAGGGCGCCGTCACCGGCGACCCGGAGTTCCTGATGAACGCGTTCCTGCACCTGGCCCGCGCGGCCGACCTCACCGACGAGACCGGACCCGCCCGGGTCGTCGCGCTCTTCCTCGACGGTGCCCGCCCACGTGCCTGAACCAAGGACGACGTCCTGAAGATGTAGACCTCAGGCGTCGGCGGGGGCGGTGGCGGCGCGCGCCGCCGCAACCAGCCGGGCGGTCTCGGCGGTCACCGCCTCGTCGTCGGCCGGCGTCCCCGGGTCGTAGCGGACCGTCCAGGTCAGACCGTCGACCCCGGACACCCGCCGGGCCGCGATCCGCCCGGAGCCGCCGGGCACCTCGTGGTGCGAGGTGTACGCCACCGAGCCGGTGACCCGGGCCCGGACCTGGTGCGGCAGGTCACCCGGGTCGACGAGCAGGTACGTCTCGGGGAGGCCGTCCGCGACCACCAGGTAGCCGTCGTGCTCGGCGACCGGCTCGGCCGGGGTGACAGTCAGCTCCCGGCCGGACCACACCGCCTTGAGGATGTCGTGCCAGCCGAGACGGTCCACCCGGCCGGGCAGCCAGAGCCCGCGGTTGCTGGCGACCAGCACGCCGTCGTTGCCGCCCTCGCCGGTGCCGGCCGCGGCCCAGGCGAGAACACGCTCGTCGGTGGCCAGCGGCGGCCGGTCGGCCGACGGCAGTTTCGGCCGGCGGTTGAACAGACCCATCACAAACCTCCGGCGGCCTGCTCGCGCAGTGCCCGTGCGTGCTGTTCCAGCGAGAGCAGTTCTCCGAACAGGGCGAAGTACTCGTCCTTGTTGCTCACCGGGTTGATCCGCTGGATCTTCGACTTCAGGTCACGGATGCGGCCGGTGACCGAACTCCACTGGAGCCGGGCCATGGTGATCGAGACGTACCTCGGGTCGGGCTCACCGTCGATGCGCAACGGCTCCACCGCCAGCTCACCGACCAGCGCCTGCCCGGCCAGGTCGTCGCAGGCGTCGCGGACCCGCTCGATCCACACCGCGCCGCCGGTCGCGCCGGACGCGCCGCCGGCGGCGGCCACGGCGGCGCGTACCGCCACGTGCACCGGGTGCTGGTAGTCGGTCGCCTCGACCGCGTCGAACATCGGGCCGGCCAGGACCGGCTCCTGCAGCGCCAGCTTCAGCGCCTCCCGCTCCACCATGGAGCGTGGGCTGTCCACAGCCGGCGCGGCCGGGCCGGAGCGGGCGGGTGCGGCGGGCGCGCCACCGGCCTGCGGCCCGTGCGCGGCGGCCAGCACCGCACGCTGCACCGGCTCGATCTCCATGCCGAGGTCACCGGCGAGCTTGCGTACGTACTCCGGGCGCTTCTCCCGGTCCTTGATCTTCGCCACCAGCGGCGCGGCGCGGCGCATCGCCTCGACGCGGCCGTCGACGGTGTCCAGGTCGAACCGGTTGATCACGTGCCGGAGCGCGAAGTCCACCAGCGGCTCGCGGCGGGCCACCAGGTCGCGTACGGCCAGGTCGCCCTTTGCCAGGCGCAGCTCGCACGGGTCCATGTTGTCGGGGCTGACCGCGATGAAGGTGCGCCCGACGAAGCGCTGGTCGTCCTCGAAGGCGCGCAACGCGGCCTTCTGGCCGGCCGCGTCGCCGTCGAAGGTGAAGATGATCTCGCCGGCCCGCTCGTCGCTGTCGAACAGCACCCGGCGCAGCACCGAGATGTGGTCGCCGCCGAACGCCGTGCCGCAGGTCGCCACCGCCGTCGGCACGTCGGCGAGGTGGCAGGCCATCACGTCGGTGTAGCCCTCGACCACCACCACCTTGCCCTGCTTGGCGATCTCCCGCTTGGCCTGGTCGATGCCGTAGAGCACGTGCGACTTCTTGTAGAGCGGCGTCTCGGGGGTGTTGAGGTATTTCGGGCCGTCGTCGTCGTCGAAGAGCTTGCGGGCGCCGAAGCCGATCACGTCGCCGGTGATGTCCCGGATCGGCCACATCAGGCGGCGGCGGAACCGGTCGATCAGCGAGCCGGAGCGGGCCGGGCGGGACAGGCCGGCGGTGACCAGCTCGTCGTGGGTGAAGCCCTGCTGGCGCAGGTGCTTGGTGAGCAGGTCCCACCCGTCGGGGGCGAAGCCGCAGCCGTACCGCTCGGCGGCGGCCCGGTCGAAGCCGCGCCCGGCGAGGAACTCGCGGGCCGGGCGGGCGCCGGCGGTGGTGAGCTGGGCCCGGTAGAACTCGACGGCGGCGGCGTGCGCGGCCACCAGGCGCTGCCGCTGCCCCTGCTGCGGCCGGGTACGCGGCGCGGACCGGTCGTCCTCGACGTAGCGCAACTGGATGCCGGCGCGGGCCGCCAGCCGTTCGACCGACTCGACGAAGCTGAGGTGCTCGGCGTCCATCAGGAACTTGATCGCGTCGCCGCCGACGCCGCAGCCGAAGCAGTAGAACACGTTGCGGGCGGGCGAGACGTTGAACGACGGGCTCTTCTCGTCGTGGAAGGGGCACAACCCCTTGAGGTTGCCGCCACCGGCCGACTTGAGCGTCACCACCTCGGAGATGACGTCCGCGATGGCGGTGCGCTCGCGGACCAGCGCGATGTCCTCGTCCCGGATCCGCCCCGCCATGACCGCCACCCCCTCGGCGTACATCCTGCCCTGCCGGACCGACGTTCCGGCGGCCGGGGGGACGGGCGTGTGGCCGACCACGCCCGTCCCCGCCGGCTCAGGCCGAGCGGGCCGCCGCGGGGTCGCCGATGCGCGGGAACGGCTCGATCGAGAAGACCACCTCGACCGGCACCTCGAAGTACGCGGCGATGCGCAGCGCCAGGTGCAGGCTGGGCCGGAACTCGCCGCGCTCCAGGTAACCGACGGTCTGGTAATGCACACCGAGCGCGTCGGCCAGTTGCCGCCGGGAGATGCCCCGTTCGGCGCGCAGCACCGCGATGCGGTTGTGCACGGTCTCGCTCATCGACGCCCTCTCATCCGACCCGCTGCATGGCCCGCTCCCGCCGGGCCGCGACCCGCGAGCCGGACTCCCGGCGGGCCATCCGGCGCAGCACCACCGGGGCCAGCACGAGCCCGAGCACCGCCCAGGAGCCGAGCACGCCGACCGTCTCCAGGTGCCGCCAGGAGCCGCCGAGTTCGACAGCCGCCAGGTCGCCCGGGAGCAGCGCCGAGCGCATGCCCAAGCCTAGCCAGTAGAGCGGGAAGACCTGGGCGACGCCCTGGAGCCAGCCGGGCAGGCCATTGATCGGGTAGAAGATGCCGGACAGCGCGATGAGACCGAAGATCGGCATCACCACCAGGCCCATGTTGCGCGGGTTCTCCACCAGCGAGCCGATCACCGCGCCCAGCGGCAGCGTCGCCACCAGCCCGAGCGGCACCACCCAGGCCAGCGTGAGCCAGGCGCCGGGGTCACCGAGCCGCAGCCCGTCGAGGAAGAACAGCCCGGGCGTGAGCTGGATGACCACGCCGATCAGCGCGACCGCCGAGACCAGGACGATCTTGCCGACCAGGTAGCCGAGCATGCCGTCCGGAATGGCCTTGGCGCGCAGCAGCGTGCCGTCCTCCCGGTCGATGACGAGCTGGTTGGCCAGCCCGAGCAGACCACCGAAGAGCAGGCCCATGCCGAGCGCGCTGGGCAGCGTACGGGCGCCGAGCGAGAAGTCGGTGCCCGGCACGGTCGAGCCGCGCATCCAGAACACGGCGATCAGCAGCACGACTGTGGGGAAGAAGTAGGTCCAGAGATCCTGGCCGTTGGTGAACGTCGCGCGCAGCTCGATCACGCCGCGCCGCAGCCCGGCCCGCAGCGCGTTGGTGGTCGGGTTCATCGGTTCGCCTCCTGCTGCCACACCCGCTCGGCCCGGCCGGTACGGATGCCGGTCTCCTCCTCGTGCACCAGCGCCAGGTACGCGTCCTCCAGGCTGGCCCGGCGCACCTCCAGCTCGCGTACCCGGTCGCCGTGCTCGCGGAGCAGGTCGCGCAGGAACGCGGTGGCGTCGGCGGTGGCGTGCACGTACCGCTCGCCGTCGCGGGTCCAGCGCACCTCGGCGTCCCCCGCGACGCGCCGGGCGAGCTGGTCGGGCGAGCCCTCGGCGATGATCCGGCCACCGGCCAGGATGAGGATGCGGTCGGCCAGCTTCTCCGCCTCGGCCAGGTCGTGCGTGGTCAGCACGATGGTGGTCTCGTCCAGGTCGGCCAGGCGGTGCACCAGCTCGTGGAACTCGCGCCGGGCGGCCGGGTCGAAGCCGACTGTGGGCTCGTCCAGGAACAGCAGTTCCGGCCGGCCGACGATGCCGACCGCGACGTCGAGCCGGCGGCGCTGACCACCGGAGAGCCGGGCCACCCGGCTGCCGGCGTGCGCGGTCAGCCCCACCGTCTCCAGCAGTTCGTCGACCGGCCACGGGCGCGGGATCCGGTCGGTCGCGTACGGCGCGTAGAAGTCGCCGAGGTGGGCCAGCAGCTCCCGCACCCGCCACTTGCCGTGGTCGCGCCAGGACTGGAGCACCACGCCCAGCCGCGCGCGCCACCGCTCGTCGCCGCGCGCCGGGTCGGCGCCGAGCACCCGGACCGTGCCGGCCGAGGGCACCCGGAAGCCTTCGAGGATCTCGATGGTGGTGGTCTTGCCCGCGCCGTTGGGCCCGAGCAGCGCCACCACCTCGCCCCGCCGGGCGGTCAGGTCGACGCCGTGCAGCACGTCGACGGCGCCGTAGCGCATACGCAGATCCCGCACGTCGAGGACGAGATCCTCGTCGGGAGGTCGGGGGGACGCGACGGACCCCGGGAGTTCGACCGCAGTCATGCCTCGGAATGTAGCACCTCTACTACATTCCGGGGTACACCCACTCACCGCGGGACGCGCAGTGGGAGTCGTCAGGACACGACGGCGGCGGCCTCCTCGGCCTCCACGGCGGCGTTCCAGGCCGGCTTGGTGGACCGCCAGCCCTCGTCGTCCATGCCGCGCCGCCAGTAACCGGAGATGGACAGGTCGCCCCGGGGCACGCCGCGCTCGACGCGCAGCAGCCGGCGCAGCTCCTTCATCGCCCCGGCCTCGCCGTGCACGAACGCGTGCACCCGGCCGGGCGGGAACTCCAGCGCCCGGACCGCCTCGACCAGCGGCTCGCCGTACGGGCGCCCGTCCCGGTGCAGCCAGCACACCTCGACCTCGCCCGCGCTGGTCAGGGGCAGCTCGTCGGCCGGGCCGGCGACCTCGACGTACACCTTGGCGGCCGCGCCCGCCGGCAGCCGTTCCAGCGCGGCGGCGATGGCCGGCAGCGCGCTCTCGTCACCCGCCAGCAGGTGCCAGTCGGCGGCCGGGTCCGGCGCGTACGCGCCGCCCGGCCCGGCGAACAACACCCGGTCGCCCGGACGCAGCGCCGCCGCCCACGGACCGGCCAGACCCTCGTCGCCGTGGTGCACCACGTCCACTGTCATCTCACCGGCCGCGGCGTCCCAGGCCCGGACCGTGTACGCCCGCAGGCGCGGCCACTGCTCCGCCGGGAACTCCCGCTTGATCGTGGCCAGGTCGACCGGGTACGGGTAGGTCACCCCGGCCGGCGGGAAGACGAACTTCACGTAGTGGTCGGTGTACGCGCCCACCGGCAGCCCGGCCAGCTCGGCGCCGCCCAGGACCAGGCGGATCAGGTGTGGGGTGGGCCGCGTGGTCCGGACGACCGTGGCGGCGGTGAGCTTCTTCGGGCGATCCGTCATGCTGCTTAGGCTAGCCTAAGCTCCGTCGGGATGATCCGGTCAGCTTGGCGACACCAGCCGGGCGTGCCAGGCCAGCGCGGCCGGATCGGTGAGCGAGGCGACCTGGTCGATCACCACGCGCAGCCGCGCGGCGTCGTCCGCCGCGTCCCGCCACAGCGGCGCGAACACCGGGTCGAGCGCGTCGGGCGCCCGGTCCAGCAGCACCGCGACCAGCCCGGTCAGGACGTCGCGCTGCCGGGCGTAGCGGCCCTCGGCGCCGGGACGGCGCATCACGTACCGCAGCGCGATGCCCTTGAGCAGCGCGCACTGCGCCCGGATCCGGCGCGGCACCTCCAGGTCGGCGGCGTAGCGGCGGTGCGGGCCCGGACCGTGGCGCTGCTCGGTGGCGGCCACCACGCCGGCCACGAACCGGCCGGTGAGCACGCTGGTGGTTGCCTTCAACGCGGCGAGGGCGCGGTGGCTGCCGTCGTACGCGGCCAGCGGCGCGAGCACCGGATCGGCCAGCAGGTCGGCGAGCACCTCGCCCAGGTCCTCCGGCGCCTCACCGGAGTAGGCGGCGGCCACGTCGGCGCAGAGGGCCCGCCGCTCGTCCGCGTCGGCCAGCAGCGGGCGCAGGTCGACGTACCCGCCCTGGATGCCGTCCTCGACGTCGTGCACCGAGTACGCCACGTCGTCGGCCCAGTCCATCACCTGGGCCTCCAGGCAGCGCCGGGCGCCGGGCGGGGCGCCCTCGCGCAGCCAGTCGAAGATCGGGCGGTCGTCGGCGTACACGCCGAACTTGCGCTCGCCGGGACGGCGCGGCCACGGGTACTTGCTGACCGCGTCCAGCGCGGCCCGGGTCAGGTTCAGCCCGGCCGAGCGCCCGTCCGGGGTGAACACCTTGGCCTCCAGCCGGGTGAGCACCCGCAGCGTCTGCGCGTTGCCCTCGAATCCGCCGCAGGCGGCGGCCAGCTCGTCCAGCGCGTACTCGCCGTTGTGCCCGAACGGCGGGTGACCCAGGTCGTGCGCCAGCCCGGCGGTGTCCACCACGTCCGGGTCGCAGCCCAGCCGGGCGCCCATCTCGCGGGCGATCTGCGCGACCTCCAGCGAGTGGGTCAGCCGGGTACGCAGGAAGTCGTTCGTCCCGGCGGTGTGCACCTGCGTCTTCGCGGCGAGCCGGCGGAACGCCGCCGAGTGCAGCACGCGGGCGCGGTCCCGCTCGAACGGCGACCGGCCGTACCCGGTGTCCTTGGGCGCCTCGTCGACCAGCCGCGCCGCGTCGCTCATTTCTCCCGGATACGCAGATGGTCGCGACTGCGGGGCTCGCAAGACCGGCTCACTCCTCGCGCTCCCGGACCGCCAAGGTCGCGACTGCGGGGCTCGCAAGACCGGCTCACTCCTCGCGCTCCCGGAGCACGCAGAACTCGTTGCCCTCCGGATCGGCGAGCACCGTCCACTCCACGTCTCCCTGGCCGATGTCGACGTGCCGGGCGCCCATGTCGACCAGGCGCTCCACCTCGGCCTCCATGTCGGCCGGGCGCAGGTCGATGTGCAGCCGGTTCTTCCCCTCCTTCGGCCCGGCGACCGGGACGAAGACGAGACCGGGCAGCGTGTCGGGAGTCCGGCGGATCTCCACCTCGTCCGGCTTGTCGGTGATCACCTGATAGCCGAGTGCCTCCGCCCACCAACTGGCGAGCCGGGACGGATCCCGGGCGTCGACTACCAGGTTCTCCCAGACGGCGGTCATGTGGACACCCCTCCTGATCGACACGCGGCGGAAGCTCAGGTTACGCCGAGGAGACCGGAAAGGCGCGCCGGGCGGTACGCGGGGCCGCCGGCGAGCACCGGCGACCCCGCGTCCTCCTCAGCGGGAGTCCGAACCCGTGGTGGTGATGGCCGCGCGGCCCGCCTCCAGCCGGGCCACCGGCACCCGGAACGGCGAGCAGGAGACGTAGTCCAGCCCGACGGAGTGGAAGAAGTGCACCGAGTCCGGGTCACCGCCGTGCTCGCCGCAGACGCCGAGCTTCAGCCCCGGACGGGCCGCCCGGCCCTCCTCGGCGGCGATGCGGACCAGCCGGCCGACGCCGTCGGTGTCGATCGACTCGAACGGCGAGATGCCGAAGATGCCCAGCTCCAGGTAACGCCAGAAGAACGCGCCCTCCACGTCGTCGCGGGAGAAGCCCCAGCCCATCTGGGTCAGGTCGTTGGTGCCGAAGGAGAAGAACTCGGCCGCCTCGGCGATCTGCCCGGCGGTCAGCGCCGCCCGGGGCACCTCGATCATCGTGCCGATCAGCACCTCGACGCCGCTGTCCCCGACCACCTCGGCGATGATCCGCTCGGCCTCGGCGCGTACCGTCTCCAGCTCCTGCACGGCCCCGACCAGCGGCACCATGATCTCCGGGCAGGCCGTGCCGCCGTCGCGGACGACCGCGACGGCGGCCTCCGCGATCGCGCGGACCTGCATGGCGAACAGGCCCGGGATGACCAGGCCGAGCCGGACGCCGCGCAGGCCCAGCATCGGGTTCTCCTCGTGCATCCGCCGCACGGCGGCGAGCAGCGCCTCCTCCTTGGCGACGTCCTCGCCGCGCTCCTGGGCGACCGCGACGTTCACCGCGAGCTGCTCCAGCGGGGGCAGGAACTCGTGCAGCGGCGGGTCGATCAGCCGCACGGTGACCGGCAGGCCGTCCATCTCGCGGAAGATCTCGATGAAGTCGGCCCGCTGCAGCGGCAGCAGCGCGGCGAGCGCGTCCTCCCGCTCCCGTTCCCCGGAGGCCAGGATGAGCCGCTCGACCAGCTCGCGCCGGTCACCGAGGAACATGTGCTCGGTGCGGCACAGGCCGATGCCCTCGGCGCCGAAGCGCCGCGCCCGGGCCGCGTCCGCGCCGGTGTCGGCGTTCGTGCGGACCCGCAGCCGCCGCGCGGCGTCGGCGTGCGTCATGATCCGGTGTACGGAGCGGACCAGCGCGTCGTCGGTGTTCTCCGGATCGAGTTCGCCCTCGAAGTACTGCACCACCTCGGACGGCATGACCGGCACCTCGCCGAGGTAGACCTTGCCGGTGGTGCCGTCGATCGAGACCACGTCGCCCTCGCTCACCACGTGGTCGCCCACTGTGAACTTCTTCGCCGGCACGTTGACGTCCAGCTCGTCGGCGCCGGAGACGCAGGTCTTGCCCATGCCGCGGGCCACCACCGCGGCGTGGCTGGTCTTGCCGCCCCGGGAGGTCAGGATGCCCTTGGCGGCGATCATGCCGTTGAGGTCGTCCGGGTTGGTCTCCCGGCGGACCAGGATCACCGATTCGCCCTCGGCGGCCAGCTCGACCGCGCGCGCCGAGGTGAAGACCACCTTGCCGGACGCCGCGCCCGGGGAGGCGCCGATGCCCTTGGCGACCGGCTCGAACTCGTGGTCGAGCTGGAAGCGCGGGAACATGAGCTGGGCGAGCTGCGCGCCGTTGACCCGGTGCAGCGCCTCGTCCAGGTCGATCAGGCCCTCGTCGACGAGCTGCCCGGCGATGACGAACGCGGCGGCGGCGGTGCGCTTGCCGACCCGGGTCTGGAGCATCCAGAGCTTGCCGCGCTCGATGGTGAACTCGATGTCGCAGAGGTCCTTGTAGTGCTCCTCCAGCCGGGCCATGATGCCGAGCAGCTGGTCGTAGGACGTCTTGTCGAGCTGCTCCAGCTCCTGCAACGGCACCGTGTTGCGGATGCCGGCGACCACGTCCTCACCCTGGGCGTTGGCGAGGTAGTCGCCGTAGATGCCCTGCGCGCCGCTGCCGGGGTCGCGGGTGAACGCGACGCCGGTGCCGGAGTCGGGGCCGAGGTTGCCGAAGACCATCGTCACCACGTTGACGGCGGTGCCCAGGTCGGCCGGGATGCGCTCCTGCCGGCGGTAGAGGATCGCCCGCTCCGCGTTCCACGAGTCGAAGACCGCGCGGATGGCGAGGTCGAGTTGCTCGCGCGGCTCCTGCGGGAACTCGCGGCCGGTGTGCTTGGCGAAGATCTGCTTGTACGCGTCGACCAGCCCGCGCAGGTCGTCGGCGTCCAGGTCGAGGTCGTTGTGCGTGCCCTTGGCGCGCTTGATCTCGTCCAGCGCGTGCTCGAACTCCTCGCCCGGCACCTCGCAGACGGTCTTGCCGAACATCTGGATCAGTCGCCGGTAGGAGTCCCAGGCGAACCTGTCGTTCCCACCCGCTTGGTTGCTCAGGCCGACCACGCTTCGGTCGTTGAGTCCCACGTTGAGGACGGTCTCCATCATGCCCGGCATGGAGAACTTGGCGCCGGAGCGTACCGAGACCAGCAGCGGGTCGTCCGGGTCGCCGAGGCGCCGGCCCATCTCGCGCTCCAGCGACTCCAGGTGCGCCTCGATCTGCGCGGCCAGGCCGTCCGGCTCGCGCCCGGTCGTCAGGTACGCCTTGCAGGCCTCTGTGGTGATCGTGAAGCCGGGCGGAACCGGCAGGCCGAGATTCGTCATCTCGGCCAGGTTGGCCCCCTTGCCGCCGAGCAGATCCTTGAGATCCTTGTTGCCCTCGGCGAAGTCGTAGACGTACTTCTGCTCGACCGGATCGTGCGCTGCCACCAGAGCCTCCCACGCGCGCCATTGACACTTAACGAAGGTTCAGTTCGGACATACCCCGGTAGTGACCACCGGTAATCCCGGCTCGTCAGCGTCGGTGGGGCGAAGGCTAGGCGAGTTTCGAGAAACCTGGGAGCGTTCGGTGACTTTCGGCACAACGGTCACCACAATCCGCGTTCGTACGGGTTTTTGGGAACGCTTCCACGAGCACGATCACGCAATTCCGAGTCCTCTCGTACTCTTGACGTCACTGCATCTCGCGGAACCTGACCTTTGCCATATCCCGCGCGAATACACCCTCGGAGTCGTCGCCGTGCAGACCAACCCCGCCGCCCCGGAGACCGGGCCGGAGCCGACCGACACCCGCCCCACCAGCCCGTCCTCCGGCGCAGTTCCGCCGTACACGGCTTCGGCGCCGTCCGCGGCTTCGTTGCCGACCCCTGGTGAAGGGCTGCCCGGTGTGCCGGCGCCCGCGGCCGAGCTGGCCCGGGTCGCCGCGGGCCGGGCCGCCGGGACGCTCGCCGGACCGGCGGCGGTCCGGCTGGGCGACGTGGTGCCGGCACCCGGGCAGGTGCTCCCGGACCCGGCCGGCGACTTCACGCTGAGCGCGGACGCGGTGCTGCGGGTCAGCCCCACCGCGCGGGACGTCGCCGAACAGCTCGCCGGCTGGCTGCGCCCGGCCACCGGCTTCCCGCTCCCGGTCGCCGACACCACCGAGGGCGGCCCGCTGACGCTCACGCTGTCCCCGGCGGACGCCGCCGTGCCGAGCGGCGCGGTCGCGTCCGGGCCGGCGTCCACGGGCCGGGAGGCGGCTGATGTGGCGGGCGGCGAGCCGTCCGGCGCGACGGCCCGCACCGCCGGGCCGGACGACGCCGGGCTCGGGGACGAGGGCTACCGCCTCGATGTGACCGCCGGCGGCGTCCGGATCACCGCCGGCACCCCGGCCGGGCTGTTCCACGGCGCGCAGACGCTGCGGCAGCTGCTACCCGCGCCGATCGAGAGCCCGGCCCCTGTCGTGGTGCGCTGGGCGGTGCCCGGCGGCACGATCGTCGACCGGCCGCGCTTCCCCTACCGGGGCGCCATGCTCGACGTCGCCCGCCACTTCTTCCCGGTCGAGGACGTGCTGCGGGTGGTCGACCACCTGGCCCGCTACAAGCTCAACCACCTGCACCTGCACCTCACCGACGACCAGGGCTGGCGGATCGCCGTCGACTCCTGGCCCCGGCTCACCGAGGTCGGCGGCGCGACCGCTGTCGGGGACGGCCCGGGCGGCTGGTACACCCGGGACGACTACCGCCGCGTCGTCGCGTACGCCGCCCGCCGCCACGTCACAGTGGTGCCCGAGATCGACCTGCCGGGCCACACCAACGCGGCGCTGGTCGCGTACCCGGAACTGGCGCCCGGCAAGGTCGCGCCGCCGCCGTACACCGGCACCGAGGTCGGGTTCAGCTTCGTCGACCCCGCCGACGAGCGGACGTACGCCTTCGTCGCGGACGTGGTCGGCGAGGTGGCCGCGCTGACGCCCGGGCCGTGGCTGCACCTCGGCGGCGACGAGGCGTTCAAGGTGCCCGCCGACAGCTACCGCGCGTTCGTGGCGCGGGCGCAGCGGCTGGTCGCCGCCACCGGCAAGACAGTCGTCGGCTGGCACCAGCTCGCCCCGGCCGAACACGTCGACGGGCGCGTCCTGCAGTGGTGGGGCACGAACGGTGACGACCCGGAGACCGCCGACGCGGTACGCCGGGGCGCCCGGCTGATCCTCTCCCCCGGCAACCACGCGTACCTGGACATGAAGTACGCCCCGGACACCCCGATCGGACACGACTGGGCCGGTCTGATCGACGTGCGCCGCGCGTACGAGTGGGATCCGGCCACGCACGTGCGGGGTGTGCCGGCCGAGGCGGTGCTGGGCGTGGAGGCGCCGCTGTGGACCGAGTCGGTCACGACGATCGCCGAGGTCGAGTTCATGCTCTTCCCGCGCCTGCCCGCCGTCGCCGAACTCGGCTGGTCACCCCGCGAGACGCACGACTGGTCCCGGTTCCGCAGCCGGCTGGCCGCCCAGGGCCCGCGCTGGACCACCGCCGGCATCACCTTCCACCCCTCCCCCGAACTCCCCTGGCCCCCCAAAACCCCAGCCCAGATCCCCACCCAGCCCACCCCCACCCCCACCCCCACCATCCCCTGACCCCGCCCCAGCCATCGCCCTCGCCCTCGCCCTCGCCCTCGCTGGGTCGATCATGAGGTTGACGGCGACAAACCGGACATCAACTGCCGCCAACCTCATGATCGACGCACCGATCCGCACGCCCGAGCGCGAGATCTTGTGCGAAACGGCCCTCGGAGGGGCGCGGACGTACCAAGATCTCGAAGCCGACCCGGGCCTAGCCCTCGTAACTCGGGCGCCGAGTGGGATCCGGGGACCCCACTCCTCCTCTCATCGCAGCGTTGATCAAGGAGTTTGTGTCGGGCGCGAGGCCCCAGACGGACACAAACTCCTTGATCGACGAAGGGTTGGGCCTTGCCCGAGGGCCGGGCGGACCCGGAGCGGCCGGGGTCTGGTGTCGGGGCGGGCCCGGGTGGGGTGGGTGTCCGGGTTCGGGGTGGTCGGGGTCACCGGTGGGGTGGAATCGGGGGTGGGTGCGGGGCGTTGTACATGGCAGACCGCGCCGCACCCGCCGACCGCCCGCCCGACGGGCCGGGAATCTGGCCGGGACGCCGGTCGTTACATCCCCGGAGCCGCCGAGCAGGCCGACAGCGCCTGCCGATCCGGCCCCACCGCCGGGCAGCGCCCCCGGGAATGACCCCGGACCCCCGGTCGTTACATCCCCGAGCCGCCGGAGCAGGCCAACCCCCTGGCCGCCCGGACGAGCCGCCGGCCCGACGCACGTACCGGGTCACCTGATCTTTCTTCGCGGCATCCCCCATCGCCGCGTACCCCCGACAGAGAGGCAACTGATCATGGCTACCACTCTGCTGCGCAAGACCGCTCTGACCGTCGCCGGTATCGCCGCCACCGCTGGTGGCATCGCCGGCCCCGCCATCGCCGCCCAGGCCACCCCGGCCGAGCGCGCCGCCCAGGTCGTCACCAACGACCGCAAGCACGGCGAGCGTGAGCTGGGCGTGCGCTACGAGGCGCAGCCGAACTTCTACTTCTGTGGCCCGGCCGCGGCCCGTAACGCGCTGAGTGTGCAGGGCAAGAACATCGACGTGCACGCCATGGCCGAGGAGATGGGCACCACCGAGGACGGCACCAACTCCATCAACGACATCACCCCGGTGCTGAACAAGGAGACCGGCAAGGACGTCTACAAGTCGACCGAGATCCCGGTGGACAAGGCCGGTGAGAAGGTGGAGAAGCTGCGCGCCGACGTGGTGCGCACGGTGGACGACGGCCGGGCCGTGGTGGCGAACATCGCCGGCACTGCGACCGACACCGACGGCAACACCCACTCGTTCGAGGGTGGCCACTACATCAGCGTGGTCGGCTACCGCGACGGCGGCAAGGTCGTGACGATCGCCGACTCGGCGAACCCGGACCAGGCCTCGTACCGGATGGACGTGGACGCCCTGGCGCACTGGATCGCCAGCCGCGGCTACAGCTCCTGACACATCGGCACAGCGAAGGGCCCGACCCCGAACGGGGTCGGGCCCTTCGGCGTCTCTCAGCCGCCGGAGTCGTCCAGCTCCGCGCCGTCCGGCGGGGTGTCGTCGTCGCGGCTGGCCAGCCAGCCGTCGGGCAGGAAGACCTTGCCCGGGGAGTTGGTGCGGCCGCGCGGCTGGCCGAGGTTCTCCACCGGGAACGGTACGGCCGGGTCGAGCTTGCCGAGCAGGTCGTCGAGCTGCGCCAGGCTCTCGATCATGGCGAGCGAGCGACGCAGTTCGCTGCCGATCGGGAAGCCCTTCAGATACCAGGCGACGTGCTTGCGGAAGTCGGTGCAGCCGTCCCGCTCGCCCCGGGCCGGGTTGCGCGCGCCGGCCACGAACTGCTCCACCAGCAGCTCGGCGTGCCGGCGCATGGTCACCGCGACCTCGCCGAGCGAGGGCAGCCGCCGCTCGGGGCTCCCGTTGAACGCGGCCTCCAGGTCGGCGAACAGCCACGGCCGGCCCAGGCAGCCGCGCCCGATCACCACGCCGTCGACGCCGGTGTGCGCGACCATCCGCAGCGCGTCGTCGGCCTCCCAGATGTCGCCGTTGCCGAGCACCGGCACGTCGAGCGCCGCCTTGAGCGTGGCGATCGCGTCCCAGTCGGCGGTGCCGGAGTAGCGCTGCGCGGCCGTACGCCCGTGCAGGGCGACCGCCGCGACGCCCGCGTCCTGTGCCGCCAGCCCCGCCTCGACGTACGTCAGGTGGTCGTCGTCGATGCCCTTGCGCATCTTGACGGTGACCGGCACCCCGGCGGGTGACGCGGCGTCGACGGCGGCCTTGACCAGCCGGGCGAACAGCCGGCGGCGCCACGGCAGGGCCGAGCCGCCGCCCTTGCGGGTCACCTTGGGCACCGGGCAGCCGAAGTTGAGGTCGATGTGGTCGGCCAGGTCGCGCTCGACCACGATCCGTACGGCGGCGGCGGTGATCTCCGGGTCGGTGCCGTAGAGCTGGAGGCTGCGGGGCTGCTCCTCGGCGCCGAAGGCGATCATGCGCAGCGTCTTCGGGTTCCGCTCGACGAGCGCCCGGGTGGTGATCATCTCGCAGACGTAGATGCCGCCGCCCTGCTCGCGGCAGAGCCGGCGGAAGCCGACGTTGGTGATCCCGGCCATCGGCGCGAGCACCACCGGCGGCCACACCCGGTGCGGGCCGATGGTCAACGCGGGCAGGGTCGGGGCAGTCACCTGACCAGTGTAGGGAGGCGTTCTCGGGTATCGACGCCTACCGGGCGTCCACCCGCTGCGGCGCGGGCTTCGGCGCGGTCCCGGGCTCCCCCGCCGGCATGATCAGCAGCAGCGCGAGGACGCCCAGCCCGCCCACCACGGCACCGACGAACTGCACGACGCCGTAGCCGACCCCGGCGGCGAGCAACGTGAGGAAGACCGCCACGGAGATGGCCCCGGCCACGTGGGTGGTCGACTCGAACACCGCCGAGGCCGTTCCCTGGTCGCCAGGCGGCGCGTCACCGACACACACCCGGGTCAGCCCGACGTAGATCGGACCGGCGCTGAGCCCCCAGGCGACCAGGATCGTCGTCACGAGGATCAGCGGGCCGCCCGCACTGACCGCCACCAGCGCGAGCGTGACCGCGCACAGGGCCAGCGCCACCGCGACGACCCGCCGCGCGCCGAACCGGCGGATCAGCGCGCCCGCCGGAGCGGCGCTGACCAGCGCGCCGAGCAGCACCGGGGCCAGCACCAGCCCGGCGCCCGCCGGGGACAGGCCGTGGACCTCCTGGAGGTAGAGACTGCCCACGACCACCACCACCGCGTACGCGGCCGAGTGGGCGGCGAAGGCGAGGCAACCGGCGACCAGCGGGCGCGACCGGAGCAGGGCCGGCCGGACCAGCGGGTCGGCCACCCGCCGCTCGACGCGCACCAGCAGGAACAGCAGCACTCCGGAGGCGGCGACCGCGCCGAGCGCGACCGGGTCCGGACCCGACTCGGCGATCCGGTTCGCGCCGAAGATCAGCGCGAGCAGCATGCCGGTGGCGAGGACCGCCCCGGCGAGGTCCAGCCGCTGCCGGCCGCCCGTTTCGGGCCGGCTCGCCGGCAGCAGCACCCGGGCCGCCACCATCGCCATCAGTCCGACCGGCACGGTGGCCAGGAAGACCCAGCGCCAGCCCAGGTGCGAGGTGATCAGGCCGCCGACGATCGCCCCGGCCAGACCGGCCGTGTTCGCGGCGGCGGCGACCACCGCGAACACCCGGCTGCGCCACGGCTCGTCCGGGAAGTACGTGGCCGCCGACGCCAGTGTCGCCGGGATGGCGAGGGCCGCGCCGGCGCCCTGAAGCACCCGGCCGAGCAGCAGCGGGAGCAGCGCGGTCGCCAGCCCGGCCAGGGCCGAGCCGAGAGTGGCCAGGGCGAGGCTGACGACGATCAGCCGGCGTCGCCCCCACAGGTCGCAGAGCCGGCCCCCGAGCAGCAGCAGGCCGCCGATGCTCAGCGAGTACAGCGTCACGACCCACTGGAGGCGGCCCGGGCCGAGGCGGAACTCGGCACCGATGCGCGGCAGCGCCGTGGCCACCGCCAGGCTGTCGAACAGCACCAGGAACATGGCGCTGGCCAGGACCAGCGCGGTGGGCCATCGATGCGCCACCACCGCGGGCGCCGGGGTGGCGGACGGTCCGGTGGTCGCCTGCCGCATCTCGCCCCCCTCCGCTGCCGGTGAGGGATCTGCTACCCGGCGCTCCCGCCGGCTAACGACAACGGGCTCGCGGGATTCAGACACGTCGACCTGTCGTCCGGTCCGGGAGACGCGAAGAAGGGCGCCGTCGGCGACGGCGCCCTTCTCGGTGAGACGTCAGCAGCCGGGCAGGCGCTCGATCAGGTAGCGCTCGACCTGGTCCAGGGAGACGCGCTCCTGGGCCATGGTGTCCCGGTTCCGGACCGTGACCGCGTTGTCGTCGAGCGTGTCGAAGTCGACAGTGACGCAGAACGGCGTGCCGATCTCGTCCTGCCGGCGGTAGCGGCGGCCGATCGCCTGCGAGTCGTCGAACTCGACCACCCAGCGCTTGCGCAGGTCGGCGGCGAGTTGCTTGGCCTTCGGCGACAGCGCCTCGTTGCGCGACAGCGGCAGCACCGCGACCTTGACCGGGGCCAGCCGCGGGTCGAAGCGCATGACGGTGCGCTTGTCCACGCCGCCCTTGGTGTTCGGCGCCTCGTCCTCGTCGTACGCCTCCAGCAGGAACGCCAGCACCGCGCGGGTGAGGCCGGCGGCCGGCTCGATCACGTACGGGATCCAGCGCTCGCCCTTGCCCTGGTCGAAGTACGACAGGTCGACGCCGGAGTGCTTGCTGTGCGTGGACAGGTCGAAGTCGGTGCGGTTGGCGATGCCCTCCAGCTCGGCGAAGTCGGTGCCGCCGAACTGGAACCGGTACTCGATGTCGACGGTGCGCTTCGAGTAGTGGGAGAGCTTCTCCTTGGGGTGCTCGTAGAAGCGCAGGTTCTCCTCGGACAGGCCCAGGTCGAGGTACCAGTTCCAGCGCTCGGAGAGCCAGTACTCGTGCCACTGCTCGTCGGTGCCCGGCTCGACGAAGAACTCCATCTCCATCTGCTCGAACTCGCGGGTCCGGAAGATGAAGTTGCCCGGGGTGATCTCGTTGCGGAACGACTTGCCGGTCTGCGCGATGCCGAACGGCGGCTTCTTGCGGGCGACCGTCTCCACGTTCTTGTAGTTGACGAAGATGCCCTGGGCGGTCTCCGGGCGCAGGTAGTGCATGCCCTCGTCGCTCTCCACCGGGCCCAGGTAGGTCTTCATCAGGCCGTTGAACATCTTCGGCTCGGTGAAGGTGCCCTTGTTGCCGCAGTTGGGGCAGTTCAGCTCCGTCAGCGAGGTCAGCGGCTTGCCGTGCTTGGCCTCGTACGCCTCTTCCAGGTGGTCGGCCCGGAACCGCTTGTGGCAGGACTGGCACTCGGTCAGCGGGTCGACGAACTCGGCGATGTGGCCGCTGGCCTCCCAGACCTTGCGGGCCAGGATGACCGCCGAGTCGAGGCCGACGACGTCGTCGCGCTGCTGCACCATGGTCCGCCACCACTGCCGACGGACGTTCTCCTTCAGCTCGACGCCGAGCGGACCGTAGTCCCACGCCGACCGGGTGCCCCCGTAGATCTCGCTGGAGGGAAAGACGAAACCCCGGCGCTTGGCGAGGCTGGTGACGGCGTCGATACGGTCGGCTGGCATGTTTCCTCCTACGCCGGCTGGCGGTCGGCGCGGTTGAGATGGATGGAACCGGGCTGTTCGGGACAACGGTACGACCGTGTCCGTCCCGAGCCCAGCAGAATACCGGGGGCCGGTCAGCTCACCCCGCAGACCTCCACGCCGCCCGTCTGCTGGTCCGCCGCCAGCGTCACGGTCTGCGCCTCCCGCCGGCCGCCGGCCAGCGTGACGTCCACCGGCACGGTGAGCGTGGTGAGGTCGACCTCGCCCACCCGGTAGCCGGAGATCTGCGGCTCGGTGGCCACCCGCCGCTCGAACTCCCGCCGGGGCTCGCGTCGGCGGATGTCGTCGCAGAGCGTGTCGTACGCCTTGGACCACTCCCGCGCCACGAGCGCCTGGTAGTAGTCGTTCGTGACCGCCCGGCCCTGCTCGCCGATCGCCTGGGCGTTGCTCACCGCCAGACCCACCACCGCCGTGCCGCCCCCGCCGCAGCAGATCAGCACGGCGAGCGCGCCCGCGCCGAGGCCGAGCCACAGCCGGGTCCGCCCGCCCTCGGTGGGCGGGGCGGCGAACGGCGGCGCGGCGCCGGGCCCCTGCGGCGGCGCGGGCACCCCGGGGTCCGCCGGCAGCGCGGGCGGAACGGATGGCGGGGGTGGCGCGGCCGGTCCGGGAGCGGTCATACGCGCCAGGGTAGTGCCCCGGCACTCAGCGGTACGGACGTGCGGCACGATCGCTGGCGACGACGACGATCTCCCCCTCGGGGGCGGCGCCGGCGAGCGTCTCGTACGCCGACGGCTCGTCCACCGATCGGGCGAGCAGCGGCACGGCGGTGACCTTGACGTCGAATCCGCCGAGCGCCCGCCGGTACGCACCGACCGACTCCCACTCGGTGACCAGGAGCCAGTGGTCCGGATCGTCGAGCGCCCGCAGCAGTTCACCGCGCAGGTAGCCGGGGCGGGCGGCGAGCGCGGTCAGCGCGGCGTGCGCCGCACGGGTGAACTCGTCCACCGTTTCGGCTTCCACCACGAACCGGTTGGTGACCAGCACGGCGTTCCTCCTCGTAGAGTTTGTGGCATGCAGCGTACGCAGAGTCCCGTGCTGTCCCGGTTGGCACGGCTCAACCCGACGGCGGTGTTCCTGGCCGCGCTGGCCCTGGTGCTTGTCGGCCTGTTCGCGCCCGGCCCGGCGGGCGGCGTCCTGCTGCTCGTGCTGGCCGGCGGGCTGGTCTGGCTGATGTCGGTCACCTGGCCGGTGCAGGCCCCGGCGACCCGGATGCTCCGGCTGGTGATGTTGACCTTGTTGATCGCGGTGGCGCTGGCGAAGCTCATGGTCGGCTGACCTGACGAAGCCGAGCTGACCTGCGCTGACATGCAATCATGCGTTTTTGACAATAGTTTTCGTTGTCGCGGACAGTTGAGCCCATGACCGTTCGTGCACCGCGCCGCATCCTGACCGCCGCAGCCACCGCCCTGCTCGCCACCGCCGGCCTGACCGCCTGCGCGGACGGCACAGGCGGCGCGAGCGAGCCGGGCAGGGTCGACGTGGTGGCCGCGTTCTACCCGCTCCAGTTCCTGGCCGAGCGGATCGGCGGCGACACGGTCGCGGTCAGCAACCTCACCAAGCCGGGCGCCGAGCCGCACGACCTGGAACTCAACCCGCGGCAGGTCGGCCAGGTCGTCGACGCCGACGTGGTCGTCTACCTCAGCGGCTTCCAGCCGGCGGTGGACGAGGCGGTGGAGCAGAACGGCGGCGACCGCGCGTTCGACGTGGCGGGCGTGACGCCGCTGCTGGACGCCGCCGCCGGTGGCCACGACCACGACCACGAGGGCGAGGCCGGGCACGCCGAGGAGGGCGGCGGCAAGGACCCGCACGTCTGGCTCGACCCGACCCGGCTGGCCACCATCGGCGACAAGCTCGCCGAGCGGCTCGGCAAGGCCGACCCGGACCACGCCGCCGACTACACCGCCCGCGCCGGCGCGCTGCGCTCCGAGCTGACGAAGCTCGACACCGAGTACGCCGACGGCCTGCGCACCTGCCAGCGCCGGGAGATCGTGACCAGTCACACCGCGTTCGGCTACCTGACCGAGCGCTACCGGCTGGAGCAGATCGGCATCAGCGGGCTCACCCCGGAGTCCGAGCCGTCCCCGAAGCGCCTCGCCGAGGTCGCCGAGGAGGCCCGGGAGCACCAGGCCGGCACGATCTTCTTCGAGACGCTGGTCAGCCCGAAGGTCGCCGAGACCATCGCGCGTGAGGTCGGGGCGAAGACGGCGGTCCTGGACCCGCTGGAGGGCCCGCCCGCCGACGGCGACTACCTCTCCGCGATGCGCACCAACCTGCAGACCCTGCGAACCGCTCTGGACTGTTCATGACCCCACCCGTGATCGAGATCGCGCACGCCACGATCGGCTACGACGGCCGCCCGGTGCTGCGTGACGTCTCGTTGACAGTGACCGCCTCAGAGGTGGTCGCCGTGCTCGGCGCCAACGGCTCCGGCAAGTCGACGCTCGTGCGCGCCGCGCTCGGCCTGGTGCCGGTCGGCGCCGGGTCGGTCGCCCTGTTCGGCACGCCGCAGCGCCGCTTCCGGCAGTGGCACCGCATCGGGTACGTGCCACAGCGGCTCGGCGCGGGCAGCGGAGTGCCCGCGACCGTGCGCGAGGTGGTGGCGTCCGGGCGGCTGGCCCGCCGGGGCGTGCTGCGGCCCGCGGGGCGGGCGGACCGGGAGGCGGTGGCGGCGGCGCTGGAGGCGGTCGGGCTCGCCGACCGGGCCGGTGACCCGGTGTCCACGCTCTCCGGCGGCCAGCAGCAGCGCACCCTGATCGCCCGCGCGCTCGCCGGCGGGCCGGAGCTGCTGGTGCTCGACGAGCCGACCGCCGGGGTGGACGCGGCCAGCCAGGAGGCGTTCGCCGGGGCGCTGCGCACGTTCCGCGACGGCGGGGGCACCGTGCTGCTCGTCGCGCACGAGCTGGGCCCGCTGCGCCCGCTGATCAGCCGGGCCGTGGTGGTGCACCAGGGCGGGATCGCCCACGACGGCGCGGTGCCCGAACCGGCCGGCCACCACGCCGACCCGGACCACGAGCACGTGCACCCGCACTGCGACGAGGAGCCCGCCCGGCTCTGGACAGGCATCTGAGATGGATCTCTTCCAGTACGACTTCATGCTCCGCGCCCTGGTCGGCGCGCTGATCATCGGGCTGGCCGCCCCGGCGCTCGGCATCTACCTGGTGCAGCGCCGGCTGGCGCTGATCGGCGACGGGCTCGGGCACGTGGCGCTCACCGGCGTCGGCGCGGGACTGCTGCTCAACCGCTCCCCCGTGCTGGTGGCGGTGATCGCCGCGACGCTCGGCGCGGTGGTGATCGAGCTGGTCCGCGCGTACGGGCGCACCTCCGGTGACCTGGCGCTGGCGTTGCTGTTCTACGGCGGCATCGCCGGTGGCGTGATGCTGGTCGGGCTCTCCGACGCCAGCAGCGGGTCGCTCAACGCGTACCTGTTCGGGTCGCTGACCACCACCTCCCGGACCGACCTGATCACCATCGGCGTGCTCGGCGTGGTGCTGCTGGTGACCATGCTGGTGCTGCGCCCGGCGCTGTTCGCGGTGTGCCACGACGAGGAGTACGCCCGGGTGTCCGGCCTGCCGGTACGGGCGCTGAACCTGCTCATCGCGGTCGGCACCGCGGTCACCGTGACCATCGCCATGCGGGCGGTCGGGGTGCTGCTGATCAGCGCGCTGATGGTGGTGCCGGTCGCCACCGCGCAGCAGGTGACCCGGGGCTTCCGGTCGACCATGACGGCGGCCATGGCGCTGGGCCTGTTCGCCGCCGGAGCCGGGGTGTGGGTGGCGGCCACCGCCGACACCGCGCCCGGCGCGTCGGTGGTGCTCGTGGCGATCGGCTCGTTCCTGCTGGTCGCGCTCGCGGCAGCCGGTGTGCGGGCGCTGCGGCGGCGGGTACGGGCCGACCGGGTCGCGCCGCCGTCCGAGCCGGCCGAGCACGAGGTGCTGCTGCGGTGAGGCCCTACCCGCCGCCGCAGCTGGGATTGGTTACCGTTACAGGGTGACCGGCACGAACGGGTACGACGCCTTCGAGGGTGCGGGTGACCTGCTGCGCGCGCTCTCGGCCCCGATCCGGCTCGCGATCGTGAGCGAGCTGGCCGAGGGCGAACGCTGCGTGCACGAGCTGGTCGAGAAGCTCGGCGCGCCTCAGCCGCTGGTCTCCCAGCACCTGCGGGTGCTGCGGGGCGCCGGCGTGGTGCGCGGGTCGCGGCGCGGCCGGGAGATCGCGTACGCCCTGGTCGACGACCACGTCGCGCACATCGTGGCGGACGCCGTCAGTCACGCCGGCGAAGGGTCGCACTGAGCGGGAAATCGGCCAGGTGCCGACGCGCCCGCGCCGTGGGACGCTGTCCGGCGTGAAGATCTACGCCGACCGTTTTCCCACCGCCGTCCGCCAGTTCCTCACCGACCTGCTCGTGGTCGTCTGGGTGTACGCCGCGATCCGCTTCGCGCTGTGGCTGCACGACCTGGTCGAGAAGCTCGCCGTACCCGGGCAGAAGCTGGAGGGGGCCGGTGGTGGACTCGCCGACAACCTGGCCGACGCCGGCGGCAAGGTCGGCCGGGTGCCGATCGTCGGCGACGAGCTGACCGCGCCGTTCACCCGCGCCGCCGAGGCCGCCCGCTCGGTCGCCGAGGCCGGCCGCGACCAGCAGGAGCTGGTCGGGCAGCTCGCGCTCGCGCTGACCGTCGCGGTGCTGGTGTTCCCGCTCGGCCTGGTGTTGTTCGGCTGGCTGCCGCTGCGCCTGCGCTGGATGCGCCGGGCGGGCGCGGCGAAGGCCCTGGCCGGCGCACCGGCCGGGCGGGACCTGCTGGCGCTGCGCGCGCTGGCCGGTCAGCCGCTGTCGAAGCTGACCCGGATCGCGCCCGACGTCGCCGAGGCGTGGCGGCGCGGCGACGACGCGACAGTCGACGCGCTCGCCGCGCTGGAGCTGCGCGAACTGGGGCTGCGCGGCGGCCGGTAAGGTGTGCCGGTGCTGTACTTCCTGATCGTCGTCGCCGTGCTGCTGCTGGCGTACGCGGGCGTGCTGGTGAGTTTCGTCCGCAAGGGCCGCAAGATCCCGCCGTCGGCGTACCTGGTGCTGGCCGGGCTCAACGGCCTGATCCTGGCCGGCATCCTGGCCTGGGCGATCGCGCGCTGACCGCCGCGGCGGCCGTCCGGGCGGGACGGCCGCCGGGGCGCTCCGGTCAGCCGGCGGGCGGGATGCGACGGCGGACGTCCTGCTCGGTGGACGGCCCCGGTTCCCAGCGGGCCACCCACGGCAGGTCGGCGGGCGGGGTGACGACGCCGTCCTCCACCGAGGCGTACCGGCCGGCGACGATCCGCTTGGCGGCTGCCACGTCGACCGAGTCGGTGTTCGACCACAGGCCGGTGAACAGCTCGTCGACACGCAGCCGCGCCTGCCGGCAGAACAGGTCGGCCAGTTCGACGTTCTCCGGGTGCGCGTCCCGCTCGGCGTAGGCCCGGACGCAGACCGCGCTCATCGCGAACAGCTCCGCGCCGATGTCCACCACCCGGCCGAGGAACGCCTGCTTGCGTTCCATCTTCCCCTGCCACCGGGACATCGCGTAGAACGTCGACCGGGCCAGCTTGCGGGAGGTCCGCTCGACGTGGCGCAGGTGCCCGGCCAGCGGTCCGAACTCCTGGTACGCCCCGGGCGTCTGCCCCTTGCCGACGGCGAGCGTGGGCAGCCATTTCGCGTAGAAGGCACCGGCCCGCGCGCCCGCCCTGGCCTTGCGGCCCAGCCCGGCGTCGGGGTCGATGATGTCGCCCGCCACGGACAGGTGTGCGTCGACCGCCTCGCGGGCGATCAGCAGGTGCATGATCTCGGTGGAGCCCTCGAAGATCCGGTTGATCCGCAGGTCGCGCAGGAGCTGCTCGACGGCGGCCGGCCGTTCCCCCCGGGCGGCCAGCGAGTCGGCCGTCTCGTAGCCACGGCCACCGCGGATCTGGATCAGCTCGTCGGCGATCCGCCAGGCCATCTCGCTGGCGTACAGCTTGACCAGTGCCGCCTCGATCCGGATGTCGTTGCGGTCGTCGTCGGCGAGCATGCAGGACAGGTCGAGCATCGACTCCATGCCGTACGTGGTGGCGGCGATGAAGGACAGCTTCTTCGCCACCGCCTCGTGCTCGCCCACCGGGCGGCCCCACTGGACCCGGTCCGCCGCCCATTCCCGGGCCACGTTCAGCGCCCACTTGCCGGCGCCGACGCACATGGCCGGCAGCGAGAGCCGGCCGGTGTTCAACGTGGTCAGCGCGATCTTCAGGCCCTTGCCCTCGCCGCCGATCACGTTCTCCTTCGGCACGAACACGTCGTGGAACCGGGTGAGGCTGTTCTCCAGGCCGCGCAGCCCGACGAAGGAGTTGCGCCGCTCGACGGTGATGCCGTCGCTGTCGCCCTCCACCACGAACGCGGTGATGCCGCCGCGGCGCCCCGCACCGGCCGGCACCCGGGCCATCACCACCAGCAGCGTGGCGAGCGTGCCGTTGGTGGCCCAGAGCTTCACCCCGTTGAGCCGGTAGCCGGTGCCGTCCGCCGTCGGCTCGGCGGTGGTGGCGAGCCGGGCCGGGTCGGAGCCGACGTCCGGCTCGGTGAGCAGGAACGCGGAGACCTCACCGGCGGCGAGCCGGGGCAGGAACCGTTCCTTCTGCTCGGGCGTGCCGAACATCTTCAGCGGCTGCGGCACGCCGATCGACTGGTGCGCGGAGAGCAGCGCGCTGACCGCCGGGTTCACCGAGCCGACGAGCATCAGCGCCCGGCAGTAGTGCAGGTTGCTCAGCCCGAGCCCGCCGTACCTCCGGTCGATCTTCATGCCGAACGTGCCGAGCCCGGCCAGGCCGTGGAACACCTCGTCGGGGATGCGCGCGTCCCGCTCGATCGCCTCGCCGTCCACGTCGGACGCCAGGTACGCGCGCAGCGCGCCGAGGAACTCGTCCGCGCGGGCCACCTCGGCCGGGTCGGGGCGGGGCCACGGGTCGATCAGGTCGAGCCGGAACCGGCCGAGGAACAACTCCTTGCCGAAGCTGGGCCGGTCCCAGGCCGACTCGCGGGCCGCCTCGGCGACCTGGCGGGCCTCCTTCTCGGAGACCTGGCCCGCCTCGGTGGGCAGCGGTCCCGCGCCGTCGGGTGACTCGGGCCGGCTGTTCTGTGTCGTGGTCACGGCTGCCTCCTCGCGGTCCGGCTGCGTCGACGCGTGCGACGAAAACGACGCTACCCCCGGGTGTTACCCAGGGGTAGCGCCGCGTGCACGCCCGATTTGGCGAACCGTCAGTCGGTGAGCGACTGAGGGTTGTCGTCCTCGTCGTCGATGTCGTCGTCACCCCAGTTGCGCCGGCTGAACGGCAGGATCGCCCAGAAGATCAGGAACCACAGGCCGGTGAGCGCGCTGAGCAGGAACGCGATCGGCCGGTCCAGCACGAAGTCGGTGACCAGCAGGACCGAGCTGACCATCGCGATCAGCATGAAGAACAGGCCGCCGGTGGCCATCCGGTGGGCGAACCGGACCAGCTCCGGCTTGCGGCCCTGCCGGAACAACGCCCGGTGGAACGCGACCGGAGAGATGATCATCGCGGCGGACGCGGCGGCGGTCAGCAGCGCCAGGATGTAGACGTCGCGCTGGAACTCCGTGGTCCGGCCGAACCCGTTGCTGAACGGCAGCGTCAGCAGGAAGGCGAAGAGGATCTGCACGCCGGTCTGCGCGACCCGCAGCTCCTGCAACAGATCGGCGAAGTTGCGCTGCCAGCGCTGCTTCTCGGATTCCTTGGACACTCGCGGACCTCCCCGGGAGACGGCACGGCCGGCGGGTGAACGCCCACCGGCAGGACCGCCTGTGCCCCGTACGGCTGATCACGAAACCGGTTCAGGATCCCCGGCGGATGCGGCCCGCGTACCGTGCCTCCAGCTCGGCGTTGTGCTCGTCGCCGCCGGTGATGTTCGCGGACAGGTAGACCGGCGGGCGCTGCCCCGCCGCGACCAGCCGGGCCACCACCTCAACGACGATCTGCTGGGCGAGCAGCGCCGCCGTGATCGAGGAGACCGCGCCGACCGCGCCGCCGCCGGGCAGCGGCAGCGTGGCGTCGCCGTACGGGGCGCCGTTGTCCAGCACCACGTCGGCGAAGTCGGCGAGCTTGCGGCCGGACGGGTGCCGCGACGTCATCCGGGCCGAGTGCTGCGCCGACGTGATCGCCACCAGGCCGTGCCCGCGTTCCTTCACGACGGACGCGAACTCGACCATCGCCCCGTTCACGCCCGAGTTCGAGGCCAGCACGAACACGTCCTGCGGCCGGATCGGCGCCAGCTCGTAGAGGCGGTGCGCCACCGCCGGGTCGCGTTCCAGCTTCGGGCCCAGCACGTCGGCCGGGTCGCCGCCGACCAGCACCAGGTCACGCAGCGCGATCCGGTTGGTGGGCACCAGCCCGCCGGCCCGCCCGGCGATCTCCATGGCCAGCGCCTCGGAGTGCCCGGTGCCGAACGCGTGCACCACGCCGTCGGCCTGCAGCGCCGCCGCGATCAGGTCGGCCGCGTCGGCCACGTTCTGTCGCTGCTCGGCCGCGACCCGGCCGATCGTCTCGGTCACCACCGCCAGGTACGCGTCGGCGCTCACCGTCATGCTTCCTCCGTTCCTGCGCACCGGGCGAGGATCGCCTCGGCCAGCGGGCCGGGCGCCTCGTCCGGGATCCAGTGACTGACCCCGGGCAGCACCACGAACCGGTAGTCACCCGTGACGTGCGCGGCGCACGCCTGCGCGGCCGTCCGGCCGATCGCCACGTCCTTGTCGCTCCAGACGAACGTGGTGGGCACCCCGACCGGGGCGACCGCCTTCATGTCCGTCCCGGTCATCGCGCGGTACCAGTTCAGCGCCGCCGTCAACGCCCCCGGCTCGCGCATCGGCTCGGCGTACCGGGCCACCTCGCCGGCGCCGCCCACCCCGCTCAGCAGCTTGCGCAGCGTGGCGCCGTTCCACGCCAGCAGCACCTTCTCCGCCGTACCGGGCTTGCGGAACAACGCGATGTAGGCGGACTTGACCTTCTGCCGGGGGTCGGTGGCGAGCGCGTGGCCCATGGCGGCCGGGTGCGGCACCGACACCGCGGTCAACGTCCGGACCCGCTCCGGGTGCGCCGCCGCCAGGCCCCACGCCACGATCGCGCCCCAGTCGTGGCCCACCACGTGCGCGCGGGTCACCCCGAGCGCGTCCAGCACCGCCGCCGCGTCGGCCACCAGCTCCGGAATCCGGTACGCCCCGACGTCCGCCGGACGCGCGCCGGGCGAGTAGCCGCGCTGGTCGAGCGCGTACGTGCGCAGCCCGGCGGCGTGCAGGGCGGGCGTCACCGCGTCCCACTCGCCGGAGTGCTGCGGGAAGCCGTGCAGCAGCAGGACGGGATCACCGCCCTCGGGGCCGCCGGCGCGTACCTCGAACGTCAGTCCCCGCGCATCCACCAGCATGATCGCCACCATACCGACACTCGCCCTGCTGGGCCGGGGGCCGTCGTCGGTGCTAGCGTCTGCGACGAGACAACTTCACATCCGACAGGGGAGCGCACAGCGCTGAGAGTGCGGGCCGGTGCCCGCAGACCCTCGAACCTGATCTGGGTAATGCCAGCGCAGGGAGTTCGGTCGACCTCCAGCCGCGTCGCCGTCCGGTGACCACCGGGCGCGGCGTGCGTCTTCTCCTGGTTCACCTCGACGAACTGGGAGCCAACCATGAACCGTACCGACAGCAACCGCTGGCGTACCGTCGACATCGTCGTCGCCTCGGTCATCGCCGTAGCCTTCGGCGTCGTGTTCCAGCTCTGGAACATCCTCTGGAAGGGCAGCGACGGGCCGTTCGCCTTCTTCGCCCCGCTGCAGTCGGTGATGTACGGCGTCTGGCTCATCCCGGCCGTGCTGAGCGCGCTGATCGTCCGCAAGCCGGGTGCGGCGCTGCTCACCGAGACCGTCGCCTCGACCGTCTCGGTGCTGCTCGGCTCCCCGTACGGCGCGATGGCGATCCTCCAGGGCGCGGTGCAGGGCCTGGGCGTCGAGGCGGTCTTCGCGGCCACCCGGTACCGCCTCTACCGGCCGCTCACGGCGGCGCTCGCCGGCGCGTGCGGCGGCCTCTTCGCCACGCTGTTCGACGCCCTGTACTGGTACCCGGGCACGAGCTGGACGACCTTCCGGCTGCCCTACATCGCCTTCGGTGTGCTCAGTTGCCTGCTGGTGGCCGGCCTGGGCGCGGTGGCCCTCACCCGCGCGCTGGCGAACACCGGCGTCCTGGACCGCTTCCCCGCCGGCCGCGACCGAGCCTTGATCTGAGGCCTCACCCCCGCCCGGTGATCAAGGAGTTTGCGTCCGCCGGGCACGATTCTCCGGACGCGAACTCCTTGATCACGCAGGCTGGGCCGGGAGAGGGGGTGGGTGGGCGGTGAGCGCTGTGGTGCTGCGGGGGTTCGGGTGGCGGCACGGGGGGCGCCGGCGCTGGGCTCTGCGTGGAGTGGATCTGCGGGTGGAGAGCGGGGAGCGGGTGCTGCTGCTCGGGCCCTCCGGGGCCGGCAAGAGCACGCTGCTGGCCGCGCTCGCCGGGCTGTTGCCGGAGGACTCCGGCGAGCAGGAGGGCACCGTCGAGATCGACGGGCTGGACCCGCGCAAGGCCCGCGAGCGCGTCGGCATCGTCTTCCAGGATCCGGAGACCCAGCTCGTGATGGCCCGCTCCGGCGACGACGTGGCGTTCGGGTTGGAGAACCGTGGCGTACCCGCCGGGGAGATCTGGCCCCGCGTCGACGAGGCGCTGCACCGGGTCGGCTTCCCGTACGACCGGGACCGCCCGACCGCCGCGCTCAGCGGCGGCGAGCAGCAGCGGCTGGCCCTGGCCGGCACGCTCGCGCTACGGCCGGGGCTGCTGCTGCTCGACGAGCCCACCGCCAACCTCGACCCGGCCGGTGCCACCCTGATCCGCCGCGCCGTCGCGAACGCGCTCGACCTGGACACCACGATGATCCTGGTCGAGCACCGGGTCACCGAGGCGCTGCCGCTGGTCGACCGCGTCGTGGTGCTGGAACCCGGCGGCGGGGTACGCGCCGACGGGCCACCCGAGACGGTCTTCGCCGCCCACGGCGACGCGCTGGCCGCCGCCGGGGTCTGGGTGCCGGGCCGTACCGTGCCGCACCGGCACGCCACCGCGCCGCCCGGCGACGTGCTGCTCACCGCCGACCGGCTCGGCCTCCCACCCCGGCTCGACCCCACCGACCTTCGGGTACGCGCCGGCGAGGCGCTCGCCGTCCTCGGACCCAACGGGGCCGGCAAGTCCACACTGGCGCTGCTCCTGGGCGGTCTGCTGCGCCCCGGAACGGGCACCGTCACCGCGTCCGCCGAACTGGCCGGGCGGGACGCGCGTACTCCCCCGCACCGCTGGCGGGCACCGGCGCTGGTACGCCGGATCGGGTCGGTGTTCCAGGATCCGGAGCACCAGTTCGTCACCGCCACGGTGCGCGACGAGCTGGCGCTCGGCCCGCGCCGTACCGGTCAGCCCGAGACGGCGGTGACCGCCACCGTGGACGGGTTGCTGCACCGGCTGCGCCTGGACCGGCTGGCCGGCGCCAACCCGTACACCCTCTCGGGTGGGGAGGCGCGGCGGCTGAGCGTGGCGACGGCCCTGGCCACCGCGCCCCGCCTGCTGATCTGCGACGAGCCCACGTTCGGCCAGGACCGGCGGACCTGGCTGGAGCTGGTCGACCTGCTCGCCGAGCTGCGCGACGCCGGGCACGGCGTGGTCGCGGTGACCCACGACGAGGACTTCGTCGCTGCGCTGGCCGACCGGACGCTCACCCTGCGCCGGTCACCGCCGGACGCGGAGCACTCCCCCGGCGGTCGGCCCCCGGCCGGCGCCGAGCGCTCGGGCGACGACGGTCCGGCTGCCGGGCGTGCGCCGTGATCGGCCTCGAACCGGTCGCCGCACCCGGCGCTCCGCTGGCCCGGCGCAACCCGGTGGCGAAGCTGGCCGCCGCGCTGGTCTTCACCCTGATCCTGGTGGCGACGCTCGACCCGGTGGCCCCGGCCGTCGCCATCGCCGTCGAACTCGCGGTGCTGCCGCTGTTCGGTGTCCGCTACCGGGTGCTGGCCCGCCGGGCGTGGCCCCTGCTCGCCGGTGCCGTCGGCATCCTGGTCACGCTGGTGCTCTTCGCGGCCGACCGTTCCGGTCCGGTACTGGTCGAGGCCGGGCCGGTCCTGGTCACCCAGGGCGTGCTGATGACCGCGCTCGGGCTGGTGCTGCGCATGTTCGCGGTGGCGCTGCCCGGCATCGTCGTGTTCGCCACCACCGACCCGACCGACCTGGCCGACGCGCTGATCCAGAACGCGAAGGCGCCCGCCCGGTTCGCCATCGGGGCGCTCGCCGCGTTCCGGATGGTGCCGCTGCTGGAACAGGAGTGGCGGATGATCAGCATGGCCCGCCGGGCCCGCGGCGTGGACGCCGGCCGCAACCCGGTGGCGAAGCTGCGGCTGTTCGCGTCCACCGCGTTCACGCTGCTCGTGGGCGCGATCCGGCGGGGTACGCGGCTGGCCGTGGCGATGGACGCCCGGGGCTTCGACGCGGGTACGCCGCGCTCGGTCGCCCGCCGTCAGCGCTTCGTCCTCGCCGACACGCTGTTGATCGTCGGGGCGGCGCTGATCGCCGGCGCGGCGCTGACGCTCAGCGTGCTGCTCGGCAGCTTCCGCCCCCTGATCGGCTGACCCCTCCCACCCACCCCGCCGATCAGGACATCGACGATCTCCTTTCGTGACAGTGGTCGATATTGTTAGCCTGACCCGGTGCTTGATCACCTGGACGTCGCGCTGCGTTGCCTGATCGGCGTGGTCTTCCTGGCCGCGACAGCCGGCAAGGTCCGCAGCCGCGCGTCCTGGCAGGAGTTCGTCGCCTCGCTCGCCGCCATGCGGGTGGTGCCGGCGCGGCTCGTCCCCGCCGCCGCCGGTGTGGTCGGCCTGGCCGAAGCCGCCGTCCCGGTCCTGCTGCTGGTGCCGCCGACCCGTCGACTCGGCCACGTGCTCGCGGCCCTGCTCCTGGTCGCCTTCAGCATCGGGATCGCCGTCACGCTGGGCCGCCGGCAACGGGTGGCCTGCCGCTGCTTCGGCGCGACAGGCGCACCGCTCGGCCGGCGACACCTGCTCCGCAACGGCCTGCTGACCACTGCCGCGCTGGTGGGAGTGGCAGCCGCGGGCGCCACCGGCGACGTGCCCCTCGCGGGCGTCGCCGTGGCCGCTGTGGCCGGTGCGGTGGGCGGGCTGCTCTTCGTGTGGTTCGACGACATCACCGACCTCTTCGTCGCCCAGCCGCGCGGCCCGGTCCCCGGATCCCCGCCGGTCGGCGCGGCGTGCCCGACGGCGACCACAGAAGTGCCGGTGGACCAGTGACCCCGAGGTAGTCGAGCACCCCGACAAGCACGAAGGAGCAACCCCATGGCGTATCTCGCCGCTGCCGTCATCGTCGTCGGCATCATCGGCCTGCTGAATCTGATCCTCACCTTCGGGGTGATCAGGCGGCTCCGCGAGCACACCGTACGGCTCACCGCTGTCGAGGCCGGGCACGGCCACAGCGACCAGATCATGCTCGGGGCCGGGAGCACCGTCGCGCCGTTCCAGGCGGTCACCGAGGACGGCGTGACCGTCACGCGGGACGGGCTGACCGGGCGCACCCTCGTCGCGTTCTTCTCCCCGGACTGCACCCCCTGCCGGGAGCGCATGCCGCAGTTCATCCGGTACGCCGCCGAGCACCCCGGCGGCCGGGACCACGTCGTCGGGGTCGTGGTGAGCGACCGGGACGCCGCCGGCGAGTACGTCGCCGCGCTGACCCCGGTGGCACGGGTGGTCGTCGAGTCCGACGGAGGGCCGCTCTGCACCGCCTTCGGGGTGCAGGGCTTCCCGGCGATCGGCCTGATCGACGAATCCGGCGTCGTCGTCGCCAGCGGCTCCCTGATCGAAGACCTCTCGGCCCCCGTGGCCGGATGAGTCCGCCGGGCGACGCCGGCACCCCCGGCCCGTCGGCCCGACCGCCCGGGGAGCCGCCGGGCGGAGCACCTCGCGAGACCGGCCGCCGACGGTGGCCGCTGGTGGCCGCTGCCGCCCTGGGTGCCCGCCTGGTCCGACGCGGGGCGCTCCTGACCACGACCGCCTACGGCCTGGTCACGCTGGCGAGCGGGGTACTGCCGATCGTCACCGCCTGGCTGCTCAAGGTCGTCCTGGACGCGGTCGGCAGCGGCGCGCCCTGGGGCACGGTGCTCGGCGCCGGGGCCGGGCTGGCCGTCGCCGGGCTCGGCACCGCCCTGCTGCCGCAGCTCGGCGCGTATCTGACCGGCGAGATCGGACGGAACGTCGCCCTCGTCGCCGACGACGAGCTCTACCGTTCGGTGGGACGCCAGGTCGGGTTGGCGCGGCTGGAGGACCCGGTCTTCCTGGACCGGCTGCGGTTGGCCCAGGACGCCGCGGCCATGCCGGTCCAACTGGTGGAGGCGGCCTTCGGCCTGGTGCGCGGGGTGCTGCTGGTCGGCGGCTTCGTCGGATCGCTCGCCCTGCTCAGTCCGGCCCTCACCGGCCTGGTCCTGCTGGCCGCCGCACCCGTGTTCCTGGCCGAGTTGGCCCTCGCCCGACGGCGTGCCCGGGTGCAGTGGCAGGTCGGCCCGTGGGAACGCACCGAGATCGTCTACCGGGATCTGCTCCAGGACGTGCAGGCGGCGAAGGAGATCCGGCTGTTCGGGCTGGAGGACTTCCTGCGCGGACGGATGCTGCGGGAGCGACGCCGGGCCAACCAGGCGCTGCGCCGGGTCGACCGGCGGGAGCTGCTCGTCCAGGGCGGGCTGGGGATGCTCGCGGCGGTGGTCGGCGGGGCCGGGCTGCTCTGGGCGGTCCGGGCGGCGTACGCGGGCGAGCTGACCGTCGGCGACGTCTCGATCGTGATCGCCGCGCTCGCGGGCGTGCAGACCGGGCTCAACGCGCTGGTGCGTGCCGTCGCCGGCGGGCACGAGCAACTGCTGCTCTTCGACCACTTCGCGGTGATCGCCGGCGGTCCGGTGGATCTGCCGCTCGCCGTCGATCCGGCGCCGGTGCGGCCACTGCGCCGGGGCATCGAGCTGCGGGACGTCTGGTTCCGCTACAGCGACGAGCTGCCCTGGGTGCTGCGCGGCGTCGACCTGCACCTGCCGGCGGGTCAGGCGGTGGGACTGGTCGGGCTCAACGGTGCGGGCAAGAGCACGATCGTCAAGCTGCTCTGCCGCTTCTACGACCCGAGCCGGGGGGCGATCCTCTGGGACGGCGTCGACCTGCGCGACCTCGACGTGGCAGAGCTCCGCCGCCGGATCGGTGCGGTCTTCCAGGACTACATGGCCTACGACCTGAGCGCGGCGGAGAACATCGGGGTCGGCAACCTTCCGGTGTCCGACGACCGGGACCGGCTGGTCCGGGCGGCCCGGAAGGCCGGGGTGCATCCGGTGATCGAGGCGTTGCCGCACGGCTACGACACGCTGCTCACCCGGATCTTCTTCGGTGAGTCGGACCAGGGTGACCTGCAGACCGGGGTGCGCCTCTCCGGCGGGCAGTGGCAGCGGATCGCCCTGGCCCGCGCCTACCTGCGGGAGGAACACGACCTGATGATCCTCGACGAGCCCAGCTCCGGCCTGGACCCCGACGCCGAGTACGAGGTGCACACCGCGTTGCGTGCCCACCGGGCCGGCCGTACCAGTGTCCTCGTCTCGCACCGGCTCGGTTCGATCCGCGACGCCGACCGGATCGTGGTGCTCGCCGAAGGGCGGGTGGCCGAGCAGGGGACGCACACCGGGCTGCTGGCGGCCGGTGGCGCGTACGCCGAGCTGTTCCGTCGTCAGGCCGACGGCTACCAGCTCGATCCGGTACCGGAGGAGGCACTGTGACCCGGCCGATCGCCGTGGCCGCCGTGCTCGTCGCAGCCGTGGCGGCCCCGTTCGCGGCGGTGTGGTGGCTGCGTGAGCGGTACGTGCTGGTCACCGTCCAGGGTGAGAGCATGCTCCCCACGTACCGCCCCGGGGACCGGGTGCTGGTGCGGCGGGTGCCGCCCTCGGCTCTGCGAACCGGCCAGATCGTGGTCGCCGGATGGCCCGGCGAGCGGCGGGTGCCGATGCGGCGGTTCCGCGGTGGCAGGCCGGTCCTGGACGAGGGTTGGCTGATCAAGAGGATCGCGGCCCTGCCCGGCGATCCGGTGCCACCGGACCTGCCCGGGCCGGGCGGGTCGCCGGTCGGCCCGCCGGCCGGGGCCGCCGCCGGAAGGGTGCCGGGCGAGGGCGTTGCGCCGGCGACCGTGCCGCCGGGACTGCTGGTGCTGATCGGCGACAACCGGGCGGCAAGTCACGATTCGCGGCAGGTCGGCTACTTCGCCCACTCGGATGTGCTCGGCGTGGTGAAACGCAGGGTCGCTTCAACGGGTCATCGACCGTCATAAACATGTATGATCATCGAAGTCTTGCCTGCCGGCGGGACGGACATCGATAAGGAGGAGCCCGATGATCCGACTGATCGAATCACTGGGCGACCGGGTGCTCAGCCTGGTCGTCCCGAAGACCACGGCCGCCGCCGCGGCGACCGCCTGCACGCCGGGCTGGGGTGCCTACTGCGACTGCAGGTCCGGGAAGCCCTACTACCTGTACTGCCGCTGCGTGAACGGCATCCGGCGCTGCGACTGCACCGCCCGGAACGGGATCGGCACCTGCTGATCCTGCCTCACCCCCGTGAGCCCGCCCCGCCGTCACCGGCAGGGCGGGCTCACTCCTTACCGCCCTCTCGCCCGCCAACCCCGTTGATCATGAAGTTGACGGCACCGGCCGCCCGTTTCGTCCCCGCCAACCTCATGATCGTCAGGCGGGTGGGGGGATCTGGTTGCGGGCGACCGGCTGGGAACGGGGCTGTCGGTCAGCTTCGGCGGAAGGCGTAGAACCGGGTCTGGCCGGCGCGCTGACTGCGCCCGGTGAACCGGGCCTGCCGCCCTGCCGGTGGGCCCGATCTGGGCGGCGTCGCGGATGCGCCCGGCAGGACCGGGGGCTCCAGAGACTCCGAAGGCGACACCGTCGGCGCAGCCAGGACTGCCGACACCGCATCCGGAGACACAGTGGGCGCCGCCGGCTCGGTGGAGCGCACCACCGCGGACACGGCGGGCACCACCGGCTCCGCCGGGAGCACCATCGCGGGCGGCTCCACGGTGAGCGCGTCGAGCGTCGGCGCGGTCACCTGCGGCGAGGACTGCTTGCGGGACTTCTTCGGATTGCGCTTCGCGGGCATTCGCGGGCCTCCTGTCGTGCGGGCGCGCCGACCGGGACGCGCCGAGCGAGGGCTCCGGTGCGTTCCGATCACGACAGACACCGCGACCGACGGTGGCGGGGAAGGGATGCGGACGCCCGGAGCAGGACGGGTCCACGGCACTGACGGCGGTGGACCGGGCTCGGAGGTGGGGCGTCACTTACGCATGCCGTAACGCTAACCCGCCGCCGGGTGCCCCGCATCCGAATTAACGCGCGAGACGCACGGCCACCCGCCGGTCACGCCCTGTCGACGTCCCCGCCCGCTCCCCCGACGACCGCGATACGGTCGCAGAACGGCAGCACGGACGAGAGGTGGCGGTACGCATGGCAGAGCAGGCGACGGCGCAGATCGGGGTCACCGGTCTGGCGGTGATGGGCCGCAACCTGGCCCGGAACCTGGCCCGCAACGGCTTCGCCGTGGCGGTGCACAACCGGTCGCCGGAACGCACCCGCAGCCTCGTGGCCGAGCACGGCGACGAGGGCACGTTCGTGCCGTCGGAGTCGCTCGCGGACTTCGTCGGCTCGCTGGAGCGGCCCCGCGCGGTCATCGTGATGGTGAAGGCCGGCGCGCCCACCGACGCGGTGATCGACGAGCTGGTCCCGCTGCTGGAGGAGGGGGACATCGTCGTCGACTGCGGCAACGCGCACTTCGCCGACACCCGCCGTCGGGAGGAGGCGCTGCGCGAGCACGGGCTGCACTTCGTCGGCACCGGCGTGTCCGGCGGCGAGGAGGGCGCGCTGCTCGGGCCGAGCATCATGCCGGGCGGGTCGGCCGAGTCGTACCGCAAGCTGGGACCGATCTTCGAGAAGATCGCCGCGCAGGTGGAGGGTGAGCCCTGCTGCCGGCACATCGGGCCGGACGGCGCGGGCCACTTCGTGAAGATGGTGCACAACGGCATCGAGTACGCCGACATGCAGCTCATCGCCGAGGCGTACGACCTGTTGCGGGCCGGTCTGTCGGCGAGCCCGGCGGAGATCGCGGAGATCTTCCGGGAGTGGAACGGCGGCGAGCTGGGGTCGTTCCTCATCGAGATCACCGCCGACGTGCTCGGCCACACCGACGCGGCGACCGGCCAGGCGTTCGTGGACGTGGTGCTCGACCAGGCCGAGCAGAAGGGCACCGGCCGCTGGACCGTGCAGAGCGCGCTCGACCTCGGCATCCCGATCACCGGGATCGCCGAGGCCACGTTCGCCCGGTCGCTGTCCGGCCACGCCGGCCAGCGGGAGGCCGCCCGCCGCGTGTTCGGCGACGCGGGCGAGAAGTGGCAGGTGGACGACCGGGAGACGTTCGTCGAGGACGTGCGCCGCGCGCTGCTGGCCAGCAAGATCGTCGCGTACGCGCAGGGTTTCGACCACATCCGGGCCGGCAGCCGGGAGTACGACTGGGACATCGACCTGGGCGGTACGGCCACCATCTGGCGGGGCGGCTGCATCATCCGGGCCGGTTTCCTCGACCGGATCCGGGAGGCGTACGACGCGGAGCCGGACCTGTCGACACTGCTCGTCGCGCCCTGGTTCGCCGAGCGGATCAGCGACGGCGTACCGGCCTGGCGACGGGTGGTGGCCGACGCGGCCCGGGCGGGCGTGCCGGCACCGGCCTTCGGGTCGTCGCTGGCCTACTTCGACGCGCTGCGGGCGCAGCGGCTGCCGGCCGCGCTGATCCAGGGGTTGCGGGACAACTTCGGCGCGCACACGTACCACCGGGTGGACCGGGACGGCTCGTTCCACACGCTCTGGGCGGGCGACCGTTCCGAAGTGGAGGCGTGAGCCGCGCGCTCACCAGGCCCGCTGACCGTCCGGCTCGGGCGCCCATCCGGCGGCCGGCTCGCCTGCCGCCAGTTCGCCGATCTCACCGGAGCGGACCGCCGGGGTGTGCCCCAGCTCGGCGCACCACCGCTGCGCCACGTCGGCGCACAGTGCGGCCACAGCGTCCCGGCGGGCCGGCTCCACCAGGTCGGCGGCGGCCAGGGCAGCAGTCATCTCGTACCGGAGATCGCGCATCCTCCACCCCCGTGGTGGGCGCAAGGCGCGCCCTGCGCCGATCGTAGAGCGGAACGCCCCGCGCCCGGCGGGAAAGCCGGATGCGGGGCGTCACGCTCGGGCCGGATACCGGCTGCGGCCACCAGGGCCGAACGTCGCGGTCAGAAGAACCGGCGACGCTTGGCCTTCTGCGGCCGGACCAGGTCGGCACCCTTGGTCAGCAGACGGCTCACCCCGGACGGGCCGCGACGGGCCTCCAGGGTGTGGCTGAGCCGGCGCGCGCCGGCCGCCGCCAGCGGCACGGCGACCGCCATGACCGCCCACTGCGCGATCCGCTTCTGAATCATGTGGTTCACCTCCGCGTTTGTCGTCTACCGGTATCCGTACCCAGCGCGGCGCGTCGGTAAGCGTGACCTCAGGCTCCCGGTGCCACCGGGTTGGGCAGGGCCCCGCCGAAGCGGCGGTCGCGCTGGGCGTACAGCTCGCAGGCGTACCAGAGGTGGCGGCGGTCGAAGTCGGGCCAGAGCGTGTCCAGGTAGACCAGCTCGGCGTACGCGGTCTGCCAGAGCAGGAAGTTGGAGATGCGCTGCTCGCCGGAGGGGCGCAGGAACAGGTCGACCTCGGGCACCTCGGGGTGGTAGAGGTACCGCGCCACCGTCTTCTCGTTCACCTTGGCCGGGTCCAGCCTGCCGGCCGCCACGTCGCGGGCGATCCCGGCGGCGGCGTCGGCGATCTCCGCCTGGCCGCCGTAGTTGACGCAGAACTGCAGCGTCAGCGTCGAGTTGCCGCGCGACATCTCCTCGGCGGTCTGCAGCTCGGAGATGACGCTCTTCCACAGCCGGCCCGCGCGGCCCGACCAGACCACGCGTACGCCCAGGTCGACGAGCTGGTCCCGGCGGCGGCGGATGACGTCGCGGTTGAAGCCCATCAGGAAGCGGACCTCGTCCGGCGAGCGCCGCCAGTTCTCGGTGGAGAACGCGTACGCGGACAGGTAGGGGATGCCCATCTCGATCGCGCCCTCGACGGCGTCGAACAGGCTGTGCTCGCCCTGCTCGTGGCCCTTGGTGCGGGGCAGGCCGCGCTCCTTGGCCCAGCGGCCGTTGCCGTCCATCACGATGGCGACGTGCCGGGGCACCGCGGCGGGCGGCAGCGCCGGCGGTCGGGCGCCGGAGGGGTGCGGGGTCGGCGGCACCGGCTCGCGGCGGGTCGCCCTCGTCGATCGGATCACTCGGTCATCTCCCTGTTCACACCGGCGCCGGAGCGCGGCGGGACCACATCCGGTCCCGCGCCGCCGGGCGGCGGGACCGCGCCGGACGCCGGGGCACCCCGGTCGACCAGCGGCAGCGAGCGTAGCGCGCGCTCCAGATGCCACTGGAGGTGCGCCGCGACCAGCCCGCTGCACTCCCGGCGTACGCCGGTCTCGGCCGCGTCGGCGTACCCCCAGTCGCCGGAGGTCAGCGCGGACATCAGCTCCAGCGTGGCCGGCGCGGGGTGGGCGGCGCCGGGCGGCCGGCAGTCCGGGCAGACCGCGCCGCCGGCCGGTACGGAGAACGCGCGGTGCCGGCCCGGCTCGCCGCAGACCGCGCAGGCCGCGAGCGCCGGCGCCCAGCCGGCGAAGGCCATGCCGCGCAGCAGGTACGCGTCGAGCACCAGCGTGGTGGCGTGCTCGCCGCGGGCCAGCGACTTCATCGCGCCGAGGGTGAGCTGGAACAGCCGCAGCGACGGCTCGCGCTCGACCGGGGTGAGCCGCTCGGCGGTCTCGGCGATCGCGCTGGCCGCGGTGTAGCGGGGGTAGTCGCCGAGGAACCGCTTGCCGTACAGCTCGATCGCCTCGACCTGGCTGACGGTGTGCAGCGAGCTGCCCTGGTTGCCCTTGGGATCACCGGCGAGCTGGAGGTCGACGTGCCCGAACGGCTCCAGCCGCGCGCCGAACCGGCTCGTGGTGCGCCGCACGCCTCGGGCCACCGCGCGCAACCGGCCGTGCCGGCGGGTGAACAGCGTGATGATGCGGTCGGACTCGCCCAGCTTCTGCACACGCAGCACCACCGCGTCGTCGCGGTAGAGCTGTCGGCGGTACCCGGCCATCAGGCCATTCTCCCTCCGGGTGCGATCTCAGGGTCGGCTCGGGGTGCACGGTCGGGCGATCCCCGATGTGCCGGGTGCTCGGCCCGACCTAATGTGCTGGCCATGGCTTCGCTCCGCACCGCTCCCCGGCCGCGCACGGGTCTCCGGCCGCGCAACGTCTTCCGGCCCCGCACGGGTTTCCAGGCACGCGGCGTGGTGGCCGCCACCGCGGCCGCCGCCCTCATCGTGCTCGCCGGGTGTGACACCCTCTCGTTCCGCCGCCTCGACTTCGACCAGACCGAGCGGACGAAGATCACCAAGATCACCGTGGACGACGACGGCGCCGGCGACGTCGTGGTCCGGGCCAACGGCCCCACGGACCAGGTACGCGTCAAGCGCGTGGTCCGCTACCAGGGCGACGAGCCGAACAGCCGGTACGAGATCAAGGGCGACGAACTGGTCCTGCCCACCGACTGCGGGCACCGGTGCAGCATCTCCTGGGAGGTGACCGCGCCGCCCGGCGTGGTGGTGCGCGGCGGCACCGGCTCGGGCAACGTCGACCTCAGCGACGTCGGCGCGGTGGAGTTCACGCTCAGCTCCGGCGACCTGACCGTCCGGGGCGCCACCGGCGAGGTCCGCGCGTCCACCACGTCGGGCAACATCCGGGTCGTCCAGGCGGCCGGCCCGGTGCGGCTGCGGGCCCGCTCCGGCGACATCGAGGCCCGCCGGCTCGCCTCCGCGATCGACGCGGAGACCACCTCCGGCAACATCGTCGTCGAGCTGGACCAGCCGGCTCCGGCCCGGGTGCACGCCACGAGCGGAGACGTCGACCTGGCCGTACCGGCGGGCCGCTACCGGGTGCGCGCCACCGCGACGTCGGGCGACACCGACGTACGCGTCACCGACGACCCGACCGCCTCGGTCCAGCTCGAAGCGTCCGCCACCAGCGGCAACGTCACGGTCAGCACCCGCTGAGCCGCCGGCGTCCGGCCGGGTGACTGCTCCACGCACCCCGCCCTCACCTCGACGATCATGAGGTTGGCGGCGACAAATCGGGCATGAACTGCCGCCAACCTCATGATCAACGGGGACAGGCGGGCGGGCGGTCGCGGACGTCGTGAGGACCGGGGGGTGGCTCAGCCGGGCCCGTCCCGCCGGGACGCCGGGGCGGGGCGCACGGGGGCCTCGGCCGGGCGGCGTGGCGCCGGCACCCGGGCGCCGACGCTCACCAGCGCGTCCTCCGCCCCGGCGGGGGCCGGGCTGGCCGGTGCGGCAGCCGCCCGGTCGGCCACGGTCCGCCGCGGCTTGCCGGGGATCAGTTCCGGGGTACGCCGGGCGGCCACGTCCTCGACCCAGCCGACCATGAGCGTCACCACGCCGACGAGCGCGAAGACCAGCCCCACCCGCAGCCACAGGCCCACCGGGTCACGCGGCGACCAGCCGACCAGGCCGACCAGCGGGGTGAGGAGCACCACGAACGGCATGTGCCAGAGGTAGATCGTCAGCGCGCGCCGGTTCACCACCGTGACCGCCCGGCCGAGCGCCGGTACGCGGTCGACCCAGGTCACGCCGGCCGGCGCCCGGCCGATCGCCACCAGGATGAACGCGGCCGACCAGAGCGCGTTGCCGAGCGGGATGTCGTTGATGTCGTACCCGCGCGGGCCCGGGTGGGTGACGATCCAGGCGAGCCCGGCGGCGCCGACCACAGCGGCGACCGGCAGCAGCACCCGGTTGCGCATCCGGCGCAGCATCCCGTCGTGGTGGGCGAAGCCGAGCAGCCAGGCGCCGAAGTAGAGGCCGAACTCACGCAGCACCGTCGGCGGGTTCGCCAGGACACCGGCCTCGATCGCGACCAGCAGCAGGTACGGGGCGGCGAGCGTGGGCAGCGGCGCCCGGCGGAACAGCCACAGCACGAGCGGTGAGGCGAGGACGAACCACAGGTAGTCCCGCAGGTACCAGATCGGGCTGAGCGCCAGCCCACCCCAGTAGTTGGCCGGCGGGTCGCTGATCGGGAAGAGCCAGAGCAGCACCTTCGGGCCGAACGCCAGCCCGGTGAGCAGCATGGCCGGTACGAAGACCGCGGCGACCACCCACAGCGACGGCAGGAGGCGGCGCAGCCGGCGCCCGACCGCGCGTACCCCGCTGCGGTCGAGCGACGCCGCCATCAACGACCCGGCCAGGGCGAACATCACCGACATCGCCGGGAACACCAGCGTGAGCGTGGCGTAGCCGGTGACGTGGTAGGTGACGACGCGCAGGATGGCCAGGAAGCGGAGCAGGTCCAGATAGCGGTTTCGCATCAGCTCACGGCGGGGTCCGGGGGCAGAGACAATGGTCCCTACCCTGCTCCCGGACGCTGTGAAACAGCCACGAACACCTATGGAAAGTGAGATGTCCCATAGGTCTGGCTGATCCTGATCACCTCGCCATCGGCCGCCCCGGCCCTGGCGTCAGAAGCCGAGCTTGCGCAACTGCTTCGGGTCGCGCTGCCAGTCCTTCGCCACCCGTACGTGCAGGTCGAGGTAGACCCGGGTGCCGAGCAACTCCTCGATCTGCCGCCGGGCGGTGGTGCCCACGTGCTTGAGGCGGCTGCCCCGGTGGCCGATGACGATGGCCTTCTGGCTCGAGCGCTCCACGTAGACGTCGGCGTAGATCTTGGTGAGGTTGCCCTCCGGGATCATCTCCTCGACGACCACCGCGATGGAGTGCGGCAGCTCGTCGCGTACGCCCTCCAGCGCCGCCTCGCGGACCAGCTCCGCCACGAGGACCTGCTCCGGGTCGTCGGTGAGCATGTCGTCCGGGTAGAGCTGCGGTGAGGGCGGCAGGTAGCCGGTCATCACGTCGACGAGCGTGTCGACCTGGTGCCCGGAGACCGCGCTGACCGGCACCACCGCGGCGAACTCGCCCAGCTCGCTCACCGCGAGCAGCTGCTCGGCCAGCCGCTTCTTGTCGACCAGGTCGGTCTTGGTGACCACCGCCAGCACCGTGGCCTTCAGGCTGGCCAGCTCGCCGGTGATGAAGCGGTCGCCCCGCCCGACCGGCTCGTTCGCCGGGACGCACAGGCCGATCACGTCGACCTCGCTCCAGGTCTCCCGGACCAGGTCGTTGAGGCGCTCGCCGAGCAGCGTCCGGGGGCGGTGCAGGCCCGGGGTGTCGACCAGCACGAGCTGCGAGTCCGGCCGGTGCAGCACCGCCCGGATGATGTGCCGGGTGGTCTGCGGCTTGTTCGAGGTGATCGCGATCTTGGTGCCGACGATCGCGTTGGTGAGCGTCGACTTGCCGGCGTTCGGCCGCCCGACGAAACAGGCGAAACCGGCCCGATAGGGGCGCGCCTCGGGCGTGGTCACTCGACCACCGTGCCGAGGACGGTGCCGTCCGGCGCGGCCACGTGCACCGGCGCGTCGGCGGACAGGTCACGCACCGCGGCGTGCCCGGCCCCGTCCAGCGTCGACGCCTCGGTCACCACCACGGCGGCCTCCAGCCGGCTCGCGCCCGCCGCCACCGCCGAGGCCACCGCGAGCTGGAGCGCGGTCAGGGTCAGCGACGGCAGCGCCACGCTCGCCGCCGCGTACGTCCGGCCGTCCTGGTCGCGGACCGCGGCGCCCTCCACGGCCGCCACCCGGCTCCGCGCGCCCCGGGCCAGGACGACGAGCTTGGCGTCCTCCGCGCTCAGCTCCGCCGGGTCGGCGGGGGTGGGCAGGGCAGCCGGTACGGCGGGTGACTCAGGCATCGGCGGGTTGCCTCTCCTCGGAACGGTTGTTGTCGCCACGCGAATCGGGCGGCTCGCTTCGGTTGGTGCCCTCCGGCGCGTCACCCCGGTCGACCCGGCTCACCAGAACCGTATCGATCCGGTTGCGCCGGCCGGTGGTGCCCTCGGCCACCAGCCGCAGCCCGGCCACCTCGGCCTCGGCGCCCGGGATGGGCACCCGGCCGAGCGCCTGGGCGAGCAGGCCTCCGACCGTCTCCACCTCGTCGGTGGGCAGCTCGGTGTCGAACAGCTCGCCCAGGTTCTCCACCGGCAGCCGCGCGGTCACCCGCACGGCCCCGTCCGGCAGGTGCTCGATCGGCGGGCGCTCGACATCGTACTCGTCGGTGATCTCCCCGACGATCTCCTCCAGGATGTCCTCGATGGTGACCAGGCCGCCGGTGCCGCCGTACTCGTCGACCACGATGACCAGGTGGTTGCGGGCCGCCTGCATCTCGGAGAGCAGGTCGTCCACCGGCTTGGACTCCGGCACGAACGTGGCCGGGCGCATCAGCTCGGCCACCGGCATCTGCCGGGCGCCCTGGTCGCCCTGCACCCGCCGGATCAGGTCCTTGAGGTAGAGCACACCGAGCACGTCGTCGACGTTCTCCCCTATCACCGGGATGCGGGAGAAACCGGAGCGCAGGAACAACGCCAGCGCCTGCGCGAGCGTCTTGCGTTCCTCGATCCACACCATCTCGGTACGCGGCACCATCACCTCACGGGCGATGGTGTCGCCGAGCGCGAAGACCGAGTGGATCATCTGGCGCTCGCCGTGCTCCACCACCCCGCGCTGCTCGGCCAGGTCGACCAGCTCCCGCAGCTCCACCTGGGTCGCGAACGGCCCCTCGCGGAAGCCCTTGCCGGGAGTGACCGCGTTGCCGATCAGGATCAGCAGCGACGCCAGCGGGTTGAGCGCGCGGCCCAGCCAGCGCACCAGCGGCGCGACCGCGCGGCCGACCGCGTACGCGTGCTGGCGGCCGATCGTGCGCGGGCCGACACCGACGACGACGAAGCTCACCACGGTCATCGCGCCGGCGGTCACCAGCGCCGCCCGCCAGCCCGCGCCGAACGTGTCGACAGCCACCAGCGCGACGAGCGTGGTGGCGGTCAGCTCGGCCAGCAGGCGCAGCAGGAGCAGCAGGTTCAGGTGGCGGACCACGTCACCGGCGACCGCCTGGAGGGCACGCCCGCCGCGGGCCCCGTCCCGGGTCAGCTCGGCCGCGCGGGCCGGGGAGACGGCGGCCAGCGCCGCCTCGGTCATCGCGATCAGGCCGGCGAGCACCACCAGCCCGGCGGCGAAGAACAGGAGTTGAAGATCGGGCAGACCGGCGGGGGCACGGACCGCCGCCAAGGCGTCCATCACCGCGACCGGGTCGACCGCCAGCTGGCCAGCAGCCGGGCCTGGAGGCCGAACATCTCCCGCTCCTCCTCGGGCTCGGCGTGGTCGTAGCCCAGCAGGTGCAGCACGCCGTGCACGGTGAGCAGGTGCAACTCGTCGGCGGCCGAGTGCCCCGCCGCGGCGGCCTGCTTGGCCGCCACCTCCGGGCAGAGCACGATGTCGCCGAGCAGGGCCGGCTCACCACCGGCCGGGCTGCTCTCGCCCGGGCCGTGGTCGACGCTGCCCTCGTCCATGGGGAAGGCGAGCACGTCGGTCGGGCCGTCGCCACCCATCCACCTGTGGTTCAGCTCCGACATGTATTCGATGTCGACGAGCAGCACGGACAGCTCGGCGAGGGGGTTGACCCCCATCTCGTCGAGGGCGTGCCGCGCGACGGCGAGCACGGCGTCGGTGTCGACGTCGACACCCGACTCGTTGGCGATCTCGATGGACAACTGTCTTCCTCTGATGATGTGACGGCTTGCGCCGGCAGGTCAGCGGCGCCGGCCGGCCCGGCCGCCCTGGGCGGTCCGCCCCGGTACGGCGTGCACGCTCTGCGCCTGCTGGTTCTCCCGCTCGGCGTCCCAGCGGGCGTACGCGTCGACGATCTCGCCCACCAGCTTGTGGCGCACCACGTCGGAGCTGGAGAGCTGGGCGAAGTGCACGTCCTCGACGTTGTTCAGGATCTCCCGGACCACCCGCAGGCCGCTGGTCGTCCCGCCGGGAAGGTCCACCTGGGTGACGTCACCGGTGACGACGATCTTGGAGCCGAAGCCGAGCCGGGTGAGGAACATCTTCATCTGCTCGGGCGTGGTGTTCTGCGCCTCGTCCAGGATGATGAACGCGTCGTTCAACGTCCTTCCGCGCATGTATGCCAGCGGCGCGACCTCGATCGTGCCCGCGGCCATCAGCTTCGGGATGGTCTCCGGGTCGAGCATGTCGTGCAGCGCGTCGTAGAGCGGGCGCAGGTAGGGGTCGATCTTCTCGTTCAGGGTGCCGGGCAGGAAGCCCAGCCGCTCCCCCGCCTCGACCGCCGGCCGGGTCAGGATGATCCGGTTCACCTGCTTGGCCTGGAGCGCCTGCACGGCCTTCGCCATGGCCAGGTAGGTCTTGCCGGTACCGGCCGGGCCGATGCCGAAGACGATGGTGTGGGCGTCGATCGCGTCGACGTACTTCTTCTGCCCCAGCGTCTTGGGACGGATGGTGCGGCCGCGCCGGGAGAGGATGTTGAGCGTCAGGACCTCGGCGGGCCGCTCGGCGCCGCCCTGCTCGAGCATGCCGACGGTACGCCGTACCGCGTCTGTGGTCAGGGTCTCGCCTTTCTCGATCAGTTCGAGCAGCTCACTGAAGAGGCGCTCGGCGAGGGCGTTGTCGGCGGGGGCGCCGGTGATGGTGATCTCGTTGCCGCGGACGTGGACGTCGCTGTCGATCGAGCGCTCGACGAGCCGCAGGATCTCGTCGCCCGCGCCGAGCAGGTTCACCATGATCTTCTGGTCTCCGACCGTGATCCTGGTCTGCACACGCGGCGTGCCGGGAGGTGGGGTGCCGGTCATAGGTCGGGCCCGTCGGGCCCTGCGCCACCTGCTCTCCGCTTCTCGGGCGCCGGGCCCTGGTGGCGCGGCGAACGGTTACCTCCCATCGTATCGGGTCGGCACCGTACGCACCGCGCCCATTTCCGGTGCTCGCCGGTCAGTCGCCGACGCGGAAGTCGTACCCGTCGAAGGTCTCCTGGGTGCGGGTGAACCGGTAGGTCGCCCAGTGCATCCGGACCACCACGCCGCGCTCGTCGCGGGTCAGCCGCAGCAGCTCCCCCACCTCGCGGCCGGAGACCGTGCGGAACACGTCCGGCCGGTCCGGCAGCGGCGCGAACACGGCGGGCGGCTTCCCGGCCGGGTCGTCCGCGCCACGCGCCCGCAGCGTCCCGTCGTGCCAGGAGAAGACATACTCGAAGCCCTCGCCCCACCAGCGGCCCAGCACGCCGCGCAGGTGGTCCGGGGCGGGCGGGCCGGGACGCCACGGCTCGATCTCCGCCGGGTCGTGCTCGGCGGCGGCGGCCAGCAGCCGGTGGGACAGGTCGAACACCTCCACGCCGGTGCCGGACGACCCGAGCACGGCCGCGCCCATCGCCCCGGCGGCGCCCTGCCCGCCGCGCCGCCCGTACACGGCGGCGAGGAATCCGGGCATCGCGCCGTCGTGGCCCACGTGGGTCACCCGCTCCGGCTGCGGAACCAGGATCAGCCCCAGCCCGAAGCCGGCCGCCCAGACCGACTCGTCGGTGGGGGTGAGCGGCCAGCGCATCTCCTCGACAGTCGTCGCGGCGAGCACCGCGCCGTCCGGGTCCACCGCTGCCGGGTCGGCCAGGAACGCGGCCCAGCGGGCCATGTCCGTCGCGGTGCTCCAGAGCTGCGCGGCGGGGGCCACCGCGCCGAAGTCGGCGGGTGGTTCCGGGTGGGCCTCGTCGGAGTACGCGTCGACCAGGAACCCGGTCGCGGCGCGCTCGGTCGGGTGCGGGCCGGTGGCGGTCAGCCTGAGTGGGCCGAGCACCCGGTCGGCCAGCACCTCGGCCCAGGTGCCGCCGCGCAGCCGGGCGACCGCCTCGCCGAGCAGCGCCAGGCCGAGGTTGGAGTAGTGGAAGCGCCGGCCGGTGGGCAGCACCCGCTCGACCCGGGCCAGGTCGGCCAGCATCTCGTCGACGGCCGGGGCGCGCAGGCTGTCCCACACGTCGCCGTGCGGCTCGCGTTGCAGGCCGGCGGTGTGCGACAGCAGCCGGCGTACGGTCGCCTCGCCGTGCGCGGGCAGGTCGAGGTGCCGCCCGATCGGGTCGTCCAGGTCGAGCAGGCCGTCGTCGCGGCACTGCATGACGAGCGCCGCGGTGAAGGTCTTGGTGACCGAGCCGATCCGGAACACCGTCTCCGGCCCCAGCGGGGTGTCGTTGCCGGTGTCGCCCGCCGTGCAGGTCCAGAGCGGCCGGTCGGCCCGGTGCAGGGCGGCCGACACCGCCGGGATCCGCCCGGTGGCCTGCGCCTGGCGCACCATCCGGCCGAGCCGGTCGGAGACGTCGGTCATCGGCAGAGCATCGGGCCGAGCGGCGCGCCGCCGAGCAGGTGGGCGTGCACGTGGAAGACCTCCTGGCCGCCGTACGGGCCGGTGTTGAACATCAGCCGGAACCCGTCCACGGTCAGGCCCTCTTCCTCGGCGACCACGGCGGCGGTCTGGAGCACCTCGCCGGCCAGCTCGGGCGCGCCCTGGGCCAGCGTGGCCACGTCCGCGTAGTGCTCCTTCGGGATCACCAGCACGTGGGTGGGCGCCTTCGGGTCGATGTCCCGGAAGGCCAGGGTGGTGGCGGTCTCGCGGACGATGGTGGCCGGAATCTCCCCGGCGACGATCCGGCAGAAGAGGCAGTCCATCGCAGCAGTGTAAGGACGGGCGCCCCGAGCGTGGCGGGGGCACCGCCGGGCGGACCGGCCCGATGCGGCAGGATGGCCGCCATGTCGGGACGGGCGGTGCTGGTGACGGGGGCCTCGCGGGGCATCGGACGGGCGGTGGCGCGGGCGTTCGCCGCCGGTGGGGACCGGGTGGCGATCCACCACCGGGACTCGGCCGAACTGGCGGAGCGGCTGCGCGCCGAACTGCCCGGCGACGGGCACGTGGTGGTACGCGCCGACCTGGCCGACGCCGATGCGGTACGCGCCATGGTGGACGAGGCGGCCCAGCGGCTCGGCGGTCTCGACGTGCTGGTCAACAACGCGGGCGTGTTCGGGCCGGCCGATCCGCCGCACCCGGTCTTCGAGAGCAGCTACGAGCAGTGGCGGGCGCGGTGGCGGGAGGTGCTCGACACCAACCTGGTCGGCGCTGCGAACGCCGCCTGGTGCGCCGCGCAGCACATGCGCGAACGCGGGGGCCGGATCGTGAACGTGTCGTCCCGGGGCGCGTTCCGGGGTGAGCCGGCCAATCCGGCGTACGGGGCCAGCAAGGCCGGGATGAACGCGATGGCCCAGTCGCTGGCGGTGGCGCTGGCGCCGTACGGCATCGGGGTGGCCTGCGTGGCGCCCGGCTTCGTGGAGACCGACATGACCAACGAGCACCTGAAGAGCGAGCGGGGCGAGGCGGTACGCGCCCAGTCCCCGTTCCAGCGGGTGGCCCGGCCGGCGGAGATCGCCGCGGCGGTGCACTGGCTGGCGAGCCCCGAGGCCGAGTGGGCGTCCGGCACCATCATCGACCTCAACGGCGCCTCCTACCTCCGCTCCTGACCCCGCCCTGACCTCCGGCGATCTTGCACTTTCGGCCCTGACAAAGCCTGCAAAAGGGGCGCAGCGGGGGCCCAAGCTGCAAGATCGACGCGGCGGGAAGGGCGGGGGCGCGGCCCGCGAGAACAGGGCGCGCGGGTTACCAGTGGGTCAGGCGGGTGGCCAGGACCGTCAGGGCTGCCACGCCTGCTGTCGACGTGCGCAGGACTGACGGGCCCAGGCGGACCGTGCGCGCGCCCGCCTCGGCGAACGCGGCCAGCTCGTGGTCGGCGATGCCGCCCTCCGGGCCGACCACCAGGACGATCTCGCCCGCCGCCGGCAGGTCGACGGTGGTCAGCCGGTCCTGCGCGCCCTCGTGCAGGACGTACGCGCCGGCCGCCCCGGCGATCCGGCGGGCCACCGAGACGGTGGACTCGTCCGGCGCGCCGGCCACCACCGGCAGCCACGGGCGGCGGGCCTGCTTGGCCGCCTCCCGGGCGGTGGCCACCCACTTCTGCCGGGCCCGTTCGCCCCGCTCGCCGCGCCACTGCGCCACCGAGCGGGACGCCGCCCAGGGCACGATCTCGTCCACCCCGACCTCGGTCATCGCCTGCACGGCGAGTTCACCACGGTCGCCCTTGGCGATGCCCTGCACCACGACCAGCCGGGGCACCGGCGCGTCCGCGTACCCCCGGCTGGTGACCCGCAGGTCGAGCGTGCCGCGGCCGACGGCGGTGACCACCGCGGCGGCGGTGCCGCCCCGGCCGTCGGCGAGCACCAGCTCCTCGCCGACGCGCAGCCGCTGCACGGTGGCCGCGTGGTGGCCCTCCGGGCCGTCCAGCGTCAGCGTGTCACCGGTGGGCAGCGCCTCGACCAGGAACAGCGGCGCCGACACCTCAGGCGTGCCCGTTGAAGGCGTCGCGCATCCGGGAGAAGAAGCCGCCCTGCTTGGTCAGCTCGGCGACCTCCTCGCCGCGGGTCTTGGCGAAGTCGCGCAGCATCCGCTCCTGGTCGGCGTCGAGCTTGGTCGGGGTACGCACGTCCAGGTGCACGTAGAGGTCACCCCGGCCGGTGCCGCGCAGGTGCGGTACGCCCCGGGCGCGCAGCCGCAGCGTGCTGCCGGGCTGGGTGCCGGGCTTGACGTCGACGGTTTCCTCGCTGTCGAGCGTCTTGATGGTCAGCCGGGTGCCGAGCGCGGCGGCGGTCATCGGCACCGTCACCCGGCAGTGCAGGTCGTCGCCCTTGCGGGAGTAGACGTCGTGCGGCCGCTCGTGGATCTCGACGTAGAGGTCGCCGGCGGTGCCGCCGCCCGGGCCGACCTCGCCCTGCTGGGCCAGGCGGATCCGCATGCCGTCCTCGACCCCGGCCGGGATCTTGACGGTCAGCGAACGGCGGGTACGCACCCGGCCGTCGCCGGCGCAGGTCGGGCAGGGGTGCGGGATGGTGGTGCCGTAGCCCTGGCAGACGGTGCACGGCCGGGCCGAGACCACCTGGCCGAGGAAGGTCCGCTGCACCGACTGCACCTCGCCGCGGCCGCCGCACGCCTCGCAGGTGGCCAGGTGGGTGCCGGCGGCGGTGCCGGCGCCGGAGCAGGTGGTGCAGAGCACCGCGGTGTCGACGGTGATCGGCGCCTCGACGCCGAACGCGGTCTCGTTGAGGTCCAGTTCCAGGCGCAGGATCGCGTCCGCGCCGGGGCGGGTACGCGGACGCGGGCCCCGGCTGCCGCCCGCGGCGCCGCCGAAGAACGCGTCCATGATGTCCTGGAAGCCGACGAACGGACCGGCGCCGCCCGGGCCGCCGGGACCGCCCGCGCCACCGCCGCCCGGGGCGAGCGGGTCGCCGCCCAGGTCGACGATCTGCCGCTTCCGGTCGTCCGAGAGGACCTCGTACGCGGCGTTGATGTCCTTGAACTTCTCCTGGGCCTCCGGGTCCGGATTGACGTCCGGGTGGAACTGCCGCGCCAGCTTGCGGTAGGCGCGCTTGATCTCGTCGTCGGAGGCGTCCCGGCTCACGCCGAGAATGCCGTAGTAGTCCCTGGCCACTGCGTTAGGTGTCCTCATGTTCGTCTCGCGTCGCTCCGGTCGTCGGCCGGAACCGGCCGTCGGCCCTGACTGGTCAGTTCTGGGCCAGCAGTTCGCCCACGTAGCGTGCCACGGCCCTCACCATGGCGATATTGCCGGGGTAGTCCATCCGGGTCGGCCCGAGCACGCCGAGTCCGCCGACGATCGTGCTGCCCGGCCCGTAGCCGGTGCTGACCACCGAGGCGGCCCGCAGGTTGTCGTATTCGTTCTCGTCGCCGATGAGCACCCGGGTGGTGCTCGGCTCGGTCTCGCCGATCAGCTTGAGCAGCACGACCTCTTCTTCGAGCGCCTCCAGGATGGGCCGCAGCGAACCCTGGAAGTCGAGCAGGCCACCCCGGGTGAGGTTGGCCTGGCCGGCCAGCGCGAGGCGCTCCTCGTGCCGTTCCACGAGCGTCTCCAGCAGCACGGTGGAGAGCGTGGTCATGGCCGGGCGCAGATGCGGCGCCGACTCGTCGACGAGCGCCTGCACCAGCGGCGGCGTCTCGGCGAGCTGGCTGCCGACGAGCTTCTCGTTCACCAGCCGGCGCAGGTCGGTCACGTCGTCGGCGGGCACCGGGGCGGGCAGCTCCACCAGCCGCTGCTCGACCCGGCCGGTGTCGGCGATCATGACGACCATCAGCCGGGTGGTGGAGATCGGCACCAGCTCCAGGTGGCGCACCTTGGAGCGGGCCAGGCTCGGGTACTGCACCACGGCGACCTGCCGGGTGAGCTGGGCGAGCAGCCGGACCGTACGGTGCACCACGTCGTCCAGGTCGACGGCGCCGACCAGGAAGCGCTCGATCGCCCGGCGCTCGGCCGGGCTGAGCGGCTTGACCCGGGAGAGCCGGTCGACGAAGAGGCGGTAGCCGCGGTCGGTGGGCACCCGGCCGGCGCTGGTGTGCGGCTGCCGGATGTAGCCCTCCTCCTCCAGCACCGCCATGTCGTTGCGCACCGTGGCCGGCGAGACGCCGAGCTGGTGCCGCTCGACCAGGGCCTTGCTGCCGACCGGCTCCTGCGTGGCGACGTAGTCCTCGACGATGGCGCGCAGCACGGCGAGTTTGCGGTCGTCGAGACCCATTCCCCACCTCCTGACGCACCTCGGTCCGGCCGGCGCGCGGCATCCGCCGGGCGGCTGGCACTCGACTGTAGCGAGTGCCAGTCTACGTCGGCACCCCCGCCGATGCGATGATCGCCTGACGGACCTGCGGTGCGGCCCGCCACACAGCACCGCCCACCAGGGCCGAACAGCCGGTCATCGTCGGTCTGTGTCGCTCTGGTGCGGGTTGCCCGGTGCACCTACCGTGGCGACCATGACAGAACCTCCTCGCCCTCCCGGGGCAGGGGACTCCGGCCCCCAGCCCGACCCGTCGGCGCCCTACGGCTCGCCGGCCGGTGAACCGCCCACCGCTCCACTGTCCGGCGCGCCGGGCGCGGGCGGCTATCCCCCGCCCGGTGACTATCCGCCCCCGGGTGGCTACCCGCCTCCGGGCGGCCAACCTCCGCCGGGCGACTACCCGCCCCCGGGCGGCTACCCTCCGCCGGGCGGCACGCCCGGCTACGGCGCCGGCTACCCCGCCGGTGGCGGATACGGCCCCGCCGCGTACGCCAACAACGACGAGAAGACCTGGGCGCTGGTGTCGCACTTCGGTGGCGCCGTGGGCGTCATCGTCGGCGGTGGCCTGCTCGGCTGGGTCGCTCCGCTCATCGCGCTGATGAGCCGGGGCCAGCAGTCGCCGACGGTCCGCGCGCACGCCGTCGCGGCGCTGAACTTCCAGATCACCTGGGCCATCGCCGGCGTGCTCGCCTGGGTGATCACGATCATCACCTGCGGGATCCTGTTCTTCGTCCCGATGCTGGTCTGGCTGGTGCCGCTGATCTTCGGGATCATCGGCGGGGTCAAGGCGAACGACGGCGTGCTCTACCGCTACCCGATGAGCTACAGCTTCACCAAGTGACGCCGCCGGCCGGCCGAGGGGGCGGCCGGCCGGCCCCGGTCACGGCAGCAGGTCGCGTACCACCGCGTCGGCCAGCAGCCGGCCGCGCAGAGTCAGCACCACCAGCCCCCGCGCGTACGCCCCGGCGTCGAGCAGCCCGGCGTCCCGGGCCCGCTCGGCGCCCGCCCGGCCGGCGGCGTCCAGCACGTCCAGCGGCAGGCCGGAGGCGAGCCGCACCCGCAGCATCACGTCCTCCATGTGCTGCTCGTCAGCGGTGAGCTGTTCCCGGGCCAGCGCGGGCGAGACGCCCTCGGCCAGCCGCGCCGCGTACGCGCTCGGGTGCTTGACGTTCCACCAGCGCACGCCGCCGACGTGGCTGTGCGCTCCCGGGCCCAGGCCCCACCAGTCGGCGCCGGCCCAGTAGAGCAGGTTGTGCCGGCACCGGGCCGCCGCCGAGCGGGCCCAGTTCGACACCTCGTACCAGGAGAATCCGGCCTCGCCGAGCGCGGCCTCCGCGGCCAGGTAGCGGTCCGCCGCCACGTCGTCGGAGGGGTACGGCAGCTCGCCGCGGCGCATCCGCGCGGCCAGCCGGGTGCCGTCCTCCACGATCAGGGCGTACGCGCTGACGTGGTCCACGCCCGCGTCGACCACCTGGGCCAGCGAGGCGGCGAAGTCCTCGGCCGTCTCGCCCGGCGTGCCGTAGATCAGGTCCAGGTTCACGTGCTCGAACCCGGCGTCGCGCGCCTCCAGCGCGGCGGCGGTGGCCCGGCCCGCGCTGTGCCGCCGGTCGAGCACCGCGAGCACGCCCGGCGCGGCGGACTGCATGCCCAGCGAGATCCGGGTGTACCCGGCTGCTCGCAGCGTCTTGAGCGACTCCGGGCTCACCGACTCGGGGTTGGCCTCGGTGGTCACCTCGGCGTCGGCGGCCAGCCCCCAGACGCGGTCGATGCCGTCGAGGATCCGGGCCAGGTCGTCGGCGGGCAGCAGGGTGGGCGTGCCGCCGCCGACGAAGACGGTGTCGACCCGGGGCGGGGGCGAGTCGCCCAGCACCCGGGCGGCCAGCTCCAGCTCGGCCAGCACGGAGTCGGCGTACGTCTCCCGGCTCGCCCCGCCGCCCAGCTCCGACGCGGTGTACGTGTTGAAGTCGCAGTAACCGCACCGGCTGGCGCAGAACGGCACGTGGACGTACACGCCGAAGCCGCGCGCGCCGACGGCGCGAGTGGCGGTGGCGGGCAGCGATCCGTCGCGCGGGACGGGTTCGCCTTCTGGAAGGACGCCGGGCATGGCCACTAGTGTGCCCGGCATGACCTCTCCGGACGCTCTCGTGCGAGTCGCCACGGCCCGTGGGGTGACCACCCTCACCCTGGACAGCCCGCACAATCGCAACGCGCTCTCCACGCCCCTGATGACCGAGCTGCTGGCCGGGCTGGCCGGCGCGGTCGCCGACGACGCGGTACGCGCGATCGTGCTCGACCACACCGGCCCGGTCTTCTGCTCCGGCGCCGACCTGAAGGAGACAGCCGCCGCGTACGCCAGCGGGACGGTGCCCGCCGGGATGCTCGGCGACGTGCTCGTCGCGGTGCGGGAGTGCCCGAAGCCGGTGGTGGCGAAGGTGGCCGGGCCGGCCCGGGCCGGCGGGCTGGGCCTGATCGCCGCCGCCGACCTGGCTGTCTGCGCGCAGGAGGCGACGTTCGCGTTCACCGAGGTGCGGATCGGGGTGATCCCGGCGGTGATCTCGGCGACCGTGCTGCCCCGGCTGGGTCAGCGGGCCGCCGCCGAGCTGTACCTGACCGGCGACACGTTCGACGGCCGCCGGGCCGCCGAGATCGGCCTGGTCACCGCCGCGGTGCCGGCCGACGAGCTGGACGCCGCCGTCGAGCGCTACTGCGCCTCGCTGGTCAAGGGCGCCCCCGGGGCGCTGGCCGGGACGAAGGAGCTGCTGCGCCGGCCCGCCGGGCCGGACCTGCGGGCCGAGATCGCCGAGTTGGCCGCGCTGTCGACCGGGTACTTCCTCTCCGACGAGGGGCGCGAGGGCGTGATGGCGTTCCGGGAGAAGCGTCCCGCCGCCTGGGTACCCGCCGAAGACTGAGGTTGGCGGCGGGCCCCGCGTGAGCCACCTGCGGCCGACGTGGGGCCCGCCGGTCGGCCGAGAGCCGCCGTGGCGGGTGGGACGTACGCTTGTCGGACTGTCGGGACAGGGGGTGCGGGTGCGGACGCGAGCGGCGATCGTGGCATCTGGGGTGGCGGTGTGCGTGCTGGCACTGCTCGCGGTCTACGTCGTCACCAAGCAGTTCGGCGAGCACCTGCGGCTGCCCCTGGCCAGCCGGACCTGCACCGTGAAGGCGGACGGCGAGGTGGTGCTCGGCGCCGACCAGATGGCGAACGCGGCCACCATCGCGGCCATCGGGATGCAGCGCCGGATGCCCGAGCGGGCGGTGGTGGTGGCGCTGGCGACCGCGTACCAGGAGTCGCACCTGCGCAACATCGCCCACGGCGACCGCGACTCGCTCGGCCTGTTCCAGCAGCGCCCGAGCCAGGGCTGGGGCACCCCGGAGGAGATCCAGGACCCGCGGTACGCGGCGAACAAGTTCTACGCCGCGCTGAAGAAGGTCAAGGGCTGGGAGCGGATGCGGATCACCGACGCCGCCCAGCGGGTCCAGCGCTCGGCGTTCCCCGAGGCGTACCAGAAGTGGGCGGACGAGTCGGAAGTCCTCACCCGCGCGTTGCTCGGCCACGCGACCGGCGCGGTGGCCTGCACCGTCGGCTCGCCGCCGACGATGCGCGGCCCGGCCGCCGCCAGCGCCGTGCTGGAGAGCCTGTCGCTGGACTGGGGGCTGCCCCGGCTGGCCACGGCGACCGACCTGACCGCGCTCACCGTGCCGGCCGGCGACGACCGCAACGGCTGGCGGTACGCGCACTGGCTCGTCTCGCACGCCGACGACCACGGCGTGAAGAAGGTCCGCTTCGGCAACCTGGAGTGGACCGCCGAGCAGGGCTCCTGGGCCCGGGTGAAGGGCGATCCGACCACCGAGGTGCGCGCCGAGGTGTTCGCCGCGGCCTGACCGCCGCCGCCGGGTCAGCCCTTGACCGCTCCCGCCACCAGGCCGGAGACCATCCGGCGCTGCACCAGCAGGAAGAAGACGATCACCGGCAGGGTGAACAGCGTGGACGCGGCCATGACCGAGCCCCAGGCGGTGTCGTCCCGGCCGAAGAAGAACGTCATCGCGACCGGCAGCGTGTACTTCTGCTGGTCGTTGATGAACGTCAGCGCGAAGATCAGCTCGTTCCACGCGGTGATGAACGAGAAGATGCTGGTGGCGACCAGGCCGGGCGCGACGAGCGGGAACAGCACCTTGCGGAACGTCTGGGCCCGGCTGGCACCGTCGATGGCGGCGGCCTCCTCCAGTTCCTTGGGCACCGCGGCGACGAAGCCGCGCAGCATCCAGACCGCGAACGGCAGCGAGAAGCCGAGGTACGTGAGGATCAGGCTGGGCAGCGTGTTGTAGAGGCCGAGCCGCTGGATCATCAGGAACAGCGGGATGACCAGCGCCTCCAGCGGGATCATCTGCACCACCAGCAGCATGATCAGGAACGTGGTGCGCAGCTTGAACCGGAACCGGGCCACGGCGGTCGCGGCGAGCAGCGCGACCAGCCCGCTCAGCAGCACCGTCGCCAGCGCGACGAGGGCGCTGTTGAGGAAGAAGTCGGCGAACGTGACGCCCGGGATCAGGTTGCCGGTGAGGATCTCCCGGTAGTGCTCCAGCGTCGGCTCCGCCGGCACCGGCCGGGGGGTGGACGAGAAGATCTCCCGGTTGGGCTTCAGCGAGGTCGCCACCATCCAGTAGACCGGGAACGCGGCGAAGAGCGCGACCAGCAGGCCCGCGCCGTTGAGGGCGATCTTCTTCATCATTCGTCCTCCTGCCGCAGCACCATGCGGACGTACAGGGCGGTCACCACGAGCAGGATCACGGTGAGGATGACGGCGATGGCGGAGCCGAGGCCGTACTTGGGCGGCGGCGAGAACGCCTCCGCGTACGAGTAGATCGACAGCATGAACGTGGACCGGTCCTGGGTGCCGCCGGCCAGCACGAACTGCTGGGTGAAGACCTTGAAGTCCCAGATCGTGGAGAGCACCACGAGGATGCCGAAGACCGGCCGCAGCACGGGGAACGTGACCGACCAGAACACCTTCCACGGCCCGGCGCCGTCGACGCGGGCCGCCTCCTGCAACTCCGTCGGCACACTCTTGAGCCCGGCCAGGACGCTCACCGCGATGAACGGGAACGAGTGCCAGACCACCACGAGCGTCAGGATGGCGAAGAACAGCAGCGGGTCGTTGAACCAGCCGTACCCGGTCCAGTCGCTGCGCCCGAACAGCGCCGTGGACAGCCCGTCCGGGAGCTTGTTGAACAGCCAGGTGACCAGGCCGCTGGTGTCGTCGAAGATCCACTTCCAGACGATCGTGCCGGTCAGCGCTGGGGTGGCCCAGGCGAGCATCACGCAGCTCGCCACGAACGTGGCCATCTTCTTGCCCAGGCGGTTGAGCAGCAGCCCGACCAGCGTGCCGAGGATCATCGTGAGCGCCACGTTGGCGAGCGCGAACAGCACGGTGTTGCGCAGCACCGTACGGAAGAACGGGTCGCCGAGGATCTGCGCGTAGTTGGCCAGGCCGACCCACGGCCACTCGCGGTCGCCGCGTAGCTGCCGGACGCTGTCCAGCTTGTGGAAGGACATCCACACGACCTGGCCGAGCGGCCAGAGCAGCAACACGGCGATGATCGCCAGGCAGGGCAGCAGGAGCAGGTACGGAAGGTGGTCCACCCGGCGACGGCGCCGCCGCGCGGGGGTCTCCCGCGCGGCGGCCTCGCCGGTGGCCTCGGTCAGCGTGGTCACTTGGCGTTGAGGATGCTTTCCATCTCGGTGGCCGCGTCGGCGGTGGCCTTCTCGACCGTCTTCTGGCCCTTGATGACCGAGCTGTTCATCGCCTGGGTCACCGTCTTGGTGCGGCTGACCTCGACCCACTTCGGGGTGAGCGGGGTCAGCTTGGTGTTCTGGATGGCGGTGGCGAACGCGGCCATCACCTTGTCGTTCGCATAGTCGCCGCTGCTGACCAGGTCCTGGTAGACCGGGAAGAAGCCGAGGCTGCTGGCGAACTCCTTGTCCTTCTGCTTGCTCAGCAGCACGGTCATGTAGTCCCAGGCCAGCGCCTGCCGCTCGCTGTCCTTCCAGATGGCGATGTCGGATCCGCCGGCGAACGCCGGGGCGGGCTTGCCGTCCGGGCCGGGGATCGGGAACGTGCCCCACACCTTCTCGATGTCGGGGTTGTCCTTCTTCATCGCGCCGCCCTGCCAGCTACCGGCGAACGCCATGGCGGCCTTGCCGGTGGCGAACTGGGTGCGGGCGTCGACCTCGTTCCACCCGGCCGCGGCCGGCGGGGCGACCTTGTGCACGGTCACCAGGTCGGTCCAGAACTTGACCGCCTTCTGCGCCTCGGGGGTGTTGTACCCGGACTTCCAGCTGTCGCCCTCCTTGGTGGCGATCTCCCCGCCGGCACCCCAGAGGAAGGAGTAGAACGGCAGCTCGGAGTTGCCGGGCAGGGCGATGCCGTAGGTGCCGGGCTTCTTGGCCTGCACGGCCTTCGCGGCGGCGACCATCTCGTCCCAGGTCGTCGGCGGCTTCACGCCGGCCTCGGCGAACCAGTCGGTGCGGTAGTAGACGGCGCGCACGCCGGCGTACCACGGCACGCCGTACTGCTTGCCGTCGAGCTGGGCGTTCTTGACCAGGTCGGGCAGGATGTCCTTGCCCTCGGACCAGCCGTTGAACTTGTCCGAGACGTCGGCCAGGGCCTCCTGCGCGGCCCAGCCCTGGGTCTCGGTGTTGCCCAGCTCGGTGACGTCCGGGCCCTCGCCACCGGCGAGCGCGGCCTGGAACTTCTTCGGCGCCTCGAGCCAGGGGATGTACTGCACCACGACGTCGGTCTCGGGGTGCTTCTTCTTGAACTCCGCCTCGACGCTGTCGAGGAACTTGGTCTGGGCGTCGCCGCCCTCACCCATCATCCACACAGTGAGCTTGCTGTTGTCGGCGGCCTTGTCGTCGTCGCCGGAGCCACCGCACGCGGTCAGCACCAACGCGGCCGACGCCACGATGGCGGTGACCGGAGCCAGCCGCTTCCACCTGTTCACGCCATATCTCCCTCAGGGCCGTTTGGCACTAACCTTCTCCGCCGCACCTTAGTAGGAAAATTTCCTTTACAACAGGGGGTGTTCGTGACGGAGGGCACAGGCGACCGTATCGCAGCCGGAGGCCCGGCCGACATCGATGCCGTCCGGGCAGTTCAGGACCCACGTACGCCGACGGGCGCCCGGCCGGTGAGGCCGGGCGCCCGTCGAGGCGCGTGGTGCGGGGTCAGTAGCGCGAGACGCCGCGGCGACGGCCGACACCGGCCACCAGGGCCACGCCGATCGCGGCGAACAGCACCTGCAGCATCAGCTCGCGCCAGTCGATGCCGGCGGTCTCGGCGAAGCCGGAGGCCCGGGCCACGATCGTGCCCAGAAGCGCGGCGCCGACGCCGATCAGCATGTGCAGCCACATCGGCATGTTCTGCCGGCCCGGCACGACCAGCCGGCCCAGCGCGCCGACGATCAGACCAACGACCAGCGCCGTGATGATGCCCCAAACGGTGAGCTCCATGGTCGCCCTCCTCCTTAAGATCGGGTCACACTTTTTCGTGTGGTTACTGTCGTGATCGCTAAGTTCCCGACCGCCCGGAAATCCAAACCGACTCCGATGACGAATTGTTCAGACGTACCCTGACCTGCTGCTTCTCGCCGAAACCCGGCGCGGCGGGCGGGCCCGGCGCACCGACGGGGTTCAATGCACCGAATACGCCGACGGGCGCCCGGCCGGGTCGGCCGGGCGCCCGTCGAGGCGCGTGGTGCGTGAATCAGTAACGCGAGACGGCGCGGCGGCGGCCGACGCCGGCCACCAGGGCCACGGCGATGGCGGCGAGCACGACCTGCACGGCCAGTTCGGCCCAGTCGATGCCGGCGGTCTGCGTGGCGATGCCGAGCGCGCGGGCCAGGACGGTGCCCAGCAGCGCCGCGCCGACGCCGATCACCATGTGCAGCCACATCGGCATGTTCTGCCGGCCCGGCACGACCAGCCGGCCCAGCGCGCCGACGATCAGACCCACGACGAGCGCGGTGATGATGCCCCAGACGGTGAACTCCACGGTCGGTCCTCCTAAAAGCGATTTCGCACGTTCTGTGTGCGTTTGCTGTCGTGCCCGCTAAGTGCCCGACGCATCGAAAACCGAAACCGGCGGCATCGACCGCCGCTCCCCCGACCGGGACGAACCCGCAGGTGGGAGCGCTGCCAGAGGCTGAAAATTTCCTGGGTACGCGAACCGGCCGGCGCCCTGGGGACAGGACGCCGGCCGGTTCGTGGAGCCTGACCGTTACTTCTTGCCGGCGGGCTTGCCGTCGCCGGAGTCGGACGACAGCGCCGCGATGAACGCCTCCTGGGGGACCTCCACCCGGCCCACCATCTTCATCCGCTTCTTGCCCTCCTTCTGCTTCTCCAGCAGCTTGCGCTTCCGGCTGATGTCACCGCCGTAGCACTTGGCGAGCACGTCCTTGCGGATCGCGCGGATGGTCTCCCGGGCGATGACCCGGCTGCCGATGGCCGCCTGGATCGGCACCTCGAACTGCTGGCGCGGGATCAGTGAGCGCAGTTTCGCCGCGATCGTCGTGCCGTACGTGTACGCCTTGTCCTTGTGCACGATCGCGCTGAACGCGTCGACCGGCTCGCCGTGCAGCAGGATGTCGACCTTGACCAGGTCGGACGCCTGCTCGCCGGAGGGCTCGTAGTCCAGCGAGGCGTAACCCTTGGTGCGGCTCTTGAGCTGGTCGAAGAAGTCGAAGATGATCTCGGCCAGCGGCAGCGTGTAGCGCAGCTCCACCCGGTCGGCGGAGAGGTAGTCCATGCCGAGCAGGCTGCCCCGGCGGCCCTGGCACAGCTCCATCACCGCGCCGACGTAGTCGTTCGGGGTCAGCACAGTCGCCCGCACGGTCGGCTCGTACACCTCGGCGATCTTGCCGGTCGGGTACTCGCTCGGGTTGGTGACCACGATCTCCTCGCCGTCCTCCTGGATGGCCCGGTAGACCACGTTCGGAGCGGTGGAGATCAGGTCGAGGTTGAACTCCCGCTCCAGCCGCTCCCGGATGATCTCCAGGTGCAGCAGGCCGAGGAAGCCGCAACGGAAGCCGAAGCCCAGCGCGCCGGAGGTCTCCGGCTCGTACGTGAGCGCCGCGTCGTTGAGCTTGAGCTTGTCCAGCGCCTCGCGCAGGTTCGGGTAGTCCGAGCCGTCGATCGGATAGAGACCCGAGTAGACCATCGGCTTCGGGTCCTTGTAGCCGCCGAGCGCCTCCTTGGCCGGGTTGTTGTTGATGGTGACGGTGTCACCCACCCGGGACTGGCGCACGTCCTTCACGCCGGTGATCAGGTAACCCACCTCGCCGACGCCGAGCGCGTCGGCCTTCACCATCTCCGGCGAGATGACGCCGATCTCCAGCAGCTCGTGGACCGCGCCCGTGGACATCATCTTGATCCGGTCCCGGGCCGAGATCCGGCCGTCGATCACCCGGACGTACGTGACCACACCCCGGTAGACGTCGTACACCGAGTCGAAGATCATCGCGCGGGCCGGAGCCTCGGCGTCGCCCACCGGCGGCACGAACTGGCGGACGATCTCGTCCAGCAGGTAGGGCACGCCCTCGCCGGTCTTGCCGGAGACCTTGATGCAGTCCGCCGGGTCGCCGCCGATCAGGTGGGCCAGCTCCTCGGCGTACTTCTCCGGCTGGGCGGCCGGCAGGTCGATCTTGTTGAGCACCGGGATGATGTGCAGGTCGTTCTCGAGCGCCAGGTAGAGGTTGGCGAGCGTCTGCGCCTCGATGCCCTGCGCGGCGTCGACGAGCAGGATCGCGCCCTCGCAGGCGGCCAGCGAACGGGACACCTCGTAGGTGAAGTCCACGTGGCCCGGGGTGTCGATCATGTTGAGCACAGCGGTCTCGCCGGCCCGGTCGCCCTCGCGGATCGTCCACGGCATCCGCACGGCCTGGCTCTTGATGGTGATGCCGCGCTCGCGCTCGATGTCCATCCGGTCCAGGTACTGCGCGCGCATCTGCCGCGGGTCGACCACACCGGTGAGCTGCAACATCCGGTCGGCCAGGGTCGACTTCCCGTGGTCGATGTGGGCGATGATGCAGAAGTTCCGGATGCGCGCCGGGTCGGTGGCACCAGGAGCGTTCGCGCCGGGATCGAGCGTCGGTGGCACAGCGGTCCGTTCTGGTCGGCTGACGTGAGCGGCCGGCGCGCCGCCGGCCCCCTCCATGGTCCCACGTCGCCCGGGGCGCGCCCGGACTCCCCCTTCACTCCACCGCTATTCCACCGGTGGCTCCGCTATTCCACGGGTGGCTCGACGAACAGGGCGGCCAGCCTCGGCAGGCGGCGGCGGGCCTCCTCCTCGTCGTCGAAGTCCCAGAAGTCGTTCAGGTCGGGCACCGGAACCGGGTCACGCTCGGCCGGCAGGTCGGACGCGGTGGCCTTCCGGTACGCGTCCCACGGCACCGCCAGCATCTCCTCGCACTCGAACTCCTCGCCGCTGAGCGCCGCGGCACGCACCTGCGGCAGCTCGGCCAGCGCGTCGGGGTCGCCGACCGCCCGCGCGAACACCGCCCGGCCCTGGGTCATCAGCCAGCCCCGGAAGTATTCGAAGCCGTCGTCCGAGGCGCCCCCGTTGATCAGGTAGGCCGCGCCCCAGAGGTCGACCTTGTAGGAGGCGGCGAGCACCCGCCGCTGGTGGTGGGCGTACCCGACGATCTCCTCCGGGTCGCGCTCGGCCAGCAGCGCGACCGCCCGGGCGGCGACCGCGTCGGGCTCTCCCCCGGCACCCGCGCGGGCGTCGTCGATCAACTGCCAGAACTCCTCGGTCCTCATGACGGGCAGTCTGGCAGAGCCCACCGACGCGCCGGTTCGCCGCGCGCCGCCGGTGCGGCAGCATGGAGCGGTGCGCTCGATCTCCCTACCGCCGGTTCCGTACGGGTCGACAGCCGTCCGGCCCGGCTGGGCCGACCTGCCCGCTGGGCTGCGGGACGCGCTGGCCGCCCGGATCGGCGGCGAACCGGCGGCGGTCCGGACGACGGCCGGCGGGTTCACCAGCGGCTTCGCCGCCGTGCTGACCGGCCTTACCGGCGAGCGCGTGTTCGTCAAGGCGGCGGCACTGCACGGGCAACGGCACCTGGTCGACTGGTACGCCCACGAGGCGGCGATCCTGGCCCGGCTCCCGGCGGGCCTGCCGGTGCCCCGGCCGCGCTGGGCGCTCACCGAGTCCGGCTGGTACGCGCTCGCGCTCGACGCGATCGACGGGCACACCCCCCGGCTGCCCTGGGAGCCGGCCGAGCTGCACGCCGCCCTCGCCACGTACGCCGAGATCGCCGCCGCGCTCGCCGAACCGCCCGCGGAGCTGGCCGCGCTCCGGCTGCCCCGCCTCGCGGACCTGGCCCGCGACGACATCCTCTGGTGGGGCGAGGTGGCCGCCGGACGCGAGCCGCCGCCCGAGCCGGCGGCCGGTGCGCCGCTGGCCGAGCTGGTCGCGCTGGAGTCGCGCCTGCCCACGTACGCCGACGCCGCACCCGGGCTGGCCCACGGCGACCTGCGGGTGGACAACCTCCTGATCGACTCCGGCGGACGGGCCTGGCTGTGCGACTGGCCCTGGCTCTGCCACGGGCCGGCCTGGTTCGACCTGGCCGGGCTGCTGCTCACCGCGTACGCCAGCGGCCTGGACGCGGACGCCACGTTCGCCGCCCACCCGGCGGCGGCCGGGGCGCCCGCCGACGCGCTGGACGTGACGCTCGCCGCGCTGGCCGGGTACTTCCTGACCGGCGCCGAGGCCGGACCGTCCAACGCCTCCCCGCACCTGCGCGCCCACCAGCGCTGGAGCGGGGAGCAGGCACTCGGCTGGCTGGCCGAGCGCCAGGGCTGGTCCCGGGCACGCCCCACCCCTTCCCCTTGTTCCTCTTGATCCACACCAGTTCGGCGAGATGGCGGCATCCCACGGGCCCTGACCCCACCACCTCCCCGAAGTGGCGCGCCGCTCGGGGAGGTGGTGGGGTCAGACGGGCCGGGCGGAGGCGTTTTGGCTCGTACGGGGCCGACCTGGTAGCCTGGCTTTTCGCGCGGCGATGACGCATGCTCGTCGTGCGCGAAAGCAGACCAACCCGAGCTATCAAGACGAGGCTGTCGCGTGGCGAACATCAAGTCCCAGATCAAGCGCAACCGGCAGAACGAGAAGCGCCGGCTGCGTAACAAGTCGGTCAAGTCGTCGCTGAAGACCGCCATCCGGAAGTTCCACGAGGCTGCCGAGGCGGGCGACACCGAGAAGGCCACCGTGCTCATGCGTGAGGCCACCCGCAAGCTGGACAAGGCTGCCAGCAAGGGTGTCATCCACTCGAACCAGGCGGCCAACCGGAAGTCGGCGATCGCCAAGCGCGTCGCCTCGTTCTCTGCCTGACCAGCGCTACAGATCCCACCGGAAGCCCCGGGGCCATTGTGCCCGCGGGGCTTCCGCCTGTCCGCACTCCCCCGCAGCGCGGCGCGCTGAGGGGCGGCTCGGCGATCTTGGAGGATTTCGGCCCCTATAGGGGCCCTTTCGTACCAAGATCTGCGGCGTGATCGGTGCCCGCCGCGGCCGAGGTGAGCCGGGGGTCGGCGCACACCGGGGACGCCGTGGTCACCGCTCGCCGGGGCGGTCGAACGTCGAGCGTCGCGGATGGTGGTAGCGGATGCCCCGAGGGTCGGCAACCGGCGTCGGACCGCCCGGCAACGACCGCCCGCTCGCCGGCGTCGCGCCGCCTGACAACGCGCGGGCGCTCGCCGATGTCGGTGCGCCCGGCAGTGCGCGGGCGCCGGTGGGCACCCGGGCCCGCCCGATCACCGGCTCCATCTGCCGGCGGAAGCGGTCCCGCTCCTGCTCGGGCACCTGCGCGGCGGTGCGGACGACCATCTCGGCCACCACGTCGTTGAGCTTGACCATCGCGGCCACCGCGACCGGCAGCACCAGCACCGCCCACCAGCTCACCAGTTCGGCGAGCGCGAGCAGCACGGCCAGCGCCACCGCGCCCTCGAAGAAGAGGAAGCAGAGCACCCCACCCGGGTTGACGAAGCGCAGTCCCAGCACCCGGGCGTAGAGCGGGCGGTACCGCTCCTCGTCCGTGGCCACCGTCGACCACGCTCGGGTCACCGGGCGCCGCCCTGCCGGGCCGCCGCCACCGAGAAAACGGCCCGCTCCAGCGCGTACGCCCGGTCGTCGGCGCCGCCCTTGACGGCCGCGTTGCACTCGGCGGCCACCCGCATCGCCTCGACCAGGCCCTCGGGCGTCCAGCCCCGGGCACGCACCTGGGCCTTCTCGATCTTCCAGGCCGGCATGCCGAGCGTCTTGGCCAGCTGGAACGCATTACCCCGGCCGGCGGCGGCGACCCGGGCCACGGTTCGTACGCCGTCGGCCAGCGCGTCGGCGATCGGCACCGGGTCGACGCCGACGTGCAGCGCCCACCGCAGCGCCTCCAACGCGCCGGGCACGTCACCCACCATCGTCGCGTCGGCGACGGTGAAGCCGGTCACCTCGGCCCGTCCCCGGTAGTACCGGGCGACCGTGTCCGCGCCGATCCGCCCGTCGGTGTCGGCGACCAGCTGCGAGCAGGCGGCGGCCAGCTCACGCATGTCGTTGCCGACGGCCGCGACCAGGGCGTCGGCCGCGTCGGGCGTGCACTTGCCGCCGATGCGGCGGATCTCGTCCCGCACGAACGCGGCCCGCTCCCGGTCGCCCTTGAGCTTCACCGCCGGCACCACAGTGGCGCCGGCCGCCCGCAGGCCGTCGGCGAACGCCTTGCCCTTGGCCCCGCCCAGGTGCAGCACGACGAGCTGCACGTCCGGGTCGGGATTCTTCGCGTACGCGAGCAGCGCGGTCGACAGGTCCTTGCGGGCGTCCTGACCGGAGCGGAGCACGAGCACCCGGCGACCGCCGAACAGCGACGGGCTCAGCATCTCGGCGATCTCGCCGACGGTGAGCGTGCCGGCCTGGTATTCCCGCACGTCCACGTCGGGGTCGACCTCGCGGGCCCGGGCGACGGCTTCGGTGACCGCTCGCGTGGCGAGCAGCTCCTCGTCGCCGAGGACGAGCACAATAGGAGGCAGGTCGGCGGGGGTCACGTCGCCCATACTCGCACGCCCTCCGACCCGGCCGGGCCTGCTCATCGGGGACTGTGACGGCGCAGCCCGCACACAGCGCAAATCCAGACATTTGCCTTGATCCCTCATCTACTGCGACAAGATCCCCCGGTTATCGAGCCGGCCCCGACTCGGCCCCACGTCTCACCACCGCGAGACCGGCGCCCGCCCGGACCGCCGCCACGTCCCCGTCGGTGTCGGTACGCAGCACCCGCGCACCGCCCCGGGTCAGCCGGTCCAGCAGCCCGGCGTTGGGATGCCCGTAGTCGTTGTCGACCCCCACGCACACCAGTGCCACCGCCGGGCGCACCGCGGCCAGGAACTCCGGCGCCTGATACGCCGACCCGTGGTGGGCCACCTTCAGCACGTCGGCCCGGATCTGGGCGGCCGGCGTCGTCTCCAGCATCGCCCGCTGCTCCTCCGTCTCGGCGTCCCCGGTGAGCAGGATCCGTACCCCGCCCACAGTGGCGGCCAGCACCAGCGAGTTGTTGTTCGGATCAAATCTGCCCGACCAGGCGGCTATCGAGTCGTCCGCACATCAGTGCAGGTCAACGGCCACTAATGAAGATCTGTCACTCTGCGAAGTGATCTCGTCTGGAGATCAACTCTCACAGTTTTCTCACAACGGCCTTGTCAGCCGCTCAGCGCGTCACCCAGAGCCGTGCCGACCTGGGCAATCCGTTCCGCCATCGCATGCGTGTACCCCTGGGTGACGCTCACCTGCGACTGACCGAGCCAGGCGGCCACCGCGACCAGCGGCAGACCCATGTCACCCAGCAGGGAAGCCGCGCAGTGCCGTGCCCCGTGCAGCGGGATCCTCGGCAACCCGGCCGCCTTCACCGCCGAGTCCCACCGCTCACTCCACGTCTGCGGGCGCGGCGCCGAACCGTCCGCGTCGACCACCACATAGCCGAGCGGGTTGTACTGCTCGCCGATGCCGGTCGCCAGCCGCTCGGCGGCCTGGTCCTTCTTCACCTGTTTCAGCGCCTGGGCAACGAGCGGCGGCAACACCAGCACCCGCCGGCCGCCAGCGCTCTTCGGGCTGTAGACGTGTTCTTTGCCCGCGACGACCACCCGGTTGCGGGTGATGGCGATCGTGGGTGTCCCCGGCGGGAACTTCGGCGCCCCCGGCCACCACGGACCGCGCTCCCCCGTCAGGTCGCATCGGTCCCACCGCAGCCCCAGCACCTCGCCGCGACGCGGTCCGAGTACGGCGAGCAGGAAGCCGACGTAGTGCCGGGACTCGCGCACCGACCGGAGGAAGGCCACCGCGTCGTCGAGCTGCCAGGCCCCGCGCATCGCTGCGGCGTCGGGCGTCTCCAAGTCGTCCGGGTCGATGATCGGCGGGCGTACCCGACCGACCGACGCGGCCGGGTTGGTGGACACCTTCTTGCGCTCCACTGCCCACGCGAACATCGACGAGATGGTCTGCAACTGCAAGTTGGTCGTCCGTCGGGACAGCGGCGCGCCCGCTGGACCGATCTTGCGTGCCTCTCCGGTCAGCGCCGCCGCTTTCAGCGCCTCGATGTGGCTTTCGGTGATCTGTTGGGCGGGCAGGTAACCGTGTCGCTTCCGCAGCATGGCCAGCGCATCGACGTAGCTGCGGACGGTCGACGGCTTCCGGTCCGCTTTGGTGGCAAGCCACTGGTCGCACAGGTCGTTGACGGTGGTCTTCCGGTCCGGCTTGACCAGCGTGCCTTGGCCGCGCTCGTGCCGGATCCGGTTCCACTCGGCGCGGGCGTCTCCTAGTTTGTCGAATGTGAACGTCCGCTGGTCGCGGGTCATGACCACCTGGCCGTCCGCCCCGATCATGGGCTTGCCGGTCGCCTTGTCGATCTTCGGTTTCCGACCCACGTCGATGGTGAACCGGTACCGCTCGGTGATCTTCTTGCCGTTCGCGTCGATCTTGGGCACCGCTAACGGGACCTTCTTGATCGGATCTCCCCGGCGCTCAGTCATTCACTCCCCCCTCATCTTTTTCGATCTCTGCCTTCCATGCCTGCTGCGCGCGGCGAATCCGCTGCGCGTCGCCGGGTTGCACAATTCGCCCAGCACCGGGGCGAGAGCTGTCCACGAAACGCGCGTCGCCGGGGTGCTCTGCCGCATACGCCTCCATCTGCTCGGGCGTGCGGTAGACGTGCCACCGGTCGTCGACATGCCGCAGATCCTCGGGCAGCGACGGCGGAGTCAGTCCATGACGGCGCATCTCTCCCCGCACGTCGCGAAGCCGGCTTAGCGCCCGAGCTGCGAGCATCTTCCGGGCATCCTCGTCTTGACCCTCGGGCGGAAAAAGTTGGTCCGTCATGTGCCCCAGGTAATCGTCGAGCAGGCGATCATGACGCCGGAACAAGTACAGCGGCACGCCGAACTGCTGGTCTTCCGTGTCATCCCCGAGGTTCGCCTCGCCGGTGAACCACTTCGCCGCCCACCAGGTATCGAACGAGCGGCTGGGCAGAACGTCCACTGACTCGGTCACGCCTACCGGGAACAGCAGGAGCAGCGGCGGCACCTGCAACGCCTGCGCAAGCACGGCCAGCTCGTCGACACTCACGTCACGGCGTCGCACGCCATCACCCTTACGACGACCAGTCTCGATGTTGGCGAGAGCTGGGCCAGTGAGCGCTGGATAACCCAGCTCTGCGCATCGGGCAGCCAGTTGCTCCCGCGTGAGGTTGAGACGTTTCCGCAGCCGGACGATCTGGTCCGCTGCGACATCACTGAGTGTCAAGCTTCGAGTGCTCATCAAAACGACACGCTACACGCCGTGTTGCTTCGTCTCAACCTACGCCGTATGGTGGCGTTGCGTGTCGTTTCAACACGTCACATGTTGCTTTGCTGAGCGGGAGGTGCGAACGATGAGTAAGCCGAATGAGTGGACCTTGGAGCGGATCAGAGCGTGCGGCGTACGGATGGATGGTCTAGACGCCGTCGAGGCGGTGTACGGATACCGCCGCACGAAGGCGTATGCGCTTCTGGCGTCCGGAAATGTGGATTTCCCAGTACTCCGCCGGGGCCGCCGCTTTGTCGTGCCGACGTCCGCCGTGCTGCGCCTACTCCAACTCGATGACCGGGCGGACGCCGCGTGAGCATTCGTGGACTTCCGGACCCGGTGATTGAGCCGACCTTCGCGCCACCGCGCGCCGCCGGCATCCTCGGCATCTCCCGCACCGCCGTGTACGACGCCATCGGGCGCGGGGAGATCCCAAGTCTCCGCGTCGGTCGATCCATTCGGATCCCCACCCGACGCTTCCTGACCACCTTCTTCCCCGAGGAATTGGCGACCGAGTTTGACGAGAAGAAAAACCGGCCCGCCTCTGAGCAGGGAAAACAGGGTGTCGTTTCACAGAATCCCGCAACCCTGCGGGCTGTTCCGGAAGCGCCAGCCGCGTGACCGCCGCCGGCCGGGGCGGTAGATCCGACCCGAGAAACAGCGAAGCCGGGCCCCGCCAGGACCCGGCCACCGCCACCACCAACGAACTCGCTTGGCCCTCACCGAGAAAGCCGAACCCGATGCTAGCTGATGCAACCCCGCGCCGCGGTCAACCGGCCGGACGACTGCGGGAAGAACCGACCGCCCGCGCGGTTGTCTATTCCCCTCACGCCGCGTGCCGTCGGTTCGTGGCCGTCGTCGAATGCTGCCCGCACTGCCACGCCGCGCACCTCCTGCGCCCCGCCGCACTCCGCGACATGATGCGGCGCCGCTGCCCCGTCACCCGACAGCGGTACCTGGCCCTGCCCGCCATCCGGCGAGACGTGAGGCGGGTCCGCCGTGCAGCCTGACATCTACCCGTACGCCGCCGCCGCGCCCGCCTACCGGGCCGCCGGCTGGGCCGGAACCCTCCACCTGCCCGCCGGCCAGAAATGGCCACCGCCGCCCGGCTGGACCGGCCGAGGTGCGCCCTACCCCGACGACGCGGACGTGGACCGCTGGTGCCGCCACTACCCCGCCGCGAACATCGCGCTGCGTCTCCCCCCGACCGTCCTCGGCATCGACGTGGACTGCTGGGACGGCAAGCCCGGTGCCGCATCCTTCGCCAGCCTGTCCGCCGAGTGCGGGCCACTCCCGCCTACCTGGGCGACAACCTCCCGCGGCGACGGCTCCGGCATCCGCCTGTACCGGGTGCCCGCCGGGGTGCGGTGGCAGGAACGCCGCGCCGGCCCCGGCATCGAACTGCTGCACAGCGGCCACCGGTACGCGGTGGTTTGGCCCAGCATGCACCCCGAGGGGCGCCGGTACCGGTGGATCGGCCCGGACGTGCTGCCCGCCGATCGGGTGCCGCACGTCGCCGAACTGCCCGCGCTGCCCGCGTCGTGGGGACGTCGCCTGTCTGAGGTTCCGGTACGCGCCCGCCAGGCTTGCACCCAGCGGGGAGGGAGCGGCCCGCGGGTCGGTGGCGGGTACGCCGCGGCAAGCCTCGCCGGTGCGGTCGCCGAGCTGTCGGCCCTCGGCCCCGGCTCGGGCCGTAACGGCTACCTGAACCGGAAGGCGTTCGCGCTCGGCGGTCTGGTCGCCGCCGGACTGCTGGCTGAGGACGAGGTGCGCGACAGCCTCTACCGGGCCGCGGTGTTGAACGGGCACGTCGACAAGCACGGCGAGCGGCAGACGTGGGCGACCATCGAGTCCGGGATGCGGGCCGGCAGGTCCCGGCCGCGCACGGCGGCGGTGGCCCAGTGACCGACATTGACGACACCGCCCCAGACGACGGCGAGAAGGAACGCAAGCCGTCACAGGCGACGCTGCTAGTCAAGCTGGCCCGGGAGCGGTTCACGCTCGTGCAGGGCGACGACGGCCGGCCGTACGCGGTCGCCAAGCAGGGGCACAGCATCGCCCGGCCGCTGCGCGGCGCGAACGGGCTGCGGAAGTTCCTCGCCCGCCAGTACGCCGAATCATGCGGCGGCAACGCCCCCTCACAGTCGGCGCTCGCCGACGCCTTGAACGTGCTGGAGGGGTACGCCACCGACCACGACCCGCAGCCCGTCTACCTGCGCGTCGCCCCCTATCGGGACGGCATCGCGCTCGACCTCGGGGGGCCGGACGGCCGGTGCGTGCTCATCGACTCCCACACGTGGGTAATCGTGGACCGCGCGCCCGTGCTGTTCCGCCGCACCAACCTGACCGCACCCCTACCGGTTCCCACCACCGGCGGGTCTGTCGAGCCGTACCTGAGCCTCATCAACGTCGACACCGACCGCCGGCGCGCGCTGGTCGGCTGGCTGGTCAGCGCGTTCCTTCCCGACATTCCCCACGCCATCCTCGCCGTGTTCGGCGAGCAGGGCACCGCCAAATCCACCGCCACCAAACTGCTGATGCAACTGGTCGACCCGTCCACCGCGCCGCTGCGCTCCCCGCCCCGCGAGATCCGGCAATGGGCGGTGACCGCCAACGCAAGCTGGACGGTCGCGCTGGACAACGTCTCCGACGTGCCGCCTTGGCTGTCCGACCTGCTCTGCAAGGCGGTGACCGGAGACGGGCACGTCGACCGGGCGCTGTACTCCGACGACGACGTTTCGGTACTGCGTTTCCGGCGGGTACTCGCCATCAACGGTGTCTCGCTGGGCGCGCTGCGCGGGGACCTGGCCGACCGGTTCATGCCGGTCGAGCTAGAGGTGATCGACAAGAAGAGTCGCCGGTCCGACAAGCGTGTCCAGCAGATTGCCGAAGAGGCATACGCGGGTGCGCTCGGCGCGCTACTCGACCTGCTGGTCAAGGTGCTGCGGGAACTGCCCCACGTCGACTTGGCGGAGATGCCGCGCATGGCCGACTTCGCGCGGGTGCTCGCCGCGGTCGACAAGGTGACCGGGTGGGAGACGTTGAAGTCGTACCTTGACGCCTTCGACGGCCTAGCCGAGACGGTGGTGTCGTCGGACCCGTTCACGGACAGCCTGCGCAAGTTCGCAGACCATCTCACCGCCCCGTGGGAGGGCGAAACCGGGGAACTGCTGGACCTCATCCCGCTACCGGATCAGAAGCCGCGCGACTGGCCGAAGACCCCGCAGGGGGTGGGCGGCAGGCTGATGCGTTCGGCGCCCGCGCTGCGGCAGCTCGGCTACACCGTCCAGCCGACCCGCAAGCACGAGAAGACCCGGCGGCAGCTCTGGCTGATCGCCGCCCCAGAGGGGCGAGCCGAGATAGAGGCCGGGAAACCTGCTTCTGAACCTTCGCAACCTTCGGAACCGCAGGTCAGCGGTGGTGAAGGTCTGTGGTCGCAAACCTTCGCGGGCGACAGCGACGCAGCCGGGCCGAAGGATCGCGAAGATATGGCCCCGCAAACCTTCACCCGCTCTGAGCAGGGGAAACGCGCCGCCGCGAAGGTATCGAAGGTTTCGAAGCACGATCCGGGATTTCTCTCTGGAAGCAACGCGGATGATCTTGAAGCGGCGGCGCACGGGTGGTGGCTCGCCCGTGACCGCCCCCGACACCCCAACTGCCCCGACTGCCTCGCCAAGAGGCCACAGCCCCGACAGGAGAAGCCGTGACCCGTTCGACCGGTCGAACCTGAAAACGCGCGGGACGGGCTGTCCGGAAACCCGCAAACCAACAGCACCCGCCAGCCCCCGCTGTCCGGGCTGACGTGACCCACCACAAAACGTGAACACGTCCGGAACCACATAGCCAGGCCATGACAGCCGCCCCACAGCCCGCAAACCATGACAGGCACCCGCCACCCGGACACCCGTCCGAACCCGCCAGCACACCCCATGGAGCACCGAATGCACCGCCCCACCCATGACCTACCCGCCCTGCCGGACGGCGGGTACGCGGCAGAAGACCCCGCCAATCCGGGGCGCGTAACGCTGTGGGAGGTGCGATCCGGGACAGTCAGGGACTGGCCCGCCGGCACCCGATGGCGGCCCCGGTCACCCGACATGCGGCACATCGACGACCCGCGGGCGCGAGCCGAGGCTCGGAACCGGTGGTACGCCGAGGTCTACCACCCGTGGCGGTCGGCGGTGTCCGCCGCCATCGCCGACGACCCCGAGCGGGCGCGCGCCCTGTTCGTCGACACGGCCGGGCTGCAGGAACTACCCCCGCCGGCCAAACGCGCCCCACGCCCCGCCAAGCCGGCCGTGCGCACCCCCACCCGGCAGGAACGGCGCCGCCGAGAGTTGGCGCTGCTCGCCGCCGCGCTGCGGGCCGGCGGGCACTCATGGCGGGGTGTGGCCGCGCTGCTCGACCTGCCGAAGTCGACGGTCCACGACGCCGCCGTAGACGTCGACCTGGCGGCCGTCCCCGACGCTGTCACCGCCGCCCTCGTGTCTCTGCGGGTCGCCGACCTGCTCGACGAGGTTCGCAGCACCATGGCTACCGCCGACCCGGCCACCCGCGCCCAACTCGCCGAGCGGCTGACCGCCCTCACCGCATTGCAGACCACCGTCCGCCGACGGCTCGGCGGGAAGGGCAGGCAGGCGTGAACACTCTCGGCCCCATCAGCGACGCCTTCGAGATCATCGAACAGGCGCGGGCATACGGCTTCGAGACGGCATCGGCGTTCGCCGCCGCCAGCGACTTGCTCGCCTGCGTCAGCGGCGACGACGCCCGACTCGTTGCCGCCATGCTTGCCGCCCTGGTCGCCGTCGACCTGCAACCGACCGGCGGGCAAACTCCGGACGCCTGGGTGCAATCGTGGGCGACTGTCATCGCAGCCCGGCAGGCCGACCGTGATTGACCAGGTGGTGATTGACCTCGGCAACGGACAGGTGGTGATCGGCCCCCGCGGGGTGCTGCTCGTCCGGGCCGCGCTGCTGCTCACCGGGGAAATGTGCCGCCGCGACGGACTGCCGTGGTCGCAGGATTTCGCCGCGCTGGCGCACACAGTGGAAGCCGCCGCCCGCGACGCCCGCCGGTTCCTCCGCGACCCCGGGAACGGTTCCCCACCTGCGGAAACGGCACCATCGGCGGAAGCACGTTCGGTGTTGGTGGATCCCGTGACGACCGCCGAGGCCGCCCGGATCGCCCGGGTAACCCGGAAGACGGTGCGGGCGCGCTGTCGGCGCGGCGAATACGCCTCGGCGGTCGTCCGGGCTCGCGCCTGGCTCATCGAACGCGCAGAAGTTGAATCCGCCGCCCTCGCGGCCCACACAGAACAGGAAACGCCGCTATGACCGTCACCCGGAGCCAGCTCATGGATCGGCTGCGAGACGCGCTCGATCTCCCTGCGGACGCCGCCGACGCGGTGGTACTCGCGGCGATCGACGTAGCGAACGCCAGATCCGCCCGCCGCCTCGGCCTTTCCGCAGACACCCCGCCCGCGCAGATCCGCGCCGCTGAGCGGCAGGTCGCCGCCGCCGCGCCGCAGGTCGCCGCGTCCAGCCAGCCGGCCGAACCCGCGGTACCGCCGGAGCTGCCCCGCGCCCGCAATTCCCACGCGATGAGTGCCGCACTGTACGGCGACGACTGGGCTACCTACGAGGGCGCGTAGTGCAACCGGGCGTCCCCGGCGGCCTGGTGCTCGGGCTTGGCAGCGGCCAGTTCCTCGCCGGGCCGGTCGGCGCCCTGTACCTGGCCCGGGCGCTGGCCGTCGCTGAGCGGGTCGCCGCCCGCGACGGCGTCCGCCCGCCCGCCGATTTCGTGGCACTGCGGGCGGTGGTCGACGTGGCCGCCGCCGAGGCCCGTGCTGCCGCAACCGGAAGCCTGGAAGTTCCGGCCACGCCGCACGGGGCACAGTCGGAGGTGATCGGTTCGGATCCGGTGGTGCTGGTCGACCCGGTCGACGTACGCGAAGCCGCGGCGCTGCTCGGTTGCAGCACCCGGAACGTGCGGGCGCACTGTCGGCGCGGTGCGTTCGCCACGGCGCGGCGTCGGCCGGGCGGCTGGCTGCTGGAACGGGCCGACGTGCTGGCCAGGCTGTCCCGGCCGGCAGCCACCAACAGCAACCCGTAAGGAGCCCCGATGCCCACACCAACCGACAGGCCCCGCAGGCCCAGCGAAGACGCAGTGTCTTTCTGCGTCGCCACCGGCCGGATCACCGCCGCTCAGGGCGAGCAGTGGCGCGCGCAGCTCGACCAGGGGGTGATGCGCCCGCAGACCGTGGAAATCCTCGCCTCGGCGCTCGCTCCCGGATGCGCCGTGCCGGTGACCGCCGCCGGGCAGCTCGTTCACGCCTCCACCCCCGGCAGCACCCAGGGCGGAGCGGCGGCGGGAGGGCGCACGCGGCCCGGTAACCCTCTCGTCGAGCACCTGGCCGCGGCGGCGCCCACCGAGTACCACGCGGCCTGCCAGGTGCGGCCCGCTCCGACCCTGTTCGAGGGCGGGGACCTGCCGGCGTTCACCGCGAGCGGCATTGACCCGGCCATGCTCGCGCGCGTGCCGTGGCAGGCCCGGCATGCCATCGCAGCAACCCCCGACCGTGCCCGCGCCGCCGCGATGATCGAGGACATGAGTGGCGAAGAGGCGGAAACGCTGGCTCAGCTCTACCACGGCAGCGACGCCGCGAACCGCGACTACGTCCTGCGCGTCCAGCAGTGGCGATCCGATGGGCTGGCCGCCGCCGCCCGACGGGCCGAGCAGCAGCGGAAGCCGGTACACGCATCGGCAGGCAGGTCCGTGGCGGACATGTCGGACGAAGAGTGTTACGACGCCACGTTCGGGCCGATCGACCGGCAGAGAGACGACCGGCGGGACGCCGCAGAGCGGGCGATCCTGGAAGGGCGGGCGGTCGGGCACGGCAGGGACGTCCGGCAGATCCGGGCCGCCCGCGGCGAGGTGTAACCGGTGGGCGCCAACCGGCCCGCAGACGTGCGGGCCGCAGCCGGCAGCCTCGCCGCCGTCGTGGACGGCATCGACTCCGGCGACCTGGCCGCGCCCCGCTGGCTACGCGACCGGCTGCGGGCCGCCGTGGTTGCCGTGGACACGGCGATGCCCCCGGCTCGACGACGGTCGGGGGCATCGGGGCGGGCAGGCTAGCTCGCGGTGACCGTGCCGATTCCTTCCCGGTAGAGAGTCGCCCGGGACACCCCGGTTGCCTTCGCGGCAGCAGAGGCGGACATGCCCCCGGCAACCAGGGCTTTCGCCGCGTCGACCTTCGCGCGGTCGACGCGGGGCCGCCCGCCGGTCTGCCCGCGCGTCTTCGCTGCGGCGCGACCTTCGGCGGCCCGCTGGTTGATGACGTCCCGCTCGAACTCGGCAAGCGCGCTCATGATGTGGAAGGTCAGCCGGCCGGACGGCGTGGTGGTGTCGATGGCCTCTTTCAGCGAGCGGAACTGCACGCCGCGCTCACCGAGCCCGGTCACGATGCCGATCAGGTCGAGCAGGGACCGGCCGAGGCGGGCCAACTCGGTGACGACCAGGACGTCACCGGCTCGCAGGTAGTCGAGACACGCGGCCAGCTCGGCGCGGTTGGCCGCCTTCGCGCCGGACAGCTTCTCGACGAACACGCGGTCACAGCCGGCCGCCGTGAGTGCGTCGGTCTGCCGGTCAAGGTTCTGCCCGGTGCTGCTGACTCGGGCGTATCCGATGGTCGCCATGTTCGTCCCCTCGTGGGTGGTGTCTCCGTACCCTTAGTGTCTCAATACCTGTCTCAGTGACGCAAGGATATCGGCGAACAATGGGCAGGTTTTTTGAGACAGCTAGAGGGCCGGAAACGGGGTCACCGGCACCCCGCCGCCGGTTGTCTCACAACGCCTACTTTTGGGCACCCTTCTTTCTGGGTGCGAACGTTCGCACGCAAAAAGCGTGACGGCCCACCAGGTGCGCTCCTGGCGGGCCGTCGTCGTGCTGCGGTTAGGCGTCCACACCCCAGCGGCGCAGCATCCTGCGTGCCTGACTGCGGCCGGTGAGGTCGGCGCCCCGAGCAGCGGCCTCGGCCCAGACGCGGATGCGGGCGTCTTGGACGGAGCAGCGATCAGCCGTCCAGTGGGCCGGATAGCGGCCGGTGCGCCGGGTGTAGGCCGCAGCGTCTTCCGTGTGCTGGGTGTCGGTGGTGGTCACCGGTTCTCCTTCGGTCGGAACGTCGCGCGTTCCCGGGTGGGTCGCGCCCAAGCCATGCCCTGACCGAACATCGAGCAGCCTACCGGGTCCGCTGGTCGACCGGATGGCACGCGACCGGTCCAGGACCGACGTACAGCCACTCATCGTGCAGCGGGTTGGGGTGCTCGCAGAACGCCAGCCAGCGGAATCCTGTGGCGGCGAACAGTGGTGCCAGGATTCGCAGCGTGTCGTGCAGCGGCTCGCCGCTGTAGTCGGCCAGGTCGAGCCCGAACCCTGCAAGAGCGGCGGCGGGGTCACTGCGAAGGTCGAGCACCCGGCCTTCGGCTTTACCGCGGTAGAGGCACGGGCCGCCGAAACCTGCGAAAGCGGCCGTGGTGTACGCCTCGGCGTACTCGCGGCTGGATGTCCACGACGACATGCCTGCGGCTACCTGGGTCAGACCGAAGACGTCGGCGCGGTAGACGATCACCGGCCGATCCTCGCACCAGTCCCGGCGTCGCGGTGCATCCGCCGAGCGCGATTCCACGCCCGACGGCCGTACCGCAGGCGCTTCCCGGCGCCCTTGCACCACCAGCACGGGCGGGACAGTTTCCGGTTGGCCTTGGCGCGATGGTGGCCCTTGCCGTCACACACCGAGCAGTCACGGAACGGCTTGAGCGCGCACGACACGGCATAGACGAGCAGGACGGCCAGCACGATGCCGGTCGCGGTCAGGGTGCCTCTCACAGGGTGCCTCCAAGGGCAGGATTCAGGGCCTCGGCGGGGGTGCCGCGACCACGCGACCAACAGACGTTTGCGCTGTTCAGGGCCGGTCGCAGGTGTGGTCGCACTTCCGCGACCAAGGTTCGTCCCGCGACCGGCCATGCGACCTACTCGGCTTCGATCTCGCGGCGCTGCTGCGCGGCGTCCAGCGCCGTGCGGCGGGCGCCCTTCAGGTTCTTCCGGCCCACCTTCACGTCCTGCGAGTCGACGCCGTAGCGGGCAAGCGACTCACGAACCATGTCGGCGGTGATCCCCGAGTACATTTCCGGCCACTGCGCGGCCAGGCGCTCGGCCAGCACCGCCCACGGCACGCCCGCCTCCCCTGGGTGAAGCACGGCGCGGGCGTCGGCGAGCATGTCCCGTGCCTCAACCCGCTCGGCGGCGTCTCCGATGACCGTCTGTCCGCGTAGCTGGGCAGCGCGGGCGACGATCGCCGCAGCGACTTCCGGCTTGGGGAAGAAGCTGCGGGCGCTGCCCGGCTTGTCGACGCCGACCATCACGCCCCAGCCCGCATCTACGCCGGGCCGGTACACGGTGCCGGTGAAGCCGCGCTTGTACGCGCCCGTACCCAAGATCATGTCGTTCTCGACCTGGCCCAGCACCGACAGGCACCAGCGGGTCGTGATGCAGCGGGTGATGTTCGGCGGCAGGCTGTCCTTGTCGGGGATCTGCGTGGCCAGGCAGAAGATGACACCCAGCGCCCGGCCCCTTTTGATAGCCCGCTCACACGCCGCCGCGGCGCCGGGCACGGCGGCGAACAGCTCGTGGACCTCGTCGAGCAGGATGAACACCGGGTGCAGACCCGACCCGGGCTTCGCGGCCAGTTCCGGGGTCACCTTGCCCTCGGGCGCCTCGCCGCGCTTCTTGGCCTCCAAGATCCGCTTGCCGCGCCGCTCACACTCGGCGAGGGCCCAGCCGATGATGGCGCTGCCCCGCTCGAAGGCGTCATCGTCGACACCGACCACGTAGTCAGAGCACAGCGGGGACATGTCGAGGAAGTCACCAACACCCTTGAACTCGGCCACCTTCAGCTCGACCGTCGGGTCGAGCATCGCGATGGTCAGCAGCGTGCGGGCGGCGTACGACTTGCCGGACCCGGGCTGCCCGCCGATGAGGAAGTTCCGGGCGAACAGCGTCGTGGTCAACGGCCGCTGGCGAGCGTCGGTGGCGAACGGCTGCGGCTCGAAGACGCTGGTCCGGGCGGTGTCGGAGGCGAGCGCCCACCGCGGCTGGCCCATCTTGGACGACGGCTGGTAGCCCACCCACAGGTCGACCTGTCCGGGGTGGTCGGGGCCGACCTCGGGCCACACCTGGTCGACGGGCAGCCGCAGCGCGGCGGCGAGGTTGTCGCGCTTCTCCAACAACGACGTGGCCACGATCGCGCCGGGCAGGTTGAAGCGGGCCAGCCAGCCCGGCCCGTCCTTGTGGATCGGCGTGGGGAACGTCAACTGCCCCGGCTCCTTCACGCCGATCGATAGCGCCACCACGGCGTTGCGGACCATCTCGGCGGTCAACTTCGTGAACCGCTGCGCGGTGCTCACCCGGTCCACGATCGGCTTGTCTGCCGGCCTGCCGACGCGGGCCGCCACCAGCACCAGCGCGGCAACGACGCAGTACCAGCCGATCGGCGGCATGCCCGCCATCTCGACGCCAATCAGCACGGCGAGCAGCAGCACCAGCGCGGCGCCGACAACCCACCAGCGGGCGCCGGATTCCTTCGCGCGGGTGCGGTTCAGGGACTGCCAGGTGTGCGGGTCGTTCTTGTTGGCGGCCTCCTGCCGCAGGTGGAAGTTCTCCCGGCCGCCGGCCGCCCACCACAGCACCGCCGACCCGGCCCGCCACACGCCACGCGGCGCGTAGGCGGCCACCTTGATGCCGTACTTCGGGGAGCGGGTGACGTGGTACAGCGCCCGGTTGGCGCCGTAGCGGGCCGACCAGCGCACCAGCGCCTTTCGCCCTTCCGGCGAGCGCAGCACGGCGGGCACGATCGGCCGGGTCCGGTCGTCGCGCGACACCACCTCGGCGAACGTGGCCTTGCGGTCCGGCGCGTCGACCGGCCCGCCGACGCGGTCGGCCTCGATGATGTGCCGCTCGTCGTCGTACTCCATCGGCAACGCAGTCATGGTCAGTACCTCCCTCGCGCCTGGTCGGCGAGGTTCCGGGCTCGCGTCGCGAGCAGGGGCAACAGGTCACGCCACGGCATCGTCGGCGCGACCATCTCGGACTCGATGAGGGCGGCCAGGGCGTCCATGCCGCCGGCCGCGGCCCCGAGCCGCGTGAGCAGCTCGGGGCACGTCGTGCAGTCGTTGTCGGCCATGTCAGTCGGTCAGCTTGATGCCGGCGGCCCGCCGCTGGCGCTCGTCGGCGGCCAGGTCGGCGATGCCCTGCTGCACGTGCTCCGGCAGCCGGCGGAAGGCGTTGATGCTGCGGTAGTCGCCAGCCCCTTCCAGTGAGGACACGATGTGCTCGGCGACGATGCCCGCCAGGTCCCGCTCGGTGGCTTTCCTGGTCCGGGCCATCAGGACTGACCCTCCTTGCGCTGCCGCCGGACGTGGAAGGCCACACCGGCCGCTGCGGCGCCGAGCCCGGTGACGATCGCGGCAGTGGTGTGTCCGGTCAGGGTGGCCGCCACGGAGACGGCAGCGAGGATGGCGGCGAGGGTGCTCAATTCGACTCCTTGCGCTTGTAGGTGCCGTCCTTGCCGGCCAGCACGCGGGCCGAGTTGATGCCCCTGGCGGTGAGCCGCGTGCCCTTGCCGGTGGTGACCTCGTAGGTGTGGTTGTCGTCGGTCGCCTTGTAGCGGCGGGCCTCGGTGCGTGCCTTCTTCTTCTCCTCCGGGGTGCGGTCCTCCCAGGCCATCGGTCAGCGCTCGTGTCCGGTGCGCAGCGCCCGCTCGTGCCGGTAGAGCTGGTCGACCAACGCGGTCGACGCCTTCCACCGGCGCGCGGTCAGCGCCTCACGCATCCGCCGGCGGAACTCGCGCAGGCTCGGCGGGTTCTCGTCGACCTCGGCGGCGGTGTACACCTCAGCGGCCAGCAGTTGCAGCGCCTTGTCGTCGGGCGTGCCGTAGCCGTCCGCGCCCGCGCCGCCGGACGTGCCACCTGCGCCGATAGCCGTGACGGTCATCGAGTCCAGCAGCGTCCGAATGTCGTCGTCGGAGATCAACCCGAACGACGGCAGCTCACCGGCCGGCACGGCCCCTGCCTCGTCGGCACGGTCCCGCAGCGCCGACTCGTAGGAGCGGCGGGCGTCGTCGACCTGGGCGTGTGCCCGGACGCGGCTGCGGTAGTCCCGCGCGGTGTGCTCCGCCCCGACTTCCTCGCTGATCGCCTTCACCTCGTCGATAGCGCGGGCCACCGCCACGGCGTCGCGGCCACGGGAACGGACCATGTCGACCTTGCGCTGCGCGTCGGCGGTGATCCGCACGCCGGCCGTCGACAGGGCCATCTGCAACGTCAGCTTGCCGAGCACGGGGATGACCGCGCCGATGATGGCGATGGGCACGGTGGTGGCGGCCAGGCCGTGTACGAGCACCGCGGCGACGGACACGGCCAGCAGCAGCCACCCGAGGATGGTGGGGGTGCGGGAGACGGACGCGGACCGGCGGTGCGCCCGCTCGTGGAGCATCGCGGACACCCACACGAGATCGAACAGGGCCCCGGCGCTGTAGGCCACCCATCCGGGCGCCTGCGTGGTGAGCAGACCGCCGACGGCCACGAGGGTCCAGGCGACGGCGAGGGCGGTCAGGGCGAGCGGCAGGCCCCACAGGACGCCGGTCTGTGCGGCGTTCAGGGCCTTGGCGCGTGCGGTCATCGGGTCGGCTCCTTCACATCAGCGGGGGCGGGCACGGTCACGTGCGACTTCACCCAGACGGTGCGGCCGGTGTCCGGGTGCTGGCCCACCACCTCGAACGGCTGCCACCACCGGCTCTCCGAGCGCATCGGCTGGAGGCTGAGCGCGGGCCGCGGCATGCTCAGCCAGGTCGCCCACCGCTCGACGCCGTCCCGGTCGTCGTCGGCGAGCTGGATCAGCGTGGCCGCCCGGCTGAGGTCGTCGTCGCGGCCGACCTGGACGAAGAACGGAACGGGCAGCCCGGCGTCGATGCCCTCGGCGGCGAGGGCGAACGCGGCGCGGCGCGGGTCAGTGGTAGTCATCGGTGGGTCAGCTCCTTCGGGCGCTCGGCGCGCTCCCGGCGCTGCTGAGCGCGGATCGCGGCGGCGGTGGTGTCGGCGTGGCTTTCGCTGCTGCGGTGGGCCAGCCAGAACGGCGTGAGCATCACGGCCGGGCCGCCCACCAGAACGGCGGCCAAGACAGCGGCGGCGGTGTCGTTCATCAGGACTCCCGGGCGGTCGGGTAGCGGTGGATGAACCCGCAGGTGCGGGCCAGGTGCAGGGGGGCGCCCGCCCGGTACGGGGTCAGGCCCGCCGCGTGGATTGCGGCTGTGGCGCCCGGCTCGTGGCGGGTGCAGCAGTAGACGGAGGCGTCGAGCGAGCCGTGCATCAGCCCGTTTGCCGCGGAGTACACCTCGATGCGGATCGCTGCCGGCTGGCCGCAGCCGGCCCACACCATGCGCCGGTTCACCGCGCACCCCAGCTCGTCGAGACGCACATGCCGCCCGCGCCGACCTGCTCGCCGGTGCACGGGTGGTCGTGGTGGTTGGCCATGAAGGCGAGTCCGGCGAGCGCGGCGCAGACGAGCACCGTCCGCTTCACGAGGCGGTCAACGAACGTGGCCACGGCGGGCACCTCCAACAGATGCGGTGCGGGTATAGGGGCGGGGGATCCGCCGGGGCGGCTGCTCGCCCAGGTCGGCGAGCAGCCCCACCAGCACCTCGGCGGTGAGCGGGCCGGACGGGCGGATCACCGTCTGGTAGCTGCTCACCGGGGACCACCCACACCCGAGGTCAGATCGGCGGCCAGCGCGCGGACGGTGCGCCGCGCGTCGTTGAGCAGGTTCCGTACGTTCGTCGGCGTGCTGTGCATCTCCCGGGCGACGTCGGCCAGCGGCAGACGCTTCAGGTAGCGCAGCCGCACCGCCTGCCGCTGCCGCGTCGGCAGCATCCGCACCAGTGCGAAAGACGTACGGAACGCCTTCGCCTCCGGCGACTCCAACCCGATCTCGGCGATGTGGTCCCGCCACTCCGGTCCGGACAGGTCCACATGGTGCAGGGCCATGTACAGCATCTGCGACACCGACCTGCGGGTGGTGCCCACCTTTTTGGCCGTCTCTTCGATGGTCAGACCGTGGATGCAGTGCGCCTGCACCACCGCCCGCTGCATCGGCGACATCGCCGCCAGCGCCACCCGGATTCGGGCCTTCACCTCCGGGTCAGCGGCGCACGGCAGCGACGAAGGCTCGGGGGTCTGCGCCTCGACGCGCTCGATGTGCTCGCCGAGCAGACCAGGTACCGCCTGACGCCGCTGCGCGGCGAGCTTCCGAGCCTTCCACTTCGCCTCGATGACGAGCCAGGCGGCCAGATTGTCGACGTGGTCGAGCTGCGCCCGGACGGCCCACACCTTCACCAAGGCTTCTTGTACGGCCTCTTCCGCGTCGGCCCAGTTGCCGCAGAACCGGAAGATGGTGCGGACGATGCGGGCCTGCTCGTTGCGGACCAGTTCGTCGAATCGGTGCTCCCGCACCAGCTCGGCCGTGTCGATCGTCGGCGCGGTCACAGCGACGCCCTGTCCGCGTCGGCGATGTCGGCGGCCTTTACCAGCAGCGCGGCGTACCTGCGGGCGTCGTCCGGCGTCATCTCCACCTCGTCCGCCCGCACGGACGCGCGGCCGGGTACGCCGTGGTGGTCGTCGCGTTCCACCAGCACCTCAACCGTGCTCGACGTGCGACCGGTCGAGTCGGCGACCGCCAGAGTGCCGACGTGCCCGGTGTGGAACACGGCACCCGGGTCGCCCGTCGCCGTGCTGGTCGCCCACGCCGGGGCCGACGTCGCCGGGGCGGGGCGGGCCAAGGCGAGCAGCGCCAGATCCCGCAGGTGACCGGCCAGCGCGCGGGCCTCCGCCGACGACAGGGACACCACCCCGGCGGCCGTCACCGCCAGTTCGACGGTGGCGGTGGTCGACCGGTAGTGGCGGTGCATCGCCACCGTGACGACCGACTGTTCGCCGTCGACCGCGTCCACCAGCGTCAGCGGGATCTCCGTCAGGCCGCCGCCGTGCACCCGGTCGTCATACATGTCGCGCGCCGAGTGCCCGCTCAGGCACCAACCGGGGCACGGGCCGTCCAGCCAGAACGGTGCCCGCTCCGGCGCCGGCCCGATCGGCAGCGGCTTGTCACCCAGGAGCGCCGTGGTGTCCAGCAGCAGTGCCACCGTCAACGCCTCTTGCGGGGTGAGCCGCAGCCACCTCATGTTCGACTCGCCGCCGATGCGCTTGCCGACCTCGATGCGCGGGGCCACCTCGTGCGGGGACTGGCACATCAGCACCGACAGGCGGTCGTGCTGGCTGTAGTGGGACAGCGGCATGAACCCGTCGCGCAGGTTCGGGGCGTCGATGACGCACTCCAGGTCGACGGGACCGACGATCCCCGGTCCGTGCCCGTTGATGCACCACGGCCGGCCGCAGTTGTCCGAGTCGGGAACGGCGGTCGCGTTGGCGGTCGCGTTTGCGATGATTCTCATTAGGTCGGGGTCCTCTCCCGATCAAGGGCGGCCCGGCAGCGGCTTGGACTCCAACTGCCGGGCGCCCGACTACATGGATGCCCTGCTCTGGGTGCAGAAGGTCAGCCCGCGAGGCGGACGAGAAGTGCCGTGTGCTGCTCGCGGCGGGCCGCCTCGGCGTCGAGCCGGGCCAACTCCCGCTCACCGGCGGCGGTGATCGTGGCGTGGTCGATGTCGTACCGGCGCCCCGGGCGCATGTGCAGCCGCACCAGGCCCTTGCGGGCCAGCGCCCGCAGGGTGGCCACCGACTCGCGGTAGGTGCCGCCGCCCCGGTGGACGCGGCCGAACGCGGCGGCGGTGGACAGTGCCCGGTGCTGCGGGTCGGTCACGTCGGCCAGGTGGGCGCCGGCCATGGTGGGCCGGGCCTGCCGCTGCTCGCCCATCTCGGCGAGCACCGCGAGGGACGCAACCGGGGTGGCCTCGGCCTCGGCCTTCGCCATCTCCGCCCAGAGGCGGGCCACGGACCGGGCGATCTGCTCGGTGGTGTAGCTGCCGCACTGCTCGTCGATGCGGAGCGTGCCCTGGTAGGTGGTGACGGTGTAAACCCCGTCGCGGATCCACTGGAGGGTGACGGTGACGCGGCCGGCGGTGTAGCTGATGCTGTCGCCGGGGTTCGTGAGCGCGCTGATAGCGTGCGCCATGGGTCTATCTCCTGTCTGAGGCAGGTGATGGATCAAGGCCCTGGGCAGCGAGTGGAGTCGCTGTCTGGGGCCGCCTTGCTTATGCCCAAACTCTACGCTTACTTGGGGTCGGGCGGAAGCGGTTATCCCCAAAAAGTTCGATAGTTTTGCCGCCGACCCGATGGGATGATCAAGCTCATGACGGATCGACTAACCGAGGTTGCTCAGCAGTTCGCTGATGCGCGCTCCCAGGTCACGGAGCTACGCGAGCGGCTGCGCGAGGTTCAGGCCCGGGTTGCGGAACTCCGTCCCCAGGTCGCCGAGGCCATCGCCGACGACATCCGGCACAAGCGTCGGACCCAAGTCGAGATCAGTCGCATGACGGGCTACACCCCCGAGCGCATCCGGCAGATTTGCCGGGCCGCTGGTGTCGAGCCAAGCGAGTAGGCAAACCACATCCCCGACGTGAGCGCAACCGGCTACTCGACCGCCACGAAGCGTTGATGAGGCTTGCTTCGGGCGGGAGGATGCGGCGCATGACCGAATCACGCCTTCCCGCGAGCTTCTACGACGACAAAGTTCGACCTCGCGCTTGCGATCGGACGGGCAGCGGCCCAAACGAGACGCCGCGTCACCCCCGACCGGCCGGCGTCGACCTTGAGATGGTTGCGATCTATGCCGTCGACTACGGGGTCGAGAGCCCAGAAGAGGGTCCGCTCCAGCCGATGGACCTTAGGCCGATCCTAGATGCGCTGGCAGCCCACTGGGACCGATGCTCGCCCTGCCTGTCACACCACAGCGCCGTCGTTGCCTCCAGTCCGCCGCTAACCACCCACCTCGTCGGGGTGCTGCTGCTGGCATCGAACATCAAAGAGGCGTCTGCTCGGCTGGTGCTACAGATGCTCGACCCGGACGGCTGCGCGCTTGCTCTGACCATCCGGAACAGTGGACTTGAGGCCGCAGTGGCCCTGGCCAGTTCGATAGGGGCCGACAGGCGCCGGGCGGTGGTGGACATCGCCGTGACGGCGATCATGCCGACCAACTGGCTCGACACGCCGGTCTCGAACCTCTGCCCGCCTGTTGCGAGATCAGCCCGTCCGGATCTCGGCGACGCGGAGATGCTGAGCCTTCTTCGCTCAGATGGGTATCTGGCGTAGGCCATGCCTCCCGCTGGCCCGCAGGCGTTGAGGCTATGAGACTTGTGGATGAGGAAAGGGTCGATCTGGTGGCAAGTAACTGGCGGGACGTGCGAGCCCTCCGCGCCAACCTCAACGAATCCAAGATCGCCGAACACACCACGCGCATGCGCGGCGAGATCCGCGCCGCGCTCAACGACCGCGACTGGTCCGGGGCGAACGTCGACACCACCCAGGCCGCAAACATCACCGTCGTCGTCTCGGCTCCACTGCCCGAGAGGGTTGCCCACGCACTGTTCGTCGAGGCGGAAGCCCGTGACATCGAGCCCAGCGCGCTCATCCGGGAGTTAGTGGAAAAAGGGCTGAACGTGGGTGGCGCGGCGTGATTGTCCGCGAGTTCGAGGGATGGCTTGCCGACCTGCTTGCCGCGCAGCCGTGGGTGCGGCAGGTGTCGCGCTGGTCGACCGGCGGCGGACCGAAGCCGGTCGGCGTAACACTGAACGGCCGAATTGACATACAACTCGTGGGTGGGGATCAGAAGGCCCCACCACTCGACCCCGACAACGCCGGCACGGCTTCGCCTGTTGAAGCCACGCCAGGGCAGCCGCCAGCGTGGGCGGACGCGATCGTCGCCGCCATTAGCGCCGCGGGGCTGCCCCGTGTCGCCGTCGCGGAAACCTATGCCCAGTGGGGTGGCAGCTCGAAGCCTGCTGGTATGCGCGTTCAATTCACGGACGGGTCCGAGGTGTTCGGCACAGTTCTCAACGCGAGCCTTTGAGGTGGTGTCGGCCCAGCTTAAGCGCCGCTACCGGCATCTTCTGTCCGCGTGGCACTTCGCTCAACGGCAGGCAACAGAATGCGGCGCAGCGTCTCCACCTGTTCGGAGGTCAGGGGTGGCGCAGCGGCAACGGTCAGCCTGATCAAATCCTCATCGAGCCCGGACCTAGGTCGTGTTCGCTCCTCGCGCCCGCCCCCCGCTGCACTTGGCGCACGTCGCGACTCTGTAATCCGCCGTTCCAACTCGTCCACGGACGGGCCGGTGGGAGTCCACGCCAGTTCGGCTGCCTGACGTGGCGGAAGGGCGTCACGCATGGCGAGCCCGTAAGCAAGCACTTCTCCGGCAGCATTGATCGCCTCATGCCGTGTCGGAGTCCTCCGTGTCAGCCTCTGCTCGCGTCCGGGGCCGGTGCTGTGGCCCGCTGCTGAGCTGCGGACGGCTGCTGCTGCCCGAAAGATTCGGGCCAGTTGCGCCAACGTCTCATCTGCGATCGGCCACGACGCCGCTTCCTGCGCGGCGAGCCGTTCCATCTCGGCATGCAGGGCCGGGTCATCCGTGCGGAATCGAGCCATGTCAGGTCTCCGTATGGAGGAAGCGCTGAGGCAATCGTCTGGATAGTCATCCTAAGAGGCGATTCACGCCTAGCCCCCGTAGAACAGCGGCGACGGCGTGGCGAGTAGTCGAGTCCATCACCGTGCCCTCCCGATCGGGTTCGAAATTCTCACAGCCTTATCACCTGACGCGGCGCACCCGGACGGACGGGCCGGTCGGAACGGATAGCAGCAAGGCGTCAGCGGGGCCGTGACCTGCACCGACCGGACGGAACGGACGGGGCAGACACGCTCGGTCGGAGTTCGGATCGGACCGGCTGCCCCGCAGCGGGTACGGCGGCCCGACGGCGACCAGGTCCACCGCGCCCGCCCGCCACCGCCACCCCGCCTGCACCGGAGCGACCGGCGCACCGGCCCGGCGGGCCGCATCGCGTACCTGGGCTGCGCCGTAGGGCGGCTCGGACCAGGACGGACCCACCACCGCACCCACCCGACGGCCGCGGAACACCCCGGCCAGGCCGCCGACGTGGTCGACGTGGAAGTGGCTGACCACCAGCAGCGGCACCTCGCGTACGCGGAGGCGGCGCAGGCAGGCGTCCACGCCGGACGGCTCCGGGCCGGCGTCGACCACCACGGCCCGGCCGGCGCCGACCGGCAGCACCACAGCGTCCCCCTGCCCCACCGCGCACGCCACCACCACCCAGCCGCGCGGCGGCCAGCCGGAGGCGAGCAGCCGGACCGGCACCGCGCCAAGCACCACCGCCACCGCGACGACAGCGATCAGCCGGCGCGCCCGGCGTCGGCGGAAGGCGAGCAGCAGCGCCACGCTCACCGCCGCCAGCAGCAGGGCGCCGGCCACCCCGCCCGCCCAGGGCAGGTTCCCGGCCGGCAGGTCCGCCCCGTACGCGGCCACTGCCACCAGCCAGCGCGCCGGCCAACTCGCCAGCCAGGCCAGGAACTCCGCGCCGCCCGGCCACACCGGCGACAGCACCGCCGCCAGCACGCCGAGCACAGTGGCGGGCGCGACGGCCGGCACCGCCAGCAGGTTCGCCGGCACAGCCACCAGGCTGACCGTGGCGGACAGCCCGGCGATCACCGGGCCGCAGGCGAGTTGTGCTGCGGCCGGCACCGCCAGCGCCTCGGCCAGCCCGCTCGGTACGCCCCGCCGCCGCAGCGCGTCCCGCCAGCCCGGCGCGAGCAGCAGCAGTCCCCCGGTGGCACACACCGACAACGCGAAACCCGGGTCGCCCGCGAGGTCCGGGTCGTACAGGACCAGCCCGGTGACCGCCGCGGCGAGCGCGGGCAGCGCCGATCGGGACCGCCCGGCGGCGAGCGCGGCGAGCCCGATCGCGCCCATCGCCGCGGCGCGCACCACGCTCGGCGAAGGCCGGACCAGGATGACGAACCCGACGAGCGCGAGTACGCAGAGCGTGGCGGCGGTACGCGGACCGGCGCGCGCCCAGCGGGCCAGCAGCAGTACCGCCCCGACGACGATCGCCACGTTGGAGCCGGACACCGCGTTGAGGTGCGTCATCCCGGTGGCCCGGAAGTCCTCCTCCACCTCCGGAAGCAGCCGGCTGGTGTCACCCACCACGAGCCCCGGCAGCAGCCCGCCCGGCGCGTCGGGCAGCGGCTCGCAGGCCCGTTGCAGCCCGGCGCGCAGCACGCCTGCCGCCCGTTGCGGCCACGACGCGTCGCCGCGCAGCGTGGGCGGGTCGGCGGTGGAGAGCACGGCGGCGGTGAGGTCGCCGCCACGCGGGGCGGACAGCCGTCCCCGGCTGGTGACCCGCTGCCCGGGCAGCAGTGGACGCCAGGCCGGATCGGTGGCGAGCACAAGCGCGCGGACGGGACCGGTGACGCGAGCGCCGTCGGGTCCGGTGAGCCGGATCAGATCCACGCGGACCAGCAGCATCGGTGGACGGCCGGGCGCACCGCGTACCGGACGGGGGTCGTCGCGGAGCACCAGCTCGGCGGTGACCGGGGCACGATCGGTGACGAGCGCGCGGACCGGGGCGGCGTCGCGGACCGCGACCCGGGCGCCGGTGGCGGCCGCGCCGCAGAGCACGCCGAGCAGTACGGCGACCGCGATCCAGCCGTAGCGGCGGACCGTTGCACCCGGCCGGCCCAGCACGCCGCACAGGTGCAGGCCCGCGAGCAGGGCGAGCGCGGCGGCGACGACGGCCATCCACACCGTCACCCGGACCGTGAGGTGCAGCCCGGCCAGCGCGGCGAGCCAGGCCGCAACCGCCAACCCGGCCAGCCGCAGATCGGGCACGTCGCGGTCGGCCGCGTCGCCATCGAGGGGGCGTCGGCGGTTCACACCGTCACCAGTTCCTTGAGCTGCTCGTACCGGGCGTCGCCGATGCCGTCGACCTGGCGCAGATCGGACACGGACCGGAACCCGCCGTTGCGGTCCCGGTGGTCGAGGATCCGCTGGGCGAGGACCGGCCCGACGCCCGGCAGCGCGTCGAGCTGGGCCAGCGTCGCGGTGTTGAGGTTGACCGGGCCGGCGGGCGCCGCCGAGCCGCCCGGCGCACCGCCGCCCGCTGCGGCGGGTCCGGCCTGCCCCGGCGGGGCGGTGACGCCGACCAGGATCAGCTCCCCGTCGGTGACCTTGCGAGCCGGGTTGAGCAGCGCCACGTCGACGCCGGGCAGCGCGCCGCCCGCCGCCTCGATCGCGTCGGCCACCCGCGCGCCGGCCGGGAGGCGGACGAGGCCGGGACGCCGGACCTTGCCGGCCAGCGCGACGACCACCTGACCGGGTGAGCCGGCCGGCGCGGGCACCCCGGGAACGGCTTCGGTCGCCGCGCTCACCGGCGCCTCGGCGGGTGCCGCTACCGGCTGGACGGGCTCGGCGCTGGGACGTGAGCGCCACGCCCAGACGGCGGCCACCACGACCACCACTGCCGCCACCGCCGCGAGCGCCCGCACACCCCGCCGGCCGGGGTCGAACGCCCCGGGACCGGGCAGCCGGGACACCAGACCGCGCACAGAGGCCGACTGACGGTCCATCTCGGCGTCCGTGGCAACGGACGGCGGATCCCCGAATGGCTGCTCCCACACGCCGTCACGCTCCGGGAGAGCCGGTCGCGGCCCGTAGTCCGGCTCGCCCGCGCCTGTCACACGCCCGGGACCCGAACCGGGCCGATCCTCCGAGCCCAGCCCACCGCCGGATCCCGAACCAGGCCGAGCCCTGGATTCCGGCCCGGCCCCACCAGGCCCGCGCGCAGAGCCGGACCGCTCCTCGGAGTCCGGCCCGAACGCACCAGGGCCCCGCCCAGAGGCGGAATCCAGCCCGGTCCCACCTGACCCAGGTTCGAGACCCGGCTCGAAGGACCGCCAGGGCTCGGGCGGAGACAGCGCCTCCGGCATCATCGCGCCGATGGGCCGGCGCGGACGACCGACAAGAGCCGGCGGGGCGGCACCTGCCGCATCAGCGCCCCCGAACAGCCGGGCGAGCCGCCGCCGTACCGTCGTCTCGTCGTCGTCTGGCACGGCTCGGGACGCTACGGCGACGGCTCGTCAACCGTCGGCCGGGGAGCTCTCACCTGTGGACGACGGGAGCACTGTGGACAGCAACCCGATCAAACCCTGACTGTGCTAGCGCGGCCGGGAGGCGAAGCTCAGCGCGCCTCCGGGTCCAGGCCCAGCGCGGCCCGTCCCCCGTCCACCGGCACCGTCGCGCCGTTGACGAACGAGGCGCGTTCGGAGAGCAGGAACGCGACCACCTCGGCCACCTCGTCGGTACGCCCGATCCGGCCGAGCGGGTGCAGCCGGGCCATCTCCGCGTCGACGTGCGCCACCCCGGCCGGGTCGAGTCCGGCCAGGTAGGCGGCGTGCCGTTCGGTGTGGATCGAGCCGAGCGCGACGGCGTTGGCGCGGATGCCGCGCGGACCGTAGTCGACGGCGAGCGCCCGGGTCAGCCCCTCCAACGCGGCCTTCGCGGTGGCGTACGGCAGCGCACCGGGCACCGCCCGGCGGGCCTGGTGGGAGGAGACGTTGACGATCGCGCCGCCGGTGCGCGCGGCCAGGAACCGGCGTACGGCGGTGCCGGCTCCCGCGACGGCGGGGCGCAGGTTGAGCGCGATCAGGTCGACGACCTCGCTCGCGGGCGCGCGGTGCAGGTCGGCGTCGCGGAAGACGGCGGCGTTGTTGACCCAGCCGGCCAGCGGCGCGTACGCCTCGGCGCGGTCGGCGGCCCGCCCGGTGACCGCCTCGTCGCCGGCGTCCCCGGTCACGGCGTGCAGCCGGTCGGCCAGCGGATGCCGGGCCAGCCAGTCCAGCGCACCGGTGTCCCGCTCGACCACGACCACGGTGCCACCATCGGCGGCCAGCCGTTCGACGATGGCCCGTCCGACGCCGCGCCCGCCGCCGGTGACGACGTACGACAGTGGGCTCATCCGGCCACCCTAGGCCGTGCGGCGGTGGACCACCACGCATGCCAGGCCGGGTCCGGCGTGCGCGGCGACCACCGCGCCGGCCTCGGTGACGTACGTGTCGTGCAGGCGGTCGCCCAGCCGCTCGGTCAGCGCCGCCAGCAGTTGCTCCGCCCGTTGCGGCGCGGCGAGGTGGTGCACGGCCAGGTCCACCTCGGCGTCGTCCGCTGCCTCGACTGCCAGGTCGATCAGGCGTGCCACGCCCCGGCTGGCGGTACGGACCTTGTCCTTCACCACGATCGCGCCGTCCGGCATGTGCATGATCGGCTTGACCGAGAGGGCGGTGCCGAGCAGCGCCTCGGCCGCGTTGATCCGGCCGCCCCGGCGCAGGAACTCCAGCGTGTCGACGTAGAAGTAGATGGTGGTACGGGCGACCGCGTCCAGCGCCGCGTCGCGTACCCCGGTCAGGTCGGCACCCCCGGCGGCGGCCGCGGCGGCGGCGAGCGCCGGGAAGCCGAGGCCCATGCCGGTGGATCGGCTGTCGACCACTGTGACCCGGTCGTCGCCGACCTCGGCGGCGGCCAGCCGGGCGGCCTCGACGGTGCCGGACAGTTCGGCGGACAGGTGCACCGACACGACCCCGTCGGCGCCCTCGGCGAGCAGCGCGCGGTAGACCTGCGCGAACTGTTCCGGCGCGGGCCGGGACGTGCTCACCGATACCCGCCGGCCGCTCAGCGCGCGGGTGGCGTCGGCCGGGGAGGTCTCGACGCCCTCCAGCCCTTCCGCGCCGTTGAGGACGACTGTGAGCGGGACGACTGTGAGTCCGCGTGCGCGGACCAGGTCGGGCGGCAGGTAGGCGGTGGAGTCGGTGACGACCGCGACGGGCATGACCGGCACGCTAGCCGATGGCGCTGTGACGTGCCGGGGCCGGAGGTGTCAGACCGCGTCGGTGAGCGCCGGCTGGGTGATCAGGCCGACGTTGTGCGCGCGCAGGTGCCAGCCCCGGACGTCGTCGTGGCGCAGTTCGGTCCAGTGGCAGTTGGCCAGCGAGCCGAGGCTGCGCAGCACCGTGTGGTCCCAGCCGAGCAGGTGGCCGACGCCCTGCCGGGCGCCGCCGCCGTGGGTGGTCACCACGACGGTGCCACCGACGGCCAGGTCGGCCGCGTCCTGGAACCCGGCGCCGAGCCGGGCGCCGAGGTCGCCCAGGGGCTCGATGCCGGCGCCGGGGTCGGGGTCACCGGCTCGCCAGCGGGCGTACTCGTCGGGGTAGCGCTCGGCCACCTCGGTGAGGGTGAGGCCCTGCCAGGTGCCGAAGTGCCGTTCGCGCAGCCGGGCGTCGGAGCGTACCGGCAGCCCGGTCAGCGCCGCGAGCGCGGCGGCGGTGTCGGCGGCCCGGCGCAGGTCGCTGGCGACGATCGCGTCCGGGCGCAGCGCGGCCAGCACCGGCGCGGCGGCGCGGGCCTGCTCCCGGCCGAGGTCGTTGAGCGGCACGTCGGTCTGGCCCTGGACCCGGCTCGCGGCGTTCCAGTCGGTGTTGCCGTGCCGCCAGACGATCAGGCGGGTCATTCGGCGGTGGCGGTGCCGGCGGCCGAGTCGGCCAGGTCGCGATCGGTGAACGGGATCTGCGGGCAGTCCTTCCAGAGCCGGTCGAGCGCGTAGAACTCGCGCTCCTCGGTGTGCTGGACGTGGACCACGATGTCGACGTAGTCGAGCAGCACCCAGCGGCCGCCCCGCTCGCCCTCGCGGCGCACCGGCTTGGCCTTCTCCGGCAGCTCCAGCAGGCGCTCCTCGATGGCGTCGACGATGGCGAGCACCTGACGCTCGTTCGGAGCGGCGGCCAGCAGGAACGCGTCGGTGATCGCGAGCTGGTCGCCCACGTCGATGATGACGATGTCCTGTGCCTTCTTGTCGGCCGCGGCCTGGGCGGCGGCCATCGCCAGCTCGTGCGCGCGTTCGGAAACTGTCACCGTTCTCCTTCGATCAACCGTGCGACCCTCCAAGCCTCTCACACCCGGCGGTGTGCCGACTTGTCAGTTCTGGTCGATCTCAGGCATGAACCGGGACGTACGGGGGCGAATCACCGCTGGTAGAGGCGCCGTTTCGCGATGTACTGCACCACACCGTCGGGCACCAGGTACCACACCGGCTCCCCGCGGGCGACGCGCGCGCGGCAGTCGGTCGAGGAGATGGCCATCGCGGGCACCTGCACCAGGCTCACCGAGTCGGCCGGGAGGTGCTTGTCGGTGAGTTCGAAACCGGGCCGGGTCACGCCGATGAAGTGGGCCAGTTCGAGCGCCTCGTCCAGGTCCTTCCAGGAGAGGATGCGCTCCAGGGCGTCCGCGCCGGTGATGAAGAACAGCTGCGCCTTCGGGCCGTACTCGGCGTGCAGGTCGCGCAGCGTGTCGACGGTGTAGGTGGGACCGCCCCGGTCGATGTCGACCCGGCTCACCTGGAAACGCGGGTTGGAGGCGGTGGCGATCACCGTCATGAGGTAGCGGTCCTCGGCCGGGGTGACCGCTTCCTCCGCCTTCTGCCACGGTTGCCCGGTCGGCACGAACACGACCTCGTCCAGACCGAACCGGTCGGCCACCTCGCTCGCCGCCACCAGGTGCCCGTGGTGGATCGGGTCGAACGTGCCGCCCATGATGCCGACCCGCCGGATGTCTTCCTCCACCCAGCGATCGTAGGCCGCGCCCCGCACGGGCCCGGGCGGGGTCGGCCACGCCGGGCGGATGAGCCCGCCCGGCGTGGCTCCGGTCAGGCCGACGCGGCGGCCACCGCCGTCCGGGCCACGAGCGCCCGGCGCATGTCGTCGTCCAGGTCGGTCACCCACCGCCGCAGGCCGGGCGTCAGGTCGTCGCGGGCCAGCAGCGCCGCGGCCGTCTCCCGGGTGGTCTGCGCCACGGCGTAGCGGGGGTACGCGGCGACGGTGACCGCGTCGGCCACCCACGCGGTACGCAGACGCGCCGCCGCCGGCATGTCCGCGAAGTAGCGCTCCACGTAGCCGGCGGTCAGCTCGGCCTGCTCGGGCTGCCAGAAGCCCTCTGCGGTCGCCTCGACCAGGCGGTTGGACAGCTCGGTGCTGCGGGTGACGATCTCCCAGGCGGCGCGCTTCGCGTCGGCGTCGGGCAGCGCGGCCCGGCACGCGGCGGCCTGCTCGGCGCCGGTGGCGCTGCGGTCGGCGTCGGCCTCGGCGTCGATCTCCGGCGTCCCGGCCGCGCCGAGCACCACGAGCCGGCGCAGCACCGCCCAGCGCAGGTCGGCGTCGATCGCCAGCCCTGGCGGAACACCCTCGCCGGCCAGCCAGCCGGTCAGCATCGCGGTGTCGGTGGTGGCGCCGATCAGACCGCGCGCGGCGGCGAGCTGCAACGAGCCGCCCCCGGGTGCCGAGTCGAGCAGCGCCGCGCAGGCGTTCGCCACCCGCAGCAGCGCCGCGTCACGGGCGAGCGGATCGAGGTAGCGGTCGATCAGCCGGCGGCTGAGCAGCAGCACGTCCTCGACGATCGTCACCTCGGTCTCGGCCGGAAGCGCCGCCCCGATCAGCTCGGCGAGCGCGCCGGCCGGCCGTTCCCCGTCGGTGACCGCGTCCAGCGTCTCGGCCCAGAGCAGCGCCCGGGCCAGCGAATCGTCGATCGCGGGAAGCAGCAGCGGCACCGCGTCCGCCGAGGCCGGATCGAGCCGGATCTTCGCGAACGTCAGGTCACCGGCGTTCGGCAGCACGAGCCCGGTGGCGGGCCGCCCGACCAGCTCGGGCAGGGGCGTACGGCCGCCGTCGGCGTCCGGGTCGAGGTCGACCTCGAACCGGTACGCCGGGCCGTCGGCGGTGTGGTGGGCCACGCCGATGCGGTGCGGCCGCAGCACCGGGTGGCTCGCCGGGGCGGTCTGCACGATCGCCACGTCGGTCCACCGCCCGTCGGCGTCCACAGCGGTGTCGACCCGCAGCGTGTTCACCTGGGCACGGCGCAGCCAGCGTTCCGCCCAGCCGTCCAGGTCGCGACCGCTCGCCGCGCCCAAGGCGGCCAGCAGGTCGGCGAGCGTCGCGTTGCCGAACCGGTGCGCGGCGAAGTGCGCGTTCAGCCCGGCCAGGAACGCCTCGTCGCCGAGCCAGGCGACGAGCTGGCGGAGCACGCTGGCGCCCTTGGCGTACGAGATGCCGTCGAAGTTCAGCAGCGCCTGCGCGGCGTCGGCGACCTCCTCCGGTGCCACCGGATGGGTGGAGGGGCGCTGGTCGGCGGTGTAGCCCCACGCCTTGCGACGGCTCGCGAACGTGGTCCACGCCCGGTCGAACCGGGTCGCCTCGGCGGTGACCCGGGTGCCGAGGTATTCGGCGAAGGACTCGTTGAGCCAGAGGTCGTCCCACCAGCTCATGGTGACCAGGTCACCGAACCACATGTGCGCCATCTCGTGGGCGATGGTGGTGGCGCGCAGCTCCCGCTGGGTGTCGGTGACGGCGGAGCGGAAGACGTAGTCGTCGCGGATCGTGACCAGGCCCGGGTTCTCCATCGCGCCGGCGTTGAACTCGGGCACGAACGCCTGGTCGTACTTGCCGAACGGGTAGCGCTCGGCGAAGAGCTGGTGGAAGCGGTCGAGACACTGCCGGGTGACGGTGAAGATCTCTTCGGCGTCGGCGTCCAGGTGGGCGGCGAGCGAACGCCGGCAGTAGAGGCCGAGCGGGATGCCGTCGTGCTCGGCGCGCAGCACGTGCCAGGGGCCGGCGATCAGCGAGACGAAGTACGTGGCCAGCGGCTCGGTGGGGGCGAACTCCCAGCGCCCGGGTGCGGGCCGGTCGGCGAGCGGCCCGTTGGCGGCGACAGTCCACTCCGGCGGCGCGGTGACGGTCAGCGTCACCGGTGCCTTCAGGTCGGGCTGGTCGAACGCGGCGAAGATGCGCGGCCCGTCGTCCAGGAAGGACATCGCGTAGAGGTACGTCTCACCGTCGGCCGGGTCGACGAAGCGGTGCAGGCCTTCGCCGGTGTTGGAGTAGGCCATCTCGGCCTCGACGGTGAGCGTGTTGGTCGCGGCCAGGCCGGTCAGCGGGAGCCGGTCGCCGGCCAGCAGGGCCGGGTCGAGGTCGCGGTCGTTGAGGCGGGCGGCGAGGAGTCGGCGCGGCTTGACGTCGACGAAGGTCTCGGCGCCGGGGGTGGCCCGGAACCGGATGGTGACGGCGGAGCGGAACCGCTCGGCGTCGCCGGTCAGGTCGAGGTCCACATCGTAGGACTCGACAGCGATCGACGCGCGGCGCGCGGTCGCCTCTGCACGGGTGAGGCTCGGCATCCGCTTATCCTGCCCGATGAGGTCCGCTCGGGCCCTCTCGTTACGCATGGCGATGGAGGAGCAGCGATGGGTCAGCACCCCAAGGGCGATTTCGACCTCTCCCGGGCGGTTTGGCAGCGGGCAGAGGGCGACACCTCCGAGGGAGCGGTCGAAGTGGCATTCGTCGACGACCTGATCGGCATGCGCAACTCCGCCGAGCCGGACGGGCCGGTGCTGGTCTTCACGCAGGCCGAGTGGGACGCGTTCGTCGCGGGCGCCCAGGACGGCGAGTTCGACCTGGACTGAGCGCGCCTCAGTCACCGTCGCCCCAGCCGAGGCCGCCCGGACCGGGCGCGTGGTGGAAGCCGGGGTGACCGGCCACGTCGGCGCAGCGCTCGCCGTCGGGCCCGACGGCGTCGCAGAACAGCCGCTCGGCGCGGTGCCAGGCGTCCGCCGGGGACAGCGCCGCCGCCCCGAGCGCCAGCTCCGGGCGGAGCAGGCCGAGCGCTTCGGCGTACGCCACGGCGTGCTCCCGCGCGACGGCGGGATCGGCGGCGGCGAAGCCCAGGTGCACGGTGAAGTGGCGCGGCGGGCGGGGTGCGGAGCGCCGGAGCGCCCCGATCAGCGGCCCGTCGCGGCCGTCGCCGCGCAGCCGGGCCGACGCCTCGAAGTGCCGTCGTGCCGCCCTGTCGTCACGCATCCGTGCCCTCCCCCGTCGCCGGTGACGCCCGCCGGACGTCGCGCCGGCGGGTGGCGGACCGGTCGCCGCCGGCCCGCGAACCCGAGCCAACCAGCTTTTCCGCGCCCGGGGAGGGGCCAGCACCCGCCGGCGCGGCCGGCCCCTCCCCCGAAGGGCCGGAGCTGCTGGAATGGAGGGTTCGGCCGCGTCGGCCCGGGTAGGTAGGCAGGGTCGCCGAACCGCGTCAGGAGCAGCCCAGATGAGCACCATGCCGAGCGACCGGAGCCCGGACAGCACGATTGCGTTCCTGCGGGAGGGCTACCGCTTCGTCGGCGACCGCTGCGACCGCCTCGGCACCGACGTCTTCCAGACCCGGCTGCTGCTGGAGCCGACGATCTGCCTGCGCGGCCGGGAGGCCGCCGAGCTGTTCTACGACGAGGAGCGGTTCGTCCGGCGCGGCGCCATGCCGATGCGCGGGCAGCGCACGCTCACCGGCGTCGGCGGCGTGCAGGGCCTCGACGGGCAGGCCCACCTGGTCCGCAAGGCGATGTTCATGTCGATCATGACGCCGGCCGCGATCCGCCGCCTCGGGGAGATCTTCGACGAGCAGTGGCGGGCCCGGATCCCCGACTGGGCCGAGGGCGGCCCGGTGGTGCTCTACGACGAGGTGGGAAAGATCCTGACCCGTACGGTCTGGGCCTGGGCCGGGGTGCCGCTGGCCGAGGCCGACGTGCCGCGCCGCACCGCCGAGATGCACGCGATGATCGAGGCGCCGGCCGCGCTGGGCCCCCGGCACTGGCGCGGACGGCTCGGCCGCCGGCACGCGCAACGCTGGGCCGGCGAGCTGATCGAGCGGGTACGCGCGGGCGCGGTGCCCGCCCCGGAGGGCAGCGCGCTGGCGGTCGTGGCCGGGCACCGGGACGAACGGGGCCTGCCGCTGCCGCGCCGGATCGCCGCCGTGGAACTGCTCAACGTGCTGCGCCCCACCGTCGCCGTGGACCGGTACGTGGTCTTCGCCGCGCTGGCGCTGCACGACCACCCGCACTGGCGGGACCGGCTACCCGGCGACGACGCCGCGACCGAGCAGTTCGTGCAGGAGGTACGCCGCTACTACCCGTTCTTCCCGGTCGCCGCGGCCCGGGTCCGCCGCTCGTTCCAGTGGCGCGGGTACTCGTTCCCGCAGGGCCGGCGCGTGCTGCTCGACCTGTACGGCACGAACCACCACCCCGACGTGTGGCCCGAGCCGGAACGGTTCCGCCCGGAGCGCTTCGGCGGGTGGCGCGACGACCCGTTCGGCCTGGTCCCGCAGGGCGGCGGCGACCACTACACCGGCCACCGCTGCGCCGGTGAGTGGATCACGATCGAGCTGATGAAGCGGGCGGTGACGAACCTGACCGGCGCGATGACGTACCGCGTACCGCCGCAGGATCTGGCGCTCGACCTCGGCGCCATGCCGGCGTTGCCGCCCGGCGGGCTGGTGCTCGACGGGGTGCGCCCGGCCGAGGGGGCACGCCGGGCCGCCTGATCAGGACGCGACCACGAGCGCCTGCGGCGCGGCCTGCTTCATCCGGGTCCGCAGCCACTTGAGCTGGATCGCGGTCTCCTGCTCGCACGAGCGCACCACGGCGAGCAGTTCGGTGTCCCGGGCGCCGTACGCCGCCTGGCCCACCACGGTCCAGCAGATGTCGCACTCGGCGGCCATCAGGTAGAGGTCCTGGAGGTCGCGCAGCAGCCCGATCGGCCCGGTACGGGTGCCGGAGAACAGCTCGGAGTGCAGCCGGTCCGGCTCGGCCGGCGCGTCCTCGGCGTACCGGCGGGCGAACGGGGCGAGCGCCGCCGCGTGCGCGTGACACCGTTCGGCCAGCCGCTCACAGGTGTGGAAGACGTCCGGCTCGTCCCGGTGCGCGGCGCCGACCTCGGTGAACGCGTCGCCGAGGCGGTCCTGTGCCCGGTGCAGCAACCCCAGGTAGTGCGCGAGCTGCATGTCACTCCTCCCTCGACGACGCCTCGGCGGCGGGACCGCCGACGGTGGCCGGGATGCCGGATCCGGCGGGTGGCGCGGCCGCGCCGACGGTGGGCGCGGGCGCCGGCCGCCCGTCGGAGCCGGCCTCCTTGACCACGCGGACCGCTGCGACCTTGAAGATCGGCTGCTTGGAGACCGCGTCCCACGCGGTGACAGTCAGCTCGTTGGCCGCCCGGTCGTGCCGCCCCTCGCCGGGCGCGGCGCCGTCGCCGGTGTCCCAGTAGCCGTAGTGGAACGGCAGGAACACCACGCCGGGGCGGACCCCGCAGAGCCGGGCGCGGGCACGGACCACGCCGCGCGGCGACTCGATCCGGCACAGGTCGCCCTCGCCGACGCCGAGCCGCTCCGCGTCGGACGGGTTCAGCTCCAGCCACGACTCCGGCGCGGCGTGGTCGAGCTGGGTGGACCGGCCGGTCTTGGTACGGGTGTGGAACTGGTAGACGGTCCGGCCGGTGGTGAGCAGCAGCGGATAGTCGTCGCTGGGCACCTCCGGCGACGGCTGGTACGGCGCGGCGTGCAGGAACGCCCGGCCGCGCGGCTCCTTCGCCCGGTACTCGTCGGCCAGCAGCTCCGCGCCGGTCGTCAGGTCGTGGCCGTACGTCTCGCAGTCGTCCGGGTCGGTGTGGAAGACGCCGTCGGTGTAGAGACGTTCGGTGCCGTCCGGGTGCGCCTCGTCGCACGGCCACTGGATGCCGCCGCCGCGCAGCCGCTCGTACGTGATGCCCGTGTAGTCGCAGGGCCGCCCCCGGCTGCACTCCTTCCACGCCTCGAACACCTCCTCCGGCCCGGTCCACCGGATCAGCGGGTTGCCGTCGCGGTCTCGGAAGTCCATCCGGCGCGCGTAGTCGAGGAAGATGTCCAGGTCGGCGCGCGCCTCGCCGGGCGGCTCGACGGCCTTCTCGGAGATGTGCACGGTGCGGTCCACGCTGGTGAACGTGCCGGTCTTCTCGCCCCAGGTGGCGGCCGGCAGCACCACGTCGGCCAGCTCGGCGGTCTCGGTGCGGAAGATGTCCTGCACCACCACGAACAGGTCCGGCTTGCTCAGGATGCGGCGGATCCGGGCCAGGGCGGGCAGGGACACCGCCGGGTTGGTGGCGGAGATCCAGAGCAGCTTGATCGAGCCCTGCTCGGCGTACCGGAAGATCTGCATGGCGTGTGTCGGCGGCGACCAGTGCGGGATGGTGTCCACGTCGACGTTCCAGAGCCGGGCCAGCTCGGCGATGTGCGCGGGGTTCTCCCAGTTGCGCAGCCCCGGCAGGTCGCCGTCGGCGCCGGTCTCCCGGGTGTTCTGCGCGGTGGGCTGGCCGTTCATCTGGTAGATCCCGGCGCCGGGGCGGCCCAGCATGCCCCGGATCAGGTGCAGGTTGTTCACCTGGCAGGCCGCCGCGGTGGCCTGGTTGGACTGGTAGAAGCCCTGCAGCACGGTGGACACCAGCCGCTCGGACTCCCCGAGCAGCTCGGCGGCCCGCTCGATGTCGGCGGGCCGCAGGTCGCAGAGTTCGGCGACCTTCGCGACCGGGTAGTCCTCGACCACCCGGCACAGCTCGTCGAAGCCGAGCGTGTGCGCGCCGACGTACGCCTCGTCGTACCGGCCGCGGTGGATCAGCTCGCGGAGCAGGCCGTTGAGGAGCGCCACGTTCGTGCCGTTGCGCGGGGCCAGGTGCACGTCGGCCTCCCGGGCCACCGGCGTGGCGCGCGGGTCGACCGCGAGCACGGCCGGCGGGTTGGGCCCGCGCCGCCGGTCCAGCATCCGCATCCAGAGCACGGTCTGGGTCTCCGCGACGTTGTGTCCCCAGAGCGCGATGGCGTCGCAGTGGTCCACGTCGGTGTACGAGCCGGGCTGCCCGTCGGCGCCGAAGGACGCCTTCAGCGCCGCCGCGGCGGTCGCCGTGCACAGCCGGGTGTTGCCGTCCATGTGCGGCGTGCCGAGCCCGGCCTTGCCGATCACGCCGAGCGCGTAGTACTCCTCCAGGAACAGCTGTCCGCTGGTGTAGAAGCCGAAGTGCCCCCAGCCGCCCGGCCCCTCCCACAGCTCCTTCGACCGGGCCACGACGCGCCCCATCGCGGTGTCCCAGTCCGTCTCGACCAGCCGGTCGCCCTCACGGACCAGCGGCCGGCGCAGCCGGTCCGGGCTGTGGTTGGCCTGCCAGCCGTACAGGTCCTTCGGGTCGACCCGGCCGTGGTTGACCCGGTCCCCGGCGCGCCCGCGTACGCCGACGATCCGGTCGTCGACCACCGCGATGTCGAGCGCGTCGCCGTTGGAGTGCAGGATCGAGGCGCTCGGCACCCAGCGCTGCACGTCCGCCTCGGTGTGCCCGTCGGCGAGGAACGTGTCGACCCGCACCGGCCAGCGCTCCCCCGGCCCGTACGGCGTACGCGGCCCCCACGGGTCGGCTATCCGGTCCACCATCGCTCACTCCATCCCCCGCCGACGGGCGGGCGGTCAGGCGGCCTGCGGGTGCAGCACCGTACGCAGGCAGCCGTCCTCCTTCTTCTCGAAGATCTCGTAGCCCCGGGCGCCCTGCTCCAGCGACATCGGGTGGGTGGCCAGGTAGCCGGGGTCGATCTCGCCGGCCGCGACCCGGTCCAGCAGCATCGGGATGTAGCGCTGGGCGTGCATCTGCCCCATCCGCAGCACCAGGGCCTTGTTCATGGCCGCGCCGAGCGGGAACTTGTCCACCAGGCCGCCGTACACGCCGACGATGCTCACCGTGCCGCCCTTGCGAGCCGCCATGATCGCCTGCCGGACCGAGGTGGGGCGGTCGGTCTGCGCGCGTACCGTCTGCTTGGCCTTGTCGTACGCGTACGCCGGGCCGACGTCGTGCGACTCCATGCCGACGGCCTCGATGCAGGCGTCCGGGCCGCGCCCGGCGGTCATCTCGCGCAGCGCCTCCAGCACGTCGGTCTCGGCGTAGTTGATCGTCTCGACGCCGAGACGCTGCGAAGCGGTGGCGAGCCGCTCCGGCAGCCGGTCGATGACCACGACCCGCTCGGCGCCGAGGATCTGCGCGGACCGGGCCGCCATCTGGCCGACACCGCCGGCGCCCCAGACCGCCACCACCTCGCCGCCCTTGAGGTCGCAGAAGTCGGCGGCCATCCAGCCGGTCGGCATGGCGTCGGAGGCGAACACGACCGAGTCGTCCGGCACCCCGTCCGGCACGGTGAACGCGCCGACGTCGCCGAACGGCACCCGGATGTACTCGGCGTGGCTGCCCGAGTAGCCGCCGGCCGCGTGCGAGTAGCCGAGGATGCCCGCGGGCGAGTGGCCCCACAGCTTCTCGGTGAAGACCGGCTGCGGGTTGGAGTTGTCGCACAGCGAGAACTGCTCGGTGCGGCAGTACCAGCACGAGCCGCAGGCCACCACCGACCCGACCACCACCCGGTCACCGACTGAGATGCGCCGCACGTCCGGGCCGGTCTCGACCACCTCGCCCATGAACTCGTGGCCGAGGATGTCACCCTCGCGCATCGCCGGCAGGTAGCCGTTGATCAGGTGCAGGTCGGAGCCGCAGACGCTGCTCGCGCGGACCTTGACGATGATGTCACCGCCGGACCTGATGGTCGGCTCCGGCACGTCCCGCACGGCCAGTTTGCCGACGCCCTCCCAGCACAACGCCCTCACGGTCGTCCTCCCGCCATCAGCTTCTCGCGTACCTTGTCCGTCGCCCGTTCCTGCCGCGGACTGCGCCCGGACGGATCGTGCCGGGTGTCGAGCACCTGCCCGGTCTCGATCAGCGACTTGATCCGGCGCAGCGTGGTGCGCAGACCCAGGTCCGGGTCGCTGCCGCCGACGAGGCCGACCGCCCGCCGGATCGGGCCGGACCGCCACCGCAGCTCGGCCCGGATCTCGGTGCCCCGGTCCTGCGGGGCGGCGGCCAGCTCGATCCGGCCGCGCTGGGCCACCGGCCCGTCGGTGACCCGCCAGCTCAACCGGCCCGGGCCGTCGACGGTGATCTCGGCCCGCCACTCGGTGCCGCCGCCGGCCGGGTCGGCCGCCACGCAGCGCCACCGGTTCGCGTCGAGCTGCTCCAGCGTCGCCCACTCGGCCAGGCCCCGGTCGAGCCGTTCCCGGTCGGTCCAGAAGCCGATGACCTCGTCCACCGGCCGGTTCACGGTGATCCCGCGGCGCACCACGTACCAGCCGTCCTCCCGGTCGGGCTGGTGCCGGTGCCGCCGCCGGGCCACCGTCCGGGTGACCCCGAGCGCGGTCACCGCGGCGGCGCCGGCCAGCGCCCATCTCGTCGCGTTGCTGGGCATCACGTCTCCTCCCGACTCGGACCGTCCGTATCCGGGTGCGCTACCCGGCGCAGCGCGCCCGAAACGGTTTCAGCAGCCGCATTCCGGGCAAGTCGCGTCACCCGACCTGAAGGAGGCGACGTGACCCGACCGACCGCCGCGCAGCCGCGCGACGAGGGCGCCGCGTCCGCGCCGGTCCGGCTGCCGATGGCGTACGTCCTGCCGCTGCGCGCCCACGACGACGGCGGCCTGGACGAGCTGACCGGGTACCTGCGCGAGCTGAGCCGCTGGGTCGACGTGGTGGTGGTCGACGGATCGGCGCCGGAGCTGTTCGCCCGGCACGCCGCCGCCTGGCACGCTCTGGTGCGGCACGTACCGCCGGATCCGGCGCTGCGCGGGCGCAACGGCAAGGTGCTCGGCGTGCTCACCGGCGTAGCGCTGGCCCGGCACGAGCACGTGGTGATCGCCGACGACGACGTCCGGTACGACCGGGCGGCGCTGTGCGCCGTGCACCAGATGCTGGACGGGGTGGACCTGGTCCGGCCGCAGAACCACTTCGACCCGCTGCCCTGGCACGCCTGGTGGGACACCGGCCGGACGCTGCTGGCCCGCGTGTTCGGCGGCGACTGGCCGGGCACGCTCGCGGTGCGGCGGAGCACGTTCCTGGCCATGGGCGGCTACGACCCCGACGTGCTCTTCGAGAACCTGGAGCTGGTCCGGACCGTGCGCGCGTACGGCGGCAGCACCGCCACCCCGGCGTGGCTGTACGTGCGGCGGCTGCCGCCGACCGCCGCGCACTTCCTCGGGCAGCGCGTCCGCCAGGCGTACGACGAGACGGCCCGGCCGGTGTGGCTGCTGGCCGCGCTGGCGGTGCTGCCGGCGACGGCGGTCGCGCTCGCCACCCGCCGGCCCGGGCTGCTGCTGCGCGCCGGACTGGCGACCGTGGCAGTGGCGGAACTGGGCCGGCGACGGGCCGGCGGCACCAGGGTCTTCCCGGCGCACACGAGCCTGGCCGCGCCCGCCTGGGTGCTGGAACGCGGCCTGTGCGCCTGGCTGGCGGTGGGCCGGCGGCTGCGCGGCGGGGTGCCCTACGCGGGCGCCCGGTTGCGGACGGCGGCCAACCCCACCCGCCTCCTGCGCCGGCGGATGACCCGGCGCCGCCCCGACGATCTGGTGCTGTGGGTGGAGACCGGCGCGGCACCCCCACCGCTGCGCGCCGAGCGGGCGGCCCGCTGAACGGTCACCGGCACGGAAAGGGCCCGTCCGATCGCGTCGATCGGACGGGCCCTTTCCGGACGCGGGAGCGGACCGTCAGGACCGCACCTCGTCGCGCGCCTGCTCGGCGCTGTGCCGGACGTCCTGGGCGGCGGCGCGGCCGTCGTCCTTGACCGTGTGCGCGGCGTCCTGCGCGGTGGCCTTCACCGACTCGGCGGCGTGCTGCGCCGGCTCGCGCAGCTCCTCCTTCAGCTCGGTGGCGACCTCGCCCAGCTTCTCCTTGACGACGCCGCCGTGCTCGGCGGCCTTCTCCTTGACCTGCGCGGCGACCTGCTGCTCGCGGCGGGTGGCCGGGATCAGCGAGGAGACCAGCATGCCGACGCCGAAGGCGATCACGCCGGCGGCGATCGGGTTGCCCTCGGACTTCTGCCGCACCACCTGCGGCGCCCGGTGGGCGGCGTCGCTCACCGTGGCGGCGGCGGACTGCGCCTTGTCGCCCACCGTGGAGGCCATCGAGGAGGCGTGGTCACCCACCGAGTGGGCGGCGTGGCCGGTGCTGTGGCCGAGGTCCGATGCGGTTCCCATCACCTTGTCCTTCACGTTCGTCAGCGCGCTGCGGACGCGCTGCTTGCGGTCGTCGACGATGCGGCTCGGGCTGACCTTGTACGCCAGGGCGTCCACGTCCGAGCTGAGGTTGTTGCGGGTGGCTTCGATCTCGCGGCGGATCTGCTCGGGATCGGTACTCATCGGGTGACTCCCTCCGGGTGCGGCTTGAGCGCGTCGGGGATGCGCTGCACGCTGTCGTTGGTCTGCTTCAGGCCGCGGATCCGCTCGGCGTTCTTCTTGCCCATCGAGTACAGGACCGCGGCGACCGCGGCCCAGATGACGGCCACGATCAGCGCGGCCAGCCCGGAGTCCATGACGTTGTCGAGGAACTGCCAGATCGCGATCGAGACGAAGAGCGCCACCATGTAGCCGCCGAAGCCGGCGCCGCCGAACAGGCCGGCGGCCTTGCCCGCCTTCTTGCCCTCCTGGCGGATCTCGGCCTTGGCCAGCTCGACTTCCTGGCGCATCAGCGTCGACAGGTCCGTGGTGACCTGGCGCATCAGGTCGCCGATCGAGCTGCTGCGCACCTCGTCGGCGTGGGGCGGGGCGCCCGCCGCCTGATAGCCGGGGTCCTGCGTGGGTACGGTCATGCCGTCGCCTCCCTTCTGCCGGTGCGGCCGGTCACGGGCGGGGAGCGCCGGTCGACGGGACACCCGGCAGCGGGTCGGTGCGCTCCGGCGGCGGCAACGGCTGGCCGGTGCCACCGGCCGGGTCGGCCCAGGTGTTCGGGGCGCCGCCGGTCGGGTAGGTCGCACCCGGCGCGGAGTAGCCCGGGTCCGGCTCGGCGTAGCTGCCCGGCGTCGGGTCGAGGTAACCGCCCGGCGGCACCTGGTCCGGCACCTCGCGCGCGGTCGGGATGACGGCGGTGCGGTCCGGGTCGTACGCCGGCCGCGCCGTGCTGTCGTCGCCGAGCGCGGTGATGTTGCGGGTGAGCCGCCCGGCGACCACGCCCAGCAGGGCCGCGCCGACGAGGAACGTGCCCGGGTTGCGGCGGGCGTAGCTCTTCACCTCGTTGAGCAGGTCGCCCGGCTCGCGCTGCTCCAGCCAGCCGGCCACGCCGTGCACCCGCTCGGCCGCCTGGTGGGCCAGCTCGGTGACCGGCCCGGAGCCGCCGCCCTGCTGCGCCATGGTGCGCATCTCGTCGGCGAGCGAGCGCAGTCCGCTGGCGGCGCGCTGCTGCTGCTGACCGGCCTGCGCGGTGACCTGGCTGCGGGTCTCGCCGTAGAGGTCGCGGGCCTGCCGCTTGGCCTCGCCCACCACCTCCCGGCCCTGCTCCTTGGCGGTCTGCGCGACCGCGCCGCCCGCGCTTGCGGCGTCGGAGCCGACCTGGCGGGCCTGGTCGCGTACACCGCCGCCACCGTTCGTCGACTGGTACGTGGCCGAACTGGGGGAAAGATCCTGAGTCATGGTGTCCCTTCCGCTCGTGTCTTCCCAGCGGTTGTCTTCGGGGGGTACGCGGATTTGTTTCCGCGTGACAATCGCCCTACCCCAGGTCGGCGGCTCCATGCCTGATTCGTGAATTCTCTGCGGGAGCGCCCCACCCCGGTCAGACAATGAGGTGCCTGCCCACCCGGGCGGCGGCGAGTCCCACGGGGGTGACAGGGATGGCACGTGACCTGCGCGAACACGCGTCCGCCCGGCCTGCGGTGCAGAAGGTCGCGCTCGCGGCGGCAGCCCTCTTCGCGCTGATCGGCGTGCTCGGTTTCGTGCCCGGCATCACCACCCACTACGGCGACATGACGTTCGCCGGGCACCACTCCGAGGCGAAACTGCTCGGGGTGTTCCAGGTGTCGGTGCTGCACAACCTGCTGCACCTGTCGTTCGGGCTGGTCGGTCTGCTGATGGCCCGGCGGCTGGGCGGCGCGCGGGTGTTCCTCGCCGGTGGCGGCGCGCTCTACCTGGTGCTGTGGCTGTACGGCTTCGCCATCGACCGGGACACCGCGGTGAACTTCGTGCCGGTGAACGACGCCGACAACTGGCTGCACCTGGCCCTCGGCTTCGGCATGCTCGCCGCCGGCCTGCTGCTCAACAACAACCTCGGCACCGGCAGCCGGGTGGAGGCACCCTTCGACCGCCCCTGACCAGGCGCGACACGCCGAGCGGGCGTTTGCCCCGGCCCGGCGCCGGGCAGGAGGGCAACCGCGAGCGGGTCGAGGAGGTCCGGCGATGCCACGGTGGTTGCGCGACAACATGCTCTCGATAGCCATGCTCGGCGCGTTCCTGGTCTTCCTGCTGCTGCAGAGCGTCTTCGGCTGGCAGGTGCACAACGAGGAGCTGAGCCAGTACGGCGCCGAGCCGCTGAGCTGGTGGGCCTACCTCGGCACCGGGCACTTCGCCGAGGCGGTGTTCGAGAACTGGGAGTCGGAGTTCCTCCAGATGGGCGGCTACGTGCTGCTCACCGCGTACCTGGTGCAGAAGGGCTCGGCCGAGTCGAAGCCGGAGGACCAGACGGACCGGCCGGAGGACAACCGCGACCACGCCCGCCCCGATTCGCCGTGGCCGGTACGCGTCGGCGGGCTGCCGCTCGTGGTCTACCGCAACAGCCTGGCCATCGCGCTTCTGATGATCTTCGGGGGTGCGTTCCTGGGGCACCTGTTCGGCGGTGTGGCCGCCTACAACCAGGAGCAGGCTCTGGAGAGCGGCGCCGCCCCGATCAGCGCGTGGCAGTTCCTCGGCACCAGCGACTTCTGGTTCCAGTCCATGCAGAACTGGCAGAGCGAGTTCCTCGCCGTGGGCGTGCTGATCCTGCTCAGCATCGTGCTGCGCCAGCACGCCAGCCCGGAGTCCAAGCCGGTCACCGCGCCGCACGCGCAGACCAGCGCCTGAACGTCGGGCCGCCGATCAGGCCGCCACCGGCAGCCGCTTGGCGAAGCAGACGCTGTACGGGTTGTCCACGTACTCGCCGTAGACCGGGATCGGCTCGTACCCGCTGGACCGGTAGAGCCCGATCGCGGCCGGCAGGTAGGTGCCGGTCTCCAGGCACACCGTGCGGTGCCCCTGCCGGAACGCCAGCTCCTCCAGCGCCACGAGCAACTGCCGGGCGATGCCCCGACCCCGGTACGCCGGCCGCACGTACATCCGCTTCAACTCGCCGGTGTCCGCGTCGAGCGCCTGGAGCCCGCCGCAGCCGACCGCCCGGCCGCCGATCACGACGGCCAGGTAGCGGATGTCGGTGTGCACGACAGTGACCTGCCCGTCCAGCCCGCCGTCCGCGTCACGCAGCTCACGCTGCTGGGCGACGACGAGCGCGGCGATCTCCGGATCGGTGGCGGGACGGGACTCGATCAACATGCCCGTACGCTAGATCGGCCGGATTTCGCGCAGGTTTCCCGCCACCGACCCGGAAACGGCTACTCGGCGTCCGCTTCCGCCGCCGGCGCGGCCTCGACCTCGTCCTCCGGCCGGACCCGGCGGGCCTTGCGGGCCGCGAGCCGGTCCGACGCCGACGGACGGTTCGACTTCTCCTCCAGCCGCACGTCGGTGCCCCGGTTGCCGGGCACGAAGTCGATGCCGGCGTAGAGCGTCGGCTGCCAGTCGAACTCCCGGTCGCCGATGCGCACCAGGTCACCGGCCTGCGCGCCGGCCTTGGCGAGCTTCTCCTCGACGCCGAGGCGGGCCAGCCGGTCGGCCAGGTAGCCCACTGCCTCGTCGTTGTCGAAGTTGGTCTGCTTGACCCAGCGCTCCGGCCGGCTGCCGCGCACCGTGTACGAGCCGTCCGGCTCGGCCTCGATGGTGAAGCCGGCGTCGTCGACCGCCTTCGGGCGGATCACGATCCGGGTCGGCTCGGCCGGCGGGGCGGCGCGGCGGCCCTGGTCGACCAGCTCCGCCATCGCGTACGTCAGCTCGCGCAGACCCTCGCGGGTGGCGGTCGAGATGTCGAAGACGCGCAGGCCGCGGGCCTCCAGGTCGGGGCGGACGATGTCGGCCAGGTCCTTGCCGTCCGGCACGTCGACCTTGTTGAGCGCGACCAGCCGGGGCCGGTCGGTCAGGCCGCCGTACTGGGACAACTCCGACTCGATGGCGTCGATGTCGGCGAGCGGGTCGCGGCCGGGCTCCAGCGTCGCGGTGTCGATCACGTGCACCAGCACGGCGCAGCGCTCGACGTGGCGGAGGAACTCCAGGCCCAGGCCCTTGCCGCTGGCCGCACCCGGGATCAGGCCCGGCACGTCGGCGACGGTGAAGGTGTGGTTGTCCACCCGGACCACGCCCAGGTTCGGCACCAGCGTGGTGAACGGGTAGTCGGCGATCTTCGGCTTGGCCGCGGAGATCACCGAGATCAGCGACGACTTGCCGGCCGACGGGAAGCCGACCAGGCCCACGTCGGCGACGCTCTTGAGCTCCAGCACCACGTCGAGCCGGTCGCCGGGCTCACCCAGCTCCGCGAAGCCGGGCGCCTTGCGGCGGGCGTTCGCCAGCGAGGCGTTGCCGCGCCCGCCCCGGCCGCCCCGGGCCGCCTCGAACGTGGTGCCGACGCCGACCAGGTCGGCCAGCACCTCACCGTCGAGGCTCTGCACCACTGTGCCGTTCGGCACCTTGATGACCAGGTCACGGCCGTTGGCGCCGTCCCGGTTCGAGCCGGCGCCGCCCTTGCCGTTCTCGGCCTTCAGGTGCGGCCGGAAGTGGAAGTCGAGCAGCGTGGTGACCTGCGCGTCGACCACCAGGGACACGCTGCCGCCGTGGCCGCCGTTGCCGCCGTCCGGCCCGCCGAACGGCTTGAACTTCTCCCGGTGGATCGAGACACAGCCGTGCCCGCCGTCGCCGGCCTGCATGTGCAGGACGACCCGGTCAACGAACGTCGTCACGACGCCAATCCTTCCAGCGGGGGTCCGCCCCGCGCGTGAAAAGGCGAAGCGGGCCGGGACTCAGAGGTCCGCGGCCCGCTTCGCCGGAAAACTACTGCTGCGGCACGATGCTGACGGTCTTGCGACCGCGCTTGGTGCCGAACTGCACCGAACCGGCGGCCAGCGCGAACAGCGTGTCGTCGCCGCCACGGCCGACCAGGTCACCGGGGTGGAACTTGGTGCCACGCTGACGGATGAGGATCTCACCCGCGCTGACGACCTGACCACCGAAGCGCTTCACGCCGAGTCGCTGGGCCGCGGAGTCACGGCCGTTACGCGAGCTGGACGCACCCTTTTTGTGAGCCATTGGAGGACGACCTACTTCCCGCTGGAGATGCCGGTCACCTTGACCTGGGTCAGCGGCTGGCGGTGACCCTGGCGCTTGTGGTAGCCGGTCTTGTTCTTGAACTTGTGGATCCGGATCTTCGGGCCCTTGGTGTGCGCGGCGATCTCGCCGGACACCGCGACCTTGGCGAGCTTCGCCGCGTCGGTCACCAGGTCGTCACCGTCGACGAGGAGCACCGCGGTGAGCTTCACCGCGTCGCCGGGGGCACCGGCGAGCTTCTCGACCTCGATCACGTCGCCCTCGGCGACCTTGTACTGCTTGCCGCCGGTCTTGACGATCGCGTACATCGGAGGCGGACTCCCTGTCGTTGAGGCTGCTGGCGTCTATTGCACCGTTGCCGGCTGTCACACCGTCGACGGTCGTTCCCACGGCGTCTCGCCGGGAGCCGTGACACCGGCGGCGCGGGCACGCGGGAACTCGGCACACCAAAGTGCGCCGCAGGCAAGCCTACGCCATACCCGGGCCGCCGCCCAAACCGGGCTGCCGGTCGGTGCCTCTCCGCCCGGCCCGGCGGGCACGACAGGGCCCCCGCCCCGCCTTCTCCCGGCGGATCGAGGGCCCTGTTCGCGCAGGTCAGCGCCGTAAGACCTTACGGCCGGGTACGCCGCCGGGCGCCACCACGACGCGCCCGCCGGCGCGGGGCGCCGCTGTCGTCGTCGCTGTCACCGTCACCGATCGCGTCCGGGTCGTCGGCGGCGGCCAGCCGGGCCGAGTCGCCCTCCTGGCTGTCCGCGACCGCCGGGGCGGCCGGCGTGCCCGTCTCGAACCGGGACAGGTCGTAGCCCTGGGTGTCGTAGTAGTCGTCGTCGTTCTCGACCACCTCGGCGACGGTCCGCTCCGGCGCGACCGGTGCGGCCGGCGGCTCGGCGGCGGCCTGCGCGGCCGGCTGCTCCGGCGCGGCCTCCACCGCGGGCTTCTCCGCGGCGGCCTTGCGGCCCCGGCGGCGGCCCTTCTCCTCGGCCGGCGCGGCGACCGCCGAGGCGACCGCCTTGACCTTCTCCCCCGCCCCGCCGCGCGGCTTCTCCGGCACCGGCTCGGTGTGGATGATCACGCCCCGGCCCTTGCAGCACTCGCAGGTCTCGCTGAACGCCTCCAGCAGGCCCGCGCCGATGCGCTTGCGGGTCATCTGCACCAGGCCGAGCGAGGTGATCTCGGTGACCTGGTGCTTCGTCCGGTCCCGGCCGAGGCACTCGGTGAGCCGGCGCAGCACCAGCTCCCGGTTCGACTCCAGCACCATGTCGATGAAGTCGATCACCACGATGCCGCCGAGGTCACGCAGCCGGAGCTGGCGCACGATCTCCTCGGCCGCCTCCAGGTTGTTGCGGGTGACCGTCTCCTCCAGGTTGCCCCCGGAGCCGGTGTACTTGCCGGTGTTGACGTCGATGACCGTCATCGCCTCGGTGCGGTCGATCACCAGCGAGCCACCCGACGGGAGGAAGACCTTCCGGTCCAGCCCCTTGAGGATCTGCTCGTCGATCCGGTACTCGGCGAACACGTCCGCCACCCCGGCGTGCCGGCGCAGCCGCGCCACCAGGTCCGGGGACACGTGCGACAGGTACGACTCGACCTCGCCGTACGCGGACTCGCCCTCGATGACCAGCTCGCGGAAGTCCTCGTTGAAGAGATCCCGGACCACGCGGATGACCAGGTCCGGCTCCTCGTAGAGCAGCACCGGGGCGCCACCCTCGGTCGACTTGGCCTGGATGTCCTCCCACTGCGCCTGGAGCCGCTTGACGTCGCGCGCCAGCTCGTCCTCGCTGGCGCCCTCGGCCGCGGTCCGGACGATCACCCCGGCGCCGTCCGGCACCAGCTTCTTCAGCACGTCCCGCAGGCGCTTGCGCTCGGTGTCGGGCAGCTTGCGGCTGATCCCGGAGGCGTTGCCGTTCGGCACGTAGACCAGGTGCCGGCCGGAGAGCGCGATGTGGCTGGTCAGCCGCGCGCCCTTGTGCCCGATCGGATCCTTGGTCACCTGCACCAGCACCGAGTCGCCGGAGCGCAGCGCCTGCTCGATCGAGCGGGCCCGGCCCTCCAGGCCGGTGGCGTCCCAGTTGACCTCACCGGCGTACAGGACCGCGTTGCGCCCGCGCCCGATGTCGACGAAGGCCGCCTCCATGCTCGGCAGCACGTTCTGGACCTTGCCCAGGTAGACGTTGCCGGCCATGGTGCCGGACGAGTTCCGCGTGACGTAGTGCTCCACGAGCACGCCGTCCTCGAGCACGGCGATCTGGGTGCGGTCGCCGCGCTGGCGGACCACCATCACCCGGTCCACCGCCTCGCGACGGGCCAGGAACTCCGACTCGCTCAGGATCGGCGGCCGCGTACGCCGCTGCTCGCGGCCGTCCCGGCGGCGCTGCCGCTTGGCCTCCAGCCGGGTCGAACCGGAGACACCCTGCACCTCGTCGACCGGCTTGCGCGGCTCACGGATCTTGACGACGGTCGGCACGCCGTCCTCGGCGGCGGTGTCCGCCTCGCCGGCGCCCCGGCGGCGACGACGGCGACGGCGGCGGGTCATCCCCTCGCCCTCGGCCTCCTCGTCCTCCGCGGACTCCTCGGCCTCGCCCTCGGCGGTCTCGGCCGCGCCGGACTCGTCGATGTCCTCGTCGTCGGCGTCGTCCGCGCCGCCCTTGCCCCGGCCACGACCCCGGCGGCCCCGGCGGCGGCGACGGCGGCCCGCAGCCGTCTCGTCGTCCTCGTCCGCCTCGGCTGCCTCCTCGGCCTCGGCGGCCGGCTCCTCCTCGGCGACCTCCGGCTCGACCTCGGCCTCGACCGGCTCGACCTCACGGCGGCCGCGACGGCGGCGCCGGCCGGTCTCGACGGCTTCCTCGATCGGCTCCTCCGCCGCCGGGTACGTCACCTGGACGGCCGGTGCCTCGTCGGGCTGCGGCGCCATGAACAGGACGGTCGGCGCGGAGAGCGCGGCACGACGCCGGCGGCCGGTGGCCGGCGGCGTCTCGGCCGGCTCCTCGGCCGCGCGCGGCACTGCGGCGCCGGTCGACACCACGCCCGTCGCGTCCGCCGGGCCGCCGCTGCGGGCCAGGTTGACCTCTTCGGTACGCGCAGCCGCGGCGCTCGCGTCCGCAACGCTCTCGGCCTCGGCGTCCTCGTCCTCGACGTCCCCGACGTCCTCGCCGGTGGTCTCACCGACGCCGGCCGTGCCGCCGGTGACCGCCGCGCCGCCCGTGCTCACCTTGCCGCCGCGCGTGGCCTTGTTTTCGCTGGTGGCAGCCTTGTCTCCGGTGGCGGTCCGGTCGCCGGCGGTGGCCTGGTCGCCGGCGGCGGTCCGGTTGCCCCTGGCGGTGCGCCGGCCGGCGGTGCGCTCGCCGGTGGGGGTCTGCCCTGCAGCCTCCCCGGTGGCGGCTCCGCCCGTGACGGCTCCGCCCGTGGTGGTCTCGCCCGTGGTGGTCTCGCCGCCGTCGATGTCGGCGCGTCCCTCGGCGATCAGGTCGCCCCCGGGCGCGGAGACCGGCCCGTCGATCACCCCGTCCGCGGGGGCCTGCCCTGCGGCGGTCTCGTCCGGCGCGACCGTCTCGGCGGCCGGCGGCGTGGCCTTGCGGCGACGGGTCCGGGTCACCTTGACCGGCGGCACGACCTCCTCCGAGGCGGCCTCCACCCCGGCCGCGGCCACCGGCTCCTCGACCGCCTTCGCCGGCGTCGCCTTACGACGCCGCCGGGTGGTCTTCGGCGCGGTGTCCAACTCGCCGGCCACCGGCGCGAGCACCTCGGCCTGCGGCGACTCGCCGCTGCCGGTCACCGTCGTGGACGCCTCGACCGGCGCGTCGGTCTGCTCCGGCTGGTTCAGCGGAGCGGCCTTGCGGCGGCTGGCCCGCTTACGGGCCGGCGGCTTGGTCTCGGCGACACCTTCCGCGGTGGCGCCGCCTTCCACGGTGGCGCCAGCTTCCCCGGTGGCGACACCTTCCGCGGTGGCGCCGTCGGCGCTGCCGGAGGAGGCACCCTCCGTGCGGGCGGAGGCGGTTGTGTCAGCGCTGCCGGAGGCGGTGGCGGCGCTGTCGGCGGTCGTCCCGGCCGGCTCTGCGCCGGTCCGTTCGCCGCCCTCGGGCTCGTTCTCGAGCATGGACGTTCTCCAGTTCTGGCCGCCCCGGGCGCGGGTGAGCGCTGCCACGCAGGGTTGCCGCAAAGGTGTTTCCGCCGGGCACGCAAACGCGCGACCGCCGAAGTCTGCCTGCCAGAGCGTTGACCGACGGTCAGCGCTCTCCGATGGTTGCCCCGTCGCGATCCGCGTCCAACGGATCGACGATCTCGCCCTGCGCGGTCAGCGTGCCCTGCGCCAGCCGGATCACCTTCGGGGTGACCGGCGGCTCCAAGGCGGCCACCGCGCGGAGGCCGGACAGGACGTCATCGGGCCGAACGGACGGGGTGACCTGCCGCACGACCAGTTCGAGTATCGCACACGGTACGGCCGCCGCCCCGGAAGGCGTCTCAGCCGGAGCCATGGCATCGATCGATACCACTGCCGCTCGGGCGTCGAACGTACGCCGCCCCTGCTTGGTCATCCGCTCGACCTGGATCTCCTCGGCGGCGGTGAAGGCGGCCACCGCCTCCGCGAGCACCTTCGGATCGACCTCGGGCAGCTCGATCCGCCAGTACGACGCCTCGATCCGGTCCGCCAGGCTGCCGCCGGCGGCCTCCACCGCCTCGAGCACGTCGAGCCCGGGCGAGAGCGCGGCGTCGAGCGACTCACGCAGCCGCGCCGGGTCGACCGGCTCACGGAGCCCGATCTCCAGGTACTCGGCCTCGCTCGCCACACCCGTCGGCGCGGCCGAGGCGTACGAGATCTTCGGGTGCGGAGTGAACCCCTGGGAGAAGGCGATCGGTACGCCCGCCCGGCGCAGCGCGCGCTCGAAGGCCCGGGCGAAGTCCCGGTGCGAGGTGAACCGCAGCGGCCCACGCTTGGCGTACCGGATACGGATCCGCTGGACGACGGGGGCCTGGCCGCCCTCGGGTTGAGGCTTTCTGGCGATCGTGAGCTCCTCGGCTGTGCCTGCGTATCGGTCTCATCCTGACGCAGCGCCCACCACGCTCCACACCCGGGGCCACCCCACCCACCCCAAACCCACCCAAACCCCAGCCCTTCCCGGCAACCGGCGAGGCTCCCCGCCCCGTGATCAAGGACTTGACGTCCAGATCCGCCGCTCCAAAGCCCACAAACCCCTTGATCACCGAGCACAGCCGGCCGGACGGCCGGGGCACGGCGGCCGGACGATCATGAGGTTGGCGGTGCGATTGGAGATCGACAACGCCGTCAACTTCATGATCAACGGGGTGGGCCGGGTGGGGTGGGTGGGGTTGGCCTGGTGGGTGGGGTGGGTGGGGTGGGTGGTCAGGGGCGGGGGTCGTGGGGTGGGGTGGGCTGCTGGGGTGGGGGTGGGTAGGCGCCCCCGCCGGGCTGGGGGTAGCCGCCTGTGCCGGGCTGGGGGTAGGCGGCGCCCGGTGTGGGGCCGGTGCCTGCGCCGGGTTGGGGGTGTCCGCCCGGGTGGGCGTACCCGCCCGGGTGGGCGTAGGCGGCGGGTGCCGGGTGGCTGCCGGGAGGGCCGTAGCCGGACGGCGGAGCGGCGGCATAGCCGGCCGGGACCGGCGGGCCCTGCCCGTTGCCGTCCATCCGATCCAGCGCCTCGTCCGGGATCGAGCCGGCCCGGGCCAGTTCGCGCCGGTGACGGCGGCGGTTCCAGATCAGGAACACCACGAGCGCCAGCAGCACCACGAGCGCCACCGCGACGCCGATGCCGATGACCATCACCTGCTGGTCGGAGGGGCCGCCGCGGTCGCCGTACTTGGTCACGTCGAAGTTGTCGTCCTCGGCGGCGGCCGGTGGCGCGGACGCGCTCGGCGCGGCGGCCCCGAGCAGCGGGTTCGCCGACACCGACGGCACGTCGGCGGTGAGTGCCGCCACCGGGTCGATCCGGCCGAAGCCGAACCGCGGGTCCCGGCCGGGCGGGCCGGCGTCCCGGGCGGTACGGATGATCCGGTTGATCACGTCGGACGCGGAGAGCTTCGGGTACTTCGACCGGATCAGCGCCGCGACGCCGGAGACGACGGCGGCGGCGTCGGAGGTGCCGTCCCCCCAGCCGTAGCCCCGGTCCGGGCCGATGTTGTAGACCTCGTCGCCGGGTGCGGCGATCACCGCTTCCGGCCCCTGGGCCGAGCCGGACCAGAAGCCCCCGCCCCGGACCGTGCCGGTAACCGCGATCACGCCGGGGATCTTGGCGGGTGAGACGACGTCCGGGCCGGCCGAGCGGACGTTGCCGGCGGCGGCGACCACGACCACGTCGCGCTCCAGCGCGTACCGGATCGCGGCCGCCTCGCTCTCGTCCACGGCCCCGGCGCCGCCGTACGACAGGTTGAGCACCTTCGCCCCGCCGTCGACGGCCATCCGGATGCCGGTCGCGGAGTCGTCCTTGGTGGCCGCCGCGCCGACGGGCTTCCGGACGGGCAGGATCCGGGCGTCGGGCGCGATGCCGACCACCCCGGTGCCGTTGGCCGCGATGATCCCGGCCATGTGGGTGCCGTGGCCGTCCGGATCCCGCCGGCCGTCACCGGAGTCGCGGGTGCTCCCACCGGCCAGGACCTGGCCCCGCATGTCGGGGTGCCCGGCGTCGACGCCGGTGTCCAGCACGCCGACGACGACGCCCCGCCCGGTGGAGATCTGATGCGCCCGGTCGATCCGCAGCTCGTCCAGGTACCACTGCTCGGCGCGGCGCGGAGCGGCGACCGCCGGCTGGGCGGCCCCCAGCAGCATCAGTCCGGCAAGCAGACCGGCCGCCACCGGCCGGAGCGCGGCGACGTGCACCTTCATCCGTCCGTCCTCATCGCAGGATGCCCGGGGACGCACCGTCACCGGTGCCCCACGGATCGTCGTCCTCAGTCAACCATGACGAGTGCTCCGCAGCGCCGCCGCCGTGCCCGGCGCCGCCGTGACCACCCATCATTCCGCCGCCCATCATCCCGGCGCCGGCCATCCCGCCGCGCACGCCGCCCGCACCGCCCGGTCCCGCCGCGGACGCGGCCTTCAGCGCGCTGGCCGCGCTGGTCAGTGGCGGAACCTTGCCGTTACCGCCGCCGACCATGCCGGGCAGGCCGCCCATGGCCATGCCGCCTGCCGCGCCGATCCCGCCACCGCCGATCCCGCCGGCCGCGCCCAGGCCGGCGCCACCGCCGCCGAAGCCGCCGCCACCGGCACTCAGTCCGCCCGCGCCACCGCCGCCGCCCAGACCGAGCGTGCCCGGTCCACCCGCGGTGATCGTGCCGGGCCCGCCCGCGCCGGCCAGACCGCTGCCGTACTCCGGGCTGCCCGAGCCGGGCGCGCCGCCGAGCTCGGGGATCCCCCCGGTGCCCGGCGGGGTGTAGGAGCCGCCGCCGGGGATGCCGCCGCCGGGCACACCGGTGCCCGGAGGCGTGAACGAACTGCCACCGGGCGTGCCGCCACCGGGGATGCCGGTGCTGCCCAGGGACGGCATCGGGCCGCCGCCGGGCATTCCACCGCCGGGCATTCCACCGCCGGGCGCGCCGCCACCCGGCAGGCCGCCGCCGGGCACACCCGACGGGGGGACCCGCGGGTCGCCGCGGTAGCCGTCACCCAGCTCACTGTCGGTGGGGCGGGGTACGACCAGCTTGGGACGCTCGGCCTCGACCGCGGCCGGCAACGGCGACATCGCCTTGTTGGCCGCCTGCTGGTTGTCGCGGTACCAGTTGTCCAGGTGCGACTTGGTGTCCCACCAGCCGCCCCGCTTCTGGTCGCTGGCGTTGCCGTCGATCTTCATGGTGGCTTCGAGGTCGTCGGCCTTGTCGCGGAACGCGCCGTCGGCGTAGAGCGCCTGATTGCCCTGGTAGTCACTGCGCAGCGCGGCCAGGAAGCCGGACTGGCTCTCGCCGTCGCGGGCGTCGTCCAGCTCGGTGCCGCCGGGCAGGCTCCACTCGTTCCAGCCGAAGTTGTCCATCAGCGGGATCGGGATGCTCGCCACCGCCGTACGGATGTCACCCTCGATCCGCGTCAGCGCGCCACTGACGTTGCTGGCGTGCGTGATGAGTTCCTCGATCTCCTTGCCGATGTCGCCGAGGTGCTCGCGGTACGCGTCGCCGCCGCTGCCCTTCCAGCCGGCGAGCATCCCGGGCAGGCCGCCGGTGTGCGGGCGCTCCTGCCCGGCCGCGATCGGGCCGACGAACGAGCGACCGACGAGCGAGTCGCGCAGGTGGCCGAGCGCGGTGGAGAGGTTCTTCCAGCCCGCGCCGACCGATCCGACGGTTTCCGGGTCCGCCGAGAGCGTCACCTCACGGACGCAACGCTCCCAGGTGCCTCCTGCCATGACCGTCTCCCCCTCAGGCCGTGTACGGGTAGGTGGGCTGCTGCCCGGCGTCCGGCGGCGGGGCCGCGGACTCCAGCAGCCGCTCGATGTCCTTGCCGTTGGCCGCGTTGCGGGCCTCGGCGTCGCGGAACGCCTTGGCGATGTCCTGTGTGCCCTGCTTCAGGCCGGCCAGCTTCATGGAGATGGCCTTGAGGTGGGCCTCCATGCTGGCCGTGGACGTGGTCAGCGCCTGCCACTGCATCCGGGCGTCCTCGTACGCGCCGAACGGGGTGCCGTTGGGCACCGTCTGCGCGTTGCCGCTGTCGCCCTTCATCCGCTCCTTGATGCGTTCCATCTCCCAGCCGATGGTGTCGTCGACGTACTGCTTGAGACGCTCGACGTACTCCGCTGCGGCGTCCAGATCCTCGACGCTGACGTGCAGATCGCCGGTGTCCGGCGGATTGATGCCCATCCTGACTGTCCTCCCCGCTGCCGGCCCCGGCCGGTCCACTACGGACGCAGCGTATCGAGGAAGGACCAGTCGGGGCACCCCCGCCCCACGTATCGCGACGGTCACCGGGAAAAGACGACGGAGCGCGGGAACCCGGTCGGGTTCCCGCGCTCCGGTGCGTGCCGGTGGCCTCAGCCCTGCGCGGCGGCGGGCAGCTTCAGGCCGTTGACCGGGGTCAGCGGCAGCAGCTTGCGGCCGGTCGGGCCGATCTGGATCTCGGTGTCCATGGACGGGCAGACGCCGCAGTCGAAGCAGGGCGTCCAGCGGCAGTCGTCCTGCTCGTACTCCGACAGGGAGTCCTGCCAGTCCTGCCAGAGCCAGTCCTTGTCGAGGCCGGAGTCGAGGTGGTCCCAGGGCAGGACCTCCAGCTCCTCGCGCTCGCGGGTGGTGTACCAGTCGAGGTCCACCCCGTACGCCGGCAGCACCTCGGCCGCGGCGTCCACCCACCGCTGGTACGAGAAGTGCTCGCTCCAGCCGTCGAACCGGCCGCCGTTCTCCCAGACCTTGCGGATCACCGCGCCGACCCGGCGGTCGCCCCGGGACAGCAGGCCCTCGATCAGCGACGGCTCGCCGTCGTGGTAGCGGAAGCCGATCGCCCGGCCCAGCGAGCGGTCGCTGTTGATGGCCTGCTTGAGCAGCTTGAGCCGGCCGTCGATGACCTCCGGCCGCTCCATCGAGGCCCACTGGAACGGGGTGTGCGGCTTCGGCACGAACCCGCCGATGGAGACCGTGCAGCGGATGTCCTTGGATCCGGTGGCGGCGCGGCCGGCCCGGATCACCTCGTGCGCCATGTCGGCGATCTCCAGGACGTCCTCGTCGGTCTCGGTGGGCAGGCCGCACATGAAGTAGAGCTTCACCTGCCGCCAGCCGTTGGAGTAGGCGGTGACCACCGTACGGATGAGGTCTTCCTTCGACACCATCTTGTTGATCACCTTGCGGATCCGCTCCGACCCGCCCTCGGGGGCGAAGGTCAGACCGGTCCGGCGCCCGTTGCGGGACAGCTCCTGGGCCAGGTCGATGTTGAACGCGTCCACCCGGGTCGACGGCAGCGACAGCGAGACGTTGGTGCCCGCGTACTGCTCGGCCAGGCCGGAGCACATGTCGCCGATCTCGGAGTGGTCGGCCGACGACAGCGACAGCAGGCCCACCTCGTGGAAGCCGGAGAACTCCAGCCCCTGCTGCACCATCTGGCCGACGGTGGTGATCGAACGCTCCCGCACCGGGCGGGTGATCATGCCGGCCTGGCAGAAGCGGCAGCCACGGGTGCAGCCCCGGAAGATCTCCACCGCGTACCGCTCGTGCACCGTCTCGGCGAGCGGGACCAGGGGCTTCTTCGGGTACGGCCAGGCGTCCAGGTCCATCGTCGTGCGCTTGTGCACGCGGAACGGAACGTCCGGGCGGTTCGGCACGACCCGCTGGATCCGCCCGTCGGGCAGGTAGTCGACGTCGTAGAAGCGCGGCACGTAGACGCTCTCGGTCCGGGCCAGCCGCAGCAGCAGCTCGTCCCGGCCGCCCGGGGAACCCTCCGCCTTCCACTCCCGGACGATGGCGGTGATCTCCAGCACCGCCTCCTCGCCGTCGCCGAGCACCGCGGCGTCGACGAAGTCGGCGATCGGCTCCGGGTTGAACGCGGCGTGCCCGCCGGCCACGATCACCGGGTCGGCGTCGGTGCGGTCGGCGGCGAGCAGCGGGATGCCGGCCAGGTCGATCGCGGTGAGCAGGTTGGTGTAGCCCAGCTCGGTGGAGAACGAGACGCCGAACACGTCGAAGTCGCGCACCGGGCGGTGGGCGTCGACGGTGAACTGCGGCACGCCGTGGGCGCGCATCAGCTTCTCCAGGTCGGGCCAGACCGCGTACGTCCGCTCGGCCAGCACGTCGGGCAGCTCGTTGAGCACCTCGTACAGGATCTGCACGCCCTGGTTGGGCAGGCCCACCTCGTAGGCGTCCGGATACATCAGCGCCCACCGGACGGTCGCGGCGTCCCAGTCCTTGACCACGGCTCCCAGCTCTCCACCCACGTACTGGATGGGCTTGGTCACCTGCGGCAGCAACGGCTCCAGCCGGGGCCAGACCGAGTTGGCGGCGGCGGGACGCGGGGTCGTGGACGGGGCACTCATGATGCCCAAGCGTACGCGGTGTCCCCGCCCTGTTCCGCGCCCGCGCCCGTGTCCGCCGCGTTGATCAAGGAGTTTGCGGACTCCCCCGCGCTCCCACCGGACACGAACTCCTTGATCACCGGAGTGAGGGCGGGGAGCGGGGCGGGATTCGTCCCGGGTGGCGGGGCGGTACTAACCTCGCAACGGGCCGAGAGGAGACAGCCGCGATGCCGCAGCCGCAGCCGGGGGCGGACCGGCCGGCCGACGGGGCCGAGATGCCGTCCGTCACCGAGCCGGCGACCGCCGTCGACACCGAGGACGCCACCGGCGCCTCGGCTCCGGCGTCCCCGTCCGGCACGCCGGAGGCCACCGACGACCGGACCTCCGACGGGGTGTCGGCCGACCAGCCGTCCGACGCCGCCGACGGCAGACCGCACGACGGTACGCCGCACCGCCGGCCGTCCGCCGCCGCGCCCGACGAGCAGCCGCACCGCACCGAGCCCGGTGACCGGTCATCCGACGACGAGGTGCAGGACCTGCCGCCCGCCGCCCCGGCCGCGCAGAGCCCGGCGGCCTCGGCCTCCGACGCGCAGCCGACGCCCGCACCGGCCGACCCGGCAGGACAGGCCGCACCGGCCGACCCGGGCGAACCGACGGAGCCAGGCGAGTCGGCGCGGCAGGACGAACCAGTCGAACGGTCGGGGCACCCGGCAGACCCGGGCGCCACCGCCTCGCTCGACGGTGCGAAAACGCATCCGTCGGCGGGAGCAGCGACCGGCGACGCCGAATCGCCCAGCCGGGCCGCACCGACGACCGACGCCGCGGACGCCGCCGGCAACACCGGAGCGACGGCCGCCGACACCGAGGCGCCGACCGCCGACGCCGGGACGCCGGCCGGCACCGACGCCACCCCGCCCGTACCGGTCACCCGGGCCCGGGGTTCGGCGGCGGTTCCCGGCCGCACCACGCCCGTCCCCACTCCGCGGACAGGGCGCCGGCCGGATCCGACCCGCATCGACCTCGCGCCACAGCCGCACCAGGCGACGGCCACCCCCGATCCCACCCGGGTCGAGAACACCCCGGATGCCACTCGCGTGGAGAGCACACCCGACCCGACCCGGGTCGAGGCGCCCGCGCCCCGCTGGAGCGGTTCCGCAGCCGTCCCCCCACCGCCGCCGCGCCGCCCCGCCTGGGGTGAGTCCGCCGAGCCCACCCCGGTGCCGCCGCTCGCGTCACCGGAACACGCGACGCCGGTCGACCCGTGGGCGGGGGTGGACACCACCGGCTGGGAGCTGCACGCGCCGGAACTGCCGCCGCCCACGCCGACGCTGCCGTACACCGCGCCCTGGGCCGTGCCGGACAACCCCCACCCGGCCCACCCGGCCCCACCGGCGGCCCACCCCGCCCACCAACCGGTGCCACCGGCTCATCCCGCGCCGCCCGCGGCCCGGCCGGTCTCGCCGCCGCCGCACAGCCCGCCGTACCCCGGACCGGCCCGGCCGGTCTCACCGCCGCACCACCCCGGCCCGCCGGCCGCCCGCCCGCTGCCGCCGCCGGCGCCCGTCGCGCCGCCGGCGAAGCCGGGCCGGCCGCCGAAGCAGCGCCGGGGCAAGGCCGGGCCGCCTGCCGCGCCGCCGGGCTGGCAGCAGCCGCCCAAGCGGACCCGCCGCCGGCGCCGCTGGCCCTGGGTGCTGCTGCTCTCCGTGGCCTGCTGCTGCGGCCTCCCGCTCTGGTGGTTCCAGCCGATCTCCAGCCAGTACCCGGCCAGCGCCACCCTCCCGGACCAGATCGACTCGATGCGGCTGCGCCAGGACGACAGCAGCAGGGCCGCCGCCGAGGAGCTGAAATCCCGGGTACGGGAGACCAACCTGCTCGCCGAGGACACGTTCGCCGGCATCTACAGCACGAGTGACGGCAAGCGGGTGACGTTGTTCGGCAGCACCGGCCTGCGGTTCAGCCCGGAGTCGGACGCCAAGTCGGAGATCGAGCGCCTCGCCGGGGACTACGCCCTGCAGGAGTCGGTGGTGGTGGACACCGGCGTACGGGGTCGCCACGAGCGATGCGCCGTCGGCCGGGCGGACGGCGACTCGGTGGTGGTCTGCGTGTCGGCCGACCACGGCAGCCTCACCACCGGCGTGTTCACCCGGCTGTCGGTGGACGACAGCGGGCGGCTGCTCAACGACCTGCGTCAGCGCGTGGTGGTGCCGAAGTCCTGACCGCTCAGGCGGTCGGCTCGCCGCCGGTCTGGTCGCCGGTGGCCGCCTGGTCGGCGCGCTTCGGGGCGTAGCGCGGGACGTACTCCTGGCCGCTGAGCTTCTGGATCTCGGCCATCATCTCGTCGGTCATGGCGCGCAGCGAGGTGCGGTCGTCGGGACGGCCGGTGAAGTCCAGCGGCTTGCCGAACTTGATGGTGATCTTGGCGCGGCCCGGTCGCGGGATCCGCGTGCCGATCGGCTGGGCCTTGTCGGTGCCGGTCACGCCGACCGGGATGATCGGCACGCCGGCGGCGATCGCCAGCCGGACGGTGCCGGTACGCCCGCGGTAGAGCCGCCCGTCCGGGGAGCGGGTGCCCTCCGGGTAGACGGCGACCAGGTCACCGGCCTTGAGCACCGGGATCGCCGCGTCGAACGCGGTGAGCGCGGCCCGGCCGCCGGCCCGCTCGACCGGGATCGCGCCCAGGCCGGTGAGCACGAACTTGGAGAAGCCGCCCTTGAGCCCGGTGCCCTTGAAGTACTCCGACTTGGCCCAGAACGCCAGGTGCCGCGGCACCACGGTGCCGAGGAGCAGTTCGTCGGCGACGGAGAGGTGGTTGCTGGCGAAGATCGCGCCGCCGGTCGCCGGGATGTGCTCCAAACCCTCCACGTGCGGACGGAAGGCCAACCGGAGCGTGGGCGCCACGGTGAGCTTGCCGATGGTGTAGAGCAGGGGCACGGGTCCTCCGGCGGTCGTACGTGAAACAGGCGCTGTCACGGTAGCCGACGCGGCCGTCCGCCACCGAGCGGGTGGCTCGCAGTCCACTCGCTGGGGCCGGGCCCTCCTCCACCCGAGGGGGTGCAGGAGGGCCGGTCCGCTCACACCTTGCGGACCGTCACGGTCACGCGCTCGCCCTCGCCGGCCTCGCCGGTGAAGCCGTCGAGCCCTTCGGCGAAGTCGATGCTGTCGGCCAGCACCTCCCGGGCCACGAACCCGGTGTACGCGGCGACCGCCGCGCGTACCTCCTCGGAGGCGGAGACGGCCACCGTGATCCGGTCGGAGACGTCGAGGTCGGCGTCGCGGCGAGCCTGCTGCACGACCCGGACCACGTCCCGGGCCAGCCCTTCGGCGGCGAGTTCCGGCGTGACCTCGGTGTCCAGCACGACCACTCCCTCACCGCCGGGCAGCGGCGCGGAGTGCTCGGCGTCGGCGGCGACCAGGCGCAGCTCGTACTCGCCCTCGGCGAGCGTGACCCCGGCGGCGACCGGGGCGCCGTCGCGCAGCTCCCACTCCCCCGCCTTGACCGCCTTGATCACCTGCTGGACGGCCTTGCCGACGCGCGGGCCGAGCGCCCGCGGCACCACGGTGAGGACCTGCTGGCAGTACGCGGACACCTCGCCGGTGAGCACGACCTCCTTGACGTTCACCTCGTCGGCGACCAGGTCGGCGAAGGGCCGCAGCTGGTCGGCGACGGGCGAGGCCACTGTCAGCTTCGCCAGCGGCAGCCGTACCCGCAGGCCCTTGGCCTTGCGCAGCGACAGCGCCGCCGACGCGACCGCCCGGACGTTGTCCATCGCGGAGACCAGTTCGTGGTCGGCCGGGAACTCCTCCGCGGACGGCCAGTCGGTCAGGTGCACCGACCGCTCGCCGGTCAGCCCGCGCCAGATCTCCTCGGCGGTCAGCGGCGCCAGCGGCGCCACCACCCGGCACAGCGTCTCCAGCACGGTCCACAGCGTGTCGAACGCGTCCGCGTCGCCGGCCCAGAAGCGGTCCCGGGACCGGCGCACGTACCAGTTGGTCAGCGCGTCCAGGTAGGACCGCACCGTCGCGCACGCACCGGAGATGTCGTACGCGTCCATCTGCGCGCCGACGGTCGCCACCAGCTCGTTCGTCTTCGCCAGCACGTACCGGTCGAGCACGTTCGCCGAGTCCGTACGGCGACGCGCGGTGTGGCCGTCGGCGTTGGCGTACAGCGAGAAGAAGTACCAGACGTTCCACAGCGGCAGCAGCACCTGGCGCACCGCGTCCCGGATGCCCGACTCGGTGACCGCCATGTCGCCGCCGCGCAGCACCGGCGAGGACATCAGCATCCACCGCATCGCGTCCGACCCGTAGGAGTCGAACACGTGGTAGACGTCCGGGTAGTTGCGCAGGCTCTTGGACATCTTGCGCCCGTCCGAGCCGAGCAGGATGCCGTGGCTCAGGCAGTTGCGGAACGCCGGCCGGTCGAACAGCGCGGTGGCCAGCACGTGCATGGTGTAGAACCAGCCGCGGGTCTGCCCGATGTACTCGACGATGAAGTCACCCGGGTAGTGGTGCTCGAACCACTCGCGGTTCTCGAACGGGTAGTGCACCTGGGCGAACGGCATCGAGCCGGACTCGAACCAGCAGTCCAGCACCTCCGGCACCCGGCGCATCATCGACTTGCCCGTCGGGTCGTCCGGGTTGGGGCGGACCAGGTCGTCCACCGCCGGCCGGTGCAGGTCGGTCAGGCGTACGCCGAAGTCCCGCTCGATGTCGGCCAGCGAGCCGTAGACGTCCACCCGCGGGTAGTTCGGGTCGTCGGAGCGCCACACCGGGATCGGCGAGCCCCAGAACCGGTTCCGGCTGATCGACCAGTCCCGGGCGTTCGCCAGCCACTTGCCGAACGAGCCGTCCTTGATGTGCCCGGGCGTCCAGTTGATCTGCTGGTTCAGCTCGACCATGCGGTCCTTGAACTTCGTCACCGCGACGAACCACGACGACACCGCCTTGTAGACCAGCGGGGTGTCGCAGCGCCAGCAGTGCGGGTACGAGTGGGTGTAGGTGTCCTGCCGCAGCACCACCCCCCGCTCCTTCAGCTCCCGGATCACCGGCTTGTTCACGTCGAAGACCTGCTCGCCCTGGTACGGCGGCACCAGCGCGGTGAACCGGGTGTGGTCGTCCACGGTCACGACGGTGGGGATGCCGGCGGCGTTGCAGGTGTTCTGGTCGTCCTCACCGAAGGCGGGGGCCAGGTGGACGATCCCGGTGCCGTCCTCGGTGGTGACGAAGTCCGCGCCGAGCACCTGGTAGGCGTTCGGTCCGGCCGGCTCGACCAGGAAGTCGTAGAGCGGCGTGTAGCGGCGTCCGACCAGGTCGCGGCCGTACACGGTGCCGACCTGCTCGTACCCCTCCAGTTCCTTGGCGTACGCGCCGAGGCGCGCGGCGCCGACGACGTAGCGCTCGCCGTCGCGCTCCAGCAGCGCGTACTCGATGTCGGGGCCGACGGCGAGCGCCAGGTTCGACGGCAGCGTCCACGGCGTGGTGGTCCAGACGCCCACCTTGACCGGCCCGCGCAGCGGCTCCGGCGCGTTCTCGTCGGCGGTCAGCTCGAACCAGACGGTGAGCGTCGGGTCGTGCCGGTCCCGGTAGACGTCGTCCATCCGGGTCTCGGTGTTCGACAGCGGCGTCTCGCACCGCCAGCAGTACGCGAGCACCCGGAAGCCCTCGTAGACCAGGCCCTTGTCGTGCAGGGTCTTGAAGGCCCACATGACGCTTTCCATGTAGTCCAGGTCGAGCGTCTTGTAGTCGTTGGCGAAGTCGACCCAGCGGGCCTGCCGGGTGACGTACCGCTCCCAGTCGTGGGTGAACTCCAGCACCGACGTGCGGCAGGCGTCGTTGAACCGGGCCACGCCGAGGTCGAGGATCTCCGCCTTGGTGGTGATGCCGAGCTGCTTCTCGGCCACCACCTCGGCGGGCAGGCCGTGGCAGTCCCAGCCGAACCGGCGCTCGACGTGCTTGCCGCGCATGGTCTGGTAGCGCGGCACCACGTCCTTGACGTAGCCGGTGAACAGGTGGCCGTAGTGCGGCAGCCCGTTGGCGAACGGCGGGCCGTCGTAGAAGACGTACTCGTTCTCGCCGTTCCGGCCGGCGTCGCGGGCCTCGACCGACGCCTCGAAGGTCTTGTCGGCCGTCCAGTGCTCCAGCACCCGGCGCTCGACCGCGGGCAGGTCCGGGCTCGCCGGGACACCGGCGCCGGTCGGGTCGTGCAACGGATAGGCCATGGCCTGTCGCTCTCCCTCAGCAGCTCACTCGTCTGTGGTCTGCGAGGACGAGCCGAATCCGGTACGCCGTGACGGCGTACCGGGTGTGGCCCGCGGTACCACCCCGCTTGGCGGCCGAGGTGCGACCGCCCGCTCGTTGGCCGGCTGTGACGGGCCGTCCCGTCCGGTTCTACTGGGCCGGTCACCCGGCCGTTCTTCCGGAGGCTCACCGGTGATGGCCGGGTCGTCGCCTGTGCGTTCAAGCGTACTCGACCCCCCACCCACCGCGCCGCCGAGTATCTCCCGCCCCACCCCGCCCCACTTCTGCCCCGCCTCCACCCCGCCCCCACCCCGCCTCCGCCCCGTCGATCATGAAGTTGACGGCGGAATCGGAGATCCACATCGCCGCCAACCTCATGATCGACGAGGTCGGGCCGGGTGTCAGGCGGGACGCGACGGGGCCGGGAGGGTGGTGGTCCAGAGGGAGGCGCCGGCGCGGTCGCGCAGGTGGACCGTCAGGGCCGCCGACGGGCCGTCGATGGTCACCTCGCCGAAGTGCTGGAAGCCCTCGGCCGGGGAGGTGTTGGCGCGCGGCGGGGCGTGCACGAAGACCGCCTTCGGGCCGAACGTGCCGTCGAGCGCGTTCGGGCCGAACGCGCCGGCGTGCGCCGGGCCGGAGACGAACTCCCAGAACGGGCTGAAGTCACGCACCGCGGCGCGCGCCGGGTCGTAGTGGTGGGCGGCGGTGTAGTGCACGTCGGCGGTGAGGAACACCAGCCCGGTCACCCCGGCCCGGTGCGAGGCGCGCAGCACCTCGGCGAACTCCAGCTCCCGGCCGGCCGGCGCGCCGTGATCGCCCTGCGCGACACCCTCCTGCGCGGTGGATCCGTCCGGCACCACCACGCCGATCGGCAGGTCGTTGGCGATCACCTTCCAGGTGGCGCGGGACGCGCGCAGTTCCCGGATCAGCCACTCCCGCTGCGCCTTGCCGAGCAGCCCGCGGTTGCGGTCGGCGTACGTGTTGCCGTCGTTCGGGTCCTTGTAGGTGCGCATGTCCAGCACGAACACGTCCAGCAGCGGCCCGTACGACAACTTGCGGTACATCGGCCCGCCGGCCGGCACCGGCAGCCACTCGTGGAACGCCTGCCGGGCCCGGGCGGCGAGCACGTCCACCCGCTTCTCTCCGTACCGCTCGTCGGTCAGGATCTCCCCCGGGTACCAGTTGTTGACCACCTCGTGGTCGTCCCACTGGTTGATCTGCGGCACCTCGGCGGCGAACGCCCGCAGGTGCTCGTCGAGCAGGTTGTACGCGAACTGCCCCCGGTACTCGGCGAGCGTCTCGGCCACCTTGCTCTTCTCCGGCGTCACCAGGTTGCGCCAGGTGCGGCCGTCCGGCAGGACCACGCTCTCGGCCAGCGGCCCGTCGGCGTACACGGTGTCGCCGCTGCACAGGAAGAAGTCCGGACGGCGCTCCCGCATGGCCCGGAAGATCGCCAGGCCGTCGAAGTCGGGGCTGATTCCCCAGCCCTGCCCGACGATGTCGCCGGTCCACACGAACCGCACGTCACGCCGCTGGTGCCGCCCGGGGGCGGTGGCGAACGAGCCGGTCAGCGGCTCGCTGCACAGGCCGTGCCGGTCCAGGCTCTCCACCCGTACCCGGTAGTGCAGCCGCTCCCCCGCGGGCAGGCCGCGCAGCCGGACCTTGCCGGTGAAGTCGCCGGTCGGGTCGACCACCGGGCCGCGCACCAGGCGGGCGCCGCGCAGGTCCGGCCGACGGCTCACCTCGACCAGCATCCGGCCGGGCCGGTCCGCGCGGGTCCAGACCAGCGCCGAGTCGGCGGTCACGTCGCCGCTCTGCACGCCGTGGGTGAGCAGCGGTCGGCCGCCGGGCCGCAGGCCGGGTGCGGCGGGCGCGCCGGGCGCGCCGAGCAGCGCGCCGCCGGCGACTCCGGCACCGGCGACCAGGCCGGCGCGGAGCAGGGTACGTCGATCGATGTGCGTCATGGGTTCTCCCGGTCTCGGCAGTGTCGCCAGCCCGGTCTACCGGCCGCAGGTGGCCGGGAACTCCGGTCGAGGTGACCGGAACGTCAACGACGGCTGACGGCCCGGTCATGACCACCGTCACACCGCCGTGCCGTCACACCGCACCCGCCGTGCCCCGTCCTGTCCGCGTACCCGAACCTCAAGGAGGCGGCGATGAGCCGGATGGACATGGCGGCGGTGGCACCCGAGGCGTACCAGGCCGTGCTGGGCCTGGAGAAGTACGTCCGGGCGAACGTGGACCACACCGTGCTGGAGCTGGTGAAGCTGCGGGCGTCGATGCGCAACGGCTGCGCGTTCTGCGTGGACATGCACAGCCGCGAGGCGCTGGCGGCCGGTGAGGACAGCCGGCGGCTGTTCGCGGTCGCGGCGTGGCGCGAGGCCCCGTTCTTCGACGAGCGGGAGCGGGCCGCGCTGGCCCTCACCGACGCGGTGACCCGGCTCGGCGAGCACGGCGTGCCGGACGACGTCTGGGACGCCGCGGCGAAGGTGTGGTCGGAGAAGGAGCTGGCGGACCTGGTGATGGCGATCGCCACCATCAACGTGTGGAACCGGGTCGCCGTGACCTGCCAGACGCAGCCGCCGGCGTCGGTCTGACGGCTGACGCACGACGGCCCCGGTCCCGCCAGGAGCGGGCCGGGGCCGTCGGCGTGTCGTCAGGCCAGCTCGGGGAACCAGAGCGCGATCTCGCGCTTGGCGCTGTCCGCCGAGTCGGAGGCGTGCACCAGGTTCTCCCGGTTCGACAGCGACAGGTCGCCGCGGATGGTGCCGGCGGCGGCCTTGCGGCCGTCGGTGCTGCCGATCATCGCGCGCACCACCTCGATCACCTGGTCGCCGGAGAGCACGAGCGCCACCAGCGGGCCGCTGGTCATGAACGTCTTCAGCGGCGGATAGAACGGCTTGTCGACGTGCTCGGCGTAGTGCTGGTCGGCGAAGCCGCCGTCCATGGTCCGGCTCACCATCGCGTCGATCCGCAGGCCCTTGCGCTCGAAACGGGACAGGATCTCGCCCACCAGACCGCGGCGCACCGCGTCGGGCTTGATCAGTACGAGCGTCCGCTCGTCCGGGCTGCTGCTGGACACGCTGGTTTCCTCCTGCGCACTCAAACGGGGTTCGGCTGGGTACGGTCAGCGTAGCGACCCGGTCCCGGCGCCGGCGCGGCGGCTGCGTCTTCCCTGGCCCGCCGCGGCGGCCTAGCCTGGCCCTGGAACCCCTGGGAGGTCCACTGTGGCGAATGGCGGGAACCGCACGATCGCGCCGGTACGCAAACTGATCGGGGCGGTGCTGGGCACCGTCGCCACCTTCGTGACCGTGTTCGGGCTCGGCATGACCAGCTGGGCCATCGTGGCGCTCGGGGTCGCGCTGCTGGTGCTGGCGATCGCCCTGGCCACGGTACGCGGGGGCGGTCGCACCTGGGTGATCGGCCTGGGGCACGTGCACAGCGCCTCCGAACCACCCACCCAGTACGCGTTCGGCCGGTGCGAGCTGCAACTGGTCATCGACGCGCCCGGCCTGCCGCCCCGCTCGAAGAAGATCATCGAGCCTCGGGTGCCGGTCGCCAAGTGGCCCTCGCTGGGCCAGGCGCTGCCGGTCCGGGTGGCACTCGACGACCAGCGGCACGTGCGCGTGCTCTGGGACGAGGTGCCTACGCACGCGGAGAGCGCCGCCGCGGTCGCCGACCTGCCGCCCGAGTACGCCGCCGAGCCGGATCCGCTGGACGAGCCGCTGATCGCGCAGGAGGCGCCGCCGTGGGCCGGGCGCGCGCCGGAGGACGACTTCCGCGACGACTACCCGCCCGCGCCGGACCCGTACCTGGACGACGTGCCACCCCGGGCCGACGACCGCGAGCCGGTGGTGCTGCACCAGAGCCCCGGCGGCCCGGTGGTGCTGGAGGGGCAGCTCGTCGAACGGGCCGACCGCACGGCCGGCCCCGGCCCGCTCCCCCGCCGCGCCCCGGCACCCCGTTCGCCGGCCGAGGAGCCGCCCGACACGGTGCCGGTCGAGACCGTGCTCGTCGACAGCGGGCCGGCCGACACCCGACCGACCGACACCCGACCGACCGGCACCGCGCCGGCCGACACCGGGCCCGACCCGATCGACCTGCCGCTGGACGACCCCGCGGACGCGCCGCGGCGCTCCGACGCGCCGCCGACCGCCGAGGAGCTGGACGAGGCGATCTTCGGCCCGGCCGGCACGGCCGAACCGGACGAGCTGGCCAGCCCGATCAGCGGCGTCGGCATCACGCTGCTCGTCGCCGACCTGGACCGATCCCTCGACTTCTACCGCGAACTCGGCTTCGACGAGCTGGACCGGGGCGAGGGCAACGCCGTGCTCTCCTCCGGCCCGACCCGGCTGGTGCTGCGCCGGGTGACCGGCGCCGCCCCGATCAGCCGCCGCCTGGTGCACGTCAACCTGGAGGTGGACGACATCCAGGGGGCGTACGAGCGGCTGCGCGACTCCGGCGTCCGGTTCACGTACGCCCCGCGCGTGGTCAACCGGGGCACCAAGCTGGAGGTGTGGGCGGCGGCCTTCCGCGACCCCGACGGCCACGGCGTCGCGCTGACGCAGTGGCGCACGCTCGCCGACGCCTGAGCCGTACGCGGCGGGCCGTCCTCAGCCGAGGATGACCCGCCGCACGTGCAGCGCGTACGCCCACACCAGCGCGAACATCACCCCGAGCGCGAACAGCGACCAGTGCAGCAGCCCGGAGAGCAGCAGCACGCCCTGGATCACGGTGCCGGCGTGCCACGCCCAGGGGCGGCGCATCATGCCGGCGAGCACCACACAGGCGACCGCCAGCGCCACGATCACGCCGATCGCCGCGCCGCTCAGGTCACCGCCGACCACCCGGATCGGCTGGATGGCCAGCAGCAGCACCAGCGCCTCCAGCGACATGGTGCCGGCGCCGAGCCCGCGTACCGCCTTGTCCGGGTTCCGCAGCCCGGACCGGCGGACGCCGTCGGGCTGCTCCGGACCGGTCGCCTGCGGCCCGGCGTCCGGGCGCGGCTCCGGGCCGGCCGGCTGCTCCGGGCCGGTCGGGCGCTGCGGGCCGGTCGGGCGCTGCGGGCCGGTCATCGCTTGAGCAGCCGGCGGGCGTCGGCCACTGTCACCACCGATCCGGTGACCAGCACGCCCACCCCGGACAGCTCGCCCGGCACGTCCGACTCGGCCTCCGCCACCGCCGCCTCGATGGCGTCGGGCATCTCCCGGGCCACCTGCACCCGCTCCGGCCCGAAGATCTCCCGCGCCAGCGCGGCCAGCTCGTCCACCGGCATCGCCCGGGCCGAGCTGTTCTCCGCGACCACGATCGAGTCGAGTACCGGTTCGAGCAGTTCGAGCAGGCTCGCCGCGTCCTTGTCGCCGAGCACCGCCAGCACGCCGACGAGCTTGCTGAACGCGAACTCCTCCTGCACGGCGGCGACGGTGGCGGCCATCCCGTGCGGGTTGTGCGCGCCGTCGAGCAGCACCGTCGGGGCGCTACGCACCCGCTCCAGCCGGCCCGGCGAACTCGTCGCGGCGAAGCCCTCGCGGACCGCCTCGATGTCGAGCTGCCGCCGGGCCCCGGCGCCGAGGAACGCCTCCACGGCGGCCAGCGCCACCGCAGCGTTCTGCGCCTGGTGCGCGCCGTGCAGCGGGATGAAGATCTCCTCGTACACCCCGCCCAGGCCCTGGATGGTCAGCACCTGGCCGCCGACCGCGACCGCGCGGCGCAGCACGCCGAACTCGGCGCCCTCGCGCGCGACGGTGGCGTTGACCTCGGCGCAGCGTTCCAGGATCGGGCGGGCCGCCTCCTCCTCCTGCGCCGCCGCGATCACCGTGGCGCCGGGGTGGATGATGCCCGCCTTGTGCAGCGCGATGTCCTCGATCGTGTCGCCGAGCCACTCGGTGTGGTCCAGCCCGATCGGGGTGATCACGGCGACACCGGCCTGGATCACGTTCGTCGCGTCCTCCGCGCCGCCGAGCCCGACCTCCACCACCGCCACGTCGACCGGGGCGTCGGCGAACGTGGCGAACGCCAGCGCCGTGGTCATGTCGAAGTACGTCAGCGGCTCCGCGAACCGCTGGTCGACCAGCTCGGCCAGCGGCGCGATCTCACGGTACGTGGACACGAACCGGTCCTCGCCCACCGGCTCGCCGTCCAGGCTGATCCGCTCCCGGACGGTCTCCAGGTGCGGGCTGGTGTAGCGCCCGGTGTGCAGCCCGAACGCCCGCAGCAGCGAGTCGATCATCCGGGCCGTCGAGGTCTTTCCGTTGGTGCCGGTCAGGTGGATCGACGGGTACGCGCGCTGCGGGCTGCCCAGCAGGTCGAGCAGGGTCTCGATCTTCTCCAGCTCGAAGTGCATCCGGGTGAAGCCGCGCGCGTTGAGCGCGGCCTCCACCTCGGCGAACTCGGTGCGGTCGTTCACGAGGAAAGCGCCTCCAGGGCGGCGTCGATCCGGACCAGGTCCGCCTCGGCCACCGCCAGCCGCTCGCGGATCTTCGCCACCACCGGCTCGGGCGCCTTGCCGACGAACGCCGGATTGTCCAGCTTCGCCCGCGCCTGGGTGGCCTCCTTCTCGGCCGCCGCCCGGTCCTTGGTGAGCCGGGCGCGCTCGGCGGCCACGTCGATCGAGCCGCGCGTGTCGAGCGCGACGCTCACCGCGCCGGGCATCGCCAGCGTGGCGCTCGCCTGGAAGTCGTCGCCGGGCGCGTCCAGCCGGGCCAGCGAGCGGACCAGCGGTTCGTGCGCCGCGATGCCCGCGCCGGCCAGGCCGTCGAGCCGGGCGACGACCCGCTGGGTCGGCCGCAGCCCCTGGTCCGAGCGGAACCGCCGGACCTCGGTCACCACCCGCTGCAGGGTGCCGACCTCGCCCTCCGCGGCGTCGTCGATCAGGGTACGGTCGGCGACCGGCCAGGACGCCGTCAGCACGGTCTCGCCGCCGCTGAGCGCGGCCCACAGCTCGTCGGTGACGAACGGGATGACCGGGTGCAGCAGCCGCAGGAGCTGGTCCAGCACGTGCCCGAGCACCCGGCGGGTGGCGTCGGCGGCGGGGCCGCCCTCGGTCAGCACCGGCTTGCTCAGCTCCACGTACCAGTCGCAGACGTCGTCCCACGCGAAGTGGTAGAGCAGGTCGCAGACCTTCGCGAACTCGTACGCCTCGAACTGCTCGTCGACCTCGGCGGTGACGTGCGCCAGCCGGGACAGGATCCACCTGTCGACGGTGGAGAGGTCACCGGCGTCCGGCAGCGGGCCGTCGGTGTGCGCGCCGTTGAGCAACGCGAACCGGGTGGCGTTCCAGAGCTTGTTGCAGAAGTTGCGGGAGCCCTGGCACCACTCCTCGCTGACCGGCACGTCCTGGCCGGGGTTGGCGCCCCGGGCCAGCGTGAACCGGGTGGCGTCGGCGCCGAAGCGGTCGATCCAGTCCAGCGGGTCCACCACGTTGCCGAACGACTTCGACATCTTCTTGCCGTGCTCGTCGCGGACCATGCCGTGCAGCGCCACCACGTCGAACGGCTGCACGCCGTCCATCGCGTACAGGCCGAACATCATCATCCGGGCGACCCAGAAGAACAGGATGTCGTAGCCGGTGACCAGCACGCTGGTCGGGTAGAACTTCGCCAGGTCCGGGGTCTGCTCCGGCCAGCCGAGCGTGGAGAACGGCCACAGGCCGCTGGAGAACCAGGTGTCCAGCACGTCCTCGTCCTGCCGCCAGCCCTCGCCGGTCGGCGGCTCCTCGTCCGGGCCGACGCAGACGATCTCGCCGTCCGGGCCGTACCAGACGGGGATGCGGTGACCCCACCAGAGCTGGCGGGAGATGCACCAGTCGTGCATGTTGTCGACCCAGGCGAAGTAGCGCTTGGCCAGCTCGGCCGGCTCGATCTTCACCCGGCCGTCGCGCACCGCGTCACCGGCGGCCTCGGCCAGCGGCGCGGTGTTGACGAACCACTGCAACGACAGCCGCGGCTCGACAGTCGTCTTGCACCGCGAGCAGTGCCCCACCGCGTGCAGGTACGGCCGCTTCTCGGCCACGATCCGGCCCTGCTCACGCAGCGCCGCGACGATCGCCGGGCGGGCCTCGTACCGGTCCAGGCCCTCGAACGGGCCGGGCGCGGTGATGACGCCGCGCTCGTCCATGATCGTCAGCGAGGGCAGGTCGTGCCGCTGGCCGATCTCGAAGTCGTTCGGGTCGTGCGCCGGGGTCACCTTGACCATGCCGGTGCCGAAGCTCGGGTCGACGTGCTCGTCGGCGACGATCGGGATCCGCCGGTCGGTGAGCGGCAGCTCCACCTCGGTGCCGATCAGGTGCCGGTAGCGCTCGTCGTCCGGGTGCACCGCCACCGCGGTGTCGCCGAGCATGGTCTCCGCGCGGGTGGTCGCCACCACGACCTCGTCGCCGTAGCGGATCGAGACCAGCTCACCCTCGTCGTCGGTGTGCTCCACCTCGATGTCGGACAGCGCGGTGAGGCAGCGCGGGCACCAGTTGATGATCCGGTTGGCCCGGTAGATGAGCCCGTCGTCGAAGAGCTTCTTGAACATGGTCTGCACGGCCCGGGACAGGCCCTCGTCCATGGTGAACCGCTCGCGGTCCCAGTCGACCGCGTCGCCGAGGCGGCGCATCTGGCCGAGGATCGCGCCGCCGGACTCGGCCTTCCACTGCCAGACCCGCTCGACGAACTTCTCCCGCCCGAGGTCGTGGCGGGACAGCCCCTCACCGGCGAGCTGCCGCTCGACCAGGTTCTGGGTGGCGATGCCGGCGTGGTCCATGCCCGGCAGCCAGAGCGCCTCGTACCCCTGCATCTTCTTGCGCCGGGTGAGCGCGTCCATGAGGGTGTGCTCGAAGGCGTGACCCATGTGCAGCGAGCCGGTGACGTTCGGCGGCGGGATGACGATGGTGAACGGCGGCTTCTCGCTGTCCGCCGACGCCCGGAAGTGCCCGCCGGCTACCCACTGCTCGTACCGTCGCTGCTCTACCTCGCCGGGCTGGTACTGGCCGGCGAGGGTCGGGGCGTCGGGGCGTCGGGCATCCAGTCTCTCGGTCACCCTGAAAGTCTACGGAGCGCTTTCGGGGACCCGACGTGCACCACCTGTGATTCGCGTACGGTGGCGGTCATGTCCGACGCGCATCTCACCGAGCGCCCGGTCGACGGGGGTTCCGATCCGGTCGAGCTGACCGAAGAGCCGATCGAGCTGAGCCGCCGCGATCCCGCGCAGGAGTCCGAACGCCGTCCCGTCTCGCGGCGCCGGAAGATCGTCCTGGCCGCGCTGCTCGCGGCGGGCCTGGCCGGCGCCGGTGCGCTCGGGCTGGGCGGCTGGCGGGTGCTCCAGCAGAAGGACACCACGCTCGACCAGCCGGCCGAGGTGGCCGGGCTGGTCCGGGACGACAGCGAGCGGGCCCGCAGTACCGCCGACTACCTGCGCGACGGACTGGCCGCCGACATCGAGCTGGACCGCGGCTTCGGCGCCGTCTACTCCGACCGCGGGGACGCCAAGCGTTCGGTGCTGCTGTTCGGCGGCACCACGCTGCTCTGGCAGCCCGAACGCGACCTGGACACCCTGTTCGGCCTGATGGCCGACGAGACCGGCCGGGTCGCCGGGCTGCGCGAGGTGGACGCGGGCCGGCTGGGTGGCGTGATGAAGTGCGGTACGACCAGCGGCGACGGCGGCGACTTCGCGGTGTGCGGGTGGGCCGACCACGGCAGCGTGGTGATGGGCATGTTCCCGGGCCGCCGGGTCGACGACGCGGCAGCGCTGTTCCGCGACATCCGCGAGTCCGTCCAGAGCCGCTGACCCGCGACCTCGGCGCTCACTCGTCCGCGCCGGTACGGCGAGGTGCCCACACGTCTTGCTCGTCCCCGCCACGTCGCCGTGTCGGCGGCCCTCTGTCCCCTCCCATGCCCCAGTTCCGGGGGTAATGGCCGCCCAGCCCTCCTGTTCGGGGAGGTGACTGGATGCCGGGCCGTCCGTTGCCGCCACTTCGGGGAAGTGGCGGGCCGGTTCGCCACCTCGGGGAAGTGGCTGGATCCGCCGCACCTCGCCACCGCCACTTCGGGGAAGTGGCGGGCCGACTCGCCAGTCCGGGGAAGTGGCTGGATCCGGAGCACCTCGGTACCGCCACCTCGGGGGAGTGGCGGCTTGGTTCGGCAGTTCAGGGAAGTGGCGGGCGGTATGGCTAGCCGGTGCGGTGCCGGCAATGGGGTGGGCGGTCCATCGCTCACGCGCGTCCGGGGCCGGCTTTGTGGCCGGTCTGGCGGGGGCGGACGCAATTCAGGGCCACCCCCGTGTGGGGGTGGCCCTGAATTGGAAGATTGTCCGGCGGTGTCCTACTCTCCCACACCCTCCCGAGTGCAGTACCATCGGCGCTGGAGGGCTTAGCTTCCGGGTTCGGAATGTGACCGGGCGTTTCCCCTCCGCCATGACCGCCGTAACTCTATGAACATGTCAACCAACCCAACAACATGGGTGGTGGTTTGTTCAGAGTTGCACAGTGGACGCGTAGCAGCTTAGTAGTCAAGTCCTCGGCCTATTAGTACCGGTCAACTGAACCCGTTACCGGGCTTACATTTCCGGCCTATCAACCCAGTCGTCTAGCTGGGGGCCTTACCCCACAAATGTGGGTGGGATACCTCATCTTGAAGCGAGCTTCCCGCTTAGATGCTTTCAGCGGTTATCCCTTCCGAACGTAGCTAACCAGCCGTGCCCCTGGCGGGACAACTGGCACACCAGAGGTTCGTCCGTCCCGGTCCTCTCGTACTAGGGACAGCCCTTCTCAAGTATCCTACGCGCACGGCGGATAGGGACCGAACTGTCTCACGACGTTCTAAACCCAGCTCGCGTACCGCTTTAATGGGCGAACAGCCCAACCCTTGGGACCTGCTACAGCCCCAGGATGCGACGAGCCGACATCGAGGTGCCAAACCATCCCGTCGATATGGACTCTTGGGGAAGATCAGCCTGTTATCCCCGGGGTACCTTTTATCCGTTGAGCGACACCGCTTCCACATGCCAGTGCCGGATCACTAGTCCCGACTTTCGTCCCTGCTCGACCTGTCAGTCTCACAGTCAAGCTCCCTTGTGCACTTGCACTCAACACCTGATTGCCAACCAGGCTGAGGGAACCTTTGGGCGCCTCCGTTACCCTTTAGGAGGCAACCGCCCCAGTTAAACTACCCACCAGACACTGTCCCTGAACCGGATAACGGTCCGAAGTTAGATACCCAAATCAACCAGAGTGGTATTTCAAGATTGCCTCCACCCATACTGGCGTATGGACTTCACCGGCTCCCACCTATCCTACACAAGCTAATTCAGATACCAATGTCAAGCTATAGTAAAGGTCCCGGGGTCTTTCCGTCCTGCCGCGCGTAACGAGCATCTTTACTCGTAATGCAATTTCGCCGGGCCTGTGGTTGAGACAGTGGGGAAGTCGTTACGCCATTCGTGCAGGTCGGAACTTACCCGACAAGGAATTTCGCTACCTTAGGATGGTTATAGTTACCACCGCCGTTTACTGGCGCTTAAGTTCTCCGCTTCGCCCCGAAGAGCTAACAGGTCCCCTTAACGTTCCAGCACCGGGCAGGCGTCAGTCCATATACATCGAATTACTTCTTCGCATGGACCTGTGTTTTTAGTAAACAGTCGCTTCCCCCTGCTCTCTGCGGCCATACAACGCTCCACCCGCGCGGGGCTTCACGTCTCCGGCCCCCCTTCTCCCTAAGTTACGGGGGCAATTTGCCGAGTTCCTTAACCACAGTTCGCCCGATCGCCTCGGTATTCTCTACCTGACCACCTGTGTCGGTTTGGGGTACGGGCCGCTAAGAACTCGCTAGAGGCTTTTCTCGGCAGCATAGGATCACTGACTTCACCTGAATCGGCTCGGCATCACGTCTCAGCCCTAGTGGTGTGCGGATTTGCCTACACACCGGCCTACACGCTTACCCCGGCACAACCACCGGCCGGGCTCAGCTACCTTCCTGCGTCACCCCATCGCTTGACTACTACCCGCCAGGTTCCCACGCTCCCCACCATTGGTCCGAAGACCGCCGGCAGCTCGGGTGGTTAGCACAACGAGGTTCGTCAGGGTCGCTCTTTCGCGGGTACGGGAATATCAACCCGTTGTCCATCGACTACGCCTCTCGGCCTCGCCTTAGGTCCCGACTCACCCAGGGCGGATTAGCCTGGCCCTGGAACCCTTGGTCATCCGGCGGAAGGGTTTCTCACCCTTCTTTCGCTACTCATGCCTGCATTCTCACTCGTGCCGCGTCCACAACTGGGTCACCCCGCTGCTTCACCCCCGGCACGACGCTCCCCTACCCATCCACACACCTGCACCCGGCATCAAGGCCAGGCGAAGTTATTATGTGAATGCCACAGCTTCGGCGGTGTGCTTGAGCCCCGCTACATTGTCGGCGCGGAACCACTTGACCAGTGAGCTATTACGCACTCTTTAAAGGGTGGCTGCTTCTAAGCCAACCTCCTGGTTGTCTATGCGACCCCACATCCTTTTCCACTTAGCACACGCTTAGGGGCCTTAGCTGGTGATCTGGGCTGTTTCCCTCTCGACTACGAAGCTTATCCCCCGCAGTCTCACTGCCGCGCTCTCACTTACCGGCATTCGGAGTTTGGCTGATTTCGGTAAGCTTGTGGGCCCCCTAGACCATCCAGTGCTCTACCTCCGGCAAGAAACACGCGACGCTGCACCTAAATGCATTTCGGGGAGAACCAGCTATCACGGAGTTTGATTGGCCTTTCACCCCTAACCACAGGTCATCCCCCAACTTTTCAACGTTGGTGGGTTCGGCCCTCCACGCGGTCTTACCCGCGCTTCAGCCTGCCCATGGCTAGATCACTCCGCTTCGGGTCTAGAGCATGCGACTAAAAACGCCCTATTCAGACTCGCTTTCGCTACGGCTCCCCCACACGGGTTAACCTCGCCACATGCCACTAACTCGCAGGCTCATTCTTCAAAAGGCACGCCGTCACCCCGCAAGGCTCCGACGGATTGTAGGCGAACGGTTTCAGGTACTATTTCACTCCCCTCCCGGGGTACTTTTCACCATTCCCTCACGGTACTCGTCCGCTATCGGTCACCAGGAAGTATTTAGGCTTACCAGGTGGTCCTGGCAGATTCACGGCAGATTTCAGGAGTCCGCCGCTACTCGGGAACACCCACAGAAGACCAGCAGCTTTCACCTACCGGACTATCACCGTCTACGGTCAGCCATTCCAGACTGTTCGACTAACCACTGGCTTTGTAACTCCTCGAACAAGTGTCAGCTTGTTCAGCAGGGTCCCACAACCCCGACCACGCAACCCCTGACAGGTATCACACGCCGCCGGTTTAGCCTCAATCCGCTTTCGCTCGCCACTACTCACGGAATCACTATTTGTTTTCTCTTCCTACGGGTACTGAGATGTTTCACTTCCCCGCGTTCCCCCCACACACCCTATGTGTTCAGGTGCGGGTGACATCACATGACTGATGCCGGGTTTCCCCATTCGGACACCCTGGGATCACAGCTTGGTTGACAGCTCCCCCAGGCCTATCGCGGCCTCCCACGTCCTTCATCGGCTCCTGGTGCCAAGGCATCCACCGTTCGCCCTTGACAACTTGACCACAAAGATGCTCGCGTCCACTGTGCAATTCTCAACAAACAACCAACCCACAACCCACAGCCCCACACCAGAACCCGACAACCCGCCGGCGGTATGCGAGACCAGGCCATGCCTGGCGCCTCCACCCCCGGGAACACCGTCCACAGGGGCATCTCAAGGCTCTGAAAAAACAACCACTCGGGTTGTTCTTTCAGGACCCAACAGGGTGCTTACATCCCGCGCCAGCCGCACCAGGTTCTCGTTCCCACCACCCCGAAGAGCAGCTGTACTAGAAGAACCAGGCCGTTGCCGGCGCCGAACTTGCCAGTGTCTCCGCCATCTGAGCACCCCGACCCGACATTCGCGGGCCGCGGGCTCCATACCACCTTTCGGTGGATGGTGCTCCTTAGAAAGGAGGTGATCCAGCCGCACCTTCCGGTACGGCTACCTTGTTACGACTTCGTCCCAATCGCCAGCCCCACCTTCGACGGCTCCCTCCACAAGGGTTGGGCCACCGGCTTCGGGTGTTGCCGACTTTCGTGACGTGACGGGCGGTGTGTACAAGGCCCGGGAACGTATTCACCGCAGCGTTGCTGATCTGCGATTACTAGCGACTCCGACTTCACGGGGTCGAGTTGCAGACCCCGATCCGAACTGAGACCGGCTTTTTGGGATTCGCTCCACCTCACGGTATCGCAGCCCATTGTACCGGCCATTGTAGCATGCGTGAAGCCCTGGACATAAGGGGCATGATGACTTGACGTCATCCCCACCTTCCTCCGAGTTGACCCCGGCAGTCTTCGATGAGTCCCCGCCATAACGCGCTGGCAACATCGAACGAGGGTTGCGCTCGTTGCGGGACTTAACCCAACATCTCACGACACGAGCTGACGACAGCCATGCACCACCTGTGACCGCCCCCGAAGGACCTGCCATCTCTGACAGTTTTGCGGCCATGTCAAACCCAGGTAAGGTTCTTCGCGTTGCATCGAATTAATCCGCATGCTCCGCCGCTTGTGCGGGCCCCCGTCAATTCCTTTGAGTTTTAGCCTTGCGGCCGTACTCCCCAGGCGGGGCGCTTAATGCGTTAGCTGCGGCACAGGGAACCGGAGAGGCCCCCCACACCTAGCGCCCAACGTTTACAGCGTGGACTACCAGGGTATCTAATCCTGTTCGCTCCCCACGCTTTCGCTCCTCAGCGTCAGTATCGGCCCAGAGACCCGCCTTCGCCACCGGTGTTCCTCCTGATATCTGCGCATTTCACCGCTACACCAGGAATTCCAGTCTCCCCTACCGAACTCTAGCCTGCCCGTATCGACTGCAGGCCCGCAGTTGAGCTGCGGGTTTTCACAGTCGACGCGACAAGCCGCCTACGAGCTCTTTACGCCCAATAAATCCGGACAACGCTCGCGCCCTACGTCTTACCGCGGCTGCTGGCACGTAGTTGGCCGGCGCTTCTTCTGCAGGTACCGTCACTTACGCTTCGTCCCTGCTGAAAGAGGTTTACAACCCGAAGGCCGTCATCCCTCACGCGGCGTCGCTGCATCAGGCTTCCGCCCATTGTGCAATATTCCCCACTGCTGCCTCCCGTAGGAGTCTGGGCCGTGTCTCAGTCCCAGTGTGGCCGGTCGCCCTCTCAGGCCGGCTACCCGTCGTCGCCTTGGTAGGCCATCACCCCACCAACAAGCTGATAGGCCGCGAGCCCATCCCAAGCCGAAAAACTTTCCACCAAACACCATGCGGTGCAAGGTCATATTCGGTATTAGCCCCGGTTTCCCGGGGTTATCCCAAAGCCTGGGGCAGGTTGCTCACGTGTTACTCACCCGTTCGCCGCTCGAGTACCCCGAAGGGCCTTTCCGCTCGACTTGCATGTGTTAAGCACGCCGCCAGCGTTCGTCCTGAGCCAGGATCAAACTCTCCAACAAAAACTTGTCGAACAGCATCCTGACAACAAAAGTGTTGCCAAAGGAATCCCAACCAGCCAGACAACAGCCTGACCAGTCCGGGGTATAAAACAATTGGCACTGGCTTTACAAGCACCCTGTTGAGTTCTCAAAGAACAACCACACACCAACCAGAAGCCCCGCGCTAGCGGAACCCCCGTTTGGGGCAACCTCTCCAACCTACTCGGTCTTACTTCCGTCGTCAACCTCGTGTTCGAGGTGATCAACTTGGTTCGACCAGACCCACGCTGACGCTCACCGTTTCCGGTGGTCGCTGCTCTCGTGGGTTTCGGCGGACCGGCCGGCGTCGCTCTCGCAACCACCCGCCCGGCTCCCTGCCGGCTTTCGAACTCTACCCGGTCGGCTTCGCATTCGCAACTCCGTGTCCCGGAGTGTCGAGCACCGCCCGAATCTCAGTCTGGCTCGGCGTCACCGCCACCAGCCTGGCGCCCGCTCTCGGCCGGTTTGCCCGGCCTCCCGCGTGCAGAGAGAAAGTTACGCGGACCCGCCTCGGAAGGCAAATCAATGATCGTCATTGGGCGAGCGCGACCGTCCCCAGGAGGGCCACTGCCGAAGGAGGACGCCGGGAGCGGCGCCGTGCCAGAGTGGTCGGCATGGATGATCCGTCCCCGGTCCCGGCCGTCGCCGAGGACGCTCTGCTCGGCCTCCTGCTGCCGTTCTGGCAGTTGGTGATCGGGGCCGTCGTGCTCGCCGTACTGCTGCTGTCGGTCAGACGCCTGGCCCGGCGCGGCCCCTCCCGGATGACGACCGCCCTGCTGATCACCGCGGCGGCGATCGCCGGGATCGCCGCACTGGGCCTGCTGTTCGGAAGCTGACCGCGGTCAGAGCCGGCGGTTGGCGAGGCTGGGCAGCTCGCTGCGGATCGTCCGCAGCCGCTCCAGGTCGATCTCGGTGACGGCCAACCCCGGACCGTCGCCGACCTGACTCAGCACCGTCCCCCACGGGTCGACCACCATGCTGCGTCCGAAGCAGGTCCGGCCGGGGTCGTGGTCACCGGTCTGGCCCGCCGCCGCCACGAAGCACTGGTTCTCGATCGCCCGTGCCCGCAGCAGAACCTCCCAGTGGTCCCGCCCGGTGTGCATCATGAACGCCGCCGGCACGACGAGCAGTTCGGCGCCGCCGTCGGTCGCGAGCTGCCGGTACAACTCCGGGAACCGCAGGTCGTAACAGATGGACAGGCCCACCCGGAGGCCCTCCACGTCGACCACAACGGGCTTCTCGCCGGGCGCGACGGTTGCCGACTCCAGGTAGGAGACCCGACCGGGGATCTCCACGTCGTACAGATGGATCTTCCGGTACGCGGCGGCGAGCGCGCCCTCGCGGTCGAACACCAGCGAGGTGTTCCAGGTGTGCGCCGGGTCCGGACCGGCCTCGTGGAACGAGCCGGCGATCACCCACATGCCCAACCGGCGGGCGGTCTCCGCGAAGAAGCGCCCCACCGTGCCGTCGACCGGCTCAGCGGGCGGCATCCGGTCGGCGTGACCGAGGTAGTCGACGTACTCCGGAAGCAGGGCGAGATCCGCGCCGGCCGCCGCGGCCCTGACCAGCAGGGCCTCGGCGGCGGCGAGGTTCGCCGCCCGGTCGTCGCGGGCGTTGAGCTGGCAGACGGCGACGCGCATGACCCGAGGGTACGGGCGGAAGCGGGCGCGCGACAGGGCTCAGACGCTGGACAGGACGAGCGCTGCCGCGGCGAAGCCGAGCCCCGCGACCTGTGCCGGCCGGAGTCGTTCCCGGTCGACGGCGAGCGCGAGCAGGACGGTGCTCGCCGGGTAGAGCGAGGCGATGGCGGCCACCACGCTCAGGTGTCCCCGGCCCGCCGCGGCGAGGAAGAGCGCGTTCGCGGCGGAGTCGAGCAGGCCGGCCGCCGCGGCCCAGCCGAGGACCCGCCGTCCCAGGCGCAGTCGTGCGCCGGTGCGGACGGCGAGCGCGAGGCCGAACGCGATCGAGCTGACGCGTACCGCCAGGACCGGCCACATGCCGGCGGCCTCGTCGGCCTGGCCGAGCAGCGCGAAGAAGATGCCGAAGAGCAGTCCGGCGGCCAGCGCCATGCCGAGCACGCGGCCGGAGACGCGGCGCGCCGCGCCGCGCTCCCCCAGGCTGACCAGGCCGATGGCGACCACGGCGAGCCCGGCGCCGCCGAGCGCGACGGCACCCGGGGAGTGGGCGAGGACCAGGCCGGCGACGATCGGCACGATCGCCGCGGTGATCGCGGTGACCGGGGCGACGACGGCCATCACGCCGGTGGCAAGCGCGCGGTAGAGCAGCATGACGCCACCCGCGCCCGCCACGCCGGCGAGCAGTCCCCATCCCAGGTCGAGCGGGCTCGGCGAGCCGGGCACCACGAGGACGAGGACGAGCAGCAGCGGAACGCTGAGGATCTGCGACACCACTGTCACGGCGATCGGGTCGGCGCGCCGGGACGCCTTGCCGCCGGCGAAGTCGGCGGTGCCGAAGGCGAGCGCGGACACGGCGGCGAGGACAATGGGGAGCACCCCGCAGTCGTACCACAATAGTGACCGTGAAGGACAGTGTGATGACCGACGCAAGCGGACGGGTCGGCGCGGTGACCTCCGCTGTCGCCCGTCAGGTACGTGAGCTACGCGCCGCCCGTGGCTGGTCGTTCGAGGAACTGGCCGGCCGGTCCGGGGTCAGCAAGGGCATGCTGGTGCAGATCGAGGGCGCCCGGACCAACCCCAGCATCGGCACGCTCTGCCGGGTCGCCGACGCGTTCGGCGTCAGCATCGCCCGGCTGCTGGAGCCCGCCGAGGAGAGCACCGTACGGGTCAGCGCGGCGGAGGAGGCGCCGGTGCTGTGGCGCGGCCCCCACGGCGGCCTCGCGCGTCTGCTCAGTGGGCTCGGCGAACCCGACCTGGTCGAGCTGTGGGACTGGCGGATGGAACCCGGGGAGGCGCTGCAGTCCCCCGACCACGCCCACGGCACCCGGGAGATCCTGCACGTGCTCAACGGCGCCGCCACTGTCACAGTCGACGGCGTCGACCACGAGGTACGCGCCGGCGAGACTGTCGAGTTCCACGCCGACCGGGAACACGGCTACCGCACGACCGGTGACGGGCCGGTGCGCCTGATGATGGTGGTGGTCACCCCGTCGGGCGAATGGGACCGGCGGACCCGCTCACGCGGACCGCGCCCGGGCTGACCCGGGCGCGGTCGCGAACGGCAGGTCAGGCCGACTTCTCCTCGCGGTCCCGCCGGCGCCGGCCGGTGAACTCGCGGGGCACGATCGTCGGGTTGACGTTCTCCAGGACGACCTCGCGGGTGATCAGCACCCGAGCGGCGTCGGGGTTGCTCGGCACCTCGTACATCACGGAGAGGAGCACCTCTTCCATGATCGCCCGCAGGCCGCGGGCGCCGGTGCCGCGGAGCATGGCCTGGTCGGCGATGGCCTCCAGCGCGGGCGGCTCGAACTCCAGCTCGACGCCGTCCAGCTCGAACAGGCGCTGGTACTGCCGGACCAGCGCGTTGCGCGGCTCGGTCAGGATCCGCACCAGGGCCGAGCGGTCGAGGCTGCGCACGTTGGTGATCACCGGAAGCCGGCCGATGAACTCGGGGATGAGCCCGAACTTCAGCATGTCCTCCGGCATGACCTGGCTGAAGATGTCGTCGGTCGACCGCTCGGACACCGACCGGAGCCGGGCGCCGAAGCCGGTGCCGCCGGAGCCGGTGCGTGCCTCGATGATCTGGTCGAGCCCGGCGAAGGCGCCACCGCAGATGAACAGCACGTTCGTGGTGTCGATCTGGATGAACTCCTGGTGCGGGTGCTTACGCCCGCCCTGCGGCGGCACGTTGGCGACAGTGCCTTCGAGCATCTTCAGCAGCGCCTGCTGCACACCCTCGCCGGAGACGTCGCGGGTGATCGACGGGTTCTCCGACTTACGGGCGATCTTGTCGACCTCGTCGATGTAGATGATGCCGGTCTCGGCGCGCTTGATGTCGTAGTCGGCGGCCTGGATGAGCTTCAGCAGGATGTTCTCGACGTCCTCACCGACGTAGCCCGCCTCGGTGAGCGCGGTGGCGTCGGCGATCGCGAACGGGACGTTGAGCATCCGGGCGAGCGTCTGCGCCAGGTGCGTCTTGCCGCAGCCGGTCGGGCCGAGCAGCAGGATGTTCGACTTGGCCAGCTCGACGCCGTCGGTGCCGGAGCCCGGCGCGCCGGCCGCCTCGGCCTGGATCCGCTTGTAGTGGTTGTAGACCGCGACGGCGAGCGCCTTCTTGGCCTGCTCCTGACCGACGACGTAGTTGTCGAGGAACTGGCAGATCTCCATCGGCTTGGGAAGCTCTTCCCACTTCACCTCGCCGGACTCGGCCAGCTCCTCTTCGATGATCTCGTTACAGAGATCGATGCACTCGTCGCAGATGTAGACACCAGGGCCCGCGATGAGCTTCTTGACCTGCTTCTGCGACTTGCCACAGAAGGAGCACTTGAGTAGGTCGCCGCCGTCACCGATCCGTGCCACCTACGTTCTCCCTGCACTCGTCGGCCGGAACGCCGGCCCTGACCTGCGGGCGCCGGAGCGCCCGTCCGTCCTGTCGTCCCACCATGCTGTCGGCTCCACCTGATCCGACCGGCGGAGCGGTACAGACCCGACGTTACCCGGTGGCCGGGTTTTCTCCGACCCCCAAAACGGGTGTGTCAGAGGTCGACCGGGAACGATACCCCGACCGACCTCCGACCACACGTTGCTCAGCCCGCGGCGTGCGACGCCAGCAGACCCTTCTTGCGGCTGGTCAGGATCGTGTCGACCAGCCCGTACTCCTTGGACTCCTCGGCCGTCATGATCTTGTCACGGTCGATGTCCTTGCGAACCTGCTCGATCGGGCGGTTGCAGTGCCGGGACAGCATGTCCTCCAGCTGCGTCCGCATCCGCAGGATCTCCCGCGCCTGGATCTCGATGTCCGAGCCCTGACCGTAGCCACCCTCGGTGGCCGGCTGGTGGATGATGATCCGGGAGTTGGGCAGCGCCATCCGCTTGCCCGGGGTGCCCGCGGAGAGCAGCACCGCCGCCGCGCTCGCCGCCTGCCCGAGGCAGACGGTCTGGATGTCCGGGCGGACGTACTGCATGGTGTCGTAGATCGCCGTCATGGCGGTGAAGGAGCCACCGGGCGAGTTGATGTACATGATGATGTCGCGGTCCGGGTCGGTGCCCTCCAGCGTCAGCAGCTGGGCCATCACGTCGTTGGCCGACGCGTCGTCCACCTGCACGCCGAGGAAGATGATCCGGTCCTCGAAGAGCTTGTTGTACGGGTTGGACTCCTTCATCCCGTACGACGTGCGCTCGACGAACGACGGCAGGACGTAGCGGTTGTGCACAGCCGCGAACTGGGGCGGCAGGCTCAGGTCGGTCATCGTCAGCTCCTCGGTCAGCTCAGGGTCCCGGCGCCATCCGGAACCTGCGCGGCCCCGATGATCACCTTGTCGATGAAGCCGTAGTCCATGGCCTCCTGGGCGGTGAACCAGCGGTCACGGTCCGAGTCCGCCTCGATCTGCGCCTGGGACTGGCCGGTGTGGAACGCGACCCGCTCCTGGAACATCCGCTTGGTGTAGAGCATCTGCTCGGCCTGGATCGCGATGTCCGACGCGGTGCCGCCGAGGCCACCCGACGGCTGGTGCATCATGATCCGCGCGTGCGGCAGGGCGTAGCGCTTGCCCTTGGTGCCCGCGCAGAGCAGCAGCTGGCCCATCGAGGCGGCCATGCCCATCGCCACGGTCGAGACGTCGTTGTCGATGTACTGCATGGTGTCGTAGATCGCCATGCCGGAGTAGACCGAGCCACCCGGCGAGTTGATCCAGAGGAAGATGTCGCGGTCCGGGTCCTCCGCGGCGAGCAGCAGGAGCTGCGCGCAGATGCGGTTGGCCACCTGGTCGTTCACCTCGCTGCCCAGGAAGATGATCCGTTCCTTGAGCAACCGGTTGTAGACCGAGTCGTCGAGGTTGCCAATGGAGTCGCCACCGCGGGCCTCGTTCACCCGGAGCGACTTCTTGGGGATGTGCATGTCGGTCATGGCAGCCCTTCGCTCTCCGTACCGTCCTACCCGACACTAACCGCTCAGCCGGGAGGCGTACTCCCGGTCGGGGCACTGTTCGCTCTCAGCGCAGTCACCCGCACGGCGTACCCCGGAAAGGGTTTCGGCCGCCCCCCGGCGCGCAGCGCGGGACGGCGGCCGACACCCCCGATGATCAGTGCTGGTGGTCGTGCTCGGCCTCGTTCTGGGCCCGCAGCGCGTCGAGGGAGACCTCGTTGCCCGCCGAGTCCTTGATCTTGATCTTCTCCATCACCGCGGCGAGCGCCTTGCCCCGGCGGACGTCGCCGAAGACGGCCGCGGCGGCGCCGGAGCGGACCAGCTGGTCGTAGTACTGCTGCGGGGCCATGCCGGCGCGCTGCGCCCGGTGCACGATCTCGTGACCGAACTCGTCGTCGGAGACCTGCACGTCCTCGGCGTCGGCCAGGGTGTCCAGCAGGAGCTGGATCTTGACGCCGTCGGTCGCCGCCTCGGTCAGCTCCGTGTCGATCTGCTCCTCGGTCTTCTCCTCCGCCGCGAGGTATTCCTCCAGGGAGGCGCCGATGCGCTCGAGCTGGTCGACCATCGCGGCCTTGCGGCTCTCGACCTCCTCCTTGACGACGCCCTCGGGCGCCGGCACCTCGGCGGCGGCCACCATCTGCTCCAGGGCCTTGTCACGGGCGGCGTAGATCTGCTCGACCTGCTTGCCCCGGGTGACCCGCTCCCGCAGGTCGCCGCGCAGCTCGTCGATGGTGTCGAACTCGCTGGCCATCTGCGCGAAGTCGTCGTTGAGCTCGGGGAGCTCCTTCTCCTTGACCGTGCGGACGGTCACCGCCACGTCTGCGTCACGGCCGGCGAAGTCGCCGCCGACGAGCTGCGTGGTGAAGGTGGTGCTGTCGCCGGCGGCCAGGCCGACCAGCGCCTCGTCCAGACCCGGCAGAAGCTGCTTGCTGCCCACCTCGTGCGAGATGTTGCTCGCCGAACCGCCCGGGACCTCCTCGCCGTCGACCGTGGCGTTCAGGTCGATCTGCACGAAGTCGCCCTCCTGGGCGGCCCGCTCGACGGTCTTCAGCGTGGCGAACCGCTCGCGCAGGCTGTTGATCTGCTCATCGATCTCGCTGTCGGCGATCTCGATCTCGTCGACGGTCACCTCGATGGTGGCCGGGTCCGGCAGGGTGATCTCCGGCCGAACGTCCACCTCGGCGGTGAAGTTGAGCGAGTCGCCGTCGTTGAACTCGGTGATGTCGACCTCGGGACGGCCGAGCGTCTTCAGGTCGTGCTCCCGGACCGCGGCGAGGATGTTCTGCGGGATGGCCTCCTGGATCGCCTCGTTGAGGACGGCCCCCCGGCCCACCCGCTGGTCGATCACCGCGCTGGGAACCTTGCCCCGGCGGAAGCCGGGAACCTGGACCTGCTGGCCGATCTCCCGGTACGCCTTCTTGAGGCTCGGCTCGAGCTCGACGAACGGCACCTCGATGGCGAGCCGCACGCGCGTCGGGCTCAGAGTCTCGACGGTGCTCTTCACAGGCGTACTCCTTGACGGATCTGGGTGTTCAGTCTGGGGCGTGATTGCGCGCATCGAGTGTAGGCGAGCCGGCCGACGGCATCGGCAGGGCCCGGGTACCGCGCGGAAAAAACCGGCGGTTCCCGGGACGATCCGGTCGCGAACGACAGTCGGGGTGGCGGGATTTGAACCCACGGCCCCTCGCTCCCAAAGCGAGTGCGCTACCAAGCTGCGCCACACCCCGGTGGCGACGAAGAGTGTATGCCGTCCGGCCCCCCGCGCGGGTGACCGGGGCGCGGCGCGCGGTGTGGCGGGCGCCGCCGGGTGGCGTCGGGTGGCGTCGGGCGCCACTTCGGGGAAGTGGCTGGGTCCGGGGCGTAGAAAGGCGCCACCTCGCCGAAGTTGTGTGGATCTTGACGGTCGGCGGGGTGCGCGGGGTACGCGCTGCACGGCGGCGGGGGTGATTCGGTACGCTGTCGGCGCGCCCTGCTGTGGTGGGGCGCTCGCGGGCGTAGCTCAATGGCAGAGCTTCAGTCTTCCAAACTGACGGTGCGGGTTCGATTCCCGTCGCCCGCTCCACCCACGAAGGCCCAGGCAGACCGCATGATCGCGGCACCTGGGCCTTTCGCTTCTCCCCCGGGTTGGATCTTGCGTGCCATCCGCGTGCCAGTCACGGTCGGCGTCGACCACTTCCGGCGATCCGGCGGTCCATCGCTTGGGCGATCTCGCGGTCACGCTCGCTGGTGGCGTGCTGGTAGATCAGGGCCGCGCGCATGGTGGCGTGGCCCATGCGATGCATCAGCTCGCGCGTGCTGGCCCCGGAGGCGGCGGCGAGGGTGTTGCCGGTATGGCGCAGGTCGTGGAAGTGGAAGCCAGCCAGGCCCACCGACGCGGCAGTCTTGGTCCACTTGACGGCACGCCCGAAGTTGCCGGAACGCAGCATCGCGCCCTTCGCCCCGGTGAAGATCAGCGCATCATTGCCGTCCTCGACGTGCTCGGCCAGGTGCTCACTCAGCGCCTCGACCGCAGCCTCAGGCAGCGCGACGACACGGACCCCGGCCGCAGACTTCGGTGGCCCGAACTCCAGACGATCCTTCAGCGCCGCCAGCTTCCGGGGCACTCGCACGGTCGCCGCGTCCAGGTCGACGTCACAGCGGCGCAGGGCAGCCAGCTCTCCCCACCGCAGGCCAGAGAGAGCAGCCAGGATGATCAGCGCGGAGAAGCGGGCCGGCATGGCGTCGGCCAGGGCGTAGACCTGGGCGATGGTGGCCGTGGGCCGTTCCGGGGTGTGGTAGCGGTCATAGCCTTTGATCCGGCACGGGTTCTGCCGAAGGATCTCGTCCTCGCGCACCGCCGTGTTGAGGATCGCCCGCAGCAGGCAGTACGCCTTGACCGCCTGGGGCTCCGGAGTGCCGCCGTTGAGCAGGTTGCCGCGCCAGGTCCGGATGGTCGCCGGCTTGATCGCGGCCAGGGCGAGGTGCCCGAGATGCGGCCCGATGTGCAGGGCGAACAGGTACTCGTAGAGCTGTCGGGTACGCGGGGCGAGACGGCGCTCCCTGATCCAACGATCCCCGTAGTCCGACAGCCGGATCTCCCCCGCCTCCGGAGGCACCCACTCCCCCCGCAGGATCTCCGACTCAACGACCGTGAGCCACTTCTCGGCCTGGCGCTCCGTGGCGAACGTCTGCGGTGCAGTCCGCATTACGCCGTCCGGGCCGAGATAACGGGCCTGCCAGCGGGCGGACGGCAGCTTGCGCACGTTGCCGAAACGCCGGCGACGCTTGGCGCCCATCAGGCCACCGCCCCGAACTGACGCCGAAGCTCCGCCCGCGAGGTTGGCACCACCCGATTGGCCTCGATGTACGCGGCCACCGCAGCAGGCTCGAACCGCACCAAGCGCCCGACCTTGACGTAGGCGATACGACGCTCAGCCACCAGCCGGCGGACGACGCGAGGTGTGGCACGAAGGCGAGCGGCCACCTCGCCGGGAGTCAGCAGATCATCCGTCACGTCGGGGCTCCTCTCGTTCTGGGCGGCTCTGAGCAGTTGCCGAAACATCGGCCGGTTCGACGGCGGCGCGTCTGGCGGCGTCGAGCTGGACGCGCCATTGGATGCGTTCGGAGATCGCCCGGAGGACCCGGTGGCCAAGGGGCGGCACGTCCGGGTCAGTCGGCTTGGCGAGTTCCCAGGCATGCCGGACCGTGTCGGACCCCGCCGGGGCGGTGTCGGCATCGGTGGTAACCCCGAGCAACGCCTTGACCCACTCCTTCCGGTCCGCCCGGTGATCCGTGAGGGTCTTACCGGACCACTGTCGGGAGATCAGGACGCGCCGACCGCCGATGCCGAGGGTGTCCCGCTTGTGGACCTTGTTCTTGCAGTTGCCCGGCTTCAACCCGGCCCGGGCCTTCTTCGGCTGGACACCGTAGAGCAGCCAGTTGGCGCACCGCTCCGAACAGGGCGTGTGTCGCAGCTCCTGCCAGAGCCGTTCCAGGTGTGCGCGTTGCCGGACGGTGGAGATGTCGTGGCAGTCGGCGGCCTGCTTGGTGAGGTATTTGGTGATGTAGCCGACGCACCGGTCCGCGTCCTTGGTCCCGGCAAGCACGCCCTTGGCGTCGACCTGAACGCCGAACCGGACCACGTGCACGGGTTCGGCATCGGGGTCGGCGTCGAGCTGGTCCAGGGCGTCATCCCAGGACGGCAGCAGCTCGCCCGAGTCCGGGTCGATGTAGCCGCCGGCGGTGGCGTCCCACTGCGGCGCCCTTCCCGGTTCGTAGACCAGCTCGGCGGCGGGTGGCCACCACACCTGGTGGTAGGTCGCGGCGGCGACCTGCCGGACCAGCGCCCGGGGGATGGTGCCCCGCATGGCGAAGTGCGCGTGAGGAGCCAGCCGGCGCTGCGGCTCGACCGCCCCGGCGTATTGGACGTTCCAGCCGACCGCCCGCCTGAGGTTCTGCCAGAACCGGTCCAGGAGCCGGGGGAAGTGCACCGCGTCCCAGGCGGCCCGCCGGTAGTCGTAGCTGTCCGGGTCGACCGGCGTCCCGTCGGAGTGCACCCGGCCGTAGGAGCCGAGGGTGAGGGTGAGGAACATCGACGGCCGGAACACCTGCCCGGCATGGCCCTCGAAGGTCCGCCCGATGGTGCGGTTCTCCACCGGCAGGCGGGGCAGGTCCGGGGCGTCCTGCCGGCGCTTGGTCGAGCGCACCCGCCGCTTGCCGTCGCCGTCCTCCTGGTCCTCGGCGGCGTGCGGAGGGGCAGGCCGGCCCCGCATGCCTTCGGTGGTGATCTGGGCTTCCAGCTCTCCAATGGCGTCGTCCAGGTCCGCGACCTGATCCCACTGCGAGGCGCGGACGGCTTCGTCGCGGGCGAATTCCAGGTGAGCGCGAGCCACGATCAGGCCGCGTTGGGCGTCGGTGGCGGGTTGGGGGCCGGGGTCGGGTTCGTCGTCGCGGTGCCAGCCCTCGCGGATCTGCTGCTGCCGCAGCCGGCGGGCGCGTTTGGCGCAGGCCGGGCACTTAGCTTCCTGCGTCGCGCCGCACGGCATGTCGATGACCTCAGTGCGGCCGGAGTCAAGGTCGGTGCGGCGCAGGCTGACGGGGCGGGTGCAGACGCCGTAGTCGGCGGCCAGATCCTTGACGACATCGACGGAGCGGGGCATAAGCATCCGGGCGGCCCGGGAGCCCGGCCTCGGCTCCACCACGGGGGCGGGAGCGAGGCCGGGCAGCATCGGGGCGGTCGTCATCGGCCCACCCGCAGCGACGGGGTGAGGTCGCGGACCCGGAGGGCGGGGCGGGGGTCGCCGGTGGTGTGGTCGTCGCGCAGCGGGTCGAAGGCCGCAACCCCGGAGCGGGTGGTCTTGGCGCGGTACATGGCCGCGTCGGCGTCGGCGAGGGCGGCGGCGAGCCCGGCGGGGCTGGCGGGCGCGAGGCCGATGCTGGCGGTCACCGACACCGCGATCCCGGAGGGCAGCCGGACGGGGGCGGCGATGGCGGCGGCCAACTGGCGGGCAGCCGCAGCCGGATCGGTGTTGAGCAGCAGGGCGGCGAACTCGTCCCCACCGAGGCGGGCGGCGACACCGTGAACGGTGCGGAGTCGGTGGGCAACGGCGGTGAGCACGTGGTCCCCGGCGGCGTGGCCGTGGGTGTCGTTGACGGGCTTGAAGCCGTCCAGGTCGACCACGACCACCCACGGGCGAAGCGCAGCGAGCTGTTCCCAGCCGGCGGCGAGGCCAGCGCGGTTGGCGAGGCCGGTGAGCGGGTCGCGGAGGGTCGCGCGTTGCAAGGCGGCCAGTTCGTAGCGGGCTACGTAGAGCCGGTACTGATCCCAGCAGAACAGGGCGAGGCCGGCGGCCAGGAACAGCCCGGAGAGCAGGTGGTCAGTCATCGGGTCACCTCTCCGATCAGCGGGACGCCGTTGCGGCGGGCAAAGGCGGCCGGCGGCACCGGGGCGACCGGGGCAGGCCGGGCCGGCTGGACGGGGGCAGGGCGGGTCGGCTCGACGTCGACCAGGGCGACGGGCTCAGGCACGACAGGAGTCGGTTGGACGGGCGGGGTCGGCGGCGTGACTGGCCGGGGCGTCGGGGTGACAGCCGGCGCAGCAGCGGGGGCGGAGGCAGGTTCGGCGGTCGGGACCGGAGCCGGGGCGGTGGTGAGGACGAGCTTGGACAGGCCCATGAACGCCAGAGCGGGCACGGCGGATAGCAGCCAGCCGGACAGGCCGGGCTTGGCGACGGCGAGCTGTGCGGCGAGGGACAGGAGCACGGCGGCGACGAGCAGGAACATTGGGTAGCCGACCGGCTGACCGTTGCGGCGTCGGCGGCGGATGGTCAGCAGCGCCGCGACGGGCACCAGTTCGGAGATGACGGCGTTGGCCCAGCCGAACCACTCGCCGGTGCCGGTGGGGCTGTTGTCGAGGGTCCAGTCCTTGACGTGGGTGAACGAGGCGGCCCCGGCGAAGCCGGCGACGAGTAGGAGGATGACGACGAGGACCAGGCCCTCAGCGCGGTCGGTGCGGGTGTGGGTGGGGTGGGGTTTCATGCTGCACCGTCCAGGACTTCACCGTCGATGACGCGGAGTCGGCCGTAGGTGTGGGCCATGTCGCGGATCTCGTCGTCGGTCAGGTAGGAGAAGCGGACCCGCATCGGCGTCGGATCACCGTCGATGACCACGAACCCGACACCGGGCAGGGACTGCGGGATGCGGTCGCACAGCGCACCCCGGTCCCGCATCCCCTCACCCAGCACCAGGTCCACCTGCGCCGCCTCAGCCAGCCGCAGCCCGATACGGGTCGGGAACAGGTCCCGGAACGGCAGCACCTCCTTGCGGGGGTCCTGGATCGCCGCCAGGACGTGCACCCCGACCGCGCGGCCCTGGCTGAGCAGGATGGACAGGGCGGCCTTGATCCGGTCCTTCAACTGCCGGTCGGTCAGATACGCGGTCAGGTTCGCCAGCTCATCGATCACCACGACGATCAGCGGCTCATCCGGCGTCGGCGTGTGCTGGCGGGTCCGGCCGTACAGCTTCCCGGCCCGGTCCTTGGCCACGGTGGCGGCTTCCTCGATCAGCTCACACATGGCCGCGTAGTCCTTGCGGGCGAACCGGGCGAACATCGGCGCGCCCATCCCGAGTTCCATGCCGCCCTTGGGGTCCAGGCCCCACAGCTGCACGAGGCCGGAGGTGACCCCGGCGGCGAGGGAGCGGACCACGGACCAGATGACCGAGCCCTTCCCCGAACCCGTGGCGCCCACCACCAAGACCTGAGTTCCGAAGAGGCGCAGGTTGTAGCCGTCGCCGTCCTCGCGCCGGCCGACCGGCAGGGCGGTGAACTCCGGCATTGCCGGCACCGGGAGGGGGCGGAGGAGCTTGGCGAGGGGGTCACCGCGGAACAGGTGCAGCAGCACCACGTCTGGCCGGTTGCCGGGGGTGGCTTTGACCTGGCGGACGCCGAAGGTGTGGGCGAGGCGTTCGGCCACCTTGGCGAAGTCATCGGGGATCTGCCCGGTGACCATCCGCACCATCACCACGTCGACGCCGGCCGCGCAGGTGACCCGGCGCAGGACGGGCAGGACGGTGTGCGAGTCGAAGGAAACGGCGAGCTTGGCGGTGACCATCGCGGCGTGCCAGTTCCGGCCGTACAGCCACCGCCGATACCGGGCCAGCACCGGCCACCACCCGAACCGCCGGAACGACGAACGATGACCGAAGCCCCACCCGGCGGCGACGACCGCCACCAGGACGACGACCCCGACCGGACCGGCCCAGCCGAACCGCACGTAGAGCCAGCCGAAGAACACGGCCGGGGCGGTGACGTACCAGAAGCGAACCAGCACCACGGCGAGGCGGGCGAGGGCCTTGACGGTCCACCAGGTCAGGGCCAGCCACAGCGGGATGCGGATGAACGGGGTACGCACGTTGATCGGGGCGGAGTCGACCCGGTCACCCCGGATCACGTTGACCAGCGGCATCCCTCAGCCCTCCCCGGCCGACGCGGCGGCGGTGAACAGGGAGCCCTGCCCCGGGGAGCCGGGTCGACGGCGCACAACACGGCGGCGGCCCGCCGGACGGGCCGGCATCAGCGCGGCCAGGTCCACCGGCCCCGACTCCGGGGCGGGAACGTGACGGGTCATGGTCGGCAGCCACCGGCCCCGACCGAGCACCGCCCGCAGGTCGACCCGGTCGGACACGTGCGGGGCGATCAAGTCCGGGTCGAGGTGCCGCAGCTTCACCACCGTCCGCGCCAAAGCTGCGGCGGCGGCGGAGATCTCCACCAGCGCGGCCACACGCACCGCGTCGGCCGGAACCGTGGTGTAGACCTCGCGGGCGGCCCGAATGCCGGGGCCGGCGAGGCGCATCACGGTGCGGCGGTGTGTCGTGCGGCGGGGGGCGGGGCGCGGGTTCCCGGCGATGCGGGCAGCGTCAGCTAGCGTGGGCATCAGCCCAACTCCTTCCAGGGAGAACGGGTCAGAGCGCGGGGCGGGCTTGGTCTTGGCGGATGAGGCCCGCCCCGCGTCCAGATCTGGTCAGGCCGCCTGCTTGACGGCGGCGGCTTCGGTCATGGCCCCGGCGCGGATCGACCACGCCTGCCGCGCCCGGCACTTCCCCGAGCCCTTGCACCGCTGGCTGTCGACGTACGGCGTCAGCGTCACGTCGGAGAACTGCACCGCCGGCGGATAGCCCGGGATCTTCGACGCCGGCGGCACCGGCTGCACCGGAGCGGCGATCTTCACCTTGACCTCCTTGGTCCCGCCGAACTTGCCGGCCTCCGGGTCCAGGTCGAGGACCTTGACAACCCACAGCCGCTCGCCCGTGTCCTTGTCGCGGGCCTGGTCGTCACCCTGGCCGCGCTTGTCGAAGTCCGTCACCGGCTCCACACCCAGGCACAGCGCACCCGCCGGGAACACGTAGTCGAACGGAACCGGAACCTTGATCGTGTTCGGGACAGCCACCTTGGCACTCCTTGTGTCTTCGCCACCGACCCCTGCCGGCTAGGCTTCGATGCCCGTCACACTAACAACTGTTAGCTCGACCTATCAACTGTTCGCTCACAAGATCTTCTAAACACGCTGTTGACCAGCGACTACGCACTGAACAACTGATAGGCCACTGATAGGCTCACCCGAAAACTCACGTTGACAGCGAGGGCAGCCATGTCATCCCCGCGTCCGCGCCTCTCCGAGTCGGAGAGCAAGCACCAGCAGGTGGCGCGCCACATCCGAAACGAGATTGAGGCCGGCGTTTTGCGCGACGGCCAGGTCCTGCCGTCCACCCGCGAGCTGGCCGCACAGTGGGACACCAGCGTCTTCACCATCAGCGAGGCGATGAAGCTGCTTGCGGATGAAGGCTTGATCGAGAGCAAATCGCGGTCGAAGCGAGTGGTCCGCAACCCGAACCAGGCCCGGACCAGCCAGATCCGGCTACCGAAGCCACACGTCATCCTGATCGGCGGCTATGCCGGCAGCGGAAAGACCGAGCTGGGCCGCGTCCTCGCGCGACAGACCGGTTGGCCGATGCTCGACAAGGACACCCTGACCCGTCCCGTTGTTGAGGCCGCGCTGGAGGTTCTCGGGCAGTCGCCGCATGACCGAGAATCCGAGACGTATCTGAACGTGGTCCGGCCACGCGAGTACGAGGCGCTGAGCGCCGCCGCTCTAGAGAACGTGGGTTGCGGCAACAGCGCCGTCGTCACTGCGCCCTTCATCCGCGAGTTCAGCGACCCCGCCTGGATCAGTCGTACCGAAGCCTCGTTCGCCAACCTCGAAGCCGCCGTCACGCTCGTTTGGCTCTACTGCGACCCGGACACCATGCACACCTATCTGCGTCGCCGAGGCGCAGCACGGGACGCCTTCAAGCTCTCCGACTGGCCCGGATACCTCGCCACCATGGATATCGACTTCCGCCCGGCAGGGCCGCACATCACTGTGGAGAACTGCGCGTCGAGCGCTCCCTTGCAAACCCAGGCCAAGGAACTGCTCGACACGGTGCTAAGGCGCGGTTCCGCCTGATGCGTGGCGTCATCCTCTATGGCCCTCCCGCTGCCGGCAAAGACACCATCACCCGAGCACTCCGCGACCTTGATCCCGCCTGCCGCCTGTTCCAACGGCTGAAGGCAGGACCGGGACGAACCGCCGGCTACCGCATGACAACCGTCGAGCACATCGACCAGCTGCGCGCCGCGGGCGATGTTGTGTGGGAGAACCACCGCTACGGAGCTGTGTACGTCGTCGACCGGCCCACGCTTGAGGCCGACCTCATCGACCACATACCCGTGCTGCACCTCGGCCAGGTCGATGCCGTCCAGGCCGTCAGGTCCTCCTTGCCGGACGTCCATTGGCTCACGGTCTACGTGCACTGCGCCCGCAACATCGCCCGAAACCGCATCACGGCACGAGCAACCGGCGACACCGCTGCCCGCCTACGTGCATGGGATGAGACCGCGCCGCTGCCGGATGCCAGCCTGGCAATCGACACCGGGACCACCAGCCCCGCCGATGCTGCCCGTCGGATATGCGAGCACCTGGCGCAGCTCGCCGTGTGACATTGCCGAATTGCGCTCTATCAGATCAAGGCGGCCCGCAAGCGGGCCGCGCCGGCCCGGCCCCGGCCTGCTGGCGACCTCCGGCCGGCATCGGCCGGGCCGACCGGCCACGCTTCGGGATTGCCAGACTTCGAAGACCTCGGGGCTCCGCCCCGAACCCCGACCCTCCTCAGAGATGCCGCCGCGGATCACCTCGCCGGGCACCACAAGGGCTACCAGCCTCCCCGGACGGGGCCAAGGTCGTTCGTCCGGTAGGGCGCTCCACCTTGTCCCCGTCCGGGGAGGCTGGACGGTCTGGCGACTGCCCGACGAGGAGATCCGCACACAACTGGCTGCCCCTCCCTGCCCCTCATCAACGAGCAGCCCCACTGGGCGGCCGGGCCGGTGGCGATCTCCGGTGCCTATGACCTACATGTCATGCAGGGGCGCCAGCCAGTTCAGGTGTCCGTCAACCTGCACCAGCGACGTCGGCTTGCTGTCGCCCGGACCGTGAAACGCGATCACTCCCCGGTCGTCCGCCAGCTCGCCGTGGTGCTGTGCCGACGGCGGCTCCTGCCAGACGTGGTACAGCGGCCCATCGCTGCCAATTGAATCGATCGCTTCATCGAAGGCGGCTCGCCGATGGGTGGGCACATGCATTCGTGTCGCGGCATGGAATACAACACGCGGCTCGCCGGGCGGCAGGCTTCGGCCCAGCGGCGAACAGACATCAATGGCGTCGCCGGCGATGATCTCCGGCGGGTCCGCCGCCACGTGTTCGAGGGCGGCCTCAAGAAGCCCCGCTCCGGCGTGGTCCTCGGGCCAGACCAGCGCCCTGAGCCAGCGCCGATTCTGAATGCTTGTGACATCCACTGGGTTCAGGTCCACGCCGACCCTGGTGGCGATCAGCGGGATGTCGTCTAAGTTCGGTGGCTGCTCCGTGCCGAGCCAGCGGCTCTCGATGGTGACCGGAGATTCCTGCCGCCCGAACGAGTGTCCGCCGATGAGGTAGCGGTATCGGTCCACTTGGAGGTGGATGCCCGCACTGGCGCCCACCTCGATCAGATGCACAGGGCCGTCACATTGGCGTCTGAGCGCGGCCAGCGCGAAGCGGAGACCGGCAGCTCTACGCACAACGTTCGATTGCACGAGACGGGAACGGACCAGCTCTCCAAGTTCGCGGCGAAACGCACGACAGAAGTCGACGAACACCGGTCCTGCCGACTCTGCGTCGGCAGCATCGGGCCCGACGACCGAGGGGTAGAAGTGGCGCAGATCGTGGTGGACACCGTCCAGCAGGAGGTAATGGGCTGCGCCGAAGAGCAGGAACGACGCCTGCTGCCCGGAGCGTCGTTCGAGCAGCATCTCCAGTGTTGGCTGGTCGGCCGCAACAGCTGTGCACAACGCCTGGTACAGCGGCGAGGTGGTGAAGATGGCTGGTGCCTGGGCGAAGTGCTCCGACAGACCCTCCAACTCCCGCGTCCGGTCCATGGCACTCCTGTCAGTCAGCCCCAGGCCAGCGTTACCGGCGTCACTGGGCGGCAAGTTAACGGGCAGCATCTGGAGTAGGTGATTGGCATCGCCTCGGTGGCGTCACGAGCCAGTACGGGTGGGGGTCGCCGGGATGGCGGCCGAGACCTCGGTAATCAAGTCGCGGACATCGTCGCCCCAGTGCGAGGCGATGACCAGGTCCCGGGCGGGGTCGATCCAGAGCAGGTGACGGCCGCCGTTGCCGCGGGCGCATCGTCCGCTGGCCGGAGCGCCGGGCTGTACCCGCTGGGAGTCGTTGCGCCACCAGAGGTAGCCGTAGTCGGGGTTCAAGTCGCAGGGACTCCAGGCGCGGTCGATCCACTCTTCGCTGAGCAGCCGCCGGCCCCGCCACTCGCCCCGGCACCGGTGCAGCTCGCCGAGCAGAGCCAGATCCCTCGCGGAGATCCACAGACCGCCGCCCCAGTGCGCCCCGCCGCTGACCACCGGCGTGGGCATCCCGTCGATGTCGATGACCGAGTCGGTGTAGCCGTGCCAGGACCAGGACGAGGAGGCACCGAGTGGTTCGAGCACGTCCTCGCGGAGCACGTCGGGCAGCGGTCGGCGGAACAGCACCGTCAAGGCAAGGCAGAGCAGGTTCACCCGTACGTCGTTGTAGGCCCACCCGGTACCGGGCGCTCCCTCGCGCTCGAAGCCCTCACGGCGGCTCTGCGCGTCCACCCCCGTCGGCTTCCCCCACAGCTCACCGTTCCACCCGCTGGTCTGCTGCAACAGATGCTGCCACGTGATCCCCTCCATTCCGAGGCAGTTGACCATCGGATGACGGACCGTCGCCGACACCAGCGCATCCGGGGCAAGCAGTCCTCGGTCGAAGGCCAATCCCGCTACGGTGGCGACGACGCTCTTGGTGCCGCTGAACAGCATTTCCGGGATCGCCGAGTCGCCCCATTCGGCGACCACCCGACCTCGGTACCGCACGACACCGCTCGCACCGGTGCCAGCCAGCAGGGGACCAGTCACCTCGCGATGCGACTCATCCGCCACCTGCTGGGACAGGTAGGACACCATGTCCTCGATGCCGGAGGTCGCCCGCTGGGCCTGCCGTCGGACAGCTTCCCGGATTGCCGTCAGGTCGCTGGTTGGTTCGCCGCTGTCGCCTGCGATCCCGGAGCCAGGCACCAGAAGCTGACCGGAGGAGTCCTCGTTGACGCTCACGCTCCGACCCTATGGCTGGCCACACTCATCCCGTGCTCCCGCCCACAGCGATGTGGATCACAGGCGACCTGGCCATGGCGGGGCGACGCGGCGAGCACTGGGGCGAACAGGCAGCGTGCCAGCCACGTGCCAGTAGCCAGGGCCCGGAGCGGGCACGAGCGGGCACGAGCGCTCACCTGGCCGGGCGCGACGAGCAGGCGTTTGGGGCATCCCGGGGCGTTGATCTTCGTCCTTCCAAACTGACGGTGCGGGTTCGATTCCCGTCGCCCGCTCCAACAGCCTCCGGCCCCGGTCAGGGGCTGCATCCCCGATCCTGGGCCGGTCGGCGACTCCCCCGCTCGGGCCAGCCGTGGCCGTCAGCTGCTCTGGCCGCCGGCGACGATCCGCCTCACGAACTCAACGGCCGGACCCCTGGAGCGCCGAAGCCAGCAGTTCGTACGTGGCCTGGTCGAAGGCGACCAGGCGGACGTGCTCGACGTTCGTCGGTGTCGCTCTGATGGTCGAGATTGCGATCTCCGCTGCCTGGTCGCCCGGAAACCCGTAGACACCAGTAGCGATGGCGGGGAAGGCGACGCGGCGAGCGGCGAGCTCATCGGCAACCTCGAGGCTGCGCCGGTAGCACGACGCCAGGACGTCGGCCTCACCGTAGCCGCCGCCTTCCCACACCGGCCCGACGGTGTGAATGACATGGCGTACCGGTGGGTCCAGATCGAACGCCGGCGTGGCGACCGCGTCGCCCGGATCGCACGGTGCCAGCGCGGCACCCGCCTGGGCCAGCCGCGGTCCGGCTGCACGATGAATCGCCCCGTCCACACCGCCGCCACCCAGCAGCGACTCATTCGCCGCGGTAACGACGGCATCGACGTCCTCTCGGGTGATGTCACCGAGGACAACTTCGATCACAGGCACGGATCGATGATGCCACCAGAGCACCTCGGCGGCAGATGACCTCCGCCGCTCTCATCGACCGAGGAACCCCACGACGGCGTCGCGCAGGTGCCGGTCCGGCTCGCGAGGGTCAAGGTCCGGGTCGGAGAACGGGCGACCGGCGACGAGTTCGGCCAGAACGGATCGCAGCCGCTCCCGTTCGGCTCGCAGGCCCGACCACGCCGGCTCGGGGAGCCGCAGCACGTTGGCGAGCAGGTCACCCGGGTAGTAGTCGCCCTCCGCCAACGGATCGCGCAGCAGGACCTGCAACGCGAGAGGCAGCAGAGCAGGAACGCCGATTTCCTGCCCGAGCATGATGCGCAGGTCTTCGACAGTGAACTCAGCCAGCGGCTTGCGTCGTAGCTCCACGCAGCGCCTCACGAGAGACGTGGCCTCCGGGCCGGGGTCCGGCCAGACGTCCCGTTCAAGCTGCTCGATCGACGTCACGGCGGTCAGGCTAGCCCGTCACGTTCTAGTTCCCAGGGCTGCTTCCGGGCTTCGGCGCAACGCAGCCCTCCGGAGAATGGGCGAGCAACCGAAGGCTCATCGGCACCCGCTGGCGGAGAGCCAGGCCGAGTACGAACCCCGCGGCCACGAACGAGATGGGAGTGGCTGACTTATGACCAGCCCCTGGCATGTCCTGACCGAGGCAGAGCGAGAGCAGTGGACGTACACGCCGTTGGTCAGCGTGGGACCTCTGCGGTTCGGCATGAGCCACGACGAGGCCGTCGAGGCGCTACCCGGGTTCGCTGCATCGGTCTCCGTCGCACAACACGACTTTCACCAGCCGAAGAAGGCGGAGTTCCGCAACGCGTGCGTCCCTGCCCATGCCACGGCGGTCACGGCTTATTTCGGCAGCTCGGAGGGCCTTTTCTGCGTGGTCGTCGATGCGCGGTACGGCCCACAGGTGACGCTGGACGGGATCAGGCTGGTCGGACGTGTGCCGTCCCGGCTGGAGGAGCAGTTCCTGAGCTACGTGCTGGCGCGCGGCATCGCATCGCAGTACGCCCCGGAAGGCGATCCGGCCTCCGACGAACTGGGGATCGTCGTGCGCGTCCAGCGGGCGGGCGACGTAGTGCTGTCCCGGCCGGTGTTCGCGGTCGTTCGCGAGCGTGCGAACACCCTGTGGGACTGCGTGCCGTACGACGAGTCGGGCATCCACTGATCAGCCCGCATGACCAGTAGCGACCGGATCGGTGACGGGCACGGCCGGATCCCGTCGCCTCGCGAGGACGATCACGCCGATCAGAAGGAGCACGAGCCAGAGCGGCACCAGCACGGGAGCGAGCCCGCGCCAGACGGGCCACACGGGCTCAGCGAGCCGATTCGCGGCCAGATCCGTCCAGGTGAGGGCGGCCCCCGGGAACAGGGCGACGGTCACCAGGGTGCCGACCAGCAGGGGTACGGGCCGACGACTCCGCGCCACCACCCGGAACAGCACCGCACCGGCGACGGCGCCGAGCAGGGTGCCGGTGATCGTGGCGGCTCGGAACCCTGCGGGGGCGGACTGTGTGATGCTCAGCCTCGACCCGTGCGCCGGATGGGTGAGCGTGGCCGTCATCCCGTCTCGCTCGGCCCGCCAGCCGTCGCACGAGGCGCCCGGCACCCGACGGATTTCCCGCCATCCGCGCGTCTCGGCGGCCCGCCGCATCAGCTCGGACAGCGCGCAGTCGGCGCCGTCGCCGTACTGGAACTCGATCCGGCTCCCGCCGACGTCGTCGGCGGCCAGCCAGACGCCGTACCGGTAGCCCTGCACTGTCGTCGCGCCGCTCGGCTCGACACCGGGAAGCAGTTCGCCGGGCGCGCTCCGAATTGCCTCGGCGCTCAGCGGCTCGGTGCCCCGGCCGCCGTACCAGGACCCGAGGGCCAGGCCGGCCGTACCGAACAGCAGCGCGCCGAGCAGCGCCATCGCGACGTACCCCGGCCGACGCCCCACCGGCCCACCCCCTGTCGCCGTGCGGCACAGCGTAGGCGTCGCACACCGTCCGCGGTGCCCCGCGTGACGACGGTGCCGGCACCCCGGTGCGTGGGCAGGCGATCTCCGCGTTCAGGCAGAGAAGCGGGCTTCGCCCGTTCGCTTGTCCACCGCGACCGGAGAGTTGCCGGCCATCGCCTCGCGCCAGTCGCCGGATTCGACGTACGCCTTCCCGTCGTAGGGGAACACGTACACGTCGTCGAGTTCCTTCACGGCGTCGTCCACGATGACGACCGGATGGGGGAAGCGGTATCGGATCTCGGTGTCCAGGAACTCTTCGGCGATCTGCCGCGCCGATTCCGGTGCGATCACGGTTTCACCGTCTCCACATCTCGGCCCAGCCGCTTCCTCGCAGCAGGAATGGCCACCACACGGCCATGTAGCGACGCCGGACGCCACCGCGCCGCTCGACCCGGTGCTCCGCCGTGGCGCGTCCACCGTCGCCCCGGTGCTAGTAGTGGTCCTCGATCGGCCGGCGTGCCTCGTCGAACAGCGCCGGCCCGTCGTACCGCACCGGGCGCGGCGCGGGGGTGGCGGGCTTGACCTGCTCGAACTGTTCGGTGGACAGCGCGTACACGACCCGGCCGAGGCCGGATGCGTTGATCGCCACAGTGCACATCGGGCAGGGCTGGCAACTGGTGTACATGGTGGTGGCGACCGCCGCCTCGGGGGCGAGCTGCCGGGCGGCCCAGCGGGCCAGTTTCAGCTCCGGATGGGCGGTGACGTCCCGGTCGGAGACCACCGTGTTGTGGTCCTCGATCAGGACTGTGCCGTCCGCGCCGACGAGCAGCGACGCGAACGGCCGCTCGCCGGACGCGCCGGCCCGGTCGGCGAGTTCCACGGCGCGGCGCAGGAACGCCTCGTCGTCGGGTGTCATCGGCCCTCCACGTGTTCAGTCTGCGGCCATCTGCTCGACGGATCGGGCCGCGACGGCGAGCAGGGCCGGGTCGGCGCTGCGGGCGTACGCATCACTCAGGGTGTCGATGAATTTGATCGCGTGCGCGTCCCCGGTGTCCAGCGCCCGCGCCATGACGTCGTCGAGTTCCGGCCCGGCGGCCGGCGGGAGGGAACGGGCCTCGGCCGGGGCGTAGGCCGCGGTGACGGCGGCGGTCGCCGCCCAGGCGGCGGCCAGGCTCCGTTGCCACAGCGCCGGCGGCAGGGCCGGCAGGGTACGCAGGACGGCGTTCGGCGCGGTGGCGGCGTGCACGAGCATCACGGGACTGGCGTACCCGTGCGTGCCGTGCCGGACCACCGCAGCGTCGACGACAGCGGCGAGCCGGGTGGGCACGTCGGCGGCGGCGTCGCCGGGCACGGCCGCCGCGGCGGCCGGCCACCGGTCCCGGTCGGCCAGCTGCGCCAGGCGGGACCGGATGCCGAACCGCTGATCGGGTACGCGCGGCACGGCGTCGAGCGCGGACCGGGCGTCGGTTCCGGGGTACGGCCCGCCGCCGGGCGGGGCGAGCGGCTGCCAGCGGGCGGCCCAGTAGGCGAGCCCCTGGCCGAGTTCGGCCACGCGCGGTGCGGTCTCGGCGTCGAGCAGCGCGCGCACGGCGTGGCCGACGCGGATGACGCCGTGGGTGGCGCCGGCGGCGATGCCCGGCAGCAGTCGTGGCCACCAGCGGGCCAGCACGTCGCGCCACGGGTCGCCGGCCAGCTCGCGGTCGAAGAGGTCGAGCCAGTCGCCGGTTCGCACCGGGTCGCCGAGCGGGTCGCGCCACTCGTCGGTGGCGATGCGCCGGATGCCGCGCGGGCGTTCCTCCAGCCGGTCGGCGTACGCGTCGATCCAGCGGTGCACAGCTCGTTCGTGGCCGTGGCGCACCAGGGCTTCCGCCGCCATCGGCACGTGGTTGGACAGCCACCCGTCGCGCTCGGGACCGGTGTGGCGTACGCGCTCGTACGCCTCGTCGAGTACGGAGTTCAGCACGCCCGCAAGCGTCCGACCTGAAGTCCGGTTGACGTCAAGCGGGCGCGGAACCGACTGGTGTCCGGCGGCGTCGAAGCGGCCATGAGACTTCGTGCCCTGCTCGTCGTCGCCCTGGCCGCGCTCGGCCTGGTCGTGGTCATGTCACCCGCCGAACCCGCGTGGGCCTGCTCGTGCGCCCTGTCCACGACCGAGCGGGACGAGCGGGCGGACAGCATCGTCGTCGGCACCGTCTCGGAGGTGACCGACCGCGGGGTCCGGATCACCGTCGACTCCGTCGAGAAGGGCGGCGCCGGGGTCGGGGACACGCTCGGCCTGAAGGTGTCGCGCAGCGAGGAGAGTTGCGGCTACGGCTTCCGCGTCGGCGCCCGTTACCGGGTGAACTCGTCAGCCGGGGAAACCGGGCTGTGCGCCGGGATCCGCGAGATCTCGGCCCCGGCGCTGGCCGCCACCCCGTCCGCCGTCTCGGCGGAGCGGACGCAGGTCGCGGCGCGGCACGTCCCCGGCCCCTGGTGGATCGTCGGCGGCGCGACAGTGGCGGTACTCGCCGCCGGGCTGGTGGTGGCGGCCAGGCGGCGGGCCGGAGGCGGACGCCCCTGACCGTCCTCCGGTCAGGACAGGCGGCGGCGGAGCTGCGCCATGTCCTCCGCGGGCAGCGCGTCGGCCACCAGCAGCCGGGGCAGCAGCTCCGGCTCCAGCATCGTGGCCCGGAACACCAGCGCCACAGTCACGTCGTGGTCGGGCCGGTGCACGATCTCGACCGGGTCCCCGGCGCCGACGCTGCCCGGCGTGATCACCCGCAGGTACGCCCCGGGCCGTACCTCCTGGGTGAACCGCTTGATCCAGCCGTGTTCGCCCAGCCACCCCTGGAACGTGCCGCAGGGGATGCGCGGGCAGGAGACCTCCAGCACCAGGTCCGGGCCGATCCGCCACCGCTCCCCGATCAGCGCGCCGTTGACGTCCAGCCCGCTGGTGGTCAGGTTCTCGCCGAAGCAGCCGTCGGCGAGCGGGCGGCCCAGCTCGGCCTCCCAGTGGTCGAGGTCCTCCCGCGCGTACGCGTAGACCGCCTGGTCGGTGCCGCCGTGGTGGGCGACGTCGTAGACCCGGTCACCGGCGAGCCCGACGTCGCCGGTGCCCTTGGGGCCGGGCGCGGTGACGGCGACGCGACCGTCCACGGGCCGCTTGTCGATGCCGGTGGCCCCGATCCCCTTCCACGGGTTCGGTTGCGGTCGGCCCACGTTGACGGAGATCACCTTCATGACGGTGACGGTATGCGGCCGGGCGTCGTACCGGCCAGTCCATTCCCGGGCCGGGTGGGCGGCGCGGCGGCGCGGCCTGCGTACGATGCGGGCCGGACATCCTCGTCGGGTGGTGGAGGTAGCCGCGGATGGCAGGCCAGCAGGACGGTTTCGCCCTCGGCGTGGACCTCGGCACCTCGAACACCGTGGCGGTGCTGCGCTGGCCGGACGGGCGGACCCGGCCGGTGCTCGTCGACGGCCACCCGATCCTGCCGTCCGGCGTCCACGCCGACGCGGACGGTCACCTGCACGTCGGGCGGGACGCGCAGCGCCTGGCCCAGGCCGACCCGGCCGGCTACGAGCCGAACCCGAAGCGCCGGGTCGACGAGGAGACGGTGGAGCTGGGCGGGCGGGCGTACCGGCCGGCGGAGCTGCTGGCCGCGACGCTGCGCGCGGTCGCGGACGCGGCGGTGGCGGCGGTCGGGATGCTGCCCCCGGCGGTGGTCACCCACCCGGCGGCCTGGACTCCGGCCCGCCGTCAGGTGCTGCACGACGCGCTGGAACTCGCCGGCTGGCCGGCCGCGGCCGAGCACACGCTGGCCGGGCCGATCGCGCCCGGCACCCGCCTGCTGCGCGAGCCGGTGGCCGCGGCGCGCTACTTCACGCAGGTGCTGCGCCGGCCGGTGCCGGTGGGCGGCTCGGTGGCGGTGTTCGACTTCGGCGGCGGCACGCTCGACGTGGCGGTGCTGCGCAACGAGGGCGCCGACCCGTGGGGCGACTCCGGTTTCCAGCTGGTCGCCACCGGCGGGATCCCCGACCTCGGCGGTCTCGACCTGGACGCGGCCCTGCTCGGACGGCTCGGCGAGCTGGTCGGCCCGGTCCACCCGCGCGAGTGGGCCCGGCTGACCGCTCCGGCGAGCACCGCCGAGCGGCGGGACCGCCAGCAACTCTGGGACAACGTGCGCGGCGCCAAGGAGATGCTGTCCCGGGCCATGGTGGCGCCGGTCGCCGTACCGGGGGTGGAGGCGGCGGTCCCGCTGTCCCGGGAGGACTTCGAACGCCTGGCCGCGCCGCTGCTGGCCCGGGCGGTGACGGAGACCCGGGAGGTGACCGCCGCCGCCGGGCTGCGCCCCGAGCAACTGTCCGGCCTGTTCCTGGTCGGCGGGTCGACGCGGGTGCCGCTCGTGGCCCGGCTGCTGCACGCCGAGCTGGGCATCGCGCCGACGGTGCTGGAACAGCCGGAGATGCCGGTCGCCGAGGGCGCGCTCACCGACCTGCCGCTGCCCCGGCGGTCCGGCCGTCCCGCCCACCCGGCGTCGGCACCACCCGCGCCGACCCGGCCCGAGCCGGCCGAACCCGCGCCCACCCCGCCCGGTTCGGCTGCGGACGCCACCGCGGCCACGGTCCCCGGCGGTGCGACGAGGCCGAACCCGACCGCGCCGTTCGGCGGAGCGGACGCGGCGCCCGCCGGTCCGCACGGCACGCTGGTCGCCGACGGGCCCGTCCCACCGACGTCCCCCACGAGATACGACGGCACGCCGCTCGCCGGGGGTCCGGTCCCGCACCCGAGGTACGACGGCACTCCGGGCGCCCCCGGTTTCGTGCCGGGGGCAGCGCCCGCCGCGCACCACGCCGGACCCGGCGTACCCGGGATGCCGCCGCCCCCGCCCGGTGGAGGATGGCCGCCGGCGGGGCCCGGTCCCCGCGTACCCGGGGCGCCCTTCTCCCCCGCCCCGGGCGGTGTCCGGCCCGGCGGCGGCCGGCCACGGCGCGGCCGGTGGGTCGCGCTGGGCGCGGGTCTCGTGGTCGTCGCCGTGGCGGCGGCGGTGCTGCTCTGGGTGTTCCGGGACCGGCACCCGGCGCTTGACTTCCACACCGCCGAGCTGGTGAGGACGGTGTCCGTTGGTGACGCGCGGCCGGACCAGATGTTCACCGCGACGCTCGGGGAACGCGCCTACCTGGTCCGTTCGCTGCCCGACGACCACCTGCACGTGACGGCCGTCGAGGCGGCCACCGGGAAGACGGTCTGGGAGAAGCGGACCGACGCGGCCGCGCAGCGGTGGGCGGGGATCCGGCCGCTGCCCGACGGGCTGCTCGTCCTCGGCGACGCCACCGGCAGCGGTACCCCGCGCGTGCTCGCGGTGCTCGACGGCGACTCCGGCAAGCAGCGCTGGCAGACCGATGTCGGCCGCGACGACACCCTGTACCTCGGGCCCGACACGATCGTCCGGCTGGACCGCACCGGCGAACGCCTGGTCGGGCTGCGGCTGGACGACGGCCGGCAGCGGTGGGAGCGGCCCAACCCGCGCACCGAGTACGGCGACGCGCGCACGAAGGTGGTACCGGTCGGCACCGGCGCGGCGCTGGACGGGCCCGGCAACGCCGAGGGCTCGCCGCTCGCCCCGTGGGCGGGGAAGGCGGACCGGCTCGTGCAGGTCGGCGCGGACCGGTCGGTCCGGGTCGTCGACATGCGCAGCGGGAAGATCCTCAAGGACCGGGGCAACGTCGCCGGGCTCGACGATCCGGTGGCCGCCCGCGACGACCGGCTGTACGTGGCGGAGAACGAGCGCGGCCTGCGGCTGCTCGCCTACGACCTGGGCGGTCTCGGCACGCCGAGCGTGCTGTACGAGGCGCCGGAACAGGGCGGCCGGGTGAAGGATCTCGTCACCTGCGGGGAGCGCCGCGTGTGCCTGCTGGAGACGCCCGGCAGCGGCGCCGACGACACGCGGGTGGTGGCGGCGACCGAGGGTGAGGGCACCCGGCAGTGGCCGGCACCGCGCGCCGAGTCGCTGGTGCCGGTCGGTGAGCACGTGCTGGCCGGGCGGGACTCGCCGGACGCGGTGACGCTGTTCGCGCCGGACGGCACGGCGGTGCTGCGCGACCGGGACGGGACGGCGGTCCGGTTGGACGCCGGCAACCTGCTGATCTTCTCCGAGGCGCCGAGCGCATACGAGGACGACCGCGTCCTCGCCGGGACGGCGGTGGACGGCAAACCGGTCGAGATGGGGCAGCTCAAGCAGATCCGCAGCGAGTCCTGCTCGTGGAACACCGAGATGCTGGTGTGCGGCGCGGAGAAGGAGTTCCGGTTGTACCGGTTCGCCGGCTGACCGGAACTGAGCTTGACAGCGATCGATGCCTCGGCTGGTGTGAACGGCAGAGAGATCGACGTTCGTCAGGAGGCCCCGTGTTCGTCCGACGACGGTGGACCGCACTCGCCACCACCAGCATCCTGATCGCCGCGGCGCTGGCCCATCCCGGGCCGGGCGCCGCCGCACCGCCCTCCCCCGCGATCACGCTCGCCCCCACCGAGACCGCGCTGGTCCGCGTGCGGCTCGCCGACCGGGCGCAGCTCGACCGCCTGGTCGCCGGCGGCGCCGACCTGGCCAACCGTCCCCGCTCGCGCGACGGCGAATGGACCGCCGACCTGGTCCTCACCGGACGGCAGCTCGCCGACCTCACCCGGCAGGGGGCCACCGCCGTGCAGGTGGTGCAGCGCGCCGACGACGGGGCCCGGCACCTGGCCGAGAGCCGCCGCGCCGCGCAGGAGCGCACCCGCGCCGGGCTGCGTACGAGCGGCGCCGCCGCTGTCGACACGCTCCAGTTCCTCCAGGCGTACTGGTGGACCACCGGCGGCCGGACGTTCCTCCAGGCCCAGGTCGCCACCACCGCCACCGACGACCCGGACGTGGAGATCACTGTGAGCTGGCGGACGGCCGACGGTGCCACCGGCTCGTTCCCGCTGTACCGCTTCGAGGACTCGGGCGAGTACCAGTACCACTACGCGCTGCCGCAGCCCGTGCCGAGCCGTCCGGTGCAGCTCACTGCCACCTCCACGCTGGGCGGCACGAGCCGGCCGGTGACGCCGTCGCTCTGGCCGAACGCGACCCCGCCGCCGCAGCCGGCCGGCTATCAGAAGGACTTCATCGACGCCTACCTGACGCCCGTCGACATCAAGGCGCGCATCGCCCGGCTCGGCCGCCAGTACCGCGACCTGGTGGACGTCATCGACCTGCCGAACAAGACCCAGGGATACCGCCGGACCGCCGCCGCCTACCTGGGCGACCCGGCGGCCGCCGCCGTGGTGGTGGAGTCGGTCCGCTTCGGCGACCAGGGCATGAACGGCGTGCAGGTACGCACCGTCGACCCGGGCCGGCCGAACCGGCCGCTGAACATGCGCTACCGGGACCGGGTGCTGACCATCTCGCTGGCCACCGACGGCGCGGGCAAGGTCACGAGCACCACCGACGACGTCGCCGCCCTGATCAACGCCCCGCGGGGCGCCCGCTTCCGGGCCACTGTGGAGGACGGCTCCGCCGGGCTGCCGATGCCGGTCACCGGGCCGGTGCGCCTCGACGACGGCTTGCAGGGCACCGAGGTGCCGGCCCGGCCGTGGACGGTGCAGGCGCTGCGGATCGGCAAGCACCGCGACGGCTCCCGGATCGGCGTGCTGGCGTACTCGCAGGAGCACGCCCGCGAGTGGGCGACCCCGCTCGTCACGCTGGAGTTCGCCGAGCGGCTGCTGGCGAACGCGCGTACCGACGCGGCGACCCGCAAGCTGCTGGAGCAGGTGGACGTGTTCGTCATCCCGACCGTGAACCCGGACGGCGCGAACTACTCGTTCCACGACTACAACTTCCAGCGCAAGAACCTGGTCAACCACTGCACCGGCGCCTCCCGTGACCCGAAGAACCGCACCATGTGGGGCGTCGACGTCAACCGCAACTACACGGTCGGATCCCTGTTCGACGGGTACGTGGGCGCGAGCGCCAACTGCCTGTCCGGCAACTACGCGGGCACGGCGGAGCTGTCCGAGCCGGAGAGCCGCAACGTGATCGACCTGGCCAAGGCCCACCCGAACATCAAGTTCGCGATGAACGTGCACTCGTACGGCGGCTACTTCATGTGGCCGCCCGGGGCGTACAAGGCCGACGGGCGGGTGACGCTGCCGCGCCCGTCGATCGACGAGTCGACACTCTTCCTGGGCAGCGCCCGGCGCATCGTGGGCGCGATCGCGGCCGAGCGCGGCACCGTCACCTGGCCGTCGCAGACCGGCCCGGTCGCCGACGTGCTCTACTCGGCGGCCGGCAACTCGGCCGACCAGCTCTACTACGAGCTGGGCATCTTCGCCTGGGACTTCGAGGTGGGCAACGACAGGTGGAACGAGGCCACCGGTCAGTGGGAGGGCGTCGGCTTCCAGCCGCCGTTCGACGAGGCGCACGCCGAGGCGCAGGAGTACGCCGGCGGCCTGGTGGAACTGGTGCGGGTCGCGCGCGACTACGCCGCCGGCAACCCGGTCCGGCGCTGACCGCGGCGGTCCCCGGCCGGTGGAGTCCGGCCGGGGACCGTCCGTCCGGCGCCGTGCCGGCCCGGTCGCGTCAGCTCGTGGCGCCGAGGTCGCGGAAGACGGCGAGCGCGCCCGGGTCGTCGATGGTCGCCGGGACGGGCTCGTCGCGCCCCTCCACCAGGCCCCGCATGGTGCGCCGCAGGATCTTCCCGGAGCGGGTCTTCGGCAACGCCGGCACCACAGTCACCCGGCGGAACGCGGCCACCGGGCCGATCCGCTGCCGGACCAGCGCGACCAGCTCCGCGGCGAGCGCGTCCGGGTCCACGTCGGCGCCGGCCTTGAGCACCACGTACCCGCTGGGCACCTGCCCCTTGAGCGCGTCGGCCACGCCGATCACCGCGCACTCGGCCACCGCCGGGTGCGTCGCCAGGACCTCCTCCATCGCGCCGGTGGACAGGCGGTGCCCGGCCACGTTGATGACGTCGTCGGTGCGGCCCATCACGTACAGGTAGCCGTCCTCGTCGAACCGGCCGCCGTCGCCGGTCAGGTAGTGGCCGGGGAACGTCGACAGGTAGGAGCGGACGAACCGCTCGTCGTCGCCCCAGAGCGTGGGCAGGCAGCCGGGCGGCAGCGGCAGCCGGATCACGATCGAGCCGTCCGTGCCGGGCGGCACGTCCCGGCCCGCGCCGTCGACCACGCGCACGTCGTAGCCGGGCACCGGCACCGACGGCGACCCGGGCTTGATCGGCAGCGGCTCCAGGCCGCGCGGGTTGGCCGCCACCGGCCAGCCGGTCTCCGTCTGCCACCAGTTGTCCACCACGGGTACGCCGAGCCGCTCCCCCGCCCAGGCCCAGGTGTCCGGGTCCAGCCGCTCACCGGCGAGGAAGAGGGTACGCAGCGCGCCCAGGTCGTACCGGTCGATGTGGCTGCCGTCCGGGTCCTGGCGGCGGATCGCCCGGATCGCGGTGGGCGCGGTGAACAACGCGGCCACCCGGTGCTCGGCGGCGACCCGCCAGAACGCCCCGGCGTCGGGGGTGCCGACCGGCTTGCCCTCGTAGAGCACCGTCGTCGCGCCGGTGAGCAGCGGCGCGTACACGATGTAGGAGTGGCCGACCACCCAGCCCACGTCGGAGGCGGCCCAGAAGACCTCGCCCGGCTCGATGCCGTAGACGTTGCGCATCGACCAGCGCAGCGCCACCGCGTGCCCGCCGTTGTCCCGCACCACGCCCTTGGGCCGGCCGGTGGTGCCGGAGGTGTAGAGGACGTAGAGCGGGTCGGTGGCGGCCACCGGCTCGCACGGCGCCGGTTCCGCGTCCGCCATCACCTCGGCCCAGGTCAGGTCGCGGCCCGGCACCAGCGGGGCCGGCTCCTGCGGGCGCTGCACCACCACGCAGCGCTCCGGCGCGTGCGCGGCCTCGTCGAGTGCGGCGGTCAGGATCGGGTGGTACGGCACCACCCGGTCGGCCTCGATGCCGCAGGAGGTGGCCACCACCACCTTCGGCCGCGCGTCGTCGATCCGGACGGCCAGTTCGTGCGCGGCGAATCCGCCGAACACCACGGAGTGCACCGCGCCGATCCGGGCGCACGCCAGCATGGCGACCACCGCCTCCGGGACCATCGCCAGGTAGAGCAGCACCCGGTCGCCCCGGCCGACGCCGAGACGGCGCAGCGCACCGGCGAACCGGGCGGTCTCGGCGAGCAGTTCGGCGTAGGTGAGGGTACGGACCGTGCCGGTCACCGGGCTGTCGTGGATCAGCGCGGGCTGGTCACCACGCCCGGCGGCGACGTGCCGGTCCAGCGCGTTGTGGCAGGTGTTCAGCACCCCGTCGGGGAACCAGCGGTACAGCGGCGCCGCCGAGTCGTCGAGGATGCGTTCCGGCGGGATGACCCAGTCGATGTCGGCCGCCGCGTCCCGCCAGAAGCCGGCCGGGTCGGCGATGCTCCGCTCGTACGCTGATCGATACGCGCCCATGCCGTCATGCTGCTCCGCGACGCCGGGCCGGCACGACGGCCGGGCGGGGCCGGTGCGCCGGAAGCACGCCCCGGCTCGCTGAACGGCCGCTCACGGCGGTGGGCGGTCGCCGGCCCGGCCGTTTCCGCCGGCCCGGACGGGGGTAGGGCGGGCACATGGAGACGAACACGAAGGCGTACCTGGTGGGCGGGCCCCGCGACGGCAGCAGCCAGGACGCGGACGGCAAGGCCCTGGTGGAGATCGAGATCGACGGGATGATCCACCGCTACATCCGGACCACCAAGCAGCACGGCGACGACGGCGTGGTCTACAACTACGACGGCATGGTGGCGCCCGGTGGCGGCGAGCCGGGCGTCGAGGACCCGGCGGCCCGGGTCGCGTCGCCGAAGGCCGACGAGCAGAGCTGAGCGCTCAGCCCAACGGGCGACGGATGAAGCCCGTGCGGCGGGGTAAGGCAGCACGGTCCTGGTGGAGCGACGACCGGTGTCGCGGCGTACCGCGGCCGGGCACGGGCGGGCGGCACGCATGCCGCCCGCCCGTGCGTCCCGCGGACCACCCCGGCAAACCGAGTTTGATCAATGACGGGCATCGACTAGCGTGCCCAGACGTGAAAACGAACCGGATCATCCCGATCCTCCTGACCTGTGCCGTGCTGGGCCTCGCCGCGTGCGGCGACGAGAAGCCCTCGACCACGGCCGGGCCGGCGGCCACGTCGGCCTCCGCGGCCCCCTCCACGGCGGCCCCCTCGCCGTCGGCGGCCGCCGTGAGCGACAAGGACCTCTGCACCGCCGCAGAGAAGATCAACAAGGACATGCGGACGAAGCTCATGGCCGTCGTGCAGGGGGGCGGCGACCTGACGAAGCAGACCGGCGCGATCCTGATCGAACTCGGCAGCCGGGTGACCGAGCTGGCCGGGACCGCCGGCGACGGCAAGGCGGCCACCGCCCTGAAGGAGTTCGGCGCGGAGGCCGGCAAGGCCGGCTCGGCCGCCGACCCGGGCACCGCTGCCGACAACCCCGCCATGGAGAAGGCCAGCAAGGACATCAACGCCGCCTGCAAGACGGCCGGCGCGCCGACCACCTTCTGAGGCCGACGCCCCGGGTCGTCCGTCCGGCGCGTACCGGACGGACGACCGGTGGGCTCAGTTGCCGGTCACCCAGTTCCAGGCGGAGACCACCCACTCGGTCTGCTGGAGATAGGCCACACCGACGCCGACCAGGAACAATGCGGTCACCAGGTGGGCGCCCCTGGCGCTGCGGCGCACCCGGCCGAACTGCCGCTCCAGGATCAGCCGGCCGAGCAGCCGGGCCAGCGCGAACAGGCCGACCGCGGTGAGCAGGCTGAGCACGAACGTCAGCAGCGGGGCGACCAGGTTGCCCCGGCCGGAGATCGCCCAGATGCCCCAGCACACGAACGCGAACAGCGCGCCGGCGGCGCTCAGCTCGCCGCCCTTGCGCGCCTGGGCCAGGTGCCAGCTCATCGGCCGGCGCGGCGCCGGCTCCGCCGCCCAGTCGCCGTGCTGCTCGACCGTGGGGAACTGCTCGGTGCGCGGCGTACGCGACGGGCGCGGCTGACCGACCGCCGCCACCCCGCGCTGGAACGCGTCCCGCTGCGGGGGCACCACCCCCGGCTGGGGCGGCACCTCCACGGTGCGCTCGGCCCACGGCTGTGTCTGGTCCGCCATCTTCCGTCCTCCCCCTCGACCGATACCGGCCTCCGTTCCGAGGGTAGCCAGCCCGCAAATAGGGTGCCGACCCCCGTCACCGTGCGATACACACGTGCCGTGACTGACGTGCTGGTATCCCGAGCCGAGGACTTCGACGACATCGCGGCGCTGCTGGCGCTGGCCTTCCACGGCGATCTCGACCCCGAGGTGCAGGCGCTGGAACGCCCGATCTTCGAGCCGGACCGGTCGCTGCTGGTCCGCGACGGCGGGACGGCGGTGGCCCACGCCGCCGCGTTCAGCCGCGAGCTCGCGGTGCCGGGCGCGGAGGTGCCCGCCGCGCACGTGACGATGGTCGCTGTCGCGCCGACGCACCGGCGGCGCGGCCTGCTCACCACGCTGATGCGCCGCCAGCTGCGGGACGTCCGCGACGCCGGCCGGGAGCCGATCGCGGTGCTCTGGGCCAGCGAGGGACGCATCTACCCCCGCTTCGGCTACGGGTCGGCGGCCCCGCGCTACGTCCTGTCCGTGGACACCACCGGCCTGCGGCTGCCCGCCCCGGCGCCCGCCGAGGGCAGGCTGCGTCTGGACCGTCCGGACGCGCACCGGGACGAGCTGGCCCGGCTGTACGAGCGGGTCCGCGCCGAACGTCCCGGCTGGTCCCGCCGCGACGAGCGCTGGTGGTCGTACGTGCTGGCGGACCTCAAGGCGCACCGGGGCGGCGCCACCGAGCGCCGGGTGCTGCTGCACGAGGGCGCCGACGGCCTCGACGGGTACGCGCTCTACCGGACGAAGGACAGCTCGTCGGCCACCGGGCCGCAGGCCGAGGTGCAGGTCGGCGAGGTGGTGGCGGCGACGCCGGAGGCGTACACGGCGCTGTGGCGGTTGCTGCTCTCGGTCGACCTGACCCGCCGGCTGTCGTTCCCGATCGCGGCTCTGGACGAGCCGCTGCTGCGGCTGGTGGACGAGCCCCGCCAGCTCTCCCCGCAGCTCGCCGACGCGCTCTGGGTGCGGGTGGTGGACGTGCCGGCCGCGCTCGCCGCCCGGCGCTACGCCACCGACGTGGACGTGGTGATCGAGGTCACCGACGAGCTGCTGAAGGAGAACACCGGCCGCTGGCGGCTGGTCGGCGGGCGCGACGGCGCGCAGTGCACGCCCACCACAGCCCCGGCCGGGCTGGCGTGTGACGTACGCGCGCTCGGCGAGCTGTACCTCGGCGGCGCGAACCCGTACGCGCTGGCCGCCGCCGGCCACGTCCAGGAGCTGATCCCGCACACGCTGACCGCGCTGACGCCCGCCTTCACCTGGCACCGCGCCCCCTCCCCCATGGAGGTCTTCTGACCGCCCCCGCCCGCTTCCCCCGTCGATCATGAAGTTGGCGGCGTGAACCGTCCGGTTCGTCCCGGCCAACTTCATGATCGCGCGACCCAGGGCGCGGGTGGGTCGGGGGCGGTACGGTCGGGGGATGGGTGAGGCGGAGCGACGGCGACGACGGCTGCGGCATCACGGCGAGGCCGGCACCCCGGCCGACGCCGACAGCACCGGCACCAGCGGGACCACCGCCAGCACCGCACCCGTACACGACGACGTGGTGTCCCGGCCCGCGCGCGGTGGCCGGCCGGGCGAGCCGGAGCCCCGGGGACGCCGCGCCGCCGCGCCCGCCGAGGAGGGCGAGCGCGGGCTGCGCGGGCTGGTCGGCTCCGGCTCGTCGCAGGTGAGCGTGACGGCCGCGCTGCGGGCACGCGACGCGGCCCGCCCCACCGAGGACGACCTCGCCGAGGCCGAACAGCGGGTGGTGCTCATCCGCCGCAACTGGGTGCCGCGCGAGGACCTGCCCCGCAACGGGCGGTGAACCCGGAGGGGTCCGCTCAGGCGGGCAGCTCGGGCAGGCGGCGGCTCTGCTCGTAGGCGGCCACCTGCTCGATGCGCCGGCTGTGCCGGGGGTTGCCGGAGAACGGCGTGGTCAGGAACGCCTCGACGAGCGCGGTGGCCTCGTCCAGCGTGTGCTGCCGGGCACCGATCGCGACGATGTTGGCGTCGTTGTGCTCGCGGGCGAGCTGGGCGGTGTCGACGCTCCAGGCGAGCGCCGCCCGGACGCCCGCGACCTTGTTCGAGGCGATCTGCTCGCCGTTGCCGGAGCCGCCGATCACCACGCCGAGGCTGCCCGGGTCACCGACCACCCGGTCACCGGTGTGCAGGCAGAACGCCGGGTAGTCGTCGTCCGGGTCGAAGACGTGCGGTCCCACGTCGACCACCTCGTAGCCCTGCTTGGCCAGGTGGTTGGCGAGGTGCACCTTCAACTCGAAACCGGCGTGGTCGGATCCCAGGTAGACGCGCATACCGCGCAGTCTGACAGGCCCGCGTCCGGGCCGGCGCGCGGGCGGCGACCCGGAGGCGGATTCGTCACACGGTCAGTGCGGCAGCTCGGCCACGACCAGGCCGGCCCGCGCCTTCGGGGTGAACCAGGTGCTCTTGCGCGGCATCTTCTCCCGGGCCAGGTTCACCGCGACGAAGTCGTCGACAGTCACCGGCGCGACGAGCACCGCCAGCTCGGCCCGGCCGGCGTCGACCTCACCGACGAGCCAGCTCGCCGGGTAGTCGCCGCCCACGTACGTGATCCGCTTGTCGCCCGGGTCGAGGCCCAGCGCGTCGCGCAGCAGCAGGCGCTCGACGAGCGCGTGGTCGAGGTTCTCCAGCCGGCCGGCGCCGACGTGCGGCAGCGTCACCGCGTAACCCCGGCCGCCCAGGTGGAGGTGCACGACGCCGCCGGTGGCCGGGACGTCGACCGGCCCGTGAACCGGGGTGACCTCCGCGCCCGCCGCGCGCAGCCGGTCGAGCAGCTCGTCCGGCGTGGTGGTCAGCTCGCTGACCAGCCGGTTGTAGGGCTGGATGGCGACCGACGCGGGCGTGGTGACCACCGCGAGGAAGCGCGGGAAACCGCCGGTCTGCGCGGCCAGGCTGCGGTGGTTGCCGTCCGCGACCACCAGATCCCCGCCGCCTGCCAGCGCGGTCAGTTCGTCCTGCGCCGGGCCCGGACCGAGCAGCCAGATCGCGTGCGTGCGGCCGGACTGGTCGACGTCCGTCGCGGCGGGCGCGCCGGCCGCGTCGGTCGCCGCCGCGAGCGCGGCGTGCAGCTCGTCGCCCTTGCCGGTCTGGAGCAGGAGTACGGGCGAGAGCAGGTGACCGAGCGCCTCGGCCAGGGCGACGCGCTCCCGCACCTTGGCGATGAACACGTCCTCGTTGCGGATCACCAGGCCCGGCTCGTCGGCGCGGGTGGAGATCTGGTCGGTGTCGACCATGGCCCACAGCCCGTACGCGCTCTCCTCGCCCGGCGCGCTGATCCGGTAGAGCACCATCACCTGCTCGGCCGGCGTGTAGCTGCCGTCCGCCTTCGCCTCGGCCAGGCGCGCCACGGCATCCGGCAGCGCGTCGAGGAAGGACTTCCCGAGGCTGCCGGGCGCCCGGTGGGGCATCTCGATGCCCAGGGCGCTGTGCGGATTCGCCTCGACGATGGAGGTGATCTCCGCGTCGTCGGCGAACTCGTCGTAGTTCTGCGCGCCGGTGCCGCCAGTGGTGATCCAGGCCCGGGCGATCGGATGCACGACCGTCATGTCCGCTGACGCTACCCGGGCCCCGATCGGCGCCGCCGCCGGACTCACCCGCTTACCACCAGGTGATAGCGACCAGCCCGGGACGGCTCAGGCGGTGGAGTTGCGGTGCCGGCCCGCGGCGGGGCGGCGCACCGGCGGGGCGGGGCGGGAGCCGGCGTTGAGGCGTACCGTCATCGCACCGACGGCGGCGCCGGACCGCGACGGCGCGCGGCCGGGCCGGACGGTCTCGCCCGGCGGTGTCATCCGCGAGGTGGCCACCACCCGGGCCACGCCGACCACGATCGGCGGGGCCAGCAGGTCGGCCACCTCGGCCGGGCCGGCCGGCCAGTGGCTCTCGGTCACCGACCAGTACGTCGCACCGGAGTCCTCGGTCGCCTGCTGCGGCGCGTCGTCGGACATGCGGCGGTGCTTGGCCATGGGAACGCCTCCAGGAGCTGCCGTGCTGCGGCCCCCGCGGGCCGTCGGCTGGGACACCCGGTGAAACGAGCCCCGCACCGGCCCGGTGACGGGCGGTGCGGGGCCCGGGCGCGTCACGTCCCGCGCTCAGTCGAAGATCGGACCCTGCTCCCGGGTGCGCTTCAGCTCGTAGAAGCCGGGGGTGCCGGCGACGAGCAGCACGCCGTCCCAGAGACGGCCGGCCGCCTCGCCCTTCGGCGCCGGGGTGATCACCGGGCCGAAGAAGGCGACCTGACCGCCGTTCGGACCCGGGGCGTGGATCACCGGGGTGCCCACGTCGGTGCCGACCGGCCGCATGCCCGCCTCGTGGCTGGCCCGCAGCGCCTCGTCGTACTGGGTGGACCCGGCCGCGTCGGCGAGCGCCGGGTCCAGGCCCACGTCGGTGAGCGCGCCCACCAGCATGTCCCGGCCCAGGCCCTCCTTGCCGAGGTGGATCCGGGTGCCCATCGCGGTGTAGAGCTTCGCCAGCGCCTCGGCGCCGTGCGCCTGCTCGACGGCGATGCACACCCGCACCGGGCCCCAGCCGTCGCGCATCAGGTCCCGGTACTCCTCCGGCAGTTCCCGGCCGTCGTTGAGCACGGACAGGCTCATCACGTGGAACCGGATGTCCACGTCCCGGACCTGCTCGACCTCCAGCAGCCAACGGGAGGTGATCCACGCCCACGGGCACAGCGGGTCGAACCACATGTCCGCGGTGACACGTTCGGTCACGGTGTTTTCCCTTCACGACATCGTCGCGCCGGGGACCCGGCGCGGTCACCTCCGATCCTCACCCCGTACCCCGGCGCCCGGTACCGGAATGAGAGCGTGACCTCGACCACCGAGAGCGGTCCGTGCATGGAAGACTCGGTCTTCGACGGGCCGTCACGAGCGGCCGGGGGAGAACCGGCGCCGCGGGGCGCGGCGAGACGAGTGGGATGGAGACGAACAGTGCCGGGAGTGCGCAACCTGACCCAGGTCGAGGCGACCGAGCGGGCCCGCCTGCTCGAGGTGACCGGGTACGACATCAGCCTTGACCTGTCGACCGCGGTGCAGTCCACCGGTCGCACGTTCCGCTCGGTGACCGAGGTCCGGTTCCGCTGTACCGAGCCGGGGGCGACCACATTCATCGAGACAGCCGCCGAATCGGTGCGGTCGGCCACGCTCAACGGCGAGCCGGTGGACCTGTCCGGCTGGTCCGCCGAGAAGGGACTGACGCTCAGCGGCCTGGCCGCCGACAACGTGCTGGTGGTCGACGCCGACTTCGGCTACTCCAACAGCGGGCAGGGCCTGCACCGCACCGTCGACCCGGTGGACGGCGAGACCTACCTCTACAGCCAGTTCGAGACCGCCGACGCGCAGAAGGTCTACGCCTGCTTCGACCAGCCCGACCTGAAGAGCGTCTACACCTGGCACGCCACCGTCCCGGACCACTGGCGGGTCGTGTCGAACATGCCGGTGCAGCGCGAGGAGGCCGCCGGTGAGGGCCTGAAGACGGTGCACTTCACCGTCTCGGAGCGGATGAGCACCTACATCACCGCGCTGTGCGCCGGCCCGTACCACGAGGTGCGCCGCACCCACGACGGCATCGACATGGGCTACTTCTGCCGGGCCAGCATGGCCCCGCACATGGACGCCGACGACCTGCACCTGATCACCACGCAGGGCTTCGACTTCTTCCAGGAGAAGTTCGGCGTGCGTTACCCGCTGCCCAAGTACGACCAGCTCTGGGTGCCGGACTTCAACGCCGGCGCGATGGAGAACTTCGGCTGCGTCACGCACGCCGAGTCGCACTACATCTTCCGGTCGCAGGTCACCGACTTCGAGTACGAGCAGCGCGCCAACACGATCCTGCACGAGCTGGCGCACATGTGGTTCGGCGACCTGGTCACCATGCGCTGGTGGAACGACCTGTGGCTCAACGAGTCGTTCGCCGAGTGGGCCAGCCACTGGTGCAACACGCACGCCACCCGCTTCACCGACGCGTGGACCACGTTCCTGTCGATCCGCAAGAACTGGGGCTACCGGCAGGACCAGCTCTCCTCCACCCACCCGGTCTACTGCGAGATGCCGGACCTGGAGGCCGTCGAGGTCAACTTCGACGGCATCACGTACGCCAAGGGCGCGAGCGTGCTCAAGCAGCTCGTCGCGTACGTGGGCGAGGAGCCGTTCCTGGCCGGCCTGCGCGCCTACTTCGGCAAGTACGCCTGGGGCAACGCCACCTTCGACGACCTGCTGTCCGAGCTGGAGTCGGCCTCCGGCCGGGAGCTGCGCAAGTTCGCCGCCCAGTGGCTGGAGACCGCGCAGGTCAACACGCTGCGCCCGGAGGTGACCATCGGCGCCGACGGCACGTACGAGCGGGTGGTGGTCCGGCAGGAGGCGCCGGCCGCCTACCCGACGCTGCGTACCCACCGCATCGGCGTCGGCCTGTACGACCTGACCGACGGCCGGCTGGTGCGCCGCGAGCTGATCGAGACGGACGTGACCGGCGAGCTGACCGAGCTGTCCGAGCTGCACGGCAAGCCGGCCGCCGACGTGCTGCTGCTCAACGACGAGGACCTCACCTACGCCAAGCTGCGGCTGGACGAGCGGTCGATGGCCACTGTGGTGCAGCACATCGCCGGCTTCGACTCGTCGCTGGCCCGCGCGCTGTGCTGGACCGCCGCCTGGGACATGACCCGGGACGCCGAGCTGTCGGCCCGCGACTACGTGGCGCTGGTGCTGGCCGGGCTGACCGCCGAGACCGACATCAACCTGGTCACGGCCACGCTGCGGCAGGCGACCACGGCGCTCACCTTCTACGCCGACCCGGAGTGGGCGCCGACCGGCTGGGCCGACCTGTCCCGTACCGCCCGGACCGCGCTCGCGGCGGCCGAGCCGGGCAGCGGCTTCCAGCTCGCCTGGGCCCGCGCGTACGCCTCGTCGGCCCGCTCCGGCGAGGACCTGGCCACGCTGCGCGGCTGGCTGGACGGCAACGGTGTGCCGGAGGGGCTGACCGTCGACACGGAGCTGCGCTGGACGGTGCTCCAGTCGCTCGTCGCCAACGGCGCGGCCGGTGCCGCCGACGTGGACGCGGAACTGGCCGCCGACCGTACCGCCAGCGGCGAGCGGGAGGCCGCGTACGCGCACGCGCTGGTGCCGACCGCCGAGAACAAGGCCGCGGTGTGGGCGCTGCTCACCGGCCCGGACGCGCTGCCCAACTGGCGCAACCGGGCGCTGTTGCAGGGCTTCACCCACCCGGCGCAGGTCGAGCTGACCGCGCCCTACCGGGAGCGGTACTTCGCCACGGTGGACCAGGTGTGGGCGCAGCGCGACAGCGAGCCGGCGCAGGAGTTCGTGCAGCTCGCCTACCCGGCGTACCTGGTCGAGGAGGACACCGTCGCGGCCACCGACGCCTGGCTGGCCCAGGACGGGCGGCCGGCGTCGCTGCGGCGGCTGGTGGCCGAGGGCCGCGACGGCGTGGTCCGCGCGCTGAAGGCCCGGGAGCGGGACGCGCGCAGCGCCTGAGTGAGGCATGCCGGCCGGGGCCGGCGCGGGTGGCAGCCCGCGCCGGCCCCGGCCGCTGTCGTGGGCCCTGCGCCGCCGGCGAACGAGAAAGCCCGGCCCGCGTGTGCGCGGGCCGGGCTTCGTCGTGTGTGCGGGCGGATCAGCCCTTGCCGGCGTGGCTGGCGAGCTGGTCGAGGCCCTGGATGATGCCGCCGGCCAGGTCGCCGCCGCCGAAGGAGGCCACCATGGAGAGCGCGGCCAGCTTGGCGTACGTGTCCGGGATGCGCTTGCGCGCGTACTTGCCGGTGACGATCTCCAGCTGCCGCTGGTTGGGCGACACCGCGATCAGCACCGAGCGGTCCGGGTCGGCGAGCTGGCGGTGCAGCCGCTCGGCGTGCTCCCGGATCGGCTCGTCGAGGCCGCCGACGTAGACCGAGAAGACCAGACCGGTGCCCTGGTCGGCGAGGCGCAGCGCCTCGTCGATGCGGAGCAGCTGACGGGTCGAGAACGGTCCGTCCAGCACGTTGGGCGGGGTGCCCGTCCCCGTCGTGGGCCGCGCTTCACCAACGGTCACTTGCGCCTCCGGTTCCACCGGCCGGCGCCTCCCGGCCGGCCTGCTCCTGCTTGCGGCTGGTCAACGCCGGCGCCTGCGCCCCGGCGGCCAGCGCCGTGCCGGCCGAGTCGGCCAGCTGCTCCGGACGGCCCAGGAACCAGACCGGAGTGAAGTCGAAGGGCCGGCCCGGCCGGTAGCGCTTGGCGCCGCCACCGTTGCCGCGGCTGCCGACGGCCGCCAGGGCGGCGATCAGCAGCACCGCGGCGGCCGGGATGCCGACGAAGACCACCAACGTCTCGGTAACAGACAATCCCAACGCCCCCAGGCGGAAAGAGAGACCAGGAATGGTGCGGGTCGGCCGGTCAGGACCGGTCGCGTCCCACGTCACTTGTGATGTTCACGTTAGCGGAGTCGGCGGCCCGCCAGATTGCGGGGTGCTGATCCCATCCGTCACTCCGGTGCTCCAGTTGCGCGGCAGTGGCGAGCAACGTCGCGTCGTCGCCGTACCGGCCGGTGAGCAGCACCCCGACCGGAAGCCCGTCGGCGGTCCGTCCGACCGGCAGCGAAACGGACGGATCGCCCGTCACGTTGAAGACCGCGCAGTACGGCGAGAAGCGCCGCTGCCGGTCGAAGTCCTCGGCCGGTTCGAGGGCGGCGAACGCGCCCACCGGCGCCTGCGGGGTCGCGAGCGTCGGGCAGAGCAGCAGGTCACAACCGGCGGTACGGCGTACGCCACGGCGTACCTGCGCCTGGAGTTCGCCGAGCGCGGCCATCAGCCGGGCCGCGCCGAGCGCCTCGCCGCGCTCGCGCAGGAACCGGGTCAGCGGCAGCAGGTCGCCCTCGCGCCCGGCCGGGACCGGGGTGACCGCCAGCGCGTACCAGACGGTCTCGAACAGCGGCCACGCCTCGGGGCCGAGCGGCGCGGGGACGTCGACCACCTCGTGGCCGGCGTCGGTGAGCAGCGCGGCGGCCCGGTCGACGGCGGCGACGCAGTCCGGGTGGACCGGTTCGTCGGCGAGCATCGGCGTGGTGAAGCGGCCGACGCGCAGCCGGCCGGGGCCGGTGGCGTGGGCGGCGCGGGTGACGCCGAGGTACCCGCCGGCGGGCGACTCCGGCGGCAGGTACGGCTCGCCGGGCACCGGGCGCGCGAGCACGTCGAGCAGCGCGGCCACGTCGCCGACGGTACGGCCGATCGGCCCGTTCACCGGCAGCCCGAAGCCGCCGAAGCCGAGCGGCCCGCCGGAGACCATGCCCCGGCTGGGTTTGTAGCCGACCAGGCCGCAGAGCGCGGCCGGGATGCGCAGCGAGCCGCCGCCGTCGGAGCCCTGGGCCACCGGCACGAGCCCGGCGGCGACCGCCGCTGCCGCTCCGCCGCTGGACCCGCCCGCGGTGTACGCGAGGTCCCACGGGTTGCGGGCCGGCGGCGCCACCAGCCCTTCGGAGTAGAGCGAGCAGCCGAGTTCGGAGGTGGTGGTCTTGCCGAGGCTGACCAGGCCGGCGTCGGCCAGGAGGCGGACCACGTCGGCGTCGACCGGCGGGACGAAGTCGGCGAAGGCGGCCGAGCCGAAGGTGGTGCGTACCCCGGCGGTGAGCGTGAGGTCCTTGATCGCGGTCGGCACCCCGTGCAGCGGGCCGCGTTCCTCCGCCCCGAGCGCGTCGGCGGCACGGGCGGCGGCAAGGGCCCGGCCGGCGGTGACGGTGACGAACGCGCCGACGGTGTCGCCGAGCGCCTCGACCCGGCGCAGGTGGTGCTCGACCAGCTCCAGGCTGGACAGCTCGCCCCGGCGGATCGCGGCGGCCTGTTCCAGCGCGGTCAGGTCATGCGGCTCGGCCATGCCGTCCATCCTGCCGGTCCGGCGGCCGGGAGGCCCGGCGACACGTCCGGCGGCAGGTCCATATGCGGGTGATCCGGCCCGCGGCGGCCGGTCCATATGCGGGTGACATGACCGGTTCGGGATGGTCCGCCGGGCGGGCGTGACGCGCAGGATGTGAAGATCGACGCAAGTCGATCGAAGGCCGCCCCCACCACCCCGAGGAGCACGCCGTGCACCACGCACCCGGCACACCGGACCACCCGTCCCGGCTTCCGCGCGCCCTGCGCCCCCTGCTCGCCCTCGCCCTGACCGCCGCCGGCCTCGCCGCCCTGCCGGTGACCCCGGCCGGTGCCGGTGACGGCGGGCCGGCGGCAGCGCTGGCCGCGAACCCCTACGAGCGCGGCCCCGCGCCCACCGCCGCCTCCATCGAGGCCACCCGGGGCCCGTTCGCGACCGCCCAGACCACCGTCTCCGCATCGAGCGTCAGCGGCTTCCGCGGTGGCACGATCTACTACCCGACCAGCACCGCCGAGGGCACGTTCGGCGCGGTCGCGATCTCCCCCGGCTTCACCGCCGGCCAGTCGGCAGTCTCCTGGCTCGGGCCGCGGCTGGCCTCGCAGGGCTTCGTGGTCATCACCATCGACACCCTCTCCGTCTACGACCAGCCGGCCAGCCGCGGCACCCAGCTCCTGGCCGCCCTGGACTACCTGACCAACACCAGCGCGGTACGTACCCGGATCGACCGCAACCGGCTCGCCGTGATGGGGCACTCGATGGGCGGCGGCGGCAGCCTGTCGGCGGCGAACGCCCGGCCCGCGCTCCAGGCGGCGATCCCGCTGACCGGCTGGCACACGACGAAGAACTGGTCGTCGGTACGCGTGCCGACGCTCGTCATCGGCGCCGAGAACGACTCGGTGGCACCGGTGTCGTCGCACTCGGAGCCGTTCTACACCAGCCTGCCGGCCACACTGGACAAGGCGTACCTGGAGTTGAACGCGGCCAGCCACTCGGCGCCGACCTCGCCGAACGTGACAGTCGCGAAATACAGCATCTCGTGGCTCAAGCGGTTCGTCGACGACGACACCCGCTACGAGCAGTTCCTCTGCCCGGCGCCTCGCGGCTCCGCGATCGAGGAGTACCGGGACACCTGCCCGCACTCCTGAGCCGTTCCGGGTGCGTCTGCCCTCGGCAGACGCACCCGGAGTTCGTCAGCGGCCGAGGAACCGCAGCGCGTTGCCGCCGAGCAGCGCGTCCCGCTGCGCGTCGGTGAGGAAGTCCGCCCGGTGCACCACCTGGCCGACCGGCCGCTCCCCCAGCGGGTACGGGTAGTCGCTGCCGAGCAGCACCCGCTCGGCGCCCATGGTGTCCACCAGCAGCCGCAGCGCGGCCGGCTCGAAGACCACCGAGTCGACGTGGAACCTGTCGACGTACGAGCTGGGCGGCGCGCTGGACGCGCCGCGCACCAGGTCTCCGCGACGGTGCCAGGCGTTGTCGGCGCGGCCCAGCCAGAACGGGAAGCTGCCGCCACCGTGCGCGAAGCAGATCCGCAGCGTGTCCGGCACCCGGTCGAACACGCCGCCGAGGATCAGCGCGAGCACCGACAGGTGCGTCTCGGCCGGCATCCCGGTCAGCCAGCGGGCCATCCACCGGTCCAGCCGGGGGCCGCCGGGCATGTCCCACGGGTGCACGAACACCGGCGCGCCGACCTCGGCGCAGTGGGTCAGGAACTGCACGATGCCCTCGTCGTCCAGGTCCCGGTCGCCGACGTGGTTGCCGATCTCCACGCCGGCGTGCCCCGCCGACAGGCAGCGGTCCAGCTCGGCGCAGGCCGCGTCCGGGTCCTGCAACGGCACCTGGCAGAACGGCACCAGCCGGCCGTTGCCGGCCGCGGTGACCTCCAGCGTGAGGTCGTTGAAGATCCGGGCCACCTTGACCGCCTGGTCGGCCGGTCGGTCGTAGCTGAAGAACACCGGGGTGGGCGAGACGACCTGCACGTCCACGCCGTCGGCCTCCATGTCGGCCAGCCGGGTCGGCGCGTCCCAGCACTGCGCGCCGATCGGGCGGAACTCCGTCTCCCCCACCATGATCATGGCGGCGCGCTCGGAGTCCACCCGCAGCCAGGGCCAGCCGGACCCGCCGCACGCCGCGGCGAGGTCCGGCCACCCCTTCGGTACGACGTGCGTGTGCACGTCCACGACCGGCACGCGTCAGCCCTTGCCCGGGTGCAGCGCGCCGCAGTTGTCGCAGGTGCGGGCCGTCTCGTCGGCGTAGAACGCGGCGAAGACCGGGGGCAGGTCGGCGGCGATGTCGCGGACCTGCAACTCCACCTCGTGCACCTTGTGGTGGCACTCGCCGCAGTACCACTGGAACTTCTCCAGCGTGCCCTCCTCGCGGACCCGCTCGATCACCATGCCGATCGAGCCGGCCTCGGGGCGCTGCGGCGAGTGCGGGGTGTTCCGCGGCAGCATCCACATCTGCCCCTCGCGCACGTGCACCGTACGCGGCCCCTCGGGCAGCATCAGGTTGATGTGCATGTTGCCCTTGACCTGGTAGAAGAACTCCTCGTACGGGTCGACGTGGAAGTCCGTGCGCTGGTTCGGGCCACCCACAACCATGACGATGAAGTCGTCGCTGCCGGGCAGCATCTCCTTGTTGCCCACCGGGGGCTTGAGCAGGTGCTGGTTCTCGCCGATCCAGCCGGAGAAGCTGAACGGCTCGGCGATCTCACTCATGGGAACCTCCCGACGGAAGTAGGGCGACTGCCTGCATCTCGATCAGCAGATGCGGGTGCGGAAGCTGGTGCACGGCCACCGTGGTCCGGGTCGGCCCGGTGGCGTCGAAGAACTCGGCCCACACCTCGTTGTAGCCACCGAAGTCGTTCATGTTGACCAGGTAGCTGGTGACCTGCACCAGGTCGGTCAGGTCGGCGCCGACCGTGCGCAGCAGGTCCCGGATGTTCTCGATCACGGCCCGGGTCTGCTCCCGGATGTCCAGGTCGGTGGTGCCGAACTCGTCCACCGACACCCCGGCGAACGTGTTGTCCGGCCGGCGCGACGACGTGCCGGACACGTAGACGAACCCGCCGGCCACCTTGACGTGCGGGAACGCGCCCCGCGGCACGGCCTTCCCGGCCACCACGCGGGCCGTCACGGCAGGGCCTTGAGCGTGGCGGAACCGAGCTTCTCCACAGTGGCGCGCACGTGTGCGCCGGGGCGCAGCGGCACCGCGGCGGTGGCCGCGCCGGCCAGGAACACCCAGCCCTTGCGCAGCCGGACGCCGTGCCGGCCGGCCAGACGCAGCCCCTCGTCCAGCGCGCGACGCGGGTCGCCGAGGATGGCGGCGGTCGAGCCGACCTGCGCCACCCGCCCGTCGATCTCCAGCAGCACGCCGAGGTTGTCCAGCCCGTCCGGCACCGGCGACCACGGCCCGACCACGAACGCGGCGGCCGAGGTGTTGTCGGCGATCACGTCCGGCAGCGAGAAGGTGAAGTTCGCGTACCGGGAGTCGATCAGCTCGATCGCCGGTGCGACCGCGCGCACCGCACGGGTGAACGAGCCGACCGGTTCGCCCGGGTCGGGCAGCCGGTCCAGCAGGAACGCCACCTCCGGCTCGACCCGGGGGTGGATGAAGTCGCCGACGTCGACACCGCCGCCGTCGGGCACCCGCATCACGTCGGTCAGCCGGCCCCAGATCACCTCGTCCACGCCGACCTGCGCCATCTTGGCCTTGCTGGTCAGCCCCATCTTCAGGCCGACCAGCCGCTCACCCCGGTCGAGGCGGCGCTGCACCAGCGCGGTCTGCACCGCGTACGCGGCGTCGACGTCGAGGCCGGTCTCGGCGGCGAGCTGCGGGATCGCGGTGGCGTCGTCGGCCGCCGCACCCAGCTTCTCCGCGATGCCGGCGATGTCCGGCCCGATCATGAGTTACTCCCCTTAGCCGCCAGGTCCAGTGCCACGTCCACGATCATGTCCTCCTGGCCGCCGACCATCCGGCGGCGGCCCAGCTCGACCAGGATCGAGCGGACGTCCACGCCGTACCTGGCCGAGGCCCGCTCGGCGTGCCGCAGGAAGCTGGAGTAGACGCCCGCGTACCCCAGGGAGAGCGTCTCCCGGTCGACCTGGACCGGCCGGTCCTGCAACGGGCGGACCAGGTCGTCGGCGGCGTCCATCAGCGCGAACACGTCGCAGCCGTGCTTCCAGCCGTGCAGCTCGGCGACCGCGACGAAGACCTCCAGCGGCGCGTTGCCCGCACCGGCGCCCATGCCGGCGAGCGACGCGTCCACCCGGACGGTCCGCCCGGACGGCGAACCGAGCGGGCCGTCGCCGAGGATCCGGCCGTGCTCGACCGCCAGCACGCTGTTCGCCACGCCCAGGGACAGGTTGTGGTGCGCGTGGATGCCGATCTGCGTCTCGGGTTCCAGCACCTGCCGGTACGCGTCGACGCGCTGCGCCACGTCCGACATCAGCAGCCGGCCGCCGGAGTCGGTGACGTAGACGCAGTGCGCGCCGTACGACTCCATCAGCTTGGCCTGCGCGGCCAGCCCGGCCGGGTCGTTGAGGTGCGACATCATGAGGAACCCGGAGACGTCCATGTCGTTCTCCCGGGCCCAGGCGATGTGCTGGGCGGAGATGTCCGCCTCGGTGCAGTGGGTGGCGATCCGGACGCTGGTCACGCCGAGCGCCTTCGCCGCCTTCAGGTCGGCGATGGTGCCGATGCCCGGCAGCAGCAGCGTGGTGAGCCGCGCGGTGGTCAGCACCTCGGCGGCGGCGGCGATCCAGTCCGCGTCGGCGGCGGCGCCGTGCCCGTAGTTGACGCTGGAACCGGCCAGGCCGTCGCCGTGCGCCACCTCGACCGCCGCCACACCGGCCGCGTCGAGCGCGGCGGCGATGGTACGCACCTGGTCGACCGTGTACCGGTGGGCGATGGCGTGCATGCCGTCGCGCAGCGTCACGTCCTGGATGTAGAGGTCGGTCATCGCGCACTCACCTCCCGCAGCGCCACCAGCCGCTCGGCGGTACGCAGCGCGGCCGACGTCATGATGTCGAGGTTCCCGGCGTACGCGGGCAGGTAGTGCCCGGCGCCGGAGACCTCCAGGAACACCGACACCTGAAGGCCGGTGAAGTGCCGGCCCAGCACCGGCGCGTACGTGTCGACCGCGTCGAACTGCACGTCCTGCTTGAGCCGGTAGCCGGGCACGTACTCCTGCACGGTCTTCACCATGTCGGCCACCGAGGCGGCGATCGAGCCCCGGTCGGCGTCGGCGTCCGGGCACAGGCAGTAGACCGTGTCGCGCATCAGCAGCGGCGGGTCGGCCGGGTTCAGCACGATGATGGCCTTGCCGCGCTCGGCGCCGCCGACCACCTCGATGGCGCGGGCGGTCGTCTCGGTGAACTCGTCGATGTTGGCCCGGGTGCCCGGACCCGCCGACTTCGAGGCGATCGAGGCGACGATCTCCCCGTACGCGACGGGGGTGACCCGGCCGACCGCGTGCACGATCGGCACCGTGGCCTGCCCGCCGCAGGTCACCATGTTGACGTTCGGTTCGCCCAGGTGCTCGTCGAGGTTCACCGGCGGCACCACGTACGGGCCGATCGCGGCGGGCGTCAGGTCGACGACGGTGCGGCCGTGTGCCCGCAGCACCTCGTCGTGCCGCTTGTGCGCGCCGGCCGAGGTGGCGTCGAAGACGAGCTGGACGTCCGCGAACTCGGGCAGCGCGACCAGGCCGTCGACGCCCTCGGCGGTGGTGGTCACGCCGAGCCGGCGGGCCCGGGCCAGACCGTCCGAGGCCGGGTCGATGCCGGCCATCGCCACCATGCGCAGGCTCTCACTGAGCCGCAGCACCTTGATCATCAGGTCGGTGCCGATGTTGCCCGACCCGAGCACCGCCACTCCGACGCTCATGCTGTGCCGCCTTTCGTTCGCGACTGCGGGGCTCGCAAAACCGGCTCACTCCTCGCGCTCACGGGTCTCCTCCGAGGAGAAGCAGGTACGCACCGAGCCGAGGCCGGAGATGCGCGCCTCGTACGCGGCGCCGGGCGTGACCGGCACCATCGGGCCGAGCGCGCCGGAGAGCACCACGTCGCCGGCCCGCAGCGGGTCACCGGCGCGGGCCATCGTGCCGGCCAGCCACTGCAACGCGTGCAGCGGATTGCCGAGGCAGGCCGCGCCCGCGCCGACCGAGACCGGCTCACCGGCGTGCTCCAGCACCATGCCGCACAGCCGCAGGTCCACGTCGGCGAGCCGCCGGGGCGCGGTGCCGAGCACGAACAGCCCGCTGGAGGCGTTGTCCGCCACCGTGTCCACGATGGAGATGTCCCAGTCCGCGATCCGCGAGTCGACGATCTCGATGGCCGGCAGCACGTGGTCCACCGCCCGGATCAGGTCGACAGTGGTGACCCGCTCGTCCGGCAGGTCCGCGCCGAGCACGAAGGCGATCTCCGCCTCCACCCGCGGCTGGAGCAGCCGGTCGATCGGCACCTCGACACCGTCGCCGACGGCCATGTCGTCGAAGAGCACCCCGAAGTCGGGCTGGAAGACGCCGAAGCTCTCCTGCACGGTCCGCGACGTCAGGCCGATCTTCGCGCCGACGCGGCGGTGCCCCTTGCCCAGCCGTTGCCGGGTGTAGACCTGCTGCACCTGGTACGCGGCCTCGATGTCGCCCTCGGGCAGCAGCCGGCCGCGTAGCGGCGGGCAGGGCTTCCCGTCCTGCCGGGCCACTGCCAGTTCCCGGTTGGCGGCCTCGATGTCCACGGTCATGGCGGCTCCTCGCTTACGTCGCTGGGGATTCCGGCCATTCTGCCCACCACGCGCACTCATGTGAGGTCCACGCAGACGTTGGTCAGCTCGGAGTAGAAGTCGAGCGAGTGCACGCCGCCCTCGCGGCCCACTCCCGACGCCTTCACCCCGCCGAACGGGGTGCGCAGGTCGCGCAGGAACCAGGTGTTCACCCAGACGATGCCCGCGTCGAGCCGGGCGCCGGCCCGGTGCGCCCGGCCCACGTCCCGCGTCCACACCGTCGCCGCCAGGCCGTAGGCGGTGCCGTTCGCCAGCGCGTACGCCTCGTCCTCGTCGTCGAACGGCGCGACGTGCACCACCGGGCCGAAGATCTCCTCCTGGTTGGTGCGGGCGTCCGCCCCCAGGCCGGTGAGCACAGTCGGCTGCACGTACGCCCCGCCGTCACGGCCGTCGCCGAAGCGCGGCGTGCCGCCTCCCGCGCGGACCTCGGCGCCCTCGGTGCGGGCCAGCGCGTAGTGGCCGAGCACCTTGTCCCGGTGCCCGTGCGAGATGAGCGGCATGTTCGCCGTCGCCTCGTCGTCCGGCCAGCCGTACGCCAGCTCGCCGGCCCGCTCGGCCAGCCGTGCGGTGAACTCCTCGAACACCGGCCGCTGCACGTAGATGCGCTCGGTGCAGAGACAGACCTGGCCGCCGTTGGTGAAGCTGGACCGCACCGAACCGGCGACCGCCGCGTCCAGGTCGGCGTCGGCGAACACCAGGCCGGCGTTCTTGCCGCCCAGCTCGAAGCTGACCGCCTTCACCCCGTCGGCGGCGGCGCGCATGATCGCGCTGCCGGTGGCCGACTCGCCGGTGAACGTGATCGCGTCCACGCCCGGGTGGCGGGTCAGGTGCTCACCGGCCGAGCCGGGGCCGAAGCCGTGCACCAGGTTGAACACGCCGTCGGGCACGCCCGCCGCGGCCATCACCTCGGCCAGCAGCGTGGCCGACGCGGGGGTCTCCTCGCTGGGCTTGACCACGACGGCGTTGCCGCAGGCCAGGGCCGGGGCGACCTTCCAGGTGAGCAGCAGCAGCGGCAGGTTCCACGGCACGATGACGGCGACCACGCCGACCGGCTTGCGGACCGCGTAGTTCAGCGCCCGGCCCCCGGCCGGGGTGACTGTGGTGAACGACTCGGTGGGCGCGGTGGCCACGATCTCGGCGAACGCCCGGAAGTTGGCCGCGCCGCGCGGGATGTCGAGCGTCCGGGCCTGCGAGATGGACTTGCCGGTGTCCGCGACCTCGGCGGCGACCAAGTCGTCGAAGCGCCGCTCCAGCTCGTCGGCGACCCGGCGCAGCACCTCGGCGCGTTCCCGCTCCCCCATCCGGCCCCACGGGCCGCGCAGCGCCGCCCGGGCCGCCGCGACCGCGTCGTCCACAGTCGACTCCGACGCCTCGACCACCTCGAACACCGGCTCGCCGGTGACCGGGCTGCGCTTGGTGAACCGGGAACCGGCGTGGACGAACTCGCCGCCGACGAAGTTGCGGAGCAGGCCGGGGCCGTCCGGCGCGTGCCCGGTCATCAGCCGGGGATCCCAGAGCGTCATCGCCGCCGCCCCAGCGCCGCGCGGACACCACCGGCCAGCAGCGCGACCGCGCCGGCCGCGACCGCACCGACCACCGCGTACTGCGCGCGCACCCGGCGGCGCACCTGCGCGTACGGGGTGGTGGAGAAGGAGACCAGCTCGTACTGGGAGACGTAGCGGCCGGGCAGCGCCCGTTCCAGCGCGTGCTCGACCTGCTTGCGGGTGCGGAACACCGGCGAGGCGACCTTGTCCCGCATCTCCACGAAGTTCGCCAGCGCCATCCGGGCGATCGCCTCGGCGTTGTCCTGGCGGCGGTGCTGGAACAGCGGCAATGCGGCGGCCCACTCGTCGTCGCACTCGTCCAGGCAGCGGTCCAGCTCGACCACGTCCTCGAACGCGCAGTTCGCGCCCTGGCCGTAGAACGGCACGATGGCGTGCGCGGCGTCGCCGATCAGGCCGACCTTGCCGGCCACCTGCCACGGCGTGCAGCGCACCGTGCCGAGCACACCGACCGGGTTGTGCTGGTAGTCGTCGACCAGGTTCGGCGCCAGCGGGACCAGGTCCGGGTAGTGCGTGGCGAAGAACTGCTCGATCGCCGCCGGGCTGCTGAGCGAGGCGAAGCTGCGGGTGCCGTGGGTGGGCCAGAACAGCGTGCAGGTGAAGGAGCGGTCCGGGTTCGGCAGCGCGATCATCATCGAGGTGCCGCGCGGCCAGATGTGCAGCGCGCCCGGGTCGAGCGCGAACTCCCCGCCCAGCGGCGGGATGGTCAGCTCCTTGTAGCCGTAGTCGAGGAAGTCCAGGCTCTCGGTCACGCCGCCGTACGCGAGCAGTTGCCCGCGCACCGCGGAGCCGGCGCCGTCGGCGCCGAGGACGACCGAGGCGGTGGCGGTGACCTTGCCCTGCGGGGTCTCGAACGTCATCTCGCCGCCGAGCGGGTCGAGCCCGACCAGCCGGTGGTCGAAGGCGACGCGCACGTTCGGCAGCGCGGCGGCGGCGTCGAGCAGCGCGTTGTTCAGCGCGCCCCGGCTGATCGAGTTGATCGCCCGGTCCCCGGAGCCGCTGTACGACTGGAACTCCGGCTCGCCCTCGACCGGGTGGATCATGCGGCCGCGCATCGGCAGCGCGTCCGCCATCACCTCCTCCTCCAGGCCGATGCGGCGAAGCGCGTCCAGGCCGCGCTCGGACAGCGCCAGGTTGATCGACCGGCCCCGCTCGACGGTGCCGGTACGCGGGTCGGGCCGCCGCTCGTAGAGGGCCACCGGGTAGCCGCGCCGGGCCAGGTAGCAGGCCAGCAGACAGCCGGCCAGCCCGGCGCCGACCACGGCGATCTCGTCGCGCTCGCTCACGAGCCCTCCTTCTCAAACGTTGCCGCCAGCGCCTCGGCGACCCGCCAGCAGTCGTGGTACGTGGAGTAGAGCGGCACCGGCGCGAACCGGACGATGTCCGGCTCCCGGGCGTCGGCGACCACGCCGTGCTCGTGCCGCAGCCGCTTGGTCAGCTCGTTCGCGCTGCCCACCCAGCCGCCTTCCGTTCGCGACTGCGGGGCTCGCAGACCCGGCTCACTCCTCGCGCTCACGCCGATGCGCACGGAGAGCTGGCAACCGCGCCGGGCCGGGTCACGCGGGGTGACCACCGTCAGCGGGCGGCCGGGCGTCACCTCGTCGAGCAGCTGCTCCAGCCAGGCGGTGAGCCGCAGGCTGCGTTCGCGCAGCGCCGGCATGCCGACGGAGTCGAACAGCTCCAGCGACGTGCGCACCGGGCCCATCGCGAAGATCGGCGGGTTGGAGATCTGCCACGCCTCGACGGTGGCCGGCGGCCGGGACACCGGCGTCATCTCGAACCGGGTGGCCGCCTCGGTGCTCCACCAGCCCTCGAAGCGCGGGATCGACGGGTCGCCGAGGTGCCGCTCGTGGACGAAGACGCCGCCCAGCGCGCCCGGGCCGGAGTTGAGGTACTTGTACGAGCACCAAGCGGCGAAGTCGACGTCCCAGTCGTGCAGCGACAGCGGCACGTTGCCCGCGGCGTGCGCCAGGTCCCAGCCGACCACGGCGCCCGCGGCCCGGCCGGCGGCGGTGATGGCGGGGATGTCCATCAGCTCGCCGGTCAGGTAGTTCACGCCGCCGAGCATCAGCAGCGCCACCGTGTGGCCCTCGCGGGCCAGGAAGTCCAGCACGTCCTGGGTGCCGAGCGTGTCGGAGCCGGGGCGCGGCTTGAGGCGGACCACAGTGGTGTCCGGGTCCAGGCCGTGGAAGCGGGCCTGGCTGCGCACGGCGTAGCTGTCCGAGGGGAACGCGCTGTCCTCGATCACGATGCGGGTGCGCTCGCCGGCGGGCCGGTAGAAGCTGACCATCAGCAGGTGCAGGTTGACCGTGAGGGAGTTCATCACCACGGTCTCCGCGGGCAGCGCGCCGACCAGGCGGGCGGCCGGTGCGGTCAGCAGCTCGTGGTACGGCAGCCAGGGCCGCTCCGACTCCAGGTGCCCCTCGACGCCCAGGCGGCTCCAGGCGTCCAGGTCGGCGAGGAGTTCGTCGCGGGTGGCCCGCGGCTGGAGGCCGAGCGAGTTGCCCGCCAGGTACGCCGTGTCGGGGTGGCGGCCGCCGTCGGCGGGCGGGATGTGGAACAGGTGCCGGTGGCCGGGGTCGGCGGCGTCGCGGCGGAGGGCTTCGTTCTCGGGGGTGTGCATGCTGTTCTCTCTCGTCACATCGCGGTGCGGGCCGACCACAGCTCCGGGAAGACCACCCGGGCCATGCTGCGCTGCAACCATGCCAGTCCGGCGGAACCACCGCTGCCGACCTTGGCGCCCATGGTGCGCTGGACGGCCTTGACGTGGTTCCAGCGCCAGTCGCCGAACTCCTCGGCGATCTCGGTGAGCGCGTCGCCGAGCAGGCGCAGGTGGTTGTCCGGCCCGTTGTCGCCGTAGATCCGGACCCAGGCCGCCTCGATCGCCGGGTGTCCCTCGTGCTCGGCGTTCACGTCCCGGGACAGCAGCTCGTCCGGCACGTCGAAGCCCTTGCGGGCCAGCAGCGCCACCACCTCGTCCCAGAGGCTCGGCGTGGCGAGCGCGGCGGTCAGCTCGTCGTACACCTCGGTCTGCCGGCGGAACGGGCGGATCAGCGCCCGGTCGCGCAGGCCGAGCAGGAACTCCAGCTGGCGGTACATGGCGGACTGGAAGCCGGAGCCCTCGCCGAGCCGGTCGCGGAAGCGGTTGAAGTCGGCCGGGCTCATCCAGCGCAGGCCGTGCCACGCGGCGTTGAGGCCCTCCAGGTGCAGGGCGGCCCGGCGCAGCGGGGGCAGCGCCTCCCAGATCCGGTCCTCGCGCAGCTCACGCTTGGCGTGCCGCAGCTCGTGGCAGGTCAGGCCGAAGTACAGCTCCATGATCTGGCTGACCATCAGGAAGGACATCTCGCCCGGGTCGTCGCTGAGCGGCTCCTGGAGCCGGTGCAGCGTGCTGGCCCGCACGTACGCGTCGTACGGCACGCGGTCGGCGAACTCCAGCGTCGGCTCGCCGCCGTTGCGTGCCGCCCGAGCCGCCCGTTCCTGGGGGGTTACCGGGCGCACCGCCGTCGTCTGTTCCACAGTCATTCTCCGTCCGTGCGCGGGGTAGACGTCATGATCCCGCTGGTGGGCGGCCGAATGGAATGCCTGTTCAACGGCGGTATGGTGGTCTCACTTCGCGAACCGAAACCATCTCGCGTCGCCGTCTTTACGGAAGGAAGGTCCGCGCGTGGACGACATGGACTGGGCGCTGCTGCGCGAGCTCCAGGCCGACGCCCGGCTCTCGTACAGCGAGTTGTCCCGCCGGGTTCACCTGTCGCCGCCCGCTGTCGCCGAGCGGGTACGGCGGCTGGAGGAATCCGGTGTGATCACCGGCTACCACGCCCACGTCGACCTCACCCGGGCCGGGCGCACGGTGCTCGCGCTGATCCGGATGTCCTGCTACGGCGCGCGCTGCATCCTCAACGACCCCGACGTCGCGGGCTGGCCGGAGATCATGGAGATCCACCGGATCACCGGGGACGCGTGCAGCATGCTCAAGGTCGCCGCCACCAACATGGGCGAGTTCGAGGAGGTCATCGACCGTCTCGCGCCGTACGGGCAGCCGTCCAGCACGATGGTGCTCTCCACCCCGCTGGCCTGGCACCCCGTGGTCAAGGCGCCTCGTTAGCTTCCCCTGCCCTCCGGGAAAGCAGGCGCCGCTGCCCGTCAGTGGTCCGGCGCACCGTCGCGCCGGGAGGGGGGAACCATGCGAGGGCTCCTGTCACATCGTGCGTTGTCGTCCGTGTTGGGCCTGCTCGGCCTGGTCGCGGCGTTCGTCCTGACCACCGCGCCACCGGCCCGGGCCGGGGAGAGCGTGTTCATCGAGGTGACGCCGAACAGCGTCCAGGCCGGTTCCCGGGTGAACCTGCGCGCCGGGTGCGACAACAGCAACAACCGCCAGGCGCAGGTCACCTCCGACGCCTTCGGGCGGGTGACGCTGCGGCCGGACAACGGCTTCCTCAGCGGCTCGGTCACCGTGCCCGGCAACAAGGCGCCGGGCGACTACCCGGTGAACCTGGACTGCTCCAACGGCAACACCGCCTCGACCATGCTCACCGTGCTCAACATGGCGCAGCCGAGCAAGGGACCGGCGACCGGCGGCGGTGGCACCGCGGGTAGCCGGGGCACCGGCTCGCTGCTGCTGGTCGGTGGCCTGGTCGCGGTGGCAGTGGTCGCCGGTGTGAGCGCCCGCCGTAAGTCCGGCGGCCGCGTCTGACGAGAGGTGCCGCAATGGCCCGCTCATCGCGCCGCCGGGACCGTACCGGCCCGGCGGCGGACCGCAGACGCCGCGCCGCCGCCCGTCCCGGCCGCCGGTCGCCGCAGCGCGCCGGCCGGCTCCGGGCCGCGCTGCGGCTGACCGCCGGGGCCGCGCGCCGGTTCGCCCACGTCGCCGGGCACGCGTTCTCGGCCAGCGTCGCCACCGCCGACCCGCAGTCCCGGCCGGTCCCGGCCCGCGCCGCCAGGACCACCACCCGCCGGTACGCCCCGAGCCGCAACCCGGGTGTCCCGGTGCTCGTGGTGGCGAGCGTGATGGCGCTGATCGTGGCCATGCTCGGCGTGGAACGGGTGACCGGCGTCAGCGTGCTGCCGGACCGGATCGTCGCCGGCCTGCGCCCACCGCCGAAGAAGTTCCCGGTGCTGCCGGCCAGTCCACCGACCGGCCTGAGCATCGGCAAGCTCGACCTGCGTGCGCCGGTGCACCGGGTGGGCATCGCGCCGGACGGCAGCATCGCCGTGCCGGACGTGGAGCGGGCCGGCGAGGTCGGCTGGTACGACCAGGGCCCCACCCCCGGCCAGTACGGACCGGCCGTGCTCGTCGGGCACGTCGACACCACCACCGGTCCGGCCGTCTTCCACGGGCTGAGGGAGCTGGACGACGGCGACCGGATCGAGGTGACGCGGGAGGACCGCTCGGTGGCGGTGTTCGAGGTGACGTCGATCGAGCGGTACGGCAAGGAGAAGCTGCCGGTGGAGGACGTCTACGGCGACTTCAGCCGGCCCAACCTGCGGCTGATCACCTGCGGCGGGCGCTGGGTTGGGGGCGAGACCGGGTACGCGGACAACCTGGTCGTCTACGCCTCGCTGGTCAAGGCGCGCTGAGCGGGCCGGTCAGGCCGCCTCGGGCTCGGGCTCGCGCAGGTCGAGCCAGTCCGCCCAGCGCGGGTCGGGGGCGCGGTGCCCGAGCACCCGCCAGGCGGCTCCTTTGGGCGCGGCCGGCAGGTGGTGCAGCCGCCAGCCCAGCTCGGCGGGCGTCTTGTCGCCTTTGGTGTGGTTGCACCGCGCGCACGCGGCGACCACGTTCTCCCAGGCGTGCCGACCGCCCCGGCTGCGTGGGAAGACGTGGTCGATGGTTTCGGCGGGCCCCCGGCAGTACGCGCACCGCCACCCGTCGCGGGCGAACACGGCCCGCCGGGACAGCCCGACGTGGGTGCGGTACGGCACCCGGACGTAGCGGGTCAGGCGTACCACCGAGGGCACCGGTAACGCGTTGCGCGCGCTGTGCAGGATGCCCTCGCCGTCGGCGACGCAGACCGCCTTGGCGGACAGGACGAGGATCGCGGCACGACGCACCGACACGACGCACAGGGGCTCGTAGGTGGCGTTGAGAACGAGTGCACCGGAGCCCGCCGTGGGTCGTATGTCAGGCATCGCGCTCACCCTCCCGGTCCAGTCGCTCCCGCCTCGTCTGCGCCGGAACCGCCCCGCGGACAGCGCGGAACGGCTCCGACGCCGGCCGGATCACCGACGTCCGTTGCGCCAATAGTCCCTGATCGCGCCCCGGATTGCACGTACTAATCCGGGCTACCCCCTCCGGTAGCGACACTTCACCGAGGTGGCGGTGTCCGCCGCTCGTCACCCGTGCGGTACGAAAGCAGGGTGAACGTCTCCGACCTGATCTCCGCCCTGCTGTCGGCCTTCTCCGACCGGCGCCCGGACTGCCAGGGCAGCAGTTCCTGCGAGTTCCTGTACCGGCTCACCGGCTCCGCCTGGTTCGCCGAGAGCAGCTACTGGATCCTGCTGAAGCCGCTACGGGTCGCGTTGATCCTGTTGATCGCGGTGGCCGCCCGGTGGGCGCTGCACCGGACCATCAACCGGCTGGTCCGGACCACCACCCAGGGCGCGGTGCCGACCATGCTCCGCCCGCTGCGGGAACGCATCCCCAGCGCCACGCTCGACCCGGACCAGTTCGTGCCGGAGCGGCGGCGGCAGCGGGCCGAGGCGATCGGGTCGGTGCTGCGCAGCATGGTCACCGCGTTCGTCTTCGGCATCGCGCTGCTGATGGTGCTCAAGGAGTTCAGCTTCGACCTGGCCCCGCTGCTGGCCAGCGCGGGCATCGCCGGCGTGGCGCTCGGCTTCGGCGCGCAGAGCCTGGTGAAGGACCTGATCGCCGGCCTGTTCATGTTGATAGAGGACCAGTACGGCGTCGGCGACACCGTCGACCTGGGCGAGGCCACCGGCGTGGTCGAGGCGGTGGGGCTGCGGGTCACCACGGTCCGGGACGGCCGCGGCGTGCTCTGGTACATCCGCAACGGCGAGATCGTCCGGGTCGGGAACAAGAGCCAGGGCTGGGCGCTGGTCGTGGTCGACCTGCCGATCGGTTTCGCCGGCACCGAGGAGGCCACCGCCGTGCTGCGTACCGCGGCGGCGTCGGTGGCGCTGGACCCGGAGCTGGCGCCGAGCATCGTGGAGCAGCCGGAGGTCCTGGGCGTCGAGCAGATGACAGTCGACGGGGCGGTGATCCGTACCGTCGTCAAGACCACAGCGGACGGGCAGTTCGCGGTCGGGCGCGAGCTGCGCCGGCGCCTCGCGGAGGCGTTGGAGAACTCGGGGATCGTCGCGCAGATCGCGGCCGCCCGGCTGTTCCCCGGCCTGCCGGTCCAGCCGCCGGCGCCGCCCGCCGCCGAGGGTACGGGCACCGGCGGACCCACCTGAGCCGCCGGACGAGCCGGGCTATTTTCCGGGGTTCCGCACCGCGCGGCCCCTCGGGTATCGTCCGTTCGTTCAGTCGGAGATGCGACGATCAATCCGTTCGCCCTAGCCAGTTGTCAGACGATCGGGCAGAATCCGGTGCACACGCTCCACCGGGGGGCGTGCTCGTGTCCTCGCTGATCGGTTGATCTGACGACGGTTCCCGGTCGGGCCATCACAAGTGGTCGACCAGGAACGATGGAGGCGACGGTGTCCGACGCGCGACCCGCCCGGGAGGGCCCGGCCACCTTCCGGGACGTCTTCGGTCAGTCGGAGTTCCGCGCCATCTTCGCCGCCAACACCCTGTCCTGGGTGGGTGACTACCTGGCCCGCGCCGCGGTCACCGTGCTCGTGCTGCGCGAGACCGATTCGGTCGCGCTCTCCGCCGCCGCGTTCGCCGCCAGCTACCTTCCGTGGCTGGTCGGCGGACCGCTGCTCTCCGCGCTCGCCGAGCGGCACCACTACCGGCGCGTCATGGTGGTCTGCGACGTCCTCCGGATGGCGCTGATGGCGCTGGTCGCGATGCCCTGGATGCCGACCTGGTCGGTCTTCGCGCTGATCTTCCTGGCCACGCTCGCGAACCCGCCGAGCCAGGCGGCGCGGTCCGCGCTGATGCCGCACATCCTGACCGGGGACCGGCTGGTCGTGGGCCTGTCCGCGTTCACCAGCGCCGGCCAGGCCGCCCAGGTCGTCGGCTACCTGATCGGCGCCACGGTGGCGGCGCTCAACCCGAACACCGCGCTGCTCGTCAACGCGGTGACCTTCGCCGTGTCGGCCGCGATCGTCCGCTTCGGCGTACGCGAGCGGCCACCGGCGATGACCGAGGTGCACCGCAGTCACCTGCTGCGGGAGACCGTCCAGGGTTTCCAGATCGTCTTCGAGCGGCCGGTGCTGCGCGCCATCGCGGTACTGGTGTTCAGCGCGATGCTCTTCTCGATCGTCCCGGAGGGGCTGGCCGCGGGCTGGGCCGCCGACCGGACCGACGGCGGGATGGACGCCGGCACCGCCCAAGGGCTGATCATGGCCGCCGTCCCGGTCGGATACATCCTCGGCGGGCTGACCATCAGCCGGCTCGTCGGCCCGGACCGGCGGCTGACGCTGATGCGGCCGTTGATGATCATCGCGCCGGCGACGCTCGTACCCGCGCTGCTCAATCCGCCGCCGGCCGTGGTGGCGCTGCTGGCCGCCGGGTGCGGCTTCGCCGTCGCCGGGCTCGTCCCGGTCGCCAACGGCCTGTTCGTGCAGGCGCTCCCGGACGGCTTCCGGGCCCGGGCGTTCGGCGTCATGGCCAGCGGCACACAGATCATCCAGGGTGCCGCTGTGCTGGCCACGGGCGCGCTCGCCGAGCGCTTCTCGGTCCCGTCGGTGGTCGGCGTGTGGAGCGCCGCCGGGGTGCTGATCATGTCTGTGGCGGCACTCGCCTGGCCCCGGCCGCAGGTGATCCACGACGCCATCGCGACGGCCCGCGCCGAGTCGCCGGCCGGCGGCGGAACCGCGCACGCGCCCGCGCGCGGCCCCGCGTCGGGTGACCGGAACCACGAGCACGGCCGACGCCGGCACGCGGTGACGTGATCCGCGCCGCCCCGCGGGCGGGCGCAGGCGCCGGGCCGCACCTGGCAGGATGGAAGCGTGACTTCCCCAGGCGAGTCGATGACCCTCTTCGAGGCGATCGGCGGTGAACCGGCCTTCCGCAAGCTGGTGGACGAGTTCTACGCCGGTGTCGCCGACGACCCGCTGCTGCGGCCGATGTACCCGGAGGAGGACCTGGGCCCGGCGGCGGACCGGCTGACCCTGTTCCTCATCCAGTACTGGGGTGGCCCGCACACCTACTCGGAGCAGCGCGGCCACCCGCGGCTGCGGATGCGGCACGCCCCGTACCGGATCGGCGCGGCCGAGCGGGACGCCTGGCTGCTGCACATGCGCCGGGCGGTGGACGCGCTCGACCTGCCGCCGCAGCTCGCCGCCGCGCTCTGGGACTACCTGGAGCGGGCCGCCTACTTCATGGTGAACGTGATGGAGGATCCGGCCGCCGGCTGAGCCCGGCCGGCCCGGCCTAGAGCAGGGCGCCCTCGTCGTGCAGCCAGTCGACGAACGTGACGGCGACCGCGGCGCCGCAGTCGAGCATCTCGACGAGCAGCGCGTCGTGGGCGCCGGCGCCGAGCGGGACCTGCAACTCGGCGTAGATCGGGAGCTGACCGCGCTCGGTCGGGTCACCGATGTACGCCTTGCAGAAGCGCCGGGTGTGGTTCCACTCGTTCACCACGCGGTAGGCGCGGTCGGCCCAGTCCGGCGGAACCGTCGCGTGCGGGCGGGCCCGCATCACCAGGATCTCGTCCTCCGGACCCTCCAGCGCGACCAGCACGGCGTGCCGCTCCCACATGGCCAGCAGGTTGCCGTCGCCGTCGGCCAGGTAGCGGACGTCGAGCAGGTCGAGCGCGTCGCAGACCCGGCTCAGCGTGACCGGCGCGACGGTGGCCGGCATGTCCGCGAGGACCGGCCGCTCGGGTGGCGCCACGTCGTCCCCCGGCTGGCGAGGGGTCGGTGGGCCGACCCGGATGGTGTCATCCACTGTGGTCCCGCTTCGAGTCTCCGGCTCCCCGCCAGCGGCGGGACCAGGGCGCCATGACCACCACGGCATCGCTCGCGCACCTCACTCCCCAGCGGATCCGGACGCCTACGGTGCGTTGGATCCGAGGATGGACGGTACCCGGACAGACGGCGTGAGGCATCCCCCCAACGACCGCCCCAAACCGGAAGGACGAACCGGGGTCATCCGTTCGGATGACCTAGCGTCGGCCTGAGTGCAAGATCGGCGACGGTACGCGACCAGGCCGCCCCGAACGGTCCGACGAGTCCGACCCATCGGCCCGCCGTGCGCACCTGAACGTCGTCCGCGCCAGCGCCGAGGAAACCCATCCGGACCAGGGCCTGCACCAGCCGCTGCGACACCTCCACGGGCGTGCGCGGCGCCTCGTCCGGGGTCACCACCACCGCGACGTGGTCCAGCAGCGCGTCCCGCAGCACCCGCTGCCCGACCGCGCGGCCCGCCACCCCGTGCGTGGCCGCCTCGCGCAGCGTCCCGGCCGCCGCCTCCGCGATCCGGCGCAGCTCGGCGCCGGGCAGCGCCTCCACCGCCCGGCTCGCCGCCGGTGGGAGCTGCCACCGCCAGCCGTCGTCCCGGCGTACCGGAAGCGCCCCGCCGCCGGCGGAGAGTTCGGCCAGCAGCTCCCCCGCGGCGACAGTGACGTCCCCGGGGGCGGTGCCCGGCACGGTACGGACCACGAGCACGCCCCACGGCAGCCGCGCCCAGAGGGCGGTACGGCCCGCACCCGGCACCGGCCGCAGCCGCACCAGTGTGGCCGGGTCGAACCGGACCAGCCGGGCCAGGAACGCCCCGGCGTCGGCCGCCCCGGTCAACCCGTGCCCGGTCATCCGCTGAGCCCCGGCGCGTATCGGAGCAGGAACGCCCGCTCCTCCGGCGAGATCCGGCGCGGGCGCTGCTCCGCCAGGTCGAACGGCACCAGCAGCGACCGGGCGGTGCCGGCCAGCGTGTCGCCGTCGTACAGCTCGTACGCGACCGAGAAGGAGGCGGCCCTGATCTGGTCCACCCACAGCTCGATCCGTACCGTCGGCGCGGCCTCGGCGCTGGCCCGGCCGAGCGCGTAGTCGACCGGGCGCAGGTAGTCGACCTCGTGCCGGCGGATGACCACACCGTCGGCGAACGAGCCCACTCCCCACGCCCGGCCGCCGGCGAACATCATCGCTACCCGGGCCTCCTCGTAGAGCGTGAGGAAGCGGGCGTTGTTGACGTGGCCGTACGCGTCCAGGTCGGACCAGCGCAGCGCGCAGTGGTAGACGAAGCGGTCAGTCACGGGTGAGCTTGCGGTAGGTCACCCGGTGCGGGCGGGCCGCCTCGGCGCCGAGCCGGTCGACCTTGTTCTTCTCGTACGCCTCGAAGTTGCCCTCGAACCAGAACCACTTGGCCGGGTTCTGGTCGTCGCCCTCCCAGGCCAGGATGTGCGTGGCGACCCGGTCCAGGAACATCCGGTCGTGGGAGATCACCACGGCGCAGCCGGGGAACTCCAGCAGCGCGTTCTCCAGGCTGGACAGCGTCTCCACGTCCAGGTCGTTCGTCGGCTCGTCGAGCAGGATCACGTTGCCGCCGATCTTCAGCGTCAGCGCCAGGTTGAGCCGGTTGCGCTCGCCGCCGGAGAGCACCTTGGTCGGCTTCTGCTGGTCCGGCCCCTTGAAGCCGAACGCGGCGATGTACGCCCGGGACGGCATCTCGACCTTGCCCACCATGAGGTGGTCGAGCCCGTCGGACACGACCTCCCAGACGGTCTTGTCGCCGTCCAGGCCCTGCCGGTTCTGGTCGACGTACGACAGCGAGACGGTCTCGCCGACCCGGACCGAACCGCTGGTCGGCTGCTCCAGCCCGACGATGGTCTTGAACAGCGTGGTCTTGCCGACGCCGTTCGGGCCGATGATGCCGACGATGCCGTTGCGGGGCAGCGAGAACGACAGGTCGTCGATCAGCACCCGGTCACCGAACGCCTTGGTGAGGTTCTGCGCCTCGATGACCGTGTTGCCCAGGCGCGGGCCCGGCGGGATCTGGATCTCCTCGAAGTCCAGCTTCCGGGTCTTCTCCGCCTCGGCGGCCATCTCGTCGTAGCGGTCCAGGCGGGCCTTGGACTTGGTCTGCCGCGCCTTGGCGTTCGAGCGGACCCACTCCAGTTCCTCGGAGAGGCGCTTCTTCATCTTGGCGTCGCGGCGTCCCTCGACGGAGAGCCGGGCGGCCTTCTTCTCCAGGTAGGTGGAGTAGTTGCCCTCGTACGGGTAGGCCCGGCCGCGGTCCAGCTCCAGGATCCAGTTGGCCACGTTGTCCAGGAAGTACCGGTCGTGGGTGATCGCCAGGACGGTGCCGGCGTACTTGGCGAGGTGCTGCTCCAGCCACTGCACGCTCTCCGCGTCCAGGTGGTTGGTGGGCTCGTCGAGCAGCAGCAGGTCCGGCGCCTCCAGCAGCAGCTTGCACAGCGCCACCCGGCGGCGCTCACCACCGGAGAGCGTGGTGACGTCGGCGTCCGGCGGCGGGCAGCGCAGCGCGTCCATCGCGAGTTCGAGCTTGGAGTCGATGTCCCACGCGTCGGCGGCGTCCAGATCCTCCTGGAGCTTGCCCATCTCCTCCATCAGCTCGTCGGAGTAGTCGGTGGCCATCTGCTCGGCGATCTTGTTGAACCGCTCCAGCTTGGCCTTGGTCTCGGCGACCGCCTCCTCGACGTTGCCGAGGACCGTCTTGGCGTCGTTGAGCGGCGGCTCCTGCGCGAGCATGCCGACGGAGTAGCCGGGCATGAGCCGGGCCTCGCCGTTGCTGGGCCGGTCCAGCCCTGCCATGATCTTGAGGAGGCTGGACTTACCGGCGCCGTTCGGACCGACCACCCCGATCTTGACACCCGGCAGGAAGTTCAGCGTCACGTTGTCGAGCACGACCTTGTCGCCGTGCGCCTTGCGCGCCTTGTCCAGGACGTAGATGAACTGGGCCACGGTGCGGGCTACCTCCGTCGGTTGCGATCGCGGGCTTGTCGGGTGCGGGGGGCCGTCGTCGATCTCCGCCGGCCGCCGCCGGCCGGGAGCCGGCCGCACGCACGCCGCCGTCAATCCTGACAGGTACGGACCGCGACGCCCACATCACCCCACCCCAGGGGTACGGCGGCGAGCCTCGTTGCCGACACGGGTACTACTCGTTAACGTCGGCAGTATGACCAAGAAGATCGCCATCAGCGTGCCCGACGACGTGGCCGAACGACTGGCCCAGGAGCCGAACGTCTCCGCGTTCGTCACCGAGAGCGTGCGGCAACGGATGGCGGGCGAGCGCACCCGGCGTACGCTCCGGCAGGTCGGCTTCCGGCTGTCCGACGGCGGGCTCGCCGACGCGGGCCACGCGCTCGACGAAGCCCAGGCGAAGATCACCCCGGAACTGCGCGCCCGGGCCGCCGCGTTGCTGAGCGAGTCGACACGTGGACGGCCGACCCGTGACTGACCCTGGGCTGGTGCTCGACACCGCGTGCCTGCTGGCCTACTCGGAGGGCACCGAGGCAGTCGGGGAGCAGATCGCGGCGGTCGCGGACCGGGGGCAGACGGTGATCGTGCCGGCGCTCTGTCTCGCCGAGGCGTACCGGCAGGTGGCCGTCGACGGCTGGCGCCTGCTCGACATCCTCGGCGATCTCGACCACGTGGTCGTCACCCCCGTGGCGCACGACATGTGCATGTTCCTCGGCGGCTGGTCGCGCACGCTCCCGAGCATGGACCTCGCCCAGGTGGCGCTGGAGGCCGCACGGGCCACCACACCGATCATGAGCGACCGGCGGGAACTGCTCGGTGAGGTGCTGCCCAAGGAGTGGCCGATCATCGACCTCTGAACCGCCGGTGTCGACAAGATCACGCGGTGGGTTCGGCGGTTCTGGGACGGGTAGGTAACTCCGGCACGGGGGATCAGACGCCGCAGCTACGCTCAGTACGCTCATCGCGGTGGACCCGTCAGTACCCGGAGGTGGCCGATCGTGACCGTCCGTAGCTCCTTTGTCGTAGTGGCCAACCGCCTGCCGGTCGACGAGGTGAGCACACCCGAGGGGCGGCAGTGGCGGCGCAGCCCCGGCGGGCTGGTGACCGCGCTGCACCCGGTGCTGGCCGAGCACCAGGGCACCTGGGTGGGGTGGGCCGGCGGCACCGGCGCCGCGCCCGAGCCGTTCGACCTGGAGGGCATCCGCCTGCACCCGGTGCCGCTGAGCGCCGAGGAGCTTGAGCGCTACTACGAGGGCCAGTCGAACGCCACGATCTGGCCGCTCTACCACGACGCGGTGGAGACGCCCGCCTACAAGCGGCGCTGGCGCGAGGCGTACCGGCTCGTCAACGCCCGGTTCGCGGAGGCCGCCGCCGACGTGGCCGCCGAGGGCGCCACGGTCTGGGTCCAGGACTACCAGCTCCAGCTCGTGCCGGCGATGCTCCGGGAGCTGCGGCCGGACCTGCGGATCGGTTTCTTCCTGCACATCCCGTTCCCGCCGATCGAGCTGTTCATGCAGATGCCGTTCCGCACCGAGATCCTGCGTGGACTGCTCGGCGCGGACCTGGTCGGCTTCCAGCAGCGGCTGGCGGCGCAGAACTTCGTCCGCCTGGCCCGGCACCTGCTCGGCCTGCGCTACGAGGGCCAGATGATCCAGGTCGACGGCCGGCAGGTGAAGGCGGGCGCGTTCCCCATCTCGATCGACACCAAGGAGATGGAGCGGCTGGCCGAGGATCCGGCGATCCAGGCCCGGGCCAAGCAGATCCGGGAGGAGCTGGGCAACCCGAAGACGATCATCCTGGGCGTCGACCGGCTCGACTACACCAAGGGCATCGAACTCCGGCTGAAGGCCTTCCGAGAACTCCTCGCTGACGGAAAGTTGACAGTTCCGGACGCGGTTATGGTGCAGGTCGCCACGCCCAGCCGCGAGCGTGTGGAGCACTACCAGGCACTTCGGGTGAAGGTGGAACGCGAGGTTGGCCGGATCAATGGTGAATTCGGCCGGGTCGGCGTGCCTGCCGTGCATTATCTGCATCAGTCGTACAGTCGCTCCGAACTGGCCGCGATGTACGTCGCGGCCGACGTGATGATGGTGACCCCGCTGCGAGACGGAATGAATCTGGTGGCCAAGGAGTACGTCGCATCGCGCGCCGACCAGGGCGGCGCGCTCGTGCTCAGTGAGTTCGCCGGCGCCGCGACAGAGCTGCGCCAGGCGTTCCTGTGTAATCCGCACGACCCGGACGCGGTGAAGGACGCGTTGCTGCGGGCCGTGCATGTCGAAAAGCCCGAAGCCCGCCGCCGGATGCGCGTCATGCAGCGCCATCTGCGCAGCCACGACGTGGGCCACTGGGCCAAGTCGTTCCTCAGCGAGCTCGGCGTCCCCGATACGGAGGCTGCGTGACCTCGCCCGCCCCCGCCGCCTCCCACGGCGGCGTGCTGGATCCCGAACTGCGTGCCGCCATCGGCCGTATCGCCCGGGTTCCGCAACTCCTGGTCGCCTGCGACTACGACGGCACACTGGCGCCGATCGTCGAGGACCCCAGCAAGGCCGTGCCGCTGCCCGAGTCGGTGGCGGCCGTACGCGCGCTCGCCGCACTGCCGCAGACGAGCGTCGCCGTCGTCTCCGGCCGGGCGCTGCGCGACCTGGCCACACTCTCCCGGCTGCCCAGCGAGGTGCACCTCGTCGGCAGCCACGGCTCGGAGTTCGACATCGGCTTCGTCGAGCGGCTCACCCCCGAGCTGATCGCGGTCCGGCACCGGCTCCGTGAGGCGCTGCGCGAGATCGCCGCCGAGCACCCGGGCATCCGCCTGGAACGCAAGCCGGCCAGCGTGGCCGTGCACACCCGGGGCGTCGACCCGCACGTCGCCGCCCGGGCCGTCGAGGCGGTCCGCAACGGCCCCGCGACCTGGGAGGGCGTGACCGTCACCCAGGGCAAGGAGGTCATCGAGCTGTCGGTGGTCGTGACCAACAAGGGCACCGCCGTCGACCAACTCCGCACCCAGCTCGCCGCGAGCGCGGTGCTGTTCATCGGCGACGACGTCACCGACGAGAACGCCTTCGGCAACCTGACCGGGCCGGACGTCGGCATCAAGATCGGTCCCGGGGAGACCCGGGCCGACTACCGGGTGGCCGAGCCGATCGAGGCGGCCCGCGCGCTGGGGCTGCTGCTGGAGACGCGGCGGCACTGGCTGTTCGGCGAGCGGGCGGTGCCGATCGAGCGGCACTCGATGCTGGCGAACGGCCGTACCGTCGCGCTCGTCACGCCGGAAGCCAAGATCACCTGGCTGTGCCACCCGAAGCCGGACTCGGCGGCGATCTTCGCCGACCTGGTCGGCGGCAGCCCGGCCGGGCACTTCACGGTCGGTCCGGAGCGGGGCGGCATCCCGCTGGGCCAGCGCTACCGCAGCAACACGATGACCGTCGAGACCCGCTGGTCCGGCCTGACCGTGACCGACTGGCTCGACCTGCCGGTCCGCGAGACCACGCCGGACGACCCGGCCGTGGTCAGCGGCGACTCGACACTGGTCCGGGTGCTCAGCGGCACCGGTCGGGCCCGCGTCGAGTTCGCGCCGCGCCCCGAGTTCGGCCAGGTGGCGGTGCAGCTCCAGCCGCTCGACGACGGCCTGCTGGTGCTCGGCTCCAACGAGCCGGTCGCGCTGCACTCCCCCGGCGTCGAGTGGGAGGTCACCAACGACGCCGGGTACGAGACCGCGAAGGCGGTGGTCGACCTGTCCGCGGCCGGCGGCCAGGTCGTGCTGGAGCTGCGCTTCGGCACGCAGAGCCTGGACCCGCACCGGCTGCCGCTGCACGAGCGGCAGGCCGCCGCGGAGCAGCCCTGGAAGGACTGGGTGGCCTCGCTGCGGCTGCCCGCGACCGCCCGGGACCTGGTCGCCCGCAGCGCGCTGACGCTGCGCGGCCTCTGCCACGAGCCGACCGGGTCGATCCTCGCCGCGGCCACCACGTCGCTACCGGAGGAGCTGGGCGGTGTCCGCAACTGGGACTACCGCTACTGCTGGCTGCGGGACGCCGCGATGACCGCCCGCGCGCTGGTCGACCTCGGCTCGACCGAGGAGGCCGAAGGGCTGCTGCGCTGGATCGACGGCGTGGTCGAGCGCACCGGCGGGCACCCGGAGCGGCTGCACCCGCTCTACACGGTGGACGGCTTCGAGCTGGGCGCCGAGGCGGTCATCGACACGCTGCCCGGCTATGCCGGCTCCCGGCCGGTACGCGTCGGCAACCTCGCCAACCACCAACTCCAGCTCGACGTCTTCGGCCCGGTCGCGGACCTGATCGCGGCGGTGGCCGACGCCCGGGGATCGATCCGCGACGACGAGTGGCGGGTGCTGGAGAACATGGTCGAGGCGGTACGCCGCCGCTGGCACGAGCCCGACCACGGCATCTGGGAGGCCCGCCTCCCCCCGCGGCACCACGTCTTCTCCAAGGTCATGCTCTGGATGACAGTGGACCGGGCGCTGCACGTGGTACGCCGGCACGGCGGCGAGGACCGGCCCGAGTGGGTCGAGCTGCGCGACCGGATCGCCGCCAACGTGCTGGAGCACGGCTGGCACCCGGAGGCCGAGGCGTACAGCGTCGCCTACGGCTACGAGGAGATGGACGCCTCGTCGCTGTGGATCGGCATCTCCGGGCTGCTCGCCGGCGACGACCCGCGCTTCCTCTCCACCGTCCTCAAGATCGAGGCGGAGCTGCGCAGCGGCCCGGTCGTCTACCGGTACCACTGGGACGACGGCCTGCCCGGCCGGGAGGGCGGCTTCCACATCTGCACGTCGTGGCTGATCGAGGCGTACCTGCGCACCGGCCGCCGCAGCGACGCGGAGGAGCTGTTCACCCAGATGCTCGACACGGCCGGGCCGACCGGGTTGCTGCCGGAGCAGTACGACCCGCTGGCCGAGCGCGGGCTGGGCAACCACCCGCAGGCGTACAGCCACCTCGGCCTGATCCGGTGCGCACTGCTGCTGGACAACATGCTCAAGCAGTGACCTGACCGAGCGCCCGGACGGCGGCGGGGACCCCACGGTCCCCGCCGCCGTCCCCGTCCCACCCCAGCCCGCCCCGCCCCAGCCCGCCCTCCCCCGGCGATCTTGCACTTACCGCCCTGCCATAAGGGGCTATAACGGGCGCATGGCGGGCGCTAAATGCAAGATCGGCGCCATCAGGCGTGGGCGCCGTCGGGCGCGCGCGTCAGGGGGTCAGGGCGTGGACCACGTCGCCTACGACCACGATCGCGGGTGGGCGCAGCGCGGCGGTCTCGACGTCTTGCGCGACCGTGCCCAGCGTGGAGCGCAGCGTGCGCTGGGCCGCCGTCGTGCCCTCCTGGATCACCGCGGCGGGGGTGTCCGCCGGCTTGCCGTGCGCGATCAGGGTCGCGGCGATGGCGGCGAGGTTCTTCAGGCCCATCAGGATCACGAGCGTGCCGCGCAGCCCGGCCAGGGCGTCCCAGCGTACGAGCGACGCGGGCGCGTCGGGTGCGAGGTGCCCGGACACCACTGTGAACTCGTGCGCCACGCCCCGGTGGGTCACCGGCACCCCGGCCACCTCCGGCACCGCGATCGCGCTGGTCACGCCGGGCACCACAGTCACCGGCACGCCCGCCTCGGCGCAGGCCAGCAGTTCCTCGCCACCGCGGCCGAAGACGTACGGGTCGCCGCCCTTGAGCCGTACCACCACCTTGCCGGCCCGGGCCCGGTCCACCAGGATCCGGTTGATCTCCTCCTGGGCGCGCGACGGCCCGTACGGGATCTTGGAGGCGTCGACCAGTTCGACGTCCGGGCGCAGCTCGTCCAGGAGCAGGCCGGGCACGAGCCGGTCGGCGACGACCACCTCGGCCTCGGTGAGCAGCCGCCACCCCTTCACGGTGATCAGCTCCGGGTCGCCCGGTCCGGCGCCGACGAGCGCGACCCGTCCCCCGGCGGCGCCTTCCGCCTCGGGCGACGGCGCGAAGCCGGGGCCGGTCCGCGCGCCCAGCAGGTCCCGCACGGCGTCGCGGACGCCCATCGCCCGGCGCGGGTCGCCGCCGCCGAGGACCGCCACGGTGACCGGGCCGTGCCGGGTCACCGCCGGAGTCCACGCGCTGGCCGCCGTGCGGTCGTCGGCGCGGACGCAGAAGATCCGCCGTTCGGCCGCTGCCGCGCTGACGGCAGCGGCGGCGGCCCGGTCGTCCACCGCCACCTGGACCAGCCAGGCGCCGTCCAGGTCGCCGGGGGCGAACCGGCGCGGCTCCCAGTGCAGCCGCCCGGCGTCGACGTGCGCGCGCAGCGCCGGGGTCAGTTCGGGCGACACCAGCAGCACGTCCGCGCCGGCGTCGAGCAGCGCGGGCACCCGCCGGGTGGCGACCGCTCCCCCGCCGACGACGACCACGCGCCGCCCGCCCAGCCGCAACCCCAGGGGGTACGGGCTCGGCGGCGTCGGCCTGGTCACTTCTCCGCCACCCCGGCGGAGTCGAACGTGGCCACCTCGTGCAGCACCCGGACCGCGCCGGTGACCACGGGCAGGGCGAGCAGCGCCCCGGTGCCCTCGCCGAGCCGCAGTCCCAGGTCGATCAGCGGCTCCAGGCCGAGGTGCCGCAGCGCCGCCGTGGCACCCGGCTCGGCGCTGCGGTGCCCGGCGACCATGGCGCCCACCGCGTCGGGCGCGAACGCGGCGGCGGCGAGCGCGGCGCTCACCGCGATCACGCCGTCGAGCAGCACCGGCACCCGTCGCGCGGCGGCGCCGAGGATCAGGCCGGTCAGCGCGGCGTGCTCCAGCCCGCCGACTGTGGCCAGCACGCCCAGCGGGTCGGCCGGGTCGGGCTCGTGCCGGGCCAGCGCGGCCCGCACGACCGCCACCTTGCGGGCGTACGTCTCGTCGTCGACCCCGGTGCCCCGCCCGGTGGCCGATTCCGCGTCGACGCCGGAGAACGCGGCGATGAGCGTGGCGGACGGGGTGGTGTTGCCGATGCCCATGTCGCCGGTGAGCAGGATGCCCGCCCCGGCGTCGATCAGCTCACCGGCGACCCGGATGCCGGTCTCGACGGCCGCGCGGGCCTCGTCCCGGGTCAGCGCGGCGGTGACTGTCATGTCGCGGGTGCCGGGGCGGACGTTCGCGGCCACCAGACGCGGCCCGGCCGGGTCGGCGGACTCGGCGCCGGGGATCGGGGTGGCGACGCCGACGTCCACCACCGTGACCGAGGCGCCGGCCTGGCGGGCGAACGCGTTGACCACCGCGCCACCGGCCAGGAAGTTGGCGATCATCTGGGCGGTGACCTCCTGCGGCCACGGGGTCACGCCCTGGGCGTGCACGCCGTGGTCACCGGCGAAGATCGCCACAGCGGCCGGTTCGGGCAGCGGCGGCGGGCAGGCACTGGCCAGCCCGGCGAGGCGTACCGAGAGCGGCTCCAGGGCGCCGAGCGAGCCGGCGGGCTTGGTCAGCCGTCCCTGCAACTCGCGGGCCGCCGCCATGGCGGCCTCGTCGAGCGGCCGGATCGCCGCGACTGTGGACTCCAGCATCATGCCTCCAGGATCCGTGCCAGCGTCTCGATGAACGCGTCGGTGGTGCCCCGGTCGCGTACCGCGATCCGGAGCCAGTCCGGGCCGAGCCCGGGGAACGTGTCGCCCCGGCGTACCGCCCAGCCGTGCGCGCGCAGCCGCTCGCGTACGTCGGCGGCACCGGCCACGTGGATCAGGACGAAGGCGGCGGCCGGGCGCCCCGCCACGCGTACCCCCGGCAGGCCGGACAGGCGGGCCACCAGGTGGTCGCGGTCGGCGGCGAGTTCGGCGGCGATGGCGCGTTCGGCCGCGACGGCGGCCGGCGCGGCGCAGGCGGTGGCGGCGGCGAGCGCCGGCGTGGAGACCGCCCAGAGCGGCTGCGCGGCGGCGAACCGGGCCAGCAGGGCGGCGTCGCCGAGCAGGTAGCCGATCCGCAGCCCGGCCAGGCCCCAGGTCTTGGTGAGGCTGCGCACCACCACGAGGCCGGGCAGGTCGCGGCGGGCGGCGAGGGACTCGGGCTCGCCGTCGACGCCGGGCGCGGCGGTGGTGTCGGCGAACGCCTCGTCGACCACGAGCACCCGGCCGGGACGGGCCAGCGCGGCGATCGTGTCCGCCGGGTGCAGCACCGAGGTCGGGTTCGTGGGGTTGCCGATCATGACCAGGTCGGCGTCGTCCGGGACGCAGGCCGGGTCCAGGCGGAAGCCGTCGGCGGGGTCGAGCAGCACCCGGTCGACCCGGTGCCCGGCGGCGCGCAGCGCGGCCTCCGGCTCGGTGAACTGCGGGTGCACCACCACGGGGTGGCGGACGCCGGACAGCGCGCGGGCGATCAGGACGAATCCCTCGGCGGCGCCGGCGGTGAGGAGTACCTCCTCCGGGGGTCGCCCGTGCCGGTGAGCGACGGCGGCGCGGGCCGGCGCCGGGTCCGGGTACGCGGCCAGGTCGCCCAGCGCGGCGACGACCGGGTCGGCCAGCCAGTCCGGCATCGGGGCACGGCGCACGTTCACCGCCAGGTCCACCAGGCCGGGCGTGGCCTCGGCGTCCCCGTGGTGGCCCAGGTCGGGCTCGTCGAGCGCGGCGGCGCTCCCGGTCGGTGCTGCGGGCATGTCCGCGATCCTGCCGGGTAGCCGCCGCCCGGGACAGCGCATCCCGGCGTGGGTCGCGTCACGGTCCGCCAGTTTATGAGTTCTTCTCATTTCCGAATCGGAAATGTCATAGCTTGACCCCGTGAGCAGTCGTCCCCTTGCTTCCGCTGGCCGTCTCGTTCCCCTTCTCCGCGCCGGGCTGATCGCCGGCATCGTGGTCGCCGCCGCCCTGTACCCGCTGGTCGCCGTCACCGGCATCGGGGCCAAGGCCACCGCGCACGCGATCGAACAGAAGACGAGCATCCTCAAGACCGCGCTGCCGGCCGAGACCTCGTACGTCTACGCGCCGGACGGCAAGACGGTGCTGACCATGTTCTACGAGGAGTACCGGCAGTACACCAAGATCGAGAGCATGTCGCCGAACATCCAGCAGGCGATCGTCGCCGCCGAGGACAACCGCTTCTACCAGCACCACGGCGTCGACCCGAAGGGCGTGGCGCGTGCCTTCGTCTCCAACGCCCGGTCCGGCGGGGTTTCCCAGGGCGCCTCGACGATCACCATGCAGTACGTGCGGATGGCGCTGCGGGACAGCGCGACCACGCCGAAGGAGGTCCAGGAGGCCACCCAGCAGACCAGCCTGCGCAAGGTCAAGGAGATGCGCATGGCGCTGGACATCGAGAAGCACCTGAGCAAGGAGCAGATCCTGGAGCGCTACCTCAACTCGGCCTACTTCGGCCACCGCGCGTACGGGATCTACGCCGCCTCGCAGATCTTCTTCTCCAAGACGCCGGCCACGCTCACCCCGGTCGAGGCGGCCACGCTGGCCGGGCTGGTGAAGTCACCGTCGGAGTACGACCCGATCACCTCGGACCAGAAGGACGCCACCGGCCGGCGCAACTACGTGCTGGACAACATGGCCCGCCTCGGCTACCTGTCACCTGACGCCGCCGCCGCGGCGAAGGGCCAGCCGATCAAGCTGAAGCTGACCGACCCGCCGAACGACTGCGCCGCGATCGACGGCGGGCACCGCAGCTGGGGCTTCTACTGCGACTACCTGAAGAACTGGTGGAGCTCCCAGCCCGCGTTCGGCGAGAACCGGCTGGAACGGATGGACAAGCTGCGCCGCGGCGGCTACCGGATCGTGCTCGCGCTCGACCCGAAGACCCAGGCGGCGGCGGAGAAGAACGTCGGGGCCAAGGACAACACCGGCAGCCCGTTCGCCAACGGGATCGTGGTCGCCGAACCCGGCACCGGGCGGATCAAGGCGATGGCGGTGAACCGGAACTACTCGCTCGACCTGGCCGAGAACCCGAACAGCTCGAACCCGGAGGCCGGCCCGAAGGTCAAGGCGAACTATCCGAACACGGTGGCGCCGCTGCTGGGCGGCGGGACGCTCCCGGGCTACCAGGCCGGTTCGACGTTCAAGATGTTCCCGATGCTCGCCGCGCTCAACGCCGGGATGCCGCTGTCCACCGCGTACGACTCGCCGCACACGTACAAGTCGGCCGTCTACGACGGGTGGGCCCCGTCCAACGCCAGCGGCGCGATGACCGGCCGGCAGACCATGTGGTCCGGGTTCGGCAAGTCGGTGAACACGTACTTCGTCCAACTGGAGGAGAAGATCGGCGCGGACGCCGGGGTGCGCCTGGCCGAGCAGCTGGGGCTGCGCTGGCGTACCGACGTGGACAAGGAACAGGCGTCGCCGGGGAAGGCGAAGAAGTGGGGCGCGTTCACGCTCGGCGTCTCCGACGCCACCCCGCTGGAGATGGCGAACGCGTACGCCGCCATCGCCGCCGACGGACGCTACTGCGAGGCCATCCCGGTCAACGCGATCATGAACCGGGACGGCACGCCCGCCACGTACACGACGGCGGGCGGGGTGCAGCGGGAGGTCGCCAAGCCGCGGTGCCGGCAGGTGGTGAACGCCGACGCGGCCCGGGCCGCCACCGACGCGGCGCGCTGCCCGACCGGCGACACCCCGGCCAAGGGGAGCTGCGGCGGCTGGTCGACAGCCGACAGCGTGCGGGGCACCGTGGGCCGCCCGGTCGCCGGCAAGACGGGTACGACGGACAGCACCCGGTCGGCGTGGTTCGTCGGCTACACGCCGGAGCTGGCGGCGGCGAGCTTCATCGCCGACCCGGACAATCCGTTCAACGCGGTGGGCGACGGGCAGTCGCAGATCCCGGTGAACGCGGTGGCGCAGACCCTGCGGGACTCCCTGAAGGGCCAGCCCACCCGCCAGTTCACCCCACCCTCGGACCAGATAGTCGGCTGATCCCCTCTGTTCCGCCCGGGGGTGCGCCCGGGTAGTTGATCAAGGAGTTTGCGTCAGGGATCGAACGATCTCCAGACGCGAACTCCTTGATCGACGTTGAGAGAGGGGCGGTCAGCGGAGGTCGGCGGCCACGAAGGACCACAGCTCCAGGTCGACCCGGGCGCCCCTGACGAAACCGGCGTTGCGCAACAGGCCTTCGTAACTGAAGCCGGCCTTCTCGGCGACCCGCCGCGACGCCACGTTGCCGGCCGCCACCCGCAGCTCCACCCGCTGGAACCCGTGCTCCAGGATCAGCGCGATCGCCACCGCGTCCACCGCCTCGACCGCCAGGCCGTAGCCCCGGGCGTGCAGCGCGATCGCGTACGACAACTCGGTGAGCCGCGCGCCCCAGTCCGTGCGGCGGGCCCAGAGCGAGCCGACCACCCGCTGGTCCTCCCGGCGGACCACCGCCCAGTGGTCGCCGTCGCCGCTGTCGCGCCGCTGCCGGGCAAGCTCGGTGCACCACGCCCGCCCGTCGATCTGCCCGGACGCGTCGGCCAGCGGCAGCCAGCGCTGCGTCTGCCGGTCGGCGAACACCTCGTCCACCGCCTCCGCGTCGGCGGCGACGAGGTGCCGGACCTCGATGCGCGGGGTGGAGACGGTCAGCGCCGGGAACCGGCGTACCGCCACCTGCCCGATCATGCCGAAGCCCCCACCGGTGCCAGGGCGGCGGCCACCAGCCGGGCCGCGATGTCCGGATGCGCGGCCCAGTGCGGTACGAGCTGCGAGGCGTGCACGGCCTGCCGGACGAAGCCCTCCGGGTTGCCACCCTCCCAGCGCCAGGCCGGCCGGTCACCGGCGCGCGGAGTGAGCACGGCGGCGTGCTGCTTGTGGCCGGTCACCGTGGCGCCGGCCGCCGCCACCACGCTGTCGGTGACCGCCGTGGCCGTCCGGTAGCCGACCACCAGGCCGTCCCGGACCGTGCCGACCGCGTCGAGCACCCCGCACATGGGCAGGCCGTCCAGCTCCCGGGCCAGCCAGAGCAGGCCCGCCCCCTCGGCGATCACCGGACGGCCGGAGCGGGCCAGCTCGGCCACCGCGATGCAGAGGCGGCGGTTGGCGGAGAGCTGCTCCGCGTACGTCTCGGGCAGCCCGCCGCCGACGACCAGCGCGCGGGCACCGGCGGGCAGCGCCTCGTCGCGCAGCGGATCGAGCGTCACCACCTCGGCGCCCGCCGCACGCAGCAGCTCGGCGGTCTCGGGGTGGCTGTAGGTGCCGGCCGGCCCGCCGGCGAGCGCCACCACCGGCCGCTCCCCCGACGGCTGCGGGGCGTCGGCCGGCTCCGGCGACCACGGCTCGACGGTGAGCGCGGGGGCGGAGCGGGCCAGCGCCAGCAGCCGGTCGAGGTCGACGGTGGCGGCCACCGCCTCACCGAGCCGGCGTACGCCGCGTTCGGCGTCCGCGTCGGCGCACACCACGGGCCCGGTGCCATAGCGGCGGGCGGGCAGCACCGGGGGCAGCTCGTGCCGGCGCAGCGCCCCGTAGACCGGCACGCCCACGTCGTCGAGCGCCTCGCGCAGCAGCGCCTCGTGCCGGGGTGAGGCCACCCGGTTGAGGATCACGCCGCCCAGCCACAGCTCGTCGTCGTACGCCCGGAAACCGTGCACCAGCGCGGCCACCGACTGGCCCATCGCGGCCACGTCCACCACGAGCACCACCGGACTGCGCAGCGCGGTGGCGACTGCCGCCGTGGACTCGCTCTCCGGTCGCCCGGCGACCGAGTCGTAGAGGCCCATCGTGCCCTGCACCAGCGCGAACCCGGCGCCGGCCGCGCCGTACGCGAAGAGGGGGGCGATGCGCTCCGGGCCGACGAGTCTCGGATCAAGCGTGCGCCCGGCGCGCCCGGCGGCGAGCCCCAGATACGCCGCGTCCACCTGGTCCGGCCCGACCTTGAACCCGGCCACCGGGATCCCCCGGTCGGTGAGCGCCGCGAGCAGGCCGAGGGAGACGGCGCCGGTGCCGTGCCCCGAGGAGGGCGCACTCAGTACGACGCGCGGCACGTCGGTCATCATCGACTCCTGATGTGGGTGGTTTCCGCCCGCGTGACCATACCCGTCCGGCCCGGCGCGCGAGGGCCACGCACTCCGCCGTTTTCTCCCTGGCCGCGGCGAGTGGCATCGCTCATACGGGTAGCCTTGGCTAACGTGTACCGGTTCCTGCTGACCCCGCGCTGGCTCGGCTACCTCGCGCTCACGCTCGTCGCCGCCACGGTGATGGTGTTCCTGGGCAACTGGCAGCTGGACCGCTACCGGGGCCGGACGGCGGTCAACGAACGGATCGACGCCGGGGCCACCATGACGCCCGCGCCGCTGCGCGACGCGCTCCCCGCACCCAGCGGCGGCGACGTCGGTCCCGCTCCGTCCGAGGAGCTGACCTGGAGCCGGGTCACCGCCACCGGCCGGTACGACAGCGCGAACACCGTCCTGATCCGCGGCCGGACCGTCGACCGGACGGTCGGCTTCGAGGTGCTCACCCCGCTGGTGCTGGCCGACGGCACCGCGGTGCTCGTCGACCGGGGCTGGATCCCGCCCGTGCCCGGCGCCGGCGCGACAGTCCAGCCGGAGGTGCCGGCGGCGCCGACCGGCGAGGTGACGGTCACCGGCCGGGTGGTCGGCAGCGAGAGCGGCGGCGGCGCGGTCAGCCGGCGCGACGGCAAGCTGGAGGCGCGGCGCATCGACATCCCGCGCCTGGCCCAGCAGCTCCCCTACCCGGTGACCGGCGGCTACGTGCTGCTCGACGGGCAGACGCCGGCCGCGGACCCGGCCTTCCAGGCGGTCCAGATCGGGCACACCAACAACTGGCAGAACTTCGGCTACGTCTGGCAGTGGTGGATCTTCGCGGTGATGAGCCTCTTCGGCTACGGCTGGGTGGCACGCCGGGAGGCCCGCCGCCGGGCCGGGCTGGACACCCCGGGTGAGCCGGTGGACCGCGCCGCCGAGCCGGCCGCCCCCACCTCCGCCTGAATCCGGCGCCCTCCCGGTGGGCACACCGGGCGGCGGGGACGTTGTAGGGTCCGCGGATGATCGTCAATCGTGGGGGTCGCGGTGACCTCTGACGCCACGACGCCCCCGGCCGCCGAGCCACCCGCGTACGACCCGTGGTCGGCCATGCCGCCGGCCGTCGCGCCGCCAACCGAGCAGTTCCCGGTGATCGCCGCGCCGGACGCACCCGTCGCCCCGGTGCCCACCGCGCAGTTCCCCGCCACGCCGGCGGCCCCGCCGCACTCCGCGCCGCCGTTCTCCGCCCCACCGGCCACCGCGCAGTTCCCGGCCGCGCCCCAGTTCTCGGCACCGCCTGCCCAGTTCTCGGCACCGCCCGCGCAGTTCTCCGCACCGCCCGCGCAGTTCTCCGCGCCGCCGATGGCGCCCGCCGGGGCGGTCGCGCCGTTCCACGGGCCGGCGGGCGCGCCCGGGCCGTACCCGCCGGCCGGGCCGGTGCCACCCACGCAGTCCGTGGTGGCGGTGCAGATCGCCGAGATCATGGTGACGCCACCGGTCATCCGTACCCCGGCCGGTGTCCTGCCGCTCGCCGGCGCCTCCTGGTACGTCACCGACCACTGGCAGAAGGAGGAGAAGATCGCCCCGTGGGCCGTCGTCGCCGCGATCCTCGGCTTCTTCTGCCTGACCGTGTTCAGCCTCCTGTTCCTGCTGATCAAGGAGACGCGGCACTACGGCACCGTGCAGGTGACGGTGAGCAGCGGCGGGCACCAGTACGTCGCGCGGATCCCGGTGACCGACCAGTTCCAGGTGCAGCAGCTCAACAACCAGGTCAACTACGCCCGGTCGTTGTCGGCCGGCTGAGCCGTCAGCCGGTGACCCGGCCGGCGTGGATGGCGCGGACCGCGTCGATGGTGTCCGCCTCGGCGGCGGTCTTGTCGTCGCGGTAGCGCAGCACGCGCGCGAAGCGCAACGCCACGCCGCCCGGGTACCGGCTGCTGGTCTGCACCCCGTCGAACGCGATCTCGACCACCTGCTCCGGCCGTACCCGCACCACCCAGTCGCCCTTCTCCACGGCGAGTGACAGGAACCGCTCGGTCTGCCAGCGCAGCAGCTCGTCGGTGAGCCCCTTGAAGGTCTTGCCGAGCATGACGAACTCGCCTGTGCGCGGATCGCGGGCACCGAGGTGCAGGTTGGACAGCCAGCCCTCCCGCCGGCCGCTGCCCCACTCGACCGCGAGGACGACGAGGTCGAGCGTGTGCCGCGGCTTGACCTTGACCCAGGCCGAGCCCCGCCGGCCGGCGTCGTAGGGCGCGGCCGGATCCTTGACCACCACGCCTTCCTGGCCGGCGTCGACAGCCGCGGCGAACGCCGTGGCCGCCTGGTCCACGTCGTCCACCTCGACCCGGTCGACGAGCAGCGAGGCGTCGACCGCGCCGGCCAGGGCCGCCCACCGCTCCCGCCCGGGCGCGTCGATCAGGTCGGTGCCGTCGAGGTGCAGCAGGTCGAAGAAGTACGGCGTGAGCACCGGCTCGCCGGTGCGCTCGGCGGCGGCCAGCACGGCGGGCGCGACCTGTGTCGGCCCGGTGGTGCTGGGCGTGGTGCGCCGGGCCGCGCGGCTGGACGTCTCCTGGAACGGCAGCGGACGGCCGGCGGCGTCCAGCCCGATCGCCTCACCGTCGAGCACCAGCTCGCGGGCGGGCAGCGCGCGGACGGCGGCCACCACCTGGGGCAGCCGGCCGGTGATCTCGTCGAGGCTGCGGGTGAAGACGGCGATGTCCGGGCCGGAGCGGTGCACCTGGATGCGGATGCCGTCGAGCTTGACGTCGACCACCGCCGGCACGCCGGTGGCGGTCAGCGCCTCGTCGACCGAGGGCGCGCTCTGCGCCAGCATCGGCGCGAGCGGCCGGCCCACCTGGAGCCCGAACCCGGCCAGCGCGGCGGCACCGCCGGTGAGCGCCGCGACCGCCACCGCCCGCAGGTCACCGGCGAGCAGCAGGGCACGCCGGACGGCGGTGACCGGGACGTCGGCGGCGCGCGCGACCGCGTCCGCCAGCAGCCCGGCCTGCGCGCCCTGGCGCAGCTCACCCCGGAACAGGCCGGTCAGCAGGCGCTGCTCGTCGGCGGTGGCCGCGGCGAAGAGACGGCCGACCAGCTCCCGTCGCCGGGCCTGCGAACCGGCCCCGGCGACGCGGGAGATCTCCTCGATCGCCGCGTCGACGGCGGCGACGGTGAGCGTCGGCTCGGCGGCCGGCGGAGGCAGATCACGCAGGCCCGCCCAGCCGACACCGGTCTGACGCTGGCGCAGCTCACCGGCGAGGTAGCCGGCGCCGGCCGGGATCTCGCCCGGCTCCAGCCCACGGAGCGCGGCGGCCAGCAGCTCCACCTTGGCCCGTCGGCCACTGGTGGCCCCGACCGCGGCCGAGGTGGCCGCCAGCTCCGCGAAACGCACGACCACATCCTGCCAGCCGGCTGTGACATCGGGGCGGATCCGGCGGCCCGGCACACCGCACGGGTGCGCCGGGCCGCCGGGCCGACGGTCAGGCCGAGACGGGTTCCTCGATGCGCAGGCCGCGCCCGCGCACGCCCTCGGCGACCCGGGTGAGCAGCGCGTCGAGCGTGACCAGAGCGGCGGAGAGCTCGCCGATCTGTTCGTTGAGCGTGTCCTCGGACCACGCGGAGACGTCGACGTCCCCCAGAGCACGGACGGCGGCCTGAAGCCGCTCCATCTCGTCGTTCGTACGCATGTTCGAAAGGCTATAACACCCCGCCCGCCGACACACCACAAACTCCGACATCGGCCCCGAAGTTACGGTTTCGACACCTCAGGCGCGGTTTCCGGCCTCCGCCACCCGGGCCAGCAGCAGCGCCTCGGCCAGGCACACCCGGGCGAACTCGCCCAGGTGCAGGCTCTCGTTCGGCCCGTGCGCCCGCGCGTGCGGGTCCTCCACACCGGTCACCAGGATCGCGGCCTGCGGGAACATCTCCTGGAACGTGGCGATGAACGGGATCGACCCGCCGACCCCGATGTCGACCGGGTCGGTGCCGTCCCAGGCCGTCCGGAACGCCGACCGGGCCGCGTCGAACATCGGCCCCGAGGCGTCGATGACGCAGGGCGCGCCGTCGTGCTCGAACGTCACCGACACCTGCGCGCCCCACGGCGCGTGCCGCTCCAGGTGCGCGGTCAGGGCCGCGTACGCCTTCTTCGGGTCGTCGCCCGGCGCCAGCCGCACGCTCAGCTTCGCCTTCGCGGATGGCACCAGCGCGTTCGGGGCCTCGCCGGTGGCCGGCGCGTCCACGCCGAGGATCGCCAGCGCCGGCTTGGTCCAGAGCCGGTCGGTGATCCGGCCGGTGCCGAACAGCTTCGCGCCGTCGACCAGGCCGGCCTCGGCCCGGAACCGGTCCTCCGGGTAGTCGACGCTGGCGCCCTCGCGGGCGGCCAGCCCGTCCACCGCGACGTCGCCGGCCTCGTCGTGCAACGTGCCGAGCAGCTTCACCAGCGCGGTGAGCGCGTCCGGCACGGCGCCGCCGAACATGCCGCTGTGCACCGCGTGGTCGAGCGTGCGCACCTCCACGAAGCAGTTGACGATGCCGCGCAGCGAGGTGGTCAGCGCCGGCACGCCGACGTCCCAGTTGGTGGAGTCGGCGATCACGATGACGTCCGAGGTCAGGTCGTCGCGGTGCTCGGCGAGCAGTCGCTCCAGCGAGTCCGAGCCGTACTCCTCCTCGCCCTCGATGAACAGCACCACGCCGACCGGGAGCCGGTCGCCGAACGCGCGCAGCGCGGCGACGTGCGCCATGATGCCGGCCTTGTCGTCGGCGGCGCCCCGGCCGTAGAGGCGGCCGTCGCGCTCCACCGGCTCGAACGGGTCCGACTCCCACAGCGACAGGTCGCCGACCGGCTGCACGTCGTGGTGGGCGTACAGGAGCACGGTGGGAGCACCGGGCGGGGCCGCCTTCGTGCCGATCACGGCCGGCTGGCCGCCGGACCGGACGATCCGCGTGTCGAGGCCGCAGCCGCGCAGCAGCTCCGCCACCGCCTCGGCGGAACGCTCCACGTGCGAGTGGTCGAAGCCCTCGAAGGCGATGCCCGGGATGCGGACGAGTCGCTCGAGGTCGGCACGGACGCCGGGCAGTTCCCGCTCGACGGCGGCCCGCACCTCGGACTCGGAGAGGATCGGAGTGGTCATGACCGGAATCGTATGCTGGCCTTACCCCGCCACGCCGCCCGAGCCCGATCGCCGCCCCACGCGCACGTAGTAGCGGTCGCCGTCGTGCGGCAGGTCCGGTGCGCCGTCGACGACCAGGTCCACCGCTGCCGCCGTACCGTCGGCGGCGAAGTGCGCCCGCTCCCCCGCGTGCCAGCGGCGCAGCTCCGGCAGGATCTGTTCCCCGTCGCGGGCCAGCGCCCGGCGCAACCGCAGTTCGGCCGGCGCGGTGACCAGCACCGACAGCGTCAGCTCGGGGCGTACCGCGGCGCGGGCGGCGCTCACCCCCTCGACGATCAGCACCGGTCCGGCCGGCACCGGCACCACCCGGTCCAGGAAGCGGCGGCGCACCCAGCTGTAGCGGCGGTACCCGCCCGCCCGGCCGGCCCGCAGCGGGCCGAGCACCTGCTCGTCCAGCCGGGTCCAGAACGTGAGCTGGTCGTCCCAGCCGTCGAGCAGGTCGTCGGTGTGCACGAGCGGCGGCCGGACGCCGCACGCCAGCTCCGCGAGGGCGTCCGCGAGGCGCGTCGCGAACCGGCTCTTGCCCGCGCCGCTGGGCCCGTCGACGGCGACCAGGCGGGTACGCCCCAACCGCGCCGGGCCGGCCAGCACCCGACGGGCCAGCCCGGAGTACGCCTCGATCACTGCGACGTTCACCCGACCGACGCTAACGTTCCCCCGTCCGCTGGAAACTGCGACCCGGGCGGACCGTTTCGCCGAGCGGCGGCCCGGCGCGCTGGGCATCATCGGGGGGTGCTCCATGACGTGATGTGTCCGGGCGTCGACGCCCTCCTGGAACAGGCCCGCGCCGGTCTCCGCCGGCTCACTCCGCACGAGACCGTCGAGGCGGTCCGTGGCGGCGCGCTGCTGATCGACACGCGTACCGAGGCGCAGCGCCGCGAGGAGGGTGAGCTGCCCGGCGCGATCGTCATCGACCGCACGGTGCTGGAGTGGCGGCTCGACCCGGCCAGCGCGTGGCGCATACCGGAGGCCACCGGGTACGACCGCGAGGTCATCGTGGTGTGCCGGGAGGGGTACAGCTCCAGTCTGGCCGCCGCCAGCCTCCAGACGCTGGGGCTGCGACAGGCCACCGACATGATCGGCGGGGTGCAGGGCTGGCGGGAGGCCGGGCTGCCGATGTCCGACCGCCCGGCCGACGTGCGCTACTGAGCCCTCGCGGTCGGCGCTGAGGCTCGCGATCCCAGCCGGATCGCACGGCCGGCGAGTGCCGGCGGAGCGGCCCTCTACGCCGGTGGCGCGCCGGGTGGGACGAACGGCAGTCCCGGCGGTGGGCCGGACTCGATGAGCCGCCACAGCGCGTCCGTGTCGAGGTGTTCCTCCACCAGGTCGCCCAGCAGGTCCAGCGTCCCCTCCCGGGCCGCCGCGAAGGACGTGTCCGGCGCGACCTTGAAGCCGGTCCGCCCGGCCGCCTGCGCGACCTCGGTCAGGAACCGGCGGCGGAACGCGTCGGAGGAGAAGGCGCCGTGCCAGTGCGTGCCGTACACGGTGCCGAGGCGCGCGCCCTCGCCGGTGCCGTCGGCGTAGCGCAGCAGCGGCGCGAGTCCCGGGTCGGCGGCCGTGACCCGGCCGTGGTGGATCTCGTACCCGTGCACCGGCACGTCGCCGGCGGCGGTGCCCTCGGCCCGGCGGACCGTCTTGCGCGGCTCGAAGGTGATCTCGACGGGCAGCAGCCCGAGGCCGGGTACGGTGCCCCGGCGGCTCTCCACCGCGTCGTGGATCGCCCGGCCCAGCATCTGGAAGCCGCCGCAGATGCCGAGCAGCGGCCGTCCGGCGGCGGCGTGCGCCCGGACCGCGTCGGCCAGGCCGGTCTCCCGCAGCCAGGCCAGGTCGGCGACTGTCGACTTGGTGCCGGGGAGCACCACCAGGTCGGCGGCGGCCAGTTCGGCCGGCTCGACGGTGAGGCGGACCCGCACGCCCGGCTCGGTCGCGAGGGCCTCCACGTCGGTGGCGTTGCTGATCCGCGGCAGCCGGACCACTGCGACGTCGAGCCAGTCGGTGCCCCGGGGCGCGGCCGGGCGGCCGAGCACCCGCCCGTACGCGAGCGAGTCCTCCGCGTCGAGCCACAGGTCCAGCGCCCACGGCACCACCCCGTACGTCGGGCGGCCGGTGACCCGGCGCAGCATGTCCAGCCCCGGCTGGAGCAGGCCGCGATCGCCCCGGAACTTGTTCACCACGAACCCGGCCAGCAGCGCCTGATCGGCCGCGTCGAGCAGGGCGACGGTGCCGAACATCGAGGCGAACACGCCGCCCCGGTCGATGTCGCCGACCACGATCGTGGGCAGCCCGGCCTGCCGCGCCAGGCCCATGTTGACGTAGTCGCCGTCGCGCAGGTTGATCTCGGCGGGGCTGCCCGCGCCCTCGCAGATCACCACGTCGTACTCGGCCCGCAGCTCGGCCAGCGCCGCGTACGCCGTGGTGGCGAGCCGGGACCGCACCTCGTGGTAGTTGCCGGCGGTGACCGTGTCGACCGCCTCGCCGAGCAGCACCACCTGGCTCGCGTGGTCGCTGCCCGGCTTGAGCAGTACCGGATTGAAACGCAGGTCGGCTTCGAGCCCGCAGGCGGCGGCCTGCATCGCCTGGGCGCGGCCCAGTTCGCCGCCGCGCCCGTCCGGGCCGACCACCACGGCGGAGTTGTTCGACATGTTCTGCGCCTTGAACGGCGCGACCCGGACGCCCCGGCGGCGCAGCCAGCGGCAGATGCCGGCGGTGAGCACGCTCTTGCCGGCGTCGGAGGTGGTGCCGGCGACCAGCAGCCCGCCGCTCACCGCCCGCTCCCCCGGCGGGCTGCACGCGTGAGGACGCCCAACGCCGCCCGGCCGGTGGCGCCGACCAGGCGACCGACTGTCACCGGGTAGAGCGCGGCCATGCCGAGCGCGGTCACGCCCACCGCGCCGGAGATCCGGGCGGCACGCTTCAGGTGCCGCGCCTCGGGGCGGGGGCCGTCACCGAGGAACGGCCGGGTCTCGGCGCGGCCGAAGTAGACGTTGCGCCCACCGAGCCGGACGCCGAGCGCGCCCGCCATCGCCGCCTCGCACTGACCGGCGTTCGGGCTCGGGTGGTCGGCCCGGTCCCGCCGCCACACGTGCCAGGCGGCGGCGCGGTCCCCGTGCGCCACCGGCGCGACGGCCACCGTGAGCAGCCCGGTGAGCCGGGACGGCACGAGGTTCAGCGCGTCGTCCAGCCGGGCCGCCGGGGTGCCGAAGCGGGCGTACCGGGGCGAGCGGTGGCCGACCATCGCGTCGAGCGTGTTCGCCGCCCGGTAGCCGAGCAGGCCGGGCAGGCCCGCGACCGCGCCCCAGACCAGCGGGGCGACCACGGCGTCGGAGGTGTTCTCGGCGACCGATTCGACTGTGGCGCGGGCGAGTTCGGGCTCGTCGAGGGCGGACGGGTCACGCCCGCACAGGTTGCCGAGGCGGGCCCGGGCGGCGGGCAGGTCGGCCCGGCCGAGTGCCCGCGCCATCACCCGGGACTCGTGCCGCAGCGTGCGCCCGCCGAGCACCGTCCAGGTGCCGGCGGCCACCAGCGCGGCCCGCGCGATCGGATGGTGTCGGGTCGCCAGCGCGGCGGCGGCACCGAGCAGGACCGGCGCGCCGACCGCGAGCGCCGTGAACGCGGTGCCGGCCGCCCGGTCGGGGCGGTAGACCCGCCGTTCCAGCGCACCGGCCGCGGTGCCGAAGCCGGCCACCGGATGCCACCGGCGGGGGTCGCCGAGCAGGGCGTCGAGCGCGTAGCCCGCCACCATCCCGGTCGCGTTCGCCATGGCGGTCGCCTGCCGCACCCGTCACCACCTCCGGCGGGCCAGCCTAGTCGTACCGCGGGGTGGTGACGCCGACGTCACCACCCCGCGCCCCCGTCGGACGAAGGGTCAGGCGGGCACCGGGGTGCGCCGCCGGCCACGGCGCCCGGAGGGGGTCCCGGCGGCGCCGCCGGAACTCGCGCCGCCCGGCTCGCCCTCACCCGGTCCACCGGCACCCGGTGCGGTGACCTCACCCAGCTCGTCGTCCCCGGCCGGGGCCGGCTCGTCGCCCTCCTCGGGGGACAGGTCGTCGTCCTCGGCCGGCAGGCCCGGGCCGGTGCCGGACGGACCGTCCGCCCGCACGCCCGGCAGACCGCCGGACGGTCCGCCGAACCGGGCGTCCCCGCCGCGAACGGGCGCACCGGGCCGGTCGTCGAACGGGTCGGGCTCGCCCACCCGCTCGACGGTGCCGACCAGCCCGACCCGGCCGCCCCCGTACTCCGGCGGCGGGAAGTCGTCGTCGAAGGGCCGGTCGTCGAACGTCGCCGGGGCCTGCGCGTCCGGCACCGGCTCGGTCGCCTCGCCGTGCACCCGCTGCTCGGCCTCCGCGTCCTCGACGGTGCTGGTGGCCGCGCGGGGCTGGTTGCGCAGGAAGCGGGCCCGGCCCCGGGACAGGTCGTGGCCGACCGCGACCGCCTCCAACTCGTAGAGCGTGCGGTGGGTGCCCGCCTCGTCGGTCCAGTCCCGGGTGTAGAGGCGCCCGGCCACGATGACCGGATCACCGACCGCCACCGAGGCGGCCACCCCCTCGGCGAGGCGGCGCCAGCAGTTGACGCGTACCCGAAGGCTGTTGCCGTCGACCCAGCGGCCGCTGTCGCGGTCGAGCCGGCGGGCGGTCGAGGCGACCTTGAAGTTGGCCACCAGCGTTCCGCTCTGCGTGGTCCGGCGCCACTCCGGCGCGGTCAGCACGTTGCCGACGATCGTCACGTACGTATCGAACATCGCCCCTCCCAGGGATCGACTTGTCCGGGAAGCGTCGGCCGACCGACCCGCCCGGACCACCCGCCCGGCCCGTGCCTGTGGATGACGGACCGCCCTGTGGACAACCACCTGATCAAGGTCCCGATCTGCTAGGCCGACCGGCCCTACGGGCCTGACCTGCGACGACGCATGATCGAAAGGAGCCGGCAGGCAGGCGTTCCGGAATCGCGCCGGTTGGGTAAGTACTTGATCAACCGAGAGAAAGGGAGCTCCCATGCTTCTCCGAGACGTCCGCGAGGCAGCGCGATGAGCGCCGTGGCGAACCCCGCGACCGTGGCCGAGTGCCTGCGGGTCGGCGCCGGGTTCTCCCAGGGCGACCGCAACTGGATCGCCGAGCAGTTCGCGACCCTGGACGCCCGGCTCGCCGGCTTCCACGCCGACGCCACCGAGCTTGAGGTGTCCGTCAAGGATCGCGAGGCCCGGGGCCAGAAGGTGACCCTGGAGTGCTGGGTCGCCGGGCGGCAGAAGATCGTCACCACCTCGACCGAGGAGGATCTGCACGCCGCGCTCAACGACGTCCGGGACGACCTGCGCCGCAAGCTCAACGACGCGAAGACCCGGCAGGAGCCGCGCCACAACAAGCACCTGCGCGCCGTCGACCAGCCCGATGGTGCCCCGTTGCAGGACGCCGAGCGCGAGGACGCCGAGACCGTCTGAGGCCCGTATGCCCCCGTCCGTCCGGTGCGGGCGGGCGGGGGCTACCGCCGGGTAGCCCGGCGGCGTACCGTCGCGGTCGTGGAACCGGACGTGCTGGGCGCCCCCTACGAGCGGCGGACGATCGACCTGGGCACCGACGACGAGGGGCCGGTGGTCGCGACCCTGGTGCGGCGGCGGGCCGACCGCCCGACCGGCCGCGCCGTGCTCTACGTGCACGGCTTCGTTGACTACTTCTTCCAGACCCACGTGGCCGACTTCTTCGCCGAGCGTGGCTGGGACTTCTATGCGCTCGACCTGCGCAAGTACGGCCGCAGCCTGCTCCCGCACCAGACCCCGAACTTCTGCCGCGACCTGAGCGACTACTTCCCCGAGCTGGACGCCGCCGCGGAGATCATCCGCGCCGAGGAGGGACACGACACCCTGCTCGCCATGGGCCACTCGACCGGGGGCCTGATCATCTCGCTGTGGGCGCACGACCGCCGCGACGCCGGCCTGGTCGACGGCATCGTGCTCAACAGCCCCTTCTTCGACATCAACGCGCCCTGGATGGTGCGCCGGCCCCTCGCGGCCGCCGTCTCCCGCCTGGGCCGCAGGGCGCCGCAGCGTGTGCTGCCGTTCGGGCTGGGCACGGTGTACGGCGAGAGCCTGCACGCCGACCACCGGGGCGAGTGGCGGTACGACCTGGCCTGGAAGCCGCTCGCCGGGTTCCCGGTCCGGGCCGGCTGGATCAACGCGATCCGCGCCGGTCAGCGCCGACTGCGGGCCGGGCTGGACATCCCGGTGCCGGTGCTGCTCGCCTGCTCCACGCGCAGCTTCCGGGGCACGAAGTGGCACGACAGCGCCACCGGCGCCGACGCCGTGCTCGACGTCGAGCACATGGTGCGCTGGGCGCCCCGCCTCGGCCGGCACATCACGCTCGCCCGCTTCGACGGCGGACTGCACGACCTCACGCTGTCCAGTCCCGGCGTACGCGAGAAGGTCTTCGCGGAGGTCGGACGGTGGGCGGAGGGATTCCTGCGCGCCGGGCCGACCGAGCCGGAGCCCACGACACCGCCGGCCCCGCGGCGGCCGGCCGACGCGGCCGCCGAGGGCTGAGGCCGGTCCGTCCCGCCGCCGGGACGCCCGGCCCAGTCGGCCGTCCCGCCGCCGGACGGCCGGTTCAGTCGGCGACGACCGCCGTGAGCGCGGCGCGGACCCGGTCGAAGGTGGCGATCGGATGGCCACCGGCCTGCGGCGGCAGCACCACGCCGAGGCAGCGCAACGCCGGCCCGCCGTCCGGCCCGGCCTCGACCGCGAACACCGGCGCGCCCACGTAGCCTGCGGGCAGCTCCGTGGTGACCCGCACCTCACCGCCGTCCCGGGCGACCCGCTCGACGACCGCCTCCAACGGCCGCGCCCCGCCGTCGCCGACGCCCAGGGCCAGCACGAACGCCGACGCGGGCGCCGCGCCGATCCGGGCGACCGAGTCGGCCGGCGCGGCCACCGCCTCGGTGACATGCTGGGTACGCCAGCGCCAGCCCCGGTCGTCGGCCCAGCCGTGCAGACCGCCGGTCGGCATCGCGGCGAGCCCCAGTTCCGGCAGGTGCAGCCAGTGGTCGGCGAAACCGGGCAGGTCGATCGGCTCGTCCGCCCCCTCGGCCGGGTCGGTGACACTCGGCCGCAACCCGATCTCGCCGTACGCGCGGTCGGTGAGCGCGTCGGCGGTGAGCAGCCACTCGTGCGCGACCTCGCCGTCGTCGGTGGCGCCGACCAGCTCGCTGTAGAAGAAGGCGGTGCCGGGGACGCCGGGCGGTGTGCCCGGGCCGTCCGAGCCGGTGAGGGGCAGGATGGCCCGTCCGAGGAGCTGACACAGCTCGAAGACGATCTCGTTCTCGGTTTCCTGGTCGAGCAGCATCCGACGAGGGTACGGATCGCGTCCCGCCCGGCCCGCGCCGGACCCGCCGCAACTGTGGTGCCGGTCCGGGCCCCGGCGTGGGACGCTGAGGGGCGGGTCGCGTCCACGGGAGTGGTGTACGACTTGCCCGTGATGGGCGTGTTGCGTAGATGAGAGACGGCCATCGCGTCGATCCTTCAAGACGACCAAGTCAGAGAAGGAAGAGAGAACGCGATGGCCGCATCAGAAAGTGTGAACCCTGTTGACCTGCTGCGCGAGCAGATCGCGGGCGCGTCGCCGGACGTGTTGCAGGCGATGATCAAGACGTTCGCGCAGGCGGTGATGTCCGCCGAGGCGGACGCGATCTGCGGCGCCGGTTACGGGCAGCGCAGCGACGAGCGGGTCAACTCCCGCAACGGCTACCGGCAGCGAGAGTGGGACACCCGTGCCGGGACGATCGACCTGGCGATCCCGAAGTTGCGCCAGGGCAGCTACTTCCCGGACTGGCTGCTGACGCACCGCCGGCGGGCCGAGCAGGCACTCGTGTCGGTCGTGGCGACGTCGTACCTGCTCGGGGTGTCGACGCGGCGAGTGGAGAAGCTGGTCGAGCAGCTCGGGATCCGCCAGCTGTCGAAGTCGCAGGTCTCGGAGATGGCCGCGCACCTGGACGCCCAGGTCGAGGCGTTCCGCAACCGGCCGCTCGACTCAGCGCACTACACGTTCGTGTGGATGGACGCGTTGACGATGAAGGTCCGTGAGCACGGGCGGACGGTCAATGTCCACGCGCTGATCGCTGTCGGGGTCAACGCCGATGGTCAACGCGAAGTGTTGGGCGTGGACGTCGCCTCCGACGAGGACGGCGCTGGCTGGCTGGCGTTCCTGCGGTCGCTGACCGCCCGCGGCCTGTCCGGTGTTCGCCTGGTCATCTCCGACGCCCATCCGGGCCTGGTGCAGGCCATCGGTGCGGCGCTGCCAGGGGCGTCCTGGCAGCGGTGCCGGACCCATTACCTGCGCAATCTGCTGACGAAGGTCCCGAAGTCAGCGCAGCCGTGGATCGCCACCCTGGTCCGCACGATCTTCGACCAGCCCGACGCCGACGCCGTCCGCGCCCAGTTCCAGCGGGTCGTCACGACGATCGAGGCGAAGTTCCCGACCGCGGCCGAGCACCTCGACGCCGCCCGCGACGACCTGCTCGCCTTCACTGCCTTCCCCCGCGAGATCTGGCGTCAGATCTGGTCGAACAACCCGCAGGAACGCCTGAACAAGGAGATCCGCCGTCGCACCGACGTCGTCGGGATCTTCCCCAACCGCCCGGCAATCATCCGCCTCGTCGGCGCGGTCCTGGCCGAGCAGACCGACGAGTGGACCGAAGGCCGCCGCTACATGGGCCTCGAACTACTCGCCAAAGCCCGCCTCGTCACCGTTGACGCCGACCAACGTGACACCGACCAGACCGGCCCCGCCCCGATCGCCGCATAACATCAGACCGGATCCCGCGATGGCCGTCTCCTACACCACCAACGCGGACGTGACCGAGGGGCGGAACGGACGCGCCGACCCGTACCCCCGGGCACGCGGGGAGCGGCGGTACCCTCTTGGCGCGACGACCGTCGGCGCGCGCCCGTAGCTCAGCGGATAGAGCAGGGGACTTCTAATCCCAAGGCCGCAGGTTCGAATCCTGCCGGGCGCACAGGCACTTCTCTGATCCGACCGGCTCGCGTGGGGCTATTCGTGGTGCGAGCGCGCTACGGTGGCCGCGTGGCAGCCTCGAACGGACGCACCAAGCGCCAGCGTGGCGAGATCGAAACCCTCCCCAGCGGGTCACTGCGCGTGAAGGTCTATGCCGGCGTCGACCCGATCAGCGGCAAGAGGCACTACCTGACCGAGGTCATCCCCGCCGGCCGCACCGCCGCCAAGGAAGCCGAGAAGGCACGTACGCGGCTGCTGGCCCAGGTGGACGAGCGGCGCAACCCGCGCACCCGCGCCACGCTCGACCAACTTCTAGACCGGTGGCTTGAGGTGGCCGACATTGAGGCCACCACCCGCATGGGCTACGTCAACAAGCTCAACAAGCATGTACGGCCGGTGCTCGGCAAGCTGCCGGTCGGCCGACTCGATGCCGAGACGTTGGAGTCGTTCTACGCGAGCCTGCGCCGCTGCCGCGACTGGTGCGGCGGCAAGACGTACGTGAAGCACCGCGTGGAGGGCGAGCACACCTGCACGGCAAAGTGCCGGCCGCACGTCTGCAAGCCGCTCAGCGCTTCGTCGGTACGGCAAATCCACTGGATCCTCAGTGGCGCTCTCAGCCGTGCCGTCCGGTGGCGTTGGATCGCCGTCAACCCCGCCAGCCAGGCCGAGCCACCCGCGCCGCCGCACCCCGACCCGCAGCCGCCGAGTCCGGCCGACGCAGCCCGCATCATCAGTGAGTCGTGGCGCGATCCGGACTGGGGTGCGCTGGTCTGGTTGGCCATGACCACCGGCGCCCGCCGCGGCGAGCTGGCCGCGCTGCGCTGGCACCATCTCGACCTGGCCGCCGGTGTGCTGACGCTGCGGCGCAGCGCCTACCTGGACGAGAACGGCCAGCTACAGGAGAAGGACACCAAGACGCACCAACAGCGGCGGGTGGCGCTCGACCCGGAAACGATCGAAGTGCTACGCGAGCTGCACGGCCGATACGTCGACCGCCTGGCGCAGCTCGACGCGGACGCCGATCCTGCCGACTACGTCTTCTCCCCCGAGCCGGACAACAGCCGCGGCTACCGCCCTGACACCATCACCCAGCGGTACGGCCGGCTCGCCAGCCGGCTCGGCATCGACAGCCACGTTCACGCGCTGCGCCACTACTCGGCAACCGAGCTAATCAACGCGGGTGTTGATGTGCGGACGGTCGCCGGACGGCTCGGCCATGGTGGTGGCGGCACGACGACGCTTAGGGTGTACGCCGCGTGGCTGTCGGAGTCTGACCAGCGGGCTGCTGGCACGCTGGCAGCCAGGATGCCGCCGCGCCCGATCACGCCAACGAATCGAAATGCGGCAAGCAGCCCGTACCAACAGATCGCGAGCAATCTGCACCAGCAGATCGACGCCGGTCGGCTCCAGCCCGGCGAGGAGCTTCCAACCGTTGCCGAGCTGGCAACGACCTATGGCGTCTCGGTCGGTACGGCTCACCGGGCTGTCGCTCTACTGACGGCACAGGGTTTGGTGAGCGTCACCCAAGGGCGCCGAGCAACTGTCGCAGCTAGATGAGATGTTGCCCCTGAGCGCCTGCCACTTTACCCACTACTCCCAATTTGAGGCGCGAGCGGCGCTCCTACCGAGCGATCTTGCAACCATGAGCTATAGACAGTGTTATGCCCTCGACTGACGCGCAACCTCCCCAGACATCCGGCGCACCCCATGACTTCGGCGCAAATGGCTCAGTTCCGATACTAAAACTGTGGGGTATCCGCTGGACGATCGCCGTAGCAGTATCCGTCGCGCTGATTAGCGTGGCGGGACTGCTAGCTGCCGCTCTCTGGTATGCAGGCTTTCCCGGGCTTGAACAAATAGAGACAGTTACCGCTGCAACGCTATTCGATCTACTCAAGTTGGTATTCGCGGTCGTTGCAGGTGTTGGCGGTGTCGCCGCATTGGTCGTGGCCTACCGGAAGCAAAGAGTCGCAGAGCATGCGAATCGGCTTTCGGAGTACGCGCAGGAGTTGGCGCGTGCAGCAGACGCTCGCGCAGACGCGTCCAAGGCTCTCGCCGAGCAAGCTGATCAGCGCGCAGAAACGGAGCACCACAGGAACGGCATTCGCTTGCTGAATGAGCGATTTTCAACCACAGCAGACCAACTGGGGTCCGACAAAGCTGCCATTCGACTGGCCGGAGTATATGCGATGGCTGGACTTGCGGATGATTGGCGGGAAGGCCGCCAAACCTGCATTGATGTTCTGTGCGCATACATGCGTCTTCCTTACAGCCCGCCTGGGATGACTGTCGCCACCGTCTCAGGCGAAGCGAATGATCAGAGGGTTTTAGCGAATGATGCCGATTTGAACTCTAAACAAGAACGAGAAGTCAGGCACACCGTATTGCGATTGATCGGAGATCACCTACGTCGCATCGAGGGAGATCCGTTCTCCTGGAGCGGGTACGAATTTGATTTCACGGGCGCAGTAATCGACGGAGGAAACTTCGCCGGGGCAGAGTTTAAAGGCGGAAGAGTATCTTTCGAGCGAGCCACTTTCGTCTTAGGCGAATTCAGCCTAGCCGGCGCCACCTTTGACACTACTCTCGCGTCTTTCGCGGGCGCCAAGTTCGAGGGCGCCGGCGTTTCTTTCAAAGCCGCGTCTTTCATGAACTCTGAACTCGATTTCGAGTCCTGCGAAGTGAGCGCAGGCGAGCTTGACTTTCGCGACATTAAGCTCAATGGGGGCCGCCTATCACTCCGATCGTCCAACCTCACGGGCGGTACGGTCGACTTCCATAGGGCGGTACTTGAGGATGGCGAGCTTGACTTTAGTGACTCGACCATCCGCGGCGCAGGGGTTCACTTCCATCGGGCTCAATTTCGATGCGATACTCGATTCGATCGGATCGAAGTTGACAATGGAGAGGTTACGTTTACGCAGGCAGTCTTCGCGAAAGCGTTGACATCGTTTTCCCAATCGAAACTGCGTGCCGGATTAGTGTCTTTCGGAGGAGCAAGCTTCGAAGGCTCGGACGTTTCCTTCAGTGGCACCCAGTTCCATGGTGCGGCAGTTTCCTTCACAAGCGCCTCGCTAACAGCGGGGTCGATAAACTTCTGGTCAACTAACTTCAATAGAGTAGACGTATCCTTCGGCGGCACCACCTTCCAGGGTGGAATTTTTATATTCAAAGCGGCGCAGGTAGGCGCGGATGCCACGGTCGACTTTCATGGATCAAGGTTCATTGGGACAAGTGCGCTCTTCGCGCACCTGCGCATTCAAGATGGAAGAATCGCAATGGCGGGCGCTCGATTCGAAATTCCCCCCATTTTCTCCTTCGACGGATCCCGCCTTGGGCCTCCCAGGGGCCTGGAACTGCCAAAGAACCTTCGACTTAACAGGGACGGCTCAGCGCAGGAAGTAGGATTGGATGCGAGCCAAGAGCTTGCGCTCAAAGAATGGCGGCCGACTAATCTAGCAAAAGATCGCCAGCCGGGGAAATCAGGCCACCCAAATCAGCCTAGGGATTAGAAATAGATCGAAGACATCGACGCCAGTTCGACCGGCTACGGCCGGGCCACCGAACATGAGATCAAAGGCAGCCCCCACATATGACCGCTGAATCGACTTCGCTCCAAATGACGCTCGACACGAGCTGCGTAATCCATGCCGCTCAAGAGGGCCGATATGCCGCGGAACTGGCCGAACTGGTATTCCTTGCCCAAGCCGAGAGGGTCGGCCTCTATTTAACCGGGGCTTTTGACGTAGACATGGAGAAGGCGAAGCAGCACAACAAGCAAGTAAATTTCGAATGGCTGCAGAAAAGACCAGTCATTAGGCGAATACCGCAACCCTTTCGCTTCGACTTCTCGCCGCTTGGCGACCCTCGCCACGCGCTGATGGGAGGTCCCGATGATTCTGCACTTGTCAAGAGACTTGAAGAGATCGTTCTCCCAACAGATCTCCGTCCTGGAAAATTCAATCCAGCGCAGGAACCGCATCTACAGGCCCGGTTTCGCCGGAAGGTCGCTGATGTTCAGCACCTAGGCGGCCACATGATGAGCGGCAACGACTACTTCGTCACGACGGACGCGGATGACATGATCAAGAAACGCGATCGGATTCGCGAAGCAACAGGAATTCGGATCATTGACCCAACCGAGGCTGCCACCATCGCCCGACTCGGCCGTGCGCTCTCGCCTTAATTGCCATCCCGTCCACCTCTCTTGGGTGGGTCTGCTTGACTTCGCCTCAGTCGATGGTGGACGGTATGGCTACTCAACCCGAAACCAGAGTGTCCTCGCCGGGACATATCATGTACCTGCGTGCCGGCTGATACCGGCGCTGCGCCGCCAGCAGCCCGAGCGTGGCCAGCGCACCCCTCTCGCGGCCCGCGCCGCTAAGCGCCAGAGGCAGATTCGGCTGCCCATCGCTTGCTCGGCATGATGGGCCTATGCGCTTGCTAGTTCTCGGCGGAACCTGGTTCGTGGGTCACGCGGTCGTTACGGCCGCGATCGATGCCGGCTGGGAGGTGACCACCTTCAACCGAGGCACATCCGATCCTTTCCTAGAGGCTGTGTCGTCCATCCGGGGTGATCGGACGAAGCCGGAAGACCTGGCTCGCCTCGCAGCCTCTGGGCCCTGGGACGCCGTGGTCGATACCTCGGGCTACGTGCCGAGCAACACGCTCGCAGTCACACGCGCGCTCGCGCCGGTCGCTGCCCGCTACGCCTTCATGTCGACGCTCAGCGTGTACCAAGACTGGCCGGTGAAGCCGCTCAGCGAGCAATCCGAGGTGCTCTACTGCCCGCCAGATGCCGGCCCGGACTACGGCACCGACACCGAGGACGGACCGACCCGCTACGGCTACCAGAAGGCCGGTTGCGAGGCTGCGGCAGTCGCCTCGTTCGGGGCTGACCGGACAACGATCCTGCGACCCGGTGTGGTGCTCGGCCCGCGAGAGTACGTGGGCCGCCTGCCCTGGTGGCTGCGCCGTGTGGGCGCTGCCGGGGAGGTGCTGGCGCCAGGCTCCCCGGGCCGGACCATCCAGCCGGTCGACGTGCGCGACCTGGCCGCCTTCACCTTGCAGACCATCAGCGACCAATCGTCCGGCGCATTCAACGTCTGCGCCCCGATTGGCAGCTCGACCTTCGGAGAGTTACTCGCGCGCTGCGCCGAATCGACGCACGCTGATGCCTCCTTTACGTGGGTGCCCGATGACTTCCTACTGGCACAGGGCGTACGGCAGTGGTCCGAGCTGCCGCTCTGGCGCACCTTCGACGGCGTGTGGAACGTCGACACCACCGCCGCGCAGGCCGCCGGTCTTCGCACCCGCCCGCTAGAACAGACCGTGCGGGACACCTGGCGATGGTTGGTCGACACCGAAGATATCGGCAACCATGACCGCGCTGCCGAGGTCGGTATCAGCCCAGCGAAGGAAGCACACGTGCTAGCGGCCTGGCACCGCTCAGGCGAGCGGTCGAGCTGAGGTCTCCGACAGCCACACCGCGATGCGCTCGCCGAGCTGCCGCGCCTCGGCGTCACCGCTCCACGGCGCTTCGTTCAGCAGACGCTCGATCCGGGCCAGCCGGCCAGTCAGCGAGACGTTGCGCTTGTGGGGAGGTAGTTCGAGAACGGTACGCAGAGCTTCCGCAGCGCCGTCCTTGTCCCGCATGTGAAGGTGCGCTGCGGCTACGTCGATGTTCGTTCCGCTGATCTGCGAGTACGGCCGCCTCGCCGCCGGCAGCGCTTCGTAGACGCTCAGCGCCTCTCGGGCGTACCTCGCGGCTTGGTCGCCGTTCCGGAGGTCGAGCCATGCGGCGGCGGCGCAAGCCGCGGCGCGCGCGTCTCCGAATGCGAACTCCCCGCCGGTCGACGTAGCCAGTTCGTCGGGGTGGCCCTCTGCCGCCTCCCGGTCCCGCTGGGCAGCGTCCAGCACCGCAGCCACCGACTCTGAGTCGTCGAGTAGGGCGTGGGAGCGAGCGGCGATGTAGCGCAGCCTCAACTTCGGCTCGCCGTCAGGCGCCGCGCGCATCGCTCGCTCGAAGTAGCTCAGGGCGGCATCCGGCTCACTGCGCCAGTTCGCCAGCGTCATTTGCAGGCCGTACGTCCACGCCTTCAACGACGCGTGGCCGGCGAGATCCGCGTACTGGGTCGCCGCCCTGGCCAACGCCGCCGACTCGTTCCAGTGCCCAAGGTCGAAGGCGGTAGAGGCCATGAGTGACGCACCTTGGCCGATGACCACGAACAGGTCAGCCAACTCCCCCGGCCGACGCGTCCGCTCAGCCAGTGCTCGCGCTTCGTCACGCAGCCGGCGTGCGCTTGAGAACGTATCGAAGGCAGCCATCCCGCCAGACCTGGCCAGCAGTGCCATGTCCTGCTGCAATGCCTCGATCGACTCGTGCGGCACCCCGATGCTCGACAAAAGCGAGTCGTTGACGATTGCGTCGGCAGCCTCGCTCACGACATCCCCAACAGCGTGACCACCGCTGAGGCTTCCTTCCTTGCCAGCCCCGCTGTTCAGGTTGTGGAGGAAACGTGATCTCACTGAGTCCGAGAGTCGATCGAAGGCAGCGTTCAGCACCTCCTGATTCGCGTTTCCGGGCACGGTCTCCGGCCGACTGTGCCAGTACGCGACCGTCCTGACCGCGACGCCCAGCCACCCAGCAAATCCCTCGTTCGTCATGCCGGCAGCGGCTTGCAGCGCGCAGGCGAGACGCCCCGTCCACTGATTCACCGCCGCCATCGTGGTCCCCGCGCTCGTTGCATCGGCTTGCCGCACGGTTGCACTTGCCTTGCATGGGCACGCCGTCCGACTTCGACTTCACTGGATATCAGAAAGTCATTCGTCACATCAGACTACTGAGGAGACTCCCGTGGCTGAACCCCTCGCCCGTGTTCAGGAGCGCCCCCGCTTCCGGTCCGTCGCGGACACCGCTGCGCTTCTCGGCATGTCGGAGGTGACTCTCTACCGAGCAATCCACGCCGGGCAGTTCCCGGCCATCAAGGTCCGAGGACGGTTCGTGATCCCCTCCCGCGCCATTGACGACATGGAAGCTTCCGCCCTGGCTCACGGCCTGGTCGACGCAGACAACTACGCGTTGCGGCCCGCTAGCTAGCCCGCACGCTTCGGCCCTGGCGGCGCCGGCGGAATGTCGTTCTCCCGAGCCAACTTCCGGATGTACGCCCCGCTGAACGGCGACAACCTCTCAACCTCGGAAGGGCCGACGCCCTCGCGGAGGGCAGCGAGGACAGCCGCCACTACGGCATCGCGGGCGGCCTCGTGAGCCGCCTCGGTCCGCTGGTATCGCTTCGTCGCTGCTGAGAGCACATCTCGGGCGTCACTCATCGCACCAACATACCGCTACCTACTTGCGCAACAGACCCGCGTATCGCTACCTTGTTGCGCAACAGATAAGCGCTTCGCAAGAGGTGTGAGGCGCGCGAAAGGACACGAGGTGACCAGCTTCCAGCCCTTCCCGGCACCCGACCCGACCGCCGACGACTTGGCCGCGATCGAGGGCGAGATTCCCTTGATCGAGGCGGAAGTCCTGCTGCTCGACGCCCAGATCGCCATCGTGACCAACGACGGCCACCCGAGTGACCTGGACTGGCAGCGCATCCGCCGAGCGCAGCGGCGCGTCCTGCGTGAGGCCCGTGCCCTGATCGACAGCAGCCGTACCGACCGGGCCGCCTAGCCGACCAGCGTCAACGAAGGCCCACCTGTTCCCACCTGCCGCCCTACTCGCCTGACCGGAGGCCACCTGCCATGACTGCCCCGACCATCAACGGCACCCGCTACCCGCAGCCCATCGAAGACCTGTTGCCCGCCGCCCGCGCGCTGAACCTGCCCGAGGGCGTGGCGTTCCCGTCGCGGAACCGGCTGATGCGCGAGTTCCGCATCGGCGCACCCAAGGCCGGCGAGTTGCTCGCGCTGCTCAAGGCCGAGCCCGCCACGCTGCCAGCCGACACCGCCGAGCCGACCACCACGGACCCGGTCGCCCCGCCGGCCGCACCCGAGCCCGCCGCACCCGCCGCGCCGGTCGCAATGGACCCGGCGCCCGCCCCGGAGATCACGTCCTCCGAGCCGGACACCGAGGCCACGCCGGTCGGTCGCCCGGACACGCCTACCCCGCCCACCCCGGCCGCGCCGGTCCGTTCGGCGGTGGTGTGGCCGGTGGTGCTGCTCGCGCTCCCGGCGTTCGTGGCGATCTGGTCCGGGTGGGTCGGACTCGGCGGACTCACTGGCTTCGGCGTCGTGCACCCGCTACCCGGGATCTGGGACAGCTTCTCCATCAACTCCGCGATCACGCTGCCGATCGGGGTGGAGACCTACGGCGCGTACGCGCTGTACGTGTGGCTGTCCGGCCGCGTACCGCAGCGGGCACGCCGCTTCGCGAAGTGGTCCGCCATCGCCTCACTCCTGGTCGGCGCGCTCGGCCAAGTCGCCTACCACCTCCTGGAGGCCGCCGGAGTCACCGCCGCCCCGTGGTGGATCACCACCGCCGTCGCCTGCCTCCCGGTCGCGGTGCTCGGCATGGGCGCCGCCCTCGCCCACCTCGTCCGCACCCACGACTAGCCCCGCCCGGCGGCACGGCCCCTGGCTACCAACCTGCGCCGTGCCGCCGGTCCCCCTTCCGATCCGTGAACCGTTGGAGGAACCTCCATCATGACGTCCCCCCGAGATGACGACCGTTTCGACTGGCACGCCGCCGAGCGTGACCTGAACAACCCGGACGCGGAGGTGGTCGACCTGGACGCCGCCCGCGCCGCCCGCACCACCAATCCCGACGACGAGGACGGGCGGCCGGTGCTGGTGGACTCGCCCGCCGCGCAGCGTCCGCCGCGGTTCACCCTCGCCGCCGTGCGCACCGGGCAGCGTCGCCCGATCCTGCCTGCCTGGCTGCGTTCCCGCTCGGAGCTGGCCGACGCGATGCGGTGGGCGGTCGGGCACCTGCTGCACACCACCGCCTACCACCTCACCCGGCTGCCGAAGTACGCCGGCAAGCTGGTGCTGCGTGCCCCTGGCGGGGCGCGGCGGCTGGCGTCTGGGGCGACGCGGTGGGTGTTCGATTGGGAGGGTGAGCGCCTGCGGCAGTCGACCTCGGAGACCCGCGATGGTGAGCTGTACTTGAAGCTGTCCCGGCAGCGTGACCGCCGGGTGCGGTGGCGGGGCATCGTCGCCACCTTCACCCTCGCCCTGTCCCTGATCGGCGGCGCGGCGATGGCGTGGGCGCCGATGTGGGCGCAGTGGGCTGTCCCCGCGCTGCTCGTCACCCTGTGCGGCCTGGCGGGGCAACCGGCGGACAAGCCGCTGCTCGACACCGCCGTGGTCGTGCCCCGAGTCGCCCGGCTGACCTCCGATGTGGTGGTCCGTGCCCTGGCCGTGCTCGGCATCGCCGGCATCAGCCAGGCCATCGCCAAGCAGGGCAGCCGCGCAATCGCCTTCACGGCCCCGATCACCCGCGACGGCCCCGGCTGGCGGGCCGACATCGACCTGCCCCCGGGCGTGACGGCCGGGGACGTGATCGAGCGCCGGGACCGGCTCGCCGCTGGCCTCACCCGCCCTCTCGGGTGCGTGTGGCCGGAGGGGCAGCCGGAGGTGCACCCCGGTCGGCTGCTGCTGTGGGTGGGCGATCAGGACATGGCCGCCACCCCGCCGAAGCCGTGGCCGCTGCTCAAGAGCACCGGGGGTTTCGACCTGGGCCGTGCGGTGCCGTTCGGCACCGACCCGCGCGGCCGGGTCATCTCCATCGAGATGCCCTACACCAACCTGCTGATCGGGTCGATTCCCGGCTACGGCAAGACCGCCGCCACCCAGGTTCCGATGCTCGCCGCTGCGCTGGATCCGTACGCGGAGTTGTGGTGCTTCGACTTCAAGGGCACCGGCGGCCTCGACCCCCTGGAGAAAGTGTCCGCCCGCTACGCCTCCGGGCAGGACGACGACACCGCCGAGCAGGGCCTCCTCGCCCTGCGGGAGCTGCGCAAGGAATGTCAGCGCCGCGCCGCCGTCATCAAGGGCCTCCCGAAGACGGTCTGCCCGGACAACAAGGTCACCCCCGAACTCGCCCGCCGCAAGAAGCTGGGCCTGCACTGGCTCGTCGTCGCCCTGGACGAGGTACAGGAACTCTTCTCGCACGCGGAGTTCGGCAAGGAAGCCGGAGAGCTGGCCGAGAAGGTCATCAAGCTCGGCCGCGCCCTGGGCGTCATCCTCGTGGTCGCCACGCAGCGGCCGGACGCCAAGAGCCTCCCCACGGGCGTGTCGGCGAACGCGGGGACGCGGTTCTGCCTGCGGGTCATGGGCCAGATCGAGAACGACATGATCCTCGGCACCAGCGCCTACAAGAACGGCATCAGGGCGACCATGTTCGCCAAGAAGGACAAGGGCGTCGGCTACCTCGTCGGCGCGGCCGACGACGCACAGATCGTCCGCACCTTCTACGTCGACGGCCCCACCGCCGAGAAGATCACCGACCGGGCACGCGCCCTGCGCGAGGCCGTCGGCACGCTCACCGGGCACGCCATCGGGCAGGCCGCGCCGACCCCGGCCGCCCGGCGGGACACGCTGCTCGACGACATCCTCACCGTGGTCCCGGCGACCGAGGCGAAGGTGTGGGCCGAGACACTCACCGAGCGGCTCGCCGACCTCAACCCCGAGGCGTACGGCGACCTGACCCGCGACCAGCTCACCGCCGCACTCAAGCCCTACGGCATCACCACTGGACAGGTGTGGGGCACCGACCCGACCACCGGCAAGGGCGCGAACCGGCGCGGCGTCGAGCGGCAGCACATCACCGACGCGGTCGCGGACCGTAACAAGCGCCGGGGAGACAAAGCCGCCTAACTCGGACAGCGTGTGGTTGCTAGGTCTAGCGGCACCCCCCGCTAGACCTAGCACCCCCGCTAGCAACCCATCCGGCCCCTGGCCAGCGCCCTAGTTCCTAGCGGCGTCAGCCCTTCGCACCCTCAGAACGGCTCGTGGAGGCGTTTCGTGACCACCATCGCCCTGCTCGCTAGCCTCGCCACCCTCGGTTACACACTGTGTTACCTCGCCGTCTGCGTCGCCTCGCCCTGGGGACGCTGCCGCCGCTGCCACGGCCGCCGCTACCACCGCACCACCATCGGCACCCGCCGCGACTGCCGCCGCTGCGACGGCACCGGCATCCAAGTCCGACTCGGCCGCCGCCTCATCAACTACATCCGCACCGAATACCGGGCAGGCCACCAGTGACCGCCCGACCCGGCCGACACGGTCACACCAACTGGTGCGGGCGGGACCACCGCTGCGGCCTCGGCGAACACCGCTCCGACGAAATCGTGGTGCACCTGCCCGGCCGCGCCCGCGCCGTCCTGGTCCGCGTGCGCACCGCCGCCGGTCGCGAACACGCCGAGGTGCGCGTCCGCGTCGCCCTTGCCCCCGGCGAGGTGGCCGCGCGCCGCCAGTTGGTCGGGCTGCTCGGTGACCTGCGCCAGGCCGTTACCCGTGCCGCCATCGCCGCTCGGCCGCGACCGGGGCGGGCCGCGTGAGGCCCGTACCGCGCCGCGACGGCGCGTCGCCCCGCGACCCGCACCTCACCGGCAGCCTCGAAGTGTGGATGACCGGCACGCCGGCCGAGCTGGATGCCGTCACGGCCATCCTGACCGCCGCTGGCCGGGTGGTTCAGCACGGCACCCGGTGGCCGCTAACCGGTGCCGACGGCCGCCACCGGCTCTACCTACGCCTCACCGTCACCGCCGGCAAACAGGCGACCCGCGCCCCAGACACCTCGCGCGGCGCGCTGATCGACCTCGACATCGCGCGCGCCCACCGCCGAACCGCCTGAGCACCGCTCAAGCCTGGACAGGAGTTCCCTATGTCTAATCTGCTCGCCGCCGCGCTCGCCCACGCCGCGCGCGGCTGGCACGTCTTCCCGCTGCGACCGAACGACAAACGGCCCGCGTTCCCTGACCACACCGCCGACGACTGCACCGGCCGCGACCCGCGCTGCCACGCCGGGCACGTCGGGTGGGAGCAGCGCGCCACCACCGACCCCGACCGCATCCGCCGCGCCTGGTCGACCCGCCCCTATGGCATCGGCATCGCGTGCGGCCCGTCCGGTCTGGTCGTGGTCGACCTGGACGTGCCCAAGCACCCCGACGACACCCCGCCTGCCGAATGGGCGGGAGCGCGCGACGGGTGGGACGTGTTCGCCACCCTCGCCGCCCGCCACGGCACCCCCACCGACCCATTCGACGGGTTCGGCCCGGATGCTGGACCGCGCACCGGCCTTGACGCCACCTACACGGTGACCACCGGCAGCGGCGGCACGCACCTCTACTACCGGCACCCCGCTCCCGGGCCGACGCTGCGCAACACCATCGGGGACCGGGGTGGCCTCGGGTGGAAGGTAGACACCCGCGCCCACGGCGGCTACATCGTCGCCGCCGGCAGCACGGTCGCCGGCCGTCCCTACGCCGTCGCCCTGGACTACGATCCCGCCCCGCTGGCCGGGTGGCTGGCCGGGCTACTCACCCCCGCCCCGCGACCGGCCCGGCAGACAGCCGCGGTAAGCCTGCCGCCCGACCGGCACGGCCGCTACCTGGCTGCCGCGATCCGCCGCCAGGTCGCCCACCTCGCCGCGGCCACTGATGGCCGCCGCAATCACGCCCTGTTCGCCTCGGCGGTGGCGTTGGGGCAGCTTGCCGCCGGAGGTGCACTCACCGGCGACGACGTGACCGCCGTCCTGGAACCCGTCGCCCTGTCCATCGGCCTGCGGCCCGGCGAGGTCGCCCGCACGATCGCCTCCGGGCTGCGGGTTGGCGCGCGGCAGCCCCGCCACCTGACCGACCTCGGGAGGGCAGCATGACAGAGCGGTTGCAGATCGGCACCGGCCCGGAAACCATCCGCGTCCTCAAAGCCGCCCTGACCAACGGGCTGCTGCCCGACACCTACGTCTCAGCCGGCTCCCTGGTACACATGGAAGCCGTCTCCGGCGGCCTCGCCACCGCCGCCGATGAGGACTCACCGCTGCCGGTGTCCGCCAGCGTGGTCACCCCGGCCGGGCTGGCGGGACTGCTCGCCGAGCACGCCTACGTCTACCGACTCAAGACCCGCAAAGGCGACACCGGCGACCCCGAGATGTTCGAAGAGGAAGTCACCCCGCCCCGCGACACCCTCGCCTCCGTCCTGGCGGGGAAGACGTGGCCGGGTGTGGCGCCGCTGCGCGGCATCATCGGCGCACCCGTCCTCCGACGCGACGGCACCCTGTTGCAGCAACCCGGCTACGACCCCGCGACCGGCCTCTACCTCGCCTCCAAAGTCGCCCTGCCACCCGTGCCCGACGAGCCCACCGCCGAGCAGGTAGCCGAGGCACGCACGTTCCTGCTCGGCCGGTTCCTCCGCGACTTCCCCTGGGCCAGCGCAGCGGACCGCGCGAACTATGTGGCGCTGCTGGCCACGCCGATCCTGCGGCACTTCACCCGCTCCCTGACGCCATTCGCGCTGATCGACGCCACCATGCCCTCATCCGGCAAGACGATCCTCACCGCCGGCCCCGGCATGCTTTACGGCCAGCGGGTCATGACGTGGGCGTACTCGGATGAAGAGCTACGCAAGTCCATCACCGCCGTGCTGGCCGAGCAGGTGGGCGTGGTCATCTGGGACAACCTCGCCGAGGGCAGCGTCATCGACTCCGCCGTGCTCGCCCAGCTCGTCACCAGCGGCGTCTGGTCCGACCGGCAGCTCGGCGCGTCGCGGAACATCGCCACCGTCAACGACCGGCTGTGGATGGCCACCGGCAACAACCTGCAAGTCGGCGGAGACATGGCCTCCCGCACCGTCCGCGTGCACCTCGACCCGGATATGCCCCGCCCCGAACTCCGCGACCAAACCGGGTTCGGTATTCCGCACCTCGACCAGTGGATCACCGACCCGACCAATCAACTCACCGTCCTTTGGCACCTCCTGGTCCTCGTCCTCGACTGGACGCGGCAGGGAGCACCCAAGGTGTCCGGACTGTCGATGCGGCAGTTCACCCCGTGGGCGCAAGCCCTCGGCGGATTCCTCGCCCACCACGGCATCGACGGATTCCTCACCAACGCCGCCGACATCCGCGAAATCGATGAAGACGAAACGCGCTGGCGCGCGTTCCTCACCACCTGGCACGACCGCCACGGCGGCCGTGCACTCACCGCCGCCGACCTTCGCCGCGACGCCGAACCGGTGCAGTTCGGCAGCGACACCCACGACCCGTGGGACGGGCAGTTCATCACCACCCACAACGGCCGCCTACCCAACCCCCTGCAACTCGGCCGCATGCTCACCGGACAGGCCGGACGCTGGCGCGGTGATCACGTCATCCGCGCCGGCCGCAACGACCGAGGCGACCGCGCCGTGTTCTGGGTCGAGCATCACGACGGATGAAGACCGCTGAACCATCTCCGCATCTCCGCAACGCCGCACCAACCCCCACCACCAGCGGAAACGGACTGCGGAGATCAGACCAGCAGAGACCGTGGATCTCCGCATCTCCGCAACCTCGTGAGGAGATGAACCCCCATTGCGGAGATGACGGGTCAACGGCACTCCGCATCTCCGCAAGCATTCGCCCAGCTCGCGGCCATGTTTGCGGAGATGCGGAGATGCGGAGATGGTTCAGCCCTTCACACAACGGGTGCCGCTCCGCAGTCTCATGCCGCCCGGTGGCGATTGGGAGGACTCGGCCAACGCGAGTCGGCACCTCCGGAGTAACCCGCCCGCCGATAGGGGCTAACCCCTCTTATGAAAGAAGATGCGAGAGTCGTCAGCTCGCGTGAGCCAGTCCAACAAGTACAGGTAGGCCAACAACGGGAGATCATGAGGAATGTCGCCATCATGGTGCGCCAACAAGGCATTGGTCTGATCTACCAAATGCCCGCTCTTCGCACCATGCCCATGAGTAGCGTTTCTCAGGAGCTTCACGTAACGAGCGGCGGCAACATCCTTCGGCAAACCGGCTATCTGGGTGCCAAGGACGCCTCCCTCAATGAAGAACCCGTCCTGAAGCTCCCTCAGAGCAGCTACCGCACGTCGAGCCAGCGGCAGCAGGATCTCCTTAGCCCCAGACGGGATAGTTGACTCCAAGTCCTGCAGCTTCTTCTCCGCAAATGGTAGGTGGCAAAGTCTGTCAACATCCCTACCTGTCAGCCTTTCAAGCGTGTCAAGCACTGTAAACAGAAGTACCCGCTGGACATGGGCATCTCGGGGCGAAGTCAGAATGGAACTCACCCGACGAAAAAGTTGCTCAACCGTCAGGAGCGCTTGCAGGTGCTTCCGTGGATTGTAGAGTCCTGCACTATCACCGAAAACCGCCAAATCACTCACGACACCAAACAGCGCATCAAGCCGGGCTGCCCACCACGCCACGGCCTCAGAGCAGGCCACGCCTGGCAGGTCGGTGATTGACCATGTTGGACGAATAGCCCCTTGGCTGGGCAACAGATGGAGAAATTCCCCCGGCCCTGACCGCGTTCCGTTGATCGTGTGACCCAGACTGAAAATCAACGGGCCGAAGGTGCGATGAGCCGAGAATGCCCAGAAGGTTGGAGTCATCGCACCGAGAAGTGGGCCCACGTAGGTGTCGAACAGCAAGACGCCTTGCAGGAGGTTTTCGCTACTAGAGAAGACTCTCCCCCCTGCGGCACTTAACTTCTTAACGTGCCGTACATCGCCACTAGCAAGTGTCTCGTCATAAGCGATCCGCAGTAGAACCCCTACCAACTTAGTGCGATGAACCAGCTCGTCCGATCGGTGGACTAGATGAACACCGGAATCCCGGAAAAGCTTGCGAGCCGGATTACCCTCGGCAGGCATATCAACAAGACCGACATAGATGTCACCGACTACCTTGGCAATCTCTTCCGGGTCAGCGACCGTTGCAAGCAATTGCCAGTAATAGAAAAGGTCGAGCAAGGCGCCCGATTGCTCAGCGCGCCGACCTAGTTCATTTACTTGGCCCTGCGCCTTGTTTCTGACCCCAAGAGCCCCATCGGCGTCCCGGGCGAGTCGAGTCAAGATCTCAAGACGAGTCCTTCTTTGCGCCGGTCCGGCCAGATGTTCCGCAACCACTAGCCCCGGTCGGACCCGGCGATAGCTCTCCTCAGTCTGCACTAGCCAGCGCTGAGGAGCAGCCGCGCTTCGGCGAACCCTGAGGTTTGCTTTCGCAAAGAACCCTTCTGGCGCGCCGCCCCACAGCCACGGTGGCACATCGACTGCCACCGACGAGGGAACTGGGTCTGACGGAGGCATGAGTACAGGCTATGCACGAGGTCAACCAACTTCCGGCGTGCCTTTGGCTGACGGCAGGCGGCGGCACACGTGGGGCCGTGCATGGTGCGAGACCAAGGCTCATCACAGAAACTTGCGGCTACCAGGCATGGGATAAGAGCAGCTCAGGAAGGCGAAGATAGATGCGGGTGTCAGGTAGCTGCCACTTCTAATCCCAAGGCCGCAGGTTCGAATCCTGCCGGGCGCACCCTCACCACCCGGGTCAACGGGTTGTGGCTTCCGGTCGAGACGATCACCACGGCCCGTACGGCGGTGGCCACAGCAATGACCGTCAGTAGCAGTCTTCAGTTCTCGCCACGACAACGCCTGAACCGCAGCCGGTAGCTCGAAGGACGATCTGCCGGGCTGCTTGGGCGGGCGTGAGGTGCGTGGTGTCGACGACCTCGGCCTCGGCATGCAGCCACGTGCGGGCCGCCTCGGCGTAGGGCTCGAGGTACTTGAGGCGGAACGGGGAGGGGACGGGATGTTCCCTCTCGATACGCCTGCGGAGGGTGTCCTGGTCGGCGTGGAGGACGAAATGCCTTACCGGTATGGCGTGTCGGGCAAGGCCCCCGCTGATCTCGCGCCAGTACTGCTCCACCAGGACGGTCATGGGCATCACCAGCGTGCCGCCGGTGTAGTCGAGCACGCGGCGGGCGGTTTCGACGACGAGATGCCGCCACGGCGGCCAGTGCTGGAAGTTGTCCGTCGCGGGCAACCCCGGCGTGATGTCCATGAGTGCCTCGCCTACCTTCTCGGCGTCGAACACCCGTGAATCCGGGATCAGTCGTTGCACGAGCACACTGGTCGTCGTCTTGCCCGCGCCGTGGGTGCCGTTGAGCCATACGATCACGGGGCACGTTAACGCGGGCGAGCAACCGGGCGGCGCTGACGTGTCCCCGGCTGAACGTCGGGTAGGTGGGCGCTTGGCGCAGGCCACTACGCTCCACACCAGAAGTGTGGGACTCGACTCTCCACCTCCCGGGCTCTGGAGGTAGTGGTGCCGGTCGTGCTTGGGCCATACCCGCTGTGTCCGACGTGCCAGAAGACGAACGGCGGCCTCATCGCCGCCAAGCACCGCCAGATTCACCTCCGGGCGCACGGCAGGGAGGCATGTGTCGATGCGGGCCTTGCCGGACTCATGGCCAGCCTCTGGGCTGTCTGCGACACGCGTAGCTGTTGCGAGAACGACCGCGGGCGGGCGTACGTCGTACCGACCGCGGACACCTGCGACGCAGCGGAACACCTGCTGACCAGGCTCGGACTGCGCCCGACGAATCTCGACGGGATCCTCTGTTTCCACAAGCCCAGCTCATTTCGACTGGACGACGCCGGCCAGGTGCGACGCGTGCTCGAACAACCAGGCGGTGCCCACTCGCGCTGGCGGGTGAACGAGAACGGGGTGTTCGAACCCGTCCGCCCGGCAGACGAATCCGCGGGCTCTGGCGCCGGTCCATGACGAGCGTCCCCTCAGCGACTACCGTGCCCTGATGGCCGTCTCGTCGTACGTGGCCCGGCTGCGGGCGGTGATCGGCCACGAGCTGATCCAGATGCCGTCGGTGTCGGTCGTCGTCGTCGACGACCGCGCGCGGATCCTGCTGGTACGTCATGCCGAGGACGGGAACGGGTGGGCGGTACCCGGCGGCGCGGTCGACATCGGAGAGTCGCCGGCCCAGGCGGCCGTGCGTGAGATCCGCGAGGAGATCGGCGTTCGGATCAACCGGCCGCGGCTGCTGGACGTGCTCGGCGGCCCCGACTACGAGGTGACCTACCCGAACGGCGACCGCGTCGCCTACGTCACGGCGGTCTACCAGGCGACCATCGCCGACGGAGAGCCGGTCCCCGACCACGACGAGATCAGCGAGCTGGACTGGTTCACTCCGCCGCAGCTAGCCGGTGCCGATCTCAACCGCTTCTCCCGGGCGCTACTGCGGGCCACCGGTCACCTCGCCGGTTGACGGCGACCGCTTCTCGCAGGCCGCTCCGCCGCCGACGGTCGAAAGGAAGCTTCCCGGTCAGGCCGGTCGGCGGTTGGCGTCCGCCCACTCCGCGTCGTTCCAGAGCGCGGGGACCGCGCCGACCGGCTGGAACCGGATCTGCGGATCGTTGCTCTGCACGAGACACATGAGACGGCGGCCGATCAGGCTTGCGCTTCGGGAGTGGCGCGCCATCGTGTCCAGCACGATCTGGGCGGACCGCGGGCCGTGCAGGCGCAACCCGTCCAGATCTAGCCCTCTGCCGACTGGCGACCTGCGGATCGGCTCCACAGCCGGGCCTCGGCCGACAACTGCGCAAACACCTTCTCCTTTGCTGCGCCGTACTGGGCCCGACTGTGGGGATGCAGCGCGGCTGCACGCCTCTTTGCCGCCTCGTAGCGACGGGCAGCCTCCGGGGTGGCCGCGAGGTAGGCGCGAAAGACTCGGTTCGCCTCCGGCACCTGCGACGTGACTCCGAAAACGTGCAGGTGGTGGCTTCGCTTTCCGGCCGTGTCCTTCGCGAAGAACAAGTGCTCATCGTCGTCCGGGAAGGCCAACGGACGATAGGCGTACCCGAGCTGCTCAAGTGGCCGGACGTCGGCGACCACCGCACCTACCTCAGGCACCACCACCAGGATGTCGATGACGGGTTTGGCAGCCAGGCCGGGGACGCTGGTGGAGCCGAAATGCTCGACGCTCAGCGCCGCGGGAAGCGCCTCCGACAACAGCCGTTCTTCGATCCTGAATCGCTCGGGCCAGGCCGGGTCGTAGGGCACCACCTCGACTACAGGCACGTCGTCGCTCACGTCGGCCACCGTAGCGGCCGGCACCTTCTTCCGACCGAGGCTACGACCCGGCTGGGGGCAGAACACGAGGCACATCAGGCGCCCACCGAACAGGGCGGGTTGAACCTCGCTCAGGCCGCCGTCAGCGCCGCCAGGGCCCGGTCCATCGCGGCGTTGAACTCCTCCGGCGTCAGCGTCAGCCGGGACTTGACGTCGCGGCTCCACTGGTCGGCGAGGACTTCGGCGGCACCCGCCTCGACGCCGTCGAGCGCCGCGTCGGCCAGGTCGGACGGCGCGATCTTGTCCACCGGCCAGCCGGCGGACATGTCGGTGTCGGCCAGGCCGAGGTGCACCGCCGTCACGAGCGTGCCCTGGTCGGCGAGTTCCAGGCGTACGCCGTTCGTCATCGCCCACGCGGCGGCCTTGGTCAGGTGGTACGCGCCGGCGCCTCGGGTTCCGAACCACGACATGGCGGAGAGCACGTTCACGATCGCGCCCCCGCCGTTGCGGCCGAGCGCCGGCGCGAAGGCCCGGATCATCTCCAGGTGGCCGAGCACGTTGGTGTTCACCTCGTGCCGCACCGCGTCCAGCGAACCGGCCACCAGGTCGGTGCCGGTCTGGATCCCGGCGTTGTTGACGAGCAGCGTGACGTCCGGGGCGGCAGCGGCGACGGCACGCACCGATGCGGGACTGGTGATGTCGAGCGCCAGCACCTCGACCCCTGGCAGGTCGACGGTTTCCGGCCGGCGCGCGGTCGCGTAGACCTTTCGGGCGCCGCGTTCGAGCAGGCGCTGGGCGAAGGCGCGGCCCAGGCCGCGGTTGGCGCCGGTGACGAGGGCTACCGAGTTGGTGATGTCCATGCCCGGTACGCTAAAACCTGACGTTGACGTCAGAGGCAAGTGTTGATCGCCGAGACCGGGGTGAGAGGAGTCACCGTGACCGAGCCGCTGATCCGCATCGGGGAGGTGGCTCGCGGCGCCGGTGTCTCGGTGCGCGCGGTGCGCTACTACGAGGAACAGGGTCTTCTCTTCCCCAGGCGCAGCCCGTCCGGCCAGCGCCTCTACCGGCCGGACACGGTCACGCTGGTCCGCTTCATCCAGCAGATGTACGCGGCGGGCCTGACCAGCAGCCGGATCGCGGAACTCCTGCCCTGCTGGGACTCCGGGCACACCGACCCCGCGCAGCGGGCCATGCTGCGCGCCGAGCGCGAGCGCATCCAGGCCAGGGTCGACGAGCTGCGGGCCGCGCTGGACCGCCTCGACGAGGTCATCGCGATCACCGACACCCACCCGTAGGCGCGGCCCGCCGGACGCCGCAGGTTTCAGCGGCCCTCGGTCTCGCGGTGGGCACGCAGTGCGCCGGCGACGGCCAGCCCCGCGCCGCCCAGAGCGACAGCCATCTCCACGGCCGAGGAGACCTCGATGGCACTGGCCGCCGGAGCACCCACGCTGATCATGAGCCCCGGTTGCAGGAAGGCGTCCTCGGCGGGCTCGACCAGGGTCCACCAGGTCGCCCACGCGGAGGCGAGAGCCGAGCAGGCCCTCACGGCGACCAGCGCCAGCAGGACCATCCCGGTCGGGAGGAGCCCGTGCCGGTCGCTCCGCCACCCGGACGACGCGAGCAACCTGGCGGTGACGAGCACGGCGAGCAACCCCGGCCACACGGCGGCGAACAGGTCGAGCAGCGGCGGTTCGCCGGGCGCCAGCGCCACGCTCGCCACGCACCAGACGAGCACTGCCACCGCCAGGACCGTCGTCACCACACCCAGCCGCCCGCCGCGTGCCGGCAGCGCCGACACGGCGACCGCGAGCAGGAGTACGCCGAGAACGAGGCCCCACGCGATGAGCCGCTGCCGGTCCATGCCGTCCTGCCAGTGCTCCAGCAGGTACGCCCTCGCCGCCGCCTGGCCCCGGGCCAGGTCGCCCGCGTCCGTCCCCCATCCCCGATGCCGGAGCAGGTTCGCCGCCACCAGGGCGAACACCCCGGCACCGGCCGCGACGCCCCGCCGCACCCGGGGCGTACCGGAGGTGGTGAGCGCGTGGCCGCACAGGGCCGCCAGGGTGACCGCTGCCCACAGCAGCGACGCGTCCGGCATGGCGAGCAGCGCCGCCCCGACCGACAGCAGGCCGGCCACGACCGCGGCGGCTCCCAGGCTCGACGACAGACGCATGGCGCAGAGAGTGGCACAGGAATCCCGGCCACGGTGACCCGCCGGTTCCGTCGGTGGTCTCGGGCATGATCGCGTGCGTCGCCGGACTACGAGGCGGGTGCCCGGAACGAGATCTCCTACTGGGGGTTCTCCGGGGACTAGCGTGCCGTTCCGGCGAGCAGCCACCGCCGGACGGGCACCTCCAGCAGCACCCGCTCACCGTCCGGCGTGACCGGCTGCCGGATGTCCCATCCCCCGTACTTCTCCGCGAACGCCGCGACGACCTCGGGCGGGAAGCCGGTGCGGTGTACGCGGGCCTCGCCCTCCGCTACGACCGGGTGGACACCGTCCTCCAGGGCGAGCGAGACGCGGGGGTCGGCCGTCACGTTGCGGGCCTTGACGCTGCGCCCCTCGCAGCCGATCCACCAGACGCCGTCCGCGTAGACGAACCACACCGGCGTGACGTGCGGGGAGCCGTCACGGCGCAGCGTGCAGAGCCAGACGTTGCGCTCGCGGGCGAGCCGGTCCTCGACGGCCGGCGGGAGCGGTGTGGCGGGAGATGAGGCCATGCGACAAGTGGATCAGGTGTCACGCGGCGGAACGCGACCGGCTCACTCGCAGATCCGCCACTCGCCGTCTTCCTTGACCATCGGGAACGACTGGGTCACGTTCGTGCCGACCGAAGGCGTGAAGCGGATGGTCGTCGACCCGCTCACCCGCCCGTTGTTGTTCGACACGTTCAGCCCGGTGATCTCGTAGCCGGTGAACTCCGGCTGGGAGGACTGCTGCCGGGTGAAGTCCGCCTCGCTGACCCGGTCGCGCACCGAGGAGCAGAACTGCCGGTACGCGGCGGGATAGTCGCGGTCGACGATCGCCTCGGCGTAGGTCTCCGCTGTGGACCGGGCCGGGCCGGTGGCTTCCTGCACGGCCCGGAAGAGGAAGAAGCCGGCGAGCACACCGCCGGAGCAACAGATCGCCAGCACCACGCCGAGCACGATGAACAAGGTTCGCTTGGGCTTCTTCGGCGGCACCATGGCCGGCTGGTATGCCATACCCCGCAGGGTAGGAAACACCGGCAACCGTAAACCGGATGCCGCGGCTCCGCTTCTCGGCGACCATCGATCGATGCCCGCACACCGCCCGGCCGAACCGGACATCAGTCGCTACTACACCGAGGTCTACGCCGAGGCCGACCGGCTGGAAGGGTCACCGCAGGGCCGGCTGGAGGCACGGCGTACCCGCGATCTGCTCGCCCGGCTGCTGCCCGCCGCACCCGCGGACGTGCTGGACGTCGGCGGCGGTCCCGGTGCCTACGCGGGTCCGCTCGCCGCGGCCGGTTACCGGGTGCACCTGGTCGACCTGGTGCCCGCGCACGTGGCGGCGGCGCGGTCCGCGTACCCGCTGGTGACCGCGTCGGTGGGGGACGCCCGCGCGTTGCCGTCGCCCGACGCGGCGGCGGACGCGACGCTGCTGCTCGGCCCGCTCTACCACCTGCCGCGGCAGGCCGACCGGGTGGCGGCGCTGCGCGAGGCGGCGCGGGTGACCCGGCCGGGCGGGACGGTCGTGGCGGCGGCGATCAGCCGCCACGCCGCGCTGATCGACCTGAGCGCGCAGGGCCGCGTCGACGAGCACAACCGTCGGTTGCTGCGCGCCGAGTACGAGACCGGCGTGAACGATCCGCGCACGGGCTTCACCACCGCGTTCTTCCACCGGCCGGAGGAACTGGCCGCCGACTTCGTCGCGGCCGGACTGCCCGACCCCCAGGTGTACGGGGTGGAGGGTCCGCTGTGGCCGCTGCTGAACGCGCTCGGCACCGGGTCGCACGAGCGGTTGTTCGCCGACGCGCTGGCCTGCGCCGAGACGTTCGAGCGGGACGCGGCGATCCTCGGCGCCAGCGCCCACCTGCTCGCCGCCGCGCGCCGCTGACCGCCGGGCCGGAGTGCGGTCTGCTTTACGCCGGAGCGAAACTCGTCAAGCACCAAGGGTGACCAGTTGCGACAAACCATGTTATTCTCCAGCGTCAATCTATGCCGCGCGGACCCGGCCGGGTCGCTGCCGGAAGGACATCCCCCCGATGCCGGTCGCTGCCGCCATGCCCCTGTCACGGGCCCCGCTGGCCCGTCCGGCGGGTGACGCGTTCAGCCGGATCTTCACCACCCTGCCGGCGCTGCTGCGGCTCACCTGCGGCCTGGTCGGCGCGGTGGTCGCGCTGTCGGTGCGTACGCCACCGGTGCGGGTGGCGCTGCTGGTCCCCGCGGTGGCCGTGCTGACCGCCTGGTCGGTCTGGTACGCGTTCCGCGCGTTCCGGCACGGCATCGGCGGCGCGCTGGTCGCCGGGGACGTGGCGCTGACCACCGCCGCCGCGCTCGCCGTCCCGTGGCTCGTCGCGCCGGAGGTGCTGCCGGGCGAGGCCAGCTGGGTCGCGGTGCTGGCCAGCTCGACCGTCATCAACGCGCAGGCCACCGCCCCGGCCCGCTGGTCCGTGCCGGCCGGCCTGCTGGTCACCGCCGCGTACGTCACCGGCACCACGCTGGCCGGCAACCCGGTCGAGGCGCGGGCGCACGCCGGGACGCTGCTGGTGCAGACCGGCAGCGCGGCGGTGATGACAGCGGTGATGCGCCGCCGGATCGCCCGCGCCGACGCCGCGTTCGCCGACTACCAGCGGCTGTCCCACGAGGCGGTGGTGGCACGCGCCGCCCGCGAGGACGAACGGCGGCAGAACCGCGACCTGCACGACACCGTCCTGGGCACGCTCACCATGGTCGGCCTCGGCGCCGTACCCGACTCGGCGACGTTGCGCGAGCGGTGCGCGGACGATCTGCGTACCCTCACCGCCCTGGCGGGCGCGCGGACCGCGACCGCGCCCGGCGAGGCCGACCTGGACGAACGGCTGCGCGAGGTGCTGGCTGGGACGCCGGGGCTCGCGGTGACCGCGACGCTCGCGCCGTGCCGGCTGCCGGCGGAGGTCGCCACGGCGCTCGCCGACAGCGCCGCCGCCGCGCTCGCGAACGTGGCCCGCCACGCGCCGGGCGCGGCCACGTCGCTGCGCCTGGCCCGCGAGGGCGGCACCGTCGTGGTCGAGGTGGTCGACGACGGCCCCGGTTTCGACCCGTCCACGGTCCCGGCCCACCGGTACGGGCTGCGCGAGTCGATCCACGGGAGGATGAGCACTGTGGGCGGTCGGGCGGTGGTGACTTCCGCCCCTGGCACCGGCACCCGGATTCGGCTGGAGTGGTCCGATGGCGAGTGAGTCGGGTACGGCCGTGACGGCCGGCTCCGCGCTGCGCCCGCTGCCCCGGCCGCGGACGGCGACGCGCTCCGCGGCGGCCACGGCCCCGCCGGAGGCGCACGCGGTGGCCGACGCGTCCGACGGCGGCGCGCGGATCGCCGCGATCGTCATCGCGGCGGCCTGGCACCTGGCGGTGGCGCTGCCGGCCGTGTTGCGGGCCGGGCCGGGGATGGCCTTCCCGGCCGTGGTGGCGACGGGCTGGCTGGTGACCGCGCTGGTCGGGGTCGGGGCCGGCGTACGGCTGCTGCGCGGCGGGCTGCCGGCGGCCGGGCCGCTGGCCGCGGTGCTGCTGGTGGTCGACGCGGCGGTGGTCGCCGGTGCCGGCGACCGGTTCCTGTTCAGCACCGCCAACTGGGTGTGGGGCGGTCTGGCCTGGTTCTTCCTGCTGGTGCTCTGGCAGCGGCCGGTGCGTCGGCTGCTGGTCATGCTCGCCGCGCACGGCACGATCGCGCTGGCCGCGGTGATGCTGTACGGGGCGACCGCGCCGGCCGACCTGAGCCGGGCCGCGATGTACGTCTACGGCACCTCCACCCTGCCGGTGGCGGTCTTCGTCGGCGCGGCGGCGCTCACCGCGCAGGCCCGGAACCGGGCGGCCACCGCCGCGGCGACGCTCGCCGTGGCGGCGGAGCAGGAGGCGGCCGAGCGGGCCCGCACCGAACGGCAGGCACGGCTGGCGCTGGTCAGCGGCACCGCCGAGGAGGTGCTGGCCGAGCTGGCGGCGGGCGACGCCGACCCGGCCGACCCGGCGGTACGGCGGCGCGCGGTGCTGGCGGCGGCCCGGCTGCGCCGGCTCATCGCCGAGTCGGACGACGTGCCGGACGCGCTGCTGCACGAACTGCGCGCGGCGGCCGACCTGGCCGAACGCAACGGACTGCCGATCGACCTGGTGTCGGTCGGCACGCCGCCGGAGCTGCCGGTGGAGATCCGGCGCGGGCTGGCCGACCCGCTCACCGCGGCGCTCGCCGCCGCCGAGGGTTGGGCCCGGCTCACAGTGGTAGCAGGCCAGGACGAGGTGGTGGTCAGCCTGGTGACACCGGATCACGACGGCCCGGACGAGCCGGCGACCGGCGGGGACGGGCCGGTGGAACACCTGCACGAGCGGGACGGGGAGATCAGATGGACGCAGACCCGCTGGCGGCGGACGTGAACGCCGGAACCCCGATCGGGGTGGCGATCGTCGACGACCATCCGGTGGTGATCGACGGGGTGCGCGCCTGGCTGGCCCGCGAGCCCCGGTTGCGGGTGCTGGCCACCGGCGACGACCCGGACGAGGTGCTGCGGGCCGCGCCGGACGCCGAGGTGGTGCTGCTCGACCTGCGCCTGCACGGCCGGATGGTGCTGGACAAGCTGGCCGAGCTGAGCGCGGCCGGGCGCCGGGTGGTGGTCTACTCCGAGCACAGCGACCCGCAGACCATGCTCGCCGCGCTCGACGCCGGGGCGGTCGCGTTCCTGGCCAAGCACGAGGGGCGCGAGCACTGCGTGGCCACCGTGCTGGCGGCGGCGAGCGACCGGCCGTACGTGCCCCCGGCGCTGGCCGGCGCGATGGTCGGTGACGCCCGCCCGGATCGTCCGTCCCTGTCGGACAAGGAGCGCGAGGCGCTGCTGCTGTGGTTCCAGTCGATGTCGAAGGCGTCGGTGGCGCGCCGGATGCAGATCAGTGAGCACACCGTGAAGCAGTACGTCGACCGTGCGCGGATCAAGTACACCCGAGCGGGGCGTCCGGCCGCCACGAAGGCGGCACTGCTCGCCCGGGCGATCGAGGACGGACTCGTCCGACCGGAAGATATCGGCATCTACCGGTCGCAGGCGTCGGCCGACCGGCCGACCCCCTAACAGGCGTCATGACAGTCACCCCAGGAATCGGGCAGGCTCGCCGTTACCGCCAACCGTCATCGGGAGGTCGTACCGTGCCGGAGGACGCCACACCCTTCTTCGTCGGACCGCACCGGTTCGACGCCGACGACGACCCCACCCGTCCCGTGCTCGACCGGCGCTACGAGCTGGTGCCCGAGCCGGGCGAACGTCTGCTCGGTCAGCACTGCCTGCGCGTCGCCGGGCACCTGCTCGGCCCGAGCGAGGACGTCCGCTGCTGGTCGCTGCCCGCCCCGGCGACGATCACCGTGACCGACCGCCGCCTGGCGTACGTCTGCACCGGCTCCGAACTGTCGGTGGTGTCCGGGCGGGACAGCCGGGCAGGTGCCCGGCACCGGCGTCCGGCCCGGCTGTCCCGCCTGGTCAGCGGCCAGATCCGCTGGCAGTGGCCGTCCCGGCTGGAGCTGGCCGAGGTGGGCGACGGCATCGCCGAGCTGCGCATCGTCTGCGACGCGCTGCGCACCATCCGGCAGCCGGCGCTGGCGCTGACCGGGCCGGTCGGTCTCGTCGCCGGGCTGGCCCGGCAGGTACGCCGCTCGGTGGCCGGTTTCCGGCTCGCCAACGCCGACCTGGTGGACCTGTCCCCGCCGGAACGGGACGTCCTCGCCGTCCGGGTCGCCGCCTCCCCCGGCCCGACGCTGGGCACCGTGACGCTGCCGGGATCGCTGCCGGTGGAGTTCCTGTCCCGCGACGACTACTACCGTCCGCCGGAGGCCGAGGCGTCGCCGTGGGCGTGGTCCGGCTTCCCCGCCCACGACCAGCCCGGCTCCGCCTGCTGACGCTCCCCCGCGGCGGAACCCGGCGTGGTCAGGAGGCGCTGCGGGTGCGGCGCTCGGACCGGTCCAGCTCGACCGCCTCCTCCGGGGTCGGCGCGCCGCCGCCCAGGTGGGCCGGCTGCCACCAGGTGTCGTCCGGGCCGGACGGCTTGTCCGGGTACTCCCGCTGGGCCCGGTCGACCAGCGCCGACAGGCGGGTACGCAGGTCGGCGGTCATGACGGTGGCGTCCGGGTAGGCGGACGGGTCCATCGGCTCGCCGACGATGATCGTGATCGGGGTGTGCCGGCGGGTCAGCGTGCGCGGGCGGCCCTTCGTCCACAGCCGCTGGGTGCCCCAGAGCGCGACCGGCAGCAGCGGCACGCCCGCCTCCTGCGACATCCGGGCCGCGCCGTTCTTCAGGTCCTTGACGGTGAAGGAGCGGCTGATCGTCGCCTCCGGGAAGACGCCGACCACCTCGCCCCGGCGCAGCGCGCTCACCGCGGCGGCGTACGAGCCGGCGCCGGCGGCCCGGTTGACCGGGATGTGCTTCATGCCGCGCATCAGCGGACCGGAGACCCGGTGCCGGAAGACGCTGTCCTTGGCCATGAACCGGACCAGCCGCTTGGCCGGGTGCGCGCCGTAGCCGCAGAAGATGAAGTCGAGGTAGCTCACGTGGTTGGACGCGAGCACGGCGCCGCCGGTCTGCGGCACGTGGTCGCTGCCGGACACGTCGAGGCGCAGGTCGAGAAGCCGGAACATCGTCTTCGCGGCGGTGATCACAGGGGGGTACACGAGTTCCGACATGTCGAAACTTTACCCCGAGTAGGTTACGCGACCGTAGGGCCGATCTGCCCTCGGCAGACCCGGGTCGCGCACCGGCCCGGGCCCGGCGACGATGGCGACATGACCGAACGCGCGGTGCTGCTCTGGATCCACGGCGGAGGATGGCGGGCCCGCGCCGAGGAGGACGGGACGGCACTCGCGTCGCTCGGGCTGCGCGTGGTCCCGGCCACGTACCGGTTCTCGCACCAGGCGCGCTGGCCGGCGCAACTCGACGACGTCCGCGCCGCGGCCCGGGCCGCCCGGGCCGCGGCGGGCGGCCTGCCGCTGCTGGTGGGCGGCGACTCGGCCGGCGGGATGCTGGCGCTTCAACTCGGCCTGCGCGGGGTGGACCGGCCCGGCGACGTGGCGGGGGTGCTCGCGTACTGGGCACCCGTCGACCCGCTCGACCCGGAGCAGCGGCGCCGGCGCGCTCCCGGCGACGACCCGTGGACCGACCTGCTGGGCCGTCCGCCGACCGCGGGCGATCCGGCCACCGTCGACGCGACTGTCGCCACCCACCTCGGCTCCGGCGTACCGGTGCTGCTGGTGCAGGGGCGCGACGACGAAGCGGTGCCGGCCGCCCAGCCGGTCGAGCTGGCCGGCCGGCTGCTCGCCGCCGGGCACCCGACGCATCTCTGGCTCACGCACGGCGGTCACGCGCTCGACCTGGCCCGGCCCGACCTGCGCGCGGCCGCCGCCGCGTTCCTGGACAGCGTCCTGCCCGCCGCCGCGGGCGACTAGGTTCGAAGAATGCCCGACCTCGCCGCGATCGTCATCCACTGCCGCGACCCCTACCTGCTCGCACCGTTCTGGAGTGCGGTCACCGGGCTGCCGGTGGTCGAGGCGGACCGGGTGAAGCTCGCCGAGGGCACGCTCGCGCCGACCGAGGCGGTGCTGCTGCGCGACCCGCACGGACGGCGTCCGGACCTGTGGATCAGCCCCGCCGACGTGCTGCCGGAGCCCGGCCGGATCCACCTCGACCTGGTCGGTGACGCCGAGGAGCGGGCCGCGGTGCTGGAGGCGGGCGCGACAGTCGTGCGCGAGCTGCCGCGCTGGACCGTGCTGGCCGACCCGGAGGGCAACGAGTTCTGCCTGCTCCCCCCGAACGAGGCACACACCGCGCCGCCGCCCGGGCACTGACCCGCCGCCCGGGCGCCGGCACTTGTCCCGGGCGCCGGCCCGCTCAGTCGGCCAGCTCGTCGAGGTCGAGCCGACCCCGGGCGAACGCGTCCACCCGGCCCCATCGACCCGGGATGTCCAGCACCTCGATCCGTCCCATGCCCACCGGCAGCCGCGGGTCGACCGCCAGGTGCTTGTCGTGCGGCTCCAGCCCCAGCATGGTGCGCAGCAGCAACAGCGGCGCGCCGGTCGACCAGGCCTGCGGGCTGCACGCGGTCGGGTACTCCACCGGGAACTTGGTCAGCTCGCGCTGGTAGCCGCCGAACGCCTCCGGCAGCCGGCCGTCGAAGTAGGTGGCCGCGTCGAGGATGCCGTTGGCCACTGTGGCGGCCTCCTCGGCGAAGCCGTACCGGCGCAGGCCCCAGGCGACGAACGAGTTGTCGAACGGCCAGATCGTGCCGTTGTGGTAGCCGATCGGGTTGTAGCGGACCTCGCCCTCGGCCAGCGTCCGCACCCCCCAGCCGGACCAGAGCCGGGGACCGACGAGATGCTCGGCGATCTTCGGCGCCCGCTCGTCGTCCACGATCCCGCTCCACAGCAGGTGCCCGATGTTGGAGGTGAGCACGTCGCACTGGCGCCCGTCCGGGTCCAGCGCGAGCGCGTAGAAGCCGCGGTCGGCGACCCACCAGTCGTTGTTGAAGCGCCGCTTCAGCTCCGCCGCCTCGCGTTCCAGCTGATCGGCGTACGTGGGGTCGTCCCAGAACTCCCGGGCCATCCGGGCGGCCCGCATCTTCGCGTCGTACGCGTACCCCTGCACCTCGCAGGTCGCCCGCGGGAACGGCGGAAGCGTGCCGTCGGCGTACGAGATGGAGTCCCACGAGTCCTTCCAGCACTGGTTCTCCAGGCCGGTGTCGGTGTTGCGCCGCTCGTACCAGATGTAGCCGTTGCCGAGCAGGTCGGCATAGTCGTCGATCCACTTCAGCGCGGCCCGGCACTCCCGTTCCAGCTCCTTGACCAGCGCGCCGTCGCCGCTCCACCGCTCGTACTCGTCGAGCAGCACCACGAACAGCGGCGTCGCGTCCACCGAGCCGTAGTACGGCGAGTGCGGCTGCTCCTCGAACGCGGCGGTCTCGCCGTACCGCATCTCGTGCAGGATCCGGCCCGGGTCCTCGTCCCGGAAGTCGTCGAACCGGGTGCCCTGGAGCGCGCCGAGGATGCGCAGCGTGGTCTTCGACATCTCCGGCGCGAACGGCAGCACCTGGAGGCAGGTTAGGATGCTGTCCCGGCCGAACATGGTCATGAACCAGGGCAGGCCGGCCGCGGGCAGCGTCTGCCCGCCGAGTGACAGCGGCGAGAAGCGCAGCGCCGCGAGGTCGACCAGGCTCCGCCGGTACGTCGCGGCGAGTTCCTCGTGCTCGCTGTTCAGCTTCGGGGCCCGGCTGATCCACTCCTCCAGGTCGTGCTGGAGCGCGAGCCGCTCGGTGCCGTGCGCGCGCAGTCCCATCCGCAGGTCCCGGCCGCCGGGGCCGATCGCGAACGTCTGCACGTCGATCACGGCGTCCCACTGCTCGTTGGGTTCCAGCCGGATGCTCCAGGCGAAGCCGCGCTGGTCGTAGCGGGCCGGCTGGTTGGCGGAGACGAGCGTCTCGCGCCGGAAGTTGCCACGCCGGTAGCCCAGGCGCAGCCGGTCCGGCTCGGCCTCGGCGTAGTGTTCGCCCTTCTTGTTCAGGATCTCGTCCTTGACCTGGAACAGGTCGGCGAAGTCGGAGCCGGCGTCCATCCGGATCTCCAGGTCGACCGCCTTCTCGTCGTGGTTGAGGATGGTCAGCGTCTCCCGGAAGCTGCCGCCGACGGCCCGCTCCCGGATGACCGACAGCTTCGCGTCGATGTAGTGCGTGGCCATGCCGGGCACCAGGAAGAACCGGGCCTCGTAGTACTGGAGGTCGTCGTAGGAGAGCGCGTTGAGCCGCTCGCCGTTGACGGTGAGCACCCACTTCGACAGGTACCGCGTGTCGAGCGAGAACAGGCCCGTCGGCTCGCTCGGCGTGGCCTCGATGTCGCCGGTGTCCTCGCACACCACGAACGTGTTGCCGTCCAGGATCCGAACGGTGTTGCCGCCGGGCATCAGGCACCCCTCCCGCTGAACGTGTGATGCGGTCCGCGGGAGTCCGGTGGGCCGGGGAAGACCCGCTCGACCTGAAGCACGAGCCGCAGGTCGCCGACGACTGTCATGTCGCCGCGCAGCAGCGCCGCGATGGCGTTCTCCTCGCCGCCGACCAGCTCGGCGAACAGGCGCGGCTCGGTGCCGACCACCGTGTCCGCCTCGCCGTCCTCCTGCCGGACCCGCAGGTTGCCCCGATCGATCTCCAGCAGCCAGTGCGTGGTGTGCGGGCCCTCGTGCAGGTCGAAGCGGAGCGTTCCGGATGTCTTGACCAGCAACGGCTCGAACCCCCGCCGGTCCAGGTCCTCGAAGAATCTCGTGGTCATGTCCACCATCCGGGCGACTCCTCCCGCGATCCGCGGTCCACCTGTCGAAGCTCCGTGTCCCCACCCGGTCCGGGGCCAACCTCGCCCGAACCGGGTGAGCGCGGCACCGTCGCGACGCGCGACGCCGGCCCCCGAACCGGGGGCCGGCGTCACCGCGGCGGACAGGTCTAGTTGTTGGGGTCGTCGGCGCTGATGTCCGCGAGCACCGACTGGGGTTCCCGCTCCACCGCCAGGTCACCCATGGAGATGAGGCCGACCAGCCGGCCGTCGTCGACCACCGGGAGGCGGCGGACCGCGTACGTGCGCATCAGGTCGGCGGCGGCCACGGCGTCGTCGTTCTGGCTGACGGTCACCACGTCCTTGCTGGTGATCTGGTTGAGCCGGGTGGCGGTGGGGTCCATGTTCTCGGCCACGCCCCGTACCGCGATGTCCCGGTCCGTCACGATCCCGACCACGTTGTCGCCGTCGGTCACCACCACGTCGCCGATGGCGCTGTCGCGCATCTCCTGCGCCGCGGCGATCAGCGTGTCGTTGCCGTCCATCGTCACCAACCGGGTCGTCATGAACTCTCCGACCGTTGTCATGGTGCTCCCCTCTCGGTGTCGGCACCGCCGTCTACCCGCCGCCACAGGCGGGGTAACGCGGGCGTCACCGCCGGTGACGCAGGCGCCGGCGCAGGTCGTAGAAGCCGTTGCTGGACAACCCGTAGAAGAGCGGCAGCAGCAGGAGCACCACCAGCGCCGCCGGCACGCTCAGCAGCACGCCCACCAGACCGGCGATCGCGTACGCGAGGACGCCGAGCAGCGCCCGGACGCGTTCGGCCTCGAAGAACCGGGCGGGGACGTGCGGCTCCAGCAGCTCCCGGTGTCGGCTCAGATAGTGGTAGAGCCACAACCAGGTGATCGACAGGATCACGCCGACCAGCGCGTACGCGGACACCGCAATCCGCTCGTCGAAGACGTCGCCCTCCTCCACGGCCCGGGAGACGAGCGCGGTGACGAACGGAAGCAGCGCCACGCTGAACAGCACGCCGAGGTTCGCCCAGTGCAGTCCCCGGTCGGCGCAGCGGACCCGGTGGAACGTCCCCTTGTGGTTCAGCCAGTTGACCGCCACGTACAGGTAGGACGTGACGTAGGCGAGGTAGACCGGCCACTGGTCGAGCAGCGCGCGCAGCATCCCGCCCGGCGCCGTCTCGGGCACCCGCAGGTCGAGCACCAGCAGCGTGATGACGATGGCGAAGACCGCGTCGCTGAACCCGATCGCCCGACCGGTGTCCGGGAGGATCCCGGCGTCACCGGTGTCTCCTTCGGCCGTCATCGGCACCCCCGCCCTGCCGGCGCGGGGCGGCCGGCGACGCGGGTGCATACCCGCTGCGGGGGCGTCCGTGCCGGGTGGTCCGGCACGGACGCCCGCGGGGTCAGCGCTCGGCGGCGACCAGCTCGGCGAGCTGCACGGCGTTCAGCGCCGCGCCCTTGCGCAGGTTGTCGTTGGCGCAGAACAGCGCGAGCCCGTGCTCGACGGTCTCGTCGGCCCGGATCCGGCCGACGTACGTCGGGTCCTGGCCGGCCGCCTCCAGCGGCGTCGGCACGTCGCGCAGCGCCACGCCGGGCGCGCCGTCGAGCAGCTCGCGGGCCCGGGCCGGGTCGATCGGCCGGGCGAACCGGGCGTTGATCTGCAACGAGTGGCCGGTGAAGACCGGCACCCGCACGCACGTGCCGGAGACCTTCAGGCCGGGGATCTCCAGGATCTTGCGGCTCTCGTTGCGCAGCTTCTGCTCCTCGTCGGTCTCGTCGGAGCCGTCGTCGACGATCGAACCGGCGAGCGGGAGCACGTTGAAGGCGATCGGACGGGCGAACGAGCGCGGCGCCGGGAACTCCACCGCCCCGCCGTCGAAGGCGAGCCCGGCGGCGTCCTCGGCCACCTTGCGGACCTGCTCGTCCAGTTCCGCCACCCCGGCCAGGCCGGCGCCGGACACCGCCTGGTAGGTGGCGACGACGAGGCTGACCAGCCCGGCCTCGTCGTGCAGCGGGCGCAGCACCGGCATGGCGGCCATCGTGGTGCAGTTCGGGTTGGCCACGATGCCCTTCGGGCGGTCCGCGATCGCGTGCGGGTTGACCTCGGCCACCACCAGCGGCACCTGAGGGTCCATCCGGAACGCCGAGGAGTTGTCGATCACCACGGCGCCGGCCTCGGCGACCCGGGGAGCCAGCTCCTTCGCGGTGCCCTTGCCCGCCGAGAAGAGCACGATGTCCAGACCGCGGTAGTCCGCGGTGGCCGCGTCCTCCACGGTGACCTCGCCGCCGCGCCAGGGCAGCGTGCGCCCGGCCGACCGGGCCGAGGCGAACAGGCGCACCTGCTCCGCCGGGAACTCGCGCTCCGCCAGCACCTGCCGCATGACGCCACCGACCTGGCCGGTGGCTCCCACAATGCCGATCCTCATGCCCGCGAGGCTACCCAGCCGGGCGGTGCGGGTGGGAAACGTTTCCCACCGCGCGGATGCGGGGCGACGGGAATCACAGGCCCGCCGCCCCGTCCGGTCACGTGTGGTCGACCACCTCGCCGAGACCGCTGGCGACCAGCTCGTCCCGGATGACCGCCGCGTCCCCCTCGATCACCATCGTCAGCGACTCGGGGTGCAGGTAGGTCGCGGCCGCGGCGGAGACGTCCTCGACTGTCGCCGCGAGCAGTTGCTCCCGCAGCCGCGCGTGGTAATCGTCCGGCAGGTCGTGCACGACCAGCGTGCTCAGGGCCGCGGCGATGGCCCGGGGGCTCTGCAACTCGACCGAGAGCTGCCCGGCCCGCCAGGAACGCGCCACCTCCAGCTCGTCCTCGCTGACGCCGGTGAGCTGGGTACGCGAGATCTCGCCCACCGACTCGACGAGCGCCGGCGCGGTCACCGCGGTCTGCACGCCGGAGCTGACCGCGAACCGGCCGAACCGCCGGGACGAGGCGAAGTCGCCCCGGATCCCGTACGTGTAGCCGCGCACCTCGCGGATCAGGTGGTTGAGCCGGGACGTGAACGCGCCGCCGAGCACGGTGCCGGCGAGCGTCATCGGCACGTGGTCGGGGTGGGCGCGGTGCGGGGACGGATGGCCGAGCCGCAGCGTGGACTGCACCGAGCCGGGCCGGTCCACCAGGATGATCCGGCGCTGCCCGGCCAGCGGCACGTCGATCGGGCCGCCGCGTTCCACCGGGCCGCCGCCGGCCCCGGCGAACGCCGTCGCGGCGAGCGCGTCCAGGTCGATCCGCTCCAGGTCACCGGCGACGACGAGCGTGCCGGGGCGGATGAACCACTCGGAGTGGAAGACGGTTACGTCGTCCACCTCCAGCGCGGCCACGCTGTCCGGGTCGCCGTAGAGCGGGCGGCCCCACCGGTGCTGCGCGCCGAACAGCTCGGCCCGCAGCACCGCGTCGGCACGCGGGCCGGGGTTGGCCCAGTCCATCCGCAGCGCGGTGGCCTCGTCGTCGCGTACGCGCAGCACGTCGGCCGGGTCGAGCCGGGGCGTACGGACCGCCTCGGCCAGCAGCTCCACGGCGGCGGTCAGCCGGTCCACCGGCACCTGCACGCTCACCTGGAACGAGTCCCAGTCGAGCCCGGTCGCCAGCTCGGTGCCGAGCGCCTCGATGGCCAGCGCGTACGCGGTGGCGTCCCGCTGCGCGGTGCCCTCCTCCAGCGCCTTGGCCAGCACCGCGCCGAGCCCCTCCTTGCCGACCGGCTCCCGGCCCGCGCCGCCGTCGAGCAGCAGCAGCGCGACGGCGAGGTTCTGCCCGGGCAGGTGCGCGGCGACCACCTGGCCGCCGGCCGTCGTCCGCCGGACCACCTGCGGGAACCGGTAGGCGCGGGCGGCGCCGGGGCCGGGACGGGTGGCGATCAGCGACATCAGTTCTCCTCGGGCAGGTAGGTCAGGATCACCCGGTCGGCGGCGCCGAGCAGCTCGGCGGCCTGCTCGGCGATCTGCTCCGCGGTCACCGCGAGCCAGGCCGGCAACCGGTCGGCCGCGCGGGCCGGGTCGCCGAACTGGGTGGCGTACCGGCCGAGCGTGTCGGCCCGCCCGTCGACAGTGGACATCTGCCGCCACCACATGGTGCTCAGCAGCGCCTTGGCGCGGTCCAGCTCGGCGGCGGTCACCGGCACTGTGGCCAGCTCGTCGACCACCTCGGCCAGCCCGTCGCGCAGCCGCTCGGCGCTCACCCCGGGGCGGGCCGTGGCGGTGGCGATCAGCGGGGCGGGCGCGTGCGCCAGGTCCACCCCGTACGCGCCGACCAGGTCCGGCTGGGCGATCCGCTCACCGTCGGCGAGCCGCTGGTAGAGGCGGCTGCCCCGGCCGCTGCCGAGAACGGTGCCCAGCACCGTCGTCACGTCGTACCCCTGGGTGCCGAACGGGTGGGTGCGGTGCGCGACGTAGACGCGGGGGGCGGGCACGTCGGCGGTGACCGTCTCCACCGCCGGGCTGCCGGTGGCCGGCACCGTGCGGCCGTCCGGCGCGGCCGGGATCTCGGCGCGCGCGGCGAGGCCGCCGAAGTACTTGTCGGCGAGCGCGAACACCTCGGCGGCGGTGGTGTCGCCGACGACGGTGAGGACGGCGTTGTTCGGCGCGTAGTAGGTGCTGTGGAACTCCTGGAAGGTGGCCAGGTCGGCGGCGTTCAAGTCGGCCATCGACCCGATCGTCGCGTGGTGGTACGGGTGGCCGGGCGGGTAGAGCAACGGCAGCAGGCGCAGCCACGCGTCGCCGTACGGCACGTTCTCGTAGCGCTGCCGCCGCTCGTTCTTCACCACCTCGCGCTGGTTGTCCAGCGTCTCCTGGGTCAGCGCCGGCACCAGACCACCCATCCGGTCGGCCTCCAGCCAGAGCGCCAGTTCCAGGTGCTCGGCCGGGACCGTCTCGAAGTAGTTGGTCCGGTCCGGGTTGGTGGTCGCGTTGAGCGAGCCGCCCGCGCCCTGGATCAGCTTCATGTGCTCGGTCTTCGCCACGTTCACCGAGCCCTCGAACATGAGGTGTTCGAAGAGGTGGGCGAAGCCGGTCTGTCCCGCCGGCTCGTGGCGTGAGCCCACGTCGTACCAGAGGTTGACCGCCACGGCCGGGGCGGTGCGGTCCTCGCTCACCACCACGCGCAGGCCGTTGTCCAGTCGGGTCGTCTCGATCGGCCAGGGGAAACCGCTGTCGGGCATGGGACGACGCTATCCGATCTCGGAGGCGGAAAGGTGACACGCGCGCCGGAGCATCGTCGCCGCGCGCCGGGGTACCCGTGCGGGCATGGCCGCCACCACACCCTCCGCCGTCGAGCGCGCCGCCGCCGCGCTGGCCCGGCTCCGGCACGCCCGGCTGCTGCACCCGGCCGGGCGCACGTTCGCCGGCGAGACCCGGGTCTGGGGTACGCCGGGACCGCCGACCGGTGTGCCGCTGCTCGACCTGCCGGGCCGGTGGCCGGCCACGATCCGCCTGTCCAAGGGCGTGCCGACGCCGGGCGGCTGGCCGGACGTGCTGGGCGTGGCGGTACGGCTGCACCGCGACCCGGAGCCGCCGGTGGACCTGCTGTGGAGTTCCAGCGGCGCCGCGCCGGTGCTGCGGAACCTGCCGCTGCCCCGGCGGCGCTTCACCGGGACGTACACGTCGATCATGCCGTTCCGGGCCGGCGGGCGGCGGCTGTTCCTGGCCGTGCTGGCCGACCCGGAGTCACCCGACCTGGGTCGCGGCCTGGCCGAGGCGGGCGCGGCGGTCGCCGCCGACGAGCCCCGGCTGGTGCTGGCCGTGGCCTCGGCGGTGGGCCGGTGGCGGCCGTTCGGCGAGGTACGCCTCGACGACGAGCGCGGCGCCGCCGAGGACGCCGCGCTCGCGTTCGACCCGATCGGCAACGTGCCGCCGGGGTTGTGTCTGACCGGCCCGCTGGCCCGGTTGCGGGACGACAGTTACCGGGGTTCCCGCCGGGCCCGGGGCGCGACGCTCAGTCGGGCGGCTCGACGGGGGTGACGGTCTGCTCGGAGGTGCGGTGCTCCAGCACCGTGTCGGGGGCGGCGTTCTGGTCCGCCTCGCGGATGTCGGACTCGGCGAGGATCGCGTCGGCCTGCGCCTGCGCGTCGTCGCTGCCCGCCGCCGCCTCCTCCGGCAGCAGATGTGCTCGGGACTCGATCCGTTCCTGGTCACTGGGGTCGTGGCTCGTGGTCATGGCGATCACATACCCCGCGTTCCGCACTTCGGAACGACAGCGGGAATTCCGGCCCGTGTCGGGTACGCTGGCCGACGTGACGCGGTCGTATCGATGGTTTAGGCAGCCGGCTGGAGGAGCCGGTGACTCGACCGTGAGCTGACGTCACCACCTCTTCGAGCCGGCCGGGCAGGGATTCTTTTCCCTGCCCTTTCGTATGCGAGCAGCCGGCTCGATCCCCCGGACCCGGCACGGGGGCACGGTCGGCGGAAGGAATCCCCACCGTGACCACGTCCCAGGACGCCCATCGGGTCATCGACCAGCGCATCGACCGTGTGGTGCCGCTGACCACCCCGGCCCTGCTGCACCACCACCTGCCGCTCGACACCCCGCTGGCCGAGGCCGTCGTGGCGGGCCGGCGTGCCGTCGGCCGGGTGCTGGACCGCGCCGACGACCGGTTGCTCGTCGTCGTCGGCCCCTGCTCCGTGCACGACCCGGCCGCCGCCCTGGAGTACGCGGGCCGGCTGCGCGAGGCCGCCGCCCGGGTCGCCGACGACCTGCTCGTGGTGATGCGTGTCTACTTCGAGAAGCCGCGCTCGACGGTGGGCTGGAAGGGCCTGATCAACGACCCGGCGCTGGACGGCTCCGGCGACGTGAACACCGGTCTGCGTACCGCGCGGGCGCTCCTGCTCGACGTGCTGCGGCTGGGCCTGCCGGTGGGCTGCGAGTTCCTCGACCCGATCACCCCGCAGTACATCGCCGACACGGTGGCCTGGGGCGCGATCGGCGCGCGGACGGTGGAGAGCCAGGTGCACCGGCAGCTCGCCTCCGGGCTGTCCATGCCGATCGGCATGAAGAACCGCCCGGACGGCAGCATCGCCACCGCCGTGGACGCGATCCGGGCCGCCGGGGTGCCGCACGTCTTCCCCGGCATCGACGTCTCGGGCACCCCGGCGATCATGCACACCCGGGGCAACGCGGACGGGCACCTGGTGCTGCGCGGCGGGGGCGGCCGGCCCAACTACGACGCGGAGTCGGTGGCCGGGGCGCTGGAGCTGCTGCGGGCGGCGGGCCTGCCGGAGCGGGTGGTGGTCGACGCCAGCCACGCCAACAGCGGCAAGGACCACCGCAACCAGCCGCTGGTCGCCGCAGACGTGGCCGCGCAGCTCGCCGCCGGTCAGCGCGGCATCGTCGGCATCATGCTGGAGAGCTTCCTGGTGCCCGGCCGGCAGGACCTGGACCCGACCCGGGAGCTGGCGTACGGCCAGTCGGTCACCGACGCCTGCATCGGCTGGGACAGCACCGCCGAGGTGCTGGAGCACCTGGCCCAGGCCGTCCGGGCCCGCCGGGCCACGCTCCCGGCGCCGGCCTGAGCGGGGTTGGGGCGAGTTTGACCGGTTCGGTGCCGGGTAGGTGGTCGGCGTGACCGATGACGCGCCCGTGACCGAGCAGCCCGACACCAGGCCGATCGACGACCTGCTCGACGACATCTACCACGGCCAGGAGCGGATCACCCAGGCGGACATCTACCGCCGGGCGGTGGCCGCCGAACTCCCCGCGGAGCTGCTCACCCGGATCGCCGCGCTCCCCCAGGGCGAGTACGCGGCGGACGAGGCGGCCGATCTGCTGGGCGGCACGGTCGCCTGAGCCCCCGGAAGACCGAGAGGACGCGACATGACCGACCACAACCCCGACCACGAGCACCTGGCGGCGCTCGGACAGCCCCCGGAGGGCGTCGACACGCTGCCGGAGCCGGACTTCGCCAACGAGCACGACCGCACCGCTGTGGACCGGGACGTCGTCACCGGGGAGGACGAGGACGAGCGGGAGCCGGAGGCGTCGCGCGGCTGGGCCGGCGAGGACCACGGCACCACCCCCACCTGACGGTGGGAGACACGCGAAAGGGGGCCGGCGCCCGCGCGCCGGCCCCCTTCGTGTCCACGGGTCACGACTCGTGGCGTCCGCCCTCGGCCGCCTGCTGGGCGACCGCGTACCCCATCTGGAGGAAGTCGGAGGCGGCCACGGCGGTCAGCGCGGTGGCGACCAGCCGGGTCAGCCGGGGCGCCAGCACCAGGCCGCCGGTGAGCCCGGTGGCCACCCAGACCGCCAGGCAGAACGGGCAGCTCACCAGCTCGCCGAGCGCGTGCCGGGTCGGGCTGCCCTCGTCGCGGACCTGCTCCATCACCTCGCCGCTGCCGATCGGGTGGTCGTAGCGGGTGAACGGCGCGCGCAGCGGGCTGGTGATCGCGTCCTTGGACAGCAGCCGGCTGAGCTTGTGCGTGGCGATCGAGAGCAGCACCACGTCCGCGGGCGTGGGCCGCTCGGGCACCGGCCGGCCGGTCGCCCGGACCAGGCCGACGAGCGCGGCTGTCACACCGGCGTACGTGCCCATCGCCTTCAGGTAGCCCTCCAGCGGCCGATGCTCGTGCGGCGCGTACGCCTGGCGCAGGCGCGCCACCTTCTGCTTCAGGCCACTCCCGGTCAACCCGGCCTCCTCGTGCTCGTCGTGCGGCCGGGCTCAGCCGGCGGTCAGGTTGTCGGCCACCTCGCGGTCGAGGTTGGCCAGGATCTCGTCGGCCAGGTCGTGGTCCGGCCCGGCCAGGTCCAGCCGCACCCGCGCGCCGCCCGCGTCGGCCGGCTCCACGTCGATCTCGGCGGACCAGTCCGCGGCGCTCCACCGGGCCCGCATGTCGTCGGCGTCGACGACCTCCACCCGGCAGGCGCCGGAGCTGCGCAGCCGCTCGGGCAGCCAGGCCGACGAGCGGTCCGGGTCGGTCGCGGTGTTGAACACCACCTCCGGCGGCGCGGACATGCCGCGCTCGGCGTGGCTGGCCATCAGGCGTCCCGCAGCCGGCTCGGGTCGACCTCCCGGCCGGGGTGCCGGGCCAGGTACTCCGTCTCCAGTTCGGCGGTGCGCCGCAGGTGGTTGGCGAGCGCCGAGTCGGTGGCGTGCCGCAGCGTGTCCAGCCGGGTGCGGTGCAGGCTCTGCATCTCCCGGATCAGGTCCTCGTCGCCCAGCTCCGTGGGGTCCACCCCGAGCTGCTCGCCGTCGGCGTCGACGGTGCGGGCGTGGTCGCCGTCCCATTCCGCGACCCGCTGTTCCGGGCTCGCGTCCCGGCGTACCGATTCGGTCATCGTCGCCCCCTCGTCTCGTTCGGGTTGGCACCTGTTCGGATGCCCAGCGCGCGTGCCACCAAACCCCGCCCGTCCTACGACGCCGTGTCGGAGACGCCCCGGCGGCCCCGGTACTCTCGTGGGCATGGAACGGCTCTGGACACCGGCGTGGATCGTCCGCCACGTGGCCATGGTCGTGCTGGTGGCGGGTTGCCTCGGCATGGGCTGGTGGCAGGTCACCCGCGCCGCCGGGGGGAACGCGATCAGCTTCGGTTACGCGATCGAGTGGCCGGTGTTCGCCGCCTTCGTGGTCTTCGTCTGGTGGCGTGAGGTCCGCCAGACGCTGCGCGCCGCCGACCCGGCGCCGGCGGAGGACACCGCGCCGTCGGCCGGTCCCGCGCCGTCGGTGACCGCCGGCACCCCGGCGGTACGCCGGCCGGTGCGCGTCGTGCGGGTGCCGGCCGCGCCGGCCGACGGGGCGGACGACGCCGAGCTGGCCGCGTACAACCGCTACCTATCCTGGTTGAACGCCAATCCGGGCGCCCGGCCCGGCGACTATCCCGGCTGAGGCCGGTGCGGAAGGACGGACGACGGTGGGCGGAGCCTTTACCCGGTACCGCGTGATCGCCTGGATCGTGGGCGTGGCGCTCGTGGTGCTGGTCCTGATCGGCATGCCGCTGAAGTACGGCTTCGACAACCCGAGCGTGGTGGGCGTGGTCGGCGTGGCGCACGGCTGGCTGTACATGCTCTATCTGGCGCTCACGTTCGACCTGTCGCGCCGGGCGAACTGGCCGCTGAAGCGGATGCTGCTGGTGATGCTCGCCGGCACCGTGCCGTTCGTCTCGTTCTACGCCGAGCGGCGGGTGAGCCACTGGGTGGCCGCCGAGAGCCGCCAGCGTACGCCGGAGCCGGTCGCGGGCTGACCGCCGCTCACCGGGCCGGCCGCCACGGCTCGGCCGCCGGCGGGTCGGCCCAGCCGCCCAGGCGCGCCGCCTCGCGGGCCCGCGCCAGCGCGCGGGCGACCTGGCCGAACTGCCGCTCGTCGTCGCTGCTGAACAGCAGCACCTCGGTGCCCCGCACCCGTCCCCACAGCTCGTGCGCCGGGGGCCGCACGCGGTCGCCGATCAGCACGAGCAGCAGCGGCACCACCCCGACCGCGCCGAGCATGAGGTACGCCCCGGCGGTCAGCCGGTGCAGGCCGCCGGTGAAGCCGAGCAGCAGGCCGACCGCGGCGATCATCGCGGCGGACACGGCGACGGCCCGGATCGCGAGCCGGTCGTGCGGTCCACGGTCGGTCCGGAGCTGGGTGATCTCGGCAACCGGCCAGGTGTTGCGGCCGACGGTGAAGCGCTCGGCGGTGACGACGATGCCGGGCCGGGCGTAGAGCAGCCTGGGTCCGGCCGGTCGCGGCGAGCGGGGCGGCTGGGTGGCGGAGCGGTCGGTCTGCACGGCGGCCTCCCGGGAGCAGGGATCCCGTGGTGGGATTTCCCGTCCGGGCTCCATTGTGTTGGCCTCGCGCCACCTGACCTCGGGGTTTCGGCTGTCGCAGGGTTGACCGGCCCGGCCCTGCCCGCCGGAAACAGAGAACGATTTCCGTCTTTGTCATGACTTCGCCTGGCGTCGCCTGGCGACATCCGTCCAGAACGACGAATCGGGCGAGTCGCCTCATCCACCCACCGGATCCCCCTCATCACTTTCCGCCACTTTGCCAACTTTCGCCCCTGCTTGAACTCCCGGCTGCTGCGATCACGGGTTAGGTTGTCCAGGTCGGCCCGGTCGACAGCCGCCCACCCGGACGGCCCCGGGCCGGTGTCGCCGGGTCGCGAACGCGCCCGGCGACCGGTGGGAGAGGAGCTTTCCGCTCTTGTCGTCCTTACGGATGCTGCTCCGCTCGCTGGCGGTGGCCGGCCTCTCGGCCGCACTGCTCGCCCCGGCGCAGGTGGCCCGGGCCGAGCCCACACCCGCCGAGCTGACGAAGCAGATCGAGAAGTCCTCGACTGAGCTGGAGCGAATCGTCGAGTCCTACAACAAGCTCAACGAGGACATCAAGGCCAACAAGGCCACCGCGGCCAAGTTGGAGGCCCGGATCGGGCCGCTGCAGGAACAGGCCGAACGCAGCCGCGCCGACGTGGGCGTGCTGGCCGCGACGGCGTACAAGACCGGCGGCATGCGCACCGCGGCGGCCCTGCTGGACCCGGGCGGCCAGGCCACGCTGCCGGAGCGGCTGGGCACGCTCGACCAGCTCACCCGCCAGCGGCAGCGCACCATCAACAGCTTCACGGCCGACCAGCAGCGGCTGATCGACCAGAAGACCGCGCTGGACGTCACGCTCGCCCGGGAGGCGGCGCAGGCCAAGCAGCTCAAGTCCGCGAAGACGCGGATCGAGGCGGACCTGTCCGACCTCTACGAGATGCGGCGCAAGGCGTACGGGCGGGCCAACGAGGCGCCCGGCAACCCCAGTTCGGCGGGCAAGCCGCCGGCCGTCTCCGGTGACGCCGGCACTGTGGTGCGGTTCGCCTACGGCGCCGTCGGCAAGCCCTACGGCTACGGCCAGGACGGCCCCGGCAGCTACGACTGCTCCGGCCTGACGCTTGCGGCGTGGCGGACGGTCGGCAAGTCGCTGCCGCACAGCGCGGCCCGGCAGTGGAGCGCCACCACCCGGATCAGCCGTAGCGAGCTGCAACCCGGTGACCTGGTGTTCTACTCCGGGCTCGGGCACGTGGCGCTCTACGTCGGCAACGGCCAGATCATCGACGCGCCCAGCGCCGGGCGCAACGTCAGCAAGCGCGGCATGAACATCATGTCGATCGCCGGCTACGGCCGGGTCTGAGCACCGCGAAGACGGCGAACGGCCGGCGTCCCCCTGTCGGACGCCGGCCGTTCGCCGTTCATTGTTACCAGGTCAGGCTGCCTGGAGCCCTTCCGCGCGAGCCAGCTCACGCAGCCGGCCCAGTGCCTGGATCTCCAGCTGGCGGATGCGCTCGCGGGACAGCGAGAACCGCGACGCGACCTCGGTCAGCGAGTGCTCCCGCCCGTCCTCCAGGCCGTACCGGGCCCGCATGATGCCGGCGGAACGGTCGTCGAGGTGGTTGAGCAGACCCTCGATCCGCTGCCGCTCCAGGCCGGTGAGCACGATCTCCTCCGGCGACGGCGCGTCGCTGTCGGCGACCAGGTCGCCGAGGTTGGTGTCGCCGTCGTCGCCCACCGGGGTGTCCAGCGAGACGGTGTCCTGCGACCAGCGGACCAGCTCGTTGACCCGCTCGACGGTCACGCCGAGCGCGGTCGCGATCTGCTCCGGCTCCGGGTCGCCGCCCAGCTCACGGGTGAGCTGCCGGGCCACGTTGCGCATCCGGTTGACGTCCTCGACCAGGTGCACGGGCAGCCGTACGGTCCGCTCCTGCTGGGCGATCGCCCGGCTGATCGCCTGGCGGATCCACCAGGTCGCGTAGGTGGAGAACTTGAAGCCCCGCTCGTAGTCGAACTTCTCGACCGCCCGGACCAGGCCGGTGTTGCCCTCCTGGATCAGGTCCAGCATGGGCATCCCGGAGCGCACGTAGCGCCGGGCGATCGACACGACCAGCCGCAGGTTCGCGCGGATGAACAGGTCCTTCGCGCGCTCACCCTCGACGACCAGCCGCTCCAGGTCCTCCCGGTCGACGCCGTCGGGGATCCGATCCTCGTCGAGCAGGTGCTCGGCGTAGAGGCCCGCCTCGATCGCCTTGGAGAGGTCGACCTCCCGGGCGGCGTCGAGCAGCGGCGTCCGGGAGATCTCGTGCAGGTAGACGCCGACCAGGTCCCGCTCCTCGGCGACCTCGTCGGTACGCATGCCGATGTTCTTGTCCACGATTGCCACGGTCCCCTCGCTAGCGCCGGTTGCCCGGTTCCTTGCCATCCCCACGTTCATCAGCCCTCCCCGTAACCTCCGCTGTGCCCGTAGGTGCTGACACCTACACAACAGATGTGACGCGTCGGGGATTCCATGTCGTGAGTCGAAACTGTCACGAATGCCTGAGTAGTAGCTGAGAGCCCGGTCCATGTTTCCTGTTACCGGCCCGGTTCGGGCGGCTCGCGGGCGCCGTTTTCGGCGCACACCGGAGCTGCGAAATCGCCGTTCGCCCATGGAATGGCACCATTGCCTGTTCCATGAACACAGCGAGCCGCGTCACCGAGTCGTTGCGATCCTGGTCACTGCGAGATACGCGCCTGCGGACCGGTCGGTTCAGCCATGCTCAAGGATTACCCTCCGCCTCGTTGAACAATCCGTGCGGGAGGAGTCGTCCCCTCCCCGCACGTGATACGCGTCGCACCCGCCGGGCGGATGCGCCGGGCGGGTGGATCGGGCGGGACGGGCCTGCCCGCGGCGGGGGCCGGAACGCTCAGGAGGCGAGCAGTTCGAGCGCGCCGCGTACCTGATGGGCGGAGCGGGCCAGCGCGGCCCGGGCGGCCGGCACCTCGGCGCCGGAGACGAGCGCGACGAGCGCGGTCTTGAGGTCACCGTCGGCCTCCCGCAGGGCGACCCGGCACACCTCCTCGGCACAGCCGGTGGCCTCCATGAGGATCGAGATCATGCGGCCGCGCAGTTTGGCGTTGGTGGCCACCATGTCGATCATCAGATTCGAGTAGACCCGGCCCAGACGCACCATCACGGCCGTGGAGAACGTGTTGAGCACCAGCTTCTGCGCCGTGCCGGCCTTCATCCGGGTCGACCCGGTGACCACCTCCGGTCCGGTGTCCACCCCGATGAAGACGTCCACCGACGCGGCGGCCTCGGCCTCCGGATTCGCGCAGAGCAGCACCGTACCGGCCCCCTGCGCCCGGGACGCGGCGAGCGCCCCGAGGACGTACGGGGTGCGCCCGCTGGCCGCCAGGCCCACCACGAGGTCGCCGGGGCGTACGCACTCGGTGGCGTCGGCGGCACCGCCGCGCTCGTCGTCCTCGGCGTCCTCGACGGCGCGCCACATGGCGTCCGGGCCGCCCGCGAGGTGCGAGCAGAACCAGTGCCGGGGCGAGTTGAACGTGGGCGCCAGCTCGGCCGCGTCCAGCACGCCGAGGCGGCCGGAGGTGCCGGCGCCGAAGTAGTGCACGCGGTGCCCGTCGCGCAGCGCGGCCACGGCCAGGTCGACCGTCTCGGCGATCTCGTCCAGCACGGCGGCGACCGCGGCCGGCACCCGCCGGTCCGCCTCGTTGATGACGGTGAGCACGTCCCGGGTGGACATCAGGTCGAGGTCGACGCTGTGCGGGTTGCGCCGCTCGGTCGGCGCGCCGACGCGCACCACCGGCCGCACCGCCGCCACGCCGTCGCGCTCCACCCGACCCGCCGTCATCCCCGCCTCCGCCCGGGGCCGACCCGGTGCGACTGGACCGCCTCGGCGGTGGCCTCCAGGGCCTTCTTGGTCCGGGCCCGGCTGCGGGCGGCCACCCCGACGAAGAGGCAGTCGACCACTGTGAGCTGGGCCAGCCGGCTGGCCGTCGCGCCGGACCGGTACGTCGTCTCCCGGGCGGCTGTGGTGAGTACGTGGTCCGCGACCTCGGTGATCGGCGAGCGCGGGAAGTTGGTCAGCGCCACGGTGGTGGCGCCGCGCGCCCGCGCCTGCTCCAGCACCTCGATGACGTCGGACGTGGTGCCGGTGTGCGAGATGCCGACGGCCACGTCGCCGCGGCCCAGCAGGGCGGCGGAGGTGAGCGCGGTGTGCACGTCCGGGAAGTAGAACGCGATGCGGCCGATGCGGTGCAGCTTCTGCTGGAAGTCGGAGGCGACGAAGCCGCTGGCGCCCGCGCCGTAGACGTCGATCCGGGCGGCCGCGCCGATCGCCTCGACCACCTGCTCGCAGACCGCCGGGTCGAGCTGCTCGGCAGTCTCCTCGACGGCCCGGGCGTCGTTGAACGCGATCGTGGCGATGATCTGGGCGAGGTCGGCGCCCGGCGGGATGTCGCCGCCGACCACGCGCGCGTCCGGCGGCTCGACCCGGCGGGCGGCCTCGGCGGCGAGCCGGATCCGCAACTGGGGATAGCCGTCCATGCCGACCGAGCGGCAGAAGCGGATCACTGTCGCCTCGGACGTCTCGGCGGCGGTGGCGAGGTCGGTGATCGTACGCCGGGCCGCGTCCGCCGGATCGGCGACGACCAGCCGGGCCACCCGCTGTTCGGCCGGGGACAGCGAGGGCAGCAGGCCGCTGATGTGGACGATCAGTCCACCGGGCTCGTGACTCGCAGAAATCTTCGAACTCTTCGCCACGGATGAAACTTACTTTCACGAGGCGTGAGCGTCAACCATGACACCGCGTATCGGGAAATTTACTGTCTTCCGTGCCCGCCCCGGGCCAAGGATCCCATTGTCGCAGCCCTACCGCCTCATCCGCTCCGGTCGACTCACTCCTGCCGCCCGACGTGCCGGTCCGCCGTCGCGCCGCAGGTCCTGCCCGGTCGGCCTCGACCCGGCGGGCCGGACGGCCCACCGGTCCGTCGCCAGGGCGGTTGGCTAGCGTGTGTCCATGACGGAACGCACGGTACTGGTGACCGGAGGCACGGGCGGGCTCGGCGGCGCGGTCACCGCCACCTTCCTCGACGCCGGCTGGCGGGTGGTCGTACCCCAGCGGGAGCCCGGGACGGACGACGGCCCGGTCCGGGTCGTGGCCGACCTGCTGACCGCCGACGGGGCCGCGCGGGCGGTCGAGGCGGCGACGGCCGAGCCGGCCGCGCCGCTGCGCGCGGTGGTCAACCTCGTCGGCGGGTACGCGGCCGGCGGCCTGGTGCACGAGACCCCGGTCGACGACTTCGAGCGGATGCTGCGGCTCAACCTGCGCCCGACGTACCTGGTCACCCACGCGGCGCTGCCGCACCTCATGGCGTCCGGCGACGGCGCGGTGGTCTGCGTCGCGGCCCGGGCGGCGGTCTCGCCGTTCCCCGGCGCCTCCGGCTACGTCACCGCCAAGGCCGCGGTGCGGGCGTTCGCCGAGGCGGTGGCGGTCGAGTACCGGCAGCGCGGCGTGCGGTGCAACACGGTGCTGCCGAGCGTCATCGACACCCCGGCCAACCGCGCCGCCCAGCCCGGCGCCGACCACGGGCGCTGGGTGCCGCCGGCCGAGATCGCCGAGGTGATCCGCTTCCTGGCCTCCCCCGAGTCCGCGCCGACCAGCGGCGCGAGCATCCCGGTCTACGGGCGGGCCTGAACCGGCACCGGCCCGTCCCGCCCGGCGCCACCGGCCGGGCGTCGCGGACCGGCCGGAGCCGGACCGGCCGGAGCCGGCCCGGGACCGGCGGACGGGTCGTCGGGCAGCCACTCGCTCAGGTGCGCCCGGATCCGGCGGGCCACCTCGTCCGGCGGCCCGTTGCCGTCCACCACCACGAAGCTGCCGTACTCCGGCAGTTCCCGGTAGGCGGCGGCCGCGGCGGTCAGCCACTCCATCGTCTCGTGGTCCGTGCCGCGCCGCTCGATCCGGCGGTACGCCTCGGCGGGGTCGACGGTGAGCAGGAACGTCACCCGGGGCGCCGGGAAGATCCGGTACCCGGCTCGGGCCAGCCGCTCCCACCGCTGCCCGCCGTGCGCCCGGATGCTGGCGTACTGGCAGGCGGACCACCTGTCCATCACGGCCGTCCGGCCGGTCACCAGGCAGCTCAGCAACGCGAGCGCGATGGCCAGCCACCGCAGCACCGACTCGACCACGAGCAGGCCGTCGCGCCCGACGAGCCGCTGCGCGTCCGGACGGCCGACCCGCTGGGCGATGCGGCCGAGCCAGCGGCGGCCACCGGCGTTGCGGTGGTAGGTGGCGGGACGGCCGGCGGCGGTGAGCGCCTGGGCGAGCCGATGGGCCTGGGTGGTCTTACCTGAGCCGTCGATGCCGATCAGGGCGACGGTGCGCAGTCGGGCCCCGCCCCGCCGCGTCCGCAGTGAGCTGGCCACCCTCCCGAGGTTATCCGACCGATGCTCACCCGAGCCCGGATGTCGCTTTCCTGCCCTGACGGGCCGATCGCGCCGCAACAGGTGTGACCGGAGCGTCCGCCGGGTACGCATCGTGGTCCCACCGCAGATATGACGACGAGGGAGCCGCAGATGGCCGAGCGCGGGGACGAGACCCTGGTGCACACGCTGAAGAAGGTCGCCGCCGTGCTCAAACAGTCCGAGATCCCGTTCGCGCTCGGTGGCAGCTTCGCGGTGTACGCGCACGGCGGCCACTCCAGCGACCACGACGTGGACTTCCTGCTCCGCGAGGCGGACGTCGACCGGGCGCTGGAGGCGCTGGTGGAGGCGGGCTTCACCGCCGAGCGTCCGCCGGAGGACTGGCTGGTCAAGGTCTACGACGAGGACCGGATGGTGGACCTGATCCACCGGCCGGTGGAGACGCCGGTCACCGAGGAGACGTTCGCCGACACGATCGTGCGCCCGGTCGACGCGATCCACATGCCGGTGCTCTCGGCCAGCCAGCTCATGGTGCACAAGCTGCTGAGCTTCTCCCAGCACTACTGCGACTTCGCCCGCGCCCTGCCGCTGGCCCGTTCGCTGCGGGAACAGATCGACTGGGAACGGGTACGGAAGGAGACGCAGCACTCGCCGTACGCGGAGGCGTTCCTGGTGCTGCTCGACCGGCTGGACGTGCTGCCCGGCGGCGCGCCCGGCGGAAGGGAGACCCTGTGACCGGACTGTCCGGCGACGTTCCCCCCGACGAGTACGTCGAGGCGGAGATCCAGAGCATGCTGGCCGAGGACCCCACCGTGGCCGAGCAGGGCATCACAGTGGTGCGGCGGGAGAACGGGCTGGTGCTCTACGGCGAGGTGGAGAGCCCGCACCGGCGGGAGGAGATCCTGCGGCGGGTGGCCGAGCGCTTCCCGGACACGCCCGTGACCAGCGACATCGGGGTGATCCGTACGCAGGCGCCCACCCAGGTCGAGGAGTTGCCGTGAGGGAGGTTCGATGGTGATCCGGATCGCCGCCGTGGGCGACGTGCATCTGGACGAGGACGTGGTGGGCCGGTTCCGTCCGGCGCTGGAGGAGCTGCCCGGCTGCGCCGACGTGCTGCTGCTCGCGGGTGACCTGACGCGGCACGGCACCGAGGCCGAGGCGCGGTGCGTGGCCCGCGAGTTCGGCGACCTCGGCGTACCGGTGATCACCGTGCTCGGCAACCACGACCACCAGTGCGACGAGGTGCCGCAGGTGGTGAAGGTGCTGGAGGACGCCGGGATCACGGTGCTGGAGGGCACCGGCACGGTGGTGGACACCCCCGGCGGGCGGCTCGGGGTGGCCGGCGTGAAGGGGTTCGGCGGCGGGTTCGCCGGGCGGTGCGCCAGCGACTTCGGCGAGCCGGAGATGAAGGCGTTCGTGCGGACCACCCGGGAGAGCGCCGACGCGCTCACCGGCGCGCTGCTCTCGCTGGAGTGCGACGCGCTCGTCGCGCTCACCCACTACTCCCCCGTACCGGACACGTTGGCCGGCGAGCCGCTGGAGATCTACCCGTTCCTCGGCTGCTACCAGCTCGGCCAGGCGATCGACTCCGCGCCCACCGCGCTGGCGCTGCACGGGCACGCCCACCACGGCACCGAGCGCGGCACCACACCGGGCGGCGTACGGGTCCGCAACGTGGCCCACCCGGTGATCAAGCAGGCGTACAGCGTCTTCCACCTGGGCGGTGATCAGGTCGACTGACCGGGAGGTTTCCGGTAACGGGCGCACGGGTATTCAGCCGACATGGAGCTGATTCTCTGGATTCTCGCAGTCGTACTGGTGGTCGCCGGAATTCTCGCCCTGTTCCGCCGGCAGATCCTCTGGGGCATCGTCCTCATCGTCGTCGGCCTGCTGGTCGGCCCGGGTGGCGTCAGCATCTTCAACACGTAACGCGGTTCTCGTTCCCGCCGGGGTCGCCGGGCCCGGGCGTTCCGTCCTGCCGGACCGGAACGCCCGGGTCGGGTGACCCCGGCTCTTCCGCGTCCGGGTCCGGTGACGCCCGGGCGTTTGCCGGGCCGGTCGAGCGGAAACATCTCGACCATGGAGATGTCGCAGAGTGGCACCCGGCGCACCACCGGAGCCCGTACATGGTTGGCGCTGCTCGGCTTCGCCGCCGCCACCTTCGCCGCCGCCGCGATCGGCGGGCTGGGTGTCCAGGGCACCTCCGCCGAGTACCAGAGCCTGGAGCAGCCCGCCTGGGCGCCGCCGTCGTGGCTGTTCGGCCCGGTCTGGACCGTGCTCTACGCGCTCATCGCGATCGCCGGCTGGCTGGTCTGGCGCCGGGCCGGTTTCGGTCCCGCGGTCTGGGCCTGGGTGGTCCAGCTCGTGCTCAACGCGATCTGGACCCCGCTGTTCTTCGGCGCCGGGGCGTACGGGCTGGCGTTCGCCGAGATCGTGCTGATGTGGCTGGCGATCGGCGTGACGGTGGCCCTGTTCCGGCGCGTCTCCCGGCCGGCCACGCTGCTGATGCTGCCGTACTGGGCCTGGGTGACGTTCGCGTCCGCGCTGAACTTCGCGGTGTGGCGGCTGAACTCCTGACCGGTACGGGCGCGGGGGCCGCTCGCCCCCGCGCCCGCCGGGTTCAGCAGCGGGGTACGCCCGGGATGTAGCCGTCGTACCCGGTGTAGACGTAGGCGTCGGAGATGAACCGGCCGGAGCCGATCCGGTCCCAGATCGAGCTGGTGCCGTACGTGCCGGTGACGCTGGTGCCGCTGGTCTGGCACTGGATGGTCACCTTCGCCCCGTCGGCCACCGTGCCGACCGAGCTGTAGCCGGTGCCGGGGCCGGAGCGGACCGTCAGCGGGGAGCCGGCCGTGTTGACGGTGCCCTCGCCGGTGTTCGTCCCGCCGCAGCCGTTGTCGCTGGTGTAGGTCTTGGTGCCCCAGTAGAGCGCCTGGACCCCGTTGAACTTGATCTTCACGGAGCTGCCGTCGATGCGCTGCTCGTAGTGCAGGTGCGGGCCGGTGGAGCCGCCGGTCGTGCCGACGTAGCCGATCACCCGGCCGTAGCCGACGGTCTGCCCGACCGAGACGTTGAAGGCGTTCAGGTGGGCGTAGTAGGTGGTGTGACCGCCGCCGTGGTTGATCCGGACGTACTTGCCGTAGCTGGTGTCGCCGAGGTTGGTGACCACGTCGACGGTGCCGGGCGCGCTGGCCACCACCGGGTCGCCCAGGTCGTCGGTGCGGTTGAAGTCGATCGCGTTCGCCGGGCTGTGGTTGGTCCGGGTCTGACCGGACCAGGACTGGTTGCACGGGAACGGGACCTTGAACGTCGGCGCGGCCATCGCCGGCGCGGCCGGCACGAGGGTCGCCGCCAGGACCGCCGCGCTCGCCCCGAGGGCGAGCCATCGCTTCCGCATCCACTACCTCCAATGTTGAAAGTCTTCAATGTGATGCGGACATCGTGACAGAAAGTTCCGTTCCCGGGAAGATTCGTGGGAGCGCACCCACCGCCCGTGGTCAGGGTTTCGGGATTGTTACCGGGCCGTGTCCGGCCAGGGGTGGACCCGACACGATGCAAGCGCTTACATGTGAGGACGACCATCGGACCGGCGCGGGTTCGATCCCCCCACGCGCCGGCAAGGAAGGAGATCGGCATGGCGTTTGCCAGATCGCGCCAGGCGCTCGCGGTCGCCGGCGTCCTGGGGCTGGCGCTCGGCGTCGCCGCCTGCGGCACCGGCAACGACAAGAAGAGCAGCAACGCGGGCTCGGCCGAGTGCGGCGCATACGAGAAGTACGAGGGTCACGACGGCAAGAAGGTGACCATCTACTCCTCGATCCGTGACATCGAGGACGAGCGCCTCCAGCAGTCCTGGAAGGAGTTCGAGGACTGCACCGGCATCGAGATCGACCACGAGGGCTCCGGCGAGTTCGAGGCCCAGCTGCCGGTCCGGGTCGACGGCGGCAACGCCCCCGACCTCGCCTTCATCCCGCAGCCGGGTCTGCTGAAGCGGTTCGTCGACTCGGGCAAGCTCAAGCCGGCCGGCGCCGACACCAAGGCCATGGCCGAGCAGAACTACTCCGCCGACTGGCTGAAGTACAGCACCGTCAACGGCCAGTTCTACGGCGCCCCGCTCGGCTCCAACGTGAAGTCCTTCGTGTGGTACTCGCCGAAGACCTTCAAGGAGAAGGGCTGGACCGTCCCCACCACGTGGGACGACCTGATCAAGCTCTCCGACCAGATCGCGGCCAGCGGCACCAAGCCGTGGTGCGCCGGCATCGAGTCCGGTGACGCCACCGGCTGGCCGGCCACCGACTGGATCGAGGACGTGCTGCTGCGCACCGGCGGCCCGGACGTCTACGACAAGTGGACCACCCACGAGATCCCGTTCAACGACCCGCAGGTGGCCGACGCGCTCAACCGGGCCGGCACCATCCTGAAGAACGAGAAGTACGTCAACGGCGGCTTCGGCGGCGTGAAGAGCATCGCCACCACCTCGTTCCAGGAGGCGGGCACGCCGATCACCACCGGCAAGTGCGCGCTGCACCGGCAGGCGTCCTTCTACGCCAACCAGTGGCCCGAGGGCACCAAGGTGGCCGAGGACGGCGACGTCTTCGCGTTCTACTTCCCGGCCATCGACCCGTCGAAGGGCAAGCCGGTGCTGGGCGGCGGCGAGTTCGTCGCGGCCTTCGCCGACCGTCCCGAGGTCCAGGCGGTGCAGACCTACCTGGCCTCCGGCGAGTACGCCAACAGCCGCGCCAAGATCGGTGACTGGGTCTCCGCGAACAAGAAGCTGGACCTGAACAACGTCCCGAACCCGGTGGACAAGCTCTCCGTGGGCATCCTCCAGGACGAGAAGACGGTCTTCCGCTTCGACGGCTCGGACCTGATGCCGGCCGCGGTCGGCGCCGGCACCTTCTGGAAGGGCATGGTGGCCTGGATCAACGGCAAGGACACCACCGCCGTCCTGAACGACATCGAGGGCAGCTGGAAGTGATCTAGCAGGTGGCCCGGTCCGGTTCCCCCGGACCGGGCCACCTCTGCTAGCCGAACCCTTGAGGGAGGGTCGATGGAGTTCGACTTCGCGGCGGAGCAGCCGAAGTTCCTCATGCTGATGTACGGGCTGATCGCCTTCGTCGCGGTGGTGGGCGGGCTGCTCCTGCTCCTCGACGTGGTGCCGTCGTTCTTCGCCCGGCGCCGGGAGGCACAGCTCGTCGCGGCCTCGGCCAGCGGCGCGCCGCTGCCCCGCCGGCGCAAGCAGGGCGAGGGCGCGTTCGCGTTCTTCTTCCTGTTGCCGACGCTGCTGCTGCTCGCCGTCGGGCTGGTGGTCCCCGCCGTCCGCACCACGCTGCTCTCCTTCATGGACTCCGGCAGCAACGACTGGGTGGGCCTGGACAACTACCGCTGGATGTTCGCCGAGGACTCGATCGTCCGGGTCCTGATCAACACGCTGATCTGGGTGCTGCTGGTGCCGCTGGTGGCCACCGCGTTCGGCCTGATCTACGCGGTCCTGGTGGACAAGGCCCGGTTCGAGGCCGTGGCCAAGTCCCTGATCTTCCTGCCGATGGCGATCTCGTTCGTCGGCGCCTCCATCATCTGGAAGTTCGTCTACGCCTACCGGGGCGAGGGCGACCAGATCGGCCTGCTCAACCAGATCGTGGTGAGCCTGGGCGGCGAGCCGAAGCAGTGGCTGCTGGACTCGCCGCTGAACACGTTCCTGCTCATCGTGATCATGGTGTGGATCCAGGCCGGCTTCGCGATGGTGGTGCTCTCCGCCGCGATCAAGGCCATCCCGGCCGACATCGTCGAGGCGGCCCGCCTGGACGGCACCACCCCGTGGCAGATGTTCTGGCGGATCACCATTCCGAGCATCCGGCCGGCGCTGATCGTCGTGGTGGTGACGATCTCCATCGCCACGCTCAAGGTCTTCGACATCGTCCGGACCTCCACGAACGGCAACTACGACACGAACGTGATCGCGACCGAGATGTACAACCAGGCGTTCCGCTACCAGGAGAACGGTCAGGGCTCGGCGCTGGCGGTGTTCCTGTTCGTCCTGGTGATCCCGATCGTGATCTACCAGATCCGCAACCTGCGCAAGCAGCGGGAGGGCTGAGATGACCACCGCCACGCCCACCGTCGGAGTCGGCGCCCAGGCCACCGAGCCGACCACCCGGAGCGCACGGGTGCGCAAGCGCCTGAACAGCCGTACCGCCACGCTCGTGTCGATCGTCATCGCGATGCTCTGGACGATCCCGACCTTCGGCCTGTTCATCTCCTCGCTCCGGCCGGAGAACGAGATCAAGACCACCGGGTGGTGGACGTTCTTCACCAACCCGCAGATCACCCTGGAGAACTACCAGGAGGTGCTGTTCAGCCGCGGCTCGTCCGGGCAGTTGGCCAGCTACTTCATCAACTCGCTGGCGATCACCATCCCCTCGGTGCTCTTCCCCCTGGCCTTCGCGTCGCTCGCCGCGTACGCGCTGGCGTGGATGAACTTCAAGGGGCGGGACTGGGTCTACATCGGGATCTTCGCGCTCCAGATCGTGCCGTTGCAGATGGCCCTGGTGCCGCTGCTGCGGTTCTTCTCCACCGGCGTCACAGTCGCCGGGGTGCAGATCATGCCCGCGTGGGACCTGGTCGACGAGCAGAAGTTCGCCCAGGTGTGGTTCGCGCACACCTGCTTCGCGCTTCCGTTCGCCGTGTTCCTGCTGCACAACTTCATCTCGCAGCTCCCCGGCGACCTGATGGAGGCGGCCCGGGTCGACGGGGCCACCCACCCGAAGATCTTCCGCACCATCGTGCTGCCGCTGATCATGCCCGCGCTGGCGGCGTTCGGCATCTTCCAGTTCCTCTGGGTCTGGAACGACCTGCTGGTCGCGCTGATCTTCGCCGGTGGCGGCGACGAGACCGCCCCGATGACCGTCCGGCTCGCGGAGCTGGCCGGCACCCGGGGCAACGAGTGGCAGCGGCTGACGGCCGGCGCGTTCGTGTCGATCGTCGTACCGCTGATCGTGTTCCTGTCCCTCCAGCGCTTCTTCGTGCGAGGTCTGCTCGCCGGCAGCGTCAAGGGTTGATCCGGCGCCCCGCCGCCGGCACGGCCGGCGGCGGGGCCCGGGTCACAGCGGGGAGCTCACGATGACCAAGATTGACGACGTCGCCCGTCTGGCCGGGGTCTCCACGGCCACCGTCTCCCGGGCGCTGCGGGGCCTGCCGACGGTCTCGGCCGCGACCCGCCGCCGGGTGCTCGCCGCCGCCGAACAACTCCAGTACGCGGTGTCGCCCAGCGCGAGCCGGCTGGCCGGCGGCCGGACCGGCACGGTGGCGGTGGTGGTGCCCCGGATCACCAGGTGGTTCTTCGGCACGGTGGTCGAGGCGGTCGAGGAGTTCCTCCAGGACAGCGGCTACGACCTGCTGCTCTACAACCTCGGCGGCCGGGAGCGGACCCGGCAGCGGGTGCTGCGCACGGCCAGCCTGCACAAGCGCGTGGACGCGATCATCCTGGTCGCGACCCCGCTGCGCGCGGCCGACGTGCACGCGCTGACGAAGCTGGACCTGCCGGGCGTGACGATCAGCTCCGGCAGCGAGGTGCCCGGCTGGCCCTGCGTCCGGATCGACGACGTGGCCGCCGCCCGGACCGCCACCCGCCACCTGCTCGACCTCGGCCACACCCGGATCGCGCACATCTCCGGCGACCCGGACGACGAACTGGCCTTCACCACCCACCTGGACCGGCGGCGCGGCTACCAGGAGGCGTTGCGGGCCGCCGGGCTGCGGCCCGATCCGAGCCTCGACGTCGAGTCGCGGTTCACCATCGACGGCGGCACCCGCGCCACTGCCGAGCTGCTGGCCCGGGGCGAGCCGCCGACCGCCATCTTCGCCGCCTGCGACGAGATGGCGATGGGCGCGATCACCGCGCTGCGTGACGCCGGGCTGCGGGTGCCGCAGGACGTGAGCGTGATGGGCATCGACGACCACGACCTGGCCGGCGTGCTCGGGCTCTCGACGATCGCCCAGCCCGCCGCCGACCAGGGGTCGCTCGCCGCCCGCATCCTGCTCGACCCGCTCGGCGTACGGGCCACCGAGCCGTATCCCGGCCTGGTGCCCGCGCCGCGCGGCGCCGACACCGGCGACGGGACACCACCCCCGGTGATCCTGCCCACTCGCCTGGTGGTGCGTGAATCGACCGCGCCGCCCCGGGCACACTGAACGAACTCGCTCGTCACCGCACCACCCAGACAGGAGTAAGGCGCTGAACACCGACGCGACGCAGCAGGCCCCGGGCACCGGCTGGTGGACCGAGGCGGTCATCTACCAGGTCTACCCGCGCTCGTTCGCCGACTCCGACGGCGACGGGATCGGCGACCTGCCGGGCATCACGTCCCGGCTCGACCACCTCGCCGAGCTGGGAGTCGACGCGGTCTGGCTGTCCCCGTTCTACCCGTCCCCGCAGGCCGACGCCGGGTACGACGTGTCCGACTACCGCGACGTCGATCCGCTGTTCGGCACGCTCGCCGACGCCGACAAGCTGATCGCCGAGGCGAAGGCCCGCGGGCTGCGGGTGATCGTCGACCTGGTGCCCAACCACACGTCGTCCGCGCACCGCTGGTTCACCGCGGCCGTGGCGGCCGCGCCGGGCAGCCCGGAGCGGCAGCGGTACGTCATCCGCGACGGCAAGGGCCCGGACGGCACCGAGCCGCCGAACGACTGGGTGAGCGTCTTCGGCGGGCCCGCCTGGACCCGGCTGCCCGACGGGCAGTGGTACCTGCACCTGTTCGACGCGGGCCAGCCCGACCTCAACTGGGACAACCCGGAGGTCCGCGCGGAGTTCCTCGACGTGCTGCGCTTCTGGCTGGACCGGGGCGTGGACGGCTTCCGGGTGGACGTGGCGCACGGCCTGATCAAGCAGGCCGACCTCGCCGACTGGCAGGAGCCGCAGGAGATCCTCTCCGGCAGCGAGGTGGACAAGCCCCGCCCGCCGATGTGGGACCAGGACGGCGTGCACGAGATCTACCGGGAGTGGCGCCGGGTACTCGACTCGTACCCCGGTGAGCGGATCCTGGTCGCCGAGGCGTGGGTGGAGCCGGCCGAGCGGCTGGCCCGGTACGTGCGCCCCGACGAGATGCACCAGGCGTTCAACTTCGAGTACCTGCTGGCGGCGTGGAGCGCGCCGGCCCAGTACGCGGTGATCACCCGCTCGCTGGAGGCCACCGACGCGGTGGGCGCGCCGACCACCTGGGTGCTGTCCAACCACGACGTCGTCCGCCACGCCTCCCGGCTCGGGCTCGGCACCGCCGGCGGCCGGGCCAACGGCGTCGGCGTCGACGACCCGCAGCCGGACGCCGCGCTGGGCCTGCGCCGGGCCCGGGCGGCCAGCCTGCTGATGCTCGCGCTGCCCGGCTCCGCCTACCTCTACCAGGGCGAGGAACTGGGCCTGCCGGAACACACCACGCTGCCCGACGAGGCCCGGCAGGACCCGACCTGGAAGCGCAGCGGCCACACCGAGCGCGGCCGGGACGGCTGCCGGGTGCCGATCCCGTGGGAGGCCGACGCCCCGTCGTACGGCTTCGGGCCGACCGACGCGAGCTGGCTGCCCCAGCCGCCGGTGTGGGCCGAGTACGCGCTGGACCGGCAGCGCGGCGTGCCCGGCTCGACGTACGAGCTGTACCGGACCGCGCTGCGGCTGCGCCGCGAGCACGCGCTGGCCCGGGGCCCGCTGCGGTTCCTGACCTCCGGCGACGAGGTGCTCACGTTCACCAACGGCGACCTGACCGTGCTGACCAACTTCGGCGCCGACCCGGTGCCGCTGCCGGCCGGCGCCCAGGTGCTGGTGTCGAGCGCGCCGCTGGACGGCGACGCCGTGCCGACCGACGTGACGGTCTGGTTCCGGAGCTGACGCGGTGGCCCCGCCAGACGGTCACCGTCCGGCGGGGCCCTCGCTCTCCAACCGGCCGGCGCGGGCGTGCAGCAGGTCGTGCACCTGCGCGATGTCCCGGGGCGAGGTGCGGGCAGCCAGCCAGTACATGATCCCGGTCGGGATGAAGAAGAGCTGGAACGCGGCCAGCCCGACCGCGTAGTTCAGCGGCGGCGGGAAGGCCGCCCGCAGCGCGGCGAACGCCACCCCGACCAGCCCGTTGCCCGCCGCCCGGCCCACACCGTTGACCAGGTTGCCCAGGCTGTAGACGGTGCCCCGGTGCTCGGGCGGGTTGACGTCGGCGATCAGGGCGAACCAGTTCGGCGAGTTCGCCGACGTCAGCGCCAGCGCCACCACGGCGGTGAGCAGGCTCAGCCCCACCGACGGCTCGGTGAACACGCTGGACAGCACGGCAGTCACCACCGCGCCGGAACCGGCGCCGTCGGGGACGTCGATGCGGATCGGCACGAAGAACAGGACCAGGTAGAACGGCAGCGCCGCGAGGATGCCGACGGCCGCGACCATGGCCCGGCCGCTGGGCGTACGCCGTTGCAGCGCGTCGCCCACCAGACCGCCCACGATGGACAACACGCCGCCGAGCTGGAACAGCGTGGCGAAGACGCTGCCCACCACCACCGCCGTGGCGGGCGAGTAGCCCTGCGCCTCGGCCCGCTGGCTGAACAGCACCGGCAGCCAGACCAGCGAGCCGAACGCGGCCTGGGCGGTGAGCCCCTGGAGGATCAGCCAGCGGTTGGTCCGGCGGGCCAGGATCCGGGGCAGGTCGGCACGGCTGATCCGGTAGTCGTACTCGTTCCCGGCGTCGATCGCCCCGGCCAGCTCCGGTTCGCTCTGCCCGCGCCGGATGTCGTAGGTGAACAGGTACGCCACAGTGGCGGCCAGGCCCACGCCGGTCAGCAGCAGGAACGGCCGCCGCCAGTCGGTCGCGCCGAGCACGCCGCCGAGCAGCGTCCCGGCCAGCGTGCCGACGCCCTGGGACAGGCCCCAGAAGCTCATCACCAGGCCGCGGCGGCGCGGTGAGATCAGGTCGGTGACCACCGAGAAACCGACCGACCCCACCGCGCCGAGCCCGACCGCGCCGACGAACTGCGCGATCAGGAACGTCGCGTACCCACCGGCGAGCGCGCTGCCGCCGGTGCCGGCCGCCCAGAGCAGCGTGCCGACCATGAGCAGCGGCTTGCGGTTGGTGCGGTCCCCCACGTACGCCCAGCCCACCGCCGCCACCGCGCTGACCAGGAAGCTGACGGCGGTGACCAGGCCGAGCATCCGCTGGGGTACGTCCAGCGCGGCGGAGATCGGCCCGTACAGCGGGGGCACCAGGCCGATCGCCACGTTGTCCAGCGAGGCGAGCACCACGAAGACCACGACGCTGTAGAACCGGTGTGCCGCGTTCCCGCGCCGGGAGATCCTGGTGCCCGTCATGCCGGGCAGCAAATCAGGTGCAGGTCACCTGCGCAGCACGACCCCCCGTACCGGCGTCATCCCCGCGCCTCGGCGTAGCGCTCGCGGATGGCGGGCACCGCGTCGCCGGTGTACTCCTCGGTGTCGCCGACCGACCAGGCGGGCGGGGTGTCGCCACCCAGCGCCACCCAGGCGGCCTGCCGGGCCGCGCCGTCGGCCACGTACTCCCCCGGCGGCGGCACCACCACCGGGCGGCCGAAGACCTGCGGCGCGATCCGGCGCACGGCCGCCGACCGCGCGCCGCCGCCGACCAGGATGATCCGGTCGGCGCGGGCGCCCTGCGCGATCAGCGCGTCCAGGCCGTCGGCCAGCCCGCAGAGCATGCCCTCGACGGCGGCCCGGGCCAGGTGCGCCGGGGTCGAGGTGCCGAGCGTGAGGCCGTGCAGGGTGCCGGTGGCGTGCGGCCGGTCCGGCGTCCGCTCCCCCTCCAGGTACGGCACCAGCACCAGCCCGTCCGCGCCGGGCGGGGCGGACAGGGCCAGCTCGCCGAGCGTGTCGAGGTCGACGCCGAGCAGCGTCGCGGCGGCGTCCAGCACCCGGGCCGCGTTGAGCGTGCACACGAGCGGCAGGAACCGGCCGGTCGCGTCGGCGAATCCGGCCACCGCGCCGCTGGCGTCGGCGGCCGGCGTGTCCGCCACCGCGAACACGGTGCCGGAGGTGCCGATCGAGACGACCACGTCGCCCGGACCGGCCCCGGCCCCGAGCGCCGCGGCGGCGTTGTCCCCGGTGCCCGGCCCGAGGAGCACCGGACCGGCGGCACCGGTTCCCGGGCTCCCGGCCGTACCGGACGCCGCGCCGCCGCCGAGCACCGCCGGGTCGAGGTGCCCGGCCGCCTCGGCCGGACCGAGCACGACCGGCACCTTCGGGCGCCGGCCGAAGGCCCGCTCCAGCAGGTCCAGCCGGTACTCGCCGGTGCGCGGCGACCAGTAGCCGGTGCCGCTGGCGTCGCCCCGGTCGGTGCGCAGCGCGTCCAGGCCGGGAGCGCCCGCCAGCCGCCAGGTGAGCCAGTCGTGCGGCAGGCAGACCGCTGCCACCCGGTCGGCGTTGTCCGGCTCGTGCCGGGCCAGCCAGCGCAGCTTCGTCGCGGTGAAGCTGGCCACCGGCACCGCGCCGGTCGCCTCGGCCCAGAACCGGCGGCCGGTCTCCCCGCCGCCGGTCTCCTCGACCAGTTCCCGGGCCGCGTCGGCGGAACGGGTGTCGTTCCACAGCAGCGCCGGGCGGACCACCTCGCCTGAGGCGTCCAGGCAGACCATGCCGTGCTGCTGGCCGCCGACCGAGACGGCTGCCACGTCGGCCAGGCCACCGGCCTCGGCGACCGCCGTCCGCAGGGCCTCCCACCAGGCGTACGGGTCGACCTCGGTGCCGGGCGGGTGCGGCGCGCGGCCCTGCCGGACCAGCGCGCCGGTCTCCGCGTCCCGGACGACCACCTTGCAGGACTGGGTCGACGAGTCGACCCCCGCGACGAGCGGCATGGCGGCCCGCCTCAGCGCGCGCCGAGCACGTGCTCGACGGCGAGCTGGTTGAGCCGGACGAAGCCGAAGCCCTTCGCCCCGGCGGCCTCCGGGTCGAACTCCTCGAACGCGGTCCGGTCGGCCAGCAGCTCGCGGTAGCCCTCACCGGGGTTGAGCGTCGGGGTGGCCAGCTCGGCCACCCGGGCGGCGGCGAGCGCCTCGACCACCTCCGGGTCGGCGCGGAACGCCGCGGCCCGCTCCTTGAGCAGCAGGTACGTCCGCATGTTCGCCTCGGCGGAGGCCCACACGCCGGTCATGTCCTCGGTGCGGGACGGCTTGTAGTCGAAGTGGCGCGGGCCGTCGTAGGCCGGGCCGCCGTTCGGGCCGCCGTGCTCCAGCAGGTCGACCAGGGCGAACGCGTTGAGCAGGTCGCCGTGGCCGAAGACCAGGTCCTGGTCGTACTTGATGCCGCGCTGGCCGTTGAGGTCGATGTGGAACAGCTTGCCCTGCCAGAGCGCCTGGGCGATGCCGTGGGCGAAGTTCAGCCCGGCCATCTGCTCGTGCCCGACCTCCGGGTTGAGCCCGACCATCTCGGGGCGGGCCAGCGTGGAGATGAAGCCGAGCGCGTGCCCGACGGTGGGCAGCAGGATGTCGCCCCGGGGCTCGTTCGGCTTCGGCTCCAGCGCGAAGCGCAGGTCGTAGCCGTTGTCGACGACGTACTCGCAGAGCAGGTCGACCGCTTCGCGGTAGCGGTCCAGCGCGGCCTGGACGTCCTTGGCCACGTCGTACTCGGCGCCCTCCCGGCCGCCCCACATGACGAACGTCTTCGCGCCCATCTCGGCGGCGAGGTCGATGTTGCGCAGCACCTTGCGCAGCGCGTACCGGCGCACGTCGCGGTCGTTGCTGGTGAAGCCGCCGTCCTTGAACACCGGGTGGTTGAACAGGTTGGTGGTGACCATCGGCACGACCAGGCCGGTCTCGTCGAGGGCCTTGCGGAAGCGGCTCAGCCGGGCGTCGCGGGTGGCGGCGTCCGCGCCGAACGGGACCAGGTCGTCGTCGTGGAAGGTGATGCCGTACGCGCCCAGCTCGGCGAGCCGGTGCACCGCCTCGACGGCGTCCAGCTCGGGGCGGGTGGCGTCCCCGAACGGGTCACGGGCCGGCCAGCCCACCGTCCAGAGGCCGAAGGAGAACTTGTCCGCGGGGGTGGGGCGGGGTGCCATGGCAGACCTCCAGGTGGTGGTGTCGTCCGCGATTTGTTCAGCGGTTGAATTAAATGGCGGCGATGTGGCAGTGTCAAGAGGTGACAAGCACCAGCACCGCCGGGGCGGTCCGGCAGGGCAGCCTGCGCGAGTTGAACCTCGCGGTGGTGCTCCGGCGGATCGCCGCCGCCGAACGGCCGCCCTCGCGCGCCGGGATCGCCGCCGACACCGGCCTCACCCGGGCCACCGTCTCCGCCGTGGTGGACGACCTGATCGCCGGCCGGCTGGTCGTCGAGGCGGAGCCGGAACCGCGTACCGGGGCGGGCCGCCCGGCCCGGGGCCTCGTGCTCGCCTCCGACGGCCCGGCCGGGCTCGGCCTGGAGGTGAACGTCGACTACCTGGCGGCCTGCGTCGTCGACCTCACCGGCACGGTCCGGCACCACCTGGTCCGCCGCGCCGACCTGCGCCCGGTCTCCCCCGCCGACGCGCTCGCCCGGCTCGCCGCGTTGGCCGCCGAGGCGCGCGCCGCCGCCGTACGCGACGGGCTGACCCTGGCCGGCGCGGCGCTCGCCGTGCCCGGCCTGGTGGGCGACGGCGGCCTGGTCCGGCTCGCGCCGAACCTCGGCTGGCGGGACGTGGACGTGCCGGCGCTGCTCGCCGGTCACCCGCTGGCCGAGCCGGTCGACGGGGTGCCCCCGCTGGTGGTCGACAACGAGGCGAACCTGGCCGCGCTCGGCGAGCTGTACGCCGGCCCGGGCGGCACGCGCAGCTTCCTGCATGTCACCGGCGAGATCGGCATCGGCGCCGGGATCGTGCTCGACGGCGCGCTCTACCGGGGCGCACGCGGCTGGAGCGGAGAGATCGGTCACTTCCCGGTGCAGCCACAGGGCCGGCCGTGCCGCTGCGGCGGCCAGGGCTGCCTGGAGCGGTACGCGGGCCAGGAGGCGATCCTCGCCGCCGCCGGACTGCCCGGCGCGGAACTTCCGGCGGACACCGCCGCCACCCGGCTCGCCGACCTGGCCGAGGCCGGTGACCCGGCCACGCTGACCGCCCTGACCGACGCCGGCACCGCCCTCGGGATCGCCGTCGCGGGCGTGGTGAACCTGCTGGATCTGGACACCGTGGTGCTCGGGGGCGGATACGCCCGGCTCGCGCCGTGGCTGCGGCCGACGGTGGAGGCGGAGGTCTCCCGGCGGGTGCTCACCGCCGGCTGGGCGCCGGTCACGGTGCGTCCGGCAGTGCTCGGGGCGCAGTCCGCGGCGGTCGGCGGCGCCGGCTCGGTGGTCCGCCGGATCGTCGACCGGCCGGTGGGCTGGCTGGCCCGGACCACCTGATCCGGGATGATCCTGGACGGGCATTCCGTGCCTGCGCTCGGTACGCTTGCCGCCAGGCAACATGTCGCCGAGTGAGGGGTGCACCGACAGCATGCGCAGGGGTCGACCGACCGAAGCGCCCGGCCACCGGAGGTGACCGCCGCGCGCCGGGGCGGTGTCGCGGGGCCGGTCAGCGGCGGTGGACACGCCTCGCGGAGACGGCCCCGGCGGGTTGCCGAGGCCGCGCTGCCGGCTGACGACCACCTGGCCCGGGAGCTGCTGGACGGGCTCGCCGAGGCGGTCGTGACCGTCGACCACGGCGGGGTGGTGACGCTCGTCAACGCGATGGCCGCCGACCTGCTCCCCGAGGTGACGCCCGGCGTCGACCTGAGCGCGTGCCGGGTGCCGGCGCTGGCCGACGCGGCCGCCGCCGGGTCGGACGCGTTCGAGACCGACCACCACGGCCGGCGGCTGCGCGGCGTGCGGCGCGCCCTGGCCGACGACCGCAGCGCCTGGTACGTCCGGGACGTCACCGAGGAACACGCGCGCACCGACGCGCTGCTCGCCGAACGGTCGCGCACCGCGTTCCTCGCCGAGGCGGGCAGCCGGCTCGGGCTGTCCCTGCACCGCGAGCAGACGCTGCGTACCGCCGTGACGCTGCCGGTGCCCTACCTGGCCGACGCGGCAGTCGTGGTGCACCGCCCGCCGCCACCCGCCGAGGACCAGCCGCACTGGATCCGGTACGCCACCGGCGACCCCGGCCCGGTCACCGGCCTGGCCGGCTGGCCCACCGTGGAGTCGGTGCCCGGCCTGGTCGAGGCGCTCGACGGCGACCTCACCGAACCGAGCCCCTGGCTGGACGCCGAGCTGGCCGACCTGGCCGAGGTGCTGCCCGCCGGGTTCGGCCGCCCGGGCACCGTGCTGATCAGCCCGATGCCCAGCGCCGGTGGTCCGGCCGGCGCGCTGGTGCTGGCCCGCCGCCGGGAGCGGCCCGGTTTCGACAGCCGGGAGATCGGCCTGGCCCGGGAGTTCGCCGGCCGGGCCGGCGCCGCGCTGGCCGCGGCCGAGCTGTACGGCGAGCAGGCGCACCTGGCCCGGGTGCTCCAGAACAGCCTGCTCCCGCCGGCGCTGCCCCGCCTGCCCGGGATGACGCTCGCCGGCGGTTACCGCGCCGCCGGGGACAGCCTGCGCATCGGCGGCGACTTCTACGACCTGTTCCCCACCGGCGACGGCGGCCTGTTCGCGCTCGGCGACGTCTGCGGCAAGGGCGTCGGCGCAGCCGTGCTGACCGGCCGGGTCCGCCAGTCGCTGCAGACCCTGCGCCTGGTCGAGCAACGCCCCCGGGAGCTGCTGGAACTGCTCAACCGGGCGCTGCTGGACGCTCCCGACGCGGCCCGCCGGGCCCAGTTCACCACGCTCCTGCTCGGTGCGCTGCGCCGCGAGCCGGACGGCGGGCTGCTGATCCGGGTGGCAGGTGGCGGGCACCCGTCGCCGCTCGTCGTCCGCGCCGGCGGCGGCGTCGAGACGGTCCGGGTGGGCGGCATGCCGGTGGGCGCGCTCACCGACGCCCGGTTCGCCGACACCGAGGTACGGCTGGCGCCGGGTGACCTGCTGCTGGCGTACACCGACGGGGTGACCGAGGCCCGGGGCGGTCCGACCGAGCCGGCCATGTTCGGCGACGCCCGGTTGCGTCAGGCGCTCGCCACCGGCGCCGGGCTTCCGCCCGCCGCGCTCGTCGACCGGGTACTCCAGCTCGTCGACGAATGGCTGGACGGGCAGCCCCACGACGACATCGCCATGCTCGCCGTGGCGGCCGGGTGACGCCGCCGCCTGACCGCCCCACCCCCGCGGCCGGGCGCCGGATCGGGCCGGAGACGCTCGCCGCGTACCTCGACCGCCTGGACGCCGCCGACGGGGCCGGCGCGGTCGCGCTGGCGCGCGGCCTGCTGGCCGACGGCTTCTCGGTCGCGGACGTCCTGGTCGACCTGGTCGCGGCGGCGCAGCGGGAGGTCGGCCGGCGCTGGCTCACCGGCTCGTGGAGCGTCGCCCAGGAGCACGCCGCCACCCACGTCAGCGAGCAGGTGGTGGACGCGCTGGGCGCGAGGGCCGGCCCGCCGCGGCGCGGTCACGTGGTGATGGCCTGCGTGGAGGGCGAGTGGCACGCGCTGGCCGCCCGCATCGTCACCGAGGTGGTCCGGGCGGCCGGCTGGCGGGTCACGTTCCTCGGCGCCAGCGTGCCGGCCCGGCATCTGGTCTCCTACCTGCATCAGACCGGCCCGGACGCGGTGCTGCTGAGCTGCGTGCAGCCGAACCGGCTGGTCCGGGCGGCGCGGATGGTGGAGGCCAGCCGCGCGGCCGGGGTGCCGGTCCTGGCCGGTGGTCCCGGCTTCGGCCCGGACGGCCGGTGGGCCACCGCGATCGGCGCGGCGGGCTGGGGCGCCAGCGCCCGGGACGCGGTGGCGCTGCTGGAACGGCCGCTGTCGGCCGCACACACCGGAGCGCCGCCGCCCCCGCCCGACGACTCGTACGTGGCGGTGCTGCACCGGCGGCGTGAGCTGGTCGGGCTCGCGCTCGCCACGGTGGACCCGCCCGAGGAGCACGCCGAGGATGTCGCCGCCGGTATCGCGCACCTGGTGGACGCACTGATCGCGGCCGTGCGGGTGGACGACGACCGGCTGCTGCGCGACTTCGTCGGGTGGCAGGAGGAGGCGCTGACGTCCCGGGGCGGCCGGGCGCTGCTGGACGAGGTGCTCGGCACGCTGGAGCGGGCGCTCACCGAGCATCCCCGGGTGGTGGCCCGGTTGCGGGCCGCCCGCGAAAGCGCGCCGGACGATCCCGGCCGGGCCGGCTGAGTCAGGCGGTACGGGCCACCGGAGGCTCGCCGGCCGGCCCGACCGGGTCGCCGATCCGTTCCCCGGAGGGCTGCAGCATCGGCCAGCCCTCCGCCACGGTGGCCTCGCCGCGCCGGCCCACCTCGTCGAACTCGCGCATGCCGCGTACCAGCGCGGCCCGGCCCTCCGGGCTCATCCCGGCCAGGATCCGCTCCAGCCGGCGCCGCCGGTCGGCGCGCAGCTCGGCGAGGAGCCGTAGGGCGGCGGGCGTGAGGTGCAGCGAGATCTCCCGCCGGTCGTAGCGGCCCGGCTCGCGCTCCAGCATCCCGGCCGCGACCAGCCGGTCGCACAGCCGGCTGGCGGAGGAGAGCAACATGTCGGTGAGCGTGGCGAGACGGCGGAGGTTGATGCCGTCATACTGCTCGACGACCATGATCGCGCGTAGCTGGGCACTCGACAGCCGGCTGGTGGTGCGCTCCCGGGCGGCCTCCCAGACGGCGAGCAAGGTGCCGGCCGCCTCGTCCAGGGCGGCGGACGTACTCGTTTCAGGTCCCCGGGGACCGCGCTCTTCGGTCATGGTGGGCCCGAGACTACTCCCCGGATCTGCCCGGCGACCTGTGCAAAGGAGCAAAGATGAGCGGAGCGGAGGGCCACGCGCGCCGGGTCCTGACCGAGGCGCCGACGGATCTCATCGTGGATCGGCTCGCCGCCGAGCTGGCGCGCACGTACGGCGTCACCCGCACCGAGCTCTACCAGGTCGACTACCGGCTCGCCGAGCTGCTGCCGCTGGGTGACGGCGCGGCGGTCACCGGCCCCGGCCACCCGGCCTGGCGCGCCTTCGACCACCAGGAGCCGGTGATCGCCGACGGCGTCGGCTGGTTCCCGGTGGGCATGCGCGGCGAACGCCGGGGCGTGCTCGAGGTCTCGCCGGTGCCCGCCGACCCGGACGCCCGCCGGGAGCTGGACACCATCGCCACGGTGCTCGGACACGAGCTGAGCGCGGTCATGGCGACCACCGACATCTACCGGACGGCGCGGCGCAGCCGGCGGCTCACGCTGGCCGCCGAGATGCAGTGGGAGCTGCTGCCCGGGCGCAGCCGGATCCGCCCATCGTTCAGCCTGGCCGGGCAGTTGGAGCCGGCGTACGCGGTGCGCGGGGACAGTTTCGACTGGTCCGACGACGGCCACCGGCTCTGGCTGGCGGTGCTGAACGGCTACGGCGAGGGGGTGGCCGCGGCGCTGCTCGCCTCGCTGGCCACGTACGCGCTGCGCAACGCGCGCCGGGCCGGGCTCGACCTGGCCGACCAGGCCGCGCTGGCCGACCAGGCGATCTACGCCCAGCACCGGGGCGAACAGCACGTCTCCGTGCTCCTGATCGAGCTGGACCTGGCCACCGGCGAGCTGACCGTGGTCGACGCCGGTTCGCCGCGGTTGCTGCGGCTGCGGGCCGGCGAGGTGACCGAGCAGGAGCTGGACAAGCAGTTCCCGCTCGGCATGTTCGAGGGCACCGACTACCGCCCGCAGCGGTTCCGCCTGGAGCGCGAGGACCGGCTCTTCGTGGTCAGCGACGGCGTGATCGAGGCCACCACCGAGCAGGTGCGCTACGGCGAGGTGGCGCTGGACCGGTTCCTGCGCCGGACCGGGCCGATGGAGCCGCTGGACGCGGTCCGGTCGCTGATCGGCGACCTGCGGGCCTTCGTCTCCGGTGACCTGGTGGACGACGCGGTCGTGGTCTGCCTGGACTGGCTGGGGCCGCAGCCCTGACCCGCCCTCTCAGTACGCGCCGCGGCTGTTGACCACCGCGCCGAACGTCTTCCAGAGGATGGTCAGGTCGGCGGCCAGCGACCAGTTCTCCACGTAGTAGAGGTCCAGCCGGATGCCGTCCTCCCAGCTCAGGTCCGACCGGCCGCTGACCTGCCAGAGGCCGGTCATGCCGGGCTTGACCAGCAGCCGGCGTGCCACGTCGCCGTCGTACCGGGCCACCTCGGACGGCAGCGGCGGGCGCGGGCCGACCAGGCTCATCTGGCCGAGCAGCACGTTGACGAGCTGGGGCAGCTCGTCCAGCGACCACTTGCGCAGCAGCCGGCCGACCCGGGTGACGCGCGGGTCGTCGCGCATCTTGAACATCAGGCCGTCGGTCTCGTTGCGCGCGGCCAGCTCGGCGAGCAGGGCGTCGGCGTTGACCACCATGGTGCGGAACTTGAAGACGCCGAACTCCTCGCCGCCCTGGCCGACCCGGGTCTGCCGGAACAGCACCGGACCGCGGCTGTCGATCTTTATGGCGAGCGCGATCACGATCAGCAGCGGCGCCAGCACGAGCAGGGCGATCGACGAGATCGACCGGTCGACGAAGCCCTTGACCAGCTTGCGGGCGCCGCGGAACTCGGGCGCCTCGACGTGGATCAGCGGCAGGCCGGCGACCGGACGGGTGTGGATGCGGGGACCGGCCACGTCGGTCAGCGCCGGTGCCACCACCAGGTCGACGCCGGTGCCCTCCAGCTGCCAGCCGAGGCGGCGCAACCGGGTCGCGGTCAGCTCGCCCGAGGCGGTGACCGCCACCGTGTCGGCGCCGATCGCGGTGGCGGCCTCCGGGATGCCCCGGAAGCTGCCGACCACCGGCACGTCGCCCAGCCGCTGCGGCACCGGGGCGAGCAGCGCGTCCGGGATGCACGCGCCGACCACCTGGTAGCCGGCGTACGGCTCCCGGCGCAGCGTGTGCACCAGCTCCAGGACGTGCGCGGTGTCGCCCACCACGAGCACCTTGCGGGACCAGCCGGCGCCCCGGTCGCGGGCCCGGTGCAGCCGCTTGCGGGCCGCGAACCGCGCCACCTCCAGCCCGATCGTGCCGACGGCGAAGGAGATGGCCAGGAAGCCCCGGGAGACGCCGACATCGGCGATGTACCCGGCGATGGCGATGCCGCCGGCGAGCCGCATGCTGGCCGCGCTGACCCGGCGGTACTCGTCGGCGCCGTAGCCGAGCACCTGGTCGTCGTAGCACCGCATCGCCTTGAGCGAGACGAGCCAGACCAGCAGCAGCACCGGGGCGACCACCACGTACGGGATCTCGGAGCCGGTCGGCTCCTCGTCGCCGAACCGGGCCAGGTAACCGACCAGGATGGCCACCGCGAGCACGGCGGTGTCCAGCACCACCAGGACCCGGATGTAGGCCCGCTCCGCTGCTCGCGTCGTCTTGCCCGGGCGTTCACCACCGGGTCGCGACGACGTGGCAGGAGTCAACAGCGTCGCCGAGGTCACCGGCCCTCCCCACTTCGCTCAGGACCGCCCCGTCCCCGCCCGGCTCCGGTGTGGAGCCCGCGGTCGAGGCACCCGGTCATCATGCCTGGACAATTATGGTTACCGATTGATTCGGACGCATTACCGTCAGTTCTCATCCCGCGCCTTGACCCGGGAAGCCTTCCGCCGTACCGGATTTCCGGTACGGCGGAAGACTAGCGCTGAGCTTCAGGTCAGCGGGGGGCGGGCGGCCGGAGCGCGATCGCCCGGAGGAAGATCTCGCCGATCTTGCTGGGGTCGGTGGTGACGAAGGCGCCGCCGCCGGTGACCTTGGTGATCGACTCCAGCTCGGCCCGGTTCACCTCGGTGCCGATGCCGATGATGACGACCTGGACCGGCTGCTCGTCGTCCTTCAGCTTCTTCAGCTGGTCCAGCAGCTCCTTCTGCGAGATGCCGTTGTCGTCCTCGTTCTTGCCGTCGGTGAACAACACGATCGAGTTGACCTTGCCCGGCTCCCAGTCCTGCTGCACCTTCTTGTACGCCGCGAGCATGGTGTCGTACAGGCCGGTGTCGCCGCTTGAGGGCTTGATCGAGGCGAGGCCGCGCTGCAGCGCCCCCCGATTGCTCGACAACGGCTTTATTCCGACCAGCTCGCTCCAGTCCTGCGAGCCCTGGAGGTTGGTGGAGAACGTCCAGAGGCCGATCGACCAGGAGTCGTCGAACAGTCCGAGGCCCTGGCTCGCGGCGGCGACGGTGACCTGCTCCCGGCTGGCGCCGTTGGCGGTCGCGACCGGCTTCTTCATCGAGCCGGAGACGTCGATGACACAGAGCATCCGGCCCGACTGCGTGGCCACCGACCAGGTCGTGGTCGCGGTCGAGATGGCACCGGGGTCGAGGTCGGCCGCGCCGCCCTGACCCGACGGTGGCACCTGGCTCGCGCCGCCGTTGGCCGGGCTCGGCGCGCCGGTCGGGGCCTGGAAACCCCGCCCCCAGTTGCCGTCCGGCGCGCGCAGCGCCTGCGCGGCGAGCCGGTCCTTGAAGGCCGGCGTACGCAGCACCTCGAAGAGCACCTTGGCGGCGGACGCCTTGGCCGGCTCGATGCCGGGCAGCACCGCGAACGGGTAGTCCAGCGGGATCGGCGCCGGCTCCAGGTAGAGCGCGGCGAGCCGGATCGGCGGCTTGGTGCTGTTGTAGGCGATCACGTCCTCCTCGGACAGCGCCGCCGCCCCCAGCCCGTTGGCGATCGCCGTCGGGTCCGACGAGCGCGGGAACCGCGCGAGGAGGTCCTGCCGCAGCGAGGAACGGTTGGTCGCCAGCGCACGCAGCGCACCGACCATCGCCTCCTGTGCCTTCGGCGAACCGGAGTCGCCGGTGGAGCTGGCCGCGGCGGTCAGCGACAGCAGGCCGGACAGGCCGGCCGCGTCCTGGGTCGGCTCGACGATCCCGGCCCGCAGCGGCTTGCTGGTGGTGACCTGAGTCAGCAGGTCCGACCAGCGCAGCTTCTTGTCCGGCCACCCGATGCGCGAGGCCACCGGCTCGGGCAGCGCCACCACGACCGGGCTGCGCGCGATCGAGGCACCGTTCGTCGGCGCGAACGCGCTGGCCCCGCCGCTCTTGAGCCGGACCAGCCAGGTCGACGAGTCCGGCACCCAGACGTCGGGGGTGACGGCGGTGCCGCTGGCCTGCCCGACGCCGGCGAGCGTGGCGCCGTGCTTGCTCGCCACCGCGGCGGCCACCTCGACCGACTCGGACGAGGAGACGTTCACCGCGATGCACGTTCCGCTCACCGCCGCGCCGTCGGAGACCCACTGGTCGGCGGCGGCGCGCACCGCCGGGGCGATCTCCGGGGCGGTCGCCACCGACAGCTCGAGCCGACCCGAACAGTTCGGGCCGGCCAGCTGCTGGTAGCCGAACCAGGAGCCGGCTACGACGGCGACCAGGGCGGCCGCCACGGCGGCGGCACCTGCTCCGCGGAGGTGAGAACGCATGCGATGGCGGCCAGACACGGTGACCATCTTGCGTACCTCGTGGGGTTACCACCACAACCGTTCGGACGAAAGTTACGCAGCAGAAACAGTTGATCACCTAACCCATACGCTAAGTTACCAGTCAGTCATTTATGGTGATGTCAATCCACTTCGGACTATCATCCGGTCACCGTTCGGTCACGGCAGGACGCACGTCGGGCTCGCCACCGGCACCGGCTCCCCCACCGGCTCGGGCACCCCGCCGTCCGGATCGACCCGGAAGATCCTGATCATGTCGGCCCGCTCGTCCGCCACGTACAGGTGCGCACCGGCGAACGCGAAGTGCCGGGGCCACTCGCCGCCGGTGTCGACCTCGGCCACCAGCTCCGGCGCGGGGCCGTCGAGCGCGAAGACCGCGACCGTGCCCACCCCGCGGTTGCCCACGTAGAGGAAACGCCCCCCGGGCCCGACCGCCACCTCGGAGGGCTGGACGTGCCCGGTCCGGCCGCTGGCGTCGACACGCGTCGACTGCCGCGGCCCGTCCGGCGTCAGCTCGTACGCGGTGACCGTGGCGTCCAGCTCACCGACCAGCCAGCAGCGCCGCCCGTCCGGATGCCGGGCCAGGTGCCGGGGTCCGGTTCCGGGCGCCGTCCGCAGCCGCGGCTCCCGCTCGGCCAGCCGGCCGGTGGACGCGTCGACGTCGTACCGGTAGACGGAGTCGGTGCCCAGGTCGACAGCGAGCAGCCCGCCCCCGGCCGGGTCGGGCGAGACCATGTGGCAGTGCGCGTGCTCCTGCCGCTGCGGGTCCGCGCCGTGGCCGGAGTGCCGGACCAGGTCGGTGCGCTCCCCCGGCACGCCGTCGGCGTCCAGGCCGAACACCGCCACGCTGCCGCCGCCGTAGTTCGCCACGAACAGGTGCCGCCCGTCCGGGGCGACCGCCACGTGGCACGGCTCCGCGCCACCGGTCTCGCGGACGCCCAGCGGCGTGAGGTCGCCGTCCGGGGCCACCCGGAACGCGCTCACCAGCCCGTCGGGCAGCTCGTTGCACCCGTACAGCACCGGCAGCGCCGGGTGCCGCACCAGGAACGACGGCGACGGGGTCACCGCCACGACGCCCAGCGGGGTCAGCTCCCCGGTCGCCCGGTCCCGCCGGGCCGCCACGACGCCCTCGGCCCGCCCGCCCGTCTCCGCCGTGTAGCCGCCGATGTGGACGATCTCGTCCTGCCCGGTCACCGCTCCCACCTCTCGTCGGTCCTGCCTGCGATCCAACCAGAGGCTTCCCGGTGGCGCGCCCGGTCAGTCCCGCCGGGCCCGACGGATCGGGCGCGGGGTGCTCAGCCCACCGGCACCGGCTCGCCGCGCTGCCGCGCCACGTGCTCGACCAGCGAGATCAGCACCAGCTTGCCGGACTGCCGCTCCCGCGCGTCACAGAGCACGAGCGGGACGTCCGGGTCCAGGTCCAGGGCGTCGCGGACCGCCTCCAGGCCGAACCGGCGGGAGCCCTCGAAGCAGTTGACGCCCACCACGAACGGGATGCCCCGCTGCTCGAAGTAGTCGATCGAGGGGAAGCAGTCGGCCAGCCGCCGGGTGTCGGCGAGCACCACCGCGCCGAGCGCGCCGAACGCCAGCTCGTCCCAGAGGAACCAGAACCGGTCCTGGCCCGGGGTGCCGAACAGGTAGACCTGGAGGTCGTCGTTGATTGTGATCCGGCCGAAGTCCATCGCCACCGTCGTCGTCGACTTCTGCTCGACCCCGGAGACGTCGTCGGTGCCGAGCCCGGCCCCGGTCAGGACCTCCTCGGTCTGCAACGGCCGGACCTCACTCAACGCGCTGACCAGCGTCGTCTTTCCGGCGCCGAAGCCACCGGCGATGAGGATCTTCAGAGCCAGCGGCACCCGGGGCGCCCCCGGCTCCCGGTCATAACGCACGGAGTCCACTGACCACCGCCTTGAGGATGTTGTCGTCGGGCAGGTACGCGGTGGCCGGTGGGCGGTGCACCGCGACGAGCTCATGGGCGAGAAGGTCGCCGAGCAGCACCCGGACCACGCCCACGGCGAGGTCCAGGTCGGCGGCGAGGTCGGCCACGGCCTTCGGCCGCCGGGCCAGCTCGATCAGGCGGCGGTGCTCCGGCTGGAGCCCGGGCGTGCCGGCCGGGTCCGCGCCGGGGGCGGCGAGCACGAACGCCAGCAGGTCGAAGCCGTCGACGGGTGGGCGTACCCGGCCGCCGGTGAGCGTGTACGGGCGCACCACCGGGCCGGCGTCGGCGTCCAGCCACTCGTGCTGCGGCCCCGGCGACTCAGCGCGCATCGGTCCGCTCCTCCGCCACCCGGCTCGGCGCGGCCAGGTTCTCCCCGACCCGGATGACGAGCATCGCCATCTCGTACGCCACCAGGCCGATGTCGGCGTCGGCGTCGCTGGCCACCGCCAGGCAGGCGCCCTGCCCGGCGGCGGTCACGAACAGGTAGGCCGACTCCATCTCCACCACCGTCTGGCGGACCGCGCCGCCGCCCAGGTGCCGGGTGGCGCCCTTGGCCAGCCCGGAGAAGCCGGACGCCAGCGCGCAGAGGTGTTCCGCGTCGGTCCGGTCCTGGTCGGTGGAGGCGCCGAGCAGGAGCCCGTCCGCCGAGAGCACCACCGCCTGGCGGGCGGCGGGAACACGCTCCACCAGGTCGTCGAGCAGCCAGTCGAGATCGGCGTTCTGCCGCGTCGTGTGCACCACTAGGCGTCCCTCTCAGTCGCGGTTCGTTGGTCCGGCGCCGGCGGGGCGGGCTCCACCGCCGGCCCCGCGGTGGTGGACGGCGTACCGGTGTCGCGCGGTTCGGTGGCGGGGGTGGCCGGGCCGGTTCCGGCGGCGCGCGAGCCGTCCCGGCGTCCGCGCGCGGTGCCGGCCTGCAACGCGGACATGGCCCGGCGGGCCTCCTCCGGGGTGCGGTGGGCCGGGGTGTCGGCGACCGTCGCGCGCGGACGCGCGGTCGCGCCGCGGCGGCGGATCCGGCGGGGCAGGCCGTCGTCGTCGGCGGGTGGTTCCACAGTCGAGGCGCGCGCCGACTGCAACGGGACGACTGTGTTCTCCGACCGGTCCCGGCCCGGCCGGGTCGGCCGCCCCGGCCGGGGCACGGTGGTCAGCCGGGTCACCTTGGCCAGGCGCCGGCGTTCCGGCCCGGCGGAGGCGTCCGCGCCCACCGGCGGCTCGTCGGTGATCAGTTCCGACGGTACGAACACCGAGGCGACGATCCCCGCCGGGCGGGACGGCCGCAGCTCCACCCGTACGCCGTGCCGGGCGGCCAGGCGCGCCACCACGAACAGTCCCAGCCGGGCGCTGCCGGCCGGGTCGAACTCCGGCGGCTCGGCCAGCTTGCGGTTGGCCTCGGCCAGGGCCGGCGCGGACATGCCCAGCCCCCGGTCGGTGATCTCGATGGTGTAGCCGCCCGGGACGCTCCGGCCGGTGACGTCCACCCGCGTGCCGGGCGGGGAGAACGCGGTCGCGTTCTCGATCAGCTCGGCGAGCAGGTGGATCACGTCGCCGACGGCCCGGCCCAGCACCCCGGCGGATGCCACCTCGCCCACGTCGACCCGGTCGTACGCCTCGACCTCGGAGATCGCGCCGCGCATCACGTCGACAGCGGCGACCGGGCGCCGCCAGCCGCGTCCGGGCGCGGCACCGGCGAGGATGACCAGGTCCTCGGCGTGCCGCCGCAGCCGCGTCGCCAGGTGGTCGACCTGGAACAGTCCGGCCAGCTCGTCCGGGTCCTCGGTACGCCGTTCCAGCCGGTCCAGCAGCGCCAGCTGCCGGTGCACCAGCCCCTGGCTGCGGCGGGCGAGGTTGAGGATCACCTCGTTGAAGCCCCGGCGCAGCGTCACCTCGTCCACGGCGGCGCGGACCGCGGTCCGGCGCACCTCGTTGAAGGCGCGCGCCACCTGGCCGATCTCGTCGCCGCCGTGGTCCAGCTCGGGCGCCTCCCGGGCCACGTCGACCTCCTCGCCCCGGCGCAGCCGGGCGACCACGTCGGGCAGCCGGCGTTCGGCCACCTCGGTCGCGGCGGCGCGTACGCCGGTCAGCCGCTGCGCCAGCGACCGGCCGACCCGCAGCGCCACCAGCACGCACACCACGATCGCGATCAGGCCCAGCACACCGGCGGCGGCGAGCTGGACGAGGATCCGGGTGGCCATCGGCACCGACCGCTCGGCGAGGGCGTCGGCGCCGCGCAGCTCGAAGTCGCGCAGGCTCTGCCACACCTCGGCGTGACCGGTGTCCCACGCCCGCATGTCGAACCGGGCGGGCAGCGCGGGTGAGCGGATCAGGCTGTCCTGGAGCGCGCGCAGCCGGAGGAACCCGGCGCCCTCGGTCATCCGCTGGTACGCGGTCCGCTCCCCGGGCGGCAGGTCGGCGACCGCGATCTCGGCGAGGAAGCGCTGGTTCTCGATTGTGCGTACGAGTTGCTCGTGCTCGCCCTCGGCGTACCGGCCCGCGGTGACGGCGCCGGCCAGCAGCGCGTCGGCCTGGCCGAGCAGCTCCCGGGAGCGGCCCAGCGCGGTCAGCGCCGTGGCCTCCCGGTTGAGCTGCGCGTCGGGCAGCGCGGCCATGGCGCCGAACGCCTGGAACGCCGAGCCGATCATCCCGCTGTAGAGGCCGACGGCACCGGCCCGGTCGACCTTCCGGTCGTCGATGAACACCCGCCCGGCGGGCAGCGCGTCGAGCGCCGAGACCAGTTGGTCGAGCCGGTTGTCGAGCTGGGCGTCGGCGACGTCACGCAGGTCCCCGCCGTCGACCTTGCGGCGCAGCTCGACGATCGCGTCGTCGGTGCGTACCCGCTGCTCGGTCAGCTCCGGGAGGGCGCGGGCACCGGCGAGCTGGACCACCGACAGCCGCCGCTCCCGTTGCAACTCCGCCACCACGGCCTCGCCCGGACGGCCCAGGTCGTAGAGGAGGGTACGCGCGGAGAGCAGGTCGAGCGCGGGCCCGAAGGTGAGCGTGGTGGCGAAGATCCACAACGCCAGCAGCCCGGTCACCGGGCCGATGACCAGCGCGGTCAGCTTGGCGCGGATCGGCCAGTCACGGGTGTTCAATCAGACCTCGCCCGGGAAGGTGTCGCTCGGTGGCGCCGGCAGCGGCCGCCGTTTCGCCGGCCACGACGCCGGGCCCCGGCCCGGACGCCTTGGGCAGGATACGTAATCCGGGGCGGATGCACTACCGGCCGTCTCGGCTCTCACTACGGTCCGAGACGGGCACGACGGGCTCAGTCGGACACCGCTGCGGCACCGGACGGCGGTCGCGGCAGCGCGCCTTTTTCCCGGCCGGGGCTGAAAGTGCCGCACAACGGGATTGGCGATCACCCGCACGAGGGAATACCAGCGTGCGAAGGAGGAGCCATGTCGTCCACCCAGGTAGTCGTCATAGTCATCGTCGTCGCCGTCATCGCCGCGCTCGTCGCGGTAGCCGTGGTCGCCAGCCGCCGCCGGGCGCTGCGGGAACGTTTCGGCCCCGAGTACGACCGGGCCGTCGCCGAGCAGGACAGCCGCAGCGCCGCCGAGCGTGAGCTGCGGGAACGCGAGCGCCGGCACGCCGAGCTGGAGCTGACCCCGCTGAGCCCGGAGTCCCGGGCCCGCTACGCCGCCGCCTGGGAGGAACTCCAGGTGCGCTTCGTCGACTCCCCCGCGGAGACCGTCGGCGAGGCCGACGAGCTGGTCAGCAGCCTGATCGCCGAGCGCGGATACCCCACCGGGGACTTCTCGGACCAGATCGCCCACCTCTCCGTCGAGCACGCCCGCACGCTCACCCACTACCGCGACGCCCACGAGATCCGGCAGCGCAACGAGCGCGGTGAGGCCGGCACCGAGGACCTCCGGCAGGCGCTCGTGCACTACCGGGCCCTCTTCGCCGACCTGCTCGGCGAGGACCCGGTGCACACCTCCACGCAGCAGCCGGAGCAGCGCCACCCCGACCACGACCACGACCACGACGTCCCGAGCCGCTGAGGAGGCCGCCGCCATGCGCCAGGAGGAACAGCAGGTCACGCAGGACCACCCCGAGGCCGTCCGGTCCGCACCGGTACCGGTGCCGCAGCCGGGCGAGCACACCGACGCCGACCGGCGCGACGCCGACCGGACCGACGTGCCCGAGGACGCGCTGGACGACCGGGGCACCTTCGACGACCCGGCGGTCGCCGACCAGCGGCGTGACGCCGAGGTCGACGAGACCCGCGCCTACGACGCCGGGGAGCTGCGCGACGCGGCCGACCGGACCGACGACGACGGGCGGCCCCCGTTCCACGAGCCGGCGCCGCTGCCGACGGCGTTCGGCGCGGCCACGGTGGGCGACGCGGTCGCCGCCTCGGCCCTGGCGAGCGGCCGCCCGCAGGACGAGCGCGACGCGCGCGGCGAGGACACCGCTGCGCCGGGCGACGGCGCGCCGGGACGCACCGACCCGCTGGACGACGAGCGGGCCGACCCGACCGCCGGGGACCGCCTGCACGACCGGGACCGCTGGGACGCCGAGCACTCCGACGGCGCCGACCGCGACATGGACGGCGACGGCCGGGACGACCGAACCGGCGACGACGTGGCCCGGGACGACCGCGTGGTCGACGGCGTCCGCCGGGACGACGCGGTCGCCGACGGCGCGGTCGGGTACGGCAGCGCCGAGCCCGGCCTGGTCGACCCGGACGCCGAGGCCGTCCCCGCGGCCGACGGCGCCGACCGGCGGCACGACCGGGTGGACACCGACACCGCCACCGCGGCGGGCGCGGCAGCCGCCGGCGCGGCGCTGTCCGGCGCGGAGCGGCCCACGCCCGGCGCGGTACCCGCCGACGCGGCGACGCTGTTCGCGCCGGAGGCCGCGCAGGGTTTCCGGGACCGCTGGCGCGACGTGCAGCTGCGCTTCGTGGACGACCCGCGCGCGGCCGTCGGCGAGGCGGAGTCGCTGGTCGAGGAGGCGATCGAGGCGCTCTCCACCGCCCTGCGCGAGCAGCGCACCCGGCTCGGCGCCTGGCAGGAGTCCGGCTCCACCGACACCGAGCAGCTCCGGGTGGCCGTACGCGGCTATCGCGACTTCCTGGACCGCGTGCTCGGCCGCTGAGAACCCGTGACGAAGCCCCGGCCGGTGACCCGGCCGGGGCTTCCCCGTGCCCGGACCGAACAGCAGGTATGAAACTTCGCAATCGGGGTACGTGCGGGCAGCGGTGCACACGAGGGGAGCACGGGCATGGGCGGTGGCGGCCTGCGGTTGAACATGAACGCCCTGGACTATCTGATCCTGGCGCTCTACTTCGTCACGGTGCTCGGCGTCGGTTTCGCCGCCCGGCGCGCGATCCGTACCAGCGTGGACTTCTTCCTCTCCGGCCGTTCGCTGCCCGCCTGGGTCACCGGCCTGGCGTTCGTCTCGGCGAACCTGGGCGCGCTGGAGATCATCGGCATGGCCGCCAACGGCGCCCAGTACGGCATCATGACCGTGCACTACTACTGGATCGGCGCCGTGCCGGCGATGGTCTTCCTCGGCATCGTGATGATGCCGTTCTACTACGGCTCCAAGGTCCGCAGCGTCCCCGAGTACCTGCGGCTGCGCTTCAACCGCCCCACCCACCTGCTCAACGCGATCAGCTTCGCGGTCGCGCAGGTGCTCATCGCGGGCGTGAACCTGTACGCGCTGGCGCTGATCATGCAGGCGCTGCTCGGCTGGCCGCTCTGGTTCGCGATCATCGTCGGCGCGGTGATCGTGCTGGCGTACATCACCGTCGGCGGGCTCTCCGGCGCGATCTACAACGAGGTGCTCCAGTTCTTCGTGATCATCGCCGGTCTGGTGCCGATCACGGTGATCGGACTGGTCAAGGTCGGCGGCGTGAGCGGGCTGATGGACGCGGTCCGCGACTCCAAGCTCGGCGAGGCCGGACTGCACGCCTGGGAGGGCACCGGCAGCACCGACAACCCGCTCGGCGCGCACTGGCTGGGCATCGTGTTCGGCCTCGGCTTCGTGCTCTCCTTCGGCTACTGGACCACCAACTTCGCCGAGGTGCAGCGCGCGCTGTCCGCGCGGAACATGAGCGCCGCCCGGCGTACGCCGATCATCGCCGCGTACCCGAAGCTGCTCATCCCGGCGGTCACCGTGATCCCCGGCCTGATCGCCCTGGTCACGGTGAAGGGGCTGGGCGCCGACGAGGGCGACCTGGTCTACAACAACGCGATCCCGCTGCTCATGCGCGACCTGCTGCCCAACGGCGTGCTCGGCATCGCGGTCACCGGCCTGGTGGCCTCGTTCATGGCCGGCATGGCGGCGAACGTCAGCGGGTTCAACACCGTCTTCACGTACGACATCTGGCAGGCGTACTTCCGGCCGGACAAGCCGGACGAGCATTACGTGAAGGTGGGCCGGATCGCCACCGTCGGCGCTGTGGTGATCGGCATCGGCACCGCGTTCATCGCGGCCGGGTTCAGCAACATCATGAACTACATCCAGGCGCTCTTCTCGGTCTTCAACGCGCCGCTGTTCGGCACGTTCATCATCGGCATGTTCTGGCGGCGGATGACTCCACTGGCCGGGTTCTGGTCGCTGCTGTCCGGCACCGTCGTGGCCACCGCCACGTACCTGCTCTACAAGGGCGGCGTGATCAGCTTCAACTCGGACCTGGAGGAGAGCTTCTGGGGCGCGGGCCTGGCCTTCGCCACAGTCGCGGTGGTGGCCGCGATCGTCACGCCGCTGACCCGGCCGAAGACCGACCGGGAGCTGACCGGACTGGTGTACGGCCTCAGCGACACGACGCTCGCCGACGACTCGCTGGCCGGCGACACCGCCTGGTACCGCTCCCCGGTGCTGCTCGGCGTCGTCGCCGTGATCCTCGCCGCCCTGTTCTACATCCCGGTCTTCTAAAGGAGGGGAGGCACGCCATGGCAGACAACGCGGACCGCCACTACCAGGGCGGCGAGGCGCACGACCCGCTGGTCGACGAGACCGAGGACGCCCGGGAGGAACGCTCCGCCGCGGCCCGGCTGTTCGACATCCGCCGGGTCATCGGCGGCCTGTTCGTGGTGTACGGGCTGATCGTCGGCCTGATGGGGCTGTTCGACACGTCCGCCGAGATCGACAAGGCGCAGGGCGTCCGGATCAACCTGTGGGCCGGCGCGGCGATGCTGGTGTTCGGCCTGCTGATGCTGCTGTGGCAGCGGCTGCGTCCGACCGAGGCGCCGGAGCCGCAGCGCGACGAGTCCTGACCCCCTCCGCCCGCATGGCGCGGCCCGCACCGGGTAGGCCACGGGGATCACGCGAAGGGACAGGAGGGCAGCAGCATGACCGATCGTGACCGCGGTGGCGAGCGGCCGCTGGAGGAGACCCCCGAGGTGGCCGCGGCGGTGGACGACGACAGCACGGTGCCCCAGTTGCGCAACAGCGGCACCGACCCGGACAACCCCACCTTCACCGAGCCCGACGGCGCGGTGCCGGACACCGGGTCGCCGAACCTCATCGGTGACCCGTACGCGGCCGGGACGGGCGCGACCGGCACCGGCACCGGTGCCGCACCGGACGACATCCGTACCGGCGCCGAGCAGCCCTGGGACCCGGAGGACCTGGTGCAGGCCCGGGGCCAGGACGTGACGCCGGAGAACCTGGAACGGGCCCGCCGCGACCTGGCCGAGCTGGGCCGGGCGGCGATCGAGCGCACCGTTCCCTGACACCGGAACGGCCGAGGGCCCCTGGCCGACGTGGGCGTCGACCAGGGGCCCGGGGAACCCGCGCGGCGGTGCCTCACTCCCGCCGCCGCGGGTGGTCCGGCCGCGACTCAGGAGAGCGGCGGGTACGCGTTCTGCATGAGCTGCTGGAACTGGGCCGGGAACCACGCGCCGGAGATCGGCGCGTCGGCCAGGGCGCCGGACATGTTGTTGCCGTTGCGGGCGTTACCGGTGTAGGTCGGGTCGCACATCCGGTCGAAGCCCTTGCCCTCGTTGTTCGGGATCTCCTTGCTGGAGCCGTCCGACTCACCCGGGGGCTTCACCCAGACGTAGGCGTCGATCCCGGTCTCCGGGTTGGCCCGCGGCCGCTCGCCGAGACCCGCGCCGGCCTGGTTGCACCAGTTGCCGGTGTGCAGGCGCCGGTCGACCCGGCCACCGTCGACGTAGGCGTCCACGCTGGTCGACGGGCCGGGGCCGGTCGGCCGGGCGGAGCCGCCCCAACCGTTGCGGGAGGTGTCGATCAGCATGCCGATGTTGCTGTCGAAGCCGACCGAGACCAGCTTCTGCCGGAACGCCTGGGCGAACGACAGCTCGTCGACGTACTGGTTCCAGTCGATCCACTTGGACTGCCGGACGGTCTGGCCGTTCACCGAGTCGGTGACCTTGACGTACGGCTCCTTCAGGGCGGAGTAGTTCGCCGTGTTGACGATGAAGCCCTGCACGTTGGCGACGGTGCTGCCGGACGCGACGGCGGCGGCCTTGAGCTGGTCGGCGACCGGGCCGAAGTTGCTGTCCCAGCCGATCCAGCCGTGGTGGGCGGCGTCGATGTAGTTGTAGACGTTGCCGATCGCACCCAGCTTCGCCAGGGCGTAGCCGACACCGTTCACGTACGCGCCGTTGGCCTTCACCGTGTCACACATGACCGTGCCGCCCGCGTTGCCCGAGGTGTTGGTCACCAGGTTGGGCAGCGAGTCGATCTCGATGATGTTGACGATGCGCAGGTTCCGGTACTTCGAGTCGCCCTGGATCGCGGCGATCGGGTCGATGTACTCGGCCTTGTAGCGGGGCAGCTCGTCCGGGCCCAGCTCACCGTTGGAGGCGAGCGCGGAGCAGTCGCGGCCGGGCAGGTTGTAGATGACGAACTGGATGTAGCCGGCGCCCTGGGCGACCGCGGCGTCCAGGTGGTCACGCACGCCCATCGCGCCGTTGGAGCTGCTGTCCGGCGTGCCGTTGATGGCGGCGATCCGGTCGATCCAGACCGCGGTCGGGTTGTTGGAGACCCGGCTGCCGCCGGACACCGACTCGGCCTTGGCCTTCCACTCGGGGTTCACGTACCCCTTCACACCGGCGTACGGGTTGTCGACCCGCTGCCCCGGCGGCGGAGTCGTGGGCGGCGGGGCCGTCGTGGGCGGCGGCGCCGTCGTCGGCGGCGTGCTGGTGGGCGGCGTGCTGGTCGGCGGCGTGCTCGTCGGCGGGGTGCTGGTGGACGGCGTGCCGCCGTTGCAGACCGTGCCGTTGAGCGTGAACTGGGTCGGCTTCGGGTTGCTGCCGCTCCAGGAGCCGTTGAAGCCGATGGTGGTGCTGGCGCCGCTGGCGAGCGACCCGTTGTACGACTCGTTCTGCGCGGTGACGTTCTGGCCGCTCTGGGACCACCGCGCGGACCAGCCGTTCACCACCCGCTGCGAGCTGTTCGGGAAGGTGAAGCCGAGGCTCCACGAGCTGAGCGCGTCACCGATGTTCTTGATGGTCACGTTGCCGGTGAATCCACCGGGCCAGTCGCTGGTCGTGTAGGTCACGCTGCACTGGGTGGCGGCCTGCGCCGCGGTGACCGGGAGGGTCACCAGTCCACCGGCTACCAGGACGCCGGCGCCGGTGAGCGCAAGCGTCCGGTTCCGGCCGGACAGCCTTCTCCACAGATTCATGCCACTGATCTCCTTGGGCGAGACCGGATCCGCGTACGGCCCGGCGCAAATGGCGGCGGCGGTCGTCCTGCGGGGACGGCCGTGCGCGCCAGGGGGTTCTTCGGGGGACGCCCGACCCGGACGGGCGCTTGGGGGTGGTGGTGCCGACCGGTCCGCAGGACCGGCCGATGGAGCCGACGTCGGCCGGTTGGTGCCGGCTGCCCTCGACGTCTGAGCTCGCGGTGTGGCTCCCCGAACCGCGTGCAGCGATTCTTGCATGGGAGCGCTTCCATGGCAATGCCTCGATACGCCCGCCACCCACCCTACCGCCGCGCCCGCCGGCACCCGCCCGGACGGATCGCCATGAGGTGCCGAAACGGCGCGAAGGCTCCCACCGCGTTCCCCCCAGCGGTGCCGAAGGGTGCCCGATCGGCGCGAGGTGTCGCGGAAAACGCGGACCGCCCGAACATCGGCATATCCCTAAAAGCGAAACTTTCCCCGGATAAGTCGCGAAAAGGTCTAACGTCGGCCTTAGCTCGACTGACGTCGGGCTCAGGACGAACAGGGATGGAGACGCTGGTCATGGCTAAGAAGATGCTCGGGAAGGTGGTCGCGGGCGCCGCCCTCGGCGGAGCCGGCCTTCTCGCGTTCACCCCGGGAATGGCCTACGCGGGCGGGCACGACGAGGGCAAGGTCATCGCCAAGCCCCACGTGGTGAAGGCGGGGGACACCGTCGAGCTGCTCGCGATCTGCTCCGAGCCGCAGAAGCACGCCACCGTCTGGTCGAAGGTGACCGGCAAGGTCGACCTGCACCCGGCCCGCGACGGCGAGCACGGCGACTGGGCCGACCGGGGTGGCGACCAGGACTGGGGCTGGGACGACAAGGGCTCGGACGGCAAGGACGACCACGGCAAGGACGAGCACGGCAAGGGCCCCGACGGCAAGGACGAACACGGCAAGGGTCCGGACGGCCGCGGCGAGCCCGGCGGGGACGGGCACGGCCCGGGTGGCAACGGTCCCGGCGGCAATGGGCCGGGTGGCAATGGGCCGGGTGGCAATGGGCCGGGCGGCAATGGGCCGGGCGGCAATGGGCCGGGCGGCAACGGGCCGGGCGGGAACGGTCCCGGTGGCGACGGCATGCCGCAGCCGCCGGCGAACCAGCCCCAGCCGCCGGCCGACCAGCCGGGAGGACAGCCGCAGCCGGGCGGCGCGGGCGCCGGCGCTGCTGTCGACCCGGGCGACTGGCAGGGGCACGACGAGTACGGCCAGGACGCCGAGCCGGGCTGGGAGAAGGAGCAGCGGGGCGCGCCGGACTGGACCAAGGACGCGCACGGCCCCGACGGCAAGGACCGGTACGGCAAGGACGCCAAGGACGAGCACGGCAAGGACGACCGTGGCGGCCGGCCGGACGACAAGGGCAAGGACGGCAAGAACGAGCACGGCTCCTGGCAGGACGGCAAGGACGACTGGCAGGGCGGCAAGGACGACTGGCAGGCGAGCGGAGGCGCCTGGCAGGACGACAAGGGCGACTACGGCAAGGACGCCGAGGGCGACTACGGCAAGGACGGCTGGGAGCACGGGAAGGACTTCGTCTACTACGGCGAGGCCACCGTCTCGCACGACGCACGGCCGGGCCGCTACGAGCTGCGGGGCACCTGTGGTGAGGGCGAGCTGGTGGTCCTGCCGCGCGGTGGGGTCGACGGCGGTGACGGTGGCATGACGACCACCGGCGTGGACCGCGACCTCGCCACCGGTGGCGCGGGCATGATCGGCGCCGCGGCGCTGGGCGGCCTGGTGCTGCTGCGCCGGCGGCGGGCCGGTGGCCTGGTCTGACCGGACGACGACCCGGGCCGGCGGCCGTCACGGAAGTCCGTGGCGTGCCGTCGGCGCGGCCGTCGTCGTCCTGCTCGCCATGGCCGGGGCCGGTCTGATCGGCGCGTCCGTGCGCACCGTCCCGCCGCCGGCACCGCCGCAGCCGATCTCGCAGGCGGGCCCGGTCACCACCGGCCCGCAGACCGACCCGGACGGCACGTACGCCGACCCGGACGCGGAGGGGCAGGCGACACCGGACGCCGCCCGGCCCGTGCCCGGCAGCACCGGCCGACCCACGGCGGACGTCGCCGGGGGCGGCGTCGGCCCGGCGACACCGGGCCCACCGACGGGCGGCCCCGGCGCCACCCCGGGCGCCCCGACGGCGACGAGCCCCGCCCCGGCTCCGCTCCCCCGGTCGGTGCCGGTCACCATCTCGATCCCCCGCATCGGGGTGCAGGCCCCGATCATGTCGCTCGGCACGAATCCCGACGGCACGGTCCAGGTGCCCCCGCTGGACCAGGCCATGAAGGCCGGCTGGTACTCCCCCGGCGCCAGCCCGGGCGAGTCCGGCAACGCGGTGATCGTGGGTCACGTCGACTCCGCCCAGCTCGGCCCGGCGGTGTTCTTCAACCTCGGCGCGCTGGTGCCCGGCGACACGATCGTGGTCGCCCGGCAGGACGGCTCGGCCGCCACGTTCACGGTGCGGGAGGTGGGGTCGTACCCGAAGACCGCCTTTCCCGCCGCGCAGGTCTACGGCCCGTCGGACGTCCCCGCCCTGCGCGTGGTGACCTGCGGCGGGGTGTTCGACAAGACGGCCGGGAGCTACCTGAACAACATCGTCGTCTACGCGGCGATGACGAGCTGAGGGCGGGAACGGCAGTGGCCCGGTGGTCGGAGAACCGACCACCGGGCCACGCGCGTCGGAGCGGTCAGGCCGCCGCCGAGGTCCGGACCAGGGTACGGATCTGGCGCAGCAGCACCGACAGCGCGGACAGGTCGGCGCGGGACTCGTCGAACTCCCCCATCGCCCGGTGCGCCCGGTGGATCGAGGTGGCGTTCGCCTGCTCCCACTCCTGCACCCGCTCCACCGGCGGCACGTCCTCCGGCGTGGACCCGAGCACCTCCGCGGTGAGCGCGGCGAGCGCGGCGTACAGGTCGTAGCGCAGCGCCATCCGGGCCAGGGTCTGCCACCGGTCCTCGCGTGGCAGCAGGGAGATCTTCGACAGCAGCGCGTCGACCCGGAACCGGTCGGAGAGCACGAAGTAGACCGAGGCCACCTCGCTCACGTCCCGCCCGGTCGCCTGCGCCGTCTCGACGATGTCGAGCAGGCCGAAGCTGTACATCAGGCGGGTCGCCTGCTCGGCCAGGTCACGCGGCAGCCCGCGGCCGACCAGCGACTCGATGTGCGCCGCGATGGCCTCCCGCTCGGTGCCCCAGAACCGGTGCTCCAGGTCCGGCAGGAGCCGGGCCACACCGTCGCGCAGCCGGGCGATCTCCGCCGGCACGTCGATCGGCGAGCGCCGGTTGGTGACCAGCCAGCGCACCGCGCGGTCGAGCAGCCGCCGGGTGTCCAGGTAGACCGCCGTCTGCAACTCGGGCGAGACCTTGTTGTCCAGCGCCTCGACGGCGTCCCACAGGTCACGCAGGCCGAACACCTCGCGGACCACCACGTACGCCCGGAGCACGTCCGCCGCGGAGGCGGCCGTCTCCTCGACCACCCGGAAGACGAACGAGATGCCGCCCCGGTTGATCGCCTCGTTGACCAGGACCGTGGTGACGATGTCCCGGCGCAGCCGGTGCCGGCCCATCCGGTCGGCGAAGCGCTGCCGCAGCGGCGTCGGGAAGTAGTTGACCAGGACGTCGGTCGTCCACTCCTCGTCCGCCAGGCCCTCGCCGACGATCTCGCGCTCCAGCACGATCTTGACGTACGCGAGCAGCACCGCGAACTCCGGCGCGGTCAGGCCGCTCTCGGTGCGGACCGCCAGTTCCTCGTCCGAGGGCAACGCCTCCAGCGACCGGTTCAACGCGCCGGACCGCTCCAGCTCGTTGATCATCCGCCGGTGCACCGGGAGCAACGAGGCGGCCTGGGCCTGGGCGTTGTTGAGCGCCCGCGCCTGGTCGTAGTTGTCCCGCAGCACCAGATCGGCGACCTCGTCGGTCATCTGGGCCAGCAGCTCGTCGCGCTCCGGCCGGTCCAGCTCACCGTCGGCCACCGCCGTGTTGAGCAGGATCTTGATGTTGACCTCGTGGTCGGAGCAGTCCACACCGGCCGCGTTGTCGATGAAGTCGGTGTAGATGCGGCCGCCGGTCGAGGCGTACTCGATCCGGCCCTGCTGGGTGAAGCCCAGGTTGCCGCCCTCGCCGACCACCCGGCAGCGCAGGCCCTTGCCGTCCACCCGGATGGCGTCGTTGGACTTGTCCCCCACCTCGGCGTTGGTCTGGCTGGACGCCTTGACGTAGGTGCCGATGCCGCCGTTCCAGAACAGGTCGACCGGCGCGGTGAGGATCGCCTTCATCAGCTCCTGCGGGCTGAGCTGCGTGACGTCCTCGTCGAGGCCGAGAACCGCGCGGACCTGCGGCGAGACCGGCACCGACTTCGCCGTACGCGGGTAGACGCCGCCGCCTTCGGAGATCAGCTCGCGGTCGTAGTCCTCCCACGACGAGCGGGGCATGTCGAACAGCCGCTTGCGTTCCTCCCACGACCGGGCCGAATCCGGGTCCGGGTCGAGGAAGATGTGCCGGTGGTCGAACGCGGCCACCAGCCGGATGTGCCGCGACAGCAGCATCCCGTTGCCGAACACGTCGCCGGACATGTCGCCGACGCCGACCACTGTGAAGTCCTGCGTCTGGGTGTCGTGGCCCAGCTCCCGGAAGTGCCGCTTCACCGACTCCCAGGCGCCCCGGGCGGTGATGCCCATCTTCTTGTGGTCGTAGCCGGCCGAGCCGCCGGAGGCGAACGCGTCACCCAGCCAGAAGCTGTGCGCCTCGGAGATCTCGTTGGCGATGTCGGAGAACGTCGCGGTGCCCTTGTCGGCGGCGACCACCATGTACGGGTCGTCGCCGTCGTGCCGGACCACGTCCTCCGGCGGCACGATCTCGCCGCTGACGATGTTGTCGGTGACGTCGAGCAGCGCGGAGATGAACTCCTTGTAGCAGATCACCGCCTCGTCCCGGTCGCCCGGCTTCTGCTTGAGCACGAAGCCGCCCTTGGCGCCGACCGGCACGATCACCGCGTTCTTCACCATCTGCGCCTTGACCAGGCCGAGCACCTCGGTCCGGAAGTCCTCGCGCCGGTCGGACCAGCGCAGGCCGCCGCGGGCCACCGGCCCGTACCGCAGGTGCACGCCCTCGAACCGGGGCGAGTAGACGAAGATCTCGAACTTGGGCCGCGGCGCCGGCAGGTCCGGGATGGCCTGCGGGTCCAGCTTGAACGCCACGTACGCCTTGGGCCGCCCGCCCACCGGCTTCTGGTAGAAGCTGGTGCGCAGCGTGGCCTGGATCAGCGTGAGGTAGGCCCGCAGGATGCGGTCCTGGTCGAGGCTGGCCACCTCGTCCAGCGCCTCGCCGATCGCGTCGACCAGCTCGCCGCTGCGCTGCCGCCGCTCGTCGAGCGTGGTCGCGCCCGGAGCGAACCGGGTCTCGAACAGCTTCACCAGCAGTTCGGCGATCTGCGGGTACGCGATGAACGTCTGCTCCATGTACTCCTGGGAGAACACGGTTCCGGCCTGCCGCAGGTACTTCGCGTACGCGCGCAGCACGACGACCTGCCGCCAGGTGAGCCCGGCCCGCAGCACCAGCTCGTTGAAGCCGTCCACCTCGGCCTCGCCCCGCCAGGCGGCGGCGAAGGCGTTCTCCACGTGCGGGCGCACCTCGGCCAGGTCCTGGTGCCGCTCGGGCAGCTCCAGACCGAAGTCGTAGAGCCAGATCCGGCCGTCGACGCGCTCCACCTCGTACGGGTGCTCGTCGACCACCTTCACGCCGAGCGAGTGCAGCACCGGCAGCACGGCGGAGAGCATCATCGGCTCGCCGTACCGGTAGACCTTGAACCGGACGTCCATCGCGTCGTCGGCGTCGGCGGCGCGGGCGGCGTACGGACGCGGCGGCGCCTGCTTGCGGAACAGGTGCATCTCCAGCTGGCCGGGCTCCTCCAGCAGCTCCAGCTTCGCCAGGTCCTTCATCGCCTCGTACGGCGTGTGCCCGTCCTTGTAGCCCTCCGGGAACGCGTCGGCGTACCGGGCGAACAGGTGCTTGGCCTGCTCGTCGCCGAGCTTGCGTTCGAGCACCAGCCGGTAGTCGTCGTCCCAGAGCCGGGTCGCGTCGGCCAGTTCCTCGGCGAGCAGGTCGGCGTCGATGTCGCCGGGCGGGTTGTTCGGGTCGGTACGCACGATGAAGTGCACCCGGGCCAGCATCGACTCGGTCACCCGCGTGGTGTAGTCGACGCCGACGCCGTTCAGCTCGCGCAGCAGGATGTCCTGCATGCGCAGCCGGTTCTGCGTGGTGAACCGGTCCCGCGGCAGGTAGATCAGGCAGGAGATGAACCGCCCGTACGCGTCGCGGCGCAGGAACACCCGCAGCTGCCGGCGGCCCGCCATCCGCAGCACGCCGATCACCGCGTGGTAGAGGTCGTCGGTCTTGATCTGGAACAGCTCGTCGCGCGGGTAGGTCTCCAGGATCTGCAACAGGTCCTTGCCGGAGTGGCTGCGCAGGCTCAGGCCCGAGCGGTCGAGCACCTCGGCGACCTTCCGCCGCACCACCGGCAGCTCCTGCACGCTGGTCCGGTACGCGGCGGTGGAGAACAGGCCCAGGAAACGCCGCTCCCCGACCACCTCGCCGGCCTCGTTGAAGATCTTGAAGCCGATGTAGTCGAGGTACGCCGAGCGGTGCACCGTGGCACGCGAGTTGGCCTTGGTGATGATGAGCAGGCGCTTCTCCAGCACCTTCTCGTGCGCCTCGGGCGTCATCGAGTTCAGCGACCGGGCCTCCGGCGAGTCGGAGCGCAGGATGCCCAGCCCGGTGCCGAGCACCGCCTCCAGTGCCTGCCCGCCGCGCGCGCCGTCGGTGTGGACCAGGCGGTACTCCCGGTAGCCGAGGAACGTGAAGTGGTCGTGCGCCAGCCAGCGCAGCAGCTCCACCGAGTCGGTGATGTCCTTCTCCGGCACCGGCGGGCGGTTGTCCGACGTCCGGGCGGCGGCCAGCTCGTCGGCGAGCGCGAGGGCCCGCTGCCGCATCTTCGGCCAGTCCTCGACCGCCTCGCGCACGTCGGTGAGCACCCGCTGCAACTCACGGCGCAGCGTCTCCCGCTCGGCCGGGTCGCGGACCGGGTCGATCTCGATCCGCATCCAGCTCTCGACCAGGTCACCGGCGATGGCGTCGTCCGGTTCCACGTCCGCCGAGACCTCGGTGAGCCGGCCCAGCGGCTCGCGCCGCACCACGACCAGCGGGTGCACCAGCAGGTGCACGTCCAGGTGACGGGAGTTCAGCAGGGCGGTCACCGAGTCGACCAGGAACGGCATGTCGTCGGTGACGATCTCGACGACCGTGTGGTGCTGCTCGGCGTCCGGCTCGTGGATGCGGAGCTTCAGCTCGCCCGGCACCCGCTGCTGGGCCAGGTCCCGGTGGGCCCGGGCCGCCTCCAGCATCTCCTCGGCGGTGAAGCCGATCAGCTCCTCGTCCGGCGCGAACCGCCAGAAGCGGTCCACCAGTGTGGCCGCGTCGTGGTCGTCGCCGGCCAGCGCGACCGCCTGGGCGACCAGCCGCTCCGCGTTGGGAACGGGCTCGTCCAGCTCGGCGTCCTCCGACTCGTCGGCCAGTGCCTGCGCAGGCAGGCCCAGGTCGTAGAGGGTGTCGATGCTGGAACCGGTCATCCCGGTCACTCCTGTGTCGAGACGGCTGAAACCGTCTCCGTCGGTCGCCGAATCGAAGCTGTCGTCGTCCCGGCCGGTGTCAGCCTGCCGGAGGTCGGGTCCCGGTTTGATCGCCGGACGCCGGTCCATCGGTGCCACTCCCCTCGACCCACCGCGTTGTGGGTCACTCTGCCGCCCAGCCTAGGCCCTACCGCGTGGTACCTCCCGCGGCGGACCACTGGCCGGACGTCCGGATCGGGACTCTGTCCTTTCACCCGTTGCGGGTCCGTGGTCGGCCGCTCGCGGAGTACCCCGACTGGCGATGTTCATCACACTGCCACACGCCGCTTCTCGCGCTGCCGGAGGCCGTGGCGGGGCGGTGGCGAACGCCGGGCCGTACTAGCGTGCAGGGCAGTTGAGCACCGGAGGGACCGCTTCATGCCCGTGTCGTACCCCGTCCGCCCCCACCGCCACACCCGTCACCGCGTCCTCGCGACGCTGGCCGCCGTGCTGGTCACGGCCGGCGCGCTGACCGGATGCTCCGGCGACGACGGCCCGGAGACGGCCGTCGAGGCGTTCCTCGGCGGCTGGCACTCCGGCAACCTCCAGGCGGTCGGCTTCGTCGAGCCGGCCGGCGGGCGGGTGCCCGCCGCCGAGGTGACCAAGCAGATCCAGGCGCTCAGCGGCGCGCTCGCGGCCGACCCGCCCGAGCTGGCGCGCACCGGCGACATCACCACCAAGGGAGACGTGGCCACCGCCCGGATCAAGGTGAGCTGGGCGCTGCCCGGCGGTGGCACCTGGGCCTACGAGAATCCGGTACGCCTCAAGCGCGGCGGCGACGACAAGTGGCAGGTGATCTGGGAGCCGTCGGTGGTGCACGAGAAGCTGGAGGGCGGTGACAAGATCGCGCTGCGGCGGGAGCCGGCGCAGCGCGCCGGTGTGCTGGACGCGGCCGGTCAGCCGATCGTCGCGCCGCGCCCCGTGGTCCGGGTGCAGGTCGTCCCCGGCGAGGTCACCGACGTGCCCGGCCTGGTCAAGAAGCTGGACGCCGCGTTCAAGGCGATCCGGCCCGCGCTCACCCCGCCGGTCGACCTGGGCGACCTGCCCAAGCGACTCAAGGAGGCGAAGGCGGACGGGCTCGTCGAGGTGGTGACGCTGCGCGACGAGGCGTACCGGCAGATCAAGCCGCGCATCTACGACCTGCCCGGCACCCGGTTCGTCTCCGAGCAGCTCATGCTGGCGCCGACCCGCGAGTTCGCCCGGGCGCTGCTCGGCTCGGTCGACCAGGCCACCGCCGACGACCTCCAGGCCCACCCCGAGCGGTACGCGCGCGGCGACCTGGTCGGCCACGGCGGTCTCCAGGGCCGGTACGACGAGCGGCTGCGCGGCGTCCCCGGCGTCACCGTGATCACCGAGCGGACCACGCCGGACGGCAAGGTGGAGCCGACCGGCACGGAGCTGTACCGCGCCGACCCGAAGCCCGGTCAGCCGGTGAAGACCACCATCGACGCGGCCACCCAGAACGCCGCCGACGCCGCGTTGCGCGGGCAGACCCGCCGCTCCGCCCTGGTCGCCGTGCGGATCAGCGACGGCGCGGTGCTGGCCGCCGCGAACGGCCCGGGCGCGGCGGGCGACAACCTCGCCTTCACCGCCCAGGTGCCGCCCGGCTCGACGTTCAAGATGGTCAGCGCGCTCGGCCTGCTCGACCGGGGCGCGGTGACGCCGCAGACGACTGTGGACTGCCCGAAGACGTCGACGGTCGAGGGCCGGGTCTTCAAGAACTCGGACAACTTCGAGCTGGGCGCGGTGCCGTTCGCCACCGACTTCGCCAAGTCGTGCAACACCGCGTTCGTGGCGCTGGCGCCGAAGCTCGGCCCGGACGGGCTGGCGCAGGCCGGCCGTACGCTCGGCCTGGAGGCCGCGTGGGATCTCGGCACCGACGCGTTCACCGGCAAGATCTCCGCCAACGGCCCGGCCACCGAGCAGGCCGCCGCCGCGATCGGCCAGGGCACCACGCTGGTGAGCCCGCTGGCGATGGCGAGCGCCACGGCAGCGGTGGCCCGGGGCAAGTTCGAGCAGCCCAAGCTGCTGCTCGACCCGGCACCGGCCAAGCCCGCGCCGGCCGGCGAGGCGCTCAAGCCGGAGTCGGTGGCGGCGCTGAAGTCGATGATGCGCGGGGTCGTCACCTCGGGCAGCGGCAGCGCGCTGGCGGACGTGCCGGGCGAGCCGGTGCACGGCAAGACCGGCACCGCGGAGTACGACAACAACCCGGCGCACACACACGCCTGGTTCGTCGGCTGGCAGGGCGACGTGGCCTTCGCCGTCTTCGTCGAGCAGGGCGGGGCGGGCTCGAAGGTGGCGGCGCCGATCGCCGAGAAGTTCCTGCGCGGCCTCGCCGCGAGCTGAGCGGGTTCCGCGCCGCCCGGCCCTGAGCCGAGCCCGGTCCGGCCGGGCGACGCGCTGAGGCGTACCGGTCAGGCGATGTCGATGCCGGAGCGGGCCGGGTCCGGCTCGTCCCCGGCGGGCGCGCGGCGCAGCAGGCCGGGCCCCAGCGGGTCCTCGCCGAGGTCGTCGGCGGCGGTCGGGTCGGGGCCGATCGGCTCCACCGCGACCGCCGGCGCCGGTACGGCAGCCGGGGCGGGCAGCGGCTCGGGCTCGGGCCGGCTGTCGGCGGCGCGGGGCGCCGGCGCGACCGGCCCGGCCGGCAGCAGCCGGGGCGGCACGGCGCCCGGCGCGACCACCGGGGCGAGCCCGGCCACCACCGTGTTCACGATCTCGGCCGCGTACGCCCCGTCCGGGTCGTAGTCGGGGTCGAAGACGGTCAGCTCGACGCCGAGGCAGTGCGGGGTGTCGACCAGCCCGGCGAGCAGGATCTCCAGCTCGGCGAAGGCGATGCCGCCCGGGTCGGGCGCGTCCACGGCGGGCATCACCGCCGGGTCGAGCACGTCCACGTCGATGTGCACCCAGTACCCGGCGCAGTCGACGAGCTGCTCGTGCGCCCACTGCGCGGTCCGGGCGGCACCCTCGGCGCGCAGCGCCGGCACCGGCCGGGTGGTGATGCCGGCGGCCTGGAGGTCGAGCCGGTACTCGTCCTGCGCGCGGATGCCGAGCACCACCACGTCGATGTCCCGGAAGTAGGGCCGCCGGCCCTCGATCGCGGCCAGGTCGGGCTGTCCCCGGCCGGTGACCAGGGCCAGGTCCTCCCCGGCTGCCGCGCCGACGTAGGAGGCGTTGCCGGGGTGCCGGAAGTCGGAGTGACCGTCGACGAAGACCAGCCCGATCCGCCCGCCGACCGCCTCACCGAGGCGGTGCATGGCCAGCGCCGAGCCGAGCAGCACCGAGCAGTCGCCGCCGAGCACCAGCGGGAACTCGCCCCGGTCGATGATCGCGCCGATCCGGTCGGCGAGCGCCGCCGAGTACGCGGAGATCTCCGGCGCGTGGCAGACGCCGTCGCCGGGGCGCCAGTCCCCCGGGTCGTACCGGGGCGGGGTGAGGCAGCCGGCGTCGCGGGCCCGCAGCCGGGCGAGCAGGCCGTGGTCGCGCAGCGCACCCGGCGCCTTGGCGCAGCCGGGGACGGAGCTCGCGGTGGGCGGGCGCAGTCCGAGGTTCGTCGGCGCGTCGAGGACGGCGATCCGGCGCATCATGGGCTCCCGTCCTCGGTGGTCGGGCGGGCCGGCGGTGCGCCGGCCCGCGCGGGTTGACTCAGAACAGTGCGCTGGCCAGGGCGCGTCGGGCGGAGGCCACGGCGGGGTCGTCCGGGCCGGCGATGGTGAACAGGCCGAGCAGGTGCTGGCGTACGCGGTCCCGGTCGTCCCCGGCGGTGCGCCGGACCAGGCCGACGAGCCGCTTGTACGCCTGGTCGGCGAGGCCGCTGAGCACCTCGATGTCGGCGGCCAGCAGTTGGGCGTCCACGTCGTCCGGGGCGGCGGCCGCGGCGTCGAGCGCGCCCTGCGGGTCCGCGCCGGCCACTCGGCGGGCCAGCCCGACCTGCGCCAGGCCCGCCTCCGCCGCCGCGTCGGCCGGGGTCTCGGCCAGGATCTTCCGGTACGCCGCCTCGGCGGCGTCGAGGTCACCGCTCATCAGCGCGTCGTCGGCGGCGTCGAGGCGCGGGTCCTCCGGCTCGGCGACTGTGACGCCACCGGCCTTGAGGACCGCCTGGAGCCACTGTCGCAACTGCGACTCCGGCACCGGGCCGGGGAAGGCGTCGATCGGGCGCCCACCGACGATGGCGTACGTGGTCGGCAGCGTCTGGAGCTGGAACATCTGCGCTAGGCGCGGCTGCTGCTGCACGTCGACCCGGGCCAGCAGCCACGCTCCGCCGCCCTCGGCGGCCAGCCGCTCCAGCACCGGTGCGAACTGGTCGCTCTCCGGGTAGCCGGCGGCGCCGAAGAAGACCACGACCGGTGTGGTGAGCGAGCGTTCGAGCACCTCGGACTGGATGTTCGCCTCGGTCACGTCGATCACGGCGGCGGAGCCGGCGGGGCTGCCCGGCAGCCCGGTCGGCCCAGCGCCCTGGGACGGTGTGGCGGAGGAGGTGTCGGCCGGTGCGGGGGTGCGCAGCGCGCTGAGGTCGACCGCGCCGCGGGTGAAGATCGACGAGGTGATCCGTGGGTCGCTCATGGTTGTCTAGTCTCGCACGTACCCCGAGGATCTCCGACCACCCGCAACGCCCACGTCGCCACTCTCACCCCTGCTCAACCCCCGCGCCGCCCCCTCACCCCCACCTCCCCGCGATCTTGCACTTTCCGCCCCGGCAAATGCGACGAACTGCCGCACGCGGAGGGCCCGAACTGCAAGATCGCGGGGGTGGGGGTGGGGGTGGGGGTGGGGGTGAGGGTGGGGACGGGTGGTCAGAAGCGGGCGGGCTCTCGGTAGACGCCCCACTCGGTGCGGAGGGCGTCGCAGATCTCGCCGAGGGTGGCCTCGGCGCGGACCGCGTCGAGCATGGCGGGGATCATGTTCTCGCCGGTCCGGGAGACCTCGACCATCCGCGCCACGGCGGCGGTGACGGCGGCGTCGTCGCGGGCCGACTTGCGCTCGGTCAGCACCCGGCGCTGCTCCAGCTCCACCTCGTGCGAGATGCGCAGGATCTCCAGGTCCTTGGCGACGGTCCCGGTGTGGCAGTTGACGCCGACGATCCGCTTGTCGCCCTTCTCCAGCGCCTGCTGGTAGACGAACGCCGACTCGGCGATGTGCCCGGTGAACCAGCCGTCCTCGATGCCACGCAGGATGCCGGAGGTCATCGGGCCGATGGTGTGCGGGCCCTCGCCGCCGAGCTGCTTGATCCGGGCGAAGATCTCCTCCGCCTCGGCCTCGATCCGGTCGGTGAGCGCCTCGACGTACCAGGAGCCGCCGAGCGGGTCGGCCACGTTGGTCACGCCGGTCTCCTCCATCAGCACCTGCTGGGTACGCAGGGCGATCTCGGCCGACTCGTCGGTGGGCAGGGCGAGCGTCTCGTCGAGCGCGTTGGTGTGCAGCGAGTTGGTGCCGCCGAGCACCGCGGCCAGGGCCTCCACGGCCGTACGCACCACGTTGTTGACCGGCTGCTGCGCGGTCAGCGACACCCCGGCGGTCTGCGTGTGGAACCGCAGCCACTGGGCCTTCTCGCTGGTGGCGCCGTACACGTCACGCAGCCAACGGGCCCAGATCCGGCGGGCGGCGCGGAACTTCGCGATCTCCTCGAAGAAGTCCACATGCGAGTCGAAGAAGAAGCTCAGGCCGGGAGCGAACGTGTTCACGTCCAGCCCGCGCGACAGGCCCAGCTCGACGTACCCGAAGCCGTCGGCCAGCGTGTACGCCAGCTCCTGCGCGGCGGTCGAGCCGGCCTCGCGGATGTGGTAGCCGGAGACGGACAGCGGCTTGTACCGGGGGATCTCCCGGGCGCAGTACTCCATCAGGTCACCGATGAGGCGCAGGTGCGGCTCGGGGTCGAACAGCCACTCCTTCTGCGCGATGTACTCCTTGAAGATGTCCGTCTGGAGCGTTCCGTCCAGCGTGGACAGGTCGGCGCCCTGCCGCTCGGCGGCGACCAGGTACATGCAGAAGACCGGCACGGCCGGACCGGAGATGGTCATCGAGGTGGTCACGCCGGCCAGGTCGATGCCGTCGAACAGCACCTCCATGTCGGCGGCCGAGTCCACAGCGACGCCACAGTGGCCGACCTCGCCGAGCGACTGCGGGTCGTCCGAGTCGCGGCCCATCAGCGTCGGCATGTCGAAGGCGACGGACAGACCGCCGCCGCCCGCGCCGAGGATCATCTTGTAGCGCTCGTTGGTCTGCCGGGCGTTGCCGAAGCCGGCGAACTGCCGGATGGTCCAGGTCCGCCCGCGGTAGCCGGTCGGGTACAGACCCCGGGTGTACGGGAACTCGCCCGGCCAGCCGATCCGCTCGAACCCGGGGTACGCGGTGTCCTCCGGCGGGCCGTACACCGGCTCGACCGGCATTCCGGACAGCGTGGTGAAGTCCGCGTCGCGCTTGCGGGCGGCGTCGTAGCGGGCCTGCCAGCGGGCCCGACCGGCGGCGATCTCGTCAGCGTCCATGCGCGGAGCTCCTTCTCAAGTCGTCGTCCCGGTTCCGAGTGTAGAGCGAGATCCTGAACGATCCTTAAGGGCTCGCGTACCGGCCGGTAACCCGGCGATCGGCCCCACCGAGGCGACCCATCACCGTCGATCCGCAGGTCAGGGCCCTGTCTCACGTGGCGGACGGCTGCCCGGCGCAGCCTCCCGGCGAGCCGGTTCCCGTGCCACACTCCCGCCGTGGGCAATCGAATCGCGACCCGGCTGATTACCTAGGCGGCGTACGCCTCCGCGTGCGTCGCCGGCCAAGCCAACCTGTCGGCTCGTCCCTGTGAGGCCCCCGTGAGCGTGTCCGCATCCACCCCCGCAACCGTCGATCTTCCCCGGCCCGCGCCCGGCCGCCGCCCGCACGACGAGCCCGCCGACGAGCACGGCACGCCGTGCACGATGGTGGTCCACCTCGGCGTGGGTCACTCCACCACCGGGCTGCTCAAGGTGCTGTCCGTGCTGCACTCCCGCCGGGTCGCCGTGTCACACGTCCAGTACGTGCAGTGCCCCGACCGGTCCGCGGTGATGATCGTGGAGTGCTCCCCCGCCACGGCGCCGATGGAGACGGTCCGCAAGAGCGTCGCGAACGCCGTACCGGTGGTCAGCGTCAGCGTGCACAGCGCCCCGGGCCGCGACGGCGTCCGGCGCCTCCGGTCGGGCCGCGGCACCCACAGGTGACCGGTCAGCCGGCGACCTCCGGGCCGCCGGCGCGCATGACGTCCCGGGCGGTGAGCGCCACGTGCAGCGACAGGCGCCGTTCGCTCGAATCCAGGTCGACGCCGAGCACCCGCTCGATCAGCTCCAGCCGCTGGTACAGCGCGGACCGCGACAGGGACATCGCGTCCGCCGCGCGCCGCTTGTTGCGCCCCTCCACGAGGTACGTCTCCAGCAGGGCGACGTGGTTGGTGCCGTGGCGCTGGTCGTAGGAGAGCAGCGGGCCCAGCTCGCGCTCGACGAACGTCTGCAGGCGCACGTCGTCGCGCAGCAGGTACAGCAGGCCCCGGAGGCGGACGTCGTGCAGCCGGTAGAACGGGCGCGGCTCGGCGGTGTGCACAGTCGCGTCGGCGACCTGCGCCGCCTCGACCAGTGAGCGCCGGGCCAGGTCGAGCGTCCGGACCACCGATCCGGCGGCGACCACGACATCCGATCCGGCCCGATGGCCCGCCCGGGTGAGCGCGGCGGACAGGCTCCCCAGCGCGGCCTCGTCGGAGCCGGTCCCGTCGAGCGCGACGAGGAGGGTGACGCCGGTGCCGCCGGCCGCCTCGTCCACGTCGCCGACGAGCGCGGCGAGCCCGCACTCGCGGACCGCCGTCTCGACCGCGTCGAGCAGCTCCCGCCGGCGCGCGTTCGCCTCGCCGCCGGTGGCCGGGGCCGGCCGGCGACGCCGGACCACGACGCCGAGCAGCAGTCGCTGCTCCAGGACGACACCGAGCCCGCGCGCCCGCAGTGCCACGTCCCGGGTGGGCGCCGAGTGGTTGACGAGGCTCAGCAGCAGGCTGCTGCGCGCCTGCCGCTCGACCGACGACGAGTCCCGGGCGACGAGCTGGTTCAGCGCGATCGTGGACGCGGCCCGTTCCAGCAGCACCCGGGTCCGGGCCGGCGGCTCCTGGTCGCACAGCAGCACGAGCCGCCCCCACCGGTTGCCCCGCGCCTCGACGCCCGTCACCAGCCAGCCCGAGCGCGGCTCGTAGCCGGTGCCGGACGGAACCTCGACCGCGCGGGAGCGGGTCTCCCAGCGGTCGAGCAGTTCCTCGGCGGTCAGCGGGCCGGTCTCGTACGCCAGCACCTGGTGCGCGAGGTTCTCCAGCACGGCGGGACGCCGGGACAGGCGGGTGACCTCGCGGAGCACCTGCCGGGGCTCGGCGCCCTCCACCGACAGCTCGGTGAAGACGCGGTGGATCTCGTCCTTCGCGAGCAGGTCGGCCGTCTGCTCCTCGACGATCACCGAGTGGACGACCTCGGTGACGGCGACGAACCGCATCTCGCGCCGGAGCGCGATGAGGGGCAGGTTCCGGCTGCGGGCGTGCTCGACCAGCCCGGCCGGCAGGGTTCCGCCGAACCGGCGGCCCAGCTCGACCACCACACCCGCCGCCCCGACGGCCGCGAGGCCGTCGATCCACCGGCGCAGCCCGTCGTCGTCGGGGGGCAGGCCGATGCCCGTGGTCAGGACCAGTTCGCCGCCGCGGAGCAGGTCGGCGATCTCGGGGATCTCGGCGACGTGCACCCAGCGCACCGGCGCGTCCAGCCGGTCCCGGCCCGCCAGGACGCGCGGCCCGGCCTGCTGCAGCGCCGGCAGTTCGAGCACGTCGCGGACGGTCATCGGCATCGGAGCGCCTCCCCCTTCCCTCCGGCGCACAGTATGTGCGCTTCCCGGGGACGGGAACGACACAGTGCCCATTGCCCGGACCTGGGGAAGCGCAGATGATCCCGGGCATGACCCAGACAGCACCCGGCACCGCGCCCGCTCCCGCCCCGCTGGAGCGGGTGACCCACTGGATCGACGGCAAGCCGTTCGCCGGCGTCACCGAGCGTGCGGCCCCAGTCTACGATCCGGCGCTGGGCACGGTCCGGACGGAGGTGCCGCTGGCCTCCGTCGACGAGGTGGACCAGGCCGTCGCCTCGGCCGCCGCCGCGTTCGCCTCCTGGCGGACCTCGTCGCTGACCAAGCGCACCCAGGTGCTGTTCGCGTTCCGCGAGCTGGTCAACCAGCACAAGCAGGAGCTGGCCGAGCTGATCACGGCCGAGCACGGCAAGGTCGTCTCCGACGCCCTCGGCGAGGTCACCCGCGGCCTGGAGGTCGTCGAGTTCGCCTGCGGGATCCCGCACCTGCTCAAGGGCGGTTACTCCGAGGGCGTGTCCACGAACGTGGACGTCTACTCGATCCGCCAGCCGGTCGGCGTCTGCGCCGTCATCTCGCCGTTCAACTTCCCGGTGATGGTCCCGATGTGGTTCGTGCCCATCGCCATCGCGGCCGGCAACACCGTCGTGCTCAAGCCCAGCGAGAAGGACCCGTCCGCGTCGCTGCTCGTGGCCCGGCTCTGGGAGCAGGCCGGCCTGCCCGCCGGCGTGTTCAACGTCGTGCACGGCGACAAGGTCGCCGTGGACCGGCTGCTGGAGCACCCCGAGGTCAAGGCGGTGTCGTTCGTCGGCTCCACGCCGATCGCCCGGTACGTCTACGAGACGGGCACCCGCAACGGCAAGCGCGTCCAGGCCCTCGGCGGCGCGAAGAACCACATGGTGGTGCTGCCGGACGCCGACCTGGACCTGGCCGCCGACGCGGCGGTCAACGCCGGGTTCGGCTCGGCCGGCGAGCGGTGCATGGCCATCTCGGCCCTGGTGGTCGTCGAGCCCGTCGCCGACGACCTGGTGGCCCGGATCCGCGAGCGCATCGCCACGCTGAGGGTCGGTGACGGCCGCCGCTCCTGCGACATGGGCCCGCTGGTCACCCGGGAGCACCGCGACCGCGTCGCGTCGTACCTCGACGCGGGCGTCGAGGCCGGCGCCGAGCTGGTGGTGGACGGCCGTGAGGTGCGGGTCGACGGCGACGAGTCCGGGTTCTGGCTCGGGCCGAGCCTGCTGGACCGGGTGCAGCCGGAGATGAGCGTCTACACCGACGAGATCTTCGGGCCGGTGCTGTCGGTGGTGCGCGTCGGCAGCTACGACGAGGCGCTCGCGCTGGTGAACGCCAACCGGTACGGCAACGGGACGGCCATCTTCACCAACGACGGCGGCGCGGCGCGCCGCTACCAGAACGAGGTCGAGGTCGGCATGGTCGGCGTCAACGTGCCGATCCCGGTGCCGATGGCCTACTACTCCTTCGGCGGCTGGAAGGACAGCCTCTTCGGCGACTCGCACGCCCACGGCGCCGAGGGCGTGCACTTCTTCACCCGCGGCAAGGTCGTCACCTCCCGGTGGCTCGACCCCAGCCACGGCGGGATCAACCTCGGCTTCCCCGAGAACGTCTGAGCAGCGGAGAGAGACCGATGAGCAGCAGCGCACAGCGCACCTACGAACTCGACCGCGCGCACGTCTTCCACTCCTGGTCCGCCCAGTCGCTGCTCGACCCGATGGTGGTCGAGCGCGCCGAGGGCTCGTACTTCTGGGACGGCGACGGGAACCGCTACCTGGACTTCTCGTCCCAGCTCGTCAACACCAACATCGGCCACCAGCACCCGGTGGTGGTCGCGGCGATCCAGGAGCAGGCGGCGCGCCTGTGCACTATCGCGCCGTCGTACGCCAACGACGTCCGCGGCGAGGCGGCCCGGCTGATCACCGAGCTGACCCCGGCCGGTCTTTCCAAGGTCTTCTTCACCAACGGCGGCGCGGACGCGATCGAGCACGCCGTCCGGATGGCCCGGCTGCACACCGGCCGGCCGAAGGTGCTGTCGCAGTACCGCAGCTACCACGGCGGCACCCAGACCGCGGTGAACCTGACCGGCGACCCGCGCCGCTGGCCCAGCGACAACGGCACCGCCGGGGTGGTGCACTTCTTCGGCCCGTTCCTGTACCGGTCGGAGTTCGGCGCCACGACCGAGGAGGAGGAGTGCGCGCTCGCGCTGCGCCATCTCGAACGCGTCGTGGAGATGGAGGGCCCGTCCACCATCGCCGCGATCGTGCTGGAGACGGTGCCGGGCACCGCCGGCATCATGCCGCCGCCGCCGGGCTTCCTCGCGGGGGTACGGGAGCTGTGCGACAGGCACGGCATCCTCTACGTCGCCGACGAGGTGATGGCGGGCTTCGGGCGTACCGGCGCCTGGTTCGCGCTGGACCACTACGGCGTGACGCCCGACCTGATCACCTTCGCCAAGGGCGTGAACTCCGGTTACGTCCCGCTCGGCGGTGTGGTGATCGCCGACCACGTCGCCGAGACGTTCGCCACCCGCGCCTACCCCGGCGGCCTGACCTACTCCGGTCACCCGCTGGCCACCGCCGCCGCCGTCGCGACCATCAACGTGATGCGGGACGAGCGGATCGTCGAGAACGCCGCCACGATCGGCGCCGACGTGCTGGGCCCGGGGCTGCGCGAGCTGGCCGACCGGCACCCGAGCGTCGGTGACGTACGCGGGCTCGGCGTGTTCTGGGCGCTGGAACTGGTACGCGACCGCGAGACGAAGGAGCCGCTGGCGCCGTACGGGTCGTCGTCGCCGGAGATGAACGAGGTGCTGGCCGCGTGCAAGCGGGGCGGCCTGGTCGCGTTCGCGAACTTCAACCGGATCCACGTGGTGCCGCCGTGCACCGTGTCGGAGACGGAGGCCAAGGCCGGCCTGGCGATCCTCGACGAGGCGCTGACACTCGCCGACCGCCACACGGTCTGAGGCAATGCCCACCACCGCCCGCCGGGTCCACCCCGGCGGGCGGTCCCGTATCCGAGAGATCCGCGAGACGGCCGGCGACCCCGGTGACGCGGAGACCGACGCACCCAGAAGGTGACGAATGACTACCGTAGATCTCGCCGACCCACCGGTCACCAACCCGTTCACCGGCACCACCGGACTTCCGCGTACGTCCGAGGGCTGGACCCAGCTCGTCACCCCGGACGGGCGCCTGCACCCCGAGGTCGACGCCGACCGCGACGCGCTCGGCCGCCTCACCCGTGACCTGTACCGAGGGATGCGGCTCGCCCGCCGCCTCGACGACGAGGCGTTCGCGTTGCAGCGACAGGGCGAGCTGGGCCTGTGGCTGCAGTGCCGCGGCCAGGAGGCCGCCCAGGTCGGTTCCGTCGCGGCGGTACGCCCCGACGACTACGTCTTCCCGAGCTACCGGGAGCACGCCGCGGCGCTGTGGCGCGGCATCGGCCCGGCCGACCTGCTGCGCCAGTGGCGCGGCGTCGCGCACAGCGGCTGGGATCCGGAGCCGTACTCGTTCCACATCTACACGCTGGTCCTGGCCGCCCAGCTGCTGCACGCCACCGGGTACGCCCTCGGAGTGCAGCGCGACGGCAGCGACACGGTCGTCGTGACGTACTTCGGTGACGGCGCCGCCAGCGAGGGCGACGCGAGCGAGGCCATGAACATCGCCGCCGTCAACGCCGCCCCGATGGTGTTCTTCTGCCAGAACAACCAGTGGGCCATCTCGACGCCGACGGCGTCGCAGACGCGTACGCCGATCCACCGGCGCGGCGCCGGGTTCGGCCTGCGCAGCGAGTGGGTCGACGGCAACGACGTGCTGGCGGTGTACGCGGTGACGTCAGCGGTGACCGCGCACGCCCGGTCCGGCAACGGTCCCGCGATCGTCGAGGCCACCACGTACCGGATGGGTGGGCACAGCACGTCGGACGACCCGACCCGGTACCGCACCGACGACGAGCTGGAGGCGTGGCGGGCGCGGGACCCGCTGGCCCGGGTCGAGGCGCTCATGCGCGCCGAGGGCTGGAGCGACGAGGCGTTCCTCGGCGAGATCCAGACCGAGGCGGACGAACTGGCCGACCGTACCCGCCGGGAGTGCCTGGCGCTGACGGCGCCGGACCTCGCCGACGCCTTCGCCACGGTGCTGGCCGACGTGCCCCCGCTCCTGCGGGAGGAGCGCGACGCGTTCGTCGCCTACCGCGCCTCCTTCCTCGACTGACGCCCGCCTGCGATCGGAGAACTCGTTCATGCTCACCCTCTGTCAGGCACTGAACAGCGGCCTGCGCCGCGCCATGGAGGACGACGACAAGGTCCTCCTGATGGGCGAGGACGTCGGCCGGCTCGGCGGCGTCTTCCGGGTCACCGACGGTCTCCAGAAGGACTTCGGCGAGGCCCGGGTGGTGGACACCACCCTCGCCGAGTCCGGGATCATCGGCACCGCCATCGGGCTGGCGCTGCGCGGCTACCGCCCGGTCTGCGAGATCCAGTTCGACGGCTTCGTCTACCCCGCGTTCAACCAGATCGTCTCCCAGCTCGCCAAGATGCGGGCGCGCACCGGCGGCCGTACCGGCCTGCCCGTGGTCGTGCGGATCCCCGTGGGCGGCGGCATCGGCGCGGTGGAGCACCACAGCGAGTCGAACGAGGCGTACTTCGCGCACACCGCCGGGCTGCGGGTCGTCTACTGCGCCAGCCCGGACGACGCGCACTGGATGATCCGCCAGGCCGTCGCCGGTGACGACCCGGTCATCTTCTACGAGCCGAAGCGCCGCTACTGGGTCAAGGGCGAGGTGACAACCGCCGGACCGCCGCTGCCGCTGGACCGCGCCCGGACCGTGCGGCCGGGCACCGACGTGACCCTGCTGACGTACGGCGGCACCGTCGCCACCTGCGTCGCCGCCGCCGAGGCCGCCGCTCAGGAGGGCCGCGACATCGAGGTGATCGACCTGCGGTCCATCTCCCCGCTGGACGTGGCGACCATCGAGGAGTCCGTGCGCCGTACCGGCCGGGCGGTGGTGGTCCACGAGGCCCCCACGTTCGCCGGGTTCGGCGCCGAGGTCGTCGCGCAGGTCACGAGCCGGTGCTTCTACTCGCTGGAGGCGCCGGTCGAGCGGGTCGGCGGCTTCAACCTGCCGTACCCGCCGGCCAAGGTCGAGGAGGAGTACCTGCCCGACCTGGACCGGATCCTCGACGCCGTCGACCGCGTCCTGGCCGCGTGAAGGGAGAGGTACCCGTGAGCGTTCAACAGTTCCGCCTGCCCGACGTCGGCGAGGGCCTCACCGAGGCCGAGATCGTCACCTGGCGGGTCGCACCGGGCGATCCGGTCCGCCTCAACGACGTCCTGGTGGACATCGAGACCGCCAAGGCCGTGGTCGAGCTGCCCAGCCCGTACGCCGGCGTGGTGGACCGCCTCCTCGCCGAGGAGGGACAGACCGTCGACGTCGGCTCGCCGATCATCGCGATCCGGACGGCGGGCGACGACCCCGCGGCCCCGCCCGCCGATGAGCCCGCCGCCGCGACGCCGGCCGGGGACGAGCCGACCGGCGACGAGCCGGCCGTGGAGCGCACCGCCGTGCTCGTGGGCTACGGGGTGTCGGCCCAGGCGCGGACGCGCCGGCCGCGCCGCGCGACGCGGTCCGTCCGCCCGGCCGAGCCCACCCGCGGGCCGCACACGTCCCGGCCGCCGGTGCTCACCAAGCCGCCGCTGCGCAAGCTCGCGAAGGACCTCGGTGTGGAGCTGACCGAGGTACGCGGCAGCGGCCCCGGCGGCCGGATCACCCGCCAGGACCTGCTCGACCACACCACCGGCCCGGCACCCGTGGCCGACCACCGGCGGGACGAACGCCTGCCCGTGCGCGGGGTCCGCAAGGCGACCGCCGCCGCAATGGTCGCCAGCGCGTTCACCGCGCCGCACGTCACCGAGTTCCTCACCGTCGACATGACCGGCACGGTCGAGTTCGTGGACCGGCTGAAGCAGGACCCGGCCTTCCAGGGGGTGAAGGTCAGCCCGCTGCTCGTGGCGTCGCTGGCGGTGCTGGACGCCGTCCGCCGGTACCCGGACGTCAACGCCCGGTGGGACGAGGAGAACCAGGAGATCGTCCGGTTCGCCGACGTCAACCTGGGCATCGCCGCCGCGACGCCGCGCGGCCTGCTCGTACCGAACGTCAAGGCCGCGCAGAACCTTCCGGTACGGGATCTCGCGGTCGCCCTGAACGAGCTGGCGGCCACCGCGCGGGAGGGCCGCACCCGTCCCGCCGACCTGTCCGGCGGAACGATCACCATCACCAACATCGGGGTGTTCGGGGTGGACGCCGGCACCCCGATCCTCAACCCCGGTGAGGCGGCGATCCTCTGCCTCGGCGCGCTGCGCCGGATGCCGTGGGTGGTCGACGAGCAGGTCGTCCCCCGGTGGACGGTGCAGTTGTCGCTGTCGTTCGACCACCGGCTGGTGGACGGCGAACTGGGCAGCCGGGTGCTCGCCCACGTCGGGCGGTTCCTGGAGGACCCGCTGTGGGGCCTGGCCCTGCGCTGAGGTCCCGGTAGGCGGACGGCGCGCGGACGGACGACGAGGTCCGTCCGCGCGCCGTCGCCGTACGCGCGGCGCGCGTCAGTCCACGACCTCGAACCCGACGCCGGCGGACGGCCGCGGCGCGACGCCGCCCGCCGGCGCGATCGGTTCGCCGACCTCCTCGGACGCGGCGAGCCGGAACCGCACGTACTCCAGCTCGCCGGAGAACTCGTGCCGGGCCGGATAGCTCGGCGACACCGGCGAGTGGATGCTGCGCCCGACGTCCATGCCCGCGAAGCCGTGGAAGAACGGCAGCAACTGCGGGAACAGCGCCTCGCCCGCCGCCTCGCCGTCCACGTACAGGCGGCCGGTGCCCTGGCAGTCGGCGGTCTTCGTCAGCTCGAAGGTCAGCTCCACCGGGCCCAGCGGCAACTCGCCCTCGGACCGCAGCACGTAACGGGTGCCGAGGTGGTTGTACTCGTACACCAGGTGGTTGTCCTGGATGTGCAGCACGTACCCGCCGCTGACGTTGCCGAGCACCACGATCACGCCGCCCTGGGTGGCGTCGGTGCGGTGCACCCGCGCGGTGATGGCGTGCGAGCGGTTCATCGTCGGCGGCACCGCCGCGCCGGAGATCGTCGGCACACCGGCCAGGTACGTGAAGTCCAGCCGGTCCCGCACCGATCCGGGGCGCGGCACCCGGGCCCGGATCGCGAATCCCCTGTCGTCCAGCGGCAGCACGTCGTAGCGGGCCGCCTCGATCCAGAACTCCTCGATGAGACGCCGCAGCACCTCCGGATGCTCGGCGGCGAGATCACGGCTCTCGGTGGGATCGTCCTCGATCCGGTACAGCTCCCAGCGGTCCTCGTCCCAGGAGGTGCCCCGCTCGTGGAACGCGACCGCCTTCCAGCCCTGGTGGTAGATGCCGCGGTGGCCGAACATCTCGAAGTACTGGCGGTCCCGCGACGGCGGCGCCGCCGGGTCGTGCAGCCCGTCGCGGAAGCTGCGGCCGTGCAGCGGCATCTGCGGGACACCCCGGCGTACGGCGGGCGGCCGCACCCCGACGAGGTCGAGCACCGTCGCGGTGACGTCGATGCTGTGCTGGAACTGCGTCCGCACCTCCCCGCCGGGTACGTCACCGGCCGGCCAGCTCAGCACGAACGGCACCCGGACCCCGCCCTCGTGGGTGTGCTGCTTGTAGCGGCGGAACGGGGTGTTGCTGACCTGCGCCCAGCCCAGCGGGTAGTTGCTCTGCGCCCGCGGGCCGCCGATCTCGTCGATCCGGGCCAGGCTGTCCCGGAGGTTCTCCGGCACCCGGTTCTGGAAGGCCGTGGGGTTGAGCGTGCCGAGCGGCGTGCCCTCGGGGCTCGCGCCGTTGTCCGACATGACGACGAAGATGGTGTCGTCCAGCCGGCCGATCCGTTCCAGGAAGTCGACCAGGCGCCCGAGCTGGGCGTCGGTGTGGTCGACCATCGCCGCGTACGCCTCCTGCATGCGGGCGAACAGGCGCCGCTGCTCCGGCGGCACGTCGTCCCACGGCACGACGCCCGGGTTGTGCGGTGGCAGCGGCGCGTCCGGCGGGATGATGCCCAGCCCGATCTGCCGCCGGTGCCGGTCCGCGCGGATGACGTCCCAGCCGGCGTCGTAGCGGCCCCGGTACTTCGCCAGGTACTCCGGCGGGGCCTGGTGCGGGGCGTGCGCGGCGGCGTACGCCAGATACAGGAAGAACGGCTTCTCCGGGGTGAACGAGGTCTGGTCCCGGACGAACCCGATGGCCCGGTCGGTCAGATCCTCGGTGAGGTGGTAGCCCTCCTCCGGGGTGGCCGGCGGATCCACCTGGTGGTTGTCGTACACCAGCTCCGGATAGAAGTTGTCGGTCTCGGCCTCCAGGAAGCCGTAGTACCGCTCGAAGCCGCGGCCCAGCGGCCACTGGTCGTACGGGCCGGACGGCGTGGTGTGCTCCAGCGGCGCGACGTGCCACTTGCCGACCGCCATGGTGTTGAACCCGGCGTCGACCAGCATCTCGGCGACTGTGGCGGCGGCGTGGGTGATCCGCCCCCGGCCGCTGGGGAAGCCGCTGTCGAAGTTGGACAGCATGCGCATGCCGACGCTGTGGTGGTTGCGGCCGGTGAGCACGCTGGCCCGGGTCGGCGAGCACAGCGGCGAGGTGTGGAAGTTGGTGTACCGCAGCCCGGAGGCGGCCAGCCGGTCGATCGTCGGGGTGTCGATCTCGGCGCCGAAGCAGCCGAAGTCGGCGAACCCGACGTCGTCCAGCAGCACGTACACCACGTTCGGCGTACCCGCGGCGGCCGACGGGGGCGCGCTCCAGTGTTCCGTCGACTCGTCGTAGGTGCGTCCGATGGTCCCCTCGTACGGAGGGTCCGCCAGAGGTCCGGTCACGGTACGCCTCAGCCGGCCGTCGTGCCGCCGTCGAGGACGAGCGTGTGGCCCGTGATCATGCGCGCCTCGTCGCTGGCGAGGAACACCACCGCGTCGGCCGAGTCGCGCGGCGTCGCCATGCGGCCCAGCGGGATCGACGCCCGGAAGTTCTCCCGCGCGCTGTCCGGCACGTCCCCCATCCCGCCCAGGAACGCCGAGAGCATCGGCGTCTCGGTCGCCGCCGGGGCGATCGCGTTGACCCGGACGCCGTGCGGCGCGAGTTCCAGCGCCAGCGCCTTCATCAGGCCGATGACGCCGTGCTTGGCGGCGGTGTACGGCGCGTACCGGGGGCGGGCGATGACGGCCTGGAGCGACGCGGTGAACACGATCGCGCCGCCACCGGCCTCGATCAGCGCGGGCGCGGCGGCCTGCGCGGTCCAGAACGCGCCCTTGAGGTTGACGTCGACCACGCGGTCCAGCGTCGCCTGGTCCACCTCGTCCAGCGGGCCCGTGAACGGCGTACCGGCGTTGGCGTGCATGAGGTCGAGCCGGCCGAACCGCTCGACGGCGGTCTCCACGGCGGCGCGGCAGTCAGCGGCCCGGGTGACGTCGCAGGCGACGCCGACCACGGCGGACCCGAAGCCGGCGGCCGCCTCGGCGGCGCGGTCGCCGTCGAGGTCGGCGATGACCACGCGCGCGCCCTCCTCGACGAGCCGGCCGACGGTGGCCAGTCCGATGCCGCTGGCGCCTCCGGTGACGACGGCGACGCGGTCAACCAACCTCATGTGCTGCTCCTGTTGAATCGGTCCAGGAGGTCGCCGCTCAGGGTGGGCACCGCGGACAGCAGCCTCTGGGTGTAGGGGTGCCGGGGGTCGGAGTAGATCGATTCGGTCTCACCCGTCTCGACGATCCGGCCCTGGTTCATCACCGCGATCCGGTCGCAGAGGTACCGGACGACGGACAGGTCGTGGGAGACCAGGATCAGGGTCAGCTTGAACTGCTCGGCCAGGTCGGTGAGCAGGTTGAGGATCTGCGCGCGCACCGAGACGTCGAGCGCGCTGACCGGCTCGTCCCCGACGATGACCTTCGGCCCCGCCGCGAGGGCGCGGGCGATGGCGATGCGCTGCCGCTGGCCGCCGGAGAACTGGTGCGGGTAGCGGGTCACCGCCTCCTCGGGCAGACCCACGGAGTGCATCAGCTCGGCGACGCGGGCCCGGTGGTCGCCGGGCAGGCGCAGCGCGCGCATCGGCTCCGCGATGATGTCCGCGACCCGCATGCGCGGGTTCAGCGACGACATCGGGTCCTGGAGCACCATCTGCACGTCGCGGCGCAGGAACCCGAGCCGCCGCTCCGGTACGCCGCTGATCCGCTGCCCCTGGTAGAACGCGGTGCCGGAGGTCGGCTGGTCGAGGGCCATGAGGATGCGCGACAGCGTGGACTTGCCGGAGCCGCTCTCCCCCACGATGCCGAACGCCTCGCCCTCGTGGACCTGCACGCTCACGCCGTCGAGCGCGCGGATCGGCCGGCCCGGCGTACGCAGCGACCGCCGCGGGGCGCGGTACTCGCGCACCACGTCGACGGCTTCCAGCAACGGGGTGGTGGTCATGCGCTGGCCTTCCCGCTTCCTAGGAACTGGTCGCTCTCGATCGGGTGGTGGCAGGCCGCCCGCTGGGTGCTGCCGGGCGGTGCTGTCAGCAGCGGGACCGTGGCGCAGACGTCGTCGGCGCGCGGGCAGCGGTTGCGGTACACGCAGCCGGTGGGGAACGACCCGAGCGACGGGACGCGGCCCGGGATGGTGGACAGCCGGCCGCTCCCGTCGGTGCTCTCCAGCACCGTGGACGCCCGCAGGCCCGCCGTGTACGGGTGCCGGGGCGAGTCGAACACGGTCGCCACGTCGCCGTGCTCGACGATCGAGCCGCCGTACATGACGAGCAGTTCCTCGCAGATGCTGGCGACGACCGGCAGGTCGTGCGTGATGAGCAGCAGCGACGCGCCCTCCTCGCGCACCAGCGTGTCCATCAGCCGCAGCATCTCCGCCTGCACCGTGACGTCCAGCGCGGTGGTGGGCTCGTCCGCGACCAGCACGGCCGGGTCGCACGCCAGCGCGATGGCCAGGACGACGCGCTGGCGCTGGCCGCCGGAGAGCTGGTGCGGGTACTTGCGCGCGGTGCGGTCGGGCTCGGGGAGCTGGACCCGTTCGAGCAGTTCGACGGCCCGGGCCGAGGCCGCGGCGCGGCTCATCCCCTTGTGCAGCCGCAGCGACTCGGCGACCTGGTTGCCCACCCGCATCAGCGGGTTGAGCGCCGTCATCGGCTCCTGGAACACCATGGTGATGTCGTTGCCGCGGACCGCGCACATCTCCTTGTCGGACAGGTCGAGCAGGTTCCGGCCGTTCAGCAGCACCCGGCCGGACGCGGTCACGCCGTGGGGCAGCAGGCCCATCAGCGCGAGCGCGGTCAGGGACTTGCCGCAGCCGGACTCGCCGATCAGTCCCATCCGCCGGCCCCGCCCGATCTCGAACGAGACGCCCTTGACGGCCTGGATGTCGTGGACCTTGACGACGAGGTCCTCCACCACGAGCCCGCTCACGCCGCTCACCGTCCTCTCAGCCGCGGGTCGAGGGCGTCGCGCAGCCCGTCGCCCATGAGGTTGAAGCCGAGCACCGACAGGGCGATGGCCAGACCGGGCCAGACGGCGAGCATCGGCTGCACGACGAAGTAGTTCTGGGCCTCCTGGAGCATCCGGCCCCAGGTGGGGGTCGGTGGCGGGGTGCCGTACCCGAGGTAGGACAGCGCCGCCTCGGCGAGCACCGCGTGCGCGAACGACACCGACGCCTGCACGATGAGCAGGGCCGCGATGTTCGGCAGCACGTACCGGACCATGAGCACCACGCCGCGGCGGCCGTAGCTGCGCGCGGCCAGCACGAAGTCGCTCTGCAGCACCTGCATCGCGCCGGCCCGGGTGAGGCGGCCGAACACCGGGACGTTCGCGACGCCGATGGCGATCATGCCGGTGAGCGTGGAGGCGCCGAAGCCGGCGGCCAGGATGATCGCCAGCAGGATGGCCGGGAACGCGAACACGATGTCCAGCGCCCGCATCACCGGCTCGCTGAGCCAGCGGTGCCCGGTCGCGGCGAGCAGACCCAGCGGTACGCCGACAGCGGCGGCGATGGCGACGGCGACGACACCGACGAACAGTGTGGTCCGCGCGCCGACGAGGAGCTGGCTGACGATGTCCCGGCCGAAGTGGTCGGTGCCGAGCCAGTGCTCGCCGCCCGGGGAGAGCAGCGTCTGGGACGGGTCGACCCGGGTGGGGTCGTACGGCGTCCAGAGGAACGACACGAGTGCGGTGAGGACGACCAGGCCCACCAGGCCGGCGCCGATCACCAGCGTGAGGTTCCAGCGGCGGCGCGGCTTGACGGGGCCGGCCGCGACGACGTCGGCGGTGGCGTCCGGTGGGGCGTCGGCGACTGATGTCATGCCTTGCTCCTCAGCCTGGGGTCGACCGCGTTGTACACCACGTCGACGACGAAGTTGATCAGAAGCACCGCGGCGGTCAGCACCATCACGGTGCCCTGCACCTTCAGCAGGTCGCGGTTGCCCACGTCCTGCAGCAGCATCCGGCCGAGACCGGGCAGGCCGAAGACGTTCTCGATCACGACGGTGCCGATGAGCAGCGTCGCGAGTTGCAGGCCGAGGACGGTGATGACCGGGATGGCCGCGTTGCGCAGCGCGTGCCGGGTCAGCGCCTGCGAGCGGCTGAGGCCCTTGGCCCGCGCGGTCTGGATGAAGTCCTCCTGCATGACCTCGACCACCGCGGACCGGACGTAGCGCATCAGGATCGCGCCCTGGGCCACGCCGAGGACCAGCGCCGGCATCAGCAGGGCCTGCACGGCGCCGCCGACGTCGTCCCACCCGGTGAACCCGCCGGCGGGCAGCCACTGCAGCTTCACCGCGAACACGGTGATGAGCAGGATGCCGAGCCAGAACGACGGAACGGCGATGCCGACCTGGCTCAGCGCGGACAGCGCCGTCCCGATCGCGGTACGGCTCTTCACCGCGGCGAGGATGCCCAGCGGCACGGCGATGAGCAGCGCCAGCGTCATCCCGGCCAGGATGAGCGGCACCGTCACGCCGAGCTTGTCGGCGATCTCCGAGCCGACCGACACCCCGCTCAGCGGCGAGATGCCGAAGTCACCGCGGATCAGGCCGCCGGCCCAGTCGAGGTACCGCTCGGTGAACGGCCGGTTCGTGCCGAACTGCTCCCGCAGCGCCTCCAGCGCCTCCGGGGTGGCGTTCACGCCGAGCATCGCCTGCGCCTGGTCGCCCGGCAGCAGCGCCAGCATCGTGAAGACGAGGATGGACGCGGCGAACAGCGATACCGCGAGGATGGCCAGCCGCCGGACGAAGTAGATCACCATGCGTGTGTGCTCCCACTCCGAGTCATGGCCTGATCATCACCATCTTGGTCACGGTCAGCTCCTCCATGGCGAAGCGCGGTCCCTCCCGGCCGATGCCGGAGTCCTTGACGCCGCCGTACGGCATGTTGTCGGCGCGGAAGCCGGGCACCTCGTTGACCAGCACACCACCGACGTCGAGGCGGCGCACGACGTCGAGGGCGACAGCCAGGTCACGGGTGAAGACGGCGGCCTGGAGCCCGTAGCGGGACCGGTTGACCAGCTCGACCGCCGAGTCCATGTCCGGCACCGACCGGACGCAGACCACCGGACCGAAGATCTCCTCCGCCCAGCACTCGGCGTCCTCGGGGACGTCGACGAGCACCGTCGGTTGCAGCACCCGGCCCTGCGCCGTACCGCCGGCCAGGCAGCGGGCCCCGGCGGCGACCGCGCGGTCCACCCACGAGTGCACCCGCTCGGTGGACGCCTCGTCCACCAGGGCGGACACCCGGGTGTCGGCGGACCGGGGGTCACCGGTGGCGACCGACGCCAGCAGCGGCCGGAGGCGGTCCAGCAGCGCCTCGCGGACCGGCTCCTCGACGATCACCCGCTGCACGCTGATGCACGCCTGGCCCGAGGCGTAGAACCCGCCGCGTACGACCGCCTCGGCGGCCCGGTCGAGGTCGGCGTCGCGGCCGACGACGAGCGCCGCGTTGGACCCGAGTTCCAGCAGCACCTTGCGCGGGGCCGCGGCGCGGGCGATCTGGTGGCCGACGTGCGCCGACCCGGTGAACGACACGGCGGCGACGGCGGGGTGCGTGGTCAGGAGCTTGCCGACCTCGACGCCACCGGTGACGAGCTGGACCCCGGCGGCCGGGCAGCCCGCCCGCCGGAACAGGTCGACCAGCACCAGCGTGGCCAGCGGCGTGTTCGGCGCCGGCTTCACGATCACCGGGCAGCCGGCCGCGACCGACGGCGCGACCTTGTGCGCGGCCAGGAGCAGCGGGTAGTTGAAGCCGGTGATGCCGACGACGACACCGACCGGGCGGCGTACCCAGAAACCGAGCATGCCCTCGCCGGCCGGCTGCATGTCCAGCGCCACCGTCTCGCCGGTCAGGTGCCCGACCTCCTCGGCGGCCGTCTCCAGCGTGACGAGCGTCCGGGCGACCTCGACCCGGCAGTCGACGAGCGGCTTGCCGGTCTCCAGGACCAGCAGCTCGGCCAGCGAGTCGGCGCGGGCGCGCACCTCGGCGGCGACTGTCGTCAGGATCGCGCGCCGCCGGTGGCCGGGCAGGCCGGCCATCTCCGCGGCGGCCTCCCGCGCGGCGTCGACCGCCGCCTCCGCGTCGCCGGGGTCGCCCCACGGCGCCTGGGTCACGGTGCTGCCGTCGTACGGGAAGCGCACCGGCGCGGTCTGCGCGGTGGTGGTCCAGCCCGCGCCGATCGGCAGCCCGGCGGGCAGCGCGGTGAGCAGCTCCTGCGCGGTCACGACGCCGCACCCGCCCGGGCGCCGGTGGCACCGGTGAGGAAGGCCAGCGCCGCCTCGGCGTAGACCTTCGTCTTGCGGACGATGTCGTCGACCTCGACGTACTCGTCGGGCTGGTGGGCGATCCACTTCGGGCCGGGGCCGTACACCACGTTCGGGATGCCGCTGTCGCGCCACAGGATCGTGCCGTCGGTCGCGCCGGGCACGCCGCCGAAGACGGGCTCGGCGCCGGTGACGGCGCGGTGCGCCTCGGCCACGGCGAGCGAGACCGGGTGGTCCTCCGGGGTGACCGCGCACGGCCGGTCGTCGACGACCTCGACGGCGAAGGTGACGCCGTGCCGGGCGCCGATGGCGTCCGCGTCGGAGCGGACGCGCGCGGCGAGCGCGGCGTGGTCGACACCGGGTACGGTCCGGCAGTCCACGCCGAGCACGGCGCGGCCGGGGATGACGTTGAGCTGGTCGGCGGAGCCGGCGTCCAGGACCGTGGGAGTCAGGTACGTCAGGCCGAGGTGCACGTGCTCACCCGGGTCGGCCTGCAGCTCCTTCTGGAACCGGCCGAGCGCGGCGACCAGCTCGGCCACGGCGGGGACGGGGTTGCGGCCGTGCTGCGGCATCGCGCCGTGCGCCATCTTGCCGGTGCAGGTGACCAGCAGCCGGACGGCGCCCTTGGCGACCGCGCAGATCTCCTCCGCCTCCGGCTCGCAGATGATCGCGGCGTCCACCTCGCGGGCCAGCGCTGTCGTGGTGAAGTGCTTCGCCCCGAGCATCTGGCCCTCCTCGTCCACCAGGGCCGCCACCACGATCCGGCCCGGGAACGGCCCGGCCAGCTCGACGGCCCGGGTCGCGTGGATCATCGCGGCGACACCGGCCTTCATGTCGGCGGAGCCGCGACCGTACAGCCGCCCGTCGACGATGTCACCGCCGAACGGGTCGACGGTCCACTCCTCGGGAGCGCCCTCGGTGACGACGTCGGTGTGCCCCTCGAACATCAGCGTCGGGCCGGGCAGGCCGCCGTCCACCACCGCGACGACGTTGGGACGCCCGGGGACGACCTCGGTGACCTCCGGCCGCCAGCCGAACCCCCGCATGACCTGCGCGACGAGTTCCGCCACGGGCTGCTCGCTACGCCCGCGCCCGGCGTCCCAGGTCGAGGGGATGCGGACCAGGTCCTGGGTGAGCGACACGACGGCTTGCTCGTCCACGAGATGGCCGGCGCTGAGGGAGGCGTGGGTGTCCGACGTCATGGCGTCGGAGGTTACGAACTCCGACCCCGGAGGGGAACGTCCAGTTTCCGGGTCGGCGGGGGTACCAGTCGCGGCCGGACCTGGTCTTCTACGGCCGCGGCGACCCGCCGCACCCCCTCGTCGATGCGGTCCAGCGGCATCACCTGGTACCCCAGGCGCAGGTGGTGACGCGGTGCCGGCCGGGCCGCCCAGTACGGCGCACCGGGGTCGAGCAGGACACCCTGCCGGCGCAGCTCGCGGGCCAGCTCCCCGGCGTCCAGCCCGGGCGGGCCGGTGATCCACCGGGCCAGCCCGCCGCGCGGCACCGGCTGCGGTCCCCAGCGCACGTGCCGCTCGACCGCCCGCACCATCTCCTCGTACAGCCCCTGGTAGTGGGCGCGGACGCGGCGCACGTGGCGGGCCAGGTCCCGGCTGGCGATCATCTGCGCGAGGGCGCGTTGCATCGGGCCGGGCGGGTGGCGCAGCACGTAGCGGGAGCGGGCCCGCATGGCGTCCACGAGCGCCGGGGACGCCACCACGTAGCCGAGCCGCAGCCCCGGTGCCAGCAGCTTGCTGAAGCTACCGAGGTAGACGACGCGGTCCTCGTCGTCGAGCGCCCGCACCGCCACTGCGGGCATCCCCCGGAACGTCATCTCCGGGTCGTAGTCGTCCTCGATCACGACCGCGTCCGCCGCGCCGGCCCGGCGCAGCAGCTCCTCACGGCGGGACGCCGACATGGTCGCGCCGGTCGGGTACTGGTGGCTCGGCGTCACGTACACGAGCTGGGCGCCGTGCAGGTCGGCCGGCAGGTCCTCGACGACCAGGCCGTCCTCGTCGACCCGGCCGGGCACCACGTCGGCGCCGGCCATCTGCATGATCGTCCGCGCGTCGGGATAGCCGGGGTCCTCGACGAGCACCACGCTGCCCGGCCGGACGAGGACGCTCGCCAGCAGGTGCAGCGCGTGCGTCGAGCCCAGCGTGATCATCACCTGGTCCGGGTGGGCGGAGATGCCGCGCGCGGGCAGCACGTGCTCGCAGAGCTGACGCACCAGCTCCGGGTCGTCGGCCTGGCCGGCGTCCCCGATGACCCGGGACAGCCCGTCCTGCCGCAGCGCCTCGCGCTGCGCCCGCTCCCACGCGCCGATCGGGAACATGGACGGGTCGGGCTGGCCGACCACGAAGGGGAACGGCGCCCGCGCCCAGGCCGGATCCCGGTGCACCGGCGTGGGCGGCGGTTCCGGCAGCCGCGCCGCCCAGTCGATCGGCTGCATCGGGGAGCGGGCGGTCCGCCGCGCGGCCCGCATCCGCACCACCGCGTCGGAGGAGACGTAGAGACCGCGCCGCGGAACGGTCACGATCAGACCCTGCTCCATGAGCCGGTCGTACGCGGTCAGCACCGTGTTCCGGGAGACGCCGAGCGCCTCGGCCAGGCGGCGCGTGCTCGGCAGCGGGCCGTCGTCGTACTGCCCGGCGAGGATGGCGTCCTCTAGCCCGGTGATGATCTGTTCGTAGAGCGGAACCGTGCTCTGCGGGTTGACCGGCAGCAGGAAATCCGCCACCTCGACCTCCCACTCCCGCGGGGGTCTCGCCTCGTCCCGTCGTCGTACGCCCTGCACACGCCCCATGCGTCCCGCTGGTACTAGCCTAGCCGGAGACCTGGACCTGTTGCGGAGGGCCCGTTCCCGCCACGCTTGGCCGGGCGATGGCAGGTGACGGTCTCCTGCACGCGGACAGGGGTGGACTCATGAGCGCCCAGCGAATCGCGCTGGTGCCCGGCGACGGCATCGGACCGGAGGTCACCGCGCAGGCGGTCAAGGCGTGCGACGCCGCCGCCCGACGGTTCGGGATCGACCTGGTCTGGGAAGACTACGAACTCGGCGCGGACTACTGGCGGATCACCGGCCAGGTCGTGCCGCCGGACGTGGAACAGGAACTGGCCAAGGCGGACGCCATTCTCTTCGGCGCCGTCGGCGACCCGTCGGTGCCGCCCGGCGTGCTGGAACGCGGCCTGGTCATCCACCTGCGGACCGCGTTCGACCAGTACGTGAACCTGCGGCCGGTCAAGCTGCTGCCCGGCGTGCCCACGCCCATCGGCGGCCTGCGACCGGAGCAGTGCGACCTGGTGATCCTGCGGGAGAACACCGAGGGCGCGTACGTCGGCGCCGGTGGCTTCATCCACCGGGGCGGGCCGGACGAGATCGCCACCCAGGAGTCGGTGAACACCCGCAAGGGCGTCGAGCGCCTCATCCGGCACGGCTTCCGGCTGGCCCTGGGCCGCCGCAAGCACGTCACGCTGGTGCACAAGGCGAACATCCTGACGTACGCCGGTGACCTGTGGCAGCGGACCTTCGAGGAGGTCGCGGCGGAGTATCCGGACATCGAGGTGGACTACGTCCACGTCGACGCGATGTGCCTCTACCTGGTGACGCAGCCGGAGCGGTTCGACGTGGTGGTCACCGACAACCTGTTCGGCGACATCATCACCGACCTGGGCGCGGCCGTGCAGGGCGGTCTCGGCCTGGCCGCGAGCGGCAACCTCAACCCGACCGGATCGGCGCCGAGCATGTTCGAGCCGGTGCACGGCTCCGCGCCGGACATCGCCGGCCGCGGCTGGGCCAACCCCGCGGGCTCGATCCTCAGCGCCGCGCTGATGCTGGAGCACCTGGGCCACCCCGAGGCGGCCCGCTGCCTGGAGGACGGCGTGAAGGCGGTGCTGCCGCGCCTGGGCGCCATGCGCGGGCCGGAGATGGGCATGTCGACCGAGGACTTCGGCGACGCGGTCGCGGCCGTCATCGGCGAGGGCGCGTACCAGGCGGACGCCCTGCCGGCGTGACGCGGATGTGAGCACCGAACCGGTTCCGGACGGCGGCGGGGGCACTTCCCCGCCGCCGCCGTGTTGCGCGCCGAAACGCCCGCCCGCCGCCGCCGGCACCGGTGCCGCGGCGGACGCGAGCGCCGTCCGCTCACCGCACGGGGGTACGGACGACCTGATCGCGCTGCCCGGTGGCACCTTCCTCATGGGCACCGACGACCCGGAGGGCTTCCCGGACGACCTGGAGGGACCGGTCCGCCCGGTGACCGTGGGCCCGTTCGAGATCGCCGCCACGCCGGTGACGAACCGGCAGTTCGCCCGCTTCGTCGACGCCACCGGCTACCGCACGGACGCGGAACGGTACGGCTGGTCCTTCGTCTTCCACCTGCTGCTGGCGCCGTCCGCGCGTCCGCATGTGCTGGACGCCTCCGTGCCGCAGGCGCCGTGGTGGCTGGCCGTCGAGGGGGCGCACTGGGCCGCCCCGGACGGGCCCGGGTCGGGCGTACGGGGACGCGAGCGACATCCGGTCGTGCACGTCTCGCACCGCGACGCCGAGGCGTACTGCCGCTGGTCCGGTACCCGGCTGGCCACCGAGGCCGAGTGGGAGTACGCGGCACGCGGCGGCCTGTCCCGGGCCCGCTACGCCTGGGGCGACGAGCTGACCCCGGACGGGCGGCACATGTGCAACATCTGGCAGGGCGCCTTCCCGGCTGTCAACACCGCGGACGACGGGTTCGCAGGCACCTCTCCGGTGACCGCGTTTCCGCCGAACGGCTACGGCCTGTACGACGTCGCGGGCAACGTTTGGGAACTCACGGCCGAACCCTGGCGCGACCACCGCGGCCGCATCTCACCAGGTGAGAGCGTCATCAGGGGTGGTTCGTACCTGTGCCACGACTCCTACTGCAACCGTTACCGCGTGGCAGCACGGAGTCGGACCACCGTTGACTCCTCGACCGGCAACACCGGGTTCCGGGTGGCCCGGTAGCCGGACGCTGATTGGTACCTGCCGACCCCGCTGAACTGGCCCTTTTGCATCGGGTACCACGCTCATAGTGTCCCGCCTCACAGGCTACGAGCGCCCTTGGCGTTCTTCGCGATGGGACACACGAATGAATCGGCTGAAGATAACGCTGCCCGCCGTGCTGCTCGCCACGGCGCTGGCTCTGACCGCGTGCAGTAGCGACGGCGACTCGAAGACCACCACCGGCGGTGGTTCCGGCAACGGTACGGTCACCCTCGGCGCCTACCTCGAGCCGGTGAGCCTCGACCTGACCGCCGAGGCCGGCGCCGCGATCCCGCAGGTCCTGCTCTACAACGTGTACGAGGGCCTGGTGCGCCAGAACGCCGACACCGGCGAGGTGGAGCCGCTGCTGGCCAGCGAGTGGAAGGTGTCCGACGACGGCACCAAGTACTCGTTCAAGCTCCGCGACGGCGTGACCTTCCACGACGGCCAGAAGCTCACCGCGCAGGACGTGGTGTGGAGCTTCAAGCGGGTGACCGCCGAGGGCTCGACGAACCCGTTCAAGTCGCAGATGACAGTCGTGAAGACCGTCGAGGCGCCGGACGCGTCCACCGTGGACGTGACGCTGTCCCGGCCCAGCCAGAGCTGGCTGTTCGACGTCGCCGGCCGCGTCGGCGTGGTGCTCAAGGAGAACGCCACCGACCTGGGGACGAAGCCGAACGGCACCGGTCCGTTCAAGTTCGACAAGTGGAACCGCGGCGACAGCATCACCCTGGTCCGCAACGACGGCTACTGGGGCGAGAAGGCGAAGGTCGGCACCGCCGTCTTCCGGTACATCACCGACGCCAACGCGCTCAACAACGCGATGCTCTCCGGCCAGCTCGACATCGTGGCGAACATCCAGGCGCCGCAGCTGCTCGAGGTGTTCAAGGGCAACAAGCAGTTCGAGGTGGTCGAGGGCAAGACGACCGGTGAGGTCGTCCTGGCCATGAACAACGGCAAGGGCCCGCTGGCCGACGTCCGGGTGCGCCAGGCCATCCGCCACGCGATCGACCACGACGCGCTCATCAAGACCGTCTGGTCCGGCTACGGCACGAAGATCGGCAGCATGGTGCCGCCCAGCGACCCCTGGTACGAGGACCGCACCGGGGACTTCCCGCACGACCCCGCCAAGGCCAAGCAGCTGCTCGCCGAGGCCGGTCACGCAGGCGGGCTCACCCTGACCATGGACGTCCCGCCGCCCGGCTACGCCCGCGCGTCCGCGCAGTTCGTCGCCTCGCAGCTCGCCGAGGTCGGCATCAAGGTGACCCAGAACAACGTCGAGATGCCGCAGTGGCTCGACAAGGTGCTCGGCAAGGCCAACTACGACCTGTCGATCATCGCGCACGTCGAGCCGCGTGACCTGGTCCGCTACGGCCAGCCGGACTACTACTACCGCTACAAGAACCCGGCAGTCACGCAGCTCATGAACGAGGCCGACACGGCCCTGGACGCGGCGACCCGGGACAAGAAGTTCGCCGAGGCCGCCAAGGTCATCTCGCAGGAGGCGGCCAGCGACTGGCTCTTCCTGCTGCCGAACCTCGCGGTGATCCGCGACGGCGTGGAGGGCTACCCGAAGGACGCGGTGACCCAGTCCTTCGACGTCACCAAGGTCTCCAAGAAGTAACTCGGTTCCACGCGAGAAGGACCTGGTGGGCTCCGCCCACCAGGTCCTTCTCGCATTCCCCCACTCCCCACTCCCCGCTCCCCGCTCCCCGCTCCCCGCTCCCCGCTCCCGCGATCTTGCACTTGCTGCCCCTGGCGCGAGGGATTTCACCCCGTTCGCCGGGGCACCAAGTGCAAGATCGACGGGTCGGGGGGATCTGGGGAGCTGCTGTCTTGCTGGTGCGCCGCGGCGGTGGCGTTCGGGGGGCGAGCGAGTCGACCTGCCGGCCCGCAGCGCACGAGGACAGTCGAGGTGATGGTGCAGGCGTGGAGCCTTGCGTTGCCCGGACGCGGGGCCTCGACACGGGCACCGCCGAGCGGGCTCGCATTCCCCGAGCCCACGAACGGCCCACTCCGTCGATCTTGGAGTTGTGGCGCCCAGGATGTCCCGTGAGCGGAGTGTGCGAGGTGCCACAACTCCAAGATCGACGAGAAGCGCCCCCGAGTGCCAAGGGCGCGCCCCGGGAACGACGTGAGGCGGGCCCCGTCCGGGTGGACGGGACCCGCCTCGATCGTCACGCGCCTACGGTGCCGGCGCGAGGTGAGACAGCGGCTGTGTCAGCTGAGCCGGCCGGACGTCGCGCGGCGGCGACCCCGCAGGTGCATGCCCAGCAGGCCGACGCCGAGGATGGCGGCGGCCAGCAGGCCCGTGGTCACGCCCGTGGAGAGCGTGGGGCCGCCGGTGTTGCCGGAGGCGAGGACCATGCCGTTCTGCGACTCCTGCTGCGTGGTGTTGCCCGCCGGAGCGGCCTTCGGCTTCGGCTTGTCCTTGCCCTTGCCGTTGTCGGCACCGGCCGGCGCGGGGACCGGGGTCTGCGCCAGCGCCTGCGACGCCTGGGCGAAGGTCTCCGGGGTCACGTCCGGGGCGTTGCCCTGCGTACGCCACTGCTTGAGCTGCTTCATGCCCTTGCAGGCCGAGGGGTAGCGGTCGCAGTAGCTGGTGGTGTTGCCGATGCTCTCGGACGAGAGGACCGCCTTGGCGATGGCACGGGCGAGCGTGCTGGCACCGGCGTTGAAGATGGCGTTGAGCTGGCGGCTGTCGGCCGGGTCGTTGATCTGGAGCGCCTCGCCCTTGCCGGTGGACACGGCGAACACGGTGTCACCGTCGCCGAGCGTGTGGATCGGGCTGATCGCGCGGGCCATGCCGTCGTGCGCGTTGCCGGACATGCGCTGGGCGGCGGCCTTCTCCAGCGGGGCGTTGGTGGCCACCACGGCGATCGTGGTGTTGGCCGGCTGCTCGGCGGCGGCGGCCGGCGGGGTCGGCGGGTTGCACTCCTTCTTCTTGGGAGCCTTGTACCCGGCGAACTCGTCGCCGATGCCGTACTTGACGCCGTACAGGGTGCAGTCGGCCGGGTCGACCGGCGAGCCGGCCGGGTTGACGATCACCATCGCGCCGACGTAGATGCCGTCGCCGAGGTGGACGCTCGCGGTGCCGACGCCGCCGCGCATGCCGCCGCCACGGGCGCCGGTGCCGCCGCCGACGCCGCCCTGGCGGACCGGACCGTCCGAGGTGGCCTGAGCCGCGAGGTAACCCCACTCGGCGGACGTGCGGGCCTTCGGGTCGCCGCCGCGGCCGAGGTCGAAGATGTCAGCGGCCGGCACGATCGGGGCCACGCCTCCGGCGCCGACGCGTACGCCCTCGCCCCGGTCCTCCAGCCAGCGGATGATGCCGTTGGTGGCCGACAGCCCGTACATGCTGCTGCCGCCGAGCTGGATCGCGTTGACGCCCGGGTTCGAGTTGAGCGGGCTGAGCAGGTCGGTCTCCTTGGTGGCGGGGGCGCCACCACGCTGGTCCACACTCGCCACGGACATCTGCGGCATGTAGACGACCGAGGTGCCGGTCAGGTACGGAGCGGTGTCGGACTGGACCTGGCCGACCTGGATGCCGGGGACGTCGGTGATGGCGTTGTGGGCGCCCGGGGCGCCGGCGGCGGGGTTGGCCGACGCGGGCGACGCGACGAGCACGAGTCCCGGACAGACCAGGGCTGCCGCGGCGATCGCGGCGAATCTGGACGACTTCATGCAGCTTCTCCCATGTGAAGCGGTGCGACCTCCGCCCCGGTCCGGGGGCGGTCGATGCATTGGGCAACTGGTGGTCCCCCGTGGTACACGACGAGATGTGGGGGAGGCTACTGGTCAGACCAGTTGAAGGGAAGAGCCTGCTCAGCTGATGGCCGACTCGGATAATCCGAGGTCAGGCCACATCAGGCGGATTCAGAGCAATACGTCCACCATCGAGCGCTGCGCCTCCGGGACGTACTCGGCGTAGTAGCGGTGCAGTTCCTCGCGGGTCAGCCGGGTGACCTCGTCGGCCTCCCCGGCGCGCATCGCGTCGAGGACGCGGCGGTGGTGGGCCAGCGTGCGCTCCATCAGGGCCTCACGGTCCGGCGCCTCGGCCAGCTTGGTGGAGATCAGGTCCAGCACCATGCTCCGGACCGCGTCGAGGCAGAGCACGAGCAACTCGTTCCCGGACAGCCGGGCGACGTGCTCGTGGAAGCGGACGTCGGCCGCACTGAAGGCCTCGTAGCCGTCGGCCACCGCGTCGCGCATGCCCGCCAGCGCCTGCTCCAGCTCGTCCAACTCGGACGGTGACGCCATCCGGGCGGCGACGGAACCCGCAGCCGACTCGATGATCATCCGGAACTGGAGCAGCTCCGCCACGCCGAGCCGCCGGCTGTCCACGACCCGGGCGAACAGCTTGCGCATCGCCGAGGCGGTCGAGGCGATCACCTGCGGCCCGAGCGGGTCACCGGGGCGCGAGCGGATCAGGCCGCTGCTCTCCAGCACGCGCAGCGCCTCACGCACGGTGGACCGGCTGACGTCGAACTGCGTGGTCAGCTCGCGCTCGCTCGGCAGCCGGTCCCCCGGCCGCAGATCCCCGGCGGCGATCCGCTCCTCGACCTGCCGGACGATCCCCTCGTACGCCCTCACGGTGCGCACTGGAGCGAACGAGACACCCTTCGGCATGGCGAACCTCCCGACGCACGGCGGCCTCGCGCCGCTGTGAACAACGGTACGGGTCGTTGGCCCGTCGGACAGGGAGGGTCAGGCCGTGGGAGGCGGCGAGCCCATCGCCACGTCGTCGACCTTGATGTTGATCTCGTCGACCCGCAGGCCGTACGCCTCGACGGCGGACGCGACAGCGATGCGTACCTCGTCGGTCACCTGCGGAACCGGGTGGCCGGCCTCGATCACGAGGACCAGGTTGATCACGGCCGCGCCGTTGGTGACGTGGGCCGTGCAGCCCCGCCGGGCGTCGCCGACCTGGTCGAGCCCGACCCGGTCGAGCACCGCGTTGAAGAACCGGGCCACGTCGCCGCCCAGCTCGGCCACGCCGGGCACCCCTCGGGCGGCGGCCACCGCGATCTTCTCCACCACCTCGTCGGAGACGTGCGTGGTCCCGCCCGCCACCGCGTCCGGCGTCAGCTGAAGTTCCTGGGTCGCCTCGTCAGCCATGCTCTCCCACCCGTCGCACCGCCCCGCGCCGACGGCGTGGGGCGGTGCGAGCGTACTGGACGGAGGCGGTCCGCAGTGGACGGCCGCCGGGTTCAGCGCGCCCCGGCCGGCGCCGGCTCGCCGATCCCGTCCAGCCCGCCGGAGGCGCCCGGCACCGGGTGCGGCCCGCCGCCACCCGCTGCCTGCTCGCGTCGCCGGAGCCACCGGTCGACGCCGAGGTTGAGCAGCAGGCCGACCGCGGCCCAGACCGCCACGACGGCCAGGTTCCGCCCGACGCCGACCCCGCCGAAGTAGATCAGCGACCGGGCCGTGTCCACGGCGGCGGGCAGCGGCAGGACGCCCTGGAGCGTCCGGAAGAACTCCGGCACCATGTAGATCGACAGGCCACCGCCGGACGCGGGCACGCCGGCCATCATCAGCACCACCATCATCGGGATGATCGCGGCGAGGCCGAAGGTACGGGTGAACACGGCGGTCACCAGCGACACGGCGAAGATGGTGAGCGCGCCGAAGCCGATCATCTCCGGGGCGTGCCCGTTGACCGCGCCGATGATCACGTCGAACAGCAGCCACAGCCAGGTGGACATGCCGATCGCCCAGCCACCGAGGATCGGCAGGAACTGGCGCAGCCGCCGGATGTGCGGCGCCCCGCCGCGGAGCACTGCCAGCATCAGGAAGCCGGACATGATCCAGGACATGCCGACGTACAGGCTGTTGCTGCCCATCGTGTCGGTCTCGCTCAGCGGCGACACGTCGGTGACCGCCAGTGGCATCTGCTGCCCGGCCGCCACCTGCCGGAACATGGTCTGGACCATGGTGTGCTGGCTGGACCCGGCGGCCGAGGACGAGTACAGCACGGCCTCGCCGCCGGGCGTGGACGGCAGCACGTACGCGGCGACCAGGTCACGCGCGAGGATGCGCTCCCGGGCCTCGTCCACCGATGCGGCCACCGAGATGTCGGCGACGCCGTTCAGGCCCGCCCGCAGCCCGGCGGCGGCCCGCTCGGCCTGCTCCGGGACGGCGGCCACCACCGCGACCGGGATGTCGTGGGGCTCCGGCTTGTGCATGGAGAAGCTCATCAGGCCCACCACGACGACGAGGATGCTCAGCGGGAACGCCGCGACCGTCGCGTACCGGAACCGCTTGGACCGCGGCGGCCCGCCGGCGAGCGCGGGCAGCGGCGTGTCCGGGCCGTCGACCTGCGGCGCCTGCGGGATGGGCGCCCCACCGCGCTCCTTGAGCAGGCAGAGCGCCACGGCGGCCACGATCCACGCGGCGAGCGTCAGCAGGTGGACGCCGATGCCCCGGCCGTCGAAGTAGAGCGCCGACCGCAGCGCCTCGCCGGCCGCCGGCAGGGGCAGTACGCCGTGCAGGAACTGGAAGAACCCGGGCATCGTGTGGACCGGCAGCGCCAGGTTCGACGCGGGCATGCCGAACACGACGAAGAGCAGCATCCCGAGCAGGACCGCCAGCGGGCCCATCAGCTTGGTGAACAGCAGTTGGGCGAGACCGACGGCGGCGGTGGCGAGCACGCCGACACCGAGGAACGTGAGGTAGTGGCCGTCCACCGCGCCGACGACCGGGCCGAGGATCAGCCAGACGATCGTGCTGGTCAGCGCGGACCAGCCGGCGACCAGCGGGACGAACCGACGCAGGCGCAGCAGGTGGGGGGTGGCCATCAGGAGCAGGCTCAGCGGCACGTAGCCGGCGAGCATCATGCCCATCGCGGCGAACAGCACGGCGATGCCGGCCCGGTCCTCGTCGGGCAGCGCGGCGACCTCCTCGGTCGTGGCCGTCCACTGCTGCTGCACAGCGACCGGGGCGAGGAGCTGCTGGGCGGTGGCGGCGCCGGAGGCCCCGGCGGCCGACGCCGTGAAGATCGTCGCCTGGTCCGACCCGGCGGCCGGGAGTTGCAGCGCGCCGCTGATCTCCCGGTCCCGCAGCAGCTCGACCGCGGCGTCCCGGGACGTCACCAGCCGGGCCTCGACCGGCTCTCCCGGGGTGGCGTTGAGCGCGTCCACGACGCCCTGCGCCTGGGCGCCGCTGCCGACCACCGCCACCGGCATCTGCCGGGGGTGGGGCGAGTGCATCGTCGCCATGTAGGTCGCGAACATCATCGTGACCATGAGGAACGGCATGACGAAGAGGGCGACCGAGCGGATGATCCGCTCCTTGCGGTCGGCGGCGTTCGGCTCGGCGGTCGCCGGGTCGGTGGTGGACTGCACAGGCATGCTCCGGACTGGGTTCGCGGCCGCGTCGACGGCCAGAGTGTAAGTCAACTGACTTACGCAGTGTAGGTGACGCCGGCGCCGGACCACGAAACGACTAGGTTTGGCCTGCGCCACAGTCGCGCGGTCCACGAGGAGAGGTGCGGTCATGGCACGGTCGGAGGCAGCCCGCGTCGCGCTGCTCGACGCGGCCGAACGCCTGTTCGCCGAGGAGGGGATCGCCCAGGTCTCCGACCGCCGGGTGGCCGAGGTCGCGGGCAACACCAACCACTCCGCGGTGCGCTACTACTTCGGCGGCCGGGAGGGCCTGCTGCGGGCCCTGATCGCCCGGCACATGGACGCCCTCGCCGGACCCCGCCGGGCGATGCCCGAGCAGCCCGACTCGGTCCTCGGCGACGTACGCAGCCTCGTGCAGCCGTCCATGGCGGTGCTCGCGAGCCTGCCCCGGCCGAGCTGGCGGGCCCGTTTCCTCGCCCAGGCCCTGCACGACCCGACGCTGCGGGTGCTGATGCGCGAGGCGTTCGAGTCGGCCTTCGTCGACCTGCCGGTCCGCGCCTCACTGGCGTCCCGCCTGGCGCACCTCGATCCGGGGGTGGTGGCCGGCCGGGCGGCCCTGATCGCCCGCATCGTCATGACCGCCACCGCCGAGGTCGAGGCCCGCGCCGAACAGGACGGGCAGGACCCGCGCTGGCTGGACGTCGGGGACTTCCTCGCCGACGCCATCGCCGGCATGCTGGCGGCCCCGGTCAGCCGGGCCGGAACCGCCAACCCACTCACCGACGCGGAGCTCTGAGAGGCCGGCCGGGACGACCCGGCCGGCCGCGCCTCAGGAGCCGAGCTGGGAGATCAGTTCCTCCGCCGCCGCGTACGGGTCGATGGCGCCCTCGGCCACCTTGGCCGCGAGCGTCGGGAGCTGCGTACCGTCGCGCAGTGAGCCGATCCGGGCGCGCAGCGCGCCCAGCGCGATCGCCTCGATCTCGGCGGCGGCCCGCGCCTCCCGGCGGCGGCGCAGCTCGCCGTGGCGCTCCAGCCAGTCACGGTGCTTGTCGATCGCGGCGGCGATGTCGTCGATGCCCTCGCCGCGGGCGGCGATCGAGCGGACCACCTGCGGGCGCCACTCCCCCGGCCCGCGCTCGCCGAGCGCGATCATGCCCTGGATGTCACGGACGGTGGCGTCCGCGCCGTCCCGGTCGGCCTTGTTGACCACGAAGACGTCGGCGATCTCCAGGATGCCGGCCTTGACCGCCTGGATCGCGTCGCCCATGCCCGGCGCGAGCAGCACCAGCGTGGTGTCGGCCAGCGAGGCCACCTCCACCTCGGCCTGCCCGACGCCGACGGTCTCGACGAGCACCACGTCGCACCCGGCGCCCTCCAGCACGCGCACCGCCTGCGGCGTCGCCGCGGAGAGCCCGCCCAGGTGGCCCCGGCTGGACATCGAGCGGATGTAGACGCCCGGGTCGGTCGCGTGGTCCTGCATCCGGACCCGGTCACCGAGGATCGCGCCGCCGGTGAACGGGCTGGACGGGTCGATGGCCAGCACGCCGACCCGGTGACCGCGCGCCCGCAGCGCGCGTACCAGCTCGTTCGTGGTGGTCGACTTGCCCACGCCGGGCGAACCGGTCAGACCGACCACCTGGGCGTGCCCGGCGTACGGCGCGAGGGCCGCCGCGACCTGCGGCAGCACCTCGTCGCCGGACTCGACCAGCGTGATCAGCCGGGCCACCGCGCGGGGGTCACCCGCGCGGGCCCGTTCCACCAGCATGGGTACGTCCCGGCTGCGGCGCACCGGCCCGGAGGCCGCCGCCGGGGCGTTCTGTGCATCGTTCACAGGTATCAGCAATCAGCTCTCGGCGCCGTTCGGCACGTGGATGATCAGCGCGTCGCCCTGGCCGCCACCGCCGCAGAGCGCCGCCGCGCCGGTGCCGCCGCCGCGCCGCTTCAGCTCCATCGCGAGCGTGAGTACGAGGCGGGCGCCGGACATGCCGATCGGGTGGCCGAGTGCGATCGCGCCGCCGTTGACGTTGACCTTGTCGGGGCTGATGCCGAGGTCACGGGTGGACTGGATGCCCACCGCCGCGAACGCCTCGTTGATCTCGATGAGGTCGAGGTCCTCGATGCTCAGGCCGCCCTTCTTCAGGGCGTGGTTGATCGCGTTGGACGGCTGCGAGTGCAGGGAGTTGTCCGGGCCGGCCACGTTGCCGTGGGCGCCGATCTCGGCCAGCCAGGTCAGGCCCAGCTCCTTGGCCTTGGCCTTGCTCATCACGACCACGGCGGCCGCGCCGTCGGAGATCGGCGAGGAACTGCCGGCGGTGATGGTGCCGTCCTTGGTGAAGGCGGGACGCAGCTTGCCGAGCGACTCGGCGGTGGTGTCCGGGCGGATGCCCTCGTCCTCGCTGATCACCAGCGGGTCGCCCTTGCGCTGCGGGATGACCACCGGGGTGATCTCGTCGCCGAAGTGGCCGTTCTTCTGGGCGGCGGCGGCACGCTGGTGGCTGGCCGCGGAGAACGCGTCCTGCTCCTCGCGGGTGATGCCGTGCTTCGCGCCGTGCCGCTCGGTGGACTCGCCCATCGAGCAGCAGTCCCAGGCGTCGGTGAGGCCGTCGAGTGCCATGTGGTCCTTGACCGTCACGTCGCCGTACTTGTAGCCGGAGCGCTGCCCGAGCAGCAGGTGCGGGGCGTTGGTCATGGACTCCATGCCGCCGGCCACCACGACGTCGAACTCACCGGCCCGGATGAGCTGGTCGGCGAGCGCGATCGCGTCCAGCCCGGAGAGGCAGACCTTGTTGATGGTCAGCGCCGGGGTGGACATCGGGATGCCGGCCTCGACGGCCGCCTGCCGGGCCGGGATCTGCCCGGCGCCGGCCTGGAGCACCTGACCCATGATCACGTACTGGACCTGCTCGGGCGCGACGCCGGCGCGCTCCAGGGCCGCCTTGATCGCGATGCCACCGAGCCTGGTCGCGGGGAGGTCCTTGAGGTTGCCCAGCAGGCGCCCCATGGGGGTCCGCGCGCCGCTGACGATCACCGAAGCCATTGCCTGCCTCCGAGGGGTGCCGACCTGTACGCCTTAACGATTGTTAGGACGCACCATAGCGGCCGGGAGGAGATCGATGACGGTGACCCCGAGCACATCGGCGATTCGTTCTAGGTCGCCAAGGTCGATCTCACCGTCGCCCCGCATGCTGATCCTGCGGGAGGTCCAGGCGTCGCTGACGCCGAGCTGACGGGCGAGCCCGCCGCTGGTGATGCCCTTCCGTGCCATGACGGCGCGGATCTCCTCCGCGACTTTCGCGGAGAGTGCTGATCTGCCGGTTCCGACCGGTGTCGTCGTCATGACCTCAGTTTTACTCGCCCACAGAGTAAACGTCTACAGCCCTAACAAAGAATCTTGGCCTTCACACTTGACGCTTTACGCTTAGCGTAAGAGTCTTACTGCATGGCGTTCAGTTTTACTCATGCAGTTGCCTCCTCGGTCCGGGCGGAGATGGCCCGGCAGCGATGGACGCAGCAGCGGGTGGCCGACGCGGTCGGCATGTCCCAGCAGGCGCTGTCCGCGCGGTTGCGGGGCGTACGCCCGTTCGACACCTCCGAACTGGAGCGCATCGCTGTGGCCCTGAACGTGCCGGTCAGCAGCTTCCTGCCCACGCCGGAGCGCGCCGCATGACGCCCACCCCCGGCCCGTCAGGACCCCGGCCGACCGGCCCCGGTCCGCAGAGCCCGGGGCCGACACGGCCCAGCGGGCCGACGCCACCCACGCGGGCCTTCTCGCCCGCCTCACCCCACGGAGGGGATGACTGGAGATGACCGACACTCTGCGTCACAGCAACCTCACCGCCCTCGCGGCAGCCCTCAACGACCAGCGCACCCGCGCTCTGGACCTGGTGGTCCCGGCCCGGGAGATGACCTTCGACACCGGCGCTCTGCGGCTGCGTGACGCCCCACCGGTCCTGACCGACGACGGCGTCACCGACCCCAACGGCCGGTACACGCCCACCGGCGTCGGGGATGAGGGCATCGCGGAGAAGCTGAACATCCCGATCAAGTACCTGCGGCGGCTGCGCGCTGAGGCTCCGGACCTGTACGACGCCAACGTCAACGGCTGGCTGTCCCGCTCCACCGACTCCTACCTGGTGCGGCTACTGCGCGGCGACGCCGAGACGGTCGAGACGCGGGGCGTGCTGCGGGCGTTCCTGTCCGACCGGTACCGCACCATCGACAACTTCGACGTGCTACTGGCCGCGTTGCAGGGCATCCAGCGGACCTGCCAGACGATGCCGGACTTCTCGGCCGACCTCACCGACCGGCGCATGTACGTGCGGGTGACGCACCCGGGCGTCGCGGCGTACGCGCCGTCGCTGCTGGAGGGCTACCGGTCACCGTTCGACGGCCGCGACGTCGGTGACGGCTGGACCCCGCAGCGGGTCGCCCGCGCCGCCGGCGGGGAAGGGCAGGCCATCGCGGCCGGCGCGGAGCCGATCGTGTTCGCCGGGTTCGTGATCAGCAACTCGGAGACCGGCGGCGGCGCGTTCTCGATCACGCCCCGGCTGGTCGTGAAGGTGTGCAACAACGGCCTGACGATCACCGCCGACGCGCTGCGCGAGGTGCACATCGGCGGCCGGCTCGACACCGGTGTCATCCGCTGGTCAGCGGACACGCAGCGCAAGAGCCTCGACCTGGTCACCGCGCAGACCGCCGACGCGGTCGCGACCTTCCTGGACACCGACTACGTCAAGGCGAAGGTCGCCCAGCTGGAGGAGAAGGCCGGCACGCCGGTCAACGACGCGCAGGGCGTCATCACCACGGTCAGCAAGAAGCTCGGCTTCACCGAGGCGCAGCAGGCGACGATCCTCGACCACTTCATCCGGGGCGGGCAGGTCACCGCCGGGGGTGTCCTGCACGCGGTCACCTCGGCCGCGCAGACCCTCGCCGACGGTGACGCCGCCTGGGACATGGAGGCCGCCGCCCTGCCCGCGCTGGCTCTCGCCGCGCGCAGCGGGTGACCGCCTGCGGGGCCGGCGCGCAGTTCCGTGACGCCGGCCCCGCCCCCTGGCTGACCCCGCCGACGCATCCCCCTCTCGTGTTCCCGCAAACCTCCCCCGAAGGACGTGATCAGAGATGACCAAGGTCGCCCCCGTCGACGTCGTGTACGGGCAGCTCCCCGGCCCGGCCGACGACCCGATCAGTCCCGCCGCGCTCGCCGAGCAGACCGGCATGGGTTACTCCACCATCACCCGCCATCTGCGTGCCCTCGCCGCGGCGGGCCGCGCCGACAAGGTGGACCCGAGCGAGCGCGGCGCGTCGGTGCGGTGGTTCCGCACCGGCGCCGATGCGACCCCACAGACTCCGGCCCGTCAGGAACCGGTCCGACCGACCGCTGCCGCCCCACCTGACGGGCCGGGCCAGCACCCGCAGTCGCAAGCGGGTGACCCGGCCGACGCCCGGCCGGAAACCGCACCGCAGGCCGATTCGCGCGAGCCTGCGACGGAAGCCGACGCGGAGAATCGCGGCTCCGCCGAGGCAGGCGAGCCGGCTGGTCCGGCGGTGGAGCTTCCCTCGCCGCCGGACCAGCCGGACCCCCCGCAGGTCGTCGAGCTGAGCGACGAGCAATGGCGGGCCGCCGCGCTGCGCGGCCTGAACCGGCTCGGGTTGACGTTCGCGCAGCTGGCCGAGCAGGGCCGGGCCAGCCGGTTCGACGACACGGAGGCGCTGAAGCTGTGGCAGGTGCTGCGCGGCCCGACGCCCGGTGAGGTCTACAACCCGGAGACCGACCGGTTCGAGACGCTCACCCCGGCGCCCCCGGTGCCCGCGCCGCCCGCCTCCGGCGACGTCGCCGAGGTAGCGGAGTGGATGCAGTCGGCCCGTCCGGTGTCACCCGCCCCGGTGGACGTCGCGGCGCCGCCGCCTAACCGCCTCACCGAGGCCGAAGCCCGCGCGCTGACCGCGGAGATCCGCGCCCGGCTCACCGACCTGCTGCCGCTGATCAAGACGGCGTTCCAGCGGCGCGCCGACCTGGCGTTGGGCTACCCGTCGTGGGCGGCGTACTGCGACGCGGAGCTGCGCGGGCTGCGGATGCCGCTGGAGGAACGGCAGACCGCGACGGCTGCCCTGCACGCCGAGGGCATGTCGACGCGGGCGATCGCCGGGGCGTTAGGCACCTCCGACGCGACCGTGCGCCGGGATCTGCGGGACACAGGCGCGACGGATGACGCACCTGAGCGAGTGATCGGGCTGGACGGGAAGCGGTACGCGTCCACCCGGCCGACGACGGCTGCCGAGGCTGGCGACCTGGCCTCGGCAGATGCGGGCGGTGAGGGGCCGGACACGAGCGGCCCTGTTGACGCCTCCGCAGCCCCGGCCGCGTCCGTGGGGGCGGACGCGGCCGGGGTCTCCCCGCAGGTCGACACGGCCGCCGAGGGCTCCCACGACCCGGCCCCGGCGGATGAGGTGGACAGCGCGGCGGGCGAGACCCGGCCGCCGACCGGCGCCGCCTCAGCCCTCTCCCCAGCCGACCCGGCTGGGGAGGGGGCAACCCCCGACCCGTACATCGCCGATCCGGTCGAGCGGGCTGCGTGGGTCGCGGAGAACACCTCCGGCTACGTGCGGGTGATCGACGGGGAGTCCGTGGAGACGACAGCCGTCGACCCGCACGACCCGGGACCGGTGCCCGAGCCGCCCGCCCCCGACGCGGTGCTGCGCGACCGGATCGAGAACGCCCTCACCCAGATCGACACGCACATCGGTGACCTGGCCACCTGGCTGCACCAGGCAGGCGACCACGCTCCGGCGTGGAAGCACGCGGTACGGACGCAGCGCCAGTCGCTGGATCAGCTCATCCGCCGTCTTGACGACATCGACGGCTGACAGATCCCGGTGCGGGCGTCCGCGACGTAGGACTCCGGACGCCCGCGCCGGCCAACAGAACCGGGAGGCATCCTCTCATGACCCAGCAGTCCATCCCGCCGCCGCCCGTCGGCACGATCCGCCTCACCGAGCAGAACACGCTGGAGGCCCGGCCGCCCGTCTGTGACCGGCACCCGTCGGCCACCGCGCTGGTGATGGTCGAGTCCCCGCAGTACGCCGGCCACCGCTACGGCACCCCAGCCGACGGCCCGAAACAGCAGCTGACCCTGTGTGGGCACTGCTACGAGCAGCACGCCCTGGTTCTCGACCTCGGCGGATGGTCGGTGGTCGCCGACACCCGGCCCCGCCTGTACGCGGAGGAAGACGCACGCCGGCGGAGGTGGGCGCGGTGAACAGCAGCAGTCGGCCCCGTCCGACACGCCCGTTCACCGCACCCCGTCCCGCCGGCCGGCCAGCCCCGGCCCGTCGGGCACGCCGTGCCCTCGGACGCGCCGGGGCGACGGCCGCGACGGTGGCCGCGAGCACCACCGCCGTGGTGTGGCTTGCCGCGCACGGACGGTTTGCGCAGGCCAGTATCGCCACCTTCGTCATCGTCGCCTACCTGGCGGTGGAGGTGGCGCTGTTCCTGCACCGTCACCCGGTCCAGCGACCCACCACCGCTGGTCCTCTCGCGGACTACACCCCGCAGACCGTCGACCGGCATCAGCAGTGGTGGGAGGCGACCCACCGATGACCAGCTACCCGACGACAGTGTGCGGGTCGTGCAAACAGCCGGTGATCTGGACGGTCACCGACAAGAGCAAGCGGATGCCCGTCGACGCGCAGCCCACCGCGGACGGGACGGTCGCGCTGACCGTCGCCGGCAGTCAGGTCCGGTCCCGGGTGGTGGAGGCCAAGTTCCGGTTCGGCCGCCGGGACCTGCACAAGGCCCACTTCAGCAGTTGCCCGCAGGCGAAGACGTGGAGGCGGCGATGACCGCGACGAACGGGCCGGTGACGTTCCCGCCGACGGTGGTCGCGGCCTCCGGCTGCCCGCACTACGTCACCACCGCGCCCGGTGCCACGCGGTGCCGCTGGTGCACCGTGCGCCCCCTGGCACCGGCCCGCACCCTCCGGCGAGGTGGCCGCCGTGTTGCGTAGCCGCCTCACCGCAGCACTGAACGCCCGCCGCGACAACGACGTGGTCGCCGACGTCGGCGGCTGCCGGGTGCCGGTTGTCGCCGTCGACTACTGCCCCCTCGGCGACCAGATCGTGCTGCGGCTCGACCCCGACGAACTAGCCGCCGTCCTCGACGCGGCGGCCGAACCGACCGACCCGGAAGGGAACGGCAATGAGTGACACCGTGACCGTACTGCCGCCGGACACCCCGGCCGCCGACATCCTCACCGCCGCTGCCGACGTCATCGCGCAGCGCGGCAAGTGCGAGGGCGCATACACCGACCGGCAGGGCCGGGTGTGCGCGCTGGGGGCGCTGCGGCTGGTCCTCACTGGCGAGGCCGAGCCGCGGCCGTTCGCCCCCGGTGACCGTGACCGGCAGGTCGCGTACATCGACGCCTTCACGGCCCTCGGCCGGCATCTGGAGGCCGTCGATGCCAACGCGCCCGCGATCTACGAGTGGTCGGACGCGTCGACGCAGGACCAGGTAGTGGCCGCGATGCGCGCCGCGGCCGACCGTGCGCGGGTGACCCGGTGAAACCGAAGATGGTCGTGCCGTTGACCAACGGCGACGCGAAGAAAGCCGTCGCCCGGTTCGGGCGGTCGCCCCGGGTGCCCGCGGTGCCGCTGCTGCCGGTCGGCCCGCCCGAAGATGTGTGGCTGGCCGCCCGGCGGGCCGGACCGGACGGCTACCGGGTCGGCGCGTCGGAGCTGGCCGCCGTGCTGGGGATCTCCCCGTACGCGTCCCCGTTCTCCCTGTGGTGGTCGAAACAGGACGGCTGGGACGCGGAACCGGCCAGCCGCCGGCAGCGCTACGGCCACGCGGTGGAGGACGGCATCGCCGGCCTGTTCGGCGAGGACCACCCGGAGCTGCTGGTGTGCCGTCCCGGCGCCGGTCTGTGGGGGCATCCCGTCGAGCGGTGGCTGGTGGCAACGCCCGACTTCCTCGCGGTCGCCGCCGACGCGCCGCTGTGCAGCCACGGCGGCGACTGCCTGGTCCACCGGGACGCCGCAGGGCTGCACAACTTCGACGACCAGGGCGGCGTGCACGTCGAGCCGGTGGAGTGCAAGGGGCTGGCACTGGACACCCCGCTGCCGACACCGACCGGATGGACGACCATGCGCGCGGTGCAAGTCGGTAACGAGCTCTTCGATGCCGCTGGCCGCCCGTGCCGGGTCACAGCCAAGTCCGAGGTTCGGTACGTCGACTGCTACCGCATCGTCTTCGACGACGGCTCCTCGGTCGTCTGCGACGCCGACCACCGGTGGGTCGTCTCCACCGGGCAGAACCAACGCCAGCACCCTGCGGTACTCGACGCCCGCACCATTGCCCGGACGCTGCGCGGCACCGATCGGAAACGGCAGCACCGGGTGCCGCTGGCCGGCCTGCTGGAGCTACCAGAGATCCCGCTGCCGGTGGAGCCGTACACCCTCGGCTGCTGGTTGGGCGACGGGTCGACGGCGACCGGACGGATCACCAGCGCCGACCCGGAGCTCTACGACCTGGTCCACGCGGCCAGCGGGCTGGCGATTGGTCAGGACATCGGCCCGGGACAAAGGTGTCCCACGCGCACCGTCCACGGTCTGCGGACGCAGCTGCGGGCGGTTGACCTGCTGGGACACAAGCACGTCCCGGACATCTACCTGCGGGCGTCCGCTGGCCAGCGGTTGGCGCTGTTGCAGGGGCTGATGGACACGGACGGCACGTGGGCAGCCCAACGGCACCAGGCAGTGTTCGTCTCAACCGTCAAGGCCCTAGCGCTGGCGGTCGAGGAACTTGCGGCAAGCCTCGGGGAACGACCGGTGATGGTCGAGGTGGAGGCCAGCGGGTTCGGCACGACCACGACTGCATGGCGGGTGCAGTGGCGGCCCGTCCGGTATAACCCGTTCCGCCTGTCCCGCAAGGCCGTGCGTGTCACCCTCGCTGGTCCCGGAGGGCAGTCGCACCGCCGGATGATCGTGGAGGTTCGGGCCGTCCCGACTGTCCCCACGCAGTGCGTCGTCGTTGATTCTCCCGACCACACCTACCTGTGCACCGAGCGGATGATCCCGACGCACAACAGCGACGACGGCGGTAAGGGCTGGGGCAAGCCCGGCACCGACCAGGTGCCCGCGCATCACCGGGTGCAGCTGCTGGTGCAGTGCGAAATCCTCGGCGCGCCGCGTGGCTGGCTGGTCCGCAAGGAACACGCCTACGTCGTGGAGTACGACGACGCGGCCCGCGCCGAGATGAAGGCGTGGCTCGCCGAGGGCCGGTCGTTCGTCGTGTCGCTGGAGACGGGCATCAGCCCGGACATCGACGGCCACGAGGCGACCACCGACACCCTCACCCAGCTGCACCCGGCGGTCGAGGAAGGCGCCGAGGAACCGATCCCGGCCGCGCTGGCCGCGGAGTTCCGGGCCGCCCTGGACGCCCTGGACGCGGCGAAGACCCGGGCCGAGGAAGCGAAGAACCGGCTGCGGGACCGGATGGGCGCGGCGCAGTTCGCCGTCGACGCCGACGGCCGCCGCATCGCCCAACGGCTGATCTACAAGCGCCGCGCCTATGAGGTGCCCGCCGGGATGGTCGACCAACTCAGGAGGACGAAGTGAGGAACGCGAGAGGAAAGGTGCGCATCACCCGCCGGCGTAACGGCGCGGAGGTGGCCGGGGTGGCCGAGAGCCGCCGGACGCCGCGGGCCGGGATGCGGTTGCCGCACCGGCTGGACCCGGCGGTGGCGTCCCGGCTCGCCGGGGCCCGCGCCCGCCACGCCTGCGGCCTGGACTACGTGGCGCGGCTGGGGGTCTACCAGGAGCAGAACGGCCCGCCCTACACCCTGACGGCCCGCCAGCGGCGGCGGCTGAACCACAAGGCCGGCCATCAGGAGGCGCAGGCCCGAGGCGCGATCCTCCGCCGCGCGGGGCTGCCGAGGGCGGGCGTGGTCGACGCCCGCTATGTCGACGACCCGTGGCGGGGAGGTGCCAGTGATGCCCGGTGACGACCGGCAGGCGCAGTGGCAGTGGGCGAGACGGCGGCGCACCAGCCGTAAGCAGCGTCGGCAGCTGGCCCGGCTGCGGCGCATCCGCGACGACGTGGCCGCGAAGGGCGGTGGCCGTCGTGGAGACCGAGCGGCGTGACCTGAGCCCCGAGGTGGTGCGGGTGCGCCTGGTGGTCGTGCTGGAGCGCATCGGCCCGATCCGCAAGGACCGGTCGACGGTGGTCACCGCGCTGCGGCGGCTGCTGTGCCGGCAGCACACGGTGTGGGCCGGCACGGACATCAAGCAGACGGCCTACCGGGTCGTGTCGATCGAGGAGGAGGAAACCAGCGATGTCGGATGAGGTAACGAAGACCGCCGGCACGGACGTCGCGGTCAAGAAGAAGGGCACCCTGTCCGATTTCATCGCCAGCTACGAGGGCGACTTCGCCGCGGTGGTGCCCCGGCACGTCAACGTGGAGGCGTTCGTCGGCCTGGCCGCCGCCTATGTGCGCCGCGACCAGTTCCTGCGGGCCGCGGCCAGCGCCAACCCGGCGTCGCTGATCCTGGCGTTGCGGGAGTGCGCGGCGCTGGGACACGTGCCGACGCCGAAGGTGTTCGCGCTGACCGCGTTCAACGACCGCAACGCCCCGGGCGGCAAACGGATCGTCGGGATCGAGACGTACCACGGGGTCATCGAGCGGATGTTCCGCGGCGGCGGGGTGCAGGCCGTGCACGTGGAGGTCGGCCGGGAGAACGACCCGGTGCTGCGGTTCAACAGCACCCGCGACCGCCTGCCGGTGCACGAGTACGACGAGTTCGCCGCCCCGGAGGACCGCGGACCGCTCAAGGCGGTGTACGCGTGGGCGACGCTGATGGGCGGCGCCACGTCGCAGGTGATCTGGCTGAACCGGCACGACGTGGCCCGCATCCGCGCCATGTCGAAGTCGATCAACCCGCGTAACGGGCCGCCGGGCGGCAACTTCTGGGGACCGCCGTGGCCGGATGAGGGACCGAACACGGTGCCGATGTGGAAGAAGTCGGCGCTGCACCGGCTGGAGACGTTCGTGCCCACCTCTGCCGAGTACCGGTGGCAGGTCGCGTCGTCGGAGGCGGGCGCGTCCAGGGGCTTCACCGGCATCCCGGACCGGCCGGTGCGGGAGTTCGGTCCGTCGCCGGACGACGTGGTCGACGCGGAGCTGATCGACGAGCCGGCCGGCCCCGCCGACCCGGGCGGCCCGGACTGGTCGGACGTCGAGACCCGCCAGCCCGGATCGGGGGCACCGGCGTGATCGACGATTGGACGGTCACCGACTCGTTCGGGCAGACCCGCACCTTCACCGACAAGGGGCCTGCGTGCGCATACGCGGTGCGTAACGCCCGCGCCGACAAGGCCACGGTGGTCATCGGACCCGACGGTGAACGCACCCTGGTGCTGCGGATCGACCCGGCGGTGGAGGTCCACGCCGTGCGGCGGCTGACCGGCTGGGGGACGACCGCATGACCTACCTGGTGATCGACCCCGACGGTGCGCTGCACGTCCGGGACCGGCCGCCGACCCTCGACGCGATCAACGCGGAAGTCGGCGACGGCGGCACCGACCGGGTGCCCCTCGGCGTGAACGCCCGCGGGTTCGTCAACGACGTCGGCCACCTCGCCGGGCTGCCCCGCAACGTGGTCGGGTCGCTGCTGCTCATGTGCTGCGGCGCCGCGCACCAGCCCTACGCCGGTCCCGTCGTGGTCGTCGGCTGGGACCGGCACGCGTGGGACGGCGTCGAGATCCGGTCGCTGCCGCCGGAGGTGCTGGAGGCGCTGCGCGGCCTGCACACCGACATCCGCACGGTCGTCGACGGCGGTGTCCCCCGCAACCGGTGCGACCCGCTGTGGGTCGCGCAGGTGCGCGAGGCCGCCGCGTTCGTCGCCGTCGCGGACACCCCGACCATCACGATCCGCCGAGGACTGCCGACATGACCGACCCGCACTACTCCCGCGCCTACCTGGCGCAGCCGCACATCCAGGCCGTCGTCGACCAGCGGCGCGCCGAGGTGTCCGACCTCGCCGGGCAGGTCCGCCGGCACCGCGACGACGGCTGCCCGGCCATGTCGGCGTGCCCCGGCACGGCCGTGACCGGCCACCTGGCGGGCATGTGCGACCACCACCGGTTCGACCTGCTGGTGGCCGCGCTGATCCTGCTGGCCGAGAAGAACGCCGAGGTCCGGTCGCTGCGCGGGCAGCTCGGCAGCCAGGGGGCCGTGTGAAGGCCCGGTCGTGCTGCCGGTGCGGGTCCGACGTGGCTCCGCTGACCGCGTCGCGGCGGCACGCCGGGCAGCGGTGGGTGTGCGTCAACACCGGCGCGTGCCGCCGCCGCGTGCACCGCCGAGACATCAGAAGGAGGCGACAACGGTGACCACGACGACCGTCATCGGGATCGACGCCGCGCTGGCGGCCACCGGTGTGGCCGTGTGGCGGCGCAGCCAGACCGGACCCGGCCGGTTCTACCTCGACACCATCCGCACCAGCCCGGACACGACACCACGGCCGGCCCGGTGGGGGCAGATCACCGCGCCGATCTGGCCGTGCATCACCACCAACAGCCTCGCGGTCGTGGAGGCCGTGTTCCAGGGCGCGAAGGGCGACACGGCGCTGCGGCTGGCCGAGCTGCACGGCGTCATCCTCGACGGCCTTTACCGCCGCGGTGTGCCTTACGTGGTGGTCCATGACAAGCAGCTGAAGAAGTACGCAACCAACTCGGGCGCGGCCGACAAGGACCTCATGCTGGCTACGGCCCGCAGTCAGCTCGGTCACGCCGCGTTCCCCGCCGACCACGACCAGGCCGACGCGTTGTGGCTGCTGGCCATGGGCCTGCACCAGTACGGCCAGCAGCTGCTGTCCGGCCCCGTCCCGCGCTGGCGAACCAAGGTGCTGGCCGACATCGGCTGGCCGCCCGGCTTCCACCTGCACCCCGAGACCAACACGGCGAGGGAGGGCCCGGCGTGATCACCAAGCTGTTCACCTTCGGCTACGGGCAGACATGCCCGTTCACCGGCCGGAAGCTCGACGACCGCTACGCGACGATCACCGCCGCCACGGAGGCGGAGTGCACCGCCCTGATGGTGCACCTGTTCGGCGCGGGGTGGGCATTCCCGTACGACACCCCGGAGGCGGCCGGCGTCGACCGGTTCGGCCTCACCGAGCATCTGCGGCTGACTGTCGGGCCGGCCGCTGACGCGCCGAGGGAGGTGCCATGACCGACACGACGCCGGAAGACGTCACCGGATGGGTAGCCCAGATGGACCAGCAGACCGCGATGGTGCGGGACCTGGCTGCCCGGGTGCGCCGGCACTGGACCGACGGCAGCGGCTGCCCGCTGCCGCGATGCCCCAGCGCTTCCCTGACCGTCCTGCTGGAGATGGCGCCTGCGGACAACGTGCGGGCCCTGCTGCTGACCGCGCTGGTGCTGCTGGCCGACGGTCCCTCCACCGACCAGCCCTCGACGGGAATGACGCCTGCCGAGCGGGCCGTGGTCGACGCGGCCAAGACCTGGCGCTGGTCTGGTGACACCGCCGGCGGGCACCAGCAGGCCGAAGGTGCGCTCATGGCCGCCGTCGACGCCCTGCCAGGCCGCCCCGACCACGGGCCGCGCGCGTTGCCGCACGGCTACGTACCCGACGCCTGCGGCGGCCACTGCGACAACCGCCCATGCCCGGCCGGGCAGCTCCACGACCGGTGCAGCCCGGCGTGCCAGCCGCCGGCGGCCCCTGACACCTCACCGGAGGCGAACCCATGTTGATGATCGGCGGTCCCCGCCACGGCGGCGACATCCCCGTTGACGACGCGACGCGCTCCTACGTGGACATCGTCAGCGCCACCACGTACCACCGGCGCCGTTTCGTGCGGGTGTTCCCGCACCCGGTCACCGGCCAGCCCGCCCACGCCTTCGCACAGGAACTGCTGGTGCACGAGTCGGTGCCCGACCACGTGCACGCGCAGATGGGCGTTGCCGACCTGCTCATCGCCCGCTGGTTCCGGGAGCAAGGCACCGAAGTGCCCCTCGACCAGGCCCCCGGCCTGGCCCCTTCACCGCAGGAAGGACCCGCCTCATGACGGCTGTCACGATCTCCGGCACGTTCAGCAAGGACGAGCGGCCTAACAACGGTCTGGAGCGCATCGCCGACGACCTGATCCGCAACCAGCTCGGACGCCACGTGGTGGTCGGCATCGTGCAGTTCGCCGGCGCGACGATCCCCGGCCCCGGGGAGCCGCTGTCGCCGCGGGTGAAGTTCCTGGCGATCGAACCGCTGTCCGACGACGCGGCCGACCAGGGCCGGCAGATGCTCGACCAGGCCCGCAAGCTGGTCAACCTCGGGCCGGTCGCGGAGACCCTGTTCGACGCGGTCGCCGACGTCGACGACCGGCCCGACGTCGAGCCGGGCCCCCCGGCCGCTGGCGGGAACCTGCCCGGCGCGGACGAGCCCACGATCCCGGGCACCGGCCCGGATGACGGGCCGGTGTCGGAGCGGCGCCGCGACGAGTGGCTGGACGGCCCGAAGTGAGCCCGGCGGACATCCTCACCGGCGCCGCGACGCTGATCGAGGCCCGCGGCAAGTGCGCGCGGGAGTACCGCGACGACGACGGCCGGTTGTGCACGGTCGGCGCGATGCGGGAGGTCGCGTTCGGCAACGCGCTGACCGCGCCGACCCACTACGGGGTCGACGCGGCGACGCGGGAGCACTACCTGACCGCGCACCAGGCCATGCAGAACGGCATCGGTGACCGGTCGGTGACCAACTGGAGCGACGACCAGCCGGCCGAGGTGGTGGTGGCCGCGCTGCGCACGGCCGCCGTCGGCCTGTCCACGGCGGGGGCCCGGTCGTGAACGGGTTCACCGTCGCGTGGGTCGCCGTGGCTGCCGCCGTGGTGGTCATCGAGACGGTGGCGCTGCTGAACACCCGCCGCGGTGACACCCTGTCGGAACACGTGTGGGCGTGGCTGGGGGTGCGGCGCCCGCAGGACGGTCGGCGGCCGGTGGTCATCTCTCAGGACGACGGCGGCCCCGCCCTGGTGGTGCCTCCGCTGAAGGTCACGCCGAGGTGGACGCTGCGGCTGGCCCGCACGGTCGTGCTGTGCGGCGGGGTGTGGCTGATCGCCCACTTCCTGACCGGCGGATGGCTGTGATGGCCACGCCCGAGCTGGCCACCGTGCTGGTGCTGTCCGGGGCCGCCGGCGTGGCCACCCGCACCGACCTGAGTCACGCCCCGGCCGAGTTCCACGCCCGGGTCATCGACGACTGGACGGTGCGGCCCGTCGACGGCCCGCCGGTGAACGTGGTGGTCGTGCGGCCACCATGCGGCCCGTACATGCTGACGATCAACCAGCTGTCCGACGGGGCACCGGACGGCGTGGTGTTCCTGCTGGTACAGGCGCTGGACGTCGCCACCGCGCAGCAGGCGCGGGAAGCGACCCGGCATCTGATGCGGGCCGTCGTGCACGGCACCCTGCCGGGCGTCCCGGCGGGTGACGACGACCAAGCCCACTGGCAGGCGTGCGCGGCCGTCGTGTCCCGCATCGTCGTGCGGGCGTGGCCGCCCGCCCAGCCGAGGGGACGGTGATGCCGGACCAGGAGACCCTGCCCGGAACGGGGCGCATCCCGTTCAACCCACTGGACCACGGCCTGTACCGGCATCTGGTCGACAGCGACGGGTTCATCGTGCACGGCGCCTGGCTGCGGGCGTGCGCGGCTGGCGAGTTCGTCGGCACGTGCCGGCAGTGCGGCGACTACCTGATCCCGGCGCGTCCGGATGAGGTCACCTCCCAGCGCATCGACTACGAGGCGGCGTGCCGCCGTCGGCAGACCCTCACGGTCGTCGACGGGGTGCGCCGCCTCGACGGTTGCGGCTGGCGTCTGATCGCGGTCGGTGGCCGCACCTTCGCGCGGTCATCGCGCTGGTCGGAAAGGAGAGGCAAGAGATGAGGGGTGGTGAGGACTACGGCGCCTCGGCGGGCGCCTGGCTGGACCTGGTGCGCCGGGCACGGTGGGGCAATCACCGGCTGAAGCTCGCCGCCCTGGTGGTCGGGTCGTACGCGGCAGCCGACGGCACGGACGTGCACTGCGGGGTGGCCAGGCTGGCGTTGGACGCGGAGATCGGCTACTCCACCGCCCGCAAATACCTGGCGGAGCTGCGCCGCATCGGGCTGATCGAGCTGGTCGCCCGGGTACGGCGACGCGGCCGCAGCGACGAGTACCGGCTGATCCTCGGCCCTGACGTCATAGAGCACCTGCAGGTGCCGGACCCGGACGCCTACCGCCGCGACGCCCGCGATGTCCGCACCGCCGCGCAACGCCCCCGTACGGCTACCTCATGCCGTAGCCGTACCGAGGCTGTGGATAACCCTGGGGACAACGCGGCTACGGCTACGCCTGGGGATAGCCGTACAGCCGCCAGCGGGGCTCGTCCTGTACCGCTATCCCAGGGCGAGCCGTACGACGAAAAGTACGGCTACGTAGAGGCCCCTGTACGGCTATCCCATGGGATAGCCCCCACCTCCCCTACTACACCTACCCGGTCAACTACGGACCTCCCATCACACATGACTGATGTTCGTACGGCCGTCACCGTTGCGCGCGCCCGCGAGGCCGTAGCTGTGGACGCTCCCGCCAGCGACAGCAGACCCGCCCCGCCGACGCTGCGAATCATCGCCGGCGACGGCCTCTCGCCCCACCCGAACACCGCCGCCCAGACCGCCCTGTGGCCTGCACCCGTCCGCACCCTGGAGGCGACCGTGAACGCCGAACAGGCCAAGGCCCACATCCGAGCGACCCTGCGCGGCCACCGCCGCGCCCCCCTGTCCCGCTACACCCGCACCAGCCCGCCGCCGGTCCCCCGCGCCGACGCGCCACCACCGGCCCCGCCCACCCGCGGCTACGGACTCTGCATCACCTGCCACCTGACCGGCCACCCCGGCGTCGTCGCCGCCGACCCCGTCAACGGCGACGCCTGCCCAACCCACCTCCACGAACGGAACGCCGCCTCATGACCGAGAAGCCGTACACCGATGCCGACGTCGACGACCTCCACGAGACGTTCGCCAAAGCGTGGACCCTGCACCTCGGCCAACACCCGGCGCCCGCGTGCCCCTCGGGCATGAACACCGAGGACTGTTGCGACCGGCACGGCCTGCGCGCCGCCCTGGACGCGCTGACCGCCGCGGGCCGGCTCGCCCCGCCTGACGACGCCCCTCGCCACATCATCGAGTTCCGGCCCGACGGGTGGACCCTGAAGCACCCGCTGAGCTGCCGCCTCGGCGACCTGTTCAGCTGCCCCGTCAACGAGGCCGCCGAAGACCTCGACGAGCCGCCAGCCGAACCCGGCCGGTACGCGGTGACCGTCGACAGCATCGACGGTCACCTGCGGGTAGGCGACCGCGTCGACCAGGCCGAGGGCTGACCGATGCTGACCGACGCCGAACACACCGCGATGGACCTCACCGCGCAGCTGTGGAACACCCTGTCCGCCATCGCCGACAACGGCCCCGCCCGCCCCGGCGACCTCGCCGAACTGGCCACACACATCCACGCCATCCAGCACGCGATCCTCGCCCAAGCCGCCGCCCGCGCCCACCCCGACCGGTACCGGCTCATGGGCGGACACCCCATGCAGGGCGTCCGGATCGCCGGACGGACCGTCCCGTGACGTGCGACGTGTGCGGCCTGCCCGACCCCTACAACGGCCAAGGCGACGGCATCGGGTCCTGCGACTGCCCCCGCTGCGACCACGGCTGCGGCGTCGCCCGCACCTCCTACCTGTGCAGCGGAGACGACGACCCCGACGCCGGCTGGCCCGACGACGACGAACCGTGGCCCGCCGACGTCGTGCCCCGCCTGGTCACCAGCGTGCAACCGTCCGAGAGGTACCTCTGAGCCGTGGACACATCACCGGCCGCGCCGTCGCCGGCCCCCGACCACCAGCCGCTGCGCATTCTGTTCCGCCAGGGCTACCGCCTCGCCGCGCCCACCAGCCCCGTGCCCTGGCTGCGCCGCTGCGCCGGCTGCGGCCGGACCGGCACCCCGGTCGAGGGCCGCCGCATGCCACCCGCCGCCCCGCACTGGCCCGAACCCGAGCCGTGCAACGTCTGCCCCACCTGTTCGGCCGCCACGCCCGGCCCGCACGTCGTCGCCCTGTACCTCGCCCTCACCGCCCACGACGCCTACCGGCTGACGCTGCTGCACGGCGACCGCGCCCACCAGTACGAGGTGTCCGGCCAGCTCGCCCGCGACCCCAGCCACGACCGGCGCGGCCTGGTCGACGCCTGGCGTTGCACCGAACGCCACCTGCTGCGCAGCCTCGCCCCCCGCTGCGCCCATCCCGGCGGATGCACCGAACCCGCCCGCTACCGCTACGAGCTGACCATGCCCGTCCCGTGGGCCGGCACCTGGCTGATGCCCGGCCACACCATCACGCTGTGCGGACACCACGGCGCCGAGCTGTACCAGCACATCCTCACCAGCGCTGATCCCATCCTCGGGCCCTACGCCACCACACCCGTGCACCAAGCCTGCCCACGCCAACCCCTGCCCTGGACGCGGGTATGACCAGCGGACGCAGCGGCACCGGCGCCCGCCCCTACCGACGCAACCGCGCCGCCATCCTCGCCAACTCCGACCTGTGCCACCTGTGCAACCACCACGGCGCCCGCACAGTCGACCACATCATCACCGCCCGAGACTGGCCACGCGGACCCGACGGCCGCCACCTCCCCGGCCTCGACCACCCCGACAACCTCGCCCCCGCCCACGGCACCCTCGGCAACCAGGCGCTAAACCCCTGCCCGCAGGGCTGCGGCCTGTGCAACCAACGCCGAGGCACCCAACCCCTCCCCACCCTCAACCGCCGCCCCTGGTAACCCACCGTCACAACCCACACCCACGGACGCATAACCATGCAGCACCAACACCGCACCCCCGACCAGCACCAACGTCCCCACCCGAACGATCAAGGCGCTGAACTGCGGAAACTACAGGAGTTTTTCATGACCAGAACAGCGGAAACGCGCCGGCGCTTCCGTGTTTTCTCTCTCCCGCCGGAAATCCATGCACCGTTACGTATGGGCGAACACCGGGCAGTCACGCTCAGTGGTGGGGCGGGCGGATGACCGGCCGGAAGCGGCAGGCCGAGCCCAAACCGGGGCCGGTCGAGACGGCGGTGCGCGCCGACCTGGCCCGGCTCGGCAAGCTCGACCAGGGAGTGCGCGGCACGCTGGAGCAGATGGCGCTGAAGCTGGCACAGGCGTTCGACTCGTACACGGGGGCGGATCCGACAAAGCTGGCCCGCCTGAACCAGGAACTACGGCAGACCCTCGCGGCGATGGTGGGAGACGGCGATGACGGCGACCCTGACGGAGCTGACCTGCCCACCCCTGCATGGGACCCCCCGCAGTCCGGAGCGGCCGACGTTGGGCGGGCAGCTGGCGGCGGTGGCGGCGCGGCTGGGAAAGCCGCTGATGCCGCACCAGCGGCACATCGCCGACGTGGCGCTGGAGCTGGACCCGGAAACCGGGCTGCTGGCGTACAGCGAGGTCGTGGTGATCGGCCCGCGTCAGGCGACCGGGAAGACGGAACTGCTGCTGCCGGTGATGACGCACCGGTGCGTCGGGTTCGGCGATCCGCTGACGCGGTGGATTCGCCAGCACCTCGGCCACGTCGTTCCCGAACCCGGCCCGCAGACGGTGGTGTACACGGCGCAGACGGCGGATGACGCCCGCAAGAAGTGGCGGGATGTGCACGTGGCGCGGCTGGAGAAGTCGGCCTACGGCAAGCAGTTCACGGCTCGGCTGCGGCAGAACGCGGAGGCGATGATCTGGCGTAACGGGTCGCGGTGGTCGCCGGCGTCGACGACGGGCAAGACCGGCGGTACCGGTGACACGATCGATGTGCCGGTGATCGACGAGGCGTGGTCGCGGCCGGACTCGCGTACCGAGCTGGGTATGCGGCCGGCGTCGATGACCCGGCCGTGGCGGCAGATGTGGGTGATGTCGATGATCCCGGGCCTGTCCCGGGCGCTGCCCGGCACGTGGCCGTACCTGGCGCACAAGCGGCAGGTGGGCCGGGCGCGGGTCGCCGCCGGCATGAGCAGCGGGACGGCGTTCTTCGACTTCTCGGCCGCGCCGGGCCTGGACCCGGGTGACCCGCAGACGTGGTGGTCGTGCATGCCCGGCCTCGGCCACACGGTGCCGGAGAAGGCGATCCGCGAGGACTTCGAGGCGATGGACCTGGTGGACTTCTGCGCCGAGTACCTGGGATGGGAGCCGATGGTGACGACACCGAAGTGGCGGCTGATCCGCAAGGAGACGTGGGAGAACCTGCACGATCCGGCCTCGACGGTGCACGGCCAGCCCGCCCTGGCGGTGGAGATGGCCCGGGACCGATCCCGCGGGGTGATCGGGGTCGCGGGCCGCCGCACCGACCGGCACTGGCATGTGGCGATCGCCGAGCCCGGCTACCAGGTCGCCGCGGGTGTGACCGGTGTGGAGTGGATGATGCCGCGGCTTCTGGAGCTGATCGACGAGGCCGACGCGGTCGCGGTGGTCATCGACCCGCGGCGGCCGGCGAATTCGCTGATCGCGCCGCTGCGCAACCGAGGTGTGACGGTGCTGACCCCGAACCAGCAGGATGTCGCCGCAGCGTGTGGCCGGTTCTACGACGCGACCGGCGAAGACGCTGATGCGTCGGATGACGCACCTGCCGACCCGACCCGGCTGTTCCACCTGGGGCAGGCGCCGGTGGCGCGGGCGTTGGGCGCCGCGGTGAAACTCGACGTCGGTGAGGGCGCGTTCACGATCGTCAAGCGGGGTTCCGGTGACGAGCTGATCGACCTGTACGCGGTGATCCTGGCGATGCACGGGCATGAGGTGATGGACCCCGGCGACTACGACATCGCCGACTCTGTTGATCAGACGGTGCCGTGCCTGGTGTGCGGTCGGCAGCTGTACTGCAACAATGGCCAGTGGGTGCACTGCGACGACGACAGCGGGCAGTGCTGAACAGGAAGACGTGTGGCGGTGTGCGTGACGCAGTGACGGCGGCCCTGGACGTGGCCGGCCTGCTGGCTTTGGCCACCGGGTCGTTCTACGCCGCGAAGCCGCATGTCGGGCTGGTGGCCTTCGGTGTGGCCGGGGTGGTGATCCTCGCAGGCTCGGCGTTCTTCCAGTGGCAGGCCCGCCGCTGATGGGCCTGCTGTTCCCCGCCCGCAAACGGGTCGCCACGGTCACCGGGCCGGTGATCCCGCCGCGCGGCGGCGGCCCCGGCGTCGACCCGGCGTCCATCAACGACGACAAGGCGTTGCGGCACTCGGCGGTGTGGGCGTGCCGCCGGCTACGCGCCAACCTCATCTCGACGCTACCGGTCGACGTGTTCCGCCGCGTCGACGGCTACCAGGTGCAGCTGCCGAAACCGCCGGTGCTGGTGGAGCCAGGCGGCAAGCGGTGGCGGTGGATTCCGTGGGTGCACGCCTCGCAGTGGGAGCTGGACGGGTCGGGTAACGCGATCGGGCTGATCACCGAGGTCAACGCGTTGGGCCTGCCGTCGCGCATTGACCTGTACCCGTCATCGGCGTGTTCGGTGCGCAAGCCGAAGGGCTCCACCGAGTACAAGTACCGCATCGACGGCAAGGAGTACGACGCCGACAAGGTGTGGCACGAGGTGCAGTACCCGGTGGCCGGGCTGCCGGTCGGCCTGTCGCCGATCGCGCACGCCGCCTGGTCGATCTCCGAGGGCCTGTCGATGCAGCAGTTCGCGCTGGACTGGTTCGGCGGCGCCGGGGTGCCGAAGGCACGGCTGAAGCACACCCAACGCAAGATCGACCCCAAAGAGGCTGGGATCATGAAGGACCGGCACAACGCGGCGATCCGCAACGGTGACCTGTTCGTGCACGGCGTCGACTGGGAGTACGACTTCATGCAGGCCGAGGCGGCCGGCAACGAGTTCATCGACGGCCGCCGCATCAACGTGCCGGACATCGCCCGCTACTTCGACTGCCCCGTGGACCTGATCGAGGCGGCCGTGTCCGCGCCGGGGTCGCTGCGGTACGAGACGACCGTTACCCGCAACCTCCAGTTCCTGATCATGGCGTTGGGGCCGGCGATCATCCGCCGGGAGGACGCCTGGTCCGCCGGCCTGCTGCCCCGCCCCCGCTACGTGAAGCTGAACGCCGACGCGCTGCTGCGCATGGACCCGCAGACCCAGGCGCGGGTCATCGACATGCGGATTAAGAACCGCACCCTGACCGTGACCCGGGCGCGGGAGCTGTACAACGAGAAGCCGCTGACCAGCGCGGAGATCGCCGAGTTCGAGACCCTGTTCGGTCCGCCGCGCAGCCAGCCCGTGGTGCCGCCCGCCGGCGGGTCGCAGGGCCGCAGCGCCGAGCCGGTCAACCCGCTGTCCGCGGTGCCGTACGACAACTCGGCGGCGTGGGCCGCCACTGCCGCCGCCTACGGGGAGGGCACGCTGTGACCAGCATTCACACCCGCCGCCTGGAGACGATGGTCGCGCGGACCACCGCCCGGTTCCTGGAACTGGCCGCGCAGCAGAACCTGGCCGTCGCGGACCTGCCGCAGGCGCGTCTGCCGTGGTTCGAGGTCCGCAACACCGACGGCAGCGGCCGACCCGGCCAGCCGCCCACCGTGCTGATCTTCGACGAGATCGGCGGCAGCCTCGGCGTGAAGGCCAAGGAGTTCGTGCAGACGATCGAGGCGATCGAGGCCCCGACGATCCGGGTTCGGATCAACTCCCCCGGCGGCAGCGTGTTCGACGCCCTGGCGATCCACTCGGCGCTGCTGCACCACCAGGCCCGCATCGAGGTGTACGTGGACGGCCTGGCCGCGTCGGCGGCGTCGGTCATCGCGATGGCCGGCGACGACCTAATCATGATGCCCGGCGCGCAGCTGATGATCCACGACGCATCGGCGGTGGAGCAGGGCAACGCCGAGGAACACCGGCAGATGTCGGTGTTCCTCGACCGCCAGTCCGACAACCTCGCCGACCTGTACGCCCGCCGCGGCGGCGGCGACCCGGCCGAGTGGCGGGACCTGATGCGCGCCGAGACGTGGATGTTCGCCCGGGAGGCCGTGGAATCCGGTCTCGCCGACCGGGTGGAGACGGTCGAGATCGACGAGACCGAGGAACCCGAGCTGCGGCGGCGGATGCGCCGCAGCTTCGACCTCGGCGGCTACCGGTACGCCGGCCGGGACGCCGCGCCCGCCCCGGCCCGCCGGCACGCCGCCCCGGCGTCTGCCCCAGCCCGCGAGGTCCGCGCGCCTGCCCGCACCAGCCCGCGCCCGCCATCGGTCGACCAGTACCGGGACGCGGCCAGCCGCCGAGCCGCCTCCGGCCGGGACCGCAGCCGGCCGCCGGCCGGGCAGGCCCGGTCGGTGTCGACCGCGTGGATGAGCCGCGCCGTCGCCGGCAGTCGGGAGCTGGCGCCGCTGCCGCCGCGGCTGTCGGCGCAGCGGGTCGAACGCGACGGCAAGATGTTCTACCGCGTCGGCGGCCACTACACGGTCCACGAGCGCGGCTACGAGATGTGGGACGAGAACGGCCCGTACGTGGAGATCGTGTCCGCTGGCGCCGGCGATAAGACGATCGCCGCCCGCCCCGATGTGATCTTCCTGGTCAACCATCGGGGCCTGGCGATGGCCCGCACGGTGGCCGGGACGCTGGAGCTGTGGTCCGATCGGGTCGGTGACGGGAACACGGCGTGGCTGAACCCGCAGCGTCAGGACGTCATGGACCTGGTCCACGGCATCGAGGACAGCACGATCACCGAGCAGTCGTTCGCGTTCATGATCGAGGCCGGGCACTGGAACGCCGACTTCACCGAGTACCGCATCGACGTCTACGACCTGGACCGCGGCGACACCAGCGCCGTAAACTACGGCGCGAACCCGAACACCTCCATCGCAGCCCGCTCCGCCCGGGAGATTCTGGACGAGCTGGACCGGCTACCGGCCGGTGCCGCCCGCGCCGCGATGGACCGACTGACGCACCGGGTCGACCTGGCGCAGAGGCGAGATCAGCCCGCCGCCCCCGCCGCCCCGGACCTGCCGCAGCACGCTGGCCGCTCCGTCACCCAGGTAGATGCCTGGCTGGCCACGATCGGCGTCGACCTGTAGCCGCACCTCGCAGCACACACAACTGCATCCCACCCTCCGCAGAGCAGATGACCGCGCGGGAACGCTGACGCGCGAGCCGGAGATTCGAGCCGCCACGGCGCATCGGGATCCCTGATCCTTCTGCCCGAGAGGCCCGGTCCATGACGACCACCTTCGACGATCTGATCATCTCCGCGGAGGCGGAGCAGTCCCAGGCGATCCGCCGCCGTGAGAAGGCCCTGGCGACGGTCAAGTACATCCACGGCAAGGCCAAGCAGGAGGCCCGCGCCCGTCTCACCGATGACGAAGACGCCGAGGTCGCCGCGGCGATGGAAACCCACGCGCTGGCCGAGAAGGACGTGGCCGGCGCGCAGCACAAGATCGCGCAGCTGACGGCGGCGAAGGCCGCCGAGGAGCGCCACGACCAGGCGATGCTGGAGCGCCGGGAGGACCCGGCGACGGTACCTGCCCGCAAGGCCGCCTACGACCAGGTGGCGCGGGTCGGCCGTGAGGAACGCACCTACCACCGGGGCAACTGCCGCAAGGGCGCCGAGTTCCTGCGCGACGTGGTGGCGGCGCAGATCAACCGCGACATGGACGCGGAGCTGCGGCTGTCCCGGCACATGCAGGAGGAAAAGGTCGAGCGTGGCCAGTACCTGGAGCGCGCGGTCGGCACCGGCGGGTTCGCTGGCCTGGTGGTGCCGCAGTACCTGACCGAGATGTACGCGCCGGCGGTTGCCGCGCGGCGGCCGTTCGCCGACGCGATGACGAAGCTGCCGCTGCCGCCGAAGGGCATGACGGTCAACATCTCCCGGATCACCACTCCGACCGGTGTCGGTAACCAGGCGTCGGAGAACACGCCGGTGACCAGCACCCCGGAGATCGACGACACGCTGCTGACCATTCCGGTGCAGACGGCGGCCGGTTCGCAGACCCTGTCGCGGCAGGCCGTCGACCGTGGCCTGGGTGTCGAGGACGTGACGATGTCGGACATGCAGCGCCGGTACGCCACCAACCTGGACTCGACGGTCGTCAACCAGGTTCCTGGCGGACTGTCGAACATCGCGCAGCTGATCACGACGGATGACGCCGCGCCGACCGGCGAGAAGCTGTACCCGAAGATCCTCCAGGGTGCATCGCAGTCAGAGGCGGCTCTGCTGGGGCAGGCCACCCCGGACGTGGTGGTCATGCACTCCCGCCGCTGGTACTGGTTCCAGTCGCAGATGGTGGCGAAGTGGCCGCTGATCGGGCAGCCCGGCATCCCCGCGCAGAACGGCGGCGTGAACTACGCCGAGCGGTACGGCTCCGGGTTCCGCGGTCTGCTGCCCAACGGCATGGCCGTGATCACCGACAACAACATCTCCACGACCGTCGGGGCCACCACCCAGGACGAGATGTTCGTGGTGCCGACCGAGGAGTCCTACCTGTGGGAGGACCCGGACGCGCCGCAGTTCATCCGCGCCGACCAGGCCAAGCAGCTGTCGATCGACCTGGTCCTGTACGGCTACTACGCGTACACGATGGGCCGCTACGCCAACAGCCACCAGCGGCTGTCGGGTACCGCGCTCGTCACGCCGGTCTTCGGGTAAGGAGGCCCGGCGCATGGCGCGGTCGGACATCGTCCACGAATTCAAGGGCAACCTCAGTGGAGGCAACTACGCCAGCCCGTGGATCGACACCGCCGAGGTCCAGGCGGTCACCGCGATGTGGACCGACTTCGGGGGCCTCGCCAACACGGGCGAGATCCAGCACTCGGTCGACGGCTCGACCGCGATGCGATCGGCCACCGTTGCGGTCGGCCAGGAAGTCGTGTTGCCGGCGAGGTACTTCCGGTTCCGGCTGTCCACCAGCGGATCCGGTGCCGATCCGTTCCATCTGAGTATGCGGCGGGTCCGCTGATGGCGACGCTGCCGGCGAACGCGTCGGGTCGCACCCCCGAGGTGGTGCCGTTGTCGGTCGCGCAGGCCGGCAACGGCGTGTCGACGAACGTGGCCGACCGTGGGCCGTCCCACAAGGGCGGCGTCGTGCAGATCCGCACGGCGGTGGGCGGCACCCCGACGTGCACCTACCAGATCGAGGTGTCGGCCGACGGGGTGGCCTGGTCTCCCGCGACGTGGGCGGACCTGGCCACCCCGGCCGTCACCTCGACAGGCACGTTCGTGATCACCACGGCCACGACCGTGCAGAAGATCGTCAAGCAGCCGACGCCGTGGCGGTACGTGCGGGTGACCTACTCGGCCAACACGAACGTCACCAACACCACGGATCTGCTCTACGACGACACCCAGACCCCGCCGTGGTCCTGATCGAGGGAGCAGCACATGACGAAGGACAACGACGCAGCCCGCGGGGCACACGCCGACAACACGCCGTCGTGGGCCACCGGACCGACTGACGTGCCGGCGCCCGGCATGGACCCTGACTCGCGGCTGCGGGACCTGAAGGCGCAGCTCGCCCGCGCTGAGTCGACCGGTGACACCGCCGCCGCGGCGACCGCGCGCAAGGAGATCGAGAAGGTGCAGAAGCAGGCGCCGCGGCAGAGCGCCGCGCAGGCCCGCCGGGAGGCGGCGCAGGGCGACCCGAACGCCCGGACGCAGGCCCCGCAGGGCCGCACGCCCGCCCCGCCGAAGCCGCCGACCGGCGGGACCGGCGCGGGCGGCAAGGCCACCACGTCCGGCAGCTCGGGCACCGCCGGAACCGGCTCGGCCAGCTCGGCCGGCGCGGGCAGCGCGGGCGCGGCGGGCGCGAAGCCCGCCGCCAGCGGCGACAAGCCCGCGGGCAAGGACAAGTAGCCGGTGGGGCTGATCCGGGTGCAACGAGGCGTGCCAGCGCAGCTGATGCGCACGTTCTACGTGGGCGAGACACCCACCGATGTCACCGGCGACGTCACGGTCACCGTGACGCGGCTGGACGGCACGGCGGTCGTGTCCGGCGCCGCCTCGCACCCAGGCCCCGCCGGCCAGTACACGTTCGCGGTACCGGCGCAGACCCGGCTGGACGCCCTGGTCGTGGACTGGTCGGGCAGCCTCGGCCGCTACCGGGACCTGCTGGAGGTCGTCGGCGGGTTCTTCTTCGACCTCGCCGAGGCGCGCACGGAGCACGGCCTGTCGCAGGCGCAGCATCCCACCGAGAAGCTGATCCGCAAGCGGCTGGAGGTCGAGGTCGAGTGCGAGCGGATCTGCGGCCAGGCGTTCGTGCCCCGCTTCGAGCGGACCACGGTTCGTGGTGACGGCCGCGCCGCGCTGCTGCTGCCCCGGGTGCAGGTACGGGCGCTGCGCGCCGTGACCGTGGCCGGCGCGGTGTGGAGCCCCGCCGACGTCGCCGCGGTGCAGGTCGACCCGTCGGGGGTGCTGCACCATCCCGTCTGCTGGCCGACCGGTCCGCTGATCGTCGAGTACGAGCACGGCATGGACATGCCGCCGGAAGACCTGCGCACCGCGGCGATGCTGCGGCTGCGGTCCCGGGTGCACCTGACCACCTCCGGTGTCCCGGACCGGGCGATCAGCTGGTCGGCGGCCGACGGCGGCACCTACCGCATCGCGCTGCCCTCCGGTGAGCGCACCGGCATCCCCGAGGTCGACGCCGCCTACGAGGGCAACACCATCGACATGGGGGGCTTCGCGTGAGCACCAACGTGTACGCGGCGAAGAAAGCCCTGTTCGACGGTCTGACCGCGCTGACCGCGCCGGCCCGGCCGCTGGAGGGCATCCAGGTCGCGTACGCGTTCCCCGGTGACGTCGGCCTGGAGTGCGTGTACGGCGGCGGGGTGCGGTTCGTGCACGACGACGAGACGGCGGAGCGGTGGGTGGTCACCGGTGAGGTGGCGCTGATCTCGGTGTACATCCGGGTGAACCGCAAGGAGCCGCGCGCGGTCGCCGCCGCTGATGACCGCTGCGCGGTGATCTTCGGTCAGATCGTGTCGGTGCTGCGGGTCTACCCGTCGTTGGGCGGCGGGATGACCGTCACCGGTGTCACGCAGGGTCAGGGCGACTACGACCAGCCGCAGGACGAGACGGTCAGCATTCTCGGCGTGCAGGTGCGCGTCGAGTCGCAGATCACCTACGGCGGTGGGTGATGGCCGACGAGGTGCGGATCGTCGTGCACGAGCGGGCGATCCGGGAGTACGCGGCCAGCGGTGACGTGGCGGAGCTGCTGATGGAGGCCGGGGAGCCGGTCGAGGGCTACGCGAAGGCCGGCGCCCCGAAACGCAGCGGTGAGGGAGCCGGGTCGATCCGGCGGGAGCCGGTGCTCGACGGGTTCACGCAGACGGTGCGGATTTCTTGGGACCGCGCCCACTACTACCTGTATTTCCACGACCGCGGCACGGAGCATCTGCCGGCGCGGCCGTTCATGGTGCCCGCCCTGGAGGCGGCGATCGGAGGGATCTCATGACATTCCCGGGTATCGAGCATGACCCGCAGGCCCCGCAGGTCAACCCGGACATGCTGGCGGTCGAGGAGCGGCGCCGGGAGCGGGAGGCCGAGTACGGGGTGTGGGTGGCCGTGCAGGACATCCCGTGGGGCACGGTGCTGGCCGCCACCCCGGGGATGCGGGTGCCGGTGTCCACAGTCGAGCGGCTGAAGTGGGACGAGCTGGGTCTGGTCGCCAAGCGCGACAGCAAGGCCGGGCGGGAGGTGCTGGAGCGCACCGGCACCGCGACCACTGAGGAGCTACAGCGGTGGGCCGCGCAGGACAGGGCCGCCGCCGACAAGGCCGCCGACAAGGCCGCCGACAAGCCCGCGGGCAAGACGGCCCGCGCGACCACCACGACCACGGAAGGGGCTCGCTGATGCCTCTGTCGCAGGCCACTCCGCTGCTGCTGCGCGAACCCGGGTTCCTGTTCCACGCGCTGCTGGCCTCCACCGAGCCGCTGCACGCCGCCGCCGGCTCCAGCTACGACGCCGACCCATGGCCGGTGGCGTGGATCCCGTGGGGCCCGACCCAGGAGGGATCGGTGTTCTCCCACTCGACGAACGTCGAGCCGATCCGGGTCGCCGAGCTGTTCGAGGCGGTCGCGTACTCGGTCACCGAGGTGACGACCACCTTGGCGTTCGCGGTCACCAACTACACGCTGCACAACCTGCGGCGCACGATGAACGCGCCGTCGTCGCTGGTGACCACCGTGTCCGGCACCGCCGCGACCCTGTCGTCCAAGCTGGAGCCGCCGGACCCGGAGCAGATCGTCCGGTCGATGATCGGCTGGGAGTCGCTGGACCACACGATGCGGCTGGTGGGCCGGCAGTGCCTCAACGGCGGTGAGGTGCAGTCCACGTTCGGTCGCGGCGCCGCGGCCGGGATCGCCACGGTGTGGAACTTCGAGCGGCCCGCCGCGGGTAAGGCGTTCGCGTTCTACGGCGCCGGCGTCGGCCGGCTGGGGTCCTGAGCCGTGGGCCGCAACATCGGCACCCTCGGCCGCACCCGCGAGCCCCTGGATCTGGAGTTCGGCTACTTCGGGGCGACGATCCGGGTGCACCCGCAGGCCACCGACGCGGTGGAGATGGAGTTCCTGCGCGTCGGCGGCGACGTCGACATGAAGGAACTGGAGGGCGTCGACCTCGCCAAGGTCGACGCGCTGCCCCGCGACAAGCAGGTGAAGCTGCTGCGGGCGATGGGCCGGCGGGTCGAGGCCGCGCACACCGCGCTGATGACGTCGCTGCGGGCGCTGATCCACCCCGACGACTACGACATGTACTGGCGGCTGGGGATGGAACACGGCCAGCAGATCCGCGACCGGATGGCCGACGTGCGGGCGATCACCACGGCGGTGGTGGAGGCGACCACGGATTTTCCTACTGGCCGGCTGTCCGGCTCGCCGGCTGGGCCCGCGACAACGCCGCCCGGATCCGGGGACGACTCGCCCTCGCCGGCCCCGCCGGCGACCATGGGGCCGGCGTCGGACCTGGAGATGTCGCTGGCGTTGGAGAGGGGCCGGCCGGACCTTCAGGAGTTCTTCGTGATGGAGGCCGAGGCGCGGGAGGCCGAGGCGCGGCAGCGGCGGGACCGGGAGCAGCGGGACCAGCAGAAGCTGGCGGCGGCCGGGCTGGTCTGAGCCTGGCCGACGTGCTGGCGGTGGCGTACGTGCTGCGGCTGGAGGACCTGGCCCGGGACGTGCACGCCCACACCGTCGGCGCCGTCATCGCGCAGGCCCTCGGCGCGCAGCAGGTCGCCGGTGACCGCGCCGACTGGGGCGAGGCGAAGGCCCGGTTCGACGCGGCGTTGGCCGCCCCGCCGGCCGGTGAGGGCCCGCGAGACGACAGCGCGCGGGGCATCAAGCTCCGCGCGCTCGGCGTGGCGTGACAGAGGGGAGGTGACGGGGAGTGGGCAGGGGTAAGAAGCTTTCCGACGCCTACCTGGAGTTGCGCGCCGACGACTCGAAGCTGTCGCCGGACGTCAAGGTCAAGGCGACGAAGGTCGGCAAGGAGTTCGGTGCGCAGCTCAACCGCGCGCTGAAGGCCCTCGACATCGATCCGGTCGACATGAAGGCCGACCCTCGTTCGGCGATCACGGCGATCGAGACCACCCGGGAGCGGCTACGCGCGTTGTCCCGCGACGCGGACAGCGTCGAGATGCGGGTGAAGACCGAACGGGCCCTCAGCCAGCTGGAGCGGGTCCGTAAACAGCTCGGCGACGTCGACGACAAGCCGGTGGAGCCGAAGGTCGATGCGTCGCCGGCGCAGCGGCAGATCGGGCAGCTGAGCCGGCAGCTGGCCGCGCTGGGCATCGATCCGCCGATCGCGTTGGACGCCGACCCGAAAGACGCGCTCGCCGACATCGCGCGGGTGGAATCCGAGCTGCGCCGGCTGTCCGCCGAGGGCACGACGGTGCGGGTGCGCGTCGACGCCGAGTCCACCCGCACGGTGGTGGAGCGGCTGCGTAAGCAGATCGGCGACGACGGCGGTGAGGGTGCCGCGCAGAGCTTCGCGGCCCGGTTCGTGGCCCGGCTCGGGCCGGTGGTCGCCGAGGGTCCGGGCCTGGCCATCGCCGGCGGCATCATCGGCCTGGCCCTGGCCCCGACGGTTTCGTCGCTGGTCGCCGCCGCGATGATCGGCGGCGCCGGTGCGGGCGGGATCATCGGCGGGGCGGTGCTGGCCTCCCGGGACGCACGGGTGCAGGCGGCCGGGAAGTCGCTGGGGGCATACCTGCTCGGCGACCTGGAGGCGCGGGCGGCGAGCTTCACCCCGGCGATGCTGTCCAGCATCACCCGTATCCGGGCCGCCTGGTCGGATCTGGGACCGGACCTGGACCGGATCTTCGCCAGTTCCCGGTTCATGGACCCGCTGGTCGACGGGGCGTTGTCCGGGGGCCGGAAGCTGATCGGCGGGCTGGCCGACGCGGTCGAGGAAGCCGACCCTGTCGTGCTTGCGTTCGGCCGTACGTTCGACCAGGTGGGCCAGTCCGCCGGTGAGGCGTTCACCACGCTGTCCGACGACGCCGACGAAGCCGCCTCCGCCGTCGACGACCTGTCCCTGACCATCGACCATCTGATCACCACCATGGCGGGCATCCTGCACGCCGGCGCCGTGGTCCAGGGCTGGACCAACGAGCTCGACATGGCGATCGACAAGGGCCGCTACTGGATCGAGGACAACAGCTACCTGGCCGAGTCGCTGCGCAAGGTGGGCGTCGAACTGGACCTGACCGCCGACGGTTTCAAGAAGGGCAGCAAGGAAGCCGAGGCGATGCGCCGGGCCAGCATCGGCACCGCCACCGCGGCCGACTTTGTGATCCTCAAGACCGCCGGGATGACCGACGCGCAGATCGCCGCCGCCGACGCCTCCGGCACCTACCGGTCGAAGATCGACGAGGTCAACCAGGCGCTGGGCATCTCCGGGGACACGATCAGCGCGACCGAGGACGACGTCAAGGCCCTCCAGGGCGAGCTGGACGCGACCGGGGTGCGGATGGAGAACTTCGGGCAGATCGGCACGGCCGCGTTCGACTCGCTGCTGCTGAGCACCGGCGCGGTGTCCGGGGCCATGCTGCGGCAGCAGACCATCGCCGACCAGCTGCGGCACACCTACGACGAGATGTACGGCACGGTCATCGCGCAGACGGAGGCCAACGAGGCATACCAGGCGTCGTGGGACGACCTGACGACCACGGTGAAGAACAACGCCGACCAGATCGGCCGGAACAAGAACAACCTCGACCTGCACACGAAGGCCGGCCGCGACAACCGGGACTCGTTGCAGGCGCTGCTGACCAAGTCCAACGAGATGTACTTCGCGGACATCGCCGCTGGTATGGCCGTCGACGAGGCCCGCAAGAAGCACGAGAAACGCACCGACGCGATCCGCACCGAGGCCGGGCAGCTGAAGCTGAACAAGGCCGAAACGGAGAAGCTGATCGGCACCTACGGCAACATCCCGCCGAAGAAGACCACCAACCTGCTGCTCGACGGCGTGGACCGGATCGTCGGTCTGCTGACCGACCTGTACATCTTCCAGCGGTCGCTGGCCGAGGGCATCACCCTCGGCCAGGCGAAAGCGGCGGTGACCGGCACATACGGGGTTGACCCGAGGCTGCTGAAGCGCACAGGCGGTGAGATCACCGGGCAGGGCCTGCGGGGCGTCGACTCCGAGGTGATCGTCGCCGCGCCGGGCGAGTACATGCAGCCGGTGCCGGCAGTGGACTACTACGGTGTCGCCGCGATGGACGCGATCCGGCACCGCCGGATCCCCCGCGAGGCGCTGCGGGGCTTCCGCACCGGCGGGCTGGTCGGCGCGCCGTGGAGCACCCGGCTGCGCTACGAGACCGACGTGCGGGGCACGCGCGTCCCGTCGCGGGAGGAAGTCGCCAGCAAGGTCATTCCCGCGTTCGGGGCGTGGCCATCGTCGCCGGCCGCGCAGCGCGGCGACTCCGGGGTGTGGCGGCGCATCATGGCCCTGGTCCGCGGCTCGGGTATCCCGTACACGTTCGGCAACGCGTACCGGCCCGGTGATCCGCTGTGGCACGGCTCCGGCCGGGCCGTCGACTTCATGGGCTACAACCAGGACCGGCTGGCCCGCCTGTTCCTGGGCATGCAGTCACGGGTGCTGGAGCTGATCCACCGCACCGACCGCGGCGACTACGCGATCTCCCGCGGCCGGCGGGTGTCGATGCCCACGCAGCTGCCGCTGCACCGCAACCACCTGCACGTCGCGATGGACGAGGGCGGCTACCTGATGCCCGGCTGGAACCCGCCCATCTACAACGGCACCGGCCGGCCCGAGCCGGTGACCACCGCCGCGTCCATGGACGCGGTGGTGGCCCGCCTGGACCGGCTGGTCGACGCGGTCGTGCAGCGGCTGCTGCCCGCGGTGCAGGGCATCGGGCCGGGGGTCGGGGTGGCGCTGGCCGGCGCCACCGACGCGGCGTTCGATCAGGCGAGGCTGCGGTGAGGGGGCCGGCATGGCGACGTTGATCCTGCCGTACGTGTTCCTCAACCACATGGGGTCCGGGGCGTTCGTGGCCGCGCGGGCCGCGCCGGACCGCCGGCGGCAGGTGGGCCGCGACGGGGAGGTCCGCACGTACGGAGCGGGCCGCCGCCGGGCCGTCACCAAGGCGGGCCGGCTCCACGAGATGCAGCTGCGGCTGGTGCAGGTGCCGCAGGCGTCGGTGGACCTGCTGGAGCAGTGGACCGGTCAGCACGTCCTGTACCGCGACGACCGGGGCCGCCGGTTCGTGGCCGTGTTCCTGCGCCTGGACGACCACGAGTGGCTGGCCGACAAGCAGCGCTACGACATCAGCCTGACGCTGCTCGAAGTGTCGTGGGAGGAGGCGGTGCCGGCATGATGCAGCCGCTGACCGCGTCGCCACGCGACCAGATGACCACCGCGCAGGTGCGATGGCTGATCCAGGACTGCCCGGCCGTCGAGGCCGGCAACGGCTGTGAGCTGGTCGACCAGAACCTGGAGACGATCGACGACATCTCCGACGACTTCACCGGCGGGACGGTTGACCGCCGCTCCTACAACACGCTGCACGGCTCCGCGCAGCTGGCCATCGCCCGCACCCTGGACTGGGGAACAGCGATCGTGCGCCCCTACCTGACCCTGACCGACGGGACGATCTCGGCCCGGTTCAACCTGGGGGCCTACTACACCAGCCGGCCGCAGCGGCGCACCGGGCAGGACCCGCCGGCGCACGCGGTGGTCGGCTACGACATCCTCGACCGGCTCAACGACAAGACCGGCACCGCGTACGCCGTCGACGCGGGCGTCGAGGTGCTGACCGCCGTCGAGACGATCCTGCGCGACCGCGGCTACACCCGCTACATCCTCGACCCGGCGGCGGCCGGGAAAACCCTGCCCAGCGCGTACGTCAGCCCCCTCGACGACGACAAGACGTGGCTGACCATCGTCAACGACCTGCTGAAGACGGTCGGCTACCAGGGGGTGTGGTCGGACTGGAACGGCTACCTGCGCGCCGAACCGTACGCCCGTCCGGCGGAACGGCCGGTGGAGTGGCTGTACACCCTCGACCCGGCGCAGGCGATCATCTCCCCGGAGCGGGCGTACACCCTGGACACGTACGCGGCCCCGAACCGGTGGGTCGCGATCCGCGCCAACGACATCGACGGCGCGCCGCCGGTCGAGGGCGCCGGGATCTTCACGTGGGAGAACCAGTCGGCGGGGCCCACGTCGATCGACGCCCGCGACGGCCGCGTCATCACCAGGACGCTGCGGATCTCCGCCGCCGACCAGGCGGCGCTGGAGACGCAGGCATGGCTGGACATCGACGCCGACATGCGCCGCCCGCAGACGATCACCCACACCACCGGCCCGAACCCGCTGCACTGGCACTTCGACCGGGTCGCCCTGGACGACCCGGCCGCCGACGGCGCGGAACGGTGGGCGGACGTGCTGGCCACCGGATGGCGGCTGCCGCTGGACGGCGGCGACATGGACCACGAATGGACCGTGCTGTGATCCCCACCGGTTTCATCGCGCGGCTCGTCGACATCGTCGACGCGCGCCTGCGCGCGGCGGAGAAGACCACGGAGACCACCGGCACGCTGGTGACGGTGTCCGGCCGCTACGCCCACGTGATCATGGACGGTGATCCGATGCCGCTGCCGTGCAAGTTCGTGGGCGGGCTGACACTGCTGCCCGACGCGCGGGTGCTGCTGCGCCGCTACGGCGACGAGTGGACCGTGACCGGGTCGTTCACCAAGGACTACTGGCCGCGCCACAACCGCAGCCTCGACGCGTTGACCGGGCAGAACAACACCGCGCCGGCGCTGGGCTCCCCCGAGGTCGGTTTCGTGTTCATCGCGCCGCCCTCCGGCGCCGTGATCGTGACCGTCGGCGGGCACATCACCCAGACCAGCAACGGCAACACCGCGTACCTGTCGTGGTCGGTGCGCGCCGGCGACGACTGGACCAACGGCACGCCGGTGCACGGCTTCGACGGAAGGTTCGGCATCTCGGCGGGCCGTCCGGTCAACAGCGGCGCCGCCGCGGTCAGCGCGGGCAGCCACACCAGCCGGCTGGTCGGGCTGGAGCCGTGCGCCCCCTACGTGATCCGGACCGGGCATTGGACGACCCCGGCCGGCGGGATGACCGTCGAGTACCGGTACGTGCAGGTCGACGGGATTCGGTGAGGAGCAGACAGTGGGATCGACAGCCACCATCCACACCACCACGCAGGCGGGGCAGCTGCGCTACCCGGGCGGGCGGCGCATCGACCGGCAGAGCAGCACCGGGCACCTGTTCTACGTGGCCGTCACCGACAGCGGCACCGCCTTCCAGGTGTACCGGTCCACCGACAAGGGCGTCAGCTGGGCCGCGTTCGGAGGCACCCGCGCGGCCGAGGCCGCGGTGCAGGAGATGGGCGGCCTGTTCGTCGACTGGCAGAACCGCCTGTACTGGACGTTCCGCACCAACCACAACGGTCAGGACCGGGTGTGGATGCAAGCCGCGGTGATCACCGCGTCGGGCCTGTCGTGGCACGCGGCGCTGCTGATGGGTGCCGCGTCCAACGGCGGTAACCCCGGCTCCTACTTCTCCGGGGTGGCCGTGCCGCTGGTGGTGCGGCTGCGCGACGGCCGCAGCGTCGGGTTCGTCGCGGTCGCCCACCAGGGCACGACGGTGATGGCGCTGCGGCTGTACGGGTTCACCATCGCCGCCGTCGGGCAGCCCCGCGCCGCCACCACCGTCACGAACAAAAGCCTGTGGACGTTCACCGAACCGGCCGGCGGTCACCAGGCCCCCGCGGTGGGCTACGAGCTGTCGCCGGCGCACGCCTGGGTGGCGTGGGGCCGCACCTACCTGTGGACGGTCAAGCTGCCGTGGACCGGCAGCAGCTGGACGGGGCCGAACACGGCCGTGCGGTTGTCGCAGCAGGGCACCGACATTCCGGCTCCGCCCGCCATGGACTCGGTGCCGGCGGTGTGGCGCAACCCGGGCTGGCTGGTCGCGCAGCCCTACCAGTACAACACCGGCCAGGTGATTGTGTGGGAACGCAACCAGGCCAACACCCGCACGACCCCGTACGTCACGCCGGCCCACCCGGCCGGCGTGGTCCGGCACTGCACCCTGTCGTACAACAACGTGACCCGCGACTTCCGGGTGTACGCCGTCGGTACCTCCAGCGCGCTGCTGTACTACATCGACTACTCGGTGGCGGCCGGCACCTGGTCGGGCTGGTCGACCGTGTCGGCTACCGCGGTCGCCGGCGTCGACAACTACTCGGTGCGCCGCGACTCGTTCGGGTCGGCCCGCTACGACGTCGTGCTGGCCGGCGGCGCCGCGTCGCCGTGGAACATCACCCACGTCTCGCAGGACCTGACGTATGCGCCGTTCGCGCCCACCTGGCGTTTCGGGGAGGGCGGCAACAGCCTGGACGCCAACGGCCGCGCCTGGGACGTCACCCGCGACCTGGACCTGCGGTGGACGTTCTCCGACCCGGACAGCGCCGACACGCAGTCGGCGTGGGCGATCTCCCGGCAGATCGGCACCGGCACCGTGCAGTACCTGCGGGCCTCCGACAACACGTGGCAGGCCACCGAGCAGAAGAACTCCAGTGCGACCCCGGCGCGGACACTGCCCGGGTTCACGTGGGGTGTGACCACCGACCCGAACCACTCGTACCGGGTGAAGGTGTGGGACTCCACCGACGCAGCGAGCGTGTATTCGGCGGCGCTGGTGGTCGTCCCATCAGGCAAGGTCAACCCGACGGTCACCGCCCCCACCCCCAACCAGGTGATCACCCAGGACACCGTGACGGTCACGTGGACGGCCGCCGAGCAGACCGCCTACCGGGTACGGCTGAGGATCCTCGCGGAGACGGTGTACGACTCGGGCTGGCGGGCCGGCGACGCCACCAGCCACACCCCGGACCTCGCCCTCGGCGACGGCTTCTCCTACGCCGCGGTGGTCGAGACCCGCAACGCCGAGGGGCTGGGCAGCGACGAACAGTCGGTCACCTTCTCGGTGGACTTCGTCGAACCGGCCACCGCCACGGTGGCGCTGACCCCGATGCCGTCCACGGGCATCATCCGGGCGGCGATCAGCAACCCCGCGCCGGTCGGCGCGCAACCCGCCGTCGCCGCGCAGGAACTGTACCGGCGGCCGGTGCTGAACCCGTACCTGGTCGAGCACTACTTCGAAACCGCGGACATGTCCGGGTGGACGGCGCCGCACGCCGGCACCGCCGCCCGCAGCAGCAGCCGCGCCCATCAGGGGTCATGGTCGTATCAGCTGACCAGCGACGGCACCGACGCGCTGGGCAGCCACGTGCAGACGGCGCTGATCCCCTGCACGGCGGGGGTCCGCTACTACCTCGACATGTGGGCGACCGCGTCGGTGTTGAAGGACGTGTTCGCGCAGCTGCGGTGGTACGACTCGGGCGGCGCGCTGATCGTCGCCGACAACGGGATCGGTAAGCCGCCGCCCGCCGTGCACACGTGGGAGTACCGGTGGGCGGTCGGGGTCGCGCCAGGCAACGCGACGCACATGCGGCTGTGCGGAGTGCTGGACAGCTTCCCCGCCGCCGGCGACGTGATGTGGGTCGATGAGGTGCGGGTGCGCGTCAACGACCCCAGCCAGGGTGTACGCATCGCGGCGGGGCTGCCGTCCGGGTCGGTGTTCGACGACTGGCAGGCCGCATCAGGGGTGGCCTACGAGTACCGGGTGCAGGTCCGCGGGGTCAACAACGCGACCGTCGGCGGCGTGTGGACCGCCTGAATCGAAGGAGAGGTGCGACTGATGACGCACGTGGCGAGCGCGGACGGCTTCACCGGCATGTTCGCAGCCAAACAGGACCAGGAGTGGTCCGGCGGTGACCAGGCCACCAGCGTGCCCGCCGGCGGGCACGTGTACTGGCTGTTCGGAGACTCGATGCTCTCAGGCGGGGAAACCGCAGCCGGCGCGTACCCGCCCGGCGCGGTCATGGTCAGCAACCGCATCCTGCGCCAGCACGGCGGCGACCAACTGGTCAACGCCGTCACCGGCGGCGGCGTCGGGGTGCCCGACCCGGCGACGCACACCCCACAGAACCAGGAACGCTACTGGCCGCAGGCCGGGTTCACCGTCGGCGGCAAGCTGTACGTGCTGGCGCAGCGGGTGCTGGCCAAACCGGCAGGCGACGGTTTCACGTGGGTCGGGGTGGAGATGTTCCGCTACGCCATCGGTGCGGACGGGCAGCTGACCCTGGAGGCGGTGGTGGCCACCCCGTCGACCGGTGTGACCGGTAAGCGGGGCGTACCCGCCAGCGTGCAGTGGGCCGGTGAGGCCGTGGTCGACGGCGGGTTCGTGTACGTGTTCGGGCACGTCGAAGCCGACAGCAACCCGTACGTCGTGCACTACACCTACCTGGCGCGGGTACCGACCGGGCAGGTGGAGGTACCGTCCGCGTGGCGGTTCTGGGCCGCGTCGACCGGCCAGTGGGTGACGCAGGTCAGCCAATGGAACACCGACCCGGCGAACCAGCGCGACGCGATCGTGTCGTCGCAGGTGTCCTCAGCGAACGTCGTAGGCGGCCGGTGGGTGCTGCTGCACAAGCCGTGGAACGGTTTCGGCAGCACCGTGTACGCGGAGACCGCGACCGCGCCGACCGGCCCGTACACGCGCACCGCCCTGTTCGAGTCGCCGGCCGGCACCTGGCGGGGCCGCGAGTACGTCACGTACTGCCCGCAGCTGCATCCGGAGCAGCAGTTGGCCAGCGGAAAGACGCTCGCGTCGATCGCGTGGAACGGCAAAACCCTCACGGACACGATGGCCGACGCCGACCTGTACAAGCCGCGTTTCGTGGAGGTGGTGTTGCCGTGACGACCGCACCGGCCAACCTGCTGGCCGTCCGCCAGCTGCTGCTGACCCACCTCAACGTCGACAAAAACCGGGCGCACGCCGACGACCTGGAGCCGGCGGAGGTCGGCATCGTGGGCGACCCCGCCCACCGGGGCGGCTACCACTGCGGCTCCGACCGGGTCGTCTCCCGGGACTACTCGGTGGTCGAGTCGTCCCGGGACCGGGCCGGCCTGTCCTCGTACGCGTGCGCGCTGGACGTCGGCCAGTTCGAGGTGACCACGCCGAAAGGCCGCTTCGACCTGCCCCACTACTCCCGCTGGCTGGTCGCCCAATGCGAGGCGAACACGCCGGACACCCGAGACATCCGCGAGGTCATCTACAGCCCGGACGGGCGGACGGTGCGCCGCTGGGACCGGCTCGGCAAGCGCACCAGCGGCGACAGCTCGCACCGCTGGCACACGCACCAGAGCTACTTCCGCGACGCGATCAAGGCGGGCCGGGACCAGACCGCCGTAATCCGCCGCTACCTGGCCGAGATCGGCCTCACCACCAGCGAAGGGACCGCCCAAATGTTCTGCAAGCACGGTGACCGGGGCGAGAACGTCCGCGCCCTCCAGTACGCCCTCCACAACATCGGCTTCCCGCCCGGCACCATCGACGGCACCTACGGTGACGCGACCGCCGCGGCGCTCAAGAAGGCCGAGGCGTCGATCGGCGTAACCTCCGACGGCAAGACCTACGACGCCGACTCCTACACCCGGATCCAAGCCCTGTTCGTCAAGCGGTTCTCCGCCGGCGAGCGCGGGCCGAAGGGCGACCCGGGCGGCCTGACAATGGACCAGGTCGCCACCGAGCTGGCCACCCGCATCACCGCCCGCCCGGCAGCGACCTGATGGTCGCCCGCCCCCGCCGCTGGTCCCGGGTGTTCGGCTACGTCGCGGTAGCCGCCGCCGGAATCGGCGCGGCGATCGTGCCCGACCCGCGCGTAGTCGAGGTGACCGGCCAATGGGTGTACCTGTGGGCCGGGTTCCTCATCGCCGGCGGAATCTCGGCCGCGGTGGGCTCCCTGACCGACCGCTGGCTGGGCGAAGCCCTGGGCTGCCCGCTGCTGGCCACCTCCCTGGCCGCCTACGCCGTGGTGCTGGCCGCCACCCGCCAGCCGCCCCTGGTCATCGGCGGGCTGTTCCTGGCCGGCATGGCCCTGCTGATGTGGGCGCGCAGCCGCGACATCGAGCTGCTGCGGCGGGAGGCCACCCGGGCAGCGCACATCCGCAACGGAGGTCCGAATTGACCGTCACGCAGGCCGTCGTCGCGATCGTCGCCGCGCTGCTCACCACCGGCGGTCTGGCGTGGGCGCGAGCGTTGCTGCGCGGTGTCGGCTCCGTCCGCGCGGGCGTGCGGGCCACCGAACGGGCAGCGGTCGCCGACCTGGCGCAGCGGGCCGCCGACGCCGAAGACGACCGCGACTACTGGCGCAACACTGCCGGCGCCTACGCCTACCAGCTGCGCCTGGCCGGCGTCGTACCGGTTCCCGCCGATCCCGTACCACCGTCGGCCCGGCGCGGTAACCCCCGCGCGGCCCGGCGACGGCTGCACACACAACCACCCCAGGAGGACCCCCGTGACTGACCCGGCAACCACAACTCAGGCGCGGCACCCGTGGCGGGCGGTGCTCCGCACGATCGTGGCGTACATCCCGCCCGTAGCGGTCATGCTGCCCGAGGCGGCGAAAGCCGCAGGCATCGAACGGTGGGCGTGGGTAGCGGCGATCCTCGCCGTCGCCGGCGGCATCACCCGCGTGCTGGCGGCGCCATCGGTGAACGTGTTCTTCCAGAAGGTGTTCCCGCCGCTGGCCGCCGCGCCACGGTGGGAGCCGCCAAGGGAGCGGTGACCATGTGGCCCTTCCGCCGCCCTGCCAAGCCTCGACCGTCCCGCCGGGACCGCCACCCGTCGCCGTACCTCGTCCAGCGACCTCCGCGGCGCAGCGCCCCGCCGGCACCCCCACCCCCGCCGTCCGGCTGGCCCGGTCTGGCGGGGACATGCGACCGTCCGCCCGTTGGGTGGCACTGCCCGCGCGGACACGGCCACGACGGACCGTGTGCGGCCGTGCCGGTGGCCGGCCCGCCGACTATGCCGCACTGCGACCAGGCAGTGCTGCACGCCCCCGGCGAGTGCACGTACTGCGATGCGCACCCGGACTGGCAGGAACTGCGCCAGCTGTGGGGCATCGCGTTCACCGGCCATACCCCGAAGATCGACGCGGAACGGATGTGGCTGTCGGAGGTGCCCGTGCCCGTCCGAAGTACGCCAGCCAAGCAGCGGGAACCAGGTGTGGCCGGGCAACCTAGCGGGCTAAATTGTCGTACCGCGCCGCTACCCTTCCGGCCCATGGCAGATGACCAGACCACTCCGTCACCCGATGAAGCCCGCGACGCACTCCTGGACGCCATCAAGCGCGGCGCGGACCACTTCAACCCGCAGATCCAGCCGGGGAGCACGATCCGGGACCTTGCGGAGGCATATGCCTTTGTGACGGGAAAGCATGAGCCGGGAACCGCGCCGAAGATCACAGTGCGGCGCTGATCAAGTTCTTAACGATGAAGCCCTCGGTGCGCACCGAGGGCTTCATCACGGCTAACTCTCGTCAGCCGACAGGGCGACCAAAGGTCGGGGCTGTCCCAAGCCGACTCACATAGAACTTGGCCTGCCAGTCCTCGCGCTGCTCGCCGTCAACAGACACGCGCCACGAATACCAGCGGCCGGGCTGCAGTGGCAGACCGCCCTGCATGTTGATAAGCATGCTGACTTGCGCGGGAGAGCCGTTCGGGGCCCCAAGGGGGGGCCCCGCAACGGGGCGGTGCTCGATGCGGACCGGTTGCGCCTGGTCCGGACTGGTCGGCAACGTCACCGCCTGCCCGTCTTCGTCTATGAGTTCCGCGATCAGCAGGATCTCCCGGTTCGCGCGGTCCCAAGGTATCTCCACGAAGATCGCGATAGACATGTCAGGGGTACGACCGTTCGGTCCCACCTGGGTCTGCGACCACCCGGCTCCGAGCAGATTGAGCTTCCCCACCGAGTCCTGCGTGCCGACGTCAGCGAGGACGATGTTGACCTTCACGCGAGACTGAGCCTCCCGGGGCGGCGGTCGCCGCCAAACACCGACTTTGTCACCGTGTCCGAGTTTCCAGCGGCGGTGGGTGAGGTGTTGACCAAGGTGAGCGGAGTCCTCACGGGGGCAGATTCGAGACTCTCGACCCGCCGCATGACCTCACCCATGTCGATATCTTCGTCGTCTACCCAGTCGTATGGCTCGCGGCTGTCCATGACTCCAGTCTGCCCTTTCTAGGAGTGAATCAACACGTCCGATCAGTTGAGCGTGCCCTAACTTCTCGGGGAACGGGCCGTCCTCAGCATCCACACTCCTTCACGTTCATCGATGGGATGAAGTGATGCAAGGATAGGCCGTCCACCGTAGGTCCCGCCAAGGGCGATTACGCGCCATCCGTGTTCCGGGTGGTCCTCCCACCACGCCCGCACGTCCCGTCGCAAGATCAGGGCCTCGCGGACCTCCTCTGGAGAAACATTGTGTTTGGTCCGAATCTTCCTTTCTATGGCGGGAGCGATCCTAATATCCGCAATATAGACCGACCGCGCCACGCTGCGAGTGTCCTTCCTATGCCTTGACCAGGCGACCTCGAAGATCGTGCACCTGGTGCACGGACCCCGGGGTGCGCGACGTTACCCGGACATCGAGAAGATCACATCCCCTCATGTCGTTTATCAGACACGCCGCTACTGCGGTATACGTCGACTGCCGCGCTCAACGAGCCCGCCCGCAGGGCACGAGCCAGCGCCGACGATCGGCAGGATCGGCAGCGCGGCGCCGCGGTGACGTCCCGGCCAGCACCGACCGAACCATGAAACGGCCCCGCCCTCCTCCGGCAGGACGGGGCCGCCTCGTCGTGTCCGGGGGCCAGGCGGCTCGACAGGATGCTGCTGAAGTCAACTCGGAACGGGCCGGGAAGCCGGAAACCGACGTTCATGCTGCCGCCGTACGGGCGGTCGCCAATGCCTCACAAATAGTATGTCGCGATAGAACCTGAGATCATCCGCGCCTCGATCTCTTGACGTGCGTGGGGATCAGACGGCCCGCCAGCGTGCCCGCGCCTCCCCGCCCTTACGTGTACACCGCATCGGCGTGCCTTTGGCAGTAAGCCCGTACGCGCCCTCCGGTGCGCAGAACGCGCCCGGCCGCACCTTCCCGACCGGCTTCGCGATCGTCGGCTTCGGCTTCGGCTTCGGCTTTGTGGTGGTGACTTTGGGTGCGGGTTTGCGGGTGGGCGTGGTGGCGCGTTTCTTCGTCGGCAACGGCTTCACGGCCGGCGTTGGCGTCGGCGCCGCTGTCGTGGGAGCGTGTGTGGTTGCTGGCGGTTCGGTGCCGGGCGTGAGGCTGGCTTCGGCGGCGGGAATGCTGGTGGCGATGGGCCGCGCGGCGGGTTGTGGGCTGCCGCAAGCGGTCAGGGCGAGCAGGACCGTGAGTACTGCGGTACCGGCGCGCGCCTTCTTGCCGCGCTTCGCGGACGCCGGTCCGGTGGCCCGTTCGGGCATCATCAAGGGATCCCCAGTCATGGTGGTCGCTCTAGGTGGTCGAGCAGGCACGCTACCGATCTAGGTCACACTGCGCATATTCGATGTAGCGATAGCGTGCTGAGGTGGATAGGTCAGACTCTCCTCGGCCCGCTGGCTGTCCCGGATCGACCGCCTCAACCGATCACTCGCGTGCACCCTGCACCGTTGCCGCGCGTTGCGGCAGGCATCTACAGTCCTGATTGACCGCTTTGCTCCGACCAGTCGAGGAGCGCGACCACCTATGCCGCCGATCTTGCCTGTGCCGCCGCCGGATGCGCCGCCCCCGAACGACACGCGGAGCCCGTTCTCCCCGCGCGGCAAGGTCCGGCCCACCGCATGGAAGGTGCCCGTGGACACGGCGGTAGAGGATGCAGTCGCTGCCGGGTTTAAGGTGACGAGCCGCAGCGGCCCGAACAGAGTCAACGTGCAGCGGGACTTGATGACGGCGGCGACGATCACCCCGATTCCTGGGGGCGTGGTCGTGAAGCCGGCGTGGACGACGGCGCAGCTGGCGATCGTGGCAGGGGTGCTGGTCGTGCTGTTCCTCGGGGTGTGTGGCCTTCCCGTGGTCGGTGGCCCCGCCTAGTTCCTGACGAACGGGTGAGGCCCTGGCCAGCACCGACCAAACATGCAGCGGCCCCGTCCTTCAAGAGGGCGGGGCCGTTTACGCCTAGTGGCGGCCCGAGCCGGCTCTCGTCAGCCCGGACCGCCACTGCCAGACGAGGCTCAGCAACGGTAACGCCAGCGCCCCCTCAGCACCCAGCTTGATCGACTCTTTATGGCGAAGCGGTATGACCAGCAGCCGCGGCCCGCTCCGCCCCCGGGCAATGGGGCGGCCACTTGTCTCATCTGCACACGCCAATCTCCGTTTCGTCGGGGAGGGACCACCGCAAAGCGGCTTCGTCCTATGGGATGACGTTATAAGGCGAGACGCACGGAAGACCTTGCCCGACGATGGCCCTCAATATAAGTTCGGGGTAGCGAGCCAGTTACGCAAAGTAGACGAACGGGAGGTTCGCCTGAGTTGGATTGCCGCAACCTCGCGCATTTTTTGCCATGCCAAATTAGGAGGGCGAGTGAGCAAGAAACTGCTAGCGCTGCGACTAATGACTGCCTCTGGATTGCTTGCTTTGGCGGCAATCCTTCCGACCTCCCCCGCCTACGCCACACCGACCGGATGCTCGAACGGCGCCTCGGGAAATGGGTGGACAGCTTACTGCTCTTCGGGCACTGGGACGTACCGGGCGTACGCCAAGTGCTACAACGCTTCGGGCACCAGCTACATCACCCGCTACGGCCTCTACAGGAGCCCGGGTGGCAGTACATCTACCGCAACTTGCACTAGCAGTGAACAGGTCGGTGGCGGCGGCATTCAGTTCGGATGATGCCCGATTAGTTGCGGCGTCGGAGCTAGACGTATTTTCTTATGCGAGGGAACCCAGTGCGCTGGGCCCTCGCATAAGCGCTCCCTGCTATCGCCAGTTGTACAGGAGCACGGTTGAGGCCGCTAGAAAGATGCTGGCAACTATAAGGCTACGGGCGACACGGGCTCGCCGGATGCACCGAAGCCGCGCACCATGCGCCATAGCCGTTCCGAGCATTCGCCTTGAGTTGTACTGCGGCCCGAGGGTGGCGCGGTGACTCAAGCTTTTACGAACACGCGCCTCAATTTCCTCGTACATTGCGTCTCCATCGCCAGTCGATAACAACCTTCGGGGCAACTGGCAGCCGCATCGCGCCTTGCCGTGCTGCCCACATTTGGGAAGACGCCGCCGCACCCGTCGCGCGTTGACTACGCATGAGAGCTGGGCTCCGCAAGCTACTGCTGTTCTGCGGGGCCTCGCTCTGGTGGCTGCTCGCGGCACTGAGACGGGATTGTCATGTTGCGCAGCGCGTCTTGTGGCTTGGCCCGGGCCAGGTAGTCGCGGCGCCACTGCCGCCGCTTGCGTCGGCAGGGCCGGCATCCCCAGGGCAGCAGCTTGCGTTTCCCGCACATCCAGCACGCTGTCACGGCATCCGCACTTCCCCGCTGAGCGCGTGAACTGCGTCGAGGGTCAGGGGTGCGACGACAAGGATGGTCAGCAGCGCCACGACAGCGGCGATCAGCGCGATGCGCCGTCGGCGCCGCCGGTCCCGCGCCGCATAGTACGCCTGGTATTCGGCCCAGCGTGGGTGTGATCGCAGCCGCTGGAGACGTTCCTCGGGTGTCACGGTCAACCTCAGTATCGGAGCGCCGGCAGTGTCGGCTCGACGAGCGCGAGGGCGGCGGCGGCAGCACCGATGGCAGCGGCGGCGGCAATGGTTCTAATCACGGGAGTCACCTCCCCTCGCGTGTGCGGATCCAGTGGAGCATTCCGTGCACCATGAGCACTAGGTTCCGTTCATAGTGGTCGGAGTGACTCTCGGAACAATCAGGCCACGGCTAGGCCGCCTGGCGCTTCCTGCACGCCGGGCACCCGCAGGGGCATATGACGGGCCTATGGCTGGCTGAGGCTGACAGCGCAACCCACACCCCCGCCATCATTCGTGAGTGAACGGTTGGATACGGACGATGATCCTCGGGTGGGTGTGCGGCCTGTGTTTCGCGGGTGAACCGGCGCACGGCGAACCGGTCCCACTGCCGCCGGTCGGCATCACCGGTACACCGCTGCCCGCCCCGTCGCCCGTGCCGCACGTGATCGAGGTCGTCCCGGTCACACCGACGCCGCCGGCCATCCGGCCGCCGCGCTCGCCCGGCTCGTCACGTAGGCCGGCGCCTCCGGCGGTGCCCACCACGCCGCCGCCCGCCCCGGCCACGGTGCCCAGCGAGGCTTCAACGGCGCAGCCGGTACCGCCCGCACCGCCGCCGCCCGCCCGGCCGGACACCGGCCCGGCCAGGCCGCCAGGTCACCCCGACACGTCGGACGACCGACCCCGTCCCCTGCCGCCCCTACCGCCGTGGACGGCCCCGCAGGCCGTCGTGCCGCCCTCTACGACCGTCACCGCCGGCGGCGATTCGGGATCCCCGACCTCGGGAACACCCGTGCCGCCGACATGCCCGCCCTCACTGTCCCGCGGTGAGGCGGTCGTGGCCGTGAACACGCAGGCCACCAGCCTGCCCGTGCCGCGCGCCCCTCCCCCACCACGACCACTCCTGATCACCTCGCCAATCTGGAGCTGATCAGGAGATGACGTCATGGAACGAGCTGTGATTTGGGTGCCCGACACCATCACCGAGCCGGTGCCGCCGGCCGCGAAGTGCATGTCCTACGCCGAGGAGCAGGGCTACCACGTGCAGGGAGTGGTGCACGCGGTGTGGGCGCGGGCCGAGGAAATGATGTTCGCCGGCGCCGTGGACGTGGTCATCGTCGCCGATCCGGCGCACCTACCCGCGAAACGGCCGCCTCGTATCGAGGTCGCCGGCCCCGTGGCCGCCCCTGACGAGGTCGCCGGGCGGTGCACACCGCGTCGCCGTCGGCCCCGACGTCCCCGGTGAACACCTGTGCGTCTCGTCCCCCGGCCAGCGTGCGGAGGACGAGACGCACGTGCCTACGTCAGTCGAGGGGCAGCGGCAGGTTGTCCACGGCGGCGCGCTTGAGCGGCCCTGTGGTGTCGAGGTAGATCTGCGTGGTCGACGGGGACGAGTGGCCGAGCAGTTCCTGCGCGACGCGGATGTCCCCGTCGGCGGCCCGATGCACATGTGTGCCGTACCAGTGCCGCAGCCGGTGCATGGTCACGCCGCGGTGCCGCAGGGTGCGCTGGAGGTGGTAGTTGGCGCGTTCGCGGACCTGGCGGCGGTTGGCGCGGCCGGTGCCGTCCGGGTGGCGGGCGACCGGCCCGTCCGGCAGGTCCCGCACCGCGGCCCACACGGCGGCCGGCGTCGGCACGATGCGCTCCCGGTCGCCCTTGCCGCGGATCCACGTGTCCTCGGCGGTGATGTGCTGACGGTCGAGGCGGGAGATCTCGATGCAGCGCAGACCCTCCCCGGCTGCCAGCAGGTACCACAGGCGGAAGGGGTCGCGTCCCCGGCGCAGGATGTCGCGCAGCTGGTCGTGGGTGACCGGGCGGGCTGCCCGGCGCGGCACGTCGACGCGGGGCAGGTAGCGGCTGGGGTCGAAGTCGAAGCGGTCGGCTTCGGGACGTTCTTCGCTGCATCCCCAGCGAAAGAACCCGCTGACGGCGGCGCGGTAGAGCGCGCGGGTGCCGGGCTTGCGGCCATCGGTGTAGATCACGGCGCGTAGTTCGTCGGCGTTGGCGTCGCACAGGCCGTAAGGCAGGTCCCGGTCGAGACGGGCCAGCAGGTCGGTGTAGGTGTCGAGGGTGGTGCCGCTGTGCCGGCCGTTGGCGCGTAGGTCGTGGATGTAGGCGGTGATGTACGGGTCGGTCACCGGTCTGCCCGCCTGCTGGCATCCCGGGCGGTGTCGCGTCGGATCTGGACGCAGGCGATAGCTCCGGGCAAGAGGGCGGCCAGGGTGTGTGCCGCTTCGAGGTCGTCGTCGGAGAGGCTGGCGACGGCGTCGATCAGCAGGTCCTCGCTGCTGAAGGTCATGCTCCAGTCCTGGTCGAGCATGACTGCGGCGCCGAGTTGCTGCCGGCCGGTGGCGGACAGGCGACGTGGCGGGCCGTAGAACGTGGATAGGGTGCTCATGGTCGGACCTCCCGAGTCCGGTCGAGGCCCCGGCGCGTCGTTGCGAGCGACGCCCGGGGGTCGCCTTATTGCTGGTCAGCGCGCTTCATACGGGAATCGTGCATCGATCCTGGTCAGCGCGGCATCGTCCGTCCGGCAGGACGATTCAGGCGCGGCCTGCGCTGGCTCGGGTGCGTGGGGGATACCGGGCGGGTGACCTCAGCCGCGGGTCGGCCGTTCGGCTGGCGCGGGCGGCGAGGACGTTCGGGCGTGGTCCGGCCGGCTGCGTGAGATGCCTGACTGGGCAGGTCTTCCGAACGATTGTTCGGTCAGACTAGCGTCATGGCTGAGAACTCCCCCGTCGAGCCCGCTGCCGAGTTTGTCACAGACATCGGCCTGCGCCGCATCGACCACGTCGGGATCGCCGTGGCCGACCTGGACGCCGCGATCGACTTCTACCAGCGCACGTTCGGGATGCGCTGCGTGCACACCGAGACCAACGACGAGCAGGGCGTACGCGAGGCGATGCTGGCGGTCGGGCCGGACGCCTCCGGCGGCATGGTGCAGCTGCTCGCCCCGCTCTCGCCGGACACCACGATCGGCAAGTTCCTGGACAAGCGCGGTCCGGGCATCCAGCAGGTCGCGTACACGGTGGCGGACATCGACGTGGCCTGCGCGGCGCTGCGCGAGCGCGGCGTACGGCTGCTCTACGACGCACCCCGGCGCGGCACGTCGAACTCCCGGGTCAACTTCGTGCACCCCAGGGACGCCGGCGGCGTGCTGATCGAGCTGGTCCAGCCGGCCTGACGTGCGGGGAGGGGGTCGGCCGCGGCCCCCTCCCGGCATGTGGGAACGCGCGCGGCAGTGCGCGCTTGCGCGTTCCCACGGACAGCTCCACGCATCGGTGGATGCAGTTTTTCACAGAGGGGTTCCCGCTTTAGCTACCGTTCAGTAACGTCCGCCCGAACAGCAGCGGCGACCGGTGCCGAATGTGTCGATTGCCGACATGGCGGTCCCGTCGCACCGGTGCCGACGATGGCAGCACCCCTGCCCGCGTCGTGCGGGTGTGGACAAACGGGAGGTCACCGTGCAGGACATCCTCGAAGCGATCATGGCGGCGGAGGGTTCGTCGCAGCCGGAGCGGGAGCTCGCCGGCCTCGCCGCCCTGCCCGTGCCGGAGAGCTACCGGGGCGTGGTGGTGCGTGCCGAGGACACCCGCATGTTCGAGGGCATGGCCACCCGCGACAAGGACCCGCGCAAGGCGCTGCACGTGCAGGAGGTGCCCACCCCCGAGCTGGGCCCGGGTGAGGCGCTCGTCGCGGTGATGGCCAGCGCGATCAACTACAACACGGTGTGGACGAGCATCTTCGAGCCGCTGCCCACCTTCAAGTTTCTGCAGCGCTACGGCCGGCTCTCCGAGCTGACCCGCCGCCACGACCTGCCGTACCACGTGGTCGGTTCGGACGCCGCGGGCGTCGTGCTGCGCACCGGGCCGGGCGTGACCAAGTGGAAGGCCGGCGACGAGGTGGTCGCGCACTGCCTGTCGGTCGAGCTGGAGGACTCCGCCGGTCACGACGACACGATGCTCGACCCGCAGCAGCGGATCTGGGGCTTCGAGACCAACTTCGGCGGCCTGGCCGAGCTGGCGGTCGTGAAGGCCAACCAGCTGATGCCGAAGCCGCGCCACCTGAGCTGGGAGGAGGCGGCCAGCCCCGGGCTGGTCAACTCCACCGCGTACCGGCAGCTCGTGTCGCACCACGGCGCGAACATGAAGCAGGGCGACGTGGTGCTGATCTGGGGCGCCTCCGGCGGCCTCGGCGGCTACGCCACCCAGATGGCGCTCAACGGCGGCGCGATCCCGGTCTGCGTGGTCTCCTCGCCGGAGAAGGCCGAGCTGTGCCGCAAGATGGGCGCCGAGCTGGTCATCGACCGGACCGCCGAGGGGTTCAAGTTCTGGAAGGACGAGCAGACCCAGGACCAGGACGAGTGGCGCCGCTTCGGTGAGCGCATCCGCGAGCTGACCGGGGGCGAGGACCCGGACATCGTCTTCGAACACCCGGGCCGGGAGACGTTCGGCGCCAGCGTCTACGTCGCCAAGAAGGGCGGCACGATCGTCACCTGCGCCTCCACCAGCGGCTTCAACCACCAGTACGACAACCGCTACCTGTGGATGCACCTCAAGCGGATCGTCGGCAGCCACTTCGCCAACTACCACGAGGCGTGGCAGGCCAACCGGCTGGTCGCGCTGGGCAAGGTGCACCCCACCGTGTCGAAGACGTACGCGCTGGAGCAGACCGGCCAGGCCGCGTACGAGGTGCACCGCAACGCGCACCAGGGCAAGGTCGGCGTGCGGTGCCTCGCCCCCGCCGACGGGCTCGGCGTCCGGGACATCGAGATGCGTTCGCGCCACGAAAGCGCCATCAACCGGTTCCGCGGTCACTGACCGTACGGTCGCCCCGGATTGCCTTTCCGGCCGACCGGGGCGCCATTCGACCGGCGTACGCACAAAGGGCCGCGGGTGCCGACCCGCGGCCCTTTTCGCGCCGCCTTCCCCGCAGAAGCCCGACCCGCCCCACCCGCCCGGGAGCTGCCAAGATCGCCAATTGGTCCGGTCTCACCGGACGGCGGAGTTGACCATGTAAACAGGACGCGAAAGGTGCCCACCGCTCTTGCGAACCACCCTGGGGCGTCTGCCAGTATGTCCCAATGCCCCAGCAGCAGTCCTCCCCTCTTGCGTTCTTCGATAACGCGAACTCACAGCCCGATTTCACCGTTGGCCTGCGTGGTTACAACACCAACCAGGTCGACGACTTCATCGGCCGCCTCAGCGCCGCCCTGAGCCAGTCCGAGCAGGCCCGCGCCGAGGCCGAGCAGCGGATGAACGACGCTCAGCGCCGCCTGCGGCAGGCCGAGCAGCGCCAGAGCGCGCTGGAGCAGAAGCTCACCGAGACCAACAAGCAGCTCGAGGAGAACAGCCGGCCGACCCTGTCCGGCCTGGGCACTCGCGTCGAGCAGATCCTGCGGCTGGCCGAGGAGCAGGCCAACGACCACCGCAACGAGGCCAAGCGCGAGTCGGAGGGCATCCTCTCCGCCGCCCGCCTCGAGGCGCGCGAGATCACCGACAAGGCACGTGCCGAGGCCGCCGCCATGAAGGCGACCGCCGAGCGCGAGGCCGGCAGCGTCCGTACCGCCGCCGAGCGCGAGGCCGCCGAGGTCCGCGTGCAGGCCCGCCGCGAGGCCGACACGCTGCGCGCCGACGCCGACCGCGAGACCAAGCAGCTGCGTACGGTCACCGCGCACGAGGTGGCCGAGCTGAAGTCGACTGTCGAGCGCGAGGTCGCCACGCTGCGCGCCACCGCCGAGCGGGAGATCACCCAGCAGCGGGCGAAGGCCGCCCGGGAGGCCGAGGAGAAGCGGGCCGAGGCGACCAAGCTGCTCACCGACGCGCGCGACAAGCGCGACAAGGACCTCCAGGCCCTGGAGCTCCAGCTCGCCGAGCGGCGCGAGAAGGCCGAGCGCGAGGAGTCGGAGCGGCACGCCGCCCAGGTCGCGCAGACCCAGAAGCTGGTGAACGAGGCCGAGCAGCGGGCCCGTGCCGCGCAGGAGCGGGCCAAGGAGATCGAGCAGCGGGCCGAGGCCCGCCGGGTCGAGTCCGAGCGCACCGCCAACGAGACCGTCGACAAGGCCAAGGCGCTGGCCGACAAGACGCTCAACGAGGCGCGCGCCGAGGCGCAGCGGGTGCTCAACGAGGCCCGCACCGAGGCCGAGCTGACCACGCAGGCGGCCCGCCGCGAGGTCGAGGACCTGACCCGCCAGAAGGACGCGGTCACCTCGCAGCTCGGGCAGATGCTGTCCGGCCTGGCCGGCATCGTGCCGGGCGTGCCGGCCGGCGGCAAGGCCGAGGCGCCGAAGGCGGACGCCTCCGGCCAGAAGGTGTCGGCGGAGTCGGCCGGCTGATCGAACACCCGCTGTCGGGGGCATGAGCCACGGCGCGGGGTGACGCCGGGTGACCGGTGTCGCCCCGCGCCGTCATGCTTGTGCGGCCCGTTTCGCCAGGAGGGTGAAGTAGCTCCCAGAAGGGGCGTCCGTATCGCCCCAGCAGAGCCGGATGCGTGTGAGGATGGGGGCATGTCGCACGGCGAGGAACTGTTCGCGCTCGGCGGGGACGTGACGACGGAGCCCAGCTTCGAGTCCGCCCTGCGGGGATACGAGAAACGGCAGGTCGACCGCTACGTCGCTCGCGCGGAGCACGAGATCGCGGCGTTGACCACCGAGCGGGAACAGGCGTACACCCAGATCCACAAGCTGGCCGGTCAGGTCGAGGTGCTCCAGCGCGACCTGGCCCAGGTGCGCAAGCAGGCGGCGGTGGTGGACCGGGCGTCGTTCCGGCACCTGGGTCCGCGCGTCGAGCAGATCCTCACCATGGCCGAGGAACAGGCCGACGAGATCCTCGGCGCCGCCAACGAGGAGATCGAGGCCCGCCGCGCCGCCGCCGAGCACATCGTCGAGGAGGCCCGGGAGCAGGCCGCCCAGGCGCTCAAGGACTTCGAGATCGCGCTGGCCGCCCGCCGGGCCGAGGAGGAGCGGCACACCGCCGCCCGCAAGGCCGAGGCCGAGGCCACGCTCAAGGCCGCCAAGGACGAGTCCGCGCAGCTGCGCAAGGCCGCGCAGGACGAGTCGACGAAGCTGCGGACGGCCGCCCAGGACGAGGCCGAGAAGCTGCGCCGGACCGCCCAGGACGCGCTGGCGAAGGCCCAGCAGGAGGCCACCCAGCTCCGCGACACGGCCAAGGAGATCCACACCCGGGCCCAGCAGGAGGCGGCGCGGCTGCGCGAGGCGGCCAAGGAGGCGCTGGCGAAGGCCCAGCAGGAGGCGAGCCAGCTCCGCGAGGCGGCCAAGGAGGTGCACGCCAAGGGCCAGCAGGAGGCCAAGCGGCTCACCGACGCCGCCGCCGAGGCCGGCCGGGCCACGCACGCCAAGGCGCTGGCCGAGGCCAAGAAGATCGTGGACGACGCGGAGGAGGCCGCCAAGGCCACCCGCGGCCGGGCCCGCACCGAGGCCAACCGGCTCACCACCGAGGCCGCCGAGGCCGGCAAGCGCAACCGCGCCGAGGTCGAGGCGTACGTGCAGCGCATGCGCACCGAGACCGAGGCGTATGTGCAGCAGTCCCGCGCGCAGACCCAGCAGGAGCTGGGCGCCTGGCGGGCGGGGGTGGAGAAGGAGGTCGCCGAGCGGCGGGACAGCGCGGAGAAGGAGCTGGCCCAGCGCCGGGCCGCCGCCGAGCAGGAGTTCGCCAAGCGCCGCGACGAGCTGGACAAGCAGCACGCCAAGCGGCAGGAGGAGCTGGAGCAGGCGTACACCACGCGGCGCGACGAGATCGAGCGCACCGCCGCCGGCGTCCGGGAGGCCGCGGAGGCCGACGCGCTGAGCATGCGGCAGCAGGCCGAGCTGGAGGCCGCCGAGCTGCTGCGCCGCGCCGAGGCGGACGCCACCGCGCAGCGCCGCAAGGCCGACGAGCACGTGGCGGCCTCGCGCCGCCAGTTCGAGGAGTACGCGGCCACGACCCAGCAGCACCTCGCCACCACCCAGCAGCACCTGGCCTCGACCCAGCAGGAGGTGGCCGCCGGCCGGCAGCAGCTCGCCGGGGTGATGCTGGAAATCGCCAAGGCCCAGCAGGAGCTGGCCGACCTGCGTACCGAGACGTGGAAGTCGCGGCAGGAGTCCGACGACCTGCAACGACGGCTCGCCGATCTGCGGCGCGACGCCGACTCGGCCGGGATCGCGGCCACCCCGGTCGACCCGGACGACCTCGCCACCGCGGCCTCCGGCCGGGCCGGCGACGACGGCGGCGAGCCCGCCGACGCTCCGGTCGGCAGTGGCGCGCCGGTGGCCGCGAAGGGCGCCGCCCCGGCCGCACCCACCGGCACCGGGCCGGCGAAGGGCGACGGCGAGCCGGCCGAGGCGGGGAAGGCGAAGCCGGTCGGTGAGCCGGTGACCACGATGGACTCCCCCGCAGGCGCGGGCGTCGACGGGGAGCCCACTGTGGCCGCCGTACCGGGCGAGGGTGGCCGGGGCGCCACCCCGACGAAGATCACCAGCACCGGCGAGAACGGCAAGCGCCCGACCAAGCCGACCACCGACGAGCGCAGCGCCAAGCCCAGCACGGTCAGCGTCGACAAGGACTGATCCACCCGCCGCGCCGGATCGGGGAGGTGGTGGCATCCGCCCCACCCGGACCCCACCACCTCCCCGAACCGGCGGGCCCAGCGCCACGTCGGCGAGGTGGCGGCATCCCACCCCACCCGGACCACGCCACCTCCCCGAACCGGCGGGCGACCCGCGCCGGGGCGGCCCGCCGGGACGGCCGGCGGGCAGTGGTGTGGGATGGTCGGGGCGGACGGCGGCGACTACCCTGCCGGCAGAGGGCCGCTCGTCGGCCGTGGACGTCACCGGCGGGCGAGCCGGGCAGCGGGGAGGCACGGGTGTCACAGGAGGGTTCCGCCGCCCGGGACGACGAGGCCGCGGACGTGAACACCTCCGGCTTCCCCACCGGCGACGCGAAGCCCGCAAACGACACCGCTGGCACCGCGGGTGAGGCCGGGCGTGCCGCGGAGCGAGTGAGGACCGGCACCGGCACGAGCAGCGAGCGGCCCGTCGACGTCGAGCCGGGTGAGTTCGAGCCGAGCGGGCGTTTCGGCGTACCGGGGCGGCCGCTGCGGCGCAGCGCCTTCCTGGTCGGGTTCACCGGCGCGCTCGGCGTGCTGCTGGCGTACGCGCTGTTCCTGGGCATCCGCAACGCGGCGGGCATCCTGGTGCTCGTGGTGATCGCGCTGTTCCTCGCGGTCGGCCTGCACCCGGCGGTGGTCCGGCTGCACAAGTGGGGCGTGCCGCGCGGCCTGGCCGTGGCGGTGGTGACGCTCACCGTGCTGCTGCTGATCGTCGCCGGTCTGCTGGCGCTGGTGCCGCCGGTGGTGACCCAGTCCGGCCAGTTCATCCAGCAGCTACCCGGCTACGTCGAGGAGCTGCGCCGCAATCCCACTGTCAACGACCTCGTCATCCGGTACGACGTGATGGAGCGGGTCCAGGCGGCGGCGAACGCGGACACGATCGGGCGGGCGCTCGGCGGCGTGCTCGGCGGCGCGCAACTGGTCTTCGGGACGATCTTCCGGCTGCTCACCGTGCTGGTGCTGACGATCTACTTCCTGGCGTACTTCGACAAGCTGCGCGAACTCGGGTACGCGCTGGTGCCGCGCTCACGCCGGCAGCGGGTCCGGCTGATCGGCGACGAGATCCTGACCCGGGTCGGCGCGTACATGGTCGGCGCGCTCGCCATCGCGGTGCTGGCCGGGGTGACCACGTTCGTGTTCGCGCTGGCGGTCGGCCTGCCGTACCCGTTCGCGCTCGCCGTGGTGGTCGCGGTGACCGACCTGATCCCGCAGATCGGCGCGACGCTGGGCGCGGTGGTGGTGACGCTCGTCGGGCTCGCCACGGACCTGCCGGTGGGCATCGCCTGCCTGGTGTTCTTCGTGCTCTACCAGCAGGTGGAGAACTACCTGATCTATCCGAAGATCATGCGCCGGGCGGTGTCGGTCAACGAGGTGGCCGCGTTGCTCGCCGCGCTGCTCGGGGTGGCGCTGCTGGGCGTGGTGGGCGCGCTCATCGCGATCCCGACCGTCGCCGCGTTGCAGCTGATCCTGCGCGAGGTGGTGCTGCCCCGCCAGGACGCCCGCTGAGCCGTTACTCGGCGCGCCGCTGGGCCGGGCCTGGCACCGGGGTGTCTGCGAACGCGGCGACCGTGCGGTCGGCGTACGCGCTGGCGTCGCCGGTCTCCATCGGGCCGTCCCAGGTCGTCGGCAGCGGAAGCGGTACGCCGGGGGCGACCCGCCGGACGACCTCGTCCAGCACCTTCTCCGCGTCGCCGACCCAGAGGTGCTTGGCGCCGTCCACGCCCACCACCTCGGCCTGCGGCACGGCGGCGAACCGTTCCCGGGCCTCCTCCGGGCGCAGGTAGTCGTCGAACTCGGGCACCAGGGCGGTCAGCGGCTTGCCCGTCTCGGCCCAGACCGCCAGGTCCTCCGGCGCGGAGTAGCGCAGCGGCGGGGAGAGCAGAATCGCGCCGGCCACCGCCGGGTCGCAGCCGTACTTCAGCGCCAGGTCGGTGCCGAACGACCAGCCGACCAGCCAGATGTTCGGCAGCTCGTGGAACTCGGCGTACTCGATCGCGGCGGCCACGTCGAACCTCTCACCGACCGCGCCGTCGAACGTGCCTTCGCTGGTGCCGCGGACGCTGGTGGTGCCCCGCGTGTTGAACCGGAGCACGGCGAGGCCGGCCAGCGCGGGCAGCCGCCAGGCCGCCTTGCGGAACACGTGGCTGTCCATCATCCCGCCGTGGGTGGGCAGCGGATGCAGGCAGACCAGGGTGGCGGCCGGTTCGCGGTCCAGCGGCCGGGCCAGCTCGCCGACGAGCATCAACCCGTCGGCCGTGTGCAGCTCGATGTCCTCCCGGCGGCCGGGCAGGATCGACGACGCGCGAATCGGAGTGCTCACGCCTGCCAGTCTCCCGCGTCGGCGGCCCCGCCGCCCAGCGGGACGCGAACCGGGTGATCCAGATCGCTCAGCCGTAGCGCGGGGCGCCCCGGCCGCGCTGGAGGTTCGGCCCGCGCCGGTCCCGGGCCCGCCAGCAGCCGGAGTGCCAGTGCCGGCGGTCGGTCAGGTCGCCCCGGTCGTCGGCCGGCCAGGCCACCAGGTGCGCCACGCCCGGCCGGATCTCCTGGTCACAGCCGGGACAGCGGTAGGTCTTGACTGATGCGCCACCGCTGATCGCGCGTATCTGCCAGTCGCCGTCGCGCCACTGCTGCACGGTCGGCACGCCGTGGCGGGCACGCTCGGCGTCCAGGCCGGGGCCTTCTTCCCGGCGGGCCCGATTTCGACGCGGACTCACGATCCCAGCCTACGGCCCCTCCCCACGTCACCGCCGGTGCCCCGAAACCGAGCGATCTTGGTACGGATACGCCCTTCCACGGGCCGTTCCGTACCAAGATCTCGTTCGTGGGTGGCCGATCAGGGCCAGGTCTGCGGACGGGTGAGGTCCTTCGCCACCTTTGCCCCGGCGAGCACGGCCGCCGCGTCGGTCTCGGTGAAGTCCACCTGGCCCGCAGGTCGGTCGCCCGGGAAAGGCCAGGCGAAGTCGACTGTCAACCGCACCTTGGGCAGGCCGATCAGTTCCAGCCGAGTGCCGTCGGGATAGAGGAAGCCCGGACGGCCGCCCAGGTCGCGGTTGCTGCGGCGACCCGTGTCCTCCCCCATCTCCGCCCCGTAGACCAGCCGCATCCACATGGTCGAGGAGGGTGCCCGGAAAACGGTGAGCTGAACCGTGAGGCCCTTCGGGAAGGCGGCCGCGTCCACCGAGCATCCCGTCACCGCCGCGTTCGCCGGCAACGTGGTCGGTCGGACCGGCCCGGTGCATCGCCGGGCTTCCTCCCAGCGCACCAGACCGGCCACCCGGTCCAGGGCGGTCACGTCACCGCGAAGCGTGGCGGCCCGGGCGTAGAGGCCGGGAAAGGGCTGCCACGACTTGACCAGACCGTCCGTGCCGGCGACGCGCAGCACCCCACCGTCGAAGGTCAGCCGACCGCTGGCGGCCTGCATCGGGAATCCGTCGATCGGCGTGTCGTCGAGGGTCTTCGCCAACGGGCTCACCTCGAGCAGGATCGGGTGTCCGTCACCGTCGCTGAACCGGATCGACTCGACCCGGTTGGAGCTGTGGACGGACCAGCCCAGATAGCGGGCCCGGGTGGTGTCGAGGCCCAGGTGCAGCACCTGCGGATCGGTGCCGACCAGGTCGGGGCGGTCGCGCGCGGCGGGCACCCCGTCGGCGAGCGGCGGCACCGGGGGCGGCGCCGTCGCCGGCGTCGCGGCCGTCCAGGGCATCCGCCCGGCCAGCCCGCCCACGTCCGCGCGTATCGCGCCGGTGAAGCCGAGCACACCGACCAGGGCGAGCGCGGTGCCGGCGGTGACCCGGCGGCGTACCCGACGGCGCCGGCCGAGCGCGCGGGAGCGGCGCAGCAGGCGTCCGGTGTCTGTCTCCCCCTCGGCGCGCTCCCGCAGCACCGAGGCGATCCGTTCGTCGAGGTCGGTCACGGCCGGCTCCCCTTCGTCATCGGGACGCCGCAGCGCTCCCGGAGGTGGGCGAGCGCCCGCATCGCGTGGGTGCGGACGGTGACCGGGGAGCAGTCGAGGATCTGGGCGATCGTGGCGTCGTCCAGATCCTCGTAGTAGCGCAGCACCAGCACGGCGCGCTGACGGTCCGGGAGGGCGCGGATCAGCCGCCACATCTCGTCCCGGTCGGCCGCCTCGCCACCGAGGTCGCCGCGCTGGGGCCGGTCGGCGAACGTGTCCACCGCCAGCTCACGGCTGGACCGGCGCCGCCACCACGACGTGTTCGCGTTGACGAGCATCCGCCGCACGTACACGTCGGGCCGGTCGGCGCGGGCGATCTTCCGCCAGTGCACGTACGCGCGGGCTAGCACGTCCTGCGTCAGGTCCTCGGCCCGGTGCGCGTCACCGGTCAGCAGCCGGGCCAGACGCAACAGAGCCGGGCCGCGGCTGCCGACGTACTCCTCGAAGGTCACACCTCGAAGACGCCGTCACCGGGCCCGGCTGTTGACAGCGGTCAGCGCCGGGTGTGGTCGCGGAAGCCGCGGCCGGACTTGCGGCCCAGGTAGCCGGCCGTGACCAGGTGCTCCAGCAGCGGCGCCGGGGCGAAGCCGGGCTCGCGCAGCTCCAGGTACAGCTCCCGCTGGATGGCCAGCGAGACGTCCAGGCCGACCACGTCGAGCAGCTCGAACGGGCCCATCGGGTAGCCGCAGCCGAGCTTCATGGCGTAGTCGATGTCGTCGGCGGTCGAGTAGCTGGCCTCCAGCATCTTCACCGCGTCGTTCAGGTACGGGAACAGCAGCGCGTTGACGATGAACCCGGACCGGTCGCCGCAGACCACGCCGGTCTTGCCGAGCTTCGCGCAGACCGCGCGGGCGGTGGCCGACGTCTCGGCGGAGGTGCGGATGGTCTGCACGATCTCCACCAGCGGCATGATCGGCGCCGGGTTGAAGAAGTGCAGGCCGACCACGTCGGCGGGGCGCTGGGTCGCCATCGCCACGTCGATCACCGGCAGCGACGAGGTGGTGGTGGCGAGCACGACGCCCGGCTTGCAGATCTCGTCGAGGCTGGCGAACAGCGCCTTCTTGACGCTCAGCTCCTCGATCACGGCCTCGACCACCAGGTCGACGTCGGCCAGGTGCTCCAGCGTCGCGGACCAGGTGATCCGGCCGAGCGCGTCGTCCCGGTCGGTCTCGCTGAGCTTGCCCCGCACCACGCCCTTGTTCAGCGAGGTCTTGACCGCCTCGCAGACCTTCGCGGACTTCTCCGCGCCCCGGGTCACCGAGACGACCTCGTACCCGGCCTTGGCGAACACCTCGATGATGCCGGTGGCCATGGTCCCGGAGCCGACCACGCCGACCTTCGCGATGGCGCGGGCGCCGTCGGCGAGCGCGGCGTCCGCGGCGAGCGGCGTGTACTCGTCGGGTACGACCTTCGGCGAGCCCGGCCGCTCGTAGGTGTAGAAGCCGCGACCGGACTTCCGGCCCAGCAGACCGGCGGTGACCATCTGCTTGAGCAGCGGGGCCGGGGCGTGCCGGCGGTCCCGGCCGCCGCGCCGGTACATCGTGTCGAGGATCTCGTACGCGGTGTCCAGGCCGATCAGGTCCATCAGCGCGAGCGGGCCCATCGGCAGGCCGCAGCCGAGCTTCATGGCGGCGTCGATGTCCTCGCGGGTGGCGTAGCGGGCCTCGAACATGCCGACCGCGTGGTTCAGGTAGCCGAACAGCAGCGCGTTGGCGATGAAGCCGGCCCGGTCGCTGATCGTCACGTCGACCTTGCCGAGCCGCTCGCAGAGCGCCTCCACGTCGGCTACCACGTCGGCCGAGGTGACCACCGTGCGGACCACCTCGACCAGCTTCATCACCGGGGCCGGGTTGAAGAAGTGGATGCCGATGACCTGGTTCGGCCGGGTGGTGGCGACGGAGATCTCGGTGACGCTCAACGAGGACGTGTTGGTGGCGAGGATCGCCTCGGGCTTGCAGACCCGGTCCAGCTCGGCGAAGATCCGCTGCTTGAGGTCCAGGTGCTCAGGCACCGCCTCGATCACCAGGTCCACGTCGTGCAGCGCGTCCAGGCCGACCCGGAAGTCGACCCGGGCCAGCAGGGCGTCCCGCTCGGCCTCGGCGAGCTTGCCCTTGGCGACGGCCCGGTCCGTGGAGCCGGTGAGCGTGGCCCGGCCGCGCTCCAGCGCCCCGTCGGAGATCTCGACGGCTGTGACGTCGACGCCGTTGCGGGCGAACACCTCGACGATGCCGGCACCCATGGTGCCCAGACCCACCACGCCCACCCTGGTGAACTCCCGCGCCACGACCGGCCTCCCCTGGCTCGACTCCGCCGTTCGCGACATGAACGGCCGCTAAGGTTATGCGCCGGAGTCTGCCACGTGACGCTGTGTTGTCGAGACGCCGTGGGATATTTCACGCACCGCGCCTCACCCGGTGGCGTTCTCCCCTACCAGCGCCAGCAGCTCGGCGACGAACTCCGCCGGCCGCTCCAGGTGCGGGCTGTGCCCGCAGCCGGGCAGCACCACCTCCCGGTAGGTCCCGCCGGCCGCCGCGTACCGGTCCAGCACCGCGCGGGTCTGCCCCACCATCGGCTGCGGCGGGCACTCCTGCGGACCGGGCCAGCCGGGCACCACACCGAGCTGACCGAGGTACGCCAGGTCGAACAGCGAGGTGTCCGAGACGATCACGTCGGCGTCGCCGCGTACCCAGGTCACCGGCGGCTTGACCGGCGCGGCGACCAGCTCGTCGGCGAGCCGGAAGTGGGCCGGGGCGAGCGCGTTGAGCACGCCGCGCCGCCCGGCGGCGGTCCCCGGCCAGTGCGGCGAGGCGACGGCGGTGCCCGGGTAGTTGTCGTCGCCGGTGGCGGTGGTCAGCATGCTCTCCAGCAGCAGGTCCTCGTCGTCGCCGAGGGACGCCGGGTCGGCCACGTACGCGGCACGCAGCACCGCACGCGGGCTGGTCGGGCCGTCCGCGCCCCGGTCACCGGCGGCGAGCCGGGCCACGAAGTCCGGGTTCGCGCCACCGGCGCCGGTGCCGGCGAAGTCGGGCGTGGTCGGGGTGCCGTCGAGGTCCCGGGTGCCGCCGAAGCCGTACGGGGACACCGGCGCCTCCAGCAGCAGACCGGCCACCCGCTCCGGGTGGTCGACGAGCAGCCGCATCGCCACCCCACCGCCCAGCGAGTGCCCGGCCACCACCGGCCGGGCGCCGGGCCGGAACAGCCCCGGGGCGTCCAGCAGCGCGGCCACGTCGTCGGCGAAGTCGTCCAGCCCTCGGGTGGCGTCGACCGGCGCGGTGTCGGTTTCGCCGTAGCCGCGCAGGTCGGGCGCGACCACCCGGAGCGTGTCCGGCAGCCGGGCCAGCAGCGGTTCCCAGAACGCGGAGGAGGAGACGTTGCCGTGCACCAGCAGCACCGGCACGCCGTCCGGTGGACCGGCCACGCGGACCGCCTGGGTGATGCCGTTGGCCTGGACCGTGAGCCGTGCGCTGCGCATTCGCGCATGCTGGCACGCGCCCCCACCCCCGCACCATGTCCCCCACCCCCACACCGCCCACCCCAACCATGGGCGCACACCCCCGCCTTACGCGTCGATCATGAGGTTAGCGGCGACAAATCAGACGCAGAACGCCGCCAACTTCATGATCGACCGAGCATGGAAGCGCCCACCCGTCCCCCGGCCCCGTCGCCGGTCGCGTCGTAGCGGTGATCAAGGAGTTTGCGTCACCGCAGCAGCCCTTTCCGTACCCAAACTCCTTGATCAACGCGGGTGGGTGGGCCGGGTGAGGAGCGCCGGGAACGCGGCGGCGCCGGGGCGCGCAGTCAGGCGCGCTGGGCTCGGCGGGCGGGCTGAGGCGCCCGCCGGGCTGAGCGCGGGTCGGCGCGACGTCGGGGGCAGCGCGGGCGTGAGGGCTCAGCGGGTGCCGGCACTCGGCGGGCCCAAGAGGGCCGGCGGGTGCGGAGGGCTAGCGGGCGTCGGCCGGCTGCGCCTCGCGCGCCTCGATCGGCTGGCGCGGCCCGGGGACGGGCAGCGGCAGGGTGGGGCGCTGGTCGCGGCGCAGGGCGCCGAAGCTCATCCCGACCGGGTCGGTCCGAGCCACACCCGGGTCGTAGAGGCGCAGGTCGGTACGGCCCAGCCGGACCACGTCGCCGTCGGCGATCGCCACGCTGCCGGTGACCCGGGTGTCGTTGAGCCAGGTGCCGTTGGTCGAGCCGAGGTCGGTGAGCATCACCCCTTCCGGGGTGGCCCGGACGGTGGCGTGCCGCCGGCTCAGGTGCGGGTCGGCGAGCACGATGTCGGCGGTCGGCGCGCGGCCGATCACCTGCGCGTCCTGGCCGACCCGGAACGTGAGCCCACGCATCGCCCCGCCGGACACCGTCAGCAACGGCATCAGCTCAGGATGCTCCTCCATGGACAGTCGACCTCCACCCCACATCGCCCCGCGGCGTCAGCCTGCCACCTCACCGTAGTGGCTTGCACCACCGCGCGGTCACCCCCGCGACCCCGGCCGGTCATCTCCCGTTCGCCGTTTCGGACGGCACTTCCGTCGATGCGACGGCTGATCGTCCGCGCAGCGTACGGCGCGTTCGACACCTACCGGCGAGTAATCCTCGGGTCTAGACTTCGGCCATGACCGCTGTGCATGTGCCGGGCGCCCCGCTCATCTCCGAGGGTCTGCTGGTGTCGACCAGCCCGGCCACCGGCGCCGAGGCAGGCAGATTCCCGCTGGCCGCCGAGGCGGACGTGCGTGCCGCTGTCGACCGCGCCCGGGAGGCCGGCGACTGGTGGGCCGGGCTCGGCTTCGCCGGCCGGCGGGACCGCCTCCAGCGCTGGCGCGGTGTGCTCGCCCGGCGGATCGAGGAGCTGGCCGACCTGATGCACACCGAGGGCGGCAAGCCGGTCGGTGACGCGGTGGTGGAGATCCTCACCGCGCTGGAGCACATCGACTGGGCGGCTCGCAACGCCCGCCGGGTGCTCGGGCCGCGCCGGGTCCGCTCCCGCCTGATCCTCGCCGAGTTCACCGGTCACCTCGAATACCAGCCGTACGGCGTGGTCGGCGTGATCGGCCCGTGGAACTATCCGGTCTTCACGCCGATCGGCTCCGCCGCGTACGCGCTCGCGGCCGGCAACGCCGTGGTGTTCAAGCCGAGCGAGTACACCCCTGCGGTCGGTCAGTGGCTGGTCGACCGGTTCGCCGAGGTGGTGCCGGAGCAGCCGGTGTTCCAGGTGGTGCACGGCTTCGGCGCGGTCGGTGCGGCGCTGTGCCGTTCCGGGGTCGGCAAGGTGGCGTTCACCGGCTCGACCGCGACCGCGAAGCGGGTGATGGCCGCCTGCGCCGAGTCGCTCACGCCGGTGCTGCTGGAGGCCGGCGGCAAGGACGCGATGATCGTCGACTCGGACGCCGACCTGGACGCCGCGGCGGAGGCGTGCGTGTGGGGCGGGCTGACCAACGCCGGCCAGACGTGCATCGGCATCGAGCGGGTCTACGCGGTCGACCAGGTCTTCGACGCCTTCGTCGACAAGGTGGTGGCGAAGGCCGGCCGGCTCACGGTGGGCGCCGACGGGTCCGACCTCGGCCCGATCACCATGCCGTCGCAGATCGACATCATCCGCCGGCACATCGACGACGCGATCGACCGGGGCGGCCGGGCGGTGCTCGGCGGCCCGGAGGCGGTCCAGCCGCCGTACGTGCACCCGACGGTCCTGGTCGACGTGCCGGAGGACTCGGCCGCCGTGCAGGAGGAGACGTTCGGGCCGACCCTCGTGGTCAACCGTGTCCGCGACGTGGACGAGGCGGTCGAGCGGGCCAACGCGCTGCCGTACGGGCTCGGGGGTTCGGTCTTCGGCCGGGCGCGGGCGGTGGCGGTGGCGCGGCGGCTGCGTTCCGGGATGGCCTCGGTCAACTCGGCGCTGACGTTCGCCGGCATGTCGACGTTGCCGTTCGGCGGCACGGGCGAGTCCGGCTTCGGCCGCATCCACGGCGAGGAGGGGCTGCGCGAGTTCGGCCGGCCCAAGTCGGTCACCCGCCGCCGGGCCCGGTCGCTGCTGCCGGCGATGACGTTCGAGCGCACCCCGGCCGACGTCGCCCGCATCGTCAAGATCGCCAAGCTGATGTACGGCCGGGGCCGCTGAGGCGGCGCCTCAGAACAGCGTCAGCTCGTCGCGTTCGATGCCGCGCAGCTTGTCGTAGTCGACCACCACGCACCGGATGCCCCGGTCCGTGGCGAGCACCCGCGCCTGCGGCTTGATCTCCTGTGCGGCGAACACGCCGGCCACCGGCGCGAGCAGCGGATCGCGGTTCATCAGCTCCAGGTAGCGGGTGAGCTGTTCCACGCCGTCGATCTCGCCGCGCCGTTTCACCTCGACCGCCACCGCGCCGCCGACCGCGTCCCGGCAGAGCAGGTCGACCGGCCCGATCGCGGTCATGTACTCCCGCCGGACCAGCGTGAAGCCCTCCCCCAGCGTCTCCGGGTTCGCGGCGAGCAGTTCCTGGAGGTGGGCCTCGACGCCGTCCTTGCGCAGGCCCGGGTCCACGCCCAGCTCGTACGAGGTGTCCTGGAAGATCTCCTCCAGGGTGATGCGCAGTTCCTCGCCGGCCTTGTTGACCACCCGCCAGACGCCGGGCGCCTCCTCCAGCCGGCAGGGCGGGCTCATCCAGTTCAACGGCTTGTAGGCCCGGTCGTCGGCGTGGATCGACACCGACCCGTCCGCCTTCACCATCAGCAACCGGGTCGCCGGGGGCAGATGGGCCGAGAGCCGTCCGACGTAGTCCACCGAGCACTTCGCAATGACCAACCGCACCCGCCGAGGGTAGCCGAGGCCCCGGCGGACGCCGACGAGCGCCACTGGCGTACCGGTGCCATATTGAGATCGTGCTCGAAGTCCTCACCGGTTCCGGCCTGGCCGCCTCGGCGGGCCTGAACGCCTACGTCCCGCTTCTGCTGATGGGTCTGCTGTCCCGCTACACCGATCTGGTCGAGCTGCCGAGCGGCTGGCAGTGGCTCGGCAACGGCTGGGTGGTGCTGATCCTCGCGGTCCTGCTCGCGGTCGAGGTGGTGGCCGACAAGGTGCCGGTGGTCGACCACGTCAACGACGTGGTGCAGACGGTGGTCCGGCCGACGGCCGGCGGGCTCGCGTTCGGCGCGGGCGCCGGCTCGGAGACGGTCACCGTCAGCGACCCGGACACGTTCTTCTCGTCGCACCAGTGGGTGCCGGTGGTGGTCGGCGTGTTCATCGCGCTCGGCGTGCACCTGCTCAAGGCCGCCGCCCGGCCGGTCATCAACGCGACCACGGCCGGTGTGGGCGCGCCGGTGGCCAGCACCGCCGAGGACGCGACGAGCGTCGTCATGTCGGTGGTGGCGCTGCTGCTGCCGGTGCTGGTGCTGGTGTTCCTGGTCGGCCTGGTGCTCTTCGTGCCCTGGCTGTTCCGCCGTCGACGGGAGCGGCGCCGGGAACGCGCCGCCGCCCGGGAGGCCGGTTTCCGCGTCTGACCGCAGCGGCTCAGCGGCTCTCGTACGTCATGCAGTCGGCCATGTCCATGTCCGGGCCGACGGTGATGGCCGGCGCGTGGCACTCCAGGTCGGCGTTGTGCCGGCAGTCCGAGCGCGAGCACGCACCGACCTGGGCCACGAGCTGGTCGATGCCGCCGCGCACGGGCATCTCCACGAACGTGTGGCAGTGCGCGTGGTCGCTGCTGCCGATGGTGATGGCGAACGCGTGGCAGTCGTTCGTGTGGTTGTAGGCGCAGGACCGGACGGCGCACTCCTGGACCCGGGGCATCTCCAACGACGCGGTCATCATCTCGCCCTTCAGTGGGTGTCTTGCCCCGACTTTAGGCTTTGTGATGCTTTCAGCGTGCGGGATCCAGCGCGTTCGCCTCGCGGATCACGGTGACGAGTTCGTCGATGATGCCGGTGAGCGCGAAGTCCTTCGGCGTGAACACCCGGGCCACCCCGGCGGTGCGCAGCGCGTCGGCGTCGGCGGCCGGGATGATCCCGCCGACCACCACCGGCAGGTCGCCCCGCCCGGCCGCGCGCAGCCCGTCCAGCACCGCCGGCACGGCGGCCAGGTGCGAGCCGGACAGCACGGAGAGGCCGACCAGGTCGACGTCCTCCTCCACCGCGGCCGCCACGATCTGCCCGGCGGTCAGCCGGATGCCCTGGTAGACCACCTCGAAGCCGGCGTCGCGGGCGCGTACCGCGATCTGCTCCGCGCCGTTGGAGTGCCCGTCCAGCCCCGGCTTGCCGACCAGCAGCCGCAGCCGGCCGCTGCCCAGATCCCGGGCGGTCGCGGCGACCCGCTCGCGGACCCCGGCGAGCGTCGCGTCACCGGCTGTCCCGACCGCCCCGGCCAGGCCGGTCGGCGCGCGGTACTCGCCGTACACCTGGCGCAGCGCGCCGGCCCACTCGCCGGTGGTGACCCCGGCCCGCACGCAGTCCAGCGTGGCCGGCATCAGGTTCGCCGTGGTGGCGGCGTCCGCGCGCAGCTTCGCCAGCGCCTCCTCCACCGCCGCCGCGTCCCGGCCGGCCCGCCATTCGCGTACGCCCACGGTGGCCGCCTCCTCGACGGCCGGATCCACCTGCTCGATCGCCTCGGCGCCCGCAGCTGTCAGCGGCGACGGCTCGGTCTCGGTGAACCGGTTGACGCCGACCACCACGTCCGAGCCGGACTCCATCCGGCGGCGCCGGTCGGCGAGCGAGGCCACCAGCGCGCTCTTGAGGTAACCGGTCTCGACGGCGGTGACCACGCCGCCCATCTCCAGCACCTTCTCCAGCTCGACGCGGGCGCCGGAGACGATCTCGTCGACGAGCGCGGTCATCACGTGCGAGCCGGCGAACAGGTCCGGGTACTCCAGCAGGTCCGACTCGTACGCCAGCACCTGCTGCATGCGCAGCGACCACTGCTGGTCCCACGGGCGGGGCAGGCCCAGCGCCTCGTTCCAGGCGGGCAGCTGCACGGCGCGGGCGCGGGCGTCGCGGGACAGCGTGACGCCGAGCATCTCCAGCACGATGCGCTGGATGTTGTTCTCCGGCTGCGCCTCGGTCAGGCCCAGCGAGTTGACCTGGACGCCGTAGCGGAACCGGCGCTGCTTCGGGTTCTCCACGCCGTAGCGGTCGCGGGTGATCTCGTCCCAGAGCGCGCCGAACGCGCGCATCTTGGCGATCTCCTCGACGAAGCGCACCCCGGCGTTGACGAAGAACGAGATCCGCTGGACCACGTCGCCCATCCGCTCGGGCGGCACCTGGCCGGAGTCGCGCACGGTGTCCAGCACGGCGACGGCGGTGGCCAGCGCGAAGCCGACCTCCTGCACCGGCGTGGCGCCGGCCTCCTGGAGGTGGTACGAGCAGATGTTCACCGGGTTCCACCGCGGCATCTCACGCAGCGTGTACGCGATCACGTCGGCGGTCAGCCGCAGCGACGCCGCCGGCGGGAAGATGTACGTCCCCCGGGACAGGTACTCCTTGATGATGTCGTTCTGCGTGGTGCCGGCGCAGCGGCTCAGCTCCGCGCCCTGCTCGGCGGCGACGGTGCCGTAGAGGCCGAGCAGCCACATCGCCGGGGCGTTGATGGTCATCGAGGTGTTCATCTCGGCCAGCGGGATGCCCTCGAACAGCGCCCGCATGTCACCCAGGTGCGCCACCGGCACGCCGACCCGGCCCACCTCGCCGGAGGCCAGCTCGTGGTCCGGGTCGTACCCGGTCTGGGTGGGCAGGTCGAAGGCGACCGACAGGCCGGTCTGCCCCTTCGCCAGGTTGCGGCGGAAGAGCGCGTTGGTGGCCGCGGCGGAGGAGTGCCCGGCGTACGTGCGCATCACCCACGGGCGGTCCCGCTCGGGCAGCCGTCCCGGCATCGCGTCGTCCATGGCCGGAGTTTAAGTTACCGTTCAGTAAAAGAGAGTGTGGAAAACCACACAACCCGATGCCCGTGCCGGTGGGCCGGCGTGCTCGGCCGGCCCACCGTACGGGTCACTCGCTGCGGGCGGTCTCCGGACCGGTGATCCGTTCCAGCAGCGGCAGGGTGGCCGCGATGACCGCGAGACAGCCGAGCACGCCGAGGGCCACCACCGCGGCGAACCCGATCCCCGGCACGCGCAGGTCGTAGTCCATCTGCGCGCGCAGGAACAGCTGCGCGGCGACCAGTCCCATCCCGACCGCCACCACGGCGACGGTCAGCAGCGGCACGGTGCTCTCCAGGGCCACCACCCGGCGCAGCAGCCGCACCGGGGCGCCGCTGAGCCGGAGCAGGCTGAACGGCCGTTTCCGTTCACTGAGGCCGGCCGCCACGGCCACGGCCAGGCTGCATCCGGCGAGCGCGAGACCGGCCACCACCACGAGGTCGGCCAGCCGCTGCCAGCCCCGCATGGTGTCGGCGAAGTCGGCCTCGAAGTCACCGGGCACGTTCGGTGCCACGAAGAAGGTGGGGAACGCGGCTTCGAGGAGCGTCCGGGCCCGCTCCACCGCGACCGGGTCCTCCGCCTCGACCGCCACCGAACCCGCCGGGAGTCCCGCGAGGGCGGCCGGGCCCACCGGGGACGACGGCCAGACCCGGTCGGCCGAGGCGGACTCCCCCCAGGGGATCAGGTCCGGCGGCACCTCGGCGACGCTCGCCCCCGTGGCGCACCGCCCGTAGGCGGGCGGAATGTCCGCGCAGGCGATCACGCCGGAGTCGCGGCCGTCACCGCGCACCGGGTTCTCCCGGACGAGCACCGGGTTGCGGACGCCGGGAACCGCCGCCAGATCGGCCAGCAGCGTGGCCGGCGCCGGGGCGTCGTTTGTCAGCACCATCGACAGCCGTCCGGCCTCCAGGGAACCCCGGGGCGCCGGACCGCGCTCGTGCGCGATCGTCCCCATCACGCCCACGGCCACCGTCGTGACGAACAGCGCGAGCATCACGCCGCTCACCGCCCGGAACCCGGCGGCCGGGTTGTCGGCGAGCCGGCGCGCGGCGATCAGCGCGGCCGGCCGGCTGGCCCGGGCGGCCATCGCCCGGGCGCCGACCATGGTCAGCCACGGGCCGCCGGTGATCAGCCCGACCATGACCAGCAGCAGGGCGGGCAGGAACAGCGCGGTCTGACCGTCCGACGTGGGGGGTCGGTACACCAGGGCGAAGCCCAGCCCGGCCAGGCCGAGCGCGAGCGGGATCAGCCGGTACGCCCGGGGCGGCCGGGGCGTGACCCGGCGGCTGACACCGAGCGGGGAGATCCGGACCCGGCGCAGCGCGACCCAGGCCGCGGCCGCCGCGCCCGCCGGCACGCCGAGGGCCACCAGGAGGGCCTCCGGCGCACCGATGGCCATGTCGCCGGGGAAGAACGGCATGCCGGTGAACGGGATACCGGCGAGCTGCCCGCGGAACGCGAAGAACGCCGCGAAGCCGGCCGCCGCGCCGGCCGCCGCCGCGAGCGCGGCCTCGACGGCCGCGACGACCGAGATCTGCCGGGGCGTGGCCCCGACCAGCCGCATGGCGGCGAACCGCTGCTCCCGGCGGGCGGCGCCGAGCCGGGTCGCCGTGCCGATGAAGACGAGTACGGGAAACAGCAGTCCACCCGCGGCCACGCCGAGGATGAGGTCGATCGCCGCCCTCGGCAGCGGAGCCCGGTTGTCGTCGAGCCGGGTGACCTTCCTGACCTGGTCCAGCTTCCCGACCTGCTCCGGGGTGCCGCCCACCAGGACGAGCAGAGTGTCCGGCGAGGTGAGCGCCGCCGGCCCGACGACGCCGAGGTCCCGGCCCGGGTAGCGGTCGGCGAGCTGGTCGGCGGGGATGGTGGCCAGCAGGTCGCGCAGCGCCGGGGAGGCGTAGAACTCGCCGGGCCCCGGCGCGCGGGGGACGCCGATCGGCGTGGGCGCGTCCGGACCGGTCGCGGCGACGTCGATACGGAGGATCTGATCGCCCCGGAAGTAGTCGGTGCGGGTGGACCACAACAGCGGGTCGGCGGACCCGCCCGCCGTCTCCTGCGGGTACATCGACGCGTAGCGGGTGAGCTGGGCGTCGGTGGCGTGCACACCGGCGAGCGTGGTGAGCAGCAGCCCGGTGCCGACCGCGACGGCGGCGGCTACGGCGACCAGCCGGACCAGCGCCTCCCGGCCACCGGCGACGGCGAGCCGGAGCGCGAGCCCGATCACGAGGCGACCCCGGCGGGAGCGTTGACCCGGCCGTCCCGCACCATGACCTCCCGGTCGGCGTACGCGGCGATGCGCGCCTCGTGCGTCACCAGGACGACTGTGGTGCCCTTCTCGCGGGCGGCGTCCACCAGCAGCGTCATCACCTCCTCGCCGGTGAGCGAGTCGAGCGCGCCGGTGGGCTCGTCGGCGAACAGCACCCGCGGCTCGGCGACCAGGCCGCGGGCCAGCGCGACCCGCTGGGCCTGCCCACCGGACAGCTCCCCGGAGCGGCGGTGCTCCATGCCGGCCAGGCCGAGCCGCTCGAACCAGCCCCGCGCGGCGCGCAGCGCCGGAGTGCGGCGGACACCGCGCAGCAGCAGCGGCAGCGCCACGTTCTCCGCCGCGGTGAGTTCGGGCACGAGCTGGCCGAACTGGAAGACGAAGCCGAAGCTGTCGCGGCGCAGCGCGCTGCGGTCGGCTTCGCCGAGCGTGTCGATCCGGGTGCCGTCGAACCGGACCTCACCGGAGTCGGGGCGCAGGATGCCGGCCAGGCAGTGCAGCAACGTCGACTTGCCGGAGCCGCTCGGTCCCATCACGGCGACGACCTCGCCGGCCCCCACGGCGAGGCTCGCGCCGCGCAGGGCGGGTGTCTCGCCGAACGCGTACGTGACGTCGCGTGCCTCGATCATCGGGCTCATGGCCGTACCGCCTTTCTCAGGGCGTCCAGCCGGGCGCCCGTCGTCTCGATCCACCGCAGGTCCGCCTCGAGGTGGTAGAGGCCGTGGTCGGCCAGCATCACGTCGACGAGTTCGCCGCTGCGCTTGATCTCGGTGAGTTCGCGCATCCGGCGCAGGTGGGCGGCGCGCTGGGTGTCCAGGTACTCCTCGGCCGGGCGGTCGAGCATCAGCGCGAGCACGACCTTGGTGAACAACACGGTCTGCAGGTGCGGTTCCGGTTCGACCGGCTCGGTCAGCCAGTGCTCCACCTCGGTGGCGCCCACGTCGGTGATGACGTAGCGCTTGCGGTCCGGCCCGGCGCCGGGAGCGACGTCGCCGACCACCACCTTGCCGTCGCGGGCCAGCCGGCTCAGCGTCGAGTAGACCTGCCCGTACGGCAGCGGCTTGCCGCGCCCGAAGAAGGTGTCGTAGTCGCGCTTGAGGTCGTAGCCGTGGCTCGGCTCGCGTTCGAGCAGCCCGAGCAGGGTCAGGGGAACGGTCATGACCAGAGACTACACCGAGTGTATACCTCGCGTATATAGCCGACCCGGCAGTGGAACGGGCGACCGCACGACGCACACTTGACGTCATGGAGAACGAGCTCGCGATTTCCGTGCGAGGGCTGCGTAAGGCGTACGGCGACAACGTCGCCGTCGCCTCGGTGGACCTGGACGTCCGCCGGGGCGAGGTGTTCGCCCTGCTCGGCCCGAACGGCGCCGGCAAGACCACCACGGTCGAGATCCTGGAGGGCTACCGGCAGCGCGACGCCGGCGAGGTACGCGTCCTCGGCGCCGACCCCGCCCACCCCGACGCCGGCTGGCGTTCCCGGGTCGGCATCGTGCTCCAGGGCACCGGCGAGTTCGACGAGCTCAGCGTCATCGAGGTGGTCCGCCACTTCTCCGGCTTCTACCCGGAGGCCGACGACCCGGACAAGGTGGTCGAGCGGGTCGGGCTGGGCGCCAAGGCGAAGGCGCGCACGCACACGCTCTCCGGCGGGCAGAAGCGCCGCCTGGACGTGGCGCTGGGCATCATCGGCCGCCCCGAGCTGCTCTTCCTCGACGAGCCGACCACCGGCTTCGACCCGGAGGCCCGGCGCGAGTTCTGGGAGCTGATCCGGGACCTGTCCGCCGCCGGCACCACGATCGTGCTCACCACCCACTACCTGGACGAGGCCGAGGCGCTCGCCGACCGGGTCGGCGTGATCGCCGCCGGGCGGGTGATCGAGGTCGCGCCGCCGAACGCGCTGGGCAACCGGCAGGAGTCGCTGGCGACCGTCTCCTGGCGTACCCCGGACGGGACGCCGGCCTCGGCGGAGACCGCGACGCCGACGGCGCTGGTGGCCGACCTGGCCGCGCGCTTCGGCGGCGAGGTACCCGGCCTCACCGTGACCCGGCCGACCCTGGAAGACGTCTACCTGCGGATGATCGGACACTCATGACCACCACGACGAAGCACGCGGCCCCGGTCACCGCCGCGACCGCCGCCCGGCGGCCCGGCGCGGGCGCGCTGGCGCTGCGTCAGGGGCGGCTGGAGATCACCCAGTTCCTGCGCAGCCGGGAGTCCGTCGTGTTCACGATGGGCTTCCCGATCATCATGATCCTGATCTTCGCGGCGATCTTCAGCGACGAGATCGCGCCCGGGGTCAGCTACACGCAGTACTTCATCACCGGCATGATCGCGACCGGCCTGATGACGGTCAGCTTCCAGAACCTCGGCATCTGGATCCCGATCGAGCGGGACCGCGGCGTGCTCAAGCGCTACCGCGGCACGCCGATGCCGAAGTGGGTCTGGTTCGCCGGCAAGGTGATCATGGTGGTGGTCATCGGCATCGCGGAGACCGTGCTGCTGCTCGCCGTCTCGGTGGCGATGTTCGACCTGGACCTGCCGCAGACCACCGCCAAGTGGCTGACGTTCGCCTGGGTCTCCGTGCTCGGCGTCACCGCCTGCACGCTGTGCGGCATCGCGATCTCGTCGCTGGCCCGTACCGCGCGCAGCGGCTCGGCGGTGGTCACCCCGGTCGCGCTGGTGCTCCAGTTCATCTCCGGCGTGTTCTTCGTCTTCACCAGCCTGCCCACGTGGATGCAGCAGGTCGCGGCGATCTTCCCGCTCAAGTGGATGTGCCAGGGGCTGCGCTCGGTCTTCCTGCCGGACAGCTTCGGCGCCCGGGAGCCGGGCGGCTCGTTCGAGCTGGGCACCGTCGCGCTGGTGCTGGGCGCCTGGTGCGTCATCGGCCTGGTGCTGTGCCTGACCACGTTCCGCTGGACCACCAAGCGCGACGGCTGACCACCGCTCATCCGCCGTCGACGAGCGCCGCACCCAGCGGCGTACGCCAGTAGAGCACCTCGCGCCCGGACCGCCGCTTCGCGACCGCGCCCGCGTCGAGCAGCACCCGCAGGTGGTCGCTGACCGTGCCCAGGGACAGCCCGGTCACCACCACGAGCTGCGAGGTGCTCAGCGGCGCGTCCAGCCGGGCCAGGATCTCGGCCCGGTTCGCGCCGATCAGCCGGGCCAGGCCGTCCGGTGCCGGTGAGGTCGGATCGACCAGGATCCCGCGCGCCGGATAGACCATCCCGAACCGGGCCGGCGCGTCCCAGACCACCCAGCCGCGGCGGCAGTGAGCCGGCACGAACACCAGCTGTTCCGCCGCGTGCAGCGACAGCGGCGGCTCCGGGTAGTCGTTCACCTGGAGGCGGCCGTCGCCCAGCCACCGCACGTTGCGGTTGATGTCCACGATTGCCCCGGCCAGGCCGCGCATGCTCAGGGCGGCGGTACGGGCCACGATGTCCGCGCGCAGCCGGCGTTCCCGCTCCGGCCACTCCGGCGCGACTGTGTGCGCCCAGATCCAGTCGAGCAGTTCCACGACCTGCCCGGTGAGCCCGTCCGCCAGCAGTTCGGCCGCCAGCGGGCCCGGCCGGGTGGCACGCAGGTCGGCCCGGATCCGCTCGTCGGACAACCGCTCGATCGCCGCCAGTTCCCCGGCGAACGTCGGGTCCGCCGAGGCGGGCGCGATGGTGAGGAAGTCCGCCACCCACCGAAGGCCGAACGACGCCTCCACCAGCGCCCGGACCACCGGCCGGGCAGCCAGCATCTCCCGGAACGCGTCGACGTGCGGCCGTCGCCAGGCCTGCTCCCAGGGGACCTTCGGATGACGCAGCGCCTTCAGCGCGCCGACGGTCTCGGCCATCGGCGACACCGTGAAACGACTCCGCGCGACCAGGTCGGACGGCACCTGCCAGACGCCCACGTTTCGCCTCCAGACGTAAGTCTAGGGATTCCGCCGACGACCAGCCGACCATGCCCGGGTGAGAACGTACGCAGAACTGTTCGCGGTCCGGGAGTTCCGCAACCTGTTCCTGGCCAACTGCGCCGGGATCGCCGCCCACACCACGTCGGCGCTGGCCCTGGGCGCGCTGACCTACGCGTCGACCGGCTCGGCGCTGCTCACCGCGCTGAGCATGTTCGGGGCGCCGCTGGCCGGAGTCCTCGGCAGCCTGACGCTGCTGTCCGCCGCGGACAGCGTGCCGCCGCGCCGGGCGATGGCCTTCGCCGCCCTGCTCGCCACCGCCGGCGCGGCACTCCAGGCGGTGCCCGGGCTGCCGCTGTGGGCCCGCTTCGCGATCATCTTCGCCAACGCGTACGTGGGCTCGGTCGCCGCCGGCGCCAAGTGGGCGCTGCTCACCGACATCGTGCCGGTGAACGCCTACGTGCTGGCCCGGGCCACGATGAACACGAGCGTCGGCGTCATGCAGATCGCCGGGTTCGGGCTGGCCGGCGTCCTGCTCGTGTGGCTGAGCCCGTACCAGGTGTTCCTGCTGGCGCTGGTCCTGCGGGCGGTGTCCGCCGCGGTGGGATGGTTCGGGCTCACCGAGCGTCCGGCCCGGACCAGCGAGCGGGTGACGGTCGCCCGCACGCTGCGCGTGAACCGGGCGCTGTGGGCCGACCCCGGCCGCCGGTCGCTCCTGCTCAACCTCTGGGTACCGGGCGGCCTGATCGTCGGCTGCGAGGCGCTGTTCGTCCCGTACGCCGCCGACCGCGCCGGCTTCCTGCTCGCCGCCGCCGCGCTCGGCATGCTGGCCGGGGACGTGGTGGTGGGGCGGTTCCTGTCCCCCGCCCTCCGCGAGAAGTGGATCCACCCGCTGCGGGTGCTGCTCCCCCTGCCGTACCTGCTGATCCTGCTGTCGCCGCCTCTGCCGGTGGCCATGGCCGTCGCGCTCGTCGCGTCCGTCGGCTACGCCTGCACCCTGCCGATGCAGGAACGGCTGATCGCCCACTCGCCGCCCGAGGCCCGGGGCCAGGTGCTCGGCCTGCACGGCAACGGGATGCTCGCCGCGCAGGCGGTGTGCGCCGCGCTCGCCGGGGCGCTCGCCGACCTGGTCACGCCGTCGCGCGCGGTCGCGCTGCTCGCCGCCGTGGCGCTGGCCGTCACCGTCGCGCTCACCCCCGGCCTGCGCCGGACCGCGCCGGGCGCCGGGGAGCCGGACAGCAGACCCGCGACGGCAGTCCCGGCGCCGTGAAGGAGATGCGGCGCGGCTCCCCGCGACGCGTACCGGATGGCACACTCGCCGGCATGGCACACACGCTGACCCGGCGGACGGTGCTCACCGCCGCCGCCGGGATCGCCGGGGTCGGCCTGGTCGGCGGCCTGGCCGCCCGGCAACTGGCCGGCCCCCGCCCGGGACCGGCCCCGGACCTGCCGGACGCCCCGCCCGGCGACGAGCGGCTGATCCGCATCGCGTCCGCCGCGCGCGGCCGCGAGGTGGACTTCTGGACGGCCGTGCCCGACGGGTACGGCGACGGCCGCGGCCTGCCCGTCTGCCTGGTGCTGCACGGCGCGTCGGCCACCCCGCGCGACTACGGCCGGTTCGGGCTGGCCCGCTTCCTCACCGACGCGGTACGCCGGGGCGCCCCGCCGTTCGCGCTCGCGGGCGCCACCGGCGGGCGGCTGTCGTGGCGCGCCTCGGGCGACGACGACCCGCAGCGGATGGTGCGCGAGGAGGTGCCCACCTGGTGCGCCCGGCGCGGTTTCGACAGCAGCCGGCTGGCCGTGTGGGGCTGGTCGATGGGCGGCTTCGGCGCGTTGCTGCTCGCCCAGACGTACCCGAAGTGGCTGCGGATGGCGGCGGCCTTCTCCCCCGCGGTGAGCCCCGGCGACGCGGTCTTCACCGGCGTGGAGAAGCTGCGCGGCACCCCGGTCGGGCTCTGGTGCGGGCGGCAGGACAACTTCCTCAAGGATGTCCGCGCGCTGGCCCGGGTGCTGCCCGAGGAGCCGGTACGCGCCGCCTGGGCCGACGGGCGGCACAACTTCGGCTACTGGGGGACAGTCATCCCGGACGCGTTCGCGCTGATCGGCGCCGCGCTCAGCCCACCCCGGACGTGAACCGCCCCCGGCCGCGCGGGCCGGGGGCGGGACGGGCCGGTCAGTACGAGTAGAAGCCCTGGCCGGTCTTGCGGCCCAGGTCGCCGGCGGTGGCCATGCGCTGGAGCAGCTCCGGCGGGAAGAACTTCTCGTCGGCGGTGTCGGTGTAGATGTTGCGGGTGGCGTTGAGCAGCACGTCCACGCCGGTCAGGTCGACGGTGGCGAGCGGGCCCATGGCGTGGCCGAAGCCCAGCTTGCAGGCGGTGTCCAGGTCCTCGGCGGAGATCACGCCGGACTCGACGAGCTTGACCGCCTCCATCGCCAGCGCGCAGATCAGCCGGGTGGTGACGAAACCGGCGATGTCCCGGTTGACCACCACCACGGTCTTGCCGATTCCCTCGGCGAACGACTTGACGGTGTCCATGGTCGCGTCGCTGGTCTTGTAGCCGCGTACCAGCTCGCAGAGCTTCATCATCGGCACCGGCGAGAAGAAGTGCGTGCCGACGACCGACTCCGGGCGCTCGGTGGCGGTGGCGATCTGGGTCACCGGGATGGCCGACGTGTTGGTGGCGAGCACCGCGTCCGCCTTGCAGATCTTGTCGAGCGCGCGGAACACCTCGTGCTTGATCTCGATCTTCTCGAAGACCGCCTCGACCACGATGTCCGCGTCGGCGGCGGCCTCCAGCTCGGTGGTCGGGGTGATCCGGGCCAGCGTCGCCTCGACCTCGGACGCCTCGATCTTGCCCTTCTCGGCGAACTTCGTCAGCGACTTCCGGATGCCGTCCACACCGCGCTTCGTGGCCGCGTCGTCGATGTCGCGCAGCGTCACCTGCCAGCCCGCCTGCGCCGCCACCTGGGCGATGCCCGAGCCCATCAGCCCGGCACCGACGACCGCGAGTCGACCCGCCATCTGCTTCTCCCTCGCCGTGTTCTGCAACGTCTGGGAGAACCCTACTTAACGAGGGATAAGCCCCGGCCGTCAGATGGCCAGGTCCGGCTCCTCCGGCGCGGTGCCGCGCTCCACCTCGACGCCGAGCGCCCGCAGGTCCGCCACGAAGTCCGGGTAGCCCCGGTCGACGTGGTGCACGTGCGAGACCTCGGTCAGCCCGTCGGCGCAGAGCCCGGCGATGATCAGCCCGGCGCCGGCCCGGATGTCGGTGGCGCGTACCGGGGCGCCGGACAGCCGCTCCCGGCCGCACACCAGGGCATGGTGGCCGTCGGTACGGATCTCCGCGCCCAGCCGCATCATCTCGTTGGCGAACATGAACCGGCCGTCGAAGATGTTCTCGGTGATCAGCGAGCCGCCCTCGCTCACCGCCGCGAGTCCGATCGCCATCGGCAGCAGGTCGGTGGCGAAGCCCGGGTAGGGCAGTGTGACCACGTCGACCGCCCTCGGGCGGTCGTCCATGCGTACCCGGAAGGCGTCGCCCCGCGTCTCCACCAGGCCGCCGGCCGCGACCAGCTTGTCCAGCGCGACCTCCAGGTACGCCGGGTCCAGGCCGGTCACCGTCACGTCCCCGCGGGTCATCGCGGCGGCGAACGCCCAGGTGCCGGCGACGATCCGGTCCCCCACCGTGGCGTGCCGGACCGGCCGCAGCTCGGGTACACCCACGATGTGCAGCGTCGACGTGCCGGCCCCCTCGATCCGCGCGCCCATCCGGGTCAGCATCGTGCAGATGTCGACGATCTCCGGCTCGCGGGCCGCGTTGTCGATCGTCGTGGCACCCCGGGCCAGCACCGCCGCCATCACCAGGTTCTCGGTCGCGCCCACGCTCGGGAAGTCCAGCACGATGTCGGCGCCGTGCAGCCCGTCCGGCGCCTCGGCGATGACGAAGCCGTGCTCACCGGAGATCTCCGCGCCCATCCGGGCCAGCCCGGCGATGTGCATGTCCAGCCCACGCGAGCCGATGGCGTCGCCGCCTGGGTGGGCCACCCGGACGTAGCCCCGGCGGGCCAGCAGCGGGCCGAGCACGCAGATCGACGCGCGCAGCCGGCGGACCAGGTCGTAGTCGGCCTCCGCACCCGGCCGCTCCGGCACGTCGATGAGCACCGAGCGGGACCGCTCCACACCGCCGTGGGCCACCATCGGGTCGACCGGGTCGTCCGGGCCGAACCGTACGCCGCAGCCGAGCCGCCGCAGCACCTCGCCCATGATCGCGATGTCGGTGATCCGGGGCACGTTGGTGATCAGGCTGCGGCCGGGCGCGAGCAGCGCGGCGGCCATCAGTTTCAGCGCGGAGTTCTTCGCACCCACCACGTGCACGGTGCCGGCGAGCCGGGCATCGCCGCGTACCCGGATGACGTCGACGTCGTTGAGCGCCGGATCTCCCGCGTCACCCGGACCCACCGGACTCGGCCGGGCCGGGATCGTCAGTTCCGGTATCCGTAGGCTGTGCGTCATGGCCGTCCACCTCACGCGCATCTACACCAAGGCCGGCGACGCCGGCATGACCAGGCTGAGCAACAACGAGCAGGTGCCGAAGACCGATCCGCGCATCGCCGCGTACGCGGACGTGGACGAGTGCAACGCCTCGATCGGCGTCGCGCTCGCCCTGGGGCAGCTCTCGGACGAGCTGCGGGCCGTGCTGGAGTCCGTGCAGAACGACATGTTCGACGTCGGTGCGGACCTGGCGACGCCGGTCGAGCCGGACCCGAAGTACCCGCCGCTGCGGGTGACGGAGGAGTACGTCGAGCGCCTCGAGGGCTGGTGCGACGAGTACAACGCGCGCCTGAGCAAGCTCGACTCCTTCATCCTCCCCGGCGGCACCGCGGGCGCGGCACTGCTGCACGTGGCACGGACGACCGCCCGGCGCGCCGAGCGTGCGGCATGGGCGCTGGTCGCACACGACCCCGATCGGACCAGTCCCCTCCCGGCAAAGTATCTCAACCGGCTCTCCGATTTGCTCTTTATCCTCTCAAGAACGGCAAATCCGGACGGCGACGTGCTATGGGTGCCGGGCGGGAAGCGCTGACCATCGGCGGCCTCCATCACGTGGAGGTGTGGGTACCCGACATCGCGGCGGCCAGTCGTTCCTGGGGCTGGCTTCTCGACCACCGGCGCTCACCGGCCGCACCAACGACAGGTGCGCGCCCGGCCTGAACCACCTGGCCTTCCACGCCGGCCCGCCGGCCGCCGTCGAGCGCCTGGTCGCCACCGCCCCGGGGTACGGCTGGACGCTGCTGTTCCCGGACCGGCACCCGCACGCGGGCGGCCCGGACAGCTACGCCGCCTACCTCACCGACGGGCAGGGGTACGAGGTCGAGCTGGTCGCGGAGACGTGAAAAGGCCGGCACCCCTTGGTTCGGGGTGCCGGCCTTCATGTCTCTTACTTGTTCCAGTGCTCGGCGACCAGGTCGGCGGCCTGCTGCTCCCACTGGGCGTAGTGGTCGGGGTAGGCGGAGACCTGGACGGTCTGGGCGGCCTTGGTCAGGGGCATGTCCTGCCAGCCGTCGACCTGCTTCAGACCCTTCAGGAACGCCGTGGTCGAGTACTCGGGGTCGGTGATCTGCTCCACCGTGCCCCAACCGGAGGACGGGCGCTGCTGGAACAGGCCCTGCGAGTCGTGGTCGTTACGGTCACCGAGGTGGCCGAGGTTCTCCAGCTTCGACTCCTGCAACGCGGTGGCGATCGACACGACGGCGGCGCGCTCGTCCATGCCGGCCTTCTTCGTCGCGGCGATGATCGCCTTCACATTCTTGGTCTGCTCGTCGTTCAGGTCGATGCGGGACTGCTCGCCCTGCACACCGTGCGGGATCAGCTTGTCACCCTGCACCGTGACGCTCACCGGCTTGACCGCGTGGGTGGTGTCCGCCGCGTGAGCGGCCACCGGACCGGCGAAGACGCCACCGGTGAAGGCCAGACCAGCAATACCCAGAACGCTCTTCCGCAGAATCGTGTTCATCAGAAATGCTCCATTCGGGGGATCGACGCCCACACCGACGGGGGTCGGCGCGGGTGCGAGCACCGTCAGGCACTCAAGAAAGTCTTCAAGGGGGGATCTCGGCTGCTCACGGGGCACCGGGGGGTGCCTCTGCGCGGCGCCGGAAGCATGTCCAACGACCCGCCACCCGCCACCATTCCCGAGGCGGCGCACGCCACCAGGGCGGCGCGGGGGTTCACGTCGTCGGAACCGTGTTCAACGACCAGCCCGCCGGGACCATTCCCCGCGGCCCACGTCGCCAGAACCGAACTCAACGACCACCAGCCCAAGACTGTTCCCACAGCCAGCGCAGCCCTTAGAAGGGCTCGGCTGGTACTCGGTCGCTCACCCGGATACAACGCCACCCACCCGCCAGCCATTCCACCGTCAGAGTGCCGCCCACCACCCCCGAACCGGACACCCCACCCACACAGGCTCAGGATGCCGACTCCCCCACCTCGAAGCACCCCCGCACCCTCACAGCAACCCGCCCGACCGCGTCGATCATGAGGTTAACGGCGACAAACCGGACGCCAACCGCCGTCAACCTCATGATCGACCCAGCCAGGGCAGGGCAGGGCCGACCCGGAGCCGGGAGCGTGAGCGGGGCCCCGGGGAGGCATCCGCGATCTTGCGGTTCGCGCCCTGCGCGTGCCCTTTTTGCGTGTTTTGTGGGGTGCCTAAGTGCAAGATCGCGGGGCGCTGCGGGAGAGGCTCGGCGATCTTGGAGTTGTGGTGCCTCGCGAAGGTGCGAAGGGGGCATCTGCGGCGCCAGAAGTCCAAGATCGGCGCACAGTCAAAGCGCCCGCCGCGACCCGCGACCCGGGGGCGGGGGCGGGGGCGGGGGCGGGGGCGGGGGTCAGGCGGCGGGCCAGTCCTGGGAGGCCAGACGCGGCGAGACCGCCCCGGGTGGGGCGGCCTCGAGCCAGGACAGGAATCCCGTGACGGTCGAACGCGCCATGGCGATCTCGATCGGCGCGTGGTGGCTGGTACACCGCAGGATCACCCACTCGGCGGGCATCGACATGCGCTCCTGCCCCTCGGGCAGCCGGCGGCGCTCGACCGCCAGCCCCTTGCGCGAGAGCACCCGCTTGGGGCGCAGCGCGAAGCTGAACATGCGGTACCAGCGGAGTTCGTCGCCAACGAACCGGCCGAACCCGGGTGACCAGCCACGACCGTCGAGGATCGTGTTGACCCGGACGCTCAGCCGGATGATGCCACCGCTACGCGTGAACAGGGCCCGCCGGATGAAGAGGATCAGAAGCGCGACGACGACGATCGCGAAGCCGATTCCGATCCCTTCGACGATCTCCATCGGCGGGTCGGCTCAGCGGGCCGGGGTGGCGGGGGTTGCGCTCTCGGCGAGGACCGTGACGCCCTCACCGGTCACCGACAGGAAGCCGCCGGCCACGTCGTACGCGACCTGCTGGCCACCGGCCTGCTTGATGCGTACCTGGCTGGGTTCGGCGAGCTGGCCGAGCAGAGGTGCGTGCCCCGGCAGCACACCGAGCTCACCCTCGGTCGTCCGGGCGACGACCATCTCGGCCTCGCCGGTCCAGACCTTCTCCTCGACGGCTACGAGCTCGACGTGAAGCTGCTGTGCCACGCTGTCTCCTTGCTGCGGCGGCGGATTGCCGAAAGTCTAGTCGCGCCCCCGCAGCCCACCCAACGCGGGTGGTGAGAGCCGGACCACCACGGCCCCGCACCCGCTCAGGCTACTTGGTCTTCTGGACGAAGTCGGGGTGCTCCAGGAGGAAAGCGTCGAGCTGTTCGGTACGCAGGGCGGTGAAGAAGTCCTCCGCCGGTTCGAGCAGTTGCTCACCCCGGTAGTTGCTGCCGGTGCCGATCCCCCCGCCCGGCAGCTTGATGGTCTCGATCGCGTCCGGACGGATGTCCTTCAGGGCCAGCCCGAAGTCCACCACGCTGTTGCCGCGTCCGTTGAACACCAGCGACTTGCCGGCCGCGCGCAGTACCCGGTCCAGCTTGACCGGGTTGGTCACCACGTCGGCGCTGAACGCCTGGCTCGCCATCGCCTTGACGAACTGCTGCTGGTGCCGCTGCCGGCCGTAGTCGCCGTCCGGCACGCCGTTCTTCGGGTAGCGCTGCCGGACGTAGTCCAGCGCCTGCCAGCCCTCCAGGTGGGCGTTGCCCTTCTTGTACACGGCCTGCGGGCCGAGGTAGCCCCCGCCGCCGGGCCGGAGCTGGCGCGGGGTGCCGTCCGGCTGGAGGTGCTCGGAGCGCACCTCCCGCTCGATGTACATGTCGACACCGCCCATGGCGTCGACGATCTTCTTGAACCCGCTGAAGTTGATGATCGCGCCGGCGTCGAAGCGCTTGATGCCGGTGACCTCCTGCACGGTCAGGGCGAGCAGCTCGAAGCCCTGTGCGGTGCTGGGGTTCTGGCCGGGCACGTTGCTGCCGTGCGACATGGCCGCGTTGAGCCGGTCGTTGGCACCCGCGTAGTCGGCCTTGGGGAAGGCCGGGATGTCGACCCGCAGGTCGCGCGGGAGCGAGAAGAGATAGCCGCGGTCCATGGTGGCGGGCACGTGCAGGACCATGATCGAGTCGGCCAGGGGGCGGGCGGTCGACGTGCGGGGGTCCACGCCGACGAGCAGGATGTTGAGCGGGCCCTTGATGTCGCTCTTCTTCTCGTTGGCGCCGGCGGCCTGGTCACCGAAGAGGTCGGCCTTGCCCACCGATCCCTCGTAGCGGGCGACCAGGGCGCGGGAGCCGATCAGCACGGAGCCGCTGAGCACCACCATGACGATGCCCAGGATCGTGCAGACGCGGGCCCACCGGGGCACGCCGCGCCACATGGACCGCTTCCCGCGATCCGCGCCGCCCTTACCGCCCACGAGCATCTCCAATCGTCGCGCCCACGGGTAGGAAGACGGGCGCGGGGGTCCGTTTGGTTGCAGAGATCAACGGCCGGGATGTGAAGTCGTGTCAGGAACGGTACCGCGCGATCCGGCGAACTGCTTGCCGGAGAACCGGGCATCTGGTAGTGCGGTGGCCCGAAAAGGCGAAGGCCGCCCCGGCTCTCGCCGGGACGGCCCTCGTGGGTGTGAGCGGGCTCTCAGCCCTCCTCGCCCATCAGCTCCTTGGCCTTGGCCCGAAGGTCGTCCAGGCCGCCGCACATGAAGAACGCCTGCTCCGGGAAGTGGTCGAACTCCCCCTCGCTGATCCGGCGGAAGGCGTCGATGGTCTCGGCGATCGGGACCGTCGAGCCGGGGACGCCGGTGAACTGCTCCGCCGCGTACGTGTTCTGCGAGAGGAACCGCTCGATCCGGCGGGCGCGGCCGACGGTGAGCTTGTCCTCCTCGGAGAGCTCCTCGATACCGAGGATGGCGATGATGTCCTGCAGGTCCTTGTAGCGCTGCAGGATCCGCTTCACCTCGGTGGCGACGGCGAAGTGCTCCTCGCCGACGAACTCCGGGGCGAGGATCCGGGACGAGGACGCCAGCGGGTCCACGGCCGGGTAGATGCCCTTGTCGGAGATCGACCGCTCCAGGTTGGTGGTCGCGTCGAGGTGGGCGAACGTGGTGGCCGGCGCCGGGTCGGTGTAGTCGTCGGCGGGCACGTAGATCGCCTGCATCGAGGTGATGGCCTGGCCCCGGACGGAGGTGATCCGCTCCTGGAGCTCGCCCATCTCGTCTGCCAGGGTCGGCTGGTAACCCACGGCGCTCGGCATACGGCCGAGCAGCGTGGAGACCTCGGAACCGGCCTGGGTGAAGCGGAAGATGTTGTCGATGAAGAGCAGCACCTCCTGCTTCTTCACGTCACGGAAGTACTCCGCCATGGTCAGCGCGGACAGCGCGACCCGCAGGCGGGTGCCCGGCGGCTCGTCCATCTGGCCGTAGACCAGCGCGGTCTTGTCGATGACGCCCGACTCGGTCATCTCGGCGATGAGGTCGTTGCCCTCGCGGGTGCGCTCACCCACGCCGGCGAAGACCGAGGTACCGCCGAAGTTCCGGGCCACACGGGTGATCATCTCCTGGATGAGCACCGTCTTGCCCACGCCGGCACCGCCGAACAGGCCGATCTTGCCGCCCTTGACGTACGGGGCGAGCAGGTCGATGACCTTGATGCCGGTCTCCAGCATCTCGGTCTTCGGCTCCAGGTCGGCGAAGGCCGGGGCCTTGCGGTGGATGCCCCACCGGTCGTCGGCCTGGATGGTCTCGCCCTCGGTGAGGTTGAGGCACTCGCCGATCGCGTTGAACACGTGGCCCTTGACCGCGTCGCCAACCGGCACGCTGATCGGCGCGCCCGTGTCGCGCACCTCGGTGCCGCGAACCAGGCCGTCGGTCGGCTGCATCGAGATGGCGCGGACCAGGTTGTCACCCAGGTGCTGGGCGACCTCCAGGGTCAGCGTCTTCTCGCCGCCGGAGAGCGTCACGTTGACGTGCAGGGCGTTGAACAGCTCCGGCATGGCGTCGCGCGGGAACTCGGCGTCGACGACCGGGCCGATGACCCGGACCACGCGACCCGTGGCCGTCTTGGTCTCAACTGCGGTTACAGTCATCACACTTCACTTCCCGACGCGGCCAGCGCGTTCGCGCCGCCGACGATCTCACTGATCTCCTGGGTGATGCCGGCCTGACGGGCCGAGTTCATCTCACGCGTGTACTTCTCGATCATCTCTTCGGCGTTGTCGGTGGCGCTCTTCATCGCCCGCCGACGGGCGGCCGACTCACTGGCCGCCGACTCCAGCAACGCCGCGAAGATCCGCGTGTTGATGTACTTCGGCAGCAGGGCGTCGAGCAGCGACTCCGGCTCCGGCTCGAACTCGTACGCCGGCAGCAGGCCCTCGGACCGAGGCCGGTCCTCGACCTGCATCGGACCGACGATCCGGGTCACCGGGTTCTGCGTCATCAGGGACTTGAACTCGGTGTAGACGATGTGCAGTTCGTCCACGCCGAGGATCCCGTCGGCGCCGGCGTCGTTGTCCGTGTCGTCCGCGCCCGCGGTGAACGCCTTGATCAGCGTCTCACCGACCTCGCGGGCGTCCTCGAACGTCGGCTGCTCGGAGAAGCCCGTCCAGCTGGCGGCGATCTGCCGGTTGCGGAACCGGTAGAACGCCACGCCCTTGCGGCCGATGACGTAGAGCACGGGCTCCTTGCCGTCGGCGCGCAGACGGGCGATCAGCGACTCGGCGGTCCGGATCGCGTTCGAGCTGTAACCGCCGGCCAGGCCCCGGTCGGCGGTGACCAGCAGGACGCCCGCCCGCCGCACCCGCTCGCGCGGGGTGAGCAGCGGGTGGTCGATCCGCGCGTTCGAGGCCAGCGCCGTCAGCACGCCGGTGATCGCCTCGGCGTACGGCAGCGAGGCCGCCACCTTGGCCTGGGCCTTGGCGATGCGGCTCGTCGCGACGAGCTCCATCGCCTTGGTGATCTTCTTCATCCCCTTGGCGGAACGGATCCGCTGCCGGAGAACGCGTACCTGGGCGGCCATCGGATCAGCTCTCGGCCGGGCGGTCGGTGCTGCCGTCGCGGAAGCGGGTCACCGTCTCGCGGGTCTCCTCGCCCTCCAGCGGCTTGGCCGGCGCGTCGTTGACCCGGACCTCGTCCTCCTTGCCCAGGAAGACCTGCTTGAACTCGGCGATCGCGGAGTCGAGCGAGGAGATGATGTCGTCGTCCCACTTGTTGTCCGCGATCCCGGCCAGGACGCCCTCGTGCTTGTGCCGGAGGTACTGGAGGAACTCGGACTCGAAACGGCGGACCTCGCCGACCGGGACGTCGTCGAGCTTGCCCTCGGTGCCGGCCCAGACGGAGACGACCTGCTCCTGCACCGGGTACGGCGAGTAGTTCGGCTGCTTGAGCAGCTCGACCAGGCGGGAACCGCGGTCCAGCTGTGCCCGGGAGGCCCGGTCCAGGTCGGAGGCGAAGGCGGCGAACGCCTCCAGCTCGCGGAACTGGGCCAGGTTCAGCCGCAGCGAGCCGGCGACCTTCTTCATCGGCTTCACCTGCGCGGCGCCACCGACCCGGGAGACCGAGGTGCCGACGTTGATGGCCGGCCGGACGCCCTGGTTGAACAGGTCGGTCTCCAGGAAGATCTGGCCGTCGGTGATGGAGATGACGTTGGTCGGGATGAACGCCGAGATGTCGTTCGCCTTGGTCTCGATGATCGGCAGACCGGTCATCGAGCCGCCGCCCAGCTCGTCGGAGAGCTTGGCGCAGCGCTCCAGCAGACGCGAGTGCAGGTAGAAGACGTCACCCGGGTAGGCCTCACGGCCCGGCGGGCGGCGCAGCAGCAGCGACACGGCGCGGTACGCCTCGGCCTGCTTGCTCAGGTCGTCGAAGACGATCAGGACGTGCTTGCCGCCGTACATCCAGTGCTGTCCGATGGACGAGCCGGTGTAGGGGGCGAGGTACTTGAAGCCGGCCGGGTCGGAGGCCGGCGAGGCGACGATGGTGGTGTACTCCATCGCGCCCGCCTCCTCCAGCGTCCCCTTGATGGAGGCGATGGTGGAGGCCTTCTGGCCGATCGCGACGTAGATGCAGCGGACCTGCTTCTTCGGGTCGCCGGAGCGCCAGTTCTCGCGCTGGTTGAGGATGGTGTCCAGGGCGACAGTGGTCTTGCCGGTCTTGCGGTCACCGATGATCAGCTGGCGCTGGCCGCGGCCGATCGGGGTCATCGCGTCGACGGCCTTGATGCCGGTCTGGAGCGGCTCGTCGACCGACTTGCGGGACATCACGTTCGGGGCCTGGAGCTCCAGCTCGCGGAAGCCCTCGTTGGCGATGTCGCCGAGGCCGTCGATCGGCTCGCCCAGCGCGTTCACCACGCGGCCGAGGAACGCGTCGCCGACCGGCACGGAGAGCACCCGGCCGGTGCGCTTGACGCGCTGACCCTCTTCGATCCCGCCGAAGTCACCGAGGACGACGACACCGATCTCCCGGACGTCGAGGTTCAGCGCCACGCCGAGCGTGCCGTCCTCGAACTCCAGGAGCTCGTTGGTCATGGTCGAGGGGAGACCCTCGACGTGGGCGATGCCGTCACCGGCGTCGGCGACGGTGCCGACCTCCTCGCGGGAGACGTCGGCCGTGTAGGAGGAGACGTAGCGCTCCAGGGCGCCGCGGATCTCCTCCGTCGAGATGGTCAGCTCGGCCATCCTCTGCTTCCTTAAGTATCAGGGGCCCGGGATACCTAGTACCGACCGGTCCGATGGCGTCGAATCAGGGCTGCTAAGACGCTGGTCAGCGCTTCGCGAGCGCGTTGCGGGTCTCGTTGAGGCGGCGCAGGACGGTCCCGTCGTACAGGTCGGATCCGACCCGTACGCGCACTCCGCCGAGCACGTCGGGGTCGACCGTCTGCTTGACGGACACCTCCCGACCGTACATCTGGGAGAGGCGGGCGCCGAGGCGTCGCTCCTCCTCGTCGTTCAGCGGAGCCGCCACTGTCACGTACGCGACCTGACGGTCCCGCCGGTCGGCGGCCAGCTCGACCAGCCGGGTGAGCGCGCCGGTGAAGGAGCGTCCCCCGAAGCCGGCGAGCGCGGCCTCGACGAGGCGGACGGTGACCGGCCGGGCCTTGCCGGCGAGCAGCTGCCGGGCCAGTTCGGCCCGCCGCTCGACGGTGGCCATCGGGTCGGAGAGCGTGTTGGACAGCTCGCCGGAGCCCGAGACGACCTGCCCGAAGCGGAACAGCTCGTCCTCGACCTCGCCCAGCTCGCCGGTCGAGTCGGCGCTCGCCAGGAGCGCCTCCACGCCGAGCCGCTCGACGCCGTCGAGCAGCTCCGACGGGGCCGACCAGCGACCGGAGACCAGCGTGGTCAGCAGGTCGAGCGCGTCCGCGCCGACCTTGCCGCCCAGGATCCCGGTGAGCAGAGCGGCGCGGTCCTCACCCGAACGCGCCGGGTCGGACAGCGCCCGGCGCAGCCGCGGCTCGCGCCGCAGCAGGGCGGCGACGGAGAGGATGTCGTCGGCGGTGGAGGCCACCGCCGACGGCTCCGCGCCGCGGGCGTACGCGTCGAGGCGCTCGGCCCCGGCGGAGTACGACTCCCGGCTGGCGGCCTGCATCAGCGGGCCCCCGTGCTCTCGAGACCGCTCAGGAACCGGTCGACGGTGCCCTTGCGGCGCGCCTCGTCGGCCAGCGACTCACCGACGATCTTGCTCGCCAGGTCCACCGCGATGGTGCCGACCTCGGTGCGCAGCTCGCGCACGATGGTGGCCCGCTCCGCGGCGAGCTGCTCCTTGCCGGCGGCGATGATCCGGTCGGACTCCTCGCGCGCCTTGGCGAGGATGTCCTGGCGGATGCCCTCGGCGTCGGCCCGGGCGTCGTCGCGGATCTTGGCGGCGTCGGTACGCGCCTCCGCGAGCTGGGCCCGGTACTGCTCGAGCAGCTGGTTCGCCTCGGCCTGCGCGGCCTCGGCGCGCTTGATGCCGCCCTCGATCGCGTCCACCCGGGCCTGGAACGTCTGCTCCATGCGCGGGAAGACGAACTTCATCAGCACGAAGCAGAGGACACCGAAGGCGACCAGCCCGACCACGATCTCCTGCCAGACAGGAAGGATCGGGTTGTGGGTCGTCTCACCACCCTCAGCGGCGAGGAAGTACATGGGAAAACCTCCCGGTCAAAGGGGCTGGTTCAGCCGGCCCAGATGAAGCCGAAGGCGATGCCCAGCAGCGCCAGCGCCTCGATGACGGCGAAGCCGATCCAGACGTACGGAAGGGTCATCCGGGACGACTCCGGCTGGCGGGCGGTCGACTGGATGTAGGCCGAGAAGACCAGGCCCACGCCGATGCCCGGGCCGATGGCCGCGAGACCGTAGCCGATGGCGGCGGTGCTGCCCTCTACCGCGGCGTAGATGTCCATTGGTTGGTTCCTCCTGGTTATCACGCGTGACGGTCACGCGGGACGACAACGGTTGGTGCGAAAGATCGGATCAGTGCTCGTCGGCGAGGGCGCCCTGCACGTAGCTGGCGGTCAGCACCGTGAAGACGTACGCCTGCAGACAGATCACCAGGAACTCGAGGAAGGTCAGCGCGATCGTCATCACCCAGGACAGCACCGAGACCGGTGCCAGCCAGACGTTGGCGCTGAGCATGGCGAACCCGCCGAGCGTGAAGACCAGCAGGAGCATGTGGCCGGCGAACATGTTCGCGAAGAGACGGACGGCCAGCGAGAACGGCCGGACCAGGAACGTCGAGAAGAACTCGATCGGGATCAGCAGCGGCAGGATGTACCAGGGCGCCGGCGGAACCAGAGAGGCCTTGACGTACTTCACGAAGCCGTGGTGCCGGATGCCGACCCAGATGAACATCACGTAGCTGATCACGGCGAGGATGGCCGGGAACGCGATGTGCGAGTTCGGCGAGATCTGGAAGAACGGCACGATGGCGAAGAAGTTCGTCAGCAGGATGAAGCAGAAGAGCGTGGTGAAGTACGGCGCGAACCGCACTCCCGCGTGCCCGATCATGTCCACCGCGATGTTGTTGCGCACGAAGCCGTAGATCGACTCGGCGAACCACTGCTTCTTGGTGGGGACGAGCTGCGGCTTCCGGTACGTGGCCAGGAAGAAGATGATCAAGATACCGACGGCGATCCACACCATCGCCGTGATCTTGGTGAACCAGTACGAGTTCTCCGCACCCCAGGGCAGGATGCTGGGCAGGTAGAAGTCCCCCACACTGGGTGGGAATTCCGCCTGGCCCTGAGCCAGGACGTTCGCCTGTCCGAACACCGCGTCCCTTCCTAAGTAGGCGTGCCCAGTCGGCGGACGACCAGGATGATCCCCCCGGCCATGCCGAGCACGACCCCGATACCGGTGGCGACGCCGCCGGTATCGAGCCAACGGTCGACCAGCCAGCCGATGAAACCCCAGACGAGCATGCCCCCGATGAGGTATGAGAGCGCGGTCCAACCCTGACCGGCACCGGACGGAACGTCGCCCGGGCCGCCAGTGTCGGGGGGTTTCTGGTCACCGGCCATGACGGGGCGAACGATATCAGTCGAGCAGAAGAGGCTGTGCCTCACCCCCCGCACAACCTGGTTGTGTGGGACACGGGCGGGCGAAGTCGTCTGGAGGCACGGTACTCCTCCCCCGCCACTGAGAGAATGACCGATCGCGGACAGAACAACGCGTCGCCCGAAGGGTGGGACGGCTCAGCGCGGCATCCGTCGGGCGTGGACCGTGGTCAGCCACCAGACGTGCACACCGGTCCAGACCACGACGCCCGCGGCGATGCCGACAGCGAACGGGATCAGCCCCGGCCAGCCGGTCGAGGCGACCAGCACCATCACCCCGCCGAGCGCGGTGATCTTGGCGACGTAGAGGCCCAGCCCGAACGGCAGCACGAGCTGCGGATCCTTGGAGTCCGCCCAGGCCAGGACCACAGTGGTGAGCGTGTAGCTCGCCGCCGTGACGGCCACCCCGGCCGCCGCGCCGAGCGCGCCGTCCGCGCCGCGCCACACCCCGCCGGCCACCGCCGCGACGGCGGCGAGCACCGCCACCGCGGCCAGCAGCACCGGCAGATGGCGCAGTCGCCAGCCGTGGTCCGCGGTCTCCTCCGCCGCGCGCGTCCCGGGCTCAGCCACGGGGGTACGCCGGGAACTCGGTGACCAGCGCGGTCACGTCGGCGGAGATCCGGGCCAGTTCGTCGCCGCCCCCGGCAGACTCCGGATCGGTCCGCACCGCCCGCCCGATCAACGTGGCGATCCGGCGCATCTCCCCCTCGCGCATGCCCTGGGTGGTGACGCTCGGCGAGCCCACCCGGATGCCGGAGGCCACCGCCGGCGGCTGCGGGTCGTACGGGATCGCGTTCTTGTTGAGCGTGATGCCGGCGGCGTCGCAGCGGGCCTCGGCCTGCGCGCCGGTCACGCCGGTCTCGCGCAGGTCGAGCAGCGCCAGGTGGGTGTCGGTGCCGCCGGAGACCGGCGGCAGCCCCTCCGCGGCCAGACCGTCGGCGAGCGCGCGGGCGTTGGTGACCACCTGGGCTGCGTACGTGCGGAACTCCGGCTGCGCGGCCTCGCGCAGCGCGACCGCCTTGGCCGCGACGGCGTGCATCAGCGGGCCGCCCTGGGTGAACGGGAAGACCGCCTTGTCGATCCGGGCCGCCAGCGGCTCCCGGCAGAGGATCATGCCGCCGCGCGGGCCGCGCAGCACCTTGTGGGTGGTCGCGGTGACCACGTCGGCGTACGGCACCGGGGAGGGGATCGCACCGCCGGCCACCAGGCCGACGAAGTGGGCGGCGTCCACCATCAGGTACGCGTCGACCTCGTCGGCGATCTCCCGGAAGCGGGCGAAGTCGATCAGGCGCGGGTACGCGGTCGCGCCGCAGATGATCATCTTCGGCCGGTGCGCGCGGGCCAGGTCGCGTACCTCGTCGTAGTCGATCGTCCCGGTGTCCCGCCGGACGGTGTAGCCGACCGGGTGGAACCACTTGCCGGAGAAGTTCACCCGGCTGCCGTGGGTCAGGTGCCCGCCGTGCGGCAGGTCCATGGCCAGCACCGTGTCGCCCGGCTGCACCAGTGCGGCGTACGCGGCCAGGTTGGCGCTCGCCCCGGAGTGCGGCTGGACGTTTGCGTGCTCGGCGCCGAACAGCTCCTTCGCCCGGGAGACGGCCAACTCCTCGGCCCGGTCCACCTCGGCACAGCCGCCGTAGTAACGCCGTCCCGGGTAGCCCTCGGCGTACTTGTTGGTGAGCGTGGAACCCAGCGCGGCCAGCACCGCGGGCGAGGTGAGGTTCTCGCTGGCGATCAGTTGCAGGCCGCCGCGCAACCGGTCCAGCTCACCCAGCACCACCTCGGCGATCTCCGGGTCGACGGCACTGAGCTGCTGGAAGTCCGGTCCCCAGAAGGTGTCCCTCGCGTTCTCCACAGCGAAGGAGTCTACGGAGCCGCACACTGGAGGCCGTGAGATGCCTCGTCACCGGTGCTACCGGCTACATCGGCGGACGCCTCGCGCCCCGGCTGCTGGCCGAGGGGCACACCGTACGCTGCCTGGCCCGCACCGCCGGGCGGCTGCGGGACGTGCCGTGGGCGGCCGAGGCGGACATCGTCGAGGGCGACCTGCGGCGGCCGGAGACGTTGCCGGCCGTGTTCGCGGGCATCGAGGTGGCGTACTACCTGGTCCACTCGCTGGGCCAACGGGGTTTCGAGGCGGCCGACCGGGAGGCGGCGACGAACTTCGCCGAGGCGGCGCGCGCCGCGGGCGTACGCCGGATCGTGTATCTCGGCGGGCCGGAGCCGGCGGAGCGCGACGGCCTGCCCTCGGCGCACCTGCGCTCCCGGGCGGAGGTCGCGCGGATCCTGCTGGACAGCGGCGTGCCCACAGCGGTGCTGCGCGCCGCCGTGATCATCGGGTCCGGTTCGGCCTCGTTCGAGATGCTCCGCTACCTGACCGAGCGACTCCCGGCGATGGTCACCCCGCGCTGGGTGCGCAACCGGATCCAGCCGATCGCGGTCCGGGACGTGCTGCGCTACCTGGCCGGGTGCGCGCACCTGCCGGCCGACGTCAACCGGGCCTTCGACATCGGCGGCCCGGACGTGCTGACGTTCACCGAGATGATGCAGCGCTACGCCCGGGTGGCCGGGCTGCGGCCGCGGGTCATCCTGCCGGTCCGCCCGCTCACCCCGTCGCTCTCCTCGCACTGGGTCGGCCTGATCACGCCGGTGCCGAACGCGATCGCCCGGCCGCTGGTGGAGAGCCTGGTGCACGAGGCGGTGGCGCACGAGCACGACATCGCCCGGTACGTGCCGGACCCGCCGGACGGCCTGACCGGCTTCGACCAGGCGGTCGCGCTGGCGCTGACAAAGGTGCGCGACGCGCAGGTGGAGACGCGCTGGTCGAACGCGAGCGGGCCGGACGCGCCCGCCGAGCCGCTGCCGTCGGACCCGCGCTGGTCCGGCGGCACCGCGTACACGGATCTGCGGGAACGGACGGTGGATGCGCCACCGGCGGCGTTGTGGCGGGTCATCGAGGGCGTCGGCGGCGAGAACGGCTGGTACTCGTTCCCGCTGGCCTGGTCGGTGCGCGGCTGGATGGACCGCCTGATCGGCGGCGTCGGGCTACGGCGGGGCCGGCGCGACCCGCACCGGCTCCAGGTCGGCGAGGCGCTGGACTTCTGGCGGGTCGAGGAGATCGTCCCGGGCGAGTTGCTGCGGCTGCGCGCGGAGATGCGGCTGCCGGGGCGGGCCTGGCTGGAGATGCGCGCCGAGCCGGACGGGGACGGGCGCAGCCGCTACGTCCAGCGCGCCGTGTTCCTCCCGCGCGGGCTGCCCGGTCACCTCTACTGGGCCTCGGTGGCCCCGTTCCACGCGGTCGTCTTCGGCGGCATGGCCCGCAACATCGCCCGGGGCGCCGAACACCCGAACTGACCCGCCCCGCCCCTCGCGCCCCGGGCGCGCCCCGCGCCGGCGATCTTGCACTTGTGGCCCTTGACGTGCCCCGTTGTGCACGTTCTGTCCGGGCAGCAACTGCAAGATCGGCACGGTGAGGCGGGGCGGGGCGGGCGGGGCGGGTCAGTTGCTGGTTCGGGGGCTGGTGTGCTGGAAGGCTACGGCCTGGCCGGGCGGGACGAAGTCGCGTACCGGCTCGTCGCGCAGCGACCACGCGAGGATGCGACCCACGGCCTCGATCTGCCGCTTCTGCACGCCGCCGCCGACCGCGTCCCGGGGGTCGTCCGGGTTCGCGGCGATCGTCGCCACCGCGAGCTGCGGCGTGAACGCGACGACCGTCTCGGTGGCGTTCCGCTCCGAGCTGCCGGTCTTGCCCGCGACCGGGCGGCGCAGGCCCGGGGCCAGTTCCTCGGCGGTGCCGCCGTCGCAGCGGCGGTACATCGACTGGTCGCCGACCGGGCAGCGGCTGGCGTCGGCCGCCGCGCGGGCGACCTCGGTGTCGAGCACCTGCCGGCAGTCGGTGTTCCCGGCGGCCACCGTCCGGCCGCCCGGATCGGTGATCGAGGTGACCGGCGTGGGCCGGCACCAGGTGCCCTCGGCGGCCACCGCGGCGTACGCGCCGGCCAGGTCCAGCGGCGTGGTGGCGGAAACGCCGAGCGTGAACGGTCCCCAGCTCTTGGCGCCCTCGCGGGCCATCTCGGCGTCGGCCGGGGCGCGGAACACGATGCCCAGCCGCTGGGCCATCTCGACCACCCGGTCCGCGCCGACGCGCTCGGTCAGCCACGCGAAGTACGTGTTCACCGACCGGCCGAACGCGTCCCACATGTCCCGGTCGCCGTCCATCCAGTAGGTGTTGGCGTTCTCCGGGCACCACCGGCCGCCGCAGCTCGCCGGGCCGGCGCCGACCGGGTACTGCGTCACGTAGACGCGCGGCGCGTCGAACTCGGTGTCCAGCGGGAGCCCGGACTCCAGCGCGGCCAGCAGCGCGAACAGCTTGAACGTGGAGCCCGCCTGATAGCCGGTGATGCCGCCACCGCCGGCCACCAGCTGGTTGACCGTGTTCGGGTAGTTCTGCTGCCCGTCCGGGTTGGCGGTCGTGCCGTAGGTGCGGTTCACCGCCATGGCCAGCACCCGGCCGGTGCCCGGCTGCACCACGGCGGTCGGCGCCGCCCGCGCGATCGTCTCCGGGTAGATCTCCCGCACCTGCTCGCTCGCCTTGGCCTGCACGTCCGGGTCGAGCGACGACACGATCTTCCAGCCGCCCCGGCGCAGCGTCCGCTGCCGCTCGTCGACGTTCTCGCCGAACGCCGGCTGGGCGTTCCACCACTGGGTGAACCAGTCGCAGAAGAAGCCCCAGTCGTTGTGGTCGGCGGGCACGGCGGCGCAGTCGTTCGGCGTGGTGTTGGGCTCCAGCGCCAGTTCCGTGGCCTTCGCCGCCTCCGCGTCGGCCGCGTTCACCCGGCCGGTCTCCACCATCCGGTCCAGCACGTACGCCCGGCGTTGCAGCGCCGAGTCGGCCTCCCCGTTGATCGGGTCGTCGGCCGGGGACCGGACCAGCCCGGCGAGCAGCGCGGCCTGGGCCAGCGTGAGCCGGTCCGGCGTGGTGGAGAAGTAGCGCTTGCTGGCGGCGGCGATGCCGTACGCCCCGGCGCCGAAGTACGCGATGTTCAGGTAGCGCCCGAGGATCTCGTCCTTGCCGATCTGCCGTTCCAGCGTCAGCGCGTACCGCATCTCGCGGATCTTGCGTCCGACGGTGATCTCGGTGGCAGCGGCGCGCTGCTCCTCGGTCAGCCGGGGGTCACCGGCCAGCGCGTTGCGCACGTACTGCATGGTCAGCGTGGAGGCGCCCTGACGGGTGCCCTCGCGGCGGTTGGCCGTGAACGCCCGTGCCACGCCGCGCACGTCGACGCCGTGGTGCTCGTAGAAGCGCACGTCCTCGGCGGCCACGATCGCCTCGCGCATCACCGGCGCCACCTCGCCGACCGGCACGTCCACCCGGTCCTCGACGTAGAACGAGGTGATCAGCGTCCGCCCGTCGTTGGCGTACAGGTTGGAGCGCTGCGCCGGCTGCGGCGTCCTGAGCGCCTCCGGCAGCACCGTGTACGGCATCAGGTTCTTCACGCCCAGCCCGAAGACCAGCGCGGCCGGCAGCGCGGCGGCGGCCAGGGCCAGTCCGGCGAGCACGCCGGCGAGCACAACGGTGAACAGCTTGTCGAGATAGGCCCGGTTCATCAGCTCTCCCCGCAGGAGCCGGCCGTACGGACCCGTTCAGAATGACCGGATTGCTCGCTTTCGCCGACATCTTCCGCGAAATGCGCAGGAAGTTCGCGAGGAAGGATGAATCTCAGGGCAGCAGCGCGGCAGCCAGCGGCTGCACGGTCTCCTCGATCTCGTCCGCGACCCGGCTGAAGCACTGGTCGCCCCGGCCCCACGGGTCGTCCAGATCGTCGGTGGGCAGCGCGGAGGCGTTCTGCCGGGCCGCGTCGGCGGCCGCCACCAGCGCGACACCGCGCGCGAACACGGCGTCCGGCGTCGGCTCGGCCGGCGGCAGGGCGGACCGGTCCAGCCCGCCGAGCAGGCGGCCGAACTCACCGAGCACGAACGTGCGCGCGGCGGCGTCCGGCCGCAGCGCCACCACGTACTCCTGCTGGTCGGCGGTCGCGGTGAGCACCAGGTCGGCGGCGTCGATCAGGTCGGAGCGCAGCCGCCGGGCGGCGAACCCCTCGGTGTCGCCGCCGCGCGAGAGCACCTGCCGGGCGGCGGGCGGGTTCATCTCCTCGCCCGCGTGCCAGCCGCCGGTGCCGGCGCTGTGGCTGTGCACGAGCGCGTCCGACCCGGCCGGGTCGACGTCGAGGCGGGCCAGCCGCTCCCGGACCGCGAGCAGCAGCAGCCGCTCGGCCATCGGCGACCGGCAGATGTTGCCCATGCAGACGTGCAGGACGGTGAAGGGCGGCACTCAGACCCCCCGCTCGTCGAGGATGTCCGGCACGACCTCCCGCAGCTTCGCCAGCGTCACCGCGCCCTCGCGCAGCACCCGCGGCACGTCGCCGGTCAGGTCGACGATGGTGCTCGGCACCGGGTCCACCGCCGGCCCGGCCTCCAGGTACGCCCGGACGCCGTAGCCGAGCTGGTCGCGTGCCTCCTCGGCGGTGAGCGCGGCGGGCTGGCCGATCTTGTTGGCCGACGCGACGGCCATCGGGCCGGTCTCCCGCAGCACCTCCAGCGCCACCGGGTGCAGCGGCATCCGCACCGCCACCGTGCCGCTGTTGTCGCCCAGGTCCCAGGCCAGGCTCGGCGAGTGCTCCACCACGATGGTCAGCGCACCGGGCCAGAACGCCTCGACCAGGTCGCGGGCCGCGCCGGGCAGCGAGAAGACCAGGCCGTCGAGCGTGTGCCGGGAACCGATGAGCACCGGGGGCGCCTGCCGGGCGCCACCCTTGGTGTCCGCCAGGGCCTTCACCGCGTACGGGGTGAAGGCGTCCGCCCCGATGCCGTAGACCGTGTCGGTCGGCAGGACGACGAGTTCACCGTTCTTGACCGCCTCGACGGCAGCGGCGATGCCGCGGTCCCGGTCGGCGGGCGACCGACAGTCGTAGAGCATCACGAGGAGTCAGTCTGCCACGCCGGGGCCGGGTCGGCGTGGGTGCCGTCCGCCCGCCGGGACGCGCTCGCAAAGCGGGGCCGCCCGGCCAGGTCCCGGTGTTCCGCGACCCGGTCGTAGCGGCCGTCGCCGCGCAGCAGCGCCGGCACCGCCGCCGCGTGCGTGTCGTCGTGCTCGATGCCGATCGCGCCGCCCGGGCGCAGCAGCACGGCGGCCCGGCCGACCACCGGCCGGATCACGTCCAGCCCGTCCGCGCCGCCGAACACCGCCTCGTCCGGGTCGTGCCCGGCCACCTCCGGCGGCACCGCCACCGACCTCGGCACGTACGGCGGGTTGCAGAGCAGCACGTCGACCCGTCCGGCCAGGTCGGCCAGCAGGTCCGGATCGGTCACGTCGGCGGCCACCACCTCGATCGGCCGGTCCCCGGCGGCGGCCCGGCCGGTCGCGTTGCGCCGCAGCCACGCCAGCGCGGCCGGGGATCGTTCCACCGCCACCACCCGGGCCGCCGGCACCTCCTGTGCGACCGCGAGGGCGATCGCGCCGGAACCGCTGCACAGGTCGACCACGAGCGGCGCGGCGTACTCCCGGGCCCGCTCGATCCCCCAGCCGGCCAGCAGTTCCGTTTCCGGCCGGGGCACGAACACGCCCGGCCCGACGGCCAGCTCCAGGTGCCGGAAACCGGCCGAGCCGAGGAGGTGCTGCAACGGCTCGCGCGTCACCCGCCGCCCGACGAGCGCGTCCAGGCGGTCGCGCTGCGCCGGGGTGAAGCCGTCGGCGAGCGCCAGCCGGCCACGCGGCACTTCCAGGACGTACGCGGCGAGCTGCTCGGCCTCGGCGCGGGGCGCCTCGACGCCGGCCGCCGCGAGCGCGCGCGCCACCCGGGTGATCACCAGCGAGGGGCGTTCGCGTTCTGTCCCTTCGGACGGGTGTTGCGGGAGTGCGGTCACGCAATAATCATGAGGCGTCGCGGCCCACCTCACGAGCGGGTGCGTCCGGGCGCACACCGCAGGGAGGTCGCGAGTGGGCTGGCTCGACCAGGTCGAGGACCAGGTTGACGCTCTCCGCCGCGCTCGGTCACTGCAGGAGGCCAGCCGGTCCGCGGAGGCGTGTGCCCTGCTCGACCGCGTCATCCGCACCACCGACGACCCGTACGCGCGCGCCGACGCGCTGGTGCAACGCCTGTCCGCGCTGATCAATCTCGGCCGCACCGCCGAGTTCACCCGCGCCGTCGAGGACGCCTCCGCCGCCGTACGCGACCTGACCGAGCCCTACCTGCACGGGCACCTCAACGCGCTGGCCGCGCTCGCCGCCCACCACCAGGGCGCGCTGGACAGGTGCGTGATGCACCTGGTCCGGGCCGCCCGCGCGCTCAGCGCCGACGACACCCCCGACCGGGACACCGCCTGGGGCTGGCACGACCTGGCGATGGCGTACTCGTACCTCAGCTTCCACGGCCACGCGCTGGGCGCGATCGAACGGGCCCGGGAGGTCGGGCTCAGCGTCGGCATCCCCGAGGAGACGTTCGCCGCCCCCGGGATCCGGCTGCGCAACGCGGTCGCGCTCGACCACAACGGCGACAGCGACGGGTGCCTGCGGGTGCTGCGCGACGTCGCCGGTGACCTGGCCCGGTTCCTGCGGGGCGGGGGCGCCGGCAACCTGCGCCCGAGCAGCCTGGCCGCGTACGGCTACGCCGCCGCCCGCCGAGCCGCGCTCGGCGACCGGGTGGAGTCCGCCGGGGACGCCGACCCGACCAGGCTGCTCGGCCACGGCGGGGACAGCGCCCGCGCCCGCGACCTGCGCCAGCTCGGTCAGGTCTGCCTCGCGGTGGCCGCCGGCCGCCCGATCGAGGCGGTCACCCGGCTGGACTCGCTGCGGGTCTCCGACGAGACGCTCGGCGCGGCCGAGGCGCCCCGGCTGCGCAGCGTCGCGCTGGCCCGGGCCGGTGACCACGCCGGCGCGCACCGGGCCGACAGGCACGCGTTCCGGCTGGCGGCGCGGCGCAGCGACCGGCTGCGGGACGTCTACATCGACGGCATCGCCGCCCGGATCGACCACGAGGAGATGCGCCGCGAGGCAGCCCGGTACGAGGGCGAGGCGCTCACCGACCCGCTCACCGGCCTGCCCAACCGGCGCCGGCTGGAGCGCTACCTGGGCGCCGTGGTGTCCCGGGGCGAGCGGGTGGTGATCGGCGTCTGCGACCTCGACGGATTCAAGGCGGTGAACACCCGGCACGGCCACCACTCCGGCGACCTGGTGCTGCTACGGGTCGCCGGGGTGATCAACCGGGTGATGCGGCGGGGCGACTTCGTGGCCCGCTACGGCGGCGACGAGTTCGTCGTGGTGCTGCCCGACACCGTCATGCCGGAGGCCGTCGAGGTGGCCCGCCGGATCGAGGCGGCCGTCCGCACCGAGGACTGGGAGTCCCTGGTGCCGGGCACGCCGGTCGGGGTGACGATCGGCTTCGCCGAGGTCGACGGCAGCACCACTGTGAGTGTCCGGGAGGCACTGGGCGCCGCGTTCGAGCTGGCCGACCGGGAGATGCTGCGCGCCAAGGCACGGTTGCGGGCGAGCTGAGGCCGTACCCCCGGGGTTGCCTTCGCGGATCCCCCTGCGAGCCGTGCGGGCGGCGCGGCCTTCGCGCGGTGCCGCGCCGGGTCAGCGACGGGACAGCTCGGTCTCGCCGGCCAGCCGGGCCGCGCGGTCCGCCTCGGCCAGCGCGTCGAGCACCCCGTCCAGCTCGCCGGCCAGCGCCAGGTCGAGGTTGTACGCGGTGTAGCCGATGCGGTGGTCGGTGATCCGGTTCTGCGGGAAGTTGTAGGTGCGGATCCGCTCGGACCGGTCCACGGTGCGGACCTGCGCCTTGCGGGCGTCCGACGCCGCCGCGTCCGCCTGCTCCTGGGCGGCGGCGAGCAGCCGGGCGCGCAGGATGCGCATGGCCTGCTCCCGGTTCTGCAGCTGCGACTTCTCGTTCTGGCAGGAGACCACGATGCCGGTCGGCACGTGCGTGATCCGGACCGCCGAGTCGGTCGTGTTCACCGACTGCCCACCGGGGCCGGACGAGCGGAACACGTCGATGCGCAGCTCGTTCGGGTCGATGGTGACGTCGACGTCCTCCGCCTCGGGCAGCACCAGCACGCCGGCGGCGCTGGTGTGGATCCGGCCCTGCGACTCGGTGACCGGGACGCGCTGCACCCGGTGCACGCCGCCCTCCCACTTGAGCCGGGACCAGACGCCGTTGCCGCCCTCCGGGACGCCCTTGCTCTTGATCGCCAGGGAGACGTCCTTGACGCCACCCAGGTCGGAGTCCTGCGCGTCGATCACCTCGGTGACCCAGCCGTGCCGCTCGGCGTACCGGGTGTACATCCGCAGCAGGTCGCCCGCGAACAGCGCGGACTCCTCGCCGCCCTCGCCGGCCTTGATCTCGACGATCACGTCCTTGGCGTCGTGCGGGTCGCGCGGGATGAGCAGTTCCGCGAGCCGTTCCTCCAGCGCCGGCAGGGACGCGGCGATGCTGTCCGCCTCGGCGGCGAACGTCGCGTCCTCGGCGGCCAGCTCCCGGGCGGCGGTCAGGTCGGCGCGGGCCTGCTCCAGCTCGCCGGCCGCCTTGTGCAGTGGGACCAGCTCGGCGTACCGACGGCCGACCCGCCGGGCGGTGCCCTGGTCGGCGTGGATGGCCGGGTCGGCCAGCCGCCGCTCCAGCTCGGCGTACTCGTCGAGGAGGGCGGCCAGGCGCTCACTGCTCATGCTGCGGATGCTCCTTGGAAGTGGAACCGGCACAAACGGACGAACGCCCGTGCCCGGCAGGAGCCGGACACGGGCGTCGTCGACGGAGCTACTTGGCCTTCTTGGCCTGAACCTTGGCGTACTTCTGCTGGAACTTCGCGACCCGGCCGGCGGTGTCCAGCACGCGCTGCTTACCGGTGTAGAACGGGTGGCAGGCGCTGCAGGTCTCGACGCTGATGGCGCCGCCCTTGGCGGTGCTGCGGGTCGTGAACGTGTTGCCGCAGGAGCAGCGGACCTCGGTGGTCACGTACTCCGGGTGGATGTTGGGCTTCATGTCGCCTCGGTCCTTTCGTCGGTGGTCGCCGGGTCGCCGTCAGTGCTCCCCGTCGTCACGACGGGCTCGGGCGTGAACCGGAACCGGTGGCCGATTGACCAGTCTGCCACGGGCGTCTTCCACCCGGCACAGGAGGTCCGCCACCCCCAACGCCGGCCCACCCGTCAGCATTCCCACCCCCACCCCACCCACTCCCCCACCGCCCCGCCCCCGCCCCGCCCCCACCCCGTCGATCATGAACTTGACCGTCTTTCCTGTCGCTTTTGTCCGGGCCAACTTCATGATCGACGGGGCTGGGGCGGGTGGGGGCCGGGGGGGGTTACGGGGTCGTGGTCACCTGGGTTTCGGCCTTGACGCCGTTCACCGTCACCGTGAGCTGCACCTGGGCGCCGGGGCGCAGGGCGGTGAGCGTGCCGGTGGCCGGGTCGAAGCGGGCGGCGTGCCAGGGGCGTACGCCCGCCGCGCCGCCGATGTGCAGGTTCGGCGACCCGGACCAGTCGGCGCTGACCGGCGCGGCCACCGGCACCTGCCGGCCGCTGGGCTGGGTGAGCGTGGCCGTGACGTCGGCCGGCGTACGCCGGGACACCTGCGCGGGGGCGGTCACCGCGAGCCGGTCGACGTGGGCGTGCATCTCGGCGCTCACCCACCGCGGGCCCTCGGCCAGCGGGTCACGGCGGGCCCGCTCGGCCTCCCCCGGCGTCACCGGGTCCACGCCGAACTCGGTCCAGCCGGTGAACCCGCCGAGCGCCGCGGGGGTGGACGGGTCCTTGCCCGAGTTGCCGTTGATCACGTACGGCACGCCGTCCACCCGGTCGGCGTGGAACGTGCCGACGTGACCGTTGACCATCAGCGCGCCCTTGCCGGTGCGGTGCTGGAAGTCGGCCAGCCACTGCTCGACCAGTGCCGCCTCCTTGCGGTCGCCGAGCTGGCTGGCCTTGGCCGGGCTCGGGTCGCGCGGCGGGTGGTGGAAGAGCACCGCCACCGAACCGACCGAGCGGTCGGCGGCGGCCTGGTCGAGCGTCCGGCGCAGCAGCTCCACCTGGTCGAACCCGCCTCCGCGCAGGGAGCCGGTGGCGGTGCTGAGCGTGAGGAACCGGGTGCCCCGGTGGTCGAAGACGCGCGAGGTGTCCCCGAAGACGCTGCGGAAGTTGTCGATCGGCGCGCCCATGATCTCGTGGTTGCCAGGCACGTAGTGGTACGGCACCTGGCCGTCCAGTTCCTCGTCCAGGATGCGCTTGGCCAGGGCGAAGTCCGCCGGGTAGGCGGTGTCCACGAAGTCGCCGTTGATGATCAGGAAGTCCGGCCGGGCGGCGCGGACCTCGCGCAGCGTACGGCGGGCCTGGGCGACCAGGTCGCTGTCCGGGTTCGCAGCGACGAACTGGGCGTCGGAGAGCACCGCGAAGCGCCAGGGCGCCCCGTCCACAGTGCCGTCGCGCACCACCACCCGGTCGGTGCGGTTCGGCTCCGGCGGCGCCTGCACGTCCGGCGGCACCCGGGCCACCAGGTCGTCGATCACCACCTCGCTGCGGTACTGCTTGGCCGGGTCGGTCTCGGCGACGTAGAACCGGCGCACCCGCACGGGGTACTGCACGCCCGGCGGTACGGCGAACTCGACGTACTTCCAGCCGGTCCAGTCCAGGTACGGGCCGCGCAGCACGAACTGGGTGTCCTGTGCGTCGTGCAGGTGCAGGCTGGGCCACTCGCCGGTGCCGTTGGCCTTGATCCACATACCGAACGCCTGCGGCTGGCCGGGGACGTCGATCCAGGCGGGCGGGTCGGCGTACGCGGCCCGGGTGCCGGTGGACTGGCTGAAGTCGTACGACATCCGCAGCCCGCCGCCGGTGTGCCCCTCGGCCGGTGCGACCGACCCGGAGGCGCGGGCCTGGCTGAACTTCCAGGACGCGGCGTCGTCGAACCCGGCCACCGGCACGTCGGTGAGCCCGACGGTCACCGGCAGGACCGTGGTGCGGTTGCCGACCCGCGCGGTGACCAGCGCCGAGCCGGTCGCGGCGAGCGCCTTGACGGAGAGGTTGCCGTCGGCGGTGGGGGTGACGGAGAGCAGGTCGCTGTCGTACTCCAGCGTCAGGTCGGCCGGCTCGATCGGCGCGGTGTTGCCCTCGGCGTCGTAGCCGACCACACCGAACAGGCCGCTGTCACCGGCCCGGTCCAGGCCGACCCGGTCGACGGTGCCGTCGATGCGCGCCAGTGGCCCGAGCACTGTCAGCTCGATCGTGCCCCGGGCCCGGCCGCGGGCGGCCGTGACGGTGCTGCGGCCGGGGACGGCGGCCCGGAACACGCCGTCGCCGTCCACCCGTCCGTGGGTGGCGTGCCAGCGCGGCTCGCCCGCGGCCGGGCCGTACGTCTCGTCGTATCCGGCGGCGGTGAGCCGGCGGGTGAGGCCGGGGAAGACCCGGTCCGGCCGGCCGCCGCGCACCGGCGCGACGCCGGGTGCGGCGGTCGGGTCGCTGGCGGTCTCCAGCCAGTAGCCGGTGAGCCGGCCGCTGCCCTTCGGGGCGTAGACGGCGAGCCCGTTGGGCACCGGCCGTTCGCTGCCGTCGGACGGGCTGTTCTCCACCTGGACCGTGGCCGCGCCCGGCTCCCGGGCCAGCAGCGTGGAGGAGCCGCCGCCGTCGAGGTTGAGCGCGTTGGCGGCGCCCAGCTCGGCCATCATGCGGCCCATCTCGGTCTGGGTGACGCCCCGGCTGTCCACCTGCCGGCCGTCCACCGTCAGCATGATCATTTTGCGGCCGTCGGCGGAGAAGCCGACAGCCGTACGCGGCGCCAGCGACGCGTCGGCGATGCTCTGGACGACGCCGTCGCGCACGAGCACGTTGCCGCCGCCGACCGCGGCGCGCAGGTCGCCGCCGTCGGAGGCCCGCGGCCGCCAGGTCAGGTCCACCGCGTCGCCAGGACGCAGCGCGGCGAGCGCGTCGGCGCCGGCCTCGCGGCCGAGCAGCACGGTGCTGCCGGCCGGGATCGGCCCCTCGCCCGCCGTGGTGGCCACGCTCGCCACCCGGCCGCCGGTCACCGTCACCTCGACCGTCCGGGCCGCGCCCTCCACGGCCCGCTTACGGGTGTACGACCCCCAGAGCGGCGTGAACACGCCCACGCCGTCGCGCTGCACCATGTTGTTGAACTGGGTCAGCGGCACCGGCCCGGCGGGCAGCGTCGCGGTGCCCTCGAAGCCGACCTGGACCACCCGGCCGATGCCCTGGGCGCTGATCCCGACGGCGTTCGGGTGCCCGGCCACCGGCGACTGCACCAGTTCGCCGGAGCGGACGCCGACGCCCTGGGCGGCGCCGGAGTTGTTGATGTCGAAGAAGTCGCCGTTCACCGCCGCGACGGCACGGGACCGGTCGACGGCGGCGCGCAGCGGCTCGTCCTTCGTGACCTCGCCGGAGTTCACGTAGTCCACTGTCAGCCCGCCGGCCAGGTCGGCGGTGAGGGCGTCGGCGCGCAGCCAGCCGGCCGCGTCGTACCTGTCGAAGGAGGTCAGGTCGAGGCCGGGCGCGACCGGCCGGGTGGTCTTGGCGGTCTCCAGGCCGCCGGCCGGCTCCACACCGGCGAGCGCGACGGCGGAGTCGGGACGGGACGAGGCGCGTGGCGCGTCCTCGGCGGCGGTGGCGGCCGACGGCGCGACAGCCGACGGCGCGGCGGTGGCGGCGGTCGGTGCCGGCGCGGTGAGGGTCAGCAACGGCGTCAGCAGCAGGACGCCAGCGAGGTGGGCGGGTCGACTGCGGGTTCGCATGGACGACAGTCAACCCGACGGTGAACAGAAGTTTCAATACCTCTCGGCTTAACCGTAGAAAAACTTCACGGTCGGTCGCCCGGTACGCGACGAGGGGCACGGCCGGTGCAGCCGTGCCCCTCGTTCGACGGATCCGTCAGCTCACTCGCCCGGAGTGGACTTCGCGATCTGCATCAGGAACTCGATGTTGGTGCGGGACTGCTTGAGCCGGTCCAGCAGGAGGTCGAGCGCCGCCTGCGAGTCCAGCGAGTGCAGCACCTTGCGGAGCTTGTGGATGATCGCCAGCTCCTCCGGCGCGAGCAGGACCTCCTCCTTGCGGGTGCCGGAGGGGTTGATGTCGATCGCCGGGAAGACCCGCTTGTCGGCGATCTTCCGGTCCAGCTTCAGCTCGGCGTTACCCGTGCCCTTGAACTCCTCGAAGATGACCGTGTCCGCCATGGAACCGGTCTCCACCAGCGCGGTGGCGAGAATGGTCAGCGAACCGCCGTTCTCGATGTTGCGCGCCGCGCCGAGGAAGCGCTTGGGCGGGTAGAGCGCGGTGGAGTCGATACCACCCGACATGATCCGGCCGCTGGCCGGCGCCGCCAGGTTGTACGACCGCCCGAGCCGGGTCACCGAGTCGAGCAGCACGACCACGTCGTGCCCCAGCTCGACGAGGCGCTTCGCCCGCTCGATCGCCAGCTCGGCGACGGTGGTGTGGTCCTGCGGCGGACGGTCGAACGTGGCCGCGATGACCTCGCCCTTCACCGACCGCTGCATGTCGGTGACCTCTTCCGGCCGCTCGTCCACCAGCACCACCATCAGGTGGCACTCCGGGTTGTTGCGGGTGATCGCGTTCGCGATCGCCTGCAGCACCATCGTCTTACCGGCCTTCGGCGGCGACACGATGAGCGCCCGCTGGCCCTTGCCGATCGGCATGACCAGGTCGATCACCCGGGTGGTGAGGATGTGCGGCTCGGTCTCCAGCCGCAGGCGCTCCTGCGGGTAGAGCGGGGTGAGCTTGTAGAACTCCGGCCGGCGCTTCGCCTCGTCCGGCTCCATCCCGTTGATGGTGTCCAGCCGGACCAGCGGGTTGTACTTGTCGCGCCGCTGCTCGCCGTCCCGCGCGGCCCGCACGGCGCCGGTGATCGCGTCACCGCGGCGCAGGCCGTACTTCTTGATCTGGGACATCGAGACGTACACGTCGTTCGGGCCGGCCAGGTAGCCGGTGGTCCGGACGAAGGCGTAGTTGTCGAGCACGTCGATGATGCCGGCGACCGGGACGAGCACGTCGTCCTCGCCGACCTGCGGCTCGCGGCCGCCACCGCTGTCGCCCTCGCCCCGCTCGCCGCGGCCGCGACGACGGTCCCGGAACCGGCTGCGCCGGCCCCGCCGGCCGCCGCCCTCGCCGTCGTCGTCGCCGTCGTTGTCCCGCTCGGCGCGCTGACCACGGTCGTTGCGGTCGTTGCGGTCGCCGCCCCGGTCACCGCGGTCGTTGCGGTCCGTACGCTCGGCGCGCTCGCCCCGGTCGGCCCGCTCGTTGCGGTCGCCCCGCTCGGCCCGGTCACCACGCTCGGCGCGGTCACCACGGTCGTTGCGGTCACCACGGTCGTTGCGCTCGCCGCGCTCGGCCCGCTCGCCACGGTCGGTCCGCTCGCCGCCACGCTCGGCACGGTCACCGCCGCGCTCGCCGCGCTCACGGCCCCGGCCCTCGTTGCGCTCACCGCGCTCGGCCCGGTCTCCGCCACGCTCGGCCCGCTCGCCGGTCTCGGCGGGCGCCTCCTCGGCGCGCGCCGTCTCGGCCGGCCGCGCCTCGGCCGCCGGCGTCTCCGCCGGTCGCGCCTCGGTGGTAGCGGCGGCGGCCCGGCTGCGGCGACCACGGGTACGACCCTCGGTCACCTCGGCGGCCGGCGCCTGCTCGGCGGGGCGTGCCTCGGCCCGCTCCTCACGGACCTCCGCGTGCACCTCCTCACGGGCGGGAGCGGACGCAGCCGCCACCTCGGCACGCGGTCGAGGGGTTCCGGCCGCGGCGCCGCCCTGCTGCCGCTCGGTGATGGCACTGATCAGCTCGCCCTTGCGCATGCGAGCGGTACCAGAGATGCCGAGCGACGCGGCCAGGCTCTGGAGCTCCGGCAGCAGCATCGCCGACAGACCGGTGCCGCTCCGCCGGCGGCGCGTGGGGGCGGCGGTGGTGGCATCGCCAGCGACGTTGGAAACATCCGACGTCACGTCGGTGGTGTCGCTCAATGGATTCCTTCCCTCGATAGGCCGGGCTGCCCGGAGTCGTGGAACCAGGTGGCCGGGCGGCCTCGGTGCACCCGCCTCGCATGACGCGTCGCGGGAGTCTGTGACACAGCAGCCGGTGGTTTCCCGACTCACCACCATCGGTGAGCAGGTCTCGCCGTCTGCGGCGACCTGTGGAAACTGCGGCGCGGCGTGGGCCTTGAGCAGGGGTGACGGGCTACCGCCGAGAGCTTCGGGGGTGCGCCGAACCGCAGGAAGATCGCATGCTTCGCGGCTGTGCTAGGTCTAGAGCGTAATCGCCTCGTCCGACCTGCGGCAACAGGGCCCCGCTCGGCGTGTCAAAGTCTACCCCGGATGACCCGGGCACCGCTGACATCTATCGGCAACTCCCACCGGCGCCAATCTGTTCCCGCCTGGAATCCGGCCGGGACCTCGGAGAGCGCCAGCACCGTCGGACCCGCCCCACTGACCACAGCCGCCACACCGGCCTCGCGCAGCGCACCGACCAGCCCTGCCGTGGCCGGCATCCCCGGCGCCCGCTGCTCCTGGTGCAACCGGTCGACGGTGGCGGGCAGCAGCAGCCCGGGATCCGCGGTCAGCGCGTGCACCAGCAGGGCCGCACGGCCCGCGTTGAACGCCGCGTCGGCGTGCGGCACGGTGGCCGGCAACGCCGCCCGGGCCACCGAGGTCAGGCCCCGCTCGGCGGGCACGAAGACGGTCGGGCGCACCGCCGGCGCCACCGGCAGCGAGACCGCCCGCGCGCCGCCCGGTTCCGTCCAGGCGATGGTGAAGCCGCCCAGCAGGCAGGGCGCGACGTTGTCCGGATGCCCCTCCAGCTCGGCCGCCAGCCGCAGCGCGGCGTCGCCGTCCAGCCGCTGCTCGCCGTCGGCCACCAGCGCACGGGCCGCCAGCACCCCGGCCACGATCGCCGCCGACGACGAGCCGAGCCCCCGGGCCTGCGGGATGCGGTTGACGCACTCCAGCGCCAGGCCGGCCGGCTGCGCGCCGAGCGCGTCGAACGTGGCCCGCATGGCGGTGACGATCAGGTGCCGCTCGTCCGACGGCAGCTCGCCGGCGCCCTCGCCGGTGACCGAAACCCGTACGCCGCCGTCCGTCACCTCGGCCGTGACGTCGTCGTGGCGGCCGAGGGCCAGACCGAGCGCGTCGAAGCCGGGGCCCAGGTTGGCGCTGGTCGCGGGCACCCGGACCCGCACCGGGCCGGGGGTGAATGTGGTCGGCACCGGCTCATGCTAGGACGTCACCCCGACAGCCCGGCCGGACCGCCCGGAGCGTGGGACCGGCGTGTCAGCCGGTGCGCTCGGGGGTCGGCGTGTCGACCGGGTCGGTGAGCGAGAGCCGCCGGGTGGCGAACCGCCAGCCGATCGCGTACGCGACGGTGACCAGGCCACAGCCGGCCAGCACGGTGCGCTCGTCCACCCGGTCCACCACGAGCGCCACCACCAGCTGGCTCACCGCGATGGCGAGCGTCGCCAGCATCATGTCGGTGGCGAAGACCCGCCCACGGAGCCGGTCCGGCACCTCGCCCTGCAACGCGTAGTTGGACAGCACCCAGTTGCTGCCGCCGCCCAGGTGGGCCAGGAACACCAGGACCAGCACCAGCGGGAACCAGGTCACCACCGAGGCGCCCAGGTAGGCCAGGCCGTACATCGACATGGACAGCGCCAGGCCGGTGAGCAGCCAGGCCCGGTTGCTCAGCACCCGGCGCATCATGATCGGGCCGACCAGCGCCCCGGCGCCGCGGGCGGCGAAGAGCAACCCGGCCCCGACCGCGCCGACGCCGTACACCCCGGCGAGCAGCGGGAAGACGGTGAGCACGCCGTTGCCCAGGCCGACCGCCGACTTGACCGTGACCAGGGCCAGCACGCGCGGGCGGTGGGCGATGTAGCGCAGGGCCTCCCGGATGGCCGCCCAGGTGCGCGGCACCGTCGCCGCCGGGTCGCGCGGCGCCTGCAACGGCCGGCGGATCAGCGCGGCCAGGCCCGCGGCGGCGAGCAGGCCGACGGCGGCCACCCAGAAGCTGGCGTACGGGCCGGCGACGGCGCTCAGGATGCCGCCGAGCGAGGCGCCCACCACTGTCATCGTGCCCCAGGCCGAGCCGGCGACCGCGTTGCCGGCGGCCAGGTCCTCCGGGTCGACCACGTTGGGCAGCGCGGCCTGGGCGGCCGGCGAGTAGAACGCCTTCGCCACCGCCACCAGCGCGATCGCCGCCAGCGCCAGCCAGGCCGTACCGGCGCTGCGCACGCCGAGCAGCAGCAGCACCCCGGCGAGCGCGCCCACGTTGGCCACCATCATCACCTTGCGGCGGTCGAACCGGTCGGCGATCGTCCCGGCGTACGGGAGCAGCAACGCGGTCGTGCCGGTGTCCACCGCCAGCACCAGCGCACCCCAGACGCCGCTGCCGGTCAGCTCGGGCAGCAGCACCAGCAGCGGCACCATGACGAACCAGTCCGCGCCGAAGACCACCAGCTCGGCGAGGAACAGATGGCGGAAGTCGCGGTTGCGGACGAGGACCGAGAGGGTGGGTGACACGCGGGCACCCTACCGGGCCGCCCCGGGCGCGGCAGCGCGGCGCAGCAGGTCGGAGACCGTGACGAAGGTGTATCCCCGGGCCCGCAAACCGTTGATCATGTCGGGCAGGCCGCGGAGTGCGACGAGCCGGCCGTCGTTGCCGACGTCGTGGCCGAGCAGGATCGTGCCGGGTCGCACGTCGGCGACGATCCGCCGGGCGTGCCCGGCCGGGTCGTGCGGGAACTCGCTCTCGACCATCTGGAGCGTCCAGAGCACCAGGCGGTAGCCGAGCCGGGCCGACGCGTACAGCACCGAGCCGCCCAGGTGCCCCCAGGGCGGGCGGAGCAGCCGGGGCGCCGAACCGGTGGCCGCCGTGATCGCGTCGTGGCTGCGGCGCAGGTCGTCGTAGACCGTCGCGGCGTCCATCCGGGCCAGGTCGCGGTGCGCCCAGCTGTGGTTGCCGACCTCGTGGGTGCCCATCCGGCCCCGGACCAGGGTGGCGTGTTCGCGGGCCCGCTCACCGACCAGGAAGAAGGTGGCCGGCACCCGGTGCTCGTCGAGCGTGTCGAGCACCATCGGGGTCCACTGTGGGCGGGGGCCGTCGTCGAAGGTGAGCGCCACCAGGGGTTCCTCGGTGCGGACGCCCCAGACGACCTGCATCCCGCCGGTGCCGACGTCCTGGTGGCGGTTGCCGAGCGTGGCGCTGGCCGGGCCGCCCGAGATCGGGAGCCGGCGGTCGGCGACCCAGGTGCTCTCGACGGTCGCGACGGAGCCGACCACCGCCCCGCCGAGCAGGAGCGCGGAGCGGCGCAGCACGGTACGCCGATCCCACCGGCCCGCACCCCCCGCCATCACGCCTCCGAACCGAAAGTAGGCAGCAGCTCACTGAGCGTACCGCCCGGTGCGGCTCGGGTGTGTCCCGCGCGCCGAGTGCCGGGAGGGGCCCGCGCGGGGCCCCTCCCGGCCGGTCACTCGGTGGGCGGGAGCGGCGACTGGCGGCTCTTGGGCAGGCGGAGCACCTCGAACTGGTCGGTGCCGTCGACCAGCGCGCCCGACGGGCGGGCCGGCGGCGGCGCCACCACGGCCCGCTCCTCGGCCCGCTCCCCGCCGCCGACCGCCACCGGCACCGGGTCCGGCTCCGGCCGCGGCTCGACCGGCTCGGGAGCGCCGCCCCGCCGCCGGTTCCGGAACGAGCCCTTGGTGTGCTCGACCATGGTGTAGAGCGTCGGCACCAGCACCAGCGTCAGCAGCGTCGAGCTGAGCAGGCCGCCGATCACCACGATCGCCAGCGGCTTGGAGATGAAGCCGCCCTCACCGGTCAGGCCGAGCGCCATCGGCAGCAACGCGAAGATGGTGGCGACGGCGGTCATCAGGATCGGCCGGAGCCGCCGCCGGCCGCCCTCGACCACGGCCTCGGTCACGTCCATGCCCTGGGCCCGGTACTGGTTGATCAGGTCCAGCAGCACGATCGCGTTCGTCACCACGATGCCGACGAGCATGAGCACGCCGATCAGCGCCGGCACACCCAGCGGCGTGCCGGTGACCAGCAGCAGACCGATCGCGCCGGTCGCGGCGAACGGCACCGAGATCAGCAGGATCAGCGCCTGGGTCAGGCTGCGGAACGTCGCCACCATGATCAGGAAGACGATCGCGATGGCGGCCAGCACCGCGAGCCCGAGGTCCGCGAACGCGTCGGCCTGGTCGGCGCTGACACCGCCGATCACGTACGTGGCGCCCGGCACGTCCAGCGCGTCCAGCCGCTTCTGCAGCTCCTGCGTGGTGGCGCCGAGGTTCGAGCCGGTCGCCGTGCCGGTGACCGAGACGCTGCGCTCCCCGTCGATCCGGGTCACCTGCTGCGGGCCGTCGACCTGCTCGACGTCGGCGATCGCGTCCAGCGGCACCGCGCCGACCCGCAGCGCCCGCAGCTCCTCGACGGTCAGCGGCGGCCGGGCACCGCTGCTGAGAACCACGTTCTGCGCCGTACCGTCGAGCGTCACCTGCCCGAGCGGCGCCCCCCGGTACGTCTGCGCGACGAGCTGCCCGACGGCCGCCTCGGTGAGACCCGCGCGGGCCGCGGCCACCCGGTCCACGGTCACCTCGACGCGCGGCACCTGGGTGGCGAGGCTGCTGGTGACGTCCTCCACGCCCGGCGTGCCGGCCATCGCGCCCCGTACCGCCTCGGCCGCCCGGGTCAGCGTCTCCTGGTCGGCGGCCTGCACGACCACCTCGACCTGGTTGGCGGAGGCGTTCTGCCCGCCGCCGAACGTCAGCTCGCCCACCTCCGGGCCGAGCGCGTCGAGCTCCTTGCGCAGGCCCTGCCGTACCGTCGCGGCGTCGGTGTCGTCGGAGAGCGACAGCGACCAGGTGGCCCGGTCGCTGCCGCCGCCGGCGAACGGGTTGTCCCCGCCACCGGCGCTGACCTGGTAGGTCTCCACCCCAGGGGTACGCCGCAGCACCTCCTCGACCCGCGCGGCGGCCCGGTCGGTGCCGGCGAGCGAGGTGCCGGCCGGCATCTCCTGCCGGATGGCGAGCGTGTCCTGGCCGGAGTCGTCCAGGAAGTTCGTCTCCAGCTTCTGCGCCAGGCCGAACGTGCCCAGGAGCACGAGCAGGCCGAGGCCCACCGTGGCCCAGCGGGTCTTCCGCGAGCGGGTGGCGAAGTCGATCACCGGCAGGTACGCCCGCTGCAACGGGTTGCGCAGCTCCTTCTCCTCGGCGGCGCGCCGGGCGGCGGCGTCGTCGGCGCCGCCGCGCGGCCGCAGGAACCAGTACGCCAGCACCGGGATGACGGTCAGCGACACCAGCAGCGAGGCGAGCAGCGCCACCGTCACGGTGATCGCGAACGGGGCGAACAGCTGCCCCACGAAGCCGCCCACCAGGGCGATCGGCGCGAACACGGCGACCGTGGTGAGCGTGGACGCGGTCACCGCGCCGGCCACCTCGCGGACCGCGGTGAGGATCGCGTCGCGCTTCGGTTCGCCGTACTCCAGATGGCGTTTGATGTTCTCCAGCACCACGATGGAGTCGTCCACCACCCGCCCGACGGCGATGGTCAGCGCGCCGAGGGTGAGCAGGTTCAGCGAGTAGTCGCCGGACCAGAGCACGATCAGCGCGACCAGCACGGACAGCGGGATGGACACCGCGGTGACCACCGTGGAGCGCACCGACAGCAGGAAGACCAGGATCACCACGACCGCCATGACCAGGCCCAGCAGGCCCTCTGTGGTCAGGCTCTCGATGGACTTCTCGACGAACGGGGCCTGGTCGAAGACCACTGTCAGTTCGGCGCCCGCGGCGTCGCCCAGCTCGTCCAGCCGGTCCCGGATCTCGTGCGAGATCTCCACCGCGTTGCCGTCCGGAGCGGCGGTCACCGCGATGCCGAGGCTCGGCTTGCCGTTGGTGCGGGTGAACGAGGTGGCCGGGGCGAGCTGCTGCTCCACGGCGGCCACGTCGCCGAGGCGTACCGGGGCGGCGGGGGCCGTGGTGAGCACGATGCCGCGCAGGTCGTCGAGCGTACGGATCGGCGTGCCCACCTGCACCGGCAGCGACCGGTCGCCGTCGGCGAGCGCGCCCGCCGGCACGGCCACGCCGTTGCTCTTGAGCGCCGAGGCGATGGCGGTCGGCGCCACCTTGGCCGCGGCCAGCTTCGCCGGGTCCGGCGTGATGGTCACGACCTGGTTCCGGGCGCCGGTGACGTCCACCGCGCGGACGCCGTCCAGCGCCTCCAGCTCCGGTACGACGGCGCTGCGCAGCTTCTCCGCCAGCGCCCGCTCGTCGCCGTCACCGGTCGCGGCGACCACCACGGCGGGCAGGTCGTCGGTGCTGCCGGCGATCACCTGCGGGTCGACGCCCTCGGGGAGCTGGGAGTCGATCCGGTTGAGCGCGGTCTCCATCTTGTTGACCACGTCGTCCAGGTCGGTGCCGAACTCGTACTGCACCTGGACCGTGGCCGCGCCCTCGCGCGAGGTCGAGGTGACCTTGTCCAGGCCCGGGATGCCCTTGAGGCTGTTCTCGATCGGCTCGGCGACCTGGGATTCCACGATCTCCGGCGCGGCGCCCGGGTACGTCGCCACGATGAACGCGGCGGGGAACTCCAGCGACGGCAGGAGCTGCTGCTTCAGCGACGGCACGGCGAACAGGCCGAAGGCCGTGGTCACCAACGCGATGAGGGCGATCAGCCCCCGGTTGGCGAGGCTGAATCTGGCGAGCAGCGACATCGGCGTTACTCACTCCTGGAGAGGTGTCTGCGGGGGTGTCTGAGTCTGCCGCACGCCCCGACACTCCCGGCATCCGCCCCAGCCGATGACACCGCCGCCCTCGGGGGCGTCCCCGCCCGCCTTGATCGACTCCACTTCGCCGAGGTGGCGGCATCCACCCACTCCGATCCAGCCACCTCCCCGAGCTGGTGTCGATCAAGAGCGGGGATGCCGCCACCTCCCCGAGGTGGCGTGGATCAGGCCGGTCGGGGGAACGCCGAAGGAGCCGGAGGGATCAGACCAGGTCGAGCGAGCGGGCGGCGGCCAGCGCGTCGTTGGCGATGGTCACCGGCGCCGGGGCGGTGGAGATGGCCCACTCCGGGTCCTTCAGACCGTGCCCGGTGACCGTGCAGACCACCCGCGAACCGGCCGGCACCCGACCGGCGGCGGCCTGCTGGAGCAGACCGGCGACGCTGGCCGCGCTGCCCAGTTCCACGAAGACGCCCACCTCGCGGGCCAGCAGCCGGTACGCCGACAGGATCTCCCGGTCGGTGACCGCCGAGATCAGACCGTCGGAGGCGTCCCGCGCGTCGATCGCCTTCGTCCAGCTCGCCGGGTTGCCGATCCGGATGGCGGTGGCGATCGTCGACGGCTCCGGCACCACCTGCCCGGTGACGATCGGGGCGGCGCCGGCCGCCTGGAAGCCGTACATCCGGGGCGCCTTCGTGGCGTTGCCGTCGCGCAGGTCCTCGGAGTAGCCCATCCAGTACGCGGTGATGTTGCCGGCGTTGCCGACCGGCAGGCAGTGGATGTCGGGCGCGTCGCCGAGCGCCTCGACGATCTCGAAGGCGGCGGTCTTCTGGCCGTGCAGCCGGTCGATGTTGACGGAGTTGACCAGCGCGACCGGGTAGTCCTGGGCGAGCTTGCCGGCGAGCCCGAGGCAGTCGTCGAAGTTGCCCTGCACCTGGAGCAGCTTCGCGCCGTGCACGAGCGCCTGGGCCAGCTTGCCCAGCGCGATCTTGCCCTGCGGCACCAGCACCGCGCAGGTGATCCCGGCTCGGGCCGCGTACGCGGCGGCGGAGGCGCTGGTGTTGCCGGTGGAGGCACAGATGATCGCCTTGTCACCGGCCTCGACGGCCTTGGAGACCGCGACAGTCATGCCGCGGTCCTTGAACGAGCCGGTCGGGTTGGCGCCCTCGACCTTGAGCCACACGTCCGCGCCGACCCGGGCGGAGAGCACCGGCGCCGGCAGCAGCGGCGTGTTGCCCTCGTGCAGGGTGACGACGGGAGTCGCCCCGGTGACCGGCAGCCGATCCCGGTACGCCTCGATCAGTCCCCGCCACATGTCGTGCTCCTCGCCTCCGTCGCCCCGCTCCGGGGCCTGTCACCAGCGTGGACCAGCCTGCCCGGCCGGCCACCGGCACACCCTGCTCTAACCATCAGGCGGGACGCGCGGGTTACGCGCCACCCTCCACCCGCAGCACACTCGTCACCGAACGGACGATGTCGAGTCCGCGCAGCTCACCGACGGTGGCCGCGAGCGCGGCATCGGGCGCGACGTGGGTGACGATGACCAGTTCGGCGTCCCCGCCGGCCGGGCCCTGCCGGACCGTGGCGATGGACACCTCGTGCCGGGCGAAGACGCCTGCCACCCCGGCCAGCACGCCCGGCCGGTCGGCCACGTCGAGGCTGATGTGGTAGCGGGTGAGCGCCTCGCCCATCGGCCGCACCGGCAGGTCCGCGTACGCCGACTCGCTCGCCGCGTGCACCCCGGCGAGGCGGTTGCGGGCCACCGCCACCACGTCGCCGAGCACCGCGCTGGCGGTGGGCGCGCCACCGGCGCCCCGGCCGTAGAACATGAGCTGCCCGGCGGCGTCGGCCTCGACGAAGACCGCGTTGAACGCGTCGCCGACGCTCGCGAGCGGGTGCGTCAGCGGGATCATCGCCGGGTGCACCCGGACGTTGACTGTCTCCCGGCCCTGCGCGTCGACGCCCCGGGCCGCGATGCAGAGCAGCTTGATCGTGCAGCCCATGGCCTTGGCGCTGGCCACGTCGGCGGCGGTCACCTCGGTGATGCCCTCACGGTGCACGTCGGCGGCGGTCACCCGGGTGTGGAACGCCAGCGAGGCGAGGATGGCGGCCTTGGCGGCGGCGTCGAAGCCCTCCACGTCGGCCGTCGGGTCCGCCTCGGCGTACCCCAGCTCGGTGGCCTCCTCCAGCGCCTCGGCGAACCCGGCGCCGGTGGAGTCCATGGCGGAGAGGATGAAGTTCGTGGTGCCGTTCACGATGCCGGTGACCCGGGTGATCCGGTCGCCGTGCAGCGACTCGCGCAGCGGGCGCAGCAGCGGGATGGCCCCGGCGACGCTGGCCTCGTAGTAGAGATCGGCGCCGCCCTCGGCGGCGGCGTCGTGCAGCGTCGCGCCGTCCTCGGCGAGCAGCGCCTTGTTGGCGGTGACCACGCTCTTGCCCGCGCGCAGCGCCTCGACCAGCCAGCCCCGGGCCGGCTCGATGCCGCCGACCACCTCGACCACCACGTCCACGTCGTCGCGCTTGATCAGCCCGAGCGCGTCGGTGGTGAACAGTGCCGGGTCGACCGGCAGGTCGCCGCGGTCACGGCCGATCCGGCGTACGGCGATCCCGGCGATCTCCAACGGGGCGCCGATCCGGGCGGCGAGGTCTTCCGACTGCTCGTGCAGCAGCCGGACCACGTCGCTGCCGACAGTGCCGCAGCCGAGCAGCGCCAAGCGAACCGGTGAGGTCATCCCACATCCAATGCCAGCAGGTCGTCTTCGGTCTCCCGGCGGACGATCAGCCGCGCCCGACCTTCGCGGACGGCGACGACCGGGGGCCGCGGGACATGGTTGTAGTTGCTCGCCATGCTCCGGCAGTAGGCCCCGGTGCCGGGCACCGCGACAAGATCTCCGGGCTGCACGTCAGCGGGCAGGAATTCATCCTTCACCACGATGTCCCCGGACTCACAATGCTTTCCCACCACGCGGGCGAGCATCGGCTGTGCGGTCGACGTGCGGTTCGCCAGCGTGGCCGAGTACGAGGCGTCGTAGAGCGCGGTACGGATGTTGTCGCTCATCCCCCCGTCCACACTGACGTACGTCCGCAGGCCGTCCACATCTTTCACGGTCCCGGCCTGATAGAGCGTGAACACGGCCGGACCGACGATCGCGCGGCCCGGCTCGACCGACAGGTGCGGCACGGCGAGGTTCTCCGCCGCGCACTCCCCGTCGACGATCTTGCGCAGGCGCTTCGCCAGGTCGTGCGGTGACGCCGGGTCGTCCTGCGTGGTGTACGCGATGCCGAAGCCGCCGCCCAGGTCCAGCTCGGGCAGCTCCACGCCCCGGGCGTCGCGGATCTGCGACTGGAGGGCGAGCACCCGGCGGGCGGACACCTCGAAGCCGCTGGCGTCGAAGATCTGCGAGCCGATGTGCGAGTGCAGGCCGCGCAGCTCCAGCACGTCCTCGTCGAGGATCTTGAAGGCGGCCGCCGCGGCGGCGCCGCCCGCGAGCGAGAAGCCGAACTTCTGGTCCTCGTGCGCGGTGGCGATGAACTCGTGGGTGTGCGCCTCCACGCCGACGGTGACCCGGACCAGCACCTTCGGGCGTACCCCACGCTCGCGGGCCAGCTCGGTGAGCCGGTCGATCTCGGTGAACGAGTCGACGATGATCCGGCCCACGCCGGCGTCCACCGCCCGGGTCAGCTCCGCCACCGACTTGTTGTTGCCGTGGAAGCCGATCCTCTCCGGCGGCATCCCGGCCGACAGCGCGGTGGCCAGCTCGCCGCCGGTGCAGACGTCGAGGAACATGCCCTCCTCGGCGATCATGCGGACCACGGCGCGGCACAGGAACGCCTTGCCGGCGTAGTAGACGTCCGCGTCCGGGAAGGCCGCCCGGAACTCGCGGCAGCGCTCGCGCAGGTCGTCCTCGTCCAGCACGTACGCCGGGGTGCCGTACTCCGCGGCCAGGTCGCGGACGTCCAGGCCCGCGACGGTGAGCGCGCCGCCGGGGCCGCGCGCCACGTTGCGCGGCCACAGTTGCGGCACCAGGGCGTTGACGTCGACCGGGGTACGGAGCCACGCGGGCCCCCGGGTGCCGATCTCGCCGTGCAGTGCGCCTGCCTCGTGAGCCCGCATGTCGCTACATCCGCTCCGGCGCGGACACCCCGAGCAGGTGCAGGCCGTTGGCGATGACCACCCGGGTGGCGTCGTTGAGCCAGAGCCGGGCCCGGTGGGTGTCGGTGATCTCCTCGTCGCCCTGCGGGGCGATCCGGCAGTTGTCGTAGAACCGGTGGTACGCCTGCGCGACGCTCTCCTCCAGGTAGCGGGCCACCCGGTGCGGCTCCCGCAGCTCGGCCGCGGTCGCCACCACCGCCGGGAACTCCGCGAGCGCCTTGAGCAGCTCGTTCTCCTTGTCGTGGCCGAGCAGCTCCGGCTGGAACGCGGCGGCGTCACCACGGGTCAGCCCGATCTCGGCCGCGTTGCGGGCCGCACCGGCGGTCCGGGCCGCGACGTACTGCACGTAGTAGACCGGGTTGTCGTTCTTGGCCCGGGTCCACAGCTCCACGTCGATGTCGATGGGCGAGTCGGCCGAGTAGCGTGCCAGCGCGTACCGGGCGGCGTCCACGCCGATCGCGTCGACCAGGTCCTCCAGCGTGACCACGGTGCCGGCCCGCTTGCTCATCCGCACCGGAGCGCCGTCGCGGACCAGGTTGACCAGCTGGCCGATGAGGATCTCCAGGTTGCGCGCCGGGTCGTCGCCGAAGCACGCGGACATCGCCTTCATCCGGCCGATGTAGCCGTGGTGGTCGGCGCCCAGCATGATCACGACCCGATCGAAGCCGCGCTCCCGCTTGTTCAGGTAGTAGGCGCAGTCGGCGGCGAAGTACGTCCACTCGCCGTTGGACTTGCGCAGCACCCGGTCCTTGTCGTCGCCGAACTCGGTGGTCCGCAGCCAGGTCGCGCCCTCGGACTCGAAGACGTGCCCCTGCTCCCGCAGCCGGTCCAGCGCCGCGTCCAGCGCGCCCCCGTCGTGCAGGTCCTTCTCGTTGAAATAGGTGTCGAACTCCACCCCGAAGTCGCGCAGCGAGGACTTGATCTCGGCGAACATCAGCTGGACGCCCTCGTTGCGGAACACCTCCTGGGCGGCGTCCTCGGTGAGGTCGAGCACGTCCGGCCGCAGCCGGACCACCTCGGCGGCGATCTCCGCGATGTACGCGCCGCCGTAGCCGTCCTCCGGCGCGGGCTCGCCCTTGGCGGCGGCCAGCAGCGAGCGGGCGAACCGGTCGATCTGCGAGCCGGCGTCGTTGAAGTAGTACTCGGTGCCCACGTCGGCGCCGGTGGCGCGGAGCAGGCGGCTGAGCGCGTCACCGACGGCCGCCCAGCGGACCCCGCCGATGTGCACCGGGCCGGTCGGGTTCGCCGAGACGAACTCCAGGTTGATCCGCTGACCGGCGAGCGTGTCGCTGCGCCCGTACGCCGGGCCGGCCTCGACGATGACCTTGGCGAGCTGGCCGGCGGCGGCCGCGTCCAGGCGGATGTTCAGGAAGCCGGGCCCGGCGATCTCCACCGACTTGATCCCCGGCGCCTTGGCCAGCTCGTCGGCCAGCGCGGTCGCCAGCTCCCGCGGCGGTACGCCCACCTTCTTGCTGAGCTGGAGCGCCAGCGTCGAGGCGTAGTCACCGTGATCGGGATTACGGGGTCGCTCGACGGTGGTCTGCGCGGGCAGCGCGGCGCGGTCCAGTCCCCGCTCGTCGAAGACGGCGTGGGCTGCGGCGAGGACGACCTCGGCGAGTTCTGCGGGAGTCACTGATCCATGTTATCGGGGGTAGACTCGGGCACCGCGGAGGCGACCCAGCATGTGAACCGGCCCCGCGCTCCCCTGACCGACCGACCTGACGAGGCACGATGAGCATCAGCACCCCGGGCGGCCCGGAGCGCCGTCCCACCGTGGTCAGCACCGGCAAGAAGCCGGCCGCCGGCCGGCCCTCGGCTGCCGACAAGCCCGCCGCGAAGGCCGGCTCGGGCAAGACCGGGGGCGGCAAGGGCACGCCACGGCAGGGCGCCGGGGGCAAGGGCCGCAAGCCGGTCGCCCCGGTGAAGGTGAGCCAGGGCCGTTCGTGGGGCCCGATCGCCCTCTTCGTCGCGGTCGGCGTCCTGGCCGTGGGCATCATCGGCGTCGGCGCCTGGGCGGTCTACCAGGGCGGCCAGCCGTGGCAGAAGCGGGCCGAGGCGATCGACGGCATCGTCGACTACCGCGCCAAGGACAAGGACCTGGTCAAGGGCGGCAACCACCAGCCCGGCGCGATCAAGTACGACATCCTGCCGCCGGTCGGCGGCCCGCACAACCAGGCGTGGCAGAACTGCATGGGTGACGTCTACGACGCCCCGATCGCCAACGAGCACGCGGTGCACAGCCTGGAGCACGGCACGGTCTGGATCACCTACCGCCCGGACCTGCCCGCCGACCAGGTGGAGAAGCTCCGCAGCAAGGTGCAGGGCAAGGAGAAGACGATGCTCAGCCCGTTCGAGGGGCTGGACAAGCCGATCTCGCTCCAGGCCTGGGGCTACCAGCTCAAGGTCGACAACGCCGACGACGGCCGGATCGACGACTTCATCAAGACCCTGCGGGTGAACGCCTCCATCGAGGGTCCGAACGCGCTCTGCGACCAGGGCGTCACCGCCACCGGCACCGCCCCGCGCGACAACCTGCAGAACAACATGCCCCAGCAGCCCACCCAGTGAGGACGCCGCGATGACCGCTCCGGTGACCACCGACAGCGAACTGGACGAGGCTCCGGCCGCCGACCAGGGCGGCCGGGGCGCGGTGCGCCGCTACGGCCTGCTGGCGGTGGCCGCCGCCCTCGTGGTCGGGCTGGTCCTCGGGTACGCGGGCGGCCTGCTCACCCCGACGCTCACCCGTCCGGGTGAGAACTCGGCGGAGGCCGGGTTCGCCCGGGACATGACCGCCCACCACAACCAGGCCGTGGCGATGGGTCTGCTGGCGTTCAGCCAGGGCCAGGACCCTGAGGTACGCCAGGTCGGAGTGGACATCGCCACCGGCCAGCAGGGCGAGATCGGCACCATGCAGACCTGGCTGCGGTCCTGGAAGCTGGACCCGACCGGCGAGCAGGCGCCGATGGCGTGGATGAAGGACGGCGGCGGGCTGATCAAGGACGGCCTGATGCCGGGCATGGCGACGCCGGAGGAGATGGCGAAGCTGCGCGCGGCGAGCGGCCGCGAGTTCGACGTGCTCTTCCTCCAGATGATGATCCGCCATCACATCGGCGGGGTGCACATGATCGACGGCATCCTCGACGAGGGGGGCGACGACGACGTGCTGGCGGTCGCGCAGACGATGAAGAACACTCAGCAGAACGACCTGACCAACCTGAGCGCCGCACTGAAGCGCCTGGGCGGAACCCCGTAACACCCGCCCACCCGATCCACCGAGGCCCGGTCCCCCACCCAGGGGCACCGGGCCTCACCATCCCCACCCTCCGCCCGCCCCGCCCCGCCCCGCCCCGCCCCGCCCCGCGCCGGCGATCTTGCAGTTACTGCCCCGGTGATGCCGGATTCGCCCCGTTATCGAGGGGCCGCAACTGCAAGATCGCGCACAGGGGGGTGCGGGGGGTCGCGGCGCGGAGATCTTGGTACGAAGGGGCCCCTGGGAGGGCCGTTTCGTACCAAGATCTTGACTGCGGAGGGCTGTGGGCTGTCCGGAATGTTCGGTATGGGGGTTTGTAACGGTTTGGGGTTAACGGGTCATTGAGGGGGTTGGAGAGTTTTCTACCCACATATCGTGACCAGTTGCGATTCGGGCTCGTTGCCCAAGACGTGGGGGTTGCACTCAGAGACGCAGGGCGGTCGGTGACCAGCTGGTGCCGACGCCACACCATCGGCGGTGACGGAGCGGTGGCAGCCGTCCGTCGCGGACTGCGGCAGGGCGAGCCGGGAACGCTCAGCCGCGAACAGGAACTCGAACTCATCGACGTGCTCCGGGGCGTCCACCCCGACGAGTTCGGCCTCGACGAGGAGCTGTGGACACGGCAGAGCCTGACCGCTCTCATCGAGCGGCGGTTCGGGCTGGCCATGGACGCCGGCACCGTCGGGGCGTACCTCCGGGCCTGGGGTCTCGGGCCGCGCGAGCCGCGCGAGCGGGCCTGCGGCCTGTGCGTCGGCGCGGTCGAGCGCTGGGTACGCAGCGAGTACCCGGCGATCACGCGGGCGGCCCAGGAGCACGCCGCGGAGGTCTACTGGATCGGCCGGGTACGTCTGCGCGGCACCATGCCCGCCGCCGACGTGGTCTCGGCGGTGTCCTCGCGGGGACGGGTGCGGTTCATGGTGACCACGCCGTCGGTGGACCCGCCGCTGCCCCGGGACTTCGTGCTGCGGCTCAGCGGCGCCGAGGAGCGCACCGTGCACCTGATCGTGGACGGCTCGTGGCCGCGCAACGAGTGGCCCCGCCGGCTGCCCCGCCGGGTCGTGCTGCACCCGCTGCCGAGCTGCGGTCGCGCCGTCGCCGCGGCCTGATCCGACGAAGATCGACTCGCGGGGGTACCGATTCGGTGATCCGGGAGGGGGTTTGCTACTCTTCTCGGGTCGCTGAGCCCCCGTAGCTCAGGGGATAGAGCACCGCCCTCCGGAGGCGGGAGCGCAGGTTCGAATCCTGCCGGGGGCACCTCACAGAAGACCTTCACGAGCCCGACAGCCACCTTGGCTGCCGGGCTCGTTCCGTTTCCGGGCGAGCCGGCCTCCTTGACCACCGGCTCACTGCTTTACTACGTTACTAGTAAAGCAGTGAGGAGCATCGTGTTCGTCTTCCGGCTCGACACCCACTCCGGCGTGCCGCCGTACCTGCAACTCGTCCAGCAGGTCCGCCAGGCGGTGCTGCTGGGCTTCCTCCAGCCCGGTGACCGCCTCCCGCTCATCCGCGAGGTGGTCGAGGACCTGGCGATCAATCCGAACACCGTCGCCAAGGCGTACCGGCAGATGGAGCAGGAGAACCTGGTCACCGGCCGGCCCGGCCAGGGCACGTTCGTCAACGAACAGCAGTCGGCCGCCATGTCGGCGTCCACGTACACGTCGCTGCGCCGCGGCCTGGAGACCTGGTTGCGCCGCGCCTACGCGGCCGGCCTCGACGAGCAGGCGGTGGACGCGCTCTTCACCTCCGTCCACCAGCAGACCAGGAAAGAGGACGTGGCGTGACAGCGACCGGGTTGGCGCTACGCACCGACGGTGTGGGCAAGCGGTACCGGAAGGGCTGGGCGCTGCGCGACTGCACCCTGGCCCTGCCTGCGGGCGGCGTGATCGCCCTGGTCGGGCCGAACGGCGCGGGCAAGACCACGCTGCTGCGCCTGGTCGTCGGGTTGCTGGCACCGAGCACCGGCACGGTGGAGGTCCTCGGCCGGGACGTCACTGCGAGCACCCCGCAGACCCTGTCCCGGGTCGGGTTCCTGGCCCAGGACCACCCGCTGTACAAGCGCTTCACCGTCGCCGAGATGCTCCGCTTCGGCCGGGCCTGCAACCTGCGGTTCGACCAGGGGCTGGCCGAGCGCCGGCTGGCGAAGCTGGGCATCCCGCTCGACCGCAGGGCCGGTTCGCTCTCCGGCGGGCAGCAGGCCCAGGTCGCGTTGGCTCTGGCCCTGGCGAAGCGGCCGGAGCTGCTCGTCCTCGACGAGCCGGTGGCCAGCCTCGACCCGCTGGCCCGGCACGAGTTCCTCCAGGTCCTCATGGGCGCGGTGGCCGAGGGCGGGGTGACAGTCCTGTTCTCCTCCCACGTCGTGCACGAGCTGGAGCGCGTCTGCGACCACCTGGTCGTGCTCAACCAAGGCCGGGTCACGCTCGCCGGTGGCATCGACACCCTCCTCGCCGAGCACCGGCTGCTCGTCGGCCCGCGCACGGCCAACGACCTCGACCGGGCCGCCGCCGTCGTGGAGGCCGTCCACAGCGACCGGCACACGACCCTGCTGGTACGCGACGGCGGCATCCCGGCCGCGCCGGGATGGCAGGCCCGGCCGGTCGCGCTGGAGGACCTGGTGCTGGCGTACCTGCGCCGGCCGTCCGAGCCGAGCGCCGGTGTCCCGTCGGGGGTGGCGGCGTGACGTGGTTGATCTGGCGTCAGCACCGGACCGAGGTCTGCGTCCTGGGCCTGCTCGTCGGCGTGTTCGGCATCGCCCTGCTCGTGCTCGGGACGCAGGCCCACGACCTGTTCCCCGGCGGTCCCGCCCGCTGTGCGGGAGAGGCAGGTGTCGGCGACGCCTGCGCGGCCTCCTTCCGCCGGCTCGACGACGAGTACGGGTACGTCGAGAACCTCCTGGCGGCCTTCTATCTGGTCCCCGTCGTCATCGGTGCGTTCCTCGGTGCGCCGCTGCTCGCGCGCGAGCTGGAGGACGGCACCTGGCAGCTCGCCTGGACCCAGGCCGTGCCGCGGATGCGCTGGCTGGCGGCCAAGCTCGTGGCGCTGGCCGGCGTCACGGTCGTGCTCACCGGGATGTTCACCGCGGTGCTCACCTGGTTCCGTCAGCCGTTCGACGCGTGGGAGGGGCGGTTCCAGTACGACGCCTTCGACCTGGAGGGGCTTGTGCCGGTGGCGTACGCGCTGTTCGCGTTCGGCGTGGCCACCGCGGCGGGGGCGATCCTGCGGCGCAGCCTGCCCGCGTTCGGCGTCGCGTTCGGTGCGTTCCTCGCCGCCCGGATGTCGGTGGCGCTGCTGGCCCGTCCCGCGTACGCCACGCCGCTCACGGCCATGGAGCCGGTCCCCGCCGGCGGCGCGACGGACCAGGCGGGGCACCGGTTCGTGCCCGGCGTCGCCGACTGGGTGATCGAACGCGGCTACGCGGACGCCACCGGGCACAGGCTGAGCAGCGTCGAGTACTACGAGCTGGAGGACGCCGCCAACCGGGCCGGCGCCAACGTCAACCAGTTCCTGCACGCGCGGGGCATCCAGCAGTTCGGGGTCTACCACCCGGCCGACCGGTTCTGGACGTTCCAGCTCATCGAGGCGGCAGTGTTCGTCGCCGTCGCGGCGATCCTGGTCGGTGTGGTGGTGTGGCGGGTCCGGCGCCGCGTGCTCTAGTGAGCCACCCTCACCTTTGTCCCCGATTCGGGGATGGGCCGGTCGTGAGCTGGCTAACCTCGCGGTGAACGGGTCGAACCACAGCACCTGCGAAGGTGAGCCAGTTGCCCGAGACGCCGCTGACCAACCGTCCCAAGATGCACACGGGCGTTCCCTCCTCACTGACCACCACGCAACGGTGGGTCCTGCGCGGCATCGCCGTCGCCGACGCCCCCTGCGGCCTGTGGTTCCTCGAAGCGGTGGCCACATGCACCGGCACCGCACCGGACGAGCCGGTCGACGCGACGGTGGAGGAGCTGATCTCGCGCGGGTTCCTCGTCGACACCGCCGCCGGGCTGCGGCTGGCCTCGATCGCGCTGCGTGACGACGTCCTGCGGGACACCCCGCCGTCGGTACGCCAGGCGTTGCGCGAGGCGGCGGCCGAGGTGCTCGCCGACGCCGGGCGCCCGGCCCAGGCGGCCCGGCAGCTCCTCCGGGTGCTCCCGGCGGTGAGCCGGTCCGCCCGGGCGCTCGCCGCGCGGCTGGCGGGCGACCCGGCGGTCGGCCCGAGCCTCGCCGCGGACCTGCTGCTGGCCACCCCCGCGCCCGGCCCGGCCGACGAGCGCCTGGCCCGGCTGGTCGACGTCGCCGACAACCTTTATCTGGCCGGCCGGGTGGACGAGACGCTGCGGATGCTGCACCGGGAGGTCGCCGCCGACCGGTACGGGCCACGGCAGCGGGCGATGCTGCTCGGGCGGCTCGGCGCCTACTACGCGACGCAGCGTCCCTCGCTGTCCCTGACGTACCTCGGGCAGGCGCTCAACCAGGAGCTGGACGCCGCCGGGCGGAGCTGGACGCTCACCATGCTGGCGTCGCTGGCGGCCCGGTTCGGGCACCCGGACGCCGCGGAGCTGGTGGCGGCGGCGGAGCGGGCCCACGAACGCAGCCCCTCCCCCGGCGGCGGTATCCGCCTGGCCCTGGCGCACGCGTCCCGGGCCACCGCGGCCGGCGACCTGCCCCGCGCCGCGCGGATCCTGCGGGAGGTGGACGCGGGCGAGCCCACCGCCCGCACCCAGGCGGTCTTCCTGCGCGTCGACCGGGTGGCGAACCAGATCGCGCTCGGCCGGTACGTCGACGCGGCGACGGCGCTCGACAGCGTCTCCGCGGAGATCGACACGCTCGGCACGGTGGGGCAGCCGCTGGTGACCGCGTTGGACTGCGTCCTGCGGCTGACCACCGGTGAGCTGGCCGAGGCCGAGGTCCGGGCCCGGCTCGCGTTGACCGAACGCGGTGGCGCCCTGCCGGCGCAGGCGCGGGTGGACCTGCTCGCCACGGTCGTCGAGGTGCTGCTGCGCCGGGGTGAGGTGGCCGCGGCCCGGGATCTGCTGGCCGACGAACGTCCCGCGGTGGGCTGGCCCGACGACATGCAGTGGTTCCGGCTCGGCTGCGCCGCCGCGGGCGATCCGGAACCGGGCCGGCACGCCGCGCTCCTGGAGGCCGCCTTCGCCATGCCGGACCGCTCGACGGCTCCCCTGCTGCTGGTGCCGCACCACGGCCCGCGACTGGTTCGCGCGGCGCTGGCGCTCGGCGACCGGCAGCGGGCCGGGATCCTCGCCGACCACCTGAAGCGGGCCGCCGGCATGACCAACAACGCGCTCTGGCGCGGGGTGGCGCACCAGGCCGACGGGCTGCTGACCGGCGATCCGGCGGCGCTGCGCGCGGCGGTACGGCTGCTCCGCACCACCTCCGCCCGGCCGGCCCTGGCCGACGCGCTGCACGACCTGGCGCGGTCGCCCGGGCTGCCGCCGGCGGAGGTGCCCGGCCTGCTCGCCGAGTGCGCCGCGATGTACACCCGGATGGGTGCCGGCGGGACACGGGAGCACGACGGCCCGGCGGGCGACGAGGTCTGCCGTCCGGCCGTGGCCGCGCTGACGCCCGCCGAGGTACGGGTGGCCGAACTGCTCGCGGTCGGCATGACGAAGCAGGAGGCGGCCCGGGACCTGTTCGTCTCGTTCCACACCGTCGACACGCACCTGCGCTCGATCTACGCGAAGCTCGGCGTCCACAACCGGGTGGAGCTGGCGCTGGTCTGGGAGTCGCGGGACGAAGGCTGAGCGCGGACGCCACGACCCTGTGGCGTCCGCGCTCAGCACCACGTCCTCAGTGCCGTTGCAGCGGGCTCTTCGTCTTCGGAAGCGCCTCGACCAGCTCGCGCGGCACGTTGATCGTGTCGGCGACCACCTCCGGCGGGATGTTCGCCAGCCACTGCGCGAGCGACACGTCCTCGAACTTCGCGGTCCGGAACAGCTCCAGGTAGACGAAGGGCTTGTCGCCGATGTTCTCGATGTAGTGGCCCATCGAGATCGGCACGTAGCCGACGTCGCCGGTCTCCATGTTGTAGGTACGGGCCGTGGCGTGGTTGGCGAAGACGCCCATCCGCCCCTTGCCCGAGATGACGTACTGCATCTCCGCGCCGTTGGGATGCCAGTGCAGTTCCCGCATCGCGCCGGGCTCGATCTCCACCAGCGCGGCGGTGGTGGTGACCGCCGCCGCGAAGTTGCTCGAGTCGGCGATCCGTACGCTGCCGCCCTCGAACTTCTCCGGCGTCTGGGCGAGCAGGCTGTGCTTGAACGTGCGGGGCACGTCGCCGGTCGGACTGAAGACCCGGTCCTCGGCCAGCGGCGGCGGCACCTGCCCCGGGAAGATGTACCGCTCGGACTCCGCCGGGAAGTTCGCCATCTGCTGCATGGTCCAGCCGAAGTTCTTGGCGATGACCTCCCGCGGCACGTGCGCGAAGAAGTCGGTCACCTGGAACGTCCCGTCCTCGGAGTAGCACCCGTCGTCGAAGACGAGCAGGAACTCGACGCCCTCCTCGAACGCCTGGATGTGGTGCGGAATGCCGGCCGGGAAATACCAGAGGTCACCCGCCTTGACGTCCTCCAGGAAGTTGCGTCCCTCCTGGTCCACGGCCGCGATCCGGCAACTGCCGGACAGGATGAAGGCCCACTCGGACTGGATGTGCCAGTGCAGTTCCCGGTAGGCGCCGGGATCGAGCTTCATGTTCACGATTGCCAGGTCGTGGGCGATCGGCAGCAGGCGGTTCGTGACCTCCCGGGTCCAGCCGCCGCTCTCCCGGCGGGTGTGCGCCAGCGAGAACGGGAACACCAGGTTCGGCATGAGGCCGTGGTCGGTCGACGGCGGGTTCACCAGGTCCGGGTGGGTGTCGTCGATCGCCGGGTTGCGCGGGACCGTACCGACCATCGCGGTGTCCTTCGGCGGATTCTTGCCGACGGGGTCAGTGGATCTGGGCATGACGGATGTCCTTCCGGGTGAGGGCCGCCGACTCGGCGGCCCGGGACGGGACGAACAACGCCCGCAGGTGTTCCGGGCTCTGAAAGGCCACCGCGAGCGGAATCGCGACACAGAGGAACAGCGACGCCGCGATGCTCCAGACCGGGGCATCAGTGGCGACTCCGGCGACGGCCAGGGCCGCGATCGAATAGAACGTGACGCGGATTCTGGCGACGGGGAGCACGAACATGCGCTCGGCCTCCTTCGGCTTCGAGTCTCGCCGTCGAGACGCAATTACGATGCTGCCGAATCGGATCCCCCCGGTGAATAACGCGATCGCGCCATTCACCGGAACGGACGGGACACCCTTTCCCGGCACTTCCGCGCATCGCACGCCGCACCGGTTTCGCGGGTGCGACCAGGGGTAGGGAGGGCGATGTCCAACAACGCGGAGGATCGCTGGCGGGTGGGGGAATACGACTTCCACGTACCGTTTCTGGCACTTGCGCTCGCCACCGGCCTCGCCGGTGTTGTCGACGCATTCTCGTTCCTCAAGTACAAGGTGTTCGTCGGTATTCAGACCGGCAATGTGGCGTTCGTCGGAATGGGTGCCGCCGATCACTTTCCGCCCTGGCCGGCCGCGGTGGCGTCGCTTGTCGCGTTCGGCCTCGGCGGCCTGCTCGGTGCCGGCATCCGCCGCCTGCGCCCGGCCGGCCCGCTCACCCCGCCGGGCATGGAACTGCTCGCCATGCTGGCGCTGCTCGTGCTCTGGGGCCTGGTGGACCGCTCCCTCGACTCGGGGCGCGACTCGCTGACCGAGCGCACGATCCTGACCGCGCTGCTGGCGTTCCCGGTCGGCATCCTCGGCGGGTTGATCGTCCGCACGTTCGGCGTGCAGACCGCCACGTCGTACCAGACCGGCACCGTGCTGCGCACCACGAAGGGCATCGCCGACTGGGTGTTCGAACCGGAGGGCCGCAGCGCGGCCGGGCGGCTCGCCGCGACCGGCCTGCTCTGCCTGGTCAGCTACGCGATCGGCGGGTTCGTCGGCGCGGCCACCGAGACCCGCCCGATCTGGACGATGATCGTCACCTGGGCCCTGGCAGTGGTGCTCATCGCGCTCACCTGGGGCAAGCGCCCGCCGGCGACGGCGACCCGGCGCCGCTGACGCGGACCGGCGTCACCCGGCCTCGCGGCGGGCCTTGGCGCGGCGTTTGCCCTCGTGCATCGCCTGGACCCGGGCCACCGGGATGGTCCGCCCCTGCTCGACCAGCTCCGCCGGCAGGCGCTGCGGCGCGGGCAGCGCCTCCGCCCACGGATCCCGGTCGCCCAGCAGCGCGGGCACGGTCCGCACGGTGAAGTCGGCCGGGCTCGCGCTCTCCAGGTCGGCCCAGCCCACCGGGTACGACACCGGGGCGCCGGGCCGGATCCGAGGGCTGTAGGCGGCCACCACAGTCGCCCCGTACGCGCGGGTGGAGTCGACGAAGACGCGGCCGCCGCGGTCGGCGACGATGAACGCGGTGGTCGCGGCCGCCGGGTCGAGCCGTTCGGTACGGGCGGCGAGCGCCCGGGTCGCCGCGGCGGCCTCCTCGGCCGTGGTGGCGGGGTCGACCGGCACGATCACGTGCAGCCCCTTCGCCCCGCTCGTCTTCACCGCGCCGGCCAGCCCGGCGTCGGCGAGCGCCTGCCGCACCAGCAGCGCGACCCGCACCACGGCGCCGAACGCGTCCCCCTCCGGCGGGTCCAGGTCGAGCACCAGGTGGGTCGGATGCTCGGGCTGCCCGGCGCGGGCGAGCGTCGGGTGGTACTCCACCGCCCGCTGATTGGCGAACCAGAGCAGCGTCCGCCGGTCGTCGCAGAGGGCGTACGAGATCCGCCGATGCGACGCCTCCGCCCAGACCTCGGTGCGGCGCACCCAGTCGGGCGTGTACTTCGGCAGGTTCTTCTGCATGAACGGCTCCTGGCCGGGCCGCACCCGCAGCACCGACAGCGGCCGGTCGCGCAGTTCCGGCAGGATCCGGTCGCTCATCGCGTCGAGGTAGTCGACCAGGTCGCGTTTGGTCGCCCCGGCGCCGTCGAACAGCGGCTGGTCGAGGTTGGTCAGCGACACTCCGGCCCGGGTCTCGTCGGCGGCACCCATCGGACCACCATCCCGGGCCGGGCCCGGCTCGGCAACCCCGACACGGTGCCCGGCGCGCCTCGCCGGCCCGCGCCTGCGACGATCGGGGCGTGGGTGAGGCAGAGGCGGACGAGTGCGGGGCCGGCGCGGCCGGGCAGGCCAGCGCGTGCACCGTGCGGGAGGCGCTGGACCGGGTCGGCGGCAAGTGGGCCATCGGCATCCTGATCGCCGCCTCGGCCGGGCCGGTCCGCTTCACCGAGCTGGAGCGCCGGGTGGAGGGGATCAGCCGCCGGATGCTCACGCTGACGTTGCGCAACCTGGAGCGCGACGGGCTGCTGGACCGGCACGTGCATCCCACGGTGCCGCCGAAGGTGGAGTACACCGCGACGCCGATGGCCCGGGAGCTGTACGAGTCGCTGGTGGCGCTGACGAGCTGGGCGGAGCGGCACCGGGAGGCGATCAGCGCGGCCCGGGCCGAGTACGACCGCACACACGGCCGCCCACCGGCCTGACCTGCGAAAACGGGTCGTTGTGGCGAACGCCACGCGTGCGATCTGACCGATCGGTCAGCACCTGACCGATCGGTCAGGCATGCTGGAGGACATGGCGCGACCCACCACCGCCACCCACGACGAGCTGCTGGCCGCGGCCGCTCGCCGGTTCGCCGTCACCGGGTACAAGGGCACCTCGCTGCAGGACATCGCCCGCGATGTCGGCTGCTCCAAGGCGACGGTGCTCTACCACTTCGCCAGCAAGGACGCCCTGCTCTGCGAGCTGATGGCCCCGGCCATCACGATGCTGGAGGAGCTGGACGTCCGCATCGCCGCGCACACCGGCGCCGAGGCCCAACGCGTCGCCGCGGACGGCTTCGTCGACCTGGCGGTCCGCTTCCGCCGGGAGATCGCGCTGCTCCGGGGAGAGTTCCCCGACCTGCTCCAGCAGCCCGCGTTCGCCCACATCCAGCAGATCTCCGAACAACTCATCGCCGCCTTCTCCGGCTTCTCCGACCGTCCGGAGGCACGCGTCGCGGCGCTCGTCGTGCTCGCCGGCATCGCCGAGACCTGCGGTGAGTTCCTGGACATCCCCGACGACCAGCTGCGACCCGCGCTGCTCGCCGTGGCGTACCGCGCGCTCGAAGTCACCACCTGATCCGAACTCCGAGGACAAGGAAGGTCCATGGCGACCCTGCTGTACCGGCTCGGCCGGGCATCCCTGCGCCGGCGGCGACTCGTCGCCGTCGTCTGGCTCGTCGTACTCGTCGGACTCGGCCTGGCCGCGGCCACGCTGAGGGGCCCGACGGCGAGCAACTTCACCATGCCGGGCACCGAGTCGCAGAAGGCGATCGACCTGCTCGCCGACCGCTTCCCGGCGGCCAGCGGCGCCACCGGCACGATCGCGATCAAGGCGCCGCAGGACGGCGCGCTGACCTCACCCGCCGGACAGGCGGTGGTCAAGCAGGTCACGCAGGAGGCGGCCACGCTCCCCGGCGTGGTCGGCGCGGTCGACCCGTACCAGGCGCAGGCGCTCACCCCGGACGGCCGGTACGCGCTGATCCAGGTGCAGTTCGCCGGCGGCGCGGACGAGGTGACCGACGAGCAGCGCGACGCGTACGAGAAGGTCGGCGCGCAGGCCGAGGCGCAGGGCTGGCAGATCGCCCCCGGCGGCGAGGTGCTCAACGGTGAGCCGGAGGTCGGCTCGACCGAGGCGATCGGCGTGCTGGTCGCGGCGATCGTTCTGGTGATCACGTTCGGCTCGCTCGTGGCGGCCGGGATGACCATGCTGAACGCGCTCATCGGCGTCGGCGTCGGCATGGCCGGTCTGTTCGCGCTCAGCGGCGCGGTCGAGCTGACCAGCACCGCGCCGATCCTGGCGCTGATGCTCGGCCTCGCGGTCGGCATCGACTACTCGCTGTTCATCACCTCCCGGCACCGGCAGAACCTGCTCGACGGGCTCTCCCCGGAGGAGGCGGTCGGCCGTGCGGTCGGCACCGCCGGCTCGGCTGTGGTCTTCGCCGGCGCGACGGTCGTGGTGGCGCTCGCCGGCCTTGCCGTGGTGGGCATCCCGTTCCTCACCGTGATGGGCCTGGCCGCCGCCGGCACCGTCACAGTGGCCGTGCTGGTGGCGATCACGCTGGCTCCGGCGCTGCTCGGCTTCGCCGGACACAAGGTGCTGCCGCGCAAGCTGCGTGACCGCAAGGCGGTCGAGGACCCGACCACCGGCTCGGAGGACCGCTCCGGCTTCGGATTCCGCTGGGCGCGGTGGGTGACCAGACTGCGCATCCCGGTGATCCTGGTCGGGCTGCTCGGCCTCGGCCTGCTCGCGATCCCGGCCCAGGACATGCGCCTGGCGCTGCCGGACGCCTCCGCCGCCGCCGAGGGCACCCCGGCCCGGGTCAGCAGCGATCTGATCCGCGAGGGCTTCGGCCCCGGCTTCACCGGCCGGCTCGCGGTCGTGGTGACGGCCGACTCGCCGCAGGCCACCCAGGCCGCCATTCCGCAGGTGACCGCGCTGGTCCAGAAGACCGACGGGGTGCTGGCGGTGGCCCCGCCGCAGGTCGACCCGTCGGGGCGTACCGCGCTGATCGGGGTGATCCCGAAGACCGGGCCGACCGAGGAGGCCACCGAGACGGTGGTGCACGACATCCGCAAGCAGGTGTCGGGCATCCAGAACGCCGACGTGCTGCTCACCGGCGTCACCGCTGTCGGCATCGACGTGTCGGAGAAGCTCTCCGACGCGCTGCCGGTCTACCTGCTGCTGGTGGTGGGCCTGTCGATCCTGCTGCTGATGCTGGTGTTCCGGTCGATCCTGGTGCCGGTCAAGGCGGCGCTGGGCTTCCTGCTCACCGTGGCGGCCACGTTCGGCATCACTGTGGCGGTGTTCCAGCAGGGCCACCTGGCCGACCTGGTCGGCCTGGACACCCCGGCCCCGCTGGTCAGCTTCCTGCCGATCCTGCTCATCGGCATCCTGTTCGGCCTGGCCATGGACTACGAGGTCTTCCTGGTCTCCCGGATGCGCGAGGACTTCGTGCACGGCGACACCGCCCAGCAGGCCACCATCAACGGCATGGGGCACGGCGCCCGGGTGGTCACCGCCGCCGCGCTCATCATGATCTCGGTGTTCGGCGGCTTCGTCTTCCTGGAGGACCCGATCATCAAGTCGATGGGCTTCGCGCTCGCGATCGGTGTCGCCATCGACGCGTTCGTGGTCCGGATGACGATCGTGCCGGCGGTGATGTCGCTGCTGAACAACGCCGCATGGTGGCTGCCGCGCTGGCTGAACAAGATCCTGCCCAACGTGGACGTCGAGGGTGAGGGCCTGCGCGCCCACCTCGCCGAGAAGCAGCACGCGAACGTGTGATCCGCACGGGTGGGGCCCCCGCGGGGCCCCACCCGTCACACACCCGCCGGATACGTCTCCATCTCACCGGGCGTGACGCACGTCGGCAGCGGGTGCAGCGCTGTGGCCTCGTCGCACCAGATGAACGCGTCGTAGCGTTCACCCAGCCGGGTCGGCACGTAGTTGCCCCAGGACTCGAAGCTCGGGTCGTACACCACCCCGATGGCCCGGTGGTCCGCCTCGCCGGTCACCCATTCCGGCTGGTCGTCGCCGCCGAAGACCAGCACCGCCCGGTCCGGCATCAGCTCGTGCAGCCGATGCTCCACCGAGCCCTCCCGCGCCGGTGGGACCACCATCGTCTCGGCCGGTGAGCCCCAGCGCGGCGCGGCCACCACGCTGCCGCGCCAGCTGCCGAAGCCGATCAGCGCCACCGCGTCCCGGCCGTGCCGTTCCCGGCCGAGCTGCCCGATGTTGACCATGCCGTCCGCCGCCATGTCGGTGGCCCGGGCATCGCCGACGTGCGTGTTGTGCGCCCACACGATGCCCCGCGAGCCCGGCCCGTACCGGTCGAGCAGCCGGTCGAGCGTGTCGGCCATGTGGACGTCACGGACGTTCCACGACTCGGGGCCGCCGCCGACCATGGCCCGGTAGTACCGCTCCGCGCCGGCCACCACCTCCGCGTTCTGCCAGGCCGAGAAGCGGTCCGGGCCGTCCGCGGCGGCCTGTTCCCGGGTACGCGCCAACAGCCGGACCACCTCCTCCTCGCACCGGGCGGAGACGAACCGGCTGGCCGTCCCGTACTCCTCGGCCCGTTTGCCGTACGGCTCGAAGCAGCGGTACGCCTCCTGGGCCGCCTCCAGCGAGGCCGGATCCTCCTCACCGAGGTAGTCGAAGATGGCCTGCATCGACTCCCAGAGGGAATACACGTCCAGCCCGTGGAAGCCGGCCCGCTCCCCCTCGGGGCGTTCCAGGTTCCACGCCCGCAGCCAGCGGCAGAAGCGGGCCACCTCGGCGTTCGCCCACATCCAGGTGGGCCAGCGTTCGAACCGTTCCAGCGCGGCGAGCGGATCGGCCGGCCCGTCCGGCGCGCCAACCACCGACCGGTGCACCCGGTCGCAGTCCGGCCAGTCCCCCTCCACCGCCACGAAGTCGAACCCCTGTTCGGCGATGAGCCGCCGGGTCAACTGCTCCCGCAGCCGGTAGTAGTCGTAGCTGCCGTGCGTCGCCTCGCCGATCATCACCACCCGGGCGTCCCGCACGCGGTCCAGCAAGGGGTCGAAGTCGCTCGGCGCGCCGAGCCGCTGTACCAGCATGTCAGCGGCTACCCGGGGCCCGCCGGGACAAACCGCCGCCGCTGGGTCCGGCGGGCGTACGGCGGACCCGGGCCGCACCCGCCGGCGGGCATGGTGCCGGGCTCAGTGGGTAGCCGGGCGGCATGACCGTCACCGGTGCGCAGTTGCGGGAGTTCCTGGCCGGGCTCGACTACCCGGTCTCGCGGGAGGACCTGGTCCGCTGGGGCCAGGAGAACGGCGCCGACACCGAGGCGCTGCAGGCGCTGCGGTCCCTGCCGGCCGAGGAGTTCCACACCCCCACCGAGCTGGGCGAGGCGCTGGTCACGCTGGCCGACGCCTGACCGGTGGGTTGTTAAGCGGGGGCCCCTCCTCTACCGGAGGCGTTAAGAAGGGGCCCTTCCTTACATCTCGACGGTGCGGCCCTGGGCGCGGGCGGTCTGCGCGGCGTCCAGCACCGCCACCACCTCGCGGCCGAACCGCACGTCGCAGCGGTGGTCGCGGGTGCCCGCGTCGACCTCCTCCAGCAGCTGGTCGAGCGCGGCGCCGAACGCCTGGAGCGCGCTGCCGTCGCCGGGCGGGACGGTCTCGGTGCCGTTCTCGCCGAAGAAGACGAAATCCCGGGTGACCGCCTCGGACGGCGCGTCCAGGGTGAGCGAGAGCGAACTGGTCGCGCCGCCGTCGTGGGTGAGCAGCAGGTGCACCAGGCCGCTCGGGCCGTCCATCGCGGCGACCCGGGTGACCCGGCCGAGCACCGGCAGGATCAGCGACAACGCGTGCGGGCCGATGTCCCAGAGCGCGCCGCGCTCCCGCCGCCAGGTCGAGTCGCCGTACGGGTTCCCGGGCTGGAAGATCGACGCGAACATGGTGGCGCGGGCGTGCTGCCAGCCGCCGGCCGCCGCGGTCGAGGCGAGGAAACCGGTGACGTTCGGGTGGAAGCGCTGGGTGAAGAAGACCACCGAGGCCACCCCGGACGCCTGCGCCGCGTCGACCACCCGGTCGGCGTCGGCGAGGTCGAGCGCCAGCGGCTTGTCCAGCAGCAGGTGCCGCCCGGCGGTGGCGGCCCGCACGGCGATGTCGGCCTGCACGTCCGGCGGGAGCGCCACGGCGACCGCGTCGCAGGCGTCGATGAGCGCGTCGACGTCGGTGAAGGCCGGTACGCCGTGCCGGGTGGCCAGTTCCTCCGCCTTCGCCGGGTTGCGCCCCCAGACGCCGGCGAGCCGGGCCCGCGGGTGCGCCTCGATGGCCGCGGCGTGCGTCTCCGCCGCCCAGTAACCCGTGCCGAACAACCCGAACCGCACCCCGGCCCCCTGCCGTCGACGTCCGCCACCGGCGTACGCCGGGACCGTGATCCACGCTAGTCCCCCGGCCCGTCCGGCGCGCCCCGACCCGGCGGGCGAGCCGCTACTACACGGATTAGTAGGCTGTGCCGGTGAACGACACCGTGTCGACGACCAGCGCGGCGGCCGCCTCCGCCTCCCCGGTGGACGGGCCGCTCGCCACGGTCGCGATCGTGATCTCGCTGGCGCTCGCCGTCTGGGCCCTGGTGGCGGCGGTACGCCACCGGCCGCCGGACCGGATCCAGTTCGCCGGCCTGGCCGTGCTGGAGGTGGCGCTGCTCGCGCTCACCGTGACGGCGCTCGTCGCGCTCGGCGGCGGCGAGCGGCCGGGTGAGCCGGGCGCGTTCTTCGGCTACCTGGCGACGCTCGTCTGCCTGCCGCCGCTGGCCTGGGTGCTGGCCCGGATGGAGCCGACCCGCTGGGGCTCGGGCATCGTCTGCGCGATCTGCCTGGTCACGCCCGTGGTGGCGGTACGGCTCCAGCAGACCTGGGAGGTCCTCGGTGGCTGACACCACGACCGCGCACGAGCAGCGCGCCACCAACCGCGGCCCGGGGCGGCTGCTGATCGCCGTCTACATCGTCTTCGCCATCGCCGCGACCTCGCGGGCCGGCTTGCAGATCGCCACGAAGTTCGACGAGGCGCCGGTGGCGTACCTGCTCTCCGCGCTCGCCGCGCTGATCTACATCGTGGCGGCGGTCGGGCTGGCCCGCGCCGGGCACACCGGCCGCCGGGTCGCGCTCGCCTGCTGCACAGTCGAACTGGTCGGCGTGCTCGGCGTGGGCGTGCTGAGCATCGCCGACAAGAAGCTGTTCCCGGACGAGACGGTGTGGTCCGACTTCGGCAGCGGCTACGGCTACGTGCCGCTGGTGCTGCCGGTGCTCGGCCTGTTCTGGCTGTGGCGCACCCGGCGCGACCCCGCCTGAGCGGGCCCGCGCCGGGTCGGGCCGGTCAGTCCTTCGGACCGCCGGCGACGTAGATGACCTGACCGGAGACGAAGGACGCGCCCTCGCTGGCCAGGAACGAGATGGTGTGCGCGACGTCCTCCGGGCGGCCGGGACGGCGTACCGGGATCTCGGCGGCGGCGTGCTTCTGGAGATCGTCGAAGTCGACCTTCATCCGCGCCGCGGTCGCCGCGGTCATGTCGGTGACGATGAAGCCCGGCGCGACCGCGTTGACGGTCACCCCGAACGGGCCCAGCTCGATCGCCAGCGTCTTGGTGAAGCCCTGGAGGCCGGCCTTGGCGGCCGAGTAGTTCGCCTGGCCCCGGTTGCCGAGCGCGGAGGTGCTGGACAGGTTGACGATCCGGCCCCACTTCGCCTCGACCATGTGCTTCTGCGCGGCCTGGCTGAACAGGAACGCCCCGCGCAGGTGCACGCCCATGACCGTGTCCCAGTCGCCCTCGGTCATCTTGAACAGCAGGTTGTCGCGCAGCACACCGGCGTTGTTGACGAGCACTGTCGGCGCGCCCAGTTCGGCGGCGATCCGTTCCACGGCGGCCTCGACCTGGGCCCGGTCGGACACGTCGGCGCCGACGCCGAGAGCCCGGCCGCCGGCCGAGCCGATGGCGTCCACCGTCTCCTTGGTGGCGGACTCGTCGATGTCGACCACGGCGACGGCCATGCCGTCGGCCGCCAGCCGGCGGGCGGCCGCCGCGCCGATGCCGCGCGCGGCTCCGGTGACGATGGCGACGCGGGGCTCCTCCGACATGCTTACCTCCCGGTAACTTGTGGCTCGATCGAAGGAGCTTAACCCGCCGGTACGCCGCCCCCTACCGCTCGTGGCCCCGGCAGAGCCGGATCCACCGGTAGCCGTACCCGCCGAGCTTGAGCCGGTCGAGCTTGCCCACGTCCTCGTAGTTGCGGTCGCTGAGCACGTCGATCGGCAGGTCCGCCTCCGGCGCCAGCGTGCTCAGGTCGACCTCGACGTCTTCGGTGCCGAGGTTGTGCAGGAAGACCATGGTCCCGGTACGACCGTCGGCGCGGTGCGCGAGCACGCCCGGCGGCATCGGCACGTCGATGTGGGTGGTGCTGCCCGAGCCGGTCTCCGGCGCCTCGCGCAGCGTCCGGATCATCCGCTCGAACCAGCCGAGCAGCGACCGCGGATCCTTGCGCTGGGCGGTGACGTTGACCTTCTGGTAGCCGTACTCGCCCTTGTCGATCACCGGGCGGACCAGCTTCTCCGGCTCGGCCGTGGAGAACCCGGCGTTGTCCGCGTACGACCACTGCATCGGGGTACGGATCGCGTCGCGCCCGTCCAGCGACAGGTTCTCCCCCATGCCGATCTCCTCGCCGTAGCGCAGCACCGGCGTGCCGCGCAGCGAGAACTGGAGCGAGTACGCCAGCTCCATGTGCCGGCGGTCGTTGCCGAGCATGGGCGCGAGACGACGGCGGATGCCCCGGCCGTAGAGCTGCATGTTCTCGTCCGGCCCGAACTTCGCCAGCACGTCGTTGCGCTGGTCGGCGGTGAGCCGGGACAGGTCGATCTCGTCGTGGTTGCGCAGGAACGTCGCCCACTGGCCGCCGGTGGGCAGCTTCGGGGTGTCGCGCAACGCCTCGATGATCACCTCCGGGTCCTCCCGGGCCAGGGCGAGCATCAGCCGGCCGTTGAGCATGAAGTCGAAGAGCATGTGGATCCGGTTGCCCGAGCCGCTGCCGTCGCCGAAGTAGACGGGCAGCTCGTCCGGCTCGACGTTCGCCTCGGCCAGCAGGACCGCGTCGCCGCGCCGCCACTGCACGTGCTGGCGCAGGTCGGTGAGGAAGTCGAAGTCCTTCGGCGAGTTCGGGTTGCCCGGCTCGGTGCGCTCGATGATGAACGGCACCGCGTCCATCCGGAAACCGGAGACGCCGAGCTGGAGCCAGAACGAGGTGATCTTCTTGATCTCCGCGCGGACCTTCGGGTTCTCGATGTTCAGGTCCGGCTGGAACTTGTAGAAGCGATGGTAGTACCACGCCTTGGCGGTCCGGTCGTAGGTCCACGTCTCGTGCTGCTCGCCGGGGAAGACCATGCCCTGGTGGCGGTCGTCCGGCTCGTGGTCGGCCCAGACGTACCAGTCCCGGTACGGCGAGTCAGGCGAGGACCGGGCGGACTGGAACCACGGGTGCTGGTCCGAGGTGTGGTTGACCACCAGGTCGATGATCACCCGGATGCCCCTGTTGCTCGCCTGGTGCAGCAGCTCGGCGAAGTCGCCGAGCGTGCCCAGGCGCGGGTCGACGTTGTAGAAGTCGGTGGCGTCGTACCCGTCGTCCTCGTTCGGCGAAGGGTGGATCGGGTTCAGCCACAGGCAGGTCACGCCGAGCCGGGCCAGGTAGTCCAGCCGGCCGATCAGCCCCTGGAAGTCACCCACCCCGTCGCCGTCGGAGTCCGCGTACGTGTCGACGTCGAGGCAGTAGACGACCGCCTCCTGATACCACCTGTCACCCATGCGAGGACTACTTCTCCGAACGCGCGCGACGGCAAACCCGGTACGGTGCCGGGATGAGTGAGGAGGCGTACGACTGGTCCGCCGGCACCTGGCTGAACCCGCCGGAGCGGGCCAAGCCGGTCGACGGCGGCCTGCTGGTCGAGCCGCACGGCGGCAGCGACTTCTGGCGGCGCACCAGCTACGGCTTCGTGCACGACGACGGCTCGGCACTGCTCGCGCCGTTCCCGGCGGGCAGCGCCGTGGAGGTGTCGTTCGTCCTCGACTACTCGGCCCAGTTCGACCAGGCCGGCGTGCTGGTCCGGGTGGACGAGCGGCGGTGGACCAAGGCCGGGGTCGAGGTGAGCGACGGTTCGCCGCAGGTGGGCGCCGTGGTCACCGACGAGTTCTCCGACTGGTCGGTGGCGCCGGTGCCGCAGTGGTCGGGCCGGGAGGTGACGGTCCGGGTGAGCCGGGCCGGCGACGCGCTCACCGTGCGGGCCCGGTGCGAGGACGAGCCGTGGCGGCTGGTCCGCGTCGCCCCGCTCGATCCGGCGGCGCAGGCGTCGGCCGGGCCGTACTGCTGCTCGCCCAGCCGGGGCGGCCTGCTGGTCCGCTTCACCGGCTGGCGGCGGGGTCCGGCGGACGCCGCGCTGCACCCGGAGGGCTGAGTCACAGGTGTGACAGCCGCCGGTCCGGGTAACACCTTCGGATCTCCGGCTCTCGCGTGGAAGGACCCCCATGGCCCTGGCCCAGGACGTCGACCCGAACCAGTTCACCGGGCTGACCGGCTGGGTGGCGAGCGTGATCGACTCGCTCGGCGCGGTCGGCGTGGCGCTGCTGGTGGCGCTGGAGAGCATCATCCCGCCGATCCCGAGCGAGATCGTGCTGGCGATGGCCGGTTACCTGTCCGCCGAGGGCCGGTTCAACGTGGTGTTCATCGTGGTCGCCGCGACTGTCGGCTCGCTGCTCGGCGCGCTGGTGCTCTACTGGCTCGGCGCGGCGCTCGGCGAGGAGCGGCTCAAGCGCTGGCTGGACCACATCCCGCTGGTCGACCTGCAGGATCTGGAGAAGGCCGACCGCTGGTTCGAGCGGCACGGCCGGTGGGCGGTGCTGATCGGCCGGGTGGTGCCGGTGGTCCGCAGCCTGGTCTCCATCCCGGCCGGCGCGAACCGGATGCCGCTCGGTGAGTTCATCCTGCTCACCACGCTCGGCAGCGGGGTGTGGAACGCCCTGATCGTCGGCGCCGGGTTCACCCTGGGCTCGCGGTGGGAGGACGTCGACAGGTACAGCCAGTGGTTCAACTACGCGATCTTCGCCGTCTTCGGTTTCATGATCGTGAGCTGGGCGGTGAAGAAGGTGCGCCGGCGGCGCGCCCGGCAGTCGGTGACCACCGGGCGCTGACCGCCGCGCGGGTCAGAAGCCCGCGGTGATGCCGGTGAACTCCCAGGTGTTCTGCGCGATGCCGGAGCAGTTGGCGACCACGCCGCCGCCGGGGCAGGGCCGGTCCCGGTTGACCGACCAGAACGTGAACCGGGCCAGGCCGCGCGCCTTCGCCCAGTCGCGGATCTGCGTCCAGGTGGCCGGCGAGGTCAGCTCCTGCTGGTCGGAGAGGCCGTTCATGCCGGACAGGCCCATGTGCGCGTACGCGGTGGCGTCCGACCAGCCGAACGCGTTGCGCAGCGCGGTCTTCAGGCCCTCGGCCGCGTTCACGGTGTTCTGGTACATGTTCGCGCCGCCGCCGAAGTCGAACGGCATGATGGTGAACACGTCGATCCCGGCGCCCTTGGCCGCCGCCTGGTTGATCAGCCGGGTGCCGTAGTACGACGGCCCGGTGGTCGAGGTGCCGAACGTGATGATCGTCTTGATCCCCGGGTTGTTCTGCTTGACGATCTTCAGGGCGTCCAGGATGCGGTCCTGCACCACCTCGTTCTCGAACTCGTCGCTGTTCTCGATGTCGATGTCGATCGCCTTCAGCCCGTACGCGTTGATGACCTGCTGGTACGCGCCGGCCAGGGCAGCGGCGGACGAGCAGTTCGGGCCGAGCTTGTTGCCGCTCCAGCCGCCGAAGGACGGGATGACGTCGCCGCCGGCCGCCTTGATCGCGGCGATGGTGGCGGCATGCGTGCCGCCGGTCAGCGGGCCGCTGCCGTCCCAGGCCGGGGTGCAGCCGCCGCCGGAGAGCACGAACGCGATGGTGAACCACTTGACGCCGGTCGCGCCCATCACGGTGGCGGGCGCGGGCGGGTCGCCCCAGCCCGGGTAGAGGTACGGCGCGGCGGCCATCGCGCCACCGCCGCCGGTGCAGCCGCTGGTGGTGGCCGCGACCGCCGCCGACTTCGCCGACTCGCCGGTGCCGTTGTACGCGGTCACGGTGTAGCTGTGCCCGCTGCACGCGGCCAGCCCGGAGACGGTGGCCGAGGTGCCGGTGACTGTGGCCTTGACCGTGCCGCCCTCGTACACCCGGTAGCCGGTGACGGTGCCGGAGACCGCGTTCCAGGCGAGCGAGACGGCGGACGCGGTGGTGCCGGTGACCCGCAGCCCGCCCGGCGTGGCCGGTGCGCCCGGGTTGCCGGGGTTGCCGCCGCCGGTGCAGGAGGCGCCGTTGACTGTGCAGTTCACCGGGTCGCCGGTGCCGCTGACGACGAAGCCGAAGCTGGTGCTGGCGCCCGGGGCGAGCGCGCCGTTCCAGGACTGGTTGACGGCGGTGACGTGCTGGCCGGAGGTGGTCAGCCGGGCGTCCCAGAACGAGCCGAGCGTGCTGCCGGACGGCAGGTCGAACTGGACGTTCCACGAGGAGATCGCGGCGGAGCTGTCGTTGGTGACTGTGAACCGGGCCTCGTACCCGCTGCTCCAGCTGGAGGTGCGGACGAACGCGGCGGTGGCGGCGGAGGCGGGTGGCGCGGCGAGCAGGGCACCGGCGACCACGGCGGTGGTCAGCGCGGCGGCGAGCGTCGCCAGGCGGGGGCGGAGTCTCACGGCGTCCTCCAGGGGACGGGCGGGGTGGAGAGGGATTCACAACCGTCGACGTGCGCCCATTATTAAGAGTGTTAACTGTTTCTGTCCAGCACCGGTGCGGCCCGAACCCCGGGGGGTTCGGGCCGCGTCCCGGCCGCGCTCAGCGGCGGAAGGTGAACCAGTTGACGTTGACGAAGTCGGACGGCTGGCCGCTGCTGAACGTCAGGTAGACCGTGTGCCGGCCGGTCACCGCGCCGACGTTGCCGGGCACCGAGCGCCAGGTCTGCCAACCGCCGGTGTTGCCTACTGCGAAACTGCCGATCGGCGGCGCGGTCGGGCTGTCCACCCGGACCTCCACCAGCCCGCTCACGCCGGACGCCGCGCCGGAGGCGACCCGGGCCACGAAGTCGCGCGGCGGCGTCGAGCCGAAATCGACGTTGTCGTAGCGGGCCCAGTCGCCGTTGGCGAGCCAGCCGATGTCCTGGCCGCCCTCGGCGCACGTCTCCACCTGCACGCCGTTCTGCGCGTTGAACGACTCGGCCTGGATCGTCGCGTACGCGTCGCGTACCCCGCCCGGCGGCGGCGTGGTCGGCGTCGGCGACGGGTTGCTCCCGCCGCCGCGGGTGTAGACGGCCACGTAGTCGACGAGCATCGACCGGCCGGGCACGGTCGACGCGGTGGGCGTCGCGGAGCCGGCCACGCCGTCCGGGAAGCCGCCGCCCATCGCCACGTTGAGCAGCAGGAAGTAGCCGGCGTGGTTGGTCATCTGACTCCAGTACGGCTCACCGATCTGGTTCTGCCCGACGGTGTGGAAGAGCTGGCCGTCGACGTACCAGCGCAGTTGCTGCGGGCTGGTCGAGGCGTCCCACTCGAACCGGTAGGTGTGGAACGCCGACTGGCAGGTGCTGCCCGGGCAGGCCCGGGAGGCGCCGATGCCGTTGAACTCCCCGCACGGGCCGCCCGGCGCGACGCCGCAGTGCAGCACGCCCCAGACCGAGTTGATCCCGTTGACGTTCTCCATCACGTCGAACTCACCGATGCCCGGCCAGTTCTGGTAGTTGCCCCGGTACGGCGAGCCGAGCGCCCAGAACGCCGGCCAGTACCCGGACGCCGCCGCGCCCGTCACGTTCGGCATCTGGATCCGGCCCTCCAGGGCCAGCACACCACCCGACGGCGGCTTGAAGTTCGCCCGTACCGTCTCGATCCGGGCCGAGGTCCAGCGGCCGGCCGAGTCCCGCAGTGGCGTGATGCGCAGGTTGCCCGAGCCGTCGTGGGCCAGGTTCGCGGTGCTGGACGTGTAGGTCTGGATCTCGCCGGTGCCCCAGTTGGCCGGGCCGCCCGGGTAGCCGGTGCCGGTGTCGATGATCCAGTTGGCGGACGAGGGCAGCGTGCCGGCGGAGCCGGTGAAGTCGTCGCTCCACACCAGGCTCCACCCGGGCGGTGTCGGGGGCACCGCGGCCTGGGCGGTCATCGAGACGCCCGCGAGCGCTGTGGTGAGCGCGAGGACACCGGCGGCCAGGGCGAGCCGGCGGCGTGTTCGGGGCACGGTGGCGGAGGCGGCCGGGGCCGCCGGGATCGGATTCATTCGGGGTGCCTCTCTGCGGGGACGGGGCCGGGAGAGCGCTCTCTGAGAGCGATTTCTACGCGCCCGCCCCCGCACTTGTCAACGCTTGTCGATGGCCGCCGCCGGCTGCGGCCGGCGCAGCACCACCTGCTCCAGCGCGGTCCACGCCGTGGTGGTGACCAGATAGAGCACCGCCGCCAGCGGCACCACGAGCGCCACCAGCACCGTGCCGTACGGCAGCAGCGGCAACACCCGCCCGAGCACCGCCGCGCCCGGACCCTCGGCCGGCGTCCCGGCCACGGTGCCGGTGGCGGCCGCCGCCCGGCGCATCCGCCGCGACGACCACCAGGCCAGCGCGAGCAGCGCGGCCAGCAGCACGCCGAACACCAGCGGCACCGGGCCGGCCAGGCCGTCGCCGAGGTGCCACCCCAGCGGTACGCCGGCGAGCCGCTCTCCCAGCAGCTCCGGCGCGCCGTCACCGGTGGCGAACAGGCGGTACATGACCAGGAAGAACGGCGCCTGCAACAGCGCCGGCAGGCAGCCCGCCACCGGGCTGGCCCCGGCGTTGCGGTAGAGCGCGAACAGCTCGCTCTGGAGGCGGGCCGGATCGTCGGCGTACCGGCGCTGGAGTTCCCGTACCTCGGGAGCGAGCGCGGTGCGACGCCGCTCCCCGCGGACCTGGGCCACTGTCAGCGGGGAGATCAGCAGCCGGACGGCGACTGTGAACAGGACGATGGCGGCCGCAGTCGCGGCGCCGCCGGTGAGCGGGGCGAGCACGTCGGCGAGCCAGGTGACGACTGTGGCCGCGGCCGAGGCCGCGGAGTGCAACGGTGCGAAGGCGAGCATGGGTGGACCCCTCGATGGCGATTCCGGGTGTCCCGGGCGGCGACGTGCCGCACGGCGGGACGGATGACGACGGAATCGGCCGCGGAAGCCGGGATGGAGGGATCTACCGGCCCGCCGACGCGGGCCGGAAGAAGGTGGCTACGCGGCCGAGGGGTGCAGGCCGGGAGCGCGGGGGCGCGGACGCCCCGGTGCGTCCGGGTCGACCTGCCGGGGCACCCCGCGACGGCGGGCGCGGGCACGCAGCGCGGCGGCGAACCGGGTGCCGGGCGGCGTGGGCAGCGCGCGGACCCGCAGCGCGAGCAGCGTGGCGAGCAGCAGCGCGGCGACGACCGCCGCACCGGCGATCAGCCCGGCCGGTCGGTCGGCGAACAGGGCGAGGGCGTACGCCCACGCTCCCGTCAGCACCGCCAGCATCCCCGTCACACGGCCACCCTAGCCCGCCGTGTCACGCCCCGCGGGCCCGTGCACGCCCACCGGCGGCACGACCCGTTCGGGCGAACCGGCGCCGACACGCCCAGCGGCACGTTTCCCCAAACGGACACGGTGGGTAACAGGTCCTCGACCACGCGGCACGGTGCCGCGAGCGGTCCGGAGGAGACGGTGGTGACGATGAGTGGCTCAGTGGCGGAGCGGGAGCGGAGCGCCGCATCGGGCGGAACCGACCTGCTGACAGTCGGCGTCGAGGAGGAGTTCCTGCTCGCCGACCCGCACACGGGGACCGCCGTACCCGCCGTCGACCTGGTCATGGAGCAGGTGCCGGCCGAGCTGCGCGGTCAGGTGGAACGCGAGTTCCAGACCAGCCAGATCGAGATCGGCAGCCCGCCCGGGCTGGACCTGTCCTCGATCCGGCACTCGCTGTCGATGCTGCGCGCCGAGCTGGCCGACGCGGCCGAGCGGGCCGGCGTACGGCTGCTCGCGATCGGCACCGGGCCGGTCGACGGGCCGGTGCCGCCGGTGGTGGACAAGCCGCGCTTCGACCGGATGATCGAACGGTTCCGGCTGCTGGTGCCCGGTCCCGGCAACAACGGCATGCACATCCACGTCGGCATCCCCGATCCGGACACCGGTGTGCAGGTGCTCAACCACGTCCGGCCCTGGCTGCCGATCCTGCACGCGGTCACCGCCAACTCCCCGTTCTCCCAGGGCGAGGACACCGGGTACGCGAGCTGGCGCTCGGTGGAGTGGGAACGCTGGCCGTCGGTCGCGCCCACCCCGTACCTGGAGTCGCACGAGCACTACGAGCGGCTGATCCGGCAGCTCATCGCCAGCGGCGTGATGCTGGACGAGGGGATGCTCTACTGGTACGCCCGGCTGTCCGCGAAGTACCCCACGGTGGAGATCCGCATCGGCGACGTCTGCCCGTCGGTGGACGACGCGGTGCTGGTGGCGGCGCTGGTCCGCGCGCTCGTCGCGACCGCGCTCACCGACATCGCCGCCGGCCGCCCGGCCGTCAACACCGACCACCACCTGCTGGTGGCGGCGCACTGGCGGGCCGCCCACGACGGGCTGGAGGGCGAGGGCGTCGACCTCACCGACGGTGAGCTGCGCCCGGCCTGGGAGCTGCTGGACCGGCTCGTCGACCGGCTTCGCCCGGAACTGGAACGGCACGGCGACCTGGACCGGGTGACCGACCTGCTGGGCGGGCTGCGGCGGCACGGCAGCGGCGCGGCACGACAGCGGGCGGTGTTCGCGCGTACCGGCAGCCTCGTCGACGTGGTCGCGGACGTGGCACGGCAGACCCGTGGCTGAGCGGCCACGCGGCCGTGGCCCGGCGTGACAGGATGGGCGACGTGGCCGAGCGCATGATCGTCATCGGCGGCGACGCCGCCGGGATGTCGGCGGCGTCGCAGGCGCGTCGCCGCCGCGACCGGTCCGAGCTGGAGATCGTCGCGTTCGAACGCGGGCACTTCACCTCCTACTCGGCCTGCGGCATCCCCTACTGGGTCAGCGGCCTGGTCGAGGAGCGGGACGAGTTGATCGCCCGCGACCCGAAGACCTTCCGCGACGACTTCGGCATCGAGGTCCGTACCCGGCACGAGGTCACCGCCATCGACCTGGACCGCCGCGAGATCCTCGCGCGTGACCTGGACGGCGGCGGCGAGGTCCGCGCCGGTTTCGACACCCTGGTGTACGCCACCGGCGCGTCCCCGGTGCAGCCGGACTGGGCACGCGACGACGTGTCAGGGGTGTTCGGCGTGCAGACGCTCGACGACGGCGCGGCGCTCATCGGCTGGCTCGAACGCGAGCCCCGGCCCCGGCGCGCGGTGGTCGTCGGCGGCGGCTACGTCGGCGTCGAGATGGCCGAGGCGCTCGTGCAGCGCGGGCTCTCCGTCCAGCTCGTGGAGCAGGCCGACCAGCCGATGTCGACAGTCGACCCGGACATGGGCGAGCTGGCGGCCGACGCGATGCGCGCGACCGGCATCGGCGTCCGCACCGGCCTCCAGGTCACCGGTCTCCAGGAGCGGGACGGCCGGATCTCCGCGGTGGTCACGAACGAGGGGCCGATCCCGGCCGACGTCGTGGTGCTGGGTCTCGGCGTACGCCCCAACACCGCGCTCGCCGAGGCCGCCGGCCTGCCGATCGGTCCCTCCGGGGCGGTCCGCACCGACCGCCGGATGCGGGTGCCGGGCGTACCCGGCGTGTGGGCGGCGGGCGACTGCGTCGAGTCGCTGCACCGGGTCAGCGGCATGCCGGTGCACATTCCGCTCGGCACGCACGCCAACAAGCAGGGCCGGATCGCGGGCATCAACATCGGCGGCGGGTACGCCACCTTCCCCGGCGTCATCGGCACCGCCGTCACCAAGGTCTGCGAGCTGGAGGTGGGCCGCACCGGGCTGCGCGAGCGGGACGCGCGGGAGGCCGGCTTCGAGTTCGTCACAGTGCTGGCCCAGTCGACGAACCGGGCCGGCTACTACCCGGGGTCGCGGCCGATGACGGTCAAGCTGATCGCCGAGCGGCCCAGCGGGCGGTTGCTCGGGGCGCAGATCGTCGGCTGGTCCGAGGCGGCCAAACGGATCGACGCGCTCGCGGTGGCGCTGTGGAACGGCATGACAGTGGACGAGATGACGGCGCTCGACCTGGGGTACGCGCCGCCGTACGCCCCGGTGTGGGATCCGGTGCTGATCGCCGCCCGCAAGGCCGTCGACGCCCTCGCCGCCGTGTAAGGAAGGGCCCCCTATTAACGCCTCCGGTAGAGGAAGGGCCCCTTCTTAACACCGACACCCGGGTTTGTCGGTGCCGGGGGTTAGCGTGTGCGCGTTGCCGGTTCGGCACTTCCCCTCGGAGGTATACCCCCATGTCCCAGGAGACGACCTACCTCGAACTGTCCGAAGTGGATGGTGGAGCGCACAAGTTCTACGAGGTGGTGGTCGACGACACCGCGATGACAGTGCGCTACGGGCGGATCGGCGACCAGGGCCAGGTGAAGACGAGCACCTACCCGGACAACACCCGCGCCCGCGCCGCCGCCGCGAAGAAGATCGGCGAGAAGGTCCGCAAGGGGTACGCCCCGGCGGTGCCCGGCGTACGCCAGAAGCGGACGGTGTCGCGCCGGCAGATCGTCAGCACCCGCTCGACCGCCCGCACCGCCCCGGTCCTCTGGCGGTACGCCTCGGGCGCGCCCGCCTTCGGCATCTTCGTCGACGACCGGCACTGCATGGTCGGCAACGAACACGGCGTGATCACCACGCTCGACCACGACGCCCGGCTGGTCAACCAGGTCCGGCTGCCCGACGGGGTGAAGTGCATCGTCGCCGACGACGCCTGGGTCTACGCCGGCTGCGACGACGGCAACGTCTACGACCTGTCCGGCAAGGTGCCCCGTGCGGCGTACGCGATCGCGCCCGAGATCGACATCTACTGGCTGGACATCCACGACGGCGTGCTGGGCGTGTCCGACCGCGACGGCGGCATCTCCGCGATCGACCACGAGGACGAGTTCCTCTGGCGCCGGCCGGGGCGGGGCCGGTCGGCGTGGATGGTGCGCTGCGACGCCGACGCGCTCTACCACGGCCACTCGCAGGGGGTCACCGGTTACGACTGGCGCACCGGGCGCGAGCTGTGGCACACCGGCACCGGGGCCGTCCTGTTCGGCTGGCAGGAGCGGGACGCCGTCTTCGCCGGCACCGGCACCCGCGAGGTGGTGCGCCTGCGCAAGGACGGCCGGGCCGAGCAGGTCTACCGCTGCGACGCCGCGGTCTTCTCCTGCGCCACCGCCGAGGGCGGCCGGTACGTGTTCGCCGGTGACAGCGCCTCCTCGATCTACTGCTTCGACCAGGCCGGCAACCGGCTGTGGAAGCTCGGCACCGGCTGCGGCTCGGCGTACTCGATGCAGTACCACGACAACCGGCTCTACGTGGTCACCACGAGCGGCTACCTGGCCTGCATCGACGCGAGCGAGGCGGCGATCCGGGCGGCCGAGGCGGGCAGCGTCCCCGACGTGGTCGACGTCAAGGCGCCGGCGCGGATGCCCGAGACGGCCGCCTGGACGTCGGTCGAGGTGACCACCGACGACCGCGACGGCGTGCTGGTGCAGTGCGTCGAGCAGGGCGGCCGACTGCGGGTGCACGTCCTCGCCGACGGTTACCGGCGGGACTGGTCGGTGCAGTTCCCCAAGGGCATCCGGGAGCCGGGCGCGCGCTACCTGGTCACCGAGGTCCGCGAGTCCGGCCGGGGCGGCTTCTACCGGGCGTACGGGGACATCCGCCGGCTGCGCTGACCGCAGACCGGCGAGCCCCGGCCCGGGACAGCGGATCGTCGCCGTACCGGTCAGGATGTCTGGATGCGGTGCGACATTCCTGACGGGCTGCGCTGGGTCGAGCAGACCGAGGCCGGCCGGGCGTGGCTCGCGGAGCTGCCCGGCCGGCTGGCCCACTGCGTCGCGCGGTGGGAGCTGACGGTCGGCCCGCCGTTCGCGTACGCGTTCGCCTCGCTGGCGCTGCCCGCGACACTCCCCGACGGCACCCGGGCGGTGCTGAAGCTCCAGTACCCGGACGACGACAGCGTCCACGAGGCAACGGCGCTGGCGCACTGGGACGGGCGCGGCGCGATCCGGCTGCTCGCCCACGACGCCGATCGGCGCGCACTGCTGGTCGAGCGGTGCGACCCCGGCACGCCGCTGCACTCGCTGGCCGCCGACGCGGCGCTCGACGTCGCGGTCGGCCTGCTACCGGGGCTCGCGGTGCCGGCCGGTGAACCGTTCACGCCGCTGGCCGAGGAGGCGGCCGGCTGGGCGGAGCGGATGCCTGGTAACTGGCGACGGGCCGGCCGCCCGTACGAGCGGCGCCTGCTCGACACCGCGCTCGGGCTGCTCGCGGAGCTGGCGCCGAGCCAGGGTGAGCAGGTGCTGGTCAACCAGGACCTGCACGCCGGCAACATCCTGGCCGCCGGGCGCGAACCGTGGCTGGTGATCGACCCGAAGCCGCTGGTCGGCGAGCGGGAGTTCGCGGTGGTGCCGCTCGTGCGCGGCGCGGAGCTGGGTCACTCCCCGGCGGCGGTCCGGCACCGGCTCGACCGGCTCAGCGCCGAGCTGGGCCTGGACCGGGAGCGGGTACGCGGCTGGGCGATCGGCCAGACGGTGGCCTGGAGCATCGGCGGCGACCAGGTCTTCCCCGGGAACGTCGAGGCGGCCCGCTGGCTGCTCGACGAGATGTGACTCAGCCCGCCTGGCAGGTGGGGCACCAGTAGAGGTTGCGCCCCGCGAGCGCGCCCCGGCTGACCGCAGTGCCGCAGACGTGGCAGGGCGCGCCGGGGCGGCGGTAGACGTACACCTCGCCGCCGTGCCTGTCGGCGCGCGGCGCACGGCCGGTCGCCTCCGGCAGGTCGGCGTCGCGCACGGTGTCGATGCGGCCCCGCTCGACCGCGCGGGTCATCAGCATCACCAGGTCCGCCCAGAGCTCGGCCCAGCCGGCCGGCGTCAGCTCCCGGCCGGGCAGCAGCGGCGGCAGGCCGGCCCGGAACAGCGCCTCGGTCACGAAGATCAGGCCGGTGCCGGCCACCACCGACTGGTCGAGCAGCAGCGCGGCCAGCGGGGTGGGGCTGCGGCGGATCCGGGCGTACGCCCGGTCCGGGTCGGCGTCGGCGCGCAGCGGGTCCGGCCCGAGCCGGTCGCGCAGCGCCGCCACCTCGGGCGGGGTCAGCAGCTCGCAGGCGGTCGGGCCGCGCAGCTCCAGCCAGTGCCGGTCGCTGTGCAGGCGCAGCCGCAGCTGCCCGACCGGGGCCGGCGGCTCCCCCGGCCCGTCGGCGAACTTGCCGTACAGACCCAGGTGTACGTGCAGCGTCAACTCGCCCGCGTAGTGGTGCAGCAGGTGCTTGCCGTACGCCTCGGTGCCGTCCAGGACGGTGCCGCTCAGGCGGGCCGCGCCCTCGGCGAAGCGCCCCTGCGGGCTGTCGGCGTGCACCTTGTCGCCCGCGAACAGCTCGGCGTGCCGGGCGGCGAGTCGGTGGATGGTGTGTCCCTCTGGCACAACGACCAAGCGTAGCCAGCGGATCGGACCGCCGGCGACGTCGGGTCCTGGGACGACATTGAATCGATGTTCGTCGACTGAAAGACTGGCGGCGGCAGCGCTCGGGAGCCAGTGCGAGCCGCTCGATCTCGCCGGAGGGACAAGCGCGGGGTGATGCGCCACCCCGGTGCCGGGCAGTCGTCTCCGGCGCTCCGCCGTGTCGTCACGGCGGCGACATCGCGGTCCACCACAACTCCGGCGCCGACCGCCCCCGGCGCCCCCAGCTCGGGAGAGACAGATGCTCCGTACGCTCGGCGCGGCACTGGCCGCCGCCCTCGCCCTCACCGGCCCGGCCGCCTCGGCCGGCGCCGACCGGTCGCCCGCCACCACGACGACGACGCTCGCCACCGCGGCGACGCCGACCCCGACGCCCACGTTCGCGTGCCCGCCGGCGTTGCCGGTCAGCGGCCAGGTGACCGGGGCCACCACGACCAGCATCACCATCACCTACTGGATGGTGCTCAGCCCGCCCTGCGGATACGACCCGCCGCTGGTCGTCAGCCTCTTCGCCAGCCGCGAGGACGCCACCGGGTGGCGCGACCCGGTGGCCGAGGCGGTCACCGGGCCGGAACGGTCGGGCACTGTCACAGTCGGCGGCCTGACCCCGGGCACCGCGTACTGGTTCCGGTTCGGCGACACCAAGGGCGTACGGGATCCGTACGTGATCGGCGGACCGGCGCGCACGCTGTCGCTCTGCTCCGCGACGGCCGCGATCGACAGCAGGTGGGGCGGTGGCTTCGTCGCCACTGTGACGGTGCGCAACGACGGCACCGATCCGGTCCCGGGCTGGCTGGTCTCGTGGCGGTGGTCCGGTGACGAGCGCATCCAGTCGGTCTGGGGCGGGGTGGCCGAGGGCTCCGGCCAGGACGCCGAGGTCCGCAACGCCTCCTGGAACGGGACGCTGGCGCCGGGTGCTTCGACGACGTTCGGCCTGCTCGTGGCGACGAGCGCGACGCCCGCCGCCATCACGCCGGTCTGCGGGCGGTGACCGGCATGCGGTGGACGGCACGGCACGGCGGCACCGGCCGCCTCCTCGCGGCGGGGCTGGCGCTCGCAGTGGCCGTCGCGGCGACGGTAGTGGGACCGGCAGCGGGTGCGCTGGCGGCGCCGGTGACAGTCACCAACGGCACCCAGTTCACCGACACGAGCGGCGCCGTGGTGCACGCCCACGGCGGCGGTGTCCTCAAGGTCGGCGACCACTACTACTGGTTCGGCGAGAACCGCAACCCGGACAACACGTTCCGGGCGGTCTCCGTCTACCGCTCCACGGACCTGCGCACCTGGGAGTTCCGCAACAACGTGCTCACCCAGTCGTCGGCCGCGGAGCTGCGGGTCGCCAACATCGAGCGGCCGAAGGTCGTCTACAACGCGGGCACCGGCCGGTTCGTGATGTGGATGCACAAGGAGAACGGCTCCGACTACAACGAGGCGCGGGCCGCCGTCGCCTCCTCGGCAACCGTGGACGGGAACTACACGTACCACGGCAGCTTCCGGCCGCTCGGGCAGCACATGTCCCGCGACATCACGCTCTACAACGACAACGGCACCGCGTACATGATCTCGGCGGCCGACGACAACTACGACCTGAACATCTACCGGCTCACCTCGGACTACCTCAACGTCGCTGCTGTGGTGGGCAACTTCTGGGACGGCGCGCACCGTGAGGCGCCGGCGATGTTCAAGCGGGGCAGCACCTACTTCCTGCTGACCTCGGGGGCGACGGGCTGGAGCCCGAACCAGGCCCGGTACGCCACCGCGCCGAGCATCTCGGGACCGTGGAGCGGCTGGACCGACGTGGGCAACGGCACCACGTTCAACTCCCAGCCGGCCTTCGTGCTGCCGATCCAGGGCACGTCCGGCACCGGCTACCTCTATCTGGGTGACCGGTGGGCGGGTGCCTGGGGCGGCCCGGCCAACGACTCCCAGTACGTGTGGCTGCCGATCAGCTTCCCGACCGCCACCAGCATGAGCCTGACCTGGTACCCGTCCGTCACAGTCGACACGGCGGCGGGCACCGTCACCGGCAACTCGCCCACGTACCACCGCGTCACGGCCCGGCACAGCGGCCGGGTGCTCGACGTGATCAACGGTTCCACTGCGAACAACGCCGAGGTCAAGCAGTGGAGCTGGAACGGCGGCGGCAACCAGCGGTGGGAGTTCCAGGACGCCGGCGGCGGCTGGTTCCGCCTCGTCAACGCCGCGAGCGGCAAGTGTCTGGACGTCGCGAACGCGTCCACCGCCGACGGCGCCAACATCATCCAGTACACCTGCGGCAGCGGCGCCAATCAGCAGTGGCAGTGGGCCGCGCTCGGCGGCTGGTTCCAGCTGCGGGCCCGGCACAGCGGGAAGTGCCTGGACGTGGTGAACGCCGGCACCGGCGACGGCGCGGACGTCCAGCAGTACACCTGCGGTACGGGCACCAACCAGCAGTGGTCACGCACCGTGTCCTGACCGGCGACGATCTCCGCACGCTCCGATGCCGGTCGTCGGAGCGTGCGGAGCGGGCCGCGGGTGTCGATTTCGGCGCACCTGGGTACTTCCTGCATGTCATGCGCGGCCTCCGCGCCTGGATCAGGAGGTGCCATCGTGAAGATCCTGTCCCGCCGGAACTCCCCGGCGACCGATACCAACGGCGACGGCGTGGTCGACGAGCGCGACCGGACCGCCGAGCAGCCGGCCGACCGGCCGGTGGTCACCGACCGCGACGAGGAGCGGACCACGTACCGCAGCGCCGCCACGGCGACCGACGACGAGCGCGCCCGGGACGCGGCGGCCGACCGGGACGCGCGCGACCCCGGCGCGGCGACCGACGGCCGGACGGCGGCCACGACGACCGGCGGCCGGAACGCGACGGCCGTGGACGAGCCGGACGCGGAGGCGCGGCGAAGGGCTGCGGACCGGGCCGCGGCGGCGCGCGCGGTCACCGGCCGGCGGGCCGACGCCGACACGCGGACCGCTCCGGTGACCGACGCCCGGACCGTCGGCGCGACGCCCGCCGCCGAGCGCACCGTCGACCTGGACCGCGACGGTCGCCCGGACCGCACCGACCTCGACCGCGACGGCCGCACCGACCTCGACCGGGACGGCCGGCCCGACGGTACGGACGCAGACCGCGACGGCCGGGTGGACCAGCCGGAGCCGTACACCACCAAGCGTCCCCGGGCCAGCCTGCTCGCCACGCTCGGCCTGATCGTCTCGGTGGTCGGGGCGCTGTTCGTGCTCTCCGGCACGCTCGCCGGGTACGGCATCGGCGTCGGCGCGGCCGGTGCCGTGCTGGCCGTGCTGGGCCTGATCGCCACCCGCCGCCGGCACGTGGCGGGCAAGACCGACGCGCTGATCGGCATCGCTGTCGGCCTGGCCGCCGTGGTGCTCGGCATCGTGGCGATGACCGGCCAGTTCGACTGGCCGACCACCGACGGCGACTGGGTGGGCCGCTTCCGCGAGTGGCTCGACTCACAGTTTGGCAACTGGTTCTGACGGGCACTGTCCCGATCGCCGGCAGGGCCGGCCAGCCCGATCAGTTCCGGTGGTTCACCGGCCGGGCAACACCTCTTTCGGGGGCGGCGGTTCGCCGCCCCCGAAGTGTGTCCGGGGTCGGCGCAGCGATCACTCGCTGCTGACCGATTCAACGCAACGATTCGCTGCTCAACGCAACTTCCCGCGGTGGATGTCGTCTACCCGGGCCGCATAACGTTGGACCACGGCGCCAGCCCGTGGGCCGACGGTGGCCGGGCGCGCCCGACTCTGGGAGCACGACATGACGATGGACGCCATCCGCCAGCGCTTTCTGATGTGCCGGCCGACGTACTTCGCCGTCGACTACGCGATCAACCCGTGGATGGACCCCACCGCCCCGGTCGACGCCGACCTGGCGATCCGGCAGTGGGAGCAGCTTCGGCGCACGTACCTGGACCTGGGCCACGAGGTCGACCTGATCGAGCCGGTCGCCGGCCTGCCGGACATGGTCTTCGCCGCGAACGGCGGCACCGTGATCGACGGCAAGGCCATGGCGGTGCAGTTCCGCGACCCGCAGCGCGCCGACGAGGCGCCCGCGTACCGGGCCTGGTTCGAGGGCGCCGGCTTCGAGATGTACGACCCGAAGCACGTCAACGAGGGCGAGGGCGACGTCCTGCTGGCCGGTGACCACCTGCTCGCCGGCACCGGGTTCCGCACCGCGCACGCCTCGCACGCGCAGCTCCAGGAGGTCTTCGGCTACCCGGTGATCACCATGCAGCTCGTGGACCCCCGCTTCTACCACCTGGACACCGCGCTGACAGTGCTCGACGAGCGCACCGTGGCGTACCTGCCGGAGGCGTTCTCCCCCGGCAGCCGGGCGGTGCTGCGCCGGTTGTTCCCGGACGCGATCCACGCCACCATGGCCGACGCCGAGGTGCTGGGCCTGAACGCGGTCAGCGACGGCCGGCACGTGGTGCTGCCCGCGCAGGCCACCGACCTGGCCGCGAAGCTGCGCGACCGGGGCTACGAGACCATCGGGATCGACCTGTCCGAGCTGCGCAAGGCCGGCGGCGGACCGAAGTGCTGCACGTTGCGACTCCGTCAGGGAAAGGCGAGCAAGTGATCATCGACGACATGCTGCGGACTCCGTCCGCGGTCCGGGACGCGGAGCGTCACACGGCGCACAACTACCACCCGCTGCCCGTGGTGATCTCGTCGGCCGAGGGCGCCTGGCTGACCGACGTGGACGGCCGCCGCTACCTGGACTGCCTGGCGGGATACTCGGCGCTGAACTTCGGCCACCGGCACCCGAAGCTGATCGAGGCCGCGCACGCGCAGCTCGACCGGCTCACGCTGACCAGCCGCGCGTTCATCCACGACCAGTTCGCCGACTTCTGCCGCGAGCTGGCCGCGCTGTGCGGCAAGGACCTCGTGCTGCCGATGAACACCGGCGCCGAGGCGGTGGAGACCGGCATCAAGGTGGCCCGCAAGTGGGGCTACCAGGTCAAGGGCGTCACGCCGGGCCAGGCCAACATCGTGGTGGCGGAGGGCAACTTCCACGGCCGTACCACCACCATCGTCAGCTTCTCCACCGACGAGGACGCGCGCGCCGACTTCGGGCCGTACACCCCGGGTTTCACAGTGGTGCCCTACGGCGACCTGGACGCGCTGACCGCGGCGATCGACGAGAACACGGTGGCCGTGCTGCTGGAGCCGATCCAGGGTGAGCAGGGCGTCGTGGTGCCGCCGGAGAGCTACCTGCCGGGTGTGCGCCGGGTCTGCACCGAGCGCAACGTGCTGTTCGTCGCCGACGAGATCCAGTCGGGTCTGGGGCGTACCGGCGCGACGTTCGCCTGCGAGCACGAGGGCGTCGAGCCGGACATGTATCTGCTGGGCAAGGCGCTCGGCGGCGGCATCGTGCCGGTGTCGGCGGTGGCGGCGAACCACGACGTGCTGGGTGTGCTCCAGCCGGGCCAGCACGGCTCGACGTTCGGCGGCAACCCGCTGGCCTGCGCGGTCGCGACCGAGGTGGTCCGGCTGCTCGCCACCGGCGAGTTCCAGCGCCGCTCGGCCGAGCTGGGCGAGCGGCTGCACGCCGGGCTGCGCGGCCTGATCGGCAAGGGCCTGGTGGCGGTACGCGGGCGCGGGCTGTGGGCCGGGCTGGACATCGACCCGGAGCTGATGACCGGCCGGCAGGCGTGCGAGCGGCTGATGGAGCGGGGCGTGCTGGCCAAGGACACGCACGGCTCGACCATCCGGCTCGCCCCGCCGCTGGTGATCACCGCCGACGAGATCGACCACGCGGTGGCGCAGCTCGCCGCCGTCCTGGCCGGCTGAGACCGTACGCGACGAGGCTCACTCCGTACGCGAGAAGGCGCCGGGACCGCGACGGTCCCGGCGCCTTCGCACGTGCGGTCAGGGACGCGGCAGCCGCATCGCCATGGTCGGCGCCTCGGCCATCACCGAGTTCGGGGCGTACTTCGCGTCGCTGCTCATGTCGTCGGCGCGGCCCACCTGCACGCCCGGGTACAGCTCGATCAGGTCCCCCTCGGCGAGCACCCGGGACTGCTGCGGCGCCAGCGCGAGCCGCTCCTGTTCGGCCATCGAGCCACCCGGGCGCACGCCGGAGCCGTTGGTGCTGGTGTCGGTGACCACCACCTCGCCCACCCGCAACTCCAGGCGGATGTGGCTGCGGCTGATCCAGCGCCGGGCCTCGTCGTTGAGCCACTGGCCCAGCGTCACCCCGCCCGGTCCGTCCGGCGCCCGGCCGACCGCCACCGGCTCGGTCTCGGTGAGCGCGAACCGCTTGCGGACCAGCCCGCCGATGCGCACGGCGAGCACAGCGGTACGCGGGCGCGGGCCGGCGTCGGAGAGCCGCGCGCCGTGCCGGGGGCAGGTCGGCGCGCCGGTACGCAACGTGGGCGGCGGCTGCTCGGCCGGCACCCGGTCCACGGCGGCCAGGTCGGCGAACGCTCCGCCGCCCCCGCCGCCGCCGAACAGCGCGCAGCCCGGCTCGGGGCAGCGCCACTTCCGGGAGAGCACCTTGACCCCGGCCGGCGATCGGCTGCCGGTGGCCGGGTCCTGGCCGCCGCCGACGTGCGCGATGAAGACCGGCCCGCCGGCGCCGGGCACCGGGGCGAGCACCCGGCCCGCCTGCCCGATCCACGGGTACCGCCCGACGAGCCCGTCCAGCCGCGCCCGGGTGAGCACCGGAAGGCCGAGCAGGTCGGCCACCTCCAGCATCCGGTCACCGGGCTGGTCGAGCACCTCCACCAGGCCGTCGTCGGCCCACCGGCGCACCACCATCCGCTCGTTGGAGGTCAGGTCGGCGTCGGACAGCAGCGCCCGGTGCACGATCGCGTAGACCGGGACGCTGTCCTCGCCGATCTGCCGGGACAGCGCGTCGATCACCATGCCGAGCCGCAGCAGGCTCGCCGGACGGCCGCCGTCCAGGTTCTGCCAGCGGATGACCTCGGCCAGGTCGACCACGGCCCGGGCCAGCGACGGGTCGGTGCAGACCCGACCCTCGATGGCGTCGAGCACCTTGCTGATCTCGAATCTCATGCCGCAGCTCCGCACGATGTCGTCCCGTGACGCGGCCGGGGCCGGTCGGCCCGCCGCGCCGCGCGCCACCACCGTGGCGCGCCCTCCACCATGCGACGACCCTACCGGCAGCCGCCCGGCTTAGGCCGCGCGCAGCGGCCGGCCCACGTCGTGCAGGTGCGCCAGAGCCTGCCGGTACGACTCGAACAGCCCGGTCTCCGCGTACGGGACGCCCTGCTCGGCGCAGTACGCCATGACGAGCGGCCGGGCCCGGCGCAGGTTGGCGCGCGGCATGTTCGGGAACAGGTGGTGCTCGATCTGGTAGTTGAGCCCGCCCAGCGCCAGGTCGACGAACCGGCCGCCGCGGACGTTGCGCGAGGTCAGCACCTGCTTGCGCAGGTAGTCCAGCTCGTCGTCGGCGGTGGGCATCGGCATGCCCTTGTGGTTCGGGGCGAACGAGCAGCCCATGTAGAGCCCCCAGAGCCCCTGGTGCACGGCGACGAACAACAGCGCCTTGGCCGGGGACATGACCGCGAACAGCAGACCGAGGTAGCCGGCGGCGTGCGCGGCGAGCAGCAGCGCCTCCACCGCCCGGTGCCGCATCGGCACCCGCCACCGCCCGTCCGGCTCCCGGCCGACCAGTGCCTGCACGCTCGCCACGTGCAGCGCCAGCCCTTCCAGCAGGAGCAGCGGGAAGAACAGCCACGCCTGGCGCCGGGCCATCCACCGGCTCAGGCCGCGCGTCGCCGTGGCCTGCTCGTACGTCCAGACCAGCGCGCCCGCGCCGACGTCCGGATCCTCGTCGGTGTGGTTCGGGTTGGCGTGGTGCCGGTTGTGCTTGTCCACCCACCAGCCGTAGCTGAGCCCGACCGCCAGGTTGCCGGCGACCAGTCCGGCCGCCTCGCTCGGCCCGCGCCGCCGGAACATCTGCCGGTGCCCGGCGTCGTGGCCGAGGAACGCCACCTGCGTGGTCGCCACCGCCATCACCACCGCCAGCGGCACCTGCCACCAGGAGTCGCCGACGAGCGCCACCACGACCCAGCCGGCCACGAACGCGCCGAGCGTGAGCGCGATCCGCAGCGCGTAGCGGCCGGGCCGCCGCTCGAGCAGTCCCGCCTCGGCGATCCGGCGGGACAGCCGCGCGTAGTCGCTGCCCCGCCGTGCCGCGGGTTCCGTCGACGTGGAAGTAGTCATGTCGCCCCCGATGCCGCGAGCCACGCTCCGTACGCGACTCTCCGTCACCGATTCTGGCGATGATCGTCGCCGTGGGTAATCCCGCAGACCCCCGGCTACGGGGTGGTGCTGTCCCTACCCCTGCGGGCCGGAGCGGCGCAAACGATCTTCGTCACACTGCAGCAAGCCCTCTTGCCGGTGGGCGCACCCCCTCTGACCAGCTAATCTGTACGTAAAGATGAGGGCCATTCATCCGAACGGTCAGCCGTGCCGGACGCACGGACATCGACAGACGGGAGACAGCGCGGTGCGTGGATTGACGGACAAGGTGGTGTTGGTGACGGGCGGCGGCTTCAGCCCGGACCAGGTTGGCTCCGGACTCGGCATGTCCATGTGCGTCGAACTGGCCGCCGAGGGCGCGAAGGTGGTCGTCTCCGACCTCTCCCTGGAGCGCGCCGAGGCGACGGTCACGCGCGTCAGGGAGGCCGGCGGCGACGCGGTGGCGGTGGCGGCCGACGTCACCGACGAGGACTCGGTACGCGCCATGGTGAGCGCCGCCCTCGACGCGTACGGGCGCATCGACGTGCTGGTGAACAACGCCGGCGTGTTCGGCGCGTACGTGCCGCTGCTGGAGATCGAGAACAGCCAGTGGGACCGCGTCATGGAGGTCGACCTGAAGGGCGTCTTCCTCGCCACGAAGGCCACGCTGCCGCACATGCTGGAGCGCGGCAAGGGTGTCGTGATCAACGTGTCGTCGGCGTCCGGCGTGGTCGCCAGCGAGGTCGGCGCGGAGTACACCACCGCCAAGCACGGCGTCATCGGGCTCACCAAGCAGATCGCCTACGACTACGGCCACCAGGGCATCCGCGCGGTCGGCATCGGTCCCGGCGTGATCAAGACCGCCGCCTTCGAGGGCGCGGAGATCACCAGCGACTTCCCGTTCTACGACCTGACCATGCAGGCGCCCGCCGGCCGGTACGGCGAGCCGCACGAGATCGCCCGGGCGGTCTGCTTCCTCGCCAGCGACGACGCGTCCTTCATCCACGGCCACACCATCCCGGTCGACGGTGGTTCGCCGATCAGGTGAGGCGCATCGGTGCCATCCGAGCCCGGTTCCCGGTCGCGGAAGCCGGGTGGCGTCTCGTTCAGACGCCACCCGGCCCGCGAGCCACCGCGAACTCTCCTGCTACGCGCTATCCGTCGAAGCTGGACAACGCCCTGTTCGCGGCCTCCACGACCGCCGGCCAGCCAGGTGCCCGCAGATAGGCCTCGTCAGGAAGCTCGGTGCCACACTCGTCGAAGAGCGAATCGAGCGCCTGGGCCAATCCCCGCAGTGCGTCAGCTTCCTCCTGAGATCTGAGGTATATGCCGATCGCTGCGTCCGGATCCTCCAGAACCTGCGTGTCGTCGTAAAGGATGTGGATGCGATGGGTGAACTCGTCGTATCCGCCGGGCGGCAGTTCCCTTCGAACCCATGCCGACCACTGATAAGCCGGGTCTGCCAGGGCTTTGACGGCCCGAACCATCTCGTTCCTCAAGTCGGGGAACCGGACCTCACTCATGGCCTGCTCCAGGAAGACCAGCCTCGCCACTCGCTGAGAGGGTTATGGGCGTTCGTCGGATCTTGATCAATGGCACCCAACGCCCTTCTCTGTTCGCCCTGCCGGCACCCACGCCGGCCCCGCTACGCGTTGAGCTCTCGGGACCGTTTTCCTTGCCCCCTTCGCGGCGTCGATGCAGCGGAGCAATAATTGCCGCTGATCAATTTTGGCGCAACGAAGCCCTCTCACCACAGTGGGTGAGAGGGCTTCGCCGCCCCGCTCAGCCGAGCCGGGCGACGGCCTCGCGCAGCCGGACCACGTCGCGCCGGCGCCGCTCGTAGGTGGCGGCCAGCCCGATCAGCAGCAGCCCGCCGAGGCCCAGGAAGATCCAGCGCGGCAGCAGGTCCCAGCCCCGGGCCAGCTCGTGCAGCGCCAGCGGCACCAGCGTGGCCGCACCCAGCACCACCGGCGCCTGCCAGCGCCGGGCCGCCCCGGCGAACACCACTGCCACTGCCGCCGCGCCGAGCGCCAGCCGCCGCCACGGCTGCGGCTCACCGAGGACCAGCACCGACACCAGGCTCGGCAGCAACGCCGCGCCGAGCCCGGGGCCGAGCGCCAGCCAGCTGGTCAGCCCGGGCCGGTGCCGCAGCGCCAGCACCCCGGCGCCCAGGGCGAGCGCCGCCGCCGGCAGCGTGTACGCCTCCAGCACGACCACCCCGCGCGCGGCGAGCACCAGCCAGCCGCCGACCAGCTCGCTGCCCGCGGCCACCGCCGCCAGCGCGCGACGCCCGGCCGGCGACTCGCCCCGGCGCAGCACCCGGACCGCGACGGCCACGCCCCACAGCACGCAGACCGCCGCCGCGTGCCGCAACGAGCCGCCCGTGAGCAGCAGCGCGAGCAGCGCCACGGCCTGCGCCGACGCCTCCAGCGCCCACGCGCCGGCCCGCCCTGCGCCGGCGCCGTCGGGGCCGCCCGACCGGACCAGCCGCAGCAGTGGCGCCGCGTGCAGCGTCACGGCCGCGACGGCCAGGACCGCGAAGGCTCCGGTACGCAGCGGCTGCCCGGCCGTGAGCGACGCGACGACAGCGAACCCGGTCGCCGCCGTGACGGCGCCCAGCCACCCCACGATCCGGACCACCGCCGGCCGTCCGGCCACCCCGGTCACCGCACCGGCCACCACCAGCACACCGAGCGCGGCGAGCGTCGCGGCGCGGGTGGCGAGCAGGCCGCCGAACCCGGGAACGGCCAGCACCACGCCCAGCGGCACGAGCACCGCCCGGTGCGCACCGGTGAGCGCGGCGGCCAGCAGCGCGGCCAGCCCGATCCCGAACGCCACAGCCGGCACCACCGGCCACGGCGCCCCGGCCGCCTCCGCCAGCACGGGCAGCGCCACCGCGCCGAACGGCGACGCGGCGAGCCACCACGCGACGCGGCGATCCGTCGCGGCGTACGCCCCGGCGGCGGCACCCAGGAGCAGCAGCACCAGCCCGGCGCGGGCGGTCTCGGCGGACGCCGTCGCGGCGGCGGGCACCCCCGCCCCGGGCCGCACCGGCAGGTTCGCGAGCACCAGCAGCGCGGTCCACGCGCCGGCCAGCAGAGCCAGTCCGGCAAGCGCGGCACCCACCGCGCGCGGCGCGACCGCCGGCCGGGAGCCGGCACCGGCGGCGAGCGCCAGCAGCACCCCCACCGCGGCGTACAGCGCCACCGGTTCCCCGCCCGGCGCGACGAGCGGCCCGAGGCCGACCCCGGCGAGCGCCACGGCGAGCCCCGTCGAGGCGTACCCGCTCAGGTCGGTCCACAGGCGACGGACGGCGAGGACGACGACCACCGGCACCACGACGGCGGCGGTCGCACCGCGCAGCTGCCACCAGGCCGGCGCGCCGAGGCCGAGCAGCGCGACCGCCACGCCCGCCGGTACGGCGAGCAGCGCCACCGCGAGCGCGACGCCGCCGACGACCGGCTGCGCGTCCTGTCCGCGCCGGCCCAGCGTGGCGAGCGCCGCGCCGAGCACCACCGTGACGGCGAGCACGGCGACGGCACCGGCCGGGGCGGCGCAGCCGACCAGCAGCGCGTGCCCGAGCAGCACCGCCCCGGCCGACGCGGCGGCCGGCACGACGACCCGTCCCCCGCGCGGCCGGACCACCGCCGCCAGCAGCAGCGCGGTGGCCGCCGCAAGGTCCACAATCAGCACCAGCGGCCACGGCGTCGCCGTCACGGCCGGCACCGCGAGGGCGACCAACCCGGCGGCCGCCACGCCGGCGAGCGGCCGGACGGCCCGGGGCGTCAGCAGCGCGACCGCCCCGGCGGTCAGCAGCAGGGCCACCGGAAGCTGCCAGCCCCAGGACGGCACCGGCACGTCCCGGCCGCCCTGCCAGGCCGGGAAGCCGGCACTCGCGGTGGCCGCGCCGACCACGCCGGTGAGCACGACCGCGACCTGGCCCAGCGCGGCGGCCACCGCGAGCGCGCCCACGAGCGGGCCGGTCCGGACCGGCGCCGGCAGCGCCCGGACCGCACCGGCGAGCACCGCCACCACCAGGCCGGCGGCGAGCAGCAGCAGACCGGGACGCAGCTCGCCGACCGGCCGGACCAACGCGACCGCGAGCACCGGCACCAGCAGCCCGGTGGCAGTCGCGCGCCAGAGGCGGCCACCGGCGGCGAGCGCGCCGGCGACCACTGCCAGCGCCACCACCAGCAGCGGACCGCCGGCCAGCAGTGGGGTGCCCGCCGCGCGGCCGAGCGCCAGCGGCACCAGCGCGCAGCCGGCCGCCAGGACCAGCGCCACGCCGTGCCCGGTCCAGCCCAGCACCCGCCCGGCCACCTGCGCCGCGCGCGTGCCGGAGGTACGGCGGCGCAGCGCGACCACCACCGCGAGGTCGCCGAGCGCCACGGCGGTCAGCACCAGCGCCCAGCCGGCGGCAGTCGGCCGGAACGCCGCAGCGGCCAGCGGCAGCACCGGCTGCGCGAGCAGCCACGCCGCGAACCAGGGCGCGGTGAGGCGGCTGACCAGGGCGTACCCGGCCGCCACCGCCGCACCGACGGCCGTCACCAGCGCCGCGTACCGGCTGCCGGGCAGGCCGGTCACCCCGAACAGGTCCACCGACCAGGCGGCGTACCCGTCCAGGACCACCAGGAGCAGCGCCACCGAGGCGAGCGTCTCGGCGGTGCCGCGCAGCCCGCGCGCCCGGGCGACGAGCGGCGCGACCAGGGCGAGCGCGGTGACGGCCAGCAGGATCAGCGCCCGGCCGGCCACCCCGAACGTGGCCCACGCGACGGCGGTGAACACCACGGCGGCGGTGCCGAGCAGCAGTCCACCGAGGACGAACAGCAGGCCCTGGACCGCGCGGGTGGAGGTCTCCGCACCGCCGGGGCGTACCGCGGGGGTGGGTGGAACCGGAACCGGACGCGGCGGCGTCGGCGCCGGCAGCGGCGCGGGACCGGCGGCGCGCGGCGCGGGGATCTCCTGGCGGATCCGGGCGGCCAGCGCCGCCCGCCGCTGCCGGGCCGTGACCAGCCGGCCGGACAGATCCTGGTACGCGAGCCGGGCCGCCTCGACGCGCGGCGCCAGCTCGGTGATCTCCCGGTCCAGCCGGACCACCTCGGCGGCGGGCGGGTAGGGCGGACGGCCGCAGGTGCGGCATCCGGCGACGAGGTCGGCCGGGGCGCCGCAACCGGGGCAGGGGTAGCCGGTGTTCTCCACCCCGCCAGCTTCGTCAGCGGCGGGGCGGACGGACAGAGTAGGAGTACCTAGGGCCGGGTCTGCTCGTGTACCCAGGTCGTGTACGCGGGGTTGCCGCTGTCCTCCCGGCTGACCAGGATCTCCGGCACCTCGTACGGGTGGTTGGCCCGGAGCTGGTCGACCAGGGCGTCGACCCGGTCCGGTGCGGTCTTGAACCGTACCTGCCACTCGGCGGTGGTCTGGATCGCCGACTGCCACCAGTAGGTGCTGTCCACCGGGCCGCCGACCTGGGCGCAGGCCGCGAGCCGGCCGGCGACGGCCGCGGCCGCCAGCACGTCCGCCACCCCGCGGGCGTCCACCACAGTCGTCACCACGCAGATCTGGTCCACCAGCGCACCCTACGCGGCGGACCTGGCACCGCGCTGAACACGCGCGGCGATTCCGCTCAGGCGTCGTCGGCCGCGCCGTTGCGGTTGGCCGCGATCCAGGTGTCGATGCGGGCCCACCAGTCGAACAGCCAGTCGATGCGTTCCTGCTCGCCGGCCGGGACCTCCTCCGGCGGCACCGACCAGAACCGCATCACGATCCGCTTGTCCATCGGCAGCTCGCGCCACACGTCCGCGACGGTGAGCATCTGGTCCAGGCCGGTGTGCGCCACGAAGATCACCCCGGCGTCCGGCGCGGCGTCGAGCGCGGCGAGCAGCCCGCCCGGCTGCGGGGCGAGCACGTGCTGCATCCGCTCGGCCCGCCGCGCCATCCGTTCCAGGCCGAGCGACCGCAGCCGGTCGATCGCGCGCAGCCGCCGCGACGGGGTGAAGTTGCCGCCCTCCGGGAAGATCACGAAGGCGTCGTCGTCGTCCAGGCCGGTGGCCAGGTGCGCGATCTGCCGCACCACCGACCCCCGCCCGTCCGGCCCGGCCGCGATGAACCGGTTGGGCAACCGGTTGAGCAGCACGTCGATGGCCGGATCCCACTGGAGCGTCTCCTTGAGCACGATCCGGGGTTCCCGCTTGAACCAGTTCACCAGCGCGTGGATCAGGATGAACGAGTCGCCCGGCCCGGCGTGCCGGCAGACCACCAGTTCGGGGCGGCCCGGCAGGGCGGTGTCCGGGTCGGTGCCGACCACGTCGATGCTCAGCCGCAGCGTCCACCGGGCCTGCCAGAACATGATCCGCAGGAACCAGCCGGCCAGCACGTAGTGGGCCCGTTGGAAGGCCGGCGCGCGCTTGTACGCGCCGAAGCCCGAGGCGAGCCAGAGCAGGAACAGGGCGAGCAGCGCGGCGGCGTCCCAGACCAGGTAGACGGTGCCGATCCAGAGCAGCCGCAGCGGGCGCAGCCGTCCCGGCACCAGCGGGGACGCGGCGAGCGCCAGCAGCGCCCAGCCGGGCAGCGTGGTCACCACGAAGACGGCCAGCAGCACCACTCCAGGAGCGAGCACCAGCCGGCGTAGCCAGCGGGGTGGCAGCGGCATTCAGCGCTCCAGCGCGGTGTCCAGGTATCGGCGGGAGGCAGTGTACGCCCGGCTGATCCGCCGTCCCACCGCCGCCGTGTCCCGGTACGCCCACGGGCTGTCGTCGCGCGGCTCCAGCCCGCCGGTGGGCAGCACGTGCACCTCGACGTCCTCGGGCAGTGCCGCCATCTCCCGCGCGAACCGGTGCCGGCGGGCGATCTCGAACGCCACCTGGGCGATCTCCCAGGGGCGGCGCGGCGGGCTCAGCTCGCGTTCGATCCGGCCCACCTGGAGTACGAAGATCTGCTTCGCGCCGAGCAGGACCGCCTCGCCGACCGGGATCGAGTTGACCACCCCGCCGTCGATGTAGTGCTGGCCGTCGATCTGGGTCGGGGGCAGCAGGCCGGGCACCGAGGCGGACGCGAGCACCGCCGGCACCAGCGGTCCGGTGTGGAACCAGTGCTCGGCCGCACGCTCGATGTTCGCGGCGCAGCAGCGGAACGGCACGGCCAGGTCGGCGAAGGTGGTCTCCTCGCCCAGCGTGCTCTCCAGCAGGCGGTACAGCGGGCGGGGCGAGTGCAGGTGGGTACGGGCGGCGAACCGGCGCAGCTGCCGGGCGACCGAGTCGCCGTACACCTCGCTTGCCTCGGGTGACGCCCAGAGCCGGACCAGCCGGTCGGTGACCGCCTCGGTCGGGTCGGCGGCGACCAGGGCGCCGTTGACCGCGCCGATCGACGTGCCCAGCACCAGGTCGGGTTTGATCCGCGCGCGGAACAGAGCACGCAGCATCCCCACCTCGACCGCGCCGAGCACTCCCCCGCCGCCGAGCACGAACGCCACCGGACCCGCTGCCATGCGTTCATCCTGGCACGCGGCCCACAACCGGCCGGGCGGGCCGTCCCCGCTGGTCCCGGCCGTCACCGCGAGCCATCGCCGACGCGCACCGCGCAATCGGCTCCGTGGGGACTGTTGACAGGTAAGACACATTCACGCAACCTGATAGCGCTCCCGAGCCCAGGCAGGTGCGAGCTAGATGGCGACACTCCAAGCCGGCCGTCTGCTGGCCCGGCGGTACCGGCTCATCGACCGGATCGGCGCCGGTGGCATGTCGGTGATCTGGCGTGCCCGCGACGAGGTGCTCGACCGGGTGGTGGCGGTGAAGGTGCTCGCCCCCTCGCTCGCCGCCGACGCGCGGTTCCGCGACATGGTGCGCGAGGAGGCCCGCTCGGCCGCCCAGCTCGACCATCCGCACGTCACAGCCGTGCACGACTACGGCGAGACGGTGGCCCCGGACGGCTCGATCACCTCGTTCGTGGTGATGGAGCTGCTCAGCGGCGAGGAGCTGGAACACCTGCTGACCCAGGGGCCGCTGCCCTGGCCGGCGGCGGTGGAGACCGGCGCACAGGTGGCCGAGGCGCTGGCCGCGGCACACCGGCTCGGCATCGTGCACCGCGACGTGACCCCGGCCAATGTGATGATGACCGCCACCGGCGCGAAGGTGCTCGACTTCGGCATCGCCACCCGGATCGGCACGCCGGACGACGACGAGGACGGCGGCACGTTCGGCACCCCGGCGTACGTGGCCCCGGAACGGCTCGACGGCGCGCCCGCCCAGCCCGCCACCGACGTGTACTCGCTCGGCGTGCTGCTGTTCGAGACGCTGACCGGGCAGCCGCCGTACCCGGCGGAGACCTGGGAGCAACTGAGCGCGGCGCTGGCGGACAGCCCGGAGCCCACACTGGACGACGTACCGGGACTGCCCGGCCCGGTCGCGGAGATCTGCCTGCGCTGCCTGGCCCGCGACCCGCGTCGCCGGCCCACCGCGCGCCGGGTCGCCGCCGTGCTGCGCGACCAGATGCTGCCCGCGGACCCGCAGGCGGCCACCATGCTGGCGCCGACCATGACGCTGCCCGCGCTGACCTCCCCGCCGCCGGCCGGCCCGGCCGCGCCGCCGGCCCCGGACCAGGTTCCCGCCACGCCGCCGGTCCCGGAATCGGGGCAGGTTCCCGCCGCGCCGCCGGTTCCGGAGCCGGGACAGGTCCCCGACGCGCCGCCGGTCCCGGCTGCCGCGCCGGGCCGGCGCCGGACCCTCACGCTGGCGGCCGTCGGCGTCGCAGTGGTCGCCGCGGCGGTGCTGCTGGCATCCGCTCTGACACCGGACCGGCCCGCCGACCCCCGGGTGCTGCCGACCGCCGGGCCGGTACAGCCGTCGACGACCGAACCGCCGGTGACCGAGGCGCCGGCCACCACGCCGCCGCCCGCGCCGACTACTCCGCCGTCGACGGGCGGCGCCCGCCCGCCGGCCGCCGGTCAGGCCGACGCCGCCGAACGGGTGGACGGGCTGATCGAGGCCGGGCTGACCGAGGGCCAGATCCGCGAGGACGTCGGGGTGGACCTGCGGAACCTGCTGCGCAACGCGGTCGCCGCGAACGGCGGGACCGAGGTGACCGCCGCCGTGGACCGGCTCCGCAGCAAGATCGACGAGCGTCGCCGCGAGGGCAGCATCAGCCCCGGGTACGCGCGGCGACTCGACGCCGCAGCGGCGGAACTCGTGGCCGGGCAGACCTGACGGGTCAGCCGACGGCCGGCGCGACCGTCCGGGGTGCCCGTGCGGGCTCCCGCGCGGCCAGGAAGCCCCGGTAGACCGCCTCGTAGTCGGCGGCCATCCGCTCCACCGAGAAGTTCTCCGCCACGTGCGCCACGCAGTCCGCCGGGTCCAGGTCCGCCGCCGCCCGCAACGCCGCCGGCAGCTCGCCCGGGTCGTCGCAGACGAAACCGGTGACCCCGTCACGGACCAGCTCCGGCACCGCGCCCCGGCCCAGCGCCACCACGGGCGTACCGGTCGCCATCGCCTCCACCATCACCATGCCGAACGGCTCCGCCCACTGGATCGGCATGATCAGGCAGCGGGCGTCCAGCAGCATCCGCAGCGCGGTCGCCCGGTCGGCGTTCACCACGGGCGTCACATCGTCGCCGAGCAGCGGCCGGACCACCTGCTCCAGGTAGCGGCGCTCGGCCGGCTCGTTGCACTTGCCCGCGAGCGTGAGCGGCAGCCCGGCCGCCCGGCAGGCCGCGATCGCCACGTCCGGGCCCTTGTCCGGACTGAACCGGGCCAACCAGAGCACCGGGCCCGCGCCCGGGCTGCGCTTGCGCGGGATGTCCCGCAGCGGCATCGCGTTGTGCACGGTGCCGGCCCAGGGCAGCCCCGGGTTCGCCCGGCGCTGGGTGTGCGAGATCGCGACCAGCCCCACCCCGTTGTCGGTGTTGCCGAGCACCGTGCCGTACTCGCCGACCGGGTTGCCGTGCACGGTGGCCACGGTGGGCACCCGGCGACGGCCGGCCACCATCGGGCCGATCGTGGTGTGGTCGTGGATCAGGTCGAAGCCGGCCGGGTCGACCAGGCGGTCCACATGGGCCAGGTGCGCCAGTTCGGGCAGCGACTCGCCCATCCGCTCGTACTGGAGGTCGTCGCAGGTGGAGACGAAGTCGGCGGCGGTTCCGTGCTCGGTGCCGGCGCCGAACAGCGTGACGCGGTGCCCCCGGTCGACGAGCGCGTCGACGAGACCCGCCACCACCGTCTCCAGCCCGCCGTAGCCGGGCGGCGGCACGGACAGCCACGGCGGCACCACCATGGCGATCCGCAAGGGACCGGCCCACGCGCGCTCCGAGGACTGCTGGTTCACGGCCACGAGTCCTCCCCGTCGGTCCCCGGCGTACCCCCGCTGGGCGCGGGTTCCCGACCCGGCCCGCGGTAAACGACAGCCGGTCAACCGGCCACCACGATCCCGACGTGCACCTCCCGTACGCCGGGCAGCGCCCAGGCGGCCCGTTCCGCGTCCTCCCGCTGCCACCAGGCGCTCACCACGCCGTCGAGCACCACCGTGTCGCCGTCGACCCGGGCGTCGATCCGCTCGGTTCCGGTGCGCCGCAGCAGCAGGCTGCGCAGGTCGAGCCGCTTCTGCTCGTCGCTCGGCGGGGTCGGTGGACGCACCTCGACCAGGTTCGTCACGCCGCGTACGCCGCGCAGCCGGCGCAGCTCCCGTTCGGCGGTACGGCGCTGGAAGCCGAACTCGACCTCGCCGCGCAGCATCACCCAGCCGTCGGCCACCGTCACGTCCAGCCGCTCGGCGGGCACGAAGCTGTCCCACTCCAGCGCCCGGCTCGCCGCGATCGCGATGTCGGCGTCGGTACGCAGGTCCGTGGCGGGCAGGTCGACCGCCAGGTCACTGGCGACCGCCCGTACGCCGCGTACCCGGTGCGCGCAGCGCTCGACGGCCCACCGCCGGGCGTAGCTGTCCACCTGCCCGGTGAGCGTGACGACGCCCCGCGACACGGTCACGCCGACCTCGGTGGCCCGGGTCTGCGCGTCCCAGTCCAGTTCAGCGAGGACGTCGCGCTGGATCTCCTGGTCGGTACGCACGGCGGACGTGGTGGTCATGCCCCGACCCTGCCGCCGGTACGGGTGAGGCGTGCTCACCCGTACCGGGTGAGAAACGAGGAGGGGCGGCGGGTGACGGAGCCAACCCCCTTGGCTCCGTCACCCGCCGCCCGGGAGGGAGGCAGGTCTTCGGGACTATGACGTCTCGGCGAGCGTCACGGTTGCGTTCTCGGTGGATCCGTTCCGCTTGTACTGCACCTCGACCCGGTCACCGACCTTGCCGGCCTGCACGGCGCCGACCAGGTCGTTCGAGTCGTTGATCACCTTGTCGCCGAACTTGGTGATCACGTCGCCGCGCTGGAGGCCGGCCTTCTCGGCGGGGCTGCCGGGCGTGACGGCGGCGACCAGCGCCCCGCCGTCCTCGGCGCCGTTCACGCTCACCCCGAGCGAGGGGTGGCTGATCTTCTCGCCGCGCTGGAGCTTCTCGGCCACGTCCTTGGCCTTGTTGCTCGGGATGGCGAAGCCGACGCCGATGTTTCCGGTGCTGCCCTGCCCGGCGGTGGCGATGGCGGTGTTGATGCCGATCACCTCGCCCCGGGTGTTGACGAGCGCGCCGCCGGAGTTGCCCGGGTTGATCGGGGCGTCGGTCTGGAGCAGGCCGGAGATCGAGCTGGCGCCCTGCTGCGGGTTCTGCTGGCCGCCCTCCCCCGCCTGGATGGTGCGGTCGCGGGCGCTGAGGATGCCGGCGGTGACCGAGCCCTGGAGGCCGAGCGGGCTGCCCAGGGCGAGCACCTGGTCACCGACCTGCATGGCGTCGCTGTCGCCGAACTTGGCCGCCTTCAGGTCGCTCACGCCGCTGGCCTGGACCACCGCGAGGTCGGTCTTCGGGTCGGTGCCGACGATCTTCGCGGAGGCGCTCTTGCCGTCGGCGAAGACCACCCGCACGGTGTCGCCACCGGCGCCGGCGACGACGTGGTTGTTGGTGAGCACGAACCCGTCGGCGCTGAGGATCACCCCGGAGCCCTCACCGCTGTTCGTCATGATCGTGACGATGCTGTCCTGGACGGAGGCCGCGATCTTGGGCAGGTCGGCGCTGTTGATCACCGGGGCGGCGGAGTAGGTGCGGGTGGGTCCGCCCTCGTCGAGCGCGAGGGCGAGCGCGCCGCCGGCCGCGCCGGAGCCGAGCATCAGGACCAGTGCCAGCGCGCCCGCGCCGACGAACTTCCCGGCCCGGCTGGGGCGGGCCGGCTGCTGCGGGCCCCACTGCGGCATCGGCTGGCCGGGCTGGTACGACTGGTAGCCCTGCTGCGTCTGGTACGGCTGCGCCTGGTACGAGGGCACCGGCCCACCGTGCTGCGTGGCCGGGTAGCCGGTGGCGGCCTGCTGGTTCCAGCCGCCCTGCTGGTGCTGCTGCTGCCCGTACCAGGGGTGGGGCTGCTGCGGCTGCCCCGAGGCCGGGTACGGCGGCGCGGACGGCGTCGCCGGCTGCGGCGGGTACGGCCCGGCGGGCGCGTTGTTCCCGGCGCTCTCCGCCGGGTTCGTGTGCCCGGCGGGCGTGCTGGTTCCGGCGGCCGGGGAGTCGGCCGGAACCGACGCCGCGGCCGGGGTGGTGGAGGAGTCCGACGTCCCGCTCTCGACGCGGGGCAGCTCGGCGGTGTGGTGCGACGGCTCGGCGTCGGCGGGGGCCGGCGACCGCTGCGGATCGGTCTCGTGCTCGGTCATGCCACCAGCTTTCCCCGTTGCACTGTCACCAGCCTGGAATCAGCCTGGAAGTTTTCTGAATGTCACTCGCCCGGCTCGGGCGCCTCGGGCAGCAGCGGCAGCTTCACCCGGAACGTCGCCCCGCCACCGGGCGTCTCCGCCACCTCGACGGTTCCGTGGTGCGCGGCGACGAGCGCGGCCACGATGGCCAGGCCGAGGCCGGTGCTGATCGGTCCGCCGGCCCGGCGGGTCCGCGCGGCGTCCACCCGGTAGAACCGCTCGAAGACCCGCTCGGCCTGCTCCGGGGTGAGCCCGGGACCGGTGTCCGCCACCTCCACCACGGCGAGGTTGCCCGCCTCCGACCGCAGCCGCAGCGTCACCGAGGCGTCCGGCGGGGTGTGGGTGAGCGCGTTCGTCATCAGGTTGCCGATCACCTGGCGCAGCCGCGCGTCGTCGCCGAGCACCACCAGCGGGCCGGCGCCCGGCTCCCGCTCCAGCTCGATCCGCCGGTCCGGGTCGACCACCCGGGCCGCCTCCACCGCGTCGGACGCCAGCACCGGCAGCTCGACCGGGCTCAACGCGATCGGCCGTTCCCGGTCCATCCGGGCCAGCAGCAGCAGGTCCTCCACCAGCAGACCCATTCGGGACGCCTCGTCCTCGATGCGGCGCAGCAGGTCGGCGGTCTGCTCCGGCGCCCGGGCCGCGCCCTGCCGGTACAGCTCGGCGAAGCCCCGGATGGTGGTCAGTGGCGTGCGCAGCTCGTGCGAGGCGTCGGCGATGAACTGCCGCATCCGCTCCTCGGACCGGCGGGCCCGCGCCTCCGACGCCTGTGCGTACGCGGCGGCGTCCCGCGCGCCCATCTCGGCGCTGCGCGCCGCCGCCTCGGAGGCGGCCCGCGCGGTGAACGCGGCCTCGATCTGCGCCAGCATGGCGTTCAGTGCCCGGGACAGGCGGCCCAGCTCGGAGGTCGGGCACGACCGCCCCTCCTCCGGGTCGGGCACGCGCCGGGTCAGGTCGCCACCGGCGATGGCCGCCGCCGTCCGCTCTATCTCCACCAGCGGCTTCAGGCTGGTACGGACGATGCCGGCGCCGACGGACGCCAGCGAGATCAGCACCGCGCCCCCGACCAGGAGGTCTATCCACACCAGCCGCCCGACCGCGGAGTCGACGCCGGTGAGGTGCTGCCCGAACGCGATGATCCGCCCGTCGGGCAGGTCTGCGTAGAGCATCCGCCACCGGCTCCGGCCGTCCTCGGAGCGCACGGTGAACGGGTCACCCACCCGCTCCCGGTATCCGGCGTAGTCGGCTGGGAACCGCGGCAGTTCCTCGTCGCGCAGGCCCTCGTAGCGGTACGGCCCCTCCGGTAGCGACCTCGGCGCAATCAGGGACGCCACGTAGTCCGACGGAATGGTGATCTTGATCTGGTCGCCTTGGGGCTTGTCGAGCGTGTTGGCCACCGTGTACGCGCCGCCGCGAAGCTGGTCGTCCGCCTGCCCGATCAGGTAGTTGCGCAGCAGGAACGCCGTCAGGCCGCTGATCACGACGAGCGCCACGGCCACGAGCGCGAGGACGGCGGCGACGAGCTTCAGCCGGAGCGGGACGCTGCGCAGCCTGCCCTTCGCGTCGTCGACGACGTTCACGCCGCCGGCTTGCGGAGCACGTAACCCACTCCCCTGAGCGTGTGGATCAGCCGGGGCTGGGTGTTGTCGACCTTGCGCCGCAGGTAGGAGATGTAGGACTCGACGATGTTGTCGTCACCGCGGAAGTCGTAGTTCCAGACGTGGTCGAGGATCTGCGCCTTGCTGAGCACCCGGTTGGCGTTGAGCATCAGGTACCGCAGCAGCTTGAACTCGGTCGGCGACAGCTGCACCCGCTGGCCGGCCCGGTGCACCTCGTGCGTCTCCTCGTCCAGCTCCAGGTCGGCGAAGGTGAGGCGGGACGGCGCCTGCTCGCCGGTCGCGGTACGCCGCAGCACGGCCCGGATCCGCGCGGTCAGCTCCTCCAGGCTGAACGGCTTGGTGACGTAGTCGTCGCCGCCCAGGGTCAGCCCGCGGATCTTGTCGTCGGTGGCGTCGCGCGCGGTCAGGAAGACCACCGGGGTACGGGTGCCGCCCTCGCGCAGCATCCGGATGACCTCGAAGCCGTCCAGGTCGGGCAGCATCACGTCGAGCACCACCAGATCGGGCCGGTGGTCCTTGGCGGCGTTCAGGGCGGCGCTGCCGCTGGTCGCGGTGGCCACGTCGAAGCCCGCGAAGCGCAGGCTCGCGGAGAGCAGTTCGAGGATGTTGGGATCGTCCTCGACGACGAGAAGCCGGGCCTCGGTCTGGGTAGCCGCCATGGCACCCATCATCCGCGCTCCGGCTGCGGTCGCGCTGGGTGCCGGCTGGAAACAACCTGTGAGATCAGCGGAGCAGCCGCCGCAGCCCTTCCAGCGCGCCGTCGAGCAGCCGGATCGCGGTACGGAGCTGGTTGTCGCTGAGCCGCCGGGCCCGGACCAGCGCCCCGACCTCGACGGTGAACGCGGCCAGCCGCTGGTCGAAGTCGGCGAGCAGCGGCGAGTCGTCCGGGCGGGGCGATCCCCCGTCGCCCGCCGGCCGGGCGTCGGCGGACGCCGTCCAGCCGCCCTGCCGGGTCTGCCGGGCCACCTCTCGCAGTTCCCGCTTCAGGTCCCGCACCGAGCCGCGTACCTCGGTGCGGATCTCCCCGGCCAGCGCGGAGAGATCCTCGACGGCGGCGCCGATGTCGCTCTCCAGCGTCGACAGCTCGTCGGCGCGCTGCCGCAGTTCGGCGCGGCCCGCCTCGGTGATGTCGTAGACCTTGCGCCCGCCCGCGGCGGTGTGCGTGACGAGCCCTTCCGCCTCCAGCCGTTGCAGCCGCGGGTAGATGGTGCCGGCGCTGGGCGCGTACAGGCCGAGGAAGCGCTCCTCCAGCAGACGGATCAGCTCGTAGCCGTGCTTCGGGCCGTCGTCGAGCAGCTTCAGCAGGTAGAGGCGGAGCCGGCCGTGGCTGAACACGGCGGTCACGGCACGTCCTCCACATGATCGGCGGGCGCGACCGGGCGGGCGAGCAGCGCGATGCTGCCGGAGGTCGCGGAGGCCCAGAGCCTACCCGCACCCCCACCGAGCACGCCGTGGCTGTCCTTGATCGAGCCGAGGCCGCGCCCACCGCTGTCCACCTGCGGAAAGCCGCTGGTGATCTTGCCGGAGGTGGTGTGCAGGTGCACGGTGAGGTCACTGTCCTCGCGGACCCGCACGGTGATGCTGCCGGAGATGGCGCTGAGCCGGATCTCGCTGCCGCGCGGGTTGTCCAGGTCGCAGGTGATCGAGCCGGAGACGGCGTGGGCGCGGACCCGCTCGGGCGCGCTGTCGGCCAGGATCAGCTCACCGGAGACCGTCTCCAGGTCCAGGTCGCCGCCGATGCCGAGCGCCTCGACCGGCCCGGAGATGACCTTGGCGCTGGTGCGCCCCCGCAGCCCGCGCAGTGTGACCTGCCCGGAGGTGACGTCGACCCGGGTCTCCCGGCGCAGCCCGGAGGCGACGAGCGCGCCGCTGACCACCGACAGGGTGGCGAGCACGTCCGGCGGAACGGCTACCGACACCTCGGCCCGGATCCGGTTGCCGAACCAGGAGAAGATGCCGAGCAGGCCGGGCTTGCGCTTGTGCCGGATCGTCAGCCGCCCGTCGCGTACCTCGACGAGGAGCGGACGGCTGCTGATCCGGGTCACGTCGACCCGGGCCGGCCCGTCGGCGCCGACCACGTTCAGCCGGCCGCTGATCAGCTCGGCGTCGAGCCGGGTGATCGGCTCGTCCAGCGTGATTCGCTGCGGGTTGTCGACCGTCCAACTGGCCATGACGCGCTCCCCTCGTCGGCGTGCCGATCCACGGCGCGCCAGGTGTTGCGAGGAGCATAACGCGATACATCGCGACTGAACAAGACACTATCGCGACTGTGTCGCGTCCCTGACGTCCCGCAGGTCAAGCCGCCAGGTCGAGCTGTGTCGCGAGCGGCGGTCGAGGGGACGGATGGATCGCGGCCTCCGCGATCCGGGCCAGCGACCTGCGGTCCGCGCCTTCGCCCGGGTGCAGCGCGGCACTCAGCGTCACCGACACGGTCAGGCCCCGGGCGGCGAGCACCCGGCGTACCGATGCCCAGAGCGTCTCCTCGCCGAGGAAGGCGGGCAGCGTGCTCGGATCGCCCGCGTACCGGTAGCCGATGCGCAACGGCACCACCGGCGCGCCCGCCGCCACGGCGGCCTCGAACATCGCCGGGCGGAAGCCGCCGCTCGGGCGGCAGTCCGTGGCGGCGCCGCACCAGGTCGTACCCTCCGGGAACACCGCCACCGACCGCCCGGATCGCAGTGCGCCGGCCACCTGAGCGACGGTGGCCGGCAGGTCACGCGGCCGGGACCGGTCCACGAAGACGGTGCCCGCCGCGGCGGCCAGGGCGCCCACCAGCGGCCAGCGCCGGACCTCGCGTTTCGCCAGCATCCGGGCCGGCGACACGGCGAGCACCGCCAGGACGTCCAGCCAGGAGACGTGGTTGGCGACCAGCAGCGCGCGCCCGCGCGGCGCCCGCCCGCGGACCAGCAGCCGGACCCCGAGGGTACGCAGCGTCCACAGCGCCCAGCCGCGCAACGCGGCCCGGCCCCGGGTGGCGGGCAGCAGCGGCAGCAGGACCGCCAGACCCGTCCCGGCCACCAGCATGCCGAGTACGCCGAGCAGCCGTCCCGCCCGGCGCAGCCGCGACACGTCCGGGGCGGCGGGCGGCGGCAGGCAGTCCGGCCCGCAGCCCGAGGCGGGCCGCCACAGACCCGCCCCGTCGACACCGGCGCCCAGGCCCGCGCCGACCCCGGGAACGGCGACGGCGGTCACGACCCGGCCTCGCCGAGGAAGTGCCGCAGGTAGCGCGGGTTCATCCGGTCCAGCGAGAACAACACGTAGAAGTCGGCGCAGCCGAAGTCCCTGTCGTACGCGGGCTCGCCGGCCACCCAGGCGCCGAGCCGCAGGTAGCCGCGCAGCAGCGGCGGCACGAGCGCCCGGCGTTGCGCCGGGGTGAGCGCGGCGAGGTCGGCGGCCGGCGCCTCGGCGAACCAGGGCCGGCGCGGGGTGACCCGCAGCAGCGGCGGGGCGAGGTGCCGGGCGGTGACCTCGGCCCACACCTGCGCGGCGGCGGTCCCGCCGTCCGCGACCGGCACCGAGGCGCAGCCACCGAGCCAGCGGACACCGCGCAGGTGCAGGTAGCGGCAGATCCCGGCCCACATGAGGTTGATCACGGCGCCGGTGCGGTGGTCCGGGTGGACGCAGGAGCGGCCCGCCTCGACCAGGTCGTCGCGGAGCGGGGCCAGCGGGCCCAGGTCGAACTCGGCGTCGGCGTAACGGCAGTCGGTGCGGCCGGGCGGCAGCAGCCGGTACGTGCCGACGACCTCGCCGGTGCCCTCGCGCAGCACCACCAGGTGGTCGCAGTACGCGTCGAACTCGTCGGTGTCGAGTCCGGTCGCGGCGGTCGGCACGGTGGCGCCGAGTTCGCCGGCGAACACCTCGTGGCGCAGGCGTTGCGCGGCCGCGACCAGTGCCGGGTCGTCGGCGATCAGCAGGGTGTAACCGCTGGTCGTGAGCGGTGCGCCAGCGGCGTGCAGGACAGCCATGACTCCTGTGTAGGTGCCCCGGGTTGCCACCGGACGGGACGAGGGGTGTCGATCCGGTGAACGACGGCCGGCGGTGGTGTGCGAACCGGGACGGCCGGGGCGGGATCGGCGTGTGCGAGGCTGCCGGGCGGACCGCCCGCGACGGCGCCGGCGGCGGTGGACCCGGAGGTGCACATGCTGGTCGAGGCCCGCTTCCAGGGACCGGACGGCTCCGGCAACGGCGGCTGGAGCGCCGGGATCTTCGCCGCGCTGATCGACGACCGGGGCCCGGTGGAGGTCACGTTGCGCCGGCCGCCGCCGCTGGACACCCCGCTGACCGCAGCCGACGGCGAGGTACACGACCCGGACGGCCGCCTGGTCGCCCAGGTACGCCGGGTCGAGCCGGTCGACGCGGTGGTGCCGCCGGTGGACCCGGCGACGGCGGCCGAGGCCGCGCGGGCGTACCCCGGTCTGGTCGATCACCCGTTCCCCCGCTGCTACGTCTGCGGACCCGCGAACCCGGACGGGCTGCGGATCTTCCCGGGGCGGCTGCCGGACGGGCGGACCGCCGCGCCGTTCCGCGCGCCGGCCGCTGTGGTGCCCGCGACGGTGTGGGCGGCGCTGGACTGCCCGGGCGGCTGGGCGGTGCTGGCGCCCGGCCGGCCGTACGTGCTGGGGCGGATCGCCGCGCAGGTCACGGCGCTGCCACGGCCCGGCGACGAGTGCGTGGTGACCGGCCTCGCCGTCGGCGGCGAGGGACGCAAGGCCGAGGTGCACACCAGCCTGTACGGTTCGGACGGCGCGCTGCTCGGCCGCGCCCGGGCCACCTGGGTGGCGCTGCCGACGGCCTGATCTCCTCCCTGAGGAGGACGGCGCGTACGCGTCCCGCCTGATTGACCCCCTTGCGCCGGGTTGGAAGGCTGTTGCGGGGCGCCCCCGCAACGGCGCCCCCACCGGCGCGCGTCGAGCCCGCCGGGGCAGGAGAGGAGAATGATGTCCGACGGGCAGCCACGCCCCAGTGCCGGGACCGGCCAGATCATCGTGTCCGGCCTGACCAAGCAATACAAGACCGTCCGCGCGGTGGACAACCTGTCGTTCACGGTCGAGCCGGGCCGGGTCACCGGCTTCCTCGGCCCCAACGGCGCCGGTAAGACGACCACGCTGCGCATGCTGCTGAACCTGGTGACGCCGAGCGCCGGCACGGCCACCATCGGCGGCAGCCGGTACGCCGACCTGACCGACCCGCTGCGTACTGTCGGCGCGGTGCTGGAGGCGTCCAGCGCGCACAAGGGCCGCACCGGCATCAACCACCTGCGGGTGATCTGCGCGGCGGCGGGCCTGCCGAAGGAGCGCGCCGACGAGGCGCTCGCCCTGGTCGGGCTCTCGCCCGCGGCGAAGCGCAAGTTCAAGGGCTACTCGCTCGGCATGAAGCAGCGGCTCGGCATCGCGGCCGCGATGCTCGGCAACCCGCAGGTGCTGATCCTGGACGAGCCGGCCAACGGCCTGGACCCGGAGGGCATCCGCTGGATGCGCGGCTTCCTCAAGGGGCTGGCCGCCGAGGGGCGTACGGTGCTGGTCTCCAGCCACCTGCTCTCCGAGATGCAGCTGCTCGCCGACGACGTGGTGATCATCGCGGCCGGCAAGCTGGTCCGGCAGGGTCCGGTCGACCAGGTGATGGCTTCGATGACGCACGACGTGCAGGTGCGGGTGCGTACCCCGCAGGCCGACGAACTGGCCGCGGCGCTGCGCGAGCAGTCGGCCACCGTCGACGCCGACCCGCACGGCGCGCTGCTGGTGACCGGCGTGGACGCGCCGACCGTGGGCCGGGTCGCGCTGGCCGCCAAGGTCGAGCTGCACGAGCTGACCACCGAGCGCCCCGACCTCGAAGGGGTCTTCCTGGAGCTGACGGCCGGAAAGGCGGAGATCCGATGACGCTGGTCCGATCCGAACTGCTCAAGATCCGTACCACCAGCACCTGGTGGATCTTCGGGCTGATCAGCCTGGCGCTGTGGGCGCTCACGCTGTTCTTCAACTGGTTGCAGACCGAGGCGCTGGCCGGCGGGGACTTCGGCGAGGTGCCGGCCGACCAGTCCGACCAGTTGCAGGCCATCTCGGCCGCCGACAACCTGGCCGCCAACCTCTACACCAACGGCCAGTTCTTCGGGCTGCTCATCGTGCTGCTGCTGGGCATCGTGGTGGTGACCAGCGAGTTCTTCCACCAGACGGTGACCACCACGTTCCTCACGGCGCCGCACCGCACCGCGGTGATGCTGGCCAAGCTGGCCGCGGCCGGCGTGCTGGCGCTGCTGTTCTGGCTCGTCACCACCGTGCTGAACCTGATCATCTCGCCGCTGATCCTCAACTCGGTGGACGTCGGCTCGCAGCTCGGCAGCGGCGCCGTCTGGCGGGCGATCGCGCTCAACGGCCTGGCCTACCTGCTCTGGTCGGTGCTCGGCGTCGGGCTCGGCGTGCTGATCCGCAGCCAGATCGGCGCCACGGTGACCGGCATCCTGTTCTACCTGGGCGGCGCGATCGGCGCGGTCATCGTCCTCAGCCTCCTCGCGGCGCGGTACGGCGACTGGATCAACAAGCTCCAGCTGCTGGTCCCGTCGCTGGCCTCCGGGCTCATGGTGGGCGGCGACACGGACATCCCGGGCAACCCGCCGCAGTGGGCCGGCGCCCTCGTGCTGATCGGATACGCGGTGGTGGCCGGCGCGATCGGCGTGGCCACGATCCGCAAGCGCGACATCTCCTGACCTCGCGGTCGGGGCGGACCCCGGTCGATGACGGACGTCGTCGGCCGGGGTCCTGCTCGTCTAGCAGGAGTCGGCGGATCACGCAGCGTTTGCCGAACTTCTGGCATCTTCTGTGAAACGGACCACCAGCCGGAGGCGAGAATGCCTGCGCGCAGCGCACGGCGTAGCCTTGGCATCGGTTTACCCAGCGTCGGCAACCGGGGGTCACCGGGGGCCACCGTGACATTCACAACCGCGTGAAAGAGGCGATTAGCGGCCGTGTCGACCCAGCAGACTTCGCAGGAGAACCCACTGGCGGGTTTCGGCCCGAACGAGTGGATCGTCGAGGAGATGTACCAGCGCTACCTCGCCGACCCCTCGAGCGTCGATTCGGCCTGGCACGACTTCTTCGCCGACTACCGGCCGGCCCCGGGCGCCGCCACGCCGCGCCCGGACGGGCAGGCCAAGCCGGCCGCGAAGCCGGAGCCGGCCGAGCAGCAGGAAGCAGTGGCCACCGTCAAGGAGCAGCCCGCCGCCAAGGCGGAGCCGAAGGCCGCCCCCAAGGCCGCGCCCGCCCCGGCCAAGCCCGCCGCCAAGCCGGCGGCGAAGGCCCCTGAGCCGGCCAAGAAGTCCGCCCCGGCCAAGCCGGCCGCCAAGGCGCCGACCGCGAGCGCCGCGGGCACCACGCCGCTGCGCGGCGTCGCCGCCAAGATCGTGCAGAACATGGACGCGTCGCTGTCGGTCCCGACCGCCACCAGCGTGCGCGCCGTCCCGGCCAAGCTGCTGGTCGACAACCGCATCGTGATCAACAACCACCTGACCCGCGGTCGCGGTGGCAAGGTCAGCTTCACCCACCTGATCGGGTACGCGCTCGTCCGTGCGGTCGTCGAGCACCCGGAGATGAACAACTCCTTCGCCGAGGTCGACGGCAAGCCGGCGATGGTCCGCCCGGAGCACGTCAACCTGGGCATCGCGATCGACCTGGTCAAGCCGGACGGCTCGCGCAACCTGGTGGTGCCGTCCATCAAGGGCTGCGAGCAGATGGACTTCCGGCAGTTCTGGCAGGCGTACGAGGACGTGGTCCGGCGCGCCCGCCGCAACGAGCTGACCATGGAGGACTACTCCGGCACCACGATCTCGCTGACCAACCCGGGCGGCATCGGCACCGTGCACTCCATCCCGCGCCTGATGCAGGGGCAGAGCGCCATCATCGGCGTCGGCGCGATGGAATACCCGGCCCCCTACCAGGGCATGAGCGAGGCCACGCTGGCCGAGAACGCGGTCAGCAAGGTCATCACGCTGACCAGCACGTACGACCACCGGATCATCCAGGGCGCGCAGTCCGGCGAGTTCCTGAAGGTCATGCACGAGCTGCTGCTCGGCGAGCGCGGCTTCTACGACGGCATCTTCACCTCGCTGCGGATCCCGTACGAGCCGGTGCGCTGGATGCGCGACGTGGCCGTCGACAGCGAGGGCCAGATCAACAAGACCGCGCGGGTGCACGAGCTGATCCACGCGTACCGGGTCCGCGGCCACCTGATGGCCGACACCGACCCGCTGGAGTTCAAGATCCGCAAGCACCCGGACCTGGACGTGCTCCAGCACGGGCTCACGCTGTGGGACCTCGACCGCGTCTTCCCGGTCAACGGCTTCGCCGGTCAGCAGCGGATGAAGCTGCGCTCGATCCTCGGCGTGCTGCGCGACTCGTACTGCCGCCGGGTCGGCATCGAGTACATGCACATCCAGGACCCGGAGGAGCGGCGCTGGATCCAGGAGCGGGTCGAGCGCAAGTACGAGAAGCCCAGCTCCGACGAGCAGAAGCACGTGCTGAACCGGCTCAACGCCGCCGAGGCGTTCGAGACGTTCCTGCAGACCAAGTACGTCGGCCAGAAGCGCTTCTCGCTGGAGGGCGGCGAGTCGCTGATCCCGCTGCTCGGCGAGGTGCTGGAGTGCTCGGCCGAGGCCGGGCTGGACGAGGTCGTCATCGGCATGGCGCACCGCGGCCGGCTCAACGTGCTGGCGAACATCGTCGGCAAGCCGTACGAGAAGATCTTCTCCGAGTTCGAGGGGCACCTCGACCCGCGGTCCACGCAGGGCTCGGGCGACGTGAAGTACCACCTCGGCCAGAACGGCAAGTTCACCACCCCGGACGGCGAGCACGCGGTCAAGGTGTCGGTGGTGGCGAACCCGTCGCACCTGGAGGCCGTCGACCCGGTGCTGGAGGGGATAGTCCGGGCCAAGCAGGACCGGATCGACCTCAAGCTGGAGGGCTACACCGTGCTGCCGCTGGCGGTGCACGGTGACGCCGCCTTCGCCGGCCAGGGCGTGGTCGCCGAGACGCTCAACCTCTCCCAGCTGCGCGGCTACCGCACCGGCGGCACCGTGCACGTGGTCGTCAACAACCAGGTCGGCTTCACCACCGCCCCGGAGTACAGCCGGTCCAGCCTCTACAGCACCGACGTGGCCCGGATGATCCAGGCGCCGATCTTCCACGTGAACGGCGACGACCCGGAGGCCGTGGTCCGGGTGGCCCGGCTCGCGTTCGAGTACCGGCAGGCGTTCAACAAGGACGTCGTGATCGACATGGTCTGCTACCGCCGGCGCGGGCACAACGAGGGCGACGACCCGTCGATGTCCAACCCGCAGATGTACAAGATCATCGACTCGAAGCGGTCGGTCCGGAAGCTCTACACCGAGGAGCTGATCGGGCGCGGCGACATCACCGTGGAGGACGCGGAGGAGCTGCTGCGCGACTACCAGTCGCAGCTGGAGCGGGTCTTCAAGGCCACCCGGGACGCCGCGACCACCCCGCGTCAGCTCAGCCGCCCGGCGCGGGAGGACGAGCCGGAGCCGCAGGTCGACACCGCCACCGACGCCGCCGTGGTCAAGGCGATCGGCGAGGCGCACGTCAACCTGCCGGAGGGCTTCACCCCGCACAAGCGGATCCAGCAGCTGCTGGAGCGGCGTCGCAAGATGTCCGTCGAGGGCGGCATCGACTGGGGCTTCGCCGAGATCATCGCGTTCGGCACGCTGCTGCACGACGGCGTCACCGTCCGGCTCGCCGGGCAGGACTCGCGTCGCGGCACGTTCGTCCAGCGGCACGCCTCGGTGGTCGACGCCAAGACCGGCGAGGACTACCTGCCGCTGAAGTCGCTCACCGCCGACGGCGAGCGGTCGCGCTTCTTCGTCCACGACTCGCTGCTCTCCGAGTACGCGGCCATGGGCTTCGAGTACGGCTACTCGGTGGAGAACATCAACGCGCTGGTGGCCTGGGAGGCCCAGTTCGGTGACTTCGTCAACGGCGCCCAGTCGGTGATCGACGAGTTCATCTCCTCCGGCGAGGTGAAGTGGGGTCAGCGCTCCGCGGTGACCCTGCTGCTGCCGCACGGCCACGAGGGCCAGGGCCCGGACCACACCTCCGGCCGCCCGGAGCGGTTCCTCCAGCTCTGCGCCGAGGACAACATGCGGGTGGCCATCCCGACCACCCCGGCGAACTACTTCCACCTGCTGCGCCGCCAGGCCCTGTCGCCCAAGCGCAAGCCGCTGGTGGTGTTCACGCCGAAGTCGCTGCTGCGGCACAAGCTCTGCGTGTCGCCGGTGGAGGACTTCACCACCGGGACGTTCCAGCCTGTGCTGGCCGACACCGCGGCTCCGGCGCCGGAGCAGGTCAAGCGGGTGCTGCTCTGCTCGGGCAAGGTCTACTACGACCTGTTCCAGGCCCGGCAGGAGCGGGGCGTCACCGACACCGCGATCCTCCGGATGGAGCAGCTCTACCCGCTGCCCGTCGAGGAGGTCCGGGCCGCGCTGGCGCAGTACCCGAACGCCGAGGACTTCGCCTGGGTCCAGGAGGAGCCGGCCAACCAGGGCGCCTGGTCGTTCGTCGCGCTCAACCTGCTGGAGCACCTGCCCGAGGTGCGGCTGCGCCGCATCTCCCGCCCCGCCGCCGCCGCTCCGGCGGTCGGCTCGGCGAAGATGCACGAGGTCGAGCAGAACGCGCTGATCGAGGCGGCTCTCCCCCGCCCGTGACACCACCGGCAGCGGCCCGTCCCGACCCGGGGCGGGCCGCTGCCGTACGACGACGAGAGGAACACCGTGTACTTCACCGACCGTGGCATCGAGGAGCTGGTCGAGCGCCGTGGCGACGAGCAGGTCAGCATGGAGTGGCTGGGCGAGCGGCTGCGTGACTTCATCGACCTGAACCCGGAGTTCGAGACCCCGATCGAGCGGTTCGCCACGTGGCTGGCCCGCCTCGACGACCCGGACGACGACTGACGCCCGGGGCGGCGTGACCGGCCGCCGCGCGGCCGGGCCTCAGCCGGTCGCGCCCCGCCCGAGCACCTGGAGATCTCCGGTACGCCGCAGCTTCTGCCAGCCCAGCCGGCCGCCGGTCAGCGCGGTGCCGACCGCCTGGAGCAGCACCAGGTACATCACCTGGCGGTAGACGAACTGCTGCAACGGCAGCACCCAGAGCACGCCGAGCTTCTCCCGGTCCAGCCGGAAGGCCAGCACCGCGGTGAGGATCTGGAGCGCGAGCATCGCCAGCCAGGCCACCACCGTGTCGCTGCGGTCCAGGAAGATCAGCCCGTAGATCGCGAGCAGGTCGATCACCGGTGCGGCCAGCGGCAGCAGCACGCCGAACAGCGTCAGGAACGACAGGCACCGCCGCCCGAACCGGCCCGACGGACCGCTGTCGATCACCGAGCGCCGGTGCTTCCACATCGCCTGCATGGTGCCGTAGCTCCACCGGTACCGCTGCTTCCACAACTGGCCGATGGTGGTCGGCGCCTCGGTCCAGGCGCGTGCGCTCTCCTCGTACACGATGTGCCAGCCGGCGCGGCCGATGGCGATTGTGACGTCGGTGTCCTCGGCCAGCGTGTCGTCGGTCAGGCCGCCCACCTGCTCCAGCGCCTGGCGCCGGAACGCGCCGATGGCGCCCGGGACGGTGGGCATGCAGCGCAGCGTCTCGTAGAGGCGGCGGTCGAGGTTGAAGCCGATCACGTACTCGATGTGCTGCCACTTGGCGATCAGGCCGCGGCGGTTGCCGACCTTGACGTTGCCGGCGACCACGCCGACCCGGGGGTCCGCGAACGGCTGGACCAGCCGGCGGACCGAGTCCGGCTCGAAGATCGTGTCGCCGTCGACCATGACGACCAGGTCGTGCCGGGCCAGCGCCACGCCCGTGTTGAGCGCGCTCGGCTTGCCGCCGTTGGGCTTGCGCACGACCCGGACGTTCGGCAGCCCCAGCGCCGCCACGATGTCGGCGGTGCCGTCGGTCGAACCGTCGTCGACCACCACCACCTCGATGCCGCCGGGGTGGTCGCCCAGGGCCAGCGAGCGGACCGCCGCGGCGATGCCCTCCCGCTCGTTGTACGCGGGCACGATCACCGAGACCGGTTCGGTGACCGGCGGGCCCCAGGACCAGTCGCGGTGCCGGCGGCGGCGCGCGTGCCGTGGGGCCAGGACGAACAGCAGCAGGGTCCGGCCGATCGTGAGCACGCCGACGAGCACGAAGAAGACGCCGAGCACCCCGAACATGCCGTCGGCGACGCGTACCGCGCCGACCAGGACGTGGCCCCGCAACCGCTCGTCGAGCGAGGCCGCCGTGTGCCCGCCCACCGGGCCGGACACGCCCGCGGCCGCGAACGTCTGGTTGAGCCCTTCGCTGACGGTGGTGAAGCGGTACCCGCGTTCCAGCATCGCCGGGATGTACCGGTCCAGCGCGGCCACGGTGCCGGACCGGTCACCGCCCGCGTCGTGCCAGAGCGCGATCGTGCCGGCCGTCCCGTCCGGCGTGGCGTTCGCGACCATCGCCTCGACCGACGGCAGCTCCCAGTCCCGGCTGTCGACGTCGTTGACGACGGTGAGGTAGCCCAGCTCGCCCGCCTGCCGCAGCATCGGCCAGTCCCGGTCGGTGTACGCGTCGGCGCGGGACGAGTACGGGAAGCGCAGCAGCGACGGCCGGACGCCAGTGGTGCTGGCGATGGCGAGCTGCGTCTGCGCGTACTCCAGCTCCCGCCGCCACTCCGGCAGCGCGGCGAGGTCGGGGTGGGTGAACGTGTGCACGCCCAGCTCGTGGCCCTCGGCCACCAGCCGGCGGGTCACCTCCGGGTTGCGGACGACCTGTGAGCCGATGACGAAGAAGGTGCCCTTGACCTGGTACTTGTCCAGGACGCGCAGCACCTCCGGCGTCCACCGCGGGTCGGGCCCGTCGTCGAAGGTGAGCGCGACGGTACGCTCCGGCAGGCGGTGCGACTGGGTGCGGCCCTCCGCGCCGACGTTGACGATCGGGCCGCCCCCGATCACCGAGCTGGGGACCTCCCGCTGGCTGCCGGGCGCCACCCGGTTGTCGGGCACGAACGCGGCGTTGGTGTACGCCTCGACGATCAGCAGACCGGCCAGGACGACCACGACCATGGAGACCAGGGCCCAGCTCGGCCTGGGCAGGAGACGCCGGCCGCGGGACCGGCGCGCGCCGGGGATCTGCCGGACGTCCAGGACGACGGTGGCGTCGTCCGGCTGCCGCCCGGCCCGGTGCCGCCGGAGGGCGTGCACGCGGCGGGGGTCCAGCGGGACGGTGGGCTGGTCGCGGTTCGACGGTCGGGCGGGTGCCTCGTCACTCATCGGCGGGCGCGGCCGGCGCGGCGGGGTCGGCGGGCGGGTCGACGACGGACGGCGGGTCGACAGCGGGCGGCGGCACCGCGTCGGTGGGGGCGGTGGGCGGCGCGGTGGGGGCCGGCGCCTGGGTGGTCCGGGGCGCGGTCGGGGCGGGCCGGGTCGGGCGTTGATACCGAGGGCTGGGCGGGACCGCGCTGCCGGGCGTGGCGGAGGTGGCCGGTGCCCGCGTCCCGGCGGTGCTGACGTCGGTGGGCGTGCCCGGCGTGGCACGGGTGGCCGCGGGGGCCGGGGACGCGGGCGGGTTCGGCGAGGGCAGCCGCCGCTCGGGGGTCGGCTCGACGAACGGGATGACGGTGTCCGGGGTGATCGGACCGCCGGCGAAGCTGGCTCCGACCATGACCGTGTAGATCACACCGGCCGCGCCGGCGCAGTAGGCGAGACGGCGAAGCCGCCGACGTCGCCGCCCGCTCGGGTCGACGAAGACGGGGGGCGATTCCGGTACGACGGGAATCAGTGCTGTCGGGCCTTCCACGCGGCCCAGCATAGATGCGAAAATTCCCCGCCTTCTCCCCCGGCTAGCCGGTGTGACCAGGCACAACGGGCAGCAGCGACCTCGATCTTGTAGGTTGGGTGCCGTGGCGCGCAGCGTGTACCTGACCGGCGTTGGTTCGGGCGGCGGAAAGTCGACGGTGGCGCTCGGGCTGGCCGAGCTGTTGTCCCGGCAGGTGGAACGGATAGGCGCGTTCCGGCCGCTCGTCGCCGGTGACGGCACCGACCCCATCCTGGCCCTGCTCACCGAGCGCTACCGGATGGACCTGCCGGTCGACGAGCTGTACGGCGCCACGTACGCCGAGGCGAGCGCGCTCGTCGCGGACGGCCGCCGGGAGGAGCTGATCTCCCGGATCGTCACCCGCTACCGGGAGGTCGAGCGCCGCTGCCCGGCGATAGTGGTGGTCGGCAGCGACTTCGCCTACGGCGACGGCACCGGCCCCCGTGAACTGGCCTTCAACGCCCGGCTGGCGACCGAGTTCGGCAGCGTCGTGGTGCCGGTGGTGGACGGGTTCGGGCAGCAGCCCGACGCGATCGCGGCGGCGCTGCGCGGCGCGTACCACGATCTGGTGGACCTCGGCGCGACAGTGATCGCGGCGCTGGCCAACCGCGTGCCGGAGCCGATGACGCTGCCCGAGCTGCCGGTGCCCGCGTACGCGATCCCGGAGGTGCCGACCGTGTCGGCGCCGACCGTGGCCGAGGTGGCGGCGGCGCTGCGCGGCACCGTGCTCACCGGTGACGAGACCGCGCTCGACCGCGACGTGCTCGACTACGTGGTGGGCGCGGCGCACGTGCCGACGCTGCTGGACCACCTCACCGACGGGGCGCTGGTGATCACCCCGGGCGACCGGGCCGACCTGCTGGTCGCGGCCGGCGCCGCACACGTGGCCGGGCAGGTGTCGCTGGCCGGGCTGGTGCTCACGCTCGGCGAGCAGCCCGACCCGCGCGCGATGCGCCTGGTCGAGCGGCTGAACACCGGGCTCCCAGTGCTGTCGGTACCGAGCGACAGCTACGACACGGTGGCCGCGTCCAGCCGGATCGAGGGCCGCCCCAGCACCGCGAACCCGCGCAAGGTCGAGGCCGCGCTCGGCGCGTTCGAGCGCTGCGTGGACACCGACGACCTGGCCCGTCGGCTGCGGGTCAGCCGGTCCGCGCGGGTGACCCCGCTGATGTTCGAGAACGACCTGATCGACCGGGCCCGCGCCCGGCGCCGCCGGCTGGTGCTGCCCGAGGGCGCGGACGAGCGCATCCTGCGCGCGACCGAGGTGCTGCTGCGCCGGGGCGTCGCCGAGATCACCCTGCTCGGCCGCCCGGACGAGATCGCCCGGCGGACCCGGGAACTGGGCGTCGACCTCGGTGACGCCCAGGTCGTCGACCCGGTGACCAGCCCGTGGCGGGACGAGTTCGCGCAGGCGTACGCGCAGTTGCGCGCCCACCGCGGCGTCACCGTCGAGCTGGCGCACGACATCGTGGCGCAGCCCAACTACTTCGGCACGATGATGGTGCAGACCGGCCACGCCGACGGCATGGTCTCCGGCGCCACCCACACCACAGCCGCCACCATCCGGCCCGCGTTCGAGATCATCCGGACCGTGCCGGGCGTCTCGGTCGCCTCCAGCGTCTTCTTCATGCTGCTCGCCGACCGGGTGCTGGTGTACGGCGACTGCGCCGTCAACCCCGACCCGGACGCCGACCAGCTCGCCGACATCGCCATCTCGTCGGCCGACACGGCGGCCCGGTTCGGCATCGAGCCTCGGGTGGCGATGCTGTCGTACTCCACCGGCAGCTCCGGCGCCGGCGCCGACGTGGAGAAGGTCGCGGCGGCCACCAAGCTGGTCCGGGAACGCCGGCCCGACCTGCTCGTCGAGGGCCCGATCCAGTACGACGCGGCGATCGACCCGCAGGTGGCGGCCACCAAGCTGCCGGACAGCCCGGTCGCCGGGCGGGCGACCGTCTTCATCTTCCCGGACCTGAACACGGGCAACAACACGTACAAGGCGGTGCAGCGCTCGGCCGGGGCGGTGGCGGTCGGGCCGGTCATGCAGGGCCTGAACCGGCCGGTGAACGACCTGTCCCGGGGCGCTACCGTGGCGGACATCGTCAACACGGTGGCGATCACCGCCATCCAGGCCGCCGCGGAGGCGTCGGAATGAGCCGCATCCTGGTCCTCAACAGCGGATCCTCGTCGGTCAAGTACCGGCTGTACGACGGCGACGACGTCCTGGACAAGGGCACCGTCGAGCGGATCGGCGAGCCCGGCGGCGGGCCGGCCGACCACGAGAGCGCGGTCCGGGAGATCATCGGCCGGCTCGACCTGAGCGGCCTCGCCGGAGTCGGCCACCGGGTGGTGCACGGCGGGCGGAAGTTCAGCGCGCCGGTACGCATCGACGACGCGGTCGTCGCCGCGATCGAGGATCTGGTGCCGCTGGCGCCGCTGCACAACCCGGCCAACCTGGCCGGCATCCGGGTGGCCCGGGAGGCGCTGCCGGACACGCCGCAGGTGGCGGTCTTCGACACCGCGTTCCACCACACGCTGCCCGAGGCCGGCGCGACGTACGCGATCGACAAGGCCACCGCCGAGCGCTACGGCGTCCGCCGCTACGGCTTCCACGGCACCTCGCACGCGTACGTCTCGCGTCGCGTCGCCGACCTGCTCGACCGCCCGTACGACGAGCTCAACACGATCACCCTGCACCTGGGCAACGGGGCGAGCGCGTGTGCCGTCCAGGGCGGGCGCAGCGTGGCCACCTCGATGGGCATGTCCCCGCTGGAGGGCCTGGTGATGGGCACCCGCAGCGGCGACCTCGACCCGACAGTCATCTTCCACCTGCGCCGCGAGGGCGGCATGGTAGTGGACGACATCGACGACCTGCTCAACCACCGCAGCGGCCTGCTCGGACTGACCGGGGTCAACGACATGCGGGAGGTGCTGGCCCGCCGCGACGCCGGTGACCCGGACGCGACGCTGGCGTTCGACGTCTACTGCCGGCGGATCACCGGCTACGTGGGCGCGTACTACGCGCTGCTCGGCCGGGTCGACGCGATCGCGTTCACCGCCGGGGTCGGCGAGCACGCCGCTCCGGTGCGGGCGGCGTCGCTGGCCGGGCTGGAGCGGCTGGGCGTCACTGTCGACCCGGCGCGCAACGACGGCCACGGCGACCGGGTCGTCTCCCCGGACGGCGCGGAGGTGGCGGTGCTGGTGGTCGGCACCGACGAGGAGCGGGAGATCGCCCGCGAGACCCGCGAGGTGCTGGGCGTCTGACCGTCCGACCCTTCGCGCGGCTGATCCGGACCGGGTCAGCCCGGCTCAGCCCAGGGCGATCCAGGCGACCAGGGCGACCACCACCACGGCGGCGACTGCGACGCCGGCGATCAGCGGCACGCGCGACGGCGCCGGCGCCGACGCGGCCGGCTCGGGAGAATCGACGAATGCGCGGAACTGCGCGGTGTTGCCACTCGGGTCGGTGTAGTTCTCAGCCATGCGGCTGACCCTAGCGAAGCCGCCCGGACCGGAACGTCCCGCCGGGCCGCCACCTGCGGATCCGGATGGTGGGATCGGGCAAACCCGGCCACCCGGTGGAGGCGGGAGCCGCCCGGGTGGCGGCACCGACCGGCCCGGACGGCGGGCGCGGGCCGACCGCTCGGCTGCCTACCGTGCAGGTGTGAGGGGGCAGCGGCTGGTCGCCGCGCTGATGACGGCGCTGCTGGCCGGTTGCGGCCCGGCCGTGGCCACGTCCGACCCGGTGCCGGCCGCCGTCGGGCCCGCGCCGACGCACCAGTACGCGGTAGGGATGCGGCAGTTCACGCTCGACCCGGACGGCAGGCGGCCGCTGCCGGTCACCGTCTGGTACCCGGCGCAACCACCGTCTCCCGCACGGCCGCACACGGCCGGCCCCGGCCCGACTGGTTCCGGCTCGGCCGGTCCTGGCTCGGCCGGTCCTGGCTCGGCCGGTCCTCCTTCGGCCGGCCCTGGCTCGGCAGGTGCCGATCAGGCGCCGGTCCTGCCGGGCCCGCGCGGGCCGCGCGCTTCGGCCCTGCCGTCCGTCGTCGCGGCTCCCTCCGGACGCGCCACACCGGCGAGCCCCGGACCGCGTGTGCGGCCGGGAGCGCCGTTCGCCGCCGGACGGTTCCCGGTGGTGCTCTACAGCCACGGGCTGCGCAGCCTGCCCGCCCTGCACGCGGCGCTGACCAGCCGCTGGGCCGCCGCCGGCTTCGTGGTGGTCGCGCCCACCTATCCGCGTACGAACCAGCGCGCCCGCGCCTTCACCCGCGAGGACGTCCGCAACCAGCCGGCCGACGCCTGGCGACTGATCCGTCACCTGGTCCGGCTGGGCGCCCGCCCCGGGGATCCGCTCGGCGCGCACATGGCAGTGGACCGGTTCGCCGCCGCCGGTCACTCGGCCGGCGGTCACACCACGCTCGGCATGTTCGCCTCCGGGCAGCCGTTCCCGGTACGGGCCGGAATCGTGATCGCCGGTGGCCGGATGGTCGCCGGGCTCTCCCGGCCGCTCGCGCCGATGCTGTTCGTGCACGGGAGCGCGGACCGGATCGTGCCCGAGTCGATCGGCCGGGCCGCGTACGCCCGCTGCCTCGGGCCGGCCGCCTTCCTGAGCCTCACCGGTCAGGGCCACGGGGAGTACCTGACGCCCGGACGACCCGGCTTCGCCCAGGTGCTCGCCACCACCACCGACTTCCTGCGCTGGACGCTCTACGCCGACCGTGCCGCCCTGCGCCGCCTCCCCGCCGACGCCGCAGCGCCGGCCACCACCACCTTCACCACCCGCTCCCTCCCCACCTGACGCACCGCGCTCCCGCCTCCCGCCCCCGCCCGCCCCCGTTGTCCCGTCGATCATGAAGTTGACGGCGTTCGCTGTCCGGTTTGTCGCCGTCAACTTCATGATCGACCGGGGCTGGGCGGGCGGCGAGGGCTGGGCGGGGTGGGTAGGGTGCCGGGGTGGACGGGCTGGAGGGGCGGCATCTGGGGGCGATCCGCGAGGTCGTCGACGTGTGCGACGCCTGCGGGGTGGACGTGTGGCTGCGCGGGGGGTGGGCGATGGACTTCCACCTCGGTGAAGTGACCCGCCCGCACGTCGACGTCGACTGGTACTGCTGGCGGCGCGACGCCGACACGCTGGCCGACCGGCTCGGCGCGCTCGGCTGGCGCCCCGACCCCCGGATGCCCGCCACGACGCAGCTCGACCTGCTGCGCGACGACGTCGAGCTGAGCTTCGCGTACCTCGACCGGGACGCGGACGGCCGGGTCGTCGTCGGCGCCGGACCGTGGGCGGGCACGCTCCTGCCGGACGGCATGCTCGCCGGGCCGCCCGGCCGGATCGGCACGCTCGCGGCGCCGGTGATCAGCGTCGCCGCGCAGATCGAGTTCAAGGAGATGTTCCCGGTCTGGATGCCGGAGCGCCCCCGCCGGGCCAAGGACGCGGCCGACCTGGCTCGTCTCCGGGCGTCAGCGGGTGGTCACCCGGCGCGCTGACCCGGCCTGGCGGCCGGAATCGCGAGGCACAATCGAGTTCATGCGCCGTCGTCCCGCCGCCCTGCTCACCGCCGCCGTGCTCGGCGCCGCCCTCACCGGCTGCTCGGAGCAGCCCACCGCCCCGGCCGGGCGGCCCGCACCCGACGTCCCACCGACCACCACCACACCCGCTCCGCGCGTACCGGCGGGCAAGGCCCCCACGGAGAGCTTCGCGGTCGGCGTACGCCAGGTGAAGCTGAACCGCGACGGCGAGCGGCCGTTGCCGGTGACGCTCTGGTACCCGGCGGCGGGCTCGGCCGGTGGCGCGGTCGAGCGTTCCGCCGCGGCGGCCGACGGGCGGTTCCCGGTGGTGCTGTTCAGCCACGGCCTGAGCGCGCGGCCGGAGGACTACCAGGCGCTGCTGACCCGCTGGGCGGCGGCCGGTTTCGTGGTCGCCGCGCCGCGTTTCCCGCACACCTCCCGGGGCACCGACGGCAACCCGCTGGACGTGCTCAACCAGCCGGCCGACGTGTCGTACGTGCTGACGCAGGTGCTCGCGCTGGGCGAGAAGGCGGGCGATCCGCTGCGCGGCCGGCTGGACCCGGAGCGGGTGGCCGCGACCGGGCACAGCGCCGGCGGTGTGACCACGATCGGGTTGTTCACCGCCGGCCGGGACGAGCGGCTGGACGCGGGCATCGTCTTCGCCGGCACCGCGCTCGGTGTGGGCACCGCGTTCGCCGGCGCCGCCGCGCCGCAGTTGTTCGTGCACGGCGAGGCCGACGAGGTGGTGTCGTACGCCGCCGGCAAGGCCGTGTACGACGCGGTGCCGTGGCCGAAGGCGATGCTCAGCCTGCCCAAGGGCGACCACGGCCGGGCGCTGCTCGGCGACGGCAAGGCGCTGGGCGTGGTCGCCGACACCACTGTCGAGTTCCTCCGCTGGACGCTCTACGGCGACCCGGCGGCGAAGAAGCGCCTCCCGGCCGACGCCGCCCGGGGCGGCCTGGCCACCCTGGACGACCGGCTCTGAGACGTCAGGCGGTGTGGTCGACGACCACCTTGCCGAAGACCTCACCGGAGTGCAGCCGGGCGAACGCCTCGGAGATCTCGCTGAACGGCACCACCCGGTCGACCACCGGGCGCACCTCGTGCTCGGCGCAGAACGCGAGCAGCTCGGTCAGCTCGTCCGGGGTGCCCATCGAGGTGCCGAGGATCTCCAGCTGCATGGCGAAGACCCGCCGCAGGTTGACCTTGGGCTCGTGCCCGGCGGTGGCGCCGGAGACCACGATCCGGGCCAGCGGGGCGGCCGACTTCAGCGAGTGGTCGAAGGTGGCCGCGCCGACCGTCTCGATCACCACGTCGACCCGCTCCGGCAGCCGCGCGCCGGGCTCCAGCGCGGTCGCGCCCAGCTCGGCGATCCGCTCCCGCTTGGCGGCGTCGCGGCTGGTCGCGTACACCCGCTTGCCGAGCGCGACGCCGAGCGCGACGGCCGCGGTGGCCACGCCGCCGCCGGCGCCCTGGACCAGCACCGACTCGCCGTCGGCGACCCGGCCCTTGGTGGTCAGCATCCGCCAGGCGGTGAGCCAGGCCGTGGGCAGGCACGCCGCGTCGGTGGCCGACAGGCCGTCGGGCAGCGGCAGCAGGTTCATCCGGGGTACGGCGACAAGCTCGGCGAACGTGCCCTGGTAGTGCTCGGAGAGGATGGAGACCCCGCGCGGGTCGCCGGGGGTGGGCACCACCGGGTAGATGACCACCTCGTTGCCGTCCGGGTCGGTGCCGACCGCGTCGCAGCCCAGGATCATCGGGAGCTGGTCGGCGGTCAGGCCCACGCCGCGCAGCGACCAGAGGTCGTGGTGGTTGAGCGAGCTGGCCCGGACCCGCACGGTGACCCAGTCGTCCTGCGGGTGGGTCGGCTCGGGACGGTCGCCGACGGCGAGCGCGGCGAGCGGGTTGTCGGCGTCGAAGGCCGAGGCGAAGGCAGCACGCATGATCGGCACGGTAACAAGCTGAGCAGCGGTTAAGAAGGGGCCCGTCCTATGCGAAACGCGACAGGACGGGCCCCTTGCCGTACACGTCAGCGGCGGGCGACCCCGTCGCGGCGGGCGGCCTCCGCGACCGCCTCGGCCACCGCCGGTGCGACTCGCGGGTCCAGCGGCGACGGCACGATCGCGTCGGCGGTGAGCGACTCGGCCACCACGCCCGCGATGGCGTCGGCGGCGGCCACCTTCATCGAGTCGGTGATCCGGGTGGCCCCGGCGTCCAGCGCGCCCCGGAACACACCCGGGAACGCGAGCACGTTGTTGATCTGGTTCGGGTAGTCGCTGCGCCCGGTGGCGACCACCGCCACGTGTCGGGCGGCCACCTCGGGGTGCACCTCCGGGGTGGGGTTGGCCAGCGCGAACACGATGCCGCCGGGGGCCATGCCGGCCACCGCCGCCTCCGGGATCTGGCCGCCGGAGACGCCCACGAGCACGTCCGCGTCGCGCAGCGCCTCGGTGATGTCGCCCTGGCGGCCCTCGGCGTTGGTGAGCTCGGCCAGTTCGGCCTTGGTGCCGGTCAGCTCGCGGTGCCGGCCGATGATGCCGCGCGAGTCGCACACCACCACCCGGTCCGGGTCGACGCCGCCGGCAATCAGCATCTTGGTGACCGCCACCCCGGCCGCGCCCGCGCCGCTGACCGCCACCCGCAGGTCACCGAGCTTGCGGTTGAGCAGCGTCGCGGCGTTGCGCAGCGCGGCGAGCACCACGATCGCGGTGCCGTGCTGGTCGTCGTGGAAGACCGGGATGTCCAGCGCCTCGTCGAGCCGGCGCTCCACCTCGAAGCAGCGCGGGGCGCTGATGTCCTCCAGGTTGATCCCGCCGAACGAGGGCGCGAGCGCCTTGACCGTCGCGACGATCTCGTCCACGTCCTGCGTGTCCAGGCAGACCGGCACCGCGTCCACGCCGGCGAACTGCTTGAACAGCACCGCCTTGCCCTCCATCACGGGCAGCGCGGCGCGCGGGCCGATGTTGCCGAGACCGAGTACGGCGGAACCGTCGGTGACCACGGCGACGGTGTGCGACACCCAGGTGTAGGTGTCGGCCAGCGCGGGGTCGGCGGCGATCGCCTCACACACCCGGGCCACACCCGGGGTGTACGCGAGGGAGAGGTCCTCGCGGCTGGTCAGCGGCACTGTGGAGGCGACTGCCATCTTGCCGCCGACGTGCAGGCGGAAGACGGGATCGGCGGGGTCCGGGGTGGACGAAGACATGGTGACTCCAGGATCTGTCGAGCAGACGGACCGGCCGGCGTGGTCAGCGGTGGTCAGCGACCGGCGGCGCGGCGGTGCGGGGGTCACCCGGGCACTTTTCGAGCATAGTCACGCTTCGGCACCCAGTATGTGAGCGGGGTCATATCCGCTCCGGTCGTTACCTGCTCCTGACCCGTCCCGGACGCGGCCACCAGCGGGCCACCACCCGGCCCCGGACGTCGGCCACCCCGTACGCGCGGGAGTCGTCGGCGACGAACTCGTTGTCGCCGCGCAACCACCATCCGCCGTCGCGCGGTTCCACCGCCCGCTTGACGACGAGCAGGTCCGGACGGCTGCGGAACACCGCGACGACCACGTCCCCGGGGCGTACCGGCCGGCCTCCGGTGCGGACCAGCACCGCGTCGCCGTGACGCAGCGTCGGGGACATGGACGGGCCGGTCACCAGCACCGGCACCAGCGGGCCGCGCAGAGCCGGGGGTTCACCGGTGGGCGCCATGTCACCTCCCAGCCCCCGAGGGCGTCTCCAGGAGTAATGTCGTCTTGGATCATCGCAAACAACCCATGGAGGACCCTGATGCGCCTTCCCCGCATCCTCACGCCCCGGGTGACGGCCAGCGCTCACTGCGACCTGCCCTGCGGCGTATACGACCCGGCCCAGGCCCGGATCGAGGCCGAGTCGGTCAAAATGATCTGCGAGAAGTACCAGGCCAACACCGACCCGGAGTTCCGCACCCGCGCCATCCTGATCAAGGAGCAGCGGGCCGAGCTGGTCAAGCACCACCTGTGGGTGCTCTGGACCGACTACTTCAAGGCTCCGCACTTCGAGAAGTACCCGCACCTGCACCAGCTGTTCAACGAGGCCACCAAGCTGGCCGGCGCGGCCGGCGCCAAGGGCGGCACCGACCCGGCCAAGGCCGACGAGCTGCTGGCGAAGATCGACGAGATCTCGAAGATCTTCTGGGAGACCAAGCAGGCGTGACGTCGCCCGACGGCACTCCGACGATCCGGCCGGTACGTCCCGAGGACGTACCGGCCGTCGTCGCCATGGTGCACGAACTCGCCGAGTACGAGCGCGCGCCGGAGCAGTGCCACCTCACCACGGCACAGCTCGACGCGGCCCTGTTCGGCCCGTCCCCGGCGCTGTACGGCCACGTCGCGGTCGACCCGTCGGACCGGCCGGTCGGCTTCGCGCTCTGGTTCCTCAACTTCTCCACCTGGGCCGGCGTGCACGGCATCTACCTGGAGGATCTCTACGTCCGCCCGGACGCCCGGGGCACCGGCGCGGGCCGGATGCTGCTCGCCACGCTCGCCGCGATCTGCGTGGAGCGCGGCTACCAGCGGCTGGAGTGGTGGATGATCAACTGGAACCCGGCGGCCCGCTTCTACGCCGCGATCGGCGCCACGCCGATGGACGAGTGGACCCCGTACCGGCTGGCCGGGCCCGCGTTGCGCGAGCTCGCCACGCACGCGACGGCCGCGCCCACGCGGCCCGCCCTCTGACCGGGTAGAGTCCCGCACCGGGGGGAGGAGCCGTGACTCAACTGACCGGGCACCCGACGACCGACGACGACGTCGTCCACCTCACCGTGCCCGCCGACGGTGGTTACCTCGGCGTGCTCCGCACCGCCACGGCCGGGCTCGCGGCCCGGCTCCAGTTCGCCCTCGACGAGATCGAGGATCTGCGCATCGCCGTCGACGAGGCGTGCGCCATGCTGCTCGCCATCGCCACCCGCGACGCCGAGTTGGAGTGCCGCTTCGCGGTCACCGAGGACGCGCTCACCGTCGAGGTGACGGTGCCGACGGTCCGGGGCGCCACGCTCCCGTCCGAGTCGTCGTTCGCGTGGAAGGTGCTCACCGCGCTGACCACCGGGGCGAACGCCCACGCGTCCGGCGGCCGGGCCACCATCTCGCTGCTGACCCGCCGCGCCGGCGGATTCTGACCGGCCCCTCTCCGGCACCGGCCCGGCGGCGTCCGGGCCGGGTCTGCGCTCAGCGGGCCGGCTCGCCGAAGCCCAGCGCGCGGTTGGTCGGACCGCTCACCAGCAACGCGACCATGCCGATCCCGAGCACCATCAGCGGCACGCCGAGCCAGCCCATGCCGCCCTCGATCATGAACCAGCCGACCGGCAGCAGCATGAGCTGAAGCACGATGGCCGGCGCGCGGGCCCCGGCACGGCGGCGGGACAGCGCGCCGCCGAGCGCCCAGAGCGCCACCGCGCCGCCGACGGCGAAGACGGTCACCAGCAGTGCCGAGGTCAGATCCGTCGTGTCGGCGGTGAGGTCGGACCAGATGAGCCACACCGCGATCAGCCCCAGCGCCACCGCCTGGGCTCGTAGCAGGAGCACCGCGGCGCGCAGCGTGCCGGGGAGCGGGTCGGAGTCGATCGTCACGGGCGCCACGATACCGGTGGGTAGTCGCGGTACAGTGCCGCCCATGCGGGCCGTCCTGGTGGTCAATCCGAAGGCCACCACCACCAGCGAGCGCAGCCGGGACGTGCTGGTCCGGGCGTTGCGCAGTGAAGTCGACCTGTCGGTGCGGTACACCCGCCGACGGGGCCACGCCATGGACCTGGCCCGGGAGGCCGCCCAGGAGGGCGTCGACCTGGTCGTCACGCTCGGCGGCGACGGCACCGTCAACGAGGTGGTGAACGGCCTGATGGCGGCGGAGCCGCCGACGTTCCGCACCGGACAGACCTCGGCCGAGCGGCTGCCCGCGCTGGCCACCGTGCCGGGCGGTTCGACGAACGTGTTCGCCCGCGCGCTCGGGCTGCCCCGGGAGTGGCCGGACGGCACCAGCATGATCCTGGAAGGGCTGCGGCTGGGCCGGTCCCGCACGATCGGGCTGGGCCGGGCCGACGACCGCTACTTCACGTTCTGCGCGGGGTTCGGGCTGGACGCGGCGGTGATCCGCCGGGTCGAACAGGCCCGTAAGAAGGGGCGCGTCTCCACCCCGGCGCTCTACTTCCGCTCCACCGCGAGTCAGTACTTCGTCGGCTCGGACCGCCGCCACCCGTCGATCACGCTGGAGCGCCCGGGTGAGGCGCCCGCGACGGAACTGGCCACCGCCATCATCCAGAACACCGCGCCGTGGACGTACCTGGGCGACCGGGAGATCAACCCGAACCCGGAGGCGTCGTTCGACCTCGGGCTCGACGTGCTCGCGCTGCGGCGGCTGCGGGTGGCCAGCACGGCCCGGACGGCGGTGCAGTTCTTCTCCCGGCAGCCGGATCCGCACGGCAAGCAGGTGCTGCGGCTGCACGACGTGGCGGAGTTCACCCTGGTCTCGGACCGGCCGCTGCCGTTCCAGCTGGACGGGGACTACCTCGGCGAGCGGGAGAAAGTCCGATTCACATCCGTTCCGGCCGCACTGAGAGTAATCTGCTAGGTCTCGGGTACCCCAGTCGGTTGACGCGGACCCCCCGCCGCGCGGGTGCGGTGGCCGCCACGCCGAGGAAGGGTGCCGGAAATGTCAGCAACGTCACGCAGACCGTACTACATTGATTATCGACTGTGGCACGCCGGGTAACCAGAGCCCTGGTAAACCCGGACAAATGGGTGGTGAGCCCGCTCACTGTTCGGAGTTTTTCCGAGCGTCACCCTTGACATCGCTGTAGTTCGTGAAAGTATTCACAAGCGAACTCGTGTTGCCGGGACATTGCCTGGATATGCTCGTTAGGTTGAGCTGTTCCAGCAGGTCCGGGCACCCCACAGCCTGCTCACGCTGCGCCGAATTGATGGATGCTGACCGTCACCATTCGGCAATGCGGACGCAAATAGAAATAGCAACGAAGCGTTATCTGGCCACCCACTAAGAATGAGGAGTGTTGCCGCCATGGACTGGCGCCACGATTCGGTCTGCCGCGACGAGGACCCGGAGCTGTTCTTCCCGATCGGGACGTCCGGCCCGGCCCTCCTGCAGGTGGAGCAGGCGAAGGCCGTCTGCCGGCGCTGCCCCGTGACCGACCAGTGCCTGCAGTGGGCGCTGGAGTCCGGTCAGGACGCCGGCGTCTGGGGTGGGATGAGCGAGGAGGAGCGTCGCGCGGTGAAGCGCCGCGGCGGCCTCCGGGTGCTGCGCGCTCACTCCGCCTGACCCGTACACGCTGATCGCCCCGGCCGGGATTCCGGCCGGGGCGTTCTGCTGTCCCGGACCGGGTCAGCCCGTCACCGCCTCCACCCGCCGCCGGACCAGGTCCGCCAGCTCCGGCAGGTCGGTCAGGGGATCCGCCACCGCCACCGCGCCGGCCGACCGGGCCGACGCGCGTACCCCGTCGTGGAACCGGCCCGGGGCCAGGAAGTAGGCGGCCACCGCGACCCGGCGGGCGCCCGCCGCGCGCAGTCGCGTCACCGCGCCGCCGACCTCCGGGGGCGCCGCCGAGGCGTACGAGACGCGGCAGGGCATGCCCAGCCCGGCGCCGAACGCGGCGGCGACCCGCCCCACCGAGGCGCGCGCCGCCGGATCCCGGGTGCCCGCCGCCGCCAGCACCACCGCGTCCAGCCCGCCCGGCCCGTCGCCGGTCGCCTCCGTCAGGCGGCGGCGCAGCCCGTCCAGCAGCCCGCCGTCCACCCCGCCGCCGGTCGGCCCCAGCACGTCGGTCACCCGTACCTCGATGTCCGCGCCGGCCGCCGCGACCGCCGCCGGGATGTCCACCTTCCGGTGGTACGCGGCGGTCAGCAGCAGCGGCACCAGGACCGCCCGGGAGTGACCGGCGGCGGCCAGCCCGCGCAGCACCTCGGCCGGCCCGGGATCGGTGTGGTCGAGCCAGCTCGGCAGCACCGGACGACCGGGGCAGGTGTCCGCCACGGCCCGGGCCAGCGCCCGGGTCGCCTCCGCCGCACGCGGGTCACGGCTGCCGTGGGCCACCAGCACCACCGGTGGCCCGGCGCTCAGGTGTGCAGGCCGCACTCGGTCTTCTCGAACATCGCCCAGCGGCCGGACCGGGGGTCCTCCCCCGCCTTCGTCCGCCGGGTGCACGGCCAGCAGCCGATCGAGCCGTAGCCGCGGGCGAACAACTCGTTCACCGGGATGTCGTACCGGGCCACGTAGGCGTCCACCTCCCGCTGCGTCCACGCCGCGATCGGGTTCACCTTGACCTTGCCGCGCCGCGCGTCGAAGCCCACCACCGGCGTGTTCGCCCGGGTCGGCGACTCGTCCCGGCGCAGCCCGGCGGCCCAGGCGTCGTACCCGGACAGCGCCCGCTCCAACGGCTCCACCTTGCGCAGCTGGCAGCAGTCGTCCGGGGACCTGTTGAACAGGCGCGGACCGTACTGGCCGTCCTGCTGGCCCACCGTCATCCGGGGCCGGATCGAGCGCACCCGCACCGGCATCCGCCGGGCCACCTCGTCGCGGACCTTCAACGTCTCCGGGAAGTGCAGCCCGGTGTCCAGGAACACCACGTCGACGCCGGGCGCGACCCGGGAGACCAGGTGCGCCAGCACGCCGTCGGCCATCGAACTGGTCACGCAGAACCGCTCGCCGAACGTCTCCACCGCCCACCGCGCGATCTCCAGCGCGGGCGCGTCCGCCAGTTCCCGGCCGGCCTCCTCGGCCAGCGCGCGCAGCTCCTCCGGGTCGCGGCGGGCCGGCTCGGCCGCGCCGATCAGCCCGAGGCCGGCGGCGGAGACCAGGCCGGTCACCGGTTCACCGCCCGGCTCAGCAGGCCGGTGAACTTCACCGTGAAGACCCGCGCGCAGGCGTGGCACTCCCAGGCGCCGTGCCCGGCCTCGTGCGGTCGCAGGTCCTCCTCCCCGCAGTACGGGCAGTAGAGAGGCGCAGACCGAGCGTCGCTCATCGCAACTCCTCCTCGTCGACTCTGATCACCCAGTTGGCGAACGTCTCACCCTCGGTCCGGCCGGCCAGGTAGCGGCGGGCGAGGCGTTCCACGTACTCCGGAAGCTCCTCGGCGGTGGTCTTCAGACCGCGCAGCTTGCGGCCGAAGCCGGCGGTCTGCCCCTGCGCCATGCCGAGGCCGCCGCCGAGGTGCACCTGGAAGCCCTCGACCTGCCGGCCGTCCGGGCCGACCACGAGCTGGCCCTTGAGCCCGATGTCAGCGACCTGGGTGCGGGCGCAGGCGTTCGGGCAGCCGTTGAGGTGGATGGAGATGTCCGCGTCGAAGTCGCGCAGCCGCTCCTCCAGGCGCGCGACCAGTTCCTCGCCGCGCCGCTTGGTCTCCACGATCGCGAGCTTGCAGAACTCGATGCCGGTGCAGGCCATCGTGCCGCGCCGCCACGCCGACGGCCGGGCCTCCAGGCCGATCCCGCGCAGCGCCGCGACCAGCTCCTCGGTCCGCTCCGGCGCCACGTCCAGCACGAGCAGCTTCTGGTACGGGGTGAGCCGCACCCGGCCGCTGCCGTGCGCCTCGACCACGTCGGCGAGCTGCGCGAGCTGGGTGCCGGAGACCCGGCCCACCACCGGGGCCGCGCCCACGTAGTTCGCGCCGTCGCGCTGCGGGTGCACGCCGATGTGGTCGACCGGCTTCGCCGGCAGGTCCGCGGCCGGACCGTCGAGCAGCGTCCGGCCCAGGTATTCCTTCTCCAGCACCTCGCGGAAGCGCTCCACGCCCCAGTCGGCGACCAGGAACTTCAGCCGGGCCCGGTTGCGCAGCCGGCGGTAGCCGTAGTCGCGGAAGATACCGACCACGCCGGCCCACACGTCCGGCACCTCGTTCAGCGGCACCCAGACGCCGAGCCGCTTGGCGAGCATCGGGTTGGTGGAGAGCCCGCCGCCGACCCACACGTCGAACCCGGGCCCGTGCTCCGGGTGCTCCACGCCGAGGAACGCGATGTCGTTCGCCTCGTACGGCGTGTCGACCAGCCAGGAGATCGAGGTCTTGAACTTGCGCGGCAGGTTGGAGTACGCCTTGTCGCCGACGTACCGGCGGACGATCTCGTCGATCGCCGGGGTCGGGTCGAGCACCTCGTCCCGGGCCACCCCGGCGACCGGGCTGCCCAGCACGATCCGGGGGCAGTCGCCGCACGCCTCGGTGGTCTGCAGGCCGACCGCCTCCAGCCGGCGCCAGATCTCCGGCATGTCCTCGACCCGGATCCAGTGGTACTGGATGTTCTGCCGGTCGGTGATGTCGGCGGTGTCCCGGGCGAACTCCCGGGAGATGTCCGCGATCACGCGGAGCTGGGCCAGGTTGAGCTGGCCGCCGTCCACCCGCACCCGGAGCATGAAGAACTCGTCCTCCAGCTCGTGCGGCTCCAGCACAGCCGTACGCCCGCCGTCGATGCCGGCCTTGCGCTGGGTGTAGAGGCCCCACCAGCGGAACCGGCCGCGCAGGTCCTGCGGGTCGATCGAGGCGAAACCGCGGTGGGCGTAGATGTTCTCGATCCGGTCCCGCACGTTCAGCGGGTCGTCGTCCTTCTTGATCCGCTCGTTGGGGTTGAGTGGCTCACGGTGCCCGAGCGCCCACTGCCCCTCGCCGCGTGGCCGGCGGGGCGCACGGGCGGCAGGCGCCGGGGTGTCGGGACGGGTCGGGGTGCTGCTGACCGCCATCGCGGCGTCCTCCATGGGTCTGCTGCGGTGCCTGGAGCGCGGACGCGGCGGCCGGCCCTGGGAAGGGCCGTGGACGGCGATGTCGATGACGGCCGGCGCGAGTACGCGCCCGAGACGGAAGGGTCGGGCGTCGTCAGTGGGCCGGACAGATCGCGCTGCGCACGCGGCCGTAATCGACGTGGCGACGAGCCACGAAGCGGCGGACGACAGCGGCGGTCATGTGCCTCATGCTGCCACACCCCGCCCCGCCCGACCACAGCTCCGCCCTGTGATCCCACATCACGGGCCCCCACCCGAGATCGACCCCCATCCACCCCCACCGGTCGCCCTCCCCCCGCCCTCCCTCCCCCTCCCGCCCTCTCCCGCCCTCTCCCTCCCTCTCCCTCCCTCTCCCGCCCTCTCCCGCCCTCTCCCGCGGTGATCAAGGAGTTAACGTCCCCCAACCCGCCACCCCAGACCGCAATCTCCTTGGTCAACAAGCTCAACCCCACCCACCCGCCCCGTCGATCATGAAGTTGGCTGGGACAAAAGGGACGGTGAGCGCCGTCAACTTCATGATCGACCGGCCCGGAGGCGGAGGGCCCGGGGCGGGAGAGGGGGCGGGGCCGGGTGGGGGCGGGGCCGGGTGGGTGGGAATTGGTGGAGCGGGCGGGGTGACGGCGACCGGCGTGTGACGCTGCGGGGGTGAGGAGGTTCGTGCCCGCGTCTGCCTGTGGCCGTTCGGGTCCGGTCGTGTGGGTGGTTCCGGGACTGCTCACGCTCGTGGTGACGCTGGCCGGCATCGGGCACGCCCAGCCGTGGCGGGACGAGCTGGCCACCTGGAGCGCCGCCACCCGGCCGGTACCGGACCTGGCCCGGATGACCCGCACCATCGACGCCGCGACCGGGCCGTACTACCTGCTCATGCACGGCTGGACGGCGCTGGCCGGCACGTCGCCGACGGCGCTGCGGCTGCCCTCGGCACTGGCCATGGCCGTGGCCGCCGCGCTCACCGCCCGCCTCGGCGCGGTGCTGGTCGGCCGCCGCGCCGGGCTGCTGGCCGGGCTGCTGTTCGCGGTGCTGCCGGTCACCTCGCGGTACGGTCAGGAGGCCCGCCCGTACGCGCTCGCGACGCTGCTCGCCGTGCTGGCCACGCTGCTGCTGGTCGGGGCGCTGCGCCGGCCGACCTGGCGACGCTGGGCCGGGTACGCCCTCGCCGTCGCCGCGCTCGCCCTGCTCCACCTGATCGCGCTCACCCTGCTCGCCGCCCACGCCGTGGTGGTGCTGCTGACCGCCGCACGTGGCCCCGCGGCGGTCGTCGATCCGCCCGGCCGGTCCCGAGCCGAGATGCCCGACGCGAGCCGGCCATGCCGCAGACACCCGTGGCGTTCCACCCAGCCACGAGATCGAGCGCCGGTGGAACGCCACGGGTGTCACGGCGCCCCGCAGACACCCGCGGCGCTCCACCCAGCCACGAGATCGAGCGCCGGTGGAACGCCACGGGTGTCTCCCGGGAGCAGGGAGCACGGCACGGACGCGCCGGAAGCGGAACGGCAGGACGTGACCGGCGAGGCTCGGGAGGGGGCGGCGCCCGGCCGACGGGTGCTGGCCGGGTGGCTGCTGGCGCTGGTGCCGGTCGTCGTGCTCGTCACCCCCCTGGCGCTCGTGGCCCGGGGACAGCGTGGACGGCAACTCGACTGGGTGGACCCGGCGCGCCTGCCCGACCTGGCGGCGCTGCCGGGCGCGCTGGCGCAGAGCGGTGTCGTCGGCGGGTTCGTGCTCGCGCTCACGGCGCTCGGCGCGGCCCGGCTGGGTCGCCGGGCGCTGCTGCCGGTCGCCGCCGTGCTGCTGCCGGTGGTGCTGGTCTTCGCCGCCGGAACGATGGTGCCGCTCTGGGTGACCCGCTACCTGGTCTTCACCGTGCCGTTCGCCTGCGTACCGGCCGGCGCCGCCCTGGCTGCCGCGCGGGTCACTCCCGCACCGACCCGGACGCCGGGCACAGCAACGCTCGCCGAACCAGAGCGCACGGCGACACCCGCCGCAGCCGGCCGCACTGCCGCGCCCGCGGAAGCAGAGCAAGGACCGACGTCGCCGCGCGGACGGATGGCGGCGGGAATCGCGGTGGTGGTGCTGGCGGGTCTGCTCGGGCTGCCCGATCAGGCGGCGCTGCGCCGCACCCACGAGTGGCCGCGCAGCGCACCGGTCGACTACGCGGGCGCGGCCGGGATCATCGGCGCCGAGCAGCGGCCCGGCGACGCGATCGTCTACTCGCCCCGGGACGGGTGGCTGTTCCCGGATCTCGGCATGGCGTACCACCTGGAGTCGAGGCTGCCGCGCGACGTGCTCGTGGTGCGCGACCAGCGTCAGGACGCGAGCCTCTGGGCCGTGGAGTGCGACGACCCGGCGCGGTGCCTGGCCGGGGTGGACCGGGTCTGGCTGGTGGTCACCGGCCGGCGCGCGGACCCGCCGGCGGCGGTGCCGGGCGCGAAGGGTGACGCGCTGCGGGCGGGCTACACGGTGCGGCAGGTGTGGCCGCGGCCGGGTATCACGGTGGCCCTGCTCGTCCGGTGAGGCGGTCGGTGGTGCCGCGGGCCAGCGGTACGACGATTGCGGCCTCGGTGCCGCCGTCGGCGCAATTACGCAGCTCGATGGTGCCGCGCAGCTCGCCGGTGACGAGTGCCCGGACGATCTGGAGGCCGAGGTTGCCGCCGCGTTCGGCGTCGAACTGCTCGGGCAGCCCTCGGCCGTTGTCGGTGACCGAGACGTGCAGCTGTTTGCGGGCCCGGTGCGCGGTGACCACCACCTCGGGCCGGGGCGCGTTGACCTCCGCCTCGGGCCGGGGCGCGGTGACCTCGGCCTCGGGCCGGAGCGCGTCCGCGGGCGCGGGGGCAGCGGCGTCCTCGTCGGCGGGCGGGAAGCCGTGTTCCACGGCGTTGAGCAGCAGCTCGTTGAGCACCATCACCAGCGAGGTGGCGATCTCGGCGGGCAGGATGCCGAAGGTGCCGCGGCGGCGCATGCCCACGCTCACCTCGGTGGCGGCGACCTCGGTGGCGGCGCTGGCGACGCGGTCCACGATGCCGTCGAACTCGACCGCCTCGTCGCTGGACATGGAGAGCGTCTCGTGCACGAGCGCGATCGAGGCGACCCGGCGTACCGATTCTTCGAGCGCCACCCGCGCCTCGGGCATGGTGACGCGCCGGGCCTGGAGGCGCAGCAGCGCGGCGACGGTCTGGAGGTTGTTCTTCACCCGGTGGTGGATCTCCCGGATGGTGGCGTCCTTGGTGATCAGGGCGCGGTCGCGACGGCGTACCTCGGTGATGTCGCGGACCAGCACCAGCGCGCCGATCGGCACTCCGGCGGGCATCAGCGGCAGCGCCCGGGTGAGCATGGTGGCGCCACGGGCGTCGATCTCCCGGCGGGGTGGCGCCTCGCCGCGCAGCGCGGCGAGCACGGCGTTGCCCGCGTCGGTGCCTTCGAGGGGGTCGCCGGCGAGCCGGCGGTGCAGCTTGGCCAGATCCTCGCCGACGAGGTGGGAGGCGTAGCCGAGGCGGCGGTACGCGGACTGCGCATTCGGGCTCGCGTAGGTGACCTTGCCGTTGGCGTCGAGCCGCACCAGACCGTCGCCGACCCGGGGCGCCGACGTGGTCTCGCCGGGGTGCCGGGGCGGCGGGAACGTGCCGTCGGCGATCATCTGGGCGAGGTCGTCGGCGGTCGTGAGGTAGTTCAGTTCGAGCTGGCTGGGCGTGCGCGCGGTGGACAGATTGGTGTCCCGGCCCACCACGGCGATCACCTCGCCGGCTTCACCGTCGCCGGTGCGCAGCCGGACCGGGATCGCCTCGTGGCGGGCCGGGACGTCGCCGTACCAGACCGGGTCGCCCTCGCGCCAGATCCGTCCCTGCCGGTGGGCCACCTCCAGGTGGGCCACCTCGGCCCCGCCGACGATGCGCCCCACCTGGTCGTCCAGGTAGGCGGTCGGCGCGGTGGTGGGACGGACCTGGGCCACGCAGAGGAACGTGCCGTCACCGTCCACCGGCACCCAGAGCAGCAGGTCGGCGAAGGACAGGTCGGACAGCAGCTGCCAGTCGCCGGCGATCCGGTGCAGGTGGTCGATGTCGGCCGGTCGGAGCGCGGTGTGCTCCTCGGCGAGGTCACGGAGGGTGGACACGCCCCACAGCGTGCCACGCCGGACCTCACATCGTCGCCGTGACCTTCTTCAAGCCGCGCGGCGCGTCCGGGTCCTCGCCCCGGGCCAGCGCCAGGGACAGCGCGAGCCGTTGCAGCGGCAGGATGTCGAGCAGCGGCGCGTACCGCTCGTCGACCTCGGGCACCGCCATCCGGGTCTCGCCGACCTCGGCGGAGCCGACAACCACCACGTCGGCGCGGCGCTCGCCGAGGCGGGGCAGCACCTCGCGCATGGACGTGCCGCCAGGGCCGGAGCCGACCACGGCGAGCACCGGGACGTCCGGGTCGGTCATGGCGAGCGGGCCGTGCAGCAGGTCGGCGCCGGAGAAGGCGAGCGCCGGGAGGTACGAGGTCTCCATCAGCTTCAGCGCCGCCTCCCGCGCGGTCGGGTACGCGTACCCCCGGCCGGTGGTGACGAGCTGGGCGGCGAACCGGTAACGCGGGGCCAGCCGGGCCGGGGTGTCGTCGGCGAGCGTCTGCGCGGCCAGCTCGGGCAGACGGCTCAGGGCGGCGTGCTCCTCGGCGGGCAGCACGCCGTCGCCGGCGCGTACGCCCTCGATGAGCATGAGCAGCGCGAGCAGCTCGGCGGTGTAGGTCTTGGTGGCGGCGACCGCGCGCTCGTGGCCGGCGGCGATGTCGACGCTCAGCTCGGCGGTCTCCACCAGCGGCGAGCCGGGGTTGTTGGTGACGGCGAGGGTGAGCGCGCCGGAGGCGCGGGCGACCCGCAGCACCTCGGCCAGGTCGGGCGAGCCGCCGCTCTGGCTGACGCCGACGACGAGCGCGTCGGAGAGGTCGGGCCGGGCGCCGAAGACGGTGATCGCGCTGGGTGAGGCCAGCCCGGCGGGCAGCCCGAGGCGGATCTCGGTCAGGTAGGCCGCGTAGAGCGCGGCGTGGTCGGAGGTGCCCCGGGCGGTGAAGACCACGTGCCGGGGGCGGCGTTCGGCGACGACGGCCGCCACCTCGGCGATGGCCGCCGCGTGCTCGGTGGAGAGCAGACGCTCGTAACCGGCCGGCTGCTCGTCGATGTCGGCGGCCATACCGGCCCCTGGACGCGTCACTCCAGAACCTCCTTCTGCGCGTTTCCCGCGCGTTCGATGCTCAGTCTTGCACGTTTGAGCGGCTCTAATCAACGCAACGAGCAGGAGTGCGCAGTGGATCACTAATCGACGGAAGATCCCCTAGGCTTGCCCGGCTGACCGACCCCCTGGCGAGAGGACGACGTGCCCGAGGACGACGCCGCGCTCTCCGCGGAGGAGGAACTCGCGCTGGCCCGGCTGGCACTGGGCGAGGGCGACCTGCGGCACGCCGCCGACCACGTGGCCGCGGCGCTGGTCCGCTCCCCCACGCTGCCCGAGGCGCACGAGACGCTCGCCCGGCTGAACGCGGCGAGCGGCGGCGACCTGGACCTCTTCCCGCTCGGTCAGCAGGCGTTCGTCGGCGCCGTGGTGGCCCGCGCGCACCTGCTCGCCGCCGCCGGCCGCCCCGCCGAGGGACTCGACCTGCTCGCCGCCGCCACCGGCTACGCGCCCGCCGCGCCCTGGGCCGCCGTACCCTGGGTGACCGCCGCCGACCTGCCGGAACGCCTCGATGCCGAGCGCACCGCCCGGATCCTCATGCAGGTCTGCGCGGCGGCGCCGGACCCCGCGCCGCGCCGGCTGCGCGAGCCGCTCGCGCCGTACCTCACGCTGGCCCGCAACGCGATCACCGTCCATCCGGCCCATCCGCTGCTGCTGGGCGCGGCGTCCGCGCTGGCCCGGCGCCTCGGCGAGGTCACCCTCGCCGTCACCTGGGCCACCCGGGGGGTACGCGCACAGCCCACCAAACTCGGCGAGGTGTGGCTCGGGTACGCGTACCGCAGCGCCGGCCGGACCGCCGAGGCGCTCGCCGCACTGGAACGCGCTGTCGCGCTCGACCCCGACGACCTCGCTGTCTACGCGGACATCGCCGGCACGCTGGCCGACCACGGCCGGCTCGACGCGGCGCTGGGCTGGATCGACCGGGCGCTGGCGAAGGACCCCGCGTTCGACTGCGCCGTGCACACCGCGCACCGGCTGCGCTACCTGCGCGACGGCGACGTGGACCACCTGGTGGCGCTCGCCGATTTCGTCCGCGACCACCCGGACGACACACACGAGCACGGCGACCTCGCCGAGTGCTGCCGAGGGCGCCCCTGGCTCGGTCAGGTGACCCCGGCGGGCGACGACGCCCCGGCCCCGGACGGTCCCGCCCCCTCGACCGAGGCGGTACGGCGGCTCCAGCAGCTCGCGCACCCCGCCTGGGCGCACCCGCCGGCCGCGTACGACGCCGCCGTCGGGCTGGCCACACTGGACCTCGCCGACCTGCTGGCCCTGCTGGCACACCCGCCGGAGGCGCCGGAGACCGCGCTGGGCCGGGTGCTCGGCGGACAGGATCCGGCACTGTGGACGCGCTGTGCGCAGGTCTGGGCCTGCCTCGGCCTGCTGCACCACCGCACCGACGAGCCGTGGGAGCGGTCGACCCGGCGGCGGGTGCTGGGGGAACTGGCCGCCGGCGATCTCGGCCCGGCCGCCGAGGCGGCACTGTTCGCCCTGGTCACCGCCGCCTGGGTGCACCCCGACACCCGCGCCGACGTGGCCGCGCTGGTGGCCGGGCGGGTCGCCGAGGTGGCGTCCGGGCCGATCCGGCGTACCCCGGTGGCGGTGTCGCTGGCGTACCTGGCGCGGGCCACCCCGGCCCTCGACCCGGCCGCCCGCGCCACCGCCGACTCGCTCATCGCCGGTGCAAGCGGCGGTCCGCTGCGCCGTCTCTGGCGCCGCCTCATCGCCTTGTTCCGCAGAGGCTGAGCCCCGAATCCGTCCCGTGGGAACCCCTGCTTTCCCCGCGGGCCGTCCCTGCCAGGCTCCCCCACTGGCCCCGAGGTTGCCCGCCCCGGTCCGCACCAGCCCGCCGAGCGCCACCACTTCGCCGAGGCGGCGCGATCAGTCCGTGCCCGACCCCGCCACTCCCCCGAACTGGCGGGCACGCCCGCCCGGAGCGGCCACGCCGAGGACTCGAACACCCGCAGGCCCGCCACTTCGCCGAAGTAGCGCGATCAACTCCCCTCCAACCCCGCCACCTCCCCGGACTGGCGGACACGCCCGCCCGGAGCGGCCACGCCGAGGACTCGAACACCCGCAGGCCCGCCACCTCGCCGAAGGGGCGCGATCAACTCCCCTCCAACCCCGCCACCTCCCCGAACTGGCGAGCACCGCGCGGCGACCACGGCTCATCCCCACCCGGACACGGGCTCCCAGGGCGTGAGCCCCGCCACCTCCCCGACATGGCGCGATCAACCCGCCCTGGACCCCACCACTCACCCGAACTGGGGGCGACGGGCACCGGGCGGTGGGCACCGCAACACCTCGCCGAGCACCCGGACACGCACTGGCCCACCACGTCGCCGAAGTGGCGCGATCAACTCGCCCTGGACCGCACCACTTCCCCGAGCTGCCGGCGCCCACGGCCCCAGGCCCTCCCCGCGCACCGGCTCCCGGGCCCGGCGCCTCGCCACCTCCGCGAGATGGCGCGATCAACCTGCCCCGGACCCCGCCATCTCCCCGAACTGGCGAGCAGCGGGGCACAAGGACACCTGGGCACCTGGGCACCCTCATGGGAACGGATACGCGGCGGCCCCGCGTACCCCTGGGTGGGGCGCGGGGCCGCGACGGTGCGTCAGGCGACGGGGGCCTTGCCGAGCGCGGCCTCGGCCTGGTCCTCCGGTGTGGCGCCGGCCGGCGGCACGTCGTTGGTCGCGCGCAGCGGCACCTCCTTGATGAACCAGGCGAGCACCGGTACGGCCACTGTGAACAGGACGGCCCAGAAGAAGACGTACGAGATGGCGTCGGACAGGCCGCCGAGCACCGCCTCGCGCATCGGGCCGGTGAGCTTCTTGAGGGCCTCCAGGTTCATCGCGCCGCCCTCGCCGCCGCCCGAGCCCGCGAACGCGGGACCGGCCGCCGAGTCGGCGAGACGGTTGGCGAAGATCGCGCCGAAGAGGGAGACGCCGAACGAGCCGCCGATGGACCGGAAGAAGGTGGCCGCGCCGCTGGCCGCGCCGAGGTCCTTCTGTTCCACGCTGTTCTGCGCGATCAGCATCGAGGTCTGCATGAGGAAGCCCATGCCGACGCCGAGCACGATCATGTAGAGCGAGGACTGCGTCTTGCTGGTGTCGACGTCCAGCAGGCTGAGCAGGCCCATCCCGGCGGCCATCACCACGCCGCCGATGATCGGGAAGGCCCGGTAGCGGCCGGTCTTGGTGATGGTGCGGCCGACCACGAGCGACACCACGAGCATGCCGAACATCAGCGGGAGCAGCAGCAGTCCGCTGTTGGTGGCCGACGCGCCCTGGACGGTCTGCTGGTAGAGCGGCAGGAAGTTCATCGCGCCGAACATGGCGAAGCCGAGCAGGAAACCGATCACCGAGATCAGCGCGAAGTTGCGGTTGGTGAACAGGCTCAGCGGCAGGATGGGCTCCGGCGCGCGGCGCTCGACCAGCGCGAACGCGGCGAGCGCGAGCACCGCCAGCACGGCCAGGCCGAGGATCTGCGGCGAGACCCAGTCGTACTCGTTGCCGCCCCACGTGGTCACCAGCACGATCGCGGTGATGCCGACGGACAGCAGGGCCGCGCCCAGCCAGTCGATCTTGTGCTCGGTGCGGTACTTCGGCAGGTGCATGGTGGTGGCGAGGATCAGCAGCGCCGCGCCGCCCAGCGGCAGGTTGACGTAGAACGCCCAGCGCCAGGAGAGGTGGTCGGTGATGAAGCCGCCGACGAGCGGCCCGGCGACCATGGCGATGGCCATGATGCCGGCGATCATGCCCTGGTAGCGACCCCGCTCCCGCGGCGGGACCAGGTCACCGATGATCGCCATGACGCCGACCATCAGGCCACCCGCGCCGAGGCCCTGGACGGCCCGGAACGCGATCAGCTCGGTCATGCCGGTGTCGGCGCCGCCGAAGACGCCGGAGCCGGACATGCCGCAGAGCGCGGAGCCGACCAGGAACACGACCACAGCCGTGAGGAAGACCGTCTTGCGGCCGTAGAGGTCGCCGAGCTTGCCCCAGATCGGCGTGGAGACGGTCGTACCGAGCACGTACGCGGTGACCACCCAGGTGAAGTGGTCGGCGCCGCCGAACTCGAAGACGATCCGCGGCAGCGCGGTGCTGACGATCATGTTGTCGAGCATCGCGAGCATCATCGCGATCATCAGACCGAACAGGACGACCCGGACATTGGGTCTGGTGGTCACCTGGGCTGGTTGACTCATCGGTAGGCTCCCCCGCAGATCGGATGATCGACTTACTTGCCGCCCGGCTAGTTTGCTTACTAGCCGGACGGTAAGCTGATGGCGGGCGCACGTCAAGCGGATTGGAAGGATGTCGGCCGGTGAGGGAGACCACAGGTGGCACGCGGGAGCGGATCCAGGCCGTCGCCTTGGAACTCTTCACCGAGCAGGGCTACGAGAAGACGTCGCTGCGGGAGATCGCCGAGCGGCTGGGCGTGACCAAGGCGGCGCTCTACTACCACTTCAAGAGCAAGGACGAGATCGTCACCAGCCTGGTCGACGACCGGCTGCGCCGGATGGACGAGCTGATCGCCTGGGCCGCCGACCAGCCGCCCACGCTGGCGACCCGGCGCGCCCTGATCGGCCGGTACGCCGACAGCATGTTCGCCGGCGACCTGCCCCAGGTGATGCGCTTCTTCGAGCAGAACCAGACGGTGCTCAAGAGCCTGGTCGCCGGCCAGCAGATGCGGGACCGCATGATGCGGCTGGCCCACGAGCTGTGCCGGGGCGACGACTCACCCGCCGCCCAGCTCCGTGCCGCGCTCACGCTGTTCGCGGTGCACAGCAGCTGGTTCGCGGTGCGCGCGCCGGGCATCACCGACGACGAGCGCAAGCGGATCGCGCTCCAGGTGGCCGACGAGCTGCTCGCCAAGATCGGCGAGACCGGCCAGGGCTGAGCCGCGGGCCGGATTCAGCCTGCCGAGGGCAGGTCCAGCCGCAGGCCGCGCAGATCGATCCCGGGCAGCGGCGTCCAGTCCTTCTCCGGGTACCTGACGAAACCGAGCCGCTCGTAGAGGCGGTGGGCGCTCGCCGCCATCCCGGCGCGTACGCAGATCACCACAGCCGTGCAGCCCAGGTCCGTCGCGCGCGCCACGCACGCGGCCGCGAGCGCGGCGCCGGCGCCCCGGCCCTGGGCGGCCGGGTCCACCGCGAGCATCCGGAACTCGGCCTCGCCCGGGCCGGCCAGTTCGGCGTACGGGGTGCCGGGCAGCACGAACGTCACCGCGCCGAGCACCTGGCCGGTGGCGTCGTCGACGGCCACCAGCACCTCGCCGGTCTCGGCGCGCGTGGCCACGTCGGCGAGCACCGGCGCGTACCCGCTCTCGTCCTTGAGCTGGCCGTCCGCCTCGTACGCGGCGACGGTCAGCCGGGCCACGGCCGGGAAGTCCGCCGGCTCGGCGCGGCGCACCCGCAGGCCGGTCAACCGATCTCCGCGATCAGGTCGCCGTCCTGCACCACGTCACCCTCGTTGACCGCCAGCTTCTGCACCACGCCGTCGGACTCGGCGACCACCGGGATCTCCATCTTCATCGACTCCAGGATGACGAGGGTGTCGCCCTCCGACACCGTGTCGCCGGCCGCCACGACGACCTTCCAGACGTTCGCCACCATCTCGGCGCGGATCTCCTCGGCCATCTCCGGCCCTCCCTCTCCCCGACAGCTCCCCGACAATCCTGCGAACGGTATCCAATCATGACGCCGGTCACGCCGGACCGCGCACCACCGCCGCGCGATCCGCCCCGCCGCGCCCCGGCGGGCGGTGACGGCACTAGCATCGTGCGGGTCGGCCACCGGCGAGCCGGGGAGCCACACCGCGACCTCCGCCGCGCCCAGCCGCGGACGGAACCGTGACCAGCACAAGGAGGCAGAGCATGGCGAAGAAGGCCCGCAAGAAGAAGGCCCGTAAGAAGAGCAGCGCCAACCACGGCAAGCGCCCCAACTCCTGATCATCCGATCAGCGCGGCGCAGGAGCCGGACAGCGGAACGGCCCGGGTCCGTCATCGGACCCGGGCCGTTCCGTCGCTTGTCAGTCGGCCAGTTCGCGCGACTCGGTGCTCTCGAAGACCACCAGTTCGGTCAGCCGCAGGCGCAGCCGCTCCCGCAGCTTCTCCGGGGCCGCCTCGTTGCCGCAGCACCGGGCCACGAGCGCCTTGACCTCCTGCTCGATGCCGTACTCGCGCAGGCACGGCCCGCACTCGTCCAGGTGGTGCCGGATCAGCACCCGGCGCTCCTCGGCGCACTCCAGGTCGAGGTATAGGTAGACCTCGGCGAGCACCTCGCGGCAGTCCGTCTCGTGCGGTTGTCCACAGCTCACGGTCACACCTCCCGGCCGGCGGCGGCGGTCGAACCCTTCTTCGACGAGGCGGCGCTGAAACCCCGCTCCGCCGCGTACTGCTCGAGCAGCTTCCGCAGATTACGTCGGCCACGGTGCAGACGGGACATCACGGTGCCGATCGGCGTGCCCATGATGTCGGCGACCTCCTTGTAGGAGAAGCCCTCGACGTCGGTCAGGTAGACGGCCAGGCGGAACTCCTCCGGCAACTGCTGGAGGGCCTCCTTGACGTCGCTGTCCGGCAGCCGGTCGAGCGCCTCCGTCTCGGCCGAGCGCAGGCCGCTGGACGTGTGCGACTCCGCCTCGGCGAGCTGCCAGTCGGTGATCTCCTCGGTCGGCGCCTGGATGGGCTGGCGCTGCCGCTTGCGGTAGGTGTTGATGTAGGTGTTGGTCAGGATCCGGTACAGCCAGGCCTTCAGGTTCGTGCCCTGCTCGAACTGGTGGAAGGCGGCGTACGCCTTCAGGTACGTCTCCTGAACCAGGTCCTCCGCGTCGGCCGGGTTGCGGGTCATCCGCAGTCCGGCAGCGTAGAGCTGGTCGACGAAGGGCATCGCGTCCCGCTCGAAGCGGGCCCTGCGCTCGTCCGTCTTCTCGGTGGTCAACCGCACATCCCCTCGCGTCGGATGCTTTCCCGCCGAGGATACGCGTACCCACTTGCCGGCAGATTCACTTCCGGAGTGTGTGCCGGTGCTCACGACCGACGCCGCCGCGGGCCACTCCGGCGCGTCGAGCAGCCGCCGGAGCTGGCGCTCGTCCCGTTCGTCCCGTTCCCGGCTCCGTGTCTCGATCGGCACCGGTCACCCCCCTCGCGCTGGCTCTGTCGTCGTCCAAGGGAGGTAACGCGAGTTGTGGGGCGTGGCATTCCTCCGGCCCCACCCGATCCTGGTCCCGGCCTCGGCCGCGACCGACGCTGGGACCAGGAAGGGCCTGGGAGGGTGGCCCCGGCGCGCCCGAACCGGGCGGCCGGCACCAACCGGTGCAACGACCCGCCGCGCCGGACGGTCACGGCGCGCGGCGCCCGGTCAGGACGACCACCCGTGTACGCGCAGCCAGTCCCGCACCACGGCGGCCGTGCCGGCCGGATCGCGGCGCAGGTCGTGGCGCTCCCCCGGCCGGACCACCACCTCGATGCCGGGGCCGGGCTCGGGCACGCCGAACGGGTCCCGGTCGCCGTTGACGACGAGCGTGGGCAGCCCGGTGAGCAGTTCGCCGGCCCGGGATCGCTCCGGTCGTCCCGGCGGGTGCAGCGGGAACGCCAGCGCGACGACTCCGGCCGCCCCGACGGCGGCGGCGGTACGGCAGGCCACCCGCGCGCCACTGGACCGGCCCCCGACCACCCAGTGGGGCACCCGCGGGGCGCGCCGGCGCAGCTCGGCCAGCACCGCCGTCCACGCCTCGTCGAGGTGCCCGGCGGGAGCGGGCGCGCGCCGCCCGGCGACCCGGTAGGGCTGGGTCACCAGGGCCACCCCGGCCCCGGCGGCGAGCACCGCGCCCCGCACGGCGGTCAGGTCGGGCGCGTCCACGTCACCGCCGGCGCCGTGCCCTAGCACCAGCACCGCCGCGCCGTCTGCGGGTGGGTCGAACCGGAGCCGGGCGGGCCCCCGTGGTGTGTCGATGTCGTCGTCGTGCCGCACCGGCCCATTCTGCGCGGGCCGGCCGGCCCGCCGGTGCTCGGGCGCGGAAACGGACGTCGCCCGCGACCTGCCGGAGCGGGCCACGGGCGACGTCGGGATCAGCTCAGCGGGACCAGCGTGAGCAGCCGGTCGCGCACCGGCGGACCGGCGTCGTCGAGCGCGTCCGGATCCGGCTGCACCTCGCTGCGCCAGGCCACCAGCATGGCGCGCCGCTCACGCGGCGTGGTGCCGCCCCAGACGCCGTGGCAGTCGCCCACCTCCAGTGCCCATGCCAGGCAGGAGCCCTGGACGTCGCAGGTGCGGCAGAGCGCCACCGCCGCGTCGGCCGGTTCGTTCGGTGCCGGAAAGAACGTCTCCGGATCGACGTTCTGACAGGTGCCCCTGGTGCGCCAGGCGTCGTCCTGGCGTCGTTCGCTCAGCGCCCGCAGCAGTCGCGGATCGCGCCGCGCGGCGGCTACCTCGTGCGGACGCGGCATACGTGCCCGTGTCAATACACCCACCTCCCCCGTGGGAACCGGCGTAGATCTCTACAAGATCGATGAGTGTCATCCGCCCCGTGCGAACAGACGCCCATCACCGGCGCTGTGTTCTATCGCATTCGCGTACGTAAGGACAAGAGTCTTCAATGAAACTGACTGAACGTCCGGGCGACTTTTCCGGCCCAACCCCGGCAAAGGGGTACACGCAAATGTGGCGGAGCGTGATCAGAACAGCGTCGGTCCGGCGGCCGTCTCGGCACCCGCCGGAGCCACCGCGGCGATCAGCTCCGGGCCGTCGTTGCGGACGTCCCCCACGGCCCGGGAGACGGGCCGGATCTCCAGCCCGGCGAGCAGGCCGGCGTCCGGCGGCGTGAGCAGCTCCGCCGGCTCCTCGGCCGGGCCGAGCCAGCCCGCCCAGCGCTCCGGCGACAGCAGCAGCGGCATCCGGTCGTGCACCTCGGCCAGCTCGCCGACCGCAGCGGTGGTGAGCACGCTGAACGTGAGCCGGGCCGTGCCGGCCGACTCCCACACCGACCAGATGCCGGCGAAGGCCAGGACCGAGCCGTCCCGCGGGGTCATGAAGTAGGGCTGGCGCCCGCCGTCGGCGAGGCGGACCCACTCGTACCACCCGTCGGCGGGGACCAGGCAGCGGCGGCGGGCGAAGGACGGCGCGTACGCCCGGCTGGTGGCGACCGTCTCGGCCCGCGCGTTGATCATGCGGGCGGCCCCGGCGGCGCTGCGCGACCACTGCGGGAGCAGGCCCCAGCGGCCGAGGGAGAGCAGCCGGTGCCCCTCCGGGGCGAGCCGGACCAGCGGCACCGGGTCGGTCGGCGCGACGTTGTAGTCCGGCGTCACCCCACCGGTCTCGTCGGCCGACTCGAACAGCCCGCTCAGGTCGGCGGCGCTCCGGGTCGTGGCGTACCTCCCGCACATGGCGCCCACGCTAGCCGCATCCGGACGTTCCGGCTGTCCCGCCCAACGGGAGCAGCGGCGACGAACGGTTCCACCGGCCCGCGAGCTTGGCAGAATGTGACCGTGAGCAATCCGACCGCGACGCGTCCACCGCAGCCGTGGACCGCGCCGACCGCGAGCGACCCGGTCGCCGCGACGCTGCGCCTGCCCGGCTCCAAGTCGATGACCGCCCGGGCCCTGGTGCTCGGCGCGCTCGCCGGCGGGCCGTCGACACTCGCCCGTCCGCTGCGCGCCCGGGACACCGAACTGATGGCCGGTGGCCTGCGCGCCCTCGGTGCCCACATGTCCGTCTCGGACGACGACCGCTGGCTGGTCCGTCCCTATCCGCTGGCCGGCCCGGCGCACATCGACGTCGGCCTGGCCGGCACCGTGATGCGCTTCCTGCCTCCGGTGGCCGGGCTGGCCGCCGGACGGGTCACGTTCGACGGCGACCCGCATGCCCGGACCCGCCCGCTCGGGCCGCTGATCGGCGCGCTGCGCACGCTCGGCGTCCGCATCGACGCGCCAGCGGCCGGAAGCCTGCCTCTCGTCGTGCTCGGCGCGGGCCGGGTGGCCGGCGGCGACGTGGTGATCGACGCCTCCGCGTCCAGCCAGCTCGTCTCCGGGCTGCTGCTCGCCGCACCCCGCTTCGACCGGGGCGTCGTGGTCCGGCACGAGGGGCCGCCGGTGCCGTCCGCGCCGCACCTGCGGATGACGGTGCAGATGCTCCGCGCGGCCGGCGCGGCCGTCGACGACACCACGCCGGACGTGTGGACGGTCGAGCCGGGCCCGCTGTCCGGGCGCGGCTGGGAGATCGAGCCGGACCTGTCCGGTGCCGCGCCGTTCTTCGCCGCCGCCCTGGTCACCGGCGGTGAGGTGACGTTGCAGGGCTGGCCGCGCAGCAGCCTCCAGCCGGTCGAGCGGCTCCGGGAGCTGCTGCACCGGATGGGCGGCGAGGTGAGCCTCGGCACCGACGGCCTGACCGTGCGGGGCACGGGCACCGTGCGCGGGCTCGACGCCGACCTCTCCGACGTCGGCGAGCTGACCCCGGTGCTGACCGCGCTCACGCTGCTCGCCGACGGGCCGTCCCGGCTCACCGGCATCGGCCACATCCGCGGCCACGAGACCGACCGGGTCACCGCGCTCGCCAAGGAGTTCACCGCGCTCGGCGCGGACATCACGGAGACCCGTGACGGGCTGGACATCCGGCCCCGCCCGCTGCGCGGCGGGACGTTCCGCACGTACGCCGACCACCGGATGGCGCACGCGGCGGCGGTGGCCGGGCTGGCCGTCCCCGGCATCGAGGTCGACGACGTGGCGTGCACCTCCAAGACCATGCCGGAGTTCCCGGCACTATGGTCGGGGATGGTGACCGGCAAGAACTGAGAGCGGGGGACGTCCTGGCGACGAAGCGGCGCGAGTACGACGAGGACGACGTCCGGGTCCGGCCGGGCCGGTCGTCGCGCCCACGAACGCGCACCCGGCCCCGGCACGACGACGCCGTCGAGGGCTTCGTCATCGCCGTCGACCGGGGCCGCTACACCTGTGTGATCCCCGGCGCCGGGCCGGACGCGCCGCTCGTGACCGCCATGCGCGCCCGCGAGCTGGGACGCAAGTCGGTGGTGGTGGGCGACCGGGTCGGGCTGGTCGGGGACACCTCCGGTGCGCCGGGCGCGCTGGCCCGCATCGTGCGCATCGCCGAGCGGACCTCGGTGCTGCGGCGTACCGCCGACGACGACGAGACCACCGCCGAGGGGCGGCTGGAACGGGTCGTGGTGGCGAACGCCGACCAACTGGTGATCGTCAGCGCGCTCGCCGACCCGCCGCCGCGTACCGGGTTCATCGACCGCTGCCTGGTGGCCGCGTACGACGCCGACATCGAGCCGCTGCTCTGCCTCACCAAGGCGGACCTGGCCGGCCCGGAGGCGGTGCTCGGCTACTACACCGAGCTGGAGCTGCCGTACGTGCTGATCCGCCCGGACTCCGACCTGGCCGCGCTGCGGGCGCTGCTCGCGGGCCGGGTCTCGGTGATGGTGGGTCACTCCGGGGTGGGCAAGTCGACGCTGGTCAACCGCCTCGTCCCGGACGCCGAACGGGCGGTGGGCACGGTCAGCGCGATCGGCCGGGGCCGGCACACCTCGACCAGCGCGGTGGCGCTGCGGCTGCCCGCCGAGCCCGGTGCCGACGGCGACACCGGCTGGATCGTCGACACTCCGGGGGTACGCAGCTTCGGGCTGGCGCACGTGTCCGCCGAGAGCCTGCTGCACGGCTTCCCCGACCTGGTCGAGGCGACGGTCGACTGCCCGGCCAACTGCCCACACACCACCGACGAGGCGGACTGCGCGCTCGACGCCTGGGTGGCCGCCGGGAAGGCCGACGCGCGCCGGCTCGCCTCGTACCGCCGGCTGCTGGCCTCGCGCAGCGGCGAGGGCGACCCGCGCGAGCCGGAGCGCAACCCCGGCGACCCGCTCGCCGGTTCCTGACCGGCGGACCGGCGGCGACCCGCCGTCGAAGGCCCGACCGCCGCCACTAGCGTGTCCGTCATGACCGGGTACGCCGACGACCTCGCCCTCGCCCACCTGCTCGCCGACGCCGCGGACGCCGTCTCCTCGGCCCGGTTCCGCGCGCTCGACCTGCGCGTCGAGTCGAAGCCGGACCTGACCCCGGTCTCCGACGCGGACACCGCGGTGGAGCGGGAGATTCGCGCGCTGCTGGCCGCCCACCGTCCCGGCGACGGCCTGCTCGGCGAGGAGTACGGCGAGCAGCCGCCCGCCGGCCCGGACGGGCGGCGCTGGGTGATCGACCCGATCGACGGCACGAAGAACTTCGTCCGGGGCGTACCGGTCTGGGCCACGCTGATCGCGCTGCTGGAGCACGACCGGCCGGTGCTCGGCCTGGTCTCCGCCCCGGCGCTGGGCCGCCGCTGGTGGGGCGCGCTCGGCGCGGGCGCGTTCGCCGGCACCGGCCCGGCGGACGGCACGCCGATCCGGGTCTCCGGTGTGACGGCGCTCGGCGACGCGAGCTTCTGCTACTCGTCGCTGACCGGATGGGAACAGGCCGGCCGGCTGGACGCGGTGCTCCAGCTCATGCGCGACACCTGGCGCAGCCGCGCGTACGGCGACTTCTACGGCTACATGCTGCTGGCCGAGGGGGCACTGGACGTGATGGTGGAGCCGGAGCTGTCGCTGTGGGACATCGCCGCGCTGGTCCCGATCGTCACCGAGGCGGGGGGCCGGATCACCGACCTGGCCGGGCGGCCCGCCCCGGGCGGCGCCGGCTCCGCCGACATCAGCGCCGTGGCCAGCAACGGGGCGTTGCACGACGACATCCTGGCCCGGCTCGGCCGTCCAGCCGAGCGCTGACCCGGGCGGAGCCTCTATCCTCGCCAGGTGGTTTCCTCCGGTTGGTGCTTCCTGGCGGCGATGATCATCGCGTACGGCTTCGCCAACCTCCTCCAGTCGGTCGCGGCCGCGCGGACCACCGTGCACCACACGTTCGATCCCGGGCTGCTGCTGCGCCTCGCCGGGCACCGGACGTACCTGATCGGCCTGACCTGCCAGGTCGTCGGCTTCGTGCTGGCCTTCCTGGCCCGCCGCGACCTGCCGTTGTTCCTGGTCCAGGCCAGCGTGGCGGCCGGGCTCGGGGTGACCGCAGTGCTCGGCGTGCTGGTGCTCAAGTGGCGGCTGCCGGCCGCCGAGGTGGCCCTGCTGGTGTTGCTGTTCGCCGGCATCACCGCGCTCGTGCTCTCCGCCCAGCCGGCGCCGTCGCGGCAACTCGGCACCGCCGGGCTGGTCGGCCTGGCGGTGGCGGTGGTCGCGATCGCCGTTTCCGGCTTCTTCGCCGCCCGGCTGCACGGCGCGCTCGGGTCGGTGGTGCTCGGCTCACTGGCCGGGATGGCGTTCTCCGCCGCGGCGGTGGCGGCCCGGCCGCTCGCCTCGGCCGGGTCGGTGGAGGCGTTCGTCCGCGACCCGCTGCTCTACCTGTTGATCGTCCACTCGGTGATCGGTCAGCTGCTGCTCGGGCTGGCCATGCAGCGCGGGTCGACCACGGCGGCGGTGGCCGCGATGGACGCCGCCGGCGCGGTCCCCGCGGCGATCGTCGGCCTGCTGCTGCTCAACGACAAGATCTGGCCCGGCCGGGAGTGGCTGGCCGGGCTCGGCTTCCTGGTGACGCTCGCGGCTGTGGTCGGCCTGACCCGGTACGCCGAACCGCAGCACCACCATGCCGGCGCCCGCCAGAAGGCGATCGTGGGCGCCGGGATGGTGCCGGTTCAGGCCGCCTCGACCGGCCCCCGTTCGGAGACGACCACCTCGACCGGCGGTGTCACCTCGACCGGCGTCGGCTCGATCGGGGTGGCCGGGCGGCGCCGCCCGATCACCCGCTCGTAGAGGCGCTCCAGCGCGGCGGCGGTACGTTCCCAGGTGTAGCTGCACCGGACCCGGTCCACCGCGGCGTGGCCGTACGCGAACCGCCCGGCGTTGTCCGACAGCAGCCGGCGCAGCGTGACCCCGAGCGTGCGCACGTCGCCCGGCGGCACCAGCTTGCCGGTCACCTCGTCCACCACCGCGTCGGCGATGCCGCCCATGGCGTAGCCGACCACCGGCACGCCGCAGGCCATCGCCTCCAGCGACACCCGCCCGGCCGATGCGTAGTGCGGCGTGCAGGCCACCACGTCGGCGGAGCGGTACCAGGTGGCCATCTGGTCGTGCGGCACCGCGCCGACCAGCTTCACCTGCTCCGCCACGCCCGCGCGTTCGGCCAGCTCGCGCAGTCGGCGCGCCTCGGCGTGCCAGTCCAGCCGCTCGACCGGCGGGCCGCCGGCGATCACCAGCTCCGCGTCACCGACCAGCCGCATCGCCCGGATCAGGTCGTCCTGGCCGTGGCCGGGCGCGAGCCCGCCGACGGAGAGGATCCGCGGCCGCTGGTCCCGGGGCGCCGCCTCGCCGTCCGGGTGGAACTGGCCGGTGTCCACCCCGGTCGGCACCATCGCCACCGAGGTGCGTTGCAGGCCCATCCGGGTCAGCTCGTCGACCTCGTCGTTGGACTGGGCCACCGCGACGTCCACGGCCCGGGTCAGTGCCCGCTCCAGCGGGATGCGCTCCCCCGGCCCGCCGTACTCACGGCCGAGGTGACGCAACTGCTCCACGCCGAGCGAGTGGAACGTCTGCACCACCGGGATGTCGGTGGCGCGTACCGCGTGGGCGGCGGCCAGGCCGCCGACCCAGTAGTGCCCGTGCACCACGTCGGGGGTCCAGTCCCCGGCCCACTGCCCGGCCAGCCAGCGGCCGTACTCGGCGACGAACGGGACCAGCTCGGCGGTGGAGAGCATGTCGGGCGGGCCGACCGGGACACGTTCCACCCGGTAGCCGTCGAGTTCGGTCAGGGCGGGCTGGGCGGAAGCGGCACGGCGCTCGTAGACGCGGACGTCATGGCCCCGGGCGGCGAGTTCCGCCGCCACGCGCGCAATGTGCTCCTGGGTCCCGACGGTGGGACCGTCGGTGGACGAGCCGGCGTGCGCGCATACAAGGCCGACGCGCATGGTGCACCTCCATGCGTTCTAGCGAGCGGGGTCTCCGGTCAGAGCGTCCCATTAACCCAGCTCCGGTGCGCCCAAACCTGACAGATCGGGGTCACCCGGCCAGGGCGTCCCGTGGACGCGACAGCCGACCGAACCCGATCACCGTCGAAAACGGTCGGCATGACGACCCGGACCGGGGGTACCGACGGGGAATGCCGCTGACCCGCAGCCTCTCCGACGCCACAGTCGTCATCACCGGCGCCTCCAGCGGGATCGGTGCGGCCACCGCGTACGCGCTGGCCCGCCGGGGTGCCGACGTGGTGCTGGCCGCCCGTACCGAGTCCGCGCTGCGCCGCGTCGCGGCGTTCTGCCGGGAGCTGGGCGGGCGGGCCCTTGTGGTGCCCACCGACGTGACCGACCCGGAGGCGGTGGAGCGGCTGGCCGGGCGGGCGGTGGCCGAGTTCGGCCGGATCGACGCCTGGATCAACAACGCGGCAGTGGGCACCGTGGGGCTGTTCGACGAGATCCCGGTGTCCGAGTTCCGCCGGGTGGTGGACGTGAACCTGCTCGGCGCCGTGTACGGCACGCGCGCCGCGCTGCCCTGGCTGGGCGCGGCCGGCGGCGGGGTGCTGGTCAACAACGCCTCGGTGCTGGCCGAGGTGGCGATGCCGTACCAGTCGGCGTACAACGCGACCAAGCACGCGATCCGCGGGCTGGCCGACACGGTGCGGCAGGAGCTGCGGGTGACCGGCCGGGGGAACATCTCGATCTGCACCGTGCTGCCCGCCACCATCGACACGCCGTTCTTCCGGCACGCGGCCAACCACTCCGGCCGGGAACTGACCCCGCCGCCGCCGGTGTACCCGCCGGAGATGGTCGCCGAGACGATCGTCAAGCTGCTGCGCCGGCCCCGGCGGGAGGCGTACGCGGGCGGCGCGGCCCGGCTGATCGGGCTCCAGTGGCGGCTCGCCCCGGCGCTGGCCGAGCGCGTGCTGGGCTGGTACACCGCGCGCACCCAGTTCGGCCCCGGCGTACGCGCCGACTCCACCGGCGCCGTCTTCACGCCGGACTCGGCGGCGGAGCGGACCGACGGGTGGTCCGGCCGGCGCGGTCAGGTGCTGCGGCTGACGGCGGCGGTCGGGCTGGCCGCCGGCACCGCTGTCGGCACGGTGGCGGCGATCAGCCGCCGGTCCCGAGGTGACCGGCCGTGAGTCCCGTCGACCGGACCGGTGCGCGGGCACGGACCGACGTGCACAATGGGACGATCATGCCGACGGATGCGCGTTGCCTGGTGGAGGCCGACGATTCCTCCCCGACGGTCCGGCTGACCGGGGTGCTCGACCGCTTCGAGGTGGAGGCCGTACGGGACGCGCTGCTCGCCCGGCTGTGGCAGCGCCCGGGGTTGCTGCTGGTGGACCTGTCCGGGGTGCGGATCCCCGACCCGCTGGCACGTGAGGCGCTGGACGAGGTCTGCCGGGCGGTCGCCGACTGGCCCGCCGCCGAACTGCTGCTCGATCCGGACGGGTCGCCACCGGAGGCGCCGCCCGAGCCGCTCGACGCCGAACTGTCCCCGGTGGTCGAGGCGGCCCGCGAGGCACGGGTGCTGGTCGCCGCCGGGTGCGCCAGGTGGGGGCTGCCGGAGCTGACCGAGCCGGCCTGCATCGCGGTCACCGAGATGGTCAACAACGTGGTGGCGCACGCCGTCACGCCGATGACGCTCCGGCTGGCCCCGCGCGGCGGCGCGCTGCACCTGGCCGTCCGGGATCACTCGGCCGGGCGGCCCGCGTACGGCGGTCCGGTGCCGGCGGACTCGGTGGGCGGGCGAGGGCTGCTGCTCATCGACACGGTGGCCCGGCGCTGGGGCAGCACGGCACTGCCCGACGGCAAGGTGGTGTGGTGCGTGCTGTACGCCGAGGACGAGGCGGCGTTCCACAACTGAGGTACCCTTTCGCCCCGTTGCTCCCGATCCACCCGGCCGGTCGCGGTTAGGGCGGGGAGCGCAGTGGGTAGTTCCCGAGCATGCGCGACGACGAGTACCCCACCCCCGTGTCCGATCCCGAGGCGGAGGGTCTGCCCGACACCGCCGACGACGACTCCACCGCCAACGACGACGTGCTGACCGGGCGCGAGGCGGACGGCCCCGAGCCGGCCCAGCTCCCCGGTGACCGCACGCCGGTCGCCGTGGACCAGTTCGGCACCACGGCGGAGGAGCAGCTCGACGGCGAGTCGCTGGACTACAAGCTCCAGCGCGAGCAGTACGAGCGTCCCGCCGACGACCCGCTCGCCGGTCCGGTCGACCCGGACATCGCCGCCGAGGCGGACAGCGAGGAGGCCGCCGCGCAGGCCCAGCTCGACGCCGACGTGATCGACCCGGGCCCGGTCTCGGACCCGGACTCCCCGGTGTCGGTGTACGACCACGGCCAGCTCGGCACCGTCGCCGACCACCAGGTGGGCCGGCTGGTCGAGCCGAACGAGGGCGCGCACACCGACCAGGAGACCGACAACGTCGCCTACGACGCCGGCGCGGCCGGCGGCGGGGCCAGCGCGGAGGAACTGGCGGTGCACGAGACCCGGCCGCCGGACGCGCGCTGACCGCTCAGTCGTCCAGGCCCCGCTCGATGGCGTACCGGGTCAGCTCGACCCGGTTGTGCAACTGGAGCTTGCCCAGGGTGTTCTGCACGTGGTTCTGCACGGTCCGGTGGGACAGGCCCAGCCGGTCGGCGATCTGCTTGTAGGACAGCCCCTTGGCGACCAGACGCAGCACCTCGGTCTCCCGTTCGGTGAGCCGGGGTGCTTCGTCGTGCGGGGCGGGCGGCGTCGCGGCCAGCCGCCGGTACTCCCCCAGCACCAGCCCGGCCAGGCCGGGCGTGAACACCGGCTCGCCGGCCGCCGTGCGGCGCACCGCGTCCAGGAACTCCGCCGGTGCGGCCGACTTGGTCAGGTAGCCGGTGGCGCCGGCCTTGACCGCGTCGAGCACGCCCTGCGGCTCGCCGCTGGCCGAGAGCATGAGCACCCGCACGTCGGGCAGCGCGGCGCGCAGCCCGCGGATCACCTCGACGCCGGAGATGTCCGGCAGCTGGAGGTCGAGCACGACCAGGTCGGGGCGGGCCGCCGCGGCCACCCGTACCGCCTGCCGTCCCTCCCCGCTGGTCGCCACCACCTGGTGACCGGCCTCGGTGAGGTCGCGGGCCACACCCTCGCGCCACATCGGGTGGTCGTCGACCACCATCACCCGGATGCTCACCCGCGGCTCCTCGGCACGACCAGCTCGATCTCGGTGCCGGTGCCGGGCGCGGAGACGATCCGCACCTCGCCGCCCAGGTCCGCCACCCGGCCCCGGATGGACTGCGCCACCCCGAGCCGCCCCTGCGCGGCGGCCTCCGCCAGCCGCCCCTCGGGGATGCCCGGTCCCTCGTCGCGTACCGAGACGGTCACCGTCTCCTCCTCGTCCTCGATCAGCACCCAGGCCCGCCCGCCGGCGTGCCGGGCCACGTTGTCGAGCGCCGCGCCGACCGCCGCGCCCAGCTCACCGGCGGCCCGCGCCGGCAGCGGCACCGGTGTGGCGGGCGCGGACACCACGACCGTGGCCGAGGCGTACCTGTCGATCAGGTCGCGCAGGTCCTGCTCGTCCCCGCCCGGGTCCGGCGGCGCGCCCGCCCGGCCGATCAGCGCCCGCAGCGCCGCCTCCTGCTCGCCGGCCAGCCGGGCCAGCTCGGCCGCCTCGCCGTCCAGGTCCGCGCCGCGCCGCCGGACCAGCGCGAGCACCTGGAGCACCGAGTCGTGGATGTCGCGGGCCAGACGCTCCCGTTCCCGGGTGGCCGCCTCCAGCTCCACCGCCCGCTGCAACCGCTCCTCCGCCTCCACCGCCAGCCGCGCCACGTGCCCGACCACCACACCGGCGAGCAGCATCAGGATCGCCCCGGTCAGCGCGGACGGGCTGATCCGGTCCCGGGTGGCGAGGTCGGCGCCGCCGAGCACCAGCGCGGCCACCGCGCCGCGCCGCCGCCCGCCGGAGACCGCCCAGGCGAGCACCGGCCCGGCCAGCCAGGCGGCGGTCAGCATCGGCACCCCGGCGGCGAGCGCCGCGCGGCCCACCACCCAGGGCGTGACGAGGATGATCGCCAGCACCACGCCGAGGTCGGCCAGGAGCAGCGGCCAGCGCCGCCCGGCCGGACGGCCGTAGCCGGCCGCCGTCACGCCGCTCCACGCCAGCATCGCCAGCAGGACGCCGCCCGCGGCGACCGGGTGCGCGTAGCGGTCCGCGTCGCGCAGGACGACCAGTCCGACGTACGCGAGCGCGGCGAAGCGGAACACCGCTATCGATCGCCAGAAGGGGCCCTCGAGGCCGGAGGACGACGGCATGTGCGTCACCCTGTCACAGCCGGTCCAGGGCACCCCGGGCGGTGCGGCTCAAGAAACCCTGACGTACGGTGGAAATGCCGCGAAAGTCGTCGAGAAGCATCGTCGGGACGGGGTCATGACAGACGCAGAACTCCCCGCACCGCGTACGGTTGTGCCCATCGAACCTTCCCTCCTCCTCGCCACGGCCTTCGACCAGGCGCAGGTGACCGGGCTGCGGCACTCGGTCACCTCCTGCGCGCACGGGTCCGGCCTGTCCGGCCAACGGCTGGACGACTTCGTGCTGGCGGTCAACGAGCTGATCACCAACGCGGTCCGGCACGGCGGCGGGCAGGGCTGGCTGCGGCTCTGGGAGCGGAACGGCGAACTGGTCTGCGAGGTCGCCGACCACGGGCCCGGCATCAGCGAACGGCGGCTGCGCGACCGCGACCGGCCCGCGCCGGACACCGCCGGCGGCTGGGGCCTCTGGCTGGCCCGGGAGCTGAGCGACGCGATGGAGGTGGAGAGCGGCGACGCCGGCACAGTCGTCCGGATCACCGCCGCGCTCGCCACCCGCCAGCCCGTCACCGGCCCGCTGGACGGCTGACCCGCCCGGTCAGGCGAACAGGGCGCTCACCGACTCCCCGTTGTGGATCCGCCGCATCGCCTCGGCCAGCGCCGGCGCCACCGACAGCACCTCCAGCGTCGGCACCCGCTTCTCGGCCGGGATCGGCACCGTGTTGGTGCAGACGATCTCCAGGACGCCCTCCTGCGCGCTCAGCCGCTCCAGCGCCCCGCTGGAGAACAGGCCGTGCGTACAGGCCAGCCGGATCGAGCGGACCCGCCGCTCGCGCAGGTGCGAGATCAGCTCGATCACGGTGCTGCCCTTGGCGATCTCGTCGTCCAGCACGATCACGTCCCGGTCCGCCACGTCGCCGATGATCGTGCTGATCTGCACCCGGTCGTCGCTGTAGCGCTGCTTCGCGCCGGCCGCCACCGGCGTGCCGAGCATCCGGGCGAACGCGGCGGCCTCCTTGGCGTTGCCCAGGTCCGGCGAGACCACCACCGCGTTGCTCAGGTCGTACCCCTTGAAGTGGGTGGCCAGCTCGCGCAGCGCGTGCAGGTGGTCCACCGGGACACTGAAGAAGCCGTGCACCTGCGGCGAGTGCAGCGTCATGGCCAGCACCCGGTCCGCGCCGGCGGAGGTGAGCAGGTCGGCGACGAGCCGGCCGCCGATGGAGATGCGCGGCGCGTCCTTCTTGTCCGACCGCGCGTACGCGTAGTGCGGCAGCACCACTGTGATCCGCGCGGCCGACGCGCCCCGCGCCGCGTCGATCATGAGCAGCAGCTCGACCAGGTGCTCCTGCACCGGCGGCACCAGCGGCTGGATGAGGAAGACGTCGCGCTCCCGGCAGTTCGCCTGCAACTGCACCTCCAGGCAGTCGTTGGCGAACCGGGACACCCGGACCGGGTGCAGCGGGACGTGGAGGTGGGCGCAGATCTCGGCGGCGAGGTCGGGATGGGCCGACCCGCTGAACACGGCAATGTCACGCACGTCTGATGATCGTACGGGCCGCCGGAGGGAGACGGTGGACGCTCGCGGCGGGTACGGTGCTGCCGTGACCGCAGAGTTCGTCGCCGCGATCGACCAGGGCACCACGTCCTCGCGCTGCATCGTCTTCGACCGGGCCGGTGAGATCGTCGCCGTGGCCCAGCGCGAGCACCGGCAGATCTTCCCCCGGCCCGGCTGGGTGGAGCACGACGCCGAGGAGATCTGGACGAACGTCGAGCACGTGGTGCGCGAGGCGCTGGCGAGCGCCGACATCGGCACCGAGTCGCTGGCCGCGGTGGGCATCACCAACCAGCGGGAGACCACAGTGGTGTGGGACCGGGAGACCGGCCGCCCGGTGGCGAACGCGATCGTCTGGCAGGACACCCGCACCGGCCCGCTGCTGCGCGAGCTGACCGCGACGTACGACGAGGAGCGGCTGCGGGCCCGCACCGGCCTGACCCCGGCCACCTACTTCGCCGGCCCGAAGCTGCGCTGGCTGCTCGACCACGTGGACGGGCTGCGCGAGCGGGCCGAGCGCGGCGAGGTGCTGTTCGGCACCATGGACAGCTGGCTGATCTGGAAGCTGACCGGCCGGCACGTCACCGACGTGACGAACGCCAGCCGCACCATGCTGATGGACCTGGAGACGCTCGACTGGGCCCCGGAGCTGCTCGACGCGCTGCGCGTCCCGGCCGCCATGCTGCCCGAGATCCGCAGCTCGGCCGAGGTGTACGGCACCGCGCAGGGGGTGCTGGCCGGAGTGCCGGTGGCGAGCGCGCTCGGCGACCAGCAGGCGGCGCTGTTCGGGCAGACCTGCTTCCAGCCCGGCGAGGCCAAGTGCACCTACGGCACCGGCAGCTTCCTGCTGCTCAACACCGGTGCCAGCCCGGTGCCGTCGCGGCACGGCCTGCTCACCACGGTGGCGTACCGGATCGAGGGCCAGCCCGCCGTGTACGCGCTGGAGGGCGCCATCGCGGTCACCGGCTCGCTCGTGCAGTGGCTGCGCGACAACCTCGGCCTGATCTCCACCGCCCCCGAGGTCGAGGAGCTGGCCCGCACCGTCGACGACAACGGCGGCTGCTACGTGGTACCGGCCTTCTCCGGCCTGTTCGCCCCGCACTGGCGCAGCGACGCCCGGGGCGTGATCGCCGGGCTGACCGGCTACATCACCAAGGGGCACCTGGCCCGCGCGGTGCTGGAGGCGTCCGCGTTCCAGACCCGCGAGGTGGTGGATGCGATGAACGCCGACTCCGACGTGGCGCTGCGCCGGCTGCGGGTGGACGGCGGGATGACCGGCAACGAGCTGCTCATGCAGTTCCTCGCCGACGTGCTGGACGTGCCGGTCGTGCGGTCCCGGATCACCGAGACGACATGCCTCGGCGCCGCGTACGCCGCCGGCCTGGCCGTCGGGTTCTGGCCCGACCTGGCCACGCTGCGGGAGAAGTGGCGCTCGGACGCGCAGTGGGAGTCGACGATGGACCCGGCGCATCGGGAGCGCGAGCTGCGCCAGTGGCACAAGGCCGTCCGGCGCACTCTCGACTGGGTCGACTGAGCGTCAGTCCCAGCTGTTCCCGGTGAGCTTCTCGTACACCTCGACGTAGCGGGCCCGGGTCGCCTCGATCACCTCGGCCGGCACCTCCGGCGCGGGCGGCTGCTTGTCCCAGCCGCTCGACGTGGCCCAGTCCCGCACGTACTGCTTGTCGTAGGAGAACTGCGCGCGGCCCGGCTGGTACGACTCGGCCGGCCAGAACCGGGACGAGTCGGAGGTGAGCACCTCGTCGCCGAGGACCAGCGTGCCGTCCGCAGCCCAGCCCAGCTCCAGCTTCGTGTCCGCGATCAGGATGCCCCGCTCGGCGGCGATCTCCGCGCCGCGCCGGTAGACGTCGACGGTGATCTGCCGCAGCCGCTCCGCGACCTCCGGCCCGACCTTGTCGACCACCTGCTCGTACGTGATCGGCTCGTCGTGCTCGCCCTTCGGCGCCTTGGTCGACGGGGTGAAGATCGGCTCGGGCAGGATCGACGCCTCGACCAGGCCGCGGGGCAGCGGCACCCCGGAGACCGAGCCGGTGCGCTGGTATTCCGCGAGGCCGCCGCCGGTCAGGTAGCCCCGGGCCACGCACTCGACCGGCACCATGTCCAGCCGCCGGCAGCGGATCGCCCGGCCGGCGAACTCCGCCGGCACGTCGGTCGCGGAGATCACATGGTTCGGCACCAGGTCGGACAGCTGCTCGAACCACCACAGCGACAGCGCGGTGAGCAGGCGGCCCTTGTCCGGGATCGGGGTCGGCAGCACCACGTCGTAGATGGAGACGCGGTCCGTGGCGACCAGGATCAGGTCCTCGCCGTCGGCGTAGACGTCCCGGACCTTGCCCGAGTGCAGAAGTTCCACGGCGCTAGTACACCATGGCGGGCGCGCGCCGCCGGGCGCGCCCACCAGCCGTCCCGCCCGGCGTTGACACCCGGCCGGGGGCCGGTGAAATGATCCGTCCACCCCACCTTCGGAGAGATTCAGTGCGCGCTCCGCAGTCCGTACCCCGTCCCGGGCTCGACCGGCGACGGTTCCTCGGCGCGCTCACCGGGCTGCCGCTCGCCGCCGGCGCGCTGCCGCTGCTGCTCACCGGGTGCAGCCCGGAGGAGGTGGCTGCGGACGACGGCCCGATCGAGCTGTCCGTGTTCTGGTGGGGCGGCGCCCGCCGGGCCGCGGCCACCGAACAGGCGCTGCGGCTGTACTCGCAGCAGAACCCCCGGGTCAGCTTCCGGGTCACCTGGCAGGGGCTGGGCGGCTACTACGACCGGATCGCCACCCAGGCCACCGGCGGGAACGCGCCGGACCTGTTCCAGATCGACGACACAGTGCTCGCCGAGTACGCCGGCCGGGACATCCTGCTCGACCTCACCCGGTACGTCGCCGACGAGCGGCTCGACCTGCGCGAGGTGCCGGAGCAGCTGGCCCGCTACGGCCGGGTGGACGAGCGCACGGTGGGCGTGCCGGCCGCGCAGACGAGCGGCGCGCTGGTGTTCAACCGCCGGCTGCTGCGCGGGCTGGGCCAGCCCGAGCCGCGTACCGGGATGTCCTGGAAGGAGTACGTGACCTGGGCCGCCCGCGTCACACGCGCCTCCGGCAACCGGGTAGCGGGCACGATGGACGCCTCCGGCGACTACCGGGCGTTCTGGCTCTGGCTGCGCGGCCAGGGCAGCGAGCTGTACCAGGGGCGGCAGCTCGGCTTCAGCTCCGCCGAACTGCTCGCCTGGTTCGAGTTCTGGGAGGTGGCGCGCTTCGACCGGGCCACACCGAGCGCCGCGCTGGTCGAGCAGGCCGACAGCGGCGAGCTGGCCCGCCAGCTCGTGGTCACCGGGCACACCGCGGCCTCCTTCGCGTGGTCGCACCAGTTGCCCGAGTTGCAGAGCCTGACCGACGACGAGCTGGGCGCGGTCGCCTTCCCGGGCACGCCCGCCGCCCAGTGGCCGCGCGCGTCGATGTACTGGGCCGGTTTCCGGGGCACCCGCCACCCGGAGGCGGTGGTGGACGTGCTCGACTTCCTGACCACGAACGTGGCCGCCGGCCGGCTCCTCGGCGTCGAACGCGGCCTGAACGCCAGCAAGCAGGTGCGCTCGTTCGTGGCCGCGGAGGTGACCGGCCGGGCCGAGAAGCGCATGGCCGCGCTCGGCGCGGAGCTGGACGACCTGGCCGGCCCGTCACCCGCGCCGCCGCCCAAGGGGCACGCGGCGGTGCGCACGCTGCTGATCGAGGCGGCCGAGAGCATCCGCGGCAAGCGGGCCGGCGCCCGCACCGCGACCTCCCGCTTCATGGCCCAGGCGAACGCCGCCCTGGCCGGCTGACCCACCCCACCCGCTCACCCTCTCGGCGTGGGCGGGGTGGGTGCGGGTGTCAGCGCGGGGGGCGGTTGCGGCGGTTGCGGGTGAGCAGCACCACCAGCAGCACGATGCCGCCGACCACCACGAGGCAGCAGAGCAGGCCGAGGAAGCCGAACCCGCCGCGGGAGCGCCGGCGCGCGGCCTCCACCACGATCTCGCCGGTGCCCGACGACGCCCAGGCCGCGACCGGCACGAAGACCGAGAGCACGACCGTACCGAGGACCGCGCCCAGGCGGCCCCACCACTTGTTCCATGCAGACATGCCCCCATCCTCGCCGAGACCCGCAACCGGGGCACGGCGGACGGAAAGGATGTCGCCGGACGCGGCGAAGGGCGGCTGCCGCAGCCCGGGTGGCTCTACTCACGATTAGCCGTCCGTTTGGACTGTTACGGTTGGCCGGTGACCTCCTTTCTGCGCTCCGACCCCGCGCCGGCCCGTGCCGGAAAGCGGGAATGGGCGGCCCTCGTGGTCCTCGTCCTCGTGGTCCTTCTCCTCGCCATCGACGGAACGGTCCTCTACCTCGCGGTCCCGTCCCTGACGGAGGACATCGGGCCCAGTGCCACGCAGATCCTGTGGATCGGGGACATCTACGCCTTCGTGCTCGCCGGGCTCCTGATCACGATGGGCAACCTGGCCGACCGGATCGGCCGGAAACGGCTGCTGATGATCGGCACTGTGGGGTTCGGCTCGGCGTCCGTGCTGGCGGCCTTCGCCTCCACGCCGGAGGTGCTGATCGCGGCCCGCGCCCTTCTCGGCCTGGCCGGCGCCACGTTGATGCCGTCGACGCTCTCGATCGTCCGCTCGATGTTCGCCGATCGCGCTCAGCGGGCCCGGGCCATCGCGCTCTGGTCCGCCGGGGCGACCGCCGGGGCCGCGCTCGGCCCGCTGGTGGGCGGCGCGCTGCTGGAGCGCTTCTGGTGGGGATCGGTCTTCCTGATCAACGTGCCGGTGATGGTGCTGGCGCTGGTGGCGGGGTGGCTGCTGCTGCCGGAGTCGAAGGGCGAGGCGCCGGCGCGGATCGACGTGGGTTCCTCGGTGCTGTCCATCGTCACGATCGTCCCGCTGGTCTTCGCCCTCAAGCGTCTGTTCAGTGACGGGGTCGACGCCCTCACCGTGGCCGCAGCCGCGGCCGGGCTGCTGGCCGGATGGTGGTTCGTGCGGCGGCAGAACCGGCTGGCGGTGCCGCTGCTCGACGTCTCGCTGTTCAGGGTGCCGGCGTTCTCGGGCGCGCTGGCCGCCAACGTGCTGGCCATCTTCGGGTTCCTGGGGCTGCTGTTCTTCTTCTCCCAGTACCTCCAGCTGGTCCGGGGCTTCGGCCCCCTGAAGGCAGGCGCCGCCGAGTTGCCCGGGACACTCGCCGCGGTGCTCGTGGTGGCGCTGATCGGCGTCCTGCTGGCGCGGCTGGGTGCGGGTCGCGCGATCGGGCTGGGACTGATGGCCGCCGCCGTCGGGCTCGCCGTCATGGGCATGAGCGTCGACCTGCGGAGCTACTGGGGCCTGGGCGTCGGCCTCGCCGTCATCGGGCTCGGCATCGGTGTCGCCATGACGCTCTCCACGGACGCCGTCGTCGGCGCCGTCCCGGAGCGGCGCGCGGGTGCCGCGTCGGCGGTGGCCGAGACGGCGTACGAGCTGGGCGGCGCGCTCGGCATCGCCGTCCTCGGCTCGCTGCACGGGCTGCTCTACCGCTCGTCGCTGACGCTCCCGGCCGGGGTCAGTGCCACCGATCGGGCGCTGGCGGAGGACTCCCTGGCCGCAGCCGTGTACGGGTCACCGACGCCCGGCGTCGTGGCCGCGGCGCAGGACGCCTTCGCCCAGGCGATGCAGTCCGCCACCTTCGTGGCCGCCGTGATCCTGGTCGGCGCCGCGGTGGTGGCCTGGAAGATCATTCCATCCGAGGCCGTGTCCGGTGGAGGTGTCCGTGTCGACCACTGAACGTCGTCCGATCCGCGATCGTGCACGCACCCGGCGAGCAGTGCTGGACGCCGCCGAACGGGTGGTCACCCGGCACGGTGCCAACGTCAGCCTGGCCGCCATCGCCAAGGAGGCGGGTGTCACCAAGAGCGGCCTGATGCACCATTTCCCCTCCCGCGAGGAGCTGTTCGCCGCCCTGGTCGAGCAGGTGATCACCCGGTTCTGGGCGGAGGTGAACGCCCACGTCGACCCCGCCGACGACCGGCCCGGAGCCTTCACCCGCGGGTACGTGCGCGCCCTCACCGGAGACAGCGCCTACCTGGCGGAACTGAACAGCGCCACCGGCCTGCTCGCGCAACTCGGGGTCGACAGCATGGAGCACGTGCTCGCTGTGGATCCCGAGGACCCGGCACGCTGGAACCGTGCCTTCGAGGCCGACGGCCTGCCGCCGGGCCGCGTCTGGGCCGTCCGGTATGCCGCGGAGGGAATCGCCATCGGCATCGGCACCGCCTACGTCACGGACGAGCAGCTCCGGCTGGCCCGCGCGGAACTGCTCGCCCTCACCGAGACGGCGCCGGAATGAGTTCAGGCCCGGAATCCGTGGATTCCGGGCCTGAACCTTTGTAGCGGGGACAGGATTTGAACCTGCGACCTCTGGGTTATGAGCCCAGCGAGCTACCGAGCTGCTCCACCCCGCGTCGGCTCATACAGCTTATCGCACCCCGATCCTGGAGATCAGCCGGGTACCCGGATCCGCCCCCGGCCGTTCCCGGGGCGCCTCGGGCCGGAACGGCGAAGGGCCCCGGAGAGAACTCCGGGGCCCTTCGTCACGAGTAGCGGGGACAGGATTTGAACCTGCGACCTCTGGGTTATGAGCCCAGCGAGCTACCGAGCTGCTCCACCCCGCGTCGGCTCGACAACCGTAGCGCACCGACCCGGGGAGGCGCAAAACGGGTACTCAGTCCAGCCACCGCCGGATCGCCTCGACCGCCCGGCGGCTGTCCGCGTCGAACTGGGCGCGCTGGGTCGAGGTGCTCTCCCAGCCCTGCTCCCACAGCACCGTCACCACGTCGCCGGAGCGCACCGCGCGCACCAGGTGCACCTCGTCGCCGCCGCTCGGATCGCCGTTGGCGTCCCGGTACGGCGTCCGCGTCTCGAACAGCACCGACTCGTCGCCGTACCCGCTGTCGGGCAGCAGACGCTGCCGCACCGTCGCCGGCGGCGTACCCCGGGCGGGCTGCTCGGGGCAGGCCCGGACCGCCGCGCGCAGCTCGGCCAGCGCGGCGCCGGCGCCCCCGGGCCGGTAGATCGTGATGCTGTGCCGGTAGTTGCCGGACGGCACCTCGTCGGCCGGCGCGCCGGCCCGGCGGTACGGCAGCGACCGGGCCCGCTGCGCCACCACCCGCTCGTCGCCGGGCGTCGCGCCGCAGAGCGCCGGCAGCACCGGTCCCGGGCCGAAGTAGTTGCCGGTACCGGCGTCGTTCGCGGCGGGCAGGACGAAGAACGCCCGGTCCGGGATGGTGGTCGGGGTCGCCGCGGCGGGCGGCGTGGTGGTCACGACCGGGCTCCGCGAGCCGGAGGTACGGCCGACGGTCGGCGACGGCGTGGCGGTCGACGGCGCGACCGAGGGCGCGGCGGACGACGGCCGCGGGGTGGGCGTACCTGCGGGGGGTGGAACCGGGTCGGGGCCCGGCCCGGCGGCGAACACCAGCTGGCTCCCCGCCACAGTGCCCGCGACCAGCCCGGCGGCGGCCAGGACGGTGATCGCGGCGCGGCGCCGGGCCCAGCGGTCGGCGCTGCGGCGCAGCCGGTCCGGCGCCGGCAGCACCCGCTCGTCGGTGTCCGCGGCGAGGGACCGGTAGTAGCGGTGCAGTTCACGCGACATCGTTGACCTCCAGCTCCTCGGCGGCGACGCCGGGCAGCAGCTCGGCCAGCCGGGCCCGTCCCCGGGACAACCAGGACTTCACAGTGCCGGCGGGCACGCCGGCCTCCCGGGCGATCTCCTCCACCGGCAGGTCGAACAGGTAGTGCAGGGCGAGCGCCTGCCGGTGCCGGGGCGGGAGCTGCCGCAGCGCCGCGACCAGCAGCACGGTGTCCTCGCCCGGCGGCCCGACGTCGGGTGGCGGGCCGGTGCGGCTGGCCGCGAGGCGCCACCCGCGCAGCCGCCGGAACCGGTCCGTCGCCAGCCGGCTGATCACCAGCCGCAGCCACGCCTCCGGCGCGGGATGGCCGGCGAGTCTCGCCCACTGCCGCCAGGCCCGGGCGTACGCCTCCTGCACGAGATCCTGGGCCTCGGCCGGGTCGCCCGCCACCGCGTACCCGTACCGGACGGCCCGCCCCGACGTGCTGCGGTAGAAGTCGTCGAAGCTGTCCGCGTCCCGCATGTGCCCTCCCGCCCCCACACGTTCACCTGCACTGTTGACGGCGCGGCGGGGTGCGGGGTTGCGGGCGGGGAGTCCGGAAGACGACACGAGCCCGTGGTCCGGGTGACCGTTGCGGTCCCGGACCACGGGCTCGTGGTGTCAGCTCGGCGTCAGCCGCCCGGTGTCGGCGCGGGCGACGTCGGTGCCGGTGGCGAGACGCTGCCCGACGGCGCCGGGTTGCCCGAGCCGCCGGCCGCGGCCTGTGCCTGCTGGAACGCGCTCATCGCCTCGTCCAGCGCCTTCAGCGCACGCCCGTACCGCTCGAAGTCGCCGGACGTCTGCGCGGCCTTGACCTCGGCGATCGCGGTCTGCACCCGGGCGGCCGCCTGGGCCAGCTCTCCGCTCACCGGCGGCGTGTTGTTGTCGCCCGCGGTCGGCGACGGCGTGGGGTTGTCCGGCGTGGGGTTGTCGTCGGTGGCGGGCGGCGGGTTGTTGTTCGGCGCCCGCTTGCCCTGCTCGACGAGCTGCTTGATGCCGTCGTTGAGGTTGTTGGCGAGCACCACGTACGAGCCGCCGTCACCGTAGGACAGCAGCACCTTCTGCAACAGCGGGTACGCGTCCTGGCTGCTGCTCTTCACGTACACCGGCTCGACGTAGAGCATGCCGTCGGCGAACGGCAGCGAGAGCAGGTTGCCGTACTGCACCTGCGCCTGGTTGGAGGAGAGCAGGTTGAGCTGCTGCCGGATGTCGCCGTTGTTGGTCATCTGCTGGTGCACCTGCGTCGGCCCGGAGATCCGGGTCTGGTCCGGCAGTTCCAGCACCTCCAGCTTCGGCTGCCCGTCGACGTACGACCCGGAGACCAGCGCGGCGAGGTTCTGCCGCCCGTTCGGGGTGACCGCGGAGGTCAGCTGGAAGCGTGGCCCGTCCTGCCCGGGGAACTGGGTGAACAGGTAGTAGGGCGGCTGCTTCTGCCCGCTGTCCGGCGCGTCCGGCACGTTCGGGACCTGCCAGAAGTCCTGGCCGGAGTAGAAGTCGCCCGGGTCGGTGACGTGGAACTTGGTCAGCAGGTTGCGCTGCACCTTGAACAGGTCGGCCGGGTAGCGGAAGTGCTCGGCCAGCTCGGCCGGGATGTCGCCCTTGGGCAGCACCAGGTCACCGCCGAACGCCTTGTTCCACGCCTTGAGCACCGGGTCGGTGTCGTCGTACGAGTAGAGCTTGACCGTGCCGTCGTACGCGTCGACAGTCGCCTTCACCGAGTTGCGGATGTAGTTGACGTTCTCCCGGGCGAGCTGGAACGTGCCCCGGCCGGTCAGCTCGTCGGTCGTCTCGGCCTGGAGGTTGACCCGCTCGGCGTACGGGTAGGTCGCCGCCGTGGTGTAGCCGTCGATGATCCACAGCACGCGCCCGTTGACCACCGCCGGGTACGGGTCGCCGTCGAGCGTGAGGAACGGCGCGACCTTCTCCACCCGGTCGCGCGGGTTACGCACGTACAGCAGCTTCGAGTTCTCGTTGACCGCCTCGGAGAGCAGGAAGTTCGACTCCTGCTCCTTGATCGCGTAGAGCAGCCGGCGCGGGAACGAGCCGATCTTGACGCCGCCCTCGCCGGTGTAGGTGTAGTACTGCTCACCGCCGGTGGAGGTGGGCCGGTCGAACTCGACGTTGCGGTCGCCGTTCTGCCCGACGATCGCGTAGTCGCTCGCCTCCATCCGCTCGCCGTAGTAGATCCGCGGCTGCTGGGCCGGGATCTCCTCGGTCGGCGAGGAGCACGCCTCCTGCGCCTTCTCGCCGAGGTAGCCGGAGACGAAGTACGGCTGGCCGCCGCAGACCACCTGGTTCGCCGGGGCGGCCACCAGGCCGTACCCGTGGGTGTAGACGGTGTGGCGGTTGATCCAGTTGCTCTGCTGGTCGGTCAGCTCGCCGTAGTTGATCTCACGGACGCCGACCACGTAGTCGGAGGTCTTGTCCTTGACCGAGTACCTGTCGATGTCCAGCTTCGAGCCGAAGTCGTAGAAGCCGCGGACCTGCTGCAGCTGCGTGTACGTCTCGGAGACGAGCTGCGGGTCGAGCAGCCGGATGTTCGACACCACCGAGGTGTCGGTGGCGAGGCTGGCGGGTGGAACGAGGTTGCTGGCCGCGTACGGCGTGGTCTTCGTGCTGTCGAGACCGAACGCGGACCTGGTGGCCTTGATGCTGCGTTCGATGTACGGCGCCTCCTTGTCCCGGGCGCTCGGCTTGACCTCGAAGGTCTGCACGGCCCACGGGTAGATGCCGCCGATCGCCACCGCGGAGACGCCCAGCAGGGCGAGCGAGATGCCCGGCCAGACCAGGTTCCGCATCACCGCGTTGGAGAACACGATGATCGCCAGCGCCACCAGGACGGAGATCCAGGCGAGGATCTCCTTCGCCGGGAGCAGCGCGTTCACGTCGGCGTAGCCGGCGCCGTAGAGCTTGGCGCCCTCGTTGTACTCCAGCAGCATGGCCCGCCGGTCGAGCACGTAGGCGACGGCCTTGAGCAGCACGAACACGGCGACCAGCGAGCTGAGGTGGGCGCGGGCGGCGTTCGTCATCCGGTCGCCGATGCCCTGGAGGCGCACGCCGCCGAAGATGTAGTGCACCGCGAGCGCGCCGAGCAGCGACAGCACCACGGCGGTGAAGCCGACACCGAGCACGTAGCGCCAGAACGGGAGCTGGAAGACGTAGAAGCCGACGTCGACGCCGAACTCCGGGTCCTTCACGCCGAAGTCGCCGCCGTTGCGGAACAGCAGCCACTGGCCCCAGCGGCTCTGCGCGGAGAGTCCGGCGAACAGTCCGACGACGGCGGCGGCGAGCGCGATCCAGGTGCCGAGCCGCGGGCTCAGCAGCATCCGGTAGCGCTCCAGCGTGGCCTGCTCGGCCGAGTGCGGACGCATCTTGGGCCGCAGCCGGTGGGCCAGCCAGAGGTTGCCGCCGACGAGCAGCGCCATGCCGGCGCCGACCACCAGGAACAGCAGCAGGCGGGTGGCGAGCACGCCGGTGAAGACCTGGGTGTAGCGGACCTCGTCGAACCAGAGCCAGTCGGTCCAGGCGTTGACGCCCCACCCGAGGAGGGTGAACAAGATGAACACCCCGATCAGGACACCGATGGTGACGCGTCCGCGCCGGCTCATCCTCGGTAAGGGACTGCTACGCATGACCACTGTTGGCTCCGCACGCTCGATGTGATCGGCTCCGACCAGGCACCAAGAGTACGGGGTGTTCCTGAGCACGTCGGGTCAAGGTCACGTCACGATCCGCCCGCCGGCCGCCGCCCGGCCCGCCTCAGCAGCGCGTCGGCTGTCCCCCGGCGCGCAGCGTCTCGAGTGCCTTCAATGCCTCACCCAGCGTGGCGACCTTCAGCAGCGGCAGGCCCGGCTGCGGATTGCGCACCGCCTCGGCGCAGTTGTCGGCGGGCACCAGGAACGCCTTCGCGCCCGCGTCCTTGGCGCCGACCAGCTTCTGCGCGATGCCGCCGATCGGGCCGACGCGACCCTCGTCGTCGATGGTGCCGGTACCGGCGATGATCTTCCCGCCGGTGAGGTCGGCCGGCTCCAGCTTGTCGATGATGCCGAGCGAGAACATCAGCCCGGCGCTCGGCCCGCCGATGTCACCAAGGTCGATCTTGAGGGTGAACGGGTGCGGCTGCTGCTGGTCGATCTCCACACCGATCCGCGGCCGGCCGTCCTGTTCGCGGCTGGTCACGGTGGCCGTCCCCGGGGTGTCGCCCCGGGTGTAGCCGATCTTCAGCGCGGTGCCCGCCGGCTTCGCCCGGATCAGCTCGGTGAGCTTGGCCGCGCTCGTCACCGGCGCCCCGTCGACCGAGGTGACCACGTCGTCGGGTCGCAGCACGCCGACCGACGGGCCGCCCGGCGTGACCGCCTTCACCAGCACCTTGATCGGGTAGCCCAGCTCGCGCAGCGCCGCCGTCTCGGCGCTGGTCTGCGAGTTCTGGAAGTCCTCCGCGTTGCGCTTCTCGACCTCCTCCTGCGACTCCCCCGGCGGGTAGACCAACTCCCGCGGCACCACCGCCTCGTCCGAGGAGAACCAGCCGGCCAGCGCCGACCGCAGTCGCACCGTCGGCTGCACACCGACAGTGGTGAGCCGGAGCTGACCGGCGGAGGTGGACGTCGCGCGGCCGGTCACCTGGATGACCTCCTTGCCGTCCTCGCTGCCCAGCGTGTTCACCGTCGGACCGGGGCCGAGCACCACGTACGGCAGCGGGACGCTCAGCACGCCGACGCTGAGCAGGGCGGTGAGCAGGGCACCGAGCAGGACGGTCACGCCGCGACGTCTCATGCGCCAGAGCGTACCGATCCGCACCCGGCCGTCCGGCGCGGTGACCGGCGGACTTCGCCCTCAGCGCAACGCCGAGTGGCGCGACCTGCGGCGGGGCCCGCGTACCGTAGAGGTCGTGCCTGATATTCCGTTCGGCTTCGCGCTCCCGGGTGGTCAACCACCAGACCCCAACGATCCCGCGGCGATGCAGCAGTTCATGTCGCAGTTGCAGCACCTGCTCTCGGCGCCGGGCAGCGGGCCGGTCAACTGGGACCTCGCCCGGCAGGTAGCCGCCAGCCAGCTCGCCGCCGCCGGCGACCCGGCGGTGTCGCCGTTCGAACGCAACGCGGTCGAGGAGGCGCTGCGCATCGCCGACCTCTGGCTGGAGCCGGCGACCTCGTGGCCCTCCGGCATCCGCACCTCGGTCGCCTGGAACCGCAACGAGTGGATCTTCAAGACGCTCGACGTGTGGCGCAAGCTCTGCGACCCGGTGGCCAGCCGGATGGTCGGCGCGATGGGCGACCTGGTGCCGCCGGAGGCCCGCGCCCAGCTCGGCCCGATGCAGTCGATGGTCGCCACGCTCGGCGGCGCCCTCTTCGGCGGCCAGCTCGGCCAGGCGCTCGGCTCGCTCGCCGCCGAGGTGCTCTCCGCCGGTGACATCGGCCTGCCGCTCGGCCCCGCCGGCACCGCCGCGCTCGTCCCCGCCAACATCAAGGTGTACGGCGAGGGCCTGGAGCTGCCCGAGGACGAGGTACGCCTCTACGTGGCCCTGCGCGAGGCCGCCCACCAGCGGTTGTTCCAGCACGTGCCGTGGCTGCGCGGGCACGTGCTGACCGCGGTGGAGAACTACGCCGCGGGCATCCGGGTCAACCGGGAGGCGATCGAGGAGGCAATGGGCCGGGTCGACCCGACCGACCCGGAGTCGATGCAGGCGATCGCGCTGGAGGGCATCTTCACGCCCGAGGACACGCCCGCGCAGAAGGCGTCGCTGGCCCGGCTGGAGACCGTACTCGCCCTGGTCGAGGGCTGGGTCTGCCATGTCGTCGACAGCGCCGCCGGTGACCGCCTGCCCAACGTCGTACGCCTCGGCGAGGCGTTCCGCCGCCGCCGCGCCGCGGGTGGCCCGGCGGAGCAGACGTTCGCCGCGCTCGTCGGCCTCGAACTGCGGCCCCGTCGCCTGCGTGAGGCGACGGTGCTGTGGGCGGCGCTGACCGAGCACCGCGGCATCGCCGGCCGGGACGCGGTCTGGGGTCACCCGGACCTGCTGCCCTCCGACGACGACTTCGCCGCGCCGGAGGCGTTCGCCACGACGAGCACCGATCTCGACGACGAGCTGGCGAACTTCGACTTCTCCGCCCCGGGCGCTCCCGAGGAGAAGTCCCCGGGCGAGGACGACGACAAGCGCTGACACCGTCCACCCCGTCGATCTTGCAGTTGTGGCCCTCGGAATGTCCTGAAAGCGGCTTCTGTCGGGTGCCAAACTGCAAGATCGGCGGGCCGGGAACGGAGGGTGGGGGTCAGACGGGGCGGCCGGAGAGCAGGGCTCGGGTGGCCTCCCAGCCCTCGACGGCTGGATCGAGCGCAGTCAGGTCGGCCGGGCCGCGCATGCGGTGCCAGCCGGCGGTGACCGCCACGTCCCCCGGGCTCGGTGCCGCCCGCCGCACCTCGGCCGGCTCGGTCGTGTCCAGGTCCAGCGCGGGCAGCCACGCCGGTACGGGCAGCCGCGCCGCCACCCCCAGCAGCCCGGTTCCGCTCCCCTCGACCGGGGCCACCGCCACCGGCCGGGTGGTGAGCGGGCGCAGCAGCTTGCCGAGCGTCAGCCCGGGCAGGTCCGGCGCGTCCGCCACCACCACCGCCACCTGGTCGTAGCGGACCGCCCGGTCGCCGGTGACCGCCGCCTCGCCCGCAGTGGCCGCCAGCTCCTGCCCTGACGCCTTCCCGGCCAGCGCCGCGAACACCGCGTTCGGGGTCGGCTCGGTCACCTCGTACACCTGGGTGCCGGGCCAGACCACGGCGTCGGCCAGCCATCGGTCCCCGGCGGTGACCGCGACGGCGGTCTCCACCTCGTTCAGCGTGGCGAGCAGGTCCACCACGTCCTCGGCGAGCGCGGTACGCCATCGCGCCGGGTCGATTCCGGGCGGCGACCAGGTCACCGGGCCGAGCAGCGCCACCACCACACGTCGCGACATTCGCCGACCTTAACCCCACCCCCGCGCGGACCCGCGCGTGATCATGAAGTTGGCGGTGACGAAGCGGACGGAACGCCGGTCCAACTTCATGATCGACCCCGACGGGCGGGGGTCAGGGGATGGCGGCGGTGGCGGCTACGCCCTCCAGGTAGCCGCGGGCGCGTTCCGACCTGGGGTAGCGGGCCACCAGCGCCCAGAACTCGGCGTTGTGGCTGGGCACGATGAGGTGTGCCAGCTCGTGCAGCAGCACGTAGTCGATCACCCAGTCGGGCATGTCCTGGACCCGGTGCGAGATCCGGATGGTGCGGTCGGCGGGCGTGCAGGAGCCCCAGCGGCCGTTCTGGTTGGTCACCCAGCGGACGCTGGCCGGCGCGGCGGCCGACCCGTATTCGGTCAGGTAGAGGTCGATCAGGCGGGCGGCTCGGGCGAGCAGTTCGGCGTCCGAGCGGGCCAGCCTGCCCTCGCGGGCGGCGAGCCGGGCGAGCATCCGGTCGACCCACTCGCTCTCCTCGGCCCGGGAGAACTGGTCGGGGATGAGCACGACGACGCGCTCCCCGTCCCGGTACGCGGACACCGTGCGCCGCCGACGCTGGCTGCGCCGCACCTCGACGACGGGCTTCCGCGTCACGGCCATTACCGGTCCGCGCAGCCTCGGTTGACTGTCACGATGGAAAGCTAATGCGTACTGACCAGGACTCCGCAAGAGTCAACACGACGACACGCGCCCGGAAAGTGGCGGTTGGTTGTCAGGAGTCCGGAAAAAATTCTTTGCGACGGTAGCTGACCATCACCTGACCGGCCCTGTTCACGTTAAGTGATCTACGACGAGTGACAGTCGGCGGGGCCACGCGAAGCGGATCTGGGTGCATTCATCCGGCGTGTCCGCGCGAAACTGACTTATCCGACGTTACTCGGCATGCACACTCTCGACGTCGACTTGCTCACAGAGTCGGCGCACAGCTGACATGGAACCGCCCAGACCTGGGTAGGGTCCGCCAACCACGGTCAGGTGACTGACCGCGGAGAACCCCCCGGCGCCGGGCCACGCGTGGACCGCCGCAGGGAGACCCGCCGGGACACCTCCGGCGGACGAGACGAGGAGGCTACCGTGGCCGACCAGGCCCAGACCTACAACGGTTACTGCGTGAAGTGCAAGGAGAAGCGGGACTTCGAGGGGCACGTGGAGGTCTCGAAGACCGGCATGAACATGGCCAAGGGCAAGTGCCCGGTGTGCGGCACAACAGTGAACCGCATCCTGGGTAAGGCCAAGGTCTGACCCGTACGGCAGACACGGGGGAGGACGGCCGGTGGCCGTCCTCCCCCGTCGTGTAGCCGACAGAGTTACCGGCTGGTTGTGGAAAACCGGCGAGATGCTGTGGACAACGCTGGCCACGGCTCGCCGCACCTGTGGACAACGAGCCACGGAGCGCGTGGAGACGGTCACGATCAGTGGCGTGACCGATCCGACGCCGCTCGTCCGTCCCGTCCTGCTGCCCGGCCTGACCCGGCTCTGGCGCGACCGGCACACGCTCCAGCTCGGCGAGCCGCCCGGCCGCGCGGTGCTGCTGGAGATGTCCTCGCCGGGGACGGCCCGCCTGCTCGACCTGCTCGACGGCACCCGCAGCGAACGCGCCGTGCTGGCCGGGGCGGGCGCCGCCCGGGTTCCGCCCGACGAGGCACGCGCCCTGCTCGACACGCTCCGGGGCGCCGGGCTGGTGGTGCCGGCGCAGGCCCTGCTCCCCCGTGACCTCACCGGCCCGGCCCGGGCCCGGCTGGCCGCCGAGGCCGCCGCGCTGGCGCTCGCGTCGCCCGACCTGCCCGGCACACCGGCGCGGCTGCTGCGCCGCCGCCGTGCCGCCCGGGTGCTGGTCACCGGCACGGGACGGCTCGGCGCGGCGGTCGCCGTCGCGCTGGCCCAGGCCGGGGTCGGGCACGTCGTACCCGATCTGGCCGGCCCGGTCGGCGCCGGTGACCTGGTCGGGACCGGCCTGACCGCCGCGGAGCTGGGCCGGCCGCTGGCCCCGGCGGTACGCGCGGCGCTTGCGCGGTGCGCGCCCGGAACGGTCACCGGCCCGTCCCGGCCGGCCCGGCCGGATCTGGTGGTGCAGCTCGGCGTCGACCGCCCGGCCGAACTGCTCGCCACTGGGTACGCCCGCCGTCGTCAGCCCCACCTGCTGCTCGATTTGCGGGGCGGCGTACCGGTGGTCGGTCCGCTGGTCCGCCCGCCCGTCGGTCCCTGCCTGCGCTGCCTCGACCTGCACCGCGGCGACCGGGATCCGGACTGGCCCGCGCTCGCCGCCCAGCTCGCCGCCGACCGGGGCGAGCGGGCCTGCGCCGCCGCCACCGGGCTTGCCGCGGCGGCCTTCGCGACGGCCGAGGTGCTGGCCCAGCTCGACGGCGCCCAGCCGGAGACGCTCGGCGGCGCGGTGGAGATCCGCGGTCCGGGCCGGGTCCGCTACCGACGGTGGCCGCCGCACCCCTCCTGCGGTTGCTGCCGGCGTCGCCCGATCCGGTCGGCCCCGACCGCTACCGGCCGCACGGCAGCAGCGGAGGCCCCGAGTCGGTAACAATGGCCGGGTGACCGACATCCCGCGCCGGGCCGTGTCCCGCACCGCCAAACTCGCCGCCCTGCCGCTCGGGTTCGCCGGTCGAACCGTCCTCGGCATGGGCAAGCGGGTGACCGGCCTCGCGTCCGACGTCATCTCCGCCGAGATCCAGCAGCGCACCGCCGAGCAGTTGTTCAGCGTCCTGGGGCAGCTCAAGGGCGGGGCGATGAAGTTCGGCCAGGCCCTGTCGGTGTTCGAGGCGGCGCTGCCCGAGGAGGTCGCCGCGCCCTACCGGCAGGCGCTGACCAAGCTCCAGGAGGCCGCCCCGCCGCTGCCGGCGGCGACTGTGCACAAGGTGCTCGCCGAGCAGCTCGGCCCGGACTGGCGCGACCGCTTCGTCGAGTTCGACGACACCCCGGCCGCCGCGGCGAGCATCGGTCAGGTGCACCGGGCGGTCTGGCGCGACCCGGGTTACGAAGCGGCAGGCGGCCCTCGGCACCGGGACGTGGCCGTGAAGATCCAGTACCCGGGCGCCGGTGACGCCCTGCTGGCCGACCTCAAGCAGCTCTCCCGGCTCGGCGGCATGTTCCGGGCCATCCAGCCGGGGCTGGACGTGAAGCCGCTCCTGGCCGAGCTGCGCGAGCGCATCACCGAGGAGCTGGACTACGAGCTGGAGGCGGAGTCGCAGCGGGCGTTCGCCGCCGCGTACGCCGACGACCCGGACATCTTCATCCCGGAGGTGCTCGACGCCGCGCCACGGGTGCTGATCACCGAGTGGGTGGAGGGCATCCCACTGTCCCAGATCATCCGGGAGGGCACCGAGGAGCAGCGCGACGAGGCCGGCCGGCTGATGGCGGAGCTGCACCTGTCCGCGCCGGAGCGGGCCGGGCTGCTGCACGCCGACCCGCACCCGGGCAACTTCCGGCTGCTGCCGGACGGCCGGCTCGGCGTGATCGACTTCGGGGCGGTGGCCCGGATGCCGCAGGGCACGCCCGAGCCGATCGGCCGGATCGCGGCGCTGGCGCTGCGCGGGGACGCCGACGCGGTGGTGGAGGGGTTGCGCGCCGAGGGCTTCGTCAGCCGCACCGAGTCGATCGACGCCCCGGCGGTGCTGGACTTCCTGCGTCCGATGCTGGAGCCGATCGCCGCGGACGAGTTCCGCTTCACCCGGGCCTGGCTGCGTGGCGAGGCGACCCGGCTGGCCAGCCCTCGCTCCCCCGCCTACCAGCTCAGCCGGCAGCTCAACCTGCCCCCGTCGTACCTGATGATCCACCGGGTCACGCTGGGGTCGATCGGGGTGCTCTGCCAGTTGGAGGCGAAGGCGTCCTACCGGTCGATCCTGGAACGCTGGCTACCGGGCTTCGCGCCGGTGGCCTGAGCGCGGCCGGCCGGAAGCGGGCAGGGCTGGCGACGAGCACGGCGAAGGGGCGGTGACCTGTCGGTCACCGCCCCTTCCTCACGCGATCGTTCTACAGAACGCCCAGGTCGCGGGCCGACTGGCTGCGACCCCGCATGGCGACGGTACGGGCGGAACGGGTTGCCTCAGTGCTCGTGGTGTTGCGACCGGCCTGAGGCCGGCGCATTCGGGCCCTGGACAACGCTTCGTGGAGTAGTTGCATCTCGAATCCGTTCGGCAGGTTCAGCATCAGAATTTCTCTCTCAGGTCGGCCGGTGGAGGGACACCGGCATCGGTTCGGGCTCGGAACGTAGGTGTGTCAGGCTGCCAGCCGGACGGAGCTTCGCGACTCGGACAGCCCGCTGGCCGCCAGTCGCGCCTCCGCCTCGACCCGGAGCTGCGCGTCACGGGCGAGGTCCTCCTTGCGCGGACGGCCACGGGGCCGCTTGCGCGGGACGACCGCGCCACGCTCGAAGATCTCGCCGCCCCAGACGCCCCAGGGCTCGGCTCGCTCCACCGCCCCGGCCAGGCACTCGACGCGCAGCGGGCAGTCCCCGCAGAGCGACTTGGCCAGCTCGAGCTCGGCAGGCGAGTCGGAGAACCACAGGTCGGGGTCGAACTTCCGGCAGGGCAGGTTCGCCTCCACGTCGACGCTCACGTCGAGCGGGGCCAACGCCAGACTCATCCTCCGGTCACCTCTCTCTCACTTCGATCTCGTGGATCGCATTCCGACGTACTTCGGCGGGACAAAAAACTGAGGCCGCGGATCCCGGTATGCGGGTTCCGCGGCCTCGAGGTGAGCCGGTGGTCTGATGGATCAGACCGGTCTACCTCGAGGTGGAACACCGCGGACATCCGTGCGCTTCTTGGCGCCATCGATGCCCTTGCCCGCGAAGCCACTGGTCCCCTCGACTCCGGCGATCGGCGCAACGGTCAGGGTCAGCTCGGCCTGAACCTGAACCTGGTGCACCTGCGGAGCCGACGGTCGAGCGGCGAGGGCCACCCGGACAGCCGACAGCGGAGCGACGGCAGACGGCATCGCCGCAAGACGCTCATAAGTGAAGATCTTCATTGGTGCCACCTCCCTACTCTCCTCGTGCCGACCGTGGACTCATCCCCTTTGAGCAGCCAGAACGGCGCCGCTCGCGAGGTGTGTCATGAGGCTATTCCTCGCCCTCGGGCGAGGGCAAACGATTTACGGCTACTTTTCAGAAGTTTTCTGTGGGCAGACATCGTCCACCGTGGCGCCCGCCACCAGGGCGAGCACCGTATCCCCATAAAGACCGACTTTTCGGGGCCCGATCCCGGCGATCGCCACCAGCTCCTCCGTGCGGCCGGGCTTCCGCTCGGCCAGCGCGGTGAGCGTGGCGTCGGTGAAGACCACGTACGCCGGCACCTTCTGCGCGCCCGCCACCCGCTGCCGCCACTCGCGCAGCCGCTCGTACAGCTCCTCGTCGATGTCCGACGGGCAGGTCGGGCAGCGGCCCAGTTTGCGGTCCGCGCCGGCGAGCAGCGTGGCGCCGCAGATCCGGCACGAGACCACCTGCGGCCGGCGCCGCTCGGCCCGCCGCGCCGGCCCGGCGCCGCCGGCCCGCTCACCGCCGCCGGACCGGTCGAGCTGGGGCAGGAACCGGGAGGGACGCCGGGCCCGCCCGCCCGGCGAGCGCGCGGTGGCGTACGACAGCCAGAGCCACTCCCGGGCCCGGGTGATCCCGACGTAGAGCAGCCGTCGTTCCTCCTCGACCTGCTCCATGGTCTTCGCGTACGTGGTGGGCAGCGTGCCCTCGGCCAGCCCGACCAGGAACACCGCGTCCCACTCCAGCCCCTTCGCCGAGTGCAGCGACGCGAGCGTGACGCCCTCGACGGTGGGCACGTGCTGCTGGGCGGCCCGCCGGGCGAGTTCCTCGGTGAACCCGGTCAGGCCGGAATCGTCCTCGGCTTCCGCCGCGTACTCCTCGGCGAGCTGGACCAGCGCGGCGAGCGCCTCCCACCGCTCGCGGGCGGCGCCGCCCGGCGGGGGCGAGTCGGGCGCCCAGCCGACGGCGGTGAGCGCCTCGACCACGGCGGCCGGCAACGGGGTGCCCGGGTCGGCCGACCGGGTGGCGGCGCGCAACGCGATCATCGCCTGGCGCACCTCGGGCCGCTCGAAGAACCGCTCCGCGCCCTGGAGCACATACGGCACGCCGGCCTCGGAGAGCGCCTTCTCGTACGCCTCGGACTGCGCGTTGGTGCGGAACAGCACCGCGATCTCCCGCGCCGGGGTGCCGCCCGCCACCAGCGCCCGGCAGCGCGCGGCTACCGCGTTCGCCTCGGCCGGCTCGTCGGTGAAGATCCGCAGTTCCGGCTCCGGGCCGGGCCGGCGCTGGCCGTGCAGCTCCAGCCGAAGCCGCGCCTCGGCGCCCCGGGCCTGCGAGATCACCGCGTTGGCGAGCCCGACCACCTGCGGGGTGGAGCGGTAGTCGCGGACCAGCCGGACCACAGTCGCGCCCCGGTGCAGGCGGGGGAAGTCGACCAGGTACGACGAGGTGGCGCCGGTGAACGAGTAGATCGTCTGGCTGGCGTCGCCGACCACTGTCAGGTCGTCCCGGCCGCCCAGCCACGCCTCCAGCAGCCGCTGCTGGAGCGGGTTGACGTCCTGGTACTCGTCGACCACGAAGTGCCGGTACTGGCTGCGCACCTGCTCGGCCACGTCCGGGTGCTCCTCGATGCCCCAGACCGCGGCGCGCAGCATGTCCTCGAAGTCGATCACCCCGTTGCCGCGCTTGAGCCGCTCGTACGCGTCGAACACGTCGGCCACCCGGGCCGGCTCGTACGGCGTCTCGCGCAGCGCCTTGGCCGCGGCCACGACGTACTCCCCGGGCTCGACCAGCGACGACTTGGCCCACTCGATCTCGGCGGCCAGGTCCCGCGCGGCGGCCCGGTCGGCGCGCAGGCCGACCTTGGCGGCGGCGAGTGTGACCACCCGCACCTTGCTGTCCAGCAGTTCCGGCATGGCCCGCCCGGCCAGCAGCCGGGGCGCGAAGTAGCGGACCTGCCGCAGCGCCGCCGCGTGGAACGTGCGTGCCTGCACGCCCTGCACCCCGAGCACGCCGAGGCGGCTGCGCATCTCGGCTGCGGCGCGGGCGGTGAACGTGACCGCCAGCACATGCCGGCCGGCGATGTCGCCGGTCAGCGCCCGGTACGCGATCCGCGACGTCACCGCCCGGGTCTTGCCGGTGCCGGCGCCGGCCAGGACGCAGACCGGGCCGGCCGGGGCGGTCACCGCGGAGCGCTGCTCCGGATCCAGCCCGGCCAGCACCCGTTCCGCCGCTGAGTGAACGCCCACAGCAGGGAATCATCCCAGCATCGTGTGACGTTGCAGCGATTAGCCTGGCCTGATCGGACCGGGCGCGAGCCACCCCTTGGAGGACCAGACCATGCTGACGATGTATTCCACCCCGTGGTGCGGCTACTGCCACCGGCTGAAGTCGCAGCTCGACCGGGAGGGCATCGCGTACGAGGTGGTCGACATCGAGCAGGACCCGACGGCCGCGGACTTCGTGATGAGCGTCAACGGCGGCAACCAGACCGTCCCGACGCTGCGCTTCGCCGACGGCAGCGCCCTGACCAACCCCTCGATCACGCAGGTCAAGCAGCACCTGGCCGCGCTGCCCGGCTGATCCGCCCGCGACGCCACGAGCGGCCGTACCCGATCCGGGTACGGCCGCTCGCCGTCGTTCAGGACCCGCCGCGGCTGAGCACGCCGTCGTCGGCGGGTTTGCGGGGCGCCGGGATCCGGACCGGTCCGGCGATCGGCGTGGTCAGCCCGCGGCCCCGCCACAGGTAGAGGCCGGCCGCCGTGGTGACGGCCCCCACCAGGGCGAACAGCAGCCGGTAGTCGAACACGCCGACGAGCAGCGCGCCGGTGCCGATGGAGAGCGCCTGCGGCCCGCTGACCAGCGCCTCCGACGCGGCGGTCACCCGGCCGAGCAGCCGCGGCGGCGTCCGCCGCTGGATCAGCGTGTTCAACCCCACCATGGTCAGCGGCAGCGAGAGGCCGGCCAGCAGCAGCGCCACCACCCCGAGCCACAACCGGGGGTACGCCAGCGCCAGCGCGGCCGGCCCGAAGAACGTCACGCCCGCGGCGAGCGCGCCGACCTCGCCGAACCGGCGGACCACGGCGGCCGAGAACAGGCCGCCGACCAGCCCGCCGACGCCCTGCACCATGACCAGCACGCCGACGAACGCGGCGTCGCGGTGCAGGCCCAGATCGACGTACGCGAAGATCAGCGACTCGGTGAAGCCCATCACCAGCGAGCCGAGCCCGTACCCGAGCAGCGCCCGGCGCAGCGCCGGCTCCCCGGTCAGGTGGCGCAGCCCGGCGCCCAGCTCGGACGGCCCGCGGCTACCGGACCGCGCCGGTGTGCCCTCCTCCACGCGCAGCCGCGCGACCACCGCCGCCGCGGTCAGGAAGCCGGTCATGGCCAGCAGGACCAGCAGCCAGCCGCCCACCGCGGCGTACACACCGGCCCCGGCCAGCGGCCCGATCAGCCGCAGGCCCTGCCGGACGGTCTGGAGCAGCCCGTTCGCGTCGGCCAGCAGCTCGGCCGGAACCAGATGCCGGATCAGTCCGTTGAGCACGGCGGTGAGGGTGATGTACGAGAGTCCGTAGAGCGCGGCGACCACGTAGATCACCCAGACGTCGGATCGGTCCCGGACCGTGAGCAGCGGGCCGAGCAGCACTGCCGCGACCAGGTTGGCGGCGATGAAGAACTGTCGCCTGCGGTAGCGGTCGACCACCCAGCCGACCAGCGGGGCGAGCGCCATCGGCGCGATGACCGCGAAGATGGTCGCCCCGGCCATGCTGTCCGAACCGGTCAGGTCCTTGACCCAGACGGCCAGGGCGAGCAGCAGGACCGACTCCGCAGCCATGCTCGCGACGAGCGCGGCGAACAGCAGGCGGAAGTCGGGGCGGCGCAGGACGGTGCGCATCGGTTCCCTCCGGCGGGGGTGCGCCACCAGGGGCGCGTCGGGGGCGGGCGCTGGTGAAGGCGCCCTCCACAGTCCTCTTTTTGTCTCGTGACACGCCCTTGCCGGAACCTCCGGCGCCGGTCGCGCCGTCCATACTGACCGTGGGGGGCGAATTTCATACAGTTACCGTCGCGTCAAGCGACGGTCGACGGGAAAGAGGACGCCGTGCCTCCTGCCGTACCAGGCCCGATTCTGCGCCGCCGTCGACTCGGCACCGAGCTGCGTCGGCTCCGCGAACAGGCCGGTCTGACCGGTGACCAGGTCATCGAGCGGATCGGCTGGGCCTCCGCATCCAAATTGTCCCGTCTGGAGAACGGCCGCAGTCGTCCCGACCCGGACGACGTGGACGTGTTGCTGACGCTCTACGGCGCCGACGAGGAGCAGCGCGCGGAACTGACCGGGATCACCCACGAGGCCGGCGACATGCGCGGCTGGCTGCGCAACTTCCCGGTGATGACGCAGCAGCAGCGCGCCTTCGCCGAGCTGGAGGCCGGCTGCGCGGAGATCTCCGAGTACAACCCGGTGCTGGTGCCGGGGCTGTTGCAGACGCCCGGGTACGCCCGGCACCGGATCATGTCCGCCGCGCAGGTCGCCGCCGAGGCCGGCGACCCGGAGAGCGAGGATCCGGAGACCGAGGTACGCGCGCGGCAGGCCCGCCAGTCTCTGCTGACCCGCTCCCCCGAGGTGCCCCGCTACACGGCGGTGCTGGAGGAGGCCGCGCTCGGCCGGCGGGCCGGGCCGCCGGAGGTGCTGCACGAGCAGCTCGTCCACCTGTGCGAGATGGCGCTGCTGCCGAACGTGACGCTGCGTCTGCTGCTGCGGGACACGCGGGTCGGCGACTGGTACCTTCCGCCGACCGCGTTCTCGGTCTATCGGTTCGCCGATCCCCTCGATCCGGAGACACTCGCCATCGAAGGTGGGTTCACCGACGTCATGTCGACCGAGGTAAACACCCTAAATCGCTATAAAGTGGTGTTCGAGTGGCTATGCTCGTCGGCACTCTCCGCATCGGACACCCTCTCTTGGTTGATCGAGGCGACGGGACGGCTGACCGGCACGGCAGTCGAGTCCACGGTGGCGTACGGGCCGGCAACGGCGCCGACCCAGCGACGCCGGGACTCGGGGCGCCTCACCACGGAACGGTGATCCGGTACGGGCACCGTCCGCGCTCCGGCGTCGCTCGGTCCCATCGGAGCACCTCACCAGGAGCAAGCACCATGAACGAGATCCACACCAGCACGACCGCACTGTCGGGACGGCTCGCCGGCGCAGCCTGGCGCAAGAGCACCCGCAGCCAGACCTCCAACTGCGTGGAGGTCGCGCCGCTCGACTCCGGGCCGGCCACAGTGGCGCTGCGGGACAGCAAGGACCCGAGCGGACCGGTCCTGCTGTTCGACCGGGCCGGCTGGCTCGGCTTCCTCGCCGGCACGAAGAGCGGTCAGTTCGATCTGGACTGATCCGGCGAACCACGGGGGGCCGTCGGCGCGAGCCGGCGGCCCCTCGCGCGTCCATCCCCGACAACGGTGCTGACCTGGGATCCCCCGATCGGTCGAGCTGGCGAGTTCCCCTTGCCGGGCGGACACATCGGCGTAACATGACGCGGGAGTGACGTGGAAGTTCCAGCGTGTAACCGCCGATTGTCCGGGGGACACCATGCGGTTCCTGATCGTCCGCACCGAGATCCGTTCCGTCGCCGACGCCGACATCGCCGCCGCCTGGGCGGGCGGGGGTCGCCTGCGGGACGAGACGAGCACGCCGGAACCCCGCCGCCAGGTCGTCCACGCCGAGGACCGGGACGCCGCACTCCTGCTCGCCCGCGCGCTGTCCGCGGTCGGCGCCGTGCGCGCGGGCCGGCACCGGGTCAAGGTGCTGCCGATCGAGGAACCCGCCCCCGGGCACCCGTACCGCTGGGACGGTGGATGACCGGACGCTGACGTCCGTCGTGGCCGGACCGGCCTCCCCCGCCGCTTTCCTGCCTCACCCGGCCCCGACGGCACGTGTTCCCGGCCCGCGACCGTCGCGGCAACGATGGTCCGGGTCGGGGCCGCGTCCTCCCGGCCTGTGTCCGCCCGGCCCGGGCCGGGCGGCTTCGCCAGCTCGGGGAGGTGGCTGCATTCCACCGCCCTCGACCACACCACTTCCCCGAACTGGCGCGACCCCAGCCGGAACCCGCCGACCCGACGGGGTCGGGCGGGTCAGCAGTGGCCGTCGAGCCAGCGGTGCACCAGGAACAACGCGATCGAGGACGGCGGCGGCAGGACCAGCCGGTCTCCCCCGCCCACCGGCACCGGCTCGTCCGCGAGCGCCGCGCCGATCTCCCGGCGGGTGAACCAGCGCGCGTGCGCGATCTCGGCCAGGTCGACCCGGATCGGCGCGTCCGCGTCGGCGCGGGCCAGGAAGCCGAGCATCAGCGAGCCGGGGAACGGCCAGGACTGGCTGCCCACGTACGCGATCTCCTCGACCGGGACGCCCACCTCCTCGCGGACCTCGCGCAGCACGGCGGCCTCGGCCGACTCGCCGGGCTCGACGTATCCGGCCAGGCAGGAGTAGCGGCGCTGTCCCGGGGTGCGCGGCCAGGCCGCGTTGTTGCCGAGCAGACAGCGGCCGTCCGGGCCGTCCACCCCGTCGTGCACCAGCACGATCATGGCCGGGTCGGTACGCGGCCAGACCCGGTCGCCGTCCGGATCGATCCGCGACCAGCCGGCCTCGTCGGCGCTCGTCGCCTTGCCGGTGGTCGACGAGTAGCCGTGCCGCAGGTGCCAGTTGAGCAGCGCCAGCGCGGTGGTGAACAGGCCCGCGTCCCGGTCGGTCATCAGGTGGCCGACCTCGCGCAGGTGGGCCGGACGGGTGTCCGGCAGTGCCGGCAGCGGCCCGTCCACCGCGAACACGGGTACGCCGTCCGGCTCGACGCCGAGGAACATCGGCACCGACCGGGGCACCTCGGGCAGCTCGCCGGGGCCGACCAGGACCAGCTCCGGCGGGGTGGACGCGCCCCGGACCAGCGCCCGCCCCTCGGCGGTGGAGTCCAGCACCAGCACCCGGGCCCGTTCCCACGCCTCGGTCAGCCAGCCCGGATCGGTACGCCGGTGCGCGGCCCGGTCGAGCGTCGACCGGGCCAGCGGCGGGGCGGATTCGCCGCTCATGCGGATTCCGTACGCACCGGTGTCAGCGCGGCGAGCGAGTCGGCCACCCGCTCGGCGTCGCCGAGCACGACGGTGACCGCGCGGGCCGGGGCCAGGTAGCGGGCGGCCACCTCGGCCACGTCGTCCACGGTCGCGGCGGCCAGCCGGGCGGCGTGCTCGGCGAGGAAGTCCAGCCGCAGCCCGTTGCCGGCGTACGCGCTGGTCAGCGACGCGAGGCCGGCCTGGGTGGACATGCCGAGCTGGAGCGTGCCGAGCGCGTACTGGCGGGCCTGCTCCAGTTCGTCGGCCTTCGGCGGCACAGTCGCCAGGCGGCCCAGCTCGTAGTTCGTCTCCACCAGCGCCGCCGCGGTGACCTCGGTGGCCACCTCGGCGCCGGCGACGAGCAGCGAACCGGCCACCGAGTGCTCGACGAGCGAGTGCGGCCCGTACGTGTAGCCCTTGTCCTCGCGGATGTTCTCCACCCAGCGGGAGGAGAAGTAGCCGCCGAAGATCAGGTTGGCGAGCTGCAGCGCGGCGTGGTCCGGGTGGGTACGCGGCACCGCGGGGAGCGCGAGGCGTACCGAGGACTGCACCGAGCCGGGCCGGTCGACCAGCAGCAGCGGACCGGGTTCCAGCGGCGGCGCGGGGGGCAGCTCGGCGACGTGGCCGTCACCGCGCCACCCGGCCAGCGCCTGCTCGGCCGCGTCCAGCGCCCGCTCCGGCGCCACGTCGCCGACGAGCACCAGCACCGCGCCGGCCGGGTGCACCCGCTCGGCGTGCAGCCGGCGCAACGCGGCCGGGCGGACCGCCCGGACCTGGTCCGGGTCGGGCGTCTGCACCGCGTACGGGTGCCGGCCGTACACCCGCTTGAGCAGCGCGGTGCGGGCCAGGTGCGACGGCTGGCTCTGGGCGACCTGGATGCGGTCGACCAGGCGGTCCCGCTCGGTCTCCACCCAGTCGGCCGGGTAGGTGGCCCCGGTGAGCACCTCGGCGAGCAGCTCCAGCATCCGGTCCAGGCCGGTGACCAGGCCCGCGCCGGAGAGCATCAGCCGGTCCGGGTCGAGACCGGCGGTCAGTCCGCCGCCGACCTTCTGCAACTCGGCCGCCAGCTCGGTGGCGCTGTGCGCCTCGGTGCCGGAGAGCATGGTCTGCGCCAGCATCCCGCCGCGGGCCAGGTGGGTGCGCCCGAACGGCATCCACAGTCGCAGCTCGACGAGCGGTACGGAGGAGCGGCGTACCGCGATCACGGTGAGGCCGTTGCCGAGCGTGCGCTCGGCCTGCTTGGGCACCTTCAGGCGGCGGTTCGGGCGCAGCGCCGGCAGCGGTCGGACGGTGGTGGCAGCGGTGGTGGCGGTGGCAGTCATCGGGCTCCTCCGGCGACGACCTCGACTGATGCGCGGCGCTCGGGCCGCAGGGTGGCGGCGGCGGCGCGGACCTGCTCCTCGGTGACCTCGCCGACGAGCCGGGGCAGGTCGTTGAGCAGGCCGGGTTCACCCCGCTGCTGTTCCAGCACCGCCATCCGCAAGGCGCGGCCGAGCACCGCGTCCGTGTCGCGCAGCAGGTGGGTGGCCATCCGGGCCTGGGTACGCGCCAGCTCACCCTCGGTCAGCCCGTCGGTCGCCAGCCGGTCCAGTTCCTCGTCGATGGTGCGCAGCACCTTGTCCACGTCGCCGCCGGGCGGCAGGTGCGCCTGGAGCAGCAGCGCGGTGGGGTCGCGGACGTCGAACGGGTCGCCCATGAAGCCGAGGTACCCGCCGAGGCTGGTGACCGACCGGTCGCGCTGCACCAGCCGCTCGACCAGCCGGGAGGCGTCGCCGTCGGTGAGCACCTCGGCCAGCACCACGTACGGCAGGTAACCGGCGAAGTCGCTGACCGGGTCGGGCACCCGCCAGGCGCCGGCCACCGCCGGGAGCGGGGCCAGCGCGTCGGTGTACGTGTTGCGCCGCTCGGCGGTCAGGTCGGGCTCGGCGAAGTCGGGCCGCTGCGGGGCGGGCCGGGCCGGCACGTCCCCGAAGTGCCGCTCGATGAGCGTGGTCGCCTCGGCCACGTCGATGTCGCCGCTCACCGCGAGCACCGCGTTGCCGCTGGCGTAGTAGCGGCGGAAGAAGTCGGCGGCGTCGGCCACGGTGGCCGACTCCAGGTCGACGAAGGAGCCGTAGCCGTCGTGCGCGTTGGGGAAGGTGTCGAACATCACCGGGGGCAGCGTCAGCCAGGGGAACCCACCGTACGGCCGGTTCAGCACGTTGACCCGGATCTCCTCCTTGACCACGTCGACCTGGTTGCGCAGGTTCTCCTCGGTCAGCCGGGGGCCGCGCATCCGGTCGGCCTCCAGGAACAGCGCGCGTTCCAGCGCGTTGGCGGGGAGCGTCTCGAAGTAGTCGGTGTAGTCCAGGTGGGTGGAGCCGTTGAACGTCCCGCCCGCGCCCTGGACGTGCCGGAAGTGGGCCAGCTTCTCCAGGTTCTCCGAGCCCTGGAACATCAGGTGCTCGAAGAGGTGGGCGAACCCGGTGCGTCCCTCGGGCTCGGAGCGGATGCCGACGTCGTAGACCACAGCCACCCCGATGACCGGGGCGCTGCGGTCCGGCGTGAGCACCACACGCAGGCCGTTGTCGAGGGTGAACCGTTCGACCGGGTACTTCGTCGCTGGGATCTTCGCTCTCCGCGTCGGCACGAGATCGACATTAGCGCCTCGGTACCGGCTCTACCGCCGGTGTGCCGCGGCCCACCGGACGGCGGTCCCGGCGGCTGGCCGACCGGCCACGCCTTCTCCACCGAACAGGTGGGAATTATCGGGAAATCCCAGGTCGCGGGGCGCGGCCCCTGAGACGGGGCTTGACGCCGCCGGGCCGCTGGCCCACTCTTCCTACCAACTAAATAGGAATACTGCGGATTGGACATTCGATGAGAGGGCTTCCCCTGCGCCGCCTGGCCACCCTCGCGGCCCTGGCCGCTGTCGGCGCGGCCACGCTCGGCACCACCGCCGCCTGCGGCGACGACAGCGACGCCGGCGCCGCGTCCGGCCCGGTGACGCTGCGCCTGGGCTACTTCCCCAACATCACGCACGCCCCAGCCGTGGTCGGCGTGGAGAAGGGGATCTTCAAGGAGAAGCTCGGCAGCGACGTCGAGCTGGACACCAAGACGTTCAACGCCGGCCCGGCCGCCATCGAGGCCGTCTTCTCCGGCGCGCTCGACGCCACGTACATCGGCCCGAACCCGACCGTGAACGCCTTCTCCAAGTCCAAGGGCGAGGCGGTCCGGGTCGTCTCCGGCGCAGCGTCCGGCGGCGTCGCGCTCGTGGTCAAGCCCGGCATCACCTCGGTGGAGCAGCTGCGCGGCAAGAAGATCGCCACCCCGCAGCTCGGCAACACCCAGGACGTGGCGCTGCGCTTCTGGCTCAAGGAGAAGGGCCTGGAGACCACCAAGGAGGGCGGCGGCGACGTCAAGATCGTGCCGCAGGAGAACGCGCAGACGATCGAGACGTTCGGCAGCGGCGCCATCGACGGCGCCTGGGTGCCCGAGCCCTTCGTCTCCCGGCTGATCAACGCCGGCGGCAAGGTGCTCGTCGACGAGCGCGACCTCTGGCCGGACAAGAAGTTCGTCATCACCAACCTGCTGGTCAGCACCAAGTTCCTCAAGGCGCACCCGGACGTGGTGAAGAAGCTGGTCGAGGGCCAGGTCGCGGCGAACGAGTTCGTCAACACCAAGCCGGACGAGGCGCAGCAGGCCATCTCCGACCACATCGGCAAGATCACCGGCAAGCCGCTGGACCTCAAGCTGATCAAGCAGGCCTGGCCGACGCTGGAGTTCACCAACGACCCGATCCCGTCGTCGCTGAAGACCGGCCTGGACCACGCGGTCGCGGTCGGGCTCACCCAGCCGGTCGACCTGAACGGCCTCTACGACCTGAAGTACCTCAACGAGGTGCTCAAGGCGCAGGGCAAGGCCGAGGTCAGCCAGCCGTGACGTCGACCAGCACGACCCCGCGCAGCGCGACCGGCTCGGTCGCGCTGCGCGGCGTGACCAAGGTGTACGGCCAGGGCGAGCAGGCGGTCCTGGCGCTGGACGGGCTGTCGCTGGACGTCGCTCCGGGCGAGTTCGTCTGCATGGTCGGCGCGTCCGGCTGCGGCAAGAGCACGCTGCTCAACCTGGTCGCCGGGCTCGACCGGGCCAGCGGCGGCGCGATCGAGCTGGGCGAGGGCGTCAACCCGGGACTCATGTTCCAGGAGCCGGCGCTGTTCCCGTGGCTGACCGTCGAGGGCAACGTCGAGGTGCCGCTGAAGCTGCGCGGGCTGCCCCGCGACCAGCGCAAGGAGCGGGTGGCCGAACTGCTGCGCACGGTCCACCTGTCCGAGTTCGGCCGCAAGCGGCCGCACCAGCTCTCCGGCGGCATGCGGCAGCGGGTCGCGCTGGCCCGCACGCTCGCGCTGGAGACGCCGGTGCTGCTGATGGACGAGCCGTTCGGCGCGCTGGACGCGATGACCCGCGACATCCTGCACGACGAGCTGGAGCGGATCTGGTCCGAGCGCAAGCTCACCGTCCTGTTCGTCACGCACAACGTCCGCGAGGCGGCCCGGCTCGCCGACCGCATCGTGCTGCTCTCCAGCCGGCCCGGCCGGATCATCTACTCCACCGAGGTCGCCGTGCCGCGCCCCCGGCGGATCGACTCGCCGGAGGTCTCGGCCATCGCCGCCGAGGTCACCGACCGGCTGCGCAAGGAGGTGGGCCGGCATGGCCAGTAACACCCTGTCCGCGTCGGCACGGGCCGACGCGGAGATCTCCGGCCTCGACGCGCTGGAGATCGCCGGCCGGGAGAAGGGCCCGTCCCGGGTACGCCGCCTGTGGTCGGCCACCTGGCCCAAGTTCGCCGCGCTCGCGCTCGCCGTGGCGATCTGGCAGGCGGTGGTCTGGTCCGGCTGGAAGGAGCCGTGGGCGCTGCCCGGCCCGGCAGTGGTCTTCGGTGACCTCGGGGAGTACCTGCTCAGCTCGGCGCTCTGGGAGGGCCTGGCCACCACCGCCCGGCGGGCGGCTGTCGGGTTCGCCGCGGCCGTCGCCGTCGGCTTGCTGCTCGGCCTGGGCGTCGCCCGGGTCAAGGTGCTCCGGGCCGCGCTCGGCTCGATGATCACCGCGTTGCAGACCATGCCGTCGATCGCCTGGTTCCCGCTGGCCATCCTGCTGTTCCAGCTCAGCGAGCAGGCGATCTTCTTCGTGGTGGTGCTCGGCGCCGCGCCGTCGGTCGCCAACGGCGTCATCCACGGCGTCGACTACGTGCCGCCGCTGCTGGTCCGCGCCGGCCGCAACCTCGGCGCGCGCGGGCTCAACCTCTACCGGTACGTGATCGCACCGGCCGCGCTGCCCGCCATCGTGGCCGGGCTCAAGCAGGGCTGGGCGTTCGCCTGGCGCAGCCTGATGGCCGGTGAGCTGCTGGTGGTCATCGCCACCCGCACCTCGATCGGCGCTCAGCTCACGTACGCGCGCGAGCTGAGCGAGGCGCCACGCCTGATGGCCATCATGATCGTCATCCTGGTGGTGGGCCTGCTCGTGGACACCGCGTTCGGGGCCGCCGACAAGGCGATCCGCCGCCGCTGGGGCGTGCTGGACCAGGCCGGCAACTGACGTCGTGTACATCTCCGCGCGCGCCGACTACGCGCTCCGGGCCATGCTCGCCGTCGCCGACGTCGCCGGGACCACCGGCGACCCGGCGGCCGGCGGCGGCGAACTGGTCAAGGCGGCGAGCCTGGCCGAGAGCCAGGACATCCCGCTCAGCTTCCTCCAGGGGATCCTGCTCGACCTGCGGCGGGCCGGACTGCTGCACAGCCATCGCGGCACCGAGGGCGGGTACGCGCTGACCCGCCCGCCGGACGAGATCAGTGTGGGCGACGTGCTGCGCGCGGTGGGTGGCGCGATCACGAGCGTGCGGGGCATTCCCGCCGACCGGGCCGGCTACCACGGCGTGGCCACCGGCCTGCGGGACGTGTGGCTGGCGGTGGACGGCGCGATCGCCCTGGTGGTGGATCGGACCACGCTCGCCGACCTGCTGAGCGACCGGGCCACGGCACCCTGACGCGCGTCCGGTCACGGCGCCGGCGGCCTGGCTGGCCCCCTTCCGGGGCGGCTACGGGACGTGCGGGGCGCTCATCCCCGGGGTGAAGCTGCGGGCGGCACCACGGTCCTGCGGGCCGTAGTCGGACGGTTGCCACGGCCCGAACGCGGCCACCGCGGCGAGCGCCAGTCCGGCGCCCGCCACCGCGAGCACCAGCAGCACTTCCCGTGCTCCGCCTGAGCCGGCGTCCCCCGCCATGAACCGCTCCCTCCGCGTCCGGCCGACCCCCCGACCGGTCCCCCGACCGACAGCATCGCCGTCGGGTTCCGGTCGGACAGTCGGGCAGCCGACCGAACATCGGCTGATTCCCGACTCAGGCCGGTCGGACGCGGGCTGCGGTCAGCGGCGGCGCGGGCGCCGGCGGGGACGGGTCGCCGGGGCGGGGTGCGCGGCGGCGGGCGCGGTGATGGTCACCGGGACGCCGGACGGCTCCCGGGCGCCGGTGAGCCGAGTCAGCTCGCCGTCGCCGGGGCGTACCCGCGTGGTCTTGGGGTTGATGCCCGCGGTGCTCATCAGCCGGGCGACGTCGCGGCGCTGGTCCGGCAGGACGAGCGTGACCACGGTGCCCGACTCCCCGGCCCGCGCGGTCCGGCCACCCCGGTGCAGGTAGTCCTTGGCCTCGGTGGGCGGGTCGGCGTTGACGACCAGGTCCAGCCCGTCGACGTGGATGCCCCGGGCCGCCACGTCGGTCGCCACCAGCGCGGTGACCTGGCCGGTGCGGAACTGCTCCAGGATGCGGGTGCGCTGCGGCTGCGACTTGCCGCCGTGCAGCGCCGCCGCGCGTACGCCCTTGGAGAGCAGCTGGCGGGCCACCCGGTCGGCGCGGTGCTTGGTGGCGATGAAGACGATGGTGCGGCCCTCGCGGGCGGCGATGTGCGCCAGCGCGGCCGGCTTGTCCTCCGCCTCCAGGTGCAGCACGTGGTGCGTCATCGCGGTGACGGTGGCGGTGCCCGGGTCGACGGAGTGCGTCACCGGGTCGGTCAGGAACCGGCGGACCAGCCGGTCCACGCCCCGGTCCAGGGTGGCCGAGAACAGCATCCGCTGCCCGCCCGGTGCGACCTGCTCCAGCAGCTTCGTCACCTGCGGCAGGAAGCCCATGTCGGCCATCTGGTCGGCCTCGTCCAGCACGGTGATGGCCACCTGGTCGAGCCGGGCGTCCCCCCTGTCGATCAGGTCGTGCAGTCGGCCCGGCGTGGCCACCAGCACCTCGGCGCCGGCACGCAGCGCGGCCGCCTGGCGGCCCAGCGAGAGCCCGCCGACCACCGTGGCGCAGCGCAGGCCGAGCGTGGCGGCGTACGGGGCGAGCGCGTCGGTCACCTGCGCGGCCAGTTCACGGGTCGGTACGAGCACCAGCGCGAGCGGGCGGCCCGGGCGGGCCCGGCGTCCGGACGTACGGTGCAGCAGCGGCAGCCCGAACGCGAGCGTCTTGCCGGAGCCGGTACGGCCCCGGCCGAGCACGTCCCGGCCGGCCAGCGAATCCGGGATCGTGGCCGCCTGGATCGGGAACGGCGCGGAGATGCCCTGCGCGGCCAGCTCGGAGACGAGCGCCGGAGCCAGGCCGGTGGCGGCGAACGTGGGCAGGGTCGTGGTCATGCGGAAAGCCTTCCTCGAGGCGGCACGTGTCGAGGAAGGGCGCCGATAAGCGGCGCGTCACCGGCGTCACCGGTGGTCACAAGCACGAACCGAAGGGACGGGCCGGCCCGGCAGAGGCGGGCCGGCCCGTGCACCACGCCCGAGAGGGCGCGGTGGTGGTGCCGGTTGATCCGAAGATCAGAGCGGGCGGATGTTCTCCGCCTGCGGGCCCTTCTGGCCCTGGGTCACCTCGAACTCGACCCGCTGGTTCTCGTCCAGGCTCCGGTAGCCGGAGGTCTGGATCGCCGAGAAGTGGGCGAAGACGTCGGCGCCACCGTCGTCCGGGGTGATGAAGCCGAAGCCCTTGTCAGCGTTGAACCACTTGACGGTGCCAATTGCCATGTGTTTCGTCTCCTTGACGGAACGGTCGGCCCGCACGTGTTGCGGGCCGGAGAGGAGCACCCCGCGCGTGGAATACGCGGCGTGCCTGTCGCTGCTGGTCGCCCCGCCCGGAGAACTCCGGACACAACAAAGAGCGCCTGGGGCCACAATCCGCCAGGCGCACACAGAGTCTCTGGAAACCAAAACTGCAACCCAGTCAACGTATCACGGATTCGTGCGCTCCGGGAGATCCCCCGGGATTTCCGGCACGGCGGCCACCAACGCGGTCAGCCCCTCCGCGTCGAGCAGGTCGGCCGGGCGGACCGTCGCGGAGTCCCGCACGTAGTGGAACGCGGCGCCGACCCGGTCCACCGGCACCCCGGCCAGCTCCGCCCAGGCCAGCCGGTAGACCGCCAGCTGCACCGCCGCCGCGTCGGCCTCCCGGCCGGCCGGCTGCCGCCCGGTCTTCCAGTCGACCACGTCGTAGCGCCCGCCCGGGCGGGCGAACACGGCGTCCATCCGCCCCCTGACCACCACCCCGGCGATGACGGTGGCGAACGGCACCTCCACCTCCACCGGCACCCGGTCGGCCCACTCGCCGGCCAGGAAGCGCTCCTGCAACTCGACGAGCGCCTCGTCCGGGGCCGCGTCCTCGTCCGCCGCGCCGGGCAGCTCGTCCACGTCCAGCAGCCGGTCGGCGCCGAAGCGCTGCTCCAGCCAGGCGTGGAACGCGGTGCCGCGCCGGGCGTACGGGTTCGGCTCGGTCGGCATCGGGCGGCGCAGCGTCCGGGCCAGCGCCTCCGGGTCGCGGCGCAACGCCACGAGCTGGGTCACCGAGAGCTGGCCGGGCAGCTCGACCTCGACCGCCTCGGCCTGCCGGGCCAGCTCCGCCCGCTCGGCGAGCAGGAGATCGGCCTCGCGCCGCCAGCGGGCCACCTCGGCGTCCTCCGCCGCTGCGGTGGTGGCGAGCACTGCCGCCTCGCGGCGGGCCGTCTCCGGGTCGGCCAGGTACCGGCGGACCAGCGCCGCCGCCTCGGTCAGCGCGGGCCGGCGGGTGCCGAGCGGGTCGGCCGGCCACTCGGCCCGCAGCACCGTCTCGGTGGTCGGGTTCACCGCGTCCCCGGCCGGCTCGGGCGTCCAGGCGTCCACCACGTGCCCGTCCGCACCCGCCAGGCAGGCGTCGTGCACCTCCCGCAGGAACACCGACGGGCCGCGGAACCGTTTGGTCCCCTCGCCCCACCAGTAGCCGGAGCAGAGCAGCAGCCGGCGGGGACGGGTCACCGCCACGTACGCCAGCCGGCGTTCCTCCCGCTCGTCGTGCGCCCGCCAGGCGTCGGTGAAGTCGGTCAGCGCCCGCGCCACCCCGCGCTGGTCCTCCGCCTCCGGCAGGGCCAGCTCGGGCAGCCCGTCCGCGTCGCCGCGCAACGGGAACGGCAGCACACCCAGCCCGCCCAGCCAGTGGTCGGAGTTGCGGACCGGCCCCGGCCAGACGCCCCGGGTCATCCCGGCCACCGCCACCACGTCCCACTCCAGGCCCTTCGCGGCGTGCGCGGTGAGCACCTGCACCGCGCCGGCCACCACCTCGACCTCGCCGGGCGCCAGCCCGCGCTCCTCGTCCTCCGCGGCGGCCAGGTAGGCGAGGAAACCGGCGAGCGTCGCGCCGGGCGTCTCGCCGCTGAACCGGGCCGCCACGTCGCCGAGCGCGTCCAGGTGGGCGCGGGCCAGCCCGGCGTCGCCCGCGCCGTCCCGGCCGGCCCGGACCGCCACCTCGACGTCGAGCCCGATGGTCCGCTCGATGTCCGCGATCAGCTCCGGCAGCGACTGGTCCAGCCGGTAGCGCAGCAGCGCCAGCTCCATCCCGTACGAGCGCAGCCGCGCGTAGCCCTCGGCCGAGTACGCCTGCGCCGGCCCCGGATCGGCCAGCGCCTCGACGAGCGTCGCCTCGTCCAGCGCGTCCACGGTGATCTCCGGGCCCTCGTCGCCGGTCAGCTCCCGGCGGCTGCGGGCGATCGCGCGGGCGCGGCGGTGCAGGGCGACCAGGTCACGCGGGCCGATCCGCCAGCGCGCGCCGGTGAGCAGCCGCAGCAGCGCCGCCCCGTCGGTCGGGTCGGCGAGCACGCGCAGCGTGCACACCACGTCCCGTACCTCCGGGGTGTCCAGCAGCCCGCCCAGGCCGACCACGTCGACCGGCAGCCCGCGGGCGCGCATCGCCGCCTCGATCGCCGGGATCTGGCTGCGCAGCCGCACCAGCACCGCCGTGGTCGGGCGGCGGTCGGCCGGGATGTGCTCGGGCAGCGCGCCGGGCATCCCGGCCGCGCCCCGCCAGGCCGCCAGCACGCTGTCCGCGATCCAGTCGGCCTCGTCGGCGTACGTCTCCAGCAGCGCGCAGTGCACGGTGCCGCCCGCCTGCCCGCCCGGCGTGCGGTGCGGGATCGGGTCGCGGACGCTGAGCGCGGCGTGCAGTTCCGGCACCCGCGCGCCGGCCGCCCGCAGCGGCACCGAGAGCGTGTTGGCGACGCCGAGGATCTCCGGCCGGTTGCGCCAGCTCGTGGTCAGGCTGAGCACGTCGGCGGGGCTGCCGTCGGTGCGGGCGAACTCGGCCGGGAACCGGTCGAGCGTGCCGGCGCTGGCCCCGCGCCAGCCGTAGATGGACTGGCACGGGTCGCCCACCGCGGTGACCGGGTGGCCGCCGCCGAACAGCGCGTTGAGCAGCACCACCTGGGCGTGGCTGGTGTCCTGGTACTCGTCGAGCAGCACCACCCGGAACCGGTCCCGCTCGATCACGCCCACGCCGGGGTGGTCGCGGGCCACCCGGGCCGCGCGGGCGAGCTGGTCGGCGAAGTCCATCGCCTCGAAGTCGTCCTTGCGCCGGGCGTACGCGCGCACCAGCGGCAGCAGCTTCAGCCGGGTCCGCTGGAGCTGGAGCGCCTTGCGCACGTCGGCGTAGACCCGGCCGGGCCGGGACTGCACGTCGGCGAAGAACCGGCCGGTCCAGGCGGCCAGCTCGTCCGGGTCGACCAGGTGCTCGTCCAGCTCACCGGCGAGCGCCAGCACGGCGTCGGTGATGGTCGACGGCATCCGGTCCACCTCGGACATGTCGCCGTCGTAGTTGCGCACCAGCAGGTCGACCAGCTGCCAGCGGGACGCCTCGGTGAGCAGCCGGGTGGTCGGCTCGTATCCGGCGCGCAACCCGTGCTCGGTGACGATCCGCCCGGCGTACGAGTGGTACGTGGACACGGTCGGCTCGCCCGCCAGCGGGTCGTCGTGCGGATCCCGCCCCTGCCGGCCGAGCCGCCGGATGAGCTGGTCGAGGCGGGTCCGGACCCGGTGCGCCAGCTCGCCTGCCGCCTTACGGGTGAAGGTGAGGCCGAGGATGTGCTCGGGGCGTACGTAGGAGTTGGCGACCAGCCACATCACCCGCGCGGCCATCGTCTCGGTCTTGCCCGAGCCGGCGCCCGCGACCACCAGCAGCGGTTCCACCGGCGCGGCGATGATCGCGGCCTGCTCCCGGGTGGGCGCGGGCAGCCGCAGCAGCCGGGCCAGCTCGACCGGCGTGTAGCGGGGCCCGGCGTCGGCGGTACGCGGCGCGGGCGTGGCGGAGGCGCCGAACAGCGCCGGCTGAACACTCACGGCTCGGTCCTTGTTCGCGACTGCGGGGCTCGCAAAACCGGCTCACTCCTCGCGCTCACGGCTCGGTCCTTGTTCGCGACTGCGGGGCTCGCAACACCGGCTCACTCCTCGCGCTCACGGCTCGGTCCTTGTTCGCGACTGCGGGGCTCGCAACACCGGCTCACTCCTCGCGCTCACGAGCCCTCCGGGGGCGGCTCGACGACCTGGCGGCCCTGGCCGGACACCGGACAGCTGGTGCGTACCGGGCAGACCCGGCACTTGGAGTTCGCCACCGCGGCGAACGTGGACGCGGCCATCGTGTCGGCGGTACGGCGCACCAGCGCGGTGGCCCACCCGGCCTCCGGGCCCTCCCCGGCCGCGGCCTGGGTCTGCTCCTTGGCGTCCCGCGCGCCGGTGCCGAGCTGCACCAGCGCGGCCCCGCCCGGTTCCTCGCCGAACTCGGCGAACCCGCCCGCCTCCACCGCCGCCTGGTACGCCCCGAGCTGCGGATGCTCGGCCACCTCCCGCTCGGTGACCGCCGTCGACTTGCCGGTCTTCAGGTCGATCACGACGAGCCGCCCCTCGTCGTCGACCTCCAGCCGGTCGACCCGGCCGGTCAGCTGGATCGGGCGGGACGGGTCGTCGAGGCGGACCGCGAACTCGTGCTCGATCGCGAGCAGCCGGCGGGGGTTGCCGGCCAGCCAGCGCAGCAGCTTGTCCACCATCGCCTCGGCGCGCTGCCGCTCCGGGCCGGCCATCCACCGCGCGGCCAGCTCGATCGCGTCGAACCGGGCCGCCACGTACTCCAGCAACGCCTCCCGGTCGACGCTGGCGTCCTCGGCCAGCATCGCCGCGGCGTGCACCAGGTTGCCGACGCCCTGCGCGGCGCTCGCCGGCGCGCTGCCGCCGTGCCGTTCGAGCAGCCAGCGCAGGCTGCACCGCAACGCGCTCTCCATGGCCGACGGGGTGACCCGCACCGGCTCGCCCTCGTCGACCAGCGGCCGGTCGTCGGAGAGGCCGCGCAACCCCCACCAGTCGTCCGGGTGCGCGCCGGGCACCCCGGCGGCAGCCAGCCGCGCCAGCTCACCCGCCGCCGCGTGCCGCCGGGTGATCGGCGTCGCCGGGTCGGTCACGGCGGTACGCAGCTCCGCCACCAGCGCGGACAGGGTGAGCCCACGCGGCGGCAGGGTGACCGGGAGCGCCGCGGGCGGCCCGTCCTGCGGATGCTCGTCCCCGTGCGGCACCGGCCCGTCCGCGGCTCGCCCGCGTGTGACCTGGCCCGCCGGACCGTTCCCGGCCGGGCCGGAGCCGGTCGGGGCCGGGCCGTCCGGCGCGGCGTGCTCCGGGCCGGGTGGGTTCGGACCGTTCGCGCCGTTCCCAGCCCGGTCAGCCGGGCCGGTCGGGCTGTTTCCGTTCGGAGCCGGACCGTTCGGGTTCGGGCCGGTCGGAGCCGGGCCGGTTCCGCCGGTGGCGGGAGGGTCGGCGGCGGCCAGCTCGTGCAGGAAGCGGCTCGGCTGCTCCTCGTGGTCGTCCCCGCCGACCGCCGCGGACGCGACAGCGGTGACCAGCAGCCGCCGCCGGGCTCGGCTGATCGCCACGTGGAACAGCCGCCGCTCCTCGTCCAGCAGCGCCGACGTCTGCCCGACCAGGCTGGCCCGCAGCCCGGCGCCGTCGGCGCGACCGGCGAGCACGTCGACGAGCCGCTCCGAGCCGAGCAGGCTGCCGCGCAGGCGCAGGTCCGGCCAGACGCCCTCCTGCACCCCGGCCACCGCGACCAGATCCCACTCCAGGCCCTTGGCGGCGTGCGCGGTGAGCAGGCGTACCGCGTCACCCCGGTCGGCGGCGGCGGCGAGCGTGTCGGCTGGAAGCTCCTGCCCGAGGACGTGGTCGAGGAACACCTCGGTACGCGCGCCGGGCAGCCGGTCGGTGAATCGGGCCGCCGCGTCGAAGAGGACGAGTACGGCGTCCAGGTCACGGTCGGCGGCCTCGGCCCGCCAGCGCTGGGCGGTCTCGTGCTCGCCGGTGGCCGCGCGTCCCCGGGTGATCGCACCGGCCCAGCGTTCGGCCAGCCCGCTCTCCCGCCACACCGCCCAGAGCACGTCCTCGGCCGTGGCGCCGGGCCGGCCGGCCGTCTCCCGGGCGGTCGCGAGCAGGTGCGCCACGGCCTGCGCGGGCGCGGCCCAGCGACGCTCGATGGCGGCCAGTTCCGCCGGGTCGCGCAGCGCCTCCACCAGCAGCTCGCCGGAGGGACGGCGGTCGCCGCCGGCCAGCGCGAGCGCCCGTAAGCCCTGGCGCAGTCGCCGTTCGGCCAGCGGGTCGGCGCCGCCCAGCGGCGAGTGCAGCAACGCGACCGCCGACTCCTCGTCCAGCCGGTCGGGTTCGAGCGCGCAGCGCAGCAGGAGCAGCAGCGGTGCGACCGCCGGCTGGAGGTGCAGCGGCAGGTCCTCGCCGTGCACGACGGTCGGCACACCGGCCGTGTGGAGCGCGCGCCGCAGCGACGGCAGTTGCCGGCCGGTGGAGCGGACCAGCACCGCCATCCGGGACCAGGGCACGCCGTCGAGCAGGTGCGCCTCGCGCAGCGCGTGCGCCAGCCACGCCGACTCGCTGGTGGCGGACCGGAACGTCCGTACCTCCACCGATCCGGCGGGCGCGCCGGGAAGCGGGCGCAGCCGCCGGTGCGCCGCCGGGCCGCGCAGCCGACGGGCCAGCCGGGCGGTGGCCGCGAGCAGTTCCGGCCCGGCCCGGTACGAGGTGGTCAGCGTGACCTGCGCGGCCGGCGCACCGGAGGCGGTGCGGAAGCGGTGCGGGAACGTGGTGACGCCCGCCGGGTCGGCGCCGCGGAACGCGTACGTGGACGAGTCCGGGTCGGCGAACGCCACCAGGGACCGCCCGCCACCGGCCACCACGGCGAGCAGGTCGAGCTGGGCCGGGTCGGTGTCGGCCAGCTCGTCGACGTACACGTGGGCCAGCCGACGGCGCTCGGCGGCGAGCAGCTCGGGATCGTCGAGCAGCATGCCGGTGGCGGCGCGCACCAGCTCCGCCGGGTCGTACGCGACCGAACCCCGGTTGCTCACGTCGCGCAGGGCGAGCACGGCGACGTACTCCCGCAGGAAGCGCGCGGCGGCCGGCCAGTCGGCGCGGCCCAGCTTCTCGCCCAGCCGGGCCAGTTCGACCGGGCCGACGCCGCGCTCCGCGGCACGCATCAGCAGGTCGCGGAGCTGCTGGGCGAACGCCCGGGTACGCAGCGCCGGGCGCAGATCCTCCGGCCAGCCGACCGGGTCGTCGCCGGGTTCCTCCCCCACCACGTCGAGCAGCTCGCGGATGATCAGATCCTGCTCCGGGCCGGTGAGCAGCCGGGGCGAGGGCTCGCCGCGTTCGGCCGCCGCGCGGCGCAGCAGACCGAAGGCGTACGCCGGGAACGTGCGCACCAGCGGCTCGCGCACCACCCGGTGTCCGTCGCCGGCGATCCGCGCCTCGATCCGGTGGCGCAGCTCGGTGGCGCCGCGCCGGCCGAAGGTGAGCACGAGGATCCGCTCCGGGTCGACACCCTCGGCCACGCGGGCCGCGACCGCCTCGACGAGCGTCGTCGTCTTGCCGGTGCCGGGACCGCCCACGACGAGCATCGGCCCGTCGGTGTGCGCGACCACCTCGGCCTGTACCGGATCGGCCCAGCGCCCGATGTTCGTGCCCCGCCCGGCCGCGCTCGGCGACGAGGCGCTGCCGGGCGCGCCGGTCGCCGTCTGCGGCAGGGCGTTCCCGGGCGACGCGGCGGTCTCCGGGTGCGGCAGGGCGTTCCCGGGTGGCGTGGCGGTCTGCGGGTGCGCGGCATCGCCCGCTGACCCCCCGGATCGCGGCTCCGCCTCGGCCGGCCCGCCGGGCCGACCCACCCCCTGCCCCGCCCCGGCGTCGTGGGTGACCCCCGCCCCCGCGCCGCCGGGCCGGCGCACCAACCGGTACGCCTGCATCACCGACATCCCACCACGCCGGTACGACACCCGGAAACCGGCCGCCGTCCCGCCCGTCACCAGCTCACCCGCATGCGGCGTGCACCGTTGCCGGGCTACGCCCTCACGTCCGGCCCCCGGCGTCCACGCCACTTCGGCGAGGTGGCGGCATCACACTCCTAGATCAACACCACCACGGGGAAACGGCCACATCACACCGGCCCCGACACCACCAGCTCCCCGTACTGGTGTCGATCACGCACGGGCGGCCGACCGGGCGCGCGGGGTCAGGTCAGGCGGGTGTCGATCAGGTCCAGGGCGGCGGGGACGCTGTCGGCGACCATCAGCAGGTCCAGCGCGGCCGGCTTGAGGAACCGCTGCTCGCCGAGCCCGCGGATCCAGTCGAGCAGCGGCCGGTAGAAGCCGTCCACGTCGACGATCACCATCGGCTTGGCGTGCAGGGCCAGGGTGGCGGTGGTCCAGACCTCGAACAGCTCGTCGAGCGTGCCGAGGCCACCGGGCAGCGCGACGAACGCGTCGGACTTCTCGTCCATCAGCGTCTTGCGGCTGGCCAGGCTGTCGGTGACCAGCAGCTCGTCGGAGTCCAGGTCGGCGACCTCCAGGTCGACCAGGGACTGCGGGATGACGCCGACGGTGCGACCGCCGGCCGCCCGCGCGCCCTGCACCACGGCGCCCATCATCCCGACGCAGCCGCCGCCGCTGACCAGCGTGTGGCCGCGCCGGGCCAGTTCCTCACCGGTCTCGGTGGCGAGCGCCAGCCAGCGGGCGTCGAGGGTACGGGAGGACGCGCAGAAGACACAGACGTTGGCCACGGGTCAGCTCCGTCCCGCCGGGCCCTCGGGGGCGGCCTCGGCGGCGGCGCGCTGGTCGGCGGCCACCCGGGCGACCGCCTCCTCGCGGACCGCCTCCTGCTCGGCGGAGAGCACCGCCTCGGCCTCCACGATGTGCCGGACCGCCTCGTTGACGTCGTCGGTGAGGCGGATCAGGTCGAGGTCGGACGGGCCGATCTTGCCCTCGGCGGCCATCGTGCCGCGCAGCCAGTCGAGCAGCCCGCGCCAGTAGTCGGTGCCCATGAGCACGACCGGGAAGCGGGTCACCTTGCCGGTCTGCACCAGCGTGAGCGCCTCGAACAGCTCGTCCAGGGTGCCGAAACCGCCGGGCAGCACCACGAACGCCTGGGCGTACTTGACGAACATCGTCTTGCGGGCGAAGAAGTAGCGGAAGTCGATGGCCAGGTCGACCCAGTCGTTGAGGCCCTGCTCGAACGGCAGCTCGATGCCGAGCCCGACGGAGAGGCCGCCGGCCTCACCGGCGCCCCGGTTGGCGGCCTCCATCACGCCGGGACCGCCGCCGGTGATTACCGCGTACCCGGCCCGGGCGAGTGCGCCGCCCAGTTCCTCGGCCATCCGGCACTCCGGGCTGTCCGGCTTGCTGCGGGCGGAGCCGAAGACGCTCACCGCCGGGGGCAGGTCGGCGAGGGTGTCGAACCCCTCGACGAACTCGGAGAGGATCCGCAGCGCGCGCCAGGCGTCCTTGGTCTTCCAGTCGCTGCGGCCCCGGGAGTCGAGCAGCCGCTGATCAGCCGTACTCGTCGGAATCGCCCGATTGCGCAGAGTAACCGCGCCGCGGTGGCGTTCTCCCCGGTTCCGCTCCTCCCGCTGGCCGTCCCCGGCCGACATTCCCCTGCTCTCGCCCATGGGGTCACCGTAGTAGAGCGGCTCCGGCCCGGCGCGTAGGCCCGGGAGCCGGAGAAATCTTTGGGATCCGGGCAACTAATTCGGTCGCACGTACGTCTTACTATTCACATACCCGGTATACCCCGGGCGACGCGCCTTCGGGGGAGGAGCCAGCGTTGATCAGTAACAGCGAGATGATCCGGATCCGCCGTCAGATGCAGCGGCGGATCCGTGACGTGGTGGCCGAGCGCCGCCGCGCCCGGATGATGGAGAGCCACCGGTCCGACCTGACCGGCGAGACCGGCGAGGCGGAAGCACCCCTGACGACGACCGTCTGACGATCACGGGGCCCGCGAGGCGGGCGCGGGCCCCGTGATCGCAGCGCGTCAGGCCGGGGCCAGCCAGCGGTGCAGCGTCGCCGCGCCGTCCCGGATCTTGGTCAGTTCGACGTGCTCGTCCTTGTGGTGCGCCAGGTTCGGGTCGCCGGGGCCGAAGTTCAGCGCCGGGATGCCCATGGCGGCGAACCGCGCCACGTCCGTCCAGCCCAGCTTGCCGATCGGCGCGGCGCCGACCGCCGCCAGGAACTCCTGTGCCGCCGGGCTCTCCAGTCCGGGCGGCGCACCGGCCGCCGCGTCGGTGACCTCCAGGTCGAAGCCGGCGAAGACCTCGCGCAGGTGCGCCTCGGCGCCCGCCGGGTCGCGGTCCGGGGCGTACCGGTAGTTGATCTCGATATCGCAGCGGTCCGGGATGACGTTGCCGGCCACCCCGCCGGTGATCCGCACCGCGTTGAGGCCCTCGCGGTAGTCGCAGCCCTCGATCGTCACCCGGCGGGCCTCGTACGTGGTCAGCCGCCGCAGCACCTCGCTCGCGCCGTGGATGGCGTTCACCCCGTGCCAGGAACGCGCCGCGTGGGCCCGCTCCCCGTGCGTGGTGACCACCGCCCGCATGGTGCCCTGGCACCCCGCCTCGACGATCCCGTACGTCGGCTCCAGCAGCACCGCGAAGTCGGCCTCCAGCCACTCGGGGTGGCTCTGCGCGACGAGGGTGAGGCCGTTGTACTTCGACTCGATCTCCTCGGCCTCGTAGAAGAAGTACGTGACGTCGTAGCGCGGGTCGGGCAGCGTCACCGCCAGGTGCAGCGCGAACGCGACCCCGGACTTCATGTCGGAGGTGCCGCAGCCGTACATCAGGTCGCCGCGCATGGTCGAGGGGAAGTTGCCGTTGAGCGGGACGGTGTCCAGGTGGCCGGCGAGCACCACGCGCTGCGCCCGGCCCAGGTCGGTACGGGCCATGACGGTGTTCGAGTGCCGGTAGGTGGTCAGGTGCGGCACACCGCGCAGCACCTCCTCGACGCAGTCGGCGATCGCCTTCTCGTTGAGGGACACCGACTCGATGTCGACCAGGGCGCGGGTGAGCGCCACCGGATCGGCCAGGACCTCGGGGGTCAACGGGTTCTGCATGTCTCGCACGGTACCGTCATCCTCGGTGGGCGCGAGGGACACGTGCCGCGCCCCCGGCCGCGAGCAGCGGCGGACGCCGCCGCCGGAGCAGAGAGGTGACACAGTGACGTCCGCACCATCCGCCTGGGGCATCGGCCTGGCCACCGTCACCGCACAGGACCAGGTGCTCGACACCTGGTACCCGACCGGCAAGCTGGGTCTGGGCGAGCTGCCGCTGGTGCCCGGCGAGGACCGCGCCGACGTGCTCGACCTGCCCCCGGGCGCGATCGGCGAGCGGGCGCTGCCCGGGTTGCGCACGGTCGAGGTGACCACTGTGATCGGCTCGCTGGACGACCCGATCAAGGACGCCGCCGACGCGTACCTGCGGTTGCACCTGCTCTCCCACCGCCTGGTGCGGCCCAACGAGCTGAACCTCGACGGCATCTTCGGCAAGCTGGCGAACGTGGCCTGGACGTCGGCCGGGCCGTGCCCGCCGGAGCGGGTGGACGAGCTGCGCGTCATCGAGCGGGCGGCCGGCCGTCACCTGGCCGTCTACGGGGTGGACAAGTTCCCCCGGATGACCGACTACGTGGTGCCGTCGGGGGTGCGGATCGCCGACGCGGACCGGGTCCGGCTCGGCGCGCACCTGGCCGCCGGCACCACCGTGATGCACGAGGGCTTCTGCAACTTCAACGCCGGCACGCTGGGCACCTCGATGGTCGAGGGCCGCATCGTGCAGGGCGTGGTGGTCGGCGACGGCTCCGACGTCGGCGCGGGCGCCTCGATCATGGGCACGCTCTCCGGCGGCGGCACCGACAAGGTGCGCATCGGCGAGCGCAGCCTGGTCGGCGCGAACGCGGGCATCGGCATCTCGCTCGGCGACGACTGCGTGGTGGAGGCCGGCTGCTACGTCACCGCCGGTTCCAAGGTCACGCTGCCGGACGGCCGGGTGGTCAAGGCCCGCGAGCTGTCCGGCGTCGACGGGCTGCTGTTCTGGCGCAACTCGGTGACCGGCGCGCTGGAGGCGAAGCCCCGCACCGGCCAGGGCATCACGCTCAACGCCGCGCTGCACGCCAACGACTGAGCCGTACCCCCGTCCGGGTCCGCGCTCACCGCGCGGACCCGGACGGCCGGCTCACCGCAGGCGGTACGCCTGGATGATCCGCTGGGTCACGGTGTTGCCGGCGTCGTCACGGGCGGTGGCCCGCAGTGACGCGTACCCCGGCCCGGCCGGGTGCCGGACGGTGGCCGTCCACGCCCCGCCCTGCTTCTTCAGCGCCGCCTTGCGCCAGGTCTTCCCGCCGTCGTACGAGACGTCGACGGTGAGCGCCACGACCCGGCCGGACGGCGCGCCGGGCTGGCGCTGCACCGTCACCGGCACGGTGAACGTCCGGCCCGCCGGGGCGGAGCCGTCCACCGCCAGCGGCGGGGTGAACCGGACCGCCATGGCGGGGAGCCGGGCCGGCACGTCACCCGGAACCCGCTTGGAGCGGAACGTCCAGCTCGCCGAGACCTCGGTGCTCAGGTCGGTGAAGCCGCGCGTCGCACTGGTCTCCAACCGGTAGTTCGCCGCTCCCGGCGGCAGCGTGAACTCGCCGTACCCCGGGTAGGGCGAGTCGGCGAGCAGCTTGCCGTTGCGGTAGAGCCGGGTCTGCTCGGTGTCGTTCAACGAACCGCCCGGGTGCCCGGCCGCGTCGCTGTGCACCGGCAGCGACACCACGAGCGTGTCGCCGGTACGGGTGATGCCCTGCTCCGGCCACCGCGGCTGCGGGAACGACGGGCCGAACGGGGCCTTGTTCCACTCGTCGCGGTAGGTGTGACCGGCCCGGTAACGGGTCGGCCCGGACTCCAGCACGGCCCGCGGCTGCAACCAGCCGTCCTCGTCCCGCTCACCGAAGGCCAGTTCGGCGCTCCAGCGGGTCCGGTTGGTGCTGAGGTGGTCGATCCGCTTGCCGGGCACCTGGACGGGCAGGATGACCGCCGAGCCGCCCATGTTGTAGTCGGGCTCCGGGTACACGACCAGTTCGTTGTCCATCCCGGTGTATCCGGCGGCGAACCGGTTGGCGACGGTGGCCAGGTCGGCGTTCCGGTAGTGCCGGACGAAGCCGGTCGGGAAGCGGCCCGGGAACAGCTCGTTCAGTCCGTAGAAGTACGGGCTGCGCTCGGGCGCTGTCGGTTCGGCCCACTGGCTGGCGAACGAGCCGACGAAGACCTTGTCGGAGACGGTACGGCCGAACTGGGCCGAGTAAAGACCGTCGAACGTGTCGGTCCAGAGCCCGAAGCTGGCGTAGTAGTCGCCGAATCCCCAGGCCGCCGTGACGTCGATCAGCAGTGGCGCGGCGCCGCGCTGCGGCACCGTCATACGGACCGGCTTCGCCCGCCGGGCGTCCAGCGCAAGCCGCTGGTTCCCGGTCACCACCAGCTCCGGCTGGGTCAGCGTGGAGACCTCCGTCCAGCGTTCCTCGCCCACGACGAAGATCAGGCTCTGCACGCCGTACCGGCCCTTGGGCACCCGGAGCCGGGCCTCGCCGTCGGCGTCGTACACGTCGCGGTAGCTGCCGTCGTCGAGCCCGAGCAGGCTCGTGTAGTAGCCGTCGGTCAGGGCGCCGGAGCGGTCGCGGTGCGTGACGGTCAGGTCGTAGCTCTCCACCTCGCGGTCGACCGCGAGCGGGGTCACCGCCACGGCGTCGCCGGCGCGGGCGAGCAGGCGGCCCGTCCAGTAGCCGTCGGCGCCGCCGAGCCGGGTGTCCACCACGACCGTCACCTGAGCGGTGCCGCCCGCGGGGACGGTGAGCCGGGAGGTGCTGAGCGTGAGCATGCCGGCCGGTGCGGCCCGCCCGCCCGGCCCGGTGAACTCGGTGCTGAGATCCAGCGTGAGCGGGGCGTTCCCGCCGTTGCGGTAGGTGACGTTCCGGCTGATCGGCTGGTCGTCGGTGTGCGGCCAGGTCGCCACGCCGAACGAGACGGACGCCGGTTCGCTCGTCACTTGCTGGGTGATCGCACGGGCGAGGTCGACCCGGCCCGCGCCCTGCTGGAACGCGGTCTGCTCCGGGTGCGGCTTCGCCGAGGCCATCAGCGTCGCCTTGTAGCGGCCGGGCGTCCAGCCGGGGTGCTGCTGGGCGAGCAGCGCGACCGCGCCGGCCACGTGCGGGGTGGCCATCGACGTGCCGGACAGCGAGGCGTACCGGTCCCCCACCGGGTCGCCGATCTGGCCGTTCGCGGCCCGTGCGGCCACGATCTCCACGCCGGGCGCGGTGATGTCGGGCTTGATCGCCCCGTCGCCGACGCGGGGACCGCGGCTGGAGAAGTCGGCGAGCGCGTCGTCCCGGTCCACCGCGCCGACCGCGAGCGCGGCGTCGGCGGTGGCCGGCGAGCCGACCGAGCCGTCGGCGCCGTCGTTGCCGGCCGCGATCACGAAGAGCGTCCCGTGCTGCTCGGTGAGCGTCCCGACCGCCTCCTCCAGCGGGTCCACCTCCGGCGAGTCGCCGCCGCTGAGGCTCATGTTGACCACCGTGGCGTGCTGCTCGGCCGCAGCCCACTGCATGCCGGCCAGGATGGCCGACTCGGTGCAGCCGTAGACCTCGCAGACCTTCCCGGACAGCAGCGTGGCGTCCGGCGCCACGCCCCGGTACTTCCCGCCCGAGGCGGCGCCGCTGCCGGCGATGGTGGAGGCCACGTGCGTGCCGTGCCCGACGATGTCGTCCGGGTCCGCCTCCTCGGTGAAGTTGCGCGACTCGGCGACCTTGCCCGCCAGGTCCGGGTGGGTGAGGTCGACGCCGGTGTCGAGCACCGCGACCCGCACGCCCTTCCCGGTCCAGCCGGCCGCCCAGGCGGTCGGCGCGCCGATCTGCAGCACGCTGTGGTCGAGCGTCACCCGCCGCCGGCCGTCGAGCCAGATCCGGTCGACACCCCCCGCCGCGTCGAGCCGGGCGCCGGAGCGGTCCGCGCTCACCGCCTTCCAGAGCGCGGCGGTGTCGCCCTTGTCGGCGACGACGGCCGCGCCGTCGATCGCCGGCAGGTCGCGGATCACCCGGGCGCCGGCGAGCGGGGCCGCCGCCCGCCGGGCCACCCCCGGCCGGTACGACACGAGCAGCGGTACGGTGCCGCGGCGCGCGTCGTCGTAGCCGGCCTCGATCAGCCCGGTCACGTCGAACAGCCGCCGGTCGAGCTTGCCCGCGCGGATCAGCGGGAGCGCGTCCTGTGGCAGCACGGTGAGCCGGTCGCGCTCCCGCCCGACCACGAACTGGATGCCGGCGCGGCCGGCGCCGGGGCGTACCGCGGCACGGCCGCCGGGGGCGACGCTGACCCGGTCGCCGGTGATCAGGGTGACGGTGACCGGGTGGGCGCCGGGCTGGGCGGACGGCCCGGTTCGGGCGGACGGGCCGGTCGGCGCCGTGGGCGCGGCGGCCAGCGCGGGCACCGGCAGGCCGAGCGCCAGCGCCAGGCCGAGGCCGAGCGCCGTCAGCTTTCTGCGGTTCCGGAGCAACCTTCCTCCTTCGTCGGACGTTTCATCGATGAGAGACACATCGACGCGGGTATAAGAATTGCATACCGGGTATGCAACGGGAAGTCGCCGATCCGACGGAACCGCCACCCCGGTCCCGGCCCGGCCGGGACGATCGAGCGATGACCTCCATGAAGGACCGGATGCTGGCCGGCGAGCAGTACATCGCCGACGACCCCGCGATCATCGCCGACCTGGAGCGCGCGGCCCGGCTCGGCGAACGCTTCAACCGCAGCTCCGCCGACGACCCGCCGGGCCGCCTCGCCGCCCTGCGCGAACTGCTCGGCTCGCTCGGCGAGGACGCCTGGGTCCGGCCACCGCTGTACTGCGACTACGGACACCGGACGCACATCGGCCCGCGCACCTTCGTCAACTTCAACGCGGTCTTCCTCGACGTCGCCCGCATCACCATCGGCGCGGACGTCCAGATCGGACCGAACGTGCAGCTGCTCACCGCCACCCACCCGGTGGAGCCGGAGGCACGCCGAGCGAAGTGGGAGTCGGCCCAACCGATCACCATCAGTGACAACGTCTGGCTCGGCGGGGGCGTGATCGTGCTGGCCGGCGTGACCATCGGCGAGAACACGGTGGTCGGCGCCGGTGCGGTGGTCACGCGTGACCTGCCGGCCAACGTGGTGGCGGTGGGTAACCCCGCTCGCCCGATCAGGAGCCTCACTAAACCGTCCTGAGCTGCGGGAACAACCGTTCCAGCGGATGCGAATTCCCGACCCGTCGCGCACTCTGGGTAGTAGGGCGTTTACCGGGAGGCACGATGGAACGGGTCCTCGAACTGCGGGTGCACGGGGTCTCCAACACCCCGCCGGATCAGCTGCTCGGCCTGACCGCCGGCGTCAACGGTGACGGTGCGCAACCAACGCTGGTCGCCGGTGGTCAGGTGACCGGCTTCTACCGGTCGAGCACCGCGGGCCGGGACGACCCGATCACGGTCGAGGCGTACAGCTGGGGGCAGTTGACCTCCGGCGCGCGGACCCGGCGGGACGTGGAACGGGCGCTGTGGACGCTGATGCTCCCTTTCGCGCTGGCGAACGTCGCGCTGCACGCCCGCGCCGGCATCCCGCCCGACCCGGACCAGGAACGCTGGGCCAGCCGGTCCGGCATCACCGCCTGGCTCATCCGCCTGTTCTGCCTGAGCCTGACCTGCACGCTCGTTCTCACCCTGACCGGCGTCGGAGTGGATCTGATCGGCTGGCAGTGCGTGGAGGCGGACTGCCTCGGCCGGCTCCCCGGCCCGTGGGAGTTCCTCGGCGACTCCTGGTGGCGCGCGGACACCCGGGCACTCGCGCTCGGGCTGCTGCTGCCACTGCTCGTGCTGGCCGCGATCGGGCTCGTCGCCTTCCGCACCTACCAGTACGAGGCGCAGATGCCCGCCGACCCGCACCACCACGCACCGGCCCGGGAGGGCGGGGAGCCGGTCGAGCGACCGGACCCGCGTGAGCCCCCGCAGAACCCGCTCCAGGACCCGACGTTCTGGAACGGGGAGGGGCAACTGCGCCGGGCCGCCGTGCTGCACCTGTGCACCGGGGCGGTCAGCGCCGCCGCCGTACCGGTCGTCGCGGTGCTGATCATGGACCCGCCGCGCGGTGTGCGGGCCGCCGTCGCCTGGCCCACCGTGACGCTGCTCGCCGCCGTGGTGGTGATCGCCGTGGTGGCGGTCGCCCGGCCGTGGCTGAGCCGGCGCCAGGGCGCCACCCCGCTCGGCCGGTGGAGCGCGGCGGTCGCGACGCTCACCGCGCTCGGACTGATCGGCTCGTTCGTCCTGCTGCTGCTCCCCGACGGGGCGGCCGGGCAGCCGCTGTCGACGTACCGGCCTCCGGACGGGTGCGCCGCGCAGCCGGACACCGCCGGCTGTCACGCCGACCGGTCCCTGCCCGGGTACGACACCGCGATCGCCTGGCTCATCGCGTACCAGGTGCTGTTGCTGCTCGCCATCGCCGCGGCGAACCGCTCCGGCCGCCGGGCGCTGGCCGGACCCGGCGCCGGGATGCTGCTGCTGCCGCTCGGTGCGGCCTGGATCGAACGCGGCCTGCCCGCGCTGCCCGCCGCGCCGGACGAACTGCATACCTGGATGCTCGTCGGCCCGGCCGTCGCGCTGGCCACCGCCGGACTGTTCCTGCCCCGTCTGCGGCCGGCGGTGCCGACCCAGCCGCTCGGCGCGTACACGGATCTGGCCTGGCGGGGCTGCGCCCCGGCGGTCATCGCCGGGTTCGGCTGGATGATGGCGGTGGCCTACTGCGCCGGGCTGCTCTACTGGGTCAGCGACCGGCTCGACGCGTCCGCCGAACCGAGCGGCCCGAGCCGCGTCGTGCCGCCACTGGCCGTCTTCTGGGCCGGGCTGGCCTGCGCGATCGGCCTGGCCGCGCTGATCGGGCTGCTGATCCGGGCCGTCGTCCTGCTGCACCGCCTGCGTCGGGTCGAGTACGCCCGGCTGGCCGACACACCCGGCCTGTCCGCGCACGACCTGCGGCGCTGCCGCGACGTCAGCACCTACCGGGCGCTGCACCGGCTGGTCGGCGAGCACGCGGTACGGCTGCTGGGCTGCTACGCCGCGTTCTGCGCGATCCTGGTCACCCTCTGCTGCGCCGCCGCGCTGTCCGGCGAACGGCCCAGCCCGCTGTCCCCGTCCGGCTGGCAGACCGCCATCCACTGGACCGCCGAGCGCGGCGACACGGTCCTCGGCTGGCTGCCGGTGGTGATGGCGGCGCTCGGGCTGCTCGTCTACCGGACCGACTCGGTCCGCCGCTCGGTCGGCGTGATCTGGGACGTGTGCACGTTCTGGCCCCGGGCCGCGCATCCGCTCGCGCCGCCCAGCTACGCCGAACGCGCCGTACCGGAACTCCAGACCCGGGTGGCGGGGCTGCTGGCGCTGCCGCCGCACCACGGCGACCGGATGGACGGCGTCATCCTCTCCGGGCACAGCCAGGGCACCGTCATCTGCGCCGCGGTGCTGCTGCAACTGCCCCGCCGGTGGCGGCTGCGGACCTGGTTCTTCTCCTACGGCTGCCAGCTCACCCGGCTCTACGGGCGGATCTTCCCGTCCTACTTCGGGCCGGAACGGCTGCGGGCGCTGGCCGGCGCGCTCACCTGGCCCGGCGGACACGTGGCCTGGACGAACTTCTGGCGGGACACCGACCCGCTGGGCTGGCAGGTCAGCGCCGGTCAGCGGGACGTGCCGGTGGCCGACCCGGAGGCGCTGCACCCGTCCGGCGGCGAGGTGGCCGACCCGCCCATCCGCAGCCACAGCGGCTACCCGGAGGCGGTGGAGTTCACCCGGGAGCGGGCGGTGGTGGCCCGGCTGCTGCGCCGTACCGTGCCGTCACCCCGGCAGCGGACCGGCTGACCCGGCCCCGGCGTCACGCCTGCGGCGGGTCGGCCAGGCGTACCACCAGGTCGGCGTGCCCGGCCGTGCCGGCGACCCGCCGCGCGTTCTCCTCGTCGCTGCCCAACGCCCAGGCGCGGGCCTGCTCCGGCGACTTCCCGTACGCCTCGTGCCGCGCGGTGAGCCGGCGCAGCCGCAGCTCCGCGTCCAGGTCGAGGAACCAGATCTGGTGTACGAGCGTGCGCACCTCCTCCCACGGGTCGTCCCGCAGCAGCAGGTAGTTGCCCTCGGTGACCACCAGGCGCACCTCGGGCGGCACCTCGATCGCCGCGGCGACCGGTTCCTCCAGGTCGCGGCGGAACTCCGGCACCCACACCGACGTCGGTTCCAGCCGGCGCAACCGGCGCAGCGTGGAGACGAAGCCGTTGACGTCGAACGTGTCCGGTGCGCCCTTGCGGTCGGCCCGGCCGAGCCGCGCCAGCGCCGACCCGGCCAGGTGGAAGCCGTCCATCGGGACCAGCCGGGCGACCGGGCCGAGCGCGGCCACGATCCGTTCCGCCAGCGTGGACTTGCCCGCCCCGGGCGCCCCGGCGATGCCGAGCAGCTGGCGCGGACCGTCCTCGGCCAGCGCGCGGGCCCGGGCGACCAGCTCGTCGAGCGGGAGCGTCTCCGCCGCCGGCATCAGCCCAGCACCGGCTCGCTGATGGTGAACCGCGCCTCGACCGCCGCGTGCACCGGCTGCGGGGCCGGGTCCAGCTCCAGCTCCGGTTGCTCGCCGGAGCGCGCGTACGCCGCCTTGACCATCATCGGCGGGCCGGCGCTCATCCCGGTGTCGGACAGCTCCCGCAACGCGATCACCCGGGCGCCGAGCGCCTCGGCGTACTCCCGGGCCCGGACCAGCGCGTCGGCGATCGCCGCCTGCCGCACCTCGCGGTAGGCCGGACTGTCCGGCCGCAGCGACCACACCGGCCCGGCCACCTCGACCTGCTCCTGGTCGGCCAGGCGGAGCATCAGGTCACCGAGCACCGTGAAGTCGGTGGTCGTCACGGTGGTGCTCACGCTGCCCTGGTAGGCCACCACCCGGTCGCCGGAGCGCTTCGTCACCGGCCACACGTGGACCTGGCCGGTCTCCCGGCGCTCCACCGCCGGCTCGGCCGCGTCGAGCAGCGCCCGCACCGCGGCGGCCCGTTCGGCCAGCCGGGTCAGCGTGGTCTCCCGGTCCCGGTCCCGCGCCGTCGCCGTCACGGTGAACCGGGCCAGCTCGGGAGCCACCTCCCGGTACGCCTCACCGCGTACCGCCACGACCGGTGCGTCCGCCATGCCGCTCAGCCTAACGGCGGTGTGGCCGGCAGGTGCCCCATGTAGGTGACCGCGCCGGCCGCCTCCCGGACCTCGCTCAGGTGGCCGCCCGCCGCGCCCAGCTCCCGCAGGTACGCCAGCTCGCCCGCGTGGTCGGCGGCGGCCGGGAACTCCCGCCGGTGCGCGGTGAACGTACGGGCCCGCAGCGTGGAGCGGACGTCCCGTCCCTCGGCGAACCGGTCGGCCAGCGCGCCGGCGTCGCCACCGCGCAGCGCCTCGGTCAGCTCGTCCAGGAACGCGCCGAGCGCGTCCAGCTCGGCGAGCACGCGGTCCCGGTTGCCGAGCAGCATGTTCGCGGTCCGCTCGGGCGGCCCGCCGGCGACCCGGGTGCCGTCGGAGAAGCTGCCGGCGGCGAGCGTCAGCACCGCGTCCCGCAGCGCCGACCGGTGCACGGTGCCGGCCAGCGCGCCGGCCAGCACGTGCGGTACGTGCGAGGCGAGCGCGGCGGCGCCGTCGTGCTCCGGGGCGGACATGGGCACCACCCGGGCGTGGAAGACGTCCACCAGCAGCACCGCCAGCCGCCGGAACGCGCCCAGGCCGGTCGGCCCCGGGCAGAGCACCCAGGCGGCGCCGTCGAGCAGATCCGGGCTGGCCGCGCCCGCTCCGGCCCGGTCGGCACCGGCCATCGGATGGCCCGGCACGAAGCGGTGCCCGAGCCCCTGGACGGTGGCCGCGGTGCTCACCTCGGCCTTGACGCTGCCCACGTCGGTGAGCACGCAGCCGTCGTCGGTCACGGCGGCGACCCGGGCCAGCGTCGTCGGCAGCGTGGGCAGCGGGCCGCAGAGGAACACCACGTCCCGCCCGGTGACCGCCTCCTCGACCGTGTCGGGCGCGTCGACGCCCCGGTCGCGTACCTGCCGGCGGGCGGCCGGATCCGGATCCCAGCCGGCGACGTCGAGCCCCGCGTCGCGCAGCCGCAGCAGCACCGAACCGCCGATCAGCCCGGTGCCGACCACCGCCGCCCGCGCCAGCCCGCCCGTCACGTCAGAACCCGGCGAGCCGCCCGGCCACCGCGTCCACGTGCTCGTCGGACTCGGTGAGCGCCACCCGGACGTGCCGGGCGCCGGCCGGGCCGTAGAAGACACCGGCGGCCACCAGGATGCCCCGGCGTGCGAGCCGGTCCACCGTCTCCCAGCAGTCCTCGTCCCGGGTGAGCCACAGGTAGAGCCCGGCCTCCGAGTGCTCGACTGTGAAGCCGGCGCCGGTGAACGCCGCGCGCAGCTTCTCCCGCCGGACGCGGTAGCGCTCCCGCTGGGCGTCGGCGTGCTCCTGGTCGCCGAGCGCGGCCACCATGGCGGCCTGCACCGGGGCCGGCACGATCATGCCCGCGTGCTTGCGGATCTTGAGCAGCTCGGCCACCAGCGCCGGGTCACCGGCGACGAACCCGGCCCGGTAGCCGGCCAGGTTGGAGCGCTTGGACAGCGAGTGCACCGCCAGCACGCCGTCGTACGAGCCGCCGCACACCTGCGGCGAGAGCACCGAGACGGGCTCGGCGTCCCAGCCCAGTGGCAGGTAGCACTCGTCGCTGGCGACCACCGCTCCGCGCTCGCGCGCCCACTCGACCACCTTGCGCAGGTGGGCGGCGGGCAGCACGCGGCCGGTCGGGTTGCCCGGCGAGTTGACCCAGACCAGGCGGACCCGGGGATCCGGGCCCAGCGCGGTCAGCGAGTCGGTGCGTACCGTCGTCGCACCGGCGAGGCGGGCCCCGTCCTCGTACGTCGGGTAGGCGACCGACGGCACCACGACCACGTCACCGGGGCCGAGCCCGAGCAGCGTCGGCAGCCAGGCCACCAGCTCCTTGGAGCCGATCGTCGGCAGCACGCCCAGGCCGTCGACGCCCGCGCCGCAGGCCCGCGCGACCCAGGCCGCGATCGCGTTCCGCAGGGCGGGCGTACCGGCGGTGAGCGGGTAGCCCGGCGCGTTCGACGCGTCGGCCAGGGCCTGGCGGATCAGCTCCGGCACCGGGTCGACCGGCGTGCCCATCGACAGGTTGATGAGACCGTCCGGGTGCGCCGCGGCCGTGGCGGCCGCGGCGTCCAGGGTGTCCCAGGTGAAGTCGGGCAGCCGTGCCGAGACCGGCGTACGCCGGTTCAGTGGCCCTCGCCGCGCGGCGGCTGCGCGGCGACGAAGGTGGCGTCCTTCTCCACCTTGCCGATCTTCGAGGCGCCACCGGGCGAGCCCAGGTCCTCGAAGAACTCGTAGTTGGCCCCGGTGTAGTCCTTCCACTGCTCCGGGACGTCGTCCTCGTAGAAGATCGCTTCCACCGGGCAGACCGGCTCACAGGCACCACAGTCGACGCACTCGTCGGGGTGGATGTAGAGCATCCGGTTGCCCTCGTAGATGCAGTCGACCGGGCACTCCTCGATGCATGCCTTGTCGAGCACATCCACGCACGGCTCGGCGATGATGTAGGTCACCGGTCTTCTCCTCCGCAAGACTCGTCGCGATCAACCGCAACGGTAAGAGCCTAGTATCTCGCCGGGGAGGGGGTCGATCGTGCTCCGACAGCAGGACGTGGGACACCGGATCGTGGTCCGCCGGATTGTGGGGATTCGCGAGGGCCGCACGCTGTTCTCCGACGCGCTCGGCGAGCTCGTGGAGCTGAGCGAGACCCACATCACGCTCTCCACCGACGCCGGGCCGCTGCGCGTACCGGTGGCCGAGGTGCACCGGGCCAAGCGGGTGCCGCCGGCCCGCCGGCCCACCGCCGCCGCCGTGGTAGCGCTGGAGCTGGCCGCCGACGAGGCGTGGCCCGCACCGGTACGCGGACGGCTCGGCGACTGGCGGCTGCGCTGGGCCGACGGCTGGACCGGGCGGGCGAACAGCGCGCTGCCGGTGGGCGACCCGGACCGCCCGCTGCCCGCCGCGCTGGACGCGGTGCAGCGCTGGTACGCCGAGCGCGGCGGGCCCGCGCTGGTGAACACCCCGCTGCCGCTGGCCGCGCCGGTCGGCGCGGAGCTGGACGCGCGCGGCTGGACGTCCCGGCCCCCGGTGCTGGTGCAGACCGTCCCGCTGCGCACCCTGACGGCGTCGCCGGCCGCACCCCTGTCGGCCACCGCGCCGCCGGCCGCCGACGTGCCGCCGGTGGGGCTCGCGGACGCGCCCGCCGACGACTGGCTGGTGATCGCCGCCGGCCGCAAGGGCGGGCTGCCGGACGCCGCCCGGCAGGTGCTCACCGGGACGCCCCGGGTCCGCTTCGCCGAGCTGCGCGAAGACGGCCGGCTGCTCGCGGTCGGGCGGGGCACGGTGACCGGCGGGGGTCGCTGGCTCGGCGTCAGCCTGCTGGAGACGGTGCCGCAGGCACGCCGCCGAGGGCTCGCCGCCTCTGTCGTACGCGCGCTGGCCGGCTGGGGCGCCGCCGAGGGCGCCTCCCACGCGTTCCTCCAGGTGGAACAGAGCAACACCGGCGCTGTGGCGCTCTACCGGGGGCTCGGCTTCACCACCCACCACACCTACCTGACCCGGGTCGCCCCGGCGGGCTGAGCGGCGCTCCGGTCAGCGCCGGACGATCCTGCGAGGGCGGGTGCGCTTCATCTCGGCGTACCGCTTGAGCTGGCGGGACCGGTAGTCCCGGCCCAGCGCGGTCAGGATCAGGTAGCCGACCAGCACGCCCGCCGCGGTGGCCGCGAGATAGAGCCAGATCTGGGCGAAGAAGAGGCCCGCACCGCCGCCGAACGGGTTCTCCCCGACCAGCAGCGGACCGACGAACACGGTGAGCGCCAGCGCGACCGCGACAGCGGCGGCCAGGTCGCCGGCCCAGCGGCCCAGCGGCCGGTCGGCGCCCCACCGGAACGCGGTGCCGGCCAGGATCAGCCCGATGACCAGGAACATGGCGAGCGAGACGCGGCCGGAGGCGGTGTCGTCGTCCGGGAACGCGAATCTGATGACCAGCCGGGCCACCACGTTCACGCCGAACAACGCGGCCGCCAGCACGCCTACCGCACGCCACCGCTGAGTCATCGCACGCCTCCCGCCGTACCGCCCGCTCCCTCGGCGGGCCTCTTGGCAGGAATGTCTACCACCGCGAGCTGTGCGGCGTCAGCACCTCACCGTGCGTCCGGTGGTGTCACCAGGTGCCGGAAGCCCAGTACCGCGAACGTGACCGCGCCGGCCACGATCAACGCGAGGCCGAGCACGTTGTCACCGGCGAGCGCCAGGTCGCCCTCGACGGTCCGGAAACCCCCCACCACGATCACCAGGAACCACGGCAGCGCGCCGAGCGCCACCGCCCAGCGCGTACCCGTCGACCGGTGGGCGAACCGGCCCAGCAGCACCGTCGTGGCCACCACGGCGACGACGCCGGCGGCCACCAGGCCGACCCCGAGAAGGGCCCGCAGCCCGCCGGAGCGGCCCTGCACCGTCTCCCAGGCCCAGGTCGCGAAGATCAGGTCGAGCAGCGCCAGCAGGACGCCGGCCCAGACCGTGACGACGCCGCCGGCCACCCGCAGCGCGCGGTCGAGCACCCGCTCCGCCGGGCTCGGCGTCGTGGGGGTCGGCGGCTGCTCGGGAAGGGTCGACACGGGTACGGCCGGCAGCGTCACCGGAGACCGGCCGCCGCGACCGGGGACCGCTGCGTGCCGTCCAGGGCGATCCCGGCGAAGAGGTCGTCCTCCCAGCCGTACGGGCCGGCGCCCGGGCCCTTCTCGCCGACCGCGAGCGTGAAGTACTCCACGCCCATGAACTCGCCGCCGAAGTTGCCGGCGATCGAGTAGAGCCAGGAGTTGGCCGGGATCTGGGTGGCGTGGGCGCGCATCGCCGCCTCCTTGGCGGCGTGCTGGTCGGTGCCGTCGATCCGGGCGGCGATCTCCGCGTCCGGCGTGCCGAACGGCAGCTCGTCGGCGCTCTCGATGCCGGCGAACGGGTTGTCCGAGGACTCGGTGAACGTCTCCAGGCCCGCGTCGAGCACGCTGCGCGGCATGGCCGTCCAGTAGACCTTCGCCGGGGCGACCCCCTCGGCCGCGGCCAGCTCCACCGCCCGCATCGCCACCCGGTGCGCCTGGATGTGGTCGGGGTGGCCGTAGAAGCCGTCCGGGTCGTACGTGACGAGCACCTGCGGGCGGACCTCGCGGATGACCTCCACCAGGTAACCGGCGGCGACGTCCAGGTCGGCCTGCCAGAACGCCCGCGGGTGCTCGTTGGTGGTCAGGCCCATCATCCCGGAGTCCCGGTAGCGGCCCGCGCCGCCGAGGAACCGGTGGTCGGTGACGCCGAGCGCGGCGCACGCCGCGGCCAGCTCGCCGATCCGGTAGCCGCCGAGCTGGTCCGCCTCGGCCGCGCAGAGCTGGGCCAGGGCCGGGACGTGGATCTCGCCCTCCTCGCCCAGCGTGCAGGTCACGAGCGTGACGTGGGCGCCGGTGGCGGCGTAGTGCGCCATCGTCGCGCCGGTGCCGATCGACTCGTCGTCGGGATGCGCGTGGACCAGCAGGAGGCGTCGGTCGGGCAGGGTCGTCACGCCCGTCACTCTAACCGGCGGTCCTGCCCGCTCGACGGTGATGCGTCCGCCCAGGTCGGCCACATCACCCCCGGCGCCCGCCTACTCTGCAGGCGTGGACTTTCCCGAGCTGGCCGCCCGTACCCGTCGGTTCAGCCACGGGGCGCCGCGCGCCGTCGCCGTCGCGGGCGACGGTGCCCGGGTGATCTTCCTGCGTTCCGCGGGACCGGAGGACCCGGCCGACGCGCTCTGGCTGCTCGACGTCGACAGCGGCGAGGAACGACTGGTCGCGGACCCGGCGGTGCTGCTGGGGGGCACCGACGCCGAGCCGGCCCGTCTCGCTCCCGGTGAGCGGGCGCTGCGCGAGCGGCTGCGGCTCAGCTCCGGCGGCATCGGCTCGTACGCGCTGGACTCGGCCGGCCGGGTCGCCGCGTTCGCGCTGGCCGGGCGGCTGTTCCGGGCCGACCTGGTGCACGGCGACGTGGTCGAGGTGGCGGCCGTCGGGCCGGTCATCGACCCGCGGCCCGACCCGGCCGGTGAGCGGCTGGCGTACGTCACCGACGCCGCCGATGGGGTGCGCCGGGGCCAGTTGCGGGTGGTGGAGCCGGACGGTACGGACAACCTGCTCGCCGGCGAGGACAGCGGCGTCACCTGGGGGCTGGCCGAGCACATCGCGGCCGAGGAGTTCCACCGCTACCGGGGCTACTGGTGGGCGCCGGACGGCCGTAGCGTGCTGGCCGCCCGGGTCGACGAGTCCCGCCTGGAACGCTGGTACCTGCACGACCCGGCCGACCCGGCGAGCCCGCCGACGTCGCTCGCGTACCCCGTGGCGGGCGGGCCGAACGCGGAGGTCAGCCTGCACCTGCTCGACCTCGACGGCGGCTGGGTCGACGTGCACTGGGACCGGGAGACCTATCCGTACCTGAGTTCGGTGGACTGGACCGAGGGCGGCCCGCTGATCACAGTGCTGCGCCGATCGCAGCAGCACGGCCTGGTACTCGCGGTGGACCCACGCACCGGGGAGACGCAGGTGCACGCCGAGCTGGCCGATCCGCGCTGGGTGGAGCCGATCCCCGGCACCCCGGCGCACCTGCCCGACGGGCGGGTGCTGGTCGGTGGCGAGCTGGCCCACGACGGGTACGACGCACGCTGCCTGTTCGCCGACGGCACGCTGCTCACTCCACCCTCGCTGTACGTGCGGCGGGTGGTCGGGCGGCTGCCGAACGGCCCGAACGCGGCGGCGGACCTGCTGGTGGAGGCGAGCGAGGGCGAGCCGAGCCAGCGGCACCTCTACCGGGTCCGGACCACCATCGGTGGCGGCATGGACGCCCGCCGGATGGGCAGCGACCCGGGCTGGCACACGGCCTCGATCGGCGGGTCCACACTGGCGGTCGGCATCGCGTCGCTGGAGCACGCCGGGGTCCGCTGGCGGGTGTGGCACGGCGACCGCGAGGTGGGTGAGCTGCGCTCGTTCGCCGCCACCTGCTCGTACGCGCCGCGGCCGACGATGGTCCGGGTGACCGACCGGCGGCTGCCCAGCGCGGTGCTCTACCCGGCCGAGCACGTCAAGGGCACCCGGCTGCCGGTGCTGCTGGACATCTACGGCGGGCCCGGCCACCAGGAGGTGGTGGCGGCCCGCAGCGTCTGGCTGGAACGGCAGTGGTGGGCCGAGCAGGGCTTCGCGGTGGTCACCATCGACAACCGGGGCACCCCGGGCATCGCGCCGTCGTTCGAGAAGGCGATCCACCGCCGGGTCGCGGACGTGATCCTGACCGACCAGGTGGACGCGCTCACGGCGCTCGCCGACAAGCACCCGGATCTGGATCTGGAGCGGGTGGCGGTGCGCGGCTGGTCGTTCGGCGGCTGGCTGGCCGGGCTGGCGGTGCTGCGCCACCCGGAGCTGTTCAAGTGCGCGATCGTGGGCGCGCCGGTCACCGACTGGGCGCTGTACGACACCGCGTACAGCGAGCGCTACCTCGGCATGCCGGACGACGGGATGGACGTCTACGCCCACCACTCGCTGGTCGAGCTGGCCGCCGAGCCGCTCGGCGACCCGGCGCAGGCCCGGCCGATGCTGCTGGTGCACGGCCTGGCCGACGACAACGTGCTCGCCGCGCACACGCTGCGGCTGTCGGCGGCGCTGCTGGCGACGGGCCGCCCGCACGCGGTGCTGCCGCTGACCGGCGCGAGTCACCTGGCCGCCGGTGGGGTGTCGGAGCGCCTGCTCCGGCTGGAGCTGGACTTCCTGCGCCGCTACCTGTGAGGAAGGGCCCCTCGACGAGGGGCCCTTCCGTCAACCACAGGTGTGGCTACTGCTTGACGTACGCGTTGACGAAGCTGGGCCAGCCGAAGATGCTGCCGATGAAGAGGCCGCCGGCCTTCTCACCGTGGGCCACGGAGACCACCTCGTTGTAGAGCGGCACCGCGGGCGCCGACTCCTTCATCAGCTTCTCGTCCAGCTTGCTCCACTCGTCGGCCTGCTTGGCCGGGTCGAGGGCGAGCACCCGGTCGAACTCGGCGTTGATCGCCTCGCTGTTGAGCTGGGAGGTGTTGCTGTTGCCCTCGGCCTTGAGGCCGCGACCGTCGAAGAGCACCGGCAGGACGGAGGCGCCGCTGGGCCAGTCGGCCGCCCACGAGTCGACCCAGATGTCCCACGGGTTGTCCTTCTTCTTCACGAAGTCGAGGTAGCCGTCGGCGGGGATCGGCTTGACCGTGACCGTGAAGCCGGCCTTCTCCAGCGCGTTCTTGACCTGGGTGGCGGTCTCCTGCTGCCAGGTCTCGTCCCCGGTGCCGAGCACCAGGTTGACCGACTTGCCGCCCAGCGCCTCCTTCGCCTTCGCCGGGTCGCCGCTCTCACCGGCCGGGTACGCGTCGAACTTCTTGTACCCGAGCGTGGTCGGGGGCAGCAGCGTGGTCAGCGGCATGGCGCCGTACGGGCCGCCGAGGTTCTTGGTGATGCTGCTGCGGTCGATCGCGTAGTTGATCGCCTGCCGCACGGACAGGTCGGTGACGCGGGTGGTGTTGATGCTCAGCCGGAACACGTTCGGCGTCGCGGCGACGATCATCCGCGCCTTCAGCGCCGGGTCACCGGTGATCTTCGCGAGCAGTTCGGACGGCACGCCGCCGCTGGCCACCGCCGCCGCGTCGTTGCCGGTGCCGGCGAGGACCCGGTTGGTCTGGGTGTTCTGGTCCGCGCCGAGGGTCCAGACGAACTTGTCCGGGTACGCGTGCCGCACGGCGTCGGTGGCCGGATCCCAGTTCGGGTTGCGCTCCAGCACCATCTCCACACCGGGCTGAATCTTGGTGAACCGGTACGGCCCGGACGAGAACGGCATGTTGTCCAGGTTGACGCCGGTGTCCTTGTCCGGCGGCAGCGGCGCGGTGGCCGGGAGCGACACCGCGAACGGCAGGTCGCAGCGGGGCTTGTTGAACTCGAAGCGCAACGTGCGCGGGTCCGGCGTGGTCAGGCCCGGAGGCAGCGAGGTCTTGTTCTTCTTGAAGTCCCACTTGGTGTCGTACTGCGGGGTGTCGGCCAGCCACTCCTGCAGGTAGGTGGGGCCGCCGGTCAGGTCCGGGTCGAACGAGCGGGCGATGCCGTACGCGATCTCCTTGGAGGTGATCGGGCGGCCGTCCTCGAACTTGACGCCCTCCTTGATCGTGAACTCCCAGACCTTGCAGTCGTTGTTCACGTTCTTGCCGGGCGTCTCGGCCAGGTCGCCGACCAGGGTGACGTTGCCCTTGCCGTCGTCCTTGAAGGTGGTGAGGAAGCGGGCGTAGAGCTGGCTGCCCATCAGGCCGGCGAACGAGTAGACCCGCTGCGGGTCCAGGTGGGAGATCTTGCTCTCCCGCAGGATGTAGAAGGTCCCGCCCTTGGCCGCGCCCGGCACCTCGGCCGCGGGGCCGAGCGAGTCCTTCGGGTCGGTCGCGATGGCGCCGCTGCGGGGCTTGTTCGTGTCCACGCTGTCGCCGCTGTCGCCGGTGTTCTTGCTGCACGCACTGAGGGCGACCACCAGTGCCATCGCGCCGCCCATGGCGGTGGCGAGTCTTGCTCGCATACTCAACTCCTCGGGTCCGATGAAGGAAAGCTTCGCCTAGCTTTCACTCGCGGTAAATTTCGAGCAGATAACGGGGGCACAACGATCGACCACCGGCGACGCCGAGGTCAGCCGAGACGCACCCGGGGATCGATGAACGCGTAGAGCAGATCGACGATGATGTTCGCCACCACCACGAACAACGCCGACACCAGGACCGTGGCCATGATGGTCGGCAGGTCGCCCTGGCGCACCGCCTCCACCGCCGTACGCCCCAGCCCCTGGATGCCGAACGTCGTCTCGGTGATGACGGTGCCGCCCAGCGCCGCGCCGACGTCGATACCGGCGATCGTCACGATCGGCGTGATCGCCGCGCGCAGCGCGTGCCGTCCGTACACCTTGCGTTTCGCCACGCCCTTGGCCCGCGCGGTCCGGACGAAGTCCTCGGAGAGCGTCTCCAGCATCTGCGCCCGGGACAGCCGCGCGTAGATCGCGGAGAAGAGCAACGCGAGCGTCACCCACGCCAGCACCAGGCCACGCGCCCACTCCACCGGGTTCTCCAGGAACGGCACGTACCGGGGTGTCGGCAGGATCTTCAGCGAGTACACGAAGATCAGCAGCAGCACGGCGCCGACGAAGTAGAGCTGCAGCGACGCGAACGTGAGCGTCAGCCCGATCGAGATGCGGTCGAGCAGCGACCCCCGCCGTAGTGCGGAGATCATCCCGAGTCCCACCCCGAGCGCCAGCCAGAGCACCGCCGCCGGAAGCACGATGTTCAGCGTCACCGGCAGCACCCGGGCGAACGTGTCGGTCACCGACTCGCTGTTCACGTAGGAGTAGCCGAGACAGGGCGCCTCGCACTTGCCGCCCTGCGCGCTGCCCAGGTCGCGGCCGACGAAGATGCCCTTCATGTAGTTGACGTACTGCGTCGGCTTCGGGTCGTTGAGCCCCAGCTCCGTACGCACCCGCTCCAGTCGCTCGGCGTTGCAGTTCTTCGGGCACATGCCGGTCACCGGGTCGCGGGGCAGCGCGAAGAACATGAGGAAGCTGACGATGCTCACCGCCAGCAGCACCGAGACGGCGAGCAGCAGCCGCTTCAGCAGGAACCGCACCATGTCGTCGAACCCCTTACCGTGACGACTTCGGGTCGAGCGCGTCGCGCAGCGCGTCGCCGAAGAGGTTGAACGCCAGCACGAGCGCGAAGATGGTGATGCCGGGGAAGAAGACGTACGCCGGGTCGGTCTGCAGGTAGTCGATGCTCCGGTAGATCATCCGGCCGAAGCTCGGCACCGACTCGGGCAGGCCGACGCCGAGGAAGGACAGCGCCGCCTCCCCCGTGACGTACGACGGCACGGCGAGCGAGAACGCCACCAGGATCGGGGCCCAGATGTTCGGCAGCAACTGCCGGAACAGCATGTGCCCGAGCCCGGCGCCGCTGGCCCGCGCCGCCTCCACGAACTCCCGCTCGCGCAGCGAGACCACCTGCCCGCGGACGAGCCGGGCCGTGCCGGTCCAGCCGAACGCGGCGAAGACCACGATCAGCGTGGTCACCGCGAACCACGTCGGCACCGCGTCCCGGGGGCCGTAGAAGCGCAGCGAGAACGTCGGCACCACGGCGAGCGCGAAGATGAGGAACGGCAACGCCAGCGCGACGTCGGTGATCCAGCTGATCACCGAGTCGACCACCCCGCCCAGGAAGCCGGCGACGATCCCGAGCACCACGCCGATCGTCGTGGTGACGAGCGCGGCGCCGAGCGCGATCAGCAGCGACGTCCGGATGCCGTAGATCATCCGGATGAAGATGTCCCGGCCCAGGCCCGGTTCCAGCCCGAACCAGTGGTCGCCGCTGACGCCGCCCACGTAGCCCAGCGGCATGCCGGTGGCGTCCAGCAGCTCACCGAACTGCTGGTTCGGCGACACGCCGTAGAGCCGCTGGATCAGCGGCGCTGCCACCGCCACCAGGATGAACAGGGCCAGCACGATGCCGCTGACCATGGCGGTGCGGTCGCGCCGCAGCCGGGCCCAGACGAGCTGGCCGGGTGAGCGGCCGACGAGCCGCTTCTTCTCGTCCGGCTCCTGCCCGGGGGACTCGATCTCGGCGAGCGCGACACCCTCGACCGGCGACAGGCTCATTTCGACACCTCCACGGGTTCGCCGGTCGGCACGCCGACCGGTCCGCTCTCCGGGTAGTGGCAGGCGGTGAGCTGCCCGCCGCCGTCCCGCGTGACCAGCGCCGGTTCCTCGGTGGCGCAGTGGTCGGTGGCTTTCCAGCAGCGGGTACGGAAGCGGCAGCCCGACGGTGGGTTGAGTGGGGTGGGCACGTCGCCGGTGAGGCGGATGCGTCCGGCGGGTCCGAGGGTGGTGACGTCGGGGATGGCGGACAGCAGGGCCCGGGTGTAGGGGTGCTGGGGGCGGGTGTAGATGGTGTCGCGGTCGCCGATCTCGACGATCTTGCCGAGGTACATGACGGCGACGCGGTGGCAGAAGTGCCGGACGACGGCGAGGTCGTGGGCGATGAACACGAACGCCAGGTCGAGGTCGCGTTGCAGGTCGCGTAGCAGGTTGATGACCTGCGCCTGGATCGACACGTCCAGCGCCGAGACCGGTTCGTCGGCCACGATGAGTTTGGGTTTGAGGGCGAGGGCGCGGGCGATGCCGATGCGCTGGCGTTGCCCGCCGGAGAACTCGTGCGGATACCTGTTGTAGTGCTCCGGGTTCAACCCGACGAGTTCGAGCAGTTCCTGGACGCGGTGTTTGACGCCGCCGGGCGGGGTGATCCGGTTGACCTGCAACGGCATCGCCACGATCCGCCCGACCGTGTGGCGCGGGTTCAACGACGCGTACGGGTCCTGGAAGATGATCTGCAGGTCCTGCCGCAACGCCCGCAACTCACGACGCCCACCGTGGGTGATGTCCCGCCCCGCGAACTCGATCGACCCGGCGGTGGGTTCCAGCAGGCGCACCAGCATCCGCCCGGTCGTGGTCTTCCCACACCCCGACTCCCCCACCAGTCCGAGGGTCTCGCCGGGCCGTACGTCGAAGTCCAGGCCGTCGACCGCCCGCACCGCACCCCGGGCACGCAGACCCTGCCGCACCGGGAAGTGCTTCGTCAGGCCCCGCACCGACAGCAACGGCTCGGTCTCGGTGCTCATCGGGCCACTCCCACCTGGGCGATGTCGTCGCGGTAGATCCGCTCCCGCGCGGCGACCGGCAGGTGACAGGCCACCAGGTGACCCGCCGCCCCCGCCGGAACCAGCTCGGGAACCTCGGTGCGGGACCGGTCACCGTTCACACCGGCCCACCGGCAACGCGGATGAAACGCGCACCCCGACGGCAGGTTGATCAGACTGGGCGGATTACCCGGGATCGGCACCAGGTCCGCATCCGCGTCGCCGTGCAACGACGGCACACTCGACAACAACCCCCACGTGTACGGATGCTGCGGCGCCCGCAACACCCGCTCCACACTCCCGTGCTCCACCGCCCGACCCGCATACATCACCAACACGTCATCAGCCACCTGGCTGACCACACCCAAGTCATGGGTGATCAACACGATCGCCGACCGGAACTCCTCCTGCAGATCACTGAGCAGATCCAGAATCTGCGCCTGCACCGTCACATCCAACGCCGTCGTCGGCTCATCCGCGATCAGCAGATCCGGATCGTTCACCAACGCCATCGCGATCATCGCCCGCTGCCGCATCCCACCCGAGAACTCATGCGGATACTGATCGAACCGCTTCCCCGGCTGCGGAATCCCCACCCGGCCCAACATCTCCACCGCCCGCGTGCGCGCCTCCCGCCGACCCGCCCTCGGGTGATGCACCCGATACGCCTCCGCGATCTGCCGACCCACCGAGTAATACGGATGCAACGCCGACAACGGATCCTGGAAAACCATCGCCATGTCCCGGCCCCGCAGCCGCCGCACCTCCTCCTCACCCAACCCGACCAGCTGACGCCCACCCACCCAGATCTCCCCGGAGATGGCCGTCCGCTTCGCGTTGTGCAGACCCAGGATCGCCAGCGACGTCACGCTCTTACCCGACCCGGACTCCCCCACGATCCCCAGCGTGCGGCCCCGCTCGACCGCGAACGACACCCCGTCCACGGCCCGCACCACACCGTCCTCGGTGTCGAACCGCACCCGCAGATCCCTGACCTGGAGATAGGGCCCGTCGCCGGATCGCTGCTCCGGCACCTCCGGGCGGTCCGGCTCCCCGGACGGCACCGCCTCCGACCTGCCCATTGACCGCCTCCCCTTCGGTGATGAAGAGAACCTACAGCAAACCCTTGGAGGCGAAAATAAGCTACATCGAGCGGTCTGTCAGCGGTGAGAGCGTAACGACTCGGTCTCCCGTCCGCACGCCCCTCACCTGGGACATTCACGGCCACGATTGGGCATCTCGGCCTCGTCGTCGCACCCGGGGGTGCGACCATGGTCCCGGTGACGAAGGGACCATTCCTGTCGGCACGAGGTGGAGGCGACCATGACCGCGGCGGTGTTCGGCCACGACGGCCCGTGGACCGACGAGGAGTACCTCGCCCTCGGCGAGACGCGGCAACGCGTCGAACTCTTCGACGGGAGCCTGCACGTGACACCGGCACCGACTCCGCGGCACCAGCGAATCCAGCGGAACCTCGGCAATCTGCTGGAGGCCGCGACCCAGCACGCCGGCCTGGAACTGCTGGAGACGGTGAACGTCCGGCTCCGGCCAGGCCGCATACCGATTCCCGACCTGGTCGTCACCGAGTCGATCGACTTCGACGAGCCGATGATCGAGGCGCGGGACGTGCGGCTCGTGTGCGAGGTCATCTCACCCGGCAACGCGGCGACCGACAAGGTGCTCAAGATGCACTACTACGCCGCCGCGGGCATCGAGTGGTACCTGCTGGTGGAGCAGGAGACCGGCACGCTGCACCTCCACCGGCGGCAGGGCCGGCACTACCGGGAGGTGTCGGTGACCAAGCCCGGTTCCGTGCTGGAGCTGGCCGAGCCCGTCCGGGCCACGATCCGGCCGGAGGATCTCGTCCCCTGACGGATGTCGGCGCGCTCGCCTAGGGTCGGGCGCATGAGCGAGCGTCAGCGAGCGAATCATCGGGGCGGCGCGAAGGTGCCTCATGCCGGCACGCAGCGCAGCGGAGTGCCGGCATGAGCGAGCGTCAGCAGCGCAGCGGAGTGCCGGCATGAGCGAGTTCGACGCGGCGACCGCCGCCGTCCAGGCCGCTCTCGACGCGGGCGCCCGGTACGCGGACGCCCGGGTCATGCACCGCCGCTACGAGTCGATGTCGGCCCGCAACGGCGACATCGAGGAGCTGAGCCAGGACGAGAGCATCGGGCTGGGCGTACGCGCGCTCGTCGGATCGGGATGGGGCTTCCACGCCGTACCCGATCTGTCCGACGCCGCGGCCCGCGACGCCGGCCGGCGCGCCGCGGCGATCGCCACCGCGAGCGCGCGGGTTCCCGGCCCGCCGATCGACCTGGTGCCGGTCGAGGCGACGGTGGCGACCTGGGCCTCGGACTGCGCGGTCGACCCGCTCGTCGTGCCGCTGTCGGACAAGGGCGACCTGCTGGTCCGCGCCACGGCGACGATGCGCGAGCACGGTGCCGACCTGGCCGAGGGGCTCTACCAGATCTGGGACACCTCGAAGTGGTTCGTCTCCAGCGAGGGCCACCGGATCGACCAACGCATCCGGGAGTGCGGTGGCGGCATCTCGGCCACCTCCATCGGTGACGGCGAGACGCAGCGCCGGTCCTACCCGAGCTACCGCGGGCAGTACGGCACCACCGGCTGGGAGCTGGTCACCTCGCTCGACCTGGCCGCGCACGCCGCCCGCATCGCCGAGGAGTCCCGGGAGCTGCTCACCGCGCCGCTCTGCCCGGCCGGCGAGACCGACCTGATCCTCGGCGGCGAGCAGCTCGCGTTGCAGATCCACGAGTCGGTCGGGCACGCCATCGAGCTGGACCGCATCCTCGGCTGGGAGGCGGCGTTCGCCGGCACGTCCTGGCTCGACCTGGCCCGGCTCGGCTCGCTGCGCTACGGCTCCGAGCTGATGAACGTGACGATCGACCCGACCATCCCGGGTGCGCTGGGCAGCTTCGGCTACGACGACGAGGGTTCGCCGGCGGTCGCCCGGGACGCGGTCCGCGAGGGGCGGTGGGTCGGGGTGCTCGCCGGCCGTGACTCGGCCGCCGTCGCGGGCCTTGACCACGGCGGCAGCGTACGGGCGGACGGCTGGGCGCGGCTGCCGATGGTGCGGATGACGAACGTGGGCCTGGAACCCGGCCCGCACACGCTCGACGAGATCGTCGCGGCCACCGACGACGGGGTGCTGATGGACATCAACCGGTCCTGGTCGATCGACGACAAGCGGCTCAACTTCCAGTTCGGCTGCGAGGTCGGCTGGGAGGTGAAGAAGGGCCGCCGGGGGCGGATGCTGCGCAACCCGACCTACACCGGCATCGGCCCGGTCTTCTGGCGCTCGATGGACATGCTCTCCTCGGAGACAGTCGCCTGGGGCACGCCCAACTGCGGGAAGGGGCAGCCCGGGCAGGTCGGGCACACCGGCCACCCGGCCGCACCGGCCCGGTTCCGCGGCGTCCGGGTAGGAGTGCGGGCATGAAGCGGAGTGCCGGCATGAGCGCCGAACTGGAGATCGCCGCCGGGGTGGTGGACCTGGTCCGGCACACGGCCGGTCCGGCCGCCGAGGCCGAGGTGCTGGTGACCCGCTCCGACCTGGCGCTGACCCGGTTCGCCAACTCGTTCATCCACCAGAACGTGTCCGAGACCGGCGTCGCCGTACATCTGCGGTTGCACGTGGACGGGCGGACCGTGACCGGCAGCGGCAGCCGGGTGGACGCCGACGGCCTGGCCGCGCTCGTCGAGCGGACCCGGGCCGCGGCCCGGCTCGCGCCGCCCGACCCGGCCTGGCCGGGACTCACCGCGCCGGTGCCCGTGCCGTCCGGCCCGGCCGTGGACGAGGCCACCGCGTTCGCCTCGCCGGACGAGAGGGCCGAGCGGGTACGCGCGTTCGTCGAGGCGGTGGAGGGGCTGGAGGCGGCCGGCTACTGCCGCACCGCGTACCGGTCGGGGGCGTTCGCCAACTCCGCCGGGCACACGGCTGTGGGCCGGGCGGCCGAGGCGGCGATGGACGGCATCGCGCGTGCCGGCGGCGCCGACGGGGTGGCGCGGCTCTGCGCGGACCGGCTGGCCGATCTCGACGGCGCGGCGCTCGGCGCCCGCGCGGCGGCGAAGGCGCGCGCCGCGGCCGACCCGGTCGAGCTGCCGCCCGGGCACTACGAGGTGGTGCTCGAACCGGCCGCCGTGGCCGACCTGCTGCACAACCTGGCCTGGTACGGCTTCAACGGCAAGCGGTACGCCGAACGGCAGTCCTTCGCCGAGCCGGGCACGGCACAGTTCGACCCTTCGGTGACGCTGGTGGACGACCCACTGCACGCGAGCACGCTGCCGTTCGACCTGGAGGGCACGCCAAGGCGGGCGTTGCCGCTGGTCGAGGGCGGCACCACCGGCGCGGTGGCGTACGACAGGCGTGCCGGTGCCGAGGCGGGCACCGGGTCCACCGGGCACGGCATGCCGGACAGCGCGACGTTCGGGCCGATCCCGCACAACATCCGCCTGCTGACGGGCACGACCGACGCGGGCGTGGCCGGCGCGGCCGTCGCCGCCGGAGCGGTGAGCGCGGGCGTGACCGGGGCGGTGGGCGACCCGGACACCGCCGCGCTGGTGGCCGGGATGCGGCGCGGGCTGCTGGTGAGCGACTTCTGGTACACGCGGGTGCTGGACCCGAAGCAACTGGTGATCACCGGGCTGACCCGCAACGGGGTGTGGCTGGTCGAGGACGGCGTGCCGACCCGGGCGGTACGCGACTTCAGGTTCACCGAGTCGTACCCCCGGGCGCTGGGGCCGGGCCGGGTGCTCGGCCTGGGCCGGACGGCGGTCCGCCAGCCGGGCCGCGTCGACGGGTCCTGGTACGAGGGTCCGGCGCTCCGGCTGTCCTCCTGGCACTTCACCGGCGGCGCGTCCGGGTGACCCGGTGCGCCGCCGGGCGCGCCACGCCACCGGTCGGCGCACCGTTCGATCGACCCGCCACATTGATCATGAACTGACTCTTTCCAAGCTGCGGGACACACGGGACACTGCGTTGCGCGGCCGGGCCGTGAAGATCGGCGTAACGTGTGTCACTTAGCCGCACCGGTTCGCCGGTGTGGCCTCGCGCGTGCGCAGGACGTGACAGTGACGTCAGGGAGATGACTCGAATGACAACTACGTCGGCCAGGACGCCGAGACCGCAGCCGCGGGGAGGGCGGGCACGCGCCGCAATCGCGGCGAAGACGTTGCGGACCGACAGATGGTGGATCGCCCCGCTGATCACAGTGGTGGGACTCAGCGCGTGGGTCATCTACGCGACGGTCCGGGTCTTCATGCACAAGTGGTACTGGGTGGAGCAGTACCACTACCTGACGCCGTTCTACTCCCCCTGCGTCACCGACCGCTGTGTCGAGGGCTCCTCGCACTTCGGCCAGTTCCTGCCCGGCTGGTGGATCATCCCGGACGCGGCGCTCACCCTGCCGTTCCTGCTGCTGTTCCGCCTGACCTGCTACTACTACCGCAAGGCGTACTACCGGTCGTTCTGGCTGTCTCCGCCGGCCTGCGCGGTGCCGGACGGGCACCAGTCGTACAGCGGCGAGACGCGGTTCCCGCTGCTCGGGCAGAACCTGCACCGCTACTTCTTCTACGCCGCCGCGATCATCTCGCTGATCAACACCTGGGACGCGGTCCTGGCCTTCCACTCCCCCGAGGGCTTCGGCTTCGGCCTGGGCAACATCATCCTGATCGGCAACGTGGTGATGCTGTGGGCGTACACGATCTCCTGCCACTCCTGCCGGCACATCATCGGCGGGCGGCTCAAGCACTTCTCCAAGCACCCGATGCGCTACAAGGCGTGGACCGGGGTGTCCTGGTTGAACGTCCGGCACATGCAGCTCGCCTGGATCACCCTCGGCACCCTGGCACTCACCGACTTCTACGTGATGGCGGTCGCCGCCGGCTGGATCAACGACCTGCGGTTCATCAACTGAGAGCCTGGACATGACTGAGACGCGAATCGAACGACACCACTACGACGTCGTCGTGATCGGGGCCGGTGGCGCCGGCCTGCGCGCGGCGATCGAGGCCCGGCTGGCCGGCAAGAAGACCGCGATCATCTCGAAGTCGCTGTTCGGCAAGGCGCACACGGTGATGGCCGAGGGCGGCGCCGCCGCCGCGATGGGCAACGTGAACTCGCGCGACAACTGGCAGGTGCACTTCCGGGACACCATGCGCGGCGGCAAGTTCCTCAACAACTTCCGGATGGCCGAGCTGCACGCCAAGGAGGCGCCGCAGCGGATCTGGGAGCTGGAGACGTACGGCGCGCTGTTCGACCGCACCAAGGACGGGAAGATCTCGCAGCGCAACTTCGGTGGCCACGAGTACCCGCGCCTGGCGCACGTCGGCGACCGGACCGGCCTGGAGCTGATCCGCACGCTCCAGCAGAAGATCGTCTCGCTCCAGCAGGAGGACAAGCAGGAGTTCGGCAGCTACGACGCGCGGATCCGGGTCTTCTCCGAGACCACTATCACCGAGCTGCTGCTCGACGGCGACCGCGTCGCCGGCGCGTTCGGCTACTACCGCGAGTCCGGCGAGTTCGTCCTGTTCGAGGCGCCCGCGGTGGTGCTGGCCACCGGCGGCGTCGGACGGTCCTACAAGGTCACCTCGAACTCGTGGGAGTACACCGGCGACGGCCACGCGCTGGCGCTACGCGCCGGGGCCACGCTGATCAACATGGAGTTCCTCCAGTTCCACCCGACCGGCATGGTCTGGCCGCCCTCGGTGAAGGGCATCCTGGTCACCGAGTCGGTGCGCGGTGACGGCGGCGTGCTGAAGAACTCCGAGGGCAAGCGGTTCATGTTCGACTACGTCCCGGACGTGTTCCGCAAGCAGTACGCGGAGACCGAGGAGGAGGCGGACCGCTGGTACACCGACCCGGACAACAACCGGCGCCCGCCGGAGCTGCTGCCCCGCGACGAGGTCGCCCGCGCCATCAACAGCGAGGTCAAGGAAGGCCGGGGTACGCCGGCCGGCGGCGTCTACCTGGACATCGCCTCCCGTAAGTCGGCCGACGAGATCCGCCGCCGCCTCCCGTCGATGTACCACCAGTTCAAGGAACTGGCCGACGTCGACATCACCAAGGAGCCGATGGAGGTCGGCCCGACCTGTCACTACGTGATGGGCGGCGTCGAGGTGGACCCGGACTCCGGCGCGGCGTACGGCACGGTGCGCGGGCTCTACGCCGCCGGTGAGGTGTCCGGCGGCATGCACGGCTCCAACCGGCTCGGCGGCAACTCCCTGTCCGACCTGCTGGTCTTCGGCAAGCGCGCGGGCGGGCACGCCGCCACGTACACCGATCAGCTCACCACCCGCCCGGCGGTGTCGGTGGCGGCGGTGGAGGCCGCCGTGGAGACGGCGCTGGCGCCGTTGCAGCGGGACACCGGGGAGAGCCCGTACCAGCTCCAGCAGGACCTCCAGGTGGTCATGGGCGACCTGGTCGGGATCATCCGGCGCGAGGGCGAGCTCGCCGACGCCATGCGCAGACTGGCCGAGCTGCGGGAGCGGGTGGCGAAGGTGAGCGCGGCCGGCGGCCGGCGCTACAACCCGGGCTGGCACCTGGCGCTGGACCTGCGCAACATGCTCGTGGTGTCGGAGTGCACCGCGATGGCGGCGCTGGAGCGGCAGGAGTCACGCGGCGGGCACACCCGGGAGGACTACCCGGCGATGGACCCGAAGTGGCGGCGGGTCAACCTGGTCTGCTCGCTGGACGGGGACACGGTCCGGCTGACCCACAAGCCGCTGCCGAAGATGCGGCCGGAGCTGGTCGGGCTGTTCGACCGGGCCGAGCTGGCCAAGTACCTGACCGACGAGGAACTCGCCGAGTTCGACGCCCTCACCGAGGAGGCGAACAACTGATGGGAAGTAAGCGCCAGTTCCGCATCTGGCGGGGCGACGAGACCGGCGGCGACCTGAAGGACTACGCGGTCGAGGTGAACGAGGGCGAGGTGGTCCTCGACGTGATCCACCGCCTCCAGGCCACCGAGGCCCCGGACCTGGCGTGCCGGTGGAACTGCAAGGCCGGCAAGTGCGGCTCCTGCTCCATGGAGATCAACGGCAAGCCGCGGCTGGGCTGCATGACGCGGATGTCGACGTTCGAGGAGTCCGAGACCGTCACTGTCACCCCGTTGCGCACCTTCCCGGTGATCCGGGACCTGGTCACCGACGTCTCGTTCAACTACGAGAAGGCCCGGGAGACCCCGGCGTTCGCGCCGCCGGCCGACGTGGCGCCCGGCGACTACCGGATGCAGCAGGTCGACGTCGAGCGCTCGCAGGAGTTCCGCAAGTGCATCGAGTGCTTCCTGTGCCAGAACGTCTGCCACGTGATCCGTGACCACGACGAGAACAAGCCGGCGTTCTCCGGCCCCCGGTACTTCATCCGGGCGGCCGAGCTGGACATGCACCCGCTCGACGCGCGCACCGACCGCCGGGAGTACGCGCAGTCGGACATGGGACTCGGATTCTGCAACATCACCAAGTGCTGCACCGAGGTCTGCCCCGAGCACATCAAGATCACCGACAACGGGATCATCCCCATGAAGGAACGGGTCGTCGACCGCAGGTACGATCCCCTTGTGTGGCTCGGTAACAAGATCTTCCGGAGGGGTCAGGTGCCTCAGACCAGCGCGACCAGCGGGCATTCGAGTGGTGCCGTCACGTCCGGAGGGGCGCACGGCGGGGCGCACGCGCACGGCGGCGGTTCGCACGCCGGCGGGGTGCACTCGCACGCGGGCGGCTCGCACGACAGCGCCGCCGAGCGTCAGGCCCAGCAGGGCGTCAACTGGCACCGCGAGGTGCCGCACCCGACCGCCCCGGCGGTGGACGCCAACGGCAAGCTGCCGCTGACCGAGCTGACGTTCAACAAGGCCGCCGCGCCGTCGCCGTTCGGCGACGACGTGACGTTCCCGCTGCCGCCGGAGCACCTCAACTTCGCTCACCCGCAGCAGGACGAGCCGAAGCACTGAACAGCAGCGCGACGATGACGGGGGCCGGCGGCACGAGCCGCGGGCCCTCGTCTCTTTTCTGCCGGGCTGTCCGGTTCACCGGACGGCCCGGCTCGCGCCGCGGTCGTTCAGGGGGTGTCGAGCAGGGGGCGAAGCGCGGCCACGATCGGCACGTCGGCCGGCAGCCAGTCGACGCTGTCCAGCTCGGCGGCGGACAGCCAGCGCAGCGCGGCGTGCTCCAGCGCCTTGGGCTCGTCGCCGTGCAGCAGGCGGGCGGCGTAGACGCGCAGCACGGACCGGCCGTGCGCCATCCGTACGTCCCGGCCGACGCGCGCGCCGACCGCCACCCGTACGCCCAGCTCCTCGATGCACTCCCGGGCCAGCGCGTCGGTCTCGGCCTCGCCCGGCTCGACCTTTCCGCCCGGGAACTCCCAGCGCCCCGCCACCTCGGGAGGCGCGGAGCGCTCGCATGCCAGCACCCGGCCACCCTCGATGATCGCCGCCCCGACGACCACCCTCGGCTCCCGCCGGTCGGCCTGCCCGCTTCCGCTAACCCGTTCGGTCCGCACGGGCCACCAGCGTGCCAGATCAATCGGCGGTTTGGGTAGCTGCGTCGGCCGTCAGGTCAACAGAACACGGAAGTGTGGGCGTGGACACACCATCTGAGTGGCGAGAGACTAGAGGGCGTCGACTGGGACACGGGATGGCGACGATTTGGCCACAAGCCGGCAACGACGCCTGGGAGGTGCGGTGATGCGCGTGCTGTTCAGCGGCCGGGCGAAGCACGACTATCTCAGCGACGCACTGGCCCTACTGTCCGGATGGACGCGCGAGGGCGAACAGATCCGCCGCACCATCGTCCTCGACGACACCCAGCACGCCGCGCTCACCGAGCGGGTGGCGGTGGTTGCCGACGCGCTGCGGCTGCGCCCCGAGATCAGCCGCCGGGCCGACCGTACCCAGATCAGGCTCGGACACGGCGACGGCGAGCCGCTCACCGAGGGTGAGGTGCTGCTGGCCGCACGCATCGAGGACGCGGTCCGCGCGGTCACCGAGCCCTGACCGGCTGGCACGCCCCGCCTACCCTCGGGTGCATGTCTGGCCCCACGTACGACCGCAAGGAACAGTTCCAGCAGATCCAGAGCGGGTTGCTGCCCGGTGAGCAGATCATCGCCGTCTACGACGCGGTGGGCACCGGCACCGGCTTCATCGGCCTGACCGACCGGCGGGTGATCATTCAGGACCGCTCCTTCGTCGGCAAGCGGTACGCGATCACCAGCATCCCGTACTCGAAGATCACCAGCGTGAGCGTGGTGAGCAACAAGTCCTGGGGTGGCTCGTTCTTCTCCACCGGGTCGATCGCCGTGCACGTCGGCACGCACACCTACGAGGTCGAGTTCCGGGGCGCACAGAAGAGCCACCACGTGCACAACGTGATCCTGCACCACATCTCCTGACCCGCCTGGCACAATCGCCGCCATGCGAGGGCTGACGGCGCGGTGGCGGGCCTGGCGGGGCGACCATCGGCGGGCCGTACGCCTGCTCCGCCGTCTCCTGGTGCTCGCCACGGCCGCCGTGGTGCTGCTGGGCGCCGCCACGATCGCCAGCGTGACCTGGGTCCGCCACGCCGCCGAGGGTCGCGTGTTCGCCGCCGCGGACGTGCCCGAGACGCCGGTGGCCCTGGTGCTGGGCACCAAGGTGGAGCCGGACGGCACGCCGGCGCCGTTCCTCGCCGGCCGGCTGGAGATCGCCCGCCAGTTGTACGCCGCCGGCAAGGTCGAGGTGCTCCTGCTGTCCGGCGACCACATGGACTGGGACTACGACGAGCCGGACGCGATGCGGCGCTGGCTCGTCGAGCGGGGCGTACCGGCCGAGAAGACGGTGCTGGACCACGCCGGGTTCGACACGTACGACTCGTGCGTCCGCGCGCACCGCGTCTTCGGGGTCCGGCGGGCCACAGTGGTCACCCAGTCGTTCCACCTGCCGCGCGCGGTGGCGCTCTGCCGGGACGCCGGCATCGAGGCCGTCGGCGTCGGCGACGACACCGCCCGCCGGTACGCCGACCAGTGGCGGATCAGCTCCACCCGGGAGTACGGGGCGTGCGTGAAGGCCGCCGTGGACGTGCTCACCGGGCGTGACCCGGTGCACCTCGGCCGCCGGGAGACCGGCGTGGACGACGCGCTGCGGGCGTAATCCGGTTGTCTCCCCCGCACGACCGCTGGTCTGCTGAACGCCTCGAAGCCGACCGGAGGGAGCACCGCCATGCCACACGCTGCGAAGCCCAGCCGACCCGTCGTCATCCCATCCGAAACGAGGCTTCGTCTTGTCGTACCCCATTTCGGCGGAGGTCACTGACCTCGCGCCGCGTCGCGTTCCGTCCACCCGGCGGGAGGGCGCGTGATGTCCGTCTTCGACGATCCCGGCCTGTTCGGCCGGCTCTGGGCCGCCACCTACGACGGCCCCGGCAATCCCGACCCGGCCCCGGCCGTCGACTTTCTCGCGCCGCTGGCCGACGGCGGCCCGGTGCTCGAACTGGCTGTGGGCACCGGCCGGGTGGCCCTGCCGCTGGCCGCCCGCGGCATCGCCGTGGAGGGTGTCGAGGCGTCCCCCGAGATGGTCGCGCACCTGCGCGCCAAGCCGGGCGGCGCGGACATGCCCGTCACCGTCGGCGACATGGCGGACGTCCCGGTCGCCGGGCCGTACCGTCTGGTCTTCCTGGTGTTCAACACGCTGTTCAACCTGGTCTCGGAGGAGCGCCAGGCGGCGTGCTTCCGCAACGTCGCCCGGGTGCTCGTGCCCGGCGGGGCGTTCGTCATCGAGACCTTCGTGCCCGACCCGGCGGACTTCGACCGGGACGAGCAGGTCCAGGTGCGGGAGGTGACCGAGGACTCGGCCACCATCCGCATGCACCGGTACGACCGGTCGGCGCAGACGTTCGTGCGCCAGACCGTCACGTTCGACGCCCACGGCGTGCACCTCAAGCCGTTCGCCATGCGGTACGCCTGGCCGGAGCAGATCGACGAGCTGGCGGAGCGGGCCGGGTTGCGGCTCACCGAGCGGTACGCCGACTGGGACCGGTCGCCGTTCGACGCGGACAGCCGCTCGCACATCTCCGTCTACCGGCGGCGGTAGCGCTCAGACCGAGGGGCCGGGCATCCGTCCCGGCCCCTCGGTCGCGCGACTACGCTGACGACCGCCGGGTCCGGACAGGAGGGGCCGATGACAGTCACCGTCGCCGCCATGGACGACTCGCACGCCGACGCCGTGCTGGAGATCTACCGCCTCGGCATCGCCGAGGGCAACGCCACGTTCGAGACCGAGCCGCCGGACTGGACGCGCTTCACCGCCACCCGCCTGCCCGGCCACCGCTGGGTGGCGCTCGACGAGGCCGGCGACGTGCTCGGCTGGGTGGCCTGCTCGGCGGTCTCCGACCGCTGCGTCTACGCCGGCGTGGTGGAGCACTCCGTCTACGTGCACCCGCGGGGGCGCGGGCGCGGGGTCGGCCGGGCCCTGCTGGACGCGCTGATCGCCTCCACCGAGGCGGCCGGGATCTGGACCATCCAGTCCGGCGTGTTCCCGGAGAACACCGCGAGCCTCGCGCTGCACGCGGCGTGCGGCTTCCGCGTCGTCGGCACCCGCGAGCGGGTGGGCCGCCACCACGGCACCTGGCGAGACGTGACCCTGATCGAACGCCGCAGCCCCGAGATCTGACCTCCTCCCCGCCCCGCCTTCACCCCCGGTTCGCCCCGGTGATCAAGGAGTTTGTGTCTGGTCGGGGCGGCCTGGGTGACACGAACTCCTTGATCACCGGCTTCGGCTGGTGGGCTAGGCGCGTACCCGAAGGCACTTGACGGTTCTGGCGCCGAGGTGCCATGGTTAGTTACATGAGTAATGAACCGAAGAACCGGGATGGATGACGGGCGGCCGATCTTCGTCCAGATCGCGGAGCTGATCGAAAACTCGATCATCGACGGGACGCTCGCGGAGGAGACCCAGGTGCCGTCGACGAACGAGCTGGCGGCGTTCCACCGGATCAACCCGGCGACCGCCGCCAAGGGGATCAACCGCCTGGTCGATGACGGGATTCTCTACAAACGCAGGGGGATCGGAATGTTCGTGGCAACGGGGGCCGTCGAAACACTCCGGGAACGCCGCCGGCGCGAGTTCTCCGACCAGTACGTGCGACCCCTCATCGAGGAGGCACGCAAGTTGGGCATCGGCACCGAGGAGCTGAAGAAGCTCATCGAGACAGGGGAGGAAGAGCGATGAGCGTCGTGGCGGCAGCCGGCCTCACGAAACGGTTCGGTGAGGTGACCGCTCTCGACGACGTCACCTTCACGTTGACAGGTGACAAGATCTACGGCCTGCTCGGGCGCAACGGCGCCGGCAAGACGACGCTGATGCAGCTGATCACCGGCCAGAACAGCGGCACCAGCGGCGACCTCACGCTCTTCGGCGAGCGCCCGTACGAGAACGAGCGGGCACTGTCGCGGGTGGTCTTCATCAAGGAGAGCCAGACCTACCCGACGGCCTACCAGGTCCGGCACGTCCTGAGCCTGGCGAAGCGGCTGTTCCCGAACTGGGACGAGGACTTCGCCCAGTCCCTGGTGGACGACTTCGACCTGCCGCGGAAGCGCAACGTGCGCAAGCTGTCCCGCGGCATGCTGTCCGCGCTGGGCGTGACGATCGGCCTGGCCGCACGGGCACCGCTGACCTTCTTCGACGAGCCGTACCTCGGTCTCGACGCGGTCGCCCGGCAGCTCTTCTACGACCGGCTGCTCGCCGACTACGCCGAGAACCCGCGCACCGTCGTGCTCTCCACACACCTCATCGACGAGGTGGCCGACCTGATCGAGCACGTACTCCTGCTCGACCGCGGAAAGCTGCTGCTCGACGCGCCCAGCGACGAGCTGCGCGGCGAGGTGATGGAGGCGTCCGGCCCGGCCGCCGCGGTGGACGAGTTCGGTGCCGGGTACCGGGTGCTGCATCGCGAGCAGCTCGGCGGCGCGGCCCGCGCGACGCTGCGCGGGTCGTTCGACGACGCCGAACGGACGCGCGCCAAGAAGCTCGGCATCGACCTGGCGCCGGTGTCGCTCCAGCAGGCCGTGGTGCGCCTGACGACGGAAAGGACGAACGCGCGATGACTCGTATCCTCGACGTCGCCCGGATGCACACCATCGCCTGGATCGGCCAGCTGGCCTGGCCGTGGGGCATCATGGCCATCTCGCTCGGCGTCAACCTGCTGATCTTCGCCTCGATCGACGAGGCCGCGCCGGGCAAGAACACCACGGGCGGTCTGGCCAGCCTCTACATCGTCTGCTCGATCGTCGCCGCCGCCTCGATCAGCCAGGTGTTCCCGTTCGCGCTCGGCATGGGCGTCACCCGGCGCACCTTCTACCTCGCCACGGTGCTGGTCAACGTGGTGCAGGCGGTCGTCTACGGCATCCTGCTCTACCTGCTCAACCTGATCGAGGGCGCCACCGGCGGCTTCGGGATCCAGCTACGGTTCTTCCGGATCCCGTACATCGACGTCGACAACGGGCTGCTGCAGATCGCCGTCTACGCGGTGCCGTTCCTGTTCCTGAACTTCCTCGCCGTCTTCGCCGCCGTCTGGTACGTCCGGTTCGGCATGAACGGCCTGCTCGGGGCCGGCGCGGCCCTGATCCTGGTGACCGGCCTGCTCGTCGCGTTGATCACCTGGCAGGGATGGTTCGGCGACATCTGGCAGTGGTTGAGCAGCCAGCACCAGGTCAGCCTGCTGGTGGGGTGGCCCGCCCTGATCGCCGCGGTGGCCGCGCTCGGGGGAATGGCGGCCATCCGCCGGGCCAACGCCTGACGCAGCCACGGGTGGCGGCCGACGACCCGCGCGGTGCGGGTCGTCGGCCGCCACAGGCGCGTCCCAGCGGCCGACGACTTCGTCCGGTCGCGTCGGCGGTCGTTGTCGGACCCGCTCGCTAGCATTGCCGTCGCCGACGGGAGGGGTGCGCCGTGGACCAGAGCGACCTCACGACGTTCGTGGACAAGAACCTGCAAGGCGCGCGCTTCACCAGGTCGACGCTGGCCGGCGCGGTGATGCGCGGCGTCGACGTGCGCGGGCTCGACATCGATGCGCCGTGGCTCACCGACGGCGCGCTGCTGGTCAACGGTGTCGACGTCGTGCCGCTCGTCGAGGCCGAACTCAACCGGCGGTTCCCCGGGCGCGAGCTGAGGCATGCCGAGGATCCCGATGGCCTGCGCGCGGCGTGGGCGGCGCTCGAACGGGCCTGGACGGCCGCGGTCGACCGGGTCCGATCCATGCCCGACGGAGCCGCCGACGTCTCGGTCGACGGCGAGTGGTCGTTCGCGCAGACCCTGCGCCATCTCGCGTTCGCCACCGACGCGTGGCTCGGCAAGGCGATCCTGCGCCTGCCGCAGCCCTTCCATCCACTGGGGCAGCCACACGCCGAGTACGAGACGGACGGACTCGACATGTCGATCTTCCCCGCGGCGCGACCGACTCTCGCCCAGGTGCTCGACCTGCGGGCCGAGCGGCAGGCCATGGTGCGGGACTTCCTCACGGGTGTCACTCCAGAGCTGCTCGCCGAGCCTCGGCCGTCAGCGTGGTCACCCGAACACGAGGCGCCGGTCCTGCACTGCCTCCACGTCATCTTCGACGAGGAGTGGGAGCACCTCCGCTTCGCAGTGCGCGACCTCGACGCGCAGGAGTGACGCCGCGTCTCCGTGTGGAGGGGGCACTCAGCGCCTGGTCTCGTACCTGCTGAGGAGCACGCCACCCCGGAACGTCCGGGTCTCCCGCAGGGCCAGGTTCACCCAGTTGTCCAGGGCCGTGAAGAAGGGCATACCGCGACCGACCAGGACCGGATGGGTGACGAGCACGTACTCGTCGATCAACCCGGCCCGCATGGCCGCCGCGGCGAGGGTGGCGCCGCTGATGTCCATCGGGCCGCCGTCCTCGGCCTTGAGCCTGGCGATCTCGGTGACCGCGTCGCCGGTGACCAGTCGGGTGTTCCAGTCGACCGGCCTGGTCGTCGAGGAGAACACCACCTTCGGCATGTCCCGCCAGCGGCGGGCGAACTCGGCGTGCGCCGGTGTGACGCCCGGCTGCTGATCGGCGGTCGGCCAGTGCGAGCTCATCGCCTCCCACAGTCGCCGCCCGTAGAGCGCCGTGCCTGTCGTCCCCACCCGGTCGGACCACCACTGGAACCACTCGTCGCTCGGCGTGCTCCAGCCGAGGTCGTCACCGGGCGCGGCGACGTAGCCGTCCAGGCTCAGGTTCATCGCGAAGGTCAGTTTGCTCATGCGTCAGCCTCCCGTGCGTCGGTACCCGACGTAAAGACCAACACGGCAGCGGGAAACCATCGGTCAGGCCACACCGAGGGCCGCTCACTGTCTCGGGCTCGCTTCGCGGTAGCGCCGGTCCACCGACTCGGGGATGATCACCCGGCACCATCACCCTCGATCCCGGTCCCGGATGGGTGGTCTACGGCCACCACAACGACGTGCTGACCTACGTGGGGCCCGACGAGATCTCCGACAGCAGCGACCTGGCCATTGGTCTGTACGGACGCCGCAAGCGAGACCAGGACGGCCATGAGCTCGACGTCGTACACGTCGAGGACAAGCGGCCCCGGTGAGTCAGGGCCGCGCTTCCGCCGTCAGACGTTGAAGCGGAACTCCACCACGTCGCCGTCCTGCATGACGTACTCCTTGCCCTCGATCCGGACCTTGCCGGCGGCCTTGGCCGCCGCCATCGATCCGGCCTCGACCAGGTCGGCGTAGGAGACCACCTCGGCCTTGATGAAGCCGCGCTGGAAGTCGCTGTGGATCACCCCGGCGGCCTCCGGCGCGGTCGCGCCGACCGGGATGGTCCAGGCCCGCGCCTCCTTGGGGCCGGCCGTCAGGTACGTCTGGAGCCCGAGCGTCCGGAAGCCCACCCGGACGAGCTGGTTCAGGCCGGGCTCGGACTGCCCGATCGACTCCAGCAGCTCGCGGGCCTCGTCCTCGGGCAGGTCCACCAACTCGGACTCGATCTTGGCGTCCATGAAGATCGCCTCGGCGGGCGCGACCAGGCCGCGCAGCTCGTCGAGGAACTCCTCGTTGCCCAGCTCGGCCTCGTCGACGTTGAAGACGTAGAGGAACGGCTTGGTGGTGAGCAGGTGCAGCTCACGCAGGTGTTCCAGCTCGACCTTCGCGGCGGCCGCGCCCGCGTACAGGGTCACGCCGTTGTCGAGGACCTCGACCGCCTTCTTGGCTGCCTCGACGGCGGCGGCCCGGTCCTTGCGGAGCTTGGCCTCCTTCTCCAGCCGGGGCAGCGCCTTCTCCAGCGTCTGGATGTCGGCCAGGATCAGCTCGGTGTTGATCGTCTCGATGTCGTCGGCCGGGGAGACCTTGCCGTCGACGTGCACCACGTTCGGGTCGGAGAACGCGCGCACCACCTGGCAGATCGCCGAGGCGTCGCGGATGTTGGCGAGGAACGCGTTGCCTCGGCCCTGCCCCTTGGAGGCGCCCCGGACCAGGCCGGCGATGTCGACGAACGAGACGGGCGCCGGCAGCACCTTCTGCGAGGAGAAGATCTCGGCCAGCTTGGCCAGCCGCTCGTCGGGCAGCCCGACCACGCCGACGTTCGGCTCGATGGTGGCGAACGGGTAGTTCGCGGCGAGCACGTCGTTCTTGGTCAGCGCGTTGAACAGGGTGCTCTTGCCCACGTTGGGCAGGCCGACGATGCCGATGGTGAGACTCACGACGAACCAGCTTACGCGCCTCGCCGCCACCGCCGGGCAGGCAGGTGCGCGAAGCCGGTCACTCCGACGCGGCGGACAGCAGGCGCGGCTCGATCCGGGTCTCCCGGGCGGTGCCGTCCTCGGCGCGGACCAGCTCGTACGCGGCCACGCCGGGCCGGTCCGCCACCGCCTCGGCCAGCCGGGTGCCCCGGTAGATCAGCCCCACGCCGTCGTCGGTGCAGTGGCTCGCCGGCAGCGTGCCGTCGGCGACCAGCCGGTGCATCAGCGGGCGGCGCTGCTCCTCGCTGTCGTAGTGCACGCCGTTGCCGTAGGGGAGCCAGCCCAGCCCTTCGGTGAAGGGTCGCAGCGTCGGGCCGTAGCTGTCGGTGGCGCCGCCGGTGTGCCAGCAGATCGAGCCGGCGGAGACCCCGCCGAGCACCACGCCGGCCTGCCAGCACTCGTGCAGGATCTCCGGCAGGCCGTGCACCCGCCAGACCGCGCAGAGGTTCGCCACGCTGCCGCCGCCCACCCAGATGATGTCCTGCGCGAGCAGGTGGGCGCGGATGTCCTCGACGTTCGGCATCGGGTAGAGCGCCAGGTGGGAGGCGCGGAACCGGGTGCCGGCGAAGGCGCCGTAGAAGACGGTGAACCCGGTCGGCTGGTCGCCGGTGGCCTGGCCGAGGTAGCAGACGCGGGGCGCGTCACCGGCCCCGGCCAGCTCGGCCATCAGGTCGAACAGGGCGCTGGGCCGCGCGTCCCAGGGGCCACGGCGACGGCTGGCGAAACCCATGCTGGTGGCGACGATCGTCGGTTCGGTGGCGGGCACGGTTGTCCTTCCGGGCGATGGCGGTGCCGATCATTGTGCCGGATCCGCGGGCCCGGCCTCGGCCGCCACGAGCAACGCGCGCAGCAGATCGGCCAGCCGGTCCTGGTCGGCGGGCGGCAGCGCGTCGAGGATCCGCCGCTGCACCGCGAGCCCGGCCTCGGCCGACTCCTCGACCACCCGCCGGCCGGTGTCGGTGAGGGTGACGCGCAGCGCCCGCCGGTCGGCCGGGTCCGGCGAGCGCCGCACCAGGCCCGCCCGTTCCAGGCGGTCGAGCCGCCCGGTCATGCCGCCGGAGGTGAGCATCAGCGAGGCGGCGAGCGCCTTCGGCGCCAGCGTGTACGGCGGGCCGGAGCGCCGCAGCGCCGCCAGCACGTCGAACTCGCCCCGGCCGATGCCCCAGCCCGCGTACACCTTCTCCTGGCCGTCGCCGACCAGCCGGGCCAGCCGGTAGATGCGGCCGAACACGGCCATCGGCTCGGGCCGCATACCTGGCCGTTCCCGCCGCCACTGCTCGACGATCGCGTCCACCTCGTCGCCTGTCACGGCTGCCGATTGTGCCGCACGTCCCACTTCCCCTTTTCGCTCGGGACTGATTAGCTTAACGCTAAGATACTTAGGGCTGAGGAGAGGCCGTTATGAACCGCCGCTGGACCGACGTCGCACTCACCGCCGCCGCACCCATCACCTGGGGCACCACCTACCTGGTCACCGCCGAACTCCTTCCCCCGGACCGGCCGCTCTGGGCCGGGGCGATCCGCGCTCTCCCGGCCGGTCTGCTGCTGCTCGCGCTGACCCGCCGACGACCACACGGACTCTGGTGGGGGCGGGCCGCAGTGCTCGGCGCGCTGAACATCGGGGTGTTCTTCCCGCTGCTGTTCCTCGCCGCGTACCGGCTGCCCGGCGGCACCGCCGCCGTCCTCGGCGCCGCGCAGCCGCTGCTGGTGGCGGTGCTGACAGTCGCGCTGCTCCGCGACCGCCCCACCCGGCCGGCGCTGGTCGCCGCCGCGGCCGCCCCGCTCGGCGTCTCGCTCGTGGTGCTGCGCCCGGGCGCCGGCCTCGACCCGCTCGGCGTCGCCGCCGGACTGGCCGGCGCCGTGGCGATGGCCGCCGGGCTGGTGCTCACCCGCCGCTGGGGCCGGCCGCCCGGAGTGGGCGTCCTCGCGGCCACGAGCTGGCAGCTCGTCGCCGGCGGCCTGATGATCGTGCCGGTAGCCGCCGCCGTCGAGGGCGCGCCGCCCGTGCCCGACGGGCCGGCCCTTCTCGGGTACGCGTGGCTCGGGCTGGCCGGCACCGCGCTGGCGTACGCGCTGTGGTTCCGGGGCGCGGCGCGGCTGCCGGTGTCCCGCGTGTCGGTGCTCGGCGCGTTGAGCCCGCTCACCGCGGCGGCGCTCGGCTGGATGGTGCTCGGCGAGGCGCTGGACCCGGTCCAGCTCACCGGTTTCGCGGTGGCCGTGGCGGCGATGGTGCTGGCCCAGTTGCCCGACCGACCGTCGCGCCCGCACCCGGGCGGCGACGCGGACAGCCCGGCGGCACCGGCCGGCCTTCGCGCAAGTGACCGGGCGGCGGCGTCGGCCGGCCCGCGGGCAGGCGGCAGGGCGGCGGCGTCGGCCGGCCTTCGGGCAGGCGGTCCGACGGCGGCCTGGTGGCGGCGCGGTCAGCCGGCCCGTAGCCGACGCCAGTCGTCCGGCCACGCCTCGGCGGCGACGCCCTCGGGCAGCACACCGGCCGGTAGCTGCGCCGCGGCCGCGAGCGGCAGAGTGAACCGGTGCGCGGCGGCGGGCCCGGCCGCGTACGACCGGTCGAGCAGCCACCGCACCTCGTCGGCGGTCCAGCCCAGGCCGGAACGGGCGGCGATCTCGCGGACCAGCCGCAGGCCGACCCGGGTGTCGTCGTCGTAGAAGCGCATGCACCAGTGATGCGCCCACATGCCGAGCGCGCGCAGCCCGTCCGGGTCGAGGGAGCCGGCCAGCCGCCCGCAGGCGGTGTCCGCGAAGGGGCGACCGGGGTCACCGGCCCGGTCGCGCTCGATGGCGCCGTACGCGGCCGACGCCACCACCCGCATCCGCTCGTAGAAGCCCTCCACCACCGCGGCGTCCAACGGTGCTCGCCCCGATCGCATCAGCGGACACCCCGCCCGGCCACGCTCGCCATGCCCCGCACCTCTTCTTGAGTTGGTGGCGGGACGCTACCGACCACTTACGACACTTTCTCGGGTCCGTCGGCCATGATCCACGCCATCTCGGCGGAGTGGCGGTGTCCCGGGGCGCGGGACACCGCCACTTCCCCGGGCTGGCGCGACTGCCGCACGTCATGTCCGAATCCCGCCAGCCGGGCCCGGGAGCTGCGAGGCAGGATCGTGGCATGGAGCTGGACTTCGAGCGCTGCTACCGAGCCGTCGACAGCCGCGACCCGCGGTTCGACGGCTGGTTCTACACCGGTGTGACGTCGACCGGGATCTACTGCCGGCCGTCCTGTCCGGCGATGACGCCGAAGCGGCAGAACGTCCGGTTCTTCCCGTCCGCCGCCGCCGCCCAGGGAGCCGGGCTGCGGGCGTGCCGCCGGTGCCGGCCGGACGCGGCGCCCGGCTCGCCCCAGTGGGACGTCCGGGCCGACCTGGTCGGCCGCGCCATGCGGCTGATCGCCGACGGCGTGGTGGACCGGGACGGGGTGCCCGGCCTGGCCACCCGGCTGGGCTACACCGAGCGGCACCTGCACCGGATGCTCCGGGCCGAGCTGGGCGCCGGCCCGCTGGCGCTGGCCCGCGCCCAGCGCGCGCAGACCGCCCGGATCCTGATCGAGACCACCGGCCTCGGCCTGGCCGAGGTGGCCTTCGCCGCCGGGTTCGGCAGCGTCCGGCAGTTCAACGACACGGTCCGCGAGGTCTACGGCGGCACCCCGTCCGAGCTGCGGGCCGGCCGGCGTGGCCCGGCGGCGACCACCGGGGCGGGCACGCTCTCGCTGCGGCTGGCACACCGGCCGCCGCTGCACGCGGGCGCGCTGCTGGACTTCCTCGCGCTGCGCGCGCTGCCCGGCGTCGAGGTGGTCCGCGACGGCACCTACCACCGGGGGCTGCGTCTGCCGCACGGTCCCGCCACTGTCGCGCTGACCCCCGCCGACGGCCACATCGACGCCACGCTGCGGCTGGCCGACATGCGTGACCTGGCTCCCGCGGTGGCCCGCTGCCGCCGCCTGCTCGACCTGGACGCCGACCCGGTCGCTGTGGACGCCACACTGGCCGCCGACCCGGCGCTGGCCCCAGCCGTCGCGGCCGAGCCCGGCGTCCGGCTGCCGCACGCGGTCGACGGTTTCGAGCTGGCCGTCCGCGCCGTCACCACCCAGCAGGTCTCGCTGGCCTCGGCGCGGACCACGCTCACCCGCCTGCTCTCCGCCACCCGGACTGCGAGCGGGGCGGGCGCCGACGACCCGGCGGACGGCCTGGTGGCGTTCCCCGGTCCGGCCGAGGTGCTCGCGGCGCCGGACACGGCGTTCCGGATGCCGGCGGCCCGCCGGGAGACGCTCCGCGCGCTGGCCCGCGCGGTCGCCGACGGCGAGCTGGACCTGGAACCCGGAGGCGACCGGGAGGAGACGGTCCGGCTCCTGGCCGCGGTGCCCGGCATCGGCCCGTGGACCACCGGCTACCTGGCCATGCGCGCACTCGGCGACCCCGATGTCGCGCTCACCACCGACCTGGGCGTACGCCGCGGCGCAGCAGCGCTCGGCCTGTCCGACGACCCGAAGACCCTGTCCGCGTACGCCGACCGCTGGCGCCCCTGGCGGTCGTACGCGACCATCCGACTCTGGAGAGCAGCATGAGCACTGTGGACAGCACCGTCATCGACACCCCCGCCGGCCTGCTGAGCGTGCTCGCCGGCCCGACCGGGGCGGTACGCGCGGCGGGGTTCACCGCCGACCCGGCCGTCCTGATGCCGTTGATCCACCCGAGCCTGCGCGGCGAACTGCGCGAACGGGCCGACCTCGGTCCGGTGACCGCCGCCGTCCGGGCCTACCTGGACGGTGACCTCACCGCGATCGACGCGGTCGCGGTGGAGCAGCACACCGGCGGCGCATTCCTGACGCACGCCTGGCAGGTGCTGCGCGACGTGAAGCCCGGCGACCCGGTCACCTACACCGGCTTCGCCGCGCTGGCCGGGCGACCGGCCGCGATCCGGGCCGCCGCGGCGGCCTGCGCGCGCAACGCCGCCGCGCTGTTCGTGCCCTGCCACCGGGTGCTGCGCACCGACGGTTCGCTCGGCGGCTACCGCTGGGGGCTGGACGTGAAGAAGTGGCTTCTCGGGCATGAGGGACGGGTGACGGCTAGCTGACAGCCGGACTGTCACCCCCGGCCGCTACCGTCGGGTAGTGCCCGCGTCCAGCGACGGCAACCCCGCGGCGCATACCGGCGCCCGGTCCCAGCCGCTGCGCAACCTCTGGCGGCTGCGGCCCTACCTGCGCCCGTACGCGATGGAGTTCGCCTGGCTGCTGGTCGCGGCGCTGGCCGCCACCGCTGCGAGCCTGGCCGTTCCGCTCGTGGTGCAGCGGGTCGTCGACGGGCCGGTGGCCCGGCACGACGAGGCCGGGCTGCTGCGGCTCGGCGTCCTGGCGCTGCTGCTCGGCGTGGCCGAGGCGGTCCTCATCTTCATCCGCCGCTGGACGCAGTCGTCGTCCTCGGTAGGCATGGAGGCCGCCATCCGCGCCGACATCTACGCCCACCTGCAACGGCTTCCGGCGGGCTTCCACGACCGCTGGCAGTCCGGCCAGTTGCTGTCCCGGATCACCAGCGACCTCTCGGTGATCCGGCGGTTCCTCTCCTTCGGGCTGCTGTTCCTGGTGCTCAACCTGGTCACCTACGCGGCGGTGGTGGCGCTGCTGATCCGGCTGCACCTGTGGCTGGGGCTGCTGGTCGCGGCGAGCGCCGTACCGCTGTTCCTGATCAGCCGCCGCTTCGCGCGCCACTACCACGCGGCGTCGCGCCGGATGCAGGACCAGCAGGGCGATGTCGCCACGCTGGTCGAGGAGACGGCGCTGGGGTTGCGCACCATGCGGGCCTACGGGCGCGGGCCGGAACTGGCGGCCCGGTTCGCCGTCGGCGCACGCCGGCTGCACGACACCGGAATCGGCAAGGCCCGGCTGCTGGCCCGCACCTCCGCGATGTTCGACCTGGTGCCCAACCTGACGCTCGGCGCGGTCCTGGTGGCCGGCGCGGCAGCGGTCGCCGAGGGCGCGCTGTCCATCGGTGAGCTGGTCGCGTTCGTCAGTCTCCAGCTCATGCTGATCTGGCCGGTGCAGTCGCTGGGCTGGATCATCGCCAACGGCCAGGAGGCCGCGACCGCCGCCGACCGGATCCAGGAGGTCCTGGACACGCCGCCGACCATCGTGGACGCACCGCACGCCCGGCCGCTCGACCGGGGCGAGGTACGCGGCCGGCTCCGCTTCGAGGGGGTCGGCTTCCGCTACCCCGGCACCTCCGCACCGGTGCTGCGCGACCTGGACCTGACCGTCGAGCCGGGCGAGACGATGGCGCTGGTCGGCGCCACCGGCTGCGGCAAGAGCACGCTGCTGTCCCTCGTCCCCCGGCTGCACGAGGTCACGCGCGGCCGGATCACGATCGACGGGCACGACGTGCGTGACCTGCGGCTGGAGTCGTTGCGCCGGATGGTCGCCGTGGCGTTCGAGGAGCCGACGCTGTTCTCCATGTCGGTCTGGGAGAACCTCACCCTGGGCCGTCCGGACGCGAGCGAAGACGAGGTCCGGGCCGCGCTGACGCTGGCCCAGGCGGAGTTCGCGTACGAGCTGCCGTGGGGGCTCGCCACCCGGGTCGGCGAGCAGGGGCTGTCGCTGTCCGGCGGGCAGCGGCAGCGCCTCGCGCTGGCACGTGCGGTGCTCGGCCGGCCCGCGGTGCTGGTGCTCGACGACCCGCTCTCCGCGCTGGACGTGCACACCGAGGCACTCGTCGAGGCGGCCCTGCGCCGGGTGCTGCGGGACACCGCCACCACCACCCTGCTGGTGGCGCACCGCCCCTCGACAGTGGCACTGGCGGACCGGGTGGCGTTGCTCGACGACGGCCGGATCGTCGCCGTCGGCACCCACTCGGAGCTGCTGGCCCGCGTACCTGCTTACCGGGCGGTGCTGTCCGCCGAGCCGGAGCGACGGAGCGACGGCGTCGGCCTGGTGCGCTCGTGACCGGCCGCGCGCCGCGGGTGCCCCGGCCCCGCGACGCGCCGAACGGCAACGGAACGACCGGCGCGCGCAACCGCGGCGACCCGGGCGCACCGGCCGGCCGCTCGACGACCGATCCGGACGGTCACGCGACGACCGGGCCGGGCGGCACCGCTCCGGACGCGGACCTGTCGCGCTGGCGGGGGCGGGCCACCGACCCGGACGCCGACCGCAGCCGCGCCGAGGACTCGTCCCCGGCGGCGGTGACCCGGCTGCGTGCGCGCAGCCGGGTCCTGCTGCGGCGGCTGCTGCGCCCGCACCGGCGTGCGCTCGGGCTGGCGGTGGCGTTGCTGCTGGCCCAGAACGCCGCCGCGATGTCCGGGCCGTACCTGGTCATGCTCGGCATCGACCGGGGCATCGGGCCGCTGCGGGCCGGTGATCCCGGCCCGCTGATCGCTGTCGCCGCCGCGTTCGTGGTCGCGACCGCCGTGGAGTACGCGGCCCGGCGCGCGTTCCTCACCCTCGCCGCCCGGATCGGCCAGGCCGTCCTGCTCGACCTGCGCCGCCGGGTGTACGGGCACTTCCTCCGCCTCGACGTCGGGTTCCACGAGCGCTACACGTCCGGCCGGATGGTGTCCCGGCTGACCAGTGACCTGGAGTCGATCGCCGAGCTGGTCGACGGCGGCATCGACAAGCTGGTGATGGCCGGGCTGTCGGTGCTGTCCGTGGCCGGCATCCTGCTCTGGCTGGACCTGCCACTGGCGGCGGTGACGCTGCTCGCGTTCCCGTTCCTGTTCGTGCTGTCGCGCTGGTTCGCCCGCGCGTCGGCCGGGGCGTACCGGCGCACCCGGGAGGCGGTGGCGCTGGTCATCGTGCACTTCGTCGAGTCGCTGCGCGGCATCCGGGCCGTGCAGGCGTACCGGCGGGAGGACCGCAACGACCACATCTTCGGCGCGGTGAACGACGACTACCGGCGTTCCAGCCTGCGCGCGTTCCGGCTGATCGCGATCTACTCGCCGGGCATCCGGCTGATCGGCAACCTGACCGCGGCTGTGGTGCTCGGGTACGGCGGCTGGCGGGTGCTGGGCGGCGGCGTGGAGGTGGGGGTGCTCGCCGCGTTCCTGCTCTACCTGCGCCGGTTCTTCGAGCCGATGGAGGAGCTGAGCCAGTTCTACAACTCGCTCCAGTCGGCGACCGCCGCGCTGGAGAAGCTGGCCGGGGTGCTGGACGAGCGCCCGGCGGTGGCCGAACCGGCCCGGCCGGTGCCGCTGCCCGCCGGGCCGCCGCGCGGGGCGGTCACGTTCCGCGCCGTCGACTTCGGCTACCGCCGCCAGACGCCGATCCTGTCCGGCCTGGACCTGACCGTGCCGGCCGGGCAGACCGTGGCGCTGATCGGGCCGACCGGCGCCGGGAAGTCCACTGTCGCGAAGCTGGTGGCCCGCTTCCACGACCCGGATGCGGGCGCGGTCCGGTTGGACGGGGTGGACCTGCGCGACCTGGCCGACGCCGAGCTGCGCCGGGCGGTGGTGCTGGTGACCCAGGAGACCCACCTGTTCAGCGGTTCCGTGGCGGACAACATCAGATTCGGCCGGCCGGACGCCGACGACGAGGCGGTGGTCGCGGCCGCGCGGGCGATCGGCGCGCACGACTTCATCGCCGCGTTGCCCGACGGGTACGCCACCGACGTGCACCGGCGCGGCGGCCGGCTCTCCGCCGGGCAGCGGCAGCTCGTCGCGTTCGCCCGCGCGTTCCTCGCCGACCCCCGGGTGCTGATCCTCGACGAGGCGACCTCGTCGCTGGACGTGCCGACCGAACGGCTGGTGCAGCGTGCCCTGCACAACGTGCTGCGGGACCGTACCGCGCTGGTGATCGCCCACCGGCTCTCCACGGTGGAGACCGCCGACCGGGTGCTGGTGCTCGACGACGGTCGGATCGTGGAGGACGGACCACCGGCCGAGCTGATCGCCGCCGACGGCCGCTACGCCGCCCTGCACCGCCAGTGGCGCGACTCCCTCCTCTAGCCCGTTCGACCCCCGCCGATCTTGCACTCGGTGCCCACGGGATGCCCGACAAGCGGCTTACGCCGGGGCAGCAAGTGCAAGATCGACATCGGCGGGGGGCGGGGTGGGGAAAGTCGTGGAGTGGGGCGGGCGGGCTGCCTACCATCGGCTAATGACCGACACGACGAGGAGCGCCCGCGGCGGCGTCCCCGAGCGTCCGAGCCTGGACGGCCTCGAGGAGACCTGGGCCCGCCGCTGGCAGTCCGACGGCACGTACGCGTTCGACCGCACGAAGGAGCGGTCGGACGTATACGCGATCGACACTCCCCCGCCCACCGTGTCGGGCGAGCTGCACATGGGACACGTCTTCTCGTACACGCACACCGACACGGTGGCCCGGTTCCAGCGGATGCGCGGGCGGACCGTCTTCTACCCGATGGGCTGGGACGACAACGGGCTGCCCACCGAACGCCGGGTGCAGAACGTCTACGGCGTGCGTCCCGACCCGGCGCTGCCGTACGACAGGGACTGGCGCCCGCCCGCCGCACCGGTGGACGACGCGGCCCGGAAGAACCCGACGGCGATCTCCCGGCGCAACTTCATCGAGCTGTGCGAGCTGCTCACGGTGGAGGACGAGAAGGCGTTCGAGGCGCTGTGGCGGCGGCTCGGACTGTCCGTGGACTGGTCGCTGACGTACACCACGATCGGGTCGGCGGCCCGCGCGGCCAGCCAGCGCGCATTCCTGCGCAACCTGGCCCGGGGCGAGGCGTACCAGGCCGAGGCGCCGACGCTGTGGGACGTCGGGTACGGCACCGCCGTCGCGCAGGCGGAACTGGAGGACCGGGAGCGGCCGGGCGCGTACCACCGGCTGCGGTTCACCGGCCCCGACGGCCGCGAGGTGCTGATCGACACCACCCGGCCGGAGCTGCTGCCGGCCTGCGTGGCGCTCGTCTGCCACCCGGACGACGAGCGGTACGCGGACCTGGTCGGCGCGGCTGCGCGTACCCCCGTCTTCGGGGTCGAGGTGCCGGTGCGGGCGCACCCGCTGGCGGACCCGGCCAAGGGCACGGGCATCGCGATGGTCTGCACGTTCGGTGACCTGAACGACGTGACCTGGTGGCGTGAGCTGCGGCTGGACACCCGCGTGGTGATCGGCCGGGACGGGCGCCTGCTGCCGGAGCCGCCGGCCGGCGTGCCGGCGGAGCCCTACGCGGCGCTGGCCGGGCAGACGGTCAACGGCGCCCGGCGGACGCTCGTGGAGCTGCTCGCGGACGCGGGCGACCTGGTGGGCGAGCCGCGGCCGATCACCCATCCGGTGAAGTTCTACGAGCGCGGCGACCGGCCGCTGGAGATCGTCTCGACCCGGCAGTGGTATCTGCGCAACGGCGGCCGGGACGCCGGCCTGCGCGAGGAACTGCTGGCCCGGGGCCGGGAGCTGCGCTGGGTGCCGGAGCACATGCGGCACCGGTACGAGCACTGGGTGGGCGGTCTCACCGGTGACTGGCTGGTCAGCCGGCAGCGGTTCTTCGGCGTGCCGGTGCCGGTGTGGTACCGGCTCGACGACGTTGGCGAGCCGGACTGGTCCCACCCTCTCACACCGGACGAGGCGATGCTCCCGATCGATCCGACGAGCGAGCCGCCGCCCGGGTACGAGGAGTCGCAGCGCGGCGAGCCGGGCGGTTTCACCGCCGACCCGGACGTGCTGGACACCTGGGCCACCTCGTCGCTGACCCCGCAGATCGTCGGCGGCTGGGAGACCGACCCGGACCTGTTCGCCCGGGTCTTCCCGATGGACCTGCGCCCGCAGGGGCACGACATCATCCGCACCTGGCTGTTCGCCACGGTGGCCCGGTCCCACCTGGAGCACGGCGCGCTGCCCTGGCACACGGCGGTGCTCTCCGGCTGGATCCTCGACCCGGACCGCAAGAAGATGTCGAAGTCCAAGGGCAACGTGGTCACGCCGATGGCGCTGCTGGAGCGCAACGGGTCCGACGCGGTCCGCTACTGGGCCGCCAACGGCAAGCCGGGCATGGACCTCGCCTTCGACCCGGCCCAGGTCAAGGTGGGCCGCCGGCTGGCCACCAAGCTGCTCAACGCGTCGCGGTTCGCGCTCGGGCTGGGCGCCGCCGACGCGCTGCGGGCCGCGGCGACCCAGCCACTGGACACCGCGATGCTCGCCGAACTGTCCGGCGTGGTCGCGACCGCGACCACCGCCTTCGACGGGTACGACCACACGGCCGCCCTGATGGCCACCGAGGCGTTCTTCTGGCGGTTCTGCGACGACTACATCGAGTTGGTGAAGGAGCGCGCCTACGGCACCGGGCCGGCGGCCGACTCGGCCCGGGCGGCGCTGGCGACCGCGTTGTCGGTGCAGTTGCGCCTGTTCGCGCCGGTGCTGCCGTTCGTCACCGAGGAGATCTGGTCGTGGTGGCGGTACGGGTCGGTGCACCGCGCGCCCTGGCCGACCACGTACGAGGTGGGCCGCGCGACGCAGGCGCCGGGTGACCCGGAGCTGCTGCGGCTGGCGGCGGACGCGCTGGGTCAGGTGCGCCGCGCCAAGTCGGAACGGAAGCTGTCGATGAAGGCGGACGTGCCGCTGGCCGAGGCGCTCGGACCGGCGGCGGTGCTCGACCAGCTCGGTACCGTCGCCGGCGACCTGCGCGCGGCGGGCCGGATCGCGAAGCTGGACCTGCTGCCCGACCGCACCACCGAGCTGGTCATCGCGTGCGCGTTCTGACGAGCTGATCTCGCCTCGCGCGTTCTGACCGGGCGGGCGGCCGGCGCGAAGCCGCCCGCCCGCCCGAGGGTCAGCTCGTCTCGCCGGCCACGCTGAACGAGCGCAGGCGGTCGATCGCCAGCACCGTGAACCCGACCGCGACCAGGGCGGTGAGCACCGCCGCGACCGGCACCGAGACGGTGGTGCCGAGCAGCGGCGTCGGCGCCATCCGGTCGGCCAGGGCGATCACCCACTGCTGGATCGACAGCACCCGGGTGCCGCCGACGAACCGGCCCAGCAGCCCCTCCCAGATCAGCACGTAGACCAGGCCGAGCAGCACCGGACGCCGGGTCACCAGGCTGAGCGCCAGGAACAGCGCCGAGTACGCGAGCGCGCCCGCCGCCGAGGCGGCGACGAGTGCGAGCCCGAGGCGTACCGAATCGGCGAGCACGCCCGCGACGTAGATCGGGACGCCGACGGTGACCGCTGTGACGCCGGCCGCGACCGCCAGCTTCGGCAGCACGATCTGCCAGCGCGGCAGCGGCTTGGTGAGGATGTGCACGACGGTGCCGTCGTCGATCTCCGCGCCGAGCACGCCGGTGCCCACGATCAGCGCCACGACCGGCAGCACCACGGCGAGGCCGAGGCCGACGAGCACCGGTGGCCCCCACTGGCCCGGGTCGACGCCGAGCGACCGGCAGAGCACCGCCAGGCCGATCAGGACCAGCGGCAACGGCAGCAGCATGAGGAACCGGCTCCGGCCGAACAGGCCACGCGCGGTGATCCAGGTGACTGTCGACATCATGCCTCCACCAGATACGAGAAGACGCTCTCCAGCGACTCGTCCTCCGGCAGGAGCTGCCGGACCCGGATGCCGTGCCGGAGCGCGATCCGGGGCAGTGCCCGGGTGAACGCGCCGTAGTCGCCGGCCTTGACCGTCAGGCCGGTACGGTCCAGCTCGACGCCGGAGACCGACGCCTCGGCCATCAGCGCCACCGCCAGCGCCCGGTCGTCGGTGGAGCGCACTCCGAACACGTGCGGCCGGTTGGTCATCAGGCGGCGGATGGTCCGGTAGTCACCGGAGGCGGCGAGCCGGCCCGCCACCATCACCTGGACCGTGCCGGAGACCTGCTCGACCTCCTCCAGGATGTGCGAGCTGAACAGGATGGTCCGCCCCGCGTCGCCGAGCCGGTGCAGCAGCGCCATCATGTGCAGCCGCTGGCGCGGGTCCATCCCGTTGAACGGCTCGTCGAGCAGCAGCACCTGCGGGTCGTGCACGAGCGCGGCGGCGACGCGGGTGCGCTGCCGCATGCCCTTGGAGTAGGTGCCGATCCGGCGGTTCTGCGCGTCCTCCATCTCGACCAGCTCGATCGCCCGCCGGGCGGCGGCCTCCGGGTCGGGCAGCCGGTGCAGCTTCGCGCTGGCGAGCACGAACTCGTACGCGCTGAGGAACGTGTGCACCGCCTCGCGCTCGCTGACCAGGCCGAGTCGCCGGTAGACGGCGGGGTTGCGCCAGGTCGGCTCCCCGTCCAGCGTCACGGTGCCGCGCGACGGGGACAGGAAGCCCGCCATCATGTGCAGCAGCGTGGTCTTCCCGGCGCCGTTGGGACCGAGCAGGCCGGTCACGCCGGGGCCGAGCCGCATGGTGACGTCGTTGACCGCCACCACGTTGCCGTACCAGCGGGAGACGCCCGCCAGGTCGAGCGTGCTCGTCGCGGCAGCGGGCGCGCCGGCCGTCGACTGGGTGCTGATCGCCGTCATCGGGCGGCCACCTTCCGGTATCGCAGGAGCAGCAGGCTGACGCAGGCGGCGACCAGCAGCACGGCGGCCACGGCGTAGACCGGTCCGAAGTCGCCGATCGGCATGCCGCCCCGCCCCTGGGTCAGCCGGTCGCCGAGCGCCCAGTTGCCCACGCCGCCGACGAGCGTCGGCGGGGAGGCCACGAAGGCCAGCTCGTTGATCGTCTGCGAGGGCAGGATGGACAGCACGCCGACCACCGGCGTGGTCATCAGGAAGACCGCCACGATGCCGCCGGCGGCGAACGCGCGCTTGCCGGTGAGCGAGGCGACCAGCAGGGCGATCGAGGCGAACACCACCGCCCAGAGCCCGGCGTAGAGCAGGCCGGGCAGCAGGTCGAGCAGCTCGTCCCACACCCCGCCGATACCCCGCTTCGTGGTGAACGCGGCGCCGAGGAACATCACCAGCTGCGGGCCGCCGAGCAGCAGCCACAGCGCGGTGACGAGCGCCAGCAGCTTGGACAGCGCGTAGTCGCCGCGCGGCAGCGGCCGGGAGAAGTACAGCGGCAGCACGCCGCTGCGCAGGTCGCGGGAGACCAGCTCGGGCGCGGCCACCGCGGCGAAGAAGATGACCAGCCAGCTCATCGCGTCGGCGAACTGGGCGTACGTCATCACCACCTCGCCGATCTGGCTGCGTACCGCGGTGACCCCGGCGGCCACCACGGTGACCACGGAGACGACCAGCCATGGGAAGATCTTGGCCTTGGCGCTGCGGCCGAGCCCGAAGACGGTACGCACGCCGTGCAGGTAGAGCGCGCCGAACACCTGCCGGCGGCCGAGCCGCGGGCCGGTGTAGCGCTGGTAGCCGATGTCGTGGATGACCCCGGTCGCGTCAGACATGGCTGGGCTCCCTCGCGGCGAAGAGTTCGGCCACCCGGTGCCGCCGCTGGTCCAGCCGGTGCAGCGGCAGGTCCAGCTCGGCGACCGCGCCGAGGATCTGGTCGTAGGTGGCGTCGTCGGCGAGCGGGACGAGCAGCAGCCGCCCGTCGCGGGTCACCGGCAGGTCGAGCGCGGCGAGCCGGGCGGCCAGTTCCTCGGTGCCCTCGCTCACCTCGACGGCGAGCACGTCGGTGGCGGTGGTCATGGCGGACACCCGGTCGGCGCGCAGCAGCCGGCCGCCGTCGATGGCGACGAGCGTGTCGCAGATCCGCTCCACCTCGCCGAGCAGGTGCGAGCAGACCACCACCGAGATGCCGAACTCGGTGCCGATCCGGTGGATCAGCGCGAGCATGGCGTCCCGGCCGGCCGGGTCGAGGCCGTTGGTCGGCTCGTCGAGCAGCAGCAGATCGGGATCGTGTACGAGCGCCTGGGCGAGCTTGACCCGCTGCTTCATGCCGGTGGAGTAGCCACCGACGGCCCGGTGCCGCTCCTCGTGCAGACCGACGTGGCGCAGCGCCTCGGAGGCCCGTTCCCGGGCGACGGTGCGCGGCAGCCCGCTGATCCGGCCCAGGTGGGTGACCAGCTCGGCGGCGGACAGGTCGGGCGGGAGGGCGTCGTGCTCGGGCATGTAGCCGACCCGGGCGCGGACCGCTGCCGGGTCGGTGGTGGGGTCGAGGCCGAGCACCTGTACCCGGCCGCTGGTCGGCGGGAGCAGACCCAGCAGGATCTTGATCAGAGTGGACTTGCCGGCGCCGTTCGCGCCCACCAGCCCGATGATCCCCGGCTCGACCGACACGGTGAGGTCGGCCAACGCGGTGACCCGGCCTCCGTACGTCTTGGTCAGCGACTCGGTCGCGAGCAGTGTCACGCCGTTCAGCGTAGAACTCCGGCGCTGGCCCGGAGCCCTTCCCGACCCCTGCGATCCCCTGATCCTCGGCCGCCGCAGCCCCTAGGTGGCGGGAACGGGGTGGCGGGGTGGCGACCGCTCCGGGATGCTGCCACGGTGTGCGGCCGACTCGGCGGGGCGACATGAACGACGGTGCGGACCGGCTGGTGAGCCGGGGCACCTGGGAGGTCCGGGCCCGGGTGATCCAGGCCGGGTGGGCGCTGGACGCCCGCCTGCCGCTCGTGGTGCGCTGCGCGGCCGACGGCGGCGTGCCCCGGGTGGAGGACTCGCGCCGGCTGCGGTCCCGTCTCCGCCGCGCGGTCCGTCGGATACGGGACCGCGCGCTCGGCCGGTCGGCGCGCGCCGGCAGCCGTTCGCAGGATCGACCGGCCGCCGCCCGCCGGTAAGGATTCGGTGACCCCGGTTCGTCCTCGGCGCGGTCGCCGGACACGCGATCACCGGGAGGCCGGGTGGCGCTCTCGACCGATCGCCGGTGGGCTGCGAAACTGTGTGCCGGCCGGTGAGTTGGGGGTTCGATGAGCAACGGGTGGCTGCTGCCCGAGGACGTTCTGCGGGATGCGCCGTCGTACGCGCCCAGGCCCGCTGAACTGGCCGATCTCCAGTTGTTGCTGAGCGGGGCGTACGCGCCGCTCACCGGTTTCATGAGCCGGGCCGACCTGGCCTCGCTGAACCGGCGCGGCCGGCTGGCCGACGGCACGCCGTGGCCGGTGCCGGTGACGCTCCAGGTGCCGGCGGCGCTCGCCGACGGGCTGGACCCGGCCGACCCGGCCCGCCGTGCGGTGGTGCTCACCGACGGTGAGGGCGCGCCGGTGGCGGCGATGGACGTGACCGACGTCTGGCCGGGCCGCGAGGGCATGGTGGGTGTCGGCGGCGCGGTGCGCCGACTGGGCGACGGCGGCCACGGGCCGTTCCAGCGGCTGCGGCGCGGCCCCGACGAGGTACGCGGCCTGCTGCCGCCGGGCCGGGTGCTCGGCGTGTTCGCCGACCGCCCGCTGCACCGGCCGCAGCTGGCGCAGATCGCGCACGCGGCCCGTACGCTCGGCTCGCACCTGCTGGTGATGATCCCGGTGGGCGAGGAGTCGATCGGCGGCCTGCCGGCCGAGTCGCTGGTGCGCAGCGTGTTCGCCGCCCGCGACCGGATGCCCCCGGCGACGCTCGTGGCGGTGCCGCTGGCCCGGCGGCGCGACGAGATCAGCGACGCGCTGCTGCGGGCCCGGGTCGCCGCCGCGTACGGGGTGACCCACCTGCTCTCCACCGAGGGCATGCTCTCCGGCGCCGGCCTGCGCGTGCTGGTGCCCCGCGAGCTGGCCTACGACAACCGGGACGGGCAGTGGCGCTGGCGCGAGGACATCCCGCCGCGCAACCGGCGGCTGGCGCTGAGCACGCGCGAGATCGACGACCTGCTGGACCGCGGTTTCCCGCTGCCCGAGTGGCACACCCCGCCGGCGGTGGCGAAGGAACTGACCCGGGCCCGCCCGCCGCGACGGCACCGGGGCCTGGTGATCTTCCTGACCGGCCTGTCCGGCTCCGGCAAGTCGACGATCGCCCGCGGGCTGGCCGACGTGCTCCGCGAGCAGGGCGACCGCACGATCACGCTGCTCGACGGCGACGTGGTACGGCGGGAACTCTCCGCCGGGCTGGGGTTCAGCAAGGCCGACCGGGATCTCAACGTGCGCCGGATCGGCTGGGTGGCCGCCGAGATCGCCCGGCACCGGGGCGTCGGCATCTGCTGCCCGATCGCGCCGTACGCGGCGGCCCGCGCCACCGCCCGGGAGATGGCCGAGACGGCTGGGGCGGGCTTCCTGCTGGTCCACGTGGCGACGCCGCTGGCGGTCTGTGAGCAGCGCGACCGCAAGGGCCTGTACGCCCGCGCCCGGGCCGGCCTGATCACCGGGATGACCGGCATCGACGACCCGTACGAGGAACCCACCGACGCCGACCTGGTGGTGGACACCTCGGACCTGAGCGTCGAGGAGGCCATCGGGAAGGTGATGGAGCACCTGACCGAGACCGGCTGGGTGGAGCCCCGCCTCCAGCCCGCCTGACCGTCTCACCGCCGGGCCCGTCCCGGCCTGCGAGCACCTCGACCGCCGTCGTCCGGCTTCGGACGGCGGCGGCCTCGCATCACCCCTCGCTGCGCGGTAGTGTTCGTCTTTGTTGGAACACGTTCGACCGCGTGGAGTGCCCGCGTGGTCGGTGAGGCGCGGAGGTGGGCCGGGGATGCTGGCGCGGCAGCGGCAGACCGCCATCCTGGAACGACTGCGCCGCGCCGGTGGCGTCCGGGTCACCGAGCTGGCGGCCGAGTTCGGCGTCTCCGACATGACCATCCGGCGCGACCTGGACACGCTGCACGAGCAGGGCCTGCTCGCCAAGGTGCACGGGGGCGCGACACCCGCCGGCCCCGGCTCGACCGACGAGCCCGGCTTCCACGCCAAGTCCGTCCGCCAGTCCGCCGAGAAGGCCGCCATCGCCGACTACGCCGCGGGGCTGGTCCGGCCCGGCGCCGCGATCGCGCTCTCCGCCGGCACCACCACCGCCGAGCTGGCCCGGCGGCTGGTGGACGTGCCCGGCCTGACGGTGGTCACCAACTCGCTGCCGGTGGCGGAGGCCCTGCACGTCGGTGGCCGGCCGGACCAGACGGTGGTGCTCACCGGCGGCGTCCGCACGCCGTCGGACGCGCTCGTCGGCCCGCTCGCCGTGGCCGCGATCGCCGCGCTGCACCTGGACCTGCTCTTCCTCGGCGTGCACGGGATCAGCGAACGGGCCGGTTTCACCACGCCCAACCTGATGGAGGCGGACACGAACCGGGCACTCGTGGCAGCGGCGGACGGGCTTGTGGTGCTCGCCGACCACACCAAGTGGGGCACCGTCGGCATCTCGTCGATCGTGCCGCTGGACGCGGCGGACGTGCTGGTCACCGACGACCGGTTGGCACCCGAGGCCCGACGGGTACTCGACGACAGGGTGGGCGAGCTGGTGACGGTGCCCACGACGAGGGGGGCGGAGTGAAGCGTACGCAGATCGCGCTGGCCGACGGCCGCGAGCTGATCTACTTCGACGAGCGGGACGACGCGGTCCGCGACCAGCCGGACCGGCGGGATCTGCCCCCTCCCCCACCCGCCTCGCAGCTGCGGTACGACCCGCTGACCGACGAGTGGGTGGCGGTGGCGGTGCACCGGCAGACCCGCACGTTCCTGCCCCCGGCCGACCAGTGCCCGCTGTGCCCGTCCCGGGGCGAGCGGCACAGCGAGATCCCGGCGCCCGACTACGACGTGGTGGTGTTCGAGAACCGGTTCCCCTCGCTGAGCCAGCGGGTGGCCGACGAACCGGCCGAGATCACGCCGTTCACACTGGTACGCCCCGGGCGCGGCAGGTGCGAGGTGGTCTGCTTCACCGACGACCACAACGCCTCGTTCGCCCGGCTCTCCCCGCGCCGGGTGCGGACGGTGCTGGACGCGCTCGCCGACCGCACCACCGCGTTGAGCGCGCTGCCCGGTGTGGAGCAGGTCTTCCCGTTCGAGAACCGGGGCGTGGAGATCGGGGTGACGCTGCACCACCCGCACGGGCAGATCTACGCGTACCCGTTCGTCACGCCGCGCACCCGGAGCATGCTGGCCGCCGCCCGGCGGTACGCCGACCGCACCGGGGGCAACCTCTACGCCGACGTGCTGGCCGCGGAACGGGCCACCGGGGAGCGGGTGGTGGCGAGCAACGAGCACTGGACCGCGTACGTCCCGGCGGCGGCCCGCTGGCCGTTCGAGGTGCACGTGGCGCCGCACCGGCCGGTGCCGGACATCCCGGCGCTCGACGACGCCGAGCGGGACGCCTTCGGGCCGCTCTACCTGGACCTGCTGCGCCGCTTCGACGGGCTGTTCGACCTGCCCATGCCGTACATCGCGGCCTGGCACCAGGCGCCGGTACGGATCGACCGGGAACTGGGCCACCTGCACCTTCAGCTGTTCAGCATCCGGCGGGCCAAGGACAAGCTGAAGTACCTGGCCGGGTCGGAGTCCGGCATGGGTGTGTTCATCAACGACATCGCCCCGGAACGCGCCGCCGAGCTGCTGCGCGCCGCCTGAGCCGGGCGCCGCGGCCGGAGCTCGGCGATGCCTGAGCGGGCGGCGCGCGCCGCACAACAGGGCGCGGGGGGCCCGGGACAGGGCCCCCCGCAAGGGAAGGGACGGCTGGACGAGACTGGCATCGCGTCCACCCGGTACAACGAGCCCGGCCCGGACCCGGTGACGCACCGGGCCCGGACACGACGGAACCCGCCGGCGCGTGCCGGCGGGTTCCGTGTGATCGACGGGAGTGATCAGGCGGCGAGCTTGCGCGCCAGGTTCTCGTCGAGCGCGTTCATGAACTCGTCGGTGGTCAGCCACGGGGCGTCCCGCGAGATGAGCAGCGCGAGGTCCTTGGTCATCTGGCCGCCCTCGACGGTGTCCACGATGACCTTCTCCAGCGTGTTCGCGAACTCGGTGACCGCCGGGGTGCCGTCCAGCTTGCCCCGGTGGGCCAGGCCCCGGGTCCAGGCGTAGATCGAGGCGATCGGGTTGGTCGAGGTCTTCTCGCCCTTCTGGTACTGCCGGTAGTGCCGGGTGACGGTGCCGTGCGCGGCCTCGGCCTCGACGGTGCGGCCGTCCGGGGAGAGCAGCACCGAGGTCATCAGGCCGAGCGAGCCGAAGCCCTGCGCCACGGTGTCGGACTGCACGTCACCGTCGTAGTTCTTGCACGCCCAGACGTAACCGCCCTCCCACTTGAGCGCGGCGGCGACCATGTCGTCGATCAGCCGGTGCTCGTAGGTGAGGCCGGCCGCGTCGAACTCGGCCTTGAACTCGTTCTCGAACACCTCGGCGAAGATGTCCTTGAACCGGCCGTCGTACGCCTTGAGGATGGTGTTCTTGGTCGACATGTAGACCGGGTAGTTGCGGTCCAGGCCGTACCGGAACGAGGCGCGGGCGAAGTCCCGGATCGACTCGTCGTAGTTGTACATGCCCATGGCGATGCCGCCGCCGGGGAAGTTGGCGACCTCCATCTCCATCGGGGTGCCGCCGTCGGCCGGGGTGTAGGTGATGGTCACCGTGCCCGGGCCGGGGACGACGAAGTCGGTGGCCTTGTACTGGTCGCCGTGCGCGTGCCGGCCGATGATGATCGGCTTGGTCCAGCCCGGGACGAGCCGCGGCACGTTCGACATGATGATCGGCTCGCGGAAGACCACGCCGCCGAGGATGTTGCGGATGGTGCCGTTCGGCGACCGCCACATCTTCTTCAGGCCGAACTCCTCCACCCGGGCCTCGTCCGGGGTGATGGTGGCGCACTTGACGCCGACGCCGTGCTCCTTGATGGCGTTGGCGGCGTCGACGGTGACCTGGTCGTCGGTGGCGTCGCGGTGCTGGATCGACAGGTCGTAGTAGTGCAGGTCGACGTCGAGGTAGGGCAGGATCAGCTGCTCCCGGATCTGCTTCCAGATGATCCGGGTCATCTCGTCGCCGTCGATCTCCACGACCGGGTTGTTTACCTTGATCTTCGCCATCGGCCGGCGCTCCTCTCGGGGGACACGTGCTCAAGCAGTACGAGCGTACTGGAAACTGGCCGGCAGTCCCCAGGCGGCCCGGGTGGGCCGCCGGAAAAGCGGGCTGCGCCGCGCCTCGGGCCGCTGGCATCATCGTCCGATGCCGCACAGCCGCACCCTCGGGTCTATCACGGTCACCGCGCTCGCCGACGGTGAGGGGCCCTTCTTCCAGCCCCGCGGCGAGGCGTTTCCCGACGCGACCCAGGCGCACTGGCAGGCCGCCGACCGGCTCGACCCGGGTGCCGTCACCGACGACGGCCGGTGGTGGCTGCGGTTCCGCGCGTTCGCGGTGCGGGCCGGCGACGGGCCGGTCACGCTGGTCGACGCCGGCATCGGTCCGGCCGACTCGCTCGCCGCGAGCTGGGCGCCGGTACCGGGCCGGCTGCCGGCCGAGCTGGCCGCCGCCGGGATCGACCCGGCCGACGTCCGCACCGTGGTCCTCACCCACCTGCACACCGACCACGTGGGCTGGGCCGGTCCGCTGTTGTTCCCGAACGCCGATCACCTGATCCAGCGCGCCGAGGTGGACGCGCTGGAGCTGTTCCACCCGGAACTGCCGGCCCGGCTGCTGACGCCGTTGCGCGCCGCCGGCCGGCTGCGGGTGGTCGACGGCGAGACGCCACTCACCCCGGGGGTACGGCTGCTGCACACGCCCGGCCACACGCCGGGTCACCAGTCGGTGCTGGTCGAGGCCGACGACGAGCGCCTCCTGATCACCGGCGACCTGCTGGTGCACGCGATCCAGTTGGTCGACCCGGAGCTGGCGTACGCCCACGAGGAGGCTCCGGACACGGCCCGCCACTCCCGCACGACCCTGCTGGCGACCCTCTCCCCCGCCACCCTGGCCACCCCCCACCTGACCACCCCCTTCACCCCCCACCCCCCACCCCCCGCCCTCGCCCTCGCCCTCCCCCCCGCCCCCGCCCTCGCCCTCGCCCTCGCCCTCGCCCCGTCGATCATGAGGTTGGCGGCCTGGTCGATCTCCGTTTCCGCCGTCAACTTCATGATCGACGGGAGGAACGAGGGGACGGGGGGACGGGGGGGACGGGGAGAAGGGGGAGGACGGGAGGGCGGCGGGTGGGACGCACAGAAGGCCCGCCGGCGCGTGCCGGCGGGCCTTCTGTGCGGTGGTCGGGCGTCACATGCTGGCGACGTCGCCCTGCTTGGCGCGGACGGCCTCGGCGGCCTCCTTCAGCGCGGCCAGCTCGTCGGCGTCCAGGTCGGTCTCGACGACCCGCTTCACGCCCTCGGCGCCGATCTCGGCCTCGACACCCAGGTAGACGCCGGAGATGCCGTACTCGCCGTCGACCCAGGCGCAGACCGGCATGACCGCGCCGGAGTCCTCGGCCACGGCCTTCGCCATCCGGGCCGCGGCGGCGGACGGGGCGTAGTACGCGGAACCGGTCTTGAGCAGCGCGACGACCTCGGCGCCACCGTTGCGGGTCTTGACGACCAGCTCCTCGATCTGCTCGGCCGGCATGACGTCACGCAGCGGCTTGCCGTTCACGGTGCTCTTCGACGGCACCGGGACCATCGTGTCGCCGTGCGAGCCGAGCGTCAGGGTCCGTACCGACTTCACCGGCACGCTCAGCGCCTCGGCGACGAAGTTGGTGAAGCGGGCGGTGTCCAGCATGCCGGCCTGGCCGAGCACCCGGTTCTTGGGGAACTGGGTGGCGAGCTGGGCCAGCGCGGTCATCTCGTCGAGCGGGTTCGACACCACGATGACGACGGCGTTCGGGGCGTACTTGGCGACGTTCTCGGAGACCTGCCGGACGATCTTGGCGTTGGTCTCCAGCAGGTCCATCCGGCTCATGCCCGGCTTGCGCGGCAGGCCGGCGGTGATGACGACGACGTCCGAGCCCTCGATGGCGTCGTAGCCCTCGCCGTTCGGGCCGGTGGTGACGCCGACGACCTTGGTCTCGAAGCCCTCGACCGCGCGGGACTGGTTGAGGTCGAGCGCGAGACCCGCCGGCTTGCCCTCCACGATGTCGGTGATGACGACGGTGTCGAAGACGTCGTACTCGGCCAGGCGCTGTGCGGTGGTGGAGCCGTAGAATCCGGCGCCGACGACAGTGACCTTCTTACCCATGGTCGTCCCACTCCCTGATACCAGTCGGTTTTCCGGACCGTATCAGCCATCCTGGCACCGATCGGGTCAGGGGCGGACGGTTATGACCTGGGTGGGTGTCAGCCCGCCCGCTCGGCCCGTTCGACCACGTTCGTGAGCAGCATCGCCCGGGTCATCGGGCCGACGCCGCCGGGCATCGGCACGAGCTTGCCGGCGACCTCGGCCACCTCCGGGTCCACGTCGCCGGTGTAGCGGCCCTTGCCGTCCTCGCCGATGACCCGCGTGATGCCGACGTCCACCACCGTCGCACCCGGGTTGATCATGTCGGCGGTGAGCAGCCCGGGCACCCCGGCGGCGACGATGACGACGTCGGCGGCGCGGGTGTGCGCGGCCAGGTCGAGCGTGCCGGTGTGGCAGAGCGTCACTGTGGCGTTCTCGCTGCGCCGGGTCAGCAGCAGGCCCAGCGGGCGGCCGACCGTGTTGCCCCGGCCGACCACTGCCACGTTCGCGCCACGCAGCGGCACGTCGTGCCGGCGCAGCAGCTCCACGATGCCGCGCGGGGTGCAGGGCAGCGGCGCGTCGTACCCGAGGACGAGCCGGCCCAGGTTGACCGGGTGCAGCCCGTCGGCGTCCTTGTCCGGGTCGATCGACTCCAGCGCGCGCTGGGTGTCGAGGTGCCCGGGGAGCGGGAGCTGGACGATGTAGCCGTGACAGGCCGGGTCGGCGTTCAGTTCGGCGAGCGCCGCGTCGAGCTGCTCCTGGGTGGCGTCGGCGGGCAGCGTGACCCGCAGCGAGGCGATACCGACCTCGGCGCAGTCGCGGTGCTTGCCGTTGACGTACGCCTGGGAGCCGGGGTCCTCCCCGACCAGCACCGTGCCGAGGCCGGGGGTGATGCCGCGTTCCGCGAGCGCCTTGACCCGGGCTCGTAGCTCGTCCTTGATCTCCGCCGCGGTGGCCTTGCCGTCCAGGATCGTCGCCGTCACGTCGTGATCGTCTCACGGCCCCGGGCGGACCGGACGACGACGGCAGACGATCACGCTGCGCAACGTGCCCTAAGTCACGGAGGGTGATCAGTCACTGGGACGCGGCGGCCCGGGCGCACCCGGGGAGGCAGGGATCGGACAGACGGCCCAGGCGCCTCAGATGCCTCCGACCGCGACCTGAACCGCCCACCGGCGGCGAACAAAACGCCAGGCAGGGGCGAGTTCTAGCACCCACGAGCGGCAGCGACAAGGCTCGCCGGACACGATCCGTCATCAGTTGACAACGCACCAGTTGTCGACGGGCCGGATCGCGACCTACCGTTACCGCTCGTTGCGCAGAGTCACCCAGCGCCGGGACGACCGCGCAGCGTGAGGAGATGAGGAGACTCCATGCGTGTTCGTAGGCTCGCGGCCTGGGCCGCGCTCCCGCTCGCGGTGACGCTCGGCCTGACGGCCTGCGGCTCGGGCGGTGGCGGCGGCGGTGCCGGCGACTCCGATGCGGCCGTGCGGATCGAGATCGCCGAGCCGCAGCACCTCGTGCCCACCAACACCAACGAGACGAGCGGCTCCCAGGTCCTGTCAGCCCTGTTCAGCCCGCTCGTCGACTACGACGAGGCGAACAAGCCGCACGAGGTGGCGGCCGACTCGGTGACGACGTCCGACAACAAGGTCTGGACGGTCAAGCTGAAGCCCGGCTACACGTTCCACAACGGCGAGAAGGTCACCGCCGACAACTACATCGACGCCTGGAACTACGGTGCCTACGCGCCGAACGGCCAGAACTCCAGCTACTTCTTCGAGAAGGTGGCCGGCTACGACGACCTCCAGGGCGAGAGCCCGAAGGCGACGACGATGAGCGGCCTGAAGAAGGTCGACGACCTGACCTTCACCGTGACGCTCAGCCAGCCGTACGTGGACTTCAAGTCCATGCTCGGCTACACCGCCTTCTACCCGCTGCCCAAGGCGGCCTTCTCCGCCCCGGGCGTGCTCGCCGAGGGCTACGAGCAGGCGCCGATCGGCCAGGGCCCGTTCAAGATGAAGGGCAACTGGCAGCACGACGCCAAGGTCGAGGTGGAGCGCTACGACGCGTTCCCGGGCCAGCAGCCCAAGGTCGGCGGCGTCGAGTTCCGCATCTACCAGCAGCCGACCGCCGCGTACGCGGACGTGCTGTCGGACAACCTCGACGTGATCAAGACGATCCCGACCGAGAACCTGTCGACCGCCGCGACCGACCTGGGTGACCGCTTCCAGCAGAGCCCGGCCTCGTCGCTGCAGGTGCTGGCCTTCCCGACGTTCCAGGAGGAGTTCAGCAAGCCCGAGGTGCGCAAGGCGATCTCGATGGCGATCGACCGGGACGAGATCACCAAGTCCATCTTCAAGGACTCGCAGCAGCCGGCCCGCTCGTTCGTCTCGCCGGTGGTCGCCGGTTACCGGGAGAACACCATCGGCACCGCCGGCGCGTTCGACCCGGTCAAGGCCAAGGCCATGTACGAGGCCGCGGGCGGCCCGAAGAAGATCGAGCTGTCCTACAACGGCGACGGCGGCCACAAGGACTGGATCGACGCCACCTGCAACCAGCTCAAGGCCAACCTGGGCGTGGACTGCGTCGGCACCGCCGAGCCGAAGTTCGCGGACCTGCTGACCAAGCTCAAGCAGAAGCAGCCGGTCGGCCTGTTCCGGATGGGCTGGGTCATGGACTACCCGTCCATGGAGAACTACCTCGGCCCGCTGTACAGCACCACCGGCTCGTCGAACTACTACGGCTACAGCAACCCGGAGTTCGACAAGCTGCTCGCCGAGGGCGCCCGCGCGGCGACCGAGGACGAGGCGATCAAGAAGTACCAGGCGGCGGAGGACCTGCTCGCGCAGGACATGCCGGTGATCCCGCTCCGGTACGGGCAGAACAACTTCGGCCACTCGACCAAGGTCAAGAACGTCCACGTGGACCTCTTCGACCGGGTGGACCTGCTGAAGATCGAACGCGCCTGACACCCCGCTGACGGGCCGGGCCACCCCCACGGGTGGCCCGGCCCTCGCATTGGCACGCATTTAGCCCGGTTTCGGCAGACTTGCCAGCATGCTCCGGTTCATCCTGCGGCGACTGCTCCAGATGGTCCTCGCCTTCTTCGGGACCACTCTGATCGTCTACGCGCTGATGTTCGCCGGGCAGGGCGACCCGATCCAGGCCCTCGCCGGGGAGCGGCCGGTGACCGCCGCGCAGCGGGCCTATCTGACCGAGAAGTACCACCTGGACGCGACGGGCGTCGGCGGCTTCTTCTACCGCTACTTCGACTATCTGGGCGGCCTGGTCCAGGGCGACCTCGGACAGTCGCTGACCGGGCGGCAGATCAGCGACATCCTCGCCGCCGCCTGGCCGGTCACCCTGAAGCTCGCAGTGATCGCGATGGCCGTGACGGTGATCTTCGGGGTCACCGCGGGCGTGATCGCGGCGATCCGGCGCTCCGGCGTGTTCGACCACGCCACGCTCGTGCTCACGCTGCTGGTGCTCGGCATCCCCACGATCGTGCTGGCCCCGCTGGCCCAGTACTTCCTCGGCGTCCGGTGGCCGGTCTTCCCGCCCACCGCGGGAGCCCAGCCGTCCTTCTACGCGCTGCTGCTGCCCGGCATCGTGCTCGGCTCGCTGTCCCTGGCCACCGCGCTGCGGCTGACGCGTACCTCGGTGACCGAGAACCTGCGCGCCGACTACGTCCGGACCGCCCGCTCCAAAGGCCTGCGGCGACGCCGGATCGTCGGGGTGCACGTGCTGCGCAACTCGCTCATCCCGGTGGTCACCTTCCTCGGCGTCGAGCTGGGCAACCTGATGGGCGGCGCGATCATCACCGAGGGCGTGTTCAACGTCCCGGGCGTCGGCTTCAACCTGTTCCGCGGCATCCGCACCGAGGACGGCCCGCTGGTGGTCGGCATCGTCAGTGTGCTCGTCGTGGTCTACCTGCTGTCCAACCTGGTGGTGGACGTGCTCTACGCCGTCCTCGACCCGAGGATCCGCTATGAGTGAGCGCAGCGAGGTGCCGCAGTGAGCGACTTCGAGACGGTGGCGGCCACGGAGAACCAGGCCGCGCGGCGCGGCGTCTCCGGCGAGCCTGGCACGCCGGGCCGGGCCGGGCGGCCGGACCGGGCCCGCAGCCTGGCCGGTGACGCCTGGCGGGACCTGCGCCGCAACCCGGTCTTCTGGATCAGCCTGCTCCTGGTGGTGCTGGTCGCCGCGATGGCGGTGGCGCCCGGGCTGTTCGCCGCCAACGACCCGCGCGACTGCGTGCTCTCCCGGCAGCACGCCGGGCCGTCCGGCGGGGCCATCTTCGGGTACGACTTCCAGGGCTGCGACACGTTCGCCCGCGCGGTCTACGGCGCCCGTGCCTCGCTGCTCGTGGGCGCGTTCTCCGCGCTGATCACCGGTGTGATCGCGCTCGTCGTCGGCATGCTCGCCGGCTACTTCGGCGGGTGGGTCGACGCGGTGCTGTCCCGGGTGATCGACATCGTGCTCGGCATCCCGCTGCTGCTCGCCGCGATCGTGCTGCTCAAGCGGGTGAGCACGAGCGGCGAGACGGTACGCCTGTTCGCGGTGATCCTCGTCCTGGCGCTACTCGGGTGGACCACCGCGGCCCGGGTGGTCCGCTCCTCGGTGATCACCGCCCGGGAGCAGGACTACGTGGCGGCCGCCCGGATGCTCGGGGCCGGCAACGGCCGGATCATGTGGCGGCACATCCTGCCGAACGCGCTCGCCCCGGCCATCGTGGTGCTCACCATCGCGCTCGGGTCGTTCATCGCGGCCGAGGCGACGCTGAGCTTCCTCGGCATCGGCCTGAAGGCGCCGACCATCTCCTGGGGCATCGACATCGACGCCGGTCGCGTGCACATGCGGGAGTCGGCGACGCCGCTGATCGTGCCGTCGACGTTCCTCGCCCTGACCGTGCTCGCCTTCATCATGCTCGGCGACGCGATCCGCGACGCCTTCGACCCGAAGCTGCGGTGACAACCCATGACCCAGTCGTCGGTCCGGCCCACGCCGGCCTCACCCACCCCGCCCGGCGGGCACCTGCTGGAGGTACGGGATCTGCACGTCGAGTTCCGTACCCGGGAGGGCGTGGCCCGCGTGATCAACGGGGTGACGTACCACCTGGACGCCGGTGAGACGCTCGCGGTGCTGGGCGAGTCCGGCTCCGGCAAGTCCGTCACCGCCCAGGCGATCATGGGCATCCTGGACACCCCGCCCGCGTACGTGCGCGCCGGGCAGATCCTCTACCAGGGGCGGGACCTGCTCACCCGCCCGGAGGAGGAGCGCCGGCAGATTCGCGGCGCCGAGATCGCGATGATCTTCCAGGACGCGTTGTCGGCGTTGAACCCGGTCTTCCCGGTCGGCTGGCAGATCGGCGAGTCGCTGCGCGAGCGGGCCGGGATGTCGCGGGCCGACGCGCGCAGGCGCACCGTCGAACTGATGGACCTGGTCCGGATCCCGGCCGCGGCGAAGCGGCTCGGCGACTACCCGCACCAGTTCTCCGGCGGCATGCGGCAACGCGTCATGATCGCGATGGCGCTGGCGCTGGACCCGAAGGTGCTGATCGCCGACGAGCCGACCACCGCGCTGGACGTCACGGTGCAGGCGCAGATCATGGACCTCCTGGCCGACCTGCGCCGGGATCTCGGCATGGCGCTCGTCCTGATCACCCATGACCTGGGCGTGGTCGCCGGTGTCGCGGACCGGATCGCGGTCATGTACGCGGGCCGCATCGTCGAGCACGCCGACGTGCACGCGCTGTACCGGGCGCCGGCCCACCCGTACACGAAGGGGTTGCTGGAGTCGATCCCGCGCCTGGACGTGCGCGGCCAGGCGCTGTCCAGCATCCGCGGGCTGCCGCCGAACCTGATGGCGATCCCGTCCGGCTGCCCGTTCCACCCCCGGTGCCCGTACGTCCAGCCGGTCTGTGTGGACGAGGTGCCGCACGACCTGGTGCTCGGCGACGGGCGGACCAGCGCGTGCCACTTCGCCCAGGAGGTGCACGATGACCGCGACGGCTGAACCCGCCAAGGTGCGCGGCGAGACGATCCTCGCCGTCGACCAGTTGGTCAAACACTTCCCGATCAGCCAGGGCGTGCTGTTCAAGAAGACAATCGGCCAGGTCAAGGCCGTGGACGGCGTCTCGTTCGAGCTGCGGCGCGGTGAGACACTCGGTGTGGTCGGCGAGTCCGGGTGCGGCAAGTCCACACTGGCCCGGCTGCTCATGCGCCTGGAGACGCCGACCGCCGGGCGGGTCACGCTGGAGGGGCGCGACCTGCTCCGGGCCGGCGGTGCCGACCTGCGCCGGCTGCGGCGGAACATGCAGATGGTGATGCAGGACCCGTACACCTCGCTGAACCCGCGCATGACTGTCGGCGACATCATCGGCGAGCCGTTCGAGATCCACCCGGAGGCGGCACCGAAGCGCAGCCGGCGGCAGCGGGTGCAGGAGCTGCTGGACGTGGTCGGGCTCAACCCGGAGCACGTCAACCGCTACCCGCACCAGTTCTCCGGCGGTCAGCGGCAGCGCATCGGCATCGCCCGAGCGCTCGCGCTGCGGCCCGAGATCATCGTCTGCGACGAGCCGGTGTCGGCCCTCGACGTCTCCATCCAGGCCCAGGTGATCAACCTCCTGGAGCAGCTCCAGGACGAGCTGGGGCTGTCGTACATCTTCATCGCCCACGACCTGTCGGTGGTGCGGCACATCTCCGACCGGGTCGCGGTGATGTACCTGGGCCGGATCGTGGAGATCGGCACCGAGGAGCAGATCTACCAGCGCGCGACCCACCCGTACACCCAGGCGCTGCTGTCGGCGGTGCCGGTGCCCGACCCGGAGGCCCGCGACCGGCGGACCATCATCCGGCTCACCGGCGACGTGCCGAGTCCGGCCGAGCCGCCGTCCGGCTGCCACTTCCGGACCCGCTGCTGGAAGGCCGAGGAGGTCTGCGCGACGCAGGACCCGCAGGCGGTCCCCCGCGCGGCGGATCCGCACCCCAGCGCCTGCCATTTCGCCGACGTGCGCACCGAGGCGTGAGCGCGACGAAGGCCCCGTCCCCCGGAGGAAGAGGGGGCGGGGCCTCCGATGCGGGCACGCGTGCGGACGGCGGGCCCGGGGACGAACCCGAGGCGGCCCGGCGGCGTGAGGCGCGCCGCCGTACCGGTGGACGGCAGCTCGCGGCGGAGACCGCCGGGTCGACGCGGCGGTGTCCGGTGCGGCGCGAGCGCGCGTCCCGGTGCGGGCTGCGGGTTCGGTGCGGCTCAGGCGGCCGGCGGGGCACGCGCGGCGAGCGGGCCGCGCGGCGGCAGCGGCACGACACGCGGCCGGGGCGCTGGCACGACCGGCTCCGGCACCGCCGGACCGGCCACGCGCGGGAGCGCGGCCGGGGCCAGGTCGTCCGGTCCGTCGGCGTAGCCGAGACCGCCGCCGTGGTCGTGCCACGGCCCGGCGGCAAGCTCCGACCAGGAGATTCGGGGGTACGCGGCACCCGGCGCGGCCGGGCTCGTTCCGCTCGCCGAGGCGGCGGCCGGCGCGGCGGCGAGCGCTCCGACGGGTGGTGCGACGTCGGGAGCGGCCGGCGCGGCGGCGAGCGCTTCGACGATCGGGGCGACGGCCGGTGCGGTGACGGCGGGTGCGGCTGCCGCTCCCAGTCCGGCCAGGACGAACGCCAGCGTGACGACGACGGCGGTCAACCGGTCGCGAACGCGCATGGCACACCTGCCGGGCTCACAGACAGCGGAGACGCTCGATCGTCGCCGCGCACACGCTAGCAACCGCCTCCCGCGGCGGGCAACGGCCCGGCGTCCGGGTGCGTCAGTCGTGCGGACGACTGACGCACCCGGACGGTCACGGCCGGACTCGTCAGTGGAAGAAGTGCCGGGTGCCGGTGAGGTACATGGTCACGCCGGCCGCCTTGCAGGCCGCGATGGTCTCCTCGTCCCGGATCGAGCCGCCGGGCTGGACGATCGCCCGGACCCCGGCGTCGATGAGGATCTGCGGGCCGTCGGCGAACGGGAAGAACGCGTCGGAGGCGCAGACCGAGCCGCGGGCCCGCTCGTCGCCGGCCCGGCTGACCGCCAGCCGCGCCGAGTCCACCCGGTTCACCTGGCCCATGCCGACGCCGACTGTGGCGCCGTCGCGGGCCAGCAGGATCGCGTTGCTCTTGACCGCGCGTACCGCCCGCCAGGCGAACGCCAGGTCGCGCAGCGTCGCCTCGTCGGCCGGGTCACCGGTGGCGAGCGTCCAGCCGGACGGGTCGTCGCCGGGCGCGTCGACGGCGTCCCGCATCTGCACCAGCACGCCGCCGCTGACCTGCCGCCACTCGGCCGGCCGGGTGGCGAACGCGGGCGCCCGCAGCAGCCGGATGTTCTTCTTGGCCCGCAGCACCTCCAGCGCGCCCTCGTCGAAGCCCGGCGCCACCAGCACCTCGGTGAAGATCTCCGCGACCTGACCGGCCAGCTCCACGCTCACCGGCCGGTTCACCGCGATCACGCCGCCGAACGCGGAGACCGGGTCGCAGGCGTGCGCCTTGCGGTGCGCCTCGGCCACGTCCGCGCCGACCGCGATGCCGCACGGGTTGGCGTGCTTGATGATCGCCACCGCCGGCTGGTCCGGGAAGTCGTTCGCGGCCCGCCAGGCGGCGTCCGCGTCGACGTAGTTGTTGTAGGACATCTCCTTGCCGTGCAACTGCTCGGCCTGGGCCAGCCCGGCCGGCGCGCCCGGGTCGGTGTAGAGCGCCGCCGCCTGGTGCGGGTTCTCGCCGTACCGCAGCACCGCCTGGCGGCGCAGCGCCAGGCCGGCGAACTCCGGCCAGCCGTCCTCGGCCGGCGACACACTGGTGGCGAACCAGTCGGCCACCGCGACGTCGTAGTCGGCGATGTCGGCGAACGCGCGGGCGGCGAGCGCCCGGCGCCGGGCCAGCGTGAAGCCGCCCTCGGCGAGCGCGGCCACCACCGCCGGGTACATGGCCGGGTCGGTCACCACCGCCACCGAGGCGTGGTTCTTCGCCCCGGCCCGCACCATCGCCGGACCCCCGATGTCGATCTGCTCCACGCACTCGTCGGCGTCGGCGCCGGAGGCGACGGTGGCCTGGAACGGGTAGAGGTTGGAGACCAGCAGGTCGATGCCGGCGATGCCGTGCTCGTCGAGCTGGGCGGCGTGCGTGTCCTTGCGCAGGTCGGCGAGGAGGCCGCCGTGGATCTTCGGGTGCAGCGTCTTGACCCGCCCGTCGAGGATCTCCGGGAAGCCGGTGACCTGCTCGACCGGCGTCACCGGCACCCCGGCGCCGGAGATCGTCGACGCGGTGCTCCCGGTCGACACGATCTCCACACCGGCCCCGTGCAGGGCGCGGGCCAGCTCGACCAGGCCGGTCTTGTCGTAGACGCTGACCAGCGCGCGCCGGATCGGGCGGCGGCCGGCGTCCTCAGTGGCGTTCACGGGATGGTGACCTTTCTTCCGGTGATCGTCCAACCTTCACGGACCAGGCGGCCGACCTGCTCGACGAGCTGGCGCCGCTCGGCGGACTTGATGCGCTCGGTGAGCGCGTCCTCGTCGTCGTCGTCGTGCACCGGCACGGCGACCTGGGCCACGATCGGGCCGGTGTCCATGCCGGCGTCGACGAAGAACAGGGTGGCCCCGGTGACCTTGACGCCGTACGCCAGCGCGTCGCGGGGGCCGTGGATGCCGGGGAACGCCGGCAGCAGGGTGTTGTGCGTGTTGAGGTAGCGGTCGCCGAACGCGGCCAGGAACTCCGGGCCGACGAGCTTGAGGAACCCGGCGCTGATGACCAGGTCGGGCCGGTGCTCGGCGACCCGCGCGGTGAGCGCCTTGTCCCAGTCGGCGCGGGTGGGGTGGTCCTTGACGCGCTCGACGAAGGACGGCACACCCGCGGCGGCGGCCCGGTCCAGGCCGGCGATCCCGTCCCGGTCGGCGCCGACGGCGACCACCCGGGCGCCGTACCCGGGGTCGGCGGTGGCGTCCAGCAGCGCCTGGAGGTTGCTGCCGGAGCCGGAGACGAGGACGACGAGGCGGGCGACGGACGCGGGCTCGGTCACCGGGCAACCCTATCGGGCAGGTCAGGCGGCCCGGCCGCGGGGCGGCGGCCCATCGGGTGACCTCCCCGGTGGCGTGATCGCGGTACGCTGCCGGTCGCCCGGTGTCCGGCCCCGTGCCCGGCCCGCACCCCCAGTGAACCCGGCACGCCGCGTGCCGCCGGACCGAGGAGTAGTTCCCATGCAGCCCGGATACCCCCCGCAGCAGCCGCAGCAGATCGACAACAACATGACGATGTCCATCGTCGCGATCTTCCTGTTCTGGCCGCTCGCGATCCCGGCCATCATCAACGCGTCGAAGGTCAACCCGCTGATCCAGCAGGGTGACTACGCCGGCGCCCAGGCCGCAGCCGCCGAGTCCAAGAAGTGGTCCAAGTGGGCCCTCATCGTCGGTCTGATCTGGATCGCCGTCATCGTGGTGGGATGTTGCCTCCTCGGCGGCCTGGCTGGTCTCGCCGGCAACAGCGGCACGAACTGACCGACAACCCGAACCGACCTGAGGAGCACCCAGACATGCAGCCCGGTTACCCCGGACAGGACCCGTACGGCCAGCAGCCGAACCAGGACCCGACCGCCCAGCCGCACGACCCGTACGCCCAGCCGCCGCAGGCCCCGCAGTACGGCCAGCAGCCCCAGTACGGGCAGCAGCCGCAGTACGGCCAGCAGCCGACCTCGGGCCAGCCGTACGGCCAGCCCACCTCGGGTCAGCCCGCCTACGGCCAGGACCCGTACGCGCAGCAGCAGCCGCCGTACGGCGCCGCGCCGCAGTACCCGGGCGCGGGCTACCCGGCCGGGGCGGGTCAGACCCCGAACAACACGCTGGGCCTCGTGTCCATGATCCTCGGTATCGCCTCGATCCCGCTGGTCTGCTGCTTCTACCTCGGCATCCCGCTGGGTATCGCCGCTGTCGTCACCGGCTACCTGGGCCGCCAGAAGGCCGCGCAGGGGCTCGCCAACAACGACGGTCAGGCCAAGACCGGTCTGATCTGCGGCGCGGTCGGCGCCGGCCTGGGCATCATCCTGATCATCCTGGGCATCGTCGCCAACGTCAGCCTGCCGGCCCAGCCCTGATCCTCCGCCGTCCAGGGGCGTCCACCTTCCGGTGGGCGCCCCTGACGCGTCTCCGGGCCCCGGCGCGGGTCAGCGGGTGCGCGTCAGCGGGTGCGGGTCAGCGTGCGGGTGGCGGCGGCGCCGAGCACCGCGCCCACCCCGATCACGAGCGTGGCCACCACGGCCACCGCCCACGGCGACGGCCCGACCTCGGCCAGCCGGCCACCACCGAGCGACCCGCCGGAGGCCGCCGCGAACAGCCCCAGCAGCGCGCCGGCGACCGGTCCGGCGAGCGCGGCCGGAAGCAGCAGCGCCGGCCAGCCCACCTCGGCGCGTTCCTCGGCCGCCGCGCGCAGCAGCCGCCGGGCCAGCAGCCAGCCGGCCGCCATCGCGGCCAGCACCGGCACCGCCAGCAGCGCGCCACCCAGCCCGTCCATCGGCCCGCGCGGCAGGCCGGCCAGCAACGGTACGGCCGGCAGCGCGCCCACGGAGACCTCACTCGTACGGACGGCGGTGTCGGTGCCGACCGCGAACCCGGGACCGAGCAGATAGCTCGCCGACCAGGCGGTGGCGTTGGGCGCGTAGGCGATGCTGACCAGGGTGATGCCGGCCTGACCGGCCACCCCGGTCCGGTACGCCCCGATCATGTCGGCCGCGTCGCCGCCACCGGTGGCCACCGCCAGTCCGGCCGCGCCGGCGCCCGCGCCGCACAGCAGCAGCGCGGCGACGAGTCCGGTGCGCAGACCGTCGCGCACCGGCGGTGGGCAGCGCGCCGCCAGCAGCGCCCACACGCCTGTGGTGCGCAGCGCGCCGACCAGGGCGGCGGGTATGCCGAACGCGGCGAATGTGAGCGCGGCGGTGACCGGGGAGACCCCCAGGCCGCCCGCGTCGACGGCGAACGCGGCGAGCGCGCCGAGCAGCGCGTACCCGATGCCGACCGCGACCGCGACGGTGAGCGCCTGGCGGGGCGAGCCGGCGCCGCGCGCGCCGACGGCCCGGCTGACGTGCACCCCGGCGCGGGTGAGCCGCCAGACGGCGAGCGCGCTGAGCGCGAGCGGCGTGAGGCCGAGCGGACCGGCGGTGGTGCCCAACGGCACGCCGTGCCCGAGCAGCCATCCGGCCAGGCCGGCACGCAACGCGCCGCCGAACGATCCGGCGTCCTCGCTGAGCTGGGCGAGGCCCAGCACGGCGGAGACCGGCAGCCAGGAGGTCAGCGCCGCCCAGAGCGCGGCCACCCCGGCGGCGACCGGCAGCGGGGCCCGGCTGCGGGGCTCCTCACCCGTTCGGGGCGCGGGCACCCGGGCGGCCGGACGGGCACGGCCGGGCGGCCGGGCGCCGGCGGGGGGACCGGTGGCCGGACGGCGGGGCTGGTCAGGGGTGACGCGTGACATCGTGTCTACTCTGGCACGCCGCGCGGAGGACGGCAGTCCGATACCCGGTCGGCAGCGTGGCGAGTTCGCCGAACCCCGGTCCCACGGCGGTGATCCGGTCTAGCCTCGGCCTCAGACGCGACCGTTCCCGTCGCGGTGCCGACCGCTCGGAGGAAGCCGTGAACGCTCCGTACCCGCCGCCCCCGCCGCCACCGGCCGTCGGCCGGGACCGGACCACGCTCTGGGGCGTCCTCGGCATCGTCTTCGGCCTGTTCTGCTGCGGCATCCTGGGCATCGTCTTCGGCGCGCTGTCGATCCGCGACGCCCGGCGCAACGGCAAGTCCCAGTTGCTGGGCTGGCTGGCCATCGCGTTCGGTGTGATCAACATCGTCGCCAGCGCCATCGTGCGCGCCCGGGGCAACTCGTACTACCCGTACTGGTACCGCTGAACGCGAGGGGGCCGACCGGTTCCCCGGTCGACCCCCTCGGCACGTCGCTCCGACCGCTCAGCGGCCGGACATGATCTCCCGCATCAGGTTGGCGGTCTCGGTCGGGGTCTTGCCGACCTTGACTCCCACCGCCTCCAGCGCCGCCTTCTTGGCGTCGGCGGTGCCCGCCGAGCCCGAGATGATCGCGCCGGCGTGCCCCATGGTCTTGCCGGGCGGGGCGGTGAAGCCGGCGATGTAGCCGACCACCGGCTTGGTGACGTTGGCCTTGATGAACTCGGCCGCCCGCTCCTCGGCGTCGCCGCCGATCTCGCCGATCATGACGATGGCGTCGGTCTCCGGGTCCGCCTCGAAGGCGGCCAGGGCGTCGATGTGGGTGGTGCCGATGATCGGGTCACCGCCGATGCCGACGCAGGTGGAGAAGCCGATGTCGCGCAGCTCGTACATCATCTGGTAGGTCAGCGTGCCGCTCTTGCTGACCAGGCCGATCCGGCCGGAGCCGGTGATGTCGGCCGGGATGATGCCGGCGTTCGACGCGCCCGGCGAGGCGATGCCCGGGCAGTTCGGGCCGATGATCCGGGTGCGCTCGCCCTTGGACTTGTTGTACGCCCAGAACGCGGCGGTGTCGTGCACCGGGACGCCCTCGGTGATCACCACGGCCAGGTCGATGCCGGCGTCGATCGCCTCGACCACGGCGGCCTTGGTGAACTGCGGCGGCACGAAGATGACAGTGACGTCCGCGCCGGTCTCCTTCATCGCGTCCGCGACGGAGGCGAAGACGGGCAGCTCGGTGCCGTCGAAGTCGACAGTGGTGCCGGCCTTGCGCGGGTTGACGCCGCCGACCACGTTGGTGCCGGCGGCGAGCATCCGCCGGGTGTGCTTGGAACCCTCGGAACCGGTCATCCCCTGCACGATGACCTTGGAGTCCTTGGTCAGCCAGATAGCCATTGTCAGACCCCCGCAGCTGCCAGCTCGGCGGCCCGCTCGGCCGCGCCGTCCATGGTGTCGACCCGCTGGATCAGCGGGTTGGCCGCGCCGTCGAGGATCGCCCGACCGGCCTCGGCGTTGTTGCCGTCGAGGCGGACGACGAGCGGCTTGGTGGCCTTCTCGCCGCGCTGCTCCAGCAGCGCCAGCGCCTGCACGATGCCGTTGGCGACCGCGTCACAGGCGGTGATGCCGCCGAAGACGTTGACGAAGACGCTCTTGACCGACGGGTCGGACAGGACGATCTCCAGGCCGTTCGCCATCACCTCGGCGCTCGCGCCGCCGCCGATGTCGAGGAAGTTGGCCGGCTTGACGCCGCCGTGCCGCTCGCCCGCGTACGCGACCACGTCGAGCGTGGACATGACCAGGCCCGCGCCGTTGCCGATGATGCCGACCTCGCCGTCGAGCTTGACGTAGTTGAGGTCCTTGGCCTTCGCGGCCTGCTCCAGCGGGTCCACCGACGCCTGGTCGACCAGGGCCTCGTGGTCCGGGTGCCGGAACGCGGCGTTCTCGTCCAGGGTTACCTTGGCGTCCAGGAGCAGCAGCTTGCCGTCCTTGGTGGTGGCCAGCGGGTTCACCTCGACGAGCGTGGCGTCCTCGGCCACGAACGCCTGCCACAGCTTGACCGCGACGTCGACCACCTGGTCGGCGATCTCGGCCGGGAAGCCGGCCGCGGTGACGATCTCGCGCGCCTTGGCCTCGTCCACGCCGGTGTTGGCGTCGATCGGCGCCTTCACGACCCGCTCCGGGGTCTCGGCCGCGACCTGCTCGATGTCCATACCGCCGGCCACGCTGGCGATGCAGAGGAAGGTGCGGTTCGCCCGGTCGAGCAGGTACGAGAAGTAGTACTCCTCGGCCACGTCCGCGGTCACGGTGATCATGACCTTGTGGACGGTGTGACCCTTGATGTCCATGCCGAGGATGTCGGTGGCGCGGGCCACCGTCTCCTCCGCGCCCTCGGCCAGCTTCACGCCGCCGGCCTTGCCGCGGCCACCGACCTTCACCTGCGCCTTGACGACCACCCGGCCGCCGAGGCGTTCGGCGATCGCGCGGGCCTCCTCCGGGGTAGTGGCGACGCCGCCGGCGAGCACGGGCAAGCCGTGCCGCTCGAACAGGTCCCGCCCCTGGTACTCGTACAGGTCCACGATTGCGCGTCCCGTCCCGTCTCCGCGGCGCGCCGTCGCGCCGCCACCAGCTTCGGAAAATCAGTTTGACGCCTGTCATCAGATGAGACAGGCCATTTGCCGCAGCCTAACGAGATGGGAACGGGCGGCAACCGAGCGGGTGCGGGGTGTGCGGTAATGCACAGGCCGGCGCCGGCCGGGCCGATCACCGCCGCGCCGGCGCACACGGGCGTCAGCCGTCCGGGGGATGTCCGGGCCGGGGCGTAACCGCCCGTCGGGGGCGTCGTTGAGTGTGATGTCGGCGCGCTGGTCAAGCGCGACGACGGGAGCGGCCGATGCCCTGTCGGTCGAGGGGTGGCGGCGGGGCATCGTGCATAGAGGGGCCGGGCGTGTGAGGGGTGCGTCCGGCCCCTCCCCCGTGCCCGGACCCGGAAACGCAGGGGCCCGAAACGTAGGGGCCGGGGACGCAGGGGCCGGGGACGCGGCGGGTCAGCCGACCGGCTGGGCGACGTTCTCCCGCACCCACTCGACGATCGACCCGGTGGTGGCGCCCGGGGTGAAGATCTTCGCGACGCCGAGCCGCTCCAGCTCCGGGATGTCGGCCTCGGGGATGATGCCGCCGCCGAACACCACGATGTCGGTGGCGTCGCGCTCGGCGAGCAGTTCGACGACGCGCTTGAACAGCGTCATGTGCGCGCCGGAGAGCACCGAGAGGCCGACCGCGTCCGCGTCCTCCTGGATCGCGGTCTCGACGATCTGCTCGGGCGTCTGGTGCAGGCCGGTGTAGATGACCTCCATGCCCGCGTCCCGCAGGGCGCGTGCGACGACCTTCGCGCCCCGGTCGTGGCCGTCCAGGCCGGGCTTCGCGACGACGACCCGGATACGAGAGCTCATCTGCGCACACCTTTCACCGGCACTCCTGACCTGAACGAACGGTAACCCGGCCGGGCGGGGGGCGGGAAGCCGGGCCGGACCTTCCCACATACGAGCCGTCCCCCTACCGCCCTCCCGGGTACGCGGAAAGCCGGACACCTCCGCCGTTCGGTCACTGTCCGCGACGAACGGGCAGTCGACAGGCCATCCGACCGGCGGCACGAGATATGACAAGGTCGGATGGAATTGGACATAACGAATCAGCACTTCGGCGCTTCGGCTTGTGACAGGAGTGGCGGTTGGCTAACGTGTCCACGGTTGTCATCAGGTCCACGGACGGGTGACGACGCGACACCGGAGGTTCGACCGAGCTTCACCGAACGGTCCGGAGTCGCATCGGATCCCCGACAACGGAGGGTGTGCGTGCGCCAGCGCCTGTCGTCTGAGCCCGATCGCTATCGCGGCCGCCGCCGCGTACCCACCCCCCCGCGGAGCCGCTACGCCGCGGTGGTCACCACCGCGTTCGTCGGCGCCGGCATCGTCGCCATCGGCGCGAACGCCCTGCCCGACGCCAAGAGCGTCAGCCCGTCGGTCCTCGACGAGCTCCGGCAGGCCTCGGTCGCCAGCCAGGACGCCGCCGACCGCGGCAAGAGCGCGGACACCGCCTCCCGCTCCGACCGCTCCGACAGCAAAGCCGCCGAGCAGGACCCGTGGCTCCTGCCGCTGCACGGCTACGACTTCAAGTCCCCGTACGGCATGCGCTGGGGCAAGCTGCACACCGGCATCGACCTGGTCGCCCCGGAGGGCACGCCCTACAAGGCGGTCCACGCCGGCACCGTCAGCAAGGCCGGCTGGTTCGGCGGCTACGGCTACGCCGTCATCGTGAAGCACTCCGACGGCAGCGAGGCCATCTACGGCCACTCCTCCGCAGTGACGGTCAAGGAGGGCCAGGAGGTGAAGGCCGGCGACCAGCTCGGCCTGGTCGGCAACACCGGCCACTCCTACGGCTCCCACCTGCACCTGGAGATCCATGTCAAGGGCCAGCCGCAGGACCCGGTGGCGTTCCTCAAGGACCGCGGAGTGGACATTCAGCTCGAAGTCGAGGAAGTTTACAGCGACGTAGCCGCGTCCTGACGCTCCGTACGCCCCTTCACCGCCCGGATCGCATGGTCCGGGCGGTTTCGTCTGTGCCGATGTCTGCCAGGTCACACCGACGGGTGTGAGCGGGAGCACATGGACCGATGATCGTCTCTTCGACCGAACCGGCCGGCCGGTTCGAAACCGGACGCGCGGCGGCAGCGCGGACCACCGCCTCCACACCCCCGATACCCGCTGCGACCTGCACCGACACCAGTATTTCGAGGTCACGTGCCCCTCGAAACCGATGAAGGATCCCGTGCAGCACAGCAGCCCCACCCCGGACAACGCTCCCGCCCGGCACCGGCGCCCGCGCCGCGCCCGGCGCACCGTTTACGTGGTCACCGGCGCGGTGGCCCTGCTCGGCCTCGGCATCGGTGGCGTGGTCGCCACCACCGCCCCGTCCGACCCGACGCCCGCCGCCGTCGACCTCGGCGCAGCGGCCCGCGCCGACGACGCCGCCCGCGCCGACCGTTCGGACCGCCAGCCGGTCACCCCGTCCGCCGTACCGGCCAGCCCGTCGCCGAGCCCGAGCGCCGGCGCGACCAGCCCGGCGCCGAAGAAGACGGCGACCGCGAAGCCCAAGCCGAAGCCGACGAAGAAGAAGACAGCGGCGAAGAAGCCGACCTGGATCATCCCGATGAAGGGCGCCGACATCACGTCCTGCTACGGGCCCCGCTGGGGCACCCAGCACGCCGGGATCGACTTCGCCATGCCCTCCGGCACGCCGATCCACGCCGCCGCCGCCGGCACCGTGGTCAAGGCCGGCGACGTGGGCGACGGCTACGGCATCTCGGTCTTCATCGACCACCACAACGGCTACCTGACCCACTACGCCCACCAGAGCCGGCTCGCCGTCGGCGTCGGCGACACGGTCAAGGCCGGTCAGGTCATCGGCTACGAGGGCTCCACCGGCGACTCCACCGGCCCGCACCTGCACTTCGAGGTGCACCAGGGCGCGATGTGGAACCAGATCGACCCGGCGCCGTTCCTGCGTGCCCGGGGCATCAGCGTCGCCTGCTGACGCGGGTGATCCATCGGCGTGGCCGAGCCGTCCCCGGCTCGGCCACGCCTGCGTCAGGGGGTCACCCGGGTGGCCGGGCTGTCGCCCGGCAGGCCCGACATGTCCGTCTCGACCGGCGGCACCGGAGTGGCGCCGAGGACGCTGCCGTCGGTGGCGTACGCGGTGAGGGTGGCCGGCTGGTCCGGCGGTACCCGGGTGGTGCCCACCTTCGACGCGTCGAGCGCTACGGCGACCGGAGGCGCGCCGCCGACCGTGACCGTGACCCGGGCCGCGTCCGGCGGGGCGATCACCCGCACCTGGCCGGTGGGCGGACGGGTGCCGCCGTCGGCCCGGATCCGCCAGCCGACCGGCCGCCGGTCGGCGCCCTCGGCCGGCAGCAGCAGCCGCAGGTCGACCCCCCAGCCGGTGCGGTGGTCGCCGTGCATCGCGTACGCGATCACCCCGCCGCCTGCGGGCTGCACGGTGAGCAGCGCGGCGGGCCGGCCGCCCTCGGTGCCCGACCACAGCACCCGTACCGTCGTCCCGGCCACCGGGAGGCGGCTGTCGAGGAGCGCCCATCCGGCGACGTCGCGCAGGTCGGCGTCGGCCATCGGCGTGCCTCGGGCGCCCCGCCGGGCGGCGGTGAGCAGGACGTCCATCTCCCGCGCGGTCGGGTCGATCCCCGCGTACGGGCCGCCGCCCAGGCCGCCCTGGAAGAGCACATGGTTGTCGTCGCCGACCCGGACGACGGGTTCGTGCCGCAGCGGCCCGGGAGGCAGGACGGCGAAGCCGACCCCGCTGCCGTCCGCCCGCGCGATGTCCTCGTACTCCAGCGTTCCCCTCGGCGTGTACCGGGGGTCGCCACTGATCGTCACGGTGGAGCCCGGGGGCCCGACGACGACCGCGAATGCGCCTCCGTCCGGACCGGCCTGCATCAGCGTCATGACCGGGTCGTCGGCGGCCTCGCTGTGACCGGCGTAGCGCATCTGCCCGGCGTCGGCACCGGCCGGGCCCGCGTACCAGACCAGCGTCTCCTTGGTGAGCAGGCCGAACCGCAGCGGCACCGCCACCAGTGCGACCCGGCGGCCCGGCCGGTCACTGCCGTAGAGCAGACGGATCCGGTCGCGATCCCCGACCTTCCAGAAGCCGTCCGTCTTCGAGCCGCCCGGTGCGGTGGGGCGGCCCATCGCCGGATCGGCGCTGATCCGCTCCCGTAGCGCCTCCAGCCAGGCCCGGTCGCCGGCGAGCGCGCCCCGGGGCGGCGCGTCGAGCAGCGCCGCCGGGGCGGCGGCGACCGCGATGCCGGGCGCCCAGCCCGGGAGGGGCACCACGTTGGCCTGGACCCCGACGAGCGCGGCCACGACCGCTGCCACAGCCGCCCGGATCAGCCGGTTGCGCCGGTGCCGTCGCTCGCGCCGGGCGAACCCCGGCCACGGGTCCTCGGGTACGCCGACACCGTGCGCGGCCTGGCACAGCGCGGGACCGAGCGTCGAACGGGCGAAGTTCTCGGTCATGCCGGATCCTCCTGGAGCCGTACCGGGGACGCAGGGGCGGGCGGGGCGAACTCGACCCGCAGCCGGGCCAGCCCGCGCGACGCCTGGCTCTTCACCGAGCCGACGGAGCAGCCGAGAACCCGGGCGGTGTCCGCCTCGCTGAGGTCCTCGAAGTAGCGCAGCACCAGAACGGCCTGGGTTCTGGGCGGTAGCCGGCGCAGCGCGGCGAGCAGCAGTCGCCGCTGCTCCACCTGCGCGTACGCGTCAGGCACCGGCGCGCTGTCGGAGGTCAGCAGCGGCACCTCCAGCGGCCGCCGCCGACGCCGCCACGAGATGGCCGTGTTGACCATCGCCCGGCGCACGTAGACCTCGGGCGCGTCTCTGCGCAGCACCCTCCCCCAGCGCCGATGGGTCTTCTCCAGCGCCGACTGGACCAGGTCCTCGGCTGTCCCCCGGTCGCCGGTCAGCAGGTAGGCGGTGCGGACCAGCCGTCCCCACTGTGCTTGGACGAACAGCCGGAACTGTTCGTCGTCCTCGTCGCGACTCACGCCACCTCCAGGTCGCATCCGTCTCGCGTCCACGAGCGGATGCAGGGTGAGACGCGATCGGTGACGTCCGGGGTTGAGTGCGGGCGGTCAGGACCGCCCGACGCTCAGAGCTTGTCGATCGGGGCGTGCCGCAGCACCAGCCACATGGTCTGGTCGCCGAAGTCGATCTGCGCCCGGGCACCCGGCCCGGCACCCTCCACCGCCAGCACCCGGCCCAGGCCGTACCGCTGGTGGTTGACCCGGTCGCCCACCGAGACCTTCGGGGCCTGCTTCAGCTCGCTCGCGGTGGCCAGGCGGCTGGCGTCCACGCCCAGCCGCTTCGCCAGCTCGGTCGCCTTGGGCGTGCCGCCGGCGAAGCCGCCGCGGCCCACGCGGTCCGCCCGGCCGCCGACGCCGCCACCACCGCCACCCCACGAGGTGTACGACCCCTCGGTGCGCTCCCAGCGGACCAGCTCCGGCGGCAGCTCCTCCAGGAACCGCGACGGCGGGTTGTAGGCGGGCGCGCCCCAGGCGGACCGGGTCACCGCACGGGACAGGTAGAGGCGCTGGCGGGCCCGGGTGATGCCCACGTACGCCAGCCGCCGCTCCTCCTCCAGCTCGCGGGTGTCGCCGAGCGAGCGCAGGTGCGGGAAGACACCGTCCTCCAGGCCGGTCAGGAAGACCACCGGGAACTCCAGGCCCTTGGCGGTGTGCAGCGTCATCAGCGTGACCACGCCTTGGTGGTCCGGGTCGTCGGACGGGATCTGGTCGGCGTCGGCGACCAGCGCCACCTGCTCCAGGAAACCGGCCAGCGTGGCCCGCTCGTCGTCGGCGCCGAGCGCCTCGATCCGCTCGGTGTACTCCCGGGCGACGCTCACCAGTTCCTGGAGGTTGTCCACCCGGCCGGCGTCCTGCGGGTCGAGGCTCTCCTCCAGCTCGGCCAGGTATCCGGAGCGGGTCAGCACCGCCTCCAGCACCTCCTCCGGGGTGCCGGTGTCGGCCAGCTCCCGTGCCGCGTCGAGCAGCGCGACGAACTCGGCGATGCCGTTCGCCGCGCGGGTCGAGATGCCCGGCGCGTCCTTGGCCCGGCGCAGCGCGGCGCCGAAGGAGATGCGGTCCCGGGCACTCAGCGCCTCCACGCACGCCTCGGCCCGCTCGCCGATGCCCCGGCGCGGGGTGTTGAGAACCCGGCGCAGGCTCACCGTGTCGTCGTCGTTAACCACCGCGCGCAGATACGCGAGCGCGTCGCGGACCTCCTTGCGTTCGTAGAAGCGCACCCCGCCGACCACCTTGTAGGGCAGGCCGACCCGGATGAACACCTCCTCGAACACGCGGGACATGGCGTTGGTGCGGTAGAACACCGCCACGTCGCCCGGGCGGGTCTCGCCGTCGTCGACCAGCCGGTCGATCTCCCGGGCCACCCAGTCGGCCTCGGCGTGCTCGGTGTCCGCGACGTACCCGACGATCTGCTCGCCGGACCCGGCGTCGCTCCACAGCCGCTTCGGCTTGCGGGAGGTGTTGCGGTCGATCACCGCGTTCGCCGCGTTGAGGATGGTCTGGGTGGAGCGGTAGTTCTGCTCCAGCAGGATCGTGCGGGCGTCGGTGAAGTCCCGCTCGAACTCCAGGATGTTGCGGATGGTGGCGCCGCGGAACGCGTAGATCGACTGATCGGCGTCACCGACCACGCACAGCTCGGCCGGCGGGATCCCCTCGGTGCCGGAGACCAGCTCCTTGATCAGCACGTACTGGGCGTGGTTGGTGTCCTGGTACTCGTCCACCAGCACGTGCCGGAACCGCCGCCGGTAGCTCTCCGCGACATGCGGGTGCGACTGGAGCAGGTGCACCGTCGTCATGATCAGGTCGTCGAAGTCCAGCGCGTGCGCCTCGCGCAGCCGCCGCTGGTAGAGCGTGTACGCCTCGGCCAGCGCCCGCTCGTTCGGCCCCTTGGCCCGGCCGGCGAACTCCTCCGGGTCGACCAGCTCGTTCTTCAGGTTCGACACCTGGGCCGCCAGGCCCCGGGCCGGGTAGCGCTTCGGGTCCAGGTCCAGCTCGCGGGCGACCATCTGCATCAACCGGCGCGAGTCGTCCGCGTCGTAGATCGAGAACGTCGACTTCAGGCCGGCGTGCTCGTGCTCGGCCCGCAGGATGCGTACGCAGGCGGAGTGGAACGTGGAGACCCACATGAGCCGGGCGCGCGGGCCGACCAGCGCGGCCACCCGCTCCTTCATCTCGCCGGCGGCCTTGTTGGTGAAGGTGATCGCGATGATCTCGCCGGGGTGCACGTCGCGGGCGGCGAGCAGGTAGGCGATCCGGTTGGTCAGCACCCGGGTCTTGCCGGAGCCGGCGCCGGCCACGATCAGCAGCGGGGAGCCGGCGTGGGTCACCGCGTCCCGTTGGGGGCCGTTGAGGCCGTCGAGGAGGGCGGCCGGATCCGACCCGGCGCCCCCGGGGCGGCGCGGCGGGGCCGGCCGGGACTCCGGCGCGGGCGGGGACTCCGGCGCGGACGGGGATGTGGGAATGTCGAAGAGAGGATGCATCGCAGCCCGAGTCTATGCCGCCGGGCGGACACTTCCCCGCCCGCGCCGCCGCCCGGCGCACGCCGTCACGTCTCACCTGTTGGTGCGTCTTCTTGCGCGCCCGCCCGGGTGGTCGGCATACTCGACGACGTGTTCGATCAGCGCTTCTCCTTTTACTACGGCACCGGGAGTCCGGCAGCCGTGGGTCGCGCCTGATCACAGACCTACGAAACGCCCCGGGCTCCCCAGAGCCCGGGGCGTTTTCGTTCCGGGATCCGGGTACCGGGCCCGAGCCCCGAGAGGGACGACGATGATGACTGACGTGGTGGAGTCCAGCGGCAGCCTGGCGCGGCACGGCCGGCCGGCCGGCGGCGACCCGACCGGGGCCGCGTCGGCCCGGACCGGCACCGACGACGCGGCGGCGGCGGAGCGGATCGGCGAGATCCGGCGGCGGATCGACGAGATCGACAGCACCCTCATCGCGCTCTGGCAGGAGCGGGCCGCGCTCTCCCAGGAGGTCGGCGCGACCCGGATGGCGTCCGGCGGAACCCGGCTGGTGCTCTCCCGCGAGCGGGAGATCCTGGAGCGGTTCCGGTCCGAGCTCGGCGCGGACGGCACCCAGCTCGCGCTCCTGCTGCTGCGCGCCGGCCGTGGCCCGCTGTGACGTCCGCGCGGACGCGGTGACGCCCACGGAGACGACGAACCGCCTGCCGGTGTCGTAACGACACCGGCAGGCGGTCCGGTTGGATCAGGCCACCTCGTGGGTGACGACGATCTCCCGCTTCTCCGCGAAGTGGCAGGCGCTCGGGTGGTCCGAGCCCGGCCGGATCTGGAGCAGCGGCACCTCCTGGGCGCAGACGTCCTGCGCCTTCCAGCACCGGGTGCGGAACCGGCAGCCCGAGGGCGGGCTGACCGGCGAGGGGACGTCGCCCTGGAGCCGGATGATCGCCTTGCTCTCGCGCACGGTCGGGTCCGGCACCGGCACCGCCGACAGCAGCGCCTGGGTGTACGGGTGGGTCGGCCGCTCGTAGATCTCGTCCTCGGTGCCGACCTCCACCATCTTGCCCAGGTACATCACGGCGACCCGGTCGGAGAGGTGCCGCACCACGGACAGGTCGTGGGCGATGAAGACGTACGACAGCCCGAACTCGGCCTGGAGCTTCTCCAGCAGGTTCATCACCTGGGCCTGGATCGAGACGTCCAGGGCCGACACCGGCTCGTCGCAGACGATCACCTCGGGCCGCAGCGCCAGCGCCCGGGCGATGCCGATGCGCTGCCGCTGACCGCCGGAGAACTGGTGCGGGTACCGGTTGATGTGCTCCGGGTTGAGGCCGACCAGGTCGAGCAACTCCTTGACCTTGCCGCGCCGGCTGCCGCGCGGAGCCACCTCGGGGTGGATCTCGAACGGCTCGCCGATCAGGTCACCCACAGTCATCCGGGGGTTCAGCGAGGTGTACGGATCCTGCATCACCAGCTGGATCTGCCGGCGCAGCCGCCGCAGCGCGCCACCGGAGAGCTTGGAGATGTCCTGGCCCTTGTAGAGCACCTGACCTGCGGTCGGCTTCTCCAGGTTCATCAGCACCCGGGCCAGCGTCGACTTGCCGCAGCCGGACTCGCCGACCACGCCCAGCGTCTCGCCGGCCTTCAGCTCGAACGAGACGCCGTCGACCGCCTTGACGTGGCCGATGGTCTTCTTGAACACCACACCACGGGTCACGGGGTAGTGCTTGACCAGGTCACGAACCTCGATGATGTTCTCAGTCACGGTTCACCAGTTCCTCGGCGAAGTGGCAGGCGCTGGCCCGGCCGTTGCCCAGTTGCAGCAGCGGCGGGACCTTCTCCCGGCACACCGGCTGCGCCATCGGGCAGCGCGGGTTGAACGCGCAGCCCGTCGGGATGTTCATCAGGTTCGGCGGGAGGCCCTTGATGGTGCGGAGCTCCTGCCCCTTCTCGTCCATCCGCGGGATCGAGTTGAGCAGGCCGAGCGTGTACGGGTGTGCCGGCTTGCGGTACAGGTCGTAGACGTCGGCTTCCTCGACGATCCGGCCGGCGTACATGACCGCGATCCGGTCCGCGACGTCGGCGACCACGCCGAGGTCGTGGGTGATCAGGATCATGCCCATCTGCCGTTCCCGCTGCAGCTCGCCGAGCAGGTCCATGATCTGGGCCTGCACGGTGACGTCGAGCGCGGTGGTCGGCTCGTCGGCGATCAGCACCTCGGGGTCCAGCGCCAGCGACATGGCGATCATGGCGCGCTGCCGCATACCGCCGGAGAACTGGTGCGGGTAGTTGCTGAACCGGCCCTTGGCATTGGGGATCTTCACCTGGTCGAGCATCTCGATCGCGCGCTTCTTGGCGTCCGAGCGGCTCATGCCGCGCCGGATGCGGAACTGCTCGGCGATCTGGAAGCCGACCGTGAAAACCGGGTTGAGGGCCGAGAGCGAGTCCTGGAAGATCATGGCGATGCCCTCGCCCCGGATCCGCCGCCGCTGCTCGGGGGACATGGTGAGCATGTCCTTGCCGTGGAAGCGGACCTTGCCGCCGGTGACGAAGCCGGGCGGGGTGTCCAGGATGCCCATGATGGTCTGCGCGGTGACGCTCTTGCCGGAGCCGGACTCGCCGAGCACGGCGAGGGTCTCCCCCGCGTCGACGTGGTACGTGACTCCGTTGATGACCTTGGCGACGCCGTCCCGGGTGCGGAACTCCACCCGCAGGTCGTCGACCTCGAGCAGGCGGCCCGAGGGGCGGCCGGATCCGTCGGCGCCCGGCGAGGACTGCTCGGACACGAGAATGTCGGACAACTCAGTTCCCCTATCGGAGCTTCGGGTCGAGGGCCTCGCGGACCGCCTCGCCGAGCATGACGAAGCTCAGCACTGCGGTGACGAGGAACGCGGCGGGGAAGAACAGCAGGAACGGCGAGACCCGGATGTAGTTCTGCGCCTCGCTGATCATGATGCCCCAGGAGACCACCGGGTTCTTCAGGCCGATGCCGAGGAACGAGAGCGTGGCCTCCGCGCCGATGAACGAGCCCACCAGGATCGTGCCGTAGACCAGCAGCGGTGCCAGGCAGTTCGGCAGCAGGTGCTTGAGGATGATCCGGCCGGTGCCGGCCCCGAGCGCGCGGGCCGCGACGATGTAGTCGGCCTCCTTGGTGGCCAGCACCGAGGAGCGCATCAGCCGCATCACGACCGGCCAGCTCAGCACGCTCAGGGACAGGATGACCAGGCCCATGATCGTCCACTCGCCGTTGTCGGTGCCGGACCCGTTGAACGTGGTCAGGATGACGATCGAGCCGAGCACGAACGGCAGGCCGAAGAAGATGTCCGCGATGCGGGAGAGCAGCGCGTCCACCCAGCCGCCGCGGTAGCCGGCGATGATGCCCATCGCGCCGCCGACGAACAGCGTCAGGAGGGTGGAGACCACCGCGACCACGATCGAGGCGCGGGCGCCGTAGATGACCCGGGCGTAGACGTCGCGGCCCTGCACGTCGTAGCCGAACCAGGCGGAGGAGGACGGCTCGACCCGGCTGCGCTCCAGCGTGCCGTTGACCGCGTCGCCGGAGGTGAACAGAGACGGGAAGGCGGCCATCAGGATGAACACCAGGATGAAGGTCGCCGAGATCCAGAACAGCGGCTTGCGACGCAGGTCGATCCAGGCGTCGCCGAGCAGGCCGCGAGGCTTCTGCTGCTTGGCGTTCTCCGGCAGGCCGGCGTTTGTGGGCGCGCCCGACCCGGCCTCGGTGGGCATGGTCGCGGGCGGCGTCGTCACGATCGACGCGGAACTCGGGTCACTCATGCCCGCACCTCGCTGCGCTCGGCGCGGGCGTGGTTACCCGCGCAGACTGCTGGGACGATTCGTACGCTGCGGCGGTCACTCATAGCGGATCCTCGGGTCGAGGGCGGCGTAGAGCAGGTCGACCACCAGGTTCATGATGAGATAGACGAGCACCAGCACCACCACGATGCCGACAACGGTAGCGCTCTCCTTCGTGACGATCGAGCGGAGCACCTGGCGGCCGATGCCGTTGATGCCGAAGATGCCCTCGGTCACGATCGCGCCACCCATCAGGGCACCGAGGTCGGTGCCGAGCAGGGTGACCACCGGGATGAGCGAGTTGCGCAGCAGGTGCACGCCGACCACGCGGCGCATCGGCAGGCCCTTGGCGATCGCGGTGCGGACGTAGTCGGCACGCCGGTTCTCGGCGATGCTCGTCCGCGCGACCCGCGCCACGTACGCCATCGACACGCTTCCGAGCACGAAGCCCGGCACGATCAGCTCGCTGAACCGCATCTCGTTGGACACGGTCGGGTTGATGATGCCCCACTTCACACCGAGCAGCCACTGCAGCACGAAGCCGATGACGAAGACGGGCAGGGCGATCAGGAAGAGGGTGGAGACCAGGACCAGGTTGTCCAGGAAGCCGTTGCGCCGGAGACCGGTGAGGATGCCCGCGCTGAGGCCGATCACGGCCTCGATGGCGAGGGCTACCACCGCCAGCTTCAGGGTGTTCGGGTACGACGTGGCGATGATGTCGCTGATCTCGCGACCGCCGAACGTGATACCGAAGTCCCCCTGCACGAGGTTCTTCATGTAGCTCGCGTACTGCACCCAGATCGACTCGTCGAGGTTGTACTTCTCGGTCATCATGGCCCGGTAGTTCGGGGGGCAACCGCGGTCGCCGCACTTGCCGGCGAAGGGGTCACCGGGCACGGACCAGACGAGCCAGTAGATCAGGAACGTCGTACCGATGAAGACCGGTACGAGTTGCAGCAGCCGTCTCAAGAGATAACGGCCCATGGGGTGGTCCTCCAGACAGGGAGCGCCGGGTGAGCCGGCGCGGCGGCGACAACGTGCGAGGGGTTCGTTGTACACCCCCTCGCGGAACGGCCCCGGGTCGGGCTCACCGGTAGGCGAGCCCGACCCGGGGTCAGACCGTTCGGATCAGAGCTCGACCGAGGTGATGTCGAGCTCACCGACGTTGGACAGCTCCAGCTTCTTGATCTTCTCCGAGTGGCCGGACTGCTGGCCACCGAAGTAGATCGGCATGGAGGGGACGTCCTGGTCGATCAGCTTGACGGCCTCAGCGAACTTCTTGTGGGCCTCCTCGAGGCTGGGGGCCGCGGAGGCCTCCTTGGCGAGGGCGTCCACCTGCGGGTTGCTGTACTTGCCGTCGTTCGAGGAACCACCGGTGACGTAGAGCGGGTTGATCCAGTTCTCGACGTCCGGGTAGTCCTGCTGCCAACCGGCCCGGTAGGCACCGGTCATCTTGTAGGCGTTGATGTTGGCGCGGAAGACCGCGAAGGTCGGCACGCCGACGGCGACCGCGTCGATGCCCAGGTTGGTCTTGATCTGCTGCGCGACGGCCTCCATCCACTCCTTGTGGCTGGCGTCCGCGTTGTACGACAGGGTCAGCTTGCCCTGGAAGCCACCGGCCTCCTGGAGGAGCTGCTTGGCCTGGGCCACGTCGAACTTGCAGGCGGTGCAGTTGCCCGGCTCGGCGCCCGGGGTCAGCGGGTTGGCCCAGCTGTCGGCCGGCTTGCGGTTACCGAAGAAGATCTTGTCGGTGATCGACTGCCGGTCGATGGACAGCGAGATCGCCTTGCGCAGCTTCGGGTTCTGGAAGCGCTTGTCGTAGATCGGGAAGGCGATGATGCCGGTCGACGGGGTGGTCGACGCCATGGCGCGGTCGGCCAGGTCGGTCTTCCACTTCTCGCCGGCCAGCGCGGAGACCGGAACCTGCTGCTGGAAGTCCAGGTTGCCGGCGAGCAGGTCGTTGTACGCCGCCGTGTCGTCCTGGTAGATCTTGACGGTGACGTCCTTGATCTTCATCTTGTCGCGCAGGCTGTAGTCGTCGAAGCGGGTCAGCTTGATCTCGACGTCGTCCTGCCAGGAGACGAGGCTCACCGGGCCGTTACCGATCGGCTTCTTGCCGAAGTCGGCCGGGGTGGACGAGAAGAACGCGTCCGGCAGCGGCATGAAGGCGCTGTAGCCCAGCTTGGTCGGGAACACGGCGGTCGGCGCGGAGAGCGTGACCTCGAAGTTCCAGTCGTCGACGACCTTCAGGCCGGACATCTCCTTGGCCTTCGGCTCCGGGGCCTTCTTCGGGCCCTCCGGGCCGTCCGGGTCCTCGGTGTAGACCTCGTCGAAGCCCTGGATGTCGGAGAAGAACGAGGCGTTCTGCGCGCCGTTCGGGCCGTACGCAGCCCAGTTCCAGGCCTTGACGAAGCTCTCGGCCTTGACGGTGGTGCCGTCGTGGAACTTGGTGTTCTGCTTGATCTTGATCTTGAAGACCTTCGAGTCGCTCGTGTCGATCGACTCGGCGAGCAGGTTCTGCGGCGCCCCACCGTTGTTGGGGTACTCGACCAGGCCGCTCCACACCCAGTCGATGATCTTGCCGCCACCGGTCTCGGTGGTGTTCGCCGGAACCAGGGGGTTCTCCGGCTGGGTGCCGTCGATGACGATCGCGCCGTCCTTGCTGGCGCCGGCGTCGCCACCGTCGTTGTTCCCGCTGGAGCAGCCGGACGCGACGAGCGCGAATGCCGCGCCCACCGCGAGCGCGCCGCTCGCCCGCTTCGAGACTCTCATTCCGAGGGGCCTCCTCTTTCTAACCTGGTTCCGTCGTGAGTTTCACGCACGTCTTTGGGGGTGACACCACCGGCGACCCGAACCGCAGGACGCCGGTTTACCGCAGAGGAATTCGGGACACCCCAGGGGTACCGATCCGCCGGGCGCCACACCCTGGACGAGACACCGCGCAGGGTCGGCGACCACGCGGCGGCGCGAAAGACGGCGTCACGTGGTCGGCAGGCCCGACGAGATGCCTCACACCGGGGGGTGAGGTGCTGCCACTGTGACACCAACCGGCCCTTTCCGTGAAGGTGCCGTTATCAAGCCGTTAGTTGGTCGCCACGTTGCCGATACTTGAGAAAAGATCACAAAGCGCGCGGACGATAGGGCCCTGAACAGGCAAGACGGGCACAGAGGGGTCGACAGACGTCCCTGCGACGCGCAGGGCTGTGACGTTCACCGCGCCGACCTCGGCGTCTCTCACGGGCGCACGACTGCGGCGTTTTTTGTCCGTCCGGATGATGCCATGCCGACTGAGCGGGCACCAGCGGGGCCCCTGGGGTACGAGGCCGCCGAGGCCCCGCCCCCGGGGATCGGCGTGCAGTCCTAGACCAGCCGGCGGTCGGCGGCCCAGCGGGACAGCTCGTACCGGTTCGACATCTGGAGCTTGCGCAACACGTTGGAGACGTGCGTCTCGACCGTCTTGATCGAGATGTACAGCTCCTTGGCGATCTCCTTGTACGCGTACCCCCGGGCGAGCAGCCGCAGCACCTCGCGCTCGCGGTTGGTGAGCTGGTCCAGCTCGGGGTCGGCCACCGGCGCGTCCGGCCGGGAGGCGAACGCGTCGAGCACGAACCCGGCCAGCCGTGGGCTGAACACCGCGTCGCCGTCGGCCACCCGCCGGATCGCGTCGGTCAGCTCCTCCGGCGAGATCGTCTTCGTGACGTACCCCCGCGCGCCGGCGCGGATCAGGCCGATCACGTCCTCGGCGGCGTCGGAGACGCTCAGTGCCAGGAACCGCACCTGCGGGTGGGTGCGCCGCATCGCCTCCAGCACGGCGCGACCGCCGCCGTCGGGCATGTGCACGTCGAGCAGCACCACGTCCGGCGCGGTGGCCGCGATCCGGGTCACCGCCTCGGCCACCGAGCTGGCCTCGCCGACGACCTCCACCCGCGCCCCCAGCTCGGCACGGACGCCGGCCCGGAACATCGCGTGGTCGTCGACGAGGAACACCCGCAGCGGCCCGCGCGGCGCCGTACCCTCGACCGGTTCCTGCTCGGACATGTCACTTGTCCCTTTCCGCCGTGGAGCCGGAGCCGCTGATCGGCAGGATCAGCCGGACCTCGGTCCCTTCCCCCGGCTCGGACCGGATCTCCGCCCGGCCGCCGTGCCGCTTCATCCGTCCGATGATCGAGCCCCGGACGCCGTGCCGGTGATTCTCCACCGTATCCGGGTCGAAGCCCTTGCCCCGGTCCCGGACGAACACGCTCACCTGCTCCGGCTCCACCTCGGCGTACAGCGACACGGTCTGCACACCGGCGTGCCGGGCGGCGTTGACCAGGGCCTCCCGGGCGGCGGCCACGATCGCGCCCACCCGCTCGTCGGTCTCCCGGTCGCCGACCACCACCACCTCGACCGTGATGGCGAACGTGTCCTCCACCTCGGCGGCGGCCTGCTCCAGGGCGGCCGCGAAGCGCTCGGTGGGCGAGGCGGCCGGCTTGTAGAGCCAGTTGCGCAGCGAGCGCTCCTGGCCGCGGGCCAGCCGCTGCACCGTCTTGACGTCGGTGGCGTTGCGCTGGATCAGGGCCAGCGTGTGCAGCACCTGGTCGTGCACCATCGCGGCCAGTTCGGCGCGCTCCTGCTCCCGGATGCGGCCCTCCCGCTCGGAGCGGAGCTGGTTCCAGGTGCGCCAGAGCACCGGGCCGGTGACCACACCCACGCCGGCCAGCCCGACCAGTGCGAAGATCACGCCGTTGAGCACCGCGTCGAAGTTCTGCGCCGGCGAGTAGACGGCCGCCACGCCGATGATGCCGACCGCGACGAGCACGCCGCCGCCGATGAAGCGCAGCACGAACGCGCGCCTGTCGCTCTCCTCCACCACCGCGCCGAGCCAGGGCACCGCCGAGTCGCCCCACTGCCGGCGGCGCTCCGGGGCGGACTGGTGCCAGATGACGCCCGCGCCGACCGCGATGATCGCCACCAGCCAGCCGGCCGTGCCGGCCGCGCCCACCGAGTTGAACGCGACCACCTGGAGCAGCAGCACGCCGAGCCCGATCACCACGAACGGCAGCAGCTGGGCGAGGTCGCGGCGGGGCGGGACGGCGGTGTCGCCGGGGCGGGGCGGGACCACCGCCCAGAAGGCGGCGTAGAGCAGCAGCCCGAGCCCGCTCAGCCCGAGCAGCACCATGAACGCCACGCGTACCCGCAGCACCGGGATGCCCAGGTGCTCGGCGATGCCCGCGGCCACCCCGGCGGCCAGCCGGTGGTCGGTGGCCCGGTAGAGGCGCGGGGCGTGCGGGGCGGGGGTGCTGCTGATCGGAGGCTCCCAGGTCGAGGCGGACGCGCCGGCGGCGCCGACGCTCCGATCGTCACACGGCGGCGACACCCCGGACCACGGGGACGCCCCGGAGTTTCACCGGCGGCGGATCTCAGGGTGGGGTCAGGGTCGGGTCCGGAGGCTGCTCGGGCGGCCGGGGCAGCAGTATCGAAGGCATGAACGAGGACGCTGCCCGTCCGCCCCGCCCCTGGGCGGCAGCACAGGACACCCCGCCGCCGCCCCCGCCGGGACCGGCGCCCGCCACCGACCAGGCCACCCCGCCGCCCGGCGGCACGCCGTTCGCCGGTCCGCCACCCGGTGGGTACGCCCCACCGCCCGGCGCCGCCGGCTTCACCACCCGGTACGGCCTGGTACGCCCCCGCGAGGGCCGCTACCTGGCCGGGGTGTGCGCCGCCATCGGCCGGGCCACGAACACCGACCCGGTGCTGTGGCGCGTGCTGCTGGCCGTGCTCGGCTTCTTCGGCGGCATCGGGATCATCGTGTACGTCGCCGGCTGGCTGATCATCCCCGGCGAGGGCGACACCGCCTCGCCGGTGGAGGCCATGCTCGGCCGGGGCCGGTCCAGCATGTCCCCGATCACGGTGATCGTGCTCGGCATCGTGGTGGCGCTCGGCTTCGCCTACGTCGTCACCGACGGGTTCCGGGCGATCCTGCTCGGCGCGGTGATCCTGATCGGCGGCGCGCTCCTGCTCAACCGCGAGCAGCGCGGCCCGGCGCAGCGGCCGGCCCAGCCTGCGCCGCCGCACGGTCCCCCGCCGGGTCCGGTGCCACCGGTGGCCTGGCCCGCACCGCCCGCCCCGGTGCCGGGTACGTGGGCCACGGCTCCCCCCGCGGCACAGTGGACCGGTACTCCCGCCGGACCGGGCCACCCCGGGACGGCGCCGTCCGGCGGCCGGCCCGGCTACCCGCCGCCCGGCCGGCCCGAGCCGGGCCATCCCCCGGCGCCCGCCTCCGAGCCCGGCTACCCACCGGCGTCCGCGTCCGAGCCCGGCTACCCACCAGCGCCGTCGGTCGAGCCCGGCTACCCACCGGCGCCGTCGGTCGAGCCGGGCTACCCGCCGGCCTCCGCGTCCGAGCCGGGCTACCCGCAGCCCGAGCCGGGGCACCCGGCGACGTCCGACGCGGAGCGCGAGCCGGGCCGTCCCGGGCCCGCCACCGGCTACCCGACGCTCCCGGCGCCGGGCTGGCCCGCCGCGGCCGGCACCCGGCCGGGCCCGTCCGAGCCGGCGACGGTCGCGATGCAGCAGGTGACCGGTCCGGTCGCTGACACCGCCACCTGGCCGGCCTACGGCACGAACCCGGCCTGGCCGGGCGCGCGGGACGCGGGCACCCGGCTGGACGAGCCGGCCGCCGTGCCGCCGCCCGCGCCGGTGGGCGCACCGCTGCCGCCCGGCGGCTACCGGCCGCCGTTCGCCCCGCACGGCCCCTACGCCGGATCGCAGCCCGTCCCGCCACCGGTGCGGCCGCCGCGACCGCCGAAGCGACCCAAGGAGCGCTCACCGCTCGGCGCGATCACGTTCTCGCTGATCTTCCTGGCGCTCGGCGTGGTGGCCATGCTCGACCTGCTCGACGTCTTCCCGGTCGGCGCCGCCGGCTACTTCGCCGCGGTGCTCGCCACCATCGGCCTCGGTCTGCTCGTCGGCACCTGGTTCGGCCGGGCGCGCTGGCTGATCGCCCTGGGCCTGGTGACAGCGGCGGCGCTCGGCATCGCCACGGTCGCCGAGTCCTACGACCGGGTACGCGGCATCGACGGCAACGTCACCTGGGCGCCGACCGACCTGCGCGACCTGGCCGACCGGTACGAGAACAACCTCGGTGACGCGACGCTCGACCTGCGCGGGATCGACTTCGACAAGCAGGACGTCCAGGTGACCGTCGACGTGAACCTCGGCAACGCGACAGTGGTCGTACCGCCGAACGTCGACGTGACCACTGTGGCCGACGTGAACGCCGGCGACGCCACGGTCTTCGGCCGGCGCAGCGGCGGGCTCGGCGGCCGTCAGTGGGAGACCACCGACGCGGGCGCCGACGGTCCCGGTGGCGGCAAGCTGCGCCTCTACGTCCACGTGAACGCCGGCAAGCTGGAGGTGACCCGGTGAAGGCACACCGTACCGACATCGTGTCGTTCGCTTTCGGACTCGTCTTCCTCGGCCTGTCCGTCTGGTGGCTGCTGGCCCGGATCCTCGGCCTCTCCGTACCCCCGGTCGGCTGGTTCCTGGCCGGCGGGCTGGTGCTGATCGGGCTGCTCGGACTGATCGGCGCGCTGCGCTCGGGCCGCGCACCGGAGCAGCCCGCGCCGGAATCCGCGCCGGAGGTCACTGTCTCGGCGCCGTACGGCTCCCCCGCCGCCGGCGCGGAGACGCCCGGTGGCGTGGAGACAGCCGGTGGCGTGGACACGGCGGCCGGCGCGGAGAGGCCCGACGCCGCCGACGAATGGGGCACCGAGGCCACCACGGACTCCGCGGAGCCGGCCACCCGCGAACTGCCGCCGCTCGATCCACCGGCCGACGAGGCGGCTCCGCAACGCCGTACGCCGGGGGATCCGGCCTGACCGCGCCACTGCGGCGCCCTTCGGACGCGGCCTATGCTGGTCGGCGGAGATCTCGCCTCCGCCGGCCGGCCCACGCCCCCGACACGCCGGAGCCGCCGGTCGGGTCGCCGGAGCCGCCGGCGTCCGTTCGCTATCTCGTCAGGAGCCCGTCCGACATGACCCAGTCCCCCGCCGTGCGCGTCACCGGTCCCTCCGGTGCGGTCCGCATCGGCGAGCGCGCCGCCCGCACGCTCGTCAGCGAGTTCGCCCGGCGTAACGACCCGAAGGCCGGCCTGCTGGTCGGCGCGACCCCGGAGTCCGCGGTGCTGGCCGCCGCGATCGAGGCGCTGCTCCCCGGCGACCGGCTCACCGTGGTGCCGGCGGAGGGCGCCGCCGCGGCCGCGCTGCGCGAACACGTCACCGCGCAGGGCCGCTGGGTCGCCGACCGGGTACGCGTGGTCGACACCCTCGCCGAGGCGGACGCCGCCGCGGTGGTGGTCGTCGCCGAGCCGTTCACCGGCACCGCGGACGACGCCCGCGCCGCTGTCGACGGGCTGGCGAAGTACCTCGCCGAGGGCGCGGTGCTGAGCGTCGCCGCGCCGCTGTTCCGCACCGAGGGCGCCGACGGCGAGCTGGACCGGCAGGGCGTGCTGCACGGCGTGCGCACCGACCTGGTGCTGCGCAACACCCCGCCGGTACGCGTGCACCACCTGCGGTTCACCCCGGCGCCGGTCGCGCTCGCGGCCTCGCTGTCCCCGGCGTACCGGCCGTCGAGTGTGCCGCTGACCCGGGGCATGCACATCGACTCGAACGGGGTTGCCGCCGCGGGCATCACGCTCGGCCTGGCCGCCCTGGCCCGGGCCGCGCGACCGAAGTCGAAGCTGTGGCTGCTGCCGGCGCTGGCCGCCGCACCGGTGGCCGCGTTCTTCCGCGACCCGGAGCGGGACGTGCCGGAGGACCCGTCGGCAGTGGTCGCCTCGGCGGACGGTCAGGTGCTGTCCGTGCAGCGCCTGCAGGACGAGCGCTTCGGTGACGGCGAGTGGCTGCGGATCGCGGTCTTCCTGTCGGTGCTGGACGTGCACGTCAACCGCGCCCCGGTGGCCGGCAAGGTGGTCGACTACTTCGTCGCCGACGGCGGGTTCGTCAACGCGATGAAGCCGGACGCCGAGCACAATGTGGCGGCGTACACGGTGCTGGACACCGACCACGGCACGGTGGTGGTGGCGCAGCGCACCGGGCTGATCGCCCGCCGCATCGTGCAGCGGGCGCCCGTCGGGTCGCTGCTGGCCCGGGGCGAGCGCTTCGGCCTGATCCGGTTCGGCTCGCGTACCGACGTCTACCTGCCGGCCGACGCCGCGGACCCGCTGGTCGGTCCGGGCGACAAGGTGGCCGGCGGCGCGACGGTGATCGCCCGCTGGCGCTGACGGCGCCGGACACGAAGAAGGGGCGCCGCTCTCGCGGCGCCCCTTCTGTCGTTCTCGGATCAGGCGGTACGGCGCTGGTGCAGCCAGAGCAGCGGCCCGCTGACCAGGTAGCCCACCACCACGAGGGCGAACGTGAGCCGGATGTCGACGAGCGCGCCGACCACCGGGGCCAGCCAGAGCCACGGCGGCAGCTTCAGCAGCCGGGCGAGCTTCGCGTACGGGAAGCTGGACACCATGGCGAAGGCGAGCAGCGCGACGCCGGCCACCATGACCAGGCCGGGAACCGGCACGCCGATGGCCACGGTCAGTGCGAGCACCGCTGCCGCCATGGTGGTCGGCACGCCGCAGAAGAAGCGGCCGTCCTTCGGCGAGACGTTGAAGCGGGCGAGCCGGACCGCCGCGCAGGCGGCGACGAGCGCGCAGGACACCGCGGCGGCCGCCGGGGGCGCCGAACCGGCGAGCGAGGCGTAGACCACGACCGGCGCGGCGAGGCCGAACGAGCACATGTCGGCGAGCGAGTCCATCTGCGCGCCGAACGGGCTGGCCACACCGAGCTTGCGGGCCAGCGCGCCGTCGAGGCCGTCGAACGCGACGCACGCGATCAGGCAGATCGCGGCGATCTGCACGTCACCGCGCATGGCCAGGAAGATGGCCAGCATGCCGAGCATGAGGCTGCTCAGCGTGCACGCGTTGACGAGCGCGAACTTGGCCCGGCGGGCGGCGGTGCGCTCACCCGGCAGGAGCGGGATCGACATCGCCGGGGACTCGTCGTCGACCGGGGCGGCCGGGGCGAGTGCCGGGCTGATCGGGCGTACCGCCTCGATGTCGGTGTCGAGCCGGCCGTAGCGGAGGCGCTGGCGGTCGGCGTAACGGTGGTCGGGGGTGACCAGGTCGGTCCCCGAGACGGTCGCGCCGTCCCGGCGGCCCACCCGGACCAGCAGCACCTGGCGGGCGAACGTACTGCTGCGGCGCAACCTGCCCGCCCAGCGACGCCCTGCGGGGCGCGGACTGTCAGTCGTACGACGCCGGCGCCATGGGGCTCTCGGCACGTTTCCTCCATCACCGGATCGGCTGGCCGCCCACTGCGGGGCGGGTGTCCGGCTGTCTCGTGCCGGACCTTTCGGGTCCGGCAGCCCTTTTGCGGAGTACACCATTGCACAGGGGACTGGGGCTTGGCGATAGCTGCCGGCGGTACTTATATCTCCCTTAACCGCGCGAACCGCCCACTCATTCCCATCTCGGGCCTCAACGCCCGTTTTTGTCGGTCAGCCGTACTTCCGACTGTACCGGAGGCCACCCAGGGCGGCTCGGCGAGCGATTCAGGTCACCCGCTGCCCGGTGGCCCGGGCCGCCACGTCGGTCATCGACAGACCGGTGACCTGCTCCGGGGCGAACCAGGCGGCCCGCGCGGTCGAGCCGCCGGCCAGCTCGGTCACCACCGCGTCGGTCGGCGCGTCCACGCGTACCCGGTAGATCACCCGGACGCCGTGCCAGTCCAGCGGGCGGCCCTCCGGGCCGAGCGCGGCCGGGTTGTGCAGGTTGTCCACGGCGATCAGGTCGACCACCCGACCCAGCTGCCCGGCCTCCTCGACCAGCTCACGCAGCAGCCCGGCGGCGGGCTGCTCGCCGTGGTCGGTGCCGCCCCCGGGCAGGTGCCAGCGGCCCGCGCCCGGATAGCCGTCGGCGATCATGGTGAGCAGCACCCGGTCGGCAGGGTCGGTGACCAGCCCGTACGCGGCGAAGCGCTGCCGGCGGTCGACTGCCGGTCCGGTCGGCTCGGCGGGTAGAGCCCGGGGCAGATCGGCCGGCAGCGGGGTCACCGGCAGGCCGAGCAGCTCGGCGGTGAACGGCATCAGCGGCCGGGCCGCCGCCTCTTCGGGCGTGCACCACGCCACCTCGTCGCTGCCGCCGGCCGGTTCGGGTCGCAGCCGCCCGCCGCGCGCCTCCACGTCGAAGATCAGCCGGTCGGTGTGCAGCGCGACCCCCAGGTCGGCGAACGCGGCCACGTCGGCCACCGCGGCCCGGATCGCGCCGGGCACGACGGTCAGGCCGGTCTCCTCGGCGAACTCGCGGACCACGGTGTCGGCCGGGTGCTCCGCGTGCTCGACGCTGCCACCGGGCAACTGCCACACCCCCGGGTACGGGCACTTCGCCGAGCCACGCGCCAGCAACACCCGCCCCTCGGAGTCCCGCAGCACCCTCCCCCGCCCGCGCGCCCCCGCGCACTCCCCGCGCCCCACTCCGTCGATCATGAGGTTAGCGGTACCGAGGCGGACATTTCGCGCCGTCAACTTCATGATCGCCGGGGTGGGCGCCGGGGTGGGGCGCACGGGGGCGGGGCGCCGGGGTGGGGTTAGAGGAGGTGGGCGGCCTGGACTGCTTCGGCTGTCACCTCGGTGAGGCGGTCGGTGGGGAGGGCGCCGAGTTCCTCGCGACGGAACCAGCGGGCCTCGCAGGTGGAGCCGCCGATGTCGGCCACGGTGGGCGGCGCGGGCTGGTCGACCACCACCCGGTAGAAGGCGCGTACGCCGTGCCAGTCGATCGGGTAGCCCTCCGGGCCGAGCGAGGCGGCGTCCCGGTGGCTGGCCACCCCCAGCAACTCGACGAGGCGGCCGGTCTGGCCGGTCTCCTCGACCAGCTCCCGGATCAGCGCCGCGCCCGGCTGCTCGCCGTAGTCGGTGCCGCCGCCGGGCAGGTGCCAGCAGCCGGCGCCCGGGTAGCCGTCGGAGACCCGGGTCAGCAGCACGCGCTCCTCCGGGTCGGTCACCACCGCGTACGCGGCGAAGCGCTGCGCCCGGTGCAGCCCGTCCGGGCCGGGGACGGCGTAGAACGAGGGGAACTCGGGCACCTCCTCCGGCACGATGTCGTCGGTGGAGGTGGGCAGGCCCAGGGCACGCGCGGTGAACGACCGCAGCGGCAGCTCCCGGGCCTCGTCGAGGGTGAACCAGCGGGCCAGGTCGGTCGGGCGGTCGACCCGCTCGGTGAGCGTCCCGCCGCGGACCGACACGGTGTAGAGCAGCCGGTCGGTGTGGATCGTGATGCGCCGCTCGGGCAGCGCCCGCATGTCGGCGAGCACGTCCTGGAGGCCGGCGACCGCCACCGAGAGCCCGGTCTCGGCCGCGGTCTCCCGTACGACCGTGTGTTTGGGGTCCTCACCGTGGTCGACCGCTCCTCCGGGGAGCGACCAGGTGCCGGGGGTGCCGGAGCGCTCCGATGCGCGGACCAGCAACACTCGGCCGTTTGAATCAGCACAAACTGCGTATGCCGCGATCCTGCGGAGCGGCTCCAGCGAGGTGGTCACGGGAGCAAATTCTCCCCGGACCGGGTTACCGAGATCGAAAAGAGTCAGATTCCTGACTCTTGGCTGGCGCCTCAGGGATGGGTCAGGGTAAGTGTCCGGGCGGTCACCGAGGTCGGCCGCCGCAGCCCGCGGGACCGTTGACCCATGACCTTCCCGAACCCCTCCCAGGCCCCGTACAAGCAGCTCCGCCGGCCGGTCAGCGACCGCATGATCGCCGGTGTGGCGAGCGGCCTCGGCCGCTACTTCGCCGCCGACCCCACGCTGATCCGGGTGGTCTTCGCGACCGCCACGGTGCTCACCGGCGGGCTCGCCGCGCTCGCGTACCCGATCATGTGGTTCCTGATGCCCGAGGAGCCGGCCGGCGCGCCCGCCTGGCCGCACCCGCCGGGCACCGCGCCGGGCTGGCCGCCGGTCCCGCCGGCCGCACCGGTCCCGCCGGCCACGCCGCAGCCCGGGGCCGGACCGCAGACGCCGCCGCGGCCGGACGCCGGAGCGCCGCCCGCGGCCTGAGCGGCGTCACTCCCACTCGATGGTGCCCGGCGGCTTGCTCGTCACGTCCAGGACCACGCGGTTGACCTCGGCGACCTCGTTGGTGATCCGGGTGGAGATCCGGGCCACCACGTCGTAGGGCAGCCGGGACCAGTCGGCGGTCATCGCGTCCTCGCTGGAGACCGGGCGCAGCACCACCGGGTGACCGTAGGTGCGCCCGTCGCCCTGCACCCCGACGCTGCGCACGTCGGCCAGCAGCACCACCGGGAACTGCCAGACGCCCCGGTCCAGGCCGGCGGTGGTCAGCTCCTGCCGGGCGATCAGGTCGGCCTTGCGGAGCACGGCGAGGCGCTCCTCGTCGACCGCGCCGATGATCCGGATGGCCAGGCCCGGGCCGGGGAACGGGTGCCGCCACACCATCGCCTCGGGCAGTCCCAGCTCCAGGCCGATCGTGCGGACCTCGTCCTTGAACAGCGTGCGCAGCGGCTCGACCAGCGAGAACTTGAGATCCTCGGGCAGACCGCCGACGTTGTGGTGGCTCTTGATGTTGGCGGTGCCGGTGCCGCCGCCGGACTCGACCACGTCCGGGTAGAGCGTGCCCTGCACCAGGTATTCCACGTCGCCGTGCGCGGCGATCTCCCGGGCGGCGGCCTCGAAGACGCGGATGAACTCCCGGCCGATGATCTTGCGCTTCTGCTCCGGGTCGGTCACCCCGGCGAGCGCGCCGAGGAACCGCTCCCGGGCGTCGACCACCTTGAGCTTGATGCCGGTCGCCGCGACGTAGTCCTTCTCGACCTGCTCGGCCTCACCGGCCCGCAGCAGGCCGTGGTCCACGAACACGCAGGTGAGCTGGTCGCCCACGGCGCGGTGCACGAGCGCCGCGGCGACCGCCGAGTCGACGCCGCCGGAGAGGCCGCAGATGACCTCCTTGTCGCCGATCTGCTCACGGATCCGGGCGACCTGCTCGTCGATGATGTTCGACGGCGTCCAGGTCGGTTCGATGCCGGCGATGTCGTACAGGAAGCGGGTGAGCATCTCCTGGCCGTGCGCGGTGTGCCCCACCTCGGGGTGGAACTGCACGCCGGCCCGCCGCCCGGCCACGTCCTCGAACGCGGCGACCGGGGCGCCCGCCGACTCGGCGGTGACGGTGAAGCCGTCCGGGGCCTCGGTGACGCAGTCGCCGTGGCTCATCCAGACCGGCAGGTCGGCCGGCAGGTCGCGCAGCAGCACGCCGGGCTCGGTCAGGCGCGGGCGCAGCGGGGTGCCGCCGTACTCGCGGTTGCCGGTGCGCGCGACGGTGCCGCCGAGCGCCTGGGCCATGGCCTGGAAGCCGTAGCAGATGCCGAAGACCGGCACCCCGGCGTCGAACATCCCGGCGTCGATCTGCGGCGCGTCGGGCGCGTAGACGCTGGACGGGCCGCCGGACAGGATGATCGCGGCCGGGTCCTTGGCCAGCATCTCGGACACCGGCAGGGAATGCGGGACGATCTCCGAGTAGACCTTCGCCTCGCGGACACGGCGCGCGATGAGCTGGGCGTACTGGGCTCCGAAGTCCACCACGAGGACGGGGCGAGGCGTGCTCATGTGCGCAAAGCCTACCGACAGTCACCGGCCGCGCGGACGCGCCCCGGAGTTCCCGCGTGGCGTGGCGCCGAGGACACCGCTACGCCCGGGATGTCCGCCGGGATCCCCGCCCGCCACCTGACCCGGTAGCGTCCCGCCGACCAGGGCGACGGGAGACACGACGATGGCCGGGGTGACGATCCGCGACTTCCGCCCGGACGACGGCGAGGCGCTGTCGGCGCTCGTCGTCCGCTGCCTGCGCGAGGTGAACAGCCGCGACTACCCGGCCGAGCTGATCGACCGGATGTGCGCGCACTTCTCCCCCGACCGGTTCCGCCGCCTCGGCGTCGAGCGACACGTCTACGTGGCGGAGCGGGCCGGACGGGTCGTCGGCACTGTGTCGCGCGACGGCAACAAGGTCTACACGATGTTCGTCGATCCCGACGCGCACGGCGGCGGCGTCGGCCGCCTGCTGATGCGGCACGTCGAGGACCTGGCCCGGGCCGAGGGCCACGACGTCATGGAGACCGGCGCGAGCATCACCGGGCACGGGTTCTACCGGCGCATCGGCTACCACGACGTACGCGTGAGCGACACCGAGTTCGGCGTCAACCACATCCTGCGGCGATCGTTGCGGCCCTAGGGGCGCAACGCGGCGGGGGCGTGCGCGGGGACGGCCGGCCGCCGCGGCGGGACCGGCTCGACCCGGTTGTACGCCGACCCGAGCGCCGGGCGCGGGTCCGCCTCGCCCTTGTTCGGCCAGTACGACATGGCCCGCTCGGCCTGGGCGGTGATCGTCAGCGACGGGTTGACGCCCAGGTTCGCCGAGACCGCCGCGCCGTCCACCACGTGCAGCCCCGGATGCCCGTACACCCGGTGCCAGGGGTCGATGACGCCCGCGTCCGGGGTGGCGCCGATGACCGCGCCGCCGAGGATGTGCGCGGTCACCGGGATGTTGAACGGTTCGGTGACCGCCCCGCCGGGGGTGCCGCCGATCTCCTCGGCGAGCAGCCGGGCCGCCGTGTTGCCGGCCGGGATCCAGGTCGGGTTGGGCGCGCCGTGGCCGGGGCCGGAGACCAGCCGGCCCTTGCGGTAGCGGGTGGTCAGCGAGTTGTCGACCGACTGCATGACGAGCGCGATCACGGTGCGCTCGGACCAGCGGCGTACCGACAGCATCCGAGCCGCCAGCGCGGGCTGCCGGACGATGCTGCCCAGCCAGCGCCGGACCCGGCGGGGACCGCCGTCGACGAGCAGCGACTGGAGCAGGCCCATCGCGTTGGAGCCCTTGCCGTAGCGGACCGGCTCGATGTGGGTCTGCGGGTCGGGGTGGAACGAGCTGGTGATCGCCACCCCCTCGGTGAAGTCGAGGCCGCGCCGGCGGGCCGCGCCGGGTGCCACCGAGGCGCCGAGGATGGCCTCGGAGTTGGTGCGGGTCAGCTCGCCCAGCCGGGGCGAGAGCGCCGGCAGCGCGCCGGTCGCCTTCATCTCGTGCAGCAGCCGCTGGGTGCCGAGCGCGCCGGCCGCGAAGACCACCTGGTCGGCGTGGATCACCTCGCGCCGCTTGCGCAGCCAGGCGCCGGTGCGCTCGGTGTGCACGGCGTAGCCGCCGGCCGGGTCGGGGCGTACGGCGGTCACAGTGGTCAGCGGGTGCACCTGCACACCGAGCCGCTCGGCCAGCCAGAGGTAGTTCTTCACGAGCGTGTTCTTGGCGCCGTGCCGGCAGCCGGTCATGCACGACCCGCAGTGGCTGCACCCGGTGCGGTCCGGCCCGGCCCCGCCGAAGTACGGGTCGGCCACCCGCTCGCCGGGGCGCCCGATGTGCACCCCGACCGGCGTCGGGTGGTAGGTGTGCGCCACCCCCATCCGCTCGGCCACCGCGCGCACGGCCTGGTCCGCGCGGGTGTCGATCGGGTACGTGGTGACGCCGAGCATCCGCTTCGCCTGGTCGTAGTGGCGGGCCAGCTCGTCGCGCCAGTCGGTGATGTCCCGCCACTGCGGGTCGGCGTAGAACGCGTCGAGCGGCTCGTAGAGCGTGTTCGCGTAGACGAGCGAGCCGCCGCCCACACCGGCGCCGGAGAGCACCAGCACGCCGCCGCCGGCCTTGCGGTCGGCCGAGCGCAGCAGCGTGATCCGCTGGAGCCCGAAGCAGCCGAGCCGGGGCGCCCAGAGGAACCGTCGCGCCCGCCAGGACGTACGCGGGAACTCGTCGTCGGCGAAGCGCCGGCCGGCCTCCAGCACGCCGACCGAGTAACCCTTCTCGGCCAGCCGCAGCGCGGTGACGCTGCCGCCGAACCCGGACCCGATGACGACCACGTCGTAGCGCATTGACGCATCATTACCGACGAGTAGCTATAGCGCCAACGAGGCTTTTTCGCACATCATGCAGAGCGCTCGATCGCCGGGATTCCCGCCGCTGCAACCCGTGGGCCGCCCTGGCGCGTCGAATCCACGGGGAGGAACGAACGTGACGAGACGACGCCTGCTGGGCCTGGCCGCACTGGTGGCGGCGCTGCTGGTGACCACCGGAGCGGTGGTGACCACCCGGCTGGTGGCGAACCGCCCGGCCGCCCCGGTCGCCGGCCCGACCACCGCACCCCCGGCCTCGCCCACGCCCGCCCCGACCACCGCCAGCCCAACGCCGCCGCCCGGCGCCGACCTGAAGGGCCCGCTCAACCTGCTGCTCGTCGGCGTGGACACCCGGGTCAGCATCCCCGGCTGGGAGCCGCACGCCGACGCCGTGCTGCTGCTGCACGTACCGGCCGGGCTGGACCGGGCGTACCTGTTCTCGCTCCCCCGCGACCTGGTGGTGGACATCCCCGCCTACCCGAAGGCCCGTTACCCGGGCGGGCGGACCAAGCTCACCCACGCGATGAGCTACGGCAGCCGGGTGCCGGGCGACAAGCGCAACCCCAGCACCGCCCAGGGGTACGAGCTGCTGCGCACCACCGTCTCCCGCTACACCGGGCTGCGCATCGACGCCGGGGCGGTGATCACGTTCGGCGGCTTCGACAAGCTGGTGGACACGCTCGGCGGGGTGGACCTCTACGTCGACCAGCGGGTCGAGTCCCGGCACCGCCGCCCGGACGGCACCATGCGGACCCTGACCGGCGGCGGGTACGTCGGGCCGCAGATGGTCTACGAGAAGGGCACCCGGCACCTGACCGGCTGGCAGGCGCTCGACTACGCGCGGCAGCGCTACACCGCGGGCGGCGACTACACCCGGCAGCGGCACCAGCAGCAACTGCTCCGGGCACTGGCCCGCAAGATCCTCGACCAGGGCACCGCCCGCGACCCGCAGCGGGTCGAGCAGGTGGTGGCCGCGCTGGGCAAGACCCTGGTGTACGCCGGGGGCGGCCGGAAGCTCATCGACTTCGCGTACGTCCTGGGTGGCCTGCCGGCCGACCGGCTCACGCTCGTCGTGCTGCCCGGCGCCGGGGTGAGCAGCGGCGGCGCCTACCGGGGTGAACAGCTCAAGCCGCTCGGCCGCGACTTCCTCACCGCGCTGCGCGGCGGGCGGGCCGACGCGTTCCTGGCCGCCCACCCGTCGCTGCGCGTCAAGAACTGACGCCTACAGCGGCTTCGGGGCGGGCGGGCGCTCGGTGCCGTACAGCCACGGGTCGAAGACCTTCGCCAGCTTCTTGCCGGTGATCCGCTCGGCCAGCGCCACGAAGTCGGCGGTGGTGGCGTTGCCGTTCTTCCGCTCCGCGGCCCAGGTGCGCAGGATGGTGAAGAACGCGGTGTCGCCCACCGCCACCCGCAGCGCGTGCACAGTCATCCCGCCCCGGTCGTAGACCGAGCGGCTGAACAGGTTCGCCACGCCCGGCTTGCCCGGCGGCGTACGCCACACCTGCCCGCCGGCGTTCGCGTACTTCTGCTCGAACGTGCGCTGCACCGTGGTCGAGCCGCTGTGCTCCGCCCACAGCCACTCGGCGTACGTGGCCAGCCCTTCGTTGAGCCAGATGTCCTGCCAGCGCTGGATCGACACGCTGTTGCCGTACCACTGGTGGGCCAGCTCGTGCGCGACCACGCCGGTGTTGTCGCCCTGCTGGAAGAAGCTCGCCGAGTAGACCGGGCGGCTCTGCGTCTCCAGCGCGTACCGGATCCGGTCGTCGGCGATCACCACGCCGCCGTACGCGTCGAACGGGTACGGCCCGAAGACGCTCTCCAGGTAGTCGGCGACCTCGACCGTGCGCGCGAGGGACCGGTCCGGCGCGCCCTGCGCCACCTGGGTGGTGACCGCGCTGTAGACCGGCCGTCCCTTGTGCTCCCCGGTGGTGACCCGGAACTTCCCGATCGCCACGGTGGTCAGGTAACTGGCCGTCGGCGCGGTCTCCGACCACTTCCAGGTGGTCCAGGCGCCGCTCGTCGACCTACCCTTCGGCACACCGTTGGAGACCGCCGTCAGCCCCTTGGGGACGGTGATCTCCATGTCGTAGGTGGCCTTGTCCGACGGGTGGTCGTTGACCGGGAACCAGGTGCTCGCCGACTCCGGCTGACCGAGCGCGATCGCCCCGTCGGTCGTGTGCAGCCAGCCGCCCTCGCCCAGCGCCTCGTTCCGCAGCGGCTCCGGCCGGCCGTCGTACCGGATCTCGGCGGTGAAGCCGTTGCCGGAGGTCAGCCCGATGGCCGGGGTGATCACCAGCTCGTCGTCGGTGCGGCTGTGCCGGGCGGCGGCACCGTCCACTGTGACCGACCGGACGGTCAGCCCGGCCAGGTCCAGGTTGAACGCGGACAGGTCGGCGGTTGCGGTGGCCCGCAGCGTGGTGGTGCCGCTGAGCTTGTCGGTCTCCGGGTCGTAGCGCACCTTGACCGTGTAGTGCGCGACGTCGTACCCGCCGTTGCCGTAGCGCGGGAAGTACGGATCGCCGGCGCCGGCCGCGCCCGGTGCGAAGCTGCGCGAGGTCGCCGGCGCCGGGCCGGCCGGGGTCGACGGACCCGGGTCCGGCTCGGCCGAACCGCAGCCGGCCACCAGCAGCGTGCCGCAGGTCAGCAACCCGATCCGTCGTCGTGCGCCGCGCCGCGTCATCGCTTCGATCCCTCCCGGGGCCGTTCGGCGGCCCCCGCCCACGGGCCGCTCCGACGCGGCAGCCTACCCAGCGGCGGTCACGCGTGCGTCACGGCAGTCCCGGCGGCGTGCCGCCGACCAGCCAGGCGTCCAGCAGCGCCCGCAGCGGCCGCCCCGACGTGCGTTCGGCGTACCCGACGAAATCGGCGGTGGTGACGTTGCCGTCGCGGTGCTGCGCCAGCCAGCCGCGCAGCACGCGGTGGAACGTCTCGTCGCCCACCGCGCGGCGCAGCGCGTGCACCGCGAGCGCGCCCCGCTGGTAGACCGCGTCACCGAACATCCCGGCCCGGCCCGGGTCGACAGTGGGCTTCGACCAGTCGGTGTCCGCGTACCGTTGCGCGACGGTCTGCGCCACCGTGCGCCCGCCGTCGTGCTCGGCCCAGAGCCATTCGGCGTACGTGGCGAAGCCCTCGTTGAGCCAGATGTCGCTCCACCGGGCCACCGAGACGCTGTCGCCGAACCACTGGTGCGCCAGCTCGTGCGCGACCACCTCGGTGTTCGGCCGGCCGTCGCGGAAGAACGCCGGCCCGTAGACCGGACGGCTCTGCGTCTCCAGCGCGTACCGGATGCGTTCGTCGGCGACCACCACGCCGCCGTACGCCTCGAACGGGTACGGCCCGAAGTGCCCGGCCAGGAAGTCGGCGACCTCGCCGGTGCGGGCCACCGACGCGGCGGCCGGCCCGTCCGCGGGCAGCGCCGCGGCGACGGCGGTGACGATGGGCTTGCCGGCGTGGGTGCCGCTGCTGACCCGGTAGTCGCCGATCACCAGCGTGCTCAGGTAGCTGGCCATCGGTGCGCGCTCGGACCAGCGCCAGGTGGTCCAGCCGCCGCTGGACGTCCGGCCCTCCGGCGCGCCGTTGGACAGCGCGGCGAGCCCGTCCGGCACGGTGACCGCGAGGTCGTAGGTGGCCTTGTCCGACGGGTGGTCGTTCACCGGATACCACGTGCTGGCCGACTCCGGCTGGCCGAGCGCTATCGCACCGTCCGCAGTGGCGTGGAAACCGCCGTCGCCCAGTTCGGCGTTCGGCAGCGGCTGCGGCACCCCGCCGTACGCGACCTCGACGGTGAACCGCTTCCCCGACGGCAGCCCGCGCGGCGGCGTGACGATCAGCTCGGCGCCGTCGTGGCGGTGCTTCGCCGCCTCCCCGTCCACCCGCACCCGCTCGACGTCCAGCCCGGCCAGGTCGAGCTGGAACCGGGACAGCGCCCGGGTGGCGGTGACGGTCAGCTTTGCGGTGCCGGTGAGCCGGTCGCTCGCCGGGTCGTAGCGCACGTCCAGCGCGTAGTGGCCCACGTCGTAGCCGCCGTTGCCGGCTCCCGGCACGTACGGGTCACCGGCGTCCGCCGCGCCCGGCCGGAACCCGCGCTCGTCGCCGCCGGTGCAGCCGCCCAGCGCGAGCGCCGCCGCCACCAGCCCTGCCGCCCAGACCCGCCCCCGTCTCACCCGGCGAGCCTAGACGCGCGACGGCGCGGGCGGGGCCGGAACACGTCCGGGCCGCCGCCCGCGCCGTCGTGCGGTACTCAGCCGATACTCAGCGGTGCTCAGCGATACTCAGCGGTGCTCAGCGGTCGAGGACCAGTCCGACCTTCTGGAACTCCTTGAGGTCGCGGTAGCCGCACTTGGCCATCGCGCGGCGCAGGCCACCGAAGAGGTTGAGCTGGCCGTCCGGCTCGTCGGCCGGGCCGAACAGCAGCTTCTCCATCGAGCCGAGCGGCTCGCCGGCCACCTCGAACGCGCCCCGGGGCAGCGACGGGTGGCTGGCCGCCGAGTGCCACCAGGCGCCACCGGCCGGGGCCTCCTCGCAGAGCGACAGCGGCTCGCCGAGCATCACCGCGTCCGCGCCGCAGCCGAGCGCCTTGGCGATGTCGCCGGAGGTCTGCATGTCGCCGTCGGCGATCAGGTGCACGTACCGGCCGCCGGTCTCGTCCAGGTAGTCGCGGCGGGCCGCGGCGGCGTCGGCGATGGCGGTGGCCATCGGCACCCGGATGCCGAGCACCGACTCGGTGGTCGACCAGTCGTCGCCGCCGATGCCCACGATCACGCCGGCCGCGCCGGTACGCATCAGGTGCAGCGCGGTCTTGTAGTCGGTGCAGCCACCCACGACGACCGGCAGGTCCAGGTCGGCGATGAACTCCTTGAGGTTCAGCGGCTCGTCGGTGGTCGAGACGTGCTCGGCCGAGACGAGCGTGCCCTGGATGACCAGGATGTCCACGCCGGCGTCGAGGATCACCGGGGCCAGCGCCAGGGTGTGCTGCGGGGAGACCCGCACCGCCACCGTGCCGCCGCCCTCGCGCAGCTCACGGACCCGCTCGGCGATCAGGTCGGGCCGGATCGGCTCGGCGTAGACCTCCTGGAGGCGCTTGGTCGCCCGCGCGTCCTCGCCGAGACCGGCCAGCTCCTCCAGGATCTTGGCCGGGTTCTCGTACCGGGTCCAGAGGCCCTCGACGTTGAGCACGCCGAGGCCGCCGAGCTGGCCGAGCCGGACCGCCGAGGCGGGGCTCATGGTCGCGTCCGAGGGGTGCGCGACGCACGGGATGCCGAACTGGTACGCGTCGAGCTGCCACGCGGTGGAGACGTCGTCGACGTCCCGGGTGCGGCGGCTCGGCACGATGGCGATGTCGTCCAGGTGGTAGCCGCGCTGCGCGGTCTTGCCCAGCCCGATCTCGACCACGTCACGCATGGGGGACTCCAGGTGGTTGGGGGTGGTGGGTCAGCGGGAGTGGTAGTTGGGCGCCTCGACGGTCATCTGGATGTCGTGCGGGTGGCTCTCCTTGAGCCCGGCCGCGGTGATCCGGATGAGCTGGCCACGCCGGTGCAGCTCCGGGATGCTCTCCGCGCCCACGTACCCCATCGCGGCGCGCAGCCCGCCGATGAGCTGGTGGGCGACGGCGGACAGCGGCCCCCGGTAGGGCACCTGACCCTCGACGCCCTCCGGGACCAGCTTGTCCTCGGCGAGCACGTCCTGCTGGAAGTAGCGGTCCTTGGAGTAGGACTTGCCCTGGCCGCGCGACTGCATCGCGCCGAGCGAGCCCATCCCCCGGTACGCCTTGTACTGCTTGCCGTTGATGAAGATCAGCTCACCGGGGCTCTCCTCGCAGCCGGCGAGCAGGCTGCCGAGCATCACCGTGTCGGCGCCGGCCACCAGGGCCTTGGCGATGTCGCCGGAGTATTGAATGCCGCCGTCGCCGATCACCGGCACGCCGGCCGGGCGGGCGGCGCGGGCCGCCTCCATGATCGCGGTGATCTGCGGTACGCCGACCCCGGCCACGATCCGGGTGGTGCAGATGGCGCCCGGTCCGACGCCCACCTTCACGCCGTCCGCGCCGGCCTCGACGAGCGCCTTCGCGCCCGCGTACGTGGCGATGTTGCCGCCCACGATGTCGATGCTGACGTCCCGCTTGAGCCGGGCCACCATCTCCAGTACGGCCCGCTGGTGGCCGTGTGCGGTGTCCACGATGACGACGTCCACGCCGGCGTCGACGAGCGCGCGGGCCCGCTTGTAGCCGTCCTCGCCCACGCCGACCGCGGCGGCGACCCGGAGCCGGCCCGCGTCGTCCTTGGTGGCGTTCGGGTACTGCTCGCTCTTGGTGAAGTCCTTGACCGTGATCAGGCCGCGCAGCTTGCCGCCCGCGTCCACGATCGGCAGCTTCTCGATCTTGTGCTGGCGCAGCAGGCCGAGCGCGTCGTCCTTGCTCACGCCGACCGGGGCGGTGATCAGCGGGGTGCGGGTCATGATCTCGCGCACCGGCGTGGCCGGGTCGGAGACGAACCGCATGTCGCGGTTGGTGACGATGCCGACGAGCTGGCCCTGCCCGTCCACCACCGGCACGCCGGAGATGCGGTAGCGCCCGCAGAGCGCGTCGACCTCGCGCAGCGTGTCGTCCGGGCTGGCGGTCACCGGGTTGGTGATCATGCCGGACTCGGAGCGCTTCACCAGGTCGACCTGGAGCGCCTGGTCCTCGACGGAGAGGTTGCGGTGCAGCACGCCGATGCCGCCCTGGCGGGCCATCGCGATCGCCATCCGCGCCTCGGTGACCGTGTCCATCGCGCTCGACAGCAGCGGCACGGTCAGCTCGATGTTGCGGGTGAGGCGGGTGCGGGTGTTGACGCGGCTGGGCACGACGTCCGACTCGCCCGGCTGGAGCAGTACGTCGTCGAAGGTCAGCCCGAGCGGCACCACCCGGGCCGAACCGGCCGGCAGCTCGGGCAGATGGCCACCCAGCTCCCCGCCGTCGGCGCCGGCCGGGATCTCGGTGCTGGGCGAATTCTCCACGATTGCTCCCCTGAGCTGGTCGAACGGGCTGCAGCGAGGCGGCGCGCGGGGGCACCGGCAGGCGCCGGGTGACGGCGCGTCGCCTCATCGTACCCACCTACCCGTCCCGGCCCGGGCAGCGGCGGGCCCGAGGGTAGGCAGGGCCACAGCACGGGCTGGGGCGGGCTTTCCGGCGGCTCGGGGTCTACGGTGAGGGGGTGCACGACGAGCCCATCGACCCGTTCAACGGCGACCCGGCCGATCCGGCTGCCGGCCTGCACGATCCCGGCGACGACGACGCGCTCGACCCGCTGACCGAGGTCGAGCGCCAGGACGTCCTGGAGGATCTCGCCGATCTGGAGATCTACCAGGCGCTGCTCCAGCCGATCGGCGTGCGCGGCCTGGTGATCGAGTGCGAGGACTGCCGCGAGCCGCACTACTTCGACTGGGATCTGCTGCGCGGCAACCTGCGCCACCTGCTCAACTCGGGGCGTCCCCGGGTGCACGAGCCGGCCTACGACCCGGACCCGGACCACTACGTGAGCTGGGACTACGCCCGCGGGTACGCCGACGGTGTGCACGACACGCTCACCGAGGGCACCGACGACTCCGCGCAGGAGTGACAGCCGGGCGAGTCAGGCGACCAGGCCCGCCCGGAACCCGGCCGCGACGGCGTGCGCCCGGTCGCGCGCGCCGAGCTTGCGGAACAGCCGCCGGGCGTGCGTCTTGACCGTGTCCTCGGAGACGAACAGCTCCCGCCCGATCTCCGCGTTGCTCTTGCCCTCGGCCATGCCGAGCAGCACCTGAAGCTCCCGCTCGGTCAGTCCGATCGCGCTGCGCGGCGTCCGCGCCGGTCGCTGGACCGCACCGGCCCGGGGCGCCTCCGCGCCGTCGGCCGCCGCCGGGTCGTCCGGGTCCTCGCCCCGTTGCACCGGCACCACCGTGGGCAGGCCCGCGGCGTCCACCGGGGCCGTCGCCGGCCAGCCGGGCCCACCCTGGGTACGCCCCGGCGCCGCCGACCGGGTCGGCCCGCCCACCGCCGCCGCGTCCCGGGCGGTGTCCGCCACCCGGTGCCTGTTGCTCCGGCCGGGGGCGGAGAGCAGCAGCAGCGCCTTGGCGACCGCGCTGGTCAGGTCGTGGTCGGCGTTCTGGATCAGTCCGCGCGCCCCGGCGCTGATGGTGGCCGCCGCCGACTCCGACTCCTCGGCGCCGAGGAGCAGCACCGCCGCCTGCGGGGCGCGGGCGAGCACCCGCCGGACGAAGCCGGCGCTGTCCGGGCGGGTCAGGGCGGTGTCGGCGAGCACCACGTCCACCGGACGCTCGGCGAGCCGCAACATCACCTCCGGATCGGAGACGGCCGTCCGGACGACGCCGGACAGCCCGAGCCGCGCCGCCGCGGAGGTCAGATGCTGGGCCGCCAATGGTGTCCGAACGCACACAAGAACACTACGCACGGTGGTCTCCTCTCCGACTCAGAGCAGACCATGCGGAGGTGGGGTCGGGAGGGGGTTCCGGGCAATCATCCGAACTTTTCCGACAGATGGGGCATATGCCGCCGAGTGTCCGAGGTTTTCGATCACAGATGTGTGAGGCGCGGACCGCTCGGGTACCGAGGGGTTCATCCGGAACCGGCATCCCGCGCGGACCGCCGCCCGGTAGCTGGCAACGAACATTCTCCGCGGTGCCGCGCGGGAGGAGGGGTGCTGATGTCGAACGTACGTAGGCTGCCTGGACCGATCGACGAGCTCTGGGACTGGCAGCGGCTCGGAGCCTGCCGTGGCCGCGACAGCGCGCAGTTCTTCCACCCGGACGGCGAGCGCGGCTCCTCCCGGCTGCGCCGCGAAACCGGCGCCAAGTCGGTCTGCCGCGCCTGCCCGGTACGCGCCGAGTGCGCCGCGCACGCGCTCTCCGTGCGCGAGCCGTACGGCGTCTGGGGCGGGTTCAGCGAGTCCGAGCGGCTGCGGCTGCTCGCGCTCGGCTGGGAGGACCTGGCCGACCGCCGGCAGACCCGGGTGGACATCGCCCGCCTGGAGGCGCGCCTCGGCCGCCCGCACAACACCGCCGTGCCGGACCAGCGCAAGGTCGCCTGACCGGCTCCACGACCCCCGACGCCGCGCCCCGGACCCCGGGGCGCGGCGTCGTGTCGTCCCGGCCCGGCCCTCGCGTGATCAACACCAGTTCGGCGAAGTGGCCATATCGCGGAACCTCTGATGCCACCACTTCGGGGAGCTGGTGTTGATCTTTCGGGGTGGGGCGGTCGTCAGGTGACCGTGACCCGCACTGTGTGCCAGCCGGTCGCGCCGTCGGGGGCTACCGGGGCGCGCTGTTCCGTCTGGGTCTCGCCCGCCGTGTCGGTCGCCCGGACCTGGAGCGTGTGCTCGCCCGGCGTCGCGTCCCACCGCCAGGACCACTGCACCCAGGTGTCAGCCGACACCGCCGGGGCGAGCGTCGCCTCCTGCCACGGGCCGCCGTCGGCGCGTACCTCGACGCGGCGGATGCCACGGTGCTGCGCCCACGCCACACCCGCCACCGTCACCGGGCCGGCGGCTGGGCGGCTGCGGGGCCGGGGCGTGTCGATCCGGGACTGCGTCTTGATCGGGCCCTGCGCGGACCAGCCGCGCGGCACCCAGTACGCGTCGAAGTCGGCGAAACTGGTCAGCTCCAGCTCGGTGAGCCACTTGCAGGCCGACACGTACCCGTAGAGGCCGGGCACCACCATCCGCACCGGGAAACCGTGTTCGATCGGCAGCGGTTCGCCGTTCATGCCGACCGCGAGCAGCGCGTCCCGCCCGTCGCGCAGCACCGACGTCGGCGTCCCGCAGGTCCAGCCGTCCACCGCGCGGCCGACCACCTGGTCCGCGCCGTCGAGCGGGCCGGCCTCGTCGAGCAGCTCCTTGATCGGCACGCCGAGCCAGCGCGCGTTGCCGATCAGGTCGCCGCCCACCTCGTTGGAGACGCAGGCGAGCGTCACGTACCGCTCGACCATCGGACGGGCCAGCAGGTCGTCGAAGCTCAGCTCGATCGGGTTGCGCACCCGCCCGTGGATACGCAGCCGCCAGGTGGCCGGATCGACCTGCGGCACCACGAGCGCGGTGTCGATCCGGTAGAACTCCCGGTTCGGTGTGACGTACGGCGCGAGCCGGGGCAGCGACAGGTCCGCTCCGGCCGGCACCTGCGGTGCGGGGGCGGCCGGGGCGGGCAGCGTCACCGCCTCCCGGGCCGCCGACACGCCGCGACGGCCGGCCAGCCAGTGCCCGCCCAGCCCGGCCACCGCCGCCGCGCCGGTGAGCAGCCCGGCGCCACGCAGGAACCGCCGCCGCGACTCCGCGTCGTCGTGCCGGACCGGCTCCCAGCCGCCGGGGGTCTCCCCCTCGCGGGCGAGCGCGGCGACCGCCGGGGGCGGCGCGGAGGACGGCGTGGCGCGGGGTGCCGGATCGGCGCTCAGCGGTCCGGCCACGAAGGCCCAGAGCGTCAGCGCGCCGAGTCCGCCGCCGACCAGGGCGGGCAGCCCGTCGAACGCGTTCGCGCCGGCCCGGGTCAGCGCGGCGGCCACGCCGAGCACCGTGAACGCGGCGACCCCGGCCAGGCCGAGCACCAGCCGCCGGGCCGCCGCCAGGCCGAGCAGCGCCCCGAAGGCGGCCAGCAGCAGCGCGGTCCCCACCAGCAGGGCGATCTTGTCGTACGTGCCGAAGACGTCGATGGCGAACTGCTTGAGCGGCTCGGGGACCAGGTCGACGACGAGTCCGCCGACGGCGACGAGCGGAGCGGACCGGGGACCGGTCAGGACCGCCACGGGTTCGGCGGTGCCGAGGGCCACCACGGTGGCGACGACACCGGCCGTCGCCGCGCGGCGGCGGGAGAGGGTGCTCACGGCGTCCAGTCTGGTCGACCCGCCGGGCCGGCTGCCAATGTCGTCAGCGTTCCGTAAGCAGATACGCGTCAGGGCACACCACCGGGTCGGCGGTGTGCCCTGACGTCGGGCGTGCTCCTCGGGTCAGAAGCCCGGGCCGTGCTGGTGGCCGTGACCGTGCGAGTGGCCGTGCCCACCGGCGGCGGCCGGCTCCGGCTCGGCCGGCTTCTCCACCACGAGGCTCTCGGTGGTGAGCAGCAGGCCGGCGATCGAGGCGGCGTTGCTGACCGCGTTGCGGGTCACCTTCACCGGGTCGATGATGCCGGACTTGGCCAGGTCGACGTACTCGCCGGTGGCGGCGTCGAGGCCGTTGCCCCAGTCCTGGCCGACGACCTTCTCCACCACCACGTAGCCGTCGTGGCCGGCGTTCTGCGCGATCCAGCGCAGCGGCTCGACGAGCGCCTTGCGCACGATCGAGACGCCGACCTTCTCGTCACCGGTGAAGCCCAGGTCGTCGTCGAGCACCGGCAGGATCTGGGCCAGGGCGGCGCCGCCACCCGGGACCGTACCCTCCTCGACCGCGGCCTTGGTCGCGGCGATGGCGTCCTCGATGCGGTGCTTGCGCTCCTTCATCTCGACCTCGGTGGCCGCGCCGACCTTGATCACGGCGATGCCGCCGGAGAGCTTCGCCAGCCGCTCGGCCAGCTTCTCCCGGTCCCACTCGGAGTCGGAGGCCTCGATCTCCTTGCGGATCTGCGCGACCCGGTCGGCGACCTCGGAGGCCTGCCCGCCACCGTCGACGACGGTGGTGTTCTCCTTGTCGACCACGACGCGGCGGGCGGTGCCGAGCACCTCCAGGCCGACCTGGTCGAGCTTGTAGCCCAGCTCCGGGGCGACCAGCTCGGCGCCGGTCAGGATCGCCATGTCCTGGAGCATCGCCTTGCGGCGGTCGCCGAACCCGGGGGCCTTGACGGCGCAGACCTTGACGGTCTTGCGCAGCGCGTTGACCACGAGCGTGGACAGGGCCTGGCCCTCGACGTCCTCGGCGACGATGAGCAGCGGCTTGTTGTTCTGGAGGACCTTCTCCAGCAGCGGCAGCAGCTCCTCGATCGCCGAGATCTTCTGGGTGGTGATCAGGATGTACGGGTCCTCCAGGACCGCCTCCTGCGCCTCCAGGTCGGTGACGAAGTTCGGCGAGATGAAGCCCTTGTCGAACTGCAGACCCTCGGTCACCTCCAGCTCGGTGACGAGCGCGGAGCCCTCCTCGACGGTGATGACGCCGTCGCGGCCGACCTTCTCCATCGCCTCGGCGATCAGCTCGCCAATCGCGGCGTCCTGCGCGGAGACGGTCGCGACGTGCGCGATCGACTCCTTGCCGGCGACCTCGACGGCCTTGCCGAGCAGCGCCTCGGAGACCTTGGCGGCCGCCGCGTCGATGCCCCGCTTCAGGCCGGTCGGGTTGGTGCCGGCGGCCACGTTGCGCAGGCCCTCACGGACCATGGCCTGGGCCAGCACGGTGGCGGTGGTGGTCCCGTCGCCGGCGACGTCGTTGGTCTTGGTCGCCACCTCCTTGACCAGCTGCGCGCCGAGGTTCTCGTACGGGTTGGTGAGCTCGATCTCCTTGGCGATGGTCACGCCGTCGTTGGTGATCGTGGGCGCACCGAACTTCTTGTCCAGGACGACGTTGCGCCCGCGCGGGCCGAGGGTGACCTTCACCGCGTCCGCGAGGGCGTTGACACCGTGCTCCAGCAGGTGCCGGGCGTCGTCCGAGAAGCTGAGGATCTTCGCCATCAGTATCCCTTCGAAGCGACGTTGCCCCGGCCCGGCGAGCCGGACCGGGGCAACGACACTGATCGGTTGCTTACTTCTCGATGACCGCGAGGACGTCGCGGGCGGAGAGCACCAGGTACTCCTCGCCGGCGTACTTGACCTCGGTGCCGCCGTACTTCGAGTAGAGGACGGTGTCGCCGACCTTCACGTCGATCGGCACGCGGTTGCCCTTGTCGTCGATCCGGCCCGGGCCGACAGCGAGGACGGTGCCCTCCTGCGGCTTCTCCTTGGCGGTGTCGGGGATCACGATGCCCGAGGCGGTGGTGGTCTCGGCCTCGTTCGCCTGGACCACGATGCGGTCCTCGAGCGGCTTGATCGCAACCTTGGTCGCGGTAGTCACGGGCATACCCTCCCGGGTACTTGGTGTCGTTGCCGGCCGGCATGCCGACCAGCGTCAATCTGCCACATGCCACCGGGCGGGGCCGTCGTCGCGGGTGCCGGTCCGCCTGGCGCTCAACCCCCGGGCACGAGGCTCGGGTGTTGGCACCCTCAGGGTGAGAGTGCTAATCGCAGGTTATTCCTCGGCTAGCACTCCGTCAAGGAGAGTGCCAACGCGTCGCCCTCCGTTTCGCGCCGGAACCGGGCCGGGAGAATGAGCGCGTGGATCTCGACCAGCTCGCCGCGCTGCGTACCCCCAAGGGGTCGGCGGCGCTCGCCGCGGCCGAGCGGGTGGCCGGCGGCGACCCGCTGGCGGCGGCGGCCGCGCTGCGCTCGGCCGGCCTTCCCGGCGGGCTCGCGGCGGCGGCGCTCACCCAGGCCGAGCTGCGCCGCCGGGCGGCCGGCAAGTTCGGCGCGGCGGCGGCCGGGATGTTCCTCACCCGGGCGGGGCTGGAGCAGGCGACCCGCCGCGTGGTCGCCGACCGGCGCGCGGCACGGCTGCGCGCCGCGGGCGTGACCACGCTGGCCGACCTGGGGTGCGGCCTGGGGGCCGACGCGCTCGCCGCGGCCCGCGCCGGCATCCGGGTGTACGCGGTGGAGGCCGACCCGGTGACCGCCACGATGGCCGCTGCGAACGCCGAAGCGGCCGGGCTCGCCGATCTGGTGACGGTCTCCTGCGGTGACGCCACGGCGTTCGACGTGACCGGGGTGGACGCGGTGTTCTGCGATCCGGCGCGGCGGCGGGCGGGCACCGGGCGGCGTGTGTTCGACCCGAACGCCTACTCGCCGCCGTGGGACTTCGTCACCGGCCTGGCCGCGCGGGTGCCGCGCACGGTGGTGAAGGTGGCGCCCGGGCTGGACCACGCGCTCATCCCGGGCGGCGCCGAGGCGGAGTGGGTGAGCGTGGACGGCGACCTGGTCGAGGCGGCACTGTGGTGCGGCGAGCTGGCCGAGGTCCCGCGCCGCGCCACGGTGCTGCGCGAGCGCGACGACGCGGTGTCGCTCCTCACCGGCACGGGCGCACAGGAGGCGCCGGTGGGACCGGTCCGGCGGTTCCTCTACGACCCGGATCCGGCGGTGGTACGCGCGCACCTGGTCGCCGAACTGGCCGCCGACCTCGACGCCACGCTCGCCGACCCGTCGATCGCCTACCTGTACGGAGACCAGGCCCGGCCCACCCCGTTCGCCCGCTGCCTGGAGATCACCGACGTGCTGCCGTTCTCGCTCAAGCGGCTGCGCGCCCTGCTGCGGGAGCGGCGCGTCGGCCGGGTCGAGATCCGTAAGCGCGGGTCGGCGCTGGAGCCGGAGAAGCTGCGCCGCGACCTGCGGCTGTCCGGCGACGAGGCGGCCGGTCTGGCGCTGACCCGGGTGGCCGGCGCTCCCACGGTGCTCGTCTGCCGGCCGGTTCCGGCCGGCGGCTGACCCCGGCGCGCGGTTTCGGCTCGCGGTCGGCCGACGGCCGGGCTAGCTTGACGCCCATGGCGGGCCCCGGCACTCCGGCGATCGCGTTGCTGAGCAAGCGGAAGATCGCCCACAGCACCCACACCTACGACGTGTCGCCGGACGCGCCGAACTACGGCGCGCTCGTGGCGACCGCGCTCGGGGTGGCGCCGGAGCGGGTGTTCAAGTCGCTCGTCACCGAGGTCGACGGCGGGCTCACGGTGGCGGTGGTGCCGGTGACCGGCGAGCTGGACCTGAAGGCGCTCGCCGCCGCGGCCGGCGGCAAGCGGGCCACGATGGCGGACCGCACGACCGCCGAGCGGGCGACCGGATACGTCCGCGGCGGCATCAGCCCGCTCGGGCAGCGCAAGCGGCTACCGACTGTCATCGACGCCTCCGCGCTGGCGCACCCGACGGTGTACGTCTCGGCGGGTCGCCGGGGGTTGCAGGTGCAGCTCGCGCCGACGGATCTGGTGGCGCTCACCGGGGCGACGACGGCATCGATCGCCGCCACCTGAGCGGGGTCGTGACGGTACGTGTGGGAGCGTTCCCGGAACGCGCTCTCCCGGTGGTGTCCCGCGGGTGACAACCGCGTTGCTGAATTGTTACCGCCGCCAACAAACTTCTGACCTCGGCAGTCTTGCGGCGCATGGGAAGCGGGGAATACGTTGCCGGACACAACAAAACATCACCACTCCCCCACCTCCGAAAGGACCCTGCACATGCGCAAGGGCTTCCTCACCTTCGCGGCCGTCGGTCTTCTCGCGACCGGCAGCATGGCCGCATGCGGTGACAACGGCGGTTCTTCCGACGAGGCCGGCGGCTCCAACGCCAAGAAGCCGAAGATCGGCGTGATCCTGCCGGACAGCAAGTCCTCCGCCCGCTGGGAGGGCGCGGACCGCAAGTACCTGGAGGCGGCGTTCAAGGCCGCCGGCGTCGACTACACGATCCAGAACGCCCAGGGCGACAAGTCCGCCTTCTCCACCATCGCCGACGGCATGCTGACCAGCGGCGTCACCGCCCTCATGATCGTCAACCTCGACTCGGGCACCGGCAAGGCCGTGCTGGAGAAGGCCAAGTCGCAGGGCGTCGCGACCATCGACTACGACCGGCTGACCCTGGGCGGCTCCGCCCAGTACTACGTCAGCTTCGACAACGAGGCGGTCGGCAAGCTCCAGGGCGAGGGCCTCAGCAAGTGCCTGACCGACAAGGGCGCGCAGAAGCCGGTCGTCGCCTACCTGAACGGCTCCCAGACCGACAACAACGCCACCCTGTTCAAGAACGGCTACGACTCGATCCTCAAGCCGAAGTTCGACTCCGGTGACTACACGAAGGGCCCGGACCAGAACGTCCCGGACTGGGACAACGCGCAGGCCGGCGTGATCTTCGAGCAGATGCTCACCCAGCAGAAGGGCAAGATCGACGGCGTGCTCGCCGCCAACGACGGCCTGGGCAACGCAGCCATCTCGGTGCTGAAGAAGAACCAGCTCAACGGCAAGGTGCCGGTGACCGGCCAGGACGCCACCGTCCAGGGCCTGCAGAACATCCTCGCCGGTGACCAGTGCATGACCGTCTACAAGGCGGTCAAGAAGGAGGCGGACGCCGCCGCCGAGCTGGCCATCGCGCTCGCCAAGGGCGAGCGGAAGGACACCGGCCAGACGGTCAAGGACCCGGAGGGCAACCGGGACGTGCCGGCCGTGCTGCTGGAGCCCAAGGCCATCTACAAGGACAACGTCAAGGACGTGGTGGCCGACGGCTACGTCACCAAGGAAGAGCTCTGCACCGGTGCCTTCGCGAAGCTCTGCACCGACGCCGGCGTGAGCTGACCCACCCGCCTCAGGCGGCGCCGCCCGGCACGGGGAGACCCGTGCCGGGCGGCGCCCGCGCCGGACGGGATCCGAGACCTCCCTCCGCCCAAAGGAGAACCCCGTGTCCGCAACCCCCCTGCTGGAGCTACGCGGGATCGACAAGAGCTTCGGTCCCGTCCAGGTGCTGCGTGACGTCGCCTTCGCCGCGCACCCCGGCGAGGTGACGGCGCTCGTCGGCGACAACGGCGCCGGCAAGTCGACCCTGGTCAAGTGCATCAGCGGCATCCACCCCACCGACGCCGGCGAGTTCCTCTTCGACGGCAAGCCGGTCAGCATCAACAGCCCCCGCGACGCCGCCGACCTCGGAATCGAGGTCGTCTACCAGGACCTCGCGCTCTGCGACAACCTCGACATCGTGCAGAACATGTTCCTCGGCCGGGAGAAGCGCAGCGGCATCGTGCTCGACGAGCCGACCATGGAGCAGATGGCCGCCGAGACGCTCGCCGGCCTGAGCGTGCGCACCGTGAAGTCGCTGCGCCAGCACGTGGCCAGCCTCTCCGGCGGCCAGCGGCAGACCGTCGCCATCGCCAAGGCCGTGCTCTGGAACAGCAGGCTCGTCATCCTGGACGAGCCGACCGCCGCGCTCGGCGTCGCGCAGACCGCCCAGGTGCTGGAGCTGGTGCGCCGGCTGGCCGACAACGGCCTGGCCGTGGTGCTCATCTCGCACAACATGAACGACGTCTTCGCCGTCTCCGACCGGATCGCCGCGCTCTACCTCGGCCAGATGGTCGCCCAGGTGAAGACCACCGACATCACCCACTCGCAGGTGGTCGAGCTGATCACCGCGGGCCGTTCCGGCAACCTCGGTCTGTCCACCGACCCCGGCAACGGCACCGAATCCGCCGACGCAACCTCGGGAGCGCTCCGATGACCGCCACCGCCGTGAAGAAGGAAGGACCGGCCGCCGTCACGCCCGCACACACCGTCGGCGACCACGTCCGCAACTACCTCGCCCGGGTACGCGGCGGTGACCTGGGCGCCCTGCCCGCGGTCATCGGCCTCGTCGTGCTCTGCGTGGTGTTCACCATCGTGCGCCCGGTCTTCTTCTCCGCGGGGAACTTCGCCAACCTCTTCACCCAGGGTGCCGCGGTCACCGTGATCGCCATGGGGCTGATCTTCGTGCTCCTGCTCGGCGAGATCGACCTCTCCGCCGGCTTCGCCAGCGGCGTCTGCGCCGGAATCCTGGCGAACGTGGTCAGCGTGCTCGGCTACCCCTGGTACGTCGCCGTCCTCGCGGCCCTGATCACCGGTGTGCTGATCGGCCTGATCCTCGGATTCCTGGTCGCGAAGGTGGGCATCCCGTCCTTCGTGGTGACCCTGGCCGGCTTCCTCGCCTTCCAGGGCGTGGTGCTGCTGCTCATGAAGGAGGGCAGCAACATCTCGATCAGCGACGACGTGATCGTCGGCATCGAGAACGGCCGCATCGCGCCGGCCATCGGCTGGCTGCTCGCCGCCGTCGCGATCCTCGGCTACGCCGTCGTCCAGCTGCTGCGTCACCGCAACCGGATCTCCCGGGGACTGGTGACCGAACCGGCAGCCGTGATGGGCGCCCGGATCGGCGGACTGGCGCTGCTGATCGTGCTCGCGGTCTACGTGCTCAACCAGGAGCGCAGCATCAACCCGCTGATCACCTCGAACAAGGGCATGCCGGTGGTCGTGCCGATCGTCGCGCTCCTCCTGGTGTTCTGGACATTCGTGCTCAACCGCACGGCCTACGGCCGTCACCTCTACGCGGTCGGCGGCAACGCCGAGGCGGCGCGACGGGCCGGCATCAACGTGGACCGGCTCAAGATCTCGGCCTTCGTGATCTGCTCGGGCATGGCGGCCGTCGGCGGCATCATCGCCGCGAGCCGGGACCGGTCGGTGGATCCCAACACCGGTGGCAGCAACGTGCTCCTCTACGCGGTCGGCGCGGCCGTCATCGGCGGCACCAGCCTCTTCGGGGGCAAAGGCCGCATGATCAACGCGGTGCTGGGCGGCGCGGTGGTGGCTGTCATCATCAACGGTATGGGACTGCTCGACCTCAGCTCCGGGCTGAAGTTCATCTTCACCGGCCTGGTGCTGCTCCTCGCCGCCGGCGTCGACGCGCTGTCCCGGCGACGTTCGGCCGCAACCGGTACCCGCTGATCCCGGTTATCGACACGATGGCAGTGGCAATGCGCGCGGGCCCCAGTCAGGACGAGATCCGTCGGCAGAACCTGGGCGCATTGCTCCGCTACGTACACGTTCACGGCGCCACCACCCGGGCCGAGCTGACCACCGCGCTCGGCCTCAACCGCAGCACCATCGGCGCGCTGACCGCGGACCTGGCCGGCGCCGGTCTGGTCAGCGAGGGGACGCCGAAGGAGACCGGCCGGGCCGGACGACCGTCACTCGTCGTCCGGCCCGAGTCGGAACGGGTCTACGCGTACGCGTACAGCGTCGAGGTGGACCGGCTGCGGGCCGCGCGGGTCGGGCTCGGCGGTGAGGTGCTCGACCGCCGGGAGATGGACCGGCCGCGCAACCTGGTCGCCGGGGAGGCCGCCCCGCTGCTCGCGGGCGCGGTCAAGGAGATGCACCAGTCGGTGCCGGCGGACGCGGTCTGCGTGGGCGCCGGGCTGGCGGTCTGCGGCATGGTCCGCCGGGAGGACGGTCTGGTCCGGCTCAGCCCCACAACCGGCTGGGTGGACGAGCCGATCGGCGCCGCGCTCGCCGTCGAGCTGGGGATAGACGTACCGATCACGGTGGGCAACGTGGCCGACGTGGCCGCGTACGCCGAGCACGCCCGCGGTGCGGCGGTCGGCTGCGACAACGTCATCTACCTCTACGGCGACGTCGGTGTGGGCGCGGGCATCATCGCCGGAGGACGGCGACTGACCGGGCACGGCGGCTACGGCGGCGAGGTCGGCCACATGGTGGTGGTCCGCGACGGGGTGCGCTGCGACTGCGGCCGGCGCGGCTGCTGGGAGACCGAGATCGGCGAGCACGGGCTGCTGCGTGCCGCCGGCCGGTCCGAGGCGCGCGGCCGGGACGCGCTGCTCGCCGTCTTCGACGCCGCCGACCGCGGCGACGCCCGCGCCCAGACCGCGGTACGGCAGGCCGGCGACTGGCTCGGCTTCGGCGTCGCGAACCTGGTCAACATCTTCAACCCGGAGATGGTCATCTTCGGCGGCACCATGCGCGACCTCTACCTGGCCTCCGCCGCGCAGGTGCGCAGCCGGCTCAACTCCAACGGGCTGCCCGCGTGCCTGGAGCACGTGCGGCTGCGTACCCCGAAGCTCGGTGACGACGCGGCGCTGATCGGCGCCGCCGAGCTGGCGTTCGAACGACTCCTCGCCGACCCGCTGAACTGATCGGCCCGCCGATCCGTACCAGTGTGCGGACGGGCGGCCGGCTTGCGCGGCCGTCCACGACCCCGCGTACCGGTCCGGACCGAGGAGGCACCGCAACCATGGCATCGCTGAAATCCGCACGCCGCAAGCTGGCGCACCGGGTGGTACTGCTGCTCGCCGCGCTGGGCGCGGGGATCGGCGTCGTTCCCGGGACGGCGCAGGCCGCACCCAACCCCGGCGTGCAGATGAACGCCGCCGACATGACGCTGCTCAACGGCGTACGGCTGGCCGGGCTGTGGGAGATGCCGGCCGGGCAGATGGCGGCCGAGAAGGGCCAGTCCGCCCGGGTACGCGAGGTCGGCGCGGAGATCGCCAAGCAGCACGCGGAGCTGGACCAGCTCGTGGTCGAGGCGGCCAACAAGCTCGGCGCCACCCTGCCGACGGATCCGACGGCCGAGCAGCAGGGGTGGCTGACCGAGATGCGGAACGCCACCGGCGCCCGGTTCGACCAGATCTTCGTCACCCGGCTGCGGGTCGCCCACGGCAAGATCTTCCCGGTGATCGGCGCGGTCCGGGCCAGCACCCGCGACCCGATCGTGCGCAAGCTGGCCGAGGACGCCAACACGTTCGTCAACGACCACATGACCATGCTGGAGAGCACCGGGCTGGTGCGCTGGCAGCAGTTGCCGCCGGCCGCGCTGCCGCCCGCGCAGAGCGACTCGCTCGTCGCCGCCGCCCAGGCCAACGTGGGCAGCGGTGGTGGGCTCCAGGTCGGCACCGGGGTGGTGTGGGCGGTGTTCCTGATCGCGCTCGGCACCGGCGGGTACGCGACCTGGCGGCTGACCCGCCGTTCGTGACCCGTCCGTCGAGCGGGCCCCGGCACGTCGCCGGGGCCCGTCGCGCGTCCTCAGCCGTGCCAGGAACGCCACAGCGCGGCGTACGAGCCACCGGCCGCGACCAGTTCGTCGTGTGATCCCAGCTCGGTGATCCGGCCGTCGGCGACCACCGCCACGCGGTCCGCGTCGTGCGCGGAGAAGAGCCGGTGCGCGATGGCGATGACGGTACGGCCCTGAAGCACCGCCGCCAGCGACCGTTCCAGGGCCCGGGCCGCCCGCGGGTCGATCAGCGAGGTGGCCTCGTCCAGCACCAGCGTGTGCGGGTCGGCGAGCACCAGCCGGGCCAGCGCGAGCTGCTGCGCCTGCGCCGGGGTGAGCGGGTGGCCGCCCGCGCCGACCTGCGTGTCGAGCCCGTCCGGCAGGGCCAGCGCCCAGTCCAGCGCGTCGACGGCGGCCAGCGCCGCGTGTACCCGCTCCGGGTCGGCGTCCGGCCGGACCATCGCCACGTTGTCGGCGAGCGTGCCGATGAACACGTGGTGCTCCTGGCTGACGAGCGCGACATGGGTACGCAGCTCGGCCAGGGGCATCCCGGCCAGCGGGCGGCCGTCCACCGTCACCGTGCCGGCGTTCGGCGCGTGCACGCCGGCCAGCAGCCGGCCCAGCGTCGACTTGCCCGCCCCGGACGGGCCGACCATCGCCAGCCGCTCCCCCGGCCGGGGTTCCAGCGTCACGCCGTGCAGCACGTCGTGACCCGGGCGGTACGCGTACCGGACGTCGTGCGCGGCGAGCCGGCCGTCGCCGCCCGCACTGCCCGCAGCGGCGGCGCGCTCGTCCGGCGTGGCGGATGCCCTGGCGCGCTCGTCCGGCTCGGCGGCCACCCCGAGCAGCCGGGCCAGCGAGGCGCCGCCGACCTGGAACTCGTCCAGCCAGCCGAGCAGCCGCTCGATCGGGTCGGTGAGCTGCTGGGCGTAGAGCGTGGCGGCGGTGACCTGACCGAGGCTGGCCCAGCCCTTCAGGTGGAACCAGCCGCCGATGAGCAGGGTCGCCACCATCGGCACCAGGTAGCCGAACTCGGCCACCGGCCAGAACACGGTCCGCAGGTGGAGCGTGTAGCGCTCGGCCGCGTACGACCGGCGGATGTCCGCGTCGCCGCGGGCCCGGCGGCGGGCCGCCTGCCGCAGCGCCTCCGTGGTCCGCGCCCCCTCGACCGTCTCGCTGATCCCGTCGGTGATGTCCGAGTAGGCGGCGTTCTCCCGCAGATAGCCCTGCGGCGCGCGGCGCAGGTACCAGCGCGTGCCGGCCCACAGCACCGGCACCGCCAGCAGGCTGGGCAGCGCCAGCAGCGGGCCGGTCAGCAGCAGCGCGCCGAGGATAAGCAGCACGGTCAGCGCCGCGATGAGCGTCTCCGGCCCGGCGAACCGGACCGTACGGGACAGCGCGGCGACGTCCCGCGAGGTGCGGGTGAGCAGGTCGCCGGTGCCGGCCCGCTCGACTGTGGCCAGCGGCAGCGCGAGCACCCGGTCGACGAACTCCTCCCGCAGCTCGGCGAGCACCCGCTCACCGAGCCGGGCCGAGGCCAGGTGCGCGAAGCGGACCAGCACGGCCTGCACCACCACGAACGCGGCGATGGCCGCCACGACCCGGTCCACTGTCGTCGCGGCGATGCCCTGGGAGATCCCCTGCACCAGGTCGCCGAGCAGGCGCGGGGCGACGAGCCCGGCCCCGGCGGCGAGCGCGTGCAGGCCGAGCGCGGCGGCCAGGCCACGCGGGTGACGGCGGATCAGCTCGCGCACGTACCGGCGGACCTGGGCGATGTCGGCGACGGGCAGCGCGTTGCTCATCGGTCCTCCTCCCGGCTCACCGTGGCGGCGTAGCGCGGCTCGGCGGCGAGCAGTTCCTCGTGCCGGCCCTCGGCGACGACCTTGCCGTCCTCCACGAAGACCACGTGGTCGGCGTGGCCGAGCACCAGCGGGCTCGTGGTGCAGACGAGCGTGGTCCGGCCGTGGCGGGCCGGACCGAGCCGTTCGGCGATGCGCGCCTCGGTGTGCGCGTCCACCGCGCTGGTCGGCTCGACCAGGATCAACGTCTCCGGGTCGGCGACGAGCGCGCGGGCCAGCCGCAGCCGTTGCCGCTGCCCGCCGGAGAACTCCCGGCCGCGTTCGGCGACCTCGCCGTCCAGGCCGCCGGGCAGCGCCTCGACGATGTCGGTGGCGCTCGCCGCGGCCAGCGCCGCCTCGACGGCGCCGGGCTCGGCCCGGTCGTGCGGGTCCAGCTCCGTGCGCAGCACGCCGCTGAACAGCTGCGCGTCGTTGTCGGCCACCAGGATCCGCTCCCGCACCGTCGCCAGTGCCACGTCCCGCAGCGGTACGCCGTGCAGCGTGACGTCCCCGTCGGCGTACCGGCCGAGCCGGTCGGCGATCTCGGTGGCGTCCTGCGGGGTGGCGGTGGCCAGCGCGGTGAGCCGGCCCGGTCGCAGGACGAGTCCGGAGCGTACGTCCGCCAGCTCGCCCGGACCGGCCGGCACCGGCACCGGGGTGGCCGGGTCGGTGAACTCCGGCGCGAGCCGCAGCAACCGGACCACCCGGCGGGCCGCGACGTGTCCCCGGGTCAGCTTGTCGGCCGCCTCGGTGAGGTTGCGCAGCGGGCTGACCAGGAACGCGGTGTAGCCGTAGAACGAGACCAGCTCGCCGGCGCTGATCTCGCCGCGCAGCGCGAACCGGGCGCCGAGCCAGGTCACCAGCACCACGAAGACGCCGGGCAGCAGGATCTGCGCGGCCTGCAGGAGCGATTCGACCCGGGCCACCCGCAGCCCGTCCGCGCGCAGCGCCTGCGACCGTTGCCGGTAGCGCTCGGACAGCACCGGCTCACCGCCGACCCCGCGCAGCACGCGCAGGCCGGAGACGATGTCCGCGGCCCGGGCGGTGAGCCGGCCGGTCGAGTCCCGGTACGCGGCCTGCTGCCGGTGCAGCGGGCGGATCAGCAGCGCCACGAGCGCCATCAGCAGCGGCACCCCGAGCACGACGACGAGGCCGAGCGGCTGGGAGGCGTTGAGCAGGATCACCGCGACGGTGACGATGCCGACCACCGAGCCGGCGCCACGGGCGGTGATGTCGATGGCGCCGCCGATGTGCTCGATGTCGGCGGTGCCGATGCTCACCACCTCGCCCGCCGCGACCCGCCGGGGCAGCGCGGCGCCGAGGCGGTTGGTGGCGTCCACCGTCACCTGGACGGTGCGGTAGGCGGCGCCGAGCCAGTTGTGCACCGCGCAGCGGTGGCGCAGGATCCCGGCGACGGCCTGCACCAGACCCAGCCCGAGCAGGGCCAGGCTCCAGCGCACCAGCGCGTCCGGGTCGCGTTGGGCCAGGCCGGCTTCCACGGCGCGGCCGAGCACGGCCGGCACCAGCGCCTGGGCCAGCATCCAGATCACGCCGAGCGCGAGACCGGCGCCGAAGATGACGGGGTGCCGCCCGGCGAGCCACACGAGGTATCGGGTGGCCGACCGCGCGTCGGGGGTGCCGGGATCGCCGGCCGGTGAGAAGCGCATGACCCACCGACGCTAGGTGCCGGGGCGATCCGGGCGCCAACCAATTCCGGCCGTCGTGACGGCCGTCGCGTCAGCGGTCGACCTGGGTGAAGTCCCAGCTGTGCGGCGGGCGGGCGATCAGCCGCGCCGGCGGCTCCGGCAGCTCCCGGGGGTTGTTCCGCCACTTGGAGATGACCACGAGCCGGTGGTCGGTGGAGGAGAACACCTCGCTGGAGACGTGCATCGGGTCGTGCTCGAACTCGGGCAGCGCGGTCTCGCAGACCCAGGTGATCAGGTCGGCGAAGCCGTACGGCTCGGCCTTGGCCTCCCACATGCGGACGATCATGTCGGTCCCCTCCCCGCTCACACGCTGACCACTGTCAGCGGCATCGCCGAGTCGGCCGGCAGGTCCAGCCGGCTCGGCGCGACACCCGCGGCCACCAGGTGCGAGCCGAGCGCGGCCACCATCGCGCCGTTGTCCGTGCAGAGCTTCGGCCGGGGCGTACGCACCCGGATGCCGTGCCTGCCGGCCCGCTGCTCGGCCATCGCCCGCAGCCGCGAGTTGGCGGCCACGCCGCCGCCGATCACCAGCGTGTCGATGCCGCTGGTGCGGCAGGCGTCGATCGCCTTGCCGACGAGCACGTCGCAGACCGCCTCCTGGAAGGACGCGGCCACGTCGGCGACCGGGACCGGCTCACCGGCCCGCTGCCGCGCCTCCACCCAGCGGGCCACCGCCGTCTTCAGGCCGGAGAAGGAGAAGTCGTACCGGTGCCCGGCCAGGTCCTTCGCGGCGGTCAGCCCGCGCGGGAAGGCGATCGCCGCCGGGTCGCCGGCGCGCGCCTCCCGGTCGATGTACGGCCCACCGGGGAACGGCAGCCCGAGCAGCCGGGCCACCTTGTCGAACGCCTCCCCGGCCGCGTCGTCGATGGTCGCGCCGAGCGGCACCACGTCGCGGGCGAGGTCGTCGACGCGCAGCAGCGAGGAGTGCCCGCCGGAGACCAGCAGCGCGATGGCGGGCTCGGGCAGCGGCCCGTGTTCCAGCGTGTCCACCGCGACGTGCGCGGCCAGGTGGTTCACGCCGTACACCGGCTTCTCCGCCGCCACCGCGTACCCCTTGGCGGCGGCGACCCCGACGAGCAGCGCGCCGGCCAGGCCCGGCCCGGAGGTCACGGCGATGGCGTCGATGTCGGCGAGGGTGACGCCCGCCTCGCGCAGCGCCCGGTCCATGGTCGGCACGATGGCCTCCAGGTGGGCGCGGCTGGCCACCTCGGGCACCACGCCGCCGAACCGGGCGTGCTCCTCGACGCTGGAGGCGAGCGCATCGGCGAGCAGCGTGTGCCCGCGCACGATGCCCACACCGGTCTCGTCGCAGGAGGTCTCGATGCCGAGGATCAGGGGTTCGTCAGCCATGCGCGTCAGTCCTCGTTGCGCTGCATGACCAGCGCGTCGGTGTTGCTCGGTTGGTAGTAGCCGCGCCGTACGCCGATCGGCTCGAAGCCGTACGTGGCGTAGAGCCGTTGAGCGGGCGCGTTGTCCGCGGCGACCTCCAGCAGCGTGCTGCGGGCGCCGCGCCGGGCCGCCTCGGCGAGCAGCGCCTCCAGCAGCAGCCGGCCGATCCCCCGGCGCTGGGCGTCCCGGCGGACCGCGACGTTCTGCACCCACGCCTCGTCGGGCGGGGACACGGCCAGCCCGGCGTAGCCGAGCACAGCGCCGTCGTCGCCGGTGGCGTCGTCGCCGGTGGCGTCGTCGTCGGTGGCGACCAGGTAGAAGTGCCCGTTGGCGAGTTCGTTCCAGAACATCGCCGCCGACCACTGCTCGGCGCCGAACAGGTCCGCCTCGATGGGCAGCACCTCGTCGATGTGCCACCAGCGGAACCGGCCCAGCCTCATGGCAGGACCGGCTTGTGGCCGGTGGCCGCGACCGCGTCCGGGCGACGCAGGTAGAGCGGGGTGAGCGTCTCGCCGGGCGCGCCCGCGCGGATCCGCGGCGCCGCGAGACGGGCCAGCGCCAGCGGGTCCGGGTAGCGCGGCTCGTCGCGCACCGGCAGCCCGAGCACGTCGGCGTACCGGTGCGCGCCGTCGCCGACCGCGACCGTGACCGCCAGTTCGCGCGCCCGCTCCGCGACCACCGCCGGGGCCGCCACCTCCGGGCCGGCCAGGCGCTGGCCGGCGCCGTCGTAGGCGGCCCAGTAGATCTCCCGGCGCCGCGCGTCGCTCGCCGCCAGCACCGGCTCGCCGGCGGCCGCCGGGTGGCCGAGCCCGTCCAGAGAGCAGACGCCGTACGTGGGTACGCCGAGCACCTGACCCATGGTGGCGGCGGTGACCAACCCGACCCGCAGCCCGGTGAACGGACCCGGGCCGAGGCCGGCGACGATCGCGGCCAGGTCGGCGGGCCGCGCGCCGACGTCCGCCAGCACGGCGTCGACCTGCGGCGCGAGCAGCTCGCCGTGGGCGCGGGCGTCGACGGTGCACCGGGACGCGCGGAGCGCGACGCCGTCCGCCGAGACCTCGGCCAGGGCGGCGGTCACCGCGGGCGTCGAGGAGTCCACCACGAGTACCAGCACGGTAAGCCAGCCTAGCCGCCCGCTCCGTCCGCCCCGTCCGCCCCCGGCACGCCCTCGCCGCTCGCCCGGTCACGATGCGTAGCGCCCGGATCAAAGGGAAGAGGTGAGAGCCTTATGCCTCTGGGTCATAAATATGACTCAGAGGCATAAGGCTAGGAAGAGGACTGCCATTCTCCGGAGATGACGGAGGGTCGCCTCGTTCGAGAAATCGCCCGGACCTTGCGGCGTGAACGCGAACACGCAGGGCTCACCCAGCAGGCTCTGGCCGCCCGGTCCGGGCTCAGTCAGGCCGCCATCGCCCGGATCGAACGCGGCGACCGGCTGCCGAGCCTGACCGCCGCCGAACGGCTGCTCGCCGCGCTCGGCCGGCAACTGCGGATCGAGGTCGAGCCGCTGGACAGCCACCTGGACGCCGCGCTGGACGAGATGGCCGGGACGGTGCTTGCCGAGCGGATCGAAGTCCTCCGGCTGGACCGGATCATGGACGCCCTGGGCGACCTGCCGTACGTGCTGTCGGGCGGCACGGCGGCACTGCTGCAGGGCGCGCCGCTGCCGGTGGACGCGGTCGAGATTGCGGTGCGCTGGCGGGACTCGCCGCAGTTCAGCGCGCTCCTCGATCGGATCTACGCGCAGCGCTGGGACGCTCGGTGGCAGGTGTGGGGCGGCATCCACACGGAGCCCGAAGATCCGGGCGAGCACCGCTGGCTGACCCGCTACGGCGAGCTGCGGGCCCGGATGTGCGAGGAACTGCCCGAGCCCATCGAGGTCCGCCTCGGTGAACGTACGTACCCGGTCGAGCCGCTGGTCGAGGTGGAGGTGACCGACCGGCGCACGGCCGAGCTGCTGTCCCGGTACCGCCGGCGCCTCGCCGGGGCGGGCGAGGCGCCGGGCGGGTCAGCCGGCTGAACGCTCCCAGTCGACGGTGGGCAGCCCCGCGTCGGCAAGCGCCTTGTTGGCCGCGCTGAACGGGCGGCTGCCGAGGAAGCCGCGCGGGTTCATCGGGCTCGGGTGCCCGGCCTCCAGGACCACGTGCTGCGGGTTGGTCACGAGCGCCGCCTTCTTGCGCGCGTAGCCGCCCCAGAGCAGGAAGACCACGCGCTGGTCGAGCGCGTCGAGCGCCCGGATGGTGGCGTCGGTGAACTCCTCCCAGCCCTTGTTCGCGTGCGAGCCGGGGGTGGCCTGCCGGACCGTCAGCACCGAGTTGAGCAGCAGGACGCCCTGCGCGGCCCAGCCGTCGAGGTTGCCGCTGCGCGGCTTCGGCACGCCCAGGTCCTCGCCCAGTTCCTTGAAGACGTTGCGCAGTGACGGCGGCACCGCCACCCCCTCGCGCACGCTGAAGCTCAGCCCGTGCGCCTGGCCCGCCTTGTGGTACGGGTCCTGCCCGAGGATGAGCACCCGGGTGTCGGCCGGGCCGCACAGCCGGTAGGCGGAGAAGAGGTCCTCCAGCGGCGGAAAGACGGTGGCGGTCGCGTACTCCCGGGCGACGAACTCGGCCAGCGCCGCGGTGCGGGCCGGGTCCAGGTGGGGGGTGAGCACGGCACGCCAGGCCTCCGGCAGCAGCGCCGGCAGGTCCAGGGTGGGGGCGTCGGGCATCGGCAACCTCTCCTCGTCGGTCGCCATCTTCATACCAGCCGCGACCGACACTCCCGGGCGGCGGCAGGGCCGGGACACTGGCGGCAAAAGTTACCGGAGCGTAACCTACTGGCAAGTTACTTACGCCACACCGCCGCTGCTAGCTTGCATCCACCACCATCGATGCTCGCTAGGAGTGCCCGTGAGCAGTAGGAACACCCGTCCCCGCACGCCCTCCGCCGTCCTCTCCCGCCGCCGCCCGAGAGGCGTCCGGATGCTCGCCGTCGCCGCGGCGGCAGCCGTGTACCTGGCCGGATCCGGCGCACCCGCGGCCGCCGACGACACCGCTCCGGTGGTCTCCCGCGGCGTGACCATCCCCGCCTTCTACCACCCGCCCGCCGACCTGCCCGCCGTCAACGGCACGCTGATCCGCACCGAGCCGCTGCCGCTCGGCCTGAGCATCCCCGGGCTCGACGGCCGCCCGATGCCCGGCACCGCCACCCGGCTGATGTACCGGTCCACCGACTCCAACGGCCGGGCCGTCGGCGTCACCGGCGCCTACATCGAACCGTGGGCGGCGTGGCGGGGCACCGGACCACGCCCGCTGGTCGCCGTCGCCTCCGGCACCATGGGACAGGGCGACCAGTGCGCGCCCTCGTTCGCTCTGCAACATCCGCTCACCCTCACCGGCGACACCCTCTCCGTCGGCTACGAGGCACTGGCGATCTACCGCCTCCTCGCCACCGGCGCCGCCGTCGTCGTCACCGACTACGTCGGCCTGGGCGCGACCGACCGGCTGCACACGTACGTCAACCGCCTCGACGAGGGACGTGCCCTGCTCGACGCGGCCCGCGCCGCCCGTACCGTGCCGGGCGCGTCCGTCACCGACCGGTCCCGCGTCGGTCTGTACGGCTACAGCCAGGGCGGCGGCGCCAGCGCCGCCGCCGCCGAACTCCAGCCCGCCTACGCGCCCGACGTGCCGCTGGCCGGCACCTACGTCGGTGCGCCTCCCGCCGACCTGACGGCTGTCATCGGCGGCATCGACGGCAGCGCGCTGGCGGGAGCGCTGGGCTGGTCGCTCAACGGCTTCGCCCAGTCCGACCCGGCCGTGCGGGACGTCATCGAGGCGAACGTCAACGACGCCGGGCGGGCGGCGCTCAAGGACACCTCCACCATGTGCGTCGGTGACGCGATCCTCCGGTACGCGTTCACCAAGAGCAGCAGGTGGATCACCGGCGGCCGGTCCCTCACCGCCGTCATCGCCGCCGCGCCCGAGGCCCAGGCCGTCCTCGACCGGCAGCGCATCGGCACGCTCAAGCCCGCCGGCCCGGTACGCGTGGCGACCGGCGTCCAGGACGACATCGTGCCCCACCGGCAGGCCCGCCAACTGGCGGTCGACTGGTGCCGCAAGGGCGGCGACGTGACCTACCAGGCCGTCAGCCTGCCCAACCTCGGTGACAAGCTCCTCACCAACCACCTGGCGCCGCTCATCACCGACCAGGGCGACGCGGTGGCCTGGCTGACCGACCGGCTCGCCGGGCGGACCGCGTACTCCAACTGCTGGACGATGCCCCTTCAGCCCTAGGACAGTTCGGCGACCCGGGCGGCCCAGTCGCCGCCGACCGGCTCCAGCGTGACCGCCCGGGTGTCGTCGTCGCGGCGGTCGATGCGTACCCGCAGGTGCGCGTCGACCAGCTGCTCGACCATCCCCTCGCCCCACTCCACCACTGTCACCGCCTCGTCCACCGAGGCGTCCAGGTCGAGGTCGTCGATCTCCGCGCGCGGGTCGGCGGCCTCACCCAGGCGGTACGCGTCGGCGTGCACGAGCGTCACCCGGCCGCCCCGCTCCGGGTCCGGCCGGTGCACCCGCGCGATGACGAAGGTGGGCGAGGTGATGTCCCCGCGTACGCCGAGGCCGGCGCCGATGCCCTGGGTCAGCGCCGTCTTGCCGGCCCCGAGCGGGCCGCTGAGCAGCAGCAGGTCACCGGCCCGCAGCACACCGGCCAGCCGCCGCCCGAACCCGTGGGTGTCGTCGACCGTCTTCAGTTCCACGACCACTGTCATAGCGAATCCAGGAACCTCTCCAGCGCCGCGTTCACCTCGTCGGCGTGCTCCAGCATCACCACGTGCCCGCTGTCGTGGATCTTCACGAACTCGGCGTGCGGCAGCCGCCGGACGATCTCCTCGGAGTGCGTCACCGGCGTGATCATGTCCTTGTCCCCCACGATCACCAGCACCGGCGTGCCGGCCAGCGCCGCCAGCGCGGGGAACCGGGAGTGGGTGGCGATCGTGCGCAGGTAGCGGGTGACCGTGTCGGCCGAGGTGCGCGAGTTCATCGTCTCGACGTACGACACCAGCGCCGGGCTCGGCTTCGAGGTGCCGAACCCGTACTTGCGGGTGAGCAACCAGGCCACGTTCGAGGTCGACCGGCGGGCCCGGTCGATCACGGTGCCGCCGTACCGGGTGGCGTTGCTCATCATGTAGAGCACCGGCGAGCCGACGCGGCCGAGCAGCGCGGGCGCCACCAGCTTGGTCTCCGCCGCGAGGCCGCCCGAGGTGGCCATCAGCACCGTGCCGACCACGCGGTCACCGAACATCTCCGGGTACAGCTCGGCCAGCGCCATGATCGTCATGCCGCCCATCGAGTGCCCGACCAGCACCAGCGGGCCGTCCGGGGCCACCTCGTCAAGCACCCGGCGCAGCGTGTGGCCCAGCGCCGTCAGGTCGTACTCGCCGCTCTCCAGCCGGCCGGAACGGCCGTGCCCCGGCTGGTCGTACGCGACCACCCGGTAGTCGCCGCGCTCGGCGAGCCGCTTGCGCTGGAAGTGGAACGTGCCCATGTCCAGGCAGAACCCGTGCACCAGCACCACCGTCGGGTGCCCGGCGACCGGGCGGGCCGGCTCGACCACCTCCACGTGGATGTCGGTGCCGTCCGGCATCTCCAGCCGGTACGCCTCGTCGTAGCGCTGTTCGCCGAAGAGCTCGCCGGCGTACCGGTCGGCCGGGTCGTTCTTGAGCCGGCGGACCAGCACCCGCTCGCTGACCACGCCCGCCGCGAGCCCGGCGGCGGCCACGCCGACGGCGGCGCCGACCAGCCCGGCCACCTTGCCGGCGGCGGTACGCGGTCGCGGCAACCGGACACTCATGCGCGCTCGCCGTCGTAGACGCGGGGCACGCGCACGCCACCGAAGCGGGTCACGATCTCGTAGTTGATGGTGCCGACGGCCTCGGCCCAGTCGTCGGCGGTGGGCTCGCCGTCCGCCCCGCTGCCGAACAGCGTCGCCACGTCGCCGTCGGCCACCTCGTCGTCGCCGCAGTCGACCACGAACTGGTCCATGCAGACCCGACCGGAGATGGTCCGGCGCTTGCCGGCGAGTTGCACCGGCCCGGTGCTGGAGGCGTGCCGGGGCACCCCGTCGGCGTAGCCGAGCGGCACCACCGCGAGGTTGGCCTCCTGCTCGGTGAGGTAGGTGTGGCCGTAGGACACGCCGGTGCCGGCCGCCACCCGCTTGGTGAGCATCACCCGGGCGCGGGCGGTCATCGCCGGACGCAGACCGAACTTCTCGCCCGCGACCGGCGACAGGCCGTAGACGGCGATGCCGGGACGGACCAGGTCGAAGTGGGTGTCCGGCCGGGTGAGCGTGGCCGCCGAGTTGGCCAGGTGCCGGTAGCGCGGACGCAGGCCGGCACGCGTCACCATCTCCAGCCCTTCCTGGAACACGGCGAGCTGGCGGTCGGTGGTGGGGTGACCGGGCGAGTCCGCGTACACGAAGTGGCTCCACACACCGACCACCTCGACCAGGCCGTCGGCCTGGGCCTTCGCGGCGGCCTCCAGCAGCGCCGGCCAGTCGGCGACGGTGGCGCCGCCCCGGGCCAGCCCGGTGTCGATCTTGAGGTGCAGCCGAGCCGGGCGGCCCGCCCGGCGGCTCGCCTGGATCATCTCGTCGAGCTGGGTGAGGCTGGCGCAGCCGAGGTCGACGCCGACGGTGATCCCGTCGTGCAGCGGCACCCCGGGGCTGAGCAGCCAGGCCAGCACCGGCGCGGTGATGCCCTCCTCGCGCAGCCGCAGCGCCTCGTCCAGCGTGCAGACGCCGAGCTGGTCCGCCCCGGCGTCGAGCGCCGCGCGGGCGGCCGGCACCATGCCGTGGCCGTACCCGTCGCCCTTGACCACCGCCATCAGCTCGGCGCTGGTGCCGGCCTTGAGCCGGGTCACGTTCTCCCGGATCGCGTCCAGGTCGACGCGCACCTCCGACTGCCACATGTCCCCAGCCTACTTCCGTCAGTGATCATCAGAGCCGTGAGCCGCGCGGGCGGTGCCCGTCGCCACCGGATTGCGCCGCCCGGATCAGCCCAGCCGGGCCAGTACCGGACGCAACGCGACGGCCACGTCGGGCGCGGTCACCGGGCCGCCGCGCGCCGCCTCCCGGCCGGCCAGCCCGTGCAGGTACGCCGCGGCGCCGGCCGCCCGCTCCGGGGCCAGCCCGGCGGCGAGCAGCGAACCGAGCAACCCGGCCAGCACGTCACCGGTGCCGCCGGTGGCGAGCACCGGGGTGCCGGTCGGGTTCACGTACGCGCGGCCGTCGGGCGTGCCGACGACCGTGCGGTCGCCCTTGAGCAGCACCACCGCGTTCATCCAGGCGGCCAGCCGCAGCGCGGCGGCGACCCGGTCCTCCCCCGGCATCTCGCCGCAGAGCCGGGCGTACTCCCGGTCGTGCGGCGTCACCACGATCGGGGCGTCCCGGCCGCGCAGCCGGTCGGCCAGCTTGCCGTCCACGAGCAGCGTGAGCGCGTCCGCGTCGAGCACCACCGGCACCGGCGCGGCGAGCACCGCGCGCAGCTCGGCGGCGGAGTCATCGCCGGTGCCCAGGCCGGAGCCGCAGACCCACGCCTGCACCCGGCCGGCGTCGGCGACCCGGCCGGTGGCGATCACCGACGGGTGCTGGTGCAGCACCTCGCCCTTGGCACTCCCGGCGTAGCGGACCAGTCCGGTGGGACCGGCGAGCGCCCCGGCGACCGAGAGCACCGCAGCGCCCGGGTAGGTGGCCGAACCGGTGGCCACGCCGACCACGCCCCGGGAGTACTTCTCCGACGACGCGCCCAGCGCCGGCCACCAGTCGGCCACGTCCGCCTGCTCGATCACCTGGAGCGCCGGTGTGCCGCGCAGCCAGGGCGTCAGCCCGATGTCGACCAGCTCGACCTCTCCGGCCAGCTCGGCGGCCGGGCCGACGACCAGTGCGGGCTTGAGCGCGCCGAAGGCCACCGTCACGTCGGCGCGGACCGCCCGGGGCCGCCCGGCGTCGGTGAGCGGGACGTGGCCGGTGTCGACAGCGACGCCGCTCGGCACGTCGACGGCGACCACCGTGGCGGGCGTGCCGTCGCGCCCGCGCTGCCCGGTCAGGCTCGCGGCCAGCTGCTCGGCCGTCTCGCGGAGCCCTCCGGTGCCGCCGATGCCCACGATGCCGTCGAGCACCAGGTCGACCACCGCGGGCGGCCGGTCGGCCACGCGCCCACCGGCGGCGCGCAGGGCGGCCAGGCCCTCGGCGTGCGCCCGGCCCGGCGCGAGGAGCAGCGCGGTCACCGCCGCGCCCCGGCGGGCCAGGTGCACACCCGCGAACAGGGCGTCGCCGCCGTTGTCGCCGGACCCGACGAGCAGCAGCACCCGGGCGCCGTAGACACCGCCCCGGTCGGCGAGCAGCAACGCGCAGCGGCGGGCCAGCCCGGCCGCGGCCCGCTGCATGAGCGCGCCGGCCGGAAGGGTGGCCATCAGGCCCGCTTCCGCCGCGCGAACGTCCGCGACACGCCACACCTGTCTCATGCCACCCCGCCCCGCTCGTCGCGCCCGGCTCAGCTTCCGCCCGCGGCTTCCCCGATCACGGCCTCACCCTACCGGCGGTACGCGCCGCGGACCGCCTGGCGGAAACGCCCTGTGGAAAACCCCGGCCGTTGTCCACAGGGGTCGGCGGCCACCGCCGGGTGCCGCCTAGCGTCCCGGTGTCCGGAGCCGGCCGGTGGCGCCGGGCGAGGGAGGTCACGTGGTGGAGAGACCGTTCGACGTCGACCCGGAGCTGCTGCGCAGTGTGGCGCGCGAGCTGGCCGACGACGCGTACCGGCTGGCCCGTGGGCCGGGCGCGGCGCCGGAGTCGTTGCTGGTGGCGGCATCGGACGGCTGGCGATCCGCTGTCGCGCTGGGCGACCTGGAGGCGGCGGTGCGGCGCTGGTCCGGCGCGCTCGGCGCCCGGGTGGCCGACACCGCTCAGGCGTTGCGCAGCGGGGCGGACGGCTACGAGGCGGTCGACGAACGCGCCGCCCGCCGCCTCACCGGGGTGCTCCGGTGAGCGGCGGACCCGCCGGCGCGGCGGACGTGCCGGTCGGCTACGCGCAGCTCTGGCGGGCCGACCCGGGTGCCTGGTCCACCGCCGGGACGGCGTGGCGGAACCTCGCCGGGCCGGTACGGCAGCGCGCCGACGCGCTGACCGCCCGGATCGGCGCGCTCCGCCCCGGGTGGTCGGGCGCGGCCTCGGCGGCGGCGCAGCGGCGGATCGGGGAACTGCGCACCGGCCTCACCGACGTGCTTCCCGCACTGGTCGAGGTCGACCAGGTGCTCGCCGAACTCGGTGCCCGGCTGGGCGCGGCGAAGGCGCGGCTCGGCGCCGAGGTGGCCCGCGCCGAGTCCGGTGGCCTGCGCGTCGACCGCACCGGCGCGGTCCGGCCCGACCCGGCCCGGGTGGCGCAGCCCGGGCCGGCCGTGGTCCACGCGCGGGCCGGCATCCGGGGCGCGCTGACGCTCGCCGGCGCCGCCGACCGGGAGGCGGCCGGGCGGCTGACGGAACTGACCACCGCAGCGGTGCGCGGCTGGGTCAGCGTCCCGCCCGCGTGGCGGCCCGGGCCCGGTGCCGGTCCGGCCGAGGTGAGCCGCTGGTGGGCCGGTCTGAGCGCGGCCGAGCGGCGCTGGCTGGTGGGGCGGGAACCGGACCGGATCGGGCGTCTCGACGGGCTTCCGGCCGCCGCCCGGGACCAGGCGAACCGGCTGCTGCTCGGCGACCGGCGGGAGCAGTTGCTCGTGCGGCGGCTCGCACTGCGGCACCCGCTTCCGGCCGGGCCGCTGGAGGCGTCCCGGCGGGTCCGGCTCGCCGCTGTCGAGGCGTCGCTGCGCGGGCTGGACGGGCTCACCGAGCGGCTGGCCGCGGGCGGGGCGCCCCGGGCGTACCTCTTGGGTCTGGATCCGGCCGGCGACGGCCGCGCGGTGGTGGCGCTCGGCAACCCGGACCGCGCGTCCTCGGTGCTCACCTACGTCCCGGGCATGACCTCGGATCTCGCCGACGCGCCGGCCGAGCTGGGCCGGGCGGCCCGGGTGTTGCAGCGGTGCGCGGCGCTCGGGCCGGGCGAGGAGGCGGCGGCGGTGCTCTGGCTGGACTACGACGCGCCCGACTTCCTCACCGAGGCGGCGGGCACCCGGCAGGCCGAGGACGCCGGCCCGGCGCTGCACCGGTTCCAGGAAGGGCTGCGGGCCGCGCACGAGGGCCCACCGGCCCGGCAGACGGTGCTCGGGCACAGCTACGGCTCGCTCGTGGTCGGCGCCGCCGCCCGCGACCACGGGTTGGGCGCGGACGCGCTGGTCTTCGTCGGTTCGCCGGGGGTCGGCGTCGACCACGCCGCCGACCTGCGGATGCCCGCCGGTCAGGTCTGGTCGTCGACCGCGCCGGACGACGTGATCCGGCTGGCCCGCCCGCCGGACGAGCTGGCCCGCCGCGCGCTGCTCGCCGGTACGCCGCTCGGTCCGGCGCTCGCCGTGCTCGACGGGCACGGCGAGCGGCTCTGGTTCGGCGCCGACCCGAGCGCGCCGGGCTTCGGCGGCCGGCGCTTCCCGAGCGCTCCGCACGGCCACACCGGCTACTGGGATCCGGACAACCCGGCGCTGGACGGCATGGCCCGGATCGTGCTGGGCCGGTGAGCAGGCGGAGACGGCGCGGTCCCTCCGCCCGGTGGACGGGCGGAGGGACCGTGGACGAGATCGGCTACTCGACCGTGACCGACTTGGCCAGGTTCCGGGGCTGGTCGACGTCGTGCCCGCGGGCGGCGGCGATCTCGGCGGCCAGCACCTGCAACGGCACCGTGGTCACCAGCGGCGCCAGCAGCGTCGGCGTACGCGGCACGTAGATCAGGTGGTCGGCGTAGCGGACCACCGCCTGGTCGCCCTCCTCGGCGATCACGATGGTGCGGGCGCCCCGGGCGCGTACCTCCTGGATGTTGGAGACGACCTTGTCGTGCAGCATGCCGCGGCCGACCGGCGAGGGCACGATGCAGATGACCGGCGTGCCCTTGTCGATCAGCGAGATCGGGCCGTGCTTCAACTCGCCGGCGGCGAAGCCCTCGGCGTGCATGTACGCCAGCTCCTTGAGCTTCAGCGCGCCTTCGAGCGCCACCGGGTAGCCCACGTGCCGGCCGATGAACAGCACGGTCGGCTCGGACTTCAGCTCACGCCCCAGCTCGCGGACCGGCTCGATCCGGTCCAGCAGCTCGCGCAGCTTGCCGGGCATCTCCTGGAGCTGGGCCACCACGGCGCCCACCTCGTCGGCGAACTTGATGCCGCGCACCTGGGCCAGGTGCAGGCCGATCAGGTAGCAGGCCACGACCTGGGTGAGGAACGCCTTGGTCGAGGCGACAGCGATCTCCGGGCCGCCGTGGGTGTAGAGCACCGCGTCGGACTCGCGCGGGATGGTGGAGCCGTTGGTGTTGCAGATGGCCAGCACGCGGGCTTTCTGGTCCTTGGCGTGGCGCAGCGCCATCAGCGTGTCCATCGTCTCGCCGGACTGCGAGATCACCACGATCAGCGTGGACCGGTCCAGCACCGGGTCGCGGTAGCGGAACTCGCTCGCCAGCTCCACCTCGCAGGGGATGCGGGTCCAGTGCTCGATCGCGTACTTGGCGACCAGGCCGGCGTGGTAGGAGGTGCCGCAGGCGACGATGAAGATCTTGTCGACGTCGCGCAGGTCCTGCTCGCTGAGGCGGACCTCGTCGAGGGCGATCTCGCCGCTCTCGGTGAGCCGGCCGAGCAGCGTGTCGGCGATGGCCTGCGGCTGCTCCTCGATCTCCTTGAGCATGAACCAGTCGTAGCCACCCTTCTCGGCGGCCGACGAGTCCCAGTCGATGTGGAAGTCCTTGCCGCTGGCCGGCTGACCGTCGAAGTCGGTGATGTCGATGGTGTCGGGGGTGATCAGCACGATCTGGTCCTGCCCCAGCTCGACCGCGTCCCGGGTGTGCTCGATGAACGCGGCGACGTCGCTGGCCAGGTAGTTCTCGCCGTCACCACGGCCGACCACCAGCGGCGAGTTGCGCCGGGCGCCGACCACCGCGCCGGGGATGCCGGCGTCGACGGCGAGCAGCGTGAACGCGCCCTCCAGGCGCGCGCAGACCACGCGCATGGCGGCGGCCAGGAGCTGCGGGCTGTCGGTCTCACCGGCCGAGCGCAGGTCGGCCAGCGCGCGGGCGATCAGGTGCGCGGCGCACTCGGTGTCGGTGTCGCTGGCGAACTCGACCCCCTCGTCCTCCAGCTCGGTGCGGAGCTTCGCGAAGTTCTCGATGATGCCGTTGTGGATCACCGCGACGCGGCCGTCCGGGGAGAGGTGCGGGTGGGCGTTGCGGTCGGTCGGGCCGCCGTGCGTGGCCCACCGGGTGTGGCCGATGCCGGTGGTGCCGTCGCCGATGCCGATCGGGCTGGCGGCGCAGTCCTCGGGGTTGTCCGCCGCCCGCTCGGAGAGGACCTTCTCCAGGTTCGCGAGCTTGCCGGCCTTCTTCTCGGTCAGCAGCTCGTCCTCGCAGACCACGGCGACACCGGCCGAGTCGTAGCCGCGGTATTCGAGACGCCGCAGTCCGTCAAGCACGATGCCGAGCGCCGGGCGCGCGCCGGCGTAACCCACGATTCCACACATGGTCCGCAGCCTAACCGAGTTTCGCTCATCGTGCGTGCTCGGAAAGCCGGTTAACGATCACTGAATTTGAGCGAACCGAACGTCGGGGTTGCCATTACCGGACAAAGCACCATCCCGGTCGTTCCACCCGTCCGGACCGGTACGGGACGCGGCGCGCGGACCGCCGGCCGGGACCGCACGGCTGGCCGCCACCGCCTACATTGAGGCCGGGCGCCGTCCCCCGGGCCCACCGTTCCGCGGTCGTCCGCGCCGTACCCCTGTGAGCTGAGCCGATGTCCGAGACGACCCCCGCCCCCGAACCGGCCTCCGGACCGAGCGACCCGACCGCCGCACCGGCCACGCCGCCGCCCTCCACCTGGACGCCGCCGGACCCGTTGGCCGCACCGCAGCCGTGGACGCCACCCGCGCCCTGGTCGCCGTCCCCGGCCCCGAGCCCTTGGGCCGCACCCGGCCCGGAGAGCGCGTCCGGAACCGGCCCGGCCGCGTCCCCGAGCGACACGGGCCGGCCGGTGGGCGAACCGGGGTGGGCGGCTCCGGCCGACCCGGCCACCACGCCACGCCCGGCCGTCCCACCGGCCTCCGGCGATCCGCAGGCCCCAGACTTCCCGGGCACTCCCGGGTGGCCGTCCCAACCCGGCACCCCGGACCTCCCGGCACAGCCGGCCTGGACACCGGGCGCCTACCCGCCCGGCCCCTACCAACCCGGCGCCTACCCGCCCGGGCCCTACCCGCCGCCGTACGCGTATCCGGGCATGCCGCCGCGCCGCAGCGGCGGTGGCTGGGCGATCGGCCTGGTGATCGGCATCGTCACCGTCCTCGCACTGATCGTCTGCGGCTGCGTCGGGCTGTCCTTCCTCGGCCGCTCCATGACCGACGGGACGGCCTCCGGCGACCGGTACGACGGGCCGCTGTACGGCGAGCCCGACGGATGGGCCGACGAGCCCACCGGTCCCCCGGCCCGACCGGTCACCACCCCGTCCGGCGGACCCGGCAGGTTCACCGTCCTGTACGAGGTCACAGCCACCGACGGCGAGGCGGAGGTGCAGTTCTACGACGCGGACGCGAACTTCCACCAGCCCGGCGCCGTGGACACGCCCTGGCGGCTGAGCCTCACCGCGAACGACCGCGAGCGGGTGCAGATCATCGCGAGCCCCGTCGAGTCCGGCGAGGTGACCTGCCGGATCACAGTCAACGGCAAGGTCGTCTCCACGGACTCGGGCGAGTACGGCGCGACCTGCTTCGGCTGGTGAGCAGTCGGCGGCGGGCCGTAGGCTGGCCGCCGTGACGACGACCGATCCCCTGGTGGCCCGGATGCGGCCGTTCGGCACCACCGTCTTCGCCGAGATGTCCGCGCTGGCCGTGCGCACCGGCGCGGTCAACCTCGGGCAGGGCTTCCCGGACACCGACGGCCCGCCGGAGATGCTCGCCGCCGCGGCCGAGGCGCTGCGTACCGGCCACAACCAGTACCCGCCCGGCCCGGGGATCCCCGCGCTGCGCGCCGCCGTCGCCGAGCACCAGCGCCGGTTCTGGGGTCTGGAGTACGACCCGGACGGCGAGATCGTGGTGACGGCCGGCGCCACCGAGGCGGTCGCGGCGAGCATCCTCGCACTGTGCGAGCCGGGTGACGAGGTGATCTGCTTCGAGCCGTACTACGACTCGTACGCCGCCTCGATCGCGCTGGCCGGTGCGGTCCGCCGCCCGGTGACGCTGCGTCCCGGCGCCGACGGCCGGTACGCGTTCGACCCGGACGAGCTGCGCGCCGCATTCGGGCCGCGTACCCGGATGGTGCTGCTGAACTCGCCGCACAACCCGACCGGCAAGGTCTTCACCGCCGACGAGCTGGCAGCGGTGGCCGAACTGTGCCGGGAGCACGACGTGTACGCGGTCACCGACGAGGTCTACGAGCACCTGGTGTTCACCGACGCCGCCGCGCCGCACGTACCGCTGGCCACGCTGCCGGGCATGCGGGAGCGGACGCTGCGCATCTCGTCGGCCGGGAAGACGTTCTCCTGCACCGGCTGGAAGGTCGGCTGGGTGAGCGGGCCGGCCCCACTGGTGGCCGCCGTGCTGCGGGTCAAGCAGTTCCTGACGTTCGTCAACGCCGGACCGCTGCAACCGGCGGTGGCGGTGGCGCTCGCGCTGCCGGACTCGTACTTCACCGGGTTCCGGGACGACATGCAACGGCGGCGGGACCAGCTCGCCGCCGGGCTGGCCGACGCCGGGTTCGGCGTGCTCGCGCCGGAGGGCACCTACTTCGTCACCGCCGACGTCACGCCGCTCGGTGGCCGGGACGGGGTGGAGTTCTGCCGGGCGCTGCCCGAGCGCTGCGGTGTGGTGGCGGTGCCCACTCAGGTGTTCTACGACGACGTGGAGGCCGGCCGCCGGCTGGTCCGGTTCGCGTTCTGCAAGCGGCCGGAGGTGCTGGCCGAGGCGGTGACCCGGTTGCGCCGCCTGCGCGCGAACTGAACCGCCCGCCGAGGAGATCCCGGCGGGCGGCGTGGCTCAGGCGACCCGGTGTGGCGTCAGGCGACCGGGCTGGCGGTGCGTACCTGCTCGGCGATGCGCTCGGCGACATCGCGCGCGGTGTCCTCGGTGGCCGCCTCGACCATGACCCGGACCAGCGGCTCGGTGCCGGAGGGGCGCAGCAGCACCCGGCCGGTCTCGCCCAGCTCCGCCTCCGCGCGCTCGACCTCGGCCCGGACGGCGGGTGCGGCGGCGCCGACGGTACGGTCCCCGACCGGCACGTTGATCAGCACCTGGGGCAGCTTGGTGACCACGGCGGCCAGCTCGGCCAGCGAGGTACCGGTGGCGGCCATCCGCGCCATCAGGTGCAGGCCGGTCAGCACGCCGTCGCCGGTGGTGGCGTACGCGGGCAGCACGATGTGCCCGCTCTGCTCGCCGCCGAGCGCCAGGCCGGAGGCGCGCAGCTCCTCCAGCACGTACCGGTCGCCGACCTTGGTCTCGACCAGCCGGATGCCGTGCTCGGACATGGCCAGCCGGAGACCGAGGTTGCTCATCACGGTGGCGACCAGGGTGTCCTGGGTCAGCTCGCCGGCGTCCCGCATGGCCAGCGCGAGGATCGCCATTACCTGGTCGCCGTCGACCTCGTCGCCGTCGGCGGTGACCGCGACGCATCGGTCGGCGTCGCCGTCGTGGGCGATGCCGAGGTGGGCGCCGTGCTCGACCACGGCGGCGCGCAGCGCGTCGATGTGGTTGGAGCCGCACTCGTCGTTGATGTTGAGCCCGTCCGGCTCGGCGTGGATGGCGATCACCTCGGCGCCGGCCTCCCGGTAGGCGACCGGTGCGACGTCGGCCGCCGCGCCGTTGGCGCAGTCGACCACGACCTTGATCCCGTCGAGGCGGTGCGGCACGGTGCCGACCAGGTGCTGCACGTAGTGGTCGGCGCCGTCGAGCAGGTCGTTGACCCGGCCCACGCCGGCGCCGATCGGGCGCTTCCAGGCGGTGATGGCGTTGGCCTTCACCGCCTCCTCGATCCGCATCTCGATCTCGTCGGGCAGCTTGTGCCCGCCGGCGGCGAACAGCTTGATGCCGTTGTCCGGCATCGGGTTGTGCGAGGCGGAGAGCATCACGCCCAGGTCGGCCTTGATCTCGGCGGTGAGGAACGCCACCGCCGGGGTGGGCAGCACGCCCACCCGGACCACGTTGGCGCCGGCGCTGGTGAGCCCGGCGACCACCGCCGCCTCCAGCATCTCGCCGCTGGCTCGGGTGTCCCGGCCGACCACCGCGAGCGGCGGATGACTCTTGTCGGTCTCGGCCAGCGTGTGGGCCGCGGCCACCGCGACCGCCAGCGCCAACTCCGGGGTGAGATCCGCGTTCGCCCGCCCGCGTACGCCGTCCGTGCCGAACAACCGGCCCATACCCGCCAACCTCCGTGGAACTGCCGATGAGAGGAGAGAAACGCGGAACGGCCGGCCCGCCTCCCGGAAGGGGAGGCGAACCGGCCGTCCGTCAGAAGTACAAGACGCTTGTGGTGATCAGCGCTTCGAGTACTGGGGAGCCTTACGGGCCTTCTTGAGGCCGTACTTCTTGCTCTCCTTGACCCGGGCGTCACGGGTCAGGAAGCCGGCCTTCTTCAGGGCCGGGCGGTCGTCGGGCTCGCTGACGATCAGCGCCCGGGCGATGGCGAGCCGCAGCGCGCCGGCCTGGCCGGTGGTGCCGCCGCCACGCAGGTTGGCGATCACGTCGAACGCCTCGGGCTTCTCGGCGGTGACCAGCGGGTCCTTGATGAGCTGCTGGTGCACCTTGCTCGGGAAGTAGGCCTCGAGGTCGCGGCCGTTGCAGGTGATCTTGCCGGTGCCCGGCACGATCCGGACCCGGACGATGGCTTCCTTGCGCCGACCCACGGTCTGGATCGGGCGGTCACCACGGGGCGCGCGCGCGACGGGCGCCGGCGCCTCGGTGGCCTCGGGGGCGACCTCGGTGGCGGTGATGTCGGTCATGCTGCTTCCTTCGCCCGCGCTCACTGCGCGATCTGCTTGATCTCGAACGGCACCGGCTGCTGCGCGGTGTGCGGGTGCTCGGCACCGGCGTAGACCTTCAGCTTCTTGAGAAGCTGACGGCCCAGCTTGTTGTGCGGGAGCATGCCCTTCACGGCCAGCTCGATGGCCCGCTCGGGCCGCTTGGTCAGCAGCTCGTCGTAGCCGACCCGCTTCAGACCACCCGGGTAACCGGAGTGGCGGTAAGCGACCTTGGTCTGGCGCTTGTTGCCGGTCAGCGCGACCTTGCCCGCGTTCACGATGACGACGAAGTCGCCCGTGTCGACGTGCGGCGCGAAAGTCGGCTTGTGCTTGCCACGCAGGAGCGTGGCGGCGTGGGTCGCCAGGCGGCCCAGCACGACATCAGAGGCGTCGATGACGTGCCACTGACGCTCGATCTCACCCGGCTTCGGGCTGTACGTACGCACAGGTCTACCTTGTCTCGTCGTCGGTCTGGGGTCGCGCGCCGAGGTGACCAGGAGTTCCCAGCCGGACCAGCGCGCACGAACGACCAAGCGTACCTGATGCGGCACGCCTAAGAATGTCGTACAACAGCAGGCAACGATACCCGGCCGCCCGGCGGCAGGTCAAAACGGGGTCGCGCCGTGCGTGGCCTGCGGGTTCGTCATGGCACAGGTCACACGCCGACCAGGGTACGCGGTCCAGGACGCAGGTAGACCACCCAGGTCACCAGGAAGCAGAGCGCGTACCACCCGATGAAGGCCAGGTAGGCGGCGTCGGCAGTGCCGGATGTCAGGAACGACTGCCGGAACGCCACGTTCACCAGCACCCCACCGGACGCGCCGACCGCGCCGGCGATGCCGATCACCGCGCCGGACAGGCGCCGGGCCCGCCGCTGCGCCGCCTCCGGGTCGCCGGTCAGCTCACTCTCCGTGACGGCCCGGGCCCGGAAGATCGCCGGGATCATCTTGTACGTCGAGCCGTTGCCGATGCCGGAGAAGACGAACAGCGCCAGGAACCCGGCCAGGTAGAGCGGGAACGACCGCTCCCGGGCGGCGTACAGCACCAGCCCGGCGCCGGCGGCCATCGCCACGAAGTTCCAGAACGTCACCCGGGCCCCGCCCAGCCGGTCGGCGAGCTGACCGCCCACCGGCCGGATCAGCGACCCGATCAGCGGGCCGAGGAAGGTCAGCCAGGCCGCGTCGACGGGCGTCGGGAACCGGTCGTGGAACTGGAGCTGGAGCACCTGGCCGAAGGCGAACCCGAAGCCGATGAACGAGCCGAACGTGCCCACGTAGAGCACCGACATCACCCAGGTGTGCGGGTCGCGGGCCGCCGCGCGCAGCGCGCCGGGCTCGTTGCGCGCCCCCGGCACGTTGTCCAGCCAGCGGGCCGCGGCCAGCGCGGCCAGCACGATCAGCGGCAGGTAGACCGCCGGCACCAACCGGGGGTACGCGGCGCCGGCCGTCGCCAGCACCGCCAGCCCGACCAGTTGCACGGCCGGTACGCCCAGGTTGCCGCCGCCGGCGTTGAGCCCCAGCGCCCGGCCCTTGAGCCGCTCCGGGAAGAACAGGTTGATGTTCGCCATCGACGAGGCGAAGTTGCCGCCGCCGACGCCGGACAGGCAGGCGAGCACCATCAGCGTGGCGTACGACACCCCGGGCTCGATCAGCACGGCCATCGGCACCGCCGGTACGAGCAGCAGCAGGGCACTCACGATGGTCCAGTTCCGGCCGCCGAACCGGGCCACGGCCAGCGTGTACGGCAGCCGCAGCACCGCACCCAGCGCGGCCGGCACGGCGGTGAGCAGGAACTTCCCGGCCGGGTCGATGCCGTACTCGGGGCCCAGGAACAGCACCGTCACCGACCAGAGGCTCCACACGGAGAAGCCGACGTGCTCGGCGAAGATCGAGACGTACAGGTTGCGCCGGGCCACCCGGGCGCCACCGGCCGCCCAGAACGCCGGGTCCTCCGGCCGCCATTCGGTGAGCCGGCCGGCGGTGGTGGCCGGCGGCGTGGTCGGTGCGGAAACGAGCGTGCTCACTGACGGACTCCTCCTCGTCGATGACGAGGCGACGCTCTCAGCCCGTGGTTTCCCCGGCGTGCCCCGCACGCGTCGGCCCGGCAACGGAGATCGCACGTCCGCCGGACGGCGCCGGTGAGGCGGTCACAGCTCCTGGAGGATCCGCAGCGCCCGGCCGACCCGCTGCATGGTCTCGGTGTCGGCCACGTCCACGCACTCGGTGAACCACTTCTTCATCGGTGAGGAGATCCGGTCGGGCATCACCACGTACGGGCCCATCCGCACGGCGAGCGGCGAGTCACGCAGCAGCGACTCCTCGACCACCTCGGCCACGATCACGATCGGCACCGCCGTGGCGTTGTAGACGTCGGAGCTGATCACCAGGCCGAACCGTTCCCGGGCGCCGGAGATGCGCCAGACCTCGCCCCTACGCAGCACGCGGACGCCCGCCGAACAGGGCGTCGTCGACGAGCGCGGCCTCCTGGGCGTCGGCCAGGGCGGCGGATTCCAGGTCCAGGCCGGCCCGGCCGACCGCGTCGGCGTGCGCGGTGAAGACCTCGCGCAGCGCCTTCTCCCGGGCGGCCTGGTCCATCCAGGCGGAGAGGGAGAGCCCTTCCCGCTTGGCGAACCGGCGCGCCTCCTCGATCGTCTCGTCGGAGAACGACAGCGTCACCTTGGCGGTCATGCCGCGAAGACTACCCATCGGTATGACCAGCAGTCATCCTCCTCCCCACCGATCGGGGATTAGGACATCATCAGGTGAAACAACCGAAGCCAGTTGCGGATATTGCACTTGGACGCGACGATGGTGTCAGTCCGAACGGTTGGGACGCGAGCCACGTCTGCCACAGGGAGCCGTCATGAGCCTCAGCACCGGCATGGCCGCCTCGGTCATGCCCACCGAGGGAGCGGAGCGCCGGAAGGCAGCCGCCATGGAGGAGTTCCTCGTGCGGCACCCCCTTGCCGCAGGCGGGGGCGTGGCCCGCCTCGTCTCGGCGGACGGCGAAGAGGTCGACGTTCCCGCCCAGATGTTCGACGTCCTCCATCAGATCTCGGCGATGCTCGCCCGCGGCGACGGCGTCGCGATCAGCGCCGTCTCCCGCGAACTGACGACGACCGAGGCGGCGAAACTGCTCGGCATGTCCCGCCCCACACTCGTCCGTCTGGTGGAGAACGGGTCGATCGCGTCCCACCGGGTCGGGAGCCACCGGCGCCTCTTTCTCCGCGACGTCCTCGCTTTCCGGCAACGACAGATGGAAGAGCGACGGAAGTCGTACGAGGCCCTGATGTGGGAGTCCGACGCGCTGGGCTTCACCGACGACGTGTAGTTCCCGGACCGGCCAAGGGGCGCTGGGTAGGGTGTCCACTGTGATCCCCAGCGCCGCCCTGGTGTTCCTGGACGCGAACGTTCTCTATTCCAGGACCCTTCGCGACTGGATCAGCCTTCTCGCGCTCGAAGGCGACTGCGCCGTCTTCGATCTGCGGTACAGCGAGGACGTCCTGGCGGAATGGATGTACCGCCTGCGCCGCAAGCGGCCCGAGCATTCCGAGCAGGCGATCGGTGGGCAGCGGCGTCGTTTCGTCCAGGCATTTCCGTACGGCCTCGTCACCAGCTATTCGCCGAACGACGTGCCGTGCCCGCCGGACCCGGACGACCGGCATGTCCTGGCCGCCGCCGTCCATGGCCGCGCCGACATCCTGGTGACCGACGACCGGCGCGCCTTTCCTCCGGAATGCGTACGGGAATCCCTGTCGGTCCTCACCGGCGACGAGTTCCTCGGCTGGGCGGCCGACCGTTCGATGCCCCTGGTTCTGCGGGCATTGGCGCGGCAGATCGACTACTACCGGCGCAGCCTCGTTTCAGAGGACAAGGACGCGGTCGAGTTGATCGCCCACTTACGGAAGGCCGGCGCACCCCGTTTCGCCGAGCGGCTCGAGAATCATCTCGCCGGTCCCCCCGGCCGCTGACCGCCGAAGACCGCGAAGCGCCATTCCTTGAAGAAGCAGTCCACGTCCACCAGTCCCGCCTCGGCCAGCCACCGGCACTGATCGGCCACCGGGGCCGGCCGGTCGTGCCGCATCCGCTCCCGCGCACCGGCGATCTCCTCGGCGTCGGAGCCCAGCTCGGTGATCCGCGCCGTCCACACCTCGTCGTAGCGGCGGTCCAGCGTCGGGGTCGGTCCGGCCACCTGCTCGGCGTTGACGAACACCCCGCCGGGGACCAGCGCCTCAGCGGCCCGCCGGTACAGCGCCCGCTTGCCGGAGTCGTCGAGGTGGTGGATGGCCAGCGCGGACACCACGGCGTCGTACCGGCCGGCGGGCAGCGGGTCGGCCAGGTCGGCGTGGACCGTGCGGTGCGGCACGCCCCGGGCGTCCAGGTGCCCGGCGGCCACCGCGAGCATGCCGGGGGCGCCGTCCACGAGCGTCAGGCGGACCCCGGGGACGGCTGCGGCCAGCAGCAGGGACAGCAGGCCGGTGCCCGCGCCCAGGTCCAGCACCTCGGGGGTACGCCCGGCGGCGAGCGCGGCGCGCAGCGGCGGCGCGGCCACCTCGACAGCGGTGCCGTAGAAGGCGTCGAAGCAGGGCACCAGGCGGCGCCGGGCCTGGTCGTAGCTCCCGGCCACCGCGTCGAACGCGTCCGCCACGCTCATCGGAGCCTCCCGTTATTTGAGACAAGTTTCCCACATTGTAAACCCCGCGGAGGACGACGTCACCCACGTGCGGTGTGAAGCGGTCGTGACAGGACCGAAACAGAGCAGACCCGGACCGGAAACCGCCCGACGGCACGCTTTTCCGACATGACAGACGGTGCACGCACGGCGACGCGAACGGGGTCACGCCCCGTCGAGGCCGCCACGCACTGCCCGTACTGCGCGTTGCAGTGCGGCATGGTGCTGCGCGCCACCGGTGACGGTGTCGAGGTCGCCGCACGCGACTTCCCCACCAACCGGGGCGGGCTGTGCCAGAAGGGCTGGACCGCTGCCGACCTGCTCGACCACCCGGAGCGGCTCACCGGGCCACTGCTGCGCGACCGGCCCGGCGGCGAGCTGCGGCCGGCGACCTGGGACGAGGCGCTGGACCGCGTCGCCGCCGGGGTCCGGGACGTGCAGCACCGCCACGGGCCGGACGCGGTGGCCGTCTTCGGCGGCGGCGGACTCACCAACGAGAAGGCGTACGCGCTCGGCCGCTTCGCCCGGGTGACGCTGCGGACCCGGCACATCGACTACAACGGGCGCTGGTGCATGTCGTCGGCCGCCGCGGCCGGGATCCGGGCGTTCGGGATCGACCGCGGACTGCCGTTCCCGCTCGCCGACCTCGGCCGCGCGGACACGCTGCTGCTGGTCGGCGCGAACCCGGCCGAGACCATGCCACCGCTGATGCGGCACGTCACCGACCTGCGGGAACGCGGCGGTCGGCTGATCGTGGTCGACCCGCGCGCCACCGCCACCGCCCGCCAGGCCGACCTGCACCTGCAACCCCTGCCCGGCACCGACCTCGCGGTGGCGAACGCGCTGCTGCACATCGCGCTCACCGAGGGCTGGCTGGACCGGGCGTACGTCGCGGAGCGGACCACCGGCTTCGACGAGGTCCGGCGGACGGTGGCCGGCTACTGGCCGGCGGAGGTGGAACGACTCTCCGGCGTGCCGGTGGCCGACCTGTACGCGACCGCCCGTGCTCTGGCCACAGTGGACCGTGCGGTCGTCCTCACCGCGCGGGGCGCCGAGCAGCACGCCAAGGGGGTCGACACGGTCACCGCCTTCATCAATCTGGCGCTCGCCCTGGGCCTGCCCGGCCGTCCCGGCTCCGGCTACGGCTGCCTGACCGGGCAGGGCAACGGGCAGGGCGGCCGGGAGCACGGGCAGAAGGCCGACCAGCTCCCCGGCTACCGGCGTATCGACGACCCGGCGGCCCGGGAGCACGTCGCCGGGGTGTGGGGCGTCGACCCGGACGCGCTGCCCGGGCCGGGCGTTCCGGCGTACCAGCTCCTCGACGCGCTCGGCACGCCGTCGGGCGCGCGGGCGCTGCTGGTGTTCGGTTCCAACCCGGTCGTGTCCGCGCCCCGCGCGGCGCGGGTCGAGTCCCGGCTGCGTGCCCTGGACCTGCTCGTGGTGGCGGACTTCGTCCGCTCCGAGACGGCCGAGCTGGCCGACGTCGTGCTGCCGGTCGCCCAGTGGGCCGAGGAGGACGGGACGATGACCAATCTGGAGGGCCGGGTGTTGCGCCGCCGGGCGCTGCGCGAACCACCCGCCGGCGTCCGTACCGAGCTGGCGATCCTCGCCGCGCTCGCGGAACGGCTGAGCGGCGGCGGGACGCCGTTGCCGGCCGATCCGCGCGAGGTGTTCGCGGAGCTGGGCCGGGCCTCGGCCGGCGGGCCGGCCGACTACGCCGGGATCACCTGGGACCGGATCGACGCCGACACCGGCGTGTTCTGGCCCTGTCCGGACCGGGACGGCCCGGACACCCCCCGGCTGTTCGCCGACCGCTTCCCCACCCCGGACGGCCGGGCCCGGTTCCACGCCGTGACCCACCGGCCGGCCGCCGAGCCGGTGTGCGCCGACTACCCGCTGCACTTCACCACCGGCCGGGTGCTCGCGCAGTACCAGTCCGGCGCGCAGACCCGGCGGGTGGCCGCGTTGCGCCGCGCCGCGCCGGGCGGCTTCGTCGAGCTGCATCCCGACCTGGCGGCACGGATCGGCGTGACCGACGGGGCGCCGGTACGGGTGGTCTCCCGCCGGGGTGAGCTGCGCGCACCGGCCCGGCTCAGCACCGCGATCCGGCCGGACACCGTCTTCGCGCCGTTCCACTGGCCCGGCGCGCAACGCGCCAACTCGGTCACCAACGACGCCCTCGACCCGGTCTCCGGGATGCCCGAGTTCAAGATCTGCGCGGTCCGGGTGGAGGCGGCATGAGCGAGCACATCGTCGTCGTCGGCTACGGCATGGCCGGCGCCCGCCTCGCCGCCGAGCTGCACGCGCGCGGTGGGGACCGGCGGATCACAGTGCTCGGGGCGGAGCCGCACCGCGCGTACAACCGGATCATGCTCTCCACGCTGCTCGCCGGACGCATCGGCGAGCCGGACGTGGAGCTGGTCGAAGCAATCGGGCCGGAGGTCGGGGTCCGCACCGGCGCGGCGGTCACCGCCGTGGACCGGGCCACCCGCGAGGTGGTCACCGACGACGGCGAGCGGCACGGGTACGACCACCTGGTGCTCGCCACCGGCAGCCGGGCCGTGGTGCCGCCGCTGCCGGGCCTCGCCCCGCTGCCCGAGCGGGTCGTCCCGTTCCGCACGCTCGGCGACTGCCGCCGGATCCTCGCCGCCGCTGAGGGCGCGCGGCGCGTGATCGTGCTCGGCGGCGGGCTGCTGGGGCTGGAGGCGGCCCGCGGGCTGGCCGCCCGGGGTCTCGACGTGACTGTGGTCCACCCGGTCGGGCACCTGATGGAACGCCAGCTCGACCCGCCGGCCGGCGCGGTCCTCGCGGGCACGCTCGCCGGCCTGGGCGTCCGGTCCCGGCTCGGGGTGCCGGCGACCGCCGTGACCGCCGGCGCCGACGGCGTCCGCCTGCACCTGGGCGACGACGAGACGCTCGCCGCCGACCTGCTGGTGCTCTGCTGCGGGGTACGCCCCGACACCGCGCTCGCCGCGGCGGCCGGGCTCGCCGTCGAGCGGGGCGTGGTGGTGGACGACCGGATGCGGACGAGTGATCGGCGGATCTCCGCGATCGGCGACTGCGCGCAGCACGACGGCGCGCTGACCGGGCTGGTCGCGCCCGCCTGGGCACAGGCCCGGGTGGTGGCCGACGTGCTGACCGGTGCGGACCCGCTGGCCCGCTACCGGCCCCGGCCGGCGGTGACCCGGCTCAAGGCGGCCGGCATCGACCTGGCCGCGATGGGCGACGTGGCCGGCACGGGCGACCCGGGCGGGCCGGTCGAGGAGCTGACCTTCGCCGACCCGGCCCGTGGCACCTACGCCCGGCTGCGCATCCGGGACGAGCGGCTGACCGGCGCGATCCTGCTCGGCGACAACCCGGCGGTCGGCACCGTGGTGCAGCTGTTCGACAGGGGCGCGCCGGTGCCGGCGGACCGGCGTTCGCTGCTGCTCGGCCGGGCGTTCGGCGAGACGCCGGCCGGGCCGGCCGCTTCACCGGCGCTGATGCCGGACGCCGCGACCGTGTGCCGGTGCAACGACGTGAGCAAGGGCGCGCTGGTGGCGTGCTGGCGGGCGGGCGCCCGGACGGCGGCGGCGTTGTCCGCGGTGACCCGGGCCGCCACCGGCTGCGGCAGCTGCCGGGACGCGGTGGCGGGCATCGCCGGCTGGCTCGCCGAGGCGGATCCGTCCACAACCGACGAGGTACGCGAGACGGTGGAGGTGGCGTCATGACCGAGCGGATCAGCAGGCTGGTCGTCGTCGGCAACGGCATGGTGGGGCAGCGCTTCGTCGAGGCGCTGCGGGCCAGGGACACCGACGGGCGGTGGCGGGTCACGGTCCTCGCCGAGGAACGGCGTCCGGCGTACGACCGGGTGCGGCTCTCGGCCGTCTTCGACGGGGTGGACGCCGACGAGCTGACGGTGCACACCCCCGACGCCGGAGTGGACCTGCGCCTGGGCGAACCGGCCACCGGCGTCGACCGGGCCCGGCGGGTGGTGACCACGGCGGCCGGTGAGTACCCGTACGACGCGCTGGTGCTCGCCACCGGCTCGTACGCGTTCGTGCCGCCGGTCGACGGCACCGACCTGCCCGGCGTCTTCGTCTACCGGACGCTGGACGACCTGGCCGCGATCCGGGAGCACGCCCGGGGCCGCCGCACCGGTGCGGTGATCGGTGGCGGGCTGCTCGGGCTGGAGGCGGCGAACGCGCTGCGGCTGCTCGGGCTCGCCACCAGCGTGGTCGAGTTCGCGCCCCGGCTGATGCCGGTGCAGGTGGACGAGGCGGGCGGCGCGATGCTCCGGCGGTACGTCGAGGAGCTGGGCGTCACGCCATACCTCGGGGTGGCCACCACGGCGCTGCGGCCCGGGCCGGACGGCACTGTGGCCGCGCTCGACCTGGCCGACGGGCGCACGCTCGACGCGGAGCTGGTGGTGGTCGCCGCCGGGATCAGGCCGCGCGACGAGCTGGCCCGCGCGGCCGGGCTGCCGCTGGGCCCGCGCGGCGGCGTGCTGGTGGACGCGGCCTGCCGGACCGCCGACGAGCGGATCTGGGCGGTCGGCGAGTGCGCGGCGGTGGACGGCGTCTGCCACGGACTGGTCGCGCCCGGGTACGCCACCGCCGAGGTGGTGGCGGACCGGCTGCTCGGCGGCGCGGCCACGTTCCCCGGCGCGGACACCGCGACGAAACTCAAGCTGCTCGGCGTGGACGTGGCCTCGTTCGGTGACGCGCACGGCGTCACCCCGGGCTGCCTCGACGTGACGTACACCGACCCGGCCACCCGCTCGTACGCGAAGCTGGTCCTCTCCGACGACGCGCGGACGCTGCTGGGCGGCGTGCTGGTCGGCGACGCGAGCGCGTACCCGGCGTTGCGGGCCAGTGTCGGCGGGCCGCTGCCCGCTCCCCCGCTGGCCCTGCTGGCGCCGGCCGGCGGCGCGGGCGCCGGTGCGGGCGCGTTGCCCGCCGGCGCGCAGGTCTGCTCCTGCAACGCGGTGACCCGGGCCGACCTGGACGCGGCCATCGCCGGCGGCGCGGCCGACGTGCCGGCGCTGAAGGCGTGCACCCGGGCCGGTACGAGCTGCGGCTCCTGCGTGCCGATGCTCAAGCAGCTGCTGGACGCCGCCGGGGTACGCCAGTCGACCGCGTTGTGCGAGCACTTCGACCACAGCCGGCAGGAGCTGTTCGACCTGATCCGGGTGCGGGGCATCCGCACGTTCTCCCGGCTCGTCGCCGAGCACGGGCGCGGGAGCGGATGCGACATCTGCAAGCCGGTGGTGGCCTCGATCCTGGCCTCGCTGGGCACCGGGCACGTGCTCGACGGTGAGCAGGCGTCGCTCCAGGACACCAACGATCACTTCCTGGCGAACCTGCAACGCGACGGCAGCTACTCGGTGGTGCCGCGGATTCCCGGCGGGGAGATCACCCCGGAGAAGCTGATCGCGATCGGCGAGGTGGCGCGCGACTTCCGGCTGTACACGAAGATCACCGGCGGGCAGCGGATCGACCTGTTCGGCGCGCGGGTCGACCAGTTGCCGCAGATCTGGCGCCGGCTCGTCGACGCGGGCTTCGAGTCCGGCCACGCGTACGGCAAGGCGCTGCGCACGGTGAAGTCCTGCGTGGGCGACACCTGGTGCCGCTACGGCGTACAGGACTCGGTGGGGCTGGCGGTCGCGCTGGAGCTGCGGTACCGGGGCCTGCGGGCGCCGCACAAGCTCAAGTCGGCGGTCTCCGGCTGCGCCCGGGAGTGCGCCGAGGCCCGGAGCAAGGACTTCGGGATCATCGCCACCGAGAGCGGCTGGAACCTGTACGTCGGCGGCAACGGCGGCTTCCGGCCCCGGCACGCCGACCTGTTCGCCACCGACCTGAGCACCGCCGAGCTGGTCACGCTGATCGACCGGTTCCTCATGTACTACATCCGCACCGCCGACCGGTTGCAGCGCACCGCCGCCTGGGTCGAGGCCATGGACGGCGGCCTGGACCACCTCCGGTCGGTGCTCGTGGACGACTCGCTCGGGCTCTGCGCCGACCTCGACGCGGCGATGGCCCGGCACGTCGCGAGCTACTCCGACGAGTGGCGCGACGTGCTGGAGGACCCGGACCGGCTGCGCCGCTTCACCTCCTTCGTCAACGCGCCCGACGTGCCCGACCCGTCCATCACGTTCACCCAGGAACGGGGCCAGCCGGTGCCGGCCCGGGGCGCGCCCCCGGACGGCGGACACCGCCGCCAGCCCGTCGTGCTGGGCCTGCCGGAGGTACGCCGATGAGCCCCGTCGTCACGCTGGACTGGACCCCGGTCTGCCCGCTGGACCGGCTCGACCCCGACCGGGGTGTGGCCGCCCTCGTCGACGGCGTACAGGTCGCGGTCTTCCGCACCGCGCACGGCCTGTACGCGGTGGACAACCTCGACCCGGTCGGCGGCGCGTACGTCATGTCCCGGGGCCTGGTCGGCAGCCGGGGCGGGGTGCCCACGCTCGCCTCGCCGCTGCACAAGCAGGTCTACGACCTCACCACCGGGCGGTGCCTGGACCTACCGGGCGTGACGCTGCGCCGGCACCCGGTGCGCTGCCGGGACGGCCTGGTCGAGGTGCGGTTACGGCAGGAGGAATGATGCGGGACGAGCTGGCCGGCTTCACCATCGGCGTCACCGCCGACCGGCGGCGCGACGAACTGGCCGCGCTGCTCCAGCGGCGCGGGGCGCGGGTGGTGCTCGCCCCGGCGCTGCGGATCGTCCCGCTGGCCGACGACACCGACCTGCGTGAGGCCACCCGGGCCTGCCTGGAACACCCGCCGGACGTGCTGATGGCCAACACCGGCATCGGCATGCGCGGCTGGCTGGAGGCGGCCGAGGGCTGGGGGCTGGCCGAGCCGCTGCGCACCACGCTCGCCCACACGTACGTGGTGTCCCGCGGTCCGAAGGCGACCGGTGCGATCCGGGCCGCCGGGCTGCGCGAGCACTGGTCCCCGGAGTCGGAGAGCTGCGACGAGGTGGTCGAGCACCTGGTCCGGCGCGGGGTGGCCGGCCAGGTGGTGGCGATGCAGCTGCACGGCGAGCGGCAGCCCGAGTGCGCCGACGCGCTGGTGGCGGCCGGCGCCACGGTGATCGAGGTGCCGGTGTACCGGTGGGCGCCGCCGGCCGACCCGGCGCCGCTGCACCGGCTCATCGACCTGGTCGCCGGGCGTCTCGTCGACGCGGTCACGTTCACCTCGGCACCGGCGGCCGAGGCTCTGCTGCGGGCGGCCGGTGACCGTACCGAGACGGTGCTGGAGGCGCTGCGCGGCGACGTGCTGGCCGGGTGCGTGGGCACCGTCACCGCCGAGCCGCTGGTCCGGCGCGGGGTGCCGGTGAGCGCGCCGAGCCGGGCCCGGCTGGGCGCCCTGGTCCGCACCATCGTCGAGGAACTGCCCCGGCGCACGGTCTCGGTGAAGGCGGCCGGGCACGTGCTGACGCTGCGTGGGCACGCCGCGGTGGTGGACGGGGAACTGCGTCAGCTGGCGCCGGCGCCGATGGCCGTGCTGCGGGCGCTGGCCGCGTCCCCCGGGAAGGTGCTCTCCCGCACCGCGCTGCTGCGTACGCTGCCGCGCGGTGCCGACGAGCACGCGGTGGAGATGGCTGTCGCCCGCCTGCGGGCCGGCCTGAAGGCGCCCCGCGTGGTGCAGACGGTGGTCAAGCGGGGGTACCGCCTGCGGGTCGACTGACCCGCAGGCGGTCAGCCGACCGAGGCCGGGTAGCCGTGCTCGGCCTGGAGGCGGAGCATCGCGTGCTCGACCACCGTGACCAGCACCTGCTTGACCGAGTCCCGCTGGCGGGCGTCGCACAGGACCATCGGCACGTCCGGGGAGATGGCGAGCGCCTCCCGGACCTCCTCCAGCTCGTAGTGCGGCGCGTCGCCGAAGCGGTTCAACGCCACGACGTACGGCAGCTTGCGGTTCTCGAAGTAGTCCAGCGGCGCGAACGCGTCGGTGATGCGGCGGGTGTCCACCAGCACCGCGGCGCCCACCGCGCCCCGGATGATCTCGTCCCACATGAACCAGAAGCGGGTCTGGCCCGGCGTGCCGAACAGGTAGAGGATCAGATCCTCGGCCATGGTGATACGGCCGAAGTCCATGGCGACCGTGGTGGTCTCCTTGCCCGGCACCTTCGACGCGTCGTCGATGCCCACGCCCGCCGCGGTCATCAGCGCCTCGGTGGTCAGCGGCTGGATCTCGGAGATCGCCCCGACAAGTGTCGTCTTGCCCACGCCGAAGCCACCCGCGATCACGATCTTCGCGGAGATGATCTCCCGGCCGCGGTTCACCCCGTCGGGGTCATAGTTCGCGAAGTCCACTTAGCACCCTTCCAAGCAGGTTCATCCGCGCCGCGAAACCCGTCGCGGGAGCGGCAGTGTGTAGCGTCAGCAGGCCCTCGGCCACCATGTCGGCGACCAGCACCCGGGTGACGCCCAGCGGCATCCGGGTGTAAGCGGCGATTTCCGCAAGCGACTGCGCCCGGCCCTCACAGACCGAGGAGATGCGGTACTTGTCGTGCCCGGCGAAGCGCGCCTCGGCAGACTGCGTAGGCGTGCTCGACAGCACCGCTTCGAGCGCGATGTTCTGCAACGGCTCGGTGCGGCCCCGGGTGACCGCGTACGGCCGCACCAGCGCGCCACGTGGATCACGTCGCGGGTCCATCTCGCGATCACCTCCCCTCGTTCGGAGCCGCACCGGCTCCGGTCGTCAGCTCCCCGGCCCGATCAGGACCGGACCGCGTCTCTCGGCAGCGGGACCAGTGCCTGGCCGACCCGCTCGACCAGCAGCGCCATCTCGTAACCCACCTGGCCGACGTCGCAGCTGCGCGCCGCGAGCACGGCCATCGACGAACCGTCGCTGATGGACATCAGGAACAGGTAGCCGCTGTCCATCTCGATGACGGTCTGCAACACCCCGCCGGCGCTGAACATCCGCGCCGCGCCCTCGGTCAGGCTCACCACGCCGGAGGTGATCGCGGCGAGCTGGTCGGCCCGGTCGCCGGGCAGGTCCCGGGAGGAGGCGAGCAGCAGCCCGTCCGCGGACACCGCCACCACGTGCGCGATGCCCGCAACGCTGTCGGCGAAGTTGGTGAGAAGCCACCCCATGTCCTGCATGGCCGCCGGCCTGTTCATCGGTTCGTCTCCTTGGTCGAGGTGCTGTTCAGGTCGGCGCCGGCCGTACGGCCCCGCTGGACGCCACGGTGGTAGGCGGAGAGCAGACCGCGTACCTCGTCCGGCGTGCGCCGGCTGCGGTCCCGGCCGCTCTTCGGCTCTATCCCGCCGGGCACGAGCTGGGCCTGCGGCACCCGCTTGGGCAGGCCGGAGCGGGTGGTGCCGCCGGTGGTGGGCTCCGCGGCACGGCTGGCCCGCGACCAGCCCTCGTCGGCCGCCGTACGCCAGGCCTCCGGGTCGATCGGCGGCGTGGGCGCGGGTGCGGGCTCGGCGGCGGGCGGCGCCGGGGGCGGCGTCGCGGCCGCCGGCGGCGTGGACGGAACCTCCGGCGGGCTGTACGCGGGCGGCGTGGTCGACGTGGTCAGCCCCGACGCCTGGGCCCCGGGGGTACGGGTGGGCAGCTTCGGACGAGCCGACGCCGCGGGGGGCGCCACGGCCGGCTGCGCCGGCGCGGGCGGCTCGTCGAACGTGGGACGGGTGAAGATGGTGGTCTCGTCCTCTCCGTGCGAACGGAACCAGACCGCCTCCATCTCGCGGAATATCGGCGCCTCGGCCCGCTGCTCGGGCCGGGCCACCACCGGCGTCGCCGGGGTGCTCTCCACCGCCGGCGCCGCGGCGAGCGGCTGGTAGGCCGGAGGTGCGGCCTGGGTCGCGGGTTGCGCGCTCTCGACTCCCGGCGTCCGCTTGGGCAGCGGGTCGAGCGCCGGGTACGCCACCGTCGGTCCGCCGGCCGACCAGCCCGCTCCGGAGACCGGAGCCGGTGCGGTGGCGGGCGCCGCGGCCACCGGGGCGGGCGCCGCCACGGTGGGCAGCGCGCCGGTCGCCCCACCCAGATGTACGGCGGGCGTGGTGTCGCGCGTCTCGCCGGGCGTCTGCCACCTGGACGGCGGGGCGGTGCTCGCCCCGCGCCACCCGTCGGCGAGCGTCGCGGTTGCCGCGCCCCGCCCGGCGCCGGCCAGCGCGTCGGCGGCGCCGGCCTGGCTGAGCGGCGACTGCTCGACGGCGAGCGGCTGACGCGGCCGGGCCAGCGGGGCCTGGCCCCGGTTGGCCGGCAGCACCACTGTCGAGTTCGGCAGCGTGACCTGGGCGACGGTGCCGCCCTCGACGTTGCGGCGCAGCTCGACCCTGATCCCGTAGCGGGAGGCGAGCCGGCTCACCACGGCCAGACCCATCAGCCGGAACGCGGCCACGTCGACGGTCGGCGGCGCGGCCAGGCGCCGGTTGAGCGAGTCGAGCTGGTCGTCGCTGAGGCCCAGACCACGGTCCTCGATCTGGATCAGCACGTAGTCGCGGATCCGGCGGCCGTCGGCCACCACGCTGGTGTTCGGCGGCGAGAACCGGGTGGCGTTGTCGAGCAGCTCGGCGACCAGCCGGACGACGTCGTTGACGGCGTGCGCGGCGACCGAGATGTCGGTGTCGACGGTGCCGAACTCGATCCGGTTGTAGAGCTCGACCTCGGACTGCGCGGCGCGCAGCACGTCGACCAGGAGCGCGTCGTCGCGACGCGGCACGGCCGAGTCGGCGCCGGCGAGCACCAGCAGGTTCTCGTCGTTGCGGCGCATCCGGGTGGCCAGGTGGTCCAGCTCGAACAGCTGCGCCAGCCGCTTCGGGTCCTCCTCGGAGCGCTCGATCGCGTCCAGCTCACCGATCATGCGGTCGACCAGGCTCTGCGAGCGGCGGGCCAGGTTGAGGAACATCGCCGAGACGCTCGTCCGCAGCGCGGCCTGCTCGGCCGCGACCCGGACCGCCTCCCGGTGGACCACGTTGAAGGCCACCGCCACCTGGCCGACCTCGTCGCGGTTGCTCAGCTTGATCGGATCCCGCACCTGCTGGACGATCTCGTCCACGCCGCCGTCACCGATGGCGTTGACGTTCTGGAGCCGGCTCACCGCGTCCGGCAGGTCGTGGTTCGCCACCGCGAGCGCGCCCTCGCGCAGCCGGCGCAGCGAGTCGTTGAGCGAGCGGGCCAGCACCACGGCGAGCGTCACCGCGACCGCGAGCGTGAGCAGCACGAGCAGGCTCTCCACGATCGCCTGCCGGATCACGTCGGCGCGTACCTCGTCGGCGTCGGCCAGCATCTCGTCCAGGAGCTGGATCTCGGCCCACCGCATCAGGTCGTCGACCGCGCCGATGGCGGCGGACGCCTCGTCGCGGGTGACCAGCGAGGGTCGTTCGATCGAGCGGGAGATGTCGCCCGCGACCCGGTCGGCGAGCTGGACGGCGTCACCGGAGACGGTGCGGTCCACCAGCGCCCGCTGGCTCGGCGTCGCGGTCCGGGAGAAGGTGAGCAGCGCCTCCTGCTGACCGGTGAGCGTGGCCACGAAGGACGAGAACTGCTCCTCGTCGATCTGGCCGCCCTCCAGGGCGGTGAAGGCCACCGCCTGCTCCTCGGCCACCTCGGCCTTCGCATGGGCGAACGCGGCCACCGCGCGGCGGGCGTCGGCCAGGCTCTCCGCGCCCGGCTGCTGCGCCAGCGCGTCGCCGTACGCGACCAGGTCGTCCAGCACGATGCCGTAGCGCAGGGTCGCCTCGGCCACCGGCATCTGCAACCGGTCCAGCACCTCCTGGCGGGTGCCGTTCAACGTGGACAGGTGGGCGTCGATCACCTTGAGCTGGTTGCTGATCGCGCCCGGCACCTCGCCGAGCTTGCTCCGCTCCTCCTGGTACGCCGCGATGCGCTCGTCGGTCTGGCGTACCCGCAGGTTGTACGCGTCCGGCTTCTGGTTCGGGTCGGCCAGGAAGACCGCCGCCGCCATCCGCTCCTTGTGCAGGTCCTGGGTGAGCGCCGAGACGTCGACCGACACCGCGCTCAGCGACCGGACCCGGTCCGCCTCGTACGCGCCCTGACCGACCGAGATGAGTCGGATAGTTGCCAGCGCGATGACAGCCGCGACCGGAACGACCAGGATGAGGGCGAGCTTGGAGCGGATCCGCGCGTCGCGCAGCCTGGGCAGGCGCCGGCGCCGGTTCGGCTGTTCGGCGTTGGGGCTCCCGGGCAGGGTCGTAGGTCCGGTGCTCACGACATCGCCTCCGTCGTTTCTTCCACGCGCGACCCGCTGACCCGTGCCTGGTGCAGCGGCCACCGCCACGCGCGGCACGGCCGCGATTTCATCAGACGAGATCCTGTTTGGGAAGCCGCAGTGAGGCAGGAAACGGTCGCGGCCGACGCATCCCGGGATCCGATCACCTAATACCTTCTTTTCTCCAACCCCCTGATCAGGGGATGTCACTCCAGAGTGGTCACGCGCTTCTGTGCAGTAATTGTCAGTTAATGTTCCGTGTCCCCAGCATGTGGGATGACCGTCCCGAAACAGCACTCGTCAGCCCGGCTTGACCACAGGCCTCGGCATTGGCAAGGTTTTGCAGGCTTCGCGCACACCGTACGGCAAACCAATCCCGTTCCTCCACTGAGGACGGACGAGCGGCGGTGATCGGGCGTCGGCCCGCGCCGCACCTGGAGGACTGAGTTGAGCCCCATCCGCTCCGCGAGCATCGCGGCGCTCGCATCGGCCGTGCTGGCCACCACGCTCACCGGCTGCGGGATCGGCGGGGAACCGCAGGACACCAGCCCGATCGTGATCGCCGCCGACCTGGAACTCTCCGGCGCCTCGGCGCCCGTCGGCAAGGTCTACCAACGGGCTCTGCAACTGAAGGTCGAGCAGTTGAACGCCTCCGGCGCACTGGGCGGCCGGAAGATCGATCTGCGGGTCAAGGACAACCGCTCGGACGCCGCGGAATCCTTGCGGAACATCAATGATTTCAGCGGTGACTCACGCGTGAGCGCCGTCATCATGGGCGGTTGCAACGAATGCGCCGTCGGCGCGGCCCGCACGATCGGTGAGAAGCGCATTCCGACGATCGCACTGGGTTCGTCGAGCGCCATCACCGAGCCCGTGGCCGAGCGTCGATATGTCTTCAAGCTCGCCCCGAACGCCACCGACAGCGCCGCCGCCCTCGCCGGCGAACTGGACCGGCGCAACATCCGCAAGGTGGCGTTGCTGCACAGCGCCGAGGGTTACGGCCAGGAAGGGCTCGCCGCCCTGCGCCGCGAACTGAGCAAGACCCCGGTCAAGCTGGTCGGCAACGAGTCGGTGCGGGTCACCGACACCGAGGTCGGCACGCAGATCAACGAGCTGATCGCCGGCAAGCCGCAGGCACTGGTCCTGTGGACCACGCCGGAGCAGGCGATGCTCGCCGCCACCACCGCCCGGCAGAGCAAGTTCCGCGGGTCGCTGTTCTTCGACGCCACGGCCGCCGGGGACCTCTTCCTCGGCCCGTCGGCCCGCTCCACGGACGAGGCGACGCTGATCTTCACCCAGACCATGGTGATCGACGACGTCATCGCCACCACCCCGGCCAAGGCCGCGCGGCGGCAGTGGTTCCAGGACTACACCGCCCGGTTCGGCGGCTACAACGGCTTCTCCTCGTTCGCGGCGGACGCGGTCCAGTTGATCGCCGACGCCGAGCAGCGGGCGGGCGGCGAGCCGGGCAGGGTCGACCGGGAGGCGCTGCGCGACGTGCTGGAGACCTCGCAGCTCGACGGGCTGTCCGGCCCGATCCGGATGACGCCGGACAACCACTCCGGGTTGATGCCGCAGGCGTTGACGACGCTGGTGGCTCGTGGTGGTCGTTGGCGGCTCGCTGGCTGATTGCTTGGTTGCGGTGGGGGTGTGGCCCCACCGCAACCGGCTCCGGGCGGTCAAGCTTGATCCCTGCGCCGGTTGCGGTGGGGCCACACCTGTCGTGGGCGGCCAGCACCCGCGGGTTGAGGTTTCCTTCCGGGTGTCCGGTCGACGCCGGGTCTTCGGGTCAGTGGCTAGCGGGCTGAGGTGGTGGCCCGCACCCAGGGCAGGGCCAGGCGCTCGACCAGGCTCAGGACGGCGTAGAGCACGATGCTCATGAGCGCCACCAGCACGATCGCCGCCCACGCGGTCGCGGTGTCGCCGACGCCGTTGTACTGCAGGATCTGGTAACCCAGGCCCGGGCGGTCGGAGTAGAACTCCCCGATCACCGCGCCGATCGCGGCCAGCGGCATGGCCACCTTGAGCCCGACGAAGATCTGCGGCAGCGCCGCCGGGAAGCGCACCTTGCGGAACGACTGCCACCACGAGGCGTTGAGCGACCGGCCCAGCTCCGCCAGATCCGCCGGGGTGGTGGTCAGCCCGGTCGCGGTGGAGAGCACGATCGGGAAGAAGCAGAGCAGGAACACCATGGTCAGGATGGGTTTCTGCCCCCAGCCCACCGCCACCACCAGCAACGGCCCGAACGCGATCTTCGGGACCGCGTTCACCGCCACCAGCAGCGGCGCGAACATCCGCTCCACCCGCCGGGAGGCGGCCAGCGCCATCCCGATCAGCACCCCGGCCACCGACGAGAGCAGGAAGCCGAACAGGGTCATCCAGGTGGTGATGCCCAGCGCGGGCAGCAGCACCTCGGTGGTGCTCGTGAGGGACTTCCCCACCGCCTGCGGCGGGGGCAGCGCGGCCGGGTGCACCAGGTTCAGGCCCGAGGTGACCAGCCACCAGGCCGCCACCGCGATCACCAGGCCCAGCGCCGGCAACCCGACCGCCGCCGGGCGTACGGCGATCCCGCGCCGGACCGCCGGGCGCGGCGGCGCCTCCGGCCGGGCCTCGGTCGACTGTGTCAACGTGTCTCCTCTCTGCGCCGGTCGACGTGACCGGCGGCACGCGAAGGGGGTGCGCCCACCGGGGTGTCCGGCGGGTCGCACCCCCGTTTGGCCCGAGCGGACCGGTCAGGCCTTCGGCGCGAGGTTGAAGTCGATGATCTGGTCCGGGGTCAGGTTCTGCTTGAGCGCACCGGCGCCCTGGAGCAGCGCGATGCTCTTGGCCACCCGGCCGCTGTCCAGCGTGCCGATCGCGGTGCCGGAGTTGCTCGACCGGACGTACGCGGCCATCAGCTGAAGCTCGGCGGAGGCCGCGGCCGGGACGGCGGCCGGCACGTTCTTCTTCAGGATCTCGGCGGCCTCGTCCGGGTTGGCCAGCGAGTACTCCAGGCCCTTGAGCAGCGCGGCGGTGAACTTCTTCACCATCTCCGGCTTCTCCTTGGCGATCTTCGAGGACGTGATCAGCGCGTTGCCGTAGAGGTCCTGCATCACGTTGCTGTACGGCAGGACGACCGGCTTCTTCTTGGTCACCGTCTCCACCGTCGGCTGGCCGACGACGAACTGGCCGATGCCGTCCACCGAGCCCGAGCCGAGCATGCCGATGAGGCCCTGCGCCTCACCGTTGACCCAGGTCACCTTGCTGCCGTCGATGCCGGCGAGCCGCGCGTACGTCGGGAAGAGGTTGCGCACGACGGACGTCGGGGTGTCGGCGAGCTTCTTGCCCTCGAGGTCCTTCGGGGTGGCGATGTTCTTGCCCTCGACCGTGACGATCGCGGCCATGGTGCGCTGCTGGATCGCGGCCACCGCCACGAAGTCCTTCGCCTGGCCGTTGCCGAGCTGGAGGATGCCACCGGTCAGGTCGATCGGGCCGAAGTCGGCCTGGCCGCCGGTGATGGTCTGGATCACGGAGCCGGTGCCCTGACCGGGCTTGATGTCGACGTCGAAACCGGCCTCCTTGAAGAAGCCCTTGTCCTTCGCCACCCAGGCGTAGGAGTCACGCCCGAAGTTGCCGAACGAGGTGAGGTACGTCACCTTCTCCAGCGCCGCGCCGTTGCCGCCGCCGCTCTCGGACTTCTCCGAGTCGCTGCTGCAGCCGCCCACCAGGGCGAGGGCGGTGGCCAGAGCCGCGGCGGCGACCGTACGGGTCAGCCTTCTCATCAGTGCACCATGTCCTTTCCGACCAGGACTTCTTCGCCGGTCGGGTCGTGGGTCCGACGGGGTCGGCATGTGGGTTCGGCCGACTGGACCGTCGTGAGGGGACTCTTCGCGCGCAACAGCGTACGAGAAGGCAGATGACCTGCCGCCGCCGTCCCGGTTGCGGAACGGAAACGAAGTTGCGTGACGGAAAGCGGACTGACGTCCACCCCGGACAGTGCTATAAGCACCGTCCGCTACGCTAGCCCGGCTCGCATTTGGGGACGACGTGGAAGGGAGCCGGCGGGAGATGATCCGACTGTCCGGGGTGTCCCGCACCTTCGACGGCCGTTCGGGGCGGGTGGAGGCGTTGCGCGGCATCGACCTCGACGTCGCCGAAGGCGAGTTCGTAGCCGTCCTCGGCCGGTCCGGCTGCGGCAAGTCCACGCTGCTGCGCATGATCGCCGGGCTGCTGCCGGTCACCGGCGGTGAGATCACCGTGGGCGGTACGCCGATCACGAAGCCCCGCCGCGACGTGGCGATGCTGTTCCAGCGGCCGGCGCTGCTGCCCTGGCGCTCGGTGCTGGACAACGTGCTGCTGCCGGTGGAGATCTTCGGCTGGCGCCGCGCCGAGCACCGCGACCGGGCCCGCAAGCTGCTGGAGATGGCCGGGCTGGGTGGCTTCGAGAAGCGCCTCCCGCACGAGCTGTCCGGCGGCATGCAGCAGCGCGTCTCGCTGTGCCGGTCGCTGATCGGCTCGCCCCGGGTGATGCTCATGGACGAGCCGTTCTCCGCGCTCGACGCGCTCACCCGCGAGGAACTCTCCGGCGAACTCCAGCGGGTACACATGGAGACGAAGGCGACGATCGTCTTCGTCACCCACTCGATCGACGAGGCGGTGCTGCTCGCCGACCGGGTCGTCGTGCTCAGCCCGCGCCCCGGCCGGATCCGCCAGGTCGTCGAGGTGAACGTCCCCCGGCCCCGCACGCTCGGCCGCCACGAACACCTCGCCGACGTCGCGCGGATCAGCGCCGAACTGCACGAGCTGCTGATGGAACGGGACGCGCCGGGCGTACCCGTGGGAGGCCGCTGACCATGCGGGTCTCGGTGTTCACCGAGCCGCACCGCGGTGCGGACTACGACGACCAGCTCCGGTTCGCCCGGCTGGTCGAGGAGACCGGCTTCGAGGGCTTCTTCCGGGCCGACCACTACCGGGCCATGGGGGACGAGCCGGCACTGCCCGGCCCCACCGACGCCTGGCTGACGCTCGCCGCGCTGGCCCGGGAGACCTCCCGGATCCGGCTCGGCACGCTGGTCACGTCCGCCACGTTCCGGCTCCCCGGGCCGCTGGCGGTCATGGTCGCCCAGGTCGACCGGATGAGCGGCGGCCGGGTCGAGCTGGGCATCGGCGCCGGATGGTACGAGCGCGAGCACACCGCGTACGGCATCCCGTTCCCGCCGGTGAGCGAGCGCTTCGACCGGCTCGCCGAGCAACTGGAGATCGTCACCGGGCTGTGGCGCACCCCGCCCGACGAGACGTACAGCTTCACCGGTGAGCACTACCGCCTGGTCGACGCGCCCGCGCTGCCCAAGCCGGTACAGCAGCCCGGCCCGCCGGTGATCGTCGGCGGACGGGGACCGAAGCGCACGCCCGACCTGGCCGCCCGCTACGCCGACGAGTTCAACATGCCGTTCAAGAGCGTGGCCGAGACCGCCGCCGCGTACGAGCGGGTGCGGGAGGCGTGCGACCGCGCCGGACGGGACGCCTCCGGCCGCGCGCCGCTGACGCTCTCCGCCGGCATCGTGGTGGCGATCGGACGCACCGACGCCGAGGCGCAGCGCCGGGCCGCGCCGCTGCACGTCACGAGCGCGCTGCCGCCGGAGGACCCGGTGGTCGGCTCCCCCGCCCAGCTCGTCGAGCGGATCGGCGAGTTCGCCGCGGTCGGGGCCACCCGGGTGCACCTGCGCCTGATCGACTTCGACGACCTCGACCACGTGGAGCTCATCGCCGCCGAGGTGCTCCCCCGACTGGACGGACCACGATGACCGAACTCTCCGCCGACCTCGAACTCGGCCCGGTGGGCCAGGAGATCGTGTACGAGAACGACCGCGTACGCGTCTGGCACATCCGGCTGGAGCCGGGTGAGCGGCAGCCGCTGCACCGCCACGACCACCCGTACCTGGTGGTGGCGATCCAGGGCGCCAAGAACGTGGTGCAGACCATCGACGGCACCACCATCGACGCCGACGAGCCGACCGGCGGCGTGGTCTACCGCGACCCGGGTGCGGTGCACATGCTCACCAACGTCGGCGACACCACCTACCTCGCGCGCCTGGTCGAGCTGAAGTAGCCGCACCGGCAGGTTCGCCGCGCCGCGCGGCGGCAAGGTGGCGATCGGGGGCACCGGGCCGTAACGTGCCCGACATGGCCTTTCGGACGTGGGGCAGGCTGCTGCTCACGGCGCTCGGCGTGAGCGTACTGGCCGGGGCCGGCCAGTTGGGCATCGCGTACGGCTTCGGAGTCGTACGCCTCGACGGCGCGTTCGTGGACGTCTCGGTCAACCGGTGGCCCGCCCAGCTCGTCTGGGTGGGCTGGTTCGCCGCGGTCGCCACGGTCGCCGGAGCCGTCCTCACCGAGCGCTTCGCCCGCCGCGACGACGAACAGGGCGGCACCACCGAACTGCTCTCCATCGCCGGCGTGAGCGCGCTCGGCGCGATGGTGGTCGCCCCGCTGTGCATGCAACCGGCCCGCGCGGCCGAGCTGGGCGGATCCGTCGACCCGGTGTGGGCCGCCGGCATCTGCGCCGCCCTCGGCGCGGTGGTCGGAGCGGGCGCCGCGATCACCGTCCTGCTCAAGCCGCCGTTCGGCTGGGGCGTGGCGATCACCGCCGGGATCGTCTGGCTGATGGCGCTGCTCTCCGTCGCGCCCACGATCGTCTCCAGCCGCCCGCTGGCCACGGTACGGCTCGGCGTCCTCGAACCCTCCTGGCTCGACCCGGAGGCGGCGCAACGCCTGTCCATGCTGCTGCTGCCGGTGCTCGCGCTGCTGGCCGGCGGGGCGGTCGGCGTACTCGCCCGCCGGGCCGAATGGCCGCCGCTCGTCGGCGGCGCGGCCGGGGCGGCCGGCCCGGTGCTCGTCGCGTTCGCCTACCTGACCGCCGGTCCCGGCTCGGCGACCGACCGCTACCAGGTCGCGCCCTACTACGGGGCGCTGATCGCCGTGATCGCCGGCGCGCTCGGCTCGACCGCCACCACTGTGCTGCCCCGGCCGGTCACCACGGGTGATCCCGACGCCGTCGAGGCCACCGACATCCTCGCGCCGCTGCCGCACTCGTCCACTCCGGGCGTTCCGGCCGCCCCGCCCGCGCCTCCGGTGACCAGCGGCGCCGCCGCGCCGGCGCACTGGAACTGGCCGGAGGCCGGCGGCTCGGCCACGGTGTCGGCACCGGCCGGTACCGATCTTCCCGACGCCGATCAGCCGGCCGTCACGGGACAGCCGGTGGGCGACCGTCCGGCCGTCGTCGACACGGGCCACGGCCAGCCCATGCCGGGCCTGCTGCCCCCGGGGCGCCGGACGTCGGCCATCGACGTCCTCGCCGCGAGCCGCCCCGACCCGGTCCCAGGTGCGGGCGCGGGCACGGTCCCGGGCGGTGGCGCGGTCCCGGGCGCGGGCACTGCCCACACGGACAGTGCCGGCGAGGCGGTCACCACGGACCGCGCAGCCACCGCCGACCGGGCCGTCGCCGGTTCCGGACCCGCCACCACCTCGGCCACCGGCGACCGCGCCCCTGACACCTCCGCAGTCACCCCGGCGGACAGCAACGGCACCTCCGCAGCCGCACCGGTCACCGGCTACGGCTCCGCAACTGGCGATGTCGCACCGGAACCGGCTCAGGAAGCGGCGGCGACCACGCCACGGGTGACCCGGCCGCGCCGTACCCGCGCCGGCCGGTCCGACGGACCGGCGTCACCCGCCGACGAGACCACAGCAGCACCCGGCACCGGGGACGCCGCCTCGAAGGACGCGTCACCGGCCACCGGCGGCACCACCGAGAGCCACGTTCCCGGCCCGCGTACGGACAGCGGCGCCCTCGCCGGACCGGTCCCGGCCGGCGCGGACAGCGACACCCCCGACGCGCCACCGGCCGAGTCCACTGCCGGAACCGGCCGTTCCACCCGTTCCCGTCGCCCCCGCACCCCGAAGGCCGGACCGCGTGCCGGCGCCCCGGCCTCCCCCGAGTCCGCCCAGGCCGACATCGCGCCGACGACGCCGAGCAGCCCGGCCGACGCCGCTCTGACCACGCCGAGCGGGCAGGCCGACGCCACGCCGACACGCACCGACGCCCAGGCCGGCTCGACCGACGCCGCGTCGACGGCGACCGGCCGGCGGACCCGACCGGCCCTGGACGCCACGAGCACCGCCGCGATCCCACCGGCCGCGAACGCAGTCCGGGACGACGCGGGCACCACCTCGGCACCGGGCCACACGGACCCCGGCACGCAGGGCGGCCCGGCTCCCCACACCGGCGCCCCCACCGGGGATGGCGCATCGTCCGGGCGTACCGGACGCAGTTTCTTCTTCGACGACCCGGCGCCGGCCCCGTCGTCCCGGCCCCGGTTCCCGATGTTCGAGGACGTCACCGGCGCGCCCGGCGAGGTACGCCCGGCCTGGCCGATCACCCCGGCTACCCGTCCGCACCGCGCCACCACCGAACCGGACGCACCGACCCGCGACGGCGCGGAGACGAGCGTCCCGGCCGAGCCGGCGCCGCGTCCCCGCCACCGGGGCCTCCCCGAGCCGGGCGCGAGCGCCGGTTGGGACGCGCTGGCCACGAACGCCCGTCCCGCCGGACCGGTTGCCCGGCCGGAGACAGGGCCGGTCGCCCGTCCCGAGGCGGTGACCACCGTACCGGCCGAGGCCGTCACTGCGCTTCCGGAAGCCACCGCGCCGGAGACGAGCGAGCCGGACTCCCGGCGCGGCCGGCACGCCGAACCGGACGACGCCGACGCGCCCGCCGGGAAGTCGAAGCCTCTGCGTGGTCTGTTCCGCCGCAACCGCGGGGCCAAGGGCGACCCGGAGCCGGCCGAGCGTACGGCCGAGCCGACCACCGCTGCCGACGACGAGTACGTGGACTGGGTCGCCGGTCTCGCCTCGGACGACAACGCCGACGACGCCCGCTCGCTGCGGACCGGACGGCACCACCGCGACTGAACGAGCACCGGGGCGGGCCGGATCGCACGGCCCGCCCCGGCCTCGCTCACGCCAGCGGCAGGTAGACCCGTGACCCGGAGGCGACGAACTCCTCCGACTTGCCGCGCATGCCCCGCGCCGCGTAGTCCTTCAGCTCCTGCGTGATCTTCATGGAGCAGAACTTCGGCCCGCACATCGAGCAGAAGTGCGCTGTCTTCGCCGGCTCGGCGGGCAGCGTCGCGTCGTGGTAGGCCCGCGCGGTCTCCGGGTCGAGCGCCAGGTTGAACTGGTCCTCCCAGCGGAACTCGAACCGGGCCTTCGACAGCGCGTCGTCCCACGCCTGCGCGCCGGGGTGCCCCTTGGCCAGGTCGGCCGCGTGCGCCGCGATCTTGTACGCGATCACGCCCGCTTTCACGTCGTCGCGGTCGGGCAGCCCGAGGTGCTCCTTCGGGGTGACGTAGCAGAGCATCGCGGTGCCGAACATGCCGATCATCGCCGCGCCGATCGCGGAGGTGATGTGGTCGTACGCGGGCGCGACGTCGGTGGTCAGCGGACCGAGCGTGTAGAACGGCGCCTCGTGGCACCACTCCTGCTGGAGGTCCACGTTCTCCTTGATCTTGTGCATCGGCACGTGCCCGGGGCCCTCGATCATCACCTGCACGTCGTACTCCCAGGCGACCTTCGTCAGCTCACCGAGCGTGCGCAGCTCGGCGAACTGCGCCTCGTCGTTGGCGTCGGCGATGGAGCCGGGGCGCAGGCCGTCGCCGAGGGAGAACGTGACGTCGTACTTCGCGAGCAGCGAACACAGCTCCCGGAAGTTCGTGTAGAGGAAGTTCTCCTCGTGGTGGGCCAGGCACCAGGCGGCCATGATCGAGCCACCCCGGGACACGATGCCCGTCACCCGGTCCACCGCCAGCGGCACGTACGGCAGCAGCACCCCGGCGTGCACGGTCATGTAGTCGACGCCCTGCTCCGCCTGCTCGACGACGGTCTCGCGGAACACCTCCCAGCTCAGCTTCACCGGGTCGCCGCCGACCTTCTCCAGCGCCTGGTAGATCGGCACCGTGCCGATCGGCACCGGCGCGTTCCGCACGATCGCCTCGCGGGTCTCGTGGATGCGCTTGCCGGTGGACAGGTCCATCACTGTGTCCGCGCCCCACCGGGTCGCCCAGGTCAGCTTCTCCACCTCCTCGGCCACCGACGAGGTGACCGCCGAGGTGCCGATGTTGGCGTTGACCTTCACCAGGAACGCCTTGCCGATGACGGCCGGCTCGCACTCCGGGTGGTTGACGTTCAGCGGCAGCACGGCCCGCCCGGCCGCGATCTCGTCCCGCACGAACTCCGGCGACACCGACTCCCGGATCGCCACGAACTCCATCTCCGGCGTGACGATCCCGGCCCGGGCGTACGCGAGCTGCGTCGGCCGCTTCCCGTCCACGCCCGCCAGCGGCGTGCCGGCGCCGCGTACCGGGGCGACGTCGCCGCGCTCGGCGATCCACGGCCCGCGCAGCGCGGGCAGCCCCACCTCGGGGTCGGAGCCGGGACCGGAGGTGTCGTAGAGCCGTACCGGCGGGTTGTCCCCGGTCAGCGGCACCTCGGCGAACGGCACCCGGATGTCCGGGCGTGACCCTTCCACGTACACCTTGCGACGTGCCTGCATGACAGCCTCCCTGTCGCTCATGCGGACCAGCCGAAGTGGTCCAGCGGGCCGCGTCCCGCGCCCAGCTCCCAGGTCCGCGCGCCGGTCAGCGCGCGGGTGACGTACTCCTTGGCGGCGGCCACCGCGACCGGCACCGCGTCGCCCGCGGCGAGCCGGACCGCGACGGCGGCCGAGAACGAACAGCCGGTGCCGTGGTTGTGCCGGGTGTCCACCCGGGGTGCGCGCAGCAGCCGCGTGGTCCCGCCGCCCGCGAGGACGTCGACCGACTCGCCGTCGGCGTCCACGTCGCCGCCGGTCACCACCACGAACGCCGGGCCGCGCGCGGCCAGCGCCTCGGCCGCCGCGACCATCTCCTCCACGGTGCCCACCGGGCCTCCGGTGAGGGCCGCGGCCTCCGCGCAGTTGGGCGTCGCCACCTCCGCGTACGGCAGCAGCCGCTCGACCGCCTCCACCACGCCGAGCCGGTGCCCGCTCGTGGCGACCAGCACCGGATCGACGACCAGGTGCGGCAGCTGCCCGGCGCGGGCCGCCTCGGCGACCGCGTCGGCGACGGCCGGGGTGCCGAGCATGCCGCTCTTCACGGCCCGCACGTCGAAGTCGCCGAGCACGCTGTCCATCTGGTCGCGCACGGTCTGCGGGGGCAGCGGCAGGACGGCGTCCACGCCCCGGGTGCTCTGCGCGGTGACGGCGGTGAGCACGCTCGTGCCGTACGCCCCGAGCGCGGCGAACGTCTTGAGGTCGGCCTGGATGCCCGCTCCCGCTCCGGAGTCGGAGCCGGCGATGCTGAGGACTGTTTTCGGCGTCACTGCTTTCCTTCACCGGTGGTTGCGGTTGAGGGCTGCGGCCGACCGTGCCCACTCCGGGCGGTCAGGCTTGATCCCTCCGTGGTCACGGTCGGCCGCAGCCCTGTCGCGTGCGGGCCTTCGTCGGATCGCGCGGGGTGGGTGCGCGCCATACGGGTGGCCGCCTCCTGGAAGGCTCTGCCCAGCGTGGTGGCGGTTTCGGTGGGGTCGTTCGCGCGCATGATCGCGCCGAGCACTGCTACTCCTGTGGCGCCCGCCGCTACGCATGCGTGAACCTGCGCCGCGGTTTCGATGCCGCCGAGGGCGAGCACCGGGACCGGGCTGGCTTTCACCAGCGCGGCGAGTCCGGCCGGCCGCAGCGCCGGTCCGTAGCCGGGCTTCGTCCTCGTCTCGTAGACCGGGGACAGCGTCGCGTAGTGCTCGGTGGTGAGCCGGGCCAGCTCGGCGGTGTCGTGGCAGGAACGGCCGACCAGTCCGACGGCGGGCGGCGGGTACGGGCCGGCGGCGGGCAGGTGCACCGCGTCCCCGTCGAGCGGATCGGGTCCGGCGACGACGAGCGTGCCGCCTGCCTCGGCGAGGATCGCGCGCAGGTCGGCGGCGAGCGCGAGGCGGTCGGCGCGGGGCAGGTCCTTCTCCCGCAGCACCACCCACCGCACTCCCCCGCCGACGGCACCCGCCACCACGTCGACGAGCGCCCCCCGAGCCACCCGCCGATCGGTCAGCAGCACGATTCCGGTCGGCCCGGCGGAGATCTTGGTACCCGGCCGCCCGTCCAGGGGCGCGCGCGTACCAAGATCGCCGAGAACGGTGACGCGTGAAGCGGTCACAGGTCGGGCCGACCGTCGTCCGGGGTGGACGCCAGGGCGTGGAAGCGGCGGGCGATGCGGCCCGCGCCGTACGCCAGCCGGCCCGCCTCGACCGCGTACCGCATCGCGGTGGCCATCGCCACCGGGTCGGCGGCCCGGGTCACGGCGCTCGCCAGCAGCACCGCATCGCAGCCCAGCTCCATCGCGAGCGCGGCGTCGGAGGCGGTGCCGATGCCCGCGTCGAGCACCACCGGCACGTCGACGGCCTGCCGGATCAGCCGGATGTGGTGCGGGTTGCCGATGCCCAGCCCGGAGCCGATCGGCGACCCGGCCGGCATCACCGCCGCGCAACCCACGTCGGCCAGCCGCCGGGCCAGCACCGGATCGTCCGACGTGTACGGCAGCACCGTGAACCCGTCCGCCACCAGCTCCTCGGCGGCGCGCAGCAGCTCCACCCCGTCGGGCAGGAGCGTGCGCTCGTCGCCGATCACCTCCAGCTTCACCCAGTCGGTGTCGAACGCCTCCCGGGCCAGGTGCGCCGTCTTCACCGCCTCGACAGCGGTGCGGCAGCCGGCCGTGTTCGGCAGCAGCCGTACGCCGCACCGCTCCACCAGGTCGAGCAGGCCGCCCGACCCGCCGGGCGTGGTGTCCATCCGGCGCAGCGCCAGCGTCACCAACTCGGTGCCGGAGGCGCGGATCGCCTGCTCCAGCACGTGCAGGTTGGCCGCGCCGCCGGTGCCGAGGACGAGCCGGGAGCCGAACGTGACCCCGCCGATCTCCAACGTGGACATCCGCTCACCCGCCCTGGGTTGCGCTGAGCACCTCGACGCGGTCGCCGTCGCGCAGCACGCTCGCCGACCAGCCGCCGCGCGGCACCACCTCGCCGTTCACCGCGACCGCGAGCCCGCGCTCCCGGTCGGTGACGGTGCGGACCACCTCGGCGACTGTGACGCCCTCGGGCAGCGTCCGGCCGGTGCCGTTGACGATCAGTTCCACGTGCGCTCCTTCCCGAAGCGGTCCGGGGTGAAGGGGACGAGTGCGGGATCCGGCTCGCCGGTGACGATCAGCTCGGTGACCAGGTCGGCGGTGACCGGGGTGAGCACGATGCCGTGCCGGTGGTGCCCGGTCGCGGCGAGCACGCCCGGCTGCCCGGGCAGCGGCCCGATGATCGGCGCGTTGTCCGGCGTACCGGGGCGCAACCCGGCCACGGCCTCCACCAGCTCGTACTCGACCAGTTCCGGCACCAGCTCGGCGGCGGCGCGCAGCAGTGTCAGCACGCCACCGGCGGTGACCTCGGTGTCCGCGCGCTCCTCGACCGTCGCCCCGACCACGACCTCGCCGCTGTCCCGGGGCACCAGGTAGACCGACTCGCTGTCCGCGTACCCCCGGATCACGTGCCGGAAGCCCGGCGGACCGCCACCGGGCGCGCGCAGCCGCAGCACCTGGCCCTTCACCGGCCGGACCGGCAGGCCGGTCAGCGCCGCCGCGCCGCAGCCGGCCGCGACCACTGTGACCCGCGCGTCCACCTCGGACAGCGCGCCGACGCGCGCCGGGCGCAGCTCCACGCCGGCGCGCTCGGCGGCCGTGCGCAACACGGCGACCAGCCGCCGCGGGTCGACCTGGTGGTCGCCGGGAGCCACCGCGCCGCCGCGCACGCGCGGCGCCAGCGCCGGTTCGCGGTCGCGCAGCTCCGAGGGGCGCAGCGGCGTGATCGGCAGTCCCAACCCCCGTTGGTACGACCACAGCCGACCCGCCTCGGCCAGGTCGTCGGCGGTGAGCCCGACGACGAGCGTGCCCTCGGTGCGGTGGCCGACGTCGACGCCGCTCGCCCCGGCCAGTTCGGCGGCGAAGCCGGGCCAGCGGGCGGCCGACTCGACGAGCAGCCCGGTCAGCTCGTGCTCACCGAAGTACGCCTCGGCGACCGGCGACAGCATCCCCGCGGCCACCGAGGACGCACCCGACCCGGGCCGGTCGTCGTGCACCACCACGCGCAGTCCGCGCTGCGCGCACCGCCACGCGATCGCGAGTCCCACCGGCCCGGCGCCCACCACCGCCACGTCGGCCGGGCTCATCGCGTCAGCGCCCGCAGCAGCTCGGCGGTGGCGTGCGCGGGATCGGCGGCCAGGCTGAGCGCCCCGACCACCGCCACCCCGTACGCCCCGGCGGCCCGCAGCGCCGGCACGGTCGCGGCGGTCACCCCGCCGATCGCGATCACCGGCACGCTCACCGCCTCGGCGACCGCGCGTATCCCCTCGGGGCCGATCGGGTCCGGCAGGCCGGACTTGGTGGTGGTGGCGTGGCACGGGCCCACGCCCAGGTAGCTCGCGCCCGCGTCCACCGCCGCGCGGGCGCCCACCGGTTCGCGGGCGGTCGCGCCGAGCACGGCGTCCGGGCCGAGCACCCGGCGCGCGGCGGCCACCGGCAGGTCGTCCGCGCCGACGTGCCCACCGGCGGCGTCCACCGCGAGCGCCACGTGCAGCCGGTCGTTGACCAGGCACCGTGCCCCGTACGGCCGGCACGCCTCGGTCACGCGGCACGCCAGCTCGTACGCCTCCCGGTCGGTGGCGTCGTCCTCCACACGCACCTGCACGACGAGCTCGGCGCCCGCCACGGGCAGCGCGGCACGCAGCACGGCGAGCGGGTCACGCCCCGGCCGGGTGTCGGTGATGAGATGCAGTCGTCCCAGGGACAGCACGGCAACGCTCCTCCCTGCGCCGGCATTACCCGGATCAGGTTCGACGGTCGGGGGCTCCCAGCCCCCCTCTCAGCCCGGTCCGCACCGGGCTCCCGTGGGTCACTTGCGGCCTACCGTACGACGCCTCCCGCCCGGACGGAAGCCCGGGTGAGGTTTTTCCCAGGAACCAGCCGTCCGCCGGATCGGGGCAGCGGGTGACCGTCCCGTCACGACACGCTGCCGGGATGTCCGTTCCCGCCCGTGTCCCGCGCCGCCTGGCGACAGTGCCGTTCCGGGGCGGCCGTGCCGTCTCCGAAGGGCTGCTCACCTGAACGATGCTGCGCGGGCCGACGTGGATCCGCCTGCTCCCGGACGTGTACGTGCACCGGGACGGACACCGCGCCGACGACCACCGGATGTGGTGCGAGGCGGTGGCGTTGCGCCTGCCGCCGGGTGCCGTGCTGGCGGGACGCAGCGCCGCCTGGTTGTCCGGCGCGGACGTGCTCACCCGCGACGCACCGGTGACGGTGCTGCTGCCGGCGGCCGCGCGACTGCGACCGCACCCACGGATGCGGGTGGTCCGATCACCGCTGCCCGATCGGGACCGCACCCTCGCCGGCTGGCTGCCGGTCACCACCCCGCTGCGTACCGCGTTCGACCTGGGCCGGCAGGGCCCACTCGCCGAGGCGCTGGTCGCCGTCGACGCGCTGCTGCGCCGCCGGGTCGTGGAGCTGCCCGTCCTGCGGGCCTACGCCGCCGACCGGCCGGGCTGGCCGGGCGCTCCACTGCTGCGCGAGGTGCTGGCGCTGGCCGAGCCGCTGAGCGAGTCCCCGATGGAGACGCGGCTGCGGCTGCTCCTGCTCGACGCGGGCCTCGGCCCGCTCACCGCCCAGCACGAGGTACGCGCCGGCGGGCGCTTCGTGGCCCGGGTGGACCTGGCCTGGCCCGCTCTGCGCCTCGCGGTCGAGTACGACGGCGACCACCACCGCGAACGGGCTCACTTCCGGCGGGACGTGGCACGCCTGAACGCGCTCCGCGCCGCCGGGTGGGTCGTGCTGCGGTTCACCGCCGACGACGTGCTCCGCCGTCCCGACGCCACAGTGGCCCTGGTACGCCAGGCCCTGGCAGAACGTCGCGCCGCCGAGGCGCACCACTGACCCGTGCCCGCAGCCCGCAGCCCGCAGCCCGCAGCCCGCAGCCCGCAGCCCGCAGCCCGCAGCCCGCAGCCCGCAGCCCGCAGCCACGAGTCTCGCCCCGCCGCACCCCCGGCCCGGCCACCGCCACCCGGTGCCGAGCCGAGCCGAGCCGAGCCGAACCGGACCGAGCCGAGCCGAGCCGGGTCGCCCGAGACACCACGGGCGTCAGGAGGCCGCCGCAGACACCTATGGCGTTCCACTCGCGGCTGAATCTGGCGAGGAGTGGAACGCCATAGGTGTCTCAAGGCCCTTTTGACACCCATACCGTTCCAGCCATCGTGAGCGCTGCCTCTGAGTGGAACGCCATGGGTGCCTCCGCGCGGGCGGGCCACGGTGGGCGCACGCCCGCCGCGCGGGGCGAGCCCTGACGCTCACACGCCGACGAGCGGGCGCACCTGCGAGGCGCGAGCGGACGCCCGACGCGCGGGAGGGCGCGTCGGCACCGGCGGGGACGTCAGAGGATGGCGTCCAGGGCGTCCAGGTCCTCGTCGCTGGGCTGCCAGGTGCCGGCGTCGGCGTTGGCCTTCACCTGCTCGGGAGTGGTCGCCCCGGCGATCACCGAGGTCACCGCGGGACGGGCCGCCAGTCCACCGATGGCCACCTGGAGCATGCTGATCCCGCGCTCGGCCGCGTACGCCTCGATCGCCTCGATGACGTCCCAGCGCGCGGCGGCCAGCCGCTCGGCGTACCGGCCGCCACCGGCCAGGCGGCTGCCCGCCGGGGGCGCCTCGCCCCGCTTGTACTTGCCGGTGAGCAGCCCGTTGGCGAGCGGGAAGAACGGCAGCATGCCGAGGCCGAACCGCTCGCAGGCCGGGATCACCTCGTCCTCCACCCCGCGTTCCACCAGCGAGTAGTGGTTCTGCGCGGAGATGAACCGGGTACGCCCCTGCGACGACGCGGTCCAGTCGGCGTCGGCGATCTGCCACCCGGCGAAGTTGGAGTTGCCGAGGTAGCGCACCTTGCCGGCGGTCACCAGGTCGTCCAGCGCGGCGAGCGTCTCGTCGATCGGGGTGCCCGGGTCGGGCTCGTGCATCTGGTACAGGTCGATGTGGTCGGTGCCGAGCCGGCGCAGCGACGCCTCGACGGCGCGGGCGATGTAGCGGCGGGAGCCCCGGGCGCCGTGGTCGGGCCCGTTCGCGCCGTTCATGTCCATGCCGAACTTGGTGGCCACCACCACGTCGTCGCGGCGGCCCTTGAGCGCCTGGCCGAGCAGTTCCTCGGAGGCGCCCTGCGGCTCGCCGTAGATGTCGGCGGTGTCGAAAAAGTTGATCCCGGCGTCGAGCGCTGCGTCCACCACCGCGCGGGTGCCGTCGAGGTCGAGTTTACGGCCGAAGTTGTTGCAGCCGATACCGACCACTGACACCACGAGCCCGGAGTCGCCCAGCCGGCGATAGGTCATCTCACTCACGAGATCCACCCTATGCCCGCTCCCCGGGTGTCACCCGGAGAGCGGCGGCCAGCACCCGGGCGTCACCGATGGTCGCCGCCAACTCCTCGGGGGTACGCCCCACCGCGCCCAGCAGCGCCTGCGCCCGCTCGGCGAAGTCCGGCGGCGCACCCGGCAGGCGCCCGGCGGAGGCGATCATGCCCTTCTCGTTCACCAGCCACCGTCCGGCCCGGCCGTGCAGCGCGTGGACCAGCACCCCGACCACCCGGAACAGGCAGCCCGCCACGTAGCCGGCGTCGCCCCCGGCCGCGCCCTTGGCCGCGCCGTCGAGCAGCAGCCCGGTCTCCCAGCCACCGGCCACCAGCGCGGCGCCGAGCGCGGGCGGGTAGTCGACGGTCTCGGCGCGCAGCGCGGTCAGCTCGCCGGTCGGGTCGCCGAGCACCCGTCCGAGCGCCACCTCCCCGGCGTACGTGTGGGAGTAGAAGCCGAGCGGGTGCCCGGCCTGCGCCTCGACCGTGTAGCGGCCGGCCCGGCAGTCCGCCCAGACCCGGTGCACCCGGTCCAGGTCCCGGTAGATCCAGTCCACGGCGACCCCGCCGACGCGCAGCCAGCCGCCCCCGTCGACCCACGGTCCCCAGCCGCCCGGGGCGGTGAGGTCCACCGGCCCGTCGGCGATGGAGGCGGCCACCGCGCGCAGCCCGGCCAGGTCGGGCGTACCCCGGTAGTAGAGGCCCAGGTCCCAGTCGGAGTCGGGCCGGTGATCGCCGCGGGCGCGGCTGCCGCCGAGCGCCACCGCGACCACCCCGTCGACCGCGCACAGCCGGTCGACCACGTCCTGGTCGATCACCCCACGTCCCAGACCGGCTCCGGCGTCTCGACCACGTCGCCGTCGCCGCGGAACAGCACGAACCGGTCGAAGGTACGGGTGAACCACCGGTCGTGGGTGACAGCGACCACCGTCCCCTCGAACGCGGTCAGTCCGGCCTCCAGCGCCTCGGCCGAGGCCAGGTCGAGGTTGTCGGTGGGCTCGTCGAGCAGCAGCAGCGTCGCCCCGGACAGCTCCAGCAGCAGCACCAGGAACCGGGCCTGCTGCCCGCCGGAGAGCGTGCCGAACCGCTGGTCGCCCTGACCGGCCAGCTCGTACCGGGACAGCGCCGCCATGGCCGCGTGCCGGTCCATGCCGGCACGGTGGTCGTCGCCGCGCCACAGCACCTCGACGAGCGTCTTGGCCGTCAGCTCGGGCCGGTCGTGGGTCTGCGAGAAGTGCCCGGGCCGGACCCGGGCGCCGAGCCGGACCATGCCGCCGTGCGCGACGGGCGCGAGCGCGGCGGCGCCGTCGACCGGGGTGTTGCCGGGCTCCGGGTCGGTGCCGCCCCGGGCCAGCAGGCGCAGGAAGTGCGACTTGCCGGTGCCGTTCGCGCCCAGCACCGCGACCCGGTCGCCGTACCAGAGTTCCAGGTCGAACGGGTACGTCAGGCCGTCCAGCTCCAGCTGCTCGGCGATCACCGCGCGTTTGCCGGTCCGCCCGCCGGTCAGGCGCATCCGGATGTCCTGGTCCTTCGGGGGTACGGGCGGCGGCCCGGCCTCCTCGAACTTGCGCAACCGGGTCTGCGCGGCCTGGTAGCGGGAGGCCATCCCGTCGTTGTACGCGGCCTTCTGCTTGTACATCAGCATCAGCTCGCGCAGCTTCTGGTGTTCCTCGTCCCAGCGTTTGCGCAGCTCGTCGAGGCGGGCGTGCCGGGCCACCCGGGCGTCGTGCCAGCTCGCGAATCCGCCCGGGTGCACCCAGGCGCTGCCGCCCTCCACCGCGACGACCCGGTCGGCGGTCTGCGCCAGCAGTTCCCGGTCGTGCGAGACGTAGAGCACGGACTTGCCCGACTCGCGCAGCCGCGCCTCCAGCCAGCGTTTGCCGGGTACGTCGAGGAAGTTGTCCGGCTCGTCGAGCAGCAGCACCTCGTCCGGGCCGCGCAGCAGCAGCTCCAGCGCGAAGCGCTTCTGCTGGCCGCCGGAGAGCGTGCGTACCGGCCGTTCCCGGGCGCTGTCCCAGGGCAGGTCGAGCACGATGGTGGCGACGGTGTCGAAGAGGACCTCGGCGTCGTACCCGCCGGTCTCGCCCCAGGCGGCGAGCGCTTCGGCGTACGCGAGCTGGGTCTTGGCGGCGGCGGAGCTGTACTTGCCGCGGACCTCGGCCGCCCGCATGGCCGCCTCGGTCTCGGCGAGCCGCCGTCCGGCGTCGCGCAGCGCCGGCGGCGCGAGCGACAGGGCCAGGTCGGCGAGCGTGGACTCGTCGCCGATCATGCCGATGAACTGCCGCATGACGCCGAGCCCGCCGGAGCGGGCGATCGCGCCGGTCTTGACCGGCAGGTCACCGGCGACCATCCGCAGCAGCGTGGTCTTGCCGGCGCCGTTCGGGCCGACCAGCGCCACCTTGGCACCCTCACCGACCCGGAACGAGACGTCGCTGAACAGCTCACGCCCGTCCGGGAGGATGTGCCCGGCTCCTGCCACGTCCACGTATCCCACGCGGGCATCCTGCCCGAGCCGGGGCGGTGGACGACACCGGATTACCGGGTGACCCGCAGCACCCGGTAGCCCTTCTGGCTGGCGTGCCGCGCGACCGACCAACCCTGCTCGACCAGCCAGCGGTGCAGCGAGTCGCCGCCGAGGTGCCGGGCGACGACGAGCCAGGCCACGCCGTCCGGGGCGAGCCGGGGCAGCCAGCGCAGCAGCAGGCCGTGCAGCTCCGCCTTACCGATGTGGATCGGCGGGTTGGACCAGATCTGGGTGAAGGTGACGTCGTCGGGCAACTCGTCGGGCGCGACGGCGCGTACCCGGTCGGCGGCGCCGACCCGGGCCGCGTTGGCGGTGGTGAGGGCGCGGGCGCGCTCGTTGACGTCCACCGCCCAGACGGTCGCCTTCGGCGCGGTGGTGGCCAGGACGCAGGTGATCGGGCCGAAGCCGCAGCCGATGTCGAGCAGCGCGCCGGTGACGTCGGCGGCCGGCAGGTCGGCCTTGCGCAGCAGCACGGCGGTGCCCGGGTCGAGCCGGTCGGCGGAGAAGACGCCGCCGGCCGAGGCGAGCGTGTAGTCGCGCCCGGCGACTGTGAACTCGACCTCGCGCGGGCGGGCCGGGGTCGAGGGCTCAGCGGTGAAGTAGTGGTCGCCGGTCACGCCCGCATTCTCGCACCGGGGCGGAGCGGTTCCGGCGACGGTGTCACGGGCGGGGTCGCACGCCACTCCGCCAGATTTTCCCGATATTACCCCTGAAAGGGACAATCAGTCCTACTCTATGCCACATGGTGTACCGGTACGAGTCCGATGAGGACGCCTTCCTGGAGTACCCGAAGCCCGGGTCGGCCCCGAACGGGCCCGCAGCCGCGACGCCCCCGCCCGCGGGTCCGTCACGCTCCCGCTTCCCCACGCCGTCGCTGCCCCGGCCGCCCCGGCCCACCGTCCAGCCGGCGCTGCCGCCGGCCGAGCAGCAGGCGCTGCCACCGGCCGGACCCGACGAGCAGGCGGTGGCCGACGACGCCCGTGCCCCGGTTCCCGCGCCCCCGGCCCCGGCGCCGACACCGGGGCGGCCCGCGCCACCCCGGGAGCCCTCCCCCGTGCCGCAGCCCGCGCCGCCCGCGCCGGCACCCGTACCGGCGGTGGCGAACCGGCCGACGGTGCCGATCCCGGCCAGCCCGACCGCCCGCGCCGCCGACGTCTCCGAGCTGCCCCGGACCCGGCGCGCCGAGCGCCGCGGCGGCGGCCGGTTCTGGCAGACGCTCGTCGGCGGCGCCGCCGTACTGCTCCTGCTCTCGCTCACCGGCCTGGCCGTCGCGGCCCTGCTCGACGAACGCACCGCCACACCGCCGGCCGGCCAGGCGACGCCGCAGCCGACCGAGTCGAGCACCCCGTCCGGCGTTACCGACCTGGACTCCCGGGACACCGACCAGGCGGCGCTCACCGCCAAGGAGGTCTTCCCGGCCAAGGACCTCGTGATCACCGACGGGAAGCCGGCCTACCGGGTGCTCAAGACCCAGGCCAGCACGAAGTGCCAGGTCGCGGCCACCGGCGAGATCGCCGAGCTGCTGACCCGGCTCGGCTGCAACCAGGTCGTGCGGGGCACGCTCCGCTCCCCCGACGGCGACCACCTGATCACCGCCGGTCTGTTCAACCTCACCGACGTGGCCACCGCCCAGCGGGTACGCGACCGCATCCGGCCGCTGCTCGACGCGCGCCAGGGACGGTTCCTCGGCATGGCGGCGGGCGACGGCACCGAGTCGGTGGAGAAGGCCGCCGCCCGGGTCGCCTGGCAGGTACGCGGACACTACGTCGCCTTCTGCCTGGTCACCCGCGCCGACGGGGAACGCATCCCGAGCGACGACGCGACCGCCCGCGAGATCATGTACGACCTGGTCGAGCTGCACCTCAACCGGGGTGTGCTGGACCGTCGTGCGGCCGGCGGCACGGCCGGGCAGCCCGACGCGGACTCGGCCGGGGACAGCGCCGGTCAGCGGGGCACGGACTGAGCCGGGCTCAGCCCTCGGCCACCGGCACCCGCAACCGGCGGGTCTCCTCGGCGCGGCGGGCGTACTCGGCCGGGTCGGCCGGGTAGCCCACCTCGACCAGGGCGAGGCCGTGCGCGGGCGCCACTGTCACCTCGCTGGAGCGCTCGCGCCGGGTCAGCAGGCCGGCCGGCCACAGGACCGGACGCCGCCCGTCGCCCGCCACCAGCATCGCCCCGACCAGGCTGCGCACCATGTTCTGGCAGAACGCGTCGGCCTGCACGGTGGCGACCAGGATCCCGTCCGGGTCGCGCCGCCAGTCCAGCCGGGTCACCTCGCGCAGCGTGGTCGCGTTCTCCTTGCGCCGGCAGTACGCGGCGAAGTCGTGCTCGCCCACCAGTCCGGCGGCGGAGGCGTTGAGCGCCGCCAGGTCCAGCGGCTTCGGCCAGGCCAGGGTGTCCCCGCGACGCAGCGGCTCGGCGCCCCACGGGGCGTCGGTGACCCGGTACTCGTAGCGCCGGAACGTGGCCGAGAAGCGGGCGTCGAAGTCGGCGGGCACCTCGGTCATCGCGCGGACCCGCACGTCCGGCGGCAGGAGCCGGGCCAGCCGCCGCAGCAACCGCCCCTCGTGCTCCCGCCACACCGCGGCGGGCAGGTCGAGGTGGCAGACCTGCCCGATGGCGTGCACGCCGGCGTCGGTACGCCCGGCCACTGTCAGGCCGGTCGCCGTGCCCGCGCCGAGCACCAGGTCCAGCGTCTGCATGAGCACGCCGGCCACTGTGCGCCGGGTCGGCTGGGGCGCCCAGCCGGAGAAGTCGGTGCCGTCGTACGAGACGTCCAGCCGCAGCCGGGTCCGCTCGTCCACCTCGTACCTCCTGTCGACGGCGACGGGCCCGGCACCCCCGAGGGGATGCCGGGCCCGGTCGAGCCTGATCTCAGGCCTTGTCGTTCTCGGTGGCCTCGTCGCTGTCCTCACGGGCGGCGGCGGTGTCACCCGACGCGGAGACCGGCGCCTCGGCGTCCTGGTCACCGGCGCTGGAGCGCGGGGTCTCCTCGGCCGGGGCCAGGGCCTCGACCTTGTCCTGCTGGGCGGCCTTGCGGGCGGCGGTCTTCTTGTTCGCCTTCGGCTCGGCGACCTGAAGCTCCTCCACCAGCTCGATGATCGCCATCGGAGCGGCGTCACCCTTGCGCGGACCGGTCTTCACGATCCGGGTGTAGCCACCGTTGCGGTTGGCGTACCGGGGCGCGATCTGGTCGAACAGGGCGTAGACCACGTCCTTGTCCTTGACGACGCCCAGCACGCGGCGGCGCGAGGCGAGGTCGCCGCGCTTGGCCTTGGTGATGAGCTGCTCGGCCAGCGGACGCAGCCGCCGGGCCTTCGTCTCGGTGGTCTGGATCTTGCCGTGCTGGAACAGCGCAGTGGCCAGGTTGGCCAGCATCAGCCGCTCGTGCGCGGGGCTGCCGCCGAGGCGGGGGCCCTTGGTGGGCGTGGGCATGCTTGGTGCTCCTCAGGTGTGGCGGCAGCGCGGACTAGAGCTGCTCGGTCTCGCGGTAGTCGTCGGTGTCGTAGTCCGCCTCGCCGAAGGCGTCCACGACGTGCGCCGGGTCGAAGTTCGGAGCCGAGTCCTTCAGCCCCAGGCCCATCCCGGCGAGCTTCATCTTGACCTCGTCGATCGACTTCTGACCGAAGTTGCGGATGTCGAGGAGGTCGGCCTCGGTACGCCCGATGAGCTCACCAACGGAGTTGATGCCCTCGCGCTTGAGGCAGTTGTAGGAGCGGACGGTGAGGTCCAGCTCCTCGATCGGCAGGGCCAGGTCCGCCGCCAGCTGGGCGTCCTGCGGGGACGGCCCGATGTCGATGCCCTCGGCGGTCTCGTCCAGCTCCCGGGCGAGCCCGAACAGCTCCACCAGCGTCGAGCCGGCCGAGGCCAGCGCGGTACGCGGGCCCATCGACGGCTTGGTCTCGACGTCGATGATCAGCCGGTCGAAGTCGGTCCGCTGCTCGACGCGGGTCGCCTCGACCCGGTACGTCACCTTGAGCACCGGCGAGTAGATCGAGTCGACCGGGATCCGGCCGATCTCGGCGCCCGCCTGCTTGTTCTGCGCCGCCGTGACGTAGCCGCGACCCCGCTCGACGGTCAGCTCCATGTCGAGCCGGCCCTTGCCGTTGAGGGTGGCGAGCTTCAGGTCCGGGTTGTGCACCGAGACACCGGCCGGGGGCTGGATGTCACCGGCGGTCACGTCGCCCGGGCCCTGCTTGCGCAGGTACATGCTGACCGGCTCGTCGTGCTCGGAGCTGACGCACAGCTCCTTGATGTTCATGACGAGCTCGACCACGTCCTCCTTGACCCCGGGGATCGTGGTGAACTCGTGCAGGACACCGTCGATCTTGATCGAGGTGACCGCCGCACCCGGGATGGAGGACAGCAGCGTACGCCGGAGCGAGTTGCCCAGCGTGTAACCGAAGCCGGGCTCCAGCGGCTCGATGGTGAACCGGGAGCGGGTCTCGTTGATCGACTCTTCGGAGAGAGACGGTCGCTGGCTGATGAGCATCTTTTCTCTTCTCTTCCGGGGCGCCCGCTATTTGACGCCCACGACACAACTGTTCCGGTGGCCCGCCCGGAAGGACGGGCCACCGCAACGAGCCCTTACTTGGAGTAGAGCTCGACGATCAGCTGCTCCTGGACCTGGGTGTCGATCACCTGGCGGGCCGGGAGCGAGTGCACGAGGATCTTCATCTGGCTCGGGATGGCCTCCAGCCACGCCGGAACCGACCGCGAACCGGCCTGAGCCTGCGCCACCAGGAACGGGGTGAGCTCCTTGCTCTTGCCCCGGACCTCGATGATGTCGTGCTCCTTGACGCGGTACGACGGGATGTCGACCTTCTTGCCGTTCACCGTGAAGTGGCCGTGCTTGACCAGCTGGCGGGCCATGTCCCGGGAGCTGGCGTAGCCGGCCCGGTAGACCACGTTGTCCAGCCGCGACTCGAGGATCTGCAGCAGAACCTCGCCGGTCTTGGCCTCCTTGCTCACGGCCTCTTCGTAGTAGCCGCGGAACTGCTTCTCCAGCACGCCGTAGACACGACGGGCCTTCTGCTTCTCACGGAGCTGGAGCAGGTACTCCGTCTCCTTCGTGCGGCCGCGGCCGTGCTGCCCGGGCGGGAACGGCCGGGACTCGAACGGGCACTTCGGACCATCGCACTTGCTGCCCTTGAGGAACAGCTTCATCTTCTCCCGCCGGCAACGGCGGCAGTCAGCACCGGTGTAACGAGCCATCTCTCTCTAACCTCTCAGACCCGGCGACGCTTCGGCGGACGGCAGCCGTTGTGCGGCTGCGGCGTGACGTCGGAGATCTGCCCGACCTCGAGGCCCACTGCCTGCAGCGAACGGATGGCGGTCTCCCGGCCGGAGCCGGGGCCCTTGACGAACACGTCGACCTTGCGCATGCCGTGCTCCATCGCGCGGCGCGCGGCGGCCTCGGCAGCGAGCTGCGCGGCGAACGGAGTCGACTTGCGGGAGCCCTTGAAGCCGACCTGGCCGGAGGAGGCCCAGGAGATGACCGCACCGGTCGGGTCCGTGATGGACACGATGGTGTTGTTGAAGGTGCTCTTGATGTGCGCCTGCCCGTGGGCGACGTTCTTGCGTTCCTTGCGCCGGACCTTCTTGACGGCGGCTCCGGCACGAGCCTTCGGTGGCATAAGTCTGTGCGCTCCTAGTTACTTCTTGCCGGGCTTCTTCTTGCCGGCCACGGTCCGCTTCGGGCCCTTCCGGGTCCGCGCGTTGGTCTTGGTGCGCTGGCCACGCACGGGCAGACCGCGACGGTGCCGGATACCGGCGTAGCAGCCGATCTCGACCTTGCGGCGGATGTCAGCGGCGACCTCGCGGCGCAGGTCGCCTTCAACCTTGTAGTTGCCCTCGATGTGGTTCCGGAGCTCGACGAGCTCCTCGTCCGTGAGGTCCCGAACGCGCTTGTCCGGCGAGATGCCGGTCGCGGCGAGCGTCTCCAGGGCGCGGGTACGACCGACCCCGAAGATGTAGGTGAGCGCGATCTCCATCCGCTTCTCGCGGGGGAGATCCACGCCGACTAGACGTGCCATGTGCGGGCGTACTCCTCGTGATGTTGTGGCGGAGGTGTGGACCCGTCCCACCCCGCTACCGGCCGTCCCTGTCCTTCCGGCGTCAAGAACGCCGGCGACCGGGATCGGTCGCTGCCCGAGCGGGCCCCGGCCTCCGACCGGGGGTCAACCACGAGGGGGTACGCGCTGCGCACCCGACCGCGGCTGGGACGAGCTGGTGATGTGTGGGGCGTCAGCCCTGGCGCTGCTTGTGGCGCGGGTCGGTGCAGATGACCATGACCCGGCCGTGCCGGCGGATCACCCGGCACTTGTTGCAGATCCTCTTGACGCTCGGCTTGACCTTCACGGTTGCCTTACTTCCCATCTGGCCCGGAGCCGCGGCGGTGCGCGATCCGGACGTCGAAGACGGACACGGGTCTCCCGGCCGCCGTCAGGCTTACTTGTAGCGGTAGACGATGCGCCCGCGGGTCAGGTCGTACGGCGAGAGTTCGACGACGACCCGGTCCTCCGGCAGGATGCGGATGTAGTGCTGCCGCATCTTGCCGCTGATGTGAGCGAGCACCTTGTGGCCGTTCGCGAGCTCCACCCGGAACATGGCGTTCGGCAGGGGCTCGATGACCCGACCCTCGATCTCGATTGCTCCGTCTTTTTTCGGCATGTCCTCCGCTGTCCTGACGTCGGTTGCTCCGGACGGCTCACAACGTCTTACACGGGTGAACTGACCAAGATCAGGAAACCCGCGCCAGCCGCGGCTCCGACTCCCACCGAAGCGCTGGGTGGGCATGGCGGAGTGGACGCTGTGCGCCGATCCAAAAGTGTACGCCGACCCGTACGTGCTCGCCAAACCGACCGGCGCGACTGTCACCCGGACGGCTCGGATATGACGCAGGTCACGTCTCCGGCAGCTCCCGCTTCGCCCGCCGGCGGGCCTCCCGCTCGACCTGCTTGCGCCGCCGGCGCTCGGCGTCGTGCTCCGGCGCCCCGTGGGCCAGCCCCTGGATCGTCTGGTAGAGCACCACGGCGCCCCACGGGCCGAGCACCCAGATCGGCCAGTAGTCGTCGAACTCGAACTCACCCTCACCGAGCTGGGAGACGAACCAGATCGCGCTGAGGATCAGGGCCACCTTCAGCCAGGGGCCCCAGACCCCCAGCAGCCAGGCGTTACGCGCGTTGACGGCCGCCCGGCCCGGCTCGGCCACCCCGCTCTTCCCGGTCGCGCGCGGAGCCGGCAGGGAGTTCTCCGCCGGCCGGGGACCGGGCAGGTCGGTCACCAACTCGTCCAGCTCGCCGTAGGTCTTGGCGCCGTACGCCTGCCGCAGCCGGTCGTCGTACTCGCCCAGGTCGAGCCGGCCTTCGGCCAGCGCCACCCGGAGTCGTTCCGCGGTGGCCTCCCGGTCCGCGTCGGCCGCCCGCATCCGGTTGCGCTCATCCATGGGGACAAGCATGGCACCCGATCGCCAAGGCGGCAGCACTCGACCGGGTACGGGGCAGCCCGCTCAGACCGCCGGAGAGTCGACGGATGTCTGCCGGGCGGTCACCAGGTCACCCAGACGGCCCCGTCCGCCGTCCTCGGCCGTGAGCACCCACACGCCGTCGTCCAGCAGCGCCATCGAGTGCTCCACGTGCACCGCCATCGACCCGTCCCGGGTCACCACGGTCCAGCCGTCGGACAGCTCGACGGTACGCGGCGAGCCCATGGTGATCATCGGCTCGATGGCGAGCGCCAGGCCGGGCACCAGGCGCGGGCCCTTGCCGGGGCGGCCGTGGTTGAGCACGTGCGGGTCCTGGTGCATCTCGGTGCCGATGCCGTGGCCGCCGTAGCCGTCGACGATGCCGTACCGGCCGCCCTTACGGACCGCGGTCTCGACCGCGTGGGAGATGTCGGTGAGCCGGCCCTTGCCGGAGGCGGCACCCCGCGCCGCCGCCGCGATCCCGGCCCACATGGCGTCCTCGGCCACCGCCGTCATCTTCAGCAGCGCCGGGTCGACCTCGCCGACCGGCACCGTGACGGCCGCGTCGCCGTGCCAGCCGTCCAGCACCGCGCCGCAGTCGATCGAGATCAGGTCGCCCTCGCGCAGCACCTGCGCGGGCGACGGGATGGCGTGCACCACCTGCTGGTTGACCGAGGAGCAGATCGACGCCGGGAAGCCGTGGTAGCCCTTGAACGACGGCACGGCGCCGGCCTCGCGGATGGTCGACTCGGCGATCGCGTCCAGGTCGGCCGTCGACACGCCCGGCGCCACCGCCTCGCGCATCCGGCGCAGGGCACGGGCGACGACCAGACCCGCGGCCCGCATCAGCTCGATCTGCTCGGGGGTCTTCAGCTGGATGTCCAGCTGGGGACGGCGCATGGTGGTGTTTACCTTTCGTTACGCGTACGCGGAGCAGCGGGGCACGTCGCACGTACCCCGCTGTTCGCACTCTATCCGCCGGGTGGCGGGGGGACCTCAGCCGCCGTACGAGCGCAGCGCGTCGATGGCGCGGACGGTGACGTCCTCCACCGGGCCGGTCGCGTCGATGCCCACCAGCTTGCCCTGGGCGCCGTAGTAGTCGACCAGCGGCGCGGTCTTCTCGGCGTACTCCCGCAGCCGGGCGGCGATGGTCTCCGGCTTGTCGTCGTCCCGCTGGAACAGCTCCGCGCCGCAGCGGTCGCAGACGCCCTCCCGGCTCGGCGAGTCGAACTCGACGTGCCAGATCTTGCCGCAGCCGCGGCAGGTGCGCCGGCCGGACAGGCGCCGGATCACCTCGTCGTCGTCGACGACCAGCTCCAGCACCAGGTCCAGCGCGGTGCCGAGGTCGGCGAGGAGCTTGTCCAGCGCGGCGGCCTGCGGCGTGGTCCGCGGGAAGCCGTCGAGCAGGAAGCCCTCGCTCGCGTCCGGCTCGGCGAGCCGGTCCCGCACCATGTTGATGGTGACCTCGTCCGGGACCAGCTTGCCGGCGTCCATGTACCGCTTGGCCTCGACGCCCAGCGGCGTGCCCTGGGAGACGTTCGCCCGGAAGATGTCACCGGTCGAGATCTTCGGCACCGAGAGGTGCGCGGCGACGAACTCCGCCTGTGTGCCTTTGCCCGCGCCCGGCGGGCCAACCAGAACGAGTCGCATCTACCGCAGGAACCCTTCGTAGTTCCGCTGCATGAGTTGGCTCTCGATCTGCTTCACGGTCTCCAGACCGACGCCGACCATGATGAGCACAGCGGTGCCGCCGAACGGAAAGTTCTGGAACTGCTGGTTGTCGAGCCAGATGAAGAAGAAGTTCGGCAGGATCGCGACGATGCCCAGGTAGAGCGCGCCCGGCAGGGTGATCCGGCTGAGGATGAAGTCGAGGTACTCGGCGGTCGGCTTGCCGGGGCGGATGCCCGGCACGAAGCCGCCGTACTTCTTCATGTTGTCCGCGACCTCGGTCGGGTTGAACGTGATCGACACGTAGAAGTACGTGAAGAAGATGATCAGCAGGAAGTAGATCGCGATGTGCTCCGGCGCGCTCGCCTTCACGATGTGGTTCTGGATCCACGCCTGGACCTTGCCCGGGTCGTTCTGATCGAAGAACTGGAGCGCGAGCTGCGGCAGGTAGAGCAGCGACGAGGCGAAGATGACCGGGATGACACCCGCCTGGTTCACCTTCAGCGGGATGTAGGTCGACGTGCCGCCGTACATCCGCCGGCCGATCATGCGCTTGGCGTACTGCACCGGGATGCGGCGCTGCGCCTGCTCGATGAACGTGACAGCGGTGATGACCACCAGCACCAGGGCGATGACGAGGAGGAACATCCCCCAGCCCTTGGTGGTCTTGATCTTCCAGCCCTCGCTGGGGAGGCGGGCCGCGATCGAGGTGAAGATCAGCACGGACATGCCGTTGCCGACGCCCCGGTCGGTGATCAGCTCACCGAGCCACATCACCACGCCGGTGCCGGCGGTCATGGTCATGACCAGGATGCCCAGGGTCAGCCAGTTCGGGATGCCGGTGCCCTCGGGCACGATCGGGAACTGGTCGCACTGGTTGTTGAACAGCTGGCCGGAGCGGGCCAGCGCCACGAACGCCGAGGCCTGGAGGACACCCAGGCCCAGCGTCAGGTAGCGGGTGTACTGCGTGATCTTGGCCTGCCCGGCCTGGCCCTCCTTGCGGAGCTGCTCCAGGCGCGGGATCACCACCGTCAGCAGCTGCAGGATGATCGACGCAGTGATGTAGGGCATGATGCCCAGCGCGAAGACCGAGAGCTGGAGCAGCGCGCCACCGGAGAACAGATCCAGCAGGTTGAGCACTCCCGTGCTGCCACCCTGGATCGTGTCGAGGCACTTCTGCACGTTGCCGTACGAGACGCCCGGGCTGGGCAGCGTGGCGCCCAACCGGTAGACCGCGATGATGCCTACTGTGAACAGCAGCTTCTTGCGCAGGTCAGGCGTACGGAACGCACTGAGAAAGGCGGACAGCAACTTCTTCCTCCTGCGCGACGCGGGCCGCCGGTGACGAATCCTGGCGGGGCGGGGTGGTGCCGGGCGGCATGCCCGGTATCCATGGCTGGGAACGGACTCTAACAGTCCGATCCCGGTCCGGGCAGATGTGCCCGGCTACATAAAACGAATCCGATGTTACCCGGCGCACACGTGGCCGGTAGACCATGGCGCCCGCCCAGTTGCGAACAACTGAGCGGGCGCCGTGGACATCGCCTTACAGCTCGGTGACCGAGCCACCGGCGGCGGTGATCTTCTCCTTGGCCGACGCGCTGAACGCGTGCGCCGAGACCTGGAGAGACACGCCACCGAGGTCGCCGGTGCCGAGCACCTTGACCGGGTGACCCTTGCGGACCGCGCCGGCCTCGACCAGCTCGACCGGGCCGATCTGGCCGCCGTTCGGGAACAGCTCGGCCAGGCGGTCCAGGTTGACCACCTGGAACACGACCTTGAACTTGTTCTTGAAGCCCTTCATCTTCGGCAGGCGCATGTGGATGGGCATCTGCCCACCCTCGAACGCCGGCGAGATGTTCTTCCGGGCCTTCGAACCCTTGGTACCGCGACCGGCGGTCTTGCCCTTCGAGCCCTCACCGCGACCCACACGGGTCTTGTCGGTCTTGGCACCCGGAGCCGGACGCAGGTGGTGCACCTTGATCGTCATTACTCGACCTCCTCGACCTTCACGAGGTGGTTGACCGTGAAGATCATGCCGCGGATCTCCGGCCGGTCCTCCTTGACCACCACGTCGTTGATCCGCTTGAGACCAAGGGAACGCAGCGAGTCACGCTGGTTCTTCTTGGTCCCGATCTCGGACCGGACCTGGGTGACCTTCAGGCGTGCCATCAGGACGCCACCCCCGCCCGCGACGCCAGCATGGCGGCCGGCGCGACGTCCTCGACTGGCAGACCACGACGGGCCGCGACCTGCTCCGGGGACTCGAGCCCCTTCAGGGCCGCCACCGTGGCGTGCACGATGTTGATCGGGTTGGACGAGCCGAGGCTCTTGGAGAGCACGTCGTGGATGCCCGCACACTCCAGCACGGCACGCACCGGACCACCGGCGATGACGCCCGTACCGGCGGAAGCCGGCTTGAGCAGCACCACACCGGCAGCGTCCTCGCCCGTGACCGGGTGCGGGATCGACTGACCGATCCGCGGCACCTTGAAGAAGTGCTTCTTGGCCTCCTCGACACCCTTGGCGATCGCCGCGGGCACCTCCTTGGCCTTTCCGTAGCCCACACCGACGGTGCCGTCGCCGTCGCCCACGATCACCAGGGCGGTGAAGCTGAAGCGACGACCACCCTTCACGACCTTGGCGACGCGGTTGATCGCGACGACCCGCTCGAGGTGCGGGGTCTTCTCGACGGGCGCGTTTCCGCGGCCGCCCTCACGGCGGTTGTCGCGGCGACCACCCTCGTTGCCACCGGACCCGCCGCCACGGCGCTGTTGACCTGGCATCAGCAGCCTTCCTTCTCTCTCGTGACGGGGTTTCTAGAACTCGAGCCCGGCTTCGCGGGCGGCGTCGGCAAGCGCGGCGACACGCCCCGCGTACCGGTTGCCACCGCGGTCGAAGACGACCTTCGAGACGCCGGCGGCCTTGGCACGCTCGGCGAGCAGGGCGCCGACCTTGCCGGCCAGGGCGCTCTTGTCGCCCTCGGCGCCGCGCAGCGAGGCGTCCATGGTCGAGGCCGACGCCAGGGTGTGACCCTTGGTGTCGTCCACGACCTGGGCCACCATGTGCCGCAGGGAGCGGGTGACGACGAGGCGGGGACGCTCGGCGGTGCCGCTGACGTTCTTGCGGACCCGGAAGTGCCGACGCGCACGCCCGACGGCACGCTTGGCGGCGACGCCGCGGCGGCGCTTGAGCAGCGTGGCGCTCACTTCTTACCTGCCTTTCCAGCCTTGCGGCGGATGACCTCGCCCTGGTACTTCACGCCCTTGCCCTTGTAGGGCTCCGGCGGACGGATCTTCCGGATGTTGGCGGCGACCTCGCCGACCTGCTGCTTGTCGATGCCGGCCACGTGGAACAGCGTCGGCTTCTCGACCGTGAAGGTGATGCCGTCCGGCGCCTGCACCAGGACCGGGTGCGAGAACCCGAGCGCGAACTCCAGGTCCTTGCCCTTGGCGGTCACGCGGTAACCGGTGCCGGCGATCTCCAGGCTCTTGCGGTAGCCCTCGGTGACACCGACGATCATGTTGGCCACCAGCGTACGGCTCAGGCCGTGCAGCTCCTTGGCCTTGCGCTCGTCGTTGGGCCGGTTGACGTGCAGCTCGCCGTCCTCGCCCCGCTCCGCCGTGATCGGCTCGGCCAGCACGTGGCTCAGTTCGCCCTTGGGGCCCTTGACCTTGACGGTCCGGCCGTCGATCGTGATGTCGACGCCGGCAGGCACCGGGATCGACTTACGTCCAATACGCGACATTTCTACCTGTCTCCCGTTACCAGACGAAGGCGAGGACTTCCCCGCCAACGCTCCGCTTGCGGGCCTGCCGGTCGGTGAGCAGCCCCTGGGACGTCGAAATGATCGCCACGCCCAGCCCGCCGAGCACCCGCGGGAGCCCGTCCGACTTGGCGTACACCCGGAGACCGGGCTTGGACACGCGCTTGATGCCGGCCAGGCTCCGCTCGCGGTTCTGGCCGTACTTCAGCTCGACGACCAGTCGCTTGCCGACGGCGCCCTCCTCGGGCTCCTCGACCGACCAGGTGGCGATGTAGCCCTCGGCCTTGAGGACCTCGGCGATGTTCGCCTTGATCTTCGAGTAGGGCATCGTCACCCGGTCGTGGTACGCCTGGTTGGCGTTACGCAGACGCGTGAGCATGTCTGCGATCGGGTCGGTCATCGTCATGAAAACTCGTCAACCTTTCTCGCCGGGGTTCCCCGGGCCAGGCCCGGGGCCTACGGCGAAGAGACAGTTCAGCTGACGCGCCGGAGCGCGCCGGGCTATTACCAGGAAGCCTTGGACACGCCGGGCAGCTCACCGCGGTGGGCCATCTCCCGGATGCACACCCGGCAGAGACCGAACTTGCGGTAGACCGCCTTCGGACGCCCGCACCGCTGGCAGCGGGTGTACGCGCGAACCGAGAACTTCGGCTTCGCGGCCGCCTTGAGGATCAGCGCCTTCTTGGCCATCTCAGTTCTCCTTGAACGGGAAGCCCAGGAGCTTGAGCAGCGCCCGGCCCTCGTCGTCGGTCGTGGCGGTCGTGACCACCGTGATGTCCATGCCCCGCTGGCGATCGATCTTGTCCTGATCGATCTCGTGGAACACCGACTGCTCGGTCAGGCCGAACGTGTAGTTGCCGTGCCCGTCGAGCTTGCGCCCGTCCAGGCCGCGGAAGTCACGGATACGCGGCAGCGCGATCGAGAGCAGCCGGTCCAGGAACTCCCACATCCGGTCGCCGCGAAGGGTGACCTTCGCGCCGATCGGCATGCCCTCGCGGAGCTTGAACTGCGCGATGGACTTGGTGGCCCGCCGGACCTGCGGCTTCTGGCCGGTGATGGTGGCCAGGTCGCGGACGGCCCCGTCGATCAGCTTGGCGTCGCGAGCGGCCTCGCCGACACCCATGTTGACGACGATCTTGACCAGCCGCGGCACCTGCATCGGGTTGGCGAACTCGAACTGCTTCTGCAGCTCGGCCACCACCTCGTTGCGGTACCGCTCCTTGAGGCGCGGCAGGGTCTTGGTTTCGGTAGCCGTGGTCATCAGAGGTCCTTACCGGTGCTACGCGCGATGCGGACCTTCTGGCCGTTGTCGTCGATCCGGTAGCCGACGCGGGTCGGCTTGCCGTCGGAGTCCAGGACCATCACGTTCGAGACGTGGATCGGGGCCTCCTGGGTGACGATGCCACCGGTCTTGGCGCCACGCTGGGTGGTGCTGATACGGGTGTGCTTCTTGACCCGGTTCACGCCCTCGACCAGGACCTTGTCCTGCCGCGGGTAGGCCGCGATGACCTTGCCCTTGGCACCCTTGTCCTTGCCGGCGATGACGACGACCGTGTCGCCCTTCTTGACCTTCACGGTCACAACACCTCCGGCGCGAGAGAGATGATCTTCATGAACCGCTTGTCCCGCAGCTCCCGGCCCACCGGGCCGAAGATACGGGTACCGCGCGGGTCCCCACCGTCCTTGATGATGACGGCGGCGTTCTCGTCGAAGCGGATGTACGACCCGTCCGGCCGCCGCTTCTCCTTGGCGGTCCGAACGACGACGGCCTTGACGACGTCGCCCTTCTTCACACCGGCACCGGGGATCGCGTCCTTGACGGTCGCCACGATGACGTCGCCGATGCTCGCGTAGCGCCGACCGGAGCCGCCGAGCACCCGGATGCACAGGATCTCCCGGGCACCCGTGTTGTCGGCGACGCGCAGTCGCGACTCCTGCTGAATCACGTCTATCTCCTATGTCTGCCGGTTCTCCGGCCGCTCGGGGCGGCCGGAGCCTGGCGGAACCTGCGCCCGACCGAGACCCGGCCGAGCTCGAGCCTTCGCTACTTGGCCTTCTCGAGGATCTCCACGAGCCGCCAGCGCTTGGTGGCGGACAGCGGCCGGGTCTCCATGATCAGGACCCGGTCGCCGATGCCGGCCGAGTTCTGCTCGTCGTGCACCTTCAGCTTGCTCGTACGGCGCATGATCTTGCCGTACAGCGCGTGCTTGACGCGGTCCTCGACCTCGACCACGACGGTCTTGTCCATCTTGTCGCTGACCACGAGGCCCTCGCGGACCTTGCGGCGGGACCGCGCGGGGGCGGTGGTGTTCTCACTCATGATGCAGTCACCTCAGTCGGCGCGGCCGAGAGACCCAGCTCACGCTCACGCATGATCGTGTAGATCCGGGCGATCTCCCGACGGATGACCTGCAGCCGCCGGTTGTTGTCCAGCTGCCCGGTTGCGGCCTGCACGCGGAGGTTGAACAGCTCCGCCTTCGCCTCGCGCAACTTCGTGACCAGCTCCTCCTCGGAGAGCTCACGCAGCTCGGAGGGCTTGACGCCCGCTGCCATCAGGATTCACCCACTTCGCGCGTAACAATGCGGCACTTCATCGGGAGCTTGTGGATCGCGCGACGCATCGCCTCTCGCGCGATCTGCTCGTTGGGGAAGGACATCTCGAAGAGAACCCGCCCCGGCTTCACGTTGGCGACCCACCACTCGGGCGAACCCTTACCGGAACCCATCCGGGTCTCGGCCGGCTTCTTGGTGAGGGCCTGGTCCGGGAAGATCGTGATCCAGACCTTGCCGCCACGCTTGATGTGGCGGGTCATCGCGATACGCGCCGACTCGATCTGGCGGTTGGTCACGTACGCCGGCTCGAGAGCCTGGATCCCGAACTCGCCGAACACCACCCGGTTACCACCCTTGGACGCGCCACTGCGGTCCGGGTGGTGCGGCTTGCGGAAGCCCTTCGGGGGCTTGCGCGGCATCAGCATCTGTCAGCCCTCCTGCTGCGTTTCTGCCGGCTGGGTCGCGGCTGCGGCGACAGCGCTGCTGTCGACCGGCTCACCGGCCGGCGTCTCCGCCTGCTGCGCGATGGTGGTCGCGGCAGCCCGGCCGGCCTCGGTGCCACCGGCGGTCGTACCGGACGAGCCCGAGCGGCCACGGCGCGGCCGGTCCGGCCGGTCGCCACGGTCGCGGCGCGGGCCGCGCGACGGGGCGGCCTCGGCCGGGGCCTCGCGGCCCGGGACGGCGTCGCCCTTGTAGATCCAGACCTTCACGCCGATCCGGCCGAAGGTGGTACGGGCCTCGAAGAAGCCGTACTCGATGTTGGCCCGCAGCGTGTGCAGCGGAACCCGGCCCTCGCGGTAGAACTCGGTCCGGCTCATCTCGGCGCCGCCCAGACGGCCCGAGACCTGAACCCGGATGCCCTTGCAGGCGGGGTTCTTCATCGCGGACTGCATCGCCTTGCGCATGGCCCGACGGAAGCTGACCCGGCTGGACAGCTGCTCGGCGACGCCCTGGGCGACCAGCTGCGCGTCCGACTCGGGGTTCTTCACCTCGATGATGTTCAGCTGGACCTGCTTGCCGGTGAGCTTCTCCAGCTCGCCGCGGATCCGGTCGGCCTCCGCACCCTTACGGCCGATGACGATGCCCGGCCGGGCGGTGTGGATGTCGACGCGGACCCGGTCACGGGTGCGCTCGATGTCGACCTTGGAGATGCCGGCGCGCTCGAGGCCCTTGGACATCATCCGGCGGATCTTGACATCCTCGCCGATGTAGTCCTTGTAGAGCTTGTCCGCGAACCAGCGGGACTTCCAGTCGGTCGAGATGCCGAGCCGGAACCCGGTCGGGTGAACCTTCTGACCCATTACTCGGCACCCTCCGTCGTGCTCTGCTCCTCAGCGGCCGGCTTGGCCGGAGCGGCCTTCTTCGCCGACTTCTTCGGCGTGGCCGCCGCAACCGCCTCGACCGCCACGGTGATGTGGCAGGTGCGCTTGCGGATCCGGTACGCCCGGCCCTGCGCCCGCGGCCGGAACCGCTTCATGGTCGGGCCCTCGTCGACGAACGCCTCACTGACGAGCAGCGCGTCGGGGTCCAGCCGCTCGTTGTTCTCCGCGTTGGCGATCGCGCTCGCGAGCACCTTGTACACCTGCTCGCTCGCAGCCTGCGGCGCGAACTGCAGCACCGTGAGCGCCTCCTTCGCGGGCAGGCCGCGGACGAGGTTGACCACCCGGCGCGCCTTCATCGGCGAGATGCGCACGTGCCGCGCAACCGCCCGCGCGCCCGGAAGCACCGGAGCGTCGCCCTTTCCTGGCATCGCTGTAACCCCTTGTTCCTCTATCCGTATGCCCGCGGCGTCAGCGCCGGCGGCTCTTCCGGTCGTCCTTCTCGTGACCCTTGAACGTGCGGGTCAGCGCGAACTCGCCGAGCTTGTGCCCGACCATGGCCTCGGTCACGAAAACCGGGACGTGCTTGCGTCCGTCGTGCACGGCGATCGTGTGACCCAGCATCTCCGGGATGATCGTCGAGCGCCGCGACCAGGTCTTGATGACGTTCTTCGAGCCCTTGTCGTTCTGCGTCTCCACCTTCTTGAGCAGGTGGTCGTCGACGAACGGGCCCTTCTTCAGGCTGCGAGGCATGTCTTATCTCCCTCAGCCGCGCTTACGCGTGGCGTAGCGGCGGCGGACGATCAGCCGGTCGCTCGGCTGGCCCTTACGACGGGTGCGGCCCTCGGGCTTACCCTGCGGGTTGACCGGGTGGCGACCACCGGAGGTCTTACCCTCACCACCACCGTGCGGGTGGTCGACCGGGTTCATCGCGACACCACGGACGGTCGGGCGCTTGCCCTTCCACCGCATACGGCCGGCCTTACCCCAGTTGATGTTCGACTGGTCGGCGTTGCCGATCTCGCCGATGCTGGCGCGGCAGCGCACGTCCACACGCCGGATCTCACCGGACGGCATACGCAGGGTCGCGTACGCGCCCTCACGGCCGAGCAGCTGGATGCCGACGCCGGCCGAGCGGGCCAGCTTGGCGCCGCCGCCCGGACGCAGCTCCACGTTGTGGATGGTGGTACCGACCGGGATGTTGCGCAGCGGCAGGTTGTTGCCCGGCTTGATGTCGGCGCCCGGACCGGACTCGACGCGGTCGCCCTGCTTCAGGTCCTTCGGCGCGATGATGTAGCGCTTCTCGCCGTCGGCGTAGTGCAGCAGCGCGATGCGCGCGGTGCGGTTCGGGTCGTACTCGATGTGGGCGACCTTCGCCGGCACGCCGTCCTTGTCGACCCGCTTGAAGTCGATCAGACGGTACTGGCGCTTGTGGCCGCCACCGTGGTGCCGCGTGGTGATCCGGCCGTGGGCGTTGCGTCCGCCCTTCTTCGGCAGCGGAGCCAGCAGCGACTTCTCGGGCGTCGACCGGGTGATCTCGGCGAAGTCGGCAACGCTCGAGCCACGCCGGCCCGGCGTCGTCGGCTTGTACTTACGGATAGCCATTGTCTACACCCCTCAGCTGACCGGGCCGCCGAAGGCCTCGATACGGTCACCGTCAGCCAGCTTCACCATCGCGCGCTTGGTGTCCTTGCGCTTGCCGAACCCGGTACGGGTCCGCTTGCGCTTGCCCTCGCGGTTGAGCGTGTTGACCGTCAGGACGCGGACGTTGAAGATCTGCTGGATAGCGATCTTGATCTCGGTCTTGTTGGCGTCCGGGTGCACCAGGAAGGTGTACCAGTTGCGGTTCAGCTCGCTGTAGCTCTTCTCCGAGACGACCGGCGCGACGATGACGTCACGCGGATCGGCGATCGTGCTCACTTGCCATCCTCCTCGGTGGTCTCGGCGGGAACGCCCAGGAACTCGTCCAGGGCCTCCTTGGTGAAGACCACGTCGTCGGCCACCAGCACGTCGTAGGTGTTGAGCTGGCCGGCCTCGATCAGGTGCACCCGGCTGTCCTGCGTGTTGCGCAGGTTCCGCAGCGACACCCAGTTCAGCTCGTCGGTGCTGCTCAGCACGACCAGGACCCGACGGGCCTGGGTCAGCTTGGTCAGCGTGGCCAGGGCCGCCTTGGTGGACGGCTTCTCACCCGAGACGAACGCCTCGACGACGTGCACCTGGCCGGCGCGGGCCCGGTCGGAGAGGGCGCCACGCAGGGCGGCGGCCTTCATCTTCTTCGGGGTGCGCTGGCTGTAGTCGCGCGGCACCGGGCCGTGGACCACGCCGCCGCCGGCGAACTGCGGCGCGCGGGTCGAGCCCTGGCGGGCACGACCGGTGCCCTTCTGCTTGTACGGCTTCTTGCCTCCACCGGAGACCTCGCCGCGGGTCTTCGTCTTGTGCGTACCCTGACGGGCCGCCGCGAGCTGGGCCACCACGACCTGGTGCATCAGGGCGATGTTGGCCTGCGCGTCGAAGATGTCGGCCGGCAGCTCGACGGAGCCGCTCTTGGCGCCTTCGACGTTGATCACGTCAACGGTGGTCACTTGGCCGCACCGCCCTTCTTCACCTTCGCCTTGGCCGCAGTGCGGACCAGGACCAGCGCGCCCTTCGGGCCCGGGATGGCGCCGCGGACGAGCAGGAGGTTGTTCTCGGTGTCGACCGCCTGGACGGTCAGGTTCTGGACGGTGTAGCGCACGCCACCCATCCGGCCCGCCATCCGGGTGCCCTTGAAGACGCGACCCGGGGTCGCGCAGGCGCCGATCGAGCCGGGCGAGCGGTGCTTGCGCTCGACACCGTGGCTGGCACGCAGACCGTGGAAGCCGTGCCGCTTCATCGGGCCGGCGTAGCCCTTGCCCTTGGTCTTGCCGGTCACGTCGATCACGACGCCGGCCGGGAACTCCTCGACCGTGACCTCCTGGCCCGGCGCGTAGTCCGCGGCGTCGGAGGTGCGCAGCTCGACGATGTGCCGGCGCGGCGCGACGTCCGCCTTGGCGTAGTGGCCGGCTACCGGCTTCTTGACCTTGCGCGGGTCGATGACCCCGTACGCCAGCTGGACCGCGGAGTAGCCGTCCTTGTCGGCGCTACGAACCTGGCTCACGACGCACGGGCCGGCCTGAACCACGGTCACGGGCACAACCTTGTTGTTGTCCCAGACCTGGGTCATGCCGAGCTTGGCGCCCAGGATCCCCTTGACTTGCCTGTCCATTTGTCCGGTCCCTACAGCTTGATCTCGATGTCGACGCCAGCCGGCAGGTCGAGGCGCATGAGCGAGTCGACCGTCTTCGGGGTCGGGTCGATGATGTCGATCAGACGCTTGTGCGTACGCATCTCGAAGTGCTCGCGCGAGTCCTTGTACTTGTGCGGCGAGCGGATGACGCAGAAACGGTTGATCTCCGTGGGCAGCGGCACCGGGCCAGCGACCTGCGCCCCGGTACGCGTCACCGTCTCGACGATCTTCCGAGCCGAGGAGTCGACGACCTCGTGGTCATAGGCCTTGAGCCGGATGCGGATCTTCTGTCCCGCCATGGTGGCTTCTGTTCCTTCTCTCGATGCCGCTGTGTTGCGGGCGCCTGTACCGGCTGGCACAGGCCCACTTCCGCCGACCCCCGCGGTCGGGCGTGTCGCGCCCGTGGGCCAGGCTCCGCCCCGGGACTCCGGAGCGATTCTCTGACCACGCGGTGGGTCATGGCGCCGATCGCGGGGACCGCGACCTGGACGCCGCGCGAGGGTGGTTGACCGCCGATGGCGGCCAACCACCCTACGCGAGACAGTCTGACTCCCGGAGGTCCAGCGTCAACCGGACGCAGGTGACCGACTGTCGTTACGCAACCTGACTAGTATGCCGCACGACCGGCGGCAACGCTAATCGGGGTTACCCAGCTCACTTGATGATCTTGGTGACGCGACCCGCGCCGACCGTACGACCACCCTCGCGGATCGCGAACTTCAGGTTCTCCTCCATGGCGATGGGCTGGATCAGCTTCACCGTCATCGAGGTGTTGTCGCCCGGCATGACCATCTCGGTGCCCTCGGGCAGCGTGACGACGCCGGTGACGTCCGTGGTCCGGAAGTAGAACTGCGGGCGGTAGTTCTGGAAGAACGGGGTGTGCCGGCCGCCCTCCTCCTTGGAGAGGATGTAGACCGTCGCCTCGAACTCCGTGTGCGGGGTCGTGGTGCCCGGCTTGATGACGACCATGCCGCGCTCGACGTCCTCGCGCTTGATGCCGCGCAGCAGCAGACCGACGTTCTCACCCGCGCGGGCCTCGTCGAGCAGCTTGCGGAACATCTCGATGCCGGTGCAGGTGGTCTTCATCGACTTCTCACGGATGCCGACGATCTCCACCTCCTCGTTCGGCTTGAGGATGCCGCGCTCGGCGCGACCGGTGACCACGGTGCCGCGACCGGTGATGGTGAAGACGTCCTCGATGGGCATGAGGAACGGCTTCTCGGTCTCGCGCTCCGGCTGCGGGATCGCGGTGTCCACGGCGTTCATCAGGTCCAGGAGCTTCCCGGTCCACTCCGGGTCGCCCTCCAGGGCCTTCAGCGCCGAGACCCGGACGACCGGCAGGTCGTCACCCGGGTACTCCTGCGAGGAGAGCAGCTCACGGACCTCGAGCTCGACGAGCTCCAGGAGCTCCTCGTCGTCGACCATGTCGCTCTTGTTGAGCGCCACGACGATGTACGGCACACCGACCTGACGGGCCAGCAGCACGTGCTCGCGGGTCTGCGGCATCGGGCCGTCGGTCGCCGCCACCACCAGGATCGCGCCGTCCATCTGCGCGGCACCGGTGATCATGTTCTTGATGTAGTCGGCGTGACCGGGGCAGTCGACGTGCGCGTAGTGACGCGCCTCGGTCTGGTACTCGACGTGCGCGATGGAGATCGTGATGCCGCGGGCCTTCTCCTCCGGCGCCTTGTCGATCTCGTCGAACGGCGTGTACGGGTTCAGGTCCGGGTACTGGTCGTGCAGGACCTTGGTGATGGCCGCCGTCAGCGTCGTCTTACCGTGGTCGATGTGACCAATGGTGCCGATGTTGACGTGCGGCTTAGTCCGCTCGAACTTCGCCTTCGCCACTGGTGTCCTCCTGTGGACTTTCTTGGTTCGTTCGCCCGGCGCGCCGTGCGGCGCTTAGGACTCTGTCGACAGCCTTTCCGGCCGGAAGGCCGGAGAGCTTTTGTGGGTTCTGCGGCGATGAAGCCTACAGGCCCGGTCTCACACAATCCGATCGAGGTGGCCGCGGGCGGGAGAACCCTCCCGCGACCGCCCTCGCGTCATCGGATCAGCCGAGGGTGAGTGTCACTCACCCGTCGCCTTGGCGATGATCTCCTTGGCCACCGAGTTCGGAACCTCGGCGTAGGAGTCGAACTGCATGCTGTAGCTAGCCCGGCCCTGGGTCTTCGACCGCAGGTCGCCGACGTAGCCGAACATCTCCGACAGCGGCACCAGGGCCCGGACGACGCGAGCGCCGCTGCGCTCCTCCATCGCCTGGATGATGCCACGCCGGGAGTTGAGGTCGCCGATGACGTCACCCATGTTCTCCTCAGGAGTGGTGACCTCAACGGCCATCATCGGCTCGAGGAGAGCGGGGTCGGCCTTGCGGGCCGCCTCCTTCATCGCCATCGAGCCGGCGATCTTGAACGCCATTTCCGACGAGTCGACCTCGTGGTACTGGCCGTCCACCAGGGTGAGCTTGACGCCCACCAGGGGGAAGCCAGCGAGGATGCCGTACTGCATGGCGTCCTGCGCGCCCGCGTCCACCGAGGGGATGAACTCCCGGGGGATGCGGCCACCGGTCACGGCGTTGGCGAACTCGTACGTCGGGGCGTCGTTGCCCAGCGGCAGCGGCTCCACGCTGATGATCACGCGGGCGTACTGGCCGGAACCACCGGTCTGCTTCTTGTGGGTGTACTCGACCTTCTCCACCTTGCGGCGGATGGTCTCGCGGTACGCCACCTGCGGCTTACCGATGTTCGCCTCGACGTTGAACTCGCGGCGCATCCGGTCGACCAGGATGTCCAGGTGCAGCTCGCCCATGCCGGAGATGACCGTCTGACCGGTCTGGTCGTCCAGCTTGACGCGGAAGGTCGGGTCCTCCTCGGCCAGCCGCTGGATGGCGGTGCTGAGCTTCTCCTGGTCGGCCTTGGTCTTCGGCTCGATGGCCACCTCGATGACCGGCTCCGGGAAGGTCATCGACTCCAGGATGACCGGGTTCGCCGGGTCGCACAGCGTGTCACCGGTGGTGGTCTGCTTCAGACCCTGCACCGCGATGATGTCGCCGGCCTGGGCGGAGCTGCGCTCCTCCCGCTTGTTGGCGTGCATCTGGTAGATCTTGCCGATCCGCTCCTTGCGGTCCTTGGTGGAGTTGATCACCTGAGAACCGGACTCGAGCGTGCCGGAGTAGATCCGGACGTACGTCAGCTTGCCGAGGTGCTTGTCGGTCTGGATCTTGAAGGCCAGGCCGGAGAACGGCTCGGAGACCGAGGGCTTCCGCTGCAGCGGGGTCTCGCCGTCGGTGGCCGTACCCTCGATCGCCGGGATGTCCAGCGGCGAGGGCAGGTACGCGACGACCGCGTCCAGCATCGGCTGGATGCCCTTGTTCTTGAAGGCGGTACCGGTGAGGACCGGGTTGGCCTTGCCGGCGATGGTGGACCGGCGGATGGCGGCCTTGATCTCGTCGACCGAGATCTCCTCGCCCTCGAGGTACTTCTCCATCACCGAGTCGTCGACGTCGGCGAGGGTCTCCATCAGCTTCTCGCGCCACTCGGCGGCCGAGTCGGCGAGGTCGGCCGGGATCTCCTCGACCGCGTAGTCCTCACCCTTCTGGGTCTCGCCGCGCCAGGTCAGCGCACGCATCTCGACCAGGTCGACCACGCCGATGAAGTCGGACTCGGCGCCGATCGGGATCTGGAGGACCAGCGGGGTGGCGTTGAGCCGGTCGATCATCATCTGCACGCAGCGGAAGAAGTCGGCGCCGGTCCGGTCGAGCTTGTTGACGAAGCACATCCGGGGGACGTTGTACTTGTCCGCCTGCCGCCAGACGTTCTCCGTCTGGGGCTCCACGCCGGCCACGCCGTCGTAGACCGCGACCGCACCGTCCAGAACACGCAGCGACCGCTCGACCTCGACCGTGAAGTCGACGTGGCCGGGCGTGTCGATGATCTGGATCGTGTGGCCCTTCCACTCGCACTTGGTGGCGGCGGAAGTGATGGTGATACCGCGCTCCTGCTCCTGCTCCATCCAGTCCATGACGGCGGCGCCCTCGTGGACCTCACCGATCTTGTACGTGATGCCGGTGTAGAACAGGATTCGCTCGGTGGTAGTGGTCTTACCGGCATCGATGTGGGCCATGATGCCGATGTTGCGTACGTTGGCGAGCGCGTCTGCGGCGGCCACTTCAATCCCTACTTATCGTCGTCTCGACACAACTGGTGGCGGTTCCGGCGCCGGTGGGCGCCGGAACCTCAGGTGTTACCAGCGGTAGTGCGCGAAGGCCTTGTTGGACTCGGCCATCTTGTGCGTGTCCTCACGCCGCTTGACGGCGGCGCCGAGGCCGTTGCTCGCGTCCAGCAGCTCGTTCATCAGCCGCTCGACCATGGTCTTCTCACGCCGGGCCCGGGAGTAGGTCACCAGCCAGCGCAGACCGAGCGTGGTCGCACGGGACGGCCGGACCTCGACCGGAACCTGGTAGGTGGCGCCACCGACACGGCGGCTGCGCACCTCGAGGGTCGGCTTGACGTTGTCCATCGCGCGCTTGAGCGTGACGACGGGGTCGGTGCCGGACTTCTCGCGGCAGCCCTCCAGGGCGGCGTACACGATGCGCTCGGCGAGCTGACGCTTGCCGCGCAGCAGGATCTTGTTCACCAGCTGGGTGACCAGGGGCGAGTTGTACACCGGGTCAGCGACCAGCGGCTTCCGCGGAGCGGGTCCCTTACGCGGCATGTCAGCTCTTCTCCTTCTTCGCGCCGTAGCGGCTGCGAGCCTGCTTGCGGTTGCGGACACCCTGGGTGTCCAGCGAACCGCGCACGATCTTGTACCGCACGCCGGGGAGGTCCTTCACACGACCGCCGCGCACGAGCACGATCGAGTGCTCCTGGAGGTTGTGGCCGACGCCCGGGATGTAGGCGGTCACCTCGATCTGGCTGCTGAGCTTGACACGAGCGACCTTGCGCAGCGCCGAGTTCGGCTTCTTCGGGGTGGTGGTGTACACGCGGGTGCACACGCCGCGCCGCTGGGGAGACCCCTTGAGCGCCGGGGTCTTGGTCTTGGTCGTCTTGGCCTGACGGCCCTTTCGGACCAACTGCTGAATGGTGGGCACCGGGTTTCTCCGCTCCCTTCGGCCGCTGCGAGGCGACCGCGCCGTCTACTCCAGCCGTCCGGATGGGCGGCTCTCTTACATTCCAACCAGGGCCGCCTGACGGCACCCCAGCACCCGCGGTCGGGCGTGTCGCCCGAGTCACGGTTCCGATGCCGGCCGCTGACGCGTCGTACCGGATGTTCTGGTCTTGGTGGTGCGACCGCGCGATCACCGGCTGACCGGTTCCAGCGCACGCACGCATTGCCCGGGCGGGCCCGGGCACAAGGGGAAAGAGTACCTACCACAGCCGCGCCGGTCAAAACGGATGGGTCGGGAAGGACCGCTCCGCGGTCCGCCGCCCGTCTCCGGGTCGCCGATGCGCCAACGATGGGCACCTACAATGACAAGTGTACCGGCTCGTCCGCCGCGCGACCCGGCGGCCCCGACACCGCCCGGCCTTCGGACACCCGGACATACCGCTCAACCCAGGTCACCGGCCGCAGGCGTCGCGGCGAGGGGCTCAGGTGATCTGCACCACCAGGGCCAGAGCGAGCCCGACCAGGCCGAACAGCACCCCCACCGCGCCGCAGGAGATGCCCGCGACGGCCAGGCGGCCGCCGGTGAACCGGACCGCGGGCGGCGGCGCCGGACGCCGGATCTGCCGCCGGGCGAGCAGCCCGGCCACCACCGCGCCGGCACCGATCAGCGCGCCCAGCACGGTGAACGCGCCGGCCGCCCAGGCTCCGCCGACGTTCCGGCCGGCGAGACCCACGCACAACACCAGCAGCGACACCAGGATCGCGGCGATGCCGGCGACGAGCGACCCGATGGCCAGGCCCGAGGTCACCGGCGGCACGTCGAGGTGGACCACACCGAACGGCGTACCCGGCACCGCGTCGACCCGCTTCGGCGGCCGCGGCGCCTCGGCCGGCGGCGGCGGGAACGCCGGGCCGGCGTGCGGACCCCAGCCGCCGTGGCCGGGCGCGCTCGCCGGCACCGGCCACCCGCCGCCGTGCGCCGGCGGATTCCCCGGGTACGACACGTACGGCCCCGCCTGGTGCGCCGGCGCGGACGCGGGACCCGGCGGGTACGGCCCGGGGCGGGTCGGGTCGCCTCCCGGCGGAGCCGGTTCCGTCACGGGGTCCTCCTGTCCACACGCGCCCGCCGCGCGACGGACACCGGCCAGGCTACCGTCGCCGATCACCCCCGGGTGGGCGGGCGCGGGCCCGCTCCCCCACCGGGTCAGTCGAAGTTCGGCGCGAAGTCGTGGCCGAACGAGGCGTCCGCGGCACGGACCACACCGATCACCACCGCCGCGACCACGGCGGCGGCGGTCAGCACCAGCCCGGTCCGCGCCATCTGCTCGCCGCGCCGCAGCCAGTCCGCGCCGGTGAGATAACCACCCGAGGCGTACGCCTCCCGGCGCGCCTGCCGGGCCAGCATGAGCGCGATCGTGGCCGGCACCGCGCCGCCGAGGAACAGACCGGTGAGCGCGCCGATCAGCCCGAGCGCGAAGACGGCGCGGGCCTTGGTGGAGCGGACCGGCTCCGGATCGTGCGGATGGCGGTACGCCTGCGGCACGACGGGCGCCTGCCCGGGCACGGTCGTCATGCCCTCCATCATGCCCCGACCCGGCGTCCATCCCGACGGAAGGACCCGGTCCCGGCACTCCGGACGCGACGAGGCCCCCGGCGGATGCCGGGGGCCTCGTCGTTCCTACTGCTTAGCGGTACGACCCGAAGTCGAAGTCGTCCAGCGGAACCGCCTGGCCGCTGGCCGGCCCGAAGCCGTAGTCGGTCTCCGGGTAGCCGGTCATCGAGTAGACCTTGGCCTTCGCCTCCTCGGTCGGCTCGACCCGGACGTTGCGGTACTTGCTGATGCCCGTACCGGCCGGGATGAGCTTACCGATGATCACGTTCTCCTTGAGGCCGATCAGCGAGTCGCTGCGGGCGTGGATCGCCGCGTCCGTCAGCACCCGGGTGGTCTCCTGGAAGGAGGCCGCCGACAGCCAGGAGTCAGTGGCCAGCGAGGCCTTGGTGATACCCATCAGCACCGGGCGACCGGCGGCGGGCTCGCCACCCTCGCCGACGAGCCGGCGGTTCTCCGACTCGAACAGCGCCCGGTCGACCAGCACACCCGGCAGGAACTCGGTCGAGCCGGAGTCGATGACCGTCACCCGCTTGAGCATCTGGCGGATGATGATCTCGATGTGCTTGTCGTGGATGAGCACACCCTGCGAGCGGTAGACCTCCTGGACCTCCTGGGTCAGGTGGACCTGGACCGCGCGCGGGCCGAGGATGCGCAGCAGCTCGTGCGGGTCGATGGTGCCCTCGGTGAGCTTCTCGCCGACCTCGACGTGGTCGCCGTCGTGCGCCCGGAGCCGGACCCGCTTCGAGATCTTGTCGTAGACGATCTCGTCGCTGCCGTCGTCCGGGATGACCACGATCTTGCGGGACCGCTCGCCGTCCTCGATCCGGATGCGACCGGGGGTGTCGGCGATGGGCGCCTTACCCTTCGGCACCCGGGCCTCGAAGATCTCCTGGACACGGGGCAGACCCTGGGTGATGTCCTCACCCGCGACACCACCGGTGTGGAAGGTACGCATCGTCAGCTGCGTACCCGGCTCACCGATCGACTGGGCGGCGATGATGCCGACCGCCTCGCCGACGTCCACGGTCTTGCCGGTCGGCAGCGAACGGCCGTAGCACGCACCGCAGACGCCCAGCTTCGACTCGCAGGTGAGCACGCTGCGCACCCGCACCGTCTCGGTCCCGGCGGCGACGATCGCGTCCACCAGGATCGAGTTGATGTCCTGGCCGCGGTGGGCCACCACGGTGCCGTCCGGACCCTTGATGTCGTCGGCGAGCGTCCGGGCGTGCACGCTGGTCTCGGCGTGCTCGTGCACGACCAGCTTGCCGTCGATCCGCTCCCCGATCTGCATCGGGATGGCACGGTCGGTGCCGCAGTCCTCCTCGCGGATGATGACGTCCTGCGAGACGTCCACCAGACGCCGGGTCAGGTAACCCGAGTCGGCGGTACGCAGGGCGGTGTCCGCGAGACCCTTACGGGCACCGTGCGTGGAGATGAAGTACTCCAGCACGGACAGACCCTCCCGGTACGAGGCCTTGATCGGCCGCGGGATGATCTCGCCCTTCGGGTTGGCCACCAGACCACGGATCGCCGCGATCTGCCGGAGCTGGAGCAGGTTACCGCGGGCACCCGAGTTGATCATCTTCCACAGCGGGTTCTCCTGCGGCAGCGCGGTGTCCATCTCCTTGGCGACCTCGTTGGTCGCCTTGGTCCAGATCTCGATGAGCTCGCCGCGGCGCTCCTCGGCGGTCATCAGACCACGCTGGTACTGCTTGTCGATCCGGTCGGCTTCCTTCTCGTACCGCTCCAGGATCTCCCGCTTGCGCGGCGGAGCGATGACGTCCTCCATGCCGATGGTGACGCCGGACCAGGTGGCCCAGTGGAAACCGGCCTCCTTGAGCCCGTCCAGGGTGGCGGCCAGGGCCACCTTCGGGAAGCGCTCGGCGAGGTCGTTGACGATCGCGGAGAGCTGGCCCTTGCGGATCTCGTAGTTCACGAAGCGGTAGCCCGGGGGCAGCGTCTCGTTGAACAGGACCCGGCCCAGCGTGGTCTCCACCGTCACCGGCTCGCCCTCGGTCCACCCCTCGGCGGGGGTCCAGGGCTCGGCGCCGGCGCCGTTGTCCACACCGACGACGTCGCGCAGCCGGATCCGGACCGGCGCCTGCAGGTGCAGCTCACCGTTGTCGTACGCCATCCGCGCCTCGGCGTCCGAGCTGAACGCCCGGCCCTCGCCCTTGCCCCCCGGAGTGAGGTGGGTGAGGTGGTACAGACCGATGACCATGTCCTGGGTCGGCATGGTGACCGGCTTGCCGTCGGCCGGCTTGAGGATGTTGTTCGACGACAGCATCAGGATGCGCGCCTCGGCCTGGGCCTCGGCGGACAGCGGCACGTGGACCGCCATCTGGTCACCGTCGAAGTCGGCGTTGAACGCGGTGCAGACCAGCGGGTGGATCTGGATGGCCTTGCCCTCGACCAGCTGCGGCTCGAAGGCCTGGATGCCCAGACGGTGCAGGGTCGGCGCGCGGTTCAGCAGAACCGGGTGCTCGCCGATGACCTCTTCCAGCACGTCCCACACGACCGGCCGCTGCCGCTCGACCATCCGCTTGGCGGACTTGATGTTCTGCGCGTGGTTGAGGTCGACCAGCCGCTTCATCACGAACGGCTTGAACAGCTCCAGCGCCATCTGCTTGGGCAGGCCGCACTGGTGCAGCTTGAGCTTCGGGCCGACCACGATGACCGAACGGCCGGAGTAGTCGACGCGCTTGCCGAGCAGGTTCTGACGGAACCGGCCCTGCTTGCCCTTGAGCATGTCGGACAGCGACTTCAGCGGCCGGTTACCCGGGCCGGTGACCGGACGACCGCGACGGCCGTTGTCGAACAGCGCGTCGACGGCCTCCTGGAGCATCCGCTTCTCGTTGTTGACGATGATCTCGGGCGCGCCGAGGTCGATCAGCCGCTTGAGGCGGTTGTTCCGGTTGATCACACGCCGGTACAGGTCGTTCAGGTCCGAGGTCGCGAAGCGGCCACCGTCGAGCTGCACCATCGGGCGCAGGTCCGGCGGGATGACCGGGACGCAGTCCAGCACCATGCCGAGCGGCGAGTTGCGGGTGTTCTGGAACGCCGCGACGACCTTGAGCCGCTTGAGCGCCCGGATCTTCCGCTGACCCTTACCGGAGCGGATGGTCTCGCGGAGGTTCTCCGCCTCGGCCTCCAGGTCCATGTTCTGGACCAGGGCCTTGATCGCCTCGGCGCCCATGCTGCCGGTGAAGTACTCACCGAAGCGGTCGCGCAGCTCGCGGTACAGCAGCTCGTCGGTGACCAGCTGCTTCGGCTCCAGCTTGCGGAAGGTGTCGAGGACCTCGTCGAGGCGGTCGATCTCGCGCTGGGCCCGGTCGCGGATCTGGCGCATCTCGCGCTCTCCGCCCTCCTTGACCTTGCGCCGGACGTCCGCCTTCGCGCCCTCGGCCTCCAGCTCGGCCAGGTCGGCCTCCAGCTTGGCGGCCCGCTTCTCGATCTCCGAGTCGCGGCTGTTCTCGGCCTGCCGCTTCTCGGCCAGGATCTCGTTCTCGATGGTCGAGAGGTCGCGGTGACGCGCTTCGGCGTCCACGCTCGTCACGACGTACGAGGCGAAGTAGATGATCTTTTCGAGATCCTTCGGGGCGAGGTCCAGCAGGTAGCCCAGCCGGCTCGGCACGCCCTTGAAGTACCAGATGTGGGTCACCGGAGCGGCCAGCTCGATGTGACCCATCCGCTCCCGGCGAACCTTGGAGCGGGTCACCTCGACGCCGCAGCGCTCGCAGATGATGCCCTTGAAGCGGACCCGCTTGTACTTACCGCAGTAGCACTCCCAGTCCCGCTGCGGACCGAAGATCTTCTCGCAGAAGAGCCCGTCCTTCTCCGGCTTGAGGGTGCGGTAGTTGATGGTTTCGGGCTTCTTGACCTCGCCGTGGGACCACTGACGGATGTCGTCAGCGGTGGCGAGGCCGATGCGCAGCTCGTCGAAGAAGTTGACGTCGAGCACTATGTCCCCTATGTCGTCGTCTGTACTGCTAGCTAACGAGTGGGATCCGGGGCAGGGTGACCCTGCCCCGGATCACCACCTCAGACCTCTTCGACCGAGCTCGGCTCGCGCCGGGACAGGTCGATGCCCAGCTCCTCCGCCGCCCGGAACACCTCGTCGTCGGTCTCGCGCATCTCCAGGGCCACACCGTCGCTGGAGAGCACCTCGACGTTGAGGCACAGCGACTGCAGCTCCTTGAGCAGCACCTTGAACGACTCCGGGATGCCCGGCTCGGGGATGTTCTCGCCCTTGACGATCGCCTCGTAGACCTTGACCCGGCCCAGGACGTCGTCGGACTTGATGGTCAGCAGCTCCTGCAGGGCGTAGGCGGCGCCGTACGCCTGCATGGCCCAGCACTCCATCTCACCGAAGCGCTGGCCACCGAACTGCGCCTTACCACCCAGCGGCTGCTGCGTGATCATCGAGTACGGGCCGGTCGACCGGGCGTGGATCTTGTCGTCGACCAGGTGGTTGAGCTTCAGGATGTAGACGTAGCCGACCGCGATCGGGTCCGGCAGCGGCTCGCCGGAGCGACCGTCGAACAGCTGCGCCTTACCCGTGCGGCCGATCAGCTGCTTGCCGTCCCGGTTGGGCAGGGTCGACGCCAGCAGACCGGAGATCTCCTCCTCGCGGGCACCGTCGAAGACCGGAGTGGCCACGTTGGTGTCCGGCTCGGACTCGTGCGCCTCGATCGAGCGGAGCTGACGCTTCCACTCCTCGTCGTCGCCGTCCACGCTCCAGCCGGTCTTGGCCACCCACCCGAGGTGGGTCTCCAGGACCTGGCCGATGTTCATCCGGGACGGCACACCGAGTGGGTTCAGCACGATGTCGACCGGGGTGCCGTCCTCCAGGAACGGCATGTCCTCGATCGGCAGGATCTTGGAGATGACGCCCTTGTTGCCGTGGCGGCCCGCGAGCTTGTCACCGTCCTGGATCTTGCGCTTCTGGGCCACGTAGACCCGCACCAGCTCGTTGACGCCCGGGGGCAGCTCGTCGCCGTCCTCGCGGGAGAAGGTACGCACACCGATGACCGTGCCGGTCTCGCCGTGCGGCACCTTCAGCGAGGTGTCACGGACCTCGCGCGCCTTCTCACCGAAGATCGCGCGGAGCAGCCGCTCCTCGGGGGTCAGCTCGGTCTCGCCCTTCGGCGTGACCTTCCCGACCAGGATGTCGCCGGGGACGACCTCGGCGCCGATCCGGATGATGCCGCGCTCGTCGAGGTCGGCGAGCATCTCCTCGCTGACGTTCGGGATGTCGCGGGTGATCTCCTCCGGGCCCAGCTTGGTGTCCCGGGCGTCGACCTCGTGCTCCTCGATGTGGATCGAGGTGAGCACGTCCTGCTGCACGAGGCGCTGCGACAGGATGATCGCGTCCTCGTAGTTGTGGCCCTCCCAGCACATGAACGCCACCAGCAGGTTGCGTCCGAGCGCCATCTCGCCCTCGTCGGTGCACGGACCGTCGGCGATGACCTGGCCGGCCTCGACGCGGTCGCCCTCGAAGACGACCGGCTTCTGGTTGACGCAGGAGCCGGCGTTGGAGCGGCGGAACTTGTGCAGCAGGTACGTCCGGCGGTGACCGTCGTCCTGGTGGACCGTGATGTAGTCCGCGCAGAGGTCCTCGACCACACCGCCGACCTCGGCGACGACCACGTCGCCGGCGTCCACGGCCGCGCGGTACTCCATGCCCGTACCGACCAGCGGGGCCTCGGCCTTGACCAGCGGCACCGCCTGACGCTGCATGTTCGCGCCCATGAGCGCGCGGTTCGCGTCGTCGTGCTCCAGGAACGGGATCATCGCGGTGGCGACCGAGGTCATCTGCCGCGGCGACACGTCCATGTAGTCCACGGCGCCCGGCGCGACGTCCTCGGTCTCGCCGCCCTTACGGCGGACCAGGACGCGGTCCTCGGCGAAGGTGCCGTCCGACTTCAGCGGGGCGTTGGCCTGCGCCTTGACGAACCGGTCCTCCTCGTCCGCGGTCAGGTAGTCGATCTGGTCGGTGACCCGGCCGTCGATGACCTTCCGGTACGGCGTCTCGATGAAGCCGAACGGGTTGACCCGGGCGAACGTGGACAGCGCGCCGATCAGGCCGATGTTCGGGCCTTCCGGCGTCTCGATCGGGCACATCCGGCCGTAGTGGGACGGGTGCACGTCCCGGACCTCGAAGCCGGCCCGCTCGCGGGACAGACCACCCGGACCGAGCGCGCTCAGCCGGCGCCGGTGGGTCAGACCCGCCAGCGGGTTGGTCTGGTCCATGAACTGGGACAGCTGCGACGTACCGAAGAACTCCTTGATCGCCGCCACCACCGGGCGGATGTTGATCAGGGTCTGCGGCGTGATCGCCTCGACGTCCTGGGTGGTCATCCGCTCGCGGACGACCCGCTCCATCCGGGAGAGACCCACCCGGACCTGGTTCTGGATCAGCTCGCCCACGGTACGCAGGCGACGGTTGCCGAAGTGGTCGATGTCGTCGGCCTCGTAGCCCTCCTCACCGGCGTGCAGCCGGCAGAGGTACTCCACGGTCGCGACGATGTCGTCCTCGGTGAGCGTGCCGGTGGTGATCGGCACGTCCAGCTCGAGCTTCTTGTTGAACTTGTAGCGCCCGACCTTGGCGACGTCGTACCGCTTCGGGTTGAAGAAGAGGTTGTCGAGCAGGGTCTGGGCGTTCTCACGGGTCGGCGGCTCGCCAGGGCGGAGCTTCCGGTAGATGTCGAGCAGGGCCTCGTCCTGGCCGGCGATGTGGTCCTTCTCGAGCGTGGTCATCATGAGCTCGGACCAGCCGAACTTCTCACGGATGCGCTCGGCGGACCACCCGATGGCCTTGAGCAGGACGGTGACGGCCTGGCGGCGCTTGCGGTCGATGCGAACGCCGACCGTGTCGCGCTTGTCGATGTCGAACTCCAGCCAGGCACCCCGGCTCGGGATGACCTTGACGCTGGAGAGGTCGCGGTCGGAGGTCTTGTCCGGCTGCTTGTCGAAGTACACGCCCGGCGAGCGGACGAGCTGGCTGACCACGACGCGCTCGGTGCCGTTGATGATGAAGGTGCCCTTCGGCGTCATCATCGGGAAGTCACCCATGAACACCGTCTGGCTCTTGATCTCGCCAGTGGTGTTGTTGGTGAACTCCGCGGTCACGAACAGCGGCGCGCAGTAGGTCAGGTCCTTCTCCTTGCACTCCTCGATCGAGGCCTTGACCTCGTCGAAGCGCGGAGCCGAGAAGGAGAGCGACATGGTGCCGGAGAAGTCCTCAATGGGACTGATCTCGTCGAGGATCTCCGCGAGACCCGAGCGTGCGTGCGGGTCGTCCGCCGACCGGCCCTGCCAAGCCTCGTTGCCGACGAGCCAGTCGAAGGACTCGTTCTGAATGGCGAGGAGGTTGGGGACCTCGAGGTGTTCGGTGATCCGACCGAAAGAAACTCGGCGGGGCGCGAATGCGCTCGACGTACGACTGGTCTTCGCAGGGCGGGAAGCTGCCAAGATGCGTCCTTCCGAGGACCGGTGCTGCAGAACGGCTGGTACGCGTGCACTCCAATGACCCCACCAGAAATATCCACAATCGGACATTTCCGAGCAGGGGTCAAGTCGGAAGGCAGCGCAAACTAGCAGTGTAGCCGAGAGGCTAACCGCTGTCCAGCCCACCCCGCAGGTCGTCACGGAACAAGCCCTGGGACCTCGGAAAACCGGGTCGACCGGGCCGCTCGGAACGCGACGCTCCTGCCGGTCCGCTCGGGTGCCGCGGCGGTGGTGCTGCCGTTGCCTTTACCCGAGAGGCGGCCGTTGCAAGCGCGGAAGGTCTTGCTGATGTTCAGCGTGCCTGGCAGGCCCGTGCCGCGTCAAGGCCCGGTTACCGCTCGGGGTGTCTTTCCCACCGACGGGCTACCGACAGACGTCGCTGACCGGCCGATGAGAGGACGCTGTACGCCCTGCTCACGCCGTCCGCCGGCGGGTGGCACCAACACGGCGGGCGGCGACCCGGTCCCCCGGATCACCGCCCGCCGCGACGCGGTGTGCCCCGGCTCACGTGAGCCGGACGCGCGTCAGGTGGAGCAAGGTCACTTCATGGTGACCTTGGCGCCCTCACCCTCGAGCTTGGCCTTGGCCTTCTCGGCGGTCTCCTTGTTGACCTTCTCCAGGACGGCCTTCGGCGCGGCCTCGACCAGGTCCTTGGCCTCCTTGAGGCCCAGGCCGGTCAGCTCACGCACGACCTTGATGACCTGGATCTTCTTGCCACCGTCGGCGTCGAGGACGACGTCGAACTCGTCCTTCTCCGGCTCGGCCTCGGCGGCCGGGGCACCCGGGCCGGCCGGGCCGGCGACGGCGACCGGAGCGGCGGCGGTGACCTCGAAGGTCTCCTCGAACTGCTTCACGAACTCAGAGAGCTCGATCAGCGTCATCTCCTTGAACGCGTCGAGCAGCTCGTCGGTGCTGAGCTTCGCCATGTCTGGCGTCCTTTCTCGCAATGAAAACTAAGAACGTGGTGCGCCGGGAGGGCCTCAGGCCGCCTCGGCGCCCTCCTGCTCGCGCTTCTTGTCCGCCAGGGCGGCCGCCGCGCGGGCGGCCTTGGAGAGCGGCGCCTGGAACAGGGCCGCGGCCTTGCTCAGGTTGCCCTTCATCGCGCCGGCCAGCTTGGCCAGCAGCACCTCGCGGGACTCCAGGTCGGCGAGCTTCGTGACCTCGGCCGCGGAAATGGCCTTGCCCTCGAAGACACCGCCCTTGATGACGAGCTTCGGGTTGGCCTTCGCGAAGTCGCGAAGCCCCTTCGCCGCCTCGACGACGTCGCCCGAAACGAAAGTCAGCGCGGTAGGACCGGAGAACAGCTCGTCGAGGCCGGAGATGCCCGCATCGGTCGCGGCACGCTTCGCCAGCGTGTTCTTCGCGACCGTGTAGCTGGTCTCCTTGCCGAGCGAGCGCCGCAGCTGGGTGAGCTGCGAAACCGTGAGCCCGCGGTACTCGGTCAGCACGGTCGCTCCCGCGTTGCGGAAGCTCTCGGTCAGCTCGGCGACGGCCGTGGCCTTGTCGGCCCGGATCGGCTTGTCCGCCATGTCCCTCCTCTCTCGTTACTCGGAGCTGGTACGCCGGCGGCGAGCCGAGGCTCGACGACGGCGGCGGAGGCATCACGACAACGAAAAAGCCCCGGCGCAGGGCGCACGGGGCGAGGGCCGGGACACTGGCACAGTCGGCGGACCATGCGTGACACCGAGTTTCGCTTACCGCCCTGCGCGGGTCGCCCGTCGTCGCGGGACCTTCGACCGTGCCGGAGCACGGTGACCAGCGGTCTCTGGGTGGAACTACCGCACCAGGTTACGCGACGTGCGCCGCAGCACCAAATCGCCGGTTGTGCTCCCGGTCACCCGGGTTCACGCCCGGCTGCGCCGCGCCCAGGCGTAGCCGGTCAGCGCCACCGCCGTCCAGGCCACCGCCCAGCCGGTGAGCAGCAGACCGGCCCCGGCCGCGACCGGCCCGGTGAGCGCCCGCGCGGTCGCCATGACCGGCGGGACCACCCACGGCGCGACCGAGCCGGAGAGCCCGAGCACCACGACCCCGACCGCGCCGGTCACCAGCACCGCCACCCCGTAGCCGGCGCTGCGGGTCACGGCCCGGCTCGCCAGTGCGCCCAGCGCCACCGCCGCGGGCAGGGCCAGCAGGTGGGCCCAGAGCCCGAGCGCCACCCCCACCAGCACCGGCCGATCCCCCGGCCCGACTGTCGCGGTGACCCCGCCGAGCGGCCACGGCAGCGCCAGCGCGACGAGCACCACGGCGAGCCCGGCCACCAGCGCCGCGAGCAGCCCGGCCGCCCGTTCCCGGCCCGGCCCGACCACCACCCGGGCCATCCGGCGCTGCACGTCCGGTTCCACGTCCAGCAGGATCTTGGTCTGCCAGGCCAGCACCGGGAACAGCACCACGGCGGAGACGCCGTAGGCCTCCGCCGGCCGGGCCCGGCCACCGCCGTAGAGGACGCCGAGGACGAGCAGGCCGGCCAGCACCGGTGCCAGCGCCCGTCCGGTACGCAGGAAGCCGGTCAGCCGCAGGCGGACCAGCGCGATCACCGGGCCACCTCCGGCGCCGGCCCGGGTCGGCCGGAGTCCCCGGCCCCGGCGTCGGCCCGGTCCGGGGAACCAGCGGCGGACGCGCCGCCCGACCCGCCGGTGCCCGACGGGCCGGCGGAGGCCGGCACCGGGTGCGTGGCCGGGGGCGGGACGGCGTGTTCGCGTACCCGAAGGATCTGGTGGCCGTCGGCGCGCAGGCGGGCGACGGCGGCGGCCAGCCCGGCGGCCGGCACCGCCAGCTCGACCACGGCGACGGCCGCGCCGCCCGACGACGCCTCCTCGGTCACCGTGCCGTCGGTGACCGACAGGTGCCGGGCGCCGGGGAGCCGGACCGTCTCGCCCCGGTGGTCGCTGACCAACACCGTGCCGCCGTCGGCCAGCACCTCGCCGATGATCTCGGGGACCGACTCGCGGGCGGTGGCGTCCAGCCCCTCCCACGGCTCGTCGAGCACCAGCAGGCCGGGCGGGCGCAGCAGCGCCTGCGCCAGGCCGACCTTCTGCGCGGTGCCCTTGGACAGCCGCGGCAGGCGGACGTCGTGGAAGCGGGTCAGGCCCAGCCGCTCCACCCAGTGGCGCACCGCCCGGTCGGCGGCGGGGCCGGGCAGGCCGGCGACGCGGCCCATGGCGGACAGGTAGGCCCCGACGGTGAACGGCTGGTCGGCGGGGAAACGCTCCGGCACCCAGCCGACGACCGGCGGCCGGTCGGCCACCCGGCCCCGGCTCGGGCGCAGCACCCCGGCGGCGAGCTGGAGCAGAGTGGACTTGCCGGCGCCGTTGCGGCCGAGCACGACCGCGACCTCACCGGGACCGATCGCGACATCGACCTGTCGCAGCACCCACGGGCCCTGCCTGTGGTAGCGGAGCCAGACGCCGTCGAGCCGCATGCGCCCGAGCGTGCCACACCGGACGAACGAACGGGGCCCCGCCACGACGTGGTGGCGGGGCCCCGTTCGGGAGTACGCGTGCTCAGCCCTCGGCCGAGCCCTCCTGGAAGTTCTTCACGACCTTCGGGTCGACCGGGACGCCCGGGCCCATGGTGGTGGTGAGGGTGACCTTCTTGAGGTACGTGCCCTTGGCCGCGGACGGCTTGGCCCGCAGCACCTCGTCCAGCACCGCGGCGTAGTTGTCCACCAGCTGGTTCTCCGAGAAGGAGGCCTTGCCGATGATCAGGTGCAGGTTGGAGTGCTTGTCCACCCGGAAGGTGATCTTACCGCCCTTGATGTCCGAGACGGCCTTGGTGACGTCCATGGTCACGGTGCCGGTCTTCGGGTTCGGCATCAGACCGCGCGGGCCCAGGATCCGCGCGATCCGGCCGATCTTGGCCATCTGGTCGGGCGTGGCGATCGCCGCGTCGAAGTCCAGCCAACCGCCCTGGATACGGGCGACCAGCTCGTCGGTGCCCACCTCGTCCGCACCCGCGGCGACGGCCTCCTCGGCCTTCGCGCCGGCGGCGAAGACGATCACGCGGGCGGTCTTACCGGTGCCGTGCGGCAGGTTGACCGTGCCGCGGACCATCTGGTCCGCCTTGCGGGGGTCGACGCCGAGGCGCATCGCGACCTCGACCGTGGCGTCGAACTTGACGTTGGTGGTCTCCTTGGCCAGCTTGACGGCCTCGACCGGGGTGTAGAGCTTCGACCGGTCGATGACGTCCGCGGCCTTGCGGTAGCTCTTGCTGCGCTGCATTTCTGGTGACTCCTGTGGTCTCTGGCGGGCGCGCGTCACTCGCGGCCCTCCCACGAACAGATCGGGTGGAGCGGGTACCGAGGTCAGTCGGCGACGGTCAGGCCCATCGACCGGGCGGTGCCGGCGATGATCTTCTCGGCCTGGTCGATGTCGTTGGCGTTGAGGTCCGCCATCTTCTTCTCGGCGATCTCACGCAGCTGGGCGCGGGTGACCGAGCCGACCTTCTCCTTGTGCGGGACGCCCGAGCCCTTCGGCACGCCGGCGGCCTTGATCAGCAGCCGGGCGGCGGGCGGGGTCTTCAGCACGAAGGTGAACGTGCGGTCCTCGTAGACGCTGATCTCGGCGGGGACGATGTCGCCCCGCTGGGACTCGGTCTGCGCGTTGTAGGACTTGCAGAACTCCATGATGTTCACGCCGTGCTGGCCGAGCGCGGGGCCGACCGGCGGCGCCGGGGTGGCCTGGCCCGCCGGCAGCTGAAGCGTGAACGTCTTGACGAGCTTCTTCTTCGGAGGCATGTCTCTTCCTGGGGCTTGGAACTGGGATTCTCGCCGGTCCGCGGGCGCGCACGGTCAGCACGGTGCGGACAGCCGACGTTCTAGGGTAGCGCAGCCGTCGGCCACCCTCCGCGCCGAGGTCGGCGGATGGCGAAACGGCGCACCGGCGGCCACCCCGGAAGGGGCGGGCCGCCGGTGCCGACGTACGTCAGATCTTGGCGACCTGGTTGAAGTTCAGCTCGACCGGGGTCTCCCGGCCGAAGATCGACACCAGCACCTTGAGCTTCTGCTGATCGGCGTTGATCTCGCTGATCGTCGCCGGCAGCGACGCGAACGCGCCATCGGTGACGGTGACCGAGTCGCCGACCTCGAAGTCGAGGACCTTGACCTCGGGCTTGGCCTTCTTCTGCTCGGTCTCGACCGCCGGTGCCAGCCACTTGAGCACCTCGTCGAGGCTGAGCGGCGCCGGCCGGTCGGCCCGGTCGGTCGCGCCGACGAAGCCGGTGACCCCCGGGGTGTTCCGGACGCAGGAGTAGGACTCGGCGGTCAGCTCCATCCGGACCAGGATGTAGCCCGGGAAGACCTTCGCCTGGACCTGCGACCGCTTGCCGTTCTTGACCTCGACCTCTTCCCGGGTCGGCACCTCGACCTGGTAGATGAAGTCCTCCATGTCGAGGGAGGTGATCCGGGTCTCGAGGTTGGTCTTGACCTTGTTCTCGTAGCCGGCGTACGAGTGCACCACGTACCAGTCGCCGGGCGCGTAGCGCAGCTTCTGGCGCAGCTCGGCGACCGGGTCGAAGTCCTCGTCCGGGGCCGGCTCGGTGGTCGGGAACTCCGGCTCGCTGGCGGCCTCGACCGACTCGTTGTTGGCCGCCGTCGCCACCGTGGACTGCTCGTCCGGGGTTCCGGCGGTCTCGTCGTACTCAGGCACGCTCGCTCACTTCCGTCAGTATCGCTGTCCGCAGGTCAGCTGGACTCGCCGAAGACCCACAGCACCGCCTTGGCGAAGCCGTAGTCCAGGCCGGCCACGATCGCCAGCATCACCGCGACGAAGGTGACCACCACGGCCGTGTAGGTCAGCAACTCCTTGCGGGTCGGCCAGATGACCTTACGCAGCTCGGCCACGACCTCGCGGAAGAACCGCGCGATGCGGGCGAACAGCCCGATCCGCTCGGTGTCCTTGCGGGTCTTCCGGCCCTCGGCCGGCTCGGCCTGCGCCCGCTTACGGGTCGCGGTGCCACCCCGGGAGACCGGCTCGTCCGCGTCGGTGGCGTCGTCGTCGGCCACGTCGTCGACGGTCGCGTCGTCGTTCAGACGCTCGTCGCCGTCGTCCTCGCCGCGGCGCTTGCTCTCGGCCACTTCGCCCTCCGTGCGGGATATGGGGTCGCACGCCGGGCGGCGTGCGCGGCGTGTTGGTCACGCCGGCCGGACCAACCGTCCCGCGACGGGCCGCGGCCGGCGGACCGGCCGGGAGGGCCCGAACGCCTCGGAACCACCCCACCGGTGCCACCACCACGGGCCGGACGCCACCGGTGAGGGCGGCGCGACCCACGGAACGGTCAGGCCTGAGGCGCAGGGGTGACAGGACTTGAACCTGCAGCCTGCGGTTTTGGAGACCGCTGCTCTGCCAATTGAGCTACACCCCTGTGCGGCAACTCGCCTCCGCCCGGACACGTTGTGCCGAGCGGGGGTCACTTGCCCCACGGCGGACCAGTGTACGGGTAGTCGTGCGACTTTCCCAACCGGTCTGCCCCTCGCGCGTCGGGCGGACCCTCAGCGCGTCGTGCGGATCAGCGCCCGAGCCTGCGACAGCACCTTCTCACCCTGGCAGGTGGCGGTGATGTCGAGCCTGGTCAGGCCCTCTTCGGTGACCTCCTTGACGACCGCTGACACCTCGATCTCGGTGCCCTCGTCGGTGTCCGGGACGACCACCGGGCGGGTGAACCGGACGCCGAAGTCGACCACCGCGTCCGGCGCGCCGGCCCAGCCGGCCACCGCCCGGCCGACCAGGGCCATGGTGAACATGCCGTGGGCGATGACGCCCGGCAGCCCGACGCCGGTGGCGGTGCGGTCGCTCCAGTGGATCGGGTTGAAGTCGCCCGAGGCGCCCGCGTAGCGGACGAGGTCCGCGCGGGTCACCCGGTACGTCTGGGTGGGCAGCTCCATGTCCTCAGGCCTCCCCGCGTACGACGATCTTGGACCAGACGGCGACCACCGGCTCACCGTCCACCGTGCTCACGTCCGTGCGGGTGGTCAGGAAGCCGTGCCCGCCCCGGCTGGTGACCTCCTCGATGGTGCTCACGCACACCAGCTCGTCCCCGGCCACCACCGGCCGGGTGTACGCGAACCGCTGGTCGCCGTGCACCACACGGCTGTAGTCGACGCCGAGCGCCGGGTCCTCGACGATCTGCCGGCTCGCCGCCATGGTGACGACCACCGGGAAGGTCGGCGGGGCCACCACGTCGGCGTGGCCGAGCGACCGGGCCGCCTCCGGATCGTGGTGGGCCGGGTCGGTCGCGCCGACTGCGGCGGCGAACTCACGGATCTTTTCTCGGCCCACCTGATAGGGGGCGGTCGGCGGGTACGTCCGGCCGACGAAGGACGGGTCCAGGGACATGCCGCCGAACCTACACGGAAAACACGAACGCCGATCCGCCCGGTCGGGCGACCCGGAGGCCACCCGTCAGGGGCGAATCGGCGTTCGAGAAAGCTGCTGCGAGCCGGCTGCGCCGGCCGCGATCAGCGGGTCTCGCGGTGGACGGTGTGCTTGCCGTCCCGGGGGCAGAACTTCTTCAGCTCGATGCGGTCCGGGTCGTTACGGCGGTTCTTGCGCGTGATGTAGTTGCGCTCCTTGCACTCCACACACGCCAAAGTGATCTTCGGCCGAACATCGGTCGCCTTCGCCACGGCGGAGTGCCTTCCTCGCTCACGGAACAACTACAGCGCGTCAGCCTACGCGCTGACGACGCGGACATGCAAAGTGGGCGCCTGTGGCGCCCGTCCCACCGGCCACCGGGCTGGGCCCGGAGGACGAGAGTAGCGGTGGCCGGACTTGAACCGGCGACACAGCGATTATGAGCCGCTTGCTCTGCCATCTGAGCTACACCGCCGTGGCGGGTCCAGCCGGACCCTCTGAGCCCCCTTACGGAATCGAACCGTAGACCTTCTCCTTACCATGGAGACGCTCTGCCGACTGAGCTAAGGGGGCCTGCTCGATCACCCCGGGGGGTGTCGCGCAGAGGAAACAGTACACGACCGCGTCGCGCAGGTGAAATCGGATCCCCCAGGTGCGTGTCCGCCCTGGTCAGGGCACCACTCGCAGGCGCGGCAGCTCCCCCGCGACCACCGTCTCCGGGTCGACCTGGGCGCCGAACCAGGCCTCCAGCCGCTCGTACGGCAGAGGGCGGCTGAACAGGAAGCCCTGGCCGATCTCACAGCCGATGTCCTGGAGCAGCTCCAGCGTCAGCTCGCTCTCCACGCCCTCGGCGACGACCGCCAGGCCGAACTGCTGGGACAGCGTCACCACCGCGTTGACGATCGCCAGGTCGCCCGGATCGGTGGCCATGCCCTGCACGAACGACCGGTCCACCTTCACCTCGTGCACCGGCAGACGGCGCAGCTGCGCCAGCGACGAGTTACCGGTGCCGAAGTCGTCGACCGAGAGGCGGACACCGAGGTCACGCAGGCTGCGCAGGGTCGGTATGGGACGTTCGGTGCCGTCCAGGACACCCGCCTCGGTGACCTCCAGCGTCAGCCGCTGCGGCGGTACGCCGTACTCGGCCAGCAGATCGCGTACGAGCGCCGGGAAGTGCTGGTCGGTGAGCGTACGCGCGGCGAGGTTGACCGCGACGGACAGCGGCTGTTCGCCGTGGCTCCAGTCGCGGCTGCGCCGCAGGCTCTCCCGGAGCACGAACTCGGTGAGCCGGCCGAGCTGGCCGGTGTGCTCGGCCACCGCCACGAAGTCGTCCGGGGCGACGCTGCCGTGCGCCGGGTGCTCCCACCGGGCCAGGCACTCCACGCCCACCAGGCGGCGGTCCCGCAGCGTGACCTTGGGCTGGAAGTAGACCTCCAGCTCGCCCTCGTCCAGCGCCCGTTGCAGGTCGCCGGCGAGACCGAGCCGGCGCAGCGACCGGGACTCCAGCGCCGGGCTGTAGAGCTGCACGCTGCCCGGTACCGACTTGGCCGCGGTGGCCGCCAGGTCGACGCGTTGCAGCAGCGCCACCGCGTCGCTGCCGTGGTCCGGGTGGACGGCCACCCCGACGACCGTGTCCACGTCCAGGGTGAGCGCGTCGAAGACCATCTCGTCGCGGATCTGCTCCCGCAGCTGGGCCGCCAGCTCCAGGGCCGCCTCGGTGCTCTCCAGCCGGAGCGTCACCAGGAACTCGTCCCCACCGGCCCGGCCGACGAGCGCCGAGGAGGGCGCGCAGGAGCGCAGCCGCTCGGCCACCTCCATGAGCACCTTGTCGCCGGCGGCGTGGCCCAGCGACTCGTTCACCTGGCGCAACCGGTCCACGTCGAAGAGCAGCAGCGCCACCACCTCGCCCGGCGCGCGGATCTTTACCGCCTCCGCCACCGACGAGGTGAGACGCCGCCGGTTCGGCAGCCCGGTGAGCGCGTCGTGGTCGGCGTCGTGCCGCAGCCGGTCGACCAGGCGGGAGTTCTCCAGCGCCACCGCGGCGTGCGCGGCGACCGTCTCGAAGACGGGGATGTCGCCGGGGGCGAAGTGGCCGATGTCGCTGAGCCGGTTGGTCACCTCCAGCGTGCCGATCACGGCCTGGCCGGACCGCAGCGGCACCACGATGGCGTCCTTGACCCGCTCCTCCCCCGCGGCCTGCCGCAACGCCGGATCTCCGCCGAGCCAGCGGCCGATCGAGAGGGTACGACCCTTCTTGTGCACCTGCTGGCGCAGGCTCGCCGGGGTGGGCGCCAGGTCCAGCAGGCCGGGCGTGTCCACCCGGGCGGTGAGCAGCACCTCGGGATGCCGCCCTTGGGCGGGCAGCCAGAGCGTCGCGTACTCGGCCTGCATCAGCGCGCGCACCCGGTCGAGCAGGATGTCGGCGAGCGACCGCTCGGTGCCGGAGGCGAGAAGACGGGTGAGCTCGTACATCCCGGCCAGCGTCCGGTGCTGCCGGAAGAACTGGGAGTAGGAGCGGTAGACCAGGACCAGACCGCTGAAGAGGGCGGCGAGCAGCAACGCCGACCACCACGTCGTCTTCAGGGCGATCAGGACGAGCAGGCCGATCGCCACGTTGATGGCGGCGGTGAGCAGAGCCGTCGGCATGCTGCGCAGCGCGTCCCGGCCGGCCTGCCAGCCCTGGAGCAGCACGTGCACACCGACCACGCTCACGAGGCTGACCAGCGTGACCACGCAGACGGCGAGGAACAGGGAACCCCACGTCCCCGGTCCGACACCGCGCAGCGGCGGCAGCGCCAGGAGTACGAGGCTGGCCAGCGAGGTGGCGGCGGCGGCCTTGGCGACGTTGAACCAGAGCTTCGCCGCACCGAAGCGGTGCGAGGCGCTCCAGATCAGCACCGAGAGCGTGTAGATCAGGACGACACTCAACGGGGGCAGGAAGTAGAGCGCCACGATGAGTGGCACCTCGGTGAGCGTCACGCCCACCGACTGGCGCCGGACGTAGACGTTCAGCACCGCGAAGCTGATCCCCGCCATGACGACGAAGAACACGAAGGCGAGCGGCCACTTGCCGAACGGGTGGTCCGCCACCAGGGCGATGCACGTGCTGAAGACCACCGCCAGCAGAGCCAGAGGGGCAGTGACGAGCCAGGCACGTTCCGTCGACCTTCGAGGTCGGCCCTGGCCTACCATGCCCCTCCTACCCGAGACGTCGCCTGCCGGCTAGCAGGCGACTCGATGATTCAGCGCGGGGTGTCCATCGTCCAGACGATGTCGGCGAGTTGCACGGCACCGGTACCGGGGAGGATGCCGAAGGCGCCTGCGACGGCGGCGAGCACGAGGAGCGAGCCAAGCAGCCGGCCCAGCGTTCGACCAGACATGATTGCTCCTGTCGGGAGATTGCCACAGGGATGGTGAAGGTTTCCCGATCGTGCCACAAGCCTGAGGGGCAGAAAAGCGGAGAGGGCCCGCCCAGCCCGAGTAGCTGTCAGGTTCCGCCGTTCGGCCCGGCCGAGCACGACACGCAGCCAGGTCATGGGGGTGAAGGGACGTCGGCCGCTTCGTCCATTGCGGATTCCCACCTTCACCCACGAAGGGGATCAAGTCACGCGAAACCCCACACCACCAACCCTGGGTCGCCCGGCCGGCTCGACCTGGCCGATCCGTCCGGTGGGTTGCCACCGGACCCGCGGGCATTGACCACCATACCTGCCCCTGTCATGAACGCCAGAGGATGATTCCCTCATTCACGCCGGAACAGCTCAGGGTGCACCAGGTGGCCGCCAAGGCCCCGGGCCAGGGTTGTCGCCGGACGGCAGGCGGTGGCGGATATCGGGATGACCGGTCGGCTCCGGTGGCGGACCATGTGCCGATGCCCGTCGAGGACCCGCTCACTCGCCTCCAGGACGCCACCGCCCTCTGGAGCATCCGCCAGTGCACGGCGGCCGAGGTGATCGAGGCCGCCTGTGACTGCCTCGTGGCAGGCGTCGACAGCCCGTCGCTGCGAATCCTGGCCGGCGTCTCGCCCTCCGCCAGCAGTCAGGAACTGATCCCGTGGCTCGAACCAGCCCTCGACGAACTCGGCCTGACCTACTCGCCCCAGGGCAGCCAGGTGGGCGAGGACGCTGCCGTACGCGTCATGGCGAGCAGGCTTCTCGCGGGCGCCCTCACTCCGCGTGAGCTGGCGCGGTGGGCCCACTCGGTGATCGGACACGACGGCACGCCGCTCGCGGAAGAGCTGGTCCTGCTCGACGACGACTACGACACGCTGGAGTTCGGCGAGGAGACCGAGACAGACATCGATGCACGCGTTCTCGCCGAGGCGCGGCGCGTGACCGCTGCTGAGGACCATCGCCGCCGTTCACAACCTCAGCAGAGCAGTCAGACCACAAGATCAGCCGCCCCACTCTCCGGCGGTCACAGCTAGCTGCCGGCGGCTGGGCCCACCGGATCAACGACAACGGCCCCCGATCAGCATCTCTGCTGGTCGGTGGCCGTTGTCACGCCTGGTGGCGGGTAGAGGATTCGAACCTCTGTAGCTTTCGCGACGGATTTACAGAGCGCCAAGCGCGAGCCTATGACCAGGACAAACGCCATCTAGCCCCGGCCCGGTGACACGGATGCGACACAGCCCCCGATTCAGCCGCTCCCACGGTCGATCAACGCTGCGGCTATCTCGCCCATGCTGGTGACCACTGCGTCCGCCCCGGCGAGCCGGAAGGCGTCGACCTTCGCCGGTCGATTCGCGTAGCCGACCACCGCGACCCCGGCGGCCCGCGCTCCCTCGATGTCCGAGAGCGAGTCACCGATCAGCACGCAGCGGGCCGGTAGCTCGCCGAGGGAGCGCACGGCTTGAAGGATCGGTTCCGGGTTGGGCTTCATGCGGCCCGGCTCGGCGTACGCCCGGCCGATGACCGGCGACACGTGCTCGGCGAGCCGGTGCGCCGCGAGGTAGGCCGTCACCGCGCCGGCCGAGTTGTTGCTGACCGCCGCCACCGGCATCCCGGCCTGCCGCGCAGCCACGATGACTTCCCGACCGTACGGCGTCGGAGCCGCAGTCTCGACGGCTCGACGCTCGGCCTCGCAGAGCGCATCCTCTACCGCCCGCGTGACGCCGTGGCTGCCGGCCGCGCCCGTTCGGCGCAGCACTTCGAGCGGGTCCGGCTCGCCGGCAAGGTCCGGTGGCACGTCGACTCCGCGCCGCCGCAGCACATCCACCAGTTCGGCCGCGACCTGCGGCGCGGGATACCCGGCGAAGATGCTGCACACCGGTCCGTCGAAGTCGAGCAACACCGCGCCGACCTCGCCCAGCAGGTCGCCGAGGTCGGCGCTCATCCGTCGTACCGGTAGGCGATAGTCGACCACACCGAGTCGAACCACTGGCGGGATGCCTCTACGAACTGCGTGCCGTGAGACGTGTCGTCGTCGGTCACGGCGTAGTGGAACAACGGCACGTCCTTGCCCATCAGGTCGTAGATCGCCATGGGCTCACCCTTGATCGAGACGGTGCGTTCGACGACGGGATAGAAGCCGTAGAAGACCTCTTCGCCGTTCAAGATGTAGAGCTTGAACAGGGGCGATGCTCGATGCATCCGCACCTCTACCGTGGTTGAGCGGATCAGGCCGAGGTCACCCAGCTCGGCTACCTGGTCGATGATCCCGTCAGCCGCCCGGCGCGTGATGCGCTCGGCTCGCTCTCGCACCGCCGGATCGTCTGCCTGCGTCTCAGCCCGAGCCGGCAGCGCCATGGGCACCGTCATGTCGGAGATCAGGACCCGCACCGCGATCGTCTCCGGCGCGAGCCTGCCAACCCGCACCTTGTCGAGCGCCTCGGCGAGCGCGTCTCGCAGCGTCTCGCCGGAGAATCCGGCGAAGTCGATGGTGACGTGCGGCCTCTCGAATGAGGCTTCGATATGTGGCCGCAGCTCCACGGCCCGCTGCGTCTGCGCGCGGACGAACGCCCCGCTGCCCTGCCGGGACACGATCAGCCGCTCTGCCCGGAGCAGGTCCAAGGCTCGCTTGACCGTCTCCCGCGCCACGCCGTAGCGGGCAGCTAGGTCGGGCTGCGACGGCAGCTTGTCACCGGGCGCGAGCCGGCGCGTGAGGATGGCCGCCCGCAGCTTGTTCGCGATCTGCTGCGAGGCCTGTTTGGGGTCGTCGGGGTCCAGCTCGCCGAGGAAGTCAAGGTTCTCGCTCACCCGCTCACGGTAGCGCTGACTAGCCAAGTTGGGAAAGTTTGCCGCACCCCCTTGACCTGACTAGCCAAGCCGGCTTACGTTCGTCGCGTTGGACCTGGCTAGCCAGGTACGACAAGCCGAGCGGAAGCCGGGGAAGGTAGCGCCTGCGCTGCGCGCCCACGGGCCGGTCGTGTGGTCGTTCATTCAGAACTTCACAGCAGAAGCGCCGCGTAGATCCGTCTGCGGCATCCCCGCCTTGAGTCACACGGTGGCCGACCCCGGTAGATCCCGGGCGAGCGGGGCGAGCGGGCCGGATCCGGCGCGCGGCATGGACTTCTGCCTCTTGATTTCTGTTCGTCCCGGGGCGCGGCCGGTCTGGTCGCACCCCGGGGCATGTCCCACTTCAGCGACTCTCCCGGAGGTTTCCCGTGAGGAAGCACCTTGCCCCCGTGGCCGCCGAGCCGACCGCCGCCGCCCTGGCCGCGATCGACACGGAATGGCCGCTGATCGCCGCCGAGCTGGACGTGCTCGACGCCGAGATCACGATGCTCTACGCCGAGGACCACGGCGGCCCCTCGCCGTTGGACTGGCGGCGTCTGCGCCGGGCTGAGGCTCGCGTCACCCGCGCCGCCGCCGACCTGAACGCCCGCACCAACCCGCACCGCGCGGCCTGATGTCCCGCATCCGCGCCGCCTTCCACGATCCGGACGGAGCGCGGTACGGCATTCCCACCTTCTGGTGGCGCGGTGCTCCGCCCGGCTACGCCACCCGCCGCCAACTGACGGCCGCCGGACTACGCCCCGGTGGTCAGCCGATCGCCGCTCAGATCCTTTGGCGCGGCGTCGGCGGCACCCGCGTCGCCTACCTGTACCGGGTGGACCTGGCCCGACCGAAGCGCACCGCCACCCCCGCCCAACGCGCCGCCATCGGCAAGGCGTTGACCGCCCGCCGCACCTGCCGCGCCCGCGGCCAGGTTCGGCCCTACTGCATTCCGCTCTCGCTCGGCGAGTGCCTTGACTGCGCGAACCCCTTGGAGGCCGCCGCATGATCCCCCGCACCTACACCGACCCGTCCGTCCTGGCCGGCATCGCCGCCGGAGCGTCGTGGGCCGATCCGGAGATGGACCCGACCCGCATCGACTGGACCGCCCGCCGCGCCGCCGCCGCGATTCCGTTCCCGCTGGTGGACGGGCGGCCGGTCAACCCGTACGCGCCGACCGGCATCCGCTACGGCCGCAACGAACTCGGCCACTGGGGCGAGGCCCTGGCCGCCGACGCGATCGTCACCGCATCGGACTCCGACGGGGGCCGGTGGTTGCTACTGATCGAGCGCGACGACAACCACGGGTGGGCGCTGCCCGGTGGGCACGTCGACCCCGGCGAGGACCCCACCGCCGCCGCGTTCCGCGAGTTGACCGAGGAAACCGGCCTGATCGCCGACCCCACCGACCCGTGGGTCACGACGCTGCCGGCCCGCTACGTGCCCGACCCCCGCGCTTCCGATGAGGCGTGGATGGTCACCGTCCCGGTCCGCATCGACCTCGGCCACGGGTGGCGCGTCCTGCCCGACGTGACCGGCAGCGACGACGCCCGCCGCGCCGCCTGGCTTCCCGCCGACGACTACGCCTGCCTCCTGACCCACCTCGACGTGCTGTACAGCGGCGAGGTGTTCCCCGCCCACCGCGACCTGATCGCCGACACCCTCAACCGCTGACAAGGAGCACCCCTGATGACTTCCCGTGTCTCTGGCCGTGGATGGGCCTACTTCGGCGCGATCCTCGGCGGCGCGGTGTCGATCGCCGCGAACGTCGCACACTCCTACGTCCCCCCGGCCGCGCCCGAGGGTGCGCCGCCGATCCCGGCGGACTGGACGCCGCAGACCGGCGCGGTGGTCGGCGCGATCTTCTGGCCGGTGGCGCTGTTCGTCGCCGTCGAGATCCTGGCCCGCGTCGCCTGGCCCGCCGGCCGCCGCTGGTCGGTGCTGCGCTTCGGTGGTCTGGTGCCGGTGGCCACGGTCGCCGCGATCGTGTCCTACAAGCACCTGTCCGGGCTACTCGCCTTCTACGGGGAAGACGGCCTGACCGCCATGATCGGCCCTCTCGCGGTCGACGGGTTGATGGTCATGGCGACCGGCGCTCTGCTGGCGACTGGCGCGCGCACCCACGCCGCCCCGGTGCCCGAGGCGGTGCTCGTGCCGGCCGCCGAGGTGATCGAACCGGCAAGCGCCACCGTGCCGGAAATCGCACCCGCCCCGGTGATCGAACCGGCAACCGCCACCGACCCCGCCCCGACCGTCGCGCCGCCGGCCGACCCGACCCCGGTGCCGGAGTTGGACGACCGCGCCCGCCGTGCCGCTGCCCGCAAGGCGTACCGGCAGAGCGTCACCGCCGGCTCCCCGCTGTCCGGTGCCGCCCTCGGCCGGCAGTTCGACATGTCCGACCGGTGGGGCCGCGACCGGGTGAACGAGGTTCGCGCCGCCGCCGCCAAGACCACCGCCCGCCGCACCGCCGACACCCCGGCGGCCGTGCCGGTCGCCGCCTAGCCCCGCCCGGCGGCACGGCTCCTGGCCTGGAAACCCGTGCCGTGCCGCCGGCCCCCTACCGATCTCCCGACCGATGGAGGAAGCACCATCATGACTGCCCCTGATGAGAACCGTTTCGACTGGCAGGCCGCAGAGGCCGAGCTGACCGACCCGACCACCGGCGAGGGTGCCGAGGTGGTGGACCTGGACGACGCTCGCGCCCGGCGGGTGCCGCAGCCCCGCCCGCCGGCCGAGGCCGAGGCCGACGACAACGACGGCGAGGACGCCGAGAGCATCGACAACGGCCCGGAACGCCTCGGCGGCCCGGTCGACGCCGCCGAGGACATCCCGCCGGACGTGCTCGCCCGGCAGCGCGACCGGCGGCCGATCCTGGCCGATTGGGCGCGCTCGTGGCGCGGCCTGCGCGCGGCCGTGCGGCACCAGAGCAAGGACGCCGGCTACGTCACCGCCTACCACGCGGTGCGCCTGCCGAAGTACGCGGCGAAGACGGCCGCCTACGCCCCGCTCGGCCTGTTCCGCGGGCTCGGCCGGGCGTTGCACTGGGCCAGCGCCGAAGAGGGCAACTGGCACCTGCGGCAGGCCGCCGCGAACAAGGGCGACGCCGACACGTGGATGAAGCTGGATGCCCGCCGGCAGCGCCAGACGGTCTGGCGGTGGTGGGTCCTGGCCGGCGCGGCCGGCGCGATGGTGGCCGGCGCGATCGTGCTGGCGCTCGGCCCGTCGTGGTGGCGGTGGGTCGCTCTGCTGGCGGTGCTGCCGCTGCTGGCCACGCTCGGACGGCCGGCAGACAAGCCGCTCACCGACCGGGTGACCGAGGGCACCCGCTACCGCAAGCTCACCGCCGAGCTGGTCCGCCGGGCGCTCACGTCGCTGCAACTGCCGGCCATCAACTCGGCGGTTGCCAAGGACGCGAAGGCGATCAGCTTCCCGGTGGACATTCACCGCGACGGCCCCGGCCACCTCGCGGTGGTGGACCTGCCGTATGGGGTGGAGGCGTCCGAGGTGGTGGCCCGCCGGGGCAAGCTCGCGTCGGCGATGCGGCTGCCGCTGGATCAGGTGTGGCCCGACTCCGCGCCCGGTCACACGGGCCGCCTGGCCTTGTGGGTCGGCTACGAACCGGCGTCGCAGATGACGCAGCCGCCCTGGCCGCTGCTGTCGGAGTCGGCGAAGGTCGACCTGTTCAAGGCGTTCCCGTTCGCCACCACGCCCCGGCTGGACACCATCCACGCGGGGATGATGTTCCGCAACTGGCTGTTCGGTGGTCAGCCCGGCTCGGGTAAGACGTTCGCGCTGCGCACGCTCGTGCTGGCCGCCGCGCTCGATCCGCGTGCGGAGATCCGGGGCTACGAACTCAAGGGCGTCGGTGACTTCGCCGTGCTGGAGCCGGTCATGACCGAGTACGGCAACGGCTTCGATGACGAGACGCTGGCGCGGTGCTTCGCGTTCATCGAGTGGCTGTACGAGGAGTGCCGCCGCCGCTCCAAGCGCATCGAGCACTACGCGAGGTTGGGCAAGGCCCCGGAGAACAAGGTCACGCCGGAACTGGCCAACCTCAAGGGTTCCGGGCTTCACCCGCTCGTGGCGTTCTTCGATGAGCTGCAAGAGCTGATGACCAGCAAGTACGGCAAGGACGCCGGGGAGATCCTGGAGAAGGTCATCAAGCTCGGCCGGGCGTTCGGCGTGATCCTGCTGATCGGCACGCAGATCCCGGACAAGGACAGCCTGCCCACCGGCATCACCCGCAACGTCAACTCCCGGTTCTGCCTGTCCGTGGCCGATCAGACCGCAAACGACATGATCCTCGGTACGTCGGCGTACAAGCAGGGCTACCGGGCCACGGTGTTCGTGCCCGGCGATGAGGCCGGGTGGGGCATCCTGCGCGGGTTCGGCCCCAAGCCCTCGGCGGGCAAGTCGTACAAGGTCGACACCACCGAGGCCGCCAAGGTCGTCGCCCGCGCCGTCGCGCTGCGCCAGGCCGCCGGCACCCTGCCCAAGCCCGACGAGCAGACCCGCACCGTGGCCCCGGTCGCGGACGTGCTCGGCGACCTGGCCCGAGTGTGGCCGGGCGACGACAAGGCCGCGTGGAACGAGACGCTGTGCGGTCTACTCGCCGAGTTGCGACCCGAGGTGTACGGCGGGTGGGAGGCCGCACAGCTCTCCACCGCGCTCAAGCCCCACCCGCTGGTGAAGGTCGGCGACGTGGGCCGGCGCATCGACGGCAAGCCCGTCACCCGGCGCGGCATCAAGCACGCCGACCTTCTCAAGGCCATCGCGGAGCGTGACCGCAAGCGGTCCGCCGGCTGACCGTCGCGAGGGTGCTAGCGCTAGCGGCCCGACCTGCTAGCGCTAGCACCCCCGCTAGCACCCCATCGGAATCATGAGCTGCGGCCTAGCGGATAGCAGCTCACAGCCCCGCGCACCCGAAAACCGGCCCGGGAGGCACTTGTGAACCCCCTGATCACCCTCGCTATCGCTGTCGCCGTCATCCTCGCCACGGTCACGCTCGGTTACGCCGGGCTGTGCTGGATCAAGCCCTTCACCGCGTGCCGACGCTGCGCCGGAACCGGCCGCCGGACCACCCGCGTACTGCGCCGCCCGCGTGCCTGCCGCCGCTGCGACCGGGGCTACCGGCTCCGCGCCGGACGGTGGATCTTCAACTACTTCCACCGCATCCGCTCCGAGGCCACCCGATGAACCGCCGCAACCCCAACCAGCACACCGACTGGTGCGGCCGGGACCACCGCTGCGGCCTCGGCGAGCACCGCTCGGAAGAGATCGTGGTCGACATCCCGGGCCGCTCCCGCGCCGTCCTGGTGCGCGTGCGGACCGCCGCCGGCCGCGAGCACGCCGAGGTGCGCGTCCGCGTGGCGCTCGCCCCGACCGAGCCGGCCGCCCGCCGCCAGTTGGTGGGACTGCTCGGCGACATGCGCCAAGCCGTCACCCGCGCCGCCATCGCCGCCCGGCCCCGGCCGAGGCGGTGACCTGATGGCGGCCCGGTGGCTCGCCGCGAGCGCGGTGCTCGGCCGACCGGTGACCGACGCCGAGGCGTACCCGCACATCTGCGGCCGGCTCATCCCCGCCGACCACGCCCTCAGCGGGCGGCCCGTGCTGCTGCAACGCCGTGACTGCGCCGCCTGCGCCCACGGCCGGCACGAACGCCGCCACCCCCGCCCCATCCCCGACACCCCGCCCGCTCCACCGGAGAGGACCCGCACCATGTCGGACAACCCGCTGTTGACCGCCGCCCTCGGCCACGCCGAACGCGGCTGGCACGTCTTCCCGCTACGCCCCGACGACAAGCGACCCGCCTTCCCCGACCACACCGCCGACGACTGCACCGGCCGCGACCCGCGCTGCCGGACCGGACACGTCGGGTGGGAGGCACGCGCTACCACCGACCCCGACCGCATCCGCCGAGCGTGGACCGCCCGCCCCTACGGCATCGGCCTCGCGTGCGGGCCGTCGCGGCTCATGGTGGTCGACCTGGACACCCGCAAGGACGGCACCGCCGGCCCGACCGGGCTGGACACCCTCGCCGACCTCGCCACCGCGTACGGGGCTGTCATCGACGCCACGTACACCGTGACCACCGGGCGGGGCGGCACGCACCTCTACTACCGGCACCCCGAGGGCGGGCCGGCGCTGCGCAACACCGCCGGCACGCTCGGCCCGATGGTCGACACCCGCGCCCACGGCGGATACGTCGTGGCCGCCGGCTCGACGGTCGCCGGACGGCCGTACACGGTCGACCTGGACACCGACCCCGCCCCGCTGCCGGCCTGGCTGGCCGAACTGCTGGCGCCCGCGCCGTTGCCGCCGCAGCGGCCGGTGGTGGTCGACCTCGGCACCGGGCGGGCTGGCGGGTACGTGCGGGCCGCCGTCGCCCGCGAGGTCGACCGGGTGACCACCGCGCCGGACGGGGAGCGCAACCGGGCGCTGTACATCGCCGCCGTGGCCCTCGGTCAACTCGTGGCCGGTGGGGCGCTCGGCGCAGACGACGCCCAAAGCGTGCTGGAACAGGCGGGGTTTGACGCCGGGCTGCGCACCGCCGAGGCGTACCGCACCGTCCGGTCTGGCCTCGCCGCCGGCAGCAAGCGACCTCGGACGGTGGCCGCGTGAGTCGGCCCGGCGACAACCGCAGTTGTCACCGCGCGCCCCAGCTCGTCGCGGCAACCGGTCTCGTCGCCGGTCATGCCGCCGCTGTCGCTGCGGCCCGGACGCCCTCGGATGCCCTCGGCGCGCTGTCCGCGTTGGAAGCTGCCTGCCGGGAAGCGCGGGAGTGGATAGCGGTCGATCTGGTGCTCATCGACGGATGGTCGTATGCCGACGTTGGCCGGACGTTGGGCACCACCCGGCAGGCAGCCAGCAAGGCATACGCCGAGGCGGTGAACCTTCGCATGCGTCGCACTATTACCGGCCGCGACGACGCGGTGGTGATCGTGCCCTGCGGCGCAGCGAAGCTCGACCACCCCGCGCCCGCTGGCCGCATGTACACCGGCAGCTACCACCGGGCGTGCCGCCGGGCAGCGGACCGGCTCGGCGGCCGGCTGGTCATCCTGTCCGCCCGATACGGGCTACTCACGCCGGACACCGTGATCGAGCCGTACGAGCTGCGCATGGGCCAACCCGGCGCGGTCACCGTGCCGACGCTGCGCGCACAGGCCCGCCGGCTCGGCATCGACGTGGCCGGCACCGTGACCGTGCTCGCCGGCCGCGACTACGCCGACCCGGTGTCGGCGGTGTGGCCGCACGCCCGCCGGCCTCTCGACGGCACACGCGGCATGCCTGAACAGATGGCGCTGCTGGCCGAGCTGGCGCGCACGCCGACAACCCCGGTTGTCATCCGACCCCGATCCGCCGCGCCGTTCACGGAAGGACGTGCCGCATGACGCCCGCCCGTCTGCACCTGGTCACCGACCACCCGCAACCCACCGAACAGGAAACAGCGGGCGGCCCGCTATGGGATGTTCCAGTGCCCTTGACCGGGCCGTCCACCGCGCCGCCGCCGTTCCCGGTCGACGTGTTCCCCCGCTGGCTCGCCGACATGGTGACCGGCGTCGCCCGGTTCACCCAGACCGATCCGGCCATGGCCGGCACCCTCGCCGTGGCGGTGCTGTCCGCGTGCGCGGGCGGCCGGTTGGAGGTCGAGCCGGTGGCCGGGTGGCGCGAGCCGGTCAACGTGTTCGCTGCCGTCATCGCAGGCCCCGGCGAGCGCAAGTCACCCGTTCACCGCGCCATGACCGCGCCGCTGTTCGCCGCGCAGTCCACCCTGTCCGAGGCGATGCGCCCGAGGATCGCCGAGGCCGCCGCGCTGCGCGACATCGCCGACCGGCAGGCCGAACAGGCCAAGGCCGCCGCCGCGAAGGCCGCCGACCCCGGCAAGCGCGATGAGGCGGCGGCCGAGGCGGTGGCCGCCGCCATCGCCGCCGAGGCCATCACCGTTCCCGGCCTGCCCCGGCTGATCGTGGACGACGCCACTCCCGAAGCGCTCATCGGGTTGATGGCCGCCAACGGCGGACGGATGGCGATCATCTCGGATGAGGGCGGGATCTTCGACACCCTGGCCGGTCGGTACTCCGGTGCCCCGAACCTTGACCCGTACCTCAAGGGTCACGCGGGGCAGCCGATGAGCAACGAGCGGCAGACCCGCGAGGGTGCCTCGGTCGACAAGCCCGCTCTGACCGTGTGCGTCATGGCGCAACCGAGCGTGCTGCGCAAGTTCGGCGGAAACGCCGACCTCGCCGGACGCGGCCTACCCGCTCGATTCCTGTTCGCGCTCCCGCGCTCCCTCGCCGGATATCGGGCCGTGGACACGCCGCCGATTCCCGAGCCGGTGACCGCCGGCTACCGGCACCGGGTGCACGACCTGGCCGCCACCCTCGCCGAGTGGGAAGACCCCGCCGTAGTGGTCCTCACCCCCGAGGCCGGCACCGTGCGGCGGGCCGCCGCCGAACAGGTGGAGGCCGAGCTACGTCCCGGCGGGAGCCTGTACGACATGCGGGAGTGGGGCAACAAGCTCTCCGGCGCGACGCTGCGCCTGGCCGGGCTGCTGCACGTCGCCCACCACCCCGCCGACGCCTGGCGGCAACCCATCGACGCCGACCGCATGGCCGACGCCGTACGCCTGGCCGAGTTCTTCGCCGCCCACTACCGGGCCGCTCTCACCACGATCGGCAGTGACACCGCGATCGAGAACGCCCGGTACGTGCTCGGCGTGCTCACCAGCAAGGGCATGAGTACCTTCACCCGCCGCGAGCTGCACCGCAAGGTGTCCCGCCGGCTCCCGAAGTCCGATGAGGTGTCGGCGGTGCTCGCCGAGCTGGCCGCCCTCGGGTGGGTCCGCAACGGGCCGGACGGCCGCTACGAGCTGCACCCCCGCGCCACGGCGGAGGACCCCGGAAGCGTTGACACGCTGACACCCGCCCCAACCGCCAACGTTTCCGCAGCTCACGGCACGTCCGAGGCTGTCAACGCCCCCCGTTGACAGCCGTTGACAGGCGTTGACAATCCGCCGCCGGCCCGACCGGTGTCAACGGGTGTCAACGCCTGTCAACGCCCCCCGTTGACACCTTCCCACCCACTCCCACCTGCGGAAACGGTCGCCCGGCCGCCGATTGTCAACGTGTCAACGCCTCCCGGCCCCTCCCGGCAGCACCCGACGCGCCGACCGGCCGCCGGCACCCCGGAAACGGCCCGCTGAGAGCCCCTGAAAGCACCACGCCTTACGCCTTACACCGGGAAGCCCCGGATCTTGGCTCTACGGCGCTCTCAGCGGGCCGCCCTACGCCCTTCTGCCGCACCGCCCAACCGACCCTCCACACGCGACCCGCACCGACCGGAAGGCGCTCACCGTGCGACTCAGGCTGCACGGCACACCCGCTGAAACAGCCGCAGCGCTCGCCGCCATCGCCCGAGTGCTGCACATCCAGCAGGTCAGCCGGCCCTACCCCGACCGCCGATCCCCGCTGTTGCAGCGCATCTACCTCCACGCCACCCCGAGGGAGGACACCCGCCCATGACCACCGCCCGCCGCACCCCCACCGGGAACCTACTCACCCTCGCCGAAGTCCTGGACGAACTGCGCGTACCCCGCTCGACCTTCTTCCGCTGGAAGGCCACCGGCCGCGCACCCCGAACGATCAAGTACCCCAACGGCAGCCTGTACGTCCGCCGCCGCGACCTGGACCACTGGCTCGATGACCACGAAGAGGCAGCATGAGCAGCTACGACGTACGGGTTTACAGCATCCAGAAACGGCAGCTCACCAAGGGCTTTTCCTACGGCGTGCGCTGGAAGGTTGCCGGCAGGCCGTTCCGCGACACGTTCGCCACCCGGGCACTGGCCGAGAGCTTCCGGTCCAAGCTCGTGGTGTCCCAGCGGGAAGGCGTCGCGTTCGATGAGGCTAGCGGCCTGCCCGAGCCGATGGCGCGCGCGCTCAACGCCCGGTCGTGGTATGAGCACGCGGTGGCCTACGTTGACATGAAGTGGCCGCGCGCGTCGGCGAAGCACCGCAAGGGCATCGCCGAGACGCTGGCCACCGTCACTCCGGCGCTGCTGGTGACCGACCGGGGCGTGCCGAGCGAGAAGGCGATGCGTGCCGCGCTCTATGGGTGGGTGTTCAACAGGGCTCGCCGAGACGCTGGCGAGCCGCCCGCCCACCTGGCCACCGCCGTGCGCTGGCTCAAGGCCAACACCGTTGACCTGACGGCGCTCGCCGACGCTGCCTTGGTGCGGAAGGCGCTCGACACGCTCGCCCTGCGGATGGACGGTGCTCCCGCGTCGCCCAGCACGATCGCCCGCAAGCGGGCCGTCTTCTCCGGCGCTCTCAAGTACGCCGTTGAGCTGCGGCTACTCGACGCGCACCCGATATCCCTGGTGAGCTGGACTGCACCGAAGATGGCCGATGAGGTCGACCGGGGAGCGGTGGTCAACCCCGATCAGGCTCGGGCGCTGCTCGCCGAGGTGGGGCGCACCGTGCCCGAGCTGGAAGCGTTCTTCGGCTGCATGTACTACGCCGCGCTGCGGCCCGAGGAAGTGCTTCACCTGCGCGAAGACGAGTACGAGCGACCCGCCCAGCGTGGGGGATGGGGCGTGCTGCACCTGACCGGCTCGACGGTGGCCGTAGGACGGGATTGGGGCGACGGAGACGACACCGCCGAGGAACGAGGGCTCAAGCACCGGGCAAAGGCAGCGACCCGGGACGTGCCCGTTGCGCCGCCGCTGGTGCGGCTGCTCGATCACCACATCAAGGAGTACCCGCCGGGATCGAACGGCAAGCTGTTCGTGACCCGACGCGGCCCCGGCGGGCGGTACGTCCCCACCGCCGGTCAGCCGATCCCGAACAACACCTACGGGAAGGCGTGGCGCGACGCGCGGGCAAAGGTGCTCACCCCGGCTCAGCAGCGCTCCCCGCTGGCCCGGCGACCGTACGACCTGCGGCACGCCGCCGTGTCGCTCTGGCTCAATGCGGGGGTGCCGGCTACACAGGTCGCCGAGTGGGCCGGGCACAGCGTGCACGTCCTCATGCGGGTCTACGCGAAGTGCGTCTACGGCCAGGAGGAAGCGGCCCGCCGCCGGGTAGAGGCGGCGCTCGGCCTCCCGACGCCGGCCGCCGACCCGACCCGCCCGGCGGCTTCCGGCACCAATGATCTCGGTGACACGCATGTGACACAGCCAGCGAGATCGAGCGAGCTAGAGCGGGATTGAGTGAGACTCACGAAAGAGGCCCCTGACCGGCGTTCGCGCTGGTCAGGGGCCTCTTCGTGCACCTGGTGGCGGGTAGAGGATTCGAACCTCTGTAGCTTTCGCGACGGATTTACAGTCCGCTCCCATTGGCCGCTCGGGCAACCCGCCAGGGCACACCACCGCGTCGCAACGCGGCAGCGGAAGCAAGGATAGCGGTTGTCCCCGGCACTGCCGCAACCGGGTACCGTCAGGAGGTCCCACGCTGGTCAGCGCGGGACGGACCAGGACAGACCGCCGGACAGCAGGAGCATGAGCATGGCAGCGAACCCGTCGTTCGACATCGTGAGCAAGGTCGACCGGCAGGAGGTCGACAACGCCGTCCGCCAGTCGGAGAAGGAGCTCGCGACGCGGTTCGACTTCCGCGGCACCGGCGCCGAGATCTCCTGGTCGGGCGAGGAGGCGATCAGCCTCCAGGCGGAGACCGAGGAGCGGGTCCGAGCCGCGCTGGACGTCTTCAAGGAGAAGCTGGTCAAGCGGAACATCTCGCTGAAGTCGCTCGACGCCGGTGAGCCCCGTCAGTCGGGCAAGATCTTCAAGATCGATGCCAAGGTGGTGCAGGGCATCGACTCGGACAAGGCCAAGGCGATCAGCAAGAAGATCCGCGACGAGGGCCCGAAGGGCGTGCAGGCGCAGATCCAGGGCGACCAGCTCCGCGTCACCGGTAAGAAGAAGGACGACCTCCAGGCCGTCATCGCTCTGCTCAAGGGCGAGGACTTCGGGCTGGCGCTCCAGTTCACCAACTACCGGTAAGGCTCGGCCGCCCGGGCAGGTCAGGGCATCTGGCCTCGCGGGTCTCGTCGCCACTGGTCGTCGTTCGTCACTACTGTGTGGCGACCGACGGCCTGGCGACGGCCTGACACCACCCGGGCCAGACTGCTAGATGAGCGAGCCCGCTGGCGGTGCCGTTCGGCCGGCCGGGACCCGAGGCGGCGATGTTCTTGACTCTCGACCCGGTCGAGGGCCGACCCTTCCTGGATGACGCCTCAAGAGCCCGCCCAGCAATCAGTCCCTCTCGCGATCGGCCTGGAGATGCTGCGGCCGGTACTGCGCAGCGGCTGGGGAGCGGACACCTGCGATCCACACGATGTGCAGGATTGGCACGCCGGCAACCCGGCCCGTGGTCAGTGCGGAGTGACCGCCTTGATCATCCAGGACCTGCTCGGCGGAGAGCTGATCCTGGGCGAGGTCCTCGCCGGAGACGTCAAGATCGGCTACCACTACTGGAATCGGTTGGCCGACGGTCGCGAGGTCGACCTGACAGCTGACCAGTTCCAGCCGCCGGAAGTCGTCGTCGGGGGTCAGGTCCAGCAACGTCCGCCGGGCCCACCTCGCCGATGCCGCCGGCAGTACGAGATCCTGCGGCACCGCGTCTTCACAGCCCTCTACGGCGGCGAACCGACCCGGCCCACTCGACCGTGACGGCGACGTCGCGGCAGACCGCGGTCCAGCCACGGCCGGCGGGCCGGAACGCCACGGCCGTCTTCTGCCGTCAGGCAACTTCCTTGGGGTACGGGCCGGGCGTGCGGTCGGGTGGGAGCCATGACCCCCGCGATGCTCCTCCCCTATCGCCCGGTGCTCGGCCAACCGGTACTGCGCCGGTTGCTGCCCGGGCTCGCGACCTCCGCTCTCGGTGACGGGCTCGCCCTTGTCGCGGTGACCTGGCTTGCTCTGCAACTCGCACCCGACGGGCAGCGCGGCACCTGGACCGCGTTCGCGGTGGCGGCGTACACGCTCCCGGGTGCGGCCGGCACGGTGCTGCTCGGCCGGTGGCTGGGTGGACGGAGCGGGGCGCAGCTCGCCGGCTGGGACGCGACGGTGCGGGCGGCCGCCCTGGGCGCGATTCCGGTCGCCCACCTCGCCGGGGTGCTGGACGTCGGTCTGTACGTCGCCCTGCTCGCGGTGTCCTCGCTGCTGCACCCGTGGGGGTCGGCCGGCCGGTTCACGCTCGTGGCCGAGCTGCTACCGCAGCGGCACCACCTGGCCGCGAACGCGCTGCTCGGGGTCTTCGGCCAGGCCGCGACGATCGTCGGCCCGCCGCTGGCCGGCCTGCTCATCGCCTGGGTGGGCGCGGTGTGGGTGATCGCCGTCGACGCCGCCAGCTTCGCCGTGCTGGCCGCGAGCTACCGCCTGGTCGTCCGCGATCGAGAAGCCGCGGCCGTCCGTGACCGAGCCGCCCCGGCCGGGGCGGGGCCGTCGCGTACGTCGGGATTCCGGATCATCGCGCGGGACCGGTCGCTGCTCGGCCTGCTGTCGCTGTCCTTCGCGTTCTTCTTCCTCTTCGGACCGTTCTACGTGGCCATGCCGGTGCACGTCACCGACGAGCTGCGCGCCTCCGCCGGGACGCTCGCGGCCTACTACACCGCGTTCGGCGTCGGCTCGCTGCTCGGCGGACTGCTCACCGGCCACCTGCGCGGATGGCCGCTGCGGACCACGCTCGCCGGCATCGTCGCGCTGTTCGGCGCCGCGCTGCTCCCGCTCGGCCTGGGCGCGCCGATCGTCCTGTCGCTGCCCGCGTTCGCGCTCGCCGGCCTGGTCTGGGCGCCCTACCAGCCGACCGCGACCGCGCTGTTCCAGCGCCGCGCCGGCACCGTGGACCTCCCCCGCGTGCTGGCGGCCAACGGGGCGGTCACCGTGCTGGCGGTACCGCTGGGCACGATGCTCGGCGGTCCGGCGACCGCACTGCTCGGGGCACGCCCCACGCTCCTGGCGTGCGCGGTGACGATCCTCGCGCTGGGTCTGGCCGCCGCGACGGCCGCCGCACGCCCGGGCCCCGCAGCGCGGAGCACAGAGCGGACCGGGCCGGCGGGCCCGCACGACCCGCAGACGACAGACCAGCCCGGACCGCACGACCCGCCCGCCCGGGTGGACGTGCCGGATCGGGTACGACCCGGAGCGACCTGATCCGCCTGCAACCGCCGGAGCCGCATCGGGGTGTCGTGTGGTGAGAGCGGACACGGGAGGTGGGCATGGACGGCCCCGAGGACTTCGACGCCTTTTACACGGCGACCGCGCGGCGGGTCGTGCACCACGTCTACGCGCTCTGCGGCGACCTGGCCGAGGCCCAGGACGTGACGCAGGAGGCGTACGCGCGGGCCTGGCAGCGCTGGTCGCGCGTCGGGGCGTACGAGGATCCGGAGGGCTGGGTCCGGACGGTGGCCTGGCGGTTGACCGCCAATCGGTGGCGCGGCCTGCGGCGCTGGTTCGCCGCGCGGGCCCGGTTGGGCCGGGAGGCTCCGGCGCCCGGGCCCAATCCGGACCGGGTGGCGTTGCTCGCGGCGTTACGCCGGCTGCCCGAGGCGCAGCGGCTGGTCGTCGTCCTGCACCACCTCCACGATCTGCCGGTGGCGGAGATCGCCCGGACCACCGGCATGCCCGAGGGGACTGTCAAGTCGTACCTGTCCCGGGGCCGTGCCGCGCTCGCCGTTCTACTGACCGACGACAAGGAGGAAGTCGATGTCGGCACGCATTGGTGAGGCTCTGCGGGAGTTGGAGCAGGACATGACCGGGCTGCGGCTCAGCCCGGCGGCCGAGGTGCGCGCACGGGGGCGCGCCAGGAGCCGGCGACGGGCCACGGTTCTGGCGGGGGTGGCCGCTGTGACTGTCACCGGCGGCGCCGCGACCATGGCGACGCTGTCCGGACCGGCGGCGCCTATGCCGGCCGCCGGCACCGCGGCCACCCCGTCCGCAGGGGCGTCGGTCGCGTGCCGGGCCGACCCGCCGGTACGCCTGGACGTCGTCTTCCGGCCGGGTGCCGGCACGCCGCAGATCGGGGAGGTCGACTACCGGATCGGGCAGGCGCGCGGGGACACGGGGCTGCGCTGCGGTGGCAGGACGGTCGCGGCCCGGCCGGACGGCGACGGCCGGGTGGTCCTGTCGGTGCTGCTGGCGCAGGGTGAGGACCCGGCGCCGATCCGGGCCGCCGTGGAGAAGCTGCCCGGCGTGGAGCGGGTGGTGACAGCGGGCGGGTGAGCGGTCAGGCGGCGAGCGTCTGCTCGGCGCGTACCGCTGTGGCCTCGGCCCGGGCGATCGGGCCGCCGGGCAGCGCGGCGACCGCGGCCCCGACGGCGACCGCCACCCCGGCGAAGACGAACGCCCACGAGACGCCGCCGGCGTGGTCGATGATCAGGCCCGCGATCGAGCCGCCGGCGGCGCTCGCCGCGACCGACATGGTCACCACCCAGGTGTACGCCTCGTTCAGCATGCCGGCCGGGGTGATCCGCCCGACGAGCGTGTTCTCCAGGGTGAGCGCGGGAGCGATCGCCGCTCCGCCGAGCACCAGCGCGACGCCGAGCGCGGCCGGGCCGGGCATCACCGCGAAGACGGCGAAGCTGGCCGCGACGGTGCCGAGCAGGAGAGCGAACTGGCGGGTCATGTTGGCGGCGGGCTTGCGTACGCCGAACCAGAAGCCACCGATGGCGCTGCCGATGCCCCAGACGGCGAGCAGCACGCCGGCCAGGCTCTCCGGGTCGTCGGCGCCGGAGTTCCCGGCGAACGCCGGGACGATGACGCCGGAGGCGCCGAACGCGATGCCGAGGCTCGCCACGCAGAGCAGCAGCGCGGGGAAGCCGCCGAGCCGCAGCGGGCCGAGGCCCCGGGCGTGGTGCTCACGCGCGTGCGGGCGCCAGCCGCGCATGACCCGGCCGAGCGCGACGGTGCCGGTGCCGACCAGGGTGACCACAGCGGCGCCGACGAGCGCGGCGGCGGCGTCGGCGAACAGCACGAAGCCCGCCACCAGCAGCGGGCCGATCACGAACACGACCTCGAAGAGCGTGGTCTCGGCGGCGAGCGCGGTGTTGCGCAGGTGTGCCCGGCCGGTGGCGGGGGCGGTGAGGTCGTTCCAGGCGCCCCGGATCGCGGCGGTGAGCGGCGGGTACGTGGCTCCGGCGACGCCCGCGCCCAGGTAGATCAGCCCGAGGTTGCCGCTGTCGGAGCGGGTGGCGACGAGCAGCCCGATCAGGGCGAACGGGTGGGCGAGCGCGGTGACCAGCAGGACGCGGGCGGGACCGACCCGGTCGGCGATCCGGCCGGCGACCGGGCTGAGCGCGGCGCCGGAGAGCGCGTAGATGCCGCCGGCGACGGCGGCCAGGGAGTACCGGCCGGTGACCTGCTCGACGACGAGCAGCAGCGCCAGCGGGGTCATGCCGATCCCGAGCCGGCCGATGATGCCGAGGATCAGCAGCATCGGCGCGCCGGGGATCCGCCAGACGCCCTGGTACTGGCGCAGTGCGGCCACGGTGTGCACCTCCGGGAGTAACGAGTGAGTCAGCCTCCGACCCTAACGCCCCTGCTGACCGGGACGGTGGTCGAGTCGGTCACATCGGGCTCCAATGCGGGGCTGCCTTACCCGCCGGGAACGAGTAGGTTCGGTGATCGAACGGAGTCCATGCCTACGGCGGGTCGGCCGCCGCCGTGATCGGAGGTCGGATGAGCGGCATGGCTGTCGCGCCGCTACGGGTCGAGATCTACTCCCTGTACGGCGACGCCCGGCCCGCCGAGCCCGCGTCCGCCACCCTCCGGGGTTCGCTGCCGGTCCGCGCGGTGCAGCAGTGCCCACCGGTGGCTGCCGGTTCCGGTCTCGGGTGGTACGTCTACCCGCCCGCCGACGTGGCGCTGCGCTGGGACGGCCACGACACCGAGTGGAGTCTCCTCCAGGAGAACGAGCCGGCCGGCTGGCGGTCGCTGGCCGGCGGGTACGACGGCACGCTGCCGCAGGCACCGGCGCAGCTCACGGACCTGCCGGAGCGGTTCCGGGACGGCCTGGACATCTTCGACCGCTACGGCGGCACCATGCCCTTCATCGACGCCGACCCGCGCGCCCCGCACACGATCGAGATGGTCACCGGGGTGGTGGCCCGCACCTCCCCCGGCTGGTGTCTGCTGGCGCGCGGGGTGCCGAACTGGCCGGCGCAGCGCGGGCTGCAGCTCTACGAGGGCGTGGTGGAGACCGACTGGTACACGTCGTTCCTGCCGACCATCCTGCGCCTGACCGAGCCGGGCCACGTGGTCCGGCTCTACCGGAACATCCCCCTGATGTGCCTCCAGCCGGTGCACCGGTCGACGCTCGCGGCGTCGCGGCAGGCCGAGCTGGTCACCGGGCAGGGCATCGCCCAGTGGCCGGACGACCTGTGGGCGGACCTGGTGGCGCTGCGCCGCCGCCGGCAGGATCCGCAGATCCGCGGCAGCTACCGGCGGGAGCAGGCCCGCCGGCTACGTGAGCGGGCCGACTACGAGCCGGTCGGCGTCGAGGAAACGGACCCGTCGGATCGATGACCGACACCGCGACGCCCGTGCCCGGCTACCGGGCCCTGTTCCGGCATCCGGTCGCGGCCCGGCTGCTCGTCGCCCGGGGCGTCTCCGAGCTGGGCGACTTCGTCGGGCTGGCGGCCCTGCTGCTGCTCGCGTACGACCAGACCGATTCGGTCCTCGGCCCGGCCGCCGTGTACGCCGCCCGCACGGTGCCCGCCCTGCTCGTCGCGACCGTGTTCAGCGGCTGGCTGGACGTGCCGGCCCGGCGCACCATGCTGGTCGGGCTCTCGCTGGCCGGTGCGGTGCTCATCGCCGTACCGGCGGCGGCGCCCCGGCCGGTGCCGGCAATCGTGGCGGCCGGGCTGCTCGGCGCGGTCCGGGCCGCGTACGCGAGCGTGCACGTGGCGATCACGGCCGAGGCGGTGGAGGCGCCGCTGCGGCTGCCGCTGTTCGGGCTCTCCGCCTTCGCCAACCAGAGCGGCCAGGTCGTCGGCCTGCTCGCCGGGGCCGGTGTGACGGTGGCGCTCGGCCCCCGGGTGGCGCTCGTGATCGATCTGGTCTCGTTCCTGCTCGCGGCGGTGGTCCTCGCCGGCCTGCCGGTGCGGAGGCAGGAGCACCGGGGTCCACGGCCGCCCGCCACCGCGGGCATCCGGATCATCGCCGCCCATCCGGTGCTGCGGGGCGTGGCGCTGCTGACCCTGGCCACCGTCCTGTCCGGCGGGCTGCCGGAGACGCTCGCCCCGGATCTGGCCTCCGGCGGGTGGCGGCCGGTCGTGCTGGCGGCGTCGTCGTTCGGCGGGGCGGTGTTCGTGCTGGTGGTGGGGCGGCGGGGCTGGCTGGCCCGGGTGACCGGTCAGGTGGCGGCGGCGAGCGCGCTCGCCGCCGCGCTGCTGCTGGCCGGTCTGCTGGTGGCGCTCGACGCCCCGGCGTGGGCGCTCGCCGTGGCGAACGCGCTCGTCGGAGCGGGCGGCGGGTGGCTGATCGGGGCCCAGGCCACGTTCGCGCGGCTGGCGCCGCGGGAGCGGATGGGGCAGGTGGAGGCGACGATCGTGGCCGGCAACATCGTGCTCTCCGGCGTCGGGATCTTCCTGCTCGGCGGCGTGGCGGTGCTGCTCGGCCCGGCCGCCGCCTACCTGGCGGCGGGGGTGGTGCTGCTCGCCGTGGTGCTGGTCGCGCGGCCGGACCGGCTGTCCGAGCCGGCCGTGTCCTGACGCGGGCCGGCCGCCCGAGCCGGCCGGGCGCGGAAGGGCCGCAGACGCGACGCCGCCCGCGTCCGGGTGGACGCGGGCGGCGTTCGGGTCACGCGGGTCAGCGCTGGAACTGCACCGGCCCGGAGTTGCGGGCCATCTGCTCCAGGCGGGCCACCCGCTGCTCCATCGGCGGGTGGGTGGCGAACATCGCGGCGATGCCGCCGCCCCGCTTGAACGGGTTGTCGATCATCAGGTGGGCGGTGCTGGCGAGCTGGCCCTGCGGCGCCAGCGGGCGCGCCTGCGTACCCATGTGGATCTTGCGGAGGGCGCTGGCCAGGGCCAGCGGGTCGCGGCTCAGCTCGGCGCCGGACTGGTCGGCCTGGTACTCCCGGCTCCGGCTGATCGCGAGCTGGATCACCGTGGCGGCGATCGGGCCGAGGATCAGCGTGAGCAGCAGCACGGCCGGGTTCGGGCTGTCCTCGTCGTCCGAGGAGCCGAGCGGGATGAACCAGGCCAGGTTGGCCAGCATGGTGATGATGCCGGCCAGGCCGGCCGCCACACTGGAGATCAGGATGTCCCGGTTGTAGACGTGGGACAGCTCGTGGCCGATCACGCCGCGCAGCTCCCGGTAGTCCAGGATCTCCACGATGCCCTGGGTGACGCAGACCGCCGCGTTCTCCGGGTTACGACCGGTGGCGAACGCGTTGGGCTGCGAGGTCGGGCTCACGTAGAGCCGGGGCATCGGCTTCCCGGCCAACGTGGAGAGCTCCCGCACCATCTGGTACAGCTCGGGGAACTGTGCCTCGCTGACCGGTTGCGCCTTCATCGAGCGCAGTGCGAGCTTGTCGGAGTAGAAGTAGGTGACGCCGTTCATCAGCAACGAGATGACGACGGCGATGACGAGACCGCCGCTACCGCCGAACCAGTAGCCGATCGCGAGGATCAGCGAGGTCAACAGGCCGAGCAGCGCTGCGGTCTTGAGACGGTTGTGATGCACGATCTCTCCTTCGGTGCACGGGCTCTTGCGGGAGGCCCGCTGACCGGTTCAACACACCGGTACCCGTCAACCATCCGGCTCATGGCTGAAAGTTGGCTGGATGTTGCTGTGCGGAGGCTGAAGCGGTCGCCCATCCGGGCAGGAACCGGTCAGCGCGACGCCACGTCCAGCACGAGCTGCGGTGCGAAACCGATCACTACCGCCGCGGCGGTGGCGACGCCGAGCGCCAGCGCCACGGTCCGCGCGGGCCGGACCGCCGTCGCGCCGGCGGGTGTCGCGTAGAGCGAAGCGGTGACCCGCAGGTAGTAGGCCAGGCCGATCACCGCGTTCAGCGCCACCACGAGCGCCAGCCATCCCGCGTGCCCGGCCAGCAGCGCGCGTACCACTGTCACCTTGGCGAACAGCCCGGCCAGGCCCGGCGGCAGCCCGGCCAGCCCGATCAGCGCCAGCGCGAACGCGCCGCCCACCCACGGGTGCCGCCGCGCCGCGCCGCGCAGGTCGGCGAGCGTGCCGCCGTCGCCGTCCGCCGGGCGCAACGCCACCACCGCGGCGAACGCGGCCAGCTCCAGCAGCACGAAGAAGATCGCGTACGCGACGGCTGCCGCGTACGCGCCCGCCCGCGCGTCGCCGGTGCGGCCCGCGGTCAGCGCCAGCGCGCCCAGCGGCGCCAGGATGTACCCCGCCTGGGCCACCGACGACCAGGCGAGCAACCGCACGGTACGGCGCTGACGCAGCGCCACCAGGTTGCCGACGGTCATGGTCAGCACCGCCAGCGCCGCCAGCACCGGACCGGTCATGTCTCCCGGCAGCGCGCGCTGCACCACCGCCAGCAGCGCCACCACGCCACCCAGCTTGGAGGCGGTCGACAGGTACGCGGCCACCGGCAGCGGCGCACCGTCGTACGTGGCAGGGGCCCAGGCGTGGAACGGCACGGCGGCGACCTTGAACGCCAGCCCGGCCACCACCAGCGCCACCGCGACCCCGGTCAACGGCAGGCCGGTCAGGTCGTCGCGGGCGGCCAGGGTGGCGCCGAGCCGGTCCAGGTGCAGCGTGCCGGTGACCGCGTAGAGCAGCGCCGCGCCGAGCAGCGTCACTGTGGTGGCGACCACGCTCACCACGAAGAACGTCACCGCCGCCTCGGCACCGGCGAGGCTGCCCCGGCGCAGGCCGACCAGCACGTACAGCGGCAGCGTCAGCGTCTCCAGCGCCACGATCAGCGTGATCAGGTCACCCGCGGCGCCGAGCACCACGCCGCCGGTCATCGCGCAGGCGAGCAGGAAGCAGTATTCCCCGACCGGGGTGCGCCCGGCGCGCAGCAGCGGACCGGACAGTGCCAGCACGCCGAGCGTGAGCAGCGCGATCACGGCACCGACCAGGGCGGCCCGGCCACCCCACACCCAGGAGCAGTCCGCGCCCACGCAGAACGTGCGCCGCTCACCGGCCGCCCCGACCAGTGCCGCGCCGGCCGCGGTGCCGGCCGCGCCGAGCGCCGCCACCGCCACCGTGACGGCGGGCCGGGCCACCAGCAGGTCGACCAGCAGCACCAGCACTGCCGTGCCGGCGGCCAGGTACGCGGGCAGCATCGCCACGTTGTCGACAGGCTGCACCAGGCTCATGGGACGACCCCCAGTAGCGCCTCCACCGGACCGGAGGCGTACGACAGCACGAGCGCGGGGGCCAGGCCGACCGCCAGCGCGAGCAGCACCAGCGGCGCCCAGGCGGTCAGTTCCGCCCCGGCCAGCCCGGGTGCGAGCCCCGCCACCGCCGGGCTGGGCCGCCCGTGCGTGACCCGGCGCAGCAGCCGCAGGAAGTACGCGGCGGTGAGCGCCCCGCCCAGCGCGGCCAGCACGGCGAGCGTCAGCCAGAGCGGGCCGCCCCGCCGCACGGCGGCGACCACGGCGAACGCCTCGCCCCAGAACCCGGCCAGGCCGGGCAGCCCCAGCGAGGCCACAGCCGCGAAGCCGAGCAGCCCGGCCAGCCGGGGCGCGGTCTCCCGCAGCCCGGACAGCTCGGCCAGCGACCCGGTGTGGGCGCGGTCCTTTACCGCGCCGGCCAGGAAGAACAGCAGGGCTGTGATGACACCGTGGGCGATGTTGCCGATCAGCGCGGCCTGGAGCCCGGTGGCGGTGAGCGTGGCGACCCCGAGCAGCACGAAGCCCATGTGCCCGACGCTCGAATACGCGATCAGCCGCTTCAGGTCGTCCTGGGCCAGGCAGACCAGGCCGCCGATCAGGATCGCGGCGACGGCGAGCACGCCGAGCACCGGCGCGGCCCAGCGGGCGCCCTCCGGGGCCACGCCCACCGCGACCCGGATCAGTCCGTACGTGCCCATCTTGAGCAGCACCCCGGCGAGGATCACGCTGCCCACGGTGGGCGCCTGGGTGTGCGCGTCGGGCAGCCACGAGTGCAGCGGCCAGAGCGGGCTCTTCACCGCGAACGCGAGCGCCAGCAGCGTGAACGCGGCGAGCTGGGTGCCCCGGGACAGCCCGGCGCCGCCGGTGAGCACGACCAGGTCGGCGGTGCCCGCGGCGGCCACCACCACGTAGACGCCGACCAGCAGCAGCACCGAGCCGAACAGCGTGTAGAGCGCGAACTTGCGGGCCGCCCGACGACGGTCCGCGCCGCCCCAGCCGGCGATCACCGCGTACATCGGCAGCAGGACGACCTCGAAGAACAGGAAGAACAGCACCAGGTCGAGCGCGAGGAACGTGCCGAGGATGCCGACCTCGACCACCAGCAGCAGCGCCACGAGCGCCCGCCCGCTGCCGCCGCCGGACGGCACCCGCCACAGCGTGTACGCGCAGCACAGCAGCGTGAGCAGCGCGGTCAGCACCACAAGCGGCCAGGAGATGCCGTCCACGCCCAGGTGGAAGCGCAGGTCGAGCCCGGGCACCCACTGCTGGTCGAGCTGGTGCCACGGCTGCACCGCCGGGCGTGGCCCGTACCCGAACCAGCCGTGGTCGCCGCCGACCAGCGGCAGCGCCGCCAGCAGCGTCACCGCGGCGGCGACGGTGCCGACCACCCGGCCGGCCCGGTCACCCGGCACGAGGGCGGTGGCCAGCGCGCCGAGCGCCGGCACCGCGACCACGGCGACCAGCAGGACCTGCCCGAACGTCATGAGGTCACTCCGATCAGCGCGACCGCGAGGCCGATCAGCAGCGCGCCGGCCAGCACGCCGGCCGCCGCGCGCGGCAGCGCCGCCCGGTGCAGCGCGGCCAGGCCGCCGCCCACCTCGACCGCCGCCCGGCCGCTGCCCTCGACCAGCCCGTCCACGCCCAGCTCGTCACCGGTACGCACGACCCGCGCGAGCGCGCCCGCCGGGCGTACGACCAGGGTGTGCTGGACGTCGTCGAGCCGGAACGCCCGGGCGAAGACCGGCCGCAGCGGGCCCAGGAAGCGGGCCGGGTCGGCGGCCGGGTCGCGGCGCCAGCCCGCCCAGGCGACGCCCGCGCCGACCAGCAGCAGCAGGAACGGCAGGATCAGGTTCGGCGCGAGGTGCACCAGCTCGACCGCCTCGCCGCTGTCGTCGCCGGGCACGCGCAGGCGGTCGGCGAACCAGGGCGCGAACGGGGCCAGGCCCAGCAGCGCGGCCGGGACCGTGAGCAGCAGCACCGGCCAGCGCAGCAGCGCGGGCGGGTCGTGCGGCCGCAACAGCGGCGTCCGCGTCTGCCCCAGGAACGTGCGCAGCAGCAGACGGGTCGCGTACCAGGCGGTCACCGCCACCCCGACCAGCCCGGCCAGCCAGACCAGCCAGCCCACCCAGGCCGCCGTCGGCCCGGCGCCGTCGAGCGCGGCCGCCTCAGCGGCCGCGAGCACGCCGTCCTTGCTCCAGAAACCCGAGAGCGGGGGTACGCCGGCCAGCGCGCCGAGGCCGACCACCATGCACCAGAACGTCACCGGCATGGCGGTACGCAGGCCGCCCATCCGCGACATCAGCGTGGTGCCGACGGCGTGGATCACCGCACCGGCGGCGAGGAACAGCAGCGCCTTGAACGCGGCGTGGGTGAGCAGGTGGAACAGCGCGGCAGCCGGTGCGCCGACCGCCAGCGCGCCGGTCATGTAGCCGATCTGGGACACGGTCGACCAGGCCAGCACGCGCTTGATGTCGTCCTGGGCGGTGGCGGCGAACGCGCCGAGCAGCATGGTGATCGCGGCCATCACGCCCAGCACGGCGAGCGCGGCCGGTGCGCGCTCGAACAGCGGGAACAGCCGGGCCACCGCGTACACCCCGGCGGCGACCATCGTGGCGGCGTGGATCAGCGCGGACACCGGCGTGGGACCGGCCATCGCGTCGGGCAGCCAGGTGTGCAGCGGGAACTGGGCGCTCTTGCCGGCCACCCCGGCGAGCAGCAGCAGGCAGGCCGCGGTGAGCGTGCCGGTGCCGTAGTCGTGCGTCAGCACGTCGGCGATCCGGAAGCTGCCCGCGCCCACGCCGAGCAGCGCGATGCCGAGCAGGAAGCCGACGTCACCCACACGGGTGACCAGGAACGCCTTCACCGCCGCGCCGGGTGCCTCGGGCAGCCGCCGGTCGTGGGCGATGAGCAGGTACGAGCAGATGCCCATCACCTCCCAGCCGACCAGCAGCATGATCAGGTCGCCGGACACCACCACAGTGAGCATGGCGGCGGTGAAGAGGCTGAGCTGGGCCGCATAGGGCGGGTACCGGTGGTCGACGTCCACGTCGTCGTGCGGGCCCCGGCGCAGGTAGCCGATCGAGTACACCTGGACGGCCAGCGCCACAGCGGCCACAGCGGTGGCGACGAGCACCGCCACGCCGTCCAGCCGCAGGCCCAGCGTGACCCGCAGCCCGCCCAGGTCTACCCAGGTGGTGGACGCCTCGACCGGGGCGTCCACGCGGACCAGCAGCGCCAGCGCGGCCAGCAGCGACACGGCCGCCCCGGCCACGCCCAGCGCGACAGCCGTCCGCCGGGCCGACGCCCGGTCCTGGCGCGGGGCGGGCGGCAGCAGCAGGCCGAGCAGCCCGGAGACCAGCGGCGCGGCCGGCAGCACCGCTGCGAGCCACAGCGTCGGCGTGCTCACCGGACCGCTCCTTCCGGCCGCCCGGGCGTCGGGCCCGCCGCCACCGCCGGCGCCGGCTCGGCCAGCGGTACGTCGTCGACCGTGACGCTGGCGCGCAGCCGGTAGAGCTGGAGCACGATGGCGAGCCCGACGCCGATCTCGGCGGCGGCGAGCACGATCACGAACAGCGCGAACACCTGCCCGGAGTGCGGCAGCACGGCCTTGACGGTGGTGTCGGCGGTGACCAGCACCAGGTTCACCGCGTTGAGCATCAGCTCCACCGCCATCAGCACCAGGACGGCGTTGCGGCGGCGCAGCACGCCGTACACGCCGAGGCCGAACAGCAGCGCGGCGGTGACGTACGGGATGACCGGCCTCACGGGCGCCCGCCCTCGTCGGCGGCCGACGCGGCGGAGACCGGGCCGTCGCCACCGGTCCGGTCGCCGTCGGCCGGCGCAACGGCGGTGTCGGCGGCCGGGCGGCCGATGTCGGGGCGGGACAGCACGATCGCGCCGACCAGCGCGGCCAGCAGCAGCACCGACAGCACCTCGAACGGCAGCACCCAGGAACGGAAGATCTGCTCGCCGAGGCGCTCGGCGGTGCCCGCGGCGGGCAGGTCCACCCGCGACCAGCGGAACGCGTCGATCAGCAGCACCGCCAGACCGAGGCCGCTGCCGCCACCCACGAGCGCGGCGGCCCAGCCCGGCCGGTCCAGGTCGTCCGACGGGCCGATCGGCGCGCGCGTCAGCATCACCGCGAACAACAGCAGCACCACCACCGCGCCCACGTAGATGAGCACCTGCACCCAGGCCACCAGCTCGGCGGTCAGCACCAGGTAGTCACCCGCGAGCGCGCCCAGGCACACCACCAGCCACAGCCCGGCCCGGACCAGATGACGGGTGGCGACCACCAGCGCACCCGCGCCCACCGCCACCGCGCCCAGCGCCAGCAGCAGGACGTCCGCACCGGTCATGAGGCAGCGCCTCCGCCCGGATCGGTGGGGGCGTCGGAGCGTACCCGGGAAGGAGCCGGACGGGCCGACGGACCCGCCGCCTTCCGGGCGGCGGTGGTCTCCTCCTTGGAGGGGTCGCCGAGCGGGTCGTGGGCCGGCGGCGGCGGCACGGTGGCCATCCACTCACCCAGGTGGTCCTTGTCGTGCAGCAGGTTCTTGATGTCGTACTCGGCGTACTCGAACTCGGGCGACCAGTAGAGCGCGTCGAACGGGCAGACCTCGACGCAGATGCCGCAGTACATGCAGAGCGAGAAGTCGATGTCGAACTTGTCGAGCACGTTGCGCTGGCGGGGGCGGGCGGCGCCGGGCACCGCCACCTCCTCCTTGTGCGAGTCGATGTAGATGCACCAGTCCGGACACTCGCGGGCGCAGAGCATGCAGACCGTGCAGTTCTCCTCCAGCAGCGCGATCACGCCGCGGGAGCGGGGTGGCAGCTCCGGCTCGACGTCCGGGTACTGCTGGGTGGTCGAGCGGCGGGTCATCGTCTTCAACGTGACCGCCAGGCCCTTCACCAGGCCCCCGCCGGGCACTCCACCGTGCTCGCTCATGCCGCCCATCCTGCCCTGTGCCCCGGGCGCGCGCGACCACCACCCGGCCTTTCGCGGCGGTATCGTGAGCGCGGGGAGAACGACGCGCCGGGAAGGACCTGTCGATGACCGCCGCGCTGGAGAGCGACCACCCGCCGGAGGGCGGGTGGACGACAGACGATCTGGACGCGCTGCCGGAGGACGGTCGCCGCCGCGAACTGCTCGATGGAGTGCTGCTCATGTCCCCCTCCCCCACCCGGATCCACCAGAGCATCGCGGCCCTGCTCATGGTCGCGCTCGACGAGGACCGCCCCGACGGGTACGACGTGACCCAGGGTGTGGAGGTGCGCATCAACCGCACCCGCTCCTTCATCCCGGACGTACTGATCACCACCGCAACCGCCGCCGCGCGCGAGCCGTCCCGGTACGAGCCGCACGAGGTGGTGCTCGCCGTGGAGATCGTCTCGCCCAGCACCCGGTCCATCGACCGCGTCCTCAAGCCAGCGCTCTACGCGCAGGCCGGGATCCCGTTCCACTGGCGTATCGAGATCGAGGACGAGGGCCTCGTGGTCTACACGTACAAGATCGATCCGGTGCACGAGGTCTACACGGAGACCGGCCGGTGGACGAAGTTCGTCGACACCGGCGAGCCGTTCCCGGTGAACCTGCCGATCAGCCGGATCACGCCTCGCCGGGTGTGAGCGGGGGCAACATCTCCACGCCGAGCTGCTGGAGCACCTGGAACAGCTCGTTGACGCTCCACACGTCCACGATCCGCCCGTCGTCGTCGAAGCGCAGGAACGTGGCCCCGGAGTAGCTGACCACGCGGCCGGTCGGCGGCACCGGGCCGAACTGGCCGGCCTGGGTGCCGGCGGCCCGCCAGCGCACCGCCACCCGGGCGCCGGTCGCCACCACCTCGACGATCTTGTAGCGCAGGTCGGGGAACGACGCCCGCCGGTCCCGGTGCCAGGCCAGCACCGCCGCCGGGCCGGTGCCGCCGAGCCCCGGGCAGTCCGCCGCCACCAGCTCGTACGCGCTCTCCTCGCGCCCCGCGTTCCACACGTCGGCGACGAAACGCCGGGCTGCCGCCTCCACATCGGTCACGGCGGGCAGCCTATGCCCCTCCCCGGCGCAGTCGCCCTGCCGGTCTCCGGCGCAGTCGCCCCGCCGGTCTCCGGCGCGCTCGCCCTGCCGGTCTCCGGCGCAGTCGCCCTGCCGGGAGCGGCCGGAGCGACCATGATGGGAGCGAAAAGCGAACTCGGAGGTGGGTGTGGGCAGCGACGACGAGGTCCTGGACCGGACCGGCGGCAAGTACGTGGAGCCGGGTGGCGAGTTCACCCGCGACCAGCGCTACATCGCCACCCGGATCACGGCGGACGGGAGCAACGGCTGGCCGGTGGAGCCGGGCCGCTACCGGCTGGCGGTCAGCCGGGCCTGCCCGTGGGCCAACCGGCTGATCATCATCCGGCGCCTGCTCGGGCTGGAGGACGCCATCTCGATGGCCGTGGCCGGGCCCACCCACGACAAGCGGAGCTGGACGTTCGACCTGGACCCGGACGGCAAGGACCCGGTGCTGGGCATCGAGCGGCTGGCCGACGCGTACTTCGCCCGCTTCCCCGGCTACGAGCGCGGCATCACCGTGCCGGCGCTCGTCGACGTGCCCACCGGGCAGGTGGTGACGAACGACTACGCCCAGATGAGCCTCGACCTGTCGACCGAGTGGACCGCTTACCACCGGCCGGGCGCGCCGGACCTCTACCCGGAACCGCTGCGCGGCGAGATCGACGAGGTCAACGAGGTCGTCTTCGCTGATGTCAACAACGGCGTGTACCGGTGCGGCTTCGCCGGCAGCCAGGAGGCGTACGACAAGGCGTACCACCGGCTGTTCGACCGGCTGGACTGGCTGAGCGAGCGGCTGGCCGGTCAGCGGTACCTGGTCGGCGACACGATCACCGAGGCGGACGTACGGCTGTTCACCACGCTCGTCCGCTTCGACCCGGTCTACCACGGGCACTTCAAGTGCAACCGGCAGAAGCTCAGCGAGATGCCGGTGCTGTGGGCGTACGCCCGGGACCTGTTCACCACGCCCGGGTTCGGCGACACAATCGACTTCGTCCACATCAAGCGGCACTACTACGAGGTCCACCGGGACATCAACCCGACCGGCATCGTGCCGCTCGGCCCGGACCTGAGCAACTGGTTGACGCCGCACGGACGGGAGGAGCTGGGCGGCCGCCCCTTCGGCGACGGCACCCCACCCCCGCCCCCACCCGAATCCGAGCGGGTGGACCCGACCCACACCCCCTTGCGCTGACCCGCCCGCCCCACCCCACCTCGGCGATCTTGCACTTTGGGCCCCGAACCTGGGCACCTTGCCCCTTTTGTCGGGGCCGAAAGTGCAAGATCGCCGGGGAGGCGGAGGGGCGGGCGGGTGGGAGGGCCCGGGGCGGGTGGGAGGGGGTAGGGCTAGAGGGCCAGGCGGACTGCGGCGGTCAGGACCAGCTGGGCCAGGGCCAGGGGGACCAGGACCAGCCAGCAGAGGCGCTGGAGCTGGTCCTCGCGCAGCCTCGGGTAGCTCACCCGCAGCCAGATGATCACGAAGGCGACGGCGAAGACCTTGAGCAGCGTCCACAGCCAGCCGAGCTGCGCGTCGGCGAACGGGCCCTGCCAGCCGCCGAGGAACAGCACAGTGGTCAGCGCCGCGATCACCACGATGCCCACGTACTCGGCGAGCAGGAAGAACGCGAACCGCAGGCCGGTGTACTCGGTCATGTAGCCGAAGACCAGCTCGGAGTCGGCCACCGGCATGTCGAACGGCGGGCGGCGGATCTCCGCCAGCCCGGCCACGAAGAAGATCACCATGGCCGGTGCCTGCCACAGCAGCCACCACGGCTGCCACGCCTCCACGATGCCGGGCAGGCTCAGCGTGCCCGCCGCCATCGCCACCGAGGCGGCGGCCAGCACCAGCGGCAGCTCGTACCCGAGCAGCTGGGCCGCGCCGCGCAGCCCGCCGAGCAGGCTGTACTTGTTCGCCGACGCCCACGCGGACATGAGCACCGCCAGCACCCCGACGCCCACCACGGCGAGCACGAAGAACAGGCCGATGTCCAGCGGCTGGGCGACCAGGTCGCCCGGACCGAGCGGGATGACCAGCAGCACGAGCAGGTACGGCACCAGCGCCACCGCGGGCGCCAGCCGGAACACCGGCCGATCCGCGTCGCGCGGGGTGACGTCCTCCTTCTGCACGAACTTGATGCCGTCGGCGACCAGTTGTGCCCAGCCGTGGAAGCCACCCGCGTACATCGGGCCCAGCCGGCCCTGCATGTGCGCCATCACCTTGTGCTCGGCCTGGCCCACGATCAGCGGCAGCGTGAGGAACGCGACGAGCACGCCCACCACGCGCAGGACCAGCTCCAACCAGTCCGGCATCAGCTCTCCCCCGCCGCGTCGGGCTCCGGCTCCTGGCGGGGCGGCCCGGTCGGCCGTTCCCCCGGCAGCGGCCGCCCGAGCGGACCCGCCTCCCCGGCCGCCGGAGCAGCGGCGGACCCCGGCCCGGCCTCGCCGGAAGCGGGCGGCTCCGGAGCCTCCCCGCCAGCGGGCCGCGCCGCACCCTCCCCGGCGGTCGCCCGCGCTGCCCCCTCGCCGGGAGCGGCAGGCCGAGCCGAACCCTCGCCAGAAGCAGGCCGCGCGGCACCCTCGCCAGGAGCAGGCCGCGCCGGACGCTCGCCAGGGGCAGGCCGTACGGGACGCTCACCAGGAGCAGGCCGCGCCGGACGCTCCCCGGCGACGGGCCGCGCGGGACGCTCCCCCGGAGCGGGCCGCGCCGGGCGTTCACGGGCCGGGCGCGCCGGCGTACCCCCTCGGGGGCCCTCACCGGCGCCGGCCGCACCGGCCGGCGTGGGCGTCGTGCCCCACTCCCCCGGCGCGGGCACGCCCGGCGGCCGGACCGGCCGACGGCCGCCGCCCGCCTCCGACTCGCCCGGTTCCTTCGCGCCGGGCCACGGCTTCGCGACCCGGGAGGCGAGGACGAACTCCTTGCGCAGCGGGTGCCCCTCGAACTCCGGCGGCAGCAGCAGCGGTCGCAGCTCGCCGTGGCCGGCGAAGTCGATGCCGAACATCTCGTGCGTCTCGCGCTCGTGCCACGCGGCGCCGGGGAACAGGTCGACCACCGACGCGACCACCGGCGTGTCCCGGGGCACCCGGGTACGCAGCAGCAGGCCGTGCCGGTGCCGGACCGACCAGAGGTGCAGCACCACGTCGAAGCCGTCGGCCAGCTCGTCCACCGCCGACAGCCAGTCCAGGAAATCCAAGCCCAGCTCGGCGTCGTCGCGTACCGCGCGCACCGCGTCCGCCCAGCTCGCCGGGGGTACGTCGACGGTGGCGCGGGCGTACCCCTGACCGCCGGAGACGGACGCGGTGGCCTCGACGGGCGCGAGCAGCGCGACCACTCGCCGGCCGACCTCTTCCGGAGTCATGCGCTGATCCTATGGCGGACGGCTGCGGACCGGGTCGGCCCGCCCGTGCCGGGATCGCCGCTTTGCCGGACGGGCGGCGGCAGCGCGCGGAAAGATGAGGTGTGTGCGCGCTGTGACTGTGACCCCCGGTGTCCCGGATTCGCTGCGGCTCGTCGAGGACTGGCCCGAGCCGCCGCCCGAGGAGGGCGCGATCCTGGTCGAGGCGCTGGCGGTGGGTGTCTGCGGCACCGACCACGAGATCGTGGCAGGCGAGTACGGCGAGGCACCGCCGGGTCAGGAGCGGCTGGTGCTCGGGCACGAGTCGCTGGGTCGCGTGCTGGAGGACCCGACCGGCACGTTGCAGACCGGCGACCTGGTGGCCGGCGTGGTCCGCCACCCCGACCCGGTGCCCTGCGCGAACTGCGCGGTGGACGAGTGGGACATGTGCCGCAACGGGCAGTACACCGAGCACGGCATCAAGGCACTGCCCGGTTTCGCGCGGGAACGCTGGCGGTTGCAGCCCAAGTTCGCCGTCGGCCTCGACCCGGCGCTCGAGTCCGTGGGCGTGCTGCTGGAGCCGACGAGCGTGGTGGCGAAGGCGTGGGACCACATCGAGCGGATCGGCCGCCGGGCCGAGTGGAAACCGATGACGGTGCTGGTGACCGGCGCCGGGCCGATCGGGTTGCTGGCCGCGCTGCTGGGCAGCCAGCGTGGGCTGTCCGTGCACGTGCTGGACCGCAACACCAGCGGGCCGAAGCCGGAGCTGGTCCGCGCGCTCGGGGCGACGTACCACACGGCGACGGTGCCCGAGCTGGACGTGAAGCCGGACGTGGTGATCGAGTGCACCGGCGCGCCCACAGTGGTGCTGGACGCGATGTGCAAGGCCGCGCCGACCGGCATCGTCTGCCTGACCGGTGTGTCCAGCGGCGGCCGGACCATCAACTTCGACGCCGGGGCGCTCAACCGGGAGCTGGTGCTGGAGAACAACGTGGTGTTCGGCTCGGTGAACGCCGGCCGGCGGCACTGGGAGATGGCCGCCGAGGCGCTCGCCCAGGCCGACCGGTCGTGGCTGACGTCGCTGATCACCCGCCGGGTGCCGCTGTCGAGCTACCGCGAGGCGTACGCGCCGGCTGGCGAGGACATCAAGGCGGTGCTCGACTTCACGCAGTGAGGCGGGGCGCCGGATCCGGCGCCCCGGCCCTCAGATGCCTGGCAGCCGGCCGTTGCGGAACAGGTCCACGAAGAGCTGGTGGTCCTCGCGCGCCCGGATCCCGTACCGGTGCCCGAAGTCGACCAGGTAGTCGACGAACGCCTCCGGGTCGGCGTCGACGGCCGCGACGATCGCCTCCTCGGTGGAGTAGTCGACCAGGTCGTGGCTGGACTCGTCGTCCGCGACCGAGTGCATCCGAGCCACCGCCCGGCCCAGGTCGGCGAGCACGCCGGCCAGTTCCTCCGGCTCGTTCACGTCGGCCCAGTCCAGGTCCGCCGCGTACGGGGACACCTCGGCGACGAGCTGCCCGACGCCGTCCAGCTCGGTGAAGCCCAGCCACGGGTCGGCGTGCGCCTGCAACGCGCGCTGCGACTCGGCGGTGCGGTGCCCCTGGTGCCGGAAGTACGAGCGGACCCGCTCGTCGTCGACGTAGCGCGCCACGGCCGGCACCTGCGCCTGCTTCATGTAGATGACGACGTCGTTCTCCAGCGCCTGGGTGTGCCCCTCCAGCAGCAGGTTGTACGACGGCAGGCCGGCCGACCCGATGCCGACGCCCTTGCGCAGCACCACGTCCTTGATGCCCGCGGCGACCGGGCGCATCCGGGTGGTCGAGGCCGGCAGCGTGTGCAGGTAGTCGGCGAACGCGGCGCACACCTTCTCCCGGGTGGCGTCGTCGATCTCGTGCACGCCGTCGCCGAGGGAGAACCGGCGCTCGTAGTTGTCGATGGTGGTCTGCGCGGCGAGCAGGTCCACCCGGGTGTTGAGCCGCGCCTGCTGGAGCACCCGGCGCAGCACGCCGTCGGCGTTGTCGAGCGTGATCGAGCCGATCGCGTCGTCCCCGCCCGCGGCGATGGCCCGCAGCTCGGCCAGGTACGACCGGGCGAAACCGGTCACCAGCTCGCCGATCACCCGGTCGGAGAGCGCCTTGGCGTAGCCGAGCAGCGCCACGCTCGCGGCGAAGCGCTTCAGGTCCCAGGTGAACGGCCCGACGTACGCCTCGTCGAAGTCGTTGACGTTGAACACGAGCTGCCCGGAGGCGTTCATGTAGGTGCCGAAGTTCTCGGCGTGCAGGTCACCGTGGATCCACACCCGGCTGGTCCGCTCGTCGAGGAACCGGTCGCTGCCGAAGTCGCCGCGCTGGTCGGCGTAGAACAGCGCGGCGCTGCCCCGGTAGAAGGCGAACGGTGACGCCGCCATCTTGCGGAACTTGCGGCGGAACGCCGCCGGGTCGATCGCCATGGACGCGCCGAACTCCTCGGTCAGCACGTCGATGATGAATGCGGAGCGCTCCTCCGCGAGGTCGGTCATGAGCCGCAGGCTAGCCACCGGGCGCCAGTCGACGGCCCGTTCCGGCCCGGCCCGGTGGCCGGTACGACGGCGGTCGCCGCCGTACCGGCCGATCGTCGACCGTCAGCGCCCGGTGCGCGAGTCAGGTCGAATGCCCAGTGGAGCCGCGGCTGCGCGGGCCACGCCCGTGGGGGGAGCCCCGCAGGTGGAGTCGGTGTTCATCGCGACGGTGGTGGTGGCGCCGACCTTGACCCGCACGGTCTGGGCCTGTCGGCTGCCGTACCAGCAGTCCTTGTTCACCCAGTACTGGACGTAGACGTCCTGCGTGCGGTGCCCCTTGACGGTGAACGACCCACCGCTGCCGCTGTCGAAGTATCCGTAGGAGGCGCTGGCGATGTCGCCGGTGCGCGCGTTGTACGTCCAGACGTAACCGGTGGCCCACGGGTCGGCCGGGTCGGTCACCTTGCCGGCGAGCACGCCACCGGCGACCAGCTTGGCGTTGACGGTTGCCGTGCCACCCGATTTGACCTGGGTGTACGTGGCGGCGAAGCGGTCGGCGACATTGCCGGACCACTGCCAGGCGTAGCCGCTGTTGGCGTTCGGTGCGAACTCGACCGGCCAGCGGTAGGGGCCGAGGTCGTTGATGGTGTAGCGGCCGGAGGCGTCGGAGCAGTTCTTCCCGAAGATGGCGCCCTGGCCGGGGTGGAAGGCGTACGGGTAGGAGCAGACGCCCGGGACCACCTCGCCCGCGGCGTTGCGGACCGTACCGGTGATCGTGCCCGGCTGGTCCATCCGGATGGTCGGGATGGTGATGGTGCGTGCCGCCTGCAAGGTCACCGCCAGCGCCGCGCGCTGGTCGCCGCTGCCGCCGGCGGCGGTGACCCACTGGTCGCCGTACCGGCGCACCGGCGGGTTGTACGGGTTGTCCGCCTGGTAGGCGTACACGTTCCAGGTCGCGAGTTCGTCAGCCTCGAACGGGCCGACCTCCAGGCGGCCGTCCGCGCCGGAGCAGTACTGCCACATGTGGGCGGACTGTCCACCCCACTTGGGCTGGACCAGGTGTACGCAGATCCCGTCGACCGGGGCGGAGGTGGCCGCGTCCCGGACCGTGGTGGTGAAGGCCGCACCGGGCCGCAACGCGTACGAGACCTCGGTGACAGCGCCGCGCCGCACGTCGACCGTCGGCTGCGGGTCGGCGGGGAAGTACGAGGCGCCGCCGGTCACCTCCGTCGTCCAACTGCCCGGCTGCACGTCGGTGACCCGGACCAGGCCGTTCGTGCCGCACACGAACTCGTCGCGGCCTCCCATGACGTACAGGCAGGGACGCGGCACGGGCTTGCCGGTGACCGAGTCCGTCACCCGGGCCTCGATCTCCCCTAGCGGCAGCACCTGCTCGTCGACGGTGAGCGTCGCGCCGTCGGCCACCTCGAACACGGTGGCGGTGTCCCGCGTCTCCTGACCCGGCACCCACTGGTAGCCACGGCTGTTGTCGTAGACGGAGATCCGGTACCGGCCGGGGGGCACGTTGTCGATCTGGTAGCGCCCGTCGCCGAGGTTCCAGGTGTAGGCGATCGCCTCGTAGTTCGAGTCCTCGCCGTAGATGGTGACCGTGGCCTCGACCGGCGCGCCGGTCTCGTCGGTGATCCGGCCCTTGATCCCCGCCGATCCCTGTCCGAGCCGGACGTTCTGCTCGACGAGGTCGTACGCCGGAAGGCTGATCCGGTCCGCGTTCAGGTAGTCCGGGGCGGAGTACCACCACTCGGTCCGGAAGCCGTCGGCGTGCACCCGGATCTTGTAGGTGGTGTTGGTGTCGGCGGTGCCGGGGATGGTGTAACGCCCTTGCGCGTCCGAGCAGTACTCGGCGGCCACCTCCTCCGGTGAGGTGTGCAGGGCGAGACAGGCGTTCGCGACCGGCTCACCGTCTGCGTCGGTGACCAGCCCGGTGTAGCCGACCGCATCAGCGGCCGCCGGTGTGGCAGTGAGGGAGATCGTGGCGAGCGCCGCCAGAAGGGCGGCCCCCGCAGCCCGCAGTCGTGTCATGCCAGCAACATAACGGTGACCGTCGACATTCAAGATCATCCAAAGAGGTGAACCGCGTCGCCGTTCGCCCCGCAGGGCGTGCGCTCAGGCCGGCGGACGTACCGGCGGTGCGGTGAGCGCCTCCACCGGCCGCGCCACAGCGTCCGCCGGGGAGGTGAGCGCGTCGGGACGCGGCACGCCACCGACGCCCGACTGCTCGGCGGCGATCTTCTCCTGGAGGCGGAGGATGCCGTGCAGCAGCGCCTCCGGGCGGGGCGGGCAGCCGGGCACGTACACGTCGACGGGGATGAGCTGGTCGACGCCCTTGGTCACCGAGTAGGAGTCCCAGTACGGGCCGCCGCAGTTGGAGCAGGCGCCGAACGAGATCACGTACTTCGGCTCGGGCATCTGGTCGTAGAGCCGCTTGACCGCCGGGGCCATCTTGTCGGTGACGGTGCCGCTGACCACCATCAGGTCGGCCTGCCGGGGCCCGTGGGCGAACGGGATCACGCCGAGCCGCATGAAGTCGTGCCGGCCCATGCTGGTCGCGATGAACTCGATGGCGCAGCAGGCCAGCCCGAAGTTGAAGACCCAGAGCGAGTAGCGGCGGCCCCAGTTCAGCACGAACCGGATCGGCTCGCCGAGCACAGCCGGCACCTGCACCTCGGGCCTCCCCTGTCTGCGAAACTCCGCTGTCCCTGAACCGACAGTCAACCACAGCACCCGGATCGGCAACCCTCGCAACCCGTACGGGCGTCAGGGCGTGTGACCGGCGTGACCGCGTCGGCGGTACGCACACGGGGAGGACCAGGTGACGGTGACGAGGGAGCCGATGCTCGACGAGCCACCCGAGGGGACAGCGAGGCGCGCCGAGCGGCGCGAGGCGGTCGACTTCGACGGGCTCTACCACGCACACTTCCGGTCCCTGACCATTCAGCTCACCGCCTACTGCGGTGACCTGTCCCAGGCGCAGGACATGGTGCAGGAGGCGTTCTGCCGGGCGTTCGCCCGCTGGTCCCGGGTGTCCCGCTACGACGACCCGGTGGCCTGGGTCCGCCGGGTGGCCTGGAACCTGGCCACCAGCCGCTGGCGACGGCTGCGGACGGCCCAGGCGTGGCTGCACCGGCAGCGGGAGGAGTACGTGCCGGGGCCGGGTCCGGACCGGGTCGCGCTGACCGCCGCGCTGTCCGAGCTGCCGGCCCATCAGCGCCGCGCCGTGGTCCTGCACTACCTGGCCGATCTCAGCGTCGCGCAGATCGCGGCGCAGGAGGACGTGCCGGAGGGCACCGTCAAGTCCTGGCTGTACCGGGGGCGGGCCGCGCTGGCGGCGAAGCTCACCACCACGAGCGAGGTGAACCACAGTGACTGAGCCCGACGACATCCTGGTCGGCGGCGAGTTCGCCGAGTTCCGCGCGGCGTACGCCCCGGTGGTGCACCCGGCCGGGACGGCCGCGGTCCGGCGCACGGTCCGGCGCCGCCGCCGGCGGACCGCGGTGGTCACCGCGACGGCCGTGGTGCTCGCCGTGGTGATCCCGGTGGGCGCGAACGCCGCCCTGGACCGGCGGCCCGGACCGCCCCCCGCCCCCGCGCAGACCGTCACGCCGACCCCGTCCGTGAGCACGTCGCCGCCACCGTCGACGCCGCCGCCGAGCACGGCCGGCTCGACCCCGGCCGTTCCGGACGGGCGGATCACCCGGTCCCAGCTGCTCGCGGCCCAGCTCGACCTCGCGTCCTGGCCGGACGCACCGAAGACCTGCGTCAGTGACGACGTCCGGCTCCGGTCCGGCCCGCAGAACGAGTCGGTCCCGACGCTGCTCGCCGGGCCGGAGTACGCCGACCTCGACGGTGACGGCGCGACCGAGACGGTCGTCCTCGTCGCCTGCCGCTACGGCGAGGCGTCGGGCAAGCAGGTGCTCGCCTTCGATCGGGACGGGGACGGCCGGATCATCACCATGGGCCGGGTGGTCGGCACCCGTGAGGGCATGGGTGACATCACCGAGTTCTCGGTGCGGGACGGCGGGGAGGTCCGGGCGCACATCGCGGACATCCAGCCCTGTTGCGGCACGCCCGAATGGGCGCCGCAGCGACAGTGGCGGACGTACGCCTGGAACGGTGAACGGTTCCGGCAGATCGACGGACCCACGAAGTTCGGCACCGACCCCCGTCTGACCGACCTCACGATGACCGCCCGCGACGTGGTGGCCGGGCCGCCGGACAGGGAGGGGATCCGGAAGGTCACGGTCACCGTGACGGTGGTGAATCACGGACCGGTGAGCGTGCGTCAGCTCGGGTTCACCGGTTGGTACGACTACACGAGACCGAACGGGTCCGCCCTGGACCGGTGCCGGAACGTGCGTCTCGACGGGGGCATCGCCTGCGTGCTGGACACCCTGTCGGTGGGCGCGAGCAGGACGTACACGTTCACGTTCGACCATCCGGCGACCGCCGCGGAGCCGCCGACGCTGCGCGCGATCCACATCGACTCGCAGGAGCGGTACTGGAACGACCTGACCTGGAAGGACAACCAGGTCGAGCTGACCTCGGTCGGCTGACCGACAGATCTGAGCCGCAACCGACCGTCCGATTCGGACGTGTCACCAGCATCGGACGGACGGAGATGCCGCCGTCCGGCAACGGGGAATCACGGGAGGAACAGCATGACCACACGTACGGCACGGATCGCCACCGCACTGCTCGGTGGGACCGCCGCACTGATCACCCTGGCCGCGCCGGCCGCCGCCGCGCCGAGCGCCGCCACCGCCGGCCGCGTCGACGTCACGGCTCAGCGGCTCGTCCTCGACCCGACCGACCGGGGGTACGTCGGGACGCTCACCGCGACGGTGACCAACCGGCGGCCGACCGCGACGTGGGTGAGCCTGGTCGTCACCGAGCCGGCGGGGGCCTCGTTCACCACGATCGAGCCCGGCGGTGGCTGCTTCTACACCCGCCTGGTGGAGAATCGGCTGGTGATCGGCTGCGGCGGCGAGCAGATCGAGGCCGGCAAGAGCCTCACCTTCCGGCTCGGGTTCCACGTCTGGACCACCGCGCGCAGCTACCCGATGGTCGCGAACGGCGGGCGGATCGAGGTCGTCCCGGACGGCGCCGCCGCGGCTTCCGACGCCACCGGGTTCACCACCCTCTTCCGCTCCACCACCGGCAGCCTGCGCAAGCCGCGCCCGTACGTGCAGGCCGTCGACACCGACCTCGGCATCCGGGGCAGCGCGGTGACGCTGACCCCGCAGCCGGACGGCACCCTGCTCGGCCGGATGCCGGTCACCGTGCGCTACGGCAACGACGCGCCGACCTTCGCTCTCAACGTCGCCGCCGCCCTGCCCGCGGGGGTGCAGGTCGACCACATCGAGCCGCAGGACATGCCGAGCTTCCCGTACGGGTTCTCCGTGCCGGGCGGCCGGTTCGTGCCGGGCGAGGAGCGCACCTTCGACGTCTTCCTCCGGGCGCCCGTCGGCACGCCCGCGGGTGAGCTGGGTACCGGCAGCCTCACCGTGACCGGGAGCTACTTCTACGGGGCCGACGACCCGCAGGACGTGGACCCGTCGGACAACACCACCTCGTTCCCGGTGACCGCGGCCGCCGCGAGCTGACCGTCGCCCGCCCGGCCGGCGCCCACGCGCCGGCCGGGCGTCGCCGTGTCACCAGGCCGGGCGCTGGAGCAGCCCGACGAACTCGGCGAGCAGCCGTTCCCGCAGCCGCGCCGGGGCGGCGTCGAGCAGCGTGTTCACCACCGCCATCCGGTCCGGCACCCCGGCGCCGCCGGCCAGGCCGAGCCCGTCGGCGAGCCCGGCCACCAGCTCGGGGGTGAGCGCCTCCGGCGTGAGGCTGCCGGCCAGCGCCAGCAGTTCCGGCGGCAGCACGACCGGCCCGGCGGCGCGGGCCGCCGCGACCGCCTCGGCCAGCGCCGGGCCGAACTCGGCCACCCGGGGCGCCACCGCCGCGGTCACCGTGAGGTGGACGCTGGCCGGCAGATCGGCGTACGTGAGCTGGGGCTGGGTGTGCCAGCCACGCGCGGTCAGCTCGTCGACGAGCACGAACAGGTCGAGCCCGGGATCGTCACTGGTGAAGCAGACCACTGTGGTCTCCGGTTCGGCCATCAGCCGCAGGCCGCCGGTGGCCCGTACCGCGCCGGCCAGCCCGGCGACCGCGTCCCGGGTGGCGGCGGCCAGCCGCAGGTAGCCGTCCTCGCCGAGGTGGCGGAGTGTGGCGTACGCGGCGGCGATCGGCCCACCGGACCGGGTCGAGGCGATCACCGGGTTGACCATCGTGTAGCCGGGCCAGTCCGCGTACGCGAAGAACTGCGGCGCGCGCAGCGCCGGATCGCGGTGCAGCAGCACCGAGACGCCCTTCGGCGCGTACGCGTACTTGTGCAGGTCCACCGAGATCGAGGTGACCCCCGGTACGGCGAAGTCGAACGGTGGCACCGGCGCGCCGAGCCGGCGCAGCCAGGGCAGCGCCCACCCGCCGAAGCAGGCGTCCACGTGGCAGCGCACCCCGGCGGCCCGCGCGACGGCGGCGATCTCGGTCACCGGGTCGACCACCCCGTGCGCGTACGACGGGGCGGACGCCACCACCAGCACGGTCTCCGGGCGGATCGCGGCGGCCACCGCTGCCACGTCCGGCCGCAACGTCACCGGGTCGACCGGCACGGTGTCGAGCGCGACCCGCAGGTAGTGCGCCGCCTTGGCGAACGCGGCGTGCGCGCTCGCCGGCGCCACGATCCGCGGCTCGGTCAGGTCGGGGCGGGCGTCCCGGGCCGCCTTGACGGCGAGCAGCAGCGACTCGGTGCCGCCGCTGGTGACGCTGCCGACCACGTCCGGCGCGCCGGTGCCGGGGCCGCCGCCGAGCAGCCGGGCGGCGGCGCCGACGAGCGTGTTCTCCATCGCCAGCAGCGACGGGAACGCGGTCGGGTCGAGGCCGTTGACGTGCGCGCTCTCCGCGTAGGCGGCCTGCGCCAGCGCGTCCAGCCCGGCCACACCGGGGTCGTAGACGTACGCGAACAGCCGCCCGCCGTGCGTCGGACGGTCGGCGGCGCGCAGCGCGCGGACCTCGTCGAGTACGTCTTCCGCGGGCATCCCCCGCGCGGGCAGCGCGCCCACGTCTGCCGTGTCGGTCATCGGGTGGTTCCTCTCGTGGACGGGCCGGGCGGGCGGTGCGTGCTCATGCCCGCGCGGCCGGTGCGGCGCCGTCGGCCTCGGGTGCGGCGGCGGCCGACGTGGTGGCCCCGGGCGCGGTGGCCAGATGGGCCGGGGTCAGGGTGTAGCCGCGCAGCAGCACCAGCGGGATCGCCACCAGCAGGGCCGGCAGCACGGTGAAGCCGAGCAGCACGCCGAGACGGGCCGTGTCCGACTGGACGGCGGCGGTCCCGGTGGACGAGGAGACGTAGCCGGAGAGCTGGAGCACCAGCCCGTAGATGCCCGGCCCCAACGCCAGCCCGAACGTCTCCCCGGCGGTCCACAGCCCGGTGAACACCCCCGCCTGCCGCCGCCCGGTGCGCGCCGTGTCGTACGCGATGCAGTCCGGCAGCATGGCCAGCGCGAACACCTGCTGGCCCGCGTACCCGACGCCGATCACCGCGACCACCGCGTAGGCCGCGGCGGCGGGCAGAGCGGGCGCGGCGACCAGGGCCAGCGCGCCCACCGCGAAGATCAGCGACGCGGCGACCAGCGACGCCCGCTTGCCCAGCCGGGCGCCGGCCCGCGACCACAGCGGCATGACCAGCAGCGCGGGCGCGACGAAGCAGGCGAACAGCAGCGTCGGGCCGCTGTCCGGCTCGCGCAGCACCTGGTCGGCGAAGTACTTCACCCCGGCCAGCACGGTGGCCACCCCGGCGGACTGGATCACGAAGCAGATCAGCAGCACCCGGAACGGCCGGTTGCCGGTGGCGACAGCGAGCTGCGCGCGCAGGCTCGGCTCGCTCTCCCCCACCGTCCCGGTCGGCGCGGACCGGGTGCCCAGGAACACGCCGACCGTGCCGGCGACGATCAGCACGGCCACGAACAGGCCCATCCACCGGTGGCCCGGAACGCCGTCGCCACCCGCGGTCACCACCGCCGGGGCCACCGCGCCGGAGACCAGGATGGCCAGCGCCAGCACCGCGATCCGCCAGGTCATCAACCGGGTACGCTCCGCCGGGTCGGCGGTCAGCTCGGCCGGCATGGCCACGTACGGCACCTGGAAGAACGCGAACGCGGTGGCTGTCGCCAGGAACGCCAGCGCCACGTACGCGGCAGCGGCCGGACCGTTCGCGAACGGCGCGGCGAAGATCGCGGCGAACAGCACGGCGAGCGCCAGCCCGCCACCGAGCAGGTACGGCCGGCGCGCGCCCCAGCGGGAGCGGGTCCGGTCGGAGATCCGCCCGGCGACCGGGTTGACCAGCACGTCCCACGCCTTCGGCAGCAGCACCAGCAGCGCGGCCAGCCCGGCGGCGACACCGAGCGTGTCGGTGAGGTACGGCAGCAGGAGCAGCCCGGGCACGGTGCCGAACGCGCCGGTGACCAGGGAACCCAGCGCGTACCCGAGGTGTACCCGGCGAGGCAGGCCCGAAGCTGTCATGGAGCCGAATGCTACTCACGTTATGGCCCGGGTCACATCCCCTCCTCCGGCACCGGCTGTTCGATGCCCGCTGGCACTCGCGAGTCGCGGCGAGCCGCAGGTCGGCACGGTTACGCTGTAGGCATGGACCCGGCCCGATCCGTCCGCAGTTCGAGGGCACCCTACGAGGCCCGCCCCGGCCGTCGTGCGGTCGTGGTCCCCGACCTGAGCGAGTTGCAGGGCCCCGTCGCAGGCGTCGTCGAGCTGCCCCACCGGCTGTTCTGGCAACCCGACCGGCACGTCGACCTCGACGTCCCGGGCCTGCTCTCCTGGATGTACGAGACGGTGCTCACCGAAGCCGTTCATCCCGACGAGCTGCGCGCCTGGCTGCACGGCCCCACCCTCATCCGGCTGTGGCCCGAGCTGTACGTGCCCCGCGGCGTCCGCCGCGCCTGGGAAGAGAGCCACCCGGTGCTGCGTGCCCGGGACGTCGCCGCCTGACGTCACCGGCGCCGGACCCCTTCCAGCACGAGGACGACGTCTTCTACGGCTTCGAGCACGACATGACCGAGTTCGAGGTTCGCCGCGACGACCAGACCGTGCGGCTCCAGCTCGTACGCTTCGCGCGCAGCGCCAGCCCGATCGTGCTCGACGTCGGGCCGGTGCTGCACCTGGACGACGTGATCGGCACCAAGGTCGCCGCCATGGTCACCCGCGCCCAGCCCCGCGACTACATCGACGTCGCCGCCGCCCTCGGCCGCTACAGCAGGAACGACCTGCTGGGCCTCGCACGGCGGGCCGACCCGGCGCTCACCGACGAAGAGTTCCAGGACGCCCTACAGCGCCTCGACCGCCTGCCCGACACCGTCTTCGCGCTCTACCGCCTCACCCCGGACCAGATCCGCGACCTCCGCAGCGCGTTCTCGGACTGGCCGCGATGACGGGCCCGGTCCGGCGCCGTCGCGATTGACCCCCGGAGCATCCGACGCGGTCGGGTCACCCCTCGTCCGGCGACCAGGAGGCCGCCGCCAGGTCCACCCGGTCGCCGCGCAACGGGCACCCCTCGGCGAGCAGCCGTTCCCGGGCCCTGCGCTCGTGCCCCGGCGGCATCCGGCCGGCCGCGTTCACCACCCGGTGCCACGGCACCCCGCCACCGTGCCGCGCCATGATCGAGCCGACCAGCCGCGGCGACGCCCGTCCCGAGCGCTCGGCCAGCGCGTCGGCCACCGCCCCGTACGACATCACCCGCCCCGGCGGGATCCGCTCGACCAGCGCCAGCACCGCCTCGACGTACTCGTCAGGTGTCACGAGCTGCCACGATATGGGAACGCGCCGCGGCGCGGCAGACCGCAGCGCGCAGAATGGTCGCGTGCGCGAAGCAGTCACCTCGGCCCGGCGGATCGTCGTCAAGATCGGTTCGTCCTCGCTGACCACCGCGACGGGCGGCCTGGACGACGCCCGGGTCGACGCGCTCGTCGACACGCTCGGCGGGCTCGCCGCCTCCGGCCGGGAGGTGGTGCTGGTCTCCTCCGGCGCGATCGCCGCCGGGCTCGCCCCGCTGCGGCTGCCCCGGCGCCCGCGCGACCTGGCCACCCAGCAGGCCGCCGCCAGCGTCGGCCAGGGCCTGCTGATCGGCCGGTACGCGGCCGCGTTCGCCCGGCACGGCCGCACCGTCGGGCAGGTGCTGCTCACCGTGGACGACGTGACCCGGCGGGCGCACTACCGCAACGCGTACCGGACGCTGCGCAAGCTGCTCGACCTGCACGCCGTGCCGATCGTCAACGAGAACGACACGGTGGCCACCGAGGAGATCCGGTTCGGCGACAACGACCGCCTGGCCGCGCTCGTCGCCGCGCTCGTCGACGCCGACCTGCTGGTGCTGCTCTCCGACGTCGACGCGCTCTGGACCGGGAACCCGGCCCGTCCCGGCAGCACGCGGATCACCGAGGTGCACGGCGAGGGCGACCTCGCCGGCGTGGACATCGGCGGGGCCGGTCGCGCCGGGGTGGGCACCGGCGGCATGGTGACCAAGGTCGAGGCGGCCCGGATCGCCACCGGCTTCGGCATCCCGGTGGTGCTCACCGCCGCGCCGCTGGCCGCGCCGGCGCTGGCCGGGGAGCCGGTCGGCACGTACTTCCACCCGAGCAGCCGCCGCCCCGCCGCCCGTCTGTTCTGGCTGGCGCACGCCACCGCCCCCCGCGGCCGCCTGCACCTCGACCCGGGCGCGGTGCAGGCGGTGGTCGGCCGCCGCAAGTCACTGCTGCCCGCCGGCATCACCGCCGTCGACGGCGCGTTCACCGCCGGGGACCCGGTCGACCTGGTCGACACCGCGGGCGCGCCGGTGGCCCGGGGCCTGGTGAACTACGACGCGGTGGAACTGCCCGGCCTGCTCGGCCGTTCCACCTCCGAACTCGCCGCGGCGCTCGGCCCGGCGTACGAACGTGAGGTCGTCCACCGTGACGACCTCGTCCTGCTGTGAGCCCCACCGGTGAAGGAGTACGCACGATGAGCGTCGTCGAGCAGGCCCGGCGAGCCCGGGACGCGGCGGAAGCCCTGGCCACGGCCACCCGTACCGTCAAGGACGCCGCGCTGCACGCGATGGCCGACGCGCTCGTGGCGCGTACCCCGGAGGTTCTGGCGGCGAACGCGGCGGACCTGGCAGCCGGGCGCGAGGCCGGGCTGTCCGCGGCCGTGCTGGACCGGCTCGCGCTCGACGAGGGCCGGGTGGCGGCCATCGCGGACGCGCTGCGCCAGATGGCCGCGCTGCCCGACCCGGTGGGCGAGGTGGTACGCGGCTCGACGCTGCCGAACGGACTGGAACTGCGCCAGGTGCGGGTGCCGTTCGGGGTGGTCGGCATCGTCTACGAGGGCCGGCCCAACGTGACAGTCGACGCCGCCGGGATCTGCCTGAAGTCCGGCAACGCGGCGCTGCTGCGCGGCTCCTCGTCGGCCGCCCACTCCAACGCGGCGCTGGTCGCGGTGCTGCGCGACGCGGTCGTCGGCGCCGGGCTGCCGGCGGACGCGGTGCAGCTGCTCGGCTCCAGCACGCGCGACTCGGTCAAGGAGCTGATGCGCGCCCGCGGCCTGGTCGACGTGCTGATCCCGCGCGGCGGCGCGTCGCTGATCCGCGCCGTCGTCGAGGAGTCGACGGTGCCGGTGATCGAGACCGGCGTGGGCAACTGCCACGTGTACGTGGACGCCGCCGCCGACCTCGGCAAGGCCCTGGCGATCACGCTGAACGCCAAGACCCAGCGGCTGTCCACCTGCAACACCGCCGAGTCGCTGCTGGTGCACCGCGACGTCGCGGACGAGTTCCTGCCGGCCGTGCTGGCCGCGTTCGCCGACGCCGGGGTGACCGTGCACGGCACCCCCGCCGTGGCCGCCCACTCCGACGCCGTGGTGCCGGCCACCGACGAGGACTTCGGCACCGAGTACCTCTCCGCCGACATCTCCGTCGCCGTGGTCGACTCGCTCGACGCGGCGGTCGCGCACATCCGCCGGTACGGCACCGGCCACACCGAGGCGATCGTCACCGACTCGCAGCGCACGGCCCGGGAGTTCGTGGCCCGGGTGGACGCCGCCGCCGTCATGGTCAACGCGTCCACCCGGTTCACCGACGGCGGCGAGTTCGGCTTCGGCGCGGAGATCGGCATCTCGACGCAGAAGCTGCACGCGCGCGGCCCGATGGGGCTGCCGGAGCTGACCAGCACGAAGTACGTGGTGACCGGAGACGGCCACCTGCGCTGATCGAACCTGCCCTTTGTGGCCCGCCAGATCGGGGAGGTGGTGGCATCCCAGGGCCTCTGATGCCACCACCTCGCCGTACTGGTCGAGCACGCGCCAGATCGGGGAAGTGGTGGTATCCGGGTGCCTCTGATGCCGCCACCTCGCCGAACTGGTGTTGATCATCGGTGGCCGGGCTACGCGATCGGGAGTGGATCTCCGTCGGCCGGTGTGGCGGGGTCGACCGGCGGAGTCGTACCGGGCTGCGGCGGTGCGGCGGTCACCTGGGCCGTGGGCTCCGACGGCGGTATGACCAGTGGCGGCAGCCCCGGGGGCACCGGGGCGGCCGGTGGCACCGCGACCGCCGGAGGCAGAGCGGGCAGCAGGTCCGGCACCGGCTGCACAGCAGGCCCGGTGCTCTCGCCGGGCAGCAGATCGGGTGTGACGATCCAGGCGGACCACGGCCCCTGCCCGGCCGGCACCTCTACACCGGCCGATGGATCGGGCGCCGCCCCCGATCCGGGCGTGGCATCCGGCTCGACGTCCGGACGGAACCAGGCTCGGGATCCGAGGCCCCGGGCCGGAAACAGGTCCGGCGCGCCGTCCGGGCCGACTGACGGCGCGGGCGCGATCCCCGATCCGGCCGACGGGCCGGTGCCGAAACTGGACGACAGGTCAGAGCCGAAGCCCGCTGACGATTCGGGATCGCGGCCTGCCGATGGCTCGGAGCCCCGACGGGACGACGGATCGAGATCGGGACCCACCGACGCGGCCGATGCCTCGGCCGGGCCGGTCAGCGGTCGAGCCGGGGCGGGCAGCGGAGGCACGGGCGCGGGCGGCGCAGGCGTGGCCGCGGACGGCGGAGGCGTAGACGGTGGAGACGCGGACGGCGGAGACGCGGACTCGGGGACGGGCGGCGGAGACGCCGATGCGGGGACCCGGCGCGGGCGCGGGACCGGCACCGCTGGCGGCGCGGGCAGCTCGGCGGTCTGCGGCACCACGAACGGCGCTCCGGAGACCGGAGCCTCGGGCGTGTTCGGGCGGCACGCGCGGATCGCCCGCAGCGTGGTGTGCACGTCGAACTGGTGGCCGTCGTCGCTGTCCCAGCCGCCGTCGCTGCGCTGCGTCTCGGCGAGCCGCCGGCGCGCGGACACCAGCAGCCACTGCTCCTCGCCCACGTCGACGCGGCGCAGCGTGGCGGCCAGCCAGGCCACGTCGGCCGGGGACATCCGGGGGATCCGGTCGGCCAGCACCGCCTGGATGCGCGCCGACTCGTAGTACATCTGCTGGCGGTGCAGCACCGCGGCGGCGAGCCAGCCGGCGGGCAGGAAGGACGGCCAGCTTCCGTCCGGCGCGAGCTGGGCGGCGAGCGTCTGCGCCGCCGCCTGCACCACACCGGCGTACGCGCCGCCGACCCGGTGGTCGAGCGGCCCGGCGGCCCGGGCGTCGAGTCCGGCCACGGTGAGCCAGAACCCGGCGTTGGCGGTCTGGTAGAGCCGGGCCTCGGGGTCGCCCGGGGTGGCCCACTCGGGGGCGAGCCCGGCCAGTGACGGGTCCTCGTCCCAGCCGCCGTCGGGCAGTTGCCGGGCGGCCAGCCAGTCCAGCGCGTGCCGGGCGGCCGGGCGGCCCAGCGCGCCGAGGTCGTCCAGCTCGGCCAGGCGGAAGCAGGTAGCGTCGACGGAGGCGACCTCGCCGTCGAGGACGGCGGGCCAGCCACCGCCGGGCGCCTGCCCGGCCTCGGCGGCGTCGAGCACGTCGGGCGGCACCGGGGCGCCGGAGCGCAGCCGGGAGAGGCGGGCGCGGTCCACCGCGTCACCGTGAGCGACGACGAATCCGATCGCCGCGTCCAAGTCCACCACGGCACTGACGGTACTGGTGCGGCCGAGGTTACGCCTCGGTAGCTCGGTCAGGGCCGGTACCGCCCACCGGCCCTTGAGATCATCCGCCGTTGGGGTGCGCGACCGGGTGTTTGCCCATGCCAGGGGGCACGGAAAGCGCGATGGGCCCGCTCGGAACGCCGGGCGGGCCCATCGACACGACTCAGTACGACGGCAGCGACGGGTCGATCTGCTTGACCCAGGAGAGCACGCCGCCCTGGACGTGCACCGCGTCGGTGAACCCGGCCGCCTTCAGCGCGGCGAGCGCCTCGGCGGAGCGGACGCCGGACTTGCAGTGCAGCACGATCTGCCGGTCCTGCGGGAACTTCGCCAGCGCCTCGCCGGACAGGATCTCGCCCTTGGGGATGAGCGTCGAGCCGGGGATCCGGACGATCTCGTACTCGGCGGGCTCGCGCACGTCGACCAGGAAGATGTCCTTGCCGGAGTCCTGCCAGTCCTTCAGCTCCAGCGCGGTGATGGTCGAGTCGACCACCGCCTCCTGCGCCTCGTCGGAGACCGCGCCGCAGAAGTCCTCGTAGTCCTCCATCAGGTCGGTGAGGGTCGGGTTCTCGCCGCAGAGCACGCAGTTCGGGTCCTTGCGGACCTTGATCTTGCGGTAGCTCATCTCCAGGGCGTCGTAGACCATCAGCCGGCCGACGAGCGGCTCACCGATGCCGGCGAGCAGCTTGATCGCCTCGTTGACCTGGATCGACCCGATCGACGCGCAGAGCACGCCGAGCACGCCGCCCTCGGCGCAGGACGGGACCATGCCGGGCGGCGGGGGCTCCGGGTAGAGGCAGCGGTAGCAGGGGCCGTGCTCGGCCCAGAACACCGACGCCTGGCCGTCGAAGCGGTAGATCGAACCCCAGACGTACGGCTTACCGAGCAGCACGGCCGCGTCGTTGACCATGTAGCGGGTGGCGAAGTTGTCGGTGCCGTCGACGATCAGGTCGTACCGGGAGAAGATGTCCCGGACGTTCTCCCGGTCCAGCGCGGTGTTGTGGATCTCCACGTTGACCAGCGGGTTGATCTCGCGGATCGACGCCGCGGCAGACTCGGCCTTGGACCGGCCCACGTCGGAGACGCCGTGGATGACCTGGCGCTGGAGGTTCGACTCGTCGACGGTGTCGAAGTCGATGATGCCGAGCGTGCCGACACCGGCCGCGGCGAGGTAGAGCAGGGCCGGCGAGCCGAGGCCACCGGCGCCGACACAGAGCACCCGGGCGTTCTTCAGCCGCTTCTGCCCCTCCACCCCGACGTCCGGGATGATCAGGTGGCGCGAGTAGCGGCGGATCTCGTCAACGGTCAGCTCGGCGGCGGGTTCGACGAGCGGGGGCAACGACACGGTGGACTCCCCGGGATCGGCGGTGTGACCGCGCCATTGTCGCTCGCCCGGGCGGGGATCGGCCATGATGAGGGACACTCGGCCCGAACTGCGGGACCGGGAATAACTCAGACGCCGTCGGTGGGCTCGCCGGAGTACCGCATCCCGCCGACGTACGGCCAGGCGTTGGGCAGGCAGCCGTCCAGTCCGTACGTCTGCTGCTGCATCACCGGGGCAGGCGCGCCGGGCTCGGGGCACGCCTCGTGCAGTTCGCCGAACTCGTGCCCGACCTCGTGGTTGATCACGTAGGTGCGGTAGACCTCCAGCGGGGCGCCGTAGTCGGGCACCGCCGTCATCCACCGGGCCAGGTTGAGCACGACCCGGCCGGGCAGCCGGCAGGAGGTGTACCGGTCGGTGCGCAGGCCGCCTTCGGCGCACATCCGCTCGGAGGTGACCGGGGTGGCGAGGTAGACGGTGAAGTCGGCCGCGGCGGCCTCGGGTACCCGCTGCACCCGCAGGTCGCCGGACGCGATCCAGCTGCGCGGGTCGCCCAGCACCGCGTCCACGGTGGCGGCGAACTCGTCGGCGTCCTGACCCGTACCCTGCTCGACCTCGACCCGGTAGCGGCGCAGCGGGCCCTCCTGTCCGCGTACCGGGGACCGGCCCTGGGCCACCGCGAACGTGCCGGGGCCGGCGGTGGGGTAGCCGGTCGGCGCCGGGGCCGGGACGTCGGCCTCGGCGGCGCCGCGCGCCAGCGACGGTTCGGCGGCGAGCGACGTCCCGCCGTGCCCGGACGGCGGCGCGCTCAGCCGGGTGATGCCGACCGCGCCGCTGACGGCCGCGAGCAGCATCGCCAGCAGCAGCACGGAGCGGCGGCGGCGCCGGCGCATCCGGCGCAGGGTGGGACGCTCGGGCGGCGGTTCGGCGGGGTTGTCGTAAGGGGACGACGACGTCATGACCTCAGCGTGCCATGCAATTCGGGCATATAGCTGCTTTTGCCGCCTATGCCGCGAATGTTCTTCACAAACCGGTGCTCAGAGAGCCGGCCCGGTGTACCGCTTCCCACCCACGTAGGGCCACGGGTTCGGCCGGCAGCCCTTGAGGAACAGCGTCTGCTGCTGCATCACCGGCGCCGCCCGGCCCGCGCCCGGGCACCCCTCGTGCCGGTGCCCGAGCTGGTGGCCCACCTCGTGGTTGACCACGTAGAGCCGGTAGTCGTCCAGCGGCATCCCGGCGGCGACCAGGTGCGGCGCCGAGGTCCGCCACCGGGCCAGGTTGATCACCACCTTGCCCGGCACGCGGCACGACGTGTACGGCACCCCGCCCACCCGGATGTCGATCCCGCCCGCCCCGCACAGCCGCCCCGCCGTGTCGCGGGTGGCCAGGTAGATCGTGAAGTCGTACCGGTCGCCCGGACCGACCCGCTGCAACCGCAGCTTGCCGCCGTCGACCCAGCTGCCCGGGCCGGCCAGTGCCCGCTGCACCGCATCACCGAAGGCGGGGACCTCCTCGCCGGAGCCGTTCTCCACCGCGACCCGGTAGCGGCGCAGCGTCCCCGAGCGGCCGAGCACACCGCCGGTCCGCTCGTCGTACGCGAAGGTGCCCCGGCCCTTCGCCGGCCCCGGGCCGGACAGCGTCAGCACCGGCGCGGCCGGCGAGCTGGGCGTCACCGGAGGCGGCGGCGGAACGCTCGGCGTGGACGGCGCCTGCGTGGGGGCCGGGGGCTGGGCGACGAACCCGTCGGTGATCCGGGTCCCCGCGCCCGCCGACGGCAGTTGCACCGCAACGCCGACACCGACCGCGGCGGCGGCGACGAAGGCGCAGACCACGAGCGCGGTGCGCCAGTGACGGAACGAGGAACGGGAGCGGGCGGCACGAGGACGGCGGGAGCTGGGCATCCGGCTCAGCCTGCCATGTCACGCTCCGTTCCGCTCTCCCCCGTTCCGGCCACCAGCGCTGTGGCCTGCGCATTCTCCCGTTCCGGCCGCCCGGCGCCCGGCGCGTCGCCCGACGACACGCCCGCGCCCGCCGCCTGCTCCGGCTCCGCCTCGGCGAGCAGCCCCAGCACCGCCCGCGCCACGGTCCGGGGCACCTCCAGCTGGGCCACGTGCCCGACGCCGTCGAGCATCAGCAGCCGGCTGTCCGGGATGACCCGGGCCGCCTGCGGCGCCACCCGCACGTCGACCAGCCGGTCCTGCCGCCCGCCCACCACGAGCGTGGGCGCGCGTACCGCAGCCGCCTGCCGCCAGAGCGCGCCCTCCCCCGGCAGGTACGAACGCAGGAAGCTGCCGACCAGGCCCCGGAACGTCCGCACGTACGCGGCGGCGTAGTGGGCCGCCTCGTACCGGACCCGGATCTCGTCGATCGCCTCCTGCCGGCGCTGCTCACTGATCCGGGTCAGATCCGCCACGCACGCCTCCATCACCTGCTGCGCGGTCACCTCCGGACTGAACTGGGCCAGCCGCCAGGCGGCCAGCCGTTCGCCCCGGGGGATCGCCAGCAGCGGCAGCATCCGCCCCTGCAACGAGCGCCGGAAGTCCAGGAACGGCAGGGCGGGCGAGACCAGTGTGAGCGTGCGGACCAGATCGGGGCGCAGCGCCGCCACCCGGACCGAGATCGCACCGCCGAGCGAGTTGCCGAACAGGTGCACCGGCCCTCGGTCGCTGTGCTCGATCCAGCGGATCACGCGCTCCGCGAAGGCCGGGATGGTGTAGCGCGGCCCCGGCTCGCTGCGCCCGAACCCGGGCAGGTCGATCGCCTGGCCGTCGAGCCGGTCGGCGAGCAGGCCGGCCAGGTCGGTCCAGTTCTGCGCCGACCCGCCGAGGCCGTGCACGTACAGCGCGGGCTCCGCGCCGGGACCGGTGGCCGGTGTGTCGCGGACGTGCACGAGCGTGCCGTCGAGGCGTACGTGCCGGCCCGGCCAGGGCGGCGGGACGTGGTGTGCGGGAAGGCTGTGCTCCGGCCAGAGTGCGGCACGTTTCATGTTTCCAGTCTCCCCCGCACGGGCCGCACCGCACACCGGCTCAGGAGAGCAGCGCCTCCAGCCGCCGGTTCACCGCCGCGAGCGTGGCCCGCACGACCGCCTGCCGGGGATCACCGGCCACCAGTGCCGAACCGGCCAGCTGCTCCACCCAGCCGTCGCAGACCAGCAGCACCACCACTGTCGCGACCTCGCAGTTGCCGAACGGCACCACCGCGGCGTGCTCCACGAAGCACCGGCCCCGCTCACCGGCCGGGACGACCCGGCCGAGCAGCTCGTCCACCGCGGCGGCCGCGGCCACCGCGCAGAGCCGCAGCACGTACCCGTCGACAGCCGGGCCGGTCGCGTGCCCCTCGGCCGTCCGGTCGCCCGCGACCAGGCGGACCTCGGTGGTGGCGTCCAGGCCGAACGTGCTCACCAGGACGTGCTCGATCACCACCCGGGGCCCCGGCACGCCGCCGGTGTCCAGCGGTCGCGACGGCGCGGTCTCCGTCGTGGTCATCTGCCCACCGGAGTACGACGTACCGAGCGTGACCGGGCTGCCGGTGGACATGCCGGTCGGCGCGGCGGCCAGCGACGTCTCGTCCACCGCGGCCCGGCCCCGGTGGGTGGCCTGCCGGCGGCGGCGCGGCGGTTCGTCGCCGTCGGCGGGCGCCTCGGCCGGGCGCGTGGCGCGGTCGGCGCCGAACCTTGCGTCGCCGGAACGGTTGGCGGCCGGCCGTGCCACGGCGGTACGCGCCGGCGTCTCCTCGCCGGCCGCCTCGTCACCGGTACGGGCCTCGCCCGGCTCGGGCTGCGCGGCGGCACCGGTCTCGCCCGTGCGGGCCGGGCCCGGCGCCGGCTGCGCCCCGGGTGCCCGGGTGTCGCCCGCGCGCGTCTCACCGGAGCGGTCCAGCCGGGCCGACCGGCGGCGCAGCGGAGCCGGCGGCGGCACGGCGGGCGCGCCGGGCAGGTTCTGCGGGGCGGCGGCCAGGCCCATCCGCTCCTGGAGCAGCCGGGCCACCAGGCGGCTCACCTCGGCCGGGTCCGCGCCGTCGGCCAGGTCGAGCCGGAGGCTGTGCGCGCCGGCCGGGGTACGGCGCAGCGCGGCGTCGCGTACGCCCGCCACCTCGCGGACCGCGTCGAGGATCGCGTTGACGTCGAAGCCCTCCGGCCGCTCCCGCAGCGGCGCGGGTTCGTCGTCGCGGCGCAGGTGGGTGGCGATGCGGGCGAGTTCGGGGGTCTCGGCGGACGGTTCCACTGCCGGTGGCTCCGGCACGACTGGCACGTCCGGTTCCGAGGGGACGCGCTGCGGCAGCACGGGGGACGGTTCCTCCGGTCGGGGCTCGGCGACCGCGTCGGCGGCCGGCACCGGTTCCGGTGCGGACCGGCGGGCCGCGTAGGGAGGGGCGCTCGTCGGGTGGGGCGCGGGTGCGCGGTCGAGACGTTGCGCGCCGCCCTGGGCGGGAACGCCCGAGGTCGGCGGCACGACGGCAGCCGCGTCGGCGGGCGGGGCCGGGGCGTACCCACCGGCCGGGGCGGGCGGGGCGCTGGACACCGGCGGCGCGCCGGGCGCGGGCGGGGCACTCGTCGGCGGGGGGCCCGGGGGCGTGATCAGCGGGGCGACCGGCACCGGCGGCCCGGCCCAGGAGGGCCGCTCGTAGCCGTGCGGCGGTTCGGCGTCGCCCCGGGGGAGGCGGAACGGGCGGGTCGGCTCGGGCGCCGGCTCCGGCGCGGCCGGGGGCTCGTACCGGCGCGCCGGCTCCGGCCCGGCACCCGGCTCGTACTGCCGGGGCGTCTCGGACTCGGCGGACGGCGGGTACTGCCGCGTCGCCTCCGGGCCGGGGGCCGGCTCGGCGCGCAGCGGCTCGTACGGCCGTACCGCCTCGGGCCGGGGTGGCTCGTAGGCGGCGGGCGGCTCGACGCGGGCCGGCTCGTACGGCCGCACCGGCTCGGGCGCCCACTCGGCCGCGCGGTCCTCGCGGGCGGTGCGGTGGGCGGCGCTGTCGTCCTCCCACTCGCGCCGCTCGGCGGCGGGCTCCTCGGCGCGGCGGGCGGGTGGCTCCTCCGGGCCTCGGACCGGCGGCTCCTCGGCCCGGCGGGCCGGCGGCTCGTCGGTGCGGGCCCACGGCGGGGCCCAGCCGTCACCCCAGCTCGGTCGGTTCCAGGAGGGCCCCGACCAGTCCGGCTCACCGGCCCTCGGGTCGTCGGCCGCCGGGATCTCGGCCGCGGCCCGCGGCTCGGCGGCGGCGGCCCGGCCCTCGGGCGGGTGGACCTCGCCCGGTGCGTGCTCCGGCCGGTTCGCGGCCGGCTGGGTGACGGGCCGGTCGGCCCAGCCCCGGGACAGCGACGGGGTGGACTCGGTGTTCGGCGCGTGGAAGCCCGGCGGCACCTCGAAACCGGAGGCGGCGGCGCCGACCGGCGGGACCTGGAGCGCCGGGGGCGCGGAGGTCGGCCCGCTCTCGGCCCAGCGCGGCGCCCGGACGGCCGGGTCGTCGGCGGCGTGCCGGGAACCGGCGTCCCCCGGGTCGGTCGGCTGCTCGATCGTCGGCGCCGGGCGCGGGGCCGGTACGGCCAGTCGTTCGCCGTCGGTGGGACGGGGCGGCTCCTCCGCGGGCGGGGCACTGACCGGCGCCTGGCGGGTCACTGGCGACTCCTCCCCGGCGTGGTGCACGCCGTTGACGTGGCGGCCGTTGACGCGCCCCGGTTCCGGCGCGGAGTGGCCGGGCAGCGGGGCCGGCAGGTCGCCGTGCCGGGGCGAGGAGGCGGCCCAGCCGCCGAGGTCGCCGTAGGGCCAGCCGCCGGGCGCCGGAGCGCCGCGGGACCAGCCGTTCGGCGGGGGCGCCCAACCGCCGCCGGTACGGGCCGGTTCGTCCTGCTGGCCCGTCCCGTCGCCGTGCTCTCCCGGGGTGGCGGCTCCGGGTTGCCCTGTTTCACTCACCGCGCGCTCCTTGGTCGCCCCCGCTGAGGCTACCGTGTGGTGACAGTGGCGATAAGTTACAGCGGCGGGCCAATTCCGCGACGGGTTCACGAACCCGGACCGGTTCGGGTGATACGTGCCGGCTCGTACGCAGATACTCGGAGGATCCGATGACCGCAGTGGGGAACGGTGCACAGACCGCCGGTCGGCCCACCCGCCTGCCCCGCTCGGCGCGCCGTAAGCAGCTGCTCGCCGCCGCTCAGGAGGTGTTCGTCGCGCAGGGCTACCACGCCGCCGCGATGGACGACATCGCCGAGCGGGCGGGTGTCTCGAAGCCGGTGCTCTACCAGCACTTCCCCGGGAAGATGGAGCTCTACCTCGCGCTGCTGGACACGCACTGTGACGCGATAGTGGCCAACGTGCAGGACGCGATGAGCGGCACCAACGACAACAAGGAGCGCGTCGGCGCCGCGGTGCGCGCGTACTTCGACTTCGTCGACCACGAGAGCGAGGCGTTCCGGCTGGTCTTCGAGTCGGACCTGCGCAACGACCCGGCGGTGCGGCAGCGGGTGGAGCGGGTCGAGCAGGGCTGCATCGCGGCCATCACCGACACGATCATCTCGGACACCGGGGTCAGCCGCTCGCACGCCGAACTGCTCGCCTCGGGTCTGGTCGGCGCCGCCGAGACCGCCGCCCAGTTCTGGCTCGCCGGCGGCCGCCAGGTGCCCAAGGCGGAGGCCGAAGCGCTGGTCGCGGCCCTGTCCTGGCGCGGCATCGCCAGCTTCCCGCTGCAAGGTGAGTCAGCCTGAACATCGGGCCGCCGGATCGGATAGCCTTCCCACGGTGGCTTTTTCGCCCCAGTTGAGGAGGCACAGTGGAGGTCAAGATCGGCGTGCAGTACGCGCCGCGGGAGCTGGTCCTGGAGAGCGCGCAGTCGCCGGCCGAGATCGAGCAGATCGTGACCGACGCCTTCGCCAAGAGTGAGGGCACCCTCTCCCTGACCGACGAGAAGGGCCGGCGCGTGATCGTGCCGGTCGGCAAGGTCGCCTACGTCGAGATCGCCGAGGCGTCGCCTCGCGCGGTCGGGTTCACCGTTCGCTGATTCCCGCGGCACCGGCCGCCGTGGCGGGCCTCCCGCCACGGCGGCTCAGTTGTTCAACCCGACAGCCGTCATGCGCGCGGCGTGCGCCTCGGTCAGCCGGCGCAGCAGCCCCGGCACGTCCCCGCCGGTCCGCCCGATCAACGCGACGAGCGCGCCCCGGTCGGCGGCGGCCACCCGGCCCGCCTGGGACAGCGCCTCCCCGAGCAGCCGCCGCGCCCACATCGACAGCCGCCCGGCGGCCCGGGGATCGGCCTCGATCGCGGCCCGGATCTCGGCGCCGGCGAACTCGGCGTACCGGGAGTCGTGCAGCACGTCGAGCAGCAGTGTCCGGTCGGGGCCGGCCAGGCCGTCGGCGATCCCACGCAGGAAGTCGTCGGTGATCGCGTCCCCCACGTACGCCTTCGTCACCGCCTCCGCCCAGTCCCGCGGCTCGGTCGAGTCGTGGTAGGCCCGCAGCGCCTCGACGTAGGGGGCCATCGCCTCCTCCGGGGTGACGCCCCGGGCGGCGAGCCGGTCGGTGAGCCATCGGTAGTGCGCGATCTCGGCGGCGGCCATCTCGCTGAGCGCGGCGCGGCGGCGCAGGTCGGGTGCGAGGCGCGCGTCGGCGGCGAGGCGGTCGAACGCGAGCAGTTCGCCGTAGGCGACGAGCCCGAACAGATCGGTCGCGGCAGGGTCGGGGACGGCGGGGTGGGGGGCGGACACGAGCGCAGGCTACCGGCGCCACCCCTGTGACTCAAGTCACAACGAACCGCCCCGCGTGCACGGCCACCACCTGGGAATCGGGACGCCTCAGGGGCCGTTCAGGTAGGATGAGACAGTTGCCGTGGGCACCGAATCGGTCACTTGCTGATCAACGCCGGTCCCCGACGCGCGTGCGGCCCGGTCCGGCTCGGCGAAATCGCCCCTGACCGCGTGGCCCGCGCCACACCGATCGCGCCCTGAGGACCTGAGGGGCGCACCACGAGAGGGCACCCCCAAATCCATATGAGCGAGCAGATTTCCGGCCAGCCACTGGCCCCCACCGCTCCGGTCCCCCCGGAGGCACCCACGTTCGCCGCGCTCGGCGCGCGGCAGGAAACCGTCGAGGCGCTGGCCGCCGCCGGCATCACCCGCGCCTTCGCCATCCAGGAGTACGCGCTGCCGATCGCGCTGCGCGGCGTCGACCTGATCGGGCAGGCGCCGACCGGCACCGGCAAGACGCTCGGCTTCGGCATCCCGCTGCTGGAGCGGGTGTTCGCCCCGTCCGAGGGCAGCGACGGCGTCCCGCAGGCGCTCGTCGTCGTACCCACCCGTGAGCTGGGCATCCAGGTCGCCAAGGACCTCGACGCCGCGGGCCGCACCCGGGGCGTCCGGGTGCTGCCGATCTACGGCGGCGTGGCCTACGAGCCGCAGATCGAGGCGCTGCGCAAGGGCGTCGAGATCCTGGTCGGCACCCCGGGCCGCCTGCTGGACCTGCAGAAGCAGAAGCACCTGCGGCTGGACCGGGTCCGCGCGCTCGTCCTCGACGAGGCCGACCGCATGCTCGACCTGGGCTTCCTGGACGACGTCGAGAAGATCCTGGCGATGCTGCCGGAGGACCGGCAGACCATGCTGTTCTCGGCCACCATGCCGGACCCGATCGTCGCGCTGTCCCGGCGCTTCCTGCGCCGCCCGGTGACGATCCACGCCGGGCACACCGCCGAGACCGGTCCGTCGCCGCAGACCAAGCAGCTCGCGTACCGCACGCACTCGCTGAACAAGGTCGAGATCGTGGCGCGCATCCTCCAGGCCGAGGGCCGCGGGCTGACCATGATCTTCACCCGTACCAAGCGGGCCGCCGACCGGGTCGCCGAGGATCTCGACTTCCGCGGCTTCGCCGTCGCCGCCGTGCACGGTGACCTCGGTCAGGGCGCGCGCGAGCGGGCGCTGCGGGCGTTCCGGGCCGGCAAGATCGACACGCTGGTCGCCACCGACGTGGCGGCGCGGGGCATCGACGTCACGGGCGTCACGCACGTGATCAACTACGACTGCCCCGAGGACCAGGACACCTACACCCACCGCATCGGCCGTACCGGCCGGGCCGGGGCCACCGGTTCCGCGGTGACGTTCGTCGACTGGGACGACATGCCCCGCTGGCGGATCATCGACAAGACGCTCGGGCTGGACATGCCCGAGCCGCCGGAGACGTACCACACCTCCGCGCACCTCTACACGGACCTGGCCATCCCGACGGACGTCAGCGGCACGCTGCCGACCGCCGAGCGCACCCGCGCCGGTCTGTCCGCCGAGGTCGAGGAGGACCTGGGCGGCGGCGGCCGGTCGCGCCGGGGTGCGCGGCGCGGTGACAGCCGGGGCCGCGAGCGTGGCGACCGCGAGCGTGGTCGGGGCCGGGGCGGCGACGGCGGTTCGTCCGCCGGTTCGCCCGCCGCGCAGGCCGACGCCGGGGACGACGAGACCCCGCGTACGCCGCGTCGCCGGCGTCGTCGCCGGGCCGGTGAGACGGTGGCCGGTGAGCCGACCGCGGTGATCGGCACCGAGGGCGCGGCTGAGACCGCCGCCGCACCGCAGCCCACGGAGGGCGAGGCCGCGAGCACCAAGCCCCGCCGTCGTCGCCGTCGCCGCAGCGGCAGCACCGGCGCACCCGCCGAGGCCACCAACGCCGACTGACGCACACCAACGGAAACGGCCTCCCGGACCCCCGGTCCCGGAGGCCGTCCCCATCCCCGCCCCCACGCCCGCCCCTCCCCTCATCCCGTCGATCATGAAGTTGACGGCGCGACACGCCGTGTCCGGGTGCCGCCAACTTCATGATCGACGGGGTCGGGGCCAGGGCGGGCGAGTGGGAGCGCGGGGAGAGCAGGAGAGGTAGGTACTGATGCCGGAAGCGTTGGACTCGGCGCTGGCCGAGGTGCGGGCGTTGCTGCTCGCACCGGGCCTGACCCGCGCGGTCGCCGCCGGGCGCCGCCGTGGGCAGCATCCCTCGGTGGTACGCGCGGAGCTGCGCCCGGTCACGCTGAAGGCCGGTCCCCGGTTGCAGATCGCCGTCTCCGACGGATCACGACCGCACACCCGCAACGTGGCACCCGGTACGGAGGCCGGCGCCGCGGTCGACGAACTGCTCGCCGAGCCGTTCGGCAACTGGCACGTCGAGACCGCCGACGCCACGCTCCAGCTCCGGGTCACCAAGTCCGGCGAGGCGCAGGTGCACCGCGCGGCCGCCAGCCGTCCGGCCGCCGAGCCGGGCGGGCACGACCGGTCCAAGGAGTGGCTGCTCGACCCCGGCGATCCCCTGTTCCGGGAGATCGGCGGCTCGGCGGCCAAGCGCCGGCAGGTCGACGCGTTCCTGCGGGCGCTCGCGGCCACGCTGCCCGACGACCTCACCGGCCCGCTGCGGGTGGTGGACCTGGGTTGTGGCAACGCGTACCTGACCTTCGCCGCCTACCGCTACCTGGTCCAGCGCGGCCTGGACGTGACGCTCGTCGGGGTCGACGTCCGCGAGGACCAGCGCCGCCGCAACACCGAGCTGGCCGAGCGGCTGGGCTGGGCCGACCGGGTCGGGTTCGTGGCCGGCACCATCGCCGAGGCGCCCGTCGAACCGGCGCCCGACCTGGTGCTGGCGCTGCACGCCTGCGACACCGCGACCGACGAGGCGCTGGCCCGGGCGGTGCGCTGGGGTGCCCGCTGGGTGCTCGCCGCGCCCTGCTGCCACCACGACCTGGCCGCCCAGCTCCGGGCCGGTCAGGCGCCCGCGCCGTACGAGCTGCTGACCCGGCAGGGCATCCTGCGGGAGCGGTTCGCCGACGTGCTCACCGACTCGCTTCGGGCCGCGCTGCTCCGCCTGCACGGCTACCGCGCCGAGGTGGTGGAGTTCGTCGACTCCCAGCACACGCCGCGCAACCTGCTCATCCGGGCACGCCGGACGGCGGGTGCGCCGGCCGACGCGCAGCGCGCGGAGTATCGCGAGCTGGTCGGCCAGTGGGGTGTCACGCCCCGGCTGGAGACGTTGCTGGCCGAGGCGCGCTGAGCCGCGGTGGTCCTACCGCCCCCGGTCGCCCCGGTTGCGGTCGCCCCGGTCCAGCACCGACACCCGCTCACCGGCGTTCCGGTGCGGCGGCCACTCGCCGTCGTGCGACGCGCTCGGGAACGGCACCACCTTCCCGGACTGCTCGGCGTTCCCGGCGGCGGCGAAGGCGTTCCACGAGATGTCCACGAGCATCCGCTTCAGCTCGGCGTGCCGGACCGCGGCGTTGCGCTGCACCGCCATCCGCGCTCCCAGCACCACCGAGGCCAGCGTCGTGCAGATCGCGCCGGTCGCGGCGATCAGGTGTACGCCGGTCGCATCGCCACCGCGTACCGCCAGCACCAGCAGCCAGATCCAGAAGCCGAGCGCGAACACCGCGGCCTTGGCTACGAAGAAGAGGCTCACCGCCCCGGGGCGATGCGGTACGGGACGGTCCGGCTCGGCCATGCTGTTCCTCCATCGACTCCCAGGGTTCACTCAGCCTATTACCCGAAGCGCATTGCCCGAAGCACACTTCCGTAGTTGTCGGGTCTCGCCGACGAGACCTCCGGACCGATCAGTCAGTTACTTCTCCGGTCCGGCGTACTAGGCTCGGTGCGCGAGCCGGGCCACCGGAGGAAGGGGACAGATCCACCAGGGATGGGTTCCGCAGACGTTTCGCCACAGATGGCCTTCGCGCGCTTCGTACGCCGGGCCATCGACGCCGCGCGCGAGGAGCGCGGCTGGACGGTGACCGACCTCGCCACCCACACCGGTGTCGGCCGCTCCACGGTGTTCCGCTGGCTGGCCGGAGACTGGCAGGACTATCCCGAACTCGCGAAGGTCCGCGGCTTCTGCGCCGCCCTCGACCTGCCCGTGGCGGCCGCGTTCCGCGCGCTGGGCCTGCCCGACGCCGGGCCGGTGCCCCGCCGCCGGGGCGCCGAGGACGGCCCGGTGGAGGCCGACGTGCGGGTCATCCTGGATCGGCTCGCCGACCCGAACGTGCCCGCCGAGGAGAAGCACCACATCCGCGACCTGCTCCGCTACCTGGCCCGCCGCCCGGTCCGCCGGGCCGGCTGACCTGCCGGCCGCCGACGCCCGCGAGTCAGGCCACGGTCAGCGTGAACTCGGCGGTCCGCACCACGCCGCCGACCTGGAAGTCCAGGAACATCCGGTAGCTGCCCGGCCCCGGCGCGGTCAGCCAGAACGTCACGTCGTCGCCGTCGCGTACCGGCTCCGGGTGCACGTGCAGGTAGCCGAGGTCGCCCTCACGCAACGCCACCAGATGCCCGTACGCCGCGAGGTACGGCTCCAGCGCCGCCGCCGCGCCGTCCGCGCCGGTGACCCGGAACCGCAGCGGCACCGACTTCCCCACCTCCGGCGTGCCGGCGTACCCGACGGTGAACCCGTCGACAGTGGCCGACGTGGCGGCGGCGGGCAGCGGCCGGGGCCGGTACGCGCCGGACGCGGTCAGGTCGGCGCCGAGCACCACGGCGACCTGGCGTCCGTCGTCGGCCACCGCCGTGAAGTCCGCGTACATCCGCCAGGGGCCGGCCTCCGGCGCCGTGATCGGCACCGACCAGGTGCCGTCGGCGGCCATCGTCGGGTGCAGGTGCCGGTAGCCGCTGAGATCACGCCGGACCATGATCACGTGCATCGGCTTGTCGTGCACGACGGCGAACCGGGTGACCGCCCGGCGCTGGTCGTCGCGGATCTGGAAGCGCAGCTCACCGGCGCGGCCCGCGACCAGCTCGGTCGACGGCACGATCGTGTAGCCGGCCGAGGTGATCGACAGTCCGGTCGCGCCGTCGCCGCCGCCCTGGGTGACGGTGGCGCCGTCGTGCGTGTGCGCGCCGGTCCCGGGTGAGTGGGCGTGCGCGCCACCGTCGGCGCCGCCCGTGGCGACCCCGCCGGCCGTCGCGCTGCCGGGCCGGGCCGGGTCGGCCGGCGCGTTCATCCGCCCGAGGCCGAAGCCGAGCAGGACGGCGAGCACCAGGCCGCCCACCACCAGGGCCAGCCGCAACGTCTCCCGGTCCACCACGGCGGGACCGGCCGCAGCCGCCCCGGCCGAGCCACCCGCGCCGTCCCCGGACCGCGTCGCGAGGGCGTCGGAGCCGGCCTCGGAGTCGTCGGGGACGACGCCGGTGCCGGACGTGACCGACGACGACTCAGGCACCGCCGCCGACCAGCTCGTAACCCGCCTCGTCCACGGCGGTACGCACGGACTCGTCGGACAGCGGCGCCGCGCTGGTGACAGTGGCGGTGCCGCTGGTCAGATCGATCCGGACCTCGTCGACACCGGGCAGCGCGGACAGCTCCTCGGTCACCGCCTTGACGCAGTGCTCGCAGGTCATCCCGGTCACGGTGTACGTCTGGACGACGGGTCGCTGCTCGGTCATGACCCCACGGTACCGCCGCCCGGGCGCGGGCCAGACGACGGTCCGCCGACGGTGGTGACGCTCGCATTCCGCCCGGCCCGGGAACTTTCCGCGCAGGCCGGAAGACGGGTCAGCCGGCCACCGCGAGCGCCAGCGGCAGCACGTCCGGCGCGCCGGCCCGGCGCAGCAGCCGCGCCACCATGGCCATCGTCCAGCCCGAGTCGACCAGGTCGTCCACCAGCAGCACCGGCCCGTCCAGCCCCGGCAGCGCGCCGGCCAGCTCGCCGGGCACGCGGAAGGCGTCGTGCAGCGCGCGTACCCGCTGGGCGCTGTTGCCCCGCGGTCCGCCGGCCCCGGCCGGGCCGGTGGGGTCGACCCGGCCGAGCAGCGGCAGCCGCCCCACGGCGGCGATCCGCTCGGCCAGCGAGCCGACGAGCAGCGGTCGCGTCCGGGAGCCGACCGCCACCACGCCCACCGGCCGCCGGGGCCACGGGTCGTCGCCGTGCGCCCACGCCTTCAGCACCTCGACCACGGCGGCCACCACGTCGTCGGGCACCGGGCCGTCCGGCGCCTCCGGCCCGACCAGCCCGCGCAGCCGCCCGCCCCACCCCAGGTCGGACAGGCGCCCCACGGCCCGGCCGGGCAGCGTCTGCTCCGCCGGGGGGATGCGGCCCTTCAGGGGTACGCCGACCGCCTCCAACCCGGTGGGCCAGAGCTTCTTGGGCGGGATCGGCACGCCGGGGCGCCCGAGGAACGTCTGCGCAGCGGTCAGCGCCGCCTCGGAGACGGCGGCGTCGAACAGCGGGCCGGCGCAGTTGTCGCACCGGCCGCAGTCGGCCGCCCCGCTGTCGTCCAGCCCTTCCCGCAGGTAGCGCATCCGGCAGGCGGACGTCGAGGCGTACTCCCACATGGCCCGCTGCTCGGCGGCGCGCGCGTCGGCGACGCGCCGCAACCGGGCCTCGTCGTAGACCCAGGGCTCGCCGGTGGCGAGCCAGCCGCCGCGCACCCGGCGGACCGCGCCGTCCACGTCCAGCACCTTGAGCATCAGCTCCAGCCGGGCGCGGCGCAGGTCGACCACCGGCTCCAGGGCCTGGGTGGAGATCGGCCGTTCGGTGTCCAGCGCGGCGAGCACGGCGCGGACCTGCTCCTCGGGCGGGAAGGCGAGCGAGGCGAAGTACCGCCAGATGGCCGCGTCCTCGACGCCGGGCAGCAGCAGCACCTCGGCGTGCTCGACGGCCCGGCCCGCGCGGCCGACCTGCTGGTAGTAGGCGATCGGCGAGGGCGGCGCGCCCAGGTGCACGACGAAGCCGAGGTCGGGCTTGTCGAAGCCCATGCCGAGGGCGCTGGTGGCGACCAGGGCCTTGATCTTGTTGTCCAGCAGGTCCTGCTCGGCGGCCCGCCGGTCGGCGTCCTCGGCCTGCCCGGTGTAGGAGGCGACCGACCAGCCCCGGCCGCGCAGGAAGTCGGCCGTCTCGGTGGCCGCCGCGACGGTGAGCGTGTAGACGATCCCCGAGCCGGGGAGCCGGTCCAGGTGGTCGGCCAGCCAGGCCAGGCGGTGGGCCGGGCTCGGCAGATCGAGTACGCCGAGGCGCAGCGACTCGCGGTCCAGCGTGCCGCGCAGCACCAGCGCGTCACCGAGCTGCTCCGCCACGTCCTGGGTGACCCGGGCGTTGGCCGTGGCGGTGGTGGCCAGCACCGGCGTGCGCTCGGGCAGGTTGGCCAGGAACGTGCGCAGCCGCCGGTAGTCGGGGCGGAAGTCGTGCCCCCAGTCGGAGACGCAGTGCGCCTCGTCCACCACGAGCAGCCCGGTGGTGGCGGCGAGCTTCGGCAGCACCCCGTCGCGGAAGTCGGGGTTGTTCAGGCGCTCCGGGCTGATCAGCAGCACGTCGACCGCACCGGCGTGGATCTCGGCGGTGATCTCGTCCCACTCGTCCAGGTTCGCCGAGTTGATCGTGCGCGCCCGGATGCCGGCGCGGGCGGCGGACTCGACCTGGTTGCGCATCAGCGCCAGCAGCGGCGAGACGATCACCGTCGGCCCGTGCTGGTTTCCCTCGCGCAGCAGCGCGGTGGCCACGAAGTAGACGGCCGACTTGCCCCAGCCGGTGCGCTGCACGCAGAGCACCCGCCGCCGGTCGACCACGAGCGCCTCGATGGCCCGCCACTGGTCCTCGCGCAGCCGGGCGTGGTCACCCGCCAGCCGCCGCAGCACCGCCTCGGCGCGTTCCCGCACGGCCGTCCGATCCTGGCTCATCCGGCATTTCTACCAGGGACGGCCGACGCTGCCGGCGGACCGGGCGGCGAGGTGGGCGGCGGACCGGGCGGCGACGTGGGCGGCGGTCCGGGTGCCGGGGCGGGCGGCAGGAAGATCAACAGCTCGCGCAGCGAGTCCGTCGCCGCCGCCGGCAGCAGGCACCGCGAGGCCAGTTCCTCCATCGACGTGTACGGGCCGCGCATCCGCCGGTCGACCACCACGTGCTGCGCCTGCGACCGGGTCAGTCCGGGCAGCCCGGCGATCACGTGGTCCGGCACCGAGTTGACGTCCACCAGTCCGCCGTCGTCGTACGCCCGGGGCAGATCGGGTCGCCCGATGCGCAGGTCGTCCCGCGCCGACGGGTACTGGTAGAGCAGGTAACGGGCGTACTCCCGGCGCAGCCGGTTGCGGTCGGCGTACGGCCGCCCACGCCACAGGCCGCGCAGCCAGGCGAGCAGCTTGCCGTTGAGCAGCACCACGTGCGGGACGCCCGCCGCCCAGGTGGTCAGCCAGATCACCATCAGGGTGGCCTCGGGCGCGCTGACCTCCTCGGTCTCGCTGCTGCCGATGACCACCACGAACGTCGCTGCCACGGTCAGGTAGTAGACCGCGGCGAGGACGCTCCCCCAGCCCCGGCGCCAGACCCCGTAGAGCAGCACCACCAGCCAGGTGAGCATGCCGAACGAGAACAGGGCGACGAGCGCGCCGCCCACCGTCGCGACGACGCTCAACCAGCCGGGCACACCGGACGGACGCCTGGACGGCGGCACGGCGCCGATCAGCGGCGCGACCGGGGGCGACACCCAGGGCGGCAGGACCGCCGGCGGCTCACCCGGACCGGCCGGCAGCGGGAACGGACCGCCCGGCTGCGCCGAGACGGTGAACTGGACCGGAACGGTGAGCTGGGCCGAGACCGGAGGCGTGGCGGTGGGCGGAGGCGGGGCAGTCGCCGGATTCACGGGCAGCGGCCGGGCCGATGCCTCGGCCGGGTTCGTGGGCGGCGGCTGGGCCGGCGCTTCGGCAGGGGATTCGACGGCGGCCGGAATCGGCTCCGGGTCGCCCGCCCACCTCCCGCCCGCCCCGGCCCGTTCCGGACGCGCCTGCGGCAGGAGGTCCGGATCGGCGCGCAGGATCCGCCGGTGCAGATCCTGGAGCGCCCCGCCCGGCTCGATGCCGTACTCGTCGCGGAGCAGCCCCGCGTAGTCACGGTAGGCGGCCAGCGCCTCGGCCTGCCGTCCACTGCGGTGCAGCGCCAGCATGAGCTGGTGACGCAGCCGTTCCCGGACCGGGAACTCGGCGACCAGCTCGACCAGCCGGCCGACCAGCTCGCCGTGCCGGCCGTCGGCCAGCTCCAGTTCGGTACGCGTCTCCAGCGCGACCGCGCGCAGCTCCACCAGCCGGTGCCGGGCCGTGTCGAAGTACGCGCCGGCGAACCCGGTGAACGGCTCCCCCTGCCACAGCTCCAGCGCGGCGCTCACCTCGGCCAGCGCCTCCGCCGTACGCCCGGCCGCCTGCGCCGCCCGCGCCCGCTGCACACCGCGCTCGAAGCGCGCCACGTCCACCGCCTCCGGCGGCACGCGCAGCAGGTATCCGGCGTCGGTGAGGGTGAGCACCCGGGCCGGCGTACGCGGTGACCGGTCGGGTTCCAGCATCCGGCGCAGACCGGCCACGTGCTTCTGCACCACGTTGAGGCCGTTCACCGGCGCCTCGTCCGGCCAGACCGCCTCGACGATCTGCCCGGTCGGCACGGGACGGCCCACGGCGAGCAGCAGCACGGCCAGCACGGCCCGCTGCTTGGCCGGGCCCAGATCGAGTGGTCGGCCGGCGTACCAGGCCCGCTGCGGGCCGAGGAGTTCGAAGCGCAGCGCCTCTGACATGCGAGTTTCCGCCCCCGTACCGACTGCCCCCGCCCACCGTGGCCGACGGCAGTCGGACGGCAGCATATCGGCAGCGAGCCCGCCGTGACGGCTGCCGATACTTACCCGGCAACAATCACCTGGGAAAGTGAGTCGAACACCATGACGCAGCGATTCGGATCCGTCGTGAGCCTCCGGCGGACCGCGGCCCTCGCGACGGCCGTGCTGGCCACCGCCGTCCTGTCCGCGGGGTGCGGGACCGGGGACGCCACCGAGGGCACCGGGCCCGCGCCCAGCCCGTCGGCCGACCCGAAGGCCGCGCTGCTGGCCGCCGTGCCGGACGAGAAGGACCCGGCCTTCCGGTTCACCACGGTCGAGGGCGCGGACAAATTCGACGGGGTGGTCGACCCGGCGGCGCGCGGCCTCGAGCTGTCCATGTCGGAGAAGAGCAAGGACCCGGAGTTCACCATGGGGATGACCTTCCGCGTGATCGACGAGGACATCTGGATGCGGGTCAAGATCACCGGCATGGCCGGCCTGCAGGACATGATGAAGCTGCCCAAGCGCTGGATGCTCCTGGACCGCACCAAGCTCGACGACGCCTCCGACGTGCCGGTCTACCAGAACGCCGACCCGGCCAACATGGCCGCCGTCATCCGGACCGCGGAGACGGTCGAGGACCGGGGCGACAGCACGTACGCCGGGTTCGCCGACCTGACCGCGAACGCCGACATCCGCGAGAGCTTCACCACCGTGGACGTGGCCGCGCTCGGCGACGCGGCGAAGAAGGTGCCGTTCACCGCTGTGGTCGGGCCGGACGGGAACCTCACCTCGCTGACCCTGGAGCTGCCGGCCGCGGGCAAGCAGAAGGCGATGAAGGTGGTCGCCAAGTACTACGACTTCGGCAAGGCGCCGAAGCTCACCGCGCCGACGGGCGCGCAGGTGCAGAAGGCGCCGGCGTCCGCGTACGAGATGCTCAACGGCTGACCACGACGTACGCGCGAAGGGCGGTGGCCGCACGGGGGGCCACCGCCCTTCCGCGTGTCAGCGGCCGAGCACGGAGCCGCCGTTGACGCCGAGCACCTGCCCGGTGACGTACCCGGCGGACGGGCCGACCAGGTAGCGCACGGCGGCCGCGATGTCGTCCGGCACACCGGCCCGGCCGACGAGCGTGGCGGCGACCCGCTTGGCGTGCCCCTCCGGCGTCATCCGGTCGCCGAAGAACTCGGTCTCGGCGACGTAGCCGGGGCTGACCACGTTCACGGTGATCTGTTCCGGACCGAGCTGGGCGGCCAGGTCGTACGCCCAGCCGTGCAGCGCGGCCTTCGCGGCCGAGTACGGCCCGGCGCCACCGCGCTGCGCGGCGATCGAGCTGAGCAGGACCACCCGGCCGCCGGGGCGGCGCAGGGCCGGCAGGAGCGCCTCGGTGAGCAGGACGGCGGTCAGCACGTTCGCGTCCAGGTTGGCCCGCCACCAGTCCGCCACCCCGCCGAGCGAGTCGGTCGACCCGCCGAGGTAGCCGCCGGCGTTGTTGACCACGGCGTCCACGGCCCGTTCCCCGACGGCGTCCACCACCGCCCCGACCTGCCCCGGATCGGTCAGGTCGGCAACGACGGCAGTGACCGACCCGTCCCGCCCGCTCTCGGCGCAGATCCGCCGCGCCGCGGCTTCGAGCACGTCACCCCGCCGCCCGACGACGAGAACGTCGAACCCGTCGGTGACGAGCCCGCGCGCCACCGCAGCCCCGATCCCGGTCCCACCCCCACTGACAACGGCAAGCCGCCGCAGCTCCCCCATGACGTCTCCCTCCCCGCATCCCGTTCCCGCGTCCCCACCCCGGCCCTGTCCCGGGCGATCATGAAGTTAGCGCCATCGGACACGGCGTGTCGCGGCGTTAACTTCATGATCGCCGGGGCAGGGGTGGGGCGGGTGGGCGGGGGCGGGTCAGCGGGGGCGGCGGAAGGCGGTCAGGACGGGGGCCAGGCGGGTTCGCAGGCTGGCCAGGCCGCCGGGGAAGAAGTAGACGGCCAGGATGAAGACAGTGCCCAGGACGAACAGGGGCTGGCTCAGCGGGTGGCTGAGGAACGCCGGCAGGCTGTTCACCGCGTCGCTGCTGCCGAACGCGGTGAGCCGGTGGTCCAGGTACATGTAGAGGACGCCGCCCAGCACCGGCCCCCAGCGCGTACCGGGGCCGCCGAGCACCACCATGACCAGCAGCGACAGCGTCAGCTCCGACGAGGTGATGTGCGGGCTGGCACCGCCGACGATCAGTACGTAGACCACCCCACCCGCCGACGCGAGGCCACCGGCGAGCGTGAACGCGACGAGCTTGAACCGGTACGGGTCGAGCCCGAGCACCCCGATCCGCCGCTCGTCGTCGCGCAGGCCGGCCAGCACCCGCCCGGTCGGCGAGGCGCTGACCCGGTGCACGACCAGGACGACGATCGCCAGGTACGCCAGCGCCAGCCAGTAGAGGTTCACCGTGTTGGTGACACCGACGAGCGCCGCCGGCAGCCCGGAGACGTCGAGCGGCAACCCCTCCTCGCCGCCGGTGAGGCCACCGAAGTCACGGGCCACGAGGATCGCCCCGACCTGCGCGAACGCCAGCGTCACCATGGCGAACGCGATGCCCACGGTCCGCAGGGCGACCGCCCCGAGCAGCGCGGCGAGCGTCGTGCCGCCGATCACCGTGAGCACGGCGGCCTGCCACAACGGCAGCCCGGCCTTGGTAATCAGGATGTCGGTGCCGTACACGCCGGCGGCGAAGTAGAGGGCGTGGCCGAAGGAGAGCATCCCGGTACGCCCGAACAGCAGGTCGTAGCCGGCCGCGAGCCCGCCGAACACCAGGCAGATGGCGAGCAGTTGCAGCGTGCCCGGCGAGTTCAGCGGCCCCTCGAAGATCCCGGGCAGGTGCAGTGTGGAGTACGGCAGGATCGCCGCCACCACGAGCGCGACCAGCGGCAGGTACTGGCGCAGTCCGTGCCAGCGGGCGCGGCCGGGGGTCAGCTCGTCCGGCACCGCCGCCGGGGGTGCGGGCGCCTCGGCGCTCTTGACCTCGGTCATGCGTGAGCCACCTTTCCGGCCAGGCCCTGCGGACGCAGCAGCAGCACCACGGCGAGCAGGCCGACCACGCACAGGTCGCCCAGCCCGGACGTGCCGTAGTAGTTGACGAACTGTTGCAGCAGCCCCACCGCGACCGCCGCGTACGCGGACCCGACCACCGAGCCCATCCCGCCGATCACCACCACGATGAACGCGAAGATCAGCAGCGAGCCGCCCTGCCCCGGCGAGACGGTGCCGAAGTAGACGCCGCCGAGCGCGCCGGCCAGCGCGGCGGCGGCCCCGCCGATGGCGAAGACCAGCGTGAACGCCTTGCGCACGTCGATGCCGAGCGCTGTCACCATCTCCCGGTTCTCCACGCCGGCCCGGATGATCAGGCCGTACCGGGTCCAGCGCAGGAACGCCAGCAGCGCGCCGAGCACCACAGCGGCGGCGACGATCAGCAGCAGCCCGGCATTCGGCACCTGGGCGCCGAACACCCCTGTCACGCCGCGGCTCCAGTCCGGCCGCGGGAACGGACGCGGGTCCGCGCCCCAGGTGGCCTGGAGCAGCGCCACCCCGGCCAGCGACAGGCCGACGGTGACCAGCACCTGTTCGATGGTGCGGGAGTACAGCGGTCGGATCAGCACCAGCTCCACGAGCACCGCGACGAGCGACCCGGCCAGCACGCCGAAGACGACTGCGAGCACGAAGCCGAACCCGTCCGGCCCGGCGCCGGGCAGGTTGCCGGCCGCCCACCACGTCGCGTACGCGCCGACGCCGAGGAACAGCCCGTGCGCGAAGTTGAGCACGTCGGCGAGGCCGAAGACCAGGGAGAGGCCGGAGGCGACGAGGAAGTACAGCGCCGCCAGGCCGAGCCCGGTCAGCGTCAGCAGGACCACTGTGTTCATGCCGTGCCGCCTTTCGTTCGCGACTGCGGGGCTCGCAAACCCGGCTCACTCCTCGCGCTCACCGGCACCTCCGCCGAACCCACCCCGAGCAGCGACTTGGTCAGCGCCGTCTCCAGCAGCAACTCCTGGGCGTCGCCGGTCCAGGCGACCTTCCCGGCGGAGAGCACCACCGCGTCGGTCGCCAGCCGCCGTACCACCGCCAGGTTCTGCTCGACCAGCAGCACCGGCACGGATTCCGCCACCCGCTCCAGCACCTCGGTCACCTCGGTCACCACCTTCGGCGCCAACCCCTTCGTCGGCTCGTCGACCAGCAGCAGCCGGTTGTCGTTCAGCAGCACCCGGCCGATCGCGAGCATCTGCTGCTGCCCGCCGGACAGCGAGCCGGCCCGTTGCCGTCCGCGCCGCTCCAGCTCGGGGAAGAGAGCGAAGACCTTGTCGTACGCGGGCGCGACGCCCCGCCGTTCGGCCAGCCGCAGGTTCTCCGCCACGGTGAGCGCGGCGAAGACGCAGCGGTCCTCCGGCACGTAGCCGAGGCCGTCGCGGACCAGCCGGTGGGTCGGTCGGGCGAGCAGGCTGCGCGCCCCCATGCGTACGCTGCCGCGCACCTCGCCGCCGCGCGGCGTCAGCCCGACGATCGCGCGCAGCGTGGTGGTCTTGCCGACGCCGTTGCGTCCGAGCAGCACCGTGACGCCGGTCGGCGCGACCTCGAACGACACCCCCTGGAGGATGTGCAGTCCGGCGATCCGCACGGACAGGTCCGCCACGGACAGGACAGGTTCGGTCATTTAGAGCGCCTCCCCCAGGTACGCCTCCTGCACGGTGGCGTTCGCCATCACCGTGTCCGGGGTGTCGCACGCCAGCAGCGCGCCGTGGTGCATCACGGCGATCCGGTCGGCCAGCTCCAGGATCACGTCCATGTGGTGTTCCACCATGAGCACCGCCCGGCCACTGTCCCCGGTCAACGACTTGATCACGCTGACCAGCTCGGGCACGTCCTCGGCGCTCACCCCGGCCATCGGCTCGTCCAGCAGCATCACCCGGGGTTCACCGGCGAGCAGCAGGGCGATCTCCAGCTTGCGCTTCTCGCCGTGGGCCAGGGTGCCGGCCAGCGCCGTACCCCTGTGGTGCAGGCCGACCCGGTCGAGCGCCGCGTCGGCGGCGGCGGCCACCTCCCGGTCGGCCGCCGCCCGCCGCCACAGCTTCATCGAGCCACCCCGGTGTGCCTGTACGGCGAGCCGGACGTTCTCCCGCACGCTCAGCGAGCCGAAGACCGAGGACGCCTGGAAGGTACGCCCCAGGCCGAGCCGGGCACGCCGGTGCGGCGCAAGCGCGGTGATGTCCGCGCCGTCCAGCAGGACCGTGCCCTCGGTGGGCCGGCGCAGGCCGGTGATCAGGTTGAACAGGGAGGTCTTGCCGGCGCCGTTGGGCCCGATCACGCCGAGGAACTCCCCCGGCGCCAGATCGAGGTAGACGGAGTCGACGATGGCGACCTCACCGATCCGCCAGGTCAGACCGCGGGTGGCGAGCACGGGTCAGCCCTTCATCTGCGCGACCGGCGGCGCGCTCTCGTCACCGGTGAGCGACTTCTGCGCGGTCGCGGTGAAGGTGGTGCCGCTGCCGGAGAGCTTGGCCTGGTACATCGGCTGGAGCAGGGCGTGGTCCTCGGCGCGGATCTTCATGGTGCCCTTGACGCCCTCGAACTCCCAGCCCTCCAGCGCCTTGACCATCTTCTCCACGTCGTCGCCGCCCTCCTGCACGGCGCGGACGACCATCTGCGCGGCGGCGAACCCGTCCGGGTGGAACAGGTCGAGCGTGCCACCCGGCACCTTCGCCTTCGCGGCCTTCGCGGCCTCGGTGTCGCTGGCCCCGTCGAAGTAGTGCGACAGGAACGAGATCTTGCTGCCGGCAGCGCCGAACGTCGGCCACGAGGCGCGGATGTCCAGGCCGGTGACGACGGTGGTGGAGGCGAGGACGCCCTGCTGGTCCAGCGTCTGCCACATGGCGCCTGCGGTGGTGCCGGCCCAGGCGACGAAGAGCAGGTCCGGCTTGGCGGCCTTGATCTGGCTGGCGAACGGCGTGAACTCGGTGGCGCTGGCCGGGGCCCGGACGCTGCTCACGTTCGCGCCGGCACCGCCGATCACGGCCTTCACGGCGGCCTCGTTGGCGTCGCCGAACGCGCCGTCCTGCGCGAACACCACGACCTTCTTGCCGGCCGCGTCGCCGATGAACGACCGGGCGGTCACCACGTCCTGCCAGGACTGCCGGCCGGACCGGAACGTGTACTTGTTCGCGCCGGTCACCGCGTCCGTGGCGGCCGGGCCGGAGATGAACAGCACCTTGTTCTGCGCGGCGATCGGCGCCACCTGGAGCGCCACCCCGGAGGAGGTGGACCCGGCGATGATCTTCGTACCCTTGCCGATCAGGTCCTTCGCGGCGGACACGGCCTTGGCCGGGTCGCCCGCGTCGTCGGCCTCGGTCACCTCGATCGTGCGGTCACCGACCTTGCCGGTGCCCTTGGTGGCGAAGTCGAGGCCCGCCTTGAAACCCTCGATGTACTGCTTGCCGTAGCTGGCGAGCGGCCCGGACTGGGAGTAGACCAGACCGACCTTGACCGGGGCGGCGTCGCCGCCGCCGGATGCGGTGTCCTGCGGGCTGCCACAGGCCGTGGCGGCCAGAGCGACCGCCACCGAGGTGGCGGCGGTAAGGAACACCCGTCGCGTGTGCCGGATCGTCATTGCGACTCCAGGTGAGGACAGGGGGAATGTCAGTTGTCGGCTCACGCTAGAAGTGACGTCACCCACGGGCTATGTGGTCGGCGCACACAAGTGCCCGCGACGGGGTGGCCGCGCGTTACAACGCCGGACATCGCCACGTAACCGCACCGACCCGGGATGGCCGCATCCGCCACGCACGCCCCGCCGGGAATGTCGCCCCACGCCATCGCGCGACGGTCACCGCCCGCCGCAGTCCCCGTCGTGGTCGGCCGCCCGTGCGCATCGCCGGCCACCGTCGCGCAGCCGGTCGCACCAGACCCAGTGGCGTACGGACTGCTCGTCCTCCCGCGACACGGTCGTCCCGGCGCGCTCCACGTCGGCCAGGAACCCGAGTGCCCGGCAGATGGCCCGCGCGAACGCCCGCGCGCCGTCGAGGTCGGCCGAGAGCACCGGCAGGTGTACGACGAACCGCTCCCGGCTCACCGCTGCGTACCCGGCGTGAACCGGGACTGCCAGCTCTTGAGCGCCTGTTTGATGCGCGTGTTCTCCTCGGCGTAGCGGGACGCGTCGCGCCGGGCCAGCGCCAGGTCACCCGCCACCCGGTAGAGGAAGGCGTGCACCTCCGCCGGGTCGAGCCCGTGCCGCACGGTGCGGAACCGCCGCTCGCGGATCTGCCCGACGCTCAGCGGCCGGCACGACTCCGAGCGGTACCAGCCCTCGTTCGGCTGCCGCCCCTTGCCACGTCGCCGGGTCGGCTGAAACAGGTTGAGCACGTTGCGCACGCCGATCCTCCTCACCGAGCCGTGGAGGCGGCCCGCCCGCAGACAGGGGACGCGGGCGGGCCGCCGACCCCGAGACCGCAGCCCGTTCGGCGGTACGACCCCGGAGCCCAATCCGGGTCCGACTCCCGAGGTTTGCCGAACCAACCGGAGCCGGACGCGGGTCAGCCTACCCAAAATACCTGTGTAGGTCGAGCGTCCACATCGGGCTTTCTAGTTGTTGCAGTTACTGGTGTAGGCCCGGCATGATCGGAGGTGCCGAACCGACCGGAGTCCTCACCATGCCCACAGCTGAAGCGCCATATCGTCAGATCGCCAACGAACTCGCCGCAAAGATCAAGAGCGGCGAGTTGAAGCCCGGCGACAAGCTGCCCTCGACCCGTGAACTCGCCGAGGCTTACGGCGTCCACATGAACACGGCGTCCCGCGCCCTCTCACTGCTGCACGATCGCGAGCTGATCACCGGCCAGCCCGGCCGCGGCACGTACGTAGCCGAACCCCCGAGCTGATCAACTCCATTACGCCGAAGTGGCGGCATCATCGCGCCCGGAAGCAGCCACCTCCCCGAAGTGGCGCCCGCCCCGCACGACAAGCCCCGCCACCACCGCCCGCACCACCGCCACCGCCCTCGCGAGATCTTGGTATGGAATGGCCCTTGGAGGGGCCGTTTCGTACCAAGATCTCGGGGGCGGCCGAGCGCGACCGGAACCGGGGAAAGCGCGGACGGGGTGCCCGCCGGAACGGCGAGCACCCCGTTTCAGCGGAGCAGGGTCAGCGGCCGGCTCGGGCGGCCACCGCCGTGTCGGGGTGGTCGCTGAACACGCCGTCCAGGCCCAGGTCGAAGAACAGCTCGTACTCGGACGTGATGTCACCACGCGCGTTCGGGTCGGTGCCGATGCGGAAGTCCACCGGCAGGAACTGGTTCTCGGCCCGGAACGTCCACGCGTGCACCACCAGCTTCTGCCGGTGCGCGTCGCGGATCACCGAGGTCGGCGCGAGCAGCCGTCCGGCCGAGTCCCGGGGCACGATCAGGTTCTTGTTCAGGCCCACGCCGTCGGCGTACCGGGAGATCCAGGCCAGGCCCGCGGGCGTGGCCAGGTCCGCGTAGGTCCGCTTGTCGCCGCCCGCGACGAAGTCGTAGGGCGCGCCGGACGCGTCCATGAGCTGCACCAGCCGTACGTCGATCATCTTGTCGAGCTTGCGCAGGTTGGCGGTCTCGAAGCTCTGGACGAACACCGGGTCGTTCCGGTGGGTGAGCCGGTTGCGGCGCAGCACCGCCACCAGCGGCTCCTCCAGCGCGCGCCCGATCGACGCGAAGTAGGTCGGGTGCTTGGTCTCCGGGTAGACGCCGATGGTCCGGCCCCGGGCCTTCGACTCGGCCCGCGCCAGGTCGATGACCTCCTGGAACGTCGGGATCTCGAACCTGCCGTCGAACGCGGTGTTGGCGACCCGCACCTGCGGCAGCCGCTCCTTGGCCCGCAGCGTCTTCAGCTCGGCCAGCGTGAAGTCCTCGGTGAACCAGCCGGTGACGGTGACCCCGTCGATGGTCTTCGTCGCCTTGCGGGCGGCGAACTCGGGGCGGGCGGCCACGTCGGTCGTACCGGAGATCTCGTTCTCGTGCCGCGCGACCAGGACGCCGTCCCTGGTCGAGACGAGGTCCGGCTCGATGAAGTCGGCGCCCTGGCGGACGGCGAGCCGGTAGGCCTCCAGGGTGTGCTCCGGGCGGTAGCCGCTCGCGCCGCGGTGACCGATCACGATCGGCCGCTGGGGCGCGCGGGCCTGCTCGGCGCGGGTGTCCGGGCCGGCCTGGGCGGCCACTGCCGGCACCACCACAGCGGCCGCCGCGAGCAGCGCGCCGGCCACGCCGAGGGCGGAAAGGGTACGTCGCAACGCCGTCTCCTGTTCGTCGATGGGGTACGCACAGCAGACCGGGCGTGGTTGACCGCCAGTTGGTCGGTTCCTGACCTGCCGGTGAATCTCCGGACGGAAGATGACGGGATGCGCCGCCTGCTCCGGAAGCCCGTACGGCTGGTGCCGTTGGGGTTCCTGGCGGTGATCCTGGTCGGCACCGGCCTGCTCATGCTGCCCTGGGCCACCAGCGAGCAGCGGTACACCCCGTTCGTCACCGCGCTGTTCACGTCCACGTCGGCGGTGTCGGTGACCGGGATGGCGATCACCGACACGCCGAACTACTGGAACGGCTTCGGCCTCGTGATGATCACCGTGCTGACGCAGCTCGGCGGTCTGGGCATCCTGACCGGGGCGTCGCTGGTGATCCTGGCCGTCTCCCGTCAGCTCGGCCTGCGTAACCGGTTGCTCGTGCAGGCGGAGACCGCCGAGTTCGGCCTCGGCGACGTACGCCGGTTGCTGCTGCGCATCGCGGCCACCGTCTTCGTCACCGAGGCCCTGATGACGGCGGTGATCGCCGCGCGCCTGTTCCTGGCGTACGACTACCGGCCGGGCCGGGCGCTGTGGTCGGCGGTGTTCCACTCGGTCCAGGCGTTCAACAACGGCGGGTTCGCGCTCTACTCCGACGGTCTGGTCGCGTTCTCCCGGGACGGCTGGGTGGCGCTGCCGCTCAGCATCGGCGCGATCATCGGCGGGCTGGGTTTCCCGGCGCTGTTCGAGGCGGTACGCGAGTGGCGGCAGCCGGCGCGCTGGGCGGTCGCCACGAAGCTGACCGTCTGGGGCAGCGTGGTGCTTATCGTCTTCGGCGTCGCGTACCTGCTGCTGGTCGAGTGGGGCAACCCGTTCACGATCGGCACCTACGACGTGCAGGGCAAGCTGCTGGCGTCGTTCACCCAGATCGCGTTGAGCCGTACCGGCGGCTTCGACGTCGTGAACGTCGGGCGGCTCACCGACGAGAGCTACCCCATGCTGGTCGGCCTGATGTTCATCGGCGGCGGCAGCGCCAGCACCGCGGGCGGCATCAAGGTCTCCACGTTCTTCCTGCTCGGCTTCGCCATCTGGGCCGAGCTGCGGGGCGAGCCGGACACCACTGTCGGGCGACGACGGGTGGCGACGGCGAGCCAGCGGCAGGCGCTGACCGTGGCGCTGCTGAGCGTGGCGCTCGTTGCGGGCGGGACGGTCGCCCTGATCGCGCTGACCTCGCACATATCGTTCTCGGCCGCGTTGTTCGAGGTGACCTCCGCGTTCAGCACCACCGGCCTGACCGTCGGGGTGTCCGGGCAGCTCTCCCCGCCGGGCCAGTACGTGCTGACCGCGCTCATGTACATCGGCCGGGTCGGACCGCTCACCCTCGGCTCGGCCATCGCGTTGAACACCCGTCGACGGCTGTACCGCTACCCGGAGGAGCAACCCATTGTCGGCTAGACATCCGGAGGAGTCCGGCATCGTGGTGATCGGCCTGGGCCGGTTCGGCGCGCGCCTGGCGGAGTCCCTGTCCCGGCTCGGCTACGAGGTGCTGGCGGTCGACCACGACCCGAACCGGGTCCAGCACTGGTCGGCCGACCTCGACCGGGTGGTGCAGGCGGACAGCACCGAGGAGGTGGTGCTGCGCCAGCTCGGGCTGGCGGACTTCCGCCGGGTCGTGGTCGCGATCGGCGCGTCGCTGGAGGCGAGCGTGCTCACCGTACTGGCGCTGGCCGAGCTGGGGATCGAGCAGATCTGGGCGCGGGCCACCTCGGAGAAGCACGCGAAGATCCTGCACTCGGTGGGCGCGCACCACGTGGTCTTCCCCGAGGCGGAGACCGGCGAGCGGGTGGCGCATCTGATCGTCAGCCGGATGCTCGACTTCATCGAGTTCGACGACGAGTTCGCCATCGCCAAGATCAAGGTGCCGGCGCCGCTGGTCGGACGGTCGCTGCGCGACATCGCCCCGCAGGACCGGTACGGCGTGATGGTGGTGGGCGAGAAGCAGTCCGGGCAGCCGTTCCGCTACGCCGGGCCGGACACGGTGCTGACGGCGGACAGCGTGCTCATCGTGGAGGGCGGCATCTCCCAGGTGCAGCGCTTCTCCGCGCTGACCTGACCGGAGCCGTCGACCTGACCGTCAGCCCTTCTTCGGACCCTTGCCCTTGCCGTGCTCACCCCCCTTCGGCCGGTCTACTTTGCTTTTCCCTTCGGGCCCTCCTTGCCCTTGGGCGGCTTCGGCGCGGCCTTGGGCTTCGCCGGCTTGGCCTTCGCCGCCGGCCCGCTCTTGGTGGTGGTCTTCGCGGTGCTCTTGGTGGCCGGCTTGACCGGCGTCTTCACCGGCGGCGCGGTGGTCGGCGCCGAGCCGGCGATGCCGGAGACCTGCACGCCGCAGGTGCTGTCGCCGAGCGTGAACTCGACCGGCAGCGTGTTGCTCCCGGTGTAGCGACCGGCGAGCGTCAGCTTCGTCGACGCGCCGGGCGCCAGCGCCGGGTCCGTCGCCGGCGCGGCGATCGAGACGGTACGCCCCGCCTGACGCGCCGTGGGCTGGGACGTGGTGACGGTCTGCTTGCCGGGGAACGTGAAGTTCATGGTCCAGCCGCGCAGTTCCCGGTCGCTGGTGTTGGTGAGCGTCAGCTCGGCGGAGAACTCCTTGCCGGTGTCGCGGCGCAGCGAGTAGTCGACAGCGCAGGGGACCGCCTCGGGCAGGCTCATCCGCGCCTCGGTCGGCTCCACCCCGCCGCTGGCCGGGCTGCGCGACGTGAGACCCCACAGCGTGGCGGTCACCGCGACCAGTCCGACGGCGGCCACGCCGGCCTCCACCTTGCGCCGTCGCGCCACCGCCCGCCTCGTGCGGGTACGGACCGCCGAGAACGGCAGCGCGTCGGTCTCCGCCGACCACGGCAGGATCGTGGTTCCGGCGTTCTCGGCGAGCGCCGGGTCCATCCGGCCGAACGCCGGCGACACCGGCACGATCGCCGCGATACCGGCCGCCTCGGCGAGCGTACGGGCCACCTCGGTGGTGGCCGGGCGGTCCTCGGGGCGCTTGGCCAGGCACCGCTGCACCAGCGCGGCGACCGGCTCGGGCAGGCCCGGCACCGCGGGCATCGGGTCCGGGTCGCGGTACATGTGCGCGCGCAGCATCTGGGTGGTGGTGCTGGCCTGCCACGGCAGGCGGCCGGTCAGCATCCGGTAGAGCAGCAGCCCGACCGCGTACACGTCGGTGGCCGGCGAGACGTGGCCGTTGTCCAGCCGCTCCGGCGCAAGGTACGCGGGCGTGCCGAGCAGCGCGCCGTCGGGCCCCTTGTCGCTCTCCCCCACGAGCGCCGAGATGCCGAAGTCGACGACCTTCACCCCGGTCGGGGTCAGCATGACGTTGCCCGGCGTCACGTCCCGGTGCACCACGCCGCGGGCGTGCGCGGCGGCCAGCGCCGAGGCGACCTCCGCGCCGATGGTCATGGCCTCCCGCCAGGGAAGCTGCCCGTCGCGGCCGAGCCGCCCGCTGAGCGGACCGCCGTCGACCAGCTCCATGACCACGTACGGCACGGTCAGGCCGACCTGCACGGACTCGCCGTAGTCGTACACGTTGGTGATGTTGGGGTGGCACAGCCGCGCGGCGGCCTGCGCCTCCACCCGGATCCGGTGCCGGAACGCCTTGTCGCTGGCTAGCCGCGACGCCAGTACCTTGACCGCCACCTGCCGGCCCAGCACCTCGTCGTAGCCGCGCCAGACGACCGACATGCCGCCCGCACCCAGCTGCTCGACCAACCGGTATCGCTCGCCGAGCAGTTGCACGCCGTTCCTGACCGGTCCACCCATGGTCGGTCCTGTTGCCCGAAGTCGACCCCGGTACACCTCAGCGGTCGGAATCGGTCAGGAAAGTCACCCGTTCAGGCGGTCGCCAGCAGTTGGTCCACCGGCGCGTAGTCGTCGGTGAGCACCATCGCGTCGCCCACCCACCCGGTCACCGCCGCCTCGTCCATCAGCTCGGCCCGTTCGGGCAGCAGCTTCAGCCCGGGCGGGATCGCGGCGAGCGGCAGTGGCGCGTCCGAGGCGACGATCACGAAGTTGGCGCCCTGCTGCCCGTCGATCGCGCCGGGCGGTGCGATGAGCGCGACGTGCGCGAACTCGGCCTTCACGGTGGCCAGCTCGGCCCGGATGAACCGGCCCGGCGGGTAGTCGATGACGTTCTGCACGTAGATCCCGTCCGGGCGCAGTACCCGGCGGATGTCGGCGGCCATCTCCCGGGTGGCCAGGTGCCACGGCACCACGAGGTGGCCGAACGCGTCGCCCACGATGAAGTCGCGGCTGTCGGTCGGCTCGCCGCGCAGCAGTACCCGCGCGTCGCCCACCTCGGCACGCATCTGCGGGCCGGTACGCAGGCCCAGCTCCCGCCGGTCCAGCTCGACCAGCCCGCCGTCGAGTTCGAACACCAGGTTGTCGGTGCCGGGCCGGGTCGCGGCCAGGTAGTGCGGCACGGTGAAGCCGCCGCCGCCCAGGTGCAGCGCGTCCATCGGCTGCTTCGCCGGCCGCGCCACGTCCGCGACCAGGCCGATCCACTGGGTGTACGCGTACTTGAGGTGGTTCGGCTCGTTCAGGTCGACGTACGAGTGCTCGGCCGAGTTGAGGTAGAGCGTGCGCCCCTGCGGCCACGACGGATCCACCTCGACGCGCGCGCAGTGGTACGCGGTCTCCACGTCGCACGGGTTCGGCGCCGCGGCGGTGAGCCCGGCGGCGGCGAGGCCGAGCAGCGCCAGCGCGGCCTTGACCCGGCCCGGCGCGGACAGCCCGCTGGGTCCGGCCTGCCGGCGCAGCCAGAAGCCGAGCGCCAGCCCGGTCACGCCGAGCACGGCGGCCAGCCCCAGCACGATGACGGTGCTGGACAGCGCGGCCACCAGCACGAAGCCGGTGCCGAGCGTGGCGGTGATGCCGCCGAGCGTGCCGATGCCGGACAGCTTGCCCACCACCTGCCCGGTCCGGCGCAGGTCGGCGAGCTGGAGCTTCACCACGAGCGGGGTGATCCCGGCCAGCAGCGCGGCGGGCAGCAGGACGGTGAGCGCGGTCAGCAGGAGCACCGCGCTGGCCGCGCCGCCGCGCAGCACCTCGCCGGCGTACCGGACGATCGGCAGCGTGACGGCGGTGGCGATGCCGGCCAGCACCAGCGCCGGGGCGAGCAGGGTGCGCGGGTCACGCCGGTCGGCGAGCCACCCACCGAACCACGCCCCGTACGCGATGGCGGCCAGCGCCATGCCGATGACCGAGCTGGTCACCTGGAGGGTCACCCCGACGTACGGGCCGACCAGGCGCAACGACACGGTCTCCAGCACCAGCACGGCCCCGCTGGAGAGGAAGACGAGGAACGCGGCGAGCCCGTTGGGCAGGGCCCGGGGCGGAACCGGGGCGCCGGCCGCCGGTTCCGCGATGACGTCGGACGATGTGCTGCTCACCGTGGCGATGCTACGCAGCGCTCGCGGCGGAACGGGTCAATACATCGAGATGTGAACATGGTTTGTGTGGTCCGCCGCCGGGCTGCCGCCGCCGCTGTACGCGCGCCAGCCGGTGTTCGGCATCCAGATCTGCCGATACCAGATGACGTACATGATGCCGAGGCGGTTCGCGTTGTTCTTCGCCCAGGCGGCGAGGCTGTCGCCGTACGCCTTGTCGCCGCCGGTGGCGGTCTTGTCCTCGAACCCGCCGCTGGCGGCGGAGAAGTCGCAGGCCCGGCCCTTGGGGTGCTCGCCGCCGCCACCGCTGCGGTGACACGAGGCGTAGCGCTTGTAACCGGCCCCCTTGGCCTGCTGGAGCATGTGCAGCGTGCGCGGCGTGATGCAGCCGGACGCGGGCGTCGGGTCGTCCACCGAGCAGGACTCCGACGGCCACGAGCCGTCCGAGTTGCGCGGCGCGGGCTTCGCCGACGAGGACGTGCCGTTGAACCCGGACCCGGCGCCGGAGCTGACCTTCGCCAGCGCCACCTCGGCGTCCTTCTTCTTGCGGGCCTGCACCGCGACCTGCTTGGCCTGCTCACGCACCTCGGCGTCGATGGCGAGCTTCGCCTCGGCCGCCTGCGCCTTCGCGTCGGCCAGTTCCCGCAGCCGCTTGCTGTCCCGCTGGGCCATCACGTCCAGCTCGGCCGCGCGCTTGAGGAAGTCGTTCGGGTCGGCGCTGGCCAGCAGCATCGACGTCGCGGTCAGCCGGCCCATCCGGTACGACTGCGCGGCGACCTCACCGGCCTGCGCGCTGAGCCCGACGAGGCGTACCTCGATGTCGCTGAGCTGGGCGGCGAGCGCCTTCTGCCGGCGCTTGGAGTTCTCCAGCTTGTTCTGGGCCTCGATGTGGCCCTTCGCCGCCGCCTCCAACGCGGCCCGCAGCTGCTTGCTGCCGCCCTCGTTCGGGGCGTTCGGGCTGGGTACGGCGGCGGCCGGCCCGGCGGCCACGCCGGAGCCGAGCAGCACGGCCATCGCGGCGAGCGCGGCGAGCAGCGACCGCCGGGCGCGCCGGCCGGTAGGGCTGGTCCTGGGCACGTGATGGTCCTTCCGTCGACCGCCGGCCCCCGCACACCGAGCGGCGTCTCCGCCGGCGCCGGACGGCGGCCTGCTGGCGGAGACCGCCGGTCACGATACCGGACCACGCGCGACACGCCAGGCCGGCGACCGCGTAGGGCGTCCGACGTCGACGCAGCGTGCCGTGCCCGTCGCGCAGCGCCGCTCAACCGCCCAGCAGGGCGGCGCTCACCTCGTCCCAGATCTCCGGGCTGGCCGCGACGAGCAGCCCCCGGCCCTCGTCGGCCGGGTGGTAGTCGGTGCCGTCGAACCGGCGGGCAACGCCACCGGCCTCGCGCACCAGCAACGCGCCGGGTGTGTGGTCCCACGGCAGGGTGCGCCAGAACAGCACGAACTGCTGCGTGCCGGTGAGCACGTCCAGGTACTCCCGGCCGGCGCAGTGCTGGCCGGGCAGCAGCTCACCGATGCGGCGCCCGCCCTCCTCCACCCGGCGGCGGAAGTCCGGCGGCAGGAACTTCGTCGCCGCGGTGCCGCGCAGCGCGCCCACCCGCGGCTCGGCCTGCGGCGTACTCAGCGACGCGCCGTCCAGCTCGGTGCCGGCGCCGAGCCGGCCCGCCGCCATCGTGCCGTCGAGCGGGTCGTACACCCAGGAGGCCACCGGTACGCCGTCGGTGAGCAGCGCCGCCATCAGCGCGAACGGCCGGCGGCCGGCGGCGAAGTTGGAGGTGCCGTCGACCGGGTCGACGAGCCACACGTCGCCGCTGCCGCGCAGGTGCCGCAGCAGGTCCGGGTCGTCGGCGACGGCCTCCTCGCCGACCACCACCGAGCCGGGACGCAGCCGCCGCAGCCCTTCGGAGATCAGCGCCTCGGCCTCGCGGTCGGCGACGGTGACCACCTCGCCCGGTGCCTTCTCGGAGATGTCGGACGCGTCGAGCCGGCGGAACAACGGCACGACGACCTTGGCCGCCGCCTCCTTCAGCAGCGCGCCGACGTCGTCCAGCAGCGGGTCAGCCACGCGGCGGCAGCTTGACCACGCTGACGAAGAACTCGTCGATCTGGCGGACCACCGAGATGAAGCGCTCGAAGTCAACCGGCTTGGTCACGTAGGCGTTGGCGTGCAGTTGGTAGCTGCGCAGGATGTCCTCGTCGGCCTGCGAGGTGGTGAGCACCACGACCGGGATCCGGCGCAGTTCCTCGTCCTTCTTGATCTCCTCCAGCACCTCCCGGCCGTCCCGGCGGGGCAGGTTCAGGTCGAGCAGGATCAGGTCGGGCGTCACCGCGTCCGCGTACTGGCCCTCGCGGCGCAGGTAGGCGAGCGCCTCGGCGCCGTCGGAGACGACGGTGAGGCGGTTGCGGAGCTTGTGCTCCTCGAACGCCTCCTGGGTCATCAGCACGTCGCCGGGGTCGTCCTCGACGAGCAGGACCTCGATCGGGCTCTTGCCGTCCGCGGGCGCGGTCATCCCACCGTCTCCTTCATGCCACCGTTTGTACCGTGTCGGTCCGCCTCCGCGGGCGGCTCTTCGCGTGCCTCGCCGTCCGGCTGCCGCCCGACGTCCGCCGGGTCACCGTCGGCGCCCTCAGCGGCCGGCGCCTCGGCCGGCTCCGCGGCGTCCTCCGCGTCCGTCGTGTCGTCGTCCGCCGCGGCCTCCGCCGCCTTGGCGGCCTCGATGTCGGCCTCCAGCGCGGGCAGCGTGAACCGGATCGTGGTGCCCTCGTCGGCGTCGGTGTCCACCCAGACCCGGCCGCCGTGATACTCCACGATCTTCTTGACGATGGCCAGTCCGATGCCGGTGCCCGGGTACGCGTCCTTCGAGTGCAGCCGCTGGAAGATCACGAAGATCTTGTCGGCGAACTCCGGTTCGATCCCGATCCCGTTGTCCCGGCAGCTGATCTCCCACTCGCCGTCCACCAGCCGCGCCGACACGTGCACCTTCGGCGGCACGTCGGGCCGGCGGAACTTCACCGAGTTGCTGACCAGGTTGACCAGCAGGTTGGTCAGCAGCGGCTCCTCGCCGCGGATGGTGGGCATCTCGCCCCAGGTCAGCTCCGCGTCGGAGTACTGCAACGCCGCCTCGGTCTGCCCCGCCACGTCGCCCATCACCTTGTTCAGGTCGACCTCGGTGAAACCGGTGGTCAACCGCCCGATCCGGGAGAACGCCAGCAGGTCGTTGATCAGCCGCTGCATGCGCTGCGCGCCGTCGACCGCGAAGGCGATGTACTGGTCGGCCCGCTCGTCGAGCTGCCCGGCGTACCGCCGCTGCAGGAGCTGGCAGAAGCTCGCCACCTTGCGCAGCGGCTCCTGGAGGTCGTGCGAGGCGACGTACGCGAACTGCTCCAGGTCACGGTTGGACCGGGTCAGCTCCTCGGCCTGCTTCTGCAACTGGCTGTTGACCCACTCGATGCGCTCCCGGGCCTCGCGTACCTCGTCCAGCTCCCGGGCGATCTTCATCCGCATCTGGTCGATGTCGTCGGCGAGCCGGCGGAACTCCGGCGGCCCGGACCCCTCGATGCGGTGCCGGTAGTCGCCGTCGGCCACCTCACGCACCTGACCGACCAGGTCGGCCAGCGGGCGGATCAGGATCCGGTCCAGCGAGAGCAGCATGACCACGCCGGCCGTCGTCACCACCAGCGCGGCGATGATCAGCAGTACGACGAGCGTGTTGCTCGTCGCGTTGACCCGGTCGGCGGTCTCCTGCCGGACCGTGAGGATCTCCTCCTGAAGTGTGTTCACCGCCGTGCGGATGCCGTCGAACTGCTGGCGGGTCGCGTCGGTGATCAGCGCCTGGCCGGCCTCCGGGCCGTCCCGCTCGACGGTGGTGATGACCGGCTCGGCCACCTGGGTCCGCCACTGCGCGGTCTCCTGCTCCACCACGACCAGCGACCGGCGCACGTCCGGGTAGTCGGCGGAGAGGTCGCGGATCGAGGCGACCAGGCTCTGCTCGCGCCGCACGCCCTCCTGGTAGGGCTCCAGGTCGCTGCGGTCACCGTTCACCGCGTACCCGCGCACCGAGGTCTCCTGGTCGAGCAGGACGCTCATCAGCTCCTGCGCCTGGACACGCAGCGGACCGGTCTTGAGCAGCACCGCGTCGATGTTCTGCCGGTTCTTCGCGGCGACCGCCGCCTCCGCGGCGGCCAGGCCGAGCAGCAGCACCACCACCACGCCGAGCAGCGCGGCCACCCGCCGCCGCAGGGTCCAACCCTGCTGGTACGCCTTCACAGGTTCTTCTCCGTTCGGCACTGCGGGACTTGCCGGACCGGTTCGCTGTTCGCTCACCGGCCGGTGCCCCGGGTCACCAGCAACATCGCCACGTCGTCGGCCAACGGACCACCGTTGATCTGCTCGGCCCGCCCGACCAGCCACGCGGGCAGTTCGGACAGCGGCACCGCCCGGTTCGCCGGTTCGGCGAGCAGCCCGGTCAGGCCCGGCACGTCGAGGCGTTCGTCCCCGCCGTCCACCCGGCCCTCGATGAGGCCGTCGGTGTACATCAGCAGGGACCAGTCGTCGGTGTCGAACTCCAGGTCGAAGGCGACCGGGCGGCGCGGGCGTACGCCCAGCAGCAACCCGCCCTTGGCCGGCACCGGCGCGACCTTGCCGCCGCTGAGCAGCAGCGGCGGCGGGTGACCGGCGAGGCGTACGGTGGCCCGCGCCGACGCCAGGTCGAGCCGGGTGGTGGCCACCGTCGCGAAGATCTCCTGGAGGCGGCGCTCACTCATCAGCACCTGCTCCAGCGCGGGCAGCACCTCGTCGTCCGGCACCCCGGCCAGCACCAGCGCCCGCCAGGCCACGCGCAGTTCGACGCCGAGCGCGGCCTCGTCCACGCCGTGCCCGCAGACGTCGCCGACGATCAGGTCGATCCGGTCCGGCTGGGTCTGCACCACGTCGTAGAAGTCGCCGCCGATCAGCGCGGCGTGCCGGCCGGGCCGGTAGAACGTGTGCACCGACACCTCGTCGGTGGTCATCAGCGGCTGCGGCAGCAGGCCACGCTCCAGGCGGGCGGACTCGGCCTGGCGCAGCTCCACCTCGCGCAGCCGGCGGGCGTTCTCGTCGGCCCGCTTGCGCTCGACCGCGTACCGCAGCGCCCGGGTCAGCAGGACGCCGTCGACCTGGCCCTTGACCAGGTAGTCCTGCGCCCCCTCGGCGACCGCGACGATGCCCAGGTGCTCGTCCGAGCGGCCGGTCAGCACGCAGACCGCGGCGCCGCTGGCCATCTCCAGCACCCGGCGCAGCCCGTCCAGGCCCTGCGCGTCGGGCAGGCCCAGGTCGAGCAGGACGCAGTCCACGCCCATCACCCGCTGCCGGGCCTCGCTGAGGCTCGTGGCGACCAGCAGGTCGATCATCGAGTTGGTCTCGGCGAGCAGCTCGCCGACCAGGAAGGCGTCGCCCTCGTCGTCCTCGACCAGCAGCACCCGCAGCCGCTCGCCCGGCGGGACGCCGCCGTGCAGCCCCGCCCCGGCCGACGGCACGTAGACGGCACCCGACGCGCCGGAACCCCGCTGCGGTCGGGTAACCGCCGCGAGTCGCGGGAGTTCGCTGGTGATGTCGGGCTCCTTCCGAATGCCCTGCTGATCCTGACTCAGACAACAGTCGCACACCGCGCGACCGTCGCCGGTGCGGCGGAGCGTGTGACACGTCCATCCGGACAGCGGCACGGTCGACCCACGATGTTACGCCGGGAGCGCTGTCACGCCCGCAGCGCACCGACCGGGGACTGCCGCCGCAGGCCCCGGGGGTGCAGGATGATCCCCACCCCGTAGATCCACCCCGAGGAGTCCCCCGTGGGCGTACCCCCCACCCGCCCCGCCGACCGCGCGTTCGCCAGACCCCGCCGGAGGCCGATCGCCGCCGTCGCCGCGACTGTGGCGTTGCTCGCCGTCGGGGCGGGCGTCCTGGTCGGCCTCTCCACCCCGGCGCCGCGTCCGGCGGACGCGCCCGAGGGCGAGTTCAGCGCCGGCCGGGCGTTCCGGAACGTCGAGGTGATCGCCGCCGAGCCGCACGTGGCCGGCAGCGCCGCCAACGACCGGGTACGCGAACACCTGGTGGGCACGCTGCGCGGGCTGGGCCTTCAGACCGAGGTGCAGGACGCGGTCGCGCCCGAGGCCGGGCAACTGTCCGGCGCGGCGGGCGGGGCGACGCTGGCCCGGGTCCGCAACGTGGTGGCCCGGCTCCCCGGCACCGACCCGACCGGGAAGGTGTTCCTGGTCTCCCACTACGACTCGGTGCAGACCGGGCCGGGCGGCAACGACGACGCCGCCGGCACCTCCGCGATCCTGGAGGTGGCCCGGGCGCTGAGCACCGGCCCGCGCCCCCGCAACGACATCGTCTTCGTGCTGACCGACGCGGAGGAGGCGTGCCTGTGCGGGGCCGCCGGATTCGCCGCCGACCACCCGCTCGCGCGCGACGGCGGGGTGGTGCTCAACCTGGAGGCGCGCGGCTCCACCGGTCCGGTGATCATGTTCGAGACGTCCCGGAACAACGCGAAGCTCGTGGAGATCTTCGGCAGGGCCGCGCCGCACCCGGTGGGCACCTCGTTCGCGGTGGAGATCTACCGGGCGCTGCCGAACGACACCGACTTCACCGCGTTCCTCGACCGCAGGTTCGTGGGCCTCAACTCCGCGTACATCGACGGCGGCGCGATCTACCACACCCCGCTGGACGTGCCGGCCCGGATGGACCGGGGCAGCCTCCAGATGCACGGTGACAACGCGCTCGGCCTGGCCCGCGAGTTCGGCCGCACCGACCTGGGCGACCTGCGTGCCGGTCACGACGACACCTACTTCCCCGTGCTCGGCGGCCTGGTCCGCTACCCCGGCTGGCTGACCCTGCCGCTCGCCGTGGCCGCGCTGCTCGCCGTCGGCGCGCTCGGCTGGCTCCTGCGCCGCCGCGGCCGGGCCACCGCCGGCACGCTCGCCGCCGGCTTCGGCCTCACCCTGGCCCCCGTCGTCGTGGCCCCGCTCGGCGCGTGGCTGCTCTGGACCGCGATCACCACGATCCGGCCCGGATACGCCGAACTGCTCGACCCGTACCGCCCGGTCTGGTACCGGCTCGCCGTGGTGGCGCTCTCCGCCGCGGTGCTGTTCTGCTGGTACGCGCTGCTGCGCCGCCGGGTCGGCCCGGCCGCGCTGGCGTTCGGCGGGCTGGCCTGGCTGGCCGTGTTCGGTGTGCTGCTCGCCGTGGCGGTGCCCGGCGGGGCGTACCTGACGACACTGCCGGCGCTGGCCGGCGCGCTCGCCGGGTTCGCGGCGCTCGCCACCCGGCGCGACGGCCCGTGGCCGGTGGTCGCGGTGACGCTCGCCGCCGCGGTGGCGGTGGTGATCCTGCTGCCTCCGGTGGTGCTGCTGTTCCCGGCGCTCGGCATGGGCATGGGCGCGGTAGCCGCGCTCGTCGCGGTGCTGCTCGGCCTCGCCGTACTCCCGGTGGTGGACCTGCTGCACCCCCGGGCCGGCGGCCAGCGCGGTCTGCTGGCGCTGCGCGCACGCCGGCTCGGCGCGCTGCCCGCCGCGGCCGCCGCGCTGGCCGCGGTGGTGCTCGCCGGGGTCGGCCTCGCGGTGGACCGCTTCGACGCCGCGCATCCCGTGCCGACCCATTTGATGTACGCGCTGGACGCGGGCACCGGGAAGGCCGCGTGGCTCACTCGCGAGGAGAAGCCGCAGCCCTGGACCGACGGCTACGTCGACGGCACGGTCTCGATCGCCGACGACTTCCCCGGGCTGGGCACCACCGAGCTGCGCGGCGGACCGGCCACCGCGGCGCCCCTGCCCGCCCCGAAGCTGGACCTGCTCTCCGACAGCCGCTCGGGCGACCAGCGCGTGCTGCGGGTACGGGTGGTGCCGCAGCGGCAGGTACGCCTGCTCACGCTGCACGTCGACACCAGCACCGCCACGGTGCGGTCCGCCACCGTGGCCGGGCGGAACGTGCCGGTCGAGCCGGGCGACGGGAAGTGGGGATTCGGGGTCGTGTTCCACGCCCCGCCGCCGGAAGGCGTCGAGGTGACGCTGACGCTCGTGCCGCGCGGCGGTGCGGTGTCGGTGCGGGCCATGGACGCCAGTGACGGACTGTCCGGGGTGCCCGGGTTCCGGCCCCGGCCGGAGGGCGTGGGCGTGGTCGGCTCGCACAGCTCGGAGATGCTGGCGGTGGCGCGCACGTACCCGCTCTGACCGCCGCTTGATCGACACCACCTCGCCGGAGTGGCGGTATCCCGGCTCGCGGATACCGCCACTTCGGCGTACTGGCTGTGGGTCAGCGCCGCCCCAGCACCTCGGCGACCCGCAGGAAACCGTCCGCGCCGTGGCCCAGCCCGACGGCCCGGCGGGCCATGCCCTCGGCCGCGCGCATCACCCCCGCGTCGATGCCGTGCGCCTCGGACGTGTGGACGATGTGCGCCATGGACGACACGGCCGAGGTGATCGGGTTGCCGTCTCCGGGGAAGGTGCCCGTGTCCATCTCCACCGCGCCCTCCTCGAAGATCGGCGGCAGGATCGTGGCGATACCAGCGGCGAACGGCGCGAGTTCCCGCGCCGTGACGCCCTCCGCCCTGGCCACCGCCAGCGCGTGCGCGTAACCCGCCATCGCGGTCCAGAAGATGTCGAGCAGCGCGATGTCGTACGCCGCCGCGCGCCCGATCTCCTCGCCGAGGTGGGTGTGGGTGCCGCCCAGCGCGTCGAGCACCGGCTGGTGCTCCCGGTAGAGGCCGGCCGGACCGCTGTAGATGAGCACCGCGCCCGCGGTGCCGATGGTGGTGGTCGGCGTCATGATCGCGCCGTCCAGATACCGGATGCCGTGGCCGGCCGCCCATCCTGCGGTGTCCCTGGCCCGGTCCGGGGTGTCGGCCGTCAGGCTGACGACCGTTCGACCCGTGAGCGCGGCGGCCACCGCATCGCGTCGCAGGATCGCGTCCGACGCGTCGTAGTTCACCACGCAGACCACAGTCAGCCCGCTCGCGGCGACCGCCTCCTCGGCGGTCCGTGCGCTCGTCGCGCCCCGCTCGACCAGCCTACGGTCCTTGCCGGGCGTGCGATTCCAGACCGTCGTGGGCACTCCGGCGCTCAGGAAGGCGCCGGCCAGCGCACGACCCATCGGTCCCAGACCGAGCACCGTGACAGACTTGTCGGGATTGGTGTTCACGCAGACTCCTCTTGTCGAACGGGACGCAGATGACGCGCAGCCGGGCCCAGGATCTGAACGTCTGTGGAGTGACGGCCGCGATCGCCGTGATCGACGGCAAGTGGAAGACAGCCCTGCTCTGGCTGCTGGAATCCGGCCCGCGCCGCCCCGGAGAGCTGCGCCGGCAGCTTCCGGGACTCACCGAGAAGGTGCTGACTCAGGCGTTACGCGAGATGGAGGGCGACGGACTGGTGCACCGGGAGGCGTACGAGGTGCTGCCGTTGAAGACCGAGTACTCGCTCACCGCTTTCGGCCGCGAACTGGCCGAGGCGCTGGCTCCCCTCTCCGACTGGGGCCACCGCCGCCTGGACAAACTCGCCGAAGCCCGCACCGCCTCCTGACCTGTTCTTTTCCGCCTCTGCCCACAACCAGGTTCGTCGCGGTCGCGCACGGCGACAAGTACCCACAAAAAAGTGGCTACGTCTGTTGGTCGACAGCGAGACTCGGGTCATGGAATTCCTCTGCTACCACCGCGATCGGCCCGGCTCGGCGTCTCTGCGCCAGGAACTGGTCGAGGAGCACTGGTCCTACATGGACCGGTACGCGGAGCAGATGATCGCGCGCGGCCCGACCCTCGCCGACGACGGCTCGCCGACCGGCAGCGTGCACATCCTGAGCCTGCCCGACCCCGCCGCCGCCCGGACGTTCGCCTTCGACGAGCCCAACTACCAGGCCGGCGCGTACCGGGACGTGATGCTGCGGCGGTGGCGGAACATGCTGGGCCGCACCATGTGGGACTTCACCGGCGGCCGGACCGGCGGCAACCGCTACCTGGTGCTCGGCCTCGGTCCGGAGCAGAGCGCCGGCCCGGCGTTGCCGCAGCGGCAGGACGAGCTGATCGCGTACGGGCCGCTGCTGTCCGACGACGGCGCGACGTGGGTGGGCACGGCGGCGCTGGTACGGGCGGCCGACCCGGACGAGGCGCGGGCGGTGGTGGCCGCCGACCGGTACGCCGACGTCGAGGTGCACAACTGGGTGTTCGGCGGCCGTCCGGCGTAACCGGCTACTCGTGATCTCCCAGCCAGCCACCGACGCGCAGTTCGGACGGTACCTGTCCCTGTCGCAGCACCCACTCGTCAGCCAGAGACGCGACGACCAGGTCGCAGTGATCGAACCGCAGCAGGACACCCGCCGGCTGGGCCGATACGCCCCGGATCGGTGCGGCGTTCAGCAGCCGATGCCCCGGTAGCAGCGCCAGCAGATCGGGCCGTTGTGCCGGTCCGACGCGCGTCTCACCGTCCTCCCCCATGTCGTACGCCGCGTACGGCTCGGCGAACCGAAGACGCAACGCCTCGCCGGATCCATGGGCCATGAGCGGTGGCGTGCCCGAGAAGTGCAGCCAGAAGTGCAAGAGGCTCTCCGTGTCGCCGCCACGCCGGCCGCCGAACCAGTGGCGGGCCTCGGTGACCGCGACGAGATCCCGGCCGATGACCGGACGCAGCACCTGCACGGCCGCCGCTTCGGTGTCATCGGGTGTATCGGGCACGGCTACTTCCAGCGGAAGTGCACGAACAGGCGGCCGAAGTTCTTCGAGTCCTTCTCGACCCGGTGGTAGAGCTGCTTGACGTCCTTCTGGTCGAGGAAGCGCAGCACCTTCTTCTTCAGCGCGCCCGACCCCTTGCCCGGGATGATCTCCACGAGCGTGGCCTTCTTCGCCACCGCCTCGTCCATGATCCCGCGCAGCGCGCGATCGATGTCGTGGCCCTTGTTGTAGATGTCGTGGAGGTCGAGCTTGAGCTTCACGGTCCCATCCTAGGTACGCGGAAGGGCAGCCCGCCCGGGCTGCCCTTCCGCGTCATCGGTCAACGACCGACCTTGCCCTCCACCCGGCGCAGGGCGGTGGCGTAGTCGGTGTTCGTCGAGTACATCGCGGCCGCGATGCGCAGGTGCCGCAGCGCGTCCGCCGGCCGGTTCATCCGCTCCAGCGTGCGGCCGAGCACGTGGTGCGCGTAGTGGTCGCTCGGGTCGCGGTCGACCAGCGCGCGCAACTGCTCCTCGGCCCGGTTGAGCTGGGCCGACTGGAAGTACGCGCGGGCCAGCAGCTGCCGGACCGAGGAGTTGTCCGGCTCCGCCTCGATGATCGGTTCGAGCAGCCGGGCCGCTCCGGTCGGGTCACCCGCTTCGAAGAACATGGTCGCCCGCCGGTACTCCGCCAGAAGATCCACTCGACCCACCTCCTCGTGTCGCGCCAGGCCCTAGGCGGTGTCTTCAAAGGATCTTGGTGTCGGATGATGTAGCGCGTGGGTCGTCGCTACGAGTTGTCTGACGTCGAGTGGGAAGCGTTGGCGCGGTATCTGCCGTCGGCGGTGACCGGTGGCAGGCCGCGGGTTGATGACCGGCGGGTGCTCAACGGGATCGTATGGAAGATCCGGGCCGGGGCGGCGTGGCGGGATGTGCCCGCCCGTTACGGGTCGTGGCAGTCGATCTATACCCGTTTCCGTAGGTGGGCCCTGGATGGCACGTTCGAGCGGATGCTCGCCGGGGTCCAGGCCGACGCGGACGCGGCCGGGGACATCGACTGGCTGGTGTCGGTCGACTCCACGATCGTGCGAGCTCATCAGCACGCAGCCGGCGCTAAAGGGGGCGCCGGGAATCGGACGAACCACAAGATCACGCCCTCGGTCGAAGTCGAGGTGGACTGACCACCAAGATTCACCTCGCCTGCGACGGCCTCGGCCGAACCCTGGCGTTCGTGCTCTCCGGCGGCAACGTCAACGACTGCACCCGCTTCGCCCACGTCATGGCCGCCATCCGTGTCGGACGGCCAGGTCCCGGCCGGCCTCGGGTCCGACCCGAGCACGTCATCGCCGACAAGGGCTACAGCTCCAAGGCCATCCGAGCCGACCTGCGTCGACGCGGCATCGGGCACACCATTCCCGAACGCGCCGACCAGCAGGCCAACCGCCGCAGGCGCGGCAGCCGAGGCGGCCGACCACCGGCCTTCGACAAACAGCTCTACAAGCGGCGCAACGTCGTCGAGCGCTGCTTCAACCGGCTCAAGCACTGCCGCAGCGTCGCCACCCGCTACGACAAGACAGCCACGTCGTACCAGGCCACCGTCACCATCGCCGCGCTACTCCAATGGTTGTGAACCTTTGAAGACACGGCCTAGGTCCGACGCTGGCACAACACCGGCGCGAGCGCGAGTGTTCCTGCGGGCGAAGATCAGGTGGTCGGGTCGTACCGGCCGCCGATCAGGTCCCAGGCCCGGACACCACCGACGATTCCGGCCGTGTTCGGGACGATCACCACGTCGTCGCCCATCCGGGCCACCTGCTCGGGCCGGATCAGCCGCGAGTTGCCGCCGCCGAGGTACAGCCGGTCCCAGCGGAACACCGGCCGCAGGCCGTCCACCACCTGCCGGATCCGCCGCGACCAGAACGCGTCGCCGAGCCGCCGCCGTTCCGGCTCCCCCACGTACGTGTCGTACGTGGTGTTCCACCGCACCGGCGCGTGCGACAGCTCCAGGTGCGGCGCCAGCATCCCGCCGTCGAACAACGCGCTGCCCAGCCCGGTGCCGAGCGTCAGCACCAGCTCGCAGCCGGTCCCGGCGACCACGCCCGCACCGTGCACCTCGGCGTCGTTGAGCACCAGCGCCGGTACGCCGAACGCCTCGGCCAGCGCGGTGCGCGCGTCGTACCCGGACCACTCCGCCACCAGGTCCGGGTCGACGCGGCTGCGCGGCCCGGAACGGGTCACGTAGTGCGGCGTCGCCACCACCACGCCGTGCCGGATCATGCCGGGCATGCCGACGGTGAGCCGGTCCGCCGTGGGCAGGCGGGCGCCGAGATCCAGCAGCGTCTTGACGAACAGTCCGGGCGGCAACGGGTACGGCGTGGGCACGCGCAGCGGCCGGGCGCGCATGGTCCCGGCGGCGTCCAGCACGGAGGCCTTGATCCCGCCGCCACCGCAGTCGATCGCCAGTGTGGTCACCACGGCTGTGAGTCTCCCTCACACCGGTGCCGCCGCGAGCGCGGGTCACGGTAATCCGGATGCGCCCGCCGGTAGGCTCGACCACCTGATGAGCGCCACGTTGATCGCCAAGGACCTCACCGCCGGCCACGGTGACCGCCTCCTCTTCGAAGACCTCGACCTGGTCGTCGCGCCCGGCGACGTGGTGGGGCTGGTCGGGGTCAACGGCGCGGGGAAGTCCACGCTGCTGCGTACCCTCGCCGGTCTGGTCCCCCGCGAGCAGGGCTCGGTCTCGCTCAGCCCGCCCACGGCGACGGTCGGCTACCTGCCGCAGGAGCCGGAGCGCCGGCCCGGCGAGACGGTCCGCGAGTTCCTGGCCCGACGGACCGGGGTGACCGCCGCGCAGGCCGCGCTGGACGCCGCCACCGAGGCGCTCACCGCCGGGGCGGCGGGCGCCGACGACGCGTACGCGAACGCTCTGGAACGCTGGCTCGACCTCGGCGGCGCGGACCTGGACGAACGAGCCGCGCAGGTCGCCGCGGAGCTGGGTCTCGACGTCGGCCTGGACCACCCGATGACCGGCCTGTCCGGCGGGCAGGCCGCCCGCGCCGGGCTCGCGTCGCTGCTGCTCAGCCGGTACGACGTCTTCCTGCTCGACGAGCCCACCAACGACCTCGACCTGGCCGGGCTGGACCGGCTGGAACGCTTCGTCACCGGCCTGCGCGCCGGGACCGTGGTGGTCAGCCACGACCGCGAGTTCCTCACCCGCACGGTCACCCGGATCGTCGAGCTGGACCTGCACCAGCGGCAGGTCAACCACTACGGCGGTGGCTACGCGGCCTACCTGGAGGAGCGGGAGGTGGCGCGCCGGCACGCCCGCGAGGAGTACGAGGAGTACGCCGACACGAAGAGCGACCTGGAGGCGCGCGCCCGCACCCAGCGGGCGTGGATGGAGAAGGGCGTCAAGAACGCCCGGCGCAAGGCCACCGACAACGACAAGATCGGCCGCAAGTACCGCGCCGAGTCGACCGAGAAGCAGGCCGCGAAGGCCAAGCAGACCGCCCGGCTGATCGAGCGGCTGGAGGTGGTCGAGGAGCCGCGCAAGGAGTGGGAGCTGCGGATGGAGATCGCGGCCGCGCCCCGCGCCGGCGCCGTCGTGGCCTCGCTCCGAGGAGCAGTGGTACGCCGAGGCGGCTTCACGCTCGGCCCGGTGGACCTGCAGATCGACTGGGCCGACCGGGTGGCGATCACCGGGGCGAACGGCTCCGGCAAGAGCACCCTGCTCGCCGCGCTGCTCGGCCGGCTCCCGCTGGACGAGGGGCACGCCGCGCTCGGCCCGGGTGTGGTGGTCGGCGAGGTCGACCAGGCCCGAGGGCTGTTCCTCGGCGACCAGCCGCTGCTCGACGCGTTCGGTGCCGCCGTACCGGATCTGGCCCCGGCCGACGTGCGCACGCTGCTGGCGAAGTTCGGGCTGCGCGCCGACCACGTGCTGCGGCCGGCGGCGACGCTGTCGCCCGGCGAGCGCACCCGGGCCGCGCTGGCCCTGCTCCAGGGCCGGGGCGTGAACCTGCTGGTGCTCGACGAGCCGACGAACCACCTCGACCTGGCCGCGATCGAGCAGCTCGAATCGGCGCTGGCCAGCTACCCGGGAACGCTGCTGCTGGTGACCCACGACCGGCGGATGCTCGACGCGGTGAGCGTGAACCGGCGGCTGCGCGTCGCGGACGGACGGATCGCCGAACACTGATCCGTGCCGAGTCGCCCGCGCGGGTCCACAATGAGCGCATGCTCAAGTGGGAGTACGCGCTGCTGGTCCGCCGCCGCCAGGCCGCCGCCACCGACGCCGGGTGGGAGGTCGTCTTCATCTGGTACGGCCCGGACGGCTCCATGATCGACGTGACGCCGTACGGCGACACCGCGCTGGCCCACCTGAACCGGGCCGGCGACCAGGGCTGGGAACTGGTCGCGATGAGCGAGGACCCGTCGCTGCCGGGCAACAACGAGCTGCACCGCTACCACCTCAAGCGCCCGAAGGTAGCGGCTGCCCAGCCCCGCCAGCGCATGCGAGGCTCCCGCACAGTCCGCCGAACCCTCTCCCCCTGACCCCCTGCTCCCCTCCCGCCCTCCCCGCCCTCCCCGCCCTCCCCGCCCTCCCCGTTGATCTTGCAGTTTCAGCCTCTCGCATGTCCTCTTTGCGAGCTTGGTCCCGGCCGCAACTCCAAGATCGGCGAAGGCGGACCCGCGACCCTGCCCCGCCTCCCCGCACAACCCCGCCCTGCAGGGTCGATCAAGGAGTTCGCGTCGACTTCGCCCCCGATCCAGGACACAAACTCCTTGATCAACGGAGTCGGTCCGGGTCGTGGGAGATCTTGGAAGGAAAGTGCCCCTATGAGGGCCGGAATCTTCCAAGATCTCGGGCGCGCTTCGGTGATCAAGGAGTTTGGGTCTCCGAGGGCGTCTTCTGCTGACATGAACTCCTTGATCACGGGCGACAGGCGGGGCGGCCGGGCCGACGAAGGGCGAGGGCGGGTCGGACGGGGCTGACGGACGGACTGGGTGCGGCCGGGCGGGCGCGGCCGGGCGCGGGACGCGACTCGGGCGGCGGGACGAGGGCGGAGGGGCGGTTGGGCGGCAGCCCGGGGTGGGAGGACGACGGGTGGGTGGGGCATATGGGGGTGAAAAGGGGGTAACGGGCCGCCGGAGGTGGCGCATGGTGGTGATGGGGCAGACCGCTCTCTCGGGTGAGCGACTCCGGCAGACCGACGGCTTCCTCGCCGAGGCGTGGGCCGACATGGTCCGGCACGACGAGCGGCTGCGCGGCACGGCCGTCGAGGTCCGCTTCGACCGTGGGGTGGCACACCTGACCGGCGAGGTCGCCGATCCGGAACAGCTACGGCTGGTACGGGAGCTGATCGGCCGGCTGTCCGGCGTACTCGGGGTCTGGTGCCGGGTCACAGTGGCCGGGCGGGCGCCGGTGGTGGTCGACCTGGGCTGCGGTGCGACCAAACAGTGGCCGGGCAACCTGGGACTGGACATCTATCCGGCGCCGGGGGTGAACGCGGTCGCCAACCTGGCCGGCTCGCTGCCGCTGCGCGACGACTCGGTGGACGTGTTCTTCGCGGTGCACATCGTCGAGCACCTGATCGACTTCCTGCCGCTGTTCGACGAGTGCCACCGGGTGCTGCGGCCCGGCGGGGTGCTGCACGTGATGAGTCCCTGGTGGCGGCACGTCAACGCGGTGGCCGACCCGACCCACGTACGCCTGCTGGACGTGCAGACGTTCAAGGGCATCTGCGGTCAGCGCCCACCGGGTACGCCGCGCTGGTATCCGCTGCACGTCGGCTGCGACGGCGCCTCGATCTTCGCCGACCTGACCCCGCTGCCCGCAGACGCCCCCGCCCCGCCCCCCTCCCACCTGGCCCGCTTCTTCGACTGACCCCACCCCGCCCCAGAGACGCGCCAGAGACGCCCCAGAGACCGTCGATCATGAAGTTGACGGCACTCAAGGAGATCGACTTCGCCGTCAACTTCATGATCGACGGCAAGAACAGGGCTAGGCGGATTCGCGCAGGGCCAGGTGGTGGGGGGCTACCAGCTCGCGCGGTGGGGAGTCGCGGTCGGGGCCAAGGCGACCGGCGAGCAGCTCGACCGCGAGACGGGCGATGCGTTCCTTGTCGGGGGCGACAGTGGTCAGCGTCGGGATCGAGAAGCGGCCGTCCTCGATGTCGTCGAAGCCGGCGACCGCGACGTCCTCGGGCACGCGCAGGCCCATCTCGTGCAGGGCACGCAACACGCCGAGCGCGAGCGTGTCGTTGAAGCAGAAGACGGCGTCGGGGCGTACCCCCGTGGTGAGCAGGTGCCGCATGGCGGCGGCGCCGTCCGCGCGGTGCCAGGTCGGCGCGGGCGCCACCAGGCGGTCGTCGTACGCGATGCCGGCCTCGGCCAGCGCGGCGGTGTAGCCGGCCAGACGGAGCCGGGCGCTGGCGCCCTCGGGGGTGCGCTGGGAGCCGATCGCGGCGATCCGGCGGCGGCCGAGCCCGATCAGGTGGGCGGTGATCTCACGGGCCGCGGCCACGTTGTCGATCATGACGTGGTCCGCGGGGCCGTGGTCGACGCGTTCGCCGAGCAGCACCATGGGCAGGCCGGCCAGCGCGGCGAGGTCGTCGGCGGTGAGTGCGAGCGGGCTCAGGATCAGGCCGTCGATCATGTGGTCGCCGATGCCGCTGGCGGCCTTGCGTTCCTGCTCGGAGCCACCGCCGGTCTGGTCGATGAGCACGGTCCAGCCCTGGTCGGCGGCGGCGGTGACGACGTGCCGGGCCAGTTCGGCGAAGTAGGGGATGTCCAGCTCGGGTACGGCCAGCGCGATCACACCGGTACGGCCCTTGCGCAGGTTGCGGGCCGACAGGTTGGGCCGGTAGTTGAGTGCGGCGATGGCCTCCTCGACCCGGGCCCGGGTGTCGGCGCGCACGTGCTGGTAGCCGTTCACGACGTTGGAGACGGTCTTCACCGACACTCCGGCCCGCTCCGCGACGTCCTTGAGCCTGTGCCGCACTGCACTTCCTTCCGGTGAACGCTGGCCGCACTGTACCGCGCCACCACGACGCGACTGCCTCTTTACACGGGCGCTTACAACGTTGTAGAAACCACTGACGGCGGAGTGACCGTGGTCACCCGCAACAGCAGCGAGGGAGAGGTTGGCATCGTGCCGAACGCGCAGCTCACGATCGATCCGGCGTTCCGGATCGCGCCGGCGGACCGCCGGATCTTCGGTTCCTTCGTCGAGCACATGGGGCGCTGCGTCTACGGCGGGGTGTACGAACCGGGACATCCGAGCGCCGACCGGCGGGGTCTGCGGCGCGACGTGCTGGACCTGACCCGCGAACTGGGCGTGTCGGTGGTCCGGTACCCGGGCGGCAACTTCGTCTCCAGCTACCGCTGGGAGGACGGCGTCGGCCCGATCGGCGACCGTCCGCGCCGGCTCGACCTGGCCTGGAAGACGATCGAGACCAACGAGTTCGGGCTGGACGAGTTCATGACCTGGGCGGCGGAGGCCGGTGTCGAGCCGATGATGGCCCTCAACCTCGGCACCCGCGGCGTCACCGAGGCGCTCGACCTGCTGGAGTACACCAACCACCCGGGCGGCACCCAACTGTCCGACCTGCGCCGCAAGCACGGCGCCGAGCAGCCGTACGGGGTGCGGCTGTGGTGCCTCGGCAACGAGATGGACGGGCCGTGGCAGGTCGGGCACAAGACCGCCGACGAGTACGGCCGCCTCGCCGCCGAGACCGCCCGCGCGATGAAGATGATCGACCCCTCCATCAGCCTCGTCGCCTGCGGAAGCTCCAGCCGGGGAATGCCCACGTTCGCCGCGTGGGAGGCGACGGTGCTGGAACACACCTACGAGCACGTCGACTACATCTCCGCCCACACCTACTACGACCCGTCCGACGGGGACCGGGCCAGCCTGCTCGCCTCCGCCGTCGACATGGACGCCTTCATCAGCGAGGTCGTCGCCACCGCCGACCACGTGGGCGCCAGGCTGCGGCAGAAGCGCAAGCTGAAGATCTCGTTCGACGAGTGGAACGTCTGGTACCAGTCCCGCCTCCAGTCCGACCTGGACCGGCGCGGCTGGGTCGAGGCGCCGGCGCTGATCGAGGACGACTACACGGCCGTCGACGCGGTGGTGGTGGGCGACCTGCTGATCACCCTGCTGCGGCACGCCGACCGCATCGGCGTGGCCTGCCAGGCGCAGCTCGCCAACGTGATCGCCCCGATCCGTACCCGCAACGGTGGCCCGGCCTGGCGGCAGAGCATCTTCCACCCGTTCGCGCTGACCGCCCGGTACGCCCGCGGCACCGTGCTGCGGACCGAGCCCACCGGCCCGGCCTACGAGACCCGGCGGTACGGCGACGTGCCCGCGCTGGACACCGTCGCCGTGCACGACGAGGAGACCGGCGGGCTGGCCGTCTTCGCGGTGAACCGCAGCTCGCAGGACGTCCCGCTCGACCTGGACCTGCGCGGCCTGCCCGGCCTGCGGGCCGAGGCGCACACCACTGTGGCGGCCGGAACCGACCCGGACGCCACGAACACCGAAGCGGACCCGGAGCGGGTCACGCCCCGGGACCTCACCATTCCCACTGTCGACGGCGGCCGGGCCTCCGTGCTGCTGCCGGCCACCTCCTGGAACCTGCTGCGCTTCGTGCCGGCGCTGTGACCAGGCAATACTCCATCCCGTCCCCCAAGGAGTACCCATGATCCAGAACGAGATGAGCCGGCGGCGCCTGCTCGGCCTCGGCCTCGGGCTCGGCGCGGCGGCCACGCTGACCCTCAGCGGCTGCGGCGGCGGCAGCAGCTCCGACAGCTCCGGCGCGTCCGGCAACGGCGGCAAGGACTACACCGGCCCGAAGGTGGACCTGAAGCTGTGGAACGGCTTCACCGGCGGCGACGGCGAGATCTTCAAGGCGCTCGTCCAGCAGTTCAACGGCGAGCACCAGAACATCGCGGTCAGCGTGATCACCTACGAGTGGCAGGACTACTACAGCAAGCTCCCCGGCGCGGTCTCCAGCGGCAACGGCCCGGACATCGCGGTCATGCACATGGACCAGCTCGCCACGTTCGCCGCCCGCGGCACGATCAGCGAACTGGACGACGTGGCCAAGGCCCTGGAGCTGAGCGAGAGCGACTTCGCCCCGACGGTCTGGAAGGGCGGCCTCTACAACGACAAGCGGTACGGCATCCCGCTCGACATGCACCCGCTGGGCTTCTACTACAACAAGGCCGTCATGCAGAAGGCCGGCCTGGACCCGGAGAAGCCGCCGACGACCCGGGACGAGTACACCGCGGCGCTCACCGAGCTGAAGAAGTCCGGCGTGCAGGGCTTCTGGGTCAGCCCGTTCCAGTTCACCGGCGGGATGACCTTCTACAGCCTGCTGCACCAGTGGGGCGGCACACTCTTCGACGCCGAGGTGGCGAAGGCGACGTTCAACTCCGACCCGGCGGTCGAGGCCTGCACCTGGCTGGTCGACATGATCAAGCAGGGCCACTCCCCGGCGAACGTCGGCCAGGACGCCGACTACCTGGCGTTCAAGAACGGCAAGAACGCGTTCACCTGGAACGGCATCTGGCAGATCAACGATCTGAAGAAGAGCCCGAACGTGCAGTGGGGGGTCGCGCCGCTGCCGCAGATCGGCAGCCAGAAGGCCGCCTGGGCGAACTCGCACAACTTCACCATCGTCAAGCAGCGCTCCGCGAACGCGAACAAGACCGCCGGGGCGAAGGTGTTCATCAACTGGCTGAGCCAGCACTCGCTCGACTGGGCCAAGGGCGGCCAGGTGCCGGCCCGCAAGGCGGTCCGCGAGAGCGGCGACTTCAAGGGCCTCACCGAGGTCAACGCGCTCGCCCCGGAGCTGGAGTACGCCGCCTTCCCGCCCGCCGCGCCGGGCCTGGGTGAGGTCATGCTGACGTTCTACAGCGCGTTCAACGAGGCGGCGCTGGGCAAGAAGTCGCCGAAGCAGGCGCTCGACGACGGCGTGGCCAAGGCGAACAAGCAGCTCGAGGACAACCGCAAGAAGTACGGGAACTGATCCGCCGTGGCGGACGTGATCGAGGCCGGGGCGGTGCGTGAGAACGCGCCGCCCCCGGCGGCGCCCACCCGCCGCCGGGGCGCGACGGAACGCGGCAACCGCGCGACCCCGTACCTCTTCCTCGCGCCGTACCTGATCCTGTTCGGCGTCTTCGGCCTGGCGCCGATCCTGTTCGGGCTCTGGATCAGCCTGCACCAGTGGGACCTGCAACTGCCCAACCGGCCGTTCGTCGGGCTCGGCAACTACCGGGACCTGTTCTCCAGCGAGTCGGCGATCTACGGGGACTGGTGGTCGAGCGTCCGGGCCACCGGGATCTTCACGCTGTTCTCCGTACCACTGCTGGTGGTGATCCCGCTCGGGCTGGCGCTGCTGCTCAACCGCTCGTTCCCCGGCCGGACGTTCTTCCGGGCTGCCTTCTTCGCGCCGTACGTGCTGGGCGTGGCGGTGATCGGTCTGCTCTGGCGGTTCCTGCTGGACGCCAACCTGGGCCTGGTCAACCGGCTGCTCGGCGTGGCCGGGCTGCCCTCGGACACCCCGTGGGTGACCGACGTGCCGTGGGCCTGGGTGTCGCTTGTCGGCGTGACCGTGTGGTGGACGTGCGGCTTCAACGCGGTGATCTACCTGGCCGGTCTCCAGGACATCCCGGCCGAGCTGTACGAGGCGGCCAAGGTGGACGGCGCGGGCGCCTGGGACCGGTTCCGCCACGTCACGATCCCCGGGCTGCGCCCGGTGATGCTGTTCGTCTTCACCACCACGATCCTCGCCTCGGCGAACGTGTTCGGGCAGGCGTTCCTGATCACCCAGGGCGCGCCGGGCGAGCAGACCCGGACCGTGGTCTGGCGGATCGTCGACGAGGGGCTGCGGGACTACGACGCCGGCCGGGCCGCCGCGATGAGCGTGTTCTTCGCGCTGTTGCTGGCAGTGGTGAGCGTCGTCAACTTCCGGCTGTTCCGCTACCGGGAAGACTGAGGGCTACGACATGAGGAACATGCGCGCGGTGGCGCGGTACGGCGTCCTGCTGCTGATCACCGCAATCTTCGTGACCCCCCTGGTCTGGATGCTGCTGACCTCGGTGAAGACGTACGACGACGCGCAGCGGGTGCCGCCCGGCTGGCTGCCGGACCCGTTCTCCACCTACGGCTACGGGCAGATCGTCGACAACGCGGCGAACCCGGTGCTGCGCTGGTTCGTCAACAGCATGGCGGCGGCCACGCTGCACACGCTGCTGGTGCTGGTGACCGCGTCGATGGCCGCGTACGCGCTGGCCCGGATGCGGTTCCGCGGCCGCAAGGTGCTGTTCGCGCTGATCGTGGGCACCCTGTTCCTGCCGCCCACCTCGCTGATCATCCCGAATTTCATCATCGCCGAGCGGCTGAACTGGATCGACACGCTCACAGTGGTGATCGTGCCGGGTGCGGCGAACGCGTTCGGGGTGTTCTTCCTGCGCCAGTTCTTCCTCTCCATCCCGGCCGAGCTGGAGGAGGCGGCGGTGCTGGACGGCGCGAACCACTGGCAGATCTTCCGGCGGGTGCTGCTGCCGCTGTCGAAGCCGGCCCTGGCGACGCTCGCGGTGCTGTCGTTCCTGACCAACTGGAACGACTTCCTCTGGCCGGTGTACGTGCTGTTCAGCCCGGAACGGCTCACCCTGCCGGCGGGTCTGGGCCTGCTCCAGGGCGCGTACGTCACCGACTATCCGGTGATCATGGCGGGCGCGGTGCTGGCGAGCGTGCCGGTGCTGATCCTGTTCGTGCTGGCCCAGCGGCACATCATCCAGGGCGTCTCCCGCAGCGGCCTGAAGGGGTGAGCGGATAGGGAACGGCCCCCTTCTCGACGCGCGCCGGCGTCGAGAAGGGGGCCCTTCAGGTGCCCGCCTCAGGGGGTGGGGGCGGGCTCGGGGGTGTCCGAGTGCTCGCGCCGGGCCAGCCGGTTCTTGCGGTGGCCGTACCCGAAGTAGATGACCGCGCCGATCAGCATCCAGGCGAGGAACCGCAGCCAGGTCTCCACCGACAGGTTCAGGCTCAGGTAGAGGCACGCCACGGCGGTGAGGATCGGCAGCACCGGCGAGAACGGCACCTTGAACGGCCGCTCCAGGTCGGGGCGGCGCTTGCGCAGGATCGGCACCGCGATGGCGACCAGCGTGAACGCGCAGAGCGCGCCGATGCTGACCAGGTCGGCCAGCGCCGACAGCGGCAGGAAACCGGCCAGCAGCGCCACCGCGATCGTCATGATCCCGGCGATCCGGTACGGGGTGCCCCAGCGCGGGTGCACCTTGGCGATGGCGGGCGGGATGAGCCCGTCGCGGGCGATGGCGAAGCCGATCCGGCCCATGGCCACCAGGTCGACCAGGATCACGCTGGTGAGCCCGGCGACGGCGGCGATGGAGACGAGCACCGCGGCCCAGCCGGCGCCGACCGCCCGGAACGCGGACGCGATGGGCGCGCCCTCGTCGATCTCGGTGTACTTGACCATGCCGACCACGACCAGCGAGACGCCGATGTAGAGCACCGTGGAGATCACGAGCGTGCCGAGAAGGCCCAGCGGCAGGTCCCGCTTGGGCTTGCGGGTCTCCTCACCCAGGTTCGCCACGGCCTCGAAGCCGGTGTACGCGAAGAACACGACGGCGGCGGCGGTGAGCACCCCGACGAAGCCGAAGACGGAGGGTTCCAGCCCGAAGATGGCCTGGGTCACCGGTTGCTTGATGCCGTCGTCCCCGGCGCCGGCCGGCTCGGCGGACGGGATGAACGGGCTGAGGTTGGCCGCCTTGACGAAGAACAGCCCGGCGATGATGACGAAGGCACAGATCGCCACCTTGACCAGCACGAGCAGGTTGGTGACCCGGGCCGACTCGCGGATGCCGACGATGGCGACCACGCCGAGCACCAGCACGATGCCGATCGCGCCGAGGTTGACGACGCTGCCCTCCTCGGCGAACCAGGCGCTGGGCAGGCCGAACAGGTCGGCGAGGTAGCCGGACCAGCCGCGGGCCACCACCGCCGCGCCGAGCGCGAACTCCAGCAGCAGGTCCCAGCCGATGATCCAGGCGACGATCTCGCCCATCGTCGCGTACGCGTACGTGTAGGCGCTGCCGGCGGTCGGCACGCTGCTGGCGAGTTCGGCGTAGCAGAGCGCGGCGAGCAGCGCGACCAGGCCGGCGATGCCGAACGAGATCACCACGCCCGGCCCGGCGCTGTTGCGCGCCTCGACGCCGGTGAGCGTGAAGATGCCGGTGCCGATCACGATGCCGATGCCGAAGCCCATCAGGTCGACCGCGCCGAGCCGGCGCCGCAGGCCCGGTTTGCCGTCCTCGCCGTCGGCGTCGCCCTGGGCGAGCACGTCCCGGATCGGCTTGGTACGCAGGACCGACATCTGATCACCTCCCCCGCCGTGCGGCCGCCACGGTGGCGGTCTGCGACCGGCAAGCTACCCAGCCGTTTTCCGCTCCAATCCCGCACCGTGTGTCTCGGAATCGTCACGATCCGGCCGATCGGACGACACGGGACATCGATCGGCCGTCAGGGTCTTGCGCCGGGCACGGATAGATGAAAGTTTTCTACCGAAGGCATGGGTAGCGCGGCGAATCTTGCCGCCACACCCCGCCGCCGACCGTCCCCCCGGACCCGACGAAGGGACCGCACCGCATGAAGGCAACTCGGCTCGGAGCCGCCGCGCTGGCCGCGGCGCTGCTCGGCACGCTGGTCGCCGGCACGCCGGCGCAGGCCGCCCCCGGCGACACCGGCACCGCCACTTTCCCCTCCACCGACTGCGTCACCGACCCGGCCACCCCCAAGCGCCAGTTCCGGGCCATGTGGATCGCCTCGGTGACGAACATCGACTGGCCCAGCAAGGACTCCTGGACCGCACCGGACCAGGTGGCCAAGCAGAAGGCCGAATACCTGGCCTGGCTCGACCTGGCCCAGAAGCTCAACCACAACGCCGTCGTGGTCCAGGTCCGCCCGACCGCCGACGCGTTCTGGCCCTCGCCGTACGAGCCCTGGTCGGAGTACCTGACCGGCGTACGCGGCAAGAACCCCGGCTGGGACCCGCTGGACTTCCTGGTCGCCGAGTCGCACAAGCGCAACCTGGAGTTCCACGCCTGGTTCAACCCGTACCGCGTCTCGATGCCCGCGCCCGGCGGCGCCGGCGCCGACCTGTCGCAGCTGGCCCCGGACAGCCCGGCCCGCCAGCACCCGGACTGGGTCTTCGCCTACCCGCCCGCCGGCGTCGCCGGCAGCCGGCTCTACTACAACCCCGGCGTCCCCGAGGTCCGCGAGTTCGTCCAGACCGCGATGATGGACGCGGTCAAGCGGTACGACATCGACGGCGTGCACTTCGACGACTACTTCTACCCGTACCCGAGCGGCACCCACCAGGTGCCCGACGACGCCACGTTCGCGGCGTACAACCGGGGCTTCACCGACAAGGCCGACTGGCGGCGGGACAACATCAACCTGCTGATCCAGGAGATGAACGCCAAGATCAAGGCGGTCAAGCCGTATGTGAAGTTCGGCGTCAGCCCGTTCGGCATCTGGCGCAACGCGTCGGCCGACCCGAACGGCTCGGACACCACCGGCTCGCAGTCGTACGACATCATCTCCGCCGACTCCCGCAAGTGGGTCAAGGAGGAGTGGATCGACTACATCGTGCCGCAGCTCTACTGGTACATCGGCCAGTACCCGGCGGCCGACTACGCCCGGCTGGTGCCGTGGTGGGCCGAGCAGGTGCGCGGCACGCGGGTGCAGCTCTACATCGGCCAGGCCGACTACAAGAGCGGTGACCCGGCGTACGGGTCGTTCTGGATGAACCCGCAGGAGCTGTCGAACCACCTGACGCTCAACCGGTCGTACCCGGAGGTGCTCGGCAACGTGCACTTCTCCGCGGTGCAGGTCCGGGCGAACCGGCTCGGCGCCACCGACATCTACGCCGCCGAGCACTACTCCCGCCCGGCGCTGGTGCCCACCATGACGCACCTGCCGCGCAAGCCGCTGCTGTTCCCGGTGGTCACCAAGGCCCAGCGCGAGGCGGACGGGGTACGCCTGAGCTGGCGTCAGCCGGCCGACGGCAAGGGCCCGCTCGGCACCGCCGCGTCGTACGCGATCTACCGGTTCGACGGGCACGGCCTGGCCGGGCGCTGCGACTTCGCCGACGCCTCGCACCTGGTCGGCACCGTTCGGGCCACCGACGGCGCCGTGCAGTCCTGGGTGGACACCACGGCGGCCGCCGGCGCCCGGTACACCTACTACGTGACCGCGCTGGACCGGCTGGCGAACGAGAGCCCGGCGAGCCCGCCGCGCTTCGTGCGCTGACCCCCACCGGATGCCCCCGGGCCGCCTCGCGCGACCCGGGGGCATTCGTCTGTTCAGGCGGATGTCAGCGAGCCGTTCTCCGGGGCATCGCCCCAGCTCACCCATTTGATCGACACTTGTCGACATCCGGAGATCCCGGCCACCACCCGCGGAGGTTCCCGTGTCCCGTCGCCTCGCCACCACCCTCGCCGCCGGCGCGCTCGCCCTGCTCACCATGCTCGGTCTGGCCACACCGGCCGCCGCCGCGGTGAGCACCCAGCAGAAGCTGTCCGTCCTGACCAGCTGGACGCAGACCAGCGCGTCCAGCTACAACGCCTGGAACAGCGCCCGGCAGAACCGGGCGCCCTGGACCGAGTACGGCTTCGACTGGTCCACCGACTACTGCTCGTCCAGCCCGGACAACCCGATCGGGTTCAACTTCAAGCTCTCCTGCTACCGCCACGACTTCGGCTACCGCAACCACAAGGCGATGGGCGTCTTCTCGGCCGCCAAGTCCCGCCTGGACAGCGCCTTCTACGCCGACCTGAAGCGGGTCTGCGCCACGTACAACGCGGTGGTCCGGCCCGCCTGCTACAGCCTCGCCTGGACGTACTACCAGGCGGTGAGCGTCTTCGGCTCGGTCGCCGCCGTGTCGCAGGCCGACCTCGACCGCGCCGCCCGGATGAAGGCCGACGCCGAACGTCGCGCCGCCGCGCGCGCCTGACCCACCGCACGGGGAGTCCGCCGCCCGGCGGGCTCCCCGACGCGCTCAGCCGGCCGTGCTGCGTGGCTCGAACGCCGGCCAGGAACCCGGCGGCCGCACGCCGAACCGGGGCGAGTCGGCGGCCAGGTCCGGATGCTCGACGTGCAGCGCCAGCGCCGCCACCTCGTCCAGCCGCAGCCCCGACCCGGCGCCGTAGGCGGCGTCGAACGCCTCGTCGCCGAGCACCCGGCGCAGCTCCTTCTGCCGGGCCGACCAGTACGGGCCGTATATCCCCGGCGTGGCCCGCAGGTTCGCCCGGGTGGCCTGCGCCGCCCCGAACAGCCGGGCCGCGGAGAGCGCGTCCCCGGCGAGCGCGCAACGCACCGCTATCGCGTTGATCGTGTCGCAGGCCCGGCCCAGGTAGCCGTGGCTCATCCGGGACCGCAACGCCACCAGCAGATGCTCGTGCGCGGCGACCAGATCGCCCCGGGCCAGGGCCACCATGCCGAGCAGCATGTCCACCGACCGGCCGCCCCGCTCGGCCGGCCGGGCCGCCTCGACCGGGCGGGCCGCGGCGAGCAGGTCGGCCGCCTCGTCCAGCGCGCCCCGGCGCCAGAGCAGCTCGGCGAGGTTGTAGACGGCCAGCAGCGCGTCCCCCACCACGTCCTGCGCGAACGCCCAGTCGATCACCTCACGGCAGACCCGCTCCGCCTCGGCGAACTGCCCCATGTCGACCAGCGGCGCGGCGCGTCCGGCCAGCACCCGGGCCAGCAGCCCTCGGTCGCCGGACTGCCGGGCCGCCGCCTCGGCCCGCTGCGAGTACCGCAGCTCCTCGCCGAACTCGCCGTCCGCGCCCGCGTGCAGCGAGTGCATGTGGTACGCGGCGGCCAGCTCGGCGTCCGGCATCACCTCGCCGGTCTCGGCGAGCCGGCCGTAGAGCCGGAACAGCCAGAGCCGCCCCTCCCGGGCCAGCCCGCGCTCCCGCCACCACTGGTCCAGGTCACCCGCCAGCGACAGCCCCGACCGGGCGCTGCCGCCGGTGGCGCACCAGCGCAACGCGGCCCGCAGTTCGTTCGCGAGCGGGTCGAGCGCGTACAGGGACAGCGTCACCGGGCGGCCGTCCGCTCCCAGGTGTGCCCGGTCCAGCGCGTGCCGGCACCAGGCGACGTGCCGGTCCCGGGCGCTCTGCTCCTCGCCCGCCTCGACCAGCCGCCGGGCCGCGTACGCGCGGATCGGGTCGAGCATCCGGTAGGTGCTGCCGGAGGCGTGCGGCTCGGCCAGCACCATCGACTTGTCCACCAGCACCGACAGCGGGTCGAGCGGGTCCTCGTCGAGCAGCCACTGCACCGTCGGCAGGTCCACCGGGCCGGCGAACACCGCCATCCAGCGCAGCAGCCGGGCCGAGCGCGCGCCCAGCGTCCGGTACGACCACGTCACGGTGGCCTGGATGGTCAGGTGCCGCTCGCTGGCCGAACGCTGCACCGCCCGGGTCGCCGGGGTGGGCGGGGCGGCGCCGGTCGCGGCGGCCACCAGGTCCACCGTGTCCTGCTGGTTGCCGCTCCAGCCCGCCTCCACCGGCGGCGGCTCCGCGGTCTCCCGGCCGGCGTCGAGCGTGCCCAGCATGTCGTCCAGCCGTTCCGCCAGTTGCCCGGCGGATAGCACCCGCAGCCGGGCCGCGGCCAGCTCGATGGCCAGCGGCAACCCGTCCAGGCGGCGTACCACCCGGTGCAGGTCGGCCTGCTCGGCGGGCTCCGGCGCGCGGCCGCCCCGGGCCACGGCGGTACGGTCCAGCAGCAGCGCCACCGCGTCGCTGCCCCCGCCGTCGGGCCCCTCGTCCACCGACAGCGGCGGGATCCGCCACACCACCTCGCCGGGTACGCCGAACGACTCCCGGCTGGTCGCCAGCACCCGCACGCCTCGGCCACCGGCCAGCAGCCGGCTGATCACCTCGGCCGACGCGGCGGTCTGGGCGTCGCAGGTGTCGAGCAGCACGAGCATCCGGCGCGGCGCCGCGTACTCGACGAGGGTGTCGAGCATCGGCCGGCCCGGCTCGGGACGGAGGCCGAGCACGGCGGCGATCTCGAACGCCACCAGCCCCGGGTCGGTCACCGCGGCGATGTCGACGAACCAGACGCCGTCCGGGTAGTCCTCGACGATCCCGGAGGCCAGCTCCACCGCCAGCCGGGTCTTGCCGGCGCCGCCCGCGCCGAGCACCGTCACCAGGCGGTACGCCTCGACCAGCCGCCCCAGCTCGGCCCGCTCGGCCTGCCGGCCGACGAACGAGGTGACCTGGGTGGGCAGGTTGTGCGCTGTCGCGTCGGCGGTACGCGGACGCGGGAACCGCCGCTCCAGCCCGGGCGCGACGAGCTGGAACAACCGCTCCCGGTCGTCGAAGCCGCGCAGCCGGTGCAGCCCGAGGTCCAGCAGGGACACCCCGTCCGGCAGCGGGTCGGCGTGCTGGGCGGTGGCGGCCGAGCAGAGCACCTGCCCGCCGTGCGCCGCGGCGGCCACCCGGGCGGCCCGGTGCACCTCGGGGCTGGCGTACTCGCCGTCGCGGGGCTCGGCGTAGCCGGTGTGCAGCCCCATCCGTACCCGGGGGGTGGCGTCCGGGTTGGGCCAGTCGTGGCCGGCGAGCGCGCGCTGCGCGGTAAGGCAGGCGCGGACCGCGGCGGCGGCGTCCGGGAACGCGAGGAAGAACGAGTCCCCCTCGGTCAGCAGCTCCGCGCCGTCGGTGCCGGCCAGGGTGTCGCGCAGCAGCCGCCGGTGCTCGTGCAGGACCGGGCGGTAGACCGGGCCGAGCATCCGGGCCAGCCGCGTCGAACCCTCGATGTCGGTGAACACGAAGGTCACCCACCCGCTGGGGAGGTGGTGTCCTTGCGACATACGTCGAACCTCCGCCCGGTGACGTCGGGTTCATGCTGCCCTATGGTCGTGCCGTCACGCATCGTGAGAACGGCTGGGCAGATTCCGCCCCAAGGTGCCAAAAGATCACAGCGGCGGCAAGACCCCGATCGACCCGCGGGACGGGCGGCGGAGAGTCAGCAGCCGCAGGAGCCGCCGCAGCAACCGCCACCGCTGGGAATCCCACCGCTCGGGGCGGAGCCGCCCCGGCCGGTGACGGCCACCGTGGACAGCAGTTTCACCGTGTCGGCGTGGCCCTGCGGGCAGGTGGCCGGCCGTCCGGCCTCGGCCATCGGGCGGTTGACCTCGAAGGTGTCGCCGCAGGCGCGGCAACGGAACTCGTACCGGGGCATGCCCCAAGCGTACGGCCGGGCCTGACGTCGTCACCCGGATGGGTGATACTCGACGGGTGGTGGACGGCGAACGGCGAGCGACGGCCCGGCCCCTGCGACCCGCCGCGCCGCCGCCCGACGACGGTGCCCCGCCCGTCCCGCGTCCCCGGCGCGAGCGCGACGCGCTCCCCCCGAAGCCGCCCGCCGACCCGGCCCGCGATGCGGGTGCGGCTGCTGGCGCGGGCCCCGAGCCGGGTGAGAAGCCGCAGCCCGAGCCAGGTGCGAAGCCGGACGGCGAGTCCGGGGCGAGCGGGCCCCAGCAGACCGACTCCGGCCCGGAGGCGAAGGCCGAGGCGGCGGCCGCCGGCGGGCGGCGTCGGCGGATGCCGTTCGCGCACGCCGTCCGGGCGCGCCCCAGGCAGCTCGCCGTCGGCGCGGCCCGGGCCACCCGTGCCTGGTCCCGGCGGCCCGGCGGGCGCACCACGCTGCCCGCGCTGTTCCTGCTCGCCCTGGTCGCCGCCGCCGCAACGGCCGGTGCGGTGATCGTGCCGGCGGCGGTCGGCCGGCCGGAACCGGTCGCCGACGCCACGCCGTCGCAGAGCGTGCCGCAGACCGCCGCGGCGCCCGCCACGCCCCCGCTGCCGGAGCTGACCGGCCTGCCCGGCACCGCCGCACCGACCGGCACGCCGCTGCCCGGCGCGACCACCGCCCCGGTGCTGCCCGCAGGACGCCCCGCCGACGCGCTCGCCGGCTGGGCGCAGCGGGTCGGCGCGGTGACCGGCATCCCCGCGGTGGCGCTCCAGGCGTACGCCTACGCCGAGCTGGTGCTCGCCCAGACCAACCGCGCCTGCCAGTTGAGCTGGACCACGCTGGCCGCGATCGGGTACGTCGAGTCGCGTCACGGCGCGGCCAACGGCGCCACGCTGCAAGCCGACGGCCGGGCGCTGCCGGAGATCAAGGGGCAGCCGCTCGACGGGCAGGGCGGCCGGTCCCGCATCCTCGACACCGACCAGGGAACGCTCGACGGCGACCGGGTCCACGACCGGGCGCTCGGCCCGATGCAGTTCATCCCGACCACCTGGCAGGAGATCGGCGCGGACGCCGACGGCGACGGCGTGAAGAACCCGCACGACATCGACGACGCGGCGCTGGCCGCCGGGCTCTACCTGTGCAAGGGCGGCCGGAACATGACCATCCCGGGCGACTGGTGGGGCGCCATCCTCTCCTACAACGATGTGCGTCGGTACGCCCAGGACGTCTTCGACAAGGCCGACGAGTACGGCAGGCTCAGCCGCAACGTGAGGTGACGGCTCGCGTACATTCGCGGACTGAACCCTTCCCCCCGGCTGCCGTTGACGGCAAGCTAGACGGGTGATGGTGCGCGAGTGGGATCCCAGGACCGCGTCGTCCGCCGAGATCGCGTCCCTGCTGGACACGCTGAACGCGGTCCTGGCGGCCGATCTGCCGCAGGATCCGCCATGGCGGGAGAGCTCCATGCGGGAGTATCTGTCCGAGGTCATGCCCGGCGAGCGGCGGATCTCGTGGGTCGCGCAGGACGACGACGCCCCGGACGGCACGCCCGGTGCGATCCTCGGGCATGTGCACGTGCTGCTGCTCGGCGGGATCGGCGTGCTCGAGGTGCTGGTGCACCCGTCGATCCGGCGCAGCGGCATCGGCCGTGAGCTGGTGCGGGTGGCCGCCCGCCGGGTCTGGGACGAGGGCTTCCAGTCGATCGGCGTGGAGGTGGTCGGCGACACCCCGGCCGTGGGGTTCTACGAGTCGCTGGGCTTCACCCGCGACTACGTGGAGACCCGCAGCGTGCTCGACCTGCGCACGGTGGACTGGCCGGCGCTCACCGAGATGGCCGCCGAGGTCGGCGCGGGCTACCGCGTGGAGTTCTGGCCGGGTGGCCCGCCGGACGAGCTCATCGAGGCGTACGCGCGGGCCAAGGCCGAGGTGCGCGACTCCGACGACGTGGAGCTGCGGCCCAGCTCCTACGACCCGGACCGGCTGCGCGACAGCCTCGCCACGCTGCACCGGCGCGGCATGAAGCCGTACATCGTGCTGGCACTGCACGAGCAGACCGGCGAGGTGGCCGGGCTGACCGAGGTGGTGGTGCCGGCGCAGCACCCGACCCGGGCCGATCAGTACGACACGATCGTCGTCCACGACCACCGCGGCTACGGCATCGACCGGGCCATCAAGGCGCGGATGCTGCTGGAGCTGCGCTCGGCCGAGCCCGAGGTGGCCGAGGTGCAGACCTGGAACGCGCAGGACAACGAGTCGATGCTGAAGGTCAACGCCGAGCTGGGCTACCGCCCCGACCGCGACTGGTGCGAATACGGTGTGGACGTGGCCGAGCTGGTGCACCGGCTGGACAGTCACCGCTGAGCGTTCACCGGCCGGCCATCGAAGGGGCTGGACGGTGCACCCACCAGAGCCTTAACGTTCGTTAGTTCCTGTCCACCCATCGTGGAGGCCCCATGCGCCCGCGCCGCACCCTCGCCGCGCTCGCGACCACCGCCGCCGTCACCCTCACGGCGATCGCTGTCGCACCCACCGCGGCCAGCGCCGCGCCCACCGACCTGTTCATCTCCGAATACGTCGAGGGGTCGTCCAACAACAAGGCCGTCGAGCTGTACAACGGCACCGGCGCCCCGATCGACCTGGCGACCGGCGGCTACCAGCTCCAGCTCTTCTTCAACGGTGCCACCACCTCGACGAACGTGGCCCTGACCGGCACCGTCGCGGCCGGTGACGTGTTCGTCTTCGCCGCCGCGGCGGCCGCGCCGGCGATCCTCGCCCAGGCCGACCAGACGTACTCCGGCTCGCTGTTCAACGGCGACGACGCGATCGTGCTGCGCAAGGGCGACGCGGTGGTCGACTCCATCGGCCAGGTCGGCGTCGACCCGGGCAGCGAGTGGGGCAGCGGGCTCACCAGCACTGCGGACAACACGCTGCGCCGGCTGCCCTCGGTGACCGCCGGCGACACCGACCCGGCGGACGCGTTCGACCCGGCCGCGCAGTGGGCCGGCTTCGCCACCGACACGTTCGACGGGCTGGGCAGCCACACCGTCGGCGGAGGCGGTCCGGTCGACCAGCCGCCCACCCTGGCCTGCGGCGGGGCGCTGACGCTGTCGGCGGGCGCCACGGCGACCCGCGAGGTCACCGCGACCGACGCCGACGACACGGTCACCGACCTGGCGGTCACCTCGGTGGTGCCGGTGCCGGCGAACGGCTCGATCAGCCGTACCGCGTTCACCCCGGCGGCCGGGAACGGTGGCACGGCCACCGCGACGGTCACCGCCACCGGCCTGCCGGCCGGCAGCTACGCGGTCACCGTGACCTCCACCGACGCCGAGGGCGGCACCGCCACCTGCACGCTCACCGTGCAGGCCACCAGCGTGCTGTCGATCGGCGAGGTGCAGGGCCGCACCGCCGGCGACGAGGACGGCCGCACCGACCGGTCGCCGCTCGCGCCCGCCAGCGGCAACGGCACCAGCTCCACGCTGTACGACGTGCGCGGCGTCATCACCGGCATGTCGCTGACCCGCAGCTCGGCCGGGGCCGACCAGTGGGGCTTCTACCTCCAGAGCCGGCTCGGCACCGAGGACGGCGATCCGCTGACCTCCGACGGGCTGTTCGTCTTCATGGGCTCGTTCACCACGCTGATCGGCGGGTACGCCCCGACCGTCGGCGACGAGGTCGTGCTGCGCGGCCGGGTCTCCGAGTACTTCAACCAGACCCAGCTCTCCGGTGCCTCGCTGGTCCGCAAGCTGGACTCCGGCCTCGACGTGGACACCGCGGTCCGGGTCGACGACGCGGTCCCGCCGGCCGAGGCGGCCGCCGCCGACCTGTTCTGGGAGCGGCACGAGGGCGAGCGGATGCGGGTACGCGCCGGCAGCGGCGTCTCGGCGCCCCGGCACATCTACTCCTCCACCGCCGACTCCGAGATCTACGTGCTGGACCGCGAGGACCCGGTGATGAAGCGGTCCGACCCGTACGCCCGGCGGGTGTTCCGGGACGCGCACCCGCTCGACGACATCCCCGGCACGCTGTTCGACAACGGCAACAACCAGCGCATCCTGCTGGGTGCCGGCGGCGTGAAGGCGACCGCCGGTGACTCCCGGGCGCTGCTGCCCGAGGCGCGCACGTTCGACACGCTCACCGAGGACGCCTACGGCTCCGTCTCGTACGCGTTCAGCAAGTACAGCGTGCAGCCCGAGCAGCTCACCCTGACCGGCGGCGCCGACCCGGCCGCGAACCACCCGCCGCTGCCCGCCGACCGCGGCAGCGAGGTCGCGATCGCCACGTACAACGTGGAGAACCTGTACGACTACCGGGACGACCCGTTCGACGGCTGTGACTTCGCCGGCAACACCGGGTGCCCCGGGGTCAGCCCGCCGTTCGACTACGTGCCGGCGAGCCCCGAGGCGTACGCCGCCCGGCTGGCCGTGCAGGCCCGTCAGATCGTCGACTCGCTGCACAGCCCGGATCTGATCCTGGTGCAGGAGGCCGAGGACCAGGACATCTGCTCGGTGGTCGACGGCGCTCTGGCCTGCGGCGACACCAACAACGCCGACGGCGCGCCGGACACCGTGCAGGAGCTGGCGCTGACCATCGCGGCGAACGGCGGCCCGGCGTACGCCGCCGCGTACGACCGGACCGGCGCGGACGCCCGGGGCATCGCCTCGGCGTTCCTCTACCGGACCGACCGGCTCACGCTCGCCGAGGCGACCGCCGCGGACCCGCTGCTGGGCTCCGCCCCGACGGTCCAGTACCGCTCGGCGGCGCTGCCGTCCAACACCGACGTGCAGAACCCGAAGGCGTTCAACGCGGTGCTGCCGGCCGACGTGGACCGGTCGACCGGCGTGGACGGCAGCAACGTCTACACCCGCGCGGCGCAGGTGGCCCGGTTCACCGTGAAGGCCGGCCCCGGATCGACCGAGCGGTTCACGCTCTGGGCCGTCGCCAACCACTTCTCGTCCGGGCCGGACAGCCGGGTCGGGCAGCGCCGCGAGCAGGCCGCGTACGGGGCGGCGATCGTCCAGGCGGTCGAGACGAGCGACCCGAACGCCCGCGTGGTGTACGGCGGCGACCTGAACGTCTTCCCCCGCCCGGACGACCCGATCGCCACCGCCCAGAACCCGACCCCGTCGGACCAGCTCGCCCCGCTGTACGAGGCCGGGCTGCACAACCTCTGGGACGACCTGGTGGCGGACGCGCCCGCGTCGGCGTACTCGTACACCTTCAGCGGTCAGGCGCAGACGCTGGACAACCTCTTCGTCAACGACCCGATGCACGACGACCTGGTGCAGGTGCGGACGGCGCACATCAACGCCGACTACCCCACCGACGCGCCGGAGCTGGGCGACCGGGGCGCCAGCGACCACGACCCGCAGGTGGCCCGGTTCCGGTCGCGCGCCTCGCTGCGGGTCGCGGACACCTCGGTCGCCGAGGGCGACAAGGGCACCAGCGCGATGACGTTCACCGTCACCGTGTCCCGCCCGCTCTCCGAGCCGGCCCTGATCTGCGCGACCACGTACGGCACCACAGCTCAGGCCGGGTCGGACTACGACCCGTACGTGGGCTGCCGGGTGCTGGCCGCGGGCCGGACCTCGCTGACGTTCCCGGTCACCGTGCGCGGTGACCGCAAGCGCGAGGCGGACGAGAAGCTCACGCTGTACGTGGCGGGTGTGCCGGGCCTGCGGCTCGCCGACCCGTCCGGCGTCGGGACGATCCTCAACGACGACTGAGCGGCGTTCCGCGCGGCGGGCCGTCGATTCGCTCATGGGCGGATCGGCGGGCCGCCGCGGTATCCGCACCGCTGCGGGTCGGGCGGGGGCGGCACGCTCCGGTACTTGGCCACCCGCACCTCCCACTGGCTGCGGCGCCGCAGCCAGTCCCGGACCTCCCGATTGCGGTAGAAGGTCTCCGGCGGGCGGGCCAGCCCGTACCGGTCGGCCCACCACTCCCCCGGCTCCGGGTCGGTGACGATGTCGAGGTGGGACGGGTACCGCCGCTCCGCGCCGTCGCGCAGGTCGGCCCGGTCCCGCATCGGCTTGAGCACCCGGCCGGCCTCGTCGACGACCACGAGCCGGAAGCCGGCCGTGCCGACGATGCGGGACAGCATGGCCAGGCTCGGCGTCAGGCTGCCCGCCTCGATCCGCCCGATCGTGCTCGGATGCACCCGGGCGAACCGGGCCAGCTCACGTTGGCTGGCGTCGGCCCGGCGACGCACCGCACGGACGATCCCCGGCGCCGGGAACGGCACGTCGAACGGCTCGGTGAGCAGTGCCGGCCCGCCGTCTGCCGCCACCGCGGCGGTAGCGCCGGGATCGGCGCCGGTGGCGGCGGACACCGCGCGTGCGGTGCCGTTGGCGGGAGCGGTTTCCGGCCCGGTGCCGGCGATGTCTGTCACGCCGCCCACGGTCCCGCCGTCCGCCCTGGCCCGGCAACCCCGCACCCGGCTCCTGTGGAAAACCTGGCAGACGGCGTCCAGCCCTGCCCGGCGCCAGTCGCCGACTCACACAGAGCGTGACTTTCACTCAGCGTTAGATACCGCGCGGAAGCCGGCAACCCAAAGCGATCAACAAATAGGACGTAAGCAGACACAATCCCCGAGATCGCGGCGGCAGCAGGAACCACCTCGGCAGACTTTGCTCTGCAGCCATAGAGGCGGCACTCACGCTTCGTGACAGTTGCGCCCATGGCTGCAGAGCAAAGTGGGCCAGAGGTGAAGCAGCCCGCAGGCCAGAACGTTGCGCTGAGTGACCGGCATGGCTGTGGACAACCCATCGTCGGCCGCACGAACCGAGGCAAGCCCGCAGCCGACCTGCCGGCAGCGCGAGCGACGTCGGGCGCGCGTCGGTCAGTAGCGCTCGCGCAGCAGCTGGGCGGCCTCGACGGCCCAGTAGGTGAGGATGATCTGGGCGCCGGCCCGGCGGATCGAGGTGAGCGTCTCCAGCATCACGCGCTCGCGGTCGATCCAGCCGTTCGCGGCGGCGGCCTCGACCATCGCGTACTCACCGGAGACCTGGTAGGCGGCGACCGGGACGTTCACCGCGGCCCGGACCGCCGACACCACGTCGAGGTAGGGCAGCGCCGGCTTGACCATGACCATGTCGGCGCCCTCGGCCACGTCCAGCTCGACCTCGCGCAGCGACTCGCGCAGGTTCGCCGGGTCCTGCTGGTAGGTGCGCCGGTCCCCCTCCAGCGCCGACTCCACCGCGTCGCGGAACGGGCCGTAGAAGGCGGAGGCGTACTTCACCGCGTACGCGAGCACCGAGACGTCCTGGTGCCCGGCGGCGTCGAGCGCCTTGCGGACCACGCCGACCTGGCCGTCCATCATCCCGGACGGCCCGACCACGTGGACCCCGGCGGCGGCCTGGGCCACCGCCATGTCGGCGTACGCGGCGAGCGTGGCGTCGTTGTCGACCCCGCCGTCCGGGGTGAGCAGGCCGCAGTGCCCGTGCGAGGTGAACTCGTCCAGGCACAGGTCGCTCATCACCACAGTCGAGTCGCCGACCTCGGCGATCACGTCCCGGATCGCCGTGTTGAGCACGCCGGCCGGGTCGACGCCACCGGAGCCGGTCTCGTCCCGCGTCGCCGGCACCCCGAACAGCATGATCCCGCCGACCCCGGCCTGGACCGCCTCCGCGGCGGCCTTGCGCAGCGAGTCCCGGGAGTGCTGGAGCACCCCCGGGAGCGACGCGATGGCCCGCGGCTCGGTCAGCCCCTCCTTGACGAACATCGGCACGACCAGTTCGGCCGGGTCGACGCGGGTCTCGGAGACCAGCCGCCGCACGGCCGCGTTGCTACGCAGCCGGCGGGGCCGGATCTCGGGGTACGGCATGACGGGCCTCCTGTCAGCGGAACCGCAGGGCGGTCGGGCCCTGCACCTTCGAGCCCCGGCGCTGCTTCGCCGGCATGGCGGCGAGCTTCTCCCGCAGCTCGACGGCGTAGGCGGCGAGCGCCTCCACCAGGTCGGGGACCGAGGCGTGCGGCGGCTGCACGTCGACGCGCAGGCCGAACTCGGTGGCGGTCTCCGCCGTCTTGGGCCCGATCACTGCAACAACGGTCCGCGCGTGCGGCTTCCCGGCGATACCGACGAGGTTCCGCACCGTGGACGACGAGGTGAACAGCACCGCGTCGAACCCGCCCGACTTGATCGCGTCGCGGATCTCGGCGGGCGGCGGCGCCGCGCGCACGGTCCGGTACGCGGTCACGTCGTCGACCTCCCAGCCCCGCTCGGTCAGGCCGGCGGCCAGGGTCTCGGTGGCAATGTCGGCGCGCGGCAGCAGCACCCGGCCGACCGGGTCGAGGATCTCGTCGTGCGGCGAGAACTCGGCCAGCAGGCCCTCGGAGGACTGCTCCCCGGACGGGATCAGCTCGGGCTGGATGCCGAAGGCGCGGACCGCCTCGGCGGTGGCGTCACCGATGCAGGCGATCTTCACGCCGCCGAAGTGGCGGGCGTCGAGGCCGTGCTCGGCGAACTTCTCCCACACCGCCCGGACCGCGTTCACCGAGGTGAAGATGACCCAGGCGTACCGGCCGTCGACCAGGCCCTTGACCGCCCGCTCCATCTGCGCCGGGGTGCGCGGCGGCTCGACCGCGATGGTCGGCACCTCGCACGGGATCGCCCCGTAGGCGCGCAGCCGTGCGCTCATCACGCCCGCCTGCTCCTTGGTGCGGGGCACCAGCACCTTCCAGCCGTACAGCGGGCGGTTCTCCCACCAGCTCAGCTTGTCGCGGTCGGTGACGGCCGCGCCGACGGTGAGCACCACCCGGCCGGTGAAGCCGAGCGCCGCCGCGACGAACGAGTCCACGCTCGACGTGGTGGTGTACTGCGTCTCGCCGGTGCCGTCGCCGGTCACCCCGACCGCTGTGGTGCCGTCGACCCCGGCGGCCAGCAGGCCGTCCCGGACGGCGGCCAGGTCACCGGCGTCCACGGCGAGCGCCAGCGAACCCCGGCCCACGGCCGTGGCGAGCGCCTCGAAGTCCAGCGCGGTGACGTCCTCGACGTCGGCGGCGGTGCGTACGCCCGGCAGCGGGACACCCGCGTAGGTGGCCACGCCCTCGGCCTGGCCGACGCCCGGCACCACCTCGAAGTGCGCGGCGGTACGGGCGACCGCCTGCACCTCCTTGACCACCGAGTCGTGGCCGAACGGGTCACCGGCGACCAGGTGCACGGCGTTCTGCCCGGCCCGGGCCGCGGAGATCAGCACCTTCGCCACGTCCCCCGGTACGCCCTCGGCGGGGCTGAACTCGGCGTCGGGCCGGGCCTGGGCGCGGACGTGCGCCAGGAGCGACTCGGGTACGCCCCGGTCGTAGACCACCTGGTCGGCGTCGACCAGGGCGTCCAGCGCCCGGCGGGTCAGCAGGCCCGGGTCGCCGGGACCGGCCCCGACGAATGCGATCTGGCCTACGGGCTTACGGGTGCGGGTCATTCTGTGCTCCCAAGTTGCTGGGTCCCCGGGCCGGCCTGTGCGTCCTGGCCGAGGATCGAGTCGGCGCCGAGTTCGAGGAGTTCGGCGGCGAGTGCCTTGCCGATCTCCGCCGCGTCGGCGGGCGTTCCGGTGCGGGACAGCCGGAGGTCACGCGAACCGTCCGGGCTGATCACCGCACCGCGCAGGTAGATCTCCTGATTGACGTCGCCCTCGTCGGTGGGCTCACCTTCGGCGAGGACGGCGTACGCGGCCACGGGTGCGCTGCATCCTGCCTCCAGGGTGGCCAGCAGCGCCCGTTCCGCGACGATGGCGGCACGGGACGGTGCGTGGTCGAGCAGCGCGAGCAGCTCGATCACGTCCTGGTCGTCGGCCCGGCACTCGACGGCCAGCGCACCCTGGGCGGGCGCGGGCAGCATGAGCATCGGATCGAGCGTCTCGGTGATGACGTCGGCGCGGCCGATCCGGTTGAGCCCGGCGCGGGCCAGCACGACGGCGTCGAGGTCGGCGTCCGGGCCGAGCACCCGGCCGAGCCGGGTGTCGACGTTGCCCCGGATCGGGGTGACCTCCAACTGCATGCCCAGCGCGTGCAGCTGGGCGATCCGGCGCAGCGCGCCGGTGCCGACGCGGGCGCCGGGCGGCAGCTCGGCGAGCGTACGGCCGTTCGTCGCCACCAGCGCGTCACGCGGGTCCTGCCGGGGCGGTACGGCCGCGACGTGCAGGCCGGGCGCCGCCGCGGTGGGCAGGTCCTTGTACGAGTGGACGGCGAAGTCGATCTCGCCGGCGGTCAGCGCGTCGCGCAGCGCGGAGACGAACACACCGACGCCGAGCCGCTGCACCGGGGCGGTGGACCTGTCGCCGGCGGTCACCACCTCGACCAGCTCGACCGGTCGGCCGGTGGCCGCGGTGAGGGCCTCGGCGACGTGGCCGGACTGGGCCATCGCCAGGGCGCTGCCCCGGGTACCGAGGCGAAGGGGGGCGGTCATCGCGCACCTCCGGTGGGCGGGACGTCGGCGGCGTCGAACGACGACCGGCCGTCGGAGTCGGTGGCGACCACGTCGGGAACGGTGTCGACCGGGGACGTCTGCGGAACGTCCAGGTCGAACAGTTCGCGCAGCAGCGCCGCGTACTGGTCGCCGCCGGGCTCGGCGGCGAGCTGGCGGACCCGTACGGTCGGCTGGTGCAGCAGTCGCTGCACGACCCGGTGCACGGTGCGGGCGACCTCGGCGCGCTGGTCGTCGCTGAGGTCGGGTCGGCGCTGGCCGAGCCGGCGCAGCTCGGCGGTGACGACGTCCTCGGCCCGGCCGCGCAGGGCGGCCACCGTCGGCGCGACGTCGGCGCCGCGCAGCCAGCTCAGGAACGCCTCGACCTCGCCGGCCACGATCCGGGCCACCTCGGCGGCGTCGGCCGCGGCCGGTCCGTCGGCGAGGACGGCGGCCATTCGGTCGATGTCGATCACCTCGACGCCGGGCAGCTCGGCGACGCCGGGCTCGACGTCACGCGGGACGGCCAGGTCGAGCAGGACCAGCGGGCCGCGGTCGGCGTCCCGGCGGGCCAGCGCCCGGGTCACGACGTCACGGGTGAGCACCGGCTCGGTGGCGGCGGTGGCGGCGACCACGACGTCGACGTCGGCGAGCGCGGTGATCAGCTCGGCCATCGGCACGGCGGACGCGCCGTACGACTCGGCGAGCCGGACGGCACGGGCGGCGCCCCGGTTGGTCACGGTGAGCGGGCCGGCGCCCAGCCGGGACAGCGTGGCCACGCCCAGCGAGCCCATCGCGCCCGCGCCGACCACCATCGCGGGCCGGCCGGCCAGGTCACCGTCGAGCAGCTCGGCGGCGAGGTCGAGGGCGGCGGTGACGACGCTCTGCCCGGCCCGGTCGATGTTGGTCTCGGCGTGCGCGCGCTTGCCGACCCGCAGCGCCTGCTGCATCAGCTCGTGCAGCAGCCGGCCGGCCGAGTCGGCGCCACCGGCGGAGTGGTAGGCGTCGCGGAGCTGGCCGAGGATCTGCGCCTCGCCCACCACCATCGAGTCGAGCCCGGCGGCCACCCGGAAGACGTGGTCCACGGCGGCGGCGTCGTAGTGCACGTAGAGGTGCGGGGCGAGCGCCGCCGGCTGGCAGCCGGCCTGGTCGGCCAGGACCGCGCAGATGTCGCCGAGTCCGCCGTGGAACCCGGAGACGGCGGCGTAGACCTCCACCCGGTTGCAGGTGGAGACCAGGACGGCCTCGGCGACGTACGGCTGGGCGATCAGGCGGTCGAGCGTGCGGGTGAGGTCGGCGGGCGGGACGGCCAGCTGTTCCAGGGTGGCGACCGGGGCGGTGCGGTAGGACGCGCCGACGACGAGCAGTTTCACGTGCCGATCGCCTCCTGGGTGTCGGTGGCCGCGAGTCCGCCGGGCAGGGCGGTGAGGGCGGACCCGCCGGTGGCGGGGAGCGCGGTCAGCGATGCCTTGCGGTGCTCGTGGAAGGACAGGATCTGCAGCTCGATGGCGAGGTCGACCTTGCGCACGTCGACCCCGTCCGGAACCGAGAGTACGCACGGCGCGAAGTTGAGGATGCTCGTCACGCCGACGGCGACCAACTGGTCGGCGACCGCCTGGGCGGCGGGGGCGGGGGTGGCGATGACGCCGATCGAGATCGACTCCTCGGCGACGATCTGCGGCAGCTCGTCGACGTGCCGTACGACCAGGCCGTTGATCTGTTCGCCGACGCGGGACCGGTCGGCGTCGAGCAGCGCGGCGATGCGGAATCCGCGGTTGGCGAAGCCGTCGTAGCCGGCCAGGGCGTGACCGAGATTACCCACGCCGACGAGCGCGACGGTCCGGCACTGGGTGAGCCCGAGCACCTCGGAGATCTGGTCGACCAGCAGCGCCACGTCGTAGCCGACGCCCCGGGTGCCGTACGAGCCGAGGTGGGACAGGTCCTTGCGGAGCTTCGCGGAGTTGACGCCGGCGGCGTTGGCGAGGCCCTCGCTGGACACCGTCTCGTGCCCGGCGTCGGCGAGCGCGTGCAGCGCACGCAGGTATTCCGGGAGCCGCGACACGGTCGCCTCGGGCAGGTCCGGAAGCGCCGGTACGGCACCGGTGCGACCGGGCGCGCCTGGTTGACGGTGCTGGCTCATGAGACTCCGTGCGGTGCGATCCTCGACCAGCGACGGGGGCCGGTCGTTTCGGGACTCCCGCTGGCGACCGAGATTGCCGGCTGTGCTAGCAGGGCGCGTCGGAACTACAGAGTAGGTGTTTGTGAAGGGGTGCACAAATCGCGATCTTGAAAGCTCGCGACGCGCCTTCACCTGCCCCTCCATTCCCGCAAGATCGATCAACCGCGTCTCTCGGCGGCGCGTGGCGATTATTGCTCAATCCAGACTTCCCTGACCAATCGCGCGGGGCCCGTAGCGCTCCGTGACCGGCGTGGCGAGGCGAGTCTCACGTTTTCAGTAGGGACAACCCCACCCCCGAAAGGCCAGCGTGCGGGATGGGTGGGCGGGCCGCGCGCCCATAGCCTCGAACCATGACCGCCGTACCACTCGCCACCGCGCCCACTCCGCTGTCTCCCGTCCGGGGCCTCCTGCGCCGCCTCGGCCGCGACACCACCTACGTACTGGTGGGCTTCCCGCTGGCGCTCGTCAGCTTCGTGCTGGCAGTGGTGGGGATCTCACTCAGCGCCGGGCTACTGGTGATCACGCTCGGCCTGCCGATCCTCGCCGGCTTCCTCTACGCGGCCCGCGGGCTGGCCGACATCGAGCGGCTCCGGCTCGCCGGGGTGCTGGACCGGCCCCGGGTACGCCCCGTCTACCGCAGGCCGGAGCCGGGCGCCGGGTTCTGGCGCCGGGTGTTCACCCCGATCCGGGACGCGCAGTCGTGGCTCGACCTGCTGCACGCCTTCGTCCGGCTGCTCGTGGCGGTGCCCACGTTCGTGCTGCTGGTGGTCTGGTGGGTGCTGGCCCTGGGCGGCACGCTCTACATCACCTACGACTGGGCCATCCCGCGCGGGCCGGGCGAGCAGGACCTGAGCCAGCTCCTCGGGATGGGCGACGGCGCCGGCGCGCGGATCACCCTGAACACCGCGATCGGGCTGTTCGCCCTGTTCACTCTCCCGCTGGTGGCGCGCGGCTGCGCCCGGCTCCAGGCCGGACTGGCGTACTCGCTGCTCACCGGCGTGGCCGAGATGCGGCAGCGGATCGTCACGCTGGAGGAGCAGAAGCGGGCCGCCGCCTCGGCCGAGGCGGTCGCGCTGCGCCGGCTGGAGCGCGACATCCACGACGGCCCGCAGCAGCGGCTGGTCCGGCTCGCCATGGACCTCGGCCGGGCCCGCCACCAGCTCGCCGCCGACCCGGAGGCGGCCCGGCAGACGCTCGACGAGGCGGTCGCGCAGACCCGGGAGACGCTGGACGAGCTGCGTGCCCTGTCCCGGGGCATCGCGCCGCCGATCCTGGTCGACCGGGGCCTGCCCAGCGCGCTCGCCGCGCTCGCCGCCCGCGCCCTGGTACCCACCGAGCTGGCCGTGGACGACGACCTGGGCGCCGCCGCCGGGCGGCTCGACCCGGGGCTGGAGAGCACCGCGTACTTCGTGGTGGCCGAGGCCCTGACGAACGTCTCGAAGCACAGCCGGGCGACCGCCTGCCGGGTGGAGGTCACCCGGAAGGTGGGCCGGCTGGAGATCACCGTCACCGACGACGGGGCCGGCGGCGCGCACCTGGCCAAGGGGCACGGCCTCAGCGGCATCGCCGACCGGGTCCGGGCGGCGGGCGGCACCCTGGAGGTGGACAGCCCGGCCGGCGGGCCGACCCGGATCCACGCCGAACTGCCGAGGTGACCCGGTTCGCCCGGACTCCGGGCCGTCGCGCGGTGGCGTGGCGCGCCCGGGATCCGGGCCGCCGGGCCGGCACGGGGTCCGGGCGTGATAGACACCGGACCCATGCGGGTGGTGATCGCGGACGACGCCGTACTGCTCCGGGAGGGGCTGGTCCGGCTGCTGACCGAGTACGGGCACGAGGTGGTGGCGGCCGTCGGTGACGGTGACGCGCTGGTCGAGGCGGTGGTGGCGCACCGGCCCGACGTCTCGGTGGTGGACGTGCGGATGCCGCCGTCACACACCGACGAGGGACTGCGCGCCTCGGTGGAGGCCCGCCGCCGGGTGCCCGGTACGCCGATCCTGGTGCTGTCCCAGTACGTCGAGGTGTCGTACGCCGACGACCTGCTGGACACCGCGGGCGGAGCCGGCGGCGGGATCGGCTACCTGCTCAAGGACCGGGTCGCCGCGATCGACGAGTTCCTGGACGGCCTGGCCCGGGTGGCGGCCGGCGGCACCGTGCTCGACCCGGAGGTGATCAGCCAGTTGCTGGTCCGGCGGCGGCGCGACGACCCGCTGGCGTCGCTGACGCCGCGCGAGCGCGAGGTGCTGGCGCTGATGGCCGAGGGCCGCTCGAACACCGCCATCGCGCGGGCGCTCGTGGTCAGCGACGGCGCGGTCGAGAAGCACGTCCGCAACATCTTCACCAAGCTCGACCTGCCCCCGGACGCGACCACCCACCACCGCCGCGTCCTGGCCGTCCTGGCCCACCTGCGCGCCTGACCGGGCGGGTCAGGCGAGCGTGCGGGCCAGTGTCACCGCCTCGGTGAGGGTGTCGGCGGCCGGGTGGCCGCTGCCACGCAGCCGGTCCGGGTCGGACAGGCCACCGGTGTAGAGGACGCAGCGGGCGCCGACCGAGGCGGCCGCGTCGGCGTCGTCGAGCGAGTCGCCGATCAGCACCACCTCGTGCCCGCCCAGCCCCAGCTCGGCCAGGTGCTTCTCCAGCCACTCGGCCTTGCGCCCGCCGCCGACTGTGGCGCGCAGCCCGTCCACCCGGCGGAAGTGCGGCGTCAGCCCGTACGTGTGCACGGTCGGCACCAGTTCGTCGTGGAACCACATGGACAGCAGCGACTGGCTGCCCTCCCAGGACTCGATCGCGGCGGTGGCGTCGGCGGCCAGGGCGCAGGTGGTCAGCCCGGCCCGGTACGCGTCGTGGAAGACCCGGTCGAGCGTGCCGAACGCCTCGGCGTCCACTGCCCGGCCGAGCATCTCGGCGTAGTAGTCGGCGATCGGCCGCCGGAACCGCACCCGGTGCTCGGCCGCGGTGACCGCCGGCCCGCCCGCGCTGGCGAAGGCGACGTTCGTGGCCTGGACCACCAGGTCGAGGTCGTCGAGGAGCGTTCCGTTCCAGTCCCACACGAGGTGGCGTCGCATACCCGTCACCCGAGCACCATAGTGCTAGAGCTGCGGCGTGGTCAGATCGCGCAGCAGCCGGTCCTCCTCGACCCGCCAGTAGCCGTGCTCTTTGCCGTCGAGCAGCACCACCGGCAGCCGGTCGCCGTAGTCGCGCTCCATCTCCAGGTCCCCGGTCACGTCCCGCTCGACCCAGCGGTCGCCGGTGACCGCCACCACCCGGTCGAGCGCGGCCTTCGCGTCGTCGCACAGGTGGCAGCCGGGCCGGGTGATCAGGATGAGCCTCGGGTCACTGGACATCGGATACCTCCGTGCGGATCTCGGTCGGCGACGCCGGCGACGGCACCGCGGGCGCCGGGCGCAGTTCCGTCTTGCGTACCTTCCCGATCGCCGAGTACGGCAGGCTGTCGACGAACTCGACGGCGGTCGGGCACTTGAACCGGGCCAGGTTACGCGCGCAGTGGGCGAGCAGTTCCTCCGCCGTCACCGGCGGGCCGGCCGCCCGGACCACGTACGCCCGCACAGTCTCGCCGGTCCGCGGGTGCGGCACGCCCAGGACGGCCGACTCGGCCACCCCGGGGTGCGCCTGGAGCACCAGCTCCACCTCGTGCGGGTAGACGTTGAAGCCGTTGACCAGGATCAGCTCGCCGAGGCGGTCGACCAGGAACAGGTCGCCGTCGGCGTCGGCGTACGCCACGTCACCGGTGGCCCACCAGCCGTCCGGGTCCGGCCCGCCCCGCCCGTCCGGCCAGTAACCGGCGAACAGGTTCGGTCCGCGTACCACGATCTGCCCGGGGTCGGTGCCGCCCGGCTCGTCGGACAGGTCCATCTCGTCCTCGTCGGGGGCGTCGGCGGGCACCCCGTCGCGCCACAGCTCGACACCGTCGGACCCGGTCAGGCGCAGCGCGACGCCGGGCAGCGGGCGGCCGATCGAGCCCGGTTTCGGCTCGCCGCCGACGAGCGTCGAGGTGAGCACCGGCGCGGTCTCGGTGAGCCCGTAGCCGACGTGCACCGGGTGCCCGGTCAGCTCGGTGAAACGCGCGCCGGCCGGGAGGGGCAGCGGCGCCGCGCCGCACACCGCGACGCGCACGGAGGCGAGCGCCTCGGCCGGGTCACGCGCCGCCTCGGCCCAGGTCAGGAACATCGACGGTACGCCGACGAGCACCGTGACCCGGTGCCGGGCGATCTCGTCCAGCGCTCCGGCCGGGCCGGGCTCGTCGACGAGCACGCCTGTCGCGCCGTGCCGCACGACGGCGCCGAGCGCGGAGTTCAGCCCGTACGCGTGGAACAGCGGAAGGGCGAGCAGCACGACGTCGTCGGGGCCGACCACAGGTGGTTCGATGCGGTCGACCTGGTCGTGGTTGGCGGCGAGCGCCCGGTGCGACAGCATCGCGCCCTTGGGCCGGCCCTCGGTGCCGGAGGTGTAGAGCAGGACGGCCAGGTCGTCACCGGAGCGGGCCGGGAACCGAGACGGTGGGTCGTCGCCGGCGACCGGCGGCGCGGTGTGCACGGCACGCAGCGCGGGCAGCTCGGCGGCGTCCACCCGCGCGGTCACCTCGGGCGCGCCGACCAGCACGGCGGCGCCGGAGTCGGCGAGCACGTGCCGCAGCTCGCGGGCGGTGAGCGTGGGGTTGACCGGTACGGCCACCAGTCCGGCCCGGAGCGCGGCGAGGTACGTGACCACGAAGTCCGGTGTGTTGCCGAACGCGATCGCCGCCCGGGGCGGGTGGCCGGTGCCGTCGGCCGGTGGCGCGTCGGCGAGCAGCGCTCGGGCGGTGGCGGTGACCGCGTCGTCCAGCTCGGACCAGGTCAGCGTCCGGTCGCGCCAGTGCAGCGCGGCCCGGTCGCCCCGCCGCGCGGCGGCGTCGCGGAGCCGGTCGGCGAGGTTCGGCGCGGAGCTTTCGGCGGCGTCCTGCACGGTGGCTGAGTCTGGCACAGCCGGGTCCGCCGGGCCATGCCCGAACACCGCGTGGGGTCCGCCGCACGGGACTGCAATTGCCGTACGGTGGGATTCCTGACCACGGGATGAGGATCTCCACCGATGCCGGGGCGGGCAGCCGGAGTCGACCCGGCCGCACCCCTCCCGCGACACGCCGAGCGAAAAGAAAATCGGCTCCGACCAGGACTTTCCACTCCGGACCAGGTTCCGGCGCGAAAGTCAACCACACACGACGGACAACGGGTCCGCCATGTGTGCGACCTGGCGGGAAATACTTCCGCTCTGTGTAACGGACTTGCCACGCGTGGGTGACGTTGGCCCTATCATCACTCGGGTCGGCTCACCCCATTTGCCGTGAGTCGACACCCCTCAGCCCGAGGAGGCCCCCGTGCCCGTGAGCGCATTGGACCAGCACCTCAAGGGGATCTGCCGCCCGCCGGCACGTCCCGACCCGGCCGTGCCCGACCGGGTGACACCCGGTCCTCCGGTGCGGTCCCTGTCCGCTCAGCCTGGGGAGGCGCGGTGACCACCTTCGGTTACGCCGAACGACCGGCCGGCGTCACCGGCCCGACGCAGCGCAACCCGCTCAACGAGCGCGCGGACCCCCCCGGCCCACGGGGCGCCGACGGACAGCTCGCGGTACGCGGCGACGGGCGGCGGGTGCGCAGCCGCGCGCACCACACGAACGAGGCGCCGCCCCGCCCCGCGACCCCGGGCGGCAACGCGAAGCCCGCGACCGGCCGCCTGGGCAGCCCGACCCGCCCGACCATGCCGGCCCAGGCACGGCGCGGCGACGCGGCGACCGGGGCCGAGCCGTCCGCCGCCGAGACCGCTGTCCTGCCGGCGGTGACCACCGGCGACACCGCCGTCCTGCCCGCCGTGCCGGCCGCCCCCGCGCCCGCGCCCGCCACCGGCTTCCCCAGCCGCCCCGACCCGTCCGACCCGGCCACCGAGGTGTGGACGCTGGTCGAGCGCGCGCAGGCCGGCGAGTCCGAGGCGTTCGGGCTGATCTACGACCGGTACGTCGACACCGTCTTCCGGTTCGTCTACTTCCGGGTCGGCAACCGTCAGCTCGCCGAGGACCTCACCTCCGACACGTTCCTGCGGGCGCTCAAGCGGATCGGCAGCTTCACCTGGCAGGGGCGCGACCTCGGCGCCTGGCTGGTCACCATCGCCCGCAACCTGGTCGCCGACCACTTCAAGTCCGGGCGCTACCGCCTGGAGGTCACCACCGGTGACGTCCTGGACGCCGACCGGGAGGACCGCGGGCCCGAGGGCAGCCCGGAGGCGGCGGTGGTGGAGCACATCACGAACGTCGCCCTGCTGACCGCCGTCAAGCAGCTCAACCCGGAGCAGCAGGAGTGCATCGTGCTGCGGTTCCTCCAGGGCTTCTCGGTGGCCGAGACGGCCCGGGCCATGGGCAAGAACGAGGGCGCCATCAAGGCTTTGCAATACCGGGCGGTCCGGGCGCTGGCCCGGCTGCTGCCCGACGGCTTCCACTCCTGAGCGGCAGACACACCCGTCCTTCTCCACCGGCGCAGACGCCGGGCGCTGTCGTGTGCCCGACGCCCCAGGCGAGCCGATCACTCTTGGTGATTTCGCCGCCGTCCCAGCCGTAACCGGCGACCGGCGCGGTCCGTTTCTCCGGGTGCGACCAGTGGTTGTCCCGGCGTCCCCCGGGCCACCCGGTCCGGCGGGTCAGGTCGGCCGTCCCGGTCGGCTCTGCGCCACACGCTGCCACCGGTCGCTGGTGACGACGACGGCCGCCCGGCCGTGACCAGCGAGAGGGGGTGCCGCGGTGGACAGCGACCTCTTCTCCCGTCGGCGGGCCGAGCGCTTCGCGCAACTCCTCGACGAGGCCAACGGCGGACGCCGGCACCACGTCCGGTCCAAGGCGGACGGTGAACTCACCGCACTCGTCGAGGTGAGCCGCCGGCTCACCACCGAGCGGCCCGACGTCGAGGTGGACGCCGAGTTCCGTACCGGCCTGCGGGCGATGCTCGTGGCCACCGCCGAACGCGAGGGCATCGGGACGCCGGCCAGGACCACCACCACGAGCGGGGTACGCGGCGCGCTGCTGCCCGCCATCACCGGCCGCCGGGCGCGGGCCCGGGGCGCGATCCTGGTCGGCGTGGCCGCCGGGGCGGTCGCCCTGTCCGGCATCTCCGCCGCGAGCGAGAACGCGCTGCCCGGTGACGCCCTGTACGGCATGAAGCGCTCCACCGAGCGCGCCCAGCTCGCGCTCGCCAGCTCGGACATCAGCCGAGGGCAGCTCTTCCTCGACTTCGCCCGCACCCGGCTCGACGAGGCCGCCTCGGTCCGCGACGACCGGCTCGGCTTCAGCGCCGTCCTCGACGACATGGACGCGGACACCCGCCAGGGCGTACGCCTGCTGACCACCGTCGCCGCGCAGCGCTCCGACCCGGCGGCGCTGGACGCGGTGGACACGTTCCTGGCCGGCCAGCGCCGGGTGGTCAGCGGCCTGCTCGACCGGCCCGACCACGCCGACCGGGACCGCACCCGCCGCTCGTTGGCCCTGCTCGACGCGGCCGGCAAGCGCGCCGACGCGCTCCGCGAGGCGATCGCCTGCGGGCTGCCCGCGCCGCAGGCCAGCGACACGCTCGGGCCCGCTCCGGCCACCTGCCCGGCCGACCGCTGAGCGGCGGGCGCGTAGCGCGCCACACTTCTCCCGGCGGACACCAGGTCGTCACACGGTGCCGGATACGCTCGACGCGGAGGGCGTACGCGGTCGTCGAGGCAGGGAGGTCGCCGTGGCCGGAAGCCGGAAGGTGACCGTCAGCACCGACGCGCACGGGCACACCGCGGGCTGGTCGGAGGCCCCGTCGGCACCGGCGACCGCAGTCACGCCCGACCCCACGGCCGCCGCGTTCTTCGACGTGGACAACACGATGATGCAGGGCGCGTCGATCTACTGGTTCGCCCGCGGGCTGGCCGCCCGGAAGTACTTCACCACCGGTGACCTGGCCCGGTTCGCCTGGCAGCAGGCCCGGTTCCGGCTGCTCGCCACCGAGCACGCGGGCGACATGTCGCAGGCCAAGGAGGCCGCGCTCGCCTTCGTCGAGGGCTGGCGGGTCGACGACATGGAACGCCTCGCCGACGAGATCTTCGACGAGCTGATGGCGCCGCGCATCTGGGCCGGCACCCGCCGTCTGGCCCAGCGTCACCTCGACGCGGGTGAGCGGGTCTGGCTGGTCAGCGCCGCCCCGGTGGAGATCGGCCGGGTGATCGCGGCCCGGCTCGGCCTGACCGGCGCGATCGGCACGGTGGCCGAGGTGGTCGACGGCGCGTACACCGGCCGGCTGGTCGGCGATCTGATGCACGGGCCGGCGAAGGCCGAGGCGGTCACCCAGCTCGCCGCCGTGGAAGGGCTGGACCTGGCCCGGTGCGCCGCCTACAGCGACTCGGCGAACGACCTGCCGATGCTCTCCGTGGTCGGGCGCGCGGTGGCGGTGAACCCCGATCCGGCGCTGCTGCGGCAGGCCCGCGAGCGGGGCTGGGACGTGCGCGACTTCCGCACCGGGCGGCGGGCCGTACGCATCGCCGTGCCCTCCACCGCGGCCGCCGGGCTGCTCGCCGGCGCGGTGACGGCCGGCCTGGCGCTGCACCGGCGCCGCCACCGCGACGCCTGAACCGGCGCGCCCCGGCTCAGGGGCCGAACGGGTCCGGCCGGCGTTCGAGCAGCTTGTGCAGCGTCTGCTGGATCGTCTCCCGCACCTGGTCGGCGAGGTTGAACACCACGAGCGGGTCGTCCGCCGCGTCGCGCAGGTGCGCGGTCGGGATCGGCGGGCAGAACTCGATCAGCCACTTGCTCGGCAGCGGGACCATGCCCAGCGGCCCCAGCCAGGGGAACGTCGGCGTGACCGGGAAGTACGGCAGTTTGAGCAGCCGGGCCAGCGGCTTGATGTCGGCGAGCATCGGGTAGATCTCCTCGCCGCCGACGATCGCCACCGGGACGATCGGCGTCCCGGTCCGCAGCGCGGCCGAGACGAACCCGCCCCGCCCGAAGCGCTGGAGCTTGTAGCGGTCGGCGTAGAGCTTGCCGACGCCCTTGAAGCCCTCCGGGAACACGCCCACCAGTTCCCCGTTGCCGAGCAGCCGCTCCGCGTCCGGGTTGCACGCGACGGTGCCGCCGGTCTTGCGCGCTATCTCGGAGACGACGGGCATCCGGAACACCAGGTCGGCGCCGAGCAGCCGCAGGTAGCGGTGCGCCGGGTGCCGGTCGTGCAGCGCGGTGGAGAGGATCAGCGCGTCGAGCGCCACGGTGCCGGAGTGGTTGCCGACGACCAGGCCGGCACCCTCGGCGGGCACGTGCTCGACGCCGGTGACCTCGGTGCGGAACCAGTCCCGGTAGAGCAGCCGGACCAGCGGGTGGACCACCGCGTCGGTCAGGTCGGGGTCGAAGCCGAACTCGTCGACCTCGTAGTCGCCGGCGAGCCGCCGCCGCAGGAACGCCAGCCCCTGGGCCACCTTGCGGTCCCAGTGGTCCCCCGGCCGGTCGGCCACGGCCGGGCCCGGCGGCGTGTCACCGGCCGGCGTGTCACCGGCCGGCGCGTTCCCGGTCGGCGCCGCGTCCGCGGGCGCCTGCCGCGCGACCGCCTTCTTGGCGACGGCCTTCTTCGCCACGGCCTTCTTGGCGACCGTCTTCTTGGCCACGGTCTTCTTCGCCGGCTGCTGCGGCGTGGCCGGGCTCGGAACGCCCGCGTCGGCGGCGCCCGGCTCGTCGGTGGAGGTGTCCGGCTCGTCGTCCATCGCCGGCGCGGCCGGGCGGGCGGACGGTGCGGTCACCCGGCGGTGCCCGTTGCGCCGCGCCGGCTCCGCGCCCGGATCCGGCACACCCAGCGGTACGTCGTAGCGCGCGTCACGCCGCTCGTCGGGGCTGCTCACGAGCGCTCCCGCACCGACGAGCGGACCTGCCGGATGCTCTCCAGCACCAGCTGCTCGGCGGCGGCGAGCTGGTCCCGGGTGACCACGACGCCGCCGTGGTGGGCGCGGATGAAGTCGTCGAACGCGGCGGCGGTCGAGCGGGGGGTGAAGCCGTACTCCCGCTCCAGTCGGCTGGTGTCCACCACCCGACCGTGCACGAAGAGGTCCACCTGGTCCAAGCCGTACCCGCCGAAGCCCAGGCTGCGGGCGATGGCGGCGACCCCGGCCAGGCCCGGTTCCAGCACCGGCACCGCCACCCGGCCGGCCCGGCGGATCGCCTGCGACAGCGACAGCACCCCCGGCCCGGCGACGTTGTACGTGCCCGGGTGGTCCTCGGCGACGGACCGGTGCAGCACCTCCAGCGCGTCGTCGAAGTGCACGAACTGCAGGCGCGGGTCGCGGCCGAAGACGGTGGGCACCACCGGCTGGGAGAAGTAGCGGGTGAGCGTGGTGTCGGCGGCGTACCCGATGAACGGCGCGAAGCGCAGCACCGTGGCGGTGACGTCGGGCCGGCGGCGGCGGAACCCGCGGACGTACCCCTCGATGTCGAGGATGTCGCGGCCGAAACCGCCGCGCGGCACCTCGCGCGGCTCGGTCTCCTCGGTGAAGACGGCCGGATCGCGGAACGACACCCCGTACGCGGCGGTGGACGAGCGGACCACCAGCTTGCGCAGCCGGGGCGCGCGTTGCGCGGCGGCGAGCAACTGCATGGTGCCGATGACGTTCTGTTCCTTCATCCCCGCCCGGCCGCCCTGCTGCGGGTCGGGGGCGGTGACGAGCGCCAGGTGCACCACCGTGTCGACGTCGAGGTCGAGCAGGAGGCCGCCGAGCGAGTCGAGGTCCAGGCGGATCCGTTCGACGTCGGAGAGCAGGTCGGTCAGTTCGGGGTTGGGTGGCGCCGGGTCGACCCCGATGACGCGCTCGATGCGCTCGTCGGCGGCGAGCCGGGCGGCCACGTGGGCGCCGAGCCAACGACCGACCCCGGTGACGACGACGACCCCCGGGGCACCGGAGGTGTCACCGGGGGTCATGTCGTGCGCCTAGCGCGGCAGGGGGGATCGAGCCGGGACGTCCACGGCCTGATCACCTGAGCCTCCGAGGGTCGACAGTTGGCAAGTGGTGCCGGGTGCCGGGCCAGTGCCCGGCCCCGGTCACTTGCCGAGACGGCGACGCTGGACGCGGGTCTTGCGCAGCAGCTTGCGGTGCTTCTTCTTAGCCATGCGCTTGCGGCGCTTCTTGACCACCGAGCCCATACGACAGCCTTTCGATGCAACGTGCGGGGCGGACCGGACGGCACCACCACGGGTGGCGCCGTGACCGCTTGCGGACAACGGACCGGACCAGCGTGGTGGGCAGGGCACACCAGAGAGCGGTCACGGTCGTGGCCCAGCCTAACCGGAGTGCGTCAGCAGGACCAACGCGCCCCCGTCGATGCCCCTTTTCGTCGCACTCGGCGGACCGGCGCGGCGAGTGCTCAGGCGGACTCCTGGAAGGCGCCCCGGAGGTATTCGTGCACGGCGTGCTCGGGCACCCGGAACGACCGGCCGACCCGCACGGCGGTCAGCTCACCGCTGTGCACGAGGCGGTAGACGGTCATCTTGGAGACCCGCATGACCGTCGCCACCTCGGCGACGGTCAGGAACCTGACATCCGACAGCCGTGCGTCGGACTGCGACCCGGCCATGGCTCACCGACCCATTCCCGTGCCCGGCGCGTGTCACCGGGCAGGTGTTCCCGCCTCGACGAGCGACGCGCGTGTAACCAGTACGGTAGCGGGACGGCTGTGACCTGCGCGATCCCTTCCACCCTTTGATCATGGCGAGACAGCCGTTCACCCGATGTCCACCAGGGCTTTTTCGCCCGGACGGGTGTCTCGTCCGATCCGGCTACTCGTCGCGCAGCGCCACCACCTACTCGGCGCGCAGCGCCACCACCGGGTCGAGCCGTCCGGCCCGCTGCGCCGGCACCACGCCGAAGACGATGCCGACCGCCGCGGAGACGCCGAACGCCAGCGCCAGCGACCACCAGGTGATCGCCGCCGGGATCGGCGAGGCGTCCACGAGCAGCGCGGTGCCCACGCCCAGCGCCATCCCGGTCAGGCCGCCCACCGAGGTGAGCAGCACCGCCTCCAGCAGGAACTGCACGCCGATGTCGCGGGGGCGGGCGCCCACCGCCTTGCGCAGCCCGATCTCGCGGGTCCGCTCGCGTACCGAGACCAGCATGATGTTGGAGACGCCGACGCCGCCGACCAGCAGCGAGATGCCCGCGATGGCCGCCAGCACACCGGTCAGTACGCCCAGGATGTCGCCGAGCACGCCGAGGATCTGCCGCTGGGTGACGGCGCTGAACTCGGTGTCCGGGTGCCGGCGGGACAGCTCCGCCACGATCCGGTCACCGAGTTCGTCGATCCGCTCCCGGTCCGGCGCCTTCACCGCGATGCCGTCGATGCGCTGCGTGCCCCACAGCCGTTGCGCCGCCGTCACCGGTACGTGCACCTCGTCGTCCCGGTCCACGCCGAGGCTCTGCCCGAGCGGGGCGAAGACGCCGATCACCCGGAACCGCACGCCGGCCAGCGTGACCTGCTGGCCGAGCGGGTCACGGTCGGGGAACAGCGCCCGGGCCACCGAGTCGCCGAGCACCGCCACCCGGCGGCTGGTGTCCACGTCCGCCCCGGTGAGGTAGCGGCCCCGCGACAGCGACCGGGTGAACACCGACGGGGTGGTCTCCAGGACGCCCTGCACGGTGGTGAAGTCGGAGCGGTTGCCGGCCCGCGCGGTCGCGCCGGAGGCCACCGTGACGGCGACCCGGCCGGGGTCGCCGACCACCCGGGAGACCGCGTCGGCGTCGCTGAGGTCCAGCGGCGAGACCACCGGCGCGTTGCCCACCTCGATCCGGCCCGGCACCACCAGCAGCAGGTTCGAGCCGAGCCCTTCGACCTGCTGCTCGACCTGCTGTTTCGTGCCGGTGCCGATGGCCACCAGGATCACCACCGAGGCCACCCCGATGATCACCCCGAGCATGGTCAGCAGGCTGCGCATCCGGTTGGCCCGCAGCGCGTCCGACGCCACCCGCCACGCCTCGGCCAGCCTCATCCGGCGTCGCCCCCGCCTCGCGGGAGGCGGCCGTCCGACCGGGGAAGGCGCTCCTCGGCCCGGAGGCGCTCCTCGTTCCGCGGAAGGCGCCCGGTGGCTCCGGTGGCGCCACCGGGGCCACCGGGCGGGTGCCCCGGGCCGCTTCCGGACGCGGACCGGGGCTCCGCGCTGGGAGCGGGGTCCAGTGTCGCAGGTACGCCGGAGCCGTCCGACGGCGGTCGATCATGAAGGCTGTCGGACCGGATCAGCCCGTCCCGTACCGCGATGCGCCGGTGCGCCCGGGCGGCCACCTCCTGGTCGTGGGTCACCATCACCAGCGCCACCCCGGACTCGGCGTTCAGCCGTTCCAGCAGCTCCAGCACCGCCTCGCCGGTGGCGCTGTCCAGGTTGCCGGTCGGCTCGTCGGCGAGCAGCACCGCCGGCTCGGTGACCAGCGCCCGGGCGATCGCCACCCGCTGCTGCTCGCCGCCGGAGAGCTGGTTGGGCCGGTGGTGCAGCCGGTGGCCGAGCCCCACCCGGCCCAGCATCGCCGCCGCCCGCTCCCGCCGCTGCCGCGCCCCGACACCCCGGTAGACCAGCGGCAACGCCACGTTGTCCACAGCCGACGTACGGGCCAGCAGGTGGAACGCCTGGAACACGAAGCCGATGGTCTCGTTGCGCAGCGTCGCCAGCTCCGGGGCGGTGAGCGTGGTCACGTCCCGCCCGCCGATCACCAGCCGGCCGCCGCTGGGCCGGTCCAGCCCGCCGAGCAGGTGCATCAACGTCGACTTGCCCGAGCCGGACGGCCCGATCACCGCCACGTACTCGCCCTGGTCGATGGTGAGCGACACCCCGCGCAGCGCGGACACCGACACCCCGTCCAGCTCGTACGTGCGCCAGACGTCGACCGCCTCGACCGCCGGTACGGTCACGGCAGTTCCTGGCCGTCGCGCACCCGATCGGCGCCGCGCACCACCACCCGGTCACCGGCCCGTACGCCGTCGACGATCTGCACCAGGTCCTGCCCCTGTACGCCCACCGTCACCGGCACCCGGTCGGCCCGGCCGTCGCGCAGCACCCAGACCGCGTCCCGCCCGTCGGCGGAGAACACGGCCGACGCCGGCACCGCCACCGCGTCGGCGGCCTCCCGCACCCGCAGCCGCACCACCGCGTTCATGCCGGGCCGGGGCGCCGGTGCCGCCTCGGCCTCACCGAGGCGTCCGGCACCGAGGTCGAGCCGGACCCGGTAGGTCACACCGCCCCGCGCCGAGCTTGTGGGCAGCACGTCCACCGAGCGCACAGTCGCGTCGTACGTCGCGCCGGTCACCGCGTCCAGCTCGACCGACGCGGGCACCCCGGCCCGGACCAGCAGCACGTCGGTCTCGTCCACCTCGGCGAGCAGGCCGAGCCGGCCGATGTCCACCACCGTGAGCACCGGCGTGCCGGCGGTGACCCGGCCACCGGCCGGGATCGCGTCGTCCACGCCCGGCGGCGGGCCGCCCTGCCCGCCCGTGCCCAGCGCCGACGGGTCGAGACCGGGCACCGCCGCGCCACCGGCCGCACCGAGCAGCCCGGCCAGGTCGGCCGGCGCCGCCGACCGGGTGCCGCCCGGCTGCACCACACCGGCGATCGGCGCGCGCAACGTCAGCGCGTCCACAGTCGCCTTCGCCAGGTCGTACGCCTGCTGGGCCTGGAGTCGTTGCGCGGCCGACAGCGCGCCGACGGCGCTGTTCAGGCCCGCGACGCCGCGCTGCACCTGGGCGACCGCCCGGTCGGCGGCGCGGGCGGCGGACTCGTACTGCCGCTGCGCCGACTGGACCTGGAGCAGCAGCGCGGCGCGTACCTGCGGGTCGCCGACCTTGCCGGCGGCGGCGCGGGCGGCGGCGAACGCCTCGTCGGCGGCCCGGTCGGTGCCGCGCCGGCTGCCGCCCAGGTCGCCCGTGCCGGCGCCCCGCCCGGCCCGCTTCGCCGCACGCAGCGCGTCCCGCGCCTTCGCCAGGCGGTCCCGGGCCGACGGCGAGTCGATCACCGCGAGCACCTGCCCCCGGGTCACCCGCTGTCCCGGCTGGACCCGCAGGCGGGCCAGCGTGCCGTCGGCCGGTGCGGTGAGCGTTGCCGCGGCCCGCGCGGTCACCGTGGCCGGGGCGTCGATCACCTCGCTGACCGGCGCGCGCCCCACCTCGGCGACGGTGACCGCCGGGGCGTCGTCGCCGCAGGACGCGGCGGTCGTGCCGGTCAGCGCGACGACGGCGAGCACGACGGTGACGAGACGGGGGCGGCGGGCCGCGGGCAGCCGCGGCGAGGGAGTGCGGGCCACCCGGCCCATGCTACGACCCGTCGACAGGCGTCGACGTGTCAGCCGACGACGGCCCGCACGTAGGCGACGCAGTCGTCGTGCAGCATCGACCACGGGTCGCCGAACACCTCGTCGGCGGCCTGCTCCGGGGTCCGGCCCTGGTGCACCACGGCCCGGTAGAAGTCCAGCATCCGCTGCTCGCCGTACCTGTCGACCAGATGCCGCACGGCCAGATAGCCCACGCCGTACGCGCCGCCGACCCGGTCGTCGCTCGCGTCGTCGGCGGGCGCCACCGCGTCCAGCCGCCCGGACCACCCGCCGCGCAGCAGGTCCCGCACCTCGGTCAGGCCGTCGTAGCGGTGCACGGGCTGGCCGTCGGCACCGGCGTACTCGGCCAGCCCTTCCACCAGCCACCAGTCCGCGCGGTCGGCGTAACCCCGGTCGGGCAGCGAGGCCGCGTGGGTCAGCTCGTGCCGGAGCAGGTCGTCGATGCCGGCCGGGGTGACGATCTGGGCGTTGAGCACCACGTCGTGGCGTCCACCCCCGACACCCACCGCGTAGCCGGCGGTCCACTTCGGCCGCCCGCCGCCGTACCAGCGCTGCCACTCGCCCTTCCCGGCGTAGTAGACGAGGTACCGGTCCGGTGGCCGGCCGCCGATCGCGTACCGGTCCGCGGCCCGGGCGGCGGTCTCGGCCTGTGCGAGCAGACCGGGCAGCCGGCTGCGCTGGGCCGGCGTGGTGGCCACCACCACACGCTTGCCGACCGCCACCGCCAGGTCGTCCACCTGCCACGGGCGCACGCCCGCCGGGTCCGTGGAGGACGGGTCCACGGCGGTCAGCCGGGGCTCCTCCCCCGCCAGCCGCCAGCGCGTGCCCAGCTCCACTGTGCTCGGCGCGCACTCCGGCACCACGAAGCAGTAGCCGACCGTCACCTCGAACCGCCATTCCCCCGGCTTCCCGTCGACCGCCGCCGGCACCCCGTCCGCAGCCGACCGCCAGGTGGTGACCCGCAGTGCCCGCAGCGCCGCGTACCGGCGGCTCAGCGCGGGCCGGGCCGCCGGCTCGGCGATCGCGAGGAAGCCGGCCCGGTCGGCGCCGACGAGCGCGGCGGCCTGCCGGTCGAGCAGCGCGAGCATCCGCTCGCCGAGCCGCCGCTGCGCCGCCGTGCCCGGGTCGTGCTTCGCGGCCGACCGCCCGGCCGCATCCGGCGCCGCCCCCCGCAGGAGTACGCCGGGCACCGCGCCCGCCACCAGGCCGAGCGCAAGTCCGAGCGCGGTCCAGAGCGGCCACCGCCGCCGTGTCCGCACCGCCCGCGTCTGCTCGCCCACGTGCGCCAGGGGTACGGGGCACGGCGCCGGACCAGCGGCGAAGTGCGGCAACGACGCCGCGTCCGGTGCCGGTGCCGGTGCCGGTGCCGGTGCCGGTGCCGGTGCCGGTGCCGGTGCGATGGTGTCGACGGCGGCGTCCACGCCGACGGAGGTGGCGGCGGTTTCGGCGTGGGTGTCGTCAGCGCGGGCGTTGGCAGCGCGGTCGGCGTCGGCGGCGCGGTCGGCGGCGTCGGCGCGGTCGGCGTCGGCGGTGGTTTCGGCGGCGCTGACGTCAGCGGTGCTCGCGTCGGCCGCGTGGTCGGCGCTGGCGCTGACGTGGACGGCGCTCGTGTCGGCGGCGCTCGCCTTGTCGGCGCTCGCGTCGGCGGCGTCGACGGTGGGACGAGGCTCGTCGCCGTCCGTCGTCCGGCCGGGAGGCTGCTCGTCGCCGTCGGTCACCGGCGAAGGGTACGACCAATCGGGCGTTCCGGGAAAGAGTCCCGCCGTGTTCCGCCTCGCCTCGAGATCTTGGTACGAAAGCACCCTGATAGGGGCCGGTTCGTACCAAGATCTCTCAGATCGGGGTGCCGGTCAGCGTCAACGCCGTCTTGTCGGCTGCCCAGAGGGCCACCAGCGCGACGCCGGGTACGGCGTGCCCGGCCAGGGCGAGCAGCACGCCGCCGGTCAGGAAGCAGGCGGCCTGGACGGCGAGCTTGGCCGGGTCGGGCAGCGTCACGGTGGCACGCGGTGAGCAGAACAGTCCCCACACCACGGCGATCACCAGCGGCGCACCGAGTCCGGCGAGCAGGCGAAGCGGCCAGCCGGCGTCGAGCGTGAAGCCCCAGTACCCGGCCGAGCCGAGCACGGCCAGCTCCAGCAGGAAGATCACGCCCAGCAGCAGCGCGGTCATCGGTCCTCCCAGGAACGGTAGGCGCGGTCCAGACCCGCGATCATCTGGTCGAAGGAGCGGTCGGTGTCGCGGGGCAGCCCGAATCCGCCCGCCGCCTCCAGCGCGACGAAACCGTGCACGGCGGCCCGGAACATCCGGATGGCGTCGGTCGCGGCGTCGCCGTCGAGGCCGTACCCGAGCAGGATGGCCCGGACCGCGCCGACCGCGCGTTCTCCGGCGGCCAGGTGTTCGGGGTCGGCCGGGTCGGGCGCCCGCTGGGCGGCCGGGTAGCGGCCGGGGTGCTGCCGCGCGTACGCCCGGTAGGCGGCGGCGACGGCGCGCAACGCGTCGCCACCGGCCCGGCCCGCGGCGGCGGCCGTGAGCACGTCGGCGATCTCGGCGGTGGCGAGCACGGCGAGCTTCTGGTGCAGCGCGTCCACACCCCGCACGTGCTTGTAGAGGCTCGGCAGCGCGACGCCGAGGCGGGCGGCGAGCGCGGCCAGCGTCAGCTTCTCGTAGCCGACCTCGTCGGCGAGCGTGGCGGCCTCCCGCACGACGGTCGCCGGGGTCAGGCCGGCCCTAGGCACGCGCGGTCGCCGCCAGGAACTCGACCAGGCCGGCGGCGGTGGCGTCGGGCTGGTCGGCGTGCGGGTAGTGCCCGGAGTCGGCGATCATCCGGGCCTCGGCGACGGCGAACAGCCGGCGCGCGGCGCGCGCCTCGGCGCCCGGGTCGGGGAAGTCCGGGTCCTTCGCGCCCATCAGCACCAGCACCGGGCGGCGCACCTCGGGCGCCCGCGCGGTCCAGTGCGGGTCGGCCGGCGCGATCACGCCGCGCACCGCGGCCATCCGCCCGCGCAGCTTGGCGACCAGCTCCTTGCGGTACGCGGCGTCGTCCGCCGGGCGCCCGCACGGGAACAGCGTGCGATGGAACAGCCCGAACAGGCGAGGGCTACGGAGTACGACGGCCTGCGCGACCCGCATCAACGGGTTCGGCTTCGGCGTGCCGACGAACGCGCCGATCTGCACGATGCCGCTGACCAGTTCCGGCGCCTCGGCGGCGGCGAAGACGACCGCGGCGGCGCTGGACGAGCTGCCGACCAGGGTGGCGGGCTTCCCGCCGAGCGCCCGCACCACGGCGAGCAGGTCGCCGCCGACCTGCTCCGGGGCGTACGTGGGCCAGTGCGGGCTGGAGTCGCCGTGCCCGCGGACGTCGATCGAGGCGACCCGGTAGCCGGCCGCGACCAGCCGGGGCGTCAGGTGCCGGAAGGCGGCCCGGTTCTCCCCCATGCCGTGCGCGAGGACCACGAGCGGTCCCGATCCGTGCACCTCGTACGCGATCGTGCCGCCGTCCCGCGCCACCTGGCTAACTGTCATAGCCATAAAGCTAATGTCATTAGCCAACCTCGTCAAGCTTGACCTCAACCCGAGGTGAGGTCGCACGATCCCGGGCATGCCGATCACCGCCGACACCCACGTACGCCTCGCCCGCCCGAGCCGCGACCTCGCCGCCGCCGAGCGGTTCTGGACGCAAGGGCTGGGCCTGGACGTGCTCTACCGGAGCGAGGGCGGTCACGCGGACGAGCACGACCTGGTGATGCTCGGCCTCCCCGGAGCCGGCTGGCACCTGGAGCTGGTCGGCGGTCCGACGCTCGCGGTCGAGCCGCGCCCCACCGGGGAGGACCTGCTCGTGCTCTACCTCGACGGCCCGGCCGACGACGAACTGGTCCCGAGGCTGGAACGGGCCGGCGGGACCAGGGTCTCCGCCGGCCCGTACTGGGACAGGTGGGGTGTCACGTTGACCGACCCGGACGGCTACCGCCTCGTGCTGTGCACCCGGGCCTGGTCGAACGACTGACTCACTTCTTCGACAGCACCGCCCGGCCGAAGAACGCCAGGTTGGCCGGGCGCTCCGCGAGCCGGCGCATCAGGTAGCCGTACCACTGGTCGCCGTAGGGGACGTACGTCCGCACCGTGTAGCCCTCGCCGACCAGGCGCTGCTGCTCCTCCGGGCGGATGCCGTAGAGCATCTGGAACTCGAACCGGCCCGGGTCGCGGTCGAACCAGCGCGCCCGGTCCTCGCCGATCGCGATCAGCCGCGGGTCGTGCGTGGCGAGCATCGGGTAGCCGTCGCCGGACATCAGCACGTTCATGCAGCGCACGTACGACTTGTCCACCTCGCGGGCAGACTGGTACGCCACCGACTCCGGCTCCTTGTACGCGCCCTTGCACAGCCGCACCCGCGACCCCGCCGACGCCAGCTCCCGGCAGTCCGACTCGGTCCGCCGCAGGTACGCCTGGAGCACCGCGCCGGTCGACGGGTGGTCCTTGCGCAGCTTCGCCAGGATGTCCAGCGTCGAGTCGGTGGTGGTGTGGTCCTCCATGTCCAGCGTGACGGTGGTGCCCGCCGCGTCGGCCGCCGCGCAGATCGCCCGCGCGTTGTCGTACGCCAGCTGCTCGTCGAACATCTGGCCCAGCGCGGACAGCTTCACGCTGACCTCGGCGGCCGGGGTGAGCCCGGCGGCGCCGAGGCGGCTCAGCAGCGTGAGGTACTCGTCCCGGGTGGCGTTCGCCTGCTCCGGGGTGGTGGTGTCCTCGCCCAGGTAGTCGAGGGTGACCGCTTGGCCGTCGGCGACCAGCTCGCGGGTGGCGCGCAGCGCGTCGTCGGTGGCGGCGCCGGCGACGAACCGGCGGACGACGTCCCGGGTGAACGGGGCCGTCGCGACGAGCCGCTCCACCTGGGAAGACCGGGAGGCGGCGAGGATGACGGAACGGAGCATGAGCCGAGCGTAACGCTCACCACCGGGCCCCCGCCGGGTGCGTCCGAGGCCCGCCCCTCCCGCCCTCCGGCCCGGGCCGGGCACCCCCGGCTGGCGGGGATCGGCTACAACGTTCACGTGGATCGACGACACCCCCGGCGCCGGCTCCGCTCGGCCTCCGTGCAGCTCGGCGCGCTGACCGCGCTGGCCCTCGCGCTCTCCGGCTGCAACAACGGTTACGACGACGACGATGACGACTGCGCGCTCGGCCCGGCCGGCGGGGGCGGCGACATCGTCGCCGTGGCCCTGCACGTGCCCGCGCCGGTCACGGCCGCACGCGGCGAGCCGGCCCCGACCACCGCCCTGCCCGAGCGCGGCGGCTTCGGCACCCACCTCGCCTCCTGCGGCGGCTGACGTGCGCCGCGAGGCGAGCACGCCGCGCCCCGGCTGGGACGAGACCATCCGGGCCCAGGGCCTGGTGTACGTCGACACCGAGCTGCCCGACGGCGAGATCATGTCGTACTGGGACGAGACGGCGGCGTACTCGTTCACGCTGGACGAGGTGCTCCGGCTGGAGGAGGCCACGGAGGAGCTGCACCGGATGTCGGTGGCCGCCGCCGAGCACGTGGTGGCCCGCCGCCGGTACGCCGAGTTCGGCATCCCCGAGTGGGCCGCCGAGGCGGTCGCCCGCTCGCTGCGGGAGAACCCGCCGACGCTCTACGGCCGCTTCGACCTCTGGTACGACGGCAGCGGCCCGCCGAAGATGCTGGAGTACAACGCCGACACCCCGACCGCGCTGGTCGAGGCGAGCATCGTGCAGTGGTACTGGCTGGAACACACCCGCCCGGACGCGGACCAGTGGAACAGCCTGCACGAACGCCTGGTCGGTGCCTGGGCCAAGATCGGCGCCGGGCTGCACGAGCCGCGGGCGCACGTGCTGTGGTCCGAGGAGGAGGAGTCGGGCGAGGACCAGATCACCGCCGGCTACCTGGCCGAGACGGCCCGTCAGGCCGGGCTGGACGTGACGCTCATGCCGATCCAGCGGGTCGGCTGGGACGGGCGGCGCTTCGTCGACGCCGACGACCGGCCGATCACCACCTGCTTCAAGCTCTACCCCTGGGAGTGGATGCTGGCCGAGCCGTACGGGCGGCCGGCGCTGGACCCGGGCACGCCCACCACCTGGATCGAACCGGCCTGGAAGCTGCTGCTGTCGAACAAGGCGCTGCTGGCGGTGCTCTGGGAGATGTATCCGGGGCACGACTACCTGCTGCCCGCGTACCTGGACTCGCCGCGCGGCATGACCGAGTACGTGGCCAAGCCGCTGCTCGGCCGCGAGGGCGGCTCGGTACGCATCGTGACCGGCGACACGGAGATCACCAACCCGGGGATCTACGGCGACGAGGGCTTCTGCTTCCAGGAGTTCCGCGCGTTGCCCGAGTTCGAGGGCAACCGGACGGTGCTCGGGAGCTGGATCGTGGACGGCGAGTCGGCCGGCGCCGGCGTACGCGAGAGCGAGAGCCTCATCACTGACGGTTACGCCCGGTTCCTGCCCCACTACATCGACGCACCGCGTGTGCTCTGAGTCGTCTACCGTTGGTGTCGTGAACTTCGACGCGTACGCCCGGACCGGGGTCGAGCTCGTCAACGCCCGGCTGGACGACCTGGACGGCCTGCGGGCCGTCTTCTCGGACGAGCAGGGCTGGATGCGCGACGAGGTCGCGGAACGGGACCTGGCGATCTTCCGGCGGGCGCAGAAGCGCCTCCGGGACGTCTTCGAGTACGGCACCTCCGGCCGGGACAACGAAGCGGTGGCGGAGCTGAACGCGCTGCTGGAGGCGTTCCCGGTGCAGCCGCGGATCTCCGGCCACGACTCCTCCGACTGGCACATGCACGTGACCAGCCGGGGCGCGTCGGTCTCCTCGGAATACCTGGCCGGCGCGGTCTGGGGCCTGTCGGTGTGGCTGTGCGAGTACGGCAGCGCCCGCTTCGGGGTCTGCGCCGACGACCGCTGCGGCAACGTCTACCTGGACACCTCGTCCAACTGCTGCCGGCGGTTCTGCTCCGAGCGCTGCGCCACCCGCTCCCACGTGGCCGCGCATCGGGCCCGCAAGCGCGCAGCGGTCGGCGAGCAGGCCGTCCCGGCGCAGCCGCTGTCCCCGGTGAGCTGACCTCCGGCGTACGCCCCGGCCGCGTGCGAGCGGCCGGGGTGGCCCGTGCCGGTCAGACGTCGACCGGGGAGGGCGCGGTCAGGTTCGCCCGGGCGAACTCCAGCGACTCCCGCAGGTCCGCCTCGCGAACCGCGCGGCTCTTCGCGCCCCTGGTGGTCACCTCCACCGCCACCGAGCCGGTGAACCCCCGTCCGGCCAGCGAGCGGAGCATCTCCGCGCAGGGCTGACCGCCGCGACCGGGCACCAGGTGCTCGTCGCGCCCCTCGCCGGTGCCGTCACCCAGGTGCACGTGCGCCAGCCCGGAACCCATCCGGTCGGCCATCGCCAACGCGTCCGTGTGCGAGGCCGCGCAGTGCGACAGATCCAGCGTGTACGAGGCGTAGCCGATCTCGGTCGGATCCCAGCCCGGCGCGTACGGGACGAACTGCCGCCCGGCCATCCGCACCGGGTACATGTTCTCCACCCCGAAGTGCAGGCCGCCGAACTGCCCGGCGATCGTGTCGAGCCCGTCGGCGAAGGTGCGCGCGTAGTCACGCTGCCAGGTGAACGGCGGGTGCACGACGACGGTCGGCGCCTCCAGCGTGTCGGCCAGCTCGGCGGCCCTGCGCAGCCGCTCCCACGGGTCGGGGCTCCACACCCGCTGGGTGACGAGCAGGCAGGGGGCGTGCACCGACAGCACCGGCACGCCGTAGTGCTCGGCGAGGCCGCGCAGCGCGCCCGCGTCCTGGCTGACCGGGTCGGTCCAGACCATCACCTCGATGCCGTCGTAGCCGAGCTCGGCGGCGAGCTGGAACGCCGCCGCGGTCCGTTCGGGGAAGACCGAGGACGTGGACAGGAGCACCGGAACGCGGTAGGTCACGCCTTCGAGGGTAGCCCCAACCGCCAGCGAGCATCGGGACGAGCAACCGCAAAGCAACCCAGAGCGCTCGTACGGTCACATCGGCGCGAGCTGATCCAGCCGGCGCAGGATGACACCCTCCCGCAACGCCCACGGGCAGATGTCCACGCGGTCCACGTCGAGGCGCCGCATCACCGCCTCCGCCACCACCGCACCCGCGAGGAGCTGGTGCGCCCGCTGCGCGCTGACCCCCTCCAGCTCCGGCAACTGGGCCGGCGGGATGTGCCTGATGAACCCGAGCACCTGCCGCAGCCCGGTACGGGTCAGGCTGCGGCGCGCCCACAGCCCCGCCCCGGAGGGCGCGGCGCCGGCCAGCCGGGCCAGCATGCGGAACGTCTTCGAGGTGGCGACCGGACGCTCCCAGCCCACCGCCGTCAACTGCTCCACCACCGGGTCGAGCTGCGCGTCCACGTACGCCCGCAGTTCCTCCACGGCCTCGGCCGACGGCGGCGCCGTGCCGGCCGGATCCACCGCGAGCCGCTCCCGGCTGAGTCGCCCCGCGCCGAGCGGCAGCGAGATCGCCACGTCCGGGTGCTCGTCGATCCCCGCGGCCAGCTCCAGCGAGCCGCCGCCGATGTCCATCGCCAGCAGCCGGCCCGCGGACCAGCCGAACCACCGCCGCACCGCCAGGAACGTCATCCGCGCCTCGTCCGCGCCGGAGAGCACCTCCAGGCGTACGCCCGTCTCGTCGCGGACGCGGGCCAGCACGTCGGCGGCGTTCGTGGCGTCGCGGACCGCGCTCGTGGCGAACGCCAGCAGATCCTCGGCGCCCAGCCCGTCGGCCGCCGCCCGGGCCATGCCGACCGCCTTGACCAGGCCGTCCGCGCCGCCGTCGGTGAGCGCGCCGTCCGGCCCGATCTGCTCGGCCAGCCGCAGCACCACCTTCTCCGAGTGCGCCGGCCAGGGATGCGCGCCGTGGTGGGCGTCGACCACCAGCAGGTGCACCGTGTTGGAACCGACGTCGAGGACACCCAGTCGCATGGGAGAGACCCTAGGGCCAACACGTTTCGTCGGCTCGGCGGCCGGGCGGGGTCACCGCGCGTACGCTGGTCCGAGTGACAGGGCAGATCGAGCTTCACGTGCTGGTGGACGACCCCGAGGACCCGCGCAGCCGCGAGGTCGGGCTGGACTTCCCACGGGAGTGGATCGAGTTCGTCGACCCGGCCGACGCGAAGCACGTCGTCCGCGCCGACCTGACCTGGCTGCTGTCCCGCTGGACGTGCATCTTCGGCCAGGGCTGCCACGGCATCATCGCCGGGCGCGCCGCCGACGGGTGCTGCTCGCACGGCGCGTTCTTCACCGACTCCGACGACGAGAAGCGCGTCCGGGCGGCGGTCAAGCGGCTGACGCCGGAGACGTGGCAGCACTTCCGGCGCGGGTTCAAGAACTGGACCGAGAACGACACAGTCGACGGCAAGACCCCGGCCCGGCGTACCGCCACCCGCGACGTCGACGCCCCGTGCGTGTTCCTCAACGACGCCGACTTCCCCGGCGGGGGCGGCTGCGCGCTGCACGCCCAGGCGCTGCGCGACGGGGTGCACCCGCTGGAGTACAAGCCGGACGTCTGCTGGCAGCTGCCGGTGCGGCGCGACCAGGAATGGCACAAGCGGCCGGACAACACGAAGGTGCTGATCTCCACGCTGGCCGAGTTCGACAGGCGCGGCTGGGGCTCCGGCGGGCACGACCTCGACTGGTGGTGCACGTCCTCCACCGACGCGCACGTCGGCGCCGAGCCGATGTACGTCTCGTACGGGCCGGAGCTGACCGCGCTGATCGGCGCGCCCGCGTACGCGAAGCTGGCCGAACTCTGCGCCGCCCGGCAGCGCCAGGGTCAGGTCGCCCCGCACCCCGCAAGCGAGTGAAGGCCGGCACCCCGGGTTCGGGGTGCCGGCCTTCGTGTCTCTTACTTGTTCCAGTGCTCGGCGACCAGGTCGGCGGCCTGCTGCTCCCACTGGGCGTAGTGGTCCGGGTAAGCGGACACCTGGACAGTCTGGGCGGCCTTGGTCAGCGGCATGTCCTGCCAGCCGTCGACCTGCTTCAGACCCTTCAGGAACGCCGTGGTCGAGTACTCGGGGTCGGTGATCTGCTCCACCGTGCCCCAACCGGAGGACGGGCGCTGCTGGAACAGGCCCTGCGAGTCGTGGTCGTTACGGTCACCGAGGTGGCCGAGGTTCTCCAGCTTCGACTCCTGCAACGCCGTAGCGATGGAGACGACCGCGGCGCGCTCGTCCATGCCGGCCTTCTTCGTCGCGGCGATGATCGCCTTCACATTCTTGGTCTGCTCGTCGTTCAGGTCGATACGGGACTGGGCGCCCTGCACACCGTGCGGGATCAGCTTGTCACCCTGCACCGTGACGCTCACCGGCTTGACCGCGTGGGTGGTGTCCGCCGCGTGAGCGGCCACCGGGCCGGCGAAGACGCCACCGGTGAAGGCCAGACCAGCAATACCCAGAACGCTCTTCCGCAGAATCGTGTTCATCAGAAATGCTCCATTCGGGGGTCGACGCACCCGGGGGACGGGATGCGCGGGCACCGTCAGGCGCTCAAGAAAGTCTTCAAGGGGGATCTCGGCTGCTCGCGCGGCAGGGGGTTGCCTCTGCGCGGCGCCGGAAGCATGTCCAACGACCCGCCACCCGCCACCATTCCCGAGGCGGCGCACGCCACCAGGGCGGCGCGGGGGTTCACGTCGTCGGAACCGTGTTCAACGACCAGCCCGCCAGGATCATTCCCCGCGGCTCACGTCGCCAGAACCGAACTCAACGACCACCAGCCCCGGGACTGTTCCCGCAGCCAGCGGCCCCTTCTCAGGGCGCGGCTGGTACTCGGTCGCTCACCCGGTTACAACGCCACCCACCCGCCAGCCATTCCACCGCCAGAGTGCCGCCCACCACCCCCGAACCGGACACCCCCACCCACACAGCCCGCCAACGACCGATGTCCCCGACCTCGGGGCACCCGTCGAACCGGACAGCCTCACCCACACGCGCCACCCACTCCCGCATGGTCGATCATGAGGTTGGCGGGAACAAAACGGACACCAGACGCCGCTAACCTCATGATCGACGCAGCCGGGCGGGCCGAGCAGGGCCGAACGAGCGAGGCGCCGCGCGAGCGAGGCGCCGCGCGACCGACCCGCGATCTTGCAGTTCGAGCCTCCCGGATGTGCCATTCGCGCGTTTTGCGGGGCACCGAAGTGCAAGATCGGCGAGGAGGGAGGGGTTGTGGGCCGCTCCTGCCCGAAGGTCGGCGGGATCTGCACACCACCCGCTGCGGTGATCAAGGAGTTTGCGGCCAGTAGGAGGCGCGAGGAGTCCGCTAACTCCTTGATCAAACGAGCGGGACGGGGCCTGGGGGGCGCAAGCGGAAGGACTCGTCCAGGGGACGGGGCCCGGGCGGCAGGTCGGGGGGTGGCCGGAGGGCTGGGCGGCCGGGACGGGCCGAGATCCGAGGTCCGTCGCGGCGATCTTGGAGTTGTGGCAGCTTGCGAAAGTGCCCAAGTCGGGCATGTCGTGGCGCCACAACTCCAAGATCGACGCGGGCGGGGCGGCGGGCGGGGCCGCGAGAGCGGCGCGGAGGGGGGATCAGGGTTCGAACTTGTAGCCTAGGCCTCTGACCGTGACGATGTAGCGCGGGGCGGACGGCTCCGGCTCGATCTTGGAGCGCAGCCGCTTCACGTGCACGTCGAGCGTCTTCGTGTCGCCCACGTAGTCGGCGCCCCAGACCCGGTCGATCAGCTGACCCCGGGTGAGCACCCGCCCGGCGTTGCGCAGCAGCAGCTCCAGCAGCTCGAACTCCTTGAGCGGGAGCTGCACGCCGGCGCCGCCGACGGTCACCACGTGCCGTTCGATGTCCATCCGGACCGGGCCGGCGGCGAGCGTCGGCACGCCCGTCTCGTTCGACTCGGCGCTCTGCCGCCGCAGCACCGCCCGGATGCGGGCGACCAGTTCACGCGGCGAGTACGGCTTGGTCACGTAGTCGTCGGCGCCGATCTCCAGGCCGACCACCTTGTCGATCTCGCTGTCCCGCGCGGTGACCATGATGATCGGCACGTGCGAGCGCTGGCGGAGCTGCCGGCAGACCTCGGTGCCGGACATCTCCGGCAGCATCAGGTCGAGCAGCACGATGTCGGCGCCGGTCCGGTCGAACTCGGTGAGGGCGGCGGGGCCCGTCGCGGCGACGGAGACCTCGAAACCCTCCTTGCGGAGCATGTAGGACAGGGCGTCGGAGAACGACTCCTCGTCCTCGACCACCAGTACGCGGCTCAACGGGTGTTTCCTTTCCTGTGGTCAGGCCTGCCGGAGCTCGGCCGGGCCGGCCTCGATCCCAGCGGAGGCGAGTGTCGCCTCCAGGTCGTCCGGGGGGCGTGCGGGCAGCCGGAGGGTGAACGTCGACCCCCCACCAAGGGTGCTCGACACCTCCACCCGGCCGCCATGGTTGCTGGCGATGTGCTTGACGATGGCCAGGCCCAGGCCGGTGCCGCCGGTCGCCCGGGAGCGGGCCTGGTCGGCCCGGTAGAACCGCTCGAAGATCCGGTCGACCTCGTTCGGGGCGATGCCGATGCCCTGGTCCGCCACGGCGATCTCGACGTGCTCCTCGGTGCCGGTGACAGTCACCCGGACCGTGGTGTCCTCGCCGGAGTAGGTGATCGCGTTCTCCACCAGGTTCGCCACCGCGGTGGCGAGTTGGCTGTCGCTGCCGTACACGGTGAGGCCCCGCTGCCCGCCGACGGCGATCTCCACCCGGCGGGCGGTGGCGGCGGTGCGGGTGCGGTCGACGACCTCGGCGAGCACCCAGTCGACCGAGACCGGCTCGGGGGCGGGCTGCGGTTCGGCGCCCTGGAGGCGGGTCAGTTCCAGCAGTTCCTGCACCAGGCGGCCGAGGCGGGTCGACTCGTGCTGGATCCGCTCGGCGAACCGCCGCGCGGCGACCAGGTCCTCGGACAGGTCGGGCGCGCCGCCGGCGGCCGGTTCGGTGGCGTCGACGAGCGCCTCGGCGAGCAGTTGCAGCGCGCCGATCGGCGTCTTCAGCTCGTGGCTGACGTTCGCCACGAAGTCCCGGCGCACCCGCGCGAGACGGTGCGACTCGGTGACGTCGACCGCCTCGATCGAGATGTAGCCGGAGCCCAGTCCCATCGCCCGCAGGTGCACGCCGAGCGGGTTGTCCCCGCCGCCGTCGCGGCCCCGGGGCAGGTCCAGCTCTATCTCGCGACGCACGCCCGTGCGGCGGACCTGCCCGGCGAGGGTACGGATCAACGGGTGCGCCGCGATCGAGCCGGGTGTCGCCCCGGTACGGAGCAGGCCCATCGCCCGGGCGGCCGGGTTCACCAGCACCGGCACGTCGTCCGGGCCGAGCACCACCACGCCTGCGCGCAACGAGTCGATCGTCTTGCGGCCGAGCCCGGATAGGCCCCCCTGCTGGTCGTCCGGAATCGTCGTCCTCCCTGCGTCACGACGGAGGATCCCGCCGCCCCGCGACGCCCGGCGGCGCCGCCATTCGTCAACGGGTCCGGACAGCAGCGCCCCGGCGACCAGCCCGGTCACCAGCGCTCCGGCCACCACGACCGCCACCGCCCATTCCACCCGGCGATCGTAGGGTCATTGTTAACCCGGGGATCGGGCACAAAGGGACGAACCACTCTCGCTTTCGGCAAAGTTCACCTGCGGGCCCCGCGTCGTTCATCCACGTTCACCCTGGTGCCGACCGTCCGGCCTAGCGTGGGGCGCGCACCTGCTCCTGCCGTACCCCGTGGGGGTGGCGGCCACCGACCCCAGGAAGTGACGATGCGCGACGAGTTCCGGGCCGACCTGCAGATTGTCAGCCAGTTGCTGGTGGACATGGCCGAGGCGGTACGCGCGGCCATGCGGCAGGCCACCAAGGCGCTGCTCACCGCCGACCGGACGGCCGCCGAGACGGTGATCGCGCGGGACGCCGAGATCGACGACCTCTACCGGCACGTGGAGAAGCGGGTCTGTGACCTGCTGGCCCGGCAGGCGCCGGTGGCCTCCGACCTGCGGGCGATGATCACCGCGTTGCACGTGGCAGCCGATCTGGAGCGGATGGGCGACCTGGCCGACCACGTGGCGAAGACGGCCCTGCGCCGGCACCCGTCCCCGGCGGTGCCGGCGGAGCTGCGGCCGGTCTTCACCGACATGGCCGGGATCGCCGACCGGATGGCCGAGAAGATCGGCTCGGTGCTGGCCGAGCCGGACGCCGCCGTGGCCGCCGAGCTGGACAGCGACGACGACGCGATGGACGACCTGCACAAGAGCCTGTTCGGCGTGCTGCTCGGCGACGACTGGCCGTACGGGGTGGAGACGGCGATCGACGCGACGCTGCTGGGCCGCTTCTACGAGCGTTTCGCCGACCACGCGGTGAACGCGGGTGAGCACGTGGTCTACCTGATCACCGGTTCGACGTCCGGCTGAGGACCGTGGGCGGGGCCGCCTCGGGGGAGGCCCCGCCCACGCCGTCTCAGCGGCCCTGGTTGGCGACCGCGGCGGCGGCGGCCTTCGCCGCGTCCGGGTCCAGGTACGTCCCGCCGAGCACCTGCGGCCGCAGGTCGGGGTCCAGGTCGTAGCGCAGCGGGATGCCGGTGGGGATGTTCAGCTTGGCGATCGCGTCGTCGGAGATCTGGTCGAGGTGCTTGACCAAGGCGCGCAGCGAGTTGCCGTGCGCGGCCACGAGCACCGTCCGGCCGGCCAGGATGTCCGGCACGATCGAGTCGTACCAGTAGGGCAGCATCCGTTCGACGACGTCCTTCAGGCACTCGGTGCGCGGCATCAGCTCGGTCGGCAGCAGCGCGTACCGGGGGTCGCCGACCTGCGACCACTCGTCCGCGTCGTCGATCGGAGGCGGCGGCGTGTCGTACGAGCGACGCCAGAGCATGAACTGCTCCTCGCCGTACTCGTCGAGGGTCTGCTTCTTGTCCTTGCCCTGCAGGGCGCCGTAGTGGCGCTCGTTGAGCCGCCACGACCGGCGCACCGCGATCCAGTGCCGGTCGGCGGCGTTCAGCGCCAGCTCGGCGGTGCGGATGGCCCGGCGCATCAGGCTCGTGTGCACCACGTCCGGCAGCAGGTCGTGCTCGCGCAGCAGTTCGCCGCCGCGCCGCGCCTCGGTCTCCCCCTTGGCGGTCAGGTCGACGTCGACCCAGCCGGTGAAGAGGTTCTTGGCGTTCCAGTCGCTCTCGCCGTGCCGCAGCAGGACCAGCGTCCCGACGGTGGGCCCCTCGCTCGCAGTCATGCCGATCATCCTGCCGTACCGGCCGGGCGGACACGCGGCGACCTGTGGTGACGACCACCACGTGGAAATCCTGATGACCACGGCTCCGGCCCGGCACTAGGTTGTAAGGCGTTCTGATCAGGTCGGTCATTACCATGCGGGGGGCGTCGGGATGCGGACGGTACGGGGCTGGTTCCAGGACACGGCGGGTGGCCTGCCACGGACGTTCTGGTACCTCTGGGCCGGCACGCTGATCAACCGGCTCGGCTCGTTCGTCCTGATCTTCCTGGCCATCTACCTGACCCAGGAACGCGGCTTCTCCGCCTCCCAGGCCGGTCTGGTGATCGGCCTCTGGGGCGCCGGCGGCGCGGTCGGCACCACCATCGGCGGCACCCTGACCGACCGCTGGGGACGGCGGCCCACGCTGCTCGCCGCACACGTCGGCGCGGCGGGCATGATGATCGCGCTGGGCCTCGCCCGTCCGCTGTGGGCGGTGGCAGTGGGCGCGCTGCTGCTCGGCGCGTTCGCCGAGGCGGCCCGCCCGGCCTTCGGCGCGATGATGGTCGACGTGGTGCCGGACAAGGACCGGCTGCGCGCCTTCTCGCTGAACTACTGGGCCATCAACCTCGGGTTCGCCTGCGCCGCAGTGCTCGCCGGCTTCGCCGCCCAGGGCAGCTACCTGCTGCTGTTCCTGGTGAACGCGACCACCACGCTGGTGACCGCACTGATCATCTTCGCCAAGGTCGGCGAGACCCGTGGCCCGGTCACCGCGCTCCCGGTCAAGGGGATGCCGGCGCCGGCCGGCGCGCTGCGCACCATCCTCGCCGACCGGGTGTTCCTCGGCTTCGTCGCGCTCAACCTGCTCGCCGCGCTGGTGTTCCTCCAGCACATCTCGATGCTGCCGATCGCCATGGGCGACTCCGGGCTCAGCCCGGCCACGTACGGCTCGGTGATCGCACTGAACGGCGTGCTCATCGTGGTCGGCCAGCTCTTCGTACCCCGGCTCATCAAGGGCCGCAGCCGCTCGCACGTGCTGGCGCTCGCGGCGCTGGTGATGGGCGCCGGGTTCGGGCTCACCGCGCTCGCCGACACGGTCTGGCTCTACGGCCTGACCGTGCTGATCTGGACCCTCGGCGAGATGCTCAACTCCCCGTCCAACGCAGCCCTGATCGCGGAGCTGTCGCCGGCCGCGCTGCGCGGCCGCTACCAGGGCGTCTTCTCGCTGTCCTGGCAGCTCGCCGGTGCCGCCGCGCCGATCCTCGGCGGCCTGGTCCGCGAGCACGCCGGCAACAGCGCGCTCTGGCTCGGCTGCGCGGGCATCGGCGTCGTGGCGGCGGTCGCCCACCTGATCTCCGGCCCGGCCCGGGAGCGCCGCGCGGTCGAGCTGCGCGCCGTGGGCACGCCCGTCACGCCGGTCACCGCCACCGCATCCCCGGCGCCCGAGGCGGGCGAGGCCGCGGCCACCGCACCCGCCGCCCCGGTCCGGTCCGGTTCCTGAGTACGCCCCGGCGCGACCGCACCGAGGCGGGTGGATACGGTACGGGACGGAATCGGTAAGGAAACCTTCCTGGAGGACGTGTGCGCGGCCTGCGGCGCTGGTGGGACGACACGGCCGGCGGACTGCCCGCCACGTTCTGGTACCTCTGGTCCGGCCTGCTGATCAACCGGGCCGGCGCGTTCGCGCTGCTGTTCCTGTCGCTCTACCTGACCGCCGCGCGGGGCGCCCCGCCGTCGCTGGCCGGGCTGGTGGTCGGCGCGTACGGGATCGGCGGCGCGGCCGGGACGCTGCTCGGCGGTGTGCTGGCCGACCGGTGGGGCCGCCGGGCCACGCTGCTCGCCGCCCACGTCGCCGCCGCCGGGCTGATGGCGGCGCTGGCGTTCACCACGCACCTGGCGGTGATCGCCGTACTCGCCACGCTGGTCGGGGTGGCGCACTCGATGCCCAGCCCGGCGTTCGTGGCCGCCATCGTGGACGTGGTGCCCGAGGCGCGCCGCTCCCGCGCGTTCAACCTCCAGTTCTGGGCGTTCAACCTGGGCATGGCGGTGGCCTCGCTGCTGGCCGGCATCCTCGCCGAGGCGAGCTTCACGGCGCTGTTCCTGGTCGACGCCGGTGCCACGCTGGCGGCGGCGGTGGTGATCGCGCTGAAGGTGCCGGAGACGCTCACCCGGCGGCCGGCGCCCACGCCACGGGCGGTGGCGGGACGCCGTCCCGGTCTGCACACCGCGCTGACCGACCGCACCTTCCTGGTGTTCGTCGGGCTGACGTTCCTGCTGGCCGTGCTGACCATGCAGACCTCCACGATCATGCCGCTGGCGATGCGCGAGGACGGTCTGCGCCCGTCGGCGTACGGGCTGGTGGTGGCGCTCGGCGGGGCGCTGATCGTGGTCGGGCAACTGTTCGTGCCCCGGCTCATCGAGCCGTACCGGAAGTCGAGCGTGCTGGCCGTCTCCACCGGCCTGATGGCGCTCGGGTTCGGCGCGCTCACGGTGGCCGACGGGCTGCCGCTCTACCTGGGCGCGGCGGTGGTCTGGACGGTCGGGCAGATGCTCGCCGCGCCGCCGAACGCGCAGATCAACGCGGACCTCGCGCCGCCCGAACTGCGCGCCCGCTACCAGTCGGTGTTCTACCTGACGTTCCCGGCCGCGTCGTTCGTGGCGCCGGCGCTCGGCGGGCTCAGCCTGGAACACCTGGGCGAACGGCACTGGCTGGTGGTGGGCGCGCTCGGACTGCTGGCCGCCGCCGGGCACCTGCTCGCCGGGCCGCGCCGGGAGCGGCGGGTGGCCGCGCTGCGGGCCGCGGCGCGGCGGCCCGGGACCGTCGGGTCCACCCGCTGACGGGATCGGAGACAACGGCAGAGCGCCCACCCCGACCCCCGTCGAGATGGGCGCTCGTACCGTACGCCCGGCGGCGGCGGGCGACACTCACCCCCGTAAGCGTCGCCCGCTCGCGCCGCCGGTTCCACGGGCGGCACCGTCCCCCAACGGTGTGCTCCACCCGATCTTCGCATCTCGCCTGCGCGGATCTGATCGATCCACCGCTCCCCCGAACGGAAACAAGCGTGACGCGGTGCAATAAAGTTAGTTCGCCCGGATTCCGGATTCAACCCAGAACGCTGTCTTGCCCGTCACAGCACCTGTGTCGCAAACCCGGCTGTCCGTGCTGTCGTCCCTGGAATGGCAAACACGGGGTTCCCGTCGGCCATTCCCGCAAACCTCAGCCGTCCTCGCGATTCGGGTTCTCGGTCCGGAAGAAGTTGCTCTGCCGGCCGTCCCGCATCTGCTCCTGGTAGATCAGGTTCAGCCGCCGCAGGTCGAACGTGCGGAACCAGTCGTCCCAGGTGATCTCGCGGATCCGGCTGCTCTCCCGGTATCCGGGGATGTTGAACGTCAGCACCCCGGGCCGGCCCTCGCGCTCGGTGCCGGCGATGGTGGCGGGCTTCGCGCCCCGCGCCCGCGCCCAGCGCTGGATCACCTCGTGGTTACGGGTGACCAGGCTCCGGCCCGGACGCTCCGGCCGGTCCGCCGGTGACGTGATGAGCTGCGACGATCCGATCGACCGGCTGGACGCCGGCCCACGGGTCGGCGCCGTCTGCGCGCTCGGCGCCTTCCGCGCCGGCGCCGCCTTGGCCCGTGACGGAGCCGCCTTGGCCCGCGAGGGGGCGGCCTTCGCCCGTGACGGGGCTGCCTTGGCCCGCGACGGAGCGGCCTTCGCCCTCGACGGGGCCGCCTTCGCCCGAGCGGGCGCGGCCTTCGCGCGGGACGACGCAGCCTTCGCGCGGGACGTCGTCGCCCGCGACGAGGTCGCCCTGGCCCGGGCCGGAGCCGCCTTAGCGCGCGCCGGAGCGGCCTTCGCCCGCGACGAGGTCGCCTTGGCGCGCGACGAGGTCGCCTTGGCGCGCGACGGGGCCGCCTTGCGCGTACCCGTCGCCTTGGCCCTGGCACCGGTGGCGCGTGCGGCCGGCGCGGCCTTGGCCGGCGACGTGGCGCCCCGGCGGGCCGACGTGGTCCGCTTCGCCGCCGTGGTCTTCTTGGCGGCGGTGCTCTTGCGGGTCGCCGACGGCCGGCCGGCCGGGCCGGTGCTCCGCCGGGCGGCACCGCCCTCCCCGCGCATGCTTCGCGCCAGGGTCTTCACCAGTTCCGGCTTCCGCAGCGCGGAGATCCCCGAGACCCCGCGCCGCCGGAGCTGGCTGCGGATGTCGTCGACCTTCATCCGGGAGATCGCCGACTCCGACACCCCCGGGGTGTTCGGCGTCTGGTTGCCGCTTTGCCGCTTGGTCCGAGTCGCAGTCGTGCCGCGACCTGAGCTGTTGCGCTGAGCCATGGGAAACGCTCCTCGACAGTCCGTCCTCGGCCCGCGGTGGGTCCCAGTGCTCCGCACCGCGCGGGGCGGCATACCCGTCAGGAGGACTCCGAACCTCCGGCGGACGATCCGGCAGTCGCGGACGGCTCGAAGAGGTGCGCGAACGCGGCCAGATTGGCTGTCGACTCACCGCGCTTGACCCGCCACTCCCACTCCCGGCGGATCGCGGTGCCGAACCCGATCTCCAGCATGCTGTCGAACGACTCGTCGGCGTACGTCAGCACGGAACCGAGCAGCCGGTCCAGCTCGTCGGCGTCGATCCCGGCCAGGTTGACCCGCCCGGTCAGGTAGACGTCGCCGACCGAGTCGATGGAGAACGAGACGCCGTACATGCGGGCGTTGCGCTGGAGCAGCCACGCCCACAGCTCCTCGCGGCGCTCGTCGGGCTGGCGCATCACGAAAGCCTCGACCCGCAGCGCGTGCTCACCCACGATCAGGTTGCAGATCGTCTTGAGCTTGTGCGTGCCGGGCAGCGTCACCGCGTACGACGCCTCGCCGGTCGACTCCCACTCCAGCTCACGCTCCGCGCAGACGGACTCGATCAGCGCGGCGACCTCACTCCTGCGGCTCATCGCACCCACTCTACGACCGGCGTACCGGGGCCGCCCGGTGGCCGGTGGAGATCACCAGGAGCACAGCGCGGCCGGTTCGCCGAGCCGCCGCGCCAGCCGGGCCCGGTGCTCGGTGATCGCCTCCCCGTAGACCGCGAGCAGGCCGGAGGCGGTGCGGTGCCAGGAGAAGTCCCGGGCGTGCCGCTCGGCGCCCCGGCCCAGCGCGGCACGGCGTACCCGGTCGGGCAGCAGCCGGGCCATCGCGCGGGCCCAGTCGACCGGGTCGTGCCCGTCGATGAGCATGCCGCTGACGCCGTCGCGTACCGCGGTGACCAGGCCGCCCACGGCGGCGGCCAGCACCGGCGTGCCGCACGCCTGGGCCTCCAGCGCGACCAGCCCGAACGACTCGTTGTGCGACGGCACCGCGACCAGGTCGGCGGCGCGGTAGAGGGCGGGCAGGTCCGCGCCGGTCTGCGGCGGGAGGAAACGCACCCGGTCGGCGATGCCGAGCGCGTGCGCCAGTTCGATCAGCGCGGTGGGCCGGTCCAGGCCGGTGCCGCTCGGCCCGCCGCAGATCACCACGGTCAGCTCGTCGGCCAGCGCCGGATCCCGCTCACGCAGCGCGGCGGCGGCGCGGACCAGCACGTCCGGCGCCTTGAGCGGCTGGATCCGGCCGACGAACGCGACCACGTACCCGTCGACCGGCAGGCCGAGCCGGCGGCGCGCGGCCCGGGTCGCCACGTCCCGGTCGCCCGCGGCGGGACGGAACCGGTCCAGGTCGACGCCGGGTTCCACGACCGCCACCCGGTCCGGGACGGCCGCGTACCGGTCGAGCAGGTCGCGGGCCTCGACCCGGGTGTTGGCGACCAGCCGGTCCGCCTCGGTGACCACCTGCTCCTCGCCGATCACGCGCGCCTTCGGCTCGGGGCGGTCCCCGGCGGCGAGGCGGGCGTTCTTGACCTTGGCGAGCGTGTGCGCGGTGTGCACCAGCGGTACGCCCCAGCGCTCCTTGGCCAGCCAGCCGACCTGGCCGGAGAGCCAGTAGTGCGAGTGGATCAGGTCGTAGTGGCCCGGCGGGCGGGCCGCCTCGGCCCGCAGCACCCCGGCGGTGAAGGCGCAGAGTTGACCCGGCAGTTCCTCCTTGGTCAGCCCTTCCAGCGGCCCCGCGGTGACGTGCCGGACGGACACCCCGGGCGCCACCTCGACCACCGGGGGCAGGTCACCGGCGGTGGCCCGGGTGAAGATCTCCACCTCGACGTCGGCCTCGGCCAGCCGCCGGGCTACCTCCAGGATGTAGACGTTCATGCCGCCCGCGTCGCCCGTACCGGGCTGGTGCAGCGGGGACGTGTGCACCGACAGGGTGGCGATACGGCGGGGCCGCGGCCACGGAAGGGCACCTCGCTGACGACCGACACCGGTGTGCAAATCCGCCACGTCCGCTCCCTCTGTCACGGTTGATGCCGTCCCGCACGACCGGCGCTTCTCGGTCAACCCGTGTGCCGGATGTCATCTTCCCCATCGGGGTACGGAAATGCTTTGCGCCGGGTCCCGGGCGTGACGGACCTCATCCCGCCGCCCGGCCCGGCGACGGGAGACAATGACCGGATGACTTCAGTCGCCATCGTCACCGGGGCGTCCAGCGGGATCGGCGCGGCCACCGCCCGCCGGCTCGCCGCCGAGGGATTCCACGTGCTGGCCGCCGCCCGGCGTACCGACCGGCTGGCCGCGCTGGTCGCCCAGATCGAGGCGGCCGGCGGCACCGCGACAGCGGTGGCCTGCGACGTGACCTCGGACGAGTCGGTGGCCGGCCTGGCCGCCGCCGCCGAGGCCGCACCCGGGCCGGTCACGCTGCTGGTGAACAACGCCGGCGGCGCCCGCGGCCTCGACCCGGTCGAGACAGCCGACGTGGGCGACTGGCAGTGGATGTACGACGTGAACGTGCTCGGCACGCTGCGCGTCACCAAGGCGCTGCTCCCGGCGCTGGAGCGCTCCGGCGCCGGCACGATCGTGATCGTCAGCTCCACCGCCGGGCACGTGGTCTACGAGGGCGGCGGCGGCTATACGGCCGCCAAGCACGCGCAGACCGCGGTCGCCGGCACGCTGCGGCTCGAACTGTGTGGCCGACCGGTGCGGGTGATCGAGATCGACCCCGGCATGGTGAAGACCGAGGAGTTCGGCCTGGTCCGCTTCGACGGTGACGCCGACCGGGCCGAGGCGGTCTACGCCGGAGTCGCCGAACCGCTCGTCGCCGACGACGTGGCCGACTGCGTCGCCTGGTGCGCGACCCGCCCGCACCACGTCAACGTCGACCGGCTCGTGCTCCGCCCGCTGGCCCAGGCCGCGCAGCACAAGGTGCACCGTACGTCGTGAAGCGCGAGGAGTGAGCCGATCTTGCGAGCCCCGCAGTCGCTGACCCGGAGGCACTGATGGAGCGTCCGCTCGGCGTGGCCACCCGGGGCACCACCAACCCCAACCGGCTCCGGCGGGTGGACAACTGGATCGTCGAGACCTGCGGCGACGCGCTGCGCGCCGCCGCCGACCCGCTCGTGGTCGACCTCGGCTACGGCGCCACCCCGGTCACCCCCGTCGAGCTGCGCGCCCGGCTGGCCTCCGGGGTCCGCGCCGACGTGCGGGTGGTCGGCCTGGAGATCGATCCGGTACGCGTCGCCGCCGCCCTGCCCGCCGCCGACCCGCCCGGACTGACGTTCACCAGGGGCGGCTTCGAGCTGGCCGGACTGCGTCCCGCGCTGGTCCGGGCGTTCAACGTCCTCCGCCAGTACGACGAGAGCGAGGTGGCCGACGCCTGGCGTACCGTCACCGGGCGGCTCGCGCCGGGCGGGCTGCTGGTCGAGGGCACCTGCGACGAGCTGGGCCGGCTGGGCTCCTGGGTGCTGCTCGACGCCACCGGCCCGCGCACGCTCACCCTGTCGGCGAAGCTGGTCACGCTGGAGACCCCGGCGACGCTCGCCGAGCGGCTGCCGAAGGCGCTGATCCACCGCAACGTGCCGGGCGAACGCGTCCACGACCTGATCGAAGCGCTGGAGCACGGCTGGCGGTCGGCCGCCGGGTACGCCCCGTTCGGCCCTCGTCAGCGCTGGCTGCGCACGGTCGAGGCGGTGAAGGAGTCAGGCTGGCCGATCCAGGACACCCCCCGCACATGGCACCACGGCTACCTGACGCTCCCCTGGCCCGCCGTAGCCCCCCGCTGACCCACCGCCCCACCCGCCCCCGCGCCGCCCCGCCGCCTCGCCGCCTCGCCCGCCGATCTTGGAGTTATGGCGCCTCGGATGCCCGGTTAGCCCGACTTATCAGGCGCCACAACTCCAAGATCGCAGAGGTTCCAGGGCGGCGTGGAGTTCCTCGTTCAGCTGTTGCTGCGTCGAGCGCCGCCCATGCCGCGAGACTGGCGTTCCGCGAGGTGGGATCGGCGAAACGGACATCCCCGGGGATCTCGACGAGCACTTTCGTTGATCTTGCAGTTGCTGCCCCGGCAAAGCGCGTGAGTCGGACATTCCCGGGGCCGAAAGTGCAAGATCGGCGGGCGAGGGGTCCCGGGGGGCAAGGGGGCGGGGTGCGGGGGTCAGATGGTGCAGTTGATGAGGACCGGCTCGGGGTGCAGGGTTACGCCGAAGCGGGAATGCACGCCGTCGCGGATCTCCCGGGCCAGCGCCACCAGCGCGGCCGCACTCGCCGTGCCGGAGCGGTTCGTCAGCGCCAGCGTGTGCTTGCTGGAGATGGCGACACCCTCCGGGCCCGCGTACCCCTTGCCGAACCCGGCCTTGTCGATCAGCCACGCCGCGCTGACCTTCACCGTGCCGTCGGCGCCCGGCCAGTTCGGCGGCTGTCCCAGGTCGGCGGCGCGTTCCCGCACCTGCTCGAACACGTCGCCCGGCAGCACCGGGTTGGTGAAGAACGAGCCCACCGACCAGGTGTCCGGGTCGGCCGCGTCCAGCACCATGCCCTTGCCGGCGCGCAGCTTGCGCACCGTGGCGCGGGCGTCGGCGAGCGGCACCCGGTCGCCCACCTCGACGCCGAGCGCCCGGGCCAGTTCGGCGTAGCGGACCGGGCCGGACAGCGGGGACCGGGTGAGCCGGAAGTCGACGGTGAGCACCACCCAGCGGTCGCTGTACTTGAAGATGCTGCCCCGGTAGACGAACCCGCAGTCCACCGCCGGGATCCGCACCACCCGGCGCTCCGTCCGGTCGTACGCCTCGACGGCGACGATCGTCTCGGCGACCTCCTGGCCGTACGCGCCGACGTTCTGGATCGGGGTCGCGCCGGCCGACCCGGGGATGCCGGAGAGGCACTCCAGCCCGGACCAGCCGCGCTCGACGGTGGCGGCGACGAGGTCGTCCCACGGCTCACCGGCTTCGACACGTACCGTGACGGTGTCGCCGTCCTCGGCGACGACCTGGAACCCCCGGGAGCGGACGAGCACGACGGTGCCGGGGAAGCCCTGATCGCCGATCACGACGTTGCTGCCGCCCGCCAGCACCAGTACCGCCTGCTCCCGAGCCTCCGCTTCCTGCACTTTTAGTACGATCTGGGCGGCGTCCCCGGCGATCTCCAGCCGCCCGGCGGGGCCACCGAGCCGGAGCGTGGTGTAGCGCGCCAGGGTGGCCGGATCGGTCGGGTCACCGGCAGTAGCCGGTTCGGCGTAGACGTCTGACACGCCTTTCACCCTAGGCTGAGGGGTAGCCGGAGCACCCACTGGTGGCCCGGTCACCCCCGGGAGGATGGCGATGAGCAGACTGCACCACACGAAGGACTTCTGGATCGGCGCGCTGCGCACGGAGGGCCCCGCCTTCGCCGCGGCGGTGGCGGAGGCGCCGCCCGAGACACCCGTGCTGTCCTGTCCCGGCTGGACGGTGACCGATCTCGCTCATCACCTGACCCGCACGTACGCCTGGGCGGGCACCGTGCTGACCGCCGGCGTGCCGACCCGCCCGGAGCGGCACGACCCGGAGCCGCCCGCTGGCCTGACCGCGGCGCAGTGGTACACGCAGGAGTACGAGCGGATCAGCGCGCTGCTGGAGTCGACGGACCCGGAGGCGCCGGCCTGGAACTTCGCGCCCCAGCCGAAGAAGGCGGCCTTCTGGCCGCGCCGGCTCGCGCACGAGACGGCCGTGCACCGCTGGGACGCCCAGCTCGCGATCGGTGCGGGTGATCCGATCGAGGCGAAGCTCGCGGCCGACGGGGTGAGCGAGGTGCTGGACACCTGGCTGCCGGCGGGACGGCGGGTGCATCCCGGGCAGTGGCGCGGCGTGGTTCAGCTGAACGCGACCGACGCCGCGCAGGAGTGGTACCTGCGGTTGCGGGGTGAGGGGGTCGCGCTGCTGGACACCGCCACGATCCTCGACCACGACGACCACCGCGCGCGGGCGCAGGTGGCGGGCACGGCGAGCGATCTGCTGCTGGCGCTGATGGGCCGGATCAGCTTCGACGCGCTGGACGTGGCGGGCGACCGTTCCCTGCTGGGCGGCCTGCGGGTCGGCTGACGAACGGCACCACGCGGAGAGGGGCGGCCATCGCCCCTCTCCTTCTTTTCGGACACCTCTGAGAGCGCTCTCTTGACAAGGTCCACGCCCCTCCCCCACGCTGTCGTGAGAGCGCTCTCTTAGTTCCGGAACCGCCTTCCACCACCCGTTTCGACGACCCGAGAGGTCAGGACAGCATGCTCACCTTCACGCGCCGCCGCCTGGCGGCGGTTGCAGTGGTCGCCGCCACCGCGCTGCTCGGCACCACCGCCTGCGGCGGCGGCGACGATGCCGCCGCCGACGGGCCGATAACGCTCACCGTCGACGTCTTCGGCCAGTTCGGTTACGCCGATCTCTACCAGGAGTACATGGCCAGCCACCCCGGCGTGAAGATCGTCGAGCGCGGCACCGGCGGCAACCTCGACGAGTACTCCCCGAAGCTCACCCAGTGGCTCGCCGCGGGCAAGGGCGCCGGTGACGTGGTCGCCATCGAGGAGGGCCTGCTCGTCGAGTACAAGGCCAACCCGCAGAACTTCGTCAACCTGCTCGACCACGGCGCGGCCGACCTGAAGGGCAACTTCCTCGACTGGAAGTGGAACCAGGGGCTCACCGCCGACGGCAAGCAGCTCATCGGCCTCGGCACGGACGTGGGCGGCATGGCGATGTGCTACCGCACCGACCTGTTCGCCAAGGCCGGTCTGCCCACCGACCGGGAGGCCGTGTCCAAGCTCTGGCCCACCTGGCAGGACTACATCAAGGTCGGCGAGCAGTTCACCGCGAAGAAGACCGGCGCCTCGTTCCTGGACGCGGCGACGAACACCTTCAACACGATCCTGCTCCAGACCGCCGGCAACAGCAGCGGCTACAGCTACTACGACACCGGCAACAACCTGGTCGTGGGCAGCAACCCGGCGGTGAAGCAGGCGTACGACACCACGATGGACATCATCGACTCGGGGCTGTCCGGCAAGTACGGCTCCTGGTCCGAGGAGTGGGTGTCGGCGTTCAAGCAGTCGAAGTTCGCCACCATCGCCTGCCCGGCCTGGATGACCGGCGTGATCGAGGGCAACGCGGGCGCCGCGGCCAAGGGCAAGTGGGACATCGCCCAGATCCCCGGCAACGGCGGCAACTGGGGCGGCTCGTTCCTCGCCGTGCCGAAGCAGAGCAAGCACCAGGCCGAGGCGATCGAGCTGGCCAAGTTCCTGACCAGCGCCAAGGGTCAGATCGGCGCGTTCAAGGCGAAGGGTCCCCTGCCCTCTTCGCCGCAGGCGCTGGAGGACCCGGCGATCATCGACTCGAAGAACGCCTACTTCTCCGAGGCGCCGGTCGGGAAGATCTTCGCCGAGGGCGCCAAGAGCCTGAAGCCGGTCTACATGGGACCGAAGAACCAGGCCGTACGCACCGAGGTCGAGAACGCCGTCCGCTCGGTGGAACTGGGCAAGCGCTCACCGGAGCAGGGCTGGACCGACGCGGTCGCCAACGCCGAGAAGGCCGCCGCCAAGTAACCCGAGCAGCGCGTGCGGGCGGCCACCCGGCCACGGGGGCCGCCCGCACGGCGGAAAGGAGTCCCGGGTCATGGCCGTCCAGCTCGACGCCCGCCCGCCGGTCGCACCGGCGCCCCGCCCCACCCGTCCCGGACTGGGCAACCGGCTCAGCCGGATCGACACCAGGTACTCGCCGTACCTGTTCATCGCCCCGTTCTTCCTGCTGTTCGGCGTCTTCGGGGCGTACCCGCTGGCGTACACGTTCTGGGTCTCGCTGCACGACTGGGACCTGCTCGGCGCCGAGCACCCGTTCATCGGCTTCGACAACTACACCCAGCTGCTCGCCGACTCCGACTTCTGGCACTCGGTGGTCAACACGCTGGGCATCTTCGTGATCTCCACGGTCCCCCAGTTGCTGGCCGCGCTCTGGCTGGCCAACCTGCTCAACCGGCAGCTTCGCGCCCGTACCACCTGGCGGATGGCGGTGCTGATCCCGAACGTCACCTCGACCGCCGCCGTGGCGATCGTGTTCGCGGTGCTGTTCGGCCGCGAGTTCGGCATGATCAACTGGCTGCTCGACCACGTCGGGATCAGCGCGATCGACTGGAAGGCGAACCGGTTCGCCGCCTGGGTCGCCATCTCCACCATGGTCGACTGGCGCTGGACCGGCTACAACGCGCTGATCTTCCTGGCCGCCATGCAGGCCATCCCCCGCGACCTGTACGAGTCGGCGGCGATCGACGGCGCCGGCCGGGCCCGGCAGTTCTGGTCCATCACGGTGCCGCTGCTCAAGCCGACGATCATCTTCGCGGTCATCATCTCGACCATCGGCGGCCTCCAGCTCTTCACCGAGCCGCGGATGTTCAACTCCGGCACCAACGCGATCCGCGGCGGACCGCTGCGGGAGTCGCAGACGGTGACCATGTACATGTTCGAGAACGCCTTCGCGCCGCACTACAACTTCGGCTACGGCTCGGCAGTCGCCTGGCTGCTGTTCGCGCTCATCGCGGTGGTCGCGGCGATCAACGTCCTGCTCCTGCGCCGGCTCGGCGGCGGCTCCCGCAAGGAGGTCTCCCGATGACCCGCCTCTGGTCGGCAAGCCGGCTCACCTACCTGGCGCTGACGCTCTCGGCCGTCCTGTCGATCTTCCCGATCTACTGGATGTTCGTGGTGGCCAGCCGGACCAGCGACACGATGGGCCAGGTCCCGCCGCCGCTCACGCCCGGCGGCAACCTCGGCGCCAACATCGCCCGGCTGTTCGACAACACCGACGCGTACTTCCTGACCGGCCTGATCAACTCGGCCATCGTGGCCACCACGGTGACGATCTCGGTGGTGTTCTTCTCCACGCTGGCCGGGTTCGCGTTCGCCAAGCTGCGCTTCCGCGGGCGCAACGCGCTGCTGCTGGTCATCGTCGCCACCATGATGGTCCCCACCCAGCTCGGCGTGATCCCGCTCTACCTGCTGATGACGAAGCTCAACTGGAACGACCGGCTGCCCGCCGTGATCGTGCCGGCGCTGGTCACCGGCTTCGGCGTGTTCATGATGCGCCAGTACGCCGGCCAGGCGGTCAGCACCGAGCTGATCGAGGCGGCCCGGATGGACGGGTGCAACACCGCGCGGATCTACTGGAACGTGGTGCTGCCCGCGCTGCGCCCGGCCGCCGCCGTCCTCGGCCTGCTCACGTTCATGACCACCTGGAACGACTTCCTGTGGCCGTACGCGGTGCTGAACGACCCGGAGAACCCGACGGTGCAGCTGTCGCTGCGGGCCCTCTCCGACGGGTACTACCAGGACATGTCGCAGGTGTTCACCGGCACGGCCATCGCCACGCTGCCGCTGCTGCTGGTGTTCGTCGTCTTCGGCCGCCAGATCATCGGCGGCATCATGGAAGGTGCGGTCAAGGCATGAGCAACGTCCGATTCCCGGAGGGCTTCGTCTGGGGCGGAGCCACCGCCGCGTACCAGATCGAGGGCGCCGCCCGCGACGACGGTCGCGGTCCGTCGATCTGGGACACCTTCAGCCGTACGCCCGGCGCGGTGTTCCAGGGACACACCGGCGACGTGGCCTGCGACCACTACCACCGGTACGCGCAGGACGTCGCGCTGATGGCCGAGCTGGGGCTGCGGGCGTACCGGTTCTCGGTGTCCTGGCCCCGGGTGCGGCCGGACGGCACCGGGCCGGTCGAGCCGCGCGGCCTGGACTTCTACGACCGGCTGACCGACGCGCTGCTGGCCGCCGGCATCGACCCGATCGTCACGCTCTACCACTGGGACCTGCCGCAGGCGCTGGAGGACCGGGGCGGGTGGGCGGTCCGGGAGACCGCCGAGCACTTCGCCGAGTACGCGCTCGCCGTGCACGGCCGCCTCGGCGACCGGGTCCGCACCTGGACCACGCTCAACGAACCGTGGTGCTCGGCCTACCTCGGGTACGGCTCCGGCGTGCACGCGCCGGGGCGCCGTGACTCCGGTGACGCGTTCCGGGCCGTACACCATCTGCTGCTCGGCCACGGCCTGGCGGCGCGGGCGTTGCGCGCGGCCGGCGTGGAGACGCTCGGGATCACGCTCAACCTGGCCGACGTGCAGCCGGCGGACGCGGGCAGCGCCGCCGACGCCGAGGCGGTCCGGCTGGTCGACGGCCTGCACAACCGGATCTTCCTGGACCCGCTGACCGGCGGCGGCTACCCGGCGGACGTGCTGGCCCACGTCAGCCGGATGGTCACGCCGGACTTCGTCAGGGACGGGGACGAGAAGCTGATCGCCGCGCCGCTGGACCTGCTCGGCCTGAACTACTACGCGCCCACCTACGTGGCCGGGCGGGCCGACGGCGCGGGAGGCGGCGCGTACCCGGGCACCGCCGGGGCGGTCGAGTTCCTGCCGCCGGCCGGGCCGCTGACCGACATGGGCTGGTCGATCGAGCCGGCCGGGCTGACCCGGCTGCTCGAACGCGTGGCGGCCGACCACCCCGGGCTGCCGTTGATGATCACCGAGAACGGCGGGGCGTTCCCGGACACCGGGCTCGACGAGCGGGGTGAGGTGGCCGACGCCGACCGGGTCGCCTACCTCGACGGGCACCTGCGCGCCGCGCACGAAGCGATCGCCCGCGGCGTGGACCTGCGCGGTTATCTCGTATGGTCGGTGCTGGACAACTTCGAATGGGCCGAGGGTTACCGGAAGCGGTTCGGGATCGTCCACGTCGACTACCTGACCCAGCGGCGCACACCAAAGCGCAGCGCCCGCTGGTACCAGGAGGTGATCGCCCGGAACGGGCTGTGACGAGGTGGTGGTTACGGGGATGACGACGGCACAGCGACCGACCCTGGAGGCGGTGGCCCGGCTGGCCGGCGTGTCCCGGGCCACCGTCTCCCGGGTGGTGAACGGCTCGACCACAGTCGCGGAGCCGATCCGGCAGGCGGTACGCCGGGCGGTCGAGGAACTCGGGTACGTCCCGAACCTCGCCGCCCGCAGCCTGGTCACCCAGCGGACCGACTCGGTCGCGCTGGTGCTGCCCGAGGCGGCCACCCGGGTCTTCTCCGACGACCAGGTGTTCCCGGGCATCATCCGGGGCGCGGCGCAGGAGCTGGAGGCGGCGGACAAGCAGCTCGTGCTGATGCTCGCCGGTTCGCCGGCCGGGCACGAACGGGTCGAGCGGTACACCACCGGCCGGCACGTCGACGGGGTGCTGTTCGCCTCGCTGCACGGCGAGGACCCGCTGCCCGGCCGGCTGGCCCGCCTCGGCATCCCGGTGGTGTGCAGCGGGCGGCCGCTCGACGGCGCCGACGTGCCGTACGTGGACGTCGACCACGAAGGCGGCGTGAGCACAGCCGTCCAGCACCTGATCGCGAGCGGGCGGCGGCGGATCGCCACCATCGCCGGGCCGCAGGACATGGTCGCCGGGATCGAGCGGCTGATCGGCTACCGCAGCGCGATCACCGACGCCGGGCTGCCGGAGCTGGTCGCGTACGGCGACTTCACCCGGGAGTCCGGCACCGCCGCGATGCGCGAGCTGCTCGCCGCCGACCCGGAACTGGACGCCGTGTTCGCCGCCTCCGACCTAATGGCGCACGCCGCGCTGCGCGCCCTGCGCGAGGAGGGGCGGCGGGTGCCCGAGGACGTGGCGGTGATCGGGTTCGACGACATCGAGACGGCCGCGTACACCGAGCCGCCGCTGACGACGGTGCGGCAGCCGATAGTGGAGCTGGGCCGTTCGATGACCCGGCAACTGCTGCGGATCGCCGCGGGCGAGCAGGTCGAGCAGGCGCTGGTGCTGCCGACCGAGCTGGTGCTGCGCGAGTCCGCCTGATCATCCGGTCGCGCTGGTTATCCGGTCGCGGCGCGGGCGGCGACGGGTCTAGGGTCCGCCGAATGAGTGGAGCCGAGATCCGTCCCGCCCGCCCCGACGACGCGCCCGCCGTGGTGGCGTTGCGCGCGCTCGTCTACCCGTACCTGGTGCGCGGCGTCGAGTCGACCCGCCGCATGATCGCCGACCCGCCGGCCGGCGAGGACTGGTCGGCCTGGGTCGCCGAGGCGGACGGGCAGGTGATCGGCTGGGTGTCGGCGTACCGCAACACGCAGACCTCGACGCCCGGCGTGGGCGAGATCGCCCTGCTGCACGTCCACCCGGAGCACCGCGGCCGGGGCACCGGCACCGCGCTGTTCGACGCCGCGTTCGGTCACCTGCGGGCGCTCGGGTCCACCCGGGTGCTGACCCATGCGCGTACCGAGTCGCTGCCGTTCGCGCAGCGGCACGGCTTCACGCCCAGCCGGGAGCTGCGTTACTCGGCACTGGACCTGACCACCGCCCCGCCGATGCCGCAGGCGCCGCCGGGCGTACGGCTGGTGTCCGCCGCCGGGCTCGACCCGCGCCTGGTGCACCGGGTCGACGCCGAGGCGTCCCGGGACGAGCCGGGCGACGTGCCCACGGACTCGCTCGACTTCGACCTGTGGCGGCACGAGTGCTGGGACAACCCAGGGCTGGACCGAGAGGCCAGCACGCTCGCCGAGGTGGACGGCGAACTGGTCGCGCTCAGCCTGGTGAAGCGCGACGGCGACCGGATGTGGTCGGACTTCACCGGCACGCTGCCCGCGTACCGGGGGCGAGGGCTGGCCCGGCTGGCCAAGCAGGCCGCCCTGCACACCGCCGCCGCGCGTGGGGTACGCACCGCGTACACCTCGAACGACGAGGCGAACGCGCCGATGCTGGCGGTGAACGAGCGGCTCGGCTACCGGCCGGTGGACAGCCAGTGGTCGTGCCGGCGCAAACTCACGTGAGCCCGGCTGCCACCCGCACCGCTGTGGCGTACGTGTCCGCGCCGAACAGCACCAGCCGGGCCTCGGTGACGTGCGCCGGGGTGGCCGCGTGCAGCACTGTCAGCGCCTGCGCCACCGCGTCCTCGACCGGCCAGCCGTAGATCCCGGCGGAGATCAGCGGGAACGCGATCCGGGTCGCGCCCAGCCCGTCGGCGACCCGCAGGCTGTTGGCGTAGCAGTCGCGCAGCAGCGCCGAGCGGTCCTCGCGCGGCGAGAAGACCGGCCCGACCGTGTGCACCACCCAGCGGGCGGGCAGGTTGCCGGCGGTGGTGGCGACGGCCTGGCCGGTGGGCAGCCCGCGCCCGTAGCGGGAGGCGCGCAGCGCCCGGCACTCCTCCAGGATCGCCGGGCCGCCGCGCCGGTGGATCGCGCCGTCCACTCCCCCGCCGCCGAGCAGCGACGAGTTGGCGGCGTTGACTATGGCGTCGACCTGCTGCGCGGTGATGTCCCCCTCGATCAGGACGGTGTCCATCTCAGCTCTCCTCGATCGGCTGGCCCAGCGACCGGCGGGCCAGCAGCGCGGCCCCGGCGACGGCGGCCGGCATGACCAGCACCGCGCCGAGCGGGATCAGGAAGCACAGGAAGACCGCCACCCCGAAACCGAGCGCCGTCGGGCGGTCGGTCCGCAGCCGGGCCCGCCGGTCCGGCAGCCGCATCCCCCGCCGGTAGAACGGCGCGCCGACCAGCTCCAGCGCCAGGAACCAGCCACCCACCAGGGCACCGACCACCGGGACCACCGTCTGCCCCACCACCGGGATGAAACCGGCCGCGAACAGGGGTACGCCGATCAGCGCGGACAGCGCCACCAGGCGCAGCGAGTCGGCGAGGCTGCGCCGAAGCGAGGACCAGAACGGCACGTCGACCGCGCCAGGGGTGCCGCCGAGCCGGTTCTCGACCCGCTCGGAGATCGCCTCGTAGAACGGGTCACCGATGACCAGCGTGACGGCGGTGAACGTGAGCACACCGACCAGCCCGGCGACCCCGACCACCGCCAGCCCGGCGGCGACCCGCAGCAGCCCGCGCCAGGGCGACGACCAGTCGTCGGCGAACGGGGTGAGCCAGCCCGCCAGGTCGTCCACGAAGTAGAGCAGCGTGGCGAACAGGGCCACGTAGAGCGCGCCGGTGATCAGCGCCGGGATCACGCCGAGCAGCATCAGTTTGGGGCTGCGGACGTACATGCCGAAGCCGCGCAGCAGCAGCCCGGCGCCGCCGAGGAAGCGGGTGGCCGCGCCGGTGACCGGCGCGACGGTACGGGAGGCGTTCACGACGGCACAGCCTAATCTCCCGGTGCACCACAATGGGCCTGTGCGTGCGTCCCGGCTGATCTCGCTTGTGCTGCTGCTCCAGTCCCGGGAGACGATGACCGCCGCCGAGCTGGCCCGCGAGCTGGAGGTGTCCGAGCGGACCGTCTACCGGGACGTGCTGGCGCTCTCCGCCGCCGGTGTCCCGGTGTACGCGGACCGGGGCCGGGCCGGCGGCTACCGGCTGCTCGGCGGCTACCGGACCCGGTTGACCGGGTTGAGCCGGGACGAGGCCGAGGCGCTGTTCCTGGCCGGGCTGCCCGGACCGGCCGGGGACATGGGACTGGCCGACTCGGTGGCCGCCGCCGAGTTGAAGGTGCTCGCCGCGCTGCCGCCGAGCCTGCGGGACGCGCCCGCGCGTACCGGGCAGCGGTTCCACCTGGACGTGCCCGGCTGGTTCCGGGAGACCCCGCCGCCGCCGGCACTCGCGGAGCTGGCCCGGGCGGTCTGGCGGGACCTGATGGTCGAGCTGCGCTACCGGCGCGGGGACCGGGAGGTGACTCGCACGCTGGCGCCGTACGGGCTGGTGCTGAAGAACGGGGTCTGGTACCTGGTCGGCCGGGTCGGCGACGCCTGGCGGACGTACCGGGTGGACCGGGTGGTGGCGGTCGAGGTGGGCGCCGACGGCTTCGACCGGGACGAGGACTTCGACCTCGGGGCGTACTGGCGGGAGCAGGCCGGCGCGTTCCTGCGTGAGCTGCTGCGGGAGCGGGTCACCGTGCGGCTGAGCCCGGCGGGGTTGCGGGCGCTGCGGCACCTGGTGGACGCGCCGTTCGTCCACACCGAGGCGGTGGACGCGGCCGGGCCGCCGGACGAGCAGGGCCGGCTGGTGCTGCGCCTGCCGGTCGAGTCGGTGGACGTCGCGTACACCCAGTTGCTGGCGCTCGGCCCGGAGGTGGAGGTGCTGGCGCCGCCGCAACTGCGGGCCCGCTTCGCCGAGGCGGCCCGCAGGGCGGCGGCGCTCTACACCGATCCGCCGTCGGGTCAGCGGTAGCCGTCGGGGTCGGCCGGCTTGCCCGGCTTGACCACCTCCTCGTAGTAGCGGGCCCAGTGCGGGCGGCTGCCGTCGACGTCGGTGAAGCCGTACACCTGGGCCAGGCCGCCGCTGTCGAGGGACTGCCCGTTCCAGCGGGCCCGGTCCGGGTCGGCGGCCAGGGCCGCCACCGCGCGCCCGACGAGCGCCGGCGTCTCCGACATGACGAAGTGCGGCTCGGTCTTCGCGGCGTCGCGCCAGGTGGCCTCGGTGACGCCGTAGTGTTCGAGCATCGCCTCCGAGCGCAGCCAGCCGGGCGTGAGCGAGACGGCGGTGCAGCCGTGCGGGGCCAGCTCGTGCGCCTGGCTGAAGCCGAGCCGGTTCACCGACACCTTCGCCAGGTCGTAGAAGACCGACAGGCGGTACTCGCTGTCGTTGTGCTCCTTGGTGCCGTCGCCGATCTCGACGACCAGGCCGCCCGGGTTGCGGATCAGCAGCGGCAACGCGAAGTGGCTGGTGATGATGTGCGTGTCGACGGCCAGCCGCAGCATGCGGAAACCGGCGTCGAGCGGCTGCTCCCAGACCGGCTTCTCCCAGGTGATCAGCGGATCGCCGCCCCAGACGTCGTTCACCAGCACGTCGAGGCGGCCCTGCTCGGCGTCGATCCGCTCGACCAGGCCGCGTACCTGCTCGGGGTCGAGGTGGTCGACAGCGACGGCGATGCCGGTGCCCCCGGCGGCGGTGACCAGCTCGGCGGTCTCCTCGATGGTCTCCGGCCGGTCCATCTCGGAGCGGCGCTCGCGGGTGGTGCGGCCGGTGGCGTAGACGGTGGCCCCGGCGGCGCCGAGCTGCACGGCGATCTGCCGGCCGGCGCCCCGGGTCGCGCCCGCGACGAGCGCGACAGTTCCGGTCAGTGGTGAGTTCATGGGATCACCGTGTCACCGATACCTGACAGTGGAAGTCCGGTTTTCCTCCAGACCCGGATGGGCGATCATCACCGGTATGCACCTGCTGCTGTCCGGGATCGTCGGCTCGGTCGCGTACGGGCTGGCCGGCCCCGGCTCGGACACCGACCGGATCGGCGTGTTCGCCGCGCCCACAGTCGCGTTCCACGGCCTGCGCCCGCCCCGCGAGTCGGTCGTGACCACCGAGCCGGACGTCACGCTGCACGAGGCGCGCAAGTACGCGCTGCTGGCGCTGAGCGGCAACCCGACCGCCACCGAGCTGATGTGGCTGCCCGACGACTGCTACGAGACCCGCACCGGGTTCGGCGAGGAGCTGATCGCCATCCGGTCGGCGTTCCTCAGCGCGCCGCGGGTCCGCGACGCGTACCTCGGGTACGCCTCGCAGCAGTTCCGCAAGCTCGCCAGCCGGAGCGCCGATGTCGGCGGGCGGCGACGCTCGGCGAAGCACGCCCGGCACCTGGCCCGGCTGCTGCACCAGGGCCGGACGCTGTACGCGACGGGCGTACTGGAGATCCGCCTCGCCGACCCGGAGTGGTTCCACGCGTTCGGCGAGCGGGTCGCCGGTGGCGCGCTGGACGAGGCGCAGGCCCTGGTGACGACCGCCGAGGCGGAGTTCGACCGGACCCGCTCGCCGCTGCCGGAACGCCCGGACGAGGAGACCGTGGAACGCTGGCTGCTCGCCGTCCGGGCGGCCCACCTGCCGCGCTGAGCGGGGTCACTGCACGTCGAACTCGTTGCCCTCCGGGTCGGCCATCGTGGTGTGCTCGCTGCCCCGGTCGGCGACCTCGGCCAGCACCGTGGCGCCGAGCGCGGTCAGCCGCTTCACCTCGGCCGCCCGCCCCTCCGGGCCGACGTGCAGGTCGACGTGGAGGCGGTTCTTGACCCGCTTGGGCTCGGGAACGGCCTGGAACAGGAACCGCCGGCCCAGCCCGGTGCCGCTGGCCGGGTCGACCGGGTCGTCCGGGTGGCGCACCGCCGCCAGTTCGCGCCACGCCTTGCGGCCGTCCACCTCGACGTACGCCTCCGGCGGCACCGCACCGGCGGCGGCCAGCCGCTCGATCAGCACGCTGTTGTCCTCGACCTGGTAGCCGAGCGCCTCGGCCCAGAAGCGGGCCAGCCCGATCGGGTCGGCACAGTCGATGACGAGTTTCCACTCCCGGGCCATGTGTCCTCCGTGGTCGGTTGGTGTAACCAGTTATAGTGGTTACGTGACGAACGGCGCAAGCGGACTCACCCTGATCAGTCCCGAAGGCACCCGGTACCGCTTCGACCCGGGCGCGCTCTGCCTGGAACTGCTGACCACCGGCGGTCCGGGCGCGTTCGCCCGCTACGAGGTGCTGCACCGCCCGGACGACCTGGCGGGCTGGCTGGCCGCGTCCCGGCTGCGGCTGGACCCCGCCGCCGTCATCGTCGACGCGGACGACCTGGCTGCCGCCCGTCGACTGCGCGACGCGCTCTGGCGGGTGGCGCAGGCGCGTACCCGCGACGAGACCCCACCGGCCGCGGACCTGGCGGTGGTGAACGACGCCGCGGCCGGGCTGCCGCTGATCCCGCAGGCCGGCCCCGACGGCGGCCGGTCCTGGCGTACGCCGCTGACCGGCGCGCAGGTGGTCGCGACGTTCGCCCGGGACGCGGTCGACCTGCTCACCGGCCCCTACGCGGCCCGGATCCGGGAGTGCGGCGCACACGACTGCCAACTGGTCTTCGTGGACACGTCGCGGCCGGGGCAGCGCCGCTGGTGCGCGATGGAACGCTGCGGCAACCGGCAGAAGGCACGCGCGCTGCGGTCCCGGCGCGCGCCCGGGTGACTCAGTCCGCCAGGCGCACGCGCACCCGGCGGTTGGCCCGGCCCTTGCTCTCCACCTTGACCACCTGGACCTTGCCGATCTGGGCGGTGGACGCGACGTGCGTGCCGCCGTCGGCCTGCACGTCCAGCCCCACGATGTCGACGATCCGCACCTCCTGCTCCTCCGGCGGGATCAGGTTCGACTGGGTACGGATGATGTCCGGCAGGGCGAGCGCCTCGGCGCGCGGCAGCACCCGTACGGCCACCGACCGGTCGGCGGCCACCTCGGCGTTCACCAGCTCCTCGATGCGGGCCTTGAAGTCCGGCGGCACCTCGGGGAGGTTGAAGTCCATCCGCGCCTCACCCGGCTCCATGTTGCCGCCGGTGACGAGCGCGCCGAAGTCGCGGAACACCACGCCGCAGAGCACGTGCAGCCCGGAGTGGGTACGCATCAGCATGGTCCGGCGGGCGTCCTCCACCGCGCCGACCACCTCGGTGCCGACCGGCGGCACCGGGTCGCCCTCGGCCGGGATCAACCACAGGTCGTCGCCCTTGCGGGTGCCGACGATCCGGGTCTGTACGCCCTGCCAGAGCAGCACCCCGTGATCCGGCGGCTGCCCGCCGCCACCGGGGTAGAACGCGGACCGGTCCAGCACGATGCCCTGCTCGGGATCGGCCGCCAGCACCCGGCAGGTCCACTCGCGCAGGGTCGGGTCGGCGAGGTCGAGCCGGTGCGTACGGCCGTGGTGTGTGACGCCCATGGACGGCGACGTTACCCGTTCAGGAACTCCGAGACGCGCTCCCGCAGGTCGGCGCGCTCGGTCCAGAGCACGCCGGGCCGGTCGTACACGTGAAGTGTGGCGTTCGGGAGCGCGGCGGCGAGCCGTTCGGCGACGGCGACCGGGTGCAGGTCGTCCTCGGCGGCGGCGATGACCAGCGCCGGCGCGGTGACCGCGGCGAGCGACCCGGCGTCGTCGAGCGGGGCCTGGGCGGGCAGGTCGGCCAGCCCCGGCGCGAGCCCGTCGCGCAGCAGCTGGTCGAGCCGCTGCCGCAGGTACGCCCAGCCGGCCGGGGTGTTGCGCACCGACGGCGGCAGCTCCAGCGACACCGCGTCGGCCAGCGCCGACGCGTCGCCCTCGGCCACCGCGTCGAGCAGGCCGGTGAGCCGGGCGCGCGCCGCCTCGCCGCGCGGCGTGTCCAGCACGGCGGGCAGGAAGAAGACGAGTTTCTCGAAGCGTTCCGGGCTCTCCGCGAGCAGCCGGCAGAGCGCGCCCGCGCCGAGGCTGGCGCCGAACGCCCGGGTCGCGCCGCTCAGGTCCGCCATCGCGCGCAGGTCACGGGCGAGGTCCAGGTAGCTCCACGGCCCGGGCGGGGAGTCGGAGCGGCCGTGCCCGCGGAACTGGAAGAAGACGCGCCGCCCGGTGACGCCGCTGCCGAACGGGCGGGTGGTGGCGATGCCGCTCCCGAGCCCGTGCGCGAACACGGTGACCGGGTCACCGGTGCCGGTGACCAGCCGTTCCAGGCTCACCCCGTGCGGGGTGGCGACCAGCTCCGTCTCCGGCTCCGGCAACGCGGGACGCCCGGTGCGGGGCGCGCCGGGGCCGGGCCCCCAGGTGCGGGGACCGCCGTCCGGTGGCGGAGGCCAGCGGAAACCTCTCACCAGGACCCTCGGCCGTCGTGCAGGTCCCGCAGGCCGGGCCGCACGTCGAGCAGGTAGATGAGACCGGCCGCGATGCCGATCAGTCCGAACAGGCTGATCGGGCCGAAGCCGAGCAGGGTCAGCAGCAGGCAGACCGCCAGGATGGCGACCCAGCCGCCCTTGGGCAGCGTGCCGAGCGCGGCGAAACCGTCGCCGCGCTGGGTGACCGCGTGCACCAGCGCCACTCCCTGTACGACCAGGGCGAAGACGAGCAGGATCAGCTGGATCACGTCTTGGACTGCGAACGCGAAGATCGGCGCGGCGATGGCCATGGGGGCAAGCTTATGCCGAGACCCCGGAAACGTCCGACAAGACGTTGTCCGGGGTCCCGGTGGAGCTTCGGGTCACTCAGCGGCCGGGCGGGTCCGCTTCGTGGTCTTCGGCAGCTTCGCCGACGGGGTGGCCGGCTTGGCGGCGGCCGTCTTCGTGGCGGCCTTGGTGGCGGTCGCCTTGGTGGCGCGGGTCCGCTTCACCGCGGCCGGCTTGGCGGCCACCGCCTCGGCCACCTCGGCCGGGGTGGGCACCTCGGTCGTCGCGGCGGCGGTCTCCGGCTTCGGGGCCACCTCGGTCTTCGGGGCGGTGTCGGCCTTCGGGGTCACGTCGGTGCCGGTGGCCTCGGTGGCCTCGATGTCGGCGTTCACCGTGTCGGCTGCCTCCAGCACGCCGGCGCCGACCACGCGCTCACCGCGGGCGACCAGCTCGGCGTACGCGGCCAGCGCGCGCTCCTGCGCGGCGTACGCACCGGCCACCACGACGGCGGCGTTGCGGGTGGCGGCCTCGCGGAGCTTGTCCAGGTTCGCGGCGTCCCGGAGCTTGTCCAGGTTCGCCGCCTCGCGCAGCTTCTCCAGGTTGGCGGCCTCGCGGAGCTGGTCGAGGTCGGTGGCGACGGCCCGCTCGCGCAGCCCGGTGGCGGTCTGGTTGGCGGTCTTCAGCGTCTCGGTGGCCTTCTGGCGCAGCTCGAAGCCGGTGACGACGGCCTTGCCGCCGAGGTCGGTCACCACGGTCGGCAGCTTGCGCAGCTGCTCCAGGGCCAGCTCACCGGCGCCGGCGGCGGCGTAGAGGGGTGCGGGGATGCGGTTGGTCTTCGGCTGGGTGGTCATGACTGCTCCTCCTCGGCCGCACCGGCGGCCTTCCGGGCCGCCCGGCGGGCGGCCGTCTGCTCAGGGGCGGCGGTGGTCGGGGCGGGCGCGCCGCCCGCTTCGGTGACGGCTACGGATTCGAGGACCGCCTCGGTCGGGGTGCCGTCCGGCGTCACCGGACCGGTGGCGGCCGGCGCGACGGTGGCCGGGGCCTCCGGAGCGGTGGCCGTCTCGGCCGTGGTGGCCGCTTCCGTCGTGGTGGCGGCCTCGGTCGCCTCGGCCAGGCGGGCGTTCTCGCGCCGGAACGTCTCGTAGATCTGGGTGAGCGACTGCTTCTGGGCCATGGTCAGCTCGGGGTCGACGGCGATCGCCGCGAGCACGCCCTGACCCTCCTTGTCGTCCAGCAGCCCGGCACGCAGGTACATCGCCGGGGTGGAGACGCGCAGCGCGCTGGCGAGCTGCTGGAGCACCTCGGCGCTCGGCTTGCGCAGCCCGCGCTCGATCTGGCTCAGGTAGGGATTGCTGACGCCCGCCTGCTCGGCGAGCTGGCGCAGTGAGATCTTCGCGTTGCGCCGCAGGTCGCGAATGAACCCGCCGACATCGGGAAGGTCCTTGCTGGTGGCCATGACTCAACGCTAGCTCGGGCCGCTAACTCCTGCAAGCAAAACGCTAGCCAGAGTTAGCAGGGTCACTGAAGGTGGGTTGCGGAGCCCATGTCCGGTCCGTACCGTTCTCCCCCGTGACCAAGATCGATATCAACGGCGCCCAGCTCGCGTACGACGAGAGCGGCACCGGAACCGCCGTGGTGTTGCTGCACGCCGGCATCGCCGACCGGCGGATGTGGCGCGGGCAGATCCCGGCACTCGCGCAGCGACACCGGGTGATCGCGCTGGACCTGCGCGGCTACGGCGACTCGGAGCTGCCGCCCGCGCCGTTCGCCCACCACGACGACGTGATCGGGCTGCTCGACGCGCTGGGCATCGAGCGGGCCGCGCTCGTCGGCTGCTCGTTCGGCGGCCGGGTCGCCGTGGACACCGCGCTCGCCCACCCGGAGCGGGTCTCGGCGCTGGCGCTGTTCGGCGCGCCCGTCTCCGGCAACGAGTGGTCCGAGGAGACCGAGCAGCTCTGGGACGAGCTGGTCGGTGACGTGGACCCGGAGGACTTCGCCGCCACCGCCGCCGGCGAGGTGCGGTTCTGGGTGGTCGGCCCGACCCGCCGCCCGGAGGACGTCGACCCGGAGCTGATCCGGTTCGCCGAGGAGATGGACCGCCGGGCGCTCGCCGCCGAGCAGGCGCTGAGCGCGATCGAGGTGGGTGAGCTGGACCCGCCGGCGATCGACCGGCTGGGCGAGCTGCGCGTACCGGTGCTCGTCGGCACCGGCGCCGACGACCTGGCCGACATCCGCCGCCTGGCCGACCGCATCGCCGACGAGGCCCCGAACGGCGTACGCCTCCCCGACGTCCCCGATGCGGCCCACCTGCTCCCCCTGGAGCGCCCCACCGAGACCAACACCGCCCTCCTGTCCTTCCTCCCCTGACCCGCCCTCCCCGCGCCCCCTGCTCGGCGATCTTGCGGTTGCGGCCCTCGGCACGCCTGGAATACGCGCTTTGCCGGGGCGGTAAGTGCAAGATCGCCGGGGGGTGTGGCGGGGCGGGGGTTACCAGGTGGGGTGGATGGCTCCTACCGGGAGGCCGCCGCCCAGCAGGGGTGGCTCGGCGTACTCGGTGAGGATGGGGGCGCCCACGTTCAGGCGCGCCAGGGCTGAGGTCAGGACGGGTGTGCGGGCTCTGGCGGCGCCGTCGTCGATCTTCAGGGCCACGGCGCCGACCTCCGGGATCGCCGCCGCGATCACGCCCTCCGCGCCGATCTTGGCGAGCAGACCGGGTACGCCGCGCATCAGCCGCGTGTCCTCCGCCTGGGTGCCGCCGACCAGTTCCGGGTACGCCCGCATCGCGTCCGCCACCGTCCGCTCGACGGTGCCCGGCTCGGCGCTGACCATTCGCAGGAACGCCCGCGCCAGCCCGGTCAGCGAGACGGCGAGCACCGGCGCGCCGCAGCCGTCCACCCCGACCGCCGCCGCCCGCTCACCCGTGATCTCCTCGATCGTGGCGGTCAGACACTGCTGGAGCGGGTGCTCGGGCCGCCAGTAGCCGTCCAGCGGCCAGCCCGCGGCCAGACAGGTGCGCACCATGCCGGCGTGCTTGCCGGAGCAGTTCATCAGCACCCGGGCCGGTCCGCCGCCGGCCCGCAGCACCGCCTCCCGGGCGGCCTCGCCGAACGGCAGGTCCGGCGGGCAGTGCAACGCGTCCTCGGTCAGGCCGGCGTCGCGCAGCAGCGCGGTGACCCGCTCGACGTGGAACTCCTCGCCCGCGTGGCTGGCCGCGACCAGCGCCACGTCGGCCGGGTCGCTGAGCGGCAGCCCGGCCCGGAGCATCCCGATCGCCTGCATCGGCTTGTTCGACGAGCGGGGGAAGATCGGCGAGGTGACGTCACCGGCTCCGGCGACCGGCTCACCGGCTGCGTCGAGCACCACCACGGAACCCCGGTGGACGCCCTCCACGAAACCGGACCGGACCACCTGGGCGAGCGGCACGCCGCCCTCGTACGTTTTTCCCACGGTATGGACCGTACCGAGGGGACGGACCCGGTCGGCGGCGGGGTGACCTGCGACGTCGACCGGGGCGGTACGGGGTCGTGGCCGGGTGGGCCGCTTACCGGGCGGTGGCCGGTACGCCGAGCAGCGTACGAGCCTCGGCGGTGGTCAGCGGAGGACGCTGGGCGAGCTGGGCGAAGCCGACCGCCCGCGCGACGAGCTGCATGTTGGACTCCACCGGGCGCCCCTTGGCGTACGTGACCGTGTCCTCCATGCCGACGCGCAGGTGACCGCCGGCCGACAGCGAGGCCAGCATCACCGGGATGGTGCTGCGCCCGATGCCGGTGGCCGAGAACGTTGTGCCCTCGGGCAGGTCGCGCACCATCTGCTGGGCCGCCACGAGCGTGGCCGTGGTGCCCGGCATGCCGCCCGGCACGCCCATCACGAAGTCGACGTGCACGTGCCCGCCGTGCGGCAGGCCGTACTTGCCGAGCAGCCGCTGCAACGCGGTGAGGTGACCCAGGTCGAAGATCTCGTACTCGGGGACGACACCCCGCTCCTGCATCCGGGTGTGCAGGTCGACGATGAACTCCCACCGGTTGAGGAACACGTCGTCGCCGAAGTTGACGGTGCCCATGGTGCAGGAGGCCATGTCGGGCGCGGCGTCGAGCACCGCCAGCCGGGCGGACTCCGGGTCGGTCACCGCGCCGCCGGAGGAGAGCTGCACGATCAGGTCGGTGTTCTCCCGCAGCGCGGCCACCGTGTCGCGCAGCCGCCCCTGGTCGAGCGTGGGCCGCGCGTCGTCGTCGCGGATGTGGACGTGGATCACGGCGGCGCCGAGCGCCTCGCACTCCTTGGCGGTCAGCAGCAGCTCGTCGAGCGTCACCGGCAGCGCCGGCACCTCCGCCTTCGCCGACTCCGCGCCGGTGGGGGCAACCGTGATCAACGTCCCTGTCGTCATGCCCCGGATCCTAGACCGGTGCCCGGCACCGGGTCGACCGGAGGATTTCCGGTGCGAGCGGCATCAGGAAGGGATCCTTCCGCCACCGAGGGCGTCCGGGAGGTTCCCTTCCTTAGGCGTCGATCGCGGCGGCGCTGTCGCCGACGAGCAGGCGGGCGTCGTCGGGCGTGTTGCGCTTCAGGACGGCGAGCGCCACCTGACCCAGCTCGTAGTGCTGCACGGCGGTGCCCACGAAGCCGACGGTCCGGCCGTCGAGCGTCACCGGCGTACCGGCGACGGGCGGCTGGTCGCTCGCCACGCCGTCGAGGTGCAGCAGGACGAGCCGGCGGGGCGGCTTGCCCAGGTTGTGCACCCGGGCCACCGTCTCCTGCCCCCGGTAGCAGCCCTTGTCCAGGTGCACGGCCGGGGCGATCAGGTCCACCTCGGCCGGGATCGTCCGGTGGTCGGTGTCCACGCCGGCCCGGACCCGCTTGGCGGCCACCCGGATCGCCTCGTACGCCCACAGCCCGGCCACCGGCACACCGGCGCCGCGCAGCTCCGCCACCACCTCGTCCATGGCCGCCCGGGGCACGAGCAGGTCGACGCCGAGCGCCACCCGCCGGGCCCAGCCGCCGACCGGGAGCGGCTTGGCGTCGTACACCACCGAGGGCCGCGCGGGCATCTCGCCGGAACGGAACTTCGGACCCGGCACCGCGACCACGTCGGGAGCGGCCAGCCCGGTGACGCCGAGCGTGTCCAGCGCGCCGGCCGCCTCCGGCCCGACCAGCGACAGCAGCGCGTGGTCGGCGGTGGCGTCGCGCGGGTCGACCTTGCTGAAGAAGCGCATCTTCTCCAGGTATGACAGCAGGCCCTCGGTCATCCCCGGCTCGGTGTCCAGCCAGGTGGTCTCGCCGTCGTCGGCGACCATCGCGTGCTGCTCGACGTGCCCGTGCGGGGAGAGCACCAGCAGCTCGGTGCCCTGCCACGGCGCCAGCGCGGCCAGGTGCTGGCTGGTGAGCGTGTGCAGCCAGCCGATCCGCTCCTCGCCGGGCACCGCGACCACGCCCCGGTGCGACCGGTCGACCAGGCCCACGCCGGTGGCCAGGAGCCGCTGCTCGCGCATCGGGTCGCCGTAGTGGGCGGCCACCGGGCCGACGCCGGCCGCCCGGTGGGCCGGCTCCGGCTGGTCCCGGGTCTGCTCGTCGATGGCGTCGGTGGTCACCGCGCCCGCGATGTCGATCATGTGGGTTCCCCGTTCTGTGCGCAGCGGCCGCAGACCCCGAAGAGCGCGACATGCCCGATGTCGACCTTGAACCCGCGCTGCTCGTCCAGTTGGTCGGCGAGCGGGCGAAGCATCTCCGGGGCGATCTCGTCGATCGCCCCGCACTCCCGGCACACCAGGTGGACGTGCTGGTGCTCACCGGCCGCGTGGTAGGTCGGCGAACCGTGCGACAGGTGCGTGTGCGTCACCAGGCCGAGCCGTTCCAGCAGCTCCAGCGTGCGGTAGATGGTGGTGATGTTGACTCCGGCCGCCACCTCGCGGACCGCGGTGTGCACCTGCTCCGGGGTGGCGTGCCCCAGATCCAGGACGGCCTGGAGCACCAGCTGCCGCTGCGCCGTCAGCCGCAGCCCGCGCGAGCGGAGCATTTCCGCGAGGGAGGATTCGGACACCCTTCGATCATAGTTCGGCCGCCGCGCCAGCCGGTCCGCCGCCGGGGGTACGCCACTACGCTGCGCCAATGGGTACGACACGGGTGGCGGTGCTCGGCCGGGGCCTCGTGCCGGCCGGTGAGCCGGTGCTGCGCGGCGACGACCGGGGCGTCCTGCACGGCGACGGCCTGTTCGAGACCATGCATCTGCGCGACGGCCGCCCTTGGCTGCGCGAGGCCCACCTGGCCCGGTTGCGGGCCGGTGCGGCGGCGATCGACCTGCCGTTGCCGCCGCACGCCGCGCTCGTCGAACTGCTGGACGCGGTCTGCGCCGGCTGGCCCGCGCAGACCGAGGGCGCGTTGCGGCTGGTCTGCACGCGAGGGCCGGAGAGCGGTGGGCCGCCCACGGTGTACGCGACGCTCGGCGAGGTGCCCGCGGCCGCCCGCCTGGCCCGGCGGGACGGGGTGACCGTGGCCACGCTGCCGCTCGGGGTGGCCGCCCGGTCCCGCCCGGAGCTGGGGTGGCTGCCGAGCGGCGTGAAGTCCACCTCGTACGCGCTGAGCACCGCCGCCCGGCGGTGGGCGCAGCGGACCGGCGTGGACGACGTGCTCTGGGTCTCGACCGACGGCTACGTGCTGGAGGGGCCCACCGCCAACGTGGTGTGGCTGAGCGGCGGGACGCTCGCCACGGTCCCGGCGGCCCAGACCGGCATCCTGCCCGGCGTGACCGCGAACCACCTGCTGGAACGGGCGGCAGAGCTCGGCCTGACCCCCGCCGAACACCTGCCCACCGTGACCGACCTGCACGAGGCCGAGGCGATCTGGCTGACCAGCTCCCTACGCGGCGTAGCCGAGATCACGGCCCTGAACGGAACCCCTCGTCCCGGTTCCCCCCTGACCCCCCACATCCAGGCCCTCCTGAACTTCCCCCACCCCCACCCCGTTGACCATGAAGTTGGCGGCGTCGGGTGACCGATTTGTCGCCGCCAACTTCATGATCGACGAGGCAAAAGGGGGGTCAGCCGGCTACGCGGGTGAGGCGGGCGGAGAGGTGCGGGCTCAGGGGCTGGCCCACGGCGGCCATCTCCTGGGCGTACAGCAGGGCGCCCTCGACGATGCCGAACAGCCGGGCGCCGGCGGTGACCTCCTTCGCCGTCGCGGTACGCACGACCGCGTCGGTGGCGAACTCGATCTGGGTGCCCTTGCGCTTGCCGATGTGCAGCTCCATCACGCCGGTCGGCGTGGTCATCAGCGCCTCCAGCTCGTCGGTCACCCGCTCACCGTCGAGCACCGGACGCCACCAGCCCACCTCACGGCCGGCGGGGCGGACCGGGCGGCTCTGCTCGTCCAGGATCCAGGCCCGCGACTCGTAGAACAGGAACGGCCGGCCGTCGTGGCTGATCCGGATCTCCTGCGCGTAGTCGAAGTCCTCGATCGTCGGGAACCCACCCCGGCCCCGGCCACGCCACACCCCGACGTACGGCAGCAGGCCGTCCAGGCTCGGGTGCAGCTTCGGGCCGACGCGCAGGTCGTGGCTCTCCTCGTACGGGTACGGGTCGACCGGCGGCGCGTTCAACCACGGCGGCTGAAGCGGATTCTCACTCACAGATTCACCTTCGTTCGCGACTGCGGGGCTCGCAAAACCGGCTCACTCCTCGCGCTCACCAGGGCCACCTTCGTTCGCGACTGCGGGGCTCGCAAAACCGGCTCACTCCTCGCGCTCACCATTTACCTCTAGCGATTCGCACTGCGACATAGACCAGGCCACCGGCGAGCGCGCCCAGGCCGGCGACCAGCAGGCTGACGAACCCGATCTCGGTAACCATCCGGACCATCCTATGCTGGCCTCATGGCGCGCACTCTCGTCGTCAAGGCCACCGCCGGCGCGGACTCCCCGGAACGCTGCGCCCAGGCGTTCACAGTCGCCTCGACCGCAGCCGCGGCCGGGGTGGACGTCTCGCTCTGGCTCACCGGCGAGTCCACCTGGTTCGCCCTCCCCGGGCGGGCGGAGACGTTCGAGCTGCCGCACTCCGCGCCGCTCGGCGAACTGCTGCACGTGGTCCTGACCACGGGCCGGGTGACCGCCTGCACCCAGTGCGCGGCCCGGCGGGACATCGGCCCGGGCGACGTCATCCCCGGCGTACGCATCGCGGGCGCCGCGGTGTTCGTCGAGGAAGCGATGGCCGAGGGCGCGCAGGCGTTGGTCTACTGAGCAACCCCCCGGGCTGTCCACTCTGCCCGGTGCGCCGATCCTGGCCCGACATGTCCGGATTGCGCCTACGATGTGAACGTGAGTGAGGCCATCCGACAGTTCTTCGCGTCGCTGCCGGCGCGCGCCGCGTCAGTGCTGAACAGCCCGATCGGCGGCACGCTCCAGATCGACCTGGCCGACGGCAACCGCACCGAACACTGGTACGTGACGCTGGCCCCCGGATCGGCCCAGGTGAGCCAGGAGGAGCAGCGGCAGGCCGACGGCGTGCTCACGCTCTCCAGCGAACTGTTCGAGAAACTGGTCACCGGCCGGGAGGCCGGCATGGCCGCGGTGCTGCGCAACGAGGCCACGTTCAGCGGGCACGTCGTGCTGTTCCTGGCGTTCCGCCGGTTCCTGCCGGCCCGGCCCGACGTACGGGATCCGCGGGACGCCGCCCGCGAACACGTCCGGCGGCTGGCGTGAAGGACCGGGTCAGCATCCTCGACGGCAACACGTTCCTGGTCAGCGACGATCGCGGCAACATCCAGCCGTCGTACGACTTCCCCACCGGTCTGTTCTCCTTCGACACCCGGTTCCTGTCCACCTGGAGACTCACCCTCGACGGAGAACCCCTGCACGCGCTCTCCATCGACGACTCGCTGTCGTACAAGACGCGGTTCTTCCTGGTCCCCGGCGAGCCGACGCACTATCTGGACGCGAAGGTCTCGGTCATCCGCAGCCGCGCTATCGGCGGCAGCCTGGACGAGGAACTGACCCTGCTCAACCACTCCGAGCAGGAGAAGGAGTTCCGGCTCCGGCTGGAGATCGGCTCCGACTTCGCCGACCTGTTCGAGATCAAGCACCAGCGGGACAAGAAGGGACACACCACCCCCACGGTCGAGACGAACGCGCTGCGGCTGACCTACCGCAGACAGGCGTTCCACCGCGAGACGCTGGTGACGAGCACCGCGCCGGCCGAGGTCGACGAGAGCGGGATGACGTTCCGGGTCCGGGTCGGCCCGCACGGCGAGTGGACCACCGCGCTGCACATCGACACGGTCATCTACGGCGCCCGGGGCGAGGACATCCGGGCCATCCTGCCGCTGGGCGGCCAGCGCACGGCGGCCGACATCGAGGCGGAACAGAGCGCCCTGATCAGCCGCGCGCCGAAGCTGGGCTGCGACTGCGAGCCGCTGGCCGGGGCGTACCGGCGCAGCCTCAACGACCTGGCCGCCCTCCGGTACGAGTCGATCACGCTCGGCGTCCGGCTGCTCGCCGCCGGGCTGCCCTGGTTCATGACGCTGTTCGGCCGGGACAGCATCTTCACCTCGCTCCAGGTGCTGCCGTTCCTGCCCGAGATGGTCAAGCCCACGATCGTCATGCTCGCCGGCCTCCAGGGCAGCCGGGTCGACGACTTCCGGGACGAGGAGCCCGGCAAGATCCTGCACGAGCTGCGCTACGGCGAGACCGCCGGCTTCGAGGAGCAGCCGCACTCGCCGTACTACGGCGCGGCCGACACCACGCCGCTGTTCGTGATCCTGCTCGACGAGTACGAGCGGTGGACCGGTGACGCCGACCTGGTCCGCAAGCTGGAACACGAGACGCGCGCGGCGCTGACCTGGCTGGACACGTACGGCGACCTGCTCGGCACCGGGTACGTCTGGTACATGTCCCGCAACCCGGAGACCGGCCTGCCGAACCAGTGCTGGAAGGACTCGCCGGACGCCATCTCCTACGCCGACGGGCGGATGCCCGAGTTCCCCCGCGCCACGTGCGAACTCCAGGGGTACGCGTACGACGCGAAGCTGCGCGGCGCCCGGCTGGCCCGCACCTACTGGAACGACCCGACGTACGCCGACCGCCTGGAGCACGAGGCCGCGGCGCTGAAGGAGCGGTTCAACCGCGACTTCTGGATCCCCGACCGGGAGTACTACGCGCTGGCGCTCGACCCGCGGGGCCGGCAGGTGGACGCGCTCACCTCCAACATCGGCCACCTGCTGTGGAGCGGCATCGTCGACGAGGACCGCGCCCCCGCCGTCGCCGCCCATCTGCTCGGCCCGCGCCTGTTCTCCGGGTGGGGCGTACGTACGCTCGCCGACGACCAGGGCCGGTACAACCCGGTCGGCTACCACGTGGGCACGGTGTGGCCGTTCGACAACTCGATCATCGCCTGGGGCCTGTGGCGGTACGGCTTCCGGCAGGAGGCCGGCCGGATCTGCGACGCCCTGCTCAGCGCGTCGCACTACTTCGACGGGCGGCTGCCCGAGGTGTTCGCCGGCTACGAACGCGGCCTCACCGACTACCCGGTGGAGTACCCCACCGCGTGCAGCCCGCAGGCCTGGTCCGCCGGAACCCCGCTGCTGCTCCTACGGGTGATGCTGGGACTGGAACCGCAGGGCGAGCACCTGATCATCGACCCGGCCGTGCCGCCCGGGATGGGCCGGGTGGAACTGCTCGACATCCCGGGCCGCTGGGGCCGGGTGGACGCGCTGGGCCGCAGCCGGGAGCCGCACGAGGAACAGCCGTCGCCACCGGCGCTCGTCCTGCCCGGCGGCTGACCTCAGGCCGGGCAGGGCGTGGTCACCGCGACCCGGACCCGCTCCCCGCCCCGCTGCGCCAGCACCGCCGGGTCGCCCGGGCGCGCGTACGCGTCTGCCGAGTCCACCACCGGCGCGGCGCCCCCGGCGAACGCGGCGGCAAGCGGCTGATCGGCCGGCGCGGCCGCCTCCGACCGGGCGGTGCGGGCCGTCCCGCCGCCCGGGCAGGGCGCGGCGAGCACCTGGACCGGCCCGGTCGCGCCGCCCCACCGGCCCAGCGCCGACGCCAGCACCGCCGACTCGGCGGCGGCGTCGGCGGACGGGGCCCGGTAGCCGGAACCCACCGGGCGGCAGCCGGTGGCCGCGGTGAGCAGCACCCGGCCCGGGCCACCGGAGCGGCCCTCGACCGTGACGAACTCGCCCGCGTCGGCGCGCAGCAGCGGCTCGCCGTCGAGCGTCGACACACCGGCCCGCCAGCCAGACGGCAGCCGGTCGGCGATGCCGCGCAGCACCTCGCGTACGTCGCCGCCGCCGATCGCCACCTCGACGCCGCGTTCCAGCGTGGCGCCGTCGTCCATCGGCGTGATCCGGCAGCCGCGCTCCAGCCGGTCGGGCAGGAGCGCCGGTACGCCCGCGGTGCCGACCGCGGCGGTCAGCGCACCGATCGCCCGGTCCACCACCGGGCCGGCCTGGTCCAGCGACCGCTGCTCCTTGACCGTCGGCGCATCAGTGTGCACCGACCACCAGGTCAGACCCGCGAGCAGCACGGCCCACGCGACGGTGGCGACCGTCAGCCAGCGCAGCCGGCGTCGGCCGCCGGGGCCGGGCCGGCCGGGCGGGGTGGGCGGGGCGTAACCCGTCTCGACGGCAGTCACCCCGCCATGGTGTCACGCGTCGGCGAGCTGCCCGGCCGCGCCTCGGCACCCTCGCTCAGACCGGCACCGACCGGCGGGACAGCAGCCACAGCAGGTAGAAGGGGCGCTGCCGCAGCTCGCCGCGACGGTCGGCGTACTGGTCGGCGGCGAGCACGGCGGAGAAGAAGCCGCCCGCGCCCAGCATGCCGAGCACCGGCGCCAGTTGCGTGCCCTCGACCGCCACCAGGGTCGCCGCGACCGTCGCCACCGCCGCGCCGGCGGCTTGTACGGCCGAGCGCCGGGACACCCGGGCGACCTCGGCCCGGGCCGCCCGTACCCCCTCCTGGATCTCCGCGTCGAGCTTCGCGAGCTGCACGAGCGCCCGGTCCGGATCGGTGTCGACCTCCAGCATCCGGCCCCGCAGGTACGCCTGGGTCGCGGCGAGCGCGTCACCCTCCTGGGTCAGGATGGCACAGTAGTCCCGCAGCGAGGTTCCCTCCAGCATCGGCAGGTCGAGCTGGAGCAGCGGGGTGACCAGCCGCGCCTTCACCGGATCCCCGCTCGGCACGTCGACGACCCGGTGCCCCTTGACGATCAGGTCGAGCGTGCGGTCCGGGTTGTCGCCCAGCTCGATCTGGCCGACGCTGTTGAACGGCGACGAGGTGGACTGGGCGTCCGGCGCGCGCGACTCCAGGTGGCTGCGGCGGAAGGTCTGCGGGAAGTAGACGAGCTGCCCCAGCTCCAGCAGCGGCGCGCAGTCCCGCAGGTACGCGCCGAGGCGGTCCAGGTCGTCGCACTCGGCGAAGAGCTCGTCGATCCGGATGTCCCCGTACCGGCAGTCCCGGCCGCAGCGGTCCGGGTCCTCGCCGCACACCTTGCAGATCTCCCGGTGGGCGAGGTAGCAGTGCTCGCCGCCCGGCTGGGACAGGACCAGCTTGGCCGTGACGAGCGTGGCCCGCTTGGTGAGGAACGACAGGTCGGTGTCGAGGCTGGCGACCGAGACGTCGAACGGGCGGGCGCGGCCGGACCCGTCGGCGCGCTGGAGTTCGCGGACGATCGTCTCGCCCCGGTTGCCGTCGATGAAGTCGATCAGATAGCGGCGGGCGTGGGCAGCGGCGTCGTCGGGCACCTGATCCCCCTCCGGCGCGTCCGGGACGCACCGCCGTCCAGCCTGCCAGCCACTGCCGAGGCGCACAGTCGCCGGAACGGCTCGTGGCCCGCCACCCGGGTGGGCGGCGGGCCACGATCTCCAGCGTGGGTCAGGCGGCGACCGAGACCGTCACCTCGTTGATCCCGCGGGCCGCGGACACGGCGGTGTCGCCGTTGCCGTGGCGCGACAGCGCGCGCAGCGTCCAGGAGCCCGGCGCGGCGAAGAACCGGAACTGCCCGGCCGCCGAGGTCACCACCTCGGCGGTGAACTCACCGGTCGAGTCGAGCAGGCGCACGTACGCGCCCGGCACGACCTCACCGGACTCGGCCAGCACGCGGCCGGTGATCACGGTTTCCTTCTCCAGGTCCAGGCTCGCCGGGAGGGGGGCGGACTGGTCCGGCGCGGCGCAGCCGGCGGCAGCCGTCGAGGCGGCGGAGGCGGCGGTCATCAGGCCTCCCCCGGCTCGTCGCCGAGCGCCACCGGCACCCCGACGAGCGAGCCGTACTCGGTCCAGGAACCGTCGTAGTTCTTCACGTTGCGGTGCCCGAGCAGCTCCTGGAGCACGAACCAGCTGTGCGAGGAGCGCTCGCCGATCCGGCAGTACGCGATCGTCTCCTTGCTGTCGTCCAGCCCGGCGTCGGCATAGATCTTGCGCAGCTCGTCGTCGGACTTGAACGTGCCGTCCTCGTTGGCCGCCTTCGACCACGGGACGCTGATCGCGGTCGGGATGTGGCCGGCCCGCTGCGCCTGCTCCTGCGGCAGGTGGGCGGGGGCGAGCAGCCGGCCGGCGAACTCGTCGGGGCTGCGCACGTCGACCAGGTTCTTGGTGCCGATGGCGGCGACCACCTCGTCGCGGAACGCGCGGATCGAGGTGTCCGGCTCCTGCGCGACGTACTGCGTCTTCGGCCGCTCCGCCACGTCGGTGACGAGCGGACGGGCGTCCAGCTCCCACTTCTTGCGGCCGCCGTCGAGCAGCTTCACATCGCCGTGGCCGTAGAGCTTGAAGTACCAGTACGCGTACGCGGCGAACCAGTTGTTGTTGCCGCCGTACAGGATCACGGTGTCGTCGTTGGCGATGCCCCGGTCGGACAGCAGCGCCTCGAACTGGCTCTTGTTGACGAAGTCCCGGCGGACCTGGTCCTGGAGGTCGGTGCGCCAGTCCAGCTTGACGGCGCCGGCGATGTGCCCGGTCTCGTAGGCCGAGGTGTCCTCGTCGACCTCGACGAAGACGACGCCCGGGGCGCCGAGGTTCTTCTCGGCCCACTCGGCCGAGACGAGTGCGGTGTCGCGACTCATCAGATCACTCCCTGGTGAGGATGGTTTGGTGAGTCTGCGCGTGGAGATCGATGCCGATGGTTGTCGCACCACACGCGGACCCTGAGCTAGGAACGGATCACGGGTACGTGCGACGGCGCCGCTGCCGGGCGTTGGGGAGGGGGAACCGGGGAAGGTTCGTGGACCCTGGTGGCCGCCGTTCAGGCGGCCGGAGACAGCCCCGCCGTCAGATGACGGGGCGACACAGGCAGGTGGCCACGCGGCACAGGTCGACCGCGCGCCGTTTGGTGAGGTGGGTCCCCATGGGCAGGGAGATTACCAGCCGGGGCGACAGCCGCCACCAGGCCGACCAGCATCCGGGACAGGGACGGGCTTTCAACCGGCGGAGTTGATGGGCACGTTCGCCGCGTCCGCCGTGACCACCAGGCCCTCCGGCTTCGGCTCCACCTTGCGCAGGTTGAGCTGGAACGGCAGCTCCGGCAGCGGCACGTCGATCGAGATGCCCTGCGCGTACCGGGTCAGGGCGGCCCGGGCCAGCGGCACGTTCGGCAGGCCGTCGGCGGTGAGGTCGTTGAAGCGCAGCGCCACCTTGTTGCCGGCCACCGTGACGTCGGCGGTGCCGTTGACGGTGAGCTTGATGCCGAGGACGTCCACCGGGGCGGTGACCGCGAGCTTGCCGTTGCGCTCGCCCAGCGTCAGCCCGGGGCGGTCCAGCAGCTTGGCCAGGCTCTCGTAGGTGACGGTGCCCCGCCCGTCCACGCTCTCGGCCACCACGTCGCCCCGGCCCGAGCGCAGCGTGTCCAGCGAGGCGGTCACGTTGCGCGCGTCCACGTCGAGTTTCGGCACCTCGACCGCGTCGCCCTGCACGTCGCCGCGCACGTCGGTGAGCTGGATCGAGATGCGCTCGTACCGGCCGTCGAGCACCTGGGTGAGGAACGGGAAGCCACCCACCTCGACCTGCGGCGCGGCGGACTGCGCGTCCTGCTTGGCGATCTCCTGCCGGACCTGGTCGGCGATGGCGCGCTCGGCCACCCCGGCGGCGACCCGGTCGGCGACGACGAGCAGACCGGCCAGCACCAGCAGCAGGACGATGAAGCCGATCAGCACCTTCCGGCCCCGTCGCCGGGGTCGGCTCTCCGCCGGATACGCCTCTGCCACGCCGTCTCCCGTCCTCGCCGCCGTCACCGCGCCTCGCGGCGCAACCGTACTTACCCGAGGCGAATCCTCCCCAACCGCGTCAGAGGAACAGCACGCACATGGCGTACGCGGCGGGCGCGGCCAGCGCGAACCCGCCCAGCGGCCCCTGCATGTGCCGGGCCACCCACATCGTCGGCGGTTCACCGGCCATCAGCCGGCCCGCCTCGGCGTACCCGACGGCGAGGTCGGCCAGGACGGCGGTGGCCGCGCTGACCACCCCGACCAGGGCGGCGCTGGTCGGGGTGAAACCGACCAGGTAGCTGCCGAGCACGGCGCTGGTGAGCGTGCCGAGCATGGCGCCGGCGACCACGCCCGCCGCGCCGCGCGGCACCTGCGGGGCGAGCCGGGGCCACGGCGCGATCGCGTCGGTGAGCCGGGCGACGAGCAACGCCACCCCGGCGGCGGTGAGGCAGACGGTGATCGCCTGGGTGCCCTTGGGGATCCGGCTGAGCACGACGAGCGTGGCGAAGGCGACCACACCCACCACGATGAGCAGGGTGCCGCCGAGCGAATCGGTCACCCGGACCCGGTCCACCCGCCGTACGAGCTGTCCCAGCACGGCGAGCAGGAACCCGGCCGCGGCGGCGTAGCCGAGCGGGGCCAGGCCGGCGATGTCCGACTGCACGGCGGCGACGTCGGCGATCACCGCCGTCGCGGCGCTGACGAGCGCGACGACGAGCAGCGCGGGCGGCCGCATGGCCATCGTCCAGGCCAGCACGAACAGCAGTTGTACGCCGAAGATGATCGCGGCGAACGGCAGCCGGTGCCCCGGGCCCGAGGTCTGCGCGCCCAGCACCAGGCCGACGCCGAGCAGCGCCGCGAAGCCGGCGACGGTGAGCGCCAGGGGGCGGCGCACCGGGACCGGCGGCACCTCATCCTCGGGCTCCTCGTCGGACTCGTCGTCGGGACGCCGGCCGGGGCCGCCCTTGCGCAGCCGGCGCGGGCCCTTGCGTTCCGGCCGGTCGCCCTCGTCGGCGGGGCCGGTACGCGGGGCGGGCGGGTAGCCACGGGCGGGGCCGGACGGCCCGGCGGACGGGTCGTCGGCCCACGGTTCACGACCGGTGTCGCGCGAGGTGGAGGGAAACACGCCCCGATCGTGCCAGACCCGGGCGGCTCGGCGGAGGTCCCGGTTTCGGTGACGTTAAAACCTGCGCCGCGATCGAGGGCAGAAAGGGCAAACGGTAAATCGCGCGAAGGTGACGGCCGGTCCATCGGTTACGCTCAGGCCGTTACCCGCCCGTCGACGACGCCGGGACCCACGCAAGTTCACAGTGCCGCCCCACCGGGCGTGTCGCTGGTCGCGCGCGGCCGGAAGGCCGCCGGGACGGAGGTGATCGTGGAGCTCCTGCTGCTCGTGACCGCGCGGGCCGGTGAGCCGTCGGCGGTGCTGCCGGCACTCGACCTGCTGCCGCACTCGGTTCGCACCGCACCCCGCGACGTCCGCACGCTGGTCTCCGGCCCGACACCGGACGCCGTCCTGGTGGACGCCCGCTCCGAGCTGAGCGAGGCGCGCGCCACCTGCCGGATGCTGCACGCCACCGGGCTCGGCGTGCCGCTCGTCGCGGTCGTCACCGAGGCCGGGCTGATCGCGCTCAACGCGGACTGGGGCGTCGACGACGTGATCCTGGCCGGTGCCGGACCGGCCGAGGTGGAGGCTCGCCTGCGGCTCGCTGTGGGCCGGCTCAGCAACGCCACCGCCGGCGCCGGCGGCTCGATCCGGGCCGGCGAGCTGAACATCGACCCGGACACGTACGCAGCCAAGTTGAAGGGCCGGCCGCTCGACCTCACGTACAAGGAGTTCGAGCTGTTGAAGTTCCTGGCCCAGCACCCGGGGCGGGTGTTCACCCGGGACCAGTTGCTGCGCGAGGTCTGGGGCTACGACTACTTCGGCGGCACCCGGACGGTGGACGTGCACGTGCGGCGGCTGCGCGCCAAGCTCGGCTCGGAGTACGAGTCGATGATCGGCACGGTGCGCCAGGTGGGCTACAAGTTCGTCGTCCCGCCGTCGCGCTCGCTGCCGGAGTCGGAGCCCGCCCCGCTGCCGGTCTGACCGCCCACGCTCCACCCCGCTAGAGGGCACTTTTCTCGTATGCCCTTTTTGCCCGATCAGTCAGCCATATCCTGGCTGCCGGAATTGTCGGGCTAAGGGGGCGACGGTGCGTGCGGTGAACACGGGGGCGACGAACGGCCGGTACCGCTGATGCGGGGCCCGACGCTGCGCGCCGCCGGCCTCGTGACCGTCGTGCTGACCGGCCTGCTCGGTTCGGCGTTCGCGCTGGGCCGCAGCCTGGTGCCCGACCCGCATCCGTCGGCCGCCGGAGTCGCCACCACGCTCAACGGGCCGCGGTACGGCGAGCAGCCACCCAGCACCGACTTCCCGGGCGGCACGGCCAGCGCCCGGCCGAGCCCCGACGCCGCGCCGGACGCCGCCCCGGTCGAGCCCGACGGCGACGGCCCGTACGGCTCCCTGGTCGCCACCGGCTCGTCCCGGGTCGCGCTGACCTTCGACGACGGCCCCGATCCCCGCTGGACCCCGCAGGTGCTCGCGCTGCTGGCCCAGTACGGCGTGCGGGCGACGTTCTGCGTCGTCGGCGAGAACGTCGAGGCCCACCCGGACCTGGTCCGGTCGATCGTGGCCGAGGGCCACACGCTGTGCAACCACTCCTGGAACCACGACGTCAACCTGGGCAAGCGATCCCCGGCGACGATCCGGGCCGACGTGCTGCGCACCAACGACGCCATCCTGGCCGCCGCGCCCGACGCGCGGATCGCGTACTACCGCCAGCCCGGCGGGGCCTGGACGCCGTCCATCATGTCGGCCTGCGCCGACCTGGGCCTCACCCCGCTGCACTGGAGCGTGGACCCGTCGGACTGGAAGGCGCCGGGTGCCACCACCATCGAGGCGATGGTCCGCTCCCAGATGGGGCCCGGGGCGATCGTGCTCATGCACGACGCGGGCGGGGACCGTTCCGGCACCGTCAGCGCGTTGCAGCAACTCCTGCCCGAACTGCTGACCCGGTTCGAGTTGGAGCCGCTGCCCGTCGGCACCCCGTGACGAGCGCCACCGATCGCCGTCGCCGTCCGGCGCGAACCGCGGCCCGCCGGCCGTTACCGTGACTCAGATGAGCAGCACCGAGCCGACGAGTGGTCCCGCGACCGATCGGATCGACCGGGCGGACCGGCTGACACCGGACGAGGTCGCCGAGGTGCTGGCACTGGCCCGCGCCGCCGGTGACGCCGACGGCGCCGACCCGCTCGACGAGCACGTGCTGCTGCGGCTGCGCGACCCCGAGGCGCCCGCCGTGCACCTCACCGCCCGGACCACCGAGGGCACCCTCACCGGGTACGCGCACCTCGACACCACCGCCCCGGCCGAGGGCGTCGGCGTGGAGATGGTCGTGCACCCGGCGTACCGGCGGCGGGGTTCCGGCCGCGCGCTGGCCCGTGGCGTGGTGTCCGACGCGCCCGGACCGCTGCGTGCCTGGGCGCACGGCGACCACCCGTCGGCGGCTGCGCTGGCGGTCGACCTGGGCTTCTCCCGAGCACGAGTGCTCTGGCAGATGCGCCGCCCACTCACCGCCGAACTGCCGGCGCCGGTCGTGCCGGACGGCGTGACGCTGCGCGCGTTCCGGCCCGGCGAGGACGACGAGGCATGGCTGGCGGTGAACAACGCCGCCTTCGCCCAGCACCCCGAGCAGGGGAAGTGGACGCTCGACGACCTGCGCGTCCGCATCGCCGAGCCGTGGTTCGACCCGGCCGGTTTCCTGCTCGCCGTCGACTCCGCCACCGGGCGGCTGCTCGGCTTCCACTGGACCAAGGTGCACGAGCGGCCGGGGTCGGCCCGGATCGGCGAGGTCTACGTGCTCGGCGTCGACCCGTCCGCGCACCGGGGCGGCCTCGGCCGGGTGCTCACCGCCGCCGGCCTGACCCACCTGCGCGACGAGCGCGGGCTGGACCGGGTGATGCTCTACGTGGACGAGAGCAACACCGCCGCGGTCGCGCTCTACGAGCGGCTGGGCTTCGCGCGCTGGTCCGCGCACGTCAACTACCAGCTCGGCTGAGCGCTCGCCCGCCCGGGAAAATCGCCACAAAGGCGATGCCGGGCCGCTAGTTCACGAAATGGACAACCCTTCCTCAGCGTACGGCCACCTCGTCGGCTGAACGTGTTCACCGCGCGTTCACTTGCGTCCGGCGAACCGTCCACCTGGCCCTCCTACCTTCATGTCAGCCGGTCAGCGCCGGCCCCCGGCACTCCGGGCGACCTGACCAAAGACGTGAAGGGAAACCCCTGAAGTGAAGCTCCAGCGGCACGGCGCCATCGCCTGTCTCGCTCTTACCGCGGTTCTCGGTCTCAGCGCCTGCGGCTCGGACAACAACGAGCCGGCCAGCGCCTCCGGTTCCACCGCCGCGGTGGACTGCGCGACGGGCACGCTGAACGCGCAGGGCTCCTCCGCCCAGAAGAACGCCATGGCCGAGTGGATCAAGGCGTACCAGCAGAAGTGCGCCGGCACCACGATCAACTACGAGCCCAGCGGCTCGGGCGCCGGCATCCAGGCGTTCATCGCCGGCACCGCGGACTTCGCCGGCTCGGACTCCGCCCTCAAGCCGGAGGAGCAGCCGCAGGCCGACGCCAAGTGCACCGGCGGCCAGGCGCTCAACCTGCCCATGGTCATCGGCCCGGTCGCTGTCGTCTACAACGTCAGCGGCGCGGACAACCTCCAGTTCAGCCCGGCCACCCTGGCGAAGATCTTCGCCGGCAAGGTGACCAAGTGGGACGACCCGGCGATCAAGGCCGACAACCCGGACGCCAAGCTGCCGTCGACCACGATCCAGGCGGTGCACCGCTCCGACGAGTCGGGCACCACCGACAACTTCACCAAGTACCTCTCCAAGACCGCCGAGGCGGACTGGACGCTCGGCAACTCCAAGGCGTGGAAGGCCCCGGGCGGCGTCGGCGCGGCCAAGTCCGACGGTGTGGCCAGCAAGGTCAAGAGCACCGACGGCACCATCAGCTACGTCGAGTGGTCGTACGCCGAGAACTCCGACCTGAAGATGGCCAAGATCAAGAACGGCAACGGCGAGTTCGTCGAGCTGACCGGCGACTCGGCCGGCAAGACCATCGCGGGCGCCAAGTTCGAGGGTCAGGGCAACGACCTGAAGATGTCGATCGACTACAACACCAAGGAGGCCGGGGCGTACCCGATCGTCCTGGCGACCTACGAGATCGTCTGCAGCAAGGGCCTCGCCGCCGACAAGCTGCCGCTGGTCAAGGGCCTGCTCGGCCACGCCGCCAGCGCCGAGGGGCAGAAGGAGCTCGTCGAGCTGGGCTACGCGCCGCTGCCCGAGACCGTCCGCACCAAGGTCGAGGCCGCGGTCAAGAGCCTCTCCTGACGCTCCGGCCGACACCTCCTCAACACGAAGCGAGCGAGCAGATGGGTGACACCCCTCACCGCTCGGCCCACGCCGGCACCGGCGGGAACCCCGTGGCCACGAGCCACGAGCGACCCGCCGGTGCCTCGGCGCGTGTGGCCGAGCGCCCCGGCAACCCGGGCCGCCCCGACGGTGGCCTTGGCGGCGGCGGTGCCCTCCCCCGGGCCCGCGCCTTCGGCGCGGAACGGGCGTTCCGCGGTCTGACCCTGGCCGCCGGCACCACGGTCCTGGTGGTCATCGCGGCCATCGCGATCTTCCTGGTCGCCAAGGCCGTCCCGGCGCTGCGGGCGAACACCGAGTCGTTCTGGACGTTCGAGGGCTGGTTCCCGAACGACGACCCGCCGCAGTTCGGCATCGGCGCGCTCGCCTTCGGCACCGTCCTGAGCTCGCTGCTGGCGCTGCTCATGGCGGTGCCGGTCGCGCTGGGCATCGCCCTGTACCTGTCGCACTACGCGCCCCGGCGGCTCGGCAACGCCCTGGGCTTCCTGATCGACCTGCTCGCCGCCGTGCCGAGCGTGGTCTTCGGCCTCTGGGGCCGCGACTACTTCGCCCAGCCGGTCGCCGACCTGTCCGCCTGGCTGAACAGGTACTTCGGCTGGATCCCGATCTTCGGCGACGGCCCGTACGGCAACTCGATCCTGCTCGGCTCGGTGGTGCTCGCCATCATGGTGCTGCCGATCGTCACCTCGCTGTCCCGCGAGGTGTTCCGGCAGACCCCGACCGCGAACGAGGAAGCCGCGCTCGCTCTCGGCGCCACCCGCTGGGAGATGATCCGCACCGCGGTCCTGCCGTACGGGCGGCCCGGCGTCATCGCCGCGGTGATGCTCGGCCTGGGCCGGGCGCTGGGCGAGACCATCGCGCTGGCGCTCACGCTCGGCTCGACGTACGCCATCTCGTTCAACATCCTGCAGAGCGGCGGTAACTCGATCGCCGCCAACATCGCCAACCGGTTCGCCGAGGCGAACGACACCGGCCGGGGCGCACTCATCGCCTCCGGCCTGGTGCTGTTCGCGATCACGCTGATCGTCAACATCACCGCGCGGGCGATCATCTACCGGCGGCGCGAGTTCACGGAGTCGGCCGCATGACCACCACCCTCACCCCCCGCCGCCCGCGCCCGCCGGCCCAGCCGGCCACGCTGCGGGCGAGGCGACTTCCCGCGTACGCCGCTCCGGTCATCGCCGTCGCGGCGCTGCTGCTCGCGGCGGCCCTGGTGTACGGCGCCGGCGTCGGCGGCCCGGTCCTGGTCGTGGTGGTCGGCGCGTTGCTCTACCTGGCCGGTCTCTTCGTCGCGGCGAACGCGGTGGAGGGCCGCCGGTCGGCCCGCAACCGGACCTGGAGCGCGCTGATCCACTCCGCGTTCGTGCTCGCCGTGCTGCCGCTCGCGTCGGTGGTCTGGACGCTCGTCAGCAAGGGCTCCGAGCGGCTGGACGCGAACTTCTTCGGCACCTCGATGAACAACATCGGGTCGCGGGACGCCAACGGTGGCGCGTACCACGCGATCGTCGGCACGTTGCAGCAGGTCGGCATCGCCACGCTGATCACGGTGCCGCTCGGCGTGCTCTGCGCGATCTACATCGTCGAGTACGGCCGGGGCCGGTTCGCGTTCACCATCCGCTTCTTCGTGGACGTCATGACCGGCATCCCGTCGATCGTCACCGGCCTGTTCGTGCTGGCCTTCTGGGTGCTGATCGTCTCGCCGTGGTTCAACGACGGGCGGCCGGGCTTCTCCGGCTTCGCCGCCGCGCTGGCGCTGAGCGTGCTGATGCTGCCCACAGTGGTCCGGTCCACCGAGGAGATGCTCCGGCTGGTGCCGGCGCCGCTGCGCGAGGGCGCGTACGCCCTGGGCGTCCCGAAGTGGAAGACCATCCTGCGGGTCGTGCTGCCGACCGCGCTGCCCGGCATCGTCACCGGCATCATGCTCGCCATCGCGCGGGCCGCTGGCGAGACCGCGCCGGTGCTGCTCGTCGCCGGCGGCGGTGCGGCGATCAACTTCAACCCGTTCGAGAACAACCAGTCGTCGCTGGCCCTCTTCGTCTACCAGCAGGCCGGTGAGGCGTCGAAGTACTCGCCGGCACGGGCGTGGACCGCGGCGCTGACCCTGGTCGCTCTCGTCCTCGTCCTCACCGTGGCGGCGAAGCTGCTGTCCCGCCGCAACCGGCTCGGCCGATGAACCCCGGAGGTACCGCCACCATGGCCAAGCGCATCGAAGCCACGAACGTGACCGCCTACTACGGCGGGTTCAAGGCGATCGAGAACATCAACCTGACCGTCGAGCCGAAGACGGTCACCGCCCTGATCGGGCCGTCCGGCTGCGGCAAGTCCACCTTCCTGCGGTCGATCAACCGGATGCACGAGGTGCTGCCGGGCGCCCGGGTCGAGGGCAGCCTGACCATCGACGACCAGGACATCTACGACCGCGACGTGGACGTCACGGCGGTCCGCCGCATGATCGGCATGGTCTTCCAGCGGCCGAACCCGTTCCCCACCATGAGCATCTTCGAGAACGTGGTGGCGGGGCTGCGGCTCAACGGCGTCCGGCGCAAGTCGATCCTGGAGGAGGCGGCCGAGCGGGCACTGCGCTCGGCGAACCTGTGGGACGAGGTGAAGGACCGCCTGGCCAAGCCCGGCGCGGGCCTGTCCGGAGGTCAGCAGCAGCGCCTCTGCATCGCCCGCACCATCGCCGTCGAGCCGCAGGTCGTGCTGATGGACGAGCCGTGCTCGGCGCTGGACCCGATCTCGACGCTGGCCATCGAGGACCTGATGTTCCAGCTCAAGGACAAGTTCACGATCATCATCGTCACGCACAACATGCAGCAGGCCGCCCGGGTGTCGGACCGGACCGCCTTCTTCTCGATCGAGAAGACCGGCGACCCGGGCCGTCTGATCGAGTACGACAACACCCAGAAGATCTTCAGCAACCCGGCCCAGAAGAAGACCGAGGACTACATCACGGGCCGCTTCGGCTGACCCCTCTCTCTCCCGCTCTCTCTTCCGCGCGATCTTGCAGTTTCGGCCCTCGTGCCGGGCGGATCGCCCCTTGTGCCGGGGCGCTGAGTGCAAGATCGGCGCGGGGGTGGGGCGTCAGTGGAGGCGTCAGTGGAGGTGGAAGCGGGGGGCGGCGGGGTCGGAGAGGTCCAGGTGGGGCGTGATCGGCGTACCCGGGTCTCGGTCGGCCGCGGCTCGGGCCACGCCCGGGAGGTCGCCCGCCGCGGCGACCTCGGCGAGCGTGACCATGGTCGGCGGCAGCATGGTCAGCTCGCCGGCCTCCGCCCGGGCCAGGGCGTCCGCCGGGCGCAGCCACAGCGTGTGGTCGGCCTCGCCGGAGACGTCCCGGGTCCGCTGCCCCTCGGGCAGCAGGGCGACGAAGAAGTACGTGTCGAAGCGGCGCGGCTCGAACTCCGGCGTGATCCACCGGCTCCACGGCAGCAGCAGGTCGGAGCGGAGCGTAAGGCCCTTCCCGGCCAGCAGGTCCGCGAAGCCGACCCGCCGTCCCTCCAGGTCCTGCCGGGCCGCCTCCCAGTCGTCGCCGCTCACGTCGCCGACGACCGTGTCGGGGTCCGGCCCGGCGAGCAGCACGCCCGCCTCCTCGAAGACCTCGCGGGCAGCGGCGCACACCACCGCCTGCGCGGCGGCCGGGTCGAGCTGGAGCCGTTCCCCCCACGCCGCCGGGTCCGGGCCGGCCCAGCCGAGGTGCGCCTCCGAGTCGGAGCGGTCCACCCCGCCGCCGGGGAAGGCGTACATGCCGCCGAACGTCATGGCCGCCACCCGACGGATCATGTAGACCTCGAACCCGTCGCCGGCCGGGCGGAGCAGCAGCACTGTGGCGGCGACGCGGGGCACGGCCGGTACGGCGCCCTCGGCCCGGAATCGGCGGGCGTGCTCCACCAGGGCGGGGGGTGCGGCGAAGCCGTCGATCGTCATGCGCCGAGCCTAGTTCCCGCCCGCGCGGCCCGGCCGGGGGCGGCCCGGCCGGGGGGCGGCCCGGCCGGGGGGCGGCCGGGCGCGGGCACACGGCGCCTCACCTCACCTGCACTCCCCGATCAGACCACCTGGTCACGATGCGTAGTTCTCGGCCCTGAGCAGCAGACACCCCTCCGCCGACTTTGCTCTGCAGCCAGATCCGCATCGGCAACCTTCCGTGAGCGGTGCGCATGAGGCTGCAGAGCAAAGTCCGCGAGAGGCAGTCAGCCCGGCCCGCGCAAGTGCTGCCTTATGTCCGGTTGGGTGCCTTTGGGTGCCAGCATTCGGCGACAGGGCAGGCGGAAGCCATCACGCTGAGCAATCTTCACGCTGCGTGTTCACTATCGAGCAACGTCAGCCCTCGCGCTGTGCGGGAGCGGTGCCGCAAGGCGCGACGCCGCCCCGCCGCCCGATGGCGTCCTCCTCCGTTTGCGGCAATGCTCGTTGGGTGACGGATCTCGACAACCAGGCGGGGTACTGGAACTCCACGGGTGCCACCAAGACTTTCGGCCACCCGGTCGCACTTCCGTGGCTGGACGGCATCGACCGGCGGGCACGCGTTCTCGACTACGGGTGCGGCTACGGTCGGCTGGCGGGGCTGCTCGTGCGGCAGGGCTTCGAGAATGTCGAGGGGGTGGATGTCGCGCCCCGTCTCGTCAGCCGCGCGAAGAACGAGCAACCCGGCGCGCGATTCACGGTTCTCACCAACCCTCCGCACCTCGACCAGCAGGAGGACAGCGTCGACCTGGTGCTGCTGTTCGCGGTGTTGACGTGCATACCCGGCGACACCGGGCAGCGGGAACTGGTGACGGAGCTGCGTCGGGTGCTACGGCCGGGTGGGCTGCTCTATGTCAGTGACCTGTGCCTGCAAGAGGATCACCGCAACCGTTCCCGGTACCAACAGTTCGCAGCGAAGTACGGCACCTACGGGATCTTCGAGACCGGCGACGGGGTGGTGTGCCGACACCACACCACCGACTGGCTGGACCAACTCTTCGGCGATTTCGCCCTCGTCACCGGGCGCGAGGTCGAAGTGGAGACGATGAACGGCCGCCCGGCCCTGGCCACCCAACGGTTGATGGTCAAGCCGCATGCCGAAACACCGCGGACCGGGCGCACGGCCCCCGCCACCGCCTGACGTCCCGACGGGTGGATCACCCTGCCGGCCCCGGAGCGGGAAGGGATAGCGTGCCGGGCATGACGCGTTGGGGAATCCTGGCCACCGGAAACATCGCCGCCCGCTTCGCCGAGGATCTGCGGCTGGTGCCGGACGCCGAACTGGTCGCGGTCGGCTCGCGTACCCGGGAGAGCGCCGAACTGTTCGCGCGCCGGCACGACGTGCCGCGGGCGTACGCCTCGTGGGCGGAACTGGCCGCGGACCCGGACCTGGACGCGATCTACGTGGCCACCCCGCACGCCGCGCACCACGAGGCGGCGCTCGCCTGCCTGGCCGGCGGCAAGGCCGTGCTGGTGGAGAAGCCGTGCACGCTGGATCTGCCGACCACCACCGAGCTGGTGGAGACGGCCCGCGCCCGGGGCCTGTTCCTCATGGAGGCCATGTGGATGCGGACCAATCCGCTGATCCTGCGCGTGCTGGAGCTGATCCGGGACGGCGCGATCGGTGAGGTGACGCACGTACGGGCGGACTTCGGCGTCGCCGGCCCGTTCCCGCCGGAGCACCGGATGCGGGCCCGCACGCTCGGCGGCGGCGCGCTGCTGGACCTCGGCGTCTACCCGCTGAGCCTGGCCCACCTGGTGCTCGGTACGCCGCAGCACGTGCAGGCGTGGGCGAAGCTGACCCCGGAGGCGGTGGACGAGAACACCGGCATGGTGCTCGGATGGGACTCCGGCGCGGTGGCGACGCTCAGCTGCGGCATGGTCGGCGCGACAGCGATCACCGCGTCGATCACCGGTACGACGGGTCGGATCGACCTGCCCGAGCTGTTCTTCCGGCCCGCGCACGTGGTGCTGCACCGGGCCGGCGCCGAGCCGGAGACGATCCCGGCGGACCTGACCGGCGGCGGCTACCAGTACGAGGCGATCGAGGTGCAGCGCTGCCTGGCGGCCGGGCTGACCGAGAGCCCGCTGGTGCCGCACGCCGCCACGCTCGAGGTGATGGGCCTGATCGACGACATCAAGGCCCGGATCGGCGTCTCCTACGTGTGAGGGGTCCCCCGCCACGGCAGGGAACCCCTCGACGTCAGCGCGCGGAGATCAGAACAGGGGCCGGACCAGCAGGTACGCGAGGCAGGCGATCGCGGCGGCGGCCGGGAACGTGATGATCCAGGCGATCACGATGTTGCCCGCCACGTTCCAGCGCACCGCGGAGAGCCGTTTCGTCGCGCCCACACCCATGATCGCCGAGGTGATCGTGTGCGTGGTGGAGATCGGTGCCTTCAGCACCAGCGCGTTGAAGTAGAGCACCGCGCTGGCCACGGTCTCGGCCGCGAAGCCCTCCGCCGGGCCGAGGTCGATGATCTTCCGGCCGAGCGTCCGGATGATCCGCCAGCCGCCCGCGTACGTGCCGGCCGCCAGCATCGCGGCGGAGGTCCAGAAGACCCAGCCCGGGATGTGCGTCTTGCTCTCCTGGAAGCCGCCGGTGTAGAGCGCGAGCACGATGATGCCCATGGTCTTGGCGGCGTCCTGCATGCCGTGGCCGACCGACATGGCGGCCGCGGACGCGGTCTGCGCCCACCGGAAGCCGCGGCTGAGCTTGCCGGGCTGGCCCTTCCGGAACAGCCACATGATCGCCAGCATCACCAGGAAGCCGAGGATCAGGCCGACCACCGGCGAGAGCACCATCGGGACGAGGACCTTCTCGATGATGGTGCCCCACTGGACGATGCCGTCAGCGGCGAACAGGGTCGCGCCGACCAGGCCGCCGAAGAGGGCGTGCGAGGACGAGGACGGCAGGCCGAAGTACCAGGTGATCAGGTTCCAGATGATCGCGCCGAGCACGCCGGCGAAGACCACACCGAGGCTCTCCACCCCGGTCGGCAACGTCACCAGCCCGTCGCCGACCGTCTTGGCCACGCCGGCGCCGAAGTGCGCGCCGACGAAGTTGCCGACGGCGGCCAGCGCGAGCGCGATCCGGGGGGTCAGCGCCCGGGTCGAGATGCTGGTGGCGATCGCGTTGGCCGCGTCATGGAAGCCGTTCGTGTAGTCGAACGCCATGGCGACCGCGATCACCGCCAGCACGGCGATGAGTTCGGGTGTCACTGGATCAGGACTCCTTGACCGCGATGGTCTCGACGGTGTTGGCCACGTGCTCGAAGGCGTCGCAGGCGGCCTCCAGTTCGTCGGCCACCTCCTTCATCTTCAGCACCGTGAGCGCGTCGTACTCACCGGAGAAGAGGCGTACCAGCAGCATCCGGTACGCCTGGTCGCCGTCGTTCTCGAGCCGGTTGCACTCGATCCAGTAGTCCTCGAGATCCTTCATCGACTTCAGCCGGGGCATCGCCTCGGCGGTGAGCTTGGCCTGCAGGTCGAGCACGTTCACCAGCTCGTGCAGCTCACGCGGAAGCGACGGGAGCTTGGTCAGGCCGTACAGGTAGAGCAGGTTGCCGACCGCCTCCAGGTGGTCCATCACGTCGTCGAGCAGCGAGCCCAGCCGGTAGATGTCCTCCCGGTCGAACGGCGTGATGAACGTGGAGTTGATCTTCTTGTACAGCTCGTGCGTGATCTGGTCGCTGTCGTGCTCGATGTCGGTCAGCCGCTCGCTGATCGACTGCACGTCGGCACCGGGCAGACCCAGCTCGTTGAGCAGGTCGGTCCCCTTCACCAGGTTCTGCGCAGCCCTGGTGAAGAGCTCGTAGAAGGCGCCCTCGGTGGGACGGAAGGAAAACTTCACAGCACGGACCTCGTCGTGTCGGTGGAAGGGTGGCCGTCGCCCCCCGGGCGTCTGCTCTGCGCATGCTAGGGACCGCGCCGAACCTACTTTCGATCGGCCCACCCCTGGTCAGGCCCGATTCACCGCTCGTTCACCTTCCGTTCACCTGATCACTCACGGCGCTGGCTCCGTAACCGGTCACGCTCCCGTTCGACGTCGAAATCGGCAGGCGGATACCCCAGATCCAACCCGTCGAACGTCTCCCGCAGCAGGTGGGCGACCGCCCAGTCCCGGTACCACTTGCGGTCCGCCGGCACCACGAACCAGGGCGCGGCGTCAGTGCCACAACGCTCGAAGGCCTCGGCGTACGCGGCCTGATAGTCGTCCCAACGTGCCCGGGTGTCCAGATCGCTCGGGTTGTACTTCCAGAACTTCGCCGGGTCGGTGAGCCGCTCCATCAGCCGCTCGCCCTGCTCGTCGTACGAGATGTGCAGCATGACCTTCACCACTGTGACCGCCTGCTCGGCCAGTTCCCGCTCGAAGTCGTTGATGATCGCGTACCGGGACCGCCAGGTCGCCTCGTCGACCAGACCTTCGACCCGGGCGATGAGCACGTCCTCGTAGTGCGAGCGGTTGAACACGCCCACGTAACCGGGCGGCGGCAGCGCCCGGCGTACCCGCCACAGGAAGTCGTGCCGCAACTCCTCCTCGGTCGGCGGCCCGAACGAGCGGATGTGCAGCCCGAGCGGGTTCATCGCGCCCGCCACCCGCTTGACCGTGCCGTCCTTGCCCCCGCAGTCCATCGCCTGGAGCACCAGCAGCACCCGGCGCGGCCGGTTCCCGTCCAGCCCGGCGTCCGCCTGGGCGGGCGCGCTGGTGGCGCCGCCCGGTCCGGCGGCGCTCTGCGCGGAGGCGTACAGCATCTCCTGCTGTCGCCCCAGTTCCGCGCCGATCAGCTCGACCTGGGCCCGCGCCCACTCCTTGCGCGTCGGCCCGCGCCCGGCCGCCGCCGGGAGCCCGGGCGTCGACCGGGGGTCGATCGCCACCAGATCCACCGCCCCGGGCCCCACCCGAAGCAGTTCCCGCATACGCCCGCCCTCGGGCCCCACCACCTCACTCATCCCCCGATCCTCACCCCCAGAGCCCTCCCCCGCTCGCCCCGCGACCCCGCCCCGGCCCGCCTCGGCCCGCCGATCTTGCAGTTGCAGCCTCCGGCACGCCCGGAAAGCACCTTTTGCCCGGGCGGCAAGTGCAAGATCAGCGAGCCCGGGTGGAGGCGCGCGGCGGGCGGGGCGGTGGGGTGGGGGGTGGGGCGGGAGAATGGGTGGGTGGAGGAGCTTGCGGGGGAGTTCGAGGCGGAACGAGGACGTCTCCTGGCGGTCGCGCAGCGGATGCTCGGCAGCCGCAGCGAGGCCGAGGACGCGGTGCAGGAGACCTGGCTGCGTTTCTCCGGCGCGCTGAGCGACCCGGAGGAGCGCGCCCGCGTACGCGATCTGCGGGGCTGGCTCATCACCACCTGCTCCCGGATCTGCCTGGACGTGCTCCGCTCCGCCCGGGTGCGCCGGGAGGCGTACCCCGGTCAGTGGCTCCCCGAGCCGATGGTGACAGCGGTGCCGGCGGCGGACGGGTTCGCCCCCGACCCGGCCGAGCGGGCGGTACGGGCCGACCAGCTCGGCACCGCGCTGCTGGTGGTGCTGGAACGGCTGACGCCCGAGCAGCGGGTCGCGTTCGTGCTGCACGACGTGTTCGCGGTGCCGTTCTCCGACGTGGCGGACGTGCTCGCGGTGACGCCGGAGGCGGCGCGTCAGCTGGCGTCACGCGCCCGCCGGGCGGTGCACGGGCCGGACGCGCCCCGGCACAGCGCCGACCTCGCCGAGCAGCGGCGGGTGCTCGCCGCGTTCGCCGCCGCGGTGGAGTCGGGTGAGCTGGAGCAGCTGGTCCGCGTGCTCGCCCCGGACGTGGTGTCGATCGGCGACGCAGGCGGCCACTTCCCGGCCGGACGCCGGCCGGTGGTGGGCGTCGACTCGGTGGCCCGCCTGCTCCTCGGCCTGTACGGCCAGGCCCGGCAGCGGGGTGGCCTGCGCGGACGGCCGGTGCTGGTGGACGGGACGCTGGGGTGGCTGTCGGAGTTCTTCCACCGGGACGGGCGGCCCATCCGGATGGTCACCTCGTTCGCCGTCCACGAGGGGCGGGTCACCGGCGTGTTCAACCAGCTCAACCCGGACAAGGTGAGCGACCTGCCGCCGCTGGGGCCGGACGCCGTCTGGCCGCCGCGCTGGTGAGCCGGCTCAGACCACCAGCGCCAGCCACTTCCGGTACGACGTGGCGAACGGCTCGGTGCCGTCGCCGAGCGCGCCGAGCAGCCAGCGGGACGCGGCCTCGGCCTCGGTGACCACGTCGTCCGGGTAGCCCCAGCGGGCCCGGTGCACGGCGAACTCGTCCTCGTCGCGCAGCTCGACCAGGCCGGTCTCGCGGCGGCGCACCACGTCCAGGTCGAGGTCGACCAGGTGGACCGTCTCCTCGCCCTCCCAGCGGGCCGGGGTGGCGATGTCGCAGTAGACCTCGCTGGTGCGCGGCGGCGGGTTGAACATGCCGGTCCACCAGCCGTGGTGCGGCACCAGCAGGACGAACGGGATCTGCTCGACGGACGGGCGGCCGTGGTAGACGGATTCGGTGCCGGCGGGCACGCCGAGCCAGACGCCGAGGTCGTCCTCGGCGAGCCGGCGGGCCGGGTAGTCGCGGTGGGCGCTGCCGTCGTACTTGCGGTAGATCACGCGGACCACGTCGCTCGGCATGCCTGGCACCCTAACCGATTCCGGCCACGCCACGCGATCGGGAGGTAACCGGACGCGACCCGCCGTCCCGCCACGCCGCCGGAGCGGCCGGACCCCCGTCGGTGCCGGCGGGTACGGTCGCACGGTGACCCCGTCCCGCACCGCCACCGGCCCGGCCGTCCCGAAGAAGCGCCGCAAGGGCCGCGCCGGTGCCGGGGAGTTGCTGACCGCCGCGGTGGGCGCGGTTCCGGGCGGCGCGGCCCGGCCGGGTCAGCAGCAGATGGCCGAGGCGATCGAGCGCAGCATCGGCTCCGGCGAGCACCTGCTGGTGCAGGCGGGGACGGGCACCGGCAAGTCCCTGGCCTACCTCGCTCCGGCGCTCACAGTGGACGGGCCGGTGGTGGTCTCCACCGCCACGCTGGCGTTGCAGTCCCAGCTCGTCGAGCACGACCTGCCGAGGCTGGCCGACGCGGTCGAGCCGGTGCTGGGCCGCCGCCCGACCTTCGCCGTGCTGAAGGGGCGTCACCACTACCTGTGCCTGGCCCGGCTGGACAGCTCGGTCGAGGACGAGCCGGACGACGCGCTGTTCGACGCGCCCCGCTCCGGCAACGGGGGCACCAAGTGGCTCGGCGAAGCGGGCCGCCTGGGCAAGCAGGTGCAGCGGCTGCGCGACTGGGCCGAGGAGACCGCCACCGGCGACCGGGACGAGCTGGATCCGGGCGTGGACGAGCAGGTGTGGCGCAGCGTCTCGATGCCGGCCCGGGAGTGCGTCGGCGCGAGCCGCTGCCCGTTCGGCCAGGAGTGCTTCGCGGAGGCGTCCCGGGCGCGCGCCCGTGAGGCCGACATCGTGGTCACCAATCACAGCCTGCTCGCCGTCGACATGCTCGCCGGGCGGCACATCGTGCCGCCGCACAAGCTGCTCGTGGTGGACGAGGCGCACGAGCTGGCCGACCGCGTCTCGTCGGCCGCCCAGGCGGAACTGGTGCCGGAGCTGATCGACAGGTCCACCCGGCGGGCCCGGCCGCTGCTGCGCCCCGACGTGGCCGAGCGGCTCACCGAGGCCGGTGACGCGCTCGCCGTGGGGCTGGCCGAGGCGCCGGCCGGGCGGCTCACCGCCGGTCTGCCGCCCGCGCTGCGCGAGGCGTGCACGCTGCTGGACTCGGCGACCCGGGCCGCGCTGGAAGGGATCGGCGACGTGAAGTCCGACGACCCCGACCCGGTACGCAAGCAGCAGGCCAAGGCGGTGCTGGACGAGCTGTCCACCACCGCCCAGCGGCTGCTGGAAGAGGCCGACCACGACGTCGCCTGGGTCGAGAAGCCGGACAACGGCAGTCGCCGGGCGCTCGTGGTGGCGCCGCTGTCCGTCGCGGGCACGCTCGCCACCCACCTGTACGACGAGCGCACGGTGGTCGCCACCTCGGCCACGCTGGCGCTGGGCGGTCGCTTCGACACGGTGGCCCGGGCACTGGGGCTGGACGCGCCGCCGCCCGCCCCGCCGTCCCCGGCCGCCGCGGCGATCGCCACCGCTGCCGCCGCGGGCCGCGCCCCGGTCACGCCGGTGGCCGCCACCGAGGGCAGCCGGGCGGCGATCGGCACCGTACCGGCGACCGAGGGGCCGGGCTGGAGCTCGCTCGACGTCGGCTCGCCGTTCGACTACGCCCGGCAGGGCATCCTGTACGTGGCCGCGCACCTGCCCCGTCCCAGCGTCTCCGGGCTGCCCGGGCCGGCCGGTGAGGAACTGCTGGCGCTGGTCGAGGCGCTCGGTGGTCGTACCCTCGGGCTCTTCTCGTCGCGACGGGCCGCGCAGCAGGCGGCGGAGCTGGTCCGCGCGCGGACCGACCTGCCGGTGCTGCTCCAGGGCGAGGAGGCGCTGCCGCTGCTGGTGCGCCGGTTCCGCGAGGTACGGGAGAGCTGCCTGTTCGGGGTGATGTCGCTCTGGCAGGGGGTGGACGTGCCGGGCGACGCCTGCCAGCTCGTGGTGATCGACAGGTTGCCCTTCCCCCGCCCGGACGAGCCGCTCGCGGCGGCGCGGGCGGCGGCGGTGGATGCCGTTGGCGGCTCGGGTTTCGCGGCGGTGAGCGTGCCGATCGCGGCGGTCCGGCTGGCCCAGGGCGTCGGCCGGCTGATCCGCGCCACCGGCGACCGGGGCGTGGTCGCGGTGCTCGACTCGCGGCTGGAGACGGCCCGCGGGTACGGCCCGTTCCTGCGCCGTTCGCTGCCGCCGTTCTGGTACACCACCCGCCCGGAGGTGGCCCGGGGCGCGCTGGAACGGCTCGCCAAGAGCTGACGCCCGCGCCTCCCCGGGCGGGGTGACGCGGGCGTCGGTGGATCTGTCGCCGGTCAGGGCGCCTGGGAGGCGACCACCACCGCGTCCGGTGGGGTGTCCGGCACGGTACGCGCGGCGAGCCGCCGGACCGCGGTGTTGACCACGGCGATCAGCGGCACCGCGACGAGCGCGCCGGCGATGCCGGCGAGCACCACGCCGGCGGCGATGCCGATGATCACGGCGAGCGGGTGGATGGCCACCGCGCGGCCCATGATCAGCGGCTGGAGCACGTGGCCCTCGACCTGCTGCACGCCGACCACCGCACCGAGGATGATCAGGGCGGTCACCGGGCCGCTGTCGACGAGCGCGACCAGCACGGCCACCACGCCGGACAGGAACGCGCCGACGATCGGGATGAACGCGCCCAGGAAGACCAGCGCGGCCAGCGGGAACGCGAACGGGATGTCGAACAGCACCAGGAAGATGCCGATGCCGACCGCGTCGATGAAGGCGACGAGGACGGTGGCCCGCACGTACGCGCCGAGTGTCGCCCAGGACGCGCGACCGGCGTCGTCGACCTTCCAGCGGGCCGCGACCGGCAGCAGCCGGACCAGGAACCGCCAGATGGAGTTGCCGTCGCGCAGGAAGAAGAACGTGGCGAACAGCACGAGCACGGTGCCGGTGAGCACCTCGGCGAGCGTGGCGGCGGTGCTGAGCGCACCGCTGGTGAACCGCTCGGTGTTGCCGTTGATCCAGTTCTGCGCCTCGTTGATGTAGCGGTCGAGCTGGCTGTCGGACAGGTGCAGTGGGCCGGTCTTGAACCAGTCCTGGATCTGCCGGATGCCCTCCGAGGACTTCTCGCTCAGCTCCGGTACGCCCTTGATGAACTCGTTGACCACCAGCGTCAGCGTGCCGACCACGGCGGCCAGGCCGCCGACGAGCACCACACCGGTGGCCAGCGAGCGGGGCAGGCGGGCCCGGAGCAGCCAGCCGACCGCCGGGGCGAGCAGCGCGGAGAGCAGGAGCGCGACGGTCAGCGGGATGATCACGATGCTGATCGTGCCGATGATCTTGATGAGCGCCCAGGTCACGATGCCGATCACGATCAGCCGCCAGCACCACGCGGCGGTGATCCGCAGCGCGTGCGGCACCTCCGTGTCGTCCCGGCTCACAGTCGAGGAGTGCAACGCGGCCGGCGACCCGGCGCCCACGACCATCGCCTCCGGCGGGGCGGTCGGCCCCGGCGTGGCGGGCGAGGCCACTCCCGCGTCCTCCGCCTCCGCGGTGGCCCGCCGGGTCCGGGCCGTCTCCCGGCCCGACTCGTACGCGCGGCGGAGCCGCCCGCGCATCCGCTCGAAGCGGCTCAAGCGCACCTCCGGCAAAATCAGCCCCACCAGATCGCAGGGGGCACAGGATACGTCCGTACGCCCCACCCTAGGGCGACTCGGCCACACATTGCCCACCCTGCGTACTCGCCAACCACACCGGAATCGACCGACGGCCACGCGGTAGCGTCTTCGCGTGACCGCCGACCAGAGTCTCGACGCCGGGCTGCCGATCCGTCTGCTGCACGACCGCGTGCTGGTGCGTACCGAGGGTGGCGAGGGGGAACGCCGCTCCACCGCCGGCATCGTGATCCCCGCGACGGCAGCCGTGGGCAAGCGGCTGGCCTGGGCCACAGCGGTCGGCGTCGGGCCGAACGTCCGCGCGATAGTGGCCGGCGACCGGGTGCTGTTCGACCCGGACGACCGCTCCGAGGTCGAGCTGCACGGGCGGGCGTACGTGCTGCTGCGCGAGCGGGACGTGCACGCCGTGGCGGCCGAGCGGGTGGAGACCACCGCCGCCGGCTCCACCGGCCTCTACCTGTAGCTCTCCCCCTCCGACGCCGCTCGCTGCGCGGCGGTGCTGTTTGCGGCGCTGCCCGGCGGGAAGCCCAGGCACCTCAGCGCGCCCTGGGGAGGGACACCATGCCGGTAGTGATCAAAAAGATCCTCGCCTGGGGATTCCTCGCGTTCCTGATCTACTTCATGGCGTTCCGGCCGGACGGGGCGGCACAGGTGTTCAAGGGCATCGGCGGCGCGCTGATGGCCATCGCCCAGGGGCTCGGCGACTTCCTGACCGGCCTGATGAGCTGACCGGCGCCGCCGACGGGCCGAACGGCCTCAGCGCCCGGGATGCCAGGGCGCGCCCGGGTCGTGCCGGCCGCCCGGTCCGTGGCCGGCACCCGGGCCGTAGCCGTGGCCGGAAGCCGGGCCGTGCCAGCCGGCCGGGCCGTGACCGCCCGGGCCGTAGCCGCTGGGGCCGTAGCCGCCGTGCGGGAAGGCGGGCGGCTGGGCCAGCACCACCGGGATGGGCACCACGGGGTCGTCCGGCGCCTCCACCGGGCGCTGCGAACCGTCCGGGAACCGCAGGTGGTAGCGCTGACCGTCCCAGACCCCGACCGGCGCCTGCGGGTCACGACCGACGAAGAACGACCGGTACGCGGTGATCGCGTCCAGCAGCTCCCGTTCCTCCCGCGCCGTCCGCTCCCGCTCCTCCGGCTTGCGGTCCAGCCCCCGGCGCATCCCGTCGCGCAGCAGCGCCAGGCGGGTCGCGGCGAACTGGTAGCCGCGCATCGCGCGTACCCCGCCGTCACCGGCGACCCGGCGCGCCCACGTACGCGCCGCGTGCCGCCGGCCCAGGCTGCCCAGCGCCGCCACCTCGGGCGGAGTGAGCCAGCCCGCGCGGACGTAGTCCGGCAACGTGCGCTCGGTCAGCCGGCCCTCCCAGGCGCGCAGCCAGACCGCCAGCCCGACCATCGCGAAGAAGATCGGCACCATCACGCCGATGTAGCCGTAGAGCACGATCACGGTCTCGCCGGTGGCCTGGGCCAGCGAGGGCAGCAGGTTCCAGGTGCCGTGCAGGATCATCGCCAGCAGCAGCCCGGCGAGCGGCGCGAGCACCCGCACCCGCCGGTCGGCGGTTCGCGCGGCGACACCCAGCCCGACGCCGGTCATCGACGTGAACAGCGGGTGGGCGAAGCCGAACAGCAGGATCCGGACGATGAAGATCGCGATCACCTGCTGCGCGCCGGTGGCCGGACCGTACTCGTCGGCGCCCGCGCGGTAGCCGTGCCCGCCCAGATAGAGGATGTTCTCCACCATGGCGAAGCCGACCGCGGAGAGCCCGCAGTAGACCAGGCCGTCGGTGATGCCGGAGAACTCCCGCCGCCGGAAGATCAGCACCAGGAGCGGACCGGCCGCCTTGGTCAGCTCCTCGATGAACGGCGCGACCAGCACCGCGGTCAGCGCGACCGGCAGCCCCCGGTCTTCGAACAGCCCCGCGCTGGCCGTGTTCACCAGCAGCGAGATGGCGGTGGAGACGAAGGCCCCCCAGGCGAAGCAGAAGATCAGGTACTTCAGCGGCTCCGGCTCGTAACGGTCGAGCCAGAGGAAGCAGAAGACCAGCACCGGCACCGGCAGGATCGCCGCGATCACGCCGATCAGCAGCGCCTCGGCGCCCAGGCTCTCGCCGAGCGTGAACACCATGAACAGCGCACCGGCCGCGATCAGCAGCACCACGCCGGCCAGCACCAGGAAGCGCCGCCAGCCGAGCCGGCGCAGCGGCATCCGGGGCGCCGGCGCCCCCGGCGGGGCGGCGGGCGCGTGCGGTGGCGGCGGAGCTGCGCCGGGCGGGGTGTCGGCCATGCGGTCAGCGTAGTCACCCACGACCCACTGGTCCGGTCGCATCGTGAGGGCTATGCTCCCGGACAGGTCACGAGCGCCAGCGTCAAGCCCCGGCTTGCTGGCCGGCAACCCTCGTCGAGGTTCGCGGTGGGGTGCCCCGGGTGATGACCGGGCCCGGTGCCGCTCCGCGCGCCGGGCAAGCGCGGACCCCGTCCCGGCACCCCTGGGGTCCCTGTGACCCGGGAGGCTCCGGCATGACCGTCACCCTCGTACCCTCGCTGCCCGTGCTGCCCGCGCCGGTCCGGCCCGACCCGCTCGGCGTGCTCGGCGTACCGGGGGAGATCAACCTGGACCACGCCGCCAGCGCGCCGTGCGCGCGGGCCGCGGCCGACGCGGTGGCCGAGCTTCTGCCCTGGTACGCGAGTGTGCACCGCGGCGCGGGCGCGCTGTCGCGGCGCTGCACGCTCGCCTACGAGCGGGCCCGGCAGACGGTCGGCGACTTCCTGGGCACCCGCCCCGACGATCACGTGATCTTCACGCGGAACACCACCGACGCGCTGAACCTGCTGGCCCGGGCGCTGCCCGCCGGCACCACCGTAATCACGTTCGGTGGCGAGCACCACGCCAACCTGCTGCCCTGGCCGCGCGGCTCGGTACGGCTGCCGGTGCCGGACAGCCCGGCCGGCGCGGTCCGCTCCCTCGCGGCGGCGCTCGGCGAACTCGCCCGCGACGCCCGGCCCGGCCTGCCCGTGCTGGTCGCGGTCACCGGCGCCGGCAACGTCACCGGCGAGTGCTGGCCGGTCGCCGAGCTGGCCCGGGTGGCGCACCGGTACGGCGCCCGCATCCTTGTCGACGCCGCGCAGCTCGCCCCGCACGCCCCGGTAGACCTGACCGCGCTCGACGTGGACTACGTGGCCCTGTCCGGGCACAAGCTGTACGCCCCGTTCGGCGCGGGCGTGCTGGCCGGGCGCGCGGACTGGCTGGACGGGGCGCCGCCGTACCTGGCCGGAGGCGGCGCCACCAGCCACGTCGGCGCCGCGACGCACGAGGTGCGCTGGACGACCGGCCCGGCCCGGCACGAGGCCGGCACGCCGAACCTGCTCGGCGCGGTGGCGCTCGCCGCCGTGTGTGAGGCGCTCGGCGCGGCCGACCGGGACGCGCTGCACGCCCGGGAACAGGCGCTGCTGGCCCGGCTGCGTACCGGGCTGGCCGCGCTGCCGGACGTGGTGGAGCTGCGCGTGTTCGGCCCGGACGCGCCCCGGGTGGGCATCGTCAGCTTCGTGGTCGCCGGGCGGGACTCCGCCGAGGTGGCCGCCCACCTGGCGAGCCGGCACCGGATCGGGGTACGCGACGGCCTGTTCTGTGCGCACCCGCTGACCCGGCGCCTGCTGGCCGAGGCCGCCGCCCGTACCGGCCGCACCGACCTGCCCCCGACCGCCCTACGAGCCAGCCTCGGCCTCGGCACCACGCAGGCGCAGGTGGACACCCTCCTGACCGCCCTGACCCACCTCCCCTAGCCCTCCCCTAGCCCCTCCCACCCACCAGCCGCGCCCCACCCCGTCGATCATGAAGTTGACCGCATCGGAAAGCGCTCTCCCTCCCGTCAACTTCATGATCACCGCGCAGGAGCCCGGGGGGCGGGGTGGGTCAGCCGACGGGTGGGGCTGTGGGCGGGTGGGCGGCGGGGTTGCGGGCTGCGGGTTCGCCCTGGCGGTTCTCGCCGAACGCCTGCCGTACCAGCCGGTTCGCCTCATCCTGCTCGATCCCGGAGGCCACCAACAGGTCGCTCGCCGTGGTACGCACCTGGGCGATCACCACACTGCCGGAGAAGCCGACCCCCTCCGCGTACGCCCGGCCGGCCTCGCTCACCGCGCGCAGCGACCGTTCGCGGGCCTCCTCCGGCTCCTGTCCGGCGGCGAACTCCTGCCGGAGCAGGCGTACCGACTCGGCCAGGTGACCGATCGCGTCCGGCATCGGCTCGGGGACCGGCTCGGCGTCCTCGATCATGGTGACGGCGCGGCGGATCAGCGTGCCGCTGTTGCGCATGGCCCGGTCGATCGGTTCGGCCGCCTCGGCGTAGTGGGTCAGCTCGCTGCGCCGGTGCCAGCGAGCGGGTGACAGCGTGCTCGTCTCCTTGGCGCCCTCGATCGCCTCGGAGAGCGCGGCCAGTTCCTCCTTGTTCTCGCGCAGCCGGAACAGCGCCCGCTGGGCCGCGTCCCGGTCCCGGTCGCGTGCCGCGCCGGCGCAGGCGTCGAGCTGGTCGGCGAGCAGGTCCAGCGCCGGCCGGGCGGCCCGGTTGATCACCCGCAGCGGGTTGAGCGGCAGCAGGATGGCGGTGACCAGCAGCGCGATGCCGCCGCCGAGGAACGCGTCGATGAAGCGGGGGAACTCCAGGTTCTCCGTGGACGGGCTGAGCGTCACGATCAGCACCGCGGTGGCCGCCGCCTGGATGACGATCGCGACGCTCGCCCCGGCGAAGATGCTCAGCAGGATCGCCGAGGTCACGACGAGCGCGAGCTGCCACGCGCCGGTGCCGACGAAGTAGATGAGCGCGTCGCCGACGAGCACGCCCACTGCCACCCCGACGATCAGTTCGACGGTGCGGCGGAACCGTTGCCCCACGGAGGCGGCGAGCGTGCCGACAGCGGAGATCGGGGCGAAGACCGGCTGGGGGTTCTTCAGCAGCCGGTGCGAGATCAGGTACGCCAGGCCGGCGGCGAGCCCCGCCTGCACCGCCAGGCCGAACGCGGTACGGACCCGGTGCAGCCGGTCGTGCAGTGTGGCCTTGCTGCGGTGCCGCAGTTCCTCCATCGCGGAGGCGATCCGCTGGCCGTCACGGTCGCCCGGGCCGTCATGCTGATCGCCGCGACGAAGGAACGGCAGTCGTCGGTCCCGGGCCATGGCGGGTACTACCCGCGACGAACCCGCTGAATCCCCGGTCCGGTCGCGGAGTGGGGCAGACTGCACCCGGTGGACGATCTGACGGCACGGTGGCGGGAGACGGCACGGGCTGCGGGCGCGACCGATCCGGCGGGAGTCGACCGGGCCGGTGCCCGGCTGCTGGCGGGCTGGCGGGAGCCGCACCGGCGCTACCACGACGAGGCGCACCTGCGGGCGGTGCTCGACGTGGTCGACGCGTACGCCGGTCTGGCCCGCCACCCCGACGTGGTCCGGCTGGCGGCGTGGTGCCACGACGCGGTCTACGACCCGCGCGCGGCGGGCGACGCCAACGAGCGGGCCAGCGCCGACCTGGCCGGCGAGCTGCTGGCCGCCGCCGGGCTCCCGGCCGCGACGGTGACCGGGGTACGCCGCCTGGTGCTGCTCACCGCCGGCCACGTGGTCGGGCCGGACGACCCGGACGGCGCGTTGCTCTGCGACGCGGACCTGGCGGTGCTCGCCGCCCCGGCGGAGCGGTACGACAGGTACGCCGCCGCGATCCGCGCCGAGTACGCGCACGTGCCCGAACCGGACTTCCGCACCGGCCGGGCCGCGGTGCTGCGGCACCTGCTCGCCCTGCCGGCGCTGTACCGCTTATCCGAGCCGCACGCCCGCTGGGAGGCCCGGGCGCGGGTCAACCTGTCCCGGGAGCTGGCCGCGCTCGCCTGAGAGGCGGTGCTTCGGGCGGCGCAGGCCGGCGTCACGCAGCAGCCGGACGATCTCCCGCGAGGGCACGACCGTGGCGCCGAGCCACACCGCCGCCCGGAACCGCTCGGCGGGCACGTCGTAGTGGTCCCGGTCGAAGCCGCGCCGGGGCGCACCGAGCATCTCGGCGAACGCGTGCAGCTCGGCGTACGAAACGTCGCTGATCAGGTGCGACCAGAGCCGGCCGCGCCAGGGCACGGCGGGCGGGTCCAGGTAGAGCACGGCAACAGACGGTACGCCGGTAGCCTTCCCGGCATGGCCGCCCATCCCCTCCTCGACGACCTGCGGGCCGCGCTCGGCGACGCCGCCGTGCTGACCGACCCGGACCTGCTGGCCGGGCACGAGCGCGACGAGGCCGACCTGTGCGACTCGGGCACGCCACTGGCGGTGGTGCGTCCCCGCGACACCGACGAGGTGGTGGCGGTGGTCCGGGCGGCCGGGCGGCACGGCGTACCCGTGGTGCCGCAGGGTGCGCGGACCGGGCTGGCCGGCGCGGCGAACGCGATGGCCGGCGCGGTGGTGGTGAGCACCGTGGCGATGGACGCGGTCCGGGAGATCGACCCGGTCGGCCGGATCGCTGTGGTGCAGCCGGGCGTGGTGAACGCGGCGCTCGCCCGCGCGGTACAGGAGCACGGCCTCTGGTATCCGCCGGATCCCGGCTCGTGGGAGTCGTCCACCATCGGCGGCAACGTGGCCACCAACGCCGGCGGCATGTGCTGCGTGAAGTACGGCGTGACCAGCGAGTACGTGCTGGGCCTGGAGGTGGTGCTCGCCTCCGGCGAGGTGCTGCGCACCGGGCGGCGTACCGCCAAGGGGGTCGCCGGGTACGACCTGACCCGCCTGTTCGTGGGTTCGGAAGGCACGCTCGGCGTGATCACCGAGGTGACTGTGGCGTTGCGCCCGGCCCCGGAGGAGTCACTGACCCTGGTCGCGGTCTTCCCCACCGTGGCGACGGCCGGCGGCGCGGTCGCCGGGATCGCCGAGCGTGGGCTCACCCCGAGCCTGCTGGAACTGCTGGACCGGACGCATCTGCGGGCGATCGAGGCGTACCGGCCGATGGGTCTGCGCACCGACGCCGAGGCGCTGCTGCTCGCCGCCGTGGACACCGGCGTGCGGGCCGCCGACGACCTGGCCCGGCTGGCCGAGGTGTGCACGGCGGCGGGCGCCGACGAGGTCTACGCGGCCACCGACGCGACCGAGGCCGCGGCCCTGCTCCAGGCGCGGCGACTGGCCCACCCGGCGATGGAGCGATTCGCGGCCGAGACGTTCCCGGGCGGCAACGGCGGCCTGGTCATCGACGACGTGGCGGTGCCGCGCGGCCGGCTGGCGGAGCTGCTGGACGGGGTGGCCCGGATCGCCGAGGCGTGCCAGGTGCCGATCGGGGTGGTCGGCCACGCGGGCGACGGCAACATGCACCCCAACATCGTGGTCGACCGGGCCGATCCGGCGAGCCTGGCCCGGGGGCGGCGGGCCTTCGACGAGATCATGCGGCTGGGGCTGGAACTGGGCGGCACCTGCACCGGTGAGCACGGCGTCGGCCTGCTGAAGCGGGACTGGCTGGCCCGCGAGATCGGCCCGGTGGGCGTACGCGTGCACCAGGCGATCAAGGCGGCGCTGGACCCGGCGGGGCTGCTCAACCCCGGCAAGGTGTTCTAGCCCTTGTCCTCGGCCGGTGTGGCCTGGGTGACGAGCAGCAGCACGTCGTAGGCCACCTTCGGCTTCGGCTCGCCCGGGCAGTCCTGGATGGTGACGGTCAGGTCCGGCGGCACGAGCAGCGTCGAGGTCAGCACGCCGATGCAGCCCTGCTTGTAGCCGCGGGCCTGGTCGGTCTCCTTCGCGATCGCCGGGTCCGCGAGCATCCGCTGGAGCCGCTTGGTCTGCTCCGGGCTCAACGTGCCGGTGGCGTCCACGCCGTCACCGGCGCAGTCGCGGCACTGCCAGCGACCCGACGGGTCGACCTCCAGGTTGCGGACCGGGCCGTCGCCGAGCCGCTGCACCAGGGAGACGCGCCTGCCGTCCGGTGTCGGACTGGCCGTGCCCGCCGCCCCGGGTGTGGTGGCGCCCTCCGCCCGGCCGAAGGAGCAGCCGGTCAGAGCCAGCAGGACCACGACGCACAGGGCGGGGACGCGCAACCAGGATGGGCGAACCACGCCGGGAAACCTACACTTCCGTAGGTAGCGCGCACTACCGGCCGAGCGGCCCGGGTCGGGGATCCCCTACCTGGGGGAGGCCGGAAGTTCAACGCCCGGGCCGTCGGTGCCCCGGTCGGCCGCGAACCCGCGCACGTCGGGCGCGCCGAGGCGGGCCGCGTCGGCCGCGATGTCGTCCGTCATGAGCTGCGACTCCCGCTCGGCCAGCACCCGCGCCCGGTAGTGGGCGACCTCCCGGTCCCGGGTCGCCGCGTCCCAGCCGAGCACCGCGCCCATCAGCTCCGCGGCGTGCTCCGCCGACTCCAGGCCGCGGTGGCTGGTCTCGATCGAGATCCGGGTACGCCGGGTGAGCACGTCCTCCAGGTGCAGCGCGCCCTCGGCGCGGGCGGCGTACGTCACCTCGGCGGCGAGGTATTCCGGTGCGCCCGCCAGCGGCGAGCCGAGCAGCGGATCGGCGTCGACCAGGGCGAGCAGGTCGAGCGTGAGGGTGCCGTAGCGCTCCAGCAGGTGCTCGACCACGCCGACCGCCACCCCGTGCCGGCGGGCCAGGTCGGCCCGGTCCCGCCACATGGCCGCGTACCCGTCGGCGCCGAGCAGCGGCAGGTCGGCGGTACGCGAGGGGCGGGTCCGGCCGAGCCGGTGCATCGCGCGGTCGACCACGTCGGAGGCCATCACCCGGTAGGTGGTGTACTTGCCGCCGGCGACCAGCAGCAGGCCGAGCATCGGCTCCACCACCGCGTGCTCGCGGGAGAGCTTGGAGGTGGAGTCCGCCTCGCCGGCCAGCAGCGGGCGCAGCCCGGCGTAGACGCCCTCGATGTCGGCGGTGGTCAGCGGCCGGTCCAGCACCTCGTTGACCTGCGACAACAGGTAGTCGATGTCGCTCGCGGTCGCGGCCGGGTGAGACCGGTCGAGTTGCCAGTCCGTGTCGGTGGTGCCGATGATCCAGTGCCCGCCCCAGGGGATCACGAACAACACGCTCGTCGCGGTACGCAGGATCAGGCCGGTCTCGCCGACGATCGCCGAGCGGGGCACCACGAGGTGCACCCCCTTCGACGCCCGGACCCGCAGCTTCGGGCGCAGCCCGACGTCGTTGAGCATCCGCGACATGTCGTCGCTCCACACGCCGGTGGCGGCGATCACGGTGCGGGCGCGTACCTCGAACTCGGCGTCCGGCGAACCGGCGGGCGCCTCCAGGTCGCGGACCCGCACGCCGGTGACCTCCCGGGCCTGGCGGATCAGGCCGACCGCGCGGGCGCTCGTCACCACTGTCGCGCCGAGGCTGGCCGCAGTGCGCGCCAGCGTCACCACCAGGCGGGCGTCGTCGACCTGACCGTCGTAGTAGCGGATCGCGCCGGCCAGCTTGTCCGGGCGCAGGCTGGGGAAGATCCGGCGGGTGCCCTCGCGGGTGAGGTGCCGGTGCAGCGGCATGCCGCGCCCGCCGCCGAACACCCCGGCGAACGCGTCGTACGCGGCCACGCCGAGGCCGTAGTAGGAGCGGCGGAAGAAGCGCCGGGGCAGGTCACGCGCGCCGCCCTCGGCCGGGAGCGGCACCAGGATCGGCACCGGCCGGACCAGGTGCGGCGCGAGCCGCGTGGCGAGCAGGCCGCGCTCGGTCAGCGCCTCGTGGACCAGGTGGAACTCCAGCTGCTCCAGGTAGCGCAGGCCGCCGTGGATCAGCTTGCTGGACCGGCTGGACGTGCCGGCGGCGTAGTCGCGCGCCTCCACCAGGGCGACCTTCAGCCCTCGGGACGCGGCGTCGAGCGCGGCGCCCGCTCCGGTCACGCCACCGCCGATGACCAGCACGTCGAACCGCTCGGCCCGGAGCCGGCGCAGGTCGTCGGCGCGGCGCTCGGCGGAGAGCCGGCCGGCCGTGGATCGGGACACACTCGGGTCACGCACCAGTCAACCGTAACCGTCCCGGGCGCGCCGCGACACGTCCCGGCCGTACCGTGATGACCATGCTGACCGGCCCGCCGCCCGCCCCCGTACCGCCGCCGCCACCGCGCGAGACCGGTCCGTGGCCGGTCGTCGCGGCGGTGGCGACCGGGGTGTGGATCGTGCTGGTCACCGTGCCGGGCCAGATCACCGGCTGGCTGGTCGACCAGGTGGCGCTGGTGATCGGCGCGGACCGGCCGGTGGCGGGCTGGCCGGTGGTCGCGGTGGCCACAGTGCTGCTGGCCGGCGGCCCGGCACTGGCGCTCGCGCTCGCGCCCCGCTCCCCCGCGCTGCGGGCGACCGGCCGGGCCTGGACCGCTGCCGTGGTCGCGCTCGGCGCGACCACGCTGCTGCGGACGGTGCCGCCGGTGCACCACGAGGCGTACCTGGCCGCGCTCGCGGTGACCGCCGCGGCGCTCGCGCTCGCCGCCGTCCGGCTCGGCCGCGTCCGGCCGCCGGTCGTGGTGGACGCGGTCCCGGAGGGCCGGTTCGGGCCGGTGTCGCTGCTGGCGATCGCGGCCGGTCTGGCCGTGCTGCTGCCCTGGGCCTGGGTGGGCGCGCTGGGCGGTGCGCTGGAGACGCTGCTCGCCGGCCTGGCCGCCGCCGCGCTGGGCGCGCTCGCCGGGGCGCTTCTCGGCGCCGGCTTCTGGGCCGCGTTCGGTCCGGGTCCGGCCCGGCTGGTGCTGGTCGGCGGTCTGGTCGCGGGCGTGGCGCTGACGCCGCTCGCGGCCGGTGCCGGGCAGTCGGGCGTGCAGTTGCCGGCGCTGCTCCTGCTGCCGCCGCTCGGTTTCGTGCTGGCCGCGCTGGAGGCGGCGGCCCGTCACGCGGGCCGCCCGGCCGGGTCCGCGCCGGCACGCCGGCTGGTCGGGCTCGCCCTCCTCGGCCCGCTCGCCTTCACCGACCCGGAGGAGGTCAGCCTCCTGCTCTCCGCCACCCGCGACACGCCGTTCTGGGTCGCGGTGGGCACCGGCGTGGCGTTCGCCGTCGCGGTCGTCCTGGCCGTCGGGTACGGCGTGCTGCTCGCCCGGTCCCGCGCCCGCGCGCCCCGGCTCGGTCCGGCCGCGCTGGCCGCCGCCGCGCTGCTCGCCGCCGTCGCCGTGGTGTACGTCGTCCCCGGCCGGCCGGGACTGTACGGCGAGCGGCTGCTCGTGGTGCTGCGCGAGCAGGCCGACCTGACCGGCCTGCCGGCCGGGACGCCGGGCCGGGCCGGGCGGGACGCCCGGGCGACCGAGGTCTACCGGCGGCTGGTGGCCACCGCCGACCGCACGCAGGGCGACCTGCGCCGCACGCTGACCGGGATGCGGCTGAACCCGACGCCGTACTACCTGGTGAACGCGATCGAGACGGACGGCGGTCCGGCGGTACGGGCCTGGCTGTCCAGCCGTCCCGAGGTGGCCCGGGTGCTGGTCAGCCAGCGGCTGCGCCCGCTGCCCGCGCCGGCCCCGCAGGCGCGCGGCGACGCGCCGGCACCGGCCGGCCCGGCCTGGAACGTCTCGCTGATCGGCGCGGACCGGGTCTGGTCCGAGCTGGGCGTCACCGGGTCCGGCGTGGTGGTGGGCAGCTCCGACTCCGGGGTGGACGGCCGGCACCCGGCGCTCGCGGACGGCTTCCGGGGCGGCGACGACTCGTGGTACGACCCGTGGGAGGGCCGCCGCTCCCCGGCCGACCGGGGTGGCCACGGCACCCACACGCTCGGCAGCGCGGTGGGCCGGGACGGGATCGGCGTGGCCCCGGGCGCGAGCTGGGTCGGCTGCGTCAACCTGGACCGCAACATGGGCAGCCCGGCCCGCTACCTCGACTGCCTCCAGTTCATGCTGGCCCCGTTCCCCGAAGGCGGGGACCCGCTCACCGACGGCCGTCCCTCCCGCGCCCCGGACGTGCTCACCAACTCGTGGGGCTGCCCGCCGGTGGAGGGGTGCGACCCGGGTGCGCTGCGACCGGCGACCGCCGCGCTGACCGCGGCGGGCATCCTCGTGGTGGCCGCGGCGGGGAACACCGGCCCGTCGTGCGGCTCGATCGCGGACGCGCCCGCGCCGTACCCGGACGTGCTGACCGTCGGGGCGGTGGACCGGCAGCGGCGCGTCACCGAGTTCTCCAGCCGCGGCCCGGCGCCGGACGGCCGGGCCAAGCCGGACCTGGTCGCCCCCGGTGCCGCGGTGCTCTCCGCGATGCCGGGCGGCGGGTACGCCACCCTGGACGGCACCTCGATGGCGACGCCGCAGGTCGCGGGCGTGGTGGCGCTGATGTGGTCGGCGAATCCGGCGCTGGTCGGGGACCTGGAACGGACCCGGGCAATCCTGGGCGATACCGCGCAGCCGGTCGCCCGGCCCGCCGGGGCGGACGCCTGCGGCGGACCGCAGGACGTCTCCGGCGCCGGGCTGGTGGACGCGTACGCGGCGGTGCGCGCGGCCCGGTCCGCGGCGACCGGTTAACAACCCTGTCCATTGGCCTGCCGATGTTCTAGGGTCGGCGTCCATGGACGTGGAGATCATCGAGCTTGGCCGGGACCGGCTGCCCGAGGTGGTCGAGCTGTGCCGGCTGTCGCTCGACCTGCCGGAGGACGCGGCCGAGGCGTCAGCGGTGGTGCTCACCGTGGCGGAGCGGGCCGAGGCCGACCGCCCGGTGCTGCGCCTCGGCGCGGTACGCGACGGCGCGCTGGTGGGCGTACTCGTCGGGTCGCTGTCGGCGGCCGATCCGCGCCTGGGCCACGTCGACCTGGTCGCGGTGGCGCCGATGGACCGCCGCCAGGGTGTGGGCGGGGCGCTGCTGGCCGAGGCGGAGAGCCGGCTCGGCGCGCTCGGGGCGGCCGAGGTGCTGCTCGCCGGCAACCCGCCGCACTACGTCTGGCCGGGCATCGACGTGCGCTACACGCCGGCGGTCTGCGCCGCGCAGCGGCTCGGCTACCGGCAGGACCGTACCGCCTGGAACATGACCGCCGACCTGTCCGAGGGGTCGGCGGCGCTGCGTCCGACCGGGGCCGCCGAGCAGCGGCTGGCCGGGCGGGGCGTGACGGTACGCCGGGCCGCCGCCGACGACCTGCCGGCGCTCGCCGCGTTCGCCCGGTCCACGTTCGGCGGCGCCTGGGACGGTGAGCTGGCCGGTTCGCTGGGGCGGCCGGACGCGGGTGCGCACCTCGCCGAGCGGGACGGCGAGATCCTCGGGTTCGCCGCGTACGGGTCGGCGCGGCCGAGCTGGTTCGGGCCGATGGGCACCGCACCGGCGGCAGAGGGATCCGGGATCGGTGGCGTGCTGTTGCGCCGCTGCCTGCGCGACCAGGCGGCCGCCGGGATCACCGCGGCGCAGATCGGCTGGGTCGGACCGGTGCCGTTCTACTCGAACGCGGCCGGGGCCCGGATCGAGCGGGTGTTCTTCCTCTACCGGAAAGCCATCAAAGGGGCATAGACGTCAATAGCGCCATTCGGCCTCCTTCGCCATCGACCGGGCTCTACGGTCGGAGCAGAGGAGGCGGTGCATGACCACGAATGACGAACGGGCCGAGGATCCGGCGGCGGCCCGGCACCCGGCCGACGAGCTTCCCGGCCAGCTCCCGTTCGACCGGCTCGACGTCGGCGACGCCGAGCAGCTCGCCGAGCTCACCGGCACCGACGGGCCACCGGTGGAGGAGCAACGGCAGCCGGTGGACGAGCCGAGGCGGCCGCCACCGCCGTACGACAGGGCGCACAAGCGGCGCAACCAGCGCCCGCTGCCCACCTGAGCCGGGTACGCGGAAAGGGGGCGGACCGCTGACGCGGCCCGCCCCCTTCGGCGTAACTGGGTGGAGCTGGACTCAGAAGTCCATCTCCCCGCCACCCGGACCGGCCGGGGCGGCCGGGGCCTTCTCCGGCTTGTCCGCCACGACGGCCTCGGTGGTGAGGAACAGCGCGGCGATCGAGGCGGCGTTCTGCAGCGCGGAACGGGTCACCTTGGCCGGGTCGATGATGCCCGCGGCCAGCAGGTCCACGTACTCGCCGGTCGCGGCGTTGAGGCCGTGACCCGGGTCGAGGTTGCGGACGCGCTCGACGACGACGCCACCCTCCATGCCGGCGTTGACGGCGATCTGCCGCAGCGGGGCGTCCAGCGCGATCTTGACGATCTGCGCGCCGGTGGCCTCGTCGCCGGCCAGGTCCAGCTTGTCGAAGGCGGTCTTGCCGGCCTGCACCAGCGCGACGCCACCACCCGGGACGATGCCCTCCTCGACGGCGGCCTTCGCGTTGCGGACGGCGTCCTCGATGCGGTGCTTGCGCTCCTTCAGCTCGACCTCGGTGGCCGCGCCGACCTTGATCACCGCAACACCGCCGGCCAGCTTGGCCAGACGCTCCTGCAGCTTCTCCCGGTCGTAGTCGGAGTCGCTCTTGTCGATCTCGGCCCGGATCTGGTTCACCCGGCCCTGGATCTGCTCGGCGTCGCCGGCACCGTCGACGATGGTGGTCTCGTCCTTGGTCACCACGACCTTGCGGGCGCGGCCCAGCATCTCGAGGCCGGTCGCGTCCAGCTTGAGGCCGACCTCCTCGCTGATGACCTGGCCACCGGTGAGGATGGCGATGTCGGTCAGCATGGCCTTGCGGCGGTCACCGAAGCCCGGCGCCTTGACGGCGACCGACTTGAAGGTGCCACGGACCTTGTTGACCACCAGGGTGGCGAGGGCCTCGCCCTCCAGGTCCTCGGCGATGATCAGCAGCGGCTTGCCCGACTGCATGACCTTCTCCAGGATCGGGAGCAGGTCCTTCACCGACGAGATCTTGCTGTTGACGATCAGGATGTACGGGTCGTCGAAGACGGCCTCCATACGCTCCGGGTCGGTCATGAAGTAGGCGGAGATGTAGCCCTTGTCGAAGCGCATGCCCTCGGTGAGCTCGAGCTCCAGGCCGAAGGTGTTGCTCTCCTCGACGGTGATGACACCTTCCTTGCCCACCTTGTCCATCGCCTCGGCGATGATCTCGCCGACGCTGGGGTCGGCGGCGGAGATGGAGGCGGTGGAGGCGATCTGCTCCTTGGTCTCCACGTCCTTGGCGAGCTTGAGCAGCTCCTCCGAGACGTTGGCCACGGCCGCCTCGATGCCCCGCTTCAGGGCCATCGGGTTGGCGCCGGCGGCCACGTTGCGCAGACCCTCACGGACCAGGGCCTGGGCCAGGACGGTCGCCGTCGTCGTGCCGTCACCGGCGACGTCGTCGGTCTTCTTCGCGACCTCCTTGACCAGCTCGGCGCCGATCTTCTCGTACGGGTCCTCGAGCTCGATCTCCTTGGCGATGCTCACACCATCGTTGGTGATGGTGGGGGCACCCCACTTCTTCTCGAGCACGACGTTGCGGCCCTTGGGGCCGAGGGTCACCTTCACGGCGTCGGCGAGCTGGTTCATGCCCCGCTCGAGGCCGCGGCGCGCCTCTTCGTCGAACGCGATCATCTTGGCCATACGGCGTTGTCCTCCTGGACACTCACGGGCCACCCGGATGCCCGGATGGGCCGTCTGGTGTACGCACCTTGGGGACGTCGCCACCTGGCGACGACGACGTCTCCTCGGTCGGGCCGGACAGCCCGCGACGACCGGCCTCGTACCGCCCCGGCGCCCTATCGGACACCGGCGCGGCCGTGGCCCTACCGCCCCGACCTTCTGGCACTCACCGTACGCGAGTGCCAATGACTTGTTTAGCACTCTCCCTAGCCGAGTGCAAGCACGACAGCCCCGCTCAGCCGAGTTCCGCCGCCAGCCGGGCCGCGTTCACCGGGCCTTCCTGAGCCCGCTGTTCGGCGTACGTGACGACCAGCCCGACCTGCTGCGCCAGGTACGCCGGGGCAGCCAGCAGGGCGCCGAACACGGCGAACGCCACGGCGCCGATCGCGGTGCCGACGGCGTTCATCGGCTCGACACCGAACGCCGCCCCGCTGATCCCGCCCACCACGGCGTCGAGCACCGTTGCCGCGAGGAGTACCGCGATCACCAGCGCGACCCGGCCCAGCACCATGCCGAACCGGTTGTGGAACATCCGCCACGCCCGCCCGATCGGCTCCCGCCGCTCGAACAGGTAGACCGGGCCGAACAGGGCCAGCGCGAACGTGACGTAGATGCCGGGCAGCACGCACAGACAGGTGCCGAGCATGGCCAGCAGCGAGACCAGGAGGGTCCAGCCCCACAGGCCGAGCGCACGGCGCATCCCGTACCGGAAGGCGGCGCCGAGTCCAGTCGGCTCGCCGGCCGCCTGGCGGGCGACCACCCAGGTGCCGGCGGCCCAGCCCGTCGCCTGGAGCAGGCCGAAGACCAAGCCGGCGGCCAGGAGCACGCCGTAGAAGGCGAACATCTGCCCCCAGAAACCGGCCGGCAGCACCGGCGCGCCGTCCGGGGCGGTCGCCAGCTCGCCCTCCGGGCTGAAGACGAGCGTGAGGACGCCGATCACCGCCGCCGGGACCACCTGGGTGAGCAGCACGATCGGCAGCAGTTGCCGCCAGCCGCGCCGCAGCGCCGCGGTGCAGCGGGCGAACCAGGGACCGATGCCCGCGTGCGGCGGGTTGACGAGCGGATCCTGCGGGTCGATGCCGGGATACCAACCGGCGTACGCCCCGGGACCGGCCGGCACCGGGTACGCCGCACCGGGGGCCGGGTAGGCCGCGCCGGGCATCGGATAGCCCGGGTACGCGGGGCCGCCGCCCCAGCCCGGCGGCGGAGTACCCGGCGGAGCGGTCCAGCCCTGGGGTGGAGTGCCCGGCGCGGTCCAGCCCTGGGGTGGAGTGCCCGGCGCGGTCCAGCCCTGGGGTGGAGTGCCCGGCGCGGTCCAGCCCTGCGGGGTGTGGCCGGGTGGGACGTCGCCCGGCGCGGTCCAGCCGGGCGGGGCGCCCCAGGCGGGTTGGCCGGCCGGGTTCGGGACGCCGGGCTGCGGGCTGTCGTACCCCGGCTGGTCGGGCACGATCGGCACGGGGCCGGTATGACCGGCCCACGGGTCGGCGCCGGACGCGCCGGAGCCGGGCGTGGCCCCTCCGGTGGCCCCAGACGGTCCCGGTGCCGGATCGGCAGCAGGAGGCGGGGGCGCGGTCGGGTCGGCCGGAGGGCCGGACGCCGCCGGCTCGGTGGAACCCGACGGGGGCAGATCGGACATGGGCCCTCCTCAGCGACTACGGCTGGAACGGCTCATGATCTTCCATGGTGGCCGGCCGCAACGCAGCCCCCGGTCCGGGGTCCGATTGCGGGAGCACCGCCCGCCGCGGTTCAGGCGATGACGCGGACCCGCTCGGCCTGCGGACCCTTCTGCCCCTGCGCGATCTCGAACTCGACCCGCTGACCGTCGTCGAGCGCCTTGTAGCCGTCCATCTCGATCGCGGAGAAGTGGACGAAGACGTCCTGCCCGCCGTCGACGGCGATGAAGCCGTAGCCCTTTTCGGCGTTGAACCACTTCACGGTGCCCTGTGCCACGGTGCACTTCCTCACTCTGCGCGGCGTTCCAACACCCGGAGACCGGCGGACCGGCACCGGCGGCGCACCGATTCAGCGATCGGTGATGCTGAATTCAGTGACCGAAATCGCACGCTACACGAGGCGTGACGACGGCGCACGACCACAAATCGGGCATATTCCGGGGCGTACCCGGGCCTGTCGCACACCCGCCGCGGACCGTCCGGTATGCATGCGGCATGACCAGCGCGACCACCACGACCACCGTCCGCCGGGTCCGGCCGGCCGACGCCGCCCGGATGCGGGCGCTCCGGCTGGAGATGCTGGCCGACTCCCCGCTGGCCTTCCTGGAGACGGTGGCCGAGGCCGCCGCCCGGCCGCACGCGGAGTTCGCGGCCCGGGTCGCGGCCGTCTCCCGGGGCGACCACACCGCGCAGTTCGTGGCCGACCCGGGCGGCCGTCTGGTCGGCCACGCCGGCGGCATCGCCGCGCCGGACGAGCCGGGCCTGACGCTCGTCTATGCGGTCTACGTGACGCCGGCCCGGCGGGGCAGCGGCCTGCTGGCGGCGCTCGTCGACGAGGTGGCGGCCTGGTCGCGCGCCTGCGGACGGCCCGAGCTGATGATGGAGGTGGTGGTCGGCAACGACCGCGCCTACCGGGCCTATCAGAAGCTGGGCTTCGTGGACACCGGGGTGCGGGTGCCGCACCCCCGGATCACCGGCCTGCACGAACTCCAGATGCGCCGCCCGGCCTGAGGACGCCGCCGGGCGCGCCGGTCGTCACCGCGACGACCGACGCGCCCAGGATGCGGTGACTCAGACGTGCCGGCGGCTCTGCACGATGCGGAACCGGTTGGCGACGTACGCGCCGTCGGTCAGCGCCGAGTTGGCCGCCGCGTTCGCGCCCGAGCCGTGGAAGTCGGAGAACGCCGCCGACTGGTTGACGAACACCCCGCCGGTCAGGTTGCAGGACAGGTGCACCCCGGCGTCGATCGCCGCCGCCTCGGCCGCGTCCAGCACCGCCTCGTCGGTGGAGTAGACGCCAGCGGTCAGCGCACCCTTCTCCCCCACCGTCTCGCGCAGGATGCGCAGGCTGTGCTCGGTGGAGTCGGTGGCGATGGCGAACGAGATCGGCCCGAACCACTCCCGCGAGTAGGTCGCGGTGTCGGACGCGTCCAGCTTCACCACAGTCGGCGTACGCACCACCGCGCCGGGGAAGGACGGGTGCTCGACGGTGCGCGACTCCAGCACCGGCTCGCCGACCTTGGTGACCTCCTCCAGCCGCTCCAGCACGCCGTCGTTGACGATCGCGCCGGTCAGCTCGACGCCCCGGGCCGGGTCGGCGGTCAGCTTGGCGACCGCGCCGGCGATCCCGGCGGCCACCTCGTCGAAGCTCTTGTGCCCCTGGTCGGTTTCGATACCGTCGCGCGGGATCAGCAGGTTCTGCGAGGTGGTGCACATCTGGCCGCTGTACAGCGTCAGCGTGAAGCCCAGGTTGCGGCAGAGCCCGGCGAAGTCGTCGGTGGAGTCGATCACCACCGTGTTCAGGCCGGCCTTCTCGGTGTAGACGGCGGCCTGCCGGGCGTTCGCCTCCAGCCAGTCGCCGTACTCGCTGGAGCCGGTGAAGTCGACGATCTTGACGGCCGGGTGCAGGGCCAGCGTGGTGGCGAGCTTCTCGCCGTCGGTCTCGGGGGCGAGCTGCACCAGGTTCGGGTCGAAGCCGGCCTCGGCGAGCACCTGGCGGGCGTACCTGACGGTGATCGCCAGCGGCAGCACCGCGCGCGGGTGCGGCTTCACCACCACCGGGTTGCCGGTGGCGAGCGAGGCGAACAGACCGGGGTACGAGTTCCAGGTCGGGAACGTGTTGCAGCCGATGACCAGCGCGACCCCGCGCGGCACCACGTGGAACGTCTTGGTCATCCGCAGCGGGTCGCCCTTGCCGGCGGCCTTCTCCCAGCCGGCCGTCCCCGGGTGGCGGGTCATCTCCGCGTACGCGTAGGCGACCGCCTCCAGCGCCCGGTCCAGCGCGTGCGCGCCACCGGCCTGGAACGCCATCACGAACGCCTGGCCGCTGGTGAACTGCACCGCGTTCGCCAGCTCGAACACGTTGCGGTGCAGCCGGTCCAGGACCTCCAGGCAGACACCGGCCCGGGCCTGCGGGCCCGCGTCGCGCCAGGCGGGCAGCGCGGCGTTCGCGGCGGACACCAGCTGGTCGGCGCCCGCGTGCGGGTAGCGCACGTCCAGCGCCACCCCGAACGGGCTGACCTCGGTGGCCACTGTGGTGCCGTCACCGGCCTGGTCGAGCGGGAAGTCCTCGCCCAGGTACGCCTCGAAGGCGGCCTTCCCGTCGGCGGCGGCGGTCTCGCCGTACACCCGAGGGCTGGGCGACTCGGGGTAGGCCGACCAGTACCCGCGCTCCGCGATGGCGGTCAGCGCCCGGTCGAGGGTCTCGCGGTGCCTGTCGTACAGGGGGTGCGGGGTCTCCGTCATGCCCGCCATCATGCAACAGGAAGGCACCAGATCAGTAGGGGCGTGTCACAACTCAGATCGTCAATTGCCAGTCGACGGAACCGGCGGCGGGGCGGAAGCCGAGCTGTTCGTTGATCCCGATCATGTGGCGGTTCGCCGCCGCGTTCCAGGTGTCGACGACCCGCAACGCCGGTTCGTGCGCCAGCGCGTACGCCAGGTTTCCGGCCTTGCAGAGCAGGCCGAGCCGGTGGCCGCGGTGGTCGGGGTCGACGATGGTGATCTCCTGCCAGGCGTGACCGGTGCTGCCCGCGTCCAGGCCGAGCTGGGTCCAGCCGACCAGGCGGCCGGACGCCTCGTGCACCACGCCGGTGTTGTACCGGCGTACGCCCCGGGCGTCCAGCGCCCGCTCCGCGTCCCGCACCCGCGCCGAGTCCATCTGCTCCGGCTCCCAGTCCAGCTCACCCATCGGCGCGTCGACCAGCAGCCGGCCCTGGAGGTAGGCGACGTCCGCGACGTACTCCTCGGGGGTGTGGTCGCGCCACCGCACCGGCCGGTATCCGGTCGCCGCGGCGCGGGCCCCGGCCAGCAGCGCGGACAGCCGGTCGCGGTCGAGCCCGGCCACGTCGAGGCGGCGGCGGACGTCGGCCAGCGCCGGTTTGGCGCCCATGGCGGCGGCGAACGCGGCACCGGGGAACACCCGGTCCTCCTCGCCGGGCAGCGCGGCGACCGTCGCGCCGACGAGTCGCTTGCCCCCGTGCTCCCGCAGCAGCCGCACCCCGTGGTCGTGCAGCGCGCGCCCGATCCCCCGCCGCCGGTACGCCGGGTCCACTGTCAGTTCGACGCTCGCGTTCTCGGTGTTGTCGATCGTGTGCAGGTAGAGCCGCAGCCAGCCGACCGGCGACCCGCCGAGGCGGGCCACCAGCCAGCGCGTGTCGATGCCGGGCATCGGATGCGACAGCGGCGCCTCGAACCGCCGCCTGCAGGGGTCGGGCAGGTCCGGCTCGTCGACGGCCTGCGCGGCGCACGCGATCCGGTAGACCGCGTCGAGCGTCTGCCGGTCGGCCGGGTCCAGGGGCGTCACGGTGAGCGTCATGCCACCAAGGGTGTGCCGGACACAGCGAAGGGGCCAGCGGTTTTCCGCCGGCCCCTTCGGACGTTGGTCGGGAGGGACGTCCGCACAACGCCTCCGGCGTTGGGTCGCAAGAACTTGAAAAGTCTCCGGCGGATGCCCTCCCGCACGAAGCATCTTGCGCCGTCCGGTTCCTGCCGTCAAGTCCTTGAGGGCGGTTTTCTGGCACTCACCGCACATCACCGGTTACCCACCGGTCTCACCCGATCCCCCACCCGGGCGAGCCCACCTCCCCCACCCGGCCGAGGCCGGCTCCGGGTCAGGCGAGGAGGCCGGCGTCGCGGGCGGCGCGGAGGCTGGGCTTGATGCGGTGGGTGGGGCCGACCTGGGCGGCCACCGCGTCGAGCGTCTTCAGGCCCTCGCCGGTGTTGAACACGACCGTCTCGGCGGCCGGGTCGAGCCGGCCGGACTCCACGAGCTTGCGCAGCACCGCGACCGTCACGCCGCCGGCCGTCTCGGCGAACACCCCGGTGGTACGGGCGAGCAGCCGGATGCCGGCGCGGATCTCGTCGTCGTCGGCGTAGTCCATCCAGCCGCCGGTACGGCGGACCGCCTCCAGCGCGTACAGCCCGGCGGCCGGGTCGCCGATGTTCAGCGACTTGGCGATGCCGGCCGGCTTGACCGGCGTGATCGTGTCGGTGTCGCCGTGCAGCGCGGTGGCGATCGGGTTGCAGCCGGCCGACTGCGCGCCGAACACCTTCCAGCCGCCGGCCGGCGCCTCGACCAGCCCGATCTCGACCAGCTCGGTGAACGCCTTGTCGATCTTGGTGAGCAGCTCGCCGCTGGCCATCGGGATGACCACCTGGGCCGGGATCCGCCAGCCGAGCTGCTCGGCCACCTCGTAGCCGAGCGTCTTGGAGCCCTCCGCGTAGTAGGGGCGCACGTTCACGTTGACGAACGCGGTGTCCTCGAACTCGTCGGTCTCCACCAGCTCGCCGCAGAGCCGGTTCACGTCGTCGTACGAGCCGTCGATGGCGACCAGGTCGCCGCCGTAGACAGCGGTGGTGACGACCTTGCCCTGCTCCAGGTCGCCGGGGATGAAGACGATCGACGGCACGCCGGCCCGGGCCGCGTGCGCGGCGACGGAGTTGGCGAGGTTGCCGGTGGACGCGCAGGCGTAACGGGAGAAGCCGAGCGCCCGGGCCGCGGTGAGCGCCACCGAGACGACCCGGTCCTTGAACGAGTGGGTGGGGTTCGCGCTGTCGTCCTTGACCCAGAGCGGCGCGGTGAGCCCCAGCTCGGCGGCGAGGTGCGGAGCGGCGACGAGCGGGGTCAGCCCCGGGTCGAGCGTGACCCGGGTGGCCGGGTCCTGACCGGCCGGCAGCAGCGCCGCGTACCGCCAGATGTTGTCCGGACCGGCCTCGATCCGCTCGCGGGTGACGGTGGCCAGCGCGGCGGTGTCGTAGTCGACCTCCAGCGGCCCGAAACACTCGTAACAGGCGTGCTGGGCGGCGAGCGGGTACCGCGCCGAACAGGCGCGGCAGACCAGGGCGCGGGCCGGGCTGAGGGTGGTGTCGATACCGGTGGCGACGGGAAGCGTCGACGTCATGTCGAGGATTTCCTCTCATCTTTCCCCGCATCGCCGGGTGCGGCGGGGACGGAATTGGCACCTGCCCGCCGTCGCTCGTCGTCGAGCGTGCGGGTGGTTGCCGGGGCGTCGTCGGGCCGTATCCCTCAGCCCCTCTGGATGAGGTATTCAGTTGTGCCGCCGAGTCTAGGCGCTGCTCACGGCCGCGCCACCCCGGGATCCCACGCTGTGGGCCGGCTCAGCGTCCGACCACCGCGACCGGGCGGTAGCCGCGCAGGATCTGCACCGCGAACGTGGCCACCGGCACCAGGTTCATGAACAGCGCGGCGTCGGCCGGGCCGAGCCGCCGTACGCCGGTGTTCCACGCCAGCACCGCGAGGACGGCGGCGACCAGCACCGCGTACGCGAGCTGGGGAGCGATCGCGACGAGGTCGGCGGCGGCCGGCGCGTGCTGGAGCCCGGTGAGGTCGGCGACGGCGCTGGCGGCGAGCATGGCGAGCATGCCCGCGACAGCGGTCAGCGTGGTGTAGCGCAGCGCAGACCACTCCGGGAACCGGCTCGCGCCGTGGGTGTAGAACGCCCAGCCGAGCACGGCGCCGATCATGAGCAGCTGCACGAACCCGAGCTGCGCGAGGTGCCGGTCACGGCCGTGCTCGCGGCGCTGGCCGACGACGTCCGGCTCCAGATCGTGCGGGCGCTCGCGCCCGGCGGGGAACACGCCTGCGGCTCGTTCGAGTTCGGCGTCTCCAAGGCCACCCGCAGCCACCACCTCAAGGTGCTGCGGGAGGCCGGCCTGACCCGCACCCGGGTCGCCGGCACCACCCGCTACGTGCGGCTGCGCCGCGAGGAACTGGACCGTCTCTACCCGGGCCTGCTCGACGCGGTCCTCGCCGAGCGCGGCGGAGTGGCATGATCGCCGGATGCGGAGACCGGCGCGCCTGATCGGCGTCCTCACCGGCGTGACGCTGATGGCCGCCTGCACCCCGGCCCGAGGGCCCGCGGACGGACTGTCCGACCCGCCGCCGCGGCCGGGCGCTCCCACCGCCGACCACACGCCCGCCGCCACCTGCTCCCCGGAGGGCATCGCGATCACCGGGCTCGGGGTGAGCGCCGCGATGGGCCTGCGAGCGATGGGCCTGGAACTGCTCAACTGCGGCGACCGGCCGTACGAGCTGCGCGGCTATCCGGCGGTCACGCTCCGGGACGCCGACGGCGACCCGATCGAGGTGCGGATCATCCCGGGTGCCAAGCCGATCACCTCCGGCTTCGACCACCCGCCCACCCGGATCGTGCTGGCCCCCGGCGAGCGGGCCGGCGCGGCGCTGATCTGGCGGAACCTGGTCACCGACCCGACAGTGGTGGCGACCGACGGCAGGGAACTCGACGTCGCGCCGGTGGCCGACCGGCCGGCGTACCCGGTCGCCCTGGACGGGCCGATCGACCTCGGCAACACCGGCCGGCTCGGCGTCAGCGCGTGGGAGCGCCGGAAGCCCGACCCGGCCGGCACACCCACGCCGGCCGTCCCGCCGCCGCCCACGACTGCGCCGGTCAATCCGCTGTAGAACCAGAGCCCGGCAGGGATCACCCCGACCGGGATCTGGTTCGCCGCCGCGGACTCAGGCCGGGACCGAGGCCGGGGCCGCGGTGGGCTCGGTCGCGACGGACCGGCGGCGGGCCAGCAGCGTGTCGAGCGCCCAGTTTCCCGGGCCGAGCACCGCGACCAGCAGGAACGACCAGCAGAAGAGCGCGGCCAGCTCGCCGCCGTTCTGCATCGGCATCAGGTGGTCCGGCTGGTGCACCACGAAGTACGCGTACGCCATCGAGCCGGAGGCGAGCAGCGCGGCCGGCCGGGTGAACAGGCCGACGAGCACCAGCGCGCCGCACACGAGTTGGATCAGTGCCGCCCACCAGCCGGGCCAGGTGCCGAACGGGACGGCCCCGCCGGTGGCCGGGTTGCCGCCGAAGACGCCGAAGATCGAGGCGGCGCCGTGGCAGAGGAAGAGCGCGCCGGTGACGATGCGGAACAGGGACAGCACGGGGGCTTTCAGCTGCGCCGGGATCATGGGAAACCTCCTGGTACGGGTGCCGGACGCCGTCCAGGATGGCGGGACTACTGATTGATGTTAATCGATTTCTTTGCAGGCGGGACAATCCTGTGGGAACGCTCCCATGATATGGGCCGGACCACTCCCGTGGCGACCCCGTCCGGTCACCTCAGCTCGTGACGTCCTTGCGGGTGAAGCGCCAGAAGGCCAGACCCCAGAACAGCGTGGCGTAGACGACCGCCGAGAACGCGCCCTTGACCACGTCGTCGGTCTGCATCGGCGTGGACAGCAACCCCAGCCAGGCGCTGCTGTAGTGGGTCGGCAGCAGGTTCCGCAGCCCGCCCAGCGCGGTGATCTGGTCCAGGATGCTGGACAGGATCCACAGCAGCACCGCACCGCCGACCGCGCCGAGCGCGGCGTCGGTGGTCACCGACAGCAGGAACGCCAGCCCGGCCACCACCAGCAGCACGACCGCCAGATAGCCGAGCACGCCGAGCAGCCGCAGCAACCCGTCGGCCGGGGCCAGCTCGGCCGAGACCTGGCTGCTCAGCGGCTTCCAGCCGTACCGGAGCGTGCCGGCGAGCAGCGCGGTGCCGGCCAGCAACAGCAACGCCAGCCCGGAGTACGCGAGCGCGACGACCAGCTTCACCGCCAGCAGCCGGGCCCGGGGCACCGGCACCGCCAGCAGGTAACGCAGGCTGCCCCAGCTCGCCTCGCTCGCCACCGTGTCGCCGCAGAACAGCGCCACCACCACGACCAGCAGGAACGACGCGGACACCAGGATCGAGAACAGGGTGAAGTTGAGCCCGCCCGAGGTGGCCAGGTCGGCCAGGCTGGAGAACTCGCCCCGCCCGCCGCCGTCGTCGTCCCCGGCGTCGAACTGGAACGCCACCAGGATGATCAGCGGCAGCAGCACCATGAACCCCAGCGCGAGCTGGGTACGCCGGCGCGACGCCTGCCGCCGGAACTCCGCCGCGAACGGGAGCGTGGCCGAGGGCCGGTAACCGGCCGCCGCCCCGCCCGCGCCCGGCGCCGCCGTACCGGACGTGCCGCCACCAGGCGACGATGCCACAGACGAACCCGCCATCACCGGTCCCCGCTTCCCCGAGAGTTCTCGCCCACCAGGGCGAGGAACGCGTCCTCCAGGCGGCGCCGGGGCACCACCCGGTCCACCCCGATGCCGGCGCGGACCAGTTCCGCCACCACCTCGCTGCGGGCGGTGCCGTTGGTGTCGACCACCAGCCCGCCGTCGACGTCGGGCAGCACCCGTACGCCGCCGAGCCGGTCGAGCACCGTACGCGCCGCGTCCGGGTCGCTCACCTCGAACAGCACGCTCGGCGACTCGCCGACGATCTCCTCCACCGGGCCGGACGCCACGATCCGGCCCTTGTTCACCACCACCGCGTGCGTGCAGGTCTGCTCCACCTCGGCCAGCAGGTGGCTGGAGACCAGCACCGCCCGGCCGTCGGTGGCGTAGCGCTGGAGCACCCGGCGCATCTCGGCGATCTGCGGCGGGTCCAGCCCGTCCGTCGGCTCGTCCAGCACCAGCAGCTCGGGCAGGCCGAGCATGGCCTGGGCGATGGCCAGCCGCTGGCGCATGCCGTGGCTGTACTTCTTCGTCCGCCGGTGCACCGAGTCGCCCAGGCCGGCGATCTCCAGCGCCTCGTCGAAGTGCGCGTCCTCCCATGGCCGGCCGGTCGCCCGCCAGTACGCCTTGAGGTTGTCCAGGCCGGACAGGTGCGGCAGGAAGCCCGGTCCCTCGACCAGCGCGCCGATCCGGGACAGCACCGGCGAGCCCGGCACCAGCCGGTGACCGAAGACGTAGATCTCACCGGCGGTGGGCTGGGTCAGCCCCATCAGCACCCGCAGCGTGGTGGTCTTGCCCGCGCCGTTGGGCCCGAGCAGGCCGACCACCTGGCCGGGGTGCACCTCGAAGTCGACGTCGGACACCGCGACGAAACCGTCCGCGTACTCCTTGCGCAGGTTGCGCACGGCGAGCGGGACGCCCGCGTACTCCGGGTGCACGGAGTCGTCCTGGCGACGGTGCCGGCGACGGGTGAGCAGCACGACCACGACGAGCCCGGCCACGATCGCGGCGAGCAGTCCGGCCAGCGCCCAGCGCCAGATCGTGGCGGTGGTGGGGATCGGCGTGGCGTCGACGGTGGGCAGCGTCAGCGGCCCGTCCGCGAGCGCCACCGTGTGCACGGCCGGTTCGGCCGGCGAGGCGTACGCCTGGTCCGACGTCGCCACGACGAGCCGCAGCCGGTGCCCGGCCTCGACCCGCCGGACGATCCCCGGCAGCGTCACGGTGACCGGCGTGGCCGCGTCGACGGTGGCCGGCAGGCCGGTCAGGCGCACCGGCGCGACCAGGCCGGACGGCAGCGTGGCCGCGCCCTGCGGGTCGACGTCGTAGAGCTTCACGAACAGCACCGCCTCGCCGGTCGGTGAGGCGGCCCTGATCCGCACGGTGGGCGCGCCCACCACGTCGACCGGCTCGTCCAGCGGCGCCGACTCGAAGCGGGCGTGCTGGCCGGGGATGTCACCGGCGACGCCGTCCAGCAGCGAGCCGAGCGCGCCCGCGAACGGCACCGAGGAGATCGCCGCCGGGTTGCCGTTGGGCGGTACGGCGACCGGCTGCGGCGGACCGGCGAGCGTCACCTCGCGGCGGCCCTCACCGGTCAGGCCCGGATAGTCGGCGGTGCGGAAGCCGGTTGCCACCAGGCCCCGGTCGAGCGCGTCGAACCCGGCGATCCGGGAGAACGTGAACGTGTCGCCGGGGGCCGCCCCGTCGCCCTTGACGTAGTGGTCGAGCCACTGCGCGGTCAGGAACTTCACCCGGTCGGAGTCGGAGGTGGGCCCGGAGCCGCCGTCGTGGCCGCCGGTGAACCAGGCGACCCGCACCGGCGTGCCGGCCGCGGCGATGCCCCGGGCGTTGGCGTCCGCCTCGGCCAGCGGGAAGAGCGTGTCCGCCTCGCCCTGCACCAGCAGCGTCGGCGACTTGATCCGGTCCAGCACGCCGGCCGGCGACGACCGGCGCAGCAGCTCGACCGCCGCCGCGTCGGCCCGGCCGGTGGTGGCGATGCGCAGGTACGCGGCGCAGACGTCGGCCGCGAAGCGCCCGCAGGACGGGTCGGCGGCGCCGGCCGGCGCGCGACCGGGACCGCTGCCCGGCCCGGCGCCCGGCTGCGGGCTCGGCGGGCCGGCGGACTCGGGTGCGCCCTCCGGTGCGGCGGCGGTGGCCCCGGAGAGACCGGCCGGGCCGGATCCGGCGTTCCCGCCGCCGCCGAAGAAGATGCCCGCCCAGCCCTTCTTGAACACACCGTCGGTGGGCTGCCGGCCGCTGCTCTCCGGCAGGAAGGCCCGGGACAGGTCGTTCCAGGTGATCATCGGGACGATCGCGTCGATCCGCTGGTCCTGCGCGGCCAGCAGCAGGGCCAGGCCGCCGCCGTACGAGCCGCCGACCACACCGACCCGGGGGTCGCCGGCCGCGTCGAGGCGGATGTCCGGCCGCTGGGCGAGCCGGTCGAGCAGCCGCTGCGCGTCCCGCACCTCGTAGTCGGGGTTGTCCAGGTGGATCTGGCCGCCGCTGCGCCCGAACCCGCGGGCGGTCCAGGTGAGCACCGCGTACCCCCGGGCGACCAGGTCCTCGGCGTCGGAGCGGACCGAGTCCTTGGTCCCGCCGAAGCCGTGCGCCAGCAGCACCGCCGGTACCCGGTTGGACGAGGAGGCGTCCTCCGGCAGGTAGAGCGTGGTGTCCAGGTCGACCGGCTCGTCGCCGGAGGGCCCGGAGCGTACCGTCACCGTCTCCGGCTCGGTCCGGAAGCCCGTGCCGCCCGGCCGGGCCACCCAGACCAGCGCGGCGGCGACGAGGACGACCACCACCACTGCGGCGACGGTGCGGCGCGGACGGCCGGCCAGGGCGCGCCGGAGCCGCGCGGCGGTTGATCTCATGCGCCACACGGTACGGGCCGACGGCTGAGCATTCGCTGAGATCCGCCGTACGTCTGTCCGGTTGCACCGATCGTCGCGTAGCGTCCGTCATCCGCCAAAGGTCCAGAGCATCCCAGCGGGACGAATTCGGATCATGTGAATTCACATCTACGGGCGCAAACCACCGTCGATGTCACTTCTCGGCTACACGATCGCACGCTACGTACCATTCGCCCTGACACAGGGTCACCCAAAGTGGACTGACGTGAAGCCGACTCATCGGCCGAGGTCCCACCCGCGTCCGGTTCGGCTACTTTTCCGGTCCGGTGCACGGGACTGCGTACGGCGACCTCCCGGGGCACCGATCGCCCCGCCGTCGCCGGAGGAGACACACCATGACAGTCCCCGCGTCGCGGGTCCGTCGGCGGCCCGCCGTACCGGGCCGTACGCTCGCCCTGGTTCTGGTGCTGGCGCTGCTGGCCCCGCTCGGGCTGATCTTCGTCCAGGCCGAACGCGACTTCGCCGACGACCACGACCTGGCGACCCGGGAACGGCTCGGCGTCCGCTACCTGCGCGCCCTCGGGCCGGTCACCGACACGCTGGTGGAGGCCCAGGCCATCGCCGTCGCCGAGGGAGCCGTGTCCCGGGCCTCGCTCGCCGCCGCCATCGAGGGCGTCGCGGAGGTGGACAACGCCGTCGGAGACGAGTTGCGCACCCACGAACGCTGGGCCGGGCTGCGGGCCAAGCTGGAGTCGCTGCCGGACCGCGGGATCGGTGACCCCGAGGCCGCGTACCGGGCCTACGGCGAGGCGTCCGACCTGCTCCTGGCCCTCTACCGCAAGGTACGGGAGAGCTCCGGCCTGATCCGCGACCCGCGCTCCGACTCGTTCTTCCTCCAGGACGGCATCGGCGGCGACCTGCCCACCGCGACGGTGCTGGCCGGACGCCTCGTCGACCTGGCCCGGCTGTCCGCCAAGCGCCCCGCCGCCGAGCGCGCGCGGGTGGGCGCGGAGCTGGCCGAGCTGCGCGTCTCCGCGCTCGGTCCCGCCACCGACCTGGTCGCCGACCTGCGCTCGGCGGTCGACAGCTCGGAGAGCACCGACCTGGGCGCCAACGTGCTCACCCCGCTGGACACCTACCAGCGTTCACTGGAGACGTTCGCGACCTACTCGGCGCCCGGCGCCGGCCGGGCCGCGCCGGGCACCGACCAGCTCACCCGCGCCGGGATCAGCGCGCAGAACGCCGCCAAGGAGCTCCGCACGGTCATCCTCGACCAGCTCGACGCGCTGCTCGTGGAACGCCTCGACGCCCTGGAGCGGGACCGGCTGCTGGGCCGGATCGCCGCCGGGGCGGCGGTTCTGCTGATCGCCGGGATCGTCGCGCTGCACGTCGCCGCGCTGCGCCGGGACCGGTCCCGGGCCACCCCGGCACGCCGGGAACCGGCCGAGGCCGCACCGGCGCCCACTGTCCACCCGGAACCACCGCTCACCGCGCCCGGCGCCGACCGCCAGCCGGTCGCTGTGGGGCACGGTGGCGACGCCGACCGGTGGAGGCCGTTCGATGCTGCTCGGTAAATTACGCATCCGGGGCAAGCTCGCCCTGCTGGTGATCATTCCGCTGCTCAGCATGGTCGGACTGGCCGTACCGGTCGTCATCGACCGGGTGACCACCGCCCAGCGGGCCGCCGACACCGCCGAGACCGTCCGCGTCGCCAGCCGGGTCGGCAGCCTGGTCCAGGACCTCCAGCAGGAACGCCTGCTCTCGGTCGGGCTGCTGCTCGGGCGGGTGAGCCGTACCGAGCTGATCCAGAAGTCGGCCACCGTCGACGACCGGGTCGCCGACCTGCGCGCCGAGCCGCTGCCGTCGGCGGTCCGCGAGAGCCTCGACGGGGTACGGCGGCTGGAGGACGTCCGCAACGCCACGCTCGCCGGCCGGGCCACGCCGCAGCAGATCCTGACCGTGTTCGGCGAGGTCGACACCGCCCTGATCGACGCGTTGCGGCTGCCCTTCCAGGTGGACACCGACACCGCGGCCGGACGGCAGGTGCTCGCCCTGGACGCGCTGCTGCGCGTCGACGAGGCACTGAGCTCGTGCACCACCCAGATCGTGCTGGTCAAGGCGACAGGCGATCCGCTGGTGGCCCGGTCGTTCGTGGCGTGCATGGCGGGGCTCAACGTCGACAACCGGCGGTTCCGCAAGCTGATCACGCCCGAGCAGCTGAAGGTGGCCGAGCTGGACGACGCGGCGGTGGCCGCCCGGACCAGCCCGACGTTCCTGGTGGACAGCCTCCGCGACCCGGTCGGCGCGATCGCGCCGGTGCCGCTGGACGTGCTGTTCCCCTCGGCCCGGTCGATGATCACGCTGGGCCAGTTCGTGGAGAAGAAGGTCGTCGCGGACGTCATCGCGGAGACCCGCGCCCGGGAACGGGAGGCCCTGACCGCGGCCTGGCTGGTCAGTCTCGCGGCGGCGGCGATCCTGCTCGTCGTGGTGCTGCTGAGCATGACCGTGGCGCGGACGGTGGCCCGGCCGCTGAGCCGGCTCACCCGCTCCGCCGAGCGCGTCGCCCGGGTCACCGAAGCCGAGCTGACCCGGGTCGCCGACGACGAGTCCGAGACCGTCCCCCCGGTACGCCTCGACCCGGTGGAGATCAGCGCCCGGGACGAGATCGGCGACCTGGCCCGCGCGTTCGACCGGGTGCAGCACACCGCCGCCCGGCTGGTCGAGCGGCAGGTCGCCGGGCGGCGCAACGTGGCGCAGATGTTCGGCCACGTCGGCCGCCGTACGCAGAACCTGGTCGGCCGCCAGATCGCGCTCATCGACCGGCTGGAACGGCAGGAGACCGACCCGGGCCGCCTGGAACACCTCTACCGGCTGGACCACATCTCCAGCCGGTTGCGCCGCAACGCGGGCAGCCTGGTGGTGCTCTCCGGCGCCACCGGCTCGGACGGTCACGTGGCGCCGGTCCCGCTGGCCGACGTGGTCCGGCTCGCGCTCGGCGAGATCGAGGACTACACCCGCGTCGACGTGGAGGTCCCGCCCGGCGTGGCGGCGTCCCCCGCCATCGCCGGCGACCTGGTGCTGACGCTCGCCGAGCTGATGGAGAACGCCACCTCGTTCTCGCCGCCGCACACGCGGGTGGTGGTGACCGGTGAGCTGACCGACGGCGGCGCACGGCTGGTCGTGGTCGACCACGGCATCGGCCTGACCGAGGACCGGATGGCCGAGGAGAACGCCCGGTTCACCCGGCGGGAACGCCTCGACCTCGCCCCGACCGAGGTGCTCGGCCTGTTCGTGGTCGGCCGGCTGGCCCGCCGGCACGGCTGGAGCGTCCGGCTGAGCCACACCCCCGGCGGCGGCGTCACCGCCGCCCTGGAGATCCCGGGCGCCTCGCTCGTGATCCGCCGTCCCGAGCCGGTCGGCGTCAGCGCCGGCCGCGCCGCGGTGCCGGGCACCCACGAGCCGGAGCCACCGGCCGTCGACGCGCCGGCCGGCTTCGACGCCGAGTTGCTGACCCGGGCCACGCGCAGCATGTCCAGCGGCGACCCGTGGAACGCCTTCGGCAGCCAGGCCGGCACCGCGGAGACGGACGAGGACGACGGTCCGGCCGCCGGCGGTCCGCCGCCGGTCTGGCCGCCGGCGACCCGGCCGTCCGGACCGGCGGCACGTCCCGGGCACGTCTCCCCGCCGACACCGGTCGTCGGCCCGGCCCCGGCCGCTCCCCCGGCCGCCGGGCCGGCGACCGGCCCGACCCTGGCGCCGCCGGCCACCCGCCCGGCCCTGGCGCCGCCCACCGGCCCGGCGCTCGCACCGCCGCCCGCCGGCCCGGCCGTCGCCCCGCAGCACGGTCCCGGGCTCGCGCCGCAGCACCGCCCGGCGATCGCGCCGCAGCACGGGCCGGCAGTCGCGCCGCAGCGCGGGCCGGGGCTCGTGCCGCCGCCCGGTGGCGCCCGCCCGCCGGCGCCGGCCGGGCCGCCCCCGGCCGTGGCGGCGCCGACCGGACCGAACCCGGTCGGCCCGCCCGCCGGGCGGCCCGGTACCCGGTCACCGATCCGGCAGCGGGTGCCCGGCGCGAACCTGCCGGCCGCGCCGCCGGCACCACCGGCCGGACCGGCCGGACCGGCCACTGGCGGGCCGCTGATCGGCGTGCCGGCGGACCCGTCGAGCGTCCGGGCCCTGGTCGAGGCGTTCCAGGACGGGGTACGGCGGGCCGAGGGCGCGGTCGATCCCACGCCGTCGGCGGCGGAACGGCCCCGGCTCAGCCGCCGGGTGCCCGGCGCGAACCTGTCCGTCGCCCCGGCCCAGTCCGTGCCGCCCACCAGCTCCGACCCCGGCGACCCCGTCGAGGTCCGCAACCGGATCAGCGAGTTCGAGGCGGGCGTCGCCCGTGCTCTGCGCGAAGTCAGTACCGACCGCCGCTACGAAGAGGACCCATCACGGTGACCAGCCCCTTCCTCCACGAGAACGTCGAACAGAGCACCACCGGCGACCTCAGTCCCGAGGCACGCACCTTCAACTGGCTGCTCGACTCGTTCACCTCCAGCACCGCCGGGGTGATGGAGGCGATCGCGGTCTCCTCGGACGGGCTGCTGATGGCCATGTCCGCGATCAAGGACCGGTCCAACGCGGAACGGCTCGCCGCCGTGGTCTCCGGCATGACCAGCCTCGCCGGGGGCGCGGCGAGTTGGTACGCGCTCGGCGCGCTCAACCGGGTGATCGTCGACATGGCCGAGGGCTACCTGCTGATCAGCGCGATCAGCAGCGGCTCGGTGCTCGGCGTCGTCGCCGACCGCACGGCCAACCTGGGCACCGTGGCGTACGAGATGACGCTGTTCGCCGGCCGCGCCGGCGGTGCCCTGAGTCCGCGCCTGATCGCCGAGCTGAAGAACGCCGTACAGCAATGAGCCCAGGGGCCGCCGGCGCGGACCCGGAGCCGGAACCCGGCTTCCGGATCCGCCCCTTCCTGCACGCGTCCGCTCCGGTGCCGGAGCCGGACGCGGGCGACGGGGAGCCGACCGGCCCACGCCCCTTCGTGCTGACGTCCGGACGGGTGGACGGCGACCCGGCGATCGGTCTGGAGACCCAGGTCACCGCTCGTCCGGGCAGCACCTCGTGGGCGGTGACCGCCCGGTTGGCCCCGGAGCTGGCGGCGATCGTCGCGATCTGCGCCGAGCCCGTCTCGGTGGCCGAGATCTCCGCCCGGACCCGGATGCACTTCGGGGTGACCCGGGTGCTGGTCGGCGACCTGCGGGCCGCCGGCCATCTCGACGTGCACGTCGCGGACGTCGACGACGCCCTCGATCCCGACATCATCCTGCGAGTGATTGATGGACTTCGTGCGATCTCCTGAATGGCCGGCGGCCGCCACGGGCGGGCCGTCCGCCAACAGCGCCCCGAGCCGCTACGGCGGCCCGGCGCCGCTGATCGGCCGGGCCACGCCGCCCCCGCCCACGCCGCCGCTGCCGTACCTGCCGCCCGGTGTGCCGCCGGCCGAACCGGCCCCGATCGTCAGCCGGGTGCCGGCGCCCCGGCCGCCGATCCCGGTCAAGATCCTCATCGCCGGCGGGTTCGGGGTCGGCAAGACCACCACCGTCGGCGCGATCTCCGAGATCGCTCCGCTGACCACCGAGGCGGAGATGACCACCGCCGGCATCGGCATCGACGACCCGGGCGGGGTCGCCGGCAAGACCACCACCACCGTCGCCATGGACTTCGGCTGCGTGACCATCGACCGCAGCCTGAAGCTCTACCTCTTCGGTACGCCCGGACAGGCACGCTTCGGGTTCATGTGGGACGACCTGGCCCGGGGCGCGCTCGGCGCGCTCGTGGTGGTGGACAGCGCCCGGCTCGACGACTGCTACCCGGCGATCGACTTCTTCGAGCGGTCCGGGCTGCCGTTCGCGGTGGGCGTCAACGCCTTCGACGGCCGGCTGGCCCTGGACCTGCCGTCGATCCGCTGGGCGCTGGCGATCGGTGAGCACGTGCCGCTGGTGCAGTTCGACGCCCGGGACCGCCTCTCGGTACGGGACGCCCTGCTCGTCGTCCTGGACCGCGCGCTGGACCGGGCCACCCGATCCCGGGCAGGCTGAACCGGCAGTCGTTTCGATCCGTTGTCGGGCGAAGGGGTGGACGCCATGAGGGGTGATCTGGACGAGACACTGGCCCGGATGGCGCGGCGCGAGGAGGCGCTGCGCCGCCGGGCGCCGATGCCCGGGGAGCCGGCCGGGGCGGCCGGGCGGGACGTACCCGAGGAGGCGGCGGACGAGCCGGGCGACGGGCGGGCGGGGCACGGCGCGTACCGGCTGCGCGGTGGCGAGGCGCCGGTGCGGCGTGACCCGGTCGAGGAGGTCGCCGAGGCGGTCCGGCGGGTGGTGGCCGAGCACCCCGGGCTGGCCGTGACGCTGCGCGTGGAACTGGGCGAGCAGGCGTACCCGCTGCGGGTCTCCTGGTCCGGCACGGCGGTGACGGTGGGCCCGGCGGCGCCGCCCGCGCCGCCGCCGGCGTGGCCCATGTCGGTGAAGACGGTGCCCGCGCCCGGCCACGACCCGCTGGAGTCCGACCCGGCGGCCCGGCTGGCCGAGATGATCCGGCGCGACCCCTCGCTGCTGGACGACCCGGGTACGCGCTGACCGGCACCCGATGATCGGGGCGGCTACTGTCGGCGGGTGGCCGAACCCGACCTGACCCTGACCGCGACGCTGCGGCCGGCCGCGCTCGACGCCCGGCGCGGCGTGGTGCGCCTGCATCCCGAGGTGCTCACCGCGTTGGCGCTGCGCCCCGGCGACCCGGTACGCCTGACCGGCCGCCGGGTGACCGCCGGCATCGCGGCCGCCGCCGAGCCGAGCACCAGCGGCGCCCTGCTGCACGCCGACGACCTGCTGCTGGGCAACCTCGGCCTGCGGGCCGGCGGCCAGGTCACGGTGAGCCCGCTGCCCGCGACCCCGGCACGCCGGCTCACCCTGTCCGGCCCGGCCGCTGTGGTCGCCGCGGTCCCGCCGGAGATGCTGCGGCTCGCGCTGCTGGGCAAGGTGGTCACCGCCGGGGACGACGTCTCGCTGCTGCCGCAGGACGTGCTGCCGGACGCCGCCGTGCGCGGCCTGATCGAGGCCGCGCGGCGCAGTCTGGCCAGTTCCGTCGGGTACGCCTGGACGAGCACGCTGCTCACCGTCGTGTCGGCCGAACCGGCGGTCGGCGCGCTCGTCACCATGGACACGGTCGTGGGCTGGGAACACGGCGCCGCCACCCGCGGCTCCGGCCCGGCGTCCTCGGCCTCCACCGCGCGGTTCTCCGCCCCCGCCGCCCCGGCCGGGACGGAACCCGACGCGGACCTGCTCGGCCCGGAGGACGCGCCCGACGTGGACGAGCTGCCCGGTCTGCGCGCCCAGGCCGAGGAGCTGACCGAACTGCTTGACCTGGGCTTCCACCACCGCGAGGTGCTGGGCCGGCTCGGCACCACCGTCTCGCTCGGCGTGCTGGTGGAGGGTCCGGCCGGCTCGGGCAAGTCCGCGCTGGTGCGTGCCGTGGCCGCCCGGGTCGGCGCGGGCGTCCGGCCGCTGTGGGCACCGGAACTGGCCGCGCTCAGCAACGACGCGGCGGCCCGCCGGCTGCGCGAGGCGGCCTCGGCGGTACGCGCCGGTGGTCCCGCCGTGCTGCTGGTCACCGACGTGGAGTCGATCGCCCCGGCCGACGAGCCGGGCCCGCTGGCCACCGTGTTCCGGCAGGTGGTCGCCGAGACGCTGCGAGCAGGCGCCGCTGTGGTGTGCACCAGCGGGCGCCCCGAGGCGGTCGACCCGGCGCTGCGCGGCCCGGACCTGCTCGCGCTGCGGATCACCGTGCCGCTGCCCGACGCGGCGCTGCGCCGGGAGCAGTTGACTGTGCTGACCCGCGAGGTGCCGCTCGCAGGTGACGTCCGGCTGGACGAGGTGGCCGCCCGTACCCCCGGGTTCGTCGCGGCGGACCTGGCGGCGCTGGTACGCGAGGCCGGGGTGCGCGCGGCGCTGCGGCAGAAGACGGTGGAGACGCCGACGGTGGCGATGGCCGACTTCACCGCCGCGCTGGAGGTGGTCCGGCCGACCACGATGTCCGCGTCCACGCTGGAGCTGGCGTCGGTGACGCTGGACGACGTGGGCGGGCTGCACGAGGTCAAGCAGACGCTCACCGAGTCGGTGCTCTGGCCGCTCACCTATCCGGACACGTTCGCCCGGCTGGGCGTGACACCGCCGCGCGGCGTGCTGCTCTACGGTCCGCCCGGCTGCGGCAAGACCTATCTGGTGACCGCGCTGGCCGGTACCGGGCGGGCGAACGTGCTGTCGGTGAAGGGCGCGGAGCTGCTCTCGAAGTGGGTGGGTGAGAGCGAGCGGGCGGTCCGGGAGCTGTTCCGCCGCGCCCGCCAGGCCGCGCCCACGCTGGTCTTCCTGGACGAGGTGGACGCGCTGGCCCCGGTACGCGGGCAGGCCACCGACGGCGGTACCACCGACCGGGTGGTGGCGGCGCTGCTGACCGAGCTGGACGGCGTGGAGGCGCTGCGCAACGTGGTGGTGGTCGGCGCGACCAACCGTCCCGAGCTGGTCGACCCGGCGCTGCTGCGTCCGGGCCGGCTGGAACGGCTGGTCTACGTGCCGCCGCCGGACGGTCCGGCCCGCGCGGAGATCCTCCGCGCGTCCGCCCGGGGCGTCCCGCTCGCGCCGGACGTGGACCTCGACGCGCTCGGCGCCGAGCTGGACGGCTTCTCCGCCGCCGACTGCGCCGCGCTGATCCGGGAGGCGGCGCTGGCCGCCATGCGGGAGTCGCTGGAGGCGAGCACCGTGACCGCCGCGCACGTCGAGGCGGCCCGGACCCGCGTCCGCCCCTCCCTGGACCCGGTGCAGCTCGCGCACCTGGAGTCGTACGCCACCGGCCGGTCCTGACGAACCGGCCCGCCTCCGGTCAGCTCTCGCCGCGGCGGCGGGCGGCCGGGCGGCGGGGACGCTCCGGGACGCGGCGGCGCCGCTCGGGTTCGCGCTGCCCGCGTGCCGGACGGCGGGAGCGCTCCGGCGCGGTCAGGACCGGCTCGTCGGCGTACTCGTCGTCGTCGAAGTCCTCGCCCTCGTCGTAGGCGGCGTACTCGTCGTCCTCCGGCCCGGCGTCGCCCCGCTCCTTCCGGAGCGCGGTCTCGTGGTCCTTGACGACCTGGGAGTCCGCGATCTCGCCGCGCCAGCCCTCGACGGAGTCCGGGTCGAGCACGGTCTCGGTCATCACGTGCCGGACGAAGTGCTTCAGCTCCAACCGCACGCGGCGGCCCTGGGCCCGCCACAGGTTGCCGGTGTGCTCGAAGAAGCCCTGCGGGTGGTACTCCAGCACCACCAGGATCTTCGTCAGTTCCGGGCCGACCTCGTGGAAGCTGACCGTGCCGTCGACGGAGCCCTTCTCGCCCTTGGACCGCCAGTGGATCAGCCGGTCCGGGATCTGCCGGACGATCGTCGACTCCCAGGTGCGGTGCGACCAGAGGACCTGCGCCTTCCAGGTCATCTTCTCGTCGGCGTCGCAGTCGGCCTGCTCGACCTTCTTCATGAAGCTCGGGAAGTCACCGAACGTCGTCCACTGGTTGTAGGCGACCCGGACCGGCACGCCGACCTCGATGGTCTCGACGATGTTGGTGACCTTGAGCTTCTTGCCCCCGCCCTTGCCGCCCTTGCCACCCTTGCCGCCGCCGAACACCGACATCACCTTCTCCTTACCGCCGGCGAGGCCGGCATGGAACATCGCCTTCAGCGGGGAGTCGCCGTCCGCGAGCTTCTGCGCGCCGGTGGCCGCGGCCACCAGGCCGGGCCCGCCGCCCTGCTTGGCGTACTCACTGAGCCGACCGGTGGCGCCGGTGACCCGCTCGGTGACCGCCTCCACGGCCCGCTCCCCGATCGCGGAGGCGAGATTGCGCAGCTCGCCACCGATCTGGTCGCGGGCCCGGTCGGCCAGGCTGCTCGTCGCCACGGCTCACCGCCCCCGATCGGCTCGGGCCGGCACCGGCGCGCCGGGCTGGTCGTCCAGCTCCTGCTCCTCGTCGGGCGCGGAGCGCTCGCCCTTCGGCGCGGAGCGCGACCCGTCCGGCGCGGAGCGCTCGGCATCCGGCCGGCCCGCGCCACTCCTGCGGCGCAACGCGTCGGCACCGCCGCGCAGTCGTCCGCCGATGGCGTCGATGCCGTTGCCGGCGGCTGCGGTCGCGGCCGCCCGCCCGGCCGCCACCAGCGGCGGGCCCAGCCCACCGAGGTTGCGCAACTGCGGGTTCGCGGCCATCAGGTCCGCGCCGAGCTGCTTCAGACCGCCCGGGCGCCGGCTGGCCCGCCCGGCGGCGACCGCCGCGGCGAGCGTCAGCGCGGTACGCATCTTCTTCCGGCGACCCAGCAGATAGCCGAAACCGACTGCCAACGCCACCCGTGATCCGCTTTTCATCCGCTCTCCTTCGCGCTCTCCGGGAGGCGGACATCGCGTCCCGGAGAGGCGGGCAGTACCCGTCACCCCATCGGCAAAACATTTCCGCAGGAGCGCGAAACCACCCATCAAGGCGGTACTGAGCAGGAGAAACGTAAACGGTGAGCGAGGAGCCTCAGCGGATCGGAAGTGCCGAATCCAGGCTCATCCGGGCATGCAGGCTTCCGTCTTCCTCACGCAATTCCGCACCGCATTTACGCAGCACCGAGATCGCACCCGCATTGTCCGGAGTGGTTTTCGCGACCACTGTGTGCATCCCGGCCGCCGCGGCGGCGTTCAGCAGTTGCCGCAGCGCGGCGGCGCCCAGGCCCCGGCCCCGCGCCGACCGGCCCAGCCACATGCCGGTCTCCACCGTCCCCGGCTCGTCCCGGCGGGTCATCCGCACCATGCCGACCACCTCACCGCCGGAGACGATCGCGTACATGGCCGTGCGGGTCGGGCCGTTCAGCCCGCCGAGGCTGGCGCGGTGGAACTCGCGGAACGCGTCGCGGCGGGCCAGCGACCAGCCCGCGGGGGCGTCCACCGGAGGCATCACGTCCTCCGGCTCCGCCTCAGCCGCCGCTACGGAGAGCAACGGTTCAAGGTTCCGTTCGTCCACCGGCTCCAGCCGTACAGCACCCGTCACGTCGCGCAGTCTGCCGCGCGTGGTCCGGGTCGTCCACCCCTTTGGGGAGGGATTGCCGCTATGGCCGACCGCCTCGTCCGGTCGTACCCCCGGGGTGTTCCCGCCTCACGCTGCGTTGTCATCCGACCGGTCGTTCCGGCGTGAGCGTGGTCACGCCGAGGGGTCGAACTCGCAGAGCACGGCTGAGGCGTCGTCGGTGCGCTTGTGCCGCCGCAGCCGGTCCGGGTGGTCCCGCTCGGCCGCGCGGACCCGGCCGATCAGCCCTTCCGGGCCCTCCACGGACAGCACCTCCAGCAGCCCGGCCCAGTCGAACAGGCCGAACTGGTCGACCGCGCAGGAGGCGCCGTCGCTGAGCAGCGCGGCCCGGCGCAGCGCCCCCGGACCGCGCAGCGGAAGCGTCCCGGTCAGCGCGTGGTACGCCGCGTCCGGGTCGCTCGCCGCCGCCCAGTAGCCGTGGGTGCGGTTCATCCGGGTCCGCTGCACAGTCGTCGCGCGCCGGAACCGGGTCACCGGGTCGGTCTCGCCGTCCGGCAGCGCTGCGGCGCTGCGGCGCAGGTCCGCCACCGCGTCCGCCAGCCGGTCGTCGGTCACCACCTCGATCCCGCGGTCGGTGTCGAGCACCAGCGGGCTGTCGCAGAGCACCAGGTAGTCGACCCGGTCACCGCTGTGCCGCAGCAGGCAGACCGTGGACGACGGGGTGCCGGGATGGTCGAGGTCGCACGTCCCGCCGTGGTCGGCCCGTACCGCGAGGACGGCCGCCGCGAGGCTGCTCATCAGCGTGGCCGCGGGGCGGGCCGCGATCGCCAGGCCGATCCGGGCGGCCAGGTGCCGGACGTACCAGGCGGGACCGTGGGTGCAGCCGGTGTCGAAGCCGTCGGGCACCGTCGCGCCGTCGAGGACGCCGACGAGCGGGCCGAACCGGAAGACCACGTCCTCGTTCTCCGACCGCCCGGGCGCCGGGTCGGAGGCGGAACGCACCCGCATCACCGGCGCCTCCGCGACCGGGCGGGCCGGCCTGCTGCCGATCGCGTACCGGCGGTCTGGTGCCCCCATCGTCGGCCTCCGTTCGTCGTCGCCGGCCGCCTACCCGGCCCGCGCCCGGTCATCCGCGGCCGACCCGATCGAGGTAACCGTGCGTCATCTTCTCCGGACCTTCGGTAGCGTCGGACGCGACCGGGTCGGTCCCGGTGACAGGGGGTTCGAGATGTTGGAGCGGTTGCACGAAGGCGGCATCCGGGCGGAGCACGCCTACCTCGCCGGGTTCGTCAGCATCGGCCTCTCGGTCACCAGCTGGTTCCTCTCCAAGCACATGGAGCGCGCCGGGGTGGCGCGGGCGGACCGCTGGGGCATCTTCATCGGCGAGTGGGCGCCGACGTTCTTCGCCATCGGCAACGGGCTGCGCACGTACGAGAAGTGACGCCGGTCAGCGGCGCCGGTTACGGGCCCGCGACGAGCGCAGCCGGCGCAGCCGGCCGATCAGCACCGGCTCGGCGGCGAGTGCGGCCGGCTGGTCGAGCAGGGCGTTGAGCAGCTGGTAGTAGCGGGTGGCGGAGAGCCCGAACGTGTCCCGGATGGCCTGCTCCTTGGCGCCGGCGTGCTTCCACCACTGCGCCTCGAACGCGAGGATCCGCCGCTCCCGCTCGGTGAGGCCGTCGCCCGGCGCGCCGGACGGCGCCGGGGCGGACGCCGTACCACCGGACGGGGCGACGTCGTCGAGGGACGTGCTGTCGTCGGCGGGCGCGGACCGGTCCGGCGGCGTGGACTCGACCGGGGGCGCGGTGCGTGGCGGCGGGACGGCACCCGCCTGGCGCGTGCCCGCTGCCGGCCCCGACGGGTCGGGCCGGTCGACGGCGGCCCGCTGCGAGGCGTCGGCGGACATGGCGCTCCTCTCCGACGGCGGGTGACCGGCACGCGGAGCGCGCCGGCCGGGGGAGCCCCAGCGTAACCAGGGCCGCCCCCGGCCGCATCGGACGCGGGGTCCGCACCGCCGGGGGGAGCCGGCGGCGCGGACCAGGTCAGGCGATGTCCCGCCGCCGCATCGTCCAGAACGCGGCCACGAGCGCACCCACCAGGGCCACGCCGAACACCACCGCCGACTGCTGCCAGGTGACCATGTACGTGGCCGGCTCGCAGGCGCCCTGGGAGAACTGGCAGGTGTCGTAGTCGAACAGCTCCGCCTGCTTCAGGAACCACGACTGGGCGTACGTGGAGAGCACGTACCGGTCACCGAACTGGACGCCGAGCACGGCTACCGCGATCCGGATGCCGATCTCGCTCACCGCGAAGATCCCCACCGCCGCGCCGAGGGCCATCGCCGTGTGCCGGCCCAGCGAGGCCAGCGCGAACCCGATCGCCGCCACGAGCAGCGTCATGCCCAGCGCGCGCAGCCCGTCCAGCCCGATCGACTGCCACACTCCGGCGGTCATCTTCGCGGTGCTGCCGCGCTGGCTGGCGATCAGCCAGAACGCCGCCGTCCAGAGGGCGCCGAGCACCACGGTCAGGCCGAACACGGTGGTGAGCAGGGCGGCCAGTTTAGTACCCAGCACGGTGAGCCGTTTCGGCCGCCAGAGCAGCAGGTTCATCATCCCGCCGGTGTTCCACTCGGCGCCCACGAAGGAGGCGCCGACGATGAAGCCGAACAACGCCACGGAGGCGGCGAACACGGCGATGAACAGGGGGAACTCGGCCCGGAAGTCGAACTGGTACGGCAGGTACCATTTCGCCTCGAACATGTCGGGCTGCGGCTGGTAGTCCTTGCCGCAGTTCGGGCCGTACCGTTCCTCGGTCTTCTCGCCCCGGGCCGCAGCGGCCTCACACTCGGCGATGGTGCGCTTCCACTCCGTCATCGCGGTCTGGTAGTCGTTGTTCGCCTTGGCCTCGGCCTCGGCCACCGCGGCGGGCGACAGCTTCTCGCTGGAGAAGCTGAACGCGGTCGCGACTGTGGCCAGGCCGACCACCAGCAGCACGAGCATCAGCCGGGTCACCCGGCGCTTGCCGAGCCGGCGCAGCTCGGTGACGAACAGGCTCATGCGCCCCAACCTCCTGCGGTGCCGGTCTGGTCGACCTTGGCGGACTGATCGACCTGACGGTGCTGGCCGGGGACCGGCGCGGTGGCGGTCAGTTCGAGGAAGACGCTCTCCAGGTCGACCGCGACCGGGGTGAGCTCGCTGACGTAGAGGCCCTGCTCGGCGAGGAGCCGGCTGACGGTGGCCGGCTTGTCCACGCCGGACAGCACCAGGTGGTCGGGCTCGGTGGCGACACGGACCCCGGCGCGGGTGAGCGCGTCGGCGCCCTGGGGCAGGTCGCTGACCGCCTCCAGGCGGACCCGCACGGAGGCCTGGGAGTGGGCCGCGAGCACCTGCTCGACCGGCCCGAACGCGACCCGGCGGCCGAGCGAGATGATGGTGACCGAGTCGCAGATGAGCTGGATCTCGCCCAGGATGTGGCTGGAGAGCACCACGGTCATGCCGTTCTCGGACAGGTCCCGCATCAGCCCGCGCATCTCCCGGATGCCGCCCGGGTCGAGGCCGTTCGCCGGCTCGTCGAGGATCAGCAGCTTGGGGTTCTTGAGCAGCGCGGAGGCCACAGCGAGGCGCTGCTTCATGCCGAGCGAGTAGGTCTTCACCCGCTCGCCGGCCCGGTCGCGCAGCCCGACCAGCTCCAGCACCTCGTCCACGCGCTGCTTGGGCAGCTCACCGGCCTGGGCCAGCAGGCCCAGCGTGTCCCGCGCGGAGAAGTGCGGGAAGAACTGCGGACTCTCCACGATGGCGCCGACCTGCCCGGCGACTGCCGGCAGGGCGTGCGGCAGCTCCTGGCCGAGGATGGCCATCCGGCCGCCGTTGGGCCGGATCAGGCCGAGCAGCGTACGCAGCGTGGTGGTCTTGCCCGAGCCGTTCGGGCCGAGGAAGCCGTGCACCTGGCCGGCCTCGACTCGCATGTCGAAGCCGTCGAGCGCGTGGCGGACCCCGCGTTTCCGGCTCCGGTACGTCTTGCGGAGACCTTCGATCTCCAGGACAGCCGACACAGCTGACCTCCCCCGATAAGTAGGCGTCAGCGACACCATACGCGGTATGCACCCGAAGGCAATACCCGGTATGCAGTGTCGGCGTGTCGGGTGAGGTCAGGCGCAGACGACGTGCACACCCGCGTCGCGGAACGCCGCCACCACGTCGGGGGACGCGCCGGAGTCGGTCACCAGCGTCTCGACCCGGTCCACCGGGCAGATCCGGGCGAACGCGTGCCCGCCGAGCTTGGAGGAGTCAGCTATCACGACGACCCGCTTGGCCCGCGCGACCATGAGGCTGTTCATGGCCGCCTCGCCCTCGTGGTGGGCGGCGGCGCCGAGCTGCGGGTCGATCGCGTCCACGCCGAGCAGCGCGACGTCCAGCGTGACCTCGCGCAGCAGCGCCCCGCCGAGCGGGCCGACCAGCTCGAACGACTTCGGCCGGACCACGCCGCCGGCCACCACCACCTTCATCCGCGAGCGCACCAGCAGCTCGTTGGCGATGTTCAGCGCGTTGGTGACCACCGTGAGCTGGGCGCCCTCGGCGCTCGTGTTGAGATCGGGGCGGACCGCGAGCGCCCGCGCCACCTCGGTGCTCGTGGTGCCGCCGTTGAGACCGACGACGGTGCCCGGCGACACGAGCGCGGCGGCCGCCGCGCCGATCCGCTGCTTCTCGGCCGAGTGCTTCGCGGTCTTGTAGCGCAGCGGCAGGTCGTAGGAGACGCCGTTGGCGACCGCGCCACCCCGGGTACGGGTGATCATCTGCTGCTGGGCCAGCTGGTCGAAGTCGCGGCGGATGGTGGCCTGGGAGACGTCGAGCCGCTCGGCCGCCTCCTCGACGGTGACCCGCCCGCTGTCGGTCAGCATCTCCAGCAGCGCGTTCCAGCGCGCGTAGCGGTCCACCGCGGGGCCCTCCCCAGACTGTGCGTGAACGGTGATCGGTTGCGTGCACACTAGTGCGCGAAACTGGGTCCGCGCAAAACCCTGCGCTGCGCGAACTGGGAGACGGTTGCCACGACCACCCCACTTCGCGCAGAATGACGCGCGAAAGGCGGCCGTATCGCGCCGTATTGCGCAAGGTCTCCCCGGCGAGGAGTTGTCATGGCGTACGTGCACGCGGAGATCGCGAGCCAGCCCGACTGCTGGCGGGAGGCGGCGCGACTCGCCCCGACCGTCGCCGCGCACCTGCCGCGCCCCGGCGAGCGGGTCGCCGTGGTCGGTTGCGGCACGTCGTGGTTCATGGCCACGGCGTACGCCGGGCTGCGCGAGGCCGCCGGCCAGGGCGAGACCGACGCGTTCCAGGCCAGCGAGTTCCCGGCCGGCCGCCGGTACGACCGGCTCATCGCGATCACCCGCTCCGGCACCACCACCGAGGTGCTCGACCTGCTCAGCGCGCTGCGCGGGCGGATCCCCACCACGGTCCTGGTCGGCGACCCGGACTCGGCCGCCGTCACGCTCGCCGACGCCACAGTCGCGCTGCCCTTCGCCGACGAGCGGTCGGTGGTGCAGACCCGCTTCGCCACCACCGCGCTCGCGCTGCTGCGTGCCCACCTCGGCGAGGACCTCGGCCGCCTGGCCGCCGACGCTGAGGTGGCCGTACGCGCCCCGCTGCCGATCGACCCGGCCGGCATCGAGCAGGTCACCTTCCTCGGCCGCGGCTGGACCGTCGGGCTGGCCCAGGAGGCCGCGCTGAAGTGCCGCGAGGCGGCCACGTTCTGGGCCGAGGCGTACCCGGCAATGGACTACCGGCACGGCCCGATCTCGGTCGCCGCGCCCGGCCGGCTGGTCTGGGCGCTCGGCGAGATCCCGGACGGCCTGCCCGAGGACGTGGCCGCGACCGGCGCCGCGTTCGTGCACAGCCGCACGCACGGCTGGCGCACGGTGCTGACGAGCTGGTCGGCCGGCCGCAACCCGGTCGACCCGATGGCCGACCTGATCCTTGCCCAGCGCTTCGCGGTCGCGCTCGCCACGAGCCGCGGCCTCGACCCGGACGCGCCCCGCCACCTCACCCGGTCCGTGGTCCTGGCGTGAGTGCAGGCGACGAGGTCGTCGTCGCGCTGGACGTGGGCGGCACCGGGATGAAGTGCGCCCTGGTCCGGCCGGACGGCACGACCGTGCACACCGAACGGCACGCCACCGGCGCGCAGCGCGGCCCGGAGGCAGTGGTCGGCACGATCCTCGACGTGGCCGAAGGGCTGGCCGGCAAGGCCCGCGCCGACGGCCGTACGCCGGTGGCCTGCGGCATCGCCGTTCCCGGTGTGGTCGACGAGGCGCGCGGCGTGGCGGTCTGGTCGGCGAACGTGGGCTTCCGGGACGTACCCCTGCGGGAGCTGGCGGGCACGCGGCTGGGACTGCCCGCGGCGCTCGGGCACGACGTGCGTGCCGGCGGCCTGGCCGAGGCGCGGCTCGGGGCCGGACGGGACGCCGGCCACGTCCTGTTCGTCGCGATCGGCACCGGCATCGCCGCCTCACACGTGGTCGACGGGTCGGCCGCCACCGGCGCGCACGGCGCCGCCGGGGAGATCGGCCACATCCTGGTACGTCCCGGCGGCCCGCGCTGCGGGTGCGGGCGGACCGGCTGCCTGGAGGCGGTGTCGTCGGCCTCGGCGATCGGGCGCCGGTACGCGGAGCTGTCCGGCGCGCCCACCACCGCCGCCGAGGTGGCCGACCGGGCGGCCGCCGGTGAACCGCTCGCCGTGGAGGTGTGGCAGGAGGCGGTCGAGGCGCTCGCCGACGGACTCGCCACCGGGCAGGCGCTCTACGATGTCTCGACGGTGGTGCTCGGCGGCGGGCTGGCCCAGGCCGGTCCCCGGCTGTTCGACCCGCTGCGGGTGGCGTTGCGCGAGCGGCTGACGTTCCACCGCGAGCCGCGCCTGGTCGCGGCCGACCTCGGTGACGAGGCCGGCTGCCTGGGCGCCGCCCTGCTGGCCCTGGACACCCTGGCGAAGGAGAGTCGATGACCCGGCGCGTGACCGGCAAGGTGGTGACCCCGACCGGCGTCATCCGGCAGGGTTGCGTGGAGATCGCGGACGGGCGGATCACCGCTGTCGCCGAGTATCCGTCGGTGCGTGACGGGCACTGGATCGTGCCGGGCTTCGTGGACATGCACACCCACGGCGGCGGCGGGCACACGTTCACCACAGGCGACCCGGAGTCGGCGCGGCAGGCCGCCGCGTTCCACACCGGGCACGGCACCACCACGCTGCTGGCGAGCCTGGTGAGTTCCCCGTTCGAGCTGATGCGCGACGCCACCGCCGCCTACCGCCCGCTGGTGGAGTCCGGAGTGCTCGCCGGCGTCCACTTCGAGGGCCCGTACCTGTCCGCCGACCGCTGCGGCGCGCAGAATCCGGAGTTCCTGCGCGACCCGTCGACCGCCGAGCTGACCGAGCTGATCGAGCTGGGCGGCGGCGCCGTCCGCATGGTCACCATCGCTCCCGAGCGGGACGGCGCCACCAAGGCGATCGAGCTGCTGGTGTCGCACGGCGTGGTCGCGGCGGTCGGGCACACCGACGCCACCTGGGAGCAGACCCGGGCGGCGGTGGCCGCGGGCGCGAGCGTCGGCACCCACCTGTTCAACGGGATGCGCCCGGTGCACCACCGCGAGCCCGGCCCGGTGGTGGCGCTGCTCGAGGCCCCGAACGTGGTGTGCGAGCTGGTCGCCGACGGGGTGCACCTGCACGACGGCATGCTCGGCTTCGCCACCTCGGTGGCCGGCCCGGAGCGGACCGCGCTGATCACCGACGCGATGGCCGCCGCCGGGATGCCCGACGGCGAGTACGAGCTGGGCGGCCAGGCGGTCACCGTGTCCGACGGGGAGGCCCGGCTCAGCCACAACGGCGCGATCGCCGGCAGCACGCTCACCATGGACGCGGCGCTGCGCCACGCGGTCGGCGCGGGCGTGGCCCTGCCGGACGCCTGCCGGATGGTCGCCACCACCCCGGCCCGCGCGATCGGTCTGGGCGACCGGGTGGGCGCGCTCATCGCCGGGCTGCGCGCCGACCTGGTGATGCTGGACGACGACCTGAACGTGGTACGGGTGATGCGCGGCGGCGACTGGGTGGAGTGATCCGCCCGGGCGTCAGACCGTTGGCACCTCGACGCCGAGCACCGCCTGCTCGTCCGGGCGGTGCACCAGCACGTCGGCCAGGTACGACTGCACCGCCCGGCGCATTCCGACGTCCCGCCCGGCCTGCTCGGAGAGCAGCCACTTGTGCTCGATGATCTGGGCGAACAGCTCCTGCGGCTCCAGCTTGCGGCGCAGGTGCGCGGGCACCGCCCGGACCACCGGCTCGAAGACCTCGGTCAGCCAGCGGTGCGCCGCCTGCTGCTCGTCGGTCAGGTCGCTCTCCAGCCGGTAGGCGTCCAGGTCGTTGAGGAGCTTGCGGGCCTGGTTCTCCTCGGCGTCCAGGCCGGTCAGGCGCAGCAGCCGCCGGGTGTGGTAGCCCGCGTCCACCACCTTGGGCCGGACCAGGTAGCGCCCGTTGTCGACTGTCGACATGGCCACCTCGGCCACGTCGAAGCCCAGCTCGTTGAGGCGGCGGATGCGGCGCTCGATGTCGTGCCGGGCGGCGCGTTCGACCTGCTGCTCGTAGGTGATCTCGTGCCAGAGCCGCTCGTAGCGCCGCACGACCTCCTCGCAGACCACCTCCGGGTCGATCGACTCGTGCAGCAGGCCGGCGGCCTGGAGGTCGAGCGCCTCGCCGAAGATGTTGACCCGGGCGATCTCCAGGTCCTCGCCGCGCTGGCCGTTGGACAGCGACGGGTACAGCGCCCCGGTCTCGGCGTCGACCAGGTAGGCGGCGAACGCGCCCGCGTCCCGCCGGAACAGCGTGTTCGACAGCGAGCAGTCGCCCCAGAAGAACCCGGTCAGGTGCATCCGCACGATCAGCGCGGCCAGCGCGTCCAGCAGCCGGTTCATCGTCTCCGGGCGCAGCGTGTTGGAGAACAGCGCCCGGTAGGGCAGCGAGAACTGGAGGTGCCGGGTGATCAGCACCGGGTCCAGCGGCTCGCCGTCGTCGGTCTGCCGGTCGGCCACGATCGCGATGGCCTCGACCGACGGGAAGTCGATCCGCTCCAGCGCCCGCAGCAGGTCGTACTCGCGCTCGGCGACCCGCTCGCCGGTCTCCTTCACCGCGTAGACGTACCCGCCGAGCCGGACGAACCGCACGATGTGCCGGGAGATGCCCTGCGGCAGCGCCACCAGGTGCTCGGCAGGCCACTGCTCCAGCGGGGTCGACCAGGGGAGGTCGAGCAGCGCCGGGTCGACGAGAGCCGAGGTGATCCGCACGGCAACCAGTGTGACCGCTGACCCCCGCGCCGCGCTTCCCTTCGTGGCTGGGCACACAGCCGCCGATGCCCGCGCCGCCCGGCCGCCGCCCGCGGCCGGTAGCGTGGTCGCGTGCGTCAGACCTCGGGGGTACGCGGTGACCTGCGGCTGCGGCCGGTCCGGCCGGCCGGGTGGTGGTTCGACGGGCTGCTGCTGGCGGCAGTGGTGGCGCTGACCGTCGCGCTCGCCTCCGGTCACCTGTTCGGCCTCGACCGGGCGGTCGCCGACTGGTCCGACGACAACCGCCCGACGGCTGCCCGCTGGGTGGCGATGACACTGAACCTGCTCGGCCAGGGCACCCCGCTGACGCTGCTCGCGGCCGGGCTGGGCGTGCTGCTGGCGCTGCGGCTGCGATCGGTGCGGCCGCTGCTGCCGCCGGTGGCCGGGTTCGTGCTCACGTTCTTCACGATCGGCCCGCTGAAGGTGTGGACGGCCCGCCCGGCGCCGAGCGCCTCGGTCAAGGAGCCGTTCCTGTCGCCCGAGCAGACGCTGCCGCTGTTCCAGCACGACCTGCCGGTGCGGTTCGCGCAGTCGTACCCGTCCGGGCACGTCGCCAACGCGATCGTCTGGTACGGCGTGCTGGCGCTGCTGCTGGCCCCGCTCGTGCGCACGTTCGGCCGCACCGTGCCGCCCCGGCTGGTCACAGTGGTCCGGGTGGTGCCCCCGGCGGTGGTCTTCTGCACCACCGTCTACCTGGGCTGGCACTGGCTGACCGACTCGGTCGCCGGGTTGCTGCTCGGCCTGCTGCTGGACCGCCTGCTGCGCCGGGTGCCCTGGAACAACCTGCCGCTGCCGGCGCGGCTGGGCGGCTGGGCCCGGCCGGCGGAGCATCTCGGCTAGCAGTCCGCCTCTTGTCTCGGCGCATCCACGCCGGTATACATTTAGCAACCTTAATAGTTAAGTTTGTTAAATGTAGGAGGTGCGCGTGCTGGCGAGACGAATCAGCCGCTGGCTGTCGGCCGGCGCCGCCGGTCTGCTGACCGCGATGATGGCGGTGGTCGTGGCCGCCCCGGACGCCCGCTCGGCCGCCGCCGACGACGAGGCGTGCCGGCCCGACGGGCTCTACCGCACGACGGGAGTGTCGGTGCCCTACTGCACCGTCTACGACACCGCCGGCCGGGAGAAGATGGGCGCCGACCACACCCGCCGGATCATCGGCTACTTCACCAGTTGGCGGACCGGCCGCAACGGCGCTCCCGCCTACCTGGTCAACCAGATCCCGTGGCAGAAGGTCACCCACATCAACTACGCGTTCGCGCACGTCGACGGCAACAACAAGATCTCCGTCGGCAACCCGGCCGCCCCGAACAACCCGGCCACGAACATGACCTGGCCCGGCGTGGCCGGTGCCGAGATGGACCCGGCCCTGCCGTACACCGGGCACTTCAACCTGCTCAACAAGTACAAGAAGCAGAACCCCGGAGTCCGTACGCTGATCAGCGTCGGCGGCTGGGCCGAGACCGGCGGCTTCATCGACGACAGCGGCAACCGCATCGACTCCGGCGGCTTCTACCGGATGACCACCACCGGCACCAACACGGTGAACACCGCCGGCATCGACACGTTCGCCGACTCGGTGGTGACGTTCCTGCGCACGTACGGCTTCGACGGGGTGGACATCGACTACGAGTACCCCACCTCCAACAACAAGGCCGGCAACCCGCTCGACTTCGCCCAGGCCGACGCCAAGCGGGCCGGTCTCAACGCCTCGTACCAGGTCCTGATGCGCACGCTGCGGGAGAAGCTCGACCGGGCCGCCGCCACCGACGGCAGGCACTACCTGCTCACCGTGGCCGCGCCCGCGTCCGGCTGGCTGCTGCGCGGGATGGAGTCCTACCAGGCGTTGCAGTACCTCGACTACGTCAACGCGATGTCCTACGACCTGCACGGCGCGTGGAACCACTTCGTCGGGCCGAACGCGGCGCTCTACGACAACGGCGACGACGCCGAGCTGGCCGCCGGCGGCGTGTACGGCGCGTACTCCGGCATCGGCTACCTGAACACCGACTGGGCGTACCACTACTTCCGGGGTGCGCTGCCCAGCGGCCGGGTGAACATCGGCGTCCCCTACTACACCCGGGGCTGGCAGGGCGTCACCGGCGGCACCAACGGCCTGTGGGGACGGGCGGCGCTGCCCGACCAGACCAAGTGTCCGGCCGGCACCGGCGGCTCGATCGGCTCCACCACCCCCTGCGGCAACGGCGCGGTCGGCATCGACAACCTCTGGCACGACCTCGACGCCGCCGGCAACGAGGTGCCCGGCGGCGCCAACCCGATGTGGCACGCGAAGAACCTCCAGGCCGGCATCACCGGCGACTACCTGGCCGGATACGGCCTCACCCCGGCCACCGACCCGGCCGACCGGATCAGCGGCAGCTACGCCCGTAACTACTCGGCCGCGCTGGTCGCGCCCTGGCTGTGGAACGCGGAGAAGAAGGTCTTCCTCTCCACCGAGGACGACCAGTCGCTGGCTGCCAAGGCCGACTACGTCGCGGCCAAGGGCCTCGGCGGCGTGATGATCTGGGAACTCGCCGGCGACTACGCCTACGACTCCGCCAAGGGCCAGTACGGCATGGGCGACACGCTGACCACGCTGCTCTACGACCGACTGAAGGCCGCACCGGCGTACGGCGCCCGCAAGGCGGGCATCACCATGCCCACCCGGACGCTGGACGTGGCGGTCGGCATGGGCGGCTTCGCGCTCGGCGACAACAACTACCCGATCAACCCCGAGCTGCGGCTGACCAACAACACCGGCGCGCCGATCCCGGCCGGCGCGCACCTGGAGTTCGACTATCCCACCACCACCCCGGCCACGCTCAGCCAGCAGTCCGGCTGGGCGCTCACCACCGTCACGACCGGCCACACCGGCAGCAACGTGGGCGGCCTGAAGGGCGACCACAACCGGGTACGCCTCACCGTACCGACCGCGATAGCGCCCGGCTCGTACGCCGAGGTGACGCTCAACTATCAGCTCCCGATCTCCGGTCCGGCCAACTTCACGCTCGCCTTCGGCGGCCAGACGTACGCGCTGGCCGGGGACTGGGCACGTGGTGGCGAGGTGGTCACGCCGTCGCCCAGCCCGAGCGGTTCCGCCCCGCCCGGCGGGGGCACCTGCACCGCGCCGGCCTGGTCGGCGGCCACGGCGTACTCCGGCGGTGCAACCGTCTCGCACGCCGGACGGACCTGGAGCGCGAAGTGGTGGACCCAGGGCGAGACGCCGGGCAGCGCCGCGGTCTGGGCCGACCAGGGCGCCTGCACGGGCTCCCCGACGCCGACCGCCTCCCCGACGCCCACCGGCTCGCCGTCACCCACCGGTGGTGCGTGCGCCGCGCCGGCCTGGGCCGCGGGCACCGCGTACCCCGGAGGCGCTGTGGTGTCCTACGGCGGACACCGGTGGACCTCCCGGTGGTGGACCCAGGGAGACGTGCCGGGGACCAACAGCCAGGGCGTGTGGACCGACAACGGGCCCTGCTGAACCCGATCCCGGTGCCGCCGGCAGAATCCTGCCGGCGGCACCGGCCGTTCACCCCGGGCACCTGGGACGCCGGTGTGGAAGGCCGGCACGGCGCTCAGCCGGCCGGGCGGATCTCCACGATGCTGATCCGGGTCCGGGTGCTGTAGGTCAGCCTGCGGCGGTGGTCGTCGTCCTCGGGCCGCACCGCCACCTGGATGCGGATCTGGGTGCCCTTCGGCAGCTCGACCCGTTCGTCCGGCGTACTCACCACGAACACCCCGCCGGTGGTCTCCGGGTCGATCGACACGCGCTCCTGCCGCAGCAACGGGGTGTCGTTCTCCGCGTCCCCGGGCCGGGTGTACTCGGCGCGTATCCGGACCAGGTCGTCGCGCCGCAACCCGCGCAGGTCGACTGTCGCCTGGACGCTGACCAGCCCGGCCTCCGGCACGGTCCAGTGGTACAGGCCGGTGGCCCAGCGGATGGCGTGGAACCGGTCGGTGGTGTCGAGCGTGTCGCCCGCGTGCGCGGTGCTGTGGAAGGTGGCGATCACGTCCCGTTTCGTGGTCGTGGACGTCTTCTCGCCGATCATCGTCGCGAAGTCGCCGGCGGTGCCACGGAACGCGTCCGCGTCACAGGTGTGCTGGCGGCCGATGATCGCCGAGTCGGTGAACTGCCAGATGCGCGGCGTCTCCGCCGGCTTGCCGTATCGGGTCCAGCCCGGGCCGGAGTCCCCGCCGGCCCGCGCGTACGCGGCCTTGAAGTCCTCGGCCACCCGGTACGGGTAGTCGGCGTTCCAGCGCGGGAGGTCACCCAGGTCGTCGTCGCCGTACTGGCCGCGCGAGGCGTACATCACCGCCACCTTGCCGGTGCGTTCCTCCAGTTCCCGGCCCACGTCGACGCCGATGTGCGGGGGCACGTCGTCGGTCGGCCAGCGCTCCAGGTCGATCTGCCAGAAGAACCCGTCGTACGTGCGCCACCAGGGGGTGTGCTTGTCGGCGTAGTCGACGGCGGTGGCGGCCTGGTCCTCGATGGAGACGTCGGAGTGCACCACCACGTACATGCCCAGGAACGGGATGCCCGCGTCCTTGGCCGCAGTGAGCATCACCCCGTAGTACTGGCTGTGGAACGTGCCGTCGCGCGACTGTTCCGTGCCCTTGTAGGTCATGAAGTCGATGCCCGCGGCCCGGGCGTCCCGGATCCGGTCGGCGGTCAACCCCCGGTCGACGTCGTAGTCACTCGCGTCCCAGCCGAACAGCGTCATGTGCGGTACCTCCCGCGATCGCGGTGAAGTGGTTCCCGGAACTGCCGGAGCCGATTCGAGGGCACCTTTGCCCGATCGACGCGGAAAAAATCTGATCATCGCCATCGGACAATCGGCACGGAAGCATTTGCAAACCGCGCCTGACCTGCGTAAACGACTCTACCGATGGCGTCGACAATCGACCACCGCTGAGCGCGGATTATTTATGCAAATCATTTTCGTCAATTTGCGACTCGCGGGCACCTGCCGTTCACCCGAGCACTTTAGGCTGCCGGTGTGGAACAGCTGGCACGGCGACTCGGCGTACCCGACGCGGTCGTCATCGGTCTCGGCTCGATGCTCGGCGCGGGCGTCTTCGTGGTCTTCGCCCCGGCCGCGGCGGCGGCCGGCGGCACCGGCCTGCTCGTCGCGCTGGCGGTGGCCGGTTTCATCGCCTACTGCAACGCCACCAGCTCGGCCCGGCTCGCCGCCCGCTACCCCGAGTCCGGCGGCACCTACGTCTACGGCCGGGAACGCCTGCACCCGTTCGCCGGTTTCCTGGCCGGCTGGGGGTTCGTGGTCGGCAAGACCGCGAGCTGCGCGGCCATGGCGCTGACCGTCGGGGCGTACCTGTGGCCGGGGCGGGCGCGGCTCGTCGCGGTCCTCGCCGTGGTGGCGGTGACGGCGGTGAACCTGCGCGGGATAGGCAAGACCGCCACCGCCACCCGGGTCCTCGTCGCGGTGGTGCTCACGGTGCTCGCCGTGGTCGCGGTGACCGGCGCGCCGCAGGTCGCCGCCGACCGGCTCACCGCACCGGCGGGGATCGGCGCGGGCGGCGTGCTGACCGCCGCCGGCCTGCTGTTCTTCGCCTTCGCCGGATACGCACGGATCGCCACGCTGGGCGAGGAGGTACGCGACCCGGAGCGCACCGTCCCCCGGGCGGTGCCGCTGGCGCTCGGCGCGGTGCTGGCGATCTACCTGACGCTGGCGGTGGTCGCGCTCGGCGTGCTCGGCGCCGACCGGCTGGCGTCCACGGACGCGCCGCTGGTCGAGGTGGTGACCGCCGCCGGGCACCCGGGGCTGGCCTGGCTGGTCCGGGCCGGTGCGGCAGTCGCGGTGACCGGGGTACTGCTCTCGCTGGTGGCGGGCGTCGGCCGGACCACGCTGGCGATGGCCCGCCGCCGGGACCTGCCGGGCGCGCTGGCAGCGGTGCACCCGCGCCACCGGGTGCCGCACCGCGCCGAACTGGCGGTGGCCGTCGTGGTGATCGCCGTGGTGACGGTGGGCGACATCCGGGGCGCGATCGGCTTCTCCAGCTGCACGGTGCTGGTCTACTACGCGATCACCAACGCGTCGGCGCTCACGCTCGGCCCGGACCCGGACCGGCACGTCCCGGTACGGCTGCTCGCCGCGCTGGGCCTGGTCGGCTGCCTGGTGCTCGCGGTCAACCTGCCGCTGCCGAGCGTGCTCGTCGGGTTCGGCGTGCTCGCCCTCGGCGCGCTCGGGTACGCCGTCCGCAGGCGTCGGCCGGCCTGACCGATCCGACGCGCCCGGTCACTCCTGCGGGCGGCGCGCGGCGGGCGGGCCGGTGGGTGCCGGCGGCGGCGCGGGCGTGGTCTCCCGGAGCAGCGCGGTCAGCCCGGCCCGCCGGGCCACCACCGTCAGCCGGTCACCGGCCTGGATCACCATGCGCGGGTCGGCCGACCAGTCGGCCTTCTGGTTCGGGCGGGTGTACGCGAGCAGGCGTACCTCGCCAGGCCGGGCCACCGCGCTCAGCGGACTCCCGTCCAGCGGCGAACCGGCCACCACCGGCACCTCGGTGACCAGCAGCGCGTGCCGGTCGACCGGGATGGTGGCGATCACCGCGCGGTCGAGCAGCGCCGCCGCGAACGCCGGCGCGGCCAGATAGGACACGCTGCGCGAGATGCCGATGCCGAACGCCTGCTGGATCCGCTCGGCGAAGTCGCCGTCGAACAGCCGCAGCACCACGCGCAGGTCCGGGTCGAGGGACCGGGCGATCAGCGCGGCCCGCAGGTTCGTCCCGTCGTCGGTGGAGACCACCACGAGCGCCTGGCAGGTGTCCACCGAGGCGGACCGGAGCGTCTCCTCCCGGCCCGCGTCGCCCACGATCAGCGGCACGCCCAGCCGGTGCGCCAGCGCGGCGCCGCGTGCGTCCGGGTTCTTGTCGATCGCCACCACCTCGACGCCGAAGTCGTGCAACTGGGCCATCACCCGGGTGCCGATGTTGCCCAGCCCGACCATCACCACGTGCCCGGAGCGGTCCGGCTGGACCCGGCCCGCGTGCAGGGCCAGCCGGGCGTTGACGATGCCGTCGACCACCGCGGCAGTGATCAGCGGGATCAGCGCCAGCCCGGCCAGGTTGAGCACCACCTGCATCACCTGGGCGGCGACCGGCTTGTTGACGTCCGGGTCCTGGCCGGTCAGCGTGGTGACCAGCGTCAGGTAGACCGCCTCGCTCCAGCTCACGTCGGCGGCCCGGGCGTTGAGCCAGCCCAGCGCCGCGATCACCCCGAGCAGCACCAGCACCGCGATGCCGATCTTGCGGGTGGCGAAGTGGCGGACCGCGCGCAGCAGGACGGCGACCGGCTGCCGGCGCCGCCGCGCCCGTACCAGCCGCCGTGCGGCGACCTCGGTGCCCGCCGGCCGCCCGGTCGCCTCGGCCAGCACCACGTCGGCCGCCGCCTCGTCGGCGGGCAGCACCCGGACCAGGTCCGGATCCGTGGTGACGGCCAGGCCGCAGACCACGTCCTGCGGGCGTACGTCGTCTCGGCGGGCCACGTAGAGCGTGCGCCCGGCGTGCCGGAAGTGGGTCGGCGCCACCTCGCCAAGCGCGGCGGCCACGAAGGCGGGCGCGGCCATCGAGGCGTCGGAGAGCACCGCCGAGTCGGGGAAGAGCTGCCGCAGCCCGTCCGCCAGGTTGGTGTTGAACATCCGCACCACCAGGCGCAGCCGCGACTCGACCTCCTGGGCGCACAGCGCGGCGTGCATGTTGCCCACGTCGTCCTGGTGCAGCAGCGCCAGCCCGGCCGCCCCGGCCAGCCCGGCCCGGCGGAACGCGGCCTCGTCCAGCCGCTCCGCCGTGACCACCCGTACCCCCGGCACGTCCCGCCCGTCGGGGCCATCGGACCGGCGGCGGCCCGGCACCACGAGCGTGACCCGCACCTGGCCGTCGGCGCTGTCGGTGGCGAGCAGCGACCGGACCACCCAGTAGGCGAGCGGATCGGAGCCGCAGACCACGTAGTGGGGGCGTTCGTCACCGTTCATCCGGAGCCGCCAGCCGGTCGCGCGGCGCGCGCGGTCGCGCAGTGGCTCGGCCATGTCCGGATCGTAGTCAGCCGCTCGCGATGTGCGCAGCCCCGGCGATCATGAACGCATGTCGGGCCCGGGTCCGGGTAGAGCACCGGCATGCAGACGTTCCTGCCGTATCCGGACTTCCTGGCCAGCGCGCGCACGCTGGACCAGAAGCGGCTGGGCAAGCAGCGCGTGGAGGCGATCCAGGTACTGCGCGGGCTGACCCGGCCGGACTACGGCTGGCGCAACCACCCCGCGGTGAAGATGTGGGCCGGGTACGAGGAGGCGCTGACCCGGTACGGGCTGGACATGTGCGCGGTGTGGTGCGAGCCGGGCCGGGCCGACACCTGCGCCGGCACGCTCGCCACCGATCTCGCGACTGCCTGCGGCATCTCGGTGATCCGCACCCAGGACGAACTGGCCGCCGCCGGTGAGCTGCCGCCCTGGCTGGGCCGCGACGACCTGCACCGCAGCCACCGGTCGTCGCTGCTGCGCAAGGACCCGGTCCACTATGCGCCGCTCTTCGGCGATGTCTCCCCCGACCTGGAGTACGTCTGGCCGCCGTCGGACCGCCCGCGCCGCTGCCTGCCGTGAACGCCCCGCCGACGCGTACCCAGCGGGTTGCCGCCCCGACCGGCAGACTGTGAGCACCGCCGACTGGAGGATGCCCCGTGGGTCTGTCGCAAGTGGTAGGTCGCCTGATCGGCGTACGCGAGCACGTGGTGGACCCGGGCGGCGGTGGCCCCGACCGCGTGCCGCGACCGGTCGCGGCGCTCGTGGTCGGCGGCGGCATCGCCGGCATGTCGGCGGCTGTGGTGCTGGCCGAGCGTGGGGTGGCCGTGACGGTGCTGGAGGCGGCGCCGCACCTCGGCGGACGGCTCGGCGCCTGGCCGGAGGAGTTGCCCGACGGCGTCCAGCGCAACGAGCACGGCTTCCACGCGTTCTTCCGGCAGTACTGGAACTGGCGGTCGATCCTGCGTCGGGTCGATCCGGAGCTGGGCTTCCTCAAGCCGATCCCGGGCTATCCGATCCTGTCCGAGCAGTGGCCGACCGAGGAGTTCGGCAAGCTGCCGCCCGCGCCCCCGGCGAACCTGCTGGCGCTGCTGCTGCGCAGCCCCAGCCTGCGCCTGGCGGACCTGCGGTCGATGGACCGGGACGCGGCGCTGCCGCTGCTCACCTACGACCCGGTACGCACCTACGAGGAGTTCGACGAGCGGACCGCCGACGAACTGCTCACCTCGCTGCGGCTGCCGGACCGGGCGCGGGCCATGCTGTTCGAGGTCTTCTCGCACTCGTTCTTCAACCACGAGGCGGAGATGTCGGCCGCCGAGATGATCGCGCAGTTCCACTTCTATCTGCTCGGCAACCCGGAAGGGCTGGCCTTCGACTGCCCGGACCGGGACTACGGCACGGCGATCTGGGAGCCGCTGACCCGGTACGTGGAGAAGCACGGCGGCCGGGTGCTGACCGGCGCGGCGGCGGCCCGGCTGGACCGTACCCCGGCGGGGTGGCGGGTGACCGGCGCGGACGGCGACGCCTGGGAGGCGCCGCACGTGGTGCTCGCGGTGGACCCGCCCGCGCTCGCAGCGCTCGTCGACGCCTCCCCCGGCCTGGCCGGGGCGGCGCCCGAGCTGGTGGCGCGGATGCCCGCGTTCGGCCGGTCCGGCCCGCCGTACGCGGTGGCGCGCTACTGGATGGACGGGGACGTCCGGGCCGACCGCGCGGTGTTCAGCGGCGTCTCCCGGCAGCCCACGCTGGACTCGGTGACGCTCTACCACCGGCTGGAGGACGAGCCCCGCCGCTGGGCCGAGCGGACCGGCGGCTCGGTGGTGGAGCTGCACGCGTACGCCTGCGAGCCGGACGTGCCGGCCGACGAGCTGGCCGCCCGGATGCTGCGGGAGCTGACCGCGCTCTGGCCGGAGGTGGCCGGCCTGCGGGTACGCGAGCTGCGCGCCCGGGTCGAGGCGCAGGCGCCCGCGTTCACGCCCGGCAGCCACGCGTGGCGTCCCGGGGTGGAGACCGACGCGCCCGGCCTCTACCTGGCCGGGGACGGCATCCGCATCGAGTTCCCGAGCGCGCTGATGGAACGGTCGGCGGCCACCGGGATCATCGCCGCGAACCACATCCTGCGGGTCGAGGGGGCGGCGGCCGAGCCGGTCCGCTCGATCCGGCCGCGCGGGCTGCTGGCCGGGCGGGCCGCACCGAAACGGTCATAAGCGGCCAAAAACGCCTCTACGCTCGACTGATCCGGTGACACGGGAGGTCGGGCGGTGAGCACCGCGACGCGGGATCGGCGCGACGAGGAGCACGGCACGCCACGGGACGAACGGACCGCGGTGGTCACCGCGCTGCGGCTCGGCTGGTCGATGGCGGACGCCTACCACCACGCGCAGACCGCCGACCTGACCGGGGACGGGCACCCGCAGACGCCGGCGCCGCCGAAGCTGTCGAACCTGACCGAGCTGGCCGGGCGGCACCGGCTCGGCATGTACCTCGACGGCGTGGACGTGGCGCTGGCCCAGATCGCGCCGCTGACCCCGCCCGGCCGTACGGTGCCGTCCGCCGCCGCCGCCCGTGGTGCCACCGGGGCCGACCGGGAACCGCTGCTGCGGGCGCTCGACGACCTCAACATCGACGTGCTGCGGTGGACCATGGCGACGAACCACCGGGTCGGGGTGGCGTACCGGCTCGGGCGCTCGCTCGCCGACACCGTCCGGCGCGGCGACGCCGACCAGCTCGCCGCGCGCTTCGGCGGCCGGCACCTCCAGATCAGCAGGTGGCTGGACGAGCTGGCGAGCGTGCTGCCGCCGTACTCGGCCGCCGTGGTGCGCCGCTCGCTCGCCGCCTGGGCCACCGCTGTCGGCCGGGCCACAGTGGGCGATCCGGGCGAGGCCGGGCTCGCCGAGCTGGCCCGCGAGCTGCGCAACCAGGGCGACCTGTGGCAGGACGTCCTGACCGGCGGCCTGCACCCGCGCGACCTGCTGGACGAGGAGAACTGGGCGGTGATCGCCCGCAACGTCGTGATCCGGGACCGGAAGCTGGTGGCGCAGGCGGCCCGGGGCATCTTCTGGCCGGTGCTGGCGCCCCTGCTCGTGGTGCTGCTCGCGGTCGTCGGGGTCAGTGCCGCCGCCGCGGCCGGCTCCCCCACCACCCGGGCGGCGGTGGCGCTCGTCGGCCTCGGCGCCGGGCTGACCGCGATCTGGCGGTCGATCTCCACACCCACGCTGTCGGTGGCGGCCGAGGTGAACCGCCCGCTGCTGGACAGCGAACTGGTGGTGCAGATGACCGCCCGGATCGACAGGCCGCTCACCGCCGCCCGGCGGGCCGGGCGGGCCGGACGGCAGCGGCGGCCCGCCGACGACGGATCGAAATACGTTGCCCGTGATTCCCGAATCGATCTACCGTGAGCGCGCAAGGTCAGCCACCGTTCCGGGAGCCGTCGATGTCGCTGCGATACGCCACCACGAAGACGTCGTGGCTGCTCGGCGACGGCTGCCGGGAACACGGTCCCTGGCCCGGAGGCCACGACTGACGCGTCTCGCGTCCCCGTCGTCGCCGCCCGGTCTTGTGGACCGGGCGGCTTTTTCGTCGCCGTACCGCCGATCGTGAAGGGAGAGCCCGGTGGACGCCGTCCTCGTCATCAACGCCGACCTCGGCCCGCTGCACCGGGTCACCGTCAAGCACGCGATCCGGATGCTCTGCCGCCGGGTCGCCGAGATCCACGAGGCCGAGCCCGACCGGGTGATCGGCGTCTTCCCGCTGCCGCGGGTGGTCCGCCTCGTCCGGTACGTGGTGACCCGCTGGCGGTTCAGCGCCGGCCCGGCCTGGTCCCGGGCCGGGGTGCTGGCGCGCGACCGGCGGCGGTGCGCGTACTGCGACGGTGCGGCCAGCACGATCGACCACATCCTGCCCCGCTCGCGCGGTGGCCGGAACACCTGGGGGAACACCACCGCCGCCTGCTACGCGTGCAACCAGCGCAAGGGTGACCGGACCCCGGCCGAGGCGGGCATGCCGCTGCGGCGGGAGCCGGTGACGCCGAGCTGGGCCGCGCTGGCGCGGTGACGGACGGCCGGCGGGCACAGGGGGCGGTGTCGGGGGTACGCCCCGGCGCCGCGCCCGCCGGTCCCACCATGCCCTAGGTGCCGAGACGCCGGGCCAGCCCGTCGAGCAGGAGGTCCAGCCCGCCACCGAACTCGTCCTCCGGTGCGACCGCACCGGCCGCCCGTGCGGTCTCGGCGAGCAGGGGGAACTCGTCGCGGGGCAACGCCGCGATGACGGCCGTGCCGGGCCCGGCCAGCGCGCCGAGGTGTTCCATCTGGATCGCGCCGATCACGTAGCCGAGCAGGGCGCGGAACGCGATCACCCGCCCGGCGCCGGTGAAGCCGGCCCGGGTCAGCACCGCGAGCACCGCTTCGCCCCAGCGCAGGATCGCCGGTGAGCGGTGCCGGTGCGCGGGCAGCAACGGGACGACCGCCGGATGGGTCCCGACCGCCCGGCGTACCCGGCCGGACAGCTCCCGGATGCCGTCCGGCCACGGGACGTCGAGCGGCGGGCGGGTGTCCACCCGGTCGAGGACCCGCTCGACGACGAGCGCCTCCAGTTCGTCGCGGTCGGCGACGTAGCGGTAGAGGCCCATCGTGCTGGTGCCGAGCTGCGCGCCGACCGCGCGCATGGTGAGGCCGGCGAGGCCGTCCCGGTCGAGCACCGCGAGCGCCGCGTCGGCGAGCTGGGCCGGAGTCAGGGAACGGGGACGGGGCATGGCCTTGACAGCGTACAAGATACGCCTACGGTTGTAGGAGTACGTCGTACGCCTACAACGGGAGCGCGCATGGACGTCGTCCCCCCTCGCCACCTCACCAGCGTGACCGGCGCCCAGGTCGCCCTGCCGGACCCGGACCGCCTGGTCCACCTCCAGTTCCGCCGCTTCGCCGGCTGCCCGGTCTGCAACCTCCACCTGCGCTCGATCGTCCGCCGGCACGCCGAGATCGAGGCGGCCGGCGTACGCGAGGTGGTGCTCTTCCACTCCCCCGCCGACGAGTTGCGCGAGCACGTCGCCGACCTGCCGTTCGCCGTGGTGGCCGACCCGGACCGGCGGCTCTACCGGGAGTTCGGTGTGGAGTCGGCGCGACGGTCGCTGCTCGACCCGCGCGCCTGGCTGCCGATCCTGCGTGCCGTGGTGACCGGCACCTGGCACGTCCTGCGCGGCCGGGAGCGACTGCCGTCCCGCACGCCGCACGGCGGCCGGCTCGGGCTGCCGGCCGACTTCCTGATCGCGCCCGACGGGCGGGTGGTCGCCGCGAAGCACGGCGAACACGCCTCCGACCAGTGGTCGGTGGACGAACTGCTGGCCCAGGTCAGTGGGAGCCGGTCGGCACGCTGACCGCCGGATCGCCGGGGTGTTCCCGCAGGAACGCCTCGGCCCGGGGCGCGTCCCGGAGGATCTGCCAGCAGGCGAGCGCGAACATCACCACGGTGACGCCGGACAGGACGAACCAGATCGGCGCCAGGCTGAGCAGCAACTGGCCGAGGTTCATCGTCGCCAGACCGCCGAACAACGGCACGAATCTCCGCTGCCGGATCAACTGCTCGGCGGTGGTGCGCAGCCAGGGCAGGTCGTCCGGGGAGTCCACCACGCCGCGCCGGACGGCCCGGACCAGTTCGCGGCGACGGCGGAAGGTCACCGCCCAGAGCCGCGACTCACGGTCGGCCCGATAGCTACCGCTGCGGACCATGCGGACCAGCGCGACGATTTCCAGCCCCAGACCCAGCACCGCGAGAACCAGGCCGGTCACCTCCACCCAGTCGGGCGGGTCGCCGCGTTCCAGCCAGCTACTCGGGAACGCACCGTCCGCCATCAGCCCGACCAGCAGCGACGCCAGCGCGAACGTCAACACCGTGCCGACCAGCAGCAGCCGGACACGGCGGCGCCCTCGCTTGATCTTCCGACGTTCCGAATCACCGTCCACGATGGCCCCCGTTCGACGGCCGGAACGTACCCGCCGGGGGATGCCGGTCAAACGGCGGTCAGCGCGTGGCGGGCGGGGTCCAGCCGAAGCGCGGCGGCCGGCGCTCGTTGATCGCCGCCACCCCTTCGCGGGCCTCGCCGCTGTCCCGCACCTGGGCGTGCCACCAGGCCAGCCGGTCGGCGTCGGCGCGGCCGTCGACGATCTCCTTGGCGGCGGTCACGGTGAGCCGGGAGCGCTCGGCGACGGTGGCGGTCAGCGCCGCCACCCGCCCGGCCAGCTCCCCGGCCGGCAGCACCTCGTCGACCAGGCCGATCCGCAGCGCCCGGTCGGCGTCCACCAGCTCGCTGGTGAACAGCAGGTGCTTCGCCGCGGACGGGCCGACCAGCGCGGCCAGCCGCCGGGTGGTCGGCGCCGGGTAGACCAGGCCGAGCCGGGCCGGGGGTACGCCGAACCGGGCGTCCGCAGCGGCCAGCCGCAGGTCGCAGGCGACGGCGAGCTGGCAGCCGCCGCCCACGCACGCCCCCTCGATCGCGGCGACCGTGGGGCGGCCGAACGCGGCCAGCCGTTCCTCCGCGGCCACCGCGATGCTGCCGTCACCGGCCGCCAGCAGCTCGTCCAGGTCGCCCAGGTCCGCGCCGGCGCAGAACGTGCCGCCCGCGCCGGTCAGCACAAGCACCCGTACCGCCGGGTCGGCCTCCAGGCCGTCGAGCAGCACCGGGAGCTGCCGCCACATGGCCGGGGTCATGGCGTTGCGCCGGGCCGGGTTGTGGATGACGACAGTGGCCACCGGGCCGTCCAGGGTGACGGTCAGTTCCGCGTCGGACATGGGTCCGACCGTAACGGTCGGGGCCCGGCGACCACCCACGTGGGGTGGCCGCCGGGCCCCGGGGTCGGGCGGTCAGGTCAGGAGACGTTGAGCGCGGTGTCGTCGACCACGAACGACGTCTGCAGCGAGCTGTCCTCGGTGCCGGTGAACTTCAGCGTGACGGTCTGCCCGGCGTACGCCGCCAGGGAGAACGACTTCTGGCTGTAGCCGCTGGCCTTGTTCAGGTTCGAGTAGGTCGCCAGCGTGGCCAGCACCGAGCCGGACGAGTTGAGCACCTGCACGTTCAGCTTGTCGTACTGGACGCTGGTGGTGCTCTCGGCCGAGTCGATGTGCAGCCAGAACGAGAAGGTGTACGCGGAGCAGCCGCTCGGCAGGCTCACCGACTGCGACAGCGTGTCGGTGCGGGTGCTGCCGTAGCCGTTCAGCCACGCGTTCCACGTACCGGTGCGGGTCGGCTGGCCCTGCGAGCCGTACTGACCGATGACGCCGGAGGTGGTGGCCCAGACCGTGTTGCCGGACTCGAAGCCGGGGTTGCCGAGCTTCTGACCCGCGCCGGTGCAGCCGCCGCCGACGCTGCTCACGGTCAGCGAGTACGTGGCGGACTTCGTGCCCGACGCAGCGCTGCCGGTGACCGTCACCGAGTAGGTGCCGGCCGGGGTGCTGGAGCTGGTGGAGACGGTGAGCGTGGACGAGCCGCCCGAGGTCACCGAGGCGGGGCTGAACGACGCGGTGGCGCCGGTCGGCAGGCCGGACGCGGAGAACGTCACGGTCTGCGCGGTGCCGCTGGTGGTGGACGTGGCGACGGTGGCGGAGGCCGATCCACCCGCGGTGACCGACCCGGAGGTCGGCGAGAGCGAGACGGAGAAGTCGTTGCCGGTGGAGCTGCACGGCGCGTCGTTGCCGGCCACGTTCACCGCGGTCCACGCCGCCTGGACGGTCTTGTACTCGGTGGAGCAGTTGCCGTACAGGTCGGTCGCGGCCCGCAGGGTGTACGCACGGGCGGTGTTGGCCGGGTTGCTGGTGTTGACGTACGAGGTGTTCGAGGTGAAGTACACGTCGAGCGCCCGGTACCAGATCTTCTCCGCCTTGGCGCGACCGATGCCGGTCACCGCCGGGGCCGAGCCGCAGACCGGCGAGGTGCCGTACGCGGTGGCGCCGGTGCCCTCGGCGAGGTTGAAGAAGAAGTGGTTGCCGACACCGGAGGAGTAGTGCACGTCCTTGTTCTTCGTGCTGGTGGACCAGCAGGAGTCGGACGAGCCGTCCAGCGACGGGTTGTACATGTAGCGCAGCGGCGTACCGTTGCCGTTGATGTTGATCTTCTCACCGACCTGGTAGTCGCCCGGGTCGCTCGGCGCGGCGGCGTAGAACTCCACCATGTTGCCGAAGATGTCGCTGGTGGACTCGTTGAGGCCACCGGACTCACCGGAGTAGACCAGCCCGGCCAGCGCCTCGGTGACGCCGTGGCTCATCTCGTGCCCGGCCACGTCCAGCGAGACCAGCGGGCGGGAGTTGCCCGAGCCGTCGCCGTAGGTCATCTGGGAGCCGTCCCAGAACGCGTTGACGTAGTTGTTGCCGTAGTGCACCCGGCTCGGCACACCCTGGCCGTTGCCGAAGATGCCGTTGCGGCCGTGCACGTTCTTGAAGTAGTCGAACGTCTTGGCGGCACCGAAGTGCGCGTCCACCGCGGCCGACTGCCGGTTCGAGGTGGCGCCGTTGCCCCACGCGTTGTCCGCGTCGGTGAACGTGGTGCAGGTGGAGGTCCCGTTGTTCATGTCGCAGGTACGGCCGTTGCCGCGTACCGGGTCGATCATCTGGTACGTGCTGCCGCTCAGCGTCGTGTCGATGGTGACCGAGCCGGTGTAGATGCCCTGGCCGGTGCCGGCGACCGTCTCGATCTCGTCGTACGAGCCGATCACCTTGCCGGTGGTGGCGTCGGTGATGACGTGCAGCTTCGACGGCGTCTGCTTGTCCGCCTTCCAGCCCGTCGCGACGGTCTCCCAGGCGAGCCGGCCCTTGCCGCTGCTGGCGTCGACGAACAGCTCCGGCGCGCCGACCGAGGTGAGCGACCCGGAGAACGTCTTGCGGGCGCTGGCCTTGGCCGCGTCCGCACCGACCTTCGCGGTGGTGCTCAGGGTCAGCGGGGCGGAGAGGCTGACCGATGCGCTGGTCATGGTGCCGTTCGGGGCGGTGTGGATGACGAAGTCACCGCCGTACACGCGGAGACCCTGGTAGGTCCGGCTGTACCGGGTGTGCGCGGCCCCGGAGGGGTCGACCTTGGTGCGGACGGCCTGATAGGCCTCACCGCCGGCGCCCTGGACGACGCCGGGGTTGGCGCGCAGCAGGCTCGCGGCCTTGGCTGCGGCCGAGGTCTCGGGGCTGGTGGCGCTTGGCGCTGCCGCTTGCGCCGAGGTGGTGACGCAGGCCAGCACGCCGCTGGTGAGCAGCGCTGCGCTGACGGCGGCGACGGATCTTTTCACGGGCCCTCCTGGAAGGCGAAGTTGTGACGGGGGTAGTCACTGATGTAGATATAGCGATACATCGAAGAACGTGAAAGAGGCTGGCGAGATCCCGCCGGAGACATTGACCGAACGGATGAGGAGGACCGGTGGGCCGGAACCGGGTGGTCCCGTCGCGCGTCCGAACCGGTATGAGAGCTGCCTCCGCCGCGGCGGCCGTCGCCGCCCTTCTCCTCCCGCTCGCCGGCTGCGCCCGCGCCGACGCGCCACCCGTCATCACGGACGGGCCCTCGCCGCTGCCCGCCACCGAGGTCGTGCTCGAGAAGTCGGGCGGCATCGCCGGGGTGAAGGACACCGTCACCGTGCGGCCGGACGGCCACTGGACGAGGACCGACCGGACCGGCGCCTCCCAGGAGGGCCGGCTCGCCGAGACGGACCTCGCCCGGCTGCGACAGCTCGCGACCGACCCCCGGCTGGCCACCGAGGCCACCGAGACCAAGGGCCCGGACAACTGCGCCGACGGGTTCACCTACCGGCTCACCGTCGGCCCCGCCGAGAGCGGGTACGTGGACTGCGGGCCCGCCGCCCGGCCGCCGGCCGTCACCGCCGAGGTGGTCGAGCTGCTCACCCGCGCCACCGGCTGACCCGGCTCTCAAACCCGCTGTCGCTGTGACATCGGCCTATGGCCGGCGGACCGGCGACCGGGCCAGCATGGAAGGCATGACTCGCGCACTCATCGCCCTGACCAGTCACTCCGAGCTGGGCCGTACCGGCCGCTCGACCGGCTACTACGTCGGCGAGGCCGCCGAGCCGTGGGAGGTGTTCCGCGCCGCCGGGTACGACGTCGACCTGGCGTCGGTGGCCGGCGGCGAACCGCCCGTCGACGGGCGGGACGAGAACGACACCACCCAGAACGACTTCCTCGCCACCGCCGGCGTCACCGACACCCCGAAGGCCGCCGACGTCGACCCGGAGCGGTACGACGTGATCCTCTTCGCCGGCGGCCACGGCACCATGTGGGACTTCCCCGACGACCCCGACCTGGCCCGGATCGCCCGCTCGGTCTACGAGCGCGGCGGCGTGGTGGCCGCCGTCTGCCACGGCCCGTCGGCGCTGGTGAACCTCACCCTCACCGACGGCTCCCGGCTGATCGCCGGCAAGCGGGTGGCCGGGTTCACCAACAGCGAGGAGGCGGCCGTCGGCCTCACCGACGAGGTGCCGTTCCTGCTCGCCGACAAGCTCACCGAGGCGGGCGCGCAGCACGTGCCGGCGCCTGACTTCACCGAGCACGTGGTCGTCGACGGGCGCCTGGTCACCGGCCAGAACCCGCAGTCCGCCCGCGCCGTCGCCGACGCCGTGGTGAAGCTGATCCCCTGAGCGCCGGTCAGAACCGGTAGTCGTCGGGCAGACCGGTGGCCCGCAGCTCGGGCGGCAGGTGGGCGACGTCGTTGAGCGCGACGAGCGTCGGCGGGCCGCCCGAGCTGTAGCGGATCACGGTGAGCCCGCAGTTCTGCTGGTTGAGCCCGATCCACCGGTGCGGCGGCGCCTCCAGCGCGTTCAGCACCAGCCAGGCGACCAGGAAGTTGTGGGTGACGACCAGCTCGCGTACGTCACCCTCCGCGGGGGCGGCGGCGAACCGGGCCACCGCCTCCGCTGTCACGCGCGGCCCGTCGCGCCGCTCCCGCTCGGTGAAGCCGGCCAGGAACGCCGCGTACGACTCCGGCAGGTCGGCCGGATCGGTGTCGTGCGGCACGTGGTCACCGGCCCGGTCGTCCTCGCGTACCGGAACACCCGGCAGCGACGCCGCGACCAGCGCGGCGGTCTCCGCGGCCCGGCGGGCCGGCCCATGGTGTACGGCGGTGAGCCCGGCCCCGCGCAGCCGCTCGCCCAGCAGCGTCGCCTGCCGCCGGCCCCGCTCCGACAGGCCGGTGTCCGCCTCCTCCTCCGGCCGGTCCTGCTCGCCGTGACGGACCAGGTAGAGCAGGCGGCTGGGCATCGGCACCTCCACGGTCGGGGACCGCGAGACTAGCCCGCCGCCGCGCGGTTCACCGGCCCTGGTGCATCTGGCCGATCCGGATGCGGTTGCCGAACGGGTCGCGGATGCCGAAGTCGATCCCGTACGGCCGGTCGGTCGGCTCGTCGGTCACCTCGACGCCCTTCGCGACCAGATCCGCGTACGTCTTGTGCGCGTCGTCGGTGGTGAAGAACAGGAAACCGCCCGCAGCGCCCTTGGTGAGCAGCTCCCGGACCTGCTCGGCCGTCTTCGGGTCCAGCGCCGGCGGGCCCGGCTTCTCCAGCAGGATCTCCCGGCCCGGGTCGCCCGGCACGTTCACCGTGAGCCAGCGCATGAAGCCGAGGTCCTGGTCGGTGCTGACCTCCAGGCCGAGCTTGCCCACGTAGAAGTCGAGCGCCTCGTCCTGGTCGAGCACGTAGATCTGGGAGCGGGAAGTCGAAGTCATCGTCATGCCCACGACGCTAGAGCAGCGTCCCGACCTGCTGCTTATCCAAAAGTGCGCAGTCCCGCGGTGGCGCTCGGGCGCATCCAGGCCTTGGTGAAACAGCTCGGGACGTCGGCCGGTGCGGCCTTGCGGCGCCGGTAGGCCGACGGCGACTCACCGACGATGCCGTGGAACGTCCGGCTGAACGTGCCCAGACTGCCGAAGCCCACCAGGTGGCAGATCTCGGTGACCGGTTCGTCGGTGCGCACCAGCAGGTACATGGCGCGTTCCACCCGGCGGCGTTGCAGGTAGCGGTGCGGTGTCTCGCCGAAGGTGGCCCGGAAGGTACGGATGAAGTGCGCCTCCGAGACGTGCGCGATCCGGGCCAGCGCGGGGATGTCCAGCGGCTGCGCGTACGCCCGGTCCATCGCGTCCCGGGCACGCAGCATCGCCCGGTTGGACTCCTCGACCGCGCGACTCATCGCTGGTCAGCCTACTGCGCGGTCCGCGCCTCGACCGCCTACGGCTCGTCCACGAGGCTCTTGGTCATGATGTGCTCGCGGCGTACGCCGTCGGGCATCAGGCCGCCGACCTCGCCCGTGTCCCGGAAGCCGGTGCGCAGGTAGAGGGCCCACGCGTTCGGGTTGCCCTCCGCCACGGCGAGCCGCAGCGTCCGCGCGCTCACCAGCCGGGCCCACTGCTCGACCGCCCGGACGAGGTGGTCGCCCACGCCCCGGCCGCGTCCCCCGGGTGCCACGTACATCGAGATCAGCTCGACGACCCCGTCGTACTCGGTCGGCATCCCGCTCGCCATCCCGACCGGTTGCCCGTCGAGCAGCACCACGACGTTGTACGACCCGGGGACGGCCAGCCGCCCGCGCCAGCGTTCCTCGCGGTCGCCGTCGCCCTGCCAGTCCGCCAGCCGGGCGCCGAAGGCGTACCCGGCCTCGGCGAGCGCGGCGAGCCGCAGCTCCCGCCACACCTTCCAGTCGTCCTCGCCGAGGACGCGTGTCTCGATCATGCGAAGAGGGTTCCGCAGGCACCCCGAGCGGACAATCGATATCCGGCGACGGCGAGTCGGTGGCCGGACCTGCACACCCGCCGGCGGCCCAAGCCCGGTGCCCGCTCTCCGGCCCGGCTGCTCGTCAGATCCCGGCGTCCTCTCTAACGTGAAGCCGGCAGGGCTCAGCCACGTCAACGAGGGCACGGACAGCGCCTAGCGGGGAGAAGACATCGTGGAACGCGTGACGGGCATCGGCGGCGTCTTCTTCCGGGCACACGACCCGGACCGGATCAACCACTGGTACGCCACGCACCTCGGGGTCGACCTGGCACCGGAGTCCTACGACGTGTCTTCCTGGTGGCAGCAGCCCGGACCTACCGTCCTGGCGGCCATGCCGGCGGACTCCGAACACTTCGGCGGCCCCGAGCACTCCTGGTCGCTCAACTTCCGGGTCGCGGACCTGGACGCGATGGTCGACCAACTACGTGATGCGGGTATCGACGTCGAGGTGGACCCCGAGGAGTATCCGAACGGCAGGTTCGCGAGCCTGCGAGACCCGGAGGGCAACGTGGTCCAGCTCTGGGAGCCCGCAGGTGCCGACAGCCGTGGGCCTGCCTGACCGCTCGTGCGGCACACCGTCGTGTCGCTGCTGACGGAGCCCGGCGTCCCGTGGCGACATCGCCCGCGGAACGCCTTTTGAAAATGGAGCCCCCGGCCGGGATCGAACCGGCGACATCTCGCTTACAAGGCGAGTGCTCTGGCCAGCTGAGCTACAGGGGCGCGTGCGTCGGGCTCAGCATAGCGACTGAGCCCTGGAAATCCCGCCTCGCAGGGCTCCCGAGCACGGAAAACGTCGGCATCCCGACCGGTGCGGCCGATGGATCATCGCCCGGCAACGCTCACGGGCCGGGAGATTGATGCCTCGCAGTGCCTTCCTGACCGTTATGCGTATGCCGTCCGTCCCATCCGACGCGCCACGTCTTGGCACGATCGCGAAAGCCGTTTACCGTGCAGTGACGCGGACGACACTCCGGCCGGCCTCGGCTGCCTGAGCGACGACCCCGTTGGCCGGTGCCTTGGGCACCGGTCGCTCCTTCACTCGGATCGTCCGGCACGTTCCTGCCGGTGAAAGGAAGCGCTCCATCATGGCTACGGTCACCTACTCGAAGGCGTCCCGGATCTATCCGGGCACCGAGCGCCCCGCCGTCAACCAGCTCGACCTCCAGATCGGTGACGGGGAGTTCCTCGTCCTGGTCGGCCCGTCCGGCTGCGGCAAGTCCACCAGCCTCCGGATGCTCGCCGGCCTGGAGGACGTCGACGACGGCGCGATCTACATCGACGACCGCGACGTCACGCACCTCCCCCCGAAGGCTCGCGACATCGCGATGGTTTTCCAGAACTACGCCCTCTACCCGCACATGACGGTGTACGAGAACATGGCGTTCGCGCTCAAGCTGCGCAAGACCTCGAAGTCGGAGATCGACCGGCGGGTCAAGGAGGCGGCCGGGCTGCTCCAGCTGGAGGAGTTCCTCAGCCGCAAGCCGAAGGCGCTCTCCGGCGGTCAGCGCCAGCGTGTCGCCATGGGCCGCGCGATCGTCCGCGAGCCGCAGGTCTTCCTCATGGACGAGCCGCTGTCGAACCTCGACGCCAAGCTGCGCGTCCAGACCCGTACCCAGATCGCCTCGCTGCAGGCGAAGCTGGGCGTCACCACTGTCTACGTCACCCACGACCAGGTCGAGGCCATGACGATGGGTCACCGGGTGGCGGTCATGCTCGACGGCGTGCTCCAGCAGGTGGACACCCCGCGGGCGCTCTACGACACCCCGGCCAACGTCTTCGTCGCCGGCTTCATGGGCTCCCCGGCCATGAACATCAAGACGGTGAAGCTGACCGACCAGGGCGGCGCGTTCGCCGAGATGATCGTGCCGCTGACCCGCGAGCAGGTCGAGGCGGCCCGCTCCGAGGGCGGCGACGGCAAGGTCACCGTCGGCTTCCGTCCGGAGGACTGCGACCTGGTCAGCCCGTCCGAGGGCGGCATGCCGGTCGTGGTCGAGCTGGTCGAGGACCTCGGCTCGGACGCCAACGTCTACGGCCACGCCGCGCTGGAGGGCCACAACGAGCGGTTCGTGGTCCGCACCGACCGGCGCAGCATGCCGAACATGGGTGACACCGTGTTCGTCAAGCCGCGTACCGGCCGCAGCCACGTCTTCCACGCCACCACCGGCCAGCGGATCTGACGTACGTACGCGAGAAGGGGCGGCCCGCCACGGCGGACCGCCCCTTCTTCGTACTCTCGATCAGACCTCGACGGACCGGCGGCGGGCGACCTCGGCCAGCGTGACCGCGGCGGCGACGCTGGCGTTGAGCGACTCCACGTCGGAGACCATCGGGATGCTGACGGTCAGGTCGCAGGTCTCCCCCACCAGGCGGGACAGCCCGCGCCCCTCCGAGCCGACCACCACGACGAGCGGGCCGACGGCGGCCTCCAGGTCGTACAGGTCGGTCTGCCCGTCGGCGTCGAGGCCGACCACGACGAAGCCGGCGTCCTTGCAGGCCTTGAGCGACCGGGTCAGGTTGGTGACCTGGGCGACGGGCACACGCGCGGCCGCGCCGGCGCTGGTCCGCCAGGCGGTCGCGGTGATCCCGGCGGCACGCCGTTCGGGTACGAAGACACCCTGCGCGCCGAACGCGGCAGCCGACCGGATGACCGCGCCGAGGTTGCGCGGGTCGGTGACGCCGTCCAGCGCGACGAGCAGCGGGGCGGCCTGCTCCAGCGCGGCGGCGACCAGGTCGTCGAACGGCTCGTAGGCGAACGGCGGCACCTGGAGGCCGACGCCCTGGTGCAGCACGCCGCCGGTCATCCGGTCCAGCTCGGCGCGGCTGACCTCCAGGATCGCGATGCCGCGATCGGCGGCGGTGCGGACGATCTCCTTGACCCGGTCGTCGATGTCGATGCCCTGCGCGGTGTAGAGCGCGGTCGCGGGCACCTGGGTGCGCAACGACTCCAGCACCGGGTTGCGCCCGACCAGCAGTTCCGGGCTGTCCTTCGCCGGGTTGGCCTTGCGGCCCGGCGCGACCCGGGGACCGCCCCGCCCGCCGGTCGGCTTGCCGCCCCGGCCCTTGGTCGTGGGCGTGCCTCGGCCACCGCCCTTGCCCCAGGTGGTGTCCTTGGTGCCGGGCTGACCGATCTTGGGCGCGCGGCCCTCCTCGGCGGCGGCGCGGCGCTCCTTGTCCTGCTTCCAGGCGGTGCGCTGGGGCAGCTTCTCCGTGCCCGAGTACGCCTTGTGCCACGGCCGCTCGTCGGCGGGCAACGTGCGGCCCCGCCCGGCGAGCGAGTCCTTGTTCTTGCCACCGGTGCCCTTGGGGGCACCCGCCTTCGGCGTCAGTCGCCGGCCACGGCGCTGCGAGTTGCCGGCCATCAGTCCTGCTCTCCAATAGTCCAACGCGGGCCCTGGGGGGTGTCCTCGACGACCACGCCTGCCTGCTTGAGCTGGTCGCGTACGGCGTCGGCGGCAGCCCAGTCCTTGCGGCCGCGGGCCTGCGCGCGCTGCTCCAGGGCCAGCGCGATCAGGGAGTCCACCACGCCGCGCAGGTCGTCCGTGCGGCCGCCGCCGGTCCAGGCCGGGTCCAGGGGGTCGACGCCGAGGATATCCAGCATGGCCCGGGTGGCGGCCAGCGTCGTGCGGACGGTCACATCGTCGCCGGCGGTGAGCGCGGTGTTGCCGTCCCGGACCACCTCGTGCAGCGCCGCCAGCGCCGCCGACGTGTTGAGGTCGTCGTCCATCGCGGCCACGAAACCGGCCGGCAGGTCGCCGGGCCGGCCCGGGCCGATCCGCTCGGTCGCCCGCTGCACGAAGCCCTCGATCCGCCGGTACGCCACGGCGGCCTCGCGCAACGCGTCCTCGGAGTAGTCGATGCGGGACCGGTAGTGCGCGGCCACGTAGTAGTAGCGCAGCTCCACCGGGCGGACCCCGAGCGAGGCCACGTAGTCGAGGTCGAGCGTGTTGCCGAGCGACTTGCCCATCTTCGTGCCGCCGATGCCGAGCAGGCCGTGGTGCACCCAGTAGCGGGCGAACGGCAGGTCGGCGGCCTGCGACTGGGCGATCTCGTTCTCGTGGTGCGGGAACGTCAGGTCGAGCCCGCCGCCGTGGATGTCGAACTCGGGGCCCAGGTAGCGCCAGCACATGGCCGAGCACTCGATGTGCCAGCCGGGCCGGCCGCGGCCCCACGGCGACGGCCAGTAGGCGTCGGCCGGCTCGCCCGGCTTGGCGCCCTTCCAGAGCGCGAAGTCACGGGGGTCACGCTTGCCGCGGTCGGGGGCGTCGCCGGCGGGCTGCATGTCCGCCGGGGACTGGCCGGACAGCGAACCGTACGCGGGCCAGGAGGCCACGTCGAAGTAGACGTCGCCGGAGCCGTCGGTGGCCGGGTAGGCGTGGCCGGTCTCGATCAACCGGGCGATCAGCTCGTGCATCTCCGGGATGTGCCCGGTGGCCCGCGGCTCGTACGTCGGCGGGAGCACGTTGAGCGCCCGGTAGGAGGCGGTGAGGATCTGCTCGTTCGCGTACGCGATCGACCAGAACGGCCGGTCCTGCTCCATCGCCTTGGCCAGGACCTTGTCGTCGATGTCGGTCAGGTTGCGGATGAACGTGACCTCGAAGCCCTTGCTCACCAGCCAACGGCGCAGCACGTCGTAGTTGACGCCGGAGCGAAGGTGGCCGATGTGCGGCGGGGCCTGGAGCGTGAGACCACACAGGTAGACCCCCACCTTGCCGGCTTCCCGCGGGACGAAGTCCCGCACCGATCGGGTGGCGGTGTCATACAGGCGTAGCGTCACCTCACAAGGGTAGCCGTCCGCACATTTCCGGGTTGGCCGGAGCCGGGTCGTACGCTGCGTGCTGTGGACACGGCGGCGCGCACGGGAGAGACGGCACAGACCCTGGACCGGGGTCTGCGGCTGCTGCACCTGGTCGCGGACGCGCCGGGCGGGCTGACGGTCACCGAGGCGGCGCACCGGCTGGGCATCGGCCGGGCGGCCGTCTACCGGCTGGTCGGCGCGCTGACCGGCCACGGGATGCTCCGGCGCGACGGCGAGGGCCGCCTGCGGATCGGCGTGGGCGTGCTGCACCTGGCCCGCCGTGCCCAGCCGCTGCTGGCCGAGGGGGCGCTGCCCGCGCTGCGCCGGCTCGCCGAGGGCACCGGGGCGACCGCCCACCTGACAGTGGTCGAGGGCGGTGAGGGGGTCGCGCTCGCGGTGGTCGAGCCGAGCTGGACGTCCTTCCACGTGGCGTACCGGACCGGCACCCGGCATCCGCTGGAGCGGGGCGCCGCCGGCCGGGCGGTGCTGGCCGGGCGGGCCGGCGATCCGGGGCCGGTGAGCACCAGCGGCGAGCTTCAATCAGGCGCGTACGGGGTGGCCGCGCCGGTGCTCGGCGTACCGGGCCTGGAGGGCAGCGTCGGGGTGGTGTCGCTGACCCCGCTCGACGTGGCCGACGTCGGCGCCCGGGTCACCGCCGCCGCCGAGGCGGTCGCCGCCGCGCTCTCCTGACCCCCGCATGCCCTCACGCCAGCTCGGCGAAGTGGCTGCATCAGCGCACTCCGAACCGCCCTCCTCCACACACCCTCACGCCAGCTCGCCGGAACGGCTGTATCAAGGCGGCCGGATGCCGCCACCTCCCCGAGGTGGAGTGGATCATGCACAGGTCGAGGGCCTTAGCACATGGACAGGGCCGGGTGGGGGTTGTCCACAGGGTGCGGTGGGCGGCGCGGCTGCGGCTGTCCACAGGGGTACCGATCTCGACCCGCACGCCGCCACGCTCGTCACATGCCACCTCATCCTCATCGACCACCGGAGTTGGCCTGGCAGGTCTTCCGGGGCTCGGAAGCGATCCGGCGCGGGCTGTTGTCCCGGCATCACCTGCGCGGCTCGTCCTGGATCCGGCTCCGGCAGGACGTCTACGCCGACGCGCGGCTCGACCGCGACCACGCGCTGGCCTGCCGCGCGGCGCTGCTACGCATGCCACCCGGCGCGGCGATCGCCGGTCCGTCGGCCGCCTACCTGCACGGGGTCGAGCACGCCGCCGACTTCACCGACGACGTGCACGTCCTGCTGCCGGCCACGGTCCGGGCCGACTCCCAGCCGGGGGTCCGGGTGCACCACGCCCCGATGTCGAGCACCCGCAGCGGCCTCCTGGTCCCCGTGGGCAGCGCCGCACCCGCGCGAACGAGCCGACCCGTCGGCACGAGGTCGCCCGTCGGCGCGAGCCCACCCGCAGGCGCCAGGTCGACCGGCGCGGCGCCGCCGTCGGCGGACCACCGTCCGGGCACACCGGGCCGGACCAGGTCACCGAATCCGGCCGACTCCCGCAGCCGGCCCGGACCGCCCGGCCCGGCCGACCCGCAGGACGCAGCCGCCGCATCGAACCCGTTCGCAGAGTCGTCCCCCGGCGCGGTGATGATCCTGGCCGGGCCTCCGCCCCGCACCGAGCCGGCCGCCTGTGCCTGGGAGACGGCGGTCTGGGCCGATCCGGTGGAGGCGGTCGGCATCGTCGACGGGCTGCTGCGTACCGGTTCGGTGAACCGGTCGGCACTGGCGAGCGAGGCCGCCCGGAACGCCTGTCGCCCCGGCGGTCGGCGGGCGGCGTGGGTGTTCGGCCTGACCGACGGGCTGGCCCAGTCCCCGCCCGAGTCCCACCTGCGGGTCCGTCTCGTCCTCGCCGGCCTGCCCCGTCCGGTGGCCCAATATCCGGTGCGGGTGCCGACCGGCCTGATCCTGCACCCCGACCTGGCCTGGCCGGAGTTCCGGGTCGCCGTCGAGTACGACGGTCAGTGGCACTCCGACGCGGACCGGATGCATCTCGACCGGCGGCGGCTCAACCAGCTCGTCGCGGCCGGCTGGCTGGTGCTGCACGTGACCGGCCGCCGTCTGCGCAAGGAGTTCCCCGTCCTGGTCCGGGAGATCCGCGCCGCACTGGTGGCCCGGGGATGGCGGCCGTGACACGGGCCGGAACGCCGAGGTGGCGGCGTCCGGGAACTCCGGACACCGCCACCTCGGGGAAACAGTCGTTACGGTCGCACGTTCGGCTTGACCGGGGTCTTCACGGCGGCGTAGGCGTCGACGATGCCGTAGCCGTAGAAGCCGTTGAAGTTCAGCGAGCCCGCGCAGTACGCGTCGAACTCGGCGTCCCGGCCCTCGTTGGTGTAGCTCTGCAGCCGCGGCTCCGGGCAGGCGTGCTCGGCCGCCGTCCGGTAGAGGTGCTGCTCGACCAGGTTCGGCGCCATGCCGTAGCCGTTGCGGCCCTCCTTCTTGCCGTGCTTGCTGACGATCAGCGCCGCCACGCCCGAGACGTGCGGGGACGCCATCGAGGTGCCCTGGAGGTAGGTGTAGTAACCACACTCACCCTTGGCGGTGCACTGCTTGAACACCGAGTTCTCGAAGCCGGCGACGATGTCGCCGTTCTCGTCGACCGACCCCTCCTCCTGGAGCACCTTCTTCGGGTACGTGGAGAGGATCATGTTGGCGTCGGTGCGGTACGTGTCGGTGCCGAAGCCGTCCCGGAACCAGCCACCCGGCGCCGCCACCGAGATCTGCTCGGTGCCGTAGTTCGAGTAGTCCGACTTCTTGCCGGACGGGCCGACCGCCGACACGCCGATCACGTGCGGCCCCTCGACCGGCAGGTCCCAGCAGGTCGCGTTGTCGATCGGCCGCGGGTACGGGTCCGCGCCGTAGTCCGGGCTGCTCACGTCGGTGCGCGGCGCGCCGAGGTCCTCGTGGTTGTTGCCGAGCGAGCCGACGAGCGTGACGCCCTTGCGGTGGGCGAAGTTCAGCGCCCGCTTCATCGCCTCGATGACGGTACGCTGCTCGGCCTGCGCCTCCGGCGAGTCGGCCGGGTTGGCGGTGCAGTTGTAGAGCCACGGGTCGACGTAGAAGGACATGTTGACCACGTCCAGCCCGGAGCGGCCCGCGTGCACCAGGGCGTTCACCACCGGGTTGAGGAAGAAGTAGCCGCTGTCCTGGCCACCCTTCAGCTCGACCAGGGAGACGTTCGGGGCCACGCCGGAGAGGCCGAAGCCGTTCGCGGCGGCGCCGATGGTGCCGGCCACGTGCGTGCCGTGCCCGCCGTCGTCGGTGCCGACCGGGTCGAGGCAGCTCGCCACCTCGCACGGGCCGTCGACCTCGGGGATGTCCGGGGCGAAGTTGCGCGACAGCGCCCAGTTGAAGTTCGGCGCCAGGTCGGGCTGGCTGGCGTCGACGCCGGTGTCCAGGACGCCGACCGTGACCCGGCGGTCGCCCGGCTCGATCTTGCGGGCCTTGTCGGCCCGGATCATGTCCAGACCCCAGAGCTTGTCGTCCAGCGGGTCCATCTTCTTGCCGTTGTTCCTGGCGGCCTTGCCCTTGGTCGCCGCGGCGGCCAGCAGGTGCTCCTGCTCGACCCGGTCCAGCTTCGGCTTGCGGCCGATCGCCTTCTCCTCGGCGGCGCCGACCAGCGCGCCGGCCGCGGTGGCCCGGCTGGCGAAGTCCGCCCGGTCGCTGGTGACCTGGAACAGGCCGACGTCGTCGGTGCGGGCGACGACCTTGCCACCGGCGGCGGTGATCGCGGCGACCGCCGCGTCGCCGGAGACACCGCTCTCGGCCAGCACGGTGAAGGTCCGGAACTCCGACGGCGCAGCGTTCGCCGGGATGCTCAGGCCGGTCACCGTGAGTGCCAGCGAGGCCGCAGCCGCGACCGCGCCGGCGGTGAAGCGCTTGCTCACCACATCAGATCCTCTCGTTGAGGGACGTGGTGTCATCCCACATCACGGGAGCGGGTTCCGCCAGATCGACGTCCGTTATCGGCGGCAACTAGGCATTCGCGTTCGTCAAGGTGGTGAGCACCGTGGACAGTCCGGCGAGGGTGGACACCTCGGCGTCCGGTTCGAGGCCCCGCGGGCGGGGCAGCCCGGCCCGGTTGAGCCAGACCGCGCGCAGTCCGGCCCGCTGGGCGGCGACCACGTCGTGCTCCGGCGAGTCACCCACGTGCACGATGCGCGCGGCGGGCAGCCCGGTCGCCGCCACCACCGCCGCATAGAACTCCGGCGCCGGTTTCTTGGGCAGGCCGCCCTCGTGCGCGTACAGCTCGAAGGCGAACTGCCCGGCGAGGCCGCAGCGTTCGGCGCGGCTGTTGCCGTTCGTGGCGAAGCCCAGCACGTGGTGCGGGCGCAGCGCCGCCAGCGCGGGCAGCACGTCCGGGAAGGGGCGGCTCAGCGCGTACCGGCGGGCGAAGAACAACGCCGCGAACTCGTCCAGGTCCGCCTCCAGCCCGGCCCGGGCCAGCGAACGGGTCAGTGCGGCCCGCCGGATCTCCTGCACCGGGGCGGCGCTGAGCGCGCCGAAGACCGCACCCCAGTCGCCCTCCAGGTCCGCGAGCACCACTCCGGCCGCCGCCGGGGTCCGCCGCCGCATCTCGTCGAGTACGGCGACGAGCGCGCCGGTGACCGCCGGGCGCAGGTCGACGAGTGTCTCGTCGGCGTCGAAGACGACTGCGGCGCGCGGGCGGCTCATCGGTCGCCGGCCAGCACCGGCTCGGCCGGCACGGACGCCGACGGTGTGCCCCGCAGTTCGTCCGCCCGGACCAGGGCGACGCCGCCGAGGATGAGCACGCCGCCGGCCAGCTGGATCAGGCTGGGCAGTTCGTCGAGCACCAGCCAGGCGATCAGCACCGCGAACATCACCTCGGTCAGCCCCACGAAGGAGGACAGCCGCGCCCCGAGCAGCCGGGTGCCGGCGACACCGGCCAGGTACGCGACCACGGCGGCGATCAGCGACAGCCCGGCGATCGGCACCAGCCAGCTCACCCGGTGCCCGCCGAAGGTGACGTCGGCGGTGCCTGCGGCGAGCGGCAGCGCTCCGAGGCCGCCGAGCAGCAGCAGCGCCAGCGCGCCGACGGCCATGCCTCCACTGGCCATCACCACCGAAGGCAGGCCCGCGTCGATCCGGCCGGCGATGACGAAGTATCCGGCCAGGCCCACACCCGCGCCGAGGCCCCAGAGCACGCCCACCGGGTCGAGCCGTCCGGCGCCGGTGAGGTCGAGGACGAGCACCAGCCCGCACAGGGCGATGACCGAACCGGCCACAGTGAGCAGCCGGGGGCGCTGCCCGTGGACCAGCCACATCCACCCGACCACGAGCACGATGCCGAGGTATTCCAGCAGGAGCGCCACGCCGACCGGGAGATAGCGGACCGCGTTGAAGAAGCACGCCTGCGCCGTGGCCACGCCGAGCAGCCCGAACAGCACCACGCTTCCCGCGTTGCGACGCAGCACGGTCCACCTGCCACGCAGCGCCAGTACGGCGGGGACGGCGAGCACCAGCGCGGCGATGCCCACCCGGGCGATCACCACGGCGACAGCCGACCACTCGCCGGTGATCAGCGGACGGGCGAAGGTGCCCGAGGTCGCGAATGTGATCGCGGAGAGCAGTGCCAGGCCGAGCCCGACGCCGGACCGTTCACGCATCGGCATCTCCTGGTCATGAGTCAAGGGCGGTTATGCTGATGACGCTAGGCGCAGCCTCCGACAGGAGTCAAGTTGCTTTTCGCCCATGACACCGAATGCGCGCTGGTCGCCGCCGCCGCGCTGGTGAACACCGTCGGCGACCCGGACGGGCTGCCCGACGTGGCCGCTCTGGACGCCTTCTTCACCGCCCACGGGTGGAGCGGCCGGCACGAGCACACCGACGCCGAACTGCGCCAGGTCCGCGCGCTGCGGCCGCGGCTGCGCCGCATCTGGTACGGCGACACCGACGAGGTGGTGACGATCGTCAACGCGCTGCTGCGCGAGTCGCACGCGCTGCCGCAGCTCGTCCGGCACGACGACGAGCCGTACCACCTGCACGCCGTGCCGCGGGACGCGCCGCTGGCGACCCGGATGGCGGTCGAGGCCGCGATGGCGATGGCCGACCTGGTCCGGATGGGCGAGCTGAGCCGGCTGCGGCACTGCGACCACCCCGACTGCGACAACGTGCTGGTCGACCTGTCCCGGAACCGGTCCCGCCGGTTCTGCGACGCCGGATGCGGCAACCGCGCCGCGGTGAGCGCCTACCGGGCCCGCAGGGCCGCCGCGTCCCACTCCTGACGCGTCGCGGGCCAGGCGTCGCGGCGCAGTTCGTACTCCACCTCGCCGTGCTCCGTACCCGGGATCGGGTCGTCGAAGGCCAGGTGGAACGTGCGGACGTAGCGCAACCCGGCGCGGGCCATCACCGCGCGGGAGCGGTCGTTGACCGCCATCGTCTGGGCCCACACCCGGCGGACGCCGACAGTGTCGAACGCGTGCCGCACCAGCGCCCGCGCGCCCTCGGTCGCCAGCCCGTGCCCCCAGGTGGCGCGGCGCAGCCGGTAGCCCAGCTCCGCCTCGGCACCGTCGTCGGACGGGTCGAGCGAGTGCCAGCCGAGGAACTCGCCGGTGAACCGGTCGAGCGTCGCCCAGCGGCCGAGGCCGGGGTGCAGGGCGTACTGCGCGAGCACCCGGGGCAGCACCTCGTCCCGGTACGTCGCGGCCGGGGTCGGCGCGCCGCCGGTCAGGAAGCGCATGACCTCCGGGTCGGCGTCCAGCGCCACCAGCCGGTCCACGTCGTCCATCGTGAACCGGCGCAGCGTCAGCCGCGCGGTCTCCAGCAACACACCGCCGTCGTCACGCACGGTCGGATCATGCCGCGCCCAGCGTGACGGGTCGAGGCAATTACCGGTGCCGGCTCAGGGGTGGGTCATCCGGAGCAGGTCCAGCGCCTCGTCCAGCTGGGTCTCGGTGAGCTTGCCCGAGTCGACGTGGCCCCGGGAGATCACCACCTCGCGGATGGACACCTGCCTGGCCAGCGCCTCCTTGGCGATCGAGGCGGCCTCGTCGTACCCGAGGTGGCGGTTGAGCGGGGTGACGATCGACGGCGAGCCCTCCGCGTACGCCAGGCAGACCTCGGCGTCCGCGACCAGGCCGGCCACCAGCCGCTCGGCGAACAGCCGGCTGGACGCGGCGATCAGCTTGATCGACTCCAGCAGGTTGCGGCCCATCACCGGAAGCATCACGTTCAGCTCGAAGTCGCCCTGCGACCCGGCGAACGCCACCGCCGCGTCGTTGCCGATCACCTGGGCGCAGACCTGCCGCATCGCCTCGGCCACCACCGGGTTCACCTTGCCCGGCATGATCGACGACCCCGGCTGGAGGTCGGGGATGCGCAGCTCACGCAGCCCGGCACGCGGGCCGGAGCCCATCCAGCGCACGTCGTTGGCGATCTTGTAGAGACCGACCGCGACGGTACGGAGCTGCCCGGACGTCTCCACCAGCGCGTCCCGGGCGCCCTGCGCCTCGAAGTGGTTGCGTGCCTCGGTCAGCGGCAGGCCGGTCGACTCCCGCAACTTGCCGATCACCCGGTCGGCGAAGCCCAGCGGCGTGTTGATGCCGGTGCCCACAGCGGTGCCGCCCAGCGGCAGCTCGGCCAGCCGGGGCAGCACCGACTCCAGCCGCTCGACGCCGTAACGCACCTGCGCGGCGTAGCCGCCGAACTCCTGCCCGAGCGTGACCGGCGTGGCGTCCATCAGGTGGGTACGCCCCGCCTTGACCACCGTCTCGAACTCGGCCGCCTTCTCCTCCAGGGCGCCCGCGAGCTGCTTCAGCGACGGGATCAGATCCTCCACCACGAACTGGGTGGCGGCCAGGTGGATCGAGGTGGGGAACACGTCGTTGCTGGACTGTGACGCGTTGACGTGGTCGTTCGGGTGCACGTCGCGGCCCATCTCCCGGCCGGCCAACGTCGCGATCACCTCGTTGGTGTTCATGTTGGACGACGTGCCGGAGCCGGTCTGGAACACGTCCACCGGGAACTGGTCGTCGTAGCCGCCCTCGGCCACGTGCGCGGCGGCGGTGGCGATCGCCTGCGCCACGTCCGCGTCGATCACCCCGAGCTCACCGTTGACCAGGGCCGCCGCCCCCTTGATCTGCGCCAGGGCCTTGATCTGGGCCGGTTCCAGCCCGCGCCCGGAGATCGGGAAGTTCTGCACCGCGCGCTGGGTCTGCGCCCGCCACAGTGCCTCGGCGGGCACCTCCACCTCGCCCATCGAGTCGCGTTCGATCCGGTAGCCGGTCGCCTCTGGAGTCGTCACGCGTTCCATCCTGCCGCGCATCCGGGCGGTGTGCAGGGAAAGTGGCGTGGCCCTCAGCCCAGCTCGGCGAGCAGCCTCTCGGTTTCCCGCCGGTCCGGCGACTCGACCTGGCGGAACAGCGCCAGCGCCCGCCCGGCGTACCGGCGGGCCTGGTCGGGGTCGGTGTGCCGCAGGCACCGGGCCAGGCCGTCCAGGGCCCGGGCCTGCTCGTAGCGCAGGCTCAGCCGCGTGGCGTCGTCCAGCACCCGGCGGTGCAGGTCGATCGCGGCGTCGACGTCGCCCAGATCGTGCAGGGCGCGGGCCAGGAGGTTACGGGAGGCGCACTGCCCGATCCGGTCCCCCGCGTCGGTCATCGCGAGCAGAGCGGCCCGGTGCCGGTCGGCGGCCTCGGCCGGGCGGCCCGCCTCACGCTCCATCATGCCGATCTCGTTGAGGACCTCCCCCTCCCCGAACCGGTTCGCGGTGCTCCGCTTCAGGCGCAGCGCCGCCCGGAGCAACCGGCGGGCCGGCCCGGTGTGGCCCATGCGGTGCCGGATCATGCCGAGGTGGCCGAGCGCGTTCGAGGTGTGCCGCGGGTCCCCCGCCACCCGCGCCAGGAGGACGTGCCGGCGGGCCGCTTCGAGGGCCAGGTCGTACCGGCCACGGAACAGCTCGGCGATCGACAACATGCTGAACAGGCTGGAGATGGTCGCCGCGTCGTCCGGGTAGCGGCTGATCCGCAGCGCCTCGTCGACGTACCCGATGCAGCGCTCCGCGTCGTCGGTCCCGAAACACACCGCGGCGAGGTTGCAGAGCGCCTGGACCTGCTCCCGGCGCAGACCGAGCCGGCGGTACCTGTCGACGCCCGCCTCCAGGAACCGGATCGCCTCCGGAAAGTCCCCCAGCCGGAACTTCGCCGAGGCGAGGTAGTTCATGGTGATGGCTACTGCTTCCTCGTCCCCCGACCCGGTGGCGGCGCGCAGCGCCACCTCATGCGTCTCGACCAGTTCGTCGAGGTGGCCACCGACGAAATTGGACCACCAGCACGCCCGGGTCAGCTGCCAGCAGTACGCCGGGAGACCCTCCGACTCGGCCAGGTGCACCAGCCCGACGAGAGCCGCCCGGTTCTCGTCGAACCAGGACTGACCCGGCCTGTCCTGGACCGGCAGCAGGTCGGGACGCCGCGGCGGCGGGAAGGCGACCTGGCTCAGCGCGCCCTGCTTCGTCTCGGCGACGATCGCCAGGCCGACCGCCGCCTGAAGGTGATGGTCGAGCAGGTGGGCCACCGCCGTCCGGCGCTCGGCCGGACGCTCGGTCTCGGCCAGCAACCGGCGGGCGTACTCCCGGAGCAGGTCGTGGAGGCGGTACCGGCCCGGCGAGGTCTCCTCGGCCAGGTGCACGTCCACCAGCTCGTCCAGCAGGTCCTGCGCCTCCGGCAGTGGCACGTCGGCGAGCGCCGCCGCCACCCGGTTGTCGAACCGTACGCCGGGGTGGAGCCCGAGCAGCCGGAACAGCCGCCGGGCCGGCGCCGAGACCTGCGCGTACGAGAGCGTGAAGGCGTGCCCGACGGAGCGTTCGCCGACCGCCAGCTCGGCCAGTGAGTCCTGCGCCTCGGCCAGCCGCCGCGCCAGGTCGGCGACCCGCCAGTGCGGGCGGTGCGCGAGCCGGGAACCGGCCAGCCGGATGGCGAGCGGCAGGTGACCGCACCGCCGGGCCACCTCGGCGGCGGCCGCCGGCTCGGCGCCGACCCGGTCGGCGCCGACGATCCGGCCGAGCAGTTCGACGGCCTCGTCCGGGTCCAGGACGGGCAGCGAGTGTGGACGCCCCTCGTCGAGGCCGGCCAGCCGGCGACGGCTGGTCACCAGCACGAGGTTGTCCGGACCGCTGGGCAGCAGCGCCGCGGCCTGGGCGGCGCTCGCCGCGTTGTCGAGCACCACCACGGCCCGCCGGTCGGCCAGCTCGGAGCGCCACATCGCCAGCCGGTCCTCCGCGTCGACCGGCACCCGCTCGGCGGGCACACCGAGCTGTCGCAGCAGGGTGGCCGCGGCCGCCGCGGGGGTCAGTGGGCTGCGCTCGCTGTAGCCGTGCAGGTCGATGAAGAGTTCCGCGTCGGGGAACCGCTCGCGCAACGCGGTCGCGACCTGGACGGCGAGGGTGGTCTTGCCGCTGCCGGCCATGCCGTCGATCAGGTACAGCCGCGTCCCCTCCTCGACGATGTCCTTGACCAGCCGCGCCATGGTCTGCTGACGACCGGTGAAGTCCCGGATGGCCCGGGGCAGCGTGCGTACGGGCGCCGCGGGGCGCGGACCGGCCGCCTCGTCACCGGCCAGTACGCGCTGGTGCAGTTCCTGCAACGCCGTGCCGGGCTCGATGCCCAGTTCCTCGGCGTAGATCCGGCGGCCGTCCCGGTAGACGGCCAGTGCGTCCGCCTGCCGGCCGACCGCCGCGAGGGCCAGCATCAGCTGCCCCCGCAGCCGTTCCCGCAGCGGGTTGTTCTCGACCGCCTCGGTGAGCTCGTCGACCAGTTCGGTCCCCCGGCTCAGCCGCAGCTCGACGTCGACGCAGTCCTCCAGCACCGCGAGCCGTTGCTCGTCGAGCGCCTGGGCCCGCAGCCGCACCAGCCGGGCCGGGATGCCGGCGAGCGCCGGACCGCGCCACAGCGCCAGGGCGGCGCGGTAGTGGCGGCGGGCCTCGGAGGGCCGACCGGCCGCCGCCTCGGCGCGGGCCGTCTCCACGGCACGGGCGAACATGTCGGCGTCGAGGTCGTCCGGCTCGATCCGGATGCCGTAGCCCGCCGGGTCGGTGACGATCGTGTCGGCCGGCAGCCCGAGCGCAGCGAACCGCTGCCGCAGTCTCGACACGCAGATCTGGAGCTGGGTCCGCGCGGTCGCCGGGGGACGGTCCTCCCAGACGGCGTCGACCAGATCCTCCACCGGCACCACGCGGCCGGGGCGCAGCAACAGCATGGCGAGCACGGTGCGATCCCGGCCCGCGGTGACGGTGGCTTCGCCGCCACCGACCCGCAAGGGCCCCAAGATCCCGAATCGCATCCGCGCCCCCGCCTGCCGCCATGCAACTTCCAGCAGCGTAGCCCGGCGGTCACCGAGCGGCGCGACGAGGCGATAGCGATCCGATAGCGACGGCACCCAGACTCGACACGGGTTGTCGGTGACGGCATCCGACGGGGGCGGTGCGCCTGCCCGGCCACTCGGCCGGACAGGCGCACCGATGTCGATGCACGACGGACACACCGAGGGGCGCCCGGACATTCCCGGACGCCCCTCGCGTACGTCTGACGTCAGCGCCGGCCGACGGTGAGCACCGGCTTGGTGACCTCGGCGAAGAAGTCGTTGCCCTTGTCGTCGACGACGATGAAGGCGGGGAAGTCCTCCACCTCGATCTTCCAGACCGCCTCCATGCCCAGCTCGGCGTATTCGAGCACCTCGACATGCTTGATGCAGTCCTGCGCCAGGCGGGCGGCCGGGCCGCCGATCGAGCCGAGGTAGAAGCCGCCGTGCGCCTGGCAGGAGCGGGTGACCTGGGCGGACCGGTTGCCCTTGGCCAGCATCACCATCGAGCCGCCGGCCGCCTGGAACTTCTCCACGTACGCGTCCATCCGGCCGGCGGTGGTGGGACCGAACGAGCCGGAGGCGTAGCCCTCGGGGGTCTTCGCCGGGCCGGCGTAGTAGACCGCGTGGTCACGCAGGTACTGCGGCATCGGCTCGCCCGCGTCCAGCCGCTCGGCGATCTTCGCGTGTGCGATGTCCCGGGCGACGACGAGCGGGCCGGTCAGGGACAGCCGGGTCTTCACCGGGTACTTCGACAGCTCGGCCCGGATCTCGTCCATCGGTCGGTTCAGGTCGACCCGGACGACCTCCTCGGCCTCCAGCGTCTCGTCGGTCACGTCGGGCAGGAACCGCGCCGGGTCGGTTTCGAGTCGCTCCAGCCAGACGCCCGACGGGGTGATCTTCGCCACCGCCTGCCGGTCGGCCGAGCAGGAGACCGCGATCGCCACCGGGCAGGAGGCGCCGTGCCGGGGCAGCCGGACCACCCGTACGTCGTGGCAGAAGTAGCGCCCACCGAACTGCGCGCCGATGCCGAAGTTGCGGGTCAGCTCCAGCACCTCGGCCTCCAGCTCCAGGTCACGGAAGCCGTGCGCGCTCATCGAGCCCTCGGTGGGCAGCGCGTCGAGGTACTTCGCGGAGGCGTACTTCGCGGTCTTGAGCGCGTACTCGGCGGAGGTGCCGCCGATGACGATCGCCAGGTGGTAGGGCGGGCAGGCCGCGGTGCCGATGAGCCGCAGCTTCTCCTCCAGGAACTGCATCATCCGCGTGGGGTTCAGCAGCGCCTTGGTCTCCTGGTAGAGGTAGGACTTGTTGGCCGAGCCGCCGCCCTTGGCCATGAACAGGAACTTGTACGCGTCGGCGTGGCCGTCCGGGTCCTCGGCGTACAGCTCCACCTGGGCGGGCAGGTTGCTGCCGGTGTTCCGCTCGTCCCACATGGTCAGCGGGGCGAGCTGGGAGTAGCGCAGGTTGAGCCGGGTGTACGCCTGGTAGACGCCGCGCGAGATCGCCTCGGCGTCGGTGCCGTCGGTGAGCACGTGCCGGCCGCGCTTGCCCATCACGATCGCGGTGCCGGTGTCCTGGCACATCGGCAGCACGCCGCCGGCCGCGATGTTGGCGTTGCGCAGCAGGTCGAGCGCGACGAAGCGGTCGTTCGGCGAGGCCGCCGGGTCGTCGATGATCGACCGGAGCTGCGCCAGGTGGGCCGGGCGCAGGAAGTGGGCGATGTCGTGCATCGCCTCGGCCGTCAGCGCGGTCAGCGCGCCCGGATCCACGGTGAGGAACCGGCGGCCTCCGGGGCCGTTGACGACGTCCACGCCCTCGTCGGTGACCAGGCGGTATTCGGTCTGGTCGGGACCGGTCGGCAGCAGGGGTGCGTACGAGAAGGCGGCGGCACTGCTCATGACCGAAAAGCCTAGGGCAGAGCTGTCGATCGGTGGCACCCGCAGGTGGGTCGTGGGACGCCGCTCTCACCCGCTGTCACTTGCCGCCCGCGCAGAGTTCGTTCTTCGGCCCGCAACTTCCCTGGTCGCTCGGCGGGCGCCAGCTGCCTCCCGGGTCCGGCGCCACCGGCGCGCCGTCCTGGCCCGGCCCCGGCGCCTCGCCCGTGCCGGCGCCCCAGCGGACGTACCCGATCTCCCGCCCCTCGCCGATGATCATGCCGTTCGGGCCGACCGCCAGCGCGTTCGCCGAGGTGCGCAGCTCGACCAGCACCCGGCCCTCCCGCGGCTCGACAGCGATCAGCCGGGACGGCTTCTCCTCGCTGATCACCGCCGCGTACGGGGTGAGCGCGGCACCGCTCCTGCCGCCCGCCGGCCGGGTCCAGCGGGTCCGGTCGGCCGACAGCTCCCGACCGAGCAGCGAGCCCTTGTCGGCGCTGCGCACCACTGTGTAGCGGTCGTCCACGGCGAGCAGCTTCTCGCCGTCCGCGCCGACCTGGAGCAGCCGGCCGTCGTACCCGTCGAGCACGGTCTCCCGGCCGTCCGGGGCGACTCCGATGATCACGTTGCGTCCGCCCTGCGGATCCTCCCGCTGCACGCAGCCGGCGTAGTCGGCGGTGCGCAGGTTGATCCCGGTACGCCGCCACACCTGCTGACCGGTGGCCGGGTCCACGGCGGTCACCGTGTAGTAGCAGCTCCCGTCGCGGGAGGTGGCCGCGATCCGCAGCAGCCGGCCGCCGACCACTGCGAGCCGCTCCTCCCGGCCGGGCTGGACGTTCTGGAGCACCCGGCCGGTGGCGGTGTCCACCACGTGCACCCGGCCGTCGACCGGGAAGCCGAGCAGCGGCGGTACGGACTCCGGCCCGGCCACCCCGCCGTCGATCCGGGTGGCGCCGAGCCGCCGGGTGCCGAGCAGTTCCGGGTTGTCGGCGAGCACGCCGCTGTGCACGCCGGGCAGGAACGCGCTCCACAGCGGAGCGGTGCCGCGCGGCTCCCAGGCACGCAGCGTGCAGTCGGTGGCTTGCACGCAGTACGCGTCCAGCAGCAGGTTCCGGTACGTCCAGACGGCGATCGCGCGGTCGTCGCGGCGGCGGGTCACGCCGCTCACCGGGTCGAGCACCTCGTACCCCTTGTCGAGCAGCTTGCCCACGGCGACGACGGACTCCCGGCCGCTGCCCGCGACCGCCGACCAGTCGGCCTTGCGCTCCCAGAGCTGGCCGCCGTCGGCGAGGTTGCGCGCCTCGATGCGGGTGCGCTGCTCCACGATCACGGTGTCGCCGGCGATGGTGACGCTGCGCGGCGTGCCGCCGACACGCTGCTGCCAGACCACGTCCGGCTCGGAGATCGGCTTGCTGCGGTCGACCCAGTCCCAGAGCGCCGGGAACGGGTTCCAGACGCCGGTCGCGGCGAGGACGACCACGGTGACGAGCCCGAGCAGCAACCAGCCGCGTACCCCTAGGCCCTTCACACCGCACACGGTAGCGACGATCACCGGTCCCCCGGGCCGCGTGCGGGGCGTGTCGCGGCCCTTCTTGGGTGGCCCGGGGTGTTAAGGGCCGCCGCGGGCGGCGGAGCGGACGAGCGGCAGCGTCCGGTACGGGATCTGCTCGGCCAGCGCGATGATGGTGGAGGCGCGCCGGATGCCCTCCGAGGCGACGATCTGGTCGATGACCCGCTGGAGGTCGGTGTTGGACCGGGCGACGATCCGGCAGAGCAGGTCGCTGGACCCGGTGATGGTGTGCGCCTCCAGCACCTCGGGGATCGCGGCGAGGTGCGCGGTGACCTGGTCGTGGCCGTGCCGCTGACTGATCTCCAGGGTGACGAAGCTGGTCACCCCGAAGCCGATCGCGGCGGGGGTGATGTCCGGCCCGAACCCGGTGACGACGCCCCGGCCGACGAGCTTGTCGAGCCGGGCCTGGACCGTGCCGCGGGCCACGCCGAGCCGCCGGGAGCACTCCAGCACACCGATCCGGGGCTCCTCGGCGAGCAGTTCGATCAAGCGGGCGTCCAACTCGTCGAGCTGTACATCCTGACCAGTGTTCATGGTGCCCAACCGTACCGAATGCACAACCTGACCAGGAATAACGTCAACTGTTGCCCAACTCACCGTGGCCCGTAGATCCTCGCCGGAAGAGCACATCCACGGCGGCCCGCGAGGCCGGCCGGTACGCGAGGGAGGCCACCATGACCCAGGCGATCGACCGACCCCAGTCGACCGAGGAGGTCGACGTCGACGCTCTCGTCGGCGCAGTCGACCACGACATCACCCGCGACCCGTTCCCGGTCAAGGGCATGGACCACGTCCACTTCCTGGTGGGCAACGCCAAGCAGGCCGCGCACTACTACTCCACCGCGTTCGGCATGACCTGCGTGGCGTACCGGGGGCCGGAGCAGGGCTACCGGGACCACGCGCAGTACGTGCTGACCAGCGGTTCGGCCCGCTTCGTGCTGACCGGCGCGGTACGCCCGGACGCCGACGGCGCCGAGCACGTGGCGAAGCACAGCGACGGCGTCTCCGACATCGCGCTGGAGGTGCCGGACGTGGACGCCGCGTACGCGCACGCCGTGGCGCAGGGCGCGACCGGCCTGGTCGAGCCGCACGACGTCAGCGACGAGCACGGCACCGTCCGGATGGCGTCCATCGCCGCGTACGGCGACACCCGGCACAGCCTGGTCGACCGGTCCCGCTACACCGGCCCGTTCCTGCCCGGGTTCGTGGCCCGCGGCCCGATCGTGGACCGGCAGCCGATGATCGACGCCGGCATCCAGCCGAAGCGGTTCTTCCAGGCGGTCGACCACGTGGTCGGCAACGTGGAGCTGGGCCGGATGGACGAGTGGGTCGAGTTCTACAAGCGCGTCATGGGCTTCTCGAACATGGCGGAGTTCATCGGCGACGACATCGCCACCGACTACTCGGCGCTGATGAGCAAGGTCGTCGCCAACGGCACCCGGAAGGTGAAGTTCCCGCTCAACGAGCCGGCCGTGGCCCGCAAGAAGTCGCAGATCGACGAGTACCTGGAGTTCTACCAGGGCCCCGGGGCCCAGCACATCGCCGTGGCCACGAACGACATCCTGGCCAGCGTGGACGCCATGCGCGCCGCGGGCGTCGAGTTCCTGGACACCCCGGACTCGTACTACGAGGACCCGGAGCTGCGCGCCCGCATCGGCAACGTCCGGGTGCCGATCGAGGAGCTTCAGTCCCGCAAGATCCTGGTCGACCGGGACGAGGACGGCTACCTGCTCCAGATCTTCACCAAGCCGGTGCAGGACCGCCCCACCGTCTTCTTCGAGCTGATCGAGCGGCACGGCTCGCTCGGCTTCGGCAAGGGCAACTTCAAGGCCCTGTTCGAGGCGATCGAGCGCGAGCAGGAGAAGCGCGGGAACCTGTAACACTGTCCGCGTGACCCAGCCTCCTCCGAACCCGACGCCGCCGCCCGCCGGACATCCACCCGCGGGCGGCGGCTTCGCGCCGCCCGGCGGACCGGCGGTGCCCGCACAACACGTGCCTCCGGGGTACGCCGGCCCGCCCGGCTACCCGCCGCCCGGTTACCCCCCACCCGGGTACGCCCCGGCGCCCGTGCCGCCCCCGGTGGCGCCGAACGGGCAGCCGCTGGCGGGCTTCGGCGACCGGCTGCTCGCCTACCTGATCGACACCGCCGTCGCCATGGCGGTGATGATGGCGCTGTTCGTGCCGGTCTTCTTCCTCGTCTTCTTCCGGATGATCGACGAGATGGAGCAGGCCGGCCCGAACGGCCCCGACCCGGTCGAGGTCTGGACCAGCGTGTTCCTGCCGCTGCTCGCCGCCGAGCTCGGGGTCCTGCTGCTGATGCTCGCCTTCTACTGGGTCTACCACGTCGAGTACGCCCGCCGGACCGGGCAGACGCTCGGCAAGAAGGTGATGAAGCTGCGGATCGTCCCGATGCAGCCCGACGCCGCGCTGACCCGGGGCATGCTCGGCAAGCGCTGGCTCGTCGAGTTCGCCGGCGGCATGTTCGTGCCGTTCCTCAACTACCTCGACGGTTTCTGGCAACTGTGGGACAAGCCCTGGCAGCAGTGCCTCCACGACAAGTTCGCCGGAACCGTCGTCGTTAAGGTTGGCCCGTGAGCGCGAGGAGTGAGCCGGGCCTGCGAGCCCCGCAGTCGGGAACTAGGACGGCATCGTGAGTTTGGAACCCGGCTGGTACGTCGACCCCGCCGACACGGAGACCCGCAGGTGGTGGGACGGCGAGGGCTGGATCGGCGCGCCGATCCCGGTCGACGTCACCCCGCCCGACGGCCCGCCGCCCCCCGAGCCCGAGCCCGCGCCGGCCACCCCGACGCCCGCCGCCGACAAGCCGGCCTCCGGTCCGGGCAGCCGCACCGACGCGACCCCGACGTCCGGCAGGCCAGGCCCGTGGCCGGGCCAGCCGGGTCAGGCCGGCCAGGCCGGGCCGTGGCCCGGGCAGCCGGGACAGCCGAACCCCTGGCCGGGTCAGCCCGGACAGCCCGGACAGCCCGGGCAGCCGGGTCAGCCGGGCATGCAGGGACCGCCGCCGGGCTGGCCGTACCCGCACTGGCCCGGCGCGCAGCCGGTCCCGCGCCCGCACGGACTGCCGCTGGCCTCGTACGGGGCCCGGCTGGTCGCGCGCCTGATCGACCTGGGCATCGTGTTCCTGCTCAACGCCGTGGTCAACGGCTGGTTCGTCTGGCGTTACGTCGAGGCGGTCTCCCCGTACCTGCGTGAATCGGTACGCCGGGCGCTCAACGGCGACACGTCCACCGAGGGGCTGCCCCAGATCGACGACCAGGCCGGCGGCCTCCAGATCGCCATCCTCGTGATCGCCACCGCGCTCTGGTACGCGTACGAGGTGCCGTCGATGGCGGCGCGCGGTCAGACCTTCGGCAAGCGGCTGATGGGCGTACGCGCGCTGCCGGTCGAGGCGGACCAGCCGCTCGGCTTCGGCCGGGCCACCCGGCGCTGGAGCACGCTCGGCCTGCCGACGCTGCTCTGGTACTGCTGCGGCCTGGGCCTGCTGCTCCAGCTCATCGACGCGGTATCGCCCCTGTTCGACCACCCGCTGCGCCAGGCCCTGCACGACAAGCGGGCGCAGACGGTGGTGGTCCAGCTCCCCCGCAAGCGTGACACCAGTACCGCCCCGCCCGAGAGCGCCGACACCCCGGGAGACACCCCATGACCGAGACCGGACGCCACCAGCCCGCGCTGCGGCTCACCCGCGCCGACCTGGACGCGCTGCCGAACTACGTGCCCGGCCGCAGCCCGGCCGACCTGGCCCGCGAGCTGGGCCTGGCCGAGGCGATCAAGCTGGCCAGCAACGAGGTGCCGTACGGCCCGCTGCCGGGCGTGGTGGAGGCGGTCGCCGAGGCGGTGGCCGGTTCGCACCGCTACCCGGACATGGGCGTGGTGGCGCTGCGCCAGACGCTCGCCGAGCGGTACGGCGTGGACGCCGACCGGATCGCCACCGGCTGCGGTTCGGTGGCGCTGGCCGAGCACCTGGTGCGCGCCACCTGCCTGCCCGGTGACGAGCTGCTCTACTCGTGGCGCTCCTTCGAGGCGTACCCGATCATCGCGGCGACCAGCGGCGCGACGAGCGTGCGGGTGCCGAACGACGCCGGCCACGGCCACGACCTCGACGCGATGGCGGCGGCGGTGACCGACCGGACCCGGATGGTCCTGGTCTGCAACCCGAACAACCCCACCGGTACGGCGGTGCGCCGGGCCGAGCTGGACCGCTTCCTCGACGCGGTGCCGGACGACGTGCTCGTGGTGATCGACGAGGCGTACCGGGAGTTCGTCACCGACCCGGAGGTGCCGGACGGCCTGACCTACCTGGACCGGCCGAACGTGGCGGTGCTGCGCACGCTGTCCAAGGCGTGGGGCCTGGCCGGCCTGCGGATCGGCTGGCTGGTCGCGGCGCCGGAGGTGGCCGCCGCCGTCCGCAAGGTGGTCACGCCGTTCTCCACCAGCATGGCCGCCCAGGCCGGCGCGCTGGCCGCGCTGGCGCAGGCCGACGAGGTGGAGCGGCGGTGCGCGCTGGTCGTGGCCGAGCGGGACCGGGTCACCGAGGCGCTGCGCAAGTTCGTGCCGGACGTGCCGGACAGCCAGGCCAACTTCGTCTGGCTGCCGCTGGGCGAGCGGGCGGTGGAGTTCGGCCGGGCGTGCGAGGCGCGCGGCGTGATCGTCCGGCCGTTCCCGGGCGACGGCGTCCGGGTCACCATCGGCACCCCGGCCGAGAACGACGCGTTCCTGGCCGCCGCCGAGGCCGCGCTGGCCTGACCGGGCGCGCCCGGCGCCGGTCCGTCAACCCCCTACGGACCGGCGCCGGGCGTCCGGATCAGGTCACGGCGAGCAGCACCGGCTCAGCCATCAGGAAGTAGCCCTGGTCGTCGTCCTCCGGAACGGCACTCTCCCGCAGCCGCTCCACCGCGACGTAGCCGTCCACCGCGTACGCCCGGCCCGGCCGCCAGCCGATCCCGTCCCGCCCCAGGTCGAGCACGAAACTGGACCGGGTGGTACCGGTGAGCGGGTCGACGGTGACCAGTTCCCGCCGGTCGGTCAGCAGGTGCACCCGCCCCGGCTCGGTCGCGAGCACCCGGGCCGGATGGATGTCCGCCCGACGCCACAGCTCCTCGCCGGTACGCGCCGAGCGCCCGACCACCACCGGGCCGGACGTGTCCACCGCCCGCTCCCCGTCCAGCACCGTGTCCGGGTGGTCCAGGCCCGGCGCGGCGGCCGGCTCGCCCGGGTCGGTCACCAGCCAGCCCCGGCTGCCCGCGCCGTCCGGCCCGGCGGTACGCAGCCCGCGGCAACCGGAGTGCCCGTGCGGGCAGCCCACCGGCGTGACGACGAGTTGCTCCGGCGCGTCCGGCGGCCGCCAGCGGGTCCGCACCGTACCGGTCGCCGCGTCCCGCAGCTCGACCGCGGCCGGGCCGTCGCAGCGGTCCACGCCGACCAGCTCACCGCTGGCGGTCGTGCCCACGTCGGACCGGCAGTCCCTGCCCACGTCGGCGCGCCAGAGCCGGCGGCCGTCGGCGAGGTCGTACCCGCCGAGCCCGCCCGGACCGGTCGCGAGCAGCACGGTCCGCCCCTCGGCCGTCCGCGCAACGTGCAGGCCGGCCGGATCCCAGACGGTGGCGGCGAAGGTGCGTCGCGGCTCCGGCACCGACCCCGGATGCGGGCCGTCGGCCCGCCAGGCCACCCGGCCGGTACGCGCGTCGAGCGCCACCAGCCTCCCGTCGGACCAGCGGCTGACCACCGTGGTCCCCTCGGCGAGCACTCCGACCAGCGTCGCCGGCCAGCGACGGAAGGACCAGAACGGGGTGACCCGGTGCCGCCCGGTGACCGGCTGGTCCGCGTACACCTGACGGGTGCCCGCGTAGACGCGGAGCCGGCCGTCCACGACCAGCGGCGCCACCGGCAGCCGCGCGAGCACCCCGGCGGTCGGCGCGGGCGCCGCCGGGTAGGGCTTCCGGGCTGCGGTGTCGACCTCGGCGGGCGCCAGCACCCGGACGACCACGGCGACCGACGCCGCGACGGCGAGCACCGCCATCAGCGCCACCACGACCCGCCGCCTCGGGGCCTTCGCCATCCGTCACCTCCGCCCCGGCACCCTACCGGCCGGGTGCGTGCCGGGTACGGGGAGCGGCCGGGTCGGCTCAGGCGGCCTCGGTGGATCGGGCGGGACCGGCGGCCAGCGCCAGGTCGGCCAGGTCACGCCGGAGCGCACTCTCGACCGCGCGGGCGGCCAGACCGCCGAGGATCAGGGCCAGCACCCGCCCGTACGCCCGGGTCGGCACCGCCTCCTGCTCGACGGTGACCTCGGTGCAGCCGCGCCGCCGGCGCTCGACGGTGCGCAGCGTCCAGGTGATCCGGTAGTCCGCGCCGGCGCCGCGCGAGCCGAGCACGAGGCGGCCGGGCGCGACCGCCTCGATCACCTCGAACTCCTCCGGTTCGGTGCCGCCGTCCGGCCGGGCACGGGTCTCCCGCCACACGGTGCCCGGTCCGAACAACCCGCCGGCGCCGAGGACCTCGACCGCGTCCACCGCCGAGAGCCAGTCGGCACGGGCCGGGAGGTCGGTGAGCAGCCGCCAGAGGTCGGCGTCCTGCGCTTCGATGAATGCGGAAACCGTCACCGTCGACATGGCACCTCCCGTGTCGTACACGGTACGGGCCGTGACCGGAAACGGGGAGCCTCCCGGTGACATTTCCATCACCGGTGCCCCGGCCGGGGCACCGGTGTGGTTCGCGAGCGGTCAGCCGCCGAACGAGCCGCCCCGCAGCGCGGTGACGAACGCGGCCCAGCCCGGCGGGCTCACCGCGAGCGCCGGACCGTCCGGGTCCTTCGAGTCGCGTACGCCCACCACGCCGTGCGCGGCGACCACGTTCGTCGCCACCTCGACGCAGAGGCCCTGATCGTTCGAGCGGCTGCTGGTGCGCCAGACGGCACCGGTCAACTCGGTCATGCTCGGTCCTTCCTGTTTCGGCTTCCGCGGGTACGCCCCGGCCCGGCACCGCGGGCGGCTCCCGGCTCGACCGGGAGCCACCGGCCGGGGCGTAGGTGATCCGGAGCGATCAACGCCGAAGGAACCGGCCCCGGTCGCACATCGGGTGCGACCGGGGCCGGTTCGGAAGGTCGGAATTCAGCGGGCCGGGAGGATCGTCCCGGTGACCTCGCCCAGCGCGACAGTGGTGCCGTCCGGTCCGGGCGCGGTGGCGGTGATCGTCACCGTGTCGCCGTCCTCCAGGAACGTCCGCTCGCTGCCGTCGGCGAACTTGACCGGCTCGGACCCGCCCCAGGTCAGCTCCAGGAACGATCCGACCTGGCCGCGCTCCGGACCGGAGACGGTGCCGGAGGCGTAGAGGTCGCCGGTACGCAGCGACGCGCCGTTGACGGTGAGGTGCGCGAGCTGCTGGGCCGGGGTCCAGTACATGCCGGCGAACGGCGGCTCGGCCACCCGCTCGCCGTTCCACTCGACCGACAGCGTCAGGTCCAGCCCGAGGCGCGGGGTGTCGCGCAGGTAGTCCTGCACCGGCGGGTCCTGGTCCGGCGCGGGCACGAACGCGTCGGACAGCGCCTCCAGCGGCGTCACCCAGGCCGAGACGGAGGTGGCGAACGACTTGCCGAGGAACGGCCCGAGCGGCTGGTACTCCCACGCCTGGATGTCCCGGGCCGACCAGTCGTTGACGAGCACCACGCCGAAGACGTGGTCGGCGAAGTCGGCAACCGGCACCCGCTCGCCGAGCCGGCTCGGCACGCCCACCACGAAGCCCACCTCGGCCTCGATGTCCAGCCGGACCGAGGCGCCGGTGGTGGGGCCCTGCGCGCTGGCCCGCTGGCCGGTCGGGCGGATCACCGGGGTGCCGGAGACGACCACCGTGCCGGCCCGGCCGTGGTAGCCGATCGGCACGTGCTTCCAGTTCGGCAGCAGCGGCGGCTGCCCGGGCCGGAAGATCTGCCCGACGTTCGAGGCGTGGTGCTCGGAGGAGTAGAAGTCGACGTAGTCGGCCACCTCGAACGGCAGCGCCATCTCGACCTCGCGCAGCGGCACCAGCAGCGGTTCGACAGCCGCCCGGTGCTCCGGCTCGGTGAGCAGCTCGACGACCCGCTGCCGGACCGCCGTCCACTGCGGGCGGCCGAGCGCCATGAAGGCGTTGAGCGCCGGCTCACCGAGCGCGCCGCCGGCCAGCACCAGACCGGCGGCCTCCGCGCCGGCCAGGTCCAGCGCGAAGTCACCGATGCGGACGCCGACGCGCGGCTCGCCCTCGCCGTGCCGGAACACGCCGTACGGCAGGTTCGTCACCCCGTACGGCGACCCCGCCACACCCGGAACCCAGCTCATGCGGTGCCGACCGGGCATGCCCTCACGGCCCTCGCTCCGCTCGGTGCGTTCGCTCATGCGGTGCAGGCCGGGCATGCCCTCACGGCCCTCGCTCCGCTCGGTGCGTTCGCTCATGCCTCGTAGCCTCCGTTCACCAGCCCCAGCCGGATCAGATCGGTCAGTGGTTCGGCGATGCTGCACGAGCCGTACCCGACCCAGAGCGGGCGCTCGGCGTCGCGGTGCGCCCGGGCCGGCTCGACCACGCGTACCGGGTCGGTGGCGGCGAGCAGCTCGGCGACGCCGTCCACCTCGGCGCCCCCGACGGCGGCCAGCGTGGCGCCCAGCACGTTGACGAAACCGTGGTGGTTGAAGCCGGTCTCCGGGTCGCGGTGCCGGATCGCGTGGTGCAGCCCGGCGGTGAGCTTGAACGGCAGCTTACGGTCCCGGCACGCGCAGATCACCGCGGCCAGCTCGACCGGGGTGGGGAACAGCTCGGCGGCGAGCCCGCCGGTACGGAACTTGGCCGCCACCGGCAGCCCGCCGGCGCGCGCCTCGGCGAGCGTGTCGAGCGCGCCCATCAGCCCGAAGGTCAGCGGGATCTCCGCGTACACGGCCGCGCCGTCGAGCCGGTCGGCGAGCGTGAGCAGCTCGGACAGCCCGGGTTGCGGGTCCTCCCCGCGCTTGGCGACCGGCGCCTCGATCTGCCGGGCGGTCACCCCGTCGGGCGCGAGCGCTTCCAGCGCCTGCGGGAGCTGGTCCAGGCCGGTGTCGCCGATCAGCCCGATCACCAGGCCCTCGGCCGGGTCCACCAGGCCGTTCAGCGACCCGCGCTGGATCTCCGAGGCGGGCAGCAGCAGTGGGCCGACCATGTCGGCGTACCAGGCCGTGCGGTGGGTGCGGTGCGCGGTCACCGCGTCGGGCAGCGCGGCGTTGCCGGGCGGGAAGACCGCGGCGTCGTCCACCAGGCCGGAGAGGAGGCGGGGCACCTGCGTTGACACGAGACAAGAATGTACGGGACGCTACGAGGAACGGACAACAGCGTCCGATTATCGGACGCCACCGGCCGGAGAACGGGACATATCGGGAGGCGAGATGCCGTACTACCGCAGCGTCGGCGACGTGCCGCGCAAGCGCCACACCCAGTTCCGCCAACCCGACGGCACGCTCTACGCGGAGGAACTGGTCGGCCAGGAGGGCTTCTCCTCCGACTCGTCGCTGCTCTACCACCGGCACGCGCCGACCGCGATCCTCGCCGCCGAGGAGTACGCCCCGCCCACCGTCACCCGCGTGCCGAACCTGCCGCTCAAGCCGCGCCACCTGCGCACGCACAAGCTCGACGGCACCGGCGCGGACCCGGTGCTCGGCCGGCAGTACCTGCTCGCCAACGACGACGTACGCATCGCGTACGTGCTCGCCGACCGGCCGTCGCCGCTGTTCCGCGACGCCACCGGCGACCACTGCCTCTACCTGGAGGCCGGGTCGATGCGGGTCGAGTCGCCGTTCGGCGTGCTCGACGCGGTCGCCGGCGACTACGTCGTCATCCCCACCTCGACCATCCACCGCCTGGTGCCCACCGGCGACGAGCCGACCCGGCTGCTCGCCGTCGAGGCGGCCGGCCACATCGGGCCGCCCAAGCGCTACCTCTCCGTACGCGGGCAGTTCCTGGAGCACGCGCCCTACTGCGAGCGCGACGTCCGGGGACCGGACACCCCGCTGCTGGTCGACGGCGAGGAGGTCGAGGTGCTGGTCAGGCACCGCCGCGGATGGACGAGGTACGTCTACGCCAACCACCCGTTCGACGTGGTCGGCTGGGACGGGCACATGTACCCGTGGGCGTTCTCCATCCACGACTTCGAGCCGATCACCGGGCGGATCCACCAGCCGCCGCCGGTCCACCAGACGTTCCAGGGTCCGAACTTCGTGATCTGCTCGTTCGTGCCGCGCAAGGTGGACTACCACCCGGCCGCCATCCCGGTGCCGTACAACCATCACAACGTCGACTCCGACGAGATGCTGTTCTACACCGGCGGCAACTACGAGGCGCGGCGCGGCTCCGGCATCGAGCAGGGCTCGATCTCGCTGCACCCGTCCGGCTTCACCCACGGCCCGCAGCCGGGCGCGGCCGAGCGGTCGATCGGTGCGGAGTTCTTCGACGAGCTGGCGGTCATGGTGGACACGTTCCGCCCGCTCGACCTCTGCGACGCGGCCGCCGCCTGCGAGGACGACGGCTACGCCTGGACCTGGGCGCGCAAGTCCTGACGTACGCGAGAAGGGGCCGCGCCCGGCACGGACGCGGCCCCTTCGCACGCGGTCGTCAGAACGTGGACGCGTCGATGACGAAGCGGTAGCGCACGTCGGAGGCGAGCACCCGCTCGTACGCCTCGTTGATCTTCTCGGCTCCGATCACCTCGATCTCGGCGCCCAGCCCGTGCTCGGCGCAGAAGTCGAGCATCTCCTGGGTCTCCGCGATGCCGCCGATGTTCGAGCCGGCGAACGACCGCCGGGCCGGGATCAGCGAGAACGCGTGCACCGACAGCGGCTTCTCCGGCGCGCCCACGTTGACGAGCGTCCCGTCCACCGCCAGCAGCCGCAGGTACGCGTCCATGTCGAGCGTCGCGCTGACCGTGTTGATGATCAGGTCGAAAGAGCCGGCCAGCGTGGTGAACGTGTCCTCGTCGGAGGTCGCGTAGTAGTGGTCGGCGCCGAGCCGCAGCCCGTCCTCCCGCTTCTTCAGCGACTGGGACAGCACAGTCACCTCGGCGCCCATCGCGTGGGCCAGCTTCACGGCCATGTGGCCGAGACCGCCCATGCCGATCACCGCGACCCGGCGGCCCGGCCCGGCGTTCCAGTGCCGCAGCGGCGAGTACGTGGTGATGCCGGCGCAGAGCAGCGGCGCGGCGGCGTCCAGCTCGATGCCGTCCGGGATGCGCAGCACGAAGTCCTCGGTGACCACGATGGCCTGCGAGTAGCCGCCCTGGGTCGGCTTGCCGTCCCGCCCCACCCCGCCGTACGTGCCGGTGCTGCCCTTCAGGCAGTACTGCTCCAGCCCCTTGCGGCAGTTGTCGCACTCCCGGCAGGAGTCGACCAGGCAGCCGACGCCGACCCGGTCGCCGACGGCGAACTTCGTGACCGCGGAGCCGACCTCGCGCACCACGCCCGCGATCTCGTGACCCACCACGATCGGGTAGCGCGCCGGGCCCCACTCGCTGCGCGCGGTGTGGATGTCGGAGTGGCAGATGCCGGAGAACCTGATGTCGATGAGAACGTCGTCCGGTCCGAGATCCCGCCGCTCGATGGTGGTCGGGGCGAGCGGTTCGGTCGCGGACGTCGCCGCGTAGGCGTTGACGGTGAGCACTGATTCCCGCTTCCTTCAGCCGGTGTTTCCGGTCCTCCTACCCTCTCACCGGCGAGCGAACGCGGTGAATCCGGCCACCACCGACGCGGTGATCGCCCCGACCAGCGGCCACGGGCCGCCGACCAGCGCGTACGCCAGCAGCAGCACCACAGCGGCGGCGGCCGCGTAGACCGGCACGACCAGGCCGCGCGACATCGCCTCCCGCAGGCCCGGCCGCCACGTCGCCGGGCGCCGCAGCAGCACCGCCACCCCGGCCACCGCCAGCACCGCGAACAGCCGGGACGCGCCCGGCGAGGCCGGGGCCAGCGCGGCTACCAGCACGCTCCCGAACAGGGACAACCCGGCCACCGACAGCAGGAGGCGCCGGATGCCGTCGTCCACGGTCCGGACCGGGTCGGGACGGGCCACCGGCAGGTCGGCCATCGCGGTCAGGTGTTCCAGCGTCTCGGCGTACCGGCGCCGTTCCAGCCGGGCCACGCCCACGTCCTGCCCCGCCTCGCCCAGCTCCGGGTCCAGCCGCAGCGCCTCCCGGTAGGCCCGCTCGGCCAGGTCGAACAGTTGCAGCCGCACCGCGACCAGGCCGAGCACCAGGTGCGCCTCCGGCTCGTCCGGCGACAGCTCCACCCCGCGCCACGCCGCGTCCAGCGCCGCCTGCCCGTTGCGCGACGCGGAGAGCAGGGCGGCGGCACTGCGTTGCGCGTACGCGTCGCCCGGCGCGCGCGCCAGGATCTCGTCGGCGGTCGCGGCGGCGGGCTTCCAACGTTCGAGGTCGAGCAGCGCGAACCCGCGCGCCACGAGCGCCGGCACGACCTCCCCGACGGCGGGCGTCTCCGCGCCGGCCGCCTCCTGGGCGGGCGTCTCGTCGGCAGCGGCCCCGGCACCAGGCGGCACGGCGCCGGGCACGTCGCGGGTGGTCGTCTCCGCGGCGAGCGTCCCGAAGGCGGGCGGCTCAGAGGCGGGCGACTCACGCTCGGACGTGCCACCGGCGGCGACCACGGCGGTCTCGGCGGCGGCGAGCGCCTCGGCCGGCCGGTCGGCGGCCAGGTGCATCCGGGCCAGCATGGTCAACGCGGGCAGGTGCGCCGGCTCGGCCGCGATCAGCGCGGTGAGTTCGCCGATCCCCTCGTCGTAGCGCCCCAGCTCGGCGAGCAGGTGGGCGCGTTGCAGGTAGCCGTCGGCGGCGGACTGGTCGGGGGCGGCGTCACTCGGCATCCCGGCGAGCGTATCCGCCCGGCCCCACCGCTCGCCGAGGGTGCCCGGCGTCAGGCACTCCGGCAGGACGCGCCCGCCCGGCCGCCGCACGTCCCCAGGCTGCACCATCGGCGCAGTCCGCTCTCGTCCAGGAACAGCCACCCGCACCGCCGGTCCGGGCAGACCCGCACCGTGAACCGGGCCGGATCGGCGAGCAGCTGCGCGCCGCTGAACGCGGCGGCGTGCACCGGCAGCCGCAGCCCGGCCGCCAGGTCCGGCCACCAGCGGCCGCGTCCGTCGGCCTCACGCCGGAAGACGAGCGTACGGGCGGCGGCCTCGGCGGCCCGCGCGACAGTCTCGAAGGCGGGGCCGTCGTCCGGGTCGACCAAACTGGCGTAGAGCGCGGCGCGGAGCGTACGGGCCTCGCCGAGCACCGCCTCCGCCGCCGCTGGGTCACGGCGGGCGAGGTGCAGCAGGCGGTTCGTCGAGACCTCGTCCACCAGCCCGACGTGACCGGCCCAGACGGCGAGGGTCCGGTAGCCGCGCAGCCACTCGGCGCCGGGCAACGGAGGCTCGTGCCCCCAGCCGGCGAACGTGTTGCAGAAGTCCAGGGCCGGGTGGCCGCCCACGCTCCACGGCAGGCTCTCGTCGCCGACCCGGATCTCGTGCATCGGCCGGCCGGCCCGGTCCAGCCGGTCGTCGCCCGCGAGCACCCGGCGCTGCACCTCCCGGAGCCGGGGTCCCGGCTCGACGCCGAAGTCGGCCACGAGCAGTTCCCGGGTGGTGCGGTAGAGGCGCAGCGCGTCGGCCCGCCGGTCGCCCCGGTACAGCGCGGTCATGAGGACCGCCACGAGGTGTTCCCGGGTCGGGTGCCGGGCGGCCAGCGGCATCAGTTCGGTGATCGCCCGCGCGTGCTGCCCCAGCGCGAGCTGCGCCTCGGCCCGCAGTTCCACGGCGACCAGGCGCAGCTCCTCGACCGTGCCGTGCAGCCGGTCCCGCAACTCGTCGTCCGCCGCGTCGGCGAGCAACGGCCCGCGCCAGAGGGCGAGCCCTCGGTCGAGCGAGCGCACCCGCTCGGCGGGATCGGCGGCTCTCCCGGCCGCCCGGACCAGGTCGGCGAACTCGTCGACGTCGACCCGGTGCCCGTCCTCCTCGACCACGTAGCCCTCGCCCCGGGTGCTGATCCGCACCCCGTAGGGGTTGAGCGAGCCCCGCAGCCGCCCGATGTACGTCTGCACCGCGCTCCGGGCCGTGGCCGGCGGCCGGCCGTTCCAGAGCAGGTCGATGAGGCGGTCGGTCGGCACGACCCGGCCCACGTCGAGCAGCAGCACCCCGAGCAGGCAACGCTCCTGGCGCCGGCTGCCGACCTCGACCGGCCGGCCGTCGTGGCGGGCCTCGAACGGCCCGAGCAGGCGGAACTCCATACCGAACAGGACGATCCGGCCTGGGCCGGGGGTTGTCGCCCGGCGGTGATGGCGTGGTGAGGATCCCGCCCGGCCGGGTCCGCCCGCTCGACGGGGGCCACCCGGCGCGGTGAGCCGGTGGTGATCCGCCCCGGTGATGCTCAGGGTCCGGACCAGCGACGGATGGAGTGGAACATGCGGTTCAGGATGAGTATCGCGGTGGCGAGCGTCGTGGCGGCGGTGGTCGCGGCCCTGCCCGGCTCGGCGTCCGCCGCGCCGGAGCGGCATCTCGCCCTGGGCGCCTGGGAGCCGGCGCCCCAGGCCGCGTTCGAGATGCCCGCCGGCGCGCGATGCGAGTTCGCGGTACGGGTCGAGCCGATCGTGGACGAGGTGCGGAAGCTCACGATCGAGACCTACCCGGACGGCACGCCGAAGCGGGAACTGTTCACCGGCGCACTGATCAACCGGGTGACAAACCTGGAGACCGGTGCCACGTCCACGGCGGACGCGAGCGGCACCTCCCTCGTCGTCTACCGCACCGACGGCTCGATGACCTGGTACGTGACGGGGCCGGTGCTGCTCGGCTTCCGGGAGAACGCGGGCACGCTGCCGAAGGGGCTGTGGATCGTCGACGGCCAGTTCCGGGTGGAGTTCTCCCCCACGTACGACAAGACCATCACGATGCTCCACGGCACGACCCACGACGTCTGCACCGACGTCGACTGATCCGCCGGACGCGGTGGCCGGCGTCGCCGGTCGCCGCGTCAGCCGGCCGGCGCCTCGTAGACCAGGGCCACCGCGATCCCGGCCAGCCCCTCCCCACGCCCGGTGAAGCCCAGGCCGTCGGTGGTGGCCGCGGAGACGGTCACCGGCGCGCCGACCGCCTCGGAGAGCACCCGCTGCGCCTCCTCCCGGCGCGGCCCGATCTTGGGGCGATTGCCGACCACCTGCACCGACACGTTGCCGATCTGGAAGCCGGCCGCCCGTACCCGGCGCGCGCTCTCGGTCAGCAGCGCCACCCCGGACGCGCCCGCCCACTCCGGCTGGTCCACCCCGAAGTTCGCGCCCAGGTCACCGAGACCGGCGGCGGAGAGCAGGGCGTTGCAGGCGGCGTGCGCCGCCACGTCGGCGTCGGAGTGACCGGCCAGGCCGTCCTGGTCCGGCCAGTGCAGGCCCGCGACCCAGCAGGGCCGCCCGGCCGCGAACGCGTGCACGTCGGTGCCGACAGCCACCCGAGGAACGATCATGACCAGAGGGTACGCATACGCCGGGAGAGATCTTGGTAGCAAGGGGCCCCTATGGGGGCCGTTTCGTACCAAGATCTCGAAGCCGCCGAGCGGCGCGCGTCAGGCGCCTGTGGCCAGCAGGTGTTCGGCCAGGGCCAGGTCGAACGGGCGGGTGATCTTCAGGGCCGTCTCGGAGCCGGGTACGCAGGTCACCGCGCCCCCCTGCTTCTCGACCAGCCCGGCGTCGTCGGTCAGCGCGTCAGCCGCCGACCGGTGGGCGGCGACCAGCACCGACCGGCGGAAGCCCTGCGGCGTCTGCACCGCGCGCAGCGCTGACCTGTCGACGGTGCCGAGCACCCGCTCGGCCGCGTCGACCTCCTTGATCGTGTCGACCACCGGCAGCACCGGGATCACCGCGTCGTGCCCGTCGCGGACCGCCGCGGCCACCGACTCGACCAGGTGGGGCGGGGTGAGCGCGCGGGCCGCGTCGTGCACCAGGACGATCTCCGGACCGGCGGGTACGGCTGCGAGGGCGGCCGCCACCGACTCCTGGCGTTCGGCGCCACCGGGCACCACTGTCACCGGGGCGACGGGGGCGAGCATCGCGCGTACCGCCTCGACCTCGGTCGCCGGCGCGGCCACCACGATCGTGTGCACGGAGGGGGCGGCGGCGATCCGGCGGACCGCGTGCACCAGCAGCGGCTCGCCGGCGAGCAACCGGAGTGCCTTCGGGGCGCCGGGTCCGAGGCGTACCCCGGCACCGGCCGCAGGAACGAGGACCGCGACGTCACCGCGCGGATTGAGCTGCGCGGTCACGTCGCGGTCCTCGGATTCGTTCGCTGCGGGGTGGGTAGAGGCAGAGGCGTGGATCAGGCCTCGGTCAGCACCTTGTCGAGCAGCGTCTCGGCCTCGTCCTTGGTGCTCTTCTCCGCCAGCGCGACCTCGCCGACGAGGATGTCACGAGCCTTGGCGAGCATCCGCTTCTCGCCCGCCGACAGGCCCCGCTCCCGCTCCCGGCGCCACAGGTCGCGGACGACCTCGGCCACCTTCAGCGGGTTACCGGAGGCCAGCTTCTCCAGATTCGCCTTGTAACGCCGCGACCAGTTGGTCGGCTCCTCGGTGTGCGGTGCACGGAGCACGTCGAAGACCTTGCCCAGGCCCTCTTCGCCAACCACTTCGCGCACACCCACGATCTCGGCGTTCTCGGCGGGCACCCGGACCGTCAGGTCACCCTGCGCGACCCTCAGGACGAGGTATTCCCTGGGCTCGCCCTTGATGACCCGAGTCTCGATTGCCTCGATGAGTGCGGCCCCGTGGTGGGGGTAAACAACGGTCTCGCCGACACTGAAAACCATAGGTTCGAAACCCCTTTCGCTGTGTCTAGGGTAACACGCTCAGGCACCGATGTCTCACCGCTGTCCTGACCGTTGGCGCAGCTCAGGGGCCCTGTGAGAGGTATTTCTTCAGCTTGACAGGCGGTCAAACCGATGCTTTCGACACGCTCCGTGAGGAACACGTGACAACCCGGTAACGGGTGACGGGAGCGTCCAGATCTAGGGCAATGCGCTCCTTCCATGGTAGCTCCGCAACTCGGTCCGCGCCCAGGTGTGGCGTTACGGCGGCCGGTGCGGGACGCTGGTGAGGGACGTGACGTCCGCTCACCGAGACGTTCCTGGGGGTCCGATGGGCGTGCCTGACGCTGACGGCCAGGGGCCGCCGGACGGGCTGCCCGGCCTGCCCCCGGAGTGGGGCCGGGTGGTCGTACCGGACGACGCCTCGGCGCTCGCCGACGAGGCCCGGCAGGTCCGCCGGGAGCTGCGCCGCGCGCGGCAGGGCTCCGGCCGGCGTACCGGTCCGGCCCGACTCGGGCTGCCCGCGCTGATCCTGCTCGTGTCGGTGCTGGTCACGCTCGCCGGGCTGGCCGCCGTCACCTGGCCACGTGCCGGCGCGCGGTCCGGCGCGCCGACGGTGCTCCCCCGCTCCACCACCGCGCCGCAACCGGTCGGCCCGCTGCCCGCGCTGGACCTGGTCGGCGCGGACGACACGCCGGTACCGCTGCGCAGCCTGCTGCCCTCCATGATCATCCTGGTCGACGCCTGCGCCTGCGCCGAGCAGGTCGGCACCGCGGCACGCGCCGCCCCGCCCGGCGTCACGGTGGTCACCGTGACCGAGGGCCGCAGCGCCGGACCGGCGAGCGTCCCCGGGGTACGCCCGCTCGGCGACCCGGCCGGCGGGCTGCGCTCCTACCTGCACCTGTCGCCCCACCCCGGCACCGCCGCCGCGCTGCTCGTGGACCGGCAGGGCTCACTGGTCCGGGTGGTGCCGGAACTGGGCCCGCTGTCGGACTACGGCGCCGACCTGGCCCGGCTGGGTGGCTGAGCCGCCGGGGGCGAGGACGCGAGCGGGGCGGCCGAGCCGCCGACGCGGGGCGCGCCACAGCGGTCAGTAGAGCGCTTCGAGCCGGGCGTCCAGCTCGGCCCGGCCGCGTACAGCGGTGAACCGCACCAGCACCGGTGCGCCCGTGCCACCCAGCAAGGGCAGCTCCAGTCGCCCGCCGCACCGGAGGAACCGACGCGCGTCGCCGGACCCGGCACCGGAGAGCTGCACGGCGACCGCCCCGTCCCCGGAGCAGCTCACCGTCAGCCGGTAGTCGTCGCCCCGCGAGGGATTCACCTGCCGTACGACCGGCGGCCCGTCCGGCGTCAACGCGGACGTCTCCCGCCACACCACGTGCGACACCTGGAGCACATGCGAGGTGCCGTCGTCCTCGACCCGGATCACCACCGACCGGTCCGGTGCCGTGGCCGGCGCACGGAGTGCCCGGGCCGTCGGGTCGCGCCCCGGTCGTGCCGGCCAGGCGTCGCCTGTCGACGGGTCGACCCGCCAGGTGCGGGCGATGGGTTCGGCGCTCGGGGGCGGCGCCGGCACTGCCGTGACCGCACCCGGCTCCGGTGCCGCCGACCGCCACCAGGCCGCGCCGGCCGCCAGCGCCAGAACGGTCAGGACGGCCAGCAGCACCCGCCCGTCCCGCTCCTCGGAGGCCATGACGGCAGCGTATCCGCGCGGCCCGGGCGGGGCGAGCCGTCAACCCACCCGTTCCAGCAGCACCGCGTAGAGCGTCAGGCCCGGGCCGAACGCGAGCATCACCACCCAGCGCGGCGGTGACGGCTCCGTACGCCACAGCCGGTCCAGGATCAGCAGCACCGTCGGCGACGAGCAGTTTCCGTGCTCGGCGAGCGTCCCCCGGGACGCGGCGAGCCCGTCCGGCGGCAGCGCCAGCTCACGCTCCACCACGTTGAGGATCCGCGGCCCGCCCGGGTGCACCGCCCAGCCGTCCACGTCGGAGCGCTCACACCCGTGCCGGGCCAACAGGTCGTCGACCAGATCCTGCACGTGCCGGGAGAGGACCTGCGGCACCTTCGGCGACAGCCCCATCCGGAACCCGGTGTCGGTGACGTCCCAGGTCATGTGGTCGGCGGTGGACGTGTCGGTGACCGAGGTGACCTCGCGCAGCGCGTACCCCCGGCCGCCGGGGACGACCACGGCGGCGACCGCGGCGTCCGAGAACAGCGCGTGGGAGACGATCTGCTGGGTGTCCACCCGGGCACCCGGCGGCTGGATGTGCAGGCTGGTCAGCTCCGCGCAGAGCAGCAGCGCGGGCCGACCCCGGGCGGTGACGAAGTCGCTCGCCGCGCCCAGCCCGGGCAGAGCCGCGTAGCAGCCCATGTGCCCGACGAACATGCGCTGGGTGCTCGGGGACATGCCCAGGTCCCGGGCGAGCAGGATGTCCAGCCCGGGGGTGGCGTACCCGGTGCACGAGCAGACGATGAACAGCCCGACGTCGGCGGCGTCCAGGCCGGCGGCGGTGAGTGCCCGGCTGACCGCCTCCTTGCCCAACGGCAGCGCCTCGACCTGGTAGCGGCGCATGCGGCGCTCGGTCGGCCACTCCGAGACGTCCTCCAGCAGCGGATTCACCGCCGCCTGCCGCCGGGTCACGCCCGAGTTCGCGAAGATCCGCTCGGCCAGCGCCCGGGTGTTCCCCTGGAAGTGCCCCGCGAAGAAGCCCGTCCACAGCTCGTCCTGCATCGCGGCCGGCGGTTGCGCCGTACCCAGACCCGCGATCACCGGTATGCCCACGTCCCCCACCCCTCGCCCTTCACTCACTCCTCGCGCCCAATTTGGTCACAGCGCCGCCCTTCGTTCGCGACTGCGGGGCTCGCAAACCCGGCTCACTCCTCGCGCTCACCGTGCCGCCCTTCGTTCGCGACCGCGGGGCTCGCAAACCCGGCTCACTCCTCGCGCTCACCGTGCCGCCCTTCGTTCGCGACTGCGGGGCTCGCAAAACCGGCTCACTCCTCGCGCTCACCAACGAGGGAGCGCGCTGTCCCGGTCCGGGTCGCCGCCGAGTGCGGCGATGCCGAGCCAGTCGGCGCACACGTCGGACGTGGCCGGATGCAGCGAGCCGCAGCGGGCGTCCCGGTAGAGCCGCTCCAGCGGATGCCCGCGCCGGGTCGCCGACGTGCCCGCCGCCTCCAGCATCGATGCCGCCACCTCCGCGGCGGTCGTACCGGCCAGCAGCTTGGCCCGCCACACCCAACGGTTCGTCTCCGCGTCGCCGGGCGCCTCGTCGACCCGGCGGGCCGCCTCGGCGACCACCAGTTCGGCGGCGGCGGTGGCCGCGTCGGCCCGGCCCAGGCGCGCCCGTACGGCGGGCAGGCCGGCGAGGTTGCGCGCGTTGAGGTGCTCGGCCGCGGCGTCGATGGCGGCCCGGGCCACGCCGACGTAGACCGCCGCGTAGCTCGCCACCAGCCAGTGCGGCATGAGCTGGGCGACGACCAGGGCCAGCCCCTCGACGCCGCCGAGCAGCCGGTCGGCCGGGACCGTCACGTCCAGGTGCACGTCGTGCGAGGAGGTGGCCCGCATGCCGAGCGAGTCCCAGGTCGACTCGACCGTGATCCCGTCCCCGGCCGGCACCAGGAACTGCGACACCACCGACTGGTCTGCGGCGCTGCGGGCGGCCACCAGGTAGCCGTCCGGGTGGCCGGCGCCGGAGCAGAACGTCTTGCTGCCCTTGATGTGCCAGCCACCCTCGACCGGCTCGTAGACGGTGCTGAGCTGGGACAACCGGGCGCCGGCGCCGCGTTCGCTCATCGCGACCGCGTACCAGGCGCCGTCGGCCGCCGCGCGCAGCAGCCGGTCGCGCGCCGCGAGCGCCTCGTCCGGCACGCCGAGCGCCTCGGCCAGTTCCTCGTTGACCGCGCCCAGCGCGCCGGTGACCGAGGCGTGCATGTTGAACACCAGCGCGGTCGCGCCGTTGCCCCGGGCCAGTTCGGTGGCGACCGCGGCGTACTCCGCGAAGCTCGCACCCGCACCGCCCAGCTCGGGCGGCACCATCAGGCCGAACAGCCCGGCCGCCCGCAGATCCGCGAAGTCGTCCACAGGGAACGAGCCGTCCCGGTCGTGCTCGGCCGCGCGGGCGGCCAGTCGCGGCGCCAACCGGCGGGCCGCCTCCAGCGCGTGCACAGTCATGTCGCCCCCTCCTCGCGTCCTTTACCCCCGGCGGCCCCGGCTACCCGCCCCGGCGCCCCCAGCCCTGGTACAGCACCGCAGTCGACCGGGTCGGCACGATGCGGGGTTCGGTCCGGTCCGGACGGTCGGCGCCGCCGCGCACGCGGCGCAGCAGCCAGGCCAGCGTGCCGCCCAGCTCCGGGCGGACCCCGCGCACCGTCAGCGACACGCCGTGCCGGGCGCACTCGGCGACCAGCGCGCGGGCGTCGACGAACAACCGTGGATCGTGGATGCCGCGCGGCACTGTGGGCAGCCTTTCGCCCAGCTCCACCGCGACCAGCCGGGCCAACAGCGTGTCGTTTAGCGTGTCCAGCACCAGCAGGCCGCCCGGGCGCAGCAGCCGGCACGCCTCGGCGACCGCCCGCCGCCAGTCCGGCACGTGTTCCAGCAGCTCACCGGCGGAGACCACCGCCGCGCACCCGTCGGCCAGCGGCACCGCCGTCGCGTCGGCCTGGACCACAGTCACGCCGTGCGCGGCGGCCTGGTCGAGCGCGGAGCGGGTGAGATCCACCCCGACGTGGCGGTAGCCCTTGCCGGCCAGGTGCGGCGCCAGCAGCCCGGCGCCGCAGCCCAGGTCGACGAGCAGATCGTCCGGCGTGGACGCGGCCGGCACCAGCGCCGCCCGGGCCCGGGCCAGCCAGTGCAGCATCGCGAACGCGCCGTCCGGCCGCCACCACTCACCGGCCAGGTCGTCGTACTGCCGCGGGTCGTTCGGCGGCAGCACCCGGTACGGAGTGGACACCGGCGACGCGTCGGGCATGCGTCGAGCGTGGCACGACTGCCCGGTAACGACCAGACTTCCCTTATGTCGACACGGGTGTTAGGGCTGGTCAGGGCGAGCCATCCGGAACCCGCGGCGGCGGTCACAGTCGTCGCCGCGCTGCTCGCCGCCGGCGTCGGGCACTCCGCGGCAGGCGTGGTGGCGGTGGCGCTGACGGTGCTGGCCAGCCAGCTCGCGGTCGGGTGGAGCAACGACCTGATCGACGCCGACCGGGACGCGGCGGTGGGGCGTACCGACAAACCGGCGACCACCGGCGAGGTCACCCGGCCGACGCTGGCCCGGGCCACCGCGGTGGCCGCCGTCGCCGTGCCGGTGCTGGCGCTGGCCGGCGGCCCGGCCGCGGCGGCCTGCGCCACGCTGGGCCTGGTCTCCGCGCTGCTCTACAACCGGCCGCTGAAGTCGACGCCGGTGTCGGTGCTGCCCTACGCGGTCTCGTTCGGCGCGCTGCCCGCGTTCGTGGTGCTCGCGCTGCCCGGCTCGCCGGTGCCCCCGGCCTGGCTGGTGGGCGCCGCCGCGCTGCTCGGCGCCGGGGCGCACTTCGCCAACGTGCTGCCGGACCTGGCCGACGACGCCCGGACCGGGGTGCGCGGCCTGCCGCACCGGTTCGGGCCGGTGGGCAGCCGGCTGGCCGCCGCCGGGCTGCTGCTCGCGGCCACCGTCGCGCTGGTCCTCGGCCCGCCCGGGCCGCCGTCGTGGACCGGCCTGTCGGCGGTCGCCGCCGCCGTCGCCGTCCCGGCGGTCGGCTGGTACGGGGGACGCGCGACCGCCGGACGCTCGGCGACCGCCTTCCGGGCGGTGCTGGTGGTGGCGCTCATCGATGTGGTGCTGCTGGTGACGAGCGGCCGGCTGGTCTGAGGAGTCCCCTCCGAGGTGGCATTGCCGGGTCCGCGTGCGGGCCTCGATCAGCTCCAACTACCCTGGAGCGCGGTCTGCGCGGGTATGGCCACCCCGTGCCCGGTGGTCGACCGGGCGGGGATCGTGACGAGGAGGACCGACGTGACGCGCTCGATCAGGGGTTCCCGGGGGCCGGCCCTGCTGCTGGCCGGCACGGCGGCGGCGGCGAGCCTGCTGCTGTCCGGGTGCGGCGCCGGGCAGATTTCCGAGACCGCCAACAAGATCCCGTCGGTACAGGGCGTGAACGTCCAGACCTCCGACAACCTGTACAAGGTGCGCGGGCTCTACGTGCAGTTCCCGGGCCCGAAGGGCTACGAGGCCGGGTCGAACGCGCCGGTCAACGTCGTGATCTACAACGACAGCGAGAAGCCGGTGACCGTGACGGTCACCACCGACAGCGCGCGGGAGATCGTGCTCACCGGTTCCGGCGCGGGCGAGAGCGGCGCCGCCACCCCGACCGGCTCGCCCACCGAGCCGGCGACCGCCTCGCCGACCGCCACCGACCCGAGCGCGTCGCCGAGCCAGTCGCTGGAGGTGACCGGGTCGCCGTCGGCCAGCCCGTCGCCGAGCGAGAGCGAGTCCGCGCCCGCCGGCCAGCCGGCCCGGATCGAGATCCCGGCGCTCAGCTACGCCCAGCTCAACGTCGGCAACCCGCGGTTCCTCCAGCTCGTCGGCCTGAACGAGAAGCTGCTCGTCGGCCAGCAGGTCAACCTGACCTTCGACTTCGGCGACGGCAAGGTCGTCAAGACCCCGGCGCCGATCGGCATCCCGCTGACCCCGGAGGCCACGCCGTCGAAGATCGTGAACCCGCGTGAGCACGCCGGTGAGGACGGCGGCGCCGAGGGCGGCCACTGACCTCTCCCTCCTTCCGTCGGCACCGCCGCCGTGGCCAGCGCCACGCCGGCGGTGTCGCCGTTTCGGGTGGGCTTTCGTCGTACGGGCCGGTTAGCGTCCGGTGGTGACCACGCCCCGATCGACCCCCTCCCGCGCCGGCGCCGGCCGCGGTCGCGCCGCCACCCGCGAACCCCGCCCGGCCTACGAGTGCGACGCCTGCGGCCACCAGCCCCCGAAGTGGGTGGGCCGGTGCCCCGAGTGCGGCGAGTGGGGTTCGGTGGTCGAGTGCACCGTCACCGGCCCGATGGTCTCCGGCCGGGTGGTCAGCTCGCGGATGCCGGCCGAGCCGGCCCGGCCGATCGCCACGATCAGCGCCGCGCCCGCCCGGGCCCGTCCCACCGGCGTCAGCGAGCTCGACCGGGTGCTCGGCGGCGGGCTGGTCCCCGGCGCGGTGGTGCTGCTCGCCGGTGAGCCCGGCGTGGGCAAGTCGACGCTGCTGCTCGACGTGGCCCAGCAGTGGGCGGCCGGGGCCGGCAGCCCGTCGCTGGTGGTCAGCGGCGAGGAGTCGGTCAGCCAGGTGCGGTTGCGCGCCGAGCGGATGGGCGCCCTGCACGACCAGCTCTACCTGGCCGCCGAGAGCGACCTGTCGGCGGTGCTCGGCCACCTCGACGCGGTCAAGCCGGGGCTGCTGGTGCTCGACTCGGTGCAGACCATCTCGACCACCGGCACCGAGGGCGTGCCGGGCGGCGTCACCCAGGTCCGCGCGGTCACCGCCGCCCTCGTCGCCGTCGCCAAGGAGCGCGGCATCGCCACCGTGCTCGTCGGGCACGTCACCAAGGACGGCCAGGTGGCCGGCCCCCGGGTGCTGGAGCACCTGGTCGACGTGGTGCTGCACTTCGAGGGCGACAAGCACTCCTCGCTGCGCATGGTGCGCGGCGTGAAGAACCGGTTCGGCGCGGCCGACGAGGTGGGCTGCTTCGAGATGCACGAGGGCGGCATCAGCAGCCTGGCCGACCCGTCCGGCCTGTTCCTGACCCGCTACTCCGAGCCGGTGCCGGGCACGTGCGTGACGGTGGCGATGGAGGGGCGCCGGGCGCTGGTGACCGAGGTGCAGGCGCTGATCGGGGCGACGGTGGCCGGTTCCCCCCGGCGTACCGTCTCCGGCCTCGACAGCGCCCGGCTGGCCATGGTCCTCGCGGTGCTCCAGCGCCGCACCGAGCGGCTCACCCTGCACGACCGGGAGGTCTTCGCCGCCACCGTCGGCGGCATCCGGGTGGTCGAGCCGGCGGCCGACCTGGCCGTGGCGCTGGCTGTCGCCTCCGGCGGGCTCAACCTGGCGCTCAACCCGCATCTGGTGGCCATCGGCGAGGTGGGGCTCACCGGCGAGGTCCGCCGCGTCGGTGCGGTGCCCCGCCGGCTGGCCGAGGCCGCCCGGCTCGGTTTCCGGCTGGCCCTCGTGCCGCCGGGGTGCGGGCCGGAGAGCAGCGGCGCCGGGCCGGAGAACATGCGCGTGATCGAGGTCACTGACGTGCGATCCGCCCTCCAGGCGGCCGCGCGCGCGTCGGCGGAGTGACACGGTGGGATCCGCCGGGCGTTTCCCGGCAGGCCACGCAGCCCGTGACGACCCGCCCGAGCCGGGCATCGTGACACATCACAGTAACCACGAGAGCACCCACCGCATGGCAGTCCGTAGACTGTGCCCGTGCCGATCGACCGCGATGCCACCAAGCCCGCAACGGCGACGCCGCACGCCCGTACCGGCGCCGTGAGCGGCAACCCCGCTCGTGCCATCAGCGTGAGCGTCAACGGAAGCGTCGGCGGCGGGGCCGGCGCCGATCCGCTGCGCGCCAACCTCGCCCTGATGGCTCCCGGCACCGCCCTGCGGGACGGCCTGGAGCGGATCCTGCGCGGCCGCACCGGCGCGCTGATCGTGCTCGGCTACGACAAGGTGGTCGAGCAGATCTGCACCGGCGGCTTCCCGATGGACGTGGAGTTCTCCGCCACCCGGGTCCGTGAGCTGTGCAAGATGGACGGCGCCGTGGTGCTCTCCAGCGACGGCACCCGGATCGTGCAGGCCGGCGCGCACCTGATGCCCGACCCGTCCATCCCCACCGAGGAGTCCGGCACCCGGCACCGCACCGCCGAGCGGGTGGCCCGGCAGACCGGCTACCCGGTCATCTCGGTCAGCCAGTCGATGCGGATCATCAGCCTCTACGTCAACGGCCAGCGGCACGTGCTCGACGACTCGGCGGCCATCCTGTCCCGCGCCAACCAGGCGCTCGCCACGCTGGAGCGCTACAAGCTCCGGCTGGACGAGGTCTCCGGCACGCTCTCCGCGCTGGAGATCGAGGATCTGGTCACCGTCCGCGACGCGGTGGCGGTGGTGCAGCGGCTGGAGATGGTCCGGCGGATCGCCGACGAGATCGCCGGTTACGTGGTGGAACTGGGCACCGACGGTCGCCTGCTGGCCCTTCAGCTCGACGAGCTGATGGCCGGCGTGGATGCCGACCGCACCCTGGTCATCCGCGACTACCTGCCGACCGGCCGCAAGTCGCGCACCCTCGACGAGGCGCTCGTCGAACTCGACCTGCTCAGCGCCACCGAGCTCATCGACCTCGTGGCCGTGGCCAAGGCGATCGGCTACCCGTCCGCCTCCGACGCGCTCGACGCGGCGGTCAGCCCGCGCGGGTTCCGCCTGCTGGCGAAGGTGCCCCGGCTGCCGGTCGCCGTGGTCGACCGGCTGGTGGTGCACTTCGGCAGCCTCCAGCGGCTGCTCGGCGCGACAGTGGAAGACCTCCAGGCGGTCGAGGGCGTGGGCGACGCCCGCGCCCGTGGCGTCCGCGAGGGCCTGTCCCGGCTCGCCGAGGCGAGCATCCTCGAACGGTACGTCTGACCGACCGCTCAGCCGGTGACGGTCAGTTTCACCGGCTCGCTGATCTTGGTGCCGACGCGGGCGAACACCTGGTACGCGCCGATCGCCGCGAAGTCGCCGTTCGCCAGCCCGTTCGCGCACTTGTTGTCCAGCCGGCCGTTCCAGCCCAGCTCGTAGGAACGCTCGAAGTTCGGCGTGAACGACTGCACGTCCGAGCCCTTGCCGGTGCCGCACGTGTCCGACGACCAGATCTTCTCCGCGCCCGACTTGACGTACAGCTCCTGGAGGTCGGCGCCGACGTCCCGGCTGCACGTACGGTTCGACACGTTCTTGACCTTGAGGCGCAGCGTGACCACCGTGCCCCGCTGGGCGGTCGGCGGCACCGCCACCGGCGTCACCAGCAGCTCGGAGTCGGTGCAGGTGCCGTCGTCGGAAACCGGCTGACCGGTCGCGCCGCCGTTGCCGCCCCCGTTGTTCGCGCCCCCGCCGGTGTTCCCGCCGTCGCCGGTGGTGCCGCCACCGGTGTTCCCGCCGCCGTTGTTCGCGCCACCGCCGCCAGCCTCACCCGCTGTCGGTGACGGGCTGCCCGACTGCGGGGTCAGCACCGAACCGGACGGGTCGGGCTGAGCCCCGGCCGAGCCGGTCGGGGACGGGTCCGTACCCGGCGCGCCGGTGTTGCGGTCCGTACCGGTGCAGGAATACAACAGGACAATCAGGAAGAGCAGCCCTGCTCCGAGCACGACGGCACGACGCCGCCAGTACACGGCAGGGGGCAGAGGGCCGACCGTCAGACGCATGATGCGCCTACCGTAGCCGCGCGGCGCACGGCTCGGTGGTCCGACGCGCCGGGAACCCGCCGCCGTACGGCCGCACCCGTCCACACAGGATTCCGAGCGCCACCGTCAGAGGTAGACCTTGCGCTGGTAGATCGCGTGCGCGCCGGCCACCCGGTCGAGGAACAGCAGCCCGGCGCAGTGGTCGATCTCGTGCTGGAGCGCCCGCGCCTCGAAGCCGTCCGTCACCAGCCGCACCGGCTCGCCGCTGCCCGGAAGCGCGCCCTCGACCACCAGGCGGCTGGCCCGCTTCACGTCGCCGGTCAGGTCCGGCACCGACATGCAGCCCTCCCGCCCGGCCTTCCACCGGGACGCCTCCACCACGCGCGCGTTGCAGAGCACGAACGTGCCGTGCACGGTGACCGCCTTCGGATGCCCGGTCACGTCCACGGCGAACACCTGCGCGCTCACCCCGACCTGCGGTGCCGCCAGACCCACGCAACCGGGCGAGACGCGCATCGTCGCCACCAGGTCCGCGGCGAGGCGCACCACCTCCGCCGACGTCGGGTCGACCTCCGGGCCGGGTCGGCTCAGCACCGGCTCCGGCGCGGTGACCACCGGACGTACCGCACCGGGGACGCCGAGCTTCTCCGGTGTCCAGCCGCCCAGGCCCGCGTACTCCGGCCCGGTCACAGCAGATCCGTGTCCGCCGGGCGGAGGCTGACCCCCACGCCCAGCTCCGCGGCCACGCGGGTGAGCCGGCCGGCCACCTCGTCCGACACACCGGGCGGCAACTCGACCTCGGCGACCACCACGTAGAGCGAACCGGTCAGCCGGGTGCTCAGGTCGGTCACGTTCCCGCCCGCGTCGGTCAGCACCCGGGTCATCGCCGCGACGATGCCCATCCGGTCGGCGCCGTGCACCGCCAGCACGTACGGCTCCCCGGTGGGCTCGCTGCCGGCGTCCGGCGTGACCGCGCGTACGGTCGCCAGCAGGTGCCCGTCGGCGGCGAGCGGGGCCAGCGCGGCCTCGACGTCGGCGGCGGCCGGGCCCACGCAGATCAGCGTCATCGCGAAGTGTCCACGCAGCCGGGTCATCGTCGAGTCGGTGAGGTTCGCGCCGAGCCGGGCGAGAACCTCCGCGACGTCGGCCACGATGCCCGGCCGGTCCCGGCCGATGACGGTGATCGCGAGCTCGTTCATTCGGACATTCTGCCCCGTCGTCCATGATCGATCGCGCCCGGCCACCCCGCCCGCCCAACCTGCGGGAAAGACCGCCGTGACATGATCGGCGGCGCGATGTCCGATCCCACATTCGCCACCCAGGTCAGCCGGTGGTACGAGCGCAACGCCCGCGACCTGCCCTGGCGCAAGCCCGGCATCGGCGCCTGGGCGATCCTGGTCTCCGAGGTCATGCTCCAGCAGACCCCCGTGGTCCGGGTGGTGCCCGCCTGGGAGGCGTGGCTGGCCCGCTGGCCCGAGCCGCGCGCGCTCGCCGAGGACACCCCGGCCGAGGCGATCCGGATGTGGGGGCGGCTCGGCTACCCCCGCCGCGCGGTACGCCTGCGCGAGTGCGCGGTGGCGATCGTGGAGCGGCACGGCGGCGTGGTGCCCGACCGGCTCGACCAGTTGCTGGCGCTGCCGGGTGTCGGCACGTACACGGCCCGCGCGGTCGCCGCGTTCGCGTACGGGCAGCGGCACCCGGTGGTGGACACGAACGTCCGACGCGTGGTGTGCCGGGCGATCGCCGGTGAACCCGACGCCGGCCCCACCACCCGTCCGGCCGACCTGGTCGCCACCGAGGAACTGCTGCCGATCGAACCGGCCGCCGCCGCGCTGGCCAGCGCCGCGTTCATGGAACTCGGCGCTGTCGTCTGCACCGCCCGCGCGCCGCGCTGCGCGATCTGCCCGGTCGAGTCGAGCTGCGCCTGGCGGGCCTCCGGGCAGGCCGCACCCACGGGACCGACCCGCCGCCCGCAGCGCTACGCCGGCACCGACCGGCAGGTACGCGGACTGCTGCTTGCGGTGCTGCGGGAGTCCACCGGCCCGGTGCCGCACCAGCGGCTGGACCAGGTGTGGCACGACGACGTGCAGCGGGCCCGTGCGCTTGCCGGCCTGGTCACCGACGGCCTGGTGGAACCGGTGGGCGAGGAGTCGTTCCGCCTGGCCGGCGACGGCCCAGCCGTCCCCCTCCCCTAACCCTCTCCCCCTCCCACCCGCACCCACCCCCTCCCACCCCCACCCCCCGCCCACCCCGTTGATCATGAAGTTAGCGGGGACAAATGGGGCGCTGAGTGCGGTCAACTTCATGATCGACGGGGTCGGGCGACCAGGCAGCGGGGCGGGTGGGGCGGGCGGGCGGGCGGGGGGATGGAAAGGGGACGGCCCCGGTGGCTTTCGCCTACCGGGGCCGTCGCCCTCGAACTGTGCGGAACCCTATGCGGCGTCGTCCGCGCCGGTGGCGGCGGTGCCGCCGAGGTCCGCCGGGACCGCGTCCGGCACGGCGTCCGGCCGGTCCGCGCCCCGGAAGACGAGCTTGGACTTGTCGATGTCCTCCGGGTCGCCCTCGCAGTCCACGACCACGATCTGACCCGGGGTCAGCTCGTTGAACAGGATCCGCTCGGACAGGTTGTCCTCGATGTCGCGCTGGATCGTGCGACGCAGCGGCCGCGCGCCCAGCACCGGGTCGAAGCCCTTCTTCGCGAGGTACTTCTTCGCGTTGTCGGTCAGCTCCAGACCCATGTCCTTGTTCCGCAGCTGGGACTCGATCCGGGCGATCATGATGTCGACGATCGACAGGATCTCGTTCTGACGCAGCTGGTGGAAGACGATGGTGTCGTCGATCCGGTTCAGGAACTCGGGCCGGAAGTGCTGCTTGAGCTCGTCGTTGACCTTCTGCTTCATCCGGTCGTAGTTCGACTCGGAGTCCTCAGAGGCCTGGAAGCCCAGCGACACCGCCTTGGCGACGTCACGCGTACCGAGGTTGGTGGTCAGGATGATGACCGTGTTCTTGAAGTCCACGATCCGGCCCTGGCCGTCGGTGAGGCGCCCGTCCTCCAGGATCTGGAGGAGCGTGTTGAACACGTCCGGGTGGGCCTTCTCGATCTCGTCGAAGAGGACCACCGAGAACGGCCGGCGACGCACCTTCTCGGTCAGCTGCCCGCCCTCGTCGTAGCCGACGTAGCCGGGAGGGGCACCGACGAGCCGGGACACCGTGTACCGGTCGTGGAACTCCGACATGTCGAGCTGGATGAGGGCGTCCTCGCTGCCGAACAGGAACTCGGCGAGCGCCTTGGACAGCTCGGTCTTACCGACGCCGGACGGGCCGGCGAAGATGAACGAGCCGGAGGGGCGCTTCGGGTCCTTCAGGCCGGCCCGGGTACGCCGGATCGCCTTCGAGACCGCCTTGACCGCGTCCTCCTGGCCGATGACGCGCTTGTGCAGCTCGTCCTCCATGCGCAGCAGGCGCGAGGTCTCCTCCTCGGTCAGCTTGTAGACCGGGATGCCGGTCCAGTTGCCGAGCACCTCGGCGATCTGCTCGTCGTCGACCTCGCTGACGACGTCCAGGTCACCGGCCTTCCACTCCTTCTCCCGCTGCGCCTTCTGACCCAGCAGCTGCTTCTCGGTGTCGCGCAGCTGGGCGGCCCGCTCGAAGTCCTGCGCGTCGATCGCGGACTCCTTGTCGCGGCGCACCTGGGCGATGCGCTCGTCGAAGTCGCGCAGGTCCGGCGGCGCGGTCATCCGGCGGATCCGCATCCGGGCGCCGGCCTCGTCGATCAGGTCGATCGCCTTGTCCGGCAGGAACCGGTCGGAGATGTACCGGTCGGCCAGCGTCGCGGCGGCGACCAGCGCGGCGTCGGTGATGGAGACGCGGTGGTGGGCCTCGTAGCGGTCCCGCAGGCCCTTGAGGATCTCGATGGTGTGGGCCAGCGACGGCTCACCCACCTGGATCGGCTGGAAACGACGCTCCAGAGCGGCGTCCTTCTCCAGGTGCTTGCGGTACTCGTCGAGCGTGGTGGCGCCGATGGTCTGCAGCTCACCACGGGCCAGCATCGGCTTGAGGATGCTGGCGGCGTCGATCGCGCCCTCGGCCGCGCCCGCGCCGACGAGGGTGTGGATCTCGTCGATGAACAGGATGATGTCGCCGCGGGTGCGGATCTCCTTGAGCACCTTCTTCAGGCGCTCCTCGAAGTCACCGCGGTAGCGGGAACCGGCAACCAGGGCACCGAGGTCGAGCGTGTAGAGCTGCTTGTCCTTCAGCGTCTCGGGCACCTCGCCCTTGATGATCTTCTGGGACAGGCCCTCCACCACGGCGGTCTTGCCGACGCCGGGCTCGCCGATCAGCACCGGGTTGTTCTTGGTGCGGCGGGACAGCACCTGCATGACCCGCTCGATCTCCTTCTCGCGCCCGATGACCGGGTCGAGCTTGCCCTCGCGGGCGGCCTGGGTCAGGTTGCGGCCGAACTGGTCCAGCACGAGGCTGGTCGACGGCGCGGCCTCACCCGGGGCGGCACCGGCGGCGGCCGGCTCCTTGCCCTGGTAGCCGGAGAGCAGCTGGATGACCTGCTGGCGCACCCGGTTCAGGTCGGCGCCCAGCTTCACCAGGACCTGGGCGGCGACGCCCTCGCCCTCGCGGATCAGGCCGAGCAGGATGTGCTCGGTGCCGATGTAGTTGTGGCCGAGCTGCAGCGCCTCGCGCAGCGACAGCTCCAGCACCTTCTTGGCCCGCGGCGTGAACGGGATGTGCCCGCTCGGCGCCTGCTGGCCCTGGCCGATGATCTCCTCGACCTGCTGACGCACGCCCTCCAGGGAGATGCCGAGGCTCTCCAGGGCCTTTGCCGCGACACCCTCACCCTCGTGGATCAGGCCCAGCAGGATGTGTTCCGTACCGATGTAGTTGTGGTTGAGCATCCGGGCCTCTTCTTGGGCCAGGACGACAACCCGTCGCGCTCGGTCGGTGAACCGCTCGAACATGCCCTCGTGCTCCTCACGTGCCGTGCGCCTTGATGGTCAGATCTCGGCGGGGCCGGTGCGCGGACGTCCGGGACGGGCGTCCGTGCCTCCTTACTCTATCGCCGCGGACCGTCTCCGCTGAGGTCGTGTGCCCCCGCGAATGACCGTTCCGACGTCGTTTCTGACAACCGTCCACGCTCAGGAGGTGTTCCGGGGCCCCTGCCTGTACGCGCAGAGCGAAATTCGACCGGCACCCGAACGGCCGGTCGAGTGGACCGGAGGCGGCACCGATGGGTCCGCCGGGTCGTCCACAGCCTGTGGATGAACTCTCCACCGCCTGTGGACAACCACCCCGGGCGGGGATTTCTTCCCGGCGGCGCCGCCACCCGCGCCGGGGTGGGCCGGACCGGACATCCGGCATTCGTCGGGGACGTCGGGGACGTCGGGGCGCAACGGTGACCCCGGTACGGAAACGGCGACGCCGGCCCGGAGTCGTACTCCGGTCCGGCGTCGGCGTCGCCCGTGACGAGGGTGGGGTCAGTGCCCCGCCTTCGCGTGGTACTCGTCCACGATCTCCTGCGGGATACGGCCCCGGTCGGAGATGTCCTTGCCGGCCTTCTTGGCCCACTCGCGGATGGCCCGGTTCTGCTCGCGGTCGGCGGTCGCGCCGCCCCGGCCCCGAGCGGCCCGGCCGCCCACGACCACGCCCCCGCGACCGACCTTCGTTCCGTTCGCGATGTACGGCGCGAATACGTCGCGCAATTTCCCGGCGTTGGAAGCGGAGAGGTCGATCTCGTACTGCACGCCGTCGAGCGCGAACTTGACGGTCTCGTCAGCGTCCCCGCCGTCCAGGTCATCGACCAGCTTGTGAATGATCTGCTTGGCCACGTCCCACATTCCTTTCGAGCAGGGTTGTACTCCTGCAATACAACGAGCACAATAACCCGTCCGGCGCTTGTTCCGTCAATAGGACGGGGTAACGAGCCGGAGAAGGCTTGCGGGGAGCGCCTACTCGGGCCGGACCAACGGGAACAGGATCGTTTCCCGAATTCCGAGTCCCGTCAGCGCCATCAGCAGCCGGTCGATTCCCATTCCCATGCCGCCGGACGGCGGCATTCCATACTCCATCGCTCGGAGAAAGTCCTCGTCCAGCCGCATCGCCTCGTCGTCGCCGCGCGCCGCGAGCTGCGCCTGGGCCACCAGGCGCTCCCGCTGCACGACCGGGTCGACCAGCTCCGAGTACGCGGTGCCCAGCTCGAATCCGAGCACGTAGAGGTCCCACTTCTCGGCCAGGCCCGGCTCGCTGCGGTGGGCCCGGGTCAGCGGGCTGGTCTCCTCCGGGTAGTCCATGACGAACGTCGGCGCCTGAAGGGACGGCACGACCAGTTCCTCGAACAACTCCTCGGCCAGCTTGCCCGGTCCCCACTTCGGGTCGACGGAGAGACCGACCTTGTCCGCGTACTCGACCAGGCGCGCCCTTTCGGTGCGGACGGTGACCTCCTCACCGAGCGCTTCGGAAAGAACACCGAACAGCGTCACCGACCGCCACTCGCCGCCCAGATCGAACTCGCGGCCGTCGGCGTGGGTCACCACCGTCGAGCCGGCGACCGCCACCGCGGCCTGCTGTACGAGATTTCGGGTCAGCTCGGCCATCGTGTGGTAGTCGCCGTACGCCTGGTACGCCTCCAGCATCGCGAACTCCGGCGAGTGCGAAGAGTCGATGCCCTCATTACGGAAGTTGCGGTTGATCTCGAAGACGCGGTCCACGCCACCGACGACCGCACGCTTGAGAAACAGTTCCGGCGCGATTCGCAGATACAGATCCGTGTCGAGCGCATTGCTGTGGGTCACGAATGGGCGTGCCGCCGCACCGCCGTGCAGCAGTTGCAGCATCGGGGTCTCGACCTCGACGAAGTCCTGCCCGTGCAGGGTGTCGCGCAGACTGCGTACGGCGGTGGCCCGGGTGCGGACCATCTGCCGGGCCTGCGGGCGGACCACCAGGTCCACGTAGCGCTGGCGGACCCGGGACTCCTCGCTCAGCGGCTTGTGCGCCACCGGCAGCGGGCGCAGCGCCTTGGCGGTGACCGCCCACTCCTCGGCGAGAACGGACAGCTCGCCACGGCGGCTGGTGATCACCTCGCCGGTCACGCCGACGTGGTCACCGAGGTCGACCAGGCGCTTCCAGTCGGCCAGCCGCTCGGCGCCGACCCGATCCAGCGAGAGCATCGCCTGGACCTCGGTGCCGTCACCGTCCCGAAGCGTCGCGAAGCAGAGCTTGCCGGTGTTGCGAATGAAGATCACCCGGCCGGTGACCGAGACCCGGTCGCCGGTGGCGGTGTCCGTGGGCAGGTCGGCGTAGCGCTCCCGCAGCCGCGCGAGCGTGGTGGTCCGCGGGAAGCCGACCGGGTACGGCTCGACGCCCTCGGCGAGCATCCGGTCCCGCTTCTCCCGGCGGACCTTCATCTGCTCGGGAAGGTCGTCGGCGGGGTCTGTTGGCAGGGCGTTCTGCTCGGTCACGGCACGCTTCCTCAAGCCTTGGGAACATCGGCGGGGTCAGCACATGAGCGTACTCAAGCGCCGTGGCGGCCGTTACGGGATAACCTGCCCGCCATGACCGACCCCACTGCGGCGCTCTCGTTCGGCGCGGCCGCGGCCGACTACGACCGGTTCCGTCCCCGCTATCCGGAGGCGGCGCTGCGCTGGGCGCTGGACGGGCTGCACGACGCCCGGGTGGTCGATCTCGGCGCGGGCACCGGCATCCTCACCCGCGGGCTCCGGGCGCTGACCGGGCCGGTGGCTCAGGTCGTACCCGTGGAACCGGATCCGGGGATGCGGGCGCAACTGGCCGCCGCCACGCCCGGTACGACGGCGCTCGCCGGCAGCGCCGAGGCGGTGCCGCTGCCGGACGGCTCGGCGGACGCGGTGCTGGTCGGGCAGGCCTACCACTGGTTCGACCGGGAGCCGGCGCACGCCGAGGTGGCCCGCGTGCTGCGCCCGGGCGGCACGTTCGCGCCGGTCTGGAACATCCGCGACGAGCGGGTCGGCTGGGTCGCGGAGCTGAGCCGGATCGCCCACCTCGGCGACAACGCGGGCGACGTGACGCAGCGGTACGCGGACTTCGGCCCCGCCTTCACCGACGTCGAGGTCGGCGAGTTCCCGCACGCCACCACACTCACGCCGGACGAGGTGGTGGGCATGCTGCACACCCGCTCGTACTGGCTGACGGCCGACGCGGACGAGCGGCGGCGGGTCGACGCGGAGCTGGCGGAGCTGTTCGCCTCCCACCCGGACCTGACCGGCCGGGAGACGGTCGAGCTGCCCTACCGGACGTTCGTGCTGCGGGCCCGCCGCCGCTGACCTCAGACGTTGCGGTCGTAGACCATCCGCAGGCCGATCAGCGTGATCATCGGCTCGTGGTGGGTGATGGTGTGGCACTCGCCGAGCACCAGCGACGCCAGGCCGCCGGTGGCGATGACCGCCTTCACGCCGCCCAGTTCCTCGGACATCCGCTCGACGATCCGGTCCACCTGGCCGGCGAAGCCGAAGTAGAGCCCGGCCTGGAGGCACTCGACGGTGTTCTTGCCGATCACCGAACGCGGGCGGGTCGCCTCCACCTTGCGCAGCTGGGCGGCGCGGGCGGCCAGCGCGTCGAAGGAGATCTCGATGCCGGGGGCGAACGCCCCGCCGAGGAACTCCCCCCGGCTGCTGACCAGGTCGAAGTTGGTGGTGGTGCCGAAGTCCACGACGATCGACGGCCCGCCGTAGAGCGTGTACGCGGCCAGCGTGTTGACCACCCGGTCCGCGCCCACCTCCTTCGGGTTGTCGATGGCGAGCTGCACGCCGGTCCGGACACCCGGCTCGACGATCACGCTGGGCAGGTCGGCGTAGTACCGGTCGAGCATGGTGCGCAGCGAGCGCAGCGCGGCCGGCACGGTCGAACAGGCGGCCACGCCGGTGATCTCCACGGCGTCCCCGGCGAGCAGTCCGCGGAACATCAGGCCCAGCTCGTCCGCCGTGGAACGGGCGTCGGTCTTGATCCGCCACGAATGCACCAGCTTGTCGCCGTCGAAGGTCGCCAGCACGGTGTTCGTGTTTCCGATGTCGATGCAGAGCAGCACAGCGGCAGCCTAGACGTCACGCAGGTCGAGGGCGATGTCCAGGATCGGCGAGGAGTGGGTGAGCGCGCCGACGGAGAGGAAGTCGACGCCCGTCGCGCCGTACTCGGCCGCCATCGGCAGCGTCAGCCCGCCGGTGGCCTCCAGCTCCGCCCGGTCGCCCACCGACGCCACCACCTCGCGCAGCTGCGCCGGGGTCATGTTGTCCAGCAGCAGGAACCGGGCGCCCGCCTCGACCGCCTCCACCGCCTCGGCCGGCGTGTCCACCTCGACCTGCACCGCGACGTCGGGGAACGCCTCCCGCACCCGGCGGAAGGCGGCAGCGATCCCGCCCGCCGCGACCTTGTGGTTGTCCTTGATCATGGCGACGTCGTACAGGCCCATCCGCTTGTTGGTGCCGCCACCGGCCCGGACCGCGTACTTCTCCAGCGCCCGCAGGCCCGGCGTGGTCTTGCGGGTGTCCAACACCATCGCCTTCGTGCCGGCCAGCGCGTCGGCCCAGGCCCGGGTGTGCGTCGCCACCCCGGACATGCGGGACAGCAGGTTCAGCGCCGTCCGCTCGGCGGTCAGCAGCAGCCGGGTCGGCCCGGTCACGGTGGCCAGCACGTCACCGCGCGCCACCCGCTGCCCGTCGTGCGCCACAAGCGAGACCTCGACCGTACGGCCCGCGCCGGTCACCTCGCCGACCAGCTCGAACACGGCGGCGGCGACGGGCAGCCCGGCCACCACGCCGTCGGCGCGCGCCACCAGATCGGCCGTGTCGTGCTGCTCGTCCGGGATGGTGGCCACGCTCGTCACGTCGAGGAATTCGGGTCCGAGGTCCTCGTGCAGCGTGTCGACGATGACGTGCCGGACCCGCTCCGGGTCCAGGCCGCCGTCCCGCAGCGCCCGCTCCGTCGACTCCCTCATCGGTTGATCTCCTCCCAGCGCTCGGCCACCCGGCCGTCCGTGCCCACCTCGGCCACCAGGTGACCCAGCCACCGCTCGTCGGCGGTCGGGAAGTCCTCCCGCCAGTGGCAGCCCCGCGTCTCCTGGCGCGCGTACGCGGCCGCGACCAGCGTCGACGCCACCGTGAGCAGGTTCGTCGCCTCCCAGTCGGCGGTACGCGGCACGCCCCGGCCCGCGCCCAGCTCCGTGAGCGTGGTGGCGGTGGCTTCCAGCGTCCGCGCCGACCGGAGCACGCCCGCGCCCCGGGTCATCGCCCGTTGTAGCTCCGCCGTGCCGGCCGCCGGCACCAGCGCGCCCGGCCCGCCCACCCAGGCGCCGGTCTCCGCCGGGCGGGCCTGCTCGGGCAGCCCGGCGGCGATGTCCTCGGCGATCCGGCGGGAGAAGACCAGCCCTTCCAGCAGCGAGTTGCTGGCGAGCCGGTTGGCGCCGTGCACGCCGGTGCAGGCGACCTCGCCGCAGGCGTACAGGCCGGGGATGGAGGTGCGGCCGCGCAGGTCGGTCCGGACGCCCCCGGAGGCGTAGTGCGCGGCCGGCGCGACCGGGATCAGGTCGGTCGCCGGGTCCACGCCGATGGCCAGGCAGGACGCCACGATGGTGGGGAACCGCCGGGCCAGGAAGTCGCCGCCGAGGTGCCGGGCGTCCAGGAACACGTGGTCGGCGCCGGACGCGAGCAGCACCCGGTGGATGCCCTTGGCGACCACGTCCCGGGGAGCCAGCTCGGCCAGCTCGTGCTGGCCGACCATGAAGCGCTTGCCGTCGCCGTCGACCAGGTGGGCGCCCTCGCCGCGCAGCGCCTCGGAGACCAGCGGCTGCTGGGCCAGCCCCGCGCCCGGCCCGCCCGCCGGCACGATCAGCGCGGTCGGGTGGAACTGGACGAACTCCACGTCGGTGACCGCCGCGCCCGCGCGCAACGCCAGCGCCACCCCGTCCCCGGTGGAGACCGCCGGGTTGGTGGTGGCGGCGAAGATCTGCCCCATCCCGCCGGTGGCCAGCACCACGGCGCGGCCGAGGATCGCGCCGACGCCGTCCTCGCTGCCCTCGCCGAGTACGTGCAGCGTGATGCCGCAGGCCGGGCCGAGCCCGCCCGGCCCGTCGCCGGGTGCGCGCAGCAGGTCCAGCACGAGGGCGTGCTCCACCAGCCGGATCCACGGGTCGCGGCGGACCGCGTCGTGCAGCGCCCGCTGCACCTCCGCGCCGGTGGCGTCGCCGCCGGCGTGCACGATCCGGTCGGCCCGGTGGCCGCCCTCCCGGGTCAGCATCAGCGAGCCGTCCGGGTTGCGGTCGAACTCCGCCCCGATCCGCATCAGCTCACGCAGCCGGGTCGGGCCCTCGGCCACGAGCGCGCGGACCGCCGCCGGGTCGCAGAGGCCGACCCCGGCCACCTCCGTGTCGTACGCGTGCGCGTCCGGGGTGTCCGCCGGATCCAGTACGGCGGCGATCCCGCCCTGCGCCCAGCGGGTCGAGCCCTCGTCCATGTCGACCTTGGTGACCACCGTGACGTGCAGCCCGGCCTCGCGCAGGTGCAGCGCGGCGGTCAGCCCGGCCACGCCGGAACCGACCACGATCACGTCTGTCGTCTCCACCCAGCCGGGGGCGGGCGCGGCGAGCAGCCGAGGCAGCGCCGGCAGGTCGACGGTGGGTACGTCCATGAGCACAGTCAACCCGAAGCGAACTCGGCTCGGGCGCCGGGGGCGTGACGAGTGCGCTCGGCTACCTCGTCCGGCGCGGGAGTGCGGCCGGTCCGGCGCCCTTCAGGGAGGTGGTCACCGTACGGTCGCTGAGCCACAGGTAGCAGCGCACACCGCGGTCCCCGACCGCCCAGCGACCGGCCGCCGGCGGCCGGACCACCACGTCGCTGCGGTAGCGCAGGAACGCGTCGGCGGGCACCCCGGCGTACCGGGCGATCACGCCGAAGCAGCCGTCGTAGAGCGGCACCCAGTCCTCCGGCTTCTTCGGGTACGGGCGGTCCGGCGCCGCCCACACGCCGACGAACTCGGCGTCGTGCGCGACGGTGCAGTCGACCGGGGTGAGCCGCTGCACCCGGCCCGCGTCCCGCCCGGTGCGCTGGCAGCCCAGCCGCAGCGGGGAGGGCGTCTTGAGCGCGTCGCGCAGGCTGCCGGTACGGGTGACCACGGTCGCCGCCGCCTCGACGGTGTTCAGCTCGGTCAGGTCGCACCGGTACCAGCGCGAGCCGGCCGTCCAGCCGAGGGCTGTCGGCAGCGCCACCGCCAGCCGCAGCCGCCCGGCGCGCCAGTCGTCACCCACGTAACCGGCGGCCCGTTTGTCGCAGTCGGCGAACGCGGTACGCAGCTCGGGTGAGGTGAGCGGCGGCGGGTCGGGCCGGTCGGCGGTGAACGCACCGACGTGCACGGTCTCCACCCGGTGCGGCAGCTCGCAGCCGACCGGCGCGTACGCGGCCAGGCCGACGCTCGCTGTGAAGTCGGCGACCTGGCAGACCCCCGCGGCCGGGGTGAACGGTCCGGGTGCGGCCATCGGGGCCCAGTCGTCGGTGAGGTCGGCGTCCAGTCCGCCGGCGCCCGCGCAGCCGGTCAGGGCGGCGCTCGCGACCATCGCGGCGACCAGGAAGCTCATCGCACGGCGCATCGCGGCCTCCCCCCAGCCGACGACCGTCGATCCCCGACGGTCCGCCCAGGGTAGCCGAAAATGACCTTCCGGTGACAGACCGCGTTTCCCGCCCGTCCGCCCCGTCGATCTTGCACTAGCCGCCCCGGCAAAACGCCCAGAAGGGGTGACGGAGGGGCCCCAACTGCAAGATCAACGGCGCGCGGCGGCGAAGGGGGTCAGCGCGCGGCGGCGGCGAGAGGGTTGGGGATGGGGGTTCCGGCGGTGCCGGGAGCTGCCGTCGTCGGGTCCGTCGAGAGGTCGACGACCTTGTTGTCGGCGTCGACGTGCACCACGCGAGGGCGGTACGTGCGGGCCTCGGCGTCGTCCATCTGCCCGTACGAGATCAGGATGACCAGGTCACCGGGGTGCACCAGGTGCGCGGCGGCGCCGTTGATGCCGATCACACCGCTGCCCCGCCGGCCCGGGATCACGTACGTCTCCAGCCGGGCGCCGTTGGTGATGTCCACGATCGCGACCTGCTCGCCGGGTAGCAGGTCCGCCGCGTCGAGCAGATCCTCGTCCACGGTGACCGAGCCGACGTAGTGCAGGTCGGCCTGGGTCACGGTGGCGCGGTGGATCTTCGACTTGAGCATGGTCCGGAACATCGGGGTGCCTTTCCGCATTCGTGGTGGGGTTCAGGGACGCGGCGCGAGGTGGATCGCCGTGTTGTCGATCAGGCGGGTGGCGCCGACCCAGGCCGCGATCAGCAGCCGGGCCGGACCGCTGACCGGGCCGGGTTCCAGCTCGGTGTCGGTGAGCACCAGGTAGTCCAGGCGGGCGTCCGGCGCGTCGAAGGCCCGGTGTGCGGCGGCCAGCACCGCACCCGCGTCCTCGCCCCGCTCGGCCGCCGCCGCACCGGCCCGCAACGCGGCGGACAGGCTCAGCGCGGTCTGCCGCTCCTCCGCCGACAGGTACCGGTTGCGGCTGGACATGGCCAGCCCGTCCGGTTCCCGTACGGTCGGCACGCCGACGATCTCGGCCGGCACGTCGAGGTCGCGGACCATCCGGCGGACCAGGGTGAGCTGCTGGTAGTCCTTCTCGCCGAAGAACGCCAGGTCGGGGCGGGTGAGCTGGAGCAGCTTCATGACCACGGTGAGCACGCCGTGGAAGAAGCCGGGACGGCTCAGGCCCTCCAGGTCCTCGCCGAGCGGACCCGGGTCGAGCCGCACGGTGGGCCGGCCCTCCGGGTACATCTCGGTCACCGAGGGCGCGAACACCACGTCCACCCCGGCCCGGCGGCAGATCTCCAGGTCCGTGTCGAGCGTGCGCGGGTAGCGGTCGAAGTCCTCGTTCGGGCCGAACTGCAGCGGGTTCACGAAGATCGTGACGATCACGTGGCCGGCGCGCTCGCGGGCGGCCCGCAGCAGCGCCTCGTGCCCGGCGTGCAGCGCGCCCATGGTCATCACCACACCGACCGGGCCGGCCATCGCCTCACGGGCCGCCGCCAGTTCCTTGCGCGTGTGCAGCACCTCGGCCATCAGGCCGCCACCTCGATTCCGTCGAGCACGTTCCGCAGCGCGGCCGCGTCCGCCGGGCGGAGGCGGCCGACCGCGACGGCGCGGTCCGCCGTCCGTCGTGCCAACGCCAGATACGCGGGTACGGATTCCGGCGCGGTCCGCGCCAGCCGGTCCAGATGCCGGCGTACGGTGCCCGCGTCGCCCCGCGACACCGGGCCGGTCAGCGCGTCGTCGCCCAGCCGCAGCGCGTTCTCCAGCGCGGCCCGCAGCAGCGGGGCGAGCACCTTCTCCGGCCGCTCCACCCCGGCGTCGCGCAGCCGGTCGGCGGCCTCGTTGACGAGCGTCACCAGGTGGTTCGCGCCGTGTGCGAGCGCCGCGTGGTAGAGCGGGCGTTCGTGCTCACCGACCCACTCCGGTACGCCGCCCAGGTCGGCCACCAGCCGGGCCGCGAACGGGCGCAGCTCGGCCGGGGCGGTCACCCCGTAGGAGATGCCCGGCAGCCGGGACAGGTCGTCCGGCGTACCGGTGAAGGTCATCGCCGGATGCAGCGCGAGCGGCCGGGCGCCCGCCTCGACGGCCGGGGCCAGCGCGGCGAGCCCGTGCGCGCCGGACGTGTGCGCCACCACCTGGCCGGGGCGCAGCGCGCCGCTCGCGGCCAGGTCCGCGACCACGCCCGCCAGCGCGTCGTCCGGAACGGCGACGATCAGCAGGTCGGTGGCGGCACGCGCCACCTCGGACGCGGCGCGGTGCGGGGTCTGCGGCAGCAGCAGCGCCAGCCGGGCCCCTGTCGCGCCCGAAGCGCCGGACGCGGCGACCACCCGGTGACCGGCGGCGGCGAGGGCCGCGCCCAGCACGGCGCCGACCCGGCCGGCGCCGAGGACGCCGACGGTGAGGGTACGCGGAAAGACGAGCGGGGCAGCGGTGGCCCGGGGGCGCAGCGGTGCGCTCATGGCAGCGATCCAGTCCTCGAAGGGGGTACCGGTCGATGGCAAGTATGCGCCCGGGTGACAGACCCGAAACAAGAAGGTGTGAAAACCTTCACCGACCGCCCGAAGCGGCCGCTCCGGTGGCGGGCAAACCGCCCGTTCGGGTACGTCCCGTAGGGTCGGCACGGTGACCTCCCCGCTGCGCTGGCGCGACGCGATGGAGCGGGCGCTGTACGGGCCGGACGGCTTCTTCGTCTCCGGCGCCGGGCCCGCCGCGCACTTCCGCACGAGCGTGCACGCCTCACCCGGCTTCGCCGCCTGCCTGGTGCGGCAGCTCGAGATGGTGGACGCGGCGCTGGGGCACCCGGCCCGGCTGGACGTGGTCGACGTGGGCGCGGGCGGGGGCGAACTGCTCCGGGCACTGCTGGCCCAGGCCGCACCCGAGCTGGCCGCCCGGATCAGGCCGGTAGCCGTGGAACGAGCCACCCGCCCGCCGGGCCTGCCCTCGGAGATCGACTGGCGGCCCGACATCCCCGACGCCATCACCGGCCTGCTCCTGGCCACGGAATGGCTGGACAACGTCCCCGTCGACGTGGCGGTCCACACCCCCGCAGGCTGGCGCGTCCTCCTGGTGGACCCGAAAACCGGCGAGGAGACGGTGGGCCCGCCCCCCTCCCCCACCGACACCACCTGGCTGACCCAATGGTGGCCCCCGGCTCCCGCCCCGGCTCCCGCCCCGGTGATCAAGGAGTTTGCGGCCGCGGAGGGCCCGGATCAGGACACGAACTCCTTGATCACCGACGTCAGTCAGGGCGGTGGGCGGGCGGAGATCGGGGCGGGACGGGATCTGGCCTGGGCCGGGGCGGTGGGGAAGGTGGCGCGCGGGCTGGCGCTCGCGGTGGACTACGGGCATCTGCGGGAGTCGCGGCCCCTCGACGGGACACTCACCGGATACCGGGGTGGGCGGCAGGTGCCGCCGGTCCCGGACGGGTCCTGCGACGTGACGGCGCACGTCGCCATGGACTCGATCGCCTCCGCCGGTGAGCGGGTCGCGCGGTGCGCGTACTCCCTGGTCTCCCAGCGGGAGGCGCTGCGGGCGCTCGGGGCCGACGGCGGGCGACCGCCGCTGAGCCTGGCCTCCCGCGACCCGGCCGGCTACCTGCGGGCGCTGGCCACGGCGTCCGCGACGGCCGAGCTGACCGACCCGGCCGGGCTCGGCGGGCACCTGTGGCTGCGCCAGCCGGTCGGCGTCGCGCTCGACGCGGTCGTGGCACGATGACGGGCATGACCACGGACGCCGCCGACCTCCGCGAGCTGACAGTCGGCACCGGCGCCGGCGGTGAGCAGCTCGGCACCGACATGGTGCTCAACATCGGGCCGCAGCACCCCTCGACGCACGGCGTGCTGCGGCTGAAGCTGGTGCTCGACGGGGAGCGGGTGGTCGCCGCCGAGCCGATCGTCGGCTACATGCACCGGGGCGCGGAGAAGCTCTTCGAGGTACGCGACTACCGGCAGATCATCGTGCTGGCGAACCGGCACGACTGGCTGTCGGCGTTCTCCAACGAGCTGGGCGTGGTGCTGGCCGTCGAACGGCTGATGGGCATGGAGGTGCCGGAACGCGCCACCTGGCTGCGGATGGCGCTGGCCGAGCTGAACCGGGTGCTCAACCACCTGATGTTCCTCGGCTCGTACCCGCTGGAGATCGGCGCGATCACGCCGATGTTCTACGCGTTCCGGGAACGGGAGACCATCCAGGCGGTGATGGAGGAGGTCTCCGGCGGCCGGATCCACTACATGTTCAACCGGGTCGGCGGCCTGAAGGAGGAGGTGCCGGCGGGCTGGACCGGGCGCGCCCGCGCCGCCATCGCCGAGGTACGCCGCCGCATGCCCGACCTGGACAACCTGATCCGGCGCAACGAGATCTTCCTGGCCCGTACCGTCGGGGTCGGTGTGCTGTCCGCCGCCGACGCCGCCGCGTTCGGCGCGTCCGGGCCGGTCGCCCGGGCGTCCGGGCTCGACCTCGACCTGCGCCGCGACGAGCCGTACCTGGCCTACGACCAGCTCGACGTGCCAGTGGTGACGAAGACCGCCGGTGACTGCCACGCCCGCTTCGAGGTGCTGCTCGACCAGGTGTACGTCTCACTCGACCTCGCCGAGCAGTGCCTGGACCGGGTGGACCGGATCAGCGGGCCGGTGAACACGCGGCTGCCCAAGGTGCTGAAGGCACCCGAGGGGCACACGTACGCCTGGACCGAGAACCCGCTCGGCATCAACGGCTACTACCTGGTGTCCCGGGGCGAGAAGACGCCGTGGCGGATGAAGTTGCGCACCGCCTCGTACGCGAACGTGCAGGCGCTGTCGTCGCTGCTGCCCGGCTGCCTGGTGCCGGACCTGATCGCCATCCTCGGCTCGATGTTCTTCGTGGTGGGCGACATCGACAAGTGATCGCCGGCGGTCAGTGCCAGCGGTCGGCGTCGTCCCGGTGCGGCCGGCCGTGCCCACCGTGCTCCGGACTGCGCCACTCCGGTTCCGCCGGCCGCCATTCCGGCTCGGGCCGACGCCACTGCTCCGGTTCGGGCTGACGCCGTTCCGGCTCGGGCCGGCGCCACTCCGGTTCCGGCTGACGCCATTCCGGTTCGGGCTGGCGCCACTCCGGGGGTGGCTGGCGCCATTCCGGCTGGCCGCTGCGCTGCGTCGGCGGCCGCCACTCGTCCGGCACCGGCACCCCGCCGGCCGGCAGCGCCGGGTGGCTCTCCCCGGACCATCGGGCGTCCGGTCCGTCCGGCGCGCTCGCGTCCGGTCCGCCGCCGCGTACCGACGCCCACCGGTCCTCGACCCGGTACTCCGTGCCGCCACCGTCGGCGTGCACGGCGGCCCGCCGTTCCCCGAGCCGGATCTCCCGGCCCGCACCGTCGTCGCGGACCGCGGCCCACCGGTTGCCGGCACGCATCTCGGACCACTGGTCGCCGTCGGTGCCCGCCCGGCCGGCCGGGACGTCCGGTACGTCTGCCGCGCCCGTCGGCCAGGCGCTCGCCGCTCGCCCGGCCCGGTCGTCACCACCGCCGGACCAGGGTCGCTGCGCGTCGGCCACCGTCCGGCCCTGGTCGCCCGACCAGCCGCCCCCGGAGGTACGCCCCGACCAGCCCTGTTCCCCGGCGGTACGCCCGGACCTGCCCTGTTCCGCGGCGGCGGCCCGGCCGACACCCGCCCACGGATGCTCGGCAGCAGGACGCCCGGGGTCGGTCCACGAGTGCCCGTCGTCGCCGGCCCCGCCGCCCCAGCCGCCGTCGTCCGGCCCGGCGCGGCGGCCACCGTCGTCGGACCCGGCGCGGTGGCCTGACCGGTCGCCCGGGTCGCGCTGTCCCGCGCGCCAGTGGTCGGCCGGGTCCGTGCCCCGGGACCGTTCCTCGTCCGGCCAGCCGCCGGGGAATCCGCCGTACCGGGTGCCGGACGGCTCACCACCGCCGACGATCGTGTGCCGCGTGGTGACGTGCACCGTCTCGGTGTGGTGGACCACGCCGACCGGGCGGGTCTCCGGCCGGACGACCGGGTCGGACACCCGCGCCGCGCCGTACACCCCGCTCGCCGGCTGGTCGGGACGCGCTGAGGCCCGCGCCGGCTCGGCGTCGTGCCGACCGGCCCGCGCCGGTTCGGAGTCGTAGCGGCCGGCCCGGGGGTGCTCGGTCTCGTAGTGGCCCGCACGCGACGGCGGCTCGGCGTCATAACGGCCGGTCCGGGGCGGCTCGGCGTCGTAGCGGCCGGTCCGGGGCGGTTCGACGTCGTAACGGCCGCCCCCAGGCGAGTCGGCGTCGTAGCGGGAAACCGCAGGCGAGTCGGCGTCGTGGTGGCCGGTCCGAGGCGGGTCCGCGTCGTAGTCGGTTCCGTAGCGGCCGCCGGAGTACGCCGACCGGGCCGGTTCGTCGTCCTCCCGGCCGGCCGGATGCGCCCGGCCGACGTCGGGCGTGCCGGTGACCGGCACCCTCGCCGCACCGCTCGGGCGCTCCGGCGCCAGCGCGGGAGGCGACGCGGAGGCGGACGTGGGTGCGGAGGCCAGTCCGGCGGCGGCCGCGTCGAGCCGGTGCCGTACCGCGCCGGCCACCTCCTCGGCCCGGCGTGCCTGGTCGAGCGCCTGGTTGCCGCGCTGGGCGGCCGCCACGATCTCGGCCCGCAGCTCCCGCCGGAGCTGCGCCAACTCCTCGCGCATCTCCTCGGCGGCCGCACCCCCGGAACCGCTCTCGGGTCGCAGCGCGATGGACAGACCGATCAGCACGACGGCGAGGATCGCCAGGACGGCGCCGAACCGGAGGGAGCCGTTGCGGTCGGCGATCAGCAGGATGAGCGCGGCCAGGGGCGCCAGCCCCACACCGACCCAGAACAGGACGGTGAGCAGGGTGGGCGTGCTCTTGTCGGCGGGCGCGACCGAGTCGGGCATGGCTGAGCAGACTACCGAGAGTTCCACCGGAGGGGAACGGGTCGGCGCCACTCGATGGGCGGCCCGTCGAACAGGGCCGCCGTGCCGCCGGCCGGCACGCGTGGCGCCGGCCGGCGGTGGTGCGTCAGCTCGCGGCCAGCGCCGCGTCGGAGGAGAAGACCAGGCCGACGCTCGCCGAGCCGGTCTTCAGCGCGTTCTTGGTCTGCGGGCCGCCCGCGTCCAGCGAGCTGAACGAGCCGGCCTTGAAGTCGTAGACCTCGACCAGACCGGCCTGGCACTTGGGCCGCTGCGGGCACTCCGGCGGCCCGGCCAGCACGGTGGCCTGCCCGGAGCACTTGGCGGCCAGCTCGGAGAGCGTGGAGACGCCGTACTTGTCGGCGAACGCCTTGGTGACCGCGAACGCGTTCTGGTCCTGCGCCTGGGACGGCTGACCGAAGGCCAGGCCCGCCTTGTCGCCCTCGGTCTTCAGCGCCGCGACCGTCTTGTCCAGCTCCGGCGAGGAGACGGGCTGGGCGTCCTTGCCGTTGGCCTTGGTGTTGAGGAACTCCGCCATGGTGGCGGCGTACTCCGGGACGACCTGGATCTGCCCCTTCTCCAGGGCCGGCTCGTAGAGCTCCCGGTTGCCGATGGTCTGCACCTTGACCTGGTAGCCGGCCGCGGTGAGCGCGATCTTGTAGAGCTCGGCGATGGTCTGGCTCTCGCTGAAGTTGCCGGCGCCGACGGTGATCTGGCCGCCCGGGCCCTTCTCGATCCCGTCGGTCACGCCGTTGGCGGAGGCGAACTCCTGCGCCGCGACCTGGGGCGTCTTGCGGTCGACGTCGACCGCCCGGTTGAGCTGGATCAGCTTCGGGGTGTCGAGCTTCGTGGACACCTTGTCCAGCGCGGCGACGAGCTGCGGCGTGGCCGCCTTCGCGTTGATCGCGGGGATGACGTTGTCGGTGTTCTGGAGCTTCTTGTCGTCGGTCAGGACGACGAGCTGGTCACCCGCCACCGGCGCACAGCCCGCCCCCGAGGCGCCCTGCTCGGGCGCGTCGGTGCCGGACGAGCCGGCGTCGCCGCAGCCGGTGAGGAGAACAGCCGCGGTGAGTGCGCCGAGCGCCCCCGCGGCCAGTGTCGTACGCGCGCGCATCAGTGCCCGCCTTCCGTGTCCCGGCGCGACCCTGCCGGGCCGGCCGCGTGTCCGACGGGCGATCCGGACGGCCACCCGCGACTCCAGCCAATATCTTCCGGACCCGACCGACAAACTCGGAGCGGTTTTCGTCACCTGATCGTCACCGACGGCTCAGCCGCCGGCCGTCGCCGCCGTCGCGCGGCGGCTCGCCCGCCGGCGTACGCGGCGCAGCGGTCGGGGCGTGACCAACCGCTCCACCAGCGCGAGCACTCCCTCGACGAGCAGGGCCAACCCGGCCACCAGCACCCCGCCGGCGATGATCTGCCCGCCGCCGGCGGCGATGTCGAGCCCGAACCCGGCCCGGATGATCTGGCCCAGCCCACCGCCGTTGACGAAGGAGGCGAGCGCGGCCGTGGCCACCACCTGCACCGCCGCGGTACGGAAGCCGGCCGCCAGGTAGGGCACCGCGAGCGGCAGCTCCACCCGGCGCAGCACCTGCCCGCCGGACAGGCCCATCCCCCGGGCCGCGTCCCGGGCCTCCGGGTCGGCCTGCCGCACCCCGGTGTACGCGTTGGCCAGCAGCGGCGGCACCGCGAAGACCGCGAGCGCCACCACCACGGCCGGGCGGCCGAAACCGAGGAACGTCAGCGGCAGGATGGTCAGCAGCGCAAGCGTCGGGATCGCCAGCGTGACGTTGGAGACCAGCAGGACCAGCCCGCCGCCCCGGCCGCTGTGCCCGAGCCAGAGCCCGATCGGCCAGGCCACCAGGCAGCCCAGCAGCACCGCCAGCGCGGACATGCTCAGGTGTTCGCCGAGGCGGTCCAGCACCCCGCCGGGGTTGGTCCAGTTCAGCGGGTCGTTCAGCCAGACCACTGCCTGCTCGACGGGGTTCACCGGGCGGACCTCCCGCGCAGCCAGGGGGTGAGCAGGCGGCCCACGCCCGCGAGCACCAGGTCGAGCACCAGCGCCAGCAGCACGCACAGCACCGTGCCGGTCATGATCTGCGCCTTGTAGAAGTTGTTCTGGAAGCCCGCGAAGATGAGCTGGCCGAGCCCGCCCCGGCCGACCACCACCCCGACTGTGACGAGCGCGACGGTGGACACGGTCGCCAGCCGTACGCCGGTGAGGATGCCGGGTAACGCCAGCGGCAGCTCGATCCGGAACAACCGGCCCCACCTGCCGTACCCCATGCCCTCGGCGGCCTCGCGCACCTCCGGTGGCACCTGGGTCAGCCCGGCCAGCGCGTTGCGGACGATGACCAGCAACGCGTACAGCGCCACCACGGTGAGCACGGTGATCGCGCCGATCCCCAGGTACGGCGCCAGGAACGCGAACAGCGCCAGCGACGGGACGGTGTAGAGCACCCCGGTCACCGCCAGGATGGGGGCCGACAGCGACCGGAACCAGTACGCGAGCACCGCGAGCGGCAACGCCACCAGCGCGGCGATCACCACGGCCCGGGCGGTCAGCGAGGTGTGCTCCCGCAGCGCGGCGAGGATCGTGTCAGAGTTGTCCCGCACGTACTGCCAGGAGAACCACGGATTACCCGGGTCGGCCCGGTAGCTCAGGTGGAGGGACACACGTGGACGGTACCCCGGGAGGCACCGCCGGAGGCGGCGCGGCGTCGATCACGCTGGAGCGCATCCGCAAGCGGTACCCGGACGGCACCGAGGCGGTACGCGAGCTGAGCCTGGAGGTCGCGGCCGGCGAACTGGTGGTGCTGATCGGCCCGTCCGGCTGCGGCAAGTCGACGGTGCTGCGGATGATCAACCGGCTGATCGAGCCGACCGACGGGCGGATCCTGCTCGGCGACGACGACGTCACCCGGGTCGACCCGGTGGCGTTGCGCCGCCGCATCGGCTACGTCATCCAGAACGTCGGCCTGTTCCCGCACCAGACCGTCGCCGCGAACGTGGCGACCGTGCCGGGGCTGCTGGGCTGGCCGAAGCAGCGGACCCGGGACCGGGTCGGCGAGCTGCTGGAACTCGTCGGTCTGGACCCGGCGCAGTTCGGCCGGCGGTACCCGCACGAACTGTCCGGCGGGCAGCGGCAGCGGGTGGGCGTGGCCCGGGCGCTGGCCGCCGATCCAGTGGTGCTGCTGATGGACGAGCCGTTCTCGGCCGTGGATCCGATCGTCCGGACCCGCCTGCAGGAGGAGTTCCTGCGCTTGCAGGCCGAGGTACGCAAGACGATCGTGCTGGTCACCCACGACCTCGACGAGGCGGTCCGGCTGGGCGACCGGATCGCGGTGCTGTCCGAGGGCGGCCGGCTGGAGCAGTACGACACACCCGCAGCGCTGCTCGGCTCGCCCGCCTCGGACTTCGTCCGCGAGTTCGTCGGCGCCGACCGGGGCATCCGGCGGCTCGCTGTCACCCCGGTGACCCGCGCGGTGCTCGACCCGCTCCCGGCCGACGGCGGCACCGGCCTGCCCACTGTGGCGCTCGGCGACTCGGCGTACGACGCGCTCGGCGCGCTGCTCACCGCCGGCGCCGAGCACGCGGTGGTCACCGAGGAGGGCCGCGCGGTGGGGCTGCTCGCCCGGACCCGGCTGCTGACGCTGGGCGCCGTGGACTGAGCTCAGGCCCGGCCGCCGAGGCTGGCCAGTCCGACGATCCAGCCCGCGAAGAAGCCGTACGTGACGCCGGTGCTGGCCGCCTGGAACGCGGCGAACAGCGAGCCGTGCGGCCCGAGGAGCGTGGCGAGCAGGGCACTGAGCCCGCCCGCGAGCGCGTACGCGCCCCAGCCGGAGAGGAACTGGCTGCCCGAGGACGTGACCCGGTCGGTCTGCGGGCCGGGCAGCAGGTACAGCAGCGCCGCGGCCAGCACGATCAGCAGGATCGCCCGCAGGTTGGTGGCGAACACGCCCTCGTCGGCGTGCCACCGCCAGGACGGCCAGGCGAGCAGCCGCAGGAACCAGCCACCGGCCCCGGTCGGGTCGGTGCCGCGCTGCGCCCAGTCCACGTACATCGGGCTGCCGCCGACGGCGACGAGCAGGAACGCGGCGAGCGTGCCGGTGCCGGCGGCCGAGCCGTACCGGGAGACGGTGCGGGGGCGGTTGCTCAGAGCCATGCGGCGGTCAGTTCCCGGCCGGTCCCGCCGGGCAAACCTGCGTAACCGGTCGGCCGCCGTCGGCCGGCGTGCCGTCATCGACCTCAGTGCTTCATCAGGTAGTCGATGAAGGCGGCGCGCAGCAGCGGCGCGGACTCCTCGTAGCCGTGCCCGGTCAGCTCACGCCAGAGCGCGTTCGCCTCGTCGATGGTCGGGCCGACCGAGTTCGGCGCGCCGTCCAGCGCGGCGGCCTCGTCCGCGTTCGGCAGATGCCGCAGGACCGACCAGAAGAACCCCACGTCGCGGCGCTCGCGCGCCAGGTGGAACGCCTGCTCGCGCAGCTCCTCGGTGGAGAGCTTGTCGAGTTCGTCGAAGGTGCGGCCGCCGGGGGCGGGAGTTTCGGTCATGCCGCCGAGCCTAACCGGAGAGATCAGTCCGGGCGCGCCGGACGCACGGCGGCCTCCGGTCAGCGGTCGTCGGCGTCCCAGCGCCGGGGCTCGTTGTCCCAGCGCGGCGCCTCCCATGCCTCCACCGGGGTGTCGTGCTGGCGTACCGGCAGCACCGACGGCCAGGTGTCGGCCGGCTCGGGCGGCGGGGTCATCGTCCAGCCGCCGCTCAACGCGCCGTCCCGGGCCGGGCGGACCGGGCCGGTCCCGACCGTCGCCGCCGGGCGCGGCCGGCCGAACGTCTCGACCAGCCGGGTGACGAGCAGGCCCACGCCGAGCACGGCGGCGCCGAGCGCCCACCGGCTGACCGTCCAGCCGTACGGGACGGTCCAGGCGAGGAACACCACCACCAGGCAGACCGCGAACAGCGTGCCGAAGATGCCGCCGCGGCGCCCGTACGCGCTCGTGCCGGCGAGCATCACCGTGCCGACCGCCAGCACGGTCCAGTCCAGTCCGGTGCCGGGCGCGACCTGACCGTCCCCGTTCGCCGCGATCAGCACGCCGCCGAGCATCGCCAGCACCGTGGACCCGACGAGCGCCAGTGCGGTCACCGTGGCGGCCACCGCGCCGCGCCGCCGGGCCGGGTCGGCGACCGGACGGAACCGGCCGATGAGACGGCGTACGGGTTTCATCGCGGCGAACAGGCCACCGAGGACGGCCACGGCGGCGAAGCCGACGAAGAAGTAGAGCGCGCTGCGGCGGGGGTCGTAGTCACCCTGCACCGTCACCGGGCCGGTCCGCCGTTCCAGGTAGACGATCACGCCGGCCGCCCCGGCCAGGCTCGCCGCCCATCCGGGCACGTGCAGCACCACTACGGCCAGGGCGAGCGCCAGCCCGGCCACCGCCGCCACCGCCAGCGCCGGCAGCAGCGCCTCCCGCATGCCCCGGTCGCCCTGCTCGGCGAAGTGCAGCGCGGCGGCCAGCGCGACCGGGCCGATCGCCAGGTTCACCGCGCCGGCCCGCAGGCTCAGGCCGGCGGCGAGCGTGAGCAGGCCGAGCGCCGCGACGTCGACGAGCAGCGTCTTCAGGGCGCCGCCGCGCAGCGCGTCCGCGTCCTCCCGCCAGAGCAGCCAGGCCATCGCGACCAGGCCGGCGAGCAGCACGAACTCCCAGAGCACGTGCACCGCGATCCGGTCCCGGCCGGGTTCGCCGTGCGCCGGGTCGTCGAAGACGTGCTCCAGTACGGCAGCGGGCACCCCGGACGACGTCTCCGGCGGCGCTGTCCGGCCCGCATCGTCGTACGCCATTGGCTCGCGCCTCCCCCAGGTGGCCGCGTCCGGCCCACGGGCGGGCGGACCGGTGGCGGCCGTCGCTCTCCGGTCGCCAGGGACGGTACCGCCGGGCCGGGGCGTGGGGAACCCTCAGAGACGCCCGCGGGGCGTCTCCCGGTCACCCGGCTCGCGGTCCTCGTCGTCCTCCTGCTCCGGGACGCGGCAGGAGCGTTCCAGCCAGAGCGCGGCCGCGACCAGCGCCAGCGCGGCGATCAGGCCGCCGAGCGCGGCGGGGCGATCGCCCACCGCCGCGTTCGTGCGTTCCACGAAGAGCCAGCCGGTCAGCCCGGCGTAGAAACCGGCGAAGATGGCCCCGGCCAGCGCGGACGCCTTGGCCAGCACCACGAACCGGGCGACCAGCAGCGGGTTCACCGGTTCCCGGCCGGGCCGCCGCTCGATCCGGCCCCGGGTGTTCACCGCCGCGTAGCCCTCCAGCACGGCCAGCCCGGCCAGCGTGATCACCGGCAGCCAGGGCAGGTCGGGCGCGAAGTCGTAGTAGAAGCCGCTGATCAGCAGCCAGGCCACCGCGGCGGCGGCCAGGCCGGCCACCACCAGCGTGGAGGCCCGGGTCGGACCCATCCGGAAGCGGTCGGGCCCCTGCGGGGAGCGGTCGGTGCTCACCGCACCTCCTCAGCTCGCCACTGCCGGGCCACGATCCACCGGGTCATGTGTCCGACTCTAGCGTCAGATCGGGTCGCGGGCTCAGTTCCAGGGCGTCCCCGGCCAGCGGCTCGGCGTTGAGCAGGTCGGTCAGCCAGCCGTGCCCGGGCAGCCGGCCGTGCGGCTCGATGTCGATCCACGGGCGCAGCACGAAGGCGCGCAGGTGGGCCCGCGGGTGCGGCAGGATCAGCTCGGGATCGTCGCGGAGCACCGGCTCACCGGCGTCGTCCCAGACCGCGATCACGTCCACGTCCAGCGTGCGCGGCCCGTACCGCCGCCCCGGGTCGCGGGCGCGCCCGGCGGCCGCCTCCGCGGCCCGGGCGCGGGCCAGCCAGCCCTCCGGCGCCGCCGCCGGGTCCGCGACCATCACCGCCGCGTTCAGGTACGCGGGCTGGTCGGCGTCCCCCCACGGTGGAGTCTCGTAGACACCGGAGACCACCAGCACCCGGTCGCCGAGCGCGGCCACCGCGCCGCGCAGGTGGCCGAGGCGGTCGCCGAGGTTGCTGCCGATCGACAGCACGGCCCGGGTCATCGGGTACGCCGCATCGTGACCGCGACGTCGCGGAAGGCGTGCGGGATCGGGGCCTCCGGCTTGTGCACGGTCACCGTGGCGGCGGCCACCAGCGGCTCGGCCAGGCAGACCGCGAGCAGCCGGTCGGCGAGCGTCTCGATCAGGTTCACCGGCTCGCCGGTGATCACCGCGACCAGGCGTTCGGCCAGCTCGCCGTAGTGGACGGTGTCGGTCACCTCGTCCGAGCGCGCGGCCGGGCCCAGGTCCAGTTCGAGCACCGCGTCGACCACGAACTCCTGCCCCTGTGCGCGCTCGAAGTCGTAGACCCCGTGGCGGCCGTGCGCACGCAGGCCGGTCAGTTCGATCCGGTCGGTCATCGGTCGCCTCCGCTCGTGCCGGTGGCCGCTTGCGCCGGCCGGGTGCCGCCGGTGGCCGTTCCCGCCTGCCGCCTGCCGGTGGCCGGTTCCGCCGACGACGTGCGCGTACGCCGTGCGCCGGTCGCGTCGGCGAGCCGAGGGCTGCCGGTGGCGCGCCAGACGGCGAGCGCGTCGGCGGTGGCGCGGACGTCGTGCACGCGTACCCCCCAGGCGCCGGCCGCGACGGCGAGCACGCTCGTCGCGACGGTCGCGGCCTCCCGGCCCGCGGTGGGCCGGGGTTCGCCGGCCGGGTCGGCGAGAAGCCGTCCGAGGTAGGACTTGCGGCTGGCCCCGAACAGCACCGGGAAGCCCAGGTCGACCAGCTCGGGCAGGCGGGCGCTCAGCGCCCAGTTGTGCGCGGCGGTCTTCGCGAAGCCCAGACCCGGGTCGACGATGATCCGGTCGGCGGCCACCCCGGCGGCGAGCGCGGCGTCGACGCGCCGGCTCAGCTCGTCCCGGACCTCGGCCACCACGTCGGTGTACGTGGCCAGCTCGCGCATCCCCCGGGAGTGCCCCCGCCAGTGCATGAGCACCCAGGGGCAGCCGGCGTCGCGGACCACCCGGGCCATGTCCGGGTCGGCGAGGCCGCCGGAGACGTCGTTGACCACGTACGCGCCGGCGGCGAGGACTGCCTCGGCGACCCGGGCGCGGCTGGTGTCGATGCTGACCCGGATGCCGGCGCCGCTCAGCTCGCGGACCACCGGCAGCACCCGGGCGGTCTCCGTCTCCGCGTCGACCCGCTCGGCGCCGGGCCGGGTGGACTCGCCACCCACGTCGATCAGGTCGGCGCCGTCGGAGCGCAGTCGCACCCCGTGTGCGACGGCCGCGTCCAGATCGGCGTATCTGCCGCCGTCGGAGAAGGAGTCGGGCGTGACGTTGAGGACGCCCATCACCACCGGGGTCTCCGCCCGTACCAGATCGGTCACGGACCCGACAGTACCGTTCGCCGGCAGGGCTTCCGGCCACCGGGCGAGCGCCCGACGCGGCACCCCTGACGTGCGCATTGGAACAGGTGTACGATCGGTCATCCGGGCCGTCGGAGGTCGACTCTTCACGGCTTGTCGCAAAGGTGGCCGGGCCGTACGCTTTGGAATTGCCCAGCATCGAGATGGCGAAGCCTGGAGGGAGGGCCGAAGCGGGAAGAATCCCCCCAAAACTCACCACTCTGCGTGGTGGGTGACGGACTCAGCGTTGACGGCGCTGTCTCTGACGAGCACCATCCCGCCAGGCTTGCCTACTTGCACCAACGCGGCGCCGCCGGCCGCGACCTTGGGGAGGTTTCCAGTGATCGCCATCGAGCTCATGGCAACGGCGTCCAGTGCCGTGGACCACGCGCTCCACACCCTGGCGTCGACTCCACTCGCCGAGCCGGCCCCGAAGGGCATCGACACCGACAACGTCGTCACCTTCTTCGCCAGCAAGATCGCGCCGATCCTGCTCGCGGTCCTCGGGGTGATCTTCATCGGCCGGGCCAGCCGGGGTGAGATCTCGAAGGTGCTGACCAGCTCGGCCATCGCCATCATCGGCCTGGCCTTCATCGCCGGAGCGGCAACACTCTTCTTCGTCGGCGACTACCTGATCAACCTGATCTTCGAGTAGGGCGCTGGGCGACGATGCGGCTGCGCACCGACGACGACATCTACCGGGCACGCCTCGTCTACCTGGGGCCGCCCGGGTACACCCTTCCCGTCCACCTGCCGTACGCCCAGTACGGCCTGTTCATGCTGCTCGTACCCCTCTACATGTTCATCCACTGGTTGTTCACGCTCCAGGTCGAGCTGTTCCCCGCCTGGGAGATCTCGCTGGCGATCGTGACGACCTCGTTCATCTTCCGGTACGTCGACCCGGACCGGCCCGCGCGCATGGTCATCCGGACCGCGCTGACCGACTGGCGACGCACCCGGGAACCGGCCACCGAGCAGCGGGATCCGCGGCTCGTCGCGAGCCGGATCAGGATCCGGGAGGAACTGGCATGACCGGGCGTACGACAACCGTGCAGACGAACGACGCGGGTGAGGCGGTCGCATGAGTCGCTCTTCCACGCCGGGTTCCCCGGCCGGGCGCCCGGCCGGGCCCAACGGTAACCGTGCGCGATCGTTCGACTACCCGCCGGACGAGGATCTGGACGAGGTCGTCCTCGACAGCGCGCTCGTCACCAGCCCCGGGCACGGCCGCGTCGGCGTCTTCCAGCCGCCGCGACCGCTCACCCCGCGCGAGCCGGTACGCCCCGACGGCGACATCGACTCCCCGTTCCTCGACCTGTTCGGCGGCGCGCAGCCCCGGCGGCGGCCCGCCGCGTCCACGCCGCCCGCACCTGTCGAGCCGGTGGTGGCGCCGCCCCGCCGCGGCGTCGGCCGCGAGCCCCTGCCGATCCCGCACCAGCCCGCCGTGCCGATCGAGCCGACGCCCCGGGCCGAACCGGAGCCACCGGCCCGCGAGCAGACCCCTGGGGTACGCGCGGTCGGGCTCCCCCGGCCCGAACCCGCACACGCCGCACCGCCGCCGGTCGAGCCCTCCCTGCCCGACCCGCCGGCCGCGCTCGCCCCGCCGCCGCCGTCGCGTAGCCGGGTGCCGCAGCAGGCCGGTGACCGGCTGCCCGCGCTCCGGCCCCCGGCCGAGCCCGAGCCGGCGCTCCCGCCGCCCCCGCAGATCCACCCCCCCGCGCCCGCCCCCGCCGACTACCGGGAGCCCGATCTCGCTCCGGCCGACCCGCTCACCGCCGCTGCGGCACCCTCGCGGGAGGTCGGCCGCCCGGCGCACCGCGAGGTGGCGCCACCCCGGCAGCGCACGCCGGAACGCCGGAACCGGCCGACGAAGCCGGTCCGGGTCCGCGCCCCGAAGATCAAGTTCGGCGACCGGGACCCGTCCGTCGAGCTGGCCATCACCGAGATCGCCGGCCACCTCACCTTCACCCCCAACACGGTCACCGCCTGGTACTGGCTGCCCGAGGTGCGGTGGGCGTTCCGGCCGGACGCCGAACGCGAGGCCCTGCTCTCCGCGATCTCCGAGCAGTACGCCGGACTCGCCGGGTTCCGGCTGCACCTGCGCCGCACCACCCGGCCCTTCCCGGCCGACGAGTGGGCCCGCACCATCGACGCGCACACCGCCGCGCCGCTGCCCGACGTACCGGGCACCACCGGCTGGGCCGACCACCTGGTCGCCGCCCAGCGGCACCTGATGGCGGTCAACCACGCCGAGGGCCAGACCTACCTCGGTGTCACGTTCGCCCGCCGGTCACTGGGCGACTCGCTCACCGAACGACTCCTGCGCACGTTCGGGCGGGGCACCGCCGACGGCGAGCGGCGCCGGCTGAGCCGCACCGTCGAGCAGTTCGACGAGGTCCTCGGCGCGTTCGGCATGCGCGGGCGCCGGGTCACCGCGCCCGAACTGGAGTGGCTGCTCTACCGGTCGGTTGCGTTGTGCATGGCGCCGCCCGGCGTCCTGTCCCCGATCACCAACGGCCGGTGGGAACGCGGCGACCTGCTGGCCCTCACCGAGCAGGTCGAGCGCTACCGCACCCCGTACGGCTCGACGGTGAAGCTGGTCAACCGGATGACCGGCGAGGAACGCCACGTCGCCGTGCTCGCGGTCGGCCGGATGGAGCCGCTGGAGATCCCCGAGCGGCACGAGCCCTGGCTGCACTTCCACGAGCGGCTGCCGTGGCCCATGGAGCTGTCCACCCGGGTCGACATCCTCGGCCCCAACGACTCCTTCCGGAACCTCGAACACCGGCTCCGGATGATCCGCTCCCAGCAGCTCGACTACGCCGAGCACGGCATCGACGCGCCGCCGGAGCTGGAACGACTGGCCAAGCGCGCGCTGGTGATCGGCGACGAGATGACCACCGGCCTGCCCGTCGACTCGGCCCGGGCACACGGCTGGCACCGGATCGCGGTCGGCGGCCGTACCCGGGAGGAGTGCATGGAGCGGGCCCGGCGGCTCATCCAGCTCTACTCCCGGGAGCTGCGCATCTCGCTCCAGCACCCGAAGAACCAGGACTGGCTGGCCCGCGAGTTCATCCCCGGCGAGCCGATCGCCAACACCGGCTACGTCCGGCGGATGCCGGTCAACCTGCTCGCCGCCGCGCTGCCCCAGGCCGCGTCCACGGTCGGCGACCGGCGCGGCGACCTGATCGGGCGCACCGCCGGCACCTGCCGCCGGCCGGTCTTCCTCGACCTGCACTTCCCGATGGAGGTACGCGAGCGCTCCGGCCTCGCCGTCTTCGTCGCCGAGCCCGGCGGTGGCAAGTCGACGCTGCTCGGCGCGCTCGGCTACCTGGCCGCCCGCCGCGGCGTGCAGGTGACGCTGCTCGACCCGTCCGGCCCGCTGGCCCGGCTCTGCGCCATGCCCGAACTCGCCCCGTACTCCCGGGTGCTCAACCTGACCGGCTCGGAGCAGGGCACGCTCGCGCCGTACGCGCTGATCCCGACGCCGCTGCGCAGCGAGTTCGGCGCCGGCGCGGCGGGCGACCGCGAGTTCGAGATCGCCGTGTCCAACGCCCGCGCCGAGCGCCGGATGCTGGTGCAGGACATCTGCATGATGCTGGTGCCGCCGCAGGTGGCCCGCGAGGCGTCCACCGCCACGCTGTTCCGGCACGCGGTACGCCAGGTGCCCGCCGAGGAGACCTCCACGCTCGACGACGTGGTCACCTGCCTCCAGGGGCTCGACGACGACGCCGGCCGCGAGCTGGCCCACCTGCTGCTCGACACCGCCGAGATGCCGCTGGCCATGCTCTTCTTCGGCCGGCCGCCGGAAGGGCTGCTCGGCGCCGACGCCGCGCTCACCGTCATCACCATGGCCGGCCTGCGGCTCCCCGACCTCAAGATCGAGCGGGAGTACTGGTCGGCCGAGGAGGCACTCGCGCTGCCGATGCTGCACACCGCGCACCGGCTGGCCGTACGCCGCTGCTACGGCGGGTCGATGTCCTCCCGGAAACTGGTCGGCCTCGACGAGGCGCACTTCATGGAGGGCTGGCGGTCCGGGCGGTCGTTCCTGGTCCGGCTCGCCCGCGACTCCCGCAAGTGGAACCTCGCCGCGCTCGTCGCCTCGCAGAACCCGAAGGACATCCTCGGCCTCGACGTGCAGAACCTCGTCTCCACCGTCTTCGTCGGCCGGATCGCCGAGGACAGCGAGATCGCCTCCGAGGCGCTGCGCCTGCTGCGGGTGCCTGTCGACGACGGGTACGAGGCGACACTCGCCTCGCTCTCCCAGGCCGACAGCGGATCGGCCAACCGGCTCGGCTTCCGCGAGTTCGTCATGCGCGACGTCGACGGGCGCGTGCAGAAGGTCCGGGTCGACGTGTCGTACGTCGACGGGCTGCTGGAGCACCTGGACACCACCCCCGCCGCGGTCGCCCAGGCCGCCGGGATACTGCCGACCGTCCTGGCTGACCTGGAGGCGTGACATGGCGAGGGCACGGATCGCGGCGCTCCTCCTCGCGCTCGGCGTACTCGCCGGGGCCACGATCTCCTGGCCGGTGATCGGGGCGGCCACACCCGCGTACGCGGCCGCGCCGGTCACCCAGGCGCGCGCCGAGCTGTGCAGCACCAAGGAGTGGCAGGCCGACTTCCGGTCCTGCGTCGGCAGGCTCAAGGCCGTCAGCGAGGACCAGGTCGAGTGCCGCAACGCGCCGGTGCCCGCCGCGCCGGACTCGGGACTGGCCGGCTGGTTCGCGTCCCGGCCCGACTCGGCGAAGGAGCCCGGCCCGAAGGGCCTCTACAGCGACTACGGGTACGCCGGGTACAGCTACAACACGTACGACATCGACGGCGGCTGCGCCTCGTCGGTGCTGCACCCGGACTACCGGTTCACCACGATGGTCGCCAACGGCGAGTTCATGTTCGCCAACGCGGTGATCGGTGCCTCGAACGCGCTGCGCGAGCGCGCCTGGGATCCGCGGACGATGTGGAGCTGGGCCGACCCGCTGGTGGAGCAGGCCACGAAGGCCGTCTACCAGAAGGTGTTCAGCGTCTTCGGCATCATCACCGTCTGCGTGGTCGGCCTCTACCTGCTCTGGCGGTCCCGCCAGTCGGACATGAGCAACGCGATGACCACTGCCGGCTGGGCGCTGCTGGTGATGGTGGCGGTGACCGCGCTGGCCGCCTGGCCGGTCAAGTCCGCGAACATCGCCGACAACACGCTGATCACCACGCTGGGCGTGGTGCACGACGCGGTCGGTCCCTCCTCCAAGACCGTCCCGCCGGACAAGTGCGCGCTGCCGAACCCGAGCGCCTGCGTCGACAAGCGGCCACCCGCCGTGCGCGCGAGCGACACGGCGACCGAGACGATGCTCTACCGGAACTGGCTGCGCGGCGTGCTCGGTTCGGCGGACAGCGAGACAGCGAAGAAGTACGGCCCGGCCCTGTACGACGCCAAGTCTCTGACCTGGGGCGAGGCGGAGGCGATCCGGACTAAGCCCGCCACCCGCGACGTCGTCATCAAGGGCAAGCAGCAGCAGTGGGCCAAGGTCGCCGAGCAGATCAAGACCGAGGACCCGGAGGCGTACGAGTATCTCCAGGGCACCCGGGACATGGACCGGATCGGCGCCGGGTTCATCGCGGTGCTGGCCTCGGTGCTGTTCGCCATGTTCGACCTCACGGCGTCGCTGCTGGTGCTGCTCGGCTTCCTGATCTTCCGCTGGGCGGTGATCGCCGCGCCGATCCTCGGCACGGTCGGCCTGATGCGCCCGGCCAGCGCCGGTCTCCGGCGGCTGGCGAACGCGGTGGTCGCCGCGGTCTTCAACATCGCCATCTTCGGCACCGGCGCGGCCATCTACCTCTTCGCCGTCGACCTGATCATGAACACCGCCACGCTGCCCGGCTGGCTCCAGGTGGTGCTGGTCTGGCTCTGCGGGGTGGTCGGCTGGTTGCTGCTGCGGCCGTACCGCCGAATCACCCAGCTCGGCGGCAAGGACAGCAGCGAGGCGGTCAGCTCGGCCGGCTCCTGGCACCGGCGGTTCTTCCGGGACATGCGGATCGCGGCCCGGCTGGACGTGGCGGAGCCCGGCGGCACCAACGAGCCGGCGATCGGCAAGCGTCGCGCCGTCACGGCCGACCAGCGCAGCCTCCGGCCGGAGGCCCGGCACGAGGATCCGGCACACAGCGCCAGACCCGCCGAACGGGAGCGGCCGGACGGGCGGGAACGGCCGGAGGAGGCACCAGCCAGCGGACGGCCGGCCACCACACCCCGGCCCCGGCGCGCGCCGTCGACCTGGACCGAGCCGGACGTGCCGGAGGAGTCGCCCTCCTACGCCGTCTACCGGCCGGACTCGGCGGGCCGCGGCACCTCCCCGGCCCGGCCGGCGCCGCGCATCCGCTCCGAGGCCCGGTGAGTCCGGTGCGACGCGCGCTGGAATTCCTCTTCACCCGGATCCTCCGGTCCCGCATCGGCGTCGCCCTCGTGATCGCCGTGGTGGTCTTCGGGGTGATCGGCGCGGCCCGCCTGGTCGCCGGGCCGGGCGACTCGGGCCTCGGCCTGACCAGCCGCCCCACCCAGCCGATCAGCACCGCGGACCCGGAGGCCGGAGACGACGGCATGCTGGCCAGCCCGCCGGCCGCGGTCGCCCCGAAGACCCGGCCGGGCGAGGACACGCCGGAGCAGGTCGCCGGGCGGTTCACCACCGCGTGGCTGAGCGGTCCGGGCAGCAGCGGCGACGCCTGGCAGTCCCGCCTACGGCCGCTCTCCACCCCGGCGCTGGCCGAGAAGATGACGGGCGCCGACCCGGAGACCGTGCCCGCACGGAGGACGACTGGTGCACCGACGCTCCGGCCCCGCACCGAGTCCTTCGTGGAGGCGCTGGTTCCGCTCGACAACGGCACGCTCCGGCTCGAACTCGTCGCACCGGACGGACCCTGGCTGGTGGACGCAATCGACTGGGAGCGGTCGTGACCGCCGGCCCGGCCGTCGCCGGACAGGTCCGCCGGAAGCTGCGCCTGGGCGTGGTCGCCACCGCCGTCACGAGCGTGCTCGCCCTGCTCTGCTGCGTCGGCGGCGCGGGCGCGTTCCTCCTCACCGAACTGGGCGGCGACGAGGACGACCCGAAGCTCGCGGCCCTGAACTGCGACCCCACCTACCAGGTGAACCTGACCGGCGACATGCCGCGCTTCGCCGAGTACGGCGAGCGCCAGCTGCGCAACGCCGCGGTCATCATCAAGGTCGGCCAGGACATGAAGCTCCCCGCTCGCGGCTGGGTGATCGCGCTGGCCACCGCGATGCAGGAATCAGCGCTGCGCAACCTCGCCAACAGCACCGTCCCGGCGTCGCTCGCGCTGCCGCACGAGGGAGTGGGCGCCGACCACGACTCGCTCGGTCTGTTCCAGCAACGGCCCGGGTGGGGCAGCGTCGAGCAGCGGATGACGCCCTCGTACGCGGCCCGCAAGTTCTACCAGAAGATGGAGAAGGTGCCGAACTGGCAGCAGCGCCCGCTCACTGTGGTCGCCCAGAAAGTCCAGGTCAGCGCCTACCCCGACGCCTACGCCAAGCACGAGGAACTGGCCGGAGCCATCGTCGACGCGCTGGCCGGCGGTGCCGCCCGGACCGTGGAGATCGCCGGCAAGGCCGTGTGCGACGCCGCCGCCGGAGACCGGATCGCCGCCTCCGGCTGGACCGCGCCGCTGCCCGGCGGTGTGGTCTCCGGCTTCCGCACCACGGCCCGTCCCAGCCACCACGGTGTGGACCTGGCCGCCTCGAAGGGCACGCCGATCCACGCCGCCTCGGCGGGCCGGGTGCTGGTGGCCCGCTGCGACCCCGACCGCTCCGGACGGCGGGACTGCGACCGGGACGGCTGGCCGAACAAGGGTGGCTGCGGATGGTTCGTGGACATCCTGCACGCCGGCGGGTTCATCACCCGCTACTGCCACATGGTCGAACGACCCCGCGTGGTGCCGGGTCAGGCGGTCGAGGCGGGCGAGGTCATCGGGATCTCCGGCAGCAGCGGCAACTCGTCCGGTCCGCACCTGCACTTCGAGGTGCACAAGGACGGCGACCGGTCCAGCAACGGGGCGGAGAACCCGGTGCCCTTCATGCGTAAGCGGGGCGCGCCCCTCGGCGAAACCGGGTGAGGCCGGACGGATGAGCAATCCCCTGCCCGACCCGTTCGCCGACCGGCCGGACTGGGCCCCGCTGCCGCCCCGGCCGGTGGAGACCGTGCCCGCCACCGGCGGTACCGAGCTGCGCGGCCGCCGCGTGCTCGTCGGCCTGCCCGGTCTCGGCTGGCGCGGCGACCTGCGGGCCGACGAGCGGGTCGTGCAGGGCAGCCGCACCTACGTGCCGGTGATCCCGGAACACGAGTGGTACCGGGCCGAGGCCGAGCAGGTGGAGGTGTTCGCGCCGCTGGTGCCTGTGGAACGGGTCTGGGTGGAGACCATCGGCGAACGACGATCGGCGACCGGGGCGACCGCCCCGGGACTCCGGCTGGTCTCGCTGGACGTGCCCGAACGCCGGCCGCCGACGCCGGTGTTCGAGGCCGACGCGGTTACCGGGCGGCGAGTGGTGCACGTGGACAACGGCGTGGAACGGCGCGACCTGCGTGCCGTCACCGAGACCTACTCCGGCGCGGACGGCGACATCTGCGTACGGGTGGCCCCAGAGCTGGAGTGGTACCGGTGGGCCTGGCGCGGCCAGGCACCGACCACGCTGGAGGTGCCGGTGCACCTGCTCTGGCTGGAGTAGCCGCGTCAAGCGGCGCGTTGTGCCGAGCAGACGCCCCAGCCGTCTTGGTCCTGCGTCTCAAAGACCCAAGTCTGGCGATCACTCTGGCGAATCTCGTCCACCACCGCTGAGATCACCAGGTCCACCCGCACCTGGGCCTTGTCACCCGTCTGCTCGACGCTGAGGTTCTCCCAGCTCACGGAGATCGTCGTGTTGAACCGCTGCTCCCGTGCGACGAGGTCATCGCGAAGTGATCGCAAATCGTCAAGGTCGACGTCGTTACGGCACTCGAACTCCGCGGCCTTGACGTCATTGCGTTGATCGACGGAGTACTGGATGTAACTCGCTACGACAACCTCGGGAGAGCCACGGTCCGGGGCGGTGGCGCGGTCGTACAGCACGAACCCGACCACCCCGCCGACAGTGCACAGCACCGCCACCACCCCCGCGACGACAGCGAGCACGGTGCGCACCGGGCGCTTCGGGCGTACCGGGGCGGGAGCGGGCGCGGGGGGCGCCAACTGCTCCGGCGGGGTCCGCTGCGCCGGTACTCGGGACACCTGGGAACCGGCGGGGGGCTGCACTGATTCCACCTCCTGAGGCTATCGGCTGCGCCTCGCGTACCCAATGGCTGGAACGGGCGGATCGTGGCGAACCGCCGGGCGGACGCTGCCCGGCGGCGGGGTGAGGCTGCTCACCGCCGACCAGCTCACCGCGCCGACCGACATCCCGGTGGACGGCCCCCGGCTGGGTTACCGTCACACCTCGGGGAGGACATGTCGGCCTCGGAAAGAGAGGTGGACGCGGTGGCGACTCCGAAGGCGCGCGCCGGCCGGGCCGCCGCGCTGCACCGCCGGGCCGAGGCCGCCGCGACGGCGGCGGCGGGCATCCTCGACGAGATCCGGCCCGCGCCCGCCGACCACCACCGGCAGTACGAGCTGGCCGAGCGCCTGCGCGCGGCGGCCGATCTGGCGGCGCCCGGTTGGGCCGGCGGTCCGCTGGAGACGCTGACCGCGGCGACGCCTCCCGGTGACGGCCTGCCGCCGCTGGTCCGGGTGGGCACCGCGTCGCCGCTCGACGACGCCCGCTTCCCCGCGCTGGTGCCGTTGCTCGGCAGCGGGCACCTGAGCCTCGACGCCGACGCCTCGGACGCCCGGGTGGCCGGGCTGCTCCGCGCGCTGCTGCTGCGGGTGTTCGCCGCGACTCCGGCGGGTGCGCTGCTGGCGCGTGCGGTCGACGGCGGGTCCGGTGAGACATTCGCCGGGTACGCGCCGCTCGCCGATGCCGGCCTGCTGCCGCCGCCCGCCACCGACCTCGCCGGGATGCGCGCGGTGCTGGCCGAGGCGGAGCAGTGGGTGGCGGCCGGGACGGCCCGGCAGCGCGGGCACGACCGGACGCTGCTGCTCGTGGTCGCGGCGCTGCCCGACGGTACGACAACCGCCGACCTGGACCGGCTCGCCGGGCTGGCCGAGGGCGGGCCGCGCGCCGGGCTGCATCTGGTGCTCGCCGGCTGGCCGGACGGCAGCCCGCTGCCGCGCGCCACAGCGGTCACTGTTCGCACCGCGTACGCGCTGGTCGGTGACCCGCCCGGCGCCGGCTTCAGCAGTCCCGGCGCCGAGCCGCCGGGCGGCTTGAACTCGCCCGTGTTCCTCGACGACGATCCGCCCGCCGACCTGGTCGCCGCGGTGTGCGCGCGGCTGGCCCGGCAGATCGAGGACGGCTCCCGGCTTTCCCTGCGGGACCTGCTGCCGGCGGACGGCCTCTGGACGGCCGGCTCGGCCGACGGGCTGAGCACCACCGTCGGTGACGCCGCCGGGCGCCCGGTCAGTCTCGGTTTCACCGAGCTGACCCCGCACTGGCTGGTCAGCGGCCGGGGTCAGGCGGGCCGGTCGGCGTTCCTGACCGACGCGTTGTTCGGCCTCGCCGCCCGGTACGGCCCGGACGAGCTGGCGCTCTACCTGGCCGACCTGGCCGACGGCGAGTCCTTCGTGGAGTTTCTCCAGACCGAACGGGACCGCTCCTGGGTGCCGCAGGTGCGTGCCGCCGGGATGGCGGCCGACCGGGAGTACCTGGCCGACCTGTTCGGCGAGCTGGAGGCGGAGCTGCGCCGCCGCGAGGAGGCGTCCCGGCGGGCCGGTGGGCAGCGTTACGCCGAGCTGCGGGAGCACCAGCCGCTGCCCCGGATCGTCTGCGTGGTCGACAACTTCCCGCTGGCGCTGCACGAGCGGGACCGGCTCGCCGCCGACCTGCTGGCCCGGCTGGACGCACTCGCCCGCGCCGGCCGGTCGTACGGGATCCACCTGGTGCTGGCCGGCGAGGGCGATCTGGGCATCGGCGGTCCGCGCGACCCGCTGCTCGGCCAGTTCCCGGTGCGGGTGGCGCTACCCGGCGGCTCGGCGGTGCTGGAGCCGGCGAACGACTCGGCGGCCGGGCTGCCGGTGGGCAGCGCGGTGGTGAACACGGCGGGTGGCCTGGGCGGTCCGCGCGGCGCGACCCGGGGACACGAGCGGATGATCCGCTTCCCTGACCCGTACGAGGATCCCGAGGTCCTGACCGGCCTGCGGCGACGGCTCTGGGAGGCGCGGGGCGAGTCCGCGACGCCGCCGGTGGTCTTCGCCGGGTTCGCCCGTCCGCTGCTCGCCAACGATCCGCGGCACCGGGCCGCGCTCGCCGGCCGGGCCCACGCGCCCGCCGCGTTGCTCGGCCGGGCGGTCGACGTCCGGCGGTCCACCGTCACGGTGCCGCTGGGGCCGGGCGCGGGGCGGAACCTGGCCGTCCTGGGGCGGGACGAGGAGGCCGAGCGCCTGCTGGTCACGGCGGTACGCAGCGCCGCGGCGGCGCAGCCGGGCGCGGCCCGGTTCGTGCTGGCGCCGCTGGCGAACGGGTCGGCCGGGCCGGCCGGGGTGCTCGCTGCCGAGCTGGCCGGACGTCACCGGGTGGAGACCGTCGACGTGGCCGGGCTGCGGACCGCCATGGAGTCGGACGAGCCGGGCTACCTGGTGGTGTTCGGGCTGGACGTGCCGGACGCCACCGAGCTGCCGCCCGACCTGCTGCGGACGCTGCTGCTGGAGGGACCGCCGGCCGGCCGGCACCTGCTCGGGTGGTGGCGGACACCGGCTCCGCTGGCCGGGCTCCTCGGCCCGGAGGGCGAGGTGGACAAGCTCACCGCCGTGGCGGTCACCGACGTGCCGGGCGGCCGGCTGGAGCAGCTCTTCGACCGCCCGGTCTGGTGGCGGCCCCGGCCGGGCCGCGCGGTGCTCTGGGACGGCCCGGACGAGCAGGGCACCGTCTTCGTGCCGTTCGGCACGGCCGAGGTGGCGACCGCGCGGGTCGAGCCGGTCCCGCAGGTGACGGACCGCGCCGGGGAGGGGCGGCATGAGTGAGACCGGCACGGCCGTACCGGGGCCCCGCTCGGGTGGGCCGACCACTGTGGCGGACCCCGCCGAGTCGGCCTGGGCGGAGTACGTCGCGGCCGCGCGGGCGCTCGACGGCGTACGCCGGGCGGCGGCCACCGCCGCCGGGGAGCAGGCGCGGTCGGTGGCCGCGGCCCGCGAGGAGCTGACCGCGGTACGGGAGCGGTTGGCGCCGCAGCAGTCCCGGCTGCGTGATCTGGGCGTACCGGCGATGTCGCTGGTCCCGACGCCGCCGGAGGTGACCGAGGCGGCCCGGTCGATGGCGGGCGGGCCGTCGGCGGTGCTGGCGGCGCTGCGCGCGGCCGGGGACTGGGCGGACGCCGCGGACGACACGCTGAGCGCGCGTGGCCTGCCGCGGCTGGCCCGATGGCCGTCCCGGCCCCGCAACCTGCTGGTGTACGGGCCGCTGGCACTCGTGGTGCCGCTGCTCCAGCTCGTGCTGTACGCGGTCGCCGGTCCAGGGCCGGTGACGGTGCTGGCGCTGCTCGTGGGGCTGCCGCTGCCGGCTGTGGCGTTCATGCTGGGCTGGCTCGCGGTGGGGCGCGTCTTCCGCCCGCGGCCCACCGACCGGGTGGACCGGACGCCCCGCTTCGGCGCCCTGGTCTGCCTGGTCCCGGCGGTGCTCACCGCCGCCGGTCTGCTGCTGGCCATGCTGCCCGACTGACGACGGCCGCGCCCTCCCGGGCGGGAGTACGCGGCCGTCGGTGCCGGTCGAGGGTCAGCGGGCCATGATCAGCGCCATCGCCTCGGCCCGCGACTTCGCGTCGTTCTGGAGGCCGCCGCGTACGGCCGACGTGATGGTCTTCGCGCCCGACTTCTGGATGCCGCGCATCGCCATGCACATGTGCTCGCACTCCAGCACCACGATCACGCCGCGCGGCGCGAGGCTCGACATCAGCAGGTCGGCGATCTGCGAGGTGAGCCGTTCCTGCACCTGCGGCCGGCGGGCGAACACCTCGACCAGCCTGGCCAGCTTGGACAGGCCGGTGATCCGGCCGTCCGGGCCGGGGATGTAGCCGATGTGCGCGCTGCCCCGGAACGGCAGCAGGTGGTGCTCGCAGAGGCTCATCACGTCGATGTCCCGGACGAGCACCAGTTCCTCGTGGTTGGCCTCGAACGTGGTGCGGAGCACCTGCGCCGGGTCGACGCGCAGGCCGGCGAAGAGTTCGGCGTACGCGCGGGCCACCCGGGCCGGCGTCTGCTGGAGGCCGTCGCGGTCCGGGTCCTCGCCCACCGCGATGAGGATCTCGCGGACCGCCTTCTCGATCCGGGCCAGATCGACGGTGTCCTCCACCGGGCCACCGGTGAGCTTGCCGCTGATCAGGCGCGCGGCCACGTAGTCGAGCGCGTCGTCGCCGTCGGGCTCGGTTGCGGAGACGGCCGACTCCCTGTGCGGGGAGCCGGCCGTCGTCGGATCGCTGTTCAGTGCGTACCGTCCGAGTTGTTGCTGGAACCACCGATCGAGGCGGCGGCGTCGGCGCGGGACTGCGCCGCCAGCGCCTCCTTCTCGGCCGGCGTGAGCACCGGCGGCTCGGTGGAGGGCTGACGCTTGCCGAAGCCGTGGTACGGCGCCATCGGCGGGCGCTTGACGACGCGCGCGCAGATCCGGGCCATGTCGGCGGTGGAGAGCGTCTCCTTCTCCATCAGCTCCAGGACCATGTTGTCCAGGACGTCCCGGTATTCCACCAGGATCTCCCAGGCCTCGTCGTGGGCCAGCTCGATCAGCGCGCGCATCTCGCCGTCGATCTCGGCGGCCACCGCGTCGGAGTAGTCCCGCTCGTGGCCCATGTTGCGGCCGAGGAACGGCTCGTCGCCGCTGGTGCCGTACTTGATCGCACCGAGCTTGGAGCTCATGCCGTACTGCGTGATCATCGCGCGGGCCAGCTGGGTGGCCTTCTCGATGTCGTTGCCGGCGCCGGTGGTCGGCTCGTGGAAGACGAGTTCCTCGGCGGCCCGGCCACCCAGCGCGTACGCCAGGGTGTCGATCATCTCGGCCCGGGTCTGGGTGTACTTGTCCTCCGTCGGAAGGACGAGCGTGTGACCCAGCGAGCGACCCCGGGACAGGATGGTCACCTTGTGCACCGGTGCGGCGTGCGGCAGCGCCCAGGCGACCAGCGCGTGCCCACCCTCGTGGTACGCGGTGATCTTCTTCTCCTGGTCGCTCATCACCCGGGTCCGGCGCTGCGGGCCGGCGATCACCCGGTCGATCGACTCCTCCAGGGAGTCGTTGGTGATCGCCCGCTGCTCCTTACGAGCGGTGAGCAGCGCGGCCTCGTTGATCACGTTGGCCAGGTCGGCGCCGCTGAAGCCCGGGGTACGCCGGGCGACCGCGTCGAGGTCGACGTCGGGCGTGAACGGCTTGCCCTTGGCGTGCACCCGCAGGATGGCCTTGCGGCCCTCCATGTCGGGGGCGTCGACCGGGATCTGCCTGTCGAACCGGCCAGGGCGCAGCAGCGCCGGGTCGAGGATGTCCGGCCGGTTGGTGGCGGCGATCAGGATGACGCCGCCCTTGGTGTCGAAGCCGTCCATCTCGACCAGCAACTGGTTGAGCGTCTGCTCCCGCTCGTCGTGACCGCCGCCCATGCCGGCGCCACGGTGCCGGCCGACCGCGTCGATCTCGTCGACGAAGACGATCGCCGGGGCGTTCGACTTGGCCTGCTCGAACAGGTCGCGGACACGGCTGGCGCCGACACCGACGAACATCTCGACGAAGTCGGAGCCGGAGATGGAGTAGAAGGGCACCCCGGCCTCGCCGGCGACCGCGCGGGCCAGCAGCGTCTTACCGGTACCGGGCGGGCCGAACAGCAGCACGCCCTTCGGGATCTTGGCGCCCAGGGCCTGGTACTTAGCCGGGTTCTGCAGGAAGTCCTTGATCTCGTGCAGTTCCTCGACGGCCTCGTCCGCACCCGCGACATCAGCGAAGGTGGTCTTCGGCGTGTCCTTGGTGATCATCTTCGCCTTGGACTTGCCGAAGTTGAGCACCCGGGAGCCGCCGCCCTGCATCTGCGACATGAAGAACAGCAGCAGGAGCACGAGCAGCGCGATGGGAAGCAGGTTGACCAGCAGGCTGACCCAGATGCTGTCCGACGACACCTTCGTGTCGACCGGGCCGGTGATCCGGTCCGCCGCCTCGGCCTCGCGTACCTGGTTCCAGACCTGGCCGCCGACCTCGTACGGGAACTGCGCCTCGATCTTGTCAGTGGTGGTGTCGCCGTCGAACTTGGCCTTGTCCTTCAGGTCGAGCTGGAGCGTCTGCTCCTTGTCCTGGAAGACGACCTTCTCGATGCCGCCCTTGTTGAGCTGGTCGAGCGCGACGGACGTGTCCACCCGGTGGTAGCTGGGACCAGCGGTGAACAGTTGACTGAGCACAACGGCGCCGAGGATGACCAGGATGATCCAGACCACCGGTCGGCGGAAGAAACGCGTACGTTCCATGCTGTAGTCGGGTGCCGAGGCGCCCGCATCCTCCTGATCGACGTCCTGACCGTCTGAATGGTGTCGCCGCCCTGAGCGGCGGCCGGGGCCGCCGTGCGGGCCGGCCCGACCCCCGAGGCACGCAAACTGCCGCACCACGGTCATTCGACGGTACACCGTTCGGGCGACGCGTGAGCTTGCGAGCCCGGCACTTACGCGTAGGGCGAACCCGGGTTTGGAGCCGGCGTGGCGGGGAGCTCCCACCCGGCCCGCCCACACCGCACGGTCACGCGGTTCGAGGGGCCGGGCGTGGAGAGTGCCTCCACGTCACCGGTCCCTACCGTAGACCGGAAGACTGAGAGCCCGCTGAATGTCAGCTGACGAAGGGCTCGGCGAATCCTCAGGCCCGCGCGTACACCTCGGGCTTGAGGACCCCGACGTAGGGCACCTCGCGGTACCGCTCGCCGAAGTCGAGCCCGTAGCCGACGACGAACTCGGTGGGGATGTCGAACCCGACGTACTTGACCGGGACCTGCACCTTGACCGCGTCCGGCTTGCGGAACAGCGCGACCACCTCGACGCTCGCCGCGGAGCGCGACTCCAGGTAGCGCAGCAGCCAGGACAGCGTCAGGCCGGAGTCGACGATGTCCTCGACGACCACCACGTGACGGCCGGCGATGTCCCGGTCCAGGTCCTTGAGGATGCGGACCACGCCGGACGAGGTGGTGCCCTGGCCGTAGGACGAGACGGCCATGAACTCCAGCTCGGCGGGCGGGCCCTGGCGGCCCAGCGCGCGGGCGAAGTCGGCCATGAACATGACCGCTCCCTTGAGCACGCACACGAGCAGCAGGCCGTCCTCGACGTGGGCGTAGTCCGCCGAGACCTGCTTGGCCAGTTCCGCGGTCTTGTCGCGGATCTGCGCCTCCGAGATGATCACGTGGTCGATGTCGGCGTCGTACCAGGAGCCGTCAGCCATGCTCCTAGCCTGCCGTACGCCCCGGCGCCGCCGTCGGCGGGGCCGCCCCTTTTGGCGCGGTCCCGCCGAGGATTTTCGGCGCGAACTGAATAAATCACCTCAGCAGGTACGGGAGTGCCAGCGCTGCCCGTCGTCGCTCGGCTTCCAGTCGGCCGAGTCGCGGGTGTCGGCGGTGAACCCGAAGGCGCTGGCGCCGACGAGGAGGAGCAGGAAGAGCAGGAGCAGCAGAACGGTCATGGCGGCGCTCACTTTCAGGTGGTTGAGACTGTTTTCGCCGCCGGTGCGCACCGGACACCATTGATTCTGCGGGCCACCGACCGATCCGGACAGTGGCAGGAATGTCATTGGGCATCGATTTACTGCCACCTGTCGGGTTACCCTCGTCACATGCTCCGCTCGGTCGCCGTCATCGCCATGGACCAGGTCGCCGCGTTCGAACTCGGCGTGCTCGCCGAGGTCTTCGGCACCGACCGCACCGCCGACGGCTTCCCCGGCTACCGGTTCGACGTCTGCACCGCCGACGGCGGCCCGGTCCGCAGCCGCTCCGGGTTCCTGCTCACCCCCACCGCCGACCTGGGCCCGGTCGAGGACGCCGACCTGGTGGCGGTGCCCGCGCACGCCGACGGCACCCCGCCCCCCGAGCCGGTGCTCGCCGCGCTGCGCCGCGCCGCCGACCGGGGCGCCTGGCTGCTGAGCGTCTGCGCCGGCGCCTTCGTCCTCGGTGAGGCGGGCGTGCTCGACGGGCGCGACTGCACCACCCACTGGCGGTACACCGACGAACTCCAGCAGCGCTTCCCGGCCGCCCGGGTCCAGTGCGACTCGCTCTACGTCCAGGACGACCGGCTGCTCACCAGCGCCGGCACCGCCGCCGGCATCGACGCCTGCCTGCATCTGGTACGCCAGGCGCACGGCTCGGCGGTGGCGACCCGGCTGGCCCGCCGGATGGTCGTGCCGCCGCACCGCGACGGCGGCCAGTCGCAGTACGTCGAGGCGCCGATCCCCAAGGCGCCGGAGGCGCCCACCCTGGAACCGGTGCTGGAATGGCTGATGGGACACCTGCGCCGACAGGTGACAGTGGACGAGCTGGCGGCACGCGCCGGGATGGCGCCGCGGACGTTCGCGCGCCGGTTCCGCGCGGAGACCGGAACGACCCCGCACGACTGGGTGACCAACCAGCGGGTGCTACTGGCCCGGCACCTGCTGGAGGACACCTCACTGAGCGTGGAAAGCGTCGCCGAGCAGGCCGGCTTCGGTGACTCGGCGGCCCTGCGGCACCACTTCACCCGCCGGGTCGGCACCACCCCCCTGGCCTACCGCACCACTTTCCGAGACCGCCAATCCACCTGACACCCCCGCTCCAGTCCCGCCCCCACCCGCCCCCACCCCCGGTTCACCCCGTCGATCATGAAGTTGACCGCGCGTTCCGCCCGTTTTCTCCCCGTCAACTTCATGATCGACGCTCTCAGGCCCGCCTCCAGGCGTGCACCGCCCCGCCCGCACCGGGTCAGGGCAGGAGGTGGCCGGCTTGGCGGCGTACCTGGTGGCTGCCGGGTAGGTGCACCGGGCCCTGTCCGTGCCAGCCTGTGACCAGGGCGTCCAGTGCCGCCACGTGACTGTGGGACAGCGCGCCCGGCGTCGCGCCCAGCTCGCGGGCCCAGGTGTGCAGCACCCGGGTACGGACGGCGGCCGGCAACTCGGCGAGCCCGGCGACGGACAGCCCGCCGTCAGCGGTCCGGACGTCGGCGAGCGTGGCGTCGGCGAGCGCGTCGAGCGCGGCGTTGTCGGCCGCGAGCAGGTGAGCGGTACGGGCGAGGTTCGCCACCACCCCCGGCCCGAGCGCCTCGACGAGTGCGGGCAGCGCGTCGGCCCGGACCCGTGCCCGGGCGTACGCGGGGTCGGCGTTGTGCGGGTCCGCCCACGGATCGAGTCCGAGCGCGGCGCAGGCGGCCCGGGTGTCGGCGCGCGGAATGTCGAGCAGCGGCCGCAACAGGGGCACCCCGTCGACGTCGCGCCGCTCCGGCATCCCGGACAGCCCGCGCGGTCCGGCACCCCGGGCCAGCGCGAGCAGGACGGTCTCGGCCTGGTCGTCGCGCGTGTGCCCGAGCAGCACCCCGGCTGCCTCGTAGCGGTGGGCGGCGGCGATCAGCGCCTCGTACCGGGCCTCGCGGGCAGCCGCCTCCGGGCCGCCGGGCCGGCCGTCCACGCGTACCGGAAGCACCTCGACCGGGTCGAGCCCTTCGGCGCGGGCCCAGCCGGCGACCGCCTCGGCCCGTTCGGCGGATCCGGCCTGCAGGCCGTGGTCGACCGTCACCAGCCCGGCCGGGCGCCCGAGCCGGGGGGCCACGAACGCGGTGGCGGCGGCGAGCGCGAGCGAGTCGGCCCCACCGGAGCAGGCCACCAGCACCGGGCCGGCGCCGGGCAGGCCGGTCAGCATCCGGCGGACGGCGAGCCGCACGGCGGCGACGGCGGGAGCGGGCGACGGAGAGCGACGCGACCGAGCCCCCGAACCAGCCGAGCCGCCGGAACCGGCCGGGCCGGGCGGATCAGCCGACGGGCGGGGTGGCACCGGCGGGCCCGTGCACGCGGGACACCCAGGCGTCCGGGTCGCCCAGCTCGTCCAGGCGGGGCAGCGTCAGCGGGGACGAGAAGATCTTGTTGAAGCCCTGCATCCCCACCCGGTCGACCACGCCGTGCACGAACTTGCGGCCCTCGGCGTACTGGCGCATCTTGACCTCGATGCCGAGCAGCCGCCGGATCGCCTTCTCCAGCGGGTTGCCGGACTCGCGGCGCCGGTTGAACGCCGCCCGGATCGACTCGACGCTGGGGATGACCTGCGGACCCACGCCGTCCATCACGAACTCGGCGTGGCCCTCCAGCAGCGTCATCAGCGCGGTCAGCCGGTCCAGCACGGCGCGCTGGGCCGGGGTCTGCACGATGTCCAGCACGCTGGCCCGGCTCTCCGGGTCCTTCACCGCGTCGGAGAGCGTGGCGACGCCGCGGCGCAGCCGTTCCAGCAGGTGCTCGCCGCCCTGGGAGGCGTCCACGAACGCCTGCACCTCGCCGAGGAAGTACGCGCGCATCCACGGCACGGCGGTGAACTGGGTGCGGTGGGTGACCTCGTGCAGGCACACCCAGAGCCGGAAGTCGCGCGAGTCGGCGCCGAGCTTCCGTTCGACCTCGAGGATGTTCGGCGCCACCAGCAGCAGCTGGCCGGGGTCGCCGGCGAAGACCTCGTACTGGCCGAGCACGCGGCCGGAGAGGTACGCCAGCACGGTGCCGGCCTGCACACCTGTGACCCGGGAGCCGATCGCCTCGGTGAGCGCGCCGGGCCGCTTGTCGCCGGAGAGGCGTTCGACCAGCGGGGAGACCACCTCACGCAGCCCGGCGATGTTGGCAGCCGCCCAGTCCCGGCGGTCGACCACGCGTACCGGCGGGTGGGCGACCTGCGCCCGCAGGCCGGTGTAGTCGGCGACGTGACCGGCCGCCTCGTCGGTCAGCCGGCGCAGGTCGCCGACCACGTCGGTGGCCTCGGCGTACGACACCCGAGGGCCCGACTTGCTCAGCGCCCCCGCGGTAGCGGCGGCCAGATCCCAGTCCACGAACTGCGCCATGAACCCACCGTACCCGCGCCGGAACACCCCCACCCGGGCTCGCGCCGGCCGATCGACGCCCGTCGGTCAGCGGCAGCCGCACCCGGCCAGCGCGGAGCTGATCCGGTCCAGCGCTGCCCGGGTCTCGTCCAGCGAGCCCTGTGTGCGGTCGGTGAGCACGGCGAACGTGAGCAGCCGGCCGTCGGCTGTGGTCACCGTGCCGGCGATCGCGTTGACGCCGCTCAGCGTGCCGGTCTTGGCTCGGACGACGCCCGCTCCGGCGCGGGTCGCCGCCGCCCGGTAGCGCTCGTCGAGTGTGCCGGACCAGCCGCCGACGGGCAGACCGCCGAAGATCGCCGCCAGTTCGGGGTGGCTGCCGTTGCCGGCGAGCGTGATCAGGTCGGTGAGCAGCGAGGGGCTGATCCGGTTGGTGCGGGACAGCCCGCTGCCGTCGGCCAGGCTGATCTCGCCGGCGGGCAGGCCCAGCTCACCGAGCACCTGGTCGGTGGCCGCCGCACCGCCGACGAACGAGCCGGGCTTGCCCTTGGCGAGCGCCACCTGGCGGGCCATCGCCTCGGCGATCACGTTGTCGCTGTCGCTGATCATGATGTCGACCAGCCGGATCATCGGCAGGGACTCGACAGTGCCGAGTTCGGCGCCGGCGGCGGTGCCCGTGGCGCCGGACGCGGCCGGCGCGGTGCCCCGGGCGACCTGGGCGGCGCCGCCGGTCAGGCCGAGCAGCTTGGCGAACTGCCGGCCGGCGGTCAGGTCGGGCTGCGGCACCCGCTCGGCGGCGTGGTTGGTCTGCTCGGCGGTGCGCCGCGCCTCCGCCGGGTTCTTCCGGGCGCCGTCGGTCATCAACGCGGTGATCGCCGCGCCGAAGCCGCCGGTGGGGATGTCGGCGTCCCAGCCGGGCTCGAAGACCGGGCCGCTGAACAGCGACGAGTCGACGATCACCTTGGTCGGGGCGGTGCCGCCGAGCGCGTCGCGCACCTGGGCGGCGAGGTCGTCCAGGCGGGCCGCGCCGGGGTAGAAGCCGTTCTTGTCCACGGCGAGCGTGGGGTCACCGCCGCCCACCAGGACCACCTCGCCCGGGTTGGCCCCGGCCACCGCGCGGGTCGGGATCCGGTAGGCCGGGCCACGCGCGGCGAGCACCGCCACGCCGGTCGCCAGCTTGGTCACCGAGGCGGGCACGGTGGGCGTGTCCTGGCCGCTGCCGTAGAGCGTCTGGCCGGTGCTCACGTCGGCCACCGACACGTGCACCCGGTCACCGAGCGCGGCGGCGCGGACCAGCGGGTCCAGCGCGGATCGGATACCGGCCTCGGTGGGCAGCGGGGCGTTGCCGTCCGGCCCGGCCAGCACGGCCTGCGGGGAGGGCTCGGGCGGCGCGGCGACCGCCGTACCCGTGCTGTCGTCGTCGCCCAGCCACCCGGCGACCGGGCCGGGGCGCAGCACGGCGAGCCCGGCCACCGCCAGGGCCAGCACGAGCACGCAGGCGAGCGCCGCGACGAGCCGCATGCGGCGTCGCGGTCGAGCCGGGGGCGGCCCGGAGGGTACGGGCGGCGCGGCGCCGACCGGCGGGACCGGCGGGCTGACCGGGATCGGTGCCGGCGCGCCGGGCCAGTTCAGCGGCGCCGCCGGGTCGTGCGGCGGCCCGACGCGGGCCGAGCCGCTCGCCGGGCCGGAGCCGTGGTGCGGCGGACCGGAACCGTGGTGCGGCGGGCCGACGCGGGCGGACCCGGTGGCCGGAGAGGGACGATGAGGGACGTTCGCCCCCGGGACGGACACCCGTCCGGTGGCCCCGCCGGAACCGGAACCGGCGGACCCGCGCCCGTCAACCCTCTCGGGGCGGTAGTGTGAATCTTCCCTCCCCACGGCCCCCTCCTCCCCGCTCGAAATCGCCTTGGGCGACACTACTTCGGTCCGAACACTATGCGGCGGCCGGAGCCGACGGGGGGCGTTCACCCCGCGCCGGGGGTGAGCCGCTGGTTTCCGTTAGCCAGCGTGGGCAAACGAGGGAGCGTGGAAGATGGATTTCGACGTCACGGTTGAGATCCCCAAGGGTCACCGCAACAAGTACGAGGTAGACCACGCGACCGGCCGCATCCGGCTGGACCGCACCCTCTTCACCTCCACGCAGTACCCGGCCGACTACGGGTTCATCGAGGGCACCCTGGGCGAGGACGGCGACCCGCTGGACGCGCTGGTGCTGGTGCCCGAGCCCACGTTCCCGGGCTGCCTGATCCGCTGCCGCACCATCGGCATGTTCCGGATGACGGACGAGAAGGGCGGCGACGACAAGGTTCTCTGCGTGCCCTACGAGGACCCGCGTCAGGAGCACCTGCGCGACATCCACCACCTGGGCGAGTTCGACCGGCTGGAGATCCAGCACTTCTTCGAGGTCTACAAGGACCTGGAGCCGGGCAAGTCGGTCGAGGGCGCGACCTGGGTGGGCCGGGTCGAGGCCGAGGCGGAGATCGCCGCCTCGTACCGGCGCGCCAAGGAGGCCGAGGAGCGCGGCGAGACGCTGCACTGACGATCACGCCTGCCGGAGGCCCGGGTCGCGCTTCGCGACCCGGGCCTTCGCGTGTTCAGGCGAGCAGGTCGCGGGCCCGGTCGTAGAGGCCGAGCACCGCACAGGCCACCGGCACGACAGCGACCACGAGCGCGGTGTCGGTCAGGTCGGCCAGCCGGCCGAGGTACGGGGAGACCGGGCGCCGGGCGTACGTGGCCCCGGCGGTGACCGCCGTCAGGGCCAGGGCCAGCCCGCCCACAGTCAGCGCGAGCCGGCCACCCGGACCGGCCCGGTCGGCCAGCACCACGCCGAGCAGGGCGAACCCGGCCAGCCCGGCGACGATCGCGGGCACCCGGTGCCGTACCGCCACGAACAGGCGGGAGCGCAGCAGCAGCACCCCGCATGCCACGGCGGCGAGCAGCAGCCCGGCGGTCCGGCCGACGGAGACGAGCACCGCGAGCGCGCCGACGGCCAGCACCGCATGGCCGAGCAGCATCCCGGTGAGCACCTCCTCGGCGCGGGCCACCGCCGCGTGCACCCGGCCCCGGTCCGGCAGGTCGCGGGTGCCGGCCGGGCTGGGCAGGGTGAGCGGCGGCAGCGGCAGCTTGCCGACCCGGATGGCCAGCAGCGGCAGCCCGCCGAGCGCGAACACCAGCACGGCGAGCAGGACCGCGGCGGTGCCGTCCGGGTCGAGCAGCAGCCCGCCGAGCGCTGCCGCCACGCCGGCCACGCCGACAGTCACCCCGGCCACGAAGACGCGGGACCGGCTGGCCACGCCGAGCAGGCCGAGCACCGCCACCAGCAGCAGCGCCACCGAGCCCACCAGCAGTTCGGGGGCGCCCACCCAGCGCAGGCCGGGGATCGGGCCGACCGGGTCGCCCGAGGCGACGGCCAGCGCTCCGGCCACCGCGGCCCAGGGCAGCGCGTACCCGCCGAGCGTGGCGCCGACCGGGCCGTCCCCGTACGCCCGGGACGCGGCGGTGGCGGTGAGCACCAGGATCAGGGCGACCGCCGCGGCGACCGGCCAGCCCCGCGCGCCCGGACCGGCGGCGACCACGGCGACCAGCCCGACCGCGAGGGGTACGGCGGCACCGGCGAGCGCGGCGGCCCGGGTGGCCCGGCCCGACCAGGCGGCGCCCCGGCGCCGGGCGCCGTCCACGATCGCCTCGACCACGTCGTCGTACTCCAGCTCGGGCCACTGGGCGCGGGCCGGCACCAGGTGCAGCACCTCGCCGTCGCGGACGCCCTGCGGCAGCAGCGCCTGGGCGGTGGCCAGCACCGCGCCGTCGGTGCGGCGCAGCACCCATCCGCCGTGCCGTTCCCCGTCGTCGGCCAGTCCCTCACCGGCGTGCCGGAGCACCTCGGGCAGCAGCTCGGCCAGGGGCACCTGCTCCGGTAGGGCCACGTCGACCCGCCGCCTGGGCGCGCTGATCGTGACCCGGGCGAGCCCGCTTGTCATCGAGGCATCTCCATATCGAGCGGAGGGAGTGGGCTGACGGACGAGAGGACTTTACCTACGATGAGCCAGGCTCGGGTTACCCAGAGCCACTTTCGGGGAGGGTGAGTGTCCACTGTCGTCATCAAGCGGCCACCACGCCGCCCGGCCCCGGAGATCCCGGTCGGTGAGCTGCCCGTCGAGGCCCCGCCGGAGATCCCCGCCGCTGCGGGCGGGCGCTGGCAGCAGGCGCTGATGGTGCTGCCGATGCTCGGCGGGACGGTGGCCATGGCGATGATGTTCGGCCGCGGCGGCGGGGCCTACTCGTACGTGGTGGGCGGCATGTTCGGCCTCTCCTCGCTGGCGATGCTGGTGACCACCTGGGGCAGCGCCGGGCCGAAGAAGTCCGAGCTGATGGCCGCCCGCCGGGAGTACCTGCGCCACCTGGCCACGCTCCGGCGCCGGGTGCGGGAGACCGCCGGGGCCCAGCGGGCCGGGCTGTCCTACCGCCATCCCGAGCCGGGGCGGCTCTGGTCGACTGTCGACAGTCACCGGGTCTGGGAACGCCGTCCGGGCGACCCGGACTTCGCCGTGGTCCGGGTCGGTGTCGGCCCGCAGACGCTGGCCACCCCGCTGGTCCCGCCGGTCACCCGCCCGCTGGAGGAGCTGGAACCGATGACGGCCGGGGCGCTGCGGCGCTTCCTGGACGCGTACTCGGTGGTGCCGGACCTGCCGGTGGCGCTGTCGCTGCGCAGCTTCGCCCGGGTCTTCGTACGCGGGCCGGCCGGCCCGGTACGCGGCGCCGGGTCGCCCGCCGCGCAGGCGCTGGCCCGGGCGGTGCTCACCCAGCTCGCCGTCTTCCACGCGCCGGACGAGCTGCTGATTACGGTCTGCGCCGGGCCGGAGCGCCGGGCCGCATGGGAGTGGGTGAAGTGGCTGCCGCACGCGCACCATCCGGCGCGTACCGACGCGCTGGGCCCGGTACGGCTGGTCACCAGTTCCGCCGCCGACCTGGAACGGCTGCTCGACGACGTGCTCGGCACGCGGTCCCGGTTCAGCCCGCACGGCACCGCGACCGACGGGCCGCACGTCGTGGTGGTGCTCGACGGCGGCGACCTGACCGGCGCGACCGACCTGGCGGGTGACGGCGGCATCGACGCGGTCACCGTGCTCGACCTGGACACCCCGCCGCCCCGGCTGCTCGACCGGTACGCGCTCCTGCTCGACCTGGTCGACGGCCGGCTGCACTCGCACTCCGCGGAGGGGCACGCCGAGGTGGGCGCCGCCGACGCGCTGGCGCCCGCCGACGCCGAGGCGGTGGCCCGGCGGCTCGCGCCGCTGCGGCTGGCCGGCACGGTACGCGGACCGGACGCGCCGCCCGGCGCCGAGCTGGGCCTGCCCGAGCTGCTGGGTCTCGGCGACCCGGAGGGCTTCACCGCCGAGCAGGGCTGGGCACCCCGGGCCGCGCGGGACCGGCTGCGGGTGCCGATCGGGGTGGGCGCCGACGGCGGGGCGATCGACCTCGACCTGAAGGAGTCGGCGCAGGACGGCATGGGCCCGCACGGCCTGCTGATCGGCGCGACCGGCTCGGGCAAGTCGGAGCTGCTGCGCACGCTGGTACTCGGGCTGGCCGCCACGCACAGCTCGGAGCAGCTCAACTTCGTGCTCGTCGACTTCAAGGGCGGCGCCACGTTCGCGCCGTTCGAGCGGCTGCCGCACACCGCCGCCGTGATCACCAACCTGGCCGACGCGCTGCCGCTGGTGGACCGGATGGTGGACGCGATAAACGGTGAGCTGATGCGCCGGCAGGAGCTGCTGCGCCGGGCCGGCAACTTCGCGAGCGTGCGCGACTACGAGCGGGCCCGGGCGGCCGGCTCGCCGCTGGCCCCGCTGCCGTCGCTGCTGCTGATCTGCGACGAGTTCTCCGAGCTGCTGTCGGCCAAGCCCGACTTCATCGACCTGTTCGTGCAGATCGGGCGGCTGGGCCGGTCGCTCGGGGTGCACCTGCTGCTGGCGAGCCAGCGGCTGGAGGAGGGGCGGCTGCGCGGGCTGGACACGCACCTGTCGTACCGGATCGGGTTGCGGACGTTCTCGGCGCTGGAGTCCCGGACGGTGCTGGGCGTGCCGGACGCGCACGAGCTGCCGCGCAGCCCGGGGCACGGTTACCTGCGCTCGGGCACCGACCCGCTGGTCCGGTTCCGGGCCGCGTACGTCTCCGGCGCGGTCCGCCGCCGCGGCGGTGCGGCGGGCGCGTCCGGCGCCGGTGAGGCGCGCGTGCTCGCGTTCTCCACCCACCTGGTCCCGGTGCCTGAGCCGCCCGCGCCCGTCGCCCTGCCCGCCGAGGACGACGGCGGCGAGACGCTCCTCGACCTGCTCGTGGACCGGCTGGCCGGGCAGGGCCCGCCGGCGCACCAGGTGTGGCTGCCGCCGCTGGACGCCTCCCCCGCGCTGGACGAGCTGCTCGGCCCGGTCGGCGCCGACCCGGCACGCGGGCTCACCGTGGCGAATCCGGAGCTGCACGGGGCGCTCCAGGTGCCGGTGGCGGTGGTGGACAAGCCGTTCGAGCAGCGGCGTGACCTGCTCTGGCTGGCGCTGGACGGCGCGGCCGGGCACGTCGCGGTGGTCGGCACCACCCGCAGCGGCCGGTCCGGCCTGCTGCGCACGCTGGTCTGCGCGCTCGCGCTCACCCACACCCCGGCCGAGGTGCAGGTCTACTGCCTCGACTTCGGCAGTGGGACGCTCGGCACGCTGCGCGACCTGCCCCATGTGGGCGGCGTCAGCGGGCGGACCGACGGCACCGCCGTGCGCCGTACCGTGGGCGAGGTCGCCGGCCTGCTGGCCGAGCGGGAACGGCGTTTCGCCGAGACCGGTGTGGAGTCGATGGCCGCGTGGCGACGGCGGCGGGCGGCGGGCGCGCCGGACTCGTTCGGGGACGTGTTCCTGGTGGTGGACGGGTGGAACACCTTGCGCGGCGAGTACGAGGACCTGGAACCGCTGGTCACCGAACTCGCCACGCGGGGCCTGGCGTACGGGGTGCACGTGGTGGCGAGCGCCCTGCGCTGGTCGGACTTCCGCCCGGCGATCCGCGACCTGTTCGGCTCTCGGCTGGAGTTGCGGCTCGGCGACCCGGCCGACTCGGTGGTGGTCAAGCGGGCGCTGGCGGCCACCGTGCCGGAGGAGCGTCCGGGTCGCGGCATCACGGCGGGCGGGCTGCACTTCCTCACCGCCGAGCCCCGTGTCGAGGCGCTCGGCGCGGAGACCGCCGACCTGGTCAAGGCGGTGGCCGGCGCGTGGACCGGTCCGTCCGCGCCCCGGGTGCGGTTGCTTCCACCGGTGCTGCCGTACGCCGAGCTGGACCAGAGCGCGACGAGCGGGCTGGCGTTCCCGATCGGCGTGGCCGAGGCGGACCTGTCCCAGGTGGTGCTGGACTTCGCCACCGAGCCGAACTTCGTGGTCTTCGGCGACGCCGAGTGCGGCAAGTCGTCATTCCTGCGCGCGCTCGCCACCTCGATCGTCAACCGGTTCACGCCGGAGCAGGCCCGGGTGATGCTTGTGGACTACCGGCGCAGCCTGATGGGCGTGATCGAGACCCCGCACCTGATCGGGTACGGCACTGCCGCGCCGCACACCGCCGAGCTGATCGAGTCGGCCGCCGGCTATCTCCAGGGGCGGCAGCCGGGGCCGGAGGTGACCCCGGCGCAGCTGCGCAGCCGGTCGTGGTGGAAGGGGCCGGAGCTGTTCGTGCTCGTGGACGACTACGACCTGGTGGCCGGCGGGCCGACGAACCCGCTGCGGGCGCTGGAGGACCACCTGCCGCACGCCCGGGACGTCGGGCTGCACCTGGTGCTGGCGCGGCGTACCGGCGGTGCCGGGCGGACCGCGTACGAGCCGATCGTGCAGCGGCTGCGCGAGCTGTCCACGGCCGGCCTGGTGATGTCGGGCGGTCCGGAGGAGGGCGCGCTCGTCGGTCAGGTGAAGGCCGGGCCGCTGCCCCCGGGCCGGGCGCGTCTGGTGACGCGCCGGGAGGGGGTGCGCCTGGTGCAGCTGGCGCATCTCCCGCCCGGGTGATCCGCCTCGCGGAGTTGCCCCGTGACGGTCGGGACAACCGGTAATCTCCGTGCAGCATGTGTCTGAGGCGACCGAACGGCTGGGGAATGTGACAGGGGATCGGCAGGGACCGCCCGGTGGGCCGCCCCGGCGTCGCGCCGGACGCGTGCTGCTCGCCGCCGCGTCGGCGCTGGTCACCGTGGCCGGTCCGCTGGCGCCGCCGGCCCATGCCGCACCCGCCGCCCCGGCCACTGTGGCGCGCCCCTGGGTGAGCCCCGACCTCCTGCTGCGCACCGACCAGGTACGCGACGAGCAGTGGCAGCTGGAGGAGTTGCGGGCGAAGACCGCGTGGCGCACCTCGACCGGGCGCGGCGTGGTGGTCGCGGTGATCGACTCCGGTGTGGACGGCACCCATCCCGACCTGGCCGGTCAGGTGCTGCCCGGCCTGGACCTGGTGACGCCGGACGGCTCGGACGGCCCGGACCCGGTGGGGCACGGCACCACTGTCGCCGGGCTGATCGCCGGGCGGGCCGACGACGACCGGGGCGTGCTGGGGCTGGCGCCGGACGCCAAGATCCTTCCGGTCCGGGTCCTCGACGCCGAGAACCGCTACGACGACGCGCTGATCATCGCCAAGGCGGTGCGCTGGGCGGTCGACAACGGCGCCCAGGTGGTCAACCTGTCGCTCGGCGGCAGCAGCGACAACCCGGCCCTGGCCGCGGCGCTCGACTACGCGTTCGCCCGGAACGTGGTGGTGGTCGCCTGCACCGGCAACCTGGCCACCTCGACGACCACCGAGGTCTGGTACCCGGCCCGGGAGCCGGGTGTGCTCGCGGTCGCCGGGCTGGAGCGGACCAGCGAGAACCTCTGGTCCGGCTCGATCACTGGTCACGAGACGGTGCTCAGTGCCCCGGCCACCGGGCTCTACGGCGCCCGGCCGGAGGGCTACTGGCGGGTGCAGGGGACGAGCTTCGCCGCGCCGCTCGTCGCCGCGACGGCCGCCCTGGTCCGCGCACGCTATCCGAAGATGTCGGCCGGGGACGTGGTCAACCGGCTGATCGCCACCGCCCGTGATCTCGGTCCGACCGGCCGGGACGACCGGTTCGGCTACGGCCTGGTCGACCCGGTGGCCGCGCTCACCGCCGACGTGCCGCCGGTGGGTCACAACCCGCTCGACGACAACGACTCCCCCGGTGTGGTGGGCTTCGGGCCGGCGCCCGGCGACGGGCGGGACACCCGGGCCGCCGCGGCGGGCCGGGGTGGCGACCCGCTCGGGCGTACGGCGGAGAGCTGGAACGCGCGGCCGGCGGGCCAGACGGACGTCTCCGCGCCGGAGCGGCTCTGGACCGGCCTGGCCCTGTTCGTCGCGCTCGTCACCGGCACCGCGTTGATGGTTCGCCGGTTCCGGCAGACCCGTCGCTGAACCGGTCTGATCCCGTCCCCGGGTGGGTAGGGGAAGCCCCATGGAGACCACCACCGGGGCGACGGTCACGCACCGGTCGTGGCGGAGCCGCCGCCTCGACCCCGAGCACTCGCTGGGCCTGCGGCTCACCCTGACCGTGGCCGCGGCGTTCCTGGTGCTGGTGCCGTTCGCCCTGCTCGCGCTGCTGGTGCTCGGCGCCTGGCCGCCCCTGCTGCGGCTGGACGCCTCGATCACCGACGCGTTCCACGGGTACGCGCAGGCCCATCCCGCCTGGGCCGGTGTGATGACGGTCTGGACGCACGTGTTCGGGCCCGGCCCGCTGCGGGTGGCAGCGGTCGTGGTGGTGGTGTGGCTGGTCCGGCGCGGCGCGTCCCGCCTCGCGGTCTGGGTGGTGGTCACCATGGTCGCGGGCGGGCTGCTCGGCGCGCTGCTCAAGCTGCTCGTGGGCCGGGACCGGCCGGATCTGCTGGACCCGGTGGCCCGGGCCGCCGGCTATTCCTTCCCGTCCGGTCACGCGCTCAACGCCACGTTGGCGGCGGGTGTGCTGCTGCTGGTGTTCCTGCCGTTCGTGCGCGACAGCCGCCGGGGCCGGGTCGCGTTGTGGACCGCCGCCCTGCTGGTCACGGTGGTGACCGGGCTCAGCCGGATCACGCTCGGCGTGCACTGGACCAGTGACGTGGTGGGCGGCTGGGTGCTCGGGGTGGCGGTGGTGGCCGCGACCTCGGCCGCGTTCGCCACCTGGCGCGGCGGATCCGGGCGGCCGTCCACCCGTCCGCTGCGCGAGGGGGTCGAGCCGGAGCTGGCCGACCGGCGGCCGGAGGGCGGCCGGGCGTAGCCGGACCCCCGCCGGGGTACAGGCGAGCCCATGTCCGACGTCGTGATCCGAGTCACCCGGCGTGTCCTGCTGCCGCTGGCCCTGCTGTTCGCGCTGATGGTGGGCCTGGGCCTGCTGGTGACCCGGGTGCTGGCCCGCACCTGGCCGTTCACCGTGGAGGACACGGTCAACCGTGAGCTGGCCGGCGACCGGACGCCGGGGTGGAACGACGTCTCGCTGGTGTTCAGCACGCTCGCCAGCACCCAGATGATCGTCGTGGTGACGGTGCTGGCGGCGCTGGTGCTGCGGCTGGTGCTGCACCGCTGGCGGGAGCCGCTGTTCCTGTGCGCGGCGGTGACCGCGCAGGCGCTGATCTTCCTGTTCACCACGATGGCCATCGACCGGAACCGCCCGGCCGTCGCGCACATGGACGCGTCCCCGCCCACGTCCAGCTTCCCGTCCGGGCACACCTCGGCGGCCACCGCGCTCTACGTCGGTCTCGCGGTGCTGCTGGCGCTGCGGGCACGCAGCACCCCGGCCAAGGTCGGCTGGTGGACGCTGCTGGTGCTGGTGCCGGTCGGTGTGGCGCTCACCCGGATGTACCGGGGCATGCACCACCCCAGCGACGTGGTCGCCTCGTTCCTCAACGGCGGCGCCTGCGTGGCGATCATGGCGCGGGCGGTACTCGACCGCACGCTCACCTGGGGCCGCGCCCGGCTGCCGCTGTCCCGCTCCGGCGACGAGTCGACACCGGCGGGAGCACCGGCGGGTGGCTGAGCGCCGCCGGCCGGCTCAGGTGCAGTCGCCGGTGGCCACTCCCCGGGTACGCTCCGCGCCCGCCAGCGCCACCGGTCGCGCCTCGGCGGCGGTCACCGCGAAGCCGGTGTTCGGGTCGTCGGCTGCCGCCGCGAAGATCACGCCGAGCACCAGGCCGTTCGAGGAGACCAGCGGGCCGCCGGAGTTGCCGCTGCGCACCAGCGCCCGGATCGTGTAGATCTCCCGGTTGACGTCACCGGCCGAGTAGATGTCCGGGCCGGTGATCCGGTCGACGTCCCGGATCCGGGCCGGGCGGGCGTCGTACGGGCCGTCGAGCGGGAAGCCGAGCACGATCGCGTCGGCGCCGGTGGCGGCCGGGCCGGCGGCGAAGCGCAGCGACGGCCCGGGCAGCCCCGGTACGTAGAGCACGGCCAGGTCCCGGTCCGGGTCGTAGACGACGACCTCGCCGTCGTACCGCTCGCCGCGCAGTTCCACAGCCACCGAGCGGGTGCCGGCGACCACGTGCGCGTTGGTCATCACCCGGTCGTCGGCGTACACGAAGCCGGAGCCCTCGATGCGGCGCGAGCAGCTCGGCGCGGAGCCGAGCACCTTCACCACCGACCGCCTGCTGTTCTGCACCACCTGGGAGTTGGCGAGCGCCGGGTCGGGCGGTGCGACCTGCCGGGCCCGGGTCGGCGCGAGGTCGCCGAACACGTCCGGGAAGCCGTTGGTGTCGACCGTGTCGCGCAGCGCGGTGGACAGGTCCTGCGCCTTGTCCGGCAGCACCTGGTCGACGACGGTGAGCAGCGCGCTGTTGCGGACCGAGGAGGCCAGCCACGGCACCGAGGAGGAGCCGAGCGGCACGGCGACCAGCCACGCCACGAGCATGACCGCGACGACCGAGATGAACGCGCCGCCGACGTCGTCGATCTTCCGGCCGGCCGGCCCGGTGATGGCGGCCCGCAGGTTGGAGCCGAGCCAGCCGGCCAGCGCCTGCCCCAGCACCGCGAGCCCGAAGATCGCCACCAGGGAGATCAGCACGCGTGTGCCGCTCGTCGCGAACTGCTGCGCGATCAGCGGCCCCACCTGGAGGCCGAGCAGCGCGCCCAGGAAGAAGCCGGAGAACGACAGGGCCCCGATGACGAAGCCCTGACGGTATCCGCTGATCGCGAACACGAGCATGAGCAGAAGGAGGACGAGATCCACGGCGGACACGCCCCAAGGGTACGGGCACCTGGCCCGCGCTCGGCTCAGCGCTCGCGGAACGTGACCCGGGGATGCGTACGGGTGATCACCGCACCGGGCTCTCGTCGGCCGGCTCGGTGCCCGCCGACGGAGCGGGCGTGGCGTCGACGGGCGGCAGCTCCACCACGCGCGAGTGCGGCCAGGGCCGGGACCAGCCGCCCATCTCCAGCAGCCGGTCGATCACGCCTGCGGTGAAGCCCCAGACGAGCATGCCGCGCACCGAGAAGGCGGGACCGATCCAGCCGCTCGGGTGGCGTACCCGCATGCGGTTGTCCGGGTCGACCAGCTCGGTGACCGGCAGCCGGGCGACGTGCGCGACCTCGGCCGGCTCGCGCGGGTGCACCGGGTGCGGGTCGTGCCACCAGGCGAGCACCGGGGTGACCACGAAGTCGCTGACCGGGATCCAGAGCCGGGGCAGCTCGGCCAGCACCGTGACGCTGCCCGGGTCGAGGCCGACCTCCTCGTTCGCCTCGCGCAGCGCGGTGGCGCGGGCGTCGGCGTCCTCCGGGTCGGCCGCACCACCCGGGAAGGCCGGCTGCCCGGCGTGGTTGCGCAGCGTCGCGGCGCGCTGGAGGACCAGCACGTCCGGCCCGGCGCCGGGCTCCTCGCCGAGCAGCACCAGCACGGCGCTCTCCCGGCCGCCGCTAGACGGCGTGACGATGCGGGTGAAGTCCTCCGCCCGTGCGGTGCCGAGTCGGCTCAGCAGCGGGTCGAACCACCCTGGGGGCGGCCGTCGGGTCATACCCGCACCCCGAGATGACGCTGGAGCAGCGCGGCGAGGCGGGCGTCGTCGAGCGCGCCGGTCGCGTCGGTGTGCCGGATCCGCCCGTCGGCGTCGACGAGCACCGTCAGCGGGAACGCGTTGCGTCCGAGCGCGCGCTGGAACGCGTCGCCCTGGTCGAGCAGCATCGGGAAGTCGACGCCGTAGTCCTCGCCGATGGACTGCGCGCCGCCGCGGCTGTCCCGGCTGTTCACGCCGATGACCTGGAACCGGCCGTCGGCCCGCTCGCTGAGCCGCTGGAACGCGGGCAGCTCCTTGCGGCACGGCGGGCACCAGGACGCCCACACGTTGATCACCGCCGGACCCTTGACGTCACGCAGACTCACCGGCGTGCCGCCGGTGAAGCAGTTGAGCGTCAGGTCGGGGAGCTGGTCCCCGGCCTTCCCTGCAAGCGTCGGGGACGCGGCGGCGGGCGCGACTGTCAGCGGGGTGCAGTCGGCGAACGGCGAGGGACGCTCGGCCCGGGTCGCCGGTGCGGGACGTTCCGGCTGCTCGGTCGTGGCGGTGCAGCCCGCGGCCGCGAGCAGCAGCGGGGCGAGAAGGTAGGCGAACCGGCGCATCACGGCACGTCCGCCGCGGCGGCCTGCTGCGGCACCAGGTCGGGGTCGAGGCCGACGGCCACCGCCAGGTCACGGGCGCGGGGGCCCTTGAGCAGCTTCGCCGCGGCGGCCGGCTCGGTCGGCCCGGTGCCGTACGCGGGGCACAGCTTCGCCAACGTGCACGCGCCGCAGGCGGGCTTGCGGGCGTGGCAGACCCGGCGGCCGTGGAAGATCACCCGGTGCGACAGCATCGTCCAGTCGCGCTTGGGGTAGAGCGCGCCGATCGCGTGCTCGATCTTGACCGGGTCGGTCTCGGTGGTGAGCTGCCACCGCTGCACCAGCCGCTGGAAATGCGTGTCGACGGTGATGCCGGGGACGCCGAACGCGTTGCCGAGGATGACGTTGGCGGTCTTGCGGCCGATGCCCGGCAGGGTCACCAGGTCGGCCAGCCGGCCGGGCACCTCGCCGTCGTACCGCTCGCAGAGCGCCCGCCCGAGGTTGATCAGGGAGCTGGTCTTGTTGCGGTAGAACCCGGTGGGCCGGATCATCTCCTCCAGCTCGGCGCGGTCCGCCCCGGCGTAGTCGGCGGCGGTGCGGTAGCGGGCGAACAGCTTCGGTGTGACCTCGTTGACCTTCTTGTCGGTGCACTGGGCGGACAGGATCGTCGCCACTGCCAGCTCCAGCGCGTTGGAGTGGTCGAGTTCACAGTGCGCGTCGGGGTGCGTCTCGGTCAGCACGCGGCCGATGCGCCGGGCGCGGCGCGTACGGCCGAGGTCGGTCTCGGGGGAGCGCGTGGTCACGTCGGCCAGCCTACGTCGCGGGGCCGACGCTCCGGCGGCTCGGCGCGGCCGGGGTGCGCTCAGCCACCCGCCGGTGCGGTGATCTTGCCGGTCCCGTCGAGCTTCGCGCCGGTGTCCGGGAAGTCGGCCCGGTTCAGTTCGCGGATCAGCCCGAGGCCGCGGTCCTGGCGGTCCACCGACGGACGGCCCACGCCGTTCATCACGGTGGAGGTGAACGTGCCGCCGGCGAACTTCCCCTCGGCGGTGAGCGACACCTTGAGCACGCCGCCCCAGCCGAGCCGCCCGGAGCTGTTCAGCGACTTGCCGCCACCGGCGAAGTTGCCGAGGCTGTACGCGATCAGCCGGCCCTTGTAGAACTCCATCCCGCGCAGCACGTGCGGGCCGTGGCCGATGACCAGGTCGGCGCCGGCGTCGATGACGGTGCGGGAGAAGCGGATCGGGTCGCCCCGGTTCTCGCCGAAGAACATCTCGGTGCCCGGCTTGACCCGGGTCTTGTCCGCCCCCTCGGCGCCCATGTGCACCTGCACCACGACGATCTGGGCCTGCTCCTTGGCCATCTCGATCACCTGCTTGGCGGCGTTCAGGTCGACCAGGCTGTTGGACCAGGGGTACGACGAGAACCCCACCACGGCGACCTTGATGCCCTTGACGTCCACCACAGTGATCTCGCCCGGGGCGCCGGTGTGCTTGAGCCCGTGCGCCTCCAGCGCCGACTGGGTGTTCTCGTAGCCCTGGCGGCCGTAGTCGTAGCCGTGGTTGTTGGCCTGGTTGAGCAGTTGGAACCCGGCCGACCGCAGGTGCGCGGCGTAACCGGGCGGCGCGCGGAACTGGTAGCAGTTCTTCGGCTCCGGGCCGCACTTGCCGGCGCCGGTGTCGTCGGTGAGCGGTTCCTCCAGGTTGCCCATCACGAGGTCGCCCTTGAGCGCCGACTTCACGTCGTCGAAGAAGCCCTTGCCGCCGTTGGGCGGCAGCCGGTCCGGCGCGTTGCCCATGATCACGTCACCGGTGGCGGTGAGCGAGATCGACGGCTCCTTCGACGCGTCGGGCGCCGCCGGCTGGTCACCCGTCTGGGGCCCGGCCGAGCCGGTCGATCCGCCGCCCTGCCCCGCCTGCCACCGTGGGTCGCCGCCGGACCCGCCGGCGTCGCCGCCGCAGCCGGCGACGAAGAGGACGGCGACGAGCGCGGCGAACGCGGCCAGGCGCCGGCCGGGCACAGCGCGACGCGGTGCGGGAACGGCGGCAGGCGACCCGGCGGCCGCGGCGCGGAGGGTACTGGGCACAGAGCGGGCGGAAGCGTACATCGTCGGCGACGCTACCGTCCCCGGAACGCCGCGACGAGGGCCGATCGGTCGGAAAACCCGGCGTGTCGCATGTGACGGGCGCACGTCAGCCCGCCCGGCGGTCGGACCAGGGCACGACGGTCCCGGCGCCGCCGGAGCGGACGGCGGCGTGCACGGCCCGGGCCAGCGGCGCGCCCCAGGCCGACCGGGGACCGCCGTACGGGGCCGGATCGCCCCCGGCCGGGCAGAGGACCGTCACCGCGTCGGTGGGGGTGCCGGTGGCGGGCAGTCCCAGTTCCCAGATCGCCTGCGCCTTCGCCTCGGTGGCGGTGGCCACGGCGTTGACCAGGGCGGCGTCGCCGAGCCGCACCGGCACGTACGCGACGATGTTGACCGTGCCGACGCGCTGCGCGGGCCGGGCCGGCTCGCTCGCGGCGGGCGGCGCCGGATCGGGCGCGGCGGCCCAGACCGGCGTGCCCAGGCCCACAGTCGCCCAGACCCGGACGCCGCCGTCGGTGCGGCGGACCACCTCGGTCACGTCCACGCCGGTCAGCAGCCCGACCCCGGGGCCGTCGAGGTCGAGGCCGTGGGCCAGCTCGGCCAGGTGCGCGGCGGGGTCGTCCCGGTCGTACGACATCGGCACCGTCGCGTTCAGCACCCACCCGCGGACGCCGATCCCCCCGCCGAGCGGCGCGGAGCCGACCGCCAGCAGCGGCGCCTCGGCCCGCCAGGCCAGCACGGGGATGTCCGACCCGGATTCGGACCGGCTGGTCAGGAACGGCTCACACAGCACGCCGGTCACCCTACGATCACAGGAGGGAACGGGTGGCGCCGGCCCGGACCGGAGGCGGGATCTTAGCTGCTCACCGGGTCGGGCGGGTTACGCCCAACGATCAAGATTCCAGGGGTGCACCTCTGATTCCTACTCATGTGCGCCTAGACTGGCGGCGCGCGAGGGATCAGCGGACGGCGGACCCGGCCGACGGACGGCACGCGCAGGCGGAGGTGCGCGATGGACGAGGTACTGGCCCGCAGCGGGATCTTCCAGGGTGTCGACCCGGAGGCTGCCGAGGCGCTCGCCAAGGAGATGGAGACGATCGAGGTCCGCAAGGGCGAGATCGTGTTCAACGAGGGCGAACCCGGCGACAGTCTCTACATCCTCCTGTCCGGCAAGATCAAGGTGGGTCGCCGCGCGGCGGACGGCCGGCAGAACCTGATCGCCGTGATGGGCCCGTCGGACATGGTCGGTGAGCTGTCGCTCTTCGACCCGGGTCCGCGTACGGCGACCGCGACGGCGGTCACCGACACCCGGCTGGTCCGGCTGCGCAAGCAGGCGCTGCGGCCGTGGCTGAACAACCGGCCCGAGATCGCCGAGCAGCTGCTGCGGGTGCTGGCCCGCCGGCTGCGCCGGACCAACGACTCGCTCGCCGACCTGATCTTCACGGACGTGCCGGGCCGGGTCGCCAAGAACCTGCTCCAGATGGCCGGCCGCTTCGGCACCCGCGACGGCGGCGTGCTGCGCGTGACGCACGACCTCACCCAGGAGGAGATCGCCCAGCTCGTCGGCGCCTCCCGGGAGACCGTCAACAAGGCGCTGGCCGACTTCGCCTCGCGCGGCTGGCTGCGGCTGGACGGCAAGAGCATCATCATCCTCGACCCGGAGCGCCTGGCCCGCCGCGCGCGGGTCTGACCTCCGTACCGGCCTCCCGGCCCGGCCCGCCTCCGTGCGAGCCGGGCCGGCGCCGTCTCTGCCCGCCGCAGAATCGCTTGGTCCTCCCGGGCCGGTGTCGCAAGGCTGGGACGATGCCTGATCGTGTCGCCGTCCTCTCCGACATCCACGGTGTGCTGCCCGCGCTGGAAGCCGTCCTGGCCGAGCCGGACGTGGCCGCCGCCGACCTGATCGTCCTCACCGGTGACCTGGCGGCCGGTCCGCAGCCGGTCGAGGTGCTGGACCGGTTGGCCGAACTCGGTGACCGGGCCTGCTGGGTCGGCGGGAACGCCGACCGGGAGCTGGTGCAGGCGCGGGCCGGGGTGGCTTCCCCGATCGAGGTCTCGAACTGGGCCGCCGGGCAGCTCCGCGACGACCAGGTGGCCCGGCTGGCCGCGCTGCCGCCGTCCGTCACGCTGCCGGTCACCGGCCTGGGCGAGGTGCTGTTCTGCCACGCGACCCCACGCGACGACGAGGAGGTCGTGCTCGTCGACTCGCGGCTCGACCGCTGGGCCGAGGTCTTCGCCGGCCTGCCGGCCGGGGTCGGCACCGTGGTCTGCGGGCACACGCACATGCCGTTCACCCGGCTGGTCGACCGCCGCCTGGTGGTGAACCCGGGCAGCGTCGGCATGCCGTACGGGGGCGCGGGCGCCTGGTGGGCGCTGCTCGGCCCGGGTGTGCAGTTGCGCCGGACCCGCTTCGACGTGGACGCCGCCTGCGCCCGGGTCGCCGCCGCGTCGGCGTTCCCGGACGCGGCGGCCTGGGCCGACGAGTACGTCCGCTCCCGCCACTCCGACGCCGACGCCCTCACGGTCTTCGCCCCGCGGGACGGCCGCTGACCCGAACCCTCCGGGAGGCGTCCGTCCAGCCTGGAGCGGGGCATCGCGATCCGCGACGCTGGGCTAGCGTGAAGTAGTGACGGACCGGCGGTATCGGATCCTCCTCGTCTCCAGCAGCGGCGGCGTCCTGCTCGACCTGCTCGCGCTCCGACCGTGGTGGGAGCGGCACGACCCGGTGTGGGTGGCGGTCCGCGCACCCGACACCGAGGTGGCGCTGACCGGGCAGCGGGTGCACTGGCAGCCCGAGCTGTCGACGCGCACCCGGTGGCGGGTGCTGCCGGCGGCCTGGCGGGCCCTGCTGCTGCTGCGCCGGGAGCGACCCGACGTGGTGGTCTCGGCCGGCACCGGCGTGGCCGTGGGCGTCTTCCTCGCCGCCCGCCTGCTCCGGGTGCCGTCGCTGTGGCTGGAGACGTTCAACATGACCGGGCCCGCCGGAGCCGCCGCCCGGCTCTGCTCCCGCCTCGCCACCGCCGTGCTGGTGCAGCGACCCGCCCTGCTGGCGTCCCGCCCTCGCGCGGTCCTCATCGGAGAGCTCTACTAGCCATGGCCCGCCTCCTGGTCACCGTCGGTATGGGCCCGTGGCCGTTCGACCGCCTGATCGAGGGTGTCGCGCCGCTGTGTGCCGCGCACGAGGTGTTCGTGCAGACCGGCACGTCGGCGGTGACCCCGCCGTGCCCGCACGCCCCGTTCCTGCCCCTGGACGACCTGCGAAGGCGGCTGGCCGCCGCCGACGTGGTGATCACCCACGCCGGGAACACGGTGCGGCTGGTCCAGCGGCTCGGCCGGGTGCCGGTCGCGGTGGCCCGGGAGGCGGCGCGGGGCGAGATGGGCAACGACCACCAGGTCGAATACCTGCGCGAGGAGGAACGCTCGGGCCGGGTGGTCGCGGTGTGGGACGTGGCCGAGCTGCCGGCCGTGGTGGCCGCGCACCCGCAGCGGCAACACCGGTTGCTCGCGGAACGCCCGTTGCCCGGCCCGGTCGACGGCGAACGCCTCGCCGCCACAATGGACGCGCTCTGCGCCCGGCTGGTCCGATGAGCCGGGCCGACGAGGCGGCACCCCGGGCGGATGTGCAGCCCTTCGCCACCCACCCGCTACGCCGGTACGCGTTCGCCTGGGCCGCACTGTCCGGCCGCACCGGCCGGCACCTCGACCTGGGCTGCGGCACCGGAGACTTCCTCGCCGTGCTGCACGAACACGGCACCGTGACCTGCGAGGGCGCCGACCCGCACCCGGGCTACCTCGCCGAGCTGGCGGCCCGCCACCCGGATCTGCCGCTGCACCGGCTCGGGGTCGGCGAGCCGCTGCCGTTCGCCGACCGCCACTTCGACTCGGTGAGCCTGCTCGACGTGCTGGAACACGTACCCGACGAGATCGCGCTGCTGACCGAGACGCACCGGGTGCTCGCCCCCGGCGGGCTGCTGGTGCTCACCGTGCCCCGGCGGCACGTCTTCACCTTCCTCGATCCGGACAATGCCAAGTTCGACTTCCCCCGGCTGCACCGCCGGATCTACTCGTGGCGGTTCGGGTCGCAGGTGTGGCACAGCCGGTTCGCCGACCTCTCCGACAACCTGCGGGGCGACATGTCGGTCGGCCGGGACCGGCACACCAACTACCGCACCGAAGACCTGCTCCGGCTGCTGCGCACGGCGGGCTTCACCCCGGCCACGGTGACCGGCGCCAACCTCTTCTGGCGGTGGTTGCAGATCCCGGCGCTGCTCACCGGCGGCCCGGTGCGCCGCCTGCTGGAGCGCGGCATCCATCTCGACGGCCGGCTGTTCCGCTCGGCCAACCTCTTCGTCACCGCCCGGAGACTGCCGTGACCGTCGCCGACACCGCCCGCCTCGCCTGGTTCTTCGGCCGGCTCGCCGTCAAGGAACGCATCGCGCCCCGGCTGCACGTACGGCCGCTGGTCGCCGAGCTGTTCCTCACCGACAACTGCAACCTGCGCTGCACGAGCTGCGGCTGCTGGACCACGAACACCAAGGGTGAACTCTCCACCGACGAGTGGCGCGACGTCCTGCGTCAGCTCGTCGCGCTGCGCATCCACAAGGTGAACTTCACCGGCGGCGAGCCGCTGATCCGGCCGGACGCGCTGGCCCTGATGTCGTACGCCCGCGAGGTGGGGGTACGCCACCTGCACCTGAACACCAACGGCATCCGCCTCACCCCGCCCGTTCTGGACGAGGTGCTCGCCGCAGGCGTACGCAGCTTCAACGTCTCCGTCGACGGCCCGACGGCGCTGGTGCACGACCGGATCCGCGGGCGACTCGGGGCCTTCGAGACGACGACCCGGCACCTGCGGAACCTGATCGCCGCCCGGGACCGGCTCGGTCTGAAGGTACGGATGAACTTCACCGTCATGCGGGACAACGTGGACAGCCTGCCCGGCATCGCGGCGCTGGCCCAGGAGCTGGGCGTGGCGCTCTATCTCAACCTGGTCACCGACCGGACGTTCCTGTTCCGCACCGACGCGGTCACCGACCAGACCGACGTGGCCGGCGACCGGCTCGACGCGGCGCTGGCCGAGCTGGAGACGATGGCCCGGGCCGACCGGCGGTGGTTGCCGCGTTACTCCGAGCTGCGTTACCTGCGTGGGCACTTCGACGATCTCGTCCAGCGCGACCTGCCGTGCGCCGAGTCACAGCTCAAGTTGATGGTGCACTCCCGGGGGGAGATCGGCGGCTGCTGGGCGCACGACCCGACCGCCTCGGTCCGGCAGCGCCCGATCGCCGAGATCGTCGACGCGCCGGAATACCGGGACGAGCACGCGCGGCTGTTCCGCAAGGAGTGTGTCGGCTGCGGCAGCAACTACAGCCTCAACCTGCGCTGGCGGCCGGGCACCTACCTGGCCGACCGGCAGTGGCTGCGGGGGCGGCGCCGTCTTGTCTGAGCCGATGCGCCCGAGCCAGCCGCTGTACGACGCGCTGGCGTCCGGCTACGAGGAGCATTTCGCGGTGCCGCACCGGCGTGCCTACGACGACCTGGCGTGGGAGCGGGTCGAGGCGTTGTTGCCGCCGGGCGCCCCGGTGGTGGACGCCGGTTGCGGCGTGGGCCGGTGGGCCCGGCGGCTGCTCGACCTCGGCCATCCGGTGACCGGCGTCGAGCAGGCGCCGGGCATGGTCGCCGAACTGCGCCGTCATCCGCCCGGTCCCGGCTTCACGCTGGTCGAGGGCTCGATGACGGAGGTGACACTGCCGGCTACGGCCGGCGCGGTGCTGGCGATGGGTTCCCTGCAGTACACAGCCGATCCCGAGCAGGCGGTCCGGCACCTGGCCGGGTGGTTGCGCCCGGGTGGCGTGCTGGCCGTGCTGGTCGACTCACTGGTGGGCCTGGTCCTCGAACTGGTCGGTGCGGGCCGGGACGACGAGGCGGTGGACCGGCTGACCCGCCGGCGGGGTGTCTGGCGTGCCGAGGGGCACGCCGCCGATTTGCACCTGCTGGACCGGGCCCGGTTGGAGGCCGCGTTCCGCGCCGCCGGCCTGGTCGAGATCCGCAGCGCCGGGCTGCTGGTCAGCGCCGCCGCGGTGGGGCGGGCCGGGCTGGCCGGGCGGCTGTCCGCCGACCGGGACGCGCTGCTGGCGCTGGAGCGACGGCTGGGCGACGACCCGGTCCTCGCCGACGCCGGCAAGCAACTACTGGTGACCGGCCGCCGCCCTCCGGGTTGACCGCCCGCCCGGTTCAGTCCAGGCAGCGGCGGAGCGCCGCGACTACCCGTTCCGCCTGTTCCACGGTGATCTCCGAGGACATCGGCAGGGCCAGCGCCTCGGCGTCCAGCCGTTCGGTCACCGGTAGGCGTTCACCGCCGCCGAGCGGGCCGGTGTGGATCGCCGCGAAGTAGGGCTTGGTCTGTACGCCGAGGGCGGCCAGCCGCGTCGCCACGCGGTCGCGCCGGGCGAAGCGCGCCACCCAGTGCACCCAGCAGTGCCGGTCCCCGGGACGGACCTGCTGGACCTCCACCGGCAGAGCGGACGCGGCGGCGGCGTAGACCTCGGCCACCTCTGCCCGGCACCGGACCAGCGTGTCCAGCTCCGCGAGCTGGTCGACCGCGACGACGGCGTGCAGTTCGTTCATCAGCTCGGAGCGGGTCCAGCCGGCGGGTGCGGCGAGGACCGCCTCGGCGGCGTCGGCGGGCAGCACCAGCGCGCCGCCGGCGCCACCGGCCGACACGACCTTGGCGAAGCTCATCGAGTACGAGTGCGACAACGCCTGCTGTGCCACCGGACGCCCCTGGTGCAGGCTGCCGAGGGCGGCGGCGGAGTCGGCCAGCAGGGCCACCCCGGCGGGGTCGCAGACCGCCCGCAGGGCCGGATAGTCGCACGGGTTGCCGAAGGTGTCGACGCAGAGCACCAGTCGTACGCCGCCCCGCTCGATCGCGGCGGCGACAGCAACGGGGTCGATCGTCCAGGTCGCGGCGTCCACGTCGACGAAACGCAGCGTGTACCCGAGTTGGACCAGGATCTCGGCGGTCGCGGGGAACGTGTAGGACGGCAGCACCGCCACGTCGCCGGGGTGGGCCGGCCCGACGGTGGCGGCCACCATGATCCGCAGGGCGGCGGTCCCCGAGGCGGTGACCAGCACCCGGTGGTCGTCGTCGAGTTGCAACTCCTTGCCGAGGCGTTCGGTCAGCTCGCGCGTCCACCGGTTGCCGTGCTTGACCTCCCCGCTGACGAGCGCCTCCTGCTGGCGGGCGACGACCGTCTCGGGGCGGGCCGGCGGGGGCGGCACCACGACCGGCAGCGGCGGTCGGAACAGGGGAGCCCTGTCGTCGCCGACCTCGGCCACCAGCTTCGCCAGGGCCGGGCGGAGCGGCTCGACCCGGTGACCGGCGGCGGTCAGCTTGTCGGTGACCACCAGGCCGGAGCTGTCCGATGCCGGGCGCGGCATGGTGAGCAGCGGTGCCGACGAGCCGCACAGGTCGCGGATCCAGGTCGCGAGGTCGGTCAGCGGCACCGGTTCCCCGCCCACGTTCCACACGCCGGGGCCGATGCCGCGCAGGAGGATCCGTGCGAGTGTGTCCGCGGGCAGGAAGCTGCGTACGGTGTCCGCGGTGACCGGCAGTGGCAGTCCCTGGCGGGCCCGGCGGACCAGCCGGGTGGCCACGCGGTGCTGGCCCGCGCCGAAGACGTTCGCGAGCCGGAGCACGGTCAGCCGGTCGGGCGGGATCGCGTCCGCGACGAGTCGTTCCTGTGCGAGCTTCGCCATCGCGTACGTCCACCGGTGGGTGGGGTCGGCGTCGGCCATCGCCCGGGCGAGTGGGGCGGCCCGCCACGGCGGGCAGGGTTCCCGGGCCAGGTCGCGCACGCGGGCGCACCACCTGTCGAGTTCTCCGGCGGACCACGGCAGGTCGGGCGCGGTGTCCTCGGTGAGCGGGCCGGGCGCGGCGCCGTAGACCTCGACGGAGGAGGTGAGCACCACCTGGCGTCCGGCCAGGCGGGGCAGGAGCCGGGCAGTGCTGACGGCGTTGTCCAGCGGCAGCGTCCACGGGTGGCGGGGCCGGGGGTGGCTCGCGCCGAGCAGCACCACGACGATGCCGGGCGGCAGCTCGGGCGGGTCGGCGGTGAGCAGGTCCGCCCTGATCCAGTCGAGGCCGGCGGCGGTGTTCGCCTCGGCGGGCGGATGACGGTCCACTGCGGTGACCCGCGCGCCGGCGGCCAGCAGCGCCCCGGCGGTCGCCGTGCCCAGAAAGCCTGCCCCTCCGACGAGCACAAAGTCATTCATGTTGTGCCTCCCCGTGAGCCCGCACGATATCGCGGAAAACGGCCGCGTGGAGGTGTCGGATAGCGGTCCGGGACCGCGTCGGCGACACCCCAAAAAAAGTCAGGCTTGACTGTTTGTTTTGGGCGGGGCACGCTGTCTGCGTGTCGAGCCGAGTCCCGCAGCAGGAGCGCAGCCGCGCCACCCAGGCCCGGCTGCTGGAAGCGACAGTCGAGTGCCTGGTGGAGCACGGCTGGTCCGGAACCACTACGACCGTGGTGGCCGCCCACGCGGGTGTCTCCCGGGGCGCCCAGCTGCACCACTACCCCACCAGGACCGCGCTGGTGACCGCCGCCGTCACGCACCTGACCGAGCGCCGGGCGGCCGAGCTGCGCGCCGAGGCCGCGGCCCTGCCGTCCGGGCCGCAGCGGCTCGACGGGGTGGTCGACCTGCTCGCCGCCTCCTTCACCGGCCCCCTGTTCGTGGCCGCGCTGGAGCTGTGGGTGGCCGCCCGGACCGACGCCGAGCTGCGCGCCGCGCTGGTGCCGCTGGAGGCGCGGATCGGCCGCGAGATGCACCGGCTCACCGTCGAGCTGCTCGGCGTGGACGAGCGCAAGCCGGGCGTACGCGAGTCGGTGCAGGCCACCCTCGACCTCCTCCGCGGTCTCGGCGTGGCCAACCTGCTCAGCGACGACTCGCCCCGCCGCGCCGCCCTGCTGCACACCTGGAAACGCCAGCTCGCCACGCTGCTCACCCCCGAGAGCGAGCGGCACTGATCCCCTGACGCCCATCCCCGCCGGAGGCACAATGGTCGACCTGACAGCCCTGCTCGCGGATCTGGCCGCCGAGTCCGAACAGCTCGACGCGCTCGTCGCGGAACTGCCGCCGGAGGGATGGGAGCAGCCGACACCGGCCCCGGGCTGGACCGTCGCGCACCAGGTCGCGCACCTGGCCTGGACCGACCACGTCGCCTACCTGGCGGCCACCGACGAGTCGGCGTTCTTCGCCTCGGTCATGGCCGCGCCGGACCCGTCGCGCCTGGTCGAGGACGGCGCCGAGTCGTTCCTCGCGCCACCGCCCGCGCTGCTGGCCCGCTGGCGCGCCGGCCGGTCGGCGCTCGCCGGGGCGCTCGCCGCCGTCCCGGCCGGGCAGAAGATCCCCTGGTACGGCACCAGCATGTCCCCCACGTCGATGGTGACCGCCCGGCTGATGGAGACGTGGGCGCACGGCGAGGACGTGGCCGACGCACTGGGCGTCAGCCGCACCCCGACCGAGCGTCTGCGGCACATCGCGCACCTCGGCTTCCGTACCCTCGGGCACGGCTTCGCAGCCCACGGCCGCGAGGTGCCCACGGTGCCGGTGCGGGTCGAGCTGACCGCGCCCGCGGGCGGCGACGTGTGGGAGTTCGGGCCGGCCGACGCGGCCGACCGGGTGACCGGCCCGGCGCTCGACTTCTGCCTGCTCGTCACGCAGCGCCGGCACCGAGCGGACCTGGCCCTGACCGCCACCGGACCGGTCGCCGACGAGTGGCTGGACGTGGCCCAGGCGTTCGCCGGCCCGCCCGGCGGCAAGCGTGAGCCGGACGGAGCCTCCTCGTGAGCGTGCTGCGGGTGGGGAACGCATCCGGCTTCTACGGCGACCGCTTCACCGCCTGGCGGGAGATGCTCGACGGCGGCGAGCTGGACGTGCTGACCGGCGACTACCTGGCCGAGCTGACCATGCTCATCCTCGGCCGCGACCGGATGCGCGACCCGTCGCTCGGCTACGCCAAGACGTTCCTGCGCCAGGCGGAGGGCGTGCTCGGCACCGCGCTGGACCGCGGCGTCACGCTGGTCACCAACGCGGGCGGCCTCAACCCGGCCGGGCTGGCCGACGCGATCCGGTCGCTCGGCGACCGGCTCGGCCTCCAGGTGCGGGTCGGGTACGTCGAGGGCGACGCGATCCAGCGGCCGGACGCGCTGACCGCGAACGCCTACCTGGGCGCGTTCGGGATCGCGGCCTGCCTCGACGCGGGCGCGGACGTGGTGGTCACCGGGCGGGTCACCGACGCCTCGCTGGCGGTCGGCCCGGCCGTCGCCCGCTTCGGGTGGACCCGCGACGACCTCGACGCGCTGGCCGGCGCGACTGTGGCCGGGCACCTGATCGAGTGCGGCGCGCAGGTCACCGGCGGCAACTTCAGCTTCTTCACCGAGCTGCCGGACGGCGGGCACCGGCCCGGCTTCCCGATCGCCGAGCTGCACCCGGACGGCTCGTCGGTGCTCACCAAGCATTCCGGCACCGGCGGCGCGGTCACCGTCGAGACGGTCACCGCCCAACTGCTGTACGAGGTGGGCGGGCCGGACTACCTCGGGCCGGACGTGGTGACCCGGCTGGACACCGTGCGGCTGGAGCAGGAGGGCCCGGACCGGGTACGCGTGTCCGGGGTGCGGGGCACGCCACCGCCGGACACGCTCAAGGTGGGCGTCAACAACCTGGGCGGCTTCCGCAACGCGATGACGTTCGTGCTGTGCGGGCTGGACATCCCGGCCAAGGCGGCACTGGTCCGGGGCCAGATCGAGGAGTCGGTCGGCACGGAGGGGCTGGAGTTCACGCTGGCCCGTACCGACCACCCGGACACCGGCGACACCGAGGCGGCGAGCGCGCTGCTGCACGTACACCTGCGCGACGGCGACAAGTCGCGGGCCGGGCGGGCGTTCTCGGCGGCGGCGGTGGAGCTGGCGCTGGCCTCGTACCCGGGCTGCACGCTCACCACGCTGCCCGGTGACGCCACGCCGTACGGGGTGTTCACCGCCGACACGATCGCGCAGGACGCGGTCGAGCACGTCGCGGTGCTGCCGTCCGGCGAGCGGGTACCGATCCCGGCGCCGGTCGCCACGGCGACACCGGCCGGAGCACCGGCACGGGAGGTCACCGCCGTACCGGCTCCGGCCGCCACCCGGCGCGGGCCGCTCGGTGAGCTGGTCGGCGCGCGGTCCGGCGACAAGGGCGGCGACGCCAACCTGGGCGTCTGGGCCCGCACCGACGCGACCTGGCCCTGGCTGCGCGACTGGCTGACGGTGGAGCGGCTGGCCGAGCTGCTGCCGGAGACCGCGGCGCTCACAGTCGAGCGGTACGAGCTGCCGAACCTGCGCGCTGTCAACTTCGTGATCCGAGGGCTGCTCGGGCAGGGCGTGGCCGCGTCCACCCGGTTCGACCCCCAGGCCAAGGCGCTCGGCGAGCTGCTGCGCTCGCGAGTGGTCGACCTACCGACGGAGGTTCCGGCATGACCATCGTGGACACGCCGGAACGCCGGCAACTGCGCGAGCTGACCCGCTCGTTCGTCACCCGGGAGGTGCTGCCGCACCTGTCCGACTGGGAACGGGCGGGCGAGGTGCCCCGCTCGCTGCACGAGACCGCCGCGAAGATCGGCCTGCTCGGCATCGGCTTCCCGGAGTCGGTCGGCGGCAGCGGCGGTGACCTGCTCGACTCGATGGTGGTCACCGAGGAGATCATCCGCTCGGGCGGGTCGTCCGGGCTGGTCGCCGCGTTGTTCACGCACGGGATCGCGCTGCCGCACATCGTCGAGACCCAGGACGAAGGGCTGATCGAGAGGTACGTCCGGCCCGCGCTGGCCGGGACGATGATCGGCGCGCTCGCGATCACCGAGCCGGACGGCGGCTCGGACGTGGCGGGCATCCGCACCTGCGCGGTCCGCGACGGCGACCACTACGTCGTCAACGGCTCCAAGACGTACATCACCAGCGGGGCCCGTGCCGACTTCGTCACCACCGCGGTCTGCACCGACTTCCCCGGTTCGGGCTCGGTCAGCCTGCTCGTGATCGACAAGGGCTCGCCCGGGTTCACGGTGGGGCGGCGGCTGGAGAAGCTGGGCTGGCACTGCTCGGACACCGCCGAGCTGTCCTTCGTCGACGTCCGGGTGCCGGTGACGAACCGGGTCGGCCCGGAGGACACCGGGTTCCTCGCCATCATGCAGCAGTTCGCCAACGAGCGGCTGTCACTCGCCACCCAGGCGTACGCGACCGCGCAGCGCTGCGTGGACCTGGCGGTGCAGTGGTGCCGGGACCGCCGGACGTTCGGCCGTCCGCTCGTCGGGCGCCAGGTCGTCCGGCACAAGCTGGCCGAGATGCACAGCCGCACCGACGCGGCGCGGGCGTACGTGCACGACGTCGCCGAGCGGGTGGCCGCCGGGCAGCCGGTGGTGACCGAGGTGGCGATCGCGAAGAACGTGGCGGTGTCCGCGTGCGACTTCGTCGTCGACGCCGCGCTGCAACTGCACGGTGGCTTCGGCTACATGCGTGACGCCGAGGTGGAGCGGCACTACCGCGACGCCCGTCTGCTCGGCATCGGCGGCGGCACCACCGAGATCATGAACGAGATCATCGCGAAGGGCATGGGCCTGTGAGTACGACAGTCCTGCAGAGCACGATCGACCCGTCCGCACCCGCCTTCACCGCCAACCGGGAGGCGCTGCTGGAGCGCCTGGCCGAGCTGGAGGAGGCACTCGACCAGGCCCGGGGCGGTGGTGGCGAGAAGTACGTGACCCGCCACCACGGTCGCGGCAAGCTGCTCCCCCGGGAACGCATCGAGCTGCTGCTCGACCCGGACAGCCCGTTCCTGGAGCTGTCGTCGGTGGCCGCGTACGGCACGGACTTCCCGGTCGGTGCCAGCACCGTGACCGGCATCGGCGTGGTCGAGGGCGTCGAGTGCCTGATCGTGGCGAACGACCCGACGGTACGCGGCGGCGCGATCAACCCGTGGTCGCTGGCGAAGACCCGGCGGGCGGGTGAGATCGCGGCGGCCAACCGGCTGCCGATGGTGAACCTGGTCGAGTCGGCCGGCGCGGACCTGCCCACCCAGGCGGAGATCTTCATTCCCGGCGGGCGGGTGTTCCGCGACCTGACCCGCCTGTCCGCGCAGCGGATCCCGACCGTGAGCGTGGTCTTCGGCAACGCCACAGCCGGCGGCGCGTACGTGCCCGGCATGTCGGACTTCACCGTCATGATCCGCGACCGTTCGCAGGTCTACCTGGCCGGGCCCCCGCTGGTGAAGATGGCCACCGGCGAGGTCACCGACGACGAGTCACTGGGCGGCGCGTCGATGCACGCCACCACGTCCGGCCTGGCCGACTTCCTCGCCGAGGACGAGCGCGATGGCATCCGGCTGGCCCGGCAGTGCGTCCGCCGGCTCAACTGGCGCAAGCACGGTCCCCCGCCGCGCAACCCGCACCCGCTGCCACCCCGGTACGACCCGGAGGAGCTGCTCGGCATCGCCAGCGCCGACCTGAAGGTGCCGTTCGACCCGCGCGACGTGCTGGCCCGGGTGCTCGACGACAGCGCGTTCGACGAGTTCAAGCCCGGCTACGGCACCGCGCTGGTCACCGGCTGGGGTGAGCTGCACGGCTACCCGGTCGGCGTGCTGGCGAACGCCCGGGGCGTGCTGTTCAGCGAGGAGGCGCAGAAGGCGGCCCAGTTCATCCAGCTCGCCAACGCGGCGGACACGCCACTGGTCTTCCTCCAGAACACCACCGGCTACATGGTCGGCACCGAGTACGAGCAGCGCGGCATCATCAAGCACGGCGCCTTCATGATCAACGCGGTGTCGAACTCGAAGGTGCCGCATCTGACCGTCAACCTGGGCGCCTCCTACGGCGCCGGCAACTACGGCATGTGCGGCCGGGCGTACGAGCCGCGGTTCCTGTTCACCTGGCCGAACGCGAAGTCGGCGGTGATGGGCCCGGCGCAGCTCGCCGGGGTGCTGTCCATCGTGGCCCGGCAGGCCGCCGCCGCCCGGGGACGCGAGTACGACGAGGACACCGACGCCGCCATGCGGATGATGGTCGAGCAGCAGATCGAGTCGCAGTCCGGCGCGCTGTTCCTGTCCGGGCGGCTCTACGACGACGGGGTGATCGACCCCCGGGACACCCGTACCGTCCTCGGGCTCTGCCTGTCGGCGATCCACAACGGACCGGTGAAGGGCGCCGACGGTTTCGGCGTCTTCCGGATGTAGGGGGCGTACTCACAATGATCACCAAGCTTCTGGTCGCCAACCGGGGCGAGATCGCCCGCCGGGTCTTCGCCACCTGCCGCGCCCTCGGTGTGGCCACCGTCGCCGTGCACTCCGACGCGGACGCCGACGCGCCGTTCGTCGCCGACGCCGACCAGGCCGTGCGGCTACCAGGTAACACGCCGGCCGAGACGTACCTGCGCATCGACGCCGTCCTGGACGCGGCCCGGCGCTCCGGCGCGGACGCCGTCCACCCCGGCTACGGGTTCCTGGCGGAGAACGCCGAGTTCGCGGCGGCGGTGACCGACGCGGGCCTGACCTGGGTCGGGCCGTCGGCCAAGGCGATCGCCGCGATGGGCGACAAGATGGCCGCCAAGGCGCTGCTCGCCGACGCGGGCGTGCCGATGCTGCCCACCTGGACCGACCCGGCCGAGGTCACCGCCTTCCCGGTGCTGGTCAAGGCATCGGCGGGCGGCGGCGGCCGGGGCATGCGGATCGTCCGCGACGCCGCCGGGCTGGCCGAGGCCGTCGCGGGCGCGCGCCGCGAGGCGGCTGCGGCGTTCGGCGACGGCACCGTCTTCATCGAGCGGTACGTGGAACGCGGCCGCCACGTCGAGGTGCAGATCTTCGGCGACACCCACGGCACCGTCGTGGCCCTCGGGGTACGCGACTGCTCGATCCAGCGCCGCCACCAGAAGATCGTCGAGGAGGCGCCCGGTGTGCTGCCCGACGACGTGCGCGCGGCGCTGCACGAGGCGGCGGTGGCGGCCGGGCGGGCCGTCGACTACGTCGGCGCGGGAACCGTGGAGTTCCTGCTCGCGCCGGACGGGCAGGTGCACTTCCTGGAGATGAACACCCGCCTCCAGGTGGAACATCCGGTCACCGAGCTGACCACCGGGCTGGACCTGGTCCGGCTGCAACTGCTCGTCGCCGAGGGCGAGCCGCTGCCGGTCACCGCCACGCCGCCCGCCGACGGTCACGCCATCGAGGTACGGCTGTGCGCCGAGGACCCGGCTCAGGGCTTCCGCCCGGCCACCGGCACGCTGCACCGGTTCGCGATTCCCGGGGTGGCCGCCGAGTTCGGTCCGGCCCGTGGGCTGCGCCTGGACTCCGGTGTGGTGGACGGCTCGGCGGTGAGCGTGCACTACGACTCGATGCTGGCGAAGCTGGTCGCCTGGGCGCCCACCCGCAGCGAGGCGGCCCGCGCGCTGGCCGGTGCGCTCGCCCGCGCCGAACTGCACGGCGTGGCGACCAACCGGGATCTGCTGGTCCGCGTGCTGCGCAGCGCGGAGTTCGCGGCCGTGGACGTGGACACCGGCTTCCTGGACCGGCACCCCGAGGTGTTCGAGCCGCTGCTGCCGGCCGAGCAGCTTCCGGTGACGGCACTGGCGGCGGCGCTGTCCGGGGCCGCCACGCGCCGGGCCGCCGCACCGGTACTGGCCGGGTTGCCGTCGGGCTGGCGCAACGTGCCCGCCTTCCCGCAGGTCACCCGGTTCACCGGACCGGGCGACGAGGAGATCGAGGTCCGGTACCGGCTCGACCGCACCGGCGGGCTCGCCGAATGGTCGGTGTCCCCGTCCGACGCCACGCCGGCCGTGACGGTCGTGGACGCCGCCCCGGACCGGGTGCTGCTCGACGTGGACGGGGTGCGGCGGGCCTTCCGCGTACACCGGGCGGGGTCGTCGGTCTTCGTGGACGGCCCGGACGGGGCGGCGAGCCTCACCGAGCTGCCCCGCCTCCCACTGCCCACCGCGGAGCTGGCGGCCGGGTCGCTGCTCGCGCCGCTGCCCGGCGCGGTGACCCGCGTGCACGTGGAGGTCGGCCAGCGGGTCGCCGCCGGTGACCTGCTGCTGACGCTGGAAGCGATGAAGCTCGAACATCCCGTGCTCGCCCCCGCCGACGGCGTGGTGACGGAGCTGCCGGTGCCGGCCGGCGGCCAGGTCGAGACGGGTGCCGTACTTGCCGTGGTGGACCCCGAGGAGGACCCGCAGTGAACTTCGACCTGACCCCCGAGCAGGACCAGCTCCGCGACGCCGTACGGGCGTTGGGCCGCAAGTACGGCCACTCCTACTTCGTCGAGAAGGCCAAGTCCGGTGAGCACACCACCGAGCTGTGGCACGAGGCCGGCCGGCTGGGCTACCTGGGCGTGAACATCCCCACCGAGTACGGTGGCGGGGGCGGCGGCATCACCGAGCTGGCGCTGGTGTGCGAGGAACTGGCCGCGACGGGCTGCCCGCTGCTGCTGCTCGTGGTCTCCCCCGCCATCGCCGCCACGATCATCAACAAGCACGGCACCGAGGAGCAGCGCAAGAAGCACCTCCCCGGCCTCGCCGACGGCTCCCAGAAGATCGTCTTCGCGATCACCGAGCCGGACGCCGGATCGAACTTCCACCGCCTCGCCACAGTGGCCCGCCGTGACGGCGACGACTGGCTGCTCAGCGGCCGGAAGATCTACATCTCCGGTGTCGACGAGGCCGGGCACGTCCTCGTGGTCGCTCGTACCGAGGACGCGTCCACCGGGAAGCTCAAGCCGGCGCTGTTCATCGTGCCGACCGACGCGCCCGGCCTGGAGAAGTCCAAGCTGGACATGGAGATCCTGTCGCCGGAGAACCAGTTCCTGCTGTTCCTCGACGACGTCCGGCTCCCCGCCGACGCGCTCGTCGGCGAGTCGCTCGACGCCGGTCTGCCGGCGCTGTTCGCCGGGCTCAACCCGGAGCGCATCACTGTTGCCGCGATGGGTGCCGGCACCGGCCGGTACGCGATCGAGAAGGCGTCCGACTACACCGCCACCCGCAAGGTGTGGGGCGGGCGCTCGATCGGCTCGCACCAGGGGGTGGCGCACCCGCTGGCGCACGCGGCAGTGCAGGTCGAACTGGCCCGGCTGATGATCCACAAGGCGGCGACGCTCTACGACGCGGGCCGCGACCTGGAAGCCGGCATCTCCGGCAACATGGCCAAGTACGCGGCGGGCGAGGCCGCCGCGCTCGCCGTCGACACCGCCGTCCAGGCGCTCGGCGGGGCCGGCATGACCACCGAGTACGGCGTGGCCACGCTGCTCGGCGCGGTACGCGCGGGCCGGATCGCCCCGGTCAGCCGGGAGATGATCCTCAACTTCGTCGCCCAGCACGTCCTGGGCCAGGACAAGTCCTACTGACCCACAGTCTTCACCCGGGCGGCTGACGCCCGCCTCGCCCGAGCGCGGGGTGGGCCCGGGGTACGGCGGGTGCCCGATCACCCGCCGTACCCCGGGGGTCCGTCAGCGGACGGTCAGCGTGCCGACCGCCGGGCGCGGCGTCGCCACCGGCGGCAGCCGCTTCGGCTCGCCCCGGCCCGGCTCGCCCGCCCGGGCCAGCGCGCTCTTCGACGCGTCCGCCCGGCTTGCCGCCGCGTCCTCCTGGAACGGCTGCGCGTCACCGACGCAGATCGTGCCCCTGGTCGGCAGCTTGCCGGTCAGCAGGTACGCGTCGATCCGGCCGGTCGCGCACGCCGAGGTGCCGTACGCGGTGTGACCCCAGCTGTCGCTGCTCAGCAGGCGGCTGTTCGGCAGCAGCTTCGCCGAGCTGACCGCGCCCTGGTAGTTGGTCGCCGGGTCCCAGTAGTTGCCGACCACGAGCACCGGGGCGGCGGTGACCCGGTTGAACGGCCCGGTCCAGGCGTCCTCGTCCCGCACCGTCCACGTGTTGCGGGCACAGGGCGCGGTGCCCCAGGCCCACGCCCGCCCGAAGTAGGGCGCCCGCTTGTCCTCCTTCGCCGACAGCGCCGGCCAGGCGTCGGCGCTCTTCGGGTGGTACGCGTCGGTGCAGTCGACGGTCAGGAACGTCTCCAGCCCGTTGTCGTACGGGAAGTCGTACCCGCGCTGCTGGCGCGCCTGCGCGGCGCGGGCGGCGAGCGCCTTCCGGGCCGACGCGGTGGTGGCCCTGCCGGCGGCCGGGTCGGTCGCGGCCAGAAGCTGCACGGTGATGTCGACGACCGACTGCCAGCCGTACGGGTCGTAGAGCGCGCTGAGCGTGGCGCCGACGAAGTCGGCGTAGCTGACCGTGAAGGAGCCGAAGTCCGGGTCCTCGATCACCACCGGCTTCTTGCGCAGCCGCTTGGCCACCGTGTCGTACGCGGCGAGCGGATCGCCGGTGGCGGCCAGCGCGCACTGCTCGGCGCCGGCCCTGCCGCACCGGGCCAGGATCTCCCGCAGTGCCCGGTACGCCCCGTCGGCGCTGCGCAGCCGCGTCTCCTGGAGCTGGTTGCGGGCACTGCCCTGGCCGACCCAGGCGTTCGGGTCGAGCACACCGTCGACGACGAGCGCGCGGAAGCGGTCCGGGAACATGTTGGCGTAGTACTGGCCCAGCGCGGTGCCGTAGCTGAACCCGAGGTAGCTGAGCAACTTGTCGCCGACGGCCCGGCGCAGCACGTCCATGTCGCGGGCCACCTCGGCGGTGGACGCCGCGCCGGTCAGCGGCTTGCCGGTGGTGGAGCACGCCTTCCCGACCGCCTTCGACGCGGCGACGTACGCCTTCTCCTCCGCCCTGGTCCACGGGAACGCGACGTTCAGCCCGGCGTACGCCCGGGTCTGGTCCTTCACCGAGCGGAAGCACTTGATGTTCTCGCTGGCCTCGACGCCGCGCGGGTCGACGCCGACGATGTCGAAGCGGTCGAGCAGGTCGTCGCCGAGGAAGTAGGGCGCGGCGAGCGCGATGCTCGTGCCGGAGCCACCCGGGCCACCCGGGTTGAGGAACAGGCTGCCGACCTTGCGCTGCTGGTCGCGGGCCTTGACCCGCAGCAACGCGACCTCGGTCGTGGCGCCCTTCGGGTTGTCGTAGTCCAGCGGCAGCCGGACCGTGGCGCACTCGGCGTAGTCGTAGCAGGCGTACCAGTCGAGCTTCGGCGTCGGCACGCGGTCCACCCGGCGCGCCTCGGCGGCGCTGGTGCGGTCGTGCGCGGGTGGTTGCGGAGTCGCCGCCGCGGCGGGCGCGACGGCCGGTCCGGCGAGGAGGACGCCGGCGATCCCGGTTGCGGCCAGGGATCGGATTGAACGGGGCATGGAGCTGCCTTCCGTCGGGGAACGAATCCGTCGAGGAGACCTCGACCCCCGTCACTTTAGGGATCGACGCCCACGTTGGTGGCCCCCAAACCTGGATCGATACGGCAAACAACCAGATGATGTAACGATTTTTTCTCGATCGTCGCTACCTGCGACTCCGAAGTGGAGCCTGGGTGACGGGAAGCCGTCTCATCCCGCCGGTTGACAGGTGGACGCGCTGGGCCATGCTTGTCGGGTGAGATCGTTCCCGAAGCCCGATGCGCGGGCGAAGGCCGTCGTCGCGTCCATGGCGACGGTGGCGGCGGTGGTGACCCTCGCCGTGTGGCGTCCGCCCGGCATCCTGTCGGTCGTGCTGGCCCTGGTCTGCGTCCTGCTCGCCATGATCACGGGAGTGACGATCACCGCCGCGCGCCAGCCCGGCGGCACCGGCGGGCCCGCCCCGCAGGCCGAGAGCTGGCCGATCCCCCACCAGGGGTACGGAGTGGACGCCGACACGCTGGAGGCCATCGATCCGCGCGCGGTGCGGAACCTGCGCACCCCGGCGGGCCAGCCGATCGACGCGGACACGCTGGAGACGCTGGACCCGCGCGTGGTACGCGGCATGCGGGCGCCGACGGCGGTGGACGCCGACACGCTGGAGACGCTCGACCCGCGGTCGGTGCGGCAGAGCCGGGCCGTGAACGGGCTCAGCGACCGGTGAGCGTGGGGCCGGCGAGCGCGTTGACGCCCCGGCCGGCCAGACAGCGGTAGGTGCGGTCCGCCTCGGCCTCCGGCGGCAGCACCTCCAGGTTCCACCCGCTCGCCGACTTGCCGCCGCTGACCAGCCGGAACGTGGCGGCGTTGCACACCTTGCCGACAACCGGGTCGGCCGCGACCGTCTCGTGCCGGGCCCCGGCGAGACCGGCCGGCAGGTCACCGGCGGCGTAGGTCTCCCAGGTGTGCTGGCCGTCGCACGGCACCCGGCTCGCCTCGGCCCGGTCCCGGCGCAGCCGTACCGGACCGAAGCACTCCAGCTCCGTCGCGCAGCGTGCCCCCGCGGGCAGCCGCACGTCGGCGGACGCGCAGCCGGGCACCGGCGCGGCACCGGCCACGCCGCTGGGCGCCGGCGTCGGCGCGACGGGCGGCGCGTGGCCGCCCGCGACCCAGCCGCCGCCGGCCGAGGCGGCCAGCGCCAGCACGCCGGCGCCGCCGAGGAACCAGCGCTTGGGCCAGCGCCGGGCACGCGAGGCCACCGTCGGGTGGTCGTCGTCGGCCGGCGGTCGCGGATTCGGCCCGCCGGTGCGGTGGAACCGGTCGCCGGTGGCGCCGTCGTACAGACCGCCGGTCGCCGGCGCGCCGTCCAGCGGCAGCGAGGCGAGCAGGCCACGCAGCTCGACCGCGGAGGGCCGCGCGCCCGGGTCGTTCGACATGCCCAACCGGAGTACGTCGATCAGCTCGCCGGGCACGCCGGGCAGGCCCGGGATCGGCTGCTGGAACATCTCCAGCACGGTGACCAGGCTCGGGTTGCGTTCGGAGTGCCAGCGCGGCGGACGGCCGTGCATCACCGCGTAGAGCGTGGCGCACAGCGAGTAGACGTCGACGGCGGGCGTGGGCGGGCTGTGGTTGAACGTCTCCGGTGGCGCGTACGCCGGGGTGAGCGCCTCCAGCATCACCGAGGAGTCGCGGAACTCGGCGAGCACCGCCAAGCCGAAGTCGGCCAGGACGGCCGAGTTGAACTCGGAGTGCAGGATGTTCGCCGGCTTGACGTCGCGGTGCAGGACGCCCGCCGCGTGCGAGTGGGCCAGCGCGTCGGCGATCTTCACGCCGAGGTCGCGGGTCTCCGCCGGGCCCAGCGGCGAGGTGCGCATCCGTTCGGCGTACGAGCCGTCGCACAGCTCCATGATGAGGTAGGGGTGCTGGTCGACTGTGACACCCACGTCGAACAGGTCCACCACGTGCGGGTGCGACGACATCCGCCCGGCGGCACGGGCCTCGCGCAGGAAGCGGGCCTGGTCGCGTTCGCTGTCCAGCGTGCGGTTCTCGATCTTGACCGCGACCTCGCGGCCCACGGAGATCTGGGTGGCCCGGTAGATGGTGGCGTAGCCGCCCCGGGCGAACACCTGCAGATCGGTCAGACCGGGCACGATGGGCAGCCGCAGGGCGCCGGGCGGGGTCTCGGTCACGGCTCGAAAATACCCAACGATCCGGACCCGTCAGCGCGCCGCGTCGGTGGCCGGCGCCGGCTCCGGCGCGGACACGGCAGTGGCGGGAGCCGCCCGGCGGGCGTCCCACCACAGGCCGGCCGCCGTGGCGAGCGCGCCCAGGCCCTCCCACGCGGCGACCGCGAAGAAGCGGTCCGGCGCCACGTCGGAGAGCACCGCGATGGTGAACACGGTGAAGGTGACCAGGCGGAACCACACGGTGAACCGGTAGAACGGCCGCCACTCGGTGGCGACGGCGAGCAGGTAGTAGACCCCCATGTTGAACGAGGCCATCGAGGACGCGGTGAGGAACGTGCCGGTGTAGTCGCCCGGAGCGCGCTCGGCCGGCACCTCGAAGCCGAGCAGGCGTAGCTGCGTCTCCGGCCAGATCAGACCGAGCGCACCGAGCAGCAGCGCGAGGAGCCCGAAGACCGCGATCGTCCAGCCGGCGACCGAGCGCGGCAGCCTCATCGTTCCTCCCCAGCATGGTCTGCCGGTGACGCAGGCGCGCGCACCGGGAGGCGACAGCCGATCCACGGCTGTCGCCGCCCCACGCTAACCGGCCCCACCGACGAACACATCCCCGGAACCGTCAGAACAAGGACGATCAGCCGCCGGAGAGGCGGACCCGCAAGGCGTCCGCGACCATCCGCTCACTGCGCTGCTCGGTGGCGTACGCGAGGCGTACCGCCTCCTCCGCGTTCGTCAGCGCCTCGGCCCGGCGACCGCAGGCGTCGAGCGCCTCGGCCAGCACCAGCAGCGCCACCACCTGGCTGCGCACGTCCTCGGCCGGAGCGGTGATCGACCGCTGCGCCCAGTCGAGCGCCTGCTCGCGCTGGCCGTGGGCGAGCAGCGCGGCGGCGTACCGGGCCATCGTCTGCCGCCGCGAGAACAGCAGCGAGGGCGCGTTCGCCGCGCCGGTGGCGACAGGGGCGAGCAGCCCCACGGCGGTGCCCGGGTCACCCGCCGCGAGCCGGGCCATGGCGAGCAGCACCCGGGGCGCGACCTGGGCCGGCGCCTGCGGGTTGTGCGGCTCCACCCGGGTCAGCACCGACCGCGCCTCCCGCTCGGCGGTCTCGTGGTCGCCCATGTCCAGCGCCACGAAGCCGCGCAGCGTCCCGGCCATGCCGGTGAGCAGCGGGTGGGTGGTGCGGTCGGCGTACTCCAGCGCCTCGGTGAACAGGTCGGCCGCGTGTTCCGGCTCGCCCAGCCCGCGCGCCACCACCCCGCGCACCACCAGCGCGAAGCCCTGCCCCCAGTCGTCGCCCACCTCGGCGAAGTCCCGGTACGCGCGCCGCGCCGCCCGGTCCGCCTCGGCCAGGTCGCCCAGTTCGGCGGTGGCGTACGCCTCGACCGCGCGCAGCGTCCCCACCGCCCACGCCTCGCCGACCCGCTCCCCGAACGGCAGGAACACCCGCGCCATCCGGCACGCCTCCCGCAACCGGCCGGCGAGCAGCCGGGCGAACGCGGTGGTGCCGCGCAGCCAGGCCCGCCCGTACGGGTCCTTCAGCTCGGCGAAGAGCCGGGCGGCCCGGCCGAGCACCGCGTCGGTGCCGGCGAAGTCGCCCCGGGTGGTGGTCACCCAGGCCAGGTTCTGCAACGACCAGGCCTGCCCGCGGGGATCCCGTGCGGCGAGGCTGACCTGGTAGGACGCGGCCAGCCGGCTGCTCGCCTGCCCGAGCCGGCCGGCGATGAAGTCGGCCATGCCGAGCCGGCGCATCGCCGAGGCCCGCAGGGTGGGCAGGTCGGCGTCGGTGGCCACCTGCAACGCCTCCTGCCAGTTGCACTCGGCCCGCTCGGCGTCGCCGAGGGTCTGCTGGGCCTGCCCGGCGAGCAGCAGCGCGGCGGTACGGGTGGCCGGGTCGCCGGTGTTCGCGGCGATCTTCTCGGCGAACGCGAGCGCGTCGGCCGGGCGGCCGACCTGGAGCAGCGCCCGGGCGTGCACCACCCGGTCGGCCGGTGGCACCCCGTCGCGGGCCAGTTCGGCCGCGCGCTCGGCGTACTCGACGGCGAGCGCCGGCTCCCCCGAGCGCAGCGACCGGCGGGCGGCCCGGCCCAGCGCGGCCACGCCCAGCGGGGTGACCGCCCGGGCCGGCGCGTCCGGGCGCAGCTTGACCGCGTCGGCGAGCGCTGTGGCCCGCTCGACGTGCTCGGCGACGAAGTCGTCCCGGGCGGACTCGGTGAACGCGCCGCCCGGTGCGGCGCCGGTCTCGTCGACGCTCTCCGGCGCGGCCCAGCGGGCCAGCGCCGCGTGCCGCTCGGCCAGCTCGGCCTTGCTCACCCCGGCGTACGCGGCCTCCCGCATCAGCGGGGTGGCGAAGGCGAACCCGCTGCGGGTCCGGTGCAGCATGCGCCGTTGCAGCAGTTCCTCAACGGCCCGGTCCAGCTCGACGGCGGCCACCGCGGCGGGCCGCCCGTCCTGCCCGACCCGCTGCTCCCGCAACGCCTCCAGCGCGCCCGCCGGTACGGTGTCACCCACCACGGCGGCGTCGCGCAGCGCCGAGCGGGCGTTGGGCGGCAGCGCGTCGATACGCGCCGCGAGCACCGCGGCCAGGTCCCGGGAGAGCAGCCGGCTGCCCAGCGAGCCGGGGGCGAGCCGCCAGCCGACGTCGGCGCCCCGGCCCGGGCCGGCGGTGAGCGCTCCGCGCTCCATCAGCAGCGTGACCAGCTCGGCCAGGTAGAACGGGTTGCCCTGCGCGGTGGCGAGCAGGCGGTCCGCGTCGGCCTGGGGCATGCGGCCGCCGGACAGGTAGCTGGTGAGCAGCCGGGACGCGTCCGCGCCGCGCAGCGGCGGCAGCGCGTGCACCTCGGCGTCCGCGACGCGGGTCAGCGCACCGGCGGTGCGTACCAGCTCGGGACGGCCGAGCAGCATCACCAGCACCGGCCCGCTGAGCCGGTTGAGGGTCAGCGCCAGCGCCTTGAGCGTCTCGGCGGTCGCGTCGTGCAGGTCGTCCACCACGATCACCAGCGGCGCCTCCACGGCGAGCGCGCTGAGCAGGTCCGCGACAGCCGTCGGCACCGCCTCGTCGTCCGGCGGCGGCCCGGCCGCGTTCCACTCGCCGTTCTCCGTGGCGGGCGGGAGTTCGGCGTACCCGAGCAGGGCCAGGAGCTGGTCCACGGCGATCGGCGGCGGGTCGCCGGGCAGCCGGGACAGGCGCTGGCCGAGGCGGCGCAGCCGCTCCTCGACGGCCGGCCGGGTGACGGCGGTGGCGGCGTCGCCGGGCAGGCCGACGGCGGCCCGGACCAGGTCGGCCAGCGGCGCCAGCCGGCGACGCTCGCCGAACGCCGCGCACCGCACCGAGAGCACCCGGGCGCCGGTGTGCGCCGCGTACCGCCCGGCGCCGACGTCGTAGCCGGCGGCGAGGCGTTCCACCTCGGCCGCGAACCGGGACTTGCCGATCCCCGCCTCGGCGGTCATCAGCAGCACCCGGGGCTCACCCCGGTCGATCACCTCGGCGAGCCGGCCGGCCACCCGGCCGATCTCGGTCTCCCGGCCCACGAACGGCGCCTCGTCGCCCAGGCCGGACCGGGTGCCAGGCGCGTCGAGCAGGCCCAGCAGCTCGTACGCCTCGACCGGCTCCCGCTTGCCCTTGAGCCGCAGCGGGCGCAGCGCACGCCAGGAGGCGACGTGCCGGGTCGCGGCGGAGGTGCGCGCCCCGGCGTAGACCGCGCCGACCGCTGCGGCGTCGGCCAGGCGGGCGGCGGTGTTCACCGTGTCGCCGATGACCGTGTACTCGATCGCCGCCTGGATGCCGGCGATCACGTCGCCGGTGTTGAGGCCGACGCGCAGGCCCAGCGGCGCGCCGCCGCCGCGCTCGTCGTCGAGCACCCGCCGCACCGCGCGCTGCATGGACAGCGCCGCGCGGACGGCCCGCTCGGCGTCGTCCTCGTGCGCGACCGGCGCGCCGAAGACCGCCATGATCCCGTCGCCGGTGAGCTTGTCGACGTGCCCGCCGAACGTCTTGACCGCGCCCGCGAGGGCGGCGAGCACCCGGTCGGTGACCGCGCCGACCCGTTCCGGGTCCAGGTCCTCCGACCAGGAGGTGAAGTCGGACAGGTCGCCGAAGAGCACGGTCACCACGCGGCGCTCGGCGGCGGGCAGCGTGGCGGCAGCCGGCAGCGCCGCCCCGCAGTTGTGGCAGAACCGCGCCCCGGGCACGGCTACGGTTCCGCACACCGGGCAGGTCACGGCTGCTCCACCCCGAGGTGTTCGAGCTGGGCCCGGACCGACCACTCGGCGGCCCACCACAGCGACCTGTCGACGTCGGCGTAGACCACGGCGACCACCTCGGCGGCGGTGGTGGCGCCCGCGGCGACGGCGGCGCGCACCTGGTCCAGCCGGGCCCGCCGGTGGGCCAGGTAGAAGTCGGCCGCCACACCGCAGTCGGCCAGCGCCGGGCCGTGGCCCGGCAGCGCCGGGATCCCCCGGTACGCGGAGAGCAGCTCCAGGCTCGACAGGTAGTCGCCGAGGTGCCCGTCCGGGTGGGCGACCACTGTGGTGCCCCGGCCGAGGATGGTGTCACCGGTCAGCACGACGCGCTCGCCGTCGTGCGCGGCGACGAGGCAGACCGAGTCGGCGGTGTGCCCGGGGGTGGGCAGCAGCCGGATCTCCAGGCCGAACCCGCCGAAGTCCTCGCCCGGCTCGGTCAGCGGCTCACCACCGATGGTGTGCGCCGGGTCGGCGGCGAGCACGTGCACGCCGCCGAGCAGCTCGCTGAGCCGGGGCGCGCCCTCGGTGTGGTCCGCGTGTCCGTGCGTGATCAGCACGAGCCCGACCGGCCCGTGCGCCGCGATGGCGGCCAGGTGCCCCTCGTCGGCCGGCCCCGGGTCGACCACGACGGCGGGCGCGTCCGGCCCGGCCCGCAGCACCCACGTGTTCGTCCCGTCGAGCGTCATCGGCCCCGGGTTCGGCGCACGCAGCAACGTCACCCACCCCGGCAGCCCGTCCGCAAGCGCCCCCGCCGCACCGGCCATACGCCCACCCATGGGTGCGATCGTACGACTCCGCCCGCCACTCCCCGCGATCTTGCAGTTCCGGCCCGAGCTTTGTCCCCGTGTGGGGCTTCTGCCGGGGCCACAACCGCAAGATCGCGGGCTTCAGTGGCGGGCGAGGGTCACGCGACCTCGACGATGACCTCAACCTCTACCGGGGCGTCCAGGGGAAGCTCCGCCACGCCTACGGCGCTGCGGGCGTGGCGGCCGGCCTCGCCGAACACGGCGCCGAACAGGTCGGAGGCGCCGTTGATCACGCCGGGCTGGCCGGTGAAGCCGGGTGCGCTGGCCACGAAGCCGGTCAGCTTCACGACCTTGACCACGTTCTCCAGCCCGACCAGCGCGTCGATCGCGGCGAGCGCGTTCAGCGCGCACCGCTCCGCCAGGTCCTTCGCCTGCTCGGCCGAGACGCCGTTGCCGACCTTCCCGGTGGCGAGCAGCTTGCCCTCGGCCATCGGCAGCTGGCCGGACACGTAGACGTGCTGCCCGGACTGGACGGCCGGCACGTAGCTGGCCACCGGCGGCACCACCTCGGGCAGCGCGAGGCCGAGCTCGGCGAGCTTCGCGTGGGGTCCGTTGCTCATGGAGGTCAGCCCTTCGGACGCTTCAGGTACGCGACGAGCTGCTCCGGGTTCGGGCCGGGGACCACGGAGACCAGTTCCCAGCCGTCCTCGCCCCAGTTGTCGAGGATCTGCTTGGTCGCGTGGACCAGCAGCGGCACCGTGGCGTATTCCCACTTCTGCATCGGAGGAGGGCTCCCTTGCCTGACTTGGACTTCGGTCAGGCACAGCCTACGGTCCGCCGCGGTCACCAGGACGCGGGACGCGGCTCCGGCGCCGGCGGCGGCTCGCCGCACGGGCCCTCGTGCTCGAAGCGCTGCGGGCACCGGCTGCGGTCGGGCAGCAGCAGGTCGCAGAAGACCCGGTGCCTGTTGTTCTGGTCGTCGGCGGTGGAGACGGTGGTCTCGCCCGCGTCCAGCTCCACCAGGAAGCCCAGCGAGGTGGCCACCGTGCCGGCGAGCGCGGTGGCCGCCGCCAGGTCGGGCACCCGGACCTGGAGGTGGATGACGTAGCCGGGCTCGTCCTCGTCCCGCCCCTTCCCGCCGGAACGGGGAAGCGTCCGGATCCCGTCGGCCGCCGAGCCGTAGGAGCGCTCGTTGAACGGCGCGGCCGGCCCCTCGGCATCGCCCGGCCGTCCGGCCCGGTCACCCGGGAACTGACCTCGGGGACTGTTCTCCGCGTCGCGCATCCTTCGCCTCCGGGCGTCGTACCTGTTCAACCAACACCGCCATCCGGCTCGGAGCCGTCCCCGGCCCGGCTCTCCGCGTCGGGGACGAACGTAGATCCTGCGACAAGTCCCGGCAACGGGACGCGCACGCCTCGTCACCTCCAGTCACATTTGCGACACAAGGCTGATCGGGAACGCGGTAGCCGACTCCGTCCGGCGGGGCGCGTACGCGGGGCTGGCAAGCGCCCCGCCGACCGATACCCTTCCGGACTGGACGCGCGCCGACGCGCGCCCGCACACCTCGACCCGTGCCCGTCGCCTGGGGCGGCGACGGGAGCCGCAACCCGGGGGAGACAGATGACCCAACCGCCCGCCGGTGGCGACACCGGCACGCCCGGCGACCCGAATCCGCAACCGCCGCCCACCGGCGGCGCACCGCCGGGATCCGCACCCACAGCCGGCCCGCCGGCCTACCCGTCCGGCACACCGCCGTATCCGCAGCCGCGCAAGCGACCGGCGGTGCTGATCGTCTCGCTGGTGCTGGCCGCCGCGGTCCTGCTCTGCGGCGGCGGGGGCACTGCCGCGTTCCTCGCGCTGCGCGACAGCGAGGACGGCCAGGGCGCGAAGGAGCCGCAGGTCGCGGTGGACGGCTTCCTCAAGGCCGTCTACCAGGAACGCGACGCCGACAAGGCGGCCACGTTCGTCTGCTCCGCGGCCCGCGACGACGAGAAGATCGCCACCAAGGTCGCCGAGGTGCAGAAGTACGTCGCGCAGTACCAGAACCCCCGGTTCCGCTGGCCCACCCCGACCGTCGACAACCAGACCGGGGACCGGGCCACCGTCTCCGCCCGGGTGACCATGACCACCGCCGACGAGAAGGTCGCCGAGCAGGCGCTGCGTTTCACGGTGGTGCGGAAGACGGGTTGGTGGGTCTGCGAGGTCGGCTGATCCCACCGGCCGGACAGAGCTGGTCCCAACGGCTGGTTAGGCTCGACGGATGGCAGCGAGTGAGCAGCCGGCCGAGCCCGCCGGCAGATGGCCGGCCCGCCTGCACGTGGTGACCGGCAAGGGCGGCACGGGAAAGACGAGCGTGGCCGCCGCGCTGGCCCTCGGCCTGGCCGCCGAGGGCCGGCGCACCCTGCTGGTCGAGGTGGAGGGCCGGCAGGGCATCGCCCAGCTCTTCGGCACCGATCCGCTGCCGTACGAGGAGCGGCACCTCGCCGACGCGCCCGGCGGCGGTGAGGTGCGGGCGCTGGCGGTCGACGCCGAGGAGGCGCTCCTCGAATACCTGGACATGTTCTACAAGCTCGGCGCCGCCGGCCGGGCGCTGCGCAAGCTCGGCGCGATCGACTTCGCCACCACGATCGCGCCGGGCCTGCGCGACGTGCTGCTCACCGGCAAGGTCAAGGAGGCGACCACCCGGACGAACGGGTCACGCCGGACGTACGACGCGGTGGTGCTGGACGCGCCGCCGACCGGGCGGATCGGCCGCTTCCTGAACGTGACGGCGGAGACGGCCCGGCTGGCGAAGGTCGGCCCGATCAAGACCCAGAGCGAGGGCGTCTCCGCGCTGCTCCGGTCGCCGATGACCGCTGTGCACGTGGTCACGCTGCTGGAGGAGATGCCGGTCCAGGAGACGCTCGACGCGGTCGCGGAGCTGACCCAGCTCGGTTTCCCGGTCGGCCGCGTGATCGTCAACGGCGTCCGCCCGCCGGTGCCGGCCGGTCGGGCGGTCACCGCGGCCGAGCTGAAGCGCGGGCTGGCCGCCGCCGGCCTGCCGACCGACGGCCCGACCGTGGCCGGGCTCGTCGAGGAGGCTCGTGACCAGCAGGTACGCCGTGATCTGGAGGACTCCCTCCGGGGTGACCTGGTGGATCTCGGCCTGCCCCTGGTCGAGTTGCCGCTGCTGCCCGAGGGGGTCGACCGGGCCGGGCTGGAGACGCTCGCCGAGGCCCTCGTCCGGGCGGATTGACTCACACCTGCGGCCGGCACGGAGCAGAGTGCCCCTCGGGACCGATACGCTCGATTGGTGCCTTCCGAAGACGCGGCGCCTCCGCTTGACGTCGACCAGATCCTCGCCGACGACGGCGTACGGATCGTGGTCTGCTGCGGGGCGGGCGGCGTGGGCAAGACGACCACGGCGGCGGCGCTGGCGCTGCGCGCGGCCGAGCGGCACGGCCGGCGGACGGTGGTGCTCACCATCGACCCGGCGCGCCGGCTGGCCCAGTCGCTCGGCCTGACCGAGCTGGACAACACACCCCGGCAGGTCAAGGGCATCGACGTCGAGGCCGGCGGCGGTGAACTGCACGCCATGATGCTCGACATGAAGCGCACGTTCGACGACGTGGTGCTCCAGCACACCGACCCGGCGAAGGCGGCGGAGATCTTCGCCAACCCCTTCTACCAGGCCATGAGTTCCACCTTCGCCGGCACGCAGGAATACATGGCGATGGAGAAGCTGGGCCAGTTGCACGCCCGGGGCGAGTGGGACCTGATCGTGGTGGACACGCCGCCGTCGCGCTCCGCGCTCGACTTCCTGGACGCGCCGGCCCGGCTGTCCCGGTTCCTCGACGGCCGGATGCTGCGGCTGCTGCTGGCCCCGGCGCGCAGCGGCGGGCGGAGCATGTTCAGCCTGGTCACGGCGAGCTTCGGGATGTTCTCGAAGGTGGTGCAGAAGGTGATCGGCGCCCAGCTGCTCACCGACCTGTCCGGCTTCGTGGCCGCCCTCGACTCGATGTTCGGCGGGTTCCGGCAGCGCGCCGAACAGACGTACCGGATCCTCCAGGCCCGGGAGACGGCGTTCCTGCTGGTCGCGGCGCCGGAGCCGGACGCTGTCCGGGAGGCCGCCTACTTCGCCGGGCGCCTGCGGGAGGAGCGGATGCCGTTGGCCGGGCTGGTGCTCAACCGGGTGCACCGGCCGGCGGCGGACCTGTCCGCCGCGGAGAGCCTGGCCGCCGCGGAGCGGCTGGCCGGCGTGGGTGGGCACGAGGGCACCGTCGAGGTGTTGCGCGCGCACGCCGCGCTGGCCCAGCAGGCGGTACGCGAGGAGCAGGTGGCGGCCCGGTTCACCGAGGCGTTCCCGGCGGTGCCGGCGGTGTCGGTGACGGCGCAGCCCGCCGACGTGCACGACGTCGACGGGCTGCGGACGATCGGCGAGGCGATCAGCCGGAGCTGACCGGTCCGGTCAGTTGGCCGTGGTGACCAGGATCTTGTCCTTGCCGGCCTTCTCCTTGGCGTTCTTCTTCATGGCCGCCTCGAACATCTTGCGCCAGCTGGTGACCTGCGGGTGGCGGCGCAGCAACGCCCGGCGTTCGCGCTCGGTCATGCCACCCCACACCCCGAACTCGATCCGGTTGTCGAGCGCGTCGGCCAGGCACTCGTACCGAACTGGGCAGCTCCGGCAGATCCTCTTCGCCACGTTCTGTTCGGCGCCCTGTACGAACAACGCGTCCGGGTCTCCGTTCTGACACGCCGCCAGTGACGGCCAGTCAGTGATCATGCCCATCTGTACACGTCCCCCCTTGCAGTACCTACCGACTTCGCGCGAGCAGCCCTCGTACTTCCCCCCGGTCGTTCGCGCCGGCCTCCCCAGGGCGGCACAAACGACTCATGGCTGCGGTCGCCGCCACCATCATGCTGTGTAGTCGCCCGATTACGCAACGTTGTCGGCGAAATCCATCATTCCGGACACTCCCGGCTTCCCGGGCTTTCGCCCCGCGACTACCCCGCCCGAGTACGTGAAAACGCTGCGCCACTGCCGGACTTCGGCAGAGACTTCCGCCGGATCTCACGCAACCCCGGACCAGGGCTCGTGCGTTTAGCACAACGAGGCCGGCGCATGCAGGAAATGGGGAAACTTCCCCACGCGCCCGCCGATTCCTACTCGCGTACCCTGTCGAGGTGACCTGGATGCGGAAACGTGACCACAACGTGCTGACCAACGCCGCATCGCTGCTGATCTGCGGCCTCTTGGCCGGAGTGGTGGTCGCCGCGGCGGCCTTCCCCGTGGCAGCGATGTCCGGACTGGCCGCCAAGGCCGGAGCGGAGACGTTCGAGGCGCTGCCCAAGGAGCTGACAGTCGCCCGGGCACCCCAGATCACCAAGCTGCTCGCGGCCGACGGCAAGACCGTGCTGGCCACGATGTACGACGAGAACCGCAAGGACGTCCAGCTCAAGGACATCTCGCCGTACATGCAGAAGGCCATCATCGCGGCCGAGGACCACGACTTCTACAAGCACAACGGCGTGGACATCAACGGTGTGGCGCGGGCCTTCGTCAACAACCAGGCCGCCGGCTCCTCCCGGCAGGGCGCGTCGACGCTCACCATGCAGTACGTCCGGCTGGCCATCTCCTACTCGGCCACCCACCCGGCCGACGTCGTCGCCGCGACCGAGGACACCAGCGGTCGCAAGCTGCGCGAGATGAGCCTGGCGCTCCAGGTCGACAAGGAACTCTCCAAGGACGAGATCCTCCGGCGCTACCTGAACATCGCCGCGTTCGGCAACGGCGCGTACGGCATCTGGGCGGCCAGCCAGGTCTACTTCAACAAGCCGCCGAGCAAGCTCGACATCCAGGAGTCGGCGATGCTCGCCGGCATGGTGAAGGCCCCCACCTCGTTCGACCCGACCACCAAGTCGGGCTACCCCGAGGCGGTCGGCCGGCGCGACTACGTCATCCAGAACATGGTGCAGATCGGCGCGATCAACCAGCAGGAGGCGGACGCCGCCAAGAAGATCAAGCTCGAGGTCAGGGGCAAGCGCACCCCGAACGGCTGCACCCAGACCACCACCCGCTCCTGGGGCTTCTTCTGCGACTACCTCTACCGCTGGTGGCTCCAGCAGGAGACGTTCGGCGCCACCTCGTACGACCGGGAGCGGCGGCTCAAGAGCGGCGGCTACACGATCATCTCCACGCTGGACGTCCAGGCGCAGAAGGGCGCCGACAAGGCCGTCCGCAACAAGCTCGGCGAGAGCAGCAAGGCGGCCCGGATGGTGGCCGCCGTCGAACCGGGCACCGGCCGGGTCCGTGCCGTGGCGGTGAACCGGAACTTCAAGCTCGACGACCCGGCCGACCCGCAGAACAAGATTTCCAGCGACCCGAAGAAGGCCAAGAAGAAGATCCGGGGCAACTACCCCAACACGGTGAACCCGCTGGTCACCGGTGGTCCCGGCATCGCCGGCTACCAGGCCGGCTCGACCTTCAAGATCTTCACGCTGGTGGCCGCGCTGGAGAAGGGCTACCCGCTCAGCTACCCCATCAACGCGCAGCCGGTGTTCAAGTCGGACTACCCGGTCGAGTTCAACTCCCCCGCCGCCTGCCCGGGCACCAGCAAGTACTGCCCGAAGAACGCCAACCCCGCGATGGCCGGCATGCACAACATGTGGAGTGGCTTCGGCTTCTCGGTGAACACGTTCTTCATCGACCTGCAGCAGCGGGTCGGCGCGGAGAACGTGGTGAAGGCCGCGCAGAAGCTCGGCATCACGTTCCGCTCGTCGAGCGACGCGCAGCTCGCCGCCAACCCGCACCAGTGGGGCGCGTTCAGCCTCGGCGTCTCCCAGACCACGCCGCTGGAGCTGGCGAACGCGTACGCCACGCTCGCCGCCGACGGCAAGTACTGCGAGCCGATCCCGGTGCAGGAGATCCGCGGTCCGGACGGCGAGAAGCTGGACGTCGCCAACCCCCGCTGCGAGCAGCGGGTCAGCACCGAGGTGGCCCGCGCCGCCGTCGACGCCGCGCGCTGCCCGGTCGGTGACCGCTCCTCCACCACCAAGTGCGGCCCCGCCACCGCCGGCAACGTCCGCAACATCGTCAACGCGCCGGTGGCCGGCAAGTCCGGCACCACCGACTCCGACCGCACCTCGGCCCTGGTCGCGATGACCAAGCAGTATGCGGTGGCCGGCATCATGGCCGACCCGGACTGGCCGCAGACCAACCAGAAGATGGGCCACGACGAGACGCCCCAGGGCATCAACCCGGCGGTCTACCAGACGCTGCGTGACGCCATGAAGGGCAAGGAGCGGAAGAACTTCACCCCGCCCAGCGGCAAGATCGTCCTGGGCGACCAGCGCTCCATCCCGGGCGTGAAGTGCGAGTCGATCGAGACCGCGAAGTCCCGGCTGAAGGGTGCCGGCTTCGAGCCGGTGGTCTCCAGCAACAAGGTGCCGTCGGAGTGCCCGGCCGGCACCGCGGCCGGCACCAGCCCCGACGGGCGCACCATCAAGGGCGGCGTGGTGATGATCGAGGTCAGCTCCGGCCAGGGCGGCACCCCGGAGCAGGGCGGCACCGCGACACCGGACCGGCCGGGTGGCCCGGGCGGACCGGGTAACGGCAGACCGGGACGACCCGGGAACTGATCCCGGACAGCAGACAGCGACGGCCACCTCCTCCGGGAGGTGGCCGTCGTCGTTTCCGCGCTACGGAAGCGCCGGGTCAGAGACCGAGCTGGCGGCGTACCTCGGCGGCCACCCGACCACCCTCGGCCCGGCCGGCCACCGCGGCCTGGGCCGCCTTCATGGCCGGGCCCATCTGCGCCTTACCGGTGAAGCCGCCCGCGGCGAGCGCCCCCGAGACCAGCTCGGCCAGCTCCTCGTCGGAGAGCTGCTTGGGCAGGTAGCGCTCCAGCACCTCGCCCTCGGCGGTCTCCTTGCCGGCCTGCTCGGCGCGCCCCGCGTCGGCGAACGCCACCGCCGCCTCGCGGCGCTTCTTCGCCTCCTTGGTCAGCACGGCGAGCACCTCGTCGTCGCTGAGCTCGCGCTTTTCCCGGCCGGCGACCTCGGCGTTGCCCACGGCGGCCAGGGCCATCCGCAGCGTGGAGGTGGTCAGCTCGTCGCGCGCCTTGAGAGCGGCGCGCATGTCGGCGGTGAGACGGTCCTTCAGCGTGCTCATGGACGGTGAAACTACCCTGAACGCCATGCGAAAGCGCACACTATTCCGGCTCGCGGCCGGAACCGTCGCCGCCGGCGCGGCCACCCTGGCGTACGCGTCGCTCGTCGAGCGCAACATGTTCACCCTCCGCCGGTACGACGTGCCGGTGCTCCCGACCGACGCCGAACCGCTGCGGGTGCTGCACCTCTCCGACCTGCACATGATGCCCGGCCAGCGACGCAAGCAGGACTGGGTGGCCTCCCTGGCCGCACTCGACCCGGACCTGGTCGTGGTCACCGGCGACAACATGGCGCACCCCGAGTCGGTGCCGGGCGTGCTGCGCGCCCTGCAACCGCTGCTCGACCTGCCCGGCGCGTTCGTCTTCGGCTCCAACGACTACACCGGGCCGGTCCTGAAGAACCCCTTCACCTACTTCCTGCCCGACCGGGAGTACACCGAGGGTGTGCCGCTGCCGTACGAGGAGCTGCGCGACATCCTCACCGGCGCCGGCTGGGCCGACCTGAACAACGCCCGCACCACGCTCAAGGCCGGTGGGCGGGAGATCGAGCTGGCAGGCGTCGACGACCCCCACATCGAACGGGACGACTACGACGCCGTGGCCGGCCCGGTCAGCCGCGACGCGGCGCTGTCCGTCGCGCTGTCGCACTCCCCCGAGCCGGTCGTGCTGGACCGGATGGCCGCCGACGGCTTCGGCCTGTTGTTGGCCGGGCACACCCACGGCGGCCAGGTCTGCGTGCCCGGGTACGGCGCGCTGGTGACCAACTGCGGGCTGCCCCGCTCGATGGCGCGCGGGCTGCACCGCTGGCCCGGCTCCGACTCCTGGCTGCACGTCTCCGCCGGCCTCGGCACCCACCCCACCGCCCCGATCCGCTTCGCCTGCCCACCCGAGGCCAGCATCCTCACCCTGATCCCCCGCTGATCCCGGCAGATCTTGGTACGCGCCCGCCCCTCGGAGGGCTGATCCGTACCAAGATCTGCCGGGGGCGGAGGGCGGGGGGTACCGAGTTTGACCGTGGGGGCGGGTGGGCTACTATTTGTCGGCACGCCTCGGGGTGTGGCGCAGCTTGGTAGCGCGCTTCGTTCGGGACGAAGAGGTCGTCGGTTCGAATCCGGCCACCCCGACCAGAGGTAAGAGGGCACATCCGAGATCGGATGTGCCCTCTGCGTTTCCCCGGCCCCGCTCACCGTCGCAGTAGGATCCCGCCATGCCACGGCCGGTCGTCTTCGACCTCTTCCACACCCTGGTCCACGGCGCCGACGACGAGCGGGACCGCGTGGTGGGCGAGATGGCGCTCATGGTCGGGGTCGATCCGGCGGCGCTCGTCGACGCGTACCACGCCACCTGGCGGGACCGGCTCGTCCGGTGGAACGCGGAGGAGACCGTCCGCATCCTCGCCGGGCGCCTCGGCGGCTCGCCGACCGATGAGCAGGTGGCCCGCGCCGCCGCGCACCGGCTGGCCCTCGCCCACCGGGTGCTGGGTCGCGTCTCGCCCGCCACGCTGGACGTGCTCGACGCGCTGCGCGAACGCGGGCACCGGCTGGCTCTGATCAGCAACGCCACCTCCGAGACGGCCGAGGCGTGGGCGGGCGGGCCGCTCGCCCGGCGCTTCGACGTCACGGTGTTCTCCTGCGAGGTCGGGCTGGCCAAGCCGGACCCGGCGATCTACCGCGCGGCCGCGCAGCGGCTGGGCGTCACGCCGGGCGACTGCGTATACGTGGGCGACGGCGCGGACGGTGAGCTGGCCGGTGCGGCGGCGGTCGGCATGACGGTGCTCCGGACGACCGAACACCAGGACACCGATCCGGGCTGGATCGGAATCGTGATCGGGAACCTCCGCGAGGTGCTCACCCACGTGGAGCAACCGGCCTCGATCGAATAGATCGACAGGACTGCCCGGAGCCACCCCGCCACGCGCGGTCAACTCTGCCCCCTGGCAAAGTATGCGCATGCCGCCGACGATCCGATCCCGTCTGACCGATTGGACCACCGTCGCGCCCCTGGTCGCTGTGCTCGTGCTCGTGATGACCTGGGGACGGGAGTTGCCCGGCCCGCTCATCTTCGTGGTGGCGGCCCTGCTCGCGGTGGCCGTACTGGCAGCGGTGCACCACGCCGAGGTGGTCGCGCACAAGGTCGGCGAACCGTACGGGTCACTCGTGCTCGCGGTGGCGGTCACCGTGATCGAAGTCGGTCTGATCGTCACGCTGATGATCAGCGGTGGCGACAAGACGCAGGCGCTGGCCCGGGACACGGTCTTCGCCGCCGTCATGATCACCTGCAACGGCATCCTCGGCCTGTCGCTGCTGCTCGGCGCACTGCGCCGGCAGGTGGCGGTGTTCAATCCGGAGGGCACCGGCGGGGCGCTCGCCACGGTGGCCACGCTCGCCACGCTCAGCATGGTGGTGCCGACGTTCACCACGAGCCGGCCGGGGCCGGAGTTCTCCCCCGCGCAGCTCGCCTTCGCGGCCGTCGCCTCGCTGGCGCTCTACCTGCTGTTCGTCATGGTGCAGACCGGCCGGCACCGCGACTACTTCCTCCCGGTCACGCAGGAGGGCAGCATCCTCGCCGAGGACAAGAACGGTGACGGGCACGCCGAGCCGCCGTCCACGCGTACCGCGCTGGCCAGCCTGGCCCTGCTCGTGGTGGCGCTCGTCGCGGTGGTGGGCGACGCGAAGACGATCTCCCCGGCGATCGAGACGGCGGTCGGCGCCGCCAACCTGCCGCAGGCCTTCGTCGGTGTGGTCATCGCGCTGCTGGTGCTGCTGCCGGAGACGCTCGCCGCCGCCCGGGCGGCACGGCGGGACCGCGTGCAGATCAGCCTCAATCTCGCGCTCGGCTCGGCGATGGCCAGCATCGGCCTGACCATCCCGGCCATCGCGATCGCCTCGATCTGGCTGGACGGGCCGCTGGTGCTGGGTCTGGGCGGCACCCAGATGACGCTGCTGGCGCTGACCGCGGTGACGGCTGTGCTCACCGTGGTGCCGGGCCGGGCGACTGTGCTCCAGGGCGGCGTGCACCTGGTGCTGCTCGCCGCGTTCGTCTTCCTGGCCGCCAGCCCCTGAGCAGGCACGCCCGCAGCCGGGCCGTAGGCCGCCGGACAACGAAGACCCGTCAGTCGTGCATCTCCGTCCGCGCCACCTCGGCGAACGCGGCGGTCAGGTACTCGGCGAACGGGCGCCCCGTGACCGCCAGCAGGTCGGCCACCAGCAGCGGCGCGTGCCGGGCGATCGCCGCCGGATCGGGCGGATTCTCGTCGTCGCCCGGGTCGTAGACGCCGAGCGCGCCGGCCAGCAGCACCAGCAGCACGTGCGGGTCGACGTCGGGCCACCAGGGCGCCGCCGACCGCACGCACCGTTCCAGCACCTGCCGTACGTCGTCGCCGTCCAGCCCGTCCGGGTGCCCCTCCTCCAGCAGCAGCCGGACCACGCCGCCGAGCACCAGCCCGGCCCGGTCGGCGGCGGCCAGCCGCTCGACGGCCGGGGCGTACGCCTCGGCGTCGCGCTCACGCGCGGCGGTCACCGCGTCGGTGGCCGTCTCGGCGATCTCGCGGGCCGGTGCGGGCAGGTGCCGCCAGGTCGTCGTCACCGGGTCAGCATGGCAGAGCACGTGTGATCGCTCACCTTCCGGCCCGGCGACCGCGTGTGTAAGGGGTAAACGGGTCGCGGTCGTCGTACCCGCCGAACAGAATCCCAGCATGCTGCGCCGCGCCCTGCCCGCCCGTCCCGAAGCCCGCCGGATCCTCCTGGGCACGCTGTTCTCCGCCGTCGGGCGCGGCCTCACCCTGCCGTTCCTGTTCATCTACCTCACCGACGTGCGCGGTCTGACCGACACCCGGGCCGGGCTGGTGATCGGCTGGTTCGGCGCGGTCACGCTGGCTCTGTCGCCGCTGGCCGGCACGTTCATCGACCGGTTCGGCGCGCGCCGGGTGGTGTTGCCCTGCCTGGTGATCGAGGCGATCGGCACCGGCTCGCTGGCGCTGGTCGACTCGACGGCCTCGGCGTTCGGCGTGATGACGCTCGTCGCCGTCGGCAGTTCGGCGATCTGGGCCGGGCAGAACACGATCCTCGCGTCGCTGACCGGCGACGGCGAGCGGCAGCGCGTCTTCGGGCTCAACTTCGCGCTGCTCAATCTCGGTATCGGCACCGGCGGCCTGATCTCCGGCGCGGTGGTCGACGTGGCCCGTCCGATCACCTTCGAGGTGATCTACCTGCTGGACGCGGTGAGCTACCTGACGCCCGCCCTGATCCTGCTGAGCCTGCCGCACGTCGGGCGCCGACCGGCCGTGGCCACGGGCGCGAAGGCCGACGGCCGGAGCACCGGCGGCTACCTCACGGTGCTGCGGGACCGGCCGTTCCGCCGCCTGGTCGTCTTCGGCCTGGTGCTCACCACCTGCGGGTACGCGCAGATCGAGGTGGGCTTCGCGGCGTACTCGGTGCGGGTGGTCGAGGTGACGCCCCGGGTGGTGGCGTGGGCGCTGGCCGCGAACACCGTGATGATCGTGCTCTCGCAGCTGCTGGTGATCCGGCGGCTGGAGGGGCGCAGCCGTACCCGTGCACTCGCCACCGTGGGCGCGGTCTTCGCCGGCGCCTGGCTGGTGCTCGGCGCGGCCGGCGTGGTGGGCAGCGGCAACGCGGTGCTCGCGGCGCTCGGCGTGGTGGCCTGCTCGGCGATCTTCGGGTTCGGCGAGACGATGCTGTCGCCGGTCATGCCCGCCCTGACCAACGCGCTCGCCACCGACGAGCTGCGCGGCCGGTACAACGCGATGAGCTCGATGATCTTCGGGATCAGCGGGGTGGTCGGCCCGGTCACCGCCGGCCCGCTGATCGCCGCGGCGAACGGCCGGGTGTGGGTCGCCGTCGTGGTGGGCGGCTGCCTGGCCGCCTCGGTGCTCGCGCTGTCGCTGCGTCCGCTGCTCACCGCCGCGCAGGACGGCCGTCCGACGGCGGCCGCGACGCCGGAGCCCGAGCCCGCGCGGGCGACCTGACACGAAGCCTGCGGCCTGCGACGAAGCGCGCAGCCGGACACGAACGGGCCCCGGAGCGTCGCTCCGGGGCCCGTTCGGTGGTGCGGTCGGCCGTCAGCCGGCGGCGACCTCGGTGGTCGTGCGGATCCGGTCCAGCGCCGGCGGGGAGACCGGCGACTTCTCGGTCAGGTACGCGGTGAAGGCGTCCAGGTCGATCTGGCCGGTCACCGCGTTGGTGCCACCGGTCAGGACGCTGAAGCCGTCGCCGCCACCGGCGAGGAAGTTGTTCACGGTGACCCGGTAGGTGGCGGTGTCGGTCACCGGGGTGCCGTTGATGGTGAGGCTGCCCCGGACCACCCGGGTGCCGGCGCACGGCGTGCCGGCCGGTGCGGTGGTGCCGTTGACGTCCACGACGTAGTTGACCGTCGAGGACGCGTAGAGCACGCGCGCCACTGTGAACTGCTGCTCCAGCATGCAGTAGAGCTGCGCACCGGTCAGGTCCAGCGTCACCAGGTTGTTGGCGAACGGCTGCACGGTGAACGCCTCGGCGTAGGTGACCGGGCCGGCGTCGAGGTCGGCGCGGACGCCACCGGGGTTCATGAACGCGGCGACCGCGTTCTGCTCGGTGTCCGTCGCGGCGAGCTGCGCGTCGGCGATCACGTTGCCCAGCGGCGACTCACCGGTCTGGTACGTCGGCTTGCCGTTGACGTCGACCCCGGTCTGGTACAGGTTCTCCTGGGTCTTGGTGATCGCGGCGGTGGTCTCGCCGACCACGCGGTCGGCCACCGGGCCGAGCGCGGTCTTGTACCGGTTGATCAGGTCGGTCGAGGGCTGGTCCGGCTTCACGTCCCGGGTGACCACCACGTTGTTCGCGGACGCGCTCACCACGTCGCGGGTACGCGGGTCGATCTTCAGGTCGATCTGGGTGACCAGGCGACCGAACGAGCTGGCGCTGGTGACCAGCTTGCCGTTGATGTTGCAGTTGTACGCGGCGTGGGTGTGCCCGCTGACGATCACGTCGATGGACGGGTCCATCCGGTTGGCGATGTCGACGATCGGGCCGCTGAACCCGGTGCAGTCGTTGATGCCGCCGCCGTTCTGCACGCCGCCCTCGTGCAGCAGCACGACGATGCTCTTGACTCCGAGCAGGCGCAGGATCTTGGCGTACTTGTTGGCGGTGTCGGCCTCGTCGGTGAACCGCAGGCCGGCGACGCCCTGCTGGCTGACGATGTTCGGGGTGCCCTCCAGGGTCATCCCGATGAAGCCGATCGGGACGCCCTTGACGATCTTGATGCCGAACGGCTGCATCAGCGGCAGGCCGGTGGAGGTCTTGAAGGCGTTCGCCGAGAGGTAGGTGAACTTGGCGCCACCGAACGGGGTGCCGTCGGCGCAGCCGTCCACCGGGTGGCAGCCGCCGCGCTGCATGCGCAGCAGCTCGGCCGCGCCCTCGTCGAACTCGTGGTTGCCGACGCTCGCGAACTCCAGCCCGGCGAGGTTCATCTCCTCGATGGTCGGCTCGTCGTGGAACGCGGCGGAGAGCAGCGGCGAGGCGCCGATCAGGTCGCCGGCGGCGACCGTGACGGTGCCCTTGCCCTGCTGCTTCGCGGCGGCGCGCATCGACTTCAGGTGGCTGGCCAGGTATTCCGCACCACCGGCGGGCTGGCCGTCGATGCTGCCGCTGGAACCGGTCGGCGGCTCCAGGTTGCCGTGGAAGTCGTTGATCGCGAGCAACTGGACGTCGACCGGCTTCGGGCGGGCCTCGGCCTGGTCGGGGGTGACGGCGACCGCGGTGAACGCGGTCGCGGCGAGTGCGGCCAGGCCGACGGCGGCCCGGCGTCGCATCCCGGTGACGGACATGGAACTCCTCGTGAGGTGCCGGTATGTGGCGTCCGGGCGATGGTTCGCCCGGCGACCCTGATCCGTGCCGTGACAGGTGTCGATCGCGGAGGGCGGTACTCGGGGGATCGCCGCCCCGCCGGGGTAGCTTCTCATCCACCGGCCGCCAGGTCGAACGGGGCGGCATCAGGAATCGTCGTTGCCTCGGGCGGCCCGTACCGGTCTGCCGGACGAGTCGGACATGACGGTCAGGTGAAATTCCGCGCGGCGCACGCTGTCGGTGCCGCCCGTCGTCGAAGGCGCCGGCTCCCAGGGACAGGGAGCCGGCGCCGACGCTCATGTCACGCGGAATTCCTTGCGCTGGCAACCGTCCTTGCCGGAATCACCTCCTGCCGGACACCCATCGCGAACCGAACGGTCGTTCATGTCCGCCGGCCCGGCATTTCGAGCAAACTGTCCGAACTCGACTGACGCTCCGGAGGGCCGGTCGGAGGTCCGCTGTGGGCGGTGCCGACGAGCCTGCGCAACGCCGGCCGGGTCCACCGCACCTCCACCGCCCGGTGCGGAGCGGTGAACGTGAGCATCGGCAGACCCTCGTGGACGCCGACGCGCAGCAGCGTCTCGTAGCGGCCCGGCCCGAGCCTCGCCCGTCCGGTCTCGACCGCCGCGCGGATCCCGGCCAGGTCGGCGCCGGGCGGCCGGTACATCTCCTGCGCCGCGATGTCAGCGAACTGCTCGACCGTCACCAGGTAGCCGCGCGCCGCCGCCAGGCCGGGCAGCAGCGGGTCGTAGAACGCCATGCCGCCGGTCCAGGCCCGCGACTCCCCGGCGAAGTAGACGCCGCCGTCGATCAGCACCGGAACCGTCCGGCGCGGTGGCCGGCGGTCCCGGCAGCCGGGGTACGTGCGCAGCCCGCCGGGTGGACACCCGCCACGCAGGTACCAGTCGAGCCGTGCGGCGTGCAGATTCGAGCCGTACGCGACGTACCAGAGCATCGGCGGCGCGGCTCAGAACCAGCAGGTGCGACCGGCGGCGTGACTGACCTGGACGGTGTGCGTCACACAGCCGCCGTCGGCGACGCGGTGCAGCAGAAAGGCGGTCGGCTCGGCGACGAAACCCGGCTCCTCCTCGTCGGTCATGGTCAGGCTCACCTGGATCCAGGTGCTCGGCGCGGTGGTCAGCACCGTACCGGCGAACGCGCTCGTCACCTGGCGGTGCAGGTGACCCGCGGCGACGCGTACGACATGGGGGTGACGGCCGACCACGGCGGCGAGCGCGTCGGCGTCGTCGAGACCCATCGCGTCCATGCCCGGCACGCCCACCGCGACCGGCGGATGGTGCAGGCACACGACGGCGGGCGCGTCGGTACGCCCGCCGAGCACCCCGTCCAGCCAGGCGAGCTGCTCGTCGCCGAGCCGACCGCCGGGGCTGCCCGGGGTGAGCGAGTCGAGCACGACGAGCGTCGCGTCCGGCAGGTCGACGTGGTAGTGCGCCGAGAAGCCACCGGCCAGGTAGGGGGTGCCGCCGAACGTGTCGAGCAGCGACTCGCGGTCGTCGTGGTTGCCGGTGACCAGGTGCACCGGCAGCGGGAACGCGCCGACGATCTCGCGCAGGGCGAGGTATTCGTCCGGCCGGCCGTTGGCGGTGAGGTCGCCGGTGATCACCACGCAGTCGGGCCGGGGACGCAGCGCGAGCACCGTGCCGAGCGCCCGGTGCAATCCGGACGCCGGGTCGGCCGCGAGCGGGCCGGTGGTCACGTGCGGGTCGCTGAGCTGGGCGATGAGCATCGGCCGCCTCCTCGGGTGCCCGGGCCTTCACGCTATCGCCGTGCGGCCTCCCCGCGCAGGCCCGATCCTGCCCACAGGCTGCGTCCACAGCCTGTGGATAGCACATGTGTACGAAGGTCGGCGGCGGCTGCGCTGAGTACCCTTGATCGCGACCCGACCCCCTCCGAGCAGGAACGACGTGGATCACGAGCGAGTCCTCCGCGACGTCACGGTGCGCCTTCCCACGGCGTCCACCGTCCCGGAGGCGTGCCAGTGGACCGTCGCCGCGCTCGCCCGGCACACCCCGGCGACCGCCACCGTCCTGCTCCGCGTCCACGACCGTCTGCGCTGCGTCGCCGCGACCGGCGCCTGGCAGGTGTTCTCGCACGTGCCGGCCACCGCCGACGGCGCCCCGCCGGGCCGGCACCGGCCCGAACCCTCGGTGGTGCGGCGGGTCTACGCCTCCGGGATCACCGCCGCCGTGCCCGACGTCAGCGCCGACCCCGACTACCTGGAGGTCCGCCCGGACGTCACAGCCGAACTCTGTGTGCCGGTACGCGACCCGGACGGCCGTCCGATCGGCGTGCTCGACCTGCAGTGGAGCGAGCCGGTCGTGCTCGCGGCGTGGCGGGAGACCGCCGAACTGGTGGCCGACCGCCTCGGCGGCCGGATCGCCGCGCTCGGCGGGCCGCCGGCGGAGAGCCGCAGCGAGAAGCTGCTCCGGCACGCCGCCGCCTTCACCGCCGCGCCGACCGACTGGGATCTGATGACCGCCGCGCTCGCCGCAGCCCGGGACGTGTCGGCGCTCGCCGCCGCCGTGCTGGTGCTCACCGGCCGGCGCGGCCCGCGCCTCGGCGCGCCCACCGGCACCCCGGGTGACCTGGAGGCGCGGATCCGGGCCGAGCTGGACGAGGCCGGACCGGCCGGGCTGGACCGCATGATCGACCGGGCCCACCGGTACGGCTCGGCGTACACGCTGGGCGAGGCCGGCCACCCGCCCACCGACGAGTACCTGCCGCTGACCCGGGCCGGCGCGCGCACGCTGGTGGCGGTGCCGGTCGGCACACCGGCCTCCGGTGGCGTGCTGCTCGTCGCCGACGAGCAGCGCCTGCGCCCCGACCCCACCACCGTCAACCTGATCGAGCTGCTCGCCGGGCAGGCGTGGACCTGCCTGGACCGGCTGCGGACGCTCGCCCGGCTCCGCGAGCAGGCCAGCTCGGACCCGCTCACCGGGCTGCGGCACACCGGCCCCTTCGGGCAGCGGATCGCCACCGCCACGCCGGGGCGTACCGCGCTGCTGGCGATCGACGTGGACGGGTTCAAGGACGTCAACGACACGTACGGCCACCAGGCCGGCGACCGGCTGTTGGTGGGTCTGGCCCGGGCACTCGAAGGCGCGTTGCGTCAGGGCGACGAGCTGTACCGGACCGGTGGCGACGAGTTCGTGGCGGTGATCGAGGTGAGCCGCCCGGAGGAGGCGGTCCGGATCGCCGAACGGCTCACCGAGGCGGCTCGCCGTACCGGCCGGACGATCAGCGTCGGCGTCGCCCTGCCGAGACCCGGCGAGTCCCCCGAACGCACCCTGCACCGAGCCGACCAGGCCCTGTACGCGGTCAAGCGCCACGGCCGAGACGGAGTCCACCTCTCCGCCGCCTGACCGCCCCCGCTCCCGTCACCCCTCTCCCCCGCGATCTTGCACTTTAGGCCCTGGCAAATGCCGCATATGCCTCCCAAGCAGGGCGGAAAGTGCAAGATCAACGCCGGAAAGGGCGGCAGCGGGAGGGCGGCGGGAGGAGGGCCGCGTTATGGGCGGGTCAGGTCCTTGGCCAGGAGTTCGGCGATCTGGGCCGTGTTGAGGGCTGCGCCCTTGCGGAGGTTGTCACCGGTCACGAAGAGGTCCAGGGCGCGGGGGTCGTCAACCGCTCGCCGGATGCGGCCCACCCAGGACGGGTCGGTGCCGACCGCGTCGATCGGCATCGGGAACTCCCCGGCCGCCGGGTCGTCGACCAGGATCACGCCCGGGGCGTTGCGCAGCGCCTCGCGGGCACCCTCGGCGTCCACCTCGGTGGCGAAGACCGCGTGCACGGCGACCGAGTGACCGGTCACCACCGGCACCCGTACGCAGGTGGCGGACACCTTGAGGTCGGGCAGCCCGAGGATCTTGCGCGACTCGTTGCGCAGCTTCATCTCCTCGGAGGACCAGCCGCCGTCGGCGAGCGAGCCCGCCCACGGTACGACGTTGAGCGCCAGCGGCGCCGGGAACGGACCCAGCTCGTCGCCGACGGCCTGTCGCACGTCACCGGCGCGGGAACCGAGCACCCGGTCGCCGGCGATCTTGCCGAGCTGGAGGTGCAGCGCGTCCACGCCGGCCTGCCCCGCCCCGGAGACCGCCTGGTACGACGCGAGCACCAGCTCGCGCAGGCCGTACTCGCGGTGCAGCGGCGCGACCGCCACGATCATCGCCAGCGTGGTGCAGTTGGCGTTGGCGATGATCCCCTTGGGCCGGTTGCGTACCTGCTCGGGGTTGATCTCAGGGACGACGAGCGGCACGTCGCGGTCCATCCGGAACGCGCCGGAGTTGTCCACCACCACCGCGCCGCGCGCGGCGGCGACCGGGGCCCACTGCGCGGAGACGTCGTCCGGCACGTCGAACATCGCCACGTCGACGCCGTCGAGCGCGTCGGCGGTGAGCGCCTGGACGGTCAGCTCCTCGCCCCGGCACTGCACGCGCCGGCCCGCCGACCGCTCGGAGGCGAGCAGCCGGATCTCGCCCCACACGTTGCGCCTGGAGGAGAGGATCTGGCACATCACCGTACCGACGGCACCTGTCGCCCCGACCACGGCGAGGGTGGGCAGCGACGGCATGGCGCGTTACCGCCCGGTGCCGGCGTAGACGACGGCTTCGGTGTCACCACCCAGCTCGAAGGCGTCGTGGATGGCCCGGACCGCCTTGTCGAGGTCGGTGTCGCGGCAGACCACGGAGACCCGGATCTCCGACGTGGAGATCATCTCGATGTTCACGCCGGCCGCGCCGAGGGCGGCGAAGAAGCCGGCGGCCACGCCCGGGTGCGAACGCATGCCCGCGCCGATCAGCGAGACCTTGCCGACGTGGTCGTCGTACAGCAGGCCCTTGAACTTGACCGACTCCTGGATCTTGCTGAGCGCGGTCATCGCGGTCGGGCCGTCGGCCTTGGGCAGCGTGAACGAGATGTCCGTGCGGCCGGTGCCCTCGGTGGACACGTTCTGCACGATCATGTCGATGTTGATCTCCGCGCCGGCTACGGTGTCGAAGATCGCCGCGGCGGCACCCGGCTCGTCGGGCACGCCGACGATCGTGATCTTCGCTTCGCTGCGGTCGTGGGCGACCCCGGTGATCAGTGCCTGTTCCACAGGAAGGTCCTCCATCGATCCGGTGACCATCGTGCCGGTGTTGGTCGAGTATGACGAACGGACGTGGATCGGCAAGCCCGCGCGCCGCGCGTACTCGACGCTGCGCAGGTGCAGCACCTTCGCGCCGCAGGCGGCCAGCTCCAGCATCTCCTCGTAGGTGATCTGCTTGATGTGCCGGGCGTTCGGCACGATGCGCGGGTCGGCGGTGAAGATGCCGTCCACGTCGGTGTAGATCTCGCAGACGTCCGCCTCCAGCGCGGCGGCGAGCGCCACGGCTGTGGTGTCCGAGCCGCCCCGCCCGAGCGTGGTCACGTCCTTGGTGTCCTGCGAGACGCCCTGGAAGCCGGCCACGATGACCACCGCGCCCTCGTCCAGCGCGCCCTTGAGCCGCCCCGGGGTCACGTCGATGATCCGGGCCCGGCCGTGCACCGAGGTGGTGATCACGCCGGCCTGGGAACCGGTGAACGAGCGGGCCTCGTACCCCAGGTTGTGGATGGCCATGGCGAGCAGCGCCATGGAGATCCGCTCCCCGGCGGTGAGCAGCATGTCCAGCTCACGGCCCGGCGGCAGCGGGCTGACCTGGTTGGCCAGGTCGAGCAGCTCGTCGGTGGTGTCGCCCATGGCGGACACCACCACCACCACGTCGTCGCCGGCCTTGCGCGCGGCCACGATGCGCTCGGCCACCCGCTTGATCCGCTCGGCGTTGGCGACGGAGGACCCGCCGTACTTCTGCACCACGAGTGCCACGACGGTGCACTCCCTCCCAGCGACGACCCTGAGCGTGCCGACGCCGCCGGGTCTCTCGGTCCGGCGGCGCGTGTCAGACCGCCTCAGCCTATCGGGCGGGCCGCGACGCCGGGCCGGGTGATCCCACCATCCGGCCCCGGCGTGGGGCGGCTCACCAGCCCGGGAGGACGCGACACGCCAAGCGGTACAGCCGTACGGTGGGATGACCGGGACCGTGTCCACGACGCAGAATGAGCCGGTGCACGCTCATCGACGTGCGGCCCGCCTGACCGGCGTGGTCGCACTCACCCTGCCGGTACTGCTGGCCGCCTGCGACGGCGGCACTCCCGAGGCGGCGCCCACCGGCACCGCCGACCCGGTCCCGGTGCAGGTCGACGCCGCCCGCGAGGAACTGGCCGGGCTGGCCGCCGCGGCGCAGGACCGGCACCTCACCGCCACGTACGCGTTCGCGCCCGCCGAGGGCTCCCCCCGCACGGTGTCCTTCACCAGCGCCAACGACGGCAGCTGGCGGGTCGACGTGCCCGGCTGGGGGCACGCCGGCACCGTGGACGTCTCGCTCGCCGGCACCTCCGACGGGCTGTTCCAGTGCGCGCTGCCGTCGGCCGGCTGGGCCCAGGCGGCGACCTGCGTGCGCCTCGGCGACGCCGACGACGCGGTGCCGCGCCGGCTCGACCCCCGGGTGCAGCACCCGTTCACCGACTGGCTGGAGGTGCTGACCGACCGGCGCGCGCCGCTCGCGGTCTCCCCCGCCGAGCCGCTGCCCGGCGCCGACGGCCCGTGCTACACGGTCGACAGCACCTCGGCGTCGCTGAACGCGCCGCTGGACGTGGGCATCTACTGCTTCCGGGAGGACGGCACACCGGCGGCGGTAAAGGCCGGATTCGGCACCCTGACGCTGACCGGCGAGCCCGGCGCCGCGCCGGGCACCGTCGAGCTGGCCGGCGCGGTGACCGACGGCGAGCCGGTCAGCCGGGACGCCCCGAGCCCGGGAGCGCCGTAGCCGGCCACCGATCCGGTGACTCCGATCCCATAGTCCGGACCAGCCTTCCCACCGCACGTCCCACCACGTAGGGTGACCTTGTCATGTGGCGCGCGTACCTTCTCCTTGGCTGCCGCGACGAGGCCTGACCGGCCGGCACCTCGTCGCGGAGTAGAAACGCGCCGTCCAGCACATCCGATCTTCTTCTCGGCACCGCCGCGCACCGTCGCCCGGCATCTCGCCGACACCTTTCCGATCTGCTGACGCCACATGTTCCAGGGAGCACTCCGAGATGGCTCAACCTGTCACCGAGACCGATCCGTTCGCCAGCCAGCGCCCCAGCCGGATGCCGGTCCACCGCTACGTTCCGTACGACCGTGAGTTCGGCGTCGACCTGCCGGACCGCGCCTGGCCGACCCGCCGCGTCGAGGCCGCGCCCCGCTGGTGCGCAGTCGACCTCCGCGACGGCAACCAGGCCCTGATCGACCCGATGTCGCCCGAGCGCAAGCGCCGGATGTTCCAGCTCCTGGTGCAGATGGGCTACAAGGAGATCGAGGTCGGCTTCCCGTCGGCCAGCCAGACCGACTACGACTTCGTACGGCAGCTGATCGAGCAGGACCTGATTCCCGAGGACGTCACCATCCAGGTGCTGACCCAGTGCCGGGAGCACCTGATCGAGCGGACCTTCGAGTCGCTGCGCGGCGCCCGCCGGGCCATCGTGCACTTCTACAACTCCACCTCGACGCTGCAGCGCCGGGTGGTCTTCGGCCTGGACCGCGACGGCATCACCGACATCGCCACGCAGGGCGCGCGGCTGTGCCAGAAGTACGCGGAGATCCACACCCCGGACACCGACATCCACTACGAGTACTCGCCGGAGTCGTACACGGGCACCGAGCTGGAGTACGCGCTGGAGGTCTGCTCGGCGGTCATCGACGTGATCGACCCGACGCCGGACCGGAAGCTGATCATCAACCTGCCGGCCACCGTCGAGATGGCGATGCCGAACGTCTACGCCGACTCGATCGAGTGGATGCACCGGCGCCTGCCCCGGCGGGACAGCCTGGTGCTGAGCCTGCACCCGCACAACGACCGGGGCACCGGCGTGGCCGCCGCCGAGCTGGGCCTGCTGGCCGGCGCCGACCGGATCGAGGGCTGCCTGTTCGGCAACGGCGAGCGCACCGGCAACGTCGACCTGGTGACGCTGGGCCTGAACATGTTCTCCCAGGGCATCGACCCTATGATCGACTTCTCGAACATCGACGAGATCAAGCGCGCCGTCGAGTACTGCAACCAGCTGCCGGTGCACGAGCGCCACCCGTACGCGGGCGACCTGGTCTACACGGCGTTCTCCGGCTCGCACCAGGACGCGATCAACAAGGGCTTCGCCGCGCTGAACGCCGACGCCACGGCGGCCGGGGTGCCGGTCGACGACTTCACCTGGGCGGTGCCCTACCTGCCGATCGACCCGAAGGACCTGGGCCGCACCTACGAGGCGGTCATCCGGGTCAACTCGCAGTCCGGCAAGGGCGGCGTCGCGTACATCATGAAGACCGAGCACCAGCTCGACCTGCCGCGCCGCCTCCAGATCGAGTTCTCCGGCGTGGTGCAGCAGGTCACCGACCACGACGGCGGCGAGGTCGAGCCGGGCGCCATGTGGGAGATCTTCGCCCGCAACTACCTGGTCGACCACCAGGTCGACCCGGCCGTCAAGCTGGCCGAGTACACCATCGGCACCGTCGACGGCAAGGTCGAGATCGACGCCCGCGTCGGCTTCGGCGGCGACACCCGCGCGCTCACCGCTGTCGGCAACGGCCCGATCGACGCGTACGTCAACGCGTTGCAGTCCCTGGGCGTGGCGGTACGGGTGCTCGACTACCACGAGCACGCGCTGTCCTCCGGCGGGGACGCACAGGCCGCCGCGTACGTGGAGTGCGAGGTGGACGGCCGCACGGTGTGGGGCGTCGGGGTGGACGCCAACATCGTCACCGCCTCGATCAAGGCGGTCACGAGCGCGGTGAACCGCACCCGCGCCTGATCCCGGCGACGCGGGGGTCCGGCCTCAGGCCGGGCCCCCGCTCTGCTTCGGCGGGCGGTGGATCAGCACGGCGGCGAGCACCGCGCCGGCGAGCAGCAGCCCGGCGCACCACGCCAACGCCCCCCGGTACGCGTCGGCCAGTGCGCCCTTCTGCTCGTACCCGGTGCCGGAGAGCCCGACCAGCAGCGGCAGCGCGGCCACCGCGAGCAGGCCGCCGGCCCGGGAGGCGGCGTTGTTGAAGCCGCTCGCCACCCCGGCGAAGCGGTCCGAGACCGCGCCGAGCACCGACGTGGTCAGCGGCGCCACCACGAGCGTGAGCCCGGCGCCGAACAGCGTCACGCCCGGCAGCACGTCCACCCAGTACGACGCGCCCGGCCCGACCCGGCGCAACAGCAGCAGACCCGCCGCGGCGATCACCGGGCCGACGGTGAGCGGCAGCCGGGGGCCGATGCGGGCCGACAGCGCGCCCGCGCGCGGCGAGCCGACCAGCAGCAGCACCGTCATCGGCACCGTGGCCAGGCCGGTGAGCAGCGCCGACCAGCCGACCACGTTCTGCAGGTAGACGGCGAGGAAGAAGGTGAACCCGCCGAGCGCCGCGTACACCACCACAGTGAAGACGTTCAGCACGGAGAACAGCCGGCTGGAGAACAGCCCGGTGGGCAGCATCGCGGTGCCGCCGCGCCGCCGCTCGACCAGCACGAACACCACCACCGCGGCCACTCCGAGCACCGCCGTGACCAGCACCGCCGGGGAGTCCAGGCCGCGCGCCGGCGCGTCGATCAGCGCGTACGTGATCCCACCGAGCGCGAGCGCGCCGAGCAGCGCACCGGCCACGTCGAACCGACGCCCCTCCCCGGTACGCGACGCCTCCTCGTCCCGGCTCTCCGGTACCCAGCGCAGCGCGGCGAGCACCACGCCGACGGCCAGCGGCAGGTTGACGAAGAAGATCCACCGCCAGGAGAGCGTGTCGATGAGCCAGCCGCCGAGCAGCGGACCGAGCGCTGTGGACACCCCGGACAGCCCGGACCAGGTGCCGATGGCCCGGCCCCGGTCGTCCGGGTGGAAGCCGGCCTGGAGCACCGACAGCGAGCCGGGGGTGAGCAGCGCCCCGCCGGCGCCCTGGAGGAACCGGGCGGCGACGAGCCATCCGGTGTCCTGGGCCAGCCCGCAGAGCACCGACGCCACCGCGAACCAGACCACGCCGAGCAGGAAGACGCGCCGCCGCCCGAACCGGTCCCCGAGTGCGCCGCCGAGCAGCACGAACGCGGCGAGCATGAGCAGGTAGCCGTTCACCGTCCACTGCAGACCGGCGACCGTGGCGTCCAGTTCGGCGCCGAGGCGCGGCAGCGCGACGTTGACGACCGTGCTGTCCAGGAACACCATGCCGGAGGCGAGGATCGCGGCGAGCAGCGTGCCGCGTCCGGCGGCGGAGCCGGTACGCAGCGCGGGAGCGGGTGAGGTCACGTCTCACCACTCTGCCCGCCGCCCACCGTCGACGCCACGAATCGCGGAAACCGCCGCCGGGTACTGTGCGGACTCGCCCGGAGCACGCAAGCTGGAGAGGTGTCGTCTGTGCGTACGAGATCAGGAGCCCGTGCCGGGCTGGCGGCCGCGCTGAGCGCGGTGCTCGCCCTCGGCGTGGCCGGCTGCGACGTGTCGGTCACCGAGCCGGAGGCGCCGCCGAGCGCCGCCGGGAACGTCAACAAGCAGCTCGGTGAGCTCACAGTGGCCACCGCCGGGTCGATGAAGGGCTACAGCCGCTCCCGTTTCCCGCACTGGCGCGGCACCGGCAAGAACTGCGACGTACGCGACAGCGTGCTGCAACGCGACGGCGAGGGCATCAAGCTGTCCGGCTGCAACGTGGTCGGCGGCCGGTGGGAGAGCGTCTACGACGGCGTGGTGCTCAACGATCCCTCGGACGTGGACATCGACCACACGGTGCCGCTGGCCGCCGCGTGGCGGTCGGGCGCGGACGAGTGGGACGACTCGAAGCGCGGCGACTTCGCCAACGACCTGACCCGGCCGCAGCTCATCGCGGTTTCGGCGCGGTCCAACCGGGCAAAGGGTGACCAGGATCCGTCCCAGTGGAAGCCGCCGAACCGGTCGTCCTGGTGTCAGTACGCGGCGGACTGGGTGACGGTCAAGCACTACTGGCGGCTGACTGTGACAAGTGCCGAGAAGGCCGCTCTCACCGACATGCTGGAGGGCTGCACATGGGCGAGCAAACCGTGACCGGGCCGGGCGCCACACCGGCCCCGGAGGCAGGCGGCGCACCGGCCCCGGAGTCCGCACCGGCCGGTCCGGCCTCGGCCGGGATGACGGCGGACGGCCGGCAGCCGGCGTCCGCCGACGTCGCCGGGGCGGGCATGACCGCCGACGCGGTGCCGGGTGCACCGGCCGGCGGCGCGCCGGGTGGACCGGCGGACCGGACCGCTGACATCACCGCCGGGCCGGGCGGGGTCATGACGGACGAGGTGGGCGTGGTGACCGGCGAGTTGACGTTGCGCACCGAGCACGCCGACGGCCGGGTGACGCTGCGGGTGCAGTACAAGGACGCCGACGAGTGGTACGCGGTCACCGGTGGTTCCGCGCCGCTGGCCGACCCGGCCGCGCTGGACGCCGTGCACACGATCGCGGTGGGCCTGCTCAACCGTCCCGAGGGCTGACCGACGAGAAGTGCGCGTCCCCACCCGGTCCGGGTGGGGACGCGCACTTTCGTGTCAGACGTACGAGCCGGGCTCGCTCGGCGCGGAGACCACGCCGGGCTCCTCGCCCTCGCCCTCCGGCCGGGTGATCTTCGCGGTCACCTCGTGCGGGCGCAGCTCACCGGCGGCGATCTGCTCGGCCCAGTGGCAGGCGACCCGGCTGGCGCCGATCTGGCGCAGCTCCGGCCGCTCGTCGGCGCAACGGGTCGGCTGCGCCCACGGGCAGCGGGTGTGGAACCGGCAGCCCGACGGCGGGTTGGCGGGCGACGGCAGGTCACCGGCGAGCAGGATGCGCTCGCGCCGGTCCTCGACGTCCGGGTCCGGCACCGGCACCGCCGACATCAGCGCCCGGGTGTACGGGTGCAGCGGCTCGGTGTAGAGCCGCTCGCTCGGCGCCTCCTCCACCAGCGCGCCCAGGTACATCACGCCGACGATGTCGGAGATGTGCCGCACCACGGCCAGGTCGTGCGCGATGACCAGGTAGGTCAGGCCGAGGCTGTCCTGGAGTTCGTCGAGCAGGTTCACCACCTGCGCCTGGATCGACACGTCCAGCGCGGAGACCGGCTCGTCGGCGACGATCAGCTCCGGGCCGAGGACCAGGGCGCGGGCGATGCCGATGCGCTGGCGCTGGCCGCCGGAGAACTCGTGCGGGTAGCGGGACAGCGCCCATTTCGGCAGGCCCACCGCGTCGAGCGTCTCGCCGATGATCCGCCGCCGGTCGTCCCGGTTCGCGCCGATGCCGTGGGTCTGGAGGCCCTCGGTCAGGATCGACTCGACGTTCTGCCGGGGGTCCAGGCTGGACATCGGGTCCTGGAAGATCATCTGCATCCGGCGGCGCATCGAGCGCAGCCTGCCTGCGGGCAGCGTGGTCAGCTCGACGCCGTCGAACGTCACCTCGCCGCCGGTCGGCGGGGTGAGCTGGAGCAGCGCCCGGCCGAGCGTGGACTTGCCGCAACCCGACTCGCCCACCAGCCCGTACGTCTTGCCGCGCGGGATGCTCAGGTCGACCCCGTCGACCGCCTTGACGTGCCCGACGGTCCGGTCGAAGATCACGCCCCGGCGGATCGGGAAGTGCACCTTCAGGTCGCGGACCTCGACGAGGATGTCGTCGTCGCTCATGGGGTCTCCTCCTCGCGCGGAGCCGGTCCGAAGCCGGGCACGGCGGGCGGGTCGGCCGGTTCGGCCTGGGCCGGCACGGCACCCGGTTCGGTGGTCGTCGGCGCGGTCGCCCGGGCGTCCGCCTCCGGGGTCAGGCCGGGGATCGGCACCGGGTTGACGCAGCGGTAGCTGCGCGCGTCGTGGGTCAGCACCAGCTCCGGCGGTTCACCCACGCACTCGTCGACGCGGCGGGCGCAGCGCGGGGCGAACGCGCAGCCGTCCGGCCAGGGCAGCACGTCGCGCACCGAGCCGGGGATGGGGTTCAGCCGTTCGCCACGGCCGGCGTCGAGGCGCGGCACCGAGGCGAGCAGACCCTCGGTGTACGGGTGCCGGGGCTGGCGGAACAGCGGACGGCGGGTGGCCGTCTCCACCACCCGGCCGGCGTAGAGCACGTTGACGGTGTCGCACATGCCGGCCACCACGCCGAGGTCGTGCGTGATCATCACCAGTGCGGTGCCGGAGTCCCGGACCAGGTCCTTCAGCAGTTCCAGGATCTGCGCCTGGATGGTGACGTCGAGGGCGGTGGTCGGCTCGTCGGCGATCAGCAGCCGGGGCTGGCAGGCGACAGCCATGGCGATCAGCGCCCGCTGCCGCATGCCGCCGGAGAGCTGGTGCGGGTACTCCTTGAGGCGCCGCCGAGGGTCCGGGATGCCCACCCGGTCGAGCAGGTCGGCGGCCTCCTTGGCGGCCGCCTCGCCCTTCATGCCCCGGTGCCGGGCCAGCACCTCGGTCACCTGGAGCCCGATCGGGATGACCGGGTTCAGCGAGGACAGCGGATCCTGGAAGATCATCGCGACGTCCCGGCCGCGGATGTCGCGGCGGGCCCGGTCGTCGAGCTGGAGCAGGTCGGTGCCGTCGAAGACCGCCTTGCCGCCGACCCGCAGGCCCGGCTGCTTGGGCAGCAGGCCCATGATGGCCAGCGACGTGACGCTCTTGCCGCAGCCGGACTCGCCGACCAGGCCGACCACCTCACCGGCGTCGACCGAGAAGGACACCCCGTCCACCGCGTGCACGGTGCGCTGCCCACGACGGGCGAACGTGACGGAGAGGTCGTCCACTTCGAGCAGTGCCATGACTGACTGACCTACTTCCGCAGCTTCGGATCGAGGGCCTCGCGCATCGCCTCACCGAGCAGGGTGAACCCGAGCGCGGTGATGATGATGCCGAGCGCCGGATAGATCGCCAGGCCCGGCCGGATGCCCAGGTACGGCTGCGCGTCGGCGAGCATGACGCCCCACTCCGGGATGGCCGAGTCGGGGTTGCCGAGGCCGAGGAAGGACAGCGCGGCCGCCTCGATGATCGCGGTCGCCAGCGTCAGCGTGGCCTGCACGATGACCGGGGCAATCGAGTTCGGCACCACGTGGGTGAGGGCGATCTTGGACCGCTTCACGCCGAGCGACGTCGCGGCCAGCACGTAGTCGCTGTTGGCCTGCGCGATCATCGAGCCGCGCAGCAGCCGCGCGAAGATCGGCACCGACACCACACCGACGGCGATCATCACGGTGGTGAGGCTGGCGCCGAGCAGCGCCGCGATGCTCACCGCGAGCAGCAGGCTCGGCATGGCCAGCAGCATGTCGATGAAGCGCATCAGGGTGGTGTCGATCCAGCGGCCCCAGCGCCCGCCGAGGCCGGCCGCGGCACCGGCGACGCCGCCGATCAGCGCGCCGACCGCGAGACCGATCAGGGTGGAGACGACGCCGACGAGCAGCGTCTGCCGGGCGCCGACGATGAGCCGGCTGAACTCGTCCCGGCCCTGGTGGTCGAAGCCGAGCCAGTGGTCGGCGGAGATGCCCGGGATGATGCCCTGGCCGGACTTGACCAGGCCCTCGCGGATGCCGATGGAGTCCGTCGGGCTGTACGGGACGAGGAACGGCCCGATGACCGCGACCAGGACAAAGATCGCCAGGATGACCACGCCGATGACGGCCGCCGGGTTGCGCCGCAGCCGGCGGAACGCCTCCTTCCAGAGGCTCACCCCCTGCTCGTCGTCGCGGGCGGCCAGCTCGGCGAGCCGGTCGATCTTCTCGCGCTTCTTGCCAGTGGTGATGGTCATCGCACCCTCACCCTCGGGTCGATCACGCTGTAGGAGAGGTCGACCAGGAGATTCACCAGCACGTACACCACCGCAATGATCATGATGAAGCCCATCAGCACCGGGTAGTCGCGCTGACTGATCGACTCGGCGACGAACGCGCCGATGCCGCTGAACGCGAACACGGTCTCGGTGAGCACCGCGCCGGAGAGCAGGAGACCGGTCTGGAGACCGATCGAGGTGGCCACCGGCAGCATGGCGTTGCGCAGCACGTGCCGGCGGCGGACGGTCCGCTCGGTCAGGCCCTTGGCCTCGGCGGTGCGGACGAAGTCCTCGTTGAGCACCTCCAGCACGCTGGCCCGGGTGATCCGGACGATGATCGCGAGCGGGATGCTGGCGAGCGCGATGCCCGGCAGCACGAGGTGCCAGAGCGCGTCGGCGGCGGCGTCCCACTCGCGGGTCATGAGCCCGTCGAGGACGAAGAAGTTGGTGACCCGGGTCGCCCCGATGGTCGGGTCCTGCCGGCCGCTGGAGGGGAACCAGCCCAGGTTCTCCGCGAAGATCGCCTTGAGCACGTACGCCAGGAAGAAGACCGGGATGCAGATGCCGATGAGCGATCCGCCGACCGAGGCATGGTCGAGGAACCGGCCGCGGCGGCGGGCGGCCAGGTAGCCGAGCGGGATGCCGATGCCGACCGCGAGGATCATGGCCATGACGGTCAGCTCGACGGTGCCGGGGAACCGCTCCACGAACTCCGTGGTGACGGCCCGCTTCGTACCGGTCGAGGTGCCCAGGTCGAGCCGGATCATCCGCCGCAGGAAGCGGGCGTACTGGACCAGGATCGGCTCGTCGAGGCCGAGGTTGCGCCGGATGGCGGCGCGCGTCTCGGGCGTGCCCCGTTCACCGAGGATCGCGGTCTCGGGCCCGCCGGGAAGTCGGTGGAGCCAGATGAACAGCAGGACGGAGAGCCCGAACAGCGTTGGTATCAGCTGTAGCAGGCGTCTGATGATGAACCGGAACACGGGCGCCTCGGAGGGTGTGCGGAGGGGTGCGGGCGGGCGCTGTGGTCACAGCGCCCGCCCGCGTACGGTGCCTTCAGATCACTTGAACTCTGCGGTCGCGTACCGCTCGTCGGTGAGCGGGCTCGCCTTGATCCCGGTCACGTCCTTGCCGAACACGATCGCCGGCGGGGAGTGCGAGATCGGCACACCCGGCAGGAAGTCCATGATCGACTTGTTCAGTGCCTTGTACTTCTCCGTCCGCGCCGCCGCGTCGGCGGTGGTGTCGGCGTCCTTGAACTGCGCGAAGAGTGCGGGGTTGTTGAAGCCCCACTCGTCCTTCGGACGGTCGAAGAAGGTGCCGATGAAGTTGTACGCGTCGCCGTAGTCACCGGTCCAGCCGAGGAAGTGCAGGTCGTGCTTGTTCCCGGAGGTGGTGGCGTTGAGGTAGTCCGGGCTCCACTTCAGCGGGATGGCCTGGACGTTGATGCCGACCGCCTTGAGGTCCGCCGAGAGCAGCTCGAAGATGTCCTTCGGGTTCGGCATGTACGGCCGGGTGACCTCGGTCGGGTAGTGGAACTTCAGCGTCAGGTTCGACGCGCCGGCCTCGGCCAGCAGCTGCTTGGCCTTCTCCGGGTTGTAGTCGTACTTGGTGACGTCGCCGTTCCAGCCCTCGACGGTGTCCGGGAAGAAGTTCATCGCGACCTTGGCGCCCGGGGGCAGCTTCGAGTCGACCAGGGCCTGCCGGTTCAGCGCGTGCGCGATGGCCTGCCGGACCTTCAGGTCGGCCAGCTTCGGGTTCCCCTTCTGGTTGATCGCCAGGTAGAGGATGTTGAAGGCGGGCCGGGTGAGGACGTTGAAGCCCTCCTTCTTCAGCGGCTCGACGTCGGCCGGGCCGACCAGGTCGTAGCCCTGGATGTCACCCGAGCGGAGCGCCTGCTTGCGGGCGTTCTCGTCCGAGATCGTCTTGAAGATGATGGTCTTCAGCTTGGCCTTGTCGCCGTAGTAGTCGTCGTTGCGCTCGATGGTGAGCGACTTGTTCGCGACGTCCCACGCCTTGAACTTGAACGGGCCGGTGCCGGTCGGGTGCTCCATCGCGTACGCCGGGTACTTGATGTCCTCGGCGGTGCCGGTCACGTTGCTGGCGTCGTACTGCTCCATCGCCTTCGGGCTCTGGATCGAGAACGACGGCAGCATGAGCGCGGCCGGGATCTTGCTGGAGACCCGGGTGAACGCCAGGTCCACAGTGGTGGCGTCCTTGGCGGTGCAGGACTTGAAGAGGCTCGGCGGCAGGTCCGGGTTCTCGTTCTTGGCGAACCCGCCCATGACGTCCTGCCAGTACGCGGTCACGTCCGGGCTCTGCATGAGGCCCTTGGCGTTGTACCAGCGGTTGAAGTTGACGCAGACGGCCTCGGCGTTGAAGTCGGTGCCGTCGTGGAACTTGACACCCGAGCGGAGCTTGAACGTCCAGGTCGTGCCCGCCGCATCCGGCGTCCAGGACTCGGCGAGGCCCGGCGTCACCTTGGTGCCGCCCTCCTCCGGACGGACCAGGGTCTCGAAGACCTGGCGTGCCACGCGCAGCGACTCACCGTCGCTGGCGAAGCTGGGGTCGAGCACCTTCGGGTCTCCGGCGACGCCGAAGACGAGGGTGTCCTTCTTGCTATCTCCGGAGCCACTCTCACGGTCGCTCTCGGCGCAGCCTGCAACCGCGAGGGCCGCGACCGCGACGGCCGCGATTGCGACCTTCGGCCTGGATGCACGCATGGTGCTTCACCTCGTCCTTGGGGGTACGGACAACGTGGTGACAGGGTCACCGATGTGCGCAGACCTTAGCCCTCGGGTGGACGGCGCGGAAACGGGCGGGGGGCGGGTTGGTATCGAATCGTGTCTGTTCCGCAACGAGGCATACGAATCGAAGGGAAATCCCTTACCTCGCCGAACTTTCGTCGGTTTGAAGGGCGAATTTATTACGTCGATCCGGTCCCGGACGCACGTTCCTGTTAGATCGACCGACATGCCGGTACGGCCCGGAGACACGTCCGGCGGGTACCCCGCAGGGCACCCGCCGGAGGCGGTACGACTGGATTCAGACGGCCCGTCGGCCCTCGAAGGCCCGGCCCAGCGTGATCTCGTCGGCGTACTCCAGGTCGCCGCCGACCGGCAGTCCACTCGCGAGCCGGGTCACCGCGATCCCCATCGGCTTGACCATCAGCGCCAGGTAGGTGGCGGTCGCCTCGCCCTCGGTGTTCGGGTCGGTGGCGAGGATCAGCTCGCGGACCTCGCCGCCGCCGAGTCGGGTCATCAGCTCACGGATCCGCAGGTTGTCCGGGCCGATGCCCTCCAGCGGATTGATCGCGCCGCCGAGCACGTGGTAGCGCCCGCGGAACTCGCCGGTCCGCTCGATCGCCACCACGTCCTTCGGCTCCTCGACCACACAGAGCACCTCGTCGGTGCGCCGTGGGTCGCGGCAGATCCGGCACTGCTCCGACTCGGCCACGTTGTAGCAGGTCGTGCAGAACCGGACCAGGTCCTTGACCTTGCGCAGCGCGCCGGCCAGCCGGTTGACGTCGGCCGGATCCGCCGACAGCACGTGGAACGCGATCCGCTGGGCACTCTTCGGGCCCACGCCCGGCAACCGGCCCAGCTCGTCGATCAGATCCTGGATGGCACCCTCGTACATCTGCCGGCTCAGAACCCGGGCAGGCCGAGGCCGCCCATGCCGCCCGCGAGCGGGCCCATCTTCTTCTCGGTCAGCTCGCGGGCCGCCTCGGCAGCGTTGTGCACGGCCGCGACGACCAGGTCCTCGAGCGTCTCGACGTCCTCCGGGTCGACCGCCTTCGGGTCGATCTTGATCGCCTTCAGCTCACCGGTACCGGCGACTGTCGCGGTGACCAGGCCACCGCCGGCGGTGCCGGTCAGCTCCGCCTCGGCCAGCTCGGCCTGGGCCTTGGCGATCTGCTGCTGCATCTTCTGCGCCTGCTTCAGCATCTGCTGCATGTTCGGCTGTCCACCTGGGCGCACGGACCGCTCCTTCTTCCACTCGTCTGCTCGGCCGCGCCCAGCCTAGTCGGGCCACGGCACCGCTGAATCGCGGTCGGCGCACGCTCAGCGCGCGTCCACCTCGTCGATCTTCTCCGCCCCGAACGTCTCGCGCAGCAGCTGCACCGCCTGCTCCTCGCTCGACTGCCGGGCGGTCCGCTCGTCGATCACGTCGTCCAACGGCTCGTCACCCGGATCGAACCCCTCGTAGGCGGGCGCCGCCGCCGGCGCGCCCCCGCCCCGCACCGGGCCGTCGAAGTCCGGGTCGTAGGGCGGCTCGCCCGCCCACTCGGCATCAGCCGTCTTCCGCGCCGGCTGCGCCGCGCGCGGCCCCTTGCCGGGACCACCGCCCGCAGCGGCGGCCGCCGCGGCCGCACGCGCCGCCGCGATCGCGCTGTTCTTCGCCCCCGCCGGCCTCGCCCCACCGGCAGGCGCCGGCGCCGCCGCGGGTGCAGCAGGCTTGGGTACGACGACAGGCGCGGTAGCGGTCGCCGTGCCCCCGCCCGGACGGGCCGCCGCCGGCCAGTCCTCCCCGTCGCCGGTGCTCGCGGCCGAGGCGGTACCGGTGGCAGAGGCCGTGCCACCGGGCCGGGCCGGCTCCGGCCAGTCCTCCTCGCCGGCCTGGTCTGCCGCAGGGGTCGCCGTCGAACGGTGCGAGGCGTCGGGCGAACCCGCGCCGGCCCGGCCCGCCGGTCCCCCGGCCTGGCTACCGGCCGCCTGGTTACCAGTGGCTCGGCTGCCCGAGCCGGACACCGGCCGTCCCGGGGCGCCGCCGACCGCGTCGGTTGCCGGGCGTCCGGCGACACCGGAGTCCGGACGGCCTGGCCCGGCGTGGGCCGAACCCAGGCGGCCCGGTCCTGCGTCGGAGCCGGGGCGGTTGGCTCCGGTGTCGAAGCCGGGACGGCCCGGTCCCGCGTCGGCTGCTGCCGAGTGGGAGGCGTCCGCGCTGACGGAATCGGGGCGCGCGTGAGCGGTGCCGGCCGCGCCGGAGGTGTCCTGTCCGTACCCCGCGTCAGCCGCGCCCGCGTTCGGGCGGACACGCCCCGCGTCCGCGTCCGGACGGCCCTGAGCGGTACCTACCGCCCCGGAGTCCGGGCGACCGGACCCGGTGTCGGACGCCGGGCCGGACGGGGCGGCCGCCGGGCGGGCCGGAGCGCTCTCGGGTGCGTTGCGGCCCGGTGCGGCGTCGGCCTGCGCGCGGCTCGCACCGGACGGGCGGGACGGGCCGCCGAGCGAGGCAGCGCCGCGCTCGCCCGCCACCTCGCAGCGGATCTGCCAGCGACCGCCCAACTCCTCGTAGAGCGCGTCGGTCAGCACGGCGGCGTGGTCGGCCATCATCTTCGCCAGCACCGTGGACTTCACGGTCAGCACGAGCGTGTCGCCGTCCAGGTCGCGTACCACCGCGTCCCGCATCAACGCGGCGATCCGCTTGTTGCTGCGGTTGACCTTGCCGACCACCTCGGGCCAGACCCGGCGCACCGCGACCGCGTCGAGCGCGCCGGGATTGCCCGCTCCGGGGCGGGGCGGCTCGGGCGTGGCCGGGTCCGGCATCACCGCGGACGGCGGTACCGGGCGTCGGGCAGCGGCCTGACCCGACGTCGTCGAGCCGGCGGCGGCTCGCTCGGCGGCGGCCGGCGCAGGGAACCCGGCGTCCGTGTCGGCGTGGACCCCGGCAGCCGCGGCCGCTTCGGTCGCCATCGGCGCGGTACGCGGGCCGGACTCGGCAACCGCACCGGCCGGCACGGGACGGGAATCGGCGCCCGCACCGTTCGGGGCCGGACGGGAACCGGGTGCGGCGTTCCGGGTACCCGCCGCAGCGGCGGCAGCGGCACGTGCGGCGGCGGCACCGGTCGGGGCGCCGGCAGCCGCCGGCGTGCCGGCGGAATCCGGGTGGACCGCGGCGGCAGCCGCGCCCGGGGCGGGAGCCGCCGGGCGTACCCCCTGGGTCTGGGTGGGGTGCGCGGAGTCGGCGGCGGCCGGCGGCAGCTCGGCGCCCCCGAGCGTCAGCCGGCGCTCCATCCGCTCCAGGCGCTGGAGCAGGCCGGCCGAGGAGTCGTCCGCGCCGGGCAGGAGCATGCGCGCGCAGATCAGCTCCAGCAGCAGCCGGGGCGCTGTGGTGCCGCGCATCTCGACCAGGCCGTTGTGCACGATGTCGGCGCAGCGGGACAGCGTGGCCGGGCCGAGGCGGTGGGCCTGGGCGGCCATCCGCTCGATCTGGTCGGCCGGGCCGTCGATGAGGCCCCTGGCGGCGGCATCGGGCACCTGCTGCAGGACGATCAGATCGCGGAGGCGTTCGAGCAGGTCGGAGGCGAAGCGGCGCGAGTCGTGCCCGGCCTCCGCGACCCGGTCGACGGTGGCGTACGCGGCGGCGCCGTCACCGGCGGCGAGCGCGTCGCACATCTCGTCGATCAGCGCGGCGTCGGTGACACCGAGCAGCGCGGCGGCCCGGGCGTAGTCGACGCCCTCCGGGCCGGCGCCCGCGATGAGCTGGTCGAGCACGGAGAGGCTGTCGCGCATGCTGCCCCCGCCGGCGCGCACCACCAGCGGGAAGACCGCCGGCTCGACCTTGACGCCTTCCGCCTCGCAGAGCTGCTCGAGATAGGGGCGGACCACCTTCGGCGGGAACAACCGGAACGGGTAGTGGTGGGTCCGCGACTTGATCGTGCCGAGGACCTTCTCCGGTTCGGTGGTGGCGAAGATGAACTTGACGTACTCCGGGGGCTCCTCGACCAGCTTGAGCAGGGCGTTGAAGCCGGCCGACGAGACCATGTGCGCCTCGTCGATGATGTAGATCTTGAAGCGGCTGCGGGCCGGCGCGAAGAATGCCTTCTCGCGCAGCTCACGGGCGTCGTCGACACCACCGTGGCTGGCCGCGTCGATCTCGATGACGTCGATCGAGCCGCCGCCGTCGGGAGCCAGCCCGCGGCACGAGTCACACTGCCCGCACGGCTCGGGGGTGGGGCCCTGCTCGCAGTTGAGGGAGCGGGCCAGGATCCGGGCGCTGGAGGTCTTGCCGCAGCCCCGCGGACCGGAGAAGAGGTAGGCGTGGTTGAGCCGCCCGCTGCGCAGCGCCTGCGACAGCGGCTCGGTGACCTGCTCCTGGCCGATCATCTCGGCGAACGTCCGCGGCCGGTACTTGCGGTAAAGGGCCAGTGCCACCCGTCCCGCCTCCTCTCGACCGAGCCATTCTGCGCCGGTCGGCCCCGGGTGACCACCCACCACCCCGTGACCCGACCCGCAGCGACGTTACCCGGCCCGGGAGACAAAAAGGCCTCCCGTGCACCCGGCAGAGCTCGCTTATCCTTGCTGCCTTCCGGCCCTGGGGAGGTTCACGAGGTACCGCCGCACGGGAGGTGACGCCAAGCCTACCCGAAGGGTTGTGGATCTTCCGGGAGGGTGGGGTGGCCCGCCGTCGGGAGACCTGTATCCTGGCTCGCGGAGGATTCGCCTAGAGGCCTAGGGCGCACGCTTGGAAAGCGTGTTGGGTTCACACCCTCACGAGTTCGAATCTCGTATCCTCCGCTCGCAGAACGTCAGGGCCGGCCCCACAGGGACCGGCCCTGAGTCATCCCTACGGGTCGTTGGCGTCCTGCTGACGTCAACGCCGCCTGACGTTACGGGCTGCGCTCTGGCTCGGGGCCGTCGAAGCATCTCCTGTTACACCGTCACGATCGCAGACCTCGCTGCAAGATCGGTCCTGGCTACGGCCGGAGAAGCGACCACGAGGAGCACCCTGCGCCCCCGCTCGGCGCTAAGGACCGTGTTGCTGGTCGATCTGCGGGCGTCCAGGCAGATGAAGGATGCGATACGCGGGCAGACCGGTGAACTTCAACCAGACGGACGGCCTACTCCGCAAGCTTGAGGCGCATCGAGATGTGGCCTTTACTTACAGTACGCATGAGAGACACCCTGTGGAGGTTCGCTTGGCCGGGATGCTCTACTACCCCTTTGCAAACGCACCGGTGCCCGTCTTGCAGCAGGCAATCTTGTACTGGGATGACCTAGCCACTGTCGTTGCCCCAGGGTGGGAAGCCCGGCTGACCGACCGCATGAAGGCGGTTCAAGACGCGGGCCTTTACCGGCCGCTTGAGGCGGACCAGGCATTCGGACCATTCGAGCTGCACGAGATCCAGGGGGAGCTCAGCCATGCCCTGAAACAGGTGCCGCATGATGACCTGATCCCCCCGGCCGAGCCACCGGACGGCGAGTTCAGCACCCTTCACGTCGGTAAGCTGCATAAAAGCGTCGCGAACGAACTTCGCCGACAGGATCTGGTCTACCCACACCCCGGCAACCCTTCGCGATTGGTCGCTGCACCTGCCCTGCTCAACATCGTTGTCAGCCTCATCGCAGGGCGCATTGCTGCCGACAACAACGCGCGCTCAGGCTGCACCGGCCCGCGCGGTTTGCGTCCACACACCGACATCCGCACGGCGCATCGATTCAACACTGAACCGACGTCCGGCTATGACGTCACAGCGTGCTGGGAGGTTGACCTCGGCCCACTCCTGCCGGTACCGAGAGACGACGTGATGATCAGTGACCTCGTGCATTTCAGAACGAAGTATGACGCCGAGCGACGAAGACTCATGCTGGCCGTAGACGAGCTCCTTCATCAACTGAAGCAAGCGGGCCGTCACCCGCAAGACGCGTATCGCTTGGTCGAGCGAGAGCTAACCGAGGCGACAGCAGAGTTGAAAGCGGCAGCGCGAGGCACGAGGTGGGGTTGGGTCACCCGGCCGGTCGCTGCGTTTGTCGCCCTTGCCGCTGGCTCTGGAGCAGTGACCGAGCCAGGTCTGGAGGCACCCCTGACCGCTCTCTCCGGCGCAGCTATCAACATTGCGACGACGCAACTGCGGCGGAGCGTCGCTGGCACCGCCCAGAACTACACCTACCTGCATCGGACGCAGAACCTGGTTGGAGGAGCCGGTTAAGCCGGATAGTGGGTACGGAAGAAGCCGGTAGATCAATTGGCAGGCTTGGGGCCGGCTCCCTCACGGGCCGGCCCTGAGACGTTCTCGCGGCAAGACTCACCTGTCGCGCCCAACTGGTCCCGCCGCCGCTTCAGGTACGCCGTCTCCGCGCTGTTGCCCGCCAACTCGATCGCCCGGTCGTACGCCGCCCGCGCCTCCCCACCCCGCCCCATCCGGCGCAACAACTCGGCACGCGTCGCGTGGTACGCGTGGTAACCCTCCAGCGGCAGCCCGTCCACCTCCGCCAGCGCCACCTGCGGCCCGTCCAGTTCGGCGATCGCCACGGCCCGGTTGAGCCGCACGATCGGTGACGGGTCGACCCGTACCAAATGGTCGTAGAGCGCGGCGACCTGCGCCCAGTCGGTGTCCCGCGCGTCGCGGGCGTCGGTGTGGACGGCGTTTATCGCGGCGAGGATCTGGTAGCGGCCCGGGGGCCGACCGGCGGCGATGCACGCGCGGACCAGGGCGTGGCCCTCGGCGATGAGGTCGCGGTCCCACGCGCTGCGGTCCTGCTCGGCGAGGACGACGAGTTCGCCTGTCGCGGACACCCGGGCGGGCCGGCGGGCCTCGGTGAGCAGCATCAGCGCCAGGAGGCCGGCAGCTTCGTGGTCGTCGGGCATCAGCGTACGGACCAGGCGGGTGAGCCGGATCGCCTCGGCGGTGAGATTGGCGCGGACCGCCTCCTTGCCGGGGTCGGAGGCGAGGTAGCCCTCGTTGAAGATCAGGTACAGGACGGCGAGCACGCCGCCGACCCGGGACGGCAGGTCGTCGCGGGACGGCACCCGGTACGGGATCCCGGCCGCCTTGATCTTCGTCTTGGCCCGAGTTATCCGCCTGCTCATGGCGGCTTCCTGGACCAGGTACGCCCGGGCGATCTCCGGCACGGTGAGGCCGCCGACCAGGCGCAGCGTCAACGCCACCCGCGCCTCCATGGCCAGCGCCGGGTGGCAGCAGGTGAAGATCAGACGGAGCCGGTCGTCGTCGATGACACCGAGCGGTTCCGGGGCGTCGGCCAGCATCAGCGCCTCCCGGTGCTTGTCCTCCCGCCGGCTCTCGCGCCGGATCCGGTCGACGGCCCGCCGGTACGCGGTGGTGGTGAGCCACGCGCCGGGGTTCGGCGGTACGCCCTCGGCCGACCAGCGCTCGACGGCGGCGGCGAACGCCTCGGCTGTCATCTCCTCCGCGACGTCGAGGTCGCCGATGCGCCGGGCGAGCGTGGCGACGACCCGGGCCCACTCCTCGCGGTGGACCCGGGTGAGCGTCTCGCCGACGTCTGTCACGCGACCAGGAACGGCCGCAGCTCGACCCGCCTGTTGCACCGCTGCGACGCCAGCGCGGCGAGCGGCAGCGCCACGTCGAAGTCCGGCGCCTCGATGATCCAGAACCCGCCGACGTGCTCCTTCGTCTCCAGGTAGGGCCCGTCGGTGAGCAGCGGGTTCCCGTCCCGCGCGTCCACGACTGTGGCCGTCTCCGGCGCCGCGAGCCCACCGGCGAAGACCCAGTGGCCGTCGGCTCGCAACCGCTCGTTGAACTCACCGATCGCGGCCATCTCCGCGTCGGTGGCCGAGCCGGTCGTGTCGTCGAGTACGGAGATCAGGTACTGCGCCATCGGTTCCTCTTTCACTCTCGTCGGCCGCCGGCCGGGCCGCCGTCACCCCGGCTACGAACGCCACCGCCCCGATCCGACAGCCGTGCAGTGCGAGTATCGGGCGCGATGATGCGCGAGCGCTGCTCCGCCCGTACGTTGGGCATCGGTCGCGTCGCTCGTCGAGCGCGCCGAGAGGCCCCATAATCCGTCGCACACATGTTCCATCCACAGCCTGTGGACGCCGAGAGGACCGGATGAGTTACCAGCTCAGCGCCGTGGTCGCCGACGTCGAGTTGCTTCGTGAGCAGACCGCCGACCTGGACCACGCGGTGCTCGCCGCGCTCCGCCAGGACTTCGCGCTACTGCCGGTCACCCCGCAACTCGTGCAGGAACTGACCGGCGGCCTGCCGGATTACGCCACCGACGAGCCGCGCGCCGAGCGCCCGTTCCGGCTGGTGCTGTCGCCGCCGCTGGCGGGGGTGCTGGCCCGCTGGTCGAGGAGCGGCCCGGTGGCGTACCTGGAGGCGGAGTTCGCGGGCGGCCTGGGCCACCAGTCGGCGGTGGTCTGGCTGGGCGGCGAGGTGAGCTGGGGCCCGCGGTACGACGCCGCACTGGACCGGCCACGGACCGAGTGGCCGATCAACACGGCGCTCGCCCGCCTAGGCGCGGAGCCGGGCGCGTGGATCGACCCGTTCGCCGAGCTGGGCCTGCACCTGGAGCGCGACACGGACGGCTGGCTGACGCACGGCCGGCGTGGACTGTCCGCCGACTACTGGGACGAGCTGGCCGAAGAGTGGGAACTACGCCAATCCGACCAACAACAGCAACCTCATCGCCCCGGTCCCGTTGGTGACTGGGGGATTGCATGAAACTACGACAATTCGGCTTTATTGCCGCACTGCTTGCTGCCGCGTCCGCAGCCGGCAGCGGCGTTCATCCACAGTGGCCGACCCGCCCGGTCGGCGCCGCACAGGTAGTCAGCCTGGAGGGCCTGCGCAACGCTGAGTTCGGCGACACCGAGGCGGACCTGACCCGGCGCGGCGTACTGCGCGCCGACGAGGCGGCCTGCGGGCCTGCGCTGGTCGGGCACGGTGCGGTCAGCCCGATCTTCGTCGACGACCGGCTCGTCCTGCTCTGGCTGGACGACCCGATGAGCACGCCCGAGGGCATCAGCGCCGGCACGCCGGTCGGCGAGGTCCGCGCCGCGTACCCCGGCGCCGTCGACCTACCCGCACCGCCCGGCAGTCACCGCTTCGACGGGCTGCTCGCCCGCGACGGCGACCGCGCGTACCTCTTCCTGCACGACGGCGTCACCGTCCGGGAGATCATCGCCGGGTACGCGGACTGGGCCCGCCGCCTCTTCGACGAGGGCTACGGCCCCTGCTGACGACAAAGCGCCCGGGACAACCCGGGCGCTTGATCGATATGGCGGTGGCGGCGGGATTTGAACCCGCGGAGAGCGTAAACCCTCACACGCTTTCGAGGTCTGCGATCACTTGTACGGGGAAGGTCGACACGGTACGTGAGCTGCGGCCGGTCGCCTTGATGCTCCGGCGAACATGGGTGTACGGCGCTGAATGAGACCGCAACTGAGACCACGGCCAGCTCCGGCAGCACACGTGCCGCGCTGCGCCGCTCCATGTGCCCATCGACGCTCGGCCCGCACGTGTTCCTTGCCACGCCTCTGGCCTGCTTGGCAGAGGCGTCGTGACCGAGCTGTCAAGTTTTACGAGCTTTGGGTTCCACAACGTGACCGCCTGGGTACTTAACGTAGAAGGTCAGAGCGGCTAGAGTCAGAAGTTGTTGGTTCGTTTCGAATACGGCCGGGAGAGGAACAGGCATGCCCACGCGGGTCAATGTTGCGCCTGAGATGCTCCGCTGGGCGCGCGAAAGGGCGCGTCTTTCTATCGGGGACTTAGCCAACCGATTCCCGATGCTTCTCCAGTGGGAGTCAGGCTCTGTAAAACCAACAATGCGGCAGCTAGAGAACTATGCGCAGGCAACATACACTCCCATCGGGTTATTCTTTTTGCCAAGTCCGCCCGAAGAGACGCTGCCTCTACCTGATTTTCGGACCTTTCGTGACGAGCGGAATCGGAACCCCACCCCTAATCTGCTAGACACGATTTATGCATGCGAGCAACGCCAGGAGTGGTACCGCGAGTTCGCCGAGTCCCACGGCTACAGACCTGTATCAGTAGTCGGAAGCATGCAGCTTTCTACAACTCCCGAGGCGGCAGCAAACAGCCTGCGTGACTCGCTAGGGTTTGGCCTTGAGATCCGTTCGGAATTCGCCACGTGGGCGGAGGCGCTTCGCGGGCTATCGGAACATGCTGAGCGCCAGGGGATACTGGTGATGACCAGCGGAATCGTTGGCTCCAATACCCACCGGAAGCTCGACCCCAGAGAGTTCCGTGGGTTTTCGCTTGCAGACCCCATTGCACCCCTGATCTTCATCAACGGCGCAGATACCAAAGCTGCCCAGATTTTTACACTAGCTCACGAACTGGCTCACATTAGTCTTGGCGGCTCTGCAATTTCGAACCAGGATCTTGCCCATATTGCCAACGACAACCGGACGGAGCGCTGGTGTAACGAGGTTGCCGCCGAGCTTTTGATTCCATTGGCCTCTCTGCGGCTGGAGTTCGCCCCAAGCCGTAATTTGACTTTGGAGCTACAGCGACTAGCACGCCTCTACAAGGTAAGCACACTGGTCGTACTACGGCGCATCTTCGACGCTGGCTTCTTGCAAGAACGTCAGTTCAACCACGCCTTCAATGAGGAGTTGGAGCGAGTGCTCGCCTTGATGAACAGGCAAACTGGCGGCGGGAACTTCTACACCACTCTTCCCGTGCGAGTAGGCAGGCGCTTCGCCCGATCAGTCGTGGCTGACACTCTCGAAGGCGGAACTCCCTACCGGGACGCGTTTCGCCTTCTTGGCTTTAAGAAAACATCAACCTTCGAGCAGCTCAGCGAGAGCCTCGGGGTTGCCTAAATGTACTTGATTGACACGAACGTATTTATAGACGCCAAGAACCGCTACTACCCTTTCGACATCGTTCCTGGGTTCTGGGAATGGCTCAAGTCAGCCCACCTAAGCGCCAAGCTTTACACGGTGGAAGCCGTCTACGATGAGTTGGTGGGCACCGCAGACGAGTTATGCGAATGGATCAAGAAAATGCCCAGATCCTTTACACTCCCGGCAAGAGAGATCAGCGCGCCGTCACTTACGCGACTCAGCACCTGGGCAAACACTTCCCCCCAATACACAAGAGCGGCTGTTTTCGAATTCCTAGGCGCTGCTGATTACTTCCTGGTGGCGCATGCTCATACGGTTAATGCGACAGTAGTGACACACGAGAGGGCTGGCACAGGCTCGCGCAACCGCATCAAAATTCCGGACGCTTGTGACGCGGTCGGCGTGAGCTGGATGAACCCTTTCGATATGCTGCGAACGGAGCAGGCGACGTTCAGGCTCTAGGGTTGGGCCTGCCTAAACACCGCCTGAGGCGGAGCCAGGTTGCAACTCTGACTTCCTGCGACTCGCAGGTCAGCTCTCGACTCGATTAATCATCACGTCAGCGAGTTCCCCCATGCTGGTGATCACTGCATCTGCCCCGGCGTTGCGGAACGCCGCAATCTTCTCCGACCGGTTTGCGTAGCCAATTACACCGACTCGTGCAGCTTTGGCTCCCTCGAGGTCCGATAACGAATCGCCAATTAGAAGGCATCGACCCGGAAGCTCACCGAGAGCGTGCACAGCCTTCAGGATCGGTTCGGGATTCGGCTTCATGCGCTCCGGTTCGGCGTATGCGCGGCCGACCACGGGAGAAACGTATGTTGCGAGCCTATTCGCCGCGAGTACGCGATCACCGCGCCATCCGAATTGTTGCTAACCGCCGCCACCAGCATCCCTGCTTGTCTGGCAGCCACGATGACCTCTCGCCCATACGGCGTCGGTGCGGCACTCTCGACGGCGCGGCGTTCGGCCGCGCAAAGCGCGTCTCAACCGCCCGCGTCATTTCCCAATCGCCGAGCGCGGCGGTGCGGCGTAGTACTTCGAGCGGGTCCGGCTCGCTGGCGAGATCCGGCGGCACGTCGACCAGCTCGGCCGCAACCTGCGGCGCCGGGTACCCGGCGAAGATGCTGCACACCGGGCCGTCGAAGTCGAGCAGCACCGCGCCGACCTTGCTGAGCAGTCGGCCGAGGTCGGCGCTCATCCGTCGTACCGGTAGGCGATGGTCGACTACACCGAGTCGAACGACTGGCGAGACGCCTCCACGAACTGCGTGCCTGGGACGTGTCGTCGTCGGTCACGGCATAGTGGAACAACGGCACGTCCTTGCCCATCAGGTCGTAGATCGCCATGGGCTCACCCTTGACCGAGACGGTGCGCTCGACGACGGGATAGAAGCCGTAGAAGACCTCTTCCCCGTTCGAGATGCGGAGCTTGAACAGGGGCGCGGCTCGGTGCATCCGCACGTCTACCGAGGTCGACCCGGATCAGGCCGAGGTCGCCCAGTTCGGCCACCTGGTCGATGATGGCGTCTGCCGCCCGGCGCGTGATGCGTTCGGCTCGCTCTCGCACCGCAGGGTCATCCGCCTGAGTCTCAGCCCGAGCAGGCAGCGCCATGGGCACCGTCATGTCAGAGATCAGCACCCGTACCGCGATCGTCTCCGGCGCCAGCCTCCCGACGCGCACCTTGTCGAGCGCCTCGGCTAGCGCGTCTCGCAGCGTCTCACCTGAGAAAGCCAACGGGGAGCCCGCGTGATGGCCGGCTACCGCGACGACCGGCCCTCCCCGCGCGACGCGCCGCTGTCCGACCTCGAAGTGTGGCTGACCGGCACCCCGGCCGAACTCGACGTCGCCGCCCGCGCCCTGGCCGCCGCCGGCCGCCTCGCGTGGCAGGGGTCCCGCCGGCCGATGACCGGCACCAACGCCGGGCGTTCCCGGCGGCAGTCCCGATCGTCGCCACGTTCGGGGCAAGACCGAGGCCATTGTCACCCGCAAGGTGCGCGAGCTGGAGCGCGACCGCGACAGGGGCACCGTTCGCAAGGCGGGGCAGTCGTGGACTGTCAAGACGTGGCTCACGCATTGGGTGGAGAACATCGCCGCGCCGGCCGTGCGTGACAACACGATCGCCGGCTACCGGGTCGCCGTATACCGACACGCTCCCGGTGGTGCTGGCCCGCATCCAGCCGAGTGATCCCCGGACTCGGTGCGCACCGATCGGAGAAGCTGCAACCCGAGCACGTGGAGAAGCTGACCCGCAAGATGCAGGCCGCCGGAAGCGCCGCCGCCACCGCCCACCAGGCGCACCGCACCCTGCGAACTGCCCTCAACGAGGCGGTACGCCGGCAACACCTCGTGCGTAACCCCGCCAGCCTGGCGAAAGCGCCACGTCTCGAAGACGAAGAGGTCGAGCCCTATTCGGTGGAGGAGGTGCAGCGGTTGTTGCGCGCCGCGAGCAAACGGCGCAACAGCGCGCGGTGGGCAATAGCCCTAGTGCTCGGATTGCGGCAGGGCGAAGTGCTGGGCCTGAAGGGGGATGACGTTGACCTCGACGGTGGGACGCTGATGGTTCGCCGCGCCCGGCAGCGCCCCAGATGGAAGCACGGGTGCACGAGCCCGTGCGGTCGAAAGTTCGGCGGTCACTGCCCCCACCGACAGCCGCTGCGCGCGGAGACCGCCGACACGAAATCGCGGGCCGGTCGGCGCAGCATCGGACTTCCGGACCCCCTGGTTACCCTGCTGCGCCAGCACCGGAAAGAACAGGCCGCCGAGCGTGAGACAGCCGCGCAACTCTGGACAGCTACCGGCTACCTCTTCACCACGCCGACCGGCGGCCCGGTGAACCCACGCACCGACTACACGAGTGGAAGCGGCTGCTGGCCCGCGCGGGACTGCGCGATGGGCGGCTGCACGATGCTCGACACACGGCCGCCATGGTGTTGCTGATCCTCGGCGTGGCCGAACGGGCGGTGATGGGCATCATGGGCTGGTCCAACTCGGCGATGGCCACCCGATCCCAGCAACTGACGGCACAGGTCCGTCAGGACATCGCTCAACGGTCGGCGGACTTCTTTGGGCCACTCCCGGGTCCAGGGACGACACGCCGAAGGGTCACCCGAAAGGATGAAGTTTGCCGACGTAGCTGTCCGTGATACCGGCAGGTCACAAGGGCCAGATTCACATGCCATCCACAGGTTATCCACAAGGCCAACCCGATCATGGGCATCCACATTGATCGACGCGACTACAGCCCTGAACTGCCCTTATGTTCGAATGGAACAAGCGTTCGAGCGGCTACCGCACCCCGCGCCGCCGCTGTCCACAGGACACCGAGGCGTCTATCCACAAGATGTGGCCGCCGATGAGCAGCCGAGCCACTAGATGTACGGGTCAGCGGCTCAGTCGATCTCCTTGCCCACCACCCGCACGTCCAGTAGCGTGATCGCAGCATGACAGCACGAAGACCCGGCAAGGGGCCGGGTCTCCGGGCACCCCACCGGGTCGTCGTTCCTACCTGGCAGTAGAACGGGGACTTTAGCAGCGGATGAAGGCTCTCGCGAGACTTCAGCGGAGTGAAATTCTCCGTAGGGCGCCCGGCGTGCTCCATCAAGAAGGAGAACGCAAGTGGCAAGTAAGAGCGCGAAGCCGTCTGGAACGGGCAGCAAGCCGGCTGCGAAGCCGGCCAGCCGTCCGGCCTCCAAGCCGGTCATCGTGAACCCGGGCACGCCCGCTCCGAAGAGCGGTCAGTACCTGCCCACCCAGGGCGGGCCCGAGGTGACTGTTCCCAAGGGACACCGGATCCCGCCGACCCCCAACGGCGGCCCGTCGAAGCTGGTCGACCCCACCAAGAACAAGTCCGGTAAGTGATCTATCCGGCCTAGTTCAGACTCGGCCACGTATGGCGGTGCCCGCCCAGTTCGCTGGGCGGGCACCATCGCGTTTCGGACACGGTACTCGTCACCTTCTCCACCCTCGAAGCTGCAACTGGCGGCAAGGGTGCGTCGACACCGCCCCGGACCAACCAGGCTGGTCATGCCAGGCGACAGCTTTGCGGGTGGGCAACCGAGACCAAAAATGAGACCACAAGCGGAACGCCCGGTGCGATCCTCGCGGATCGACCGGGCGTTCTCGCTGTTCACGAGCGGTGGCGGCGGGATTTGAACCCGCGGAGGGCGTAAACCCTCACACGCTTTCGAGGCGTGCTCCTTAGGCCACTCGGACACGCCACCGCCGACGAGGGTACAGGACCGCCGGCTTGGACGCCGAACCGGTATCCCTCGGCCCGGCCTGGCAGGATCTTTGCCATGAGTACGCACATCGGCGCTGAGCCGGGAGAGATCGCCGAGCGGGTCCTGATGCCGGGCGACCCGCTGCGGGCCAAGTGGATCGCGGAGACCTACCTGGAGGGGGCCCGCTGCTACACGACGGTGCGCGGCATGCTGGGCTTCACCGGGAAGTGGAACGGTGTCGACGTGTCCGTCCAGGGCTCCGGCATGGGCATGCCGTCCGCCTCGATCTACGCCCACGAGCTGGTCAACGAGTACGGCGTGAAGTCGCTGATCCGGGTCGGCTCCTGCGGGGCTCTGACCGAGGATCTGCAGCTGCGGGACGTGGTGGCGGCGATCGGGTCGTCCACCGACTCGAACATGAACCGGATGCGCTTCGACGGGCTGATCGACTACGCCCCGGTGGCCGACTTCGGGCTGCTGCGTACCTCGGTCGAGGTGGCCGAGCGGCGCGGCATCAGCATGCGGGTGGGGCCGATCCTGGCGGCGGACGCCTTCTACACGGACCGGCCGGACCTGTACGACCGGCTCGCCGACTACGGCGTGCTGGCGGTGGAGATGGAGTCGGCGGCGCTCTACACGATCGCGGCGCGCTTCAAGGCCCGCGCGCTGACCATCCTTACCGTCAGCGACCACATCAAGACCGGCGAGAAGACCACGTCGCAGGAGCGCGAGCAGACGTTCGGCCAGATGGTCGAGATCGCGCTGGACACCATCATCGCCTGACCTGATCGATCCTGGACCGCCTCGTCGCCGCAAGGTGGCGGGGCGGTTCGCGTTACCCGGGTCACAGAAATAAATACGACCGGTCGTGCTTCTTTCCCTTAGGCTGACCGCATGACCTCCGACGGCCGCGTCGCCCGTGGCGACCGCACCCGCACCGCGGTGCTGGACACCGCAGTGGCGCTGGCCACCGAGGTCGGCCTGCACGGCCTCTCCCTGGCCCAGCTCGCCGACCGGCTGGAGGTGAGCAAGTCCGGCCTCTTCGCGCACTGGCGATCCAAGGAGGCGCTGCAACTCGCCACCGTCGAGCGGGCGGTCGCGCAGTGGCAGGAGCGGATCGTCGCCCCCGCCCTGCACGCGCCACGGGGCGTACGCCGGCTGCGGGCGCTGCACGACGCCCGGATCGACTTCTACGCCGCCCGGGTGCTGCCCGGCGGCTGTTTCTTCGCCAACACCGAGTTCGAGTACAACGCCCGTCCCGGCCCGGTCCGGGACCGGCTAGCCGAGGCGTTCGCCCGCTGGACCGCGCTCCTCGAACGCCTCGTCCAGGAGGCCGTCGACCTCGGCGAACTCCCCGCCGACCTGGACGTGCCGCTGCTGGCGTACGAGATCGACGCGCTGGGGATCAGCGCGGTGATGCGGTCCCGGCTGCTCGACCCGGACGCCACCTACCGGCATGCCCGCCAGGGCCTGCTGACCCGGCTGCGGGCGCTCTGCCCGGATCCGACCCTGCTACCGGAAGGCCAGTCATGAGCCACGCCGCAGTCGACCGGCCGGTCGCCGAGTTCGGGCACGTCGAGCACGTGCCCGTGCACTTCGACGACCTCGACGCCATGGGCATCCTGCACAACGCCCGCTACGCGGTGCTGCTGGAACGCGCTTTGACGCCCTACTGGGCCGAGCGCGGCGTCGCCTTCCGGGGCGACGTGCACGCCGCCCCCGACGTGTTCCACGCGGTCCGCGAGTTCACCATCACCTATCAGGCGCCGGTCATCGGCGTCGGCACGGTGGCGGTGCACTTCTGGCTGGAGCACTTCGGCACCAGCAGCGCACGCTACGCCTTCGAGTTCCGCTCGACCGACGGCGGCACCGTGCACGCCACCGGCACCCGGTCCATCGTCCGGCTGGATCCGGCCACCCTGCGCCCGACTGCCTGGACCGAGGTCGGCCGCGCGATCGCCGCGACGCTGCTGCGTCCGACGACGACGCACGCCTGAGTCGGGACGTTCAGCGGAAGAAGGCGCGCAGCACCGCCGCGCTCTCGCGTTCCAGCACGCCGCCGTACACCTCGGGGCGGTGCGTGACGCGGCGGTCGCGCAGCACGTCCCAGAGCGACCCGACGGCGCCGGTCTTCGGTTCCCAGGCGCCGAACACCACTGTCGAGACGCGGGCCAGCGCGATCGCACCGGCGCACATGGTGCACGGTTCCAGCGTCACCACCAGCGTGCAGTCGTCCAGCCGCCAGCGGCCCAGCCGCTGCGCGGCCCGGCGCAACGCCAGCACCTCGGCGTGCGCGGTCGGGTCGCCGGTCAGCTCCCGCTCGTTGCGTCCGATCGCCAGTTCGGTGCCGTCGGGGCCGTAGAGCACCGCGCCGACCGGCACGTCGTCGGCGTCGGGGATGGCGTCGTCCGGGCCGGTCATCGCGACCTCCAGGGCCCGGCGCATCCACAGCTCGTGCCGCTGCCGGCGGCCCACCGCGCCCGGGTCGGCGAGCGCCTCGTCGGCGCCGGGACCGACGCGCGCGGCCCGGCCGGGGGTGGGCTGCCCCGGGCGTACGGTCTCCAGCGCCGGATCCGTCGCGTCGGCCGGTTCGGCGGCGCCGGGCGTCAGGGACTCGCCGGGCTCAGACCTCACGCAGCTCCTCGACCTCGTCCGCGCAGCCGAGCACCTGGCAGATCTCGGCGGTCACGTCGGCCGGCATGGAGCCCTCGTGCGCGCAGAGCGCAAGCAGCTTCTGCGCCGGGATGCCCAGGTCGGCGAGGAGGTCCGCGTCGCCGACCGGGTCGGCCTCCGGGTCCACGGCGGGCTGCTCGGTGTCGTCGTCGCCGGAGGCGCGCGGCTCGTCGACGTCCTCCAGGCCGGTCACCGAGGTCTTCAGGTCACCGACGAGCAGCGCGCCCAGCCGGGACTCCTCCGCGTACGCCGAGTCCGAGCCGAAGATCCGCAGATCCTCCCCCTCGTCCAGGCGCAGGACGACCAGGTACGTGTCGTCGGCCTCGACGAACAGCAGCGAGAGGTCGGCGTCCGGCTCGACGTCGCGCAGCCGGTCGGCCACCTCCTCGATGTCGGTGACGCCACGCAGGCTCACCTCACCGGCGGTCCAGCCGCCGTCGACGCGCGCCACGGCAGCAGCGAAGTACGACACGGTCCCCCCAAATTGGCCTCGGCAGCACGCCGACACGTCACGCGATGCACGTTAACCGGTCGGGTCGGCAGGCGAGCGGTCAACGCCCCGTATGGGCCGGCCGTTCCTTCAGAGAAAGCCGGTCAGCCGACGACGCGCCGGCGGGTGGCGATGAGTTGGCGCAGCCGCTCGGTGCGGGCCCGCTGCGGCCGCTGGCGCTGCTGTACCGCACGGGCACCGGCCAACTCGGCGAGGAGTTGCAGGCGACGGCGGCTCCGATCGGGGTCGAGCCGCGGCGGTGTGGTCCAGGCCATACCGCGAGCGTGGACCGTCCTCAGGCGTACGTCAAGGTGGCCTTCGCTACGCAGCGAGACCGGCACCGAAGGTCACCAGAGCGGCCAGTCTCCGGTCTGCGCCCACCGCGTCGCGACGATCGCGGCGGCGATGCTCCAGCCACCCGCGGTGACGATCGCCACGCCCGTCGCCACCCCCCGGTCGCCGTGGCGGACCAGCACCGCGGCGGCCAGCCACGCCAGTCCGCCGGCCAGCAGCGTCCACCAGGCGTAGCCGGCGACGCCGCCGCCGAGCAGCCCGAACAACAGCAACCAGGCGAACGCGACGAGCGCGCCGACCGCGACGCCGGCGCCGGTGACCGGGTACGGCTCGCGGTAGCTGGGCCGCATCGACGTGCTCGACGGGAACAGCCCCGACGGCGTACGTGGCGGCGGTGGGAACGCCCCCGGACCGGTCCCCTCGGGTCCGCCGTGCCACCCGTGCGTCACCGCCGCCCCCTTTCCCGGACCGTCCGTACCGCGTTCGGCTTTCGTCCCTACGGTAGTGGTCTGTCAGGATGACCGGATGCGCTCGCCATCGATCGGTCGCCGCACGCTGCCGGCGTACCCGGTCCTGCTGCTCGTCGCGGCGCTCGCCGCCGGGTGCGGCTCCCCCACCGGGCGCGCCGACAGGTGGCAGGAACCGAGCCCGATGGCGACGGCCGCGCAGCCCGCCGACCCGGCCGATCCGGTACCGCCGGCCGCCTCCCCGCCGTCACCGACGCACATCGACGTGAAGCGGGTCTTCCCGGTGCGGGCCGGCAACGTCGACTACCACCCGACGCACGGCGGCTACCCGGGCACCGACGTGTTCGCCGACTGCGGGGAACCGGTGGTGGCGGTCACCGACGGTGTGGTGCTGGAGGTGAGCCGCGTCGACCGGTTCGACAGGCGCGGGCCGCTGGGCCCGAACAACGGCGGGCTCTCCGTCTCGCTGCTCGGCGACGACGGGGTGCGCTACTACGGCTCGCACCTGAGCGCGATCGACGCGGGTGTCGACGCCGGCGTGCGGGTGCGCGCCGGGCAGCAGCTCGGCAAGGTGGGCCGCACCGGCAACGCCAACAACGTCTGCCACCTGCACTTCGGCCTGTCCCCGAAGTGCACCGGCGCCGACGACTGGTGGATCCGCCGGGGCGTGGTCTGGCCGGCGCCGTACCTGAACTCCTGGCGCAAGGGCGGCAACCGCTCGCCGGTCGCCGAGGTCACCGCCTGGCAGCGCAAGCACGGCTGCCCGGCCTCGCCCGGCCGGTCCACCCGCAGCGGCTGACCGACTCGCGCCGCGGGGACACGCGGCGGACGGCGGATGCGCGTAGTTTCCAGGACATGAGTGCCCGGGATCCCATCGCCGACCTGCGCCGGATCGCGTTCCTGCTGGAACGGGCGAACGAGGCCACGTACCGGGTCCGGGCGTTCCGGTCGGCGGCGAAGACGCTCGGCGCGCTACCCGCCGCCGAGGTGGCCGAGCGGGCCCGCACCGGCAAGCTGACCGAGCTGTCCGGCGTCGGTGACGTGACCGCCCGCTGCGTGGCCGAGTCGCTGGCCGGCGAGGAGCCGGTCTACCTGCGCCGGCTGCTGGCCACCGAGGGCACCGACCTGGACGAGGCGGCGGCGAAGCTGCGGGACGCGCTGCGCGGCGACTGCCACACCCACTCGGACTGGTCCGACGGCGGCTCGCCGATCGAGGAGATGGCGCTGGCGGCGGTCGAGCTGGGCCACGAGTACGTGGTGCTCACCGACCACTCGCCGCGGCTCACAGTGGCCCGGGGTCTGACCGCGGAGCGGCTGCGCAAGCAGCTCGACCACGTCGCCGCGGTCAACGAGGCGCTGCCGAAGGGCTTCCGCATCCTCACCGGCATCGAGGTCGACATCCTCGCCGACGGCTCGCTCGACCAGGACGAGAAGCTGCTGGCCCGCCTGGACGTGGTGGTCGGCTCGGTGCACAGCGGCCTGAACGACGACCGGGCGAAGATGACCCGCCGGATGCTGACCGCGATCGCGAACCCGCACCTGGACATCCTCGGCCACTGCACCGGCCGGATGGTCTCCTCCCGGCCCGCGGGGGTGACCGGGCCCGGCGACCGGGGGCACCGGGCGCGTACCCGCAAGGAGAGCGAGTTCGACGCGGACTCCGTCTTCGCCGCCTGCGCCGAGCACGACGTGGCCGTCGAGATCAACTCCCGGCCGGAGCGGCAGGACCCGCCGAAGCGGCTGATCCGCCTCGCGCTGGAGGCCGGGTGCCGGTTCGCGATCGACACCGACGCGCACGCGCCCGGCCAGCTCGACTGGCAGCGCTTCGGCTGCGAGCGGGCCGCGCTGTGCGGCGTACCGGCGAAGCGGGTGGTGAACACCTGGACGGCCGACCGCCTGGTGAAGTGGACGGCCGGCCGCGGCTGACGGTCAGCCGCGCGTGGCCGGCTCGGCCGTGCGGGCGGTGGGCGTCACCGCCTCCGGGCGTGGACGGCGCCGCCCGAACAGGCCCTGGGCGACCGCCACGCCGACGAGCACCACGAACGCGCCGACGGGCTGGTGCCAGTTCATCCGCTCGCCCAGCACCACCGCGCCGACGAGCACCGCGAACACCGGGATCAGGTACGTCACTGTGGACGCCGTACTGGCCCCGGCCAGCCGGATGTTGCGCATGTTGATCACGAAGGCGAGCCCGGTGCCGAGCGCGCCGAGCGCCAGCACGCTCGCCGCCACGCGCGGGGAGAGGCCGATCGGCGACGGCGGCGTACCGACGAACGGCGCGACGAGCGCGAGCTGCGCGGTCGCCACCAGCAGCTGGGCCGCCGACAGCGACAGGCCGGAGTACGCGCTGCCCGCGACGAACTTCTTCTGGTACGGGATCGCCAGCCCGTAGCAGGCCGCCGCGCCGAAGCACATGAGCTGGCCGACGAAGTGGGCGCCGCCCACGCCCTCCCAGACGCCGAGCACCACGAGCACGCCGACGAAGCCCAGCCCCAGCCCGACGGCACGGCGGGCGGTCAGCCGCTCGGTGCGGAACACCAGCACCGCCAGCGGCAGCACGATCAGCGGCGTGGTGGCGTTCCAGATGCCGGCGAGCATCGACTCGACCCGCTGCTCGCCGTAGCCGAACAGCGTGAACGGCACGGCGACGCCGAACGCGGCCACCACGAGCATGTGCGCCCACACCCGCAGGTCGCGGGGCAGCCGGTCGCGCAGCACTGCGAGCACCACGAGCAGCGTCAGCGCGCCGGTGGCCACCCGGTAGAGCGTGAGGTGCACGGGGTGCAGCTCGGTCACGCCGACCTTGATGAACAGGAAGCTGGAACCCCAGATGGCGGCGAGCGCGACGAACCCGGGCAGCCAGCTCCGCACCGGCGCGCGGTCAGGAGTGATCTCGACGTTCACCCCTGACACTCTGCCGCAGAGGTACGACGAAGTCGCGCGGTATTCCGGATGCGGCGTCACGTAGGGTCGCCTGGTGGGACGAATCGATGACCTCGCCAACCGGTACGTGGCCGAGTGGGCTCCGCTGAGCCCGACCGGCGCCACCTACGTCGGCATCGCCGGCTACGACGACCAGCTCGACGACCTGTCGCCCGAGGGTTACGCCGCCCGCGCCGAACTGGCCCGTCGCACGCTCGGCGAACTCGACGTGACCGAGCCGGAGACCGAGGCGGAGCGGACCGCCAAGGAGGCCATGCAGGAACGCCTCGGCCTGGAGCTGGCCCGCCACGACGCGGGCGAGACCGGCAGCGAGGTCAACGTGATCGCGAGCGGGCTGCACGAGATCCGGATGGTCTTCGACCTCATGCCGACCGACGGCGAGGAGGCCCGGGCGAACGTGGCCGCGCGGCTCAACCGTTTCGCGTCCGCGCTGGACGGCTACAAGCGCACGCTGCGCGAGGCCGCCGCGGCGGGACGGGTCAGCTCGCGGGTGCAGCTCGTCGAGGTCGCCAAGCAGTGCGACGTCTGGGTCGACCCGGAGGGCGACAACTTCTTCCACGGGATGGTCGAGCGGATCGACGCCGACGGCGCACTCGGCGCGGAGCTGCGCAAGGGCGCCGCCGCCGCGACCGCCGCCACCGCCGAGTTCGGGCAGTTCCTGCGCACCGAGCTGGCGCCGGTGGGCCGGGAGAAGCAGGCCGCCGGGCGGGAGCGCTACGAGCTGGCCTCGCAGTACTTCCTCGGCGCGAAGGTCGACCTGGACGAGACGTACGCCTGGGGTTTCGCGGAGCTGGCCCGGCTGGAGGCCGAGATGCGGGCGGTGGCCGCGCGGATCGCCGGGCGCGGCGCCTCGGTCGACGACGCGGTACGCGCGCTCGACGCCGACCCGGCGCGGACGGTACGCGGCAAGGAGGCGTTCCGGGACTGGATGCAGGCGCTCGCCGACAGGGCGGTCACCGAGCTGAACGGCACCCACTTCGACATCCCCGAGCAGGTACGCCGGATCGAGTGCTGCCTCGCGCCGACGAGCGACGGCGCCATCTACTACACCGGCCCGAGCGAGGACTTCTCCCGGCCCGGACGGATGTGGTGGGCGGTGCCGCAGGGCATCACCGACTTCTCCACCTGGCGCGAGGTGACCACCGTCTACCACGAGGGCGTGCCGGGTCACCACCTCCAGGTCGCCCAGACCGCCGTCCGGGCCGACCTGCTCAACCGCTGGCAGCGGCTGCTGTGCTGGGTCTCCGGGCACGGCGAGGGCTGGGCGCTCTACTCGGAGCGGCTGATGGACGAGCTGGGCTACCTCGACGACCCGGGTGACCGGCTCGGCATGCTCGACGGGCAGGCGCTGCGCGCGGCCCGGGTCATCGTGGACATCGGCATGCACCTGGAGCTGGAGATCCCGAAGGACAACCCGTTCGGCTTTCACCCGGGCGAGCGGTGGACGCCGGAGCTGGGCTGGGAGTTCATGCGGGCGCACTGCCGGGTGCCGGACGAGAACCTGCGCTTCGAGCTGAACCGCTACCTGGGCTGGCCCGGGCAGGCGCCGTCGTACAAGGTGGGCGAGCGGATCTGGTTGCAGGCCCGGGAGGACGCGAAGGCCCGCAAGGGCGCCGACTTCGACCTCAAGGAGTTCCACCGCCAGGCGCTCGACCTGGGTTCGCTGGGGCTCGACCCGCTGCGCAAGGCGCTGGCCCGCATCTGAGCCGGTGCCGGGTGCCGGCGGTGAGTCCCGCCGGCACCCGCACGCGTCAGGCGCCGAGCGTCAGCCGCAGCGTCGGCCGGCCGGTGAGCGTGTTGCTGGTGACGTACGCCAGGTCGATGACCGGGTCGGTGAACGTCACCGGGATCGGCAGCGTGACCGGCAGGCCGTCCGGGAACGGCAGGTCCGGGGTCAGCGTCAGCTTGATGCCGGCGAGCTTGCCGACGAACCGGGTGCAGTAGAACGCGACGTCGTCGCGGACCGTGAGGCGGTCGGTCGCGTACCGCTGGGTGCGGCCCCGGGGACCGTCGGCGACCAGCAGGAAGTCGTCGGTCACCGCCTCCTTCATGCTGAACTTCAGCACCTTGAGCACGCCCTGCTCGGTCTGCAGGTCGGTGATCCCCTCGAACCGCAGCCCGGTCATGGTCACCTTGGAGCCGGTGAGCTTCGACGGCTGCTGGCCCACCTTCGGCAGGCTCGGGTCGGCGGCGATACGCGGCAGCGGCTTGCCCGGTTCCACCTTGCCGGGCTTCGCCGGTTCCTCCTTGCCCGGCTTGCCCGGCGCCGGGCAGTCGGTCGGGCCGGGACGGGTCGTCGGCTTGCTCGTCGGGGTCGCCGACCCGCTCGCGGTCGGTGTGGGCGAGGGCGTCGCGCTCTTGTCGCTGCCGCCCTTGAACAGGTCGCCGATCCCGTCGAAGAAGTCGGTGATGATGTTGCCTTCCCGCGTCGGGCTCGCGCTCGGCGTCGGGGTGGGCGTCGCGGTGGGTGCGCTCGCGCCGGACGACGGCGTGGCGGGCTTCGACGGGCAGGCGCTCGCGGCGGGCTTGCTCGGGGCGGCCTGCACCGCCTGCGGCTGTACGGCCAGGCCGGCGGCGGCGAGGCCGAGCACCACGAGGACGATGCCGAAGGTGCGCGGGTCCGCCGAACGTCCCGCCCACTCCGGCGGGCCGGCGTCGGATCCGGCCGCCTGCCCGTTCGCCGACTGCCGAGGGACCGGCCGCTCCCCGCCCGGCCGCTCGGCAGTCGGCTGCTCGACGGCCGGCCGGACGCCGACCGGCACCTCGACGGTCGGCCGCTCGTCAGCGGTCTGCGCGTCCACAGGCTGTGCGTCCACGGGCTGTGCGTCCACGGGCTGCGCGTCCACGGCGGTCTCGGGCTCGTCGTCCACAGTGGTGCCGGGCTCGTCGGTGTCGCGCTCGGCCTCGGCCGCTTCGGCACCGGCGGGACCGGCCGGCGGGGTCGGCACCCAGGCGAACGCGAGCGCGCTGCCCACGATGCCGAGCAGCAGGCCGAGGAAGAAGCCGCCGAGGTTGAGCCCGATCAGGGAGTAGACGGCGGTGATCGCCGCGACGATCGAGTAGAACAGCCGCTGCGCCGGACTGAGCCAGAGCAGCACCCCGCAGGTCACCAGGATGCCCGGGATCAGCAGGGAGAGCAGGCCGGTGGCGCCGCTGCTGAAGCTCAGGCCGTTGAGGGTCAACCGGGTGGAGGCGAGCATCTCCACCCCGGCCAGGATGATGAACAGGCCGCCCCAGAACGGCCGGGTCCGCTGCCAGCGGCGGAAGGTCCGCCAAGCCCGGGCCGCGGTGCCGAGCCGGGCGTGGGACGGTTCGACGGTTGTCACGTACTCCTCCTGGCGGAGCGGGGACGGGGACGGTGGGGCAGGCCCGCGGTGGTCGGCCACCGCGGGCCGTGCTCAGCTCAGAAGCACTCCTTGCCCTTGGCGTCGTCGCCCACGTTGACCTTGAGCCGGAGCCCGACCAGGTTGAACGTCGAGGAAGTGGTGTAGCGGGACACCTGCTTCAGATCACGGATGGTCACCCGGTCGGAGTTCTGGCCGAACGAGCCCCGCTGCGCCGTCGGGTTGAGGTCGCTGGCGTCGCGGCCGATCTGGATGTTGGTGAAGGTGGCGTTGCCCTCGAGCGAGTCCATCGCGATCACGAGGTCCTTGGCCCGGGCGGGGTCCTTGCCCTCACCGGCGTTGATGGTGAGCACCACCGGCAGGCCGGGCAGGTCGGCGCGGACGGACTGGCAGAGCTTGTACAGCTCGGCGCTGCTGATCTCGGCCATCGCGACCGGGCGCGTGGCGCCGGCCTTGCCGTCCTCGCCCTTCTCGCGGACGATGCCGCCGTACTGCTTGAAGCCCTCGCCCTCCAGGCGCTCGGCGCCGATCTTGAACGTCTGCCCGGACACGGTGATGTCGGAGGCGATGGCGCCGGTCGACATGCCGAACAGGATGGCACCGGCGGCGGCCGTGGTGGGCACGATCATGGCGGCGAACCGCCGCCACCGGGTACGACCCTGGTTGTCGAGCCGATTCTGCACGGAGTTCCTCCTCGAACGAATGTGCGCGGCGGCCGGTTGCGAACCGGCGGCCCGCGCCGGGCCCGTCCTTCTGTTACCGACGGGTAACGATCGAGCCTGATCGTGCACCCGATGCGGTGTGGCTCACAACCCCCTGATTACCCGGCGGTAACACCGGGGGGATACGGGCAGGTGACCGGGCGTCACGAAATCCCAGGCCACGGCGGGAGATGAGGGCGAAATGTCGCGCCAAACCGGGCATCGATGGCGATGAGCGCGACGGAAAGTTACCGGATATCTCGCCGTTACAATCGAGTAACGAATGTAAAGTACGGTCGCCCGCATGGGAGATCTGCACGACGGAGGGGTGGACCGCACCGCGGCCCACCCCTCCGTCGTGCTTCCGGCGTACCGGTCAGCGGCGTTCCACCTCACCGGCGCCCGAGCGCTGGGCCGGCACCGACGGATCGTCGGACCGCCAGTTCGTCGACGCCGGCGGGATCTCGTCGTCGAGCGGGCCACCGACGGGCTCCTGGTCGACGCGGGTGGGCGTCGGGTCGGAGGTCGGCGCGTCCGCGCGATGCCGCGCGCTGCCGTCGCCCTTGGGCCGGGTCACCAGCCACACGCCCGCGATCAGGGCGATCAGGCCCAGCACACCGGCGATGATCGGGCCCCAGACACTGATCATGCCGATCTTGAAACGGTTGTCCTTCACCGTCTCGACGCTGCGGCTGATCGTGTCGTCGTTGTAGTTGAAGTCCGCGTCCAGCAGCACGGTCGGGGCGCCGGTGTCCGGACGCAGCTCCTTGTACTGCTGCTCGCGCACCTTGATGTAGGCGCCGGTCACCGGGTCGACCCAGAGCGTACGGGTGTTGCTGTAGACGACCTGACCGCTGGTCGCGGTCGGCGCGAACTTGCCCAGCAGCGTCTTGACGCTGTCCGCCGGGGTGTTCAGCGGCTCGTTCTCGATCCGCTGCTCGAAGCGGTACGTCTCGACGCCCTTGATCTTCTCGGTGCCGGTGAACCGCGCCGGGAAGGTCTTCTTCAGGTCGCGGTCGAACACCTGGTAGTCACGCTTGCCGGTGCCGAACGGGAACTTGTAGATCTGGCCGGAGTAGCGCACGTTGCCGACCGGGGTCTGCTCCGCGCCGGACTCGTTGAGCCACTGCTCGTCCCACGGCGCCGCCGCGCCGGAGATCCGGTAGAGCGCCAGCTCGGTGCTGTACTGGCTGATCACATCCTGGTTGTCGCTGCGCTTGACCGTCTGGAAGACGTTCCAGATGACCGCGTCGCCCTTCAGCTCCTTGGGCAAGCGGTCCTTGGTGTCCTCCGGCTGCGGGATGACCTCGATGCTGGACACGAGATCGGCCTGCGGCACCTCGATGCTCACCGCGCCGGCTTCGGACTTGATCTGTAGGAACTTCGCGCCCTTCGCCTCCGCGACGGACGTCGTTGGTTCCAGGTCATAGGGCAGCTTGGTCACGGCGGGGGCCACGTAGAACGGCAGCCCGGCCGCGAAGACCAGCAACAAGACACCTAGCCCGAAGAGCGCGGCGCCCACGCGAAGCTTCACTCATCCTCCTGTAACCTGCCGCCCTACGGTCTGTCGTCCGGGGCACCCGATCCTTAGCATTGGCGGGAGGTTACTCCCCAGTCACCTGCAAAAGCGACCCCCTGGATGTCCAGATGTCCACAGCCACCACGCCAACAGTCCCGGAGCCATCGGTAACGGGCCGTCTTCCCGCCCTCGACGCGCTGCGAGCGATCGGCGCGGTGGCGGTCGTCGGTCACCACGTCGGCTTCCAGACCGCCGTCACCATGAACACCACGTGGGGCGGCTGGTTGGCGCGCCTGGACGTGGGTGTGGCGATCTTCTTCGTGCTGTCCGGCTTCCTGCTGTTCCGGCCGTGGGCGCTCAGCGTCGCGACCGGACGGCCGCGGCCCCGCACCAAGCGGTACTTCTGGCGCCGGGCGCTGCGGATCCTGCCCGCGTACTGGCTGGCGGTGGTGGTCTGTTTCGTCGTCCTGCCCGGCAACCACCCGGTGTCGGCAGGTGACTGGCTGCGCCACCTCACGCTCACCCAGATCTACGAGGCCGGGCAGCTCGGGCACGGGCTCAGCCAGACCTGGAGCCTCGCCACCGAGGTCGTCTTCTACCTGCTCCTGCCGCTGCTCGCCGTGCTCGCCGTGGGCCGGACCTGGCGTCCCGTCCGCACCGTGCTGCTCGCCTCCTCCGGGGCGCTGCTGACGCTCGCGTGGGTCGCCATGATGGGCGCCGGCTGGCTCGACGGCGCGCTGCACACGATGTGGTTCCCCTCGTACGGCGCCTGGTTCGGCGGTGGCATGGCGCTGGCCGCGGCGCACGTGGCCCTGCGTACCGGCACCGCGCCGGCCGCCTTCCGCGTGCTCGACGACCTCGCCTCGGCGCCGCTCGCCTGCTGGGCGGCAGCGGTCGCGGTGATGGCGATCGCGACGACGCCGATCGCCGGGCCGCGCGACCTGACCAGCCCGACCGCCACCGAGTTCGGCACCAAGCTGGCGCTCTACCTCCTGATCGCCGTCCTGATCACGATCCCGGTGGCGTTCGGCGGGCGGACCCGGGCGAAGGAGGCCTTCAGCAGCGGGTGGGCACGGTGGATGGGGCACGTGTCGTACGGCCTGTTCCTGTGGCACCCGCTGGTCATCGAGCTGATCTACCTGCTCGAGGACCGGCCGCTGTTCACCGGCCAGTTCGTCAACGTCTTCGCCCTGACCATGGTCTTCGGCCTGGCGTACGCCGCGGTCAGCTACTACGGCGTCGAGCGCCCGCTCCAGACGCTCGGCACGCAGAGCCGCCGCCGGCCGACCGGGCGCGGACCGGCATCGGGGACGTCCGCCGTCCCGGCCACCACACCGGACGTCGCGGCACCCGCCTAGCTGTCACGTACCGCTCACCTTCAGTGACCCGGTGACGGCCGGCGGCCCGACGCCGCCGGTCGGGGCATTGCCGGGCGCAGGCCCAGCCCTTAATGTGACGCGCACCGCTAAATTACTTGAGAGTAGGGTTCGCGTGGAGCGTCGCTTCGGCATGCCCGGACACGTGCTGTTCCTCAACTGGCGAGACACTCGCAACCCCGAGGGCGGCGGTTCCGAGGTGTACGTGGAACGGATCGCCGCCGAGCTGGTGGCGCGCGGATTCCGCGCCACCCTGTTCTGCGCGGCGCACCGCGAGGCCCCCGCCGACGAGGTCAACGACGAGGGCATCCGGTTCGTCCGGCGCGGTGGCCGGCACACCGTCTACCTCTGGGCCGCGCTCTGCTACCTGGCCGGGGCGTTCGGCCTCGGCCCGCTCGCCGCGCGCCGGGGCGGCCGGCCGGACATCCTCGTCGACGTCTGCAACGGCCTGCCGTTCCTCTCCCCGCTCTGGGCCCGCCGCCCGGTGGTCAAGCTGATCCACCACGTGCACCGCGAGCAGTGGCCGGTGGTCCTGCCGCAGTGGGCCGCCCGGTTCGGCTGGTGGGTCGAGTCGTCGCTGGCGGTACGCGTCTACCGGCGGTGCCGGTACGTCACCGTGTCCGAGGCGACCCGGCGCGAACTGTCCACCCTCGGCGTACCGCCGGAGCAGGTCTCCGTGGTCTACAACGGCACGCCGGAGCTGCCCCGCACCGACGTCGAACGCGCCCCGTTCCCGCTGCTCGTGACGCTCAACCGCCTGGTGCCGCACAAGCGGGTGGAGGTGGCGCTGCGCGCTGTCGCGGCGCTCGCCGACGAGCTGCCCCAGCTCCGGCTGGTGGTCGCCGGGCAGGGCTGGTGGGAGTCGCACCTGCGCGAGGTCGCCGACGAGCTGGACATCACCGACCGGGTGGACTTCCGGGGCTTCGTGACGGAGGAGGAGAAGGCCGCGCTGCTCGCCTCGGCCTGGGTCGCCCTGACGCCGTCGCTCAAGGAGGGCTGGGGGCTGACGATCGTGGAGGCCGGCGCGGCGGGTACGCCGACAGTGGCGTTCCGGGAGGCGGGCGGCGTCGCGGAGGCGGTGGTCGACGGGCGTACCGGCCTGCTGGCCGACGACATCGACGACTACCTGGCGAAGGTGCGCGCGCTGCTGCACGACGACGAGATGCGTCAGGAGATGGGCGCTCAGGCCCGGCGGCACGCGGCGAACTTCACCTGGCCGGTGGCGGGGGAACGCTTCGCGACCCTGCTGGAGACTGCGGACTCGCCCCGCCCGGTCCAGCGGCGGGGCGACCCGTCCTACCTGTTGCCGTAGACCTCGGGGGCGTACGGGTCCTGCTTCCCGGCCCGCTTGGCCGCCTCCGTGGCGTTACGCGCCTCGGTCGCGGCCTCCTCGGCCGTGGCGGTCGCGGCGGCCGAGAGCCCGCCGAGGGCCAGGACCCCGAGCAACGCCGCCACCAGGCCGGACACGACAAGGGTCAAAGCTCTACGCATGCCATTCCTCCGATGGTGAGACGTGCGAGCGGACGTTACCACGCAGTAGCTCGCCGGCGTAGGGTCGAAAAGGCGGCAGCCATGACCGCCAGAACGGCAGTTCCGCACGCGAGCACGACCAGCCAGCGGCTCGCTCCGGCCCGCGGCGGCGGACCCGAGGCGGCCGGGTTCCGGTAGAGGCTCAGCGACTCCCCCTCGTACCGGAGGTCGAGACCGGCCAGGACGGCCGGGTCCACTGTGCTCGGCGTACCGTGCTGCACCACCACCCAGCCCACGCCGGTGGCCGAGACCGGCCGCCCCTCGGCGAGCACCCGGCGCACCTCGCGCAGGCGCGGATTCTCCCCGGCCACCGCGACGTCGTCGACCACGAGCGTGTCGTCGGTGAGCACGGTTCCCGGCAGGTAGCGGGGCGCCGGGTCCAGCACCACCCGGCCCGGGTTCCACGGATAGGCCCGGTAGGTGGTCAGCGGCAGGGCGAGGATCTCACCGGGGTCGTCGGGCAGGCGCTCGGCGACCGCCCGCCAGTCCGCCGGGTAGCGCACCGGGCTGATCCGGCCGGCACCGCCGAACGCCAGGTCGGGCATCACGGCCACCGGCAGGAGCAGCAGCCCGGCCAGCACGATCCCGGCGACCTCGCGGTCGATCCGGGCCACCAGCCGTTCGGCGCCCAGCGCCGCGCACACCACCAGCACGAGGGCGTACGGCGCGAGGAACTTCTGCCCGTCGCGGAGCAGTCCCGCCCCCGGCACGTGCGCCACCGCCCAGCTCAGCGCCGCGTTTCCGCCGGGCAGCACGGCGAGGGCGGCCAGCAGGTACGCGCCGCCGGCCAGCACGCCCAGCCGTACCGCCGCGCCCGCCGGCAGCCGCCGCCGTAGCAGGCCGGCACCGACAGCGGCCAGCACCACGAGGACCAGTGTCGCCAGCGGGGCCAGCGTGGCGGACCGGCTGGCCGGGGTGGCCTGCACGTTCCAGATGCCGCCGGTGCCCGCGAGCGCCACCAGCGGGCCCGCCCAGTTCTCGGCGCGCGCCGCGAACGCCGCCACGCCCGCCGGGTCGGACGTGCCACCCGCGCCGGTGACCAGGGCCGCCACGATCCACGGGGCGTTGAGCAGCGCGACACCGCCCACCGCGACCGCGGACAGCCGCAGCCGCGCCCGGTCCGCCGCCAGCACCAGCACCGTCGCCAGCGCGATCAGGCCGCCGGTCGGGGTGATCGCGGCGGGCGCGGCGAACAGCACCACCCGGGCGAGCGCGCCGTCGCGGCCCGCCCGCAGGTCCAGCGCCGCCCGCACCAGCCAGGGCAGTGCGGCGTACGCCAGCAGCAGTCCCCACTGCCCGATCAGCAACCGCTCGGCCAGGTACGGCGTCCACGCGTACGCCACCGCGGCGACCAGCCGCACCGCACGTCGCTCGGTCGGCACCAGCCGTCCGGCGCCCACGGCGGCGAACAGGACCGCCCCGGCCAGCGCCACCCGCTGCACCACCCAGCCCGGCACGAGCTGGGTCACCAGCGAGACCAGCGCGTCCATCGGCACCGCCCGGGGCAGGCTCTGCGCCGGGGCCACCAGATCCCAGCTCAGCGGCTGCCGGGGAACGAACACCATGTCGTACCGCAGCGCGTAGCCCCGCGCCGCGAGCGGAGCCAGGATCAACGCGGTGACGACCACCGCCACGAGGTACAGCGGCAGCGACTCCCGCCACCGCCGTACCGCGGGGCCGCCGCCCTCGGCGGGACGTCCGGTCATTACGGCTTCGGCACCGCCCGGCCGATGGTGACCAGGTTGGTGCACAACCGGACGCCGGGCGTGTTCACGGTCAGTTCGACGGCGGACCCGGCGCCCTCCAGCATGAAGAACACGTCGTTCAGCCCGCTCTTCAGCGTGATCTCGCGGGTGGCGTCGCCGAGCTTGAACACCGCCGTCGAGTCACCGGAGCTGACGTAGCCGAAGTGCACCACGTACGGCCACTCCACCAGGTAGCCGTCCATCGGGATGCGGACGGTCCGGCCACCCTCGGCCAGGTGCCCGCAGCCCTCCACGGTGCCGGGCGCGACCTTGCGCCCCTCGACCACGACCGGCCGGATCCGGCCGTTCTCGTCGAACGTCGACGGCTTCTCGCTCATCGTCACGAACGTCGGCCGCCGCTGGGCCGGACGGAAGAAGTGGGACTGGAGGTTGTCCGGCCAGAAGTACCCGGCCACGACCCGGTCCGGGACGGTCGTGTCGAAGAAGACGGTGCCGGGCGGCGCGGCGGCCAACTCGGCCTGCGTGGTGGCCAGGTAGTCCCGCCCGTGCTTGGTGCTCCAGTTGTCGCCGAACCGCGCGGTGCTCCACAGCGTGCCCACCCCGATGGTGGCCAGCAGCACGACCATCGAGACCAGGCCGACCGCGAACGCGCCCGGCTCCCGCAGCACGGTCGGCAGCGGCCACGCGGAGACGTCGTCCTCGTCGCTGTCCTTCATCCCGAGCAGCGCCACCCCGACGCAGATCGCGGCCACCAGCACCACGTCCGCGACGTACCGGGGGACGACGCCGACCAGCGGCCCCAACGGTCCGCCGAGCCGGGTCACCGCGAACAGCGCCGCGACCAGGCCGAGGTAGCAGGCGAGCAGCAGCCAGGCCCGCCCGGCGGTCGGCCGCCGCCGCACGGTGACCACGATCAGCGCCGCGAGCACCGCCCAGGACAGCCACTTCGCGATGTCGTACGGGTCGGACAGCGGCGGCCCGTCACCGGCGTACGTCCAGCGCCACGGCCCGCCGAGCAGGCCCGGCACCACCGTGTCGCCGATCAGGTCGCCCAGGAAGGTGAAGACCTGCCCGACCGAGGTGGGCTCGTCCAGCCCACGGGCCGGGCGGGTCAGGTAGTACGCCAGGTAAGCCCCGGACAGCACGGTGAGCATCAGCCACGCCGGCCAGAACCGCACGACGGTGGTCACCAGGCTGCGCCACGCGCGGCCCTTGGTGAACAGGAACGCGGTCAGCAGGAACAGCAACGGCACGATCAGCAGCGCCTTGGTGTCGAAGAGCAGGCCGAACACCAGCCAGAACGCGACCAGGACGAGGTGCCGCCTCCGGCCGGTGCGCACGTACCGGACCTGGGCCGCCACGGCGAGGACCAGGGCGAGTTGCGGCGGCAGCACCAGCAGGCCGACCAGCCACAGCGACGACACCTCGAGCGTCAGCGGGCTGAACAGGAACAGGCTCAGCGGGACGAGCAGCCCCCAGCCGGGCCGCAGCAGGTCCCGGAGCAGCCGGTAGAGGGCGATCCCCACCGCCGCCTGCCCGGCCGCCAGCAGCAGGATCCACGGCCAGCCGGCGAAACCGGCCGCCCGGACCATCAGCCAGGCGACCGCCAGCCCGCCCGGCATGAGGTGGTTGTTGAACGTGCCCAGCAGGTAGTCCGGGTCCAGCCGGGTGTCGAGCACCTGCGCGGCGATGACGAACTCGTCCTGCGAGAACCAGCCACGGGCGGCCAGCCCGGCGCGCGACGCGACGGACACGATGATGAGCGCGATCGCGACCGCGCGCACGCGGTCGGCGGCTATCCAGCGACCGAGCGGTCCGGGTCCGTCGTCCTCCGCGCCGACGGCTGCCGGATGCGTCTCGGCCGCTGCTTGTGGCATTGACATGGTCGGCAGCCTGCCACACGCTTACACGCCGTGGGGACGGCCGTTCTCCTGATAACGCCCCGCAGCGCCCCCAGGTCGCCGCTGCGCGTCCGGTCCGGATAACGTCGCGCGACACGCGTCATGTTGCAGGTGCGCGTACGGCCGGCGAGACAGGAGCCGAAAATGCGTGCGGACGGGACGACAACGTCGCCGACGGGGACGGACCTCCCCGCCCGGGAGACCGGCCGGGCCCGGCAGACGGCGCGACGGTTCCGGCACCTGACGATCTGTCTCGCGCTCACCGCACTCGCCTTCCAGCAGGCGCCCGGGCAGGTCGTCCCGGACACCAAGGTCGACCTGAACGTCAATCCGGCCGGGTGGCTGCTGCGCTCGCTGCACCTCTGGGACCCCACCGGCACGTTCGGCCAGCTCCAGAACCAGGCGTACGGGTATCTCTGGCCGATGGGTCCGTTCTTCCTGCTCGGGACGGAACTGGGCATCGCGCCGTGGATCGTCCAGCGGCTGTGGTGGGCGCTGCTGTTCTGCGTCGCGTACCTCGGTGTGGTGCGGCTGGCGGGCCGGCTCGGCATCGGCAGCCCCGCCGGCCGGATGATCGCCGGCGTCGCGTTCGCGCTGTCCCCGCGCATCCTGACCCAGCTCGGCTGGTCGTCGGTGGAGTCCTGGCCCAGCGCCGTCGCGCCGTGGGTGCTCATCCCGCTCGTCGGACTCGCCCGGGGCGCGCGGCTGCGCCGCGCGGTCGCCGGGTCGGCTATCGCCGTCGCCTGCGCGGGCGGCGTCAACGCCACAGCCGTCGCCGCCGTAGTGCCGCTCGCCCTGCTCTGGCTCGCCACGCTCCGGCCGCTGCGCCGCCGCGTCACCGCCCTCGCGGCCTGGTGCGGCGCGGTCGCCCTGGCCACCGCGTGGTGGCTGATCCCGCTGCTGGTCCTCGGCCGGTACAGCCCGCCGTTCCTCGACTACATCGAGACCGCCCGCAACACCACGAGCGTCACCGACGCGGTGACGACGCTGCGCGGCGCCTCCTACTGGGTCGCCTACCTGGCGTCCCCGTTCGGCGCGACCATCCCGGCCGGCGCGCGGCTGGCCAACGACACGCTGCTCGTCGTGGCCACCCTGGCGGTCGCCGCGCTCGGCGTGCTCGGCCTGTCCCGGCGGGGGATGCCGCACCGGCGGTTCCTCATCACCGGCCTGCTGCTCGGCGTTGCGCTCGTCGGGCTCGGGCACACCGGCGACCTGCCCAACATCCTCGCCGGGCCGCAGCAGCAGTTCCTCGACGGCATCGGCGCCCCGCTGCGCAACGTGCACAAGTTCGACGTGCTGCTCCGCCTGCCGCTGGCGCTCGGCCTGGCGCACCTGGTCAGCCTCGCCGTACGCGCGGCCCGGACCGCACCCGGGCAGCGTCGTGGCCGCGCCACGGCCCGGGCCTGGCTCACCGCCGGCACGGCGATGGTCGCGGTCGCAGGCGTGGCCTCACCGGCGCTCGCCGGTGGCCTCGCCACGCCGGGCGCGGTGAAGGACGTGCCCGGCTACTGGCACGAGGCCACCGACTGGCTGGACGCGAACACCGGACGCGGACGCGTGCTGGTCGTCCCCGGCGCGCGCTTCCCCGCGTACGACTGGGGCAGCACCACCGACGAGATCGCCCAGCCGCTGCTGGACAGCCGGTGGGCGGTCCGCAACGCCATCCCGTTCACCCCGCCCGCCACGATCCGGCTGCTCGACGCGATCGAGTCGACGCTCGCCACCGGCGCCGGCTCGGCCGGCCTGGCCGACCTGCTCGCCCGCTCCGGGATCAGCCACGTCCTGTTCCGCGCCGACCTCGACCACGGCCGCTCGGACACGGCCCGCCCGGCGGTCGTCCGGCAGGCGCTGGAACGCTCGCCCGGGCTGACCCGCGTCGTGTCCTTCGGCCCGGTACGCGGCGGCTCCGACTCCCCGGACGAGTTCCGCGACCAGGGCCTCGACGTGCCCGGACGCGCACTTGAGGTGTACCGGGTGGACCGGCCCGTCCAGCCGGTGGTCGCGTACGACCGCGACGACGTGACCACTGTCGTCGGCGGTCCCGAGTCGCTGCTCGACCTGGCCGCCTCGGGCCAGCTGAGTGCCGCGCCCACGATCCTGGCCGGCGACGCGAAGGCCGGCGAGAGCACCGGGCCGGTCGTGCTGACCGACGGGCTGCGCCGGCGCGACGTCTCGTTCGGCCGGCTGCGCGACAACTCCTCCCAGACGCTGACCGCCGACGACACCTTCGCGGTGTCCGCGCCCGCGCACGACTACCTGCCCGACTGGGGGCCGGAGTGGTCGACCGTCGCCCGCTTCGAGGGCATCAGCGGCATCCGCGCCTCGACCGCCCGCTCCCAGATCGACGCCACCGGCGGTGCCCGGCCCGAATACCAGCCGTACGCGGCGATGGACGGCGACACCGCCACGTCTTGGCGCTCGGCGCCGCACTCGCGCAGCGACAGGCAGTGGATCGAGGTGAACCTGGCGAACCCGACCCGGGTCACCCGGGTCGAGGTGTGGTTCGACCTGAAGGCCGACGCCCTGCCCACCACGGTCACCGTAACCGCCGGGTACGAGAGCCGCACCGTCGAGCAGTTCGGCGACCACATGGTCTTCGAGCTCCAGGGCGTCCACGCCACCCGCAAGGTCGAGGTCTCCGTCGACGCCGCGTTCGACCTGCGCCCGTTCGGCGACAAGTCGGTCGGCATCAGCGAGATCAAGATCCCCGGCGTCGAGACCGGCCGGACGCTCCAGTTGCCCGCCGCCCCCGCCACCGACCAGCCGGCCGGCGTCGTCGTGTCGGCGGCGCCGTCCACGCCCGCCTGCTTCATCGTCGACGGCCGGCCGCGCTGCTCCACCGACGCGATCCGCGGCTCGGAGGACGCCTCCACCATCGACCGCACCTTCACGCTGCCGGTGGCCGGGACGTACGACGCGAGGATGTGGGCGCGGCCGACGCCCGGCCCGGAGCTGAACGCCGCCCTGGACAAGCTGGTCGCCGACGCCCAGCCGTTGCGCCTCGCGCCGCAGGTCACCGCGTCCTCGACGGCGGTACCCGACCCGGTCGGCCGGCCCGGCGCGGTCCTCGACGGCGACCCGGCCACGAGCTGGTCACCGGCGCTGAACGACGAGGCGCCGATCCTGCGTCTCACCTGGCTCGAACCGCAGGTCATCAGCCGGATCCGGTTCACCGTCGAGGACGGGACCGCCGCCACCCGGCTCGGTAGCGTCCGGGTGGTCGGCAACGACGGGTTCCGCAGCAACCTGCTCACCAACGACGGCGTGCTCACGCTCGACCCGCCGATGCGGACCGACTCGATCACCATCCAGTTCCTCGACAAGCCGTCCGCCACCAGCATCGACCCGTACGGCCTGCGCCTGCCCGAGCCGCTGCCCGTCGCGGTCGGCGAGGTGACGGTGCTGCCCCTCGGGACCACTGTCGCGCCCCGCCCGGAGACGCCGCTGAAGCTGGCCTGCGGATCGGGCCCGACGCTCCAGGTCGGCTCGTCCCGGATCACCACCACGCTCACCGGCACCGTGCGCGACCTGCTGGAGATGCGCGAGATGCCGGTCACCGCCTGTGGCCGCAACACGCCGAAGCAGCTCGACCTGGGCAGCGGCGAGCACCGCGTCGTCACCACGGCGAGCACGCTCGCCACCGCCACCCGGGTCGCGCTGGCGCCACGTACCGCCACGCCCGCCGCGGCGGCCACCGCCGGCGACATCCAGGTGGGTTCCTGGTCGGCCACCGAGCGGCGGGTACGGGTGTCCGAGCACCCCGTCGACCGGGTGCTCGCGGTCCGGGAGAACACCAACACCGGCTGGCAGGCGACCATCGGCGGGAAGACGCTCACGCCGCTCGTGGTGGACGGCTGGCAGCAGGGCTGGATCCTTCCCGCCGGTGTCTCCGGGGACGTGGTGCTGCGCTTCACGCCGGACACCCCGTACCGGATGGGTCTGCTGCTCGGCGGCGTCCTGCTGGCGGTGGTGGTCCTGCTCGCGGTGCTGCCGGACCGCCGGCCGGCCGGGAATCGCGCGGTCGTCGCCGTACCGGCGGCCCGGCGACGGCTCACCCGCTCGCTGCCGCTGCTCGCAGTCGGCGCCGCCGCGCTCGTGCTCCACAGCGGTCTGCTCGGCGCCCTGCTGGTCGCGGCGGGCTTCATGCTCGCCGTGCCCGGGCCGCGCCGCCTGCCCTGGACCGGTGACCCCCGGCGGGTCAGGAGGATCGCCCGGGCGGCCGAGACGTGGCTTCCCGGCGCGCTCGTGGCGCTGGCCGGGTGGGTCTACCTGGAATCGACCGACCAGCACACCGACGCGCTGCCGCAGCTCCTGACGGTCGCCGCCCTGGGCGCGCTCTGGCTTCCCACGACCGCCCGCCGACGGCCCGTGCGCCGGATCAGGCCGACCTCGGCGGCGGCCCCGGCCGTGCCGGCCCTCCGGGCGCCGGAGCCGGCCGGGCAGCCGACGCCCGTCCCCGCCCTCGCCGCTGCTGCCGTCGCCGCTCCGGCCACAGTCGCCGTTCCTGCCGCCGCACCCATCGGTCCGGGTCCGGTTGCGGGCCTGGGACCGGACCACGGGACCGGGCCGGGCGGGAGCCGCGACGCCGGTCCGGGACCGGGCCGGGACGCGGACCGTGAGGCCGAGCCGGGCGCACGCGACGTCGAGCCGGGCGCGGACCGAGGCCCGGACCACGACGCCGAGCCGGGTCCGGACCTGGACGGTCGCGCCGTGCCGGGTCCCGACGGGCGGCCGGGACCGGACGCCGTCCCGGGCCCGGACGCCGTCCCGGGCGCGGACGACGGCCCGGGCTCGGACGGCGTGCCGGGCTCGGACGGCGTGCCGGGCTCGGACGGCGTGCCGGGCTCGGACGGCGTGCCGGGCTCGGAGGGCGGCCCCGGCTCGGACGGCGGCCCGCTGTCCCGCGTCTCGGAGATCACGTGAGCGAGGGCCGGCCGGGCCCCGAGCCGGAGGCGGCGGACGGCCGGAGAACCGGGCTGGGCGCGGCGGGCGTCGCGGTCACGCTCGCCGGTGTCCTGGTCAACGGCCTGGCCTACCTGGTGCCGGTGCTCGCCGCCCGGAAGCTCGACGCGGACGACCTCGGCGCGCTCGCCACCGCCCTCGGTCTGGTGGCCATCGCCGGTGTGCCGGGGCTCGGCCTGCAACTGGCGGTCGCCGTGCACCACGCCCGGCACGGCCCGTCCGACACCCGCCGGCTCACCGTGCTGACCGCCGCCGTGTGCGCGGGGGCGCTGCTGGTGGCGACGCCGGTGCTGGTCGCCGCGCTGGACCTGCCGGCGGTGGCGCCCGCGCTGCTGGCGGTCACCACCGCCTCGGTGGTGCTCTCGTCGCGCTCGCTCGGCGAGTTGCAGGGCGGTCAGCGTTTCCTGCGGCTCGCCACCGCGATGGCGCTGCTGGCCGCCGCCCGCTACGGCGGGGTGATCGTGGGGCTGCTGCTCGGCGCGGGCCTGACCGGCGCGCTGGGGATCGGTGCGCTCACCGCCGCGCTGGCGCCCCCGGCGCTGGCCTGGCTCACCGGTACGCCCCGGCGTCCGTCGGCCGCCCCGCGCCTGACCGTCGCCCAGGTGACCGCCGGATGCGGGGCGACGCTGGCGATGCTCGTCGTCTCCTACGCCGACCTGCTCCTGGCCCGGCAACTGCTGCCACCGTCGGGCTCCGGGGCGTACTCGGTGGGGACCGTCCTGACCAAGGGCGCGCTCTGGGCGCCGCAGGTCGCCGCCGTCCTCGCCCTGCCGCGCCTGGCCCGCGGGGACCGCCGCAGCCGCACCGTCGCGCTCGCGGTGACGGGTGCGTGCGGTCTGGTCCTGGTCGGCGCGTCGGCGGTCGCGGGCGGGTTGGCCTTCCGGCTCGTCGGCGGACCCGACTACACGGCGCTCGGCCGGTACGCGCCGCTGTTCGCCGCCGTCGGCGCGCTCTACGCGGTGACGTTCGTGCTGCTCAACGACCGGCTCGCCGGGGGCGTCAGGTGGGCGGCGGCACCGCTGTGGCTGGGCACCGCGGCGCTGGTGACGGTCGCCGCGATCGTGCGCCCGCGTACCGTCGGCGGTCTCGTCGCCGCGGCCCTCGCGACGGCCGTGGTCACGACACTGCTGATGGCCGTGCCGGCGCGTCGGCGGACAGCCAGTCACCCAGCAACAGGTGATCGATCGAGTCCACCCGGCCCAGCGACCGGCCGGACGCGAGCCGCTCCCGCAGCTCCGCCCGCGTGAACCAGCGCGCGTCCAGCAGCTCCACGCCGTCGACGCGGACCTCCTCGGAGGCGGCGACGGCGTGGAACCCCACCATCAGGCCGGCGGGGAACGGCCACGCCTGCGACCCCTGGTAGGTCACGTCGGTGACGGTCACGCCCGCCTCCTCCTGAAGCTCCCGGCGGACCGCGTCCTCCAGGCTCTCGCCGACCTCGACGAAACCGGCGAGCGTCGACCAGGCCCCCTCGGCCGCGCCCGCGTGCCGGGCCAGCAGGCAGCGCCCCGGCGGGCCGGGCGCCTCGACGAGCACGATGACGGCCGGCTCGATCCGGGGAAACAGCAGCCGCCCGCACTCCGCGCCGGCGCAGGCCCGGACGTGCCCGCCACCACCGGCCACCGCCGCCGCGCCGCACGCGCCGCAGTAGCGCTGCTGCCGGTGCCACAACAGCAACCCCCGGGCGTACGCCTGCACGGCCGACCCGGCCGGGTCGAGCCGGCCGGCCAGCGCCCGCAGGTCGAGAGCCTTCGTCGCGGAGGCCGCCTCCACTGCGGCCCGCTCGCCCAGCGCGGAGAGATCCACGGCGAACACCGCCGCGTCGCCGTCGACCCCGAGGAAGACGGTCTCGCCCGCGGCGGCCCGGACGGCCGACGCACGCTCCCCGGTGAGCCGGACCGGACCGTCCCCGTCGACGAGGCAGCGGTCCTGCCACAGCGGCAGCACCACGCTCGCCGGATCGGTCAGCCGTTCGGCCAGCCAGTCCGCGTCGGCGCGCCGCTCCGCAGCCCGGTCCAGCCATCCGCCGCCGTACGCCGGCACCCGATCCTGTGTCCGCACCAGCTCACCGTGTCACGATCCACGCCCCGGCACGGCCCCGAAACGGGTGATCGGTGCGACACCGGCGGTCTGCCGACACGACCGCCGGACCGGACACTCCCGGCGGGCCCGAGCGTTGGTTACCGTAGGTGTCTCCCGCGGGGGAAGCGGTCCCCGCGTGTACTTCCGATCGAGGTTGCAGTGACGATGTACGGCGAGAAGATGCCGGCTGCCGACGACCGGCCCACCATCAAGGTGGCGGCGGTGAGCTGGCCCGGCGTCGAGATGGAGCCGGTCGCCACACCACCGGAGGGCGGCGGCAAGCCGGCACGCTCGCGACGGGCCCGGCTGCTGCTGGCCGGCGGGATCGTCGCGGCCGTGCTCGCCGGCGGCGTCGGCCTGGGTGCCTACGCGTACGCCGGTGACGTGCCCCGCGGCACCACGGTGCTCGGCACCGAGCTGGGCGGGCGGAGCAAGGCCGAAGCGGCCCAGGCGCTCCGCGCCGAGCTGGAACGCCGGGCCGACACGTTGAACACCCCGCTCGCGGTCACAGTCGGTGGGAACAAGGCCGAGCTGAAGCCGTCCGACGTGGGGCTCGCCATCGACGTGGAGGCGACTGTGGCGGCGGCCGCCGAGGCGGACGCGCACGCGGTGAGCCGACTCGTCGGCTCCCGGTCGGTCGAGCCGGTGGTCACCGTCGACCAGGCCAAGCTGGGGGCGGCCCTGCGCAAGGTGATGGGCGCGCAGGGGCGTGAGATGACCATGCCGGCGATCATCTGGACCGGGACCACACCGAAGCCCGTCTACCCGAAGCCGGCGCTGACGATCGACACCGACGGCGCCGCCGCCGTGGTCAAGGCCGGCTGGTTGGCCGCCGAGCCGGTCACCGTGCCGCTCGTCGAGAAGTGGCCGGCCACCACCCGCGAGGAGGTGGACCGGATCATCGCCGAACTGGCCCGGCCCGCGGTGGCCGCACCGGTCACGCTCACCACCGACGGAGGCTCGGTCACCGTCCCGCCCGCCGCCATCGCCCGGTCGCTGCGCTTCTCCGCCGACGACGCCGGCACGCTCACCCCGAAGGTCGACGTCAAGCGGCTGCGTACCGCGCTCGGCGACAAGCTGACCAAGCTCGAGGTCGAGCCGCGGGACGCCGGGCTGACCATCAGCGGCGGCAAGCCGAAGGTGCTGCCCAGCAAGGCCGGGCGCCAGGTCGACGCCGCCGCGCTCGGCCCGGCCCTGCTCGCGGTGCTGCCGAAGACCGAGGGCCGTACGGTGACCGCCGAGCTGAAGCCGGCCGCCCCCGAGCTGACCGAGGCGGAGCTGGCGAAGCTCGGCATCAAGGAGCGGGTGTCGACGTTCACCACCCACTTCACCGGTGGCCTTTCGTCGCCGCGCAGCCAGAACATCGTCCGGGCGGCGAAGGACGTGGACGGCGCGCTGGTGAAGCCCGGCGAGACGTTCTCGCTCAACGGGCACACCGGCGAACGCGGCTACGACCAGGGCTACAAGGACGCCCCGACGATCGTCGGCGGCAAGCTGGTGCCGGGCGTCGGCGGTGGCGTCTCGCAGTTCACCACCACGCTGTTCAACGCCACCTACTACGCCGGGCTGGAGGACGTCGAGCACAAGCCGCACTCGTTCTACTTCAGCCGCTACCCGGCGGTGATCGAGTCGACCATCTACTGGCCGCAGCTCGACTTCAAGTTCCGCAACAACACGCCCTACGGCGTACTGATCGACACGTCGTACACGTCCAGCTCGATCACCGTGTCGATCTGGAGCACCAAGATCTACGACAGCGTGAAGACCGAGTACGGCCCGCGCCGCAACATCACCCAGCCGAAGACGGTCTACCTGACGCCGGGGCCGACCTGCATCGCCGCTGCCGGCGCAGTCGGGTTCGCCCAGGACGCGTACCGGGTCATCAAGAAGGACGGCAAGGTGTTCAAGCGGGAGAAGTTCAGCTGGCGCTACGACGCCGAGCCGCGCTTCATCTGCGCCCCGAAGCCGGGCGGCGACGACTGATCCACCGAACGCGAGAAGGCCCCGCCGGAGATCCGGCGGGGCCTTTCCCATGCCTGTCACGGCCGTGCCGCGGCCAGCCCTTCGCGTACGCCGTCGGCGTCCCGATCGGTGCCGTAGACGGGCGTGTCCGGCTGCTGCCGCCAGCTCTCGTCCAGGGTGCCCGCGTCGACCGGGTCGAAGCCCAGCTCGTCCACCAGGCCCATGACGGTCCGCTTGGCGTCCGCGTCGTCGGCGGCCACCGGCAGCGCGATCCGGCCGGAGGTGCCCGCCGGCTTGCCCTCGTCCATCAGGTGCGCGGCCTGGATGTTGTTGAAGACCTTCACCACCCGCGCGCCCTTGAGGTGGTCAGCGGTCCAGCGGCTGGAGCTGAGGCTGCGGTCCAGCAGCTCGGGGATGTCGCCGTCCCGCTGGGGGTAGTAGTTGTTGGCGTCGACCACGAGCTTGCCGTCGAAGAGCGCCGCCGGGAGCTGCGGCACCGCCTTCAGCGGGATCGCGATGACCACCAGCTCGGCGCCCTGGACGGCGTCCTCCACCGACACGGCCCGGGCGCCGGTCTCGGCGGCCAGGTCGGCCAGGCTCTCCGGCCCGCGGGAGTTGGCCACCGCGACGTCGTGACCGAGTGAACGCAGACGACGGGTGAGGGTGCCCCCGATGTGCCCCGACCCGATGATTCCGATCTCCATGCCCACTCCTGTACCCCGTGCGGTCGGACCCGATCACGGTCCCGGCGTACGACACGTCACGTTTCGTACCGCCGAGCCGGCGGGCGAGCGTGCGTCGACGGTCCCGGCTCGACGGTACGAGACCGAGGCGGCCCGTCGTGGTGTTTTCCGAGGGGAACGCAATTGGGGAAGTGGCGGGCCGGTTCGCCAGTTCGGGGAAGTGGCGGGCCGACCCGCCAGTTCGGGGAAGTGACTGGGTCCGGGGTACTTCGTTGCCGCCACTTTGGGGAAATGGTGGGCGGGCCATCGCTCACACGCACCCAGGGCCGGCTTTGCGGCCGGTCTGGCGGGGGCGGACGCAATTCAGGGCCACCCCCGTGTGGGGGTGGCCCTGAATTGGAAGATTGTCCGGCGGTGTCCTACTCTCCCACACCCTCCCGAGTGCAGTACCATCGGCGCTGGAGGGCTTAGCTTCCGGGTTCGGAATGTGACCGGGCGTTTCCCCTCCGCCATGACCGCCGTAACTCTATGAACATGTCAACCAACCCAACAACATGGGTGGTGGTTTGTTCAGAGTTGCACAGTGGACGCGTAGCAGCTTAGTAGTCAAGTCCTCGGCCTATTAGTACCGGTCAACTGAACCCGTTACCGGGCTTACATTTCCGGCCTATCAACCCAGTCGTCTAGCTGGGGGCCTTACCCCACAAATGTGGGTGGGATACCTCATCTTGAAGCGAGCTTCCCGCTTAGATGCTTTCAGCGGTTATCCCTTCCGAACGTAGCTAACCAGCCGTGCCCCTGGCGGGACAACTGGCACACCAGAGGTTCGTCCGTCCCGGTCCTCTCGTACTAGGGACAGCCCTTCTCAAGTATCCTACGCGCACGGCGGATAGGGACCGAACTGTCTCACGACGTTCTAAACCCAGCTCGCGTACCGCTTTAATGGGCGAACAGCCCAACCCTTGGGACCTGCTACAGCCCCAGGATGCGACGAGCCGACATCGAGGTGCCAAACCATCCCGTCGATATGGACTCTTGGGGAAGATCAGCCTGTTATCCCCGGGGTACCTTTTATCCGTTGAGCGACACCGCTTCCACATGCCAGTGCCGGATCACTAGTCCCGACTTTCGTCCCTGCTCGACCTGTCAGTCTCACAGTCAAGCTCCCTTGTGCACTTGCACTCAACACCTGATTGCCAACCAGGCTGAGGGAACCTTTGGGCGCCTCCGTTACCCTTTAGGAGGCAACCGCCCCAGTTAAACTACCCACCAGACACTGTCCCTGAACCGGATAACGGTCCGAAGTTAGATACCCAAATCAACCAGAGTGGTATTTCAAGATTGCCTCCACCCATACTGGCGTATGGACTTCACCGGCTCCCACCTATCCTACACAAGCTAATTCAGATACCAATGTCAAGCTATAGTAAAGGTCCCGGGGTCTTTCCGTCCTGCCGCGCGTAACGAGCATCTTTACTCGTAATGCAATTTCGCCGGGCCTGTGGTTGAGACAGTGGGGAAGTCGTTACGCCATTCGTGCAGGTCGGAACTTACCCGACAAGGAATTTCGCTACCTTAGGATGGTTATAGTTACCACCGCCGTTTACTGGCGCTTAAGTTCTCCGCTTCGCCCCGAAGAGCTAACAGGTCCCCTTAACGTTCCAGCACCGGGCAGGCGTCAGTCCATATACATCGAATTACTTCTTCGCATGGACCTGTGTTTTTAGTAAACAGTCGCTTCCCCCTGCTCTCTGCGGCCATACAACGCTCCACCCGCGCGGGGCTTCACGTCTCCGGCCCCCCTTCTCCCTAAGTTACGGGGGCAATTTGCCGAGTTCCTTAACCACAGTTCGCCCGATCGCCTCGGTATTCTCTACCTGACCACCTGTGTCGGTTTGGGGTACGGGCCGCTAAGAACTCGCTAGAGGCTTTTCTCGGCAGCATAGGATCACTGACTTCACCTGAATCGGCTCGGCATCACGTCTCAGCCCTAGTGGTGTGCGGATTTGCCTACACACCGGCCTACACGCTTACCCCGGCACAACCACCGGCCGGGCTCAGCTACCTTCCTGCGTCACCCCATCGCTTGACTACTACCCGCCAGGTTCCCACGCTCCCCACCATTGGTCCGAAGACCGCCGGCAGCTCGGGTGGTTAGCACAACGAGGTTCGTCAGGGTCGCTCTTTCGCGGGTACGGGAATATCAACCCGTTGTCCATCGACTACGCCTCTCGGCCTCGCCTTAGGTCCCGACTCACCCAGGGCGGATTAGCCTGGCCCTGGAACCCTTGGTCATCCGGCGGAAGGGTTTCTCACCCTTCTTTCGCTACTCATGCCTGCATTCTCACTCGTGCCGCGTCCACAACTGGGTCACCCCGCTGCTTCACCCCCGGCACGACGCTCCCCTACCCATCCACACACCTGCACCCGGCATCAAGGCCAGGCGAAGTTATTATGTGAATGCCACAGCTTCGGCGGTGTGCTTGAGCCCCGCTACATTGTCGGCGCGGAACCACTTGACCAGTGAGCTATTACGCACTCTTTAAAGGGTGGCTGCTTCTAAGCCAACCTCCTGGTTGTCTATGCGACCCCACATCCTTTTCCACTTAGCACACGCTTAGGGGCCTTAGCTGGTGATCTGGGCTGTTTCCCTCTCGACTACGAAGCTTATCCCCCGCAGTCTCACTGCCGCGCTCTCACTTACCGGCATTCGGAGTTTGGCTGATTTCGGTAAGCTTGTGGGCCCCCTAGACCATCCAGTGCTCTACCTCCGGCAAGAAACACGCGACGCTGCACCTAAATGCATTTCGGGGAGAACCAGCTATCACGGAGTTTGATTGGCCTTTCACCCCTAACCACAGGTCATCCCCCAACTTTTCAACGTTGGTGGGTTCGGCCCTCCACGCGGTCTTACCCGCGCTTCAGCCTGCCCATGGCTAGATCACTCCGCTTCGGGTCTAGAGCATGCGACTAAAAACGCCCTATTCAGACTCGCTTTCGCTACGGCTCCCCCACACGGGTTAACCTCGCCACATGCCACTAACTCGCAGGCTCATTCTTCAAAAGGCACGCCGTCACCCCGCAAGGCTCCGACGGATTGTAGGCGAACGGTTTCAGGTACTATTTCACTCCCCTCCCGGGGTACTTTTCACCATTCCCTCACGGTACTCGTCCGCTATCGGTCACCAGGAAGTATTTAGGCTTACCAGGTGGTCCTGGCAGATTCACGGCAGATTTCAGGAGTCCGCCGCTACTCGGGAACACCCACAGAAGACCAGCAGCTTTCACCTACCGGACTATCACCGTCTACGGTCAGCCATTCCAGACTGTTCGACTAACCACTGGCTTTGTAACTCCTCGAACAAGTGTCAGCTTGTTCAGCAGGGTCCCACAACCCCGACCACGCAACCCCTGACAGGTATCACACGCCGCCGGTTTAGCCTCAATCCGCTTTCGCTCGCCACTACTCACGGAATCACTATTTGTTTTCTCTTCCTACGGGTACTGAGATGTTTCACTTCCCCGCGTTCCCCCCACACACCCTATGTGTTCAGGTGCGGGTGACATCACATGACTGATGCCGGGTTTCCCCATTCGGACACCCTGGGATCACAGCTTGGTTGACAGCTCCCCCAGGCCTATCGCGGCCTCCCACGTCCTTCATCGGCTCCTGGTGCCAAGGCATCCACCGTTCGCCCTTGACAACTTGACCACAAAGATGCTCGCGTCCACTGTGCAATTCTCAACAAACAACCAACCCACAACCCACAGCCCCACACCAGAACCCGACAACCCGCCGGCGGTATGCGAGACCAGGCCATGCCTGGCGCCTCCACCCCCGGGAACACCGTCCACAGGGGCATCTCAAGGCTCTGAAAAAACAACCACTCGGGTTGTTCTTTCAGGACCCAACAGGGTGCTTACATCCCGCGCCAGCCGCACCAGGTTCTCGTTCCCACCACCCCGAAGAGCAGCTGTACTAGAAGAACCAGGCCGTTGCCGGCGCCGAACTTGCCAGTGTCTCCGCCATCTGAGCACCCCGACCCGACATTCGCGGGCCGCGGGCTCCATACCACCTTTCGGTGGATGGTGCTCCTTAGAAAGGAGGTGATCCAGCCGCACCTTCCGGTACGGCTACCTTGTTACGACTTCGTCCCAATCGCCAGCCCCACCTTCGACGGCTCCCTCCACAAGGGTTGGGCCACCGGCTTCGGGTGTTGCCGACTTTCGTGACGTGACGGGCGGTGTGTACAAGGCCCGGGAACGTATTCACCGCAGCGTTGCTGATCTGCGATTACTAGCGACTCCGACTTCACGGGGTCGAGTTGCAGACCCCGATCCGAACTGAGACCGGCTTTTTGGGATTCGCTCCACCTCACGGTATCGCAGCCCATTGTACCGGCCATTGTAGCATGCGTGAAGCCCTGGACATAAGGGGCATGATGACTTGACGTCATCCCCACCTTCCTCCGAGTTGACCCCGGCAGTCTTCGATGAGTCCCCGCCATAACGCGCTGGCAACATCGAACGAGGGTTGCGCTCGTTGCGGGACTTAACCCAACATCTCACGACACGAGCTGACGACAGCCATGCACCACCTGTGACCGCCCCCGAAGGACCTGCCATCTCTGACAGTTTTGCGGCCATGTCAAACCCAGGTAAGGTTCTTCGCGTTGCATCGAATTAATCCGCATGCTCCGCCGCTTGTGCGGGCCCCCGTCAATTCCTTTGAGTTTTAGCCTTGCGGCCGTACTCCCCAGGCGGGGCGCTTAATGCGTTAGCTGCGGCACAGGGAACCGGAGAGGCCCCCCACACCTAGCGCCCAACGTTTACAGCGTGGACTACCAGGGTATCTAATCCTGTTCGCTCCCCACGCTTTCGCTCCTCAGCGTCAGTATCGGCCCAGAGACCCGCCTTCGCCACCGGTGTTCCTCCTGATATCTGCGCATTTCACCGCTACACCAGGAATTCCAGTCTCCCCTACCGAACTCTAGCCTGCCCGTATCGACTGCAGGCCCGCAGTTGAGCTGCGGGTTTTCACAGTCGACGCGACAAGCCGCCTACGAGCTCTTTACGCCCAATAAATCCGGACAACGCTCGCGCCCTACGTCTTACCGCGGCTGCTGGCACGTAGTTGGCCGGCGCTTCTTCTGCAGGTACCGTCACTTACGCTTCGTCCCTGCTGAAAGAGGTTTACAACCCGAAGGCCGTCATCCCTCACGCGGCGTCGCTGCATCAGGCTTCCGCCCATTGTGCAATATTCCCCACTGCTGCCTCCCGTAGGAGTCTGGGCCGTGTCTCAGTCCCAGTGTGGCCGGTCGCCCTCTCAGGCCGGCTACCCGTCGTCGCCTTGGTAGGCCATCACCCCACCAACAAGCTGATAGGCCGCGAGCCCATCCCAAGCCGAAAAACTTTCCACCAAACACCATGCGGTGCAAGGTCATATTCGGTATTAGCCCCGGTTTCCCGGGGTTATCCCAAAGCCTGGGGCAGGTTGCTCACGTGTTACTCACCCGTTCGCCGCTCGAGTACCCCGAAGGGCCTTTCCGCTCGACTTGCATGTGTTAAGCACGCCGCCAGCGTTCGTCCTGAGCCAGGATCAAACTCTCCAACAAAAACTTGTCGAACAGCATCCTGACAACAAAAGTGTTGCCAAAGGAATCCCAACCAGCCAGACAACAGCCTGACCAGTCCGGGGTATAAAACAATTGGCACTGGCTTTACAAGCACCCTGTTGAGTTCTCAAAGAACAACCACACACCAACCAGAAGCCCCGCGCTAGCGGAACCCCGACCGGGGTAATTCGTTCAGCTGCCCGCCGCTCTCGCACCGGGCACTTTACTACGTTACCTCACCGTCTCTGCCGTGTCAAACCGTGTGTCCCGGTCTGTCATGCTTCGTACGGGTTGGCGCCGCTGAGCATGCGCAGCAGTCACCCGTTGCGCTTGATCATCGGATTTGGCAGGCCGGCCGCCCGCGGTTTCCCGCTGGCCCGTCCGTTTCCCTGCCGGTCGACAACCTTACCCGGTCGATTCCGCTCCGCCAAATCCGCCCTGCGGCGTTTCAGCGGGCCTCGCCCGGACCGCGTCCTCGCAAGACCTCAGTCTTGGTCGGACCCGGCGCCAGCCCTGTTCGGTGCTCCCGGGCTTTCGTCCCGTTTGCCCCGTTCCGCGCTGGCAGAGAGAAAGTTACGCGTCTCCAGGTTTGATCGTCAAATCGGGGGGTAGCGGCGCGCGTCACACCCGTCCCGCTCCCGTTGACCAAGGACTTCACGTCCCGATTCGAGCCCTCCGAGGACACCAACTCCTTGATCACCGGAGCGAGAGCTGGGCCGGGGGTGAGGACGGGCCGGGGCGGGTCAGGCGGTGGGGCGGCGGGCGGCACGCCATGCCCTGATGCCCAGGACTCCCACAGTCGTGCCGATGGCCAGGGACGCGGCGATCAGCAGGGCGTGTACCCACAGGAAGCCGGTCGGGCTGCCCTCGCCGACGGCGCCGGCCGACCAGGCGCGCTCGTCGTTCCAGATGGCGACCGCGAACCTCGGCCAGATCGCCCACGTCCAGACTCCGACGGCGACCAGGAACAGCGACCAACCACGTGACAGGACCATGGTCGGCCAGTATGCCAGCGGTGCCGTCCGCCCAGGTCAGGCCCGCGGCCGGCGCAGCTCGCGTTTCCGTTCCCGCCCCCGGGGCACTGTTCTGTCGAGCCGATTCGACGGAGGTGCCACCGATGCAGCCGTTCAACCCGTGGACCTGGCGGGATCCGTCCGCCCTGGCCGGTGGGTACGACCAGACCCGGCCGGGCGACGTGCCGGAACAGCGCACCGGCGAGGCGGACGACGGCCCGGACGCCCCCGGCCCGGGTACGCCGATCGACCTCACCGGCTACCGGGTGGAGGCGACGGACGGCCGGATCGGCTCCATCGACGAGGCGAGCGACGACGCCGACGCGCGGTACCTGGTGGTGGACACCGGCCCGTGGATCTTCGGCAAGAAGGTGCTGCTGCCGGCCGGGACGGTGGCCCAGGTCGACCACCTGGACCGCGTCGTGCACGTGGACCGCACCCGGGAGCAGGTGAAGGAGTCCCCCGCGTTCGACAGCGACCACTTCGCGCACCCCGACTACCGGGAGCGGGTCGGCAGCTACTACACCGAGAGCTATCGACAGCAGTAAGCCCGGCAGGAGCACTGCGGGAGGCAGCGGCGCAGGCCGGTGAGCGGATACCGTGTCAGTCATGGTCCGGCCGCGCAGCTGCCTCCCGGAGACCCGCAGAGGTCTCCCGGGCCACGCTGTCGACGGCCGGGAGCAGATCCTCGACGTACTCCGTGCCGGCGGACTCCGTTTCCGCGCCGGCGGGCGATGGCGGCGCTCGTTCTGACGAGCCCGCTCCACCGACCCGGGTGACACCCGGGTCGCGTTTCCCCGCCAGCGAACGGCACGAAAGGCGTACGGCCATGTCCTCTGCACGCATGCTCACCGGCGACCGCCCGACCGGGCGACTGCACCTCGGCCACTACGTGGGCAGCATCGCCAACCGGGTGCGGCTGCACCAGCGCTACGAGAGCTTCTTCATCATCGCCGACCTGCACATGCTCACCACGCGCAACAGCCGCGCGGACATCGAGCAGGTCGCCCACAACGCCCGCGAGATGGTCACCGACATCCTCGCCGCCGGGGTGGAGCCGGAACGGGCGACGTTCTACCTCCAGTCCGCGATCCCCGAGGTCGGCGACCTGAACACGCTGTTCCAGAACCTCATCACGGTGCCCCGGCTGGAACGGGTGCCGTCGCTGAAGGAGATGACCCGGGACGCCGGCAAGGACGAGATGCCGTACGGCCTGCTCGGTTATCCGGTCCTCCAGGCCGCCGACATCCTCTGCGTGAAGGGACAGGTCGTGCCGGTCGGGAAGGACAACGCCGCGCACGTCGAGGTGACCCGGGAGATCGCCCGGCGGTTCAACCACCTCTACGGCGAGGTCTTCCCGGTCCCCGACATGATCATGTCGGACACGCCCACGCTCGTCGGCACCGACGGCGCCGGGAAGATGAGCAAGAGCAAGGGGAACGCGATCGCGCTCTCCGACGACGCGACGACGGTGCGCCGCAAGGTGATGGGGATGTACACCGACCCGAACCGGGTCCGCGCCGACGTGCCCGGCACGGTCGAGGGGAACCCGGTCTTCGAGTACCACGACATCTTCAACCCGGACCGGGCTCAGGTGGCGGACCTCAAGGCCCGCTACCGGGCCGGCCGGGTCGGTGACGTGGAGGTCAAGGAGGCGCTGGCGACGGCGCTCAACCGGTTCCTGGACCCCATCCGGGAGCGCCGGACCCGCTTCGAGGCGCAGCCCGGCCTGGTCGACGAGCTGATCGTCACCGGCACCGAGCGGACCCGTGAACAGGTGCGTCGCACGCTCGTCGAGGTCCGCCGGGCGATGGGCCTGAGCAGCGCGTACACGCAGGTGCGGCGCCGGGCCGAGCGCTACCGCAAGGCCGTCGCGACCTCGGCCTGACCACGAGCCGGTCCGGGGTACGCGGTTGCGCCGACCCCGGACCGGCCGGTTACGCTGCCGACATGGCCAGCTCGCACGCGTACCCGATGACGTCCTCCGACGTCCGGCTCGGCGCGCTGCGACGCCGGCGGTCCCGCGACCGCCTGCGCTGAGCCTTCCCCTCCTGCGACCGGCGGATCGAGCCGCCGGTCGTCATCGATCGTCCTCGCTCCGCCGTCGCGTTCCCGTCAGGTGATCCGCGCGGCGGATCCACAGCGAGATCGGCGTACTCATGGATCTTGAAAGATTGCTCACCGACCGGCTGGCGCCTGCGTTCGCGGCGGTGGCCGGCGGGCCGGTGGACCCGGCCGTGCGGCGTTCGCAGCACGCGGACTTCCAGTCCGACGCGGCGCTGGGGCTGGCCCGGCGGCTCGGCCGGCCGCCGCGGGAGATCGCCGCGGAGGTACGGGAGCGCGCGGCGCTGGCCGACGTATGCGCGGCGGTCGAGGTGTCCGGTCCGGGTTTCCTCAACCTGACGGTGGCCGGGCACGCGCTCGGCGGGCTGGTGTCCGTGATGGCCGCCGACTCGCGGCTCGGCGTGCCGCCCGTGGCCGAGCCGGAGACGGTGGTGGTCGACTACTCGGGGCCGAACGTGGCGAAGGAGATGCACGTCGGGCACCTGCGGTCGACGGTGATCGGGGACGCGGCGGCGCGGACGCTGGAGTGGCTCGGGCACCGGGTGCTGCGCGCCAACCACCTCGGCGACTGGGGCACACCGTTCGGCATGCTGATCGAGCACCTGCTCGACCTGGGCGAGGCCGGGGCGGCGCAGGAGCTGTCCATGGGTGACCTGGACGGGTTCTACAAGGCGGCGCGGGCGAAGTTCGACGACGACGAGGCGTTCCGGGAGCGGTCGCGGCAGCGGGTGGTGGCGTTGCAGGGCGGCGACCCGGCGACGTTGCGGCTGTGGCGGCTGCTGGTGACGCAGTCGGAGAGCTACTTCCTGACCGTGTACGACCTGCTCGACGTGACGCTGACCGGCGACGACTTCCGGGGCGAGAGCAGCTACCACGACCAGCTCGCCCCGACTGTCGAGGAGCTGGACCGGCTCGGGCTGCTGCGGCGCAGCGACGGCGCGGACTGCGTGTTCCCGCCCGGCTCGGTGGGCCGTGACGGCGAGCCGCTGCCGCTGATCGTGCGCAAGTCCGACGGCGGGTACGGCTACCCGGCCACCGATCTGGCCGCGCTGCGGCACCGGACCGGCGCGCTCGGCGCGACCCGGCTGCTCTACGTGGTCGGGCTGCCGCAGCGGCGGCACTTCGAGATGGTGTTCGCGGTCGCCGCGCAGGCCGGATGGCTGGCCGCGCCGGTGCGGGCCGAGCACGTCGGGTTCGGCTCGATCCTCGGCCCGGACGGGCGGATGCTGCGCAGCCGGGCCGGCGGGTCGGTGAAGCTGGCCGGGCTGCTCACGGAGGCGGTCCAGCGGGCCACCACGCTGGCCCGGGAGCGCAATCCGGAGCTGGGCGAGGCGGAGGCCGCCGAGGTGGGGCGCGCGGTCGGCGTCGGCGCGATCAAGTACGCCGACCTGTCCGGCGACCGGCAGAAGGACTACGTGCTGGACTGGGAACGGATGCTGTCGCTGGACGGGAACACAGCGCCGTATCTGCAGTACGCGTACTCCCGGGTCCGGTCGATCCTCCGGCGGGCCGGCGCGGCGGCGCGCCCGGACGCGGCGGTCTCGCTGGCCGAGCCGGCCGAGCGGGCGCTCGCCATGGAACTGGTCGGCTTCGCCGCGGTGGTCGACGAGGTGGCGGGCAGCCTGGAGTTCCACCGGCTGACCGCGTACCTGCACCGGCTGGCGGTCGCGTTCAGCGCGTTCTACGAGCGCTGCCCGGTGCTGCGGGCCGAGGGGCCGGTCCGGGAGAGCCGGCTCGTGCTGTGCGAGCTGACCGGGCGGGTGCTGCGGCAGGGCCTGGACCTGCTCGGCATCCGTACCCCGGAACGGTTGTGAGGCCGAGGGGTCACGGGAAGCCCGCGCGGCGGCTAGCGTGACGCATCGATCGAACGAGAGGGTGGCGACCATGGCGGATCGACGCGCGGTACTCGCTCCGGGACGGGGCTACGACACCCGGGGTCCGCTCTTCGTCTACATCGGTGAGGCGTTGCGCCGGCTCGGCTTCGACGTGCACGAGGTGACCTGGCGGTCGATCGGGGATCTGCGCCTCGACAGCGCGCCGGAGTGGGTCGCCGAGCAACTGGATCCGGTCCTCGACGCCGGGGTGGACCTGCTCGTGGGCAAGTCGCTCGGCAGTTTCGCCGCCCCGCTCGCCGCCGATCGGGGCATCCCGGCGGTCTGGCTGACGCCGCTGCTGACCGACCCCGCGGTACGGGAGCCGCTGGGCCGGGCCACCGCGCCGTTCCTGCTGGCCGGCGGCACCGCCGACCGGGTCTGGGACGGTGCGGTGGCGCGCCGGCTCACCCCGTACGTGGTGGAGGTCGCCGACGCCGACCACTCGATGATGGTGCCTGGACCGTTGGCGGCCTCGGCCGAGGCGCTCGGGCGGGTCTGCACCGCCGTGGAGGAGTTCGTCGCCGGCCGCTGACGGTCAGCGGCGACTCCGCCGCGTCCACACCACCGCCACCACTGCCGCGATGAGCGGCAGCAGGCAGCAGAGCATCAGAACGGACAGGTGCCACGGCTTGATCGCTCCCATGGGGCGAACGGTAGGCGTCGCTGTCCACGCCCCGCTACGCGGAGGCTCGGGCGGCCCTGCCGTCCAGCCACAGCGTGTCGCTGTCGTCGCGGTGGGTGCCGGTGGAGCCGACGTGCTTGGCGCTGATCTTCGGCCCGTTCTTGATCACGTGGACCAGGGCCATCGCGTGGCCCCGGCCGAGGCCGTACTCGTCCTTGAGCCAGCCCACGATCACGCCGGCCTTCACGTCGGCGGTGTCGTAGCCGCGCTCCTTGGCCTCGTCGACCAGGACGCGCGGGGTCTTGCCGGTCTTGTCCTCGATCGCGTCGAGGTACGCCTGGAAGGACATCTGCTCAACCCTTCGTCCGGGAGGTGGTGACAACCTCCACCCTCCCGGGCGGCGCGGCTCCGATCAACGACGGACCGGGCCACCGTCGTTGCCTCCAGGTCAACGATCGCCGGGCGAGACGCCGGAGAGCCCGGCCCGCGATCACGCGGGCCGGGCTCTCCAGATCTCGGGGTACGCGCTCAGCGCTGGAGCGTGAGCAGCCCGGGCCGGTAGGGCAGGAGGCCGTAGTCGCCGCCGGAGTTGGGGGAGCGGCCCTGGTAGAGCAGTTGGAGGTTGCAGGGGTCGACGGTGAAGGTCTGGTCCGCGGTGGTGCGGATCAGTTCGCCGTGGCTGATGTCGTTGGTCCAGGTCGCGCCGCTGTTGACCTTGCCCGCGAACGGGTTGGACTCGGTGGCGGCCTGCGGGGTCCACGAGCCGCCCAGGCTGGTGGCGGTGAAGGAGCGGAAGTAGCGGCCCTGGGAGCCGATGGCCTCGACGATCATCAGGTAGCGGGTCTGGCCCTGCAGCTTGTAGACCTGCACGGCTTCGAACAGGTTGTTCGTCGAGTCCGACATGATGGTCGTGTAGTTGGAGCCGAAGCTGCCGGGGAAGTTGCTCAGCGGCATGCTGGAGCGGTAGATCTTGCCGTTGTCACCGGCGAAGAACAGGTACATGTTCTGGTCGTCGGCGATCAGCGTCTGATCGATCGGGCCGGTGCCGGAACCGGAGATGCTGCCGGTGAACAGCGGCTGCGCCGACGACCACCCGTTCGGGTTCGTCGGATTCGTCGAGGTCCGGTACGAGAACGCGGTCGGTCCCCACTGGTAGGCCAGCACCCAGATGTTGCGCGGCGCGAAGTAGAACAACGTCGGCGCCACAGTCCCCGACGACATCGCGTTCTGCGACGCCGAAGCCATCTGCGACCAGTTCGAGAACAACCCGAAGTTCATCGACCCCCACGACGACCCGGTGTCGTGCGTGGTCGCGTACACCAGGTGCTGCCCGTTGTAGGGCACCACTGTGAAGTCCTTCAGCGACACCCAGCCCGAGCGCGGCTGCGCCAACGCGCCAGTCGACGACCACCGGTACGTCGACGGCAGGTTGCACGTGCCACCCGGGGGCGGCGTGGTCGGCGCCGGCGTGGTGGGGTTGCCGCCGCCGTCCACCCGGACGAGCTGCCACTGCTGGTTGGCGCCGTTCCAGTCGTCGTACTGGACGATGTTTCCGCCGTCGGCGGTCGAGGCGCCCTGCACCTCCACCACCTTGTTGCTGTTGCGGTTGATCAGGCGGACGTAGCCGCTGTCGGAGTCGGCCAGCCGGAACTGCTGGTTGGTCCCGTTGGTGTCGGACCACTGCACGATGCTTCCGCCGTTGGCGGTCGACCAGTTGTAGACGTCGAGCACCTTGCCGGACAGCCGTGACTTCAGCCGGTAGTAGCCGCCGCCGGAGTCGACGAACTGCCACTGCTGCTGGTTGCCGTTGTTGCGCGTCCACTGGGTGATCCGCGCGCCGTCGTTGGTGGCCAGGTTGTAGACGTCGAGCGCCTTGCCGCTGTTGCGGTTGACCAGGACGTACCAGGCGCTCGTGTCGACGCTCGCGGCGGCGGCGGGCGCGGACACGACCGCCACGGCGCCGGCGCCGACGAGTAGCGCTGCCGCGCCGGTGGCGACGACGCGCGGCAGCCATCCGCGCCGTCGTGGCGGCGACACAGTCGATGGGGACCTACCGAAAGCAAACATGTTCCTCCCTCAGATCAGACATGTTGTGAGCGCTAACAATCCGTCGAAGCGCACTGATCCCACACCCGGCCTGCCACGCGCCCAGCCGCGCCCGCCCGGCGAGCCGCCCAAGCCGCCGCCCTGTGCCATCGACTGTGAGCGATAACACGTCGTTCGTCAAGTCGTAACAGTCGATGGCTGGCGGGCGCGTGACGTCACCGGGCCATGTCAGCTTCTCGACCCAGCACTACCGCCGCCCGCACCACGGCCCGACAGTGCACACGGCTGGAGGGGTGGTGGGGGAGTTGGGGCAGCCGACGGACGAATCCGTCATGATCCGGGACTGGTTCGGCGTGCCGCGGGTGTCCGCCGAGGACCGGGCCGCGGTCTTCGGCGTACGCACCCAGGACCCGCGCGTGGAGTTCGTCGCGCTGACCGTCAAGTACTGGCTGGACGCCCACGCCACCCGGTCGATGACCCGCGAGCGGGTGCTGGCCGCGATGACCGGCCGCATCACCCCGGACAACGTCTGGGACCTGGTCTCGATGCTCGCGCGACTGCGGCTGGCCGAGGCGTTCTTCGACCTGGCCGCCTCCGACGTCGACACCGACGGCGCGTTCCGCCGCTACCTGCTCGGTCTCGATCCCGCACTGCTCGACGCGATGCGGCACTACGCGGCCTGGAACGGCATCAACCCGAAGCTGTTCCTGGACGGATTCGCCGTCGGCGTCGGGGAGTCAGTCGCGACGGTGGTGGTCGACCTCGGCAAGCTCGTGCAGTTGATCGGCCGTCTCCAGCAGGAGCAGTTCACCACGCTCATCGTGCTCACGGTCGACCCGCGCGCCGGTGTCCAGCGCCTCGCCGACCAGGCCACAGTCGTACGCCAGGCGCTGGCCGGGATCGTGGCCGCGCTGGACCCCACCACAGTGCCGGATCGGTTGCTGGCGCTGTGGCGCGGGTGGGCGGCCGAGTTCGCCCGCCACCTGGACGACCTCGACCCGTTCGCCGCCGGCCGGCTGCTCGGGCGCGTCGCCGGCGACCTCTATCAGGTGCTCACCGGCCTGGTGCAGCTCGCCCGGCTGCTCGGCGGCGTCGCGGTGCGCGCCGCCGTCCGGTACGTGCCGCTGCTGCTCGCCGGTGCCCGGGAAGCGCGCCTGCTGACCGCCCAGACGGCCGCGCTGCTGGTGGCGATCGGCCGGGCGGCGATTGTCGCCACGCCTCAGGTGGGCCTCGCGATGCTGCGGACGCTCTTCCCCCCGAAGGTGCTCGACGCGCTGTTCCGCCAGGGCCGGGCGCTGCTCGTCGACGCCGAACTCACACTGACCGTGTTCAACCAGGCGGCGCACGCCGAGGCGTTCGCAGGCGCCGGTGCGGGCACCCGGCTCGGCGCGCTGGTGAGCCTCGACGGCCGGCCCGTGCTGATGGCGAGCATGTCGGAGACGGTTTCGTCGGCCGGCCGCGCCGCGACCCGCGCCGAGCTGACCGAGGCGCTCGACGAGATCATCAAGCGGGTCGAGGACCTGCGCGAGCTGAAACCGCCGAAGACACCCCGGGACATCCGGGCCGCCGCCGTACGCGCCGCCATCGCCCGGCAACTGGAGCAGCGGCTGACCACCGCGTTCAACAGGGCGCTCCAGACCGCCGCGTACGAGGAGTTCCGCGCGTTGCGCAAGGCCGGGCAGGCGCAACCGTGGCGGCTCGGCCAGCAGGTGCACCGGCGGATGGCGGCCGAGGTCGCGCAGCTCGTCGGCCGGTCGCCGGGCCTGGAGGCGTTCGCGGAGAAGTCGCTGGCGACAGTGGTCGAGGCGGTCCGCGCGGCCCACCCGGAGCTGGCGCCCGCGCTGCGCGGCTCCGAGGCGGTGCTACGGCAGACCGTCGCCCAGATGCTGCTGGGCCACCCGGACCGGGACCTGCTGCTGCGGCTCGTCGGGTTCACCGGCAACCCGGCCGCGACCGGAGCGGAGAAGGCGCTCGCCGGCCACCTCGCCGAACGGTTCCGGTGGAAGGCGTCGACCACTGTCGGGGACCTCCGCTCCGACCTGCTGCTCGTCGACCCCGAGGCGGCCCGCGTCACGAACGTCGACTGGACGTCCTCGACCAAGCTGGAGCGCTTCGAGAAGACTTGGGGAACCGTCGCCGACGACCTCGGGGAGACGTTCGACGGTCGCTGGGAGGCGATCGCGGAGGCGTACCAGCGAGCCGCGAAGGGCGGTGTGCCGGCCGAGGTCGTCGCCGGTCTCGAAGAACTGACCGCGCACGCCGTACGCGAGACGGTCGTCCGCCAGGCCGCCCTCAGCCAGTTGTTCCCCGGGTTCTTCGTCACCTCGCACGAGATGACGTACCGGGGGCTGCACGCCCTGTTCGAACTGCCGCTGTAGAGGAGCACCGATGGGCAGAGTCGTCGTCGCCGACGCCGATCCGGCGACGCTTGGTTTCAGCACCGCGCATTCCGACCGGTACGTCTACTCCAACTACTTCGTACCGGTCCGGCTCACCTTCGGCGGTGGCGAGACGCCCATCCTGCCGTTCTACGTCAAACAGGCGCTGATCGAGGCGATCCGCTACGGCGGGCTCGACGGCGACCGGCTGCCGCACCTGCTCAAGGAACTCGGCCTGGCCGACCTGTGGAAGGCCAACGAGATGGACGCCGCCACCGAGGCGCTGCCCGGCGCCGACTCGGGCATGTCGTATCGGGAGCCGCCGGCGCGACGCCAGACGCTGCTCGGCGACCAGCAGGCGGAGTTCCTCGCCGGGCTGCTCCAGTCCGACGTGGGCATCGCGTTCCTCGACCGCACCCGGATCCGGCCGGTGGGTTTCGCGCTCGGCGAGCACGTCTACGCGCTGGCGCTCGCCCCCGGTGAGGAGGCGGTGCTGGAGCAGCGCACCTACACCAAGCGCGAGCTGACCCTGGAGGAGCAGAACGAGTCGGAACAGCAGACCGACGTCGAGTTGACCAGCGCGCTCACCACCGAACTCCAGGAGGGCTTCGAGCGGCAGAAGTTGCTCACCGACACCTGGGGGCTCAACGCGAGCCACACCGGCCAGTACACCAGCCCGACCGGCATCTGGGGCACCTTCAACGCCAGCCACACCATCGGCTTCGCCACCAGCGTCACCGCGGCGAGCCAGGAGACGAGCCGCCGCGCGGTCAAGGACAGCCGGACCGCCACCTCGAAGGTCGCGGCGCGCTACCGCACCCAGCACAAGACCGACTTCAAGCTGGTCAGCGAGACCGGTACGGAGTCCTCCTCGAAGCGCACCGTCCGCAACCCGAACCGGGCCACGCCGATCACGCTGCACTACTTCAAGGTGCTGCAACGGCTGGAGCTGGCCCACGAGCGGTACGGCGCGCGGGTCTGCTGGGCCCCCACGATCAAGGATCCGGCGTTCGCCTTCGCGCAGAAGATCGTCGACGGGCGGAAGCGGATCCGCGACAACGCGGTCGCCGCGCTGCCCCCGATGCCGGTGAAGCCGGAGCGCCCGCCGCGTGGCGCGCCCGCAGCGGTGGAGACGCGCGTCGTGTACTCCTCCGTGGTCACGCTCGACAAGTGGGGATTCACCGGTGACATGAGCGCCGACTACGACGTCGACGTCGCGTTCGACGCCGGCTGGGAGTGGGACGGCGACATCGACACGATCCGGCAGAACCTCACGCTGATCACCCGCCGCCCGCCCGAGGCGATCGCCGCCCGGGTGGTGGGCGTGCCGGTGGTCACCGAGGCGGACGGCCGGCCGGTGCTGCGCGTACGCGTGCACGTCGGCGCCCGGAGCTGGCTGGCCGGTCCGGGCGCGGACGTGCAGCTCGCCGCCGGGTTCCGGCGTACCCCGACGGTGGTGGACCAGACCGCCGACGACGCGGCGTACAACGCGCTCGTCGCGGGCTACCTGACCGATCTCCAGGAGTGGCAGGACCGGCGCGACGAGGCGCTGGCGGCGGCGGAGACGGCCGGGGACGAGTTCGAGGCGCGGTTGCGGGCCGGCTTCTCCCCGGTGAACGAGATGGTCTCGCAGATCGTGGAGGCGCACTTCCCGGCCAGCGTGCGGGACGAGGCGTGGGAGATCGACTTCTGGCACCGCGTCTTCGACTGGGAGCGCGCGTCGTTCGTGGCGTACCCCGGCTGGTGGTCCGGCGGCGACGCCCGCGCCCCGGAACGCGACCCCGGCGACTTCGTCAACGCGAGCTGGGCGAAGCTCTACCTGCCGGTGCGGGCCGGTATGGAGCTGACCGCGCTGCGGTGGATCTTCGGCAAGGTGGTGGCGACCAGCCTGGCGCCGCAGGTGGAGCACGAGCTGACGGCGTTCGCGGACGAGCTGACGACGTACCGGACCGGCCACCTCGGCAGCGGCGACGAGATGCCCGAGCTGACCACCGAGTGCCAGGACGTGCCGGAGCGGGTGTACTGCCTGGCGAAGTGGACCGAGTTGATGCCCACCGACGGCACCCACCTGGAGGTGGTGCAGGGGGCCACGACAGCGGCCGACGCGGTGACCGCCAAGGAGATCAGCGACGCGGAGGCGTTGCGGGCGGCGCTGCTCGACGGCGAGGTGCAGACCAACCGGCTCCGGACCAGGGCGTACGACCAGATGACCGAGCCGGCCGACGTCGGCATCCACCTCGGCGCACCGTCCGGGAGCGGCCCGGCCGTCTGAGCCCCTCGTCCACCCCGATCCCTCGCCTGACCAGGGGATCGGGGTGGACGATTTCTGGCAAAGTCTGAACTTTCGATTCGTGGTCCAGATGGGCAAAAAGGCGCATAATTGATCCCTTACGGTCGCTCCCCCTGGCGACGACGGCGCCGGCCGGCGAACCGTCCAAAAAGAACCGTCTCCCCACCGGTGGGTCGATGGTGCTGGATCCCCCAGAGGCACTAGGTTGGCCGTCGCCGCTGTGCTCGGCCGGCGTACACGAACCTAAGGAAGACTCATGACAACCGCACCCTTGCGCCAGGATGAGCCCCCGGTCTCGCTGGGCAGGGTCCGCGCGGAGCCGCTCGACCGGCTCTCCGCCGCGGACATCTCCCCCATCGTGCGCCGGGTGATGGCGGCTCACCTCGATCAGACCCGGATCCCGGCGGCGAAGTTCTCGTCGTTCATCTGATCCCCGATGGCCCCGGGGCCCGCCCGCGCGGCGCTCACCGAGTTCGTCCTCAAGGTGCACGCCAGGTGTGACCTGGCGTGCGACCACTGCTACGTCTACGAACACGCCGACCAGAGCTGGCGCCGCCGCCCGGTACGGATGACGCCGGAGGTGCTCCGGGCCGCGGCCGGGCGGATCGCCGAACACGCCGCGGCCCACGCCCTGCCGGACGTCACTGTCATCCTGCACGGCGGGGAACCGCTGCTGCTCGGCGCCGAGCGGCTGGGCGAGGTGCTCGCGGACCTCCGGCGAGTCGTCGGCCCGGTCACCCGGCTCCGGCTCGGCATGCAGACCAACGGCGTCCTGCTCTCCGAGCGGCTCTGCGACGTGCTCGCCGAACACGACGTGGCGGTCGGCGTATCGCTCGACGGCGACCGGGCCGCCAACGACAGGCACCGGCGCTTCCGGTCCGGTGCCGGCAGCTACGACCAGGTGCTCCGCGCGCTCGCCCTGCTGCGCCGCCCGGCGTACCGGCGGATCTACTCCGGCCTGCTGTGCACCGTGGACGTGCGCAACGACCCGATCGCGGTGTACGAGTCACTGCTCGCCCAGGAGCCTCCGCGGATCGACTTCCTGCTCCCGCACGCCACCTGGGACGACCCGCCGTGGCGGCCGGCGGGCGACGGCACCGCGTACGCGGACTGGCTGCGTGCCGTCTACGACCGCTGGCGGGCCGACGGCCGGCCGGTCTCCGTCCGCCTCTTCGACTCGCTGCTGTCCACCGCCGCGGGCGGGCCCAGCGGCACCGAGTGGCTCGGTCTCGACCCGGTCGACCTGGCGGTGATCGAGACGGACGGCGAGTGGGAACAGGCGGACTCGCTCAAGACCGCGTACGACGGCGCGCCGTCCACCGGCATGACCGTCTTCTCGCACGCGGCCGACGACGTGGCGGCCGACCCGCTCCTGGCCCGCCGCCGCTCCGGCCGGGCCGGGCTCAGCGACGAGTGCCGGCGGTGCCCGGTGGTCGACCAGTGCGGCGGCGGACTCTTCGCCCACCGGTACGGCGCCGGGCACTTCGACCATCCGAGTGTCTACTGCGCCGATCTGAAAGAGCTGATCGTGCACGTGAACGAGAACCCACCAGCACCCGTCCGGCTCGACGCCGGCCTGCCCGACGACTTCATCGACCGCCTCGCGGCGCTGACCGGCGACCGGGTCGCCATCGGCCGGCTCGTCGAGGCGCAGATCGCCATCGTCCGCGCGCTGCTCGCCGAGGTGGCCGACCGGCTGCCGGCCGGCGGGGCCGGAGCCGACGGCTGGGAGGCGCTGACCGCCCTCGACCGCGGCGCGCCGGAATCCGTCGCCCGGATCGCGGCCCATCCCTACGTGCGGGCGTGGGCTGTCGACTGCCTCGCCGGCACCGGCACCGGCGCCCGGCAGGGACCGGACTACCTGACCGCGCTCGCCGTCGCCGCCTCGCTCGACGCCGGCACGCCGGTACGCCTCGACGTACCGGTGCGATCCGGCCGTCTGCACCTGCCGACGGTGGGCACGGTCCTGCTGCCCGAGGTGGGCGACGGCGCCGCACGGGTCGAGACCGGCCCGGGTTCGCTGCGGGTGACCGCCGGGGACGTGACGGTCACGGTCCGGCCCGGGACGCCCGGGGACGCGCCGAGGTGGTGGCCGGCCCGCGTGCTCACCGCGCCGGACGTGAGCGTCCTGCTGGAGGACGGCGACCCGCACCGCGACTGCCACCGGCTGCCCGCCGGTGACCGGCTCGACGACGCCGGCGCCGCTCGCTGGGCCGAGATGTTCGCGGCTGCGTGGCGGGTGATCCGGGACGAGGTGCCGGGCCACGCCGAGGAGCTGCGCGCCGGGCTGCGGGCCGTGGTGCCGCTGCGGCGCAGCGGCACCGGTGTCAGCGAGGCGTCGACCGCGCGGCAGGCGTTCGGCGGTGTCGCGGCCACGGAGACCGACGCCGGATCGCTCGCGGTGCTGCTCGTGCACGAGTTCCAGCACAGCAAGATGAACGCTCTGCTGGACATCTGCGACCTGGTCGACGGCACCCGGCCGATCGACATCACAGTGGGTTGGCGGCCCGACCCCCGGCCCGCGGAGGCCGTCCTGCACGGCATCTACGCGCACGCGGCGGTGGCCGACATCTGGCGGATCCGGGCCGGCCGCCAGGTCGACGGCGCGCAGGCGGTCTACCGCCGGTACCGCGACTGGACGGCCGAGGCGATCGGCGCGCTGCAACGGGCGGACGCGCTCACCCCGGCGGGATCGCGGCTGGTCCGGCAGGTCGCCCGCTCGATGTCCGGGTGGCCGTCGTGACCGCCGCCCGGACCACGTACCGGGCCGGCACGCTCGCCGCCGACCTGCGCGCGCTCGGGCTCGGCCCCGGCGACGTGGTGCTGGTGCACTGTTCCCTGCGCGCGCTCGGACCGGTCGACGGTGGCGCGGACGCCCTGGCCGCGGCGCTGCGCACGGCCGTGGGCCCGTCCGGCACCGTCGTGGTCCCGGCGCAGACCCCGGACAACTCGGTGAGCAGCGCCGCGTACCGCGCCGCGACCGCCGGGCTCACCGACGAGGAACGCCTGGCGTACGAGGACCGGATGCCCGGCTTCGACCCGGCCGTCACACCGTCGTTCGGGGTCGGCGCGTTCGCCGAGCACGTACGCCGGCTGCCCGGCGCGGTCCGCAGCCGGCACCCGCAGACGTCGTTCAGCGCGTGGGGGCCCCGGGCGGAGGAGCTGATGCGCGTCCACGACCTGGACTCCCACCTCGGGGAGCGGTCCCCGCTGGCCGCCCTGGAGGCGGCCGGCGCGTGGACGCTGCTGCTCGGTGTCGGTTATGCGACATGCACCGCGCTGCACCTCGCCGAGTACCGGTTGCGCCGCCCGCCGCAGCGGCGTCCGTACCGCTGCTACGTGGTGCGCGACGGCCGCCGGGAACGGCTCGACTTCGAGGCGCCGCACCTCGACGCGGCCCTGTTCAGCGAGATCGGCGCGGAGCTGGACCGGGCGGCGTTCACCCGGCACGGGACGGTCGGCGACGCGCCGGCCCGGCTGCTGCCGATATCCGGCGCGGTGGGCGCCGCCGTGGCGTGGATGGACGCCCACATCGGACGGTGAGGGCCTGGTAACCCGAGCGCAACCTCTCTACCCTGATCGATAGACGCCGTATCGTGTCGACCGGGGAGCAGCGCGTGATCATTGGCGGTTGGGGGTCAGGCGCACTTCCCGTGGAACGGTCGTGTCGCCGTGACCTCTGAGCGGCCCGCGCTGCCGGGCCCGCCCTATTTCTTCCTCAGCTACGTCCCCCCGCCGACGCACAACGACCGCACCCCGGGCGACCACTGGGTCCGCCGCTTCTACCACGATCTCAACCTGGCGATCGACGGCCGGCGCGGCGACCGGTTACGCCGGCAGGGTTTCGCCGACTTCATGGTGCGGCCGCCGGACGACCGGACGGAACGAAAACGCACCGCACTGGCCGAGGCCGAGGTGTTCGTGCCGCTGTACTCACCCGACTACCTCAACCGGGACGACTCACGCCGGGAGCGGGAGTGGTTCCGGCAACGGCTGATCCGGGCCGGCCGCCCGCCCGACGGCGACAACATCCTGCCGGTCCTGTGGATCCCGTCGCCCGCCGCCGTGCACGCGCCGGACCAGGCCCGGGCGGTGGCGATGGCCGCCGACGTGGACGCGTACGCCGCGAACGGGATGAGCGCGCTCTGCCGGCTCCAGAAGTTCCAGCACGCCTACAAGGAGGTGCTGGGCCGGCTCGCCCAGCACATCGTCGACACCGCCGAGCAGACCCCGCTGCAACCGGCCGAGCCGCCGACCGGCCCGACCGACCTCCCGTCGTCGCCGACCAGCGAGGTGCCGTTCCGGGCGGTGGTGATCGCGCCCGAGGAACCGGCGGAGGCGGGCCGGCTCAACGGGCGGTCCGACACGCACGCCGGCCGGTGGCGCCCGTTCCGCGACCGGCCGCCGGTGGTCGACGACGTGACCGACGCGGTGCAGCGGCTGCGGATGCCGATCGACGTCCGGGACTTCGTACCCGATGCCGGGCTGTTCCGGGGCTGCCCGGGCGTACTCATGATCGATCCTCGGGTGGTCGAGACGCCGGACGGTGCGGAGGCCGTCCGCGCGGCCGCGGCCTCGCTGCACCGCTGGGTGGGCGTCGTGGTGATCATCGAGGACTCGGCACCCGGCCGCCGCTCCCACGCGGCGGTGCTGCTCGACCGGGCCATCGCGATCTTCCCGGCCGCGGCACGCCCGCTGGCGATCACCACGTACGACGACTGGCGGGCCGGAATCCACGGCCTGGTCGACCGGATGCGCCGCCGCTACCTGGAGGCGAGACCGGCCTACCCGCCGCCGGGACGGCCGATCAGCAAACCCCGGCTCTGGGAGAACCCGCCGCCCGACGAGGGAGTGGACACATGACCCGACGCGAGGGACAGGTCGTCACCTTCTACTCCTACAAGGGCGGCACCGGCCGGACGATGGCGCTGGCGAACGTCGCCTGGATCCTCGCCGCCAACGGCAAGCGGGTGCTCGCCGTCGACTGGGACCTGGAATCCCCCGGCCTGTCGCGCTTCTTCGCGCCGTTCATCGACCGGGACGCGCTGGAGAGCACCGGCGGGGTGATCGACCTGATCCGGGAGTACGAGTGGGCGACCACCACCAAGCAGGACAAGGGCGACGACCGCTGGCACGAGCAGTACGCCCGCGTGCACAAGTACTCGTTCTCGCTGAACTGGTCCAACTTCCCCGGTGACGGGACGCTCGACTTCCTCGGCGCCGGCCAGCAGAACAACGACTACGCCGGCGCGCTCGCCGGGATGAACTGGGACGAGTTCTACGAGCGGCAGGGCGGCGGCTACTTCTTCGACGCGCTGCGCGCCGACATGAAGCGCAACTACGACTACGTGCTGATCGACAGCCGCACCGGGTTCTCCGACGTCGCCGACATCTGCACCATCCAGCTGCCGGACGTGCTGGTCACCTGCTTCACCCTCAGCGAGCAGGGCATCACCGGCGCGGCCAAGGTGGCTCGGCTGGTCGAGCACCGCTACGGGTCGCGGCGGATCCGGGTGCTGCCCGTGCCGATGCGCATCGACCCGGCGGAGAAGGTCAAGGCGGACACCGGTCGGGCGGTGGCCCGGCAACGCTTCAGCGGGCTGCCGAGCGGGATGAGCGAGGCCGACCGGGACCGGTACTGGGCCCGGATGCAGGTGCCCTACCAGGCGTTCTACGCGTACGAGGAACTGCTCGCCACGTTCGCCGACCAGCCCGGCGTCAACGGGTCGCTGCTGTCCGCGTACGAGGTGCTGGCCCGGGAGATCACCCGGGGCGAGGTGGAGTCGCTGCCGCCGATGAGCAGCGCGGTACGCGAGCGGGTCAACGCCCGGTTCACCCGTACCTCCAACTCGGTGGAGAACGAGATCCTGCTCCGGCACGCCCCGTACGACCGGGTGTGGGCGGAGTGGATCGGTCACCTGCTGGTCTCGGCCGACGTCCGGGTGACCGACCCGTGGTTCACCGACGACGAGGCGCCCCGGACGGCCCGGGAGCTGATCATCGTCTCCGAGTCCAACGCCAACGAGGAGGCGGTGCTCGCGGCGCCGGACCGCTCGCCCGACCAGGTGCCGCTCGTCGTCTACGTCGCGGACGTGCGGCGCCTGGCGAACGTGGCCGCCGCGCACACCGTCTCGGTGGCCGGGCTGGAGGCGCGGACCGCCGCCGCGCGGATCCTGCGCCTGGTCGGCCGCGAGGGCGTGCCCGCCGATCTGGAGCTGCCGACCGGTCCCCGGTTCCCCGGCCGCGACAACACGGTGTTCGAGGTGCCGGGCCGCAACAAGCGCTTCACCGGCCGGGAGGCGGACCTGCGCGAGCTGCGGACGCTGCTGCGCAGCAGCCCGAAGGTGGTGCTCTCCGGCACCGGGCCGGTGGCGTTGCAGGGCATGGGCGGCATCGGCAAGAGCCAGCTCGCGCTGGAGTACGCCCACCGCTACCGCGCCGCGTACGACATGGTGTGGTGGATCGACGCCGACCAGGTGCCGTTCATCGAGTCGGCGATCGGTGACCTCGCGCCCTACCTGGGCGTTCCGTCGTCGGAGTCGAACCGGGAGAACGCCCGGCTGGTGCTCCAGGCGCTACGCCGCACCGACCTCCGCTGGTTGCTGATCATGGACAACGCGGACGAGATCGAGGGTGTGCTGCCGTACGTGCCGGACGGCAAGGGCCACGTCCTGATCACGTCCCGGAACCTCCAGTGGGTCGAGCGGGCCACCACCGTCCAGGTCGACGTGTTCAAGCGCGCGGAGAGCATCCAGCACCTCACCGAGCGGGTGCCGAACATGCGCGTCGACCAGGCCGACCGGATCGCCGCCCTGCTCGGCGACCTGCCGATCGCCGTCACCGCCGCCGCGGCCTGGCTCGCCGACACCGGCCACTCCGTCGACAGCTACCTCACCGAGATCGCCAAGTTCGGTCCGGGTGCGGTGATGGAGCCGAACAGCAACGTCTCGGTGGAGGCGACCTGGGAGTTGTCGCTCAACCACCTGCGGACCCGCAATCCGGCGGCCTACCGGGTGCTGCAACTCTGCTCGGTGTTCGCGCCGGAGATCTCCGCCGACCTGGTCTACAGCGACGAGTTCGCCGAGGCGCTGGTGCCGTTCCACCCGCAGGCCAAGGAGCGGCTGGTCCGCCAGCAACTGGTGCAGCAGGCCAACCGGCTCGCCCTGGTGCGGGTCGACCTGCGGGCCGAGAACCCGGCCGGCGGCGAGCGGGGCCGGGGCGGCCTGGTGCTCATGCACCGCCTGCTCCAGCACGCCGTCCGGTCCCGGATGACGGAGGCGGAACTCGACGAGGCACGCCAGCAGGTCCACCTGGTGCTCGCCGCCGCCCGGCCCGAGGGCGAGGTCGACGACCCCGACGGCTGGCCGCGGTTCCGCGTCATCTGGCCGCACCTGGAGGCGTCCAAGGCGCCGCTGAGCCGCAAGGTGGAGGTGCGGGCGCTGATGATCGACCGGGTCCGCTACCTCCAGTTGCGCGGCGACCTGGAGACCGGCCGGCGGCTCGGGCAGGAGGTCGCGCAGACCTGGGAGCAGATGCTGGCGGAGGAGACCGACCCGCGGGCGCGCGACGACCTGCGCCGGCAGTTGCTGCACCTCCAGTTCAACCTCGCCAACATCCTCGCCTTCCTCGGGCAGTTCACCGAGTCCCGGGCGCTGGACGAGGAGGTGCTGGCGGCCCAGCGGGACCTGCTCGGCGAGGACCACCCGCACACGCTGATGACCGCCGGCGGGCTCGCCCGCGACCTGCGCGGCATGGGCATGTACAGCGAGGCGCTGCGCCTGGACGAGATCACGTTCAACGCGTGGAAGCGGAACTTCACCGAGGAGCACCCGCGTACCCTCGCCGCGCTCAACAACCTCGCCAGCACGCAGCGCCTGATGGGCGACTTCCGGGAGGCCCGCAAGAACGACGAGATGGTGCTGGCCGGACGCCGCGCGATCCTCGGGGAGAACCACCCGGACACGCTGGCCTCCTCCGCGTACGTCGGCATCGACATGCGCGACGCGGGCGACTTCGAGCAGTCGGTCACCCGGCTGCGCAGCGTCCACCGGGACCTGCTGCACACGGCCGGGGCCGAACACCTGATCACCCTGCGGACGCAGACGAACCTGGCGGTGTCCTTGCGCGCGGCCGGGCACGCGGTCGAGGCGGGCAAGCTCCTCGAAGCCGCCTACGAGCTGCTGAACGAGCGGTTCGGTCCGGACAACCCGGAGACGCTCACCTGCCGGCTGAGCCTGTCGATCAACCTGCTCACCGTCGACCTGTTCCAGCGCGCCAGCCGGGAACTCACCGAGGTGCACCGCATCTACCAGCGCAACCTCGGTCCGGCGCACCCACTGACGCTGGTCTGCATGGTCAACCTCGCCATGGTGGCCCGCCGCGCCGGGGACTTCGCCGAGGCCCGGCAGCTCGCCGGCCGGTCCGCCGACTCGCTCGCTGGCGTGCTGGGCAGCGGGCACCCGTACCCGCTCTCCGGCTGGATGAACCAGGGCATCTGCATCGCCGAACAGCCCGACCCGCCGGAGGGCCGCGAGGCCGCGGACGTGGAGGCGCTGAGCCTGCTGCGGCGCGCGCACGACGGGCTGGTCCGGATCCTCGGCCGCGACCACACGAACACGCTGCGCTGCCGGGCGAACCTGGTGGTGATGCAGGAGCGGGTGGAGAGCGGCCGGCGCGCGGAGCTGGAGGCGGTCACCCGTGAGCTGACCTACCGGCTGGGCGAGAACCACCCGGCCGTGGAGGCCGCCCGGGAGAGCCGGTTGCAGCGGCGCATCATCGACCCGCATCCGATCTGACAGCGGTCCGTTCCAGCGGGTCGGCCAGCCAGGCGAGGATCTCCGGCAGCACCTCCACCGCGCCGAAGTGCGCGCTGCGCGGCTGGACGTGCAGTTGCGCGCCGGGGATCTGCTCGGCCAGCCAGCGGGTGTGGCTGGCCGGGGCGAAGTTGTCGTCGGCGCCGTGCCACAGCCGGACCGGCATCCGGATGTCCGTGAGCGTGATGCCCCAGTCGGCGCGCAGCGCGAGAACGTCGTCGATCCAGCCGTGCGGCCCCTGGCGCAGCGCCTCGGCGTAGGCGTCGGTGAGCTGCCGGCGGATCGGCACGCCGGCCACCACCCGGCGGTCGGCCTCGGTCATCTGGTCGACCAGCAGCGCGAGCAGCGAGCCCGGGTCGTCCATGGTCCGCTCGGCCCGCAGCCGCAACTGCTCGGCGAGCGCCGGCACGTCGCGCTCGGCGGCGCCGTAGTCCCGCACGTTGGCGTCGGTCATGCCGCCGAACCAGTCCAGCCCGGCCGCACCGGCTGGGGCGAGACCGACCAGGACGGCGGTCCGCCGGACCCGATCCGGCAGCAGCGCGGCGCAGGCCAGGGCGTGCGGGCCACCGCCGGAGCGCCCCACCACGGAGAACCCGTCCAGGCCCAGGTCGTCAGCGATGGCCGCGACGTCCGCGGCGGCGTCCGCGACCCGGCGGCCGGGCAGCCGGCTGGAACCGCCGTAACCCGGCCGGTCGTACGAGATCAGCCGTACGCCCAGCCGGTGCAGCACGATGGACCGTGGCCGTGGACCGTTGCGGCTGCCGGGTGTGCCGTGCATCAGGAAGACCGGCCAGCCGCGTTCCGCCCCGGCGATGTCGACCGCCAGGTTCCTCCTTCCCGTTCGGACGATGTGCTCTCGGTGCCGGGGCGAGTGTGCCAATCGGGGCCTCCGAACGGGTGGTGGCGGTACGGGTGGCGTGGTCAGACCGCCTCGGCGGCCGGGATCTGGCCGGTGTGATCGGACGGGCCGGCCTGACCGGTTCGGTTGGACCGGCCGGCGGACGGGTCGGACGCGGCGAGGACGCGCAGCGTGTCGAGGGCGGACGCCAGCGAGACCTCGGCCGGCACCCGGTCGTAGGCCCGCAGGTAGTCCAGGAGCAGCCGGCACAGGCTCGCCTCGTCGAGGAACTCGTCCGGCAGCCGGTGCGCGAGCAGGGCGTGCATCGTCCTCGGCGGGATCTTCGGCCAGGCCAGTTCGGCGTACTCGCTCAACGCCATCAGCAGCCACAGCGCGGTGCGGTTGTCGACCCGGGCGGCGGCGAACTGCTCGGCCATCTCGGCCGACACCACGCCGTCCTCCAGCGGCAGCTCCGCGAGCCGGTCCTCGATGTCGGCGAGCACCCGGCGGACCCGGGGCACGTACCGCTGCGGCAGCCGGTGGAGCCCGTGCCGCAGGATCAGCGCGTGCAGCACCGCGTGGTCGTCGGTCGTACCGAGCGAGTCGACCAGTTCCGGGAACTCGTCGATCAGGTACGGGCACGAGATGATCAGCTCGGGCGGCGCGGTCGGCGAGTCGGGCAGGCGGCTCAGCGCCACCCGGGTCAGCCCGCACACCACCTCGCGGGGCAACTGCGCGCCGTCCTCGGCGAGGCACTCCAGCAGGACCGTGGCGCTCGTGCTGGACACCGCCTCCGGTGACTCGACGGCACGCGCCCACAGTCGCCGGTAGCTGCGCTCGTCGTACAGGATGAGCTGGTGCAGGGACGGCACCGGCCAGCGGCGGGTGGCGAGCGACACGAGGTCGGCGTGGAACCGGCCGGCCTCGAAGCTGTCCGGCTGCTGGCCGCGCCACGTCCGCGCGCCCGCCTGCAACTGGCCGTAGGTGGTGATGTCGCCGAGCAGCCGCGCCTCCTCGGCGGCCACGTTCACCGTCTCGCCCCGGCCTTCGCGCCGCCGCTCGGCGATGATCCGGCCGTCGGCGTCCCGGCCGAGCCAGCTGATCATCGCGAGCTGGCCCTTCTCGTCCAGTCCCGCCCGCCACAGACGGACCGTCGACACCCAGGTCGCCTCGTCCATCAGGTCGGTGTGGCGTACGCCGTCCGGCGACACCAGCGCGGCGAGCGCGACCAGGTTCGCGGTGTACGCGGCGAGCAGCCGCACCGGGTCGTACGGCGCGGGCCGGTAGCCGTCCACGCCGGCCAGGTTGGTCCGCTGCCGGGCCTCGGCCAGCAGGCCGGCGATGGTCTCCACGATCCCGTCCCGCTCCTCCGGGTGGCGGGAACTGAGCTCGCGCGCGAAGCCGACCACCGCCTCCCGCTTCACCAGCGGCTGGTGGGAGAGCAGCGCGCGGAACTGGCCGGTGTCCAGCTGGTAGCCGAAGCCGGCCGGGCTGCGGGTGTGCCGCCGCAGCTCGGCCAGGCTCCGCAGCGCCCCGATGACGTACTCGGCGATCAGGAAGTCGCCGATCGTGGTGTGCAGGAACTCGTACGTGCGCCGGGCGTCCTCGCCCTGCACGTCGTCCGGGCCGTACACCACGAAGAACGCGGCGGTGACCAGTTGTTCCGGGCCGAGCACGTCGCCGAGTTCGAACCGTGAGCCGTCTCCGGGCCCGGAGCCGAAGCAGTCCAGGTCGAGGCGGAGCGCGGCCCGGTTCACCAGTTCCCGGTTGCGGTTGAACATGGCGAACGCGGTGATCGCCAGGTCGCGCCGGAGCTGGTGCTCGCGGGCCTCCCGCTCGTGGGGCGGAAGGGCGGTCGGCGCCTTCTCGCTCACCTGCCGCCTGATGAACGCGGTGAGCAGGCCGGTGAACAGGTCGGACCGGGAGATGGTGACGCCGGGACGGCGGTCGGCCCAGTGCTCGTTGTAGTAGATCGCCAGCAGCGTGAGCAGCAGCGGCTGGCGGGCCAGCTCGCCGTGCGACAGCAGTTCCCGGGCGGACAGCCGGCGGTAGCCGGGGCGGTCCTCGTTCGCCGCGTTGACGGCGGCCAGCCAGGCCGTCACCTGGGCGTCGGTCAGGTCCTCCAGCCGGACCAGCACGGTGCCCTGCGGCACGCTGGCGCGGTCCATCACCAGGATCCGGGACGTGATGATCGGGATGACCGAGTAGCCCAGATCCCACTGGGCCTCCTGGAACTCGGCCACCCGGTCGATGTACTGCGAATGGGCCGTGCCGGTGACCTGCACGAGTTCGTCGAACCCGTCGAAGATCACCACGACCGTGGTGTGCTGGGTGGCCCGGCGCAGGTCCGCCCAGCGGATGCGCTCGTCCATCACCTGCTCGATCGCCGCCTCGATCTGCTCGGTCGGCGACGAGTCCCCGGACATCCGCCGTAGCGGCACCACTATCGCGGTGAACCGGCTCGCCGGCAGCCGGGCCGCGATCACCCGGGTCAGCAACGTCTTGCCGGCGCCCGGCTGGCCGAGCAGCAGCAGCGGACGGTGCAGGCTCGCCGGATCGGTCAGGTACTCGGAGAGGAACCCGACGAGGTCACCCCGGCGCGGCTGGTCATCCCACCAGCGCTCCCGCTCCGGTGACGTGTGCTTGCCGTACTCGGCGGCCCGGAAGTCGGGGCTGATGAAGCCGCTGTCCACATTCGGCAGCCGCAGGTGGAAGTCGACGTCCTTGATCCGCAGCAGCGGCTGCCGGAACACCGCCGCGAGCGAGCCGGTGAGCCGGTCCAGTGATTCGCGGAGCAGGTCGGGCCGGTCGGCGGCCACCGGGCCGGACAGCTCGGCGAGGTTGCGGTAGAGCTGCGCCAGCGCGTCCAGCCGGGCCGAGACCTCGGTGGTCAGCGTCCGGTTGTCGATCAGGTTGTGCTCGATCGCCTGCCGGATCATCCGGAACCCGAACTCGGGGAGGTCAGCGGCGAGCCGGTCGAAGCGGTCCTCGTAGTGCCACATGGCCCGGCCCACCACGCGGGAGCGCATCGACGTGAGGTCGAGCCCGCGTCGCACCGACGGCCAGGCGGCCAGGCCCTCGCAGAACGCGATCGTCGCGTCGTACAGCTTGACGTAGGCGGCCTCGACGTCCCGGCGGGTGTCGTCCATGCCGTGCACGGACGAGGGCAGCGGGAAGTAGCCGCCGTCGATCTCCTGCGGAAGCGTGTGGTGGCGCCGCTCGGCCGGCACCATGCCGACCTTCTCCTCGTCGGTCAGTTCCAGCCGGTCGAAACCCGGCCCGACCTCGTCGCGGAAACCGTCGAAGAACGCGGACAGCGCCAGCACGGTGTGGCTGGCCTCCAGCAGTTCGTAATACGACTTCCCGCCGGTTGTCCGGATGCGGCCGGCCTGGTTTCCGGTGGCGTCCCGGACGAGCTGCATGAGCGCGTTCTTCGGGCCGAGCAGAGCGAGCGCCGCGCCTTGGGTGAGCGCCCCGGCGCCCAGGATTCCCGCGCTGACCACCTTGTCGGTCTGGGTGATGCGCGTGCTGCCCGGGGCCAGCAGTCGTAACGCATCTCGATAGCTGAGGCTCGAACGGCGCGGCATGCCGCCCCTTTCGCCGCTGACGGCCGGATCTCCGTCAAGGATAGAAACTCCAGTGACGGAAAGCTATCTATCCCTCACTTTTCGATGTCGATCCCGTCGAAGCCTCCGGAGCGGTCCACCGCTCGCCGCCCCCGCTTGACGGGGACATTTACACCCCTTAGCTTTGCATGACGTCAGACGTAAGACGTCTTTGCGCGCAGCATCACTCCTGGGCACGCCTCACACGCCCCCGTCCGACGTCTCCCCTCGAAGGACAAACCACATGAAGCTGTCGGCCCTCGGCCGCATCGCCCTGGCCACGAGTGTCACAGTGCTGACCGTCGGCGTCCCGCCCGACTCGGCGCAGGCCGCCGCCCCTTCGGTGAAGCGGAAGATCCTTCCCGTCCTGGTGGAGTTCAGCGACGCCTCGTTCCAGTTCCCGGACAAGGTGAAGGCGTCCACACCGGACACCTATTTCGGGTCGAAGAAGGACTCCGCCGCCTCGTTCCTCTCGGAGGTGTCCCGCGGCAGGTACACCGTGGTGCCCGCCGTCACCGAACAGTTCCTCGGTCCGATCAAACTCGACCTGAGCGCCGCAGGTTGCCCACACGGCCAGATCAACACCATGACGCGGGCGGAACTCGCCAAGCGCGGCCTGGTCGCCGGCGAGGACTACGACAGCCTCTCCATGGTCTTCCCGGCCCAGAAGACGAACTGCCCCTGGGCCGGGCTCCCGGCCCCACCACCTGGATCAACCTGTACGGCACGGCCAGCGGGATCGACGTCGTCGGACACGAACTGGGACACAACCTGGGCTTCCGGCACCAGGGCCGTTTCCTGTGCACCAGCGGCGACCTGACCGCGTGCAGGTCCGAGGGTTCCAGCTACAAGAGCATCATGGGCGGAGGCGGCTACCGGTCGGGCTTCACGTCACCCGAGATGATCCACGCCGGGTGGCTCTCCGACAGCACCACCAAGGTCACCAAGTCGGGGATCTACACGCTGCGTCCCCTGCACGGCACTGGCAGCGGAACGCGGGCACTCGACATCGCGCTGGGCAAGGACCGGCTCGTCCTCGAGTACCGCCACGCGGCGGGCAGCTTCGACGCGACGATCGAGGGTGTGCACGCCTACCGGGTGCCGGCCGGCACGTACAGCGGCGCCTCGCTCATCGACACCACGACGGCGAACAAGACGGCCGCCAACGACGCGCCGGCCGACGTGGACGCCGTCAAGAAGCTGACGGACCGAGCGAACCGGGTCTCCGTGGCGGTCGTCTCCTCCGGCAACGGCACGGCGAAGATCAAGGTCGCGCTCAACGGCGACTCACTCGCCGCCGTCGGAGCCCCCAAGGCGAGCCCGTCCCCGACGCCCACGGCGAGCGTCTCCCCCACCCCGGTGGCGAGCGCGTCCCCGACCGGCGGGGAGGTCGCTGCCGGTGACGCCGGAGCGACCCCTGACGGGTCCACGACGGCGGACCTCGCCGCCACCACCACCGGCACCTCCCGGACAGGGCTGCTCGCCGCCGCCGGTGCGGTGGCGTTGGTGCTGGCCGCCGTCGTGACACTGTTCCTGACGCGCCGTCGCGGTCGCGGTAAGCACGCCTGACGTCGCTGTCCCCGGCACGACCCGCGTCGCGCGACGCCCATCTCCGCACCAACCATAGGCGTTCGTACGCCTATGGTCGGTGGGTGGGCAGCAAACAGGTTCGGCAGGCGTACAGCGCGGTCGCGCCGCTCTACATCGAACTGTTCGGCACCACCGGCCATGTCCACGCGGACGACCTCGCCCTCATCGGCCGGCACCTGACCGTCCGGACCGGCCCGGTGCTCGACCTCGGATGCGGACCGGGCCACCTCACCGACCACCTCCGTTCGCTGGGCGTCGACGCCACCGGGATCGACATGGTTCCCGAGTTCGTCGCGCACGCGCGGGCGACGCATCCGGGCGGCGTCTACCGGCTCGGGTCGCTGGACGACCTCGCCGTCCCGGACCACTCCGTCGCCGGCATCCTCGCCTGGTACTCGCTGATCCACCTCCCGCCGCCGGATCTCGACGCGGTGCTGGCCGGGTTCCGCCGCGCGATCGTCCCGGGTGGACGGCTCGTCGTGGGCATCTTCGTCGGTGACGAGATGGGTGTCTTCGACCACAAGGTCGCCACCGCGTACCGCTGGCCGGTGGACGAGTTCTCCGCGCGGCTGCGGCAGGCCGGGTTCGCCGAGGTCGAGCGCCTGACGCGCCTGGACGGCGACGCCCACCGCCCGCACGCCGCCGTCGCGGCCGGCGCGGCCGGCGGTTGACCCGCCGGCCGTCGCGGGCGAGCGCGGATGCTCACCGCCGTGCAAAGATCAAGGTTTGGAGCCCGACGGCCGGAAGGACACCATGCCTGCGTACGTCATCGCCCACCTCCAGGACGCCGCCCCACACCGGGACATCGCCGAGTACGTCGAGCGGCTTCCGGCCACCTTCGCCCCGTACGGCGGCCGCTTCCTCGTGCACGCCACGCCGCACGAGGTGAAGGAGGGCAGTTGGCCCGGCGCCGTCGTGATGCTCGGCTTCCCGGGGGCCGCCGAGGCACGGGCCTGGTGGGACTCGCCCGCCTACCAGGAGATCGCGCCGCTGCGCTCGCGGCACATCGAGGGCGACATCATCCTGGTCGAGGGCGTCCCCGACGACTACTCCCCGACCGGCATGGCGCAGGCGATCCGGGCGTCGCTGCCAGACGCGTGACCCAGGCCGGCCGCCGCTCCCGCGACCTCGGGATCGTCGTCGGGTCGCTGCCCACCGGGCCGCACAACGCGATGACCGACGTCCCCGGCGTCCTGGTGGGCCACACCACCGTCGACGACGGCGCCGACCTGCACACCGGCGTCACCGCGATCGTGCCGGAACAGCTCGGCCCCGGACGGTGGACGCTGCCCGCCGCGGTGTACGCCGGCAACGGCCACGGGAAGCTCGTCGGCTCGACCCAGGTGGACGAGCTCGGCGTACTCGAATCCCCGGTCGTGCTGACCGCCACGCTGTCGGTGTTCCGGGCGGCGGACGCGCTCCTCGGGCACCTGATGGAGCGCCGGCCGGACGGGCTGTCGTTCAACCCCCTGGTCGGCGAGACGAACGACGGGCACCTGTCGGACATCCGCCGCCGCCCGATCACCGAGGCCCACGTGCTGGCCGCCGTCGCGGGAGCGACCGGCGGACTCCCCGCCGAGGGCTGTGTCGGGGCCGGCGCCGGCACCACAGCCCTGGGCTACAAGGCGGGCATCGGCACCTCGTCCCGCACCGTCCGGACCGCCGGCCGCATCCACACTGTCGGCGCGCTGGTCCAGTCCAACTTCGGCGGCGTCCTCACCGCGCTCGGCGTACCGCTACCGGTGGACGAGCTGGTCCCGGCCGCCGACCGGACCGAGCCACCGGGCAACTCGTGCATGATCGTGGTGGCGACCGACGTACCGCTGGACGCGCGACAGCTCCGGCGGCTCGCCCGCCGGGCGGTGTTCGCCATGGCCCGGGTGGGTGCGTCCTTCAGCAACACCAGCGGGGACTACGCGATCGCGTTCACCACGTCGGATCAGCCGCCGATCCCGGACGCCGCGATCGATCCGGTGTTCGCCGCCGTGCTGGACGCGGTGGAGGAGGCGCTGCTCAACTCGCTGTTCACCGCCGTCACCACGACCGGCGTGGGCGGTCGTACCAGTCACGCGGTTCCCCATCGGGCGGCGGTCGAGCGGCTGGCGGCGGCCGGACGGCTCACGGCCCGGCCGTACGCCTGATCCATTGCGCCTCTCGCCGTAGGCCGTTCGGCGAGGCTCCGGATCCGATCGTCCGCGGCATCGATGCCGATGCTCCGGCCGCTGCCAGCCGTTTCGTCGCTCATCGCACCGGTAACGGCCGGTCTGTCGGCTGAGCGACACTCCGGGCCGGGCACGTCGCCCCAGACTGCCCGCTGTGACCGAACTCCCTCCCCAGAACCAGTGGCACGGCCAGGCTCCGCCGCCGTACCAGCCCGGCATGCCGTTCGCGTCACCGCGACCGTCGTGGTGGCGCCGACAGCCGGCCGCGATCAAGGTGCTCCTCGTCAGCGGCGTCGCGGTCCTCACCTGCTGCGGCGGGCTGCTCGGCATCGGCATCGCCGCCGGCCCGGCCACCGAACCGGACAAGGCACCGGAGAAGGCGGTGGCCCAGGAGGTGCCGACCGTGGCGGCGCCCACCACCGCGGCCCCCGCGCCCGAGGTCAGCACCGTCTCGCCGGAGCCGTCGCCGTCGCCGACCACGGCGGCGCCGACCACCGCGAAGCCCGCGGCGAAGCCGAGCCCGCGCAAGACCACGGCGCCCGCCGTCTACTACAAGAACTGCGATGCCGTACGCGCAGCCGGCAAGGCGCCGCTGCGGCGCGGCGAGCCGGGGTACCGGACCGGGCTGGATCGCGACCTCGACGGCGAGGCATGTGAGCCGGGCGGCGGCAACGGCGACTCCGGAGGCGGCAGCACAGGCGGTGGCGGCAGTTCGGGCGGTGGCGGCAACGACCCGCGCTTCGGCACCTGCAAGGAGGCGAACGCCAACGGCTACGGCCCGTACCGGCAGGGCAAGGATCCCGAGTACTACTGGTACATCGACCGGGACAACGACGGCACGGTCTGCGAGTGACACCCGACGCCGGGGCGGACCGTACGGTGCCGCCCCGGTCGTCACTCCAGCTCGTCGTCGAACGCTCTGCGGGCGCGATCGATCTGCCCCATGTGCGCGTCGGCCCATTCGAGCAGGACGTCGACCGGCGCACGCAGGGTCTTGCCCAGCGGGGTGATCCGGTACTCGACCGCGACCGGGCGCGTCGCCACGACGTGCCGTTCGACGATGCCGTTGCGTTCGAGTCGCCGCAGGGTCGCCGTCAGGGACTTCTGCGTCACCGCCGGGATCGCGCGGCGCAGCTCGTTGAAGCGACAAGGGCGTTCGCACAGCTCGTTGAGGACGCTCAGCGACCACTTGTCCAGCACCTGATCGAGCAGCTCGCGGTGCGGCGCGTCGATGCGCAGCTCGGCGGCACCTCGGCTCGCGGTATCGCTCATGAAACCAGGTCTCCTTGAAGTGTCCTTCGTCAACTAGGTATCAATGGTAAACCTAAGTTGTCCTGCGAAGGAGAAACGATGCCCGTCACCCGCTTCAGCCCCGACGGCCTTCAGCCGAACACGCCGTACCACCACGTGGCAGTCGCCACCGGAGCGCGCCACATCCACGTCAGCGGCCAGGTCGCGCGACTGGGCGACGGCTCACCCGTCGCGCCCGGTGACCTGGCCGGGCAGGTCGCGCAGGTGCTGCGCAACACCGGCCGGGCGCTCGCCGGCGCGGACGCCTCGTTCGAGGACGTGGTCCGGCTGACCTTCTACGTCACCGACTGGACGCCCGAGAAGATCGGGCCGTTCATGGCCGGCATCGAGTCGGTCGTCGAGGAACTCGGCCTGCCGTGGCCGCTTCCGCCGGCCTCGCTGATCGGGGTCGACCACCTCTTCGAGCCCGACGTGCTGGTGGAACTGGAAGCGACCGCGATCGCGCACTGAGCGCGCCCTCCCGATCCAGATGGTCGCGGCGATGGCACCGAGCCGTGTTGCCGTCGACTCATCGGGTGCACTGCCGGGCGGTTGGCCGGCCCCTTGCGGCCGGCCAACCACCGGTGGACCGCATGAGCCATACCCCGCTCGCGCCGGGGTCAGGCAGCTGATCCGGCCCAGTCCGGCTTCACCGCCATCATCTGGGCCGTCTTCGTCGGATCACGATCGACCAGACCGCCGAGCACCTCGTCGATCCGACTCAGCGCGCCCTCATCGAGCGGCTTCCCCGCGGCCGTCACGTTCTCCCTGATCTGCTCCGGCCTGGTGGCCCCCATGACGACGGAGGCGACTCCGGGCCTGCTCAGCACCCAGGCGATGGCGAGCTGCGCGAGGGACAGCCCGGACGCCTCGGCGACCGGACGCAACTCCTCGACGGCGAGGAGCACCTTCTCGCCCAGGACCCGGTTGATGAACCGGGGAGCTCGACCGCCAGACGCCGCCCGCGAACCCTCGGGCCAGGCCTGACCGGGCCGGTACTTTCCGGTGAGCACACCCTGAGCCAGCGGCTGAAAAGCGAGTTGGCCGACACCCTGGCGCACGCAGAGCGGAAGAACCTCCGGCTCGATGACCCGCCAGAGCATGTTGTATTGCGGCTGGTTGGACACGATCCGGCTCCGCAGCCCGAGTTCCCCCGCCATGGTGAAAGCAGCCTCGATCTGCGGCGCGGTCCACTCGGAGACACCCAGGTACAGCACCTTGCCCTGGCGTACCAGGTCGTCGAAGGCGATCAGGGTCTCATCGAGCGGGGTGCCCTCGTCGAAGCGGTGGGCCTGGTAGACGTCGAGGTAGTCGGTGTCGAGCCGCCGCAGGGACGCCTCGCAGGACTCCATGACGTGCTTGCGGGACAACCCCTTGTCGTTCGGCCCGTCGCCGGTGGGCAGGCAGACCTTGCTCGTGATCACCAGGGAGCTCCTCCTCGCCCCGCGCAGACCCTCCGCGAGCACCTCCTCAGCGGCCCCCTGGGCGTACACGTCGGCGGTGTCGAAGGTCGTGATCCCCGCGTCGAGCGCCGCCCGGATGCAGGCCAGCGCCTCCTCACGACCGGCCAGTTCGCCGTGAGTCAGCCAGTTGCCATAGGTGATCTCGCTGACCATCAGGCCGCTACGACCGAGCCGACGATGCTCCATGGATCTGTCCAGCCTCTCGTGGTTCAGGGACGCACCGCCACCGGCTCTGCCGACGTCGGTTCACCGAGGTGGCGCATTGCTCTGTTGTGGAACACTATGGCCTCTTCATCACCGACGGCGACCGCCTCGACCGCCCCGATGATCACCTCGGGTGAGACGACCTACCGGTGCCTCGACAGGGTCCTGGCCTTCGGGCGTGAGCGCTCCGTCAGCGAGGACGACGCGGAGGCCAGGGCGACCGTCCTGGAGAGGACGTGCGACCGACTGGAGTTCGTCAGAGGCCAGGTTCGTCGACGACGTCCTGGCGTATCGGTCTGATCCGACCGGCTACTGGCGCTGTCCCAAGCCGCAGAAAAGATCAAGGCCTCTGACCAGTGGAAACGCTGGTCAGAGGCCTTGATGATGTAAGTGCGCCGAAGGGCTCCGAACCCCTGTCTCTACGCTGGTCAATCATCCCTTCGCACGTGTCGCTGAGTGCTTCTGCGTGCCGGACAAGCGGCTGAGTACCTGCTGGTCTGGGCGCCGGTCGGCCACACAGGACGTGCTGTGCCGTTCACCGTAGGGCCACCTGGTCGACCACACCCACCCGAGCCCGTTCTCGGTGACCTGGGCGGGCCACCGGAATCAGCCCGCGGTGCAGGAACGGATCTGGGCTCTGGCGCTGCTGTTGCCGTTCATCATCGTGGTGAAGCCGAAGGTGTTGCCGCTGCCGTTGGACCGCATCGTCATCACGTAACCGGTGCTGTCCCAACTGGGGGAGCCGTTCCAGGTGGTGGAAACCGCTGCGGCGGCGTCAGAGCCACGACCACGGTCCAGTTGCTGGCCCCCTGAACCGTCACCGAGGTGTTGTACCGGTCACCCCAGACGTTGGGGGTCGTCGCCGTCGCTGTGCATCCGCCGCCGGGAGGCGGAGTGGTCGGCGGCGCAGTGGTCGGCGTGCCGGTCGGCGGCGGAGTGGTCGGCGGCGGAGTGCCGTCCGGGGCCACCGCTCGGCCGGTGCTCGGTGAGATCATGCCCGGACAGAGGTTGCGGCTGCTCAGGTTGGCCATGATCTGCGGAATCGCGTCACGGGTGTTCTGAATGCCGTCGTGCATCAGGATCACCTGGCCGGCCTGGAGGCGGCTGGCGTTGGAGACGATCTGGCTGACACTGGCGCCGTTCCAGTCCTGGGAGTCGACGTCCCAGATCACCTGGCGCAGGCCGAGCGACGTGGCGACCGACTGGAGGGTCGAGTTGGTCTCCCCGTAGGGCGGGCGGAACAACTGCGGCCGGACGCCGGTCGCCGCCTGGATCGCCGAGTTGGTCTGGGAGAGGTCCGACTGCATCTGGCTCTGGCTCATCGAGGTCATGTGCGCGTGGTTCCAACTGTGGTTGGCCACCCACATACCCGCGTCGACCTGGGCCCGCGCGGCGGACTGGTTGCTCTGCACGTTCTGCCCGACGTTGAACATGGTCGCCCGTACCCCGTTCGCACGCAGCACGGACAGCAGTGCGCTGGTGCTGCCGGTCGGCCCGTCATCGAAGGTGAGGCCGACGTACCCGTTGCAGGTGGCGGCGCTGGACGGAGTGGCGGCGACCGCGAGACCGGCGGCACTCAGCGCCACGGTGGAGGCGAGCACGGCCAACCGGGTGAGACGCGATGTTCGGGGGGGCGGACGGGCGGCGGGAGCCGCCGGTGCTGGCGTACATGCGCAGGTCCTCCTTGGGACGGGTGACACCTGACGACGCATGGATTCAATCGACCAGGATTGATGTCGACGCGTTCGGAGTATTGCAGCGGCGTTTCGAACACGTCAACGATTTTCCGGAAGTTTTCCGGAAGACCGGCTGGTCGCTGGTCGACGGTTCCTGCGACGCCGAACCGAGGGCGGTCAACGCGTACTCGACGTGCTGCGGCGGTGTCTCCCTCATGATCGAGCGTCGGCGGTTGCCGAGGGCTACCGTCGTCGCCTACTCACCTGAGGTCCGCAGCCGGCCGCCCGCACGGCAGGATCGTCGCGAGCGGCATCCAGATCGGGATGGACGACGCCAGGTTGCGGTAGTGCGGCTCTTCGCAGACGGCGTGTAAGAGGTCGTCGGTCAGGGCGCCGATCGAGGTTCCGGCGGACACGGTCGTAGCGCATGGTGGTCCGTACGCGGAGGCGAAAAGGGGAAAGAAGAAGGCCGTGACCCTTGTTTCCGCAGGTCACGGCCGTAATCTTTGGTGCGCCCGAAGGGACTCGAACCCCTAACCTTCTGATCCGTAGTCAGATGCTCTATCCGTTGAGCTACGGGCGCCTGGTGCTCGGCCAGTCTACACAACCGGCTTTCGCGCGGAGACTCCGGGATTCGAACCCGGGAGGGGCTTTAAGACCCCAACCGCATTAGCAGTGCGGCGCCATAGACCAGACTAGGCGAAGTCTCCCTGGTGACCCCGAGGTCACCGCGCCCGAGGATACAGGCCCGCACCCGCCCGGGGCAAAGCGGATACCGGGACCGGCCCCCGCCACCGCGTTTCCGTCGTGTGCCAGCTCACGTCCGCGGCTACGCTCCATCGATATGCAGGAGCAGCCGCCGAGCGATCCGCCCCGTCGCGAGCCCGCAGCCAAGGCCCGGCGGAGCCGCTCCCCACGACCGACGTTCAACCCACCGACGCCGGATCCCACCGCGGAGAACGCGACGAGCGACACACCGGCGCCCCGGCGTCCGCGCCGGTCGGCGCCCACAGTCGTCTTCCAGCCGCCGACGCCGCCCGACGCCGCGGCGCCGGCCCCGCGCCCGCGTCCGGCCGCCGATCCCTCGGCAACCGATCCCGGTACGCCGCCCGCAGCGCAAGTCACCCCCACCTCTTCCACAACCGATCCGGGTACGTCTGCCGCAGAGCAGACGGCGGGACCTGCCACGCCCGGCACCCGATCGGGTGACCCGGGCACGGCTGAGCCGCCGCCGGTACCAGGGGAGCCCGCTCCGGAGGCCGGAGAACGCGACCTCGCAGCGGCGACACGTCGGGCAGGAGGCGGGGAGGCCGCATCGACGGCGGATGAGGTGTCCGCCACAGCGGAGCGGCGTCCAGTTGGAGGGCCGTCGGTCACCGAGCCGCCGACCGGTTCAGACGCACCATCGGCCGGGGAGGTGACGCCGAAGCGGACGCGCCGCGCACCTGCGGCCAAGAAGGCCGCCCCGGTCGCGAAGAAGGCCGCCCCGGCGGCCAAGAAGACCGCTCGGAGGGCGTCGTCCCCCAAGCCGGAGGCGCCGTCTCCCGAGCCGGAGGCGCCGGTCGAACCCGCGTTCACCGCACCGGGGCCGCGAGCCGGCGAGCGGGAGCCCGACGGCGTCGAGCCGGTCGCGGCGGAGAAACCGGCCACCGCGCCTCGACCCAGGCGGCCCGTCAAGGCCGAGCCTGCGGCGGAGAAGGCGAGCCCGGCGAAGCGTGCGAAGCGCGCAGCACCGGCCGCCGCCGCGCCGGCCTCCGAGACCACCACCGTCTCGGCGACCGCGCCCGTCGCCCCGGAGCCTGCCGCTTCCGAATCCGAGCCCACGGCCGCCGACCAAGCGCCCGAGGCAGAGCCGGCCGTCATCGAGCAGACCCCCGAGACAGAGCCGGCCGTCATCGAGCAGACCCCCGAGACAGAGCCGGCCGCCGTCGAACGGACACCCCAGGCAGAGCCGGCCGCCGTCGAACGGGCCCCCGAGACAGAGCCCGCCGTCGTCGAGCAGAAGCCCGGACAACTCGGCTTCGCGCGTACCCCGGTGGTGGGCTGGCGGGCGGTGGGGCCGCAACTGCGGGACCACCCCGGGTTCGCGCCGGAGCTGCTGGCCCTGGCGGCGGTCGACGTGCTCGGGCCGCGCGCCCGGGACTGGGTGGATCAGGTCCGGCGGGCCTACCCGGAGGCGGACGCCGACGGGGTGGCCCGGCTGGCGACCCGGCGGTTCGTCCGGACGGCCGGTACGGGTGGGGCGCTGGCGGCGGGTGCCGGGCTGTTCGCGCCGGTCGCGGAGCTGGCGGCGGTGCTGTGGACGCAGGCGAACCTGGTGCTGCATCTGGCGGCGGCGTACGGGCGGGATCCGGCGCATCCGGATCGGGCGGCCGAGCTGCTGGTGCTCACGTTGGTGCACCCGGACGACGGCACCGCGCGGGCGGCGCTGGCGGCGGCTCGGGCGGCCGACGCTCCGGCGGAGGGTCCGTGGGGTCGGGTGGCGGAGGCGGCCTGGCGGCTGGCCACGCCGGTGGCGGCGCAGGCGGGCGGCTGGCTCGGGCTGCGGTTGGCCGCGCGGTTGCTGCCGGGGGCGGCGGCGCTGGCGGCCGCGACGGGCGGTACGGCGACGGCGGAGCGGGTGGCCGCGCGGGCGGTTGCCCGGTACCGGCCACGCCGCGCCTGATCGACACACGTTCGGCGAGGTGGCGGGGTCCCTCGGGCCGCGATACCGCCACCTCGCCGAACCGGCGCAAGCCGACGACTGTGCCGGGCCCACAAGGCCACCAGGCCGGGCATGCCGGCAGCCGCGGTCAGAGCCAGTCGAACCAGGACTTCGGCAGCATCGCGTAGCCGACGAACGCGAAGATGTCGAGCAGCGTGTGCGCGACGATCAGCGGGGCCACCCGACGGGTGCGCAGGTAGAACAGCCCGAAGATCACGCCCATGACGGCGTTGCCGACGAACGCGCCGAAGCCCTGGTAGAGGTGGTACGAGCCGCGCAGCAGGGCGCTCGTGGCGAGCACGGCGCCGATCCGCCAGTTGAGCTGCCGCAGCCGGGTGATCAGGTAGCCGACCACGATCACCTCCTCCAGCACGGCGTTCTGCACGGCGGCGAGGATCAGCACCGGCACCGTCCACCAGAGGTCCGGTAGCGCGGCCGGGACCAGCGTGGCGTTGAGGCCGAGCTGCGCCGCCGCCCAGAACAGCGCCAGCCCGGGCAGGCCGATGAGCGCGGTCAGGCCCGCGCCGCGAGCCAGGTCGGAGGCGGGCCGGCGGAAGTCGACGCCGAGCGTCCGTGCCGGGTCGCCGGGGTCACGCGCCAGCAGGTGTACGGCGAGCAGCACCGGCAGCAGCGCGAAGACGATGCCGAGCAGCTGGTACGTGAGGTCGAGGTACGGGCGGGCCGACGCGGAGGTGTTCAGGGCGGCGGTCTGCTTGGACAGTCCACCGGTCGCGGTCAGCTTCGCGATCAGCGAGACGAGTGCGTACACGGCCGACTGGCCGAGGGACAGACCGAGCACGAGCAGCGTCTCGGTGCCCAGCATCCGGCGGGAGACCGGGCGGGCCAGCTCGTCAACCGTCACCGGACCATGAAAGCACTTCGGCGACCGGGCCGGACGGTCGCACAGTCTGTGCGACCGGCGTACACGCTCCGTGGACATTCTATGGGGGCCGATCCGCCCGTACGGAGAAGGAGCGTGCCCCTGTGGAGAACTTCGCGCGGCTGCTGAAGGAGAGCTGGACCCTGGTCGAGGAGCACCGGGAGCGGCTCAGCGGTCACTTCTACGCCCGGTTGTTCCTCCTCGACCCGGAGCTGCGCAAGCTCTTCCCGGTGCAGATGAACGGCCAGGGCGACCGCATCCTGGAGGCGATCGTCACCGCCACCCAGACGGTGGGCGACCCGGAGAGCTTCGACGAGTACCTGCGGGCGCTGGGCCGGGACCACCGCAAGTACCACGTGGCGGCCGAGCACTACGCGACGATGGGCGTCGCGCTGCTCGACGCGCTGCGCAGCACCGCCGGGGACGGCTGGAACCTGGAGTACGACCAGGCGTGGCGGGAGGCGTACGCGAGCATCAGCGCGCGGATGCTGGCCGGCGCGGAATCCGACGGGAACCCGCCGTTCTGGCACGCCGAGGTGCTGACGCACGAGCGGCACGGCCCGGACACGGCGGTGCTGACCGTACGCGCGCTCCAGGATCCGCTGCCCTGGCGGGCCGGGCAGTACGTGAGCGTGGAGGTGCCCCGCTACCACCCGCGGGTGTGGCGGACGTACTCAGTGGCGAACGCGCCGAACGAGGAGAACGTGCTGGAGTTCCACGTCCGGACGCCGCCGGGCGCGGCCGGTTGGGTGTCCGGCGCGCTGGTACGCCGCACCAAGCCGGGTGACCTGCTGCGGGTGGCCGCGCCGATGGGCTCGATGACGTTGGACCCGGAGTCCACCCGGGACGTCCTCTGCGTGGCCGGCGGCGTCGGCCTGGCGCCGATCAAGGCGCTGGTGGAGGAGCTGACCCGGGTCAACCGGACCCGCTGGGTGCACGTCTTCTACGGCGCCCGCCGCCCGGACGAGCTGTACGGGCTGCCCGGACTGGATGAGCTGGTGGCTGCCCACCCGTGGTTGTCGGTGACGCCGGCGTGCAGCGAGGACCCGGACTTCGGCGGCGAACTCGGTGACGTCTCCGAGGTGGTCACCCGGTACGGACCGTGGACAACGCACGACTGCTACGTCTCCGGCTCGGCCGCGATGGTCCGGGCCACCCTGCGGGCGCTCGCCGCCGACGACGTCCCGCCGGACCACATCCGGTACGACACGTTCGGCAACCTCTGAACCTTGCTCCCCCCGAGCCGGGTCGCGTGCCCCCGCCCCCTGGGGCACGCGACCCGGCCCCCCGTTTCTCAGTAACGCCAGGGGGTGCCGGTCTCGCGGTATTCCTCCACCGGTACCAGCGGCACGCCGGGTGCCATCCGGTCGACGTAGAGCCGCCCCTCCAGGTGGTCGATCTCGTGCGCGACCAGCCGCGCCATCGCGTACTCGTAGGACGTGATCACCCGGCTGCCGTCCCACAGGGCGTGTTCCACGTCGATCCGCAGCGGCCGGGGCACCAGGCCGCGGTGGTCGAAGAAGGAGAGGCACCCCTCGTACTGCTCGTCGGTCTCGGTCGCGGCGTCCACCACCCGGGGGTTGAGCAGCACCACCGGGTCGGCGGCCCGGTCGGCCGGGCGCACGAGCGCCGCGGACCAGCCGATGCCGAGCTGGGGCGCGGCGAGGCCGACGCCCTTGCTGAACGGGTGCAGCTCGTCCAGGCGGACCAGCATCCCGGCGAGCCGGTCGATCACCTCCCGGGCGTGCTGTTCGTCGGCCGGCAGGTCGAACTGTCGGGCCCGCTGCCGCAGCAGGTCGTCGCCGCGCTGCACGATGCCGACGGCCCGCATCCGGTCGCTGGCCCGCACCCGGGTGCCGCCGTTGGACGCGGTGTCCGGTTCGGCGTCCGGCTCGGGGCTGCGGAACCGCCACTGCATCCGGTAGCGGGCGTTCAGCGGCGGGTCGTCGGTCCCCCAGTCGAAGACCACCCGGCCGCCGTCCACCGAACGCTGGATCGGGGTACGCAGCGGCCCCTCCTCCGCCGACAGCGAGGTCTCCGCGCCCCACACCTTGGGGTCGAGGTCCGCGGGCAGGTCGAGCCGCACCGCCAGGTGCCGGGTGGGCAGGCGTACGGCCCGCTGGAACCAGGGGCCCCACTTGTCCCGGCCGACGCGGTACGCGTACTCGATGGTGACCCGGTCGCCGGGGTAGAGCGGGAAGCGTCCCTCGTCGTTCTCGAACAGCAGCCAGATCTCCTTGAACGCGTCCCGGTCGTGCTTGGCCCGCCAGTGCATCGGCTCGCGTCCGCTGCCGTCGTCCCGGTAGGCATTGAGTTGCAGCTCGGCGAAGGTGAGCGGGTGTTCCCGGTGGTGCCGGTTGGAGCGGCCCGGGTCGTTGGGGTAGCGGTCGACGGCGACCCGGACCAGGTAGCGGGTGACCGGTTCGGTGCCGGCGTTGTACAGCTCCCGCCGGATCGCGCAGTGGTAGCCGTCACCGGTGTGGGTGAGCGTGGCCACCTCCCGTTCCACCACGAGGCCGGTGCCGGGGGGAAGCCACTGACCGGGGACGGGCGGGTCGCGGTGCGCGGTGCCGGACCGGCCGTGCCGCAGTTCGTCGTACTCCCGGAAGCGCTGCCAGATCGCGCCGCTGGCCTCCAGGACGGCCTCGGCCCGGCGGGCGAAGTCCTCGGTGGGCCGGTGCCGGCGCCCTTCGACGTGGCTGACGTAGGACGGGTCGAAGCCCATCATCGTGGCCAGTTGCTTCTTGGACAGCCCTCGGCCGGTCCGGTGCCGGGCGAGTTCGGCCGCGAACGAGTCGGCGGCACGCTCGATCGGTGAGGTCGTCATCAGCTTCCTCGTACGCGGGAAGACCATTTTCACGTTGGGTGGCCGAACGTGTACGGAAACTGCCTCGTATTCGACACTCACCTTGACTTTTCAGCGGCGTACGTCGATCCTTACGCCGTCCGCCGCCGGCTCTCCGGCGGCGTTTTCCGTCTCCGAGGCCGGGTAGTACGCCACGGCCGTGGAGTGACGGGGGCCTCCCCGCGATGCCGCGGCACCTCTTCCCCTCCCGCCGGGAGGGTGGTTAGGCTAGCCTTAGCTTGGGTCGACGGCAGGCGCCGACCGCAGGGCGACAGGACAGGGGACGGCCAGGTGACTGCGGTGATGCCGGGGCGCGACGCCGCCACCCCGCTCGCCCCGGTGACCGCGACGCTGCGCGCCATGTTCGGCACCGACGACCTGCCCGGGCTCGCACCCGGCCTGCTGGTCCACGACGAGCTGGACCGCTGGTCCCCGGCCACCCGCCTGATCGACGGCACGCTGCTGACCGAGTTCCTGACCGCCGCCGGCCGCCGCTGGGGCGGCACCCCGCACGCCTGTGCCGCGCTGGCCTGGAAGTCCTACAGCTACTGGACCGCGCTGCCCGCGGTGCTCGGGTGGGCGTCGGCCCGCCGGGTGCCGCTGCTCGACGCGGCCGACGTGCTCGTGCACTTCGAGGACCACCACCAGCTCCTCACGCTGGGGCTGCGCGCCTCCACCCCGGTGGCGGCGCTGCCGAGCGACCCGCTGGCCCTCTCCGGCGCACCGGGCGTGCGGGTGGTGCCGGACGAGGCGGCGCTGCTCGGCGCGCTGCGCGCGTCCCTGCTCGACGCCCACTTCGCGCCGCTGATCGGCGCCATCCAGGGCGAGGTCCGGATCGGCACCCGTACGCTGCTCGGCTCGGTGGCCTCCGGCATCGCGCACGGCATCCTGCGCGCCTCGGACGCGCTGCCCGGCTCGGCCGCGGCGGCCGTCGGCACGGTGCTGGACGCGCTCGACCTGAGCGACCTGGTCGAGCTGGTGCCCGGCCCGGGCGGCGAGCCGACCGTGCAGCGGCGTACCTGCTGCCTGGCGTTCACGCTCCCCCGGCCCAAGGTGTGCCAGGGCTGCTGCGTCCGCCAGGGCTGACCGCTCAGTCGGCCAGCGGTCGGACGTCCCACAACCACACCCCGCCGGTACGCCTCGGCGTGATCCCGCTCAGCTCGGTCATCGCCCGGCGCAGCGCCTCGGCCTGCGGCAGCCGGGGGTCGAGGATCACCGCGCCGGCCCGCCAGTAGCGCAGGTCGTCCACGGCGGCCACCCGGTCCTGCGGGGTGATCGGCGGGACCGCGTCGGTGCGCCGTACCGTCTCGAAGAACGTGCTGGTGGGGCGCGGCGGCGCGGTGAAGAGGGCGATCCGGTCCCCGCCGGGGCGGGTGTCCGGATAGAGGAAGTAGCCGCGGGCCAGCGGCATGTCCAGCCGGGTCTCGGCGGACCAGCGCAGCGGGACCGCGTACGTGGTGTCGGGCAGCGGCAGCGTGACGATGCTCCGCCCGTCGGCGACGTAGGGACGCCAGGCGCCGGAGGTGACGAACGCCGGAGTCGGGTCGAGGCGCTTCGCGGGCAGCGGGGTGGGCAGGATCGGCACCAGCGCCATGGCGAGCACGGTGACCGTGGCGAACCGGATCCGGTCGCGCGCGTCCGGGTGCCGCACGGCGAGCCGCCGGGCCCGGTCGGCGCCGAACGCGAGCAGCACGCCGATGATCGGGGTGAGCGCGAGCGACCAGCGGGTGGGCACCACCGAGTGCAGGACCGGCAGGTTCTCCAGCGCGGCCCAGGGGCCGGGGATGCCGGTGTCCCGCCCGTCGTAGCGGATCTCCCGGCCGAGCGAGAAGAGCGCGAACACGAGCCCGACCGCCGCGAGCCCGAGCACCACGGCGTTGCGGCGCAGCCACCAGACCAGCGCGACCACCAGGATCACCAGCGGCCAGCCGAAGAACGCGTTCTCCTCGGTGGCGTTCTTGACGAGCGGTTCGCTGCCCCGGGCGTCGCCCGCGAGCGACTCGCGCGACCAGGCCACGTACGCGGCGAGGTCGGTGGAGTAGCCCCGGATCAGCGTGGAGAGCCCGCTGTACGCGCCCGGGCCGAAGAACTGGACCCAGAGCGGGTACGCGAGCAGCGCGCCGGCGACCACAGCGGCCACCCCGAGCCCGGCGGCGAACGGGCGGGCCGCCGGCCGCAGGGCGGGCCGCCCGAGCGCCAGCGCGAGCACCACCACGCCGAGCCCGATGGCGGTCATCAGCAGGATCTCCAGGTTGAGGAACGCCTGCCAGACGATCACCAGGCCGAGCAGGATGCCGTTGCGCAGCCAGCGGCCGGGTTCGGCCAGGCGCAGCGTCCGCCAGATGATCAGCGGCACCACGTACTGGCTGACGATGTTGGGGTGCGAGTTGGCGTGCGAGATCATCGCGGGCGCGAACGCGCAGAACGCCGCGCCGAGCCAGGCCGGGCCACGGGCGCCGATGACCACCCGGGAGAGAAGGAAATACCAGGACGCTCCGGTCGCGGCGAGCCCGAGCGTGAGGAAGAGCAGGAATGACCAGCGGGGACCGGCCCAGAGCGTTATCGGGGTCAGCGGTATGGATACGGATAATACGGACGTATTCGCCATAAGATTGACGACGTCCGGCACATTCATCCGGTCCGAGGTGAACGGATAGGCGAAATCGGTGACGACCCGCGCACCGTGCGCCATCATCCATTCGAACTGCGCCTGATCGGTACGATTGTCGCGGACTCCATTGCGCGGATCGGCCCAGAGCCGGGCGGTCACCCAGAACGCGAGCAGCACGAAGCTGAGCACGGCGAGCGCGTCGATCCGCCTACCCTGCCCCGATTTCGCCGCGCTTGCGTCGCTTTCCGGAGTAGTCATGACATTTCAGAGCGTAGTCAGGGTATGACGGGCACGTGCAATGTTCCGGGGAATCACGTACTATGTGTCGAGTTCGCCGACCGCCGAGCGGGCACCCCTCCGGATCACAATTCGGCCCCCCTCCGTCCCCCGATTTCCCCATCAGCCATCCAGATGGTTGACTCTGACGGTCCAGGCGCGGGTCAGTCATATCGTGAGGAATCGACGCATGGCAGAAATCACTGGGGATCAGCGCGTCCAGTCCGAGGTGCTCGAAGGCCTGGCGACCGCTGTCAACCACCGGCAGTGGTTCGTCGAGCTGGCGGTGCCCTACCTCGGTGACAACCCGATCGAGATCGGCAGTGGCCTGGGCGACTACGCCTCGGCCTGGGCCGCCCACGCACCCCGGATCACCGCCACCGAGGCCGACCCGGACCGGCTGATCCAGCTCAAGGAGCGGCTGTCCGACCACCCGGGCGTCGAGGTCCGGCAGATGCTCCTTCCGCACCACGAGCGCGGCGACTACAGCGCAGCCGTCTCCTACAACGTGCTGGAGCACATCGACGACCACGTCGGCGCGCTGCGCAGCATGCGTGACCTGGTCCGCCCCGGCGGCGCCGTGGTCATCATCGTGCCGGCGTTCCAGTTCGCCATGAGCCCCGCCGACATCGCCACCGGCCACGTCCGCCGCTACACCAAGAAGACGCTCGCCGCGGCGATGACCGAGGCGGGCCTCACCGTCGAGCGGATCCACTACGCCAACGCGCTCGGCCTGATCGGCTACTTCATGGCCACCAAGGTCTTCCGGCTGATGCCGAAGGAGGGCCCGATGGTCAAGGTCTACGACACCCTCGTCCTGCCCGTCACCAAGGCCGCCGAGCAGCGCGTCCGGCCGCCGTTCGGCCAGTCCGTCTTCGCTGTCGCCCGCGTACCGGCCTGAGGGCCGGGGGCCGCGACGGCCCCCGGCCGCCGGTCACTCCTTGATCTGGTACGTCGGGCGGATGACCGCCCGGGCCAGGGTGTGGAACGCCAGGTTGAAGCCGACGAAGGCCGGGCTGGCCCCGGCGGGGATGTCGAGGCGGTCCACGTCCACCGCGTGCACCGCGAACACGTACCGGTGCGGGCGGTCCCCGGCCGGCGGCGCGGCGCCCCCGTAGCCGGTGTCGCCGTAGTCGTTGCGGACGCTGAACGCGCCGCCGAGGTCGGCCTCACGCACGCCGGTGGGCAGCTCGGTGACGGACGCGGGAACGTTCACCAGCACCCAGTGCCAGAAGCCGCTGCCGGTCGGGGCGTCCGGGTCGAAGCAGGTGACCACGAAGCTCCTAGTCTCGGCCGGGAAGCCCGACCAGGACAGCTGCGGTGAGACGTTCTCGCCGCCGGTGCTCCCGTGCGCGTACCGCGCGTCCATCGGCTCGCCGTTGTGCACGTCGTCGCTGGTCAGGTCGAACGACGGCACCGTCGGCAGCAGCTCGTACGGGTCCGGGGCGATCGGTCGTTCCAGGGTCATCGAAACGGTCCTTCCGGGTACGCGAATGTCCTGCGCCCCTTCATACCCCGTTGTCCGCGCCGGCGTGCTGCCGCCGCACCATCTCGTTGATCCAGACCGGCGCGTACGGGGACGTGCAGCCCGGTGGCGTCGGATAGTCCTTGAGCACGCCGAGCCGCTCGCCGATCCCGATCGCGCGCTCCCGGTACGCCGGGTGTTCGATCCCGATCTGCGCCAGGCAGTGGTTCATCGCCCACTGGAGGCGCTCCGGCGCGTCCGCCATCTCCGCCTCGACCACGTCGAGCAGGGCGGCCAGGTCCAGCCCGTCCGGGTTCCGCGCCACCCGCTCGGTGGTGAGCGCCCAGCCGGCGCTCGCCACCACCGGATCCCTGTCGGCCGACCAGGCCAGGCGCAGCGGCTCCGCGTGCGGGCTCTTCTTCACCACGTAGTTGACGAGCCAGTCGTGCACCTTCGGCGTGCGCGCCTCGCGCAGCATGGCGTCCAGCTCGTCCCGCCCGTACGCCTTCGGCCGGCAGATCAGCAGCGCCAGCAGCCGGGCCGCGCTGTCCCCGGTCGCCCACAGCTCGCGGGCCAGCTCCTGCTGCGTCTTCAGCCGCTTCGCGATCGCCCGCAGCTTGCCCAGGTTGACCCCGTGGTCGTCGCCGTGCCGTTCGTTGACCGCGCGGATCTTCGGGTCGTCGAGCGCGGCCAGCTCGGCCGTCACCCCGGCCGCAGTCCTCGTCTCCGCCATCCCGGCCTCCCGTCGTCGCCGCGTCACGCAGCCTACGGCCCTCAACAAACCGAAGGCCGCTGCTCCACGCCGCAACGGGTCACGATCAGGCTCACCACCCGTACGGCGCACGGCGATGCAGTCCGTCCGTCCCTGCCCAGCTGGGAACCTCCACTTCGAACATCACCTGCCTATCCGTCAGTTTTATGACTGCGTAGTCGGTCCCCAAACTTCGGTTTTGCGGACATCGGCAGGGTGCCACGAGGCAGCGCTGGCCCATAGCATCTAGCAGTGTGGAACTTTCTCCGTTCAGGACAAAACGGCGCGCAGGCTGCCGCAGACCTGGAGGAGCTAGTTCAGGGACTCGATGGGCTGGTCGGCGGGCTACCAACTGATCCAGCAGTCGCAGCAAATATCTACCTCATGTGGGTGGAGAGAGCCGAACGACGGCTAATGGCGATATACCAACGTTTCGCCATCCCGCAACACCTCCACTCCGACAGATATTGGCGGATACGCACCATCGACTCTCTCACCAGCCGTCCCATACCTCTCATTGTTGCCGAAATCGAGATGCAGAAGAGACATCTCTCGGAGCTACTGGCCCAACTGCGCCACTACATTTCCATATTAGCGCTGCCAGCCGACCACTGGATTGTTGTTCCGGACACAAACGTTTACGTTCACGGCCGGCTTTTCCACGAGGTGGAGTGGCACAGGGAAATTGGCTCCCGCCGTGCCACAGTCGTCATGCCTCTGGTTGTTCTCGACGAGCTTGACCGAATTAAAGATCGGGATCCAGATTTCGGAAGGCGAGCGCAGAGCGTCCTGCGGGCACTAGACAGACTCACACAAAATAGGGACTGGCTCACCCCGATGCAGCTGCGTCAAAATGTTTGGCTGCAGCTCGTGAATGAGCCAGCAAATCATCAACGCCAGCAGGGCAACGACGATGAGATAGTCCGCCAGTCCGGCTACTTCGCCCAACTAAATACTGACCGCCTGGTTCTCCTTACGCGCGACCGCGGAATGCGACTTCGGGCGCAGGCGGCAGGCTTGAACAGCCAAACGCTCCCCCAACATCTTGAAAGGATCAGGTCGACGAATTCATGACGGACGCTGACGAGTACCCCGTTCGGCAGGTTCCAAGGGATAAGAGCGGGAGGATGGAACTTCTAGCCCTACGCCCGCCACTCTGGGAGTACCTGCTTTTTGGCAATGCCCTGTACCTTGCCCGGGCAGCTCATGAGGCGCGCTGGCGAGATCACCAACTCGGGTACAGCCTTCAGGTCGGACCCGTTATCGAGCCGAACCAGATACCGACAGTGCTTAGCGAACGCCTTTCTCACGTCAGTGCGATTGTGAGCAACCTTGCATCCATTGTTTCTGGCGCTGCGCAGGAACGCGCCTTCGGCAAACCGGGAGAGCCGGGGGATCCCGTCCTAGTTGAGCATATGGCGAGTCGCCTCATCGGCCTTTACGCGCTACTACTCGACTGGACAGAGGGAACGAGAGCGTTGAGGGTGCCGGATTGGGCAGACAGGTTGAAAGAGACGCTTGTCTCCTATGCGGCACAGCCCATCGAACGGACACACGACTTTGTTGATGAATTCATCACGAATATTGAAGATGTGATCCACAAACTGGCTGACGGCCAAGAAGGTCCTCACCACATCGTCATGCACATCACCTTTGAAATAAGTGACGAGCTTAGCCGCCAATTCGATGAAGAACTCCACCGGATTAGGCGCCACATTGCGTAGTTTTTCCGTCATCTACAGGCGGCGCTGACCCATCAGGGTCGCCCCCCAATCCGACGTCGGCGGTAGTCATGGGCGGCTTGCCCTACTTTAGAGCGGAGGGTGTGGGATTCGAACCCACGAAGACATCGCTGCCTTACCGGTTTTCAAGACCAGCGCCATCGGCCACTAGGCGAACCCTCCCGGCACGCCCCCGATGGGTGCGCGACCGGGGACCAGTCTGCCACGAACCCTCTACCGGGCAAGCCGCCGTCCCACCTCCGCTGCGAGAATGTGTGCGTGTGGGAGAGCCCGGCAGTGGGGCTGATCAGCGGAATCATGGCCGCAGACAAGTCCACAGTGGCCGAAGGGCTGCCCCGCTCGGTGCATCTGCGCGGGGACGTGTTCCGTCGCATGATCGTCAGCAGGCGGGCCGACATGACCGCCGATCGGTATGCCCCAGCAGGCTTCACCGTCGTACTTCAGGACGGTGACGGAGATCCTCGCCCGCGCGCGGACCGACGGGCAGATCGGGTAAGACTGAACCATGCGCGCAGTCACGATCACGGAACCCGGCGGACCCGAGGCGCTCGTCTGGGCCCACGTGCCCGATCCCGAGCCCGGCCCCGGTGAGGTGGTCGTCGAGGTGCGTGCGAGCGCGGTGAACCGGGCCGACCTGTTGCAGCGGCAGGGGCACTACCCGCCGCCGCCGGGCGCGTCCGCGTACCCCGGTCTGGAGTGTTCGGGGACGGTGCGTGCGCTCGGTCCCGGCGTGACCGGCTGGTCGGTGGGCCAGGAGGTCTGCGCGCTGCTGGCCGGCGGCGGCTATGCCGAGCAGGTCGCGGTGCCGGCCGGGCAGTTGCTGCCGGTGCCGGCCGGGGTGGATCTGGTCGACGCGGCGGCGCTGCCGGAGGTGGCCTGCACGGTCTGGTCGAACGTGGTGGACCTGGCCCGCCTGACCGAGGGGGACACGCTGCTGGTGCACGGCGGCGGCAGCGGGATCGGCACGTTCGCGATCCAGCTCGGCGTGGCGCTCGGCGCGACGGTGGTGGTGACTGCCCGCTCGGCGAAGCACGAGCGGCTGCGCGAGCTGGGCGCCGCGCACACGATCGACTACCGCGAGCAGGACTTCGTCGACGAGGTACGCCGGGTCACCGACGGCCGGGGCGCGGACGTGATCCTGGACATCATGGGTGCGTCCTACCTGCCCCGGAACGTGGCCGCGCTGGCGACCGGCGGGCGGCTCGTGGTGATCGGCATGCAGGGCGGGCGCAAGGGCGAACTCGACCTGGGGATGCTGCTGGCGAAGCGGGCCGCGGTGCACGCGACAGCGTTGCGGTCCCGCCCGGTGGACGACAAGGCGGCGATCGTCCGGGGCGTACGCGAGCAGGTGTGGCCCCTGGTGGAGGCGGGCCGGGTCCGGCCGGTGGTGCACGCCCGGGTGGACATGGCCGACGCGGCCGCCGCGCACCGCCTGGTGGAGACCAACGACCACGTGGGCAAGGTGCTGCTGGTCCGGTGAGGGTCAGCCCTGGCCGGGGCGCGGGAGCATGAGGCGCGGGCCGGGGCCTTCGGCGGCGAGCGAGTCCTCCGGGTTGTAGAGCGTGCAGCGCTGCAACGACAGGCAGCCGCAGCCGATGCAGCCGTCCAGGTCGTCGCGGAGCTTGCCGAGCAGCCGGATCCGTTCGTCCAGCCGGTCCCGCCAGGCGCGGGACAGCGCGGCCCAGTCGTCGGGCGTGGGGGTACGCCCCGACGGCAGCGAGTCGAGCGCCTCGCGGATCTCCTCCAGCGAGACACCGACCTGCTGGGAGATCCGGATGAAGGCGACCCGGCGCAGCTCGGTGCGGGCGTAGCGGCGCTGGTTCCCGCCGGTGCGGGCGGCGTGGATCAGGCCGAGCCGCTCGTAGTAGCGCAGCGCCGAGGGGGCGACGCCACTGCGGTCGGCGAGCTGCCCGATGGTCAGTGTTGCTTCGTGCATCACACGGCCTTGAGTTGAAGTTCGCTTCAAGTCCGAGGCTATCGGTATGACGACGACCACCGCCACCGACCTGGACGCGCTCCTGGACCGGGTGCGCGCCGGCCGCGAGTTCGGCGCCAACGTGTACTCGACGCTCGACGTGCTCCAGGTGCTCTACGACCGGGTGGTCCGGATCACCCCGGCCACCCTGGCCGACCCGGACCGGGACCGCTTCCTGCTCTCCAAGGGCCACGCGGTCGCCGGGTACTACGCACTGCTCGCCGCCCGCGGCTTCCTGCCCGCCGAGTGGCTGGACGACCAGGGCGGCCCGGCGAGCCGGCTCGGCGACCACCCGGACCGCACGCTGGTGCCGGGCGTGGAGATCGGTTCCGGTTCGCTGGGCCACGGGCTCGGGCTGGGCGTGGGCACCGCGCTCGGGCTGCGGGCCCAGGGCCGCACCGGACCCCGGGTGTACGTGCTGCTCGGCGACGCCGAACTGGACGAAGGCTCCAACCACGAGGCGATCGCGTACGCGGGCGCGACCGGGCTGGGCAACCTGACCGCGATCGTGCTGGACAACCGCTCGGCCACGTACGGCTGGCCGGGCGGCGCGGCGAGCCGGTTCACGGTGAACGGGTGGAGCGCCGCCACGGTCGACGGGCGCGACCACGACGCCCTGCACGCCGCCCTCACCGGGCACGACGATCACCGGCCGCACGTCGTCGTCGCGGTCGTCACGGACGGGGAGGGACGATGAGCAGCACCATGCGGGACGCGTTCGTGACCAGCACCGAGGAGGTGCTCGCCGATCCGCGTACGACAGTCGTGCTCGCCGACATCTCCGCCGCCGCGTTCGAGCCGGCCGCCGCCCGGTACCCGGACCGGGTGATCAACGTGGGCATCCGGGAGCAGTTGATGATCGGGGTGGCCGGAGGGCTGGCGCTGACCGGGCAGCGGCCGATCGTGCACAGCTACGCCCCGTTCCTGGTCGAGCGGGCGTACGAGCAGATCAAGCTGGACCTCGACCACCAGGACGCCGGCGCGGTGCTCGTCGGCATCGGCGGCTCGTACGACCGGGCGTCGGCCGGACGCACCCACCTCGGGCCGGCGGACGTGGCGCTGCTGGACACACTGGACGGCTGGACCGTGCACGTGCCGGGGCACCCGGACGAGGTCCGGCCGCTGCTGCGCGACGCCGTGTGCGGGCAGGACTCGGCGTACCTGCGGTTGTCGATCCGGAGCAACACCGCCGCGTACCCGCAGGCGGGCGACCTGCATGTGGTCCGGGACGCCGGGCCGGGCGCGCCGCTGCTGGTCGCGGTCGGCCCGGTGCTGGACGCGGCGGTGGCGGCGACGGCCGACCGGCCGGTCACAGTGGCCTACACCCACCGGCCGCGACCGTTCGACACGGCCGGGCTGCGGGCGCTCGCCGGGACCGAGGTGATCCTGGTCGAGCCGTACCTGGCGGGCACCTCGGCGCGGATGGTGTCGGAGGCGCTGGCCGACCGGCCGCACCGGTTGCTGGCGCTCGGGGTGGGCCGCAGGGACCTGCGCCGCTACGGCAGCGCCGAGGACCACGAACGCTGGCACGGCCTGGACGCCGCCGGTCTGCGCCGCTCGGTCGACGCGTTCCTCACCTGAGCGGCCCGGACACGACGGAACCCCGCGACCTCGGCTGGTGCCGGGGCGCGGGGTTCAGTCGGTACGGGCTCAGTGCGCGGCGGCGGGATTGGCCGGGCGGCGGCGGGCGCGCTCGCGGGCCAGGATCCAGATCGCCTCGACGCCGTCCTTCCAGGTGATCTTCTTGCCCTCCTCGCGGCCCCGCGCGCGGTAGCTGATCGGCACCTCGTAGGGGCGGATGCGGCGGCGCAGCAGCTTGCCGGTGACCTCGGCCTCCATGCCGAAGCCACGGGAGCGGACCTGCAGCGAGCGGTACAGCTCCAGCGGCATCAGCTTGAAGCAGGTCTCCAGGTCGCCGATGTAGGAGTTGTAGAGCACGTTCGCGGCCAGCGTGACGCCCTTGTTGCCCATCACGTACCAGAAGCTGTACGAGCTGTGGCTGCCGAAGGTCCGGTTGCCGTAGACGACTGTGGCCCGGCCGTCGAGCACCGGCTCCAGCAGGCGCGGGATGTCCTGCGGGTCGTACTCCAGGTCGGCGTCGAGGATGACCATGTACTCGCCCTCGGCGCTGTCGACAGCCGTCTTGATGGCCGCGCCCTTACCGGCGTTGCGCTGGTGGGTGATCACCCGCAGGCGGGCGTCGTCCACGCGGCCGAGGATCTCACCGGTGCCGTCCCGGCTGCCGTCGTCCACGACGACGAGCTCGATCTCGCAGGGGTAGTCGACCGCCAATGCCTGCTTGAGGGCATCCGCGATTCGTTCTTCCTCGTTGTAGACCGGCATGAGGATCGAGAGCTTCACGGAATCTCCACGGAGGCGATGGCAGGTCGGGGCATAGCGTAGCCTGGCACATTGCTCAGGTCACGACAGCCCAGGCACCCTATTCCTGACGAAGTGGTACCACGACGAGCCGGGCCACGCTGCGGTCGCCGTCCTTCGCGCCGGCCACCCCGACCGTCGTACCGATCTTGATGTCGGTCGATCGGATCGTGGTCCGCCGCTCGACGACCCGCAGCTTCTCACCGAACGTCCACGTCACAGTGAAACCGTCGGTGGACTTCACAGTCATCGACCTGTCGTCGATCGCGGTCACCTCGCCGCGCTGGACCGCGACGGTCTTCGTACCGCCGTCCCTGGTCTTGACCACCGCCTCGCCGTGCAGCGTGTTGCGCCGCAGCAGCACCCGGGCCCGGTGACGCCGGTGTCCCTCCTTCGCCCGCTCGCCCTTGCCGTCCGGCCCGGCCTGCGGCGTACCGGAGGGCGCCGGCGCGGCGACCGGATCCACGTCCAGTTCCCCGGCGTCGACGCCGAGCGCGGCGAGCGCCTGGCCGTCCGCCCCCAGGGCGGCGCTCACCTCGACCCCGTCGTCCGGCGCCGCGCCGGACCGGGTCGCGCCGCACCCGGCGAGCGCGAGCGACGCGGCGACGAGCAGTGCGGTGGCGCCGGTGACGATTCGCTGACGTCTCATCTGTGGTCCTCTTCCTCTCCTCACGGTGACGAGCCGAGCGTTCCGCACCGACGCGAGGGAACGGTCAAGCCGATGTTCGAGCCGGGTAAGGATCCGCCGGCACCCGGACGGTGAAGGCGGCGCCGCCCTCCGGGGCGTGCCCGGCGGCGATGTCCCCGCCGAGCCGGCGGACCAGCCCGGCGGCGAGCGCCAGGCCCAGCCCGCTGCCCACCTTGCGCACCCCCCGGTACCGCTCGTGCAGCGCGCCCCGTTCGAACGCCACCCGCAGGTCGTCGTCGGTGAAGCCGGGTCCGCCGTCCCGGACCTCCAGCACCCCGCCGCCCGCCGGGCCGTCGGCCCGGACCGCGAGCACCACCGGCGCCCCCGGCGGTACGACCCGCAACGCGTTCTCCAGCAGCCCGTCCAGGACCTGCCGGATCCGGCCCGGATCGGTGTACGCCGGCACCGGCGCACCCGGCGTCTCCAGCCGGAACGGCACCCCGAGCGCCGCGCACCGGCCGGACCAGCTGCGCTCCGCGTCGGCGGCCAGCCCGGTCAGGTCGACCGGCACCGGTTCCAGGGGGAAGTCGACCGCCTCCAGCCGGGCCAGCGCCAGCAGGTCGCGGACCAGCCGGTCCAGGTGTTCGGCCTCGGCGAGCACGGTCCGGCCGGTCGCCGGCACCGCGTCGGCCTCGATCACGCCGTCGGCCAGCGCCTCGGCGTAGCCGCGGATCGCGGTGAGCGGGGTCCGCAGCTCGTGCGAGACGGAGAGCAGGAACTCGCGCTGCCGTCCCTCGCTCGTGGCGAGCGCGGCGGCCAGGCCGTTGAGCGCGTGCGCCAGGTCGGCCACCTCGTCGGGTGGCTCGACCGGCACCCGGACCGCCCGGTCCCCGGCGCGCAGCCGCGCGGCGGCGGTGGCGGCGGTACGGATCGGCCGGGCCAGCCGGCGGGCGAGCAGCAGTCCGGCGGCCGCCCCGGCGGCGAGTCCGGCGAGCAGCGGCAGCCAGAGTCCGCGCAGCACCTGCCGCCAGGGCGCGGCGCTACGGGCCCGGGTCAGCACCACCCCGTCCCCGCCGGGCAGCGACCGCGCCTCGACCAGCCGGCGTTGCCCCTCGACCAGTCGCCGGCCGGAGACGTTCTCGCCGCCGGCCACCCGCGTCACCAGCGGCCGGGGCAGGCCCGGCCGGTCGGCCCGGCCGTCCCGGATCACGTACACGTCGATCTGCTGCTGGCGCAGTTGCCGGATGAGCCGGTCCCCGGCGCCGTCGCGCTGGCGTGCCGGCCGCACCCGGAGCACGTCGGCGGCGAGCCGGGCCTGGGCGGCGAGCGCCTCCTGGTCCCGGCGCTCCGCGCCGCGTACCGCCAGGGGCACCGCGACCAGCGCGGTGACGAGCACCGACACCAGCGCCACCGCGCAGGTGGCGAGCACGGCGCGGGCGGTGAGTGTCCGCCCGGGCCGGCGCGGCATCGGTCCGGTCGGCCGGTCAGGCATCGGCGGCGTACCCGACGCCACGATGGGTGCGGATCACACTGTCCGGGCCGAGCTTGGCCCGCACCTGCGCCACGTGCACGTCGACGGTCCGGGTGCCGGCATGCGCCGCGTACCCCCACACGCCCGCCAGCAGCTCCTCCCGGGTGAACACCCGGCCGGGCCGGGCCATCAGGTGGGCGAGCAGGTCGAACTCGGTGGAGGTGAGCTGCACCGGCGTGCCGCCGGCGGTCACCGTCCGGCGGGCCGGGTCGAGTGTGACGGCGCCGAGCGTGCGGGGCTGCTCGGCGGGCGTGCCGGCGGTGCGGCGCAGCACCGCCCGCAGCCGGGCGAGCAGCTCGCGCGGGCTGAACGGCTTGGTGACGTAGTCGTCGGCACCGAGTTCCAGGCCGACGACACGGTCCACCTCGTCGTCGCGGGCGGTGAGGAAGATGACCGGCGTCCAGTCGCCGGCCGCGCGCAGCCGGCGGCAGATCTCGGTGCCGGCCAGGCCGGGCAGCGCGATGTCGAGCACGCAGGCCACCGGGCGCAGCCGCCGCGCGGCGGCCAGGCCGGCCTCGCCGTCACGTTCCAGGTGTACGCCGAACCCGTCCCGGGTCAGGTAGAGCCGGACCAGGTCGGCGATGGCCGGCTCGTCCTCCACCACGAGGACGAGCCCGGGCGGGGCGGCGGTGGTCACCGGCTCATGATGACCGACCGGCGACCGCCGAGCCGGTCAGGAAATGTTCGGATCAGGTAAGGAGGACGTCAGCGGGCCGGGGCGGGCCGCAGCACCGTCGGGCGGACGGCCGCCGGCGACTCCCCGATGGTCGCCACCACCCGCTCGGCGGGCGTACGCAGGCGGGTCCGGAAGGCGTGGTTGAGCAGCGCGTCGAGCTGCCACACCTGCTTCGGGTGGTGGGTACGCAGGACGAAGCGCTCGCGCACCCCGTCGATCGCGGTCGCCGCCAGCACCACGCTGTGCGCGCGGGGATCGGGGCTCCACGTCACGTTGCTCAGCTCGCGCAGTTCGGTGTTGAGGTGCAGGCGCAGCCGGTGCAGCACCCGGGTCTGCCGGGTGACCACCAGCCGCCGGTGGGTGAGGAGCATCAGGTAGTCGCCGCCCACCGGATCGTCCGGGCGGCTGCACCGGGTGACCAGGATGGTCGCGTCGCCGGAGCCGACGCACCGGCGGAACACCGGCATGTGCCGGGTGACGGTCTGGGTCGCCAGGCCGGTCTCGGCGGCGGCCGGAAGGAACGTTCGCGAGAACACGTCCATGCCCGGTCCAACGAGCCGATGACCAGGGGTGATATGGGTCACGCCCGATTTCTGGAACTTCCACACGTGCAAGTCGCACCAGCGGTGCGACACCGGCGGCCGGTCGGATCAGAGCAGCTCGACGATCGTGGCGTTGGCCATGCCGCCGCCCTCGCACATGGTCTGGAGGCCGTAGCGGATGCCGTTGTCCCGCATGTGCTGGAGCATCGTGGTCATGATCCGCGCGCCGGACCCGCCGAGCGGGTGACCGAGCGCGATCGCCCCGCCCCGGGGGTTGAGCCGCTCCGGGTCCGCCTCGGTCTCGGCCAGCCACGCCAGCGGCACCGGGGCGAACGCCTCGTTCACCTCGTACACCCCGATCTCCTCGATGCCCAGCCCCGCGCGGCGCAGCGCCTTCGCGGTGGCCGGGATCGGCGCGGTGAGCATGGTGACCGGGTCGTCGGCGGCGACCACCGCGGTGTGCACCCGGGCCAGCGGGCGCAGGCCGTGCCGGCTGGCCCACTCGGCGGTGGTGACCGCGAGCGCGGCGGCGCCGTCGGAGATCTGCGACGCGGACCCGGCGGTGACCACGCCGTCGGCGCGGAACGGGGTGGCCAGCTCGGCGAGCTTGGCCAGCGAGGTGTCGCGGCGGATGCCCTCGTCGGCGGAGAACTTGCCACCGTCGGCGAGCGCCACCGGCGCCAGCTCGGCCTCGAACGCGCCCGCGTCCTGCGCGGCGGCCGCCTTCTCGTGGCTGGCCAGCGCGAACTCGTCGAGCTGGGTACGCGAGAAGCGCCACCGCTGCGCGATCAGCTCGGCCCCGACGCCCTGGTTGAACGGCAGTGGCGAGTCCTCGGCGACGCCCTCGACGCCGCGGTAGCGCTCCAGGATCGCCGCGCTGAACGGCATGCCACCGGCGACGCTGGAACCCATCGGCACCCGGGTCATCGACTCGACCCCACCGGCCACGACCAGGTCGGCCTGGCCGGAGAGGACCGTCGCGGCGGCGAAGTGCAGCGCCTGCTGGCTCGACCCGCACTGGCGGTCGAGTGTGGTGCCGGGGACCGACTCCGGCCAGCCGGCGGCGAGCACGGCGTTGCGGGCCACGTTCCAGGACTGCTCGCCGACCTGCGACACACAGCCCCACACCACGTCGTCGACCTGGCCCGGGTCGATGCCGGTGCGCTCGGCGAGCGCGCGCAGCACGTGTGCCGAGAGGTCGACCGGGTGCACTCCGGCGAGGCTGCCCTTGCGCCGCCCGACCGGGGTCCGTACCGCGCCGACGATGACCGCGTCACTCATGTCTACTCCCCGGTAACCTCGCTTGCCCCGATCCTACGTGCTGACCGGACCGGTCGTCCTCCCCCGGCGTTCGGCAGGTGCGGCTGGCATGCTGGGCGGATGGATCCACAGTCGCCGCCGGTCCGGCAGTGGCGGGTGCCGCGGGAGGTGCCGGTGATCAAGGCGGTCGGCGCGCTCGCGCTCGTCGCCCTGGGGCTGGTCTTCGCAGGCGGGGACCCGGTCCGTCCGGCGCTCGCCGGGCTGGCCGCCGCCGGTCTGCTCGGCTGGGCGCTGCGCGACGTGGTCGCGCCGGTCCGCCTCGCCGTCGACCCGGACGGGCTCACCGTGCTGCGGGGGTTCGCCGGGCGGCGCCGGCTGCCCTGGGACGCGGTGGAGGCGATCCGCCTCGACCGGCGCGCCCGGCGCGGGATCACCGCCGAGACGCTGGAGATCGACGCCGGGGAGTCGCTGCACCTGTTCGGCCGCCGTGACCTGGACGCCCCGCTGGACGAGGTGGCCGCGGCGCTGACCGAGGCCCGCCCCGCGCGCTGAGGCTCAGCCGAGCAGGGCGGCGGTCCGGACGAGCGTCAGGCCGATCAGCGCGACCAGCACGATCACGCAGCCCGCCACCTGGAACACGGTCCGCCGCGACCGGGGGGCGTACGCCAGGACCAGCGCCACCAGCGCGCCGGCGACCAGCCCGCCGAGGTGCCCGGCCACCGAGATGCTCGGCACGGTGAACGTGAAGATCAGGTTGATCACCAGGATCGGCACGATCGCCGAGGTGTCCCGGCCGAGCCGCCGCATGATCACGAAGACGGCGGCGAACAGGCCGAAGACGGCGGTCGAGGCGCCGGCCGTGAACCGGTTCGGCTCGGTGAAGACGTACGCGGCGACGTTGCCGCCGAGCCCGGCGAGCAGGTAGAGCGCCAGGAAGCGCAGCGGCCCGAGCACCGCCTCCAGCGTCCGGCCGAGCACCCACAGCGCCCACATGTTCAGCAGCAGATGCAGCACGCCGTAGTGCAGGAACATGGCGGTGACGAGCCGGTACCACTCGCCGTCGGCCACCCCGCCGACGTGCCCGTCGGGGAAGCGTGCCAGGCCGAGCACCGCCCCCCACTCGGTGAGCGGCGTGCCGTTGCCCATCAGGCCGCCCAGGCCACCGCCGGCCACGGCGGTCCCGCTGCGCGCCGAGAGGATGGACAGCAGCATCATCGCCACGTTCAGCGCGATCAGCGCCTTCGTGACGTTGCCCTGGCGGCCGGCGGCACCGCCACCGAAGGCGGTACGCGCCGGCCGCACGCTGCGGCGGCCCTCGGCGACGCACTCCGGGCACTGGTGGCCGACGGAGGCGTCCCGCATGCACTCGGTGCAGATCGGCCGATCGCATCGACTGCACCGGATGTAGGTCTCCCGGCCAGGGTGCCGGTAGCAGACCGGGGTGGTCGGCACCGGACCCCCGGTGGCGTCGCCTGGCTGGCCGGAGCGCTCAGTCATGCGAGCAAAGGTACCCGCGTGCCGCTCAGGACTGCTTGTGCTCGATCTCGACCCGCTCGATCACCACGTCCTGGATCGGCCGGTCGCTCGGACCGGTCGGGGTGTTGGCGATCGAGTCGACCACCTTCACCGACTCCTCGTCGGCCACCTGACCGAAGATGGTGTGCCGGTTGTTCAGGTGTGGCGTGGGCGACACCGTGATGAAGAACTGCGAGCCGTTCGTGCCCGGCCCGGCGTTCGCCATCGCCAGCAGGTACGGCCGGTCGAAGCGCAGCTCCGGGTGGAACTCGTCGGCGAACTTGTAGCCCGGGCCACCGCGGCCGGTGCCGGTCGGGTCGCCCATCTGAATCATGAAACCGCTGATCACGCGGTGCGAGACGGTGCCGTCGTAGTACGGCCCGTTGCCCGGCTGACCGGTACGCGGGTCGATGTACTCCCGGGTGCCCTCGGCCAGCTCCACGAAGTTGCGGACGGTCTTCGGCGCGTGGTTCGGAAAGAGCTCCAGCCGGATCGGGCCGGCGTTGGTGTGCAAGGTGGCGTAGACAGCCTCGGCCACGGGTACTCCTCACTCGTAGTTCAGTTCCTTGCGGATCCTCCCATGTGCCCGATCTGGCCATGCGGAGGCATTCGAAGGTGGAGGATGACGAAGGAACAACTCCCAGGAGGTGGGACCGTGTTTGGAATCGGGCGGCGAAAGACCCAGGGCCAGCTCGCCAAGGTCGAGCTGAACCAGGGCATCGGTCACCTGAGGCAGGCCGCCACGCACGCGGCGAAGGGTGCCGGCGCCACTGTCGGCCCGCGGGTCCAGGCAGCCCGGGTCGCCGTCGCGCCGACCGCGGTCCTGGTCCGGGACCGCGCCTCCAGCGGGTTCGCGTCGACCGCCGCGGCGCTCGCGCCGGTGCTGCTGGCCGTGCGCAACGCCCGGGTCGAGGCCGCCGGCAAGGCGTCGAGCGGCCGCAAGGTGATGGCCGCGAAGCAGTCCGCGATGACGAAGAAGGCGAAGAACATGAAGGCCGGAAAGAAGAAGCAGCGCAGGTCGCGGGGCATGACCGCGGGCCTGCTGGTGGCCGGCACCGTCGCCGGCCTGGCCGGTGCGATGGCCGTGCGCCGCCGCCGCGAGCAGCAGGAGTGGGCCGAGTACGACCCGACCGGCACGCTCGGCGCGACGGGCACGCTCGGCGCGACCGGTGCCGACAAGCTGGAGCCGATGCGGGAGGACGTGGACACGATCGTGGTGGAGACCCCGGACGCGAGCGCGAAGGTGACGCAGGCCGGCCCGACCGGCGCCGGTTCCTCGGCGGTGGCCAAGGGCAGCAGCGCGTCGACCGCCGCCGCCGGCAGCCAGCCGGTGATCCACCCGACCGACCAGGTCCCCTCCGTCGCCGAGGGCGCCCGGGACGTCTCCGGCCGTCCGGCCGACGACATCACCAAGGCCGTGCAGGCCGGCAAGAACGCCGCGAAGGCCGGCGGTCGCCGCTGACCTCGTACCGTCGGATCAGCGCCGGCACGCGGGACACCCCGCGTGGCCGGCGCTTCCGCGTGTACGGGGCGGCCGGTCCGTCGGCGACCCGCCGTGGCGCGGTGGTCACAGCCAGCCGTTGCGGCGGAACAGACGGTAGAGCGTGAAGGACGCCGCGAGCATCAGCGCCCAGACGCCCGGATAGCCGTACGTCCACTTCAGCTCGGGCATGTTGTCGAAGTTCATGCCGTAGATGCCGGCGATCGCCGTCCACACCGCACCGATCGCGGCCCAGGCGGCGATCTTGCGCATGTCGTTGTTCTGGTCGACGGTGACCTGGGCCAGCCGGGCCTGGAGGATCGAGTTGAGCAGGTCGTCGTAGGAGTTCACCTGCTCGACCGTGCGGCTGAGGTGGTCCTGCACGTCGCGGAAGTAGCGCCGCACCTCCTGCGGGACCGCGCGGTTGACCTGCGAGGTGAGCGTCATCAGCGGGCGCTGCAACGGCGCCACCGCCCGCTTGAACTCGACCAGTTCCCGCTTCATCTGGTAGATCCGCTGGATCCGGCCGCTGCTCTGCCGGTCGAAGACGTCCGCCTCCAGCACGTCGAGGTCGTCCTCCAGCCGGTCGGCCACCTCCAGGTAGAGGTCCACCACGCGGTCGGTGATCGCGTACGCGACCGCCCAGGGGCCGTGCCGCAGCAGGTCCCGCTTCGCCTCCAGGTCGGCGCGCACCGGCGCCAGCCGGCAGGCGTCACCGTGCCGGACGCTGATCACGAAGTGCGGCCCGATGAAGAGCATCACCTGGCCGGTCTCCACCACCTCGGAGTTCTCGGTCAGCTCGGCGTGCTCGCAGTAGCGGGCCGTGCGCAGCACCAGGAAGACGATCTCGCCGAAGTGCTCCAGCTTCGGGCGCTGCTGGGCCTTGACCGCATCCTCCACGGCGAGTTCGTGCAGGCCGAACGTGGCGGCGATCTCGGTCATCTCGGCCAGGTCCGGCTCGTGCAGGCCGAGCCAGACGAAGCCGTCCCGCTCCTGCCGGGCGGCGGCCAGGGCCTCGGCGTACTGGGGGTGGCCGGGGCGGCGCTCGCCGTCGACGTACAGCCCGCAGTCGACGATCCCGCTGCGCTCCGGGCCGGCCGGCTGGGCCGTACGCGGGGAGCCGTCGGCGTTGAGGATGCGCGACATCGCGCGTACCGGGGCCGACCAGGCGCGGGGGCGCAGTGCCCGGCTGCCGTCGGTACCGGCGGTTCGGTCGCGTGCCACCCGGTCCGTCATCTCTCGCCCCCTTCCCCTAGAGCTGCGGCTTGCAGGTTACGCCGACCGGCGGGAAGCGCAGCGCGGGCGCGGGTGCGGGGTACTGGTGGTTGCGACGGGCGTCACGCGGCGGCGCCGGGCGGGCCGGGCCGCGTCAGGGGGGTGAGGGGCGACACGGCCCACCCGGCACCCCTTGGGGGCGGGAGTGATGCTGGGCGTGCCGCCGGCCCGCCCGGTCGTCCGGCGTGCGGGCTGGTCACCGGCAGAAGGTGAGCGGCACTCGCAGCATTGTGGGCTGCCGGCCGGTTCAGCGGGAGAGCCGAACCGGCCAGCGGGGCCTTTTTGTCAGAAACCCGACAGAAAATCAGCCGCGTACGGCGGCCATCGCCTCGGCGAGACGCCGCACACCCTCGTCGATCCGGTCCGCGGTCACCGCCGAGTACGCCAGGCGCAGCGCGTGCCGGCCGCCGTCGACCATGAAGTCGCTGCCCTTCACCACCGCCACGCCACGCTCGGCGGCGGCCGGGGCGAGCCGGTCGACCTCGACGTCCTCCGGGAGCTCCACCCAGAGGAAGTAGCCGCCGTCCGGCTCCACGAACCGGGCCTCCGGAATGTGTCGGCGCAGCGACTCGGCCAGCACCGCCGACCGCTCGCCGAGCGCCGAACGGACCGTCCGGATCGACTCCTCGATCGCGCCGGAGACGCAGAACTGGTGCACGATCGCCTGGGCCACCATGCCGGGCGAGATGTAGAGGTTGGTGGCCCGCTTCGCGATCGCCGCGATCAGCTCGGCCGGGCCGACCAGGTAGCCGACCCGTACGCCCGGGCAGACCGTCTTGGTGAAGCTGGAGGCGTGCACCACCACGCCCCGGGTGTCCATCGACAGCATCGAGGGCAGCGGCTCGCCCCGGAACCGGATGTCCGCGTACGGGTCGTCCTCGAAGATCGTGAAGTCGTACTCGGCGGCCAGGTCCAGCAGCTCACGGCGCTTCTCCAGGGAGAGCGTCACGCCGGCCGGGTTCTGGTAGTTCGGGATCACGTGGGCCAGCCGCGGCCGCACCCCGGACTCCAGCAGCTTGCGCAGCTCGGCGGTGTCCAGACCGTCCGGCTGGATCGTGACGCCGTGCACCTCGCCGCCCATCTGCTTCAGGTTGAGCAGCGTGCGGTCGTACGTCGGGCGCTCGACCACCACCGCGTCGCCCCGGCGGACCAGGTGGTCGAAGAGGAACGCGTCGGCCTGCAACGAGCCGTTGGTGATCAGCACCTGGTCGGCCTCGACACCGTGCTTCTCGGCGATCCACTTCCGCAAGGGCGGGTAGCCGACGGAGGTGCCGTACGCGGAGACCCCGGCGGGGTCGGCATCGAAGGCGCGGACGGCGGCGGCCTTGAGCCCCTCGACATCGACGATGTCCAGCGAAGGCGCGCCACGGGCGAACGAGATCAGCTGCTCGGCGGTCATGCGCAGAGCCTAGGGCCTGGCCCGGCGGGTCCGACCGCGATACACGCGAAGTTCAACATGCGGGCGGCCGGCCGGGGCACCGGTGCGTCCGGGGGATCCGAGACCGCCTCGCGACTGTCTACGATCCGACGGACGCTGGCGCCGGTCCGACCGGACGCCGAAGGATGACGGGTCGCGGCAGACCCGGAGAACAAGGGATGGGGCTCGTGACCGAGGACGAGGCGGGACGGCTCGACGACCAGCGGTTCGCGCAGTGGCTGGCGACCGAGGCCGGCAGGGCGCTCACCGCGCTGCGGGACCGGCAGGGCTTCGCCGACCCGAAGGCGCTCAAGGACGCCGGCGACCGCGCGTCGCACGAGCTGATGACGGCGGCGCTGGCCCGGCTGCGGCCGGCCGACGCGGTGCTCTCCGAGGAGGAGGCCGACTCGCGCCGGGCGTGGGCGGACGGCGAGCGCGCACCCCGGCACGAGGCGGACCGGGTCTGGATCATCGACCCGCTGGACGGCACGCGCGAGTTCTCCGAGGAGGGGCGGGACGACTGGGCGGTGCACGTGGCGCTCTGGCAGCGCTCCGCCGCCCCCGACGGCGCCCTGGTCGCCGGCGCGGTGGGCATGCCGGCCCGGACCACGGTGGACGGTACGCCGCTCGTGCTGGGCACCACCTGCCCGCAGCCGAAGCCGTCCGACGGGCCGATCCGGATCGCGGTGAGCCGCAGCCGCCCGCCCGCGTTCGTGGGCGAGCTGGTCGAGATGCTCGGCGCCACGGCGGTGCCGATGGGCTCGGCCGGTGTGAAGGTCTGCGCGGTGGTGACCGGCGAGGTCGACGCGTACGTCCACGCGGGCGGTCAGTACGAGTGGGACAGTGCCGCCCCGGTCGCCGTGGCGCTGGGCGCGGGCATGCACGCGTCCCGGATCGACGGTTCGCCGCTGCGCTACAACCGCGCCGACCCGCGCCTGCCGGATCTGCTGGTCTGCCGGCCCGAACTGGCCGACCAGTTGCTCGACGCGATCGCCCGGACCGGGGTCGAGATGCCCGCTTCGACCGTCACCGACAACCAGGGTGGGGCGTTCGGCTGAGTGTCACGGTACGTACGGCCAGGTGGATGAGGGTTATCGTCAGGCAGGAATGCGTGACGATCTGAGCCCCGACCACGGGCCGCCGACAGCCAGGGAGGGTCATGCCGGCCGACCGAGAGTCGCACAATGCCTTCGGGCAGCCGACCGGCCTGTGGCCGGGTCAGGACATTCCGCGCCAGGTGGGCGGCCCTTCGCTGCCCTGGCCGGAGGCCGAGAGCACGCCGCCACCACCGGCCGGACCGGGGGGTGACCTGCCCTGGCCCGAGCACGACCGGCACGACGCCGGTCGCCACGACGGGCCAGGGCACGACCGGGCCGGCTGGGACGCCGCGCCCGGCACGACGAACGGCTGGTCGCCGCAGCACGGGCCGGCAGGCCACGGCGACGCCGCCTGGCCGCCGCAGGGTGAGCCGCACGACGACTGGGCCACGCAGGCCGGCCCGGCGACGGACGGCCGCACCGGCTGGACGCCGCACGACGGGCCCGGCGGGGCCGGACCGTCGGGCGAGGCGGGCTGGGGTGCGGGCACCACGGCGACCGCCACCCTGACCGGACCGCCCCCGGTGGACGTGTCACACGGACCGGCCGCCGATGGGCCGGGCCGGCCGCCCGCGCCGCCGCTCGCCCCGGTACCCGCGCCGTCGTCCGGCGGTTCATGGCGGCGCTGGCGCGTCGCCATCGCCGCGGCCGTGGCCGTGGCGGTGACCGGCAGCGGGGTCGCGGTGGCCGCGCTGCGACCCGACTCGACGGACCGGCAGGCAGGCGGGACGCCGGGCTCGGTCGGGCCCGCGACCTCGATGGGCCCGGGCACGCCGGCCACCTCCGGCCCGGCGTCCCCGGGCGCCGACCAGGGCCTCGGCGGCAAGCCCTCGGCGCGTCCGTCGGCCTCCGCGGCCGCCGGACCGGGCTTCACCGGTACGCGGCTGACGCTGCCCGGCGCCTCGATCGGCGTGCAGAACGGGGAGACGTTCGGCCAGGCGCTGGCCCGGTCCGACCGGACCTTCGGCAAGCTGCGGATGGCCCGGATCTTCTTCCCCGGCCTGCCGCCGGCCTGGTCCGGCAGCCGGGCCGACGTGGTGGACCGGACCGTGGTGGTGTCGTTCAAGGCGTCGCCGCAGGAGGTCAACACCGGCAAGTTCGACTCCCGCCTGACCTCCTGGTTCGCCTCGATCCCGCGCGAGCACAACGTCTACTGGTCGTACTTCCACGAGCCGGAGGACGACGTCGAGCGCGGTGCGTTCAGCACGGCGGCGTACCGGACGGCGTGGAAGCGGATCGCCGGCCTGGCCGACCGGACCGGCAACCCCAAGCTGATCAACACGCTGATCCTGATGTGCTGGACGCTGGACCCGAAGTCCGGGCGCAGCTTCGACGCGTTCTACCCCGGCGGCGACGTGATCGAGGCGCTCGGCTGGGACTGCTACAACTGGGGCGCCAAGTGGAAGCGGTACGCCCCGCCGCAGGAGATCTACGGCGCGATGATCAGCAAGTCCAAGGCGCTCGGCAAGCCGTGGGGCGTCGCGGAGACCGGCAGCGACCTGGTCCCCGGTGACTCGGGCACCGGCCGGGCGGCCTGGATCCGGTCGATGACCGGCTTCCTCAACGGCCAGCGGCCGGAGTTCGTGGCGTACTACAACCAGACGGTCAGCCAGGGCGACTTCCGGCTGCTCGACCAGCCGAGCATCCAGGCGTGGAAGTCCTTCTGCACGGCCTGACCCCGGGGGCGGAACGGCAACGGGCGGGCGACTGAGGTCGCCCGCCCGTTTCGCGTACGGCTCAGATGCCCCGGCCGCGCTTGTGCAGCGTGCGCAGCACCCGGTCGGCCTGCACCGCCCGGCTCGCCACCGCCAGCGCCAGGTAGGCGCGCGGTTCCTTCGGGTTGCGGGCCAGCGTGCGCCGGGCCCAGCGGACCGCGTCGCGGCGGTTGCCCATGGCCGCCTGCGCGAAGGCGATCTGCCCGGCCACCCGCGCCTCGCCGTGCGGCACCGTGGCGAACTCCGGGTAGCGGCGCAGCAGCCACTGCAACGCGGTCGAGATGGTCTCCCAGCGCTGCGCGAAGTAGGACCGCTTGTGCCATCGGACCAGCACGTACGGGCTCTCCACGTTCACCAGCGGGGCGTAGCGGGCGGCGCGCAGCAGGAACTCGTAGTCCTCCGCGTAGCTGCCCGGGATCTGCTCGTCCACCAGCCCGATCGCGTCGAGCAGCGCGGCCCGGCGGATCAGGAACGTGGACGGGTGCAGCTCGGTGAGCCGGTCGCGCAGCAGCGCCTCCAGCGAGATCCGGGCGCGGTCCAGCGAACGGTCCACCGTACGGTCGTCGTAGCTGACCCGGATGCCGCAGCTCACCAGCGCGCCGTCCGGGTGCGCGTCGAGCGCCCCGAACTGGGCGGCCAGCTTGCCGGGCAGCCACTCGTCGTCGTCGTCGCAGAACGCCACCCAGTCGCCGGTGGCCGCCTCGATGCCGGTGTTGCGCGCGCCGGCCAGCCCGGCGGTACGGGTATTCGTGATCACCCGGATCCGGCGGTCACCCCGGTCGGTCTCCAGGGACCGGTCCGGTTCGGACTGGTCGTAGACCACGATCGCCTCGATCAGGCCCGGGTGCGCCTGGCTGAGGATCGCGTCGAGCGCCGCACGCAGCAGCTCCGGACGGTCCCGCGTCGGTACGACGACCGAGATGCTCGGCCCACTCATGCTCTCTCCACGGACTCGTCGGATCCCCGCTGGCCCAGATAGCCGTAGCGGACCCGCAGGGGAAGCGTGGCCAGGCTGACCACGGCACGGCTGCGGCGCGGCAGGCGGTCCCGCCACGCCTCGTCCCGGCGCACCGTCAACGGCCCGCCGCTGAACCGCAGCGGGTTGCCGGCGACGCTGTGCGCCCGGAACGGCGCGGCCGGCTCGGGCGCCGCGCCCGTCTCGTCGGCTCCGGACAGGATGCGCAGCGCGGCCGGGTCGTCCGGCAGGCCGGCGAAGTCCCGCACCCGGCGTACCGTCCCGGCCGGGTCGGCGGTGAAGTCCTCGTACCGCAGCCGCAGCACCTTCGCCCGGGAGGCGAGCAGGTGGAACGCGGCGTTCTGCGCGGTCCACAGCTTGCTCACCTCGAACGGCGAGAAGGTCGGCATGAAGTCCTCGCCGTCGACCACCTCGGGGCGGCGCACCTGCTTGCCCCACGAGTACGCCACCGCCCGGCTGTCCCGGACCAGGTGCAGCACCCGCAGGTCCAGCCCTTCGGCCCAGCGCAGCGCGAAGGCGAGCGAGGCGTGCTTGCTGGAGTCCACCACCACCCGGGCGCCGGTCACCGACAGCGCGGCCCGGTAGATCCGGGTGTACAGGTCGGCGTAGCGGCGCACGTCGGCCAACTGCTCCGGCGGGAGCGCGTCCTTCGCGAGCCGGGGGATGTGCCGGGTCCGGTCGACCCGGTCCTTGAGCGCCAGCACGTCGTCCCGGTCGACAGCGGCCCAGCCGCCGAACGCCTGGTCGCCGACCTGCCGCCAGAACGGGCAGGCGGTGAACCGCTCACCGCAGCCGCAGCGCTCGTCGGCGCCGAGCGCCCGCTCCCACAGGTGCACCACCTCACCGACGGCACACACGTCGGCGCTCTGCGCCAGCAGCAGTTCCAGCAGCGTGGAACCGCTGCGGCCGAGGCCGCCGACGAAGAGGACCCGCGGCGGCGCCGGATCGGGGGCGCTCATCCGCGACGCCCGACGGCTCGTTGCCGTACCCGGCGGGCCACCAGTTCGTCGATCACCGCGCCGACGCGGGCGACCGCCTCGGCGCGGGGGTCCGGGCGGCCCGGGTCGGCGGCCAGGACGAACCGGCTCGGGTCGGCGAGCCCTTCGTCCAGCGCGGCCAGCAGCTCGGCCTCGGACTCGCACAGCCGCACCATGCCGGCCGCGCCCAGACGGCGGGAGAACAGCTGCTGGTGGTTGTCGACGTGCTCGTCGTGCGTCGGGTCGCGGGGCACCACGATCGGCAGGTGGCCGTTGCGCCGGGCCTCGGTGATGGTGGCCGGGCCGCCGTGGCTGACCACGAGCGTCGACTCCGCCATCGCCCGCTGGAGTTCCTCGTGGCCGAGGAACGGGGTGGCCCCGGGCAGGGCCGGGGTGCGGCTGTGGCCGTACTGGAGGACCAGCCGGACCTCGGGCCGGGTCGCGTGCCAGCGCTCCAGCCAGCCGACCAGCCGGTCGAAGCGGTGCACGTCGGTGCCGACCACGACCAGCACGTACGGTGCCGCGGAACGCCGGTCCCGCTGCTGCGGAATGTGCGCCATCAGAGCAGATTCCCCACGACGGTGGCCTCCGGGTACATCCGGCGCTGCTCGTCCCACTGCACGAGCATCGCGGAGAGGAAGGGTCGGCAGAGCCGGGCGGTGAGCGTCGCGCTGTCGATCCGGTCGTACACCTCGATGTAGACCGTCGGGATCTTGCGCATCCGGGCCGCCACCACGAACGGCAGGGCGACCCCGGCGCCAGTGGTGACCACGGCGTCGACCTGGCGCCGGCGGATCACCTTCAGCGCGAGGAACGCGTTGCGTACCAGGTTCTTGACGTTGCGTGTGGTGGGGTGGTGCGCCCAGACCACGTCCTCACCGGCGAGCAGCGAGCGCGCGTCCGGGGTGTCGAAGGTTACCCATGCGCGGCGCCGATCCCGGTACCACGGTTCCAGGGCCAGGAGCTGGGCCAGGTGCCCGCCACTGGAACCCACCAGCAGGACCTGCCCCGAGTCCTCGGTTGACCCGCTCACCACAAAAGTCCTCCCGTACGCGGATGACGCGTCCGGATTTTTGTGAATGCCCCTCGGACGCGTCCTGACAACCTACTGGCGCGCCCATGGGCAACTGAAGGGGCCATTGGACGGATCCCGGCTCGCCGGTCGGCTCACCTCTCGATTCCCGCCACTGGGATGTGCACCGGCCGGTCACCGGCCAGGTCAGCCCGGTGCGCCCCGGCGGCCGGGCCGGGACACCGGGAGAAAGTGAGATGTGTCAGGATTCCGTCACCGCTCCGCACGAGAGCCGCCGGCGACGTCGGCTTATCCGGGGGCAGGTCAGGCCCAACACCGGGAAACCCGCCGAATGGTCAGCGCCGATCGGCCATTTCTACGCGGGCTGCCCACACCCGGGCAGGCTTACCGGAACGTGAGCAGACTTTCCCTCGTCGTTCGGATCGGGGACACTCAAGGCCACGGTCAGGTCCAGCTGTGCCGTGGACTGCCCGGCTCGGTCGAAAGGGAGCGACAGAATCTGATGCCCTCACCCCATTTGGCCGAGAGCGACGCCGACGGTCTTGCCCTGATGGCATACCTGGGCTGGCTGCGCCGCCGCTGGTGGATCCTGCTGCTCGCCGCGGCCCTCGGCCTGGGCGGTGGGCTCGCGCTGAACCAGATCCAGGAGGCGCGCTACACCTCGACCACCTCGCTGCTGGTGCGCCCGCTCGGCACGGGCGCGGAGAACAACCCCAACGCCAAGGTCAACCTCGACACCGAGGCCCAGGTGGTCCGCTCCCTGGTGGTGGCCGAGCGGGCCAAGGCGCTGATGAAGGTCGACACCGGCGCCGACCAGCTCGTCAAGTCGGTGACCGTCAAGGTGCCGCCGAACAGCCAGATCCTCCAGGTGGCGTACGAGGCGAACAGCCCCGAGGGCGCCCAGTCGGGCTCGCACGCGTTCGCCCAGGCGTACCTGGACCTGCGCAAGGCCACCGCGCAGAAGGCGCTGGAGAACGAGACCAACGCGCTCAAGCAGCAGATCGCCGAGCTGCAGAAGCAGCTCAGCGCGGTCGCCGGGCGGATCGCGGCGGCGCCGTCGAACTCGCCCGAGCGGGAGCGGGCCGAGGCCGAACGGAGCCTGCTCACCAGCCAGATCACCGGCCTGAACAACCGGCTCAGCCCGCTGGTCTCGGCCGGCTCCGACCCCGGCGAGATCATCTCCGACGCCCGTCTGCCGGAGTCGCCCAGCTCGCCGAACCGCACGCTCAACCTCGCCAGCGGCATCGGCGCGGGCCTGCTGCTCGGCATCGTGCTGGCGCTGGTGCTGGACCGGCTCGACACCCGGATCCGGCGCGGCCGCGACATCTCCGACCGGGTCGGCCTGCCGCTGCTGCTGGAACTGCCGGTGCGTGCGCCCTCGCTCGCCGTCCTGCCGGCCACGCACCGGGTCTCCCGCGAACTGGGCCGGCTGCGCAACGTGCTGCTGTCCGCCGTGCCCGAGCCGGCACAGGGCGGCCGTGGCCGCCAGTTGCTGCTCTGCGACGCCTCGGCCGGCACCGCCGCCGGGTTCGTCGCCGCCAACCTCGCCGCCGCGTACGCCCGTACCGGCCAGCAGGTCGCGCTGATCACCACCAAGCCCGACTCGGCGCTGGGCGCCATCACCGGTGTGGCCGAGGGGCGGCACAGCCTCGCCTCGGTGCTCCGCCGCGACGTGCCCCCGCTCAAGGCGCTCGCGCCGGTGCCGGGGCTGGGCCAGCTCCGCGTGCTGGTGCCGGGCGACCTGGACGCGGAGGTCGAGCTGCCGGTCGCCGGTCTGCTGGAGATCATGCACGAGCTGTCCGCGCGCTTCGACCACGTGATCATCGAGACCGCACAGCCCACGTTCGCCGTGGAGGCCCAGGCCCTGGGCCGGTACGTCGACGCGGTGATCATGGTGGCCGAGGCGGGAAAGACCCGCAGCGGCGAGATCACCGCCGCCCTGCAGCAGTTCGAGCAGGTGAACGCGCCGGTGATCGGTGCCGTGCTGGCCCCGCGCCTGCCCGTCCCGGCCGGTGGCGCCAGCCGCCCGGCGGCGTCGGGCGGTTCGGGCAACTCGGGCGGGTCGAGCGCACCGGTGGCTCCGGCCAACCGACCCAAGCCCCGGCCGAGCCCCGGCCCGTCCGCCGAGTCGACGATGGTGCTGCCGCGCATGCAGTCGTCCCGCCCCGCCCCGGCGAAGCCGGCACCGGGCAAGGCCACCCCGCCGCCGAACCCGGGCAACCAGAGCATGCCGGGCAAGCCGGCGCCGCTCAACGGCACCGGCGGCACGTATCGCTCCCGCGGTGACGGCGACGGCCGCAGCTACGCCCTCGACTCCGGCGAGGACCTGGGGTGAACCGCCGGCAGATGCTCCGTGCCGCGCTCGCTCCCGCCGTCGTCCTCGGCGTCGGTACAGGATGCAGCGAACCCGAGCCCAAGCCCGGAAAGATCCAGGTGGCGGACCCGGGCGACGTCACCGCCTCGCCGTCCTCGGCGGCCCCGACGCAGAACCTGCCCACCGGCCCGCTGACCGGCGCGCCGATCGGCACCCCGGCAGCGGCCACCCGCCAGGCGGTCGCGGTGCCGCTGCGGGTGAGCCCCGCGACCACCCCGGCCGGCCTGGACGCCGCCGACCTGGTCTACGCCGAGTTCGCCGAGTCCGACACGCTGCACCTGACCGCGGTGTTCCACTCCAAGGACTCCGCCAAGATCGGCCCGGTCACCGAGATCCGGCCGGTCGACATCCGGTCGCTCGCGGTGCTGCGCCCGTTCGTCGGCTACGCCGGCGGCCCCACCGGCTTCCTGTCCCAGTTCGAGAACTCCGACCTCGACGGCGTCACGCCGGACGACGGCGGCAAGGTCTTCTCCGGCGACTACACCTCGACCGCCGCGCTGCTCAAGGCCGCCCCGAAGGGCGGGCAGCCGCCCTCCCCGCCGATCGACCACGCCGGCGAGGGCGACGCGCTCGCCGCCCGCGACCTCACCCCCGCCACCGAACTCTCCGTCACAGTGGCCGGCGGGCCGCCGATGCTCTGGCGGTACGACCAGGCGAAGTCCCTCTGGGCCGGCAAGGTCGGCAAGGTCACCGTGACCGCCGCCTCCGTCATCGTGCTGACGATGGAATACCGCACGCTGGACGTGCGCAAGCCGTCCCCGCGCTCACTGCCGTCGGCGAACGTCTTCGGCGAGGGCGCGGTCGTCGCGGTGTCCGGGCCGAACAGCGCGAAGGGCCGGTGGCGCAAGCCCGGCCTGGGCATGGTCTGCACGCTCGCCGACACCGGCGGCGACCTCCTGCATCCCCAGCCCGGCAACGCCTGGGTGATCTACGCCCCGACCACCGCCAAGGTCTCCGTGAAATGAGCACCGCCACCCCGCCCCGCACCGCGCGCGGGACGGTCCCGGTCGGGGCGGTGTCGCCGCCGGACGGGAACCGTCTCCGGCCGGTGACGGTACGGCCGGAGGGCTGGTCGTGGCGGCTGCCGACGGCATGGCCGCTGATCGGGGTCTTCCTGCTGTACCCGCTGTGGTGGGTGCTCGGGGTGTCGAGCTTCGTCTTCGTCATCTTCGCGGTGCCGATGATCTGGCAGATGCGCAAGCGCGGCCCGGTGCGGGTGCCGCCCGGCTTCGGGATCTGGATGGTCCTGCTGCTCTGGGTGTTCCTGTCCGTGCTCACCCTCGACCTCACCGCGCCGAACACGCTGCCGCCGGGCGGCAGCGGCAAGTACATCGGCTGGGGCATCCGGCTCGCCAACTACCTCGCGATGACCGTGACGATGCTCTACGTCTACAACCTCCGCGACCGCGAGCTGTCCCAGCGCCGGATGGTCCGGCTGTTCGGGTTCATGGGCGTGGTCGTGGTCCTCGGCGGCTGGATCGGCTCGCTCTTCCCGAACCTCAAGTTCGTGGCGCCGCTGCGCTTCGTCCTGCCCCAGTCGATCGCCGGTCACCCGTACGTCACCTCCCTCATGGAGATCAAGTTCGCCCAGGTGCAGCAGGTGATCGAGGGGGAGGCCAGTTCGCCCCGCCCGTCCGCGCCGTTCACCTACACGAACTCGTGGGGCCAGAACACCGCGATCCTGCTGGTCTGGCTGATCGTCGGCTGGGTCGTGCTGGGCAAGCCGCTGCGCCGTACCGCCGGCGTGGCCATCGCGCTGGCGGCGATCTTCCCGATCGTCTACTCGCTGAACCGCGGCCTCTGGATCGGTCTCGGCATCGCCGCCGCGTACGTCGCGCTGCGGCTCGCGCTGCGCGGCCGGATGGTGGTGCTCGGCGGGCTCGCCCTCGCGGTCGGGCTGATCGGGGTGCTGATCGTCGCCACCCCCCTCGGCCGCACCTTCGACGAACGCCTCCAGAACGGGCACAGCGACGACATCCGGACCACGCTGTCCCAGGGCGCGGTCACCGCGGCCAACCACTCGCCGATCCTCGGGTACGGCGGCAACCGGGCGCTGATCGGCAGCAACCGGTCCATCGCCATCGGCAAGTCCGAGGACTGCAAGCAGTGCGGCAACCGGGAACTGGGCAGCAACGGCCAGGTCTGGGCGCTGCTCGTCGGGCAGGGCTGGGTCGGCGCCATCTGCTACAACGCGTTCTTCGTCTACTGCATCTGGCGCTACCGGCGCGACCACAGCGCGATCGGGATCGCCGGCACGCTCGTGCTCATCCTCATGCTGTTCTTCCAGTTCACCTACGGTGCGATGGAAGCGACACTCGCCTACGCCCTGATCACGGTCGCCCTGCTGGCCCGCAACGACCGGATCCGCCGGTCGCTCGGACCGGCGCCACCCGAGGGCACGATCGCCGGGCTACGGGCCCGACTGGAAAAGACCGGTGACCACTGATGGTGTTCCGCGTACCCCCGGACGGCGACGGCCGTGCCGCGTACCTCGGTGAACTGGCCGGGCTGATCTGGCCCGCGCCCGCCGAGCCCAGCCTGCGGCGCGGCGGCGCCGGCTGGGTGGTGGTGCCCTCGGCGTCCCGCCCCCGGCTGCTCGTGCCGACCGGCTCCGGCCGGGCGGCGGCGAGCGCGGTCCGGCACTCCACGGAGGCGGTCGGCCGCAAGGCCAAGCTGGTCCGGCAGGGGCTGTCCACCGCGTTCCGGCTCGGGCTGGGCCCGCTGGTGTTCCGCGACCGGCTGGTGGCCGACGGCGGCGGGCTGGACGCGTACCTGACCGAGGTGCTCGGTGAGCCGGCGCTGGTGAGCCTGCACATCGGGCCGGCCCGGGCGAACCGCAAGCCGGTGCTGCAACTGCTCGCGCCGGACGGCCGCGCCCTCGGGTACGCCAAGCTCGGCGTCGACCCGCTGACCCGCGCGCTGGTGCACGCGGAGGCGGACGCGCTGCGCCGCCTCGCCGAGGTGCCGCTCGGCCCGGTGGTCCTGGCCGGGGTCCGCCATCACGGCGACTGGCACGGCCACGCGCTGCTGGTGCAGGAGGCGCTGCCGGTGCGGCTGCCCCGGGCCACCCCGGCCGCGGCCCAAGCGGCCGAGCGCGCGGCCATGGTGGCGGTCGCCGGCTGCCTCGGCGTACGCCGGCAGTCGTGGGCGGGCAGCGGGCACGCGACGCGGCTCACCGCCGCGGTGGACGCCCTCGGGCCTCGGCCGGAGGCCGGGCGGCTGCGCGCGGCGCTGAAGTCCGTCGCGGACGCCGACCCGGTGGTCGCCTTCGGCGCCTGGCACGGGGACTGGAACGGCGGCAACAGCGCGGTGCTCGCCGACGGCCGGGTGCTGGTCTGGGACTGGGAGCGGTTCGAGGCGGACGTGCCGGCCGGGTACGACGCGCTGCACCTGGCGGTGCAGAGCGCGATGAGCCACGACGGGGTGGAACCGGTCGAGGCGGCCCGGGCGCTGATCGCCGGCGCCGGGGCCACCCTGGCGCCGTTCGACCAGACCGGCGGGGGCGCCGATCTGGTCGCCGTGCTCTACCTGGTGGAGCTGGCGGCGCGCTACCTGCGGGACCGGCAGGCGGAGGCGGGTGCGCGACTGGGGCACGTCGACGCCTGGCTGCTGCCCGCCGTCGAGGAACACCTGGCCCGTCGGGCCGGGTGAGAGTGAGGAGTGGGGACGTGACGCTGGCCAAGGAGCAGGCGCTCCGCGCGGTGAAGTCGGTGAGCCGGACGGTCGGCCGCTTGACCGCCGGTTCGCGGATGGTGCCGGGATTCCTGATCGTGGGGGCGCAGCGCTGCGGCACCACCTCGCTGTTCAAGACGCTCTCGCAGCATCCCGGTGTGCTGCCGCCCGCGTACCACAAGGGCGTGCACTACTTCGACATGGACTACCACCGGGGGATGAGCTGGTACCTCGGGCACTTCCCCACCACCGGCAAGGCCGAGGCGGTGAAGGCCCAGATCGGAGTACGCGGCATCACCGGCGAGTCCAGCCCGTACTACATGTTCCACCCGCTGGCCGGGCAGCGGATCGCCCGTGACCTGCCCTCGGTGAAGCTGCTGGTGCTGCTGCGCGACCCGGTGGAGCGGGCCTACTCCGCGCACTCGCACGAGCTGGCCCGCGGCTACGAGACCGAGACGGACTTCGAGCGGGCGCTCGCGCTGGAGGAGTCCCGGACGGCGGGCGAACGGGAGCGGATGATCAGCTCCGCGTCGTACGCCAGCGAGCACCTCCAGCACAACGCGTACCTGGCCCGGGGCCGTTACATCGAGCAGCTGGAGCGCCTGGAGGCGCTCGTCGGCCGGGACCGCATGCACGTCATCGACAGCGACGACTTCTTCGCCGACCCGCGTCCCTCCTTCGACGCGGTCTGCGACTTCCTCGGGCTGCCCCGCTGGGCGGACATCGCCTTCGGCAAGCACAACTCGCGCTCCCGTTCGCCCATGTCGGCGGAGCTGCGCACCCGGCTGGAGGACCACTTCGCCCCGTACGACGAGCGGCTGGCGACGTGGTGGGGACGCGTGCCGTCGTGGCGGCGGTGACCCGGCCGGACGCCGGCGGCACCCCGACGCTCACCGCACCGCCCCCCGGGCCGGGCGCGGGGCTGGGCGGCGCGGCCCGGCAGGGCTTCGCCAACCTGGTCGGGGTCGGGCTGGCCGCGGTGGCCGGCTTCGGCCTGAACATCGTCATCGCCCGGGGCTGGTCGGTCCGCGAGGCGGGCATGTTCTTCGCGGCCACCAGCGCGTTCATGATCGCCGCGTCGGCGGCGCGGCTCGGCACCGACGTCGGCACCGTCTACTTCGTCAGCCGCCAGCGCACGCTCGACCGCCGCGACCAGATCCGGGGCACGATCCTGGTCGGGTTGCTGCCGGTGCTGGTGGTCGGCACGCTGCTCGGGCTGGCCGGCTGGCTGGCCGCACCGGCGCTGGCCCGGGCCACCATGCCGGAGGCCGGGCCGGAGGCGGTCACCGCGTTGCGCATCCTGCTCGCGTTCGTGCCGCTGGCCGCGCTCAACGACTACGCGCTCGCCGCCTGCCGCGGCTTCGGCCAGATGCGCCCGCTGCTGACAGTGGAGCGGCTCGGCCGCACGCTCGTGCAGTTCCTGGGTGTGGCGGTCGCCGCCTGGCTCGGCCTGTCCGCCACCGTCGCGTTGCCGCTAGCCTGGGTGGTGCCGTACCTGATCGCCGCGGTGGTCGCGCTGTTCTGGCTGAGCCGGCTCGTCGGCCGGGCCGGGCGGCAGGTGACCCGGCCGGTGCCGGCGCGCGAGCTGGCCGGGCCGTTCTGGCGGTTCACCGGGCCGCGCGCGGTCAGCAGCCTGGCCGCGATCGTGGTGCAGCGGCTGGACATCGTGCTGCTCAGCGCGTTGCGCGGGCCGGCGGACGCGGCGATCTACACGGCCGCGACCCGGTTCCTGGCGCTGGGTCAGCTCTCCAGCGTCGCGCTGTCCAGCTCGGTGCAGCACCGGCTGGCCGCCGCGTTCGCCCGCGACGACCGGGCCGAGGCGCGCCAGCTCTACCAGGCCGCCACCGGCTGGCTCGTGCTGCTCTCCTGGCCCGCGTACCTGATCTTCGCGGCGTTCGCCACGCCGATGCTGGCGCTGTTCGGATCCGGGTACGGCGACGGCCGCCGGGTCGTGGTGCTGCTGGCGCTGACCATGCTGCTGGCCACCGGCTGCGGCATGGTCGACATGGTGCTCAACATGGCCGGGCGCACCGCGTGGACGTTCTACAACGCGATGACCGGCACCGTGCTCAACGTGGTCGGCAACCTGGTGCTCATCCCGCGTTACGGCATCCTCGGCGCGGCCCTGGCCTGGACCGTCTCCATCCTGGTCACCAACCTGGTGCCGCTGACCCAGCTCTGGTGGTCGATGCGGCTGCACCCGTTCGGCGCCGGCACCCGGGCCGCGATGGCGCTGGCGGTGGTCGCGCTGGGCCTGCCGCTCGGCGCGGCGACCCTGCTCGGCGCCGGTCCGCTGGTGCTCGCGCTGGTGACCGCCGCCGGGCTGGCCGCGTACGCGGCGGGTGTCTGGCGCTGGCGGCGCACCCTGCACCTCGACGCGCTGCGCGCCCTGCGCCGCGGCCGCAACCGGGCCGGGGCGGACCCGGCCGCCCAGTCCTGACCGATCCTGCGCACCGATGGGACCTTCGATGACAAGCGACTCCCCCCTCGCCCCGCACTCCGGCCTGTCCACCGTGAAGGCCGCGAAGCTCGCCGCAGTCGGCCTGCTCGCGGACCGCAAGGAACGCCGCGAGCTGGAACGGCCGGTGGAGGGGGGCAGCCGCCGGCTCACCCTGAAGGTGGAGCGGCCGATCTTCATCCTCGGCGCCCCGCGCTCCGGCACCACGTTCCTCGGCAGTTGCGTCGGCGCGCTGCCGGACGTGTCGTACCACTTCGAACCGCGCCTGACCAAGGCCGTCGCCCGCTGTGTCTACGAGGGAAGCTGGACGCCGCAGCGGGCCGCCCGCTACTTCCGGGGCTACTACGGGGCGCTGCTCGCCGCGTCCGGGCACGGCGGCCTGCGTTTCGCCGAGAAGGACCCGGAGAACTGCTTCATCGTGCCGTTCCTGACCGAGGTCTTCCCGGACGCGGTCTTCCTGCACGTCTACCGGGACGGGCGGGACGTGGCGGTGTCGCACGCCGAGCAGCCCTGGCTGAACGCGGCGTCCACTGGTAGCGGCCGCAGCGGCCGGGGCGGTACACCGTGGGGCGCCGCGCCCCGGTTCTGGGTGGAGCCGGAGCGGCGCGACGAGTTCACGCAGGTCTCCGACCTGGGCCGGTCGGCCTGGATGTGGCGGCGGTTCACCAGCAGCGCGCTCACCCAGCTCGCCGAGCTGCCCGCGGACCGGGTGCGGCACCTGCGCTACGAGGACGTCGTCACCCGCCCGGCCGAGGCGGCCGACGTGGTGGCCGACTTCCTGGAGGTCCGTGACCCGGCCGGGCGGGAGGCGCTGCACGCCCGCTTCGCCAAGGCGCGGCCGGGTTCGGTGGGGCGCTGGCGGCAGCGACTGACCGAAAAGGATCTGGCCGACGTGATGGCTCAGGCCGGGCCGCTGCTGACGCAACTCGGCTACCCCGCCTGAGCGGCGCGTCACAGGTAGAGTGCCAGGGGTCGCCCGCCAGGCCCGGCGTGCCTCTCCGCCCACGCGGATTCGTCAGGGCCCCCATACCGTGGCCGGCGACCGTCCTGGGGAGAGGTTGCGGTGGTACGACGGTTACGACTGACGATGGCTGCCGTGCTGGGCCTGGCCTTGCTGGCACCGGCGGTGGCGGCCTGTGACATCGGCTCCGAGCGGTCCGACGAGACGAGCACGGCGTCCGCGCCGCCTCCGCCGACTGTGACACCGCGGACCGCTCCGGTCCGCACCACCGGACGCGGGCCGGAGCCGCCCGAGAAGGGGGCCTGGCTCGGCACCTGGGTCAAGCCGCAGTTCCACAACGCCAGCGGGCGGGCGAAGGCGTTCGACGACTTCAACCGGGCGGCCGGCGGCCAGCTCGCCATCGCGCACATGTTCCACGAGTGGAACGAGCCGTTCCCGGGCGCCACCGAGCGGGCGTTCCAGGCACAGGGCAAGCTCCAGATGATCTCGTGGCAGGGCACCGACACCCGGTCCACCGTCAGCGGCGTCTACGACTCGCTGATCCGGGAGCGCGCGAAGGACGTCAAGGAGTTCGGCGTCCCGGTGCTGCTGCGCTACCGGTGGGAGATGGACCGGCCCAACCTGGCTGCGAGCATGCACTCGCCGGAGGACTACGTCGCCGCGTGGAAGCACGTCCGCGGCATCTTCACCGAGATGGGCGTCACCAACGCGGGCTGGGTGTGGTGCCCGCACGCCGACGGGTTCGCCGAGCCGGAGCGGCGGGCCGCCGCCTACTATCCCGGCGACGACCAGGTCGACTGGCTCTGCGCCGACGTCTACCCCAGCCCGGAGTGGAACAGCTTCTCCAACCGGATGGACCACTTCATGGCGTTCGCCAAGAAGCATCCGCGGCCGGTCATCATCGGCGAGTACGGCCTGACCCAGGACGGGCGGCCGGGGCAGCGGGCCGACTGGATGCGCGAGGTCGGGCCGTACCTGAAGAAGCACCCGCAGATCAAGGCGGCTGTCTACTTCGCCGCCCGGCAGACGGCGAAACCCATCTACGACAGCACGTTCGGCAACGACCCGGAGAGCGAGCAGGTCTTCCGGGAGATGGCGACCGATCCGTACTTCCAACCGCCGATGCCGGACCTGAGTGTTCCCTGAGCACCACCCTCCGTATCCACCAGGTGATCGTCGCTCGTCTTTTCGTGTGACCCGGGGCGTTTCCTCGGCCAAAAAGGCCGAACCCGGGTGGACGGGCGACGGCCGAATGCGAGAAGGTATTGCTCTCACGTCTGCGGTCGGTCGAGTGACGCCCCGCCTCATGTCGGCACCGACCACGATCGCAGCGCCTCCGACGTTTCCCCCCGGAGTAGCCTGTGGCTTCCTCGATCCTGAGACACCGCTCGGTGTCCGCCTTCGGCGCTGCCGTGCTCGGCATCGCCACCTTGTTCACACCGGTGCCGGCGCTCGCCGCGCCGGCCACGGCACCCGCGCCCGACCACAGCACGATGGTCGGCGAGGTGCCCTCGGACAAGACGCCGAACATCAACGACGGCAACGTCGTGGCCATCCACGACGCCGGCAGCAAGGTGATCGTCGGCGGCTCGTTCACCAACGCGCAGAACCGGGGTTCCTCACCCACCCCGGTCGACCGCCGCGGACTGCTCGCCTTCGACAAGGCGACCGGCAAGATCGACAACGCGTTCGCGCCGGTGCTCGACGGTGACGTCACCGCGATCATCGCCGGCCCGACCCCGGGCACGGTCTACGTCGCCGGCAAGTTCAACAAGGTCGGCGACAAGAACTTCCGCAAGCTGGCGCTGCTGAACGTCGCGGACGGCACCCCCGTCGACGGGTTCAAGGGCCCGGCGTTCAACGGCACCGTGAACGACATCGCGCTCGTCGACGGCCACCTGCTGGTCGGCGGCATCTTCACCACTGTCACCGCGACGACCAACCGCAACGGGCTGGCCTCGCTGAACCCGACCACCGGCGCGGTGGACGACTACCTCACCGTGTCGCTCACCGAGCACCACAACTGGACCCCGACCAACAACGGGGCCTCGGCCGGTGTCGGCGTGGAGAAGTTCACCGTCTCGCCGGACGGCAAGCACCTCGTGGTGATCGGCAACTTCAAGAAGGCCGACGACGTGGTGCACGACCAGATCGTGCGGATCAACCTGGGCGCGAGCTCGGCCACGATCGCCGACTGGAACACCGACAGCTACTCCGCGGCCTGCAAGTACGCCGCGTTCGACTCGTGGGTGCGCGACATCCAGTTCTCGCCGGACAGCAAGTACTTCGTGGTGGTCACCACCGGCGCGTCGTACCCCGGCACGCTCTGCGACTCCGCGGCCCGCTGGGAGACCGACGCCACCGGCGACGGCCAGAAGCCGACCTGGACGAACTTCTCCGGCGGCGACACGTTCCTCTCCGTCGGCATCAGCGAGAAGGCCATCTACGTCGGCGGTCACTTCCGCTGGTCGAACAACCCGCTCGCCCGCGACAAGGCCGGACCGGGCGCGGTGCCGCGGGCCAGCATCGCGGCGCTCGACCCGGTGAGCGGCCTGCCGCTGTCCTGGAACCCGGGCCGCCACCCGCGCGGCTACGGCGTCACCGAGATGCTGGTGACCCCGGAGGGCCTCTGGATGGGCAGCGACCAGGAGTACATCGGCAACTTCGACTACCAGCGCAAGCGGCTCGCCTTCTTCCCGCTGGACGGCGGCAACGCCCCGCACTCGACCAGCACGAAGGGTCTGCCGGGCAACGTCTACCAGGCCGGCCGCGCGGCGCAGACCGAGGTGCTCTACCGGGTCAACGCCGGTGGTCCGGCCATCCCGGCCACCGACGGCGGGCCGGACTGGGCCGCCGACAGCGCCACCGAGCCCAGCCCGTACCACAACACGGGCAACCAGGTCACCAGCTACACCACGAACGCGACGTTCGACGCCACCGTGCCGGCGAGCACGCCGGCCACGCTGTTCAACACGGAGCGGTGGGACGAGGCGACCGCGCCGGACATGCAGTGGGACATCCCGGTCGCGGCCGGCACCCGGGTCGACGTCCGGATCTACATGGGCAACCGCTGGTCCGGCACGAGCAAGCCGGGCGCCCGCAAGTTCGACGTCAGCGTCGACGGTGTGCTCAAGCTGAACGACTTCGACCCGGTCGTCGCGGCCGGCGGGACCGACCGCGGCACCATGCAGTCCATCTCGGTGGTCAGCGACGGCGTGGTCGACATCGACTTCGGCCGGGTGCTCCAGAACCCGCTGCTGCACGGCATCGAGATCGTCAAGACCGCGCCCACGCCGGACGCCTCGGACGTGCTCTACCGGGTCAACGCGGGTGGCGACCAGCTGGCGGCGCCGAGCGGCCCGGCCTGGGCAGCGGACACCGCCGCCGCGCCGAGCACCTACCACAACGCCGGCAACCAGGTGACCAGCTACACCACGAACGCCTCGGTCGACGGCACGGTGCCGTCGGGCACGCCGGTCGAGCTGTTCAACGCGGAGCGGTGGGACGAGTCGCCCGCGCCGGACATGCAGTGGGACTTCCCGGTCCCGGCCGGCACGCCGGTGCAGGTGCGTCTCTACCTGGCGAACCGCTGGGCCGGCACCGCCACCGCCGGCAAGCGCAAGTTCAACGTGACCATCGACGGCGTGGTCAAGCTGAGCAACTTCGACCCGATCGCCGCGATCGGCGCCACCAACCGGGGCACCATGCGCGCGTTCCCGATCACCAGTGACGGCAACATCGACATCGACTTCGGTCGCGTCCTGGAGAACCCGCTGGTGCAGGGCATCGAGATCGTCAAGCTGCCCCCGGTGCCGCCGGCCACCACCGTCGACAGCATCACCAAGCGCACGTATGACGGTGCGACCTCGGTCGGCAACGCGATGTCGGTGTCGAACGGCGACAACACCGGCTGGTCGAAGATCAAGGGCGCGTTCTGGGTCGGTGGTGACCTGTTCTACGGCGTCGGCGGCGACCTCTACAAGCGGTCGTTCGACGGCAGCGAGTTCGGCACCGCCAAGAAGCTCGACCCGTACCACGACGCCAAGTGGGACACGGTCGTCACCGGCTCCGCGCCGGAGGGCTCCACGTACGCCGGCATGACCGGCAACTTCGCCGCGGAGCTGCCGAACGTGACCGCGATGTTCTACAAGAGCGGCCGGATCTACTACTCGCTGGCCGGTCAGAGCACGCTGTTCTGGCGCGGGTTCGCGCCGGACACCGGCATCGTCGGCGCCGAGCGCAACACGGTCACCGGCACCACCGCCTTCGCCGACGCGGGCGGCCTGTTCCTGGACGGCGACAAGCTCTACGTCGTCTCCCGGAGCACCGGCAACCTGTCCTCGATGGCGTGGTCGGACGGCGTGCCGACCGGCTCCGCCACGGTGCGCAGCGGTCCGGGCGTCGACGACGTGGACTGGCGCGGCACCTCGGTCTTCGTCGGCCCCTGACGGGCGGGCACGACCGAAACGGAACGCATGACGACGATGGCCCGGCCGATATCGGCCGGGCCATCGCCCTTTCCCGGCGCCGGTCGCGCCGGGGCCGGTCAGGTACGGGTCGGCGCGTGCTCTCCCGCCCAGACCCGCATCAGGTCCCGTACCGAGATCACTCCCGCCACCTCCCGGCCGTCGAGCACGACCAGGTGACGGAACCCGCCGCGGGCCATCGCCGCGGCCGCCTCCTCGACCGTCCAGTCCGGGCCGGCGTAGACGACGTCCCAGGTCAGGTGTGCTCCGGTGCGCTCGACATCCGGGTCGAGCCCGGCTCCGATCGCCTTCAGCACATCGCGTTCGGTCATGATCCCGACCCCCTCGGAGTCCGGGTCGATCACGACCGCCGACCCGACACCGCGGGCCGACATCATCCGGGCCGCCTGCCGGAGCGTGTGCTCCGGCCCGACCACGAGTACCTCGCTGGACATCGCTTCCCGTACCTGCATCACACATCACCCCTGTGGGACGGCGACTGAGTACGGACATGGTGGGCCATCGATGCGTACCGGGACAAGAACGGGCATCGCCGGAGACGGCCCGGATGGCTACTGTCGGAGGGTGCCCACCGAGCCCCTCCGCTGCGCCGGCGCGCTGATCGTCGACGACGACGGCCGCATCTTCATCCAACGCCGATCCCCCGAGCGACGCCTCTTCCCGAACTGCTGGGACATCGTCGGCGGCCACCTCGAACCGGGCGAGGAGATCGACGACGCGCTGCGCCGGGAGGTCACCGAGGAGACCGGCTGGGCCGTGTCGCACGTGCTCGGCCTGGTCGGCGAATACCGGTACACCGCCGACGACGGGCTGACCCGGGTGGAGACCGACTTCCTGATCCGGGTGGACGGCGACCTGAGCCGGCCCCGGCTCGAAGCCGGCAAGCACACCGAGTTCCGCTGGCTGGCCGAACGTGACATCGCGCTGCTCGACGAGCACCGGGACGTCAACGACGGGCTGATCCGGCGGATCGCTGAGGACGGCTTCGCCGCGCTGCGCTCGATCGGGCTGACGGGCTGAACCACTGCGGCTCGGTGCCCGGCGATATCCTCGCCGGGTGGAATCGGGTCGAGAAGAGGAGCGTGTCGGCATGATCGGGATGGTGCTCGCCGCGGGAGCGGGGCGCCGGCTGCGGCCGTACACCGACACCCTGCCCAAGGCCCTGGTGCCGGTCGACGGGGAGACCACCATCCTCGACATCGCGCTGCGCAACCTCGCCGAGGTGGGGCTGAACGAGGTCGTGATCGTGGTCGGCTACGCGGCCGACGCGGTACGGCAGCGCCAGGCGGCCCTGGAGGAGAAGTACGGCGTCACGCTCACCCTTGTCCACAACGACAAGGCCGAGGAGTGGAACAACGCGTACTCGCTCTGGCTGGCGCGTGAGCACTTCTCCCGGGGCGTGCTGCTCGTCAACGGCGACACCGTGCACCCGGTGAGCGTGGAGAAGACGCTGCTGGCCGAGCGTGGCCCCGGCATCCTGCTCGCCGTCGACACGCTCAAGCCGCTGGCCGAGGAGGAGATGAAGACCACCTTCGACGCCGCCGGCCAGCTCACCCGGATCACCAAGCTGATGGACCCGGGCGAGGCGTACGGCGAGTACATCGGCGCGACGCTGATCGAGCCGCAGGTGGCCGACGCGCTGGCCGCCGCGCTGGAGACGACCTGGCGGCGGGACCCGAACCTCTACTACGAGGACGGCTACCAGGAGTTCGCCGAGCGCGGTGGCGAGGTGCGGGCGGCCCCGATCGGTGACGTCTCCTGGGTCGAGGTCGACAACCACGCCGATCTGGCCCGGGCGCGGGAGATCGCGTGCCGCTACTAGCCCGCAGCGTCCTCACCCCGCTGCACATTGACGTGCGGCGGGGCGCGGTGGCCGACCTGGCGGCGATCCTCTCCGACGGGCGGATCTCCGCCGGTGGCGACGTCGCCGTGGTGGTCGGGCCGGGGCAGGGCGAGCGGATCGCCGAACTGATCCGGCCGTCGCTGCGCTCGGCCGACGTCTTCACGGTTGCCGGCGGCACGCTCGACGCCGCCGACGACCTGGGGGCGAAGCTGCGCACCCGGTCGTACGACGCGGTGGTCGGCATCGGCGGCGGCAAGACCATCGACGTGGCCAAGTACGCGGCGACCCGCCGTGGCCTGCCGATGGTGACGGTGGCGACCGCGCTGGCGAACGACGGCATCGCCTCCCCGGTCGCCAGCCTGATCACCGAGGGCCTGAAGGGCTCCTACGGCGTGCACATCCCGATCGCGGTGATCGTGGACCTGGACTTCGTGGAGGCCGGGCCGGAGCGGCACAACCGGGCCGGCATCGGCGACGTGATCAGCAACATCAGCGCGCTGGCGGACTGGGAACTGGCCCGGCGGGTACGCGGTGAGCCGGTCGACGGGCTGGCCGCCTCACTGGCCCGGGCCGGCGCGGAGGCGGTGCTGAACCACCCGGGCGACATGAGCGACGACGCGTTCGTGACCGTCCTGGCCGAGGCGTTGATCTCCAGTGGGTTGGCCATGGCCGTCTGCGGAACCAGCCGCCCCTCCAGCGGCGGCTGCCACGAGATCATGCACGCGATCGACGCGCTGTTCCCCGGCACCGCCTCGCACGGCGAACTGGCCGGGCTCGGCGCGCTGTTCTGCACGTACCTGCGCGGCGACGAGCGCCGGTTCGCCGAGATGACGGCCTGCCTGACCCGGCACGGGCTGCCCCGCCTGCCCGCCGAGGTCGAGCTGACCGACGACCAGTTCGTGGAGGCGGTGCAGTTCGCACCGGCCACCCGGCCGGACCGCTACACCATCCTCGAACACCTCGCGATGTCGGCTACCGAGACGCGGGAGCGGCTGGCAGACTACGCCGGTGCCCTCCGCGACCACATTGGCTGAGCCCCGTCCCACCGTCGCCGACTTCCACCGGGTCAACCGGGGAGGTGGCCTGTTCAGCGAGTCGATCAGCCAGTGGATCGGGGCGGCCTTCGCGCTTGCCGCCCAGCGCCTGGGGCTGCGCCCGACCGCGCTGACGCTGACCAACCTGGTGCTGGGGCTGGCCGCCTCGGTCACAGTGGTGGCGCTCGCCGACGACGTGGCCGCCGGCACCGTCCCGGCCTGGGTGGTCGGGCTGGTCGCCCTGGTCGCCTGGCAGATCGCGTACGCGCTGGACTGCGCCGACGGGCAGCTCGCCCGGGTGACCGGTCAGGGCAGCGCGGCCGGCGCCCGGATCGACGTGCTCTGCGACGTGGCCGCCCAGATCGCGCTGGTGGCCGCCATCGGCGCGACAGCCGTGGCGCAGCGCCCGTCCACGCCGGTCTGGCTGGTGGCGGTGTTCGCGGGCACCTGGATGGTCAACCTGGTGACCTCGGTGATGCAGTCCGGGCCGAACGCGGCGAGCATGGTCACCTCGACCTCGCTCCCGGTACGCCTGGTCAAGCTGGTCCGCGACTACGGCGCGGTGATCTTCGTGGCCGGCCTGGTGCTGGCGTTCGCGCCCACGCTGGCGTTCTGGCTGATGGTCGCGTTCACTGTGGTCAACGGCGGCTTCCTGCTGGCGAGCATCGCGTTCTCCGCCCGCGCCTCTCTGCGCTGAGTGCAGGAGACCTAGTCGGTGCCGGGAGCCGCGACCGGTAAGCCCACCGAGACGGCGATGTCCGACATCCGCTTGTCGTATGTGACGAGCGTGTCGAGCGCATCTCCGAGGGCCTGGGCACTCGCCACGTGTAGCGCGTCCAGCGTCCGGATGCCGGCGGGCAGGGCAGCCGCCGAATCACGGACCTCCTCGGTCACCAGGATCTCGGTGAAGTTCCGTACCAGCATCTGCATGGCGTCCGGGTAGTCGCCGATCCGGTCGAGGGTGCGTACCGTCTCGACGAATCCGACTGAGCTGGTTCCCATCGGCATGCCCGCCCGGCTCGCCAGGAATTCCTGAAGTTCCGTGACGTAGGTACGGCCGGCGATCAGAGTGATCAGCGCGGACGAGTCCAGGTAGATCACCGCTCGTCGTCCTCGCGGTCGGCCAACAGCAGCTCAAGGGGCGACACGTCGGGCGGCACGTCGTAGCGAGGCAGCCGGTCGATGTCGCTCGTGGTGGTCGCCTTGAGGCGGATCACCCCTCTCGCCACCAGGGTCGCGTACCTGCCCAGCGTCCCCGAACCCGGCAGCAGCACGGCGATCACGCTGCCGTGCCGCGTGACCTCGATCGTCTCGCCCTGTTCCACGCGGGCGAACATCGCGCTGGGGTTGTAGGAGAACTCGCGCACGGACACGGTGCTCACCACGCACCTCCCTTGTGCCGACAACAGCCCGATTGTACTTACAAGTAGGCCTCACCGACCGACACTCAGGTGAGCGAGGCGTAGATGTCGATCAGGCGCATGGTGATCACGTCGGGGTGGAAGGTGCGCTCGTAGCGGGACCGGGCCGCTCCGGCCAGCGCGGTCGCCTCGGCGGCGGCCAGCGGCAGTGCCGCCGCCAGCGCGTCGGCCTCCGGCGCCACCACCCAGCCGGCCTCGCCGCGCCGCACGCCGGAGGGCAACGCGACCCGCCCGTCGCCCGGCGACGCGGTGGCCACCTCGGCCGGGCCGGTGCCGGCGGGCTCACGCGGGCCGTCCGCGCCCACCAGGTACGGGATGCCGCCGAGTGCGGTCCCGAGCACCGGCCGCCCGGCCGCCAGCGCCTCAATGATCACCGTGGGCAGCACGTCGTGCCAGGTGGAGGTGGCCAGCACCACGGAGCTGTCGGCCAGCGCCGCGCGTACCCCGGGGCGGTCGAGCTGGCCCAGGTAGAGCACGTCGGGGCGTTCCGCGGCGGCCGCCTCGGCGAGCGGACGCAGCTCGCCGTCACCGGCGATTCGCAGCCGGCCGAGCGCGCCCACCGGGTGCCGCCGCCACGCCGAGAGCAGCAGGTCCAGGCCCTTCTCGGGGCTGAGCCGGCCCATGAAGAGGAAGCCGTTCCCGGCCGGCGCCGGGGTGCCCGGGTCGGGTACCGCGTTCGGCTTGACCACGATCCGCTCGTCCGGGATGCCGTAGTCGCGCAGATGATCAGCCACAGCCGTGGTGAGCGCGATGTACCGGTCCACCGACTTCCAGGTGGGGCGGTGCACGGCGAGCGTGGTCGCCATCAGCGCGCTCTGCGCCCGGGAGTTGCGGTAGCAGCGGTGCACGATCGCCGGTACGCCCAGCGTCCGCCCCCGGCAGTCCTGGCAGATCACGCCGTCGCGGAAGTAGAGGCCCGAGGAGCAGACCTGCCGGTAGTTGTGCACGGTCTGCACCACCGGCACACCGCGCTTGTGCGCGGTCCGCACCACCCAGGGCGAGAGCAGGGGGTACGGGTTGTGCAGGTGCAACACGTCCGGCCGGTGCTCGGTGAGCAGGCGGTCGAGGTCGTGCTGGGCCTTCGGGGCCCAGATCGGCGAGATCGGCAGCAGCGCCTTGGCCGGTTTGGACATCGCCGGGATCTCGTCCGAGCTGCGCAGGAACGGCAGCACCTCCACGCCGGCGGCGGTGAGCTGGGCGATCTCCGCGTCGACGATCGTGTTCTCGCCGGAGGGCTGGGCTTCCCGGTACCGGTTGTGCGCCACCACGATTCTCACAGAGCTCGCCTTTCGTTCGCGACTGTGCCGATCTCTGCTCGCGGCTGCGGGGCTCGCAAGCTCACTCCTCGCGCTCGCGCATGGGACTCGCAAGCTCATTCCTCGCGCTCACGGGAAAGAAGGCTACCGTTGTACCGTGCCCGAACTTCCGGAGGTGGAAGCGCTCGCCGGTTACCTGCGCGAGCGTGCGGTGGGCCGCCGCGTCGAGCGGTTCGAGGTCGCCGCGATCAGCGCGCTGAAGACGTACGATCCGCCGCCGAGCGCGGTCGCCGGCCGTGCGGTCACCGGCGCCGGCCGGTACGGCAAGTTCCTGGACGTACGGTTCGACGAGGGACTGCACCTGGTGGTCCACCTGGCCCGGGCGGGCTGGCTGCACTACCGGGAGGCGTTCCCGTCGGCGACCCCGCTGCGGCCCGGCAAGGGCCCGATCGCGGTGCGGGTACGCCTCGACGACGGTTCCGGCTTCGACCTGACCGAGGCCGGCACCCAGAAGAAGCTGGCCGCCTACCTGGTCACCGACCCGGCGCAGGTGCCGGGCGTGGCGAAGCTCGGGCCGGACGCGCTGGAGGCGGACCTGCCCACATTCGCCGAGCGGCTGCGCAGCCGCCGGGGTCAGGTGAAGGGTGTGCTGACCGACCAGGCGGTGCTCGCCGGGGTGGGGAACGCGTACTCGGACGAGATCCTGCACGCGGCGCGGCTCTCGCCGTTCGCGATCACCGACCGGCTCACCGACGACCAGCTCGCCGGTCTGCACGCGGCGACACGCACGGTCCTCGGCGACGCGGTACGCCGGTCGATGGGGCAGCGGGCCGCGGAGCTGAAGGGCGAGAAGCGTTCGGGCCTGAAGGTGCACGCCCGCAAGGGACTGCCGTGTCCGGTCTGTGGCGACACCGTGCGGGAGGTCTCGTTCGCCGATTCGAGCCTCCAGTACTGCCCCACCTGTCAGACCGGCGGGAAGCCGCTGGCTGACCGAAGGTTGTCCCGCCTCGTACGGTGAGTAATGGCATTCGCCGGTTACCGAGCGGAATCGACCCGCGATCACCGAAGGTCCGGTCCGCCCCTCTACCCGAGCCGTCATCCATCGGTATAGTGGCTCGGTCCCCGGCTTCACAACTGATTCGGAGCCGGCCAGATCTCACCGAGCACCAGCGGAACGGCTTCCTCGCGGGGGCCGGTCCGGGCCGGGCCCGCGTGGGAGACTGGGACGGTGAGCGACCCGGGCCCTCACGCCGAGTGAGGACGCGGGTCATGCGGGAGGACATGGGTTGAGGTGACGACAAGCCTCCAGCGCCCGGTAACCGACAGAGGCCGGAGCAAGAGCGTGCGGCACGTCGACAGCTTTGAGATCCAGCCGCCGACTCCGCCGTCGCACAACGGCGTACCCCGGTCGGCGTGGGCCCGCGCCCGGCGCCGGGTGTCCCGGTGGCACCGGCCCTACATCGGGTTCCTGCTGCTGCTCGACTTCGGCGCGGCCGCCCTGGCCAGCTTCCTGGCCGTGCAGATCTTCGAGCAGGCCGACTCCGGCTTCCGCAACTCGCCGCAAGCCTGGTTCTACACCGTGGCGTTCGTGCTCCTGCCGCTCGGCTGGCTGCTCTTCCTCTGGGGCAACCGGGCCTACGACCGGCGCTACCTGGGTCTCGGCCCGGACGAGTTCAAGCGGGTGATCCGGGCCGGCGTCGCGGTCGCGGCGGCGGTCTCGTTCATCGCCTTCGCCACGAAGACCTACTCCCTGTCCCGATGGACGGTCGGCTTCGCGCTGCTCGGCGCGATGTTGCTGATCGTGCTCGGCCGCATGATCGCCCGGGCCTGCCTGCACGCGCTGCGCCGCCGCGCCGGCCACGCCGGGCACCGGATGGTGCTCGTCGGCACGCTTCCGGAGTGCCTGGAGGTCTACACCACTGTCACCCGGAACCCGTCCGTCGGCCTGGTGCCGGTGGCCATCCATCTCACCGACGGATACGCCGCCGCGCGCGGCCTGGAGACCCCGGTGCCGGTGTACGCGGGCCGCGACGTCCTGGCCCTGGTACGTGAGGTCGGCGGCGACACGATCGCGGTCTGCGGCTCGGCCAGCGCCGAGCCGGGCGAGCTGCGCCGGCTGGCCTGGCAGCTGGAGGGCTCCGGCGTCGACCTGGTGGTCGCGCCCCAGCTCACCGACATCGCCGGTCCCCGGGTGCACATCCGCCCGATCGAGGGCCTGCCGCTGCTGCACGTCGAGGAGCCGACCCTGTCCGGGCCGGCGCTGCTGGCCAAGAACCTGATGGACCGGGTCGCCGCCGGGCTGGGCCTGCTGCTGCTGGTCCCGCTCTTCCTCGCCATCGCCGTCGCGATCCGGATCTCCGACCCCGGGCCGGTCTTCTTCCGCCAGCCCCGCGTGGGCCACGAGGGGCGGACGTTCCGGGTCTGGAAGTTCCGGACCATGTACGTGGACGCCGAGGAGCGGCTGGCCGGCCTGGTCGACCGGAACGAGACCGACGGCATGCTGTTCAAGATGAAGCAGGACCCCCGCGTCTTCCCGGTGGGCCGCTTCCTGCGTGCCACGTCGCTGGACGAGCTGCCCCAGCTGATCAACGTGCTCTGGGGCGAGATGTCGCTCGTCGGCCCGCGCCCGCTGCCCGCCGACGACGGCGACTTCCTCGGCGACGTGCGGCGCCGGCTGCTGGTCCGGCCGGGCATGACCGGTCTGTGGCAGGTTTCCGGCCGCTCCGACCTGTCCTGGGACGAGGCGGTCCGGCTCGACCTCTACTACGTCGACAACTGGTCGCTGGCGTACGACCTGAGCATCCTGTGGCGGACCGTGGGCGTGGTGCTTGCTCGCAAGGGCGCGTACTAGCGCTACCGGGCCGGCACCCGGCAGGATCGCTGCGTGGGTGGCAACCTCTCCGCCGTCTTCGCCGTCGTCTCGCTGATCACCGCGTTGGCCGCGGCGCTCTGGGCGGTGCTGCGGCTGCGCGGCCGGCGGGGCATCGCCACCGCCACGCAGCGGGCCACGTACGAGGTGCTGCACACGGCAGGGCTCGCCGCCGAGCCGCTGCGCGCCGGCCTGACCGCGGCGGACGCGGCGAAGGCCGTACGCCATCTGCGGGCCCTCGTGGGCGCGGCCGGGCTGGCGCTGACCGACCGGGACGCGTTGCTCGCGGTCGACGGGCAGGGCGCGCACCACGGCGACCAGCTGGTCGCGGCGGCCCGGCGGGCGGCCGACAGCGGGCGCTCGACAGTGCTGGGCGAGTCGGAGCTGCACTGCGACCTGGTCGACTGCCCGGTACGCGGCGCGGTGGTGGCACCGCTGCGCGCGGACGGGCGGGTGGTCGGGGCGTTGGTGGCGGTGGCCGACGAGCGCCCGGCCCCGGGTCTGGTGCAGGCGACGCTGGAGACCGCGCACTGGGCGGGTGACCAGCTCGCGCTGGCCGAGCTGGAGTCGTCGCGGGAGCGGCTTGCGCGGGCCGAGGTGCGCGCGCTGCGCGCCCAGATCAGCCCGCACTTCATCTACAACGCGCTCACCGCGATCGGCTCGTTCGTGCGCACCGACCCGGAGCGGGCGCGGGAGCTGATCCTGGAGTTCGCCGAGTTCACCCGCTACTCGTTCCGGGCGCACGGCGAGTTCACCACGCTCGCCGAGGAGCTGCGCTCGATCGACCGCTACCTGACCATCGAGCGGGCGCGTTTCGGCGAGCGGCTCCAGGTGCGCCTCCAGATCGCGCCGGAGGTGCTGCCGGTGACGCTGCCGTTCCTCTGCCTCCAGCCGCTGGTGGAGAACGCGGTCCGCCACGGGTTGTCCCGCAAGCCGGGCACCGGCATGGTGAGCATCGAGGCCCGGGACGCGGGCGCGGAGTGTCACATCACGGTGGAGGACGACGGGGTGGGGATGGATCCGACGACGCTGACCGCCGGCATCGCGGAGGTGTCGGGTGCGGCCGGCGACCCGGCCGACGACCCGGGGCAGCACGTCGGCCTCTCGAACGTCGACGAACGGCTCCGGTCGGTCTTCGGCGACGGGTTCGGCCTGGTCGTGGAGACCGGCCTGGGTTCGGGTACGAAGGTCAGCATGCGTGTACCGAAGTTCCACCCCGGCGTCCGGGCGTCGTCATGACCGTCACCGGCACCGGATTCCTCCGGGTGCTGGCGGTGGACGACGAGCCGCCCGCGCTCGACGAGCTGGCGTACCACCTGCGCGCCGATCCCCGGGTGGCCCGGCTGCACACGGCCGGGGACGCGACCGAGGCGCTGCGGGTGCTGCGCGACGACGACGTGGACGTGGTGTTCCTCGACATCCGGATGCCGGGGCTGGACGGCATGGAGCTGGCCCGGGTGCTGCGCCGGTTCGCCCGGCCGCCGGCGATCGTGTTCGTCACCGCGTACGACGACGGCGCGGTGGACGCGTTCGACCTGGGCGCCACCGACTACGTGCGCAAGCCGGTACGCGCCGAGCGGCTGGCCGAGTCGCTGCGCCGGGTGATCGGCTCCCGGGTGGTGCCGTCGCATCCGGCCGCGCTGGCCCGGGCGGAGGAGGATCCGACCATCCCGATCGAGCTGGCCGGTACCACCCGGATGCTGCCCCGCTCGGCGGTGCGGTGGGTGGAGGCACAGGGCGACTACGCGCGGCTGCACACGGCGGAGGGGTCGCACCTGGTCCGGGTCTCGCTGGCGACGCTGGCCGAGCGCTGGGCGGACGCCGGGTTCGTCCGGATCCACCGCTCCTATCTGGTGCAGCTACGGCTCATCGCCGAGCTGCGGCTGGTCAACTCCGGCTACGTGGTGGTGATCGACGGATCCGAGCTGCCGGTGAGCCGGCGGCACACCCGGGAGCTGAAGGACAAGCTGGTCCGCGCCGCGAAACAGGACTGGAGTCGCTGAGGGGCGGGGTCACCGTCGACGCTGACGTACAATGTACGGCAGACCGTACGACAGGGTGGAGGACCGCATGTCCGACGACCGCTTCGACGCCGCTACCGAATTCGACCGCCAGCTCGACCGGCTCGTCCAACTCGGCTACCCGGCGCTGGCCGGACAGACCGAGGAGGAGTTCCGGACGCTGCTCACCCCATTGCGCGACGCGGCCGTGACCGGTGCCGCCGACCTGGCCGGCCCCACCGACGCGCGGGTGCCGTTCCTGCTGGTGACCACGCGGGAGCTGGTGCCGGTGCCGGAACGGATCGCGCTCACCACGCTCGCCGGCAAGCGCAAGACCGGCGTCCTCGACCGGAACTTCCCCGCCGACGACCTGCCCACCTTCGACCCGATCAAGGAACTGGAGGTGCCGCCCGGGCCCGCGTACCTGCTCTTCGACGTGGACCGGGGCGAGGAGTACCGCAACCTGCCGCCGTCGGCCGCGCTGGAGGACATGACCGCGAAGGACCGGCTGCCGATCACCATCGACGAAGGGCTGGCGTTCGTCACGCTGCACCCGCAGGCGCTGGCGAGCAACAGGTGCTTCTCGCTCGTCGGGTCGCGCTGCGGCGACCGGCGGGTGCCGGCGCTCTGGATCAGCCAGGGCGCGCCGAAGCTCGGCTGGTGCTGGTTCGGCAACCCGCACACATGGCTCGGCTCGGCGACCGCGAACCCGGTACGGGTGGGGCTGGACTGACGCTGTCCACAACGACTCCACGCCATCCACCGGGTTATCCACAACCGTGAAGCGTTATCCACAGGTTGTGCACAGGGCTCGGAACCGTGCTCTTGACAATCCCGCTGAGCGGGCGAGACTGCCGGGGGTGACCGGAGCCGAGGAACAGCAACCTTCGGGGCGGCCCGTCGGGGCCGCCCCGGTTCCCGGCCCGCGCGCGTCCCCACCCACCGCCGAGCCGGGAAGCGCGTCGGCGCCGGCCGCCGCGCCGAAGCGGACCCGGATCGTGCTGGCCGAGGTCTCCCGGACGGGCGACCCGGCCGATCGCACCCGATCCGAGCTGACCCAGCAGACACCGGTCGGCGAGACGCTCGTGCAGGGGCTGATGCGCGCCCAGCTCTCCCTCGCCCTGCGGCTCAGCCTGCTGGTGCTGATCGGCCTCGGCGGCCTGCCCTGGCTGTTCGCCATCGCGCCCACCGTCGGCCGGGTCACAGTGCTCGGGGTCAACCTGCCGTGGCTGCTGCTCGGCGTGGTGTCCTTCCCGTTCCTGATCGTGGTCGGCTGGGCGTACGTGCGGCTGGCCGAACGCAACGAGCAGGACTTCGTCGACCTGATTCGACGGCCGGAACACTGATGTCCAACGGCTACGTGGTCCCGGCGATCGTCGCCGTCACCCTGGTCACCGTCGGCATCGGGTTCTACGGGCTGCGGCTGGCCCGGACCACCTCGGACTTCCTGGTCGCGTCCCGGGCGGTCAGCCCCACCTGGAACGCCGCCGCGATCGGCGGGGAGTACCTGTCGGCGGCGAGCTTCCTCGGCGTCGCCGGACTGATCCTCAAGTACGGCGTGGACGTGCTCTGGTACCCGGTCGGCTTCGCCGCCGGATACCTCGCGCTGCTGCTGTTCGTGGCCGCGCCGCTGCGCCGCTCCGGCGCGTTCACGCTGCCCGACTTCTGCGAGGTGCGGCTCGGCTCGCGCCGGCTGCGGACGCTCGCCACCGTCTTCGTGATCTTCATCGGCTGGCTCTACCTGGTGCCGCAGTTGCAGGGCGCCGGGCTGACGCTGGCCACGCTCACCGGCTCGCCGTACCCGCTCGGCGCGCTGCTGGTCGCCGTGGTGGTGACCGCGAACGTGGCGCTGGGCGGCATGCGGGCGATCACCTTCGTGCAGGCGTTCCAGTACTGGCTGAAACTCACCGCTCTCGCCGTACCCGCGATCTTCCTGGCGTTGCAGTGGCAGGCCGACGCCCGCCCGGCGGTGACCCCGCCCGACGGCCCGACGTTCCGGACCGCGACCACTGTCGTGGTCGAGCACCGCGCGACGCTCACCCTGCCCGACGGCGACATCCGGGAGGTACGCCCCGGCGACCGCCTGGAGTTCGCCGCCGGTGACCCGGTGCCGGAGGTGTCCGGCGCGGCGACCGGCGCCACCGAATGGCTGCTGCCGGACACGGCGGGCGAGGACGACCGGGGACTGTTCGCCACGTACTCGCTGATCCTGGCCACGTTCCTCGGCACCATGGGCCTGCCGCACGTGCTGGTCCGCTTCTACACCAACCCCGACGGCGCCGCCGCCCGCCGCACCACGCTCGTCGTGCTGGCGCTCGTCGGCGTCTTCTACCTGCTGCCCACCGTCTACGGCGTGCTGGGCCGCATCTACACCCCGCAACTGCTCGTCAGCGGCCAGACCGACGCGGTGGTGGTGCTGCTGCCCGGCGCGGCGCTCGGCGACGGCACCACCGGCCGGCTGCTCGCCGCGCTCGTCGCCGCCGGCGCGTTCGCGGCGTTCCTGTCCACCTCGTCCGGCCTGCTCACGAGCGTGGCCGGGGTGATCTCCACCGACGTGTTGGGCCGCGGCTCGGTACGCGGCTTCCGGATCGCCACGGTGATCGCCGGCGGGGTGCCGGCGGTGCTCTCCCTGAACGTGTCCGGGCTGGACGTGTCGCAGGTCGTGGGGCTGGCGTTCGCGGTGGCCGCGTCCAGCTTCTGCCCGCTGCTGGTGCTCGGCATCTGGTGGCGCGGCCTGACCGACCTGGGCGCCGCCGCCGGGGTGCTGGTCGGCGGCGGCGCGGCGGTCGGCGCGGTGCTGCTCACCGTGCTCGGCCCGCCGCTGACCGGGTGGCCGGCGACGCTCACCACCCAGCCCGCGGCGTGGACGGTGCCGCTGGCGTTCACCGTCATGGTGGTGGTGTCGATGGCGAGCCGGCGGCGGCTGCCCCGCGACGTCGGCGCCACAATGCTCCGCCTGCACACCCCGGAGTCGCTGCGTCTGTGACGCGGGCAGACCCGGTCAGCAGCTGTCGGTGCCGGCGCAGAGGCGGTTCACCACCCATCCGACGACGCGCCGGGCCTCGCGGGGCGTGGTCTGGTGGTCGACCCGCAGTTGAGCGACCAGGTCGCCCTGCCGCACCACGACCCAGCGGGCGGGCGTCCCGTCGATCTCGCCGCCCACGAGCACCGCGTCGTCGCCGCCGAGCGACTCGGCCAGGACGGAGAACGAGTCGTCCGGGTGCGCCGGCTCGCAGTCCGTGACCAACTGGCGGACCCGCTTCATGACGGTGGTGGCGGAGGTGCCCGAGTGCCGCGTCACCCGCTCGACGATCCAGTCGCTGGGCGAGTCGAACTGCACCGACCTGCTCGCCACCTGCCCGGTGTCCAGCGCCGGCGACTCGTTGTCGCAGTGGACGGTCGCGGACTCCAGGGACCAGTCGCCGTCCACCTTCGCCGGCGTCGTGAAGCCCTTCGGCAGATCGGCGAGCTGGAGCATCGCCGCCGCCGGGATCGTCCGGGTCGGCGGACGCCCGGTCGACCCGCCGGTCGTGCCGGACGGCCGTCCGATGGTGCGGTCCGGCGTCGGCGTCCCGCTCGCGGACGGCTCCGCGGACGGCGTGACGCTGCGCGTGGGCGCCGGCGTGCTGGGAACGACTGTGGCCGGAGGCACGGGTGGCGGTGCGACGTCGGGACGGGCCAGCGCCACCCCCGACGTGACGACACCCACCGCGACCGCGGCGGCCAGAGCGGCGGCGATCCGGGTACGCCTCGTCCGCTGCCGGCCGCGACGGCGCACCTGCTCCGTGGGGGCCCAGACGAGGTGCTCGGTGTCCCGGTACAGGTCCGAGAAGATCGGCTCAGGCATTGCGGATCTCCTCCGGCAGGGTCATGTCGAGCAGGGCGGCGAGGGCCTTGCGGCCCCGGGAGAGGCGAGCCTTGACCGTGCCGCTGGGTACGCCGGTCTGCGCGGCTATCTCCGCGACCGACAGGTCCGCCAGGTGATGGAGGACCACCGCCTGCCGCTGGTCCGCGGAGAGCTGCCGCAGCGCGGCGACCAGCGCCACCGTGTTCTCCGAAGGTGGCCGCACGGGCGGTGGTGGCCCGTGCCGCCGGTAGGCGACGACGCTGTTGCGGACCTTGCGCCACCGGTTGACCAGCAGGCGGTGCCCGACCGTACGCACCCACGCCTCCGGATCGTCGTACTCGCTCACCTGCGACCAGCGCTGCCAGGCCCGCGCGTACGCCTCCTGGGCGGCGTCCTGAGCCTCGGCCCGGTCGCCGCCGAGCGCGTACAGCACCGTCACCACGCGTTGTCTGCTGTTCCGGTAGAACTCCTCGAACCCACTGTCCGGATCCATGTCTCTCCCCGCTGCCGTCCCTGGGACTGACACCCACCGCCCCGGTCGCCGGTTGCCGGCCGTCGGTGATCCGACTCGTACCTCTCAGGGATGACGCGAGATCATCCTGGCGTCCGAGCAGCCGCTGGCCGGAGCCCGATACGGTCGGACCATGACCGATCAGCACCCGGCGCTGTCCCTCCGTGGTCTGGCCAAGCGCTTCGACACCAAGGTCGCGGTGGCGGGCGTCGACCTCGCCGTGCCGACCGGCTCGTTCTACGGCCTCCTCGGACCGAACGGAGCGGGCAAGACCACCACCCTCTCCATGGCCGTCGGCCTGCTGCGGCCCGACGCCGGTGAGGCCCGGGTGCTCGGGTACGACGTCTGGGCCGACCCGGTCCGCGCCAAGAGCCTGCTCGGCGTGATGCCGGACGGCGTACGCCTCTTCGACCGGCTGAGCGGGGCGGAGCTGCTGGCGTACCACGGTCTGCTGCGCGGCATGGACCCGGCGGTGGTCGACCAGCGGGCGGCGGAGCTGCTGGACGTGCTGGCGCTCTCCGACGCCGGCCGCACGCTGGTGGTCGACTACTCGGCCGGCATGAAGAAGAAGATCGGGCTGGCCTGCGCGCTGCTGCACGGTCCGCGCCTGCTGGTGCTGGACGAGCCGTTCGAGGCGGTCGACCCGGTCTCGGCGGCGCTGATCCGCGACATCCTGCACCGGTACGTCGGCGGCGGCGGCACGGTGATCTTCTCCAGCCACGTGATGGAGGTGGTCGAGCGGCTCTGCTCCCACGTGGCGATCCTGGCCGAGGGCCGGATCAAGCGGGTCGGCACGCTGGCCGAGGTGCGCGGCGACCGGTCGCTGGAGGACGTCTTCGTGGAGGTGGTCGGCGGCCGGACCGCGACCGGCGAGGAGCTGTCGTGGCTGTCCCGGTGACCGTCCCCGAGCGTCCGGCCCGGCGCGTGTCGCCCTGGCACTTCGTCCGGCTCAAGCTGCGGGTGCTCGGCAACAACTTCCGGGGGCAGACCTGGCGGGTCGCGCTGTTCGTCCTCGGCCTGCTGTTCGGGCTCTGGTTCGCCGCCGTCGGGTTCTTCCTGCTGGCCGCGCCGGGGCTGGCCGGCGAGTCCCGGTACGCGCTGATGATCGCCGCGTTCGGCGGTGGGCTGCTGACGCTCGGCTGGCTGCTCCTGCCGCTCGTCTTCTTCGGCGTGGACGAGACGCTCGACCCGGCCCGGTTCGCGCTGCTGCCGCTGTCCCGCCGCACCCTGGTCACCGGCCTGCTGGCCGCCGCCCTGGTGAGCGTGCCGGCCCTGGCGACGGCGATCACGGCGGCCGGGCTGGTGGTCACCGCCGGCGCGCTCGGCGGCTGGGCCGCCGCCCTGGCCGGTGCGCTGGGCGTGGTCCTCGGCCTGCTCGTCTGCCTGGCCGGCGCCCGCGCGATCACGAGCGCGTTCGCGACGATGCTGCGCTCCCGCCGGGTACGCGACCTGGCCGCCGTGCTGCTCGCGGTGCTGGCCGCCCTGCTCGGGCCGTTGCAGTTGCTGGTGCTCGCCGCGGTACGGCAGACCGACTGGGACCGGCTGGATGGGGTGGCCCGGGTGGTCGGCTGGACGCCGTTCGGCGCACCGTGGACGGCCGGTGTCGACGTGGCGGAGGGCCGCGCCGGCGCTGCCGTGGTGAAGCTGCTGATCGCGGTCGCGACGCTGGGCGTACTCCTGGTCTGGTGGTCGCGGTCGCTGGAGTCGGCGATGGTGGGCACCGCGAGCAGCGGCCCCGCGCGGACGCCGCGCGGCGTGGCCGGCGGCGCGGTCGCGCAGCTCTTCCCCCGCGCAGTGGGCTGGACCCGGCGGGACCGGTTCGGCGCGCTCGTCGCCCGCGAGTGCCGCTACTGGTGGCGGGACGCCCGTCGCCGGGCCAACCTGATCACCGTCGCCGTGGTCGGCGTGTTCGTGCCGCTGATGGTCAACCTCGGTGGCCCCGCGTTCCTGTCCGAGGGCGGCGCCGCGTTCGACCAGGCCACCGCCGACTCGTCGCCGGCGATGGTCAGCCTCACCATGGTCTTCGTCGGGGCGCTGGCGTCGTTGACGCTCGCCAACCAGTTCGGCTTCGACGGCAGCTCGTACGCCGCGAACCTGGTCGCCGGTGTGCCCGGCCGGGTGGAGCTGCGGGCCCGGATGGTCGCGTTCTCGGTCTACGTGGTGCCGATGCTCGTCGTGATCGCGGTCGCGCTGGCGATCGTCCTCGGCCGGCCCGAATGGCTCGGCGTCATGGGCGGCGCGTTGTTCGCCGCGTACGGCTGCGGGCTGGCGATCAACGCGTTCGTCTCCGTGCTCGGCGCGTACTCGCTGCCCGAGTCGAGCAACCCGTTCGCCATGAACAGCGGCGCCGGATTCACCAAGGGCCTGCTCACCCTGGTCTCCATGGTCGGCTCGGCGGTGGTGGCGGTGCCGTTCGTGGTGGCCGCCGCGCTGCTCGGCGACGTGTGGCTCTGGCTGGCGCTGCCGGTCGGCCTGGCGTACGGCGGAGGCGCGGCACTGCTCGGCGCGTACATGGCGGGGGACACGCTCGACCACCGGCAGCCGGAGCTGCTGGCCGCTGTCACGCCGAGGCGCTGATGCCTGTCGTCGAAGCGGTCACCACGGTCCCGGTCCCGCCGGAGCTGGCGTTCGCCGTCTCCCAGACCACCGCCCCGGTGCGGTACCGCTGGGATCCGTTCGTCCGCGAGCAGCACTTCGTCGACGGCGCGACGCGGCCCGGCCGGGGCGTGCGCACGTACACCCGGTCCCGGCACGGCCTGGTCATGGTCAGCGAGTACGTCTCCTGGTCACCGCCGACCAACGTCGGCATGAAGATGGTGCGCGGACCGTGGTTCTTCGAGCGGTTCGGCGGCGGCTGGCGGTTCGCGCCCGGCCCGGATCCCGGCACCACTGTCGCGACGTGGCGGTACAACTTCCGCTGCCGGCCGGCGTTCCTGCGCCCGGTCGCCGAGCGGATCGGGGAGTGGTTGCTCGGGCGCGACATCCGCCGCCGGATCGCCGGGTACGCGGCCGGCTGCGCCGACCCGGAGGTGCTGGCCGCCGCCCGCCGCCTGGTCGCCGACGACTGAGCCGCGCATCCCGGGCCGCCGTCAGGCGGTGCGGCGCATCGCCGCGTAGACGTGGTGGCCGTCGCCGACGCTGGTCATGGTGACCAGCTCCCAGCCGTAGTTCGACAGGTGCTCCACCGCTTCCATCAGCGGCTGGAACGCCCTGCGGCCCCAGGTGTTGTTCGCCCTGACCAGCAGGTGCCGGTGGGGATAGGCACGCAGGTCGACCTGGCCGCCCAGGATGGCGTCGGCGGCGACGACCCGTTCCTGGGCGAGCTGCTGCGGGGGAATGAGAGCCATGCCCGGCAGGGTAGGGCGTTCCGTCGAACCTCGCGCGGGGACGGGCGGCACAATGTTTCACGTGAATCCAGAGCCGGGCGCGCAGATCCACTCCACCGATCCGTTCGCGGCGCCGGCCGCGCAACGCTCGCCGGTACGCCGGCTGCGCGGACGGCTGGCCGCCCCGGTGACGCTCTGGACCGCGCCCGGTCCGGCCGGGCTGACCGTCTCCTCCACGCTCGTGGCCGAGGGCGAGCCGGACCGCCTGCTGGGCCTGATCGACCCGGAGTCGGACCTGTGGGCGGCCGTCGAGGAGGCGGGACGGTTCGCGGTGGCCCCGCTGGGCCCGCAGCACCGGCAGCTCGCCGACCGCTTCGCCGGCCTGTTCCCGTCGCCCGGCGGCCTGTTCGCGCTGGACGCCTGGACCGAGACGCCGTACGGCCCGGTGCCCGCGGACGCCGGCGGCTGGGCGGGCTGCCGCCTGGACACCGCCCGCGAGTACGGCTGGGGTCTGCTGGTCGAGGCCACCATCGAGTCGGTGGACCTCCCCCGGGACACACCCCCGTTGCTGCACTACCGGGGCCGCTACCACGACCTCCCCGGCTGACCCCCTCGCGCCGACGATCATGAAGTTGGCCGCGTTCGGCGTCCGATTTGTCGCCGTCAACTTCATGATCGACGGGGCCGGGGTGACCGGTTAGCGGAGTGATGTGGGTCACTGGGCGCAGTGGGGGCGCCGTTCGGCGCAGCCGTCCGCCGCCCGGCGGCGGAGCCTTCCCGGGTCGGGAGCGCGCTCTCTACCGTGCGCGAAACTCCCCCACGCCTGCGAAGGTGGTGATCCACAGATGTCCACGGACACACCCGCGTCCGCACCCGCCGAGTCGGCGGCGGAACGGTACCTAGCCGTCCAGCGGTCGGACGAGTTCGCCGGGTTGCGTCGCGCGCTGCGCGGCTTCGTCTTCCCGATGACCGTCGCGTTCTTCCTGTGGTACGCGCTCTACGTCATCCTCTCCGCGTACGCGCGGGGATTCATGGGCACGAAGCTGATCGGCAACATCAACGTCGCCCTGGTCTTCGGCCTGCTCCAGTTCGTCTCCACGTTCCTCATCGCCTGGTTCTACTCGCGGTTCGCCAGCCGCCGGATCGACCCGGTCGCCGACCGGATCCGCGACGAGATGGGGGAGGTGACCCATGAACACGGTCCTCGCGGCTGAGGCGGGCAGCACCACCGCCCGGAACCTCACCATCACGCTGTTCCTGGTCTTCGTGGCGATCACGCTGGCGATCACCGTGTGGGCCAGCCGGCAGACCAAGACCGCCACCGACTTCTACGCCGGCGGCCGGTCCTTCTCCGGCTTCCAGAACGGCATGGCGATCGGCGGCGACTACATGTCGGCGGCGTCCTTCCTGGGCATCGCCGGCATCATCGCGCTCTACGGCTACGACGGCTTCCTCTACTCGATCGGCTTCCTGGTCGCCTGGCTGGTGGCGCTGCTGCTGGTGGCCGAACTGCTGCGCAACTCCGGCCGGTACACGATGGCGGACGTCCTGGCGTTCCGGATGCGGCAGCGGCCGGTCCGGACCGCGGCGGCCGTCTCCACCATCACCGTGTCGATCTTCTATCTGCTGGCCCAGATGGTCGGCGCCGGCGCGCTCGTGGCCCTGCTGCTCGGCATCAAGCCGGGCACCACGTTCCTCGGCATGGACGCCGACACCGCCAAGGTCGCCACCATCATCATGGTCGGCGCCCTCATGATCATCTACGTGACGGTCGGCGGCATGAAGGGCACCACGTACGTCCAGATCGTCAAGGCGTTCCTGCTGATGGGCGGCGCGCTGGCGATGACGCTGCTGGTGCTCGCCAAGTACAAGTTCAACCTGTCCTCGCTGCTCGGCGACGCGGCAAGCGCCTCCGGCAAGGGAGCGGCGTTCCTCGAACCCGGGCTGCGCTACGGCGTGGAGACACCCGGGGACGCGCTGAAGACGTTCTACAGCAAGATGGACCTGCTCTCGCTGGGCATCGCGCTGGTCCTCGGCACGGCCGGCCTGCCGCACATCCTGATCCGCTTCTACACCGTGCCGACCGCACGGGCGGCCCGTAAGAGCGTGCTCTGGGCGATCGGCATCATCGGCACGTTCTACCTGCTCACCCTGGCGCTCGGCTTCGGCGCTGCGGCGATCGTCGGCGGGTCGGAGATCACCGCGCAGGACAAGGCGGGCAACACCGCGGCACCACAGCTCGCCGAGAAGCTGGGGATTGACTTCCTCGGCGGGGACCTGGGCGGCGCGACACTGCTGGCGATCATCGCAGCGGTCGCGTTCGCCACGATCCTCGCCGTGGTCGCCGGCCTCACCCTGGCGTCGTCGTCCAGCCTGGCGCACGACTTCTACGCCAACGTGATGAAGAACGGGCAGGCGTCGGAACGGCAGGAGGTGAACGTCGCCCGGATCTCCGCGCTGGTGATCGGCGCGGTGTCGATCGTCCTGTCGATCTACGCGCAGAACCTCAACGTGGCGTTCCTGGTCGCGCTGGCGTTCGCGGTCGCCGCATCCGGCAACCTGCCGGCGATCCTCTACAGCCTGTTCTGGAAGCGGTTCAACACCTCGGGCGCGGTCTGGGCCATCTACGGCGGCCTGCTCGCCGCCGTGGTGCTCGTCTTCTTCTCGCCGGTCGTCTCCGGCGCGCCGACGGCGATGTTCCCCGACCACGACTGGCAGTGGTTCCCGCTGTCGAACCCGGGCATCATCTCGATCCCGTTCGGCTTCCTGTGCGGCTGGCTCGGCACGATCCTGTCCAAGGAGAGCGACGAGGAGAAGTACGCGGAGCTGGAGGTGCGCTCGCTCACCGGAGCCGGCGCCCACTGAGTACCACCGTCGAGCGGGGCCCCTGCCTTACGCGGGGGCCCCGCCTCGCGTGTATAGGCTGGCCGCCATGAAGGTCGCTCCCCGCTTCGGTACCGGACACCGCATCCTCGTCACCGGCGGCGCCGGTTTCGTCCCGTCCCACCTGGTCGACCGGCTCGTCGAGCGCGGCTGCGACGTCGTGGTGCTGGACAACTTCGTCACCGGGTCCAAGGACAACGTGGCCCACCTGCTGGACAAGCCGACCTTCACGCTCGTCGAGGCGGACATCTCCGACGGCCTGCCGAACCACCCGGCGATGACCGAGCGGTTCGACGCGATCCTGCACATGGCGTCCCCGGCCAGCCCCACCGACTTCGAGAAGCTGCCGGTGGAGATCCTCCGGGTCGGCTCGGTGGCCACGCTGGCGCTGCTGGAGCGGGCCACCGACGACGGCGCCCGGTTCCTGATGGCCTCCACCTCGGAGGCGTACGGCGACCCGAAGGAGCACCCGCAGCGCGAGACGTACTGGGGCAACGTCAACCCGATCGGCATCCGCAGCGTCTACGACGAGGCGAAGCGCTTCTCCGAGGCGGCCACCATGGCCTACCACCGGAGCCGGGGCACCGACACCGCGATCGTACGGATCTTCAACACGTACGGTCCACGGATGCGCCCGGACGACGGCCGGGCCATCCCGACGTTCATCTCCCAGGCGCTGCGCGGCGAGCCGATCACGGTGCACGGCACCGGCAACCAGACCCGCTCGATCTGCTACGTCGACGACCTGGTGCGCGGCATCCTGCTGCTGCTCGACTCGACCCAGACCGGCCCGATCAACTGCGGCACCGAGCACGAGATGTCGATGCGGCAACTCGCCGAGACGATCGTGTCACTCACCGGAAGCACGTCCGAGGTGAGCTACATCACTCGCGCCTCCGACGACCCGGAGATGCGCCGCCCGGACCTGACCCTCGCCCGCGAACTGCTCGGATACGAGCCGAGCGTCACGCCCGAAGACGGCCTCCGACGCACGATCGAGTACTTCCGCGGGCGGCTCGGGTACTGAACCCGACGGGAACGCGGCTGACACCGGCGCGCGTACGAGGGCGACGGTGGCCCGGCCGACCTACCCTCGGTTACATGTCAGCGACCTCGTCTGCCGGCGCCCCGATCCCCCGACACCTGAGCCGGGGCGCGGGTCGCGCCCAGGTTCCCGGCTCCGGCCGGGCCGCCACCGGGCGCGCCCGGCCCTCGGAGACCAGGTGGTACCCCGACCACGACGAGGCGCCCCGCTCGGGCGGTCCCGGCGGCCCGGTGGGGCCGACCGGTCCCGGTGGTCCGGGCGGCGGCGGTCCGGGCGGGTCCGGGCGGCGTGGCCCCCGGCCGCGCTGGGGACGCATCGGCCTGGTGGCAGGCGTGGCGGTACTGGTGCTGGCGCTGCTCGGCGGCCTCGGCGCATGGTTCTACGCCCGCAACCTGGACGACGACCTGGCCCGCACCGACCCGTTCGCCGGGATCACCGGAGGGCGGCCGGCCAAGCAGGTCGAGGGCGCGTTCAACATCCTGCTCGTGGGCAGTGACTCGCGGGATCCGGACGCCCCGGTCGACGGGAGCGGCAAGTGGCGCGCGGACACCGTGATCGTCATGCACATCCCGGCCGACCACAAGAGCGCCTACCTGGTCTCGGTGCCGCGTGACCTGTACGTGCCGATCCCGGAGAGCGCGGGCGCGTCGTGCGACTCCGGCTCGCGCAACAAGATCAACGCGGCGTTCGCGTTCGGCGGCCTGCCGCTCGCGGTGAAGACCGTGGAGTGCTTCACCGACGTACGGATCGACCACGTCATGGCCATCGACTTCGGCGGCTTCAAGGAGGTCACCGACGCGCTGGGCGGGGTGGACCTCAAGGTGGAGCGGACCATCACCTCGATCCACAAGCCGTACCGGACGTTCACCAAGGGCGTGAACCACATGAACGGCGCCGAGGCGCTGGACTGGGTCCGGCAGCGCAAGCAGTTCCCGGACGGCGACTTCGCCCGGATGCGGCACCAGCAGGAGTTCCTGAAGGCGCTGATGGACAAGGCGGCGAGCACCGGGACGCTCACCAACCCGAAGAAGCTGAACGACTTCCTCAAGGCGGTGACCGCCGCCGTCACGGTCGACCAGGGATTCTCGTTGACCGACATGGCAGTGCAGTTCCGCAGCCTGCGGGGCGAGAACCTGACGTTCGTCACCAGCCCGCACCTGGGCGGCCAGACCATCGACGGCCAGTCCGTGGTGGTCTCCGACCGGGAGAAGGCGCTGGCGATGTACAAGGCCATCGCCGCGGACCGGATGGCCGAGTGGATGCAGGCCAACCAGAAGGGTTCGGGCGACAACGCGGGCGGCTGACGCCGGCACGACATGACCGGTCTCGCGCTCTATGACCTCGCCACCACGGAGGCCAACCGCCGACCGGCTCCTTACCCCTGCCCGTTCGGCCACAACCCAAAGGTGTTGGCCGGTATTGACGGGAATTGCGCCCCTACGAGGTCGCGAGAACGGGAACAGATACGTAAAGTGGTCCCGCCCCCGATCACCGAGCTGGAGCACGCATGTCGGTCCAGACCAGCCGTCGCCCGCAGTCACCGGCACCCGGATCATCCGGGCGGGTCCCTCCGGTCATCCCCACACAGCCCGGTTCCGGCGGTCGCGGTCCCGGCGGTGGCAAGAAGAAGCGCACCAAGCGCAAGGACCCGCTCTGGGCGAAGCTCACGCTGGTGCTCGGCGCCGTGCTGATGGTGACCAGTGGTGTCGCGATCGTCGGCAGCAAGGCGGTCATCGGCCAGGCCACGGACAACATCGCCCAGCGCAACCTGCTCGGCGGGGCGGGCAAGAGCGAGGCCGAGGGCGGCAACAGCCTCGAAGGCCCGATCGACATGCTGCTGCTCGGTGTGGACGCCCGCGAGCGCTGGGCCGCCGATGACGTCCGGTCGGACACGATCATCATCCTGCACATCCCGGCCAGCCACGACCAGGCGTACCTGATCTCGATCCCCCGGGACACCGAGGCGCGCATCCCGGCGTTCGAGAAGAGCGGCTACAAGGGCGGCACCGACAAGATCAATGCGGCCTTCTTCCACGGCGCCCAGAACGGCGGCGGCTGGGAGGGCGGCGCCCAGCTGATGGCCAAGACGATCAAGTCGATGACCGGCATCGGCTTCGACGGCGCCGCGATCATCAACTTCGGCGGCTTCAAGAGCGTGATCGACGCGCTCGGCTCGGTGCGCATCTGCGTGAGCCACGAGGTCAAGTCGCACCACATGTCGTACGTCGACGGCAAGGCGATGTGGAACGCCGACGCGAAGAAGACCGGCAAGCCGTACAAGGCAGTGGTGCACAAGAAGGGCTGCCGGGAGATGGAGGGCTGGGAGGCGCTCGACTACTCCCGCCAGCGCTACGGCCTGCCGAACAGCGACTACGACCGGCAGCAGAACCAGCAGCAGCTGATCAAGGCGATGGCCAAGAAGGCCACCGAGGGCGGCATGCTGACCAACCCGCTGAAGCTCAACTCGCTGATGAAGGCCGCGGGCAAGGCGTTCGTCCTGGACACCGGCGGCGTGCCGATCGCCGACTTCATCTTCACGCTCAAGAACCTCAACGGGAACGACCTGGTCACGCTGCGGACCAACGGCGGCACCTTCGCCGGCAACGGCAACGGCCGGGAGACGTTCAACGAGACGACGATGGACATGTTCCAGGCGGTCAAGAGCGACAAGCTGGCCGACTTCGTGGTGAACAACCCGGACGTCCTGTCCACCCGTAAATGACCTGCTGACCTGCGCGAAAGCGGTACCGGTCGGCCGATCCCCCCGTAGCCTGACGTGAGCGGGTCTCATGTCGCGGCTACGGGGGGATCGTCACGTCCAGGCCAGCACGGAACCGACGCGGGCGGGGTGGACCCGCCCGCTGGGCCCGGTTCCTGCTCGGCGCCGGGCTCGTGCTGGTCCTGCTCGCCACGCTCGGCGTCGCCGGGCTGCACTGGCTCACCTCGCGCTACGACCGCACCGTGGCCAAGGAGCAACTGCTCGACCCGGCCGCCCGGAACAAGCGGACCGACCTGGACGGCGCGCTCAACTACCTGCTGATCGGCTCGGACCACCGGCCCGGCGCGAACCCGGAGGACCAGCGCTCCGACAGCATCCTGATCGTGCACGTGCCGGCCGGGATGCGGCAGGCGTACCTGATCTCCGTGCCGCGCGACCTGCTGGTGGCGCTCCCCGCGGCGCCCGGCTTCCCCGGCGGCCAGGACAAGGTCAACGCCGCGTACGAGCACGGCGGCGGCGGTGAGGGCGGCGCCCGGCTGCTCAGCACCACCCTGAGCCGGCTCACCGGGATCCGCTTCGACGGGGCGGCACTCGTCGACTTCTCCGGCTTCAAGCAGGTGATCGACCAGCTCGGCGGCATCCGGATGTGCGTGGACACGCCGGTGCGCTCGATCCACACCCGGCACCAGTTCGACGCCGGCTGCCAGCAGATGGACGGCGCGCGGACGCTCGACTACGTGCGGCAGCGCTACGACCTGCCCGGCGGCGACTACGACCGGCAGCGGCACCAGCAGCAGATGCTGCGGGCGGTGCTCGACCGGGCGGGCGAGACGCGGCTGCGCAGCGACCCGGTCAAGCTGGACCGGGTGCTCCGCGCGGCCGGCGGGGCGCTGACCGTCGACACCAACGGCGTACCCCTGGACGAGCTGTTGTTCGCGCTGCGCGGCCTGCCCGCGGACGCCCTGCGCGGGGTCCAGGTGCCCTCCTACCCGCAGACCATCGACGGCGTCTCGTACGTGGTGCTGGACAACGGCGGCGGCGGGCTGTTCACCGCGCTGCGCGACACGCGCGTGCCGGAATGGGCCGGCGCCAACCCGCGCTGGGTCAACCGGCTCTGAGCGACGAGGGCGACTAGGCTTGGTGACCGTGTTCGGAGCCTCACTACCCAGCGTCCCCGCGTCGGCCGTGCCCGACGACGTCTACCTGCTCGACGTCCGCGAGGACGACGAGTGGGCCGCCGGTCACGCGCCGGCCGCCCATCACCTGCCGATGACCGAGCTGCCCGCCCGGCTCGCCGAGATCCCGCAGGACCGCGACGTCGCGGTGATCTGCCGCTCGGGCGGACGTTCCGCCCAGGTGGTCGGTTACCTCATGCGCAACGGCTGGGACCAGGTGCGCAACGTCGACGGCGGGATGGGCGACTGGGCCGCCGCCGGCCGTCCGGTGGTCACCGACGACGGGCAGCCGGGCCGGGTCGCCTGAGTCGGTGACGCGGCCATGACCGTCCCCCTGGTCTTCGCCCATCGCGGCGCCTCGTACGACCTGCCGGAGCACACGCTCGCCGCCTACCTGCGCGCTCTCGACGAGGGCGCGGACGGGCTGGAGTGCGACGTCCGGCTGACCCGCGACGGGCATCTGGTCTGCGTGCACGACCGCCGGCTGGATCGCACCAGCAACGGCCGTGGGCTGGTCAGCGCGCGGACGCTCGCCGAACTGGAGGCGCTCGACTTCGGCTCCTGGCACCGGGCCGCGACGCTCGCCGAGGACGACGCGCCGCTCGACGAGTCGCACACCCGGCTGCTCACGCTGGAGCGGCTGCTCGACGCGGTGCTGGCCGCCGGGCGCCCGGTCCGGCTGCTGATCGAGACCAAGCACCCGTCCCGCTACCGGGGCGAGGTCGAGCGCCGCCTGGTCGAGATGCTGCGCCGGTACGGGCTGGCCGAGCCCCGCCCGGGCCATCTCGTCCAGGTGACGGTGATGTCGTTCTCGCCGCTCGCCGTACGCCGGGTCCGGGAACTCGCCCCGGCGCTGCCCACGGTGCTGCTGCTGGAGGTGCTGCCGCGTCTGCTGCCGCTGGGCCGGCTGCCGTTCGGCGCCCGGATCGCCGGCCCTGGTGTGGACCTCGTCCGGACCCGCCCGCGGCTGGTCCCCGCGCTGCGCGCCGCGGGCAACGCGGTGTACGTCTGGACCGTCAACGAACCGGAGGACCTGGAACTCGTGCTGGAAGCGGGCGTGGACGGGGTGATCACGGACCGGCCGGCCCGCGCGCTGGCCCGGTTGGGCCGGTGAGTCCCGTCGATCGGTACCGGCGACGGTCGACCGGCCGGGGGTGTCACGGACGCGGACGGCGCGGCACACTCGGGACATGCCGGAGCGAACCGACTACCCCGCCTTCATCGCCGGCCACACCGCAGTGATCAACATGATCAACTCGGGCGAGTCCGGTCTCGCCGTGCTCACCCGTCTGCTCCGCGAGGTCGAACCGTCGGTCGGCGCGGCCGGCCTGGTCTTCGTGGAGTTCACCCCGGCCGGGGGCCGGGTGATAGCGGCGACCGGCAGCGCCGAGTTCGTCCTCGGCCGCCCGCTGCCCGCCACCGACCCGGCCACCGTCTGCCTGCTCGCCGGCCCGCCGGTACGGGAGGTCCGGGTCGACGCGATCCCCGGTGCGCTCGCCGACGAGGTCGCCGGCCGGGGCCTCTGCCGGATGATCGTGGCGCGCGCCGAGATCGGCGGGCTCACCATCGGCAGCCTGCACGCGCTCTACCCGCTGGGCGAACCGCTGCAACCCTCGCAACGCGCCGTCATCGGCTACATCGCCGCCTGCATCGCCCACATGTACGGCGACCAGACCGGCCTGCCCGTACACGGGGACGGCCCGGTCGTGGCGGCGCTCGCCGACGGCCTCGCGGTGGTGGACCGGGACGGACGGGTCCGGCTCTGGAACCCGGCCGCGGTCGAGGTGACCGGCCGGCCGGCGGAGGAGGCGCTGAGCCGTCCGCTGCCGTTCCCGCTGCCGCCGCCCGGCCAGGTGCTCGACCACCGGCTGCCGGACGGCCGCTGGCTGCGGATCACCTCCGGCGAGCTGCCCGGCCCGAACGCGCTGCGGGTGGTCAGCTTCCGCGACACCACCGACCAGCAGCGGCGCGACCACGACCGGGACCTGTTCGTGGCGGTGACCAGCCACGAGCTGCGTACCCCGGTCACCGTGATCAAGGGATACGCGGACACGCTCACCGACCACTGGGACTCGCTGAGCGACGGCGACCGGAGGCAGGCCGCCCGGATCATCGGCCAGCGCGCCAACGAACTGGCCCGCCTGGTGGACCGGCTGCTGACCGCCGCCACGGAGAACCGCCCCGGCGGTGAGCCGGCCGCGCCGTTCGACCTGGTCGACGCGCTGCGGTCGGCGGTGGCCGACCTGCCGGCCGACGTCCGGCACCGGGTCGTGCTCGACCTGCCCGCCGACCTGCCCAAGGCGCTCGGCGACCGGCACAGCCTCGCCACGGTGCTCACCGAGCTGGGCACCAACGCCGGGAAGTACTCGCTGCCGGACACGCCGATCGAGATCACCGCCGAGGCGAACGAGCGGACCGTCTCGTTCCGGGTGGCCGACCGGGGCATCGGCATCCGGCCGGAGCACGTGGAGCGGGCCTTCGACCGGTTCTGGCAGGGCGAGTCCGGCGACCGCCGCCGGTATCCCGGCGCGGGGCTCGGTCTCTATCTCGTCCGCCAGATCGTTGAACAGCAGAATGGATGGGTATCCCTCCGGCCCAGAGCCGGTGGCGGTACGGTCGCAGAGGTGCGGCTGCCCCGGGGTTGACCGGGGCGCTCACGGGCGGGGAAGGAACGACGTGTCGACTGGTCCGGCCGAACGGTCGTGGTGCGTGGTGGTGCCCCACGACGCCACCGGCGCGCGCCTGGCCCGGCACCGGCTCGCCGACGAGCTGACCGGTGTCGTACCCCCGGTCCTCGTGGCCGACCTGGTCGCGGTCCTCGCCGAACTGGTCGGCAACGCGGTCCGGCACGCCGACGCGCTGCCCGGCGGCGTCGTCCGGGTCGCCTGGCGGCTGCGGACGACCGAGCAGGGGCCGAGTGTCGAGCTCCGGGTCACCGACGGCGGCGCCGGCGCCGGCCCGTGCATGCGTACCGCCTCGCCTGACGCGGCGGACGGGCGAGGGCTGCACATCGTCGCCGGGCTGGCCAGCGGCTGGGGCGTGGAGCGCGACGGCCTGGGCCAGAGTGTGTGGGCCCGGTTCGACCCGGTGCCGGTGCAGCGGACGGATCTGGTCGCCGCCGGCTGACCGACGCGGCGGGCGGGTCCGGCACCCACCGCCGAGACCCGGCATCTAGGCTGTCTCGCCATGGGCGAGCGGAGCGGAGCGGGCGCATGAGCAAGCGTCGGAAGAACCAGCGGGCCGGCGAGGCCACCCCGAAGCGGGAGAAGGTGCGCGACGTCTTCGTGCCCCGGCCGTTCGAGGGCCTCGCCGACGAGCCGGAGTGGATCGCCCTGCGCGAGCTGGTCCCGGCCGCCTCCGCGCCGCTGCGGCTGACCCCGGAACTGATCGAGGAGTACGGCGACCGGCCGGTCACGCTGGCCACCGTGCTGCCGATGGCCGCCCCGGCGATGACCAAGCCGGACGGGCGGGTCTTCATCGGCCTGCAACGGCACCAGCAGTCCGGCGACGTCTCCCGTGACCTGGCCGACGCGCTGATCTCCGCACTGCGGACCGAGCCGGGCGGCCAGGTGAACGTGCCGCCGCTGCCCGGGCCGGGCCCCCGCCTCCAGGACATCCTGGTGGACGGCCCGCTGGAGATCAGCATGCACGAGGGGTTCGACTTCTGGCTCGACCCGGGCGCCGCCGACGACCCGAACGTCCAGGCGTCCCTGGAGCGGGCCAACTCGGCGATCTACCCGACGGTGAAGCTGGCCGCGGCGCGGGCCGCCTACTGGTGCCAGGTGCCGGAGAAGGCCCACGTGCGCCTGGTCCTGCCGGAGGACGAGGACACCGCGCTGGACGCGCTGTCCCGGCTCGCCGCCGCGGGCGCGCTGACGCTCGGCGACGACACGAAGTTCGCGGGCATGTTCCGGGCCCACGGGCGCCTCGCGCCGGTGTGGGACCTGCCGGAGGACACCCCGGCCGCCGAGTGGGAGGCGCCGGTGGCGGAGTTCGCCAAGCGCTACGCCGAGGCGGTCGCGGAGCGGGAGCCGCTCGACGCGGCCGGCCGCCGGGCCCGCCAGGGCCTGCTCGGCCGCCAGCTGACGCTGCGCTGACGTCTCCGGGTCAGGCGGCCCCGCCCTTCTCCCGCACCAGCGGGCAGGACATGCAGCGCGGGCCGCCCCGCCCGGAGCCCAGCTCCGATCCGGCGATGGCGATCACCTCGATGCCGGCCCGTTCCAGTTGCGCGTTGGTCTCCACGTTGCGCTCGTACCCGACGCAGAGCCGGGGCGCGAGCGCGAGCGTGTTGTTGCCGTCGTCCCACTGCTCGCGTTCGGCGGTGACGGGGTCGAGGCCGGTGTCGATCACCCGGAGCTGGTCGAGGTCCATCGCGTCGGCGGCGGCCCGCAGGAAGGGCGCCGGGCCGTCGACCCGCAGGTCGTCGCCGTCCGCGCCGGCGATGACGGTGTACGCGGACAGCTCGTGGGCGACGTTCGGGTACATCAGGACGGCGTCGACGTCGACCATGGTGCAGATCGTGTCCAGGTGCATGGTGGCGCGCTCCTGGGCGATCGGCACCACCAGGATGGTGTGCGCCAGCCCGGCCGCGAACACCTGCCGGGCCAGCCGTTCCGCGCCGGCCGGGGTGGTGCGCTCGCCGACGCCGACAGCGAGCACCCCGGGCGCGAGCAGCAGCACGTCGCCGCCCTCCAGGTGCTCCAGCCGGGGGTGGTAGACGAACTCGGTGCCGACGAAGCGCGGGTGGAAGCGGTAGATCGCGTCGGTGAGCGTGGTCTCCCGCCGCCGGGCCGGCATGGCCAGGCTGGTCACTCCGACCCGGTCGCCGATCCAGACCGACGAGTCGCGGGTGAACAGCAGGTTGGGCAGCGGGTCGATGACGAAGTCGTGCCGGTCCATGAGCGTCCAGACCAGACCGCCGGGGCGGTCGGCGCCGATCCGCAGTTCCTCGTGGGCGAGCCCGGCGGTGAGCACGTCGGCCAGCCCGGCCGGGTCGAGGTACGCCAGATGGTCGGCGACCCGGCGCCGCAGGGTGTGGCCGAGCCGGCGGGACCGCAGCACCTGGTCGGTCAGCTCGGCCCGGGCGTCCGCCACGGCGAGCGTCTCGACCAGCAGGTCGGCCAGGTAGAGCACCTCGACTCCGCGGGACCGCAGCGCCGCCGCGAACGCGTCGTGCTCCTCCTGCGCGCGTCCCACCCATGGGATAGCGTCGAACAGGAGACTGTCGTTGTTCCGCGGGGTGAGGCGGGCCAGTTCCGGTCCCGGGCGGTGCAGCAGCACCGTCCCGAGCCGGGCGACTTCGCTGTCCACATAGTGGGTCACTCCCACAGCCTAGGGCAGGCTTGCGCACCATCCGGAAAAGAAGTGTGAATGAATATGGCATTCATCCACACTCACTCCGGCGGTCCAACTTGCCGAGCCCCCGGGGGCGCAACGTAGGGTAGTGGAGACATAACTTCGAGAGACCTTTTGCCGGAGGTCGCGATGACTGTCTTTCCCGCTCGTCGAGCCGTACCGAGCAGGGCACTGCCGCCCCGCACGGTGCCGCACTCCCGGGTCGAGCCCACCTCGGTGCTCGAGCCGGCCCGACCGACTCCATTGGAGTGGGCCCGGCGTCGCCGGGCGGAGCGGGGGGCCCGCCGGTTGGAAGCGGCAGGGGCCCGCGCCCTGGGCCAGCTCGATCACCTCGGTCCCGCCTGGCACGTCATCGAGTGGCCCCGGACGGACCCGGCGGACATGCTGCTCGACCGCGGCCGCGACGACCGGGCCGGGTTCCTGGCCATCGGCCCGAGCGGTCTGTTCGCGGTCACCATCGCCGACCACGGCCGGGCCCGGGTGCTCGTGGCCGGAGACGTGGTCCAGATCAACGGCAAGCGCCCGCCGTACGTGGCGGAGGCGCGCCGGGACGCCAAGCGGGCCAGCAAGGCCCTCTCCGACGCGGTCGGCCTGCCGATCCCGGTGACCCCGGTGCTGACGTTCGTCGGCTCCGGGGTGATCAGCGTCTACGGCCTGCCGAAGGACTGCCTCATGGCCACCCACCGCGAGCTGGACCGCCTGCTCGTGGCCGGCGGGAACCGGATCAGTCCGGCCACCGCCGAGAAGCTCTCCCGCGTCGCGCAGGCGCCGGCCACGTGGTTCAACGGCACGTACCGTCCAACCGCCGACTACCGGTGGTATGACGAGGGCCGAACGGCCGCTGACAAGCGAGCCGCCCACCGGTAACGTCTCCGGCGACGCCACGCGGCCCACGGCACCGCCCCCGACTGGTTCCGTCGGTCCGCGCCGTCGCCGGCCGCCCGGCAGCCGATGCTTCCGCCGCACCGACCGGCTAGCGTGGACAGACCGTCGGTGTACATAGGAGGCGCGGTGGCCCACGTCGAACTCTCACTCTCGGAAGTGTTCGCGCCCGCGGCATCCACCGAGCAGGAGTCCGACAACTTCGGGCAGTGGTCCGGCATGGTCTCCCGGGCCGCCGAACCGTGCCTGCTGATCGACGAGGGCACCACCGTCGTGGCGATCTCCTCGTCCGGCTGCGACCTGCTCTGCCTGGGCGCCCCGGAGGACGTGATCGGCCTGCCGCTGCTGGAGGGCGGCCTACGCCTGGTCGACTTCACGGCGAGCCCGAGCGAGCTGACCGAGCAGGAGACCGACAAGATCCCGCCGCTGCTCGCGCTGCACTCCGGGCGGCTCGCCCGCGGCCTGCTGCGGGTGCAGGGGCCCGGCTCCGACGCGGGTCGCACGGTCGACGCTATCTCCACGCCGGTGCTGACCGACGGCGCGGTGGCCGGCTCGCTCACCTTCCTCTCCGCGGTCTGACCCCTCGCGGTCCGACCGGCACGCTTCACCCCGGGCCGGTCCTGCTCCTACGATGGCCTCGGTCCCACCACACGACGACATCCCTCGATGCCCGAGGACGCCCCCGTGCCCCGCGCCCCACACCCCCGACGCCGCCACCGCCCGCTGGCGCTGCTGACGCTGCTCGCCCTCGCCGCCTGCGGCACCCCACCGGAACTGCGCGCGCCACCCGCCGCCGCCACACCCGTCCCGGTCCCGTCCGCGTCCGCCACGCCCAGCCCGAGCGCCACCCCGACCCCATCGGCGCCGGTCCTCCCGCCCACGCCCGCGCCGTCCGCGCCGTCCGCGCCGTCCTCGGCGGCGCCCTGCCGGGGGCGGCCGTCCGGCGACCGGATCGTCGCGCTGCTGCGCGGCTCGGCAGGCGTGCTGCCCCGCGACGTCAAGGTGACGGTGGCGACCGGTCCGCTCTGCGCCGAGGGCTGGCAGTACACCGTGCTGACCGTCACCGGGCACGAGGAGTTGCAGGTGGTCACGCGCGGCGAGACCGGCACGCCGAGGCTGGTCACCGCCGGCACGGACGTGTGCGGCGTCGAGGTACGGACCGTGGCGCCGGCCGGCATCCGTACCCTGGCCTGCGACGGCACGCCGGGTGCGTAGGCTGGTCGGCATGCCGGGAACACCGCCGACCCGCTTCGTCTACCTGGGCCCCGAGGGCACCTTCGCCGAGCAGGCCCTGCGCACGGTGCCCGCCGCCGAGCGCGGGGACCGCACGCCGGCCCGCAGCGTCGGTGAGGCGCTCGACGCGGTACGCGCCGGGGAGGCGGACGCGGCGCTGGTGCCGCTGGAGAACTCCATCGGCGGCGCGGTCGGGGTGACGCTCGACGAACTGGTCGAGGGCGACCCGCTGGTGATCACCCGCGAGGTCGTCCTGCCGGTGGAGTTCGTGCTGGCCGCCCGCGCCGGCACCACACTGTCCGACGTCCGCTCCGTCGCGGCCCACCCGCAGGCGTCCACCCAGTGCCGGGGCTGGCTGCGGGAGCACCTGCCCGACGCCACAGTGGTCGACGTGCTCTCCAACGGCGCCGCCGCGGCCGGTGCGGCGAGCGGCGAGTACGACGCCGCCATCTGTGCCCCGATCGGCGCGACCCGGCACCGGCTCGCGGTGCTGGCCGACAAGATCGCCGACCACCCGGACGCGGTGACCCGGTTCGCGCTCGTGTCCCGCCCCGGGCCGCCCCCGCCGCCCACCGGCGACGACCTCACCTCGCTCGCGGTGTGCCTGGCCCACGACCGGGTGGGCGCGCTGCTGGCGGTGCTGATGGAACTGGCGGTGCGCGGCGTGAACATGACCCGGATCGAGTCCCGCCCGACCGGCGAGGCGCTCGGCCGCTACGTGTTCTTCCTGGACTGCGCCGGACACGTCGCCGACGTACGCCTCGGTGAGGCGTTGCAGGGGCTGCGCCGGGTCTGCGCCGACGTGCGGTTCCTGGGGTCGTACCCCCGGCACCGCTGGAGCACGGCGGCGGGTGACCAGCAGACGCCGGTGCCGCCCGGGCTCACCGACGCCGACTACGCCGACGCGGCGGCCTGGGTGGCCCGGCTGCGGGCCGGCGAGCTGAGCTGACCGGCCCGGGGCGACCTCGGCGGACGCCCCGGGCACCGGAGGGTCACTGAAGCAGGCCGCCGAGCACGCCGCCCTGCTGCTGGGAGCCGCTGCCGGCCACCGGAGGCTCCTCCGAGGGCTGGACCACGACGAAGCCCTGACCGGCGAAGCTCATCGTGAACGCCTCACCGGTGCTGCGGCCGAGCAGCGTGCCGAGCCCGAGCTGCTCGGCGCGGTGGTAGCCGGTCTGGAGGTTCGCCGACCAGCAGACCGCCGCCTGCGGGTCCACGTACGTCGGCGCGTCCACGTTGAGCACCACCGGGGTGCCCTTGGTGGTGACGGCGATCCGGCCGTGGCCGGTGAAGACGCAGTTGAACAGGCCGGACGAGGACGCGAAACCGGCGCCGCCGACCATCTTGATGTCGTACTGGAGCGTCGAGTCGAACGCCAGCACGCTGGAGCCGTTGATGGACAGCGCGTCGCCCGGCTCCAGGTCGATGACGTGCACGTCCTTGGCGAAGTCGGCGAGGAAGACGTCGCCGCGCCCGGAGACCTTCATCAGCGGCACGCCCTCGCCGGTGAGCCGCTGCTTGATGAACTTGCCGATGCCGCCGGAGCCGAGCGCCTGGAACTGCACCTGCCCCTGGTAGGCGACCATCGACCCGACCCGGGCCATCGCCTCGCCGTTCAGCTCGATCTTCAGCATCTTGGAGTTCTGCAACCGCATGCCCGGCTGCTGGGACTCCTTCTCAAGGTTCTCCGCGGAGAACAGCGCGCTGCGCATGGGTTTTCCTCCTGCATCAGGATCTGCCTGATCCGCAGGTTAGGGGACCGGCGCAACCGCCGGAATCAGCCGGGCGGGGACGCGCCGGAGGCCGGTCAGCCCCAGCCCAGGGCGTGCAGGCGCTCGTCGTCGATGCCGAAGTGGTGGGCGATCTCGTGCACCACGGTGATCGCCACCTCGTCGACGACGTCGTCGTCGGTGTCGCAGATCGCCAGGATCGGGTTGCGGTAGATCAGGATGCGGTCGGGCAGCACGCCGGAGTAGTCCCAGCCGCGTGAGGTGAGCGAATGTCCCTCGTACAGGCCGAGCAGATCCTCGCCCGGCGGCGGGTCGTCCTCCACCAGGATGACCACGTTGCTCATCAACCCGAGCAGTTCCTCGGGCACCTCGTCGAGCGCCTCGCCGACCAGTTCCTCGAACCGGTCCCCGCTCATCTCCACGGCCACGCGGCCCGGTCACTCCCTCCGGATCGGGCACACCGCACGGCGAGGGCGCCCCGCAGGACACCCCCGCCGTGCCGTACGCGATGTCAGGCCAGACGGGCGTTCAGCGTGATCTGCGCGCCCGGCGACAGGAGCCGGGAGATCGGGCAGTTCTCCTTGGCCGCCTCGGCGAGCTTGGTGAACTCGGCCTGGTCGATGCCCGGAACCTGGCCCACTGTCTCCAGGTCGATGCGGGTCACCGTCATGCCGGCGTCGGTCTTGTCGAAGTGCACCTTGGCGGTGGTCTCCACCGCCGTCTCCTGGGCGCCGGCGTCGGCGAGCTGCTTGGAGAGAGCCATCGAGAAGCAGCCGGCGTGTGCGGCGCCGATCAGCTCCTCGGGGTTGGTGCCCTCGCCCTCCTCGAAGCGCGACTTGAAGGAGTAGTTGCCGGACAGGCCGCCCTTGCCGGTGCGGACGGTGCCGGACCCCTCGGTGAGGTTGCCCTGCCAGCGAGCGGATGCGGTACGGATAGGCATGGCACCGACGCTAACCGAAAGCGGGCCGCCCCGCACCGGACCTCGGGGTCGCGATCCCGGCCGTCGGGAGCGGGCTGTGCCATGATTCGACGCAGGCCCGCGTACGGGAAGGGTGGCCATGTCGCAGGATCTCCCCGTTCCCCGGCAGGACAAGCGAATCCCCCTGCAGGACAACCGGTCCGACGACACCACGATCGTCGAGTGGGGCGACGCCGAGCCGGAGTCGTCCGGCCGGGCCGCGCGCTCGCTCGCCGCGCTGGGCCGGGACCGCCGCCTGCCGCCCGTGCTCACCGGGCTCGGCGCCGTGGCCGCGATCGCCTCGCTGCTCGGTGAGTGGCTGGCGATCACGGTGCCGGCCGAGGCCCGGGGCGACGACGCGCCCGCCCGGCTGACCGGCGGCATCTCCGAGATCGGCGGGTTCGGTACGGCGTACCTCGTGGGCCTGCTCGGGCTGTCGGTCGCGGTGGGGCTGGCGCTGCGCGGTGCCCCCGCGGTACGGCAGCACGCCCGGCTGGCCGGGCTGGGTCTCGCGGCGGGCTTGCTCGGAGTGCTGGTCGCGACCGCCGGCTCCCTCGAACAACTGGCCCGGCGCATCCTGTTCTTCGTCGGCGAGCAGCGCCTGGAGGTCGAGCACGGACGCGGTCTGGTCAGCGCGTTCGTCGCCGTCGCACTGCTGGCGGCGGCGCTGCACCTGGCCGGCCGGGCGGCCGGCGGGACGCCCGCCGACGGGGAGCCGGACGACGACCGGCCCGACCGCCGCCGGACGGACGAGGACGACGTGCCACCGGCCCCGGCGGATCTGACGGTGCAGCCCACGGTGCCGTTCGCCGGCCCCGAACGGTCCTACTGAACCAGGTCCGCCGACGCGTCCGGCGGCCACCGGAGCTTCGCCGCCGATTCGCCGGAAAGCCGTGGTTGCCGCCCCTTCCGCGAGATACGGTTGCTGCCCGCCGTCCCATGGTCGCGGCACCGAGGACCTGGTCGGCCGGCGTGACGGCGGCGGGCGAAGGAGGAACCATGACCCGCCCGGGACTGCCCAAGCTGATCGCCACCGACCTCGACGGCACGCTCGTGCGCAGCGACGAGACCGTCTCCGCGTACACCCATCGGGTGCTGGACCGGGTGCGGTCCGCCGGGATCCCGGTGGTCGGTGCGACCGGCCGTGGACCGCGTCTGACCGAACTCACCCGCAACGACATCCGGGCCGCCGACTTCCTGGTGATGGCCGGCGGCGGCCGGGTGGTGGACCAGAGCGACCCGGAGGGGCCCCTGGTGCTGCGGGACGAGCGGCTGCCCGGTGAGGTGCTGGCCCGGATCCTCACCGACCTGGAGGCGGCGGTCGGCCCGCTCACGGTGATGGTGGAGGCGTCGGACGAGCACGACGCGCCGCTCTGGGGCGACTACCACCCGAGCTGGCCCTATCCGGACCGGTTCGAGGCCCGCAGCCGGGTCGAGTGCCTGTCCTGCGACGTGATCAAGGCGTTCGCGCGTACCGCCGACCACCACGTGGACGAGCTGCTGGCCGCCGCGCGGGCGATCGTGCCACCGGACGTGGCCACGCTCACCCAGGCCGGGCTCGACTTCGTCGAGATCTGCCCGCCCCGCACCGACAAGGCCAGCGGGCTGAGTGTCATCGCCGAGCGGCTCGGCGTGGACCCGGCCGACGTGCTGGTCTTCGGCGACCAGCCGAACGACCTGCCGATGTTCGACTGGGCCGGCTGGGCCCGGGTGGCGGTGGCGAACGCCCACCCGGAGGTGCGCGCCGCGGCGGACGAGATCACCTTGCGCAACGACGACGACGGCGTCGCGGTCTACCTGGACCGGCTACTCTCCCGCTGATGGAAGATCCACCTCGCCTCGTCGCCTCCGACATCGACGGCACGCTGCTGCGCGACGACCGGACGCTCAGCGCGCGTACCGCCGCGGTGCTGGCCCGCATCAACGCCGCCGGCACGCCGGTGGTCCTGGTCACCGGCCGTCCGATTCGCTGGCTCCAGATGGTGTACGAGCAGCTCGCCGAGCCGCTGCCGGCGATCTGCGCCAACGGCGCGGTGGTATACGACCCGGTCACCGACCAGGTGCTGCGGGCCGACCCGCTCGCCCCGGAGCTGCTGGCGGAGGTGGCCCGGCGCCTGCGCGCCGAGGTGCCCGGGGTGAGCTTCGCGGTGGAGATCGTGGACAGCCGGCAGATGCGGCACGAGGCGCACTACCCGCTGCGCTGGGACGCCGACCTCGACGCGATCCGGGCCGTCGAGTCGCCCGAGGAGCTGCTGTCCGCGCCCGCGGTGAAGCTGCTGGCCCGGGCCGGTGAGCAGGACCCGGACGTCTTCGTGCAGGTGGTGGCGGGCGCGCTGGAAGGGCTGGCCGAGGCGACCCACTCGTCGTACAGCGGGCTGATCGAGATCTCGGCGGCCGGCGTCACCAAGGCGGCCGGTCTGGCCTGGTACGCGGAGCGGCTCGGCATCGGCGAGCGGGACGTGCTGGCCTTCGGCGACATGCCCAACGACGTGCCGATGCTGGCCTGGGCGGGACGGGCGGTGGCCGTCGCCAACGCCCACCCGGCCGTACGCGAGATCGCACACGAGGTCACCGGGCCCAACACCGAGGACGGCGTCGCCGCGTACCTGGAGAAGGTCTTCGGGGTGGACTGAGCGGCCGGGGCGCGTGACGCGCCCCGGCCGACGCGTTAGAGGTACTGGCCGGGCGCGTGGCCCTCGCCGCCGGGCATCCCCGGCATGCCCGGAATCACGCCGCCCGGGCCGCTCGGCAGCGCCTGGCGGCCGGAGCGCATCTGCTCCAGCTGAACGCGGGCGGCCATCTGCTGGGCCACCAGCGCGGCCTGGATGCCGTGGAACAGCCCCTCCAGCCAGCCCACCAGCTGGGCGTGCGCGATGCGCAGCTCACCCTCGCTCGGCGCCTGCTGCTCGGTGAACGGCAGCGAGATCCGCTCCAGTTCCTCGCGCAGCTCGGGGGCGAGGCCCTCCTTCAGCTCGACGATCGAGCGCTCGTGGATCTCCCGCATCCGGTGCCGGCTCGCGTCGTCGAGCGGCGCCGCCTTCACCTCCTCCAGCAGCTGCTTGATCATGCTGCCGATCCGCATCACCTTGGCCGGCTGCTCGACCAGACGGGTCGGGTCCTCGCCCTTGCCCTCGTCGGTCTGCACCGTGCCGACCGGGCGGCCGTCCGGCCCGACCACCACCACGGTGCCGGGGATGCCATCGTTGCCCTGTTCGTCGTCGTGTCCGGCGGAATGCGCTTCGGTCATGGCACCCATCTTTACCCACGCCGACCGTGTGCACGCGGCCGGACCGGTGGACGCTACCGTCGCCGCATGCTCTCCGACCCGCGCGAGGTGCTGACCCGCCCGTCCCCGCCCCCGGATGCCACGGTCTCCTACGGCGACCACCCGGACCAGTGTGCCGACCTGCGCCTCCCGGCTGGCGACGGGCCGCCCCGGCCGCTCGTGGTCGTGGTGCACGGCGGCTTCTGGCGGGCGGAGTACGACCGGACCCACACCGGCCCGATGGCGGTGGCGCTCGCGGCGCTCGGCCACCCGGTCGCGCAGATCGAGTACCGGCGGACCGGCCGGCCGGGCGGAGGGTGGCCGCACACGCTCACCGACGTCCGCGCCGGGATCGCCGCGCTGCCGCAACTCGCCGCCGCCGCGCTGCCCGGCCGGGTGGCGCCCGTGCCGCCGATCCTGGTCGGTCATTCCGCGGGCGGGCACCTGGCCCTGTACGTGGCCGCGCACGCCCCGGAGACGGTCGGTGGGGTGCTCGCGCTGGCACCGGTGGCCGACCTCGCGCAGGCGTACCGGCTGGACCTGGACGAGGGGGCGGTGGCCGCGCTGCTCGGCGGCGGCCCGGAGGAAGTGCCGGACCGGTACGCGGCGGCCGATCCATCGGTATTGGTACCCGTCCGAGCACGTACAGTAGTCATTCACGGTGATCAAGATATGCAGGTTCCGATCGCGATCAGCCGGTCCTGGATTGCCGCAGATCAGGCCGCCGGAGGCTCGGCCACGCTCGTTGAGCTGCCCGAATGTGAGCATTTCGGGCTGATCGCACCAGGCTCCACCGCATGGCCCCGGGTCGTCGAGGCGTTGCGGTCGCTTCACGATGATCTTCAGGGCATTGACGCAGCGTCGTCGACCAGGTAGAACGCCGAAGGGGTGTGCACCATGGCCGCCCCGTCGGGAAGGAAGTCGGTGGCACAGATGAACCGCAGGCGGGCCCTGCAACTGCTGGCCGCGCTGGGCACCACCGGACTGGCGGCGGGGTGCGGCTCCGGAGACGACTCCGGGGAACAGGCCGGATCCGGCAGCCCGATCAAAGTCGGACTGATCGTGCCCGGGAGCGGGGCGAACAAGGCCATCGGCGACGAGATCACCAACGGCTTCCAGCTCTTCCTCAGCATGCGCGGTCAGCAGATCGCCGGCCACCCGGTCACGCTCGTGACCGCCGAGGAGGGCGACACCGCCGCCACCGGCAAGGCCGCCGTCGACCGGCTGCTCAAGGAGGGCGTGCTCGCGCTCACCGGCGTGGTCAGCCCGACCGTGATGACCGGCATCAAGGACGCGGTCGAGGAGGCCCGGGTGCCCCTGCTGGGCTCCAACGCCTCCCCGTCGACGCTCCAGGGCGTCGTCTACATCTGGCGCACGTCGTACGTGCTGACCGAGCCCGGCGAGGCGCTCGGCGAGTACCTGCGCCAGAAGCTGGACGCCTCCAGCCGGATCGCCATCTTCGGCACCCGCGGCCCCGGCAGCCAGGACGTCATCGAAGGGCTGCGGCGCGCGTACGAGCGGGGCCGCCGGCTCACCGAGGACCCGATCTTCACCGAGGACGACCCCAACCCCTCCCGGTCGCTCTACTCCGGGCCGATCCGCAAGGCGCTCGGGCGCAAGCCGGACGCGGTGTTCTGCCACTACTCCGGCGCCCAGGCGGTGCAGTTCGTCAAGCAGCTCTACGCCCAGGGCTACCGGGGGCCGATCTACGCCCCCGGCTTCCTCACCGAGGGCACCGCGCTCGACCAGCTCGACGACGGGGAGAAGGGCCGCGAGCGCAAGCTCATCGAGTCGTACGGCATCGAGACCGCGCTGAACTACTCGGCCGACCTCAACAACACCGCGAACCGGATCTTCGCCTCGGCCTACCGGAAGACGTTCAACTCGGCGCCCACCACGTACGCGATGGCCTCCTACGACGCCGCGCTGGTGCTGGACAAGGCGATCCGGCTGGCCGGCGGGAACCCCTCGCCGCAGCAGGTCAACCTGGCGCTCGGCAAGGTCGGCCAGGTGGACAGCCCGCGCGGCACCTGGCAGTTCAACCAGACCCGTACGCCCCAGCAGAAGTGGTACCTCCGCCGGGTGCAGACCGACGGCCGGCTGCTCTCCAACGTCGTGATCAACGAGCTGGCGACGCTGGGCTGACCGGCCCCCGTACACGCGCAAGGGCGGTCTCCCACCGGGAGGCCGCCCTTCGCGTCGAGGCGTGGCTCAGTGCCGCAGCTCGGCGATGCAGCACTTCACGCTGCCACCGCCCTTCTTCAGCTCGGCCAGCTCCACCGGGACCGGGTGGTAGCCGGCGGCCTTCAGCTTGCCGGCGAGCCGGGTCGCCTCGTTGTTCAGCACCACGTTGAGCCCGTCGCTGACCAGGTTCAGGCCGAACGCCAGCGCGTCCTCGTCGTCCGCGACGATCCCGTCCGGGAACAGCTGGGCCAGCACCTTCTGACTGGCGGCGGAGAAGGCCCCCGGGTAGTAGACGATGTTCTCGTCGTCGATCGAGGCCAGCGCGACGTCCAGGTGGTAGAAGCGCGGGTCGACCAGGTGCAGCGAGACCACCGGCCGCCCGAGCGCCTCCTGCGCCTCGGCGTGCGCGGCCGGCTCGGTCCGGAAGCCGTACCCGGCGAGGATCAGGCCGCCGTGCGCCTCCGGCAGGTACGCGAAGTCGCCCTCACCCTCGTTGGTCTCGCTCGGCGCGATGAACCGCCAGCCGTGCTGCTCGTAGAACGCCCGGTGCGCGGCGGCCTCGGCGGACCGCTGCTCGTGCTTGAACCGGGCGCCGTAGACGGTGCCGTCGACCACGAACGCGCCGTTGGCCGCGTAGACCATGTCCGGCAGGCCCGCCTCGGGAGTCAGCAGGTGCACCTCGTGGCCCAGCCCGACGAGCGTCTCGCGCAGCCGGTCCCACTGCTTGACCGCCAGGTCGGCGTCGACCGGCGTGGTCACGTCCATCCACGGGTTGATCGCGTACTCGACCGTGAAGTGCTCGGGCGAGCACATGAGATATGTCCGCTTTCGCGAGACTCGCTGCTGGTTCACGGTCACCAAGAGTAGGTACGGTACAACTTTGGTAACAGCCACAAGCATTGCTTCCCAGGAGCAGAACGTTGCAGATAGACGCGGTCGACCAGCGAATCATTGCGTTACTCGTCGCGGATGCCCGCGCCTCGTACGCGGACATCGGCAGCCGGGTGTCACTCTCCGCCCCCGCCGTCAAACGACGGGTCGACCGACTCCGATCCGCCGGGGTGATCCGCGGGTTCACCGCCGTCGTCGACCCGGCCGCCGTCGGCTGGACCACCGAGGCGTTCGTCGAGCTGTTCTGCGCCGGCCGGACCACCCCGGCACAGATCGGCGCCGCCGCCCGCCGGCACCCCGAGGTGGTCGGCGCGTACACCGTCTCCGGCGAGGCGGACGCGCTCGTGCACCTGCGCGCCGCGGACATCTCCCACCTGGAGGAGGCGCTGGAACGGCTACGCGCCGAATCGTTCGTCACCTCGTCCCGCAGCACCATCGTGCTCTCCCGGCTGGTCGAGTCCCCCGGCGTCGGACCGTCGACGCCTTGACCTCAACCTCGCTTCATGTCGTGCACTGGTGACCGGCTCGAAGCGAGGGGGCGGTATGCGTGCGGTGTGGCTGCGGGAGTTCGGCGGACCGGAGATGCTCGTGCCCGGGACGGCACCCGACCCGGCACCCGGACCGGGCCAGGTGCTCGTCGACGTGGCATACGCGAACATCACGTTCGTCGAGACCATGTTCCGGGCCAGCGGCTTCGGGCCGTTCGGCGCCGAACTCCCGGTGATCCCCGGTAACGGGGTCGGCGGCACGATCACCGCACTGGGACCGGACGTCGACCCGGCGCTCGCCGGCCGCGTCGTGGTCACCGCCACCGGCGGCACCGGCGCGTACGCCGAGCGCGTCGTGGTCGGCCAGGGCGCGCCTGTCCCCGTACCCCCGGGTTTGGCGCTCGACGCGGCGGTGGCGCTGATGGCCGACGGCCGGACCGCCCTGATGCTGGCCCGCGCGGCCGGGCTGCGGCCGGGCGACCGGGTCCTGGTCGAGGCGGCGGCCGGTGGCGTCGGATCGCTGCTCACACAGCTGGCAGCGGCGGCCGGTGCCACTGTGGTGGGCGCCGCCGGCGGCGACCGCAAGGTGGACGTGCTGCGCGCCGCCGGCCTCGACGTGGTCGTCGACTACCGGCGGGCCGGCTGGACCGGCCGGGTCCGGGACGCCGTCGGCGCCGTCGACCTGGTGTTCGACGGTGTGGGCGGGCCGCTCGCCCGGGAGGCGTTCGACCTGCTGGACCCCGGCGGACGGATGCTCAGCTTCGGGCTGGCCGGCGGCGCCTGGGCGGACATCCCGGCCGAGTCCGCCGCCGCACGCGGAGTGACGCTGCTGAGCCCCCGGCCCGGCCCGGACGAACTGCGCGCCCTCACCGAGGCGGCACTCGGCGAGGGCGCGGCCGGGCGGCTACGTCCGCTGATCGGGCAGCGCTTCCCGCTGGAACGGGCCGCCGCCGCGCACGCCGCGATCGAGGCCCGTCGGACGGTGGGCAAGACGCTGCTCGATGTACGGTGAGCCGCGTTCAGAGGTACATGCCGGTGCGGTGCTCCTCGGCCCGGGCCGGCTTGTCGCCCTCACCGAAGAAGCGCTTGCCGCCGAACTCGCCGTGCAGGCGGTCGTCCAGCTCGTCCGCGAGACCGGTCATCACCTGCACCGCGAGCATCAGGTGGGTGGGCTGGAAGTTGCGGCCGAACACCGGGATCGACGCCCACACCGTGTCGTCCGCGCAGTACAGCCGCCCGATCGGCATCCGGTTGGTCAGCTCGGAGAGCTTCACGTACAGGCGCTCGGTCGGCTCGACCTCGGTCAGCACCGGCGAGAACACGTCCACCAGCGGCGGGTTGTCGCGTACCCGGACGAAGACCATGGCCGAGCCGGCCCGGATGTTGATGTCGCCGTCGGAGTCGACCTGGAGCTGGTCGGACGCCGACTTCAGCATGGTCGACACGACGGTGCGGACCCGCTCCTCCAGCGCCAGCACGTCGTTCTCACCGGACTGCGCGGCGGCCGCCGCGGCCAGCGCCTCGTCCAGGTCGGCCTCGACGTCGCGGTCCGGGCCGAACTCGCTGCGGGCGGTACCGAGCGGCTCCACCGGCAGCGCCTCGCCCTCGGCGTCGTGCACCAGGTAGACGAGGAAGGCCGGATGCGGGGCGCCGTAGACGTCCCGCAGCGTCCGGGACAGCACGGCGGCCAGCCGGGTCGCCTCGTCGACGCCGCAGTCCAGCCCGAACTGCTCCCCGGAGCCCGGCACCACACCCGGCGGCGACCAGCCGAGCGCCACCATGTCGGCCACCGCGGCGCGGTCCAGCCGGTAGCCCTGCGGCAGCGTGGCGTTGCCCACCGCGCGGGCCGACAGACGCCCCTCCTCGCCCGCGTCCACGCTCACCGAGTAGACGGCGTCGCCGGTGCCCGAGGCGGTCGGGTCGAGCGTGACCTCCAGGTGCCCACCGGCGGGCAGCCCGCGCAGCCGGTCGGCGAGCGCCCGGGCGAACTCCCGCCAGGCCTCGGTGACCTTGGCCCGCAGATCAGCAGTGGTCGGCTCGTCGAGCAGGATCGACTCGTGGTGCTCCGGCGCGCCGCCGGTGGCGTGGTGCTCCGGCGTGCCGCCGGTGGGGTGGTGCTCCGGCGTGCCGCCGGCAGGCTCGTCGACCGGCGCCGAGGGGTGGTCTGCCGTCATGATCGCCTCCGTCCGTTCCCGCCACCCTACCCACGCGCGAAGGGGACCGAATCCCGCGCGAGGCGCTAATCCCCAGGTGTGGAACCGCCCAGGTCCACCGGCCAGGAACCGGCCAGGGCGCTGAGCCGCTCGGCCGCCGCGGCCGGGTCCGCGCCGCGCCCCACCGCCAGCCCCAGCAGGTACGCGGTGACCGGCGCGCCCGGCCGGACCACCTGGTGGGCCACGTCCCGGGCCACGTCGAGCACCGTCGGCACGGGCACCCCCGCCGGGTCCAGGTCCAGTTCGGCGCAGACCGCCGTGACCCAGTCGTCCAGCACCGTCATCTCGTCCACTCCTCCGCCCGGCGTACGTCCTCGTCAGTGTCGCAGTCGAACCAGGGCGGCGGCCCCGAGCCGGACCAGGACACCTCCCGTACGGCGACACCGGCCAGCAGCCCGCGTACCGGCGCCCCGTCGAGCGAGCCGCCCCGCGTCGCGGCGAGCCGGTCGAGGGCGGCCCGCAGGGCCGGCAACCGCCAGACCGCGCAGAGGTACTGGCGGCGGCCGTCCCCGTCCACGTAACAGGCGAGCGCGGCGTATCGACCGTCCAGGGTCTCCCGCCGGGCGGCGGCAGGTGCGTCTTCCGGCCCGGCGGCTGCGGCGTCGAGCGCAGGCGGGTCGTCGCGGGACTGACAGGCGGCGAGCGCGGGCGGGTCGTCGCGGGAGTGACAGGCGGCGAGCGCGGGCGGGTCGTCACGGGACTGACAGGCGGCGAGCGCGCGTCGCAGCTCGGCCACCGCTGCCGTGGTGAGTAGCGGCAGGTCGGCGGCGAGCACGGCGACTGTCGTCGTACCGGGGTCGAGCCACGCCAGCCCGGCTGCCGTAGCGGCCACCGGACCGCCCCCGGGCGGCTCTTCCCGGGCCGTCCGGACTCCCCTGGGCAGCGGGCCGGACGAGCCGACCACGATCCGCTGGTCCGCGTCGGCCACCGCGTCCAGCACCCGGTGCAGCATCGGCCGGCCGCCGACCGCCCGGGCCGGCTTGTCCACCCCGCCCATCCGCCGGGCCGCGCCACCGGCGAGCAGGACCGCCGCGTACCCCGTCACCGCCTCACAGTAGCCACAGCCACGACCGCCGCCTCCCGGCTCGTGTCGGCGCCCGGCGTTGTTCGGCGGTTTTCCGACGTTGATCCACTGCTTTTCGCCGGGGTGGTGGCATCCATGGGCCTCCGGCACCGCCACTTCGCCGAACTCGTGTCGATCATCGGGATTGGGGCGGCCGAGGCCGGCCGGGCGGGGTGGCCGGGGGCCGGGGTGGGTGGGAAGACCTGGGGCGAGGTGCGGGCGGCGGGGTGGCCGGGGAGGATGGCGGCATGGGACGGGCGACGGATCGGCGTGGTGTGCTGCGGATCGACCTCGACGCGGCCGGGGACGGCCGGGGGCGGATCCGGCGGCAGGACACCCTGGCCGTGGAGGAGCCGCTGGAGATCCGCGTCGGCGCGGCCGGCCCCGGCCGACGCCGGCCGCTGGCGGTGACTATGCGTACGCCCGGCGACGACCTGGACCTGGCCATCGGCTTCCTGCTCACCGAAGGGCTGATCCGGTCGGCGGAGGACGTGCACACCGCGCAGCTCTGCGCCGGGGCGGAGACCCCGAACACCTACAACGTGGTCGACGTGGTGCTCTCGCCCGGCGTGCCGGAACCCGTCACCGACCCTTCGCGCAACTTCTACACCACCAGCTCGTGCGGCGTGTGCGGCAAGGCGAGCATCGAGTCGGTGCGGACCCGCTCGCAGTTCGCGGTGCAGGACGACCCGTTGGTGGTCACCGCCGATCTGCTCGCGGGGCTGCCGGACCGGCTGCGCGCCGCGCAGCGTGCCTTCGACCGCACCGGCGGCCTGCACGCCGCCGGCCTCTTCACCGCCGACGGGGAACTGGTCGTGCTGCGCGAGGACGTCGGGCGGCACAACGCGGTGGACAAGGTGCTCGGCTGGGCCACCCGGGAAGGGCGGCTGCCGCTGGCCGGGCACGTGCTGCTGGTCTCCGGACGGGCCAGCTTCGAACTCACCCAGAAGGCGTGGATGGCGGGGGTGCCGCTGCTCGCGGCGGTGTCCGCACCGAGCACGCTCGCGGTCGAGCTGGCCGAGGAGGCGGGGATGACGCTGGTCGGCTTCCTGCGCGGGCCGACCATGAACGTCTACACCGGGGCGGCGCGCGTCGGCGGCTGACGGCCGGGCAGCACCGGACATCGGCGTGACGGGCGTCGGCGGCCCGGTGGGCGGCTGACCACCGGGCGGCTGACGGCTCACCGGCGTGGCCGGCGTCGGCGGCGCCGCAGCACCGCGCCGTCGTCGGGACCGGGCCACCCGTCCAGCGCGGACGGGGCGACTCCGCGCCGGAGCGCCTCGTCGAGCAGCACCGCGAGCGAGTAGCCGGGGTGGGCGGACAGCACCCGTTCCAGGGCGACAGCGGCCAGTGCCCCGTGCCCCGAGCGCCAGGCGGCGAACGCGAGCAGGCAGCCCGGCGCGGCGATCAGGTCCGGCTCGGCGCGTCGCAGCACGTCGGTCCAGAGGCTGATGTCCTCGTCCCGGCCGTCGGTGCGGGACCAGGCGTGGTCGCGTACCGCGACGTGGGTGAGGAGCACCGTCAGCCAGGCCACCTCGTCGTCGTCCAGCCGCTCGCCGCGCCGCTGCCGCCGGAAGGCGGCTCGCACGGCCGCCGTGCCCGCCGTCCGCACGGCCCGCGGCTCCCCACCCGATCCGGCACCGCCGTCCGCGACCGGCGACCGCCCATCCGACCCGGGACCGTCGGCCAGGACCAGCGGCTCCCCGCCCGACCCGGGACCGTCTGCCGAGACAAGCGGCTCCCCGCCCAGCCCGGGACCGTCCGCCGGGACCAGCGGCTCCCCGCTCAGCCTGGGACCGTCGGCCGAAACCGGGACGGCCTCGCCCAGCCCGGAGCCGTCGCCCGGAACCGGGGACTTCACGTGCGGCCCGGAGCCGTCGGCCGGTGGTCCGCTGACCGGGCTTTCCACCGACGATGAGGACGGCCGTCCGGTGAGCGCGGCCAGGCGGAGGCGTGCCTGCCCGGTGGCCCGGCGCATGGCGAGCCGGACCGGCCCGTCGAGCGGGGACACCTGCGCCGCGAGCGCGGCCCGGTCGGGCAGGGCCACCTGACCGGCGAACACCGCCGCCGCGCTGACCTGGCTGGCGGCCGGGTCGTACGGGGTGCCCTCGGACGGGCAGCAGGACGGCTCGGCGCACAGGTACGAGAACCAGCGGCCCTCGGTGACCCGCAGCGCGTCGAGCACCACCACCCCGGTGGCGGTCAGCGCGTCGCCGATCGCGTCCACGACGCCTGTCACCCGGGCGGCCGGACCGTAGCCGACGACAGTGGCGGCGTCGGCGTCCTGCCGGGCCACCACGTGCGCCAGGTGCCGGGCTGCCGGGCCGGGGTCGGCGCCCGGCGCGGGCAGGTCGCCGCGGGCGGCGAAGACGACGCGCCGGCCGCGTACGGCGACCACCACGACGCTGTCGGCGGGATGGAAGCCGAGCAGGTAGGGCACGGCCGCGACCATGTCGGCCGGCGAGCGGACGGAGAGGCGCGCTGGCTCGGTGGAGTTCATGCCGGGAGCGTGGGCGGTCGCGGGTCACCGCGTCCGCCCCTGTGGACGACACGCGGTCCGTCCACAGATACGGAGCGTATCGGTCCAGGTCAGCGGTGATCGACGGCGCTTCTCGGCACACGGATGTCCGGGGTAACCGCTACCTTGCGCTCATGGACCTGGCATACCTGCGGGCACACCCGGAGCACCTGCCGACCTTCCTGACCCACCAGCGGATCCGGGAGACCCCGGTCTCCGGCGGTGACATCTGCGCGGCCTCCCGGCTGACGCTCGACGACGGGCACTCGGTGTTCGCCAAGACCTGGCCGGAACGGGCGGCGCGTGCGCTGCCGGAGGGCTTCTTCGCCGCCGAGGCGGCCGGGCTGCGCTGGCTGCGCGAGGCCGGCTCGGTGCCCGTACCGGATGTGCTCGTCGCCCTGCCCGACCTGCTGGCGCTCGACTGGGTGGAGCCCGGCGAACCGACGCCGGAGGCCGCGGAGGCGTTCGGCCGCGACCTGGCCGGGCTGCACCGGGCCGGGGCACCCGCGTTCGGCGCGGACTGGCCCGGGTTCATCGGCGCGCTGCCGCAGGACAACACGCCCGGCCCCGGTCCCTGGCCGGACTGGTTCGCCCGGCACCGGCTCCTGCCCTACCTGCGCATGTCGGTCGACGGCGGCGCGCTCGACGACGCCGGGGCGGCGCTCGTCGAGCAGGTCGTCGACCGGATCGGCGAGTTCGGCGGTGACGAGCCGCCGGCCCGGCTGCACGGTGATCTCTGGCCCGGCAACCTGCTCTGGGGCGCCGACGGCCGGGTCTGGCTGGTCGACCCGGCCGCGCACGGCGGCCACCGCGAGACCGACCTGGCGCAGCTCGCCCTGTTCGGCGGCCCGCCGCACCTGGACCGGATCACGGCCGCCTACCGGGAGGCGTGGCCGCCGGCCGACGGATGGCGGGAACGGGTGCCGCTGCACCAGTTGCATCTGCTGCTCGTGCACACCGCGATCTTCGGCGCGGCGTACGCGGACGCGGTGCGCTCGACCGCCCGTGCCGCCCTCCGTGGGCCCGACCGCGCTACGGTCGACAGATGAGCGCCCCCGGGACGAGCGACGGCGTCCTCGCCGACCGGTACGGCCGTGTCGCGCGGGACCTGCGGGTCTCGCTGACCGACAAGTGCAACCTGCGCTGCACCTACTGCATGCCGGCCGAGGGTCTGCCCTGGCTGGCCGGTCCGCAACTGCTCACCGACGACGAGATCATCCGGCTGGTGGGTGTCGCGGTGTCGCGGCTCGGCATCACCGAGGTGCGCTTCACCGGCGGCGAGCCGCTCATCCGCCCGGGCCTGCCCGGCATCGTTGCGGCGGTCGCCGCGCTCACGCCCCGGCCGCGCATCTCGCTGACCACCAACGGCATCGGCCTGGCCCGGATGGCGCCGGCGCTGCGCGCGGCCGGGCTGGACCGCGTCAACGTCTCGCTGGACACGCTGGACCGCGACCGGTTCACCGCGCTGACCCGCCGTGACCGGCTCGCCGACGTGCTCGCCGGGCTGGCCGGCGCGGCGGAGGCCGGGCTGACCCCGGTGAAGATCAACTCGGTGCTCATGCGCGGCACGAACGACGACGAGGCGCCGGAGCTGCTGCGGTTCGCGCTCGCGCACGGCTACGAGCTGCGGTTCATCGAGCAGATGCCGCTCGACGCCCAGCACGGCTGGGACCGCTCGACCATGGTCACCGCCGACGAGATCCTGGCCTCGCTGCACGCCGCGTTCGCGCTGACGCCGGACCCGTCCGAGCGGGGCGCGGCACCGGCCGAGACGTGGCTGGTGGACGGCGGGCCGGCCCGCGTCGGGGTGATCGCCAGCGTGACCCGGCCGTTCTGCGGCGACTGCGACCGCACCCGGCTCACCGCCGACGGCCAGGTACGCAACTGCCTGTTCGCCACCGAGGAGTCGGACCTGCGCGGCGCGTTGCGCGACGGCGCCGACGACGAGGAACTGGCCCGCCGCTGGCGTGCCGCGATGTGGGCCAAGCGGGCCGGGCACGGCATCGACGACCCGGCGTTCCTCCAGCCCGCGCGCTCGATGTCGGCGATCGGAGGCTGAGGATGGAACTGACGGTCCGCTACTTCGCCGGCGCCCGCGCGGCCGCCGGACGATCCGAGGAGACCGCATCCGCCGGCCGGTCCCTGGACGAACTCCTCGATGACCTGGCCGCCCGGCACGGCGAACGCCTCGCGGTGGTGCTGAAGGCGGCGAGTTTCCTGGTCGACGGCGTGGCCTGTCATGATCGACGGGCACTGTTGCCGGCCGGGGTGACGGTGGACGTGCTGCCGCCCTTCGCAGGCGGCTGAGGGGGACACACGTGCTGGCCATGGCGACATTCCTGGGCTTCGTCGTGCTCGTGATCGGCCTGATCCACTTCTACCTGTGGAAGCGGCTGGTCCGGGACACCACACGCCCCGGGCGGTGGCGCCGGGCCGGTGGCGTGGCGATCGCGGCGCTGGCGGTGCTCGTACCGGTGACCATGGCCGGCACCCGCAACGGCTGGTACTGGCTGGCCTGGCCCGGCTACCTCTGGGTCGCGCTGATGTTCTACCTGCTGGTGCTGCTGCTGGTGCTGGAGGTGCCGACCGCGGTGGTCCGGCTGGTGCTGCGCCGCCGGGCCCGCTCGGCGGTCGCCGCCGGCCCGGAGCCCGAGCCCGCACTCGTGGGCGCGGCGACGGCGGAGGGCGCGACGCCGCCGCCGGTCGACCCCGCCGACGCGCCGCCGGCCGGTACCCACGCGCCGGACCACGACCCCTCCCGGCGACTGCTGCTCGCCCGTGGGGCGGCGATCTTCGCCGGGCTCACCGCCGCCGGAGTCACCGGGTACGGCGTCCGCACCGCGATGGGTCCGCCGCAGCTCGACCGGGTGCAGATCCCGCTGGCGAAGCTGCCCCGGAGCATGGACGGCCTGCGTATCGCCACCGTCTCCGACATCCACCTCGGGCCGTTGCGCGGCCGGGCGCACACCGAGCGGATCGTCGCGATGATCAACCGGATGGACGCCGACCTGGTCGCTGTGGTCGGTGACCTGGTCGACGGCACGGTGGCCGAGCTGGGCGAGGCCGCCGAGCCGCTGCGTGACCTGCAGTCCCGGTACGGCAGCTTCTTCGTCACCGGCAACCACGAGTACTACTCCGGCGTGGAGGAGTGGGTCCGCGAGGTGGACCGGCTCGGCCTGCGCGTGCTCCAGAACGAGCGGCAGGAGATCCAGGCCCGGGGCGGCGTGCTGGACCTCGCCGGGGTGAACGACGTGAGCGCCGCCGGCACCGGGGTGGCCGCACCCGCCGACTACGCCGCCGCCCTCGGCGACCGTGACCCGAGCCGGCCGGTGGTGCTGCTGGCGCACCAGCCGGTGGCCGCGCAGGAGGCCGCGAAGTTCGGCGTCGACCTCCAGCTCTCCGGGCACACGCACGGCGGCCAGATGGTGCCGTTCAACCTGGCGGTGAAGCTCGAACAGCCGGTGGTCTCCGGTCTCGGCGAGGTCGACGGCACGAAGGTCTACGTCACGAACGGCGCCGGTTTCTGGGGCCCGCCGGTGCGGGTGGGCGCGCCTCCCCAGGTGACGCTCGTCGAGCTGCGCGCTCAATAGCGTGCATGGGCCGCCGAGTCCAGCACCGCATTGCTCAGGTCACCCGTACGCGTGGCGACGGGCGGGCGGGGGACCGGACGTGACAGGATGCGGCGTGCCTCCGTTCAGCGCCGCACCCCCCGGTGGCCTCCCGCCGTACGTCGCGGATCTGCACATCCACTCGAAGTACTCCCGCGCGTGCAGCCGCGACCTGACCCTGCCGAACCTGGCCTGGTGGGCCCGGCGTAAGGGCATCGGCGTGCTCGGCACCGGCGACTTCACCCATCCCGCCTGGTACGACCACCTGCGCGAAACACTGCACCCGGCTGAGCCGGGCCTGTACCGGCTCTCGCCCGAGGCGGAGCGGGACGTCGCCCGGCGACTGCCGCCCCGGCTCGCCAGTGCGGCGGAGGCGGACCCGGTCCGGTACATGCTGAGCGTGGAGATCTCCACGATCTACAAGCGCGACGACCGTACGCGCAAGGTGCACCACCTGATCTACCTGCCGGACCTGGACGCGGTGGCCCGGTTCAACACCGCGCTGGGCCGGATCGGCAACCTCGGCTCGGACGGCCGGCCGATCCTCGGGCTGGACTCCCGCGACCTGCTGGAGATCACGCTGGAGGCGAGCCCGGACGGCTTCCTGGTGCCCGCGCACATCTGGACGCCCTGGTTCTCCGCGCTCGGCTCGAAGTCCGGCTTCGACGCGATCGCCGACTGTTACGCCGACCTGGCCGAGCACATCTTCGCGGTGGAGACGGGCCTGTCGTCCGACCCGGAGATGAACTGGCGGGTCGGCAGTCTGGACCGCTACCAGCTGGTGTCGAACTCGGACGCGCACTCGCCGCCCGCGCTGGCCCGGGAGGCAACCGTCCTCACCGCGGCCCGCGACTACTTCGCCATCCGCGAGGCGCTGCGTACCGGCGACGGGCTGGCGGGCACCGTGGAGTTCTTCCCGGAGGAGGGCAAGTACCACGCCGACGGGCACCGCCTGTGCGGCGTGAACTGGTCGCCGGAACGGACCCGCGAGGCCGGCGGACGCTGCCCGGAGTGCGGCAAGCCGCTGACTGTGGGCGTACTCAGCCGGATCGAGGAGCTGGCGGACCGGCCGGCCGGGCACCGTCCGGCGCACGCCCGCGAGGTGACCCATCTGGTGCCCCTGGCCGAGATCCTGGGCGAGCTGAACCGGGTCGGCGCGCGGTCGAAGAAGGTCGAGGGCAAGCTCAACGAGCTGATCGCCGCGCTCGGCCCGGAGCTGGAGATCCTGACGCGTACGCCGATCGAGGAGATCGGCCGCGTCGGCGGCGAGCTGCTCGCGGAGGGCATCGGCCGGCTGCGCCGCGGCGAGGTGCGCCGGGTGCCGGGCTACGACGGCGAGTACGGCGTGATCACGCTGTTCGACCCGGCGGAACTGGGCGCCTCGGGCGCCCGGGCCGGGCAGGAGACGCTGTTCGACGTACCGGTGCCCGCGCAGCGGCGGCCCGCGGAGCCGGCGCCCAAGCCGAAGGCCAAGCGCCCGGCGGCGGCCCGGCCCGAGCCGAAGCGGACGCCGCAGCCCGCGCCCCCGATCGCGCCGCCGCCGTCCCCGCACGAGCCGTTCGAGCCAATGCTCGCCGGCATGGAGGAGGTCGGCACCGGCCTGCTGGACCGGCTGGACGCGATGCAGCGGGTGGCCGCGTCGGCGCCGGGTGGCCCGCTGCTGATCGTGGCCGGTCCGGGCACCGGCAAGACCCGGACGCTCACCCACCGGATCGCGTACCTGTGTGCGGAGCTGAACGTCTTCCCGGACCAGTGCCTGGCGATCACGTTCACCCGGCGGGCGGCCGAGGAGCTGCGGCACCGGCTGGACGGGCTGCTCGGCCCGGTCGCCGAGGACGTCACTGTGGGCACGTTCCACTCGCTCGGCCTGACCGTGCTGCGGGAGAACGCGGCGGCGGCCGGGCTGCCGGCAGACTTCCGGATCGCCGACGACGCGGACCGGGCGGCGGCGCGCGCCGAGGCCGGTGACGACGACGAGCGGTACACGGCGCTGCTGCGCAAGCGGGACCTGGTCGACCTGGACGAGCTGCTGACGCTGCCGGTGGCGCTGCTGAAGGGCGACCGGAAGCTGGTCCGGGAGTACCGCGAGCGGTGGAAGTGGATCTTCGTCGACGAGTACCAGGACGTCGACGCGGTGCAGTACGACCTGCTGCGGCTGCTCAGCCCGCCGGACGGCAACCTGTGCGCGATCGGTGACCCGGACCAGGCGATCTACTCGTTCCGGGGCGCGGACGTGGGTTACTTCCTGCGCTTCTCGCAGGACTTCACCGACGCGCGGCTGGTCCGGCTGAACCGCAACTACCGCTCCTCCGCGCCGATCCTGGCCGCCGCCGTGCAGGCCATCGCGCCGTCGTCGCTGGTGCGCGGCCGGCGTCTCGACCCGGCCCGGCTCGACCCGGAGGCGCCGCTGGTCGGCCGGTACGCGGCGAGTTCCGCCCATGACGAGGCCGACTTCGTGGTCCGTACCGTGGACGAGCTGGTCGGCGGCCTGTCCCACCGCTCGCTCGACTCGGGGCGGATCGACGGGCGGGCCACCTCGCTGTCCTTCTCCGACATCGCGGTGCTCTACCGGACCGACGCGCAGGCCGCGCCGATCGTCGACGCGCTGGCCCGGGCGAACATCCCGGTGCAGAAGCGCTCGCACGACCGGCTGCGCGACCGTCCCGGCGTGCCGGCCATCGCCCGCGAGCTGCGCCACGCCGGTCTCGACGGCTCGCTCGCCGCCCGGGTACGCCAGGCCGGGCAGATCCTGGCTGAGCGCTTCGCGGTGCCCACGCTGGACGGCTCCGGCGCGGTACGTCCCGAGGACGTCCGCACGGCGGTGGACCTGCTCACCCCGCTGGCCCGGCGCTGCGGCGACGATCTGGAGCTGTTCCTCAACCAGCTCGCCACCGGCGCGGAGGTGGACGCGCTCGACCCTCGTGCCGAGGCCGTCACGCTGCTCACGCTGCACGCCGCGAAGGGCCTGGAGTTCCCGGTGGTGTTCCTGGTCGGCGCCGAGGACGGTCTGCTGCCGCTGCGCTGGCCCGGCTCCGAGCCGGACGACGACGCGGTGGCCGAGGAGCGGCGGCTGTTCTTCGTCGGGCTGACCCGGGCGCAGGACCGGCTCTACGTCAGCCACGCGGGCCGGCGCGCCCGGCACGGCGCGGAACGCGACTCCCGCCCGTCGCCGTTCCTCGACGTGATCGACCCGGCGCTGTTCGAGCGCCTGGACGCGACCGAACCCCGCCGCCCGAAGGACCACCAGCTCCGGCTGATCTGACGGCACCTCTCAGGTGAGGACGGCGGCGAGCCACGCGCCGCCGAGCAGCGCCGGGCCGAACGGCACCGGCGTGTCCCGGCGTACCCGGCCGGCGGCGAGCAGGACGAGCACCGCGAGGCCGGCGAGCACGTGCGGCAGGAGCAGCCCGAGTCGCAGCGCCGGCCAGCCGAGCCAGCCCAGCGGCAACCCGAGCGCGGCGGCGAGCTTCACGTCGCCGAAGCCGAGCCGGGCGCGGGGCAGCAGCGCCAGCAGCGCGTACCCGGTGAAGGAGAGCGCGGCCCCGGCCACCGCGACGGCCAGGCGGCGCGGTTCACCGGCGGTCGCCGTGGCAGCGGTCAGGCCGAGCCCGCCGCCGAGCGCGACCACGCCGACGAGCGGGTCGGGCAGCCGCAGCGCGGACACGTCGGTGACCGCGAGGACCAGCCCGGCGGCGGCGACCAGCAGCAACGCGGGTAGCGCCGGCTCGCCGCCCCGGGCGGCGGCGAGCCCGCCGAACACCACGGCGCCGGCCACGGCGAACGCGCCCCGGCGCCCAGCGCCGCCGGCGGGCACTGGGACGAACGACCGGCCGACCGGCACCGCCGCCCACCCGGCCGTCGCGCCGAGCAGCGCGACCCCCGTCACCAGCAGCGCCGACACGGACCGGGACGCTACCGCCGGGCAGGTTCTCCGGCTGCCCCGTCGACGGCTGGTGGCGGGGACCGGCGGGGTCGCTCGGTGCTCACCACCACCGCCACGCCGACCACGATGACCGCGCCGCCCATCAGCACCTGCGAGGTGATCGGTTCCGCGACGAACAACGCGCCGAGCGCCACCGCGACCACGGGGTTCACGTACGCGTACGTGGAGACCAGGGAGATCGGCGCGTGGGCGAGCAGCCAGACGTACGCGGTGAACGCGATGAGCGATCCGGCCACCATCAGGTAGGCCATCGCCGCCCAGGACCGTCCGGTCACGTCGGCGAAGGAGAAGCCGCGCAGCTCGCCCCGGGCCACGCCGACGAGCGCGAGCACCGCCGCGCCGGCCACCATCTCGTAGACGGTGGCCACGAACGGGTCGGCGGGCATCAGGATCTTCCCGGACAGGTACGAGCCGACCGACCAGCTCGCCGCCGCTGCCACCACTGTCAGCGCTCCGGCCACCGGCACGCCGTCCACCCCGTCGCGGGGCAGCACGAGCAGGACCAGGCCGGCGAAGCCGAGCGCCACCCCGAGGAACGTCCACGGTCGCGGCCGGTCCCCGCCTGCCGTGCGCAGCAGCACCACGAGCAGCGGCACCGTGGCGACGAGCAGCGCGGCGACACCGGAGGGTACGGCGGTCCCCGGCGGCCCGGACTCGGCGAGCACCACCAGACCGTTGCCGCCGGCCAGCAGCAGCACGCCGACGAGCGCGGCGGAGCCGACGCGGCGCGCGGGCACCCGCAGGGCGCCCGGTCCGCGCCGCAGGCGCAGCACCACGGCGAGCACCACCGCGGCGGCGGCGAACCGCATCGCCGCGGAGATGAGTGGCGGCAGGGACTCGACCGCGACCCGGATGCCCAGGTAGGTCGAGCCCCAGAGCAGGTAGACCAGCACGAGGGCGGTCCAGATCAGCGCGGTGCGGGCCGGCGGCGTCGCGGAATCGACGACGTTCGTCGCACTCGTGGGGCGTGAGCTCATCGTGGGACCACGCTACGGTGACCACGGCGTCGGCGTCCCCAGTTGGTGGCCGGCCTCTCAGCACTGGCGTACGCAGGAGGCGTTCATGTCGAACTTCGGTCCACCGGGCGGCGGCTCTCCCGAGCCCTGGGGGCGGCCCGACGACGGCTACGCCCCGCAGCCCGATCCCCGCTACGCGCCGCAGGGCGACCCGCGTTACGCCCCGCAGCCCGACCCGCAGTACGGCCCGCCGCCGGGCGCGCGGCCGTACGGTCCGCCGGCCGATCAGTACGGCCCGCCCGCCGACCAGTACGGGCCGCCCACGCAGCAGTACGGGCCCGCCGACCGGTACGGGCCGCCGGCGCAGCGTTACGAGCCCGGTCCGGCCTGGTCCCCCGGGCCGCCGCAGCAGGGCCATCCGGGCGACCCCTACGCCGGGCCGCAGTACGGCGGTGGCCAGCCGCCGTACGCCGAGCCGACGCCGCCGAAGCGCGGGAAGGGTCCGCTGCTGGTGGTCGTGATCGTGCTGGCCGTGCTGCTGCTGGGCGGCGCCGGGGCGTACTGGATGGTGGGCCGGGACGAGCAGACCCCGACCGGCGGTACGACCGCTGCCACCCCGCCGGCTGCGGATTCGAGCGAGGCGCCGCCGAGCGATCCGGCCGACACGACGCCCACGACGGCGGCCCCGGCCTCCTCCACCGATCCGCGCTTCGTCAAGGCGGGCCAGTGCGTCGCCAACGAGGGTGGCGGCGGCCAGCCGAAGCTGGTGATCGCCGACTGCGCCCCGAAGACGTACGAGGTGCTGCGCCGCATCGACGGCGCGACGAGCGGCAAGAAGGACGCGGAGGCGAAGTGCGGGAAGGTGGCCGGCTACACCGACTGGTACTTCTTCGACAGTGAGCTGGACACGCTCGACTTCGTGCTCTGCCTGAAGCGCCGCTGAGCGTCGGCAGCCCCGCCGGGCACGCCGCGGATCAGGGCCGGTAGCCAAAACTAGGGCTGTCTAGCATCCACGCTAGACAGCCCTAGTTTCATGTCGAGGCCGACACGCGGTAGCCGCCTCTACGCGCATCTAGCCTGGTCGCTAGAGAACCCGATACTGTGCGATTCGTGGATCCGGTCCGCAACCCGTACGCACCGGGCGCCGGCCAGCGCCCGCCCGAACTCGCCGGGCGGGGGCGGGAACTGGACGTCTTCGACGTGGTGCTGGAACGGATCGCCCGCGGTCGCCCCGAACGCAGCCTGATGCTCACCGGCCTGCGGGGAGTGGGCAAGACGGTCCTGCTCAACACGCTGCGCTCCGAGGCGATCAACCACCTCTGGGGCACCGGCAAGATCGAGGCCCGGCCGGACCAGTCGCTGCGCCGGCCGATCGCCGCCGCGCTGCACATGGCGGTCCGCGAACTGGCGCCCCGGCACCGCGCCCCGGACCGGATCGACGCGTTCCTCGGCGTACTCAAGGCGTTCGCGCAACGCTCCGCTCCCACCGGGCGCGGTGGCGCGGCGCCCAAGCTGCGCGACCGCTGGCAGCCCGGCATCGACGTGCCGGCCAGCAGCGGACGCGCCGACTCGGGCGACATCGAGATCGACCTGGTCGAGCTGCTCAGCGACGCGGCGGCGGTCGCCACCGACGTCGGCACCGGCATCGCCGTCTTCATCGACGAGATGCAGGACGTCGGCGCCGAGGACGTCTCCGCGCTCTGCGCCGCCTGCCACGAGCTGTCCCAGCTCGGCGCGCCGCTCATCGTCGTGGGCGCGGGACTGCCGCACCTGCCCGCAGTCCTCAGCGCCGCCAAGTCCTACTCCGAGCGGCTCTACCGCTACCAGCGCATCGACCGGCTCGACCGGATCGCCGCCGACCAGGCGCTCTGCGCGCCGGCCGAGCGGGAGGAGGTCGAGTACGAGCAGAAGGCCCTCGACCTGCTCTACGAGAAGTCCGGCGGCTATCCCTACTTCGTCCAGGCGTACGGCAAGGCCACCTGGGACCACGCGCCCCGCTCACCGATCACGGCGGCGGACGTCCGGGTCGCCGCGCCCGAGGCGGAGGCCGAGCTGGCGGTGGGATTCTTCGGCTCCCGGTTCGAACGGGCCACCCCCGCCGAACGCGAGTACATGCGTGCGATGGCCACGCTGGCGCTGGTGGACGGTGAGGAGGGCGGCCGGGACGACATGGACGCGGCGGTGCCGACCGCCGAGATCGCCCGCGCGCTCGGCCGCAAGCCGGCCAGCCTCTCCCCGGCCCGGGACGCGCTGATCAAGAAGGGGCTGATCTACTCCGGCGAGCGGGGAACCGTGGCGTTCACAGTGCCGCACTTCGGCCGCTACCTGCGCACCCAGCCCGCCTGACCGCTGCTTTCGAAACGGCCTCAGACCCGCGACCACGGCGGCGGGAAGACCACCTCGCCGGCCGGCGGTCGCGGCTCTCCGCTCGCCGACGGCGGCAGCACCAGCGCCTGCCACGGCTCCCCCAGCCCCGACCAGGGACTGGTCAGGCCCAGCCGGTCGGCCGGGCCGAACCCGAACCGCCGGTAGTAGGCCGGATCGCCCAGCACCACCACCAGCCGTTCGCCCAGCTCGGTCGCGGCGTCCAGCGCCGCCTGCACCGCCGCCGTGCCGTGCCCCAGCCGCTGCCGGTGCCGGGCCACCGCCACCGGACCCAGGGCCAGCGCCGGCCAGGTGCCACGTTCGGTGCGTACGCCGACGCGCGTGAGCAGCGCGTACGCCACCACCTCGCCGCCGTACTCGGCGACCATGGCCAGCTCCGGAATCCACGCCGGGCTGTGCCGCAACTCCTCGACCAGGCCGACCTCCGGTGGGGTGGCCACGTCGGGGCGGGCGAAGGCGGCGGCCAGCACCCGGGCCACCGGCGCCTCGTCGGCGGGGCCCTCCGGGCGCAGTCGCAGCGTCGTCACCCGCGCGACCTTACCGAACGCGACCGGTCCATCCGCGACGGTCGCTGAAATCGATACCGATCGGACGTCCACGTCGGCCGATACCTTTCGTGTGTTGCGGGGATGACGACGCCCCCGACGGGGTAAGACTGAGCCATGAAGCCCGTGCGCTCCCTCGCCCGAGTCATGTTGAGCGGCATCTTCGTGGTCAGCGGCGCCCGCAACCTGCGCAACCCGGAACGCCTGGTGCAGGCCGCGGAACCGGTCACCGGGAAGGTCGCCCCGCTGATCCAGAACGTGCACCCCCGCATCCCCACCGACACGGTCTCGCTGATCCGGGCCAACGCCGCCACCCAGCTCGTCGGCGGCCTGATGTTCGCCACCGGCCGGTTCACCCGTCCGGCCGCGCTGGTGCTCGCGGCCACGCTGATCCCGACCACCGCCGCCGGTCACGCCTTCTGGAACAACGACGACCCGGCCGCCCGCAACAACAACCAGATCCACTTCCTGAAGAACCTCGGCCTGCTCGGTGGCCTCCTCCTCGCCGCCGCCGACACCGAGGGCAAGCCGGGCCTGCGCTGGCGCGCCGGCCACCGGATCGACCACTCGCGCCGGTCGGTCAAGCGTGCGGTCCGCACCGCGCGACGCGAGGCGAAGATCGCCGTACGCTCCGCGTCGACCGCCCGCCGCATGCCCGGCTGACAAGCGTTTTCGTACGGCCGCCACCCCCCGCAAGGCCACCAATCACCTGAACCGTCCGAGACCCGTTAACGCGGTGGAAATGTCAAAAACACGTGTGGGATCGGACACGGTCGCGTAACGCGGGAGGCAGCAACGTGAGGCGCCGTTCTAGGCTCCGTTCTGGACCTGGACGGGTACGACGACCTTGGTACGGGGGTGGCCACGCCATGCCGACGACAGTCGGTAGACGGACCAACCGCCTCGCCCCGACCTCCCGCGTCGACCGCCGGATCGTCATGCGTCTCGGCGTCGTCGCCGCCGTGTCGTACGCCGCGTGGCTCGCCATCGGCGCCTTCGGACGGCCGTACAACTTCTTCGACATGAAGATCTACCACGGCGCCGTGCTGTGGTGGGCCGGCGGCAACGAGCTGTACGACTTCGTCGCGCCCTCGACCACGCTGGGTTTCACCTACCCGCCGTTCGCCGCCCTGGTCATGCTGCCGATGTCCTGGTTGCCGGTCGACGGCGCCGGTTTCGTCAACGCGCTCGCCAGCATCGGCGCGCTCGCTGTCGTCCTCGCCGCGCTGCTGCGCCCCATCGTGGACCGGCTCGGCTGGCCGCTCTGGTTCACCGTCGGCATCGTCACCCCGCTCGCGGTCGCCATCGAGCCGTCCCGGGAGACGCTCGGCTACGGGCAGGTCAACCTGCTGCTCTTCGTGCTGATCATGGCGGACATGGTGGGCCTGCGCTGGCGGGCCAAGCGGGGCACCCACTACGAGACGGCCGACTCGCCGCTGGCCCGGTTCGTCTACAGCGGCGCCTGGGCCGGTGTGGGCATCGGGCTCGCCACAGCGGTCAAGCTCACCCCGGCGTTGTTCGTGGCCTACCTGATGCTCAGCCGGCAGTGGCGGGCCGCGCTCACCGCCGTCGGCACCGCTGTCGGCGTGACCATCGCGACGTTCGGCGTACTCGGCGAGGAGTCCCGCGCGTACTTCACCGGCGTGCTGTGGCAGACCGAGCGGGTCGGCGCGGCGGACATGACCGCCAACCAGTCCCTCGCCGGTCTGCTGGCGCGGCTCTACGACTCGATCGAGACGCCCGGCCTGCTCTGGCTGGCGTTCTCGGTGCTGATCCTCGCGCTGGGCCTGTCCCGGGCGATGAGCGCCCGCGCCGACGGCGACGAGCTGACCGCGTTCACGCTGGTCGGGCTCACCGCCAACGTGATCAGTCCGATCTCCTGGTCGCACCACCTGATCTGGGTCATCCCGGCGATCATCGTGCTGGCCGACGCCGCGGTACGCCGCCGCGAAGCCAGCCGCGGCCTGCCGCCGCGCGGCACCGGCGGACCGTCGGCCAACGGCGTGCCGGCACTGCGCCCGCCGATCTGGTACCCGACGCTCACCGGGCTCCGCCACGGCGTCGGCGCGCTCGGGCTCTACCTGCTGTTCCTGATCTCACCGATCTGGCCGTACGAGCACCAGCTCCCCGAGGTGTCCCACTACCAGGACGGCCTGTTCGGCGCGTTGATGGAGAACTCCCTGGCCATCGCGCTGATCGTGCTCGTCGCGGCGCTGCCGTGGCGCCCCGGCGCCGAACCGGCGTTCTACCACGAGCGGCTGGGCCGCACCGCCGCGCTCGCCGCCCGGCGCTGAGCGTTCAGGGGCAGTTCACCCACTCCTCGGTGCCGTCGTCGAAGACCTGGCGCTTCCAGATCGGCAGCCGCGCCTTCACCTCGTCGACCAGGCGTGCGCAGGCGGCGAACGCGGCCGCCCGGTGGGCCGTGCTGACGGCCGCCACCAGTGCCACGTCCCCGATCTCCAGCGGGCCGATCCGGTGCGACACCGCAACCGCGTACACCTGCGGGTCGGCCGCGACCTCGGCCGCCACCTCGCGCAGCACCGCCTCGGCGGTGGGGTGGCCCTCGTACTCCAGCCGGGTGACCACCCGCCCGTGGTCGTGGTCGCGGACCACGCCCTGGAAGGACACCACCGCGCCGGCCCGGCGGTCGGCGACCGCCGCCTCGTGCGCGGCCAGGTCGAGCGGCCGGTCGGTCACCGCGCCGAGCACCACGCCTGCTTCCACTGTCACGACGTCTCCCGTCGGCTCGTTCGTCGCGCTCACCCGAATCGCTCCCCGGGGGTCAGTGGCAGCGGCACGAGCGGCACCCGGTCGCCGGCCGCGCCGCTGGTGCCGGGCCGGATGACCGCGAACCCGTCCGCGCCGGCCAGCCCTCGCAGCATCGCCGAGCCGACGTGCCGCACCGGGTACGCGGTGCCGGCGACGCGGTCCCAGCGGGCCAGCGCCAGATGGGTGTAGTCGCCACGCCCGGGAATCGGCTCGGCGAGCGTCACGTGCGGCAGCACCGGCATCGGCCGGCCGGTGAGACCGGCGAGCAGGGGCGCGACGAGCGACACGAGCGCCACCACCGCTGACTGCGGGTTGCCGGGCAGGCCGGCCACGAACCGCACCCGCCCGTCGCCGTCCACCAGCCGGGCGAGCAGCATCGGGAAACCGGGACGCACCGCCACGGTGTTCACCACGTAGTCGGCGCCGAGCGCCTCCAGCGTCGGGTGCAGGTGGTCGACCGGACCGTGCATGGTGCCGCCGGTGGTGCAGACCAGGTCGGCGTTGGCGAGCGCACCCCGCAGCGCCGCCACGTGCGCGGGCAGCGTGTCGGCGACCGGGCCGACCACGTCGGCCGCACGCACCTGGCAGCCGTAGCGGCGCAGCCAGGCCGGCACCGACGGACCGAGCGCGTCACGGACCCGGCCCGCACCGGGCGGACCGGAGGTGAGCAGTTCGTCGCCGAAGACCAGCAGCGCGGCCCGGGGTGGGCGGCGGACCCGCAGCGTGTCGAGCCCGCAGGAGGCGGCCAGGCCCATCACCGCCGGGTCCACGGGGGTGCCGGCGGGCAGCAGTTCCTCCCCGAGGCACGCCTCCTCGCCCGGCTCCCGCCACTCCGGCGCCGTGCGGGGTGTGCCGGACACCAGGCCGTCCGCCGTACGCGTCGACTCCTCGATCCGCAGGATCGCCGTCGTGCCCTCGGGAACCATCGCGCCGGTGGCGATCTCCACCGTGCTGCCGTCGGCCTCCAACGGAGGCGCGGTGTGCCCGGCGAGCACCCGCCCGACAACCCGCCACGGCCCCGGGCCGCGCACCGCCCAGCCGTCCACGCTGGAGGTCGGGAACGCGGGCAGGTCGGTACGTGTGGTCAGCGGCTCGGCCAGGGTGTGCCCGTCGGCCTCGGCCAGCGGACGGGCGACCGCGGGAAGCGCGGCGGACAGGCCCACCGCGTACACCCGGGAGCGGGCCTCCTCCCACCCGGCCGGGGGTGGCGTGCCCGCCTCGGCCGTGGCGGCTTCGGTTTCCGTGCTCATCCGGCGAGCCTAGCGCCGGGGCACGTGTCTCGCGGGTTCAGTGGTCGCCGCCGCGAAGCTGGTCGACGGCGTGCCGCAGGATCGGCCCGAGCACGGCCAGGCCGTCCCGGGCACCACCCCGCGAGCCGGGCAGGTTGACCACGAGCGTCCGGCCGGTCACCCCGGCCAGCCCTCGGGACAACGCCGCCGTCGGCACGGTGTCGCGGCTGTGCGCGCGGATCGCCTCGGCGATGCCGGGGATCTCGTAGTCGAGCAGCGCGCGCGTCACGTCGGGCGTGCGATCGGTCGGGGTGATGCCGGTGCCACCGCTGGTCAGCACCACGTCGACGCCGTCGGCGCGGGCCGCGCGCAGGGCGTCACCGACCGGTTCGCCGTCCGGCACGACCACCGGCGCGTCGACCTCGCACCCCAGCTCGCGCAGCCCGGTCACGAGCAGCGGGCCGCTGGTGTCCTCGTACACCCCGGCGGCGGCCCGGTTGGACGCCACGATCACCCGGGCCCGGATCACGGCCGGTCCTCCGGCCGGACCCACTCGCCGGTCTTGCCGCCCTCCTTGCGGAGCACCCGCACGGCGTCCACCGACGCGGCCGGGTCGACCGCCTTCACCATGTCGACCAGGGCGAGGCCGGCGACCGCCACCGCGGTCAGCGCCTCCATCTCGACGCCCGTGCGGTCGGCGGTCTTCGCCGTAGCCGTGATCTCCACCGTGTCGGCGGTGAGCTCCAGGTCGACGGTGACGCCGTGCAGCGCGATCGGGTGGCACAGCGGGATCAGGTCGGGCGTGCGCTTGGCCCCCATGATGCCGGCGAGCCGGCCGACGGCCAGCGCGTCGCCCTTGGGCAGGCCGTCGCGGCGCAGCAGGTCCACCACCTCGGCGGTGGTGCGGAGGCGGCCGGCGGCGACCGCGAGCCGGCCCGAGACCGGCTTGGCGGAGACGTCGACCATCCGGGCCGCACCGGCCGGGTCGACGTGGGTGAGCTGCGCGGGTTCGGTCACGGCCCGACCCTATCCGCCGGGTACGACGCCGCGGGTGCCCCGGCCTGCGGCGGGGAGGAGCGTCGTGTCGGGTGCCGGTGCACGACGCTCCTCCCTCACCTGCCCACCGCCGATTCGCTGGGGGGAACTGACGGTGGGGGCCTCGTTCGGCCGGGTCCGCTCGGACGGTGGACCCACCCCGTGGCCGATGCCAGGGACGCTAACGAACGCCGCGATAAGAAATCGATAAGCCGGTTCAGGCCGGCGTCTCGCCGAGCTGTCGGCGCAGATCGTGGCGCTCGGGCGCACCCATCCGCTCGAAGATCGCCAACGCGCGCTGCCGGTAGCGTCGCGCTTCGGTCGGTCTCTTCTCCACCAGATGTCCGGCTAGGCCGTCGAGGGCGCGGGCCTGCTCGTACGGGTGGCCGATCCGGGTGGCGATGGCGAGCGCTTCTTCGAAGACGAGAACGGCCTCGTCGGCCCTCCCCGTGACGCCCAGGGTGACGGCCAGCTCGTTACGTGCCTGCGCCTGGACATGCCGCTCCCCGGAGGCGGCGGCGGCCTCGATGGCCGCCTCGTGGTGCCGCAGCGCGTCCTCGTAGCGGCCGAGTTGCCGGTAGGTGCCGGCGAGGTCGCTGAGCGTCTCGGCGCGGGCGAAGCCGTTGCCGGTGCGGTCCCGGAGCGCGAGCGAGGCTCGGAGCAGGCGCTCCGCCGCCGCGTTCTGCCCCAGGCGGTATCTGACGCCACCGAGATGCCCCAGTGCGTTCGACATGTGGAACGGGTCGTGCTTGATACGGGCGACGAAGAGATGGAGCCGGTGAACCGCCATCGACTCCTCATGACGGCCGAGGTGGCGAAGCGTGAGGCCCAGGTTGGGCAGAACCGGAAGGGTTTCCCGCACACTGCTGCGCAGCGTCTCGCGGCTGGCTTCGAGCGACTGGTGGAGTCGCCCGGTCAGCCAGTGCACGGCACCGAGGTTGAACCGCGCCCGCTGTGCGCCCGGTTCGTCGCCGAGCCCGGTGAGGATCGACACGACCTCGTGCAGGTGCGCGGAGGCGTCCTGGTAGGCGCCGGTGCGTACGCACGCCGAGGCGAGGTAGTTGTGCATGAGGGCCACGGCGTGCCGGTCCCCGCACCGCTGCGCCGCGACGAGACCCACCCCGTTCGTGGCCGATATGTCGTCGAAGTAGCCGCGGATGTAGAAGAACCGCCAACTGGCGCGAGCCAGCCGCCACGCCATCGGTTCATGACCCTCGTCAGCCGCCTGACGGATGAACGCGTCCAGGTTCGGCCGCTGCTCCTCCAGCCAGTCCAGGTCGCGGTTGACGCGTCCCGCGAGCAGATCCGGTCGACGCGGTTCCGCGAGCCGTAGGTGCTGTGCGAGTACGCGGCCGTCCTCGATCGACGCCGACGCCCGCACCACCGAGTGCAGCACATGATCCAGCAGGTTCTCGACGGCTGATCGCCTGGCCGTCGACTCGCCCTCCTGGCGGGCCAGCTCGGCGGCGTAACGCCTCATCAGGTCGTGCAGGCGATAGCGGCCGGCCGAGGTCTCCTGCACGAGGTGGCGGTCCACCAGTTCGTCGAGAACGTCGGCCGCGTCCCGCAGAGGGAGATCGGTGAGGGCTGCCACCATCGCGGTGTCGAGGTGGTTTCCGGCCGCCAGGCCGAATGATCGGAAACCTTTCCGGCACGCCTCGTCGAGTGGCTCGTACGACTCGGCGAACGCCTCCATCAGGCTGCGCGCCTCGGCACGAAGACCAGGGAGGAACATCGACCTGTGGCTCAATCTGTCGACGAGGTCGGAGATCCGCCAGTCGGGGCGGTGCGCCAGCCGGGTGCCGGCCAGTCCGACAGCGAGAGGCAGGCAGCCGCAGATGCCGACCAGTCGGCGTGCGGCCTCCGGATCGGCCTCCACCCGCCCGCCCCCGATGAGGGTGTCGAGCAGTTCGAGCGCCTCGGCCTCGGAGAGGACGGTGAGAGACACCGGCGGTCGTTCGGTGAGCGCCAGTAGACGTCGCCGGCTGGTGACGAGCACCGCGGCCGATCCGGAGACGGGCAGCAGCGGTTCGACCTGCCGGCTGTCGGCGGCGTTGTCGAGCACCACAAGCACGGAACGCGTGGCCAGCTGGCGTCGCCACATCTCCTGCCGATCGGGCAGTTCCATGGGTATCCGGCCGGCCGGCACGCCCAGTTGGCGAAGCAACGTTTCCAGTGCCATCGCCGGACGCATCCGTGTTCGCGCGCTGTGTCCCCGCAGGTCGACGAAGAGCTGCCCGTCGGGGAAGCGCTCGGCCGACCGGGAGGCCACGTGCAGGGCGAGAGTCGTCTTGCCGCAGCCCGCCATGCCGTCGATCACGCGGATCGTCGGACCCTGCCCGGACGCCTCGCGCACTTCGCACAACAATCGATCGACCATTTCCTCCCGGCCGACGAAATTCATCACCGTTCGCGGCAACCAATTGCGCTTACGAGCACCACTCCCGATCGTCTCCACCTCGCGCGCCGATTCCGGAATCCGGCGTCGCGCACGGGTGGCCGCGTTTCGAAGTCGCTCCATCTCCTCGCTGGGTGGCATCCCCAGTTGATCGGTCAGTGCCTCGCGCGCGGCACGGTAGACGGCCAGCGCGCCCCCCGCGTCACCGGCCGCGAGGAGGGCACGCATCAGGAGGCACTGCGCTCGTTCCCACAGCGGCTCGTGCGAGACCTCGTCTCGCAGCAACGACACGGCCGATTCCGGGCGTCCCAGGCTGAGATGTGCCTCCGCCAGCAATTCCAGCGCTGCTCGGCGCTCCTGGCTCACGGACTCTCGCCGCGCGGTCAGCGCCGGCCCCAGCGTCAGTCCCGCGAGCAGCGGCGCCGCGTCGCGGACGACGTCCTCGAGCAACGGGATCGCCCGCGTGGTTCTCCCGCTCGCATCAGCCCTCGGGCGTGGCGCCAGCGCCCGGTGACCCGGTGCAGGTCGATCAGGCTCTCGTCGGTGAGAAGCCGGTAGCCACCTGGTTCACGGACGATCCTGAGCCTGTCGTCCGCGCACGAGTCGAGGCTCCGGCGCAGATTGGCGGCGTACGTCCGGACGTTGGCGATCGCGGAGCGGGGTGGACCGTCGGGCCACAGCTCGTCCACCAGGTCGTGCAGCGGGACCAGCTGGTTGGCCCGCACGACCAGGAGCGCCAGCACCAACTGCTGCTTGGGTGTTCCAAGCGACAGGTCGGCCGCGCCCAGCCGCACCGCCAGACCACCGACAACTTGGATTTGCATGCTGCTGTTCCAGCCTCAGTCGGCTCCTGTCCACGCCAGGCCGCAGCGTAATCGATTTGTCACAGAGCCGTTGCCCCGCCGTCAAGAGGCATTGCCGACCCTCGTCCGACTCGACTGGAGAAGCCGCCAGAAAGCACGGTTGTAATGTTCCGCCGCCGCGACGACGCTACAGGCGACGTAAGAATCCCAGCCCATTCCCATGGCGCTGAGCGACCACGCGGGTACATGAGGGAGATGATCGGCTCCGCTCCGCACACCGCTCGTGGACAGAACGTCATTTAACCGGCAATAGTTACTTATATTGCGCATACCGACATTAATGCTTTCTTATCTCCCTTCCAGCACTCTAACCTGCTCTTCCATGACAGGGGGCGCCACAAAGCGCCGAGAGAGATGTGCGAGGAGGGTCGTGACAATGCGCAGCACCGAATGGAACTGACGAACCCTTTGGTCATCGGCAACCACGACCCGCTCGATATCCGAGGAGGGACAACAAATGCGCAGCACCGAATGGAACTGAGAGTTCTCATATTCCCGGCGAAGGGGTAGGCTGCCGCTCATCGCATTCCGACGGTGAGCGGCGGGTGATGCCGGTTGAGCCGAACAGCGGACGGCCGACAAGCCGTCGAACCTCCGCTGCGCGCACTCGTGTACGCCTTGAGCGTCTGCGCGGCGTTCGTCGCGCTCGCCGCGCTGATCGCCGTCTGGAGGCAGCCACCGGACTCCGTTCGTGACCTCGTAACCGTCACGACCCTGGTAGTGACGGTCGCCCTGGCCACGATCATCAAGACCCCGGTGCGGATCCGGTCGACCACAGTGGCCTTCGCCTGGGTCGAGACGGTGATCGTCATCGGTCTCGCCGTCGCGCCGGCCTCCTGGCTGATTCTGGCAACCGGCATCGGCGTGGCCTGCGGATCAGTCACGCGACTCGCTCCCATCAAGACCGCATTCGGCGTCGCGAAGCACACGTTGGTCGCCGGGGGCAGCACTCTCGTCATCCTGCTGCTCGGCGAGGCGTGGCCGCCCCGCGAGCCGCTCCACATCGTGCTGCTGCTGGGAGTCGTCTACCTGGTGGCGGCGGTGCTCGACGACGTACTCGCGATTCCGGTCATCGCGCTGGCATCCGGAACACCCGTCATCCGCCAGTTCCACACCGACCTCGACCTGCGGGTCGCCGGCTTCGCGGTCCGATTCCTCGTCGCCGCGTGCACAGTGCTCATCCTCCGAGCCGACCCCCGATTGCTGCTCGCCGTGCCACCGCTCGTCCTCAGCCTGCACCTGGCCTACTCCGCCCGGATCCGTACCCGCACCGAACAGCAGGCATGGCAACGCCTGGCCCGCGCCACCGACGCCCTCAACGTCGTCGACCTCGACCAGGTGCTCACCACCGCGGTCACCGAGGCCAGCGAACTCTTCTCCGCCGACGAGGTCGAGATCGAGCTGCGCGACGGCGATCGCACCGTCCGGGGCAACGGCACCGACATCGCGTACGACGGAACAACCCCGCAGCCCAGCGCCGTCGACGGTCAGGTCATGCCGGTCCCGCTGGAGGGCCACAACCGCACCGACGACGTCGGCGTGCTGCGGCTCCGGTTCGCCGGCCCGGTCGAACTCTCCGAACGCGAGCAGTACACCCTGCGTACCTTCGCCTCCGCCCTCTGCACGGCGGTCCGCAACGCCCAGGCGTACGCCGAACTCGCCCGCATCGCCGAGGACCACGCCTACGCCGCCACCCACGACGCCCTCACCGGCCTGTCCAACCGACGGCACCTGCTCGACGAGGGCAGCGCCCAGCTCACCACCCGGCACGCCGACGGCGTCACCGCCCTGGTTCTGATCGACCTCAACCACTTCAAGGAGGTCAACGACACCCTCGGGCACGGCGCCGGTGACCGGGTGCTGATCCAGGTCGCCGAACGGCTGCGCGACGCGGCCCGCCCCGACGACCTGGTCGCCCGGCTCGGCGGCGACGAGTTCGCCGTACTCCTGCGCGGCCTGCCCGCCCCGGCCGTCGCCGCCCACCGCGCCGAGGCCCTGCTCGCCGCGCTGCACGACCCGCTGGACCTCGACGGCATGCGGATCAGCGTGGAGGCCAGCGGCGGCATCGCCGTCGCCCCCGCCACCGGCGGCATGGCGGAACTGCTGCGCCGCGCCGACGTGGCCATGTACCAGGCCAAACGCGCCGGCCAACGCGTCGCCACGTACGCGCCGGCCCGCGACACCGCCGACCTGAGCCGGCTCACCCTCGGCGGCGAACTGCCCCGCGCCGTCGCCGACCACGAGTTCACGGTCAACTTCCAGCCCATCGTCGACCTGGCCGGCGGCGAGGTGATCGGCGCCGAAGCCCTGGCCCGCTGGCACCACCCCACCCACGGGCTCATCGACCCACTGCGCTTCCTCGAAGCGGTGGAACGCTCCGGGCTGCTCCCCGCGTTCGCCGAGGCGATCCTCGACCAGGCGCTCATCGCCGCCGGCTCCTGGCGCGACGCCGGCTTCGACCTGCCCGTCTCGGTCAACGTGTCCCCACGCAGCCTGCTCGACGCTCGCTTCCCCGGCGCGGTGCTGGCCCGGCTGCGCGCCCACGACCTCCCGCCGGACCGGCTCGTGCTGGAACTGACCGAGACGCTCACGCTCAGCCAGCTCGACGTGGTCGACCGCGTACTCAGCCGCCTCCGTGACTCCGGCGTCCGGCTGGCACTCGACGACTTCGGCACCGGCTACTCGTCGCTCTCCCTGCTCTCCCGCATCCCCGTACACGAACTGAAGATCGACCGCAGCTTCGTCGGCGCCATGGAGACCGCACCCGAAGCCGCCGCCGTGATCCGCTCCACCCTCGACCTCGGCCGCAGCCTCGACCTCACGGTGGTCGCCGAGGGCGTGGAGAGCGAACCGCAACGCCGCGCGCTCTGGGAACTCGGCTGCGCCGCCGGGCAGGGCCACCTGTTCGCCCGCCCGCTGCCCGCCGCCGCGCTGCTCGCCGCCCTCCAGCGCGGCCACGGCGGCCGGACCGGCGCGCTCGCACCCGCGCTGCACGACGCCGGCGCCGTCATCCGCCTCCCCGGCCGCCGCACCGGACGCACCCGCCCGTCGCCCCCCGCCGCCACCGACGCCCGGCAACCCTGACCCGGCCGGGCCACCCCGCCGGTCTGCCACACTGGCCCGCGTGACCGCCCACGCCGACCCGGCAACCCCCGTCTCCCGCCGCTGGTCGGCACTCGACACCGCCGCCGGCGGCCTCGCCCTCGACCTGGGCCTCTACGCCGCCGCCACCGTCTTCGCCGCGATCACCGCCGCCACCTCCACACTCCCGCCGCACCGCGCCTGGGGCACAGTCGCCACCATCGGGTACGCGCTCGCCACACTCGCCGCGACCACCCAACTGCTCGCCCGCCGCCGCCACCCCGGCACACCCCTGGCCGGCCTGCCCGCACGGTGGACCGTCGCCGGTCTCACCTGGGCCGCCACCGCGCTGCTGCCGATCGTCACGCAGAGCGTCGAACGCGCCGGCGGACGCACCGACCGCGCCCAGGAGGAGGTGATCGTGGTCGAACACGCCGGCGCCCGCCTCGCCGAGCACGGCACCCCCTACCTCGGACCCGACGCCATCGCCGCCCTGCCCCCCGGCGAACAACTCCTCGGCTACACCCCCTACCAGCCCGGCATGGCGCTGTTCGGGCTGCCCCGAGCCGCCGTCGACGCCTGGTGGACCGACTCCCGCGTCTGGTTCGCCCTGGTCACCGCGCTCACCCTCGTCGCCCTCGTCGCCACCCTGCGCACAAGCGGCAGCCCGTCCGCGCCCCGCCGCGACGCCGCCGTACTGCGCGCCGTCCAGGCCGCCACCGTCCTGCCCGTCTGCGCGCTCACCCTCGCCACCGGCGGCGACGACCTGCCCGTACTCGCGCTCTGCCTGCTCGCCCTCGCGCTCGCCGCCGCCGGACGACCCGGCCGGGCCGGCCTCGCGGTCGGCGCCGCCGGCGCCCTCAAACTCTTCGCCTGGCCGGTCGCCGTCGTCCTGATCTTCTGGGCCGCCACCCGCCGGGCCGCACTCTGCACCGCCCTCGGCGCCATCGGCCTGCCCGTCCTCGCGCTGATCCCGGTGCTGCTCGTCGACCGCGACGCCCTCGTCGAGAACGTCCTGCGCTTCCCGCTCGGCCACGGCCTCGTCACCAGCCCCGCCCAGTCACCGTTCCCCGGGCATCTGATCGCCGAGACACTCCCGGCCGGCCGCGCCGTCGCCGCCGCGCTGCTCGTCGCCGCCGGAGGAGCCATCGCCGTCCGGCTGCTGCGCCGCCCGCCCCGCACCGCCGCCGCCACGGCCCTCATCTGCGGGTACGGGCTGCTCGCCGCGATCCTGCTGATGCCCTCCACCCGCTTCGGGTACCTGCTCTACCCGGCCGCCCTGCTCGTCCTCGCCCCCGCACTGGCGCTCACCCGACCGGACGACCCGGCGACATTCCCGGCAACCGCCCCGCGCGATCCCGCCGGAAGGCGTACACCTGAGGGATGACCACCTACCGCGACCGGGCCGAGGCGGGACGCGAACTCGCCGAACGACTCACCGACCTCGCCGGCCGGCCCGACGTCATCGTGCTCGGCCTGGTCCGCGGCGGCGTACCCGTCGCCCGGGTGGTCGCCGACCGGCTCGGCGCACCACTGGACGTGCTCGTCGTCCGCAAACTCGGCGTGCCCTGGGCACCCGAGGTCGCGTACGGCGCACTCGGCCCCGGCGGCGTCCAGGTCCTCAACGAGATGGTCGCCGGCCGGATCAGCGAGAACGACCGCGCCCAGGTCCGCCGCCGCGAACAGGCTGAACTGGAACGCCGCGAACAGCGCTACCGCGGCGGCCGCCCACCGCTGGACCTCACCGGCCGCACCGCCGTCATCGTGGACGACGGACTCGCCACCGGCGCCACCGCCCGCGCCGCCGTCCAGGTCGCCCGCCACCTCGGCGCCGCCCGCGTCCTGGTCGCCGTCCCGGTCGGCTCCGAGCAGGCGTACGACATGCTCGCCGCCGACGCCGACACGGTCGTGAGCTGCCAACTCCCGCACGACTTCGCCGCCGTCGGCGCGTACTACGAGGACTTCCACGAGGTCTCCGACGACGAGGTGACGCAGGCGCTGACCGCCGTCGCGTGAAAACACCCGGTACCGTCGTTGTCATGCAGATGACCTGTCCTAAATGCCGCGGAGAGATGCGCCAGTACGAGCGCAGCGGAGTAGTCATCGACCAGTGCGGCGAATGCCGGGGCATCTTCCTCGACCGCGGTGAGCTCGAGAAGCTGTTCGAGGCCGAGGCCAACTGGAACCGGCAGCACGGCGGCGCCCCGCAGCAGGCCGCGCCGGCCGGTGCCGGCTACCCGCCACCCCCGCCGCCCCCGCCCGCCGCGCCGCACCAGCCCGGCTACGGCGCCGTCCCCCCGCCCCCTCCGCCGCCGCCCGGCCACGGCTACGCGCAGCCCGCGTACGGCCACAGCCAGCAGCAGCACTACGGCTACCACGGCCACTACCGCCGGAAGAAGAAGCACGGCTTCCTCGGCGAACTGTTCGACTGACCGCCGACAACACGCACGCCGGGCCGGTGCACCGCATCGACCCGGCGCGCTCGTCGGCGTGCCGCACCTGCCACACCGTGGCAGGCTGCTCGGCATGAGCCCGATCCGGCAGCACGAGGCGCTGGCCCAGGCGTACGACGGCATCACCGCCGTGGTCACCCCGCTCGACGACGCCGGTCTGCAACGGCCCACCCGGTGCCGCGGCTGGCTGGTCGCCGACCTGCTCTTCCACGTGCTCTGCGACGCCCAGCGCGCGCTCGTCGCCCTGGCCAGCCCCGCACCCGGACCGGCGGACGTGGACGACGTCAGCTACTGGCGCGCGTTCACGCCCGGCGACGACGACGCGGTCGCCGGGCACGCCTGGTGGGCCCGCCGCTCCGCCGCCGCCTTCGACCGGCCCACCGGAGTGGTCCGCCTCTGGACCGACACCGCGCCCGCCGCCGTCCGCGCGGCCACCGCAGCCGACCCCGACGGGTACGTGACCACGCAGGGTCACGTGCTGCGCGTACTCCATCTGCTCGCCACCCTGACCACCGAGGCGGTCATCCACCACCTGGACCTGGTGGTGGACCTGCCGGACGCGCCGCGACCGGCGGCGGACCCGACGCGGGTCGCGGTGACCACGATGGACGGCCTGCTCAGCGACGACGCGGTACGGCCGGCCGGCTGGGACGACCACGACTACCTGCTGAAGGCCGCCGGGCGCGTGCCGCTCACCGACCGGGACCGGCTGGAGCTGGGCGAGGCAGCCGGATGGTTCCCGCTGCTCGGCTGACGCCGCTCAAGGCAGGCTGCTCCGCGCTGCGCGCGATCATGCGCGTGGCGATCTCCGCCTTACGGGCCAGAGCCGGTACGGCAGTCTCGTAGAGCAGCCGGGCTATCCGCTCGGCCGGCCCGCATGTGGTCCCCACGGTGAAGATGCTGCGGTGCGGTCGCACCGACAGTCCGTGGATGCCGTTGCGCTTCAGGAAAGCCACGAATGCTTCGAGCACGTGCTGGCGTCCCACCAACCTGAACTGGGTGAGCGAACGAGTGCTCGGGGCGGGGCGCTTGTAGATGCCGAGGGAGCCGTCACCGTCGACGACGCCCCGCCAGAAGTCGCGTGACCCGACGAGCCGCTCGTCGACGACCTGCTGATACCGGCCCAACTCGATGAGCCGGTCGGCCAGTCGCTGGGACCGCACGGAGAACTGACAGGAGCCGTGGGTCGGGCTGGTCGCCGAGATGCTGTTGTCACATCCCAGGAAGCTGCGGAGCGCGACCAGGTGTTCACGATCCCGCGCGGCGAGACCGACAGAAATCTGCGGGATGTGACGCGCCCGGTAGCTGACGCACCCGTCAGCGAACAGAAAGCCGATCCAGTAGCAGGTTTCCGGATCGAAGTTGTCGAAGGCGTCGTGTCGAAGACCGTGCGACACCGACCGGATCTCGATCCCTCTGCGGGCGAGCAGGCCACGTACCGCCGGTGCGGTGACACCGAACTCAGCGGCGATCTGACTGAGCGACGCTCCGCCGAGAAACCTGTGCAGAACCTGGTTGCGCTGGGCGTCCGTCAACGTGCCGGTACGGCGCGGAGGCACTCCGTTGCGGCGGAGCAGTGCCCGGATCGCCTGCCTCGTGACGCCGTAGCGCGCGCCGATTGCAGTGAGACTCTCGTCGGTGGCCGCACAGCTGATGATTTCCTCTTGCTCGGAGGGAGTCAGTCGGCGGCCACCAGTGATCATACGATCGCCATGTCCACGAAGCGCGACAGGTGCAACTGGGCCGCCACCGTCACCGTGTCAGTCGGGCCATTCCGGTGCTTGGCGATTATGAAGTCCGCCTCGCCCGCTCGCGGGGACTCCTTGTCGTAGTAGTCGTCGCGGTGCAGAAGGATGACAACGTCCGCATCTTGCTCAATCGACCCAGATTCACGCAGGTCGGACAATTGCGGCCGCTTGTCGGTACGCTGCTCGGGGCCACGGTTCAGCTGGCTCACCGCGATCACCGGGCACTCGACTTCCTTCGCCAACAGCTTCAGGCCACGGGACAGGTCCGCGACCTCCTGCTGCCGACTCTCGGTGCGTTTCGGTGAGGTCATCAGCTGGAGATAGTCGACGACGATCAGCTTCAGGTCGTGCTTCTGCTTGAGCCGCCGCGCCTTCGCCCGGATCTCCATCAGGTTCATGCTCGGCGTGTCGTCGACGAAGAGCGGCGCCTCGCTGATCTCGCCCATGCAGCGGGCCAGCTTGGTCCAGTCGTCGTCGGAGAGCTGCCCGCTGCGCAACACGTGCAGCGGCACGCGCGCCTCGGCCGAGAGGAGTCGCATGACGATCTCGACCTTGCTCATTTCCAGCGAGAAGATCGCCGACGCCTGGTTGGCGCGGATCGCTGCATTTCGGGCGAAGTCCATGCTCGCCGTGCTGTTGTGCGTCGGGATCATCGAACGGCCCGCCAGATACAGATGGTCGGGATTGTCGACAGTCACACAACGCACCGGAACGCTCGGCACCGGACGGACGTCCACGATGAACCGCGAGTGGGAGCGGACGTCCGAGGACGTCCGGCGTCGGGCCGCATGAGCGGTGCGCTTCCGGTCCAGCCGGAAGACCGTGTCCGGGGTGGAGAAGTTCAGCGTGTATGCGATCGACGATGCCTCGGTCCGGCCGCACACCTTGCGCTCGGTCATGGTGCACCGATGTCCCAGGCTGACGACGAGTTCCCGAACGCCGTCGATCAGGCGCCTCGAGGTGGATGTGTACTGCAGGTTCCCGGTCGGCGCCACCGTGCCGTCGGTGTCCATGAGACCGGCGAGCAACGCCCGGCGCTGTGTTTCGGAGGCGCGGAGGTAGTCCCGCGGAATGTGCTTGTCGTAGGCCACCCCGACTCGCCGGAGCAGGGCCAGGAAGGAGCCGTTCCGCTCGTGGCACTCGGCGCAGCGGCGGGTTCCGGGGTTCTCCCGCAGGGCACGGGTGGAGCCGCCGCAGTCGACGCAGGTGCGGTCCGGCGTCCTGGCCGGTGTGGGCAGATGCACGCTGTAGACCATGGGGCCGCTCGGGCGTACCAGGAAGCCGTCCTGGGCCACGAGGTCGAGCATCTCCGCGTCCGCGGTGGTGAAGCGGCTGGCCCCGGTGTGCCCGTCGCCGAGCCACACCCCAAGGGTGTACGGGGGGACGACCAGATCGCGTTCCGGAAGCCGGAGCGGCGCGCAGTTCCGCACGGCGTGGTTGAGACGGCGGTCGGCCGTCTCGGTACGCAGCGTGGCCGCGATCTGCGCCGTCGTGACGATCCCGTCGTGCTCGGCACGGCTGCCGGCGTTCACCGGTCGTTCCGCGCGTGCACGGAGGCCGGAGATCAACGCGCCCACCGGGTAGCCCGGAGCCGTCCAGTTGCGTGTCTTGCCGGCCCGGGTCACCGGTCGGGCGACCCGGCCGTTGGAACCCACCGTCTGCGCCACCGCGTGGAGCGCGTTGCGGAATTCCGGGCCGACCTGATCCAGGGTCTCCGCGAGAGTGACCAGCCGGTGCGGTTCGGTGGATGCGGCCGCCTCGGCTGCCCGTACCTTCGCCAGCGCCGGCTCGGCCCAGTGGTGCCGCCGGCGTGCCTCCGGCTGGCGCCGGCTGGCCCGTGTGGTGGTCTTCCACAGGTGCTCGGCGTCCGCCACGATGACGCTTCCGTCGGAGAACTCGACCTCGTAGCAGGGGCGGTCGTACATCACGTCGAAGACGTTGGTGATCGTCGTCGGAGTGCCGTCCGCGGCGAGGAGCTGCTCGCCGATGCGCACCTCACCCATGGTGGTCCAGCCCTGCGGGGTGGGCAGCGGCGTGTCGAGTGCGAGCGCCTTACCGAGACCGGGCCGGCCGGCCACGATAATAAGTTGGCCGGCGTGCAGGCCGTTGAGCAGGCGGTCGAGGTCGGTGAAGCCGGTCGGCACACCCGTCATCACCCCGCCCTGGGCGCCGACCGCCTCGATCTCGTCGAGCGTCGGCTGGAGCATGTCGGCCAGGACGGCGAAGTCCTCGCTGACGCGCTTCTCGGTGATCTCGTAGACGGCCTGCTGGGCGAGGTCGACGATGTCGTCGACGTCGCGGCTGCCGCTCGGGCCGGTGCCGTAGCCGAGCTGCACGATCCGGGTGCCGGCCTCGACCAGCCGGCGGAGCACCGCTCGTTCGCCGACGATGCGGGCGTAGTAGGCGGCGTTCGCGGCGGTGGGCACGCTGGCGATGAGCGTGTGCAGGTAGGGGGCGCCGCCGATGCGGGCGAGGTCGCCGGAGTCGGCGAGCGCTGCCGCCACGGTGATCGGGTCGGCGGGTTCGCCGCGCCCGTAGATGTCCAGGATCGCGTCGAAGATGGTGGCGTGGACCGGGCGGTAGAAGTCGTTGGTCTTCAGGATCTCCACGACGTCCGCGATGGCGTCCTTGGAGAGCAGCATGCCGCCGAGTACGCACTGCTCGGCGGCGACGTCCTGGGGTGGTGTCTTCTCGAACGCCGCATCGCGCGGTGGCGGCTCGGGCGGTTGCCCCCCGGTCCGTTCCGCACGCGTCTCGTCGGTGACCGACACGGGTTCCCCCCTCGCTGCGTCGGATCGAGTCCAGCTGTATCGCCGGGGTATGACAACTCTCCGCCGACCCTCCGGTCGATCGGGGGTCATCGCCCGGCGGTCGGTGGACCACGATACGGAACCCGAGGTCAACCGCTCAACAAGGCCGGTGGATGAGCCTCGGGACAACCTGTGGACGCCTGGGGACAGGCATGTGCGCAGGGTGTGCACAGGGGTGTGGAAAAGTGATGGGGAATTCCGGGCTTATCGCCTCTGACCTGGGCTTTTCCTATCCCCACCCTGTGGACGGAAGATTTCCGGCCGAGCTTTGTCGTCGTTCGTCCCGTACTATCGCTGCGAACGGCGACACCTGGGACAGCGGGTTTACTTTCGGGTTGAGAGAGGTCACGCTCCGGCCGTGAGACACCGGGACTGGGGACGCGGGGAGGACAGCCCGCGCGAGCGACGGCCGAGCGGTTCCTGGGATGAGCCCGCCGGGCCGCGCCGGGTCGACTCGTACGCGCCGGAGGGCTACCGCACGGCGAGCCGGCGGCGCGCGATCGAGCGTGGCCAGGACGAGCCGGTCGAGACGTACCTTCCCCGTTGGGCTCTGGAGTCCGGGGTGAGTCGCGCGGACGGTGGCGGGCGGCATGCCGCGCCGGACGACGAGGTGGAGACGCCGTCCTCCGGCGGTGGTCGGCGGGTGGACGCCGGGCCGCGTCGCGATCTGCGCGCGATCGGTGCGGGTCCGTTGTCGGATCACACCGCCGAGTGGACGATGGACGCCCCGCAGGAGCGGGGGTACGTGGGCAACCGGCGGGCGGACGAGGGCGACGAGCCGGTGTCGGGGGCGGCGCCCCGGAGTCGTCCGCGTCGGGCGGCGACGCGTCGGCCGCAGGTGACCTGGTCCGGGCTGCCGGAGTCGGCGGGTTCGAGCGAGGGGCCGGCGGGATCGGAGGGTGAACGGCCGGCGGGCCGGCGTCGCCGGTCGGCGTCGGGTTCCTCCTGGCCGCCGCCGGCGGGGTCGGATTCCGGCTGGGCGCGGCCGGCGGCCCCGGACGGCGCGTGGTCCCGCTCGGGGACGGATGCCGACTGGCCGACGCCGGATGCGGGCCGGTCGGCGGCGATGGCCGCGGAGCCGGAGCCGAGCTGGGGACAGACGGCGGCGAGGGCGGCGGAGTCGGAGTCGGCCTGGTCGCGGGCGGAGCCGGAGTCGGCGCGGCCGCAACCGGCGGCGGATCCGTGGCAGCGCCGCCGGAGCGTCGAGCGTGAGCCGGTGCAGCCGCCCGCTGTCGATCCGTGGGACGCGTCCGGGGTGCACGCCTGGGACCGGCCGGTGCCCGCGAGCCGCTGGGAGCGGGCGGAGAACCGGTGGGACCGTACGGAGCACACGGGTGAGTGGGACCGGTTCACCGACACCGGTTTCCTGGAGCCGGTGCGGGACGCGGGCAACCGGTACGCGCCGGCCGATCCGTGGGACCGGTCGGCGCCGCCGGTGCGGGAGGGCTGGGCGTCGCCGGAGCGGGCCGAGGCGTTCTGGTCGGGTACCCGGCTCTCCGGTGACGATCCCCGGTGGATGGAGACGCCGTCGACGGCGCCCCGCTCGCCTGCGGTGGCGTACTCGGCGCCGCGCCCGCGTACCGTGCCTCGCCGTGGCCCGGTGGAGCCGGCGCCTTCGACGTTGCGGCGCCGGGTGGAGACGATCGGCGGCGGTTCGTGGGGCCGGCGGCTGGAGGACGACCTGCTGGATCCGGACCCGGGTGGTCCGTTGCGGCCGTTGGTCTACACGGCGGCCTGCTATCTGGTTCCGGCGGTGCTGCTGGTGATCGGTCTGCTGTTCCTGAGCGGTCAGCCTCCGGCGGGGTGCGTCACGGACATCACCGGCGGTGGGTGTGACTCGCCGCGTGCGCATGCGCTGGAGTCGCTGGTGTCGGCGGCGCCGCGGTTCGGGTTGGCGATGGTGAGCAGCCTGGTGGTGGCGGTGCTGCTGCGACAGGTCGGGACGACGTGGCGGTCGGCGACAGTGGCGCTGGCGGCCGCGGTGGTGGGTGGCGGCCTGTCCACGGTGGTGATCAGCGCGGTGACGGGCAAGCCGCTCGGTTGAGCGGTGAGGATAGGGAAAGGCCCGCACCGGCGACCGGTGCGGGCCTTTCGCGTCGTGCTTCGGGTGTCAGCCCTTGACCACGTTCAGGTCGAACTTGGCGGTCACCTCGGGGTGCAGCCGGATGCTGACCGGGTAGGAGCCGAGCGCCTTGATGTGGCCGGGCAGCTCCAGCCGGCGGCGGTCCAGGGTCGGGCCGCCGGCGGCCTTGACGGCGTCGACGATCTCGGCCGGGGTGACCGAGCCGAAGAGCCGCCCGCCGTCGCCGGCGCGGGCCTTCAGGTTGACCTTCAGGCCCTCGACCTGGGTCTTGACCTCGGTGGCGTGGCCCAGGTCGCGGATCTCGCGGGCCGAGCGGGCCCGCTTGATGACCGTGACCTGCTTCTCCGCGCCCTTGGTCCAGGCGATCGCGAAGCCCTGCGGCAGCAGGTAGTTACGGCCGAAGCCGTCCTTCACCTCGACGATGTCGCCCGGAGAGCCGAGGCCGGACACCTCCTGAGTCAGGATGATCTTCATGTCCGTGCCTCCTCTCAGCGGGTCGTGGCCGTGTACGGCAGGAGCGCCATCTCGCGGGCGTTCTTGACCGCACGGGCGATCTGCCGCTGCTGCTGCGAGGTCACGCCGGTCACCCGTCGAGCGCGGATCTTGCCGCGGTCGGAGATGAACTTGCGCAGCAGCGCGGTGTCCTTGTAATCGATGTAGGTGATCCCGTCCTTGTCGAGCGGGTTCACCTTCTTCTTCGGCTTGCGAAGTGCCGCAGCCTTAGCCATTGCTCGTGCTCCTGGTTTGCGATCGCGGGCGCTCGGCGCCATTAGAACGGAGGCTCCTCGTCGAAGTTTCCGCCCGAACCACCGCGGGAGGGGGCGGGGGCAGCAGATGCCCAGGGGTCGTCGAAGTTGCCTCCGCCGCCGCCCTGGCCGCCACCACCACCGAAGCCGCCGCCACCGCCACCGGAGCGGGACATCTTCTGCACCTTCGCCGTGGCGTAGCGCAGCGACGGGCCGATCTCGTCGACCTCCAGCTCGATGACGGTGCGCTTCTCACCCTCACGGGTCTCGTACGACCGCTGGCGCAGTCGGCCGGACACGATCACGCGAGCGCCGCGCTGCAGCGACTCGGCGACGTTCTCGGCGGCCTGGCGCCAGACCGTGCACGAGAGGAACAGCGGCTCGCCGTCCTTCCACTCGCCGGAGGCCTTGTCCATGAAGCGGGGCGTCGAAGCGACCCGGAACTTGGCGACCGCCGCGCCGGAGGGGGTGAATCGCAACTCGGGATCATCGGTCAGGTTGCCGATGACCGTGATGGTGGTGTCTCCTGCCATGACCATCTCCTCGCGCACTCATCTTTGTGCCGTTCAGGCTCTCAGAGCCGTACGACAGCGTGGATGAGGCTTGTGATCCGGACGTGCCGGGTCTGGATGCTCAGCGCATCTCCGGTCGGATGACCTTGGTGCGCAGCACCGACTCGTTGAGTCGGAGCTGACGGTCCAGCTCGCCAACGGCCTCCGGCGTCGCCTGGAGGTCGATGACGGCGTAGATGCCCTCGGCCTTCTTGTTGATCTCGTACGCGAGGCGCCGGCGGCCCCACACGTCGGTCTTCTCCACCGAGCCACCCGCGGTCCGGATCACGTTCAGGTACGTGTCGAGCGACGGGGCGACGGTGCGCTCCTCGAGGCTGGGGTCGAGGATCACCATGACTTCGTAGTGACGCAAGACGTGCTCACCTCCTGTGGGCTAAGCGGCCACGGTCCTTCCGTGGCAGGAGGTCGTGCGTCGCTGCCCGCGCCGGTGCCGGGGGAACCCGGTCGGACACGCGGACAACCGGACCAGGATAGCCGGTCCGGACGATCATGGCCGGGCCGGTGGCCCCGGTGTCCCGGGTGCGGCGACAGGGGCCCACCTCCGGCGAGCCGGCAGGTGGACCCCTGTCCACGGGACCGCGGGGCGTCCCGTCCGCATTCCTTGGGTGGGACCTGGGGAGGAACGACCACACCGATGAGGTTGGATCGAAGACGCCCCGCGGAGCTTTATCGTGTTGTCACCTGGTCTGACCATACAATGGCTCTCGTCACCACTTGGGGTAAATGGAGGAATTGGTCCTACTGCTGGCCTCCCGTACCGGGATGACGAGCGGATCCCGCCCCGTCGTGCCGGGCCGCACGGCGGGGCGTCCCGTTTCCGGGGGTCCACCCTCGCCCGTCCGTGCTGTGGACCACGTTCGGGCGGAGCGTCGACCATCGATCCCACCCCGGACAACGACCGCCGGGCCGGGTGGTGACGCGTTCGACCCGCCGGGTGCCTCCCGCGAGCGCGCCGACCGTCGCAGGCGCGACGTAGGCTGCCCTGCATGCGAATCGGAGCCCACGTCGATCCGACCGACCCGCTGGCCGAGGCGGCCGCCCGGCAGGCCGAGGCGGTCCAGTTCTTCCTGGCCGACCCGCAGGGCTGGAAGGCCCCGAAGCCGCGCGAGGACGCCGAGCGCCTGCGTTCCGCCGACGTCGACCTCTACGTGCACGCGCCGTACGTGATCAACGTGGCCACGCTCAACAACCGGATCCGCATTCCCAGCCGTAAGCTGCTGCTCGCCCACGCCACCGCCGCGGCGGACGTCGGAGCCAAGGGGCTGATCGTGCACGGCGGCCACGTCAACGCCGGCCACGACGTCGCCGTCGGCTTCGACAACTGGCGCAAGACCTTCGCGTACGCGGCGGACTCGGGCGGCTTCCCACTGCCGGTGCTGATCGAGAACACCGCCGGCGGCGACAACGCCTGCGCCCGGCACCTCGACTCACTGGCCCGGCTCTGGGACGCGCTCGGCGACCACGAGGTCGGCTTCTGCCTGGACACCTGCCACGCGTACGCGGGTGGCGAGGAACTGCTGGGCCTGGTCGACCGGGTGAAGGCGATCACCGGCCGGATCGACCTGATCCACGCCAACAACTCCAAGGGCGCGTTCAACTCCGGCCAGGACCGGCACGACAACCTGACCGGCGGCACCATCGACCCGGAGCTGCTGGTGGCGGTGATCCGCGCGGCGGGCGCGCCGGTGATCGTGGAGACCCCCGGTGGCGTCGAGGGCCAGGCCGCCGACATCGCGTTCCTGCGCGGGCAGCTGGGCGCGGCGGCGTGACGACCGAGCAGTCCGGCACGACCGGCCGCCGGTCCGGCGCCGAGCCCCGGCCGGACGGGACGGGCGCGCGGAACCGGCCGGACGAGACGGCCGAGGCGATCCCGACCGGCGAGGGCGGGACCGCCGAGGGTGGATCCGGCGTGGACGCCACTGCCGGCAAGGCGGGCACCGGGCCCGGTGCCGGCACCGCGGACGAGGCCGCCGCCGAGGAGAAGGCCGAGGCCCGGGACGATGCCGCCGCCGACAAGGGCGGCGCCCACGACGGGCCGGCGAACGGCGGCGACGCCGGAGACGCCGCCGGCACGAAGGCCGAGGGCGGGGACAGGAGCGCAACGGGTACGGCCGACGAGAAGCCCGCCGACCCCTGGTCCGCGTTCGGGCCCGCGCCGGAGCCGGTGCTCGGCCGGGCCCGCCGGGCCGTCCGCGCGGTCGGCCGGTTCCTGGTGCACGAGTGGACGCTCGCCGCCGTCGCCGCGCTGGCGCTGGCCGCGGCGATGACCTGGCCCACGTTGCGCTATCCGCGGCACACGCTGCCGCAGGACTACTGGGATCCGAGCCTGCAGGCGTGGCAGATGGCGTGGTCCGGGCACATCCTGCGGACCGACCCGGCGATGCTGTGGCACGCGAACACGTTCTATCCGGAGAACTGGAGCTTCGCGTTCTCCGACACGCTCCTCGGGTACGCCCCGGCCGGCCTGATCGGGGTCGGCCCGGAGCACGCCGTCCTGCGCTACAACATCATGTTCGTGCTGGCGCACGCGCTCGCCGCGTTCGGCGCGTACGTGCTGGCCCGGCAGCTCGGCGCGGGCCGCATCGGCGGCGCGGTGGCCGGGGCGAGCTTCGCCTACGCGCCGTGGCTGCTGGCCCAGGCGGGGCACCTGCACATCCTCTCCAACGGCGGCATCCCGCTGGCGCTGGCCATGCTGGCCCGGGGGCACGGCTGGTCGCTGCGGTACGGCTACCGGCCGCGCCGCCGGCACGCGGGCTGGGCGTTCGCCGGGTGGCTGGTGGCCGCATGGCAGCTCAGCCTGGGGTTCGGCATCGGGCTGCCGTTCGCGTACATGCTGGCCGGGACCGGCGTGGTCTCGGTGGTGCTGTGGTTCGTGCGGCGGCGCCGGGTGAAGCGTCCGTTCGGGCGGCGGCTGTTCCTTGCCGACCTGTTCGGCGGGCTCGCGTTCGCCGCGGTGGGCGCGGCGCTGGCGGTGCCGTACTTCAAGGTCGCCGAGCTGCACCCGAACGCGGAGCGGACGCTCGGTGACATCGGGCTCTACTCGCCGCCGGCGAGCGGGTTCTTCACCGCGCCGGCCGAGTCCCGGGTCTGGGGCGGGCTGCACGAGGGCGCCCGCGCCGTGCTGCCCTGGCATCCGGAGATGACGCTGCTGCCGGGCTTCGCGCTCTACGCGCTCGCCGCCGGTGGCCTGTTCTTCTCGGTCTGGCGGGTCCGGCACCGGATCTTCCTGCTGGCCGGGGTGCTCGTGACGATGGCGCTGGCGATGGGCACCCGGTTCTTCGGCGGCCGGTTCACCTACGTGCCGTTGTTCGACTACCTGCCGGGCTGGAGCGGGCTGCGCACGCCGGGCCGGATGATGCTCTGGACCACGCTGCTGCTGGGCCTGCTCGCGGCCGGCGCGGTCACCGCGCTCTGCATGCGCGTACGCGAGCTGGCCGCCGAACGGGTGCCGCCGTGGCCGGGCCCGTGGCTGCGCCTGGCCACGCTGCTGCCGTTGGCGCTGGTGCTCGTGGAAGGGCTGAATGCCACGCCGCAGCCGGTGGTGCCGCGGCAGCCGGCGGCGATGCGGACCGTCGACGGCCCGATGCTGGTGCTGCCGAGCAGCCAGAACCTGGACCAGCCGGTGATGCTCTGGTCCACCGACCGGTTCCAGCCGATGGTCAACGGCGGCAGCGGTTTCACGCCGCGTTCGCAGGCTCAGATCCGCGAGGCGACAGTGAGTTTCCCGGACTACGCGAGCGTCGACTACCTGCGGCAGATCGGCGTGAAGAACGTGGTCGTGTTGCGCGACGAACTGGAGGGCACCCCGTGGGAGGGGATGCTCGACCGGCCGGTCGACACGCCGGGAGTGACCCGGGAGCAGGTCGGCGAGGCGGTCGTGTTCCGGCTGTAGACCGGAACACGACCGTCTCGGTCACACCGGAACGGGTTCGGCGGGCCGTTCGGCGGCGCGCGCCCGCCAGCGTTGATGCCAGGGCGCGTCGGGCGCGCCGTCGAGCACTCCGCCGTCCGGGTCGTCGGCGTAGGTGTGCCGGACGACGTCCAGTTCGGGCCGCACGATGTCCCGGATGACGAACCCGCAGAGGACCGCCACGGTGATCAGGCGCAGGCTCGACGCCAGCACGAAGACGCCCTCGGGGAAGACCGGCCGGGACATGGCCGTGCCGAGCAGTTCGCCGTAGAACGCGGCGAAGTAGCAGACCTCGGCGACCTGCCAGGCCAGGAACGCGCCCCAGCGCGGCCGGGCGAGCACCGCGAGCGGCAGCAGCCAGAGCACGAACTGCTGGGACCACACCTTGCTGAAGATGAGGAACGCGGCGACCACCAGGAAGGCGAGCTGGGCCAGCCGGGGGCGGCGTGGCGCGAGCAGCGCCAGCCCGGCCACGCCGAGGCACGCCAGGCCGAAGAGGAGGTACGACAGCCAGTTGAGGGTGGGAATGTTCGCGTTGAGCCACTCGAACGGCCCGAGTTCGCCGGGCGAGGACGGGCTGATCCGGCCGTCCAGGTAGCGGCCGATGTACCAGAGCGTCCCCCAGTCGATGGGGCGTGTGGTGTTCAGGTCGAAGAAGCGTTCCCAGTTCTCCCGGTAGGGGATCGCGACAGGCAGGTTCACGGCCACGAGCGTCACCACCGCGGTCGCCGTGGCGACGAGCCCGGCCAGCAGTTTGCCGGCGCGCAGCGCGAGGACCAGGATCGGGCCGAGGAGGAACAGCGGCCACATCTTGGCCGCCCCGCCGAGTCCGATGAGGACGCCGGCGAGTCCGGGCAGCAGCAGCGCGTACCGGTCGGGGCGGGCGCGCGCCCAGGCCAGCAGGCCGAACGCGGCCAGGCCGATGGCGAGCAGGTCCCAGTTGACGGTGGCGGTGAGCACGAGCGCCGGGGAGAGCGCGAACAACGCGGCGTCCCAGGGTCGTCGTCGGCGCAGGCTGAGGATCACCGCGACGGTGGCGACCGCGAGCGCGCCGAGTACCAGCGCGTTCAGGTTGTAGAACCACTGGCCCTGGTTGATGGCGGGGTTGTCGGTGCCGAGGGCGTGCACCGGCAGGCCGAGCGCCCCCATGAAGTAGCCGGTCAGCACCGGGTATTCCACGGGGTGGTCGGCGTAGGGCACCTTGCCCTCGTTGAGCCCTTCGGCGTAGTAGAGCGCGAGCACGTCGGTGTAGCACATCCGGGTGTACTGGATGTTGTTCTGCCAGGCGCCGTCCTGGCAGGGCGATTTCTGCACCCAGTGCAGGGCCAGCGTGAGGCACACCAGCGCCAAGACGATCCGGCCGGCGGTCCAGAAGCGGCTCTCCCGCTCGGCGGGCCGGTCCAGTGCGGCGGCGTGGTCGCCGAGCGGCCCGCCGATCAGACCGGAGGCGCCCCGGACGAACCAGTCGGAGCGGGACGGGTGGTCCACCGTCTCTGCGGATCGTGGCGCCGCCTCGGACGCGCCGGGCTCATCGATGCCTGCGGGCGACTGGGTGCTCATGGAGAGGCATCCTGCCGTACACCGGGGGTCGCCGTCCCGTCGCGCGCGGAGAAATTCCGGTACGCGAAACGCGGCGGCGGCCGGACCCGAGGTCCGGCCGCCGCCGTCAGGTGGTACGCGTCAGTTCTGTCGTGTCGGTGGTGTGCTCGGTAGCAGCCCACCGCCGCCACCGCCCCCACCGGGGCGTCCGCCGCCTCCGGGGAGCCCGCCCCCGCCGGGCGTTCCACCCTGGTCACCGCCGCCGGGGGTGCCGCCGCCGGGCGTGCCGCCGGGGCAGAACAGACCCAGCGGGTCGCAGTTCGGGCCGCCCGGCTGGCCGGGCTCGTTCGTCGGCGGCGGGGCCTCGCCGTTGCCGGTGTCGTCCTCGCCGACGTTTGCCGCGGGCGGGAACTCTTCCTTGTCCTTGCCCTTGAGCGCGTCGTTCATGAAGCGCTGAAAGATGTCACCCGGCATCCGGGCACCGCTGATGTCCCGGCCGTCCTTGTACTTGATCGCCTTGCGGTCCTTGACGTTGCCGACCCAGACCGCGGTGGCGAGCTGTGGCGTGTAGCCGATCATCCAGGCGTCGCCGTTACGGGTGGTCTTGTCACCGAGTTCCCAGGTGCCGGTCTTCTCGGCGACCTGCCGGCCCTCCTCCAGGCGCTTGTTGATCTGGCCCGGGTACTGCTTCAGCACGGACGTCACGTCGGCGACGATGTCCTTGTCGATCCGCTGCTGCCCCTTGAGCTTCTCCCCGCCGACCGTGTCCCACTTGCCGGTGTCCGGGTTCTGCTTCTGCACCAGCTTCACGAAGTGCGCCTTGTGGTAGACGCCCTGGTTGGCGAACGTGGCGACGCCGTTGGCGTGGTCGAGCACCGTGATCGGGTACTGGCCGTAGCCGAGGACGTGGAAGAACGGCGACGGAGCCAGGTCCTTCGGGTCGGCCTTGGTCAGGTCGTGCGCCTTGGCCGGGTTGGTGTCGGTCTGCCACATGGTGGTGACGCCGGCCTGCTTGGCCATGTCGAGCACCTTGTCCGGGCCGATCTTCTCGGTGATGTAGTAGAACGGCACGTTCAGCGACTTCAGCGTCGACAGTTCGAGCGTGCAGGAGTCGCCGCAGGAGACCTTGTCCGCGCCGGCGTTGCTGACCTTGAACTTGGTGCCCTTCGGTGTGAACGCCGTGCCCTTCCACCGGGACTTGAGCGAGATGCCTTCCTTGAGCGCCGCGGCGAGCGTGTAGATCTTGAAGCTCGAACCCGGCGAGTGACCGCCGCTCACCACGCCGTTGTCGACGTTCTTCCCGGCGTAGTCGGTGCCGGTGCCGTTGTCGCCGCCGTAGTAGGCGAGCACCCGGCCGGTTTTCGGGTCGATGGCCACCACCGCGGCCATCAGGTTCGGCGGCTGTCCGGCGAGTTCGGAGCCCTTCTTGGCCCGCTGGGCCGCGTCGAGCGCCGCCTCCTGCATCTTCTGGTTGATGGTGGTGGTGATCTTGTAGCCACCCCGGCTCAGCGCCTTCGAGCACAGCGGCTTCTTCTCGGTCGCCTCGGCCTCGTTGTCGGTGCAGAGCTTCATCTCGCGCAGTTCCTGCGAGACGTAGTTGACGATGTTGCCGTACGGGGTGTCGATGCCGAAGCCGCCGCCGCTGTTCTTCGACGGCTTCGCGATGTTCTTCGGGTACTCGGTGGGATGCTGCGGCGTGTTCGGCGCGTCCAGCCACTTCTCCGTGATCATGCCGTTGATCACGTAGTTCCACCGGTCCAGCGCGGCCGTCGGGTTGATCGCCGGGTCGTAACCCTGGTGGGTGCCGCTCGGCTCCGGCTGCTTGATCAGCGCGGCGAGCACCGCGGCCTCGGCCACTGTGAGGCTCTTGACGTCCTTACCGAAGTAGGTCCGCGCCGCCGCCTGGATGCCGTACGCGCCGCGGCCGAAGTAGATGACGTTCAGGTAGTGCTGCATGATCGCGCGCTTGTCGTACTTGTCGTTCAGCTTGGAGGCGAGGATCGCCTCCTTCACCTTGCGGCCGTACGTGTCCTGGTTCAGGTTCTCGAACGCGTTGCGCGCGTACTGCTGGGTGATGGTCGAGGCGCCCTGCTTGTCGCCGCCGGTGAGGTTGTTCCACGCGGCCCGGGCGATGCCCTTGTAGTCCACACCGGAGTGCTTGTAGAAGTTCCGGTCCTCCGCCGCGGCGACCGCGTGCTGGACGTGCTCCGGGATCTGGTCGATGGTGACCAGCTGGCGGTTCTGGTCGCCGATCCGGGCGATGGCGGTCTTGCCGGTCGAGTCGTAGATGGTGGTGGACAGCGGCGGGATGGTGTCCTCCGGGAGCACCACCTTGGTGGAGTACCAGGTGAAACTCACCACGCCGATGCCGGCGAGCATGATGAACACGGCGAAGCCGGCGATCAGCATGTTGATCCGGCGGCGCTTCTTCGCCCGCGCCGGGTCCTCGCCGCGGCCACGCCGGCCGGGTCCGGCCGGACCGCCGGGACCACCGGGACCACCGCCGGAGGCGCCGGGCACCCGGGCGCGGCCACCGACCGCCGCCGCGCCGACGCTCGCGCGTGCGCCCACGCTCGCACGCCCACCGACGCCGGCCGCGCCGACGCTCGCCGCGCCCACCGAGGCGCGCCCGGCCGGAGCGGCCGGGGAGACCGGCACCGACGCCCGCCCGGCGCCCGCGCGTCCGGAGACGCCGGGCGCCGGCGACACCGGCACCGAGGCGCGGCCCGCGCCGGCCCGGCCGACCGAGGCCGAGCCTGCCGCCCCGCGCGGCACCGGTGCGGCGCCGCCGACCGAGGCCCGGCCGCCCGCGCCGTACGGTGTCGCGGAGGCGCGCGCCGAGGCGCCGCCCTCAGCCGCGCCGGACCAACCGTTCCCGCCCCGGCTCCCTTCGGAACCGGGGTCGCCGTTCGGGCCCGGGATCTGGGCCCGCCCACGCGAAGAACTGGGATCGCCGTAGTTCATTCCTCACACCCTGCCGGTCGCGGTGGGGCGCGGGGGCGCCGCCACCGGGTTGCCGTGAGCTGGAACACGGGACGTTACCCGCCGGCCGTGCCAGCGATCGCCCGTCAAATCCGATCTATTCGGACCAATTACGCGTAAGGGCTGTCGATCCTGCCGCCCGGGGAATGGGCCGGCAGCGATCGGGACAGCCGCGTTCACCGTTGCGCCTCTCGCCTTCGCCGAGGGGTGGAGCCGTTGGCCGCGACCGACTCGTCCGCGTCCTCCGCCTCGCCCGCGAGGCCGTCCCGGCCGAGCAGGAACTGCTCGACGAGATGGTTCCAGTCGCAGCCGGGGCAGACCTCCACCACGAACACCTGGAACTCACGCAGCGTCATGGCCAGGACGGGCAACTCGGCCCGGGTACGCGCCTGGCCGGCCGACTGCTTGAGTTCGTCACCGTAAATGTAGTGGACGTGGATCAGGTTCTCGCTGCGGCAGATCGGGCAGCGGTGGTCGGTCGGCTCGCCGTGGAAACGAGCAGCGTTCTTCAGGTACGGCGAGGCGTCGCAGACGTCGTACGTGCCGATCCGCCCGGCGAGCAGTTCACGCAGCACAGCCCGCTTCTGAAGCGAGTAGTCGACGACCTGGCGCTGCGTACGCATGCGGCAAAGGGTACGCGCTCCGGCGAACCCAGGCGACCATGGTCACGATGCGTGAGGAACGCGTCGCGTAAGCAGGGGTTTGCCCCACCCTCACCTCTCCGCTAACGTGCGATGTATCGGTCCGATACATCGCGGTGGTTAGTGCTCCGCGCAGGGGGAAAGAGGGGATGGCCCGTGCTCGAGCTTGCCATCCTCGGCCTCCTGCAGGAGGCACCGATGCACGGCTACGAGCTGCGCAAGGAGCTGACCGCCAAGCTCGGTGCCATCCGGGCGGCGATCAGCTACGGCTCGCTCTACCCGACGCTGCGTCGGCTGCAGGCGGCGGGATGGATCGCCGAAGCCGCCGAGACACCCGCGACCGCCGAGGAGGTACCCGCGCTGACCAGCCGACGCGGTCGGGTGGTCTACACCATTACCGCGGAGGGCAAGGAACGCTTCGCCCAGCTCATAGCGCAGGCTGGACCCGAGACGTACGACGACACGGGCTTCGGCGTGCACTTCGCGTTCTTCGCCCGGACCGACCAGGCCACCCGGCTCCGGATCCTGGAAGGTCGTCGCCGCAAGATCGAGGAACGTCGCGAAGGTCTTCGTGACGTGCTCGGCCGGGCAGCCGAGCGCCTCGACGCGTACACCCTGGAACTGCAACGCCACGGGCTCGACGCCTGTGAGCGCGAGGTCCGCTGGCTGGAGGAGCTCATCGCCAACGAGCGCTCCGGCCGGGCCCCGGCCGACCCGCGACCCGGGACGGCCGGTGGCCGAGGAGACAACGACAGCCCGCCCACGCCTGGAACGTCCAGGACAGAGCGGCCGTGATGAAGAAGAAGGAGGCAGACGCTATGGGCTCCGTCCGCGTCGCCATCGTCGGTGTGGGTAACTGCGCCTCGTCCCTCGTACAGGGCGTGGAGTACTACCGGAACGCCGACCCGAACGACCGCGTCCCGGGTCTCATGCACGTCACCTTCGGCGACTACCACGTCTCGGACGTGAAGTTCGTCGCGGCGTTCGACGTGGACGCCAAGAAGGTGGGCATGGACCTCGCGGAGGCGATCGTCGCCAGCGAGAACAACACGATCAAGCTGTGCGACGTGCCGCCGACCGGCGTCACCGTGCAGCGCGGCCCGACCTTCGACGGTCTCGGCCAGTACTACCGCGAGATCGTCGAGGAGTCGGACGCCAAGCCGGTCGACGTGGCGCAGGCGCTGCGCGACGCGCAGGTCGACGTGGTCGTCTCCTACCTCCCGGTGGGCTCCGAGGAGGCCGACAAGTTCTACGCCCAGGCCGCGATCGACGCCGGCTGCGCGTTCGTGAACGCCCTGCCGGTCTTCATCGCCTCCGACCCGGAGTGGGCGAAGAAGTTCACCGACGCCGGCCTGCCGATCGTCGGCGACGACATCAAGAGCCAGGTCGGTGCCACCATCGTGCACCGCGCCCTGGCGAAGCTCTTCGAGGACCGCGGGGTCGAGCTGCTGCGCACGTACCAGCTCAACTTCGGCGGCAACATGGACTTCATGAACATGCTGGAGCGCAACCGCCTGGTCTCGAAGAAGATCTCGAAGACCCAGTCGGTGACCTCCCAGATCCCGCACGAGATGAGCAAGAGCGACGTGCACATCGGCCCGTCCGACCACGTGCCGTGGCTGGACGACCGCAAGTGGGCGTACATCCGCCTGGAGGGCCGCTCCTTCGGTGACACCCCGCTCAACGCGGAGCTGAAGCTCGAGGTGTGGGACTCGCCGAACTCGGCCGGTGTCATCATCGACGCCGTCCGCGCCGCGAAGATCGCGCTGGACCGGAAGATCGGTGGCCCGATCCTCTCCGCCTCCTCGTACTTCATGAAGTCCCCGCCGGAGCAGTACGCCGACCACGACGCGCACGCCGCCGTCGAGGCGTTCATCGCCGGCGAGATCGAGCGCTGACACGCAGCACGAGCACGAGGAAGAAGGCCGGGTCCGCGCGGACCCGGCCTTCTTTCTTCGCGTACGTCAGGACCAGGCTCGCCGCAGCGCCACCGACGCCTCCAGTTCCAGCAGTGTCACCTTGCGCGGCAGCCCGCCACCGAAGCCGACCAGCTTGCCGCCCGCACCGACGATCCGGTGACAGGGCACGATCACCGGCACCGGATTGCGGTTGCAGGCCACCCCGACCGCCCGGGCACCGCCGGGATCTCCGACCGCCTTCGCCACCTCGCCGTAGGTCTTCGTCTCCCCGTACGGGATGCGGGTCATCTCCCGCCACACCGCGCGCTCGAACTCCGAGCCCCGGGGCGCCGACACCGGCACTGTGAACTCGGTCAGCTCACCGGCGAAGTACGCCCGCAGCTCCGCCACCGCCAGCCGGGCCACCGCGTCACCGGGTTCGTCGGCCGCCCCGTCCACCCGGCCGAAGTGCGCGCCGCGCACCGCGTCGTCGTCGGTGCCGACGGAGAACTCCCCGATCGGCGAGTCGAGCACGGTCCAGCGCATGCCACCCATTGTCGCGCGCGCCCACGGACATTGCCTCGCTGAGGGCGGGCTGGACGACCGCTGAGCGAAGTCGATGTTGCACGGCGTCGATACCGTGCAGGTCATGGCCACCGGGACGCTCATCTTCCTGATCATCGGCGGGGTCGGTGTCGGCGTGCTGACGCTCGCCCTGCTCGGCTCGGGAGTGCTCCACCTCGGCCAGCCGGACGTCGACGGGCCGGTGTCGCTGGAGGCGGCCGCCGGGTTCACCGGGGCGTTCGGTTTCGGCGGCGCGATCGTCAACGAACTGCTCGGGGGCCGTACCCCCGGAATGATCGCGGCGGCGGTGGCCGGCGGCGTGCTCGCGGCCGTGCCCACCGGCTGGCTGGCGGCGCGGCTGAGCCGCGCGGCCCGCAACATGCGCACCGACGCCACACCCACCCGCGACCACCTGGCCGGCGCGATCGGCCTGGTGGTGACGCCGATCCCCAGCGGCGGCTACGGCGAGGTGCGGGTCCGCCTCGCCGGCCAGCCGGTGAAGCTCAACGCCCGCGCCGACGGGCCGATGCCGGTCGGCACCCGGATCTTCGTGGTCGAAGCACTGAGCGAGACCAGCGTGCACGTCGAGACCTACTGACACACCACCACACAGACGGGAACGCCCATGCCCCTGCTCGTCGCCATCGGCGGCGCGGTCCTCCTCGCCGTCGTCCTCGTCCTCTTCGTGTTGTCCCGGATCAAGGTGGCCGGGCCGAACCAGGCGTTCATCGTCACCGGCCGCAAGGGCCGCACCACGCAGTCCGCCGACGGAGCCCGCTCCACCGACATGTCCGGGCAGAAGGTCGTGCTCGGCGCCTCGGTCTTCGTGCTGCCGGTGGTGCAGAAGCTCCAGTCGCTCGACCTGTCCAGCCGCCGGATCGACGTCAGCATCCGCGGCGCGGTGAGCAAGCAGGGCATCCGCACCGAGCTGCACGGCGTGGCGATCGTGAAGGTCGGCGGCACCGAGGACGCGATCCGCGCCGCCGCCCAGCGCTTCCTGAACCAGCAGGAGGAGATCGACAACTTCACCCGCGAGGTGCTCGCCGGCGCGCTGCGCTCGATCGTCGGGCGGCTCACCGTCGAGGAGATCATCCGGGACCGGGCAGCGTTCGCCAGCGCGGTCGCCGAGGAGGCCGAGCACTCGATGACCAACCAGGGCCTGGTGCTGGACACGTTCCAGCTCCAGGACATCTCGGCCGAGGGCTCCTACCTGCAGGACCTGGGGCGGCCCGAGGCGGCCCGGGTGCTCAAGGACGCGGCCATCGCCGAGGCGCGGGCCCGGCAGCAGGCCGAGCAGGAGCGGCTGCTCGCCGAGGAGGCGATCGCCGAGGCGAACCGGAACCTGGCCCTCAAGCAGGCCGGCATCCAGGCCGAGATCGACGCGGCGAAGGCGAAGTCGGCCGCGGCCGGTCCGCTCGCCCAGGCCGAGCGGGACCAGGCGATCCTCTCCGAGCAGCAGAAGGTGGCCGAGCGCAACGCCGAGCTGAAGCAGCGCCAGCTCGACACCGAAGTGCGCAAGCCGGCCGACGCGGCCCGGTACAAGGTCGAGCAGGAGGCCGAGGCGAACCGCAACGCGGCGGTGCTCAACGCCGACGCGCAGCGGCAGGCCACCATCGCCGCCGCCCAGGCGTCCGCCGAGCAGGCCCGCCTCACCGGTGAGGGCGAGCGGGCCCGCCGGGCCGCGCTGGCCGAGGCGAACGCGATCGAGGGCGCCAAGGAGGGCGAGGCCGAGCAGCGCCGTCGTTCCGCGATCGCCGAGGCGGTCGAGCGCGAGGGCCAGGCCGAGGCCGCGGCCATCCTCGCCAAGGGTCAGGCCGAGGCCGACGCGATGGCCCGCAAGGCCGAGGCGTTCGCCGCGTACGGCGAAGCGGCCGTGCTGGACCTGCTGGTCAAGGTGCTGCCCGAGGTGGTCGGCGCGGCCAGCGCCCCGATCGGCGCGATCGACAAGATGACTGTGATCTCCACCGACGGCGCGTCGTCGCTGACCAAGTCGGTGGCCGGAAACGTCGCCCAGGGTCTGCAGCTCGGCAGCGACCTGACCGGCATCGACCTGGCCGGCCTGCTGGCCCGGCTGGGCAGCAGCGCGCAGAACAACGGCAAGAACACCGTGGACGGCACCACCGTCACCCAGTGACGACGGACGCCCGCCGGTTCCCCTCGGGGAGCCGGCGGGCGTCGTGCGGTGGTACGGATCAGAGCACGGCGATGACGAACTTCTCGCCCTCGCCCAGATCGAAGGGCGGGCCGCCCCAGTCGATGGTCCGGCTGGCGATGAGCTGGCTGGTACCGGCGCCGCCGGCGGTGACCGCCTTCTCGTTGACGTTCGCGTACAGGTAGACCGAGCCGTCGGCGTTGTAGTGCAGGAGCGACAGCCCTTCCCACGCGCCGATCGAGGCACCCCGGGCGATCAGCGGCTTCGCCCCGGCGCTCTCCGCCGTCACGAACTTGCCGTTGATCTGGGCCTTCAGGCCGAAGGTGCCGAAGCCGTCACCGACGCTCACCAGCTCGTACTTCTCCCAGGCGCCGACGGTCGCGGAGCGGGCGATCAGCGGCTTCGCCCCGGCACTCTCCGCCGTCACGAACTTGCCGCTGACCACCGACTTGATGCTCACGAGCGGCGCCGGGGCGTCGAAGTCGAACTTCTCGGCGGTGCCGATCGCGGTCTTGCTCGCGATCAGCGGCGAGGTGGCGCTGGGCGCGGTGACGTACCTGCCGTTGATCGCCGCCTTCAGGCTGATCGTGCCGTCGGTGTTGTCGACGATCTGGAACTTCTCCCAGGCGCCGATGGTGGCCGAGCGGGCGATCAGCGGCTTCGCCCCGGCGCTCTCCGCCGTGACGAACTTGTTCGTGACCCGCGCCCGCAGGCCGAACAGGCCCCCGCCGGCGTCGACCACGTCGTACTTCTCCCAGGCCCCGATGGCGGTGCCGCGGGCGATCAGCGGCTTCGCCCCGGCGCTCTCCGCGGTGACGTACCGGCCGTTGACCCGGGCCTTGAGCCCGTACGAGCCGCGGGCCGTCGCCGCCGCGCCGATGTGCAGCAGCCGGTCGGTGGAGCCCATGATGTCGTGCACCGCCCCGCCGATGCCGGTGGTCACGATCGAGTCCCGCACCTGCTGCGGCGACCAGTCCGGGTGCTCCTCCAGCAGCAGCGCGGCGGCGCCCGCCACGTGCGGGGAGGCCATCGAGGTGCCGCTCATCGACTCCGAGCCGGCGCTGGTGCCGGCCTTGGCCGAGACGATGCCGGTGCCCGGGGCGAACAGGTCCAGGCAGCGGCCGTAGTTGGAGAACCAGGCACGCATGTCCACCCGGTCGGTGGCGCCGACGGTGATGGCGGCGGGCACGCTCGCCGGCGAGGACTCGCAGGCGTTCGCCATGATGTTGCCGGCGGCGACCGTGTACGTGATGCCGGAAGCGATCGAGCGGGCGACCGCGTCGTTCACGGCCTGGTCGACGCGGCCGACGCCGAGGCTCATGTTCGCGACGGAGGGCCCCGTGGCGTTGGTGGTGACCCATTCGATGCCGGCGATCACCTGCTCGCTGTCGCCCTCGCCGTCGCAGTTGAGGACCCGGACGGCGACCAGCTCGACGGCCTTCGCGACGCCGTACGTCGTACCGCCGATCGTGCCCGCCACGTGGGTGCCGTGCCCGTGGCAGTCCTGGGCGACGTTGTCCTGCTCGACCGCGTCGTAGCCGTTGCCGGCCCGCCCGTCGAAGTCCTGGTGGTCGATGTCGATACCGGTGTCGATCACATAGGCGGTCACCCCGGCGCCGGTCGCCGGATAGGTGTACTTCCCGTCGGTCCGGGTCTTGAGCTGGTCGATGCGGTCCAGGCCCCACGGCGGGGTGGTCTGGGTGCCGGCGGTGCTCCAGCGCTGGACCTGCTGGACGTACTCGACGTCCGGGTCGGCGGCGAGCCGCGCGGCCTGCCGGACGTCCATCGTGGCGGAGTAGCCGTTCAGCGCCTTGCCGAAGACCCGGCGGACGGTGCCGCCGTGCTCGCCGGCCAGCGCGGACGCGGCGGACTTCACCTTGGCCGGGGTGGTCTTGCCCTTCTTGAGGACCACGATGTAGCGGCCGGGCACCGCCTCGGCCGTGCCGGCGCCGCGGACCGACTGTCGCTTCGGGTCGGCCAGGGCGGGGCCGGCGACTGTGGCGCAGAGTATGGAGGTGGCGCTGGTGAGGGCGATCCCCACGAGCGCGGAGCGGCGCAGGCCGCCGTGACGTGTCATGAATTGACTCCCCGTGTCCAGCGACCGTCCGGAGCGGACGGGCGGATGAGATCGGACAGCCACATCTGTCGATTCGGCGGCTGCCGATGACTCATCATGCGGGAGACATCGACCGGAACGGGTCAACCGATCGGTCGACACGCCGCCGTATCGTCGTCAGATCACGGACGCCGGTCTCAGCCGGTGATGCCCTCGTCGCGCGCCCAGCGCAGCAGCTCAGCCTCGGCCTCGTCGCGGTCCAGCGGGCCCCGCTCCAGGCGCAGCTCCTTGAGGTACTGCCAGGCGCGACCGACCACCGGCCCCGGCGGTACGCCGAGCAGCTCCATGATCGCGTTGCCGTCCAGGTCGGGCCGGACCCGGGCCAGGTCCTCCTCGGCGGCGATCCGGGAGATCCGCTCCTCCAGCGCGTCGTAGTCGGCCGCGAGCTGGGCCGCCTTGCGCCGGTTGCGGGTGGTGCAGTCGGAGCGGGTCAGCTTGTGCAGGCGGGACAGCAGGTCACCGGCGTCGGTGACGTACCGGCGCACCGCCGAGTCGGTCCACTCGCCGCGGCCGTACCCGTAGAAGCGCAGGTGCAGCCCGACCAGCTTGACCACCTGGGAGGTGATCTCCTTGGAGTAGCGCAGCGCCTTCATCCGGTTCTTGGTCAGCCGGGCGCCGACCACCTCGTGGTGGTGGAAGCTGACCCGGCCGTCCGCGCCGACCGCCTTGGTGGCGGGCTTGCCGACGTCGTGCATCAGCGCGGCCATGCGCAGCACGAAGTCGCAGCCGTCGGACTCCATCGACATGGCGTTGCTGACCACTGTGAGCGTGTGCTCGTAGACGTCCTTGTGCTGGGCGTGCTCGTCGATGGTGAGCTTGAGGCCGGTCAGCTCGGGCAGGAAGCGCTCGGCCAGCCCGGTGTCGACCAGCAGGCGCAGCCCGGTGATCGGGTCGGCGCCGCAGAGCAGCTTGGTGAACTCGTCCCGGATCCGCTCGGCGGTGATCCGGTCCAGGTCCGCGGCCATCTCGGTCATCGCCGCACGGACGTCCGGGTGGACGGCGAAGCGGAGCTGGGCGGCGAACCGGGCCGCGCGCAGCATCCGCAGGGGGTCGTCGCGGAACGACTCCTGCGGCGTCCCGGGGGTACGAATGATCTTGGCGGCGAGGTCGGCCAGCCCGCCGTACGGGTCGGTGAACCGGTGGTCGGGCAGGCTGACCGCCATCGCGTTGACTGTGAAGTCGCGGCGCTTGAGGTCTTCGGTCAGGCTGGTGCCGTACTGCACCACCGGGTTGCGGCTGACCTGGTCGTAGACCTCCGCGCGGAACGTCGTGATCTCCAGGTTGAGGCCGTCGCGCTGGCAGGCGATGGTGCCGAACTCGCGTCCGGTCTCCCAGATCGACTCGGCCCACCCGCGGATGACCTTGATGGTCTCGTCCGGGTGGGCGTCGGTGCAGAAGTCGAGGTCGTTGCCGAGCCGGCCGAGCAGCGCGTCGCGGACGGATCCGCCCACCAGGTGCAGTTCGTGACCGGCCTGGGCGAAGCGCCGGCCCAGCTCGTCGGCGACCGGTGAGACTCGGAGCAGTTCGGCGACGGCGTTGCGCTGCGCGGCGGTCAGTTCGCGGCGGTCGGCGGCGTGGGAGGCGGAGGCTTCGGACATGGGATCGCCAGCCTATCGGGCCGGAGGTGGATCGACCGCGCCGGGCGCGGGTAACGGGCCCGGGTTGACTAAGGTTCCGGTTGGGCGGGGCCGGCCGGGCCCGGTCGCCACGTACCCCTTGGAGGCTGGCAGATGAGCGGCGGGCTCTACCGCAGCGCGAACGCGCACGGCGGCGGCCTGCCGCCGGACGACGGCGCCACCTTCATCTCCGCCGAGCCGCTGAACCAGCCCGGCGTCGAGGCCGTCGCGCCGCCGCAGGAGGTGGTCGCCGAGACCAGCGCCGCGGCGAACAGCGCGGTGATGGCCATCGGCAGCCTGGTGAGCCGGGGTACGGGCTTCATCCGCAACCTGATGATCGGTGCCGCGCTCGGCACCATGGTCGGCGACGCGTTCACCACCGCCCAGTTCCTGCCCAACCAGGTGTACGAGTTCCTGCTCGGCGGCGTGCTGACGAGCGTCCTGGTTCCGGTGCTGGTCCGCCGCCGCAAGATCGACGCGGACCGGGGCGAGGCGTACGCACAGCGCCTGCTGACCCTCGCGGTGCTGGCGCTCGCCGCGACCGCGCTGATCGCGGTGCTGCTGGCCCCGGTGCTGACCGCCGTGTACGCGGCCGGTGGCGACGACCCGGCGTACACCACGCTCGTCACCCGGCTGTCGTACCTGATGCTGCCGATGCTGTTCTTCACCGGCATCAGCGCGTTGATCGCCGCGGTGCTGAACACGCGCGGGCACTTCGCCGCCCCGATGTGGGCGCCGATCCTCAACAACCTCGTCTCGATCGGCACGTTCGGCCTGTACATCGTCGTCTTCGGCGCGACCGGCCTCCGGCCCGACGAGGTGGGCTGGGACCGGGTCCTGCTGGTCGGCGGCGGCACGCTGCTCGGCGTGGCGGTGCAGGCGATCGGACTGCTGCCCGCGCTGCGCAAGGTCGGCTTCCGGTGGAAGGCGCGGTTCGACTTCCGGGAGCTGGGGCTGCGCGAGCTGGCCCGGCTCGGCGCCTGGATGTTCTGCTACGTCGCGGTCAACCAGCTCGGCCTCTTCGTGGTGGTCAACCTGCTCAACCGGGCCACCGGCGGGGACGGCGAGAACGCCGGCCTGCTGATCTACAACAACGTGTTCCTGCTGCTGATGATGGCGCACGGCATCATCGCCGTCTCGATCATCACCGCGCTGATGCCCCGGATGAGCGCGGCCGCGGCCGAGAACCGGTTCCACGACGTCACCGCCGACCTGTCCCGGGGCACCCGGATGGTCACCGCGGTGCTCGCACCCATCGCGGTCTGCTACGCGGTGCTGGCCGCCCCGATCTCGGTGGTGGTGTTCCGGTACGGCGCGTTCACCGGCGACAACGCGGTGGCCACCTCGACCGTGCTGCTGGTGGCGGCGCTCGGCCTGGTGCCGTTCGCGGTGAGCCAGCTCTTCACGTTCGCGTTCTACGCGCTGCCGGACACCCGCACCCCGGCTCTGATCAACATTCCGGTGGTGGCGCTGCGCGTCCTGCTCCAGGTGGGCCTGTTCCTGCTCTTCTCGAACACGTTCGCGGCGGCCGGGATGATGCTCGGCAACGCGGTGTCGTACCTGGCGGCAGCGATCATCTCGGCGATGCTGCTGCGGCCCCGGGTGGGCCGGATCGGGCTGGGCGGGATCATGCGGACGCTCGGGCGGGTGGTCGTGGCGGCGCTCGGCGCCGCGCTCGTCGGCGTACTCGTGGTCGCGGTGCTCCCCGGCGACCCGGCGAGCCTGAGCTGGCTCGCCGCGGCGGTCCAGTTGGTGATCGGCGGCGCGGCGATCGGCGCGACCTACCTCGGGCTCGCCATGGTGCTGCGGATCGGCGAGATCACCGAGGTGGTCGGGATGGTCCGGCGGCGCCTCGGGCGTTGACCCCCTCGGTGACCGACGGTGAACGAGGATCACCAGGCTGGGGATACGGCTGTGGATAACTTGGAATTCCGCCGTCCAATGGGCCTCTCGGCCTGTGGACAACCAACCGTACGGATGAGGGAGCGCAGGCCGGGGCGGGGAAAACCTTCCCGCCGCCGCACCGGTACGCCCCTGTGCCGCTTCCTTGCCGTCAACCTTTAGATTGGCGGTGCGTGTCCGGCTCGCCCGCCGGGTGGGCGGGCGACCCGGCCGGGGCCCGTGGCGACTGGCCTTCCGGCCGGTCACAGCGGGAAGATGACATGTCGGAGAACCGGGCATCCCGGGTAAGGTCGCTCTCGACGGGTACGACCGGGATCGACGCGGGTGTCGACACCGCGGCCGTTCCACCGAAGGTAGAGCGGGAAGCCACATGCCCAGCAGCACGGGTCCATCGATCGACGCGATCACCGAGGGAGGACGGGTGACCCAGGTCGGCGAGGGTCAGGAAGCGGAGGAGACCTCTCCTGCGGTCGTGACCTTCGGTGCTCCCACGGTCGGTGAGCTGCTCGCGGAGCGGTACGAACTGGTCGAGCACATCAACAACGACAGCGCGGGCCGGCTGGTCTGGCGCGGTGTCGACGTGGTGCTCCGCCGTCCCGTCGCCGTGGTCCTCCGCTACCCGGGTGGCGACTCCGCCACCGAGATGCTTCAGGCCGCGGTCGCCGCGAGCCGCGTCATCCACCCCAATCTCGTCGGCGTCTACGACGCGATCGACGAGGACGACCGGGCCTACGTGGTCCGCGAGTGGGTCGACGGGCAGTCGCTGCGCGAAATGGTCGCCGCCGACGGGCCGCTGGACCCGGCCCGGGCCACCGCTATCGGCAACGCCGTCGCCAGTGCCCTCGCCGCCGTGCACGCCACCGGCATGGTGCACGGCAACCTCCACCCCGGCACCGTCATGATCAGCGACGACGGCCGGGTGGTGCTCGCCGACGCGCGTACCGACGGTGCGGACAGCCAGGAGAACGACCTGCGCGCGGTCGGCGGGGTGCTCTACTTCGCCCTGACCGGGCACTGGCCGCACGGCGAGGCCCCGCTGCACGGCGCCACCGCCGGGCACGGCCGCGCCGCCCTGCCGGACGCCGTCCGCGACGCCGGCGGCGCGATCGCCGCGCCCCGGCAGATGCGCGCCGGTGTGCCCGCCTACCTCGACGACCTCACCATGGACCTGCTCGACCCGGAGATCGCGCCGCCGTCGTCGGACGTGCTGGCCGCCGAGCTGAGCCGGCTCGACATCCCGGCCGACGAGCAGTTCCTGGAGCAAGCCGGCCCGCTGCGTTTCACCGCCGAGCCCGGCGAGGAGCCCTCCCCGCTGGCCGCGGCCGGCGGTCGCAAGGTCGCCATCGGCATCGCCGGTCTGCTGGCTGTGGCCCTGGTCGGGCTGCTCATCGGCATCAACGCGCTCGGTGGTGGCGACGACGGCGGCAAGGAGCCGGTCGCCCAGCCGTCGAACAGCGCGCCGGCCACCGGGGGCGGGGACGAGCCCGCCGCGCAGGTCCGCAAGCTCACCATCGAGGCCGTTCGGATCATCGACCCGGACGGCGACCGCGCCGAGGTGCGCAACGCCGAGAAGGTGATCGACGGGAACGACGACGAGGGCTGGGAGACCAACAGCTACCGCAACAACGGCAAGTTCGGCGGGATCAAGAAGGGCATGGGCGTCTGGATCGACCTGGGCGCCCCGCACTCGGTCAAGCAGCTGGAGGCCACGCTGTCGGCCACCGGCGCCACCGTCGAGCTGCGCACCGGCGCTCGCGGCGACTTCCCGTCCACCTCCGCCGGCGACAAGCAGCTGGTCAACGCCTACTCGACGTTGATCGGGCCGCCGAACGAGGACGGCGGCACCAAGATGATCTTCAACGCCTTCGAGCCGGACCAGAAGTACCAGTACCTGCTGTTCTGGATCACCAAGCTGCCGGCGAAGGACAGCGGCAGCGGCTGGAAGCTCGGCGTCCAGGAGATCGTGGTCCAGGGCTCGTGACCCGGCCGCCGTCCCCGCCGCGCCACCTCCTCCGGATGTGGTGATGGCGGAACGCGACGGCGCGCAGCCCGGCCGCTCCGACCTGGAGCTGCTCCGGGCGCACGCGGCGGGTGACCGGGACGCCTTCACCGAGCTGTTCCAGCGGCACCGGGACCGCCTCTGGGCGGTCGCGCTGCGGACGATCGGCGACCGCGAGGAGGCCGCCGACTCCCTCCAGGACGCCATGCTGTCGGCGCACCGCGCGGCGGCCCGGTTCCGGGGCGACTCGGCGGTCACCACCTGGCTGCACCGCATCGTGGTGAACGCCTGCCTGGACCGGATCCGGCGGCGCCAGACCCACGCCACCGTGCCGCTGCCCGACGGCGTGCACACCGACGGCGAACCTGGTCGGCACACCGGCGGCCCGGAACCGGCCGCGCCGGCCCACGACCACGACACCGCGCTCGTGGTCCGGCAGGCGCTCGCGGCACTGCCCGCCGAACAGCGGGCCGCGCTGGTGCTGGTCGACGTGCAGGGCTACCCGGTGGCCGAGGTCGCCGCCATGCTCGGCGTCGCCGAGGGCACCGTGAAGAGCCGGTGCGCCCGCGGCCGGGCCCGCCTCGCCGTGCTGCTCGGCCACCTGCGTACCGGCACCGACGCACCGGCCGCCGACGTGCCGCGGCTCACCTCCGGGAACCGCAGGCGCCCCGAGGGCGTCGGATCCTCGTCGGGAGCGTCCCGTCAGGCCGTCAGCCAGGAGGAGCCGTGACTTCCCGGGAGTTCAGCGAGGTCGACCACGACCTGCTCGCCGACTACCTCGGCGGGGCGCTGGACGGCACCCCCGAGCAGGCGACAGTGGCCCGGCTGGTCGAGCAGGACCCGGCGTGGCGTGCCGCGTACGAGAATCTCGCCGACGCGGTCGACCTGGTCGGCGCCGACCTGGCCGGCTGGGCCGCGGCCCCCGCGCCGGAGATGCCCCAGGTGGTGGCCGACCGGATCACCGCGGCGCTCGCCGGGGCCGGACCCGCGCTGCGCGACGGCACGCCGGTCGTCCCGGCGCAGTCCGGCGGCGCGAGCCGACCACCCGGCACGGCCCCCCGTACCGACCGGCACAGCGGCCCCGGCCGTCGTCCCCGGCGCTGGGCCCGCATCGCCGGGCCGGTGGCCCTGGCCGCCGCCTCGGTCGCCGCGGTGGGGCTCGGTGTCGGCCGGCTGGCCGACCCGGGCGACAGCGGTACGGCCGACCAGGCGGCCCGGGAGGCGGCGCCGATGGTCGGCGCGCCGTACCGGACGACCGGACCGGCAGTGCGCAGCGGCACCGACTGGACACCGGAACGCCTCGCCGCAAGCGGGGCGTTCGCCGGGACGAAGTCGAATCCGGGGGACATGGCCGCGGCGTCCGGCGCGGCGAAGGACGGCGCGGAGACGCCCCTGCCCGGCGCGCCTGAGCGCCTCAGCGCCCTCGGCGGGCTGGACCGGCTGACCCGGCCGGAGACGCTCGCCGCTTGCCTCACCGCGATCGGGGTCGAGCACGCCGCCGGGCCGCTCACCGTGAACATGGTCGACTACGCCCGGTTCCAGGGCGCCCCGGCGCTCGTGGTGACGTTCACGGACGCGGGCGGCGCCCGCTGGGGCTGGGTGAGCGGGCCGGAGTGCGGGGTACCCGGGTCCGGCGCGGACACGCGGTTCCGGACGCGGGTAGGGTGAAAACGCGGTCACGACGCTTGTCCCGCCACGTGACCTGACCCACCGGATGACCGGCTCGGGAATCCCCGCTTCGTACGATGACGTTCTGCAAGTCAGGCGCCGGCGCCCCTAGAGCCGTCGGCACTCGGGATCGACATCGGTGCGGCCGGTGACGAACACACACATCGGGAGACGGCAGTGGACGAGGTCCGCAACCTGATCATCATCGGCTCCGGTCCGGCCGGCTACACGGCGGCGGTCTACGCCGCCCGCGCCAACCTGAAGCCGCTGGTGATCGAGGGCGTGCAGTCGGGTGGCGCGCTGATGACCACCACCGAGGTGGAGAACTTCCCCGGCTTCGCCGACGGCATCCTCGGCCCCGAGCTGATGGACAACATGCGCAAGCAGGCCGAGCGCTTCGGCGCCGAGTTCCTCACCGACGACGTGACGCGGGTCGAACTGAAGGACACCGGCGAGATCGGCTCCGACGCGGTGAGCACCGTGTGGGTGGGCGAGACCGCGTACCGCGCCCGCGCCGTCATCCTCTCCACCGGTTCGGCCTGGCGTCCGCTGGGTGTGCCGGGCGAGCAGGAATACCTGGGCCACGGTGTGTCGTCCTGCGCCACCTGTGACGGCTTCTTCTTCCGCAACCAGCACATCGTGGTGGTCGGCGGCGGCGACTCGGCGATGGAGGAGGCCAGCTTCCTCACCCGTTTCGCCGAGTCGGTGACCATCCTCCACCGCCGCGACTCGTTCCGCGCCAGCAAGATCATGGCCGATCGCGCGCTGGGCAACGAGAAGATCAAGGTCGAGTGGAACACCGTCGTCGAGGAGATCCTCGGCGACGACGGCAAGGTCAACGGCGTACGGGTGCGCAACGTGCACACCGGCGAAAGCAAGGTGCTCGACGTCACGGGCGTGTTCGTGGCGATCGGTCACGACCCGCGCAGCGAGCTGTTCCGCGGTCAGGTGGAACTGGACGACGAGGGCTACGTGAAGGTGCAGGCCCCCAGCACCCGTACCAGCGTGCCCGGTGTGTTCGCGGCGGGTGACCTCGTCGACCACACCTACCGGCAGGCCATCACGGCGGCCGGCACCGGCTGCGCCGCCGCGCTGGACGCCGAGCGGTTCATCGCCACCATCCAGGGCTGAGAGTTCCACGAGCAAGGTTCGGAGGAGGAGAGTTCATAGTGGGAGCAACCAAGGCGGTCACGGACGCAAGCTTCGTCAGCGACGTGCTGCAGTCCGACAAGCCGGTTCTGGTCGACTTCTGGGCGGAGTGGTGCGGCCCCTGCCGCAAGGTCTCGCCGCTGCTGGAGGAGATCGCGGGCGAGATGAAGGACCAGGTCACCATCGTCAAGCTCAACATCGACGAGAACCCGGAGACGGCGCGCGCCTACCGGGTGATGTCGGTGCCGACGCTGACCATCTTCAAGAACGGCCAGCCGGTGCAGTCGATCGCCGGCGCCAAGCCGAAGGGTGAGCTGGTGAAGCTCATCGAGTCGGCGCTCTGAGCCGTACCGACACCTCCGCAACCCCCGTCACCACGCCCGGTGGCGGGGGTTCCGGCTTGCCTGACCTGCATGAACGCGAACCCGTCGGGTATCGGCCACGGTACGCTCCGTAAGCATCCGTCGGAGTTCCGGTCCGCCAACGTCCGTGCAGAGGGGGTCGTCGTGCGTCCGATCCGACCCGGTGACCAGGGACCGGCGGTGGCCGAGATCCGTACCGTCCTCGCCGGCCTGGAACTTCTTCCCGCCGAGGCCGGAGGCGACGACTACGACGCCCAGACGGAACGCGCGGTCCGGGCCTTCCAGCAGTCCCGCGGCCTCAGCGTCGACGGGCGCGTCGGCGCCGAGACCTGGCGGGCGCTCGACGCAGCCCGCTGGCGGTTCGGCGCCCGCGCGCTGTACCACGCCGTACCCGAGCCGCTGACCGGCGAGGACGTCCGCTCGCTCCAGGAACGCCTGCTGGAGATGGGGTACGACGTGGGCCGCGCCGACGCCATCTACGGCATCCGCACCTCCCGCGCGGTGGCGCAGTTCCAGCGGGAGATGGGCCTGAAACCGGACGGGTCGTGCGGACCACACACCGTCAACGCCCTGCGCCGCCTCGGCCGCAAGGTGGTGGGCGGGCGCCCGCAGTGGCTGCGCGAGTCCGACGCCATCCGGCAGGCCGGGCCGACGCTCGTCGGGCGGACCGTGGTGATCGACCCGGGTCACGGGGGCACCGACCCGGGTGTGGTGGTGCCCGACGGCACGCTGCGCTGGAGCGAGGCGGACCTCGTGCACGACCTCGCCAGCCGGCTGGAGGGGCGGCTCGCCGCCGCCGGCGTACGGGTGCAGCTCACCCGGGGCCCGTCACCCGGCGACTGCCTGCCGGACGCGGACCGGGCCCAGCTCGCCAACTCCCTCGGCGCCGACGTGTTCATCTCCCTGCACACCGACGGGCACGCCAACCCGGAGGCCGAGGGCGTGGCCACCTACCACTACGGCACCGACAACGGCGTCACGTCGGCGACCGGCGAACGCCTGGCCGGGCTCGTGCAGCGGGAGATCGTGGCCCGCACCGGGCTGCGCGACTGCCGTACCCACGCCAAGGCATGGGAGCTGCTCCGGCTCACCCGGATGCCCGCGGTACGCGTCGAGGTCGGCTACCTCACCTCACCGGACGACCGGGCGCGGCTCGTCGACCCGCGCTTCCGGGACCGGGTGGTCGAGGCCATCGTGGCCGGCGTGCAGCGGATGTACCTGCCGATCGAGCGGGACGTGCCGACCGGCTCGATCGACGTGAGCGAACTGCGGGCGACCGTGGCCGCCGGCACCGTCGTCGACTGACCCGCGGCTCAGCTCGTCGAGCGGGTGGCGGGTGCCGGGCGGACCGGCCGCAGCAGCGTCTCCGGGCTCATCGAGCCGAGCAGCTTCTCCAGCGCGTACTCGACGTCCGACTTCCAGCTCAGCGCCGTCCGCAACTCCAGCCGCAGGCGGGGGTAGCGCGGGTGCGGCCGGACCGTCTTGAAGCCCACCGAGAGGAAGAAGTCGGCGGGTGCCACGCACGCGCGGGCCGGGTCGTCCGCGTCGTCGCCGAACTTGGCGTCGCCGAACGCCTCGATCGCCTTGATGCCGCGCTTGGTCAGGTCGCGGGCCACGCCCTGCACCAGCATCCGGCCCAGGCCGCCGTCGGCGAAGGCGGGCACCACGTGCGCCGTCATCAGCAGAGCCGCGTCCGCCGAGACAGGTGAGGTGGGAAACGCCATCGAGCGCGGCACGTACGCCGGTGGGGCGTACATGACGAAACCGGCCGGCATGCCGTCGACGTAGACGAGCTTGCCGCAGGAACCCCACTCCAGCAGCGTCTGGGAGACCCACGCCTCCTTCTCCAGGCCCGGGTCGCCTGCCGCGCAGGCCCGCTCGGCGGAGACCGGATCCAGCTCCCAGTAGACGCATTGCCGGCAGGATCGAGGCAGGTCCTCCAGCGTGTCCAAGGTCAGGCTGACCAGACGTCGCGACATGAGCGCACCCCACCAATAGGCTCGGAGCGCCGGTGAGTCCCGCGCCCTCCTGCTCCCGACGAGCGATCGTACGCCCCTGTCCGGCGGTACGGGAGGGAACGCGCGAACCCCCGCCCGGACGGCCGACGGCGGGTCCGGGATGTGGACGTGTCCACACGGCCGGTGCCGCGACCGTCACCGGGGACTACGATCGACCAACCGGCCCCCGCCGCCAATGGATGTCGGCATCGCGGGTACCACACCGGGCGGCAGCCCCGCCGACACCCGATCGAGGTGATGTCCATGACCGGCACGACGCTCGACGACTACACCGACCGGTACGCCCGGCGCGTCCGCGGGATGACCGCCTCGGAGATCCGGGCACTCTTCGCGGTGGCCAGCCGGCCGGAGGTCGTCTCGCTCGCCGGTGGGGCTCCCTACATCGCGGCGCTGCCGCTGGACGCGGTCGGCGAGATGCTCGGCCGGCTCGGCTCCGAGCACGGCGCCACCACTCTCCAGTACGGCATCGGCCAGGGCACCCCGGAGCTGCGCGAGCGGATCTGCGAGGTGATGTCCCTGTCCGGGATCGACGCCTCCTGCGGCGCCTCCCCCGAGGACGTGGTGGTGACCGTCGGCGGCCAGCAGGCCCTCGACCTGGTGGCCCGCCTGTTCCTGGACCCGGGTGACGTGGTGCTCGCCGAGGGCCCGACGTACGTCGGCGCGCTCGGGGTGTTCCAGGCCGCCCAGGCCCAGGTCGCCCACGTGCCGATGGACGACGAGGGGCTCATCCCGGAGGCGCTGGAGGTGGCCATCGCCGACCTGGCACGCGCCGGCCGGCGGGTGAAGTTCCTCTACACCATCCCCACCTACCAGAACCCGGCCGGCGTGACGCTGAGCGAGGAGCGGCGCGAACGGGTGCTCGACATCTGTGAGCGCGCCGGGCTGCTCGTGGTGGAGGACGACCCGTACGGTCAGCTCGGTTTCGAAGGTGAGGCGCCCCGGCCGTTGCGGGCCCGGCGGCGCGACGGGGTCTTCTACCTGAGCACGTTCTCCAAGACGTTCGCGCCGGGCCTGCGGGTGGGCTGGATCCTGGCCCCGCACGCGGTCCGCGACAAGCTGGTCATCGCCAGCGAGGCGCAGATCCTCTGCCCCAGCGCCTACGCGCAGTCGGCCGTCTCGACGTACCTCGGCACCATGCCGTGGCGGCAGCAGCTCAAGGTCTACCGCGAGGTCTACCGGGAGCGCCGGGACGCGCTGCTCGACGCGATGACCGACCTGATGCCGGAGGGCACCACCTGGACCACGCCCGCCGGCGGCCTGTTCGTCTGGGCGACGCTGCCCGATGGGCTCGACTCCAAGGCGATGATGCCGCGCGCCGTGGCCGCCCGCGTCGCGTACGTGCCGGGGACCGGCTTCTACGCCGACGGCACCGGCACCGGCAACATGCGGCTGAACTTCTCCTTCCCGACGCCGGAGCGGATCCGCGAGGGCGTGCGCCGGCTGGCCGGGGTGATGGAGCAGGAGATCGCCATGCGCAAGGTCTTCGGCGCGGTCGGCGGTGCCGGACCCCGACGTCGCCAGGGCGGCTCGGACGCGCCCGGTCCCGACTTGGCATGATGCCCGCATGTCCGACAGCCCCGCCGCACCGCTTCCCGTGACCGGATCCGCCACCGACGAGCTGCACGTGCTCGTACTCGCGGGCGGCCTCTCCTACGAGCGGGACGTCTCACTGCGGTCGGGTCGCCGGGTGCTCGACGCGCTGCGCGCCGTCGGTGTCGACGCGGAACTGCGCGACGCCGACGTGGCGTTGCTGCCCGCGCTGACCGCCGACCCGCCGGACGCCGTGGTGATCGCCCTGCACGGCGCCACCGGCGAGGACGGCTCGCTGCGCGGCGTACTCGACCTCTGGGACGTGCCCTACGTCGGCTGCGACGCCCGGTCGTCCCGCCTCGCCTGGGACAAGCCGTCCGCCAAGGCGGTGCTGCGCGAGGCGGGCATCCCGACGCCCGACTGGGTGGCGCTGCCGCACGACCGCTTCTCCGAGCTGGGCGCGGTGGCCGTACTGGACCGGATCGTCGACCGCCTCGGGCTGCCGCTGATGGTCAAGCCCGCGCAGGGCGGTTCCGGACTGGGCGCCGCCGTGGTCCGGGAGGCGGCGTCGCTGCCGGCCGCGATGGTGGGTTGTTTCGCGTACGACCAGACCGCGCTCGTGGAGCGCTACGTCCCCGGGATGGACGTGGCGGTCTCCGTGCTCGACCTCGGCAAGGGGCCGCAGGCCCTGCCCCCGGTCGAGATCGTGCCGCGCAACGGCGTCTACGACTACGCGGCCCGCTACACCGCCGGGCGTACCACCTGGCACGCGCCCGCCCGGCTCGACGCCGCGACCACGGCCCGGGTCACCGAGGTGGCGCTCGCCGCGCACACCGCGCTCGGACTGCGCGACGTGTCCCGGGTCGACCTGATCGTCGACGGCGGAGGCGACCCGCACGTGCTGGAGGTCAACGTCTCCCCGGGCATGACCGAGACGTCGCTGCTGCCGCTGGCGATCCAGGCGGCCGGGCTGGACTTCGGCCGGGTCCTCGGCACGCTCGTGACCCGGGCCGCCGCCCGCCGCTGACCTCAGCTCTGCGGGGTACGCGTCGCACCCTGCTGATCGTCCGGGGCCTTCCGCGGCTCGACCTCGTCCGCTTCTTCGCTCTCTCCGGCGCTGTTCTGGACGCTGCTCGGCGAGCTGTCGGGTGCGTTGTCCGGTGCGTTGCCCGGTGCGCTGCCCGGTGCCGGGCCGGCCTGCGGTGCCGGGTCGGGCTCCGACGGGTCCGCCGAGGGGTCTGAGAGGTCCGCTGCCGCGTCGGACTCCGGGATCTCGTCCGCAGCCTCGATCACGGACGCGGACTCCTCCTCGGGCTCCTCAACGGCGTTCGCGGGGGAGGTCGGGGAGAGACTCGACGGCGCCTGCCACTGGATGCGCGGCGGCTCGGCCAACGGGCGGCCACCGAACTCGGCGAGCCACGCGGCCACCATGGCGAGGTTCTCCCGCCACTGGTCCTCGGAGATCGGCGGCAGGATCGAGTCCCACAGCGACAGGAACGTGCCCCGCAGTTGCAGCCGCCCGTACGGCCGGGCCAGGAACCACAGGTGCAGGTGCGCCGAGCCGTCGCCCCACCGGTTCACGTGAACCCGGGCCACCCCGTCGAGCGAACGCACGGCCCGCTCCAGGCGGACGGTCATCACGCCCAGTTCGGCGGCGAGCAGGTTGGGCAGGTCGCCCAGATCCAGGTGGGAGCGGGACTCCAGGATCAGGACCATCGGCAGGCCGGTGGGCCGGTCCATGGCGCGGACGCGCCACCGCTCACCGACCCAGATGTACGCCTCGTCGGGCGCGTTGCAGGCGGTGCACTCCCGGTCCGCCTCGCCGCGGCGGGGAGGTTCGAACGGTACGGGCTCGTCGAGCTGCTTGACGCGGAGATCGCCCTCGAAGGGGAAGGACGGCCACTGGGTGAAGTCGGGAACTGAGGGAGGGGTGTCCGGCACGACGCTGACCCTAACCGAGTTGGCGACGCCTGTCCCTACCCGTTCCACTGGCCGTCCACCGGTTGTCCACCGCGTTGTCCACAGGCTGCCGAGATCACCAGCACAGCGCGTCATGCACTGCTCAGCAAGGGTTTCATCGCTTTGTTTCACGTGAAACGGGGCGCGCCTGTGGACAACTGCTGTGGATAACTTTGGGGGTGGTTCCGGGTCCGTTCTTCCAACGATCCGGCGGCCGATCCGCACCGGGTGCCGTCGGCTTCTTCTCGTGCGTGTTTCACGTGAAACCGCGGGCGCGCGCTGCTCCCTAGCCGGCGCGGGACGTGGACCAGATCGGGGAAACGGCTACATCACGGCCACCCTCACCACACCACTTCCCCGAAGTGGCGGGACGTCCGGCTCGCCACGCCGGTCGGGTGGGTTCCGAGGGCTGGCTGCTTCTTCGAGCCTGGCGCCGGACGAACGAATGATCGGGAGGGCACCGGCTGGGGTGCCGCGAAGCGGCCACCGATCCGAAGGCGGTGGCGTTGTTCGGGGCTTGGCCGCGATGAGCCGGGCGACGCTGCCGCTCTGCCTCATGCCGTTCGAGCGGCATCATCGCTTGCACTCGGCGCTGTCCTACCCGGGGGGGCGCGGTGGCTCGCTGCGCGATCCGTTTCACGTGAAACGGGTCGTCGTCCAACCAGGGCTCGCCTGCGCTATGAGGCTGCGGGCGAGGCGCTGTCACCGCGTGGGGTGGAACCACTCGCGGGAGTCGAGAGTTCGGGCTTGCCATGCGCCGAAGCCCGATGGGATGGGGGCTCATCGTTGCACGGACCCTCTGCGGCTCGGGCTTGTCATGCACTGCACGATGGAGGGGAATCGTCGTGCGGCCCGATGCTGGAGGTTCGCCGGCAGGCGCCCGCTCCTCCGGCTCACCACGCCCGGGAAGGGCGGACCCGCACCGCGATGCGGGCCGAGTGATTGATCCCGGCACCCACGCCCGATAGTCCGGCCTCGCCCCGGCAGGACCGGCCGGGTCAATCCGAGGGCGGGCGGGCTGATCGACTGCCCGGTCGCACTGGTCCGCCCGCACTGCTCGACCCACCGTGCGGGTCAGGGCTCGACGCACCGTGTGAGTAGGGCTCCCCACACCCGGCTTGGACGCTCGCCGCTCTCCGGTTCATCCAACGAGCTGAGATCCCCCGTCTCCTTCCGGCCGGACAGAACGGAGCGAGGTCGGGAGGGCAGCTCTGGGCGCAGCCGATCCCGGCCCGCACTGGCGATTCGGCCAGGCGCCGAAGTTCGTCCTGACAGGCAAGCGGCGTCATCCGACCTTGAGCCGTCGAGCCTGGACGTGCAGCACTCCAACCCGAGTCAGTGCGCCGAGCCTGAGCCGTCGGACCCCGACGCTCACCCCAGTGACTGACCCGAGCCGGCGTGGCAGGTGCGGCTCCGAGGAATGAGCCCGGCGTGCTGAGCGAAGGAGCGATTCGACGCCTGGGCCGTCCGCGGCCCACGCTCGGTTCGCGCCGGATCGGTAGGGCGGTCCCAGGCCGGCAACCAAGCGGTGGATCCGGCAGGCGAGCCAGCCCGTCAAAGGGACGGATTCCTCAACCGTCGAAGCCTGCCCGGGCTCCCATCGCTGCCGGCGCCCATCGCCCCCCGCCCGCCGATGCCGACCTCCATCGCCTACCCGCTCGGCGACACCGACTCCCACCCGCCCTATCAACCGGGCGGTACCGACTCCCATCACGGACGACCCGGAACCGCCCTCCCGTCGCTACGGGCCGACCGGCGCCGGCTCGCCCCTTATCGAGGAAAGCCCTCAGAGTGCTCGGCCGCTCGACCTGTCGTCAGCCCGTCTGCGAGGGCACAGCGAGCGCCGCACGCCCCGTCTGCGAGGGCACGGCAAGCGCCGCACGCCTCGGCCGCTCTACCCGTTTCACGTGAAACGGGGGGGGTGACATTCGGCAGCCGACCAACCGACGCGATCTAGGAAGCGAGCCGCCCGCCCCGATCAGCCAGGTGCGACGCGGACCATCCGACGACCCTCGGTGGAGCCACCAGCACGACGAAGTCCGAAGCCGACAGCGGCCCGCAAACACAGATCCGGCCGCACCGCCCGACGAGGGGGTGCGGCCGGATCGACAACCGGAGGTGGCGGCTACTCCTGGGGCTGTCCGTCCTCGCCGACACCGATGATGCCGACGATCCGCTCCAGGTCGTCGACGGTGGCGAACTCGATCGTGATCTTGCCCTTGCTGCGGCCGATGTCGACCTTCACCCGAGTGTCGAACCGGTCGGAGAGCCGGTCCGCGAGATCGGTGAGGGCCGGGGCGTGCGGCTTCGGCCGGCGCTTGGCGGCGGCCGATTTCGCCGGCTCCTCGGCGAGGGCCAGGTGCACCAGTTCCTCGGCGCCACGAACCGTGATGCCCTCGCGGACGATCCGCTCCGCGAGCGCCTCCTGCGCCTCGGCGTTGTCCAGACTGAGCAGAGCCCGGGCGTGGCCGGCGGACAGGACGCCGGCGGCGACCCGGCGCTGCACGGCGGGCGGCAGGTTCATCAGCCGGATGGTGTTGGAGATCTGCGGCCGGCTGCGGCCGATCCGCCGGGCCAGCTCCTCGTGCGTGGCGCCGAACTCCTCCAGCAGTTGCTGGTACGCCGCCGCCTCTTCCAGCGGGTTGAGGTTGGCGCGGTGGATGTTCTCCAGGAGCGCGTCCCGGAGCATCGCGTCGTCCTTCGTGTCCCGGACGATGGCGGGGATGGTCTCCCGGCCGACCGCCTGGGCGGCACGCCAGCGCCGCTCGCCCATCACGAGTTCGAACTTCTCGGGGTCGAGCTGGCGGACCACGATCGGCTGGAGGAAGCCGACCTCCTGGATCGAGGTCTTCAGCTCCTCCAGCGCCTCCTCGTCGAAGACGTGCCGGGGCTGCTTCGGGTTCGGGACGATCGCGTCGACCGGGATCTCCGCGAAGCGAGCGCCGGGCACCGGGCTCAGCTGAGGCTCGGGCTCGACGGCCGGAGACGGGGTGCTTCCGACGCCGCCGGTGATGGCGGCGGTCGCACCGGCGACCGGGGCCGACGGCGACGCGGCAGCGGTCGACGACTCCGGCTCGACGGCAGCCGGTTCGGCGCCCGGTACCGGTCCGGTGGGGATGAGGGCACCGAGCCCTCGGCCCAGTCCGCCGCGGGGACGGTTCTTCATGCGACGCCTCCCAGCGACATCTCCGCACTACGCATTCCGGCTCACCGGCTCCTTGACGCCTCGCTCCGCGATCTCCTGGGCGGCCTCGAAGTAACTCGTGGCTCCCCGCGAACCGGGATCGTAGGTCATCACCGACTGGCCGTAGCTCGGTGCCTCGGAGACACGCACGTTGCGGGGGATGACGGCCTGGAGCACCTTGTCGCCGAAGTGGTTCCGGACGTCCTGCTCCACCGCGTCGGCCAGCCGGGTACGCCGGTCGTACATGGTGAGCAGGATCGTGGAGACTTCGAGCTTCGGGTTGAGGTGCTGACGTACCAGGTTGATGTTGTTGATCAACTGGTTGAGGCCCTCCAGCGCGTAGTACTCGCACTGGATCGGGATCAGCACCTCCTGCGCGGCCACGAGCGCGTTGACGGTGAGCAGGCCGAGCGACGGCGGGCAGTCTATGAAGACGTAGTCGAAGTGCCCCGGGTACGCGGCGATGGCCCGCGCCAGGCGCGACTCCCGGGCCACCACGGAGACCAGCTCGATCTCGGCGCCGGCCAGGTCGATCGTGGCCGGCACGCACCACAGGTTGGGGATGCCCTCGACGGCCTGGGCCACCTCCTCCAGCGGCACGCTGTCGATCAGGCAGTCGTACACGTCGGGCACGCCCGTGTGGTGCGGCACGTTCAGACCGGTGGAGGCGTTGCCCTGGGGGTCAAGGTCGACCACGAGCACCCGGTTGCCGTGCAGCGCGAGCGCCACGGCCAGGTTCACGGTGGTGGTCGTCTTACCCACGCCGCCCTTCTGGTTGGCGACGCACATCACCCGGGTCCGGTCGGGGCGCGGCATGGTGACCTCGCCACTGGGATTCAGGATCTGCACGGCGCGCATCGCCTCCATAGCCAACGGTGGATCATCCTCTTCGCGCGTCGGGGTTTCACGTGAAACGTACGTGCTGGCGTCTACCTCGTCCCCGTACCCGTCTGCCTGTGGCGTGTCGGACGGCGCCGCGGTGACCTCGGGGGCGGCCTGATGCGGAACGGCCGAGACGGGCGGCTGGGGTTCGTAGCGGGTGGGCACCGCGGCGTTCGCCCGCACCGCGGGCGGGCGCGGGGTCGGTGCGTTCACCGGGCCGTCGGCCGGGTCGAGCGGGTCGCGGGCCGGCGGTACGTTCGCCGGCACCGACGAGACAGGACGTACGGGCCCGCCGGCCGACGGCTCCCGTCGCCTGGACGGCTGCGCCGGGTACGGGGAGGACGGTTCGCCGGACTCGTTCACCGTCCACTCCTGGTCGTTGGTTTCACGTGAAACGGGGTCGGTGGAGGGCTGGCCTCCTGGTCCGGTCAACCGTGGATCGTCGTACCTGCCGTCGTCATGCACCTGTCATCCCTACCCGCTCCGGATGGTCGGTCCGCACCCGTCGAATCGCGTCCGCGCCTCGCACGGCGCCGTCGGATCGGCGGGAACCATCGGGTTCGGGTGCCGCCCGGCACCGCCGTTCCACACTATCGACGCGCGGTCAGCCTACGGCCGACGGGCGCGGTGGGTCCATGTCGGGTTGTGATCGATCACGTCACGCCCACCGGTCCAACGACCGGATCGGGCGTGCGGAATGGCGTACCCGCTCAGCGGTCGCCGCGACGGCGACCGCCACGCGACCGCTTCGGCTTCTTCGGACGGCGCGGGTTGACCACGCGCTCCCGGACCACCTCGACCACCGTCGCCGGCGGGTCGATCACCCCTTCGCCGCAGCGACGCAGTTCCGGCGTCCCACCGCCGAGGCGGGTCACGGCCTCGGTGTGTTCGGTGATCTCGTCGGCCGCCGATGCGCCCTTGAGCGCGACGAGCCGGCCGCCGGGGGCCACGAGTGGCAGGCACCAGGAGGCGAGCCGGTCCAGCGGCGCCACCGCGCGGGCCGTCACGATGTCGGCGCTCAGCGGTTCCCGGTCACGCGAGCCGGCCGCCGCCTCCTCGGCCCGTCCACGGAACACACGGACGTCCCGGGTCAGGCCGAGCCGCTGTACCGCCTCGATCAGGAAGGCGGTCCGTCGAGCCAGCGGCTCGACGAGCGTCACGGTGAGGTCGGGACGCGCGATCGCCAGCACCAGGCCCGGCAGCCCGGCGCCGGAGCCGACGTCGATCACGCTGGCACCCTCCGGGATCCGTTCCGCCACCACCGCACAGTTGAGGAGGTGCCGCTCCCAGAGCCGCGGCGTCTCACGGGGGCCGATGAGGCCGCGGACCACGCCGTCGGTGGCGAGTAGTTCGGCGTACGCGGCGGCCAGGTCGAGCCGGTCGCCGAACAACGCGCGGGCGGCCTCCGCCAGTTCGGGTGGCAGCGTCGCCGACGCCGGATCGGGTGCGGCATCACTGTCCACGAGGGACGGTCCGTCCTCCGACGGCTCAGCGAAGACCGGGTCGGCCACGGCGGCCGGGTCGGCCGGCGTCACGTCCGCCGCCTGCTCACCGGAGAAGGCGGGTGTCACGTCCACCGCCGGGTCGGCGGGCTCGATCCCGGTCACCACCGCCGGCTCCGCGGAGAAGGCGGGCTCGCCGGGGTCGGTCACCGCCCTTCCCGGGTACGCCGGGTCGGCCGGCCCGTCGTCGTCGGAGAAGACCGGGTCGACAGTGTTGTCGGGGCGCACAGCCGACGGCCCGGGCGGCGTACCGCCCGGGCCGGTCACGGCTCCTGCCGTCGTCTCCTCGGAGATCACGGACCTCAGTCCGTCACCGGGCGGACGACGATGCGGCGGTTGGGCTCGACGCCCTCGGACTCGCTCTCCACCCCGCTCATGGCGTTCACCACGTCGTGCACGCACTTGCGCTCGAACGCGGACATCGGCTCCAGGCGCACCGGCTCACCGTGCTCCTTGACCTTCTCGACCGCGTTCTTCGCCACGGCGGCCAGCTCCTTGCGCCGGGTGGCCCGGTAGCCGCCGACGTCGAGCAGCAGCCGGCTCGGGGTGCCGGTCTGGCGGAACACGGCCAGCCGGGTCAGTTCCTGGAGCGCCTCCAGGGTCGCGCCGCGCTGGCCGACCAGGTTCTGGAGCCGTCCGCCGACCACCTCGACGACCGGGCGGCCACCGGACACCAGCTCGTCGATGTCGCCGTCGTAGTCGAGGATGTCCAGCAGACCCTCGACGTAGTCGGCGGCGATCTCGCTCTGCCGGAACAGGTCGCTCTCGGCCGGGGCCTTCTTCTCCCGGGCCTCGCCCGCGGCGTCCTCGGTCTCGGTGGCGGCGGTAACGGGGGTCTCCTCGTCCAGGGACTGGTCGGCGCTGGGGATGCTGGTCTCGGTCACGGGTCTCATCTCCGTACTCGCTCGGCCGGACCGTCGGGGGTCCGCTGGTCTCCCGGGGCCGGCGGGAGGTTCGCCGGGTGCCCTCGGGCACGTCTGTACGGGCCAGTTTCGCCCGTGTCCGCGCTCCGCGCGGCGATTCCGGCCCGGCGCCGACTCCTCGGAGGGCAGCACGCGGCCGGAACGGGCCACCGCCGGCGTCGCGGCGGTGGCCCTGTGGGCTCAGCCCTGTCGCTTGGCGGGCTTGTTGCCGCCCTTCTTCGGGTTGACCGGCTTGGCGCCCGGCTTCGGACCGGCCACCTTCGGCGCCGCGGCCGGAGCCTTCGCCGCCGGCGGGGTCGTCTTGCGGCCGAACAGGCCACCGGCCTTGGCCGGCTGCACCGGGCCCTTGCCGGAAGTGCTCTTGCCGGCGGTGGCGCTCTTCGCGGTCGGCGGCGGCGGGAACTTCCGCAGCACCCACTGCTGCTGGCCGAGCGTGAAGAGGTTGTTGGTGACCCAGTAGATGATCACACCGATCGGGAAGATCGCACCCGAGATCAGCAGCGACAGCGGGATGCCGTAGAGCATCAGCCGCTGCACCATGCGCTGCTGCGGGTCCTCGGCCCAGCCGGTCTTGAGGATCATCTGACGGCTGGTCAGGTAGGTGGTGGCGATCATGATGAGCACCAGGATGCCGGCGACCACCTTGACCGTGCCGGTGCTCGCGCCGAGCCGGCTCAGTTCGTCGGCGGTGGAGCCGAACTTGCCGGAGATCGGCGCGGTGAACAGCTTCGCGTTGGAGGCGCTGTTGAACTGGTCGACGGTCCAGCCGTACAGGGTCTTGCCCTGGTTGTCGGGGTTGAGCCGCCGCAGCGTGTGGAACAGGCCCAGGAAGACCGGGATCTGGAGGAACATCGGAAGGCAGCCCATGAGCGGGTTGGCCTTTTCCTTCCGATAGAGCTCCATCATCTCCTTCTGGAGCGTCTCCCGGTCACCCTTGTGCTTCTCCTGGAGCTCCTTCACCTTGGGCTGGAGCGCCTGCATGGCACGCTGCGACTTGATCTGCTTGACGAAGACCGGGAACAGGATCACCCGGACCGTCACCACCAGGAAGATGATGGCGAGGATCCAGGCCCAGTTCGTACCGATCACGGCCCCGACCGGCACTCCGATGGCGTCCCAGGCCGAGTGCCAGGCCAGCAGGATCCACGAGATCGCGTAGTAGATCCAGTCGAGACTAAACACTCAGGCTCCAGTCACGTCGGAACGGCGGCGGTCGCCCGGCTCCGGAACCGGGTCGTGTCCACCAGGGTGGAAGGGGTGGCAGCGCGACAGCCGACGGACCGTCAGCCAGGCTCCCCGCAGCGCACCGTGCCGGGACACCGCCTCGACGGCGTAGGCACTGCACGACGGGTAGAACCGGCAGCGGGCCGGCAGTGCCGGACTCATCCACCGACGGTACGCGATGATGGGCGCCAGCAGCATGCGGGCACCGGTTGTGGGCGACGGAGTCGCCGTCGGCGGGCCGGTCACCGCGACCGCCGTCCCCTGGGGGTCCGCGCGGCGGCGAGAGCGGCGTCCAGGTCGGCCCCGAGCCGGGTGTACGTCGCGTCGGCTGCCGCGGGCAGCGCGCGTACCACGAGGGTGGTGCCGGCGGGCAGCTCGGCCAGCCGCTCGCGGACCAGGTGCCGGAGCCGGCGGCGGACCTTGTTGCGGACCACCGCGCCGCCGACGGCCTTGGACACGACGAAGCCGGCGCGGCTCGGTGCGGAGGTCTCCGCACCGCTGCGTCGCGCCGGCTCCGGCGAGAGTGTCGCGGTGGTGCCGATCGGCTCGGGGAGGGTCAGGTGGACCACGACGGCGCCACGGCCGACGCGTCGGCCACCGCGAACCGCTGCGGCGAAGTCGTTACTGCGCCGCAGTCGTTGCGCGGCGGCCAGCACGACTGCCCACGTCCCCGGACCGGACCTGTCGGCGTCAGGCCGACAGGCGGGCGCGGCCCTTGGAGCGACGGGTCGAGATGATGGCGCGGCCGGCACGGGTGCGCATGCGCAGCCGGAAGCCGTGGGTCTTCGCGCGCCGGCGGTTGTTCGGCTGGTAGGTGCGCTTGCTCACGTCAGGCTCTCCGTTGTCGTACGCCCCGCGCGGCGGATCGCCCGGGGTCGTGTGCTGGTCCAGATCACCTGTCGGTGACCTCCGATCGGCGCTGCCGTGACACGCTCCCCGGCGATGCGGGGTGACAGCCACGGACAGCAAGCATCAATCACCCTAGCAGAGGGCGAGAGAGCAGCCGCTCCAGCCTACGCAGGGGCGCAATGACCGTCAAACGTCACACTCGGGCGTCCGACCTGCGGGCAAGCGCGACCGAAGGGGCGGTTTTCACTGATGTTGCCAAGGTCGTCAGGGTGTCGCCGGTTGATGCTGTGGGGTCCGCGCTGTTAGCGTGCGCGATTGCGGTCGGCGTCGGGGGTCCGGGGTTTGTCGCCGATCGGCAAGACCGGACACGCTGTTGAATCGTTCGGCACGGTGAACCCGCTTCAACGCCTCCGTGGATCGAGGGGGGCAGGTCCGACCCGCGTCCGGTGGGCGGCCACAATCGGTCGGTACACAGGCTGTGGATAACTTGTGGATGACGACCGGTCAGCCGTCCGGGCGGGCGTGAGAAGGAGCAGGCGAGGGGGTGGCACGACGGTGACCGGAGCGACCGACCTTGCCGCGGTGTGGACGGCGACCACCGACGAACTCGCCGACGAGATCATCTCCGCGCAGCAACGGGCGTACCTCCGGCTCACCCGGCTGCGGGCGATCGTCGAGGACACCGCGCTGCTCTCGGTGCCGGACGCCTTCACCCGGGACGTGATCGAGTCCCGGCTCCGCCCGGCCATCACCGAGGCGTTGAGCCGCCGGCTCGGCCGGCCGATCCAGGTGGCGGTCACCGTACGGGTCGCCGACGACCCGAATGCCCGTCCGGCCGGCACCGTCTACCGCAGCAGTCCGGAGCCGCTGCCCGAGCACGACGGCGCCGCCCCGCTGCCCGGCTTCGACCAGCCCGGCCCGCACGCGTCCGCCCCGGCTTTCCCGTCGCCGCGCCCGGAATCCGGGTACGCCGACTCCCGCTCGGAGTCCGGTTACGCCGGCGCCCGCTCCGAGCCCGGATACACCGACTCCCGCCCGGAGTCCGGTTACGCCGACTCCCGTCCGGAGCCCGGATACGCCGAACCGCGCCCGGAGCAGCCGCTCGACGAGCCGGCGCCGCGCCAGCGGAGCGCCGACGGCGGCCGCCCGCACCTGATCCCGGCCGGCCGCGACGCGCAGGACACGCTCTTCAGCGCCGCGTTCGCCGAGCCGGTGCGCACCGCGCCCGAACGCCGCGGCTTCGACGAGCGCACCCGTGTCGAACCGCCGATGCCCGACGCCGGCGGCTACGAGCCCCGCTACCGGGAGAGCCCGGCCGCCGGCCCCGCGCCGATGCGCGGCCTGCCCCGCGACGGCGCCACCGACAACGGCCCCGGCCGTGGTGGCGCCGACCACCACCGCCCCGGCGGCGGCCAGGCCGACCGCAGGCTTCCCGGCGGTACGGAGAGCGGCGGCAACCGGCTCAACCCGAAGTACATGTTCGAGACGTTCGTCATCGGCTCGTCGAACCGGTTCGCGCACGCCGCGAGCGTGGCGGTGGCCGAGTCGCCGGCCAAGGCGTACAACCCGCTGTTCATCTACGGCAGCTCCGGGCTGGGCAAGACCCACCTGCTGCACGCCATCGGGCACTACGCCACGACGCTCGGCAACGCGCGCTCGGTCCGGTACGTCTCGACCGAGGAATTCACGAACGACTTCATCAACTCACTGCGTGACGACAAGACGAGCGCGTTCCAGCGCCGCTACCGGGACGTGGACATCCTCCTGATCGACGACATCCAGTTCCTGGAGAACCGGGAGCGGACGCAGGAGGAGTTCTTCCACACGTTCAACACGCTCCACAACGCCAACAAGCAGATCGTGATCACGTCCGACCGCTCGCCGAAGCAGCTGGCGACGCTGGAGGACCGGCTGCGTACGCGCTTCGAGTGGGGCCTGCTGGCCGACATCCAGCCGCCGGACCTGGAGACGCGGATCGCGATCCTCCAGAAGAAGGCCGCGCAGGAGCGTCTGTTCGCACCGCCGGACGTCCTGGAGTTCATCGCGTCCCGGGTGTCGAACTCGATCCGCGAACTGGAGGGGGCGCTGATCCGCGTCACCGCCTTCGCCAGCCTCACCCGGTCCTCGGTCGAGCTGTCGCTGGCCGAGGAGGTGCTGCGGGACTTCATCCCGGACGGCGCCGGCCCGGAGATCACCGCGGACCAGATCATGGTGTCGACCGCCGACTACTTCGGCGTGAGCCTGGAGGACCTGCGCGGCCACTCCCGCTCCCGGGTGCTGGTGAACGCGCGTCAGGTGGCCATGTATCTGTGCCGCGAGCTGACCGACCTGTCGCTGCCCCGGATCGGGCAGGCGTTCGGCGGCCGGGACCACACCACTGTGATGCACGCGGACCGCAAGATCCGTCAGCAGATGGCGGAGCGGCGCTCGCTCTACAACCAGATCGCCGAGCTGACGAACCGCATCAAGCAGAACACCTGACTCTCCCTCCGCCCCGCCTCCCCGCCCTCCGCCCCCGGGGGCAGCTCCGGCGGTGATCAAGGAGTTCGTGTCCGGGAGAGACGTCCTTCCCGCCCCAAACTCCTTGGTCAACAAGGCGCTGCAAGCGCGCGGACGCCGCCGAGCGCCCCTCATCCGCCGGCCCTCCCCGTCGATCATGAGGTTGGCGGTGACAAATCGGGCGCCCGGTGCCGTCAACTTCATGATCGACGCGAGCAGGGGCGGGCGGCGGGTGGGTGCGGCGGGGTGGGAAGTTGCCGACAGGAGGGCGGGGTTGACCCTCGACCCGGTGGAGGGCCCAGGATCGGGTGTGTGTTCGTCCACAGCTCGCACCCGTTGTCCACAGCCCCTGTGTCACAGGCGGTGGACAACCACGCTTCGCACCCGGCCGGTTACCCACAGACTGTGGACAACTCCTGGGGACGACGCTGTGGATGCCTGGGGACGACGATCACGTTGTCCCCAGACAGCGGTGCGCCTGTGGGCGGGCTGTTGAAGGTTCTGGGGATGACGGCTGTGGAGCCGGCCGGCGTTGTCCACAGCGCTGGGGAGAAAACCGGTGGATTACCGGTGGACAACCGGTGGACAGCCGTGGAAAACCCGGCGGCCGGCGAGGGCTGTGGACCGGGACACGAGTTTTACCCCTGGTTCTCCACAGCCAAACCACCGGTGGATAACGTGTCTGACCTGCGCGGACGCCGGTTCTCCACAGTTTGCACAGGTGCGATGAAGACGATGAGTTATCTCTTCTAAACAACAAAAACCAATCATCACCGTTGGACTTCCTGTGGATCGGGCCGAAGCACCGCCGTCGGCAGTCGCCCCGGCACCTGGATCCACGGGGTCGGGCGCACAGCCGATGCCCCAGCGCCTTAAGGTGCGATGGGTACCCGCACGGTCGGGCGGGACGGGTGGCAGCGGTCGGCATGAGAGAGTTGTCGCTGACGTCGACGCGGAGGCATTGATGAAGTTCCGAGTGGAGCGCGACGCGCTCGCCGAGGCGGTCGCGTGGACCGCCAAGAGCCTGCCCAACCGACCCTCCGTACCGGTGCTGGCCGGGGTGATGCTCCGGGTCACCGACGGCAACCTCCAGGTCTCCGGCTTCGACTACGAGGTCTCCAGCCAGGTGACCGTCGAGGTACAGGGTGACGCGGACGGCGCCGCCCTGGTCTCCGGCCGCCTGCTCGCCGAGATCACCAAGGCCCTGCCGGCCAAGCCGGTGGACATCGCCGCCGTCGGCGCCCACCTCGAACTGGTCTGCGGCAGCGCCCGGTTCACGCTGCCCACCATGCCGGTGGAGGACTACCCGACGCTGCCGGAGATGCCGGAGAGCGCCGGCACCGTCGACGCCGCCGCGTTCGCCTCCGCCGTGGCCCAGGTGGCAGTCGCCGCCGGCCGCGACGAGACGCTGCCGATGATGACCGGCGTCCGGATCGAGCTGAGCGGCAGCACCATCGCCATGCTGGCGACCGACCGCTACCGTCTCGCGCTGCGTGAGATGGAGTGGAACCCGGACGACCCGGAGATCAGCCTCAACGCGCTGGTGCCGGCCCGTACGCTGCACGACACCGCGAAGGCGCTGGGCCCCCTCGGCGGCCACGTCACCATGGCCCTGTCGTCCAGCAAGGCCGGCGAGGGCATGATCGGCTTCTCCGGCGGCACCCGCCGGACCACCAGCCGGCTGCTCGACGGCGCCAACTACCCGCCGGTGCGCTCGCTGTTCCCGGCCGACCACAACGCCGAGGCCCGCGTCGCCGTCGCCGCGCTCATCGAGGTGGTCAAGCGCGTCGCGCTGGTCGCCGAGCGCACCACCCCGGTCCTGCTCAGCTTCAGCGCCGACGGTCTCGTGGTCGAGGCGGGCGGCACCGAGGAGGCCCGGGCCAGCGAGGCCATGGAGGCCACCTTCAGCGGCGAGCCGCTGACCATCGGGTTCAACCCGCAGTACCTCATCGACGGTCTGGCCAACCTGGGCGCGCAGCACGCCCTGCTCCGGTTCGTCGACGCGTTCAAGCCCGCGGTCATCTCCCCGGCCGGCGAGGATGGCGAGGTCATCCCGGGGTACCGGTACCTCATCATGCCGATCCGCGTGTCCCGCTGATCGCAGGCAGCACGACCCCGACGTACGGAGGTAGGAGCAGATGCAGCTCGGCCTGGTAGGACTCGGCCGCATGGGCGGCAACATGCGGGAGCGGTTGCGCGCCGCCGGGCACGAGGTGGTCGGCTACGACCGCAACCCGGAGATCAGCGACGCCGCGAGCCTGGCCGAGCTTGCCGAGAAGCTCCAGTCGCCCCGCGCGGTCTGGGTCATGGTTCCGGCCGGCGTCACCGACGCCACCATCGACGAGCTCGCCGGTGTGCTCGGCGAGGGCGACATCATCATCGACGGCGGCAACTCCCGGTTCAGCGACGACGCCCCGCGCGCCGAGCGGCTCAACGAGCAGGGCGTCGGCTACATCGACGTCGGCGTCTCCGGCGGCGTCTGGGGCCGGCAGAACGGGTACGCGCTGATGGTCGGCGGTGCGCAGGAGCACGTCGAGCGCCTGATGCCGATCTTCGAGGCGCTCAAGCCCGAGGGTGAGTTCGGCTTCGTGCACGCCGGCCCGGTCGGCGCCGGCCACTACGCCAAGATGGTGCACAACGGCATCGAGTACGGCCTGATGCACGCCTACGCCGAGGGCTACGAGCTGCTGGCCGCCTCCGAGCTGGTGACGAACGTCCCCGGCGTGTTCAAGTCGTGGCGCGAGGGCACCGTGGTCCGGTCCTGGCTGCTCGACCTGCTGGACCGGGCGCTCGACGAGGACCCGGAACTGGCCGAGCTGAGCGGCTACACCGAGGACACCGGCGAGGGCCGCTGGACCGTGGACGAGGCGGTCCGGCTCGCCGTGCCGCTCAACGTCATCACCGCGTCGCTGTTCGCCCGGTTCGCCTCCCGGCAGGACGACTCGCCCGCGATGAAGGCCGTCGCCGCGCTGCGCCAGCAGTTCGGCGGCCACGCCGTCCACAAGCGCTGACCGGTATCCACAGGCTGTGTACGTCCGCCGGCTCGAACTGGTCGACTTCCGCTCCTACGAGCGGGTCGGCGTCGACCTGGAGCCGGGTCCGAACGTGCTCGTCGGTGCCAACGGCGTCGGCAAGACCAACCTGGTCGAGGCGCTCGGCTACGTGGCGACCCTGGACTCGCACCGGGTCGCCACGGATGCCCCGCTGGTGCGGATGGGCGCCACCTCGGCGGTGATCCGCTGCGCGGTGGTGCACGAGGGCCGGGAGCTGCTGGTCGAGCTGGAGATCGTCCCGGGCAAGGCCAACCGGGCCCGGCTCGGCCGGTCCCCGGCCCGGCGCGCCCGGGACGTCCTCGGCGCGCTGCGCCTGGTGCTGTTCGCGCCGGAGGACCTGGAACTGGTCCGCGGCGACCCGGCCGAACGCCGCCGCTACCTGGATGACCTGCTGGTCACCCGCCAGCCCCGCTACGCGGGTGTCCGCGCCGACTACGAGCGCGTGGTCAAGCAACGCAACGCGCTGCTGCGTACCTCGTACCTCGCTCGCAAGACCGGTGGCACACGCGGCGGTGACCTGTCGACGCTGGCCGTGTGGGACGCGCACCTGGCGCAGCACGGCGCGGACCTGCTCGCGGGCCGCCTGGAGCTGGTCGCCGCGCTCACCCCGCACGTCGCGAAGGCGTACGACGCGGTGGCCGCCGGCCGCGGCGCGGCGGGCATCGCGTACCGGCCCTCGGTGGAGCTGCCCGAACCCGGCGCCGACCGCGCGGCGCTGGCGGAGGCACTCGCCGCCGCGCTGACCGCGAACCGGGCCGCCGAGATCGAGCGCGGCACCACGCTCGTCGGCCCGCACCGCGACGACCTGGCGCTGACGCTCGGCCCGCTCCCCGCCAAGGGGTACGCGAGCCACGGCGAGTCCTGGTCGTACGCGCTGGCGTTGCGGCTTGCCGGGTACGACCTGCTGCGCGCCGACGGGATCGAGCCGGTGCTGGTGCTCGACGACGTCTTCGCCGAGCTGGACACCGGCCGGCGGGAACGGCTGGCCGAACTGGTCGGCGGCGCGAGCCAGCTCCTGGTCACCTGTGCCGTGGACGACGACGTGCCGGCGACGCTGCGTGGCACCCGGTACGCGGTCGGCGAGGGGACGGTGCGACGTGCCGGATGACGAGGTGCAGCTCCCGCCCGCACGGCTCGGGCCGGGACGCGACGCGCGTACCCCCGAAAAGCCCGCGGAGGGTGAGCCGGGCGCGAACCTGCCGGAGGGCTCGACCGGGCCGGAACTGGCCCGGGCGGTGCTCGACGCGGCGAAGGCCCGGCGGCAGGCGGCGGCGCCGCGACGGCGCGGCGCGGTCCGCGGCGACGGGGAGAAGCGGCTGCGTGGCTACTCCGGTCCGGGGCCGGACCCGCGCGACCCGCAGCCGCTCGGTGCGGTGCTGGACAAGCTGATGAAGGCGCGGGGCTGGCAGCAACCGGCGGCCGAGGCGACGGTGTTCGGCGCGTGGGAGAAGGTGGTCGGCCAGGAGGTCGCGCAGCACAGCCGCCCGGTCAAGCTGGAGGACGGCGAGCTGACAGTGGAGGCCCGGTCGACGGCCTGGGCGACGCAGTTGCGCCTGCTGGCGGGCTCGCTGTTGCAGCAGATCGCCCGCGAGGTGGGCCACAACGTGGTGCGCAAGCTGCACATCCACGGGCCGGCGGCGCCGTCGTGGTCGCGCGGCCCTCGTCGGGTACGCGGGCGCGGCCCGCGCGACACCTACGGCTGACCGACACCGCCGGAACGCCGCGCCTCACGCCGGGCGCGCTTGAGTTCGCGCTGCTCACGGCTCCACTGCTTGCGGCGCTCCAGGTCTTCCTTCCACGCGTCGCGGGCCAGCTTCGAGCCGCCCTGCACCGCGCCCTGCACCTGGGACGGGCCGGCGAGGTTGCGGAACACCCAGCCCAACAGGCGGCCACCCTTGCCGGAGGCGTCGCCCACCTGCTCGTCGTCGCTCATCCCGCCGCCCTCTCGCTGTTTTGTGTGCAAACCATTGGTACACCAATCGTTGCTAGGATCGCAACGACGACGAGGAGGACGAGGGTGACCGACGGCATCGAGGAGGACCCCCTGGCGCTGGAGCAGCAGGTCTGCTTCGCGCTCTCAGTCGCCGCCCGGAGCGTCGTCGCGGTCTACCGCCCGCTGCTGGAACCGATGGGGCTCACCCATCCGCAATATCTGGTCATGCTGGCGCTCTGGCAGCACGCGCCGCTGTCCGGGCGGGATCTGAGCCGGCTGCTCCAGCTCGACCCGGGCACGCTGTCGCCGCTGCTCAAGCGCTTGGAGGCGGCCGGATACATCCGGCGGGAACGCGACGCCGCCGACGAGCGCAGCCTGGCCGTCTCGCTCACCCCCGAGGGGCAGGCGCTGCGGGCGCAGGCCGAGCGGATTCCGCCGGCCATCGTGCAGCGCCTCGGCCTGCCGCTGGCCGACCTGCGGCACCTGCACTCGGCGCTGACCGAGGTGATCGCGGCCGCCAACCGGGCAACGTCTTCTCCCGGCGCTGCGGCGCCCGGTCAGGCGTCGGCGTAGACCGCGAAGCCCCGCTCCGCGCAGCGCCGGTAGAAGGCCGCCAGCACGCTCAGCTCGGCGCAGGTGAAGTTCCACTGCGGCGGGTCGCCGTTCTCGTCCCGCAGCCGGTCCAGCCGGCTGTCCAGCCAGCGGAGCTGCTGCTCGGCCAGCCGCCCGTCACCGAGCAGCGCGCGCAGCACCTCGCTCACCGACTCGAACGTGACCGGCTCGCCGTACGGCCGGTGCCGCGCGACGAACTTCTCCACGCCCTCGGCGATCCAGGAGCAGCCGTCCGGGTCGATCACCGGGTCCTCGTCCTCGACCGCGTTCTCCGTGGCGTAGAGCACATTTTCCAGCCCGAGGATCAGGTCGACCAACTCGGTGTACGCGGTCGCGCGTACCGTGCCGGTCTTCGCGATCAGCTCGGCGAGCGCCGCGGTCGGCGCGGAGATCCGGGGCATGTCCACGATCTCGCCGAAGTCCACGAACTCAGCCGGCGCGACCGGGTCGTAGAAGCGGCCGGTCCGCGGCCAGTGCACCGCGACGTTGTCCAGCCCCATCTGGCGTCACCTCTCACCAAGCGTTTTCGGACCGTCTCCGACGATCGTCCCGGTTCCGGGCGCAAAAGATCAAGACCGCAACGGCGGCGCCGCAAAAGCTACGGCACGCCGGGCCCGGCCGCGACCCCCGGTCGGGACAGCCGCCGATCACCGGTCGGATGACCGTCACGGCTCACGGTGGCCGGTGGCGCGGCGCCGCCCCAATGGCGTGTAGGGGGAGTCGTGGGCGACGCGGTTCGTCCGGCTACGGCATTCTCAGCCGCCTCGGAGAGGGTGCCGAGTGGCGGTTTGGTCGGCTCCGCACAGTAAGATTGGGGGCGAGACGAAAGACCCGAGACGGAGCGACGGACTGGGGCCCGGTGGGCCCTCGATCATAGTCCCGCATCGGGTCCGAGCCGATCGCGATCCGCGGGCAACCGCGGCGCCCGGCGCACATGATCCGACCTGGCGATCCCAGGGGCGGACCATGCGCGCCGACGTCGCGTCCTGTCCGCCGAACCCGCGCCCCCGCGCCCACGCGCGGCCGGTGCGAGAAAGTGGCCGAGGGTGGCAGCGGAGGACAACAAGAAGTACGGTGCCGAGTCCATCACCGTTCTCGAGGGCCTGGAAGCGGTCCGGAAGCGGCCCGGTATGTACATCGGGTCCACCGGCGAGCGCGGTCTGCACCACCTGGTGTGGGAGGTCGTCGACAACGCGGTGGACGAGGCGCTGGCCGGGCACTGCGACACCATCGACGTGGTGCTGCTGGCCGACGGCGGTGTCCGGGTGACCGACAACGGCCGTGGCTTCCCGGTCGACCTGCACCCGAAGCTGAAGAAGCCGGGTGTCGAGGTGGCCCTGACCGTGCTGCACGCGGGCGGCAAGTTCGACGGCAAGGCGTACGCCGTCTCCGGCGGCCTGCACGGCGTCGGCGTCTCCGTGGTGAACGCGCTGTCCACCCGGATGGCCGTGGAGATCCACAAGGACGGCTTCGTCTGGCGCCAGCAGTACAACCACTCCAAGCCGACGCCGCTGGAGAAGGGCGAGGAGACCGACCGCACCGGTTCGGCCGTCTCCTTCTGGCCCGACCCGGACGTCTTCGAGACCGTCGACTTCGACTTCCACACCATCTACCGGCGCCTCCAGGAGATGGCCTTCCTCACCCGGGGTCTCACCATCCACCTGCTCGACGAGCGGGTCCCGGAGGACGAGGACGGCAAGACCCGCGAGGTCACCTTCCACTACGAGGGCGGCATCGCCGACTTCGTCCGGCACCTCAACGCCTCCAAGAGCCCGATCCACAAGACGGTGGTCGAGTTCGGGGCCGAGGAGACGGGCATGTCGGTCGAGATCGCCATGCAGTGGAACGAGTCGTACGGCGAGTCGGTCTACACCTTCGCCAACAACATCAACACCCATGAGGGCGGCACCCACGAGGAGGGCTTCCGGGCCGCACTGACGAGCGTCGTCAACCGCTACGGCGCCGAGAAGAAGCTGCTCAAGGGCGACGAGCGCCTCTCGGGTGAGGACATCCGCGAGGGCCTGGCCGCGATCATCTCGGTCAAGCTCACCGACCCGCAGTTCGAGGGTCAGACCAAGACCAAGCTGGGCAACACCCCGGTGAAGGGCTTCGTGCAGCGGGTCTGCAACGAGTCGCTCGTCGACTGGTTCGACCGCAACCCGGCCGAGGCGAAGATCATCATCCAGAAGGCGTCCCAGGCGGCGCGCGCCCGGATCGCCGCGCAGCAGGCGCGCAAGCTCGCCCGGCGCAAGTCGCTGCTGGAGTCCGGCTCGATGCCCGGCAAGCTGGCCGACTGCCAGTCCACCGACCCGCGCGAGTCCGAGGTCTTCATCGTCGAGGGCGACTCGGCCGGCGGCTCGGCCAAGCAGGGCCGCGACCCGCGCGTCCAGGCGATCCTGCCGATCCGCGGCAAGATCCTCAACGTCGAGAAGGCCCGGATCGACCGGGTGCTGAAGAACAACGAGGTGCAGGCGCTGATCACCGCGCTCGGCACCGGCATCCACGACGACTTCGACATCGAGAAGCTGCGCTACCACAAGATCGTGCTGATGGCCGACGCCGACGTGGACGGCCAGCACATCCAGACGCTGCTGCTCACCCTGCTGTTCCGCTTCATGCGGCCGCTGGTCGAGCTGGGCCACGTCTACCTGGCCGCCCCGCCGCTCTACAAGATCAAGTGGAACAAGAAGGGCGACGACGCCCAGTACGCGTACTCGGACCGCGAGCGCGACGGGCTGATCGCCCTGCGCCAGCAGAAGAAGCCCAACGCCCGCCCGGACGACATCCAGCGGTTCAAGGGTCTCGGCGAGATGAACTACCCCGAGCTGTGGGAGACCACGATGAACCCGGCCACGCGTACGCTGCGCCAGGTCACGCTCGACGACGCCGCCACCGCGGACGAGTTGTTCAGCGTTCTGATGGGCGAGGACGTCGAGGCTCGCCGGTCGTTCATCCAGCGCAACGCCAAGGACGTGCGGTTCCTGGACATCTGACGGACGCGCCCGGGCCGGCCGGACATCCACCGGCCGGCCCGGCAGTCCACAGAGTTATCCACAGTCTGAACGCTTTCCACAGCCGTTATCCACAGCGAGACCACGACTGAAGAGTCTGATAAGGGTTAACAGTGACCGATACTCCCGAGTCCACCCCGAACGAGCCGGAGACCCCGGAGGCACTGGCGGCGGTCGTCCAGCACGACCGGATCGAGCCGGTCGGCCTCGAGGTCGAGATGCAGCGCTCGTACCTCGACTACGCGATGAGCGTCATCGTCGGGCGGGCCCTGCCGGACGTCCGGGACGGGCTCAAGCCGGTCCACCGCAAGATCCTCTACGCCATGTTCGACTCCGGCTACCGGCCGGACCGCGGGTACGTGAAGTGCTCCCGCGTCGTCGGTGACGTGATGGGCCAGTTCCACCCGCACGGCGACTCGGCCATCTACGACGCGCTGGTCCGGATGGCGCAGCCGTGGTCGCTGCGCTACCCGCTGGTCGACGGCAACGGCAACTTCGGCTCGCCCGGAAACGACCCGGCCGCCGCCATGCGTTACTGCCTCGTCGGCGACGCCCGGATTCGTACCGCTGAGGGGTCCGTGAGGATCGCCGACGTCGTGCCGGACGCCGCACCGAGCAGCGAGACCGATGTCGACCTCAAGGTCCGTGACCGCAACGGCGACCTGGTCCGCGCCTCCAAGTTCTTCCACTCCGGCGAGCACCCCACGCTGCGGCTGCGCACCCGCGAGGGGTACGAGCTGACCGGCACCCACAACCACCCGGTGCTCTGCCTGGTGAACGTGGCCGGTGTACCGACCCTGCTGTGGAAGCTGCTCGCCGAGATCGCCCCGGGTGACCGGGTGGTCCTCCAACGCACCGTGCCGGACGAGATCGGCTACCCGATGCTGGAGCACGTCGAGGCCGCCGTGCTGGCGGGCGCGTTCGTGTCCGAGGGGTGGGTGTCCGAGCAGCGGGCCGGCTTCAACAACGTGGACCGGGAGTTCTTCGTCCGGGTCCTTACCGCCTACGACCTCGCGGTCGGCGGTCCCCGGTACGTCGCCGAGCGGGTCATCGCCTCCGGCAGCACGCTGCACGAGCTCGACGTACAGGATCTCTCCGCACTCCGGGCCAGCGTGCTGGGCGAGATGGTGGGAGCGCGGAGCGCCGACAAGTTCGTGCCGGAGTTCGTCTGGCGCGGGCCGGCAGCGGTCAAGCGGGCCTTCCTCCAGGCGCTGTTCGAGGGTGACGGTTCGTCGTCGCTGCTGCCCCGCCACACGATCCAGGTCTCCTACTCGACCCGCAGCGCGCGGCTGGCCCGCGAGGTCCAGCAGCTGCTGCTGGAGTTCGGCGTGGTCAGCCGGCAGTGCCGGTACGACAGCGGTGAGATCAAGATCGTCGTCACCAACCGGCGGAACGCCCGGATCTTCGCCGCCCACATCGGCTTCCTCGGCCGCAAGCAGGCGAAGCTGGAATCCGAGCTGTCCCAGGTGCCGGGGAGCAGCACCGCGCTCTCCGGTGACCACGTGCCGTTCGTCGGCGACTTCGTCCGTGAGCACGGCGCGAGCCGCTGGACCGAGCGCGACTGGCTGCGCCGGCACAACGTGGACCGGATCGAGCGCTGGGAGCGGGACCGCGACGAGATCGCGGCCCGGATCACCGAGCCGGGCATCCTCGACGTGGTCGAGCCGCTCGTCGACGGGCGCTTCTACTACGCCGAGGTGACCGAGATCACCGACGCCGGTGTGCGGCCGGTCTACAGCATCCGGGTGGACACCGAGGACCACTCGTTCGTCTCCGACGGATTCGTCAGCCACAACACCGAATGCAAGCTCGACCCGCTGGCGATGGAGATGCTGCGGGACATCGACGAGGACACCGTCGACCTGCAGGACAACTACGACGGCCGGGCCAAGGAGCCCACCATCCTGCCGTCGCGGATCCCGAACCTGCTGATCAACGGCTCCGAGGGCATCGCGGTCGGCATGGCCACCAAGATCCCGCCGCACAACCTGCGCGAGATCGGCGCGGCCGTGCAGTGGTGCCTGGAGCACCCGGAGGCCGACGAGGCCACCACGCTGGAAGCCCTGCTGGAGATCGTCAAGGGCCCGGACTTCCCGACCTACGGCCTGATCGTCGGCCAGGCGGCCATCCAGGACGCGTACCGGACCGGGCGCGGCTCGATCCGGATGCGCGCCGTGGTCGAGGTGGAGGAGGACAAGCGGGGCCGGCCGGCGCTCGTGGTCAGCGAGCTGCCCTACCAGGTCAACCCGGACAACCTCGCCGAGCGCATCGCCGAGCTGATCAAGGAGGGCAAGCTCGCCGGCATCGCCGACATCCGCGACGAGTCCTCCGGCCGTACCGGCATGCGGATCGTGCTCGTGCTCAAGCGCGACGCGGTCGCCAAGGTGGTGCTGAACAACCTCTACAAGCACACCCAGCTCCAGGAGACGTTCGGCGCCAACATGCTGGCGCTGGTCGACGGTGTGCCGCGCACGCTCAACCTGGCCCAGTTCATCCGCTACTACGTCGAGCACCAGATCGAGGTGATCCGGCGGCGGACCGCGTTCCGGCTGCGCAAGGCCGAGGAGCGGGCGCACATCCTGCGCGGTCTGTCCAAGGCGCTGGACGCGCTGGACGAGGTGATCGCGCTGATCCGTCGCTCGCCCACGGTGGAGGACGCCCGGCAGGGCCTGATCCGGCTGCTGGACATCGACGAGGTCCAGGCGACCGCGATCCTGGACATGCAGCTGCGCCGGCTCGCCGCCCTGGAGCGGCAGCGGATCCTGGACGACCTGGCGAAGCTCGAACTGGAGATCGCCGACCTCAAGGACATCCTGGCCAAGCCGGAGCGGCAGCGGCAGATCGTCTCGGAGGAGCTGGGCGAGATCGTCGCGAAGTGGGGCGACGAGCGGCGCACGAAGATCGTCCCGTTCGACGGCGAGGTCTCGATGGAGGACCTCATCGCCCGCGAGGACGTGGTGGTGACGATCACCCGCACCGGGTACGCGAAGCGGACCAAGGTCGACCTCTACCGGTCGCAGCGGCGCGGCGGGAAGGGCGTCAGCGGGGCGACGCTCCGCCAGGACGACATCGTCAGCCACTTCTTCGTATGCTCTACCCACGACTGGATCCTGTTCTTCACGAACAAGGGTCGGGTCTACCGGGCGAAGGCGTACGAGCTTCCCGAGGCCAGTAGGGTGGCCAAGGGCCAGCACGTGGCCAACCTGCTCGCGTTCCAGCCCGACGAGCAGATCGCGCAGATCATTGAAATCCCGAACTACCAGGTGGCCCCCTACCTGGTACTGGCCACGAAGAACGGCCTGGTGAAGAAGACGCGGCTCGAGGAGTTCGACTCCAACCGTTCCGGCGGCATCATCGCGGTCAACCTGCGCGATGAGGACGAACTGGTCGGTGCGGTCCTGGTCGCTCCGGAGGACGACCTGCTGCTCGTGTCGAAGAACGCCCAGGCGATCCGCTTCAACGCCACCGACGAGGCGCTGCGCCCGATGGGCCGGGCCACTTCCGGGGTGATCGGCATGCGCTTCAGCGGCGAGGACGAGTTGCTCGCCGTCGAGGTGGTGCGAGAGGGTCTGGACGTTCTGGTCGCGACGAACGGGGGTTACGCGAAACGTACCCCGATCGAGGAATACCCGGTCCAGGGCCGGGGAGGTAAGGGCGTGCTGACCGCGAAGATCACCGAGCGACGCGGTGGCCTGGTCGGCGCGGTCGTGATCGATCCGGAGGACGAGCTGTTCGCCATCACGAGCAACGGCGGCGTCATCCGGACTCCGGTGAAGCCTGTACGCCGTACGCGTGACCGGAACACAATGGGGGTCAAGCTGATGGACCTCCCGGACGGCGTGACTATCGTGGCGATTGCTCGCAATGCCGACGAGCCTGACGAACAGGACTAGTTGATGACGGAGACACAGGCGAAGTCGGGGAACAAGGGGACCTCGGCCACTCCGGTCGAGGAGGAGGCCGCGCAGGGCGGCACACCAGCGACCGGCCGCGCGGCTGTGGGCCGGGCCACGGTTCCCGCCGACGCGCCTGCCCCGAAGTTCACCCGGGCTCCCGGCATGGCCCCGCCTCCGGACAAGCCGGGAGAGGACTCCGGTTCCCGGGACTCGGCCGAGACCAAGGTCGACGCTCCGACGTCGGCCGACGGTCTGGCCGCTCCGGCAGCCAAGCCCGCGAACGCCACGAACACCCAGCCGATCACCCCGTCGGCCACCGGTCGGGCCTCCACCGGGACGACCGGCACGCAGCCGCGGATCGGCGCCGGCCTGGGCACCGCCCCGAAGGCGTCGCCCGACGGCTCGCGCCCGAGCGGCGCCGCGAGCGCCCAGGCGCGGCCCGCCAACGGTGGCGGCCTGCCGCCGGGCATCAGCGGCGCGGCGGCCGTCGGCGCCGCGCGCGTGGGTGAGGCGGTACGCGCCGCGCGTACCTCGGTCAGCTCGGCCGCGTCGCGCGGACCGCGACGGGCCCGGCTGAACCTGAAGCGGATCGACCCGTGGTCGGTGATGAAGTTCGCCTTCGCGGTGTCCGTGGTGCTCTTCATCGTGGTCGTCGTGGCGACGTCGGTGCTCTACCTGGCGCTGGACGCCATGGGTGTGTTCAAGAGCGTCAACGACAGCCTCACCGACCTGGTGAACGCCGGCGGCGGCCAGGGTGGCGGCGGCTTCCGGATCACCGCCAAGGGCGTGATCCTGACGTCGGCGCTGATCGGCCTGGTGAACGTCGTGCTGTTCACCGCGCTGGCCACGCTCAGCGCGTTCGTCTACAACGTCTGCGCCGACCTGGTCGGCGGGATCGAACTGACGCTCGCCGAGCGGGACTGATCGACCGACGCCGGGGCACCGCGTAAAGCGGTCGCCCCGGCGTCGTGCGTCCGGGTAGGTTCGAGATGGCGCGGGCGCTTCCACCACAGACCCCCGATTTGGGCGCGGTGGAGGCGATGGGTTAACCTAGCTCGTCGCTACGCGGGGCTATAGCTCAGTCGGTTAGAGCGCAGAGCTGATAACTCTGAGGTCGCTGGTTCGATTCCAGCTAGCCCCACCGCACATCGTCCGACGACAGTCGAGCGCGAGGGGTCAAGCACATGTTCAAGAAGCTCCTGATCCTGGCCGGCATCGTCGGTGTGGCCGCCGTCGTGGCCAAGAAGGTCAAGGCGTCGAACGACGAGCGCGCCCTGTGGCACGAGGCGACCACGGCGCCCGACCTGCGCTGAACGCCGACACGGGGCCCTAGCTCAACTGGCAGAGCACTGCCTTTGCAAGGCAGGGGTTAGGGGTTCGAGTCCCCTGGGCTCCACTCAGCTCCCGTGCAGGTCACGGCGCTTCTTCTCACGCTTCGTTCGGATCGGTGGATCGAAGGTCGTCATCCTTCGTCAGCGAATCGTCAGCGGCAGGGCCGAATGTGCCTCGGATGAGTCGGTGGAAGTCGGCCGGGGTGTGCGTGTAGCGATTGAGCGTTGTTGATGCCTGTTCGTGCCCCATGACGGCCTGTACGACATTGACCGGCACGCCGCTTGAGATCAACCACGTGGCGTATCCGTGCCGGAGATCATGAAAGCGCAGTCCTCCGGCCGCCTTGACCGCCACGTGTGACAGCGCCTCGCGATGCGTGGTGAACTCCGCCGACCACTCGACGCCTTCCCGGTCACGCCAGGCGGCCCGGAACCGGTGCGGCCCGGTCTCCGTTACCTCGCCGAGCAAGCCGGCGCGCACCAGAGATGGCCGCCAGACCTGGCGCCGGAAGTTGCTCCGCAGCATCGGATCACCGGCCTGGTTGGTGAACACACGGTCAGCCTCGCTGGGGTCCGTCTGCTCACGGTGCCGAACCAGTTCAGTCCGCAGGAACGGCGGCACCGGCACGACACGTCGGCTCTGCGCGGTCTTCGGGTACGGCTTGTCCGTTGCGTGCCCGTTGACCTCGATCACCACGCGCCGCACGGCCAACGTCGCCTCCTGATCTTCGGTGTCCGGCAGGTCGATGTCAGCCCACCGCAGCCCGAGGCACTCACCCCATCGCAGTCCAGCGCCGGCCGCCGCCGCCACTACCGGGCGGTGCCACTGCGGGACGCTCGGCAAGAGAAGTTCCTCCACCTGGTCGAGGGTGAGCGGGAGCTGCCCGCCCGCGCGCTTGCGCTGTGCCGGCAGCCGCACGCCTTCGCAGGGGTTGAAGGCGATCAGTCGGCCGCGTACCGCTGAGGCGAGGATGGACGACAGCAACGAGTGGCACGACGCGACCGTGGCCGGCGAGAGTTCACGGCCCATGCGCGTCACCCACTCCTGCACGGCCAGGTGATCGATCCGTCCGACCGGCCAGGTGCCCCACTGAGGCAGCAGTCGCGCCCGCAGACGCGATGTCCAGCCGGCCAGGGTGGTCGCCTCGACGGACCGGGAGGCCAGCCAGCGCTCGGCATACGTGCCGAACCGCACCTTGCCGGCAGAGGGGTCGACGTAGGTGCCCTGACTGACGGTCGTCTCTGTGGCAGCGAGGTGCGCAGCAGCCTCCTTGCGTGTACGGAAGGTCTTGGCCTTTTGCCGGCCGGATGGGTCGCGCCAGTTGGCGCGGAAGGTGCCGGCGGGTGTTTTGACGATGTGTCCCACGGTGTTTGATCTCCTCTGGGCAGTGACGCTGCGTGACTTCGGATCATGGGTTGTGGTCGGTTAGCTAGCAGGGGGTCGGGGGGTGTGGATTCGCGTTCTGGCGGGGTTTCGGGGTGTTTTCGCTGGTGGGGTGCTAGCCGCTAGCGTCCTGGTGGGGTTGGGGATTTGCCGCTAGCGGAGGTGCTAGCGCTAGCAGGGGGAGCCGCTAGCGCTAGCGGCTTGCGCGGTACCTGTCCGACCTGGGGGGCCGGTTACGGAGCGTTCATCTAGCGGTGTGGGAGTCGCCTGTTCATGCGCCGTCGCGTCGGCGGTGCTGCTGGCGTTGCTCGCGGCGCTCGGTGGCGGTCAGTTCGCGTTCGATGTCGTCGGTGCTTGCCTCGGGCAGGTCGTCGAGCCAGCGGTGGAGCCGGCCGCGTGGGATGACCCATCGGCCGCCGAGCTTGAGTGCGGGGATCTCGCCGGAGCGCACGAGGGCGTAGGTGGAGCCGAGGGAGAGCCGCAGGATTTCGGCGGTTTCGGCGACGGTGTAGACGGCGCTGACGATCGGGGCCGGTCGGTCGGTGGAGGTGCCCCCCGCCTCGGTGGCGGTGGTCGGGTTGGGGCGGGCTGGGAAGGGGATGACGGTGCTCACGGTGTTGTCCTCCGGGGTAGCGGTAGCGGCTGCTCGGGGTCGGTGAAGTGCTCGGCGGCGGGTTTTCGGGGTGTTGGCGGTGGGTGCCGCTGCCCGCTACTTCGGGCCGTTGCCGCTGCTCGGGTCGGTAGCGGCCGGGGGTAGCGACGCCGCTACCTGGTAGCGGCCCGGCGGCCCGGTGTCGGCCGTTTCTCGTCCGTCCGTCTCTGGTGGAGGGTCGGTGGAGCGGTGCGGCGGATTGGCGTAGGGCGGGCCGCTGAGAGGGCCGTGGGCGCATGATCCGCGCGGGGCGGGGGTTAGGCGATGCGTCGATGTGTCTGTGTGGCTTTGAGCGGGCCGGTCGGTCGCCGAGCGGGCCGGCGTGCCGGGGGCGGGTGGTGGTGGCGCTGACACGTTGACACTTCCTCGTGATCGGCGGGTTTGTGCTGGTCGGGGCGGGTGTCGCGCTGTCAACGCCGACCGTTGACAGGCGTTGACAGCGCTGACACCTGGCCGGTAGCTAGTGGGGTGACGGAAAGTGAGGAAGTTCGGTCTGTCCGGCCAGTGGGGCCGCAGTGCGGCCAGTGCGGCCAGCTTCCGGAACGTGGCCGGACTGGCCGGACTGTGGCCGGACTGGCCGCGCTGGCGGGTTGTCGTCACGGACGGTGAGTTGCCAGAGGGTGCGGGCGGGGAAGCCCTCGCGGGTGGTGGTGACCCCGGCGCGGGTCTTGGCGCGGCGTAGCGTCCGTTCGGCGATGCCTTCGGCGCGGGCGGCTTTGAGCACGTCCGTGCGGGTTGCTTCGCCGCCCTGCTCGGTCAGCCAGTCGCGCAGCCACGCTGCGGCGTCGTCGCGTTCGCTGCGGTCGTCGCCTTCCGCGCCGGCACCCTCGCCGAGGATGTCGTTCACGGACCGGTCGGACTCGCCGGTGATGGTCAGCTTCCCGACGAACGCCGGGCCTTCGTCGGTGGAGATCTCCACGGACTCCACGACGTAGCGCAGCGACGGCAGATCCAGCGGGCCGAGGTTGTTCTTCGCCTGGGACATGACGCAGGAGCCGTCTCCGGCTTCGTCGTCGCGGGCGATAGCGATCACGGCGCGGGCGACGGCGGAGAACGCCCGCGACCCGGTGATGAGGTTGAGCGCATCCGCGCTGGACGACTTGTTGAAGTGCGCCAGGCCGACCACCGCGCAGCCGGTCCGGTCGGCCATGTTCACCAGCGGTTCCAGCGCGGTCCGGAGGTCGCGGTCGCGGTGGGTGTCGATCCCGGAGTGGATCAGCGACAGCAGCGGGTCGGCGGCGAGCAGCGCCACGCCGAGACGGGTGATCTCCCGACCGAGCGCCGTGCAGTCGCGGGGAAGGGTGAGCTGGTCGAAGCCGCCGTCGTGCTGCACGTCGACCCGGTACACCATGTCGAGATCCGCGCCAGCGGCGAACAGGCGCGGGCCGATGGTCTGCGACCACGAATCCTCGGTAGCGGCGTAGATGACCGGGCGGGGTGTGCCGTGGTGCCGTCCGGGCAGGACGCCTCGGGTGATCTGCGCGGTGAGCCACGCCAGGGTCAGGGACTTGCCGATGCCCTCACGGCCGGGGATCACGGTGAGCGCGCCGGACGGGATGCGGTCGGTCCACGTCCACGCGACCGGGCGCATCCGGATCTGAGAGGCCGGGGTCAGTAGGAGCCGCCGGGCCGGTTCGCTGGCCGGGGCGTGGTCGGCGGTGATGCCGTCCAGACCTGCCGGGGCGGGGGGCATCTCAGTGCCAGACCGGCTGAAACACTGCGGTACGGGATCGGGTCCGCCTGTCGCTGCGCTGAGGGGTGTTTCAGCCGCTTGTGGTGGTCGGACACCCGGGGCCGAAGATCGGCCTGCCGTTGGTGGTGGGTCTTCTGGTGGTGGTGAGTCCGGCGTCAGCCGGGCCGTTCTGCCGTTGGTCGTGGTGCTCACTGGTGACTCCCGTTCCGTGTCGGTCGAAGGGTGGGTTCGTGCTGGCTGGACCCGGGTTGGTGGCGGCAGATCCGTAGACGGCGGCGTGCCGGTTGGATCTTGTGACGCTTGCCGCCTGGCGGGTTCCGTCACGCCGCCACCGCCAGGCCGTGCCGGGCGAAGGTCTTACGCGCCCGGTCCCACGCGTTGGCGACCGCCGACGTGCTGCGACCGGTGGCGCGGACGATGTCGCACGAGCGCATCCCGTCGAGCCGCATCAGCGCCACGTCGCGCTGCGCGGCCGGCAGGGTGGCCGCCGCCTCGCGCAGCGCGGCCAGGTCGCCCGGCGTCGTTTCCCGCGTGGTGGTGGTGAAGCCGGCCATCTGGTCGCGCATGGTCCGCTTGGCCCGCTCCCACGCGCCGCTGACCGCCTTCTTGCTGCGACCGGTGGCCCGCACGATGTCGCACTCGCGCATGCCGTCGAGCCGCATCAGCACCACCTCGCGCTGCGCGGCCGGAAGCGTGGCCGCAGCGGCGCGCACCGCGTCCCGGTCGGCGAACAGGTCGTCATCCCCGCCGGTCAGGCGAGCGCGCAGGGCGTGCTGCGCGGCTTCCCACACCCGCGTCACCCGCCGGTAGTTCCACCCGGTCAGGCGGGCCACGTCGCACAACGCGGCACCTTCCAGCCGCAGCCGGATCACCGTCTGCTGGTCGGCCGGCAGGTCGCTCACCCCGTCGCGCAGGCACGCCAGCATGCGCAGCTTCTCGGCCGTCTCCGGCACCTCGCCACCGTCGTCTGTGACGGCGTGCCCCACCGCCGGCCGGTGATCCCACAGCGCCGTCTCGGTGTCGTCGCTGACCGGCGTTTCGACCCTGAGCCGGTCCATCATTCGGGCGCACTCGTACCGGGCGATGGTCAACAGCCACGCCTTGAACGGGTCACCGTCGACCCGGGGCTGATAGCGGCCGATCGCGTTCAGGGCCTTCATCCACGTCAGCGACGCCACGTCATCCGCGTAGGCCGTGCGGCCCACGATCCGCAGCCGGCTCTCCGCGTAGGTACGCACCGCTCGGGAGTAGCGCCGGTACAGCGGGTCGAATGCGTCTCGGTGACCGGCCTGTGCCAGCGCCACCAGCGCCGCCGTGGGCAGCTCCTGCCACCGCCGCACCGTCGCCGCTTCCGGCGGGACCTTCTCCCCGAACGCCGCTACCGCCGCCGCCAGGTCGTCAAGCTCCGCAACCTCGGAACTCAGCCGGTCCCAGTCGATCCCTGCACCGTTTCCGGGCAGCATCGAGCTACGCTTGACCTGCATCTTCGCCTCCCTCACCCGGAGCTCCGTTGATGTACTGGCCTCGGCGGGGGTGCCACCCCGCCGGGGCCTCCTGCGTAGGACATACGCTAACCGGCTAGCGGCTAGCTGTCTAGCCGTTTCTTCGGTATCCGTCTAGCCGCTACACTGCCCACATGACGGCTCTTGAGGACCTTCAGAAGCTCGCTGACCGCGTTCGCAAAGCCACTCAGGCGCTCGACGCCTTGCGGCAAGAGCGAGACCAGCTCATCCGCGATGTGCGCCGCTCGACCGATCACACCGTTCCGGAGATCGCCGACGCGGCGGGGGTGTCGCAAGCGACCGTGAAGACGGTTATCCGTGGTGTTCGTTGATCGTCCTGCCATGGAACGAGGAAACCTCGCATCGGCAGTGGTCAGCACCATGTGAAGACCCATGTGAAGTGCGCTGACCCGTGTGGGCGTATCCCGGCGCACTGCTCGGCCGGTACCGTCCGAGGCAGGCCCATGGGGAGGCGGACACGTGAACGAACCGAATGACGCGCTAGCGGCGCTCGTTGTTGAGGCAGGCTTCTCTTGGGCCGGGCTGGCGCGACGAGTCAACGACCTCGGCGCGAATGAGGGGCTGGCTCTGCGGTACGACTACACCGCCGTCAACCGCTGGGTAAAGCGCGGAGAGACACCACGATCGCCGGTTCCATCCCTGCTCGCTAGGGCACTGACAGAGCGCGTAGGCAGGCGAGTTAGCCCGTCTGACTTCGGCATGACTGAGGAAGAAACCCTCGCCGCGCGGGGGTTGCAGTACGGAGACGATCCCCACGTGACTGTGGACACGATCATCGATCTCGGGAGGGCTGACGTGAAACGCCGCGACATCGTAAAAGCGCCGTTCGTGCTGGCCGCGTTGGGCGCACTTAGCCGAGACTGGCTCCTAGCGACGCTTGACGAGACCACGACCGAGCGCGGGCCGCGCCAGGTAGGCATGCGCCAGGTGGCCGGCATCCAGGAGATGTTCGCGCTCTTTCAAGACATGGACGTGATGCGCGGTGGTGGACACGCCCGGACGGCGCTCGTGGAGTACATGCAGAGTTACGTTCTGCCCTTGCTCAAGCGGGAGCATGAACCGGCCGTGCAGCGAGCACTCTACGAAGCCGCAGCGGAGCAGTCGTACCTGGTGGGCTGGATGGCGTACGACGATGGCGAGCACGGGCTGGCGCAGCGGTACCTGATTCAGGCGCTACGCCTGGCGCAAGCGGCCGGCAGCGCAGCTCTTGGGGCGCACGTACTTGCCGGCATGTCTGATCAGGCGAACCTACTCGGACACCCGCGTGAGGCGCTGATGCTGGCCCGCGCCGGCCGCCACGGTCTAGCCGAAGGTGACTCACCCGCCTGCCTCGCTGATCTTCACATCCTTGAGGGGCGTGCGCTCGCAGCTCTCGGCGAGTCGTCGGCCGCCGCCGCGTCGGTCGTCAGGGCCGAGCAGGTGTTTGGACGGGTGGTTCACGACGACGAACCGGCCTGGGCAAAGTTCATCGATGCGCCGTACATCTTTGGCGAGGCTGCGCACTGCTTCCGCGACCTTGGCCAGCCCTCGGAGCTTGAGCGCTTCGCCAACGAATCCGCTGCTGGCGCTCGGCGGCAGGGCCGAGCCCGGCGGGGGGCACTCAGCGAGGCGGCGCTTTCGATTGCTGACCTTGACCGCGCCAACGTTGAAGCCGCTGCATCGCGTGCGGTGCATGTCGTTGAACTCGCCGCTTCAGTCAACTCATCGCGGGCCATTGAGACGGTGCGAGACTTGCAGCGACGCATGAAGCCCTTTGTGGCTATTGATGAGGTTCAACTATTCAATGCGCGTGCTGGTGAAAAACTCGGCCTTGTTGCTTGACCTTCTAGGTAGCAGTAATGTGTGCTAGGTGGACGTTCGACTCTCCACCTAGCACAATGAAGCTATTTGCCGCAGTAGCTACAAACGCCGAGCACTGGGCCAGTGTTGACCCTGAGGGCGTAGTCGGACTCATTCAAGACGCTTGCGTACGTCTTGCGTCCCTGGATGAAAGCATTGATCTCCTCAACAAACTCGTTTCGCTGAGCGTCGTTCAGTAGGAGAAAACCCTTGACCAGCCTTGCTGTGGGCGCATCCATCTGTATCCTCTATCCCTAGACTTTGCTTAGCTTGAAATTGCCGCACACGGCGCACTCTGTGGGTTCCATGCTTGTGGGCACGATTCGGCAACTAGAGCACGCGAGCTGGCGGTCACGCAGCGCAGCTCGCATACCCATTCGCTTTTCTTGCTCCTTGATGTCCTGGCTGTAGTCCTGAGCTTGCCGCGAGCTGTCTAGCGCCACGAGAACTTCGTAGCGATGGCGGGCAAGCTCGATGCTGATACTGCGATTCGAAGCTAGCTCCTTAAATTCTTGAGTTAAGCGCTGATTGTCGACGACCGAAGTAATTGCATACCCGTAGGACTCGACCCATCCCGAGACAATTGCCCATGTCGAGAATGTCAACTGAACCAGCCCGACAGTGCCGCCAATGGCGACAGCAAGTCCAAGAAGCGGGAAACCTGCGCCGTAGCCAAGAGCCAACCCGCCGACAATCACGGGAACCACTAATGCAACGAAATTCAACCACTTCAGCCGTCTCCTTAGGAGACGTGCGCGGACCTCGAAGATGTAGGCGGTCCCGAAGGTGTGAAGTGCTCGGTTCCACGCCTCTTTCGCGAGCGCATCCCACTCACTCGCCGTGCCTTCGCTGCTTGGTTGGCTCATGTAGGGTCCGTCCCCCTGTCGTCGGTCGAAGGACAATACCTATCGAGCGGCCATGGGTAAAGTTGACCTTGATTTGGCCTGCTGAGCAGACAGTTGGTGGCGCTTGCCTGGCCGCAAGGGGGGAAAAGCGATTATTTCTCACTATGGGGCCGTGAGCTACCGCTTCTCGGACGTCCCCGCCCCGCACAGGGCTGTCGTCTCCCCGAATCGGTCCCTACGTGGTCGAGACGGAGGGAGTCCACGAGGGATGATCGGGGGCGAGACGCATCAGCGCCTGAAGGGCTGTCCCTTCCCATCGTCAGCAGAAAGTCATCAAACCCGTTGGCGGCCATCGTTAACCGTTGCCAACAGATGGGAGACGTCCGGCTGTGGATGGCAAGAAGCGTGCCTTGCCGACAGGGCCGGACGTCCCCCATCCGCCTTTGCAAGGCAGGGGTTAGGGGTTCGAGTCCCCTGGGCTCCACCAGCATTTCCCTTCGCTGATCTCGGGTCCGAGTACAGCCAAGCAGTCACGCTGTCCCCTCCTCGCCCAGCACCCGATCGATGGCCGAGGCAGACTGACGAGCCCGCGCCGGCAGGACGTGCCCGTAAGTGTCGGCCGTCATCCGGATCGTGGAGTGCCCGAGCAGCTCCATTACCGTGCGCAGTTCCTCGCCCTGGTCGAGCAGGAACGTGGCGGACGCGTGGCGCAGGTCGTGCAGGTGCAGCCGTCCAGACCGCGGCCGCCGCGGTCAGCGGCGGCGAGGTCGTCGGAGAGGGCACCAGCAGCGTTGTCGAGCTGCGAGACCCGACCGCCCACGCCGAGGGTCATGGCCCTGGGGCACGCAGGCCGGGATCGCCCATCTTGATCTCGTAATGCGCCGGTTAGACGACCTGTAGATCGAGCCCGCTCTCGGGCCGTAGGAACGTTGCAGTGGACGCCATCGAACGTTCCGCTATGGCCGCTTCCAAAGCAATCGTCTCCGTGCCGGCGAGATACACCTCAACCGGCGCGCTGCTCTGCCAGTCCAGATGAGCCCGTACCTTATGCCGGCCTGGCGCTACGTCGACGCTCTGGACGGCTCCGCGCTTCAGACGTGCCACGACCTGCCCGTCAATCTCGACCTTGATGCGGCGCAGGAGGCCACCAGCGTCCAAGGCGCGACGAACGGTGATCGTCGGCATGGGAGCTCCACTCCTTCCCTGCGGCGCGGTGATACACCGAAGTACCTCAACGCCGTAAACGCAAAACAAAACGAGGAAGTACAGCCATCCATACAGCCGAGCCAGCCGACGATCGACGGGGCAGGGCGACACCGGCCGACGCGACGTGCAGCTCAGCGACCGTGAGCGATGTCGAGTACAGCCTGGACAGTGGGCTTCCATCGGTCGGCGAAAGCTTCGGCGAACCGTTCATGATCTGATCGCCGTTGCACGCGGCCGACCTTTCGGCTGCGGTGTTGGAGCACGTGGTGTCCGAGTTCGTGCAGCAGCACGTCGAACCGCATGAAGTCCCGCAACGATGCGGCTTCCGATAACGGTTGCTCGTGCAGGAAGATCTCGCCTGGAACCCGGAGCCTGCCGTAGACGACGAATCCGGGCCGGAAGTCCTCGGTCTGCCGCAGATCCACGGCGCGTAACCCGTACCACGCCCAGGGCCCGATGGCTCCCAGCACGTCGCGAACGTCTCGTCCGCTTGCCGGATGCGCGAATCCGCGTCGCGGTGCGTGCACGTGGATCCGCACCCGATCGAGCCGGGGCGCGCGCCGAAGTGCCTGGCGGGATCGGGGGTCCGTTCGGAGGCTTCGGCTCACAGCGGCCATGGTCGGCGTACGGCACGACCGACGACAACGGATTTCTCCCGTGGAGCCACTCGGTAAGACCAGCGGGTGGAGCGGCGGCCTGCCGGCGCCGTCGCGTATCTCGCCGACGGCGTCCCGCTCGTAGAGGGACTGCTCGGTCGTCGGGTCCAGGAGGAAATACCGATCGGTACAGAACGTGACCCGGATCATGGACCGATCGGTACAGAATCCTGTTACGGTCGAGGCAGAACCGAGCGGTACAAAATATCGCTCGCGCCGACGGCCGGCCCGGTGATGCGGGTCGGCGCATACAGATGAGGGAAAACGATCATGAGATCCGTCGCAACCCAGCCAGCCATGTCCACCCAGGAACTGCGGGACTTCTACCTGCGGTACGTCGAGCTGGCGAACAAGCGGGAGTTCGCCCGCATGGCCGACTTCGCCCACGAGGAGGTCGTCATGAACGGCACCCCGGTCAAGATGGCGGACATGGTGGCGGAGTTCTACAAGCACGTGGAGGCGGTGCCAGACCTTCACTGGGAGATCCAGGACCTCGTCGTCGAGGGCGACACGATCGCCGCCCGGCTCGTCGACACGGGCACCCCGGTCAAGGAGTGGAACGGCCTGGCCCCCACCGGCAAGTCGGTGTCGTTCACCGAGACCGCCTTCTATCGGGTGCAGGACGGCAAGTTCAAGTACATGTCGTACCTGATGGACACCGACTCGGTGCGGCGGCAGCTCGCCGGCTGACGGAAAATCCGGAAAACGCGGCGCGCCCAGCCCGATGAGGCATCGAGCTGGGCGCGCCCAGGGAATTACGCGACGAAGCGGGAACGACGCCGGCGTCCGATGACGTAGCTGGCGCCGCCGATGAGCAGGAGTGCCCCACCGATGCCGGCCACGGTCGCGGTGTCGGCGCCGGTCACGGGCAGCCCGCCGCCCTCGCCACCACCGTCGCCGCCGGGCGCGCCCACGCTGGCGGAGGGGGTGACGGGCGGAACGACTGTCGACGTGGCGCTGGGCGTCGCGGTCGGCGTGGTCGTGGGCTGAGACGGCGTCGGAGTCGGCGTCGGCGTCTGGGACGCGCAGTCGAGCGCACGAGCCTCGTACAGGCCGTTGTTCAGGTAGGCGAGGTAGGCCTCGACGGACGGGTCGTCGAGCACCTTCTGCGCGGCGGCCCGCACGTTGGGGCCGGCTCCCGTCATCGTCTGGCCGATCCTGACGCGCAGAGCGATCGCCCAGCGATCCTGCACGTTCTTGAGGTATGCGCGAAGGTCGTCCGAGGTGCCCTTGAGTCGCTCCTCGATCTCGCCCGGCAGAACCGGCAACGATTCGGCCTGCGCCTCGGCCAGCAGCCGGTACGCCAGCAGCCGAAGCTCGGAAACGGTGGCGGTGTCCAGGTCGATGGTGACAAGTTCGCGGAAGTCCTTGTACACCTTGCGTTCGACCGTCTGGCAGGACTCGTTCAGCCCGGGCGATGCGGCTTGCGCCGCCGCAGGCGCCGCCGGAATCAAAAAGGCCAGCGCCACCAGGGCACCGGCCGGAACCTTCCATTGCATGTGGACTTTCCTCCCCGTGGAAATCAAAACATGGAGATGTTAGCGGTATCGGTGCCCAAAGCAAGGGCATTGATGTGGCCGACGCTGCACAGAGTGCGCTAAGGGCACAGTCGATCAACTGCCTCTTTGATCGCCGCCACCCGGGTCGCGAGCGGTCCCGCCGGCACGTCGACGAGGTCGAATCCCGCCTCGCGGTACGTCAGTTCGTGGACCCGCTCGAAGACGAGCGACTCCTCGAAGCTGATCCGCCGGGCCGCGGTCGCCTCGACGAAGCCCTGATTCCGGACGAAGAAGACGGTCCGTTCCGTCGTCATGCCCTCGATCTCGTCGAGCAGGGCGGACGGCGGCGTCATGCCGAGGTGGCGGCACAACGCGAGCGTGCACACGGGTGAGCGGTCGTGGAACGCCACGTCGTCGCCGAACATCTCGGCTCGGCGCCGACGCCTCCGCTGGAGATCCAGCACCCGCTCGGCGAAGTCCGGCTCACGCCACGGCTCGGGTCGGCCGAGCGCCTGGCGAAGCGCGATCACGTCGGTTGCGGCCTCCTCCACGACGGGATGGCCGTCGAGTTCCAGGTGGCGCAGGATCGCTGTCTTACCGGAGCCGGGAGCGCCGGTGAGGATGTATCCGGGCATGACGTCCTCCGATGGCGGGCAGCCTCTTGATAGGCAAGCCATTACTTGCATATGGTGGGTGACGTGGGCGATCTGTACCAGGCGCTGGCCGATCCCACCCGCCGCCTGATCCTCGACGAGCTGACCGAGCGCGACGGTCAGACCCTGTTCGAGATCTGCGGCCGGCTGGCCACGAAGCACCAGGTCGGCTCGTCCCGGCAGGCGATCTCCCAGCACCTCGACGTCCTGGAGGCCGCCGGCCTGATCGTCACGCGGCGGCAGGGGCGCTACAAGTTCCATCACCTCGACACCCGGCCGCTGCGGTCCATCACCGAGCGATGGCTCAGGTCCGCCGAACCCACCCAGGAGAACCCATGAGAATCAACCTCACCAGCGTGTACGTCGACGACCAGGCCAAGGCGCTGCGCTTCTACACCGAGGTGCTCGGCTTTGTGAAGAAGACCGACGTGCCGACCGGGGAGTTCCGCTGGCTGACGGTGGTCTCGCCGGACGCCCCGGACGGCGTGGAACTGCTGCTGGAGCCCGACGCGCACCCGGCCGCCAAGGCGTTCAAGGAGGCGCTCGCGGGCGACGGCATCCCGCTGACGCAGTTCGCGGTGGACGACGTGGCCGCCGAGCACGACCGGCTGCGGAGCCTCGGCGTGCTGTTCACCCAGGAGCCGGTCGACATGGGCCCGGTGACCACAGCGGTGTTCGACGACACCTGCGGCAACCTGATCCAGATCGCACAGTACCGGTAGCCGGGCGCTGACTCCGCGCGGAACCGCTGGACACGATCCGTCACGCTGGCGGCATGACGGTGTGGCGGCGCCCGTACTCGCTGGACCTGACCACCGCCGACTTCATGGTCGTGGCGGTGCTGGCGGTCGGCTTCTTCGTGCTCCTCGTGTTCGAGGTCCGCGGTGGCAGGATGCTGGGACCGGAGGTGCTGTTCCTCGGAGTGTGGAACGCCGTCGGCCTCGCCGTCGCGGTTCGCCGCGCGATGCTCGGCGTCTGGGTGAGCCCCGTCGGCGTGCGCTCGCGCTTGCTGCTCCGCACGACCACGGTGCCGTGGGCGTCGGTCGTGGAGATCCGCAGCGGTGCGGGTTCGATAGCGGGCCTGGACATGGGACGCGACGCGATCGTCATCGAGCGGACCGACGGCGAGCCGGTGCAGACGCCGATCCAGTCAGGCGCCATCGTCCGGCCGTTCCGCCTGGAGCTGACCCGCCTGGTCACCTGGCCGGAGCACTACGACGAGATCCTCGCGAACCTGCGGGAGTGCCACCGCAACGCCCGTCCCCCGGGGCAGCGCGCGCCGGCGAGCCCGGCACCGGATCCGGCCCGCGCCGACCGGCCGGACCCGCCGGAGCAGGTCCGGCGGCCGGCTCCGAGCACCGCCCGGCGGCGCGACATCCACGCGCTGGCCAGGCAGTACGAGCGTGGGGTGCTGACCGACGCCGAGTACGCGGCGGCGTTGGCGCGGCTGCGCGGTGACGGGTAGGCGTCAGCCGAGCCGGTCGAGCAGTTCGCGGCTGCGGCTCACCACCAGCGCGGTCGCCTCCGCGTCGTACGAGGGCAGCGAACTGTCGGTGAACAGGTGCCGGTCACCGGGGTAGACGTACAGCTCGCCGCGCTCGGGACCGACGATCGACACCAGCTCGCGGGCGGCGTCCACGTCCCCTTCCAGCCCGAAGAACGGATCGTGCTCCATGCCGTGCACCTGCACCGCTACGCCGTCGGGCCAGGGACCGATCGCCCACTCGCCGGTCACCGGCAGGCAGGCCTCGTAGAGGAGGGCGGCCCGGGCGCCGGCCCGGGTCTGGGCGAGCCGCTGGGCGATGGCGGCCCCCCAGGAGACGCCCGCGTAGACCAGGTCGGCGGGCAGGTCGGCGACGAGCGCGTCGGCGCGCTGGTCGAGGACGTCGCCGCCGATCCGCTTGGTCAGCGCGGCGCCGTCCTCGATGGTGGCGGGCAGTTCGCCGTCGAAGAGGTCGGGGGCGTGCACGGTGTGCCCGCCGGAGCGCAGGGAGTCGGCGAGCGCGCGAACCCCGTCCGTGAGCCCTTGAATGTGGTGGAAGAGCACGATCTCGGCCATCACTACACTCCTGAGTTGTCAGACCAGAGTTATCGAACGAACCAGAATCTTAGAACGGTCGAGAAATGTCGGTCAATCAGCGGATCCCGGACTACGACCTCGACGACCTGCTCGTGGTCACCGCCCCGGAGCAGCTGCGTGCGCTCGCCGACCCGTTGCGGAGCACGCTGCTCGAACTGCTCCTGGAGCGCGCCGCCACTGTCAACGAGATGGCCCGCGCCGTCGACCGGCCCAAGAGCAGCGTGGCGTACCACGTGAACCAGCTGGTGGACGCCGGTCTGCTGCGCGTGGTGCGGACCCGGCGGGTACGCGCCATCGAGGAGCGGTTCTACGGGCGGGTGGCTCGCACCTACTACGTCGGGGCGCTCAGCCGGGCGGAGGACAAGCAGGTGGTGTCCCGGATGAACGGGCTCGCCGAGGCAGCCGCCGAAGCGGCGGCCGCGCACGCCGCCGACGAGTTGCGGTGCACGCTCGTGCACGCGCGCATCCCGATCGAGGACGTCCGCGAGTTCTGGGCGGAGGTGCAGGCGCTGGCCCGGCGGTTCGCGCAGATCCCCCGGGCCGGCGACCAGGTGTACGGCTTCGCCGCCGGCCTCTACCCGACCGACGCGCCCACGCTCCCCGACACGGACCCCGCCACCGACCCACGCGGCTGACCGCCCCACCACGCGACGGCGGGGTCTTGCCGGGGCGGCGATCCGGGCAGGCTAGCGTCGGAAGCGTGAGCACCGGATCCCCGCGCGTCCTGCCGGCCGAGAGCGGCATCGACGAGGCAGCCGCCGTCCTGCGCGCCGGCGGGCTGGTCGCCTTCCCCACCGAGACGGTCTATGGGCTGGGCGCGAACGCGCTGGACGCCCGCGCTGCCGCGCGGATCTTCGAGGCGAAGGCCCGGCCCAGCTTCGACCCGCTGATCAGCCACCTCGCCGATGCTGCCGACCTGGCCGCACTGGTCGGCGAGGTGCCCGCGGCGGTGGCCGAGCTGGCGAAGCGGTTCTGGCCCGGCCCGCTCACCCTGATCGTGGACCGGCCGGAGAGCATCCCGCCGATCGTCACCTCCGGCTTGGACACCATGGCGGTACGCGTACCGGACGAGCCGTCCGCGCGGGCACTGATCGCGGCGGCCGGTGTGCCGGTGGCCGCGCCGAGCGCGAACCGGTTCGGCCAGCTCAGCCCCACCCGGGCCGAACACGTGGTGGCCGGGCTGGGCGGCGCGGTGGACGTGGTGCTCGACGGTGGGCCCACCCGGTGCGGGATCGAGTCGACGATCGTGGACGCCCGGGGCGACCGGCCGGTGGTGCTGCGGCTGGGCGCGCTGCCGATCGAGGCGCTGGTCGAGGCGGTCGGCCCGGTCGAGGTACGCCAGGGCAGCTCCGGTCAGCCGGTCGCGCCCGGGACGCTGGCCGCGCACTACGCCCCACGTACCCCGTTGCGGTTGGGCGCGGCGGCCGAGCCCGGCGGCGGCCGGCGTGGGTTTCTGGCCTTCCGGGAACCACCGGCGGACGGCGACTGGGCCGCGGTGGAGGTGCTGTCGCCCGACGGCGACGTGACGGCGGCGGCGGCGCGCCTGTTCGACGCGCTGCACCGGCTCGACGCGGCCGGGGTGACCGAGATCGTCGCCGAGCCGGTACCGGACACCGGCGTGGGCCGGGCGATCAACGACCGGCTGCGCCGCGCCGCCGCCACCTGGCACTAGGGACAACGGTCAGGGCGTCAGCGGGACCGTCTCGCCGCGACTGACGGTACGAATCTGGCTGGCGAAGCCGCGCCGCCTCGCCTCCTCGACGAAGTGCCGCAACGGCGACCGGAACACCGGGTAGTCGTCGTAGTGGATCGGCACGGTGAGCCGCGGCCGGATCAGCTCCACCACGTCGGCGCCCTGCCGGGCGTCCATAGTGAGAAGGATGCCGGCGACGCGGGTGCCGCCGAGGTGGATCAGCATGGCGTCGATGTCCGGGAAGCGGGCGGGGATCTCGGCGAGCTGCGGTCGGCGCAGTGTGTCCCCGGTGACGTAGAGGCGGAAGCGCCGCTCGCCGCCCTGTTCCAGGTCGATCAGGCTGCCCATCACGTCGGGGAGCGCGCGGTCGAGCAGGCCCGGCCCGTGCTGGCCGGGCAGCGCGGTCAGGCGCAGCGTCTCGTCGCCCCGGTGCAGCTCGTACGCCCGCCAGGTGGGCAGCCCTTCCGCCGCGCCGAAGCCCCAGCGGCGCAGCTTCCGTTCCGCCTGCGGCGTGGTGAGGATCGGCAGCGACCGGTCCAGGCCACGCCGGGCGACCCGGTCGAAGTGGTCGCCGTGCAGGTGGGACAGGACCACCGCGTCCAGCGGGGGCAGCTCGGGGATGGTCAGCGCCGGGTCGGTGCTCCGCTTCGACCACAGGCCCCGGCCCAGGTACGCCCGTTGTCCCCGGTGCAGGAAGTTCGGGTCGGTGAGCAGCGTGAAGCCGCCGATCCGCAGCACAGTGGTGGCCGTACCGACGAACGTCACCTCAGGCGTCATGTCCTTCGCCGTACCCCTGATCGGGACGCCCATGCGAGCCGGGCTGCGGCAGGCGGTCGACCAGCTTGGTCAGCGTGCCGTTGGCGAACGTCGCGCCGAGCGCCGAGCCGGTCGCGATGGTCCAGCCCACCGGGCCGAGCGGCGTGCAGCCGAAGAACTGGCTGACACCGGGCGTCTGGACCACCGCCACGAGCACACCCACCGACGCGGCGGTGGCGGCGAGCACGCTGGGGCTGGTGCCGCCGGCCAGCACCGTCTGCCCGAGCTGTGTGCCGATCAGCGAGGCCAGTGCGACGGTGCTGGCCCGCCGCTGGGTGCCGGTCCACCTGGCGATCGTCCAGCCGGCGGTCGCGCCCAGCGTGGTCGACGCCGCGCGCAGGCCGATCTCCCGGGTCATCGTGACGCCGAGCGAGGAGTCCGGCCCCTCCCGCAGCAGGTGGTCGGCGCTGTCGTCGGCGGGCGGACGGACCGCGATGGCGAGCGCGGGCGCCAGGTCGGTGAGCAGGTTGACCAGCAGGAGTTGCCGGCCGTTCAGCGCGGACCGGCCGGTCGCGGCGGCGGTCAGCACGCTGAACGCGATCTCGCCGAGGTTGCCGCCGACCAGGATGCTCAGCGCGTGCCGTACCGACGACCACATGGCCCGTCCCTCGACGAGCGTGGCGATGATCGTCTCCAGCCGGTCGTCGGTGACCACCAGGTCGGCGGCGGCGCGGGCGGCGGGAGTGCCCCGTTGACCGAGAGCGATACCGACGTCGGCGAGCCGGATCGCCGGGGCGTCGTTGGCGCCGTCACCCGTCATCGCGACGGTGCGGTCCTGGCGCTGCAACGCCTGGATGATCCGTACCTTGTGGGCGGGCGTGCAGCGTGCCACCACGTCGGTCGCCATCAGGCGCTCGGCGAGCGCGGCGTCGTCCAGCCGGTCCAGGTCGCTGGCCGTGACGACGCGCTGCCCGCCGTCGTCCGGGCTGATCGCGGCGGCGATCGCCTCGGCGGTGGCCGGATGGTCGCCGGTGATCATGACGGTGTGCACGCCCGCGGCCCGGATCCGGGCCACCGCCGGCCGGGCGCTCTCCCGGACCCCGTCGGCGAGCGTCAGGAAACCCACGAAGACCAGGCCGTCGACCTGCTCGTCGCTCACCTGCTCGGTGGAGACCGGGCACTCGGCCACGGCGAGGATGCGGTGCCCGGCGCCGGCCCGCCCCGCCAGCATGGCCTGCACCTCCTCGCGTCCGGCCGCGTCGAGCGGCCGGTCCCCCTCGGCGGTTCGGCGGGACGCGCAGCGCGGCAGCACCGACTCGGGGGCGCCCTTCACGCTCAGCAGCAGCCCGCCGGCGGCACGGCCGACAGCGGCGCTGTAGCCGCGGGACGGCTCGAACGGCAGCCCGGCCGTGGCGGTCCAGTCCGCCGCTCCGGTCCGCTCGTCCACCCCGGCGGCCTCCGCGCCGTGGCGTACCGTCCGGTCGGTCTGCTGCGGCAACTCGTCCGGGTCGGCGGCGGACGGGGTGGCCCGCACCGCGGCGGCCAGCGTCGACCGCAGCGGCTCGTCCAGGTCGTCCAACGCGGCGTACCGGCCGTCGCCAGTACCCACCCCGGCCAGCAGCAGCTTCCCCTCGGTGAGCGTGCCGGTCTTGTCGAAACAGAGCACGTCGACCCGGCCCAGCGCCTCGATCGTCCGGGGGTTGCGGACCAGGGCGCCGTGCTCGGCCAGCCGCCGCGCCGCCGCCAGCTGCGCGGCGCTGACCAGGAACGGCAGCCCCTCCGGCACCGACGCCACGGCCAGGTTCGCGGCGGTCGCCGCCGTTTCGGCAAGGGGTACGCCCCGAAGCAGTCCCGCCCCGGCCACAGCGATCGCCGAGGCGGCCGCCAGGGGTACGGCGCTGCTGGTCAGCTTGCCGAGCCGCGCCTCCACGCCACTGGCGGGCGGGGCCTCCCGGGCCATGGCGAGGCTCCGCCCGGCCTCGGTCTCCGCGCCGGTGGCCACCACCACCGCGGTGCCGTGGCCGGCGGCGACAGTGGTGCCCTCGAACAGCATCGAGTGCCGTTCGGCGATGGCCGCCGCCACCACCGGATCGGGGCTCTTCGCCACCGGCAGCGACTCGCCGGTCAGCGACGACTCGTCCGCCTCCAGCCCGTCGCTGGTCAGCACCCGGCAGTCGGCCGGTACGGCGTCCCCGGAGCTGACGGTGATCACGTCGCCGCGTACCAGGTCCTCGGCGGGTACCACCCGCTCCTCGCCGTCGCGCACCACCCGGGCGGTGACCGCCGAGCGGGACAGCAACTCGGCCAGGGACCGTTCGGTGTTGCGCTGGTGCACGGCGCCGACCAGCGCCGAACCGCCCACCACGCCGCCGACCAGTGCGGCGTCGACGAGGGAGCCGAACGCGGCGGAGAGCACCGCGCCGGCGGCCAGCACCGGGGTGAGCGGGTTGGACAGCTCCTCGACGAACGAGCGGAGCAGCCCGGCCGGGCCGTGCTCGTCCCCGACCTCGACCCGCCGGCGGCGGGCCGCCTCCTCGTCGGTCAGCCCGGACGGGCCGGTGTCGAGCTGGTCCAGGACGGTCTGCGCCGGCATGAGATGCCAGGCGGTGAGCGCGGGCATCGGGGCGCCGGTACGGTCCGGCAGCCGGTGCGCCCGGAACACGCCGTGCGCGAACGCGAGCGCCGCCGCGCCGTTCACCGCCGCCAGGGCCGGTCGGGGCAGGCGCCGCCGGTCGGCGGTGAACGCGCCGAGCGCACCGAGCCCGCTGCCGGCCATGGCGATCCGGATGTTCTGCTCGGTCATCCGGCGGGCCACCCCGGCGGCGTCGATCAGCAGGGCCGGCACGCGCAGGTCGTCGCCGACGAGCAGGTGCGCGCCCCACGGCGGCAGGTCGTCCGGGCCGTACACGCCGAGGCCGCAGTCGGACGCGGCGAGCGCCGACCGCTCACCGGAGACGACCATCACCACAGCGCCCTCGCGTTGCAGGTCGTGCACCGAGTCGGCGAGCCCGGGGCCGCCGGGCACGAGCAGGTCCGCGAAGTCGTACCGGCCGTCGTCCGGGCCGCCGACCACGAGCCGCAGGCCCGCCTGGCGGGCGGCCGACGCCAGCGCGTCCACGCCGGGCGCGGGCTCCGGCTCGACCCGCAGTACGGCGGCGAGCCGGCCGTTCTCGGCCAGCCCGAGCAGCCGTCCACCGTCGGCGCGCAGCCGGGCGCTGTCCGGGGTGTCCCCGGGATCGTCGGCGCCGAGGCGGTCCAGCGGGCCGATCCGCCAGCCGCCGTCGGCGCGTACCGCGTCCGGCTCGTCCGGGTCGAACAACGCGAACGCCCGGGCGGAGACCCGCCCGGTGTCGGCGTCGGCCAGCGGCGCGAGGTCGGCCAGGACCCCCCGGTCCGAGCCGAGCACCGCGGCGTCCAGCACCACCGTGTCGATCCGGTCCAGCTCACGCAGCACGCTGCGGTCCATTGCGATCACACCGCGCCGGGCGAGCATCCGGCCGAGCTGGGCGCCGTACCCCTCGCGGCCGGAGCCGGGTGCCTTCGGCAGCGAGGACAGCGCCAGCGCGGCGGCCCGCTTCGGTCCCAGCACCGGCAGCGCCGCCGCCCCGGCGACCGCGCCGGCCGGGAGCACCCGCTTGGCGTACCGCTCGGGCTGCCCGTCCGGCACCGGGCAGGGCCGCTCGCCGTCGGGTACCCGGGCGACCGCGTGCTCCGGGTCGCCGGTCAGGCGCGGTTCGGCCCGGCTCCACGCGGCCAGTTGGGCACCCGCCTCACCCCACTGCACGACGCGCTGCGCGCCGTCGAGCACGATCCCGGCCCACCCGCCGGTGAGGCCCTGCACCACGGCCTCGGCCAGGGGGAACAGCACTTCGGCGCGCGGGTCGGCACGGATGCCCAGGCCGGCCAGCGCGTGCAGCTTCGGGTGCAGGTCGACAGCGCCCAGCAGACCGGCCACCTCGGCCGGAATCGGGGTCAGCGGCAGCACGCGGGTGGCGGCGGAGATACCCAACCCGAGCACGTCGGACAGCAGCGCGCCGAACGTCCGCGCGGTACGCGGGCCGTCCTCGGGCGGCTGCGGCGGTTCGATCTCCGGGTCCGGCTCGTACGGGCAGGTCCGCTCGACACGGGCCACCGTGGCGATCAGGTCGCGCAGCTTCGGCGCCGGATCCCCGGTGGCCACCACCACCCGGCCGGACGGCGCGTTCACCCGCGCCCAGGTCACACCCGGCATCGACTCCAGCGCCGCCTCGACCTGACGGGCCAGCCGGTCACCGCCGTCCTGGCAGACGCCGTGCACCTCGATGTGATGGCGGCCGTCCTGCGACCACACCCGGCGGCTGGTCAGCCCGGTGAGGCGAGCCAGCCGGGCCGCGGCCGTACCGACGCTGCCCGCGACCTCGGTGACCCGGGCCGGCACGGCGTCCGTGGGCAGGGCCGACCCGACGGTACGCGCGACGCGCGCGGCGGCCTCCGGTACGACCGTCGGCGACAGCAGGAGGCCGGCGAAGCGTCCCAGCGAGGTCATCGAGTCGTACGGCCGGGCAGTCGGTTGAAGGTGTCGCAGCCGTACGCCATCTCGCCTCCCGGTCTCGTCCCGGCGGCCCGACTTCCCGGCGCGGCGTCCGTTATGCCACCTCGACGGCAGAAGTTTCCGGCGTCGGCCCGCCGTTGCCGCGCGGGGCGAGACGCGCGACACAGTTGACCTCAACCGGGGGTGAGGTCCGAGGCTGAACGCCATGACCAGCACCACCGCCGTACCGGCTGATCCACCCGTCGACCTGTGGTCGCCGCGCCTGCGGGCGATGACCGTGGGCAGCGTCGCCCTGGTGTCCCTGCTCGCGTTCGAGGCGCTGGCGGTGGGCACCGCCATGCCGACAGTGGCGCGCAGCCTCGACGGGCTCGGCCTGTACGCGCTGGCGTTCGGCGGCTCGTTCGCCTCCGGCGTGGTGGCGATGGTCGCCTCCGGCATCTGGTGCGACGCGCGCGGGCCACGCCCGGCCATGTGGCACGGGGTCGTCTGGTTCGTCGCCGGCCTGGTGGTGGCCGGTGCCGCCACGACCATGGAGGTGCTGGTCGTCGGGCGGGTGGTGCAGGGCTTCGGCTCCGGACTGGTCTCGGTGGCGCTCTACGTGGTCGTCGGCCAGGCGTACCCGGAGCAGTTGCGGCGTCGGATCTTCGCCGCGTTCGCCGCGGCGTGGGTGGTGCCGTCGCTCGTCGGTCCGGCACTGGCCGGGCTGATCGTGGAACATCTGGGCTGGCGGTGGGTGTTCCTCGCGGTGCCGGCGGTGGCGATCCCGGCGGCGCTGCTGGTCCAGCCGGGTCTGCGGGCGCTGACCGCCACCGTGGCGACCCGGCCGCCGGCGGGTGCCCTGGCCCGGATCGGCTGGGCCTGCGGGGCGGGGGCGAGCGCCGCACTGCTGCACTACGGGGGGCAGCAGCGCGGCGTGCTCGCCGCCGCACTGATCGCCGGGGCGCTGGCCGGGCTGTTCGTCTGCGTGCCGCACCTGCTGCCGGCCGGTTTCCTGCGCGCGGCACGGGGACTGCCGACGGTGATCGGGCTGCGCGCGCTGGCGTCGGCGGCGTTCGTGGCCGCCGAGGTGGTGATCCCGCTGATGCTGTCCCGGGAGCGTGGTTTCTCGCCCACCGGCGCCGGCCTGGTGCTGACCGTCGGTGCGCTGTCCTGGTCGGTGGGCTCGTGGATCCAGGGCCGGATCGGCTCACCCCGTTCGGCGGCGACGCTGCCCCGGGCCGGGCTGGCCTGCATCACCATCGGTACGGCGGGCGTGGCGTCTGCGCTGGTGCCCGGACTGCCGGTGCTGCCGGCCGTGCTGAGCTGGTCGGTGGCCGGGCTGGGCATGGGCCTGCTCTATCCGTCGCTGTCGGTGCTCACCCTGGAGCAGTCCGCCCCCGCCGAGCAGGGCCGCAACAGTTCCGCGCTGCAACTGGGCGACTCGCTCGCCGCCGCCACGGTGCTGGCGCTCACCGGCGCGGTCCTGGCCGCCGGTTCGTCCCCCGGCCCGGCCGGCTACGCCACCACGCTGGCCGTCGCAGCCGCCTGCGCCCTGCTCGGCCTGGTTCTGGCCGGTCGAGTCTCCCCCCGCCCCGCCATGTGACCGCCCCCGCCCCCGGCCACCTGACCGCCCGGAGCCCGACCGCCCCACCCGTTACCCCTGCTCCCTGTCCCGCCCTTCCCGGTTGATCAAGGAGTTCGGGTGAGATTCCGGGCCGCCGTCCGACACAAACTCCTTGATCAACCGGGAGGGCGAGGGGAGCGGAGGGGCCGAGGGGGTGGGGTGCGGGCTGAGGTGGGGTGATCCGGGCCGGGCGGGCCGTCGGATGGCGCAGGATCGGGTGGAGGGCTGCCGAGCGGGCGGCTGTCACGATCCGGGTCGGCGTTCCGTCCCACCGGGGAGCCGCGGTGTGGCGGCTGCGCGTGAGCGGGAGGAGTGGCGATGCGGGTGCTGGTGACCGGGGCGACCGGGCGGCTCGGGCGGGTGGCGGTACCGCGGCTGCGGGACGAGGGCTTCACGCTCCGGGCGGCCAGCCGCCGGCCGCGTACCGGGGACGGGGTCGAGTGGGTCACCGCCGACCTGGCCACCGGCGCCGGGCTGGCGGAGGCGGTCGCCGGGGTGGACGCGGTGCTGCACCTGGCCTCGTCGCCGCAGCGGCGCACCCACGACGTCGATGTGCTCGGTACCCGTCGGCTCGCCGTGGCCGCCGGTCACGCCGGGGTGCGTCACCTGGTCTTCGTGTCGATCGTCGGCGTCGACCGGGTGCCGCTCGGCTACTACCGGCACAAGCTCGCGGCCGAGCAGGTGGTGGCCGCCGGGCCGGCGCCGTGGAGCGTGCTGCGGGCGACCCAGTTCCCGGAGTTCCTGGCCGGGCTGCTGAGCGGCGCGAGCCGCCTCGGCCCGGTGATCGGGGACCGGGCGGTGCTCGCCCAGCCGGTCGACCCCGGTGAGGTGGCGGACCGGCTCGCGGTCCTGCTGCTGGCCGGGCCGTCGAACCGGGTGGAGGACTTCGGCGGACCGGAGGTGCTGCGCTTCGACGAGGCGGCCCGTACCTGGCTCGCGGCCCGGCGGGTACGCCGTCCGCTGCTGCCGGTCCGGATTCCCGGCCGGCTCGGGCGGGAGCTGCGCGCGGGTGGTCTCACCACGACCGCCACGCCGACGGGCACCCGGACCTGGGCCGACTACCTCGCGGACACGTACGGGGGAACCGGCGGAAGGTGAGAACCGGTCGGGTCCGCACCGGCCTACGGTGACGGCATGCTGGTCTTCGTCGCCACAGTGGTCCTCTACGTCTTCGGTTTCGTCTTCCTCTACGGCGTGATCCGGGTCGGCGTCCGGCACGGCATCGAGGACGCCGAGGCGAACCGTCCCGAGGTGCTGCGCCGCCGGCAGCTCACCACCACCGAGAACCGGGACTTCGCCCAGGAGAACGCCTTCCTCAGCAATCCCAACTGAAGGGCGCGGGCGGGGTCCGGCAGGTCGATCCGCCGGGCGGGTGCGAGGATCGCGGCATGATGGGGACGCTGAAGACGGAGCCGGCCCGGACGCGGCTCGACCTGCTGGCCCCGCCGGTCGCCGCCGCGGTGCAGGCGTGGCCGGGCGAGGCCCCGGTGGACGTGGACGACGTGCTGGTCGCCCCGATCGACGCCGACCTGGCCGACACCGCTGCCTTCTGCGAGGCGTACGAGGTGGGGCTGGAGGAGTCGGCCAACTGCGTGGTGGTCGCCGGTAAGCGCGGCGGCGAGACCCGGTACGCGGCCTGCGTCGTGCTCGCCACCACCCGCGCCGACGTGAACGGCGTGGTCCGCAAGCTGCTCGACGTGCGCAAGGCGAGCTTCGCGCCGATGGCCGAGGCGGTCGAGCTGAGCGGCATGGAGTACGGCGGGATCACGCCGATCGGCCTGCCGGCGGACTGGCCGATCCTCGTCGACTCCCGGGTGGTCGCCACGGCGCACGTGATCATCGGGTCGGGCGTACGGCACAGCAAGATCGCCCTGCCCGGGCCGGCGCTGGGTGCGCTGCCCGGGGCGAGGGTGGTGGAGGACCTGGCCAAACCGGCCTAGGTCCTCATCCGCATCGATCTTGTTCCACGTGAAACATCAGGCTGCCGCTTCGCGCTGCTCCACCTCGCGCAGCGCGGCGAGCAGCGTCTCCGGCTCCTGGGCGCCGGTGACCGCGTACTTCCCGGCCAGCACGAACGTCGGCACGCTGGAGACGCCGAGCTGGTGGGCGGTGCTCAGGTCGGCGGCGACCTCCCGGCGGCCTAGGTTCGACTCCAGGTACTGCCGCGCCTCGGTCTCGTCCAGCCCGGCCTCACCGGCCAGCGTGACGAGCGCGTCGATCGAGCCGACGTCGACGCCGTCGTGGAAGTGCGCCCGGTAGAGCCGCTCGACCATCTCGGCGGAGCGCCCGTGCTCGGTGGCGAACCGCACCAGCCGGTGCGCGTCGAACGTGTTCGCGGCCACCGCGCGGTCGAACCGCAGGTCGAGGCCCGCGCCCGCGGCGACGCCCGTCACGTGCGCGGCCATGCCCTCGGCCTTGTCCCGTCCGCCGAACTTGTCGCCGAGCGCCTCCAGTAGCGGCTTCGGCTCGGTGACCGGCGTCGGGTCCAGCTGGAACGGCCGGAACCGGACGGTCACCTCGCCGTCGTACGACTCCAGGGCCTGTTCCAGCCGGCGCTTGCCGATCCAGCACCAGGGGCAGACCACGTCGGCGTAGATCTCGATGTCCATGACCAGCGACAACCCGCGGGTCAGGAGATCTGTTCCCGGACCTGTCGCTTGAGCCGGGCCAGGATGGCGGTGCCGCCGCGCACCCGCAGCGGGCTGATCGCCTGGGCCAGGCCCATCCGCTGGTAGAGGTCGTCCGGTACGGCCAGCACCTCCTCGGCGCTCGCCCCGGCCAGCCCTTCGGCGAGGATGCCGGCGAACGCCCGGGTGGTGGGCGCCTCCGGCGGGCAGTCGAAGACGGTGCTCACGGTCTTGTCCGCGTTCACCTCGGCACGCAGGAAGAACGCGGTCTGGCACTCGGGGACCTGCTCCAGCTCCTCCCGGTTCACGCCCTCGGGCAGGGGCGGGATCACGTCGGCGAACTCCAGCAGCATCTCCAGGACGACGTCGCGGGGCGCGGCGGCGAACTCGTCGACGATCTCGGCCAGCTTGGTCGGCATCTCGGGCATGGGTCGAGGCTATCCGCCGCCGCGCGTCGCCACCCGGCGGTGCCGGGCGAGGCCCCGCCGCACGTGCGGGGCCCCGTCCTCACGCGTTCGGTGCGGCCTCGCTGATGTCGCTGAGCGCCGACTGGGGGTCGAGCTGCATGGCGAGGTCGCCGAGGGAGACGATGCCGACGAGCTTGCGGTCGCTGTCGCACACGAGCACCCGGCGGATGTTGCGCTCGCGCATCAGCGCCGCCGCCTCGTTCGCCGTGCAGTGCTGCTCGATCATCACCACCTCGCGGGTGATGATCGAGCCGATCGTGGTGGTGCCGGGGTCGGCGCGCTCGGCGACCGCCCGGACCACGATGTCGCGGTCGGTCAGCATGCCGGCGAGCGTGGCGCCGTCGGTCACCACCACGTCGCCGATGTCCGACTCCTTCATCACCCGGGCCGCCTCGTCCAACGGGGTCTCCGCCGAGAGGTAGACCACCTGCCTGGTCATCACGTCACTGACGCGGAACATGAGAGCCTCCGAAAGCTTCGGTCGATCCGTCTGCGGTACCCGGTGGCGCGCTCGCTACACCCCGTCGCGGCGCGTCGCGTCCACCTCGTCGCGCAGGCGCTCCACGATGGCCTCCACCGGCAGTTCAATGCGCTCGCCGGTGGCCCGGTCGCGCAGTTCCACGTACCCCTCGGCCAGGCGGCGGCCGACCACGACGGCGCGCGGGATGCCGATCAGCTCGGCGTCGGTGAACTTCACCCCGGCCGACACGTGCGTGCGGTCGTCGACCAGCACCCGCAAGCCGCCGGCGGCGAGGCGCCCGCCGAGGTCGAGCGCCGCGTCGAGCTGCGGCCCCTTCCCGGCGGCGATCAGGTGTACGTCACACGGCGCGACAGCGGCCGGCCAGACCAGCCCACGGTCGTCGTGGTGCTGTTCGGCCACGGCGGCGACCGCCCGGGACACGCCGATGCCGTAGCAGCCCATGGTGGGCCGGACCGGCTTGCCCTGAGGGCCGAGCACGTCGACCGCGAACGCGTCGGTGTACCGGCGTCCGAGTTGGAAGATGTGCCCGACCTCGATGCCCCGCCGGATCGTCAGCTCGCCGTCGGCGCAGGCCGGGCAGGGGTCGCCGGGCCGCACCTCGGCGGCCTCGATCGTGCCGTCCGGTACGAAGTCGCGCCCGCACACCACGTCGGTGGCGTGCCGGCCCGGCTCGTTCGCCCCGGTCAACCACGCGGTGCCGGACACCACGCGGGGGTCGACCAGGTAGCGGATGCCGTGCTTGGCCAGGATCTGCGGCCCGATGTAGCCGCGGACCAGTTCCGGGTGCGCGTCCCAGTCCTCGAAGACCGCCACCGTGGCGGGGGCCAGCACCGCCTCGACCCGCTTGAGGTCCACCTCGCGGTCGCCGGGCAGGCCGATCACCAGCGGCTCGCCCTGTTCGACGCCGGGCCGGCGGACGGTGAGGACCACGTTCTTCAACGTGTCGGCGGCGGTCCAGCCGGTGCGCCCGCCCAGTTTCCGGGCCTCGGCCAGCTCCACCAGGGCGGCGATGGTCGGCGTCTCCGGGGTGTCGTGCACCTCGGCGGGCGGGTGCGCATCCGGGTCACCGGCGGCCGGGGCGCGGGTCACCACCGCCTCGGTGTTCGCCGCGTAGTCGCAGGCGGTGCAGCCGACGAACGTGTCCTCGCCGACGGGCGTGGCGGCCAGGAACTCCTCCGACGCGGACCCACCCATCGCGCCGGACATCGCGTGGACGGTGGTGAAGTCCAGCCCGAGCCGGGTGAAGACGCGCGCGTAGGCCGCCCGGTGCCGGTCGTACGCCGCCTGGAGCCCGGCCTCGTCCAGGTCGAACGAGTAGGCGTCCTTCATCAGGAACTCGCGCCCGCGCAGCAGACCGGCCCGGGGCCGCGCCTCGTCGCGGAACTTGGTCTGGATCTGGAACAGCGTCACCGGGAAGTCCCGGTACGAGGTGAACAGATCCTTCACCAGCAGCGCGGCCAGTTCCTCGTGGGTCGGTGCGAGCAGGTGCTCGGCGCCCTTGCGGTCGGCGAGCGTGAAGATGTCGTCCCCGTACTCGGTCCACCGCCCGCTGGTTCGGTACGGCTCGGCCGGGAGCAGCGCCGGGAAGTGCACCTCCTGGTCGCCGATCGCGGTCATCTCGTCCCGCACGATAGCGGTGATCCGGTCCAGGACGAGCTTGCCCAGCGGCAGCCAGGTGTAGCCGCCCGGCGCGGCCCGGCGGACGTAACCGGCGCGCAGCAGCAGCCGGTGGCTCGGCACCTCCGCGTCGGCCGGGTCCTCGCGCAGGGTCCGGAGCAGCAGGGTCGACATGCGCAGCAGCATTGCCGCAGCTTATGGCGCGAGCGGACGACCGGGCGATCCCTTTCCGCGCCCGTGCCGGGTGAGGTTGTCGCAGGAGCGGGGTAGGAAGGGCGGCATGGTGGATCGACCGACGTTGGAGCTGAGCAGTTTCGTGCTCGACGCACCGTCCGCACAGGACCTGGCCGCGTTCTACGAGCGGCTGCTCGGCTGGTCCCGCCGCGAGGACGAGCCCGACTGGGTGGTGCTGGCCCCGCCGGCCGGCGGGACGTGGCTGGCCTTCCAGGACGAGCCGGCCTACGTGCGCCCGGTGTGGCCCGCCGGGCCCGGCGACCCGCCGATGATGACCCACCTGGACATCAAGGTCGACGACCTGGAGGCCGCCTCGGCGTACGCGGTGTCGGTGGGCGCGACGGTGGCCGACTTCCAGCCGCAGGACGACGTCCGGGTGCACCTCGACCCGGCCGGTCACCCGTTCTGCCTCTACCTGTGACGGGTGACCGGCTCCCACGGCCGGCTAGCTGACCTTGGTGCGGTAGATCGCCGTCGCGGCGGCGTAGGCGGCCAGGAGCAGGCCGGCGCACCAGGCGAGCGCGATCCAGACGTCGTTGCCGACGGGTTGCTGAGCGAAGAGCGCGCGGAGGGTGTTCACGATCGATGTCACCGGCTGGTTGTCGGCGAACCAGGCGACCGGGCCGGGCATCGAGTCGGTGGGGACGAACGCCGAGCTGATGAAGGGCAGGAAGATCAGCGGGTAGCTGAAGGCGCTCGCGCCGTCGACGGTCTTGGCGGACAGGCCCGCGATGACGGCGACCCAGGTCAGGGCGAGGGTGAACAGGATCAGGATGCCGGCTGCGGCGAGCCAGCCGACCACCGATGCGCCCGTCCGGAATCCCATGATCAGGGCGACGCCCGTGACGATCACGAGCGAGGCCAGGTTGGCGACGAGCGAGGTCAGGACATGCGCCCAGAGCACTGAGGGCCGCGGGATCGGCATCGACTGGAAGCGCTCGAAGATGCCGCCCTGCATGTCGAGGAACAGGCGGTACGCCGTGTAGGCGATGCCGGACGCGATCGTGATCAGGAGGATGCCCGGCAGCATGTAGTTGATGTACGACTCGCCGGATCCGGTGTTGATGGCTCCACCGAGCACGTACACGAAGAGCAGCATCAGCGCGACGGGGGTGACAGCCGTGGTGATGATGGTGTCCGGGCTGCGGAGGATGTGCCGCAGGGAGCGGCCGGTGAGGGTTCCGGTGTCGCTGAGGACGTGGGTGGTCATCGGGATTCCTCTCCTGCGGGCACGGCTGCCTTGTCGGCGGCCCTGGCGGTGTGGCCCACGAGGGCGAGGAAGACGTCCTCAAGGGTCGGCTGCTTCTCGACGTACTCGACCTTCGCGGTCGGGAGGAGCTGCTTCAGCTCGGCGAGAGTGCCGTTCTGGATGATCGTTCCCTCGTGCAGGATCGCGATCCGGTCGGCGAGTTGCTCGGCCTCGTCGAGGTACTGGGTGGTGAGCAGGATGGTGGTGCCGTCCTCGGCGAGCTGCCGCACTGTCCGCCAGACCTCGATGCGGGCCTGCGGGTCGAGGCCGGTGGTCGGCTCGTCGAGGAACACGACCGGCGGGTTGCCGACGAGACTCATCGCGATGTCCAGCCGCCGGCGCATGCCGCCCGAGTACGTCCCCGCCCGGCGGTTCCCGGCGTCGGTGAGGGAGAAACGGGCCAGCATGTCGTCGGCGACCGCACCCGGATTCCTCAGGTGGCGGAGCTTCGCGACCAGGACCAGGTTCTCCCGGCCGGTGAGCACTTCGTCGACGGCGGCGAACTGGCCGGTCAGGCTGATCGACTTGCGTACCTCGGCGGGAGCCGAAGCGACGTCGAAGCCGTGGACGGTCGCGGTGCCGGTGTCCGCCTTGAGCAGCGTCGACAGGATCCGCACGAGCGTGGTCTTTCCGGCGCCGTTCGAGCCGAGCAGAGCGAAGATGCTCCCGGCCGTCACCTCGAAGTCGACGCCCCGCAGCACGTGCAGGTCCTTGTAGGACTTGGTGATGTCCCGAACCCGGATGGCGGGTTCGCGCGTCGCGGTGGTCATGAGTGTTCCTCCCCGCTGTCGCCGGCGGCGGCTTCGATCGCCTTCCGGAGGCGCTCGCGCTCCTTGTCCATCCACTGCCTCCCGGAGTACGCGGACACGAACGTCTCGGCGAACTCGACCGGGTCGTCGCCGACGATCGCGCGGACGGGCGTGTTGTCGGCGACCGCGCGCTCCCAGAGGTCCACGGAGTCGCCGAGCATCGCGACGAGTGTGTTCCCGTCGACGATCCCGCCCTGGTACATGAAGTACCGCTGGAGCGCCTTGGCCGCGCTGCGATGGGGTTCCGGCAGGGCCTCCATGCGGGCCATGTGCCGCTTGTACTGCTTCTTCTGGTCGAGCGATCCGACGAGCGTCTCGATCCACTTCGCGGCCATGCTCATGCTCCTTCGTCGTGCCGGTCGTCGTTGTCACGAAGGTGGTCGATGCGTTCCGCGAGGACGCTCCACGTCCGCCAGAACTCGGCGAGCTGATCCCGCCCCTTTGCGTTGATCGAATACACCTTCCGCGGGGGCCCCTTCTCGGAGGGAACCTTCTCCACGTCCACGAAACCGCGTTGCTCGACGCGGACGAGCAGCGCGTAGATGGTGCCTTCCGCGATGTCCGAGAATCCGCGGTCGCGCAGCCAGGCGGTGATCTCGTAGCCGTACGCGGATCGGCGGGCCAGGATCGCCAGGACGATGCCTTCGAGGGTGCCCTTCAGCATCTCCGTCATCTGGTTGGCCATGTCCTCGTTCCCTCGTTCCCTCGCTATCAAGCGTCGCTGAGTACCAGTAGAAAGTAACACTAGGTACCGGTAGTTAGCAACGCTTAATACCGGGGATCCCGGAGAGCCGCTTCCTCTAGGTTCGGCGGATGACCACCACTCCGTCGGCTCGCGCCGTGAGCCAGTACGCGACGACCACCGGCAACCTGACCGCCCGCATCGCACTGCACTCGTACGGCACGAACCCGCAGGGCTGGTTCGCCTGGCTGGGCGAGCGGCTGCCGCTGACCGGGGACGTGCTGGAGGTGGGTGCCGGCACCGGCGAGCTGTGGCGCCGGGTCGGCCGTCGCGGCCGGCTCACCCTCACCGACTTCTCACCCGCCATGTGCGCGCGGCTGCGCGAGGTGCCCGGCGCCCGGGTGCTGCGCTGCGACGCCACGTACCTGCCGTTCCGAGCCGGCGTCGCCGACGCGGTGATCGCCAACAGCATGCTCTACCACCTGGACGACCCGGACGCCGCGCTGCGCGAGTTCGCCCGGGTGCTGCGCCCCGGCGGGCGGCTGGCCGTCGCCGTGAACGGCCGCGACCACCTGGCCGAGCTGAACACGCTCGGCCCGGTGATCGGCCGTCCGGACCTGGCCGTCCGGTTCCACGACCGGAACGACGTGACCGCCGAGGCGACACCGGCCCGGGTCGCCGCCCACTTCGACGACGTGACGGTCGAGCGCTACCCGGACGAGCTGGTGGTGCCCGCCGCGGAGCCGATCCTGGCGTACGTCGCCAGCATGATCGGGCCGCTCACCGCCGCGCAGGAGGCGGCCGCCCGCGCCGCGATCCAGGCCCGCATCGACGCCGAAGGCGCCTTCCGGGTACGCAAGCACACCGTGCTGATCAGCGCGGCGCGCGGCTCCCGCTGACCCGGACGAAGGCACGCCAGGCGTCGGGCGTGAAGGTCAGCACGGGTCCGGCCGGGTCCTTGCTGTCCCGTACCCCGACCACACCGGCCAGATTGTCCGCCACCTCGACACAGTCGCCCTGGGTGCCGCTGCGGCTGGACTTCCGCCAGATCGCTCCGGTCAGCTCCACGAGGTCATCACGTCCTTCATCAGCTCGACCGACTGTCGGCGCGGTAGTGCCTCGCTGCGGACACTCTCCCATCTGGACAGCAGGATAGCCACGTCCTCGTCCTTGTCGACCACGACGCCGCCGAGTTGGTTCTCCAGGTGGCCGACCCAGCCGCCGTCTGTTCCCCGGGCCAGCGCGAACGGTCCGACCAGGCCGACGTGCATGGTGACCGAGGCCGGCACGATGTGGATGTCGACCTGCGGGCGCTCGGCGCACTCGACCAGGTGCGCGATCTGCTCGGCCATGAGTCCGCGGTAGCCCTCGTCGGCGCGGCGCAGGACGGACTCCTCGATGACGGCGATGTACTTCGGGCGGCTCGGGTCGGACAGGATGGACTGCCGGTCCAGCCGCACCCCGAGCCGCCGTTCCACCTCGTCATCCGTGATCAGATCGTCCGTGCGGATCATCGCCCGGGCGTAGTTTGCGGTCTGGAGCAGTCCGGGCACCAGGGTCAGTTGGTAGGTGCGCAACTGCTGCGCCTGGCGTTCGGCTTCCAGCCAGGGGCGGAACCAGCTCGGCTGGCCGTCGCGCTCGGCGAGCTTGAGCAGCGACGTCAACAGCCCGCCGGTGCCGAGCACCTCCCGGCCTCTCCCCGGACCGGCCGCGACGGCTTCCGAGCGTAGTGGTGTCGTCAGCAGACTGTCACGCATGAACCTTCCCGTACCGCGGCTCGGGCCGTACCCCGATCGGCCCCGCCCCTACCCGCCGGACCACCCGGCTCACCTGCCGATCCGGCCGCTCTGGCTCTGCCGCGCCTGCGGCGGACCGTGGCCCTGCGCGCAGGCCCGGCTGCTGCTCAAGGTCGAGTACGCGGACCACCCCGTCGACCTGGCGGTCTACCTGTCCGGGCTCTACCACGAGGCCACCCACGACCTGTTCCGCCTCAATCCACACGACGGGCCGACCCCGCGCGAGCTGTTCGAGAGGTTCGTCGGCTGGGGCCCGTACCGGCGGAGCATCACCGATACGATGCCCGCGACATGACAGCGCCCGGGGACTTCGACCTGACGACGGACGAGCTGCGCGAGGTGGCGCGGTACGCGGTCCGGCACGCGGAGGACGTCCTCCCGGTCTACGAGCGGGCGGTTCCCGGTGACCCGCGTCCCCGTGCGGCCGTCGACGCGGCCTGGACGTTCGTGCGCGGCGCCGCCCGGACGAAGCTCCAGCGGGTCACGTCCCTCGACGCGCACCGGGCCGCCCGGTCCGCGCCCACCGAGGCCGCGCGCCTGGCCGCCCGGGCCGCCGGTGACGCCGCGGCGGCCGCGTACCTGCACCCGATCGCGAAGGCCACCCAGGTCGGCCACATCCTGCGGGCCGCCGCCAACGCCGCGCGCGTCGCCGAACTGGAGGCGGGCGGCGACGAGACCGCCGGCGAGGCGCCGCTGGAACGATCCCGGCGGCTCGCCACGCCCGTGCTCGTCGACGTGCTCCGCCGCTACCCGCCGGTGACCGGCGGCGGCAGCCGGGTCGCCCGGCTAATGAGCAGCCTCGACCACGACCTGCGCCGGGGTGACGCCGGGGCGGAGGTCGCGCCGTGATCCTGCCGAAGATCCGCGATCCCCGGTTCACTACGATCCGCCGGGGCGGCACGCTCACCGACGATCACCACCACCTGCTGGCGCTCTGGGCGGCCACGTGCGCCGAGCACGTCCTCGGGCTGTTCGAGGCGGTCCGGCCGGACGATCCGCGTCCGCGGGAGGCGATCGAGCACGCCCGGGCCTGGGTGCGGGGCGAGGTCAGGATGATGCAGGCGCGCGCGGCCGGCGGGCACGCCATGGGCGCGGCCCGGGACCTGCGCGGGGCGGCACGCAACGCCGCGTACGCCGCCGGTCAGGCCGCCGTCGTGGCGCACGTGGCCGCCCACGAACTCGGCGCCGCCGCGTACGCGATCAAGGCCGTACGCGCGGCGGCGCCCGCCGGTCTCGGCGAGGCGGCCGGGCGCGACGAGTGCCGATGGCAGCGCGACCAGCTCCCGGCGGAGATCCGCGACCTGGTCCTGGACGACCAGCGCCTGCGCAACGACATCTGCTGGTCTGTCTTCGACTGCTGACGCCGGCGGTGCCGGTCGAGAAGGAGTCACCGGCGGCGGCAACCATGGCGTGGACAACTGGCGTCTCGGAAGGCATCACGCTGATGCACCACCTGACCCCAAGGACCGGCTCGTGTGGACCCTCTCCTGAATGAGTTCGACCTGTTCGTCCGAACTCGCACCCCCGCGTTACTGCGATCCGCCTACCTGCTGACCGGCGACCAGCACCTGGCCGAGGATCTCGTCCAGTCCGCGCTCGCCCGTACCCACCGTGCCTGGAACCGGTTGCACGAGACCGGCAACGTGGAGGCGTACACCCGAAAGATCATGTACCACCTGCAGGTCTCCTGGTGGCGGCGCCGCCGGGTGGCCGAGTCGATGCCGGGCGACATGCCCGAGCCGCGCGGAGGCGACTCGACCCCCGACCACGCCCAGCAGACCACGCTCCGGCTGACCCTCCGGTCCGCGCTGGCCCGGCTGTCCGCCAAGCAACGGGCCGTGCTGGTCCTGCGGTTCTTCGAGGACCGCACCGAATCCGAGGCCGCCGAACTGCTCGGCGTGACCGTCGGCACCGTCAAGAGCCAGACCTCCAAGGCGCTGGCGAAGCTGCGCAGCGTGGCCCCGGAGCTCGCCGAGCTGTACGTCACGGAAGGAACCGCCCGATGAACCAGGACCGACTGCGTTTCGACCTGGCCGACCTGGCCGAGGAGGTCACCCCGGTCGACCTGCGTGACCGGGCGCTGCGTACCTCGCGGCGGCTCGGCATCCAGCGGGCCGTCGCCACCTCCGCCGCCGCACTCGTGGTGCTGGCCGCCGCGACCGGGACGGCACTGGCGATCCGGCCGAACAGCCAGGCGCCCGCACCGGCCGGCCCGTCGGTCACAGTCACCGCCCCGCCGGTCGAGCCGTCCCGTACGCCCTCCACCGACCCGTCCCGCACGTCGTCCGCCGACGCGAGCACCGCCACGGGTCAGGCGCAGTCGGCGCTGACCGGCACCCGCTACTACCTGGAGCAGACGTCCACCCGATCGCGGATCCACGAGGTCCGTGGCACCCGGGACCGGGTCGTCCACGAGGTCGTCCACGAGGCTGACTCTCGCTGCGAGGCCAACAGCGTCAGCATCTCCCCGGACGGCAAGCGGGTGGTGTGGGTGCAGGACAGCACCGACAACGCGAACGGGGTGCTGCTGATCGCCACCGTCGGAGAGAAGGGGGCGACGACCCTCGCGGAGGGGATCAGTTGCCTCGGTGCCCGGCCGCTGCGGTGGAAGGGCGACGACCTGTTGATGGTGCAGCGGAAGAACCGCCAGTCCGTGCTCTACGACGTGACGGCCAACAAGCAGGTCGTCGGCGACCCGGGCCAGGAGACCAAACGCTGCTGGTCCGCCGACGGCACCTGGCTGGCCGCCGAGTCGGACGGCAAGCCCTACGTCTCGGACACCACCGACCTGCGGCAGTACACCTACACCCCACCCGCGCAGGAGGCCGCGAAGTGGGGCGGCTGGGAGGCCCGCAGCGTGTCCACCGACGGCCGCTACGTGGCAGTGGGCTGGATCGGCACCGACCCGTCCCGCCGGGACGGCAGCTTCGCGGTGGTCGACACCAGGACCAGCAAGGTGGTCGACCTGCCCGGCACGGGCGAGGTGCGGAGCATCCTGTTCAGCGCCGACGGTACGGTGCTGCTGCGGCGCGGTACCGGCATCACGGTCCTCGACCGTGAGTTCAAGCCACTCCGCACGGTGACCGAGCCGGCCCCGACCCGGAGCCGGGCACTGCTGGCGTACGTGCCCTGAGCCGCCTCAGACAACCCCTACAGGCCCCTGGCGCTTCGTGCGCCGGGGGCCTGTCCGCGTCCGCCGACCCGGGCCGAAGTTCTTTCGATCAAGCGGCAACCATGCAGATCGAAACCGACGTCTGGGAGTGCATCAGAGACGCGCACCAACCAACCCCCGAGGATCGAATCGTGAACGTCATCGTCACCAGCGCCCGCGGACTACGTACCGTCGCCGCCCTCGCCGCCGCCGCGTTCGTCGCCGTGGGCGTGAGCGCCTGCGGCGACGGCGGGTCCACGCCGTCCGCCCCCGCAGCCGGGCAGTCGTCCGCCGCCGCACCGTCGTCCGCCGCCCCGAGCCCGTCGGACGCCTCCTCCGCCGCACTGCCCGGCACCCGGTACTACCTGTCGTTCGGCGAGCAGGCCGCGGAGGTGCACGTCGTCAAGGGCGGTACCGACCGGGTGAGCGCCAGCGTCCCGTACGGCGGCGGCGACTGCGTCCGGAACACCATCACCATCTCGCCGTACGGCGAGCGGCTGGCCTGGGTGGAGGGAGCGGCCGGAGCGGAGGCCGGCAAGCTCGTGACCACCCGGATCGACGGCAGCGACCGGGCCACCATCGCGGCGGAGCCGCCCTTCTCCGGCAAGGCGCCCTGCGACGGCGGCGACCCGCTCGTGTGGAACACCAACGACCGGGTGCTGGTGCAGCAGGACGGCCACATGGCGCTCATCGACCTGAGCAGCCGCAAGCCCGCCGACGGCGACGCCGGCAACGAGACTCTGAAGTGGTGGACGCCGGACGGCCGCAACTGGGCCGCCGTCTCCGAGGGCCGGCCGTACGCGACGACCGACCCGAAGGTGACGTTCTACCACTACACGCCGCCGGCGGCCCAGGCGGCCCGCTACGACGGCTGGCGGGTCCGCAGCGTCTCGGCGGACGGCCGGTACGTGGCCGTCGGTTGGATCAACAAGGACGAGACCCGCAACGACGGGAGCTTCGCGGTGGTCGACACCAGGACCAGCAAGGTGGTCGACCTGCCCGGCACGGGCGAGGTACGGAGCATCCTGTTCAGCACCGACGGCACGGTGCTGGTCCGGCGCGACAACGGCATCAGCGTGCTGGACAAGCGTTTCCAGCCGGTCGGGACGGTGACCGAGCCGGCCGGGCTGAGCGGGGCGCCGCTGCTGGCTTACGTGCCTGCCTGACGACAGGCGACGCGGGGCGGGTCACCGGCGGGTGGCCCGCCCCGCGTCGTACTCAGCGCAGGACGGTGATCGCCGCGTCCGCGGTGACGTGCTTCCACGGCACCAGCACCACTGTGCCGTCGCGCTCCAGCACCTTCGCGTCGCTGCCCTCGGTGCCGGCCGACAGCGGCGCCTCGGCCAGCACGCTCACCGCGCCGGTGGCCGGGTCGATGCGGACCAGCCGCGGGGCGAGATCCCGCCGGTCGCCCACCTCCCACGCCAGCACGCCCTGCTCGTCGAGGCGGATGAGTTCCACCTCGCCGTCGGTGTGCCCGGCCGACACCCAGCGCCGCTTGCCGGTGGCCAGGTCGATCGCCACCACCTGGTTGGCCTGGCGCATCTTGCCGCCGACGTTCGTCGCCTCGGTGGGCAGGTAGAGCGTGTCCGCGTCGGCCAGGTACGGCCGGATCTCCGGCCCGCTGACCGTGTTGGAGCGGTTGATCGGAAGGTCGCTGAACCGCGTACCGTCGACGGGGTTGCCGAACGTGGCCCGCGCCTTGCCGGCGGCGTCGCGCGCGACGAACGTCTCGCTGACCAGGCCGGGCAGGCTGACCAGCGGGTCGACGCTCAGCACCCCGGCGCTCTGCTGCGCGGCGGGCAGTTTCTGCTGCCAGCGCGGCTTGCCGGTGGCCGGGTCCAGGCCGAGCAGCGCGCCCTGGTCGCCGTCACAGCGCGCGGTGACCACCGCCTGCGTCCCGGCGGCCTGCGCCTGGGTCAGACGGCAGTCGCGACCGGGCAGCAGCCGGTCGGCGTCGGTCTGCCACAGCCGCTTGCCGTCGGCCAGCGAGTAGCCGAGAACGCTCTCGCCGCTGCGCACGACCACCTGCCCGGCGGCCACGGACAGGTCCGGGGCGACGATCTCGGACCGGCCCGTCCGGCGTTCGACCGGGAACGTGGCCCGCCACGTCTGCGTGCCGCCGGCCGCGTCGAAACCGACGAGCGTGTCGCAGGAGTCGGCGGAACCGAGCGCCACCACACCCCGCCCCTCGGCCAGCGTCTGGGCGGCCGCGCACAGCGAGGACGCCTGCGGCGCGGGCACGCCCCACGCCTGGGCGCCGTCGCCGAGCCGGTAGGCGATGATCCCGTCCGGCTGGGCCCGGACCACGGCGTCACCGACCAGCCAGGCGCCGAACATGTCCTGCCCGTCGTACGTCTTCAGCCCGTTGCGCTGCCGCTCCGGGAAGTCCAGCACCCACGCGGTGCGCAGCTTCTTCCCGTCGTCGTCACCGCCGCCGACCAGCCGGGACACGCCGTAGGCGGTGCCGCCCGCGACCGCGAGCACCGCCACCAGGCCACCGGCGACGAGCAACGCCATGCGCCCGCGCCGCTTCGGCGCCGACGGCGGCGCACCGGCCGGACCCGGCCGGCCCACCGGCGGGTACGCGGGCGGCGGGTACTGCTGGTGCTGATAGGTCATCGGTCGTCTCCCGTTTCCGTCAGCCGTCCAGTTCGCGGACGTAGTCGGCCCAGCCGGCCCGGAACTCGTCGAGCGACACGCCGAGCACGTCCCGGGCGGCGCGGTCGGTCGGGGTGCCGGCGTAGACCGCCTCGACGAAGCGGAACAGCTTCGGCTCGCCGTGCTTCTCGGCGAGGTGGTTCATCGCGGTGTGCCCGAGCCAGTAGTGGAAGGTCAGCATCCCGGGGTTGTCCCAGTCGCTGTTGCCGGGCAGCGCGCCGTTCCAGCCGTTGCGGACCATCTGCCGCGACGGCGCGGTACGGTCGCTGGCGGCCAGCGGGCGGCCGTGGAAGGCGATGTACTCGGCGAAGCCCTCCACCACCCACTCGTCGAGCTTGCTGAACTCGTCCACGGCGGCCAGGTCGGTGCGGAGTGTCATCAGGGAGTGCGCGATCTCGTGCCGCAACACCATGTGGGCGTCGTTGTCGCCGCCGGAGCGGGTGAAGTAACGATCGCTGGTGTCCACCACGACGCGGGTGCCGCCGATCGTGTCCTTGCCGTCCTTGCGTTCGGCGGCGACCATGCCCACCGAGTAGCCCGCCTCGGTGGCCTTCTCGGTGCCGATCCGGTAGAGCGAGGTCATCTCGTCCTTGCCGTGGGCGAGCGTGACGACGAACTTGTCCGACAGCGGCTCGGGCGGCGCGTTGGCCCGCCACACGGCCAGGTTGCTCGTCACCGCCTTGTCGACGGCCGGGGCGTACCGCCTCGCCACGCCGGCCCGGGCCGCGTCGGTGATGATCAGGGCGAACGGGGTCCGCTCGACGTGGATCTCCTGCCACTTGTCCCACGGCCCGGGGTAGTAGACGGTCTTCGAGTCGCCGTTGCCGCCGGCCGGCGCGCCGGTCACCGCGGTGACCTGGATGGGCGCGTCCTTGCCGGCGCGGACGATCGTCCAGCGGTACCACTCGGCGACCGGTGCCAGGTCGAAGCCGTCCAGCTGGTGCACGAAGGAGACGTCGAGCTGGAACGTGATGCCCTGCCCGAAGGTGTCGCTCACGCGGCCCTGCTTCTCGATCATCTCGTAGCGGGCCACCGACAGCGGCAGCTTCGCCAGGTTGCGGAACAGCTGGGCCTGCCCGGTGACGAGCTCCTTACGGGCCGGGTCGAACGCGGCCAGGTAGCCGTCCAGGTCCTTCGCCGCCAGCGCCGTGCTGTGCCGGTCGAGCAGGGCGGTCAGCTCGGCGTCCGTGACGGTGACGCCGTTCGCGCCGGCCGCCGCCTTCGGCGCCGGGCCGTCCTCGTCGTCGCCGCGCATGCCCAGCCCGACGCCGACCGCCGTGCCGGCGCAGACCGCCAGCGCGAGCGCGCCCGCAGCGAGCCCGATCCAGAGCCCACGGCGGGACTTCGGTGCCGGGGGCGGCGGCCCCCACGGCCCCGGCTGCGCGGGCGGCGGTGCCGCGCCGTACCGGGGGTCGGCGTTGCCGGGCGGTGGCCAGCCCGCCGCCGGTGGGTGCCCCTGCGTCATGTGGTTCCTCGCTCGTGCCGGGTGCGGGACCGGCCGGACGGTTTTCGCACAGCCGGATGACGGCAGACATCATCCCCGGTCCGGGCGACGGATTCTGCCCCGCCGGACGTGTCGGACGGATTTGTCCCGCCGGGTGGCGCTCGTGAACAGGACGTCGAGACATCCGCCACGTCCGGCGTCCAGGGCCAGCGGGACCGGCCCGCGCGGTGACAGACTGTGCGACGCACTTCTGCCGGGACGTCTGAGGGAGGCGCCGTGCGCTGGCGCAGCTACGTGGCGGTGGGCGACAGCTTCACCGAGGGCATGGACGACGCATATCCGGACGGCAGCTACCGGGGCTGGGCCGATCTGGTCGCCACCCGCCTCGCCGCCGAGGCCGGTCCCGACTTCGGGTACGCCAATCTGGCCATCCGGGGCCGGCTGTTCCCGAACGTGGTGGCCGAGCAGGTGCCCGCCGCGCTGGCGATGAAGCCCGACCTGATCAGCTTCGCGGCCGGCGGCAACGACGTGCTGCGCCGCAGCTTCGACGCGGACGCGTTCGTCCCCCGCTTCGACGCGGTCGTGCAGCGGCTGCGGTCCGGCGGCAGCGACGTGGTGCTGTTCCGGTTCGCCGACGTGATGTCCCGGCTGCCCGGCCAGCGCATGATGGCCCCGCGCGTGGCGCTGCTCAACCGGGTGGTCGGCGAGGTGGCCGAGCGGCACGGCGCGATCCTGGTCGACCTGTACGCCGACGACACCTACCTCAACCCGCTGCTCTGGAGCACCGACCGGATTCACCTGTCCGCGGAGGGCCACCGCCGGGTCGCCGCGCAGGTGCTCACCGCGCTCGGCGTCGGCTGCGAGGAGGAGTGGCTGCTGGTGCCGCCGCACCCGGCGCCCAGCCCGTGGCTCGCCGCGCGCGCCGCCGACCTGCGGTGGGCCGGCAAGCACCTGGCGCCGTGGATCAAGCGCCGGCTGACCGGGCGGTCCTCCGGCGACTTCATCACCGCGAAACGGCCGGTGCTCGGGCCGGTCGAGGCCGACTGAGCGTGCGTACGGTCCACGCCGCCGACCTGCTGCGGCTGACCGTCGACGACCCGCCCCGCGCCGGGCTGGCGGTCGTGGTCGCCGGTGACCGGGTCGAGGCGATCGTGCCGGCGGCCGAGCTGTCCGGCGCGTACCCCGGAGTGCGGGTGCGGCGGTGGGCCGGCACGCTCGGGCCGGCGCTCGTGCACGACGGCCCGTTGCCCCCGGCGCCCACGCCCCGCGAGCGGGTGCACGCGCTGTTCCGGCTCGGCGCCGCCGCGGTGCTCGACGACCATGTCACCGATCCCGCACTGCGGTCCGCCGCGGCCCGTAACGACGTGGCGGTGCTGCCGGTCGCCCGGCCGCCCGCGCTGGTGACCGGCGGGCGGGCCGACCTCGCCGTGTTCGGCCCGGACGGCTCCTGCCTGGCGACAGTGGTCGCGGGCCGGCTGGTACACCGCCGCGCCTGACCGGCACCGCACTCCACTGATCCGGCGTACCTTGGGGATCATGCCTGTGCCGAGCGATCCGCATCCCCACCTCCAGTCGTACGCCGACCCGCAGCGCCTCGTCACCACCGAGTGGCTGGCCGAGCACCTGGGCGACGAAGGGCTCGTGGTGGTCGAGTCCGACGAGGACGTGCTCCTCTACGACACCGGCCACATCCCCGGCGCCGTCAAGGTCGACTGGCACACCGAACTCAACGACCAGGTCACCCGCGACTACCTGGACGCCGCGAGCTTCGCCGAGCTGTGCGCGGCCAAGGGCATCGGGCGGGACGACACGGTCGTCTTCTACGGCGACAACTTCAACTGGTGGGCGGCGTACGCCCTCTGGGTCTTCTCCCTCTTCGGTCACGCGGACGTGCGGCTGCTCGACGGCGGCCGGCAGAAGTGGATCGCCGAGGGGCGGGAGCTGACCCGGGACAAGGTGAGCCGGCCCCGCGCCTCGTACCCGGTGCCGGAGCGCAACGACGCGCCGATCCGCGCGTACCGGGAACAGGTCATGGCGCACGTGGCGGCCGGCCGGCCGCTCGTGGACGTGCGGTCGCCCGGCGAGTACACCGGCGAGATGCTGCACATGCCGGACTACCCGCAGGAGGGCGCGCTGCGCGGCGGGCACATCCCGGGCGCGGTGAGCAAGCCGTGGAAGTCCGCCGCGAACGACGACGGCACGTTCAAGTCCGCCGACGAGCTGCGCGCCATCTACGCCGACCAGCTCGGGCTGAGCCCGTCCGACGACGTGGTGGCGTACTGCCGGATCGGTGAGCGGTCCAGCCACACCTGGTTCGTGCTGCACCACCTGCTCGGGTTCCCGCAGGTGCGCAACTACGACGGCTCGTGGACCGAGTGGGGCAACCTGGTCCGGGCGCCCGTCGTGAAGGGCGACCAGCCCGGCGGCCTGACCCGCTGAGCGTCCGGCCGGTCCCGCCGTCACCGCGCGGCGGGACCGGCCGCGTTCCGCTCGGCTCCGCTCGGCGGGACCGGCCGGGACCGGTCAGCCGGCGGCGATCGACAGCCGCCCGGGGACGTTGCTCGCCACCCAGTCGACAGCGCCGGTCTCCGGCCGCCACCGGGCCAGCCCGGCGTCGTAGCGGAGCAGCAGTGCGCCGTCGGCGGTCCAGCCGTACACCTCGCAGCACCCCTTCGCCCGGTCCTCGCGGCCCAGGTCGAGCAGGCGGGTCACCGCCCCGGTGCGGGCGTCGAGCACCGCCACGCCCTCGGCTCCGATCATCGTGCCGGCGGCGCCCGCGGTGGTGGTCCACCCGGCCTGGCCGATCCGGTCGCCGCGCTGCCAGCCCCGCCCGTAGACCTCGTTCACCTGGTAACCGGGGGGAAGCTCCCCGGTGGTCACCGGCCGCCGCTCCGGCGCGCCACCGGAGGCGGGGAACCGGCGTACGGTCAGGCCGCCGTCCCCGGACCAGCCGCCCACTGTGAACAGGTCGCCGGGCCGGGCCGGCTCGGGCACGACGAGCGTCCAGGGGTCGACCGGGAGCTTCCGTGCCGATCCGGTGCGCCGGTCCAGTTCGTACGCGGTGTCGTTGTCGCCGACCACCAGCCGGTCCCCGGCCCAGACCACGTGCTCCAGGTAGCCGGTGAGCGGGTAGCGGCGCACCGCGCCGTCGGTGAGGCCGACCACGACGACCTCGCCGGTCTGCGCGAACGCGGCGGTCCGGCCGTCCGGCGACAGGCTGCCCGGCTTGAGCGGAGCGGCCTCGTTGCCCCCGGCGTCGCGGGTGGGTGCGAGCGTCACCACGTCGAGTTCCCGGACCATGCCGTCGTCACCCAGCACCCGGACCGGGCCGGCCTCGCCGGTCTCCGGGTCGATCGGCTGATACAGCGCCAGCGCCCGGCGCACCGGGCGGTCGGACAGGCCGTAGGCGACCCGGTCGCCGAGCCGGCCCAGCGGGTCGCCCGCCTGTCCGAGCCGGTCCGGGGGCCGCTGCACCACCGGCGCGCTCGGTGCCGAGGTCACAGTCGGGCGGGCCGGTGTGGCGGGGGGCGGGCCGGCGCGGTGCAGCAGTGCCGTCGTACCGCCGCCGAGCAGGACCACGGCGACGGCCGCGGCGCCGGCGGCCCGGCGGGCGCGGCGGACCCGCCCGGCCCGGTCCCATCCGGTCTCGGCCGGCCGGGTCGGCCGGATCTCCTCGGCGGCCCGGGTCAGCAGCCGGGTCAGCTCGGGCTCGTTCACGGGCTCGCCTCCATCCCGGTCACCAGGTCGTCTCCGGACGTGCCGGGGGCGGGTACGACGTCGCGCAGCCGGCGCAACGCGTCGTGGCACTGGCTCTTGACCGTGCCGACGGTGACGCCGAGCGCCTCGGCGGTGGCGACCTCGGTCAGATCCTCGAAGTAGCGCAGCACCACGACGGCCCGCTGGCGTGGCGGCAGCCGGTCCAGCGCCGCGCGCACGGTGAGCCGCAGCGCGGCGTCGGCGTCGGCGCCCGGCCGGTCCGGCGGGTACGCGCTGAGCCACTCCCGCCGCCGGCGTCGCCACCAGGAGACGGCGTCGCGGTAGAGGATGGCGCGCACGTACGCGGCCGGGTCGCCGTCGCGCACCGACGACCAGCGCAGCGCCAGCTTGAGCAGCGCGTCCTGGAGCAGGTCCTCGGCCTGGTGGCGGTTCCCGCAGATCAGGTACGCGGCGCGCAGCAGCCGGTGCTGGTGCGCCTCGACGAAGGCGAGGTAGTCCGCGCGCCCGTCGTCCGCGTCGCGCCCCATCCGGCTCCTCCCTCCGTCACCCGCCAGACGCGCGGGACGGGGGCAAAGGTTGGGTCAGGTAGCGCTGAATCGTCGGGCCGACCCAGGTGGCCAGTTCCTCCGGGTCGAGGTCCACCACCGGTGGCAGCCGGACGACGTACCGGGTGAGCGCGAGACCGAGGATCTGGCTGGCCACCAGGCCGGCCCGGCGGGCGGCGGTCGCCGGGTCGGCAACGCAACTGGCCACCGCTGTGGCGAGCTGGCCGGCGAAGACGCCGCGCATCCGTTCGGCCGCGCCGGGGTTGGTGGCGGCGGCCCGGAGCAGGGCGACGAGTGTCCCGTCCGCCTCCCAGCGGCGCACGAAGTGCCGGGTCAGTGTCTCGCCGAGCCGGTCCGGCGGCACCTCGGCCAGGTCGGGCAGGCGCAGGTCGAACTCGGCCGCCGCGGCGAAGAGTCCCTCCTTGCTGCCGTAGTAGCGCATCACCATCGAGGGGTCGATGCGGGCGTCGGCGGCGATGGCCCGGATGGTGGCCCGGTCGTAGCCGTCGGTGGCGAAGCGTTCCCGGGCGGCGCGCAGGATGGCCGCCCGGGTGGCGTCCGAGCGGCGGGCGCGGGTGGCGGGTTCGGTCACGTCCACGACTGTATGCCAACACGTGTTGACATCGGCTCTACAGTGAAGCCAACAAGCGTTGGCAAACAGTTGTTGACCCGACCCGGAGGTGGAACGATGCTGCCCGAACGCACTGACGTCCTCGTGGTGGGAGCCGGGCCGACCGGCCTGGCCGTGGCGGTGACGCTGGCCGGGCACGGCGTGACCGCGACAGTCGTCGACCGGCTCGCCGAGCCGCCGGTCACGTCGCGCGCCGCGGTCGTGCACGCCGGCACCCTGGAGGTGCTGGACCGGATCGGGATCGCCGCGCCGCTCGCCGCCCGAGGGCTGCGCTCGGCCCGGTTCAGCGTCCGCGACCGGGACCGGGTGCTGCTCACCGTCCCCTTCGACCGGTTGCCGTCGCGTTACCCGTACGCGCTGCTGATCTCGCAGGCCGAGACCGAGGCGGTGCTCACCGACCGGCTCACCGCGCTCGGCGGGCGCGTGCTGCGGCCGTACGAGATGACCGGGCTGGACCTCGACGGCGACGGCGCCGTCGCGCGCTTCGACGGCGGCCGCGCGGTCCGGGCGCGCTGGGTCGTCGGTGCGGACGGGATGCACAGCCGGGTCCGCGAACTCGCCGGCATCGGCTTCGGCGGCCCGGCCGACCCCGGGGAGTCGTTCCTGCTCGCCGACGTCCACGTGGACAGCACGCTGCCGCGCGACCAGGTGAGCCTCTTCCTGTCCCGGCAGGGCCCACTGGTCTGGGCGCCGCTGCCCGACGGCACGGTCCGGCTGGTCGCCACGGTGGACGACGCGCCGCGCGACCCGCAGGCGCACCACTTCCAGGCGCTGCTCGACGAGCGCGGTCCGGCGCGCCGGCCGGACCGGGTCACCGGCATGGCGTGGTCGTCCCGGTTCCGCATCCACCACCGGATCGCGAGCACGTACCGCTCCGGCCCGATGCTGCTCGCCGGGGACGCGGCGCACGTGCACAGCCCCGCCGGTGGGCAGGGGATGAACCTCGGCCTGCGGGACGCGGTCGCCCTCGGCGACGCGCTCGCCGCCGGGCCGCAGGCCCTCGACGGGTACGCCGCCGACCGCCGCCCCCTCGCCGAGGAGGTGCTGGGTTTCGCCGCCGGCCTGACCCGGCTCGCCGCCGCCCCGCCGCCACTCCGCCCGCTACGCAACCTGCTGCTCCGCCTCGTCTCCACAGTGCCCCCGGCCCGGAACCGAATCGCCACTCGCCTCGCCGGCTTCGAACCCTCACCCCGTTGATCTTGCAGTTGCGGCCCTTGTCTGGTCCTTTTTGTGCGTGTTCGCCTGGGCGGAAACTGCAAGATCGGTGAGGAGGTGGGCGGGAGGGGAGGGGTGAAACGGGACGGACACTGTCGGCGCTGACCGGTACGGTGAGCGCCGAAAATCCGAACCGGGAGCGCGATTGGACCGCACCTTCCAGGTGGACCTCCGTGGCGTGGTCGACCTGCTCAGTCATCACCTCTACGGCAGTCCGCGGGTGTACGTGCGCGAGCTGCTCCAGAACGCCGTCGACGCGATCACCGCACGGCGGTCCGCCGAGCCGGAAGCCCCGGCGCGGGTCCGCATCGAGCCGCCGGAACTGACCGGCGACGGGACGCTGCGCGTGCACGACACCGGCATCGGCCTGACCGAGGCGCAGGTGCACGAGCTGCTCGCCACCATCGGCCGCAGCTCCAAGCGCGACGAGCTGGGCTTCTCCCGGCACGAGTTCCTCGGCCAGTTCGGCATCGGCCTGCTCTCCTGCTTCCTGGTGGCGGACGAGATCCGGGTGGTCACCCGGCACGCCGACGAGCCCACAGTGCTCTGGACGGGCTGGTCCGACGGGCGGTACGCGGTGCGGCTCGCCGAGCCGGAGCAGGCCCGGGACGAGCCCGGCACCACAGTCACGCTGGTGCCCCGGCGCGACGCCGACCAGTGGCTCGGCGTACCCACCGTCACCGAGCTGGCCCGCCTCTACGGCGGCCTGCTGCCGGTCGACGTCCGGGTCGGTGACACGCCGACCACCTCCGGCCCGCCGCCGTGGCCGACCACACCCGGTGCGCCGGTGGACCGGGCCGCGCTCCAGCGGTACGCGCAGGAGCTGCTCGGGTTCGTCCCGTTCGACGTGGTGCCGCTGTCGGTGCCCGAGGCCGGCCTCACCGGCGTGGCGTTCATCCTGCCCGCCGCGGTGAACCCGGCCGCCCGGGCCGGGCACCGGGTCTACCTCAAGCGGATGCTGCTCAGCGAGCACGCCGACGGGCTGCTGCCCGAGTGGGCCTTCTTCGCCCACTGCGTGGTCGACGCCAGTGAGCTGCGCCCCACCGCCAGCCGCGAGGCGCTCTACGAGGACACGCTGCTCACCTCCGTCCGGGAGGCGCTCGGCGACCAGATCCGCGGCTGGCTGGTCCGGCTCGCCAAGCACGACCCGCGCCGGCTCGGCGAGTTCCTCCAGGTGCACCACCTGGGGGTCAAGGCGCTCGCGATGCACGACGACGAGATGCTGCGGCTGGTCGACCAGTGGTGGCCGATGGACACCAACGTCGGCACGCTCACGCTCGCCGAGTTCCGGCAGCGGCACGGCGTGCTCCGGTACGCCGCCAGCCTGGACGAGTTCCGCCAGCTCGCCGCCGTGGCCGCCGCGCAGGACCTGGCAATGGTCAACGCCGGCTACACGTACGACACCGAGCTGATCGAGCGGCTGCCCACCGTGGACCGGTCGGTGCTGATCGAACGGCTGGAGCCGAGCGACCTCACCACCCGGTTCGAGATCCTCGACCCGGCGACCGAGCTGGCCCTGCGGCCGTTCCTCACCGCCGCGCAGCGGGCCCTGGAACGGCTCGGCTGCGAGGTCGTGATCCGGGCGTACGACCCGGTCTCGCTGCCGGCGCTCTACCTGGTGTCCCGGTCGGCCGCGTTCCACGACCAGCTCGCCGCCAGCCGGGACAAGGCCGACGAGCTGTGGGGCGGCGTGCTCGACGCGCTCGCCGCCTCCGCCCCGCCGGACCGGCCGCAACTCGTGCTCAACCACCGCAACCCGCTGGTCCGCCGGGTCACCACGCTCGCCGACCCGGAGCTGGTCGGGCTGGCCGTCGAGGCGCTCTACGGGCAGGCCCTGCTGCTCGGGCACCACCCGATCCGGGCGGCCGACGCCGCACTGCTGAACAGTTCCTTCCTCGGCCTGCTGGGCCGGGCCGTACCGGGAGAGACCCGTGACTGACGACGACCTCTGGCGGATGCACCACGAGATCGAATCCATGCCGTACGGCCCGGGACAGATCGCCGCACTGGAACAGTTGCTGCGCCGCGCCGACGCGGGCGACGACCGGCACCTCGCCTTCGCCGCCCGGGTCACCGGCACCACGGCGTACGTCTACGGCGGCGAACCGGCGAAGTCCTTCGTCACGTTCTCCTGGTGCCTGGCCGAGTACGACAAGGATCCGCAGCCCTACCACCAGCGCTACACGCACCAGCTGCTCTGGTTCTTCAAGTACATGGTCAACGCCATGGTGAAGTTCCCGGAGCTGCCGCTGGACCGGACGTACGCGGTGCTCGACGACATGGAACGGCGCTACCGCGACTCCGGGCACTCGCTCCAGGCCGTCTACAAGCACCGCTACCTGGTGGCCGCGCACCTGGGCGACGACGAGGCGGCGGAGCAGTGGTACCGCAAGTGGATGACCACGCCCCGCGACGCGCTGTCGGACTGCGCCGGCTGCGACCCGACCACGCAGGTCGCGCACCTGGTGCGGCACGGCCGGCACGAGGAGGCGGTGGCGCTGGCCGAGCCGGTGCTCGCCGGGCGGCTGACCTGTAGCGAGCAGCCGCAGGGGATCCTCACCGCGCTGCTCACGCCCTACCGGGAGACCGGCCGGGGCGACGCCGCGCGGGACGCGCACCGGGAGGCGTACCGGCGGGTGCGCGGCAACCTGGCCGACCTGTGGGACATCGCCGACCACGTCGAGTTCTGCACCGTGACCGGCAACGAGGCCCGCGCGCTGGAGCTGGTCGAGCGGCACCTGGACTGGCTGGACCGGGCGCCCACCCCGGCTGCCGCGATGCACTTCGCGGCAGCCGCCTCGGCGGCGCTGCGTCAGGTGCCGGCCGAGCTGACGGTGCACCGCCGCGCCTCCGGCGAGCGGCCGGCCGCGGACGTGCCGGCGGGCGCGCTCGCCGACGAGCTGGCCGCGACGGCGACCGCGCTGGCCGAGCGCTTCGACGCGCGCAACGGCACCACGCACCAGTCCGGGTTGATCGCCCGCAAGTTGGCGGCCGGGCCGGTCGGTGAGCATCTGCCGCTGTCCGCGAGCCTGCGCCGCCCGGCGGTGCCCGCGCCGCGTACCGGCCCGGACGCTCCGGCGCCCTCCGCGCAGCCGGTCACCGTGCCGGCCGACGCCGGTGCCGACGAGCTGCTCGCGCTGGCCGAGGAGTGCTGGCGCACCAACCGCCGGGACGGGCTGGTCGCCGCGTTGCGCGCGTACGACGAGCGGTTCGGCGACGCGGACCTGCCCCCGACCACCCGGGCCTGGCGGCTGGAGCTGCGGGCCGGCGAGCTGTCCCAGGACGACGACGGCGTACCGGTGGCGATCGAGGTCAACCGGGAGGCGCTGGCCGCGTGGCGGGAGGTGCCGGACCCGCTGCGCGCCCAGGTGGTGGCCGGGCGGCTCGGTGTGCTGCTCAGCATGGCCGAGGAGAGCGCGGACGAGGGCCTGGCCCTGGCCCGGGAGTCGGCCGACTACCTGACCGAGCACGGCGGGCCGCGTGACCGGGCCGCCGGCTGGGACCGCCTCGCCCTGGCCCACGTGCACGGCGAGCGGTGGGCGGAGGCGCTCGACGCGCTCGACCGGGCGGAGGCGGAGGCGGACGCCGATCCGTGGCTGGCCGGGCGGGTCGCGCTGCACCGCACGCACGTGCTGGAGCAGCTCGAACGGGCCGAGGAGTTCCGGGACGCGGCGGCGCGGTCCCGCCGGCTGGCGGGCGAGCTGGGCGACGCCGAGATGCTCACCGGCGCCTGCCTGGCGTACGCCCGCGCCACCGACGATCCGGCCGACGCGGTGGCCGCCTGTGAGGAGGCGCTGTCCGTGGCACCGGCCGGTGCGCACCTGCCGCTGCGGGTGACCCGGGGCCGGGCGCTGATGGCCGCCGACCGGGCCGGCGAGGCGGTGGAGGATCTGGCCGAGGCGGTCACCCTCTGCGTCGAGCAGGGGCTGGAGGGCGACGCGCTGCTGCGCTGGGAGCTGGCCGAGGCGTACCGGGTGGCCGGGCGGCTGGCCGAGGCCGCCGAGGTGGCCGAGGAGGCGGTGCTCGGGCTCGACCGGGCCGGTGCGCAGGCCGAGGCGGACCGGTGCCGGCACCTGCTGTCGGGCATCTACGCGGGGCTCGGCGAGACGGATCTGGCGCTCGCGGTGCTCGACACGCTGGCCGAGAACCTGGACGGGCCGGACAATCTCCCCCACCGGGCGCAGGTGCTGGAGGAGTCCGGTGGCCTGCTCTACGACGCCGACCGGGACGCCCTGGCCGCGCAGCGGTTCGCGGCGGCGGCGACCGCCTGGCGGCTCGCCGGCTACCAGGTGGACGAGTTGCGGGCCCGGCGGCGGGAGCTGCTCGCCCTGCACTGGTCCGGTGACCTGCCGGCCGCGGTGGCCGCGATCGAGCGGGTGGACGAGGCAGCGGCCGCGCTGCCGGTCGGCGCCGACGAGCCGCCGGTGGTCACGTACGAGCGGGCGATGGCCGCCGACGCGGTGGCCCGGGTGCTGATCGGCGAGGACCGGCTCACCGCCGCGCTGGACCGGGTGGACGGCGTGCCGGAGCGCCTGCGGTCGATCGAGGCGTTCGGCGAGGCCGCCCAGGTCGAGGTGCTGACCGGCGAGCTGCTGCTGCGTGACGGCCGGCCGGAGCAGGCCGAAGGGCTGCTGCGCCCGGTCCTCGGCGGGCTGCCCACCGGTTCCCGCCCGGCCACGCAGGCCGCCTGGCTGCTGGCCCGCGCGCTCGACGAGCAGGGCCGGGAGGCCGATGCGGCGAAGGTCCGCGCCGACCACGGCATCGAGGAGGACTGACGCGACGGGCTGGGGCAACCGTTGGGTAACCGCGGCTGCCCCAGCTCGAACGCGAGGTCTAGGCTGGTCCGGTGGCGGTGGAACAGCAGGCACGGGGGGCGGCGGGTGCGGCCCGGCGCCGGTCCCGGCGGGACGAGATCCTGGAGATCGCGGTCGGCCTCTTCGCGGCGCGCGGCTACCACGGTGTGTCGATGGACGACATCGGCGCGGCGGCCGGGGTCACCGGTCCGGCGCTCTACCACCACTTCGCCGGCAAGGAGGCGATGCTCGTCGCCGCGCTGATTCCGGTGAGCGAGGGGTTGCTCGCGGGCGGGCGGGAACGTGCCGCCGGTCACCCGGGCGACCCGCGTGCGGCGCTGGAGTCGCTGATCGACTTCCACGTCGACTTCGCGCTGGCCAACCCGGCGGTGATCGCGTTGCACCTGCACGAGCTGGACCGCCTCCCGGACGAGCCGCGCCGCCGGATCCGCCGGCTCCAGCGGATGTACGTCGAGGAATGGGTCACCGTGCTGACCGCGCTGCACCCCGGCCTGCCCGACGGCGAGGCCCGGGTGCTCGCCCACGCGGCGTTCGGCCTGATGAACTCGACCCCGTTCCTCGGCGGCGAGGTGGACCGCCGGCGCCGGGCCGAGCTGCTGCGCGGCGCGACCCTCGCGGCCCTGCTCGCGCCCACCGACCCGACCTGACACGCCGCGCTCACCTTAACGCGTGTTAAGAAGAGACCCCGGCTTTGCGTCGAGAAGGGGTCACGTCCGTGCAGAAGATGATCGAATCGTTGTTGGTCGCGAATCGGGGGGAGATCGCACGGCGGATCATCCGTACCGGCAGGCGGCTCGGGATCCGGACGATCGCGGTGCACTCGGAGGCCGACGGCGGGCTGCCGTTCGTGACCGAGGCCGACGAGGCGGTCTGCGTCGGCCCGGCGAACCCGGCGCAGAGCTACCGGAACGCCGACGCGATCCTCGACGCCGCCCGTAGCACCGGCGCGCAGGCGATCCACCCCGGCTACGGCTTCCTGTCCGAGAACGCGGACTTCGCCCGTACCGTCGAAGGGGCCGGCCTGATCTGGGTCGGGCCCGGCGCCGACGCGATCACCGCGATGGGCGACAAGATCAACGCTCGGAACCTGATGGCGGCGGCCGGCGTGCCGGTCGCGCCCGGCACCACCGAGCCGGCGAGCGACCTGGACGCGGCGGTCGCGGCCGCCGCGGGGATCGGCTACCCGGTGATGGTCAAGGCCGCGGCGGGCGGCGGCGGCATGGGCATGGGCGTGGCCGCCGACGAAGCGGCGCTGCGCACCGAGTACGACAAGGTCCGCGCGTTCGCCGAGCGGATGTTCGGCGACGGGTCGGTGCTGATCGAGCGGTACTTCCCCCGGGTGCGCCACGTCGAGGTGCAGATCCTCGGCCTGGCCGACGGCCGTGTGGTGGCGCTCGGCGAGCGGGAGTGCTCGGTGCAGCGGCGCAACCAGAAGCTGGTCGAGGAGTCGCCGTCCCCGGCGGTCTCGCCCGAGCTGCGCGAGCGGTTCCTGGCCGCGGCGGTACGAGCGGGCGAGGCGGTGAACTACCGCAACGCAGGCACCGTCGAATGCTTGCTGGTCCCGCGTCAGCGGGATCTCAAGGGCGACAGCTCCGGCGCCGAGAAATTTTTCTTCCTGGAGATGAACACGCGGCTGCAGGTCGAGCACCCGGTCACCGAGTACGTCTACGGCGTCGACCTGGTCGAGGAGCAGTTGCGGGTGGCCGCCGGCCTGGCGCCGACGTTCGACCCGGACGCGCTCACCCCGCGCGGCCACGCGATCGAGCTGCGGATCAACGCCGAGGACCCGAAGCGCTTCCTGCCCGGTCCGGGCGCGATCACCACCTGGAACGAGCCGTCCGGCACCGGCGTGCGCGTCGACTCCGGCTACGTCGCCGGCAACACCGTCACGCCGTTCTACGACAGCCTGATGGCCAAGCTGATCCTCACCGGGGACACCCGCGAGGAGGCGGTCCAGCGGGCGCGGGCGGCTGTGGCCCAGTTCGAGATCGCCGGCCCGAAGTGCAACCTGCCGTTCTTCGCCGAGCTGCTGGAGAACGAGGAGTTCCTCTCCGGCGACTACGACACCGGCATCGTCTCCCGGATGCGCTGACGCCACCCGGTGTCATGCTCGACTCAAGTGAGGTGAACCTGATGGCGCAACTTCCGGAATCCGTGAGCATCCGTGAGGTCGGTCCCCGCGACGGCCTCCAGAACGAGGAGCCCATCCCCACCGACGCCAAGGTGCGGCTGCTCGACGCGCTGTCCCGCACCGGGGTACGCCGCATCGAGGCCGTCTCCTTCGTCCACCCGAAGGCGATCCCGCAGATGGCCGACGCCGACGAGGTGTGGCAGCGGGCGGAGAAGGTCGACGGGGTGCGCTACTCGGCCCTGGTGCCGAACACCCGTGGCGCGCAGCGGGCGCTGGCGGCCGGCTTCACCGAGATCGAGGTGGTGGTCTCGGCCAGCGACACGCACAACCGCCGCAACGTCAACCGCTCCACGGACGAGTCGCTCGACGACATCGCCGAGCTGATCGACCTGCTGCACGGCGCGGGCGCCACCGCCGAGGTGATCGTGGCGACCAGCTTCGGCTGCCCCTACGAGGGCGACGTGGACCCCCGCCGGGTCGCCGCGATCGTCGACCGCGTCGCCCGCGACGGCGCGGACCGGGTCGCCTTCGGCGACACCACGGGCATGGGTACGCCCCGGCGCGTCCGCGAACTGGTGACGGCGGTACGGGACCGCAACGCCCATCTGCCGGTGCTGCTGCACTTCCACAACACCCGGGGTACCGCCCTGGCGAACATGCTCACGGCGATGGAGTTGGGCGTCACCGAGTTCGACGCCAGCGTCGGCGGTCTCGGCGGCTGCCCGTACGCCCCGGGTGCCAGCGGCAACCTGGCCACCGAGGAGGCGGTGCACATGCTGCACGACATGGGCGTCGACACCGGCATCGACCTGGACGCCCTGATCGAGGCCGCCGAACTGGCCGAAACCCTGGTGGGCAAGAAGCTGCCCTCCGGAGTCCTCCGCGCCGGCCCCCGAACCCGCCTGACCCCCCTTCCCTCCTGACCCGTTCTATCTGGCGTTGATCAAGGGGTTTGTGTCCTCCGGGTGCCCGGATGAGGACACGAACTCCTTGATCGACGAAATGAGCGGGAGTGGACGGGGCGCGGGGGTGTGGCGGGGTGCCGGGGGAGGCGCGGGTGGGGTAGCCTAACGATCGTTCAGGTCGGTGGGCGCCCTGTGTGGGGGGCCGTGGCAACGGGAGTCGGCGTGACGCTCGACGGTGAGGCTCTGGAGCAGCTACGCAAGCGCGCCCGCGCCGGCGGAGCGGACAAGTACCACGCGGCCAACGCCGCGAAGGGGAAGCTGTTCGCCCGCGAGCGCGTGGCGTACCTGGTCGACGAGGGCTCCTTCGTCGAGGACGGGCTCTACGCCAACGCGATGGCCGACGGTCTGCCCGCCGACGGCGTGGTCACCGGCACCGCGACGATCGACGGCCGCCAGGTCTGCCTGATGGCCAACGACTCCACGGTCAAGGCCGGCAGCTGGGGCGCGCGTACCGTCGAGAAGATCATCCGGATCATCGAGCGGGCCTACGCGACCGGCGTCCCGATGGTCTACCTGGTCGACTCGGCCGGCGCCCGGATCACCGACCAGGTCGACCTGTTCCCCGGCCGGCGCGGCGCCGGCAAGATCTTCTGGAACCAGGTCCGCGCCTCCGGCTCGATCCCGCAGGTCTGCGCGCTGTTCGGGCCGAGCGCGGCGGGCGGGGCCTACATCCCGGCGTTCTGCGACGTGGTCGCCATGGTGGACGGCAACGCCAGCATGTACCTCGGCTCCGACCGCATGGTCGAGATGGTCACCGGCGAGAAGACCACGCTGGAGGCGATGGGCGGCGCCAAGGTGCACTGCGCCGAGTCCGGCGTGGGTCACTTCCTCTGCAAGACCGAGAACGACGCGCTCGACGTGGTGCGGACGTACCTGTCGTACCTGCCCTCGAACTGGAAGCAGGACCCGCCGGCCGCCGAGGCCGTGGACGCGCCGGAGAAGGCCGACCTGGCCGCGCTGGTCCCGGCCAGCGAGCGGCAGGCGTTCGACATGCGCCGGTACGTCAAGGGTCTGCTCGACTCCGGCAGCTTCTTCGAGATCCAGGCGCTGTGGGCCAAGGAGCTGACCATCGGGTTCGGCCGGCTGAACGGCGAGGTCGTCGGCGTGGTCGGCAACAACTCGATGTTCAAGGGCGGCGTGCTCTTCGTCGACTCGGCCGACAAGGCGACCCGGTTCGTGCAGCTCTGCGACGCGTTCAACGTGCCGCTGCTGTTCCTCAGCGACGTGCCCGGGTTCATGGTCGGCAGCGCGGTGGAGAAGCAGGGCATCATCCGGCACGGCGCGAAGATGATCACGGCGATCTCCGAGGCGACCGTACCCAAGATCTGTGTGGTGGTCCGCAAGGCGTACGGCGCGGGTCTGTACGCGATGGCCGGTCCCGGCTTCGAGCCGGACGCCACGATCGCGCTGCCCACCGCGAAGATCGCGGTGATGGGCGCGGAGGCCGCGGTGAACGCGGTCTACGCCAACAAGATCGCCGCCATCTCCGACGAGGCCGAGCGGGCCGCGTTCGTGGCCGCGAAGCGCGAGGAGTACGAGCGCGACATCGACGTGGTCCGCCTCGCCAGCGAGCTGGTGGTGGACGCGATCGTCGAGCCGCACGAGCTGCGCGCCGAGCTGGTCCGCCGGTTTGCCGCCGCGCGCGGCAAGGAGCGGAACTTCTCCCGGCGCCGGCACGGCGTCACCCCCGTCTGACCGGCCCACGCACCCGGTTCGACCCACCCACGCCCCGGCGTCACGAGCGCCCGGCCCGTCCGTACCGCGTCCCACCAGGAGGATCAGATGGACTTCCGGCTCAGCGACGAACAGGAGGCGCTGCGCTCCAGCGTGCGGGAGTTCGCCCGCGAGGTGGTCGCACCCACCATCGCCGAGCACTACGAGCAGCACACCTTCCCGTACGAGATCGTCCGTCAGATGGGCAAGATGGGCCTGTTCGGGCTGCCCTTCGCGGAGGAGCACGGTGGCATGGGCGGCGACTACTTCGCGCTCTGCCTGGCGCTGGAGGAGCTGGCCCGGGTCGACTCCAGCGTGGCGATCACGCTGGAGGCGGCGGTGTCGCTCGGCGCGATGCCGATCTACCGGTTCGGCACCGAGGAGCAGAAGGCGCAGTGGCTGCCGAAGCTGCTCAGCGGTGAGGCGCTGGCCGGGTTCGGGCTCACCGAGCCGGGCACCGGGTCGGACGCGGCCGGCACCCGGACGCGGGCCGTCCTGGACGGCGACGAGTGGGTGATCAACGGCTCGAAGGCGTTCATCACCAACTCCGGCACCGACATCACCGCGCTGGTCACCGTCACCGCCGTCACCGGTACGCGGCCGGACGGCGGCAAGGAGCTGTCCACGATCATCGTGCCGTCGGGCACGCCCGGTTTCACCGTCGCGCCCGGCTACTCCAAGGTCGGCTGGACCGCGTCGGACACGCACGAGCTGACGTTCGACGACTGCCGGGTGCCGGCGGCGAACCTGCTCGGCGAGCGCGGCCGGGGCTTCGCGCAGTTCCTGCGCATCCTGGACGAGGGCCGGATCGCCATCGCGGCGCTCGCCGTCGGCCTGGCCCAGGGCTGCGTGGACGAGTCGATCAAGTACGCGAAGGAGCGCCAGGCGTTCGGTCAGCCGATCGGCAACTACCAGGCGATCCAGTTCAAGATCGCGGACATGGAGATGAAGGCGCACACGGCCCGGCTGGCCTACTACGACGCGGCCGCCCGGATGCTCGCTGGTGAGCCGTTCAAGCGCCAGGCGGCCATCGCCAAGCTGCACGCCTCCACCGTCGCCGTGGACAACGCCCGCGAGGCGACGCAGATCCACGGCGGGTACGGCTTCATGAACGAGTACCCGGTGGCCCGCTTCTGGCGCGACTCCAAGATCCTGGAGATCGGCGAGGGCACCAGCGAGGTGCAGCGCATGATCATCGCGCGCGACCTCGGCATGTGAGGACGCCCGAAACCGCGCCCTGTCGGATATCGGCGGTGGACGGTCGGGTGGTTGACGATGGGCTGTGGAGCGTCGGAGTCCATCCGTAATCTTCGTGCCCATGACTCCGGATCATGACCGTGCGCGGGGCCCGGGCGGTCGTACCGGTCTGTCCGATCTGCTGCGCGGGCACCGGCTCGCCGTCGGCCTGACCCAGGCCGAGCTGGCGGACCGGGCCGGCGTGGGCGTACGGACGGTCCGCGATCTGGAACGGGGGCGGGCCACCCGGCCCCAGCGCACCACCGTCGACCTGCTGGCCGACGCGCTCGGCCTGAGCGGTGACGAGCGGCGCGAGTTCGTCGACACCGCCCGGCCCCCGGCATCCCGTCTTCCCGCCGCCGGTGCCGCCGCCGACGATCCGCCGGTGGCGCTGCCCCAGCCCGTACCGCTGTTCGGCCGGGAACGGGACGTGGCGGAGGTGTCCGGCCTGCTCGACGCGTACCCGGTGGTGAGCCTGGTGGGGCTCGCCGGGGTGGGCAAGACGGCGCTGGCCGTCACAGTCGCGCACGCGGTGGCGGCCCGCCACCCGGCGGGCGTGGCCGGGGTGCTCGTGGGTGAGGGCTCGGACACCCCCGACGTGCTCGCCGCGTCGGTGTCGATGTTCGGCGTGAACCGGCTGGCCGACCTGTCCTGCCGGATCGGCGACCGGCGGGCGCTGCTGCTCGTCGACGCCGTCGACCGGGCGCCGGACGCGGTGGCCGGGGCGCTGCGCGTCCTGACCGCCGCCGTGCCGACGCTGCGGGTGCTGGTGACCGGCCGCCGCCCGGCGGGCCTGCCCGGCGAGCTGGTCCGGCCGGTCGCGCCGCTCGACGTGCCACCGGCCGGCGTCGAGCCCGCCGATCAGGCCGACCTGGACCGCTGGCCGGCGGCGGCGCTGTTCGCCGCCCGCTTCGCCCAGGCCCGCCGGGAACCGCCCACCCCGGCCGAGCTGCCGGCGCTGGCCGCGCTCGTACGCCGGCTCGGCGGACTGCCGCTCGCCATCGAGCTGATGGCGGCACGGGGACGCATCCTCGACGTCACCGAACTGCTCGACCGCTACGGCGACCGCGTCCTGGACCTGACCGGCGTACGCCCCGGCTGGGAGCCCGCCGACACGTCCGCCGGCACTGTGACGCTGCGCGACGCGGTGGCGAGCAGCTATCACCTGCTCGCCACCGCCGACCGGGCGGCGCTGCGGCGGCTGTCCGCGTTCCGTAACCGCTGGTCGGTCGAGCTGGCCGAGGAACTGCTCGCCGACGGCGGCCGGCGGTGGGACGCCGCGCCGTTGCTGGACCGGCTGCGCGAGCTGGGCCTGCTCAGCGTCCGAGGCACCGGCCCGTTCCGGTTCCGCCTGCTGGACGCGGTCCGTGACTTCGCCGCGGAACAGGCCGACGCCGACGGCGAGACCGCCCGGATCCGGATGCGGCACGCGGCGGTGATCGCCGGTCTGGTCCACCGCACCGCGCCGGGCCTGGTGGGCGCACAGATGTCCGGTGCGGTGCGCGCGCTCGACGAGGCGACGAGCGACATCACCGCCGCGCTGACGTACGCCGCCGAGCACGCGCCGGAGACCGCGCTCCTGCTCGCCGCCTCACTGCCGCGATGGTGGCGGCTGCGCGGGCGGGACGTCTCCGGCCGCCGTCGGCTGCGTCGGCTGCTCGCCGATCCGCGTACCGCGGGTGCCCGGCCCACGCTGCGGGCCTGGGCCATGCTCGGCGCGGCCCGGCTGGCCGCCGAGCACGGCGCGGGCGCGGAGGAACTGCCGGCGGCCCGGGCCGCCCTGGTCGTCTTCGCCGAGGCGGGCGACGTGACCGGCGAGCTGTCCGCCCGTTCGGTGCTCTGCGCGCTGCTGCTCGGGCTCGGCGCGCACGACGAGGCCCGCGAGCAGGCCGAGGCCGCGCTGGCGGCGGCCACCCGGCACCACCGGGTACGCGAGATGGCCGTCGCCCAGGCGCACCTGACCTGGCACGACGTACGCGAAGGGCGGCTGGCCGGCGCCCGGCGGCGGCTGGCCACCGTCGACCGGCTGGCGGCACAGTGCGGTGACCAGCGCCTGCGTGTGCTGGCGCGGGCCGATCAGGCCGAGCTGACCCGCCTGGAGGGCCGGTTCGCCGAGGCGGTCGAGCAGGGGCGCCGGGTGGCCGCCGCGCTCGCGGAGCTGGGCGATCCCGGGCGGCGGCGCCGGACGGTCGGGGCGGTCGGGTTGGCGCTCGCCCACGCCGGCCGCACCGACGAGGCGCTGGCCACCGTCGCCGAGCTGTGGCCGTCGGGCGCGGTGCCGGGCCGGCGCCGTCCACCAGCGGTGGAGATGCTCGACCCGCCCGGCGCGGGCGGGGACGCCCGCACCGAGGACGCGCTGCGCGGGTTGATCGAGGGCCACGTGGCGCTGCACCGGGGAGACCGGGAGCTGGCGGCGGAGTGGTTCGCCGCGGCTGCGGACGCGGCGGAGGGAGTCGCCGACCGGCGGGATCTGGTCGAGGCGCTCGTGGGGCTGGCGGTCAGTACCGCTGACCCGCGTGTGCTGGACCGGCTGGACGCGGCGCGGCAGGTCACCGGCGTCAGCCTGCTACCGCAGGAGGAGGAGTTGCTGTTCTCCCTGTCGGCCCGGCGCGGGCGATGAGCGCCGGTGGACGGCGGGTCGCGTCGGCCGGGCACGGGGAGGCGGAGGGCGCGGGGGTGGCGCGAGCGAAGTAGCCCCCTGGTGCTGCCCCTCGCTCCACGCTCGCGCCAGCACCCCCCGGTGCCCCCCGCTGCCGGAAGACTACCGAGGCGTGACGACCGATTCGCGAATATACGGACCGCTTTGTCCGGCTGCCCTGGCGGTTCTGCCGGTCATTCTGCCGGTGAGTCGCGGACCTTCAGGCGGCGTCCTCGGCCGGCTCGGTGCTGCCGGCGGTGGCGCCCGGATGGACCGCGTCGCGCACCCGGCGCAGCCCGTCCAGCAGCCCGTCGAGCTGTGCCGGGTCGAGCTGGCTGGTGAACCACTGCTCGATGATCCGCAGATGGCCGGGAAGGACGTCGTCCAGCCGGCTCAGGCCGGCGGTGGTCACCACCGCGAAGGAGCTGCGCCGGTCGGACGGGCAGGCGCGCCGGCAGATCAGCCCGTCCCGCTCCATCCGGTCCACCACGCGGGTCACGCCGCTGGTGGAGAGCGAGGTCTGTGCGGCCAGATCGGTCATCCGCAGCTGGTTGTTGGGTGAGCGGGCGAGCCGGGTCAGCACCTCGAACTCGACCGGGGAGAGGCCGTGCTCCTCGAACTGGGCGGCGAACCGGGCGGCGAGCCCGGCATGCGCCTCGACGAGCAGGCCGACGGCAGTGATCCGGGGGTCGTCGAACACGTTCTGGTCCACGCCACCATCCTAGCAACACTTGACACGGGGAATATTGTCTCAACTATAGTTGCTCAGTCAGTCGTTGGGCTCCTAAACATTCTTCTCCGGAGGAGAGCATCATGACCAGCAGCACCGAGGCGACTACCCGCGACTGGGAGGGTCTCACCATCCCCACCCCCGGCACCTACGTGCTGGACGCCGCGCACAAGCGTGTCGGCTTCGTCGCGCGGCACATGATGGTCAGCAAGGTACGCGGTGAGTTCGCGGACGCCACCGCCACCATCACCGTCACCGACGACCCGATGCAGTCCACAGTCACCGCCAGCATCCAGGCGGCCAGCATCAACACCGCCCAGGCCGACCGCGACGCGCACCTGCGCAGCCCGGAGTTCCTCGACGCGGAGCAGTTCCCGACGCTGGAGTTCCGCAGCACCGAGGTGAAGTCCCGCGACGGCAACGAGTTCGTGCTCGTCGGCGAGCTGACCATCAAGGGCGTGACCCGTCAGGTCGAGCTCGAGGTGGAGTTCGAGGGCGTCGGCCGCAGCCCGTTCGGGCAGGACATCTTCGGCTTCTCCGCCTCCACCGAGATCGACCGCGAGGACTTCGGCCTGACCTGGAACGTGGCGCTGGAGACCGGCGGCGTCCTGGTCGGCCGCAAGGTCAAGATCGAGATCGAGGGTGAGGCCATCCGCCAGGGCTGAGCCCGGCACCGGCCCGCAGGGCCCGCACCGTCCGCCGACGGTGCGGGCCCTTCTCGCGTACGCCCCGGCGGTGCGAATCGTCACGTGAAGTTCTCCGCCAAGGACGCGCTGGTGACGGCGGTGACGGGGTACAGGTGCAGACCTGTCGCCCGTCCAGCCGGGCGGCGGGGTGGGCGCACTTACGCCCACCACGCGAATGGTTCACAATGCGTTGCGGAACGGTACGGTTCCGTCGCACCGGCGCCGGGAGGACACATGGGCAGAGACGTCGAGCAGGGCGCCTTCTCCCGGGAGGATCGGGTCCGCTACCGGCAGAAGGTCCGGCGATGTCTGGACGTGTTCGCGCTGATGCTCGACGACTTCGGCTTCGACGCCGACCGCCCGATGACCGGGCTGGAGATCGAGCTGAACCTGATCGACGCCGCCGCCGAACCGGCGATGCGCAACGACCAGATCCTGGCCGACATCGCCGACCCGCTGTTCCAGACCGAACTGGGGCAGTTCAACCTCGAACTGAACGCCTCGCCCCGGCTGATCGAGGGCGGCGGCTTCGCCGACTACGAGCAGGACCTGCGCAGCAGCCTCAGCCGCGCCGACGAGCGGGCCGCCAAGTCCGACGCGACGATCATGATGGTCGGCATCCTGCCCACGCTCACCGAACGCCACCTGGTCGCCGACAACCTCTCCACGAACGAGCGGTACCGCGTCCTCAACGACCAGATCGTCGGCGCCCGCGGCGAGGACATCGAACTGGACATCAACGGCGTCGAGCGGCTCCGTACGCACACCGACTCGATCGCGCCGGAGGCCGCCTGCACCAGCCTCCAGTTCCACCTCCAGGTCGCGCCGGACAGCTTCGCCGACTACTGGAACGCCTCCCAGGCGATCGCCGGCGTACAGGTCGCCGTCGGCGCCAACTCGCCGTTCCTCTACGGCCGGCAGCTCTGGGCGGAGACCCGGATCGCGCTGTTCCAGCAGGCCACCGACACCCGGCCCGACGAGCTGAAGGCCCAGGGCGTACGCCCTCGGGTGTGGTTCGGCGAGCGCTGGATCACCTCGATCTTCGACCTGTTCGAGGAGAACGTCCGCTACTTCCCGCCGCTGCTGCCCATCTGCGAGGAGGAGGACCCGGTCGAGGTGCTGCACGCCGGTGGCGTGCCCCAGCTCGGTGAGCTGCGACTGCACAACGGCACCGTCTACCGCTGGAACCGGCCGGTCTACGACATCATGAACGACCGCCCGCACCTGCGGGTGGAGAACCGGGTGCTGCCCGCCGGCCCGACGGTGGTGGACATGCTCGCCAACGCGGCGTTCTACTTCGGGCTGGCCCGCGGCCTCGCCGAGGCGGACCGTCCCATCTGGAGCCAGCTGACGTTCAGCTCAGCGGAGGAGAACTTCCACGCCGCCGCCCGGCGCGGCATCGAGGCGGTCCTGCACTGGCCTCGGCTCGGCGACGTGCCGGTCACCAAGCTCGTCCTCGACACGCTGCTGCCGGTGGCCGCGCAGGGGCTGGACCGGTTCGGCGTCGCCCCGGCCGAGCGGGACCGCCTGCTCGGCGTGATCGAGGGCCGCTGCCGTACCGGCCGCAACGGTGCGGTCTGGCAGACCGAGACGGTGTGGACGGCCGAGCGGACCCGGGGCCTGGACCGGGAAGCCGCGCTGCACCACATGGTCCAGCGGTACGCCGAGCTGCAACGCGGCAACGAGCCCGTCCACACCTGGCCCGTCGACTGACCCCCCGCCCGCCCGCCGTCCGCCCTCCCTCCGCCTCGTCGATCTTGCACTTGTCGCCCTGACAAACCTCCCATTCGGGAGATTCGAGGGGCCACTACTGCAAGATCGGCGCGGCTGGGTGGGTGTGGGGAGGGCTCAGCGGCCTCGGCGGCGGGTGGTGTCGGTGGTCGGCGGGTCGGTTGGGGAGGAAGGCTTGCCCGGGGACGGGAGGGCGTCCTGCGGGTTCGTTCCGTCGTGTGGTCCTGCGGGGACGGCCTGCTCGGATGCCTCCGGTTGCCGCTGCGGTGGTATGGCCCGGCCCCGGCGGCCGGTGGCGGACCGGGTGGCACGACCCCGCTCGGTCTCCGTCCGGCCGGATGCCGTGGCCGGTCCGTCCTCCACCCCGGTGTTCCGGCTCGGCCCGACCGACGTGTCCGGTGCCTTGTCCGGCGCGGTCGCCTGGTCGGCGAGGCCCGATGCCGACCGGCCCGGCGTCGACCGGCTCGACGCGGAGCCATCCGGCACGGACCGGCCCGACGCCGAGGTGTCTGACAGGCCCGAAGCCGATCCGCTCGCCGCCGACTTGTCCGACCGGCCCGCAGCCGACGTGCCCGACTTCGAGGTGCCCGACTTCGAGGTGTCCGACGGCGACGTGCCTGACCGGGTCGCAGCCTTCGTGTCCGACTTCGAGGTGCCCGACGGCGACTGCGGGTCCGCCTCGGTCGGGTCTGCGGGGGCCGGGTCGGCATCCCCGCTGATCTCGTCCGGCTCGCCGGTGCGCTGCCGTGGCAGTGTCACCCGCTCGGCGCTCCGGCGCTCGGCACGCTGGGCCAGCGCGGCCATCACCATCGAACCGCCGACACCGGCGATCACCGCGTAGGGGGCGATCAGATGGGCCGACAACTGTTCCGCGGCGATCCCGGCGAGGCGCGGCACGGCCAGCAGGTACGCCAGCGCGACGAGCAGCGGCCCGGCCGCCCCGGAGGCCGCCGCGCCGACGCGGATCTCGGGTGCACGGGCGGCTCGGCGGGCCGCCACCAGGCCGATCACCAGGGCGGAGAGCACCGACAGGAGCGCACCGGGCCAGTAGAAGTAGTCGCGGATCCAGAACGCGCCACGGTCCGCGCTGATCTGCCAGATGCCGAGCTGGGCGGTGGTCAGGCCACGACCGGCGACCACCCCGTCGACCACCGATACCACGGCGAGCAGCCAGAGCCAGCCGGTGGTGGCGATCAGGTTCGTGGCGGCGGCCCGGGTGTGCAGCGCCCAGACGGCGAGCAGCACACCGAGCAGCAGCCCCGCACCCGCGTACGCGGCGGCGACGACCTGCGGGGCGGAGACGTCCGGCACCCGTGCCGCCCGCGCCGGAACCGCCACCAGCAGCACGGTGACGATCGCGCCGGCACCCGCGGCGAGCGCCAGGCCGAGGCGGGGCAGTGTGCCCCGCGGCTCGTCGTCGCTCCCGCGCAGGCGCTGGGCGCAGACCGCACCGACGATGACCGATGTCGCCGCGATCCAGGTCGCCCAGGCGAGGCTCGCCACCCAGGCCGCCTCGGCCCGTACCGCGCCGGCCGGCGCCCAGTTGATGATGCCCAGCCCGTACCCGAAACCGAGCTGCGCGGCGCCCGCGCCGGCGGCGACGCCGAGCGCGGCGGCTGTCGATCCTCCCCAGCCCCGTCTGACCATGCCGGGGAGCGTAACGTCCCGAGGTCGGCGCGGCGAGTCGTGACGACAGGCCGTGACCGTTCCGCAGCAACGGATACGGTCGTCGATGATCGGGGCGGGGAGCATGACGGACGAGCGGGAACCGGTAGCCGACGGCGGCGGACCGGGGCGGGGCAGGATGCTCCTCGGCGGTGGCGTGGCCGTGATCCTGCTGGCGGTGATCGGTGCCAGCGTCGGGTGGATCCTCGCCGGTGAGCCGGAGCGCCCGGCCGCACCCGGCGACGCCGCACCGGTCGGTGCCCCGTCCACATCGGCCTCCGCGACCACAGCGCCGCCGACCGCCACCGCCCGGCCGACCGGTACGCGCAGCAGCGCCCCGGCCGGGCTCACGGTGCCCGAGGTGGTGGGCGTGGACTTCGAGCAGGCCCGCCGGGACCTGCGCGAGCGCCGGCTCGGCTGGCGCCTGGTGTTCGGTACTGGCGCCGGACGCACCGTGGAGCGCACCTCACCGGCTCCCGGCACCCCGGTGAAGCGCGGCACCACTGTCACCGTGTGGGTCGCCGGGCCGGCGCCGGCCGTCACCGTGCCCGACGTGAGCACGCTGTCCTGCTCCGACGCGGCCGACGACCTGGTGGAGGCGGGGCTCTATCCCCGGTACGCCACCGGACGCCAGGGTCCGGTCACAGCGCAGGAGCCGGTGGCCGGTGGCACCGCCCGGTGGAACGACCAGGTGACGCTCGCCTGTGGCGACAAGGCGTCCACGCCGCCGACTGTCTCCCCGTCGCCGACTCCCTGACGGGCGCGGCGCGCTGATCCCAGCCGGTGTCGCCGGGGACCGTTACGGTGGACGATCGAGGGCCGTGCGCCCCGTCCCGGTGGGGAAAGGACGTGCCATGAGCGACGACCGTCAGGAACCACCCGCCGGCGACGCGGACGCGACCCGGGCGCTGCCCCCGGACGCCGACGCGACCCGCGCGATGCCTCGCGACGCGGCCGGTGCAGACGCCGACCCGTCCCGAGCGTCGCCTCCCGAGCCGGACGCGGACGCCACGCGGGCGATGCCGAGGAACGCGGCCGGGGAGGACGCGGACGCCACCCGCGCCATGCCCCGGGGCGCAGCCGGCGAGGACGTGGACGCCACGCGGGCGATGCCGCGGAATGCAGCCGGGGAAGACGTGGAGGCGACCCGCGCCATGCCACGGAACGCGGGCGACGCCACCCGCCCGTTGCCCGGCACGCCGGCAGGACCGAGCGGGGCGGCAGGACCGGGCGGCCCCGCCGGGCAGGGCGGTCCGCGCCGTCCGCTCGACGCCACCGCCCCGCAGGAACCGGTGGGCGCCTGGTCCGGCCGGGCCGGGGTGCCGCCACCGCGGCCGGCGGGCTATCCCGAGCCCGGGGCCGAGTGGTACGGCGACGAGCAGGCCGGGCGCCGCTGGTGGATGCCGATCCTGCTCGGCATCCTGGCACTGCTCCTGCTCGGGTTGATCGGGGTGGGGGTGTGGCTGGCGCTGCGTGCCGCCGACCGGAACTCCGATCCGGGCCCGGCGGTGCCGAGCATCCCGGCGCAGACGAGCGCTGCCCCGACGACCGCCGCGCCGACCAGTGCCGCGCCGAGTAGCTCACCGCCGAGTACGCCCCCGGCCACGACCGCACCGGTCGAGGTGCCGATGCCGCCGCTGGTGGGGCTGCCGGAGGCGGCTGCCCGGGCGGCGCTCGACCGGCTGGACCTGGACTACCGGGTGCAGCGGCGGGCGTCGGACCGCCCCGCCGGCACGGTGATCTCCACCGATCCGGAGGCCGGTTACCCGGTGGGCGAGGACGACCGGGTCACCATCGTGGTGGCCGTACCCGCGCCGCCGACGAGCGGGCCGAGCACTCCCGGATCGGCTCCGGCGACGACCACCACGCCCTGACGCGCCCCTGACTTCACCACTGGCGTCTGCGGGTGCCGACCAGACCCAGCCCGGCCAGCGAGATGGCGAGCCCGAGCAGCCCGGAGTAGAACAGCGACCGGCTGAGGCTGTCGGTCGGGTCGGTGGGCCGTTCGGCGAGCGCGCCCTCGCCGCCCCCGGCACCCGAGGCCGGTTCGTCCTCGTCCTCCGCCGGGTCGGCGCCGGCCCAGCCGCCCTCGTCGTCCGGCTCGTCGGAGTCGGCGGCATCGGAGTCGGCCGTGTCGGAGTCGGCGTTGTCGGACCCGGCCGCGTCGGACCCCGACCGGCCTTCCTCTTCGGCCACGGTGATCTCCGGGGCCGGTACGGGCTCGGCGAGCTGCTGGGTGGCGGAGAAGGCGGGATGACGTACCGCGAGCGCGAGGGCGGTCGCGGTGACGAGGAAGAGGAAGAGCCCGAGGGCATAGCCGATACGGGACCGGTGGTGCCGGCGCGCGGCGGGCAAGTTGACCATGACCATCCCAGGTTCAGGGTCCATGGCGCGCGGGGTGGAACATGCCGGGGTGGGCGTACCGATTCTATGGCGACGGCACGCCCTCCCGACCGGGAATCGTGAGGTCAGCCGACCCGGACCGGGGTCCGGACCACCGGGCGGCGGGCCGTCCGCACCGTGTGCTGACGCGGAGCCGGCGCGGCCTGGAGCTGCCGCAACCCCTCCTGGTGTACGAAGATCGACCTCCGGTTGACCGCGTCCCCCGCCGCGTTCAACTCGTAGCCGTCGAGCCAGAGCCAACCGTCGTAGGTCGGCCAGTCGAGCACCCGGATCACCCGGAACATGATCGGTCGGAGGAACTGGACACTCGCCGCGCGTGTCACGTGCAGTACGTCACCGGAGCGGGGAAGCACATGGGCTCCTGGGAAGGTCGGCCGGCGGGACCGGCGAGGCTGAACGGGGGTCGGTGCGGTCCGGTGACGGGGGGTCTGCCTCGTGGACCGGCGGTCGGTGGGTCGGTGCTGGTCGGGCCGTACCCGCGGTGGCGGACCGCCACCCGACCATCACCCGGCTGCTCCCGGTTACCGCTCCCGCCGCCGCAGCCAAGCTGGCGTGCAGCGACGGGGTCTTCATTCCGGGGCAGGTCTCACGGCGCGGGACGGCTCCCCTCCGGCCGTCCCACGGATCGTGGTGTCACCACTCCCGGAGATCAAGCGAAGACGGTGAGTAACCCGTGCCATACGGACAGACTGCATCAGGGACGTGCGACATGCAAGTTGCACGTCGAGTTTTGCTGATAGGTGAGTCGGACACGCAAACACCGAAACTTGAAGCGTCAGGTATCGGAGCGGCACACTGGACGCCGGTTTCGCCCGTCGCGGCCGGTCGACGACCGGCACCACCCCTGCCGCGAACGCACACCCGCCGCCCGCCGGTCGCGCCCGCGGTGGGAGCCGAACCGGGGCGCGACCGACCGGAGGTAGCCGGGTGACTGTGAAGCGTGTTCCCGCAAGCCGATGGACGGCACCGTGAGCGCGAGGAGTGAGCCGGTCCTGCGAGCCCCGCAGTCGCGAACTGAGGTGGCACCGTGAGCGCGAGGAGTGAGCCGGTCCTGCGAGCCCCGCAGTCGCGAACTGAGGAGACTCCGTGAGCGAACGGCGCAGCCCCACCATCCGGCGACGCCGGCTGGGGGCGGAACTCCGCCGGCAGCGGGAGGCGGCGGGCATCACCATCGAAGTCGTCGCCGAGCAGTTGGAGTGCTCGGCGTCCAAGATCTCCCGGATCGAGACCGGCCACACCACGGCGACCCCGCGCGACGTACGCGACATGCTCCGCATCTACGGGGTGGTCGGCGCGGAGAGCGACGAGCTGGTGCAGATCGCCCGGGAGGCCCGGCAGAAGGGCTGGTGGCATCCGTACAGCACGGTGCTCGTCGGCGCGTACGTCGGCCTGGAGGCCGCGGCCAGCTCCATCCGCACGTACGAGCAGCAGGTGGTGCCGGGTCTGCTGGAGACGGAGGAGTACGCCGGTGCGATGATCCGGGCGGCCCGGCCGGACTTCACCGACGAACAGGTCGACACTCGGGTGCGTGTCCGTCTGGGCCGTCAGTCGTTGTTGACGCAGGACGATCCGGTCGATCTGTGGGTGGTGCTCGATGAGGCGGTGCTGAGCCGGCCGGTTGGCGGCGACGTGGTGATGCGTGGCCAGCTCAAGCGGTTGGTGGAGGTGGCCGAACTGCCGAACGTGACAGTGCAGGTCCTGCCCTTCGAGGTGGGAGCGCACGCCGGCATGGACGGGACCTTCACGATCCTCAGCTTCCCCGAGCCGAGTGATCCCGATGTCGTGTACGCGGAGAACGCCACGGGTGGGCTCTTCCTGGAGAAGAGTGACGAACTGCAGAAGTACAGCTTCATCTTCGATCACATTCGAGCAGCAGCCATGCGCCCGGAGGAGTCCATCGCACACATCGCGAAACTGGCAGAGGAGCCACTGTGGAAATGGCGACCAAGGAGTTCCCCGTGGACCTGACGCAGGCGACGTGGTTCAAGAGCTCGAAGAGCGGGCCGAACTGCGACAACTGCGTCGAGGTCGCGTACGTGACCGGGGCGGTCGGAGTGCGGGACTCGAAGGACAAGACCGGCCCGGCTCTGGTCTTCGCTCCGGGCGACTGGCACGCCTTCGTCGCCCGCGCCCGGAACGGCGTGTTCGGCCGGAGCTGACCGGCACCGAGATGTGGTCCCGCCCGGCAGCGCCGCCGGGCGGGACCATTCGCGTCCGGGTGCCCGCGCGGCGCCGGGCACCCGTCGCCAGTTCCGATCCGCCTCGTTGAACCGCACGGATCGGCAACCGAACAAGGCAGGCGAGACGGATGACGACGATCGGTTCAGAGAACCTCACCAGCGGCCCGGGCAAGCCCGAGCGTTTCGGTGGCAAGTACCGGGGTGCCCGCCGGGACACCGTCCTCACCGAGGTGGTCTCCGGTGACGGCGAGGACACCCGCGAGGGTGGCGTCCCCGAGCAGGCCGCGGCACCGTTGTCGCTGCCGTCGCTGGACCCCAACCCGCTGACCGAGCCGTCCTTCCCGCCGAGCGGCTGGCCGGTCGAGCAGCAGGAGTCCCTGGTGGACCACCCGCTGCTGCGTGGCCTGCTGATGGAGCTGCCGCCGAAGGGCAGCGTGCCTCCGCCCGGCTGGCTGGACCGCTGGTTCGAGGCGACCCGCGCGATCCTGGAACTGCTATACGTGCAGGGCGCGAGCCGGTCGCGCTGACACCGCCTCGGCGGCCGGCATCGCCCGCTCGACGAGCCGGTTGTGCCGAAGCGCGTGGCGCACGCCGATCGCGCACACGCCGAGCACCCCGACGGTGATCACCGGTCCGGCGACGCCCGGCGCGGCGAACAGATCGACGCCGACCGCCGGCAGCACCGCCACCAGCACCGCGATCGCCGTCGCCTGGAGCGGCAGCGCGATCAGCGGGTGCGCCGCCGCCGCGCGCAACCCGTGCGGGGCGGGCGTTCCCGGCGCCGCCGCGAACGCGCCCGCGCCGGACCGCAGCCGCCGGACCCGCCGTACCGTGCAGACCGCCACCACCGCCGCCGGCACCGCCGCGACGCCGAGTGCGGCGGCGGCCCGGTCCACTGTGGTGTCGCCGGCGCTCTGCAGGCCCGCGGCGAGGACCGCCGCGGTGAGCGCGAGGCCGGTCAGGACCAGGGCGGACAACCATCCGGTACGCCGGCGCAGCGCCCGGGCGCGGTCGATGCCGGGCAGGGCCTCCGCGACCAGTCCGGCGGCGAGCCAGACGGCGGCGACGGGAAGCAGCAGGGCGAGACGGTCATCCATGCCCCCTAGCCTTGCCCGTTCCGGCGTCCGCCGAATCCGGGACGGCACCCCGGTTCGTCCCGTACCCCTGCCCGTAGGGGTGGGGGTCAGACGTCGAACGTGGCGGGACGCCCGGTGGCCGGCGCGGGCGGTGTGGCCTTCCACAGGCCGGTCTTCTGGGCCGCGAGCCGGGCCAGGTAGGCCGGGTTGAGGATGACGTACCGGCGCCACAGGCGCTTGGGCTCCAGGCCGAGCCGCCAGAACCACTCCAGCCCGGCGCGCTGCATCCACGGTGGCGGGTTGCGCAGCAGGCCGGCGTGGTAGTCGAAGGCCGCGCCGACGGCCATCAGCGGCATGTCCAGCAGCGGGCGCATGGCGTACGCGAAGACCTCCTGGCGCGGGCAGCCCAGCCCGACCAGGACGAGGCGGGCGCCGCTGGCCCGGATCCGGTCGGCGATCTCGGCGTCCTCGCCCGGCGCGACGGCACGGAACTTGGACGGCTCGACTCCGGCGATCTTCAGCGCGGGGAACTTGCGCTCCAGCGCCGGGACGAGCCGGGACAGCGTCTCCTCGGTGGAGCCGTAGAGGTAGACGGGCAGCCCTTCCTCGGCGAACCGGGCGAGCACCCGTAGGGTCAGCTCCGGCCCGTAGACACGGTCGGTGAGCCCGGCGCCGTGCAGCAGGTTGAGCGCCCAGCGCACCGGCTGCCCGTCCGGGGTGACCACGTCGAACGAGTTGAGCCGGGCGTTGTGCGCCGGGTCGAGCACGCCGGTCATCACGCCGTGCACGGCGAGCGCGGTGAGCGCCAGCGGGCGGCGCTCGTGCGCGGCCGCCACCACGGCCTCGGTGGCCCGGGCGTAGTCGGTGGCGTCGACCCCGACGCCGAGCACGTTGCGCTTGGTCCCGGTGGTCATGCCTTCGGCACCCACTTGTCGACGTTGGCCTCGTAGATCTCGCGCAGGATCATCGGCACGTCGTACGTGATCTTCCAGGAGGGGTAGTGCTCCTCGAACCGGGCCATGCTGCTGACGTACCACTGGTGGTCGCCGGTGCGGGCCTGCTCGACGTAGTTGATCCGGGCCTCGCGGCCGGTGATCTCCTGGGCGATCCGGAACGCCTCGATGTGCGAGGTGTTCGAGTGCCGGCCGCCGCCGAGGTTGTAGACCTGGGCGGAGCGCGGCTCGCGGAAGAACGCCTCGAACGCGGTCAGCACGTCGTGCGAGTGGATCGCGTCCCGGACCATCTTCCCCTTGTAGCCGAAGAGGTTGTACGTCCGGCCCTCCATCACGCACCGCATCAGGTACGCCAGGAAACCGTGCAGCTCGGCGGCGGAGTGCGCCGGCCCGGTGAGCGTCCCGCCCCGGAAGCAGGCGGTCCTCATGTCGAAGTAGCGGCCGTACTCCTGGACCATCACGTCGGAGGCGACCTTCGAGGCGCCGAAGATCGAGTGCAGCGACTCGTCGATCGACATGTCCTCGGTGATGCCGTCGTACCAGCGGTGGTCCTCGGGCAGCTCGTAGCGGGTCTCCAGCTCGATCAGCGGGAGCGAGTTGGGCCGGTCGCCGTACACCTTGTTGGTGGAACAGTGGATGAACGGCGCGTCGATCGCGTGCCGGCGGGTGTTCTCCAGCACGTTCAGCGTGCCGCCGGCGTTCACGTCGAAGTCGGTGAACGGCTCCTTGGCGGCCCAGTCGTGGCTCGGCTGGGCGGCGCTGTGGATCACCACGGCGATGTCCTTGCCGTACCGCTTGAAGACCTGCTCCAGCCCGTCGCGGTCGCGGATGTCGACGGCGTGGTGGGTGTACGCGGAGCCGAGGTCGGCGGCGAGCCGGTCCAGGCTCCAGGCTGTGGAGCCGTCCTCGCCGAAGAAGTACCGCCGCATGTCGTTGTCGATGCCGACCACGTCGAGACCCAGTCCGGCGAAGTGCCGGGCCGCCTCGGAGCCGATCAGACCGCCGGAACCGGTCACCAACGCGACAGTCACACGCCACTCCTGGTCCGTGGGAGGCAGGGAAACCATCGGAGCATAGCGTGACGTCCGGAACGCCCCGATACGAAGCAAGGGCCCCGCGATGTGCGGAGCCCTTGTTCTGGTGGGGATGGGGGGAGTTGAACCCCCACGTCCTTTCGGACACACGGACCTGAACCGTGCGCGTCTGCCATTCCGCCACATCCCCGTGGCACGACCCGGAACACCATATCGCATCCCGCGCCCGCCATCTGCGGCGGGTGCCGGGACATATTACGCTGTCCACTGGCCACGCCACGAACGATCACCGCTCGTGGCGGGCGAAACTTTAGCACGTCCGCGGGCCTGGTCACGAACAGGCCGACGGCAGCCGGCCGAGCGGCGTGTGAGCTGCGGAGGCGGTGTCCGGATACCATCATTGCCTCGGGACCCGAGGAGGAGCCGGTGAGCGTGCTGCAACGCTTCGAGAAGCGTCTGGAAGGCCTGGTCGAGGGGGCCTTCGCCAAGGTCTTCAAAGGGGTGGTCCACCCCGTGGAGATCCTCAACGCCATGCAGCGGGAGGCCGAGGCGCACAAGGCGATCCTGGCCGGTGGGCGCACCCTTGTGCCCAACCGCTACGTGATCGATCTCTCGCCCTACGACCACAGTCGGCTGGCGCCGTACGCTGCGGCGCTGGCCCAGGAGCTGGCCCAGTCGCAGGCCGAGTTCATCGGCGAGCAGGCGTGGACGGTCTACGGCGACGTGATCGTCGAGGTCGAACGCGGTGAGGGCCTGGACACCGGCATGTTCCGGGTCACCGCCGAGGTCTACACCGGTGGGGACGTCGCCCCGGTCTCCGCGCCCGGCGGCTACGACGCCGGCCCGGCCTACCCGGCGTACGACCAGGGTGGCGGCTACGGCCCTCCGCCCGGTCACGGCGGCGGCCGCAACGTCCGCCTGGTCTCCGGCGACGGCCGCACCTACCCGCTCCAGATGGGCTCGACCGTGATCGGCCGCGGCGACCAGGCCAACCTGCGCCTGCCCGACGTCGGCATCTCCCGGCGCCACGCCCGGCTGGACTTCGACGGCGGCCAGGTGGTGCTGACCGACCTGGGCTCCACCAACGGCACGATGGTCAACGGCCAGCGGGTGTCGGCGGTAGCCCTCAACCCCGGCGACATGATCCAGCTCGGCACCACGACGCTGACCTTCCGCGTGGACGGCTGATCCGCGTTGCCGGAACTCGTCATCACCGTCGCCCGGTTCGGGTTCCTGATCCTGCTGTGGATCTTCGTGTTCACGGTGGTCGGCGTGATCCGCCGGGATCTCTTCGCCGGCGCCCGGTCGGGCCGGCTCGTGGCCGCGCCGCGGGGGATCGGCGCGTCGACCGGGCAGCCGGGGAAGCCGGCGAAGGCCAAGCGCGGCCGGGCCGCCCACCAGCTGGTGGTCACCGCCGGTCAGCTCGCCGGCACCCGGATCACGCTCGGGGAGGCCCAGATCACCATCGGCCGCGCGGAGGACTCGACCCTGGTGATCACCGACGACTACGCCTCGGCGCGACACGCCCGGCTGGTGCCCCGCGACGGGCAGTGGTACGTCGAGGACCTCGGATCGACTAACGGCACCTATCTCGATCGCGCTAAGGTCACCGGACCAACCCCCGTCCCCCTCGGCGTGCCGATCCGGATCGGCCGCACTTCCCTCGAATTACGGCCATGACTCTGACCCTGCGCTACGCGGCCCACAGCGACCGCGGTCTGATCCGAGACGGCAACCAGGATTCCGTCTACGCCGGACCGCGGCTGCTCGCCGTGGCCGACGGCATGGGCGGCATGGCCGCCGGTGACGTCGCCAGCAACATCGTCATCGGTGCCATGGCGCCACTCGACGAGGACGTCCCCGGTGACGCCCTGGTCGACGCGCTCCGCTCCGCCGTGGGCACCGCCAACCAGCAGCTCCGCGACACCGTGGACGCCAACCCGCAGCTGGAGGGGATGGGCACGACGCTCACCGCGACCCTCTTCTCCGGCAGCAAGCTCGGCATGGTCCACATCGGTGACTCGCGGGCCTATCTCCTGCGCAACGGCGAGTTCGCGCAGATCACCAAGGACGACACGTACGTCCAGATGCTCGTCGACGAGGGCCGGATCAGCGCGGAGGAGGCGAGCAGCCACCCCCAGCGCTCGCTGCTCACCCGGGCGCTCGACGGCCGCGACATCGACCCGGAGTACAGCGTCCGCCAGGTGCTGCCCGGCGACCGCTACCTGATCTGCTCCGACGGGCTCTCCGGCGTGGTCAGCGCGGAGACCATCGCGGACACCATGCGGGAGTACCCCGACCCGCAGCGGTGCGTGGAACGCCTGGTGCAGCTCGCGCTGCGCGGCGGCGGCCCGGACAACATCACCGTGATCATCGCCGACGCCACCGACCAGGACATCGTCGAGGCGTCCCCGATCGTCGGCGGCGCCGCCGCCCGCGACCGGGGCATGGCGACCTCGGCCGACGACTCCACCCCGGCGGCCCGCGCCTCGGCGCTGTCCGCCCCCCGGCCGCCCGCGCCCGAGGAGCCGGTGGACAACCGCGACGACGAGCCCGAGCGGCGTCGTCGCCGGCCGCTGCGTACCGCCGCCATGGTGCTGGCGCTCGCGGTGATCGTCGGCGGTGGCGCGTTCGGCGGATGGACGTACACCCAGCGGCAGTACTACGTCGGCGCCACCGACGACGGCCAGCTCGCGGTCTTCCGTGGGGTGCCCGGCCAGGTCGCCGGGCTGGACCTGTCGAACGTGCACGAGCGCAGCGAGGCCCGGCTCGACGACCTCACCCTGGCCGCCCAGGAACGGGTGAAGCAGGGCATCCAGGCCCGCAACGAGCCGGACGCGGAGCGCCGGCTGGCGGAGCTGACGAGCGAGGACCCGGCGAACCCGAACCTCAAGCCGCTCTGCCCGCCCGACCCGTCGCCCGGTGTGACCAGCCCGACCCCGGTGACGACGACGGGCGCGCTGAACCCGCAGGCCAGCGGCAGCCCCACACCGTCCGCGCCGCCTGCCGGCTCACCGACCTCCGGCGCGCCGTCGCCGACGTCGACCATCACGCCCGACGCCGTACCCTCCGACACCGTTCCGCCGGCCGACCCGGCGGGTTGCCGGTCGCCGGAGTGAGTGCCGGCTCGATCCCGAGGACGTATCCGTGACCGCAGCCGCCGTACCGGCCGCCTCGCCCGCTTCGACGGGCGAGCAGTCCGGCGTACGCCTGGCCCGGTCCCGGCGTAACGCCGAGCTGTCCCTGCTCCTGCTCGCCATGGTGCTCGTGGCGGCGTACGCGGCGATGGTCGAGGCGAAGGCGCTGGACACGATCACGCCCGACTTCTGGATCCCGGCCGCCGCACTGGGGCTGGTCTTCCTCGGCCTGCACCTGGTGATCCGCTGGCTGGCGCCGTACGCCGATCCGGCGCTGCTGCCCGCGGTGGCGCTGCTCAACGGCATCGGGGTCGGCTTCCTGCGGCGGTACGACCTGGCCAAGGCCACGCCCGCCGAGCGGGAGGACCTGGCCGTCTTCGCCGGCACCGGCGGCCGGCAGCTCGCCTGGACGCTCGCCGCGGTGGTGCTCGCCGCCGCTCTGCTGGCGATCCTGCGCGACCACCGCTCGCTGTCCCGGTACGCGTACACCCTGGGCCTGGCCGGCATCGTGCTGGTGATGATCCCGGCGTTGCTGCCGTCGCGGTTCTCCGAGATCAACGGCGCCAAGCTCTGGATCATCGTGCCCGGCCTGGGGCAGATCCAGCCGGGTGAGTTCGCCAAGCTGACCCTGCTGACGTTCTTCGCCTACTACCTGGTGCGCAAGCGCGAGGTGCTCTCGCTCGCGAGCCGGCGGGTGCTGGGCATCGACTTCCCGCGGGGGCGCGACCTCGGCCCGGTGCTCGTGGTGTGGCTGGTCAGCCTCCTGGTCCTGATCTTCGAGAAGGACCTGGGCACGTCGCTGCTCTACTTCGGCATGTTCGTGGTGACGCTCTACATCGCCACCGAGCGGGTGAGCTGGCTGCTCATCGGTCTGATCCTGTTCTTCGGCGGCGCCTACCTGGCGTACGTGCTGGGCAGCACCGTGGGCGGCCCGTTCGCGAACTTCTACGACCGGGCGCAGATCTGGCTGGACCCGTTCGCCGAGCCGTACGACAGGGGTTATCAGCTGGTGCAGGGGCTGCTCACGCTCGGCACCGGCGGCCTGTTCGGGGCCGGGCCGGGCGGCGGCCAGCCGGCACTGCTGCCCGAGGTGCAGACCGACTTCATCTTCGCCGGCATCGGTGAGGAGATCGGCCTGTTCGGTCTCTCCGCGCTGCTCGTGATCTACCTGCTGATCGTGGAGCGGGGCCTGCGGGCCGCGCTGGCGGTGCGGGACTCGTTCGGCAAGCTGCTCGCCGGTGGTCTGGCGTTCACGCTCGGCCTGCAGGTCTTCGTCATCGTCGGCGGCATCAGCAAGCTCATCCCGCTGACCGGTCAGACCACCCCGTTCCTGTCCGCCGGTGGCTCGTCGCTGATGGCGAACTGGCTGCTGATCGCGGTGCTGCTGCGGGTCTCCGACGGCGCCCGCCGCCCGGTGACCGGCGGCCGTGGTCCGGCCGCCCGGCCCGCAGGCGGTCCGCCCGAGCAGTTGCACGGCGCCCAGACGGAGGTGATCCGGCCGTGAACGCCCCCCTGCGCCGCGTCGGCGTTGTCGTGATCGTCCTGTTCGGGCTGCTGTTCGCGAACCTGAACTGGATCCAGGCCTACAAGGCCGACGAGTACCGCAACAGCGACTACAACGGCCGGGTTCAGGTCGCCGAGTACGACCGCAAGCGCGGCAACATCGAGGTCGGCGGCACCGCGTACGCGGTCAGCAAGGAGACCGGCGGTGAGCTGAAGTACCAGCGCACCTACCCGGGCGGGGCGATGTACGCGCACGTGCTCGGCTGGAAGCCGGTCAACGGCGGCGCGAGCGGCATCGAGCGGGTGGAGAACGACTTCCTGGCCGGCACCAGCGACGCGCTCATCGCCAGCCGGATCAAGGACATGTTCACCGGTGACGAGACCGGCGGCGGCAACGTGCTGCTGACGCTCTCCAAGGGTGCCCAGCAGACGGCGTACAAGCAGCTCAACGACAACCAGGTCGGCGCGACCAAGGGCGCGGCCATCGCGATCGACCCGCGTACCGGCGCGGTGCAGGCGCTGGTCTCCATGCCGAGCTTCGACCCGAACCCGCTGGCGAGTCACGACAGCACCGAGGCGGACCGGGCGTACAACGCGCTGGAGAAGGACAAGGACCGGCCGCTGGCGAACCGGGCGCTGTCCGAGACGCTGCCGCCGGGCTCCACCTTCAAGATCATCATGGCCGCGGCGGCGCTGGAGAACGGCGTCGGGCAGCAGACCCGCATCCCGGCCGGTTCCAGCTACACCGCGCCCGGCGCCGGTCAGCCGATCCGCAACGCCGCGCCGTCGATCTGCCCCGAGTCGCAGGTGACGCTGCGCGAGGCGGTGACCGAGTCCTGCAACACCGGCTTCGCCCAGCTCGGCGTACGCCTCGGCTCCGACAAGGTCAAGGAGAAGGCGAAGCAGTTCGGCTTCGAGCAGGAGGACCTCACCGTCGGCCAGCTCGGTGAGGGCGGCCTGCCGGTGGCCGCCAGCCGCACCGGCGACATGCAGAACCCGGACGGCAGCACCGACCAGGCCGCGCTGGCGCAGTCGTCGATCGGCCAGAACAACGTGCGGATGACCCCGTTGCAGGGCGCGATGATCGCCGCCGCGGTGGCCAACAAGGACGGCAAGCAGATGCGTCCCTACCTCGTCAAGCAGCTGCTCGGGCCGGACCGCACCACCGTCTACGACGCCGCCCAGCCGCGCGAGCTGCGCCGCCCGATCAGCGGCCAGGTCGCCGCCGACCTGCGCGACATGATGCAGAACGTGGTGAAGGAGGGCACCGGCCGCCGGGCTGCCATCGACGGCTTCGTGGTCGGCGGCAAGACCGGCACCGCCCAGTCCGGCCCGAACACCCCGGACCACGGCTGGTTCATCGGCTTCGCGCTGGACAAGGACGGCACGCCGCTCTCCGCGGTCTGCGTCGAGCTGGAGCAGGCGGGCAGCGGCGGCAGCGCCGAGGCAGCCCGCATCGCCGGCCGGATCATGGCGGCGGCGATCGCCGACTCCGGGAGGCGCTGACGTGCTCGGTCCGGGAGTCAAGCTCGGCAACCGCTACCGCCTCGACGAGCGGATCGCCAGCGGTGGCATGGGCGACGTGTGGCGCGGCACCGACCAGGTGCTGGGCCGTACCGTCGCGGTCAAGAGCCTGCTCCCGGCGCTGCTGGACGAACCGGGCTTCGCCGAGCGGTTCCGCGGCGAGGCCCGGACCATGGCCACCATCAACCACCCCGGCGTGGTCGACGTCTACGACTTCGGCAGCGACCAGCACATCGCGTTCCTGGTGATGGAGTACGTCGAGGGCGATGCGCTCTCCGCCACGCTCAGCCGCGTCGGCCGGCTGACCCCGGCCCGCACGATGGCGCTGCTGGCGCAGGCCGCCGACGCGTTGCACGCGGCGCACGAGAAGGGCATCGTGCACCGCGACGTGAAGCCCGGCAACCTGCTGGTCCGGCCGAACGGCACGCTCGTGCTCACCGACTTCGGCATCGCCCGCTCGGACCTGGTCGGCCAGCTCACCGCCGCCGGCTCGGTGCTCGGTACCGCCTCGTACATCTCGCCGGAGCAGGCCACCGGCGCTGTCGCCACCCCCGCCTCGGACGTCTACGCGCTGGGCGTGGTCGCGTACCAGTGCCTGGCCGGCCGCCGCCCGTTCGAGGGGGACAACCCCCTCGAAATCGCTATGAAGCACGTGCGGGACGCTCCGCGGGCGCTTCCGCCCGACATCCCACCACAGGTTCGCGCGATCGTGGAGCGGGCCATGGCGAAGGACCCGGCCGCGCGCTGGCCGAGCGCCGCCGCGCTGGCGAGCATCGCCCGGCAGGCCAAGCTCGCGCTCTCCCAGGCGGCACGCGCCGGGCACCCGATCTCCGGCGTACCCGCCTCGCCGGCCGCGCCCGTCGCGCGGGCGCAGGTGCCGACCGCCATGCCGCGTCCGCAGCCGCCGGCCGCCGCCCCCCGTCCGCAACCCCGGCCGCCCGTGTCCCCGGCCCACCCGCCGCTCGCCGCGCCGCGCCCGGCAGTGGTAGCGCACCCCGCCCCGCAGCCCCGCCCGCCGGTGGCGCCGCGCGGCGCGGCCCCCGTGCCGCAGCCACGCCCCGTTCCCCAGCACAACCCCCTGGGGTACGCGCGACCGCCCGCCGCCGCTCCGCCCCGGCGCTCCCGGTCCGGCCTGTGGACGACCGCGATCGTGGTGGCTGTACTGGTCATCCTCTGCTCGGGCGTGATTTCGTTCCTGTACCGGAAATACGGTGCTACCGCATCCGCTCCGGCGAGTGTGAGCGTGACCTCCGGCGCGGTGCAGCCGTACGGAGGCGACTATCCGGTCCGCACGTCGTACCGTCGTGAGGTACGCCTCCTGCCGGCCGGCGGCGGTACGACGACGAGCGAAGGACGAGAGACGCGATGACAGCGCAGGCCCGCCTGCTCGGTGGCAGGTATCAGGTCGGCGAGCTGCTGGGCTACGGCGGCATGGCCGAGGTGCACCGCGGCCGTGACCTCCGGCTCGGGCGGGATGTCGCGATCAAGATGCTCCGTGCCGACCTGGCCCGGGATGCCACCTTCCAGATGCGGTTCCGCCGCGAGGCGCAGAACGCCGCCTCGCTCAACCACCCGGCCATCGTCGCCGTCTACGACACCGGCGAGGAGACCGGCCCCACGGGCGAGACCCTGCCGTTCATCGTGATGGAGTTCGTCAACGGCCGGACCCTCAAGGAGGTCCTCGGCGTCGAGGGGCGGCTCCAGCCGCGCCGGGCGCTGGAGATCTGCGCCGACATGTGCGCCGCGCTGGAGTTCAGCCACCGGCACGGGATCATCCACCGGGACATCAAGCCCGGGAACGTGATGCTCACCCAGACCGGCCAGGTCAAGGTGATGGACTTCGGCATCGCCCGGGCGCTGGCCAGCGGCGCCACCACGATGACGCAGACCAGCGCGGTCATCGGCACCGCGCAGTACCTCTCCCCCGAGCAGGCGCGCGGCGAGGCGGTCGACGCCCGCTCCGACGTCTACGCGGCCGGCTGCGTGCTGTTCGAGCTGCTCTGCGGCCACCCGCCGTTCGTCGGGGACAGCCCGGTCAGCGTCGCGTACCAGCACGTACGGGAGCAGCCGCCGACGCCGAGCACGATCAACCCGGACGTCAACCCCGCTGTCGACGCCATCGTGCTCAAGGCGCTGTCGAAGAACCCGCTCAACCGCTACCAGAGCGCCGGCGAGATGCGGGCGGACCTGCTCCGCGCCGCCGCCGGCCGGCCGGTGCTCGCCACCCCGGTGATGCCGGCCGACGAGACCATGCCGATGGGCGCGGCCGCGGGCGGCGGATACCACCAGGCGCAGCAGACCCAGATGATGGGCCCGCAGACCCGCCAGCAGCCGGTGGCGCGGGTCGGCGACCCGGGCAAGCGCAAGAGCTCGTCCTGGGTGATCGCCGCGTTCGCCGCGCTCGGCGTGCTCGCGGTGATCGCGCTCGGCACCGCGCTCTGGCTCAACCAGGCCGGCAACGAGAAGGTGTCGGTGCCGCAGTTGGTGGGCCGTTCGCAGGCCGAGGCGCAGGCCGCGCTCAGCCAGGCCGGGCTGCGTTTCGCCCCCGGGGACCCGGTCAAGAACGCCGAGTGCAAGAAGGGCACCGTGGTCGAGCAGAACCCGCCGTTCGGCCAGCGGGTGGAGAAGAACAGCGCCGTGACGGTCCAGATCTGCGTCGGCCCGGACGAGGTCACCATCCCGCAGAGCTTGGTGGGCGGCAACTTCACTGCCGTGAAGGCGCAGCTGGAGAGCCTGGGGCTCACCGTCGAGCGCAAGGATGTCGACGACGATGCCCGGGAGGGCCAGGTCACCAGGGTGTCGCCCAAGGAGGGCAGCAAGGTGGCCCCGGAGAGCAAAGTGACGCTCGAGGTCTCCAGGGGCAACGTCATCACGGTGCCGGACGTCCGTGGCTTCACCGAGAACCAGGCGCGGAAGCAGTTGGAGGAAGCCGGTTTCCGAGTCAAGGTGCAGGACGGCAACGAGGTCGACCCGGCCGAGGCGGACAAGGTGAGCAGCCAGAGCCCGTCGGCCAGGAGCAAGCAGCCCAAGAACTCGACCGTGACCATCAGGGTCGACGTGCCGAAGGCCGAGGAGACCGAGAGCCCGTCCCCGAGCGAGACCCCCAGCGCGACACCGACCACGCCGGGTGGGGGCGGTGGCGGCTTCCCGTTCCCGACGGTCCCGCCGGCACGCGGCAACGGCGGCTGACCGACGCGGAATCACACTTGGCCGGGTCGTGTCCCCCGACTGGAAAGAGTGTTAATCGTCGGGCATCAACGTGATTCGATGTTCCTTGGGCGTTGGCATCGATTCCCGAGGAACTAATCACGGGATGAACTATGGCCGGTTCTCGGCGCGGCTCGCTGCGGTCGATCGCAATCATCGCAACCCTCCTGGCAAGTCTCGGGACAATTGCTCGGGCGGGGTGATCTCAATCCGCCCTACTTGACGCGCAATCTCGCTGATGGCTCGGTCGAGAAGTTCGTCGATCCCAAGGCAGAGGCGGTGGCGGCGTGGGGCGTACTTGCGGGCGGTTCTCACGTTCATGTCAAGCCGGCGGGCGGTCGCGTCATGGCCGCTCTACGCAACGCCGCCATCGGCGCACTCCGCACCGCCGGAATCACCAACATCGCCGCCGGCCCGCCATCATGCCCATGACAGCACCCGCCCGCTGGCACTCCTCGGCATCACCTGACGACTTTGCCGGGACCCTGATCCAAGGCTGCCCGACTCGCGGCCTTCGCCCGTGTCGCAGCAATCAACCCTCATGCATTGCTGAGATCACCTCACTACTGACTACGACAGCCGCCCCAATTGCTAGCCTCGGTCTTTCGCTAAGTGTTGATCAAGGCTTGTGGGCCTGTCTGTTGATCTTCTCGGGCTGGCCTGTGGTGGTGTGGGCATGGTGGTGGCCCGGCGCGTGGTCGGGTTCCTCCGAGGGCGCTCGGCGGGTCGGGGTGTCGGGTTCAGGTGATCGGTCGGGGTAGCGCGGCGAGGCGGTTGAACGCTGTGACGAGGTCGTTGGCCCAGGGCCAGTGCTGGGCGATGCGTAGCCGGGTTTGGCGGGCCGAGCGGGTGAGTCGGGCGGCGACGTGGAGTAGCCGGTAGCGCAGCTTCTTGGGTTCGGCTGCGGCAAGTTCGCCGTCCAGAAGTAGCAGTTGGGTCCAGGCGAGCAGGTCGATGCCGGTGAGGACGACTTCCAGCCAGGCGGCGTTGATGGCGAACACGCGGGAGGGGAATCGGCCGAAGCCGGTGTCCTTGCCGCAGCGGATGCGGTCCTCGACGCGGGCGTGACCGCGGTGGCGGGCCTCCAGGTACTGAATGGCGCCGTGGCCGGGTGGGGTGTCGGTGGCCAGTACCTGGTGTCGCATGCCTTCGATGGTGTCGAACAGGCTCAGTTGCGCGCCGGGGTGCGGCCGTTCGCGGCGCACGATGAACCGGGTTCCGGCCGGGAAGCCGTCGGCGGGGACCAGGCCGGTCAGTTCGGCCACGTGGGCGCCGTCGCGGGGTTCGCCGTCGGTGTCGAGGGCGGGCACCCACGTGCCGTGCTGTTTGGCGTGCAGGATCGCCTGCCGGATCGGTTCGGTGATGGCGACTCCGACGGAGAACGTGGTGTCCACTCCCTGCTTGCGCAGGTCGCGGATGTGCGCGAGGAACCCTTGGGTGCAGCCGGCCGAGTCGGTGCGGATCAGGATCGGGGTGCCGTGCCGGTGGGAGTCCGGGATCTGGGCCAGGGCGGCGTCGAGGACGGTGATGTGGTCGGCGGTGGTGTTCGACCCGGCCCGGCCCTCCCGCAGCAGGCCGGACAGGGCCTCGCGGGTGTTGTCCAGGAAGCAGAACAACGGGTGGTAGCCGAAGGTCTTCTTCCAGGTCGGGGTCGCTGATTGCTTGTCCGAGTGGCACAGCACGATCGAGGCGTCCAGATCGAGGACCAGGCCAGGGACCGGCTGGCCAGCCGCGGTTGTCTGCGGGAGCCGGCCGCGGGTCTCGGCCAGCTGGGCCCAGGCCAGCTGACGAGCCCGTGCCCGAGCGTCACGCAACCGACCCAGTGCCTCACCGTCCACGCCGGACAGGAGCCGCCACGCCGTCGGGTCCGACGCGACCGGACCGAACAAGTCCGCCGGGTCACGCAGCACGGCCAGGTCCGAGATCGCTTCACCACCGTCGGCGAGCATCACCGCCAGGTCCACCGCGACCCGGCCCGGGTCGTGCTGGCCACGCCGCCGCCGCAGACCGGCGAGGGCCTCACCGAACGCCCCGGTCAGCCCGGTCACCTCCGCGACATCAGCGAGGAGACGAGCGCTGGCATGGCCGACCACGCCACGCCCGTCGGCACTCACGATGATCTTCGGGCGCGCTCCGGTAGCCTTCACTCGGTAAGTGCCTTCCGTGCGGACGATCATGGGCCTTCGACAAGCCAGATCATCCCAGATCGGGAGGCACTTCCTCATTTCTGATCATGAACCACAGACGGCCTTACTGAACGGCCGAGGCTAGCTGACCAGGGCGTAGTCTCTGTTTAGGGGCAGGCGAGTCGTTGACGTTGAATTTCTAGTGTCGCGTGTCTGAGTTCTTTTGACGGTTGGCTTTGGTGAGGATTTGGTCGGCGGTCTTGGTCCAGGCGAACGGTTGGCAGCGTTCGTTGTAGGCGTCGATGAACCTGCGGATCGCGGCGATCAGGTCCGGGACGCTGGTGAAGGTGCCGCGGCGGATGGCTTGGCGGGTGATGATCCCGAAGAAGACCTCGACGAGGTTCATCCAGGATGCGCTGGTCGGGGTGAAGTGCATGGTGATGCGGGGGTGCTTGGCGAGCCAGGCCTTGACGTTCGGGCGGTTGTGGGTGGCGTAGTTGTCGCAGACCACGTGGAGTTCGACTCGGGGGTGAGCCTTGGCGACCTGCTTGAGGAAGGTCAGGAACTCGCCGTTGCGGTGACGGGGGTAGCAGGCGTCGGCGGTGATCCGGCCGGTGGCGACCTCCAGGGCGGCGAACAGGGTGGTGGTGCCGTGCCGCCTGTAGTCGTGGGTCCGTCGTTCGGCCTGGTCGAAGCGCATGGGCAGCAGTGGCGCGGTCCGGTCGAGTGCCTGGATCTGGGACTTCTCGTCGATGCATACGACCACGGCCTTGTCCGGGGGGTCGAGGTAGAGCCCGACCACATCGCGGATCTTGGCCTCCAACCGCGGGTCGGTGGAGAACTTGAACGTCTCGACCCGGTGGGGTTGCAGTCCCCAGTCCCGCCAGATCCGGGCGACCTCGGCGAAGCTGACGGGCGTGCCCTGCCTGGTCAACTGGTCGGCGAGGGTTCTGGCCGACCAGTGCGTGATGCCCAGGTCCGCCGGCGGCGGGTTCAGTGTCGCTGCCACCACGGCGGCCTCGTCGATGACCGGCGGGCGACCCGGGCGCGGCAGGTCCGCCAAGGCGCCGAGACCGCCGGCGGCGTATCGGGCCCGCCACGCGACCACGGTCTGGCGGCTCATCCCCACCCGCCGGGCGATCTCCGCATTCGACACGCCCTCAGCGGCCAGCAACACCATCCGAGCGCGCTGGACATGCCCGGCCGGCGCCGTGGACGAACGAGTCAACTCACGAAGACGAGCACCATCACCCGGACGGAGAACCAACGGCGCGGCTACAGACACGCCTCATTCTCCCGCACCCAAACCGTCAAGTCACTTCAGACACGCAACACTAGCCTAAAAAACGGCTTGACCTGGACTTATTGATTGATCGTTGACGAAGTAGTAGGGTGATGGCACACTTTCCATCATCGACACGCTACCCAGTGCAGGTTGACTAAGAGTGGCCGGCCTTGAAGACGCGCATTGCCAGTGAGTTCGGTGGCCCCATGCAGGTTCTTTCTGTCGGAGGTTAGGAGAAACCGTGCGTTTTGGAGTACGAATCAGAGCTGCGGCTGCGGTGATTTTCACGGCTCTTGCGTTTGGGGTATTCGGGATAGCTGGGCCAGCTCAGGCGGGTTGTAGTACAAGAGCCTTCGTCTACTACTACAAGTCGGGCAGCGAAGAGAAGGTCTGGAGTAGGTCATGCAGTGGAAGGTATCCTATAAATTCTGTCGGAGTTGGGATGTCAACTGGTCCTTGGTCGGGATATCTGACTGAGTCAGGTGGCAAGCAATGGTACTTCTGCGACTGGGAAGATTGGAGTTTTTATCCCGACTATCCGAGGTTCAAGGAAATTTACTTGAGTGCGACCAAGATGGCGCACTGTACTTGAACCCACTGACCTAAACTTTGGCCGATTTTGTGGTTTTGGGTACTTCTGGCACGGCGATGGTTATCTCGTACGTGACGTCGCGGGTACGTTCTGTTCTGCGTTGGCGGGTGTGCGAGGTCCGTTGTGTTGCCGGTCGTGGCGGTTAAGCGGCTGGCCGGCGATGGCGGCGACGAGCGTGGTGGCGGGGTCGGGGTCGTGGTGTCCGCAGTTGACGCAGGGGCCGCGGTCGGTGGCGAGGAGATTGCGGGTCAGGGCGAGTACGGCGGTGAAGCTGATCCCGTCAGGTCGACGTTCAGGTCGAAGGCGGTGTTCACGGCGAAGCGTACGAGGGCGTTGTGGACGGTCAGGAGGGACCCAGAGTTCCTGGTGGGCCAGTTGCGGGGTCTGTCCGCGTAGGCGGGTGCCGGGTTCGCGCAGAGTGCTTTTCAACCGGGCGTAGGTCAGTTCGATCTGCCATCGCTCGGCAAACAGCGCGGCGATCTGGTCGGCGGGATAGCGGACCCTCTCGGCACACCCTCAACCCGCACCCGCGGGATCCGCTCGGTCACCCGAGCGGTCACCACGCTGACGCTGTCCCGCCGGAACAGGCACAACCCGAGCACGATCATTGCGGTGACCGCGCCGGTCAGCACCCGCCGCCGGCCATCGACGTGTCCGGCCTCGGCCTGCGCCCGCCCGATCAGCTCCGCACCGGACAACACCGGCCGAGGTAGGTGACGTGCTCGCGTTGGCAGTGCAGGACGTCGGCGGTGATCACGGTGTCGCGTAGGTCGCTGATCTGGTCGAGCAGCGGCGCGAACCGGGTGATCTCGTTGGTCTTGCCGTCCACGTCGATGCTGGCCAGGACCACACCGGTGGCCTGGTCGCAGGCGGTCATCACGTGCCGGGCAGGGGTGCCGGTGGGTGCGGGAGCCGCGCAGGGTCTTGCCGTCGACGGCGATCGCCCGGCCGGCCGTTGAGGTGGTGGCGGTGGCCCGGCCGGCGAGCCAGACACTGATCGCCGCGGTCAGTAGTTGCGGGTCCATGGCCTGCAACAGCCGACGGATCATCGCCTGCGATGGGCGCCGGTCGGCAGTCATGCCCAAGGCGACAGCGGTTGCCGCCGGCACGTCGGCGACCCATTCGGCGATCGCGGCGTACGAGCGGTAGCCGGCGACCACAGCACACACCGCTGCGGTGACCACGACTGTCAGCCGGTGCCGAACACCTCGCCTGGCGCGTGGATCAGGCACACCAGCGAGCGCTTCGGGTAGCCCACCAGCGGTTTCGGCAACGGTCAGAGCCGGTGCGCAGGACAAGGATGAGATCAGCGATGATGGCAGCGCGGGCATGACTCACTTCGAACGATCAACATGGCGTAGAGAACCTTGATGATCTTCTGAGCCAGTCATGCCCGTCTTGCTGCCACCACCAACGGCGCTTCTACCCCAAGCCTCACAAGTCAGACACCGTCACGACTTTGCCGGGGCCCTGCCGAAGCTCCTGGCTGGAACATGTTGATCTAGTCAATCCATGTCCTACCAGGAGCTTCTCCACATCTCACACCCGACCCACACCCCGGACCGAAACCGGGACTATTGATCACTAAACGGCCTTGAGTTTAGGTCAGTAGTGGTAGTTGACCCTATATGTATCGTTGAAACGGAATCAAATTCAGCCGCTGCTTGGAGTACTAACTCCGGGTGCGTTGGAGTTGCGCCAGCAGATGAGGGCGCAGGCGAGGCTGAGGAAGGCTTGCTGCACAGGTTAAAGATCAAGTCAGGCGGCGGCGAAGGCGGCGCGGCGGCGGGCGTCCACCTCGGCGGCCAGCTCGGGAGCGCGCTCCAGCGCCTCCGGGAAGCCGCAGGCGGCAAGCCAGTTCGCCAGCATCAGGTGACCGCCCTCGGTCAGCACCGACTCGGGGTGGAACTGCACGCCCTCGATCGGCAGCGAGCGGTGCCGCATCGCCATCACCACGCCGGAGGCGGTCCGGCCGGTGACCTCCAGCTCGTCGGGAAGCGTCTCGGGCAGGACGGCCAGCGAGTGGTACCGGGTGGCGGTGAACGGGTCCGGCAGCCCGGCGAGCACGCCCACGCCGTCGTGGCGTACCTCCGAGGTCTTGCCGTGCAGCAGTTCCGGCGCGCGGGCCACAGTCGCGCCGAACGCCTCGCCGATCGCCTGGTGACCGAGGCAGACGCCGAAGATCGGGAGCTTGCCGGCGTACTCGCGGATCACGTCCAGGCAGATGCCGGCCCGGTCCGGGCTGCCCGGACCGGGTGACAGCAGGACACCGGCGGCGCCGGCGCGGCCCACCTCGGCGACGTCGATCTCGTCGTTGCGCCGCACCTCGCAGTCGGCGCCGAGCTGGCCGAGGTACTGCACGAGGTTGAAGACGAACGAGTCGTAGTTGTCGATCACCAGTACGCGCATCGGGGTCACCTGTTCGGGGTGGAGGGTGGGGCGTTGTTCGTCTCGGTGCTGTACGGCAGCTCCTCCTCGCCGGGCAGCCCGGTGGGTTCGGTGATCCCGCCGTCACCCGGTACGCCGGATTCCTGGGTGACCTGCACGTCGTCGAAGGGCAGCAGCGGTTCCGCCCACGGGAAGACCACGAACCAGAGCAGCGCGACGGTGGCGGTGGCCAGCACCAGCGAGCCGATCAGCTTGCCGGGCAGCCCGAACGGCAGCTTGCGCCAGATCCACGAGTACACGGCTCACGCCTCCAACTCGGCCGGGCGGCCCGCCGACTTGGCCTGCGTGTGGTCCAGCCGGGCATGGATGATCAACCGCTGGTAGTTGTCGAACTTCGGGTTGCAGGTCGTGAGCGTGAGCAGCTTCTCGCTGGCCTTCGCGTCCGGCTTGCCCGGCACCGGCGCGACCACCTCCACCTGGGACGGCTTGACGATCCGCTGCTGGTAGACCCGGTAGACGAGCCAGTCGGTCCTGGTCTCGACCACTATGGCGTCGCCGGTCTTCAGCTCGTCCAGCCGCCAGAACGTGGAGCGGATGCGGTGACCGGCGACGGAGAAGTTGCCCACCTCGCCGGGCATGGCGCTGTCCGGGTAGTGGCCCGGGGCGTACCGGATGTCCTCCGGGCTGACCCCCTCGACCACGACCCAGTGCTTGTCGAACCTGGGGATGTAGAGGCCGGCGACCGGCTTCCCCTTGGCCGGCGGCTTCGGCTTCACCGTGGGACCGGTGGTCGGGCCGACGGTCGGGTCCGCGGTGGCACCCCACTCCTGGGCGAGTTGGCTGTTCAGGTCGCTCTGGTGGGCCTCGACGATGACCGCCTTGCCCCAGATCTCGTACCCGGCGAAGAGGAGCACCACCAGCCCGAACGTGATCAGCAGCTCGCCGGTGCCCCGGACGACGGTGCGCAGCCGGGAGCCGACTGTGGGGCGGGTCAGCTCGGAGTAGACGCTGCGGTATCCGTCGCCGGTCTGCTCGGGCCGCAGCTGCACCACCCGCTCGCCGCGCCGGGGGCGGGGTGGCTCGGCGGGCGGCTCGCCGCCGCCGTCGCCGGTGTCCGGCGCCGGGGGCACCGCGCCCATCAGCCCGGTGGCGTCCAGGTGGGGGTTCGCGGGTGGGCGGGTGACGGCGGGCAGCACCGTCGTCGCCCCGGGGTCGGCCGGAGGGTTCCGGTCCGCGCCGGTCGGCCCGCCGAGAGGGGGTACGCCGGGCGGCCGTTCACCACCCCCCGGCGGTCGGCGAGCGTCCTCCGGCGGGCGTCCGCCGGTCTCCCACGGGCGGGTGCCCGCCTGCGGTGGCTGTCCGCCGCGGCCACCGCGCTCGGGCGGGACCGCCCCACCGGTGGAGTGGCGGACGGCGTTCTGCTGCCCTGCCGGTCCGTACCCCTCCGGCCGGTGTGCTACGTCGCCGGGCGCGGCGGGGCGCATCCCGGGGGCGGGACCACCCCGGGGCGCCGGGCCGTTCTGCGGAGGGCCGTTCTGCGCCGGCCCGTGGTGTGCGGGGCCGTTCTGCGCAGGGCTGTGGTGCGCGGGGCCGTGGTGTCCGGGGCTGTGGTGCGCGGGGCCGGCCGGGTGGGGCGTACCCCTGGGGGGAGGCTCGCTCGCCGAGGCGCGGAACCGGGAGTCGGCCTCGGCGCGGGAGGAGCCCGGCGGCTGGTGCGCCTGAGCGCCCGGCCACGGCGGCGGCGGAGCGGTCGGCGGGGCGGTCCGGGGCGAAGCGGACGGCGGCGGGACCGTCCGGGGCGGTCCGGGAGGCGGCGGGACGGGCGGCCGGGGGTCCGGGCCGCGCCGGGCCGGGGCGGTGTGGGCCGGACCGGCGTCGGGCCAGGGCAGGCCGAGCGGGGGTGGCGACGCCGGGGCCGGACGCTCGACCCGGGGGAGGAACGATGTCGGCTCCTCCCGGCGGTCGTGGCCGGCGCGTTCCCGGGGGTCGCCGCCGGTCACCGGGGCACCGTCGCCGATTGCAACGCGGTGGAGTCCTCGAACGCCGGCACGGTGACCGTGGAGACGCGCTCGACGTACCCGAGTTGGTAGTGGTCGGCCACTTCCTTGAACACCCGCACTCCCTCAGAGGCGGCGAGCGCCCGCTGGAGTTCCGCGGGATCGCCGATTGCCACGATCTTGAAAGGAGGGGAGTACACCCGGCCGTGCAGCAGCAGGGTGTTACCGACGCAGCGTACCGCGCTGGTGCTCAGCACGCGGACGTTCATGATTGACATGGCCTCCGCGCCGCCGGCCCAGAGCGCGTTGACGACCGCCTGGACGTCGCCCTGGTGCACCACCAGGTCGTCGTTGCTGGCGCCCTTCGGCAGCGGCTGGTCCGGCCGGCGGTCGGCGTCGTTCAGCTCGACCGTCACGCCGCTGCCGGTGAGCGCGGTGAATCCGGCGGCCTGCCGGCTGGCGGCGGCCCGGTCCCGCTCGGTCTTGATCGGCCCGTCGGCGCCGGCCAGCGCCTCGGTCTGCTCCTCCACCTCGGCGCGGAGCCGGGCGGCCTTCGCCTCGCTGGCGGCGACCTCCTCGCGGCGGTCCTCGATGAGCTGGGTGAGCTGGGGCCGGCGGTCCTCGCGCAGGGGCGTGCCGCCCGCGGTGGTGGCGGTGGTGGTGAAGAGCAGGCCGGCCGCGGCGGCGATCAGGGGTACGCCGATGGACCAGCCGGGGCGGCGCTGGCGGGCGCGCCGGGGCAGCAGGGCGGCTGCCGCGCGGCGGAGGACCTTCTGCCAGGAGGCGGCGCCGGACGTGTACTCCACCGGGCGTTCCCTTTCCCGTCGTCTCGTTCCGGCCCGCGCCGGTGCGAGCCGACCTGCTCGACCCGGAAAGTCCGCTCTTTCCGGTTACTGAGTGCACCGGCCTGGCCCCATTCGTGGCCTGGACGGTCCGTCGGGACTACGCTAGCTGTCGAACATTATTGGCCATGGACCGTCGCCCTCGCGCCCGGTTGTCAGGCCGGACGAGGTCGTACCCCCCTCTGGAGAGCGTCGTGCCCAAGTCTCAGGTCCGCAAGAAGAAGGTGTACACCCCGCCGACGGACGTGCGTCCGACGGCGACGGCGTCGACGCGCAAGCCTAGCCCCATCTGGCTGCCGGTCACGGCGGTCACGCTGATCGTGGTGGGCATCGGCTGGCTGGTCCTCTACTACCTGTCCGAGCAGGCGTACCCGGTCGCCAGCTGGGGCTACTGGAACCTCGCCGTCGGCTTCGGCGCGATGGTCTCGTCGCTGATCCTGCTCTCCCGCTGGCGCTGATCCGGCGCTGCCCCACCCCGGCGTAGGTCACGCCACGCCGCCCCTGCCCGGCGCTTCGACGCCGCTCCACCTAAGGTGTGCGCAGGGCGGCGTGGCCTGGTGCGAGAAGACTCACGTTACTGCTGGGTAACCTTGCGCGTAGGCTGCACGGACAAGCAGCAGACCGGGAGGCCAACTCGATGGGCAGCGTCCAGATCGTCACCACGATCCTCGCGGCCGCCATCACCGCCGTGGCGGTGTGGCTTGCGGTGCGCGCGGTCATGAAGATGACAGCCGTCATCCGGCTCGGCCAGCCCGCGCCGGAGCGGTTCGGCGACAAGGGCGCGCGCACGAAGCAGATGCTGGTGGAGACCGCCGGTCACACCCGCATGCTGAAGTGGAGCGTGGTCGGCGCCGCCCACTGGTTCGTGATGGTCGGCTTCATCGTGCTGTCGCTGCTGGTGCTGGAGGCCTACTTCGAGGTGGTCTCGACCGGCGGCGGGCTGCCGATCATCGGGCACTGGACGATCTTCGGTCTCGTCACCGAGTGGATCGGCATCCTCGGCCTGGTCGGCATTCTGGTGCTGATGGCGATCCGGCTGCGCAACCGGCCCGGCCGCGCGGAGAACCGCTCCCGGTTCACCGGCTCGACCATGTGGCAGGGCTACTTCGTCGAGTGGGTCGTCCTGCTGGTCCTGATCTTCGGTTTCGTGATCCGGGGCTTCAAGGTCGCCACCGACCACTTCGAGTACCCGGTCTGGGCCGCCCCGCTCAGCCACGCCGTCGGCTCGGTCCTCCCCAACTGGGAGGCGGGCGTCAGCGTCGCCGCGCTCATCAAGATCGCCATCTCGATGACCTGGCTCATCGTGATCTCGCTGAACGTCACCATGGGCGTGGCCTGGCACCGCTTCCTGGCGTTCCCGAACATCTTCTTCAAGCGCGACCCGGAGAAGCCGGCCGGCTCCGGCCTCGGCCCGCTGCGCCCGATGACCAGCGAGGGCAAGCCGCTGGACTTCGAGGAGGCCGACCCGGAGAAGGACCAGTTCGGTGTCGCCCACGTCGAGCAGTTCACCTGGAAGGGCCTGCTCGACTTCAGCACCTGCACCGAGTGCGGTCGCTGCCAGTCGCAGTGCCCCGCCTGGAACACCGGCAAGCCGCTGTCGCCGAAGCTGCTGGTGCTGAGCCTGCGCGACCACGCGTACGCCAAGGCGCCGTACCTGCTGGCCGGTGGCGGCAAGGACCTGACCGGCGAGGAGAAGGCCACGCAGGCGCAGCTCGCCCACATGGACGTGCTGGCCCTGGCCGAGGCCGACCGGCCGCTGATCGGCACCGCCGAGGAGGGCGGCGTCATCGACCCGGACGTGCTCTGGTCCTGCACCACCTGCGGCGCCTGCGTCGAGCAGTGCCCGGTGGACATCGAGCACGTGGACCACATCGTCGACATGCGCCGCTACCAGGTGCTGATCGAGTCGAGCTTCCCCTCCGAGGCCGGCGTCATGCTGCGCAACCTGGAGAACAAGGGCAACCCGTGGGGCGCCCCGCAGAACACCCGCGAGGACTGGACCAAGGGCCTCGGGTTCGAGGTGCCGCGGGTCGGCGAGGTCGACGACTTCGAGTACCTGTTCTGGGTCGGCTGCGCCGGCGCGTTCGAGGACCGGGCCAAGAAGACCACCCGCGCTGTGGCCACGCTGCTCAACGAGGCGGGCGTCAAGTTCGCCATCCTGGGCGAGGGCGAGACCTGCTCCGGTGACCCGGCCCGCCGCATCGGCAACGAGTTCGTCTTCCAGATGCTGGCCCAGCAGAACGTCGAGACGCTGAACGAGGCGTTCGAGGGCCGGGAGAAGAGCAAGCGCAAGATCGTCGCCACCTGCCCGCACTGCTTCAACACCCTGGGCAACGAGTACGGCCAGCTCGGCGGCGAGTTCGAGGTGGTGCACCACACCCAACTGCTGGCCCACCTGGTCAGCGCCGGCAAGCTCACCCCGGTGCAGCCGGTCGACGGCGGCGTGACCTACCACGACCCGTGCTACCTCGGCCGCCACAACCGGATCTTCGCCGCGCCGCGTGAGGTGCTCGGCAGTGCCATCGGAGATGGCCGCGGTGGCGCAGCTTCCGATTCCGGTGCAGGCCGCGACAGCGGCCTCGTCGAGATGCCGCGCAACAGCGAGCGCTCCTTCTGCTGCGGCGCTGGCGGCGCCCGGATGTGGATGGAGGAGAAGATCGGCAAGCGGATCAACGTGGACCGGGTCGAGGAGGCCATGTCCACCGGCGCGAAGACCATCGCGGTCGGCTGCCCGTTCTGCTCGACGATGCTCAACGACGGCGTGAACGGCAAGGGCGCGGGCGAGGACGTCGAGGTGGTCGACGTGGCCAGCGTGCTGCTGCGCTCGGTCAAGCCGGAGGCCCCGGCCGGTGAGCCGGAGGTCGCGCCGGCCGCGAGCTGAGGCGTACACCGGCAGGAGCCGGACCACGACGGCGGCGGCACCCGAGCGGTGCCGCCGCCGTCGCGTTCAGCTGGTCGTGGTGGTCATGATGGCGGCGCTCGTCCCGGCCGTCATCGCGACCATCAGCGCGGCCTGCATCTCCTCGATCGCCTTCTTGACGGCGGCCGACGCCCAGTCACCGGCCGCGATCTCGTCGATGCGCGCCTTGACCCGCTCCTTCGGCAGCTCGCGGAAGATCTTGCGGTCCAGGCCGACCGCGCGGGTCAGCGTGAGCAGCGCGGCGGTCCGGGCGTCGACCGGGCCGTCGGTGGTGAGCGCCGTCGTCATCCGTTGGCGGGCCGCGGTCTCCACCGCCGGCTCCGCGCCGGTCGGCGAGGGATAGCGGGTACGCGGGAAGACCAGCAGCACCCGGTCGGACTCCCGGCGCAGCACCCCGGCGTCGACGAGCCCGCCGAGCACCCGGTCCGGCAGGCCCTTGGCGAGCTTGCCGATCCAGTCCTTCGGCTTGCGCGGCCGGCCGGACCCCACGGTCGCCAGTGCCTCGTCCAGCAGCGGTACGCCGGTCGGCGTGGGATCGGTGACCACGAGACGCTTGTCCGCGACCTCCACCCGGCCGGCCAGGGCCAGTTCCAGCAGCACCGCACCGGCGAGGCCGTAGCCGAGGTGCGGACTGCCGAGCCGGTTCGCGCCGTCGTCGTCGTACGCGAGCAGGACCAGTTCGTCGGTGAGCAGCAGGCCGTCCATGCGTCCACGCTACGGGGGGCCCGCCATCGGCGCGCGCGTGCCACAATCACGCGCATCGACGGCCTTCTGCTTCTGACGCTGTTGCCCCTGGTCGGTTTCGTGCTGCTGACCGCCGGCAACGCGTTCTTCGTCGCGGCCGAGTTCGCCCTGGTCACGGTCGACCGGGCGGAGATCGACAGGCGGGCCGGCGAGGGGGACGGCCGGGCCGTCACGGTACGCCGCGCGCTGCGCGAGCTGTCGTTCCAGCTCTCCGGCGCGCAGCTCGGCATCACGCTCACCGCGTTGCTCACCGGCTACCTGGCCGAGCCCGCGCTCGCCCGGCTCTTCACGCCGCTGCTGCACCCGCTCGGCGGCGCGGAACGCTTCTCCGGCCTGCTCGCGCTGGCCCTGGCCACGCTCATCTCGATGCTGTTCGGCGAGCTGGTGCCGAAGAACCTGGCGCTGGCCCGCCCGATGCCGGCGGCGCTCGCCACCGCCGCGCCGATGCGGGCCTTCTCCCGCGCCTTCGGCTGGCTGATCCGGCTGCTCAACGAGTCCGCGAACCGGCTGGTGCGCCGCCTCGGCGTGGAGCCGCAGGAGGAACTGGCGAGCGCCCGCTCCCCGGAGGAGCTGGGTCTGCTCGCCGCCATCTCGGCCCGGGCCGGCGCGCTGCCGCCGGACACCGCGATGCTGCTGCGCCGCACCATCCGCTTCGGCGACAAGCGGGCCGCCGAGGCGATGACGCCCCGGGTGGACGTGACCGCGTTGCACGCCAGCACGACGGTGGCCGAGTTGCTGGAGGCGTCCCGGCGCACCGGCCGGACCCGGTTCCCGGTCTACGAGGAGACGCTCGACCTGGTCACCGGCGTCGCCGGGGTGCCCGACGCGCTGGGTGTGCCGCTGGCCCGCCGGGCCGCCACCACTGTCGCCGCCGTCGCCCGGGAACCGGTGTACGTCCCGGAGAGCCTCAACCTGAACGGGGTGCTGGCCGCGCTCAAGGCCGCCGGGGCGGACCTGGCGATCGTGGTGGACGAGTACGGGGGCACCGACGGCGTGGTGACAGTGGAGGATCTCGTCGAGGAGCTGGTCGGGGAGATCGCCGACGAGTTCGACCCGGACGCGGTGGACGGCTTCGGTCCGGTGGAGCTGACAGTGCCCGGCGGGGAGCGGACCGTCCTGACCGACGGTGTGCTGCGCGCCGACGAGCTGGTCGAGCAGACCGGGTTCCGGTTGCCCGACGGGCCGTACGAGACGCTCGGCGGGTTCCTCATGGCGCGGCTCGGCCACATCCCGGTGCCGGGCGAGACGGTCGACGAGGCCGGGTACGAGTTCACTGTGGTGGAGGTCGACCGGCACCGGATCGAGCAGGTGCGGGTGGTGCGCCCCGAGGAGCCCGACGACGGTGCCTGAACTACTCGTGGCGGTGGCGTTGCTGCTCGGCAACGCGTTCTTCGTGGGCAGCGAGTTCGCGCTGATCGCCTCCCGCCGTACGGTGATCGAACCGCTGGCGGCGACATCGAAGCGGGCCCGGCTGGCGCTGGCGGCGATGAACCAGATCCCGCTGATGATCGCCGGGGCGCAGCTCGGCATCACGGTCTGCTCGCTCGGTCTCGGCGCGATCGCCGAGCCGGCGCTGGCGCACCTGCTGGAGCCGCCGTTCGCCGCGCTGGGGCTGCCCGCCTCGGCGGTGCACCCGGTGTCGTTCGTCATCGCGCTGGCGGTGGTGGTGTTCCTGCACACGGTGGTCGGCGAGATGGTGCCGAAGAACATCACGCTGGCCGGCCCGGAGCCGTCGGCGCTCTGGCTCGGCCCGGCGATGCTGGCGTTCTGCCTGGCCACCAAGCCGCTGCTGCTGGCGATGAAGTGGGCGTCCCGGCAGGTGCTGCGGTGGTGGCGGGTGGAGGCCACCGACGCGGTGAAGACCGTGTTCACGGCCGAGGAACTGGCCGGGCTGGTCTCCCAGGCGCGTACCGAGGGACTGCTGGACGCCGAGGAGCACGCCCGGATCACCGGCGCGCTGGCCCTGCACAGCCGTACCGCTGCGGACGCGCTGCAACCCTGGTCCACCGTGACTACCGTGGCCGAGGACGTCTCACCGGCGTCGCTGGAGGTGCTGGCGACCCGTACCGGCCGGTCCCGCTTCCCGGTGGTGCAGCGGTCCACCCGCCGGGTGCTCGGTTTCGTGCACGTCAAGGACGTGCTCGGGTACGCCGGGGCGAGCCGCCGGGCGCCGGTGCCGGCCGCCGTCTACCGGCCGCTGGCGGTGGTGCCGCCGGACCGTACGCTCGCCGATCTGCTGCTCGCGATGCGCCGCGAACGCCGCCACATGGTGCTGGTCAGCGACGGACGCCGGCCGATGGGTGTGGTGACGCTCGACGACGTATTGACAGCCATCGTCGGGAGATGAAATGAATACCCTTGGTGTGCAATCGATTGCGGATACGTGATTGAACAAACGGTCGCCTTGATTCCATCGGACGCCTTCCCTAATGTGGGGCACCGACCGCTGTGGGTCGTCTGCCTCGAACTTCCCTCTCGCGAGGCGCCCGGCGGTCGGTTGCAAAGGAGTCCGTGCCGGTGGCAACCACGCCCCCTCAACGTCACGCCCCGAGCGCTCCACCCGGCCGGCGGGCCGGGTTCCAACGGGTGGTACGCCGTCTGGTCACCCTGGTCGCGGCCGCCGCGGTCGGCGCCGGGATGCTGACCGCCCCGGCGCACGCGGCACCGTCGGTCGACGAGATCGACGCGCAGATCGACAAGCAGTGGGAGCAGCTCGAACCCACCATCGAGCAGTTCAACAAGGTCCGCTCGCAGCTCCGGACCAACCAGAAGAAGTCCAAGGCGCTGAAGGACAAGATGGTGCCGCTGGAGCTGGCCTCCACGCTCGCCATGAACAAGGTCGGCGACATCGCGGCCCGGTACTACATCCAGGGCCCGTCGCAGGAGCTGGGCGCGCTGCTGGTGAACAGCAAGCCGGGCGCGCTGGCCGAGCAGCTGGTCATGCTGGACCGGATCGCCGACGACCAGCGCCGCCAGATCGCCGGTGTGCTCAAGGTGCGCGACGAGTACAACAGGCAGAAGGAGAAGCTCGACGCGCTGATCGCGCTGGAGATCAAGCAGCAGAACGACCTCGCGGCGAAGAAGAAGCAGATCGACTCGGAGATCAAGCGGCTGACCGCCATGCTCCCGGTGACCTCGATCCGCCCGGCGGGCTGCCCCAAGATCGACGGCGTGGTGAGCAGCGCCGCGCGGACCGCCATCAAGACGGCGTGCGCCCAGGTCGGTGACCCGTACGTGTGGGGCGCCACCGGCCCGAACTCGTTCGACTGCTCCGGTCTCACCCAGTACGCGTACAAGGCGGCCGGCATCTCGCTGACCCACTTCACCGGTGCCCAGTGGAACGAGGGCCGCAGGGTCTCCCGCTCCGAGGCCCGCCCCGGTGACCTGGTGTTCTTCGGCTCCGACCTGCATCACGTCGGGCTCTATCTCGGCAACGGGGTGATGGTGCACGCGCCACGTACCGGCAAACCGGTCCAGGTGTCGAGCATCAACACCCAGCCGCTCGCCGGCTTCGTCCGGGTCAGCTGACCCGCAACCCCTGACAGCGGGAAGGCCCCCGGTCCGCACGGACCGGGGGCCTTCTCGTGTGCGGTGACGGGTCAGCGCGGCGCGCCGACCGGGGACGGCAGGATCAGCACGTCGTCCAGGTTCACGAACATGATCCGGTGACCGAACTGGACCTGCACGTAGCGGTTCTCGCCGCGGACCACGGTCCGGTCACCCGGTGCGGAACCGTCGAACGAGACCGCCCGGTAGTACTCGCCCGGCAGCACCCCGCCGACCGCGTACCGCTGGCCGGCGGCGAACGTGTACTGCAGCGGCGAGATGGCCTGGTACGGGATGGTGTCCGGGTAGGCGGCCTGCTCCGGATAGGCCCGCCCGTACACCGGGATGGTGGCCTTGCCGGGCCGCGGCGTCACGACGAAGCCGGTGGCCCACTTGGCCGTCGGCGCGGAGGCCGGGTTGAGGAACCACGCCTTCTGGCCGAGGTACCAGATCGCCGTCCAGTCGCCCTGGCGGCCGGCGAGGGCGTACGTCTGGCCGGCCGAGGCGCGGGCGCCGTGGTCGGAGATGTACATGGTGTCCGGCGTGCCGTCCGGGCGCAGCCCGAGGTCGTTGACGAGCGGGGCGTCCGGGCTCGGCGCGGTCCGCAGGATCACGGCCGAGGAACCACGCGACGGGCACGGCTCGGCCGGCGGCCGGGGCGTCGGGACGCCGGGCGGCTGCTGGTTGCAGCCGGTGAACGCGGGCCGGTTGGTGGCGAAGTCCGGGTCGATGGTGACCAGGCCGGTCCGGGGCGTGCCGGTGCCGCGGAACGGCGCCTTCATCAGGTCGAAGTAGTGCGACCAGTCCCAGTACGGTCCCGGGTCCCAGTGCATGCCGCCCACGTTGGCGGCGGTGATGCCGGGCACGTTGTCGTGGCCGATGATGTGCTGGCGGTCCATCGGAATGCCGAGCTTCAGCGCCAGGTGACGCACCAGCTTGGCGGAGGTGCGGTACATCGCCTCGGTGTACCAGGTGCCCTGACCGGCGAAGCCTTCGTGCTCCAGGCCGATGGACTTCGCGTTGACGTACCAGTTGCCGGCGTGCCAGCCCACGTCCTTGGTCTTGATGTGCTGGGCGATGTAGCCGTCCACCGAGCGCAGCGTGTAGTGCCAGCCCAGGTAGTCGGCCCGCTTCACCAGGTCGACGCTCGGGCCGAAGTAGCCCTCGGTGTCGTGGATGACGATGTACTCGATCTTCTGCTGCTTCGGCCGGTCGCCCAGGTCGTGGTTGCCGTAGTCGCCCGGGTCGTCGCTGAGCTGCTCGTACGGCGCGGGGATCCAATCGCAGGCCAGCCGCACCGGGCACTCCAGCCCGTCCGGCCGCTCGGCGTTGCGCAGGCCGAGGCGGGCCAGGCGGGAACGGTCCGGCTTCGCGGCGGTGGCGGCGAGCGTGACCCGCTGGCCGTCGTCGGTGGTCCGGCTGGCCCCCTGGCCGAGCTGGTCGTACACCTCGTCGGCGAAGGCCGCCGCGGCGTCGGAGGTGTCCGCGCCGGAGTACCGGGCCACCGCCGCGTACCAGGCCGCCGGGTCGGTGCCGGCACCGACCGGCCCACCCAGGGCCTTCTGGTACGACGCCAGCAGCGCCGCGCCACCGCGGATGTTCGCGGCCGGGTCGGTCCGCAGCGTCCCCGCGTCGAGCCCGGTCAGCGCGGCGGCCGCGTCGAGCGTCTGGAGCGAGGCGGGCGGCAGCGGGGTCTCCCGCTGCGGCGCGGCGGCCGTGGCCGGGTCGAGCTTGAGCGGGCGGGCGTCGTCGCCGCGCGGGTCCTCGTCCTCGTCGACGTGGGCGCTGCCCGGCATGGCGAGGATGTGCGTGGCGTCGGTCAGGTGCATCGGGCCGTAGCCGCCGCTGGTGCTGGGCTGCCCGGTGTGCGTGTCCCAGCGGGACTCCAGATAGGAGACGCCGAGCAGCACGTTCTGCGGCACGCCGTACTCGGCCGCGGCGGCGGCGTATTGTTGTTGCCGGTCGCTCGCGGGCGCGGGCGTGTCCGGCGCGGCGGTCACCGGGCCGGTCGTCGCCAGCGCGGTGGCTGTCGCCACTGCGGCGGCGAGCAGTATCCGTCTGCCCGACGGCGGGGCGGAGAGGTGCATCGAACCTCCTGGACAGGGATGGGGGTCACTGCGTTTCCACCCTCACTCCGCACACCCGTGAGGGTCAATACCTTTCCAGTGGGTAATCAGCCTTGAAAGAAAATTTCACCTCCGCGCGGGTGCGGCACCGGATCGCGTACGGAGTGTCACGGCGCTGGAAGTTGCGGATCGATAACGGTGGTCCCTACTCTGGTGAATCGTCGGCCGCACGTCTCACCGTCCAACCCGGTCGGTGACGGTCCGACACCGCCGAGTCGCCTCCGGGCGAGCCGGGGAACCAGGTACCTGGGGTGAATCCGCAGCGATGCGGTAGGGCGGCTCCCTTCCCGCCCGAATCCGTCAGCTAACCCGGTAGGCGGTACGGAAGAAGGAGTACGGACGCCCGGTGGCACTCCATGCCCCGCGGCCGTCGTCGAACCGGTCGGCCGACCGGTCCTTCGTCGCGCCGCGTTCCCGCTGGTCCCGCTTCACCACCGCCCTCGCCGCACTGGTCGGCACCGCCGTCGTCCTGACCGGCGGCGCCACGGCGGCACACGCCGAACCCTCGGTCGCCGAGATCGAGGCCCAGATCGACCGCGACTGGAACAAGCTCGAACCGGTCATCGAACAGGTCAACGCCGTACGCGGGCAGCTCGCCGCGCGGCGCAAGCAGGCCGACGCGCTCGGCCGGCAGATCGCACCCCTCCAGGCCCGGGTGGACGCCGCACTCGGCCAGGTCGGCGGGCTCGCCGCCGACGCCTACAAGGGCGACAACCTCTCCACCGTGAACGCGCTGCTGGGCAGCCGTTCGCCCGGTGACCTGGTGAACGGCCTGGAACTGCTCGACCGCTTCGCGCACCGCCAGCACGAACAGGTGCGCTCCGTCGCCGCGCTGCGCGACGAACTGGCGGCGAAGAAGAAGCCGCTGGACGAGATGATCGCCGGCCTGGCGCGTACCGAGGCCCAGCTCGCGGCGAAGAAGAAGCAGATCGACGCCGAGATCGCCAAGCTGGAGAAGCTGCGGCTCAAGGTGTACGGCAAGGGTGGCGGCGGCCCGCTGCGCCCGGCGCCGTGCCCGGCCGGCTACCCCGGCGGCCCGGCCGGTGCGGCGGTCAAGTTCGCCTGCGCCCAGATCGGCAAGATCTACGTCTGGGGCGCGGCCGGACCGGACCACTTCGACTGCTCGGGCCTCACCATGGCGGCCTGGGCCAAGGGCGGCGTCTCACTGCCGCACAGCGCACGCCAGCAGCACGGCGTGACGAAGCGGATCAGCCGGGCCGAACTGCGCGCCGGTGACCTCGTCTTCTACTACAGCGACCTGCACCACGTGGCGATGTACGTGGGCGACGGCTGGGTGGTGCACGCCTCCCAGTCCGGCAAGCCCATCACCATGAAGCGGGTCGACGACGGCGACATCAACAGCTACGGCCGTCCCGGCTGAGGTCGTGCTCCGGGGCTCCGCCGGTGACGGCGGGGCCCCAGGCGCGGCGCCCCAAGCGCGGCGTCAGCGGGTCGGCCAGGTCCGCCAGCTCTGCCAGGACCGGCTCGGCGTCGGGCCGCGCTGCCCCTGGTAACGCGAACCGTAGACGGCCGAGCCGTACGGGTGCTCGGCCGGCGAGGAGAGCCGGAAGATGCAGAGCTGGCCGATCTTCATGCCCGGCCAGAGCGTGATCGGCAGATTCGCCACGTTCGACAGCTCCAGCGTGACGTGGCCGGAGAACCCCGGGTCGATGAAGCCGGCCGTCGAGTGGGTCAGCAACCCCAGCCGCCCCAGGCTCGACTTGCCCTCCAGCCGGCCCGCGAGCTGGTCACCCAGCGAGATCACCTCAAGCGTGGACGCGAGCACGAACTCGCCCGGGTGCAGCACGAACGGCTGCCCCTCCGGCACCTCCACCATCGAGGTCAGGTCGTCCTGCTGGATCGACGGGTCGATGTGCGTGTAGAGGTGGTTGTTGAAGACCCGGAACAGCCGGTCCAGGCGTACGTCGATGCTCGACGGCTGCACCAGCGTGGGCTCGAAGGGCTCCAGCGCGAGCGTGCCGGCCTTGATCTCGGAGACCAGGTCGCGGTCGGAGAGCAGCATCGGAACACCATAGCGACCGGTACGGGTGACCAGCGTGTCGCACTACATCTTCGTACACGTGTTCGATAGAGTGTCCACATGGCTTCCTGGTCCGAATTCGCCGCCGACGAGCCCCGCCTCGCCGACGAGCTCCGCCTCCTGATGCAGCAGTACGGGCCGGGCTTCGGCTACCTCGCCACGGTCCGCGCCGACGGCGGCCCCCGGGTCCATCCCGTCTCCCCGGTGATCACCGACGACGGCCTCTGGTGCTTCGTCATCGACTCGCCGAAGCGCCGCGACCTCGAACGCGACGGCCGCTACGCGCTGCACTCGTTCCCGCCGGAGGAGAGCGACGACGAGGCGTACGTCGCGGGCCGCGCCCGGCCGGTGACCGACCCGGCCACCGTGGCCCGGCTGGCCCGGATCGCCCGCGCGTCGCCGCAGGGCGACTGGCGACTGTTCGAGTTCACGGTCGAGGCGGCGATGCTGACCCGGCGCGACCCGGTGGCCCAGCCCGGCGCCGCCCCGCCGCAGGTGCGGGTCTGGCTCGACCCGCGCGGAGCCGAACCGGCCCGGCGGGAGCCGGTGGGCGCGGAGGCCCGGCGCGGCCGGCACGGCTTCGACACCCGCCGCCCGGCCGCCTGACCCGACCCGGAACGAAACGGTGCCGGCCCCGTCCGAGGACAGGGCCGGCACCGGTACGTGGTGCGAGGGTCAGGCCGCGCGGTAGGCGTTCCACGCGGTGAGCATGCGGCTCGCCTGGCCGGCGGTGAACTGGTACATGCAGGAGTCGTACGTGTAGTCCATGAAGTTGGTGATCGGGTCCTTGCCCGCGGTCGAGCAGGTGTCCCGCCCGGTCGGGCACTGGTACGCCGGCGACGCCTCGGCCGGGGTGTCGGAGACGCTGTCGCCCGAGCCGGAGCAGCCGCCCTGGAAGGTGTGGTAGAGGTTCAGCCAGTGGCCGACCTCGTGGGTGCCGGTGTCACCCTGGTTGTAGTTGGTCGCGGTGCCGCCGGGCAGCGACTCGTTGAGCACGACCACGCCGTCCATCTTGTCCAGCGTCCGCTTCGGGAACGTGGCCCAGCCCAGCAGGCTGTCGCTCAGCTCGCCGAGGTAGATGTTCAGCGTGTTCTTGCCGCCCTCACGCAGCGAGGTCTTCATCGAGCGCTCGGCGGAGGAGCCCTGCACGATCGGGTACCACGACGGGTTGGTCACCCGGTTGATCTTCGTGAGCTGGAACCCGAACGCGGTGGCGGCGCCGCCGGTCGAGCCCGCGTACGACTGGTTCAGCACGGTGATCTGCTGGTTGATCATCGAGTCGGTGATGTTGCCGCCGGCCCGGGTGCTGTTCTCCTGGATGACGTGCACGACGACCGGGATGGTCACGGTGGCCAGCGGCGCGACGGCGCCGGTCCGGAAGTTGGCCCGCTCGCGCTGCGCCGCGGCGAGGTCGGCCTCACGGTCACGGACCTGCTTGGCGGTCAGGTGGTTGGGGTCCAGCTTGGCGTTGCCACCCTTCGCGACGCGCGCGTTCGCGTGCTCGTCGGCGTGGGCGTCGGCCGGCTCGGCGCAGACGCCGGCCGGGGCGGCCGAGAAGGCCGAAGCAGCGGGGACGACGCCGACGGCGGCGGTGCTGAGCAGCAGCGCGAGGGTCGACGTCGCGACACCGGCGGTACGCCGGGTCAGCAGGTTGGGACGGAGTCCCATGGGCCCACCTCTTTCTGACGGCGTGCCAGGGGGTGTGTCACGCCGGTTCGGAAACGTGGGGCAGACGTTACATCCCATCGACAGATTTGAGAACGCCCATATGTTGCCGACGTGCAACTTCGCGCCGGCCGGCCTCGCTTGAGTGCTTGATCCACTCCAGCTCGGGGAGGTGGCGGGGTCAACCGCCCGCCGATGCCGCCACCTCGCCGAAGTGGCGCGGGCACCTGGATGCACGAGGGTGGGGGTCTTCAGGTAGAGTGGTGCCGCTTGCGGGTGTAGTTCAATGGCAGAACATCAGCTTCCCAAGCTGACAGTGCGGGTTCGATTCCCGTCACCCGCTCCACCGCGAAGGCCCCAGCTCAGGACAGGTTTCCTGGCTGGGGCCTCGGTCGTTCCTACCGCCTCTTGCGCTGGCCGTGCCCGGTACGTGCCCGATCGCGGCCCTTCTGATCTGCTCGCTGAGCCCACTCGCGATGTGCTCGTCGCTCCTTGGCGGTGTGCTGGTAGATCAACGCGGCGCGCGTGGAGGCGTGGCCCATTCGGGCCATGATCAGCCGATGTAGCCGACGCCTACGCGCAGGTGGGTGACTAATTGGGTGACGACCGGTGTGGACTCTCGCGGACAACGGCGGATCGCAGGGGATTCCTACGCAGGCGATGTGCTTACGCGAGTCGTGGCTAAACCTTCGTGATCATTCCTTCGGGACGAAGAGGTCATCGCAGCTCGAACGTGAAACGCTCCTCACGGCCAGCCTCTCGGTCCTCGGCTTCCACGGCTCGCAGGAGGCCGCAGATCCTTTTGAATCGCTCCGCTCCGAGATTCCTCTCGCTGACCTGCCAGTCAGTCCAGACGACGGCGACCGGGCGGGGAACATCCCTGCTCAGTCGGTCCCACAGAGCATCCAGATTCGCACCGTAGTGCGGCCCGAAGTCGAGAGCACGGGCCAGGAGCAGGTGAAGGTCGGCTTCGGTTCGGACCTCGGGGCCGTCGATTTCCAAGAGCAAATGTCCTCACCCGTCCCTGCTGGCAGCTACGCCACCGACGCGCCTCCTCGTCTGGGCTCAGGCTCGTGTCCGATCCGTGCCCGACACAGCGGGGCGACAGGCACACGTGAGCTGCCCGACGATCAACGTTCGGTAGCGATCTCCCTGATGCTGCAACTACCCACCGTGTAGATCAACCCGATTCCCAAGCTGACAGTGCGGGTTCGATTCCCGTCACCCGCTCCAGCGTGAAGGCCTTGATCAGGACGGCAGTCCCGGTCAGGGCCTTCGATGTTCCAGGGGTCACCAGCCTGCACGGGCCGATGGCCGCGGCTTCTTGCCGTCTTTCTCGCTAGGCGTGCCCTGCCGAGCTTGTAGTGGTTGGTGTCGGTGGCTGGTGTCATCGGGCGCCTAACCTAGCCGTGTGGAATCGCGTCGAGCAGGCCCCGGGGTGGGTGGTCGCTGCTGATGAAGTCGATGAATGATGTGTTCAACGAGGCGGTGGACTACGGGGTCGAGGGCGTGGTGCCGGTCGGTACACCCATCGGGGTGGAGAAGCTCTCGCACGTACACCGTGTCTTCAATGCCATCATGGGCGGCGGCCTGGGTTTTGCGGTGGAAGTGGTCGCGTCGGACGAGTTCAGGCGTGCTGTGGAGGGCTTCCGATACCTCGACCTTGGCGAGGTCGCGAACCTCCTCGCGGAACTGGTCGAGAGTTACGGAAGTTCCGGTTACGACGTCCGGAAGGAAGAGATCCTGGACGCCTTGCTCGTCGGCGCGCTGATCCATGACGCTTTTCGGCGGAAGGTCTCCGAGGCTCCATCCGACTTTGGGTTCGATACCTCAGTTCCTCACGATCCTGCTCCGGTTCAAGGTCAGCCCAGGTAGTAGGCGGCTCACCACCCGGCTTGCTCGGCCACGGAGAAGTTGTCAAAGTCGCCCGCGGCCTCGCAGTCGTGCAGGTAGCGGAGTGCTTCTATCGCATCCTCGGAGCCGTCCGGCCCTCAAGTGCGCCTTGGTGGCGTCCAGTCCCGCATCGCAGAGCAGTTCGACATCGATCGAGCAGTGGGCAGCCTCATGAGTTCGGTGTCCTGGTCGTGCTGATCCAGGTCCGCCTGGGCTCGGAGCATCTCGCGGATGTGAGGCAGGCCGGCGTCGGTCGGCCGCAGGCCGTAGTGGCGAATGATCTCGTCGTCGTTCACCGCTCTCCTTCGCGCGACCTGGCGCCGTCCGCAGGCGTCGTCGGGTGCCAGGCGTGGAGCCGGCGCCTATGGTTCTGCGCGTGAGTGAGAATGCGTTCGTCTTCCCGGCCGTGTCCAGGGCGGACGTGTTGCGGCTCCTGGGTGCCCTCGGTGAGACCCAGCCGGATCAGTGGGTCGGGCCGGGCTCGGTCTTCCTCTGGCTGGTGGAGGAACACCGTGACCTGTACCTCGACTGGGAGCCCGAGATGGTGGCGGAGTTGGAGCGCGCTGTCGGCGAGCGGCCGGCGTGGGCGGTCCAGGTGAACTACCGGTTGTCGCGGCGGCAGGAGGCAGTGGCAGCGATCCGGACGCTGCTCGGACGCGGTGGTGTCGCGGTGGACGACTTCGTCGGTCACGTCTGGACGACCCACGAAGTCGAGACCGATTCCGTCGTCCGTGGTGGCAGATTCGGCGAGCCGCCGGTTCGCACCTGACGTGCGGACGAGGTAGGGCTGCTGACGCCGGTGACTGGGGCGGTGAGCATCGGAAGAAGCGGTTCATGGGCGAGACGCAGGCCGGCGAGGTCGGACGTCGCGAACCAGGCCACGGCGTCGTGCTCGTCCGGTGCCCTGCGAGCCGGTCGCGAGGCCGCTGCCTGTCGGCCGTCGTCGGTACGATCGCGCGATCCCCATTTGTTGATCAACGGAGAGAACCGTGCAACTGCGCCTGAAGTACGCGCCCGTCCCGGAGAACGCAGCCCGGTTCGCGGGCGACATCGTGGTGTCAGCGGCCCAGGTCAGCGGCGTGCACCTGGACTACACGCCGGACAGCCTGGCATCCGTGGACTCCATCCTCGACGGCTTTCGGGCCGAGGGCCTCGCGGCTGGACAGGTGGCGGAGACTCTCTTCGGCTTCGGTTGCTATGTCGGCGAGGTGCTGACCCGGCATGCCGGTGGACGGTGGCGGGCAACGGCGGCAGACGAACTGGCCGTCGTCGGGTGGCCCATGGTGGTGGAGCTCGGCGGGCAGCGCTGGTGCAATCCGATTGCGAAGGCCTTCAAGCGACTGGAGAACGGTCCGGAGGACAGCCTCCGGTACTTCTACGCCGTGTTCGCACCGGGGGGAGCCCGCTAGCGAGGGCTGATCAGCTCGCCGCCTGGGCCGCTCACGTGCCCCGGGACGCCGCCTGGGCCAAGGCGGATCTCCGTTGTCGGTTGAGGTGACACGTACCATCGTGATGTGCGACCTACCGAGCCGGTGCGCTCCGGTTCGCCCGCCTGGGACATCGCGGTTCCGCAACGACCGGGCCGGTTGGCGGGGGTCACCATGGCGGGTTTCAGCGATCGGGCTGACGCCCCGGTCGAGGTCGAGGTCGTGCCGCACCCCGCCGTCATGGTGATCTTCGACCTCGGCGATCAGCCGCTCGTCGTCGACGACGGTGCCGGCCGGCAACAGCGAGGCTGCGTCACCGCCGGACTCGCGTCACCCCCTGGCGCGCAAGGACGAGGACAGGCCGGAAGCTTCGCGTGCCTTCAGGTGCGGCTGTCGCCTGTGATCGCGCACGCGGTCCTGGGTGCCGCATCGGAGCTGAGCGGGACCGTGACCGCCCTCGACGACCTCTGGGGGCGCGACGCCGCGCGAATCCAGGAGCGACTGCGCGCCGCCCGATCCTGGGACGACCGGTTCGCGATGGCCGAGGTGGCGCTGGCCCGGCGTCAGGACGTGGGCCGCGCGGTCGATGCGGAAGTCGCCTACTGCTGGAGGCGGATGGTGGCCGGCGGGGGACAGGTGCGGGTCGAGCGGTTGGCGGCCGAGGTCGGATGGAGCCGCAAACGGCTGTGGGCCCGATTCCGGTCCCAGATCGGACTCACCCCCAAGCGCGCCGCCCAACTCATCCGGTTCGATCGTGCGGCCCATCGCCTCGCCGCGGGTCAAAGCGCCGCAGCGGCGGCGGCAGACAGCGGTTACGCCGACCAGTCGCACCTCCACCGAGACGTCATGACCTTCACCGGAGCGACGCCCACGACCGTGGCGAACGCACCGTTCCTCGCCGTCGACGACGTCGCCTGGCCCGCCCGGCCCTGACGCCGGAGGGTGGGGAGTCCGTCCTGACATTCGTTCAATCCACCGGCATGCACCGGCTGTGACAGTGAGTCCACAGCGTCTGCATCCCGGAGGACAACATGAGAGGCAAAGCCCCACTGGGCACCCGGCTCCTGAGGGACACCCTGGACTGGGAGGCTCTGACCGACGAGCAGGTGATCGCCGCGCGCGAGAAGGCCAACCGAGTGGCATCGTCTCGTGCCGCACGGATCATCACCGGCTTCCCGGACCGCCGCGCACGCATCGAGGCAGCCTCCATCGATCTTCCAGGTCGACGCCTGGGCCTGCGCGTACACCGACCGAAGGACACCGGCCGGAAGCTGCCCCTGGTCGTCTCGTTCCACGGCGGAGGCTTCTTCGCGGGGACGGCTGCCCAGAACGACTGGCTCAACAGCCACCTCGCGGCCCGGTGCCCGGCGGTGGTCGTCTCGGTGGAGTACCGCCTCGCCCCGGAGCACCCGCTACCCCAACCGATCGACGACGGCTACGACACCGTCGTCCGGCTCGTCGAAGATGCCGCACAGTGGGGCGTCGATCCCGCAGCCGTCGCGGTCATGGGCGAGAGTGCCGGTGGCACGATCGCCGGACTCATCGCCCTGCGCGCCCGCAAGGACGGCCCGCCGCTGAGCGCCCAGGCGCTGTTCTACCCGGGCACGGACTGGACGGAGAGCATGACCGAGTACCCCTCGATCACGGAGAACGCCGACAACCCCACGCTGTCGGTGTCCCGGCTGCGCGCGGCCCGCAAGGTGAGCCTGCCGCCCACGCTCGACCCGCGCAGCGTGTCACCCCTCATGTTCGACGACCTCAGCGGACTGCCGCCGACACTGGTGATCACCGCCGCACTGGATCCGCTGGCCGACCACGGAAGCCGCTACGTCGAACGACTTCGCGAGGACGGCACCGACGCCCGCCTGACCTGCTACCCGAGAGCCACCCACACCTTCCTGAGCACTCCCGGTCTGGTGCCGGCCGCCCGGCCGGCGCGCCGCGAGATGGTCGCCTTCCTGCGCAGCCGTCTTCATCCGGTGCCCCCAGACCGGTTGTCTCCGGTTTGACAGGATTCAAGGCGTGGCTGATCGAGCGTCGAGATATGTGCGTCGTGGGCCGGAGGGTGGGCCGTATGCGTGTCCGTGCTGCCAGTGCCTCACGCTCGACGAGCGTGGCATGCACGGGATCTGCCTGGTGTGTTTCTGGCAGGATGACGGGACAGACGACCTCAGCGCCGACGAGTTGAGTGGGCCGAACGGGCTGACCCTGGCCGAGGCGCGGGAGAACTTCGAGCGATTCGGTGCCTGTGCCGGGCTGCGATCGGACTGGCCTGAGCAGTTCGAAGAACTGCGGAGCCGGCTCGCTGACGGGATGCCGGTCGATGCAGCCATCGCTCTGATGCGGGAGCGCGGCCTGGGCTGGTTGGAGTCGAAGAAACTTCTGTGGCACCTGGTGGTGCCGGATGTTCGCGCGGTGAGGCTGCTGATCGAGGGCAGCGCTACTTGGGCCGATCGCCGTTCGAGAGCTGACCGGCGCGGGCGACAGGGGGCGTGACCGCAGTGAAGGCCCTGGCCAGGACGTGAGTCCCGCCAGGGCTTTCGACGTCACTCAGGCCACGGGCGCCTGGAGCGCCACCGCGAGAGCGGTTTGTCGTACCGCTCGGAGTCGGGAAGGCTGAACCGGCGGATGTCCTCGAGCAGTTCGGCCGACGCGTCGTACTCGCGCAGGACGGTGGGCGCGTGTCGGATCACCCACAGTTGCAGAGCGGGGGCCCACGCGTCGATGTCGTGCCAGCTCGGCCACGGCAGCGCATCGCCCCGCAGGTCGTACATCCACTCATCGATGGCCTGGGCCAGGTGTCGCCGGGCCGGCTCGTCGGCCAGCGCCTCCGCCCAGTCGGCCAGCCACGGGGTGAGCTCTGTGGTGGCCTCGGCGAGGAACGACAGGGCCGCATGGGCGGGCACCTTCGCGTCGGGCTCGACCAGGACGTGCACCCACCACACGTTCAGGAACTTCCGCAGGGCGGCCTGTTGCTCTCTCGGCCACTCGTGCCAGGGGGAGACGGCGAAGAAGTCCGCCAGACTGCCCAGCCCGTCCATCAGCACGATTCGGCCGGTCACGAGGTGCTGGGTCACCTGGGGCAGGATCCGGCGCAGCAGCAGACCGGGATAGTGCCAGTCCATGGTCCAGTACGTGCGACGAAACAGGTCATCGTCGAGCGGCACGTCCGGCGTCTTCAGCAGTGCCAGTTCCTCCGCGCTGCCCCAGTGGCACTCGCAGTTGGACTCCTGCTCGTGGGCCGTCATGCCCTGGAACGCGACGGCCACACCCGCCAGTGCCTCGTCCAGGAGGACGCTTGTCTCAGTCCGATCGGGGATCATGGCGAAATCCGCCTTCGAGGACTCCGGAAGGCGTACGCCTGCCGAAGAGAATGATCTTACGCTGGAGGCGACAGGGGCACAGGTGATTCCGGCGGCGATGAGTTGCGGGTCGTGGCCGGGTCTGCCGGTTGACGGAGCAGAAACCGGAGGAGCGGACTCATGGGCAAGTTGATCGTGACAGAGTTCCTGACCCTCGACGGCGTGGCGCAGGCTCCCGGCGAACCCGACGAGGACCGCGAGGGCGGCTTCAGCCACGGCGGCTGGCAGATGCCGCTGCTCGACGAGAAGTCCGGCGCGGTGATGTTCCAGCAGGCGAGCAGCATGGACGCGCTCCTGCTGGGCCGCAAGACGTACGACATCTTCGCCGGCTACTGGCCCCAGGCGCCCGCGGACATCCCCTTCACCGGGCTGCTCAACGGCGTGCCCAAGTACGTGGCCAGCCGTACGCTCGCCGAACCGCTGACCTGGGCGAACTCGTCGCTGGTGCAGGGTGACCTCGCCGAGCGCGTCACCGAGATGAAGGCCCGCCACGACGAGGTGCACGTGATCGGCAGCCTGGACCTGGTGCAGTCGCTGCTGCGCCTGGGCCTGGTCGACCGGCTCAACCTGTGGCTGTACCCGGTGGTGCTCGGCACCGGGAAGCGGCTGTTCGGCGAGGGAACGGTGCCAAGTGCGCTGCGGCTCACCGAGTCGGTCACCCACGCCCACGGCACGCTGCAACTGACGTACGAGCCGGCCGGCGCGCCCGCCTACGGGGACGCGGCCGCGTAGGGAGCGCGGAGGTCGAGCGTGTGCCGCAGGCCGGGCTCCCCGTCCAGATCCACCGCGCAGTCGGGCACCGCGCCGCCCGGCACGAAACCGGCACGCCGGAGCACCGCCAGCGAGGCCGGGTTCGCCAGGGCCGCCGAGGCGACCAGCCGGCGCAGCCCGTACTCGGTGCGGGCCAGTTCGCAGACGCGCCGTACACCTTCACTCGCGAGCCCGCGCCCGGCGGCGCGCTCGGCCACCCGGTAGCCCAGCTCGGCGCTGCCGCCTGCGACGTCGACCAGGTTGAACCGCCCGAGCACGGTGCCGTGGTCGCCGACCAGCACGTGGAAGTGGCAGGTGCCGCGTTCCTGCTCGTCCAGCAGGGCCGCGTGCCGGGCGGCGTACCCGGTGAAGAAGTCGTCGCCCCGGTCGGGGACGTACCGGGCGAAGTACGCCCGGTTCTCCCGCTCGAACCGCAGCACGGCGGGTGCGTGGTGGGCGGCGAGTCGTTCCAGCTCCGGCATCGGACCAGGTTAGGCGTCGGCCGGATAGCAGCGCAGTTCGATTGTGTTGCCGTCCGGGTCGCTGACGTAGATCGAGGTGGCGGTGCCGCGCGCGCCGAAGCGCGGGACCGGGCCGGTCAGCACGGTGAACACGCCGGAGTCCACCACCCGCTGCCAGTCGACCGGTTCGACCACGAGGCAGAAGTGGTCCACGTTGGACCCGGCCGGGTCGCCCTTGATCAGGTCGATGATGGTGCCGGCGTCGACGCGTACGGACGGGAAGGGCACCTCGCCGGCCCGCCACCTGTCGACCCGCACCGGGGCCAGGCCGAGCGTGCCGCAGTAGAAGTCGAGTGAGCGTTCGACGTCGCTCACCGCGAGCACGAGGTGGTCGAAACCGGTCACCGTCACGAGATCGTTGTGCATGCCGTCAACCCTGGTCGGGCACGCCACCGGGACCAAGCCCGATCCGGACTACGATCGTTGACCCGCAGGCAACGACGGAGGTGGTCCGGTGCTGGAGCGGTACGAGATCGAGACGTTCCTGACCCTGGCCGAGGAACTGCACTTCGGGCGGACCGCCGAGCGGCTGCGGGTGAGCACCGGCCGGGTCAGCCACGTGGTGCGCAAGCTGGAACGCCGTATCGGCGCGCCGCTGTTCGAGCGCACCAGCCGGGTCGTCCGGCTCACCCCGATCGGTGCCCGCCTGGCCGAGGAGATGCGCCCTCTCGTGGCCGGCATCGAGGAGGCGGTGCAGCGGGCCGTGGACGCCGGGCGCGGGCTCACCGGCGAGCTGCGGGTGGCGTACGTCGGGGAGTCGACGGCCCCGGTGCTGCTGCGCGCGGTGGCCCGGTTCACCGAGCGCCACCCGGACTGCGAGGTGCACGTGCACGAGGCGCCGCTGGCCAGCACCCGATCGAGCCTGCTGGACGGCACCATCGACGTGCTGATCGCCTCGTACCCCTTCGACGGCATGGCGAACGGCCCGGTGCTGATGCGCGAGCGCCGGGTGCTCGCGGTGGCGGCGGGCCACCCGCTCGCGGCCGAGGAGTCGGTGTCGCTGGAGGTGCTCGGCGACCACCCGGTGGTGCAGTACCCGGCGGTGACCTCGACCGCGTTCAAGCAGGACCGCACGCCGGACCGCACCCCGGCGGGCCGCCCGGTGCCGAAGGGCCCGGTGGGCGGCAGCTTCTCCGAGATGCTGGCGCTCGTCGCGCTGGGGCGCGGGGTGCTGCCGGTGGGCGAGCAGGCCCGGCAGTTCTACGCCCGCCCGGACGTGGCCTACGTGCCGATCCACGACGCGCCGCCGATCTGTCGCGGTCCGGTGTGGCCGGCCGGGAACACCACGTCCCGGGTACGTGAGTTCGTCCGCGCGGCGGTCGACGCCAACCCGCTGCCGCCGGACTGACCTCGTCGTACCCGGGTGGCAGCATCGGCGGGATGCGGGACGAGATCCGGGCACTGGTCGACGAGCTGACACCGGGTGACGAGCAGGAGGCGCGACACCGGGAGGCGGCGCTTGCCTGGCTGGCCGGCACGGAGGACATCTTCCGGCGGGCCAAGCCGCGTACGCCGTCGCCGCACCTGGTCGCGTACTTCCTGCTCCGCGACGCCGCCGACGGCGCGGTACTGCTGGTCGACCACCGTCTTGCCGGCATGTGGCTGCCCAGCGGCGGGCACGTCGAGCCCGGCGAGCACCCGGCCGACACGGTGCGCCGCGAGCTGCTGGAGGAACTGGGCGTGGCGGCGGCCTTCGCGCCGCCGTTCGGCGAGCGCCCGGCGTTCCTCACCGTCACCGAGACGGTCGGCCCGCCCGAGCAGCGGCACACGGACGTCAGCCTCTGGTACGTGCTGTCCGCCCACCGCGGCCAGCGGTTCACGCCCGATCCGGTGGAGTTCGCCGGCATCCGCTGGTGGACGACGGCCGAGGTGGCCGGGGCGCCGGCCGGCACGATCGAGCCGCATCTGGGCCGGATGCTGACCAAACTGGCGGCAGCGACGCCTTGACCCGTCCCCTGCGGCAAGGCCCAGCGTGATCAGTGCCGGTCGCGGTGACCGGCACGAGGAGCGCGAGGGAGGACACGGTGCGACTGCTGACCATCGGCGCGTTCGCCCGCGCGACCGGCCTGAGCGCCAAGGCGTTGCGCATCTACGACGACTGCGGGCTGCTGCCCCCTGCCGCTGTGGACCCGCACTCGGGTTACCGCTACTACGCGCCGGAGCAACGGGACCGGGCACGGCTGATCGCCGGGCTGCGCCGGGCCGGGATGCCGCTGGCGGAGATCCGTACCGTCTGCGGTCTGCCGCCCGCTGCCGCCGCCGAGGCGCTCGACGCCTGGTGGCGGCGGGTCAGCGCGGACACCGCGGCGCGCGGCCGGGCCGTCGCGCTCCTCGTCGACAGGCTCAGCGAGAGGGGCACCACCATGTCCGAGACGACCTTCCGGTACGCGGCGCGCTGCGAGACCGGCACGGTCCGCGATTCCAACGAGGACACCGCGTACGCGAGCGCCACGCTGCTCGCGGTCGCCGACGGCGTACGCGGCCCGGCCGGGTCCACCGCCGGCGCCGAGGCGGTGGACGCGCTGCGGCCGTTGGAGCAGGCGGACACGCCGCAGGCCGATCTGCTCGCCGCACTGGCCGACGCGGTGACCCGGGCCGACCGGGCGGTACGCGGGCACGCCACCGACGCCGACCAGCCCGCCACCACGCTCACCGCGCTCGTACGGCGCGGCACCCGGCTCGCGCTGGTGCACGTCGGGGACAGCCGGGCGTACCTGCTGCGCGGCGGTGAGCTGTCCCGGCTCACCCAGGACCACACGTACGTGCAGACGCTCGTCGACCAGGGGCGGCTCACGCCGGCCGAGGCAGGGGCGCATCCGCAGCGGGCGCTGCTGGCCCGTGCGCTCGGCGCGGGCGCGGAGGTGGAGGCGGATCTGGCGCTGCGGACCGCGCTGCCCGGCGACCGCTACCTGCTCTGCTCCGACGGCCTCTCCGCAGTGGTGGACCCGGGCGCGCTGCACGCCGCGCTGGCGGAGGCGGACGACCCGGAGGCCGCCGTCGAGCGCCTGGTGGAGCTGGCGTACGCGGCGGGCGCGCCGGACAACATCGCCTGCGTGGTCGCCGACCTGGCGGCGTGATCACCGCGACCCGGGCCGGGTTGTCCGGCCCGGGTCGTACCCTGGCGATCATGCGAATCGGCATCGTGATCCTGCCCGACCAGCGCTGGTCGGAAGCGCGCCGGCGGTGGGCCCAGGTGGACGAGTGGGGCTTCGACCACGCCTGGACCTACGACCACCTGGGCTGGCGTGACCTGGTCGACGGCCCGTGGTTCGACTCGTGGACGACGCTCACCGCGGCGGCCGGCGTGACGTCCCGGGTGAAGCTGGGGACGCTCGTGGCCTCGCCGAACTTCCGGCACCCGGCGGCGTTCGCCCGGCAGGTGACGGCGCTCGACGACGTGTCCGGCGGCCGGGTGCTGCTCGGCCTCGGCGCGGGCGGCATCGGCTTCGACTCGGCCGTGCTCGGCGGCGAGACGCTGCCGCCGCGGCAGCGCGTGGACCGGTTCGCCGAGTTCACCGAGCTGCTCGACGCGATCCTGCGGGAGGACGGCACGACCTGGCGCGGGGAGTGGTTCACCGCTGTGGACGCGCGCAACAACCCCGGGTGCGTCCAGCAGCCCCGGGTGCCGTTCGTGCTGGCCGCGAACGGTCCCCGCTCGATGCGGCTGGTCGCCCGGTTCGGGCAGGGCTGGGTCACCACCGGGCTCGGCGGCGACGACGTCGAGACCTGGTGGGGCACGGTGGCGGAGCTGTCCGAGCGGATGGACCGCACGCTGGAGCAGGCCGGCCGCGACCCGGCGACGCTGGACCGCTACCTGTCGCTCGACTCGGCACCGGTGTTCTCGCTGACCAGCGCCGGCTTCCTCGCCGAGCAGGTGACCCGGGCGGCCCGGCTGGGCTTCACCGACGTGGTGACGCACTGGCCCCGGGCCAGCAGCTGGTACGCCGGCGACGAGGCGGTGCTGGTGGAGGCGGCGGCGCTGCTGCCGGAGCTGCGCCGGGCCGGCTAGGTGCCGACGCTGCCCTCGGTGGAGACCAGCCGGAACCGGAGGCAGACGATCCGGGTGTCGTCGGTGACCGGGGTGCCCTGCCGGGCCCAGTAGGCGCCGTGGCCCTCGCGCCACTCCTCGATCGACCGGTCGCCCTCGCCCTCGGCGCGGGCGAAGTCCCACGGCACGTCGGCGAAGCGCACCACCTCGACGCCGGTGACCTCCACGACGCCGACGAGCGCGTCGTTGTCGTCGACCAGGACCAGTCGCTCGCCGACGTACTCCAGTTCCTCGTTCTCGTCGTCGTACTCCTGGACCAGCCCGGCGGTGGCGGTCTTCACGCCGGAGAGCACGAGGGTGTTGAGCCGGGTGCGCAGCTCGCCGGGCGTGCCGAGGGCGAGTGCGCGCAATCCACCGATGCGGGGCCACATGCTGCCGACGCTACGGCACCGTACCGCCGTCGTTCATCCGGTTTGCCGGCGTCTCACGGCAACTCGTCGCCGGTGACCAGGGCGCGCAGACCCAGCCGCTCGCCGACCTCGGGCGGGCAGGTCGCGACCAGTGCGGCGGCACCGATCAGGTCGGCCCCGGCGTCCCGGACGACCCGGCCCAGCGCGTCCAGTTGCGCGCCGGTGTCGACCCAGTCGTCGACCAGCAGCACCCGGTCGCCGGAGTTCAGCCGCCGGCCGTCCACGCCGACCCGCAGCTGCCGTCCCCGGTAGTCAGGGGGTGTCTGCGCCCAGCGCGTCGGTCCGACCCGGCGCCGCTCGCCGCCGTCCTTGTACGCGGGCAGGAAACCGGCTCCGGCGGCGACCGCGACCAGCGGGCCGAGCAGCAGCCCGGTCACCTCGGGGGCGATCACGACGGTCGGGCGGTCCTCGGGGAACAGCCCGGCCAGTGCCGGACCGACCCGGGCGAGCACGTCGGGGTCGCACCACCAGCCGGAGATGTCGCTGACCAGGTGGGTGCTGCCCGGGCCGGGGTCGATCCATCCGAACAGCTCGATCAGGCGACGACTCAGCACGGTTTCCATCCTGGCGGATCGGTGGGCCGTTCGGCCGATCGACGGTGGCGTGATCGGCTACACGTACCAGGGTAAATGCGGGCATAGCACCATGATCACGTTGACTTCGGAAGTGCTTCTCTCGTTACGGTCCGGGCCGGTTTGTTCAGTTGACGAAAGGACCGGGCCGGTGGCTGCTAGGCACCTTCGTACCCGCAAGTTCTCCTCGCCCGCCGCCATCGCCGCGACCGCGGCGGTCGGTGTGGCGCTCGCGGTCGGCGGTACCGTCGGCGCCGTGCGGCTCACCTCCGCCGAGCCGCCCGCCGCACCGGTCGCGGTCGAGACGCTGCCCAGCACGCCCGCCCCCACGTCGGCCACCCCGTCGCCGAGCGCGTCGGCCTCGCCGAGCGCGAGCCTCAGCCCGTCGCCGAAGGCCACTCCGAGCCCGAAGGCGAGCCGCACCCAGGCGGCTTCCCGGAGCAAGGCGCGGACCGCCTCCCCGTCCCCGACGGCGAAGAAGACGAGCAGCCCGAAGGTCGTGGACAGCGGCTCCTGCGGCGCCTCCTTCTACGCCGAGGGCCAGATGACGGCGAACGGCGAGACGTTCAACCCGAACGCGCTCACCGCGGCGCACAAGACGCTGCCGTTCGACACCAAGGTCCGGGTCACCAATCCGGCCAACGGCAAGTCGGTGGTGGTGCGGATCAACGACCGTGGCCCGTTCATCGAGGGCCGGTGCCTGGACCTGTCCCGCGCCGCGTTCGCGACCATCGCCGCCACCGGCCTCGGCCACGTGAACGTCCGGTACGAGGTGCTCGGCTGACCGGCCACTCGGGCAGAACTTCCACGACCGACGGGCCAGGTTCATTCTCCCGTTCACGTCCATCAGGCATGCTGTCCGATGTACGCACGCAACCCTTCCAGCCGGGCCGAGGCCCGCTGAGTCCCGGATCCCGCGCCGGCCTCGGCGCGGCCCTCGCGCTGCTCGCGATCGTGGTCGCGGTGGAACTGGCGGACGGCCGACCGGCGCACTACCTCGCGCTGATGGTCGTCGCGCCGTTCCTCGCGGCGGCGCTGGCGTCCTGGCGGGTGGTGCTCGTGGTCGGTGGCCTGGCCACCGCCATCGGTGTCGGCTTCGCCGTCGCCGAACGGGGTAGCCCGCTGGTGACAGTGGTCAACGTGACGGCTGTCGGGGCGGCCACCGCGATCGCGGCCGCCACGGCGGCGATACGCCAGCGCCAGGCGGACCGGATCGCGGAGCTGTCCCGGCTCGCCTCGGTCGCCCAGCAGGCGGTGCTGCGGCCGCTCGGCCCGCAGGTCGGCACGCTTGCGGTGGCCGCCCGGTACATCTCGTCCACCGCCACGGCGGAGATCGGCGGCGACCTGTACGAGGTGATGGACACCCCGTACGGCGTGCGCATGATCATCGGCGACGTACGGGGCAAGGGGCTGGACGCGGTCCGCCTGGCCAGCATCGTGCTCGGCTCCTACCGGCACGTCGCGTACGAGCGGGCCGACCTGCGCGCGGTGGTGACCGACCTGGACCGCGCGGTGGCCCGCAACGTCGGCGACGAGGACTTCGTCACCGCGGCCCTGGTCGAGGAGCGCGGCGGCACGCTCACCATCGTCAACTGCGGGCACCCGCCGCCGCTGCTGCTGCGCCGGGGCGCGGTGATCCCGCTGGAGCCGCCCGCGCCCGCGCCGCCGCTCGGCTTCATGCCAGTGGTCCGCCCCCGGGTGGAGCGGCTGGAGCCGGGTGACCGGCTGCTGCTGTTCACCGACGGGCTGGGCGAGGCGCGCCGGGACGGCGAGTTCTTCCCCACCGCCGACCGCGCCTGGCGGCTGCTCGGCCACGGCACCGTCGCGGACGGGCTGGCCTCGTTGGAGACCGCCCTGGTCGAGTGGGTGCACGGCCGGCTTGACGACGACATCGCGCTGATCCTGATGGAGTACGTCGGCCCGCGCAGCACCACCGCATCCCCGGTACCGAGCTGGGAGGTCGGCGCCGCCGACGGATGAACGGGAAGTGTGTAATCGCTGTCACTTCCGAGATCCGCTTGTCGTTGCCTACCGGCGAGTAATACAGTCTGGAGTTACTGATCGGTAACACCTGTCCGGAAGCGGGGCCAGCGAGCATGACCCACTACAAGAGCAATGTGCGGGACCTCGAGTTCAACCTGTTCGAGGTATTCGGGGCGGACCGGACGCTCGGCCAGGCGCCGTTCACGGACCTGGACGTCGACACCGCCCGCAGCTTCCTCGGCGAGGTCGACCGCCTCGCCCGCGAGGATCTGGCCGCCAGCTACTCGGACAGCGACCGTAATCCGCCGGTCTTCGACCCGGCGACGTTCACCGCGCCGCTGCCGGAGTCGTTCAAGAAGTCGTACAAGGCGTTCATGGACTCCGAGTTCTGGCGCCTGGACCTGCCGGAGTCCCTGGGCGGCACCAACGCCCCGCGCGCCCTCTGGTGGTCGCTCGCCGAGCTGGTGCTCGGCGCCAACGCCCCGATCTGGATGTACGCCTCCGGCCCGTCCTTCGCCCACGTGCTGCACGTCGAGGGCACCGAGGAGCAGAAGAAGTGGGCCCGGCTGTTCATCGACAAGCAGTGGGGCTCGACCATGGTCCTCACCGAGCCGGACGCCGGCTCGGACGTGGGCGCCGGCCGTACCCGCGCGATCCAGCAGCCGGACGGCTCGTGGCACATCGAGGGCGTGAAGCGCTTCATCACCTCCGGTGAGCACGACCTGAGCGACAACATCGTCCACTACGTGCTGGCCCGTCCGGTCGGCGTCGAGGGCGTCGGCGGCCCGGGCACCAAGGGCCTGTCGCTGTTCGTCGTGCCGAAGTACCACTTCGACGCCGAGACCGGCGAGCTGGGCGAGCGCAACGGCGTCTACGCGACGAACGTCGAGCACAAGATGGGCCTGAAGGTCTCGAACACCTGCGAGGTGACCTTCGGCGAGCACGGTGTACCGGCCAAGGGCTGGCTGCTGGGCGAGAAGCACGACGGCATCCGCCAGATGTTCATGATCATCGAGTACGCCCGGATGCTCGTCGGCACCAAGGCGATCGCCACGCTCTCCACCGGCTACCTGAACGCGCTGGAATACGCCAAGAACCGGGTGCAGGGCGCGGACCTGACCCAGATGGCCGACAAGACCGCCCCGCGAGTGACCATCACCAACCACCCGGACGTGCGCCGCTCGCTGCTGCTGCAGAAGTCGTACGCCGAGGGCCTGCGCGCGCTGGTCTGCTACACCGCGACCTGGCAGGACAAGGTCACGATCGCCGAGGCGGCCGGTGACGAGAAGGCCACCAAGCTGGCGAAGCGGGTCAACGACCTGCTCCTGCCGCTGGTCAAGGGCGTCGGCTCGGAGCGGGCGTACGAGCTGCTCGGTCACGAGGCGCTCCAGACCTACGGCGGTTCGGGCTTCCTCCAGGACTACCCGCTGGAGCAGTACGTCCGGGACGCCAAGATCGACACCCTGTACGAGGGCACCACCGCGATCCAGAGCCTCGACCTGATCTTCCGGAAGATCGTCCGGGACAACGGCAAGGCCCTGATGGCGGTCGCCGCCGAGATCCAGGAGCACATCGCCTCCGAGGCCGGCAACGGCCAGCTCAAGGAGGAGCGTCAGGCGCTCGGCAAGGCGCTCGCCGAGATCCAGAACATCCTCGGCGTGATGACCGGCTGGCTGGGCGAGGCCCAGGGCGGCGACACCCGCGCGCTCTACAAGGTGGGCCTGAGCAGCCGCCGGTTCCTGCTGGCGATCGGCGACCTGGTGGTCGGCTGGCTGCTGCAGAAGCAGGCGGACGTGGCGCTGAAGGCGCTGGCCGGCGAGGTCTCGGCGGCCGACAAGTCCTTCTACACCGGCAAGGTCGCCGCGGCCCGGTTCTTCGCCCGCGAGGTGCTGCCCCGCATCGGCGCCGACCGCCGGATCATCGAGGGCACCGACCTGGAGATCATGGACCTCCCGGAGGAGGTCTTCTGAGCCCTTTCGGGGGCTTTCACCCCTGAAACGTCACTCTCCCCCTCATGACGACGGCCGGCGGGCACCAGCCCGCCGGCCGTCGTCGTGCGTGTGCCCGGGGTGGATAGGCGGCCCGGTGGCGGGTAACCGTCGCGGACCACGACCGGAGTACGCCCAAGGCCATCGCACGGGGGAGTGCAGCGCACATGGGCATTGGTAGCGCCATCTTTCTCATCGCGCTCGGCGCGATCATGACCTTCGCCATCCGGGCCAACGTCTGGTGGATCGACCTGCGCGCGGTCGGCTGGGTGTTCATCCTGGCCGGGCTGGGCGTCCTGCTGACCACGCTGTGGTTCTGGCAGGACCGTCGCAAGCGGGCCCGCACGCTCATCGTGGAGGAGAACCGGCTCTCGCATCCGACGGCGATGATGCCGCCGCCGCCCGACCCGCCGCCGCCGACGGCCCCGCCGTCCTGACGCCGCGTCTCAGCGGCCGATCCGGTCCAGCTCGGCGAGGTCGTCGCCGGAGAGGGTCAGCCCGGCTCCGGCGACGTTCTCGCGCAGGTGCGCGACGGACTTGGTGCCGGGGATCAGCAGGATGTTCGGCGAGCGCCGCAGCAGCCACGCCAGGGCGACGCCCATCGGCGTCGCTCCCAGGCGTTCGGCCACCGCCGACAACGCCGAGGACTGCAACGGGGTGAACCCGCCGAGCGGGAAGAACGGCACGTAGGCGACGCCCTGCCGGGCCAGCTCGTCGATCAGGTCGTCGTCCTGGCGGTGGGCCAGGTTGTACAGGTTCTGCACGCAGACGATCGGCGCGATCGACCGCGCCTCGGCCACCTGTTCCGGCGTCACGTTGCTCAGGCCCAGGTGGCGGATCAGACCCTCCTGCTGGAGCGTGGCGAGCGTGTCCAGCGCCTCGGCGAGCGACCCGGGCTGCGGCCCCGTGGCGTCGCCCAGCCGCAGGTTCACCAGGCCGAGCGCGTCCACGCCGAGCGTCTCCAGGTTCTCCCGGACCTGCCGGCGCAGGCTCTCCGGATCCCGTGCGGTGGGCCAGCCGCCCTGCTCGTCCCGGTCCGCGCCGACCTTGGTGACGACGTGCAGCGAATCCGGGTACGGGTGCAGCGCCTCCCGGATCAGCCGGTTGGTGACGAACGGCCCGTACGCCGCACTGGTGTCGATGTGGGTGATGCCGAGCGCGACCGCCTCGCGCAGCACCGCCAGGGCGCCGTCGTGGTCGGCGGGCGGTCCCATGACCCAGGGGCCGGCGAGCTGCATCGCGCCGTAGCCGAACCGGGTGACGGTCAGGTCGCCCAGCGTCCAGGTGCCGCCGGGAAGGGTGGTGCGGGCCATGCGTGTACCTCTTGGCTCTCGTCGTCCGTCACGGGCGCCGCCGGATCACAGCGCCCGGCCTCCACTATCGGCGTGTAACTTTCCGGGGGGAAGTAGGCACCTCAAAGTGCGTAGCTCACCGGCGTGGCAGGAGCAGAGCATGAGCAAGGCCGAGTACGACGCGTTCCTGGCCCAGTGCCCCAGCCGGCAACTGCTCGACCGGATCACCGACAAGTGGGTCACGCTGGTGCTGGCCGCGTTGCGCACCGACGGCTCGCACCGGTTCGGAGCGGACTGCGCCGGCGAGCCGCGACCGAGGCGATACTCCGAGCTGTTCCGCACGCTGCCCGGGGTCAGCCAGAAGATGCTCACCCAGACGCTGCGCGCCCTGGAGCGCGACGGAATGATCACCCGCACCGTGGAGCCGACGGTGCCGGTGACTGTCACCTACGAGCTGACCGACCTCGGGTACTCCCTGCACGAGATGATCCGGGGCCTGAAGACCTGGGCCGAGACGCACATGGACGACGTGCTCGCCAACCGGGCGACCTACGACAGCCGGGTCTGAGCCGTCCGCTCAGGCGCGGGCGGTGTGGCGGCCGGTGATCGGCGCGTTTCCCGGCGCGAGGTCGGCCCAGCGGGTCGTCGGCCGGTGCACCACCAGATCGGTGGTCCGTAGCCCGTCCGGGTCGGCCCGCTGCGGGTCGAGCAGCGCCGACAGCAGAGAGATCCCCGGGTTGTGCGCGACGAGCAGCACCGTCCCGGCGGTCGGCTCGACCGTCCACAGCAGCTCCAGCAGCTGATCCGGAAGCGCGTCGTACGCGGTCGGCTCGTATCGCACCGCGGGAGCCGAGCCCGCGGGACCGCCCTCCGGCGGGGAACCGCTCATGCCCATCGCCACGTCGTGCCAGGTCTGCCGGGTGCGCCGGGCGGGCGAGCAGAGGACCACGTCGGGGAGCAGCCCGTGCCGGGCCAGCCAGGCGCCCGCGGTGGCGGCGTCGGCGTGCCCGCGCGCGGTGAGCGACCGGTCCGTGTCCGGGAGGTCACCGGACTGCTCGGCCTTGGCGTGCCGCAGCAGCACCAGCGTCCGCTGCCCGTTCCTGCCGTCCGTCATACCGCCCAGCTTGCCTGATTGACGATCAAAGCGCCTGGGTATGTCGATGTGTGCCGCTACCTCATCCATGGCCGCGGCGGGCAGGAAACGCCAGCAGGACGCCAAGGAGGCGACGTCATGGGCATCGGTGCCAGCATCTTCCTCATCGCGCTCGGCGCGATCTTCGCGTTCGCCATCGACGCCAATCTGGGATGGCTGAACCTCAACGTGGTGGGCTGGGTGCTCATGCTCGCCGGCGTCGCCGGCCTGCTCACCACGCTCTACTTCTGGAACAGCCGCCGCCGGGTCGTGGCCGCCCCGGTACGGGAGCAGGTTGTCGCCGAGCCGGTGGTGCCGGTGCGTGACGACCGCGTCGTGCGCGAGGAGTACCGCGAGGTGCGCCGCCCGGGCTCGGGCTACCCGGCCTGACCCCCCGGAACCCGAGGGCCCCGCAACGGCGCGGGGCCCTCGCGCATGTCCGGAGTCCGGCGCGGCCCGGTCCGGCCCGAGGTGCGGTGCCGGCGCGGCGCGGTCCGGCTCAGGCGAACAACGCGAAGTAGATCGCGATGTGGTGGCAGATCGCGGCGACGAGCGTGCAGGCGTGGAAGAACTCGTGGTGCCCGAAGACGGTGGGCCACGGGTTCGGCCGGCGCAGCGCGTAGAACACCGCGCCCACGCTGTAGATCGCGCCGCCCACGCTCAGCAGCACCAGCGCGGTGACGCCACCGGCATGAAGGATCTGCGGCAGCATGGCCACCGCCACCCAGCCGAGCGCCAGGTAGAGCGGGGCGGAGACCCAGCGCGGCGCGTGCGGCCAGATCAGCTTCACCGCCACGCCCGCGATCGCGCCGCCCCAGACCAGGCTCAGCATGATCGTGGCCTGCCGGTTGTCCAGCAGCAGCGCGCAGAACGGTGTGTAGGTGCCGGCGATGAACACGAAGATCATCGAGTGGTCCATCCGGCGCATGATCTGGTAGCCGCGTTCGGACCAGACCCGCCGGTGGTAGAGCGCGCTGGTGCCGAACAGCCCGCACACGGTGAAGCTGTAGATCAGGCAGCTCACCAGCGGCGCCCAGCCGGGACGGCCGGCGGCGATCGAACACAGCACGATGCCGCAGACGAGAGCGGCGAAGAACGCGTACGCGTGCAGCCAGCCGCGCATGCGCGGCTTCCCGATGTCGGCCGGCCGGAGCCGGAACGGTGCGGAGGTCGTCACCTCAATAGGTTACGACGGCGTAGGTTACTTGCAAGTAGTGTGGACCGTCACGTCAGCCGACGGGAGGATGACCGGATGCGGATCCGGCCGGCCGGGGCGTACGCCCTGCTCCTCGACTGCGACGACGCGGAGCAGGCGCAGGCGTGGCAGGCCGAGCTGTGGCACCGCCGCGAGGCCGGCGAGCTGACCGCCACCGAGATCGTCCCCGGCGCGGTCACCGTGCTGCTCGACGGCGTACCGGACCCCGAGGCGGCCGCCGCCCGGATCACCGGCTGGCGGCCCCGGACCGCCGCCTCCGGCGCGGCCACCACCGAGGTCCGGGTGCCGGTCGTGTACGACGGCGAAGACCTCCCACGCGTCGCCGACCACTGGCAGGTGGACGTGCCCGCAGTCGTCGACCGGCTGCGGCGTACCGAGTTCCGAGTCGCGTTCTGCGGGTTCGCCCCCGGGTTCGCGTACCTGGCCGGGCTGCCGCCCGAGCTGGCCGTGCCCCGGCTCGCCACGCCGCGTACCCGGGTGCCGGCCGGCTCGGTCGCGCTCGCCGGCCCGTACGCGGGCATCTACCCCGCCGCGTCACCGGGCGGCTGGCTGCTCGTCGGCCGCACCGACCTGCCGCTGTTCGACGTGCACGCCGACCCGCCGGCCCGGCTCACCCCGGGCACCCGCGTCCGGCTGGCCGACGCACCGTGATCGAGGTGCTGCGGGCCGGCGCGCTCACTACCGTCCAGGACCAGGGCCGGCCCGGGTGGGCGCACCTCGGCGTACCCCGCTCCGGCGCGCTCGACCCGGCCGCCCTGCGCCTGGCCAACCGGCTCGTCGGCAACGACGAGCACGCCGCCGGGCTGGAGATCACCCTGACCGGCTGCGCGCTGCGCGTCACCCGGGCGGTGGCTGCCGCCCTCACCGGGGCCCCGGCCGACGTGGTCGTCGAGTGGCCGGCCGGAGCCGCGCGGCGGCGCCCGGCGGACGTGGGACGGCCGCTCGCGCTGCCCGCCGGGGCGGTGCTGCGCGTCGGACCGGCCCGCGCCGGGGTACGCACCTGGCTGGCCGTCAGCGGCGGGATCGCGGTCGAGCCGGTGCTCGGCAGCCGCGCCACCGACACGCTCTCCGGCCTGGGGCCGCCGCCGCTGCGCGACGGGGACCGGCTGCCCCTCGGCACCCCGGCCGGTCCACCCGCACCCGTCGACCTCGCCGTCACCGGTCCGCTCCCGGACGAACTGCGGCTCACCGTGCGTCCCGGCCCCCGGCAGGACTGGTTCACCCCCGAGGCGCTGGAGCTGCTGTGTCGCGACGCGTACACGGTGAGCCCGGACAGCAACCGGGTCGGCGCTCGGCTGGCCGGCGCGGCCCTGCCCCGCGCGGTCGCCGGCGAACTGCCCAGCGAGGGCCTGGTGCTCGGCGCGGTGCAGGTGCCGCCGTCGGGCCAACCGCTCGTCTTCCTGGCCGACCACCCGACCACCGGCGGGTACCCGGTCATCGGGGTGGTGGACGACGTGACCCCGCTCGCCCAGGCCCGGCCAGGCACTACGGTGACGTTTCATGGACCTCAACGCTGACCTGGGCGAGGGATTCGGAAGCTGGCGGCTGGGCGACGATCACGCACTGCTCGACCTGATCAGCTCCGCGAACGTCGCCTGCGGCTTCCACGCCGGTGACGCGGCCACCATGCACCGGGTCTGCGCCGGCGCCGCCGAACGCGGCGTCGCGGTGGGCGCGCAGGTCGGCTACCGCGACCTCGCCGGCTTCGGCCGGCGGCACATCGCGTACGACTTCGCCGAGCTGCGCGACGAGACGATCTACCAGCTCGGGGCGCTCGACGCCTTCTGCCGCCTGTACCGCACCCGGGTCCGCTACCTCAAACCCCACGGCGCGCTCTACCACGCGGCGGCCCGCGAGGAATCGCAGGCCGCCGCGCTGGTGGCGGCGATCAGCGGGTACGACCACGAGCTGCCGGTGCTCTGCCAGCCCGGCACCGTGCTGGCCCAGCTCGCGGCCGGTGCCGGCCTGCGGGTGGTGGCCGAGGGCTTCGCCGACCGCAACTACCTGCCCAACGGCACGCTGGTGCCGCGCAGCTCACCGGACGCGCTGGTGACCGACCCGGAGCAGGTGGCCGTCCGGGCGGTACGGATGGCAGTCGAGCGCACGCTCGTCGCCGTGGACGGGACGGTCGTCCCCGCCCCGGTCGAGTCGATCTGCCTGCACGGCGACAGCCCCGGCGCGGTGCGCTGCGCGGAACTGGTCCGCGCAGCGCTCATCGACGCCGGGGTGACCCCCACCCCGTTCGCCTGAACGGGACGGTCAGGACTCGTCCATGCCGCGCAGGACCAGCGGCACGCGGGTCGCGCCGCCGCTGACCACCCGCACCGGGACGCCCCAGTCCTGCCGGGTCAGGTGGCAGGCCGCGTGCTCCACGTCGGCGTCGCAGGTCGCCGCCTGGGCGGTCACCTGGAGCACCCCCTGCGCCACGTCGCCGCTGACCACCAGCTTGCGGGACAGGTCGGTGGTCGTGCCCGCGCCCTCGACCAGCAGCTCCGGTGGGGACGCCGAGACCACGAGCCGGGTCGACGGCCCGTACGTCTCGTCGAGCTTCTGCCCCGGCGCCGGCGTGAAGATCACGTCGAGCGTCAGCTCACCGGCCGCCACGTCGGTGGGCTTGCGCTCCAGCCGGTGCCGGGGGCCGTCCACCGTGTTCGCCCCGGCCGACGTCAGCGCGCCCGGCGCCAGCCGGGTCAGCCGGTGCGCGGCCGACTCGACCACCAGCACGTCGCCCTCACCGGTGAGCACCAGGTCGCTCGGCTCGGCCAGCCCGTCCGCCACGGTGCCCACCTGCCCGGTCTCCGGGTCGAAGCGGCGCACCGCACCGTTGTACGTGTCGGCGATCAGGACCGAGCCGTCGGGCAGCGCGCACACGCCCAGCGGGTGCTGGAGCAACGCCTGGTCGGCCGGGCCGTCCACGTGCCCGAAGTCGAACAGGCCCTGACCGACGGCGGTGTGCATCTCACCGCTCTCGACCCAGCGGATCGCGCTGGTCTCGCTGTCGGCGACCCAGAGGCGGGCGCCGTCGGCCGACACGGACAACCCGGACGGCTGGGCCATCCACACGTCCGGCAGCGGGCCGTCGCGCAGCGCCTCGACAGTCGTTCCGGCGTACATGCCGGTGGTCCGCTTGATCGGGTCGAACCACCAGAGCTGGTGGATGCCGGCCATCGCCACGATCACCCGGTCGTCGTACCAGGCCACGTCCCAGGGGGAGGACAGGTCGACCGCGCGGGCGTCGTGCGCGTGGTCGTCGACAGTCGAACGCCACTGCCGCCCGGTGCCGGCCACGGTGACCACCTCGCCGGAGGACAGCCGCACGCCGCGCAGCAGGTGGTTGACCGTGTCCGCGACGACCACGTCGTAACCGGCGACCTCGGCCACGTGCGGCGGCAGCAGGCAGAGCCCCTGCGGCTCGGCGAACGTGGCGGCGGAGGCCGGGCCGTCCGTCCGGCCCCGGGAACCGGCGCCGATGCGGCGGACCACCGTCTCGCCGTCGGCGGCCAGCTCGACCAGAGAGTGCCGGGCCGAGTCGCTGACCAGCAGGTTCCCGCCGTCGAGCGGCAGCGCCTTGCCGGGGAAGCGCAGGACGGTGTCCGGCTCGGCCGGCGGCACGTACGGGCCCTCGCCCCGGTGCAGCGTGCCCTTCGCCTCGTGGGTGGAGATCAGCTCGTCGATCAGCCGGGCGAGCCCTTCGGCGTGCCCCTCGCCGGCCATGGTGGCGACCACGTACCCCTCGGGGTCCACCACGGCGAGCGTCGGCCACGCCTTGGCCGCGTACTGCTGCCACATGTCCATCTCGGCGTCGTCGAGCACCGGGTGGTGCACGCCGTACCGCTCGACGGCCGCGGCCAGCGCCGCCGGGTCCTTCTCGTGCTCGAACTTCGGCGAGTGCACGCCGATCACGACCAGGACGTCGCCGTACTTGTCCTCGAGCGGACGCAGCTCGTCGAGCACGTGCAGGCAGTTGATGCAGCAGAACGTCCAGAAATCTAGGATGACGCAGCGACCTCGAAGGTCCCGCAATGTCAGGTTTCGTCCGCCAGTGTTCAGCCAGGCGCGGCCCCGTAGCTCGGGCGCGCGGACGCGGGGTCCGGTCATACCGTCCAGCCTGCCACGGCGTCGCCGGGGACTTCCGCCAGGTCGATCAGGCCGGATCGGGCGAATCGCACGTAGCCGGCAAACGGCCCGGCCGAGAGCGTCTAGTCGGCCCTTTCCTCGGCGAGATCCGGGCGGTGCTGCCTGATCCATCGCTCTACCCTGCGACCTGACGGACCGCTTCCTCGGCTGGGCGCGCACGCAGCGGAGTAGCACGCGGCCGGGAACTGGTCGCTCACGCGGCCTGAGCGGGCCCATTCCGCTACTGGGTGCGACGGCGGCCGTCCGGCACGGTCGTGGGCCTCGCTTGCGGTCGGCGGCTACAGTCTCGCGGGTGGCCTAGGGAGGTCCCGTGAACTGGCGTCAATTTGCGGTCGCGATGGTTCAGGCGCTTGCATGGCCTGCCGTGGCGGTTTTGGTTCTTACGCTGTACCGCCGTCGAGTCTCCGACCTACTCGGAGACGGCCTCCGTAGGTTGAAGGCAGGTCCTATTGAGGCCGAGTGGGAACGGGTAGCCGGGTCGCGTCCACGGGAGTGGTGTACGACTTGCCCGTGATGGGCGTGTTGCGTAGATGAGAGACGGCCATCGCGTCGATCCTTCAAGACGACCAAGTCAGAGAAGGAAGAGAGAACGCGATGGCCGCATCAGAAAGTGTGAACCCTGTTGACCTGCTGCGCGAGCAGATCGCGGGCGCGTCGCCGGACGTGTTGCAGGCGATGATCAAGACGTTCGCGCAGGCGGTGATGTCCGCCGAGGCGGACGCGATCTGCGGCGCCGGTTACGGGCAGCGCAGCGACGAGCGGGTCAACTCCCGCAACGGCTACCGGCAGCGAGAGTGGGACACCCGTGCCGGGACGATCGACCTGGCGATCCCGAAGTTGCGCCAGGGCAGCTACTTCCCGGACTGGCTGCTGACGCACCGCCGGCGGGCCGAGCAGGCACTCGTGTCGGTCGTGGCGACGTCGTACCTGCTCGGGGTGTCGACGCGGCGAGTGGAGAAGCTGGTCGAGCAGCTCGGGATCCGCCAGCTGTCGAAGTCGCAGGTCTCGGAGATGGCCGCGCACCTGGACGCCCAGGTCGAGGCGTTCCGCAACCGGCCGCTCGACTCAGCGCACTACACGTTCGTGTGGATGGACGCGTTGACGATGAAGGTCCGTGAGCACGGGCGGACGGTCAATGTCCACGCGCTGATCGCTGTCGGGGTCAACGCCGATGGTCAACGCGAAGTGTTGGGCGTGGACGTCGCCTCCGACGAGGACGGCGCTGGCTGGCTGGCGTTCCTGCGGTCGCTGACCGCCCGCGGCCTGTCCGGTGTTCGCCTGGTCATCTCCGACGCCCATCCGGGCCTGGTGCAGGCCATCGGTGCGGCGCTGCCAGGGGCGTCCTGGCAGCGGTGCCGGACCCATTACCTGCGCAATCTGCTGACGAAGGTCCCGAAGTCAGCGCAGCCGTGGATCGCCACCCTGGTCCGCACGATCTTCGACCAGCCCGACGCCGACGCCGTCCGCGCCCAGTTCCAGCGGGTCGTCACGACGATCGAGGCGAAGTTCCCGACCGCGGCCGAGCACCTCGACGCCGCCCGCGACGACCTGCTCGCCTTCACTGCCTTCCCCCGCGAGATCTGGCGTCAGATCTGGTCGAACAACCCGCAGGAACGCCTGAACAAGGAGATCCGCCGTCGCACCGACGTCGTCGGGATCTTCCCCAACCGCCCGGCAATCATCCGCCTCGTCGGCGCGGTCCTGGCCGAGCAGACCGACGAGTGGACCGAAGGCCGCCGCTACATGGGCCTCGAACTACTCGCCAAAGCCCGCCTCGTCACCGTTGACGCCGACCAACGTGACACCGACCAGACCGGCCCCGCCCCGATCGCCGCATAACATCAGACCGGATCCCGCGATGGCCGTCTCCTACACCACCAACGCGGACGTGACCGGTAGCGCCGAGGAGGCTCGGGCCACCATTGAGGCTGTAGAGGCCGCGCCGAGCGAAGAGCCAGAGGGGCAAACCAGTCCAGAGGAAAATCTCTCCATTGCTCGGTTGGTTGTTGGCCGTCAGCCGTCGGTCGCCGTCGACTATGCCTGGCAAGCAGCGGAAGAGCTGGTGATTTCCTTGCTGCCTGCCGAGGAGCGGGTCCAGATGGTAACGGCGCGACAGCTTGTCCAAGCTGTGAAGGCACACAGGATGCTCAATCCGGGGGCCGTAGTGGTTCTCGAGCGGCTCGCACACCTGCGTGACATCGCGACCAATAAGCCCCCGACCACCGATCAGGCAGAGGGGTACATACAGCTCGTTGAGGAATTCTTAACCCTCATAGGCGAGCGTCGGAAGGACTCCCGCTCCATGCCGGTCGCTAACGCCTCTGAGAGTCGGCAGTCAGCGGGTTAAAGGGGCCGCCGCCCCCAAACAAGCGGACGGGAGCGTGTAAACGCACGAAGGCCCCCGCCGCCGGGCGCGGTCCGGCAGCGGGGGCCTTTCACTTGAAGAGCGCGATGATCGCGGCGACGGCGGCGACGAGCGCGAGGAGGGTGCTGGACCAGGCGAGCCAGTAGGCCCGGCGCGCGAGGCGGTCGGACGCCTCGATCGCGCGCCGGCGCTCTCGCCGTTCCAGCTCTTGCATGTAGTAGTCGGTACCGACGACGGTGTGGCGGGCATGTGCGTCATGCTCGGCTATGAGGACTTCGTCGGGGGTTTCGCGGAGTGCCTTGATGCTTCTAACCACGCTGTCCACGCTAGACGGCCTGTCACCCGCTGCGGTACGCCGAGGGGGCGGACGCCCGAGAGGCGCTGGCGACGGTACGTCAAGGGCGAGGCCGTCGGGCACCGGCGGACCAGACGCGCGACCCCGAGTAGGCCACGCGGGCGCGCCCGTTCCCCCGAGGGGCGACCGTAGGCGGCCGAGCGGGAATCGGCGGTAGTCCGGGGCCGGGGTGAATGTCCTAAGCCGACCTAGGGCGTGTTAGGCGAGCCGAATAGGACGACGGGAATGCTCGGGCACGGTGGCATGTTGTCGATCAACAGCGATTCACTGATGCCGCTCGGCGCGGCGACAAGGAGGAAGACATGTATCAGTTGCGACAGTCGGTTGAGGCTGTGCGGTATAGCAAGGAAAGCGAGCGGCAGGTTGCCGAGCTGGGCAAGCGCACGCGCCCTCGGGCGAGCTATGGACCCCACTTGGGTTCCTTCAGGTTTTTCAACGACGGGCCTGAAGTTTCTGTGGAGCCTGGGCAGTGGCTTGTCAAGATTGGAAACTCTCTCATTGTCGTCGACGATGACGAGTTCCTGGAGCTGTTCGAGCCGGTGGGGTAGGCCCTTGCGACCTCTATGCCCGTACGGACAGGGAGGCGCTATGCCGCTTCGGTGAGAGGCCCGACTGATCTCGGGCCCTCCCCCAGGTAGGTCACCGCCGCCGGGTCAGTGCGACGCTCCGATGCGTTGGGCAAGCTCTCGGGGATCGTAGGCGCTTTCGGCGACGTCGTTGGCCGCACGTCCCGGGGTGAGCCGGGGCTTCGGAAGCTCGGGCATCTCGGGGGCCGTCTGCGTGGCGGCGCTGAAGTCCGCGGCGACCTTCGCCGCGCTGGCCTCGATCTCCTCGGCGTTGTTCCCGGTGATGTATCCGGCCAGGCTCGCCGGGACGCCGTGCTTCGTGACGGCGGCGACGCGGGCGTCGGCGAGGTCGCGCGAGGCGACGACCTTCTCCAGTTCGGCGGCGCGCTCGCGCTCGGCGCTGAGGGCGCTCTTCGCCTCGGCCAGGTCGCGACGCAGCGCGGCGACCAGGCGGCCGGCGCGCTCGGGGTCGAACTCACCGTTCCACTCGACGGCGGGGGCCTGCTCGGGGGTGGGCGCGGTCTTGGCGGCGGCGTGGGCGGTTTCAGGCATTTGTGTTCTCCATCTCGTGTTGCGGGGTGAGAAGGGTTGGCGTGAGCGCGTGCCACGCCGCAATTTGCTCGGGCGTGCCGTTCTCTTGCAGGAAGGCGTACAGGCGGGCGTACTCGCGCTGACCGGCGAGCCGGCGGCGCTCTTCGCTGGCCCGTGCACGGTGGCTGTCCGAGCAGAACCGGCGGTGTGACCGTGATCCGTCGGGTAGCGGGGCGTTGCAGTACTCGCAGAAGTCGGCCACTGCCTATCTCCTTCGTAAGTTCGATTGGTGGGCAAGAGGGGGTCCGCCCCGGACGCCGGTTGGAGAGGCAGCTACTGACGCCCGGGGCGGAAGGAAGGTCACGAGGCGGTCAGGACCCGCACGGCCCCGGCGTTCGGGGTCAGGGTCACGGCCCCAGTGGTCTCGTTGACGAGCGGCAGAGGCATCGCCTTCGCGCCGACGAAGGTAGCCAGCAGCGACCGATCGGCGGCCTGAGTGCTGAGGTAGTCAGCGACCTACCGCAGCGCGAAGCCGTTCGCCGCGAAGCTGCGGCCGGTGGTCGCGCCCTGGGGAACGACCGGGGCTCGGACGGCGAGCGTGAAGGCGTTCGGGACGAACGCGATCACCTCGTCACCGGCGAGGCGGTTCGACTCGTAGACCGCGATTCCGCGCACCTTGCCCAATGCCTTGCCGGCGTCGGCGGTCGCGTTGCCGTCGGCGTCCCAGGTGCGGGCCGGGCCGTCCAGCAGTGCGGCGGCCACGTCAGTGCCAACCACGGCGCGGATCGGCATAGACGCCGGGACGCCGCTGTTTCGCAGGGTGGTCCGGATCTTCGTGAAGAGCTTCGCCGGGGCGGCGGCGTCCAGGGTGATCCCGACGCTCTCCGGGGTGGCCTGCATCGCGCCGAGGATGGAACGCTCGCAGTAGGCGACCAGCGCGTCAGTCTGGGGCTTCAGGACCTGACGGCCGAAGTCCTCCAGGTTGAGACTCATGTCGCTCTCGGACATCAGGACCGAGCTATACGCGAGGGTGTTCAGGGTGACCGGGATGGACTGCTCGGCGATCTCGTCATCTACGAGCGCGGTGGTCTTGTCGCTGCCGGCGCGGGTCCCGCGGGAAGGGCGCCAGGCACACGTACGCGAATGGTCTCGCCCGTGCCGCCGCCGAACTCGGCCGCGTAGTCACGGTGGACCAGGTCGCCGAGGACGAGATCCTTCTTCACCAGCTCGACCGCGAGCGCGGCGATGTGGTCGGCGTTCAGGAAACTGTTAGCCATGGGAAGTTCGCTTTCAGGTTGAGGTGAAGGGGCCGCCCAACCTGGGATCAGCCGTCGCGGAACGCTCTGCGCAGCGCGCGGAAGGATCGAAAGGGCGTCGGGGGTGCCCGGTGCCGGCGCTCTGCGCTGGCGGTGGAAGGAGGTGGGCGGCGTCCCGGCTCGCGGGTGACGAGTCCAGTCGTCACCGGGACGCCCTGGCCTCCCTTGGAAAGGCCCTCCCGCCGGAGGGGGAGGTTTTCGGGTTCAAGGGATGGCGCGTACCCGGGACCAACTGAAGCCGGCCCCGGCGGCACGCGACGACACCCTCGCGACCCTCCCGCCCACACGGGGCGGGAAGTTGTTTCGCGGGCGACCGGCCCAGGCCGAGCACAAACCCTGGGGAGCCTCGGCCAGTCGCACCGCTCTACCTGTAGACGAACTCGGACGCGCCTACCCGGTCGCCCAGCGGCGGCCCCATGTCCGGCGAGGTCTGTCCCTCGTCGCGCCGAGTGAGCCGGCGGGGGTCGCGGGTGCCAGGAACGTCGCCTTCGAGGCCGAAGCCGAACCCATACAGCGCGCCGCCGGAAAGCTGGGAGATCGCGCGCTCAATCGGCGACCGGCGCACGCCTCGGCGGCCAGGGGCGATTCCCAACGGCCATTCCTCGATCAGCTCGACCAGGCCGGCGGAACCGTTGCGGACGGCGTCGGCGTCCGCGGCCAGGGCGCGAAACTCGGCCAGCAGCGCGGGTGCCCATTCCTCGAACACTCCCGTCAACGGCGACCAGTCGTCGGGCTGTGGCGTGTCCGGCTCGCCGAAGAGGTAACCCATCACGTCGCCGAGGCTGGCGGCCCCGGCCGCCTGCGTGGCCTCGCGCCCACGCTTCTCAGCGCGTTCGAGCTTCTTCCGGTGGGCCTCGGAGCACGTCCGGCCGATCGGCCCCGACGGGCGCGGGGTGAAGGTGTTTGGGCAACCCGGCGCTCGGCACGGGCGCGGCGTGGAACGGTCGGGGTAGGTCGTCACGGCGGGTCCAATCGAGGGAGGAGGGGCGGTCGCCGTGGTCACCGGCGACAGCAGCGGGCGCGACGCCGCCGGGGGTCTGTGCGCCAGCGGCCGGCGGACTGTTCGCTTTCCTCCTTGTTAGTAGGCCAGCGCGGGCCTACCTGTTCACATGTCGCCGGCATCGGCGGCCCGGTGGGCCGTCGAGTGACGCAGTGACGCTCGTTTCGTCACTCCCGTATCTATGTCTAGGACGACTCCTCCTCCTCTAGTACGGCAGCCGCCGTTCGGGATCATGGCTGGAGTTCGAGGTTGAGGCGTCGGGCGTAGTGGGCTTGGCGGGCTCGGGCTTGATGGCGGCGGCGCCAGTCTGACCAGCGCAGACGGTGGGTGAGGTCGCGGATCGGGCGGAGTACGAGGGTGTTGATCAGCCGGCGGGTCTCGTTGACGGTCAGCTTGATCAGTCCTGTGTCGGTGGAGTCGTCGTCGGCGTCGGCGGCGCAGATCGCCAGAACGGCGAGGGCGGCCAGGGCCAGGGTGGTGAAGCGGTGCCAGGAGTCCCAGCGGCGGACCTGGTGCTGGTCGAGGCCGACCTGGCCCTTGGCGGCTTGGAAGCTTTCCTCGACTGTCCAGCGGATGCCCGCGACCCGCACGAGTTGGGCAAGAGTGGCCTGTTGCGGGGTCCAGCAGCGGTAGAAGGCCAGCTCGCCGGTGGTGGTGTTGCGGCGGATCAGGAGGCTGTGGTGGCCGCCGTCGTCGGGGTCGGCATCGGTGCAGACGTCGTCGAGCCAGGCCCAGTCGTAGAAGCGTGGCCCTTTCGACCCGGCGCCTGCGCTGCGGCGCTGCCACACCGAGGCCGGTAGGTCGGCGGCGACCCGGTCAGCCCGCACCCGAGTCTTGCCGCCGTCGAGAGGGACCAGGTGACTGCGGGAGACGCCCAGGACATAGCCCAGGCGGTGTTCGCGCAGGTGAGCGCGGAAGACGCTGCTGTTGCCGTAGGCCTCGTCCGCAGCCGCCCACGCGGCGGGGACGCCGGCGTCGACCGCAGCGGTGATCATGTCGGCGGCCAGCTCGGACTTCGTGGCGAAGACGACCTCATCGGGAACCCCGGCGGCCTGGCATCTGTCCCGGTCATCGGTCCACGACACCGGCAGGTAGACCCGGCGGTCGATCAGCGTGTGCCCGTGCCGGCTGGCGTAGCCGCAGAACACCCCTACCTGCGCGTTCTCGATCCTGCCGGCGGTGCCGGTGTACTGGCGTTGCACCCCGACCGAATGCGTGCCCTTCTTCAGGTCCCCGGTCTCGTCGACGACCAACACCGCGTCCGAGTCGCCGAACCGGGCCACGACCACGTCGCGCAGATCGTCGCGGACGGCGTCGGCGTCCCACACCGCCCGATACAACAGCCTCTGCATCGCGTCCGGCCGGGCATGCCCGGCCTGCTCCGCCAACTGCCAACACGTCTTGACCTCGACATCCGAGAGCAGCCCGGCCACGAACGCCGTCGCCGTGCGCCGCGGCTCGACCCGCCCGAACCGTCCCGCGAACGCCTCGCACACCCCGGCCAGAACCTGCCGCCACCGGGCAGGGTTTACGCTGTGGCACGCGGCCACCGCCAGATCTGAAGTTATGTCCACAGCAGACAGACGATCACGCGGTGGCCGCACCTCGTCTACCCGGCCCCACCAGCGACATCTCAAACGGCGGCTGCCGTACTAGAAGAAGTAATAGGGAGTGACGAAACGTCCGTCACTTCGTCACTCGCCCGCTCCGCGTCGCCCCGGCGGTTGGGCGCTGCCCGCCACCTAGCGCGGCGTGCATGGCCGGCGTGGGGGTCGAGAGAGGGTCAGGGACGGCCGTAGCGTGGCCGAGGGTGGTCCCGGTAGGGGTTGGTCCCACCGGGGCGTCTGAGGTCGTCCCTTGGGGGGCGACGGGCGTCAGGCTTTCCTCGGCGGCGGTGGGTTGCTCCCAGTACCGAAGCTCCCTGCGTTCGAATTGCCCGTTGACATACATGGCGAACGGCGGTCTAGACCGCCGTTTTCAGTGTTGCTCCGTGTTGCTCCATCCTGCTCCTGGTTGCTCAGTGATCCGGAGGGCGGCCAGCTCACCGGTGGACGCGCCGGACACGCCGGTCAACTTGAAAAACCGCACCGCGCACCCACCAATTGAGAAGGTGATTCGGAGTCGGACGGGCGTAAGTCGCTTGCAGGCTGGGTGCACCTACCGGCCGAGAGACAAAGGGCGTCGAGCACCGTTGGGCTCTATAGAGGACGGGACACAAGATCGATTAGGGCGGGTGCCACGGGATTGATGGTTCGGCGGGCTAGGCTCGCCGCGCACGGCATTAACCACGAGACTCCAAGGCTCGTCCCCAGCGCGCGCGGGGACGACGGAAGGTCCGTAGTCCCTGGACCTTGGGAGGTGGTTAGTGGGAAAACACAGGGCCCGCCCGTCGGGCCGTGGTCCGCGATTCAATGCCGACTGGCTGAGGAGAGCGGGCGAGGTAGCAGCAACCGCAGTGAAGATCGTCTACTACGTGGTGATGTTGGTCGTTACCCTGACCGACTCATCCGGGGGTGGGCCCACCTGACCCAACAGGTCGGCAGACCCACCACCACCAGCGTCAAGCCGTCGCCTGGGCCTGGAAAACTTCGGCGTCGGCCTTCGTGTCGCTCCGCCTCGTTGTAGCGCGTCCTAACGATTCGGACGATACATCGAGTGTAGGTCTAGACCTACGCCGAGGGCGAGAAGTGCACGTCGCCGTGACGGACATTTTTTGTACGGCACGGCTGCACGGGCCGGGGGCGGCAGTTTCGCCGTCCCCGGTTCCCGCTGCCGCCTTCTTCCGGCGACGTGATCGCTGCCGGGGCCGAGAGGCTAGGGCAACCAGGAACGAGAGGGTCGGGGCGTGGACGCCTTCGAGGAACATGCCGCCGCGATTAAGGCCAATCCAGATCAGTACCGTGAGCTTGATCGACTGACGTGTGACTGTTCGCAGCCACGCACCACGATCGCGGTCCTGTACGCAGCTGCGGACGGCCAGGTCTGGCTGTGGACGCCTAACGGCCGGGGCCCCATGAACCACTCCGACCAGCCCGCAGCTGGTCCGATCGCACCTAAACGAAGGCCTCCACGCGCGGTTCCGCTCCCGCGTCATCCAGGGGACGTTGCCTATTCGGCGCTGGCGATTTGCTCGCGCTGCCGGGCTGGCCGCTTGCTGTTGCCCGACATTGGCGTCATCCGCCAGGTTCCCCTTGGCGCGCCGACCTGGTCCCGTGTCGCCGAGTAGGTGCCGGGGCTGGGGTAGCCTGGGGATAGAACTTCATGCCTGACCGGGATCGGCGAACCTGACTCGCGTGCCTTGGCCGCCGCGAGGTTGACCCCAAGGGGGTTGCTTCGCCGTGCCTGCTCTTGAGCCATTTCTCACCGCTGGACCCTGGGCCCTGGTCACCGTTGCGCTGGTCTATGCCGTGCCGCGTCTCGTTGTTGCCCTCGTCGCGCTGTTCAGGGTGCCGCCGGACAAGCTGCCCGCCGTGCTGCGTGCGCTGGCCGAACTGTTCCGCCTCCGGCGCTGACCCCTGGGCCTGAATACACGAAGCGCCCGTCGCAGGGAGGGGCGGGCGCTTCCGCATGGAACGACGCGCAAGGCATAGCGCTTCGCGCGCCCGAATGCGCAGAGTCTGCGCGGCGAACGGCTAATCGGGCGCGTCACCCGAAGGGATAGATCAACTGAACTGCTGTGACTAGTTGTGAATAGCTCTCCGGCGGCAGTGACCGAGCGCGTTACGGCGTGAGTCCAGCGCGATGCACAGCGCAAATGGGCTGCGGGACAGTAACCCGGAAGCGCCCTACCGTCGGACAGCGTGACAACCGAAGAGCAGACCGGTGGCGGCCGGCACGCGATCATCCTCGAATACATGCGAACCGTCCCGGGCGTCCTCGCGGGACTGAGCGGCCTCCTCGCTGCGGTGACCGGGTTTGTCGTCGCACTGGCCGCACGATGACGGAGACCAGCTACCCGGCGGCCTCCTGGGCGTCGCGTCGCCGAAGGTACGCATCCCATACGGCGTACCCGGCGTCGTCGGGCGGCAGGTGAACGACACGTTAGGCGGCGGATACGACGGCGGCCCGGGGCCAGTGACGCTGACACGTACGGACCGACAGGCCGAGGGCGGCGGCGGCACGGGCGGGCGTCGCCCCCTGCTCGGCGGCGGCGGCCCGGATCGCATCGGCCGACGACTGGCGCGGCGACGACGCGGCGGCGACATGGGCGACCGCCGGTGACGGCGATACGTCGACCTCGGCGGGTGACATCGTGGCGGCCCGCCAATCGCCCACCCGGCCGGAATCTCGCACAGTGGTCACCACCTGCGGTCGAGCGTGCGAGGGCGTGAAACTCCCCGCCAGGGCGTCCCGGTTCGCGTCGGCGATATTGTCGGGCGACGCCTTGGCGACAGGGGCGACATGCTGGCGCGTCACGTCGGCGGCCGTCGCGGCAGGCGACACGTCGCCGGCCCATCGCCAGCAACGCCCCGGCGGCGATCAGCGCCAGGCCGTCCACGGCCAGCGGTCCGACCGTCGCCGTGATGACGTCCTCACCGTAGGCGGTCAGCAGGCCCGACAGGTGGCGGTCCGACACCGGGGCGGCGACCAGGGCCACCGGGAGGGCCCCGCCGTCCCGCAGCGCGGTCCAGCCTCGGCCGGACGGCCAGGCGACACGGGCCAGGATCTCCACGCAGACGAACAGGGCGACCGGCCAGAAGATCGACCCGACCACGGCCCCGTGCTGCCGGTCCAGTCGGCCGGGGCGTCCTTGGGGCGGACGTAGGAGTGTGCGACGTTCGCGGCGACGGACACGGCCCCGCCGAGGGTGGCCCCGATATAGGCCCAGCCTCGGCCGGCGGCGCGCTGTGGGGCGGTCGCGGCGGTCATCGGGTCACCCCCGAGAGCGTCGGCCAGGGTGACGACCGGGACACCGAACAGGGCCGGGTGAACGGCGGCCTCCGGGGGAGTCCTCAGCACGGGGGAGGGTCACCACAACGTCAGCGGTGCGGGCGGCGTCCATGTCGTCGGCGACCAAGGCGAGGAGGTCGTCAACATCGGCCGCCTCGGCGGCGGTCGCCGTGGTGACCAGGAAGCCAGCGGCGACCAGGGCGGCGGCCATGCCGTCGGCGGCGCGGGCGGGCCCGGCGAGGTAGGCGCGGAGGTGGGTAGGGTTGTGCGTCATGGCGGAAGCTCCGTTTCCGTCTAGGGCGTGTCCTGCCGATCTTGTAGTGGTTGATCGTTGACGATGTGTCGGTGGTGCGTCGTGGTGAACTGACCGATGAGGCGTGGGCGGTGATCGCGCCGCTGCTACCGGAGCCGGGCGGTGCTCGTGGGCGGTGGCGGGATCACCGTCAGGTGATCAACGGGATTTTGTGGAAGCTGCGCACGGGTGCGCCGTGGCGTGACCTGCCCGAACGTTTCGGACCGTGGAAGACCTGCCACGAGCGCCTGCGTCGGTGGAGCGCCGACGGGACATGGGATCGGATCCTCTCGGCGGCGCAGGTGTACGACGACGGCACACCGGTGCAGTGGACGATCAGCATCGACTCGTCGATCGTGCGGGCGCATCAGCATGCCGCTGGCGCCCGCAAAAAAGGGGCTCCCCGACAAGTGCGGCGACGCCTGGTACGCAAGATGGCGAGGCCATCGGCCGATCACGCGGAGGACTGAGCACGAAAATCCACCTCGCTGTCGACGGACGCGGCCGGCCGTTGTCGATCCTGCTCACCCCGGGCCAGGCCGGCGACAACCCCCAGCTTCTCGCCCTGCTCGATGCGATCCGCGTCAACGAGCCCGGACCGGGCCGGCCCCGCAAGCGCCCTGACGTGCTGATCGCGGACAAGGGCTACGCCCATGACTCCACCCGTCGAGCCCTGCGCCAACGCGGGATCCGGCACGTCATCCCCGAACGCGCCGACCAGATCGCCCGCCGCGCCGCCAAGGGCAGTACCGGCGGGCGACCACCCGCCTTCGACAAGGCGATCTACCGCAAACGCAACGTCGTAGAACGCTGCTTCAACCGACTCAAGCAATGGCGTGACCTGGCCACCCGCTACGCCAAACGCGCATCCCTCTACCGAGCCAGTCTGATCCTCATCGCCGCTGTCATCTGGCTTCCATGATCGACAGGACAGGCCCTAGGGCCTCGGGGGCGTTGCAGTCGCCTTTCCGGGGCCCGCCTTATTTGGTTGTCGGGGTGAGGTCTTAGGCGTCCGGGGACGCGGGATCGGGTTCGTCGGCCCACGTGAAGCGCAGGCGGGTGGCGGGGTCGAATCGCACGCCCCGGCGGCCGTTCGCGGGGGCGACGGTTACGGCGTTCAGGGCCAGGCCGAGGAGGTCGCGGCGGTCAGCGACGCTGGCGGCGTCCCACGCTTCCCGGGCCAGGACCGGGTCTAGTAGCGGGGAGATATCGGCCTCGGGCAACGGGAAGTCGGCCAGGTTGCGGCGCAGCCCCGCAACCCGGGCGGTCAGCCGTTCGTGTAGACGGGTCCACCGCTGGACGGCCTCGGGTCCGACGAACTCACCGCGCAGATAGCGGGCGTCCTCTAGGTCGACCAGGGCGGCGTTAGCTTCGTCCAGCGCGGTTGTGATCGTCGCCCGCTCGCGGATCACTTCCGGGTCATGTCGGGCTACCCAGCGTTCGGCGACGGCGTCTAGCAGGGTGTCCCCGGGCTCGGTCGCGGCCAGGCGGTTAATGAAGGCGTCGACTACGGCGCGGTCTACGGCGGGGACCATTGCCGTGGTGTGCGCCGGGCACGGGTGGCCGAGGCGACGGGCCTGGCAGACGTAGGACTGACCGGCGGCCGACATGCGACCCCCGCAGCCCCCGCACCGCAGATAGCCCGTCAGGAGGTGAGACGTTTGGGCCCGGACGCCCCGGGCGCGGCCCGTCGGGTCGGCGACGGTGCGGGCTTCCAGGAGGCGGGCGACCTGCAGCTGCTCGGCGGGGGTGATGATCCCCCGACCAATCTCGACGGTCTCGCCGGTCTCGGGGTCGCGCCAGGGGACGACCTTCCCCGTGTACTTCCCGTCGCGCTTGACGGTCTCTGGCAGTAGCCCGGCGAACGCAGGGGACTTGAGCAGAACCGACAGGGACCCGACGCCCCACTTTCCGCCGCGAGTCGCGGGGATCTCGCGGGCGTTCAGGTCACGGGCGATCTTCACCAGCGGCTCGCCGGACAGAGCGCGCTCGGCGATCTCACGGGCGGTCGGCGCGGTACGCGGGTCGTGGTCTAGGCGTCCGTCCTCGGTGACGGCGAGGCCGTACGGCGGCTGTCCGCCGATCCATCGGCCGAGGTTGCGTAGGTGGGCCTTCGCCGAGGCGACGCGAAGGCCGATGTTCGCGGATTCGCTGCGGGCGACCTCGGACAGGAGGGCCAGGACCAGGCGGGATTGCTGGTGCGACGTGTCGAGGCCGTCCCGTACGAAGACGATTCGCCCACCGACTTTCTCGACCTGGTCCAGGACCTGCCCGACCTGGCCCATGCCACGCCGGGACAGGCGGTCGACCTTCCAGACGACCAGGGTCCCGACGGTGCCGGTCGTGAGCGCGGACATCGCGGAGTCGAAGCCAGCGCGGTCGACGGCCTTGTAGCCGGAGCGGCCCCGGTCGATATGCACGGCGCGGACTTCCAGCCCGTTACGGGCGCACCAGGCTCGGCAGTCGGCCTCCTGGCGTTCGATCGCGGTTTTGCCCTCGCGGTCGAGGGATAGACGCAGATACAGGTCAGCGAGGTGTTCATGGTGAGACATGTCGAGGACGTTAGGACCCTCGGCGGGGAAGTTGCAAGCTTCTTCTAGGACTTCCAGAAGTCGAGCATAACGATCTTGCCCCGCAGGTCGGCCAGCGTGACGGCCCTGCCGCCGGTGTTCAGCCGGGCCCGACCCCGCAGTTCCGGTGCCCGTACGCGTGCGCTCATGCCCCCATCGTGCCGCACCGGCCCGGCGCGCTCCCGGCGATCCCGGGGTGAACAGACGCACACCGGAACGGCGCGGAGCGCCCACCCCGGCGGGGGATGGGCGCTCCGCGTACGTGCGGTTACTGGCCGGCGGGCTTCAGGCAGAGGACCCGGGTGGTCCCGCCGCCCTCGACCGACACCGAGGGCTGCGACAGATCGGCGCACTTGTCCTTGTTGTCCACCTTCGACACCACGCTGAACGCGCCCGGCTCACCGCAGTCGGCGGCCACCGCGCTCGTGCCGGACTGCTTCACGCAGGAGCCGACCGCCGGGTCGAAACCGGCCGGCTTGTCGTCGCCGACCTTGCCGAGCAGCGTCAGCAGACCGAGCGGCACGGCGAGGATGAGTACCGCCGCGACCAGCACGGCGGCGAGCACCCGGCCGTTGCGCACCTTCGGCGGGGGCGCCTCGGTCTGCGACTCGGTGGCATCCGGCTTGAACGCGTCGAAGCGGCCCTGCTCCGGCTCGGTGCCGGGCCCGTCCTGCGACCAGGCCGGCGGCGCCTGCTGGGGCGGCGGCGGGAAGGCGTTCGCGCCACCCGCCGGACCCTGGCCGGGTACCGCGACCGAGGCACGTCCACCGGCCGACGGGCCGAACCGGTCCGGCTCGCCGAACGGCTCCGGCCGACCGGCCGGGCTGCCGAACGGCGCCTGCTGCCCGCCGGGGCCGCCGAACGCGTCCTGCTGGCCGCCGGGGCCGCCGAACGGCTCGGGCTGGCCGCCCGGCGCGCCGAACGGGTCCGGCCGGCCACCCGGGCCGCCGAACGGGTCCTGGCCGCCGGGAGCGCCGTACGGGCTCTGCTGGCCGCCGAACGGGTCACGGCCGGCGTCGGGCTGCTCGCCGCCCGGGTGCACGCCGTTGGCGGGACGGGTGTTGCCGGGCGGGTCCACGAAGGACGGCACCCCGACCGGGAACGACGGCGGCGCGGCGGGCGAGGAGGGCGCGCCGGCGTACCCGTGCGGGCCGTCGGCGTCCTCGGAGCGCGACTGCGGACCGGGGAAGCCGTTGCCGGGCGCCCCGTCCTGGCCGGGGAACCCGGGCTCGTCCTGCTCGGGGGCGTCCTCGGGCTCCGGGCGGGCGGGCCGGCCGTACACCCGGGGCTGCGGCGTGGGGCCGCTGGTCGGCAGCGGCTGGTCGGACGGCGGGGTGACCCGGCTGGCCACCGGGACCGACGCGCTCGCCGAGACCGGGCCGCCCTCCGGGGAGGTACGCGGTCCGGGAACGGCGGGCGACTGCGGCTCCTCGGCACGGGACGCGCCCCAGGCACCGTCGCCGCGCTCCGGCTCGTACCCCTGGGGTTCGGTGCCCGGGTGGTCGGTGGGCGGCGACGCGGCGAGCGCGGCGCCCGGCACCCGCTGCTGCTGCGCCGGAAGCGGCACGGCGTTGCCGGGAGAGATGCCCGGCGCGGGGGCGGGCTGGTAGGCCGGGGCGGAGTCCTCGGACCGGCCCCACGCCTCGGCCGGCGACCACGGCTCGGGGGCACGCTCGTCCTGGTTGCCGCCCCAGCCGGCGGGTGCGTCGGTCGACGGCACGGACACGCTCGCGCGGGCCTCGGCCGGCGCGGCGGCGCCCCAGGCGGGCTGCGCCGGCTCGTCCGACGGCCGCCCGGGCTCGTGCTGCTGCGGTACGGAGGCCGCGCCGCTCCAGGCGCCGGCCTGCTCGCCGGAGTCACGCTGCTGCGGTACGGCGGCGCCGTCGCCCCAGCCGCCGGACTGCCGGTTCGGTTCCCAGCCGCCCGGCTGTGCCGGCTCGGCGGGGTTCGCGGCGCGCCCGGCGGCCCAGCCGCCGGAGCGGTCCGGGTCCTCGGTGCGGGCCGGCTCGTCCCAGCCGCCGGACCGGTTCTCGGCCTGCGGTGCGGGCCAGCCGCCGGAACGCTGTCCCTCGTCGTGCTGCGGCCCAGCGGTCGCCCGCCAGCCACCGCTGTCCTCGGTGGAGCGGTTGTCCTGATCGGACTGCTCCGGAGTGGACCAGGCGTTGTCCGGCCGGGCGGTGCCGGGCACCGAGACCGCGGCGGCGGCACGGGCGGGCGGGTCGGCCGGCGGCCAGGTGGCGCCGGTCTGCTGGCCCGGCGCCCAGGCCGGCTGGCTCTCGCGTGGGGTCCAGCCGCCCGAGCGGTTCGGGTCGTCGGGCGCGGCGGGCTGCTCGTCGCGCGGGGTCCAGCCACCGGAGCGGTTCGGGTCGTCCGGCGGCGGGGTGGCGGCCCAGCCACCGGCGCGACCGGAGGCGTCCTCGTGCTGCCCGCCGGTGGGCGCGAAGCCGCCGGAGCGGTGCGGGTCGTCCGCGGGGGCGGGCGTGACCCAGGTCTCGTTCGGCACGGTGGCCGGGGCGGGCACGTATCCGGTGCCGCGGGCGGCCGGGTCACCGGACGGAGACCAGCCCTGCTGCTGTTCGCCGGAGTTCCATCCGGGACGGTTCTGCTCGGCGGCCCAGGGGGCCTGCGACGGCTCGGCCGGGCTGCCCGGCGGCGTGGCGGCCCAGGCGGGCGGAGCCTGCTCGGCGCCGCGGTCCGGGCCGGACTGCTCCTGGCTGCCCCAGGCGGGGCCACCGGAACCGGCCCAGGCGGGACTGCCCTGGTCGGTGCCGCCCCAGGCGGGCTGCGGGACCTGGGCGGTGGCCCGCCCGGTCACCGGCTGGCCCGCGGGCGGGGCCCACGCGGGCGGCTGGTCGTCGTTCGCGGCCCAGGCCGGGGCCGGCTGCGCGGGCCGACCGGCCGGCGGGGGCGGTGCCCAGCCGAGGTCGGGCGCGCCGTTGTACCCGTTGTCCTGCTGCGCCGGCTGATCGCCGTACGGCACCGGTCCGCCGGTGCCCGGCGACACCTCGCCCGGCTCCTGGCCGGGGCGGTGCGGAGCCTCGGACGTCATGGGTGCGCCTCCTCCATCACAGGTCGGCCGCCGATGCCGGTCGGGGAACCGTCGGCATGGCTACCGGCGTCGCCGGCGGGTACCGGCCGTGCGGGCTCCCCGCACCGTATCCGGTGGTCGCCCGGAGCCGCCCGGGGAGCATCAGCCGTCACCGTCGGTCACCGGACGACGTCGATGGGTTTCACTTGCCCGCGTCGGCCCGGAACCAACCGGTTGGCGACCGTGCCAACCGTACCGGGCGGTGGAGCGAGGTGGAATCCCGGTGCCGACCGATGCCGATACGCCGAAGACCCGCCCGGTGCCGGGCGGGTCTTCGGACTGGAGGAGGTGAGAAAGGTCGATGGCGTCAGCTCATGTGACGCTGGGCGATGGCGAGAAGCTCCTCGCGGACCGCGGGCGAGTTGGCGGAGCGCAGCGCGTGCTCGATGGCGCGGGCGCGGCGGTTGGCGTCGCGGCGGGTGCGGATTCGCTCGATCATGCTCATCTTGGGTCTCTCCTCCTGGCTATTCGGTTGTCAGCCCCTTGATGTCTCTATTTAAGCGCACCGGGACGCCCATCGCCATCGATTATTAGGTGAGCTGAACCACGTACCTACGGATCGTAGGTGTTCACACCCTCAGATCCGACGAATCCGTTCCCAAAAAAGTCACGGCCGGTGTGCCGGGCGTTCACCCTTGGCACACCGGCCGTGACCGGAGCGTGGTGCGTCAGGTCCAGGCGAGCAGCGCCGCCTCCGGGTCGGCCAGGAAGTCGCCGATGTCGCGGAGGAACTTCGAGCCCAGCTCACCGTCGATGATCCGGTGGTCGAAGGACAGGCCCAGCGTGGTCACCAGGCGCGGCTTCACCTTGCCCTTGTGCACCCACGGCTGCTCCCGTACCGCGCCGAAGGCGAGGATCGCCGACTCGCCCGGGGGCAGGATCGGCGTACCGGTGTCCACGCCGAAGACGCCGACGTTGGTGATGGTGAGCGTGCCGCCGGACATGTCCGCCGGGGACGTCTTCCCCGACTTCGCGGTCTGCACCAGATCCGTCATCGCGTCCGCCAGCTCGCGCAGCGAGAGCCGCCCGGCGTCCTTGATGTTCGGCACGATCAGGCCACGCTCGGTGGCCGCCGCGATGCCGAGGTTGACGTACTCCTTCACCACGATCTCGTCGCCGGCCCAGGTCGAGTTGACCATCGGGTGCCGCTTGACCGCCAGCAGCACCGCCTTGGCGACCAGCAGCAGCGGCGAGACGCGCACGTCGCGCCACTCGCGCCGGTCGCGGAGCCGGTCCAGCGCCTTCATCGCCCGGGTCACGTCGACGGTCAGGAACTCCGTGACGTGCGGCGCGGTGAACGCCGAGCGGGCCATGTTCTCCGCGGTGAGCTTGCGTACCCCCTTGACCGGGATGCGCTGCTCGCGGTCCGCGCCGAAGCTCGCGGCCGCCGCGGCCGGTGCCGCGACCGTCAGCGGCTCGGCCGCCGCCGGGGCCGCGCTCGCCGCCCGCTGTACGTCCTCACGGGTGATCGAGCCGAGCGGACCCGAGCCGGTGAGCGTGGCCAGGTCGATGCCGAGATCCTTCGCCAGCTTGCGGACCGGCGGCTTGGCCAGCACCGGGCCGGAGACCCGGCCGTTGCCGTTGACCGCCGGCGCGGGGGCGGGCGCCACCGGGGCGGGAGCGACAGGAACGGGTGCCACCGGGGCGGCGGCCTGAGCCGGTGCCGGCGCGTCGCCCTTGCGCGGGCGGCGCTTGGCCGGGGCGTTGCGCGGGCCGTAGCCGACCAGCACCGCGGTACGCCCACCCGGGGCGACACCGCCGATCAGACCCGGCTCGACCATGCCCTCGGCGGGCGCGACCTGGACCGCGGCCAGCGACGCGGCCGACGGGGTGGGCAGCTCCGACGCCGGGGTGGCGGTGGTCGACTCCTCGATCGGCCCGGCGTTCGGGTCGGTGTCGATCGCGATGATCGGCACGCCGACCTCGACCGTCGACCCCTCCGGGTGGAAGATCGCCTGCACCCGGCCGGCCCACTTCGCCGGGATCTCGACCGCCGCCTTGGCGGTCTCCACCTCGACGATCGGCTGGTTCAGCTCGATGTCGTCGCCGACCTTGACCAGCCACGCGAGGATCTCGCCCTCGGTCAGGCCCTCGCCCAGGTCGGGAAGGTTGAACTCCTTGATCCGGGACATGCCGCTCACCAGCCGAACGTGCGGTCGACGGCGTCGAGCACCCGGTCCAGGTCGGGCAGGTACTCCTCCTCCACCCGGGCGGCCGGGTAGGGGGTGTCGAAGCCGGTCACCCGCAGCACCGGGGACTCCAGGGAGTAGAAGCACTCCTCGGTGATCCGGGCCGCGATCTCCGACCCGAGACCCAGGTTGCCCGGGGCCTCGTGCACGACCACGCAGCGGCCGGTACGCCGCACCGACTCGTACGCGGCGGTCAGGTCCAGCGGCGAGATCGTGCGCAGGTCGATGACCTCCAGCTCACGGCCGTCCTCGGCGGCGGCGGTGGCCGCGTCGAGCGCGGTACGCACCATCGGGCCGTACGCCAGCACCGTCGCGTCGGTGCCGGGCCGCGCGACCCGGGCCGAGTGCAGCGGGTACGCGTCGGCGATCGGCGCGTCCAGGTCCACCGGACCCTTCTCCCAGTAGCGCCGCTTCGGCTCCAGGAACACGATCGGGTCGTCCGACGCGATCGCCTGCTGGATCATCACGTACGCGTCCTGCGGGTTCGCGCAGCTCACCACCTTGAGACCGGCGGTGTGCGCGAAGTACGCCTCGGGCGACTCGGAGTGGTGCTCGACCGCGCCGATGCCGCCGCCGAACGGGATGCGGATGACCATGGGGATCCGCACCTTGCCCTGCGAGCGGTAGTGCATCTTCGCCACCTGCGACACGATCTGGTCGTACGCGGGGTAGACGAAGCCGTCGAACTGGATCTCGCAGACCGGCCGGAAGCCGCGGATGGCCAGGCCGACGGCGGTGCCGATGATGCCGGACTCGGCCAGCGGGGTGTCGATCACGCGCTGGTCGCCGAAGTCCTTCTGGAGGCCGTCGGTGATCCGGAACACGCCGCCGAGCTTGCCGACGTCCTCGCCCATGATGACGACCTTGGGGTCGTTCTCCAGGGCCCGCCGCAGGCCGGTGTTGAGCGCCTTGCCGAGGGTGAGCGTCTCCGTGGCCATCAGTGCGCGCTCCCCTCGAAGGACTCCATGTACTGCGTGAACCGGGCCCGCTGCTCGTCCAGCTCGGGAGAGCCGTTGGGGTAGACGTGGTCGAACATGGTCACCGGCTGCGGGTCGGGCATGGCGAGCACCCGCTCGCGCAGGTGCACGGACTCGGTGCGGGCCTGCTCGTCGACCTCGGTGAAGAACGACTCGTCGGCGATCTTCTGCTTGGTGAGGAACGCCTTCATCCGGGCGATCGGGTCCTTGGCCTGCCACGCCTCGACCTCGCTGGCGATGCGGTAGCGGGTCGGGTCGTCGGAGGTGGTGTGCGCGCCCATCCGGTAGGTGTACGCCTCGATCAGGCTCGGGCCCTGGCCGTTGCGCGCGTTGTCCAGCGCGTGCCGGGTCACCGCGTACGACGCGAGCACGTCGTTGCCGTCCACCCGGACGCCGGGGAAGCCGAACCCGCCGGCGCGCCGGTACAGCGGCACGCGGGTCTGCCGCTCCAGCGGCTCGGAGATGGCGTACTGGTTGTTCTGGCAGAAGAACACCAGCGGGGCGTTGAAGACGCTGGCCCAGACGAACGACTCGTTGACGTCGCCCTGGCTGGTGGCGCCGTCGCCGAAGTAGGCGATGACCGCCTCGCCGTCCTCGCCGCCGGTCTTGCCGTCCATGGCGACACCCATGGCGTACCCGGTCGCGTGCAGGGTCTGCGCCCCGATGACGATCGTGTACATGTTGAACTTGAACTCGTTCGGGTCCCAGCCGCCCTGGTCGACGCCGCGGAACAGGCCCAGCGGCATGATCGGGTCGATGCCGCGGCAGTAGAGCACGCCGTGCTCGCGGTAGGTCGGGAAGGCCATGTCCTGGGTGCGCAGTGCCCGGCCGGAGCCGACCTGCGCGGCCTCCTGGCCCAGCAGGCTGGCCCACAGGCCCAGCTCGCCCTGGCGCTGCAGGGCGGTGGCCTCGGCGTCCAGCTTGCGGACCAGCACGAGGTCGCGGTAGAGCCCGCGGTACTCCTCGTCGGTGAAGTCGACGCGGTACTCGGTCCCGTCCGGGCCGAGCGCGCTCTCGATCCGCTCACCCTCGGGGGTCAGCAGCTGTACGAGTTCCGGTTCACCGGTCGCGGCGGCGCGTCTGGTGCGGGGTGCGGCCCGCTTGCTGCGGGTGGCGGCCCCGGGGTCGCCCTTTGCCATCCGTCTCTCCCTGTCTGTCTGCGCCGGCGCCGGGGGTTACCCGAGCCGAGCACCTCGTGCGCCCGCCCGGCTGGTGCCGGGTCGGTCCCTGGCGACCGCGCCTGACCCCGGTAGGGGTTGCCGCGCGGCGTGAGCCGGAGTCGGTCGGTGACAGACCCAGGCCCGGGAGCGCCGGCGCCGTTCCGCACCAGCCGCGGGGTACGCGGAGGTGGCGGCTGCGTTGCCGTCGTGTCTGAATGATTGCAGAGGAGGTGAGCGGGCCCACAGTATGGCCTCCCTCGCCGGTGAGGTTCCATCGGGTTCATGACGGATAAGCGCTTTTGTCCGCAGTGGCGGGTGCGGCCGACGTACAAAATGTGTGTCGACACGCGGTTGCGGCTGGTGAACTGAGCGTCACTGGGTCAAGCTGGCGATGAGCCTCCGCGCGGCATTTGTCCTAATATCCGCGCGTGCTCTCCCGTCCCGTCCGTCGTGAGGAGTGTGCCGGTGTCCGAACCAGAGGGTCCGCCCGGTACGCCCTTCCTCGGCCGGCACCGGGCGCTGCCCGCCTCCCCGTACCGTCGGGTCGTGGGCGCGCACCGCGCCCCCGGAACAGGCGGCCCCAGCCGCGGCTACCTGCTCACCGTGGCGTTGCTCGCCGGCACCGCTTCGATGCCGATCCTCGCTGCGATCAGCACCGGATCGGCCAGCGTCGGCAACAGCGCCCTCCCCGACACCAGCACCCCGTTCCTGCCGACCCCCTCGGTCGGCCCGGTGGTCATCCCGATGCCCCGGGGCACCCAGGCCCCGGCGCCGTCCACGCCCACGCCCGCCGTCGACGTGACCTCGGTGCCCCCGGCCCGGCCGGTGCTCCCGGCGGCGCCGGCCCTGCCCGACGACAGCGACCTCGGCGCCCGGCACCGGTCCCGCCCGGTCGCCGCGCCGCCACCGCCGTCCGCGCCGGTCCGGCCCACCCCGGTCCGCCCGCCGCGTCCGTCCCCGGTGCCCTCGCCGACGCCGTCGCCGTCGCCGTCGGATCCGGGTACGCCGAGCCCGAGCCCGAGCCCGGAGCCGTCCGTCACGACCGCCGAGCCGACGGCCACCTCCGAGCCCTCGTCGGAACCGACGTCCGAGCCCTCCGGCCCATCGGGTACGTCCGGTCCACCGGATCCGTCCGGTCCCGCCGATCCGTCCGGTCCCGCCGGTCCGTCGAGCTCCGCCGATCCGTCCGGCCCGGCCAGCCGGTCGGTTTCCCCCACCTCATGATCGACACCACTTCGCCGTGGTGGTGTGGTTCCGACCGGCCCGATGCAGCCACTTCGCCGAGCTGGTGTGGATCAACGAGGGCGTGAGGTGGCCCGGGGATTGGCAGGGCGCATGATCGACACCATTACGGCGTGGTGGTGTGGTTCCGGTCGGGCTGATGCAGCCACCTCGCCGAGGTGGTGCCGATCATGCGGGCGCGAATGCCTAGGCCGGGTCGTCGGTGAGGCGGTGGCGGTTCGCCTCGATCCAGGCGTTCAGCGCCTCCGGGTCGTCCGGGTCCACCCCGTCCGCCATGAGCTGGGCCACCGCCGCGGTGGCCGGGCTGCGCCGCTCGCCGGTGCTGTAGAGCCGCGCGAACTCCGGGACCATCTCGGTGATCGCCTCGTCCGTCCGGGCGGCCGCCGACTGCGACAGCCCGCGCTGCCGGGCCGCGTACGCCGCCCAGGCGCGTAGCACCCGGGGCAGCATCGCCGCGTCGTCCATGTCCAGCACGGCCCGGCGGTGCACCCAGTCGAGCAGGAACAGCTCGGCGACCATCGGGCTCCACCGCATCGGGTCGGCGTCCGGGAAGCTGGCCGCGTGGTCGAGCAGTAGGCCGAGGCAGAAGTGCAGGGAGGCCAGCTCGCCGTCGGCCACCTCGGGCAGGCCGAAGCGGGTCGCCTCGGGCGAGTCGAGGAAGGCGCGGACCAGGCGGGTGCGCTCCTCGTCGGTGGGCGGCGGCACGACCGCCGGACCGGCCGGCGGGGTCGGCCCGGGCAGTGCGGCGAGGCGGGCGCCCACGAGCGCCCGGTCGGTGGCGAGCGAGCCCTGCGCGGGCAGCTCGGCGAGGTCGTCGGTGACCGCCAGGTGGCGGCTCACCTCGGCGTGCATCCGGGCCGGGTCCTCGGTGCGGAACCAGGTGAACTCGTCCTCGGTGCAGATCTCCCGGGCCTGCTCGACGATCCGTCCGGCCGGGCCGCCGACGAAGACGTCCTTGGTGATGCCGATGTTGTGGTCGACGAGGGCCACCAGGGCGTGCTCCGGGCCGCCCTCCTCCTCGTCGTCGTACGCGAACGTGGCGAGGTAGGAGGTCTGGTCGCCGTACACGTCGCCGTAGGCCCAGGCGCCGGTGACGCGCACCCGGCCGAGCTGGCCGGCCCACGACGGGGCGTACGCGCCGGGCCGGACCCGGGCGGCGCCCTCGGCGTCGGGCACCAGGGCGGCGAAGACGGCCCGCAGTGTGGTCGCGGCGGCGCTGCGGCGCCGGGACGTGGCGGCGAGGAAGCCGGTGACGAACTCGCGGACGGCCTGCTCCCGGTCGTGCTCCGCGACGGCGTAGACGCTGCCCAGCAACGCGGCGCCGAGCATCTCCGCGTCCAGGGCCGAGTCGAGCCTCGTCACGTCGCGCGCGGCGTGCAGCACCGCGTCGTAGGGGGTCTGTGGCGTGGCCATGCATCGACCCTACGCCGCACCGGCCGCCCCCACACCGGTCAGCACGCCGGGTTCAGCGCGGTCGCGCCTCGCGCAGCGCCTCCCGGGCCGTGCCGTAGCGCGCCAGCACCGCCCAGACCGGGTCCAGCACGTACTTCTCCCCGACGCTGCCCACCGAGGTGAGCAGGCGCTCCTCGGCCCGCCGCCGGGCCCGCCGCGCGGCCCACCCCACCACCGGCCGGGTGACCGCCGCGACGAGCAGCCCGGCCAGCAGGCCACCGAGCAGCAGGACGGTGGGCCAGGGCACCACGCCGAGCGTCGGGTGTTCCAGCTCCGGCAGGCCGAGCAGGCGCAGCGCGTACCCCAGGACCAGCCAGGCCAGGCCGGCCAGCGCGGCGAGGGTGACCACCCACTGGATCACGCCCACCACCCGCCACCAGGCGGGCCGCCGGTCCATGCCCAGGTCGGTCGCGGCGACCGCGTGGTCGAGCGCGCCCGGCAGGTCGGCCTGCCGGGCCCGGGCCGCGGCGGTCACCGCGGCCGGCCACGGCGCCGGCAGACCGGCGCCGGACCGGTCGGCCACCGCGCGGATCGCCAGCGTCAGCGCCGAGCGCTGCGCGGCTGTCGGATCGGGTACGGAGGTCGCCGCGACCAGGCTCTCCGCCGGCGCGTCCGGGTCCCGCCCGGAGAGGTGCAACCGGCGCAGCGGATCCGGCCGCAGCTTGCGCCAGCTCCGCAGCATCGGCCAGCCGGTGTTGCCGACCGCCCGGTGCCGGTACGCGCCCTCGACCGCCGCCGCCACCGTCGGCACCCCGGCCGCCCCGGCGAGGGCCCGGGTCAGCTCCTGCGCCGATGCGTCACCGGGCCGGGTGCGCGGCGGCTCCGGCCCCACGAGCGGTTCGAGATCGGCCACCACGGCGTCCACGTCGCCGGAGAGCCGGCGCAGGGCGGCCTGCCGTTCGGCGACCGTACGCTCCAGTTCGGCCCGCAGCCCGTCCAGCCCGTTCGGGTCCACCGCGACGGTCGGCAGCAGCGGCACCCCGCCCAGCCCGTCGGCGTCGAGCAGCCGGCGCAGGTCGTCGAGAACCTTCGGCAGCTCGGTCGGGTGCAGCCGGTCGGCCTGGTTGAGCACCACGACCGTGACGTCCTTGTGCCTGTGGAACTCGCGCAGGTAGCTGGTGTGGATCACGCGGTCGGCGTACTTCTGCGGGTCGACCACCCACACCACGAGGTCGACCAGTCCGAGCAGGCGGTCGACCTCCAGCCGGTGGCCGTGCTGCACCGAGTCGAAGTCGGGCAGGTCGAGCAGGACGAGGCCGTGCAGGTTCGACTCGTCGTCGGCGTCCAGCGGGCTCTCCCGGACGAACCGGTGCCGGGGCAGCACCCCGACCCAGTCGAGCAGCCGGACCGCGCCGTCGAGCGGGCCCCACACGCAGGCGTGCGCGACACCTGTCGTCGGCCGGCGTACGCCCACCGGCGAGAGGTCGAGCCGCGCCAGCGAGTTGAACAGGCTCGACTTGCCGCTGCCGGTCGCACCGGCCAGCGCTACCACCGTGTGCCGGCCGGAGAGCGCGAGCCGGTCACCGGCGCGCTCGACCACCGTGTGCGCGGCGACGAGCTGGGCGTCGGGCACGTCGCCGTCCACCGCCGCGAGGAACCGCTGGATCGCGGTCAGCCGTTCGATCAGGGTGTCCGGGTCGACCCGTTGCTCACCCCGCATCGCCTCGCGCATCCGTCCCACGATGTTGCTCACGGTGCCTTCCTTGCTCGCGACTGCGGGGCTCGCAGAACCGGCTCACTCCTCGCGCTCACGGGGCCGGTTTCTGCTCGCGACTGCGGGGCTCGCAGAACCGGCTCACTCCTCGCGCTCACGGGCGACCGTCCTGCTCGGGGCCCGGGAACAGACCGCTGCGGTGCCGGGCCCGCTCGACCTCTACGGCGGCCCAGCGCAGCGCCGCACCGGCGTTGGCGGCCGGGCGCTCGGCCTCGGTGCGGCTCAGGTAGCGCGCGGCCTCCTCGGCCAGCAGCTTGCCGACCCGGTCGAGCAGGTCGACGCGGGCCTTGCGGGCCAGGTTGCGGACCGCCTGGTCGCCGAAGATCGCCTGGAGCACGGTCTGCCCGGCCACCGCCGTGCCGGTGCCTGCGGCGACCTCCAGCCCGGTGGGGATGAACGCGGTGGAGGCGAACACGCCGATCATGACCGCGAGGCCGGTGGCGTTCACCGCGTATGCGGCCGTGCGGGCCACGAACCGCCGGTCGCCGCCCTCGACCCGGACCAGCTCCAGCACGCCGCGCTGCCAGTCGCGGACCAGCTGCTCGGCCCGCTGCGGCAGGTCGGCCGAGGGGTGGGCCAGGTCCGGCTCCAGCAGCGCCGCGCCCGCCGGGTGCGCCTTCCAGCCGGTGTACGCGTTCTCCGCCGCCTCGGCGGCCACCCCGCGCAGCAGCGTGACGAGCTGGGACTCGATCGCGGTACGCAGTTCCGAGGCGGGAGCGGGCCGCCCGGTGACCGCCGCGACCACCCGGTCGCGCAGCCGCCCGATGCGGGCCTCCAGCCCACGGAAGAAGTCGCCGGTGCCGATGAACTCCTGCCACCGGGCCAGTACCTCGCCGCGCAGCAGCCGGCCGTCCTTGAGCCCCTGGTCGACGCTCCGCTCCGCGCTCCGGTACGCGGCCTGGACCCGCTCGTCCAGCGCGTCGGCGGCGGTGACCTGCTCGTCGGCGGCCTCGGCCAGCGCCTCCACCACCGGCTGCAGTGCGGCGAGCGCGCCGTCGAGCGTCTGCCGGACCACAGCGGCGCGGGCCCCGGCGTCGGCGGCGAGCCGGGCGAACCAGTCGCTCAGCGGCGCGGTGATCCGGTCCGGCAGCAGCCCCTGCCCGTCCACCCAGGTCTCCGGGAGCACGAACAGCGGCGAGGCGCCCAGCTCCTGCTCGGCGAGCATCTCGGACAGGTGGGTGGCGATCTCGTCGGCGGCCTCCGGGGGTACCCGGTCCAGCACCATCGCCACTGCGGTGCCCCGGGCGCGGGCGCTGCGGAGCAGCTCCCAGGGGACGGCGTCGGCGTACCGGGCGGCGGTGGTGACGAACAGCCAGAGGTCGGCGGCGGCGAGCAGCTGACCGGCGAGCGCCCGGTTGGCGTCGACCACCGAGTCGATGTCGGGCGCGTCGAGGAACGCCAGGCCGGGCGGCAGCGCCGGTGCGGTGACCAGGTGCAGGGTGCCCGGCTGCTCGCTGGGCTCGGTGGTCCGGGTCAGGCCGGGCAGCAGCTCGCCCTGCCGGAACCAGGCCGCGTCGGTCGGGCTGCACACCAGCACCGGGGAGCGGGTGGTGGGGCGGAGCACCCCCGCCGCGCTGACCCGCGCCTTGACCAGGCTGTTGACGAGCGTCGACTTGCCGGCGCCGGTGGAGCCGCCGACGACCACCAGGAGCGGTGCGTCGAGCCGGGCCAGCCGGGGCAGCAGGTAGTCGTCGAGCTGGTCGGTGAGGCTCGCGGCGGCGTGCCGGGCCGGCTCGGCCGAGGGCAGGGCGAGCGGGAAGCGGGCCGCACTGATCGCCGCGCGCAGGCCGGTGAGCGCGGCGGGCAGGCCGTCGGCGGCGTGAGCAGGCTGGTCGTCGCCCGTGGTGGCTCCGGTGCGGGCTGCGACGGCGGGCGCGCCGGCACGGGTGGCGGAATCGCCATGCGTCGTCACCGCTAAAGCGTGCCCGACCGACGCAAGGTAAGACAACCAGACAGTAGTAACGGTCGGGTTGCGCCGGGTCGGCTCAACCTCGACTTGCGGATTGGCGATCGCGTGGCACTATTGAGTCAAGTTCACTCAACTTGTGGTGCGGTCGCTTCCGGGCGACCCGCCGGGCAGGCCGTCTGACCTGCTCACCCGTTACGAAGCGAGGAAGCGAACATGGCACGTGCGGTCGGCATCGACCTCGGCACGACGAACTCCTGCGTCAGCGTTCTCGAGGGCGGTGAGCCCACCGTCATCGCCAACGCCGAGGGCTCGCGTACGACTCCCTCGATCGTCGCGTTCGCCCGCAACGGCGAGGTGCTCGTCGGTGAGGTCGCCAAGCGCCAGGCGGTGACCAACCCCGACCGGACCATCCGGTCGGTCAAGCGTGAGATCGGCACCAACTGGACCGTCGACATCGACGGCAAGAAGTACACCCCGCAGGAGATCTCGGCGCGCACGCTGATGAAGCTCAAGCGGGACGCCGAGGCGTACCTGGGCGAGCAGATCACCGACGCGGTGATCACCGTCCCGGCCTACTTCAACGACGGGCAGCGCCAGGCCACCAAGGAGGCCGGTGAGATCGCCGGCTTCAACGTGCTGCGGATCGTGAACGAGCCGACCGCGGCGGCCCTGGCGTACGGCCTGGACAAGGGCTCCAAGGAGCAGACCGTCCTGGTCTTCGACCTCGGTGGCGGCACCTTCGACGTGTCGCTGCTGGAGCTGGCCGAGGGCGTGGTGGAGGTCAAGTCCACCAGCGGTGACAACCAGCTCGGTGGTGACGACTGGGACCAGCGCATCATCGACCACCTGGTGAAGACGTTCCGTGGCGAGCACGGCATCGACCTCTCGCAGGACAAGATGGCGATGCAGCGGCTCAAGGAGGCGGCCGAGAAGGCCAAGATCGAGCTGTCCGCCGCCACCACCAGCAACATCAACCTGCCGTACATCACCGCCGGTTCGGCCGGCCCGCTGCACCTGGACGTGACGCTCAGCCGCGCCGAGTTCCAGCGCATGACGCAGGACCTGCTGGACCGCTGCAAGGGCCCGTTCGAGCAGGCCGTCAAGGACGCCGGCATCAAGATCTCGGACGTCGACCACGTCATCCTGGTCGGCGGCTCGACCCGTATGCCGGCCGTGACCGACCTGGTCAAGCAGCTCACCGGCCGCGACCCGAACAAGGGCGTCAACCCGGACGAGGTCGTCGCCGTCGGCGCCGCCCTCCAGGCCGGTGTGCTCAAGGGCGAGGTCAAGGACGTCCTGCTGCTCGACGTGACCCCGCTGAGCCTGGGCATCGAGACCAAGGGCGGCATCTTCACCAAGCTCATCGAGCGCAACACCACCATCCCGACCAAGCGCTCCGAGGTGTTCACCACCGCCGACGACAACCAGCCGTCGGTGCTGATCCAGGTGTTCCAGGGCGAGCGGGACATCGCCGCCTACAACAAGAAGCTCGGCACCTTCGAGCTGACCGGTCTCCCGCCGGCCCCGCGCGGCGTGCCCCAGATCGAGGTCACGTTCGACATCGACGCCAACGGCATCGTGAACGTGCACGCCAAGGACCTGGGCACCGGCAAGGAGCAGAAGATGACGATCACCGGCGGCTCCTCGCTGCCGAAGGACGACATCGAGCGGATGCGCCGGGACGCCGAGGAGCACGCCGACGAGGACAAGCGTCGCCGTGAGGAGGCCGAGACCCGCAACGTGGCCGAGGCGCTCCAGTGGCAGACCGAGAAGTTCCTCGCCGAGAGCGGCGACAAGCTGCCCAGCGAGAACCGTGACCAGCTCAACGAGGCGCTCGGCGAGCTGCGCAGCGCCCTCGGCGGGCAGGACATCGAGAAGATCAAGTCCGCCCACGAGAAGCTGGCGCAGGTCTCCCAGCAGGCGGGCTCGCTGCTCTACGCCCAGCAGCAGGAGGGCGAGCAGACCGCCCCGGGCGCGGCCGGGCCGGGTGCCGGCGCGGGTGCGGCCGGTGGCCCGAAGGCCGGTGGCGACGACGACGTGGTCGACGCGGAGATCGTGGACGAGGACAAGAAGTGACTTCCGGTCCCGGACACGATTCGCACGGCAGAGGGATGAGGTAACCGCATGACGGACAAGCCACGAGCGGCCGACCCGGGTGCCACCGGGTCGGCGCCGGGCGCCGGCAAGGACACCGGCGACGAACCCCGGGTCGTCATCCGCGACAAGCGCAAGCTCGGCAAGGTGACCGAGCAGCCGGCGAACGACGCCTCGGCGGCCGACGCGGCCGCCGACGCGCCCGCCGAAGGGCTGGTCGAGGAGGCCGAGGTCGTGGTCGACGAGATCGGCGGCGAGGCCGAGGTCGGCGGTCCGACCGTGGTCGACTCGCCCGCCGAGCCGAAGGGCGGGACCGGCACGGACGCGCCGCTCGGCGCCGAGCTGGAGTCGCTCCGCACCGACCTGGAGGAGCGCACCCGCGACCTCCAGCGGGTGACCGCGGAGTACGCCAACTACCGCAAGCGGGTCGACCGGGACCGCAACCTGGTCCAGGAGCAGGCCACCGGGGCGGTGCTCACCGCGCTGCTGCCGATCCTCGACGACCTGGACCGGGCCCGCGAGCACGGCGACCTGGTGGGCCCGTTCGGCAGCGTGGCCGAGCAGCTCACCGGCGCGCTCACGAAGTTCGGCCTGACCGCGTTCGGCGAGAAGGGTGACCCGTTCGACCCGACCCGGCACGAGGCGGTGGCGCACCAGACCTCCGCCGACGTGACGGAGCCGACCTGCGTGCAGGTCATGCGGCGCGGCTACCAGCTCGGCGAGCGGCTGCTGCGGCCCGCCATGGTCGCGGTCGCGGACCCGGAGTAGTGCCGACCCGTGACGTCCCGCCCGCCCGCACCGGGCGGGCGGGACGACCGGGATTCGACCCGTGGAAGGGGGTGGACCGGTGAGTTCCAAGGACTGGATCGAGAAGGACTACTACGCCGCGTTGGGCGTGGACAAGTCCGCCTCCTCGGACGAGATCAAGAAGGCGTACCGCAAGTTGGCCCGGGAGTCGCACCCGGACCACAACCCCGGCGACACCGGCGCGGAGGAGCGGTTCAAGACCGTCTCCGAGGCGTACGCGGTGCTCGGTGACGAGAAGAAGCGCCGCGAGTACGACGAGATGCGCTCGCTGTTCGGCTCCGGCGCCTTCCGGCGCAACGCCCGCGGCGCGGGCCAGCCGGGCGGCATGCCGTTCGACGTCTCCGACCTGTTCGGCGGCGCGGGCGCCGGCGACAACCGGTTCAGCGGCGGCGGCTTCACCGACCTGTTCAGCTCGATCTTCTCCGGCGGCGGAGGCGGCGGCGGTCCGGCGCGGCCGCGCGGCCCGGCGCGTGGCCGGGACGTCGAGACCGAGGTGGCGCTCGACTTCGAAGACGCGGTACGAGGCGTCACGCTGCCGCTGACGCTGCGAGCTCCCGGGGTCTGCGACACCTGCCACGGCAACGGCGCGAAGCCCGGCACCCAGCCGGTGGCCTGCCCGGTCTGCCACGGCGCCGGGGTGACCACTCGCAACCAGGGGTCGTTCAGCTTCTCCGAGCCGTGCCGCAACTGCCAGGGCGTCGGCACGATCGTCGAGGAGAAGTGCCCGGAGTGCCACGGCACCGGCGGGGTCACCAAGACCCGCACGCTGAACGTGCGCTTCCCGGCCGGTGTGGCCGACGGGCAGCGGATCCGCCTGGCCGGCCGGGGTGAGCCCGGCGAGCGGGGCGGTGCGGCGGGTGACCTGTTCGTACAGGTGAAGGTCCGCCCGGACGAGCTGTTCGGGCGTACCGGGGACGACCTGACCCTGACCGTCCCGATCACGTACGCCGAGGCGGTTCTCGGCACGGACCTGCGCGTACCGACCCTGGACGGGACGGTGACCCTGCGGGTGCCACCGGGTACGCCCAGCGGGCGGGTGCTGCGCGCCCGCGGCAAGGGCGTCGTACGCAAGGACGGCCGCGCCGGTGACCTGCTGGTCACGCTCGACGTGGTGGTCCCGGCGAAGGTGTCGGACGAGGCGCGGGCGGCGCTGGAGACCTTCGCGGCGCAGACTCCGCCCGCCGCGCGGGAACATCTCGACGCGCGGGTACGTCGATTCAGTTGAGGTCGGCAGCGGAGGTGAGCGGGCATGTCGGAGGAGTACGTCGGCTCGGGTGACCCGGCCTACGAGGCCAAGGTCTTGATGATCTCGGTGGCCGCGCGGATGGCGGGGATGCACCCCCAGACGCTGCGCCAGTACGACCGGCTGGGCCTGGTGCAGGCCGGCCGGGCGTCCGGTGGCGGTCGCCGGTACAGCGTCCGGGACGTGGTGCTGCTCCGCGAGGTGCAGCGGCTCAGCCAGGACGACGGGATCAACCTGGCCGGGGTCAAGCGGATCATCGCGCTGGAGCGGCTGCTCGAAGAGGCGCAGCAGCGGGTGGCCCGGCTGGAGGCGGAACTCGACGCCGCGTACCGGCGGATCGCCGAGCTGGAGTCGCTCGGCGGCTTCCCCCGTGGCGACCTCGTGCCCACCAACCGCACGTCCACCGCGCTCGTCGTCTGGCGTCCGCGCCGCGCTCCCGACCGCTGACCTCGTACCTGAAGGCCGGCGCGCCCCGCTCCCCCGGGGCCGCGCCGGCCTTCGTCGTCCCCCGGGCGGTTCGCGGGCCGGGTCAGGGGAAAGCGGCGTACGGCAGGGTGGGGTCAACTACGCTTTTCCGCAGGGGCAAAAGCCCCAAAGCGGATTCCGGGCTGGCGGGGGGAGTCATGACGGAACCGGCGAAGAAGGTGGCCGAGCGCGCGGAGGAACGGCTGGAGAAGGTGGCCGAGAACGTCCGCGAGCGGTTCGACCGGGTCACCGAGGGACGCTTCAGCGACAAGGTCAAGGAAGGGCGCTTCGCCGACCAGACGGACCACGGCGTGGACCGGGCGCGGGACGACGAGCGGCGCAAGAAGCAGGGCGGGTCGACCTGACGATCCGCCGACGTGCGGGCCGGGATCCACGGGGGATCCCGGCCCGTTCGCCGTCAGAGGCGGCGGTTCTCGCGGACCAGGCCGCCCTCGCACCAGTCCCGGTAGACGAAGAGATCCGGCCGGGCGAGCAGCACCCGGCTGTTGTGCGCCCAGTTGCGCATCAGGTCGTCGCCGGACTTCTCGGCCTGCTCGACCAGCTTGCGGAACCGGCGCTTGGGGTGGGCGCGGAAGTTCGTCCGGATGCCGTCGGCGGCGTAGATGTAGAGGCAGTGCAGCGTGAACCGCCGCGCCGGGCAGCCCTGGTCCATCGCCAGATCGAACAACGTCTGCACCAGGTGGTCACCGGCGACCAGCAGGTCCCAGTCGGGCGGCATCGAGGTCAGCGGCACCGAATCCGGTTGATAGGCCCACGCCCGAAGCTCGGCGGGCGAGGGATCGACCGGATTGGCGAAGCCGCGGAACGTCTCTTCCTGCACGCTCACCGGCCGACCTTCCGCTTGCGCTGGCGGGGGCGCAGGCCACCCGCGGACCCTGGCTGCTGGGCCGAAACGTTAACGCGGTTGGACGGAGCAGGGGTAGACCTTCCCGGGATCAATTTGACAACGCCGGGCCGGATCTGCCCCACGGCTGATCCGGCCCGGCACCGGGTCAGTCGCCGGCGGCCAGGGGCAGCGGCGCGGGCGGCCGTGCGGCGGCGGCGCGGCTGCGCAGCCACTGCTTGAACCACGGGGTGTCGGGCAGCCGGGCGAGCAGCGGCCCGGTCACCACCGTGATCAACACGTACGCGGTGGCGAGCGCGGCGAGCTTCGGCTCCACCGGGTAGATGGCCGCGACGGCCAGCCCGGCGATGACGATGGAGAACTCGCCGCGCGGGGTCAGCGCCAGGCCGGCCCGCCAGCGGCCGGGCTCGGCGATCCCGGCCCGGCGGGCGGCCAGGTAGCCGGTGGCCACCTTCGTCGCCATGGTCACCACTGCCAGCAGCAGCGCGGGCAGCAGTACCGGCGGCATGTCCAGCGGGTTGGTCACCAGCCCGAAGAACACGAAGAAGACCGCGGCGAACAGGTCACGCAGCGGGGAGAGCAGCTCGGTCGCGTGGTGCGCCACCGGCCCGGACAGCGCGATACCCACCAGGAACGCACCGACCGCCGCGGACACCTGGAGCTTGGCCGCGACACCGGCGACCAGCAGGGTCAGGCCGAGCACCCCGAGCAGGAGTGCCTCCGGATCCTTGGCGGAGAGCGCGGCGGAGATCAGGTGGCCGTACCGGATGGCCACGGCCAGCACCACGACGACGGTGAACACCGCGATGGCGAGCGCGATGCCACCCTTCATCAGGCCGACCCCGGCGAGCAGCGCGGTGACCAGCGGCAGATAGAGGGCCATCGCCAGGTCCTCGATCACCAGGACGGAGAGGATCACCGGGGTCTCCCGGTTACCGACCCGGCCCAGGTCGCCGAGCACCTTGGCGATCACGCCGGACGACGACACCCAGGTCACGCCCGCGAGCACCACCGCCGCCACCCAGCCCCAGCCGAGCAGGAGCGCGAAGGCGAACCCGGGCAGCGCGTTGAACACCGCGTCGATCACGCCGGCCGGCGCGGCTGACCGGAGGTTGCCCACCAGTTCGTTGGCGCTGTATTCCAGGCCGAGCATGACCAGCAGCAGGATCACGCCGATCTCCGCGCCGACGGCGAAGAACTCCTCGCTGGCGTTGAGCGGCAGCAGCCCGCCGTGCCCGAACGCCAGGCCGGCGAGCAGGTACAGCGGGATGGGCGACACGCCGAAGCGACGGCTCAGCCGGCCGAGCAGGCCGAGCAGGAGCAGCAGCGCACCGACCTCGATGAGCAGGATTGTGGTTTCGTGCATACGCGTCAGCCGTCCGGATCGGTCTCGGCGAGGATCGCGGTCACGCCGTCGAGCCCCTGACGGGTACCGACCACGACGACCACATCGCCGGCCTCGAACCGGAAGGTGGGATCGGGCGAGACGTTCACGGCGCCCTGACGCAGCACGGCCACGATGGACGCGCTGGTCCGGGTGCGTGCCTTGGTGTCCGCGAGCCGCTTGCCGACGTACTTCGACCCCGCCGGGATGGCGATCTGCTCGGTCAGCAGCCCGGCGGCCTGCTCGCGCAGCCCGGAGAGCTGACCCAGCATCAGCGACGCGCCGAGGATGTCGGCCAGCGCCTCCGCCTCGTCGTCGGTCAGGGGTATGTCGTGTTGGCAGGAGTCGGGATCGTCCGGGTCGTAGAGGACCAGGTCGCGACGGCCATTGCGGTGGGAGACCACGCCGAGCCGGCGGCCGGACTCCGTCATCAGATCATGACGTACGCCGATCCCGGGCAGGGCGGTCTGTTCGACACGTACTCGCACGCGGGTGAGGCTACTCCGGGCGCGCACCTGCCGCGTCCGGGGTGGATCGGGCGCCCGGTGGTGCGGGATCAGGGGGCGTCGTCGCGAGCGGTGACATAGGTGCCCTTGCCCTGATGTCCCTCGACCAGACCTTCGGCCGCGTCTACCGCGTCGCTGAGATCTTGGTACGAAACGGCCCTTGGAGGGGCCGTTTCGTACCAAGATCTCTCCGGCCGGGCCGGAGGACGGTGACTCAGGTCACAGGGGTGGAGTTGAGCGGAATAGACTCAACTCTGGTTGTGTCATGTCCAGTGGACACGCCGATCCGGGGGAGCCCATGAACACGGAACGTCTCACCACCAAGAGCCGCGAGGCCATCACCGGTGCCGTCGCGCTGGCGAACCAGCGCGGTCACGCCACCGTGGAGCCCTGGCACCTGCTGCTGTCACTGCTGGACACCGAGGGCTCGACCGCCGCGGGCCTGCTGCGCGCCGTCGGGGCCGACCCCGCCGAGCTGCGCCGCGTCGCCCAGCGCTCGGTCGACGCGCTGCCCGCCGCGCGCGGGTCGAGCATCGCCGAGCCGACGCTGGCCCGCGAGTTCGTCAACGCCATCGGCGCCGCCGAACAGATCGCGCGGCCGCTGGGCGACGAGTACACCTCCACCGAGCACCTGCTGGCCGGGCTGGCCCGGGTCGGCGGCGCCGTCTCGGTCGCGCTGAAGAACTCCGGCGCCACCGAGGAGAACCTGGTCGCCGCGTTCCCGACCGTCCGCGGCGGGGACCGCCGGGTCACCACCGCCGACCCGGAGCAGACCTACCAGGCCCTGTCCAAGTACGGCGTCGACCTCACCGCCAGCGCCCGCGACGGCAAGATCGACCCGGTGATCGGCCGGGACTCGGAGATCCGCCGGGTGATCCAGGTGCTGTCCCGGCGTACGAAGAACAACCCGGTCCTGATCGGCGAACCGGGCGTCGGCAAGACCGCGATCGTGGAGGGCCTGGCCCAGCGGATCGTGGCCGGCGACGTGCCGGAGTCGCTGCGGGACAAGAAGCTGGTCTCGCTCGACCTCGGTGCGATGGTGGCCGGCGCGTCGTACCGCGGTCAGTTCGAGGAGCGGCTGAAGTCCGTGCTGGAGGAGATCAAGAACTCCGACGGCCAGGTCATCACGTTCCTCGACGAGCTGCACACCGTGGTCGGCGCCGGCAAGGGCGAGGGCTCGATGGACGCCGGCAACATGCTCAAGCCGATGCTGGCGCGCGGCGAGCTGCGGATGGTCGGCGCGACCACGCTCGACGAGTACCGCGAGCACATCGAGAAGGACCCGGCCCTGGAGCGCCGCTTCCAGCCGGTGCTGGTCGGCGAGCCGACCATCGAGGACACCATCGGCATCCTGCGCGGGCTCAAGGAGCGCTACGAGGTGCACCACGGCGTACGGATCACCGACGCCGCGCTGGTCGCCGCCGCCGCGCTCTCCGACCGGTACATCACCGACCGGTTCCTGCCGGACAAGGCGATCGACCTGGTCGACGAGTCCGCGTCCCGGCTGCGCATGGAGATCGACTCGCGCCCGGTCGAGGTGGACGAGATCGAGCGGGCGGTACGCCGGCTGGAGATCGAGGAGATGGCGCTGGCCAAGGAGCCGGACGCCGCGTCCGCCGAGCGTCTGGAGCGGCTGCGCAAGGAGCTGGCCGACAAGCGCGAGCAGCTCACCGCGCTCTCCGAGCGCTGGCAGACCGAGAAGAGCCACATCACCAAGCTCTCCACCGCCAAGGAGGAGCTGGAGCGCCTCGGCGGCGAGGCCGAGCGGGCCGAGCGCGACGGCGAGCTGGAACGCGCCGCCGAGCTGCGGTACGGCCGGATCCCCGCGCTGCGGACCGAGTTGAAGCAGGCCGAGGAGGAACTGGCCCGGCTCCAGGCGGACGGCGCGATGCTCAAGGAGGAGGTCGGCGCGGACGACATCGCCGCTGTGGTCGCCTCCTGGACCGGCATCCCCGCCGGGCGGCTGCTCGAAGGCGAGACGGCCAAGCTGCTCCGGATGGAGGAGTCGCTGCGCGGCCGCGTCGTCGGTCAGGCCGAGGCGGTCGGCGCGGTGTCCGACGCGGTCCGCCGCGCCCGGGCCGGCGTCGCCGACCCGGACCGCCCGACCGGCAGCTTCCTGTTCCTCGGCCCGACCGGCGTCGGCAAGACCGAGCTGGCCAAGGCGCTCGCCGAGTTCCTCTTCGACGACGAGCGGGCCATGGTCCGCATCGACATGAGCGAGTACGGCGAGAAGCACTCGGTGGCCCGCCTGGTCGGCGCCCCGCCCGGGTACGTCGGCTACGAGGAGGGCGGCCAGCTCACCGAGGCGGTACGCCGCCGCCCGTACTCGGTGATCCTGCTGGACGAGGTGGAGAAGGCCCACCCGGACGTCTTCGACGTGCTGCTCCAGGTGCTCGACGACGGCCGGCTCACCGACGGTCAGGGCCGCACCGTGGACTTCCGCAACGCGATCCTGATCCTCACCTCGAACCTGGGTTCGTCGGTGATCAGCGACCTGACGCTCACCGAGAACGAGCGCCGGGAGGGTGTGCTCGCGGTGGTCCGGTCGCACTTCAAGCCGGAGTTCCTCAACCGGCTCGACGACATCGTGGTGTTCGCCGCGCTCCAGGGCGAGGACCTGCGGTCGATCGTGGACATCCAGCTCGACCGGATGCGAACCCGTCTTGCGGACCGCCGGTTGGCACTGGACGTCAGCGACTCCGCACGCACCTGGCTGGCCGAGCACGGGTACGACCCGATCTACGGCGCCCGGCCACTGCGCCGGCTGGTGCAGTCGGCGATCGGCGACCAGCTCGCGAAGGCGCTGCTGGCCGGCGAGATCCGCGACGGCGACACGGTTCGCGTCGACCTGTCCGACTCCAAGGAGTCCCTGGCGGTGACCGCCGCCTGACCCGCACCACCCTTGCGAAGGCCCGGCCTCCGGCCGGGCCTTCGCCGTCCCACCGCACTCCGCCTGCTGCCGCCCCACCCGCCGGGCTCGCCTCAACCTCCACCTGCGTTGATCAAGGAGTTTGTGTCCTGTGGAGGCGCCGGCGGGGACACAAACTCCTTGATCAACGGGGAGAGCCGAGGGGGGAACCGAGGGGAGAGCCGAGGGGAGAGCCGGGGCGGGCGGCAGGGGTGAGGGGTTGGCGGGGTGGGCACATAGTGAGGCATGAGCGGGAGCTGGGAACGGGAACTGGACGCGGCCGTGCGGGAACTCGACGGTGCGGACACCCTCGCCTTCGGCGGGGTGGGGCTGGCGGGGCAGATCCTGCCCGCGACCGAGGCGTACCGGACGCTGGAGCAAGCGCTGCGGGAGCACCCGGAGGCGGCCCGTAAGCGCGTCGACAGGTTGCTCCGCAAGGGTTCGCCGGCCGGCCGGGCGTACGCGGCGACGCTGCTGGAAGCCGTCGACCCGGCCGCCGGGCGGGACGCCTGGGCGCGGCTGCGCGGCGACGACGGCGAGTTCACCACGTTCTCCGGCTGCCTCATGGGTCGCGCCACGCTGGGCGAATACGCCGCCGAGCGGCTCGCCGGCGGCGCACGGTAACTGAGCGCACACTCAGCGAACAGGACTTCATCAGGCGTGCGTGCGGTTGTTACCGTTCCCGCCGAGCAGGTTGGGGGAGGCGGTCGTGAACGGTTCGTTGGCGTACGTGGTGACCACGCTGGGGTGCCTGGTGGGGGTGGCCGGTGTGGTGATCGCCGTCATCGCGGTACGGAAGTCCCGATCGGCGTCGCGCCCGAAGACGAAGGCGGCGCCGGGTGACCCGTTCCGGGACCGGGACGCCGACGCGCTGCGTGGTGACCCGCGCGCGCTCAAGCCCGGCGACATCGTCGAGATCCGCACGGTGCCCTACACCGTGCGCGGCTCGGTGCACCTCGTCGAGGGCGGGTGGAGCTGGGCGGAGCATCTGCTCGACGACGCGGGCGGCGTGAAGCGCTGGCTCTCCGTGGAGACCGACCCGGACCTGGAGATGGTGCTCTGGACCAGCGAGCCGGGGGCCACCGTCACGCCGGGCGCCCCGACGCTGGAGATCGCCGGCCGCCGCTACAACTGGGACGAGTCGGGCCAGGCCCGGTACACCGCGACCGAGGGCACCGGCCTCGACCCGAGCGGCACCATGCGCTACTACGACTACCAGGCGCCCGGCGGCGCGCGGCTGTCGTTCGAGGCGTACGGGGAGGCCGGCTGGGAGGTCAACCTCGGCGAGGAGCTGCGCCGCGCCGAGGTGATGATCTACCCGCAGGGCGGCCCGGACACGGTGCGCTGACGTGCTCGTCTGTCTGGACGCGCCCTACGTGGACACCAGCGCCGCCGACCTGAGCCTGGCCCTGGGCGGCCCGGAACTGCCGGCGCTCGCCGTACGCGACATCGACCTGCCCGGCCTGCCCCGGCTGCGGCTGCGCCTGCTCGGCGCCTCCCACCAGGTCGTGCTCGGCACGCTCACCGAGACGGTCGCCTGCCTGCCCGGCCGCCCGCCGCACCTGCCCGGCACGCTGCACGACGAGACGGCCGGCTACCGGTTCCTCGCCACAGTGCTCCGGCCGGAGGGCGACGGCCTGCGCACCCGGGTCGCGGCGCTGCGCGCCGAGCTGGCCGAGGACCCGTACGCGCTGATCGGGGTCTTCCCCGGCGACGAGGACGCGGTCACCGCGCTCTCCGTCCGGCCCGGCCCGCCGGACGGCGCGCTCGCCTGGCGCACCTGGCACGCCTACCCGCAGACAAACGAGCTGGTCCTGACCGAGACCGTGGTGGAGGAGCTGTGACGTACCGACGGTGGTTCGTGGTGGGCGTGGCGGTCGCCGTCATCGGCGCGCTCATCGCCGCCTTCACGATCTTCTACGGCAACTTCTCGCCCCGGGGCTACGTGGAGGACAACTTCTCCCGCGCCACCGGGCGGGACATCGGCTCGAACGCGATCGCGTACACCTCGAACAAGGCGCCGAGCGACGTGTCCAAGCAGATCACCGACGCCTGGAAGCCGGCCGACCAGTACGTCGACGGCAGCGGCGTCTACCTGCGCTACGACGACGACTCGGTGGTCATCCTCCCGCTCGCCATCGGCTCGGTGATCCTGCTGGAGAAGATGACCACCGCCTACCCCCGGTACCACAGCGTCGTCGGCAACAGCTGGGGCTGGGGCCGAGGCAGCACGGTCCGGGGCGGCGGCCCCGGTTCCGGCAAGTAGCCCCTCCGACCCCCTCACCCTGGAGTCTCCTGTGCAGCATCTCGTCACCGACCTGCTGGTCACCCTGGCCTACGGCGCGGTCGGCGTCGTCCTGATGGCGATCGGCTACGTCCTGGTCGACCTGGCCACCCCCGGCAAGCTCCACGAGCTGATCTGGACCGAGCGCAACCGCAACGCGGCGCTGCTGCTCTCGTCCAACCTGCTCGGGGTGGGCACGATCGTGGTCGCCGCGATCGTGGCCAGCGACGACGACTTCACGCTGGGACTGGTCGGCGCCGCCGCGTACGGGATCCTCGGCCTGGTGATCATGGCGGCGGCGTTCGTGCTGCTCGACGTGGCCACCCCGGGCAAGCTCGGTGAGCTGCTCGTGGACCCGGAGCCGCACCCGGCGGTGTGGGTCTCCGCCACCGTGCACCTCGCCACCGGTGCGATCATCGCGGCCGCGATCATCTGATGAGCGGCAAGCCCGCCAAGCACCAGGTGGGGAAGGACAAGCGCACCCAGACGGTGATCTGGTCCGTGGTCGTGGGAGTCGTGGTGGTCGTCTGCGCCATCGGCGCGTTCAGCGGCGACTCGGACACCTCCGTCCCCGCGCCGGCGGCCGACGAGCGCTCCGGCACCGTGCCGATCCTCCGCGCCGCCGCCGACAGCCAGGGCATCTGCTACGGCTGGGAACTGCTCGACGTGTACGACGAGGTGAGCGTCGGCTCCAACCTCGGCGACGGCACCACAGTCGTCGACGCGCCCGGCTGCACGCGCTGGCTCGCGGTCTCCGCCAACGTCAGGTACACCTCGTCGAGCAGCGAGTCGGAGGACTCCGCCACGATCCGGATCAAGGGCTCGGACGACATCGACTTCGCCGACCTCGCCGCGATCGAGACCCGGCTGGGCCGGTTCGGGCTGGACGAGGACGCGTTCGTCGACGACCCGGGCTGGGCCGTCACCCGGGCCGCCACGATCCTGCCGCTGCTCGCCGCCGAGCGCGGCCTCGCCGAGCCGGCCGCGACACCCACCGCCGCGCCGTCGACAGCCGCCGCCCCGCTGCCGGACGCCGGCAACGACTTCTGGCGGGACCGCTGGATCTACGTGCTCAGCTCGGTCGGCCTGTTCCTGCTCGCCGCGCTGTTCCTCGCCGTGGGCGTGCGACAGCGCCGCAACCACCGGGTACGGGTGCCCGCGCAGCGCGCCGGGGCGGGAGCCGCCGGACGTACCCGGAGCAGACGGTGACCGCCGACGTGGCCGCACGGCCGCGGTGGCGCCTGGCCCGCGCGGCGGTCCTGCTCGCGGTCTTCGTGTGCGCGGCCTGCGGCCTGGTGTACGAGCTGGCGCTGGTCGCGCTCGGCAGCTACCTGATCGGCGACACGGTCGGTCAGGCGTCGATCGTGCTCGGCGTGATGGTCTTCGCGATGGGCGTCGGCGCGCTGGTGGCGAAGCCGTTGCAGTCCCGGGCGGTGGTGTCGTTCGCGGTGATCGAGCTGACGCTGGCACTGCTCGGCGGCCTGTCAGTGCTCGGGCTCTACGCCGCGTTCGCCTGGCTCGACCTGTACGGCCCGGCGCTCGTCGGCACCGCGTTCGTGCTCGGCCTGCTGATCGGCGCGGAGATCCCGCTGCTCATGGTGATGCTGCAACGCATCCGGGAGCAGTCCGCGGGCAGCGCGGTGGCCGACCTGTTCGCCGCCGACTACGTGGGCGCACTGCTCGGCGGGCTGGCCTTCCCGTTCCTGCTGATCCCGGTCTTCGGCCAGCTCAAGGGCGCGCTCGTGGTGGGCGCGGTGAACGCGGTCGCCGGGGTGGTGCTCGTCTTCACCGTGTTCCGCGCCGAACTCAGCCGCCGGGCGCGGGCCGCGCTGGGCGCGGCCACCGTCGTGGTCGGCCTGCTTCTCGGGTACGCGTGGGTGACCGCCCACGACTTCGAGGTGACCACCCGCCAGCAGCTCTACCGCGACCCGGTGGTGCACGCCGAGCGCAGCCGATACCAGGAGATCGTGCTGACCCGCTCGGTGCGCGAGCCCGGCCACTCCGACACCGACCTGCGGCTGTTCCTCAACGGCGACCTGCAGTTCAGCTCGATCGACGAGTACCGCTACCACGAGGCGCTCGTGCACCCGGCGATGCGCGGGGCGCACGGCGACGTGCTGGTGCTCGGCGCCGGGGACGGGCTGGCCGCGCGGGAGATCCTCAAGTACCCGGACGTGCGCTCGGTGACGCTCGTCGACCTCGACCCGGCAGTGGTCGAGCTGGCCCGCCGCGAGCCGCAGCTGCGTGAGCTGAACCGGGAGTCGCTCACCGACCCCCGGGTACGCGTGCTCAACCTGGACGCGTTCGCCTGGCTGCGTACCGCCACCGACCGCTTCGACGTGGTGATCGCCGACCTGCCCGACCCGGACGAGACGGCCACCGCGAAGCTCTACACGATCGAGTTCTACACGCTGGTCCGGCCGGTGCTGGCCCCCGGCGGGCGGCTCGTCGTGCAGTCCGGGTCGCCCTACTTCGCGCCCCGGTCGTACTGGTCGATCGAGCGGTCGGTGCGCGAGGCGGGCTTCGCCACCGTGCCGTACCACGTCGACGTGCCGAGCTTCGGCGACTGGGGGTTCGTGCTCGCCGCGCCGGGTGACGTCGCGCCGGAGCTGGCGCTGCCGGCCGATCCGCCGCCGCTGCGGTTCCTCACCCCGGAGGTGCTGGCCGCCGCCGGCACGTTCCCCGCCGACCGGGCCCGGCTGGACGTGCCGGCCTCCACGCTATTGCGGCCCAGGGTGCTGGACTACGCCCGCGAGGAGTGGCGCGGCTACTAGGTTTCGGGACATGCCACCCGAATCGCCGCGCCACCGACCGGGCATCGGCTGGCTGGTCCGCCGGCTGCCGACCCGGGCGGTCGAGGCGGCGTCCTACCTCCAGGCGTTCGTGCTCTCCGGCGTGGTCACCGTGCTCGCCGTACGCGCGTACCTGAAGGCCACCGACTATCCGCAGCTCGGTGGCGGCGGGCTGCACATCGCACACGTCCTCTGGGGCGGCCTGCTGCTCGCCGTCGGCCTGGGCGTCCCGCTCGTCTTCCTCGGCGGCGGCGCCCGCACCGGCGGCGCGGTGATCGGCGGCATCGGGTTCGGGCTGTTCATCGACGAGGTGGGCAAGTTCGTCACCACCGGCACCGACTACTTCTACGCCCCCGCCGCCGCCATCATCTACGTCGCGTTCGCGCTGCTGGTCCTGCTCACCCAGGCGGTACGCGGACGGACCGGCCGGTCCCGGCTGACCCCGGCCGAGCGCACCGCGAACGCGCTGGACATGGTGCTCAGCGGCCTGCCGGGCGGGCTGACCGATCGCCGTCGCATCGCCGTGCTGCGGCTCGTGCAGGGCACCGGGCCGGCCACCGAGACGGCGATGGCGCAACTGCTGGACGCCGTACCCCATCGGGAACCGCCGCCGGTGCCGCTCTGGCAGCGGGCGGCCGATCGGGCCCGGCGCCTCGCCGTCTGGGCGGCCGGACGCCGCTGGCTGGTCTGGCCGGTGGTGGTCTACCTGGTGGTGGAGCCGGTGCTCACAGTGGTGGCGGTGTTCGTCGACGGCGTGACCGGGAAGCTGGACCAGGAACGGGAGTGGGGCGCAGTGCTCGGTGTCAGCGCCACCGCGCTGATCACCGCCGTGCTCGGCCTGTGGGCCGCCTGGCTGCTGCGCCGCAACCGGACCGAGGCGTTCCGCCTGTTCAAGCTGGCGCTGCTGGTCGACCTGCTGTTCGGGCAGGTCTTCAACTTCACGGTGAACCAGTTCGGGGCGGTCTCCGCGGTCGCGCTCGATCTCGCGCTGCTCGGCGTGGTCACCGCCGAGCACCGCCGGTTGCGGCGCGCCGCCGAGAGGTGACCCGTTCCGGCGTGCTGAGCTGGTCGAAGATCGCTACGGTGGGCTTCTCATCCAGGAAGGGAGAATCATGGTCGATGCTCCGGGCACCCCGCCCCGCACGCGTCCCGGCGTGGTGTCGCTCTCCAGTTGGCTGCTCATCCTCGTCGCCGCGATCCAGGTGCTGAACCTGATCGTGGCACTGAGCGTCGTCGGCAAGATCCGCGACGTTCTCACCGACGCGTACGCGGGCACCTCGGCCGAAGGGGCCGCCGACATCGCGTACGCGTTCAGCATCATCACGGCGGTCGTGTCGCTGCTGATCGCGGCCGGGCTCGTCGTCCTCGCGCTGTTGAACAACCGGGGCAAGAACGGCTCCCGGATCACCACCTGGGTGCTGGGCGGCATCCTGTTCTGCTGCACCGGCGGCGGCCTGCTGACCGGTCTCACCGGCGGCATGACGGGCGGCGGCACCACCGGTGACGTGCCCAGCTCGGAGGAGATCCAGCGCCGGCTGGAGGACGCGCTTCCGTCCTGGTACACCCCGGTCAACCTGCTGCTGGGCCTGGTCGCGCTGCTCGCCCTGCTGGCCGCGCTGATCCTGCTGGCGCTGCCGAAGGCGAACGAGTTCTTCCGCAAGCCCAAGGCCGGCTGGGAGCCGCCGGTGCCCGGTGGCGCCTACCCGGCGTACCCGTCGCACCCGGGCCAGCCGGGGGATCCGGCGTACCCGTCGTACCCGCCGGCTCCCGGCACGCCGCCGTCGACGCCCGGCGGTCAGCCGCCGTCCGCGCCGGGTGGTCAGCCGCCGTCCGCGCCCGGCGGTCAGCCGGGTGAGCGCCGCGACCCGGAGCCGCCATCCGGAAGTTGACGTCCGGATTACAGCGACGCCGACGATCCCTCCGAGTAGGTTGCAAGCCGACGCCTACCGGAGGGATCAGTCGTGTCGTACCCCGATCGGGCCGCACCCCGCCGGCCGGGCACTGTCCTCGCCGCGGCGGCGCTGCTGCTGGCGATGGCGGTCGGCGCCGTGGCGTACGCGGTGGCCAACCTGGCCGTCGGCGGTGGCACGGTGGACCGGTTCCGGGACGCGGCGGCGGAACGGACCGGCGCGAGCGGTGGCGACATCGACCAGGTGGCCGGCCTGCTGCGCGGCTCCACAGTGCTGGCCGCCGTGCTCGGTGTGCTCGCCGCGCTGCTGCTCGTCGGGCTCGCACTCGGCCTGCTCGCCGGTCGTTCCGGCGCCCGCACGGCGACCTGGGTGGTCGCCGGGACGGGCCTGCTCTGCGGTTGCTGCGGGCTGGCGGTGCTGGTCGGCCAGCGAGCCGCCCCGCTGCGGCTCGGCGCGGACGACCGGATCACCGCCGACCTGCTGGGGCTCGTCGGGGACGCCTACCCGTCGTGGTGGATCCCGGTGAACGCGACGGTGTCGGTGGCGCAGATCCTCGGCTACCTGGTGGTCGCCGTGCTGCTCGCGCTGCCGTCGTCCGGCGCGTTCCTGCGCCGCCGCACCGCGCCGCTGCGGCTGTCCGGCTACGGCTCGACCGTGTCCGGCGCGACCGCCCCCGGTCCGACGCCCTGGGGACCGCCGCCCGGCCTGAACCCGCCCGCCTCCGCCCCACCGGCCTCCGCGCCGCCCGTCTCCGGTCCGTCGCCGTACGAGCGGCCCGCACCGCCCCCGTCCGCACCGCCCCCGTCCGCACCGCCCGCGCCGCCGCCGGGTGGGTTCCCGCCGCCTCCCGAGGACCGCCGATGACAGGTGACACCGACCCCTCCCGGCGCCGTGCCCTGGTCACCGGCGCCAGCCTGGGCATCGGCGAGGCGTTCGCCCGCCGGCTCGCCGCCGACGGCTGGGACCTCGTCCTGGTGGCCCGGGACGCCGCCCGGCTGGACGCGCTGGCGGCCGAGCTGTCCGGCCGGCACGGCGGCGACGCCGAGACGATCGCCGCGGATTTGTCCACCGAGGACGGATGTGCGGCGGTCGAACGACGGCTCACCGCCGGTACGCCGATCGAGCTGCTCGTCAACAACGCCGGCATCAGTCTGAACACGTCGTTCGTCCGCTCGTCGGTGGCGGACGAGGCGCGGCTGGTCCGGCTCAACGTGCTCGCGGTGCTGCGTCTGACCCATGCCGCCCTCGGTCCGATGATCGAGCGAGGCCGCGGGGCAGTGATAAATGTCTCTTCCGTTGCCGGCTTCGGTGTCCCCATGCCGGGATCCACGTACTCGGCCAGCAAGGCGTGGATGACGAATTTCAGTGAATCGATCGGCCAGTCCGTCGCGCCGCTCGGCGTGCGCGTGATGGCGCTCTGCCCCGGCTACACCCGAACCGGAAATCACGAACGGGCGGGCATCGACATGTCCCGCCTACCCGCCTGGGCCTGGCTGCGGGCCGACGATGTGGTTGCCGAAGGGCTGCTTGACCTGCATAAAGGTAAGTTCGTGAGTGTCCCGGACTGGAAGTACAAGGTGGCGGTGGCCGGGCTGCGGTACGCGCCGAAGCGCCTGCTGCGCGGCTTCCGGCGGGACAGCCGGGGTGCGGTCGGCCGGCAGGGCGGCTGACCGGCGACCACCCGTACGCGGGCCGGTACGGCGGCCGGCCGGGATGGACGGTCGCACAGCGTAGCCGCTCCTCGCCACCCGCCCGTCGCCCGCAGGGTTGACCAGGGCAGACCCGAAACACGGCGCTCAGACTTGCGAAGTACGCTCTTGGGCCATGGGCGACCACGACGACCTGCGCAAATTCATCACTGACCTAGCTGTGGTGCACGGCCGGGTGGTGCTCTCGTCGGGCCGCGAGGCGGACTGGTACGTGGATCTGCGTCGCGTCACGCTCCATCACGAAGCGGCTCCGTTGATCGGCCGGGTCATGCGTGACCTCACCGCCGACTGGGCGTACGACGCGGTCGGTGGGCTGACCCTGGGCGCCGATCCGGTGGCCGCCGCCATGCTGCACGCCTCGGCGGGCACCGGTCGCGCGGTCGACGCCTTCGTGGTCCGCAAGGAGGGCAAGGCCCACGGTCTCCAACGCCGGATCGAGGGGCCGGACGTCTCCGGGCGGCGGGTGCTCGCGGTCGAGGACACCTCCACCACCGGTGGAAGTGTGTTGACGGCGGTCGAAGCATTGCGTGAGGCGGGGGCCGAGGTGGTGGGTGTGGCGGTTATTGTTGATCGAGGTGCCGGCGACACGGTGCGAGCCGCCGGATTGCCCTATCGGGCGGCCTATACGTTGGCTGACCTCGGCCTTGTGGCGTAAAAGTTTGCCGATTCGGATCTGCTGATATGCAGGCGGATCGATGCTGCTGGTGGAAGGATGGAATACGTGGGAACTGCGTTGGCTGAAATGACCATGCCTCAGATCTCGCCGCTTGCCGGCGAGCCGATCGAACGCGCCGACGCCGAGCGGCTTGCGGGGGTCCTCAAGGCCCTCGCTGACCCCGCCCGGCTGCGGCTGCTCAGCCTGATCCAGTCGGCTCCCGAGGGGGAGGCGTGCGTGTGTGACCTCACCGCGCCGCTCGGCCTCTCGCAGCCGACGGTCAGCCACCACCTGCGAATCCTCACCGAGGCCGGCTTGCTGGAGCGGGAGAAGCGCGGGGTCTGGGCGTACTACCGGCTGGTGCCGTCCGCGATCGCCACGATCGCGGATCTGCTCACCCCGCCGCGGAAGCGGGCCACCAAGAAGGCTCGCTGAAACCTTTCGGGCCGGCCCGAGCGAGGGTCGTTCCGACCGGGTGACCGGTGGCGTGCGAGGGGTGGCGCCATCAGCGCACGGTGACGGCTGTCGTCGTCCGTGTGACCCGGCGAGATCAGTGATGTCGAAGGCCGGTCCTCGTCCGAGGGCCGGCCTTCGGCGTCCGTACGCGCTCAGCGGCGGTGCTGCCCGCCGTCTCCGTGCCCGGGCCGGTGCTCCTCGATGCCCTCCCGGGCTGCCTCCACAGTGCCGGCCACCGTCGCCGCGGTGATGACGGCGACCGCCTCGCCGCGCTTGCGCGCCCGCCGGTCGCGGAGGAACTCGAAGAAGATCGGCAGCACCGAGATCACGATGATCAGCGCGACCACCGGCAGGATGTACCTGTCGATCTTGTCGCCGATGGCGTCGTAGATCTGGCGGGCCAGCAGGTAGCCGATCAGCAGGATGCCGTCCACCCAGAGGATCGCGCCCACCACGTTCCACACGAAGAACTGGCGGGCCGACATGCCGAGCACCCCGGCCACCGGGTTGAGGAACGTCCGCACGATCGGGATGAACCGGGCCAGCACCACGGCCTTCGCCGGGCCGAACTTCTGGAAGTAGTACTCCGCCTTCTCCACGTACTCCCGCTTGAACAGCCGGGAGTTGGGCTTCTCGAACATCCGTCGGCCGTACCGGGCGCCGAGCCAGTGCCCGAGCTGGGCGCCGGCGATCGCGCAGAGCGGACCGCCGATCATCAGCCCGGCCAGGGACAGGCGGGTGCCGTCGCCGAAGATGGCGTCGGCCACCGGGGAGGCGGCCACCCCGGCCAGGAACAGCAGCGAGTCGCCGGGGAAGAAGAAGCCGACGAGCAACCCGGTCTCGGCGAAGAGGATCACCCAGACGCCGATCATGCCGAAGGTGTGGATGAGGTCCTTCGGATCGAGCGGGTTCAGCGCCACGCTCTCGGAGAACATCCGGGTCTTCTCTGCTGTGTCCACGGCCACACAGGGTACCCCGGCCCGGTCCGGCATTTCGGCCGGACCGGGCGTCCTCGTCAGAGGCGGGGGTCGACCGGCTCGGACTCGCAGGCGAGGATCGCGAACACCAGCTCGTGGCGGCGCCAGAGCGGAGCGTCCTCGGCCAGCGCGTCCAGGGCGGCCAGGCCCAGGCCGTGCTCCCGCAGGGCGAGCCCGCGCTTGCGTCCCAGCGAACGGCGGCGCAACGCGGCGAGCTGCGCCGCTTCGGTGTACCCGGGACCGTAGATGATCCGCAGGTACTCCCGCCCCCGGCACTTGATCCCCGGCTGGAGCAGCGAGCCCTTCGGCGACCGGGCGGCCAGGCCCGCGTACGGCTTGACCACCATGCCCTCGCCGCCGGCCGCGGTGAGCGTCAGCCACCACTGCGTGGCGTCGGCCACCGCCGACTCGTCGGCCAGGTCCACCACCCGCCGCCGGGTCGGGGTGAAGAACTCCGGGTCGGCGGCGCAGAGCCGGTCGGCCAGTGCCAGGTGCCAGCCGTGGTCGCGGTCGGCGTAGCTCACCCCGGCCCCGGCCAGCACCGCGAACGGCGCCAGCGTCACCCCGCGCAGCCCGTCGGTCGGCCGGACGTACGCCCGGTAGGCCGCCGAGTAGGCGGTGACCTCGGCGGCCCGCCCGGCCATCCGGTCGCGCAGCGCGTCCACCGGCAGCCCGCGCCCGGCGGCGGTGTCCAGCGCGGCGAGCACCGCCGGCAGGGCGGCCCGCCCGGCCGCGCCGACCCCGGCGTACTGCTCGCGGATCAGCCCGCCCGCCTTCGCCGACCAGGGCAGCAGCTCGGCGTCGAGCAGCAGCCAGTCGGTGTCCAGCTCGGCCCAGAGGCCGGCGGCGGTGACCGCCGCGCTCACCCGGGCCAGCAGCTCGTCGTCGAGCGGCGGGCCGAAGAACGGCCTTCCGGTACGGGTGTGCACCACGCCGCCGCCGAAGCGGCCCGGCTCCCGCTCCACGAGCACCACCGCCCGCGAGCCCATGTGCTTCTCCTCGCAGACCACCCGGTCGACGCCGGCCGCGCGGTAGTCGGCGAACGCCTCGGCCGGGTGCTCCAGGAACCCGTCCACTGTCGACGTCGAGCAGGGCGCCATGGTCGGCGGCAGCCACACCAGCCGGCCCGGATCGACCGCGAAGCGGCTCATCACCTCCAGCGCGGCGGCGGCGTTCTCGGCCGGCACGGTCAGCGACCCGTACGCGTGGGTGAGGTGCCGCCGCCCGGTCACGTCCGCCAGGTCCAGCACGGTGTCCGGACGCGCGGGCGCGACCGGGAACAGCGGACGGGCCGGGGCGTACCACTCCTTCACCGCCGGAACGGCCACCAGCTCCTTCTCCGGGTAGCGCAGCGCGGTGAGCTGCCCGCCGAACACGCAACCGGTGTCCAGGCAGATGGTGTTGTTCACCCACTCCGGCTCGGGCGTCGGCGTGTGCCCGTACACGACCATCGCCGAACCCCGGTAGTCCCGCGCCCACGGGTAGCGCACCGGCAGGCCGTACTCGTCGGTTTCGCCGGTGGTCTCGCCGTAGAGCGCGAACGACCGCACCCGGCCGGACGCCCGCCCCTGGTACGCCTCCTTCAGACCGGCGTGCGCCACCACCAGCCGCCCGCCGTCGAGCACGTAGTGGCTGACCAGGCCGTCGATGAACGTCTCCACCCCGGCGACGAACTCCGGCGGCTCGGCGGCGAGCTGCTCCATCGTCTCGGCCAGGCCGTGGGTCAGCCGGACGTCCCGGCCGCGCAGCTTGCGCAGCAGCTTCTGCTCGTGGTTGCCCGGCACGCAGATCGCGTGGCCGGCCGCCACCATGCCCATCACCAGGCGCAGCACGCCGGGCGAGTCCGGGCCGCGGTCCACCAGGTCACCGACGAACACCGCGGTACGCCCCGACGGGTGCGCCGCGTCCACCGGGCGGCCCGCGTCGTCGTGCCGCAGCACGTAGCCGAGCCGGGACAGAAGCGCCTCCAGCTCGGTCCGGCAGCCGTGCACGTCCCCGACCACGTCGAACGGGCCGGTCAGCTCCCGCCGGTCGTTGAACAGCTTCTCGTAGCGGACCTCCGCGGCGTCGATCTCCTCCACCCCGCGCAGCACGTGCACCTTGCGGAAGCCCTCACGGGCCAGCCGTCCGTACGACTGCCGCAGGTCGCGGCGCATCCGGTTGAGCACCTGCCGGCCGTGCGTCCGGTCGGCGCGCGCCTCCGTACGCTCCCAGGCCACCGTCTCCGGCACGTCCAGCACGATCGCCACCGGCAGCACGTCGTGCTCCCGGGCCACCCGGATCAGCCCGGCGCGGGCGTGCGGCTGGAGGTTGGTCGCGTCGACCACAGTCAGCAGTCCCCGCCGCAGCCGGATGGCGGCGACGTGGTGCAGCGCGTCGAACGCGTCGGCGGACGCTGACTGGTCGTTCTCGTCGTCGGCCACCAGGCCGCGGAACGTGTCCGAGGAGAGCACCTGGCTGGGCGCGAAGTGCCGCCGGGCGAACGTGGACTTGCCGGAGCCGGAGACGCCGACGAGCGCCACCAGTGCCAGCTCGGGGATGTCCAGGACGGTCATCGGTTCGTCGCCTCCTTCCGGTCGGTGCTGTCGGTGCTGTCGTTGTTGTCGCGCTGGCCGGAGCGGTCGTCGCGGGTGAGCACCGCCATCTGGGTCGGCGTGCCCACCTCCGGGTCGTCGTCGCCGACGCCGCCGAGCACCGCCGTGTAGCCGTGCGCCGCCGCCACCCGGTCCACCCAGGCGGCGAACTCCGCCCGGGTCCACTCGAACCGGTGGTCCGCGTGCCGGAACCGGTCCGGCCCCAGCCCCTCGTAGCGCACGTTGTACTCGACGTTCGGCGTGGTCACCACCACCGTGCCGGGCCGGGCGTGACCGAACACGGCGTCCTCCAACGCCGGCAGGCGCGGCGGGTCGAGGTGCTCGACGACCTCCATCAGCACCGCCGCGTCGTACCCCCGGAGCCGGTCGTCCCGGTAGGTCAGCGCGGACTGCCACAGCCGGATCCGGTCCCGCTGCCGCTCCGGCAGACGGTCCAGGCGCAGCCGCCGGGCGGCCAGGCCGAGCGACCGGTCCGACACGTCGACGCCCACCACCTCGGTGAACCGCCGGTCGGCGACGAGCGCGGTGAGCAGCGCGCCGCCACCGCAACCCAGGTCCAGCACCCGGCTCGCGCCGCTGACCCGCAGCGCGGCGAGCACCGCCTCCCGCCGCCGTACCGCAAGCGAGGCGCGGCGGACGTCCTCCACCGCCGCGACTTCTCCGGTGGCGGGCTCGATGCTGTCGTCGGCGGGCGGCTCGTCGGCCAGCCGCAGCTCGGTCAGCCGGGCCATCGCCTCGCCCGCGAGCGCGCGGCGGTGCGCCAGGTAGCGGCGCGTGATCAGGCCCCGCTCCGGGTGACCGGCCAGCCATCCGGCGCCGGCGCGCAGCAGCTTGTCCACCTCGTCCGGCGCCACCCAGTAGTGCTTGGCGTCGTCGAGCACAGGCAGCAGCACGTACAGGTGGTTGAGGGCGTCCGCGAGCCGCAGCGTGCCGGTCAGCGTCAGGTCGACGTAGCGGCTGTCACCCCACTCCGGGTACGTCTCGTCGAGCGGGATCGGGGTGGCCGTCACGGTCCAGCCCAGCGGCCCGAAGATCCGTACCGCCAGGTCGGCGCCGCCCCGGCAGCGCAGCACCGGCACCCGTACGGCCAGCGGGATCGCGCTCGCGGCCAGCTCGGGACGGTCGCGCGACTCGCCCCGCAGGGCGGAGCGGAACACCTTCGCCAGCGCCGACGAGAGCAGGCTCGACGCCGCGTACGGGCGGTCGTTGACGTACTGCCCGAGCGCGAATCCCTCCGGCGCCCGGTTCTTCCGGCCGCCGCCCAGCTTGAGCGGATCGACCTCGACCAGCAGCGCCGCGGTGCAGCGCGCCTCGTCCGCCTCCGGGTAGAACACATGCGCGGCACCGGCGGGCAGGTCGAAGCTCTGCACGCGGTCCGGATGCTTCACCAGGAGGTGTCCGAGGTCGGTCGCCGGGCGATGGGTCGTGGTCAGGGTCAGCAGCACCCATCGATGATCTCGTGATCGCCTGGTTCCTGTCGCGGGGGTTTCCGGCCGAACCGCCCGCGGTGACCGGGCGCCGGATCAGCGGTAGTCGTCCTCGTCGGCGGTGACGACGCGGGCCTGCTCCATGGCGTCCCAGTCGTCGACCTCCATGCCCCGGTGCGGCTCACCGTCTGTCTCGTCGGTCACCGTGGTGGCCTGCTCGACCGCGTCGGCCGGCTCGGCCTCCAGATCCCGCTCCTCCGGGGCGAGGTGGTCACTGGGGGCGAAGTCCTCGTCGGGCTGACCCATCGTCCCTCCCTGTTCTCCGTGCGGGCATCGTCCCCACCACCGTACGGGCTGCTCCGGGCCGCCGCTGGGTGGCGGGCGGAACGGCGGAGTCGGCGATTGTCCCGCTCCCGGCGCGCGGCCGGTGCCAGGATGGGAGGCATGGGCTTCCTGATCCGACTGGCGATCACCGCGGTCGCGTTGTGGATCGCGACGCTGATCGTGCCCGGAGTGGAGGTGAGCGGCCGTAACACCGGCAACAACGTGCTCACCCTGATCGTGGTGGCACTGGTCTTCGGTGTGGTCAACGCGGTGCTCAAGCCGCTCATCAAGGTGTTCGGCTGCGTGTTCTACCTGCTCACACTCGGCCTGTTCGCGCTCGTGGTGAACGCGCTGCTGTTCCTGCTGACCGACTGGATCGCCGGGGTGCTGAAGCTCCCGTTCCACGTGGACGGCTTCTGGGCCGCCTTCTGGGGCGCCATCGTGGTCGCGGTGGTGAGCTGGCTGATCAGCGTCGTCGTACCGGACCGGCTGGAGAATCGGTGAGTGGCGTCCGGGCCGGTTGTGCCCCTCTCGCGCTCCTACGGGATACTGCCCGCGGTGGACAGCGCGGTCCGGCGCAACCGTGGACGTGAGCGACCGGAACGGTCGCGCCCATGGAAGACAGCGGCCTGCACGGCCGAGAGCGGTAAGTAAGGAGCGTTCGACATGCCCATCGCTTCCCCCGAGGCTTACGCGGAGATGCTGGACCGGGCCAAGGCCGGCCGGTACGCGTACCCCGCGATCAACGTGACCTCCTCGCAGACGCTGAACGCGGCGCTCAAGGGCTTCGCCGACGCGGAGAGCGACGGCATCATCCAGGTCTCCACCGGCGGCGCGGAGTACCTGTCCGGCCCGTCCGTGAAGGACATGGTGACCGGCGCCGTGGCGTTCGCCGCGTACGCGCACGAGGTCGCCAAGAAGTACCCGGTGAACATCGCGCTGCACACCGACCACTGCCCGAAGGACAAGCTGGACAAGTTCGTCCGGCCGCTGATGGCCATCTCGCAGGAGCGCGTCAAGGCCGGCCAGGAGCCGCTGTTCCAGTCGCACATGTGGGACGGCTCGGCCGTGCCGGTGGCGGAGAACCTGGAGATCGCCGAGCAGCTCCTCACCGAGGCCGCCAAGGGCAAGATCGTCCTGGAGATCGAGGTCGGCGTCGTCGGCGGCGAGGAGGACGGCGTCGAGAACGCCATCAACGACAAGCTCTACACCACCGTCGAGGACGGCCTGGCCATGGTCGACGCGCTCGGTCTGGGCGAGAAGGGCCGCTACATGGCGGCGCTGACCTTCGGCAACGTGCACGGCGTCTACAAGCCGGGCAACGTCAAGCTCCGCCCCTCGGTGCTGCACGACATCCAGGTGGCGGTGGGCGCCAAGTACGGCAAGGACAAGCCGCTCAGCCTGGTCTTCCACGGCGGCTCCGGCTCGCTGCTGTCGGAGATCCGGGAGGCGCTGGACTACGGCGTGGTGAAGATGAACATCGACACCGACACCCAGTACACCTTCACCCGCCCGGTCGCGGACCACATGCTCCGCAACTACGACGGCGTGCTGAAGGTCGACGGCGAGGTCGGCAACAAGAAGATGTACGACCCGCGCGTCTGGGGCAAGGCCGCCGAGGCCGGCATGGCCGCCCGCGTGGTCGAGGCCTGCGAGCACCTGCGCTCCACCGGCACCACCATGAAGTGACGCCTCGCGCGTGAACGGAAGGCCGGCACCCGGACGGGGCCGGCCTTCCGTGTGTCACCCGGCGGTCAGCACCCGGACGGCGTCGCGGACGTCGTCGGTCAGATGGATCGTGTGCGACAGGTCGCCGAACGGGGACGCCGCGAACAGCGGCCGCAGCAGCGACTCCACCGGCAGCTCCGTGGTCCAGTACGTGCGGTCCAGGAAGACGTAAGCCCCGCTCGCCCCGTCGGTGCCGTAGAACGTCTTGGTGGCCGCCTGGAACACCTCCTGCACGGTGCCGGCCTTGCCGGGCGCGAACACGATCCCGCCCCGGGCCAGCCGCAGGATCGTGTCCTCCCGGATGGCGTTGGAGAAGTACTTCGCGATCCGGCCCGCGAACAGGTTCGCCGGCTCGTGGCCGTACAGCCAGGTGGGGATGGCCAGCCCGCCGGACCGGGCCCACTCGGTGCCGGGTGCCGACGGGCGGGGCGAGGGCAGCGACGGGCCGTCCGCGTACCGCTTGCGCACCGCCAGCGCCGCCGCCGTGTACCGGTCGTGGTCGGTGAAGTCCGGCGCGACGGCGAGCACGTCGATCGCGGCGGTCAGCTCCTCGGCCGGCCAGGCCGCGAGGAACGCGCCGAGGTTCGCCGCCTCCATCACGCCCGGACCGCCGCCGGTGACCACCAGGCGGTCGGCCCGCGCCAGCTCCCAGCCCAGCACGGCGGCCATCCGGTACGCGACGCTGCCGCGCGGCACGGCGTGCCCGCCCATCACGCCCACCACCGACTGCGGGCCGTGCGCGGCCAGCCACGACCGGGTGGCGTCGGCCAGCGCGTTGTCCACGCCGTGGTCGTGCAGTCGCTGACCGAGCGCCTCACGTACGTCCGGCAGCGCGCCGCCGTGCGCCCGGAAGTGCGCGTACACCCGGGTGTCGTACATCTCGGCGAACCCGCCCTCGGCGAACCCGGCGGCCAGCTCGTCGGCGGTGTAGAGGTGCGACGGCTGGGTCGGGTAGGGCAGCCCGGAGAACGGCGGGACCACGTTGGCGCCCCGGCGGACCAGGTCCGCGCCCACCTCGCGACCGGCGAAGCGGCAGCCCACGAAGAGCGTGCCGGTGACGTCGACGTCGCGCAGGTCGGGGACCGGGTCGAGGTCGAGGCGCAGGCCCTGCACGGTCAGCCCGGCCAGGGTGCCCCCGGCCAGCCGCTGCTCGAACGCGGTGCGGGTCTCGATCTCGTTGGCGTGGGGCGCGTGCGGCTCGATGACGTCCGCGGGTGGTGGGGTCGGCACCAGGTCATCCTGCCCCCGCACGGCAAGTGCCGAAACCGGGGGCGCGAACGACAGGAGCCCGGCGGGCACGCCGCCGGGCTCCTGCGTAACCGGGTCCTGGGGAGGCTCCGGATCTGTATTTGTAGTGCAAGAACCACGGCTGCGGCATGGGCCGCGGGTACGTCCGCTCCCGCCGCAGGCGTGACGAAACCCTCAGCCGTTCAGCCAACCGTACGGGCGAGGCCCCTCGCGTACCCGAGGGCGAAGCGGGTTGAATGGGGCGATGCAGAACCTGTTGCCTGAGCCACCGGCCACCCTGCTCCCGGCCCACGAGGAGGCCGACGCCGCGCTGGCGGCGGCGGCCGAGCAGGGCACCGACGAGGCGTACGCCGAGGTCGCGGCCCGTTTCCCGACCTACAGCGCGGCCTGGGCGGCGCTGGCCGGCCGCGCGCTCGCCGCGGATCAGGTCGTCACGGCGTACGCGTACGCCCGCACCGGCTACCACCGGGGCCTCGACCAGCTGCGCCGCAGCGGCTGGAAGGGCCACGGCCCGGTGCCGTGGTCGCACAAGCCCAACCGGGGCTTCCTCCGCTGCCTGTACGTGCTGTCCCGCGCGGCGGGGGAGATCGGCGAGGCGGACGAGGCGGCCCGGTGCGCCCAGTTCCTCCGCGACTGCGACCCGGCCGCCGGCGACGCGCTGTCCGGCGACTGACCACTGCCGCGACGGCCGGCCCTCTCGGGGGTCGGCCGTCGCGCCCGTCCTACAGTCCTACAGCCCCTCCGCCACCGACGCGGCGATCTTCAGCCAGGCGTCCCGGGTGGCGGAGGAGAGCTGCCCGTACCGCAGCGGCTCGCCGGTGTCGATGAGCCGCTCGTACGGCGCCAGCAGCACCGCCCGGGTCCGCGCCGCGAAGTGGGCCTGGATCGCGGGCAGGTCGATCTCCTTGCGTGACGGCGGCATCGAGACCACCGTGACCGCCTGCCGGACCAGCCGCTGCCGGCCGCTCTGCTCCAGGTGGTCGAGCATCCGGGCGGCCGTCTCGGCCGAGTCGTTACGGGCCGACATGGTGACCACGAGCTGATCGGTGGCGTCCATCGCGGCCTGCCAGTTCTGCGCCCGGACGTTGTTCCCGGTGTCCACGAAGATCAGCTTGTAGAACCGGCTGACCACCTCACGGATCTCCGCGAACGCGGCGGCGGTGAGCATCTCGCCGCCGGTCGCGGACTCGTCCGAGGCGAGCACGTCGAACATGCCCTCGCCCTGCGAGCGGACGTACTGCGACAGGTCACCCACCCGGCCGTGCGGCCCCTGGAACTGGGCCAGGTCGCGCAGCATGTCCCGCACCGTGCGGGCGTGGAAGTCCTGCTGCGCCCGCATGCCGAGGGTGCCCTGGGTCTCGTTGTTGTCCCAGGCCAGCACGTATCCGCCGCGCTTCTGACCGAACGTCATGGCGAGCAGCAGGATCGCCACCGTCTTGCCGGCGCCGCCCTTCGGGTTGACCACCGTCACCTGGCGCAGGCCGCCGAAGTTGCGGCGGACCATCTCGATGTCGCGCTTCATCTCCTGCTCGTGCCGCCCGGGCGCGAGCCGGACCAGCCCGATCTTGTTGACCACCGCGCGTACGCCCATGGTGGCCACCGGGTCGACCGGCCGGGCCTGGCGGCGGCGGGCGAAGTCCTCGGCGGTCGGGGGCACCGCCTGCTGCGGCGTCCAGCCCTGCTCCGGGTGGGCGGGAGGCTGGTGCGCCGGCGGGGATGCCACCGGGCCGGACACCGGCGCCTGCGGGGGCACCGGGCCGCCCGGCTGTGGCACGCCGGTCTGGGGCGCCCAGCCGGGCGGCGGGTACCAGCCGGGCTGACCGGGTTGCGGCTGGTACCCGGGCTGACCGGGTTGCGCCTGGTAGCCGGGCGGCGGGTAGCCGTTGCCGTACGGGGACGGCTGCGCCGGCACGCCCGGCGACGGCGGGAACGGCCCGAGGCGGGGCGGCGGCTCCGGCGCGGGCTCGCCCGGCCCGGCCGGTCCGGTGCCGGATTCCGGCGACGGCTGGTTCGGCATCCCTGCGACAGTGGCCCGGCCCGCGGCCACGCCGTCGGTGGGAAGGGCGTCGGACGGCATGGGCGGTGCCACGGCGGCGCAGCCGGATGCGGTGCCGTCGGTGGGGAGGGCGTCGGACGGTGGAGGTGGTGCCACGGTGGCGCGGCCGGAGGCGGTGCCGTCGGCCGGGAGGGCGTCGGACGGCAAAGGCGGTGCCACGGTGGCGTGGCCGGCGACGGTGCCGTCGGCCTCCGCCGCGTCGGGCGGCGGAGCCGTGCCGTCGGTGGGGTCCGGCGTGGTGGCGGGGTCCGACCCGGCCCGCTGCGGCGGCTGTGCCCACGGCGAGGTGGTCCGTCCGTTCCCGGCGGCCTCGCCGGCAGAGCCCGAGCCGGTAGAACCCGAGCCGGTGGCGGGCGTTGTCGTCGGTGCGGGAGCCGCCTGCGGCGGCGGGCTCACCGGTGCCGTGGCCGGCGAGCCGGCCGTCGCCGGTACACCAGGCGCCGTCGGCGCATCGGGCACCACCGGGGAGCCGGACGCCACGGGCCCCGGCGGGGCCGGTGCCGGGCCGGACGTCGCCTGGTCGAGCGTGAACGGCAGGTCGAGGTCGACAGCCGGCGCCTGGGGCGCCGGGACGTCCGTCGCCGCGGGTGTGGGAGCGTCGGCCGGCGGGAGCGGCCAGGGCACCGACGCCCACGGCGGGATCGTGGCCGCCGCCGCGTCGGTCTCCTCCGGCGGCCAGAGCGGCTCGACGTCCCGCTGCGGCACCTGCGGTCGGCCCGGTACGTGGGCCCGGTCGTCGTTCTCGTGCGCCACGGTTCCTCCCCATTCCTTCCGCCGAGGATAGGCGGTCCGGCCAGCGCCGCGAGCCGGGTGGGAATCGACCGAGGTCAGCCCGTCCAGACCGCCCAGGCGCCCGGCTCGGTCCACCAGGAGCGCTTGCGGTTCAGCTCGCCCTCGACGCCGTCGTCGAGGAAGGGCACCTTCTCGTCGCGGGGCACCACCGCCACCGCGCGGCCCCGCGCCCGGCGTACCTCCAGCCGGACCTTCTTCCGGCCCAACGCCGACCGGGTCACCACTGGTACGGCGACGCCCACCGTCACCCGCCCGTCGGCCGGATCCGGACCGCCCAGCAGGTCGACCTCGCCCAGGCGCGCGTACCCGCCCGCGTTGCCGATCGCGCACGCGGTGATCGGCTCGGAACCGTCGCTGAGCACCGTGCCGTCGACCTCGACCCGGGCCCGCCAGTGCAGCGGTCGGCCGCCATCGTCGGCGGCGCCGAGCAGCGCCCCGTCGAGCGTCACCGAGCCGCCGTCGTTGCGCAGCAGATCCAGCCGCCGGGCGGTGCCGTCCAGCACCGCGGCGGCCACGCCCGCCGGATCCCGGGGCAGCCCGAGCTGCGCGGCCAGGTCCCGCGCCGTCCCGGACCGGGCCGGATCGAGCGGGAGTACGCCGACCGGGGGCAGATCGGGCACCGTGCGGTTGTCGGCCAGGTCCGCGGGGCGGCGACTCGGCGGCGGAGCGTACCGGCGGACCAGCCGGCGCAGGACGGCGCGCAACTGACCGTCACTGGCAGTGGCGACGATCAGCCGGGTCTTGCCGTCGGAGTCCGGCCAGGTGAGGCCGTCGGCGCGCGGCGGACCGTCGAGGCGGGCCAGCACCTCGTCGATCTCGGAGTCCGACCGGGCGGTCACGGTGGTCACCCGGGCACCCCGGGCGGTCAGCTCGTCCGCGCAGGCCAGCACCGGTACGCGCGGCGTCTCGCAGCGCTCCTCGCCGGTCCCCGCGGAGGTGTCTTCCGCGCCGCCGCAGCAGGCGCCGCCGCTGCCGCAGCCACCACCGGGAGCGTCCCGCTCCGAGCCGAGGGTGAGCAGCACCACGTCGTACACGAAGGAGCCTCCCGCTTTCCGACCAACCCCTGCTGGTCCCGCCGTCACTACTTGTTAGCCTGACACCCCGGGCTCGCTGACCGGTCGCCACCTGGCACCCGAGCCTTCTGGAGGCGAGAAGATGCCAGCGATCGTGCTGCTCGGCGCCCAGTGGGGCGACGAGGGCAAGGGCAAGGTTACCGACCTGCTGGGTGAGCGGGTCGACTACGTCGTGCGCTACTCCGGCGGCAACAACGCAGGCCACACGGTGATCACGCCGGACGGCCAGAAGTACGCGCTGCACCTCATGCCGTCCGGGGCGCTGTCACCGAGCGCGATGATCGTGATCGGCAACGGCGTGGTGGTCGATCCGAAGGTGCTGCTCCAGGAGATCGACGGGCTCGCCGAGCGCGGCGTGGACGTGTCCCGCCTGCGCATCTCCGGCGACGCGCACCTGATCATGCCGCACCACCGGGCGCTGGACCGGGTGGTCGAGCGCTACCTGGGCAGCTCCCGGATCGGCACCACCGGCCGGGGCATCGGCCCCGCGTACGGCGACAAGGTCGCCCGGATGGGCATCCGGCTCCAGGACCTGCTCGACCCGGGCATCCTGCGCAAGAAGCTGGAACTGGCGCTCCGCGAGAAGAACCAGCTGCTGTTCAAGATCTACAACCGCAAGGCGATCGACGTCGAGGAGACCGTCGAGGAGTACCTCCAGTACGCCGAGCGGCTGCGCCCGTACATCGCCGAGACGCGGGTGATGCTCTGGGACGCGCTCGACCGTGGCGAGACCGTGCTGCTGGAGGGCGCCCAGGCCACCATGCTCGACATGGACCACGGCACCTACCCGTTCGTGACCTCGTCGAACCCGACGGCCGGCGGGGCGTGCGTGGGCGCGGGCATCCCGCCGACCGCGATCACCAAGGTCATCGCGGTGAGCAAGGCGTACACGACGCGGGTGGGCTCCGGCCCGTTCCCCACCGAGCTGTTCGACGACAACGGGCAGCACCTGCGCAAGGTCGGCCACGAGTACGGCACCACCACCGGCCGGGAGCGCCGCTGCGGCTGGTTCGACGCCGTGGTGGCCCGGTACGCGTGCCGCCTCAACGGCGTCACCGACCTGGTGGTCACCAAGCTGGACGTGCTGACCGGCCTGGCCAAGGTGCCGATCTGCGTCGGGTACGAGATCAACGGCGAGCGCTTCGACGACATGCCGATGACGCAGACCGACTTCCACCACGCCACGCCGATCTACGAAGAGCTCGACGGCTGGTGGGAGGACATCACCAAGGCGCGGACCGAGGACGAGCTCCCGGAGAACGCCCGCCGCTACATCGCCCGCATCGAGGAGCTGACCGGCACCCGGGTGAGCGTGGTAGGCGTAGGCCCAGGCCGAGAAGAAAACGTCCTCCGCCACCCCCTCCTCCCCTAACTCCCCGCGCGGTACCCCCTCCCGCCCCCCTCCCCTCCGGCTCCCACTCCGGTGATCAAGGAGTTTGTGTCCAGTTCGGCGTCGGATCCGGACACAAACTCCTTGATCACCGGGGCGGGCACCGGGGCGAGCGCCGGGGCGGGCGCCGGGGCGGGTGGAGGCGGGACGGGCTGTGGGAGGGCGATTGTCCACAGGGTTGTCCACAGGGGTGTCGGCTGTGGGGCGGCGCGGGGGAGCCTGCGCGTGTGGGTGAATTCGACGAGCTGACGCGGCTGGCCGCAACGCAGGGCGGGTTCGTGACGGCGGGGCAGGCGTTGCGCCTGGGCCTCGGCCGGGAGCAGATCCGGTATCTCGTCCGGTCCGGGCGATGGACCCGCGTCTCGCGCGGCTGCTACCTGCCCTCCCCGGCCGGGCCCGCGCCGGTAGCGCTGCGACGTGCCATCATCCGCGCCACGATCGCGAGCCTCGGGCAGGGCGCGGTCGCCGTGCTGGGTACCGCCGCGGAACTGCACGGCATCGCCGGCCTTCCATCGACGGCGGCGATCCACGTCTCGGTGCCGCCGGATCGACCGCACGTGCAGCGCCGAGCGGAGCCGGGCCTGACGGTGCACCAGTTGACGCTCGCCGACGCGGACGTGTGCCGGGCCGGCGATGTACCGGTCACCACACCGGCGCGCACCGTCGCCGACGTGTTGCTACGCGCCCGGCGCTACCCGGCGGTGTGTGTCCTCGACTCCGCGCTCAACCAGGGGATCCTGGCCGAGAGTGACCTGTCCCTGGTGCTCGCGCACCTTGCCGGACGCCGAGGGGCGGTCGCCGCGCGGGGATACCTGGCCGAGGCGGACGGCCGGGCCCAGTCGCCCCTGGAGACCCGCGCCCGGCTCCGGTGCGTCGACGGTGGCGTCCCGCCGGACGTCCTGCAACTGCCGGTACGGGACGAGGACGGTTACCTGCTCGGCATCGGGGATCTGGCCTGGCGGGGCGCGCGCCTGATCGCGGAGGCGGACGGCCGGGCCCCGCACCTGACGCCCCAGGCCGTCTACGCCGACCGCTTCCGGCAGAACCGCCTGGTCAACGCCGGCTGGCGGATCCTCCGCTTCACCTGGTCCGACACACTGCGCCCCGACTACATCCCCCAGACGGTCAAGCACGCGCTGAAGCGCCGGTGATCAAGGAGTTTGCGGACCCCATCACGTCAATCTGAGACGCAAACTCCTTGATCGACGGGGTGGGGTGGGGTGGTCAGTAGGATGCCGGTCGTGCGCGTACTTCTTGTGGGTGGTGGTGGGCGGGAGCACGCTCTCGCGCTCGGACTCGCCGGGGATCCGGCCGTCGAGGCGCTGTTCGCGGCTCCGGGGAATCCGGGGATCGCGGCGGTGGCGCAGCTGCGGGAGGTGACACCCACCGACCCGGCAGCCGTGGCGGCCCTCGCCGTCGAGGTCGCGGCCGACCTGGTGGTCATCGGGCCGGAGGCGCCGCTGGTGGCGGGCGTCGCCGACGCGGTACGTGCCAAGGGCATCGCGGTGTTCGGCCCGAGCGCGGAGGCGGCCCGGCTGGAGGGCTCGAAGACGTTCGCGAAGGACGTGATGACCGCCGCGGCGGTGCCGACCGCCCGTGCGTACACCTGCGAGGACGCGGCTGCGGTTGCGCGCGCGCTCGACGAGTTCGGCGCGCCGTACGTGGTGAAGGACGACGGGCTCGCCGCCGGCAAGGGTGTGGTGGTCACCGACGACCGGGCCGAGGCCGAGCGGCACGCCGCGGAGTGCGGCCGGGTGGTGATCGAGGAGTACCTGTCCGGCCCCGAGGTCTCCCTGTTCGTGGTCACCGACGGCGAGGCGGCCGTGCCGCTGCTGCCCGCGCAGGACTTCAAGCGGATCGGTGACGGCGACACCGGGCCGAACACCGGCGGGATGGGCGCGTACACGCCGCTGCCGTGGGCCCCGCCCGGCCTGGTGGACGACGTGATGCGCGACGTGGTGCACCCGACGCTGGCGGAGCTGCGCCGCCGGGGCACCCCGTTCGCCGGCCTGCTCTACGTGGGCCTGGCGATCACCCCGTCCGGCCCGCGCGTGATCGAGTTCAACGCGCGCTTCGGCGACCCGGAGACGCAGGTCGTGCTCGCCCTGCTGGAGACGCCGCTGGGCGGGCTGCTGCACGCCGCCGCCACCGGCACGCTGGGCGCGCACCCGCCGCTGCGCTGGCGCGACGGCGCGGCGGTCACAGTCGTGGTGGCGGCCGAGGGCTACCCGGCGGGCCCGCGTACCGGTGACGTGATCACCGGCGCGGACCGCGCCGGGATCATCCACGCCGGCACGCGCCGGGACGCCGACGGCACGTTGCGGTCCGCCGGTGGCAGGGTCCTCTGCGGTACGGCGACCGGACCGGACCTGGCCGCCGCGCGCGACGCCGCCTACGAGCTGGTACGCGAGGTCGAGCTGGCCGGTTCCCACCACCGCACCGACATCGCTTCGGCGGCGGTGGACGGCCGGGTCACGATCCCGGGCTGACCGAGCCGGGGCGGCGGCCGGCCATCCGGTTGAGCACGTTCGCCGTGGCCCGCTCGATGCGCGGGTCACGGTGCCCCTGCCGGTCCAGCGCCAGGGTCCAGCCGAGCGTGCCGCTGGCGAAGACCACAGCGCCGCGTGCCGTCTCGTGGACGTGGCTGTTCTGGACCCGCCGCCCGCCCTGCTGGGCCGGGTACGGCGACGAGCTGAGCGTGGTCCCGGCGGGCCGGGGTAGGGCGGCGTGCACCCCGTCCGCCTCGCCCGCGATCACCCCCGGGATGCGGTCGCCGTCGGCGACGCCGGTGCCGGCCCACACCCAGTGGTCGGCGGCGCGCACCACGAGCGGCTGCGGGGTCAGCACGATGCCGTTGTACTGCACGCCGAGCAGCGCCTGTTCCGGCTGGTCGAGGCTGCGCCAGGTCAACGTCGGGTCGCTGCCGTCGGCACCCCGGCTGGGGTCGGTCTTGGCGCACTCGACGACCCGCTCGGGGCGGCCGTCGGCGGCGGGGTGGATGCGGGCGTGCCAGTAGACGCTGTTCGCGCCGAGGAACGCGAGGCTGGTGCCCCCGGCCAGCCCGGCCTCGGTGGCCCGGCGCATCTCGGCCGACCAGTACTCGTCGTGCCCGCAGAAGACCAGGCCCCGGTACCGGGCCGGATCGAGCCGGCCGGAGTGCAGGTCGAAGCTGGTGGCGTAGCTGACGTCGTACAGGTTGCGTTCCAGCCACCGGATCGCGGCCTCGTCGCGGTCGAAGTGGAAGGGCCGGCCGGCACCGGAGTAGGGACGGTCGAACGTGACAGCGCGGGCCCGCAGCTCGGGGTCGCGCCGCCCGTCGGGCCGGTAGCCGCCGTACAGGCTCTTGCCGACCCGCCGGTCGCGCGGCCACTGGTTGTACGCCTGCCAGGTGGTCACCGGCAGCACCACGCACAGCGCGGCCGGGCGCCGGTCGTCGCGCACCACGAACGGCGTGCAGGCCCGCCAGCCGTCGGCCGAGGTGAAGACCGCCTGGTAGACGCCGGAGGGCCAGCCGTGCGGGACGGGCAGCCGCCAGGACACCGGCCACCGGCAGTCGAGGACGCCGGTGTCGGGGTCGGCGATCGGCACCGGATGCGGCACGCCGCGCAGCTCGGGGCTGGTCAGCATCGTGCGGGCGCCCGCGCCGCCGTACCAGCCGAGGCGGTGCACGCTGATCCGGAACCGTCCGGCCGGGTTGACCGCGACGTGGAACTCGATCTCCTCGCCGGGGGCGACGCTCGTCGTCGACGCGTACCCCTGGATCTGGCGCCGCCGGTCGTCGGCGGCCCGGCCGTCGTCTTCCGGCCACCACGGCTCACCGGGGGCGCGGTTCTCCCGCTCGACCGGCGAGACCGGCGGGATCGGCGGGATCGGCAACCGGTTGGGTGAGTCGCCGGGCCGGCCGCCGAAGACCGGGTCGAGCGGGCCGAAGGCGGCGGCGGACGCGCCGCCGACGAGGAGGCCGAGCGCGGTACGCCGCCGAAGTCGGTCCATTGTGGTGCTCCCCGTCTCCCCGTTCGATCGGGGGAGACGGTAGCACCGGGAGGCCCGAGCTGTCTGACCGATGTGGATCAGTCGAAGTAGCGGCGCAGCTCCCGGCTGAGCACCTTGCCGGTGGCGTTGCGCGGCAGGTACTTGACGAACACCACGTCGCGGGGCACGGAGAAGCGGGCCAGGTAGCGCCGGACGTACTCGCGGACCGCCTCCGGGTCGAGCGTCTCGCCGGTGCGCAGCGCCAGGAACGCGGCCAGCCGCTGGCCGTAGTCGGGGTCCGGCACACCGATCACGGCGACCTCGCGGACCTGCGGCAGCCGGGCGATCAGGTCCTCGACCTCGGACGGGAAGACGTTCTCGCCACCGGAAACGATCATGTCGTCGGCGCGGCCGTCGACGAAGAGCAGGCCGTCGGCGTTGAGCCGGCCCAGGTCGCCGGTGTCCAGCAGGCCGTCGCGGCTCTCCCGGCCGGCGCCCGAGGTGTAGCCCTCGAACAGCATCTCGTTGCCCACGAAGATCCGCCCGACCTCACCGTCGCGGACCGGCCGGCCGTTCTCGTCGAGGATGGCCAGCCGGGTGCCGTGCGGCGGCCGGCCGGCGGTGGTGGGCGCGGCGCGCAGCTCGCGTGGGCCGGCGATGGAGGCCCAGGAGACCTCGGTCGAGCCGTACAGGTTGTAGAGCACGTCGCCGTAGCGGTCCATGAAGGCGACGGCCAGGTTGCCGGGCAGCGCGGATCCGCTGACCGCGACAACCTTGAGCGGCGGCAGGGGCTGCGGCGGCGCCACCTCCATCAGTCGTTGCAGCATCACCGGTACGGCGAACATCGCGTCGCACCGCTGGTCGACGAGTGCGGCGAGCGTGGCGGCCGGGTCGAAGCGCCGGTGCAGTACGACCGTGGCGCGCAGCGCGAACGAGACCTGGAGCGCGGCGTACCCCCAGGTGTGGAAGATCGGCGCGGCGATCATCACGGTGTTCTTCGCGTGCAGCGGGATGCGGTCGATGATGGACACCAGCGGGCCGAAGCCGTGCGGGGTGGGCCGGCGGGCGCCCTTGGGCGCGCCGGTGGTGCCGGAGGTGAGCACTATGGTGCGCCCGTCGCGCTCCGGGGGCTGGAGCTTCTCGCCGGGGACCGCGGCGGCGATCAGCTCCTCCTGCCGCCGCTCGTCGACCCGGTGCAGCTCGGCCGGGAGGCCGAGGACGCGCTCGGTGAACTCGCCGTCGTGCACGAGGGCGCGCAGGCCCTGTTCCTCGGCCACCGTCACCAGTTGCGCGGCGGACAGGCCGGTGTTGACCAGGACGGCGTCCGCGCCGAGCAGCATCGCGGCCACTATCGCCTCGATCAGCCCGTGGTGGTTGCGGCAGAGCACACCCACCCGGTCGCCGGTCTGCACGCCGAGGTGGGACCGCAGCGACCGGGCCAGCCGCTCGGAGCGGTCGAGCAGTTCCTGGTACGTCATGGTGGCGCCGCGCTCGTCGACGACGGCGATGCGGCCGGGGTCGCGGGCGGCGGCCTGGCGCAGCTCCCCGGCGAGGCTCCAGCCCCACCGGCGCAGCGCGTTGAGCTGGGAGACCACGCGGATCGGTCCGCCCGGGGTGAGCAGTCCACGTCGGGTCAGCGTGGCGGCGATGAACGGCAGGTCCAAGGCGCAACTCCTTCGCGTTCGTGGTTCGTCGACCAGGCTCCGGACGGTCGGCCGTCCGGTTCGGCATGATCTTGTGCCCGATCGCGGTTCGGGTCGGCCCGGGAGCGGCGGCCCGGCCCGCGACGGCGCGAGGCGTCGTCACGGGTCGGGCCGCGGCCCGCCGGCGGTCAGCGGATCTGCATCCCGGAGATGGCCCGGGAGATGACCAGCCGCTGGATCTCGGAGGTGCCCTCGAAGATGGTGTAGATCTTGGCGTCGCGGTACCACCGCTCGACCGGGTGGTCGCGCAGGAAGCCGGCGCCGCCGAGGAGCTGGACCGCCTTGTCGGTCACCGAGACGGCCACCTCACCGGCCTTGAGCTTGGACATCGAGCCCTCGCCGGCGGTGAACGGCCGGTTGTTGCGGCCCATCCAGGAGGCGCGCCAGACCAGCAGCCGGGCCGCGTCGATCTCCATCTTCATGTCGGCGAGCGCGAACGCGACCGCCTGGTTGGAGATGATCGGCCGTCCGAACTGGACCCGCTCCTTGGCGTAGTCCAGGGCGTACTCGTAGGCGGCGCGGGCCACGCCGAGCGCCTGCGCGCCGACCGTCGGGCGGGACAGCTCGAACGTCCGCATCGCCGCCTGGCCGGAGGCGCGCTGCCCGGACCGGGCGCGGGCCAGCCGCTCGTCGAGCGCGTCCTTGCCGCCGAGCAGGCAGCGGCCGGGCACCCGGACGTCGTCGAGGAAGACGTCAGCGGTGTGCGAGGCCCGCAGGCCGAGCTTGCGCAGCTTGCGGGTGGCGGTCAGACCGGGCGTGCCTGGGGGTACGACGAACGCGGCCTGGCCGCGCGAGCCCAGCTCGGGCTCGATCGAGGCGGTGACCACGTGCACCCCGGCGATGCCGCCGTTGGTGGCGTACGCCTTCTGCCCGTTGAGCACCCACTCGTCGGTGGCCTCGTCGTAGACGGCGCGGGTACGCATCGAGCCGACGTCGGAGCCGGCTTCCGGCTCGCTCGTGCAGAACGCGGCGACGGCCGGGGAGTCGACGTCGCCGAAGCACTGCGGCACCCACTCGACGAGCTGGTCGGGGGTGCCGGCGCCGTAGATCGCGGCGACCGCGAGGGAGGTGCCGAAGATGCTCAGGCCGATGCCGGCGTCACCCCAGAAGAGTTCCTCGCTGGCGATCGGCAGGGAGAGGCCGGTGGGGTCGGCCCAGCAGGTGGCGAGGAACTCGAACCCGTACAGGCCGACCTTCGCGGCCTCCTGGATGATCGGCCAGGGAGTCTCCTCCCGGGCGTCCCACTCGGCCGCGGCCGGGCGCACGACCTCGGCTGCGAAGCCGTGCACCCAGTCGCGAAGGTCCCGCTGTTCCTCGTTCAGGTCTAGCGAGAACTCGGCCATGTCAGGCCTTGGGGATGTCGAACAGGTTGGCGATGTTGGCGGCCAGACCCAGGTCGCCCTTGGCCTTCAGCTTGCCGGTCATGAACATCATCACCGGGTTGGCGCCACCGGAGACGATCTTCAGGAACTCGACCGGGCCCATGGTGAGGCTCAGCTTCGGGTCGCGGGTCGCGGTCTCCGAGGCGGTGCAGGTGCCGTTCTCGATGACGATCTCGTAGGTGTCGGTGCCACCGTCCGGGCGGCCGGTGATGTTCCAGTGGATGACCGCGTTGGTGGAGCCGGCGCGGTCGGCGCGGAACAGCGCGGGCATCCGGTTGAAGACCTCGCTGAGGATCTTGCCGCGCGCCTCGCCCGACATGATCTCGGCGATCTTGGCGTCCGGCGTGGTCTTGACCAGCTGCGCGAACTCCTTCGGGCCCACGTTCGCGAAGTTGGCCGGGTCGAAGTCAGTCATGGGGGATTGCACCTCTCGGGCGGAGCCGACTTTGGTTACTCTGGCGTAACCTTACGCACGGGTAGGTATGCTCGCAAGGGTGTCCAGCACGCCGACCTTCAAGCGCCTCCCTCGAGCCGTACGCGAGCAGCAGATGCTCGACGCGGCGGTGAAGGTGTTCTCCCGCCGCGGCTTCCACGCCGCCAGCATGGACGAGATCGCCGACGACGCCGGCATCTCCAAGCCCATGGTGTACGCCTACCTCGGCACCAAGGAGGAACTCTTCATCGCCTGCCTGCACCGGGAGAGCACCCGGATGATGGAGGCGATCGCCGGCGCCGCCGCCCCCGACCTGCCCGCCGACGAGCGGCTCTGGCGCGGGCTGCGCGCGTTCTTCGGCTTCGTCGGCGCACACCGGGACGGCTGGGCGGTGCTCTACCGGCAGGCCCGCGGCTCCCAGCCGTTCGCCGCCGAGCTGGCCGCCATGCGGGGCCGGCTGGTCGAGGTGGTCGCCGGGATGCTCGACCACGCGCTGCGCGCCTCCGGCCGCGAGGTCGGCGCCACCGACCTGGAGGTGGTCGCGTACGCGCTCGTCGGCGCCAGCGAGTCGCTCGCCGACTGGCTGGCCGACCACCCGGAGGCCGACGCCGGCAAGACCGCGACCCGGATGATGAACGTGGCCTGGCTCGGCGCCGACCAGTTGCTGCGCGGCGTCAGCTGGCATCCGCCGGTGGCGTGACGCCGGTCAGCGGCGGGCGGCGGCCCGCCGGCGGGCCCGCCGACGGCCCCAGCGGACTGCCTCGAACAGGCCGGTGACGGCCAGCGAGATCGCGACGCCGGCGAGCAGCCCGGACAGCGGGTTGTGCTCGAACGCCAGGCCGCCGAAGTAGCCGAGCAGCCCGCAGTAGATCCCCCAGGTGGTACACGCCAGGCCGTCGTAGAGCAGGAACGTGCGCGCCGGGTAGCGGACCGCACCCATGGTCAGCGTGACGGCGGTCCGGCCGCCGGGGACGTACCGGGCGGTGGTCAGGATCATCCCGCCGCGCCTGTCGACCGCCCGGCGGGCCCACTCCGAGCTGGCCCGCCGCCTGCTGTCCGCCGGGAAGCGGGCCAGCCGGTGCGCGCCGCCGCCACGCCCGATCGCGTACGAGATGTGGTCGCCGAGGAGCGCGCCGAGCGCGGCGGTCACGATCACGAGCACCAGGTTCGGCTCGCCGCCCGCCGCGAAGACGCCGGCCGTGATCACCACCGTCTCGCCCGGTACCGCCGGGAAGAACGCGTCGACCGCGGTGACCGCGATGATCAGCAGATACACCCACGGCGACGTCACCGTGTGGTGCAGCAGGTCGAGCACGTCCCCCATGCACCCATGCTCGGTGGTGCGGTGTCAGGCAGGGGCGCTTCTCAGGCAAAAGGCGTCGAGCAGGGGCCCTTCCTTCGCCTCGGCCGTGGGGCCGCGCGAGGTGAGCACCACGGGCGCCCCCAGCGCCTCCGAGACGGCGGCCGGCCAGTCGTCCGGCGCCTCGTCCAGCACCGGCCGGGCGCGCAGCAGCCGCCGGGTGAGCGCGGCCTGCCGGTCCAGGTCACCGGCCGGGCCGGGGACGAGCCGGTCGGTGTCCTCGTACCGGCGGCAGATCCGCAGCTCGGGACCGGCCAGGTCGAGGTGGGTGAGCGCCAGCCCGTCCACGCCGCCCGCCACCTCCAGCGCGTACCGGTGGGCGACCGCGTCGAAGTGCCCGAACCGGAACCGGCCCTGCCAGGGATTCGCCGAGTTGTGCCGGTCGGTGAACGGCAGCGCCGCGTCCTCGGTGACCAGCGGCCCGGGACCGTGCCGGGTGGTGGTCGTCCGAAGCACGCCGAGCCGCTGCGCGGTCCCGGCCATGCCCGCCTCGGCGAGCAGCGTCTCGGCGTTGGCGAACGTCGTGGTGCTCCACGTCGTGTACGGGTGGAAGCCGTGCCACTCGTCCAGCAGCACCCCCTGCGCGCCCTCGAACACGCAGGTGCCCTCGCGCAGCGCGCCCGCGAGCCAGGTCCGGTCGACGATCGCCACCCGGCGCGCGAAGGCCGCGTACGCGGGCAGGCAGTCCTCCACCGGCGGCGCGTCGAGCGGTCCGAGCTCGGCGGTGAGCCGGTCGCGCAGCGCGGTCAGCCGCCGGCGAAGCACCGCCGGGCGGCGGCAGTCCGCCACCCGGGGTGCCTCGTCGGGGTGGGCGAGGCCGTACGACACCGCCTCGCCCACCCCGAGCCCGCAGGAGCCGTGCCGGTCGGCTCCCCGGGCGATCTCCCGGGCGCGGTTGGCGGCCCGGTGGTACGGGGTGGCGAGCAGCGCCTCCCCGTCCACTGTCAGACGGTCGAGCGCGTCGGGCACGCCGACCGCCGCGAGGTGGTCGGCCTCGGCGGCCAGCGCCAGCGGGTCCACCACCACGTGCCGCGCCAGGTGCGTCCGTACGCCCGGACGGAACGTCCCGGCGCCGAACTGCGCGAACGTGTGGTGCCGCCCGTCGCGCAGGACGACGTTGTGCGCCGCCTGCGCGCCCCCGTTGAACCGGACCACCGTGTGGACCTGCCGGGTGGCGCAGAGCAGGTCCACCACTGTGCCCTTGCCGGCGTCGCCGTACCCGAGGTCGACCACCATCACGTGGTTCACAGCCGGGTGACCCCGCTTCCGCCGCCGGCCGGGCTGAACGGCAGCGTCGCCACCGCGCGCCGGCCGGAGCCGAGCCGGGCCAGCGCCTTCGACACCGTCCGGGTCGCGGTGGAGCCGGCCCGGTCCAGGTCGCGCAGCCCGGCGTCCAGGTCGATGGCCTGCTCGCCGAGGCCGACGGTGAGCGCGATCGTCTCGCAGACCGCGTCCAGGTCGTCCAGCTCGACCGCGTTCTGCCCGAGCAGACCGCGCCAGAAGTCGAGCACCTTGCGGTTGCCCGCGTAGTGGCTGCCGGCGGGCAGCAGGTAGTAGGTGTCCCAGCGCGCGGTGGCCTCGTCCACGATCTGCCGGACCGGCACGTCCTCGCGCAGGTCGTCGCCGATCAGCCGGGTCACCTCGGCGGTCTTCACCGCCGGGTACGCCAGCTCGTCGCCGATGATGAACAGGTAGCCGCGCCGGCCGCGCTTGTCCCAGCTGTCGGTGGCCGTGTGCCGGGCCATGAAGTACAGCGCCAGCTCGTACGACTCCATCATCTGGCCGCCACCGCCGCCCTCCAGCACGATCCGGCCGAGGTCGTCGTCCATCCGGTTGTCGGACTCGAACTGCCCGACCTGCAACGGCACCCGGTCGCAGGTGGCGTCGCCGATGGCGCCGAACATGACCTGCGGGTCCTTCGCGTACCCCTGGCGCAGCAGCAGGCCCAGCAGCTGCGGCAGCTTGCTCTGCAGCACCCGGGGCACGTGCCCCATCGAGCCGGTGACGTCGAACAGCACGGCGATCGGCGTCGACTGCGGGTGCTCGGCGGAGTCGCGGCTCTCCCGCAGCGCGTCGCGCGGGTCGAGCGCCGGGTGCACCTTCCGTGCGCCGCTGTCGCTGTACGAGAACGCGCTCTTGCCGGTGCGGCGCCGGTAACGGTCGGCGGCGTCGTACACGTCGGTGGACCAGATTCCACTGCCCATGGCAGCCTCCCTACGGGTTGAGGGTGAAGGGTCGGAAGGTGCGCGGCCCGTACAGCCGGTGCAGCACCTCGTCCAGTTCGCGCAGCAGCCGCCAGGCGTCGTCCGGCCGGGTGGCGAGCGCGGTGCCCCGGCAGCCGTCGGCGAAGGCGCGCAGCTCGCGCGGCGCGCGGTCGCCCATCAGCCAGGTCATGCAGCGGGCGGCCATCGCGATGTCGGTGCCCGGGCCGCACTGCCGCTTCGCGGCGACCTCCGGCGGATACCAGTCCTCGTGGCCGGGCACCAGCGCCGGCACGAGCCCGCCCGGCTCGGCCGAGAAGCACCAGTCGACGAGCACCACGCCGTGCGCGTCCGGCTCGATCAGCACGTGCCGGGGCAGCACCGCGCCGTGCACCACGCCGGCCCGGTGGGCCAGGCCGAGCGCCACCAGCAGCCGCCGCCACATCCAGGCCGCGTCGCGCGGGTCCAGCCCGTCCGGGTACGCGCGCCGCACGTCGTCGAGGCTGTGCAGCCCGGGTACGGTCACCAGCTCGTTGACCTGCCGTTGTACGCCGGTCGACGGGTCACGCGCCGGGTAGGAGTCGACGAGCCGGGGCACGTACGCGAGGTGCCGGGCGTCGCCGTGCTCGGCGATCCGGCGCAACGCGCGCGCCTCGCGGGCCATCAGGTCGTTGTCGCCCGGGTGCCGGGCCACCTTGAGCAGCCGCCCGTCCCCGTGGTCGTGCAGGTCGGCGACGTCGCCCGCGTACATCGGGGCGGGGGTGCGCCACCGGGTGGTGACGGTGACGAGAGCGTCGGCGGCGGCGGCGGCGGCGCGTACCCCCGGGTCGGCCGCGCCCAGCCGGTCGGGGTGCAGCGCGCCGACCAGCTCGCGGTAGCGGCGGGCCGGCTCCTGCGTGCCGAACAGGTCGGCGTCGGTGCGCGCGGCGGTGACCAGCCGGATCGCCTCCTCGGTCCTCACCGCACCGTCTCCTCCCGGGCGGGGCGCAGCAGCGCCGGGTGCAGCAGCCGGGCGTCTCCGGCGCGGTAGAGCTTGGCCCGGGGGCCGCCGCGCGCGCCGCCGCGTTCGGTGCTGGCGCCGGTGCTCTCCACGAAGCCGGGCACGGAGAGCACCTTGCGGTGGAAGTTGCCGGCGTGCAGCGGGTGGCCCCAGACCGTCTCGTAGACCTCCCGCAGCTCGGTGATCGTGAACTCGGGGGCGAGGAACCGGGTGGCCAGCGGCGTGTACTCCAGCTTGGAGCGGGCGCGCTCCAGGCCGTCGTCGATGATCCGGCCGTGGTCGAAGGCGAGCTGCCGGCTGGTGAGCGCGGTGACCGGCAGCCAGATCGCCTCGTCGGCGTCGGTGTCGGCGACCGGGTCGGGCAGGTCGGGGGCGAACGCCAGGTGCGCGACCGAGACCACCCGCATGCGGGGGTCGCGGTCCGGGGCGCCGTAGCTGCCGAGCTGTTCGAGGTGCACCCGGCGCAGCCGCTCGCCGCCGAGGCCGGTCTCCTCGGCCAGCTCGCGCCGGGCGCCTGCGGCGAGGTCCTCGTCCGGCTGGACGAAGCCGCCGGGCAGCGCCCAGTGCCCCGCGTAGGGCGGCGCGCCGCGGCGGATCAGCAGCAGGTGCAACGCGCCCTCGCGGATGGTCAGCGCGACCACGTCGACGGTGACCGCGACCGCCGGGTAGTCCCGGGGGTCGTACCCGGCGAGGAACTCCTGCTCGTTCACGGCCACTCACTCTCTCATCTTGAGAACAACTCAATCTGAGAACAACTTAGCGCCGAAAAGAGGGGACGGCAAGTCCCCTCTTTCACTCAGCGCACGGAGCCGGCCAGATGCGGTCTCCCGTCCCGGGCGCTGTGCAGCGCGAAGTCCCAGCCCGCGCCCGCCGCCGAGGCGCTGAACGCCACAGTCGACGGCAGCGGCACCGGCAGCTTGAACGACACGTCCACGGTGTACGCCTCGGGCAGCCGGGGCTCCAGCGCGGCCAGGCAGCGGGCCTTGCTCCACATGCCGTGCGCGATCGGGCGCGGGAAACCGAACAGCCGCGCGCCCAGCTTCGAGGTGTGGATCGGGTTGTGGTCGCCGGAGACGCGCGCGTAGTCCGTACCCACCCGGGGCGTCACCCGCCACCGCGCCGAGGAGTCCGGCGGCGCCGGGCGGTCACCCCGGTCGCGCCGCGGGCCGCCGCCCGCGGCGCGCTCCTTCCCGAGGTACGTGGACACGCCGCGCCACACCTCCTCGCCGCCGATCGACCCGATCAGCACCACGTCGAGCTGACGGCCCCGCTCGTGCGGGCGCAGGTTCTCCGCGTACGTGTGGAAGTCGACGCGCTCGCCGACCTCGACCGGCCGGTGCACGGTGATCCGGTTGGCGACGTGCACCACGCCGGTCAGCGGGATCGGGAAGCCCGGATCCGTCATCAGCCGCAGCGACAGCGGGAACCCGAGCACGTGCAGGTATGTCGCCGGCAGCCGGTCGGTCAGCCGGAACCCGCACACCCGGTCGTAGTCCGCCAGATGCCCCTGGTCCACCGAGACCCCACCGACGGCGAGTTCCAGCGCCGGCACGTCCGTCCCGCGCCGCCCCCCAACCCCGGGCACCGCCCTCAGAAGCGCCCGCCGGTAGAGCCCTCCACTGGCAGGCAGCCCGTCCAGCTCCACCCGCCGCCGCCCCGCCAGCCCCGCCCCTTCGCTCGGTCGATCATGAAGTTGGCTGCCTTGTGGATCTCCAGAAGTGCCGTCAACTTCATGATCGTCGGAGGTGGGGCGGGCGTTGGTCTGGGCGAGGGCGGCGGCTCGGGCTGAGGTCAGGTCGCGGGTGGGGCCCTCGATCAGGTCGTGCAGGGTCAGGTCCTCCTCGTGGTCCTTCGCCATCACGCCCCCAGCAGACTCTGGCCGCAGACCCGGACCACGTTGCCGCTCACCGCGCCGCTCGCCGGCCAGGAGAGCCAGCCGATCGTCTCGGCCACGTCCACCGGCAGGCCGCCCTGGGCCATGCTGTTCATCCGCCGTCCCGCCTCGCGGATGGTCAGCGGGATACGCGCGGTCAGCCGCGTCTCGATGAAGCCCGGCGCGACAGCGTTCAGGCTGATCCCGCGCTCGCGCAGCACCGGGGAGAGCGAGTCGACCAGGCCGATCACGCCGGCCTTGCTCGTCGCGTAGTTGGTCTGCCCCCGGTTGCCGGCGATCCCGGCGATCGACGAGACCGACACGATCCGGCCGCCGGCCGGGATCAGGTCGCGCTCCAGCAGGACGTCGTTGATCCGCTCCTGGCTGGACAGGTTCACGTCGATCACCGAGTCCCACCGGTCGGCGTCCATCCGGCCCAGCGTCTTGTCCCGGGTGATGCCCGCGTTGTGCACCACGACGTCGACCCGGCCGTGCCGGGACGCCAGATGCTCCGCCAGCCGGGTCGGCGCATCAGGCGCGGTCAGGTCGAGCTGCACCGCGCTGCCGCCGATCTCGTTGGCGACAGCGGCCAGCTCGTCCCCGGCCGCCGGGATGTCCAGCGCCACCACCTGGGCGCCGTCGCGGGCCAGCACCTTCGCCAGCGCCGCGCCGATGCCCCGGGCCGCGCCGGTCACCAGCACCACCTGCCCGTCCAACGGCCGGTCCCAGTCGGCCGGCGCGACCGCGGTGCCGGTGCCCACGCGTACGACCTGGCCCGAGACGTACGCGGAGCGGCCGGAGAGCAGGAACCGGAGCGTGGACTCCAGGCTCACCGGGGTGCCGGCGTCACCCTCGCGGGTCACGTAGACGAGCTGGGCGGTCACGCCCCGGCCGAACTCCTTGCCGATGCTGCGGGTCAGGCCCTCCAGCGCGCGCTGGGCGGTAGCCTCCCGGGGAGAGCCGCACTCGGCTGGCGGGGTGCCCAGCACGATCACCCGGCCGCTGGGCAGCAGCGACCGGGCCTGCGGGTGGAAGAAGTCGTAGAGCTGGCGCAGCCCGGCGGAGTCGGTGATCCCGCTGGCGTCGTACACCAGGGCCGCGAAGCGGCGGTCGGCGTCGTGGGCGGCGACCGGGTCGGCCAGCTCGACCCCGGCGGCGGTCAGGATCTTGCCGGCCGGCTCGGCGATCCGGCCGCCGGCCGAGGAGCCGAGCAGGACCGGCCCGGGAACGAGCGGGTCACCGGGCGTGTGCCGGCGCAGTCGGGGCGGGTCGGGCAGCCCGAGGCGCTTGACCAGCGCGCGACCGGCCCCCGTCTGGACGAAGCTCGCGTACCTGTCGGTCATAGGCGTAGCCTACTGGCGAGTAGGTACGCCGTCACCTCCGCTGCCGCCATCCGGCCCGAGCAGCAGCCACAGATAGTCACAGCCCGTCTCGGTGCTGATCTGCTTGGCGACGGTTCTGATGCGATGCGGCTCTCGGCCGTCCAGCTCCCAGGAGCGCCATGTAGCTGCGGGTAGACCACATGCCCGGGCGGCTTCCTTGATGTTCCATCCCATCCTCAGCCGGACCAGCGCGAGGCGTGCGCTGAACGTCGAGTCGTCGACCGTCCACCCCGTGGATGCGCGCTGCGCGGTAATCGTCATGGGACACAGCATACAGCTATTGACACAGTAGGCAACTAAAGCGGACGTGCCGGTCTTTACGCGCCGAGACTTGTCCTTGACACAAGTGACGGCAGTTGCCTAGCGTGGTTGTCCATGGAACAACTTCCGGACCTCATGACCGTCGCTGAGGTCGCCGAGGTACTGCGGCTCAGCGACGAGACCATTCACCGCTGGGCGCGCATCGGGAAACTGCCGTACATCGACGTCCTGGGCGTGAAGCGGTTCCGCCGGGACGTGATCGAGGACCTCATCAGCGGTCAGCCGCAGGCGGCCAGCCGCGCCACCGCATGAGAGCGCTCTCTCGCCTGCCGTAAAGCGAGCCCCCAGCCGCGCGAACGACTGAGGGCTCCGCACCCGGACCAGCCAACCCGAACAGAACTGGAGTCCAGATGCAAGACCAGACCGTACCGCAGACCACCGCCACCGAGCCGGCCACGCCGGACTACTGGGTGACGATGGCGGCCGACCTTCGCGCCGCCGCCGACCACATCGCCAGCCTCGCCGGCACGCCAATGCCCCACGGCTTCCTGCCGCCGCACCTCTCGATCGCCTACGCCTTCGACGAGCACAAGGCCGAGAAGACCGTGCCGGTCATCGACGCCATCGCCGCCGCGTTCGGGTTCACCGCCGAGACCAAGACGGAGGGACGCGGCCGGGCCCGCGAGCAGACCCGGCATGCCTCGGGTCGGGTCGGCCGACTCTCCGTCAACGCGAAGGCCAACATGCCGGTCCCGCCGACCCGGGCCCAGACCCGGGCCGAGCTGGAGGCCAAGGTTGCCGAGCTGGAGGCGCAGCTCGCGCAGGGCGGCGGCACGCGATGAGTCAGCCGATCGGCCTGACCTACCCCGGCCCGAACCCGCCCACCCTGGCCGGCCCGTGCCACAGCGCGCTGCGCTACGACCGCGCCGACCTCGACGACACCATCCCCGTCCCGCCCGGCGTCCAGACCGTCCCGTGCGGCACCCGCCACCACGCCACGATCGCCGTCGCGGATCCGCTGTGCGGGCACCTACCCGGCGAGCCTCACGACGACGAGTGCGCGTACTGGCGCGGAGTGGCGCTCGGCCAGTACCCGGCCCCGGACGGCCTGCCGGGCCCGGTGGCGCTGCCGCCGTTCAACCTGCGGCAGCTCGCCACCCAGCATGTCACCGCCGCCGAGCAGGACCGCCGCGAGCGAGGCGCCGCATGATGGACCTCTTCCCGACCCCGGCCCGCCTTGACCTGCTTGACCAGGTCAACGCCGGCAACGTCTTCCGCGACGCGATCGGCGAGTCATACATCTCCGGCGACCGCAAGGTAACCCACGCGATCCACGAGATGCAGGCCGCCAGCTGGGTCACCCTCGACGCTGCCGGATCCCTCGATTACTGGCGGTTGACCCGGCTCGGTCGCGCCGTGCGCGCTGTCCGGCTCATGGACTACGGCACTCACGTCGTGGCCGAGACCGGCCCCACCGACGACCCGACGTTCATCGGCGAGGTGCGTCCCGACCTGGCCGACCCGGGCCGGTGGGTGGTCCTAGTGGGCGCGGACACGGCCACCGGCCTGCGCCGTCAGGTCGCGGTCGCCTCGCTGCGCGGGATGGCCGTCCAGGCGCTCGTCGACCTGGAGCACGACGCCCTGGACGGCGCCGCATGACCCGCCGCCGCACGTGGGGCCTGGCCCTGCTCGCCAGCCTCACCCTCTGGGCCGCCCTCTTCCTCCTCACATCCACCGCCATCTAGGAGTCCTGATCATGTCCTGCATCACCGTGACCGACCAGCAGCAGCTCGACGCCGCGCTGGCTGATGCCTCCACCACCTGTGTGCATGTCGAGTCGGAGCGGGGGGTGTGGCTGCGGGTGTCGTCCGACTCGGCCACCGTCCGGGCGTACGGCTCGGCCACCGTCCGGGCGTACGACTCGGCCACCGTCGAGGCGTACGGCTCGGCCACCGTCCGGGCGTACGGCTCGGCCACCGTCCGGGCGTACGACTCGGCCACCGTCCGGGCGTACGGCTCGGCCACCGTCCGGGCGTACGACTCGGCCACCGTCCGGGCGTACGACTCGGCCACCGTCCGGGCGTACGACTCGGCCACCGTCGAGGCGTACGGCTCGGCCACCGTCGAGGCGTACGACTCGGCCACCGTCCGGGCGTACGACTCGGCCACCGTCCGGGCGTACGGCTCGGCCACCGTCCGGGCGTACGACTCGGCCACCGTCCGGGCGTACGGCTCGGCCACCGTCCGGGCGTACGACTCGGCCACCGTCGAGGCGTACGACTCGGCCACCGTCCGGGCGTACGACTCGGCCACCGTCGAGGCGTACGACTCGGCCACCGTCGAGGCGTACGACTCGGCCACCGTCCGGGCGTACGACTCGGCCACCGTCGAGGCGTACGACTCGGCCACCGTCCGGGCGTACGACTCGGCCACCGTCGAGGCGTACGACTCGGCCACCGTCGAGGCGTACGACTCGGCCACCGTGCACGCCCACCGCTGCGCGACCGTCACCGCCGGCAGCCACACCGCCGTGCACCTGCACTCCGGCCAGGCCACCGTCACCGGCGGCGTCCTCATCGACGTCACCCAGCTCGACCTCGCCAACCCGGCCGCATGGTGCGACCACCACGGCGTCACCGTCACCGACGGCACCGCCGTCCTCTACAAGGCCCTCGGCGACGACCTCACCGCCGGCCAGGAGTACGGCAAGCCGACCGTCTACACCGTCGGCCAGACGGTCACCTGCGACGACTGGTCCGACACCAACGACTGCGGCGGCGGCCTGCACTTCTCCCCCACCCCGCACCAGGCCAGCCAGTACTGCTTCGACGCGAGCCGCTGGCTGGCCGTGGAGGTCGATGTGGCGACGCTGCGCCCGATCGACGGCGGTACGCCGAAGGCGAAGGCGAAGAGCTGCCGGGTGCTGCGGGAGGTCGACGCGTTCGGCCGCCTCATCGCCGGTGAGGTCACCGCCACCGCGACGATCACGCGGGAGGGCTGATGACCACCACCGAGCCCCGCCGCATCACCACCATCCAGTACCTCAAGGCCGCCGTCGCCGCCCGCCTCGGCCTGGAGGCGGAGCACCAGGGTGCGACCCCGGAGTGGGCCGAGCTGCTCCGTACCGGCCTCAACGATCGGCCCGCCCGCCACCGCCCGCCGACCGCGATCGCCGCCGTCCCGCACCGCGAGGTCGTCGACGAGCACCTCGGCGTCATCCGCGTCGCCGGCCAGGAGCCCGCCCGCATCCACGACGAGATGACCGGAGCCACCGCATGACCGACACCGACCTGCGACTCACCGACCTCGTCGGCACCGAACCGCCACCCCCGCCACCAGCGCCGACCGTCACCGATGAACTCGAGTTCGCCCCGCAGCAACAGGAGGCCATCGACCGCATCACCGACTGGTACGCCGACGAAGCCAGCCAGGTGTTCCGGCTGTTCGGCTACGCCGGCACCGGCAAGACCACCCTCGCCCGGCACATCGTCGAAGGCCTCGGCGTGTCTGCCCTGTACGCCGCGTTCACCGGCAAGGCCGCCTACGTCCTCCGGTCGAAGGGCTGCGACGGGGCGTCGACCGTCCACAGCCTGATCTACCAGCCTGTGGAAAAAGCCCGCAAGCGGCTCGACGAGCTCAAGGCGAAGCTGCGTGACACCGACGACCCGACCGAGCGGGCCGAGCTGGCCCGGCACATCGCCGTCGAGCAGGCGAAGATCGACAGCCCGGACTGGATCCTCCGCGACGAGACCGAGCTGACCGCCGCCAACCTCCTCGTGCTCGACGAGGTGTCGATGGTCGGCGAGCGCATGGCCTACGACCTGCTCTCCTTCGGCACGAAGATCCTGTGCCTGGGTGACCCGGCGCAGCTGCCCCCGGTCGACGGCGGCGGCTACTTCATCAACCACGCGCCCGACCACCTGCTTACCGAGATCCACCGCTCCGCCCTCGACAGCCCGGTCACCCGCATGGCCACCGCCATCCGCAACTCGGAGCCCGGCGAACGCTCCTACGGCATCGCCGGCCGCGACGGCGACTCCGGCCGCTTCGACCGGCTGTCCATCGCCGACCTGCTCGCCTTCGACCAGGTCCTCGTCGGCCGCAACGCCACCCGCTGGCAGGCCGTGCACCTGCTGCGCGGGCTGCGCGGCCTCGTCGGTGCGCCGCAGGCCGGTGACCGGATCATCGCCCTGGCCAACTCCGGCGAGGCCGAGGTGTTCAACGGCCAGCAGTTCGACGTCCTCGACACCCTCCCCTCCGACCGGGAGGACCGGCATCGCCTGGTCGTCCGCGACGACGAGGGCGGCGAGCGCTACCTCACCGTCTGGGCGTCCGGCTTCCGGGACCTGGAAGGCGAGAAGCAGGCAAAGCGGGACGGCCGCGGCACCGTCGTCGCCGCCACCTTCGCCCAGGCCATCACCACCCACAAGAGCCAGGGCAGCCAGTGGCCCCGCGTCCTCGTCGTCGACGAATCCTCCGTCTTCTACGGCGCCGCCTACCGGGAACACGCCAAGACGCTCGGCCCGGCCGCCGCGTCGATCGAGGGGCACGTCAACGGCCGCCGCTGGCTCTACACCGCCGTCACCCGCGCGGCCGAGCGCGCCGTCATCGTCCCCAGCCTGAACGGAGTCCTCGCATGACCGCCACCACCGTCGACGTCGGCGACCTGCGCCGCGCCCTCCGGGTGACGCTGCCCTTCACCGACCGCGGCGGCATGCCGGTCATGGAGTGTGTGCACCTGGAGGCCGCCCACAACAACCTGGTCGCCACCGCCACCGACCGCTACACCCTCGGGCATCTGCGGATCCTCGCCGCCGGCGACCCGCTGCCGTCCACGCTGCTCAACCGCCGCGACGCCCGGCTCCTCCGCCGCGCCCTCGACGACCAGCCCGGCCAGCACACCGCCCGGATCCGCCGGGTACGCAAGCTCGACGGCCCCGACCGGCTGGAGGTGGAGACCGAGCGACTGACCATCCGCCTGGAAGTGGTCAAGGGGAAGTACCCCGACGTCGCCCACCTCTTCGAGGTCAAGGCCGACGACCCGAGCGGACTGGACGCCCCGGCCAACCTCAACCCGGAACTGATGCGCCCGTTCGCCAAGGCGGCCAAGGTCCTCAACGTCCCCGACGTCGTCCGCTGGACCTTCCGCGGCACGAAGAAGCCGGTGCGGGTCGAGATCGGCCGCACGTTCGTCGGCCTGATCATGCCCCGGTCTTTCCCCCACAACTTCGACCCGGCTCCGGTGCCGGTCGGGCTGGTGAAGGCATGACCTCCGCCGTCGACACCGAGCTCGCCGCGCTCATCGCCTCGCTCCGGATCGAGCAGCCGCCCGCGGCCGCCGCCCCGGCCGAGCCGCGCTGCGCGGTCACCGAGCTGCTCGTCGCGCAGTGCTCGCACTGCCGCCCGGCCGCCGAGGAGCCGAGCCGCCTCGGCCCGTGGATCAGCGCCACCTACCGCGGCCGGTGCGGGAACTGCGGCACCACGATCGAGGAGCTCGACGACATCCGCGCCGACGGTGACGGCGGATGGCTCTGCCACCGTTGCGGCCAAGCCGCCGAGAAGCCGTCCACCGTGCCGAGCGCTGACGAGCTCATCGCGCCGCCGTCGACCGCGAGCGAGATCGCCCCGGCCGTGGCCAAGCTGGTCGGTCCGGCCCTGACCGGACCGCCGCCTTCGACGGTGGCCGAGATGCGCGAGGTCTTGGGCGACCTCGACGCTTCCCGGCCCCGCAGCCAGCAGGTCCGGCTCGGCCCGTCCGAGCTGGGCACGCCGTGCCAGCGGCAGATCGCCATGAAGCTCGCCGGCATCGTCCGGCAGCCGGAGGACAAGCGGCCGCCGTGGGCGCCCATGCAGGGCACCGCCATGCACGGGCTGATGGAAGAGGCGCTGCGCTTCCACAACGCCCAGCTCGGCCGCGAGCGGTGGCTCGTCGAGGAAGCGCTCGTCGTCGACCCGGGCCTGCCCGACGTCGACCCGATCACCGGCCACGGCGACGCCTACGACACCGACCACGGGATGGTCGTCGACTGGAAGTACGTCGGCGTCACGACGCTGCGAGAGGTCAAGCGCAAGACGATCCCCAACGAGCAGCTCGTCAAGCCCGAATACCGGGTCCAGGCACACCTGTACGGCCGCGGCCACGAACGCGCCGGCCGCGACGTCCGCTACGTGCGGCTCGTGTTCCTCGCCCGCTCCCACGACTACGCCGACAGCGCGGAGTGGACCGAACCGTACAAGCCGGAGATCGCCGAGTGGGCGGTCGACCGGTTCTACGCCACCCACGACCTCATCGGCCCGCACGGCCTCGACCTCGCCACCAACCCCGAGCTGTGGCCGGCGGTGCCGGCGGCGCCCGGGAAGGCGTGCGATTGGTGCCCGTTCCGCCGGGTCGGCGGCCCCGCCGACGCCACCGGCTGCCCCGGCAACACCGACCAAAAAATCGACAAGCAGCTTTCCGGCCTCATCGCCTAACCAACCAGAAGGAGCACAACAACCCATGGACGCCAACGACCTGCTCATGAGCGGCGGCATCAAGTCCATCAAGTGGAAGGACGAGCCGATCGGATACACCGTCATCGGCACCATCGTCGACCAGCCGAAGGTCGAACAGATGAAGAAGTACGACTCCGACGAGCTGGACTTCTGGCCCTCCGGTGACCCCAAGATGCAAATCGTCGTCACCCTCGGCACCGAACTGCGCGACCCGGCCAACGCCCAGGACGACGGCAAGCGGAAGCTGCACATCTCTCCGCGCATGATGAAGCCCGTTCGGGAAGCGGTGCAGCGCGCCGGCGCGCCCGGCCTGGCCATCGGCGGCCGGCTCGCCGTACGCCGCACCGGCGGCACCGGCGCCACCGGCTCTCCATTCGAGTTCGCCGCCGAGTACGCGCCTCCGGCCGTCGACCCCGGAAGTCTCCTCGGCGGCAACGCGGCTGCCGCACCTGTCAGCCCCGCCCCGCCCGCGGCACCCATGCTCACCCAGCCCCAGCCCCAGCCCCAGCCAGCTACAGCGCCGGCATCGGCGGCGGCCCAGTCCCTCGGCATCACCGGGCCAGCCCAGCCGATGACGATCCCCTGCCCCCAGGGCATGGACCCGGTCAAGTGGGAGGCCCTGCCGCTCACCCAGCAGCAGGCCATCGTCGCCGCCATGGCCCCGGCCCCAGCCGCCGCCGGGGCCGGTCAGATCCCGCCGTTCTGATCCTCATCGCTTCGCCTGTTCCACCGCCGGCCCCGCCCCAGCCCCGGGGCGGGGCCGGACCCCCCAAGATCGGAGCATCGATGACCATCACGGCGAACCGGCAGGCCGCGGCCCCCGTCTTCGACCCGGCCGCCGTCCGCCAGTGGCTCGGCATCCTCCACGGCGACAGCCCGGGCCACGTCCACATCTGCTCCACCGACGACTGGGCCGGCCGCCTCTTCGGCGACCTCGACGCCGCCACCAAGTACGTCACCTACCTCGACCAGCAGGGCCGCGAAGGCATCTACCTGCGCGTCACCACCCTGCGCACCGACCGGACGATCGGCGGCCGCGGCGGCGCCGCCGACTCCGCCGCGCTGCCCGCCCTGTGGGCCGACCTCGACCTGGCCGGCCCCGGCCACGCCGAGCAGGACCTCCCGCCCGACGAGGCCGCCGGCCGCGCCGTCATCGACGCCACCGGCCTGCCCGAGCCCACCATCTGGGTGCACTCCGGCGGCGGCCTCTACCCGATCTGGCTGCTCGACCAACCCCACACCCTCACCCAGGACAACCTCGACCAGGCCAAGGCCCTGGCCAAGGACTGGCAGCGGGTCATCGAGCACGCCGCCGCCTCCCTCGGCTGGCGGTACGGCCGCGGCGTCGGCGACCTCGCCCGCGTGCTGCGCATCCCCGGCACCGTCAACCGCAAGGAAGGCCTCGCCCGCCCCTGCCGCATCATCGCGGCCATCCCCACCCGCTACACGGTGCAGCAGCTCGTCGACGCCCTCGCCGCCGCCATGCAGCGCATCGCCCCCGCCGAGCCGGCCGGTCCCGCTGACGTCGGCAACGCACTGGTCGGCACGCCCGCCGGGCCCCGCCCGGACGGCCAACTGGCACCGGGGGAGGACTTCAACCAGCGCGCCGAGTGGCCGCAGATCCTCAGCCCGGCCGGCTGGCGCGAGCACTACCGCTCCGACGACGTCACCTACTGGACCCGCCCCGGCAAGCCCACCGGCACCTCGGCGTCGACCAACGCCCTCGGCACTGACCGGCTATACGTCTTCACCACCAACGCCGACCCCCTAGAAGGCAACGAGTCCTACTCGAAGTTCGGCGCGTATACGGCCCTGCACTTCGGCGGCGACCACAAGGCCGCCGCCCGGGCACTCGGCCAACAGGGCTACGGCAGCCCGCTCCCGGACCCGGCCACCGAGCAGGCCGCGATGATCCGCGACCTCATCGGCCATCTCGACCAGCCCGGCCTCAGCATCACCCAGCCGCCGGCGACCACGCCGGCTACCGCGCCGGCCGCCGACCATCCCGCCCCGGCGCAGCGGCAGCCGCCGCGGATCTGGGCGCCCGAGATCGACGTGTCCAACAGCGCGGTCGCTGCTGACTGGCTGCGAGAGGAAGCCGGCCGCGGACGGCTCGCCGGGCTCTTCAAGCGCCTCGACGCCGTCGTGCACACCCCTCGCGAGGGTGAGGACGGGTACGTGCCGCTCACCGACGACGACGCCAACGACGACGGGCCTGCCCAGATCCGACCCGTCAACGATTCCAGCCTGGCCAGCCGCATCACCTACACCTACGGCTGCTTCCGCTGGACGAAGAAGGGCGACCAGGACATCCCCGTGCAGGCCCTGTTCCCGCGCCCGGCCGCCCGCACCGCCCTTGACGTCCCCGACATGCTGCCCAACCTCCGCACGCTGCGAGGCGTCATCCACACCCCTGTCGTCCGCGCCGACGGCAGCCTCATCGAGGCGCCCGGCTACGACCCCGCCACCGGCCTGCTGCACCTGCCCGAGCCGGGCCTACACGTCCCGCCCGTGCCGGACACCCCCGGCCCCGGCCAGGTCACCGACGCGGTCAAGCTCCTGCTGGAAATGATCGACGGATTCCCGTTTGTATCCGAGCACTACCGGGCCAACTACCTCGGCGCCATGCTCACCCCGCTACTGCGCGCCCTCACCCCGCCGCCGTACAAGCTCCACGCCATCGAAGCCCACCAGCCCGGCAGCGGCAAAACCCTGCTCGCCAACCTGGCCAGGCACATCCACGGTGGCGTGTTCCGCGCCGAGATGCCTGAGGACGACACCGAGCTGCGCAAGCAGATCACCGCCATCCTCGGCATCACCACCGGCCCCGTCGTCGTCCTCGACAACGTCTCCGGGCAGCTGCGCTCCAGCACCCTCGCCGGCCTGCTCACCACCGACCTGTGGGACGACCGCCCACTGGGCTCCACCGCCTGGACCCGCGCCACCAACGACCGCGTCTGGACCATCACCGGCAACAACATCGCCATCGGCGGCGACCTGCCACGACGCACCATCCGCACCGTCATCGACCCGGGCCGCCCCAATCCGGAACTGCGCACCGGATTCGCCATCTCCAACCTCGAAACGTGGGTTCGGGAACGGCGCGGAGAACTGCTGCACGCGCTTCTCACCCTCGTCCGCGCCTGGGTCGCCGCCGGTAAACCGCTACCACCGGAGCGGGCCAGTGATTCGTACGCCCGCTGGGTTCGCACCGTCGACGGCATCCTGCGGATCGCCGGAATCGAAGGGCAATTCGACCACCCCTCCACGCAGATCGACGTCGGCACCGACGACGACGAATGGGGCATCTTCCTGACCGCCGCCTATCAGGCATTCAAAGAACGGGAATGGACCGCCAAGGATCTGCTCGGCCAGGTCGACACCGGCGCGCTGCTCACCCCCGGCCAGATCCCCGGGGACGCCCTGCCGGACGAGCTCGCCGCCAAGGCTAATCGGCACCCGAAGGGTCCGACCGGCATCGCCAAGTCCCTCGGATGGTGGCTGCGCAACCGAGAGGGCCGCTGGGCCGGCGGGTTCGCCGTGCGTCGCGCCGGGCTCGACGTCCACAAAACTCAGCTCTGGCAAATCCACACAAGTCACGGCGGAACGGACGCCCCATGAACAAGATCATCCGGGTTTCGGGGTTTCCCGGGTTTCTCTCCGTCCCCCGCGCGCACCTGTCTGACGAAGCGAATACGGAGCGTAACGAATTCGTGGATGAGGTTTCACAGACCGGCGACAGAAAACCCGGGAAATCCCGAAACCCGGATGATCTTCAAACCGAGGAAACCCGATGACCCGCCACCTCATCTCCACCGTCGCCACCGACCACCGCTGCGACCGCTGCCACACACCGATCATCACCGCCCTCGACGACGGCATCCCCGCCCGAGTCGACGCCACCCCACTCCCAGACCGCCAAACAGAAATCGACGCCCTCCTCAACGGCAAATTCACCTACACCCTCACCCTCAACCGACACCTCATCCACCGCGACGCAGACCGCATCACCGCCAACACCCTCACCGGCACCATCCACGCCGAACACAAATGCACCGCCCCCGCCCAACTCACATTCGACGACCTAATGAACGGAGCACAATGAACACGCCGCGCGTAGTGGGACTCGACCTTTCGATAACCGCCACCGGAATCGCATGGTGCGACGGCACCACCTACACCATCACCCCGAAACGAGACGGCGACGCCCGTCTCCTCGAAATCGAATCCGAAGTCGCCCGCGCCATCGACGGCCGCGCCATCGACCTGGTCGTCATCGAAGACCTGCCCATCAACGCCAAGTCCGCCGGCATCACCGGCATGGTCCACGGCACCATCCGAACCTGGCTACGCCGCAACGCCATCCCCTACGCCCTGCTCAGCCCCGCCACGCTCAAGAAATACGCCACCGGCAAAGGCAACTGCGGCAAACCCGAGATGGCAGTCGCCGCCTACAAGCGGTTCACCCGCGAACCCGCCGACGACAACCAGGTCGACGCGCTCTGGCTCCGCCACGCAGGCCTCGACCACCTCGGCCACCCCGACACCGCCATGCCCGCCGCCCAGCGTGCCGCCCTCGCCACCGCCAAGTGGCCCGCCCGACTCAACACCACCGTCTGAGGAGCCCGCCGTGACCACCGACCACACCTTCGCCGCCCACCTCACCGCCACCGCGTCTGGCCTCGGTTCCCCGTGTCGCGCGCAGGGAATCCGTCCGGCCGACTGGCAGCAGAAGGCAGTCGACGCCGCCCGAGACGCCCTCACCCAGGCGTGGGGGTGGTCCGACGACAGCGTGATGCCCGCCCGGATCGCTGAGGTGGCGGTCAGCGCGATCATCGACGCCGGGCTGGCCGGTGCGGGCGGACGCTGCCCGACGTGCGGGGAGACGTACCCGCGGACCATGCCGGCGGGTGAGGACCAGCGGTGCTGGACGTGCTCGACGGAGGAGGTTGCCGGGCTGCCGGAGTACGGCGGCGGCGAGCAGAGCCTCACCGACCGGCTCGCGGCTGCCCTCAAGCGGCTGATGCACCTACTCGACCAGCACGCCCAACAGCAGCAACTTCCCGAATACCACTGGGGCCGCGCCTGGAGCCCCACCCAAGACGAGGCCACCTGCCCCTGCCCGAAAGCGCCCTGCGGCTACGTCATCCGCTCCAGCGAGCCGACCGGGTGTGAGCTGCACGGGCCGATGCAGACGATGCGCGGTGGTCACCCCGCCGACCGGTGCCCGGCGAAGTCGGCCGAGGCGACCGCCGTTTCCAGCGTCATCGCCGTCCCCAGCCGGTTCGCGCGCGCCGCCGGCGCCGCCCACGGCCAGAACGACGCCCGCGACTGGGTCCGCCTGTACACCGGCTCCGGCCGCCAGTACGAGGGCTACCGCAGCGCGTCGTGCCCGGGTGACGGGGTTGCCGGGCACCAGCACGACGTCCGCTGCGTCGACCGGGAGGGCTGACCGGTGATCTGCGACGTGTGTGGCCTCCCCGACCCGTACAACGGCGACGGCGACGGCATCGGGTCCTGCGACTGCCCCCGCTGCGACCACGGCTGCGGCGTCGCCCGCAGCTCCTACCTGTGCCAGGGCCCGGACGACGACGACCCCGACGCCGGCTGGCCCGACGACGACGAGCCGTGGCCCGACGACGTCGTCCCCCGACCCGTCGAAACCGTCGAGCTGCCAGGAGTCAGCCGATGACCTGTCGAGCATGCCGCGGCACCGGACGATGCCCGCTCTGCAAGGGCCAGTCCGCCGGGATCCTGTTCGTCTGCGGAGCCTGCGCAGGCACGAACCGGTGCTACATGGAGTGCCGCGACGAGCAGCTACCGCTGTTCGAGGTGCCCGTCGAGCTGCCCCGCCGGATCAGCCGATGACCCGAGCCCGCCCCGCCACCCGCCGCGACCAAGCCGTCAACAGTGCGCTCGCCACACCACCACTCGCCACCAAGCCCATCCCCCGCGCCTGCCCGAAGTGCGAGGCCCCCGCCGGGAAGCCCTGCCGCCGCTGGATCGCCGGCAGAGTCCGCGGACAGGACATCGGCGGCGGCTACTGGAAGCCACTCAAGGGCGTCCACGCCGAGCGTAAGAACCACCGCACAACCCGCTGAGGAGCACCGTGACGCCCCACCACCTCCACGCCCTGGCCGCCGCCTGGTCCCTCCACACGGCCCGCCAAGTGCTCGCCGTCCACGTCGACCGGGAGAGACGCCACAACGCCAACGGGCTCCTCGACGCCGCCCCCATCCTCCGCAGCCCCACCTACGGCACCCGGCACGCCCCCGGCGACCACGGCGACCCCACCGGCACGCTCCTCCTCGACACCCGCCCCACCCGGGACACCACCTGGAGCGACCTCCACCGGCGGCTCACCGGCAAGCTCCGCTGGCTCGCGCAGCAGATCGACGCGCCCGGCGCAGGCCTCGGCCTCGACCCGCTCGCGCTCCTGATGACCGCCCTGCCGCGCCTCCAGCCCGGCACCGCCGCCGCCATCGGCCGCCACCTGGTCGACGAGGAGCGGTGGGTACGCGACGCCATCCGCCAGCCGCGCCCCACCCAGCCGCTCGTCGGCATCCCCTGCCCCCACTGCGGCGAACGCCAGCTGGTGGTGCAGACCGCCGGCCCCATCGACGCCTGGACCGTCGTGTGCGCCACCGGCCGCCACTGCACCGGCCCGGACTGCCGGTGCGGGATGCCGGGCGCTGTCGAAGGCGTCACGCACATCTGGCCCCGCAGCGTCGTCCTCGGTCCGGTCGCGGGAAGCGCGCCGACCACTGGGGCAGGATGAACTCATGCCGAAGATGTACAGAGCTGAGGAGAGACCGCACCACCTGGCGAAGAACTGCCCCGAATGCGGGGAGCAGGAAGTCACCCGAGGCTGGACGGAGGACAGCCGGCTGGTGGGCACCTTCTACCTGCCGAACGATGTCTGCACCAACTCCGATTGCTCACGGGGCGCACAGACCAGCGCCTTGTGATCATCCCGGCCCGGAGCGCGCACTCCCGCGCTCCGGGCCATTCGCTGTCCGATGTGCCCGAAACGCGCTACACCATAACCACCGCTATGGTGTAGCGCTCGCGCGCGGGCAGGTATCAGCCTAGGAAGGTACGATGAGGACGTGACCGAGCCGCACGACGACCTCGCCGACGACCAGGCGATCGCCGAGCTATTCGCCCGCGCCTTCTGCACCTGCCCCAACCCTGTGGAGATCACAACCTCAGCCGACGCCGACCGGAGATACCTCTGCCCGGCCTGCGGAGACCAGTGGACTGAGCGGCGACCATGATCTACCACCACGGCCACGAATACGGCACCGCCGCCGACATCGCCCACCGCCTCGGCCCCGACATCACCCCCGCCAAAGTCCGTGACTGGGCCACCCGCGCCACCAACCCCGACGACCGGCTCCACGGCCTCCTCGACCGCCACCACATCCCCGGCCGAGGCCGCGGCACCACCTACTACCGCCTCGACCAGGCCGCCACCGTTGAGCGCATGACCCGCACGTCGACGCGCGGCGCGACCCGCCGGCTTGACAGCAGCCTGCTCGCTGCCTGATCATTTCCGTCATCCACCAACAGGTGGGGTGTGCCCTCAGCCCGGTCGAGCCTTACAGCTCCCGGGCTGTTGTGCGTCCAGGGTCGGGACGCCGAGGGTGCGGGGAGAGCGGGCAGCCTGGCCCCCGCGAAGACCAGGCTGCCCGCATACCCGACGTCAGCTCTTGCTGGCCGGCGCCTCACCCGGCAGCTTGCCGTAGTGCAGGATCGCGTAGCCCGTGGCGAAGTCCAGCGCCGACTCGTGCAGCCCGGCCTCCGCCGCTTCCTTGGCCGCCTCCAGAAACGACTTCTTGGTCTCGGTTACGAGCTGAATCTCGTCCTGCTCACGGTTCATCGCCATCTTTGTACTCCTCATCGGACTTCGCCCGGCCAGCCGCCGAACACTGAAGGAGATCAACCTCCCCGCCAGCCGGGGAATTCCCAGTCCTCGGAGCAGCCGTGCCCGACCCACCCGCCTCGGTCAAGGTGGATATCACCGTCGCCGGCCACACCGTCATCGTCGAGGCCACCGAAACCCTGGACGTTGTCGCCGCGAAAGCGCTCGACCTGTTTCGGCAGACCACCGACGAAGCCCGTCGTAGCCCTACCGGCTTCACTGCCCCGCCGGCACACGTCGAGTTGTCACCCGACCTCTGACGCGCCCGCTACGGCGTCGACGTCGGTGACGCCCCACCATCCACACCCGTGACCGCCCCAATCGTGCCGCTGAACATGCAACCCGCACAGCACAACAAGACCACCACCAGCGGCCCCACAAGCCACGCCACGATCACCCAGATCCCCACCGTCGCCGCCTTACTCGTCTGCTGATTGACGACCACAGCCGGCGGCGGAGGCAGCGCGTGCGGCCCCATCGGAGGTGGAGGCGGAGGGTACTGCTGCGGCGAATACGGCTGGGGCTGCTGGTATGGGTCCTGTGGATGCACGTCGGTCATGGTCCCGGCGATGCACTGCCAGCGGATATAGCAGCTCACCGTCCGATTTCCTGATGACCTGGCGAGGTGAACGCCGTGAGGTGACCCGTGGCCCCCTTCACCGACCGCGAACGCGAACTCGTCACCCAGCTACACGCCGACGGCAAAGGCCGCAACGCAATCAGCCGCGAAACCGGCATCCACCAAAAACGCGTCTCCGCCATCGCCGCCGAACTCGGCCTCAGCTTCCAGCGCGGCGGCGCCCGCACCGCCGCCGCCACCGAAGCCCGCAAAGCCGACGCCGCCACCCGCCGAGCCGCAATCGAAGAACAAGCACTCGCCGCCGCCGAAAAACTCCTCGACCAAATGTTCTCCAAGGCCAAGGTCTTCAACTTCGGCGGCAAGGAGAACGACTACAACGAGCGTGACTTCGACGAGCCGCCCTTCGCCGACAAGCGGGCCATCGCCACAAGCGTCCAGGCGCTCATGCAGACCGCCCTGAAGATCGCCGAACACGACCGCGCCGACGTCGCCACCTCCGGCGTTGATGCCTGGCTGGAGCACATGACCGAAGACGGCACCGACGAATGACGTACAAGCCGCTCAGCGGGAAAGCCAAGCGCAGCGTCCAGCTGGCCACCGCCCGCTTCAACATCTGGGAGGGCGCCGTCCGGTCATCGAAGACCGTGGCCTCCATCGTCCGCTGGATGAAGTACGTGCGGACCGGACCCGGCGGCAACCTCGTGATGATCGGCAAAACCGAACGCACGCTGAAGCGCAACGTCATCGACCCGATCATCGAGATGGTCGGCACCAGACGCTGCCGCTACCTGGCCGGGGCCGGCGAGGTGTACCTCTTCGGCCGGCGGATCTACACCGCTGGCGCGAACGACATCAAGGCCGTCGAGAAGATCCAGGGCCTGACGCTGGCCGGCGCCTACGGCGACGAGATCGCCAACTGGCCCGAGGCGCTCTGGGACATGCTCGGCACCCGCCTCAGCGTGCCGGGCGCCCAGGTCTTCGCCACGTGCAACCCGGCCGGCCCCGTGCACTGGCTCAAGCGGAACTGGCTCGACCGGTCCGCCCTGTGGATCGGCCACGACGGCACCACCTCCACCGGCCACGCATCGGACCCGGTCGACCTGCACCGCTTCTCGTTCACCCTCGACGACAACCCGCACCTGTCCCCGGACTTCGTCGAGTCGCTGAAGCTCCAGTACGTGGGCCTGTTCTTCAAGCGGTACATCCAGGGCCTGTGGGTGCCCGCCGAGGGCGCCATCTTCGACATGTTCGACGAGAAACGCCACGTCACCGACGGTCTACCCGCGATCTCCCGGTGGATCTCACTCGGCGTCGACCACGGCACCCGCAACCCGTTCCACGCCGTCATCCTCGGCCTCGGCGCCGACCGGAAGCTGCACCTCACCCGCGAATGGCGGTGGGACTCCGCGCAGAAACGCCGGCAGCTCTCCGACGCCGAATACTCCCGCGAGCTGCGGCAGTGGCTGACCAGCGTGCCGGTGCCCCGCTCCGACCTGACCGGCGTCGCCCCCGAGTACACGATCGTCGACCCGTCGGCGGCCAACTTCCGGGTGCAGCTGCACAACGACGGCGTGTCCGCCCGTCTGGCCGACAACAACGTCCTGCCCGGCATCTCCACCCTGTCCACCCTGTTCGCTCTGGGGCTGCTCGACGTGCACGAGTCGTGCCGGCATCTGCTGCTGGAGCTGCCCGGCTACTGCTGGGACGACAAAGCGGCAGAGAAGGGCGAGGACAAGCCGATCAAGGTCGCTGACCACGGCATCGACGCCGCACGGTACGCGGCGCACACGACCCGCGCGGTGTGGCGGCCGATCGTCCGCCCCGGCCTCCCAATCGCCGCCTAACCGAAAGGAGCCACCATGCAGCCCACCATCGGCGACATAGTCCACTACCGGCTGAACGACGCCGACGTCGCGGCCATCAACGCCGGCCGCGACACCATCGCCGTCCAGAAGCACCGCAACCCGGTCAGCCCGGGCCAGGTCTACCCGGCGACGATCACCGCCGTCTTCGATCCGGCCTCCGGCACCGCCAACCTTGTCGTCCAGCTCGACGGCCTCCAGCAGCACTGGGCGACCTCACGCAAGAGGGGCGAGCCGGCGGACGGAAACGAGCCGACCGGCGGCACGATCCCGCCGGGCACCTGGCGCCGGATGCCGAGCATCTGATGCGCCCCACCAGCATTCCCGACGAACAGGTCACCGCCCATCCCGGATCCATCAAAGGCGTCATCGCCGGCCCACCCGGCGTCAGCCCCGTCGAAGCCCTCTTCGACGGCCTCGTCGACGGCGGCTTCGAACGCGCCATGATCCGCTGCGCCCTCGAACCCGGCGACATCGAAAAACTCCAAGCCGGCGGCCACGTCTGGCTCATCTTCGCCGGCCCCATCCCCGTCTTCGCGCTGAACGTCACCCCACCCGAGTAGGAGGGATCCGCCATGCCGCTGCCCTCCGACACCCGGCAGGCATGGCCGCCCCGGGACCTGGCCCCCGTCTTCGCGAAGATCGACGAGTGGACGGCCTGGTACGCCGGACAGCCCGACCAGCTCGCCCACACCTACGACCGGTCGAAGCCCCGCGACCGGCCCGCCCAGTACCGCGGCGGCATGGTGGGCCGGGCCGCCCGCTGGTGGTGGGGCGAACCCACCCCGGAAGGCGAGCGGCGGGCGAAGCTGCACATCCCCCTCGCCGCCGACATCGCCCAGACCAGCGCCCGGCTGCTGTTCTCCGAGCCCCCGACCCTGACCGCCACGAACGTCGACACGCGGAAGCGCCTCGACGAGCTGGTCGACGACGGCGCCCACGCCACACTCCTCGGCGCGGCCGAGACCGCTTCGGCGAAGAGCGGCACCTACCTGCGGATCGTCTGGGACCGCAACCTGCGGCCCCGCCCGTGGATCGCCCGCGTCGACGCCGGCCAAGCCGTTCCCGAGTTCCGGTGGGGTGTCCTCACCGCGCTGACGATCTGGAAAGAGCTGGAGCGCAGCAACAACACGGTCGTGCGCTACCTGGAACGTCACGAGCAGGGCGTGATCTGGCACGGCGTCTACAAGGGCACCCTCGACCAGCTGGGCGACCTGGTCGACGTCGGCGGCTGGCCGGACACCTCCTGGCTGAAAACCCTCGAAGGCGTCCAATGGAGGGGCCGCGCCGTAGCCGTACCGACCGTCCAGGGCCGCCTCACAGCCGTGTACGTCCCCAACGTCACCCCGACCCGCATCTGGGCGAACATCCCGGCAGCGGTCGACTTGGGCCGCTCCGACTACGACGGTGTCGAGCCGATGCTCGACGGCCTCGACGAGGCCTGGTCGAGCCTGATGCGGGACCTGCGCCTGGGCGTCGCCCGCCTGTACGTGCCGGAGGAATACCTCGTCAACCTCGGTGTCGGCAAGGGCGCCGCGTTCGATGCGGCCAAGGAGATCCTGGTCGGCTTCAAGACGCTCGGCGACGACGACCGCGGCCTGAACATGGAGATGGTGCAGCCGGACATCCGGGTGGAGCAGCACCTGCGCATCGCCGACCAGCTCACCCGCAACATCGTCGAGACGGCCGGCTACTCGGCGGAGTCGTTCGGCATGAAGGACGGCGGGCAGGCCATCACGGCCACGGAGGTGGGGGCGCGGCGTAGCGAGTCGTGGGTGGGCCGCGACGCGAAGATCATCCACTGGCGTCCGGCGCTCGGCGAGATCTTCGAAACCCTCCTCATGATCGACGCCACTGTTTTCGGTACCTCGGTCACGCCGGAGGTGCCGCAGGTCGACTTCGGTGACACGGTCTCCGTGGACCCTGAGAAGCAGGCACGCACTCTGGCCCTGCTCGACGGAGCTGGGGCCATCTCGACCTGGCTGAAGGTCAAGACCCAGCACCCGGACTGGGACGACACGCAGATCGCCGTCGAGGTCGACCGGATCCGCGCCGAACGTGGCGGGCAGGTCGAGGATCCAGACACCTTCACCGGCGGCAACCCGGGCGGACAGGGCGACCCGGCACAGCCGCCGCCGGAGGAGTGATGACGCATGCCGGTCAGCCGCACCATCGCCGAAGACCTGGCCCGCGTCCTTGTCGAGCTGTACGCCGCCGCTGAAACCCAGCTGGCCATCGACATCGCGCGCCGTCTCAGTGAGGGCATCGACTCGCCCGACTGGGCAGACCGGAAGCTGACCGCACTCGGAACGCTGCGACGGTGGGCAGAGCAGCTGCTCCGACGCCTCAACGGCGCGATGGCCGACGAGGTCGCCCAAGCGATCGTCTTGGCCTACATCCGCGGCGGTAACGCCGCCATGCAAGAACTGGCCCGGCTCCAGTCCACCCACCCGGAGTGGATACGCCTAGCCCGAGTGACCAGCGTTTCGCCAGCACTTCAAGAAACGATCACAGCGCAGACGGCCCTGACCGCTGCCGCCCTGGCTCAGGTCAGTGTCGCGCTCCCTGGCGTCGAGGCATCACAGAGCCTGGCTTTCAGCCTCGTCAGCAAGCTACAGGGCACCCATCTGCGAATCCTGCGATGGGACCTCGACGCCTACCGGGAAGTTGTCGCCCGAGCCTCGCAGGACGTGCTGCTCGGCACCGCAACCCGCCGCCGGGCGGCCCAGGTGGCGTGGGAGCGGCTCTTATCCCGCGGTGTGACCGGCTTCGTCGACAAGTCCGGCCGCAACTGGGAGCTGGCCTCGTACGTGGAGATGGCCGTACGCACCACCGTCGCCCAAGCGGCCGTGCAAGGCCACCTCGACCGGCTCGCCGCCGCTGGCCTAGACCTCGTCATCGTGTCCGACTCCCCGCAGGAGTGCATCAAGTGCCGCCCGTGGGAGGGCAAGGTCCTCGCCCGCGTTGGTGTCGGTGCTCGCACGCTGAAGGTGCCGCACACCACCCGGGCCGGTCAGACGGTCACTGTCGAGGTGGCTGGGTCGGTCGCCGAGGCGATCACCGCCGGGCTGATGCACCCCAACTGTTTCCCGGCTGAGGTGCTGGTCTCAGCGCCCAGCGGTGTCGTAGCGGCGGACGCTCGACGGTATGAGGGTCCGCTCGTCGTCATCCACACAGCCAGCGGCGATGAGCTGCCCGTCACCCCAAACCACCCGGTACTGACGCCGGAAGGATGGGTTCCGGCGGGACAACTCCAGGTAGGCCAGAGCGTCCTGCGCTACTGCGGCGACGTCGAGCGTTCGGCCCTGGGTGCACCAGACGATGAGCAGGTTCCAGCCCGCATCGGCGATGTATTCGACGCGCTGCGGAAGGCGAGCCCGGTGCCGGCCGTCCGCGTGCCAGTTACCTCCGAACAGTTCCACGGCGACGGGCTCGGCTCCGATGTCGATGTTGTACTTACCGATGGCCTGCTGAGGGACGGCCCTGGGCAGGAGTGCAGCCACCGCCAACTCATCAGAGGTGGCGTGCGCGCGCGTTCGCTGCTTGCCGGCGGCACGCTTGACGAGATCTTCCTCGGTGCGCTCCACCCCGCGCACGGCCTCATGGGCGGCAGCGAGCTGGGCAGTGCGCTGCTCGGGGCTCATATGAGCCCACTTGCGGCGCTCAGCCTCGCCCCGGTCGGTGCGGTAACCACGACGAATGAGGGCGGCACTGACGGTCGGCTGCTTACGGCCAACCTGGGCGGCGATCTCGGACTGCGGCACCCCGTCCAGGTGGAGCCGGATGGCGGTCTCGATCCAGTCGCCGGTGCGCCGGGTGGGGACGCCAGCCGCGCGCAGCTTCCGGTCGAGGGTGGCGCGGTTGACTCCCATGGTGGCCGCGATCTCGTTGGGGCTCTCTCCGGACTGGTAGCGGCGGATCGCGTCGTCGAGGTTGAACAGCGGCGAGAGTGGGCGGGGCATGTCTACAACCTCCAGACGCGCGACGGCTGGTACGTCGCTGGCGGAATTGTAGTGCACAACTGTCGGCACAGCCTCAGCGCCTACCTGCCCGGGATCACCCGTGCGCCCACCAACACTGAAGACCCGGAGGGTGACCGGGCCCGGCAGCATCTGCGCTACCTGGAACGGCAGGTTCGTGCGTGGAAGCTGCGCCAGGAAGCCGTCATCGACCCGGCCGCCGCCAAGACAGCCGGCGTGAAGGTCCGCGCCTACCAGGCCAGGATCCGCGATCACGTCGCCGCGACCGGCCTCATCCGGCAGCCGGCCCGCGAGCGCATCGGCACCGCCCGATAAGACGTCCGCCGCAATCCTGCGACGGCAGCACCACCCCAACCCGAGAGCCTTGGAGGCTCACTGTGACCCAGCCCGCCCAGCAGCCGCAGACTGCGCCGCCCGCCGCGCCGGCTGCCCCCCAGCAGGGGCAGCCCGTCCAGCAGCCGCCCAGCCAGCCGCCCGCTCCGCCGGCACAGCCCACCCAGCCAGCGCAGGCATGGCCCGGCTACGCGCCGCCGCCCGCGCCCCCGCAGCAGCCTCAGCCCGCCGTCCCGGCGTGGCTCCAGCAGCCTCAGGCGCCCGGTCAGCCGCCCACCCAGCCCGGTCAGCCCGCACCCCAGCCGTACGCGCCGCAGCCGTACCCGCAGGGCCAGGGGTATCCGCAGCTCCCGGCCACCTACCCGCCACCGCCGGCCCCAGCCGACGGTGACGACGGTCAGGGCGGCTACGACTTCACCCGCCTGCCCAAGGGCGCGCGGGAGGAAATCGAGCGGCTACGCGCCCGCGACCAGCAGCACACCACACAGCTGAAGGTCGCGGCCGTGTCCCAGCAGGCGTGGGCGCTCGCCCCGCAGCTGGGTGTCAACCCGCAGGCCCTGGTCGGGTCGATGGCCTGGCAACAGGCCGCGGCACAGCTGGACCCGAACGCTGCGGACTACGCGCAGCGGCTGCCCTGGACCATCCAGGGTGTCCTGGCCGCGAACCCGTGGATGGCCGCCCCCACCCAGCCGGCACCCGGCCAGGGCGGGCAGCCGGCGCAGGGCCAGCCGACCGCACCACCGCCGCAGCCGCCGCCGGCGCCGCAGCCCACCGGGCCGGCGCGCTCCGGAGGCGACTTCAGCGGCGCACCGGCGGGCGGCGCAACGCAACACGTCGGAACAGGCATCGACCGGCTCCGGCACGCCTACAGCCAAACCTCACCCTAGGAGTCCACCCATGGCGGTGACCCTCGCGCAGGCCGCGCTCCTGTCGCAGAACGATCTTCAGCGTGGCGTCATCGAGACGTTCGTCCAGGCCTCGCCGATCCTCGACCGCATCCCGTTCATGGACATCGAGGGCAACGCGTACGCCTACAACTCGGAAGGCTCCCTGCCCGGGGTCGAGTTCCGGGCCGTCAACGACCAGTACACCGAGTCGACCGGCGTGATCAACCAGGCCACGGAGTCTCTGGTCATCCTCGGTGGCGACGCCGACGTCGACACCTACATCGCGAAGACCCGTGGCAACCTCAACGACCAGCGGGCCGTCCAGACCGCGATGAAGGTCAAGGCGGCCTCGTACCGGTTCCAGGACGCCTTCTTCAACGGCGACGTCGCCGGCGGCGGTGACGCCTCGAAGGGCTTCGACGGCCTGCGTAAGCGGCTCGTCGGCGCGCAGGTGTTCGCCCCCGACGCCAACGGCATCCCCGTCATCGGCAACGGCGGCTCGGACGCTCACGTCTTCTTCGACGCCCTGGACAACCTGCTGTCGCGGGTGCCGGGCATCAACGCGGAGAACGGCGCGATCTACGCCAACAGCTTCATCAGCGCGAAGATCCGCAGCGCGGGCCGGCGCATCGGTGGCGTCGACATCGTCAAGGAAGACCTCACCAGCAAGCGGGTCCTCACCTACAACGGCATCCCGGTCCTCGACCCGGGCGACACCGCCGCCGGCGTCAACATCCTGCCGCAGACCGAGACGCAGGGCACCGCTGGCGCCACCACCAGCTCCATCTACGCGGTCAAGTTCGGGCAGGACGAGGGCGACAAGGGCGTCACCGGCCTCACCAACGGCGGCGTCGACGTCCGCGACCTCGGCGAGCAGCAGGTCAAGCCGGCCTACCGGACCCGTATCGAGTTCTTCTGCGGCGTCGCGGTGTTCGCCGGTAAGGCCGCCGCTCGTATGACCGGCATCAAGAACCTGTGATCGAGGACATTTCGCGGGTCCGCAAGGTCTTCGGGATCCGCAGCCACGACGAGGCAACTGCGTACGTCGTCGACGAGGCGTACCTCACCGACTTCGACTGAAGGGAGGGCGGCCATGCCGGCTGCCAAGACCACCAACAAGTCCGAGCAGGGCTCGGACAAGCCGACCGCGCAGGAAGTGGCGGACAAGGTCGCCGCCGAGGGCCACACCCCGGGGGAGCGGCCCAACGTCACCATCGTCGAGGGCCAGCAGCCGGGCGACCCGTCGGCGGTCGCGCCGGGAGACGCTCCGGCCGACACCACGGACCCCCGGGAGCGGGTGTCCACCGTTCCGGTCGACGCGGCCAAGGCGGCGGAGGCGGCGAAGGCCGGTCAGGGGCCGGTGGCCGCGTACGTCAAGACCGGTGACACGCCCGTGACCGGGCAGGCGGACCCGGACCGGGACGTCAAGAAGGACCGGTACGAGGAGTACGAGCACCAGGGCGTCAAGCTCCGCCGCAACATGGAGACCGGCAAGTCTGAGCGGGTCAGCCCGAAGGGTGAGTCGAAGCCCGAGTGATGCAGGGGGCGGCCGGGGACTGACCTGGCCGCCCCTCGCACAGATCTCCGCCCGAGGGAGGGCACGTGGCGTACGCGACCATCACCCAGCTCAACGACAAGCTGGGCCGCACCCCCAGCAACGCTCAGCAGCTCCTCGACCGGGCTTCCCGCGACGTGGACCGGGCACTCCTGTGCGCCGTCTACGACGCGCAGGACCCGGTCGTGGTCACCGCGCTGCGCGAAGCGACGCTGGAGCAGATCGCCGCGAACCTCACCCATGGCAACAGCACCGGCCTCGGCGGCACCCGCCGCGGCGGCTTCTCCATCGGCCGGCTGAGCGTGCAGGCCGGCAGCAGCGACGACCCGCCGGTGAAGATCGGCACCCTGTGGGAGCAGGCGTGGACGATCCTCCAAGCCGCCGGGCTGACCGGCCATCAGCCGCAGAGCCGGTGAGCAGCCGTGAACTGGGCCGAGTTCATCACGGAGTGCATTCCCGAGCCACGCACGGTCAGGGTGGAGGCGTACGAGGGCTCCGGCGCGTACGGCGACACGTACGCGGCCCCCGTCGACGTGGCCCCGTGCGTCGTCGACGACACCAACCGCCGGGTCGTCGCGCAAACCCAGGGCGCCCAGGGCGGCGAGGTTGTCTCGTCGACCACCGTTTTCGCGCCGCCCGGCACGGTGGCCCCGCCGGGCTCCCGGGTCACCCTGCCGTGGTCGGGACGCGTCACCAAAGTCCTAGCCACCTCCGTGCTCGAAGATCACGGTCTTGACCTGCCCGAGCACGTCGAGCTGTCCCTGGAGTGACCCGTGGCCGATGACGTGGACGTCGACTGGAACGGCCCGGAACTCGAGACCCTCATCGAGGGCGCGGAACCCGCCGGGCTGCTCCTGGCCGCCGAGCACCTCCTCCAGGTGTCCCGCACCGAAGTGCCCCTCGAGGAAGGAACGCTGGAGCGTTCCGGGACCGCCACGGTCGACGAAAGCGACCGCGTCGCCGCCGTCTCCTACGACACCCAGTACGCGGTCCCGCAGCACGAAGAGATGGACTGGCGGCACGCCGCAGGCCGCAAAGCGAAATACCTGGAAGACCCCATGAACAACGAGCGCGACACCATGCTGGAGTTGGCCGCCGCGCCCATCCAGCAGGCGCTGGGAGGCTGACATGGCCACAGGTGACGGCTGGACGTCCCGGCTCCTGACCGGCCTCGCCCAGCACATCCACGCCGCCGGCGTCGCCGTGTGGCGGCCGACCGGCGGCTATCAGCCCACCGAAACCGGCATCGTCGTGCGTGGCATCCCCAGCAGCCCTGACCGGATCATCACCCTCGCCCCTTACCCGGTCACGACCACCCCCGGCGTCGCCGATGTGACGCAGGGCGTGCAGCTGCGCCTACGCGGCACCACCGACCCGCGCGTCGTCGAGGACCTCGGCGACGCCCTGTTTGACCTGCTGGACTCCGCGACCGGACTCGTCTGGTCGGGGATCCCGGTCGTGCACGTGTACCGGCAGTCCTACGCGGCGCTCGGCGCCGACGGCAACGGCCGCTGGGAATCGAGCCACAACTACTACGTCGACGCGATGCGCCAGACACCTAACCGCACCATCTGAGCCGGGAGGCACCTGATGACCCAGCCCGTCGACTACGTCACCGCCCTCGCGCGCCGGTTCGCCGTCGAGGTCGACCTCAACCCGTCCGGCGTCGCGAATTGGCAGCCGCTGATCGGCGTCGAGGATTTCAAGCCGGGCCGCACGCAGCGTAAGCAGGCCGACGAGGCGTATGACGACGCCGGCGCGGAGCGGCAGGCGATCACCGGGTCGTCCTGGACGATCGACATGAAGCTCATCCACAGGACGGGTCTGGATGGGGTGACGTTCAACGCCGTCCAGGAGCACCTGCGGGTCAAGAGCGAGGCGTCCGACGCCCTGACGGGTGAGGCGCACGTCCGATGGTTCGACCGGTCCGGTGTGGGTGAGGCGTGGGAAGGCCGCTGCCTCGTCGACTGGGTGCCGGACGGCGGCAACGGCGGCGCCCGCGACACGATCAGCGTGAAGCTGAACGGGCAGGGCGCCCGGGTGGCGATCACCAACCCGAACGCGTCGCCGCTGCCGGTGGTGGCGGGTCTCGCGCCGACCGGTGGCGGCGTGGCCGGCGGCACCCTCGTCGAGATCCGGGGCCGCAGGTTCACGGGCGCGACGGCCGTCACGTTCGGCGGCACCGCGGCCACCAGCTTCCGGGTCGTGTCGGACACCCTCATCGTGGCCGTGGCCCCCGCCAAGGCCGCGTCCACGGTTGACGTGCTGGTCACCACCCCGGGCGGCACCAGCGCCAACACCGCCGCCGACAACTACGTCTACGCCTGATCCGCATGGCGAAGTTCGACGATGTCACCCAGTACTTCGATCCCGGCCTGACCCTGACCGTCAAGGGCCGGGACTACCGTGTGCCGCTGCCGTCGGCGGAGCTGGGGTTGTGGTGCCGCACCATGACGGTGGTCAGCGACCTCGACAGCGACTCCACCGAAGAGCAGATGCAGGCCGCCGCCGAGCAGATCGCGAAGCTGCCCCCGCTGCCGGGCCCGAAGACCATGCCGGAGCACCTCCTCGGCGACGTGCACGCCCGCATGGTCGCCGACGGCGTCGAGGATCCGTACATCGAGTTCTGCGCGATGACGGTGTTCTTCTGGATCATGGGCGGCGAGCAGGCCGCCCACCGGTACTGGACCACCGGCGGAGGCCACCCGGAAGCCAGGGGCCCGGACAACCGGGCCTCCCGCCGGGCGAAGAGCACCCGGAAGACCGCTACGGCCGCGGCCAGCGGGACCCCCACACCGGCCTCTACGAGTGGTACGAGTTCCCGCCCGAGATCCGGCAGGAACGGCAGGCGGGGCGGGTCACGTGGGCGCAGATCCTGACCCACTGGGTCCTCGTCGAGTGTGACCTCCAGGACGCCGGCGTCGACGCCGGAGACCCCGACCTGATGCGGTCCCGGTCGTGGCGGTGGCTGGAGGTCCGCATCCTCGGCCTGCTGTCAGCCGACACGCGGCTGTCCAGGGCACTCAAGCCCGATCCGCCCGACTGATTGTGGAGGTGGCCCGTGTCGCTCAAGCTCGGCGAGCTGGTCGCCTACCTCAAGACCGACAACAGTGGCCTGAAGCAGGGCCTGGCGGCCGGGAAGGCCGAGGTTGACGGCTTCACCCGGGACATCAACGGCAAGCTGCGTGACAGCCGTGGCCGGTTCGTGCGCGAGGGTGAGCAGATCGGCCGGGGTGTCGGTGAAGGCCTGGGCCGCGGCGTCAAGGGCCACACCGGCTGGCTGGGGGCCGTGCAGTCCGCGGTACGGTCCCTGGCCAGCAACGTCGGGGAGGCCGGCAGCTGGCTGCGGTCCACCGGCCAGCGCGCCTCAGACCTGTTCGGCATCGTCACCTCAGGCGTGGGGAGCCTGTGGACGTTCGTCACGGTCCTCGGCGCCCTCGCGGCCGGCGCCGCGGTCGCGATCCCCGCGATCAGCCTCCTCGGCGGGGTGCTCGGTTCCCTGCCCGCGCTGGCCGGCGGCGCCGGCGTCGGGATCGGTGCTCTCGCCATCGGCTTCGCGGGTCTGGCTGATCATTTCAAGGAGACGGCGTCTGCTGGTGGGGCGGCGGTCGACCGGACGTGGCAGGTCCACCAGGCGGTTCGGGCCCTCGCTAACGCGCAGCGGGAGGTGCGGGCCAGTCAGGAGGCGTTGACGCGGGCCCGCGCCGCCGAGGTCGAGCGCCTGTCGGACCTGAACCGGGAGCTGCGTGAGGCCCGCCTCAGCGCGGAAGAGGCCGCGCTCGACGAGGAGGACGCCGAGCGGCGTCTCGCTGACGCCAAGAACGCCGTCCAGATCGCCCAGGACAAGGTCAACCGGGCTAAGGCGTCCGGTGACCTGGATGAGGTGCGGCGCGCCACCCAGGAGCTCCTGGACGCGCAGCGGCAGCAGCCGGGCGAGATCCGCCGCGCCGAGCTGGCCTACGAGCGGGCGAAGCTGGCCACCGAGTCCGCGAAAGACTCCGTCGACGACCTGACCGTGGAGCAGCGCCGCGCCGCCCAGGTGGGCGTGGAGGGCTCCGATCAGGTGCGGGCGGCCCGGGAGCGGGAACGCCGCGCGGTCGAGGCCGTGGAGGCCGCTGAGCATGCGCTGGCCGAGGCCCGCAAGCCCGCCGGCGGCGGTGGGGGCGCCGGTCAGGAGCTCACCAGGCTGGCGCCGGCCGCGAAGGAACTGGTCGACACCCTCAAGGCGCTGAAGCCGGCGTGGGAGGACCTGCGCCTGGACGTGCAGCAGCGCCTGTTCGCCGGTGTGGGCGGGGAGGTGCGGGACCTGGCGCGGGCGTGGCTGCCCACCCTGAAAGACAAGCTGGGCCAGTCCGCCGACACCGCGAACAGCCTGTTCAAGACGTTCTCGAAGAGCGCCCAGGAACCGGAGTTCATCAAGAACATCTCGACCGGGTTGGACGCGGTGGACCGCCTGGTCGGCAAGATCGGCAAGAGTCTTGCCGGGCCTGGCGTGGACGCCTGGGGGCGCCTGTCGGCCGCCGCGGCCCCGTTCCTCGACGTGGTCGGTGACGAGGTAGCCGGCCTGGTCGAGGACTTCGCAGCGTGGATCAAGAAGGCCGACGAGTCCGGCGCCCTCGAAGACTTCTTCGAACGTGCCGGTGACTTCTTCCACGACGTGGTCGACATCGGCAAGGACGTCGGCGGGATCATCGGTGAGATCGTCTCCGCGATTTTCACCGACCCGGAGAACGCCGACGGCGGCGACGCGTGGACCGGTTTCAAGCAGACGCTCAAGGACGTGCGGGCGTGGTTTGAGGATCCGAAGAACAAGGAGCAGATCCGGGATTGGTTCCACAAGCTGGAGACCGCCGCGAGGATGCTCGGGAAGATCACCGGTTGGCTGATCGCGCTGATCCTGTGGTTCGACCGGACTGACACGAAGCTACGCGACTGGGCCATGTCGATGAAGAAGCGGGCCGGTGACCTGGTCGACTGGATCGACGACCGGTGGGACAAGCTCGTGCGAGGGGTGGGCCGGCTGCCGGGCCGGATCGGCCGGGCGGCGCGGGGCATGTGGGACGGCGTGAAGAGCAGTTTCCGTTCCGCGCTCAACTGGATGATCGGCCGGTGGAACGGGCTCAGCTTCACCATTGGTGGCGGCTCATTCCATGGCATTCCGGTGCCCTCGCACACCTTCCACACCCCAGACATTCCGATGCTGAAGGACGGCGGTGTCGTCCGGGCCACGCCGGGCGGGCGGATCGTCGGCGTCGGCGAGGGTGGCGAGGACGAGGCCGTGATTCCGCTGTCGAAGCTGAGCAGTGTGCTCGGCGGGATGGTCCGGATCGAGGTGAGCGGGAAGCTGCGGGCGGAGGGCCGGGACCTGGTGCTGGTGCTGCGCGAGGACATCGCGCAGGCCGGCGGGAATGTGCAGAAGCATCTTGGCGAGGAATGACCGTTCCCGGCGCGACGACTCCGCCGGGACGGGCCGAGCAGGCCATGTTTCGTAGGTCTGGTGCGGCCACTGCGGAGGCCGCGGCTGCGGTTGTTTCACCGGCCCAGTGTCGTAACGGCAACCAGAGGAAGAAAAGGGGGTAGCGGTGGCGTATACGGACGGCGACCCCCTGGTGGTGCGGATTCGGATCGCGTTCGGGGCCTCCATTGCTGCCGACCCGAACACGTGGGCATGGACGGATGTCACCGCCTGGTGGCACGCATCCGACGAAATCCGGATCGAGTGGGGGCGTTCACCTGGGGCGCAGCAGGCAGAGACATCGAAAATGTTCTTCACGCTGAAGAATCCTGACCCCCGGTTCACAGCTTTCGACGCCCGATCTCCGTACTGGCCGAACGTCCGAAAATGGACACCCATCCAATATGACATCGACTTAGGTGATGGCTCGGGGTGGCGTAACCGATTCTCCGGCTACATCCGGAAATGGCCGCTGACGTGGCCGGGTGGTTCCGGGAAAATGGCGCTCGCCAAGATCGAAGCGGTGGGTGTACTCGGTCGCCTCGCCCGGGGGAAGCCACCTCGCCGGTCAGCGCTGCGTCGCACCATCGCCGCCACCTCGCCGGTTGTCTACTACCCGGGCGAGGACGGTGTTGTGGCCGGGCAGGCCGGTTCGGAAGTCGCTGGTGCGGGCCCGCTGGCAGTATCCGGCGTGGTCGAGTTCAAGCCGGTCGATGACTACAAGCTCAGCACTAGCACCGTCCGCTATGGCACGTCCGCAGTTCCGGACCTGTCTGGCGGAGGCACGCTGTCGGCGACGTTCCCCGGCATCGCTGCGGCGACCGGCAGCCAGTGGACCGTCCACGCCATGGCCAAGATCGAGCCGTCTAACGCGTCCGACAAGATTGTCGTAATGGAGTGGACGACTCCAGGGGGCACCAGCGGTAGATGGCAGCTGGTGGTCACGAAAACCAGCCGGATCCAGGTGTTCGCATTCGACGCGGCCGGAGCGAGCACAATGGTCGTCGACTACAGCGGTGTCATCATCACTTTCACCAGCATCGCCGTGTCCGCCCAGCAGGTCGGCGGGAACGTCCAGGTGACGGCGCGACAAACCGGTTTCGACCTCGCTACCGGCACCATCGCCGGCACCATCGCCGGGGTCACCTCCATCACCGTCAACGCCACAGGCACCACCTCCACGGCGCCGATGCCCGCCGGACACATCGCCGTCTGGGCCACCACCAACGTCCCTTACCGGACCTCCAGCGCCCAAGACAGCTACGTCGCCGAGTACGTCAGCGAACCGGCCAAGTCGTATCGGCAGGAAGCCGCAGTGAACCGGCTGGCCCGGCTCACCGCCGAGGACGGGGTGCGGCTCACCGCTCCGCCCGTGCCGGCCAATATGGTGACCCGCATGGGTTGGCAGGCACCCGACGTGCCCACCGCCCTCTACCAGGAGTGCGAAGACGCCGACCTGGGCCTGCTGTACGAGACCGGGTTCGGGCTCGGCTACCTGCCCCGGGCCGCCCGCTACAACGCTCCGGTCGCCCTCACCATCGACGCTGCGGTCCGCCAGCTCGGGGCGTCGTTCGAACCGGTCGACGACGATCAGATGCTGCGGAACCGGTGGACTGTGGAGCGCCGGGAGGGCTCCACCGCCACCGCCGAGGACAAGGACTCCATCGACAAGCAGGGCGAGCTGGAAGGCACCAGCAACAACCTCAACCTGGCCACCGACCTGACCCTGCAAGACCAGGCCAGGTTCCGGCTCCGTCTGGCCACCGTCCAGGAGCCCCGCTACCCGAACATCAGCTTCACGCCGAGCAACAGCCGCGGCCTGGCCGCCGCATGGTGCGCCTGCAAGCCCGGCTCCCGCGTTCAGGTGATCAATCCCCCGGCGCAGCACGTACCCGGGGTCGTGGATCAGCTGATCGTCGGGGCGACGGAAATTTACGACGGGCGGCGGTCGTGGAAGGTCACGTTGAACACGGTGCCCGCCAGGCCGTGGGACGTGGCCACGGTCGACGGCCCCCAGCGTGTCGCCGCCGACGGCACCACCCTTACCTCCGACGTCACCGCCGCCGCTCTGTCGGTGCAGATCACCAGCACGGCGGCGAACGGCCGTTGGACCACCAGGCCGGCAGCGTTCCCGCTGGACATGCTGATCGGCGGCGAGCACGTCATCGCCACGGCGATCACCGGCACCGGACTCACCCAGACCGTGACCCTGTCCGCGCGGGCCGTCAACGGGGTCGCCCGGTCGTGGCTGGCCGGCACTCCGGTCACCGTGCTCCGGCCGGCAGTGCTCGCACTCTGACACGACAGGAGACCCCCGGTGCCCCTGTACTCCGGTGACTACATCACCCCTGCTGAGGCCAATGTCGGCCGGCGGGTCGGTGACCCGACGGTCCGCACGTCCGACTCGGCCGCGTTCACAGGGGAAACAGTGATCGATTCGGTCACTGTGCCTGTTGTGTCCGGGCGCACGTACAAGATCCGGTGGACGGTGGCGTGGGGGTCCACCGTCGCTGGTGACAGCGTGTTCAGCCGGATCCGGGTAGACGACCTGGCCGGCGCCCAGTTGCAGATCATGCGGGTCAGTGTCGTCGCTACGGGCGGCGCGGGCACCCGCTGGGACGGCACGGTCGAAGGGGAGTACACGGCCGTGTCTACCGGCAACAAGACGTTCGTGGGTACGGGGGCCAGGGCGACTGGCACAGGGAACATCAGCGCGAAGGCGGCGTCCGATTTCCCGATCCGGCTCTATGTCGAGTGCGTGGCGGTGGGGTGATGGCGGTGACGTTGGTCGGTTGGTGTCCGGGTGGGCGGCCGGTGGCGGAGATGCTGGCCCGCTTCGAAGGCACGGGCGTGGGGCGGATCTTCGTCGGCCCTGGTGATCCGCTGCCGTCGTGGGACGGGCCGGTCCTCGGCCCGCTCGTCGCGGCCGGCGCGGTCGTGCACCTGTCGTACAAGACGAATCCCCTGGCGGACGTGCTGGCCTGGGTGGCCCGCAAGCCGCCGGGACTGCTGCTGAAGCTGACGCGCAGCCACGAGCCGGAGCAGCAGCGCGGCGGCGACCCGACGGTCGCGCAGTTCCACGCCGCGTGGGCGGAGCTGGTGGCGGCGCTGGCCGACGTACCGGGCCGCGACGAGATGCTGCTCGGCCCTGTCTACACCCGGTACTGGTGGGAGAAGCACCCCGGTGACCGGCGGTGGCTGCTGCGTGTGCCGGTCGATTTCGTCGGCTGGGACGTGTACTCCGACCTCGGCTACCGCAGCCCGGCGGATCTGCTGTCGATTCCCCGGCAGGTGGCCGTCGAGACGGGGCTGCCGTATCTGGTGGCGGAGCTGGGGGCGTTGCCGGGTGCGGGGCGGGCGGCGTGGATGCGGGCGATGGTCGCGGCGATCGCGGCGGACGGCGGGCTCACGGCGTGTTGGTACCACCGGGAGGGCTGGGATCTGACGGGCCAGCCGGACCTGCCGGTCTGGCAGGCGATCATCAAGGAGGCGACCGTGACGACTGCTCCACCGAATCTGCTCGCTGTCCGCGCGCTGTTGCTGGCCGAGTTGGGCCCGCACGGCCTGGCTCCGGGCGAGGTGGGCATCGTGGGCGACCCGGCTCACCGGGGCGGGTACCACTGTGGCCGGGACCGGGTGGTGTCCGGCGACTACTCGGTGGTCGAGTCGTCCCGGGACCGGGCCGGCCTGTCGGGCTACGCGTGCGCGTTGGACGTCGGCCAGTTCGAGGTGACCACGCCGAAGGGCCGCTTCGACCTGCCCCACTACTCCCGCTGGCTGGTCGCGCAGTGCGAGGCGAACACGCCGGACACCCGGGACATCCGGGAGGTCATCTACTCCCCGGACGGGCGTACGGTGCGCCGCTGGGACCGCCTCGGCAAGCGCAGCAGCGGCGACGACTCGCACCGCTGGCACACGCACCAGAGCTACTTCCGCGACGCGATCAAGGCGGGCCGGGACCAGACCGCCGTGATCCGCCGCTACCTGGCCGAGATCGGCCTCACCACCAGCGAAGGGACCGCCCAAATGTTCTGCAAGCACGGTGACCGGGGCGAGAACGTGCGCGCCCTCCAGTACGCCCTCCACAACATCGGCTTCCCGGTCGGGACCATCGATGGCGTCTACGGTGACGCGACCGCCGCGGCGTTGAAGAAGGCCGAGGCGTCGATCGGGGTGACCTCCGACGGCAGGACCTACGACGCCGACTCGTACACCCGGATCCAGGCCCTGTTCGTCAAGCGGTTCGCTGGCGGCGGTGCGCAGGGTCCGCAGGGTGAGCCGGGGCCGCGCGGTCCGGCCGGTCCGGAGGGACCGCAGGGTCCGCAGGGTGAGCGCGGCGAGCCGGGCCCGGCTGGCGGTCTCACGATGGAGCAGGTTGCCGCAGAGATGGCCGCCCGCCTGGGGCAGGCACGTGGGTGACCGGCGAGCGCATCAGGCAGGCAGTTCGGGACTGGTGCTGCGTCCTGCTTGGCCTGGGCATCATCGCGCACCAGGCGTTCATCCTGCCTCCGGGCAAGGCGTCGGAGCTGCTCATCGTGACCGGCATGGCGCTGGTCACGGGTCCGGCCCTCGGCGGGGCAGTGCAGCTCCGGCGGGAGGCCAGTGGGGACGCATCTGGCTCTCCGCCGTCGCCCTCGCCGTCGCCGTCGCCATCCTCGTCCTGTCCGCCGTCGTCCGGGGCGGGTGAGCCGTCGTGACGTGGAACGGATGGCGGGTGCTGGTGCTCTGCCTCGTCGCGTCGATGGCATCGGGGGGCGCGGCGATCCTCTACACCAACGCGTCGGCGCGCCAGTCGGAGCAGCAGTGGTGCGAGGTCCTCACGACTCTCGACGACATCTACCGGGAGATCCCGCCTCGCACGCCGCAGGAGAGGAAGCTCGCGGCGGCGATCCACCAGCAGCGCGCGGGGTTCGGCTGCCCGCCGGGCCGGTAGCTACTCGTCGGGGTAGCGGACGCCCTGCCGTCGCATCCGCTCCCGCACCTCCACCGCGTGCCCGGCCGCGACCGCCATGTCCGCGCCGGCCGCCTTCAACAACCTCGCCGTCTCCCCGCTGATCCCCTGCGGATCGGCCAATGCGACCCCCGCCTGGATACCGAGCAGCCGCCCGTCGGTCGTCACCGCGCGGATCGCGGCGATCGCCTCATCGCGGGGCCGGTCGCGGTCGACGCCGGTGCCGTAGCGGCCGGCGACGCCGGACAGCTCGGCGAGGATCAGCCGCTCACGCTGCGGCAACGACGGCACATGCACCATGCCGAGACCGTACCGAGGAGGTACCTCTGATGAGTCGTCCCCGTCCTGTTCTCTACCTCACCATGGCCTTGGCTGGCCTCGCCGCCGTGACCGGGTTCGCCGGCCTCGCCGATCTGCTGCCGAAGGTGGCCATCCTGTGGCTGCTGCTGGTCCAGGCCGTCGCGGTCGCGGTGGCTGGCGTGTACCTGCAGTCGGTGGTGACGCCGCTGTCGGACCCGCGTGACAATGACGGCCGCCGGCTGAGGCCCTCCGGCGCGGGTCGCATCGACGGCCGGTAGGATCGTCGGCGCGGTGCCCCGGTGACGTCCCGGCCAGCACCGACCAACATGCGAGCGGCCCCGTCCTCCTTGGGGAGGGCGGGGCCGTTTTCGGCGTGAGCGTGGGAGCGCTCCCGGAAGGGTGAGGGGGTGGAGCCCTTGCCCCCTCACCCCCAGGTAATCAGGTGGTTGTCCTGGCCGCCGTACCGCACCGCGTACATCCGCGCCGTCGCGGTCAGCGTCTTCTGGTTGCTCTCCGGGGCGATGATCACCCGCCGGTCCGTGCGGGCCAGGTGGCGGATGCCCTCGGCCATCTCGGCGGGGGTCAGGTCCACCCGCTCGGCCAGGCGGGCGATGGCGGTCCAGTCGCGGCCTCCGTGCTGGGTGGCGGCCACGTCGTAGGCCCGGCGGATCTCCTTGGCGGCGTCCTCGGCGGTGATCTCGCGCATGTCCGTCTCCGTTGCTCGGTCTGGGCTGGCTGGCTGGGGCCCGGTTTCCCGGGCCCCTCGGGGCTTTCAGGCGGTGGCCTGCCACTCGGCGCTGGCGGTCCAGCTGCGCTCCCGGTGGGCTTCGCGGACTGCCTGGGCCTGCGACATGTTCGGGTTGGCGCGGAGCTTGTCGAGGGCGACCTGGGTGTCGGCGTCGGCCTCGGCCCGGTGCATCTGGAAGATTCTCTCGCTCTTCTGGGCGATGGTCTTGAGGTTCATCTCTGGCTCCTTCTCTCGCTCCCTTGTGACTTCAGTCTACGGGGATCGGTTGACGTTTGTCAACCAGAATTAGCAGGGAGGGGTAACTTTCTCTGCACGAGGCCAGTTGACGCATGTCAACCGTGCTGCGTACCCTCTACCCATGAGCACCGAGCCCCGCGATCCGCGCATCCCCGACCTCATCTCCCTCCAGGAGGCCGCCGACATCCTCGGCATCAGCAAGCAGGCCGTCCACAAACGCGCCGAGCGTGGCCAACTCCTTGGCGCCCGCGCCGGTAACGCCTGGGTGTTCCGCCGCGCCTTGGTCGAAGCCGCCCGCCAGCCCGCACCGGCCGATCAATAGCCCCACGCACAACAGCGCCCCCGCACCGGCCGGAGCCGAGCAGGGGCGCTTCCCCGTCACTCAGCCGCCCTGCCGGACAGCCCGCACCTCCCGGATCCGCCGCTTCGCCGTCGCCTCCGACACCCCGTACACCTCCATCACCCGGCGCACGATGTCCATGTACTGCACGCCCTGCCGGTCCATCCGGTCGACGGCGGTCTCCAACGTCTCCGGCGCCGATCCCGGATCGGCCAGGTCGAGGTCCACGTCGTGGTCGCGGGGCAGCTCGTCGACGCGGATCCGCCGGCCCCGATGCTCGACGATCCGCCCCCACCAGCCGGTGTCACGATCGGTGTCATCGGTGTCTGACACCGCGCTGACCTGCGCGTTGACACCAGTACCGGTGTCATCCTCGTCGGTGGGGGAGGGGAGACCCCGGCGCTCACGCCACATGTAATGCAATGTGGCTCCGGCGATGTAGATGGCCGCCACGATGGCCAGGGCGATCGGTCCGCCCCACCCCCGGCCGGGTTCCTCGGTAGCGGCGGCGGCGATGGTCGTGGTCAGCATCAGGCAGCTCCGAACAGCAGGGCGGGAAGAGGCGCGACGAGGCTGGTCACGATCTCCAGCAGCGTGCGGGTGAGGTCACCGACGAGACCGTTGGGCAGGTCAGACATCATGCCGAGCAGCGCGGCGACGGTCCACATCTTCCAGTTGATGCGGTACAGCGGGCTCTGCGGCCAGCTCAGCGTCGCGAAGCGGCCGAGTTTCTTGCTGCTCTTGATTGGCAGGAGGCAGCCGATGGCGTAGATCCACAGCAGGCCGATGGCGACGCCGAGGATCGCGTTGACGCTGGCGCCGGCGATATAGGCGCCGCCGGTGGAGTCGAGCAGGCTCTGGATGGCGCCGCCGGCGGCCGCCACGGTCTTCTGGTCGGCCGGGCTTCCGTCGAAGCCCTCCTTCAGGGCGGGGACGGCCATGACGAACGCGAGCCGGTCCCGCAGGCTGTTGGGGCCGATGCTCATGTAGTCGACGATCAGGGCGAGGAGCAGCAGGATCGCGACTGCGGTAGGGGACATGGTGTGTGCCACGTCAGGCTCCGTTCCAGTCGAGCAGGATGGCACCGGTCTTCGGGTCGCAGATTTCCAGCCGAGGCGCGTCCATCGGCTCGTTCTCAGCCGTGCTGGCCAGCCGGGTGAGGGCCTGGAGGAGCCGGTCGAGGGCACCGTCGACGCCCGGGCCTTCCAGGTCGAGCTGGTAGGTGAGGGTGCGCTTGTGCAGCACCTCGTACGCGCCGTCGAAGACGTGCACCCGGTAGATGGGCATCAGGCGTTGTCCTCCGCCTCAAGGTGGGTGAGCACCGGGAACAGGCTCAGGCCGAGCAGCAGCATGCCGCCGGCGGCGACCAGCGCCGAGGTGTGGTGGCCGGTGAGGATCGCGGCGAGGGCGGCGACCAGCTCGGCGAGCACCCCGGCGGTGAGCGCGACGGCGATCCGGGTCCAGTTCACCGGCCGGGGCACGGCGACGACGAACGGTCTCGCGCCGGCGGTGCGGAGTTCGCCGATCCGGTCGGCGAGCTGCGCCAGGCCGTGCGCGGGCAGGGTGACGACGTGTCCGGCGAGGGCGCGGGTCGGCGAGTTCGGGGGGATGTAGCCGCACACGTGGTGGGTAGGGGGCATGATGAGGGCTCCTTCCTTGCGAGGGGAGGACCCGGGGGCGCGGCTCACTGTCCAGGCTGGAGCCGCGCCCTCGGGGCGCTACGGGGTGAGGGTGTCGGCGGGGCGGCGGATGGCGCGGTCGCCGTCGGCGAGGACCGCAGCGTCGATGAGCCGCACGCCGATCATTCGCGCCTCGTCGGGGGTCAGCTCCCGGCCGTCGAGGATGACCTGCGCGGAGGCGGTGTCGACCTCGATCGGTACGGGTGAGCCGAGAATGTCGGCGTTCAGGCGGGTGGGCGTGGCGCCCTGCCGCCAGCGCGTGTAGTTGCGCAGCACGGTCACTGTCCCTTCGTGGTGGTTGTGGCGGCCAGCTCGTGTGAGTGGCCGTTGGTCTGCTGCTGGAGTCGGGTGCGCAGCGTCGACTCCGGGACGTCTTCCGCGCGGGCTGCCGCGCGCTGCTTCTCGCCTGCGCGGACCCGCGCGATCGCGCGTTGCAGGGCTGCTTCGCGCTGCTCGGCGGTGGGCTCCGTGGAGGGTTCGGCGGGGGTGCGCGATACGACGTGGCCGCGCCGCGCGGGGGCGACGTCTACCCGCGCGACTTGCGGTAGTGCCATCTGCGCGGGGATGCGCAGCGCCAGTGGTTCGGGTGCGCGGTGCGGCTGCGCAGCCTGCGCGGCCGTTCCGGCGGGCGGCTGGTCGGGCTGCGCGGAGGCGAACGTTTTGCGCGGGTCGGTGACGTCGAGGGCGAGCCGTCGCCAGTCGCGCAGCGTCGACCACGGCGCGAGCGCAACCCGGATGAGACGTGGTGGTGTGACCGCGACCGGGCCGGGTTGACCGCGTCGGCGGAGCACCTGTCGGCGCACCTCGGCGAGGAGCACTTCGAACGCGATCATCGCGACGACGGGCACGCCTGCGGCGAGGACGACGGTCTGCTTGTCGCCGGCGGAGCGGGTCCAGGCCCAGGCGCCGTTGCTGGCGGAGCTGGCCGCGATCGCGATGGCGGTGGCGAGGCGTGCGAACGTGGCGGGTCGGGCGTCGAGGCTCGCGGCCCAGGACACGGCGGCCATGGCGATGGCCATGCCGTCGAGGACGAGGGCGAGCAGCTGGGGGATGTCGAAGCCTTTGGCGTCGGCGTAGCGGGTTTGTTCGTCGAAGGACCAGACAGCGCCGGCTACCCAGACTGCGGCGATCAGCAGGAGGGCGATGCCGAGGGGGACGTGTCGGGTCCATGGTCGACGGTCACTCATGACGGCAGTATGCCACACTTGCATCGCACGCCACAGTTGCCACACTACGGAGGATGATCGTGCCGGTACTCGCCACGCAGGCCACAGCCGCTACGATCACCACGATGGCCGGCACAGCTGAAGAGCTCGAAGCCCGCCTCGACCGCGGCGACTGGTTGCTCCCCGGCGAGGTGGCGAAACTGCTCGGCATCGACCGGACCACGGTCATCCGCGCCTACCTCAACCCGGACCCGCCGAGGATCCGCTACCGGCGGCGGGCCGGCGCCGGCGGATACCGGGAGTGTCACCCCGACGATGTTCGCCGAGAGCTGAACGCCCGCCGCCAGGTACACGGCGAGTAGCCCCGCTGACGGCGGAGCGCCCCCACCCGTGCGCGGGTAGGGGCGCTCCTATTTATCGGCCAGGGCGTCTATCGGGTCTCGATACCCTGGCCGGCCTGTTGGCACCGCTCGACGTCCCGCAGGCACTCCCTGAGTTCGTCGATCTGGCGCTGGCGGCGTTCCTCCTCGGTGGCCGGCCGCACGGTGCGGGCCGGGGTCTGCTCGGGCCGGCGGTCCGCGCCTCCACCGCCGAGAAGCATCAGCATGACGCCGATGATCACGGCGACGAGGGCGGCTTGCACGGCTGTAGCGCGCCGGGCGCGGCGGGTCACTGGTCGCCTGTCCGCTGGTGGGGGATGCGGGCACGGGACTGCTCGCGGTAAGCGGCGAGAGTTCGGGCGGCGTAGGCGCCGGTTTCGCACTGCCCCGCGGCGCAGGCCTCGCAGCCCTGGTGGGTGGCTACGAGGAACGCTGCGACCGCCGGATCCCCGCCGGGTTCGTACATGGAGGTCACCGGCGGGCTCCTGACGTCGGCATGGGTGAGCTGATGCCGGTGCGGGTGCGCTGGTGGGCCGGCCCCCCGCCCGGCCGGGTTGCCTTCCGCGTGACGCCCGGGCCAGCCGGAAGGTAACCCGCTGTCCAAGCTAGGTCACTCTGTGGCCATTAGTCAAACAGTGCGTGAGGTCTCTCGGCCTACGTGTTGAACTCCTCCCGAAAACGACGAAAACGCATCCCCGCCCCCTGGGGAATTGGGGGCGGGGATGCTGTACTGGTGGCGCCTAGTTGCTCGTAGCAGGGTGCTGGGTGAGCGGAGTGGGCAGCGACCGGATGGCGAGTCTGCGCTGTCCACTCCGCACCTTCGTGTAGATCTGCGTCGACGTGACCGACGAGTGCCGTAGCGCCTCTTGGACGGTCCGCAGCGACGCCCCGGAGTCCATCAGCGTGGTGGCGAACCAGTGCCGGAAGCGGTGCATGTGCAGTCCGGGCAGGCCGATGCGGCGGAAGTGCGCGGCCTGGTGCTGGGATAGCCACCGGCCGGTGATGTCTTGTCCGGAGGGTCCGCGAACGAGCCGGCCTGGTGGCCGGTCCTTGACGTGCTTCCAGACCACCGGGTGGGTGTAGACGATCTCGGGGTCGCCGCCTTTGCCGATGAGCCGGATGTGGTCCTCGCTGACGTCGGCGCGGGTGAGTCGGCAGATCTCGCTGGCCCGCAGGCCTTCGTGGGAGGCGAGGAGGATGGCGGTGTACCAGGGGTCGGTGGAGCGGTTGAGGGCCTGGATGAGTTCGTCGTCGGTGACGGGGTGGGGCAGGCATTTGGGGTTGCGGGGTTTGGCCATGTCGATGCTGGGGTCGCCGTCGAGGTGGCCGCCGGCGGTGGCCCAGCGGTAGAAGCCGCGGATGTGCATGGCGTAGGTGGCTCGGGTCCAGCGGGACCAGCGGGGGTGGGCTAGGAAGTGGTCGAGTTCGTTTACGCTGGCCCAGGCGAGGCCGTAGGGGAGGTGGTCGTGGAGGCGGCGGATGATCTGGTCGCGGGCTTCAATGGTGCGGTCGCTGTGGCCTTTGGCTCGTAGGTGGGCGATGTGCTCGGCGATGAGTTCGCTCATGGCTCGATCGTCGGGGCTGCAACTTGCAGGATGCAATACGCGTAACATATTAGTGACTCTCTGTAGCTGACTTGCTGCGTAACAATCAGTTCGCCGTGCACAGCCTGTTAACGCCGATCAGCAATCTGAGACAGACTCTCCCGCATCGTGGGCGGCCTGAGCACACGCTTTCAGCAGGTCACGCAACTGTTGCTCCCGCCACTGCCGCTCCTCATCCGGCGTCGACAGCCTCACCTGCTGCACGTTGTGCCGCGGTGCCGGCGCGACCAGCTCGGCAACACCCTGAGCGACGAACCATCCCCCTGTGAGCGTCAGCGCGACCAGGTAGACCACGGCGCTGACCGTCCCGGGCCGGCGGCGCCTCACGCCGCGCACGCCTGACCGCGGCGAGCCGACGTGATGGGCTGCGTACGGCGCACCGGGCGGCGAGATGACCGCTGCTCGTCTGCGCCCATGGTGGCGACCAACCGGGCCCGTCCGAAATACTGGCGAGTAGGGTTCGGGCAACAGTTTCGAGGGAGGCCGATCGTGCAGAGTGTCCGGCGGGTCGCGGTCATCGGGGGCAACCGCATCCCCTTCGCCCGGTCCAACTCGCGCTACGCGCACGCGTCGAACGCCGACATGCTCGGCGCCGCGCTCGACGGGCTGGTCGCCCGGTTCGGGCTGGCCGGCGAGCGGGTCGGCGAGGTCGTGGCCGGCGCGGTGCTCAAGCACTCCCGCGACTTCAACCTCACCCGCGAGGTGGTGCTCGGCTCCCGGCTCGACCCGCACACCCCCGCGTACGACATCCAGCAGGCCTGCGGCACCGGGCTGGAGGCCGCCATCCTGGTCGCCAACAAGATCGCCCTCGGGCAGATCGAGGTCGGCATCGCCGGTGGCGTCGACACCACCTCGGACGCGCCGCTCGCCGTCAACGAGGACATGCGGCGCACCCTGATCCAGCTCAACTCGGCCCGCACGCTCGGCGAACGGCTCAAGATCGCCGCGAAGCTGCGCCCGCACCAGCCGTTCAAGCCGGACATCCCGCGCAACGCCGAACCCCGTACCGGGCTGTCGATGGGTGAGCACGCGGCCCGGACCGCGCTGCGCTGGAACGTCGACCGCACCGCGCAGGACGAACTTGCGCTGCGCTCGCACCAGCGGCTCGCCGCCGCGTACGACAAGGGGTTCTTCGACGACCTGATGACCCCGTACCTGGGGCTCACCCGCGACCAGAACCTGCGGCCGGACACCAGCCTGGAGAAGCTCGGCTCGCTCAAGCCGGTCTTCGGCGCCTCCGGCGCGGACGCCGAGCGGGCCACCATGACCGCCGGCAACTCCTCGCCGCTCACCGACGGGGCGTCCACCGTGCTGCTCGCCTCCGAGGAGTGGGCCAAGGCGCACAACCTGCCGGTGCTGGCCTGGTTCTCCTGGTCCGAGGCCGCCGCCGTCGACTTCGTGCACGGCGACGAGGGCCTGCTGATGGCCCCCGCGTACGCCGTGCCCCGGATGCTGGCCCGGGCCGGGCTGAGCCTCCAGGACTTCGACTTCTACGAGATCCACGAGGCGTTCGCCTCGCAGGTGCTGGCCACGCTGGCCGCCTGGGAGTCGCCGGAGTTCTGCAAGGAGCGCCTCGGCCTGGACGCCCCGCTCGGCTCGATCGACCGGGACAAGCTCAACGTCAACGGCTCGTCGCTGGCGGCCGGGCACCCGTTCGCCGCCACCGGCGGCCGGATCGTCGCCACGCTGGCCAAGCTGCTGGATCAGAAGGGGAGCGGGCGCGGCCTGATCTCCATCTGCGCGGCCGGCGGGCAGGGCGTGACCGCGATCCTGGAGCGCTGACGGGCGACGCCCGCCCGGCGAGCAGCCGGGCGGGCGTCGGGTGTCGAGGACGGCTCAGCCGCCGACCGTGAACTTCTCCCAGAGACCGATGGTGGTCCGGTTGGCGATGAGCGGGTTGGTGCCGACGTTGTCGGCGCTGACGTACCTGCTGTTGATCGTCGCCTTGAGGCTGGTGGTGCCGTCCGCGTTGCGGGTCACGGTGAACTTCTCCCACGCGCCGGCGCTCGTGCGGTTGGCGATGAGCGGGTTGAGGCCGACGTTGTCCGCGCAGACGAAGCGGCTGTTGGCGTGCGAGAAGACACCCACCTGCCCGGAACCGAGATCCGCGAGGTCGAACGTCTCCCAGGGGCCGGCGGTGTCGCGGTTGGCGATCAGCGGCTTCGCGCCGGCGCTCTCCGCGCTGACGTACTTGCCGTTGACGGCGGCCTTGAGCGTGCGGTTCGAGTCGGCGACGTTCACCCGGTAGAACTTCTCCCGGGTGTTGATGGTGGAGGCGACAGCGGTGAGTGCGGTGCTCGACGAGACACCGACGTAGCCGCCGTTCTCCCCTCGCAGACTGACCGTGCCGTCGGCGTTGCGGAGCAGCTCGAACGTCGAGTTCGAGGCCACCGTGGGGAAGAGCGGCTTGATCGCGTCGCCGTTGTTGCTCAGATATTTACCGGTGGCACGGGAGAAGAGGGCGATCCGCCCGTTGCCCGCGTCCATCAGGTCGAACTGGCCGCCCGCACCCATCGTGGCCTGGTCGGCCTGCACGTCGGATCCGGCGGTGGGCGCGTTCGCGAAGCGCAGGTTGTGCAGCGACAGCAGACCGATCGACCCGGTACGCGGCAGCACGCTGACCAGCAGGCCGAGCGAGCCGCCGACGCGGCCGTCGCTGCCGGAGACCTTCACCGAGACGGTGAACGTGCCGGTCCGCGTGTAGGTGCGGGAGGCGACCGGCTTGTCCTGGGTCACCACGGTGCCGTCACCGAAGTCGAACACGTACGTGGTCAGGGGGACGTAACCGGGAGTCGACGCGGACGCGTCGAGCGTGACCGAGGAGGTGTCCGGGTCGTACCTGATGTCGAGGACGGCCTGCGGAGTGCCGAGGAGTTCGGTCGGTCCCCGGTCGGCCCACGGGACCGGGCCCGCGCCGGTGTTCGGCACCGCCGGGTTGTCCGCCCGGCCCGCTCCGGTGCGGTCCGTGGCCGGGTAGCCGGGCGCGGCCGAGTTCGCTGAGTCCTCCCGGACAGCGGCCCCGCTGCCCTCCCTGTCGTGAGCGGCCTGCCCGGACACCGTCCGGAAGCGGGCCAGATCCATCGTGGTGCCGTTCCAGGAGTAGCTCGACGCGCTCGGGACGAATGTCTGAGCGGTGTTGTTGTAGTCCACGGTCACCCGCTTGCCGGAATCGTCGTACAGCTCCAGCACCGGCTTGTCGGAGCAGGTCGTAGCGACGTTGCTGACCAGGACGTTGTTCTGCACCGACGCGCCCGCCGACGAGCCGTCGACGCGGACGGCCCCCGAACAGCGGCCCTGGACCTCGTTGTTGCTGATCGCCGTCCGGGCGGCCCCGTTGTTGTGGATCCCGATGCCGTCACCTTCGGACACCTGGTTGTTGACGACCTCGGTGTCGGCGGCGTCGGGGCCGACCAGGACGGCCGCGCCGTCGAAGCCCGAGATGGTGCTGCTCGACACCTGGTTTCCCGGCCCGTCGACCCGGGCACCCGTGCCGGGCCCGACGTCGGCGCCGAGCCTGCCCCCGGACAGCACCAGGGACCGGAGGGCGACGCCGGTCGTCGCGGCGTCGAGGACGATGCCGTTGCCCGGTGTGGTGATCGTCGTCTGCGACAGGGTCGACCGGGTGACCCCGGCGAACCGGACGACGGGCGTGGCGGACCTGCCCGACATGGCGTACCACCCGCCCTGCACAGTGATTCCGCTGGAGTCCCGCAGATCGAGGCCGGGCACGTCGGCGAGTGCGGTCATCCACAGGTCGCGGAGCACGACGTCGTGCTGCCCGTCGACCAGCACCCCGGCCTCCGGCCCGCTGATGCGGCCGTTGCTGCCGGCGGTGTTCCGGATGGTGATCGGCTGGTCGGGCGTGCCGGAGCGGGCGAGCGTCACGCGCTCGGCGTACGTGCCCGCGCCGATGTCGACTGTCTGCCCGGCGTCGACCCGGGCCACCGCCGGACCGATCGAGCAGAACGGAGCGGCCTGGGTGCCGGGCCCGGTGTCGGAGCACGCGGCCGAGTTCTGCCGGACGTAGAGCGTCGTCGCGTCGGCTGCCTGGGCCGGTGTGGCCAGGGGCAGCAGGGAGCCGCCGGCCAGTGCGGCTACGGTCAGCCCGGCCAGGGACGGTCTGCGCATCTGGATCCCCCATGAAGAAGAGAACGGTCCGGATCGATCCGGACCGGACGATCGTCGCGTGAGCCGCCCGGCGCGGCTGTCCCGCCCGACATGTCGGAACGGCCGGATCACGATCAGCGGCGGGGATCGGTGACGGTCGCCGGCAACCCGTCCGGTGCTCCGTTCCGTCCCCTGGGTATGAGGCGAACGAGGGGCGGCACTCCGTGACCGGGCGTGACGAGGAGTTCCGCGACTACGTGACCGCCCGGCTGGAGCCGCTGCGCCGGACGGCGTACCTGCTCTGCCGGGACTGGCACACGGCGGACGACCTGGTGTCGATCACGTTGAGCAAGCTCTACCGCAACTGGCGGCGAGCGCTCGGCGCGGACAACCTCGACGCGTACGTCCGGGGGATGCTCACCAACGCGTGGCTGGACGAGCGGCGCCGGCCGTGGCGGCGGGAGCGCAGCACCGACGATGTGCCGGACCGGGTGGACCTGGCAGCCGGGGAGCCGGCGGTCGGTGAGCGGGAGATGCTGCTGGAGATGCTGGGCCGGCTCGCGCCGCGGCGACGGGCGGTCGTGGTGCTCCGCTTCTACTGCGACCTGTCAGTCGAGGAGACCGCGCGAATTCTCGGCGTCAGCACCGGCACCGTGAAGAGTCAGGCCGCCCGTGCGCTGGAGACGCTGCGGCTGCTCGCCTCGCACCATTCGGCAGTGGAGAGCGGGAGGCAGAGATGACGTACCGGCAGATCTTCGACGAGGCGATCGGTGACGCGCCGCCGACGGCGGTGGACGTGGACGCCCTGGTGGCGCGGGAGGGCCGGCGTCGGCGGCTGCGGGTGGGGACGTACGCCTCGGCGACGGCGGTGCTGGCACTGGCACTCGGCGCCGGCGTGGTCGTGCAGCCGGGTGCTTCAGGTGGTCCGGCGCCCGCCTACTCGGCCGCGTCCGCCACCGCCCGGACCCAGCCGGAGCGCCTGCGGTCGGCGATGCTGGCCGCGCTCGACCGGGAGGCCGCGGACCTGCGGTGGGTACGGGGCGCCGATCCGGTCACCGACCACAAGACCTGGAACGGCCCGCTCACCGACGACCCTCAGTGGTCGGTGAAACCGTTCCGGTGGGAGTCCATGACCGGCTGGTTCGGGGTGGGTGTCGCTGCCCGGGGCACCGTTCGGTCCTACCTGGCGGTCAACGTCGGGCGGCCGCTTCCGGGTCGGGCGATCGGCCCGGACGAGTGCAGGGAGGGCATGATCGATTGCCGGTCCTTCACCGGGCCCAACGGCGAGCGGGTGCTGACGTACGACGTGGAGGGCTACCGTGCGCCACCCGCGTCGCCACGGCAGCGGGTCGCCGTCCGGTACGCGCACGTCGAACGGACCGACGGCACCCAGGTGACAGTGCAGGCGCACTCGTCGAGCGACCGGCACCTGCTGACGGCCGAGGAGATGGCCGCGGTCGCGCTGGACCCGGAGATCCGGCTGGGCTGACGGCGCCCCCGGTCCGGCCTGCCCACAGGCCGGACCGGGTACCGGCGTCGCCGGAGCCGGCCCGGGCGTCATGAAAGACTGAGGTACGTGACGACGATCCCGAACGTGCTCGCCAACCGGTACGCCTCGCCCGAACTGGTCGCTCTCTGGTCGCCGGAGGAGAAGGTCCGGATGGAGCGCCGGCTCTGGCTGGCGGTGCTCAAGGCCCAGCGTGATCTCGGCGTGCCGGTGCCGGACGGGGTGGTCGAGGCGTACGAGCGGGTGGTCGACCAGGTCGACCTGGCCTCGATCGCGGCCCGGGAGCGGGTCACCCGGCACGACGTGAAGGCCCGGATCGAGGAGTTCAGCGCGCTCGCCGGGCACGAGCACGTGCACAAGGGGATGACCTCCCGCGACCTCACCGAGAACGTCGAGCAGCTCCAGATCCGGGCCTCGCTGGAGCTGATCCGGGACCGGGTGGTCGCCACGCTGACCCGGCTGGGCTGGCACGCGGGCGAGTACTCGGCGCTGGTGATGACCGGCCGGTCGCACAACGTCGCCGCGCAGGCCACCACGCTGGGCAAGCGCTTCGCGTCGGCGGCGGAGGAGCTGCTGATCGCGTACGAGCGGCTGGAGGACCTGATCGGCTGGTTCCCGCTGCGCGGGATCAAGGGGCCGGTGGGCACCGCCGCCGACCAGCTCGACCTGTTCGACGGCGACGCCGGCAAGGTGGCCGAGCTGGAGCGCCGGGTGGCCGAGCACCTGGGGTTCAGCCGGGTGCTGGACAGCGTCGGCCAGGTCTACCCGCGCTCGATCGACATGGCTGTCGTCGCCGCGCTGGCCCAGGTGGCCGCCGCGCCGTCGTCGCTGGCCACCACGATCCGGCTGATGGTCGGTCAGGAACTGGTCACCGAGGGCTTCAAGCCGGGCCAGGTCGGTTCCAGCGCGATGCCGCACAAGATGAACACGCGCTCGTCGGAGCGGGTGAACGGCTTCGCGGTGATCATCAGGGGTTACCTGTCGATGGTCGGCGAGCTGGCCGGTGACCAGTGGAACGAGGGTGACGTCTCCTGCTCGGTGGTGCGCCGGGTCGCGCTGCCCGACGCGTTCTTCGCCGCCGACGGGCTGTTCCAGACGTTCCTCACCGTGCTGGACGAGTTCGGCCCGTACCCGGCGGTGATCAACCGGGAGCTGGAGCGCTTCCTGCCGTTCCTCGCCACCACGAAGATCCTGGTGGCGGCCGTACGCCGGGGTGTGGGCCGGGAGGTCGCGCACGAGGTGATCAAGGAGCACGCGGTCGCCGTGGCGCTGGCCATGCGGGAGAAGGGCGCGCCCGAGAACGACCTGTTCGACCGGCTGGCCGCCGACGGCCGGCTGGGCCTGACCCGGGCCGAGATCGACACCCTGGTGGCCGACCGCAACGCCTTCGCCGGCGCCGCCACCGACCAGGTCGCCCGGGTGACCGCAAGAATCACCAAGGTCGTCGAGTCCCACCCCCAGGCCGCCGCCTACTCCCCACCCCCCATCCTCTGACCTGTTCTGGTCGATCATGAGGTTGGCGGCACTCAGGGAGATCGTTCCTGCCGTCAACTTCATGATCGACCCGGTGAAGGCGGCAGGCAGCGTTGGTCAGGGGCCGGTGGGGGTCTCGGCTGCGGAGCTCAGGTTGGGGGCGCTGGCCGGTTCGGCGATGCCGCCCGGGGCGGAGGCGATCTCCGGGTCGTGGGCGGTCTCGGCCGCGATCGCCGGCTGGTCCGGCGGCATGACGTCCGGCATCTTCGGCGCGACGATCACCGCCGTGCCGTACGCGCAGATCTCCATCCACATCTCGCCGCAGTCGCGGCTGTCGAAGCGCATGCCGATCACCGCGTTCGCGCCCAGGCGGCGCGCCTCCTCGCCGAGGCGCGCCACCGAGTCGGTACGCCACCGCGTCAGGTTGTCCGGCGCCAACGGGTCGTAGGCGCCACCGCGCAGGTTCTTGACCCCCTCGCGGTACGGGTTGCGGGTCCTCGCCATCGAGGAGACCACTTCGCCGAGGATCTGGCGGATCTCGTAGCCGGGCAGTTGATCCGTCGTCACGACCAGCACGCTTCCGATGCTGTCAGTCCCCGGCCGGGTGGTTCGCGAGCCGTGTTCAGCTGACCGGATGCTGAAAAACGGCGCGGCGCGGACGGTCGGGTCGCACCCGGCCGATCCGCGCCGCATCGGCATCAACCGTCAGACACCGGCCGTCGAGGTGATCCAGGACCGGTTGTACGCGACACTGCCGTAGTTCTGGATGCTCTGGCCGTCGGCGGTGGAGGCGACGCCGACCTGCCGGCCGTTGTAGAACTGCGGGCCGCCCGAGTCGCCCCGCCACGCGTTGCCGTTGATCCGGGTGCTCCGGATCGCCTGGCCGCCGTACGCGTCGGTGGCGCTGTTGCTGGTCACCTGGACGCTGGCGGTCTTGAGCTGCGACGACGCGCTGCAGCCGCTGTAGCAGGTCATGCCCCAGCCGTAGATGGTGTTCGTCGAGCCGACCGGCGGGTTGCTGCTCGCCAGCGACACGGCGGAGGTGCTGACCGTGCTGGACAGGCGCAGCAGGGCCAGGTCGTAGCGGGTGTAGGAGGCGCTCACGGTGCGGGTGACGCCGCCGGAGGCGCGGTAGACGCTGCCGACCCGGACCGACATGGTGCCGCTGACGCAGTGCCGGGCGGTGAGCACCCACTGGGGCGCGATCACGCTGCCGGAGCAGGTGAACGAGCCGTTGCTGAACACGGCGGCGGCCCACGGGGCGGACGAGACGGTGCCGCCACCGATGATCGGCTGCGGGCCGGCCGGCGCGGCGGTGGCGCCGGAGGCGGTGGCCAGGACGCCGGCCAGCGCGGTGGTCAGCACGGCGAGCAGGGGACGGAGGCGCATGTCGGGGCTCCTTCTGCGCGGACGCCCGGGGGTGCCGGGCGGGGGGTGACACCCGCCGGATGGGGTGGGCCGGCGAGGGACGTCGATCTAACTCATCGACGTCTGACGATGCATGCTACGGCCGCGCTGCCCTCTGTCACAAGATGCGGATCGAATCAGGCCGATGGCGTGACGCGCGCCGCGTGCCCCGCGGGCCCGCTGTCGGATACCGGTCCAAGGTGGGGTGTTTCGCGGCAGAATGCCTGCTGGGAGGCGTTGCTGAGGGGTGCCCACGAGCACGGAGCGCAACGAATTCGCATCGACGCCGCAACGAACGGGCAACGGTGTCCGTCCGGCGCCGCCGGCGGGGCCGATCGGTGCCGGAACTGCCCCCGGCCGGTGCGGGCCGGGCGGTATCTGCCAGGTAGGCTGGCTGCGCTCGCCCGATTGTTGGGCCGGCACCCAACTGCGTACACAGTCAGGAGTGCCCAGTGCCTCGCGTCGTAGTCGACGTCATGCTCAAGCCCGAGATCCTCGATCCGCAGGGCCAGGCCGTCGCAAACGCGCTGCCCCGCCTCGGCGTCAGTGACGTCGCCTCGGTTCGGATCGGCAGGCGGATCGAGATCGAGTTCACCGGCGAACCGGACCTGGACCGGGCCCGGGAGATCGCCGACAAGCTGCTGGCCAACCCGGTCATCGAGGACTTCACCGTCCGCGTGGTCACCGCCGACGAGACCGCGGGCGCGCAGTCGTGACCGCCCGGGTCGGTGTGGTCACCTTCCCCGGCTCCCTCGACGACGGGGACGCGGCCCGGGCCGTACGGATCGCCGGCGCCGAGGCGGTCCGGCTCTGGCACGGCGACCCGGACCTGCACGGGGTGGACGCGGTCGTCCTGCCCGGTGGCTTCTCCTACGGCGACTACCTGCGCTGCGGCGCCATCGCCCGGTTCGCCCCGGTGATGGAGACGATCGTCCAGGCCGCGCGTGGTGGCCTGCCGGTGCTCGGCATCTGCAACGGCTTCCAGATCCTCTGCGAGGCGCACCTGCTGCCCGGCGCGCTCACCCGCAACCAGCACCTGCACTTCCGCAACCGGGACCAGGTCCTGCGGATCGAGAGCACCGGCACCGCCTGGACGAACGCGTTCCAGCCGGGCCAGGAGGTGCTCGTCCCGGTCAAGAACGGCGAGGGCTGCTACGTCGCCGACACCGCGACGCTCGATCGGCTGGAGGGCGAGGGCCGCGTCGTCGCCCGCTACGTCGGCGGCAACCCCAACGGATCGCAGCGCGACATCGCCGCGATCACCAACGAGGCCGGCAACGTCGTCGGCATCATGCCGCACCCCGAGCACGCGGTGGAGGCGCTCACCGGCCCCTCCCTGGACGGCCTCGGCTTCTTCACCTCGGTGCTCAAGCATCTGGTGGGAGCGCCGGCGTGATGGTGGCCGGGAACATCGGTCGGCCCATCCGCCGCACCGGCGGCGAGCGCAGCAAGGAGACGTCATGACCACCCATCCGGACCCGGCCCTGCGCGAGCCGCAGGGCGTGGTGCCGCAGGCCGGCCCGACCGACGACTGGGCGCTGGGCGTGGACACCGTTCCCCGGGCCGCCGACTCGCCGGAGGAGCTTCAGCCGTACGCCGAGCTGGGCCTCCGCGACGACGAGTACGACCGGATCCGGCACATCCTCGGCCGCCGGCCCACCCAGGCCGAGCTGGCCATGTACTCGATCATGTGGAGCGAGCACTGCTCCTACAAGTCGAGCAAGGTGCACCTGCGCCAGTTCGGCGAGAAGGCGCCCCCGAGTGACCGGCTGCTCGCCGGCATCGGCGAGAACGCCGGCGTGGTCCGGGTCTCCGACGAGCTGGCGGTGACCTTCAAGGTCGAGTCGCACAACCACCCGAGCTTCGTCGAGCCGTACCAGGGCGCGGCGACCGGCGTCGGCGGCATCGTCCGCGACATCCTCGCCATGGGCGCCCGCCCGGTCGCCGTGATGGACCCGCTGCGCTTCGGCGCGGCCGACCACCCGGACACCGCCCGGGTGCTGCCCGGCGTGGTCGCCGGCGTCGGCGGCTACGGCAACTGCCTGGGCCTGCCCAACATCGGCGGCGAGGTCGTCTTCGACCCCTGCTACCAGGGCAACCCTCTGGTCAACGCGCTCTGCCTGGGCGTGCTGCCGGTCGACCGGCTCCAGAAGAAGGACGCCACCGGCCCTGGCAACATCGTGGTGCTGATGGGTGCCAAGACCGGCCGTGACGGCATCGGCGGCGTGTCGGTGCTCGCCAGCGCCACCTTCGACGAGGGCAGCGAGCAGCGCCGCCCGTCCGTGCAGGTGGGCGACCCCTTCATGGAGAAGCTGCTCATCGAGGCGTGCCTGGAGCTGTACGACGCCGAACTGGTCGTCGGCATCCAGGACCTCGGCGGCGCCGGCCTGACCTGCGCGCTCACCGAGACCGCCGCCTCCGCCGGCACCGGCATGCGGGTCTGGCTGGAGCGGGTGCCGCTGCGCGAGCCGTCGATGGAGCCGCACGAGATCCTGGCCAGCGAGTCCCAGGAGCGGATGCTGCTGGTCGTCTCGCCGGACAAGCTCGACGCGGTGCTCAAGACCGCCGAGAAGTGGGGCGTCTGGGCCACCGCCATCGGCGAGGTCACCGCGCCGTCGGCGGACGGCCAGCCGGGCCGGCTGATCATCACCTGGCGCGACCAGCTCGTGGTGGACGTGCCGCCGGGCTCGCTCGTCGACGACGGCCCGGTGTACGCCCGGCCGATGCGCGAGCCGGCCGACCTGATCCTGCTCCAGGCCGACCGCGCCGAGACGCTGCCCCGGCCGAGCACCCCGGAGGCGCTCCGGGAGACCGTGCTGCGCATGATCGCGTCGCCGAACCTGGCCGACAAGACCTGGGTCACCGAGCAGTACGACAGGTACGTGCTCGGCAACACCGTGCTCGCCCAGCCGGAGGACTCCGGCGTGATCCGGATCGACGAGCGCAGCGGCCTCGGTGTCGCGCTCTCCGTCGACGGCAACGGCCGGTACGCCCGCCTCGACCCGTACCACGGGACGAAGCTGGCGCTGGCCGAGGCGTACCGGAACGTGGCGGTGACCGGCGCGAAGCCGATCGCGGTGACCAACTGCCTGAACTTCGGCTCGCCGGAGGACCCGGGCGTCATGTGGCAGTTCGCCGAGGCCGTGCGCGGCCTGGCGGACGGCTGCCTGGAGCTGGGCATCCCGGTGACCGGCGGCAACGTCAGCTTCTACAACCAGACCGGCGCCGCGGCCATCCACCCCACCCCGGTGGTCGGCGTGCTGGGCGTGCTGGACGACGTCGCCGACCGGGTGCCGATGGGCTTCGTGCCGCGTCCGGCCGGCGACCACGACCAGCTGTTCCTGCTGGGTGAGACGCACGTCGAGCTGTCCGGCTCGGAGTGGGCCTGGGTGACCCACGAGCACCTGGGCGGCATCCCGCCGCAGGTCGACCTGGCCCGCGAGCGGCAGCTCGCCGAGCTGCTGGCCGAGGCGGCCCGGGTCGGGCACCTCAGCTCCGCGCACGACCTGTCCGACGGCGGCCTGGCGCAGAGCCTGGTCGAGTCGGCCCTGCGCCGCGGCGTGGGCGCCCGGGTCGTGGTGCCGGAGCACTTCGCCGGTGGCTCGATGCCGTTCGTCTTCCTGTTCAGCGAGTCCGCCGGCCGCGTGCTGGTGTCGGTGCCCCGCGGCCACGAGAAGGCGTTCACCGCCCTCTGCGCCGAGCGCGGCGTGCCGTGGGAGTTCATCGGCGTCACCGACCCGGCCTCCGGCGCGCTGGAGGTGCACGGCCAGTTCCGGATCGGCCTGGACGAGCTGCGCGAGGCGCACACCGGTACGCTCCCGCGCCTGTTCGGCGCGGCCGAGGCGGCCCGGGTGGAGGTCGAGGCGACCCGTACCGGGACGACCACTGTGCTTCCGGCCACGGCCGAGCAGCCGGTCGGCGTGGACCCGGCCGCTGTCGACGCCGAGCCGATCGCCAAGGCCGGCCGGGACACCCCGCCGGCCGACGCCGAGTCGTCCGCGCCCGTCGCCGCGGCGGAGTCCGAGTCGCCCGCTGCGGCGTCCGACGAGGCGACGCCGGCCGACGGTACGGCGGCAGTCGACGGAACCCCGGCCCAGGACGAGTCGGCGGCTGCCGACGGGTCCGACGGTCCGGCTTCCGGTGAGCCGGCGCCGGGTCAGCGCTGAGGCGCTGGCCTTGGCCGTCTTCACCCAACCCGGCTCAGGTGCCCGGTTCGACTGGGGACTGACCGGGGCGGCGGAACTCGGCCGGGTCTGTGCCGCCCTGGTGGTGGTGGACGTGCTGTCGTTCACCACCGCCGTGGAGGTGGCGGTGAGCCGTGGCATGCGGGTGCACCCGTTCCCGTGGGGCGAGCAGGCCGCCGACTACGCCCGCCGGGTGGGTGCCGTGGCCGCTGTGGGCCGCCGGAAGACGACGGCGGAGCACCAGTGGTCGCTGTCCCCGGCGGCGCTGCGGGCCGCGCCGGTCGTCGCCGACCTGGTGCTGCCGTCACCGAACGGTTCGGCGATCAGCGCCGCCGCGAGCGCCACCGGACTGCCGGTGGTCGCGGCGTGCCTGCGTAACGCACCCGCCGTCGGGCGCTGGCTGCGCGCCGAGGGGTACGGCTCGAAGGACGCGCCGGTGGGCGTGGTGGCGGCCGGGGAGCGCTGGCCCGACGGGTCACTCCGGCCGTGCGTGGAGGACCAGCTCGGTGCGGCGTGCGTGCTAGACGCGCTCGCCGGGGTGCCCGGCGGGCTCTCGGTGGAGGCCGCGATGGCGCTCGCCGCGCTGGCGAGCACGCCGGACGTGCCGGCGGCCGTCCGGGGATGCGTCTCCGGGCGGGAGCTCGCCGAGGGCGGCTTCGCCGAGGACGTCGCGGTCGCGACCGAGGTCGGTGTCTCCGACGTGGTGCCGGTGCTCCGCCAGGGCTACTTCGCCCCCGCCTGAGCGCCGCTTCCGCTCCCGTCCTGCGGGGTTCGCTGACGACTGTGGCCGCCCGCTGTTCGCGGGCGGCCACAGTTCTCACATCTGGTGGCTGTCAGTCGTCCAGCCAGTCGAGGCGTCGTCCGCCACGGTCCGCCTGCCCGTCCGGGCGCGCGCGACCCGCCTGCGCCGGGTCGTTCGGGTAGGCGTTGTCGTAGCCGCCCCCGCGCTGCTGCGGCGGCTCCTGGCCGTAGCCGCCCTGCTGGCCGTAACCGCCCTGCGGGGCCTGGCCGTAGCCGTCGCCGTACCCGCCGCCCTGCTGACCGTAGCCACCGGACTGGTGGCCGCCGTCGTAACCGCCACCGGCGTTGCCGTAGCCGCCGGCCGGGTCGCCGTAACCGCCCGGCTGGCGGCCACTGTCGTACCCGCCGGTCGCGCCGCTGTCGTAGCCACCCGCGCCCTTGTCGTAGCCACCCGCGGGGGCGTCGCCGTATCCACCCTGCTGACGGCCACTGTCGTAGCCGGCCGGGGCGTCGCCGTAGCCACCCGTGGGGGCGCTGTCGTAGCCGCCGGTCGCGCCGTCGCCGTACCCGCCGCCCGCCGCGCGACCGCCGCCGTAGGCCGGGGCGTCTCCGTATCCGCCGGTCGGGTTGTCGCCGTAGCCACCGCCCGCGGCGTTGCCGTAGGCGCCGGCGGGCTCGCCGTACCCGCCCTGCTGACGGGTGCTGTCGTAGCCGCCGGTCGCGCCGCTGTCGTAGCCGCCCGACGCGGCGCCGTAGCCACCGCCCGCGCCGTAACCGTCGCCCTGCTCCGGGCCACGGCCGTACGGGGCCGCGCCGGCCTGGTCGTAGCCGCCGCGGTCCTGCTCCGGCTGGTAGGTGCTGGTCGGGTACGGGTCGGCGGCCGGCGCGTACTGCGTGCTGTCACCGGTGTAGCGGCCGGTGGGCTCGTCGAAGCGCTCGTTGCCGTAGCCGGCGCCCTGGGCCGCGTAACCGGCCGCGCCGGCCGCGGCACCTGCCGCGTAGTCCGGGCTGCCGTAGCCGGCACCGGAGGAGGGGCCGTTGCCGTAGCCGCCGCCCGAGGAGGGCGCGTTGCCGTAGCCGCCCGCGCCGCCGTAACCGCCCTGGCCCGGTGCGTCGTCGCCGTAGCCGTAGCCGCCCTGGCCACCGGCGCCGTACGCCGGGCCGGGAGGTGCGCCGTACGGGTCCGGCGGGACGTCGTCCACGACCGGCCGCTGGAGCATGGTGGGGGCGTCGCTGATCGAGGGGCCGCCGACCATCGTCGGGGACGGCCCGGCGCCCATGCCGTTGACGACCCGGGTCTGGTCGTCGGTCCCGTGGTAGGCGCCCCGGGCGCCCGGGATCGCACCGCCCGCGCCGGGGCCACCCGGACCGGTCGGGCCACCCGGGCCGTCACCGTAACCGTCGTCGCCCTCGTTCTTGCGGCGCATGTAGAGCAGCACGATGGTGCCCACGCCGGCGGCGACGAACAGGCCGCCGAGCAGGATGAGCAGCCAGGAGCCGAAGCCGCCGGAGTCCTCGTTCGCGGCCGGCTGCTGCGCGGCGGGCGCCTCGGCCGACGGGGTGTCGGTCGCCTCCTCGTCGAGCGGCTCTTCGGACGGCGGGGCGGACTCACTCGCCGACGGGCTGGCGCTCGGACTGGCTGAGGCTCTCAACTGGATGCTGAGCCGGACGCCGGTCACCGACTGGCCGGCGTTCGCGTTGATCGACCGGGCGACGGGCGAGGCGCCGCCGGTGGAGGCGCCGAGGTCGATCCGGCCGGGCGCGATCGGGTTGGACCCGGAGCCGCTGAAGCTGAAGTTGCCGTTGCCGCTGGTGTTGGTGCGGCGTTCCTTGCCCGCGCTGTCGCGGAGCATGACGAGGGCGCCGGAGATCGGCTCGCCGTCGGCGTTGACCACCTTGCCGGACACCGTCTTGACGGTCTGCGGCTGCTGCGGCGCTTCTGGACCGTTCACCGTCATGTTGCGCGAGTCGCCACCCTGGTCTCCGCCGGCTCGTGCGGAAACCCGGACCTGCCCGGACTTGTTGGCGCCCGGTGCAAGGTTGTCGGCGATCAGCGTGACGTTGAACTCTGCGCTTTCCTGTGCGGGAATGGTCTGCGCTGGCACCCGGCACTGACCCTGACACCTCAGCCCGTCGAATACATCCACGTTGACGCTGAAGACGCTCGTCGTGTTGTTGTTGTTCGTGACGGTGAACTTCATGGGCGTCGATTGACCGCTGGACAAGGCGCCTGTCGGCAGGCTGGTGATCTGCACGCCCGGGTTCTCCGCGAAGGCGGGAGCGGGGACGGTGAGCAGGGCGCCGAAGACCAGCGCTACGACCACACCGGCCCGCTGCTTCCAGGCACGTCGGTGTGTTGACACGTCCACCGCCTTCCGGGTCTGATCTCCCTGCCGGCCACTTGGCCGAGGTTGATCACTCACGGTACGAATAACGCCGTCGGCAACTATGCCTTGTCTGACCGGATTATCTCTACCCAGGGCCGCCGTCGGGCGGCCTTCTGTCGGGTCGTATTGTCCCGCTGTGTCCTCTTCGTACGATTATTCGGAAGCGGTACTCGCCGCACTGGAGGCGCTGGACGAGGGGCGTACGCCCGAACGGCCGGTGCTCCGGGAGGCGGTCCGGGCTCTCTTGGCTGCCCTCGCGGCTCGCGCCCCCGGTCGGTCGGTGGAGGTGCGCGTGCCACCCTACGGTGCGGTCCAGTGCGTGAGTGGTCCACGACACACCCGCGGTACGCCGCCGAACGTGGTGGAGACGGATCCGGAGACCTGGCTGGCGCTCGCCACCGGGCGCCGGGGATGGGCGGAAACGGTCACTGAGGGTCGCGTCCGGGTGTCCGGAAGTCGGGCTGACCTCTCCCCGTACCTCCCTATTTAGGCCTCAAGCAGCGCAAACTCTGCTCACGCTGAGCGGACGCTTCGTGACTGTCGGTATCGACTGCTGGTCGCGTACACTGAGACCCGACGACGGTCCCGGCCCATGCGTGCGGAGCTGACCCCCCGACTCCGCCAGGCCAGTCCAGACCCCACTGCGAGGGAGCGGCAGGTGCCCCGAGGCGATGGCCGGCTGAGCCACGACCTTGACCCCCAGCGACCCGGCCCACAGGACGCGTGCGGCGTCTTCGGCGTCTGGGCGCCGGGTGAAGAGGTCGCCAACCTCACCTACTTCGGGCTCTACGCCCTCCAGCACCGCGGTCAGGAGGCCGCGGGCATCGCGGTGAGCGACGGCTCCGGTGTCGTGGTCTACAAGGACCTCGGCCTGGTCGCCCAGGTGTTCGACGAACCGACGCTGGCGAGCCTGCGCGGGCACGTCGCGATCGGGCACGCGCGCTACTCCACCACCGGCGGTTCGACCTGGGAGAACGCCCAGCCGACCATCCGGGCCACGAGTGCCGGCACCACAATCGCGCTGGCGCACAACGGCAACCTGGTCAACACCGCCGAGTTGCAGCGCGAGGCGGCCGTGCGAGGGCTCGACTCCGACGGCTCGACCAACGACACCTCGCTGGTCACGATGCTGCTGGCGAGCCGGCCCGACCTGTCGGTCGAGGCGGCCGCGCTGGAGGTGCTGCCGCAGCTGCGCGGCGCGTTCAGCTTCGTCTTCATGGACGAGTCGACGCTCTACGCGGCGCGTGACGCGCACGGCGTACGCCCGCTGGTGCTCGGCCGGCTCGAACGCGGCTGGGTGGTGGCGAGCGAGACCGCCGCGCTGGACATCGTCGGCGCGAGCGTGGTCCGCGAGGTCGAGCCGGGCGAGCTGATCGCCATCGACGAGAACGGGCTGCGGTCCAGCCGGTTCGCCTCGCCCGAGCCCAAGGGCTGCCTCTTCGAGTACGTGTACATCGCCCGGCCGGATGCCACCATCGCCGGCCGCAACGTGCACGCCGCGCGGGTGCAGATCGGCCGCCAGCTCGCCAAGGAGCACCCGGTCGAGGCCGACCTGGTGATCCCGGTGCCGGAGTCCGGCACGCCGGCCGCGATCGGCTATGCCGAGGAATCCGGCATCACCTACGGCCAGGGCCTGATGAAGAACCCGTACGTCGGGCGCACGTTCATCCAGCCCTCGCAGACGCTGCGCGCGCTCGGTGTCCGGCTGAAGCTGAACCCGCTGCGGCAGAACGTCCGCGGCAAGCGCCTGGTGGTGGTGGACGACTCGATCGTGCGGGGCACCACCCAGCGGGCGATCGTCCGGCTGCTGCGCGAGGCGGGCGCGCTGGAGGTCCACGTCCGGATCTCCTCGCCGCCGGTGAGCTGGCCCTGCTTCTACGGCATCGACTTCGCCACCCGCGCCGAGCTGCTCGCGAACGGGCTCGACAACGAGGGCATCCGGCGGTCCATCGGCGCCGACTCGCTCGGTTACGTATCGCTGCCCGGCCTCATCGCCGCGACCGAGCAGCCGAAGAGCCGGCTCTGCCGGGCGTGCTTCGATGGGGAGTACCCGATCGAACTGCCGGCCGGGAACCTGATCGGCAAGCACGTGCTCGAAGGAGTGGGACGCCGGGTCGCCGCCGAGGCGGCCGGGCCGACCGGTCCGCTCGTCGCCACACCGACCCACCACCCGTAGCACCACCGACGCGGGTCCGGCCGCTCCGGGCCCGCGGGAACCACAAAGGGGAGAACCGTGACGCACGTGTCCGAGCGCAGCGGCGCAGGATCCAGCCCGACGGGCGCCGGCGGCGACCGCCAGCCCTGGTCGGCGGGGTCCGGCCGGACGCAGCGCAAACGCTCGGTCTCGTACGCCGACGCCGGGGTGTCGATCGAGGCGGGCGACCGCGCGGTCGAGCTGCTCAAGTCCAAGGTCAAGGAGACCCGGCGCCCCGAGGTCATGGGTGACCTGGGCGGCTTCGCCGGCCTGTTCCGGCTGGACACGAAGAAGTACAAGAACCCGATCCTGGCCTCCTCGACCGACGGTGTGGGCACCAAGCTGGTGATCGCCCAGCAGCTCGACATCCACGACACGGTCGGCATCGACCTGGTCGCCATGGTCGTCGACGACCTGGTGGCCTGCGGTGCCGAGCCGCTGTTCCTGCTCGACTACATCGCCACCGGCGAGGTCGTACCGGACAAGGTCGCCGAGATCGGCGCGGGCATCGCGGACGGCTGCCGGTACGCCGGCTGCGCGCTGCTGGGTGGCGAGACCGCCGAGCACCCGGGCGTGCTGCGCCCGGACGAGTACGACATCTCGGCCACCGGCGTCGGCGTGGTGGAGGAGAGCGAGATCCTCAGCCCGGAGCGGGTCGAGGTGGGCGACGTGGTGATCGCGATGCGCTCGTCCGGCCTGCACTCGAACGGCTACTCCCTGGTCCGGCACGTGCTGCTCGGCGCCGGCCGGATGCGGCTGGACGTGGTGATCGACGACTTCGGCCGCCAGCGGACGCTCGGCGAGGAGCTGCTCACCCCGACCAAGATCTACGCGCAGGACTGCCTGAAGCTGATCGCCGAGGCCGAGGTGCGGGCGCTGGCCCACGTCACCGGCGGCGGCATCCCCGGCAACCTGGTCCGGGTGCTGCCTGAGAACGTCGACGCGGTGGTGAACCGCTCCACCTGGAAGCCGCAGCCGATCTTCGACCTGATCCAGTCCAAGGGCCGGATCGAGGACCCGGAGATGGAGGCGACGTTCAACATGGGCGTCGGCATGTTCGCGATCGTCTCCGCCGAGGACGCCGACCGCGCGCTGGCCACCCTGACCGGCCGGGGCGTGGACGCCTGGCAGGCCGGCGAGATCATCGAGGGGTCCGGCAACGTGCAGATGGTCGGGCAGCACACCCGAGGCTGATCACCCTGCGCCGATCGGCCGGGCACGTGATCGGGGGTTCACCCGAGCGGTCGCCGCGGCCTAGCCTGGAGGTTCGGTTTCAGGCAGGCGGGGGAGGTGCTGATGGCTGCGCGCGCGCCCGAAGGGATGCGGGGGATCGCCGCCGTCCCGTCGTACGTGGTGATGCAGCCGACGACGCTGTGCAACCTCGACTGCGCCTACTGCTACCTCCCCTTCCGGGCGGCCGACAGGCGGATGCCGGTGGCCGTCGCCGAGGCGGTGGCGGCGTCGGTGAACCCGTGGGCGGCGGGCGGCCGCTTCTCCGTGGTCTGGCACGGCGGGGAGCCGCTCGCGGCCGGCCGGGAGCACCTGGCCGCGCTGCTGGCGCCGTTCGGGCCCGACGTCGAGCACCACGTGCAGACCAACGCCACGCTGATCGACGACGCCTGGTGCGCGTTCTTCGCCGAGCACCGGGTGCGGGTCAGTGTCAGCGTGGACGGGCCGCGGGCGCGCAACGGCGAGCGGGTCACCCGGGGCGGGCGGCCCGCGTACGACCGGATCGTGGCGGGCGTGGCGGCGCTGCGCCGTCACGGCCTGCCGTTCTCGGCGCTCGCTGTGGTCTCGCGGCCGGAGCCGGGTCTGGCGACCGAGCTGTACGACTACTTCCTCGACCTGGGCTGCGACGTGCTCGGCGTCAACATCGAGGAGACCGAGGGCGTCAACACCCGGACGAACGCCCGCGACGAGGGCGCCGTCACCGGGTTCTGGGCGGAGCTGGTGGCGGCGTGGCGCCGGGATCCGCGGATCCACCTGCGTGAGGTGGAGTGGTCGCTGCGGTACGCGGGCGCGGTCCTGGCCGGCACCGCCGACGACCTGCTGCCCCGCAGCCTCGACCCGATCCCGACGGTCGGGCACGACGGTGCGGTGGTGGTGCTCTCGCCGGAGCTGGCCGGCTTCACCGACGCCCGGTACGGCGACTTCACCAGCGGAAACGTGCTCACCACGCCGCTGCGCGACATCCTCGCCGGCGCGGCCGGCACACCGTGGGTGGGCGAGTTCCTCACCGGTGTGGAGGCGTGCCGGGCGTCCTGCGCGTACTTCGGGTTCTGCGGCGGCGGGCACGCCGCCAACCGTTACTTCGAGCTGGGGCGTTTCGACGGTACGGAGACCGAGCACTGCCGTAACAGCAAGATCCGCCTACTGGAGGGAGTGTTGGAGCATGCCCGAGACCATCAGTGACACCGACCGGGAGGCGGTCGCCGACCGGGTGCGGGACGCCGCTGCGGGGCTTACCGCTCTGCTCCACGAGGCGGAGGCGGCGCGGCTGCTGCGGGCGGAGGTGTCCGGCGGGGACGGCGCCCACGCGGTCTGCGCGTGGAACCACTTCGAGAACATCCCGACGTTCTACAACTGGAACAACCGGCCGCGCTGAGGGACGGTCCGCGATCAAGGACCTGCCGACGCGTCGGAGCGTGCGCCCCGGGGCGGCAGGTCCCTGATCGTCGGTCGTACGCCGGCTCAGCAGAGCACATGCGTGAGCACGCGGGGGTTACCGCGTGCTCAGATGTGACCGGAGGTCAGCGGGTCGGACGAGCCCAGGTGTCCGGGTCGTCGTCCGCGTGGTCCTCGTCATCGTCGTCGACATACTCTTTGTAGTCGTCGTCGAAGTTGTGCTCAGACTTTCCACTACCCGCCAGTTCGCGCTGCAAGGCGGTTAGGTCGGTGTTCGGGGAGTGGTACTTCAACTCCCGGGCCACCTTCGTCTGCTTGGCCTTAGCACGGCCGCGCCCCATGGCTCGACCCCCTCGCACAGAATGCGGGGCAGCCCGAAGGCGGGCCCCGATGACGTCAGGCATCTCTCGTGGCTCTTACGGTACATGGGGATGCCATCGTTCGGCACCTCGGGTCACCGTCGACCGGACCTGCGCGTCGCAGTGGTCCAGCCGTCACAAAGTGTACCGGTAAGGGGTAAGCCCCGGGGCTGGCCGTGACACCGGACATACCGGTACGAACAAGCCCGAGAATCAGCTTAACGCGCGTCGCCTCCGGGGGTGGAGCACCGCCCCGCCCCCGGAGGTGAGCTTCACCGCAGATGGATCGCGCGCAGCCGGCCGACCTCGACCATCCGGCGCTCGGCGAGCCGGTCCGCGGCGACCGCCGGCGGCACGCCCTCGTCGTCGGCGAGCTGGAGGATCTGCCGGGTGGTGTCGAAGATCCGGGTGGCGCGCAGCTTGGCGCGGTCGAAGTTGAAGCCCTCGATCTCGTCGGCCACCTGGATCACCCCACCGGCGTTCACCACGTAGTCCGGCGTGTAGAGGATGCCCCGGTCCGCGAGCACCTTCTCGATGCCCGGGTGGGCGAGCTGGTTGTTCGCCGCTCCGGTGACCACCTTCGCCCGCAGCACCGGCACGGTGTCGTCGTTCAGCGCGCCGCCGAGCGCGCACGGGGCGTACACGTCGATGTCGGAGGCCACCAGCGCCTCGGTGTCGTCGACCAGGGTGACCTGCGGGTGGGTGGTGCGCGCCCACTCCTGGGCGCGCGGGTTGACGTCGGTCGCCACGACCTCGGCGCCGTCGTCGAGCAGGTGGGCGGTCAGGTACTTGCCGACCTTCCCCAGCCCGGCCACGCCCACCCGGCGGCCGGACAGCGTCGGGCTGCCCCAGACGTGCTCGGCGGCGGCCCGCATGCCCTGGAACACGCCCCAGGCGGTGAGGATCGAGGAGTCGCCCGCGCCGCCGTGCTCCACGCTGCGGCCGGTCACGTAGCGGGTCTCCCGGGCGATCACGTCCATATCCGCCACGTAGGTGCCCACGTCGCAGGCGGTGTAGTAGCGGCCGTTCAGCGACTCGACAAAGCGACCGTACGCGCGCAGCAGCGCCTCGCTCTTGATCTGCTCGGGGTCACCCCAGATGACCGCCTTGCCGCCACCGAGGTCGAGGTTCGCCAGGGCGTTCTTGTAGGCCATGCCGCGCGAGAGGTCGAGCACGTCGGCGAGCGCCTCGGCCTCGCTGGCGTACGGGTAGAACCGGGTGCCGCCGAGCGCGGGGCCCAGCGCGGTGGAGTAGATCCCGATGATCGCCTTCAGGCCGGACTGCTTGTCCTGGCAGAACACGACCTGCTCATGCCCTGTGGAGACGGGGTCGTCGGTACTGGCGAATACGCCCATGGCTGACTCCTGTGTCGGTGTGCGCCCTTGTGGGGCGCGGAACCTGGTGGCACGCCGGCGGGATGCTGCCGGTGTCGTCGAGCCTAATATCGGCCCGAACCGTACTGTCGCGCATGTCACGCCACGGGCCCGAGGGCGGCGACGGGCGGTCCCGTCTCGTGGGAGGATCGCGCCGTGCCGTCGCTCTTCGCTTCATACCTGCGCGTGTACGAGCCGCTCACCGCCTTCGACCGGGACCGGCAGTCGTACTGGCGCCGGTACGTCAGCGAGGGCCGCGCCATCGCTCCGCTGGAGGGGCCGGTACGGCAGCGGACCGCGGTGATCGAGGCGCTCGGCGCCGGCTGGACCCGGCTGCCCGACCTGCCAGACGAGGCGTACGTCCTGGAGTCCGACGACGCGCTGCTGGTCTGCCCGTGGAACCTGCGCATCCGGGTCGCCGAGGCCGCGCTGAGCGCCCGCGACGGCGTGCCCTCAGTGCTGGCCGACGCGTTCGTGCCGCCGGTCCTCGCCGGGCAGGCCAAGGCCGTGGTGGAGGACTGGCGCAGCGGCGCCCGGGTGCTGGAGCACGGGGTGCCCCGGGTGCACGAGCAGATCGCCACCTGGGGCGTGCCGCTGCGCTGGTTCGTGCTGTTCGAGGCCGGCGAGCGGCACCTGGTGACCGAGCCGGAGCGGCGTGCGCTGCGCTACCGCACCGAGATCTCCAAGGCGCGCCGCCGGGCGTCGCGGGCGCTGTCGGTGCTGCGCAAGTCGATCGGCGAGGCGCCCATCACCGAGGCCGTCGAGGAGGCGGCCCGGTGGCTGGAGGAGTTCCACCCGCGCTCGGTGGTCGAGCTGGACTACGGCGGCCTGGTGCAACTGCTGCCGGACGAGACGCTCGAAGCCGACGACTCGACCGAGCTGGTGGCCACCGGACTGTCCGGACTGGGCCGGGGCGAGGCCGAGGAGGCGTCCGCCGCGTACGACAAGCTGGTCGCCCGCTGGCGCGCGGTGCAGCTGCTGGAGCGCTGCAACTGACGCCCGGTTTGCCCGGCTAAGTGGCCTTGGGCACGAGAGTGTCTCGTAGCTGATGCGTCACGAACCGTGATCATGAGTCCGAATAAGGTACTTTCTGCGGCATAAAAGTCGTAAAAATCGGGCATGGTTCATCCGTCCGTCTAGCGACCTTCAGCCGTTCGGCCCATGTCGGACATCGGGGACTAGCCGGACCATGGGAGACGCGTCGGCCGGCGGGACCCCGGCCGATGTCTATACATGTGGAGGAGTGACCCCGATGGCATCGCGAACGCACGAACCTGAGCCGCTACTCACACCGGCCGAGGTGGCGTCGATGTTCCGTGTCGACCCGAAGACGGTGACCCGGTGGGCCAAGGCTGGCAAGCTCAGCGCCATCCGGACCCTCGGCGGTCACCGCCGCTACCGCGAGTCGGAGGTTCGGGCCCTGCTGCAGGGGCAGATCCCCCAGCAGCGCCAGGGAGACTGACGAACCGGCGTTCTCCGGCGTTCCGATCAGGGGCGGTGCCGTCGCGGCGCCGCCCTTAATCGCGTCCGGGGCCCGGGCCGTCCAGCACGATCCGCAGCCCCACGGTGCCGCGCTCACCCCGGCGCAGCCGGCTGCCCAGCAGGCTCAGCCGCCCGATCAGCCGGTACTTCTGCTTGAGCAGCCCCCGGACCCGGTTCGTGCTCTCCGGGTCGGCGATCGTCGCGTGGCCCGGCACCGCCTCACCGTGCGGCCGGCCGCGCACGTCGCACGGCGCCACGGTCACACGACCGTCGCGCCGGATGCGCTTCACCTTGCCGGAGTCGGCCACGGTCCACACCGCCAGCCCGTCACCGTCGCGCACCGCCCACACCGGAGTCGGCACCGCCCGGCCGTCCTTGCGGAACGTGGTGAGCAGGACGTACTTCTCCGCCGCCAGGCGGTCCAGGTCGGTCACGCCGCCAAGGATACGGCGGCGACGGCGCCGCCGACCCCCGGATAGCGTTGCGGGCATGACCGGGGAACCCGAGATCGGCGACGTGTTCGGCGAGATGATCCGCGACGCGTACGCGGTCGCCACCGGGATCGGACCGCGCCCGATGGCCGGCGGCCGTCTGCCCCGCCCGGTCATCGAGATCATCGAGCGCGACGACGGGCTGATCAACGGCGCGCCGGCCGAGCACTACCTGGACCCGCCGCAGCGGTGGCAGCCGCACGACCACCGGGCCGTGGACCGGGTACGCGGGCACGTGCTCGACGTCGGCGTCGGCGCCGGCCGGATCGCGCTGCACCTCCAGGAGCGCGGCGTGCCGGTCACCGGGCTGGACACCTCGCTCGGCGCGCTGCGGGTCAGCCGTCACCGGGGCGTACGCGACCTGGTGCACGGCACCGTCGACGAGCACGCCGCCGACGGGCCGCGCTACGACACGTTCCTGCTGCTGGGCAACAATCTCGGGCTGTTCGAGGGGCGGGAACGTGCCCCGGCGATGCTGGCCGCGCTCGCCGCGCTGGCCCGACCCGACGCCCGGGTGATCGCCCACGGCACCGACCCGTACGGCACCACCGACCCGGTGCACACCGCGTACCACGAGCGCAATCGCCGGCGGGGCCGGATCGGCGGGCAACTGCGGCTGCGGCTGCGCTACCGGCTGCTCGGCACCGAGTGGTTCGACTACCTGGTCTGCTCGCCCGACGAGTTCGCCGAGCTGGTCCACGGCTCACCGTGGCGACTGACCGACGTGGACGACGCCGACCACCCCTACTACCTGGCCACGCTGACCCTGCGGTGAGCGGCGGAGCCGCCGGGATCCCCGGCGGCTCCGGCGCACCACTCAGACCTGGACGGTGGGGGTGGTCTGCTCCGGGGGCAGCCCGCCGTCGCCGTCGACCACCTCGTCCGGCGTGCCGTCCTCGTCGATGTCCACCATGGTGATGTCCACCTTGCCGTCACCGTCGGTGTCGAACTGGAACAGGTCGGCCTTGCCGTCGCCGTCGGTGTCCACCACCCAGACGTCGGTCTTGCCGTCGTTGTTGGTGTCCGCACGGAGCAGGTCCACCCGCTCGTCGCCGCGGGTCTCGACCGTCTCGGTGCTCTCCGCGCTCTCCGGTGCCTGGCTCATCTCGTTCCTTCCTTCGGCGTTGACGGCCGTCCTTACCCCGTCCGCTCCGCCCCCACGCATCCCCGGCGGCCCGGCCATGCATAGGGTCGCATGCAGGAACGAGCGAGCGGACGGGCCCGGCGGCGGACACCCCGCGCGCCCCCGCCGCGGCGAGGGGACGTGGATGAGTGGTCGTTTTGTGGTCGTCGGGGCCGGCACCATGGGCCTCGGCATCGCGTACGTGGCGGCCGGCGCCGGGTACGCGGTCGAACTGGTCGAGGTCGACCCCGCCCGGGGCGCCGAGGCGCTGCGCCGGCTCGGCGAGCTGTGGGACCGGGGCGTGCAGCGCGGCAAGCTGACCGAGGAGGCCGCCACCGCCAACCGTGAGCGCGTCACGCTCCGGGCCGGGCTCGCCGAGGTGGCCGAGGGCGCCGACGTGATCGTGGAGGCGGTGCCCGAGCGGCTCGACCTCAAGCGCGCCGTGCTGCGTGAGGCGGAGAGCCGCCGGCCCGCGCTGCTGGGCAGCAACACGTCCAGCATTCCGATCGCCGAACTGGCCGCCGGGCTGGAACGTCCCGCCGACTTCGTCGGGTTGCACTTCTTCAATCCGGTGTGGGCGATGGCGCTGCTCGAGGTCGTGGTCGGCCCGGCCACCGCGCCGCCGACCACCGAGGCGGCCGTCGCGCTCGCCGCCCGGCTGGGCAAGGACCCCGTCGTCGTACGCGACATGCCCGGCTTCGCCACCTCCCGGCTCGGCGTCACGCTCGGCCTGGAGGCGATCCGGATGGTGGCCGACGAGGTCGCGAGCCCGGCCGACATCGACAAGGCGATGGTGCTCGGCTACCGGCACCCGATCGGCCCGCTGGAGCTGACCGACCTCGTCGGGCTGGACGTGCGGCTCGACATCGCGCGCACGCTCCAGGCCGCGTACGGGGACCGCTTCGCGCCGCCGCCGCTGCTCGTCGAGATGGTCGCCGCCGGGAAGCTGGGCAAGAAGTCGGGTCAGGGCTTCTACACGTGGAAGGACGGCCAGAAGAAATGAGCGGGCTGCGGATCGAGGAACTGCCGGACCGGCTCGTGGTGACGCTGGACCGGCCGGAGAAGAGCAACGCCATCGACGCCGACCTGGTGGGCGAGCTGCACGCGGTCTGCGCCGACCTGGAGGCGCGTCCCCGGCTGCTGCTGCTCACCGGCGGGACGGCGGGCATCTTCGCCGGCGGCGCCGACATCGCCCAGCTCCGCGAACGCGGCCGGCTGGACGCGCTGGCCGCCATCAACCAGGGCGTCTTCGCCCGCATCCGGGCGCTGCCGATGCCCACTGTGGCCGCCGTCGACGGGCCGGCGCTGGGCGGCGGCGCCGAGCTGGCGTACGCCTGCGATCTCCGGGTGTGCACGGACCGCGCGGTGTTCGGTCAGCCCGAGGTGCGGCTGGGCATCCTGGCCGGCGCCGGCGCGACCTACCGGCTGCCGGCGCTGGTCGGTGAGGCCCGGGCCAAGGAACTGCTGTTCACCGGCCGGCGGGTGGACGCCGAGGAGGCGCTGCGGATCGGGCTGGTGAACCGGGTGGTGGCCGACCCGGACGAACTGCTGCCCACCGCGCACGGCCTGCTCGACGAGATAGCCAAGGGCTCCGCGCTGGCGCTGCGGTTGACCAAGATGGCGGTGGACGCCCCGGCGGCCGCGCACCCGCAGCTCGACCTGCTCAGCCAGGCGGTGCTCTTCGAGGACGAGGAGAAGCACCGGCGGATGACCGAGTTCCTGGACCGGCGCCGGGCACGCTGAGCCGAACGACGAGGGCCGCACCGGTGTCTTCCGGTGCGGCCCTTCGCGTCGGTGCGGCTCAGTGCTTGATATCGACTCCCGCGTCGTCCAGCGCGGTGATCGCCGGCGCGGACTCGGCGAAGCCGATGAGCAGCAGCGCCTCCGGTCCGAACGCCTTGATCTCCTTGGCGGTGCCGGTGAAGTCGACAGGCGTCTTCGGGTCGGCCGGCGGATCGTAGGTGAGCAGCTTGATCCGGTCCGCGCCGATCCCGGCCTTCTCCAGCTCCGAGCGGACGTTCTCCTGGAGGCCCTCGCCGTAGGAGTCCTTGCGGGCCAGGATCGCGATCTTGCGCGGCCCGTCCCGGAGCATCACGTCGGCCAGCGCGCGACCCTGGAGGCTGTCCGGCGGGGCGGTACGGAAGTAGAGGCCCCTGTCGTCCACAGCGCTCAGCCCCGCGTCGGTGTTCGACGGGGAGAACAGGATCCGGCCGGCGGCCACCACGTCCGGTAGCACGGCCCGCGAGATGCCGGAGCCACCCGCGCCGATGATGACCTGGACGCCCGTGCTGACGTGCGAGGCGACCGTGGCCTTGGCGACCTCGGGGTTGGTGCCGTCGTCACCCTCGATCCACTTCACCGGCTCACCGAGCACCCCACCGGCGGCGTTGACCTCCCGGATCGCGAGCGCCGCCCCGGCCGCCAGCGGCGGGTTGGCCAGCGCCAGGTCACCGGTCTTCGGCAGCAGCCCACCGAGGACCAGCGGGGCGTCCTTCGCCTTCCCGTCGCGCAGCTTGCGGCCATGCGGCGGCGTCTTGGTGCTCGCCCCGGACTCCTCACCGGCGCCGACGAACTCAGTTTTGCTGTCGTCGATCTTCTGGTTGTCGAAGTGCATCGTGCCGTAGCTCGCGGTGGCCGGCTCGCCGGTGTCGGTGAACCCGGCGCGGGTCAGCGACACACCCCGGTACTCGATGTCCCGGCCCGCGCGGGCGAGCAGGAGGCAGGCCGCCACCTCGTCGCAGCGCTCGCCGCCGGTGGTCACCCCGACGATCTGCTCAGCGATCGCGGCCGGTGCCGTGGTGCCGGCGAGCTGGGCGGCCAGCGCGCTGATCACGACCGCGTCGTACGACTCGCCGGCGTAGAGGAAGTCGCCCAGCTCCGGGTCTACGGCGAGTAGTCGTTCCTTGAAGCTCTCGGCCAGCGGAGTGAGGGGTGTGGTGCCCTTCATCCCGTTCACCAGGTCCGCCCGGTCCTTGAGCTCCGCAGCGTACGAATTGAGCATGTTGCCGTCGGTGCCGTAGAGGCGTACCTGGGTGGCAGGCGTTTCCTCCGGCTCGTCGCTCCCGCAGGCGCTCGTGGCGAGCAGGAGCGCCGCGCAGGCCATGGACAGGGCCGCGCGCGACGTGCGTGTTCTCAGCATGGTCGTCCTTCCTCCGGCGAAGGTCCGCTGCGCACCTTAGCGTGCTCGCGCAGCGTGCGGGACTGTGGAGTCGCCTCCGTAGGCATCCCGACTGCGGGTATTACTCTGCGTGTTCGACGGGCCGTTTCCTGGTCACCGCTTGACCCCCGGCGATACTGTTCCGCGGGTGAACGACGAAGCACAGCAGACGCTCGACGACGCGACCGCCGTGCTCCGTTCCGCCCTCACCGGTGACGGTGCCGGCGTGGTGGGCACGTTCGACGCGGTGGTGGACCGCTCCGGCCTCGCCGGGGCGTACGGAGTGGCGTGGTGCCTCGCCGCCACCATGCTCGGCGACGACACCCCGGGCGGCGGCGCCGCCCTCGACTTCCCCGGCATCGACCAGGCCGACTACGACACCCGCTGGGTGGCCCGCTTCGTCAGCGCCTGCGCCAACGACGACGCGGACACCGGCGAGGCGCTGTTCGGGGCGGCCGCGGCCGACGGGCTGCTGCCCGACTGCCTGCTCACCCTCGCCGGCTCGACCATCGCCACGCTGCGCAGCCGGTCGGACTGAGCCCGGCGCGCCGCCCCGCGCCCCGGCTGTGGTAGCTCTGGGTGCATGTCCGAGGCGATGCTCAGCAAGGTGCGCAAGCTGCTCGCCCAAGCAGAGGACCCGGCGTGCACGCCCGCCGAGTCGGCCGCCTTCATGGCCAAGGCCACCGAGCTGATCGCCCGCTACGGCGTCGACCGGGCGCTGCTCGCCGCCCGCGACCCGGCCGTCGACCCGGTCGGTGACCGGACCGTCGAGGTGGTCGCGCCGTACGCCCGGGACAAGGCCGGCCTGCTCGCGGCGGTCGCCGAGCCGCTGCGCTGCCGATGCGTACGTCGCCGGCAGGGCAACTGCTTCGTCATGCACCTGTTCGGCTTCGCCAGCGACCTGGAACGGGTCGAGCTGCTGTTCACCTCGCTGCTGGTGCAGGCCGCACACGGGCTGGCGGGTGCCGTCGTACCGGCCGGGGACCACCCGGCGGCGTTCCGGCGTACCTGGCTGGCCGGGTTCGCGTACGTCGTCGCGGAACGACTGCGCGCGGCCGAGAGCAAGGCGGTGGCGGAGGCGGGTGGACCCTCGACGGCACTGGTGCTCGCCGACCGCTCCGATCGCGTCCAGCGGCGGGTCGCCGAGGCGTACCCCCGGTTGCGCACCGCCCCGCGACGGCGGCTGGCGGGCGGTGGCTTCGGTTCCGGCGCGGACGCCGGCCGCCGGGCCGACCTGGGCGGCACCGGCGTGGGAGGAACCGGCGCGGTGCCCGGTATCGCCGGCTGACCGATCTCAGGCGGTGCGGGCGACGGTCGCCAGGTAGCGGCAGAGCAGTTCGTGCCAGCCCGCGGTGAGCGCCTCGCGGTAGCCCTCGGCCGCACTGCCGTGCCGGTCGAAGTAGCGGTGCTCGACGTCCACCCGGGTCCGCTCCGGACCGTCGGCGTGGAACAGGACCTCCACCTCGCTGGCCCGCGCCGGATCCGGCACCGGCACCCGGTCCGGGCCGATCTGCCAGGTGAAGACCAGGCGCCGCGGCGGATCCCAGGTCAGCACGCGGCCCCAGTCGTTGCGGAAGCCGTACGGGCCGATCTCGTAGAGCATGCCGCCGGCCCGCGGCTCGATGCCGATCGCGGCGAGCGCATCCGGGCCGGACCAGGTGTATTCACGCACCCACCAGTCGGCGAGCGCGCCGGTGAAGGCGGCGTACGCCCGCTCGGCGGACGCCGGGACGAGCAGGCTGCTGCGGAGGGAGAAGCGGTCGGATTCCTGCCGGACCTCATCCGGATCGGCCATCTCCTGTCCCATAGGTCCGGACCATACCGGCTCATGTCTCGGTGTGCAGCTTCCGTACGGCCCGCTTCCGGACACCGGGAACTCCGGTTCCCGACAGCGGCATCCGGCGGGATCGGCGGCCCACGGGAGGCACCGTTCGGCGCATCCGCGCGGCGCTGAGAGGGCTTCCGCGCGGTGCCGGCGGCGCTTCCGTGCGGGCGCGGGCGGAGCGGGCGTCGTCGGCCGGGGCGCGGCGGATGCCGTACCGGAAAGCGGGTATGCGCCGCCGACCGGACCGATGGGAGAGCGGGGAGCATGAGCGACAGCCGAGCCACCGAGCCAGTGCCGGACCCCGGCTACGAGCGGCCCACCTCGCCGGCCGGCGCGGAGCCGGAGCCGGACGTCCTGCTGGACGTGCCGGAGCTGACCGTCGACGAGATCCGGCTCACGGTCGACAGGCTCGACGCCGACCTGTCGCTGCGCGCCCGGCTGGCCAACCTGCTCCAGCTCGACGCCGGCGTCCGGGTGCACCTGGAGGGCGTCGAGCTGGACATCACCGGGGTGCGCGCCGAGGCGCTGCTCAAGGTACGGCTGGAGAAGCTGGTGCAGATCCTGGACCGGGCGCTGACCACCATCGACCGCAACCCGCAGCTGATCGACGCGCTGGCCCGCTCGGCCGGGGTCGCCCTGGAGGACGTGCACCGGGTCGCCGCGCCGGTGGTGGACCAGACCGGACGTACGGTGGCCGCGGCCGGCGAGGTGGTCGGGCGCACCGCTCCGGCGGTGGTCGACCGGGCGGCGCCGGCGGCCGGTGAGGTGGTCGACCGGGCGGGTCATGCGGTGCCCGGCCCGATCGAGGCACCCGAACCGCCCCAGCGCCCGGCCCGGACGGAGTCGCCACCGGCGGCCGGTGGTGATCGCGAGAGGCCCTCACCGGCAGCCGGCGCCCGGCGCCCGGAACCGCCACCGCCGTCCAGCGGCGATCGGCCGAAGCCGTCACCCGCACCCGGTGCCGGGCGGACCGAGCCGCCGCCCAATGCCGGGCGGACCGAGCCGCCCAATGCCGGACGGGCGGAGCCGTCACCGTCGTCCGGTGCCGGGCGGGAGGGGAAGGCGCAGTCCGAGCGTGCCGCCGGATCGCGGCCGGACGCCGGCGAGGGCTCGTCGGCCGACCGGTCCGGGGAGAAGAAGCGCGGCTCGGAGCGAACCGGCCAGCCGGCGAGCGCCGCCGCCGAGGCGGCACAGCTGGCGGGACAGGCCGGACAGGCACTCCGGCAGGCGGGCCGAAGCGTCTGGGAGGCGATCCAGGGCAGCCCAGGCCAGAACCGCCGCCCTCCCAAACCCTGACCGCTCGGTCCCTCCCGCCCGGCCCTCGCCCAGCCCACCCTCAGCCCGTTGATCAAGGAGTTTGTGTCCGGTTCACCCGCCCTTGATGAAACAAACTCCTTGATCAACGGGGCCGGCGGGGCCGAGCGCGGGCGGGCGGGGAGATGGCGTTACGCGGGTGGGAGGTTGTCCGGAGCTGCGGTGGCGGCCTGCTGGTGGCGGCGCAGCAGCTCCTGGAGGGCGGCGATCTCGGAGTGCAGGGCCTGACGGCCCTCCCGGGTGATCCGGATCCACGTCCGTGGACGACGGCCGTGGTAACCCTTCTCCACCTCGATCAGGCGTGCCTCCTCCAGCACGGCGAGGTGCCGGGACAGGTTGCCCGCGGTGAGTTCGAGGGCCTCCCGGAGATAGGCCACCTCCACCCGTTCGCCTTCGGTGGCGATGGTCAGGATGCCGAGCCGGTGCCGTTGGTGGACCGTGTCGTCGAGGCCGTTCGTCGGGAATTGCCCGCTCGCTCGAGGATCGTCCACGGTGCTCACGACTACCGATTGTGCTGCTTCTTCGCGGCGGCGAGCGCCAGACCCCCGCCGATCAGCAAGATCGGTGCCGGAAGCATGGCGGCGAGCATGAAGCTGAACCGGGTCAGATCACCCGGTTGCAGGTCGGATACCTGGAACCAGGCGTTCACGGCGACGAGCACTACTGAGTAGAGGCCGACCACCACCCACAGGCGCCGGCTGCGTTCCAGGCGGGCGAGAACCGCCAAACCCACGGCGATCACGAGGTGCGGCAACATGCCCCGGTTGGCGAGGCCGAGCAGCGGACCGGTCAGCCAATTGGTGCCGCCCTGCACCGGTCCGCTGGTGTTGAACAGCAGGAACTCCAGGACGATCGGAAGGGCGAGGCCGACGAGCGTGCCCGCGATGCCGGCGACGACGTACGCCCGGGTTGGGGTCTGGACGCCGGCTCGCCGGCCGTGCCAGCGGTACCAGGCCAGGCCGGCCAGGTAGCCGCCGACGAGCGCGGCCAGCCAGTACCAGCCCAGCGCGACCGACTTCTCCAGGAAGCCGCCACCGAGACCGGTCAGGGCGGGGCCGTCGGACCCGGCGCGCAGCGCGGGTGGCTCCACCGACTCGACGTACAGCGGCGCGGCCGCCGCGATGAGCACCCCGAAGAGCAGGAGCGGCAGCCAGTACGCCTGACGGGCCGCCCGGGCCTGCCGGCGGAGTGTGGTCATCGAGGCGAGCAGTTCCTGAGCACTGTCCTCGCGTGGTGACTCGGACGGCATGGTTCCTCCCGGCAGCCGATGCGCTGTGACCCAAATAGGTTTGCATCGCAAACCTAGATAACGCAAGCGACAGCTCTTGCTTCGACATTCCTCTAGGTTGACAGACGTCAAAACAGGAGGCAAAGTTGGCCCTGCTTCGATAAACATCTAGACAGGGAGTTCACATGTCCCGCGTCCAGCTCGCCCTGCGCGTGTCCGACCTCGAAGGCTCCGTGGCCTTCTACAGCAAGCTGTTCGGCGTCGAGCCGGCCAAGCGCCGCCCCGGCTACGCCAACTTCGCGGTGGAGAACCCGCCGCTGAAGCTCGTACTCCTCGAAGGTGAGCCCGGCCTGCCGACGGTGATGGACCACCTCGGGGTCGAGGTGTCCACCACCGACGAGGTCAACGCGGCGACCAGCCGGCTCACCGAGTCCGGCCTGATCACCCTGGAGGAGAACGACACCGAGTGCTGCTACGCGCTCCAGGACAAGGTCTGGGTGCGCGGCCCCGGCGACGAGCCGTGGGAGGTCTACACGGTCAAGGCCGACTCGCCGCAGCTGGAGAAGGTGACCGAGAGCGCCTGCTGCGCCTCGGACACGGCGGCGCAGCCCGCCGCTGTCTGAGCCGAATACCGCGAGGTCCCCACCGGCTCGTCTGCCGGTGGGGACCACGCCGCCGGCTCAGCCGCCGTTGCGGGAGAAAACCGGACCGGGAACTAGCTCACACGGGGAGACCGGCCCAACGGCAAGTTGGGAGTGACCCGCCGCGCTCCACGCGTCGTCGCCCGGGTCTCCGACGATCGTGGTCGTGTAGACGAAGGTCCGGCCTTCCCCGATCTTGTCGGGGTGCAGGCGCCAGTACGCGCCCTGCGGGCTGTCGCTGTCCTCCGGGTCCATCACCGTGAGCAGACCCTCCGGGTGTTGCGTCGGTGGGACGTAGGTCGCCCGGGGCTCACGGCACTGCTTGCCGTTCGGCACGTAGTCGATGACGGCGGGGACGCCGAGCTGGCGCAGCCGCGCCTCCAGACCCTTCGGGTCGCGGTACTCCCGGATGTAGATGCGGATCGAGCCGTCCGGGTCGCGCTCGGCGGCGTACGCCGGACCGTTCCCGGTGCCGAGCAGCGCGGGGACGCCGACGCCCGCCGCGACAGCGAGAACCGCCGCTGCGGCGAGCCCGATCGCGATGCGGTTGCGGTAGCGGTAGCGCAGGGTCGGGGTCTGCCGGGGCACGGCGGCGCGCTCGGCGACGACACCCTTGAGCTCGGAGAGCAGGCTCTCCTCGTACGGGGCGAGGGAACGATGCGTCGTCATGATGCTCCTTCGATCAGCTGCTGCGCGAGAGTGGGAACCGGGTGCCTGGTGAGGGCCTGCAATCTCCTTCGGGCGCGGAACATCCGGGCGCGGGCCACGAGCGGCGTGAGACCGACCGCTGCTGCCGCCTCGGTGACGCTCAACCCGTCCACCGCGACCAGTTCGATGAGCTGCCGGGTCGACTCCGGCATGCCGCTGAGCGCCTCATACGTCCGGCGGGCCGCCGCCTCGGCGTCGGCGCGGTCCTCGATGCGCTCGACGTCCTCCGTGCCGAGTGTCCGCCGTCCGCCGGCCCGCCACGCGGCGTTCTGCTCGCGGGCCTGCCGCTTCGACTCCCGGGCGATGACGTGACGGGCCACCCCGTGCAGCCAGCCGGCGACACTGCCGCGCTCGGGCCGGTAGGTGTGCGCGGACGTGATCACCGCCAGGAACACCTCGGAGGTAAGGTCGGCGACCGTGTGTGGATCGGATACCCGCCGGGCGATAATGCGGCCCACGAGGTCCGCATGGGCTCGGTAGAAGCGTTCGAACGCCTCCGGATCACTCCCGACGGCGCTGATGTCCTCAGCGCTCTCCTGCTTGATGTCTGCCATGGATGTCCTAGGTCTGGGTGGCGTCTTACCCGTACTTGAGCCGCTGAGCGGCTCGCGTTACGCCCTGATCCCGAATTCCTCGACCCGGCCGGAACCTACCGTGCTTCGGCGAACCTCAGCCGTCTGAAGCCCTCGACGTAGACGAACCGCTTGCCGTCCGGAGAGAAGCTCGGGTCGTCCGCGCGGGCGCCGTCGGCGATCCTCGTCTTCTTCCCGGTGCCGACGTCGACCGACCAGACCCCGCCCACGTGGTCCGACGAGACGGCGGCGATCACCGACCGGCCGTCCGGCGACACCGCCAGGCCGGCGAGGCCGGGAAGCTCCGTGACGAACCTGGCCGTGGCCGATCCGACGTCCCACTCGGTCAGGTGCCAGGTGAGATCGTCCGGACTCACCTCGGGAGGCAGCGGCAACCTGCCGAGGGAGTCGGGTGCGGTGATGAAGAACAGCCGGTCACCCAGCGCCGCGGGCGACCGTGCCAGCACCGTCGCCTCGCAATCCGTGTCACCGCCACTGAGGTTGAAGGTCGCCCCGCCCACCGTCACCGGAGAGCCGAACTCGTACGCCTTCCCGTCGGCGAGCAGCTGGATTCCTCCCGGACCGCACTCCCGGGGTGCCTGCACAAATCCCCGGTCGGCACCGTGCACGAGTGCGGCGTCGACGAGGAAGGGTGTCGACGCCAGCGGCTCGAACGTCTTGTCGGCGGGCGAGTAGCTGAGCAGTTCGGTGCCGTCCCAGCCGCATTCGAGGCCCACCCCGAGGTCGCCGCCGGGGCCTGCGAACAGGAAGCTGAACAAGCCCGCTTCGCAGGTGGATACCTCGGGCGCGCGCGTGAGAACGGGTTCCTCGGCGCTCCCGTCGGGTCGCTGCCGCCACACCTCGGCTACCCCCGAGCCCGAGGTCGAGGTCACCTCCCGCAGGTAGTAGACCCAGCCGTCGGCGGCCCAGACCGGATGGAACAGGGAGACACGGTCCAGGAGCCCCGAGACCCGGCCACACCCGCCGAGCAGGATCACGGCCAGTACGAGGACCGGCGCCAGAGCCGTACGCAGCGTCCGCACATGCGACCTTCCGGTGCCCACCTGCCTCATTCCGTCAGTCGCTCAGCGGGCTAACCATAGGCGCCGCCGCCGTTGCCGGGGTGCGTACCGTACACCCGGCAGGTATTCCGGCGCAGCGACCCGTGCCGGCCGTGGATCCGGCCCGTCGACCGGGAAGCGCAACCGTCGCGACCCCTAGCGGGACCGGACCACGGCCGTCACCTCGACCTCGAGCACAGCGCCCGGCAGGAAGAGTCTGCTGATCTCGACAGTCGTGCTCGCCGGCGGCGGTGTCCCCGGGAAGAGACGGCGCCGGACGGCCGCGTACGCCGGAAGGTCAGCCAGGTCCGTCATGAACGTGCGGATGTGCAGCACGTCGTCGAAGCTCGCCCCGTGCGCCGCGAGCACGCCGCCCACGATCTCGAAGATCCGTTCGGCCTGGGGGCCAGGGTCTCCGGGGGCCACCACCTCGCCGTCGTCGTCGACGGCGACCTGTCCGGCGAGCATCAGCAGCGCGCCGCCGCCGACATCGATCCGGGCGACGTGCGCGAAGCGGTCGCCGAACGGAGCCGCGACGGATGCGGGGTTGTCCAGGGTGAGGTGCATCAGCATCCCTTCAGGAAGTCGGCTGAGACGAGGCAGGAGAGATCCGCGTCCTGGTCCGGCGCGGCCCGCATCAGGTCGAGGGCGGCCTCCAGCACGGGAGCCGGCACCGGGCGGCGCAGCGCCAGCCGTGCGTCCTTCGCCGCCAGCGCGACTGCGAACGAGGCGCCCGGCGCGGTGACCCGCCCGACCGCACCGCTGAGGGCCCCTCGGCCGAGCACGTCGAGGGCGGTCTGTCTGTCGACACCGAGCGCTGCGGCGACAGCCAGCGCGTCGTGCAGCGCGGCGACACCCGTCACCAGGCCCGTGTTCGCGACGAGTTTGACGGCGGCACCTGCGCCGATCGGCCCGCAGTGACGGACCGAACCGAGTTGTTCCAGCACCGGAGCCGCCCTCTCCACGGCATCGGCGGTGCCGCCTGCGAAGATCGTCAGCGTGCCGGCCCGGGCGGCGTCGACGCTGCCGCCGACGGGGGCGTCGAGGAGTGAGACGCCCGCCGGAAGCCGGCCGGCCACTGCTCGGACTTCGTCCGGCCCGATCGTCGACATCTGCACCACGACCGTTCCGGGCCGGAGCGCGGCGGCGGCGCCGTCCGGCCCGAACAGCACCGTCTCGACCGCGCCGGCGTCGGCGAGCATGACGACGGCGACGTCGGCTCCGTCGATCGCGGCGGACGGGCTCGCGGCCACCGTCGCGCCGACTGCGGCCAGCGGCTCCGAGCGCTCCGGGCTGCGGTTCCACACTCTGACCCGGTTGCCGCCGGCCAGGAGGCGGCGCGCTGTCGGCGTACCCATGTGTCCTGTCCCGAGGACCGCGATGATCTTCACGCGGTAACGCTAGGCCGGGGAGAGCGATGCGACCAACGAATGTCTCGCATGTCTGCCATGCGTGATTACCATGCCTGCCATGGAGACTCAGCTGCTGGAGGTGTTCCGCACCGTCGCGCGGTACGGCTCGATCACTACCGCCGCACGCGCCCTCAGCTTCACCCAGTCGGCTGTCTCCCGGCAGATCGCCGCGCTCGAGGCCGACATCGGCGCTCGGCTCTTCGACCGGCTGCCCCGCGGCGTCGCCCTCACCGAGGAGGGGCGAGAGCTGCTCCCGCACGCCGAGGCGGTCCTCGACCGGCTCGACGCGGCCCGGCGTGACCTCGACGACCTGCGCGGGCTCGGCCGAGGGCGGCTGCGTGTGGGCGCCTTCCCGACCGCTGTCGCGGCTCTCGTACCCCGGGCGATGGCGTCGTTCCGCTCGGCCCATCCCGAGATCTCGCTGTCGCTGGTCGAGGGCGTGACGCCGCGGCTGCTGGAGCGCCTGCTCGCGGACGAGGCGGATGTGGCAGTGGTCAGCACCTCGCCCACGGGCGAGCTGGATCGCGAACGATTCGACCTGCGACATCTGCTCGACGAGCGGCTCCTGGTCGCGGTCGCGCGCGACCACCGGCTCGCGCGCCGCCGCTCGGTGCGCCTGGCGGACCTCGCCCAGGACGCGTTCGTCGTGGGCTCGGCCACCGCCGAGAACAGCCTGCTCCGGGCAAGCCTGCCCAGCGGCTTCTCGCCGCGCATCGACATCGTCGCCGCCGAGTGGACCGGCAAGCTGGGATGCGTCGCCGCCGGGCTGGGGGTGGCCCTGGTTCCGGCCCTGGCGGTACGCGGAACCCCGCCGGACATCGCCCTGCTACGCCTGCATCCGGACGACGAGTCGGTACGGCAGGTATTCGCGGCGACCGTGCGGGGCAGGACGCCGTCGCCGGCCGTCACGCACTTTCTCGAGCATCTGCGGGCGGAGGCGGCCCACCTGGGCTGACCACCTCGCGTCGTCCACGCCCGGACCGGACGGACGGGCGGGCGTGCCGGGAGAAAGCAGAACGCCGACCTGCGTCTCCGCTGATCGGCGTTCCTGTAGCCCGGCGAAAGGCTATGTGGCCAGGGGCGGGGTCGAACCGCCGACCTTCCGATTTTCAGGCACCCGCATTTCCGCAGCCCAGCGACTCGCGGCAGTCCGTTGTGCAACGGGTGTGCAACTAGCGCCGCGGTGGTGGACCCTCAGACCGCCGTGCGACATGGGACGATGACTTGATGAGCCTGCGTGACACGAACGGGACGTTTGTTGCCATCCAACTTGCGCTCGCGGCGCTGGGCGTCCTGCTGCTCGTCTTCGGCCTTCGGCTAGCGGTGACGCGACGGCCCTACAAGGTTGAGTCCAGCTCCGGACAGCCGACGTCAAGCGAGCAGATCCAAGCATTTCGCCTCAGTAGCGGTATCGCGTTGTTGGGCGCAGGTCTCCTTGCCGGGCAAGTCGTTGTGGCTTTGGACATGCCCTATCTGGGTCAGTACGTTCTTTTCGGAGTAGCGCTGCTCACGACCCTTGGTGCAGTGGGTTTGTTCCTGCCCTCTCGGAGCTAACCGTCACTCAGCCACGCATCGTGATGTGCCGGGGCAGCCGTGCAACGTCGCCATGCGCCGCCAGATCGGAGAGGGCTTTCGCGATCTCCCGATCACGCCCGTCAACGGCGTGCAGGTAGCGACGTGCTGCCGCCATGGACGAGTGGCCGAGCCGCTTCATCAGGTCCGCCAGCGTCGCGCCAGTCTGAGCGGCCAGAGTCTGACCTGTGTGCCGCAGGTCGTGGAAGGTCAGATCATCTAGACCTACCTTCTTCCTCGCCCGAACGAACGCCTGATACAAAGTGTCCCCCCGCAGTGGTGATCCGTCACGGCTGATGAACAGGCGATCTTTGCCCGCGTACTCATCTAGATGCAGGCGGATCAGCGGTACGACGTGCGGCGGGATGGCAATCGTGCGCTTCCCCGCCTCAGACTTGGGATCTTTGTCGAACGCCCTTCCCCACGGTGTGGTGGTGGTGTGGTGTGGGTCGGCGGCAGACAGTGAGGATGGCAGATATGAGGTTGTCGGAGCGTGAGGTGCGCCTACAGGCCGATGCCACCGTCGGGCATCTTGTTCCTCTCCGAGATGCCGGACGCTAAGTGACGCTTTGCGTCGTGCCGATGCTTGTCGCTGGCAGCTTGGCGGGAAGCAGTCGAATCCACATCCGAAGCGAGCTGATTGCGCTGCCGCCGATCCAAGAAAGCGATAATCCCGCCCACCAGCACCAATAACACCACGAGAGAAACCACCACCGTCGTCATACCATTGACGCTACGTTACGCGCGCCAGCTCTGGCCACGACCGGTAGCCGTACAGCCAAGGCCACCCGCTCACGCCGACGCCACCCGACAACACCAGAAGGGCTGACCAGGCGCGCAACCACCTGACCGGCCATCCGCGATCTTCTTCTAACAGGTCGTCAGCTAGTCCTAGCGGTCCGCATCCAGTCCGCAAGAGGTCGACGACGGCGGGGGAGTGGTGAGAGATGCCGAGAGGTGTTTCCGCTGGTAGAGGCCCAGGTGTCCAGGTCGCCGGGTCGCTCATTTTGATCTCATAACTCTTCGGTCGCCAAGCCGAATGCTCTACTAGCAGGACGGCCGGCCGTGCGATCCACGTGCGATAAGGGCCGGCCCCGAGCGGGATTCCGGGGTCAACGAGGGTCAGACCGGACAGGCGGGACCGTGAGGCGCAAAGCAGAACGCCGACCGGCGTTTCCGCTGGTCGGCGCTCCTGTAGCCCGGCGAAGGGCTATGTGGCCAGGGGCGGGGTCGAACCGCCAACCTTCCGATTTTCAGGCATCTACATTTCCGCAGTTCAGAGTGCCACCCGAGGTCGTCGTGCGATCTGTCGGACGATTGCGGCCTTGACGTGCCTTCGATGATGGGCGCATGAGTCTGGATGACGGTGACCCGGTCTTGACCGGTTTGAGCCTTGCGGCCGTGGTCCTCGGCCTCGCCTGGGTTGTACTCGGCGTGCGTGTGGCTGTGTCACGACGGTTTCCCGCAGTCTGGATTCGGTTGGCACGCCCGACGCCGAGCCAGCGGGCCCAGCCCGTACGTATGGGCTGCGCCCAGGCCATGAGCGGTGCGGGCCTGGTCGGTTTTGGGGCCACGTTCCTCATCCCTATGCCCTATCCAGTTGGAGTTGCCCTGATCGCGGTGTACCTGTTGCTTCTACTGACTGCGGCGGGATCGGTGGCGCTGCTCCGCCGCTAGCCGCGCATGGTGATGTGCCGGGGCAGTCGCGCGACATCACCGTGCGCGGCCAGCTCGGACAGGGCCTTGGCGATTTCGCGGTCGTGGCCGTCGACGGCGTGCAGGTACCGGCGGGCCGCCGCCATGGACGAGTGCCCGAGTCGCTTCATCAGGTCGGCCAGGGTCGCGGTCTGCGCGGCGAGGGTCTGCCCGGTGTGCCGTAGGTCGTGGAAGGTCAGGTCATCAAGGCGGCCCGCAAGCGGACCGCGCCGGCCCGGCCCCGGCCTGCTGGCGACCTCCGGCCGGGCATCGGCCGGGCCGGCCGGCCACGCTGACGGATGCAAGAGCTGTTTGCCCTCCGGGCGGGGATCTTCGACAGAGATGGGGGATTTCCGTCCGGATGGTGCGGTGGTCAGTGGTTGCGCGGGTCGCCGTGTGAGGAAGGGCACGCGTGCGATCTACGTGCGATAGGCGGCGGCAATCAGCGGCCAAGAGGGTCAGCCACGGGCAACACCGCTCGATGCCGGACGAGGGCATAAAACAAGGTCCCCACCGGCGTTTCCGCTGGTGGGGACCTTTGTAGCCCGGCGAAAGGCTATGTGGCCAGGGGCGGGGTCGAACCGCCGACCTTCCGATTTTCAGTCGGACGCTCGTACCAACTGAGCTACCTGGCCGTGGTGCTCGACACATGCTACCGCACGGGCCGATACGCAGAACGCCGCGCATCGAGCTGCGCGGCGTCAGCGCTTGCGGTCCTGACGGGACTTGAACCCGCGACCTCCGCCTTGACAGGGCGGCGAGCACTCCAACTGCTCCACAGGACCTGGCTGGTGTTGCATCCGGCGCGAGCCGGACCGTGCCCCCAACGGGATTCGAACCCGTGCTACCGCCTTGAAAGGGCGGCGTCCTGGGCCGCTAGACGATGAGGGCGGCCCCGCCATCATTGCACACTCGCAACTTCAAGCGGACTTGCTCCCATCCGGCCCCGCCGGAGGCAGGAGAAGCATATGTCATGCCTGCGCGGACGACCAAACCGGTATGGGCCTGGCCGTGGAGCGGCGTAAAACCGCAGTTCAGCGCGGTAGGGCGATGCCGAATCTCCGCTTCAGGTCCGGAATCAGGTGCCGGCAGGCGGCCATCGTCTGGGCCCGGTCGCCGCCCGCGTCGTGCATCAGCACGACCGAGCCGTGCCGGGTGGCACCCTTCACCCGCTTGATGATCGTCTTCGCCGGTGGGTGGTCCCAGTCCTGCGGGTCCACGCTCCAGTGCAGCGGGCGCAGGCCCATCTGCTTGGCGATCGTGACCTCCTCGGCCGTCCAGCGGCCGCCGGGCTGGCGGAACCAGGTGATCGGCGCCTTGGGCGCGGCGGCGTGGATGGCCTCGTTCGTCCGTTCCAGGTCGGCCCGGATCTCGGCGGCGGAGCGCCGGCCCAGGTTCACGTCATGGTGCCAGCTGTGGTTGCAGAGCTGGTGCCCCTCGCGGACGATCCGGGCGACCAGCTCCGGGTAGCGCTTGGCCTGCTGCCCGACGACGCAGAAGGTGGCCTTCACGCGGGCTGCCCGGAGCTGGGCCAGGATCTGCGGGGTGTAGCGGGGATCCGGCCCGTCGTCGAAGGTGAGCGCCACGCCGTTGCTCCCGCTGGCTCGGTGCAGGCCCGCCGGCAGCTTCTTCGGCGCCGGGCGCAGCTTCGGCTTCGCGGGAGTGGTGGGGGTCGGTGAGGGCTTCGTCACCGGCGTCGGGGACGGCGACGCCGAGGCCGACGGCGGTGCGGCGGCCTTTTCGAGTGACTTGCCGGCTTCGCCGCAGCCGGTGATGAGGAGCACCAGGCCCAGAACGAGCGCCGACAGGGCGCGTGGACGCATTCGTCGCTCCCGGAGGGGTCGGGGTCAGACGGACTTTCCGACCGTAGCGGACGCCGACCCGGAACGGGAGAGGGGCTCAGCTCGTCGTCGACTGGTCCAGCGAGTCCCGTACCGCCAAGGCCAGCGACAACGCCTCGGCCAGGTCCACCGGCCGGACCACCCCGGCCGGCAGCGAGTCGGCCCGCCAGCCGGGCCCGGCGGCGAGCACCAGCAGCGGCCGGCGCGGGACGGTCAGCAGCGCGGTGAGCTGGCAGGGGTCGGCCGTCGCGCGGGTGTGCGACCAGAGCACCACGGCCGCCGGGCCGGTCCGGTTGACCGCCTCCACCAGGGCGGGTACCGGCACCCGGGCACCGAGCATGCGATAACTCACACCGGCCTCGGCCAGTGCGGCGGCGAGCGCCTCCAGCGGCAGCGAGTGCTGCTCCTCGTCGGCGCAGGAGAGCAGGATCCGGGGCGGCCCCGTGGTCGGGTGGGCCCGGGCCACAGTGGCGAACGCCACCGAGACGCACCGGGACATGAGGTGTTCCACCTCGATCAGCGCGGAGGTGGCGGCGTGCCGCTCCCCGATGCCGGCGAGCACCGGCCGCAGCAGCCCCTCCCAGGTCGCCACCACCCCGTCGGTGGCCAGCGCGTCGGCGATGGTCCGGCCGATGGTCACCGAGTCCAGTCGCATGGCGGCACGGGCCAGCCCGCGCGCCGCCGGACCGGCCCGCCCGACCGGGATGGTGGTGCCGCCGCCGTCGCGTACCGTCGAGGCCCTCGCCTTGAGGCCGCGCCGCTCCGGAGGCAGCACGGCCGGCGCCTGCCGGGCCCAGCGGGCGGCCTCGGCGGGTGCCACCCCCTCGGCGGTCAGCCGGCGCATGATCTCCAGCTGGGCGAGGTCGGCCGGCGTGTAGCGCCGGTGGTGGCCCGGCACGTGCTCGCTGGGGCCGAGACCGTAGCGCTGGTGCCAGGTACGCAGCGTGGTGACCGCCACGCCCAGTCGGCGTGCGACGGCCCCCGCGCTCAGCGCCTCATCGGCCACCCGACCGCTCCGGTGCCTCGGTGGCCGGTACGCCCGGCCGGGACGCGTCGGTCGGGTGCAGCAGCCGGTTGACCACGCCGCCGAGCCACGGGGCGTACTCGCGGGGGTTGGCGTCCAGGTCGGCCACCACCGCGCCGGGGTCGACCCAGCGCAGGTCGGCCACCTCGTCCGGGTCGGGCCGCGTGACCAGGTCGGCCGGTACGTCGGCGCGCAGCACGTGGTCGTACTCGAACTCGACGCGTCCGGTGGCCGGGTCCTCCGCGTAGTAGAGGTAGACGCCCACCTCGGTGAGGTCGACCGGGTCGACGCCGAGTTCCTCGGCGAGCCGCCGGTTGGCGGCCTCGGACAGCGACTGGCCGGGCAGCGGATGGCCGCAGCAGGAGTTCGCCCAGCGCAGCGGGAACCGCGTCTTGACCGCGGCCCGCTGCTGCAACAGCACCCGCCCCTCGGGGTCGACGAGGAGCACCGAGAAGGCGCGGTGCAGCCGTCCGGGTGGCTGGTGGGCGGTCGCCACGGTGGTCTCGCCGACCACCCGGCCGTCGTCGTCGACCAGCTCGACCAGGTGGGTCTCCCGTTCGCTCACGACATCGTCCCGGTGATCCGGGCGGCGGCGAGCTTGCCGCTGATCAGCACCATCGGCACGCCGACGCCCGGCTGGGTGCCGGAGCCGACGAACACCACGTTGTCCAGCGTGCGGTGCAGGTTGGAGGGGCGGAACGGGCCGGTCTGGAAGAGGCTGTGCGCGGCGGCGAACGGGGTGCCGGCGGCCATGCCCTGCGCCGCCCAGTCGGCCGGGGTGACGGCCTCCATCACCTCGATGCCGTCGCCGAAGCCGACGTAGCCGCGCTCCTCGAGCGTGGTCACGAGCTGCTCGGCGTACCGCTGCGTCAGGTCACCCGTCCAGTCGAACGGCGCGCGTTCGAGGTTCGGCACCGGTGCGAGCACGTAGTAGGTGTGCTTCCCGGCCGGCGCCACCGACGGGTCGGTGCGGCTCGGGTTCGTCACCAGCAGCGACGGGTCGGTCATCAGCTCGCCTCGGCGGATCACCTCGTCGAACGTCCCCTTCCAGGAGCGCCCGAAGTGGATGTTGTGGTGGGCGATCTTGCCATAGCCCTGCGTCGAACCGATGTGCAGCACCACGCAGGACGGCGAGTAGGTCAGCTTGCGCTGCCGGCTGGGCGGCAGCAGATCCTGGTAGGCGACCGGCAGGTCCGGGTTGAGCACGACCGTGTCGGCGGGGACGAAGTCGCCGTCCGCGGTGACGACGCCGGTGGCGCGGCCGTTGGCGGTCTCCACCCGGGTCACCGTGGTGCCGTACCGGATCTGCACGCCGTGCTTCTCCGCCGCGCCGGCCATCCCACGCGAGACCGCGTGGATGCCGCCGCGCGGGAAGCACACCCCGGCCACCGAGTCGAGGTACGCGATGACCGTGTAGATCGCCAGCGCGTCGTGCGGCGACAGGCCCGCGTACATGGCCTGGAAGGAGAAGATCCGCTGGGTACGCGGGTCACGGAAGAACTGGTTGATCTTCGTCTGGAGTCGCCGGAAGGCGCCGTTGGCGAACAGCTTCAACAGGTTGCCGGTGAGCAGGTCGGTCGGCGCGTCGAGGTTGCGCTCGATGAAGTCGGCCCGTTCCCACTGCCACAGGTTGCGCGCGTAGTCGACGAAACGCAGGTAGCCGTCGGCCTCCCGGGGGCCGCAGACGCGGGCGATCTCGGCGGCCATCCGGGTGGTGTCGGTGATGACGTCGAGCGTCGACCCGTCCGGGTAGTAGGCGCGGTACGCCGGGTCGAGCGGGCTCAGGTCGAGCCAGTCGGTCAGCTCCTCGCCCACCGCGCCGACCGCCTCGGCGATCAGGTCGGGCATGGTGAGGACGGTCGGGCCGGTGTCGAACTCGTACCCGTCGACGCTGAGCCGCCCGGCGCGCCCGCCCGGCACCGGCTCGCGTTCCAGCACCGTCACCTGCCGGCCGCTGCCGGCCAGGTGCAGCGCGCAGGCCAGCCCACCCAGCCCGGCGCCGACCACTACCACCCGGTCGGTCCGTCCCTTGACGGTACGCATTCCGGCCCCCTTGCTCACGAAGTTGCTCATCATGCCCGCCGCGCCGTGGCGGCGGTGGCGAGGCCGGTCAGCGCGGTGCGCGCCGTCTCGTCGATCGGTGCGGTGCCGAGCGCGGCGAGCGCCTCGGTCACCCGGTCGGAGATCATCCGCTCCACCCGGGCCGTGGCCCCGGTGTCGCGGACCACGTCGGCCAGCCGGTCCACCTCGCGTGCCGAGGTGACCGAGCCGGCCCGCTCCAGGGCGCGGCGCTGCGCCGGGTCGGCGAGCTGCCGGGCCAACATCAGCAGCGCGGTCGGCTTGCCGGTACGCAGGTCGTCCCCGGCCGGCTTGCCGGTGGTCTGCGGGTCGCCGTAGACGCCCAGCAGGTCGTCGCGGAGCTGGAACGCCTCGCCGACGGCCAGCCCGTACCGGGTGTACGCGGCGATGAGCGGGTCGTCCGCGTCGGCGCCGGCCAGGCAGGCGCCGAACAGCAGCGGACGCTGGACGGTGTAGCTGGCGGTCTTGTACCGCGCCACCCGCAGCGCCCGGTCGACGGTCCAGTTCGCCGAGTCGTTCTCGCCGAGCACGTCCAGGAACTGCCCGGCGACCGTCTCGACCCGCATCTGGTCGTAGCAGCGGCGCACGTCGAGCAGCCGGTCCGCCGGGACCGCCGCGTGTGCCATCAGCCGGTCGGCCCACACCATGCAGAGGTCGCCGATGAGGACGGCGACGGCTTCGCCGTACCGGTCGGGGTCGCCCGTGTGTCCGGCGGCCCGGTGCCGGGCGGCGGCGGCCCGGTGCGCGGTGGGCAGTCCTCGCCGGGTGTCGGAGGCGTCCATCACGTCGTCGTGCACCAGCGCGAACGTGTGCAGCAGTTCGAGCGCGGACAGGGCCGGGAGCACCGAGCGCAGCGGTTCCTCCCCGCCGACCACGCCCCGCCATCCCCAGTACGCGAACGTGGGGCGGACCCGCTTGCCGCCGGCCAGCACGCAGTCGCGCGCCGTCGCGGCGAAACCACCCATCGCTGCGTCGATCTCGGTGAGCGATTCGACTTCCGCGGCCAGGAACGCCGCGAGCGTCTCATCGACCCCTTTGATCAGGTCTTTCGTGAACGCGGCCAGTACGCCGCGGACCGGATCGTCCGTCGCCCCGGGCTGAGCCGGCGCGACGCGGAGCGCATTACCCGCAACTGCGTCGTTGGCCATGTGGGCGAGCGTACCCTAGGGTTACGAGTTGCGTCGATTGCTGCGTCGAAACTGAGGAGGGCCGATGGACACGGATCTGACCGCTGCCTATGACCGCTGCCGCGAGCTGCACCGGCGTCACGGCCGTACCTACTATCTCGCCACCCGGCTGCTTCCCGCCTGGAAACGGCGGCATGTGCACGCCTTGTATGGATTCACCCGCTACGCGGACGAGATCGTCGACCGCACCGAGGACCTGCCGCCGGCCGAGCGAGCCGCCAGGCTGCGCGAGTGGTCGGATCGATTCGTCGCCGGGCTGCACGGTGCGTCGGTCGACGACCCGCTGCTGCCGGCCGTGCTGCACACCATCGCCGTGTTCGACCTGGACCGCGACGACTTCGCGTCGTTCCTGCGCAGCATGGCGATGGACCTGACGGTCATGTCGTACCCGACCTACGACGACCTGCTCGACTACATGGAGGGCTCGGCCGCGGTCATCGGCACCATGATGCTGCCGATCCTCGGCAGCTCCGACCCGGCCGCCGCCCGCGAGCCCGCCCGTCAGCTCGGCTTCGCGTTCCAGCTCACCAACTTCATCCGGGACGTCTCCGAGGACCTGGACCGGGGCCGGACCTACCTGCCCGACGAGGACATGGCCAAGTTCGACCTGACCCGTGACGACCTGCTCGCCGCCAAGGCCGCCGGCCGCACCACGCCGCGCATCCGCGAGCTGATCGAGTACGAGGTGACCCGCGCCCAGGCCCACTACGTCGCCGCCGCGCCGGGCATCCCGCTGCTCGATCCCGCCTCGCAGGCGTGCATGCGCACCGCGTACGCGCTCTACGGCGGCATCCTCGACGAGGTGGCCGCGCAGGACTACGACGTCTTCGTCCGCCGTGCCCTGGTGCCGCGGCGGCGCCGGATGGCGGTGGCCGCGCGGGCGCTGCTCACCCCGTCGGGCACGCCGGTGCGGGTGCCCGGCCCGGCACTGGAACCGGCCCTGGCCGGATGACCGGCCGGACGGCGGTGGTGCTGTTCACCCGCGACCTGCGGGTGCACGACCATCCGGCGCTCGCCGCCGCCTGCTCCGCATTCGACCGGGTGGTGCCGCTCTACGTGCTCGACCCGGCGTTGCAGAGGCTCTCGCCCAACCGCACCCGGTTCCTGCACCAGAGCCTGGCCGACCTGCGCGAGGCGCTCCGCAGGCGCGGCGGCGACCTGGTGATCAGGCGCGGCGATCCGGTGGCCGAGACGGTCGCGCTGGCGCGGAAGGTGGGCGCCGAGGGCATCGGGCTCTCCGCCGACGTGAGCCGCTACGCCCACCGCCGGGAACGCCGCCTGCGTGCCGAGTGCGAGCGGCACCGGATGTTCCTGCGCGTGTTCCCCGGCCTCACGATCGTCGAGCCCGGTGCGCTGCGCCCCGGTGGCGGCGACCACTACCGCGTCTTCAGCCCCTACTTCCGGGCCTGGCAGGGCGTGCGGTGGCGCGACGAGCTGGCCGCGCCGAAGCGGGTCCGGCTGCCCGACGGCGTCGACCCCGGCCGGCTGCCCGACCCGCCGAGGGGCGACAGCCCGGATGCCGCCGTCGGTGGCGAGACCGTCGCCGGGCGCCGGCTCACCGCCTGGCTGCCCACCCTCCATCGGTACGACGACATCCACGACGACATGGCCGGCGACGAGACCTCGCGGCTCAGCCCGTACCTGCGCTTCGGGTGTGTGTCGCCGCTGGCGGTGGCGAACCGGGCGGGTGACCGGGACGGACCCTTCGTCCGGCAGCTCTGCTGGCGCGACTTCTACCACCAGGTGGTCGCCGGTTTCCCCGACCTGTCCACGGTCGCCTACCGGCGCGGTGCGCGCGAGGACTGGCGCGACGACCCGCACGCGCTCGACGCCTGGGCCGAGGGGCGGACCGGCATGCCGATCGTGGACGCCGGCATGCGCCAGTTGCGCGCCGAGGGCTGGATGCACAACCGGGCCCGCCTGATCACCGCCGGCTACCTGACCAAGCACCTCGGACTGGACTGGCGGCCCGGCCTGGAGGTCTTCTTCCGGTGGCTGCTCGACGGCGACCGGGTCAACAACTCGGGCAACTGGCAGTGGGTGGCCGGCACCGGCAACGACACCCGGCCGTACCGGGGCTTCAACCCGGTACGGCAGGCCGAGCGCTACGACCCCGACGGCGCGTACGTACGGCGCTGGGTGCCGGAGCTTGCGTCGGTGGCGGGCAAGGCGGTCCACCAGCCGTGGCGGCTGCCCGACGAGGTGCGCCGCACGATCGACTACCCGCCGCCGTTGGAGGTGTCCGGCACCGACCCGGTCTGGCTCCGCTGACGCTGACGCTGCCGCTCGCCGCTCGCCGCTCGCCGCTCGCCGCCCGCCGCCCGCTGGTCGCGGCCCGCCCCCCGGTCGCGGCCCGCCGCCCGCCGGGGTAACGCTCAGTGATTCCCTGCCCGCCGCGGCCTGCTGCCTCTCGTCCCCTTTGCTCTGCAGCCATATCCGCATCGGTTGCAGAAAGTGACCGTCCCGGTCTTGCGCGGGTTTCGGACCTGCGAGGAAAGCCCTGCTCGGCGCCGTGCTGCGCCGATGGCTGCAGAGCAAAGGCGGAAAAGGGAAGACACCGCCGCCCGGCCGGCCGAATGCGCTGCGTGACGACGCCCCGGATCACCGAACGTGACGGGAGATCAGAGGCAGGAGTGCAACGCCTCCACCAGCTCCTCCACCCGGTCGTGGTCGGCCAGCCGGGCTGTCGCGTACGCGAAGGTGTAGCCGCGCTCCGGGTCGGCCCAGGCGCTGCTGCCGCCGATCCCGCCCATGCCCCAACTGCCGTCCGGCTCCCACTGCATGCCGAGCGTCCAGTCCACCGGCCGGTCCAGCAGCAGGTCCGGGCCGGAGTACTGCACCCGCGTCGCCTCCGCGACCAGCTCCGGGCTGAACAGCCGTACCCCGTCGAGGGTGCCGCCGGCGAGCAGGCCCGCGTACAGCCGGGCGAGCCCGGCGGCGGTGGCGTGCAGGTTCACCGCCGGGATCTCGGCGGCGCGCCACAGGTCGCTGTTCACCATCGCGACATCCAGCCCTCCCGGCGGGTTGTCCAGCGCCCGCGCCCGCAACGAGCCCGGCTCGCCGCGCATCGCGTCCGGCCAGGCCGGATCGGCGTACGACAGGTCGGCGCACCGCCGCCGGTCCGCCTCGTCCAGCCCGAAGGCCAGGTCCAGACGCCACGGACCGGCGATCTCCTCGGCCAGGAACCGGCCCACCGGCCGCCCGTCCACCCGGCGGACCAGCTCGCCCACCAGGTGCCCGTACGTCCAGGCGTGCTCGCCCGCGACGGCGCCCGGCGTCCACTCGGGGTCGGCGGCGGCCAGGTCGGCGCAGAGCAGGTCCCAGTCGGCGATCGCGGTGGCGGGCCGGGGCACCGGGAAGGCGGGCAACCCGGCGGTGTGGGCGAGCACCTGCCGCACGGTGGCCGGGGCGCGGAATTCCGGCCAGTACGCCGACACCGGCGCGTCCAGGTCGACCCGCCCTCGATCGACGAGCAGAAGCAGGCAGAGCGCGACCACCGGCTTGCCGACCGAGTAGACGTCGACGAGCGTGTCCGGCAGCCACGGACAATCTGCCCCGGCGGCCGGTACGACAGTGCCGGGCGGCACCGCGGCGGTGGTGCCACCCACCAGTTCGATCACCGGTACGCCGTCGTGCCACACCGACAGCGACGCGCCGGTCTCGCGGCCGGTCGAGAACAGGCCGTGGAAGCAGTCCCGGACCGGGGCGAAGCGCGCGCGCATGCGGCCACGGTAGGTGGTCGCATGCGTTATCGGCGCGGGAATTCCGGGCCGGTGCGGTGGCCGGTGCCCCGCAGGTGCGGAATGCTTGCGGAATGGCGGAGCCGGAACTGGTGGACGTAGTAGTGGTCGGGCTCGGCGTCGGCGGCGAGGAGGTGGCCGGGCGGCTCGCCGAGGCCGGCCTCACCGTGGTCGGCATCGAACGGGACCTGGTCGGCGGCGAGTGCCCCTACTGGGGATGCGTGCCGAGCAAGATGATGATCCGGGCGGCGAACGCGCTGGCCGAGGCGCACCGGGTCAACGAGCTGGCCGGTTCCGCCCAGGTGCGGCCCGACTGGGCGCCGGTGGCGAAGCGGATCCGGGCCGAGGCCACCGACACCTGGGACGACAAGGTGGCGGTGGACCGGTTCACCGGCAAGGGCGGCCGGTTCGTCCGGGGCAGCGGGCGGCTCGACGGCCCGAACCGCGTACGCGTCGGCGACCAGGTGTTCCAGGCCCGCTACGGCGTGGTTCTCGGCACCGGCACCCGGCCCTCGGTCCCGCCGATCGACGGGCTGGCCGACACGCCGTACTGGACGAACCACCAGGCCATCGAGGTGGAGGAACTGCCCGGGTCGCTGCTGGTGCTCGGCGGCGGCGCGATCGGGCTGGAACTCGCCCAGGTCTTCGCCCGGTTCGGCGTCCGGGTGACGGTGATCGAGGCGGCCGACCGGGTGCTCGCCGTCGAGGAGCCGGAGGCGTCCGCGCTGGCCGCCGACGCGCTGCGCGCCGACGGGGTGGAGATCCGCACCGGGGTCAAGGCCGGCCGGGTCGGCCACGACGGCGACACGTTCACCGTGCACGCCGACGGCGCCGAGTTCACCGGCGAGAAGCTGCTCGTGGTGACCGGCCGCAAGGCGCACCTGGAGGAGCTGGGCCTGGACACCGTCGGGGTGGACGCCGGGCAGCGCTACCTGCCGGTGAACGACCGGATGCACGTCACCGACGGGATCTAGGCCGTCGGCGACCTCACCGGCGAGGGCGCGTTCACCCACATCGCCATGTACCAGGCCGGCATCGTGGTGGCGGACGTGCTCGACCACATGCGGCGTACCAAGGGAGGCCCGGACGCCAGCGGCACCGCGAGTGTGGTCGGCGGCGCGGCCGGGGTGGTCAGCGCGGTCGGCGGCGCGATGAGCGCGGGCGGATCGACTGCCGCGCCGGGCAGCGTCCCGGTGGCCGACTACCGGGCGCTGCCCCGGGTCACGTTCACCGACCCTGAGGTCGGCGCGGTCGGCCTCACCGAGCAGCAGGCCCGCGAGCGCGGCGTCAACGTCCAGGTCGGGTACGCCGACCTCACCTCGTCGGCCCGGGGCTGGATCCACAAGACCGGCAACGCCGGGTTCATCAAGCTGATCGCCGACGCCGACCAGGGCGTCCTCGTCGGTGCCACGTCGGCCGGACCGGCCGGTGGCGAGGTGCTCTCCGCGCTCGTCGTGGCGGTGCACGCGGCGGTGCCGATCAGCCAGCTCCGGCACATGATCTACGCGTACCCGACGTTCCACAGGGCCATCGAGGACGCGTTGCGCGCGCTGAAGTGACGCCTCAGCCGGCCGGCGCGCCGTGCCGGCCGGCGCCGTCGGCGAACCGGCCGGCGCCGCGTACCCCGTCCACCGCGAGCGACTCCAGGCCGTAGGTCAGCTCGGCCGCCATCGCCTCCGGCTCCGGCAGCCCCGTGCCGGCCAGCACCGCCGCCCGGTCGTTGCGCAGGCACGTCTGCGGGGACCGGGCGATCCCGGCGGCCAGTTCCTCGGCCGCCGCGCGAGCCTCACCGGGCGCGACCAGCCGGTTGACCAGACCCATCGCGTCCGCCTCGTCGGCGCGCACCGGACGGCCGGTGAGGATCAGGTCCATCGCGCGGCTCTCGCCGATCAGCCGGGGCAGCCGGACCGTCCCGCCGTCGATCAGCGGTACGCCCCAGCGTCGGCAGAACACGCCGAGCGTCGCGTCCGACTCGGCGACCCGCAGATCGCACCAGAGCGCCAGCTCCAGCCCGCCGGCCACCGCGTACCCGGAGATCGCGGCGATCACCGGCTTGGACAGTCGCATCCGGGTGGGGCCCATCGGCCCGTCGCCGTCGGGCTCGACCCGGTTGCCGCGCGGCGTGCCGACGGCCTTGAGGTCGGCACCGGAGCAGAACGTGCCGCCCGCGCCCCAGAGCACGGCGATCGCCGCGTGCGGGTCGGCGTCGAACGCGCGGAACGCGTCGGCCAGGGCTCGCGCGGTCGGCCCGTCCACGGCGTTACGTGCCTCGGGCCGGTCCAGGATCACAGTGGTCACGGCACCGGCGTGCTCGACGCGTACCCCCATGGGCTCAGCATGCCCGCGACGGCGTCGTCGTGGCTACCGCCTATTTGATCGTGCCGGGCCGGGTCAGCCAGCGCATCGGCTGGCCGGTGACGGCTCCGACCTGGTCGAGGTCCCGGTCGTAGTGCAGCAGCGAGAGCCCGTGGTGTTCGGCGGTGGCGGCGATGACCAGGTCGACGGCGCCCGCCGAGCGGTGGGTGCCCCGCGCGGTCAGGTCGCCCTGGATCTCGGCGGCGCGCTCGTAGATCCGGTCCGGCATCACCACCCAGCCGAAGGCGGCCCGGAGCTGCTCCGCCAGGCGCGTCCGGTCGGCGACGGACCGGGCGGTGTAGAGGAACTCCAGCTCGACCAGGGGGCACACGGCGAGCAGGCCCGCTGTCACCTGCTGCTCCCAGCGCGCCAGCACGTCCGGATCACGCAGGAGCCGGACGAGGGCACTGGTGTCGATCAGGTAGTCGGCCAGCTTCACGAGCGGTAGGCGCCCTTGTCGAGCAGTTCGTCGAAGTCACCGGCCTGCCCGCGCTCGGCCAGTTCCGCCAGCGCGCGGGCGCGGCGCAGTCTCGCCGCGCCCTCGCGGAGCGCGACGTTCACCGTGTCCTTCTTGGTCTTCGTGCCGAATGCTTCGGCGGCATCCGCCAGCGCCTCGTCGTCGACGTCCACCAGGATCTTGGTCACCGCGGCTCCCTATATACGGTCGACCGCCTGAGTATATCCGGCGGGGGTTCCGTGCGAGGGAATTCCGGGGCGTCCGGTTTGGGGGCTCTCCTGCCGGGAAGTCGGAACAGGTGCGCGAACTACTGACGAAGATCGAACAGGCCACCGGTCTCGACCGGGTGGGTGACCGGTTGCAGCGCGCCGTCCAGGGCACGCTGCGCTCGCAACGGGTGCGCGACGCGCTGCACGGGGTGTGGCTCGGCCATCCGCTGCACCCCGCGATGGTGCAGGTGCCGGTCGGTGCCTGGATCTCCGCCGCCGTGGTGGATCTGCTGCCCGGCCAGCGCCGGGCCGCCACCGCGCTGGTGGGTCTCGGTACGGTCAGCGCGGTGCCCGCGGCGGTCGCCGGGCTCAACGACTGGGCCACGCTCACCCGCGACCAGCGCCGGATCGGGCTGGTGCACGCCGCCGCCAACACGGTCGGCCTGGCGCTGTACGCCGGCTCCCTGGTGGCCCGGCTCAACGGGCGGCACGGGCTCGGCCGGACGCTGTCCTATCTGGGGCTGTCCGCCGCGAGCGGTGGGGCGTACCTGGGCGGGCACCTCGCGTACAAGCAGGGTGCCCAGGCCAGCCAGAGCGTCTCCGAGATGCACCTGATCAGCGACGGGTGGCACCGGGTCGGCGACCTGGGCAGCCTGCCCCGGCACGAACTGGTCACCAAGAAGATCGACGACGTCCCGGTGATCCTCTACCGGGACGGCGACGACGTCAGCGTGATGCTGGAGCGCTGCCCCCACCAGAGTGGCCCGCTCGGCGAGGGCAAGGTGGAGCAGATCGACGGCCACGCCTGCGTGGTCTGCCCCTGGCACGGCAGCGCGTTCCGGCTCGACGGCGGCGAGGTGGTGCACGGCCCGGCCGCCAACGACCAGATCGTGCTGCCCAGCCGCGTGGTGTCCGGCCAGGTCGAGGCCCGGCTGCCCTGAGTCAGTCCCGTCGGTGCCGTCCGCTCGACAGCGCGCGGGCGGGCACCGGCCGCTTGCGCAACCCGAGCAGCGCGCCGATCTGCGCACCCACGATGCTCGCCACGGCCAGCACCGCCGAGATGGCCAGCGGACGGTTGATGCCCTCCTCGGCGGTGGCCCGGGATGCGCCCGCCGACATGGCCGGCGGCTGACCGATAGGCGCCTCCACGGTGGGCGTCGCGTCGCGCGGCGTGGGCTTGGGCTTCGCCTTCGGGGTGGTCGAGGAGGCACCGCCGCCACCGGGCTTGACGGGTGCCGTCTCGGCCGGCTCGGTGACCACGATCCGTCCGGTGGCGTGCCGCCGGGCACCCGAGTCCGTCGCGCCGTCCGGCAGCGTGATGAGCTGACCCGGGCGGATCCGGTCCGGGTCGGCGAGCCGGTTCAGCCGGGCCAGCTCCTTGTATCTGTCGAAGTCGTCCAGGTAGCGGTCGGCCACCTCGCCCAGGTAGTCGCCCTTGGCCACCCGGTACACGGCCGGTTCGCTCGCCTCCGCCGCGACCGGGGTCGACGGGGTGACCTGGCTCGCGGTCACGGCCGGCGAGGTGACGGCGGCGACCACCGGTTGCGGGGCGGTCAGTGCGGCGGCGCTCGCCGCGGCCGGGCTCGCGACCAGGATCAGCGCGACCGAACCGACGAGCGCGGCTGCGGCCTTCTGCTGGCGGTGCATGCCGGGCAGCTTCGGTGCCGGCCGGCGTACCGCCGCGGCGAGCAGCTCCACCACGACGGAGAACGCGAACGTGGCCCAGCCGAACCAGCCCACCACGGCCAGCGCGCGCAGGAAGAGTTGACCGTCGTCGCGGCTGGTCAACGCCGTACCGACCTCGGCCAGCGTGGGCAGATGATCCGGCAGCGGGTTGCCGGCGAACGCCAGCAACGCGACCGGCCCGCCGGCCAGCACGCCGACGAGCACGACGAGGGCGCCGAGGCCGGTGAGAACCTGGCCGGCGCGGCGGACGGGGGAGCGTCGGGGTGCGCCCATGGCGGCCTTCCCTTCCTACGGTGGGCCGGTGAGTGCCCGAGCGGTGGCCTCACCGGTGACGGTGGCGGTCTTCTGTGCGCCGAACAGACTCAGCAGGTCCCGGCTGTAGGTGATCTGCACGCGTACCCGGATCTGGGTCTCGGTGCCGACCACGGGGAAGTCGACCTCGTGGTCCTGGACGCCGCCGGCGGCGCCGAGGTAGGCGGCGACCGCGGCGCGGGCGGCGACCTGGTCGATCCGCTTCGGGCCGCCCTCGATGGCCCGCGCGCGGTCGATCATCTGGCCGCCGGCGCGGGCCGCCTCGGCGGCCAGGTTGTCCGCGCGCTGGAGTGTGCGCAGTTGACCGGCGCCGTCGTAGGCCAGGCCGATGATCGCCAGTACGCCGGTCATCGCCACGGCCAGGAACAGGCTCACCCGGCCGCTCTCCGCCTCGCGCCGCCCGGTCATCCGCGACTCCGGTAGGTGTCCAGCGGCGAGGTGAACCTCGCCGAGACGGTCTTGCCGCCCGGCACGCCGGGCAGGCCGGGCGCGCTCAGGTCGTCGAAGGAGACGGTGCAGGTCACCGTGACCGTCACGGTCGCCGGCACGCCTGCGGCGCTCTGGTACGCGGCGGCGAAGCTCGTCGTCGTCCCGGCCACCGAGCCCGCGAGATCGATCCGGGGTGGGCCGGTGCAGTTCAGCCCCGCCCAGCCGAGCTGGTCCTGGGCCGCCGCCTCGGCGGCCTCCGCACCGTCGTCGGCGTTGCGGGCCAGCGAGGCGGCCCGGGCGGCGTCGTGGGCGGCCGACTCCACCGCCTCGTCCGCGACCGCGGTCCGCCCGGCCACGCCGGCCAGCATCATCAGGCCGATGAAGGCGGGCGCGAGCACCGCCACCTCGATCGACACGGAACCCCGGTCCCGTCGCGGCCCGGCGTTCATCCGGTGGTCCAGCGTTCGGCCGGGCCGTGCGCGGTCTGCGTGACCTCGAACGAGACGCCCGGGATGACCGACAGGGAGCGTCCCTGCACCGTGCAGGTGACGCCGGTGGCGGTCTCGACGCAGGTCGGGCCGGTCTGCTCCCAGCCGACCAGCCAGTCCCCGGACTGTTGCAGGAAGCTGATCGCCCGCTGCCGTCCGGCGTCCGGCCCGGCGTCGATCGTGCGCTGGGCGTTGACAGCGGTCTGCGCGGCGTTCAGCGCGGTGGACCGGGCCACGAACCAGACGGCGACCTGGATCGAGCCGAACAGCATCACCAGGATCACCGGCATCACCACGGCCAGCTCGACCGGGTTGGCGCCCCGCTCACCCTCGGCCAGGCGGGCGCGCAGGGCAGCGGCGAACCGCCCCGGACCGGGCGGGCCGGCGGGCCGGCCGGCAGACGCCGGCCGGCTCCGGACCGTACGGGCGGGGCTGGGCATCACGGGGCCTGCGGCGCCGTGTTGTTCGGGATGGCGTTCATCCAGTTGTTCGCCTTGGCCAGGGCGAGCCCGGTGACCGCCATGGCCACCGCGACCAGGCCGAAGATGATCACCGCGGTCGGCACCGGGCTGTCGCCGCGCTCGGAGTCCCGGCGCAGCTCGGCGAGGCGGGTGCTCACCGCCACGTACAGGTAGGCGTAGAGGTGCATGGTCGTCTCCTTCTCGGGTGGGTTCACAGGCGGGCGAGGAACGGATAGACGGCGAAGCCGAGCAGGACGAACACCAGCAGCGAGCCGGGGATGTCCAACTTGCTGGTGACCCCCTCGGCCCGGGCCAGGTTGTCGGTGCGGATCTGGTCGCGCAGCGAGTCGGCGCGGGACCGCAACGTCTCGTGCACCTGGGCGCCCTCGCTGCCGGAGGAGCGCATGATGGCGCCCACGTCGCCCAGCTCCGGGATGCCGATCCGCTCGGCCAGCTCCTGCAACTCGTCCCAGGGCGAGTGCATCTGGAGCTGGGCGAGCCGCAGCGCCTCCCGGATCCGGTCGAAGACCCAGCCGTCGCAGACCGCCGCCGCGCGCTCCAGCGACTGCACCGGGCCGTGCGCGGCGGAGAGCTGCAACGCCACCAGGTCGAGGTAGGTGCAGACCGCCTGCCGGAACTCGTCCCGGGCGGCGTCCGCCTTGGCGAGCACCGCGCGGTGCGCGAGCAGTCCGGCGCCGAGCGCCAGGCCCAGGCTGGCCACCACCGGTACGGCCACCGGCAGCGCCACCCCGCCGACGAAGAGCACCGCCGAGGCGACCGCCGGGGTGGCGAACCCGACGAGCGCCGACAGCAGCACGGACAGGGCGTACTGCTCGGGGGTGCGGTCGAGCAGCGCGAGCTGACGGTGCGGCGGGCGCAGCCAGCGGGCGAACCCGCCGAGCCAGTCCGGTCCGGCGCCGGCGGCCGGGGGCTGGCCGGGTGGCTGGTGCAGCCGGCGCAGCGCCGGGCCGAGCGCCGGGGTGGCCGGCAGCGCCTCGCGCACGACCAGGAACAGCCCGAGCCCGACCGCGCACCCGCCGAGCACCCCGATCGCCATCTGCCAGTTGAGGACGCTCACGCGATCGCCTCCTCCGGGTCGGGCGCCGGCAGGAACCGCGCGGGCCGGGGCGGCTGGCTCATCGAGCGCACCCAGACCAGCAGCCCGACGAACGCGGCACCGAGCACCGCCATCACGAGCTGACCCGTCACCGTCCCGTACGGACGGATGTATTCGCTGTTCACCAGCCCGTACGCGAGCGTCGCCAGTGTCATGCCGGTGAGGAAGCGGACCGCGAACCGGGGCTGGGTGCGCTTCGCCTCGACCTCGCGCCGGGTCGCCACCTCGGCCGAGGCGGCGGTGGCGATCGACCCGAGCACGTCGCCGAGGCGCTCGCCCCGGTCGGTGAGGTGCAGGATCAGCGCGGCCACCACCTGGTCGGCGACCGGGTCGGCGATCTCGTCGGCGAAGGCGAGCAGCGCGGAGCGGGCCAGCCAGCCGGCCTGGAGGCGGGCGGCGAGCGTGCGTACCTCCTCCTGGATCTCCTCCGGCGCGGTGGCGATGGTGCCGATGATCGCCTGCTGGAGTCCCTGGCCCGTGGCCGAGATGTCCTTGAGCCGGCGGGTCCACTCGCCTACGGCTTCGACCCGGGCGATGGCCCGCTGCTCGGCCCGGCCGACCGCGAACAGCCACGGCACGCCCGGCACCGCGAGCGCCACCAGCAGGCCGACCACCGGCAGCCCGGTGAGCAGGAACGCCACCGCACCGGCGACCACCGCGGCGCCGAGCAGGAGCTGGTAGCGGCGCTGGTCGGCGCGGCTCGCGCCGGAACCGGTCCAGAGGCGGCTCAGGCTCGGCCCGGCACCGGGCGCCGGACCGGGCGGGCGGCGGGTGCCGACGAGCGCGACGACGGTCAGCACCAGCCCGGCCACGCAGGCCGCGCCGGAGACCAGGGCGATCAGTTCGATCTGCGTCACGCCGGGCCTCCGCTCGGCCGCGCCCCGAGGCGGGTGTGCCGGGGGCGCCGCCACGCGCCCACACCGGCCTCGACGAACCGGGTGAGCAGGCGGGCGTCGTAGCCGACGCGCAGCAGCTGGTCGCGGATGCGTTCGGGCAGGTGGCGGGGGACCGCGCGGCCGTCCGGCCCGGGGCCGAAGACGGTCGTCGTGGTGATCCGGTTGCCCTCGCCGACGCCGATGACCTCCTCGACGTGCGAGACGAAGCGGTGCTTGCGTCCGCCGATCGCTGTCTCGTCCTCGACCGTGACGTAGACGATCAGGTCGAGCGCGTTGCCGGCCATCCGGCGGGCCTGGTCGACTGTCATCTCCCGGCCGTGCGACAGCGCCAGCTCGATGATGCGCTCGCTCACCCCCGAGGGGGTACGGGCGTGGATGGTGCACATCGACCCGCGGCTCGTGGTCATCGCCTGGAGCATCGGCACGATCTCCCGGGACCGCACCTCACCGACGATGATCCGCAGCACGCCCATCCGCAGCGACACCGGGATCAGGTCGGCGATGCTGACCTCACCCGCCGGCCGCCCGTCCGCGCCGCGCTCGCCGTGCCCCTCCCGGGACTCGAAGCTCATCACCGCACGGTGCTTGTGCCCGCGCCGGGCCGGCAGGAGTTCCCGGCTCTCCTCCAGCAGCACGTACGGCTCGTCGGCCGGGATCTCGTCCATCAGCGCGCGGATCACAGTGGTCTTCCCGGCCCCGGCGAGCCCGGCGACCATGATGTTCAGCCCGGCGCGCATGGACGCGCGGAGGAAGTCGCGCAGCAGCGGGTCGATCATCTCGTCCAGGTCGGGCCGGCCGCCCGCGATGTCCTCCAGGCTCACCTCGAGCGTGTTGTGCTTGCGGATCACCGCGTACGGGCGGTGGCTGACCAGGAACACCGCGGCGAGCCGGCTGCCGTCGGGCAGTTGCAGGTCGAGCGTGGGCTTCGACGTGGACAGCGACCGTTCGGTGGCCCCGGCCCGGCGGGCCGCCGCCTGAAGGATCTCCACCAGCTCGTCGTCGGTCTCGGCGATCGGCTCGGCCCAGTCGACGCCGCCGCCGTGCCGGGTGATGCGCACCTGGTCGCAGCCGAGGATGTGCACCTCCTCGATGCTGTCGTCGACGAGCAGCGTCTGGAGGCGGCCCAGCCCGACGAGTTCGGCGGTGACCTGGTCGAGCAGCACCCGTTCCGAGTCGGCGGCCATCGGCGTGCCGGCCCGGCGTACCGAGTCGGCGTACGCGGACACCACGGCGACCGCCAGCCGGGCGCGCTCGACCTCCTCGGCGTCGGCGTCGAACTCGCGTCCGCGCTGCCACTGGGTGAGCCGTTCGCTCAGCTCCCGGCGCAGCTCGCGGACCACCGCGAAGTCGACCCGGGGGCGCGGCGGTGGCGGGGGCGCGGCGGGCACGGGTCCGGGGACGTGGTGCCGCCCGTTCGGCGGGGCGAGCGGCGGCACGGTGGAGACGACGCCCGGCTGCTGCCCGCGTGGGTCGTGCGAGACCGGCTCAAACCGCACCGGACACTCCCGGCACGCTCGGCGCGGTCACCGCGCGCGGTGCGGTCGTCCCGGGCCAGTCCAGCCGGGCGCGCCGCCGGTCCAGCAGCGCCCGGACCGGCACCTCCAGGGCGCCGGCCGCGCGCATCAGCGGCCGGTTCGCGCGTACGGTGCCGCCGTGGGCGAGCACCTCGGCGGTACGCGGGTCGTGCGGCAGGCGGGCGATCACCGGCAGCCGCAGCGCCTTGCTGATCTCGCTGGTGCCGTGCCCGTCCCCGACCACCAGCAGTCGCAGCGTGCCCGGCGGTACGCGGTGCTCGGTGAGGTCCCGCTCGATCGCGCGGGCGGTGGCCCGGGTGGCGGAGAGGTCGGGCAGGTGCGCGCGGGTCACCAGCAGTACCACAGCGGCGGCCCGCAGCAGCGGCCACGGTGGACCGCCGACCGCCAGCCGGCCGCAGTCGACGAGCACGTCGTACGGCGGTTCGCCCCGCTCCAGCCCGGTGAAGTAGTCGGCGAAGCGCTGCCAGAGCGGGATCACGCTGCCGGCCTGGGCCGGGTCCACCACACCGGGCAGCAGCAGCCGTTCGCGGCGGGGCGCGTCCAGGTCGACCAGCTGGGACCAGAACGCGTGTTCCAGGCTGCCGTCGCGCAGCTCGCCCACGGCCAGCTCGCCGATGCCGCGCGGCCCGTCCAGCGCCCCGCCGAGGTAACCGGCGAGGATCGAGCCGCCCGCCGGGTCGCACTCGGCCAGCACCAGCCGCCGGTGCCAGCTCAGCGCGGCGGCGAGCGCGGCGGTGGTGACGCCCGGCGACCCCTTCGCCGAGACCAGGGCGATGATCGCCATCAGGCCGCCTCGGTGAGCACGAGCGCGATCCGGTCGTCGGCGGCGAGCGCCACGACCGCCGGCACGTCCCGTACGGCCAGTGCCAGGTAGACCACCACGTCACCGTTCTGCGGCGTGGCGGTGTCGATCACGGTCCCCTCGAATCGGGTGCCGCCGCCACGGGACGCGTCGGAGCCGCCGCCGGTGGCGTTCGAGGGCGTGCTGACCAGCAGCACCTTGTCGCCGGGGTGCAGTTTGCGGGCCGGCACCTGCTCGGGCTCCAGCCCCAGCGCGAGCTGCTGCTGACCGGCGCCGAGCAGCGGGGCCTCGGTGAGCTGCGCCGGGGTGAGCAGCGTGCCCGGGGTGAGCCGGACGGCCGCCCGCAGCCCGAGCACCTCGTCCATCCGGTCGGCGGACACCGGCTGGAGTTCCCGTCCGCCGGATACGCGTACCGGCACCAGGTCGTCGGCGGTGAGCTGCTGTCCCACGTCGACGGGCCGGGCCACGGCCAGGTACGTGCCGGTGGAGCGGACCGACGTGACAGCGAACGCCGCGCCCAGCCCGCCGAGCGCGATCAGCAGGACCGCCAGGCCGAGCAGGCCGGGGCGGACGCGTCGTTGCCGGACCACCTTCGGCGGTGCGACGGGTGCCTCCACCGGGGTTCCGTTGCGGGCTGCCACGACACTCATCGGGTCACCACCTGAAGCTCGTTGATCTGTACCGAGATGACGCCGCTGGACCGGCTCTGGGCGATCACGCCGCTCCCCCCGCCGCCGGACCACTCGACGGTCCAGAACGTCGTGGCGCTCACCTGGTAGGTGCCGGCCTCCGGATAGCCCTGGTCGAGACCGCAGTCGGGCGAGGTGGACCCGGCTCTCGGCCCGTTCGCCCGGTACGGCGTGCCCGGTCCGTCGCAGGGGACGTCGATGTCGTCGGACATGTGCCAGACGATCCGGTCCACCTTCGCGGTGATCTCCACGGTCAGCCCTCGGTCCGAGGCGGACGCGGACAGCGGACCGAAGTAAGAGGCGCCCGGGCTGGCCCACATCCAGACGGGCAGCCCGACCAGGCCGGGGCCTTGGCTGCGCCGGGGCGCCACCGAGGCCCGGGGCGGGAGCAGCGAGATCGAGGCCAGCGCGCGGCGGGCCAGTTCCTCCGGGTCCGGCGGTGCGCCGTAGCCGGGCGGCGGGGCGTCGAGGAGTTCCTGGCGCATGCTGCCCGGGCCGGTGTCGCCGCCGTTGCAGGTCAGTTGGTACCACTGCTTGCCGGGAGGCGCCTCGTCCTGCGGCTCGGCGAGCTTGTAGTAGCAGCCGTCGGCGTTGTTGAACCAGCCGAGCGCCGCGTTGTAGCAGGGGATGGCCCGGCCGTTCCACTGGCACTTCGGCGTGCCGCCGCCGTTGCCGCCCCCGCCGCCGTTGTCCCCGCCGCCACCCGGTCCGCCCGGGCCGCCCGGCGTGCCGGGGTCGTCGTCCCAGACGTCGCAGTCGGTCTGCTCCGGCGGGCAGGAGCCGCCCGGGTCGGCGGCGCGTGCGGGTGCGCCGGTGAGCGTCAGCAGCGCGGCCAGGCCGGCGGCGAGCAGCAGCCGGCGGGGCGTCCCGGCCCGGGTCGGGCGGGCCGGGACACCCCTTCCTCCCCAGGTCAGCACGGCTGGTCCTGGTGCGCGGTGCCGCCGTTGACCAGCCACCGGCCGTCCGGGAAACGGACCGCTGTGGCGGTGGCCAGGTAGCGCCCGCCGCGGGTGCCGGGCACGACCTTGCGGTTCTTGGCGTAGACGAGCCGGTAGCCGCTCGCGTCCAGGCAGTCCTGGATCTCGACCGTGGGCGGGCGGGCGGTCAGGTCGACCGATACGACCTCGGGGTCGGAGAGCAGTTTCCCGGTACGCATCGCGCCGTGCTCCTTCGCGTCGAGAATCGCCATTCGCACCCGAGTCAGCAGCGGATCAGCCAGAAATCGGGTCAGAGCGGGATGGGACGGATCGCTGCGCGCACTGGCTGCCCGGGACGCGTCGAGATAGCCGGAATAGGCGGCCAGGGCCGCTTTCCCGGCGGCGTCCTCCTCGGCGCTGGAATGGGCGGCGGGTGCGGCGGCGCGGCCGGTCAGCGGACGGGTGGCCGCCTCCGGCTCGGTGCCGCAGCCGGCCGGGCCGACCACCAGCACGACGCTGAGCAGGAAGATTTCCCATCGGCGGGATTGCCGTGTGCGCAACGCCGATCCCTCCTCGGTGCCGGCCCGGGGCGATCACGCCGACCCGCCCCGGGCATGCGGAAGCGCGCCCGGAACTGTCACTCCGGGCCCCCGTCGCCACCACTTGTATTGACCTGTACTGATCGCTGCGGATTCTGTGCTCTGGTGCCTCCGACGCCAATTGATCGGGGGTTGCGTCGTACCCAAGGGGCGAGCATAGGCTCACGTCCGCCGATGCAACAGAGGTAATTCACGTGAACACGGTGAGTGAAGACGGGAGGTGGTGGCCGGTGTGTGTCGTCACGATGACGAGCGGGCTTCCGCGCGGCTCCGGGCCGGCGGGCGTGTGCTCACCCGCACGCGCCGCGACGGCGGTGACGAGCCGTCGGAGCGCCGCCGGTATGGGTGGGGAGCATGCCGCTCGTCCGATCCGTCCCGCCGGTTCGCCGAGGGTCACGCCACGACCCGCCCCGGCCGCCGCCGCGTCGCATCAGACGCCCCGATGCGCCTCAGCCGTCACATCCGCGCGAGCGAGAACTCACTCTGCGTGCTCCACGATGGAACGCACGGCCACCGGACAGGGGAGCCGGCATGACGGCTGAACGGGTACGGCGCACCGGCCGGGTGACCGATGCCCGCCGTCCGAGCGCCCGGCTGATCGCCGCTCTGACGGTCGTACCCCTGCTCCGGCTGGCGGTGGCGCGCTACGCCGTACCCCCGGGGTCTCCGGACCGGACGGGGTGCGGCGGCTGCGGCGCCCCGATCGGGCTGGACCGGCCGCTGCCGGCGCTCGGCCCCGCCGCCCGCTGCCCGGCCTGCCGGGCCCGGGTCGGCGCGGCACCCGCAGTGGTGGAGGTGGCACTGCTGCTCGCGGTGCCGGTGCCGGTGCTCGCCGGCGGCGCGCCCGCCGCGCGCCTGGCACTGGCCTGGTGGCTGGTCTGGGCGGTGCCGATGACGATCGTGGACGCGATGGCGCACCGGCTGCCCGACCGGCTCACCTGGCCGGCGGCGGCCGGCGCCTGGGTACTGCTCGGGGTGGCCGCACTGACCGGTCCGGGCGCGGACCCGTGGATCCGCGCGGTCCTGGCCGGGCTGGTGCTCGGCGGCGGGTTCGCCGCCACCACGCTGCTGCTCGGACGACGTGGCTTCGGCCTCGGCGACGCCAAGCTGGCGCTGGGGGCGGGCGCGCTGCTCGGCTGGTACGGCTGGCCGGTGCTGGTGGCCGGGCTGGTGCTCGCGCTCCTCCTCGCCGGGCTGGCCGGGGTGGTGCTGCTCGCCGCCCGGCGGGTCCGCTGGTCCGGGCATCTGCCGTTCGGGCCGTTCCTGGTGCTCGGCACCGCCGCCGCGCTGGTGCTCGTCACCGTGTGATCGGCCACCCGCAGGTGCGGGCGGGCGTCGCCACGGGTATCGGAGTCCCAGCCACCTCCCAGCCGGGTCTGGTTCGGTGGCGGTCCAGGCTTCGGACTCGGGAGGGCACGTGCCGCACGGCGACGACGGTTGGCGGATCCGGCGCACGAGCGCGGACCTGGACCGGCTGGGCGAGACCGAGTCCGTCTTCGCGCTCGCCAACGGCTGGGTGGGCTGGCGCGGGACGCTCGACGAGGGCGAGCCCTGCGGGATGCCGGGCAGCTACCTCAACGGGTTCCACGAGCAGCACGACCTGACCTACCCGGAGAGCGGGTACGCGTTCCCGGAACGCAGCGACACCGTGATCAGCGCGCCGAACGCCGCCCTGATCCGGCTCTGGGTCGACGACGAGCCGCTGGACCTGCGGACCGGCACGATCCGGCGGCACCACCAGGAGCTGGACCTGCGTGCCGGGGTGGTCCGCCGGGAGACCGAGTGGGTCTCGCCCGGCGGCCGGGGCGTGCGCATCCGCAGCACCCGCCTGGTCTCGCTGACCCGCCGTCCGGTCGCCGCCGTCGACTGGACGGTCGAGCCGCTGGACGAGACGGTCCGGCTGCGGATCGGCGCCGACCTGCTCGCGAACCAGCGGGTGCCGGAACGCGCCGACGACCCCCGGGCCGCCTCGGTGATCCACGACCCGCTCACCAGTGAGATCCGCCGCGACGACGGCCTCGACGGTGTGCTCGTGCACCGCACCGGGCGCAGCGGCCAGCGGGTCGCCGTCGCCGTCGCGCACCGGGTCGAGGCGCCCGACGAGATCGCCACCGACACCGAGCTGACCGCCGACCGGTTCCGGCTGGCGCTGTCCGGCCCGGTACGCCCCGGCGACCGGATCCGGGTCACCCGGTTCGCCGCGTACGAGTGCGCCGACGTCGACGGCACCCCGGCCGGTGAGCTGGCCGACCTGGTCGTCGCGGAGGCGGACACGGCCCGGGACGACGGGTTCGACGCGCTGCTCGCCGAGCAGCGCGCCGCCCTGGACGGCGCGTGGGCCACCGCCGACGTCGAGCTGGACGGCGACCCGGAACTGCAGCTCGCGGTCCGGTTCTCAGTGTTCCACCTGCTCCAGTCCGGCCGCGCCGACGGCGACCGGACCATCCCGGCCAAGGGACTGACCGGCAACGGCTACGACGGGCACGTGCTCTGGGACACCGAGGGCTACGTGCTGCCGGTGCTGACGTACCTGGCGCCGGAGCTGGCCCGCTCGGCGCTTCGCTGGCGGCACGCCCACCTGCCCGAGGCCCGCGAGCGGGCGGCCGAACTGCGCCTGACCGGCGCCACCTACCCGTGGCGGACGCTCAGCGGCCGGGAGTGCTCCGGCTACTGGCCTGCCGGCAGCGCGGGCCTGCACGTCAACGCCGACATCGCCGACGCGGTGCTGCGGTACGTCGCGGCCACCGGCGACACCGCGTTCCTCGCCGAGTGCGGCGCCGAGGTGCTGATCGAGACCGCCCGGCTGTGGCACGGGTACGGCCACTTCGACGACGGCGGCGCGTTCCACCTGACCGGCGTCACCGGCCCGGACGAGTACTCCGCGCTGGTCGACGACAACGTCTTCACCAACCTGATGGCCCGGCGCAACCTGCGCGGCGCCGCCGACGCCGCGCAGGACTGCCCGGAGGTGGCCGCGCGGCTCGGCGTCGACGCCGCCGAGGTGGCCGGCTGGCGGGCCGCCGCCGACGCGATGTCCGTCCCGTACGACGGCAAGCGCGGCGTGCACGAGCAGTCGGCCGGTTTCACCGCGCAGCCGGAGTGGGACTTCGCCGGCACCGGCGAGGACGACTACCCGCTGCTGCTGCACTTCCCCTACCAGGAGCTGTACCGCAAGCAGGTGGTCAAGCAGGCCGACCTGGTGCTGGCCATGCTGCGCTGCCCGGGGGAGTTCACCGCCGAGGAGAAGACGCGCAACGTCGCCTACTACGAGGCGCGGACCGTCCGGGACTCGTCGCTGTCGGCGTCCGCGCAGGCGATCCTCGCCGCCGAGGTCGGGCACCTCGACCTGGCGTACGACCTGTTCGCCGAGACGGCGCTCCAGGACCTCGCGGACCTCGGCGACAAGACCGCCGACGGGCTGCATCTGGCGTCCCTGGCCGGCGCCTGGCTGGTGGTGGCGCAGGGCTTCGGCGGGCTGCGCGACGACCGGGGCGTGCTCGCGTTCGAGCCGCGCCTGCCCCGGCCGATCACCCGGCTCGTGTTCCACCTGCGCCGGCACGGGCACCGGCTAAGGGTCACGCTCACGCCGCGGGAGGCCCGCTACGAGCTGCCGGACGCCGGGCCGGGCGACGCGGTGGAGCTGTGGCACCACGGCGAACAGCTCCGGGTCACCGGCGACGAGCCGGTCACCCGGCCGATGCCGCCGGTGCCCGATCCCGGCCCCGAGCCGCAGGCCCCACCCGGCCGCCGTCCGGAACGGCGCGCTCAGGAGGCGGCCGGCGGCGACGACTGAACCAGCGGGCCGGACATCCGGGCGACGACCTCCTCCAGCGCCTCGAACGCGTACGCCCAGTTGTGGCACTTGAAGCTGCGCAGCCCGGTGATCGGGGTGCGGCAGTCGGCACAGTGGACACCGGGGATCCCGTCCGGCACCTCGGTGTTCACGTACTTGCGCTCGCCGAGGATCACCCGCGCGATCATCGTGTGGTCGTGCACGCCGTGCAGCGCGGACGCGACGATGTCGTACCAGGTGACCCGCCGCCCGCACTTCGGGCAGTCCGGCTCGTCGCCGCTGACCCACAGCGGCGCGCCGATGCTGCGCGCCGGCATGTTCAGCAGCTTCTCCAGCCGTCGCACGTCCGCCTCCGGGGTGGTCCACTGGTGCCGCCCGGGCAGTGACGCGGGCGAGTCGTAGACGGCGCGGAACACCACCGGCTCGACCTCCACGGTTTCCCGTCCACCTGTCATCGGGTACCTCCTCGCGCCGGTGTGTCCCACCGTCGTACCAGGTGGAGACCGGGATCGGCCGGATCATCGACACGACGGGTCAGCGGTGTGTCGCCCAGAGTGCTAGACATCGAGGGGTGACGGAGGCTGAGAACCGACCCAATGTCGCCCGCATGTACGACTACTACCTCGGCGGCTGCCACAACTTCGCCGCCGACCGGGCCGCGGCCGAGGAGATCCTGAAGATCTTCCCGGACACCGGCGTCGCCGCGCAGAGCAACCGCGCGTTCCTGCGCCGGGTCGTGCGCTGGGCGGCCGAGCAGGGCGTACGCCAGTTCCTCGACATCGGCGCCGGCCTGCCGACCCAGGGCAACGTGCACGAGGTGGTCCGCGCGATCCGCCCCGACGCCCGGGTGGTCTACGTCGACCACGACGAGGTCGCGGTCGCGTACGCCCGGCGGTTGCTGCCCACCGACGGCCGCACCGTGGTGCTCCAGGGCGACCTTCGGCGTCCCGGCGAGCTGCTGGCCGACCCGACGCTGCGGGCCACCATCGACCTGAGCGAGCCGGTCGCGGTGCTGCTGCTCGCGGTGCTGCACTTCGTGCCGGACGCCGACGACCCGTACGCGGCGGTGGCGAAGCTGCGTGACGCCACGGTGCCGGGCAGTGTGCTCGCGCTGTCCCACCTCACCCTGGACGGCCTGCCGACGCTGCCCACCGAGCAGGGCACGGCGATCTACCGCCGCAGCTCCCCGCTGGTGCCGCGCAGCCGCGACGAGGTGGCCCGCTTCCTCGACGGATACGAGCTGGTCGAACCGGGCCTAATCAAGGTGGCGGCCTGGCGGCCCGACGGGGAACCGCAGGCGGCGGTGTCGCACGGGTACGGCGGGGTGGGCGTCCGCCGCTGACCCGTCGTCGTCAGTCCAGGCCGCCGTGCGCGGCCCACAGCGCGGCGGCCCGGTCGGCCGCCGCCGCCACGAGCGCAGCCAGCTCCGGCCGGTCGGGTACCCGGAACGACACGTACGCGCCGCGTCCGCCCGCTGTGGGCCGGCCGTACGCCTTCGCGGCGAGGCGCCCGTCCGGCAGCAGCCGGATGTTGAGCGTGGTCAGCGTGAACTCCTCGCCGCGCCGGGTGTCGGTCCAGCGCAACTCCTCCGGCACCGTCACGTTGATGGCGAGGGCGCTGACGTCGGGGGAGTCGGGGCTGCTCATCCGGCGATGGTCGCACGATCGCGTGCTCACCGGCGCAGCGTGGTCTCCCGGGTCATGTGGGACAGCTTCTCCGGGTTGCGCACCGCGTAGAGCCCGCTGATCAGGCCGTCGTCGAGGCGTACCGCGACGACGGTGTCCAGCTCGCCGTCGAGGCGTACCAGCAGCGCCGGGTAGCCGTTGACCTGCGCCGGCTCGATCGACGCCACGGCGGCGACCCGGCGCCAGCCGCCCGCGAGCAGCCGGGCCACCTTGTCTCCGCCGGTGACCGGCCGGGCGATCGCCTGCTTGATCCCGCCGCCGTCGCCGACGAGCACCGCGTCCGCCGACAGGACGCGGAGCAGCCCGTCCAGGTCGCCGGTCTCGACCGCCCGCCGGAACGCGTCCAGGGCGTCGCGGGCCTCGGCCGCCGGGACCGTACGCCGGGGGCGGCGCGCCGCGACGTGGGCCCGCGCCCGGTGCGCGATCTGCCGCACGGAGACGGGACTCCGCTCGACCGTCTCGGCGATCTCGTCGTAGCCGACGTCGAACACCTCCCGCAGCACGAACACGGCCCGCTCGGTCGGCGTCAGCGTCTCCAGCACCAGCAGCATCGCCATCGACACGCTCTCCGCGAGCGCCACGTCGTCGGCCACGTCGGGCGCGGTGAGCAGCGGCTCGGGCAGCCACGAGCCGACGTACGACTCCTTGCGCCGGCCCAGCGTGCGCAGCCGGGACAGCGCCTGCCGGGTGGTGATCCGGACCAGGTAGGCGCGGCGGTCCCGAATCTCGTCGAGGTCGACGCCGGCCCAGCGCAGCCAGGTCTCCTGCACCACGTCCTCCGCGTCGGCGGCGGAGCCGAGCATCTCGTACGCGACGGTGAAGAGCAGGTTCCGGTGCGCCAGGAAGTCCTCGGTGGCCGGGTCCGCCATGGCTGGCTCCTTCGCTGCTCGGCTGCGTTCTCCACCAGACGCCGGCCACCGCCGCCGTGTGACATCCGGTCGCTGTGGCGGTCCTCACCCGGCGTCGCCGTCACGCCGGACGCGTCCCCGGCATCTCGTGTTCGTCCCACCTCCACCCCAGCAGAGAGGGCGCAACCATGCAGACCCGATTCAACCTGTTCGAGAACCCGGTCTCGGCGACGTTCATGAAGCGCTTCGCCGGTGCGGGCCTGATGATCCACCAGTCGTCGCTGCCCCGCACCGTGCAGGAGCTGGTGTCGCTGCGGGCCAGCCAGATCAACGGCTGCGGCTGGTGCATCGACATGCACACCAAGGAGGCGGTGGCCGGGGGCGAGAGCGCGGTCCGGCTGAACCTGGTCGCCGCCTGGCGTGAGTCGACAGTGTTCACCGAGGCCGAGTGTGCGGCGCTGGCGTTCGCCGAGGAGGGCACCCGGCTCGCCGACGCCCATCAGGGCGTGCCCGACGAGACGTGGGAGCAGGTGCGCAAGCACTACGACGACGACCAGGTCGCCGCGCTGGTCTGCCTGCTCGGGCTGATCAACGCGGCGAACCGGTTCGCGGTGCTCGTGCACCAGCGTGGCGGCTCGTACGAGCCGGGCATGTTCGCGGCGGCCATGGGCTGAGCACCGCTGTCATCGCAGGTTCCAGAAGAACGACCGGACGTCGTCGGCGAACAGCTCCGGCACCTCCAGGGCGGCGAAGTGACCACCCCGGTCGAACTCGCTCCACTGCCGGATCGTGTACGTCAGCTCGGCGATCGGCCGTACGGCCCGGGTGATGTCGTGCGCGAACACGGCGACGCCGAGCGGGGGCGGGCAGGGCGCGGGCGGGCCACCGAACGCGCTCTCCCGCACCAGCCGCGCGGACGAGGCGGCCGTGCGGGTGAACCAGTAGACCGAGACGTCGGTGAGGACGCGGTCCACGCTGATGCTGGATCGGGGGTCGGCCCACTCGGTGAACTTCTCGGCGATCCACGCAAGCTGCCCGACGGGTGAGTCGTTGAGCGCGTACGACACGGTCTGCGGCCGGCTGGCGTAGAGCACCTGGTGGGGGTGCCGCTGCGTCTTGAGCCGCATGATCCGGGCGAGCCGGTCCCGGTCCCCGTCGGACAGGCCGGCCTCCCCGGTCCAGCCCGGTGGCGGGGGCGTCGGCAGGTAGTTGAGGTGCACGCCGACGACGTGCTCCGGGTCGATGCCGCCGAGCCGGGTGGAGATGACCGAACCCCAGTCGCCGCCCTGTGCGCCGTACCGTCGGTAGCCGAGCCGCCGCATCAGCTCGGCCCAGGCGCGGGCGACGCGGTCGACGTCCCAGCCGCGTTCCCGGGTCGGGCCGGAGAAACCGAACCCCGGGATCGACGGTACGACCAGGTGGAACTGTTCGGACAGCGGGCCGAGCACGTCGAGGAACTCCACGACCGAGCCGGGCCAGCCGTGGGTGAGGATCAGCGGCAGCGCGTCCGGGTCGGCGGAGCGTACGTGCAGGAAGTGGATGTTCTGCCCGTCGATGGTGGTGGTGAACTGCGGATACCGGTTCAGCTCGGCCTCGGCCTCCCGCCAGTCGTACGCGGTGCGCCAGTGCTCGGCCAGCTCCCGTACCCGGGCCAGCGGGATGCCGTAGTCCCACCCGGCGCCGGGCAGTTCGTCGGGCCAGCGGGTGCGGGCCAGGCGGTCGGCCAGGTCGTCGAGGTCGGCCTGGGGGACGTGGACGCGGAAGGGCTCGATCACGGAAGCTCCGATCGTTGGTGCCACTAACGTTGGCGCGACCAACGATAACGCAGATCGTTGGGGGCGCCAACGTTTTACGGTTAGGCTGGGCACGTGGAGAACCCGGAGCCGGACCTCGTACCGACCCGTCTGGCCGGCCTGCCGAGCTGGCTGATCACCCAGACCGCCGTACGCGCCGGCCGGCTGGTCGCCGACGGCCTCGCCGCCGTCGACGCGCGGGGTTACCACTTCCGGCTGCTCGCCACGCTCGACGAGTTCGGGTCGGCCAGTCAGGCGGCGCTCGGCCGGCGCAGCGGCATCCACGTCAGTGACGTGGTGGCGGCGCTCAACGAACTCGCCGAGCGGGAGTTCGTCACCCGCAGCCCGGACCCGGCCGACCGGCGGCGCAACGTCGTCACCGTCACCGCGGCCGGGCGGCGGCAGTTGCGGCGGCTGGAGAAGCGGCTCGCCGCCGTCCAGGACGACCTGCTCGCGCCGCTGTCGCCGGACGAGCGCGCGGACCTGACCCGGCTCCTGTCGCGAGTGCTGGCCCACCACACCCGCCCGCCCGCCTGACCGCCGCCTTCCGGCGCGATTCTCGCCCACGCCCTATCATTATCGTTCTCGATAGTGATAACGTCTGTGGCGTGACGACGTCGATGGAGCGGTGGGCGGAGACCGCACTGCACCCGGTGCGGATCCGCATCCTGCGCGCGGCCGCCGGAGCCCGGGTGACCACTCACGACCTGGTCGAGCTGCTGCCCGACGTCCCGCAGGCCACGCTCTACCGGCACCTGGCGACGCTCGTGAAGACCGGAATGCTCGACGTGGTGGAGGAGCGCAAGGTCCGCGGCGCCGTCGAGCGGGTGTACGCGCTGCCCGCGCACGGCGCCGCGCTGGACCCGGCGGCCCTGGCGGCGGCGACGCCGGAGGACCACGCGCGCTACTTCACCGCGTTCGTGTCGAGCCTGCTGTCCGAGTTCTCCCGCTACCTGGCGCGGGACTCCGTCGACTTCGTCGCCGACGGCGTCGGATACCAGCAGCTCGTACTGCACCTGACCGACGCCGAGCTGCACGAGTTCGCGGCCGGGCTCAACGCGCTGGTCGGCCCGTTGCTCGCCAGAGGGCCCGGCGACGGACGGATCCCCCGGCTGCTGGCGACCATCCTGATGCCCGCCGACCGCCAGGCGACCCCCGGCGACACGCACACATCAGCGCACGACTCCGACACGACGAAGGGCGACGACTGATGGCCACCGTAATCCTCGACGGCGATGTGATCGACATCCGGTTCACCGGATGGGAACGGATGTGGGTCGGGCGGGAGCGGTTCGCGCTACGCCTGGCCGCCGTGCGGCACGCCGCACCGGTGGACGAGCCGATCCGGCTGGCCCGTGGCGCCCGGCGCGGGTACGCGGTGTCCGGCTTCGCCAAGATCGGCGTCTGGGGCATCTTCGGCGGCCCCCGGCAGCTCGTGGCGGCCCGGCGGGGTCAGCCCGGCCTGCACCTGGTGCTGGACCGAGCGGCGGCCGGCGGAGAGTTCGACGAGGTCGTCGTCTCCGACCCGGCCGCAGCGGGCCTCGCCGAGACGATCGGGCGCGCGACGAGGAGCCGGCCGTGACCGGCGACCACCTGTCGATCGAGGCGTCGGGCCTGACCAAACGCTACGGCGACGTCACCGCCGTACACGATCTGACCTTCACCGTGCGGCCCGGCGCGGTCACCGGCTTCCTCGGCCCGAACGGTGCCGGCAAGACCACCACGCTGCGCATGCTGACCGGACTGGTGACGCCGACCAGCGGCACCGCCACGATCGGCGGGCAGCCCTACGGCCGGCTGACCCAGCCGTCGCGGACCGTCGGCGCGGTGTTCGACCGCAACGCGTTCCACCCCGGCCACACCGCCCGTGACCACCTGCGCCTCTACGCCGCGATGGCCGGCTGCCCGGACAGCCGCGTCGCGGAGCTGCTGGACCTGCTCGGCCTCGCGCACGCCGCCGACCGTCGTACCCGGGGGTTCTCCACCGGCATGCGCCAACGGCTCAGCCTCGCCACGGCGCTGCTCGGCGATCCTCGCGTCCTGCTGCTCGACGAACCGTCGAACGGCCTGGACCCGGAAGGCATGTCGTGGCTGCGCGGCCTGCTGCGCCGGCTCGCCGACGAGGGCCGCACAGTGCTGGTCTCCAGCCACGTCCTGCACGAGGTCCAGCAGGTGGTGGACGACGTGGTGGTGATCCGGCGCGGCGAACTCGTCGCCGCCGGGCCGTGGTCCCGGCTCACCGGCCCCCCGACGGTGCTCGTCACCTCGCCGGACGCGACAGCCCTGGCCGCCGCACTGGCGGCCGCCGCCGGGTCCGTCGAGGCCGCCGGGCCCGGCCGGCTGCGGGTACGCGGACTGGACGCGCCACGCGTCGCCGACCTCGCCGCGGACCACCGTCTGCGGATCCATGAGCTGGTCACCGAGACCACAAGCCTCGAACAGCTCTTCCTCGACCTGACCACCGACCCGGCGGAGGCCCGATGAACCTGCTCAGAGCGGAACTGCGTCGGGTGCTGGCGACCCGGATGTGGGGCGGGCTGCTGCTCACCGCCGTCGCGCTCGGCGGCGGCCTGGTCGGGCTGATGGCGCTCGTCGGACCGGAGAACTTCGACCCGCCGATGCCCGGACTGCACACCGAGGAGGGCCTGCGGTCGATCCTCGGCATCCTCGGCTTCACCGCCTTCGTGCCGGCCGCCGCCGGCGCCCTCGCGGCCACGTCCGAATACCGGCACGGCACCGCCGCCGTCACGTTCCTGTTCGCGCCGCGCCGAGGGCGGGTGCTCGCCGCCAAACTCGCCACCCACGCGATCGTCGGCCTCGGCTACGGGATCGCGCTGGCCAGCTCCGCCGCGGTGGCCCTGTTCGCGGTCGCCGCCGTGCGTGGCGTGTCGCTTGGCCTGCCCGCTCCCACGGTGCTGGCGCTGCTCGCCCGCATCGGCGTCGCGATGGCGGTCTACCTGCTCGTCGGCACCGGCGTGGGCGCCCTGCTCCGCAACCAGATCGCGGCCGTGTGCGTGGTCGTCGGCTACCTGTACCTGGCCGAGCCCGTCCTGATGATGATCCCCGGCGTCAACGCGATCTACCCGCTCCTGCCCGGCGGAGCCACCGCCGCGCTCACCGACTTCACCTACGTCGCCGACGCGATGTCCGCGCAGCTCGGAAGCGACGCCGTCGCCCTCCTGCCACCGGCGGCGGGTGCCCTGCTGCTGACCGGGTACGCGGTCGCCGCCGCCGCGATCGCCGTGGTCGTGCCGATGCGCCGCGACATCACCTGAGCGTCGCGAGCCGGACGATCTCCTCCGCGGTCAGCGGGCTGCGCGGATGGTGGGTCAGGCACATCGGCGCCTGCATCTTGACGAACCGGGCACCCTCCACTGTGGCGTAGAACTGGCCGGTACGCAGCTTGCCGATGTCCGGGACGTCGGTGCCCTTCGCCCTGGCCACGTCCCGGGCCGCCTCGATCTGCACCGGCACGGTGAGCAGGCCGAAGAACTGCGTGGCGGCGTTACCGGGGATCTGGTTGTGCAACGCCTTCGGCGCCTGGGTGGCGAAGACCAGCCCGAGCCCGTACTTGCGGGCCTGCGAGGTCAGCGCGAGCGTGCTCTGGGTGCAGGCGGTCACGGCACCGGACGGGGCCAGTGTCTGCGCCTCGTCCATGACGAAGAGTCCACCGAGTGGCCGGTCCCCGGCCGGATGGCGCTTGATCCAGGTGAACAGGGCGAGCTGCAACTGGTTGACGAAGCTTTGCCGCTGATTCTCCTCGGACAGCCCGGCGAGGTTGATCACCGAGACCCGGGCGCGGCGACCGGGCGGCGGGGTGAGCAGTTCGCCCGGGTCGACAGGCGTTCCGACGCCGCCCAGGAGCGGGTCGTTGATCAGGGCGGCCTTGAGCAGTTGTGCCATGCCGGCGGCCAGCTTGGGCGCGCTGTCGAGCTGACTCACCCCGTCCGGGAGGTCGTTGAGGACGTCGGTGAACTCACGCAGGTCGCTTGCGCCGCTGCGGGCGTAGCCGATCAGCGCCTCGCGCAGCACGGCGCGGCCGAGCCGGGCCTTGTCGGTTCCACCGTCCACCCGGGCGTGCGGGGCGAGCGTGGCGACGGCGGCGTTGACGGCCGAGGTGAACCCGTCCGGGTCGTCGAGCACGTCGGCGAAGGCCGGCAACGGCTGGAAGCTCAACGGTCGACCGGCCTGCCGTCCCGGCGTCCAGACGACCACGTCGGTGCCGGCCAGATATTCCGCCGCGCGGCGGGCGTCGTCGGTGCCCCAGCCCGGCGGCGGCTCGGGCCAGGCCTCGCCGAGCCGGGCCAGGTCGTTGTTGGGGTCGAGCACGATGGCCGACACGCCGCGCAGGGCGCACTCCTCGATCAGGCGGCGGATCAGGACGGTCTTGCCGGAACCGGAGCCGGCGAAGATGACTGTGTGCCGGCGCAGCGCTTCGAGGTCGATGCCGACCGGGTCCGGCCGCCCGGTGACCGTGCCGATCTCCATCCGCTCCGGGTCGATGCCCGCCACCGGCGGCAGGGCAGCGATCATCGGCGGCACCGGGCCGGAACCGGCCGAGCGCGGCGGAGGGACGGACCGGACGGGCCGCGGCGGAGGGACGGACCCGACGGTCTGCGGCGGAGGGACGGAACCGGCGGAGCGCGATGCAGGGACGGGACCGGCGGAGCGCGGCGCAGCGGTGACCGGCGGTGGCGTCCCGACCGAGGGCCGGTCCGGCGCCTCCCCCGGCCGCTCCTCGGCCCGGACGGCTTCCGGCACGCCCGGCCAGTCGCCCAGCGCCTCCCGCAGACAGGTGATGTCGGAGGCCGGCCGCCGATCGGCGAACCAGGGCCGCAGCGTCTCCCGCCCGTAGTCCTGGATGAGTTGTTCGAGTGCGGCCAGCCGGGCGACATCCGGTGCGTCCAGGCGAAGCCGCCGGCCGCCGGCCCGCTCGAACGCGTCCAGCACCTCCCGGGTACGGGCGCCGGTCGACCAGTCCGCGCTGCGCAACAGGAAGAGCCGTCGTTTGGCGACCCCCTCGGTGAGTCCGGCGGTCGTGATCGCGTTGCGGATCCGGTTGAGCACCGCGATGTGATGCGGTGCGGAAATCGCCCGGAACGACCAGTGCTCCTCGTCCTCGCTGTCCTCACTCAGGCTGTGCCGTAGCCGCGCGTGCAGCGCCGGCTTGGTCCCGGCGGGAATCGGATCGAGGCTGAACGCCTCGACGGCCGCGCCCTGCGCGGCGATCCACGCGGTCAGGCCGGCTTCGAGCAGGCGTGGGACGCGGGCATCCTCCGACTGCGGGGACAGGGCGGAGGCGGTGTCGGCGGCGGCGACCAGCTCCGCGTACCGGGCGTCGATCTTGCCGAATCCGTTCGCCCGGTTCTCCGGCGGCGGCCCGGTGACCGGGGCGTGGACGAGCCCGTCGGCGACGCGATCGCCGCTCGCGTGCAGCAGGTGCCGCAGTTCCCGCGCCTCGCCGTCGGCCAGGCAGGCCCGGACGTGTGTGTCGATCCGCCGCAGCAGCTCGCGCGGGGTGAAGCCGACGACCTCCTGGAACGCGTCCGGGTGGACCGGCCAGGTGGGGTGGGGCGGCGTGAACCCGAGGCCGTCGAAGAGCACCGCGAACCGCTTCTCGACCAGCTCGCGGCCCACCTCGACGGACGGGATCTCCTTGAGCGGGGCGGCCTCCCGGAACCGGTCCTGGACGGTGTCCGTCGCCTGCTGCTGGATGCTGCGCCACGTCTGCGGGAGGCAGGAGACGACGGACAGGGTCCGGCGCGTGGTCTCGCGCAGCGCCATCAGGCCGCTGGCGACCTGTTCGAGCAGGAGCGACGTCTGCCAGTCCGCCTCGCCCCGGGCGTCCTGGTTGGTCGCCTTCACGGACTGGGCGATCATCAGGTCGATCTGGTCCACCGCGATCACCGTCGGACCGACGACGGCGAGCAGCCGGGAGATGTCCCGGACCACCTCCTGGGGGGCCCGTCGGTTGCGCCGCAGCCCCCACCCGGCCCGCTGGCCGGGCTCCTCCTCGTCCATCGAGGACAGGAAGTCGTAGCCGATGTCCTGCACCGCGGACTGCTCGGCCGCGTAGAGCACCAGGGCCCGCGCGGTGTCCTGGCACTCCGTGCCGATCTGCCGGTCCTTCTTGCGGATCAGGTCGGCGAACGCGTCGAGCGTCGGACGGCTGAGTTCGGTCTCGCCGGCGACCGCGCGCCGTACCGTCCGGGGTGCCCCCACCTCGTCGGCCAGCCGGCGCAGGAACGTCCGTAGCTGGGTCGTGTCGTCCGGCATCGGCCGGACCAGACCCTCCAGCATCGAGATCGCGGTGCGTTGCCAGAACGTCCGGGCTTCGAGCAGCTCGACCAGGAAGAAGAACCCACCGCGGCCCTGTACCTGCTGGCGGACCGTGCCGATGAGGTGGGTCTTGCCGGTGCCGCGCTGGCCGAGGATGGCCACGCCCACCGGACTGGAGTCGGTGCTGGCCTGGGCCTCCGCGAAGCTGTCCAGAACCGTCGTGACGACGTCGTGGTGCAGGCCCTCCACATGGAACGGTGTGGGTTTCCAGACGTCGTCCGGGGTCGGAGCCCAGTTGAACCTCAGCGCCGCCAGGGCGCGGCGTTGCTCGTCACCGATCATGACGAGATGGCGACCAGATGCTTGTCCTGGTTGCCGATGGTCACCGCCGCCGCCCGCTCCTGCGGCTTCAGCACCTTCTGGTTGGACTCGGGCACCAGGTGTACGCCGCGCTCCCGGTTGAGCGTCAGGAGCGCGGCGTCGAACTCGGGGCGGGACAGGTCGGAGAGGGCGTCGCGAAGATCGGCCAGCATGACGTAGTCACCGGGCTTGGCGGCCAGCTCGTGGTACGCCTGCCGGATCAGCGCGACCGCGTCCGCGGCCGGGGAGGCCGACGACGCCACCGGCGGTGCGACTACCTCGTCCCGGTTGATCTGCATCCGGAACAGGTCGTCGGCGCGGGTCCCGGAGTGGTCGATCAGCCGGCGCAGAAAGTCGAGCGCCACATAGAGCGTGCCACCTGCGGTACCGGCGCCCTTTGGCGGTTCCGCGCCCAGCTCCTCGGTGGCCCGATCCCATCCCTTGTCGGTGAGCGCCAACGTGATCGGCTTCTCCGTGACCTCGATCAGACCGAGTGACTGAAGTCGACGGCGGTGATCCGCCTTCAGCCCGATACCGGCCACATTGGTGAAGTAGGTCTGCGGCAAAGGCGCCGCCTTCACCATCAGCGTGACAAGAATGCACCGGTCGACGAGGGTCAGTTCCTTTTCCGGCATGCGGATGCTCCTCTGCGGCACGAGCTCTCACCGCGTCGACGGTGTGATCGAAGGCTCGGAAGGGGTGGCCATGATCGAGGTGAGCAACGGGGACGGCCCCGGCGCACGGGCCGATTCTGCCGACGGTGCCGGACGCGCGCAAGGTCACCGATCTCGCTGACGAAAGCCGACAGGACCGCGCAGTTGATCTCCAGCGGTCCTGCGTGGACGCACCGATTGAAACGCCTGTTCGGGCGCTTCGGCGCGGTTCGCCGGCCGGACCATTGCGAAGTGACAAGGACAACGGGCAGCATGGCAGACCGGCGAGAGGGCCGGAGTTTCCGCTCCGCCGCGACCCCTCCCGCCTGTTCTCCTGAAATACGTCACGGAGGTGACCGTGCAGTCTGAGGTGGTCCGCTACCAGGTCGACGACGAAACGGTTGCCTTGATCGAAGTCGAGCCGACGCCCGGTTTCCAGCCCGCCGGCTTCGGCGACGTCGCCGGCTGGGTACGCGAATCCGCGGCGCCGGCGGTCGCCGCCGCCCGGGAATTGCTGGAACAGGTCAAGACCGTCTCTCCCGATGCGGTGGAGGTGCGCTTCGGGATCAAGGCCACCGGCACGGCGAGCTGGGTGGTGGCGAAGGCGACCGGAGAGGCGAACTTCGAGGTCACACTCGCCTGGCAGCCGGAGGGCCCCACCGACCGCGGCGCCGGCCCACGGCGCTGACGGACGGGCCGGCCCGTGACAACGGCCCCGGACGAGTGCTCGTGGGCGGTGGCTCTGCACCGTGAGGCGGACCCGCACACGGCGCTCGGCACCGGCATCGTCATCGCCACCAACCTGGTGCTCACCTGCCACCACGTGGCGTTCACCGCCGACGGCACCCTCCGCCCCGATCTCACCGTCGCCTTTCCGCGCGCACCCAAGGTCGCCTACTTCGACCGGCGCAAGGTCCGGCAGTGCCGGCACGACGGCATGCGGGAGGCGTACGTCGACCTGGTCGTCCTCGAGCTCGTCGAGCCGGTGCCGGCGACCGTCACGCCGGCCCGGCTGCGCTGCCTCGCCCCCCAGCCGCTGCTCGACCGGCCCTTCTGGGCGTACGGCTTCCCGGCCGGAGTGGTCGGCGGCCTCCAGGCGACCGGTTCCGTCGTCGAAGCCGGCGGGTACGGCCACGTCACCATCGACAGCGGCGCCGCCGGGCCGCTCAGCAAGGGGTTCAGCGGGGGCGCCGTGTGGTCCCCGGAGTATCAGGCGGTGGTCGGCGTGGTCGTCACGGCCGACGGCAAGGGAAAGGGCCAGGCGGTCACCCTGAGCCACGCCGACGAACAGGTGCCGGCCATGACGTTGGGCGCGTTGTCGGCCTGGCGGGTCGAGGACGCCGACGACGCCGCGCTCTCGGCCTGGGGGTGGACGTTGAGCACCGACGGCGAGGCCGGCCGGCACTGGCTGCCCCGGGCGCGGGGCGTCGCCGTGGACACCGAGGGTGGCGCGCGGTTCCGGGGGCGTGCGGCCGCGCTCCGGCGGATCGTCGACTTCATCGACGGGGAGGCGCCCGTGACCGGGCCGCTGATCGTCACCGGCTCACCCGGGGTCGGTAAGTCCGCCGTCCTGGGACGCGTCGTGACGACGGCCGACCAGCAGATCCGGGACAGCCTGCCGGGCGGCGACAACGCCGTGCGGGCCACTGTCGGCTCGGTGTCCTGCGCCGTGCACGCCAAGGGCAAGACCGCGCTCGAGGTGGCGGTCGAGATCGCACGGGCCGCCGCCGTCGACCTGCCGGCTGCGCCGGCCGACCTGATGCCGGCGGTACGTGACCGGCTGGCGCGTCGTCCGGCTCGCTTCGCGCTCGTCATCGACGCGCTGGACGAGACGGCCGACCCCGGTCAGGCGCGGCAGGTCGTCGACGACCTCCTGCTGCCGCTGGCCCGGGAGTGCGGCCGGTACGGCGCCCGGGTGGTCGTCGGCACGCGGCGCGGCGACGACCGGGGCGACCTGATCTCCTGCTTCGGTGGCCCGGTCGAGCTGGTGGATCTGGACACGCCCGAATACTTCGCCGAGGCCGATCTGGTGAACTACGCCCTGGCGACCCTGCGGCTGCTCGGCGCGGAACGGCCGGGCAATCCGTACAACGATCCGGCGGCGGCTGCCCCGCTGGCCCGCCGCATCGCCGAGCTGGCGAAGGGAAACTTCCTGGTGGCCGGTCTCGTCGCCCGGGCACACGCGCTGCGCGACATCGCGCCGGTCGACCCGGCCTCGGTGTCGTTCACCGCGACAGTGGCCCATGCGCTCGACTCCTACCTGGCCGGGTTGCCGGCCGCCGGCTCGGCCTCCGCCCGGCTCGCCCTCACCGCCCTGGCGTACGCCGAGACGCCGGGTCTGCCGCTGTCGCTCTGGCGGACCGCGGTGACCGCGCTCGGCGGCACGGTCACCGAGGACGAACTCCTCGCGTTCGCCCGTACGTCGGCGGCGAACTTCCTGGTCGAGACCGGCGGCGGTAGCGAGCCCGCGTACCGCCTGTTCCACCAGGCCCTCAACGACGCGTTACTGGCCGGGGCGACCCGCCGGGACGACCAGCGACGGCTGGTCGCCGCCTGGACGGACCTGGCGGCCGAGGTGGGATGGGCCTCGGTGCCCGACTACCTGCGGCGCTCTCTGCCCCAGCATGCCTCCCGCGCCGGGCTCGTGGAACGGCTCCTCGCCGACGAGGGCTACCTTCTGCACGCGCACCTGGAGCGGTTGCTCTCGGTCGTCGACGTGGAGAGACCACTGGAGCCGCTGTCCCGATCACGGGTGCGGCTGCTGCACCGCACGCCGCTCGCGGTCGCGGCGGCGCCGGCGGAGCGCGCCGCTCTCTTCTCGGTGGTCGACCGGCTCGACGGGTTGGACAGCGGGATCGAGGCCGACGCCGCGCCGTACCGCGCGCGCTGGGCGCACACCCCGCCCCGGCAGGAGCGCAGCGTGCTGGACGGGCATTCGCAGGCCGTCTACGACGTGGCGGCCGTCGAGCTGGACGAGCGGTGGTTGCTCGCATCCGCCGGGGACGACGGCACGGTCCGGCTCTGGGATCCGTTGACCAACCAGGCCGTGGCGGTCCTCACCTGTCACGACGACACGATCCGCGGGCTGTGCGCCGTCCGCACCGGGGCCGGCGAGACGCTGATCGCCACCGCCAGCCACGACGGGACCGTCGGCCTGTGGGATCCGCGTACCGGTCAGCGCCGGCACGAACTGCGCGGGCACGACGACTGGGTCCGCAACATCTGCGTCATCCCGTTGCCGGACGGCGACCTGCTCGCCTCGGCGGGCGACGATCGGACGGTCCGGATCTGGGATCCGGTGACCGGGACGCAGCGCTACGCGTTGACCGGGCACTCGGGCTGGGTGACCGCCGTGACGTACGTCCCGGCGGGCGGCCGGCACCTGCTCGCGTCCACCGGTTTCGACGGCGTGGTACGGGTCTGGGAGCCGACATGCGGCACGCGCCCGACGCTGACTCTCACCGGACACGTCGGCTGGGTGACCACCCTCTACGCCGTTCGTGCGCCGGGCGGCACGTTGCTCGCCTCGGCCGGCTACGACGGCACGGTCCGGCTCTGGGATCCGCAGAGCGGCGAATGCGTCCACGTCCTGGAAACCGGCGGGCCCGTCACCGATCTCTGCACGGTCGAGGTCGACGAGGGCTGCCTGCTCGTGTCGACGGGTGAGGACGGGCTCATTCGTGTCTGGGATGTGCCGACCTGGACCAGCCGGCCGAGCCTGCGGGGACACGCGAGCTGGATCCGTGCGGTCTGCGAGCTGCGCACGGCGAAGGACCGGATGTTGGCGACGGCGGGTGACGACGGCACGGTGCGGCTGTGGGACCCGGCCGGCGGCCGACCCGACGCGGTCGCCGAGCGGGACCGGCTCGGGCCCGTGCACAGCCTCTGCGCGGTCCCTGACGAGCGACCGGGCCTGGTCGCGTCCGGCGGTGCCGACGGCCGGGTGCGGATCTGGGACGCCGCCACGGGCGAGCGGCTGAAGGAGATTCCGACTCCCGGAGGGCCGGTCAACGCGATGTGCGCGGTCGACGACGTCGAGGAGCCGCTGCTCGTCACCGCGCAGGACGACAACACGGTCGGGACGTGGAGTGTGCGGCACGGCGTTCAGGAGGGGGCGATGACCGAGCACCACGCCCCGGTGGCGGCGGTCTGCCCGATCGTCATCGGCGGTGAGACGCTCGTCGCGTCGGCCGGCGACGACCAGGCCATCCGGCTCTGGCACCCGCAGACCGGCGTCGTCCGGGCGGTCCTGCTCGGGCACGTCACGCGTGCCTGGGTGACCGCCCTCGCGACGGTCCGGTGGCCCAGCGTGGAGGCGCTCGCGTCGGCCGACAAGAGCGGCACGGTGATGCTGTGGGGCGGTGGTGACACACCGGTTTGGACCCGGCAGGGACACCAGGATGCGGTCACCGCGCTCTGCGGCCTCGTCGTGGCGGGTCGCCGGATGCTGGCGTCGGCCAGCGCCGATCACACGATCCGTCTGTGGGACGCCGAGTGGGGCGAACCTGTGGGCGTGTTCACCGGCCACACGGCTGCCGTCACCGGGTTGAGCCTGGTGCGCGTCGGTGGCCGGGATCTGCTCGCCTCGACCAGCCGGGACCGGACGGTGCGGATCTGGGATCCGTCCACCGGACGGGCAGTGCACACCATTCCCGTCTATCACCCGGCGCTCACCTGCTGCACGGTCGGCGGCACGTTGCTCGTCGGCCTTGACCAGGGCCTGCTGGCGTTGGACGTCGGCGGTCAGAGCGACCTGCCACCCGAGGCCGCCGACCGTGCGGTCGCTCGGGTGGCGGTGCGCTGCTGATCGGCGTCGCCGCTGGTCAGGGGCGCAGCACGTAGCGCCCGCGTACCCCGCCCTCGGCCATCGACCGGTGCGCGTCCGCCGCCCGGTCCAGCGGCAGCACCGCGTGCACCCGGGCCGGCAGTTCACCGGCCGCAGTGCGGGCGAGTAGGTCGGCGAGGCGTACCCCGTCGGCGCGGGTCTCGATCACGCGGACGGTGACGCCGCGCTCGGCGGCCGGCTGCGCGTTGGGCCGCACGCCGACGAACGCGCCGCCGTCGCGGACCAGGGCGAGCGCCTGCTCCTGCCACGCGGCGGCGTCGGCGACCGCGTCCCAGCCCGGTTCGGCGGCGGTGGTGAAGTCGGCGCCGAGGCTGCGGACGAACTTCTCGTCCGCGGCCCGCGCCAGGCCGGTCACCCGCCATCCCCGGGCCGGGGCGAGCGCGAGGACGTAGCCGCCGACCGCGCCGGCCGCGCCGGTGACCAGCAGCCGGCCGCCGGCGGGCGGCTCGCCGAGCAGATCGACGACCTGCGCCGCGGCCAGGCCGTTGAGCGGCACTGTCGCCGCCACCACCAGGTCCAGATCATCGGGTACGACGGCGAGGTCGGCCGCGGGCACGACGAGCTGTTCGGCGTACGTGCCGTAGTCGCGGTCGAACCCGACCACCAGACCGGCGACCCGGGTGCCGGCGGTCAGGCCCACGCCCGGGCCGACAGCGTCGACGGTGCCGGCGAAGTCCCAGCCCAGGCCGGTGTGGTGCGGCTGGTCGATCAGCCCCAGCGAGTGGAAGAAGCCGCCCGCCACTCCGAGGTCGACGGGGTTGACCGCCGCCGCGGCGACCGCCACCCGGACCTCGCCGGCCCTCGGCTCGCGCTCCGGGACGTCGACGATCTCGATCGCGTCGGGTCCGCCCGGGGTGCGGACGACGGCGGTGCGGAAGGTACGCGTACCCATGGTCGGGTCTCCTTTGTTCTTGAGGGGTGACCTGCTCCACGATGGAGGGGTAACTTTCTTTCGGGAAGTACGCACTTCGGAGTGCGTTGGGTACCCCGGGGTGGGAGGCGCGGACGATGCCGACGCAGACGGCGGCGCAGAAGCGGGCGCAGGCGCGGGCCGAGTACGACGCGTTCCTCGCCGGCTGCCCGAGCCGGCAACTCCTGGACCGGATCTCCGACAAGTGGGTGGCGCTGATCCTGGCCGCGCTCGGCCGCGACGGTCCCGATCACAATGTCGAACCGCAGGTCATGCGCTACTCCGAGCTGTCCCGCCGGCTGGCCGGGGTCAGCCAGAAGATGCTCACCCAGACGTTGCGCTCACTGGAGCGCGACGGCCTGGTCACCCGCACCGTGACGCCGAGCGTGCCGGTGACCGTCACCTACGAGCTGACCGACCTGGGCCTGTCGCTGCACCGCTTGACGTACGGCATCAAGGTGTGGGCCGAGGCGCACATGGACGAGGTGCACGCCAACCGTGAGCGCTACGACGCCGCGGTCGATCGCTGACCGGTCGCGCCGGTATTTTCCGAAACTTTCGGTCTTCGCCGCGGCTCTCGTCGCGCTTCGTTCTCACGGACATCTGTGGACTCCCGCGCTGATCAGCCGGTTGAGTCCATGTTCGCGTTGACATCGACATTGACCGATCGTGCCGTCGCGGATATCTTCCCAGGGAAGTTACCGGTACAGCTTCGAAAAGTTTCAGGGCAGTGACGCGGGGGTGGGCGCACCGCCGGCTCCCACCCGCGTCCAGCCGGGCATCGCCAGCGCATCATCGTCCGATATGCAGAGGAGTGTCATGAAACATCTACCGAGGCGCAGCCACCGCGTGGTGCTGGCCGCCGTCACCAGCGCGCTGGCACTTGCCGGTGCCGCGCTCGTGGTGCCCAGCCTGGCCCAGGCGGCGGCGAGCACGCTCGGTGCCGCCGCGGCACAGTCGGGCCGTTACTTCGGCACCGCCATCGCGGCGAACCGGCTGGGCGACTCCACGTACAGCACCATCGCGGCGCGTGAGTTCAACATGATCACGGCCGAGAACGAGATGAAGCCGGAAGCGCTGCAGCCCAACCGGGGCCAGTTCAACTTCTCCTCCGGCGACCAGATCTACAACTGGGCGACCCAGCGCGGTCTCCAGGTCCGCGGCCACACGCTGGCGTGGCACGCGCAGCAGCCCGGCTGGATGCAGAGCCTGAACGGCAGCAACCTTCGTCAGGCCATGATCGACCACATCAACGGCGTGATGGCCCACTACCGGGGCAAGCTCGCCGCGTGGGACGTGGTCAACGAGGCGTTCAACGAGGACGGCAGCCGCCGCAGCTCCAACCTCCAGGGCACCGGCAACGACTGGATCGAGGTCGCGTTCCGCACCGCGCGGGCCGCCGATCCGTCGACCAAGCTCTGCTACAACGACTACAACATCGAGAACTGGTCGTACGGCAAGACGCAGGGCGTCTACAACATGATCCGGGACTTCAAGTCCCGCGGCGTCCCGATCGACTGCGTCGGCCTGCAGACCCACTTCACCGGGGGTAGCTCGCTGCCCGGCAACTTCCAGACCACGCTGCAGAACTTCGCGGCCCTCGGCGTCGACGTGGCGCTGACCGAGGTCGACGTCACCAACTCGTCCACCAGCCAGTACGCCGGGCTGACCCAGGCGTGCCTGAACGTCCCGCGCTGCATCGGCATCACCGTCTGGGGCGTCCGCGACAGCGACTCGTGGCGCTCCAACGAGAACCCGCTGCTCTTCGACGGCAGCGGCAACAAGAAGGCCGCGTACAACTCGGTCCTCAACGCCCTCAACGCCGCGACGCCCAACCCCACCCCGACCGTGACGCCGACCGTGACCCCGACCGCCGGGCCGACCACGCCGCCGCCGACCAACGGCGCCAGCCGGATCGTCGGCAACCAGTCCGGCCGGTGCATCGACGTACCGAACTCCTCGCAGAGCAACGGCACCCGGGTGCAGCTCTACGACTGCCACGGCCAGACCAACCAGCGGTGGACCTACACCTCCAGCCGGCAACTGACCGTGTACGGCTCGATGTGCCTGGACGCCGCCGGCTCCGGCAACGGCTCGGCCGTCCAGATCTACAGCTGCAACGGCCAGACGAACCAGCAGTGGAACGTCAACTCCAACGGCACCATCAGCGGAGTCCAGTCCGGCCGCTGCCTCGACGTCTGGGGCACCGGCAACGGCCAGCAGGTGCAGATCTACGACTGCAACGGCCAGGCCAACCAGCGGTTCCAGCTCGTCGCGGCGAGCTGACCCCCTCGTACGGAAGGCGCGCGACGGGCGGGCCCGGTCTGAACACGATCGGGTCCGCCCGTCGCGTCTCTGAGCATTAGCCTGGCTCGGAGTGTGTGCGGCGGCCGCGCGCGAGGGGAGCGGAGACGGCAGTGGTCATCGTGGTCTTCGACGCCGACCGGGAGTGGTACATCCAGGGCCGCGTCTACGCGAACATCATCGAGTCGGTGCCGGCCGGGATGCTCCAGGACGACGACCTGGAGCTGCACATGTGGCCTGCCCGGGCGATGGGCCTGCTGAGGCTGCCGGGCATGGAACCGGACCGAGCCGAGCGAATTGCGGCCGCGCTCGCCGAGGGCGCGGCCCGCCGCCTGCGGACCATCGACCAGAGCGACACCGAGCTGGTCACGTTCTACGAAGGCCTGCGAGAGATCGCCGCCCGGCACGCCTGATTCGTGCCCGCCAGGTCAAGGGACAAGCAACTCCGAGCGGTATTCGGAGGCCAGCGCGGCGGCCCGGTTCCGGCGCTCGGCCTGCTCCTCGTCGGTGAGAGCCGGCGGCGGCGAGGTGGGACCGTCCACTCGGTCGCCCACGCGCAGGAAATACTCGTCCTGCCCGGCCGGCGTGCACATGCACAACAGCCGCGCGGGCTGGTCGAACGAGTTGCGGAAGAAGTGCGGCGCGTTCGCCGGGATGTTGATCGTCTCCCCGGCCCGCGCGACGGTCTGCTCGCCCCGGAACGTGAACTCCACCGCCCCGTCGAGTACCGTGAACATCTCCTCGAAGTCGTGCCGGTGCGGAGGCGGCCCACCGCCCGGCGGAACGCGCATGTCGATCAGGCAGTACCGGCCGGCCGTCTGCTCGCCGGTGACCAGGATCGTGTAGGTGCCGCCCGCGATGGCGAGGTGCGCGAGGGCGGGGTCGTCGGGACGGGCGTGGACGAGGGTACGGGTCGGATCGTCGGACGGGATCGCAACGCTGGCCATCGGCTCTCCTCGCTCGCGGGCCTGCTCATGGGGTCGCGGATCGATACCCCTCATAGCCATCCGGAAAGCCGCTAAACCTGGGTGCCTTGGTGGACCGTCACGCCGGTCGGCGGGCGACCACCGCCAGGGCCATGCCGAAGAACTTCAGCGGCGATCGCTCGACCGCGTCAGTCACCGGCCGGATACGACGCCCGAAGCCGGACCGGTCGAACGGCGGCATGATGTAGTCCACCGCTACCGGCTCCAGCCCGGCCCGCCGGAGCTGCGCGGACAAGCCGCGGGCGGTGAAGCAACGGGCATCTGCCAGCCGCCGGTGCAGCGGCACGATCCACGGCAGGAACGGACCCCGCGCGGGCCGGTACCGCTTCCCGCGGATCAGGAATCCATGAGTCTCGAACGGGAACCACCGGTTGGGCGTCGTCAGGGCGAAGCAGCCGCCGGGAACGAGCACGCGATGGACCTGCCGCAGGGCGGCATCGAGGTCGTCGATGTGCTCCACCACCTCGATGGCGGTGACCAGGTCGAAGCTCTCGTCCGGATAGTCCAGCTCGGTAGCGGACAACTCCCGCACGTTGATCTTCTGGGCCGCCGCCGGATCGTCGGCCAGCCGCTCCCGGAACAGCGCCAACCGATCATGCTGGATATCCACGGCCTCGATCTGCTCGAACGCGCCGACCAGCCGCATCGTGTACGTGCCGTCCCCGCAGCCGATCTCCAGTAATCGCCGGCCGGTCAGTGATGTGTGCCGGCTCAATGTGCCCAGCCGCTTCGCCACCCCACGCTCGCCGAACGCGCTGCCGTGCCCCAGTCCCAGGTTGCGACTCGTATTCACCATAGCCGCTGACCTTAGGCCTAACGAGCGTTTATGTGGGGGCACCGTTTTCGATGCGACGACCGCTGAGTGCGGTCGATGGTCGACCGGGTGACGAAGCTCGGCCGGCTTCCGGCGTGGCCTCGCGGAGACAGGCGCTCATCCGGGCTGCCGGCGTTCGTCTCGGTCGGGTAGTCCATCTTCGTCGCGCGAGTCTGCGCCGGGGCCGGGTAGTAGGTCGATGTCCGTGGCGTGCATGGGTTGTCCACACGCCGAGCACCGCAGTTCCACCTGGCTGGTCCGGCCGCAGGCGTGGTGGCGGTAGAGCACCGGCGGGCCGGCTTCGCCCGCCGTCCACCGGTCGCCCCACCGCACCATGACCAGGAGTAGATCGCACAGCTCCATGCCCTTGTCGGTGAGCAGGTATTCGTGGCGGACCGGCCGGGTGGAGTACTCACGCCGGGTCAGCACACCCTGGGTGACCAGCCAGTTCAGGCGCTCGGCGAGCACCTTGCGGGACACGCCGAGGCCCCGCTGGAGTTGCTCGAAGCGGTGTGTGCCGGCGTAGACGTCGCGCAGGATCAGCGGCGACCACGGTTCACCGATGACGTCGAGGGTGCGGGCGATCGAGCACGCCATCGCGCCGAACTGCGTTCGCTGCATGGCCCCACGATACTCATGATGGTTCCTTCAGGGAACGGACTCTGTTAACGTCACATCGGCATCGTTCCTTAAGGGAACGGGCAGACCTGATACCGCTGACGAGACGGGGAAGAGGCCGCATGAACCATCCACCGATCGTGCCGACCGAGGACTGGCAGACCGCGCTGGACACCCTGCGCAGCCGCGAGAAGATGCTCACCCGCCAGCTCGACGCGCTTGCCGCGGCGCGTCGCCGGCTGCCGATGACGCTGGTCGAGCAGGAGTACGTGTTCGAGGGCCCGGACGGGCCGGTCGGTCTGGCCGACCTGTTCCAGGGCCGCCGCCAGCTCATCGTGTACACCTTCATGTGGCACGGGGCCGATGACATCTGCTCGGGCTGCTCGATGTTCACCGACAACGTCGGCCACCCGGCCCACCTCAACGCCCGCGACGTCACCCTCGCGCTGATCTCCGGTGGCCCACTTGCCGACCTCATGGCGCTACGGCACCGGATGGGCTGGACCCTGCCCTGGTACTCGTCGCTGCACAACAGCTTCAACGCCGACATGGGAGCCGGCGACGGGTTCGCGCTGAACGTCTTCCTCCGCGCCGACGACCGGATCTTTCGTACCTACTCCACCACCGCCCGCGGCGTGGAACGGCTCGGCAGCAACTGGACCTTCCTCGACCTGACGCCGTACGGCCGGCAGGAGACCTGGGAAGACTCACCCGAGGGCTGGCCGCAGACCCAGCCCTACCAGTGGTGGCAGCTGCACGACGAGTACGACGACTCCACGGATCCGTCATGACCGTCAGTACGCCGATCGCCGAGCTGCTCTTCCGGCCGAAGGACGCGACACCGTTCGACACCGACGTGGCAACCATCAAGCCCTGGAGCCAGGCGTTGTCATGCCTCCGATCGGCGCACCGGGGCTGGCTGTCGACGGTGCGGCCGGACGGTCGCCCGCATGCCGCCCCGGTGATGCTGGTACTGGTGGACGGCGCGCCGTGCGTCGCGAGCCGCCCGGCCTCCCGCAAGGGCCGGAACCTGGCCCGCAACCCGCACACCGTCCTCACCGTCGGCGGCGAAGACCTCGACCTGGTGGTGGAGGGCAAGGCCCACCAGGTCGCAGGCGATGCCGCGCTGCGCGGGGTGGCCGCCGCCTTCGCCACGAAGTACGGCTGGGCATTCGACATCCGCGACGGTCGAGCCCACGACGAGAGTCTGCCCGGATCACCCCGGTACGCCTTCTACGAGATCTCTCTGGTCCGGGCCTTCGGCTACGGCTCGGACGGACTGACCGCGACCCGCTGGCGGTTCCACCACTGACGGGCCAACCCGCGACGGTCACTTGGCGTTGACGCTCTCAAGCGGCTCGGCAATGCGCTCGACCGATGACACCCCCTGTGTCAACCTCAGGCAGCGAGCAAATCGTTTTGTTCGGGTTGATTGAGACGTACTGCGTTGCCGTGCCGGGCCGGGTCGTAGGCGACACGGTCTTGCCAGCAGCGCCAGATCACGCGGATCCACGCTCGGGCGAGGACGCCCGAGTTCATCCGCTACCGCACGAACCTCGTCGAGCACGACGCCATGGGGTTGGAACACCGCGTCGATGTCCCGAGTCGCGCGTCGTAGGCCAGAGCCATGGCCGCCCCGCCGAAGATGTAGAGGTCCGCGACCACACCTCGCCTCGCCAGCCGGTCCCCGAGCCGGCGGAAGGCGTCTTCGATCGCGGGGCGGTCCAACAGTGAATCATCGAGGCTCACGCGACGTTCAACTCCTGCGCCGACACGTACACGCCTCGACGACGGAATGCTGCTGGCGCGTGTACCACCGCGTCGACCCGGGCGGCACGGGTGTTGAAGGGAAACCAGAACCGCCGGAGCGACCGCGTCTCGACCCACGGCGGCGCACCACGCCCGTCCTTGGCGGCCAGGTGCTCCGTCAATGCCGCGAGGAACACATCCCAGCGCTCGTCACCGGTAGAAGCTGGTTCCTGGTCCAACAGACCGGCGCGCACCTCGGCCGGTTCCCAGCGGTACTCCTCAAGGAACTCCGCCACCAGCCGCCACCGTCGCGTTTCGTCGGATCCAACGAGCAGAGCACCCAGGCGCGCCACCGTCAGTGGCTCGTACCTCGCAGCGCGGTTCCTCACCCCCCTGACGCTAGTACACACCGAGGCGGATCCGTGTCCAGCCGCAGCCCGCAACGAGCAGCCACGCAGGCCGTCGCGAAGCGTCGCGGCCGGCCGGTTCGCATGGAAGATCAACAAGGTGGGCCGCCAGGGACTCGAACCCTGAACCTATGGATTAAAAGTCCTCAGGCCGGCGCTCATCACATCGCCGATCTTCGATAAGATTGCGCCGTGAGCAGTACCTATTTCAGGGCTTCGACTCATTCATGCATCAGATACGGACGCTGGGTGATCCTGGGCTGATCGTCTGTCCGATGCCGTGCCAGTCCACGTCCACACCCGGGGTGTCCAGGACCGTGGGCACCAGTCCGGCCGTCGCCGGTATCAAGCCTGAGCCCCGGAGGGGTCACTCCGTCCGGCGTCTCGACGTTGTAGTTCGGTCGTGATCGAAAGGAGTCGCGGCTTCGACGTCGCTCCGGGCACGCCACAGACGACGAGCACCCCATGGAGTGCACCGAGTTAACCCCCGTTGCTACACGCGCCTCCAATGGATGCACGGTAGCGACGACGTCGCGGCGAAGAGTGGTTAGATCGCGCCGGCCAGCAGCGTGTAGCCAACTCCGACGACGAGGGCCAGCTCGAGGCGGTTGAGACAGGCAAGTCACCCAGGCCGGGCTTCTGGTCGAAGTCACCTCGGAGCCAGTAGAAGCCGATGTTGCATGGCGCGAGCGGACAGTGCGAGTGAAGGGCAGCGTTAGTCCGCCATCAGAGGCGTCGCCAAGTCCGACGAGCTGAGCACGGGGCGGTGACCGTGCCCGTCCGATCGGTTGCTCAGGTGATGTACACCCTACTAACTGCTGGTAGCTACTCGCACACCCAACGTGGATATCCTGGTGTCCCGATAGGGCACCCCCTACCTCCTGCACAGCCGCGACAGCGCCGTCTTCGCAAGCCGTGACCACATCACCGCGGGCAACGAGCGCTCATGACCACCGCGATGATCCCGCCGCACCCGGCCGACACCGTCGACGACCTGCTCGTGCAGGCGCACGATTTTCTGCGCCAGTGCCACGACGAGACCGGCACACCAGGGCTCACCCAGCGGTGGCGGACCGTGTGCGCCGAGATCAACGCCACCGGAACGTGGCGGCCCACCTACGAGGAACTGGCCTACGCGGCGCGGGTGGCCTGGCGTAACGCCGGCCGCTGCATCGGGCGGGCCCGCTGGTCCAGCCTTCTTGTCCGCGACCGCCGCCACACCACTCATCTGCCCAGGCTTCGGCGGGAGCTGATCGGGCACCTCGACGAGGCCACCAACGGCGGCCACGTCCGCTCGGTGCTCACCGTCCTCGCCCCCGCCGTCGGATCCGCCCCAGCCCCGTTGCGGGTGGTGAACCCGCAGCTGGCCCGCTACGCCGCCTGGCCCACCGACGGCGGCATCATCGGCGACCCCGCCAACCTGACCCTGACCGCACTGGCCACCGACCTCGGCTGGCCCGGCCCCGCCTACCGCAGCGACTTCGACCTCCTACCCTGGATCGCCGCCACCGCCGACGGGCGGCTGCACCTGCTGCCGACAGATCACCGGCACATCCAGGAAGTGCCGATCCATCACCCCGCTCACCCGTGGATCGCCGACCTCGGACTGCGCTGGCCCGCCGTGCCGGTCATCAGCAACATGACCCTCGACTTCGGTGGGCTGCGGTTCCCGGCACCGTTCAGCGGCACCTTCATGGCCAGCGAGATCGCCACCCGCAACCTCGCCGACCACCACCGCTACCACCAACTCCCTGCCATCATCGCCGGCCTCGGCCTGCCCGAACGCGACCGGCTCCGCACCGACAAAGCCCTGCTCACCCTCCACGAAGCCGTCCTGCACAGCTTCGAGACAGCAGGCGTGTCGATCACCGACCACCACCGCGAGAGCCGGTCCTTCGCCCGATTCGTCGAACACGAGGAAGCCGCCGGGCGCGCTGTGGCAGGCGACTGGAGCTGGCTCAACTCGTATCCGATGACGCCCCAGGACCCCTCCTGGAGCCGCTACTACGACACCAGCCAAACCCTCCCGGCGCTACGGCCGGACCCGTACGGCCTCGCCCTCACCGCCGGTGACCCGTGTCCCGGCCACGAACCCTCACCGCGTCAGCACGCCGCCGTCCCCCCGGCCGCTGCCGCCACACCCAACCGAACCAGCAGCGAGGACACATGTCCGCACGCACCACCGCACGACCGCACCGCCTGAGGAGCAGCCTGGCCGCGGCGGCCGTCACCCTCATGACCGTCACCGCCGGCCTCGTCGCCGCGTCCGCGCCCGCGCAGGCCGCCGGCTGCCGCTACGCCCCGTACAGCGCGAAACTGTCCGCTGCCGATGTGTTCATGCAGTACAGCGGCCCGGAGGTCATCAGCTACCCGACGTATCCCAGCTATTACCGCACCACCAGCCAATGCCGTGACATCCAGATCCGCAACACCGGCAACGGCACGGACTGGGGCCCCTTCGATGCCTGCATCAATTTCTACGGCCGTGCCACCTGCAACTACTGGACCCACGTGCCCGTCGGTCAGTGGCGCAACCTCGCCACCAACGTCAAGGACGGCACCAAGTTCTACGTCTGGGTCCGTATCGACATGGGCCGCTACTACGGGTTCACCGCCGTCGGTGACTGGTGATCGTCGGCTGGGGCCGCTACAGCGGCCCCAGCCGGCTGCGCTGCTGCGACTCGCAAGGCGCGGACCGACCCGACTGGTCTGCGCACGCCCTGTGGGCCGCGGTCCGTGAGCGCTATCTGCCACAGGCCGGGCACCGGTCGTGCACGGGTACTGCCGGTGTAGTGGCCGTCGCGCTGGAGCGTGCTCGAATCGCGATCGCCGCGGCCAGCGCGACGGCGCCGAGAATGACTATGGCGGCGGCCGTCGCGGTGATGACGCCGAAGTCGGCATAGCTGGCGTCGAATACGGGCGCGATGTTCTCGGTCAGGGGGTACAGAGCCAGCAGTCCGACCGGGGTGAGCAGGACAAGAAGAGCCCATATGCCTCGGGCGTCGCCGCGCAGGGACAGCACGGCCGCCGCGAGCATGGCGGTGACCAGCAGGACCGCGCCGGTCTCGGGGAGGAAGGCGCCGCCATAACTGAACCGGTAGAACCAGGTGCTTTCCCCGGACAGGACTCCGATTGCGATGAGGGATGTCGCTGGCGCTGTCGCCAGGGGGATGAGGCGGTGGGGTTGCGGCGTGTGGGACGGAATCGCCAGTGCCAACAGGCCCAGCGCAGCTTGGGGAAGCAGAACGAGCAAGAACGGGCGAGGTAGGTCGAGCACGGCGGCGACGGGCACCACGGCGACGGTGAGCATCAGGGCGAGTCCGATGGCGATGCGTCTCCACCGGGCCGGGGCAAGGACGTGAGCGACTGCGGCCAGCAACCAACCAGCCCACACGACGATGCCGGTGGTAGCGAAAGGCCCGAAGGCTGGCGCGCCCCACCCGTCTGCGGTGGTGACCACCTCGGCGGTGGCCCAGAAGCCAGCGAGAGCGGTCGCGGTGATGTAGCTCAGGACACCGGCGAGGCGCACGCCGGGGATGAGGTCGGCGGGGCCGGCGGCGCGCAGGCGCTCACGGACAGCGCCGGCCAGCACGTCGGCCACGTCAAGGATTGACGGCCAACGGCGCTCGGGTGCGGCCAGGTCGAGATACGTTCCCACGATCTCCGCGCCGCGTGCCTGCCGGTAGCCGGCGGGATCGAGCCGTAGCAGTTGTCGGTAGCGGCGCTCCAAGTCCCTCATGCCAATCCTTCCAAGGCACGCGGGGTGATGGGCCGGGCGGCGGGCGTCAGGGTGCCCAGACGAGTGGTCGCTACCGCCACGTTGTGCCGCAAGCGCTCCGTCTCGGCGGCGAGGGTCGCGCTACCACTGCGCGAGAGGCGGTAATAGCGACGCAGGCGACCGTCAACGACTTCTTCCCCGTCGACCTCGATGAAGTCGGTGTCTACCAACCGGTCGAGCGCGCCGTACAAGGTGCCGGGCCGCATCGACAGCCGGCCCCCGGACAGCGACGCCACCTCGCTGATGATGCCGTAGCCATGCAGTGGCCGACCGGCAAGAGCGGTGAGAATCCAGAAGGTCGGCTCCCGCAGCGGCGTATCCACCCCCGCAATATATTGACTACAAAGGTATGACAGGGACAAATTGCCCGAGCTGATCGGCCATGCTGGGTCTCCTTACCGTTCACGCGCAGGTCGTGCCGTCGGCAGGGCTGCGGCGGCGCCAGGCCGCAGGAAGGACGGCGACGGCCGCGAGTGACACGGTCGGCCCCCACGCCTGCCATAAGGAAGCGCACAGCGCGGCACCGCACCCGCCGCCGAGGAAGGTTGCGAGGGTGAGGAGGCCGATCGCGCCGCCGCGAGCGTGGACCGCGGCGTTGTCGGTGGTGCGCGCGGTGAGCAGTATCTGCGCGACGGCCGAGGCGGTGAACGCCGCCGTGCAGGCTGCCGCGACCGGCAAGGTTCGCGGGTCGACCGCGGCGTAGCAGAGCGCGGCGGCCACCAGCACGTTGACCCCGGCCAGCAGACGCCCAGCGGGCGGGCGGCGGGCTACCCGTGCGGCGAGCCGCGCCAGCACCGCACCGATCACCGCGCCGGGAAGGAGCAGCGCACCGATGCTCATGGTGCTGTGCCCCTGTCGGCTGAGTAGGTGAGGAGCGGCGTAGAGAACGGCGAACAGGCCCGCGTACACGCCGGCACCCGTGATCGCCGCACGCCAGAACCAAGCGGCGGACAGGATCCCCCGGGGCGGGATCCCGAAGGGGCGGCTGCGGTGGCGTACCGCGAGACTCGCGGCGGCGGCTGCCGTGGCGACGGCGGCAATCACCGTGCCTTCCCAGGCGGCCTGTTGCGCGGCGGTCTGTACGGTCAGGAGCAGTCCCGCGGCGACGGCCGCGAGAAGACCCGCGGCGAGCCAGTCCACCCGATCGATGCGCCGAGAACCGGCGGTCAGGGACCAGCACAGGGGAACAGCGGCGAGGGACAGCACCGGCAGCACTATCGCCGCCCGCCACGACCCGTACGCCGCGACCGCTCCAGCCAGCGGCGCGGTCGCGGAGAATCCGGCGAGGCAGGCGCCGAAGGCGGCGAGGGCCTTCTGGCGCCGGGCAGCCAGCTGGGCCACCCCGGCGAGCGCGGTGACCATGAGCGCTCCGGAGCCGACCGCGAGCAGGACACGGCCGATGACCACAGCGGGCAGGGTGGAGGCGACGGCGCAGACCAGGGCACCGACGGTGAGCGATGCCGCGCCGGTCAACAGGACCGGCCGGCTGCCTCGCAGGTCGACCAACCGCCCGGCGGTGACCGCGCCGACACCGACGCCCGCGGCGTAGGCGGACAGGAGCCAGGCCAACCCGGACCCGCGGACGTCCAAGTGCTCGGCGGCGTCGGGCAGGGCGACAGCGGCAGCGCTGACTCCATAGACGGCCGGCCCGTACAAGACACCCAGCCGCCATCCCGACGCGGACCTGCCCGTCACAACGCTGGCGGCCGACCTGGCTACGGCCAGCGGGCGAGTGGTCATCGGAGCCGGGCCAGCATCGCCAACGGGTGCGCATGCAGGCCGCTGACAGCGTCCTGCCGCGCCCTGTCCGTGACCGGCGACGGCGGATCGGTCGGGGGTGTAGGGGTGTGGCGTCGCCGCAACACCACCGCGATGGCCACGGCAGCGGGGGCTAAGAGGAACGGACCGCTGAGCGCGGCGACGGCGGCGACGGCGAGCGCGGCCACCGCGGCGCAGGCACGCTGGCGCGGCAGGGGCAGCAGCCGCACCGCCGCGACGAGACCGACCAGGGTGACGCACGCCAGCAGCGCCGCGAACAGACGCATCAGCGTCTCGACGGTAACCACGTGCGGTGCCCCGGTGGCGGCTACCGCGACGATCGCGGCGGCGGCGCCCTGCACCGCGACGCTGCGCCGGGGCTCGCCATCGCGACCGGCAGCGGCGAGGGTGGCGGGCAGGACGCGGTGGCGGGCCAGTGACATGCCGGCGCGGGCGCCGGCGGCGACGAAGGTGACGCTGGCCGCCACGGTGAACAGTACCGCCGCCACCGCGACCACCCCGGCTGCCCACGGCCGGTCGGAGGGGGCGAGCAGGCGCATCAGCGGTACCGCGGTGTCACCCGCCTCGTCGCCCGAGGACCCCGACCGTGCACACGGCCAACCCGGTGTAGAGCGCGACAACGACCGCCAGGCTCGCTCCGGCGGCCCGCCGCACCTGTGCGGGATGGGTGAACTCCGCGGACAGGTTGGCCGTGGCCTCCCACCCACAGATCGCCACGAACAGCACGGCGACCGCGCTGCCGACGCCGGCGATGCCGTGGGGCGCGAACGGGGTGATCCGCTCGGCGTCGACGCGCGGCCCGGCCATGGTGACCACCGCGATGAGCAAACTGACCAGCACGCCGGTCATACCCAGCTGCACCCGCGCGGACAGCCGCAGCCCGACCATGTTCGCCGAGAACACCGCGGCCAGCAGCGCCACCGCCATCGCGGCGGTCGCCGTCGCCGAGTTCCCTAGGCGGTGTCTTCAAAGGATCTTGGTGTCGGATGATGTAGCGCGTGGGTCGTCGCTACGAGTTGTCTGACGTCGAGTGGGAAGCGTTGGCGCGGTATCTGCCGTCGGCGGTGACCGGTGGCAGGCCGCGGGTTGATGACCGGCGGGTGCTCAACGGGATCGTATGGAAGATCCGGGCCGGGGCGGCGTGGCGGGATGTGCCCGCCCGTTACGGGTCGTGGCAGTCGATCTATACCCGTTTCCGTAGGTGGGCCCTGGATGGCACGTTCGAGCGGATGCTCGCCGGGGTCCAGGCCGACGCGGACGCGGCCGGGGACATCGACTGGCTGGTGTCGGTCGACTCCACGATCGTGCGAGCTCATCAGCACGCAGCCGGCGCTAAAGGGGGCGCCGGGAATCGGACGAACCACAAGATCACGCCCTCGGTCGAAGTCGAGGTGGACTGACCACCAAGATTCACCTCGCCTGCGACGGCCTCGGCCGAACCCTGGCGTTCGTGCTCTCCGGCGGCAACGTCAACGACTGCACCCGCTTCGCCCACGTCATGGCCGCCATCCGTGTCGGACGGCCAGGTCCCGGCCGGCCTCGGGTCCGACCCGAGCACGTCATCGCCGACAAGGGCTACAGCTCCAAGGCCATCCGAGCCGACCTGCGTCGACGCGGCATCGGGCACACCATTCCCGAACGCGCCGACCAGCAGGCCAACCGCCGCAGGCGCGGCAGCCGAGGCGGCCGACCACCGGCCTTCGACAAACAGCTCTACAAGCGGCGCAACGTCGTCGAGCGCTGCTTCAACCGGCTCAAGCACTGCCGCAGCGTCGCCACCCGCTACGACAAGACAGCCACGTCGTACCAGGCCACCGTCACCATCGCCGCGCTACTCCAATGGTTGTGAACCTTTGAAGACACGGCCTAGCGCGGCGGAGGTGTAGCGGGCGCCGGCGATGGCGCCGGCCACGACGCCTGCCGGTACGGCCGCGTAGAGCCAGCAGCCGACTACCGCGGCGGCGCGGTCGCCAAAGGCTCGCTGGGTGAACGCGGCGACGCCGCCGGCGTCCGGGTAACGGGCCCCCAGGGTCGCGAACGATGTCGCGATCAGCGCGGAGACACACAGCAGCGCCGCCCACGCCAACAGGGACGCCGGTCCCGCGGCGCGCACCGCCATCGCCGGCAGGACCAGCACCCCGGGACCGAGAACGGCGCCGACGCAGAGGGCCGCACCCCGCGCGGTGCCGATACCGCCGGTCACCGGATCGCCTCCGGACCTGCGTAGCCGCCGTCTGGGCGGAACCGGTCGGCCAGGACCACGAGCGCGGCGGCGAAGTCGTCCTCGCGAGGCATGCCGGGGGCGGCGAACATCTGCGCCTGCCGCGCCTCGACCCGGCGCCTCAGCATCCCCGCCAGCGCAGTGCCCGCCTGGGTGGGCCGTACTACCACCCTCCGCTGGTCATGCTCGTGCGACTCACGCTGCACCAAGTTCCGGTCGCTCAACAGGGCGAGAGCGCTGGTCAGGGTTGCCCTGGCGATACCTGCCTGCGCCGCGATGTCCGGAGGTTCGATCACCTGGCGGGCGCAGACGAGCACCAGCACGTCGTAGGTCGTCCACGTCATCCCCGCCTCGCGCAGCACCGTGCGCTCCAGATGCGCGCGCACCGTGTTGGCGGTGCGGCACAGCTGCGCCACCGTGTCCGGCTCCGCCCGCGGGGCGGCGCGGCCCGTCACCGGCGGCCGGTACACCCCGACAGTGCGGCGGCGCGCACCCGCGCTCACCGCGACCACCTCAATTGACGAGGGCGACGTACGGTCTGTCGATCACGGCGCCGGCCACGGTCACCGCGCCGATCGGCGGGCATCGGCGCCCGCGGCAGCACCCCGCGTGACTGGTGGGACTGTTCCGAATGCATGCGTGGACCCCGTTCCTCGCGGTGAATTCGTAGGACTGCGGTACCTGGCCGCTGAAGCCACACCTGCCGGGCGCGGCAATGCGGCGCTGCGGCCTCGTGAAGGCGGCGCTGCGGGCGAGATGCCGACGATATCAGCCCTGCCGACACCACCTCAGTGATGCTGCGGCTCGTCACCTCGCACAGGCGGCGCACCGAGCGCGGCGTTGACTCGCTGACCGAGCAGGCGCAGCTGGTGATGTACCTCCACCAGCGCCGCCCGACCCGACACGGTGGTCTCGCGGCCCGCCGCGTTGAGGAGAACCTCGATGTCGCCGCGCAGTCGCTGCAGGCTCCGACCGGCGGCGGTCAGCGGCAGCGCAGCGCCTCTGGTTTTTACGCTGCTGCGACGCCGTCTGGTGACACGTGACGCCGCTACCCGTCGCCGGCCTAGCCGACGATCATCCTCAGCCGCGTCCACCTGTCGTAGTTTGACCACTGCTGCCTCATCTCCTTGTCTCCACGCTTTGCCTGCATGCCCCTGCGCCTGCGGTGAGGGCGCGCGAAGGCAGGAAGCCGTCCGGGCTCAGATGGATCGCTGTGTGGGATGGGGGACCCGCGGCAGAGCCCTCACTCCGCCTGCCGGGTCCCCCCACTCGCCGCTGCCGCCCCCACGGGGGTGAAGGACGGGACGGTGAGCTAGGCGGCATGGTCACAAGCCCTCCCCCGTCGCCTCTTCTTGCGGCGTGACGGCAGCGGGCAGCGTCAGGGTGACGCAGGCCAGGTCAGGCGGTGCTGCCGCGAGACGTGGCGGACAGATGACACATGCGCCCAAGCGACGACAGGTCCCCCTCTGGCAGTCGTCGCCCGCAGTCGGGGCGCCTATCGCGCACGGCTTCCCGATCCGCTACGCTCCAACAAACTTCAGTTCGGTCTACCCGAACCGCAGTTGCCGAGGCGATACCGAGAGCTAAGCACGGGCCGCCGCTCGCGTCAACCACAGTTTGCAGGTCTTCAACCGTAGTTGGGAGGGCTTCGTGAGTGACACGCCTGCCGACCAGGCCGAGGACGTCACCTCCCGGCTGATCCAAACCCGCCTTCGAGAGCTCTTCCAAGCCCCCGGCGAAGACCGGCCGCCCTACACCGAGGCCGAAGTCGCCCGCGAACTCACCGCACGCGGCCATCGCATCACCGCCGAAGGCATCCGCAATCTCCTGCGATCGCCCCGGATCAACCCCAAAGCCACAACGCTGCGCGCCCTCGCCGAGTTCTTCAACGTCCCCGCCGGTCACCTCCTGGGCGATGACGAGCCCGAAGCGGCAAGCCGGGAGGCGCGAATCATGGCCCGGTCTTTCGAGAGGCTGAACCCCAGATCCAGGAGGAGCCTCGCTCGGGTCATCGACGAGTTCCTACAACTGGAAGAAGCCGCCCGCGATAGTGCATCGGAACCTCCGCACCCGGCTGAATGAAGGACCACACCGCCAGCGGTGCGCTCCAGCTCACCGTAAATATGAAAGAGGTCCGCCAACCGAGGCGGGGGCAGTCTCACCGAGACGACCAATCGCACCGGTAGCGCCCCGTGATCTCCCCAGCCCAGAAATCACTGGATGCAAAGCCACCCGAACGAGTGGCCGGCCCAACACCAGCGGGCAAAGCCAGCGCAGATCGATAGAGTCGCGAGCGTTGGAGCGGCGGGCACACCACAAGGGGAGCGGCTTTTGCGTGCCGTGCCCGCCGCTTCCACCTATCGCCCCGAGGGAGGATTAGCTTGGCACAGCCGGGCTTCCTGCCGTCCGCTCAGGACGTCGTGATGGGGCGACGAGCTAACCCGGGACCGCGGCAGCGACGGATTAGCCCGTCGCTCCGTTGCCAATTCACCGCACCCGATACCGCCTCTCAAGAGCCGCGCGGATGGTCGGCACCGCTTCGGCGCGGTGGTGCTCGGGGGGTAGGTGCTTGATCGCCGCGTAGACCGCCTCATTGGCCAGCGCCGAGATTGCCGAGGCCGTCCTCAGCAGACAGAGTGTCCAGTACGCCGGTGATCTGAAGAGTGCGGCGGACGCGGCCGGCGGGGTTGACCAGAACGATTCGGCGGCCGGATGCCCTGGCCGTGTTCCGGGCGGTGATCAGGGCGCTGATGACGGTCGAGTCGATGAACTCCACAGCCTGGATGTCGACCTCGACCAGGTCGGCAGTGTCGATTGTCCCCTTAAGGAGGTCCAGCAGTCCGGCGGCGGCGTTCATATCGATCTCCCCAGACAGCGTAACGACACGGCGATCGTTTTCAACGCGCACCGTGTGCTGCCATGTGGGGGTGGGCATCATCGCTCGCCGTCCTCCGCTCGCTCCGTGAAGTAAGCCTCGAACGCCTCAGCGCCTGCCGCCCGGGGGATCGTCCTGCCTGCGGGCGAGAGGCGAGCGGTCACTGAGGCGGTCATGCCGTCGGGCCGACGGTGCAACGTCAACCCCCCGGTCAACTCTTCGGCCAGCCACAGCCCTCGCCCCCCGGCCACATCTGCCGCCGGTAACCGCACCGGCATGCTGCCGGCGGCGGCGCCGTGGTCACTGACCTCGCAGACCAACACGTCATTCCGCTGGCGCAGCTCGACGTGCCCATGTCCGCCGCCGTGGCGCACCGCGTTGGCGACCAACTCGTGCACGGCGAGTACGAAGTCGTAGCCGGCGTCCTGCGGCATCCCCACCGCGGACACCAGCGCCTCCAGCGCATGCCGCACCTCGGTGACCGTGGCGGCGGTGAAATCCTGCGACATCAGCGCCAGGTCGACGGTGACGGGCCCCCGCGCGCCGACATCCCACCCAGGGAGCTGGCGGTGGCCGCTCATGCGAGGCAGGTTACCCAGTGACGACGGATCCGCGACCCTTGCTCAACAGCAAATACACGTCTCACCGACGGGCACCCCCCACCTCGATACCCGGCTCAACAGCGGCGGGCCGCGCCATGTAACGGCGGCACCCGGCGCAGCGCCAGATGATGGGAGGCCGGGGTGCGCGGTCTGCCCGGCCCGGGCGGAACTCTCCGCGCCCCCTCGGATCCCGGAGTCCGCCCGGGCACCCACGACCCCAACCCGACGCCCGGAGAAGGCCATGGCCTCGCCCCCTCGATCCACCCCGCCCGAAGGGCCACCGCCCGCCGGCAGCCTCCCTGCGACCCCACCGCCGGGCTGGCACCTGCCGCACCCCCCGGCCGAGGCTGCACTGCCGCGAACCGGCCAGTGGTGGCCCTATGCCATGTTCGGCGGAATCACACTCCTCATCGGCTGCCTCGCACTGATCGTCGTTGCCGCGAGCAGGTGAAACGAGGCAGACCCGCCAGCGTGGATGTCGAGGGCTGTCGGCATGGCAGCCTTCAACGTTCCTCTGGCACAGGGTGCATGAGCGTGGTTCGGCGGATGCCGTCGGGGAATGAGACCTCTCTGCTGGCGCATGAGCGAGTCCTGACCAGAGGCAGCACTGGTCAGGGCTTCGCTTATTCCGCGCGCGAAGGACCCCGTTGGCCACGAGGAGGATATGCGGGCGCAGGGCCTTCTACCGGGTCGATCGGATTTTGGAGGACCTCAGATAGTTGATACGGCACAGTAAACGCGACCTTCGGATTCTGGACGTAGGCCGCGGGCTCAACGTGACGGGTCACGATCAATGGCACTACCCGCCAAGGATGTACTTCGGTAACACCGCAGGCGAGTGCGACGGCGTGAACGTGCCGCTGAATTTGTTCCGCTTTCTCAAGGAGCTTGCGCACAAACCGCTTTCCATAGGTGAACTGGCGGATATGGTGTCGCATTGCCGCGACGCTTTGGGGCGTCGCGAGGTCCTTGACTTCGCAGATCCACAGTCGCGAGTTGACGGGATCGGCGATCAGCACGTCGATCTCACCAATGGGGTTTCGGATGCCAAGGTTGGCCTGTTCGCCTTGATTAAACTGGAATCGATGCGGCAGGCCGAGGTCCACCGCGATGTCGCGGACCGTCGTTTCCAACTCGTCGTTGCGGCCCTTGCGGTGCTTGATCATCGCGTCGGAGACACCCGGAGGCAGCACGTTGGCCGGATGCGGCAGCCGGGCCGCTGCGAGGTAGCTGTTGTGGAGTTCAAGGGCGGTATGGATCAGCCACGGAATAACCAGGATCCGGCCGTCGATCATCGGCAGTGGCCGTGCCAGCAGGCGATGGGATCGCTGCTCGACGTTGAGGAACCGCCGGGCACCACCTTGCTGGAGTTCGACAGGGTCGATCTGGAGTAGTTGGAGGGCAGCTCGGATCTGGACGTCGGGGAGGGCGGACCAGTCGGCGGCCTCACGGATGAGGTCGCCCGGGTTGACAGTGGCGATACCGTCCCCGTCGGTTGGCCAGTCGGCGGCGGTGCCGAGCACGGCCGCGAGGCCGTCGAGCCCGGTGCCCCATCCGCAGGCGAGCAACGCATCGGCCTTGAGCAGGGATGGCTCGGCGAACGTGGCCAGCCGCTCGAAGGGGACGCGGTCGCGCTGTTGGACGGCGTGGGGAAGCCGGGTGCCCTCCTGGCTGGCCTGGTGGGCGAGGTCATCGATCGTCCACGGGTCTTTGGCGGCTACCGCGATGAGGTGGTCGAGCTGGGCGCGGTGGTATGCCGCGAGGTCGAGGTCCAGGGGCGGATCGCTGCTGATGTCTCGTTGGTCGGCGATCACAGGCACGCCCTGTACGACGAAGACGCCGTCGTCGTTGATGTCGACCTGGAGACCGTGCAGGTCCCGTTCGTACCCGTAGTCGGCGGCAGCGGCGAGGACGAGCAGTTCAGCGAGGGCAGCGAGTTCACCGAGGTCGAGCGCGTCGACAGTCCGGATCCCGGTGGGCGGGTCTGCCAGCGCTGCCTCGAACAGCGCCTGCAGCGAGGTCATGGTGGCAGAGCGGTCGCCGTCGCGGGCTGCGTCGTGCCAGTTGGCCGCCCACGGCCCAGCGAGCGAGTGCATGATCTGGTGGCTTCGGCGCAGGTACGTGGCGCAGGCGGCGTTGAGCCGAACCGCGAGCTTGTACAGCAGGGACGGGTCGCACGCGGCGATCCGTTCACGGAGCGTCTCCTCGATCGTGGGCAGAATCGTGTCCTGGCAGATGGTGTGTGCGCGCGCGTCGCTGTAGGTACCAGGGGCGACACGGTGGCGGATGCGATCGGCCACGGCGCGCAGCGCCCGCGCCCGAATCGCCGGCGTCCGCGGCAGGGTGTCGACCGGAGCCGCCGCTGGCCGGCCACTCGCTATAGCGTGCAGCGTCATCAGCGGTCCCACCTGCTCCCACGCATCGAGGAACGTCTCCGCCGATGTTTTAGGGTCTGCGTCCCGGTCTACGCGGATGCGACGGACGAGTTCGTGCAGGGCGCCACCGAGCACGTTGTGGCCGGTCATCGGCTCTGTATGGAGCAGTTCGAGGACGTCGGGTCCGATGATGACGCTCAGCATGGCGCGCTCCGCCGCGTAGGCGACCCGCAGGCCGTATCCGCGGCTGGGATCGGGGGCCGGGTCGTCGGTGAGGCCGAGCATGATGGTGAGGGGTGTGTCGTGGAGCCGGAAGTGTGACGCGACGTCGTTCCGGCGGGTGATGCAGTAGCGGACGGCGTCGGCGAGCTGGAAGTACATGTCCGCGTCAAGGTTCAGTGTCGCGGCGTCCGAGCCGTCGATGAGGATGACCAACGCCGGGTCGGTGTTGACCAGAGCGATCTCCGCGTAGGGCGTGGTGAACAGGTTTGCGGTGCCGTCGGCGTCGCTGATCGCGATCGGCCAGTCGCGATGCTCCGGCATGCCTGCGGCAGCCAGAATCGCGTCGATCGCCTCCCATCCGGCGGCCTGGACCCAGGTGGCGTCGTATTCGGCTGCCACGACGTGCAGCACTGTCTCCTCGTCGGCGTCCTCACCCGCGTCTTTGCCTGGCCGCGTCTCGTCAACCGGGCCGGGGTCGTCCTGGTCGGCGGGAGAACCGATGCGCCCCCAGTCCCGCCAGGCCGTCCACACGTCCAGGATGTCCTGGAAGACGACAACGTCATGCCCGGCGTGTTCGCCGAGATCCTGAAGGAAGCATTCGACGGTGGCCCAGTCACCGCCAGCCGCGTCAACGAGTTCGACGAGCTCCTCGATGTGAAGCACGATTACATCCCGTACCTGGTGCAAGTTGATGACCGGCGGGCCCCCGTACACGACCACCTTGACGAGGTGATCAACGCGCAGAGAAGCGGTTACCAAGGCCGACTGATCGCCCATGGCGTGCCAGATGTCGGTCTCGACCTGCCGCCGATCGAGGAGATCAGTGGCGTGCTCGATCGCCTCGATGAGCATGCCCGGATTCAAGGCGCTGACGACCGTAGCCACCGTTCGTGGGCCGACGATGATCGGCGGCGTGCCGAGGTCGATCTCTAACGGCGCCGACCGGTCGACCCACCGCTTGTTGAACACCGCGAAGGCGTGGCCGCACGTCAGCGCCTGGAGACGGACGGCGTCGGCGCCGCCAATCTCGGGACGCCGGAGCAGCATGTCCGCAGCCGCGTTCAACACGTCCAGTGTCAGACTGGCCGGAACCGGGAACACCGCGTCGCCCGAACGCACCCGGAGAACGGGTCCGAGCATCGGGAGCCCGGGTGTATCGGCGACGGTTACCTGCATGGCGTCGCGGGTGAGCCAGTCCAAGGCCCGGGCGGCGCGTTCGGGATGGCTGCACCGGTTGGTGATGGGGCGTGGGTCGCCCAGCCTTGCTATGGATTGTCGGACTGCGTCGACCTCGGTCGTCGACACGGCCGCAGCACGGGCGGCGGTACTGCCGGCGTCGTCGCCCGTCGCCTCGTCGGCCACGGCGCTCCACGCCTCGGCTAGCCCTTTCAGGATGTCGGCGCCGTGCGCCAGCACCACTTCGATCACATCGGTCAAGGTGAACCCGACGGCGTCGAGCAGCGTGGGATCGACAGCCTGTGCCGTGGTGGCAAGCCGCCGCAGCATCATCAGCGGGTAAAGATAGTCGCCGGGATGGATCCGGCACCGACGTCCGGCGATCATGAATCCGACCGGCTGCCGTGGATCACTCGACACGCCCGGCGGTAGCACGGGGTACCGGGCGACCTCCACGGCGGCATTCACCAGTACGGCGAGGTCCGGGTCTGTGGCCGGTCGGCTCCCGGCCGGTGGCACGCCAACAGCCCGCAGCCACAGCAGCGTCAGGTGCTGCTGCCACGGCCGCGACCACGGAGCGTCGATCGCGGCGCCCAGCAGCGGAATCACGGACGCAGCCGTGAACCTGCCCAGCGCCTCGTCGATCGCTGCCCAGTCGTCAGGCCCCATACCCTCGACACGGTCGGACTGGCCGCCGTTGCCGCCGCTCTCGGAAAGCACGGCGTCTATCGTCTCGTGGACGGGCCCGGTTTCCCGACCCATTTACCGACGGCCGGCGCGGCGGTGAACTCCCGAAAGTCGGTTGGCGTTCGAGCCGGCGGTTGCTTGACTGGGTAACGGCCACCGACGAGGGGGATAGGGATCCACATGAGCGGGCACGGGAATCCCGCACCGGCTACGGATGACAGCAGTGACGAGCCCGACGACACAGGCCGGCCGGTGTCGTACCGGTATGACCCGACGGTGATTCCCGCGTTGGCGCGGCTGGCCGACCTGGCGTGCGATGGCGTCGAAGATCCTCATGATGCCGGCCTGCGGGTCGAGGGTCTCGCGATGCAAGCGGACCCACCGATCGAGCCTGCCGCTGCGAAAGCGCTGTTCACGACCTTCATGTACCTCATCCAGGTAGCTTCGCCCGACGAGCCGCCGGACGCCCGGCTCGGCCCTGCCAATGGGCCGTCCCTCTTCCCGGTGGCCCTCCGCGAGGCCAGCGGCGACCTTCGCCAACTATGGCTCGGCCTGGCTGGCGAGGTCCGGCACCCGGTGGCACGTGCCCGGTGCTGGGACATCGTGTTCACGCTGCACCTCATGCCCAACCGGCGAGACGCTGGCGAGCGCGCCGTTCGCGCCTACCTCGACTCGACGAGCACGCCGCTGACACCTGAGGAAAAGGCCAACGGCCTGTTGCGGGCGTGGACCATGGCTCGGCTCGTCCGCCTCACCGATCTTGAGTCGGAGATCGTCGCTGCGATGACGGCCGTCGCCGAAGCCGCAGTGGATCAGAAGGAGAATCCCTACGCGGCAATGACGGTCCTCGGCGCGTTGACCGCCCCGCCGCTGGGCAGGGCGGCTCGTGTCGCCGATCCCGCCGTGGACGACCTCCTCGATCGGGCGCTCACCACGTACGCCCAGGTCCACATCATTCAGGGGTTCGCGATCCTGGTGCGCAAGAGCGCCGGGAGCGGGTCCGCCCGTATCGAACGTGCCAATCGGCACGAGGTCGAGGCGATGATCGCCGAGGCCGAGGCCGCCACCGACCCGATGATCATCAGGACCCAGTTCAGCAACGCGGCCTCGGCGGCGCGGCGTTACGGCGTGGCGGACCTCGAACGGGTCGCCGTCGCCCGGCTCCAGGTAGCCCCACCGGTGAGCTGGGAACGCACCGAGTGGTCGTTCGTCACCCCGAAGGCGTTCTTCAACCTGTACTTGCCCGGTTTCAGCGCAACGACCGACTGGCGTCGCGCGCTGTCGATCTGGTTGCATTCCGGCCCGCCAAGCGGGAACAAGGAGACGAACGAGGCCACCGCCCGACAGGCCATGGGCCAGTCGATCATTCGCTTCCTGGCCACCACGGTTCTGTTCCGGGACGGCGACCTGCCCAGCCGCACCGTCACCGGCGACGCCGCCGCGTTCGACCGCGAACTCGTCCGTGCCGAGCAGCACGCCCTCGCCATGAACGGGCGGTTCCTCGCCAGAGCCCTGTGGCAGATTCGGGAGCGGTTCGGGATTCCGTCCCACGACGACCTGACCGAGTTTCTCCGCTTGTTCAACGCCGATCCGGGGATGGTGCACGATCTGGCTGCGGCGCTGCAGTTGTACTGGATCGGCGAGTACGACGCCAGCTGCCACCTCGTGGTGCCCAAGGTGGAGGCCGCCGCGCGTGCGCTGCTTCTGCAACTGAACGAGCCGATGTACCGCACCGCCATCGGCGACAAGGCCGGGCAGTTTCCGGGGCTCGGCGTCCTCCTGCCGTTCCTGCTCGACAACACCTTCGACCCCGACTGGGAACGCTTCCTACGGACCTTCCTGCTCAACGATGGCGCGAACGTCCGCAACCTCATCGCTCACGGGTTCGCCCGCAACGTCGGCCCCATCGAGGCCGCCTTGGCACTTCGGGCCGGCGCGGTGCTGATCCTGCTCACCACCGACCGTGCAGTAACCCGGGATGTCGAGGCTGTCCGAGCCGCCGTCGCCGCGCCTGTGGGTGGCACCCGTCACCGCCCGTGGCGCCAGCGCCTCGTCGCCGCTGTCTGGGCGGCCCGCCGTGAGCTCCGCAACTAATTAGAGCTGCAGCTCGGCGTCGTCACCGCCATGGCAACGGTTCGGCGTCCGAGAATGTCGCTCCTCCCACCTACCCTCACGACGAAGAATGGCAGGAGGAATGTGGCCGATGTCGGAGCAACTCGACAAGCTGCTGCAGCACCGCTACATCTACGTGCCGCGGGGCCAGACCAAGGACACGATCGAGCCGGGTAAGCGGCTCGGCCTCGCCGTGGCGCGAAGTCGCCGCGCTCGCCTGACGGTTGTCGCACCCCAAAAGAACTCGGCCACCCATCACCCCGAGCTGGCCAAGTTGGAGATCGTCACCGAGCGGAGCGGCTCTCCACGAGACGGTGGAGTAGTTCTCGCCTGGTGTCCGACCTACAAGGTCATGGAGAAGGTCCAGCGCCTGGAGAAGAGCGTGGTGGTCCTGGTCGAGTGGATTCCCGGCGAGTTCGACGCATGGGCGAAGCTGCGCGGCGCGTACAACGTCGTGACGCGCCAGGTCATGGACTCCGGTCTCCGACCGGAGGCGATCAAGGTGCTTGAAGGCATCGTGTACGAGGGCTACAACGGCTGGCACGGCGACATCGCCGCCCGGATGACGCGAAGCCATCTCGAAGACCTGACCAACGCCGGCGCCTACGACAGAGAACTGGTGCTCGCCTACGCCCGTCAGACCAAGTCCGAGACGAGCATCAAGCGGCTCAAAAAGATAATCGACAGGTCGTAGGCGCGCCGGCGGCGGTCTTCGATGGCGTCAGCCGGCGGTCCAGAACGCCGTAGTGAGTGGATAGCTACGTACGCCGTGGGATTCGTACAGTCACCCACCCACCTCCAGCGGTCATCGAAGTCATTGGTGATTACGCAGCGCTGAGGGCCTACGGGGCTCCGTCCGCTGCCAGTTGACGGTTGGCGCCGAGGGGATGCGGGGCGTCGCTGCTGCAGGTACAGCCGGGCCGGGTCGACGTTGCTGCCGACGATGGCGGCACGTGCCTGTTGCAGGGCAGCGATGAGTTGGTCGACGCCAAGAACGTTGGGATCGGCGCCTTCGCCATTTGTGTTACACGTATGGCGGGCGGTTCCGGTCGTCCTCGTGCTCCAACGCGACCTTGACGTACGACTCACGGCGACCCTCGCCTGGCACACCGTCGATGACCATGGAGTGTATGAGGATGTTGCCTGGTGTTCGTGCGTCCAGGGGGTCGGCCGTCCGGGCGGGAGAGCGCAGCGGCACGCGTCAGTTCCGCCGAAACTACCGGGGAGCAGTTCGGACGGGGCAAGGGCGCAGCGGAGCGGCATGGGCAAGCGCCTGACCTGTTGTATCTGACTCCTACGTCGTGTTCGTGGCGTGCTGGGCGAGGTAGGCCATAACGGCTGGGTTGTTGGTGTAGGCGAATCCTTCCCAGCCGTCGTAGCGGAACCCGGCCCGTCGGGCCATCGCGTCGATCGCGACCATCGCGTCAGCGAGTCGCTTGTCGTTGCCACCGACGAGTTGTTGACGCATCACCGGGTCGCCGACGAGGTCGACGAAGATCTGCTCAGTGCGGTGGTGGCGGTACCGCGCGAAGTTCGGGTGGTAGCTGGGGCTGCCGGAGCCGTCGGGGTCGGCGAGGAAGACGATGCCGGTCAGTGCGTCGAATTGGCAGAGGCTGTCGAGTACTCGGTCGGACTCTGACGGCGCGTCGGTGTGCAGAGCGGGGGATTCACGGATGATGTTGTGGGCCCGGCCAATGATGTCGACGTTGGGCTGGTCGAGGAGGTTGGCACGGGAGGCGTAGAGGATGGCGTGGCGCAGCCAGTTGCGGTAATAGTCGAACTCGGGCCCCTGGGGCTTCCGGTCGGCGAGCGTCCGGACCGCAGTCCAATTTTTGGCGCGGACCGCCTGCCCGCCCAGCGAGTAGGCGTGGGCGGCGATCAGCAGCCGCCGGTGGAGGGCGCTGAGCTGGTCGGCCGTTAGCGAGGGCGATTCGTAGATGCGCACCAGAGCGGTGACCGCCTCGGTGAACCATGGGTCTTGACCGTAGGTCAAGGCGAGCGCGGCGATGCTCGTCACTCGATGCAGCAGGGTACCGATCTCCGCTAGATCGGACGGTGAGATCTCGGCCGCGTCGGTGATGGCTTGCAGTAAGGCGCGTCGCAGGGGGATGTCGTCGTGGCGGCGCATCAGTTCCAGCGCCAGTTCGTCGAAGGCGCTAGCGTCGAGCCGCCAGGTCATCGCGGAGGCCGGCAGTTGTTGCAGGTTGTGCGCAGCGAGCCGGACGCTGATCAGTGCGCTCATCTCTTCGCGGTACTCGGCACGCCACTGTTCCTTCTGCCGTCCGACGATGGCTGCGATGAGCCGCTCACGATCGGCGGGTTCCCACACCACGCTCGAGGTTCCCCGCCGGACGTACACCTCGCCCCGGCGGAACTCGAACCCCTTGCGCTTGCCGCCTTTGGCCTGCGGGTCGTCAATCTCGTACTCGCCGTTGCGGGTGAAGATGTGGAAGCCGCGGGGACTGGCCGCGACGTAGAGCAGCACCATCGGGCACCCGTCGATGGTGTGCCGGGCGACGCCGAGTTCGAGCGGTTCGGTGATGTATTTACCAATTTTCGCGCGGAGGCGGGACTCGTCGAACAGTTCGAGGTGTCGTCGGGTCAGACCCGTCACTGGGGTGCCATCGTCGGCGACCCCGATGATGATGTAGCCGCCCTGATCGTTGCCGAGCATCGCCGCGACGTCTTTGACCAGCGCGACCGTGTCGTATGTATGGCTGAGATCGCACATGGTTTTGAAGTCCAGGCAGGACTGCTCGCAGCCCTCGGCCAGCAGTGACCGGAGTTTCTCCTCCGTCAGCACTGGCTCCACCACCGCTGCCACGAACCCTCCTCGTCGCGAAGCTGAGCGCCGCCGGGTGTCGGTGGTGCCCTGTCATTCATCCGGATGGTGCCTGCGGTACCTGTTGCGGCGTGGGCTCGTGGCTGTCCGTGGGGCCAACTGCCCGGAGTGTGTCGGCGCGCTGCGTCGCTCTGGTCAGGTCCGGCCGAGCCGGACTGCGGTGCGGTCGAGCATTCGCAGCAGGAGGTCGCCGAAGAGCACGACCTCGGAGGCGACGGTGGGATCGGCGTACTCGACCTGTCGGTGCGAGCTGGGGTTCTTGAACACGCCGATGGCCCCGGCGAACAGGGCGCCCAGCGCCTCGCGTTCGCCGGGGTCGAGGGCAGGGTCCGCCAGCGGCCCTTGACTGCCGAAGGCCTGCCGCATCAGCTTGACCCCGATGTCGGAGTCGGTGGCGCCGGCAAGTTCCCGCACGCGGATCTCCACCTCGCGCAGAGTCGCGAAGGCCGCCAATTCGTACTCGCCAAGCAGGAACTGGGTGCGCACCGTGGTCGCGATCCGCGGATGCAGCTCCACGTTCAGCCGCTGCTCGGCACGAACGAGAGCTATCCCGTCAGATGCTTCGATGACCGCTCGCCCACGTCGGGTTATGTAGCAGTGCGCGGGACTCTGCTCCGGGTCGGCGGCCAGCAGTCCATGGGTGCGCAGCCAGTCGAACGCCTCGCCGAGGGCGCGCAGCGCCTCGGCGTAGTCGCTGACGCGGTTCGCCGCGTACGCCTGCTTCGCGCCTTGGATCATGCTGTTGCGCTGGAAGAGTCCTCCGGTGCTCGCGGCGAAGTGCTTCAGCAGGACGAGAGCCAGGCGGTCGACCGGCAGGTTCAGCGCCTCTTCCACCGACGCCGGTGGGGTGTAGGTGATCTGCACCTCGGCGAAGGTATCTCCAACCGACGGAGAGGACAACTTGGTTCCACCTCTCCCGGGTCGGGTTATCCAGGTCGGCGCTGCAGTGCGTCAAGCCGCAGGCGGCCTGGTGTGGCGCCCATCGGCCGAGGCGTCAGGTGTCTCGGTGGCGTGAGGTGTCTCGCCGTTGGTCATCGGCCGGGTTTCCATGGGCCCAGCCATACGCAGAGGAAGGCTGATGTGTGCAACCACCTCGTCGCCCAGTGGCGTGAACTTCACCCCGGTGTGGCTTGGCACTGCCGGCACCCCGCTAGTGTCCTGAGTCGTTAATTCGCCTACACTTTGTTTATACCAGGGAAGGCGCAGGGGTCGTTGGTGCTGTCCGACGACGAGCGGCAGACACTGCTGCGGTGGACGCGACGGGCGAAGTCGTCGCAGGCGTTGGCGATGCGGGCGCGGATTGTGTTGGCGTGTGCGGACGGGACGCCGAACACGCGGGTGGCCGCGCAACTCGGTGTGTCACGGGACATGGTGGGTAAGTGGCGGTCGCGGTTCATCGCCAGGCGGCTGGAGGGCTTGTCGGACGAGCCTCGCCCGGGCGCGCCGCGCAAGGTGACCGACGACGTGGTCGAGGCGGTGGTGGTGGCCACGTTGGAGCAGGCGCCGCCGCGCGGCGACAGCCACTGGTCGACACGGTCGATGGCCAAGGCGGTCGGGTTGAACCAGACCGCGGTGTCGCGGATCTGGCGGGCTTTCGGGCTCAAGCCGCACCTGGTGGACGACTGGAAGCTGTCCACCGACCCGCGGTTCATCGAGAAGGTCCGCGACATCGTCGGGTTGTACCTCGACCCGCCGGTCGGGGCGATGGTCCTGGCGGTGGACGAGAAGAGCCAGATGCAGGCCCTCGACCGCACGGCGCCGGTGCTGCCGATGATGCCGGCCGCGCCGAGTCGCCAGACCCACGACTACGTCCGTCACGGCACCACCAGCCTGTTCGCCGCGTTGGACCTGGCCACCGGCCGAGTGATCGGGCAGACCCAGCGCCGACACCGGCATCAGGAGTTCCTGCGGTTCCTGCGCACGATCGACCGGGCTACACCATCGGATATGGACCTGCACCTCATCCTCGACAACTACGGCACCCACAAGACGCCGCAGATCCAGCAGTGGCTGGTCAAGCATCCGAGGTTCCACCTGCATTTCACGCCGACCTACTCGTCATGGCTCAACATCGTGGAACGCTGGTTCGCCGAACTGACCAACCGGAAACTGCGCCGTTCCACCCATCGCAGCGTCGCCGCTCTCGAAGCCGACGTGCGCGCATGGATCGACGCCTGGAACGCCGACCCGAAACCGTTCGTATGGACCCGCACCGCCGACGAGATCCTCGAATCCCTCGCCGCGTACTGCAGACGAATTAACGACTCGGGACACTAGCCCTGAATGGTCACGCGTTCCGCCCTGTCCGAGCCTGCCGACAGCACGACGCGCAGCAGGTCGATCGACATCCCCGCCTGGGCCGCGACGGTATCAGCGCTGCACTGTTGCTCGGCTAGCAGATCTGCGGCCTTGCCCAGCAGGGAAGGCTGTTCGCGAGGGCCCAGATCACCAGGTTCTGGGTACCCCCAGTCGGCGAGCATGGTCATCGCCCGCCGATAGGTGTGGTCCCGGTAGATGCCCATGGCGTGCCCCCGGTAGACGAGCGCCTTGAGCGACAAGCCCCACCGCCCTTTCATCTGCTGCAGGCGCTCGAAGTCGAGCCGGCCTGGTAGTTCATCGCGCAGGCGGCTGCTCGGCGCGAGGAACTCCGAGCCGAAGGCGGTGGCCTGCCGCTCGAGAATCTGGCTGCCGGGTTCGGCGTCGTGGTGTAGCAGCAGGTGCGCAAGCTCGTGAGCGGCGTCCATCCGGGAGCGGGCCTTATCGTTCTTGCTCGGGTTGACAAAGACGAACGGCCGTGTCCCGTACCAGTGGGAGAAGGCGTCGACCCGGTCGGAGACGTCGGGCAGGGTGAGTACCACAACGCCTCGGGCTTCGAGCAGGCGAACCATGTGTGGCACGGGCTCTTCGCCCAGGCCGCAGGCGCGGCGTGCGGCGAGAGCCGCGACCTCAAGGTCGCGGCTGTGGGCGTCCTCGGGTAGGTCCACCGAGGGCAGATGCAGCTCGGGCAGATGAAGGTGTCGTTCCATGACGTCGACGACCCGCCAGGCGATCTCCCCGAAGGCGAGGGCCTGGTCCCGCTCGGCCTGAGTGGTGGTACGTAGGCTGCGGAAGTGGGGCTGGCCTGCCATAGCGGGGGCGGGGAAACCGGCGGCGAAGAACTGGACCGGCGTGGCGAGGGCGAGTGCGAGGCGGGCCATCACCGCGGGCGAGGGCCGCGACTGTCCCAGCTCGTACTGGCTCACCGCGGCTGCGGTGACGCCTACCTGCTGAGCCAGTTCCTTTTTGCGCATCCGGCGCCACCGTCGCGCGAGCGTCAGGGCGTGTGGCTGGAACGCCGCCACCGCCAGCGCCGGAGCTTCGCTCCGGCTGCCGGCCGCCCTCACGCCGACGCTGACAGCGAGCCGCGCGCCCCGCGCCGCTGCGGGCGAACCTGCACGTCGAGTTCGGGTATCGGCGTCTCGCCGGGAAGCCGCAGGGCGTCGTTCACTCGCCTGTCGTTGACGACGTGCGGGACGGCCGGCGCCGGCTGTCCGAACCAGAGCTGCACCTGGAACCAGGGCGACCCGCCGTCGCGGTTGTCCCTGGGCAACCCGAGGTAGGCCACGGCTTCGCCGGTGTCGATGTCGCCCGCGTGTGCGATGCGCACGTGCCGCCTGCGGGGAACCACCCCGGCGAAGGTGTCGGGGAACTGCTCTTCGTCGTCGAGGGCGAGCTGGCCATGCCGGCTGTTCTCCACCGCGCCGCCGAGCCGGGCCTCGCTGCCCTCCCAACGGATCGACTCCACGCTCGCACCGGTGCCGCCCTGCAGGGAGTACAGCCGCACGATATAGCCCGCGCAGAGGATCTCCAGGGAGTTGTCCTCAATTCGCGCGTCCACCCCGGGGAGCCCGGCGAACTGCGCCACACCCAGGTTCGTGAGGTTCCGCCAGACCGTGGTCCCAAAGCTCATCGCGTCGTCGCCCAACTCGGGTTCGTGCCGGTCGGCCGCCCGCCGGTACACCTGCCGAATCAGGTCCGCCAGAGGGGTGAGGGCGCCGCCCTCATCGAGGATGGCGACGGCTTCGCTCAGATGATCCACGAACGGAAACATAGCAGCAGCGGCTGTTGATGTTGCGGAAGTCAAGTGCTGGTACGTCCTCCTCGCCGCCCTCGGACCGCCGCAGCTGCACTCCAGCGCGGTCTGCCGGTCGCTCTTGTGCCAGCAGTTTGTCCGACGGGACCTGTAGGGTTCGAACGTCCAGACGTCGTGCTATCGCGATCGAGCCATTAGCCTGTGTCGGTGAGGGAGTGGACACCCAGTGAGAAGCGGCGGCTGCCCTCGCTGCATCGGTTCTTCGGCGAGAGCCTCGGTGACATGTTGATCACCGACCTCTCGACCGCTCCGCTGGACGCCAAGCCGTTGGACTTGACGTGTCGGCCGCCATTGCCGCCACATCTGCGGCTGTACCTGTTCAACTGCACCGACCACCCTTCCGAACGCAGAGCCGGCGACTTTCGGATTCAGCTGCGGCTTCCCGGCCAGGAGCGACGCCAGCGGGGCCAACTCGCCCGGGCCCCGGGGGCGCTGCTGGTCCTGGCGGGGTTCGTTGTTGAGTTCGACGTCTTTGTCCTGTGGGATGCCAATGCGCACCAGGACTTCCCCTACTCGAAGGGCGTCCAGGTGGCCGCATCCACGGTTCACCATGCCGCCATTCATGGCTTGGCGGAGCAGCAGCGAGACGTGCGCGGCAACGGGTATCGCGAACAGGTGGTAGCGGCACGTGCTGATCGCCTCGCTGAGGGTGTACGTCGACGGGAGGAGTTGAGCCGGCAGGCGCTCCTCGGTGATCCCCCGTCGCAGCCGGCATCCTCAGGGGAGGCGATATGAGCACCCTTCGCGATCGGGAGTACGCCCCGAGCTATGACAAGAGCGTCGATAACATCGCTGAGGAGTTCTACCTGCCGTGTATGCGGGCAGCGTTGCGCTACGACCGGATCTCCGGTTACTTCTCCTCCGCAATTTTCTCCATCGCATGGCCAGCACTGAAGGAGTTCGTCAAGGCGGGCGGCCGGATGAGGCTTATCTGCTCCCCGGTGTTCTCCAGCACTGACGTGGGTGCACTTCGGCAGGGGTATCAGGCCCTCACCGACGCGGAACTCAGCGCGGCGCTCATTGCCGAGCTGCGCGTGCTGCTCGACGCAGAGCGGTCCCGCAAGCCCGCGCAAGTCCTAGCCGGCCTGATCGCCGCCGGCGTCGTTGACGTCCGCCTGGCAATCCTGACCGCCGCCGCTGGGCCCGGGGATCGTAGGCTGTTCCATGACAAGGTCGGCTTGTTCACCGACACCGTCGGCGACGCCGTCGGCTTCCGCGGTTCGATGAATGAGACCTACCTGGGGCTGTCCCCCGACGGAAACCTGGAAAGTATCGATGTTTTCCCGTCTTGGAGCGGTGGCCGGGATGCCCAGCGCGTCAGCGACGCTCAGCACCGATTCGACGCGCTCTGGCGTAACGAGATCGACGCCGTTGATGTCCGCCGAGTACCCGACAGTGCCGCGCAGGTAATCAGAGACGCAGGACCGGCGGACTGGGAGGTGCTAGTCGACGAAGTGCTAGCCGAAGCTGCGGTCCGACATCTGACGCCCGACAACGCGCGTCCACTGAGGGATCACCAGGTGCAGGCACTGGCCACCTGGGAGTTACACCACCGCCGCGGGCTCCTCGAACACGCGACCGGCAGCGGCAAGACATATACCGCGGTGCAAGCCGTGCGCACTGTGCTCGGAGAGGGTGGCATCGCCCTCGTACTTGTCCCGAGCGCCCTGCTACTGCAGCAGTGGCATCGGGAGCTGAAACAGCATCTGGCCGATCTCGCACCCCAGATCCTCCTCGTCGGAGCCGGCAACGACGCCTGGCGCAGCGAAGAACTGCTGCGACTGTGGAGCGCACCGTCGAGCGCCCGACCGGCGCCCCGCATCATCGTGGCGATGATCCCCACTGCCGCCACGGACGCCTTCCTGACACGGATGACCCCCAACGACCGCCTGCTAGTCGTCGCTGACGAGGCCCACCGGCTCGGCAGTCCCAGCGCCCAGCGGCTCTTCGAACTGAGCGCACCGTGGCGCCTCGGCCTGAGTGCCACGCCTGTCCGCGCCGGCGACCCAGATGGCACAGCCCTGCTCATGAACTACTTCGGAGGCATCCTGCCGCCGCCGTACACGCTGCTGGACGCCATCCGCGACCGAGTGCTGACGCCCTACAACTATGTGCCGCACGAGGTCGAGCTTGAGCCGGCCGAACAGGCCGGCTACGACGACCTGTCTCGCAAGCTGCGCCGAGAGGCCGGGCGACGAGGTGACGCCCTCGACGATCTGAACAGCAACGAGAGACTGCGGATGCTCGCCATCGCCCGCGCCCGCATCCTCAAGCGCGCCGCCGGGAAGGTACCGCTAGCCGTCCGAGTGCTCTCTGAGCATTACCAACCGGGCCAGCGGTGGCTCGTGTACTGCGACGGCCTCACGCAGCTCCGGCAGGTGCGACAGGCGCTGGCGACAGTGGGCCTGGAGTCACTTGAGTACCACACGGCGATGGCCGGTGACCGACAGGCAACACTGGCGGAAATGGACATCAATGGCGGGATTCTGGTGAGTGTGCGCTGCCTCGACGAGGGCGTCGACCTACCTTCTGTGAGCCACGCGCTGATCCTGGCGAGCAGTCGTAATCCCCGCGAGTTCATCCAGCGTCGGGGTCGGATCCTGCGCCGCTATCCAGGCAAGACGCTCGCCTTCCTGCACGACGCAATCGTCGTACCGGCCCCGGATGCTGACCGGCCCGCAGTCGGCGGCGACCGCCTGCTAGCCGGTGAACTGCACCGTGTGCTGGAATTCGCGCATGGGGCCGCCAATCCCCACGCGCTCACGCAGGTCGAGGCGCTCTGCATCCGCTACGGTGTGCCGATCGAGTTGACTACCGACGCCGCTGGCGCAGCCGGACTGGAAGACGACACCGACGGAGACGAGGGCGACAATGCCTGAGCCGCTAGTACCCGATGCCACCGGACAACCGCTCCTGTCGGCGGCTCGGGTCGAAGATGTCTTCGCCGCCACCGAGGAGCTGCGCGCAGCCGAATTCCCAAATGTCCCCGCCCAGCTACTCGCGGACGTCCTCGCCGCCGAGCGGGACAACCTCGACAACCGGCCGGCTGCGGCACGGGCCGTGGGCCGCGTCGTCGACGGCTATCTGATCAGCGCGCCCGCGCCCACCTTCGTATCAACCGGTGAGCCCGCACAAGAGGGGGACAGCGCGTGAGACTTGTGGCGCTCGAAGTCACGGACTTCGGTCCCTACCGCGGAACCCAGCGGTTCAGCTTTGCCTCCGAACCTGGAGTGGAGCTCGTGTGGGGAGAGAACGGACGCGGCAAGACCAGCTTGCTCAACGCGGTCCGGTGGGCATTGTTCGGCGTCGTCCTGGGACGAGCATCTAGCAAGATCGATCCGAGTACCGTGGGGAATCGTGATGACACCGACACCTCAACAGTTCGGCCCTTCAAGGCGACGTTGACCTTCACGCACGGCGGGCACACCTACAAGCTGACTCGGGCCTACCTCGAGGAGCCGGACTGGACGGGCGCCGGGGCTTTTCGGCAGCGAAAGAGCCTAGTCAAAGACGGTGACGTCCTGGGCCCTGAGGACCGCGACCGAGAGCTGGCCAGGCTCCTACCCGAGCAGATCGCGCGGTTCTTCCTGTTCGACGCGGAACTGTTGCAGGAGTACGAGCAGCTACTAACACCGGGCAGCGACGCTGGCGAAAAGCTTAAGGCGTCGATCGAACGCGTCCTCGGCCTGCCAATACTCACTCAAGCCCGCGATGATATCGCCGCTCATCTCGCGGTCGCCCGCACCGAACAGGCCAAGGCAGCGCAGAAGGACAAGACGACGCTGAATCTTGGCAACGACCTGCAACTAGCCTCCGACGAGGCCGAGAATGCCCGCAAAAACGTCGCGGCACTTGCGGAACTACTCGAAGGCCTGCAGAACGACGTCAACGAGATGGAAAAGCAGCTCACCTCCAGCAACCGGTTCCGCGGGCTCCTCGCCACCCGCAACGCCAAACGCGAGGAAGTCGAGCGACTCGCCGTGCGGAGCAAGGATCGCAACGACGAACTGGACGCCGCCGCAGGCGACGTCTGGCGTGCTGTGCTTGCGCCGCTGGTAGCGCAGGAGCTGGCCTCCATCGAAACGCAGACTGATGCGGTGAATTACCGCTTAGTGGCAGCGCTCGCCGCCCACCAGGCCGCCCGCGCGGTATCGACGGGAGTGTGCCCGACCTGCCAGCAGACGGTCGACGCCGACCTTGCCCGAACCCTGCATGATCATGGCTCTGCCGAAGACCCCGACACGGTGCAGGCCGAACTGACCACGCTTCGGGCGCGGCGGGACGTCCTCCGCAAGCTGCGGGCCGACGGCAATCGGATCGCGCGCCTCGAGGAGGACGCCAACCAGGCCCGGGTGGACCTGTCCGATGCTGAAGGGCAACTACGCGACCTGCAGGCACAGATGGACGAGGCGCCTGCGGGTACCGCCGAGGCCGTAGGTGCACTGATCGACATGCTCGGACAGAAGAACGTGAGCCTGGCGAACACCCGGAGCCGGCTGAAGGAGAGCCGCGAGGACTTGCAACGCAAGGATCAGGCTGTGGTCGCGTTATCGGAGAAGTTACGCAGGCTCGGGACGGCGAGCACCGGTGCCGAAGACCGCAAGGTGAAGCTGCTCGTCGAACTGCAAGCGCTTCTATCCGCCGCCGTCGCGGAGTTCCGGGACCGCCTTCGGGACCGCATCGAAGACGAGGCGAGCAAAGTGTTCCGCGCGCTGTCGGCGGAGAAGGACTACGACCGGCTACGTATCAACGACAACTACGGCCTGACAATCCTTTACGCCGACGGCACAGAGGTCCTCAACCGGTCCAGCGGCTACGAACATGTCGTTGCGCTGTCGCTGATCGCCGCCCTGCAGCGCTGCTCACCCATGGCCGGCCCGATCATCACTGACTCCCCATTCGGACGTCTCGACGCCACCCACAAGAAGCACGTCCTCCAAGCGTTGCCTCAAATCACCGACCAGGTGGTGCTGCTCGTGCACGACGACGAGCTCGACCGCCAGAGCGCGGTGAACGAGCTCAACACCCATCTTGTCGGCGAACATCACCTACGACGAGTGTCCGGCCGGCACACCGAGATTGAGGCAGGAGCGCACCCGCGATGACGCAGTCCGCTAACACCGCCCGGACCGGGGGCCGGGTTAACATCGCTTTCACAGCCGCTGCTGAACAAGCTGCCCATCGGCTGGTCGCCCGGTTTCCCTTTGCCAGCCCTCTGGATGTGGCACGAGTCGGGGCAGCGTTCGCATTACGCGAGAGGCTACCCCTCACACGGCCCGGCGACTTCGGGGCAGCCAACGGATCGAACTACAACGTCGGCTCGGTCGACCCGCAAGGCGAGCTGAGGGATCTACTGCTCGCACTGCATCCTGAGATCGACGAGGACCCCTACCGGATTATTGAAACCTTGATGAGCGTCGGCACGATCGAACTGGACAAGCGCGTCGCCGAAGGACAAATCCTTTCGCTCCGGGACCTCATCACCCCACCCGCGGCCGGAACACCGGTCAACTAGTCATTCGGACTGACCCACGAACTCGGCTCCTTCGCGGGCTCACCGCCGTGACCGCGCGAGTGCAGCCGCGCGGTAGTGCCGGTGTTCATCGTCTCCAGCACGGCGCGAACCGCGTCCAGGTCTTCGCCTTCCAAGAAACGCAGAGCTGAGAGTGCGGCGAAGTCTTTGTCCAGCTCAAAGGACAGCCAACGCCGATCAGCAAGTTCCGCGACATGACCGGTCGTATTCGACCCGGAGAAGATGTCCACGACGAGATCACCTGGGTCGGTCAGCATCTGAATGAAGAACCGCGGCAAGCCGGCCGGAAACCGTGCGGGATGGCTCTGAAGTTCGAGCTGCTTGCAGGTGCGCAGGTAGTAGGAGTTGCTCTCCGTGTTGGACATGGTTAGCAGGTTCGGCGGGATCGCTCCGCCGTTATTGCGGCGAAATCCTTTGCTGATGTCGTGGCCTGACGGTCGCAGGCGAGGTGAGTAAAAGCTCTCCGCGCCCTTGAGTAGCTGCTCCATGCGCGGCGAGTAGGGGCCAAGGACCTTACGCACGTCCGCTTTCGGGTGCTCAGTCTTCGACAGCCACCAAACCGTGTTTACCGAGTCCTTGACCCGGATTTTGCGCTTGTTTACCCACTCGATGGGAGAGGGCAGCTTGGCCGGGTTGTGCCAAAAAAACTCCTGCGCGAGGTGATAACCGAGATCATCGACGAAGGTGATCAGTACCTTGTAGTTGTACAGGCTGCGCACAGGGACACCACGCTGGTAGGCGTGCCCGAGATCCAGTACCAGGCTGCCGCCTGGCTTGAGGACCCGCAGCGCCGCCTTACCAAATCCGGCTAGCCACTGGACATAGGCCGCTTGAGGTTCGTTACCGTAACTCTTCTCCCGCAGCAGAGAAAACGGCGGACTGGTCACGATGAGATCCACGGACTCTTCCGGCAACAACGGGAGAAGATCCAGGCTGTCCCCGACAACCTGCGCACCCAGATGCGTGCCGTACAACACCGAGCCGGGCTCGAACACATCCAGCGGGGCATGAGCGGTCAACAGGCCAGGTGCGACAGCTTCCTCGCCCGCCGCATCTGCTGCCGGTCGCCGTCGCCGAGTTCCACCCACAGTACAAGCCTCCCGGCTACGTCGTCCGTAAGCAAGTTGACGCACTGGTGCACACCCCCGCGCGAGCAGGCGCTGGGGCGATCCCGCTCACTCGACAGCACCCCGGATCAACCGCGGCGTATCGCTACTTCTCGCACCCGTTGCGAAGATCTTTTCCTAGACCCTCGCGGCCGGTCAACCTACCGCTCCGGCTATCAGCGTGCTCGCCGTAGCAGTGATAGTCGTCTAGCCTGCCCGTGTCAACGCAGACGACGTGTTAGGCACGGCACGGCACGGAGCGTCCGTGCGTCCACTGCCGGTCCGCCCCCCCCCGGGACTCTGTCCTCGTCCTGTCCGGCCGACTGGTCGGAGCGGGCTACCAGAGGACCGCCTTGACCAAGGCCAGATCCACGATGCCCCTCATCAGTTCCGCTTACGGGTCCTAGCCGACCCCGGGCCTGGGGACAGGGGCTTGCGACGTCAGGAGCTCCCCGGCCGAAGGGTTCCACAGCCACTTCGGGGCGGATGTCCAGAGTGTCGGCGGCTCCGGCCAGGCCTCGTCAAAAGGATCGCTGCCATCGCTGAGTTGTCCGCTGATCCGATTGATGTAGGGGCCCCAGCCGGGCGTGGGCTGCCAAGAGCTGTCGCCGATAAGGATCGCGGCTACGGACTGGGGCGTCAACGTAAGGTAAGGCTGCTGCGGAGCAAGGGGGACGCGCCATTCGCGCTCATGAGTCCAGTCAGACCAGCCCTCGCCCGGGTCCGCCTCGAGCCGGACGGCGAAGGGCTTGTCCTGGCGCTGCCGTGCGTCCCATCGCGCCTTCCGCATGTAGGACACAGGTTCGCCTCCCTGGTCGTACACCCACTGGCGAGGGAAAAGCAGCCCCCAGGGCTGCCAACCACGCTCCAGCAGATGGATCAGGTGCGGTAGTGGGCTTTCAGAGAAGCAGACTGTGGGCTGATCGGCCTCAGCGCCGAACGGAGGGAAGCCCTTTATCTGGCCAGTCGTTAGAATCCGGTCAAGCCGAGCGGCGGCTGACGCACTAACGATGTCCGGCGGCACGTGCGGAGTCTGACGCGTGTTGGAAGGACGGCCGCACAAGTGCACGAGAAGGTCAGACTGCGCCGGGCCAGTCCAACCCAGACCACCTTGGCTCACAACGACCGCCTCGCGTTCCTGCCTGCCGTGCTCGACGCTTCGACGGCCTGCCTGTTCCAATTTTACGGAGACGGCCGCCAGCGGCAGTATCGGTACCAGATTCGAGCCGCGAGCTCGCAGGGTAGCAAGCATGCCAAGGCTCGACCGTCGGCTCCACCACCGCCTTCTGAGCACCCACCACGCCATGGTCAGGCGGCCGGCCCTTCGCGGGCTAGCCGACTACTTTCAGGATCCATAGAAGCAGCGCCAGGCGAGACAGTCGTCGAGGGCAGGCGACGCGCTCCCGCCGCGGCCGTAGGCCGGAACAACCTGCGAAGGGGCCTAGACGCACCGGCCGGGTGGCCGTCACCTCGTAGAAGCTCGCGTGTTCAGGGCGGGGCATCCGGCGCTGGAGCGGCATGGACGGAAGGTGTGGTCGGCCGACTACGTGCACCAATCAGACCAGCGGGGAAGGAATCTCTATGCGATCGCCGCTACTAGATCATGTGCGGCCTACGACGCAACCGACTCCTCGTACTTCCATGGCACGTTCGCAGGGCGTCGACCAGTGGCCACGTATTTCACGACTGCATCCCGGGCTGTCGCCACGGCCACCCGCGCAAAGTCGGCAGGAACGTCCAGCAAACCTGTGTCGGGCGACTCGTAGACGGTGATTGACGTGTCGGGCTCCAGGTCGGCGGCATAGGCGCCGTCGGGCAACCAGCGCACCGCCGCCCGGTCGGCGTCGATGTCGATGTCGATCCGCAGCACGGGCTGTTCGGCGGGGCCAATCGTCATGGTCTGCCCGCACCCCCCATGGGGCATGATCGTCTCAACCTGCTCATCGAAGCGATGGCCGGCCTCATCAGGGCTGCCCAAGGGGTACGGATGGCCGTGGTAGTCACGAAGCAGCAGCGTCATCGTCTGATCCTTTCTCCGGTTCCGGTGTAGGTACGGTGCCACCAGGTGTGCCCGCCGTCACGGGTGACCCACAGTCGCAGGCGACTTCCCGAGGGAAGAATGGCCGGGAGGATCCTGTCGCAGGTCCAGGAGTAGCTCCGGTCACGGTCGTTGGTGCCGCAGACGGTGTTGTCGATCGCCAGGTCGGCCTCGGCCGCGGCGGTGCGGCGCAGGTGGGCGGCGGCCTTCGACTCCACATGGTCGTAGAAGGTGACCGGGGGGCCTCGCAGCGGGTCGTGTACAAGGTCGGCAGCCAGCGACCGGTCTCCTCCTCCGGATGTAACGGCCTCGTCGTTGAGCAGGCCGGCAGTGGGGCGAGTGCTGCCGGCCGGCCGTGGCTCGAACCGGCCGATCGCACGCCGGAGCGTGTCGGGCAGGGCGGCCGGGTCAACTCGCACCCAGACGGGGTCGGCCGGCTCCGGAATGTCGGCGAGTCCCTCATGCACCTGCCCGCCGCTCGTCGTGGCGGGGTCGGACCCAGTGCGATCGGGTGCTGGCGACAGATTCTCAGTGGCGTCACGGGCGGCGGGCGGTCGGCAGATGCCGCCGCCCGTCGTTAGTTTCCCAGGTCACCCACCTGCCGAGCTTGCGCCAGCGCCGCTTCGACATGGTGCCGCGCCTCGCCTCCTCGCGTCTTGACGGCCGTGAGGGTTTGGCCGAGTTGCTGCAGGCGCGCCAGGGTGGGGCCGGGTTGACCTCCCTGCAGCGCCGTTGCAGCGAGGCGCCGTGCTTCCTCGATTCCGGCCGCCGCGGCTGTGACGGCGGAGTCAACGGTCGAGAGGGCGGCCACGACGGGCGTGAGCGCGCTGATGGTTTCCTGCGGTGATGGCTGCTGCGGCACCGCAGCGATCGAGCGCGACGCCTCGCCCAGGACTGCACCGACCGTCGTCAGCCGTGTCCGGACCTGCCCGACCACCTCGCGTACCCGTGTCAGCCCCACCGCGATGCCCGCGAAGCCCGCAGCGACGGCCCGAGCGGCGATCTGCTCAATGGCGTGGTCGACCGCGGCGGCTTCCTGCTGCGCGGTGCTGACGCCTGCGCCGATCGCCTGCAGGTTCTCACTGATGTTGTCGGTCAGCGACATTCATCCTCCCCCGCCCTGGCGCCGCCGAACGAGTGGCAGCCTAAAGATCGTGCTCTATCCGGCACAACCGCCGTCCTGCCGCTGTAGCACGAGCTTCGCCAGCTTTCGTTAAGTGGCGAGCTGCAGAGGTCGCAGCAGCGATGTGGGGGGGAAGGACGGGCGCAGCGGAGTGAACGTGTCGGGCAGGACCGTGCAGACGAATCGCGGTTTCAGCCGCTTCGACTCATGCCGGTATTGGGCTCTTCACTCGCGGCTTCCGGGGGAAGGCGGCCTGCTGCCGGGCTCATCGTTGACGACCGCTTGGGGCGTGGCCCTGGGCTGTTGTTCACGCCACTGCCCGGCGGTGTCGGCGCGAAGGAGGCGCTCCACCATCAGGCCGGCGTCCCGCTGCGTGTCGAAATCCCACCGCAGCACCTTGCCTGTCTCGCTGTCTCCGGCGCGGGCAATCACGCTCCAGCGCGTCTGGCGGACCAGCCAGACGTCGCGGCGCGCGAGGCGCCCCCATCTGCCGTTCCACCACCTCCGAACCACCTCTTCCACTCCGCGATCGTACGCATGTTCGACTAACTGTCGTCCGGGTGCCGGTGAAGGCGAGGCACTGGGGCTATTCGCAGCGGTCCTGAGCACCTCGGCCGTAGGGTTCGCAGCAGTCGCCGTGGTGCCGGTAGACGCGCAGGTCGCGGCCGTGCCGATGCTCGAACTCTGACGTGATCTCGTACAAGCAGGCCTGCCACACAACGATCTCCCCGCCGCCAGGCACTTCCTGCCCGTCGCCGGGTCCACCGCGCAGCAGCACCTCCATGCTCCGACCGTACGTCCGCTCAAGCCCCCGAAGCCGCGTAGGAGACACTGGCACTGGAGTGCGCGGCGCTGCGCGGGCAACGGGGCTGGTCCCCGCGAGCAAGGCCGCGGAGACCAGCCGTCGGTGGCCTGCGGCCGAAGCTGCTCCACCTGCCCGTGGCCGTGGCCAGCAGATGAGCGGTGGCCTCGCCGACGGGATTCAGGTTCGCTGCCGGTTCCGTCGTTCGCCAGCGGCCGGCGACGCGCTGTGGATAAGTGCGACGTTTGTGGATAACCCCCTGATCATGGCCGAATGTGGTAGCGGCCTCGGGATGTCCAGGCCGAACCGCAGCCCCGCTCTGCTCCTCACTGACTCATCCGTTCTTGCGGATCTCCGCCCGACGTAGCCCGCCTGCCTCCCACGATGACGTGGGGAGGCCAAGATGAGCGGCACATGCGGCCGATGCAGGTGCGGCTGGCAATGACTCCCAACCGCCCAAGCCCAAGGAACGCGCCGCCGGTGTTGCGGCGGCCGGTCGTGCCCATGTTGGCGGCCCCGGTCGACGCCGTGCCTGAGGGGCCGGGCTTGGTGCACGAGCCGAAGTGGGATGGGTGGCGATGTATCGCCTTCCGCGACACCGACGGGGTGTATTTGCAGTCGCGGGCTGGCCGGAACCTCACCGGGTACTTCCCGGACATCACCCGTGCGATCGGCGCGGGTATCCCGCCCGGTGCCGTGCTCGACGGTGAGTTGATCGTCTGGGATCGTGGCCGGACCAACTTCGCGCAGTTGCAGCGGCGTGTCACCGCAGGCCGTGAGCTGCCGCAGCTGGTGCGTGAGTGCCCCGCTCACTACGTGGTGTTCGATCTGCTCGCGGACGCCGGTGGTCGGGTGATCCTGGATCGGCCGTTGTCACAGCGGCGTGCGTGTCTGGTGCGGATGCTGGCTGAGGCGCCCGCGGCACTTACCGCGACTCCGCAGACGGTCGACATTCGGGAGGTGTCGGACTGGTTGCTGTACTGGACCGTTGCGGCCGGCATCGAGGGTGTGGTCAGCAAGCGTCAGGGCGGCCGATACCAGCCGGGGCGGCGGGGCTGGGCGAAGTTCCGTACCCGGATGGTCACCGAAGCCATCGTGGGTGGCGTGACCGGTAGCGTCAGCGACCCGGAGACCGTGCTGCTCGGTCGGATCGATCGGCGTGGGCGTCTGCGGTACACCGGCCGCTCCCACCCGCTGGCTCGGGATCAGCGGGTCGCGTTGGCCGAGTTGCTCTCACCGCCGCCCATGTCGGGCCGCGGCGCGGTCGCGCACCCGTGGCCGCAGCCGCTGCCGGCGTCGTGGTCCGGACAGCTCGACCGGCCTGAACCGACGCGCTACGAACAGGTGGACCCTGCCGTGGTGGTGGAGATCGCCGCCGACACGGCCTTCGAGCACAGTCGCTGGCGTTACCGAGTTCGGTATACGAGGATCCGGCCGGACTTGTCGCCCTCCGACGTGCCATTCCTGCTCGGCGAGGAGGAGGGCTACTTCGGCGATCGCAGCTGAACGTCCGGGCGCCTGCTCCCGACTTCTTCGCGACCGGAAGCGGCGCGTCGAGCGCCAGCGCAGATTACTCAACGGCTGCTGAGGGCTGCGCACCATCCGGCGTGGGCGGCCCGTTGCTGTCGCGGTTTCCGCGCGGGAGTTGGGTTCGGAGACACACGGTGAGCAGGTGTCGCACGGAGGGTTCACGACGTGGTGGTCAGGCACGTCCGAAGCGACGTGGGCTCGACGGCCGAGGCGGGCAGGGTGGGTCGATGGAGACTCCTTGTGGCCGTCCACGCACTCGTTGACGACAATTAGCATCTTGGAATTTGAGCGGTTGTCTAATCCCTCTTAGGCGCCGCGCTGCTGCCGCCTGGTTGATTGCCGCATTCCTCTTTGGCGCCGAGCATGTAACCCGTTACTGTGCAGGTTGTTCCCCGCGCCGCTCGGGGCTGAGAGGAATGAAGACATGGCCAAGCAGATCATTCACAAGCTGGTTGACGACCTGGACGGCGGGGATGCCGACGAGACCGTCAGGTTCGCCCTTGACGGCGTCAACTACGAGATCGACCTGTCCGTGGCGAATGCCAAGAATCTGCGCGAGGTATTCGCGCCGTACACCGCCAACGGCACCAAGGTTGCCCGCGGTAGCGTCGTCGGCGTGGGCAGGACCACCCGTGGCATGGTGGGCGTTAGCGAGGGGCGCACCGCCCGCGCCAGCAGGGGCGCGGCTGCCGACAAGGAGCAGAACAAGGCCATCCGGGATTGGGCCAAGAAGGCCGGCAAGGACGTCTCCGATCGGGGCCGCATTCCGCAGAACATCGTGGACGAGTACCACTCGAACGCTAGCCGCTAATCCAGCCATCAACGTGGGGCTGCCTGGCCGCGCTTGATCTCCACGTCGATCGCGTTGGGGCATCCTCTACGGCACCGAACAATCGCTGGGAGCAGCGGTAGACGAAGAGTGCGTTTCTCTTGCCGTCCATCGCCTGCGACCTCACCGGCAGTCACCCTGTCGGCCAGTCCGGGCCACGCGTTCGTCCGTGGTTGCCCACGGTCCCTGTGGTGCCCGCGATGGCGGTGCTGCCTGCTGAGGATGATCAGTAGGAGCCGGCGCAGGCGGAGTAGCGGGACGGGCGTTGGGGGAACGCCAGGCCCAGCCACGCCTCAGGTGAGGCGGTGGTCGAGGGCGGTGTGGCGGCGTCCGGCGCCGACGGTGCGTACGGCGGCGGCGAGGGCGCGGCGGGAGCCGACGAGGACGACGAGTTGTTTAGCGCGGGTGACGGCGGTGTAGAGCAGGTTGCGTTGCAGCATCATCCAGGCGCTGGTGGTCAGGGGAATGACCACGGCGGGGTACTCGGAGCCTTGGGAGCGGTGGATGGTCATGGCGTAGGCGTGGACGAGTTCGTCGAGTTCGTCGAAGTCGTAGTCGATGCTCTCGTCCTCGTCGGTGCGGACCGTCAGGGTCTGCTCTTCGGTGGACAGGGATGTGACGATGCCGAGGGTGCCGTTGAAGACCCCCGCTTGGCCCTTGTCGTAGTTGTTGCGGATCTGGGTGACCTTGTCGCCGACGCGGAACACCCGACCGCCTATGCGCCGCTCGGGCTGGCCTTCACGGGGCGGGGTGAGCCGCTGCTGCAGTAGGTTGTTGAGGGCGCCAGCGCCGGCGGGGCCGCGGTGCATGGGGGTGAGGACCTGCACGTCCCGGCGCGGGTCGAGACCGAACTTGGCGGGGATCCGGGTGCAGGTCACGTCGACGGTGAGGGCGGCGGTGGCGTCGGTGTCGTCGCAGGCGAACAGGAAGAAGTCCGGCAGCCCTTGGAGCAGGGGTGGGCGGCCGGCGTTGATGCGGTGAGCGTTGGTGACGACACCGGACTGGGACGCCTGGCGGAAGATCTGGGTCAGCCGCACTCGGGGGACGGTGGGGGCGGCGAGCAGGTCGCGCAGGACCTCGCCGGCGCCGACGGAGGGCAACTGGTCGACGTCGCCGACGAGAAGCAGGTGCGCACCGGGTGGGACGGCTTTGACGAGTTTGTTGGCCAGGATCAGGTCGAGCATGGAGGCCTCGTCGACGACGAGCAGGTCGACGTCGAGGGGGTTGTCCCGGTCGTAGGAGGCGTCCCCGCCGGGGCGGAGCTGCAGCAGCCGGTGCACGGTGGCGGCGGGGTAACCGGTCAGCTCGGACAGGCGTTTCGCGGCCCGGCCGGTCGGGGCCACGAGGGTGACCTTGGCCTCCTTCGCGGCGGCAAGTTCGACGATCGAGCGGACGGTGAAGCTCTTGCCGCAGCCCGGCCCGCCGGTGAGCACCGCGACCTTCGAGGTCAGCGCGAGGCGGACCGCCTGTTCCTGCTCCGGGGCGAGGTCGTTGCCGGTGCGGGCCTTCAGCCAGGTCAGGGCTTTGGCCCAGTCGACGCCCGCGAAGTGGGGTAGCCGGTCGGCCCGGTCGCGGAGCAGCCGGGTCAGGGAATTGGCGAGGGACTGCTCGGCGCGGTGAAACGGCACCAGATACACGGCCTGCACCGGCTGGCCGTCGGCTGCGGGCAGCGTCTCGCGGACGACGCCTTCGTCGGCGACGAGGTCGTCGAGGCAGCGGGTGACGAGGTCGGCGGGCACGTCGAGGATCTTGGTGGCGTCGGCGACGAGGTCGGGTTCGGGTAGGTAGCAGTGGCCGTTGTCGGTGGCCTCAGACAGGGTGTACTGCAGGCCGGCCATGACCCGCTGTGGGCTGTCGTGCGGAATGCCGACGGCCTGGGCGATGGTGTCGGCGGTCTTGAAGCCGATGCCCCACACATCCGCGGCCAGCCGGTACGGCTCCTTGGTGACAACGTCGGTGGATGCGTCGCCGTACTGCTTGTAGATCCGCACCGCCAGAGATGTGGAGACGCCGACGCCTTGCAGGAAGACCATCACCTCCTTGATGGCCTTCTGCTCCTCCCATGCCGCGGTGATCTTCGCGGTGCGTTTCGGGCCGAGCCCGGGCACCTCGACGAGGCGGGCGGGCTCTTCTTCGATGATCCGCAGGGTGTCCAGGCCGAAGTGCGCGACGATCCGCTCGGAGAACACCGGGCCGATGCCCTTGACCAGGCCGGAGCCGAGGTAGCGCTGGATGCCTTGGATGGTGGCCGGCAGCACGGTGGTGTAGGAGTCGACCTCGAACTGCCGGCCGTACTTCGGATGCGAGGACCACCGCCCGTGCAGCCGTAGCGTCTCGCCCGGTTGCGCCCCGAGCAGCGCGCCCACCACGGTGAGCAGGTCACCGCTACGGTCGGTGGCGACGCGGGCGACGGTGTAGCCGGTGTCCTCGTTGACGTAGGTGAGCCGCTCCAGCACCGCCTCGAGCGTCGCCGAGGTGGGACGGGGAGCGGCGGTCACGTCCGACATCCTGCCGTATGGCAGTGACAGGAAGACATGTGCGATCCGGTGGTGCGTCGGCGGGATATCTAGGCCTGGCCTGGCGTCGTCGGCCTTGGTGGCGTTGCCGTCCCGAGCCGCTCCGTTGCGGTCAATGGTCAACGAGGGCGATCGCCAGGAGGGCGCCTGCCAGAAGGTACGGGCCGAAGGCGAGGTCGTGCGGTCGGCGCAGCACGAGCCGGGCAAGGGCCTCGGGAACGGCCAGCAAATGGGGCAGCAGGCCGCCGCACAGCACCGCGGGCCATCCGAGAGCACCCAGCGCCGCGCCGAGCAACGCCGCCAGCCGGACATCGCCCAAGCCGACCGCGCTGCCGCCGACGATGGCCAGAAGCAGGTAGCCGCCTCCCAGCACGCCGGCCGCCGACAGCGCGGTGACCAGGACGTGCGTCTGGCCGGTGGCCAGCGCGTGGCCGGCAAGTGCGATCCCCACGGCGAGCGCCGCGACACCGATGACAGGTGTGGGGAGCCTGCGCGTCGCGATGTCGACGACGGCGAGCAGCGCGCCCGCGTACAGCACGAGCAGCCACACGGCGACCAGCAGCGGCCCGCCGGGCCGGTCTCCCACCAGCCACGCGATGCCAGCCGATGCGGCAGCTGACGCGAGGGCGCTCCCACCCGCAGCCAGCAGCGGCCACCACCGGCGGCCGGCGGCGCGGCCGGGCTGCGTAGGTGCGGTCCGGTCGGTGTGGGGGTGCGGTCGCAGCCTGGCCGTTGTTCGAGCGCAGGCGTGTGGCAGGGCCGCGCCGGTCAGCACTCCGCACAGGGCGCCACACCAGATCAACTCGTTCATGGCAGAACGCCATGCGTCCCGGGCATGCCCGCGCGGGGAGAGGCTCCCGACGGAACCCGACTGGCCCGTTCCGCGCGCCGGCCGGCAGCGGCAGCGCGTTGGAGGTCTGCGGTGTCTGGGGACTGCGATGGGTGTGACATCACGGCTCGATACGACACAACCATGGAAACAACCATAGTTTGCTGGACGCAAACTGCGGTTGACGCCTCGTGGAAGTGTGTGCTTAGCTCGCCATAGCGCCTTTCAACTGTGATTCGGGATCGCTTAACCGTAGTTGGCGGACGGGATGCGGTGGGTGCCTCGCCGCCCCTGCGGCGGGACTACGTGTCGCTTCCTTCGCAGGCGGGGCCCTCGCGGTCCGGCCAGCCAGCCCTGAGGCGAGCCGTTCGTCAGGTACCGAGACGTCCAGACCGCGAGACCGCCGTCTCGCCGTCACGAGGAGACACGATCACGCATGACGACACGCATCCTGCACAAGCACCGCCGCGCCGTCCGGCCGGGAGGCCGGTGGGCGCGCCTCGTCGCGTTTCCTCTCGGCCTGTGCCTCGTGGCGGCGATCGGCGCCTGCGACGGGGGCGAGGCCGGCGAGGACTCGGCGCCGACAGCGCCCGCATCGCCGAGAGAGCTGGACGCGGGACCGACCGGGAGCCCTGAGGAGGCGGCGCTGGCCGCCTACCGGGGGATGTGGCAGGCATACGCCAAAGCCGGGCTCACCGCGGACCCGAACGAGTCGGACCTCGCCAGGTTCGCCAGCGGTGACGCGCTGACAACGCTCAAGAAGGGCTTGTCCTCCTACCGGAGCAAAGGCCACATCCTCAAGGGCGACTACGCCCTGAGCCCCCGTGTGGCACAGGTGTCGCTGACGTCGACCTCGCCGAGCGTGACAGTGACGGACTGCCTCGACGACACCCACTTCCTCGTCTACACGGCATCGGGCGAGCCGATCAACGACGAGCCCGGTGGCCGCCGAGCCACCCGCGCGACCGTGACCGACCTCGGCGCGCAGGGGTGGAAGGTCGCCACCTTCGGCGTGCGGGAGGTCGGGACATGCTGAGACGTAGCCGTGCTCTGGCCCTGGGCGTCGCCGCTGCTGCCGCTGTCATGGCCTCCGCGGGAGTCGCCGAGGCGGATGGAGGGTTTGGCGACGTCGACTGCACGCAGAACCCGTCGGCGTCGGGATGCGAGGTCACTGCCGGCAACCCCGGTGGTTCAGGGGTGTCGGACGGCGGTTCCGGCGATGGCAGCGGCGGCTCCGGCACCGGCTCCGGAGGCGCCGACGACACCTGCTATTGGGCGCCGGTTGCGGGCAATCGCCCGCCGCCTGTCGGGAAGGGGCCGGAGGGCGGCTGGTACGCACGCACCTGCAACACCAACGGCATCGGCTCGCAGGGCACTGCGGTGTGGCTCGACCAGCCACCAGGGATAAGCGTGGCGGCGCTGGCGCAGACGGCCCGGTCGCGGCTGCGCCTGCCCGCACCGGCGATCCGCACGAATCCCGACGGTACGCCGTTCGTGCTGGTGCGGGTCCCGGTCTGGTTGTGGGTGGATCCGGTGACATGGGGCGCCCGCTCGGCGACGGCGACGGTGCCTGGGGTGACGGTGACCGCGACGGCGACACCCACGAGCGTGCGGTGGTCCTTCGGCGACGGCACCGCGGATCTGACCTGCGCGGGCCCGGGTAAGCCGTGGAAGCCCGGGACGGACCCGCGGGCGGCTTCGCCGTGCGGGCACACCTACACCCGCTCGTCGGCTGCCGCGCCGGGTGAGGTGTTCCGGTTGCGGGCGACGGTGACCTGGTCGGTGGCCTGGTCCGGGCCGGGCGGCGGGGGCACGCTCGCGCCGTTGACGACGACGTCGACGACGGCGGTGCGGGTCGCGCAGTCGCAGGCGATTGTCGAGAGTGCCCGGTGAGCGTCACGACGGCCCGCCCCCAGACGGCCGATGCCTCGCCGGCGGCGGTGCCACGGCGGGCGGGGCGGCGCAGTGGTCGGCGGGTGGCTGCCGGGGTGCTGCTGGTGCTCGCGACGGTGGTCACGTTCTGGCAGGTCGACCTGCGCCGGCATGCCGAGCAGCGGTTCCTGGCAGTGGCGCGGCCGGTGCCCGCGGGGGCGGTGATCGGCGACGCGGACGTGCGGGTGGTGCGGGTGGCGAGCCCGTCGGGCCTGGCGCTGGTTGGCGCGGATCGCCGTGACGAGGTGGTGGGGCGTACGGCGGCGGTGCCTCTGGCGGTCGACAGCTTGGTGGTGTCGTCGCAGGTGGGGCCGCCGGTGTGGCCGCCGGTCGGGCAGGCGGTGATCGCCGTGGCGGTCAAGGCGGGCCGCGCGCCCGCCGGCCTGGCGGCGGGGGCGCGGGTCGTGGTGCTCGTGGCGCCGGAAGCCGGCGCCGATCAGGCGGGTGGGAGCCCGCCGGCTGGGCAGCCGGCGGGGACGCGGCGGGCGGTGGCCAGCGTGGTGTCGATCGCGGGCGCGGATCAGGCCGGCGCGGCGGTGGTGACGCTGTTGCTGGCGGCTCAGGAGGCGGAGGCGGTGGCCTCGGCGTCGGGGGACGTGGCGCTGGTGCAACTGGGGCCGGGCCAGTGAGAGACGCACGGGGAGGGTTCGCGTGATGTTGGTGATGGTCGCGTCGGTGTCCGGCGCCCCAGGGGTGTCGACGGCTGCCGTGGGGGTGGCCGCGCTGTGGCCGAACATGCCTGGCCTGTTAGTGGAGGCCGACCCGTGCGGCGGGGTGGTCGCGGCGCGGTTCGGGGTGCCGCAGGAGCCGGGCTTGGCCGCGTTGGCGGCGGCGGCCCGCCACGGCCTGCCGGCGGCCGGCCCTGCCCAGTTCGTGCAGGCGCTGCCGTTGGGAGTGCACGCGGTCGTGGGGCCGGGCGCGGCCGAGACCGCCGCGGGGGCGGTGTCGGTGCTCGCCGGCCAGCCGGAGGCCCTCGCCGGGTTGGCGCCGGTCGTGGTGATCGATGGCGGCCGTCTCTATCCGGGTAGCCCCGCGCACGGTTTGTTGCGGCGGGTGGACGCACTGGTCGTGGTGACGGCCGGCGACACCGAGCACCTCGATCACGTCGACACCCGGTTGGCGGGCCTGCGCGCCAGCGTGCGGACGTCGCAGGTGGGCGTGGCGATGGTCGGCAAGTGCGCCTACGAGCCGCAGGAGATCAGCGGACGTCTCGGCGTGCCGGTGTGGGCGCACCTGCCCACCGACCGGTGGGGCGCGGCGGTGCTGGCGGGGCGGTTAAGCGGGCCGGCGTGGACGCGCACGAGGCTGGCGCAGGCGCTGCGCAGCCTGGCCGCCACCCTCGCGGCGCACCCGCCCCCGCAGCCGCAGCCGCCCCGGGCGGTACTGGAGGTCGTCCGGTGAGCGCCCCTACGAGCAGCAGCGAGACCACCGCGGTGGCGCCGGAGCTGGTGGCGCGGCTGCGCGCCCGGGTCAGCGACCGCCTCACCGGACACGGCGCGCAGCTTCCCGACGCACAGCGCCAAGCGGTGATCGCCTCCTACATCGCCGAGGAACTCCTGGCACACGCCCGCGAGAACATCAGCGCGGGACGCGAGCCACTGACCCCGCACGCCGAGGCGGCGCTGGCGCGGGCGCTACGCGACAGCTTCACCGGCCTGGGCGGGCTGCAGCGGTTGCTCGACGACCCGCAGGTGGAGGACATCTTCGCCAACGGCTGCGACAACGTGTGGGTCCGCACCACCGGGGGTCGAACGCTGCGGGTGCCGCCGGTCGCCGCGTCGGACGAGGACCTCATCGATCTCGTGCGCGTCGCGGCGGCGCGCAGCGGCCAGGAGGAGCGGCGCTTCGACCGCGGCTCCCCCGGCCTGTCACTGCGCTTGCCCGGCGGGCAGCGGCTGTTCGCGGTGATGGCCGTGGCCAAACGCCCGTCGGTGTCGATCCGCCGCAACGTGCTGCACCAGGTCACCCTCGACGACCTCGTGCGCCGCGGCGAACTCACACCCGGATTGCGGGAACTGATCGCGGCGATGGTGCGCGCGCGCAAGAACCTGGTGATCTGCGGGGGCACCGGCGCCGGCAAGACCACCCTGCTGCGCGCCGCCGCCGGAGCGATCGACCCGCACGAGCGGATCGTCACCGTCGAGGACGCCTTCGAACTCGGCCTCGACGAAGACATTGGCGCGCACCCGAACACGACCGCGCTGCAGCAGCGCGAACCCAACCTCGAAGGTGTTGGGGGAATCGACATGGCGACCATGGTCAAGTGGGGGCTGCGGATGCGCCCGGACCGGGTCATCGTCGGGGAGTCCCGCGGCGCTGAGGCCGTGCCGATGCTGCTGGCCATGTCGCAGGGCAACGACGGGTCAATGTGCACCCTGCACGCCTCCTCCAGCAAGCAGGCGCTGACCCGCCTGGCGATGTACGTGATGCAGGCACCGGAGAAGCTGACCTTCGACGCGGCGAACGTGCTCATCGGCCAGGCCGTCGACTTCGTCCTGCACCTCGACGTGGCCACCGACGGCACCCGCGTCCTGTCCTCGATTCGGCAGGTCCTGGAGACCGACGGCACCCAGGTGCCCTCGAACGAGATCTACCGGCCCGGGCACGACCGCCGCGCGGTCCTGGCCGCGCCGATGCGCACGGACACGTTCGAACAGCTCACCGCAGCCGGTCTCGACCCCGGCGCGCTCGCCCGGGACCGGTGGTGACGATGAACCTCCTGCCGATCGTGCTGGGCTTGGGGTGCGCCGCCGGGCTCGTCCTGATTGTCGACGGGCTGCGCCGGCGCCCGCGCGGTTCCCTGCCGGCCGGTCGACGGCGAGCGTGGAGCAGCGCTGACCGGAATCGGCTGCTGGCCGCCGCTGGGGGCGGGGTGGTGGCGGCGGCGGTGACCCGCTGGCCGGTGGCGGCGCTGCTGTCCGCCGCCGCGGTGTGGGCGCTGCCCCGCGTGCTCGGTCCCGACCGCGAACACCAGCGCGCCGTCGCCCGCATCGAGGCGATCGCCACCTGGGCGGAGCTGCTGCGTGACACCCTGTCGTCCGCGGCCGGGTTGGAGCAGGCCATCACCGCCACCGCCCCGGTCACCCCGCAGCCGATCCGCCCCCAGGTGCAGGCCCTGGCCGCCGCCGTGCGGGGCGGCGCCCGGCTGCCCGACGCGCTGCGCGTGTTCGCCGCCGACCTCGCCGACCCGACCGCGGACCTCGTGGTGCGGGCGCTGACGCAGGCCGCCGGCTACCACGGCGGGCAACTGTCGCAGTGCCTGACCAGTCTGGCCGTCACCGCCCGCGAGCTGGCCGGGATCCGGATGCGGGTGGCGACGAAGCGGGCCGCGACGCGCACCGCCGCGCGGGTGATCACCGGCACCGCGGTGGCGATGGTCGCCGGGCTGATCGTGCTCAACCGCGGGTTCCTCGCCCCCTACCGCAGCGTCACCGGGCAGATGGTGCTGCTCGTTGTCGGGGCGGTGTTCGGCGCGGGGTTCTGGTGGCTGGCCCGCGCCTCTCGCCTCCCGCAGCCACCACGGGTGCTCTCGAAAGCGGGGAGCCCGTCATGAGCATGGTGCTCGCCTGCGGGCTCGTCGCCGGACTCGGCCTGCTCCTCATCGGCACCGGCCTGCTGCCGGCTCGGCCCAGCCTCAATGAGGCCCTCGACGCGCTGCGCCGCTCACCGGCGGCACCGGAGCAGTCGACGCCGGCGAGGGCCCGCCTGCTGGCCGCGCCGCTGCGCGCCCTCGGCCTGCCTCGGCGGCGGATGCGCGCTGACCTTGCCGTCCTCGAACGCCCCGTCGCGTTGCACCTGGCCGACCAGATGCTCGCCGTTCTCGCCGGACTGGTCCTACCGCCGGTAGCGATGGCTGTGCTCGTTACTAGTGGGGTCACTTTCGCCTCCGGCATGCCGGTGTGGGCGTCCCTGGCCGGCGCGGCGGGGGGCTGGTGGCTGGCCGAGTCAACTGTGCACGCCGAAGCCGGGCGGCGCCGCGACGAGCTGCGCTACGCCCTGTCCGCTGTTCTCGATCTCGTCGTGATCTCCCTCGCCGGCGGCGCCGGCCTCGAACAGACCCTCGACCACGCGTGCGCCGACAGCCACGGCTGGGCCGCGCAGCGGCTACACCGTGCGGTCGACACGGCCCGGCTGCTGCGGGTCGCGCCCTGGCAGGCCCTCGGCCAGCTCGGCGCGGACACCGGCGTGATCGAGCTGCAGGAGCTGGCCGCGACGATGAGCCTCGCCGGATCCGAAGGCGCCCGCATCCGCGACTCCCTGACCATCCGCGCCGCCACCCTGCGCGCCCACCAGGCCGCCGCCCTCGAAGCCCGCGCCAACGCCGCCACCGAACGCATGTCGATGCCGGTCATGCTGCTGGCCGCCGCCTACATGCTGTTCCTCCTTTACCCGGCTGTCACCGCCGTCGACACGTTCTGACAAGGAGGCCGACCATGCGTCTGAGCAGACTGCTCGCCCTGCTGACCATGCTGCACCTGACCATGACCGACCGGATGCGCAGGCTGCGCGAGGGCGGCGACAGGGGCAGCGAGACCACCGAGAAGGTCATGTGGATCGCCTTGCTGGTCACCCTGGTCCTGACCATCTTCGGCATCTTTCGCTCCAAGATCCTCAGCAAGATCAACGGGATCAGCCTGTGACGACTCCCCGAGCGCGTGGCCACGGCGGGCGCCGGCGCGGCGGGGACCACGGGTCGGTGAGCACCGAGGTAGTGCTCTACGCCCCGCTGCTGTTCCTGCTCGTGCTCATCGGTGTGCAACTGGCGCTGTGGGCGCTGGCGCAGCTCGGCATTCAGCACGCCGCCAACCACGCCCTGCAGACCACCCGCGTGTCCGGCGGCACCGCCGCCGCCGGGCACGCCGACGCCAACGCCGTGCTCGAGCAGGTCGCCGGCCGAATCGTCACCGACCCGCGAGTGTCGGTGGGCCGCACCGCCGACACCGCCACCGTCGCGGTGTCCGGCCGCGCCCCCGCCGTGCTGCCGTGGCTGCGCCTGCCCGTCAGCACCCAGGTCAACGCGCCGGTCGAGCGTTTCCGGCCTGACACCGAATAACACCCACCACGTCCGCCATCGGAAGGAGGCAGCACGGTGACCAGGCGAAACCTCAACGGTCATACCAGCTCGGGCCCTCGACGGCGCGCCGGCCCGCCCGCGGATCGAGGGTCGGTCAGCGTCGAGATGGCCCTCGCATACGTACCCCTGATGGTGCTGGCCATCCTCGCCGTCGTGGCCTGCGCCCGGCTGGCATCCGCCGCGATCGACGTGCGCTCCGCCGCCGCGGCCGCGGCACGGCAGGCATCGGTGGCCCGCACACCCACCGAGGCGCGCACCACCGGCGGCGACGCAGCCTCGTTCACGCTCACCGGACGCGGGGTCACCTGCCAGCCGTCCACCGTCACCGTCGAGCCCGGCTCGTTCCTTCCCGGCGGGCAGGTCAGCGCCACAGTGACCTGCAGCGTCCGGCTCGAAGACCTCTACGGGCTGGGCCTGCCCGGCGCGGTCACCATCACCAGCACCTCCCGCCAGCCCCTGGACGCGTTCCGGAGCCAGCCGTGAGCGCCCGCCTCACCGCCTGGGCATTCCGGGCGCGCCGCAATGATCGAGGGCAGATCACCCCGTGGACCGTGGTGGGGACCCTGATCGTGCTCATTCTCGCCGGACTCGTGTTCGACCAGGGCATGGCCATGGCCACCAAGGTGTCCGCGTACGACACCGCCCAGGCCGCCGCCCGCGCCGGAGCCCGCGAAATCGACCTGGACCTGCACCGCACCACCGGCGCGACGCAGCTCGACCCCGCCGCCGCGACCACCGCCGCCCGGACCTTCCTCGCCCAAGCCGGCCAACCCGGCAGCGTGTCGGCCACCACCGAGCAGGTCACCGTCACGGTCACGACAGGCCACCAGACCCAGCTGCTGCACCTCGTCGGCATCACCGAGATCCCGGTGTCCGCCACCGCCACCGCCACGCCGGCCACCGGCGTCACCACCGCCACCTGAGAAGCCGAGCCCTCGCCCTACGCCCCGGCGAGATCGTCATCGTGATCGCGACGCTATCCAAGGCCGCCAGCCGCGCCGTCGGCGGCGCGGCCCTGGCGCTGCTGCTCGCCGGCGCGCCGTACGCGCTGCTGCGCTACCTCGACGCGCCGCTGCCCGAGCAGCCACCCACCTGGCACACCGTCACCACCGCGCTGACCAGCCCCCTGACCGACGAGATGATCGGCACAATCCTCACCGCGCTGCTCTGGGCCGCCTGGGCATCGTTCGCCTGGTCGGTGCTCGCCGAACTCGCTGCCGCCCTGACCGGCCGGCGGCTGCCTCAACCTCGGGTCCTCACCCCCGGCCGTGGCCTCGCCGCGCTGCTCGTCGCCGCGGTCACCGGCGGAGTCCTCGCCACCGCCGCGCAGGCCGCCACCCCACCCCTGACCGGGTCCGCCCACGCGAGCGCTTCCGGCGTAGCCGCGGCCACGGTGATTGCCACGCACCACGAGCCTGTCCCCGTCACCGCCAGCACCCCGCTGGCGCGGGCCGTCGCGGCGCCGGAGCGGACACTGGACCACGGCGAGGTCACCCTCGTCGCGAACGGCCGCGAGTACACCCACACCGTCAAACGCGGCGACACCCTGTCGAAGATCGCCGAGCAGTGGCTCGGCGACGCCAACCGCTGGCCGGAGATCTTCGCCCTCAACCGGGGCACCCACTTCGCCGACGTCGGCGGCACCCTGCGCAACCCGAACGTCATTTACCCCGGCTGGACACTCGACCTGCCCGCCGACGCCGCCCCACCCGCCGGGCAGCAGCCACGACCGCCAGCCGCCCCTGCGTCAAGCCAGCCCGATGTAGATGACGCGTCGCCCAGCACGGGGACGCCCCCGTCCCCAACGACGCCCTCGGCCGTCACACCGGGCCAGCAGGGGCCTGCGCAGACGGCCCCGGCACCCGCTGGCACGTCACCCGGCGACGGCGCCACTGTCCCCGCACCCGCAGCATCAGCAGCGGATGCGGCCAGGCCACAGACCAGCGACACCGTTCAAGCCGAGCGGGCTAACCGAGGTGTCTGGCTGCCCAGCGGCAGCTGGGTCGACCTTGGCCTGGCCCTCGCGATCGCCGCCGCAGTCGCGCTGGTCTGGGCTCGCCGGCAACACCGCTACGTGCCCCGAAAGCCTTCGGCCGGGCCCCGCCTTGACGACCCGTCCCTTGCCCCCATGCCTGCCACGGTGCAACAGATCCGCCGCGGCCTGCGCCGCGCCGCAGCCGGCCACCCCGACCCCTACGAGCCCACCGAACTGCCCACCGTCAACGCCGACCGGCCGGACCCCGACGAGGAAGAGGAACTCGGCGCCGAGGCCAGCGGCAGTGCGGACCCCACACCCGAGGACCCTGACGACGTCGCACCGACCACTGGCGGCGACGTCAACGGCAGTGCACCGGTGCCGGTGTCGCCGGCGCTGGACAACCCGCTGTCGACGCTGTGGCCCGCCGCAGGCCTGGGCCTTACCGGGCCCGGCGCGGAAGCCGCCGCCCGAGGGTTCCTCACCGCCGCGCTGGCCTCCGGCGGGGTGGAGCATCCCGAATCGCGCACCGAGGTCGTCATCCCGTCGATGACTGCGGCGACGCTTCTTGGCGCTGCGGCGGTGACCCTGCCCCGCACACCCCGGCTGACCGTGACCGCCGGGCTTGAGGACGCCTTGGATCTGTTGGAGGCGCAGACGCTGGAGCGCACACGCCTGGCATACCGCCATGAGGTTGACAGCGTGGCCGAGCTGCGCCGCGCCGATCCCTACGAGCAGCCTCTCCCGCCGGTCATGCTGCTGGCCGACGTCACCAGCAGCCACGAACGCGCCCGCGTCGCTGCCCTGCTGGCGCAGGGCCAGCGGCTGGACATCCATGGGGTCCTGCTCGGCGCCTGGCCTGACGGAAACACCGTTGCCGTCGCGCTTGACGGCACTACCGCCTGCGGTGACGGTGACGGTGCCCGCCACGGCGCCCACCCCGCCGATGTCGGCCGGCTGACGGTGCTCGACCCGATCGAGGCCGCCGACGTACTCGCCACACTCGCGGAATCCCACACCGGCTTGCCGCCCACCCCCGCTCCCACCGAAACCACGCCCGCTGCAGCCGTCCATACGCGCGGCTCCTCCACAGTCGAGGATGCCGGCGACATCCAGCCTGCCGGCATCACTGAGTCAACCGCCGAGCAGCAGCAACCGACCGAGAGCACTCCGCGCCCCGCTGATTCACCGGCGGAGCACCCCGAAGAGCCCATCGCGCCAGCTAGCGACGTCGAGGAGCCGCACACGTCAGGAGGACTGAGCACCGAGATCGCCTCCAGCGGGCAAGCGGAGGACGACGCCGACGGCGTGCAGCAGGTGCGGGTGCGGGTCCTCGGGACGCCCGGTGTCGTGGACGGCGATCCGCAGCGCACGCCGCGCGCCAAGTCTCTGGAACTGCTGGTGTACCTCGCGGTGCACGACGGCGTCGCTTCGAGCGAAGCGATCCTCGATGATCTGCTTCCCGACGCCCCATCCAGCAAGGCTGCCGCCCGGCTCTACACCTACGTGTCCGGATTGCGCGCTGTCCTACGCCACGCAGGCGGATCCGGTGGACATATTCAGCACCCCGATCACCGATACCTACTCAACCGGGACCTGCTCGACGTAGACCTGTGGCGCATGCGCGAGGCCATCCGCGACGCCGCACGAGCCACCGACGCAGAGGACCGCCTCGCCGCGCTGCGCCGGGCGGTCGACGCCTACGCCGGACCCCTCGCCGAGGACTGCGACTACGAATGGGTCGAGTCCTACCGAGAGGCGGTACGCCAAGAGGCCCTCGACGCGTCGCTTGCCCTCGCTGACGCCCTCACCGGTCAACCCGCGCAGCAACTCGCCGTCCTCGACGCCGCGATCGTCCAGAACCCGCACCACGAAGCCCTCTATCAGGCGGCCATGCGCGCTCGCGCGGACCTCGGCCACGCCGACGGCATCCGTCAGCTGCGCCGCACCCTGACCCGGCGTCTCAGCGAGATAGACGCCGAGCCCGGCGATGACACCATCACCCTCGCCGACCGGCTCATCGCCGACCTACGCCGTCAAGGCGGCGCCGCTGGCACCCGCCGCCCACCAGACAAGGACGGCCCCACGCCATGACCGCAAGCGCCACCAGCATCGACGCCCCGCTGGACACGTCAGATAGCGGCGCCGGCACACATCTGCGACGGCTGCGGTGGGCGGTTCGGGCCACACTCGCCCTCGGCGTGGCCGCGTCGGTGGCGGCGAACGTTCTGCACGCCCGTCCGAACCCGATCAGTCAGATAATCGCCGCGTGGCCTCCCTTGGCGCTCCTTCTCACCGTAGAGCTGATCTCCCGGGTACCCCACCACCGGCGCCTGCTCGGCGCGATCCGCATCGCCGCGACCGCTGTCATCGCCGCCATCGCCACCTGGGTGAGCTACTGGCATCTCGCCGGGGTGGCCGCCCGCTATGGAGAAACCGAACACGGCGCCGCGCACCTGCTGCCCATCTCCGTAGACGGGCTTGTCATCGTCGCCAGCGTCAGCCTCGTCGAGATCACCGCCAAGATCCGGACCGCGGCTCGCCCACCAGTTGCGTCCGCGCTGACCCCCTCCTCGCCCATGAACGCACCGGCAGCGGCGGTCTCCATCTCCCCAGCGCTGACAGGTGGGGCAACCGCGGGCACCACGACCGGCGCGCCGACCAGCGTCGAGCAGGCCGCGCAGGCCGACCAGGACCTAATCGACCGCTCTACCTCTGCGTCGACAACGTCCTCACACGGCGACCCAAGCGCGGAGGAGTCGGCCGCCGACGGCACCGGGGTCCCTCCATCTACCCACCGACACCACCCGCACCACGACAACCACCCGCACGAGGCGGATGCACCCACCGCCACCCCCAGGCCCGCGCCCTACCTCAAGGCAGACAACGGCGACCTGAGCGACTACGCATCGGCGCAGGCATCACCTCCACCACCAGGCACGAGCCACGCCGAGGCGGCGGGCACTGCAGACGACGAGCGAACAGATGACGTTCCGGCCGACACCGCCGCCGCCGTGGCCTACTGGCGCCGCCGCGACCCAGATCTACTCCCGGCGGACATCGCGGCTCGGATTGGCAGGTCGGAACGCACCGTCTACCGCTACTGGTCGCCGCCAGCAGCAGACGGCACCGTAAACCTCAACGGGCGCCCCGCCGACAGCAACAGCCACTGACAGCAGAAATGACTTCCCCACCCACGGCGTCAAGGAAGCACCTGCAAGCACGACAGCCGCAGGCTCTGGTTCACCCACTCGCAACAGGGCCCGGCACCCGAGGCAGCAGCCGCTGGCCGAGCCGGCACGGCTCCCAAACGACTGAAGGACCTCGACACCTGCTCCGGAGGGCGCGGAGGTGGCTACCGAAGGAGCGCCGTCAGGCTGGCAGACGCGCACGCGGCGCCGGGCCGGGCAGAACCGATCCGACGCCACGTCGCGCGCTGAGGGTGGACGCCGCCAATGTCCCTGGCTTACGGCCGCCCTATCAGCGGCTGCACCGTCGACGGGTACGCGTAGCCGTCTTCCCAGGGGAAACGGCCCGCCGGGTCCGGCCAGACGATCTGCTGCACGCGGACCTGCTGGGGGCCGTATCGGGCGATCGCCGCACCCAGGTGCAGGTGACCGGCGGGAAAGCCGTCGATGATCGCGGCGTCGTAGCCGTCGATGAGGTCGCCGACGCGCTGGCCGTGGCTGAACCGTTCGGCGCGGTCGTAGACGCGGGCAGCTAGGTCGTTGAGCAGGTGATGCGCGATGGCGGGATCGAGTCCTGCGATCAGCAGCTCGGGGCAGCCGTGGGCGGTGAGACCGACGGTATAGGCGAACGGCCCGCTGTCGTCGGTGTCGTCCGCGCCGGGGTGCACCAATGTCACCGCCCAGCCGACCCGGTCGATGATCTCGCTCTGGCGGCGAAGGAACGCCTCCTTGCCGGTCACCGGTCAGTTCCTTCCGCGGTGTCGTGACGCTCGGTCAGAGAGGGTGGATCGACTTCGACAAAGCCCCAGAGCCGCTCGATGATTTCCAACGCCTGGGTGCGGTAGCGGTCGGCGAAACCGCGGCAGATCGCCGGCTTCGCCTGCGGGTGTCGGTAGTGCGGCAAGGTGTCATGACAGATGATGTAGCTGCCTCGCTCGCGGGCGTCGGCGACGAGGTCGCGGAGCTGCCCTGGCTCGAGGTGCATCCGGTTGCCGGGGGCGAAGATGCAGGTGTCGCATTGTCGCGACAGCAGCCGCGACCTCCCGAGGACCGGGTCGCCGACGTTGAGGGATTCGTCGAGGTACGGCTCGACGGGATCGTCGCCGGGGTGGGGCATGTGTTTCATAGTGTCTGCCTTGTTCAACGGGCAGGGGGCGCCGCCTGATGGCGACGCCCCCTGGTGTCGGATCGTGTTGTGGTGGGATCGGTTGCTGCCGCCGGTGGTAGATCGGGTCAGCTGCGTCGTGCTCGCCGGTGGTCGAGGCGCGGTCACTGCCTCGTGACGGGCGCGTGGACGGCGAGCAGGAGCCGGTCGGCCGGTGGCCACCCGTCGGCGGCGGGCTGCCAGGCGTCGGCGGCGTCGATGGTGGGAAACGGTCCGACGACGGCGATTTGGGCGCGGTCGCGGTCCAGCATGGCCAGCGCGACGCGGTCGGCGTCGAGGGTGGTGGTGCGGGCGGCGTGGGCGATGTCCGGTGGTACGGAAGTCCACTCCTCGTCGCTGACGTGTGGTTCGTCAGGGTCGTGCAGGGAGACCGGTGTGGTGGCGGCGATGTCGGCGTCGTGCATGGCTAGGTGGGGCGCGTAGTCGGCGGTGGCGGCCCGGCCGGGGATCGGTCCGTGCAGGGACAGGGCGTTGGTGGTGGTGACGGCGAGCAGGGCGTGGGGCTGCTGGTCCTCGGCGGTGTCGAGCAGGGCGAGGCTGAACGCGTCGCGGCTGCCGATGTCGATCAGGGTGATCATGGTCGGTCGTTCGGTGTCGGCGTTGTTCCAGCCGACGATCTCGAAGTGGTCGCTGGCGAGGGTGAGGAAGCGCTGGTAGGCGCGGTTGCTGGTGTCGAAGGGGTATCCGATGTCGTTCACTGGTTCTCCCGGTTCCAGACGCGGTGCACTTGGCGCCGCGCGAGTCGTGAGGCAGATGGAAGGGTTCGAGGCGTGGGGGTGCAGCCACTGATGACTCGGCACCGGCCGTGTCACTACCTACGGCGCACATGGCAAGCGGCAGGAGCAAGGTCGCCGGCTACGGAGGTGACAGGCGCTCGTCATCGGTGACTGCGCTCATAGCGGTACGGGTAGAGGTTCGTTGGGCCTGCCCGACGGGGTTATCGGGCGAGGACGGAGACGGTTTCGCCGAGGAGCAACGGCGCTCCGTCAGGGCCTTTGATGTGGGCGTGGATCCAGATGCGGTAGGGCTGCCCGTCGGTGTTGGTGAGGCGCCGCCAGTGGCCGCGCACGACGAACCGCACCCGGTAGTGCCACTTCGCCTCGCCGGTGGGTTCGGTGGCGGGTGTGGTGCGCCGGAGCATGACCACGCGGGTGTCGTGGCGGAGGTGGGCACGCAGGGCGCGCCGGCGGGCGGGCCGGTCCAGGGGCGGTCGGGCGACGGTGGCGAGGGGCTGTTCCTGGATGCGCCAGAACGCGTAGAGCACGGCGGCGACGGCTCGCATCCGCAGTGATGTTTCGTCGATGCAGAAGCGCCCGTCGGGGGCGGTCTCCCAGTCCCGGTCGACGGCCTCGGCTGCTTTCCCGGCAGCGGTGATCGGGACGCCGATGGGGATTTCGGCGAAGGAGTGCAGCACGTAGGGGCCGAACTGTGCGGCGAGTTCGGGGGCTTCGGTGAGTTGGCGGCGGCGGCGGGCGGCGGCGGGGTCGAGGGGGTCGTCGCGGTCGGCCCAGCCGGTGATCCACCAGCCGGTGCGTCCGTTGCTGGTGTTGTGGAACTTCGCCCAGGCGATCGCGCCGATCGAGGTGACCTGGCCGTGAACGCCGCGTTCGTAGATGGGCTCGGGAAGGAACAGCACGCCGGCGTCGCTGGGGGCGACGTCGTTGCCGATGATGTCGCCGGTGAGGTCGAGGGCTTGGGCCGCTGCGGCGATGATCGCGGTCATGGCGGGGGCGAGAACGTAGGGTTCGCCGTCTTGCCACGGCTGGTGAGCGGCGCGGCTGAACGCTTCGGTGGCGCGTCCGCCGGTGTCGGGGCCGCTTCTGGCCGGGTCGACGGCGGGTTCGAGGAACGCCTTCAGGTACTGCTGGGCGAAGCGGCTGCGGGTGTAGTCGGTCATGCGGGCGCGCAGGTCGACCGCTGCGCGGGCGTAGCCGGCGAGGGTCGACTCACTCCGGAAACTCACGGTACCTCGCTGGATGTGGTGATAGTCGGGTGTGGGAGTCGGCGCTGTCAGGCGACGCGGGGCTGGGTGCGTGAGGGCTGGAACCAGCCGGTGGTTGGGGCTGGCGCGGTGACCCGGGCGCGGCCTTGCGCGCGGGGTTGGGGACGGGTGGCGGCCTGTTGGGCGCGGTGGGCGTCGCGTGCTGGCGGGCAGGGGTATGCCTGGTCGGTGCAGCGCGGGTTGGCGCAGCGGTCAGGGTGGTGCGGCTGGGGTTGGTGGGCGGTGGCGACGTCGCTGGCGAGCAGCCACAACAAGACGTCGGTGACCGTGCGCGGTATCGCGCGGCGGTGCCGGGTAGTCATGCGCTGGTGTCCTCTCCGGTTGTGATCGGCGATGTGGGCCGCCACCGCCCATGCGTGGCGGTCGCGTTCGGGTACGCCGCGGGCGGTGGCGGGCCGGGGTGCAGTCACGCTCGACTTCGCGTATTGATCAAGTCGCCGGCTGGTAGGCGGGCCACGACGATGCGGGAGTTGAGTGCTGTGCCGGCCGAGGTGCCACCGCCCGCCTGGCGGGCGGTGGCGTGTCCTTGGGGTGTCGCCCTCAGGGAATCTGGCTGGCCGGGGTTGGGTCAGGTGGTGAGGTTGAGGCGGCGGCGTTCGGTGGCCAAGAGGGCGCGGGCGGGCTGGTGCCAGGTGTCGTCATCGAGCAGGGCTGCGGTGGTGCCGTCAGCGAGAGCATTCAGCGCGGGTACCTGCTCGGCGTAGGGGCCGCCGAGTGCGGTCAGGTCGGTGCAGGCGCGTGCAATGTCGGCGCGGGTCTTGGGGGTCCAGGGTCCGGGTCGGCCCCAGGTTTCGCGTCGGCGTCCGCGGATGGGGCCTTCGCAGAGGTGGTAGCCCAGCCACACCACGGGTGGGTGCAGGCCGGCGGCTTCGGCGAGCAGGGCGACGTTGTCGTAGTCGCCGGCCTGGTCACCGCGGATCGGACGGTAGCCAACGGGACGGGGGTTGGTGAGCAGCCGCCAGTAGCCGGGGTACACGGCGGTGGAGGCGACGAGGTCTTTGGCGTCGCGGAACCCGCCAGCGGTCAGGGCCTGCGGGAGTTGGTCGAGCAGCAGGTGGGCCAGTTCGCGGCGGACGGCCGGCACGCTCGGGTCGTCGGCCCGCCAGTGCCGGCCCCGCCTGCCTGCCGTGGTGGCCTTCGAGGTGCCGATCTGACCGTCGGCGCTGACGGTTTCGGTGTCGAGGGGTGGTAGGCCGTTGCCGTCGGCGAGCTGGCCGAGCAGGCGGGCGGCGAAGTCGGAGAGCATCTGCTCGAAGCCGCGGCTGCGGTCGTAGTAGTCCTGCACGGGTGTCCAGTGGCCGCCGCCGCGGTGCGCGACGCGGTGCGCGGCCTCGTGCAGGAGTACCAGCCGGGTACGGTGTCGGTCGGTGAGCGCGTCGCGGTGCACGGCCACGTCTCCGGTCAGCGGGCGGTAGAAGCCCTCGGCGCACGGTGACTCGTCGCTGTGGTCGTACACCTTCACCCGGTCCAAGGCGAACGGGCCGATCGCGCGGCGCACCAGCTCGCAGCCCTCGCGCAGCACGTCGCGCTCGGCGTCGGTCAACGCCTTCAGCGTCACCCAGCTGGTGCGGTTGCGGTTACGGGCGTAGTGGCGCTGCTGGCGGGCTCTGGCCATCTCCACGCCCAGCAGACCCATCACGGCGGCCTGCTGGTGCCCGGCGAGGCCGGTGGTGATCAGCTCGGTGTAGCCGTTGTCCTTCAGGTCCAGCGCCGCCTCCTCACCGCCGGGGACCGTGTAGTAGGTCTGCTCAGGTAGGTGGGCGCGTCCCCAGGTCCGCCACGCGGCGCGAGGACGGGGCAGTCGCACTTCGGTGAAGAACTGTTCCTGCTCGCGGAGTTTCCCGCCGCCGAGCACGTGCCGGGCGAACAGGCCGATGAGCGAGGGGTCGTCGCTGCTGGCGAGGATGTCGCGGACCGCGGTGCGCAGCGCGGCGGCTTCCACGACGGTGCGGTCGCGGTTCTGCAGCGCCTTGTGGTTCAGCGACAGGTCGTAGGAGGCGAGGAAGCCGGGCATGCGGGTGACGAGCACTCCGCCGATCCACATCCGTCCCGGTTCGCCGTCGCGTACGCACACGCCGGGCGATGCGGGTGGCTGGTAGCCGGGCTCGGCCAGGGCGCGGAACCGTCCGATGGCCTCCTGCGCCAGGTCGCGGGAGCATTCGATGGTGAACGCGGTGCCGCCGGTGCGGGTGTTGGGGTGGAAGTGGTAGACGAGGACCTCGCTGCCCTGCTGGGTGCGCGATGGGATGAGCCCGCCGAGGAGCTTGCGGCGCTCGACGGTGGGCACGAACCCGTAGGACACGGTCTCGCACCGCACGGCGCCGATCTCGTGGCTGCGTGCCAGCACGAGGCAGGCGAGCTTCTTGCCCTCACCGAACTGGCCGATCTGCTCGTCGGTCTTGCTCGACATGCCGAGGATGAGGCCTTCCTCGGGGATGCCGGGGCCGTCGTCGGTGATGGTCAGGACGCCGTCGGCCCAGCTGACCGCCGCGTGGGGGTCTTCATCGAGGGCGTTGGCGATCAGTTCGGAGATCGCCCGCACGGGCGTCCACGACTTCACATACTCCGGTGAGATGGGGTAGGCGAGGCTGTCGGCGTCCGCCGCGGTCTGGCTTGAAGAGGGCGCTGTGGCACGTCGGGTGCCGGTGGCGCCGGTGGTGTCGGACACGAAATTCCTCCGCGGAAATGGAGAGATCCGCGACCGGGATCGGTCACGGATCAGCGATGTGGGAGAGGCTCTGGTCGATGTGGGGTGTCGGGTGGAGCGGTGATCGGGCGGCCCTGCCGCTGCATGCGGCGGGGCCGTCGGCTGGGTTGGTCAGGCGAGGCGGGGCGTGCGGGTGAACCGCGTGGTGAAGGTGTCGGCGCTGACCACCAGGTCCAGCCACTGGTAGCCGAAAGCGTGGGCGCCGCGCAGTTCCTCGATCAGCGCACCGGGTCGCTCGGTGAGGTGCAGGTGCTCGACGAAGTCGTCGCCGCCGAGGTCGAGGTCGCTGCGGTGCCCGTCGAGGCGGGGGTTCCAGCCGTAGGCGTAGACGGTGAGGTTCGCGCCGGGCCGGTTTGGGTCGGTCAGTCGGGGAAGGCCGTTGGACATCAGGTACACGCCGTCGTCGTGGACCCACTCCAACGCCCCCGCACAGGGGATGCCGTCCTCTGTCTCGGTGAGGCTGGCGACGTGCTCGCCGGCGGCGACGGCGTGTTCGGCCAGCCGCAGCGTCTCGGTCAGGTCGAAGTACAGGTGCAGTGCCATGAGGGACTCCTGTGTCGGTTTCGGTGGTCAGGGTTGGGTGGTGCCGAGGTGGGCGCCGAGGCGCGGTCCTTGCTGCACGGCGGCGATGGCACCGGGGAGTTGGCGGCGTTGCCAGCCGTGCAGCGCGGTGGCCAGGTCGGCGCCCCACCGGTGGTGCTGTGTCAGGGCGGTGGTGAGGGCGGCGGCCTGCTCGATGCCGTTGTTGGCGCCTCTGCCGGTGTGTGGGCGGACGGGGGCGAGGGCGTCGCCGATCAGCACCGCCCAGCCGGCGCCGACGGGCCAGGCCATGCGGGTGGGTGCGTCGATGTCCATCACCGGCGCGGCCATCCGTTGGGTGGTGGCGTGCACGGTCGCGGCGTGCGGCGCGGGTAGAACGAGGGCGGCATGGGCGTCGACCAGGGCGCGGGCGATGTCGGAGGCGTGGTGGGGCAGGGCGAACGTGCGCCGCTGCGGTGGCGCGCCGAAGCAGCGGGTGTAGTCGGCGGCGCTGCAGGTGAGGTACAGCGTCCAGTCGAGGCCGTCAGGAATCGGGGCGACGGTGTACTGGCAGCCGGGTCCGGGTTCCAGGCGCAGGAAGTCCCGCACCGGCGCAAGCCCGCTGGCGGCGTGTCCGCGGTGGGCGACGTAGCCGGCGTAGTGAAGCCGGCGCCCGGAGTCGAGCAGCCGGCGCCCTGTGGAGGCGCGGCCGTCGACGAACACCACCAGGTCCGCGGCCGCGTAGGTGCCGTCGGCGAACACCAGGTGCGGGCGCCCGCCGCGCTCCGCGAGGCCGGTGACGCGCCGCCCGGCCTGCAGGACGCCGCCGGGTAGGCGGCGGGTCAGGGCGTGGTGCAGCAGCGTCCAGGTGGTGTTGCGCCCCGGATACAGGTGCCGGGCGGTGTGGATGGGCTGCCGGTGGCGGACGGTGATTTCCAGGACGGTCTCGGAGGGATGCGCGACGACCTCGTCCTGGTCGATGCCGAGACGGTCGAGGACGTCCAGGGCGGGGTGTTCCAGGCCGATCAGCCCGCCGCCACGGGGCGCGGCGGAGTGGGCTGCCTCGTAGACGGTGACCTGGAAGCCGGCGTGCAGCAGGAGCAGGGCGGTGGTGGCGCCGGTCAGGGAGCCACCGACCACCGCGATGCGTGGTCGCGGCGGCGTCCCGACTGATCGGGCGGGGACGGGCCTCGGTGGGTTGGCGGGAGGGGTGTGCGGCTGCGTCATCCGGGTTTCCTTCCGATGAGGGGGAAGCCCGGGCACGGCCGTACGGCCGTGCCCGGGCGGGTGCGCGTGGTGCGCGAGGCCGGGCATCGGCCGTGATGGGTGTGGTTCAGGTCAGGTCAGCGCCCACGGGCGGCCTGGTCGGCGCGCCTCGTGGTGGGCGTGACGGGAGCGGAGGTGCGGGACAGGTTCACCGTGAGGGGCCGCTCAGGTGCTGATGCGGGTTCGCGGCGGGGTGTGGCGGCTGCCAGACCGCTCAGGTACCGGGATGCAGCATCCGCGCCAGCGAGCGCAGCAGGTCGAGGACCTCGCTGGCGCCGGCCTGCGGCTCCTCGTCGACGGCGATGAGCCCTTCGGGTTGGTCGCGGAAGCGGGTGAGGACGTAGGCGGTGCCGTCGGCGTCCACAGCCTCGACGTAGCGGACCATTTGAGGCGGGTCCACGGCGTCGGTGACGGCGGCGTGCATGAACACCCAGGCCACGATGCGGACTGGACCGGTGGCCGTGACGAGGTTGGCCTGCACGACCGGGTTGTGCAGCTCGGCGGCGGCGTGACGCAGCACCGCGACGGCGTCGTCGATGTTCGCCTCGTCGGCTGCCGCGGTAGGCGCGGTGGCGACGCTGACGTGCCGGGCGGTCGGGTCGGGATGCCCGGGGACCGGGGCTTCCCGCAGCACCGCCAGCACGGTCGGACGGCCACGGATAGGCGCGGTCAGCGTGCTGGTCCATGCCACGCAGGCAGTACGAGATGGCTTGTTGTCGTGGGGTGAACACTTTGTCTCCAATCGTGGTGACGAGACCACTGGACTTGTGGGTCATCTGGGAGGCGTAGGCGTTGGTGAGGTGGGCCGCGACTCCGCATGGCGGGTCGCGGCCGGCGCCGCACAGTGGCGCTGTCTGGTGTCGTTGTCATCGGCGTCGGGTGGTGGGGCGCAGTTTGGCGGCGTATCGACGGGCGCAAGCGGTGACCGACGGGACCGGCGCAGCGATCAGGTTGAGCAGCCGCCCGCGGTCGGCGTTGGCAGCCGCAGCGGGCATCCGATGGGTTACGCCTGTTCGAGTGCAGTGACGGCGGCGTCGGCGATCGCGTCGACGGCCGCAACGGGGTCGTCGACGAGCAGGGTGGTGGTGTGGCCGAAGGTGTGTCCGCTGAGGTCGGCGGGGCGTAGCCACAGCACCGCGCAGCCGGATTGGTGCAGGGTGGTGATCAGCCGTTGCGCGGGTTCGATGTCGGGCAGGTCGCCGTCGGAGACGACGGCGAGCATCCGCAGCCGTCCGGGTTGGCGCAGGTGCAGCAGTTGGTCGGCGAGTTTGACCGCGTCGCCGAACGCGGTGGTGCCGCCGACCGCCGGCATGTCCAGGACGTGGGTGGGGTGCTGACGGGGCGGCACGAGCAGCGTTGCGCTGCTCCCGAAGCCGATCATGGTGGTGATGGCGTGGTTGGTGCGGGCGGCCTGAGCGAGTATCCAGCCGGCCGAGGACATCGGCGCCGCGTAGGAGTGCATCGAAAAGGACGTGTCGACGAGTACGGCCAGGTGCAGGGTGGGCTTCGGTGGCGGGATCTGGGAGCGGCGCTGCCAGGGTGTGGCGGTGGGCAAGCTGCCGGCGGCAATCTGCGCTTTCGCGGTGATGGCGTGGCGGGTGCGCAGCCGCCCGGGCGGGATCGGACTGGGTCGGCTGTCGGGCTCGGGTACGTGAGTGCGGGCTCGGCGCAGCCTGGCGGCGAGGTGGCGGGCCGCGGTCCGCTCCGTGTCGGTGGGGTCGCGGCGCGTCCACCACGCGGGCGCACCGTGCTGGGACTGGATCTGCTGGGCGGCGTACTCCGCCGGTGTGACGCCAGTAGCGTGCGCGAGGTAGTCGGCCAGGGCCTGGGCGAGCTGGCCGGCGAACGCGCCGGGGTCCGGCTGCGGCGGTTCCGGCCGCTGGTGCGGGTCGATGCCGAGGATGCGGCACCACCGCCAAGCCAGGTCGATCATCGCGGTGGCGTCGGTGTCTTCGACGGTGTGCGCCTCGCGCCACACGTCACGCAGCTGCCGCAGTGTCTTGCGGCCGAGGACCGCGGTGACGGCGGCCCGGACGCCCTTGATGTCTTTGGCGGTGATGATGCGCGCGTCCACGCGGGCCAGGAGCAGGCCGGCGAGGTGGGCGGCGTGCCAGGCGTCGTCGACCGGCGCGTCACCGGGGTCGAGCAGGGCGGTGACGGTGTGGCGCAGCCACCGGCGGTCGCCGCGGCGCCTGCCGCGCTGCCGGTTCTCGGCGCGGGATTCCTCGAGCAGGTCGGCGACGGCGGCCACGACCGGCGGCGTTCCGACGGGTGCTGTCCACAGGCTGTGGGCGGCGTGCGCGGCTTCGTGCACGAGCAGCCCGTAGGCGGTCGGCACCAGCCGCTTGTGGCCGGCCTTGTGCGGGTCGGCGACATCGGGTGCGCCGATGTGGGTGGCGTCGACCTCGACGCGGCGGGCGTGCGGGTAGAAGCAGGCCGGGGCGCCGCCGCCCGCACCGGGGGCGACGGTGACGCTCAGGTCGTGCCGGCCGGTCAGGGTGGGGATGTGCCGGGTCCAGGCGTCGCTCCACGCGTGCCAGTCCGGGGCGCTGGCCGCCGTGGTGCCGGAGCCGGCACTGCGGTGGCTGGAGGGATGCGGCATCGGGTTGTTCTTCCTTTCGAGAGGGGGGTTAGCGCTGTTTGCCGAGGGTCAGTGGGGTGATGTCCGCGCCGAACTGCTGCTTGAGGGCGGCCAGGACCTGCTCGCGGTCCTCGAGTGGGGCACGGCCGACCAGGTTCGCCACCGCCGCGGCGGAGCCGAGGGTTTTGCTGACGCGGGTGAAGCCGAGTAGTTCGCGTAGCTGCGGCGCCCAGCTGACCCGCCCGGCGGCGAGGTCGGTGTTCAGCGCGATGGCGGCCTCGACGGCGGGTCTCGGGACGCCGAGGTGGCGGGCGAGGTCCCAGTCGGTGGTGACCTCGATGTGCACGTCGAAGCGCGACGCGAGCGCCTCGGTGAGGATCGCCCCGTGCACGCCCGGGTTGTGCCCGGCGATCACATAGAACCCGTCGGCGGCTTCGACGCGTTCGTTGCGGTAGCCGGGGATCGTGATGACGCGGCGGCCGTCCATCGCCGGGTAGAGCACGGCGAGGACCTTCGGTGTGATGAGGGTGGCGTCGTCGACCAGCAGCGCCCTGCCTTCGCGCATCGCCACGACGAGGGGGCCGTAGACGAACTCGAACCCGCCGTCGGGCAGGGGGATGAAGTTGCCGAGGAAGTCCTCCACGACGGTGTCGCCTGTTCCGGCGACGGTGAGCAGGTCACCGAAGGCGGCCTCGACGAGGGCGGTTTTGCCGGTGCCGGGTGGGCCGTAGAGCAGCACGGGGATGCGCTTGTCGCGCAGCCGTCGCAGCACGTCCACGTCGGTGGCCCCGGCCAGCCTGCGCGGGAAGTACAGGTCGCCGTTCGGGCGCGGCACCGGTTGGCGCCGGGTGGAGCGGGTGCCGCCGGTGCCGGGAGCACGCGGGGCGGGCGGGGGCATCGTCCCGGCGGCGTCGATCCCGGCCTGCGTGATCTGGTACCGGTGCGGGCCGGTCAGGTGCGTGGCGTAACCGGCCTTGGCCATCTTCTTCAGCACCTCGGAGACCGCGCCGGTCGAGGGGACAGCCAGCGCTTTCGTGATCTCTCCGACCGTGAGCAGCCGATCGGGGTGAGCGGCGAGGTGCGAGGCGACCTTGTGGTACAGGTAGCCGGGGCGCCTGCCATCGGCCGCGGTCGGCGTGGTGGCAGGTGCGGTGGTGGGGTCCATGCGGGTCCTCCTGACGTCAGGGATGGGCCCGCGCACCCGTCTCCGGGTGCGCGGGCAGGAACGAAGTCCGCGCAGCGGAGACAGGAACAGTCAGAGCGGCGTTACGGCAGGGCGCCGGGTGTCATCGGTCGCGAGCCAGGTGCGCCAGCCGGGTCAGTCCGGCCGCGATCCGGGATCCGGCGACCCGCGGTGGCGCCGCTGCCCATGCCTCGACGGTCGTGGTGCTGGCCCCTCGGACTCGCATGACCCGGTAAGTGCGCAGGTCGATGTCGACGGCCGCGACGACGCGGGTCTCGACGCGGGCGGTCGCGGGGGCTTGGGCGAGGTCGCCGTGCCGGTAGCCGGACGTGACCTGGCCGGCCCACGCTTCGAAGACCATGGCGAAGCCGATGCACCGACGTCCGTTCTGGTGCAGCCAGGCGCGCAGCGTGTCGCGCATCGGGGCGCTGCCCATGGTCGTGACCAGGTGGTGCAGGACCACCGCTGGTGGGAGGTTCTCGTCGCCGCCGGCACGGCTCGGGTCGTGCCAGACGCTCGACTCGACCAGGTCGGCGTCGACATGGACGCGGTGCGGGTCGGCGGACATTGGCCGGTCGAACAGGCCGATCAGCTCAGGCGACAGGTCCCAGCCGTGCTGCTCGTGCAGCGCTTCGACGTCGGTGAGCGTGCGGGTGAGCGCGTCCTGAGTACGTGGATGAAGCATCAGGCCTCCTTGAGAGATTTCAGGGGTGTGGCTGCTGCCGGTTCGCGGCAGCCGGTCGTGGTGTGCGTGATCTCGCCGTGCAAGGGCTGCTGAGGCGGGTTGCCTGCAGGGCAGCCGCCGGCGAGGGTCTTCCAGCGGTAGGGCTGCCCGGCGGCATGACGGATCCCCGGGTGGCGGCCGTGCGGCCGTACCCGGGGAGCTCGGGTGGTGCGGGAAGGTCTTCCTCATGTGGCCCTGTGACCGGGGGGCGACAAGCCACAGCGGAGGGGGTTAGTCCCTGTCGCTCCGCTGCGCGAGGCGGCCCTAATGGGGAGGAAGTAGGTCTACTTCCGAGTTAGGCGTGTCCGACGACGCGGTCGCAGCGTCGGGGGTCGACGGGCAGCCAGGACAGTCCCCAGCCGATGCGGTAGCGCCCGGCGGTGGGTTCGACGAGGTGGACGCCGCCGCCGAGGGACAGCGGGCGGGCGATGGTGAGAACCTCTCCGTCGAAGCTGGCCGTGCGCCAGTCCCCGCCCACGTACTCGGCCATCTCGTCGAGGGTCTGGGCGAGGGCGGCGACCGCCTGTGCGTCGATGCTGAGTTCGAAGGTGCCGTTCCACCGGCCGATCACCGTGGCGGTGTAGCCCTGGTAGTAGCGGTGGGATCCGCGCGTCGGTTCGTAGCGCAGCCAGGACCCGGAGAAGACCGCAGTATCGCCCCGCCGCAGGTGCTGGTCAGGAGTGGGCATCGACGACCGCCACCGACCAGTCGGCCGGTGTGAACCGGGCGTGGCGTTGCCGTGGGCGGCCTGGATGCCGCCACGGCGGGGACCAGTCGGCCGGGGTGGGCCTGCGCCGTGATGACGCCAGGGTGGGGTCGGGGTTGCGTCGTCCGGCCACTAGGTCGGCGAAGACCGACCGCAGGCGTGGTGGGACCGCGCCGGTGTCGGTGCCGGTGAGGATCGCCTCGTCGACGCCGAGCCACACCACGCCGGCCAGGTCGACCCACGCCGATGGTGTGCGGCCCGGCGGGAACCGCCAGCCGGGGTGCAGCAGCCTCGGCAGCCCCACGATGTCGCCGGGGTACCGTGCCCAGTCGGTGTAGCTGAAGGGCAGCACGGTGCCGGGCCGACGGCCGGCCGCTACGGCGTCAGCGCATGCGGGGCACTCGACATCCTGGACCCGGGTGGTGGCGCCGCACGTCTGGCAGGTGTGCCAGTTGCGAGGCTCGATGTCGGGCTTGTAGTCGGTGCTCCACGCTCCGGTTACCTGCCCGCCGAGCCGGTAGGCGTCGATGAGGCCCGCGTGCAACAGGGGACGCATCGGCTTGATCAGGTGCGCGTCAACGGTTGCCACGCTCGCGGAGGCGCGGACGAGGACCGCGAAGAGACGGTGTCCCATCAGCGCGTCCCCCGACCCGTCTGCTGCTCGTGGGTGGCCTTGCCCTGATGGGCGTCGGCCGGGCGGCCGGCGCGGGTGGCGGGGCCACGCCGGCGGGCGGTGGGGCGCGGGAGGCGGCGTCCTGCCGCGACGTACGGGGCGAGTGCCTCGCGCATCCGCTGTTGGTTGCTCGGGGACAGGTCGATCTCGTACTCCACGCCGTCCAGGGCGAAGCGGTAGGTCCGTACGTTGTCGGTGCTGTGGTCCAGGTCGTCGGTGACCACCACGATGGTTCTGGTTGCCATCAGCCTGCTCTCCTTATCTTGGACATGGCGAAGCCCCGACGCGGGCAGACGGCGTCGGGGCTGGTGTGAACGGGTGCCGGCGTGCAACGAGGTGGGCGCCGCGCCGGAGCCGGGGGTGCCGCTAACCGGCGGTGTAGGCGGCCTCGCCGTCGGCGTCGGTCACGCGGATGATCGACAGCGGCGCCGCGGGGATGAGGTCCTTGCGGTGGACGTTGGGCCACTGGTAGCCGTCGCCGCCCAGGCGGGCGACGGTGTACCGGGGATCGAGGAATCCGTCGACCACGACGTACAGGTACCGGCCCATCTCCGCAGCCAAGGCCGATGCGACGGTGACGATCTCGCCTGGCTGCAACGACCGCTGGTTCTCCTCCGACAGATGGTCAGTCATCGGTCACGTCCTTGCCCCGGAGGCCCTGGTCGGCATCGGCAGGTGGGGCGGGGGTGGTGCCGGCGATGCGGTCACAGTCGTAGGGATCCACGAGGGTCCAGGTCCACGACCGGCCCATCACGATGTATCGGCCGTCGGTGTCCGGGCCGATCCGCTCGATCGCGTCCGGGTCATCCTGCACGCGGGTCTCGTCGGCGACGATGACATCGCCGTCGAAGAACATCCGCCCGACGGACTGGTCCGTCCTGCGGTCCAGGTCCGCCTCGGGGCAACCGGCCTCGGCCAGGGACTGGCGGAAGCGGTCGCGGACAGCCTGCTGGTCGGCGACGATCGCCTCGGCGACGTCGCGGGTGCAGGTGAACACCGCCCACCCGTTCCACCGGTCGACCAGGGTGCCGACGAACCCGACCGGGACCCGCATCTGCCCGTCGGCGTTGGGCTGCCACGCCCAGTCGCCGGCGAACACCCCCGGCCCGCCCAGGCGCACCCGGTCAGGACGCAGGTGGGTGAGGTCCCGGTCGTCGCCGTCCGGGTGCAGGAGCATGCGGCACTGGCGGGCCGCCTCGGCGTTCGCGGCGTCGTCGTAGCCGTCGCACCACGCCCACCGCGCCTGGTCGCACTGCCGCGCGGTCAGATGCTCCCAGGGCGGCGCGTCGGTCGGGGCGTGCTCGGCGTACCGGTCGGCGTCCTCGGCGAGGTGGTAGCGGTCGGCGGCCGGCAGCCCGTCGAGGACCGCCGGGTCGACGTCCTCGACACCGTTCAAGACCTGTCGCGCGACGGCGCTGACGTCGCCCCGTGCGCGGCCTCCCAGACTGTGCTGCGCCCACCAGCCGGCGGCATCGCGCCCGGCATCCGCCCCCGCGGCACGTAACGCGTCCAAGACCCGCTGCCACCCGTCAGCGGTTACCGGGGCGGGCAGGATCCGGACCCGGTCGCCCTCGGCGAGCAGAAGCGACAGGCGGGAACCGCTGTCCCAGGCCACATCGAGAACCTGGCCCTGCGGGTCGTAGCGGCGCACGGTGCCTTCGTCGCCGGGGCGCAGGAGAGTGTGCGGGTCGGTGGTGTGTTCCAGGGCTACGCGGTCGCCGGGCTGGTAGGTCACTGGTTCTCTCCCTTCCCCGGGGTGGGCAGGAGCCACCACGACCAGTCAGGCACGGCGACGTCGAGCAGGAGCAGCCCGTCGGCGTCGCGGCGCAGCCGGTGCGGACCCCGACGGTCGGGCCACACCAGGTCGAACTCGACCCCCACTCGGCGCAGCCACGGCTCACGCCGTGCGGCCTGCTCCTCGGTGGGGGCGGTGGCAGCGCAGATGGCCTGCGCGGTGGCATCGGTGAACCGCCATACCGGCGCGTTGTGGGGGTGCCGGGCGAGGCAGATCTCGGCGGCCAATCCGGTGCGCGCGTCTGGCAGCCACAGGTGCGCCGGCTGCCAGTGGTGCCCGTGCAGGGTGTAGCCGCCGCAACCCAGCACCGGTTCGGCGGCGTCGGGGTCGAGCGGGGCGGTGCTGTGCCGCAGCCACCGGCCGCGGCGGGTCGCCTCGTACACCTGCACCGATTCGGTGGCGACATCGACCAGGTACATGCGCTCCAGCCGCTCGTCGACTGGTGCGTCAAGCCGCTCGCGGCGGATGCCGTCCAGCGGGGCGGTGTCACTGACATCAGCCACCGGATGGGTTACGCCGGCCCGGTCGGGACGGCCAGCCGCGGGGTGCGGCCACGCCCAGTCGTGTCGCAGCACGTGTCGGCCAGAGCCTTGGTGTTGCCGTTGAGGGTGTACTGCCAGACGAGCCGCAGCAGCGGGATCACCGCCTGAGGGTGGCTGTCCGGGTGCAGCAGCCGAGCGGCGTAAGCGCCCTCGAGGGCGGTGACGCCGATCAGGGTTAAACGATTCACGACGGTCCTCCGTTGAAGATGGATGACGCCGCCCGGCTGGCCGGACGGCGTGAAGGGTGTGATGGGTGGGGCAGCGCCACAACAGGCGGGTGCCGCCCCGGAGCGTCCAGCCGACGTCGACCTGGTCGGCTGGCGCGCGGCGGCGGTGAGGAAGCGGCGTGGCCGCGTGCTGCCGGTGTCGCTCACCGCAGTGCGGGGATGGTGGTCAATCCGCGCAGCCTTGGATGCAGCCGTCCGGGCTGCACTGCAGGCCCTCGGCCATCCGGGCCAGCATCTGCCGGTCTCCGGGATCGTCGAGGAGGTCGGTGATCGGCCAGCCGAGGCCGGAAGCGAACACGCTCACCTTCGGCGCCCCGTACATGGGGTAGCCGGCGGCGTCCATCGCGGCGGCGACGTCGTCGCGGCCGAGCAGCCACGCTAGCTCCGCGAGCTTGGTGACCGAGCGGCTCGCCGAGCCACTGCGGTGGTCGAGGATCTTGCCGATCGCGAACTCGAGGTACCAGCGGGCGTAGTTCTCGGTGTCGCTGTGCTCGCTCCACCGCTGCTGGTCCCACTGCGCCGCGGTCGTTGCGGGGAAGAGGAACTGCTGGGCGTGTTCGAAGTCCAGCGCCTCCATGAGGACCTCTTGGGCGAATCCGAGCAGGTCGTCGTCGCTGGCGCGGATCGCGTGGATCCGCGCGGCGATGTCCTGCGGCGATCGCATCGTCATGGCAGGTACTCCTTCAGTAGTTGGTTGGTGTGTCGTGGATTTGTTGGCTGCTGACGCGGTGCGCGTCGGGCATGCTGGTGACCCGAATGGGGATGGGGTGTGGACGTGCATCGGGCGCTGCTGGCGTACGGCTACGACGGCGAGTTCGACGTCGATGAGGCGCGGGCGCTGCTGCTCACGGCCGCCCAGTTGGAGGGTCGGCTGCACCAGGCCAGCGCGGACGGGCTGCTCGACGGCCCGGACGCCCGCGACCCGCAGTACCAGCTGTCCCTGCTCGGCCTGCACGTCGAGCGGTGGGGCGACGGGCACAGCGACCAGGCAGTGATCGCCTGCCGAGTCGACATCGCCGAGCTGGACGACCTCGTCGGCCTCGACCTCGCCGATCCGGTCGCCGACGGCGAGCGCGAGAGGCTGAACTGGGCGATGAAGACCCTCGGTCTGCCCGCTGACGACGAGCCGGGGTGGATGCTGGCCGTGCAGGCGTGAGGCTTGCACCGGCGGCGCATCATCAGCGCTGAGCGACGATCCGCCGGACGGCAGCCAGTTGACTGGCCCACGCGGACAACTTGCTGATCTTGACGACGTCGCCGCTGTGCGGGGCCTGCACGATCAGTCCCTGCCCGAGGTACATGCCGACGTGGCCGGGGCGGGTGGCGCTGCCGCGGCTGCCGGCGATGAACAGCAGGTCCCCGGGCCGCAGATCCCGGTGGTCGCCGACGGCGGTGCCGGCGTGGATCTGCTCGCTGGTGGTGCGGGGGATGCCGATGCCGGCGGCCCGGTAGGCCTGTTGCATCAGCGACGAGCAGTCGCACTGGTGCCGGGCGATGCCGGAGTGCGGGGCGGTGCAGTCGCCACCGAAGGTGTAGGGCGAGCCGAGTTGCTGCAGGGCCCACCCGATGGCGGTGACCACCTGCGGCGGGGTGCCTGGTGGCAGGGTGAATCCTGCTGGCAGGGGCACCTGTTCGGCGCCGGGTTGGCCGTCGCCTGCGTCGAACAGGCACAGCGGGTTGCTCATCGCCTGTTCCAGGTCGGCGGCGACAGGCCCGGCGGGGGTGCCGCCGGTGAGGACGCGGACCAAGGCGATGGCGTCGTCTTCCCATTTGGCGTAGGCGCCGGGGTAGGCGGATCGCTGCACTGCCTGCGCGGCGTCGGTCAGCGCCATGGCCTGCCACCCGTCGACGGCCAGCAGGGCGGTGTAGAACTTCCCGGCCGCGTAGGCGGGGTCCTGCAGTTGCGCAGGAGTGCCCCATCCTTGCGAGGGGCGCTGCTGGAACAGCCCGACAGAGTCACGGTCCCCGCCGGGCAGGTTGCGCAGGGTGGATTCCTGCATCGCGGTGGCCAGGGCGACGACCCAACCCCGCGGTGGCACCTTCAGCCGCTCGCCGACGGCGACGAACGCGGCGGCGTTGCCGGTCTGCTCGCGGTCCCACCCGCCAGTGCCGGCGGCGGGCGGGGACACGGCCAGGGTGGGCAGCAGCGGCTGCCCGTCCGGGCCGACCGCCCCGTAGCAGGCGGCCGATGCGGTGCCACCGCCGGTGAACAGGGCGCCGATCCCGCCCGCGCAGAGCACCAGCACGGCGATGACTCCGGCGGCGACCGCGGCGAGGGCGCGGGCGCTCACCGCGGTGCTCCCGCCGCCACCGGCGACCCGCACGACTCCTGGTCCGGACCGCTGCTGGCGGGGTGCAGGCAGCTGATGAGCTGGTAGGTGGCGATGCGGGTGCCGTCGCTGGTGTGCACGCCGATGGTGGAGGTACCGGCCCCTATCAGGTACACCCATTCGACGTCGAGGTGCCCGGCGTGGCAGAGCGGGAACACGGTGACCGGCTCCGGCGCGTCGATGACGCCGTCGGTGCTGCTGGCAAGGGTCATCCCGACGCCCGGCACCGGCTGCTGACCGGCGAAGCCGGATGCGGTGGCGGCGGTGGTGTCCGGGTCGAGGTGCTCCCAGTCGTGGGCGAGGACCGCGCTGATCAGCGCGGCGGTGTCGTGGTGGGCGTGGCGGGACCAGATCGCGGCCAGGGTGGGCAGCACCACGGTGGGGTGCCCGTCGAAGAGCACGTACCGGGCGTGCACGAGGTGTGGGGCGTCGGCGCTGGTGGCGCCGATGAAGCAGGAGGTGCTCACGAGACTGGACTCCTTCAACGATGAGGCGTGCGAAAGCAGCGGGTCTGGCTGTCAGTGCTGGTGGTGCTCGTCCGGGCCCGGCCGGGTGGCGGGCGTGGCGCGCCAGCCGAAGATCGGGTCGGTGGTCTCGGCAGATCCGCAGCGGTTGCAGCGCGCGGAGGTGTCCTCGCCGAAGCCGGCCATCGACGGCAGTTCGGTGAAGGTGACCTCGTCGACCGCGCCGCAGATCAGACAGCGAATCGACGCCCCGTCCGGCCCGCACGTGCCGAACACCGGCTCGTCCGGGTCGAGGCCGGTCATGACGCGCCGCCTGCGTGACCGGCCGCGGTGTAGCCGACGGTGGCGGCCAGCAGCGCGGCCAGCCCTGGGTGGGTGGCAGGGATGTCGGCCGGGTCGGGGGTGCCGTCGACCAAGACGAGGGGGTGGTCCTCGCCGCGCAGGTGGGTGAGCTGGTAGAGGCGCCCGTCGATGTCGACAGCGTCGACCCGGCGAACCTGCCGGGGTTCGCCGTCGCGGGTGTGGATGTCGTCGTAGCAGGCGGCCCAGGCCAGCAGCCGCGCGTCCGGGGCGGTCGCGCGCACCCGGGCGATCATCGTGTGGAGGATTTTCTGGTAGGGCGTGGGCGTCGCTGGGTGGCGCAGGCTGTCGGCGAGGCGGTGCAGCAGCGCGGGTAGCCCGGCCGGGTCGGTGAGCAGGTCCTCGGGGTGCAGCGGGAACTGCAGGCTGCGCATCTGGCGTCGCCGTGGGGATGCGGGGTTGAGGGGCCAGTCGTGGACGAGTAGCAGTGTCGGGGTTTGGCCCCAGCCGAGGTGTTCCGCGTCGGCGTCAGCGTCGACGAGGCCCGCGGTGAGGGTGTGGACGGCGGTGAAGGACAGCACGGGGGTCTCCCATCTCAAGGTGCAAGACGTCAAGGACCCCGCGGCCGAAGTGGCTGCGGGGTCCTTGACGTGTGAGGTTCGGGCGGGGATGGGTTCAGTGGCGCTGGCGGTCGCGGCTGCGCACCGTCGCGGTGCGGTGGGGCAGGTACTCGCGAACCCCACCGTCAGCGGTCTTGGCCTCGTACATCGCGCTGTCGGCCTGGGTCAGCAGCTGCCGCGTGCTCATGGTGGGGTGGTGGGTGTGAGTGTGGGTGTAGCCGACCGAGGCCGTCACGTGCAGGTCACCGTTGACCACCCGGATCGAGTCTGCGGCGATTGCCTGCCAGGCGGCGTTGGCCGCGGCGGCGGTGTCCTCGCGACCGCCGGTGACGAGCAGCGCGAACTCGTCGCCGGAAAGCCTCGCGGCGATTCGCATGGGGCTGGGGAGGCTGGCCAGGCGACGGCCGACCTGGTCGAGCAGGTCGTTGCCCACCTCGTGGCCGAGGGAGTCGTTGACGGTCTTGAAGTTGTTGAGGTCCAGCAGCACGACCCCGGCCGGTGTGTTGTCGGCCAGCGCGGCGCGCAGATGGGTGAGGAACAACCGCCGGTTGGGCAGGCCGGTGATGTCGTCGTGGGTTGCCACCCAGCGAGCCCTCATGAGGGCTCGCTGCTGTCGCCACAGCAGGGGGACGGCGAGGGCGAGACCGGCGAGGATTCCGCCGACGCAGGTGAGCATCTGTTGCACGATTTGCGACACTGGTATGGCTCCTTGTCTGTGAAGGAGCACCGGGGGCGGGCGAGCAGCGTCCAACTTCACGCCCGCCCCTGGGCTGCCTGACGAGTGGGTGCAGCCGGCTATTCGGCGGGGGCGAGTTGGAAGGTCGCGGGCTTGTCGACGGTCTGCACGACCTTGCCTTCGCCGACCAACTTGACCGCCGCGTTCACGACCGCGCCCGGGCGGGCCTTCAGCACACCGGTGCCGGCCTCGGCGGCGTCGATGAGCTTGCACAACTCGCCGGTCTTGTAGGCCCGGTCGGGGTGCGCTTCGAGGATGTCCAGCACCGCTGCACGCAGGGAGCCCTTGGCGCGGCGGCTATTCGCCGTCGACGGTCCCGTCGAGGCGGTTGCGTCCGGCTCGGCGTCTTGGGACGCCGCGGCACGGGGCCCGCTGTCGTCGGGGGCCGCGTCGGGTTGGTGCGCGTCGGGGTCGGGCGCGGTCGGTGCTGCCGGCGGGGCTGCCGTGGCGGCGGGTTCGGTGTCGGTGGGGTTGGCGGGCGGCTCCTCGTCGGTGGTGTCGGCCGGCTCCGGCAGGTCCTCGTCGGGGGCCTGCGCCGGCGTCACGGGTGGCGTGTCGGTGCTTGTGTCGGCGGCTGGCGGCGGGGTGCGATCGGCGCCGACGGTGGTCCGGCCGGCGTCGGTTAGGCGCCACACCGCGCGCTTGTCCTCGGTGCGCACCGGCTCGGCCTGCCCGGTGTGCTCCAGCGCGCGCAGTTTCGCGGTGGCGGTGGAGTAGCCGAGCCCGGCCTTGTCGGCGACGGCGGCGGCGGTGGCTTCACCGAGTTCCGCGAGTGCTGCCAGGACCTTGAACATGGCGTGTGGCGATACCGGTTCGGGGGCGTCGCTCATGGGCGTCTCCTTGTGTGAGGTGGGTTCGGCACTGATCCACGCTTCATCCGCTGCGCGGATCAAGTGCGATGGCCGGATCTCGGGACTCCGAGATCCGGCCAGGGGGCAGGTTGGGCGGGGTCGCCGCATCAGAACGGCGGGTCGTCGTGCGCGGCGGGCGCGGGCCGTGGTCGGCGATGGTTAGGGGCGCGCTCGCGCAGCCGTGCGGACAGGGCGGTCAGGTGCAGCCGCAGCCGATCCCGCGCGGGCATCGCGGCAACGACCGGTGAGGTGTGCCAGGGCCACCGGTAGGCGCCGATGCTGTAGTAGCCGTCCCGGTCGGGGTAGTAGCGGTCGTCGACGTCGAGCCGGATCCCCGCACCGACGTCTTCCTCCTCGAGCAGCAGTACGGTGGTGCCGTCGAAGCGCAGCAGCGGGCACTCTCCCGGCATCATGTACGCGCGCCACGGCCCGGCGAGGTCCGCGGCCATCTGCCGGACCGCCCGCGGATGGAACCGGCAGATCAGGCGGTCGTCTCCGCCCGCGACGTACCCGTCGGCGACCAGAGCGGGGTAGTCGCGGCCGTCGATCACCGATGAGGTCACCATGACCGGCCGCCACCGCGCGCCCGGTGGTGCGATGTCCGCGCGGTGGTCGAACAGTTCCACGTGTTGGGTGCCCAGCGCGCATCCGGGCACGGCGTCGGTGTCGATCGCGACCCAGGTGCGGCCGAGGGCGCGGCCGGCGCGCAGGACGTCGATCAGCCGGCGCCCGTCAGGGCCGGCGTGCCGCAGCGGCAGGTACAGGTGCTCATCCGGCTCCGCAGCCGCGTCGAGGCGCCGCCACGAGCCGCCGTAGGCGAATTGCTCGCCGTTGTGGGGGGTGTACCAGAGCGGTGCGCCGTTGGAGCGCAGTTCGCCCTTGAATCCAGAGCGGCGCAAGATCAGGGCGGGGGTGTTGTGCTCCCCGGCCGCGACTTGCGCTCGGGTGAGGCGGTGGGTGGGGCAGGCGAGGGCGTGTTCTGCCAGGGGCAGCACGTCCTCGACCCGGAACCACAGTCGTGCGGACATGGTGAAGGGACCTCCTCAGATGAAGGGGAAGGGCTGGAAGAGGAACAGGGCGGCCTGTCTCAGGCCGGGTCGGTGCGGGCGCCCCATGCCCGGGGCGCCCGGCATAGCCAATGCCCGCTGCCGCGGCCAGAGCGGCGACACCCCTGGCTCAAGGGGGCGTGGCGGGCAAGCGGTGAGCGGTTCGCCGCGATGGGGACTGCGGCGCGGGGCGCGTGCGGGTGGGCGTGGTGACCCGAGCAGGCGCAGGTGTCAGCGGATCGGAGGCGGTCTGCGGTGAGGCCGACTCGGCTGTGGTCAGGCGCGGGCTGCGGTGAGCAGGCGTCGCAGGCTCGCCGCGATGACGCTGGGATGCATCTGCGAGGTCGGGCCGTCCATAGTGACGCTCGTGGTGGCAGCGCCGCGCTTACGCACCAGCTGGTAGACGCGGCCGTCGAGGTCGTAGGCGGTCACCGCGCGTACCGGGATTCCGTCGGGGTCGGCGGGCAGTCCGAGGGCGGCGGCGGCTTGGCGGCCGTTGTCGCTGGTGTCGAGTCCCTCGCCGAGGAACGCCATGGCGACCAGGGGTCCCAGTTGCGCGCGGGTCCACTGCCTCAGTTCGAGGGCCTTGACGGTGGTCAGGGTTTCGGCGGTGGCACCAAGGCCGATCCAGTAAGGCAGTGACACGCGGGCGCCGGGCGTCGCGTGCAGCTGCCACACCGATGGGTCGATGGGCAGTTCCTCGACGTCGAGGCTTCCCACGCCGGTGTGGGCGGTGGTGTCGAACAGGCCGAGCAGCGCGGGGTGCGCATCCCAGCCCTGAGCGTCGGCTAGGGCTTCGACGGCGCTCAGCGCGGCCGTGACAGCGGCGGCGTGGTCTGGCTTCATGATGTGGCCTCCTTGGCATAGACGGGGAACAGGAGCGGTCAATGCGCCTGTGAGGAACCGGCACCGCCGGGCGGCGCGCCTCGATGTCCCCTGGGTGCAGGGATCAGGGCGCGCCGTCCGGACGGGTGTCATGCGGTGGTGTCGAGGGCGACCGTGAGGAGCCGCTGGCCGGGCTCGAGGGTGTCGAGGTGGCGCAGGGCCTGCTCGAGGTAGGTCACCCGGTGGGTGAGGGCGTCGCTGGTAGGGGCCAGCTTGCGGCCGTCGATGGTGAGCATCGCGTCGCCGACGACGGCGCTGGCGGCCCGGTAGTGCTGGTAGGCCATCTGGCCTGCCTGATACATCTCCAGTTCTCCGACGCCGGGTTGGCCGGTGCCGGGGGTGGCGGCGGCGTGCAGTCGCATGGCGTTGACGCGGGGCTGGGCGTGGAAGTCGGCCACGGCCGTGTCGTACGGGTACTTCTGCGGGTCGGTCAGGTGGCGGGTTTCGAAGGTCGGCCACGGGGTGGCCGCTCGGGTGCCGTGCACCGCCTGCTGCCACATCTGGTAGCGGATCGCGGCGCCGATGGCGGCGGCGTGACGCATGCCCTGCAGGTCGAGCAGCCGCACGGGTCCTCCCGCGCAGGAGGCGGGGCGGCCCTTGCGCAGGCCGATCATCTGGTGGCGCTGCCACAGCCGCAGCTGCGGAACTGCCCAGAACAGCGGGGTGAGGGTGCCGGTAACACCGAAGTGGGTGCGCAGTTGGTGCGCGGTGAGCGCCTCGGCGGGCAGCTCGTCGGGCAGGCAGATGACCATCGTGGCGATGGTCGGCGCCGGCGTGACGGGCGTGCGAACGACACTGCTGACCCGGGCGGGGGCCGGTGGGCGCGCGGGCGCTGCGGTGGCCTTCGCGGGGGCCTGTCGGGTGGGGGTGGCGGGCACGCGGCTGCCGTGACGGGTCAGCGGGGTGCCGTTGACAGCGGACATGGTGGGGTCCTCCTTCGGGTTGGGTGGTGCGTGTTGGGGGCGCGCGGATCTGACCGGCTCACTGGGTTCGTGGGTCGGGTCAGGTCGGCAAGGGGATGGAGATCGCGCGTGGCGCGCGGGGCGACCGGGCCATTGGGTGCGTGGCGCGGGCGGTGGTGCGGGTGGCTGGGTGCGACCGTCAGGGGGTCGCCGCGGGTGCGCGTGCCGACCGGCGTAGGCGGGTGGGCGGGGCGTACCGGGTGGTGCGGCGAGGATCCCTGGGGTGGGACCGAACCGGGTGGAGCGATATGTGGGGTGTGGTAGTGCCGAAACGATAGCGGGAGGGTCTGTCAGCGGCTTTTGCCTCGTGTGGTCGCCGAGACGCGCTCTGAGCTGGGCTGTTAGACGCTCGGGGCGTGTTGCGGGCGGTGCAGGCGGGTGGTCTGTCAGACCGGCCGGATCTGACAGGGGCGCGAGGTGTCTGACAGAGACTCCCTGTGCAGGTCACCGCCGAGGACTCATCGTTGCTGGCGGTGACCTGCCCCTGTTAGGTCATGGTTCGGGTGGTGTCAGTCGTCGTCGGGGTGGGTGAAGCGGTGGGGGTTGGTGGCGGGGTTGTCGGGGCCGTGGTCGCTGGGCAGTTCGTGCAACCAGCGGCGCAGGCCCGGCTCGGTGGTCAGGGTCCAGGCCGGTCCGGCGGGGTGTTCGTCGTGGACGCCGGTGGCTACCGGCATGGCGGTGGGAACGCCGGCCAGGGCGCGTAGGAGGTTGTCCTCGCGGCGGCGGCTGCGTACCCGCAGCAGGACCGGGTAGCGGGGTCCGAACTGGGCGAGGCGTTCGTAGGCGCGCAGCTTGCGCAGCACCCGGTTGAGGTTCTCGGTGTTGTTGTCGTGTTCGAGGAAGAACCCGACACTGCGCTCGCCGACGGTCCAGACGCCGTGGGCGTCGGGGCGGATGTCGGCGGCGGCGTAGGCGGCGGTGGCGTGCTGTTCGGACCACCACCGCTGCAGGCGGGCGTTCGGGTCGGTGTGGGTGTAGGCGTACAGGTCGACGAAGAGTTGGTTGACGCCGAGCAGGTGGCGCAGCTTGGCGCTGCCGATGATGCGTTCGGTGCGTTCGATGCTGCTGCGCGGTGGGCGGGCGGTGGGCCGGTCGGGGTCGGTGTAGGCGGTGGGGTGCAGCACGGCGCCGAGCGGTCCGAGGGCGTAGAGGTACTGCTGGGTGCCGGTGGTGACGTCCACGAAGCGGGTGACCGCGCCGATGTGGCGCAGGGTTGCCAGGCGCAGCAGGGCCGAGCGTCGGGAGGTGAACAGCGCGGTGGTGATCTGGTCGGTGGACAGCAGGTAGTGCTCGGCGAGCCAGCTGAGCAGGGTGCGGTCGCGCAGGGTTAGCCGCCTCAGGTGCTCCAGGCGCTCCGGTCGCGACGGCGGACGTGTAGGCGGCGGGGATGAGTCGGGTGAGCTTCGCGGATTGGATTCGCGGGAGTCGGGGCAGGTCGGGTCGTCGGATTCGGCTGACATGATGGGTTTTCCCTTCAGGGGACAGTGGAGGACCCCTCTGTGGGAGGGGTGTCTGGATTCGGCGGTGACTGAGGCGGCGGGCGCTCAGGGCTGGTGTGCGGCGCTGACAGATGTATTCGGGGGATCTGTCAGCTGCGGTTCGCGCTTCGGTGGTGAACGGGAGGCGAAGGGCCCGGCGAAGGGGCGGTGAAGCCCCGCACCGATGGCGGTGACAGATACGCCGGACTCGCTACCGTCTCGGTTTTGCCGTCGGGAAGGGCGCGTCAGCGCTTGCCTCTGGTACCCCTGCCGTCTGTGGCTGGGGTGTCACCTACGGGTTTGGACAGGCGGTCGGCCAGGGCGTCGATGGCGGTGCTGTCCTGCGGGTCCACAGTTCGCGCGGCGCGTTCGCGGATCGCGGTGGCTTCGCCGACGACCGGCTGGGGCGGGCGGGTTTTGAGGGTGAATGCTGGTGTCTGCCGGCCGTCGACGACCAGGCGCGTCGCGGCGGTGTAGGCGTCGAGGTGGGTCAGGTCGTGCTCGTCGAGTTCCGGCAGGGTGTGGCGGGCCAACACGCGGGCGTCCTCCGGCGCGCACGAGAAGTAGATCTTGTTGCGGGCGTTGGCGGAGACGGCGGCCAGGAGGTCCTTGGGGAACTGGGCGAGGTCCTGGTGGGCGAGGACCATGGACAGCCGGTACTTGCGGGCTTCGGCGAGCATCGTGTCCAGGCTGTTGGCGAGGGTGAGGAAGTTCTGCGCCTCGTCGATGATCAGGGTGGCGTCTCGGCGCTGGTCGGGGGCGACGCGGGCGCGGGCGGTGGCGGCCTGCCACACCTGTGCCAGGATCAGGGAACCCAGCAGCTTGCTGGTGTCCTCCCCGAGCTGGCCCTTGGGGATGCGCACGAGCAGTGCCCCTCCGTCGAGGACCTTGCCCATGTCGAAGCTCGACTGGGGGTAGCGCATGGTGCGTTTGACGAAGTCGCGCAGCAGGAACGCGCGCAGCCGCGCGAGGACGGGTCCGATGACCTGGGAGCGCAGGGCGGGGTTGAGTTCGTCGTACCACTGCCAGAACCCGGAGAGGCCCGCCGGGTCGTCGAGGTCGACGGTCATCGCCGAGCGGAACTGCGCCGAGTTGAGCAGCGGCGGGATGTGTTGCAGGGTGACGTTGGCGTGACGTAGCAGGGTCAGGCAGGCCACGCGCATGACGTCGTCCATCCGCGGTCCCCACGCCTTGGCGAAGATGTTGCCGAAGATCGACACGATGTTGTCCACGACGAGGTCGGGGTCGGTGCCGGACAGCGGATTGATCGTCGGCGGGTTGGGCTGGTCGGGATCGAAGAGCACCACCCGGTCGGCGACCGATGCCGGGAGCCGGTCGAGGATGTCCAAGACCAAGTCGCCGTGCGGATCGATGACGACGGTGCCGCGGCCGGCCTTGATGTCGTCGACGGCCATGTTCACCAGCAGGGTCGTCTTGCCCGAGCCGGTGGATCCGACGACGTGCAGGTGGTAGCGGGCGTCGGGCACCGACAGGGCGATGCCGTGGCCGCCGACCTGCGCGTCACCGATCATCTTCGTGCCGCGCCCGCCGGTGGGTACGGCGACGGGGCTGGGCATGGACTTCGCGCGTGCCCGGTCCAGGCCGGGCACAGCCAGGTCGCGAGGCAGCGCGGCGAGCGCGGCCAGTTCCGGGGTGCAGGTGAGGAACCCGACGCCGAGGCGCCGTTGGGCGAGAACGGCAGCCGGCTGCGGCATACGGGTGCGGTGGGCGAGGCGGTTGCGGCCTGAGTACACCGCGAAGGCCGCGGCGATGGTGTCGGCGACGCCCCGCAGCCGGGGGCGCTGGTCGGTGTCGGCGCGTCGGCTGTCCTTGCCGACGCCGTAGCGCACCGCGGTCTCCCACAGCGGGTGGGAGGTCTTGTCGAGGATGGCCCGCACATCGCGTTCGATGCCGGGATCTCGTCGGCTTGCCCGCGCAGGCTGCCCGGGGCTGGAGGCGCGCCCGGGTAGGAACGCCTCGATGAGCCACAGCAGCGGCGCGGCCGGGTTGATATTCGGCAGGGCGGTTCTGCCGTCGCGTAGTCGCGTCGCGGCGCGTCGGGCGCGCAGCGCGCGGCGGCCGGTGGCGGGGCGGGCGAGGATCTGCACGCAGGCGTGCTCGTCGGCGCGCAGCCCAGACCCGGCCGATATTAGGGCGCGCAGCGGGTCGTTGTCGTGGTCGGTGGCGAAGGGCAGCCATTCGGCGGCGGTGGGCAGCAGGTGCCCGCCCACCGCGGTCGTGTCGGCGGGAATCGGTGGGTCGGGGTTGTCGTCGGTGGTGCAGGCGGCGCCGGGCCAGGCGGCGCGCACGGCGGCTTCGACGGCGCCGGGTGGGACGGTGCCCGGCACCCACACGCTGATCAGCAGCCGCCGACCTGTCCAGACGTACTGCCAGGCCACGTGGGGGCTGCCGTAGAGCAGCCGGCGGTGTCGGGACGTGGTGAGGATTCCGGTGAGGTTGGCCCACAGCGCCGGCGCGCTGTGCGGGTCGACCTCGGGTGGCGGGGCGATGGTGATGAGCCGGGCGCCGTCGGCGTGCCGGCGGTGCCGCCACAAGGCGAGGAGGTTACGGCCGGCGACGTGGGTGATCAGAATGGTCGCGGCGACGGCGAGCAGCCAGGGCCGTTGCACGGCCCAGGCGGCGGCGTCGAGCAGCCACCGCGCGGGGTCGGTCGCCGTGGTGGGCACGTCGGTCTCTGGCAGGGACGGGGGCGAGGTGGTGAGGGGCGGTGTCATAGGTCGTCTCCTTCGGTGTCGAGGTCGACCAGGTCACTCGGGCGGGTGGTGCAGAGGTGGTGCTCGGCGTCGGAGGCGACGGCGTCGAAACTGGTCCGGTTGGTCCCGGAGATCAGCAGGCCGGTGCCGACCCGGGCGGCGAGCAGCAGCCGCCGCTCGCCGGCGGTGAGACCGAACGCGTCGCCGACGGCGTCAATGGCCTGCGGCGCCTGTTTGAGCAGCACCTGGGTCGCGGCGTTGGCGACGACGGCTTGGCCGAGGTCGGTGCCGAGGACGTCGGCGACGTCCTGGGTGATCACGGCCAGGCCGGCGTGGCGTTTGCGGGCGGCCTTGGACATGCGAAGCAGGAACCGTGCGCCCTCGCCGTCGCGCATCAGCAGCCACGCCTCGTCGACCACGACGAGGCGTCGTGCCGGTGACCGGCTGGGGGCGTCGACCTGCCGCCAGATCGCGTCGAGGGCGAGGAGGGTGCCGACGGCGCGCAGTTCGTCGGGCAGGTGCCGCAGCGACCACACCACCAGGTGCCCGTCGGGACGGGTGGTGGTGGGGCCCTCGAACAGGTGCGAGAACGAGCCGTGTACCCATGGGGCGAGGCGTGCGGCGAGCTGCCGCGCGGCCGGGTCCTCGTCGGCGCGCAGGCAGGCTTCGAGGTCGCGCAGCAGCGGCGCGGGCCGGTGATGGGTGGCCGGGTCGGCGGTGATCCCGGCGTGGCGGTAGGCGGCGAGGATCGCCCGGTCCAGCGCCGCACGCTCGGCCGGGGGTGGCTGCTGGCCGAGTAGAACCGCGATGAGGGTGTGCAGGAACAGCCCGCGGCGGGTGAGGACGTCGGGTCGGCGGTCACCGGTGGGCAGGTCCAGGGGGTTGATCTTGACGCCAGCCACACCGAGGCGCACCGCGGTGCCGCCGACGGCGTCGGCGAGGCGCAGGTACTCGTCTTCGGGGTCGATGACGGCGACCTGGACCTGCTGGTAGAGGTTGCGCAGGATCTCCAGCTTGACGAAGTAGGACTTCCCGGCGCCGGAGCGGGCCAGGACCACGGAGTTGTGGTTTTCCTGCGCCCAGCGGTCCCACCACACGATGCCCTGCGAGTCGGGGTTGACCCCGTAGAGCACCCCACCGTCGGCGGGTGGCTCGCCCGGCAGTGGGGCCGGCAGGTCCGCCGAGGCGAGGGGAAACGCGGCGGCCAGGGCGGCGGTGTCCATGGTGCGGCGCATCCGCAGGCTGTCGGTGGCCAGCGGCAGGGTGGTCGTCCACCCGGCCAGGTGCCGCCACGTCGCCGGCTGCACTTCGATGAGGGTCGACGCGGCGGCGGCTTTGACCTGCGCGCAGGCTTGCAGCAGTTCGTCCTCGGTGCGGGCGTGTACGGTCAGGTACAGCCCGACGCGGAACAGTTTCGCCGCGCCGCGGGCGAGCCGGTTGGCCAGGTCCGCGGCGTCCTCAGCCGCTGCCTCCACCATCGGGTCGGCCAGCTTGCCGCGCTCGGCGTCGGCCCGCCGGGATGATTCGTAGCGGGCCCGCTGGTTGCGCAGCCGCGTGGCGGCGACCGGCGCGGGCAGCGGATCGATGTGCAGGGCGAGGTCGAGACGACCAGGCCAGGACAGCAGAGGCTCCAGCCAGGCCGGGCCGACCTCGGCGGGGTAGCCGGTCACCACCAGCGTGGCGGCGTAGCCGTCGCCGACGCGCAGCATCCGCGGGGTCACCTCCACCGAGGCGGGGGCGACGGTCGCGGCCAGCCGGTGAGGCTTCCGCCGGTCGTCGTGCTCGCCGAGCGGGGTACGAGAGCGCAGTTTCATGGGTGTTGTCTCCTTGCGGGTCGATGCCCTGGTCGCGGCTTGAGCGAGGTGATGACGGCGTCCGGTGCGGCAAGACTGCCGGGCCGGTGCGGCCGGTAGGGGTCGGCGGCGGCGGCGATCGCTGAGGTCACCGCCGCCCCGTCCAGGGCGCGGGTGGTGACGCCGAGGCCGGACAGCGCGCGAACGGTGTCATCGGCGCGGCGCCTCGCGGCGTGCTCGCCCCGCTCCCCGTCGCTGGTGCGGGTGACGATGAGGACCTGCCGGCGCAGCGGATCCCGACGCTCGGCCAGGTCGTTCAGGAACCGCGCGTGGTCGGCCGCCGCGTCCGCCAGCGCCGGATGTTCGAGGTGCTCTCCGGCTTTGGCGAGAGTGCGGGCGGCGGAGCGCAGGTCTACCGGCTGCGCGGACACCACGATCTGCGTCGGGGTGGACAGGCTGTTGAGCCAGCGGCCGAACGTGTCGATCAGCGCGGCTTGCTCGTCAGCGGTGCGCAGCGCCAGGTTCACGTTCGACGCGGCGACCATCGCCGCCCGCCCGCCCCCAAGAGAGATCTCGCCGCCGTCGTCGATCGCGTCGGCGGGCAGCCGCAGTGGCGCTGGCAGCATCACCGCGCTATTCGGTGCTTGCACCCAGTGCGGCGTCGTTGAGGTCGTGTCCGTCGTCGACAACGCGCGAGGCGCCCGCGCGTGGCGCACGGCGGCGAGCAGCCACACATCCAGCGGCAGCCCGTCGCGGCGGCCCACGGCGATGCCGAACGCGAGACCGCCCATCACCACGGCGGCGCCGACGAGCACGGGCACCGGCACCACCTGGTGCAGGGCCCGCCACGCCCCGTAGAAGGCCAAGGCGGCGACAGAGAGAATCGCCAGTTGCCGGAACGTCAGCCCGTAGGCGACCGTGTCGGGGGCGTCGACGTCGGCGGGGATACGAGTTCTATAGGACTCCGTTGCCGAGTTCTTCGTTGGGTTCATCGGTGGTTACGCATCCTTTCCACCGGTAGGCGGGTGATCAGTTGCCGGTGTCGGGCACGGCCGAGATGGCCGGGCCGGATCGCGTCGTGAGAGGCGGGCCGTTCGACACCGAGCCGCGTGGATTCGCCCGGTTCGACATGCGTCGCGACGCAGAACGCCGGGCTTCTGGTCCGGTTGCCGTCACGGCGAGGTCGACGCGAGCATCGGAGTGAAGGTGTCCCAGCTGACGAGCTGGCTCGACTCATCGACACGCTGCTTGAGCAGCGTCGACGACATGAACGACCTGCCGGATCGACTGATGACCGCGGAGGGGGCCATCTGCATCTGGTCGCGAGGCCGCGTGAGAAGGACCGTCGACATCAGCGCTCACCCGACTCGGTACGGTGCGGTCGTGGGCGCTCATCGGCTCACCGCTCGCAGTCCGCGACCCAGGCCGGGAATCGCGCGGGTGGCCTGCTGCACGACGACCACCCGCACCGCCGCGCCGATCATGTTCGCGCCCCGACCGTTGCCGGTGGAGACGAGGCGCCTCATCATCGCGGGCACCCGCAAGGTGGTCCAGAGCATGACCATCACCACGAACAGGTTGATCACCCCGCCCGGGTCCACCGGCAGCCCGAGCACGGGCAGCAGGTTGTCCGGGTCGGTGAGCATCCACTGCCCGGCGTAGAGGGTGAAGCCCTGCACGATCGGCACCGCGAGGGTCCCGGCGTACGCCTTCCACCACAGCCGGGCGATCGCGTCGGTATGCGGCAGGGCGTGACAGGCCAGCGCGAGAGGCGCGAACGCGGTCAGGACCAGTACGGTCGCGAAGCGCACGATCACGCTGAACGCGGTGGCCGCCAGCAGGACCGCGATGATGGCCACGCAGATCACAAACAGCAGCACCGCGGTCTTGTCCTGTCCCGCGCTGATGTGGGTCTTGATCGCCCGCAGCGCGCCGTCGCTGTCCCCGTCGCCGGTGGTGAGCGCACCGGTCAGGGCGTTAGCGAGGCCGATGAGCATGCCGCACCACAGCTGTGAGAAATGCGCGGCGACGAACCCCACGATCAGCCTCGGCGCGAGGTCCTTGATCGTGTAACGGGAGGTTTCGCTGCCGCCGGCGGTCATGGTGAGCACACCGGCGGCCAGGAAGGCCAGGACGAAGACGGTGTCGACGACGAAGACCGAACGGCCGGTCAGAGCCTGCACCTGGGGCAGGGCGGTGACGTCCGGGGTGATCAGCAGCGCGCTGCTGATCACCCCGATCAGCGCGTCCAGGGTCGCGAGGATCGCCGCCGCCAGCCAGTCGAGAATTTGGTTCAGCACGTAGCCCATGACGGCATCAGCCTCCGACGATGCCCTTGGCGATCTGCAGCAGGATCGGCGCCAGCACGGCGAGGGCGTAGCCGATCAACGCGTTGCGGAACGTGCTCTTCGCCTTCTCGACCTGGGCGGTGTCACCGCCGGCCGTGGCCCAGTAGACACCGGACAGGACAAGGAACAGGGTCGCGATCGCGAAGAGAATTCCCATCAGCCAGGCCTGCAGATTCGCGATGACGACCGGCAGGGAATTCGCCGCCAGCAGCGGCGCGCCGCTGTCGGCGTACGCGGCGGCGGGCACAGAAAGCACCAGCAGCACCTGCCCGGTGACGGCGGTGACGCGGCCGGTTACGCGGACCGCGCGGGAATGGGTGAGGGCACGAAGTCGTGCCGGGATGCGGGACATGAGCGGGTTCACCTCCGGCCCCGCGTCGGCTGACGGCGGGGCGGTAGTCGGCGGTCAGTGGTGGACCGCCGCCGAAGGGGCGCAGACGCGCACAGCGCCACGAACACGGGCCGTCTCCGGGAGGAGCACGTCCTCCCTTGTCGGGTAGCGATGTTCGATGAGGTGTCAGCGCACCAAACTGCGCGGCACCCGGAGACGTCCGGTACGTGGGGCGGTCACGAACTCGGCCCCTTCGGCGGCGGACGGAAGCCCTCGCATGCGCGGCCAATGAAGGCCCTGCTGGGGAACTTCCGCACCCTCAAAACGGGTCTTGTCAGCTCTGGCGAACGCCCCTCGGGTCTGACACCGGTCTGACAGGCCCTTTTCGGTTCTGACACCGATCTGACGGGACCTCTGACAGGACGATCAACGGGACCGCGCGGCGGAGCGCACTCGCCATACGAAAAGCGCGACGTCGCACAGGGCAGCACGCCCAGCTCACGTGGGGCTGCGGCCTCCAGCCACCGGCGTAGCTCACGATGAACGTCGGCGTCGGCGCCGGCGCCGGTGGGTCGCGACATACGGGAGCGTCCGAGCGGTGCCGCACCAGCATGGCCACCAATGGGGGCGGGCCCGACCAGGAGGTCGGGCCCGCGCGGATCCTGGTGCTTAGGCGGCCAGCCGGGCCGGCTCTTCGGGTGTCGGGTCGGTGCTGGTGGCGACCGCGGTGCGGGTCCGTTGCCGGTGTGAGGCGTTCGCGGCCAGTTCGGCGGCGGCCTGCGGGGATGCCACACCGGTGAGCAGTCCGTTGGCCAGCGCCCGTGCGATGCGCTCGTCGATGCGCCGCAGCCGCATCCGTAGGGCGTCGACGGTGATGCCCATGGCCGCGGCGATCGGCTCGATCGCCCTACGGCCCAGCCTCAGGTCGATGTAGGGCTGCTCGTCGCAGGCATCCAGCAGACCCAGCTGGACCGCCCGCTGCACCAGCAGGTCGGGATGGCCGTAGGGAACGCTAGGGGTGCGAGGTCCCACTATGCGTTCCACATCGTCGATGGGCACCGCCTCACCGACGCTTTGGCGTAGCTCGAATCCGGCCCGCCACGCAGCCATGCACAACGACGCGTACGGCGCCGGCTGGGACAGATCCACTCGGTCGCGCAACGCCGCCAGGAACCCGGTGAGGATCTCCGAGTCGATGTCATGAGCATCGCCGGACCATCCGACGCGCAGCTGCCCTGCGCAGCGGCGCAGGGCCGGCAGGGCCATTCCCGCCGCCGCCACCACCCACGTGGGCCCGTCCAGGCGCGCCCGTAGGATCAACTCACGCCACACGGCGGCGCGAGCCTTGTAGGCGTGCGGATGCGCCAACAGCCAGTCGCGCAGCGCCGACAGAGTCATGTCCCCCCGCGGCAGACCGGTGCCGACGCCGCACCTGTCAAGATCGAATGTCATCGGATCGGGCTCGCAGGTCAACGCCACGAAGGCCGCGTCGAGGGCGTCCAGCGGCGAGTGGGGCCAAGCAGTGTCAGACGAAGCCATCTCCACAACTCCATGTCAACGAAGGAAGTCGATGACACGTCGGTGCGTGTCATCGCCGCGAATGCGGTGACAGCGATTGCGCCACGACGACCTCACAGACCTCTGACACCGCAGCTCAGCGCAATCTGCGCCGCTATGCACCGGCGTCTGACACGATCTGACAACGACCAGCGCACCAGGACCGCCGCGATCTGACAGAGCGCACTGACCTGCGGATTCACCGATGCCGGCCCGCTTTCGCGCCACCAGACGCGGGGGCGCGACACCCAACCGGCGCGCAGCCTCACAACACGGTCGCCCGGTCTGACAGGTACGACTGTCAGACTCACAGCGGCACCGGATGCCAGGCTCCTGTCACCACGGCAGGAGACCGGACAGACGATCCGCGCGACGCACTTCGGCGTCGTCCGACACGGCGCGATGACCGTGACAGACAGGCCCCGGCGCAGGAGCGCGGTGTCGACAACCGTCCCCGCGATGCGTCTGGAGCGTCGCTGTGACAGACACGGCGGCACTCTGACAGCACCGCGGCGATCACGGTGTCACCGCCGCCGGTGGCTCACCCGCCAATGCCTGTCGTCACGCTCGACGGCGGACAGCCGCGTCTCTGTCCGTCCCAGCGAAAGTCCAGCGGCGAGGACGCGCGCCGAGGCTGTCAGACCATCAGAGGTCGCTGTCAGAGTGCTGTCACACCTGGGGGCGTTCGCCAGAGCTGACAAAACCCGATTTGAGGGTGTCAGCGCACTACATGCGCGGCGCGGAGCCGACATCCACATGAGCGAGCACACGCCGCAGCACCACAACGACCCTATCCACCCGCTCGGCCCGCCCGCGGCCGACCCGACCCTGATCGACCTGATCGCCGGCGACCCGCCCGTGCCGGTCACCGTGTGGCGCACCACCCACAGCGCGGCCGACGCCGGGCGCAGCATCGGCGCCCGCCTGGCCTACCGGCTCATCGCCGCCTACACCCGCCCCGGCGAGACCGTTGTCGACCTCACCGCCGACCACGCCCTGACTACTGTCAGCGCGGCGGGCAACCGGCGGCACCACCCGGGCTGGTTCACCGACGCGTCCAGCCTGATCATCGGACCGGCCACGCCCGCGGCCCACCCCGACCCCGCCGCGCTCGGCGAGGACGGCGACAACCTGCCGGACATCACCGCGTGGTTCGGTGACGACCTCACCGACCCCGACCTGACCACCGAACCTGCCACCACCGTCGCCGGGCACGCGTCCCTCACCGGGGCGACGAGCCTGGTCGTGGCCTGCTGGCCGCTGAACCCCGACGACGCCACCAACCGGATCCGGCTGGCGTGGCTGCTGACCGCGTGCGCGCGGCTGCTGCGCCCCGGCGGCTGCCTCGTCCTCGTCGTCACCGTGCCCACCGCCGCAGCCGGCGCGCCGGAGGACTTCACCCCAGTGGCCACCGCCGCCGCGCAGGTGGGCCTGGGCTACCTGCAGCACATCGTCGCCGTCGCCGCAGACACCGGCGGCGACGCGTTCGTCTACCACGTCACCGACGAGGAACTGTTCACCCTGGCCCACCCGCAGTGGGTGGCGCACCTGCGGGTCCACGCGGACCTGCTGGTGTTCTCCCCCACCGCGCCGCGACAGCAGCGCCGGGACGGCGGTGAGCGCCGTGGCTGAGCACACCCCATTCCCCACCGACCCGCACCAGCCTATTAGGGACACCGCCCAGAGCCAGGACAGGCAGCGCGGCGCGGCTCAGCCGGAAGTCCTATCGGTGTGGGCGACCGCCCAGCGCACCGGACCGGTGCAGCGCCGCGGCCGGTACGTCCCGGAGTCGGTCAAGCATCCGGCCAGGATGCTCCCGGCGATCGCCGCCCACGCCGTAAACGCCTACACCCGCCCCGGCGACCTCGTTCTCGACCCCATGTGCGGGATCGGCACCACCCTCGTCGAGGCCATCCACGCCGGCCGCGACGCCATCGGCGTGGAGTACGAGCCGCGCTGGTCCAACATCGCCGACGCCAACATCACACACGCCCACCGCCAAGGCGCTGCGGGGCGGGCGTCGGTGGTCCGCGGCGACGCCACCCGCCTGTCCGCTCTCCTGCCCACCGCCCTGGCGGGACAGGTGTCTCTGGTGGTCACCTCTCCGCCGTACGGGCCGACCGTGCACGGACTGGTCCGACCCGGCGAGGACGGGGTGGCGAAGTTCGACAACGCCTACAACGACGGCACCGACCGCGGCAACCTCGCCTACCGCGACCTCACCGGCCTCGCCGACGGGTTCGAGCAGATCCTGCGCGGCTGCGCGGGGCTGCTGCGACCCGGCGGCACCGTCGTGGTGACCGCCCGGCCGTGGCGCGAGAACGGGCAGCTAGTCGACCTGCCCAGCGCCGTGATCGCCGCCGGCGTCCGCGCCGGCCTGATGCCCACCGAACGGTGCGTCGCGCTCCTCGCGGCGGTGCGCGACGGGCAGCTCGTCGCCCGACCGTCGTTCTTCCAGCTCCAGGCCGTGCGCAAGGCCCGCGCCGGCGGCACCCCGCTGCACCTGATCACGCACGAGGACGTGCTGATCTTCCGCCGCCCGCTGGCGGTGGACCACTGGGGTTCAGGAATCCTGAACGCCGGCGAGGGCGGGGTGATCGCGTGAGCGCACCCGCCCACCGATACTTGAGCCTCGGCGCCGGAGTCCAGAGCTCCACCCTGCTACTGCTCGCTGCGCGCGGACAGGTCCCCACCTTCGACGCGGCGATCTTCGCCGACACCGGATGGGAACCCGCTCCGGTCTACGCCCACCTGCGACGGCTGGAGGAGCTCGCCGCCCGATCGGGGATTCCGGTCGTGCGGGTCGCGGCGGGCGACATCCGCCGCGACGCCCTCGACCCGGCCCACCGCTTCGCCTCGATGCCTCTATTCACCCTGGGACCCAACGGCGAGCGGGGTATGGCACGCCGGCAGTGCACGGGCGAGTACAAGATCAAACCAATCAAGGTGGAGGTGCGGCGCCGCCTCGGCTACCCGCACCCCGCCCGGGTCCCCGCCGGTGCGGTCGCCGAGATGGCGATCGGGATCAGCCTCGACGAGATCGGCCGGGCCCGCGACGCCGACGTCGCCTACATGCGCAACACCTTCCCGCTTCTCGACCTCGGCTGGCGGCGCCAAGGACTGCCTGGGCTTTCTAGCCGCGCACGGGTGGCGGACACCCCACGCAGCGCGTGCGTCGGCTGCCCGTTCCGCACCGACGCGGAGTGGATGCGGCTGCGCCGCGACGACCCGACCGGGTGGACGGACGCGGTGGCGTTCGACGCGGCGATCCGCCACGGGTCGGCGCGGGCCAACGCCGCCGGACAGCCGTTGCGGGGCCAGTTCTTCCTGCACCGCCAGCGCGTCCCCCTCGACCAGGTCACCCTTCGCCCGAGGACTGAGGCGGGGATGGATGTGCCGGGGTGCGGGCCGTGGACCTGCCCGCACACCGACCCACCGATCGACGCGGCGGCGACGCCGGGACGGGAGGTGCGCCATTGAGCAGCACCTTCCGCCCCGGATCGGGTCGGTCTGCACCGGCTACGGCGGCCTCGACATGGCCGTCGAGCTGGTGCTCGGCGGCCAGCTCACCTGGTACGCCGAAACCGACCGACACGCCGCCGCCGTCTGCGCCCACCACTGGCCCGGCGTGCCGAACCTCGGCGACATCCGCGCCGTCGACTGGAGCAGCGTCGCACCCGTCGACATCCTCACCGCCGGCTTCCCCTGTCAGGACATCAGCAACGCCGGCAAGCGCGCCGGAATCACCGGAGCGCACTCCAGCCTGTGGAGCGCTGTCGCCGACGCCGTTCGCGCGCTTCGACCGCCGCTCGTCTTCGTGGAGAACGTCGCCGCGCTCCTCCGACGCGGCTTCGACGTCGTCGAAGCCGACCTGGCCGCGCTCGGGTACGACACGAGCTGGACGTGCCTACGCGCATCCGACATCGGCGCCGCCCACCGCCGCGACCGGCTGTTCCTGCTGGCCACACCCGCCCAGCGGTGGACAGGGGGTGCGGACGTTGCCGACGCCGTGCGCCCGTGACGGCAAAGGCCCTGGCTACGAGTACGGGCTGCCCGACCTGATCGAACCGTCCGGCACCCGCCACGGCCTGCTGCCCACCCCGACGGCGGTGGCGTACGGGTCGAACAAGTCCCCGTCGGCGGGAGCGGCCCGCCGGCCCGGCCTGGCCGGCGTCGCCGGGCAGCTCCTGCCCACCCCGACGGTGGCCGACAGCCGATCCTCAGCCAACGTCACCGCCGGCCGCGTCACCCCGATCGATCACCAGGGCCGGACGCTGACCGACGCCACCCGGCTACTGCCCACCCCGCGGGCCAGCGACACCGGCACCCCCGGACGCAAGGCGGGGGCCGGCTTCCGGCCCCCGCTATCGCAGGTACTGCTGCCCACCCCGCGCGCCACCGACGGGGCGAAAGGCTGCCCCGGCCAACGCGGCAGCCACGGCGACCTCACCCTCCCGTCGGCGGCGGTGCGGGTACCCGCCCGCACCCTGCCCACCCCCCGCGCGTCCGACGCCCACGGACCCGGACGCCACGGCGACGGCGGCGCGGACCTGCGCACCACCATCGCCGGCCTCGGTCACCTCGACCAGGACCGGTGGGGCGGCTACGCCACCGCCGTCGCCCGCTGGGAGCTGCTGCTCGGCCGGGCGGCGCCCGAGCCCACGCAGACCGGGCAACACGGCAAACCCGTGCTCGCCCCGCCGTTCGTGGAATGGCTCATGGGCCTCAACGACGGCCACGTCACCGACCCCGTGTTGGGGCTGCCACGCACCCTCGCTCTGCGGGTCCTCGGCAACGGCGTCGTCCCCCAGCAGGCCGCAGCCGCGCTACGGGTGCTGCTATGCCCTCACCGCTGGCAGGTGCCGACGTGAGCGGCGGTCTGCGCGACCAGCGGCCAGACGGCCTGACCGGTTACGAGTACCACCGGGCCGGTCCGGTCACCCTCTACCTCGGCGACGCGCGGCGGGTCCTCGCGGCCATGCCCGACGCGTCCGTCGACGCGGTCGTGACCTCACCACCCTTCTGGTCACTGCGCGACTACGGCACCGGGCGTTGGGTCGGCGGTGATCCCGGCTGCCTCCACGCCGCGACGCAAAGGCTCCTCAACGGCGCACCTTGCGGTCGCTGCCCGGCGGTGTGGAGCGACCCGCAGTACGGCCTGGAGGCCACCGTCGAGCAGTACGTCGACCGGCTGGTCGGCGTGTTCGACGAGGTCCGCCGCGTGCTGTCCCCTACCGGCACCTGCTGGCTCAACTTGGGAGACAGCTACAGCGCGCCAGGTCGGCGCGCTGAACAGACCCTTGGCGTCAATCCGGTCCCCGGCAGCGCGTCGACGCTGCCGGTGAAGAACCTCATCGGAGTGCCCTGGCGGGTCGCCTTCGCCCTGCAAGCCTCGGGCTGGTGGCTGCGCAACGCCGTCATCTGGTCCAAGACCAACCCCATGCCGGAGTCGGTCCGCGACCGGCTGTCCACCACCTACGAACTGCTGTTCCTGCTCACCACGTCACCGACCTACTACTTCGACCTCGACCCGATTCGCCTGCCGCTGGCCCGGCCCGAAGCCGTAGACGGCACGCGGATCATTGGTGGCGCCCGGAAGGGCGCCACGGGCGGCGTCGGAGCCACCGCCCGCCGGCGTGGTGCCACCGCCTACGGCGGCAATACGCCACCGACACCGCAACCGAACCGCGTGCGGCTGCGGGCAACCTCAAGCCGCTCGGGCACGCCCACACCGCCGCGCACCCGCGGGGCCGCAACCCCGGGGACGTGTGGCGCATCGCGACTCGCCCCTACCGCGGCTCCCACGTCGCCCCTTTCCCCATCGACCTTCCCCTGCGGGCCATCGCCGCCGGTTGTCCACCCGGTGGCGTGGTCCTAGACCCGTTCTCCGGTGCCGGCACCACCGGCCTGGCCGCCGTTCGACTCGGCCGGCGCTACATCGGCGTCGACATCGCCGAGGGGTTCCACGACGAGGCGATCACTCGGCTGGGCCCTGACCTTTCCGGGGGCGCCGGATGAGCCTTCGGCTCGTGCCGGTGACCTTCGCCCAGGCGGCGGATTTCATCGGCGACTGGCACCGCCACCACCGCCCACCCCAGGGACACAAGTTCTCCCTGGGCATCGCCGAGCACGAGGTGCTCGTCGGGGTGGCGGTGGTAGGCCGGCCCGTAGCCCGGCTGCTCGACGACGGGCACACCCTCGAAGTCACCCGCGTCGCCGTCGCCGACGCCATCCCCAACGGCTGCAGCATGCTCTACGCCGCCGCATGGCGGGCAGCTAAGGCACTCGGCTACCGCCGCCTAGTCACCTACACCCAGCACGGCGAATCCGGTGCGAGCCTGCGCGCGGCCGGCTGGCGCGTCATCGCCACACGCCCCCCGACCGCCGGCTGGTCGCGCCCCGCGCGGCCCCGCGCCGACCACGGCGTCGACCACATCGCCCGCCTGCGCTGGCAGCCAATCCCCTAACCCGCAGCGCACCGCCTCGGGCAGGGGTGGACGCCAGTGACGCGCGGACGACCACCCCTGCCCGTCCTACGACCCATGGAGCAACCATGCGTTCCCGTCCCGCACACCCCCTAGCCGCCTTCACATCTACCGCACCCCCGACCAGGACAGTCGCCTTCCGGGTGCCGGTCGCCGCCCGCGTGAACCACGAGGACGACGAAACCGACATCGGCGTGTTCGAGAACCTCCTCGAAGAGGCACTCGACAGCACCATCCACTTCGACGGCTGCCCCGACGGACACACCCTCACACCGCCAGGACCCGCCGACCCGTACACCGAACGCCGCCTCCGCGTGGTGGCGGCCGACGCGCGCGTCACCGTCACCAGTCGCGGTAGCGACCTGACCGGTGATCCCACCAAAACTCTCACGGCTCGTCTCAAGAGCCTGCGGGATCACGGCCTGCGACTGCTGGAAGCGCCCACCTTGTGGCACGACAGAGAGTCGGTCCCCGACGAGCAGGTCCTGCTCAACCCCGACCACCCCGACCACGACGTTCCCGGCGACAACGTGCTCGACGACAGCGACATCGAGGAAGACGACGCCCTCGCCCACTGCGTCGTGTTCCTCGGCGGACTGGACCTGCTCGCAGCAGACGACCGCCGCGGGGGCGAGGAGCCGGGCTACGACCGCGAGGACGACCCCGCCGACCACACCTACCGACGCAGCGGTTTTACCCGGCGAGACGAACCCCGGCCGTGACAGGCGATGCCGTCTACCCCGACAACGCCCTGCGCCAGCCCCCACCCGCTCACACCTCCCGACAGAAACCGCCGCGCCCCGACCCGCGATCCCACGCCGCCGAGTGTCAAAGCCAGGCAGTGGCGGTCCAAGCGGACACAAACCGGCCGCCGCCGCCCTGGCCGCCGAGGTCCGCGTCCGAGACCGCACCATCCGAAGGCCAGCGCGGCGGCTGCGGTACGCCGCCGAGAGCCTGTGCCAGTCGGCCGACGGCATTCACCTGAACGATGTCCCGCCACAACCTGCCGCGATTGCTGTCCTGGCCCGACCAGGTCAGCCAGACCGGCGACACCTGACCCGCGGGCAGGCCCTGACCCCGTGCGGGCGTGCGCCGCGCCGGCGCGGCAGCGCGCCGTGCCATGCCGTTGGCCTATCCCAACCCGGCCGGCGGCTTCTCTCACCCCACGTCCTCGAAAGGACCGCACTGCCATGACCAAGCCCAACCACAACCTCACCGACCACCCCAGCCCAAGGAGCGGGCAGCCCGACACCGCCGCCTGGACCGTCGAGCGGATCCGCGCCCTCGGCCTGATCACCGACATCGCCACGGCGGCGCAAATCTTCGGCCTGTCCCGCGCCGCCGCCTACGAACTCGCCAAACGTGACCAGTTCCCGGTCGCCGTCCTGCGCTTCGGCAGCCGCTACCGCGTACCGGTCGCGGCGATCCTGCACGCCCTGCACCTGCCCACCGACGACGAGCAACCACCCGACCCACCCCCGGCGCCGGCGACTTGACCTGTCCGCCGAAGGCACGCGTCGATCACCTGGAACGAAATCCGCAGCCACCGGCTGCCCCATAACCCCGAGGAGCCACAGCACCATGGCGGAAGGATCCATCCACAAAATCTGCACCTGCCGCGACCCCGACGGTAAGAAACTCGGCCCACGGTGCCCCCAGCTCCGCCGCGCCGGAGGGGCATGGAACTCCCACCACGGCAAGTGGGGATACCAACTCGAACTGCCGAGAAGGATCGACGGCTCCCGTCGGTCCCCGCTACGCCGCCACACCTTCGACAGCCGTGACGACGCCGCCAAGGACCGCAGCCAGGCCATCGCGCTGCTGGCGCTCGCCGGCGACGACACCGCTCTCGCAACCGAGATCGCCGACCTGCTCCAGCAGGTCAAGGCCGGCGCCCCAATGCCCGACCGCGACACCATCGCCAAGCGGGTCAACGCCGGCCTCCCCGCCAGCGTCGACATGACCGTCGGCACCTACCTGCGGCAGTGGCTGGAGTCCCGCCGCAACATCGAGCCGAGCACCAAACGCCACTACGGCTGCCACATCCGGGTGCACCTCATCCCGCACCTCGGCGACATCCCCCTGGTGAAGCTGCGGGTCGAGCACATCTCGGCGATGTTCACCGCGATCACCGACCGCAACGCCGCCATCGAGATCGCCCGGCACAATGAGGACCCGCAGATCCGCGCCACCGTCCGAGGGATACGGACCACCAGCCCGGCGACCATGCAGCGTATCCGTGCCACCCTGCGCAAGGCACTCAACGACGCGATGGCACGGACCAACAACCGGCTGATCGACTTCAACCCGGCCAAGCATGTCGAACTGCCTTCGGCGAAGCAGCCTAAGCCCCGAGTGTGGACGGACAAGGCCGTCGCGCGGTGGCGCGAGACCGGGGAGAAGCCCAGCCCGGTCATGGTATGGACCCCGGATCAGGCCGGAGTCTTCCTCGACTACGCCCAGGATCACGACATCGCCCTCTACCCGGTGTTCGTGGGCATCATGCACCGCGGGATGCGCCGCGGCGAGGCACTCGGCCTGCGTGACACCACCGTCGACCTCGACGGTGCCCTGGTGACCGTCGACCTGCAGCGCACCACCGTCGGCTACGAGGCGGTCGACAAGAAGGTCAAGTCCGAGTCCGGTAACTGCACGTTCGCGCTGGACAGCTTCACCGCCGCCGCCTGGCGCGCCTACCTCGCCCGCCGGGCCCGCTGGCAGCTCGTCAGCGGCAGCAAGTGGCCGGACACCGGGTGGTTCTTCGTTCAGCCCAACGGCGACAAGTGGCACCCGGACACCGTCAGCAAGCGTTTCGACAGCCTCGTACGCGACGCTGGACTGCCCCCGGTCCGGCTGCACGACCTGCGGCACTGCGCCGCGACGTACCTGAAAGCCTCCGGCGCCGACCTCACCGACGTCAAGGAACTCCTCGGGCACTCCACCATCACCATCACCAGCAACACTTACACCTCCGTCATCGTCGAACTCGAAGTGGAACGGGACAAAGCGGAGGCCGCCGCCGCGCTAGTTCCCCGCCGCCTACGCCCACGGGCCGCCTGACCGGCACGATCAGCTGACACGACATCCCGTCCTCGACCCGGTCCCCGCACAGCTGACCCGCGGGATCGCTACGCCACACCACGCCCTCGGTCGGGCTGTGACCCATGGCCAGTGCCGGATGCGTCCGACCACCGCAAGGCCGACCGCATCCGGCTCGCCACAGGGGCAGAAGGGCCGACGCCACACCTGAAGCCAGACCACGCTTACCCGTCCAGCTCCGCACGGCCCGCGGGGTGGCTCGTTGTCGCTCGCCGTCTTGGCTGGTGCGAAAGGCCGATGCGGTCCCAATCCCGGCGCACGCTTCGTGCCTCCACGGCGAGCATCAGCAGCTCGCAGCAGGTGGCCCACGCCTACCGGCTCGCGCGGCATCACGCGGATCGAGGTGGTCACCGAAGGCCTGTTGAACCGCAACTGGCGCGCCACCACGACAACCGACGAGAGGGCGATCACAGGTCCTCCACGTCGACTCCGCCGTAGCCCGCCAACAGCACCGCGCCACCGTGGCCCCGGCGCGCCTCAACCTGCCCGCACCCGTACCGTCACCACTGGCGACGACACGGTGGCCGTCGTCGGCGGCGCTGTCGGCGCGGTCCTGCCCGGGCCTGGGCGGTGTCGACCCCTGCTACGGCCAGCGCGGCAGCGCGAGTCGTGAACCCACCAGTCGGCGCCCACATCAACCACCAGCGCTGCCCAGCCGCGCAGGCGAGCCACCCTGATCACCTGGTGGAGGCACTTACATCACGGCGCGGACACCAGCCGGACCAGAAGACGGTTCATCCGGGGCGTAGGCAAGCGACGCGCACGGTGAGATCGACATTCGCACGGCCGGTCACGACCACTTCAGCGCCGACCGTCACCGCGACACGTCGCCCATCGAGACCAGACGCCAACGCGTTCACCGCATTCGATAGACATCGACTGGATGAACGCCTATATTCGCAGGTCAGGAGCTATTCTTTGGTGGGCCGCCGGGGGCTCGAACCCCGAACCTACTGATTAAAAGTCAGCAGCTCTACCGATTGAGCTAGCGGCCCGCTGCGCCCCAAGGCTACCCGAGGTCCTGCCGAGAAGGCACCCGGCTTACCTGCCACGTGCCTCAAGCTGTTGCGGGGCGAGCAGGGCCCGGGGCGACGGCGCGCATCCCGGGATGGGTGCCGTTCGCGTCGAGTCCGCGCTACGGACGTCTGGCAGCGGTCGCCTGACCAGCTCGCGCCTTGCTGCGCTACACGTCTCGACTACCTCAGCTGCTCGCAGGCGTACGAGCCGCCAACCTCAGCCGGCGGTGATCTGGAGGTCCCAGCCGGGCAGTTCGTCCTCTTCATTGGGGACGAGGCTTATGCCGAACCAGTCCGGGCCGGGTCGGCCTGCCTGCTCCCAATGATTCAGCCAGGTCCGCAGGGCGGCCAGGGAGGGAGAGTCGGCGGTGTCGGCGAGGATGGTGCCGTCGGCCAGGATGATGGCCGCGGTGCTCGCGGTGGTGTGCCCGATGCCGCGTCTGCCGTCGTCGAGGGCAACGAAGCTGCGTTGTGATCCGCCGACGATGACGGAGTAGGCGGTCCACGACAGCCAGTCCAGAGGCGCGCGTTGGTAGGTCTCGGTGTGACCAGGGCGCCGCAGGAGGTTGAGGGCCGCGCGAGCGCCGGTGTGGTGCGGGTCGTCGTGCTCGCGCCAGCCGATGGATACCCATGCCGGTTGGGGGTGGCCGGTGTGGTGATCGACCCAGCGGCCTGGGAGTGTCAGGGCGTCGTCGACGGCGGTGGCGGTGCTCTGGGCGTAGCCGCCGAAGGTGACCGTTTCGACGTGTGGTTGTCCCGCGCTCAGGGTGATGGTGGCGATCAGTGTGGTACACGGCTGTTCGGCGATGGGCAGGCAGGCCACGATCCGGCCGTCCGGGGTGAGTTGTTCCACCCACGCTCGGGGCAGCCGTGGGGGCGCGCACCAGGCCGCGATGCGCTGGTATGGGGCGTGCGGCGGGTAGCCGTTCAGGCCGTCGGCGGTGTGGCAGGTGATTGTGGTGACGCCGCGTCGCTGGTGCAGACGGGTCGCCCACCCGACGAGGTCCTCGCTGATGTCGACGCTCGTCACGCGCCCCGACGCCCCAGCTCGGATGGCGAGCAGCGCCCCGGAGTATCCGGTGCCGGTGCCGATCTCCAGCACCTGGTCGCCTTCGCGCACGCAAGGGCGAGCACGTCGCGATGGATGGCTTCCGCCGCAGAGCGGTGCAGTGTCTCCCCGCGTTCCTCGTTGTGGACGTACATCTGCTCGGGAACGCTGGCGAGCAGCGGGTCGGTAGCGGTCACAACACTCCTTCGGCGCGGCGGACAGTGGTGACGGCTGAGCCATGGGATGAGCAGCAAGCTGCGGCCCGCTCGGGGCGTGTCGCTGACAGGCGGGCGCGGTTCATCGAGAGTGGTGCTTGGGTGTGGCTACGATGCGTTCGAGTGCCGGGTTGCCGGGCTCTGGCGTCCATGGCTGGAGGCGGTGCGCGAGGTAATCGCTGAGCGACGTTGCCTGTGGCACGTCCGGATCGGTGGTGGCCCCGGCGGGGACGTAGTGTGTGTTCCGCAGTTCGACCACGAGCTCGGGCAGCGGCGCGCCGGCCTGCAGACTGGTGGTGATCGCGGTGGACAGCGCCTCGGTCAGGCCGGCCAGGGTCGAGCCATGTTTACCGACGCGCAGATCGACGTAAGCGAGCCGCCCATCTGAGCCGGCGGTGAGGAGGCACCCCGGGGTGCCGCCGAGCACAAAGTCGACCGTGATGCCTGCGTGACGGCGGCTTGCCCGCCCGTGAGTGCTGCCATCGTTCATCCTGTGCTCTCCCTCGGGTTGGGATTGGGGTTGTCACGACGGTAGGCGCGTAGCTGGACGCCCCACCTGAACGACACGCGCTGAATTGGTACATGTGATCGAAGAGGGATGGGCGGTGTGCGACGGCGGACACGTGCGGAACTGGACGGGGGCGCTGTCGCCCGGCTGGTCGTTCGCCGCTGGTCACCTCCTGGTGTTGTCCGTCTTGACGAGCGGCGTGAAGTCGCCTGTCGCGCTGGGCTCCGTAATGCGGTCACTGGGCGCCGCGGTGGTGGGCGGCGCCGGGGCAAAAAAGTGCGATGTCGTTGCCGGGGGACTGGCCTCGGTTGCTGTCCAAGGCAAGAACGCGGCGCTGGCGATGGTCAGGGCGGCGGCTGCGGTGAGGGCGGTGCGGGCGTTGGTGGCGGCGTAGCCCAGCAGGTCGGCGCCGACCATGACGGGCCGCATGCGGCGGATTTCGATGAACGGTCCCAGCGGCAGGATGATGACCGCTGCGGCGAGGCCGGAGACCACCGCGAGTAGGGGCACCTGCAGGCTGGAGGCGTCCAGTAGCAGGATCGCGATCAGTGGCAGCGCGCCGGCCCCGACGGCGGAACCCAGCTCGCTCAACGAGTGGGCGCCCCACAATCTGCCGAAGTCGGGGCCCAGGAGAGGCGACGTGCTGGTGCCGCTGTCGCGTATCGGCGGGCCGGTTACTGGCTGGTTGCTGGTCATCGGGCGAGCGCCCGAACCTGTCGGCGAGCCTGGTCGGCCAGCTGCCGCAGGAACGCCAACCGGGAGGTGGCTGGATCCTCGGGTGGCAGGCTGGTGTGCAGGCGAATCTCCCGGCAGGTCAGTAGGAGCAGGTTGACCTGGTAGGCGGTGGCGATGCCGGCGGTGCGCACGCGTGCGGTGACCGCGGCGGCCAGGGTCGGGCTGGCGGCGGCGCCGACGATGTGTAGCAGCGCCAGGTCGTAGCCGGGCAGGTAGCGGCCGGTGTGCTCGAAGTCGACCAGTGCACATTGCCGGTCGTCGAGGAGCAGGTTCGTCGGCAGCGGGTCGCCGTGGGCGGTGATCCGGGCCGGGCCGAGTTGCTCGACGAGGGCGTGCAGGGCGGACCGATCGTCCTGGTCGAGGAGGCCGGCGGCGTGTTCGGCGTCGATGCGGCCGTGGTAGTCGATCGCCGCCGGCAGGCCCGGTGTCGGCATCCACGCAGCGAGGGTGTCGAGGGTGTCTAGGAGCTGCCGAGCGGTGCAGGCGCTGACGTCGCGGGTGAGGTGACGGGCATCGTGCAGACGCCGCCCGGGCAACTGTGTCAGGACGGTCAGATGCTCGTCGGACCACAGCGCCTGCGGCACCGCCACCGGTGGCGGCTGCGCGGCGAACAGTTCATACAGGCGCAGTTCGTGGCAGCGCCGACCCACCCAGTACGGATCGCGGGTGCCCAGCAGCTTGACGATCACGGGCCGGCCGTCGAGACGTCCGGTAGCGACGACGGCCTTGTCGGTGCGGTGCAGAACCCGGCCGACACCCACCCCGGCCCGTCCGGCGCGGGCGACCAACGCCGCGAACTGCTCGGCCGCCGTGCCTGCCGTGCCGCTCGCGTTGGCCCGCATCGGCGGGATATGGCGCGGTTACGCGACAGTCGGGCACAGGGTGTGGTTGTGGCACTTGGAGGTCCTCCTTCGGGCCGCCTCGCATCGTCGAACGGCCCCGCTGGTCGAGTAGCGCAGCAACGGGCTAATGGGTGGTGGCAGGGGCACCGTTTTCGGCTTTGCGCGCGCAGTGCCGACACCGCCGGGGACACGGAGTCTGCGGCGCCGCCGCGGTGAGGCCGCTGATGTGCAGGATGGTTGTGACCGTTTGCTCGAAGGTGCTTGGCTCGGGGATGACGGTCTCACCGGCAACACCGAGCAGGTCGCGGTGGCTGTACCACTCGCGCATCTGCTCGGCGGTGACGGGAATGGGTTCGGCGCGGGTGAGGTGCCGGCGGACGGTTTCGTCGTAGGCCACGTCGAGGTAGAAGACGGCGACCGGCCCGGGATGACTGTCGATGAGCTGGTGCAGGGTGTCGGCGTAGCGTTCGGTGTGCAGGATCCCTTCGAGGACGACGTGGTAGCCCAGGTCGAGGGCGGTGCGAGCGGTCGCGGTGATGAACGCCGGCGCGACCGGGTCGATGTGGGCGCTGTCGTGCTCGCGCAGGATGGTCCGGCGCAGGTAGTCCTGCTCCAGCAGCGCCGCCCCGCGGCCGTAGCGACGGCGAACCTCCCGCGCGGCTGACGTCTTCCCGCTGCCTGAATTGCCGCGGATGATCACGAGGGTTGGCAACTGCGGGGAGAACCGTTCGACGTGCGACGGGTCGGTGGTCACCGTGGTTGCTCCGAGGCGGACCAGGTGACCATGATCGCGGCGTGGCGGCGGGTTACGAGCAGTTGGGGGCCATCGGGTTCGGGCGGGTGCGTGCCGGTGGGGTGCACGGTGATTTTCGGGCCGGGGCTGTGCCGGTGATGGTGGTCCCAGACCGTGATGAGGTCGAGCATGTCGGTGGCGAGGGTGTCGGCATCGGGTCCGAAGCCGTGGGTGCCGAACTGCCAGGTGGTGTCATCGAGCTTGCGCATCGCGAGGTAGGCGAAGCTGTCGGCGGTGAGCAGGGTGGGGCAGACGAACCGGTCTTGAGGGTCGACCAGTCCGGCGGAGCGCTCGCGGTCTACGGCGAGAGTGCCGAAGGGCCGGGGTTGGCTGGCCAACCACAGGTGCAGCGACTCGAAGGAAGAGCCTTCCTCCATCGTGATGGTGACCGGCGACCAAGCTTCCAACCGCTGCGTGTGCAGCGCCGCGGCCAGTGCGTCCAGGCTCACCTCGGCGGTGGTGTCGTCCAGGACCACGACGACGTCGTCGCCGCGTAGAGCCAGACGGCGGGCCGGGCTGCGCCCGTCGCCCTGCATCGGCACGAACCCGCATTGCAGCGCGGCAGCAGCGAGAAGGTGATCCTCGTGGCGTCGCAGGGTGAGGCACCGAGTCATGCCGCGCATCCGCAGCGGCACGATCAGAACACCGGCCGGGGCGAGTTGGTCGAGCCAGGCCGGTGGAAGATCCGGTGTCTCCACGGTGACGATGATGGCGTCATACGGGGCGCCGGGCTGGTGTCCGTACTCGCCGTCGCCGTGTACCGCCGTCACCTGCTGATAGCCGGCACGGTCCAAGCCGGTGCGGGCACGCTCGATGACGTTGGCGTCGATGTCGATGGTGACGACCGTCCCTTCGGGGCCGACGACGTCGGCGATCAGCGCGGCGTTGTAGCCGCCGGAACCGACTTCAAGGACCCGGGCGCCGGGCCGCAGCCCGGCCTGCTCCAGCATGTAGGCCTGCAGCCACGGCGCGGAGATCGAACTCGTCGCGCGCCCGTCCGGACCGCGACTGGTGATGACAACGTCGTCGGCGTACGCGGCGTCGATGCTGATGCCGTGGGTCGCGAACAGATGTCGCGGCACTCGACGAAACGCCGCCTCCACCGCTGGCGAAGTGACCCACCGGCGGGCGAGCAGCTGGTCGGCGAGCCGGGCGCGGGCCTCATCGGTGGAGCTGGTGTCGAGCGCGGAACCAGCCATGGGTTGACCTCCGTGAACGGGCATCGGCGGGAATGCGGATGTGCGGCGACAATATCGGGCGCATGTGACAAAATGCGCCCGGCTGAGGTTGTCTCGTAGGGAGGTCCCCGGCCTCCCGCCAGGGAAGGCTGTGAGCGCCTGGCTGCCCCCACAAGCCTCGGAGGCGACGAGAGCGGCTCCGTTGTACACCGTGGACGCCTTATCCGGGTCGTGCTCGCGTTGGGCGGTCTCGGCGAGCTCGGCGAGGCGTGCGACCGGCTGCCGCCTAAGCCTTACCGGCTACGCCTCACACGATCAGTCATCGTGAGAAGTACGGGAATACCGACTTGCGGTCCGACTTCGCTGTGACTGATGTGCATCAGGGCGGGACAGCGTGAGAGCTGGATCATCTAGACAAGCGGTGGCATAGTCGGCAGGGGTCGGCATGCTGGGTAGAGGGAGAGTCGGTGCCTCGTCATCCGGACACCACCATCAGCCCAAACCACGTGCTCTGTGGTGCCCGGCGGCGTCTGCCCTCGCCGAGGCGACCGGGTCAGTGCATGTCCCGCAGTGAACTGGCCGAGGCGATCAACGCGGCGCTCGACCGGATTTGCTCGGGCCGTGATGTCACCGCCCATTACGTCGACTTCCGGTGGGTTGGCAAGCTGGAGCGCGGTGAGCATCGGTGGCCCAGTGAAGCGCGGCGAGCAGCGCTGCGCCAGGTGCTTGGCGCCGCCACGGACGCGGATCTTGATCTTTACAGTCCCCGTCGGAGCGATGAGGCGTACCTCGGTGCTGGTATGGCCGAGCATCGACCAGGCAGCTTTGATGAGACCATTTATCTTCTGCGTGAGCAGTGGCATCTCCTGGTGCAGAACGACAAGATGTTCGGTCCCGAGTACGCGCTGTTGGGCGTCACCAGACAACTGGCGAGGATTGAGGACCTTCCGAATGAGGTGCCCCAGGCGCTACGCCCTGCAGTCATCCGCCTCGCTGCCCAATACGCCGAATCCGCGGCCTGGCTTCACCAGTCCCTCAACGACCACGCCGCAGGCCACCGCTGGACACAACAGGCACTCGCCTGGGCAGGCCAGATCGCTGACCCGACCATGACCGCCTGGGCCACCTACCGCAGCAGCCAACAATGGTTGACCAGTGGACACCCCGCCCAAGCCGTCAAGCAGGCCGAAGCGGCGCTGCTCTACGACCAGAAGCTCCCCGGACCGATGCGGGCGGCGCTGCGTGTTCAGCACGCGCACTCCCTCGCCGCCACCGGCGAGCATCGCGCGGCGATGCGCCTACTCGACGCCGCGCACCGCTGGGCAGCAGACCGCTACCCGGGAAAGCCGGAAGGTGAGCACGGCTCCTACTGCACGAGCGGCTACATCGAGGTGCACCGAGGGGCATGTCTTCGGCTGGCGCAGAGGCCACAGGAGGCAATCAGCGCAATTGACGAAGCTCTTCCTGCGATTCCACGCGGGCATCGCCAGGACTTCGCGTCCGCCCTGCTGAACAAGGCGATGGCCCAGGCCGCAGCGAGCCAACCAGGCCAGGCAGCGGCGACGGCACACCACGCCTTGCCGATCGTGCGTCGAGCGGGATCACGACGGCTCCTGCAACAGCTCGCGCACCTCGGCGCCGCAGTCGACGGGCACCAGCAACTGCCAGAGGTCCGCGACTTCCTCCACGATCTCCAGAGGAGACCTGACTGATGGCATCGGACGTCGAGCTAGCCGCGATGCGACAGGCGATCGCCCTGTCGTCATTCGGCCTCGGTACGGCAAGCCCCAACCCGCCCGTCGGCTGCGTGATCCTCGATCGCCACGGTGTGGCTGTCGGTGCCGGCTACCATCGACGCAAAGGAGAATCCCACGCCGAGGTCAATGCGCTCAAATCAGCCGGCGCGGCAGCGCGAGGTGGCACCGCCGTCGTCACGCTCGAACCCTGCAACCACACCGGCGTCACTCCGGCCTGCCGCCAGGAGCTCATCAACGCGGGCATCACCCGGGTGGTCATCAGCGTTATCGATCCGACATCCCGAGGCGACGGAGGTGCCGCCATGCTCACCGCCCACGGCATCGACGTGGAAACCGACGTGCTCCCCAACGAGACTCTGACCGTCCTCGGCCCCTGGCTTACCGCCACCCGTCGCCGCCGGCCCCATCTGACTTGGGCCTATGCCCTCGACGATCAGGCCTGCCGCTACGTCAACGGCAAACTTGCCGCGGAACTGCGCAGTAGGGCAGACCTCGTGCTAGGCGAGGAGGCCCTTGAGGAGGGCACCTCAGGTGGTCACGCTCCTGAACATTTCGCGCTGCCTGGCGGCCCAATCGGCGATCTCCGCCAGTGGCTCTCCGCCTGCTACGTCGCCGGCGCGCGCGTCGTTCTCGCCGTTGGCGCTGACGCTGGCGCACTTCGCGACAATCTGGACTGCGTCGACGAAATTGTGATCGCCGTCGGGAAGCCTCCGCCGACGAGCGGTCTCGGGGCAGCCGCCGTAGACCTCGCGCCGGCCTGTTTCGAGTTGGTCGACATCTCGCCCGGCAGCACTGGCGTGCAAATTCGCCTTCGCCGGGCCGAGCCTTCTTCTATGCAAGCCAATAGCGCACAAACAGCGACGTCCTGATCCCCGTCTTAACCGATTGCTTGTTCGCGCGGAGCGAGCCGCCAACTCCCGTTCGGCGGGAACCCGCAGTAACGAGAGATAGCCGCAGGCGGCAGCGCCGTCGGCTGGGCCTACGGCGGCGGGGCTGACGCGTGACAGGGAGATCATCGCCGGCCCGGCGTGCGCTGTCACCGATCAGCCGTGACCGACGGCGGTGAGCGCACGGCGCGTAAGGGTGGTGAGACCAGCGTTGTGCGAGGCCGTCTTCGTGTGCGTCGAAGGCCCTCAACCTGCCTAATGGTATGGCCAGGGACGTGGCTGCGCCGGCGTCGCGTTCGCCGGGGGTCACGGGGACGGGTGTCCTGCTGATGCGCGATCATTGTGGCGCTGAATGCCGCATTGATTGGCGCAGTATCTTCTGGGCGGCGAGTAGGTCACTGGGTGTGTCAACAGAGGGCCCTGCGTGTCGCGCCAAAACCATTTTAATTGCGTGGCCGTGCTCGAGGAGCCGAAGCATTTCTATAGATTCTGCTCGCTCAAGTGGGCCTCGGGGCAACGAGGAGAACGTCTGCAGGGCATCTGCCGTCATGCCGTAGAGCCCGAGTTGCCGGAGGTAGCCCGGATGGTCGCCACAGTCGTAGGGTATTGGGTGGCGAGAGAACATCAAGACCCGCCTGTCGTCCCCGTGAACAACCTTGACCACACTCGCACTCCGAATATCGGCAGTGTCCTCGATGTAGGAGCAAGCGTTGACTGCGGCGACCGAATCGCCATGCTGTGCTAGTGCTTGGGAAACCGCGTCGATAGCCAGCGGATCGATGAAGGGCTCGTCGCCTTGAACGTTGATGTATCCGTCGGCTGCAATTCGACGGGCGCATTCGGCAACGCGATCGGTTCCCGTTTCGTGTGAATCAGTGAGCACATGCGGAACGCCCAACTCTTCGCTCGTCGTGGCGATGCGGCGGTCGTCGGTAGCCACCACGGCCCCTACGATCGATCGGGACTGGAGGCACCGCTGGTAGACGTGCCAGAACAGCGGCTTCCCGCCCAGCGCTGCAAGGGGTTTGCCGGGGAATCGAGTTGACCCCCACCGGCAGGGGATGACGGCGAGGTGGTTCGGCACTTTGGGCCTCGTGGTGTCGGGCGCGAAGCTGTTCATGACTGCTCCTATCGATGCGCGGCTTAAGGGTGGTACGGCTATGGACTCTCGCCCACCGTGTGGCGGTCGTGCTCGGCCCCAGACCGTGCCGCTTGGCTGCCTCATGAAGCGTCCGGCCGCTCGGAGTCGACGATCCGGAGAATGAGGTCTGCGATGTCCCGGGCGGTGGTGCCTCTCCATCGACAAACCGCATCTTTAACCCGGACGGGTGTCTCATGGCGAGATCGGGTGATTGTGTTGAGCGCTGCGTTGATGTCGTCGCTGGTGCGGCAGGCGAGCGCGGCGCCGTGGTCAGCAAGACCCAGGGTGGGTTCATCGCCGGTGATGATTTCGAGTACTGGTAGACCCAGCAGCATCGCTTCCACCCCGCAGGTGGATGAGACGCTGGCCAGGGCGTCGGCGCCTCCGAGGCAGCCTCGTGCACCGACCTGCGCGTCGGCGAGAACTACAGGTACTTGAGCTGGCCTGATCAGGTTCTGCAGAAGGGCTGGTTCCTGCGCGGGATGGGGTGCGAGCACCAGGCCCCATCGCTCCTGAGCCTTCCTGAGCCCGTCGACAAGGAGCGCGATGTGTCTGTTGATGCGTTGAGGCATGGCTGGCTGACAGGCGAGGACAATGACGTGGTCTACCCGGGCGTGGCCGGCGGACTGCAGCAACTGCAGCAGGTAGCGGCGTTGCCTGCCGCGATCGATCGCCTTGAGGGTGTCGAAGCGGGGTTGCCCGAGCACGTGGATCTCAGCTGCGGGGTGTCGCACCCATGAGCGCGCGAGGACGGCGTCTCGGTCCCCTGTGACGATCTGAATTCGTGCATGCAGGGCGGGACGCGATATCGCGTCGGCTGTCCAGGCGCCGTGCTGCACGTTCGTAGTGGCGACGCTCAGACGTTCGGCGACGTGGACCGCGAGCGCTCCGAGGGGACCGATGTCGTCGGCGACCATCAGCACCTGAGCCTTGGCGGACGTCAGCAGGTTAGTCAGCCAGCTCTCGATCGCGACGGTTGCCAGCCACGATGGTTGTGTGCAGCCGGCGCTCATCTGGACGAGGGTGGCTGCCAGCCGCTCAAGTCGGCCGAGACACACGGGATGCCCGGCGGTGACGAGGTACTGATTAACTGAGTCCGCCCGATCGCTGATTAGGTAGGGAATGCCTCCGTCCAACTGCAAGAGGGTTGTGGGCCCACGGTGAACTGGCATGCCGGACGGGAGTATCTGTTGTGCCGGGTCGGTGGCCAGGTCGAGGAGCATGGTGCTTTGTCCCAAGCGGCGCAGCTCAGCCAGCACTGGGAGCAAGGTGTCGGCGTGTCGAGAGGACCAGGTTAAGGCGACCACCTCGGCCTTCTCATTGCCGGGCTCGGTGAGACGACTACTGGTCTGCCGTGCGGCGGCTGTGGCGAGCTTGAGTGGATGCGGTTCTTGTAGGGGGTCGCGGCGCGTTGGTGCGCCGAGGATGTACGCCAGGCCGGACCAGCTGATGGTGTAGTAGACGTACTCGCGTGCGTTGCCGGCGCGTGTGGTGATCAATCCTTCGTCGACGGCAGAACGAGTGAGTTCGGGCGGTACGGCGATGGGTGTGTGGGAATGAAGCTCTAGCAATTTCCGGACGACCTGTCCGAGTAGCCTACGCACCGGAATGTGATGGATGTGCAGCCACGAAGCGCGTCCGGGAGTAGTGACTCCGGCTTTGACGAATCCTTCGAGCGCCGTCATGAGCTGCTCGGTGAGTCGGCGGACGGTCTGACGGTCGGCGGACTCGATCTCAAGCTCGGTCGCCGGCAGGGCCTCGCGTCCTTGTTCCTCCTGTGCCATTGATCAGGCTCCGAGAACTGTGGCCGACATCGCATCGTGCGGCGACAGCAGGCGCAGCAGATCTGCGGGGGTGTGGGCAAGGGCTGGGGGCGGTGGGTCTGCCTGACCGTAGCCCCATCCAGCGTGTACGAAGCCGACGCCGGCACGGTAGGCGGATTCCTTGTCAACGTTCATGTCGCCCACATAGGTCGCCTGGCTGGGATCGATGCGGAGATCAAGGAGTGCGAGCAGTATGGGGTCGGGGGCGGGCTTGCCTCTCTCGGCGCCGGGCGTGCGAACCGTAGCGAACGGGACGTCAATGCGATCGAGCAAAGGTGCTGCCCTGTGCAGCGGTTTGGAGGTGACGACGCCGAGCAGCCAGCCACGGGCGGCCAAGGCTTGCAGGGCGTCCTCGATTCCGCCGCATACCTCAACCTCGTCGGAGGCGGCGCACGCGGCTTCGTCGTACGTTGCTTGCAGTTGCTCGGGGTTGGGCAGTCTCAGCAGGCGCATGATGTCGGGGAAAGTGCGGCCCAGGTGTTGTTGGTATGCCGCGAAGGGCAGGTCAACGTGGTGCGCGCTGGTAACCGCCGTCCATGCCTTCCGCATGACGGGCAGGCTGTCGACCAGAACGCCGTCCAGATCGAGTAGCAGCGCGTGGACGGACTCGGAGTGGTCGTACATCGCCGCACCTTGTCGATCTTCCAGCGGTATGCGTTCCGGCATCAGCACTCCTTAGGCGAGTGGCGGAGTCGAGATACGTCGAGATGAAATTCGGTTGGAAATCGCGTTCGCAGTCATATGGCAGCGGTCGAATTCCCTCCGGTGCTAGGTCCGCAGAATTTGTGAGGGGTTCGCCGGGGTCGACGGCGAACCGACGGGTAGCACATTGATCGTCTAGCTGCGCAATCTTTGATGTGCACGTACGGCGAGGGTGAGTCGGTCGAGGTAGGTGCAGTGTTCGATGACCTGTCGGTCGAGGTCTGTGAGCTGTCCGAAGCCGTCGAGGAATGCCTCTTCGAGGTCGGGACGGGTGGGCCAGATCCGATCGGCGAGGCGTACGAGGTCGCGGGCGGCTAGGTCGTAGCGGCTGTGCTCGAAGTCGATCAGGGCGAGCCGCCGGTTGGGCTGCAGGATCATGTTGCGGGGCATGAAGTCGAGATGGCAGGGGACGGCCGGGACGGAGGGAAGTCGGGTGAGGGCGCTCAGGTGAGCGCGGATTTCGGCTTGTAGCGGCGCTGCCATGAAGGCTTGGGCCTGGTGTAGCCAACGCTCGCCCCGTTCGGCGATCGTCAGCGTCATGGCGAGATCGGCTCGTGGCGGCGTGGCGCGGTGGAGGCGGCGCAGCAGCTCGCCGGCCTGTCTGTGTGCGGTCGCTTCGTGGTGCGGTGCCTGCGCCGTCTCGGCCAGCGTGTCTCCCGGCAGAGCGGTGATGATGATCGCTTGCGGGTCGGCGCAGACGGCGAGTAGGCGCGGTGCGCGGTCGTCGAGTGTCATGGTCCAGTGCCGGTAGGCGTGCACCTCGCGGTGATGGCGCTCGGGGCTTCGGTGTGCCTTGACGATGACAGTGCCCGCGGTGGTTCGTGCGCGCAGGGCGATGGTGCTGTCATGCCCGGGGTGCACGGCGATCGTGTGGGCGTGTGGGTCGAGAGATCGCTGGCAGATACCCAAAAGCGTCGTGGCGGACGGGTTCACCGGGAACGCTCGTGGAGATGGCTGGTGTCGTTGTGCGTGACGAGTTGCCAGGTCCGCCGGTCGAATCGGTTGAGTTGCTGCTGCCAGCGGCTGATGCAGGCGTGATCGGTGACGTAGGCGATGCCGGTGCGGACGTCTGCAGGTGGTTGGAGGAGCAGGGTGTGGGCGGCCTCGATGGTCTCGCCGTGAGCGACGATGAGGATTCTGCGCTCGGCGTGCCGATCGAGTATGTAGCAAAGAGCGCTCGTGGCGCGGTCGAGGTACTGGTTCCAGGTCTCAGAGCCGGTCGCGTAGGGCTGGTCTGGCTTGTGCTGTGGGGGTCCGCCGAACGCGGTCTTGATCTCCCGCCACGTTTGGCCGTCGGCTGCGCCGTGGTCGGGCCCGCGCAGATCGTGCTCCATGATCGGGTGCATCTGTAGGGCCTTGCCGACGATCTCGATGCTTTCGCGAACGCGACGCCGGGGTGTGCCGTAGAGGACGTCGAAGGGCCGGGATCGGTGTTCGGCCGCCAGCCGGGCGGCGACCTGTGCGACCTGGTGACGCCCGTGAGGGCTGAGGCCGGTGCAGCCGATTTCTCCGCCGACGGTTCCGGTGACGTTGTTGTTGGCCTCGCCGTGGCGGACCAGGACGAGTTCGGTGGTGACGGGCATGTGGCGTCCTCCAGCGTCAGGTCGGTTCGGACCGCACTGTCGGCCAGGCGTGGTGGTAGCCGTTACGGTGCAGGTAGGGGACGGTGAGCAGGTGATGGATTTCGCAGTAGCGGGCGAGGTCGCCGTTGGTGCAACCGATCCGCGGGCCACCGTTCATGGCCAAGGTGCGGTTGTAGGCGGCCAGGGCTGTTTCGATCGAGGTGCCACTGAGCCGCCCGTGGGTCATGGCGGTGGAGACCACGAGTTTCGCGAGGTCGTAGCCGAATGGTGCGAGGGTGAGGTCGTCGAAGTCCACGACGGCGACTCCGTCGGGGGTAAGGAGGAAGTTGCGCAGGTTGGCGTCCTTGTAGAACGCGACGGGTGCCAGCGGAGGGTCGATTTCGCACTTGATAAGAGTCTGGCTGCGTCTGCGGTGGAAGTCGGCGATGGTGACGCCGTCGCTGCCGGCGAAGGGCTGATCGAGGCGGGCGGCGTACAGGTACCTGCGGTATGCGCTTGCGTGAAGTTGGCCGAGCGCAACGGCCACCTCGGTGAGGTCGCCAGGTCCTGGGTGTCGACCGGGGAGGCGTTCCATGACCATGTGGGCGGCGGTTCCTGGGTAGAGGTGGGGGAGTCTGACGCCGGACGCGAGGCTGTGCAGCCAACGCAGGTGTCGGCTGGCGGCAACGCCGCGGGCGGGGTCGGTGTAGTGCTTGACGAACACGGTCGACGTCGTGGCCGGGTGTGCGGTGCGGTGGTCGCGGTCTGTGCTCGTCATGGCGCCTCCAGGTCAGTGGGTGCCGAGACGACGCAGGAATCGGTTGGTCTGCGTTCGGCTGGTGAGGGTCACGTACTGGGTGTGTTGTCCGTGCTCGCGGACGATGGTGGCGACGCGGGGTCTCATCTTCTTGCGGTAGCCGATGACGTATCGGATGAAGGAGAGGGTGATGCGGTCGTAGACCCCGTCGGGGTGTTGGCCGCCGCGGTAGCGCCAGCGGCGCTGGAGGATGCCCCAGAGACACGTCCTGGCGGGCAGGTCGAGGAAGATGACGGTGTCGGCCCGCTTCACCCGGATGTGCAGGGTGGATGCGTGGTTGCCATCGATGATCCAGCGGTCGGCGGTCACCATTTCGCACTGGATGGCCGCGAACTCGTCCTTGGTCTTTTCTTGCCAGTTCTCGTCGTAGTAGATGGCGTCGAGGTTGATGACTGGGAGGTCGAGCAGAGCGGCGAGGCGGCTGGCCAGAACAGTCTTTCCGGCGCCCCCGCAGCCAATGATGGCGATTCGCTTCATGGCCGGCGACGGTAGTGACGGTGCCGGAGCGGCGGGTGGAGGCAGGCCGTTCATGTGGCGACGCAGCCGGCGTGGGCGTCGAGGACGCGGTCGATGACCTCCAGCTGTCGGGACAGGCGGAACAGGTCGAGCTGGTCGAGGCAGCCGCGCAGTAGGTCCGCGTGTCTGGCCGAGCCGGCGATGTTGCGGAGCTCGGTGATCATGGTGGCGGTGTGATCGCCGCCGGTGACGTGCAGGGCGGGTGGTGTGAATCGGGCGGCGTCGCGGATGGTGGTCGGTGTCAGTGGCAGGCAGCCTGCGAGGACGGCCTCGGCGAGGCGCTGGGTCATTTGGCCGGTGCGCTGGTAGCGGTCGGGTAGGAGCAGTACGGTGCTCAGCGCCTGGCGGTAGAGCCGGTCAACGTGATCGAACCCGAGCCGACCGAGGTAGTTGACGTGTGGCCAGCGTTCGGTGCGGGTCCACTTCCCTGCGACAACGTGTTCGTGGCTGCGGGCTGCTGGTGCGAAGTATTGGTGGAAGGCTTCGTCGCGGTCGTACTGGTTACCGATGTAGACCAAGGGGAGATTGCGGGACAGGCCGATCAGAGCGTCGGGGTCGGCCGTGTCGAGTGTGTGGTCGTCGACGGGAAAAAGCAGCCGAACGGCGCCCGAGGTGGGGTGCAACGCCGCCTCGCAGACAGTGACAGTGTTCATCGCCCGTAGCCGGTGGTGTGCGGGTAGTTGCTGGTCTTTGTCCCAGAGCAGGGTGGGGGTTCCGGCGTCGGTGTAGTGCGCGAGGAGGTGTTGTTGTCGGTGCAGGTCGCAGGTGTGCCCGACGGTGCCGCACACGGTGGTGTTGCGCCCGTCAATGGGCCAGCGCCATTCGAGGAAGAGCGCATCGATGGTGGGTAAGCCGGCGTCCCACCGGTAGGTGCCGGTCAGGTCGTGGCCGGCCTCGTCGAGGTCGCGGTTGTGCTGTAGGAAGACGATTTCGTGGCCGCGTGCGCGGAGGCCGTCGATCAGAGGGCGGCGATGGCTGCGACCGCCGTCGGGTGTGTCGTGGGTGCCGGTGCCAAGGAAGCCCCAAAAGCTGTAGCCGATCAGCACTTGGTCACCCACCAGCCTTCCAAGAGCAGGGCGTCGAGTCCGCTCTCGGCCAGGCAATCCAGGGCCATGTCGGGTGTTCCGCAGATCGGTTTGCCCTTGATGTTCAGGGAGGTGTTGATCAGGACGGGATGACCGGTGAGCGCGGCGACCTCTTCCAGCAGTTCGGCCAGGAACGGGTTAGCTTCGGGCGTGACCGTCTGAAGGCGGGCCGTGTCGTTGGTGTGGACAACGCTGGGGAGGGCGGCGCGGGTCAGGTCGGTGACGCGCGAGGCGAAGGACATGTACGGGGCAGGTTGCGCGAGGGTGAAGTACCTGGCTGCCGCGCTGGCCAGGACGACCGGGGCGAACGGTCGGAAGGGCTCACGGAACTTCACCGTGGCGTTGAGTCGGTCGACGACGTCCGGCAGCAGCGGCGACGCCAGGATCGATCGGTTGCCCAGTGCCCGGGGGCCGGCTTCCAGTGCGCCCTGGAACAGCCCGACCGTGTGGCCTTCGGTGAGCTTCATGGCCAGGTGTTTGATCGGCTCGGCGGGCCGCAGCGCCCTCAGTCCCGGCCGGGGGTGCTCCGGAAGTTCGAGTCCCTTGAAAGACGGCCCGAGGTAGCAGTGATCGATGACTGCGGCGGGCGATGGTTCGGTAGAACGCAGGGCGACTGATAGTCCGGCGCCGATCGCGGTTCCCGAGTCGCCTGGGGCTGGGGGCACATGCACTTCGTCGAAGATTCCCTCTTCGACGATCTTAGCGGTGGCGACACAGTTCGCGGCGACACCTCCGCCCACGCACAGCAGCCGCATCCCGGTGATGGCACGGGCCCGTCGGGCAAGATGCACCATCACCTCGTCGGTGCGTTCCTGCAGGGCGGCAGCGACGTCGGCGTGTACCTGCTCGATGGCATCCTCAGGGTGGCGGGTGGGGCAGGTGGCGGCGACGAGCTCGTCGCTTACTCGTGAATACCCGCTGGTCATGACTCGTAGGGGAAACCAGCGCGGATTGAGGTTGAATCCGCGGTCGGTCAGCGGGATAGCGTCGCGCAGTAGCGCCCCAAAGCGGCTCGGGTCACCGGTGGCCGCCAGGGCCATCACGGTGCCCTCCTCGTCGTTACGTCGCCAGCCGAGGTGCTCAGTGATCGCTCCGTAGGCGTAGCCCAGCGATGCGGGATCGGTGATCTCTTCGGTGATCGTGTACCGGACACCGCCGCCGTTTATCCGAAGTCCGTTGCCGATGGTGGTGCTCTGCACTTCGCCGAGGCTGTCCACGACTAGGACGGCGGAAGCGTCGTAGCGGCTCGACGCGAAGGCGTAGAGGCCGTGAGCGCGATGGTGCAACACCGGTGTTATCACCGCATGTGGGAACCTATCCCGCAGGATGGCCATACGCCTGCCGAACCGGGCGTGGACCTTCCGGAAGCTGTCTGCCCGTGCCTGGGCCCGATCGCGGGTGTGGGGAATCTGCGCCCAGAGCTCTGTCGCGGGCAACGCGTCGAGGTACCGCTCGCCGTCGAAGTTGTAGGCCACTGCGGTAACCGCGTTCGGATCTAGTTTGGCGCGGGCCAGGAGCCAGGCGACCGCGCGTTCGGGGAAGGCCCGAGTGTGCTTCTCGCCCGAGAGTCGCTCTTCCTCAGCGAAGCCGACCAGCGCGTTGTCGATGAACAGCGCTGCTGCGGAGTCATGGGTGAACGAGCAGAGTCCGAGCACGATGTTGCCCGCGGTCATCGGGAGGCTCCCGTCGCAGCCGCCGGCTGACTCAGCCGGCTGTACCAGTCGCGTAGGGCACGACCGAGATCCCCCTCGACGGTGGCGGCTGTCTCGCGTGCCGCAGGTCGGTCTCCCGCGCTCCACCGACGGTAGCTAGCCAAGGTGGCCGCCATGTCGCGCCAGGGCGAGGGGTGCTCAGTGACGGCGGTGTCGTTGACGACCGAGGTCAGAAACTCTGTCGTCCCCTCGGCGGGCGCGGCCAGCGAGGGCATCACCGGCGACGGCGCCACCGGCGACGACACCAGATCGGCGGCACTCTGAGCGTGCTGGTCGTAGAGATGCAGCGAGTCAACATGGTGGTGGTAGCTGCCAAGCTTGACACCGAGCCAGCCTGCCATCAGCTCGTGCAACATCGTCGCGGTAAACAGGTCGTACGGCAGGCCAAGCCACACGTCGTTGCTGCGCATTGTGGTGTGCATCTGCAGCCGACCGCCGCGCAGGAAGAATCGGTAGTTCAAGGTGCATGGCACGTCGCGGTGCCCGAGCGTGTCCTGCTGCGGGTCGTAGATCTGAATGACGGCCTGACGGCTTCCCGGGTCACGGCTCAGAGCTGTACGTACGTGGTCGAGTTGATCGGTTTGCCCGGCCCAACGGCGAATCCGAGGCCCGTACGCGCCGCGAAGCCTGCCGTTATCGGCGTACTGCTTCAGGGAGCGGTTGTAGGTGAAGATCCACGGATCGTCAGACCCTGAGAGGATCCAGAGGGCTTCCGCGACCGCGAACGCCGGGTTCAGCACCCGGGCGGGCGGGATGAAGACGAACCGACGTCGCGGTTCGGTGAGACACAGATGTGCCCCGATCACCTCGGTCGTCGCCATCCCGCGAGGATTCACCCGCTGTCCCTGCCGCATGACCTCACGGCACACCGCCACGTACAGATTGTTCGCCGAAGTGGCACTCAAACGCAGCATGCCGCAACCTCCTGAGAAAGCGCAGGCGGGACGTAGCTATTCATCAGCTCCGGGGGAAGCTGACGCAGCCAGTTGACGTGCCTAGAAAGTCCTGTCCGCAGATCCACCTTCGGCCGGTAGCCGAGCACAGTCCGGGCCAGCGTCAGGTCCGCCTCGGTAACCGTCACATCGCCGAACTGGGTCGGTGCGACCCTGACCGAAACAGGGTTTCCGGTGACCTCTCGGGCCATAGCGATCAGATCGATCATCGAGACGGTTGTGCCGCCGCCGACGTTGACCACCGCCTCGTGCTCCGTGACAGTCGCCGCGGCGATTGTGGCGTCCACGACGTCGCTGACGTAGGTGAACTCCCGGCGCTGTGCCCCGTCGCCGTGGAGCGTGTACTCGCCACCGGTCAGCGCTGCCGCCAAGACCCGACTGGTCGCCATATCCGGTCGCTGCCGTGGCCCGTACACCGTGAAGTACCGCAGGGCCGTGACTCCCAAGGCGCTGCCTGGGCGCCGCGCATAGGCCAAACTCAGCTGTTCTCCAGCGAGCTTGCTGACCCCGTATGGCGATATTGGTTGTGCGACGTCGCCCTCGCTGCTAGCGGAGCTGGTCTCGCCGTAGACGCTGGACGAGGACGCATACACCAGCCGTGGAACTCCAGCCTCCGCACACGCCGACAACAGCCTGCTCGTACCTTCGATGTTCGCCGAGACGTAGTCCTCGAACCGAGTCCACGACGGCCGAACACCCGGGACCGCCGCGAGATGGAAGACGCAGTCGACACCGCCGACCAGACGACGAAGATCGGCCGTCAGTAGATCGGCGGTGATCATGGCGAAGGATGGTTGGGGCAGGAAACGGCGGGCATTATTGGCGGCGACTGGATCTAGATGCGGGTTGCGTCGGTCGAGCCCAGTAACCTCAAGGTCGCGGCTGAGCAGGGCTTCAACAAGATGAGAGCCGATAAAGCCCATCGCGCCGGTAACCAAGGCTCTCGAACGGTGGGTCCTCCGCGTCATAGGGGTTCACCTCTCGCGTTGAAACTCGACTGGCGGGTGGCTGCGCTTCCGGCACCGCCGATGCTCGCAATACAGAAGACCCGGTGTTCGCGGGCCGGGGGGCCATGCAGACGTGACCGAGGTAAGCCGCACCGGCGCCTTCCTGAGGTGGGTAGCCCGTGCGGAAACGAGGTTCGGGAGAATTTCGGCTATCGACGCAGGGGGCGACGAGACGCTCGACGATGTGCGGGCCGGTGAGCGGAACACCATTGGTTTAGTCAATCGAGGGAGTCGAACTCCCAAGCCATTCAGGGCATGCGTCAAGGGTTGCTCATCCTGAGGAGTCTGGGAATACCGACTTGTGGCCCGACCTAGCGTGCCGACTTGCGGTCCGACTTGGCCCTGAGCTGCCCAGACCCGGGGCATGGGAGAGGACCTGACCCATGCGCTTGGGTGTTCGAACTTGCAGAAGGACCGTCGCTGCTTCTAGGACAAAGCCCGACCTAACACGAGGTAAGGACGGTCCGTCAGTTTACGCCGACGACCAGGCAGCGGGATTGATCGACCCTTCAACGGTCCGGTTTCCGCGGCGCTCGATGTCGAGCCAGAGCGGCCTGGCGACCAGGGCTGAACACCCCTCGTTGACCAGCCAACGTGATGCGCCACCCGCATTAGTCTGCCAGGCTTACTCGGAGCGCTGTACGTGAAGTGGTCAAGCTTTCGAACACGTCGTCGCTATAACCCAGCGGCCCATGCAGCCAATCGGGAGCTGCGCGTGTGAGGGCCGGTATGGCTGTCGCCAGAACCTCATAATCCTGATCTAATGATCCTAACGGAAGTTGCAGTACACGATCGTGGCATCATCGTGGATCTTCCCTCTGGTCGCTTCAGAGGGGTGATCACGGTGACTGAACCGTTGCCGAGGAAGGCCGAAGCCGCAGCGTCATCGATCCCACCTCGGGAGGCGGCCGACAGCGGGTCAGGGACGGCTGTATTCCACGTCGTGCGCCGTGGAATGTACAAGCCAAGGTCGACGTCGTCGGTCGCGCGCAATACATGTCGTAGGGCGGCGCGACGCTCAGGGGCTGGGCCAGCGATGTTCCCCGCGTTCAAGCTTGCCCACCCAGTGACGGTCGACGTAGCGGGCGCCGAGGTCTCGGTCGAGGTAGAGCTGCGTGAGGGCGGAGTTGATGAGGTCAGCTAGCTCGCCGCGAGACGTGGGCTGCTCGGGCCGCCGGGGTGATGGAAGCCGTTCGCGGGCCTTCGTGAGCAGCGTGTTGGGCGTGATGATGGTGTCGGGGTGGCGGGCCATCCTGTACCTCCCTCCGAAGCCCGGTCCGGGAGCGCTAGTCGAGATGTAGTTGTGGAACGTCGTAGAGGGTGCTGTTGGGTAGTCGACGCATGGCGGGTGAGGCCACCTCGATGATGAGCATCTCTGTAAGGAACTGGACGGTGGCGTCCAGCAGGTGGCTGGTGTGGGCGGTAGCGCTGTGTTCCTTGAGGCCAGCGGTGAGGTGGATGTGCGGGAGGATCCTCTGGTTGGTGTCGTCCCAGGCGATGGTGCCGCCGCCGAGCGCTTCGACGTTGGTGAGGTCGACGTGCGTCCAGACGGGCGCATCGGGGTTGTCGAGGCGTTGACAGGTGCCGACGATCTTGGCGGTAGACAGGCCGGCGATGAACATCGGGATGTAGCCCTGCTTGATGTCGTGGGCACGGCACGCCTGGGCGAGGGCGGTGAAGAAGTCGTCGCCGTGGTCGAAGACCACACCGATCATCCGTCGTGGTGTCAGGTTGTGGCTACGCATGCGCCGCAGCTGCCTCCGTTTGATCGACGGTTTGGGATGATGTCGGCCAGGGCCACGAGGACGGTTCATCGAGGTTACCGGCAACGGCGAATGCTGGGACGATGTCCTGCGGCTTGGTCTGGGCGGCAAGGAGGGTGCGGAGCAGGATGCGGGCTTTGTAGGCGTGCAGCCAGCCGGCGGGGATAAGCCCTCGAGTAAGAAGGTCGCGCTCCGAGCCGGAGAAGCCGTAGGTGCGGGTGAGTGTCGGGCCGGACGGGGTGCGTGAGGCGAGGACGACGGGGATTCGTTCGGCCAGGGTGGTGAGGATGTCGACGAGGGGTTCAGGTACGTGGCCGACTCCGAATCCGGCGACGACGAGGCCGTCGCAGTGCTGGCCGATGGCGTCGAGGAGGGTGGGATCTTCGTCGAGGCTGACTGTGTAGAGGCCGACGGGGGCGCGTTGGGCCGGGTCCGGGGTGGGGATGGTGAGGCGGTGCGGCACGCGGGTGAGTAGCTTTGCGGCGCCTTCCATGACGTATCCGAGGGGGCCGGTGTCGGGCGAGCGGAAGGTGGCGCCGTTGGTGGAGTGGGTCTTGATGACCCAGCGGGCGGCGTGGATCTCGTCGGCGAGAACGACGAGGCAGCCTTGGTGCCGGGCGGTCGGTGATGCCGCGGTCTGGATGGCGGCGAGGAGATTGGCCGGTCCGTCAGCGCCGGCCATGGTGGGATTACGCATTGCGCCGGTGACGACCACGGGCTCGGGCCGGTGGTGTAGCAGGTCGAGCAGGTACGCGGTCTCCTCGATCGTGTCGGTGCCCTGGGTGACGACCACTCCAGCGGCGCCTGCGGCGAGTTCGTGGGTCGCCGCGGTGGCGAGCGCGGCGACGTCCGCGAACGTGAGGGACGCCCCGGGGCGTCGGCGGAAGTCCACCATCTCGATATCGATTCCGGTCGAGGCCAGCCCGGGTACAGCGTCAACCAGGTCGCGTGCGGACAGCGTGGGACGGACGCCTTCGCTGGTGCCGCTGGTCATGGCGATCGTGCCGCCGAGGCCGAACACCACCACCTTTGGCCCGGGCGCTGTCGGGTTCGAGGGCACGGCAGTTCCTTCCGGCGGTCGCGGCGTGGTGCGCAGGAGCCTAGTACGGCAGGCTCCCGATGAAGCGGCATGCCTGGTCGACGCCGTCGAGGGACAGTAGACGGCTGCGGGGCTCGGCGAGGCCCGCGAAACCGTACTGGCCGAGGTCGGCGCAGCGGCCTTGCAGCCAGTGCCAGTCAAGGCTCAAGTAGTCGGCGAGGTGGTGGAGCCGTCCACCGGGCGTGGCGCCGGCCGCGACGGAATGAGCCTGCACATGGCCGAGGGCGTCACGGTAGGCGGCGACGGTGTTGCCGTGGTCGGCGAGATCGACGTGCCAGACGTCATCGGCGCGAATCCAGGTGGCCACAATCGCACGCCGCTTGTCCATGACGAGTCCGGGCAGCGCGCCGTACTCCGGGTCATCGGTGACCGCGGTGTGAATCCCGAGGGATTCCATCAATGCCACAGCGAGCAACAGCAGGATCCGTTCAGACGCTGACGAGGCGGCCACCGCGTGCTGGGGGAGGCAGAACATTCTGGTCATCGGCTGGGACGCGCTTCGGAACCAATCGGCGGTCTCGCGCAGGTACCGCAGCTTGTGTCGGAACAGCAGCCACGTGCTGGCTTCCTCCCCGCGTTGCTCCCGCGTCCAGTAGACGGGCACGTCGGATAGGACATGGCTGTGGCGGCGGATGTGGTCGGCGCAGAATGCCGACCCGATCCACAGCCGTGACACCGAATCCAAGTCTTCGGCGATGTCGCGGCTAGCGGCCGACCTGGCCATGTCCCTGTACGGGGATGCGGCGGCTTGGGCGGCGTCCAACCGGGCGTCGTCCAGCAATAGCGACAAGTCGAGGTTCGCCACCGCCCACAGAACCCCGGCGGTGATCGCGTCGAGCTGGTACACGCGAGGGATGAGCAGGCGGGCATCCCGATCGGCTTCGACCAGGTGCCGATCCGCCTGCCGCGAATCGAGCGCGAAGACACCGGCACGATCCAGGGCGTCGACATGCCCCAGGATCAGCCGCCGCTGAACGGACCGGCGCCAGCTCCGTTCTGTGGCGTACGGGGCGATGGTGGCGAGGATACGGCCGTCGTCGACCGCCGGGTAGACCTCCACGTCGATCACCACGCCAGGAAAGTGTTGTCCTCCCGGGGCCGAGATCGTCCGGTGCAGACCCCCGTCGGGCAGCAGTTGATGCCCAGGCGTGGGGTTTCCGAGTTGCAGCAGATTGCCTGAGGAAGACAGGTCGGGCCCTGAACCGGACGCGGCGAACTGCCGCTGGTCGACGGCGTCCCGTCGTCCCCTGCCGGAGCGGCGAGGGCTGTACAGGTCGAGATCGGCGTCACTTGCGGCGCCAAGGGCGCGTCGTAGCGCGGCCCGCCGCTCATCGCTAGGCCACCGGTGCTCTCCGCGCTCCAGCTTGCCGATCCAACGGTGGTCAACATAGTGAGCGGCGAGGTCGCGGTCTGGGTAGAGCCGAGCCAGGGCTATGTTGACGGCATCGGCCAACTCGGTCCGGGACATGCGCTGTCCGGGTCGCCGCGGCGACGGCAGGCTCGCGCGCTTCTCGGTGAGTAGCGCGTTCGGAGTGATCACCGTCTCCGGATGACGAGGCACCGACACACCCTCCCCGTGGACTCGACCGGACCCAAGCGGGGGTGCGAGCTCGCCTGGCGTCCTGAGTTGAGGCCGTGTAAGCAATCGCGAGGCCCGCTGCTGTCATCGTGGTGGCAGGCTCACCCAGAGTCAAGGAGATCTTGGGTGGCGTCGCCGAGACCGGTAGGCCGGTCTCGGCCACCCGGGTGCCGGAAGCGGCGGGGCGAGGCGCTCAAGCCCGGCGCGCCGCCCCGTTGGGAACGCTAGAAGGTTCCGCTACCACCCCTTGGCGGTGTTGGGAGATGAGAATCCGCCATCACGAACGGCTTCGGTGAAGGCGTGCCATCGCTCGGGGGTGAATCGCAGCACCGGCCCGACACTGTTCTTCGAATCGCGCACCAGGACCGGTTCGTGGGTGGAGGCGACCTCGACGCAGTTGCCGTCGTCGCTGTGACTGGACTTGCGCCAGATGAGCTGTGTGTTGGGCTGACGGGTCATACTGAGGCTCCTTCGGTGGGTGTGAGGTTCTCCGCCGCGGCGCGGAGGAGACGGATACTCGATTCGGGAGAGAGCGCCGCGGCCTTGAGTCGGCTATGCAGGTTCACATAAGGGTCCAGCTCATCCGGATCGATGTGAATCACGTCGTGGGTCAGCGTGTCGACCGCGACAGCCCGTGAGCCGTGCGGGTCGCGATAGCGGTAGATCGAGTACGCCGATCGTGGTGCGCTGTGCGCCCGGATCGAGGCGTCGACCGGCAGCACCTGGACGATCACCGACGGGTGGTTCGCGCACAGGGACACAACGTGCCGAAGCTGCTCAGCGACGACGAGGGGATCAGCGGCGCGCCGACGGATCGCGATCTCGTCGATGACAGCCTCGTAACGCGGCCCGCCGGCGGCGAGGACCAGGCCCTGGCGGCGAGCGCGGGCGGCGACCGCGGCGGCAGGGTCGAACCTGTCGCCGTGGCGGGCGGGTTCGCTGCGTAGCCGAGCATCGGCGAACGCGGGCGTCTGGAGTAGGCCGGGAATCAAAGAGATGGCGAACTCCGTAATGGTTTTCGTGCCGCTCTCCAGGTCGGCGTAGATTGCCTGGCGGATACCCATCCGTTCTGCCTCGGCCACCCACCACCCACGCGCCCAGCCGTCGGCCGCCGCGTCCATGATCGCAGTCCGCCGGTTCACGCCTACGGCGAGGTAGTCACAGATTCCGCTGACGAGATCGATGTCTGGGCCGAGATGACCGTTCTCCAAAGCGCTGATTTGCTGGCGCGGAAATCCCAGCGCACGGGCAAGCGACTCTCCCGTCACGCCATGTTCCTCCCGCAGACGGCGGATTTCGCGTCCGAGCCACCGTCGGCGGACGTACGGACTAGGACGATTCATCGGCAGCCTCCGGGGACCACACCAGCCCGGTCGGCGGTACAGCCGGCCGGGGTGAGGTCACTGTAACCCCCCCAATCGGGTGGATGACCCTGACGTGCTGACGGTTCGCCGCTGTTTTCGCAGGTCAGATGTTAGTCGAACCGCAAGTCGGTATGCGAGGTCGGACCGAAGGTCGGTATTCCCAGCGCGAACCCCTAGTCGGCATGATCCTCGTGAATGACTTATGGCTCAGCTTGAGCGCTTATTAGCGAATCGGGATTGACGGTCACTCAGACGGGCGGTGCCGCCGTGTTGGTACTGACGATTGCAGTCCTGGTCAGTCTGGCTATCGGCTGGTTGGCCGGGATGGTCACCTATCGGTCTTCCCGAAGGTGGTGTGGACGGTGCGGTGGTTCCCTTCGCTGCGCTGCCTGTGAAATGGCCCCTGGCGGCAACCAGTTGATTCATGAGATTCAGCAGCAAATTTGATCACCAGCAGAACCAGGGCAGAGGTGACGGGGTTGAGAAGCGCTGCGAGACGAAGCATCGCCGCGAGGGTACGCCCATTGGCGGACCTTCCTGTTCGGCTCAAGGCGGCACTGATTGTGGTGCCGACCGTGCTGGCTGCGGTGCTCTCGACGGGGTTCGGCCTCTGGGCCTCTGTGAGAGAGGCTGGAGCTACGCAGCGCGCCGGTGACATGTTCATCGCGGGTGGAGCCGCTGCAGAGGTGACACAGCGGCTACAGGCCGAGCGGATCGCTGCGGTGGGTCTGCTGCTGCCGGGCGCGAAAGTCACTCCAGCGGATTTCGAGCGCGCGGTCCAAAACACTGATCGAGCGGTCTTGCTCTTCCGTGAGCAGCGTGACCGGCTTGGTGAGCTTCCGGAGTCTGTGCGGGTGGTGCTGGCCAGGGTGGACGCCGGTTTGGCGGACGTAGGGGCGCAGCGGCAGCGGGTGCGGGGTGACGGGTTGGTGTCGCTGTCGGCGGTGGCGTTCGGGTACCGAGGGGTCGTCGCTGATCTGGACGACTTGCTGCCCGCGGTGGCGCAGAGCGGCGTTACTCCTCAGCTCGCTGATGAGATGCGAGCGTCGGCGGCGTTGTCGCGGGCCCGGGAGTCGGTGGGTCAGCAGCAGGTGGCGGTGTTGCAGGCGGTGGCGGCGCGGCGGTTGACGCCGGCGCTGCATGCCGAGATTGTGGCGGCCAGGTCTGCGCAGGATGAGGCGTTGCGCGAGTTCGATGGTCTCGCGCGGCCGTTGTGGCAGGCGTTGTTGGGTCGGACGTTGACCGGCCCGGACGTGCTGGCCGGTGTGCGGCTGGACGGGGCGGTGTCAGGCACGGGTGTGTACGAGCCGGTGCGGCTGGCGGGTGGAGCTGACCAGTGGAGCCGGGTGATGACCACCCGGGCGGACCTGCTGGCCCAGGTGCAGGCGGCGGTCAACGGTGACATTGAGGCCGCTGCCGATGACCTTTGGATGGAGCAGGTCCGCGCTGCGGTCCTTCAGGCCGGTGTGCTGACGGTGATGTTGGCCGTTGCCGTGCTCACCGCGTTGCGGGTGGCGCGGTCACTGGTCGGCCAGCTGTCGATGTTGGAGCAGGGCGCACGGCGGGTCGCGGACGCAGAGCTGCCGGCGCTGGTCGGGCGACTGCGGGCGACCTCGGATCCTGTGGCGGCGCAGCGGTTGGCCGTGGGCGCAGGTGGGGTGGCGGTGCCGGTGGTCGGCCGGGATGAGGTGGGCCGGGTCGCAGACGCCTTCAACCTGGTGTTGCGCTCTGCTGTCGACGCGACGGTGGATCAGGCGCGGGGGCGGGCGCTGGTGAGCGCGATGATCACGTCGATCGGCCGGCGGGTGCAGGCGTTGACCGCCCAGTTGCTGGGCAGCATCGACGACCTTGAACGTGATGAGGAGGATCCGGACCGACTTGCCAGAGTTTTCGCCGCTGACCAGCAGGCGACTCGGCTGCGGCGTTACGGCGCGAACCTGTTGATCCTGGCAGGCGGCGGCTCAGGCCAGGTGCAGCGTGAGCCGGTCGAGCTGGGGGATCTTGTCAACGCGGCGTTGTCGGAGATCGAGGGCTTCGCGCGGATCAGAATGGGGCGGCTGGTCGAGGCCGAGGTCGACGCCCGCGCGGTCGACGCCGTCAAGTCCATCCTCGCGGAGCTGCTGGACAACGCGACGCGGTTCTCCGCCGACAAGGTGCGGGTGGTCGCGGAGTGGGCCGGGCGCGACGTGCAGGTGCTCATCGTCGATTCTGGCCTCGGGCTGACCACGGAGCAGCTGACGCGCGCCAACCGGTTGCTGGCGAGCCCGGAGATGGATGTTGCCGTCACCGACCAGATGGGCCTGGTCGTGATCTCCCGCCTCGCCCGCGAGTTTGGCGTGAGTGTGTGCCTCAAGCCGAGCCAGCCGACGGGTGTCACGGCCGAGGTGACGGTGCCGGCCGAGTACGTGACCCGGGTGCACGTACGCGAGATCGTCGTGCCCAGCCAGATCCAGCAACGGCCTCAGCCACCGTCGGCGCCACCGGCCAACCCGGCTCCCGCCCCGATGCCGCCCATGTCGGTGCCCCACACCGGTAGCGGCTGGACCGGGCCCACCCAGACGTTTCCGAGGGTGCCGCCGTCGGACGCGACGATGGAATTGCCACTGGTGCGCCGCGAGCGTGGTCCGCTTCCGCTGCCGGCGGGCACCGCCCGGCCAGCGGACACCCCGATGTTCCGGGAGATGGCGGCCCGGTCGCCGTGGCTGTGGCCGCAGAGCGACGACGGCCACGGCGGGTTTCGGACCGCGGCCGACGCGGGCTGGCAGGCCGCGGCGTCGACCGCCGAGCCGGCCACTGACGGGCGTACCACGTCTGGTCTGCCACGGCGTCGTCCGCAGGCGCACGTGGTGCCGGGTGGGTTGCCGACGCAGCGCACCGGCTCCGAGCCTTCCGGGCCGATCGATCCCGCGGCGATCCGGGCGCAGGTCGCCGGCACGTTACGCGGTCTGCGGGCCGCGTCTGTCACCCCTCTCTCCCCCCTTTCGACAGGAGAACGCTGATGAGTGTCACCACCGCCACACCCCGCGATCCTCAACTGTCGCCGGTCCTGGACGGCCTGGCCCGGCAGATGCCGGCCGTTGCCCACGTCGTCGCGGTGTCCGCCGACGGGCTGCTGCTGGCCAGTACCGCGAGTCTGGACAGGAACCGGGGCGATCAGCTCGCCGCGATCGTGTCCGGGCTGGTCAGCCTGGCGCGCGGCGCCACCGACCTGCTGGAGACCGGCGGCGTCCTGTTCCAGATGCTGATGATGAATGCCGGCATTCTGGTGGTGCAGCAGGTGCCCGACGGGACCTCGCTGGCGGCCCTGGCCCGACCCGACTGCGACCCGTCCCAGGTCGCCTACGAACTGGCGGCGCTCGCGAACCGGATCGGTGAGCAGGTCAAGCCGGGACCCCGCACAGCCGGCTGACCCGGTGCCGGCGGTGATGAGCATGAACAGGGACACCGGCGTGACCGACGGCCGGGTGGTCACGGTCCTGGTGGCCGGCGGTGCGGGGGCAGGCAAGACGTGCTTCCTGCGCGCCGCCGGCCACGGCCGCGCGGCGCTTGCGGGTCCGGGCAGCGTGTGGGAGACCGGCTACGCCACGCTGCCGAACGGTGTCACCGTCGCCCTGCGCACGGCGCCGGATCAGCGGCGCTGGTGGTGGATGTGGGACCGGGTCAGCGCCGGGGCGTTCGGCGCCGTGGTGCTGGTCGACGCCACCCGCTTACCGGCCTCGTATCCGGCGCTGGACTACTTCGACGCTCGCCGCCTGCCCTACCTGGCCGCCGTCAACCGACCGCTCGGCGGTACGCGCAACCGCCACGAGATCCGCGAGGCCCTACGGGTCGCGCCCCAGGTGCCGGTCTTGACCTGCGACGCCACCGAGCCAGCCTCCGTCTTGGCCGTCCTGCACCACCTCATCACCGCCGAGCACACCGGCCGCTACCACCGGGTGATGCCGCCGGCATCACCTCTGAGCGCAAGGAGCCACCTCAGCACCCCCGGACACCCGAGTCGCGACCCACGTCCGTTCCCCTCCTGAAACGCACCCCTCGACGAAAGGACTCCTGTGACTTCTCAACAGACCCCCGGCCGGTCTCGGTGGCGGCTGGCGATCGCCACCGTCGTCGCCGCCGTGCTCCTCGCGATCTCGGCATGTACCGGGTCGAGCCTCGGCGACTCGGACACCAGCGGCGAGGAGATCCGCATTGGCCTGATCGTGCCGAAGTCCGGCCCCTACAAGGCGATCGGCGACGACCAGGCCGCCGGGTGGCGGCTGGCCCTGAACACGCTGGGCGGCAAGCTCGGCGGCCGACCCGTCAAGGTGATCGAGGCCGACGAGGGCGACGGCAAGACGGTCGCGCTCGCGTCGGCGCGCAAGCTCATCGAGCAGGACAAGGTCCTCGCCCTGGTCGGCGGGGGCACCGCGGACACGGTGCAAACCCTGTACCCGCTGCTGAAGGAGGCTGGGGTGCCGCTGATCGGCACCGGCGGCCGGCCGTCCACCGTCGCTGACACCACCTACCTGTGGTCGACGTCCTGGTTGAGCCAGGAGACCGGCGCGTCGATCGCCGACTACCTGCGCCAGAAGGTGGGCGAGGGTCGGGTGTGGGTGATCGGCCCGGACTACATCGGCGGACGCGACCAGATTGGCGGGTTCGTCGACGCGTTCCGCAAGGCCGGCGGGAAGCTGGCCAACCCGGGCGGCGAGCCGACGTGGACGCCGTGGGTGCCGGCCCCCACCACCGAGTTCTCCCCATACCTGACCAAGATCAAAAACAGCGGGGCGGCGGCGGTCTACACCTTCTACGCCGGTGCCAGCGCGGTGGAGTTCGTCAAGCAGTACCGGCAGTACGGCGTGGACGTGCCGCTGTACGCCTCGGGGTTCCTCACCGAAGGCCCGTCGCTGGCGGCCCTGGGCCCGGCGGCCAAGGGGATCTACACCGCCCTGAACTACTCCACCACCCTGGACAACGCGGCGAACCGTGACTTCGTGCGCCGCTACACCGCGGCCAACGACGGGAAGCTGCCGAATCTTTACCACGTCACCGGGTGGGATGCGGCGCTCGTGCTGGACAAGGCCATCGCCGAAGCGCTCGCCCGCCCCGACGCCCCGGCGGCCACACCTACCACTACCCGCACGGGGGCGCAGGTACCGAGCAGCCCCACGGCGGTCAGCCCGGCCGCCTCGTCCTCCTCGCCCGCCGCGCTGGGCGGGGCGAGCGGTGAGCTGACCGGGCGGTCGCTGACGGCGGCGCTGTCGCGGGTCGGAGCCATCGACTCGCCACGCGGGAGCTGGCAGTTCGGCTCGCAGAACCACACGCCGGTGCAGGCGTACTACCTGCGCGAGGTCGCCCAGGACGGCCAGGTGTGGGTCAACCGCACCGTTCAGACGTTGACCACGCTCGGCTCCTGATCCAGAAGGGACAGACACGATGACGACGACCACCGCCAGCGGACAGAGCGCCGGGTACATGTTCGACAACGCCACCGACGAGGCCGCCAACCAGCTGCGCCACCTGGGTGAGATTCTCGACTCCGGCACCCGCCGGATCCTGACCGAGGCCGGAATGGCGCCGGGCTGGAACGTGACCGACGTCGGCGCCGGGGCGGGCACGCTGACCGCCTGGCTGTCCGACCAGGTCGCCCCGGGCGGGCACGTCACCGCCGTGGACCTCGACCCCCGCCACATCCCGACCGGCCCCAACATCACCGTCCGAGCCGGCGACATCCGCCAGATCGAACTGGACGGGTCGCAGCAGGCGGTCGTGGCGCGGCTGGTGCTGATGCACCTGCCCGAACGGGAGCAGGTCCTCGCCCAACTGACGCAGGTCCTCGCCCCTGGTGGGGTACTCGTGGTGGCGGACTGGGACTGCACCTGGCGGGACATGATCCGCCGCAGCCCCAGCCCCCGCGCCACCGAGCTGATCGAACGCTTCCACGACGGCCTGCTCGCCTTCGGCGAGGCTCGGGGAGCGGACATGGGCTGGGCCAAGCGGGCACCGGAGGCGATGGTGCGCGCCGGCCTGGTCGACGTCACCAGCCACATCGAGTCCCGTTCGTGGCGCGGCGGCACCGGCACCTGCCTGCTGCACCGCTCCAACTCCCTCCAGCGCGAGGCGCAGCTGCTCGACGCCGGCATGACCCGCGACGAGCTGACCGAGCTGCGGGAGGTGCTGATGGACCCGGAGCTGATGTTGTCGGGCTACCTGATGCACACCACCGTCGGCCGCCGACCCACCACCGCCTGACCGGCCCAGCGGACGAGGAGGAGTGCCGTGGGCCTGGACGGGCTCGTCAACCCCTACACGATCACCGCGCTAGACGGTGTCGCGTACGGGCTGCTGCTGTTCACCATCGCCGCCGGGCTGACGTTGATCGTCGGCGTGGCCGGGGTGCTCAGCATGGCCCACGGCACCCTCTACCTCGCCGGCGCCTACCTCGCCTGGCACCTCGCCGACGGCGGCTGGACCGGCCTCGCCCTCGCCCTCGCCGCCGCAGTGGTAGTGGGCGCGCTCGGGGGAGCGGGTCTGGCCGCCGCCGTGCGCCCGCTCACCGACCGGCCGCTCGATCAGGTGCTGGCGACCCTTGGCGTCGCCTACATTGCCGCCGACCAGTTCAGCGCCGTGTTCGGCGCGGAGCCGCGCTCGGTCGACCCGCCCCGTGCGGTGGCCGGGTCGGTCAGCCTGGAGGGCTTCCAGTATCCGGTCTACCGGCTGGGGTTCATCGCGGTCGGCGTGCTGCTGGTGGCGGGGCTGTTTTGGTTCGTCGAGCGGTCTCGCGCCGGGGCGGTGGTGCGCGCGGTGGTCGCTGACTCGGGCATGGCCGCCGCCACCGGCCTGCGCAACGGCATCGTCCGGACCGGCGTGTTGGTCGGTGGAGGAGTCCTCGCCGTGGCTGCCGGGGTGCTGGGCGCGCCGGTCATCGGCCCGTCGCCGGGGGTGGACACCACCATCCTGGTCTACTCGCTGATCGTCTGCGTCGTCGGCGGCCTCGGCAGCATCCGCGGCGCTCTGCTCGCCGCGCTCGGCGTCGGGCAGATCCTCACCCTCGGCGTCGCCCTCGTCCCCGGTGCTGCCGCGTTTCTGCTCGCCGCCGCCATGCTCGCCGCGCTCACGATCCGCCAGCGCACCGGACTTCCGGGACGGCCCGCATGACCGCGACCCTCACCCCCACCTCCGCGTCCACCAACAGCTCGGCCCGCCGGCCGTTTCGGCTGCCGTCCTGGGTCATACCCACCATCGGGGCCCTGGGCCTGGTGACGGCGATGGCGTTGCCGTGGCTGGTCAACGCGTACGTGATCTCGCTTGCCGCCACCGCCCTGGTGATGGCCGTCCTCGCGATGAGCGCTCAACTCCTGGCCGGGCTCGCCGGGCTCGCGCCGCTGGGACAGGCCGCCTACCTGGTCGTCGGCGCGTACACCGCCGCGAGCGTCGCCACGCTGACCGGCCTCGGCCCCCTCCAACTCCTCGCGGCTGCCGCCGCCGGGGCGCTCGCCGCCGCCGTCACTGGCTGCCTCGCCGTACGCGCCCGGGGCACCACCTTCCTGATGGTGACCTTCGGCCTGGGTGAGCTCGTCCACGCCGCCGCGAACCAGTGGGCCCCGGGCGGCAGCGAAGGCACCCACGCACCGCCCGTCGTGGCGTTGCCCGGCCTGCCGGCGATGGTGCGGCCCGGTTGGGTGTACCTGTACGTGCTGGCCTGCACTCTGCTCATCGGCGCTGCCGTCGCCGGTGTCGCCCGCACGCGCTTCGCTCTGCTGCTGCGCGGCATCGCCGCTCACGAACCCCGGGTGCAGGGCGCCGGGCAGCACACCGGCCGTCTGCTGCTCGCCGGGTACACGATCGCCGGGGGTATCGCCGGCGCGGCGGGAGCCTTGTTGATCGCGGTCACCCGGTACGTGTCGCCCGCCGACGCTGCCATGGGCGTCTCCGCCCTCGCGCTGGCTGCCGCGCTCATCGGCTCCGGCAGCATGATCGGCGCCTGCGCCGGCGCGATCCTTCTGGTCGCCGCCCGGGACTGGGTCGGCGGCCTGCTCGGCGGCTACGGTCCCACCCTGCTCGGCCTGGCGTTTCTGCTGCTGGCCTACCTGCCCCGGCACCGCCTGGCCGGCCTCACCAGCCGACTGTCCGGGAGGCGGACATGAGCGTCCCGCTGCTGCGCCTGGAGGCCGTCAGCCGCTGCTACGGCGCCCGCCGCGCTGTCGATGAGGTCAGCGTCGAGCTGCGGCCCGGGGCCCGGCACGCGATTATCGGCCCCAACGGCGCCGGCAAGTCCACCCTGCTGCACCTCGTCGCCGGGACCCTGCGCCCCACCTCCGGCCGCATCCTCTACGCCGGCCGCGACATCGGCCGCTGGCCGGCACACCGCCGGGCCCGCGCCGGGATCGCCCGCACCTGGCAACATCCGGCCCTCGCCCGTCCGCTCACCGCCATGCAGAACGTGCTGCTCGCCGTCCCCGGACAACGCCTCGCCGCGCTGCGGCCCCAGCCGCGTGCCGTGACGGCGGCCCACACGGCGCTGGCCCAGGTCGGCCTCACCGTCCACGCCGATCGGCCCGCCGGTCAGCTCGCCTACGGCGACCAACGCCGCCTGGAGATCGCCGTCGCGCTGGCCGCCCGGCCCCGGCTGCTGCTGCTCGACGAACCCTCCGCCGGCCTCGCCACCGGCGAGGTCACCGGTCTTGCCGGGCTGGTCCGCGCGCTGCCGGACGACATCACCGTGCTGCTGGTCGACCACAACCTCGACTTCGTCGCCGCCGTCGCCGACACCGTCACCGTGCTGCACCACGGCCAGCACATCGCCACCGGCACCCCCGCAGCGATCCGCGAGCACCCCGACGTGCGCCGCGTCTACCTCGGCACCGACACCCCCACCAACCCCGCACCCGACAGCCCAGCCACCACGGCGGCCGTGGCCGGGACGCCGGTCCTGCGGGTGCGGAACCTGAGCGCCGCCTACACCGGCGCGCCGGTGCTCACCGATGTCAACCTCGACGTGCGCGCCGGGCGGGTGACCGCGGTCGTCGGCCGCAACGGCGCCGGCAAGACCACTCTTATTGACACCATCGCCGGCCTGCACCCAAGCCAGCCCGGCACCGAGATCGTTCTGAACGGACACGTCGTCACCGAGATCCCGGCACGGCGTCGCGCCCGTTCCGGTATCAGCCTTGTTCCCCAGGGCCGCCGTCTGTTCGCCGGGCTCACTGTCGACGAACACCTCGCCCTGCCCCGACCGCACCCCACCCGGTCCAGGACCGTCGACGCCTGCCAGGTGCTCGACCTGTTCCCGGGCCTGGCCGAGCGACGCCATCACCAACCCCATCAGCTCTCCGGCGGCGAGCAGCAGATGCTCGCCCTGGCCCGCGCGCTGGTCGCCGCCCCGGACGTGCTGCTGCTCGACGAGCCGTCCGAAGGACTCGCCCCCGCCGTCGTCGGGCAACTCGCGACGATCATCACCGGCCTCGCCGCCGACGGCACCGCGGTCCTGCTCGCCGAGCAGAACCTCGCCCTGGCCTGCCAGGTCGCCCACAGCATCGCCGTTCTGGACCGGGCCCGCATCATCCGCCACGTCGCCACGGCCGACATCCGCGAGTACCCCACCGAACTGCATGACCTGCTCACCGTTCCGACCACCACACGGACACCGTCATGACTGCAACCCGCGATCATCACCGACCCGGCGAGGTCACCCCCGTGCCTCGCCGTCGTCCACCGGGCGCGGCACACCTTCCGCGCCCGGTGGACACCCCCACCCGCACGGCGCACCTCGCTGCGGGAGGCGGCGGGTGGTTGGCGACGCTGACCCGAACACCGTCGCCAACCACCCCACCCACCATGCGGCTGGTGACGCCGTGACCGACGACGATGACACCAGCCTGTGGCTGCTCACCGACCTGGCCAGATGCACCACCTGCTGGCTAACACTCCAGCCCTTCACCTGCGCGACCCGGCGGCGCTTCTACATCTGCTTCTGCCGAACGCTCTACGACGCCGGGCATCTGGAGGCCCTCGTCGTCGGATTCACCGCCGCCTACGACCGGCGCACCGCCACCGAACGGCCCCTCATCACCTACGCCCGGTGGCACCAGTCGACCCGGGCAGGGCTGCGCCAGCACCTGCTCCGCGTGGTCGACCACGCCTTCGTCCACACACCAGACCGCGTCGAGCTGCGCTGGCACCCGCACGTCCGCGCCGCCACCGCGTCTACCAGCCATGACCAGGAAGACCCTCACCACCAGCGCCCACTGATGCCGCCGGCATCACCCACCACGCCGACGACCGGAGGATCACCATGACAACGACACTGCCGGCCCGTTCCGGGCCGATACACCAACTGCTCAACCCGAGCATCCACAACATCTTGGACCGGATCGACATCCGCACCAACCAGCGGGTGCTGGAGATCGGCGCCGGCACGGGCGAAATCACCGACCGCCTGGCCCAACTCGTCGGCCGCTACGGGTCCGTCACCGCCGTCGACGCCGACACCAACCACCTCACCGGCACCGCCGTCATCGACATCCAGCAGCGCGACCCGAACCGCGACCTCCTGCCCGGCCAGGCCCACAGCTACGACCACATCGTCGCCCGCTGGCCCCACGGCACCCTGCGCGACCCGGCCGACGTCATCGAGCAGATGACCGCCCGCCTGCGTCCGGGCGGCTGGCTCGTCCTCGCCGACATCACCCCCACCCCACCCCGCATCTACCGGGCGCCCGACGACGAGTCCGGCACCCTGATCCACTCCGTCATGCAGCAGGTCCACCACGCCGTCACCGGCCCGCATGGCGCGACCTGGACTGCCGACCCCGAAACCCTGCTCCTGGGCCACGGCATGGTGCAGCACTGCGTCCACACCGCCACAGAGACCTGGACCGGCGGCGGCCCCGGATGCCGGCTGTTCGGCGACGTTGTCACCGACCTCCGCTCCAGCCTGGACATGACACGCGAGGACGCGGACCGATTCGCCGACCTCATGACCGATCCCCGCGTACTCCTGGGCTCCTACGAACGCCGGGTCATCCACGCCCGCGAGCGCACCTGAAGGCACGAGGACCATGACCCACCTGACCCTCACGGCCCGCCGCCGACTTGCCGCGCTCCTCGGCGGCAGCGTTGTCCTGCTCACCGCGTGCCAGAACGCCGGCACTGCCGCACCAGGACCGGCCGGCGTCCCGCCCTCCGCATCGCAGCCGGCCAGCACACCAGCTACGGCCGCCACCGCCGCCGGGCTCACCACCCGGCAGCGCCTGGACCTGCTCGCCAGCGCCATCAGCACCGCCCCAGCCGACACCACCGCCGGGCTGCCCTACACCTACCTGCATCTCCAGACCTGGGCACGCGCTACCAACACGATCGTCCGCACTGATGTGCGGCGCTGGCGGAAAGACGCGGACGGATCCGGCCGAGAGATCATCCGCCGGGCACCGGACCTGCGCGGCGTGAACCACCACCCCACCGCTGAGGAACGCCAGGAACTCAGCCGGGCCGCGCCGCAATCGGTGCACCACGGGATCAATCAACTGCATCCCTACCTCCCCGAGGACATCCCGGCCGAGCCGCGCGAACTGGCCAGGCTGCTCGCGCCGCCCGCGCTGGTCGACGAGCCCGCCTACCCCAGGATCCTGACCAGCGGTGTCGTCGGACTGGCCACCAGCCAACACCTCGATTCGCGGCAGCGCGCGACGACCCTGCGCGTCCTGGCGGCGGTCCCGGACATCACCTACCGGGGCACCACGACCGACCTCGCCGGCCGGACCGGGCTCGCCTTCCAGGTCACCGCCGACGGCTCCACCTCGACGTTGGTCATCGACCCGGCCACCGGCGAACTGCTCGCCGCGAAGGAGTGGATCGACGGCGGGCGCCGGCCCGGCCTGTTCTCCTGCAGCCTTCTGCTGGACAACGGCCGCGCGAGCAGCACCGACGAGCCCACTTCACCCACCGCCGCCGCAGCCGCGACCCCCCTGCGGTGACATGCCGACCGGCCGCCGCACCTAGGGGGTAGGACGGCGGCCGGTCCTCCAGGCCGGCGGCAGCGGGTCCCACGTCCCCTGCCGCCGGCCACCCAAATCCAGCACGACGACACGCAGCAAGAAAGGTAGGGCACGAGGTGAGGCATCAGATCCGGGCCGCGCGGTGGCGGGAGCAGGGCATTGTCGCCGCGGTGATCGGCGAGGCCCTCCACCCCACTCCCATCGGCGCCTGGCTGGTCCCCGACGAGGAGCACCGCCGCCGTGTCCTGACCGACGTCGCCGCCATCTGGGTGGAGCACGCCATGTTCTACGGCGACGTCCACGTCACCAGCAGCCTCACCGCCGCCACGGTCTGCTTCCACCGGTACGGGCCCCTTCCACCGCCGGCCAACTACGCCACCCGCCTCGCCACCGCTGCTGGCCCGTACGCCGAGAAGTTCCGCGCCCTGGACGAGATCATGGACAGCCGGCAGCCGACCAAGGCCCACTACCACCTCGCCTACCTTGCCGTGCGCCCGGACCACCAGCGGACCGGCCTGGGTCGGGCGCTGACGGAGCACCTGTGCAGCCGCCTCGATTTGATCGACCTGCCATCCTGGACCCTCACCCTTCCCGCCGGGGAACACCTTCTCGTCCAGGGCGGCTACGAGGCCCACCACGCCATCGAGCGCCCGACCGACGGCGTGACCCTGCAACCGATGAGCCGCCGCCCCGCCCAGCGTGACGAGACCGCCTCCGCAGCCCTCCGCCCTTCCGGCCGCCGTCAAGGCTCCCGAGTCTGACGCCCGGCCCGGAGCCCTCATGGACCTACCCGAGACGTACCTACCCGCCGGACTGCTGCGCTGCGGACACTGCCACGAGCCCATGGTCCGCATCGACGCCAGCTTCGAGCCAGGCTACGAATGCCAGCCCGGCTGCCGGCCGACGCCGGTCGACGCCGCTCAGATCACTGACACCATCGGCCGCGCCATCCTGCACCACACACCCCAGATCGTGCCCGTCGCCACCACGCCGACCCTCCCGCATGTCGCCGCCACCTACGCCGACCGGGTCCTCAGCCACGTCACCGTCAGCAAAACTTCCGCCGACATCGCTCTCGCCTGGCGCACCGCACCCATCCTGCTACCCGACCCACACCAGAACGTCCGAGCCCACCGGATCGCCGCCGCCCGACACCTTGCCGACCGCAACCCCCAGCGAGCCCTAGACCTGCTCCAGAAAAGCCTGACCGGCATCAACCCCGCCACCGCGCCTGCCGAGCTCGTGCACGCCGAAGCCGCCGCACTCCTCGCCGCGGTGCACCTCACCCTCGGCCGTCCAAACGCCGCCATCACCTGGGCCTCCTACGCCCACGAAAGCCTGACCCAACTCCGAGGACCCACCCACCCAGACACGATCAACAGCCTGCACCTCCTTGCCACCGCACACCGCAGCGCCAACCATCACCAACAAGCGCTGCGCTTCCTGCGGCAACTCGCCGACAACCTCACCACCACCGACGGCCCGACCGCCCACCGCACCCTGGCCACCCACGCCACCATCGCCCTCGTCCTCCATTACCTCGGCCACTGCCAACCCGCCCGTGCCCTCCTCGCCGACACGATCACCACCCACCACCAGCAACACCCCGGCCACCCGGCCACCACCCGCATGAAACAGCACCTCACCCGCATCCGGCGCGACTGCGATTCCCAAGGCCACGACCATCCCGAATCGAGTAGGCCATTGATGCCGGTGGCATCACCCCGGAGCCCGAGAGATCCCCTCTGAGCCGTTGACAGTGGCGGCAGCAGACGGCCGGCGATCACCGGCCGGCACCGTCTGAAACCTCTACCGTGCCAAGCCACCGATCCTGGAAAGGACCGACCTATGGAGAGCTTGCGCCGGCGTCACGCACCGATGGCCTGCTGGGCGGGAGGACTACCACTGGCACATCCTCCCGGCAGAGCAGCACACGCGGGCGCGTGCTCCGCCCGGCCCGGCGCCCCGGCACGTCGGCTGTGGCAGGCCGCCACAGAGGCCACCACCGCCGTGATCGGTGACCGGGCACCGCTGCTCCCGGCGTGTCGAGCGCCTGTCCATCGACGACGATCCCTGCACGAGCGAGCGGCATTGCACCCGCCGCGGCACCGTACACGCCCCTTGCTGGGGGCCTAGTTGACGGGACATGGGTGCTCCGTGGGTGTTCGGATGCCAGCGACCCTAAATGGATTCCACGCCTAGAATCTGGATTTGCGCCAGTAAAGACGGCCAACGATTCGAATACGATGAGTTACGGGGCCTCTGACCTGCTGATACTCTACGACCTCTGCCTGGATTAGCGGGCAAGAAGTCGGACAGAGATGCTTCACGCTCGGTAGCGAACGCGTGAAAGGATAGCTGAGGATTAAAAGTCCACAGCTCTGCCATTGAGCTAGCGGCCCGCACGGCACAGGTTACCCGAACCCGATCAGCCCGGCGTGCGTCGAGCACCGACCCTCCCGAGCACTCTCCGGCACGCCACGACGCCGCTGCGGGGCCCTCCGCTGCGTCCGCGGACCGCTACGCTTCGGCAATGTCGAGCTGGTGCCGGCACGGCCCCAAGGCGGAAGCGGCAGTGGTGCCTGCCGTCGCGCTGGTGGCCCTCCTCGGCCTGATCGTGCAGTCGGACGGCATCGACACCACCGCCGAACTCGTCGCGCTGCTCGTCGTCCTGGCCTCGTCCGCCGCGCTCTACCTGCGCCGGCGATACCCGGTGGCGGTGGGCCTGGTGGCGCTCGCCGCGGTCGCCGCGTACGGGGCTCTGCTGCACCGGCCCGGGCCGATCATGCTGGTGTTCGTCGTGGCGCTGTACACGGTCGTCGACGAGGGGCACATCGCGGTCGCGGTGGGCCTCGGCCTGGCCTCGGTCGTCTCCTTCGCCGTCGCCGACAGCTACACCCGGACCGGTGTCAGTGGCAACGGCGCGACGCTGCTGCACGCCGGCTGGCTGGTCGCGGTCATCGTCGGCGTGACCCGTAACCGGCGGGCCTATCTGGCCGAGGTGCAGGCCCGGGTGCTGGCCGCGGAGCAGCGCAAGGAGGAGGAGGCCCGCCACCGGGCCACCGAGGAGCGGCTGCGGATCGCCCGCGAGTTGCACGACCTGCTCGGCCACCATCTCTCGCTGATCAGTGTGCAGGCGAGCGCCGCGTTGCACCGGCCCGATCCGGAGCGGTCGGCGGAGGCACTTACCGTGATCAAGCAGACGAGCCGGGAGACGCTGCGGGAGCTGCGGGCGGCGCTCGGCGTGCTCCGGCAGGAGGGTACGACGCCGAGCCACCCCGCACCCGGTCTGGACCGCCTCGACGAGCTGGTCACGACGGCCGGGCGGCGCGGGCTGACGGTGCGTACCGAGGTGACGGAGACCGGGCCGCTCCCGCCGGAGGTGGACCTGTCCGCGTACCGGATCGTCCAGGAGGCGCTCACCAACGTGAGCCGTCACGCGGGCGCGAGCACGACGGTGGTCCGGGTCGTGCCGGACGGCGACGAGGTGCTGGTGGAGGTGGCCGACGACGGCGCCGGTCCCACGGGTCCGCCCGGGAACGGGATCCTCGGCATGGGCGAGCGGGCCCGGGCGCTGGGTGGCTCGCTCACCACCGGGCCGGGGCCGGACGGCGGGTTCCTGGTGCGGGCCCGCCTCCCGCTGCGGCCCGTCCCGCTGCCGGTCCCCGCGCCACGCACGGAACGGGGGGAGACGACGTGATCCGGTTGCTGCTCGCCGACGACCAGACTTTGGTACGCGCGGGCTTCCGCTCCATCCTCGACGGCGAGGACGGCATCGAGGTGGTCGGCGAGGCCGCCGACGGCGCCGGTGCGGTACGGCTGGCACGGGAGCTGCGGCCGGACGTCGTCCTCATGGACATCCGGATGCCGCTGCTGGACGGCCTGGCCGCCACCCGGGACATCGTCGCCGGCACCGACGCCCGGGTGATCATCCTGACCACCTTCGACCTGGACGACTACGTCTACGGCGCGTTGCGGGCCGGCGCGAGCGGCTTCCTGGTCAAGGACACCGAGCCGGCGGAGCTGATCCACGGCGTACGGGTGGTGGCGCGGGGCGACGCCTTGATCGCCCCGGCCGTCACGCGCCGGCTGATCGCCGAGTTCGCCGCCCGGACCCGGCACCCGGACCCGGGCCCTCGCCTGAGCGCGCTGACCGAGCGGGAACGGGAGGTGCTCGCCCTGGTCGCCGCCGGCCTGTCCAACGACGAGATCGCGGCCCGGCTGGTGCTGAGCCCGGCCACCGCGAAGACGCACGTCAGCCGGATCATGACCAAGACGCGGGTACGGGACCGGGCCCAGCTTGTGGTGCTCGCGTACGAGTCGGGGCTCACCGTGCCGGGCTGGCTCACCGCCTCCTGACGCCGGAACGGAACGAGCGGCCGGCGGAACCAGCGCGCCGGGACAGGACGAGCGACCGGTCAGGCGGTACGCCGGGAACGGGCCAGCGCCAGCCCGCCCAGCACCGCGCCGATCAGCCCGAACGCCACCCCGGCGACCGCACCTGCGCGTCCCTGACCGCTGCCGAGACCCTCGGTGGTCAGCGCCAGATGCCACGCGCTGAGGACCAGGCTGACCAGGCCGGCCGCGGCCGCCACGAGGGCCTGGATCCGCCCCTCGCCCGGCCCGCGGCGGGAGCGGCTGAGTGCCAGCCCGCCAACGACCACGCTCGCCAGGCCCACCACGGCGATGACTGTGGCGCCGGCCCGGCCGGAGCCGCCGATGCCCCCGGCGGCGAGCGAGGCGTGCGCGGCCGGGGCGAACTCTCCGACGACAGTGGTGGCGAGCAGGTGACGGATGGACATTCTGGGACTCCCTGGGGTTGCGGCAAGTGGTGACGGCGGCAGCGTATGGACGCGCATCGCCGCCGGTCGTCGCCCCGGAGTCGTCGATCGGGCTACCACCATGGGAGTACGCGCTCCGCCCGCGTACCCCAGGGGTTGTCGCCGCCAGGCGTGAACGGCGGCGGCCGGGGAACCTGGGCGACCATGCGAGTCACGACCACCGCCGCCGTGGCGGCGTCCCGCGAGGTGCCGGGCGACGACGGCGTACGCCGGCCCGGCGGTGAGGTGCACGCCTGGCTGCCGGGGCAGAACCAGACGCTGTGCGGGCTGCCGCTGAGCCGGACCCGGCTGCGCCGCTTCCCGCACGTGCCGTTCGACTACTCCGGTACCGACGTGCTCACCGAGGCCGACCCGGAGAGCTGGCTCTGCCCGCGCTGCCTGGCCGCCACCGCCGGTCGCCGCGAACGGGAGAAGGGCTGGGTGCGCACGAACCCCCGTCCGTGAGCGGTTGCTGCCCGGTTCAGCGGGTACGGCACGACCATGCGCATCGTGATCGTGGGGGCGACCGGCAACGTGGGGACGGCAGTGCTGCGCCGGTTGCGGCGGGAGACGGGCACCGAGCTGGTCGGCGTGGCCCGCCGGCTGCCCGGGCCGGACGCCGGTGAACCGTACGACGACGTGGAGTGGCACTCCTGCGACATCGGCGCGCCGGGTGCCGCGGACCAGCTCGTGCGGATCTTCGCCGGGGCGCGGGCGGTAGTGCACCTGGCCTGGCAGATCCAGCCCAGCCACGACCGGCGCACGCTCTACCGGACCAACGTCGGCGGCAGCCGCGCGGTGATCGAGGCCGCCGTCCGGGTCGGCGTTCCGGCCCTGGTGTACGCCTCATCGGTCGGCACGTACGCGCCCGGCCCGAAGAACCACCCGGTCAGCGAGAACTGGCCGGCGACCGGGGTGGAGACGTCGTCGTACAGCCGGGACAAGGCGGAGGTAGAGGCGCTGCTCGACGGCGTGCAGCGGGAGCACCCGAACCTGCGGGTGGTACGGCTACGGCCGGGACTGATCTTCCAGCGCGAGGCCGGTACGGAGATCAGCCGCTACTTCCTCGGCCCGCTGGTGCCCGTGCGCCTGCTGCGGTACGGCCGGATTCCGCTGGTGCCGTCGAACAAGCGACTCCGGATGCAGGCGGTGCACGCCGACGACGTGGCCGACGCGTACGCCCGGGCGGTCGTGGGGGACGCGAGCGGCGCCTTCAACGTGGCGGCCGACCCGGTGCTGACGCCGGAGCTGGTGGCCCGGCACTTCCACGGCTGGACGGTGCCGGTGGCGACTCCGGTGCTGCGCGCCGCGGCGGCGGTGACCTGGCGGGCGCGGCTGCAACCGGTCGACACCGGCTGGGTCGACCTGGCGCTGAACGTGCCGCTGATGTCGAGCCACCGCGCCGAGACCGAACTCGGCTGGACGCCGGCCGTCGACACGGTCACAGCCCTGAAGGAGCTGTTCGCCGGCATGGCCACGAGAGCGGGCACCGACTCCCCGCCGCTGTCCCCGGACCCGGCCCTCCCCGGCCGCCCGGCAGCCCTGACCCGAGGCCACCTCCCCGGCCACCCCAACCCCTACTGACCCCGCCCCACCCCGCCCTGCCCCGCCCCTCCCCGCCCTGCCCCTCCCCGCCCCGCCCTGTTGATCAAGGAGTTTGTGTCCCTCCCAGAGATCGACTAGGACGCAAACTCCTTGATCACAAAGTCAAGGGGTCACGCGCGAGGTGGGGCCGACGGGGCGGGCGCCCGTCGGGTCGGGGCCTGGCTGGTGATCATGAAGTTGGCGGGGCGACACGCCGATGACGGAACCGTCAACTTCATGATCGACGAGGCGGGGTGAGAGCGGCGCGCGCAGGCCGAGGGCTCAGGCGGCGATCATGAGGTTGGGCGCGACACGCCGACGGGGAGGCCGCCAACTTCATGATCGACGGGACGGGGCAGCGCCAAGGCGGGGCGGGAAGAGGTCGGACGTCAGGAGATCTGGGCGCCCAGGAAGAAGATGCCGGGGTGGCCCTTTGTCTCGAAGCCTCTGCTCGGGTTGCGGCGCAGCGTCGAACTGTCGATCTTCAGCGTGCCGGTGCGGTTGTTGCTGACGAAGAAGATCGCGCCGCCGCCCTCGTTCGCGCTGTTGTCCTCGATCACCGTGCCGGCGATCCGCACCGCGAACTCGTTGCCATCGCAGTAGATCGCGCCGCCACTACCGCCGCCCGGCGTTCCGCCCCGGGCCGGGTTCGCGCCGGTGCCGACCGCGCGGTTGTCCCGGAAGACGCTGTTCAGCACCGTCCAGGAGACGCCGATGCTGCTCAACGCCCCGCCGTTGGCGCACACCCCGCCAGTGAAGGTGCTGCTCACCACGTACACCGGTTTGTTCTCGAACTGGCTGAGCACGCGCAGCGCGGCGCCGCCGAGATCCGGGCCGGTACGGTCGCAGCGGTTGTCGACGAACCGTGAGTTGATTACGGCGAACCGCCCGCCGCGTACGAAGATCGCGCCGCCCCCACCGCCCTCGGTCCGCTCGCCGGTGGCGTCGCCGTCGGCGAACGTCAGGTTCTGCACGGTGAGCCGCGGGTGGTCCTGGTTCTGGCAGTGCGAGGTGGTGAAGCCCTGCGCCTGGTCGCACGTGTTCATGTAGAGGATGCGGCGCTTGCCGCCGCCGCTGAGCGTGACCTTGCCACCGCCGTCCAGTACGACGCGCGGGCCGTGCGAGTTCACCACCTTCGCGGTGGCCTTCATCGTGATGGTCACCGGCGCGGGCCCGCAGTCGAACGTGATCACACCACCGGCCGCGACGGCCTTCACGACCGCCTCCGAGGTGCAGCTCGCCGGGGTGCCGCTGCCGACGGTACGGGTCGGGCGCGAGGTGTCCACCGGACGCGCCTCGGCCGGCACGCTCGCCCGGCCGGCGGGGTTGCCGGCGCGGAACGCCACGGTGGCGGGGGTGGGGCTCGGCCGGGCGCTGCCCAGTCCGGAGCGCCCATTAGGGGTGGGCGACGGGGTGGCTGCCGGACCGGCCGACGAGCCGGCTGCGGCGGCGTCGGGCGCGGGGGCCGGATCATCGCCACAGGCGGGCAGCGTCGCCGTCGCCAGGGCGAGGACGAGCAGAGTGACAGCCGACTTCACGCGCACCGCCCGATGCTAGGAGGACCGTCCGTCCCGGCACGACCCCACAGCCGATCCTTAACCCGCCGCTAAGCCGCAGTCGGCACCTGAGCCCGCGACCGCGTGGCAGGCAGCGCCCCCCGGGCACCGCGTGCGACGGTCAGGCGTGCGACAGCGCGAACGCGACCAGGAAGCCGAGCACGGTGATCAGCCCGACCAGCAGGTGCGCGTCCGCGAACGCCTCCGGGACCATGGTGTCGGTGATCATCGCGAGGATCGCGCCGGCGGCGAGCGCGGTGATCGTCGCCAGTACCTCGGGCGGCGCGCCGCCGAGCAGCGTGTACCCGGCCAGCGACGCCGCCCCGGAGATCAACGCGATGGCCGTCCACAGCCCGAACACGTAGCGCCGGGTGCGTCCGGCCTGCCGCATGCCGGCCGCGCTGGAGAGCCCTTCCGGCACGTTGCTGAGGAACACCGCGATGACAGTGACCAGGCTGACCGGGCCGCCGGCGAGCAGGCTCGCGCCGATCACCACCGATTCGGGTACGCCGTCGAGCAGTGCACCGACCGCGATCGCCGTACCGGAGCCGGGCTGTTCCCGCTCGGAGGGCTGCTCGTCGCCGGAGCGCTTGCGGTGCCGCGCGCCGTGCCGGGCCAGCAGCACGTTCGCCCCGGTGTACGCCAGCGCGCCGGCCGCCGCGCCGATCGCCACCGGCAGCAGGCCGCCCTGCTCGTGCGCCTCGTCGATCAGCTCGAACGAGACGGCGGACAGCAGCACGCCCGCCCCGAACGCCATCACCGAGGCGGTGACCCGGCGCGGTACGCGCGCGAAGAACCCGACGGCCGCCCCGATCAGCAGGGCCGACCCGGCGAGCAGGCCCCAGAATCCCGCTTCCAGCCACTCCGGCACGCGCTGGACCCTACCCCCGGCGCGGCGCCGTCAACCGGGTCAGAAGTCGGCGAACAGGTGCGGCAGTTCACGGGGGAAGAGATGGCGCAGCTCACCGGCCGCGTCCACCGGCACCTCACCCAGCCCGCGTACGACTACCTCGGCCGGGTCGAGCACCCCGTACGCCAGGGCGGACAGCCCGGCTGCGGTGAGCCGCGCGGTCGGCACGCTGCCCTCGGCGGCGGTCTGTGCCGGCAGCACCGCGAGCTTGCCGGTGGTGCCGTCGAGCAGGTGGCGGCCGGCGAGCCAGCGGTCGCCGAACAGCTCGATCAGCACCCGGCCGACCCCGACCGGCTGGTCGGCGAGCGCGTCCAGGCTGAGCAGCCGGGCCATCGGCGCGGTCGGGTCGGGCCGGGCCACCCGCGCCTCCACCTGCACGTCGAGGTCGGTGAGCCACAGCTCGGGCAGTTCGTCGGGGGTCACCTGGACGCTGATCCGGGCCACCTGGTCGACGTGCCGGGCGAAGAACTGGAGCACCGACGCGCGGGCGTAGGCGTCGTCGACCAGCAGGTCGTCGGCGAACAGCGTGCCGGCGTGGTCGTCGATCCGGTAGGTCACCGCGCCGACCGTCTCGCCACCGCGAACCACGCTGACCAGCCAGCGGTCGTCCCGGTCGCGCAGGCCGACCGCGCGGAAGTCCGGGAAGACCGCGAAGCCGTGCCGTTCGCGCAGGCACCGCTCGGTGTACGCGCGCCACCGCGCATAACCGGCGCCGATCCGCTCCCAGACCAGCTCGTCGGGCAGCTCGGCCCGCAGCAGCGGCGCCAGGTCCGCCGGGTTGAAGACCGCGGTACGGCGCCGGGGCAGCCCGATGTAGCCGAAGCGCTCGTAGAACGAGGCGCGGAACGGGTGCAGCGCGGTGAGCTGGTGCCCCTCGTCGCGCATGCCGTCGAGGAGCTGCTGCATCAGCGTCCGCACGTGGCCGCGCCGGCGGGCCAGCGGATGGGTGGCCACGCCCGCCACACCGGCCATCGGCAGCACCGCGCCGCGCAGGTTCTGCCGCATCGGTATCGCCGACACGGCCGCCGCGGTGACCCCGTCCTCCTCGGCCACCAGCGTCGTGTTCCCGGCGTTGTACGGCAGGTACGCGCGGAACTGGTCGGTCCGGGAGGCGCCCATCGGCGAGGCCTCGAACGCGTACGCCTGGAGCGGGAAGCTGGTGGTCAGTCGTTCATCGGCGGCCAGCCGGCGGATGTGCATCCGTTCATCCCAACCGCACCCGGCGCGGTCCGCAACCGGAAAGGGCGCCCGCTCACGCCTCGGTGACGTCCGAGATGACCACAGTCACGTTGTCCGGCGCGCCGGCCTGGTGGGCCAGCTTCACCAGTTGCTCGCCGCACTGCTGGCGGTCCCCGTAGGTGGCGAGCGCCGCGGCGATGGCGGCGTCCTCCACGTAGTCGGAGAGGCCGTCGCTGCACAGCAGCAGCCGGTCGCCGGCGAACACGGTGAGCGCGCCGACGGCGGGTGGCGCGTCGGAGCCCTGCACCGCGCGGGTGACGAGCGAGCGCTGCGGGTGGTGCCGGGCCTGGTCGCGGGAGAGCGCGCCCTGGTCGACCAGCGCCTGGACGAACGTGTCGTCGCGGGTGAGCTGGGTCAGCTCGTGGTCGCGCAGCAGGTAGCAGCGGGAGTCGCCGACCTGGGCCAGGACCAGGGTGTCGCCGGCGAGCAGGGCGGCGGTGAGCGTCGTACCCATGCCGTCGCGGGCCGGGTCCACCGTGATGGCCGCGCGGATGCGTTGGTTCGCGGTGCTCACGACGGCGCGCAGCGCGTCGGCGGCCTCGTCGGCGCCGGTGGGCGGCGTCAGCTCGTCCAGGATCCGGATGACGATCTCGCTGGCCACCTCGCCGGCGGGGAGCCCGCCCATGCCGTCGGCCACCGCCACGAGGCGGTCACCGGCGAGGGCGGAGTCCTCGTTGTTGGTCCGGACGAGGCCGACGTCGTTGAGGATGGCCGAGCGGAGGATGAGCGTCATGAGGACAAGCTTGCCAAGAAGAACGGCTCCGCGTCTGCACGCGCTGGCGGGTCTGCTGAAAGAAATGTCATCAGCTTGCATCCTGGGTATGCGTCAACTGTCCAGTGTGGATGGACGAGGATAGCGCAGCAGGAGGCTCGCGTGGACCTCCTCCTCGCCCACCGCCGCGTAGGTGTGCGGCACGTCGGAGGTCCACCGCAGGTAGCCCCCGGGACCGGCGGTCAGCGGGGCGTCGACCGGCCCGGCACGGAGCACGCCGGAGAAGACCGTCACGTGTTCGGTCACACCGCTGGAGTGGGCGGGGGAGAGCTGCGCCGGGCCCGGGGTGACCCACATCCGGTACAGCTCGTAGGTCGCCTCCCGGTCGCTGAACACCTCCAGCAGCGTGCCTCCCACCGCGGCCCCGCGCAGGGTCGGCGCCTGGTCGGGCGTGGCGAGGACGGCGGTCAGCGGTACGCCGAGCTGCGCGGTGATCGCGTACAGGGTCTCCAGCCGGGGGTTGCGCACGCCGTTCTCCAGACCGGAGAGCGTGGCCTTGCCGACGCCCGCGAGGCGGGCCAGCTCGGACAGGGAGATGCCCCGCTCGGTACGGAGCGAGCGGATGCGCCGGCCGACCTCCCGGGCGCCCCGGTCATCGGCTGGTGCGGCGGCTGTCATGAGGGCTATCGTGCTACACCGTGCCGTTCCGTAAACGGAACGGTCGGAGGAGGAGAGCATGGGCGGTCGGCTCCAACCCGTCCTGGCCGGCGTGGTGACCGCCCTGGTCGGCTTCGCCAGTTCGTTCACAGTCGTCCTGGCCGGGCTGCGCGCGGTCGGCGCCGAACCGGAGCAGGCCGCCTCCGGCCTGCTCGCGCTCTGCGTCGCCAGCGGCGCCTGCGCGGTCTGGCTCGGCCTGCGGCACCGGCTGCCGCTGTCGATCGCCTGGTCCACGCCGGGCGCGGCGCTGCTGGTGGCCACCGGGCCGGTCGCCGGCGGCTGGCCCGCGGCGGTCGGCGCCTTCCTGCTCGCCGGGCTGCTGATCATCGCGGCCGGGCTGATCCCCGCGCTCGGCCGCGCGGTCGCCGCCATCCCCACCCCGATCGCCTCCGCCATGCTCGCCGGGGTGCTGCTGCCGCTGTGTACGGCGCCGGTACGCGCCCTGGTCGAGGTGCCCTTGCTGGCCGGGCCGGTGGTGCTGGTCTGGCTGCTGCTGCACCGGTTCGCCCGCCGGTGGGCGGTGCCGGGCGCGCTCGCCGTGGCGGTGGTCGCGATCGCGCTGACGACCTCCGGGCCGGCCCGGCTGGACGCCGCACCGGTCGTCGCGTTCACCGCGCCGGCCTGGACGCTGCCCGCCGTCGTCGGGCTCGCGCTGCCGCTGTTCCTGGTCACCATGGCCGCGCAGAACGTGCCCGGCACCGCGGTGCTCGCCGGGTACGGCTACCGGGCCCCGCTGGGCTCGGCGCTGCGGGTGACCGGGCTCGCCACCGCGCTCGGCGCCCCGGCGGGCGGGCACGCGGTGAACCTGGCCGCGATCACCGCCGCCCTGGCCGCCGGCCCGGACGCCCACCCGGACCCGAAACGGCGCTGGATCGCCTCGGTCACCGCCGGGATCGGCCTGGCCCTGCTCGGTTTGGGCGCCGGCGTGGCGACCGCCCTGGTGCTGCTCTCCCCACCGGTGCTGGTCGAGGCCGTCGCCGGGCTCGCCCTGCTCGGCGCGCTCGCCGGAGCCGTCACGGCGGCGGTCGCCCAGCCGGACGCGCGGGAGGCGGCGGTGGTGACGTTCGTGGTCACCGCCTCCGGGGTGACCCTGCTCGGAGTGGGCGGCGCGTTCTGGGGACTGGTCGCGGGCTGGCTGATGCTGCTGCTGTTCCGCCGCCGCGCCGCGCCCCCGCCGGTCGAGCCGCCCCAGACCGAATCCGCCCCGTCGCTTTCCGGCCGGACCGGGTGACGAACTGTTAACCTGGAGTGCGCAGGAGGCCCGTGAGGGTTCCCGCAACCGCCTTAGGGCCCGCTTTCAAGCGGGCCCTTCGTGCGTCGGCCGTCCGGTCGGATGCCAGCACCAGGAGTGGTACCGGCGCGGCTCGACCCAGGACCACAACCGCGTGTTGGTCGTCGCCTCCCGAGGGTCCGCGCCCGTCCCGCTCGCCATCCTGCGGAACAGGAAGGTGACCAGGTCGACGGCCTGCACCAGCCGGGATGCGTGCGACGGGGCGAAGTGCAGGGTGTCCACGATCCGGCTGAGCCGCCGCGAACGGTAGCCCCCGGTTCCGTCGACCCGGTAACGGGTCAGGTCCGAGCGGTGAATGGCGGGGTTGTCGACCTCGTCCGCGATCACCAGGGCCAGTTCGTCCCGCATCGCCGCGTACCCGTCCACCCGTTCCAGCAGGTGTGACAGCACCACCTCGTGAGCGGGTCGGGTGAGCCCGTAGCGCCGGGCGAGGCCGTGCCGGTCGACACCGCGCAGGATGACAGTGACGTCGTACGTGCCGATCGCCTTGAGCGCCGCGTTGTAGACGGCGATCCGGGCGCGTGGCGGCACGCCCGCCCAGGACATCCGCCCCTGGAACAGGTCGTACCCGTGGAGTTCGGCGGCTCGGTCGATGCCGTATGCCTTGGCCGCGTCCGTCATCACCTCGTCGAGCGCGGTGCTGAGCGGGATGGCCACAGCCTCCGGGACCAGAAGCGCGCCGATCCAGTACCAGCGATCGGTGTACGACTCGTCCACATAGGTCAGGAGCACCCGACGAGCGTAGGCCGCTTCCCGAGCGCGGCCGCCTCGACGCGCAGGACCGCCCAAACGGCGCATTCGACCCTGGGCGTCACTCCTCGGCGGGTAGCTCCGTGACCGGGACGGTGAGGCGTACCGCGCCGTCGCTCACCGCGGCGATCCGGCCGGCCGGCACGTAGACCGCGCCGGTGCGGACCAGCTCGGTGGAGACCTTGAGGTAGCCGTCGCGCAGCAGCCGGGCCGCCAGGTCGGCCGGAACGTCCGGCTCCTCGGCCGCGGCCGACTCGATCAGCTCGTCCAGGCTGCTGCCCGGGTCGACAGGGGCGGGCGCCTGCACGGTCACCGCGGCCGGGTCGCCGCGCTGCACGAGATCGACTGTGCCCACCTCGACGCCCGCGGAGTCGACCACACGCATGCCGGTGGTGACCCGGGAGACGGTGTCCTGCTGCTGGCTCATGCAGCAGCGGTTCCCGGGGCGCGCGGGCGCTAAACGGAGGGGGCCCAGCCGCCCGGCGGGCGGGGGGACAGCTCGCGCCAGGTGTCGGTGCCGTCCAGCAGCGCCCGGATCGTCTCCTCGGCCTCCTCGACGCTGGCGTGCTCGTAGAACCGGGAGACCCCCTCGGCGCCGCCGGCCCGCTGCTCCACGTGCCAGCGGTCGCCGTCCACCCGGAGGAAGACGTCACGCCGGGCGAGCCGTCCCCATTTCCCGTTCCACCAGTGCCTACGCTGCTCCATGCCCGGACTCTATCGAACATGTGTTCGATACACGTCGGCCCCCGCGAGATCGTTGCGGGGGCCGATCGGCTATGGCGTTCAGCGCGGCGCGGGCGGCTCCTGCCGGCGGCCGAGCACGTCGTCCAGGGCGCTGCGCTGGCCGGGCGTGCCGTGGTTGCCGGCGAGCAACGCGTCACGGATCTCGGTGAGCAGCTTGACCTCCTCGCTCGGGGCCGACGGCGGCGGCTCCTCGCCGCGCTTGCGCCGCTCGGCGAGCCTGTTCATCGGGTAGACGACGAGGAAGTACAGCGCCGCCGCGGTGAGCACGAACGTGATCGCCGCGTTGACGAAGGCCACCCAGTCGAACGGGATGCCCCGGAACTTGGGCGTCGAGCCGCTGAGGCCGTCCTTGCTGCCGGTGATCAGCGCGATGAACACGCGTACCAGCGGTTCCAGGAACGACTTGGTGAGCTGGGTCACCACGCCGGTGAACGCGGCGCCGATGACGACACCGACCGCCAGGTCGACGACGTTGCCGCGCATGATGAAGTCTTTGAAGCCCTTGAGCATCCGTACTCCCGTGCCCTGATGAGTCTGCGTCGGGGACAACCTATGCCCAGGCGGGCCCTTCGAGAAAAGCACCGGCCTCGATCGCCGCCCGCTGCGGGTCGCCGGCCCGGATCGCCTCGACCAGCCGACTGTGATCCACGTACCGCTCGGGGGTCAGCGCCTCGCCCATCGCCTGGGCCACCGTGCTGCGCAGCGCGGCGCCGACCGAGGCGTACAGCTCGGCGAGCATGGCGTTGTGCGCGGCGGCCACCACGACCGTGTGCAGCGCGGCGTCCGCCTCGACGAACTCGTCCACCCGGCCGCCGCGCCACGCGGCCTCGCGGGCCGCGAGCGCGCCGTCGAGCGCCGCCAGATCCTCGGGGGTACGCCTCAGCGCGGCGAGCCGGGCGGCCTCGACCTCGAACGCGCGCCGGACCTCGATCACCTCGGTCATCCGGTCGTCGGTGAGCCGGCGGGCCACCACCGGCGCCAGCTCGTCGGTCGACACCACGTAGGTGCCGGAGCCCTGCCGGCACTCCAGCACCCCGGCGTGCGCGAGCGCCCGGACCGCCTCGCGGACCGTGTTCCGCCCCACGCCGAGCGCGGCGACCAGTTGCGGTTCGGTGGGGATGCGCCCGCCCACCGGCCACTCGCCGCCGAGGATCCGTTCCCGGAGCTGCTCGATCGTCTGCCGGACCCGGTGACCGCGCGGAGGCGCGGCGACGGAATCCCGGGCGGGTGTCACCGGTTACACCTCGTGCCGAAATTCATCCCATGATTGTAGGTTCGAGGTCATGACTCCGCCACCTGCGCCCGCCGCGACAGTGCCCGCACCGGGCGTCACCCCCGCGGCCGGGCCCGCCCCGGCCGCCGGCCCGGTCCGGGGCGGCCTGCTCGTCCTGGCCGGGATGCTGCTCGTCGCGCTGAACCTGCGGGCCGCGGTGACCAGCCTCGGCGCGCTGCTCGACGAGATCCGGGTCGGGCTGGGCCTCTCCGGCGCGATGGCCGGCCTGGTCACCACGCTGCCCACGATCGCGTTCGCCGGGCTGGGCGCGCTCACCCCGTGGCTGGTCCGCCGCTGGGCCGCACCCCGGGTGCTGGTGCTGGCCATGCTGGCGCTCACCGTCGGGCAGGTGCTGCGCGCGGTCACCGGCTCGGCGGCGATCTTCGTGCTCACCAGCGCGCTCGCGCTCGCCGGCATCGCGGTGGCGAACATCCTGCTGCCGATGCTCGTCAAGCAGCACTTCCCGCACCGCACCGGACTGGTCACCGGGGCGTACACGATGGCCCTGACGGTGGGCACGACGGTGGCCGCGGCGGCCGCCGTGCCGGTGGCGCACGCGTTCGGCTCGTGGCGGGCCGGACTCGGCGTCTGGGCCGGGCTGGCCGCGCTGGCCGTACTCCCGTGGGTGCCGCTGGCGCTGCGGGCCCGCGCCGCGCGACGGGCTGGGCCCCCGGCGGTGGCGGTCGCCGCCCCGGCCCGGGTGCAACCGGCCCGGACCCGGCTCGGCTGGGCCATGGCGGTCTACTTCGGGGCGCAGTCGCTCAGCGGGTACGCGATCATGGGCTGGCTGGCCCAGCTCTTCCGGGACGCCGGATACCGGCCGGAGGCAGCCGGGCTGCTGCTCGCCGGCGTGACCGCGCTGGGCGTGCCGGTGGCGCTGATGATGCCGGCGTTCGCCGGCCGGCTGGCCACGCTCCGGCCGCTGGTGCTGTCACTGACCGTGTTCTCCGCCGCCGCGTACACCGGTCTGGCGCTGGCCCCGCACGGCCTGGCGCCGCTGTGGGTGCTGCTGCTCGCGCTCGGCCAGGGCGCGTTCCCGCTCATCCTGACCACGATCGGGCTACGTGCCCGGACCGCCGAGGGCACCGTGGCGCTGTCCGCGTTCGCGCAGAGCACCGGGTACGTGATCGCGGCGCTCGGACCGCTGCTGGTGGGCATCCTCTACGAGGCGACCGGCGGCTGGACCGCCCCGATCGGCTTCCTGCTGGTGGCGCTGGCCGTGCAGACGGCGGCGGGCATGGTGATCGCTCGTCCCCGCTACATCGAGGACGAGCGCTGAGCCGGATCGGTCAGGAGGAGGCCGGGGTGGGGTCGCCCGCGACGGCCTGCTCCACGGTCGGGTACGTGTGCAGCACCTCGACCAGCCCGCTGACCTCGAGGATGCGCAGCACGCCGCGCTGCGGGGCGGCCAGCCGGACGACGCCGCCGGCCTCGTCGCAGTTGTTCTTCGCCCGGACGAACACGGACAGACCGGTGGAGTCGCAGAACGACACCTCGGCCAGGTCGAAGACGAGGCGGTTGCGCCCCTTGTCCAGCAGATCCGTGATCTGGTCCTGCAGCTGCGGTGCCGTGGCCATGTCCAGCTCGCCCGCGACCGACACGACGACCACGTCGCCGCGCTGTTCCGTGTGCACCGTCAAGGACATACGTCGACCTCCTGTGTTCGGGGAAACGGTATCCCACGATGGGCGCGCCGCGCAGAACGGGAGCGGTCACGGGTGCGGCCGATCATTCTTTGCTCCGCGACAAGTACCGCGTCAGCCTCCGGTGATAGAGTCCGCCCGTCCAAATCAGGGAGGTCAACCATGGCGTTGAGCGCCGAACAGGGTGATCGGCTCGCCCACCTGCTCACCGAGCACGCGGAGCGGTTGACCAGTCGCTGGACCGAGATCGTCGCCGCTTCGCTGCGTGGTCGTCTGAGCCGCGCCGAGCTGGCTCGCCAGATGCAGGAGCTGCACCGCGCGCTGGTCGATGCCGGTCGGCACGGCGTCTCCGACCTGGCCGGCGAGCACGGCGGTGAGCTGCGTGCCGTGCTGTCCGAGCTGTCCACGAACCGGGCCCGCCAGGGGTTCTCCGCGACCGAGACCGCGATCAGCGTCTTCGCGTTGAAGGAAGCCCTGCTGGAGCTGATGGAGGAGGAGAAGGGTGACGACACTCTGCGTGACTTCGTCGCCTACTCCGCGCTCATCGACCAGATGGGCCTGTTCACCTTCGAGACGTTCGTCCGGGCCCGCGAGAGCCTGATCGCCGACCAGGCGGAGCAGCTGCTGGAACTCTCCACCCCGGTGGTCAAGCTCTGGGAGGGCGTGGTCGCCGTCCCGCTGGTCGGGACGCTGGACTCGGCCCGCGCCCAGGTGGTGATGGAGCGGCTGCTCCAGACGCTCGTCGACACCGGCTCGCCGTACGCGATCATCGACATCACCGGCGTGCCGGCGGTGGACACGCAGGTCGCGCAGCACATCCTCAAGACCGTGGTGGCCGCCCGGCTGATGGGCGCCGACTGCATCATCTCCGGCATCCGCCCGCAGATCGCCCAGACGATCGTGGCCCTCGGCATCGAGTTCGGTGACATCGCCACCAAGGCGAGCCTCGCCGACGCGCTGCGCCACGTGCTGCGCCTGACCGGCGTCGAGACCACCGCTCGCCGCCCGCGCCGGGAGTCCTGATGGAACGGGTGCCGATCCTCAAGATCGGCGACATCCTGCTGGTCTCCATCCAGGTCGACATGTCCGACCAGACGGCGATCCAGTTGCAGGACGACCTCGCCGAGCGGATCGTCGCCACCGGCTGCCACGGCGTGATCATCGACATCACGGCGCTGGACATCGTCGACTCCTTCGTAGGCCGGATGCTGTCCACCATCGCGTCCATCTCGAAGGTGCTGGACGCCGAGACCGTGGTGGTCGGCATGCGCCCGGCCGTCGCCATCACGCTGGTCGAGCTGGGGCTGTCGCTCAACGGCATCCGTACCGCGCTGAACGTCGAGCGCGGCATGGAGCTGATCGCGGCCAGCCGCGCCGACGAGTGGGACGAGACGGCCGACGACGGGGACACCGAGACGACGGCGACGGCATGACCACGGGCGTCGACCTGGGTGTGCCGGCGACCCAGGCGATCCGCAGCGACGAGGACGTGGTGCGGGTCCGGCAGTTGGTGCGTACCACGGCCGTCGCGGTCCGGCTCTCCCTGGTCGACCAGACGAAGCTCGTCACCGCCGCCAGCGAGCTGGCCCGCAACACGCTGATCTACGGCGGTGGGGGCAGCGCCGAGGTGAGCACCGTGTCCGACGGCCGCCGCCGCGGCGTGCGGATCGTCTTCGCCGACGAGGGGCCGGGCATCCCCGACCTCGACCTGGCGCTCACCGACGGCTACACCACCGGTGGCGGGCTGGGTTTGGGACTGAGCGGCGCCCGCCGGCTCGTCGACGACTTCGACATCCGGACGGCTGTCGGTGAAGGGACGCGGATCACCGTCACCAAGTGGTCGCGATGACCGCCGAGGTGGTGCCCGACCACGGCATCTGGTTCCGGGTCGACACCGGCGCGACCGCCGGCAGCGTACGCCGGGCGGCCGAGCGTCTCGGCCGGCAGCTCGAACTGAGCGCGTCGCGCGTCGCGGACCTGGCGATCGTCACCGCCGAGATCACCAGCAACCTGGTCAAGCACGCCCGCGAGGGCACGCTCCTGATGCGCCCGGCGCGCCGGGGCGGGCAGGCCGGCGTGGAACTGGTGGCGATCGACTCCGGCCCCGGCATGGCCGACCTGACGCTCTCCTCCGTCGACGGCCACTCCACCGCCGGCACGCTCGGCATCGGGCTCGGCGCGATCGCCCGGCAGTCGAGCCGGTTCGACGGCTACTCGGCGCCCGGCCGCGGCACGGTCCTCGTCGTCCAGGTCTGGGACGCCGCACCGCCGGAGCCGGACTGGGCGGCCGGACTGGCCCGGCCGATCACCGGCGAGCAGAGCAGCGGCGACGGGTACGCGGTCCGCCGGCTCGGCAGCCGGCGGCAGGTGCTGGTCTCCGACGGGCTGGGCCACGGACCGCTCGCCGCCGCCGCGACCGGTGCCGCCGTGTCCGCGTTCCGCTCCGCGCCGGACGGGCCGCCGGACGTCGTGGTGCGGCACCTGCACGCCGCCATCTCGCACACCCGGGGCGCCGCGCTCGCGGTGGCGGAGCCGGATCCGGCCGCCGGAGTGCTCCGCTACGCAGGGCTCGGCAACATCGCCGCGATGATCGTCGCGCCGGGCGAGCGGCGGCGCGGGCTGGTCTCGCTGCCGGGCATCGCCGGGCACCAGCGTCCGGTGATCCGCGGGTACGACTACCCCTTCTCGCGCGACGCCACCCTGGTCATGCACAGTGACGGGGTGGTGGATCGCTGGGATCTCGACGACTATCCCGGGCTGGCCGGGCGCAACCCGTTGCTGGCCGCCGCGACGCTGCTGCGCGACGCCGGCACCCGCCGCGACGACGCCTGCGTCCTGGTGGCCCGGGAGGCGGCATGAGTGAGCCGCTCCTGCACCTCGCGCTCCGGGTCGAGCAGGACATCTTCCTGGTCCGGCAGCGTGGCCGGGAGGTGGCCGCGGCGGTCGGGCTGGAACACCAGGACCAGGTACGGATCGCCACCGCGCTGAGCGAGGTGGCCCGGGAGCTGTTGCGCGGGGTCGACGGCGCGGACGTGACGTTCGCCCTCGACCGGGACGCCGTGGGCCGCCGGGTGCTCCAGGTCGACCTGTCACCGCTGCGTCCGCTGCCCGGCGGCCGGTACGAGCCGCAGTCCGGCGGCGTCGCGCGTCTGGTGGACACGTTGCGGGTCGTGGCCGTCGAGGGCGATACCGTCGTGAGGATGTCCAGACGGGTGCCCGACCACGCCGAGGAGCTGACGCCGGAACGCGCCGGCCGGCTCCGTGCCGAGCTGGCCGAGCGCGCTCCGGGCTCCGCGCTGGACGAGCTGGCGGCACAGAACTCCCAGCTCATCGCCGCCCTCGACGAGGTGCGCAGTCAGCGCGACGAACTGGCCGTGCTCAACTCGGAGCTCCAGGAGACCAACCAGGGCGTGATGGCGCTCTACAACCAGCTCACCGAGGAGCTGGAGGAGACCAACCGGGGTGTGGTGGCGCTCTACGCCGAGCTGGAGGAGAAGTCCGCCCAGCTTCGCGCCGCGAGCGAGTCGAAGAGCCGGTTCCTGGCCAACGTCAGCCACGAGCTGCGCGCGCCGGTGACCGCGATCATCGGTCTGGCCCGGCTGCTGGCCGACTCCGCCTCCGACCCGCTCACCAGCGAGCAGGCCCGCCAGGTGGGGCTGATCCGCTCCTCGGCGGGCGACCTGCTGGGGCTGGTCAACGAGCTGCTCGACCTGGCGAAGGCGGAGTCGGGGCGGATCGAGCCGGACTGGTCCGAGGTCGACCTGCGCGCGGTGTTCGGGCAGCTGCGCGGCACGCTGCGGGCGCTCACCACGCGCTCCGAGGTGGAGCTGGTGGTCGAGGAGCCGCCGGCCCCGGCGACGCTCCGCTCGGACGAGGTGCTGCTCGCCCAGGTGCTGCGCAACCTGCTGCACAACGGCCTGAAGTTCACCGAGCGCGGCGAGGTGCGCCTGCGCGCCGAGCGCCGTGGCGAGCAGTGGACGCTGTCGGTCACCGACACCGGCGTGGGCATCCCGCCGGAGCTGCACGAACGGGTCTTCGAGGAGTTCTACCAGGTGCCCGGCACGACCCGGGTCGGTGGCACCGGGCTCGGCCTGCCGTACGCGCGGCGGCTGATCACGCTGCTCGGCGGGACGCTGGAGCTGACCAGCGAACCCGGCCGGGGCAGCACGTTCACAGTGGTCCTCCCCGCGGGCGGAGCGTGACGGTGGACAGCGGGCCGGTGACCGTGCTTGTGGTCGACGACAGCGGCCCCAAGCGATACCTGCTGGTCAACTGGCTTACTCGGGCCGGCTTCGTCACCGTCGAGGCCGAGAACGGCACGGCGGCGCTGGACCGGGTGGCCCGGGAGCACGTCGACCTCGTGGTGCTCGACGTGCGGCTGCCCGACATGAGCGGCTTCGAGGTGTGCGAGCGGATCAAGGAGGAGTACCCGTACATCCCGGTCATCCACGTCTCCGCGCACGCGGTCGACGTGGTCGACCGGGCGCAGGGTCTCACCCGGGGCGCGGACGCCTACCTGGCCGAGCCGATCGAGCCGGAGGAACTGGTCGCCACCGCCCACGCGGTGCTGCGCTACTACCAGGCCCGGCTGCGGGCCGAGCAGCTCGCCGAGCGGCTCGCCGCGCTCGCCGACGCCACTGTGGAGATGCACGCGACGCCGAACTTCGTCCGGCTGCTGGAGGCCGCCGCGAGCGGCGCGGCGCGGATCTTCAAGGCCCCGGCGGCGGTGGTCGCCGAGACGTTCGACGGGGACTGCCTGGCCGGGGTGGCGGCCGACCCGCACACGCCGGCCCGCATCGTGCCGTGGGTGGTGGACGACACCGGAGTGCCGATCGGCACCCGGGTGCGCGTCGACGAGCCGGCCAACTGGGCGGTGGCGGGCTGGCCGGACGGCGACACCGTGACGGTGGCCGCGTCCCGGCTGCGCGAGGACCGCGCCCCGCTCTACGTGGTGGTGCCGACCGCCACCCAGACCGTACGCACGCCGGTGCTGGTGCAGCTCGCCCAGGCGGTCGCCTCGGCGGTGGAGGCGCAGCGGTCCTTCGACGAGGAGCACCGGATCGCGGTGACGTTGCAGCGCAGCCTGCTGCCGCAGCGGCTGCCCGACGTGAACGGCCTGGACCTGGCCGTCCGGTACGAGCCGGCGAGCGCGCAGACCGAGGTGGGCGGCGACTTCTACGAGCTGGTGATGCTCGACGGGCACCTGCTGGTGGCGATCGGTGACGTGGCCGGGCACTCGCTGCACGCCGCCACGGTGATGGCCGAGCTGCGGCACGCGGTGCGGGCGTACGCGGTCGAGGGGCACCAGCCGGGCGTGATCCTGGACCGGGTCAACGAACTGATGCGCACCCTGCTGCCGACCGAGCTGGCCACCATCTGCGTGCTGCTGCTCCACCCGCCGACCGGGCTGGTGCGGTTGGCCAGCGCCGGGCACCTGCCGGCGTTGCTGAGCCGGGACGGGCGGGTCGAGTTCGTGACGCAGTCCGCGCCGCTGCTCGGCGTGCGCGCGCCGCGCCCGCCGGACCTGGAGTTCGTGCTGCCGGCCGGGGCGACCCTCGTGCTCTACACCGACGGGCTGATCGAGCGGCGGGACGCCACGATCGACGACGGCATGGCGGCGCTCGGGGTGGCCGCCACCCGGGTCGACGACGACCTGGACGACTTCTGCCGGCGGCTGCTCGTCGAGCTGGCGCCGCCGGAGATCCACGACGACGTCGCGGTGGTAGCGGTCCGCCGTCGCTGAGCGACCGGCGCGGTCGTCGCGGCGGCCGGCCGGTGCCGGAACCGGACCCCGCCGGTTCGTGTCCCGTTTCCTCGCGACAGTCCTCATAGGCTGGCCCGATGACTACGAAGACCAGTGAACTGCTCGCCGTCGCGGCGCCGCGTACGGCCGCGATGGTGCGCGGCGTCTCCGACGACCAGCTCGTCCTGCCCACCCCCTGTCCCGACTACACAGTGCGCGACCTGCTGGGCCACCTGTTCGACGTGGTGGTCAACTTCCAGGCGCTGGCCCGCCGGGAGGAGGTCGACTGGTCCGGCAAGACCGATCACCTGACCGACGGCTGGCGGGACCGGTTCGCGACCGAGGCGGCCCGGCTGACCGAGGCGTGGTCCGATCCGTCCACGCAGGAGGGTGTCTCGCCGGGCATGGGACTGCCGCAGGAGACGGTCGGCCTGATGGCCCTGATCGACCTCACCATCCACGGATGGGATCTGGCGCGGGCCACCGGCCAGGATCTGACCGTGGACCCCGCTGTGGTGGCGGCGGGGCACGAGTTCATGGACCGGATGGGCGACACGGGGCAGAAGATGGGCGCGTTCGGCCCGCCGGTGCCCACCGACGCGGCACCGGACAGCATGGACGCGCTGCTCGGCCGGGCCGGGCGCGACCCGGCCTGGACCCGCTGAATCCGAACGGCCCGCGTGGTACGCCGCGCGGGCCGTTCTTGACACCGCTATTCACTCAGCGAATAGTAGGGCCGTGTCCACATCGCACGTCCTGCTCGGGCTGCTCGCCGCCGGCCCACGCCACGGCTACGAGCTGAAGCGCGCGCACGACGAGCGGCTGCCCCGCGCCCGTCCGCTCGCCTTCGGGCAGGTCTACGCGACGCTGGCGCGTCTGTGCCGCGACGGCCTCGTGGCCACGGCCGGCCAGACCCGCGAGGGCGGCCCCGACCGCACCTCGTACGCGCTCACCGACGACGGGCGGGCGGCGCTGGACCACTGGCTCGGCACCGTCGAACCGCCGATGCCGTACGTGGCCAGCACGCTGTTCGCGAAGGTGGTGGTCGCGCTCCTGGTGGCCGACGTCGACCAGGCCCGCGCCTACCTGATCGCGCAGCGGCAGGCGCACACGCAACGGCTGCGCGAACTGACCGCGCTCAAGACGGCCCCCGGCGCCCGCCTCGACGAGGTGGTCGCCGCCGACTTCGCCATCGCCCACCTCGACGCCGATCTCCGGTGGCTGCACACCACCCTGGACCGGGTCGCCGACTGGCACCGGGAGGTGCGCTCGTGACGTTCCTGCAAGCGCGCGGAGTCGTCCGCGCATACGGTCACACACCCGCGCTGCGCGGTTTGACGCTCGACGTGGCCGAAGGCGAGATCCTCGCGGTCACCGGCCCGAGCGGCTGCGGCAAGTCCACGCTGCTGCACTGCCTCGCCGGCATCCTGCGTCCCGACGCCGGTCAGGTGACCTGGCGCGGGGAACGGATCGACACGTGGTCGGAGGCGGCCCGCTCGCGGCTGCGCCGTACCGAATTCGGGGTGCTGTTCCAGTTCGGTCAGCTCGTCGCCGAGCTGACCGCCGCGGAGAACGTCGCACTTCCGCTGTTGCTCGCCGGCACGGGGCGGCGAGCGGCACGGACCGCGGCGCTGGCCTGGCTGGACCGGCTCGGCGTGGCCGACGTCGCCGACGCCCGGCCCGGTGAGATGTCCGGCGGGCAGCAGCAACGCTGCGCGATGTCCCGGGCGCTCGTCACCGAACCACGGGTGATCTTCGCCGACGAGCCGACCGGCGCGCTCGACACGCTGGCCGGCGAGCAGGTGCTCACCCAACTGGTCCGGCTGGCCCGCGAGCAGCGCACCACGGTCGTGCTGGTGACGCACGAGCCGCGCATCGCCGCGTACGCGGACCGGGAGGTGACCCTGCGCGACGGCATGGTCGACCACACCGGGCTCGGGCTCGACCCGGCGCTGCCGGGCGGGTCACGGTGAGGCCGGGGACGCTGCTGCGACTCGTGCTGGCGGGCACCCGCACCGACGTCGCACGGGTGGTGCTCACCGCGGTGAGCGCCGCGCTCGCGACACTGGCCGGGCTGGCCGCGCTGACAGTGCTGTCGGTGGTCAAGCCGGCCGGCCATGCCTGGACGCAGTCCGAGCAGTACACCAACGCCCTGCTCCGGGAACCCGGCCTGCGCCCCGGCGTCGCGCTCGCGTTGCTGCTGCTCTGCGTACCGGTGCTGGGGCTGGCCGGGCAGTGCGCCCGCCTCGGCGCGCCCGGCCGGGACCGACGGCTGGCCGCGCTCCGGCTGGCCGGTGCCACCCCCGGGCAGGTCACCCGGCTCGCGGTCGCCGAGACCGGCGTGGCGAGCCTGATCGGCACCCTCATCGGCCTGGCCGTCTTCCTGGCCGGACGCCGGCTGCTGCACCGGCCCGACGCGGACGGGCGGCTGCCGCTGCCCACCGACGTGCATCCGGCCCCGGTGGCGGTGGCCGCCGTCGTGCTCGGCCTGCCGCTGGCCGCCGCGCTGGTGAGCGCGTTGCTGCTGCGGCGGGTCGCCACCACCCCGTTCGGCGTCGTGCGCAGGGTCCGCACCCGGGCGCCCTGGCCGTGGCCGGGCGTGCTCATCCTCGCCGCACTGGCGATGTTCGCCGCGATCCGCCCGCTCCTGCTCTGGTACGAGCGGCGTGGCGCCGTGGCACCCGACTGGCTGGTGCCGACGCTGCTGGTCGTCGGCGGGCTGACCGCGATGATCGGCGTCGTCTCGGGCACCGGCTGGATCTCGTACCAGACCGGGCGGCTGCTGCACCGGCACGGACGCGGCCCGGCCGCCCTGCTCGCCGCCCGCCGGCTGGCCGCCGACCCGTGGGCCGGCAGCCGCACCTTCGCCGCGTTGCTGGCCGCGCTGATCTTCGGCGCCGGTGCCGCGGCGCTGCGCGCCGACTTCCGGGCCCAGGCCGAGGTGACCCGTCGCACCGGCTCCGGACTGGCCGACCCGGACTTCTTCCTCGGCGCGATGGACCTGGTCGACCTCGCGGTCGTGGTGGCGATGGCGATCGCCGGCGGTGGGCTGCTCGTGGCCGTGGTCGAGGGGATCACCAGCCGGCGACGGGCGTACGCGGCGCAGGTGGCGACCGGCGTGCCACGCGCCACCATCGGCCGGTCGCTGCTCTGGGCCGCGCTCGCCCCCGCCGTACCCGCGATCGGGCTCGCGCTGACGGTCGGCTACCTGCTGGTCCGGGGCGTCATGCCGGCACCGAGCAACGGTGGCTTCGCGCAGACGATCTGCGACGCCGGTACTGAGCTGTGCGGCGACCCGGCCACCGCGGCGCGGTACACCCGTACCGAATGGGTGCCGAAGACGACTGTCCCGCCGGACGTACCGTGGGATCAGCTGGCCTGGCTCGCGGCGGGCGGGCTGGCGGCGGTGCTGTGCACGGTCGTGGCCGGCCTGCTGTTCCTGCGCGCCGCGACCTCGGTGGAGGAACTGCGCAGCACCTGACCGGTCAGCGGCCGAGCAGTCCGGCGGAGCCGGCGACGGCCAGCCCGATCACCGTCGAACAGCAGCAGACGACCAGCGCACCGGCGACCACCACGAGGAGCAGCCAGGCCGGCGCACGCCGGCCCGGCTGCTCCTCGTCGCTCATCTGCTCCGGAACGGGTCAGGCCCGGCCGACGCGGTCGAGGATCCAGGCGTTCACGAACGCCTCCTCGCGCCAGGAGTCGTACCGGCCGCTCGGGCCGCCGTGGCCCGCGCCCATCTCGGTCTTGAGCAGGTAGTCACCGGCCGGCGCGAGCGACCGCAGCCGGGCGATCCACTTGGCCGGCTCGTGGTAGAGCACGCGCGTGTCGTTGAGGCTGGTCACCGCCAGGATCGCCGGGTAGTCGGCGGCGGTGACGTTCTCGTACGGCGTGTACGACTTCATGTACGCGTAGACCTCGGGGTCGTCGAGCGGGTTGCCCCACTCCTCCCACTCGGTGACCGTCAACGGCAGCGACGGGTCGAGGATCGAGCTGAGCGCGTCCACGAACGGCACCTGCGCGACGATCCCGGCGAACGCGTCCGGGGCGAGGTTCGCCACCGCGCCCATCAGCAGGCCGCCGGCCGAGGCGCCCCGGGCCACCAGCCGGTCGCTCGCCGTCCAGCCCGCCTTCACCAGGTGCCGGGCGCAGGCCACGAAGTCGGTGAACGTGTTCTTCTTGGCCAGCAGCTTGCCCTCGTCGTACCAGCGACGGCCCAGCTCACCGCCGCCCCGGATGTGCGCCACCGCGAAGATCACGCCGCGGTCGAGCAGGCTCAGCCGGGCGATCGAGAACCACGGGTCCATGCTCGCCTCGTACGAGCCGTAGCCGTAGATGACGGCGGGCGCCGAACCGTCGCGCGGGGTGTCGCGGCGGCAGACGAGCGAGATCGGTACGCGGGTGCCGTCGTCGGCGAGCGCCCAGTCGCGGTGCTGCTCGTAGTCGGCCGGGTCGTACGCGCGCCCGTCCGGCCCGGGACGGACCGGCTTCTGCCGGCGCAGCGTCAGCTCCCGGGTCACCAGGTCGTAGTCGTAGACCGAGTCCGGGGTGACGAGCGAGGTGTAGCGCAGCCGGACCTCGTTCGTGCGGTACTCCGGGTTCGCGTCCAGCCCCACGCTGTAGATCGGCTCGGGGAAGTCGATGTCCCAGCTGTCGTCACTGCCCACCGGCAGCACCCGCAGGCCGGTCAGGCCGTTGGCGCGCAGCGACACCACGAGGTGGTTCTCGAACGCGTCGACCGCCTCCAGCCGGGTGCCCGGGGTGTGCGGGATCAGCGGCTCCCACTCGCCCGGCGCGTCCGCCGAGGTGTACGCCAGCGCGAAGTCCTCCGCGCCGTCGTTGTGCAGGATCAGGAAGCGGTGGCCGTGGTGCTCCACCGCGTACTCGATGCCCTGACGCCGCGGGGCCACGACGGCGGGCTCGCCGGTCGGGTTGGACGCCGGGATCACCCACACCTCGCTGGTGATCTTGCTGTGGATGTCGATGACCACGAAGCGCTCCGAGCGGGTCAGCTCGACACCGACCCAGAACCGCTCGTCGTCCTCCTGGTACACCACCACGTCCTCGGTGGACGCCGTGCCGACTGTGTGTCGCCAGACCCGGTTCGGCCGCCACGCCTCGTCCACGGTCACGTAGAACAGCGTGGACGCGTCGCTGGACCAGGCCGTGCCGTAGAACGTGTCCGGCACCTCGTCCGGCAGCGACTCGCCGGTGGTCAGATCCTTGATCCGCAGCGTGAACCGCTCGTCGCCGGAGAAGTCGGTGGAGTAGGCCAGCCAGCGCCCGTCCGGGCTGACGTCGAACGCGCCGAGCGAGAAGAAGTCGTGCCCCTCGGCGAGCTGGTTGCCGTCGAGCAGCACCTCCTCGCCGTCGAGCGGGGCGCCGTCCGCGCTGACCGGGGGCGCCGTCTCGCCCGGCCGGACCGCGCGCCGGCAGTGCACGCCGTACTGCTGACCCTCGACCGTGCGGGTGTAGTACCAGTAGCCGTCCTTGCGGGTCGGCACCGACAGGTCGGTCTCCTGGGTGCGCCGGCGCGTCTCCTCGAACAGCTCCGCGCGCAGCCCGGCCAGGTGGGCGGTGCGCGCCTCGGTGTACGCGTTCTCGGCGTCCAGGTACGCGATCGTGTCCGGGTCGTCCTTGGCGGCGAGCCAGGCGTACTCGTCGAGGACTGTGTCACCGTGATGGACGCGCTCGGTCGGGACGCGCTTGGCGACGGGCGGTGGGGTTTCGGTCACGGCGCCACGTTACCGGTCGCCGGGCCGCCGCCGGGCTCGCCCGCCGACCGAATCCCGCGACTCGCCGCCAGGTCTTTCGAACATGTGTACGATAACCGCCATGGCGGATGCGGCACGTTCCACCGACCGACTCGAAGCCCTCGACATCACCCGGAAGCTGGCCGCGATCTGCGGTGACCCGTTCGCCCGCTTCGCCGGCCCGGCCGACGAGGTGGCCGGCCGTACCGCCCGATGGGTGGCCGTGCCGGGCGGCCCGCACGCCGCGGCGGAGGTGTTGCGGCTGGCCGCCGCGCACGACCTGACAGTGGTGCCCCGGGGCGCCGGCACGAAGATCGACTGGGGTGCCGCCCCCGCGCAGGTGGACATCATGCTCGACACCGGCCGCCTCGCCGGGGTCTGGCACGAGCCGCGCGACGCGGCGGTGGCCGAGATCGGCGCCGGCACGCCACTGCGCGCGGTCCAGGCCACGCTCGCGCGCACCAACCGGCGGCTGCCGGTCGACGCCCCCTCGCCGGGCGCGACGCTCGGCGGGGTGCTCGCCGCCGACGAGTCCGGTCCGCTGCGTCACCGGCACGGCAGCCCGTGCGCCCAGCTCGTCGGGGTGCGCTACCTCGATGCCGACGGCGAGTTGGTGAGCGTCGGCGAGTCCGGCACGGAGGCGCTCGGCCGGGCCACCCCGGGCAGCGGGGGTGGTCGTGCGAGTGAACGGGGTCCGGCGGGCGATGGCGGTTCCGCGGGCTGGGGCGCCGGTGGTGCGTTCGGCGACGGTCCGGGTGGCGGGGACGCGATCCTCGGTCGGGGCGAGGTGCCCGGGCTCGACGTGGCCCGGCTGCTCTGCGGCTCGCAGGGCGGGCTCGGCGTGCTGGTCTCGGCGACCATGCGAGTGCACGCCGTGCCTGCCGGCCGGCTCTGGGTGTCCCGTCCGGTCTGGACGCCGCTGGAGGTGCACGACCTGGTCCGGGCCGTACTGGCCGCAGGCGTCGATCCGGCCGCCGTCGAACTGGACCTGCCGGTGCCGGTGCCGCTGCCCCGGCGTCGTATCCCGGCTACGCACCCGTCGGTGATCAACCGCCCCGACCATCCCGCCGTGACCGGGCGACCCGCGGCGGGCAGCCTGGTGGTGCTGCTGGAAGGCGGCCCGGCCGACGTGACCGAGCGGGCCGAACGTCTCGCCGCCGTCCTCGGCGCCGAGGCGATGATCAGCCACCACGCGCCGGAATGGTGGGGGCGTTACCCGTTCGCGCCCGGCGACACCGCGCTGCGCATCGAGGTGCCGATCAACGACCTGCACGCCGCCGTCTACGCGTTGCGCGACGCCACCGGCAGCCCGGTGCCTGTACGCGGCTCGGCCGGCTCGGGCACCGTCCACGCAGCCCTGTCCGGCGCGCTGCCGCCCGAGCGGGTCGCCTCGATCCTCACCGCGGTCCGCAGTGTGCTGATCGCCCGGCGGGGCCGGTGTGTCGTGGTGGCCGCGCCCGCGGCGGTACGCCGTGCCGTCGACCTCTGGGGCGAGCTGCCCACGTTGCCGCGCCTGCGCAGCGCCAAGGCCCACCTGGACCCGCACCACCGCCTGGCCCCCGGCCGCCTCCCCGGAGGCCTCTGACCAGCCCTCACCCGCCCGGGCACCAGCCTGCCGATGTCCGGCTCACCCGTGCCGGTGCCCTGCTCGACGGGAGCGCCCGCCGGACGCCCTCGCCTGCCCGGCGCCCCCGCCCGTCTGGACGCCCTCGCCTGTCTGGACGCCCTCGCCTGCCCGGCGCCCCGGCCCCCGCACAGCCTCGGTGCCACCCGCGTCCCCCGCCTCCGTCCACGCCCTGCCTCGCCCGGTGATCAAGGACTTTGCGTCAGATTTCGCGCCCCCGGAGAACACAAACTCCTTGATCACCGCCGAAGGGCGACCTGAAGCGCGACGACGGGCGCCTGAGGCGCCCCCCGGCGTGCCGGAGTGGGTTGACCATGAAGTTGACGGGGAGGAAACGGGCGAATTGAGCGGCCAACTTCATGATCGACGGGGTGCCCGCCCGGGCGCGGGGCGTCCCGCCCGGGCGGGGAAGGCGGCGGGGGTTAGGGGGTGTCGTTTCGGAGGACCAGGATGGCTATGTCGTCGCGTGGGGGCTCGACCGAGAAGGCGATGGTGGCGGCGCGCAGCCGGGCGGCCACCACATCGGCCGAGTACCCGGCCAGCGGCGCCGCCGACTCGCGCAGCCGGTCGGTGCCGAACAGCTCCCGTCCGCGCCGCCGCTCGGTGACCCCGTCGGTGTAGAAGATCAGCGCGTCGCCGGGCTTGAGCGTCAGCTCGGCGGTCGGCGTGGTGATCGTGTCGAGCAGGCCCAGCGCCGTACCGCCGGCCCCGACGAACGTCGCGCCGCCACCGCCGTGCAGCAGCACCGGGCGGTCGTGGCCGGCCAGGTGCAGCGAGACGTCGAGCTGGTCGCCGTCGCCGGGTGCGACAGCCGCCAGCGCCAGCGTGCAGTAGCGTCCGCCGCCGCGTTCGACGAGCGTCTCGTTGAGCCGGCCGAGCACCTCGGGCAGCGGTTTGCCGTCGCCGACGAGCACCCGGATCACGTCCCGGACCAGCCCGGTCACGGCGGCGGCCTGTACGCCCTTGCCGGATACGTCGCCGACCACCACGAGCCACCGGCCGTCCGGCAGCGGGAGCACGTCGTAGAAGTCGCCGCCGACTTCCGCGTCGTCGCCGGTCGGGACGTACTCGGCGGCGAAGCCGATGCCCTCGACCACCGGGAGCACCGGCGGCAGCAGGGACTGCTGGAGCGTCTGGGCGACCCGGCGGCGCTCGGCGTGGATGCGGGCGTTCTCGATGGCGAGGGCGGCGCGGCGGGCCACGTCCTCCAGCACCGACACCTCGTCCGGGTCGTGCCGCTGCCGCTGGTGCCGGCCCACGGCCAGGGTGCCGAGCCGCTGGCCACGGGCGATCAACGGTACGGCGAAGCCCTCCATCGGCCCGCCGAGCGGCACCTGGGCGGCGTTGCGGGACGCCTCGCGCAGCCGGGACTGGATCGAGTCGGGGCCGGTCTCCTGGAGGATCCGGTGCAGTTGCGGCAGCATCGCCTCGTCGGCGTGGCTGGACGCGGCGAGGCGCAGCCGGCCCCACTCGTCGGTGGTGTGCACGGCGCACCACTGGCCGAGCCGGGGCACCACGAGCTGCGGTACGAGCGCCATGGTCAGTTCGACGTCGAGCGACTGGGCGAGCAGTTCACTGGCCTCGGCCAGGAACGTCAGCCAGGTGGAGCGGCGCACGTCGGCGCGGCGCAGCCGGTCGTTCTCCAGGTGCAGCGACAGCCGTTCGGCGGCCAGTACGGCGAGCGGCCGGGCGTACGCCGAGGGCGCCGCGTCCAGCTCCAGCTCGCCTGAGTACGGGCGGTGCACCGCCAGCGGTACGCGCAGCAGCTCGTTGCCCTCGCGCGGCGGGCGCCCGTACCGGGCGAAGACCTGGGTGCCGAGTCCGTCGCCCCGGTCGAGCCGGACCGTGCCACCGGCGGCGCCGACCATCTCGGCGACCCGGGTCAGCAGTCCGGTGGCGAACTCGGGCAGTGGCTCGTCGGCGTACGAGTCGGGGGTGAGCTGCATCAGGTCGCTCATGGCCGCGGCGCTCGGCGTACCGTCGCCGTTCCGGTCCGGTTCGGCGACGCGCAGCGGGCCGGCCGACGGCCGGGCGGACCCGCCGGGGCCGGGCCGGTCGAGGCGGAACCAGACGCCCTTGCCGGTGGGCAGGTAGGTCGTGCCCCACCGGCTGGAGAAGTGGTCGACGAGCAGCAGCCCGCGCCCTCTGGTGGCCACCTCGGTGATGTCGGACGTGGTGTTGCGCACACCGACGATCAGCTCGTCGACCGGGCCGGAGGCGAAGTCGGTGACGGTCACGGTGAGGCCGGTGCGGTCGGTGTCGACCTCGATGTCCAGTTCGGTACGCGCGTGTTCGACGGCGTTGGTGGTCAGCTCGGTGGTGAGCAGCAGCGCCTCGTTCAGCAGTTCGGGCAGCCGCGCTTCGAGCAGCATGGTGCGCACCAGCGCGCGGGCCGCCGCGGGGGTGCGGCGGTCGGCGGGGAGGCGGACCCGGCGGACGCGCTCGTCCGCGCCGCCGCTGGCCGGCCCTGCCTCCGCTGACACCTTCGTATCCTCCACCGCGCCCACCCCGGGTGCCAAGCGTCCCGGCGAACCCACCACCCGGGTTGATACCGCACGTGACGCGCGATCACACGCGGTGACCTCGACGGATCGCGCGGCACAATGATGGGATGGCCCGTGTGACCGCACGAGCCCGAGCGGAGCGAGGAACGATGGCCACGGTGAATCAGTCGCTGACCGCGGACCCGTCCGCGTCCGACCACGAGGTGCTCCTCGGTGAACTGGTCGAGGCGTTGCGCCGGGTGGGGCGCGGTGATCTCCGGGTGCGCCTGCCCCGGCGGGCGGGTCTGCCCGGTGAGGTCGCCGACGCCTTCAACGACGTGGTGTCGTTGCAGGAACGGCAGCACCTGGACCTGCGGCGGATCAGCCGGATCGTCGGCCGCGACGGGCGGCTCACCGAGCGCCTGGACGACGAGGGCCTGGACGGCTCGTGGGCGGAGGGGCAGCGGGCGGTCAACTCGCTCATCGACGACCTGGGCCGCCCGACGACCGAGATCGCCCGGGTCATCGTGGCGGTGGCCGACGGCGACCTGTCCCAGCACATGGCGCTGGAGATCGACGGTCGTCCGCTGCGCGGTGAGTACCTGCGTATCGGCCGGACCGTGAACACGATGGTGGACCAGCTCTCGTCGTTCGCCGACGAGGTGACCCGGGTGGCCCGTGAGGTGGGCACCGAGGGCAAGTTGGGCGGCCAGGCCGACGTGCGCGGGGTGGCCGGCACCTGGAAGGACCTCACCGACTCGGTGAACACCATGGCGTCGAACCTCACCGGGCAGGTTCGGTCGATCTCCCAGGTGGCGACGGCCGTCGCGAAGGGCGACCTGTCGCAGAAGATCACGGTCGGGGCGCGCGGCGAGGTGGCCGAGCTGGCCGACACGATGAACTCGCTCACCGACACGCTGCGGCTGTTCGCCGAGCAGGTGACCCGGGTGGCCCGCGAGGTGGGCACCGAGGGCAAGCTGGGCGGCCAGGCCGAGGTGCCGGGCGTGGCGGGCACGTGGAAGGACCTGACCGACAACGTCAACTCGATGGCGTCGAACCTGACCGCGCAGGTGCGCAACATCGCCCAGGTGTCGACCGCTGTGGCGAAGGGTGACCTGTCGCAGAAGATCACGGTGGCCGCCCAGGGCGAGATCCTGGAGCTGAAGGACACCGTGAACACGATGGTGGACCAGCTCTCGTCGTTCGCCGACGAGGTGACGCGGGTGGCCCGTGAGGTGGGCATCGAGGGCAAGCTGGGTGGCCAGGCGCAGGTGCGCGGCGTCTCCGGCACCTGGCGCGACCTCACCGAGAACGTCAACCAGCTCGCCGGCAACCTGACCAGCCAGGTCCGCAACATCTCCCAGGTCTCCACGGCCGTCGCCAAGGGCGACCTGGGTCAGAAGATCACCGTGGACGCGCAGGGCGAGATCCTGGAGCTGAAGAACACGGTCAACACGATGGTGGACCAGCTCTCGTCGTTCGCCGACGAGGTGACGCGGGTGGCGCGTGAGGTGGGTACCGAGGGCAAGCTGGGTGGTCAGGCCCAGGTCAAGGGCGTCTCGGGTACGTGGCGTGACCTGACCGACAACGTGAACTCGATGGCGTCGAACCTGACCAGTCAGGTGCGGAACATCGCGTCGGTCACCACCGCTGTGGCGAAGGGTGACCTGTCGCAGAAGATCACTGTGGACGCGCGGGGCGAGATCCTGGAGCTGAAGTCCACTGTCAACACGATGGTGGACCAGCTCTCGTCGTTCGCCGACGAGGTGACGCGGGTGGCGCGCGAGGTGGGCACCGAGGGCAAGCTGGGCGGCCAGGCGCAGGTGCGCGGTGTCGCCGGCACCTGGCGCGACCTGACCGACAACGTGAACTCGATGGCGTCGAACCTGACCGCACAGGTGCGGAACATCGCGCAGGTGTCGACCGCCGTCGCCAAGGGTGACCTGTCGCAGAAGATCACTGTGGACGCCCGGGGCGAGATCCTGGAGCTGAAGTCCACTGTCAACACGATGGTCGACCAGTTGTCGTCGTTCGCGGACGAGGTGACGCGGGTGGCCCGTGAGGTGGGTACCGAGGGCAAGCTGGGTGGTCAGGCCCAGGTCAAGGGCGTCTCGGGTACGTGGCGGGATCTCACCGACAACGTGAACTCGATGGCGTCGAACCTGACCAGCCAGGTCCGGAACATCGCGTCGGTCACCACCGCCGTGGCGAACGGCGACCTGGGCCAGAAGATCACAGTGGACGCGCAGGGCGAGATCCTGGAGCTGAAGAACACAGTCAACACGATGGTCGACCAGCTCTCCTCGTTCGCCGACGAGGTCACCCGCGTGGCCCGTGAGGTGGGCACCGAGGGCAAGCTGGGCGGTCAGGCCCAGGTCAAGGGCGTCTCCGGTACGTGGCGCGACCTCACCGAGAACGTCAACCAGCTCGCCTCGACCCTGACCACGCAGTTGCGCGCCATCGCGCAGGTCTCCACGTCGGTGACCCGCGGCGACCTGACCCAGCGGATCAACGTGAAGGCGCAGGGCGAGGTCGCCGAGCTGAAGGACAACATCAACCAGATGATCGTCACCCTCCGGGAGACGACCAAGAAGAACGCCGAGCAGGGCTGGCTGGACTCGAACCTGGCCCGGATCGGCGGTCTGCTCCAGGGCCAGCGCGACCTGGGCGAGGTCTGCCGCATGATCATGCAGGAGGTGACCCCGCTGGTGGACGCGCAGCTCGGCGCGTTCTTCCTGGCGGACAGCTCCGAGGGCAGCATGCGGCTGCGGCTCACCGCCTCCTACGGGTACGTGGCACGCGGCCACGACGTCACGTTCGGCCCGGGTGAGGGGCTGGTCGGGCAGGCCGCCCTGTCGCGCCGGACCATCCGGGTCAAGGCGCAGCCGGACGGGCGCCTCGTCGTGCGGTCCGGGCTGGCCGACACGCCCCCGGCCGACCTGGTGGTGCTGCCGGTCCAGTTCGAGGGCGAGCTGCTCGGCGTGATCGAGTTCGCCGGCGTGGCCACGTTCTCCGAGCTGCACCTGGCGTTCCTGGAGCGGCTGGTGCTCACCATCGGCGTCGCGGTCAACACCATCCAGGCCAACCGGCGTACGGAGGAGCTGCTGGCGCAGTCGCAGCGGCTGGCGCACGAGATGCAGGACCAGTCGGCCGAGTTGCAGCGCACCAACGCCGAGCTGGAGGACAAGGCGAAGCTCCTGTCCGAGCAGAAGGCCAACATCGAGACGCAGAACCGGGAGATCGAGCTGGCCCGCCTCGGCCTGGAGGAGAAGGCGCAGCAGCTCACCCGCGCGTCGGCGTACAAGTCGGAGTTCCTGGCGAACATGAGCCACGAGCTGCGTACGCCGCTGAACTCGCTGCTCCTGCTGGCCCGGCTGCTCGCCGAGAACCCGGAGCGCAACCTCAGCGCGAAGCAGATCGAGTTCGCCCGGACCATCCACGGGGCCGGGTCCGACCTGCTGTCGCTGATCGACGACATCCTCGACCTGTCCAAGATCGAGGCGGGCCGGATGGACGTGGAGCCCACCGAGATCCAGTTCGCCGAGATCCGCGGTTACGTGGAGCAGGCGTTCGCGCCGCAGGCTGAGGAGAAGGGCCTGGACTTCCAGGTACGGGTGAGCCAAGACCTGCCGCCCGCGCTGGTCACCGACGCCCAGCGGTTGCAGCAGATCCTGCGCAACCTGCTGTCCAACGCGGTGAAGTTCACCGACAACGGCGCCGTGACGCTGCGCATCGGCCCGGCGGCGGAGAACGCCGTCTTCGACGTGCCGGCGCTGACCAACGCGCAGCGGGTGATCGCGTTCACCGTGATCGACACCGGCATCGGGATCTCCGACGACAAGCTGTCGCTGATCTTCGAGGCGTTCCAGCAGGCGGACGGCACCACCAGCCGCCGCTACGGCGGCACCGGCCTCGGGCTGTCCATCAGCCGTGACCTGGCCCGCCTGCTCGGTGGCACGATCACCGTCTCGTCCGCGCCCGGTCAGGGTTCGACGTTCACTCTCTTCGTACCCGATGTGCTGGCGCCGGACGCGGTGGTGGCGCCGGCGCCACCGTCGCCGAGCCGCGCGGGCCTGCCGTCTTCGCTGCTCATGCCGATGGAGCTGCCGCAGCCGCAGGAGACGCCCGCGACCCGGCGCCTGGACGGCGTGACAGTGCTGATCATCGACGACGACGTGCGGAACGTGTTCGCGCTGACGTCCGCGTTGGAACTGCACGGGATGACCGTGTTGTACTCGGACAACGGGGCGGACGGCGTCCGCCAGCTCGCCGAGCACCCGGAGGTGGACATCGTCCTGATGGACGCCATGATGCCGGACCAGGACGGGTACGAGACGACCGCGCAGATCCGCCGCAACCACCGGTTCGCGGACCTGCCGGTCGTGTTCCTGACCGCGAAGGCGATGCCCGGTGACCGGGAGTCGGCGCTCGGCGCCGGCGGCAGCGACTACATCACCAAGCCGGTGGACCTGGACGAGCTGATCGAACTGATGGCGTCCTGGATCGGCCGGAGCCGAGGCGAGGAGAACGCGTGACGCAGACGGCCAAGGCCCTGCTGGTGGACGACCGGCGGGAGAACCTGATGGCGCTGGAGGCGATCCTCCAGGGTCTCCCGGTGCAGTCGGTCGCGGTGGAGAGCGGCGAGGCGGCGCTCAAGCAGCTCCTGGTGGACGACTTCGCGGTGATCCTGCTGGACGCCCAGATGCCGGACATGGACGGCTTCGAGACGGCCACCCACATCAAGCGGCGTGAGCGCACCCGGCACGTACCGATCATCTTCCTGACCGCCGCGGACAAGGACGCGCAGCTCGCGCTGCGCGGCTACGCGGCCGGCGCGGTCGACTACCTGACCAAGCCGTTCGATCCGTGGGTGCTGCGGGCGAAGGTGACCGTCTTCGTCGACCTGTGGGTGAAGACGCGGCAGCTCGCCGCCCAGTCGGACCTGGTGCGGGAGCGGGATCTCCAGTGGCGGCACCTGACCGACGCGGTGGACGAGGCGACAGCGCTGCTGCGCGCCGACGACGACCCGTCGGCCCGGGACCGCGCGGTGGAGCTGCTGGAGCAGGCGCGCTGGGGCAACACCCGCTGACGGTTCAGCCGCCGGCCGGGCCGCCGTGCCCGGTCGCGGCCCGCCGGGCCCGCCAGCGGTCGCCGAGCGACTCCAGTTCCTCCTGTACGAAGAGGAAGAAGTCGCGCATCTCGGCGACCCGCTCGCCGGCCGGGGTGCTCCGGCCGCGCAGTGCGTCGACCCCGCCGGCGGCGATGTCGATGAAGTTCTTGTAGATCGTGGTCTTGGTGATCGTCGCCTCGTACCACGGGTTGTCGGGCATCCGGTAGCGGTCGCGCCGGGAGCCCTTGACCGGCTCGCGGACCAGCATGGCGAACTGGGTCAGGTAGCGCACCGCGCCGCTGACGGCCGCCGCGCTGACGCCGAGCCGCTCGGCGATCTCACCCGCGGTGAGCGGGTCGTCGGCGCTCATTACGGTGAACAGGACCCGGGCGGCCATCCGGGGGAAGCCCACGTCGGCGAAGGCCATCGCCATCCGCTCGACGAAGAGGTGGACCTCTTCCTCGTCGTGGTGGGGCGGCACGTTCATGGTCGGCTCCTCGACGCTCACCCCGTGACCCTACAGTCTTCACAAGTTTGTGAAACGAGCGTAGCTTCTGAAGTATGGAAACGGCAATCGATGTGTCCGGCCTGGTGAAGACCTTCGGCCGCACACGGGCTCTCGACGGGCTCGACCTGACCGTCCGCACCGGAGAGGTGCACGGCTTCCTGGGCCCGAACGGCTCCGGCAAGTCGACCACCATCCGGGTGCTGCTCGGCCTGCTGCGGGCGGACGCGGGGGCCGTCCGGCTGCTGGGCGGCGACCCCTGGCGCGACGCGGTGGCGCTGCACCGCCGCCTCGCTTATGTCCCCGGCGACGTCACGCTCTGGCCCAACCTCAGCGGCGGCGAGGTGATCGACCTGCTCGGCCGGCTGCGCGGCGGGCTCGACCCGACCCGCCGTGCCGAGCTGCTGGAGTCGTTCGAGCTGGACCCGCGCAAGAAGGGGCGCACCTACTCCAAGGGCAACCGGCAGAAGGTCGGCCTGGTCGCCGCGCTCGCCTCCGACGTCGAGTTGCTCATCCTCGACGAGCCGACCTCCGGGCTCGACCCGCTGATGGAGGAGGTCTTCCAGCACTGGGTCCGCCGGGCCCGGCAGGACGGGCGCACGGTGCTGCTGTCCAGCCACATCCTTGCCGAGGTGGAGGCGCTCTGCGACCGGGTGACGATCATCCGGGCCGGCCGGACGGTGGAGTCCGGCACGCTCGGCGACCTGCGCCACCTGCACCGCACCGCGATCGACGCCGAGGTCGCCGCGCCGCTGGACGGCCTGGCCGACCTGCCCGGCGTGCACGACCTGCGGGTGGACGGGCAGCGGGTCCGCTTCGACGTGGACACCGCGTCGCTCGACGCCGCGCTGCGCCGGCTCACCGAGCTGGGGGTACGCAGCCTGGTCAGCACGCCGCCCACGCTGGAGGAACTGTTCCTGCGGCACTACGAGACGGCGCCCTCCTCCGGCGCCGCGCGTTCCGAGACGGCGGACCGGTCATGAGTGCGCTCACCGGCACCCGTCACCTGGTCCGGCTGATCCTGCGCCGGGACCGCCTCCTGCTGCCGCTGTGGGTGCTGATCCTCGCGGTGCTGCCGATGACGTACGCGGCCAGCTACTTCGAACTGTTCCCGACCGCCGCCGAGCGGGCCGCGTACCTGGAGGGCACCGCCCGCAACCCGTCGATCGTCGCGCTGCTCGGCCCGGCGTACGGCGACAGCATCGGCGGGCTGACCGCCCAGCGCAGCGGCTTCCTGCTGCTCATCGTCGCGCTGGCGAGCCTGCTCACGGTCATCCGGCACACCCGCACCGAGGAGGAGGCCGGGCGGCGAGAACTGCTCGGCGGCAGCGTGCTCGGGCGGCACGCCGGGCTGACCGCCGCGCTGCTCGTCACGTACGCGGCCGGCCTGGTACTCGGGCTGCTCACCGCCGCCGGCCTGGTCTCGACCGGGCTGCCGGTGGGCGGATCGGTCGCGTACGGGCTGGTCACCGTGCTGACCGGCGTGGTCTTCGCGACGCTCGGCGGGCTCGCCGCCCAGCTCACCGAGACCGCCGGCGGGGCGCGGGGAATCGGCCTCGCCGGTCTCGGCGCCGCGTTCGGGCTGCGCCTGGCCGGGGACACAGCCGGCAACGACTGGCCGAGCTGGCTGTCCCCGCTGGGCTGGGGCGCCCGCGTCCGGCCGTACGAGGGGGAGCGGTGGTGGGTGCTGCTGCTGCCGCTTGCCGCCACGGTGCTGCTCGCCGCGCTCGCGTACCCGATCTCGGTCCGCCGCGACCTGGGCGCGGGCGTGCTGCCGCCCCGGCTCGGCCCGGCCACTGCGGGCGGCGCCCTTTCCGGTCCGTTCGGGCTGGCCTGGCGGCTGCACCGGGGGCAGATCCTCTGGTGGTCGGTCGGGTTCGGCCTGCTCGGGCTGATCCTCGGTGGTGCGGCCGAGGCGGCCGGCCGGTCGGTCGAGGGGAGCCCGCGGATGGAGGAGATCGTGGCCCGGCTCGGCGGGGCGTCCGGGATGGCCGACGCGTACCTGGGGGTCACGCTGAGCCTGGCCGGGCTGGCCGCGGCCGGGTACGGCATCCAGGCCGCGCTGCGGATGCGCGCCGAGGAGTCCGCCGGGCACGCCGAACCGGTGCTCGCCACCGGGACGCGGCGATCGACCTGGCTGCTGTCGCACGTGGCGTTCGCGCTGCTCGGCCCGGTGGTGGTGCTCGCGGTGACCGGGCTGACGACCGGCCTGACGTACGGGTTGAGCACCGGTGACGTGCCCCGCCAACTGGGCCGGATGTTCGCCGCCGGCCTGGCCCAGGTGCCGGCCGCGTGGGTGCTGGCCGGGCTCGCCGTGCTGCTCTACGGCCTGCTGCCCCGGCTCGCGTCCGCCGCGTGGGTGGTGCTGGCGGTCTGCGTGCTGCTCGGGCAGCTCGGCGCCGTGCTGGAGCTGGACCAGTGGCTGCTGGACGTGTCCCCGTTCACGCACACCCCGCAGGTGCTGCGCGACGCCTGGACCCCCACCCCGCTCTACGTGCTGACGGCCCTGGCGGTGACCCTGGCCACAGCCGGCCTGCTCACGTTCCGCCGCCGCGACCTCCCCGTCCTCTAGCGGCGTTGATCTTGCACTTGTGGCCCCGGCGAAAGGGGTGAATCACCCCGGTCGAGGGCCGCAAGTGCAAGATCGCGGGGGAGGGGGCCGAGGTCAGGGGGTGGCTTCGTTGCGGATCATCAGGGCGCTGCGGAGGCCGGTGATGTCCAGGACGCGGATCAGGAAGTCACCGACGTTGGTGAGCATCAGCAGGCACTGGGTGTGACTGGCCTTGCGGCTGAGCACCACGAGCGTGCCGAGGCCCTGCGAGTCGCAGAACGTGACCCCGGCCAGGTCGAGCACGATGCGCGGGGGCGGATCCGCCAGCACCTCGTTGACCACCGTCGAGAGCTGGGCGGCCGTGAGCATGTCGATCTCACCGGCCAGGCGAAGCACGGCTTCGTCACCCGTCCGGTGTACGGTGATGGACAGTTCGGCACGATCCACCCGGTCAGCCTATCGCGATCTCGACCGACGGGCCTGTCGAGCGGATCGCCGTCGGCCGTCGCGCCGCTCACGCGGGTGAGCCTGGTTACCCCCGTCGCGGGGTGCCTGCCAGGCAGCACTCCGGCGCTGACACAATGGCCCCATCGTGACCGAGACGCATTCCGCCGGATCCGGCCGCTACCCGGCCGACGCTCCGGCCTCCGAGGCCCTGTTCGACCGCGCCAAGGCCGTCGTGCCCGGCGGGGTCAACTCTCCCGTGCGCGCGTTCCGTGCTGTCGGCGGCACCCCGCGCTTCATGGTCCGGGGGGAGGGTCCGTGGCTCTTCGACGCCGACGGTCGTCGCTACGTCGATCTGGTCTGCTCCTGGGGCCCGCTGATCCTCGGCCACGCGCACCCGGCGGTGGTGGAGGCGCTGCGTGAGGCGGCGGCGCTCGGCACCAGCTTCGGCACCCCGACGCCGGGTGAGGTCGACCTGGCCGAGGAGATCATCGCGCGGACGCCGGTGGAGCAGGTCCGCCTGGTCAACTCCGGCACCGAGGCGACCATGTCGGCGATCCGGCTGGCCCGCGGCTTCACCGGCCGCTCCAAGATCATCAAGTTCTCCGGCTGCTACCACGGCCACTCGGACGCGCTGCTCGCCGCCGCCGGCTCCGGCGTGGCCACGTTCGGCCTGCCCGACTCGCCCGGCGTGACCGGCGCGGCGGCCGGCGACACGATCGTGCTGCCGTACAACGACCTGCGCGCGGTCGAGGAGGCGTTCGCCGCCGAGGGGCAGCACATCGCCGCGATCATCACCGAGGCCGCCGCCGGCAACATGGGCGTGATCGCGCCGCGCGACGGCTTCAACTCCGAGCTGGCCCGGATCGCCCACGCCAACGGCGCGCTGCTCATCGTCGACGAGGTGATGACCGGGTTCCGGGTGTCCCGCGCCGGATGGCACGGCCTCGACCCCTCGGACGCGGACCTGTGGACGTACGGGAAGGTCATGGGTGGCGGCCTGCCCGCCGCGGCGTTCGGCGGGCGCGCGGAGATCATGGCGAAGCTCGCTCCGGCCGGCCCGGTCTACCAGGCCGGCACGCTCTCCGGTAACCCGCTGGCCTGCGCGGCCGGACTGGCCACGCTGCGGCTGGCCGACGACGCGCTCTACCGGCGGCTCGACGAGACCGCCGCCGCGCTGGGCAAGCTCACCACCGAGGCGCTGTCCGCGGCCGGCGTGCCGCACCGCCTCTCCACCGCGGGCAACATGTTCTCGGTCTTCTTCACCGACGCGGACGTGCACGACTACGACAGCGCCCGCACCCAGGTGGTGCCGGCGTTCAAGGCGTTCTTCCACGCGATGCTCGCCGCCGGCGTCTACCTGCCGCCGAGCGCGTTCGAGTCGTGGTTCGTCTCGACCGCGATCGACGACGCGGCGTGGGAGCAGATCGCCGCCGCCCTTCCGGTCGCGGCGCGGGCGGCGGCAGCGGCAGGACACGGGGGGTAACCAAATGGCGGAGACCGTGGTGCACGTGCTGCGGCACGGCGAGGTGCACAACCCGGACGGCATCCTCTACGGCCGCCTGCCCGGGTTCCGCCTCTCCGAGCTGGGCGTGCAGATGGCCAAGGCGGCGGCGCAGGCGCTCGCCGACCGGACCGTCGTGCACGTGGTGGCCAGCCCGCTGGAGCGCGCCCAGCAGACCGCCGAGCCGATCGCGGCGCAGTTCGGCCTCTCCGTCGGCGTCGACGAGCGCCTGATCGAGAGCGCGAACTGGTTCGAGGGCAAGAAGGTCTCGCCAGGAGACGGATCGTTCCGCGACCCGCGCAACTGGTGGGTGCTGCGCGACCCGGTGACCCCGTCCTGGGGCGAGGCGTACCGGGCCATCGCCGAGCGCATGTTCGCCGCGCTGCACGCCGCCCGGGTCGCCGCCGAGGGGCGGGAGGCGGTGCTCGTGTCGCACCAGCTCCCGATCTGGACGCTGCGCCGGCACGTCGAGCGCAAGCGCCTCTGGCACGACCCGCGCCGCCGCCAGTGCGGCCTGGCCAGCCTCACCTCGTTCCACTTCGACGGCGCCAAGATCGTCGGCATCGGGTACTCCGAGCCGGCGGCCCACCTCGTGTCGATCTCGCCGACCGCCCGGACGGCCAAGGGGGCCTGATGCTCACCCGGAGGCTCGCCGCCGCCCTGCTCGCCGCCGTGACCGCCGGTACGGCGCTGGTCGGCTGCTCCTCCGGCAGCCAGGAGAGCCGGTGCGCGGCCGACGGCTCCACCGTCACCTGCGCCCCCGGCCAGCGGTCCAAGACGCCGAAGGTGAGCGGTGAGCTGCTCACCGGCGGCAGCTACGACATCTCCCGCGACCGCGGGCAGGTCGTCGTGGTCAACTTCTGGGGTTCCTGGTGCGCGCCCTGCCGGGCCGAGGCGGACGACCTGGAGGCCACCTACCAGGCCACCAAGGGCTCCGGCGTGACGTTCCTCGGCATCAACGTGCAGGACAGCAAGGACAAGGCGATCGCCTTCGAGGAGGGCCGGGTCACGTACCCGAGCATCTTCGACCCGGCCAGCCGGCAGGCGCTGAACTTCGACATCCCGCCGAACACCACCCCGGCCACCGTCGTGCTCGACCGCGAGGGCCGGATCGCCGTGGTGATCCGCCGGGCCGTCACCCGGGACGAGCTGCGGCCGATCGTCGAGGACATCGCCGCCGAGTCGCCGCCGCCGAACGGCTCCCGCTGATGGGCGAGACGTTCCGCCAACTCGCCGAATCCGGCCCGCTGCTGCTCGCGGTCGGCGCGGCCGCCCTGGCCGGACTGGTCAGCTTCCTGTCGCCGTGCGTGCTCCCGCTGATGCCCGGCTACCTGTCGTACGTGACCGGCCTGGCCGGCACCGACCTGGAGGGCCGCCGCCCGGCCCCGCCGCAGTCGCCGGACCCAACGCCGACCGGGGGCGGCGTCGCCGTGGCGGAACGGACGCAGGCCCGGACCACCGCCGCCGTCAAGGGCCGGGTGCTCGCCGGCACGCTGCTGTTCATCGCGGGCTTCACCGTCGTGTTCGTCGCCACCGCGATCCTCTTCTCCGGCGTCGGCAAGCTCTTCTTCCGGTACGAGCGCACGCTGGAGATCGTCATCGGCGCGCTCGTGGTGGTGCTCGGGCTCGGCTACCTCGGGGTGATCCCCGGGATGCAGCGGGAGTTCCGCATCCGCTGGCTGCCCTCCGCCGGGCTGCTCGGCGCACCGGTGCTCGGCGCGGTCTTCGCGCTGAGCTGGCTGCCCTGCACCGGCCCGACGCTCGGCGCGGTGCTCGGCATGGCGGCCACCGAGGGCGGGACCGACCGGGCCGTGGTGCTCGCCGTGGCGTACTGCCTCGGGCTGGGGATACCGTTCGTCGTCTTCGGGCTGGGCTTCCAGCGCCTGCTCGGGGTGTTCCGCGCCGTCCGGCGCAACAGCCGCTGGGTGACCCGGATCGGCGGCGCGCTGCTGATCGCGATCGGCCTGGCGCTGATCACCGGCGGCTGGGTGAACGTGGTGATCTGGTTGCAGACGAACGTGGGCGTGGGCGAGGTGAGCATCTGATGACGACCGTCGACGACCGGCCGTCGACCCCCGCGCAGGCGCCCCGGCGGCGGGTCAACCCGGTGCTGGCCCTGCTGCGCAACTCGTGGCGGCAGCTCACCAGCATGCGGACGGCGCTGATCCTGCTGTTCCTGCTCGCCATCGCGGCCATCCCCGGCTCGGTGCTGCCCCAGCGCGGCGTCAACCCGGAACGCGTCAACCAGTGGTTCGTCGACCACCCCGACCTCGCGCCCCGGCTGAACCAGATCGGCGCGTTCGAGGTCTTCGGCTCGGTCTGGTTCTCCGCGATCTACCTGCTGCTGTTCACCTCGTTGATCGGCTGCATCCTGCCCCGCGCCCGCGACCACGTCCGCGCGCTGCGGATGAGGCCACCGGCCGCGCCGAAGCGGTTCGACCGGCTGCCGCAGCACGCGGTGCTGGAGGCCCCCGCCGCCGCCGACCCCGAGGCGATCGCGGCGGTGCTGCGCCGCCGCCGGTGGCGGGTCACCGTGCGCGGCAACGAGGTCTCCGCCGAGAAGGGCTACCTCAAGGAGACCGGCAACCTGCTCTTCCACGTGTCGCTGGTCGCCGTCCTGCTCGGGGTGGCGCTCGGTTCCTGGTACGGATGGCACGGCAACCGCATCCTGGTGGCCGGCGAGGACAACGCGTTCTGCAACACCCGCCAGCAGTACGCCGAGGCGTCGCTCGGCCCGCGCGTGGACAGCTCCGACCTGCCGCCGTTCTGCCTGACGCTGGAGAAGTTCGAGGCCGACTACCTGCCGTCCGGGCTGGCCTCCCGCTACTGGGCCACGGTGACAGTGGACGAGCCGGGCGGCGCGGAACGGACCGCCGGGTTCTCGGTCAACTCGCCGCTGCGGCTCGGCTCGGCGAACGTCTACCTGCTCGGCAACGGCTACGCGCCGCTGCTGAAGTACACCGACAAGTACGGCCGCAGCCAGACCAGCGAGGCACCGTTCCTGCGCACCGGCGACTCCAACGCGACCGAGGAGGGCGTGGCGATCTTCCCGGACGCCAACGTCGACCCGAAGACCGGCGCGCGGGCCCCGGACCAGCAGATCGCCTTCGACGGGCTCTATCTGCCGACCGCGCCGGAGAGCGCGCCGTACGTCTCGTCGCAGTACCCGGCCGAGCGGAACCCGGCGGTGAACCTGACCGCGTACCGGGGCAACCTCGGGCTGGACGCCGGCATCCCCGGCTCGGTCTACGCGCTGGACCGGCGGCAGATCGACGACGGCAAGCTCAAGGAGATCGGCACCAAGCTGCTGCGGCCGGGCGAGAAGTGGACCCTCGACGACGGCAGCACGCTGGAGTTCGTCGGCACCAAGCCGTACATCACGCTCGCGGTCCGGCATGCGCCCGGGCAGACGTTGCTGCTGGTGGCGAGCGGCACGTTGCTGCTGGGCCTGATGGGCTCGCTGTTCGCCCGGCGGCGCCGGGTCTGGTTCCGGATTTCGCCCCCCGAGGGCGGATCTCCGACGAGCGGTAGTAGTTTGGTGGAGGCCGGTGGGCTGCCGCGCACCGAGCACCCTGGGTTCGCCGACGAGTTCGCGCAGCTCGTCGCCGCCGTGAGCGGCGACGCGCCGGACGCGCGGCGGGCGCGAGAAGGAGACGACTGATGTCCGCACTCTCCGACCAGCTGGTCGCGTTCGCGATCCTGGCGTACCTGATCGCGATGATCAGCCACGCGGTGGAGTTCGCGCTGGGCAACGCGCGGAAGGTGTCCGCGGCCGCGCCGGCGCGGGAGCTGGTCGGCGCGGGCGTCGGCGGAGCCGGCGGCACGATCGACGAGCCGGCCGTCGCGGCGACGCCGCCGCGCCCGGACCGCACCGGCGCGCGGGCCGTGCTGGCCGGCCGGATCGCCGCCTGGCTCACCGTGCTGGCAGCCGCCGTGCACCTGGGCGCCGTGGTCACCCGGGGCCTCGCCGCCGACCGGATGCCCTGGGGCAACATGTACGAGTTCGTGCTGACCGGCACCTGGATCGGTGTGGCGGCCTGGCTCGTGGTGCTCTGGAAGCAGCCGTGGCTGCGCCGGCTCGGGCTGTTCCTGACGCTGGTCATGGTGCTGCTGCTGGCCTTCGCCGAGCTGAAGCTCTACGTGCCGATCGAGCCGCTGATGCCGGCGCTGCAGTCGTGGTGGTTCATCATCCACGTCTCGACGATCATCTTCGCCTCGGGCATCTTCCTGCTGGGCGTGGTGCCCGCCGCCGCGTACCTGATGCGGTCCGGCTGGGAGCAGGGGCGGCGCAGCTTCCCGTACACCCTGGCCCGCCGCCTCCCGGAGGCGGTCGGGCTGGAGCGGCTGACCTTCATGCTGCACGCCTTCTCGTTCCCGATCTTCACCTTCGCGGTGATCGCGGGGGCGATCTGGGCCGAGGCGGCCTGGGGTCGTGCCTGGGGCTGGGACCCGAAGGAGACCTGGGCGTTCATCTCCTGGGTGGTGTACGCGGGCTACCTGCACGCCCGGGCTACGCCGAGCGTGAAGCGCAACGTGGCCACCTGGATCTCCATCGTGGGCTTCCTGACCGTGATGATGAACCTGTTCGGCGTGAACTTCTTCTTCACCGGTCTGCACTCGTACGCCGGGGTGTAGTGGCCGGGCGCGCGGTCAGCACCTCGTCCACCCGGCGCGTGATCTGGTAGGCCACCTCGGGCAGGTCGGCCAGTTCGAGGCGGTCCGCCCGGAGCGCGAACTGGGCGTGCAGCTCGCGGGCCACCGCGTCGCGGATCTCGGCCTGGAGCGGGCTGAGGCCGTCGGGGTCACCCACCACGTATGCGTCATCCATCCGCCGATGATGAACCGCCGACGGCGAAGCTGTCAGTGACGAAGTCATCCGCCGAACCAGCCGGGGACATCGAGGCGGAATACGTCGGCGGGGACCATCCGGCGCAGGTCGTCCTCGATGGCGGCGACCCGGTCCGCGCCGAGCGTGGCCGCCCAGCGGTCGCGTAGTTCGTCGAAGACGATCGCCGAGCGGTGCAGCCCGTCGCGGCCCTTCGCGGTCATCCGGACCAGCTTGCGGCGGGCGTCGGCGGGGTCGTCCACGCGGTCCAGGTAGCCGAGCGCGACCAGCCGGTCCACCGTCTTGCCCGCTGCCTGCTTGGAGACGCCGAGGCGTTGCCCGAGGTCGGAGGCGGTGGTGCCGGCCGGGCCGACGGCCTGGAGGACGAAGCCGTGGGCGGGGCGCAGCTCGGGGTGCCCCTGGCGGGCCAGTTCGGCGTGCAGGTCGTCGATCAGCGCACGGAAGCCGGCGAGCAGGAGCAGCGGCAGCGCGAAGCCGGGGCGATCAGGCGTTGCCATGTTCGACAACCACGTTTACTATTTCGTCAACCATGTTGACTATCTTACGAGAGGGCCCTGTCATGTCCCGCTTCACCACGTACGAGCCGGAGACCGCGCCCGCCGCCGCCCGCCCGGTCATGGCCGGGGTACGCCGCTCGCTCGGCCACCTGCCCGCCGCCGTCGGCCTGATGGCCGGCTCGCCCGAACTGCTCAAGGGCTTCCTCGCCGCCAACGCCGCGTTCGAGGCGACCGACCTCGACCCGGTCGCCCGCGAGGTGGTCGTGCTGACGGTCGCCACCCGCAACGGCTGCCACCTCTGCGTGGCCATGCACACCGCGACGCTCGTCCGGCACGCCGCCGCGCCCGAGCTGATCGAGGCGTTGCGTGCCGGTACGGCGCTGCCCGACCCCCGGCTGGAGGCGCTGCGCCGCTTCACCGACGCCGTCCTCGACCACCGGGGCGCGGTCCCCGACGCCGACCTGGACGCGCTGCTCGCCGCCGGATGGCAGCCCCGGCACGCGCTGGACGTGGTGCTCGGCGTCGGCACGTACACGATCTCCACGTTCGCCAACCGGCTCACCGAGGCGCCGCTCGACGAGCCGCTGGCCGCGTACGCCTGGACGCCCGCCCCCTGTTGACCGGGGGCGAGCCCGGCCCGAGGAAGGCGGTACGGGAGGATGGGGGCATGGCGGCTCGCTTCCCGTACACCGATCTGAAGGACTTCCTCGCGGCGCTGGAGCGTGCGGGCGAGCTGCGGCGGGTGAGCGCGCCGGTCGACCCCACGCTGGAGATCAGCGAGATCGTCACCCGCACCGTCCGGGCCGGCGGGCCCGCGCTGCTGTTCGAGCGCCCCACCCGCGGTGAGATGCCGGTGGCGATCAACCTGTTCGGCACCGAGAAGCGGATGGCGATGGCGCTCGGGGTGGAGCACCTCGACGAGATCGGCGAGCGCATCGGCGACATGCTCAAGCCGGAGCTGCCGCAGGGCTTCTCCGGGATGATGGGCGGCCTGGGCAAGGTCATGCAGCTCAAGTCGATGCCGCCGAAGAAGGTCAAGACCGCCCCCTGCCAGCAGGTGGTCTACCGGGGCGACGACGTCGACCTGAACCGGCTGCCCGGCCTGCAGGTGTGGCCCGGTGACGGCGGGATCTTCCACAACTTCGGGCTGACCCACACCAAGCACCCGGAGACCGGCAAGCGCAACCTCGGGCTCTACCGGCTCCAGCAGCACAGCCACAACACGATCGGCATGCACTGGCAGATCCACAAGAACTCCACCGCGCACCACGCGGTCGCCGAGCGGCTCGGCCAGCGGCTGCCGGTGGCGATCGCGATCGGCGCGGACCCGGTGGTGGCGTACTCGGCCAGCGCGCCGCTGCCGGCCGACATCGACGAGTACCTGTTCGCCGGGTTCCTCGCCGGTGAGCGGGTCGAGATGGTGGACTGCTTGACCGTCCCGCTGCAGGTGCCGGCGCACGCGCAGATCGTGCTGGAGGGCTACATCGAGCCGGGCGAGCGCCTGCCCGAAGGGCCGTTCGGCGACCACACCGGCTTCTACACGCCGGTCGAGCCGTTCCCGGTGATGCACATCGAGTGCATGACCATGCAGCGCGACCCGGTCTACCACTCGATCGTCACGTCCCAGCCGCCGCAGGAGGACCACGGCCTCGGCAAGGCCACCGAGCGGATCTTCGCGCCGCTGCTGCGCTTCCTCATCCCGGACATCGTCGACTACGACCTGCCCGCCGCCGGCGTCTTCCACAACTGCGCGATCGTGTCGATCCGCAAGCGCTACCCCAAGCACGCGCAGAAGGTCATGAACGCGATCTGGGGCGCGCACATGATGTCGCTGACCAAGCTGATCGTGATCGTCGACGAGGACTGCGACGTGCACGACTACAACGAGGTCGCGTTCCGCGCCTTCGGCAACGTCGACTACGCCCGCGACCTGATGGTCACCGAAGGCCCGGTCGACCACCTCGACCACGCGTCGTACCAGCAGTTCTGGGGTGGCAAGGCGGGCATCGACGCGACCCGCAAGCTGCCCGAGGAGGGCTACAGCCGGGGCTGGCCGGAGGAGATGCGCATGTCGCCCGAGGTCGTCTCGCTCGTCGACAAGCGCTGGAAGGAATACGGGATCTGATGACGGCGGCAGTCCAGGAACGGCCCGGCCGGGTCTCGTCCTTCCTCAAGCTCGTCGCCATCGAGCACTCGGTCTTCGCGCTGCCGTTCGCGTACCTGTCGGCGCTGACCGCCATGCAGCTCGACGGCGGCCGGGTGCGCTGGCTCGACCTGCTGCTGATCACCGTGGCGATGGTCGGCGCGCGGACGTTCGCCATGGCCGCGAACCGGATCCTCGACCGGCGGATCGACGCGCGGAACCCGCGTACCGCGAACCGGGAACTGGTCACCGGCGCGGTGAGCGTGCGGACGGCCTGGACCGGCGCGGCCGTCGCGCTCGTGGTGTTCCTGGCCGCCGCCGCCCTGCTCAACCCGCTCTGCCTGGTGCTCGCGCCGCTCGCCGTGGTGCCGCTCGTGGTCTACCCGTACGGCAAGCGGTTCACGAACTGGCCGCACGCCATCCTCGGGGTGGCCCAGGCGGTCGGCCCGGTCGGCGCCTGGCTGGCGGTAACCGGCACGCTCGACGGCTCCGGCCCGGCCTGGCTGCTCGGCGCCGCGGTCGGCCTCTGGATCGGCGGCTTCGACCTGATCTACGCCTGCCAGGACGCCGACGTGGACCGGGAGATCGGCGTGCACAGCGTCCCCGCCCGGTACGGGCTGCGCTTCGCGCTGCACGCCTCCACTGTCGCGCACGTGGTGACGTTCGCGCTGTTCATCTGGTTCGGTGCCTGGGTCGGCTTCGGCTGGCTGTGGTGGATCGGGCTGGCGCTGACCGCTGTCGCCTTCACCTACCAGCACATGGTGGTCAGCCCCACCGACCTGAGCAAGGTCAACCGGGCGTTCTTCACCGCCAACGGGTTCGTCGGCATCGCGTTGTTCGTCCTCGCGCTGCTCGACCTGGTGATCCGGCTAGGCCTGCGGCCGTAACGGCGACGACCGGGCCGCCGCACCCGGTCAGGACGCCGCGGCGACCGGGTAGCGGGCGCTCTCCAGCGTCCAGTCGACAGTGCCGCGCACGGCGGCGGCCAGCCCGTCGAGATGGATGGCGACCGCGTCGTCGAGCGTCGGACCGAACGACGGCGCCGCCGCCAGGAGCGCCGCGAACCGGTCCATCTCGGCCCGCCAGTGCGCGGCCACCAGGTCGACCGCCGCCGGCACCGGCACGCCCCGCTCGGCGGCCGTCGCCAGCACCAGGTTGTGCCCGCCGCCGGTGGCCCGGTCGCGCTCCAGCGAGGCGATGTCGTTGAACCAGGACAGCAGGTCGTTGGCGAGGCCGGCGAGCCGCCGCAGCGCCGGATGGTGGTAGACCGCGTCGGGCAGCGGACGCCCGGACGCGAACTCGATCAGCGGGTACGACACGTACGCCGCCGACGTGGCCCGGCGCAGCCGCACGTACTCGGCGACGCCCGGTGGGCGGCCGGACGTGGTGGCGGTGGCCTCCCGGTACACCCCGTCGAGGTGGTCGGCGACCGCGTCGGCGAAACGCAGCCGCCACCGGGCCGGCATCCGGCGGCGCGGCTCCCGCCACGCCTGCACCAGCAGACGGCGCAGCGGGCCGGAGAAGCCCGGATGGCGGGCGCGCGGGCCCTCGCGCAGCAACGCGAGCGCGCCGTCACGCAGCGCCCGGATCTGCGGCGGGGGCAGCCCGTCCCGCCCGTCGCAGGCGTCGTCGACGAGGAAGAACCAGGTGAACAACGCGGTCAGCACCCGCAGGTCGGGCTCGGTGGCGTCCGGGTAGAGGCGGCCGGCGTACCGGGCGAAGCCGGCCCGCGCCAGCCGTCGCCGGGTGGCCGGGTCAGCCGGCAGGCCGAGCCGGTCGACGAGTTCCACCAGCCAGCCCTGCACGTCGTCGGCGTACGGGGAGAGGCGGGGCGGGATCGGGCAGTCGGAGCGGAGCGCCCGCAGCACCGCCGCCGTCATCACCGGCCCCTCCGTGGAAGTGGATCGCCGGTCGAAGAATTTCATGTCGCGGGACGTTCCGTGAACCCTCTGGACATCCCGGGCGGGCCGACCGCAAGGGGGTCGCTGCCCGCCGCCTGCGGCGACCAGGCACGCTTGAGGGCATGCGCGAACCATGGGTGGTGGGTGTCTCCGGCGCGTCCGGGACACCGTACGCGGCGGCTGTCGTCCGGGGCCTGCTCGACGCCGGCCAGGCGGTGGACCTGATCGTCTCCCGGGCGGCCCGGCTGACGGTGCTGGACGAGACCGGCCGGCCCTTCCGGGACGCGCACTGGGCCGAGGACCTGGCCGCCTGGCTCGACCGCGACCTCACCGGCGCGGACCTGCGGCACTGGCCCGCCGGTGACCTGGCGGCGGGCCCGAGCAGCGGCTCCTACCCGGTACGCGGCATGGCGGTGGTGCCCGCGAGTACCGCCGCGTGCGCGGGCATCGCGATCGGGCTGTCCAAGGATCTGCTCCAGCGCGCCGCCGAGGTGAACCTCAAGGAACGCCGCCCGGTCGTCGTGGTGCCCCGGGAGACGCCGGTTACCCGCAGTCACCTGGAACATCTCATCGCGCTGCACGACGCCGGCGCGGTGGTGCTGCCGGCCAGTCCGGGCTTCTACGGTGCCGGCGCGGCGGCGTCCGCCGCGCAGCTCGTGGACTTCGTGGCCGGGAAGGTGCTCGACGCGCTCGGTGTCGAGCACACGCTGTTCCGGCGGTGGTCCGGCGAGCTGGCCGCCGGTCGCCGTGAGGCGGATCCGGACTGACCGGCCCGGCTGCGACGTACGGGGCGCGGCCCTCGGCCGGACCGCGCCCCGTACGTTCAGTACATGCCGGCGTTCGCCGGTCCGGGGCCGGTGGAAGCGGTCGGGCCCATGTTGCGGGCCTTGCCCATGTCCTCCGCCTCGTCCAGCATGCCCTCCCCCTCGAGCAGGGCCCGCACCTCGGATTCCCGAAACCGGCGGTGCCCTCCTGGAGTCCGGATACTGCCGATCCGGCCGGCCGCTGCCCATCTGGTCACGGTCTTCGGGTCCACCCGAAACAGCGCAGCGACCTCACCCGGTGTCAGCAGGCGATCTCCAGTGTCCACAGCCCCCTCCTCGCGTCGACGAAGCCCCCGGCTGAACACACTGCCCCCGGCCGGTGCGAGCCCAGAGCCGTCATGAGGGACGTATGGCAATTACAGCACCGGCTACCGGACGTGTCCGCCAAACGCGAAAAACGCACACACTGGGAAGGATAGGAAATGGTACCGGCGGAGAACCCCCGTCATCGTACGTTTGTGAAGGGTTGATCCACGGGTACCGACAGTGTTCCGTGGTCGCCGAACGGATAGGGTCACTCTCCGTGGACACGATCGACCTGAGCCTCGTGGAGCTGTTGCGGGGCAACGCCCGTCTGTCGTACGCCGAGCTGGCCCGTCAGGTCGGCCTCTCCGCCCCGGCCGTGCACGAGCGGGTCGGCAAGCTGGAGTCCAGCGGCGTGATCCGGGCGTACCGGGCCGAGGTCGAGCCGGAGTCGATCGGGCTCGGCGTGACAGCGCTCATCGGCATCATCGAGGACTCCGACGCGGACACCGACGACGTGCTGGAGTCGTTTCGCCGCATCCCCGAGATCGAGTCCTGCTACTTCATGGCCGGCGTCGAGTCCTTCCTGCTGAAGGCGCGGGTCGGAACGATCGCCGAGCTGGAGCAGTTGATCGTCCGGCTGAACCGGACGGCGGGTGTGGCGTCCACCCGCACCAGCATCGCCCTGTCGACCAAGTGGGAGAACCGCCCGCAGCCGCTGGAAGCGCCCACCGCCTGACGCCTCTGGCCCCGGGCCGCCGGTTGCGGTTACCGTGCGCCGATGACGAGCTCGGGACGCGGTGCCGCAGTGGTGACCGGAGCGGCCGGCGGGCTGGGGCGGGCCATCGCCGCCGCGCTGCACGCCGACGGCTGGAACGTGCTGCTCACCGACACCGACGCCGGGGCCGCGTCGGCCGCCGCCGCGTCGCTGGGCGGCTGGTCCCGCCCGCTCGACGTACGCGACGAGTCCGCCTGCGCGGAGGTCGCCGCCGAGGCGGCGGCCGCGCCCGGCGGCCTCGGGCTCTGGGTGAACAACGCGGGCATCCTGGTGACCGGCCCGTCGTGGGGACACGACGCCCCGACCCGCCGCGCGGTGGTCGAGGTGAACGCGCTCGGCGCGATGAACGGCACGCTCGCCGCCGTCGCGGTGATGCGCGGACAGGGCCGCGGCCACGTGCTCAACGTCGTCTCGCTGGCCGGGCTGATCGCCGCGCCCGGCGAGACGGTGTACGCGGCCAGCAAGCACGCCCTGCTCGCGTTCAGCCTCGGCACCCTGAGCGACCTGCGGATGGCCGGCGTCCGGGGCGTACACGTGTCGTGCCTGTGCCCGGACGGGATCTGGACGCCGATGCTGCACGACAAGCTGGACGACCCGGGAGCGCTGGCGTCCTTCACCGGCTCGCTGCTCACGCCGGAGCGGGTGGCCGCGCGGGCCGTGCGGCTGGCCCGCCGGCCCCGGCCGGTGGTCAGCCTGCCGCGCTGGCGTGGCGCCCAGGTGCGGCTCCTGGACGCCTTCCCCCGGCTCGCCCTGGCCCTCACGCCGGTGATCCGGGCCACCGGACGGGCCGGTCAGCGGCGGCAGGCCCGCCGGGTCCGGGAAAACCCGAGCCCACCTCGCTTGTAACGTTGCCGACGTGACTCACTTCGACCGGTGCGACGAGGCCAGCCGGCGCTGGGTGACCGAGGCGATCGCCACTGTCGAGGCGGACGCCAACCGCTCCGCCGACACCCACCTGCTGCCGTTCCCGCTGCCCCGCGAGTGGGGGATCGACCTCTACCTCAAGGACGAGTCGGTGCACCCCACCGGCTCGCTGAAGCACCGGCTGGCCCGCTCGCTGTTCCTCTACGGGCTCTGCAACGGCTGGATCGGCCCGGATACCACGATCGTCGAGGCGTCGTCCGGCTCGACGGCCGTCTCCGAGGCGTACTTCGCCCGGATGCTCGGGCTGCCGTTCATCGCGGTCATGCCCGCCTCCACGTCGCCGGAGAAGATCGCCCAGATCGAGTTCCAGGGCGGGCGCTGCCACCTGGTGGACGACCCGTCCAAGGTCGTGGTGGAGGCGCGCTGGCTCGCCGAGGACAGCGGCGGCCGGTTCATGGACCAGTTCACCTACGCCGAGCGGGCCACCGACTGGCGGGGCAACAACAACATCGCCGAGTCGATCTACGCCCAGCTCGCGCTGGAACGGCACCCGGTGCCCGCCTGGATCGTGGTCGGCGCCGGCACCGGCGGCACCAGCGCCACCATCGGCCGGTACGCCCGGTACCGGCGGCTGCCCACCAAGCTCTGCGTGGTGGACCCGGAGAACTCCGCCTTCTACCCCGCCTGGCAGGCCGGCGACTGGTCGGTGCGCACCGACCGCGGCTCCCGGATCGAGGGCATCGGGCGGCCCACCGTCGAGGCGTCCTTCCTGCCCAGCGTGGTGGACCGGATGGTGCAGGTACCGGACGCCGCGTCGCTCGCCGCGATGCGGGCCGGCTCGGCGGTGCTCGGCCGCCTCGTGGGCGGCTCCACCGGCACCAACCTGTGGGGCGCGTTCGGGCTGATCGCGCAGATGCGCGCGGCCGGGCGTACCGGCTCGGTGGTCACGCTGATCTGCGACCCGGGCGACCGGTACGGCGACACCTACTACTCCGACGAGTGGGTGGCCGCGCAGGGCCTCGACCTCGCACCGCACCTCGCCACCATCGACCGGTTCCTGACCGACGGCACCTGGCCGGCGGCCTGAACCGGACCCCGGACGGTCAGCGCGGGTCGACCCGCTCGGCCAGCCCCGGGTAGCGCACCACGAAACCGTCCGGGTCGACCTCCAGGTCGGCGGCGAACGTGTCACTGGAATACCGGACCCGGCCCGGGCCCAACGAGGTGTAGACCTGCTCGGCGGGCACCACGGCCAGGCCGGGCAGCAGCACCCAGGCCACCGTCACGGCGGTGGCCAGGTCGGCGGGCAGCCGGCCCAGCCCGATCCGGCGGATCGGCAGCGTGTTCGTCAGCGGGGAACCGCCCAGATCCACGTCGAGCGCCTCGGCCAGCCGGCTCGGGTCGTCGGTGCCCGGCAGGCCCGCCGGTGGGTGGCCCGCCGCGCTCAGCGCCGCGTCCAGGTCACCCTCCTCGCCGGTACGCACGCGCCACCCGTCCCGGCCCCGCTCCAGGCGTACGCTCCGCGACCAGCCGGCACCCTCGGACTCGACCTCCAGCCGGTTCGTCGACCAGTCCGGGCCGACGGTCAGGCGGTACCGGCACGTGTACGGGATCGGATCCACGGCGAGCGCCACACCCTGCGCGGTCAGCCCCTGACCGTCGTCGAGCACGACGTGCTCGGAGCCGGCGGTGTCGGTCCGGGCCCAGAAGAGCGACTTCGGCATGGTCCGGACGTTACGCGACCCGGCCGTCGGCGGCAGCGGATGCGCGAACGCCGCCGCCGGGAGTCAGGAGACGTACGGGTCATACCTCGTCGGGCTACTCGTCGTCGTCCGCCGGCCGGGGCGGTCGGTGTTCCCGGATGTACCGCTCGACGTCCCGCTTCAACCAGACCGCGCCGACCGACAGCTCTTGATACGGCGCGGGGAATGCGGGATGCCGCCGGATCTCGCGGAATCTCGATCTGCCCACGCCGAGCATCTTCAAGATCTCACCGGCCGCGACAAGTTCGCCCGGTCCCGTCTCCTTGGTCACGACTTCGAAGGTAGGAGCGGTCCGACCCGACCACTGTTACGCGAACAAATAAACCCACCTATATGGGCCCGTCAACGTTGACAGGGGGCCAAGTGGGCGATCTGATGGATCAGGCCCCCCGCCCGGTGGCGAGTTTCGCGGCGGACGGGGGTGCCACCTGGACGCCGAACCATGCAGGAGGCCCCGAGTGACCCAGCGCCACGCTCCGCTGAAACCCCTCTGGGTCTGTACGGCAGACCTGCTCAACTGGCCGTGCGAGAACGCCAAGGCCGAGTTGGTCGTTGACTACGAGCACGACCGACGCCACCTCGCCGTCGATCTGGCCGCCCTGATGCGGCAGGCAACCGATGACCTGACCAGGCTCTACTCCGAGCCGCCGGACCCCGCCGAGATGCACATCCGGTTCCTGGGCTGGCTGCGGTCGGTGCGCAATGTCTGACCCGATCGGCACCGGGCTGCTCCTGGCCGCCGTCATCGCCCAGGCGTTCGGCTGCTGGGTCGCCTGGTCGTGGGGCCGGTCCGCTCGGCGCAGCCTCCGGCAGACCATCGACAAGGCCACCCCGACGCCACCGCCCGACTGGCGGCCTCGTCATCGCCTGTCGCTGTGGAATGAGCCGACCCGGCGATATCCCGTCCTCACACCGCGCAGCTAGAACGGGAGCCGAAATCACCCCGGACGCACCGCCGCCGCCGAGCGGATGCTCGGCGGCGGCAGTGGGTGCGCTCAGATCAGTGGGTACGTGCCGGCGGGCGCCCGCCGAAGCCGCGCCTGTCGTCCCGGCCCCGCCCCTCGGCCCGGAAACCGCCGGCCCGGCGCTCAGCCGGACGCGCGTCGCCCCGGTCACCGAAACGCCGCTCGGCGTGCGGGCGGTCGTCCTGGCGCCGGTCGCCGAAGCCGCGCGAGCCGCTCGGCCGGTCGTCGTACCGCCGGTCGTCGCGGTCGTACCCGCGTCCGGTCGCCGGGCGCTGCCGGTCCCCGTACGGCCGCTCGGACCGCTCGCCGAAGCGCCGGTCGTCGCCGCGCGGGCCGCGGTCGTCGGACCGCTGCTCGCCGACGCTCCGGCCGTCGAACCGCCGGTCGCCGAAGCTGCGGTCGTCGCGACGCTCCGGCCGCCCGAAGCGGCGCTCACCGCCGCCGGACCGCTCGCCCGAGTAGCGCTCGCCGGCCGGCCGGTCGCCGAACCGGCGGTCACCGCCCCGGTCCGCGAACCGGTCGCTCGACCGCTCGCCCGCGGGCCGGTCGCCGAAGCGGCGCTCGCCCCGGCCGTCGCGGTCGCCGAACCGGCGCTCGCCACGGTCGGAGAAGCTCCGGCCGCCACGGTCGAAGCCCCGGGCGTCCCGGTCGCCGAAGCGGCGCGAGCCGCCGCGCCGCGGCTCCGGCTCGTCCCGGACCGGTACGCCGCTGGGCTCGCGCGCGCCGGTCAGCTCGGCCAGCGCCTCGTCGCCCGCCCGGACCCGGGTCTCGGCCGGCTCGACGCCCGCCTTCTCCATCATGGCCAGCGTGGTGCGGCGCTGCTTCGGCAGCACGAGCGTCGCCACCGCGCCCGACTCGCCGGCCCGGGCCGTACGGCCGGCCCGGTGCAGGTAGTCCTTGGGGTCCTTCGGCGGGTCCACGTGCAGCACCAGCGAGACGCCGTCGACGTGGATGCCCCGGGCCGCCACGTCGGTCGCGACCAGCACGGGCGTCCGGCCCTCGCGGAACTCGGCGAGGGTCTTGGTGCGCATGCGCTGGGTCTTGCCGCCGTGCAGCCCACCGGCCCGCACACCGACGGCCGCGAGCTGCTCGACGAGCCGGTCCACGCCGAGCTGCGTACGGGCGAACAGCATGGTGCGGCCCTCGCGGGCGGCGATGGACGCCGCGACCGCGAACTTGTCGTGCGGCGGGATCAGCAGCAGGTGGTGATCCATGGTGGACACGGCGGCGGTGGCCGGTGCGGTCGAGTGGGTGACCGGGTCGGTCATGAACCGCTTGACGAGCGTGTCGACGTCGTTGTCCAGAGTGGCCGAGAACAGCAGCCGCTGCGCGTCCGCCGGGGTCTTCGCCAGCAGCCGGGTGACCTCGGGCAGGAAGCCCATGTCGGCCATCTGGTCGGCCTCGTCCAGCACGGTGATCTCGACGTCGTCGAGCCGGCACACGCCGCGCTCGATCAGGTCGCCGAGCCGTCCCGGGGTGGCCACGATGATCTCCACGCCGCGGCGCAGCGCGTCGATCTGCCGGTCGTACGGCACACCGCCGACGGCGGTCTTCAGGAACACGCCCACCGACTTGCCGAGCGGCACGAGGGCGTCGTTGACCTGCATGGCAAGTTCACGGGTGGGGACCAGGACCAGGGCGCGCGGGTGCAGCGGCCGGGCCCGGTTGCGGTCGGCGACCCGGGCGATGACCGGCAGGCCGAAGGCGAGCGTCTTGCCCGAGCCGGTCTGGCCCCGGCCGAGGACGTCGCGGCCCGCCAGCGAGTCGGGCAGCGTGGCCCGCTGGATCTCGAACGCGGTGGTGATGCCCTGCCGGGCGAGCGTCTCGACGAGCTGCTGGGGCAGGCCGAGCGAGGCGAAGTCGACGGTCTCGGGCGTCGGGTCGATGGACGGGGACGTGCTGGATTCAGCGAACGTGGTCAAGAAATACCTCTCGAGCGGGGCGCATCTTCGCGATGGCCCGCCGCGGCCTGTCACGCCGCCGAATCGCCCGCAAGATCGCCCATGGGCGCGCGCAGTCGGGCGCGCCGGGTCAATGATCAGAGACAAGTGTACGGCGCATCGACGACTCCGCCACGGCAACGCGAGACCGTAGTGGGCGGGCTCACCCCTGTCACTCGATGAGCATGGTCCCGGTCAGTCCGCTCAGCGCGTCGTTGGCCAGGAAGACCACGAGCAGGCTGATCGCGATGAGCATGATCAGCGCGACCGCCAGCACGATGACCACCTTGGTGTTGCCGCCCCGGGCCGCCGGGCTCTCCTCGGACCAGCCCTGGGCCAGGATGTGCCCGGTCAGCGATCCGGAGTTCTCCAGCGGGTTGCCCTGCGGGAACGACACGGTGGCGAAACCCGGCCCGTCGGTCCCGCCGTACGCGGCGGTGGCGAGATCCGGATCGGCGGGCTGCGGGCGTACCGGACGGGTCGTGTCGGCGTCGCGGCCGGGCGTGGCCGGCGGCGGCCAGGTCGGCAGCGCCGGGGCCGGCACCACGGGCGGCGGCGGTGCCGACACGGGTGCGGCGGCCCACGACGGCAGCGCACCGTCCGGCGGGCCGGCCGGCGGCGACAGGGGCGTGGCCGGCGGCACGACGGGCGCGGCCGGCGGCGACAGCGGCGCGGCCGGCGGCGACAGCGGCGCGGCCGGCGGGCCCGGTACGGCGGCCCGCGCGGGCGGGAACGACGGGCCGGTCGCCGGGGCGGGGAACAGCGGCGCGGGCAGTGGGCCCGGCCCGCCGGTCATCGCCGGTGGCGGCGGGAACGGCGGTGCGGGCATCGGACCCGGCGGGGGCGGCGGCGGGGGTACGGGCGGACCCGGCGGCGGCACGGGCGGCCCGGGGACCGGTGGCACCGGCCCGGGCGTGGGCGTGGGCGTCGGCGGGGTGGGCGCGGGCGGCGTCGGCAGGGGTGGCGTGGGCCGGAGCGGGGGCTCCGGCTCGGGCACCGGCGGCGCGGGCGACGGCGGCGTGGGACCGGGCACCGGGGTCGGCGCCGGCTCGGGCTCCGGGCCGTTCGGCGCCGGGGGCTGCGCGGGCTCCGGCGGCTGGACCGGCTCCGGCGGTTCCGGGTTCACCGGTCCGGCCCGGTAGACAGTGGCGGCGGCGGGCGGCGCGGCCACCACGGAGGCGGCGACCTCCTCCGCGGAGACACGGCTCAGGCCGGGCACCGACGCGCTGGCCCGGGCGGGTGCGGGTCCGGCCTGCTCGGCGGGCGGGGAAGCGCCGGTGAGCGGGGCGGGGCGGTCGGCGGAGGCAGGTGCCGAGCCGGCGGACCCGACCGGCAGGGAGTCGGCGGACCCGACCGGCGGTACGTCGCCGGACGTGACCGGCGGCGCGCCTGCGGACCCGGCCGACGCTGCGGTGACGGGCGGCGGAGACTCGCCGGAACCGGCTGCCGAGCTCTCGGCGGCGGAGGAGGCTCCGGAGCCGTCGTGCGGCTCGGAGGCGGCGTCCGCCTGCCGGGCCGGCGCGGCGTCGCGGTCCGCCGGGCCGGCGGCGTCGGCGGGCACTGCGGCGTCCGCTGCCGCCGGGTCCACGGCTGGGGCGGAAGGAGCAGGTACGGGCACGCGTGCGGACCCGGAGACGCGGGGAGCCGGGATGGCCGCCGGAGCGCTGCCGGGCGTACCCGGGGAGGCGTCGCCGTCCGCCGCCGGCGCGGCGGCGGGCTGGGGTGTCGCCGGGCGGTCGGCCACGGCGAAGGCGGACCAGCTGGACGGCGGCACCGTGGCGCCGGGCAGGCGCCGGTCCAGCGGCGGTGGGGTGTCCGCCGGGGTGCCCGCCCGGTACGTCGTGGGACCGGCCTGCGGAAGCGGCTGCTCGTCACCGGCGGGCGGCGGCACTGCCGAACCGGCGACCGACACGCGCGCCCGGGCGACGGCTACCGGCCCGGGTGAGGCCGAACCGCGGTCGTCGTCGCCGGCCGGGTCGGCGGGGCCGGGCGTCGGTCCCGGGTGGACCTTCTCCGCCGGAACGTCCTGCTCGCCCATCTCGCCCCTCCGCACCCACGCTCGCCTCCAGCCGTGGCGCCGACCGGAAGTGCCTGGATCTCACCGTGCCATATTCCGGCCCGGGAGCACAGCCGGAGTGGCGGTTGGGTCAGTCCGCGCTGCTGCTCGGGCTGGCGGAGCCGCTGCCGGCCGTGCTGCTCGACGGGGCGGCGCTGCTGCTGCTCGGCGCGGCGCTGCTGGTGTCCGGCTCGGCGCTGGCGCTCTGGCTCGGCGTCGGGTCGGGCGAGTCGGTCGGGCTCGGCGGCGGCGTGCTGGGCGCGGGGCTGGACGTCGTCGGCTTCGGCGTCGGCGTGGTGGGCTTCGGCGTGGTCGGCGTCGGCTTGGGCGTGGTCGACGGCTTCGGCGTGGTGGGCGTCGGCTTGGGGGTCGTCGACGGCTTCGGCGGGGTGGCCGGCACGGTCGGCGGCGGCGCCGGGGTGGCCGGGGCGGGTACGGCGCCGATCACCCGGGTCGCGGCGTAGAGCCGGGACCAGCGGACCACCGAGATCTTGACGACGTCGCCGGTCCGCGGCGCCTCCACCATCTTGCCGTTGCCGATGTACATGGCGACGTGGTGGACGCTGGTCCAGCTGCTGCCCGAGGCGAAGAACAGCAGGTCACCGGGGAGCAGGGCGTTCGGCGAGACGGTGCGGGAACGGGTGGCGAAGTACTGGTCCTTGGCGACGCGGGGCAGGCCCCGGTAGCCGGCCGCCTGGTAGGAGGCGAGCATCAGGCCGGAGCAGTCGAACCGGTCCGGGCCCTCGGCGGCCCACAGGTAGGGGTCACCGAGCTGGGCGAGGGCGTAGCGCACGGCGGCGAGCGCCCGCGGGTCCGCCACCAGGCCGTCGATGCCCTGGTCGACCACGTACGAGGTGCCGAGCCGCTGCTCGGCGGCGTCGGCCAGGCGCTCGATCTCCAGGAGCTTGGCCGCGTTCTCCTTGCGCAGCGCGACGAGCGCGGTCTCCTGCTTGCGCAGGTCGGCCTCGGCGCGGGTGAACTCGGCGGCCTTCTCGGTCGCCCGCCGCTGGGCCGACTCGTGCGCCTCCCGCGCTATCTGCTCGGCGCTCGTGGCACGGAGGAGTTCGCCGGTCACCGACGTGGTGGCGCCCTCGGCCTTGTCGCCCCGGGTGATGCGCTGGAGGTTGGCGAACTCCCGCAGGCTGGCGCCGAACTCGCCCGGCGGCAGCGCCGCGTCGGCCTTGACCGCGTCGGCGGCGGCGCTCTTGGCGTTGTCCTGGGCGCGGCGGAGCGCGTCCACCGCCTCGGTGAGCCGGGCGGCGGACTGGGTCAGCTCGGTCTGTGCGGCGTCCCGCTCGGTCTTGATCCGGAGCAGTTCCTCGCCCAGCAGGGTGACCCGGGCGTCGAGCTGGTTGATCTGGGCGATCAGTGGGCCGTCGGCCGGGTTGGTCACGCCGGTGGTGGCACCCGCGCCGGGCAGGCCCGGGACGGTGACACCGGGCAGACCCGGGACGGTGCCGGGGAGGCCGGGGACGGTGCCCGGCACGCCGGGAACGGTGCCGGGCACGCCACGGACGCCGCCGGACGAGCCGGGCAGTTGCAGGGGGCCGGTGACCTGGGGCCGGGAGCCGGTGTCGGGCACGACGTCGGGCAGCGGGTCGGCCCATGCGGGTGTGGCGAGCGCTGCGGCCGCGACCGCCCCCAGGAGGGCGGACCAGAGCGCCGGGCGCAGGATCGGTGAGATCACCGGCTGCCGTCCTCGTCGCCGTCGGGCCTTGGTGCTGTGAGCCATACCGCTCCCCGTCCGGTCTGGGGTCCGTCACGCGTGCTTGGGGCGTGTCGGGACAGGACGGCCCTGGTGTGTGTTCCGCCCCACCCTGTCTTACCTCACCGGTGCGACGATGTCGATGTGCGGAGCGTGACGACCGGTGAACCGGCGCGACCACGTCGGCGGCCGGTCGGGCCCGCGACGTACGCTCGATCGGGAACCCAGGTGGAAGGACGTGGCTTTCGGATGGACGCCGGACTCAAGCGCGAACTCGAGGCGAAGGTGTACGCGGGGGAGCGGCTGACCCGCGAGGACGGCATCGCCCTCTACGACAGCGACGACCTGACCTGGCTGGGCCGGCTGGCCCACCACAGGCGTACGGAACTCAACGGCGACCGGGTGATGTTCAACGTCAACCGGCACCTGAACCTGACGAACGTCTGCTCGGCGTCGTGCGCGTACTGCTCGTTCCAGCGCAAGCCGGGCGAGAAGGACGCCTACACGATGCGTATCGACGAGGCGGTCCGCAAGGCCAAGGAGATGGAGGACGAGCAGCTCACCGAGCTGCACATCGTCAACGGCCTGCACCCGACGCTGCCCTGGCGCTACTACCCGAAGGTGCTGCGCGAGCTGAAGGCCGCGCTGCCGAAGGTCAACCTCAAGGCGTTCACCGCGACCGAGGTGCAGTGGTTCGAGAAGATCAGCGGGCTCAGCGCCGACGCGATCCTCGACGAGCTGATGGACGCCGGCCTGGAGTCGCTCACCGGCGGTGGCGCGGAGATCTTCGACTGGGAGGTCCGGCAGCACATCGTCGACCACAACTGCCACTGGGAGGACTGGTCGCGCATCCACCGGCTGGCCCACTCGAAGGGCATGAAGACGCCGTCGACCATGCTCTACGGCCACATCGAGGAGCCCCGGCACCGGGTCGACCACGTGCTGCGGCTGCGTGAGCTGCAGGACGAGACCGGCGGTTTCCAGGTCTTCATCCCGCTGCGCTACCAGCACGACTTCGTCGACTCGGCGGACGGCAAGATCCGTAACCGGATCCAGGCCCGGACCACGATGGCCTCGCCGGCCGAGTCGCTCAAGACGTTCGCGGTCTCCCGGCTGCTGTTCGACAACGTGCCGCACGTCAAGTGCTTCTGGGTCATGCACGGGCTGTCGGTCGCGCAGCTCTCGCTGAACTTCGGCGTCGACGACCTGGACGGCTCGGTCGTGGAATACAAGATCACCCACGACGCCGACTCGTACGGCACGCCGAACACCATGCACCGCGACGACCTGCTGCACATGATCTGGGACGCCGGATTCCGTCCGGTCGAGCGGAACACCCGCTACGAGATCGTCCGCGAGTACGACGGTCCGCCGTCGCTGGCGGAGCGCCGGTCCGAGCCGCAGCAGGTCTGGGCCTGACCTGGCGATGAGCGACGAGGAACAGCAGCGCGGCTTTCCCCGGCGCGACGCCGAGGGGCGCATCCTCACCCTCGGTGACCTGCTCGGGGTGAGCCTCGCCGGCCTGGTCATCGGGGTGCTGGCGCTGCTGGTCTTCGAGTTCGCGTTCGCCACGGTGGGCGACAGCGGCTTCGGGGGTACGAACGGCTGGCTCGCGGTGATCCTGCCGCTCTGGCTGTTCTGGGACGAGTTCCGGGCCTGGGAGTTCGGGGCTGCCCGGGTGGTGGCCGCGCTGGCCGGGCTCGGGCTCGGCGTCGTCGCCGGTCTGCTGGTCGCGGGCCTGGCCTCCGGGCTGCCCGCACTGTTCACCGGCGCGTCGGCCGCGGCGGTGTTCACCGTGGTCTACGCCGTCATCTGGTTTCATGGCGTGCACTGGCTGGCCCGGCGTACGGGCTGAGGCACGGAGAGAGTGGGAATGCGGGAATGAGCGCGGCGGTCAAGTACACGCTGGGCCGGGTCGGGCTGTTCGTCGCCGTGCTGGCAGCCCTCTGGTTCGTCGAGATGAACATGTTCCTGCGGCTGATGGTGGCGCTGATCTCCTCGGCCGCGCTGTCGTTCTTCCTGCTGCGCAACTGGCGGGACGAGATGGCCGGGGAGATGGCGGAGGCGTCGGAGCGGCGTCGCGCCGAGAAGGACCGGCTGCGTACCGCGCTCGCGGGCGAGGACGAGCCGGACGCCGAGCGCCGCGACGGCTGAGCGGACGAACGAGAGGGCCCGGCGCCGGAGATGGCGCCGGGCCCCTCGCCGTTCATCGGTCGGCCGAGCCGCTCACCAGTTGGTCGAGCCCGGGACGACCGGCCACGGCCGGTCGGCCGGCTTGATCAGGTACGCGATGCCGCCGGAGCCGGAGGCCACGGTGCCGTTGGCCCGGTAGCGCTTGGTGCGCAGCCAGATCTGCTCGAACTGCTCCCGCTTGTAGACGTTGCGGACCGCGTCGTTGGACGAGGACGCCGGGTCGTTGACGATCACGTCGCCGTCGGCGGTGAAGCCGACGATCACGAACAGGTGCCCGGAGGTGCCGTAGTTGGCCCCGTCCAGCTCGCTGGCGAGGAACGACTGCGAGGTCACCACCGGGATGCCCGCCCTGATGAAGCGTTCCGCCTCGTCCAGCGAGTGCAGCCGGGTGACCCGCGCCTCCAGGCCGGGGAAGCTCGACGCGTACGCGGTGTTGAACGGCCAGTTGCCGGCGCCCTCGTACTCGTAGTCGTAGGTCATCCGGGCGGCGTGGTCGACAGTCGGGTCGGGGTAGGTGGGGTCGACCCAGGAGGTGTCCTCGGCCGAGGGCTTGCGACCCCAGTACTCGACCACCATCTCCGTCGAGGTGGGCGAGCACCACGCCTCACCGCCGCCGTCGTACTCGGGGTACTCGCCGATGTGGATGTTCTGCGAGTAGCGCGGCACGGCCAGCTCGGTGCCCCAGGCGATGCCGCCCCGGCTCGGGGTGACGGTGAACCGGTCCGGCACGTTCGACGCCATCGCGCCGACCATCCGGACCTGCGGCGCGGCGGCCTGACCGGGCGCGCGGTAGAGCGTCAGCCGCAGCTGGTACGAGCGCAGCAGCACCCCGGCGTCGGCGTCGTCGATCGAGAACGTGTCGGTCCAGATGCTCGACCACGGGTCGCCCTGGCCGTCCAGCGTGGAGCGCTTGATGTCCTGGTCGCCGGAGGCCCAGCGGCCCATGACGTACCACGGGGTCTGCGCCCCGGTGTTGTACGTGCCGTGCAGCTCGACCTGGATCCAGGTGCCGGCCGGGGTGGCGGCGTTCCACGACGCGACCATCTCGGTGGCGTCGAAGCCGATCCGCCGCTCCGGCGAGGTCCAGGTGGCGTACTCCCAGGTGCGGGTCGTGCCGGTGTGCTCGTCGGTGAACTCGGTGGTGCCCGCCGGGCGGTCGATGGTCAGCGCCGGGTGGCGGCCCGGTACGGCGCGGGTGCCCTGGTGGGTGCCGGTACGCCAGTCGGGGAAGCGGGAGAACTCCTGAAAGGTGATCTGTTCGTCGTGTGTGACGCCCGGTCGCGCGGCTTGCGCCTGGACCGGTGCGCTCGTGGCGAGGAGGGTGAGCGCGGTGAGGCCGGCGAGGGCGGCCGCGCGCATGGGTCGTCCGAACATGGCAGCTCCACAGGGAGACGGCATCGTTGCCGTTCACTGTCGCGCCTGGCGGGAAGTTTCGCCAGATGTTCAGGCATAGAAAATCATTGCCGAAGTGACGATCAGGTCGGGATGGCTAAAGAGAGAGACAGATATTGATATGACCATGTGTCTCCTGGTGGAGTGTGCGGACAACGGGATCTCCCGTACCCCCAGGAGGTTGTCCATGGCCTTCCGCACCTCTCCGCTCCGCCGCCGGCTGGCGCTCGCCGCCGCCGTCGGCCTGACCATCGTCCTCACCGCGGCCGCCGCGCCCGCCGTGGCCCGGCCCGCGCCGGAAGGCTCCGGTGAGCCGGCCACCGTCGCCTACCGGGTGCTCGGCCCGCGTACGGCGGCCGACCGCACCGCCGTCGCCTCCACCGGCGCCGCGATCGACTACTCCGAGCACGGCGTGCTGCACGTCACGGCGACCAAGGCCGAGGCCAACGCGATCACCCGGCTCGGATTCCGGCTCGAGAAGGACGTCGCGCCGGAGCACACCCACGCCGACGGGGGCATGACCGCGAACGCGTTCCCGCCGGCCGACTCGAACTACCACGACTACGCCGAGCTGACCGCCGTGGTGAACAAGGTGGTCGCCGACCACCCGACGATCGCCCGCAAGCTCAGCATCGGCACGTCGTACCAGGGCCGGGACCTGATGGCGGTGAAGATCTCAGACAACGTCGCCACCGACGAGGCCGAGCCGGAGATCCTGTTCAACGCCCAGCAGCACGCCCGTGAGCACCTGACCGTGGAGATGGCGATCTACCTGCTCAACCTCTTCACCGACAACTACGGCAGCGACTCCCGGATCACCGGCATCGTCAACTCCCGGGAGATCTGGATCGTCCCCACCGTCAACCCGGACGGCAGCGAGTACGACATCGCCACCGGCTCCTACCGCTCCTGGCGCAAGAACCGGCAGCCCAACAGCGGTTCGACAGCCATCGGCACCGACCTGAACCGCAACTGGGCCTACCAGTGGGGCTGCTGCGGCGGCTCGTCCGGCACCAAGTCGTCGGACACCTACCGCGGCCCGTCCGCCTTCTCCGCCCCGGAGACCGCGGCGCTGCGCAACTTCGTCAACAGCCGGGTCGTCGGCGGGGTGCAGCAGATCAAGGCCAACATCGACTTCCACACCTACTCGCAGCTGGTGCTCTGGCCGTACGGGTACACGTACAACAACACCGCCACCGGGATGAACGCCGACCAGTACAACACCTTCGCCACCATCGGGCGGCAGATGGCGGCGACGAACAACTACACCCCGGAACAGTCGAGCGACCTCTACATCGCCGACGGCACCAGCATCGACTGGATGTGGGGCGCCCACAAGATCTGGGCGTACACCTTCGAGATGTACCCCGGCTCGGCCTCCGGCGGCGGCTTCTACCCGCCGGACGAGGTGATCCCGGCGCAGACCTCACGCAACCGGGAGGCCGTGCTGATCCTGTCCGAGTACGCCGACTGCCCGTACCGGGCGATCGGAAAGCAGAGCCAGTACTGCTGACCTCACCACCGGGTGGGAACCCCGGTTCCACCCCCGCCGGGGTTCCCACCCACCCCCACCGTCCGGACGATCTCCGCTGGTCGTGCGCTACCGTGGCACCGACCGTGCCACAGCGAAGCCGGTGTGAAACCGGCGCTGTCCCGCAACTGTGATGCCCCGTACGCGCGGCGCCGGCCTTCCGCCGGCGCCGACGGACGTGGGACGAGCCAGGTCGCCTGAGGCCCGGTCGCGACACGCGCTCTCGAGGAAGGGCGCCTCGCGGACGGGCCTTTCCCCTGTCGGCGAAGCACCACACTCCTCGACCGACAGGAGGCCCCATGTCCAGACGTACCCCCCGGCTCTTCGCCACCGCGCTCGCGGCCGGCGTGCTGCTTCTCGGCGGCTGCGCCGAGAAGACCTCGACCGACACCCCCGCCGCCGGCGGCTCCGGCGGCGCGTTCCCGGCCACCGTCGGCAAGCTGACGCTGGAGAAGCGGCCCGAGAAGATCGTCTCGCTCTCGCCGACCTCCACCGAGATGCTCTTCGCCATCGGTGCCGGCAAGCAGGTCACCGCCGTCGACGACCAGTCGAACTACCCGGCCGAGGCGCCCCGCACCGACCTGTCCGGCTACCAGCCGAACGCCGAGGCGGTCGCCTCCCGGAACCCCGACCTGGTGGTGATCTCGGACAACCTCAACAAGATCGCCGACCAGCTCGTCGCGCTGAAGATCCCGGTCCTCCAGATCCCCGCCGCGGCCACGCTCGACGACACGTACCGGCAGCTCACCGACCTGGGCACGCTCACCGGCCACCGGTCCGAGGCGGACGCCGTGGTGCAGAAGATGAAGGACGACATCACCGCGCTGACCAAGGACCTGCCGAAGCGTACGGAGAAGCCGACCTACTACCACGAGCTGGGCCCGGAGCTGTACACGGCGACCAGCAAGACGTTCATCGGCACCATCTACGCGCTCGCCGGCCTGGAGAACATCGCCGACGCGTCCGACGCCGACGGGAAGAACGGCGGCTACCCGCAGCTCTCCCAGGAGGTCATCGTCAAGGCGAACCCCGACTTCGTCTTCCTCTCCGACACCAAGTGCTGCAAGCAGAGCGCCGACACGGTGAAGGCGCGCAGCGGGTGGTCCGGCATCACGGCCGTGAAGAACAACCAGATCGTGGAGCTGGACGACGACATCGCCTCGCGCTGGGGCCCGCGCGTGGTCGACCTGCTCAAGGTGATCGTCGACGCCACCGCCAAGGTCCCGGCCTGACCGTGGCCGTACGACAGGCGGACTCCGCCCCTCGCCCGGCCGGGACGCCCGACGCGTCCCGGCCGGGTGCCCGGCTGCCCCGGCCCCTGCGGCGTGGGTCGCGCGGCGCGGCCGGCGCCCCGATCCGGCCCGCCGGGCTGCGCAAGCGCTGGCTGCTCGCCGGTGTCGTGGCGGTGCTCGTCGCGCTGGTCGCGGGCGTCTCCCTCGGCCCGGTCAGCCTGCCGCCCGGCAGCGTCGCGGCCGAACTGCTCAACCTGCTGCCCGGCGTGCACCTGGACAGCGGGCTCACCGAGCGGGAAGTCGCGATCATCACCGAGCTGCGGCTGCCGCGGGTCGTGCTCGGCCTGCTCGTCGGCGCGCTCCTCGCCCTGGCCGGCGGCTGCTACCAGGGCGTCTTCCGCAACCCGCTGGCCGACCCGTACCTGCTCGGCGTGGCGGCCGGAGCCGGATTCGCGGTCACCGCGGCGATCGTCCTCGGCGCCGGGGCGGGCGGGGCGCTGACCGGGCTGCCGATCACCATTCCGCTGGCCGCGTTCGTCGGGTCGCTCGGCGCGGTCGTGCTGACGTACCTCCTCGGCGCGGCCGGCGGGCGGGACCGATCACCCGCCACACTGATCCTGGCCGGCGTGGCGGTCTCCGCGTTCTTCGCCGCCGGGCAGACGTACCTGCTGCAACAGCACTCCGACAACATCCAGCAGGTCTACTCCTGGCTGCTCGGACGGCTGGCCACCGCCGGCTGGCACGACGTGTGGCTGGTCCTGCCGTACTTCGTGCTCACCTCCGTGGTGGTGCTGCTGCACCGGCGCGAGCTGGACGTGCTCTCCGTCGGCGACGACGAGGCCGCCGGTCTCGGCCTGCACCCGCAGCGCTCCCGCTACCTGCTGATCGCCGCCGCGTCGCTGGGCACCGCCGCCGCCGTGTCCGCGTCCGGGCTGATCGGCTTCGTCGGCATCATCGTGCCGCACACCATGCGGCTGCTCGCCGGTTCCAGCCACCGCGTGATCCTGCCGCTGTCGATGCTGTTCGGCGGCGCGTTCCTGGCCCTGACCGATGTGGTCGCCCGGACCGCCGCCGCACCCGCCGAGATCCCGATCGGCGTGGTCACCGCGCTGCTCGGCGGCCCGTTCTTCGTGCTGGTCCTGCGTACCGCCCGCCGGGTGGCGATGTGAACGCCCCCGCGGTGCGCGTCCACGACCTGCGGGTCGCCCTCGGCGGCACCCCGATCCTGGCGGGCGTCGACCTCACGGTCGCCGCCGGCGAGTGGGTCACCGTGATCGGACCCAACGGCGCCGGCAAGTCCACCCTGTTGCGCGCCGTCGGCGGCCTGCTCACCGGCCCGGGCGAGGTGGCCCTCTTCGGTACGCCGATCGGCGCGCTGCGCCGACGCGACCGCGCCCGGATCGTGGCCACCGTGGCGCAGTCCCCGGTCGTACCGATCGGCATGTCGGTGTTCGACTACGCGCTGCTCGGACGCACGCCGTACATCCCGCCGCTGGGCCGCGAGTCGGCCGCCGACCTGGCCGCCGTGCACGAGGTGCTGGACCGGCTCGACCTCGGCCCGTTCGCCCACCGCGAGCTGGCTACGCTCTCCGGCGGCGAACGGCAGCGCGTCTTCCTGGCCCGGGCGCTGGCCCAGGGCGCCACCCTGCTGCTGCTCGACGAGCCGACGAGCGCGCTGGACATCGGGCACCAGCAGGAGGTGCTGGAACTGGTCGACCAGCTCCGCCGCGCGCACGGCCTGACGGTGCTCGCCACCATGCACGACCTCTCCATCGCCGGCGAGTACGCCGACCGCCTGGTCCTGCTCGCCGACGGCCGGGTGGCCGCCGCCGGCCCGCCCGAGGACGTGCTGACGGAGGAGCTGCTGGCCCGCCACTACCGAGCCCACATCCGGGTGATACCAGGCGACCACGGCCCTTTGGTAGTCCCCGTCCGCCCAACCTGACCCGTCCCGCCCTCACCCCGCCCCCTCCTCCCCGGTCGATCTTGCACCTTCCGCCCCGGCAAAAGGCGCATAAACCACGCCTGAAGGGCCGCACCTGCAAGATCGGCGGAGGGGTCCGGCTGCCGGGGTGGCAGGTAGATCTTGGTACGAAATGGCCCTCCTGGGGGCCGTTCCGTACCAAGATCTCGACCGTTCCCGCCCCGCCGCGTCGATCTTGGACTTTCGGCCCGGGTAAAAGGTGCGTATGCCCCACCATGAGGGCCGCAGCTGCAAGATCGGCGGGGCGAGGCGGGGGCGGAGGGGGCGGGGCGGAGCGGGCGAGGGTGGGGGCGGGCGGGGTCAGCGGAGGGTGGAGATGGAGAAGAGGGCGCCGGACGGGTCGCGTAGGGCGGCGCTGCGGCCGGCCGGGTTGTCGCGCGGCGGGACGAGGATGGTGCCGCCCAGCTCGGCGGCCCGGGCGGCGGTGGCGTCGGCGTCCTCCACCGCGAAGTAGACCGCCCAGTACGCGGGCAGATCCGCCGGCATCGGCTCGGCCCGGGGCAGCATCCCGGCGACGATCCGGGCCCCGCAGCGCCACCCGGTGTACGCGACCGGTCCGGCCGGACGCTCCTCCGGATGCCAGCCGAAGACCAGCGCGTAGAACTCCTTCGCACTGTCGGGGTCGGGGGTGACCAGCTCGTTCCAGCACATCGCACCCGGTGCGTTGTACAGCTCGGCCCCGCGCATCGCCATCGGCTGCCACACGCTGAACACCGCGCCGGCCGGGTCGGCGAGCACCGCCATCCGGCCCTGCTGGGCGACGTCGAACGGGGAGACGACGACCTGCCCGCCGGCCGCCTCGACCCGGGTGGCGACCAGGTCGGCGTCGTCGGTCGCCACGTACGTGGACCAGACCGGTACCTGGTCCGGCGTGCCGGGTGGGCCGGCCCCGGCGACCGCCTTGCCGTCCTTGCGGAAGACGGTGTAGCCGCCGGCGTCCGGTTCGGGGGAGATCTCCCCGGTCCAGCCGAACAGCTCGGGGTAGAACCGTCGTGCGTCGTCCAGACCGGGCGTGGCCAGGTCGGTCCAGCAGGGCGTGCCGGGCTCGACGCCGTTCACGGTGACCCCTCTCGCCGGGGGCGGCTCCGCTCGCCCGCCCTGTCGGCATCGTGGCACCGCCGGGTCGGCCACCGGGCCGGAACCGGACAAAAGGTCAGCTGAAGCGGCGGCCCTCGTCCCGCCGGTACGCCCAGCCGGCCGCTGCGGCGAGCACGAGCACCCAGACCGCGAGCATCACCAGCGCGCGGGTGTCCGGCCGGAAGTCGGTGACCGCCGCCCAGAGCAGTTCCACGGCGCCCCGGGTCGGCAGGTAGGGGGCGATCGCCTTGATGAAGCCGGGCGCGTCGTCCGGCCCGGAGAGCAGGCCGCCGCCGAACGCGAGCGGGAAGAAGATCACCTGCGCCACCACGATCGCGGCCTTGCTCGGCAGCGAGTAGCCGATCGTCAGGCCGAGCAGCGTGAACGGCACCGAGATCACGGCGACCGCGCCGAGCCCGAGCAGGAACTGGAGCGCGCCGACCCGCGCCTCGGTGGCGACCGCCGCGATCACCACCACCGGGATCATCGACACGTACGTCAGCACCAGCCCGGCCAGGATCCGCCCGGCCAGCCGCGGTGCCGATCCGGCCGGCAGCGTCCGGGTGTACGGGTTCCAGGGCTGGTCGCGGTCCTCGGCGACGCCCACGCCGTACTGGAAGATGTTGGCGCTCATCACCGCGAAGGTCACCATGGCGGCGGTGGCGTAGGTGGCGCCGGTCGGGTCGTCGCCGGCGAACGGCACCACGAAGAACAGCATGGCGGCGGCGGGGAAGAACGCGCTGCCGACCACAGCCACCGGGATCCGGATGATCTCCAGGAGCTGGTAGCGGGCGTGGACGAGGGCGAGCGGCACGGCGGTCTCCTAGACGGGGGTGGGCGCGGGCCGGTCGTCGGCCGTGATGGCGAGGAACGCCTCCTCCAGCGAGGTGGGCCGGACCTCCAGGTCGCGGAACGCCACCCCGGCGGTGACCAGGTCGCGGACGAGCTGGTCGGCGTCGGTGGTGAGCAGGTGCACCCGCCCGTCGGCGCGTTCGGTGGCGACCACTCCCGGCAGCGCCGGCAGGTCGTCGGCGACCAGGCTGACCCGGCGTACGCCGACGATCCCGCGGATCGCCGCCACCGAGTCGTCGGCGAGCACCCGCCCGTGGCCGATCACCACCACCCGCTGCGCGAGCGCCTCCACCTCCTCCAGGTAGTGGCTGCTCAGCAGCACGGTGCCGCCGTCGGCGTGGAAGCCGCGGATCGCGTCCCAGAGCGCGTGTCGCGCCTCCACGTCGAGGCCGGTGGTCGGCTCGTCGAGCACCACCAGCCGGGGACGGCCGACGAACGCCAGCGCCACGGCGAGCCGGCGACGCTGCCCGCCGGAGAGACCACCGGTCTGCCGGCGTACCTGGTCGGCGAGGCCGAACCGGTCGAGCAGCTCGCCGCGCGGCACCGGGTCGGGGAAGTGCGCGGAGACGAAGTCGACCACCTCGCCGACCCGCAGCGTGCCGGGCAGGCCGGTCTCCTGCGGGGTGACGCCGAGCTGCCGCCGGCTCGCCGGGTCGCGCGGGTCGCCGCCGCACAGCTCGACCCGGCCGGCGGTGGGGCGGCGCAGCCCGACCAGCAGGTTGATCAGCGTGCTCTTGCCGGCGCCGTTCGGGCCGAGCAGGCCGACCAGCTCCCCGGACCGGACGGTCAGGTCGACCCGGTCCAGTGCCAGCACCTCGCCGTAGCGGCGGCTGACCTGTTCGGCGCGGGCCAGGATCATCGGCGATCTCCTCCGGCGGGGGACGGTGCATCCCCTGTCTACCGTGCGTGCGCCGGCCGCGGTGTCCCCTGACCGGGTGCTCGTATCCCCTAGTCTGGTGGCGCCGTCGACGACGGTGGAAGTTCCAACCGGACACTGGGGAGGGTCCGTGACCAGTCCGAGCAGGAATCTCGACGTCCAGCCGGAGGCGCTGACGGCGTTCGCCGCCGCCTCCCGGGACCGGGCCGGCCGGTTCCGTGAGCTGCACCGGGCGTTCCGCGACGGCCACGTGGCCCGGCACTCCTTCGGCGTGATGCCCGCCTCGTTCAGCCTCGCCGCCGCGTACGAGCAGCAGTTCGAGGCGTGCCTGGAAGGGCTGGCGGACGGCGCCGAGGTGATGGCCGACATCGCCGAAGGGCTCGACGACACCGCGGACGCCTACACCGGTACGGACGTGGCGAACACCGACATGTTCAAGCCAGGCGTCTGAGGGGGGCGGGATGAGCACCGAGGCGCTGCAGCGCAACAAGACCTACTTCGAGCAGATCGTGTCGGGCACGCCCGACCCGTTCAAGCCGCTGTCGAACGCGGTGCTGTGGCCGTTCGAGCAGCTCCTGGAACTGGTCGCCGGTGAGCCGGACGACCTGATGCGGGCGGCCCAGCTCGCGCTGACCACGGGCGAGGCGGTCCGGCGGATCGCGGGGGACCAGGTCGCTGACCGGGCCCGGCTGCGCGGCGCCTGGGACGGCGACGCGGCGGACAAGTTCCACGCCTCGATGGAGTCGGTCGAGGAGGCGATCGAGGAGCTGGCGAAAGGGCTGGACGGCACCAAGGAGGTGCTGGTCGACGCGGCGAACGCCGCTGTGGACGCCTTCAACCTGCTGGTGGAGCTGATTCTGGAGTTCCTGCTCTGGTTCCTGACCGAGGTCATCATCGCCGCGGTGGCGGCTGTGCTGAGCGCCGGTGTGACACTGGCGGCCACAGTGGTGCGCGTGCTGGCCCGGCTGGCCACCACCGTCGGCCGCATGGTCAAGATCGTGGCCCGGTTCGCGGAGATCCTCACCAAGCTGGTCACCAAGCTGGAGAAGGTCGCCGAGTTGCTCATGCGCTACCGCCGGGTGGTGCTGGAGCTGCGGCAGGCCAAGAAGGCGTACCGGGCGTGGAACAAGTCCGGCTACACCAAGGAGGCGTTCGCGTTCAAGATCAAACGCGCTGCGATCCTCTTCCCCGGCAAGTTCGCCATCAACCAGGCGTCCCCGGTGAACATCCCCGGCATCGGCGGCGCCCTGCTCGACACCGGGATGGGCCTGCACGACGTCTCCGACGGGCGCAAGGACCGCAACTACCTGGTGGACGGCACGTACCGCGAGGATCTGGGCCCGTACACCAAGGGCGTGCAGAACGTGTTCGACTCGATCGTGAACTGAGAGGCAGCAATGACGTTCCCGGCCCTGGACCGGATCGAGGCGCTGGCCCGCAACCTGGACGGGTGGCAGCGCGAACTCGGCGCGCGGATGGCCGAGCTGGAGCAGAGCAGCGCCCAGGGGGTGAGCGACTCCGGCCTGGTCACCGTCGTGGCCGCCGCCGACGGCAAGATCCTCTCCACCGACATCAACGCGCGTGCCATGCGCTTCGACTCGTACACGCTCGCCGAGGAGATCACCTCGGCGGCGAACCGGGCGCAGGAGGCCGCCGCCGCCCGCGTACGCGAGATCGTCGGCGAGGTGATGGGCGACGCCCCGGCCGCGGAGCGCCGCGCCGACGACGGCTACGGCCACGACCGATACTGAGCCGATGGACGAGACCAGATACCGCGACCCGATCGACCGGCTCGTCGAGCCGGGCGAGCGCGTGCTGGCCCACGCCAAGGCGGACGTCGGCCAGGGGCTCGCTCCGGCGCCACCGCCCGAGCCGGAGTCCACAGTCGCGCCGGGCTGGCGGACGGTCGGCTCGGTGCTGCTCAACGTGCTGCTGCCACTGGCCACCTGGGACCGTGGCGATCGCCTGGTCGACGCGATCGGCTGGGGGATCGCCGGGCGCGGCGCCCCCGGCTCGGCCGCCTCCCGCCTGCACCGCGCGCTCCGTCCGCCCCGGCCCGACCTCCAGGTCCGGGAGACGCTGCTCGCGGTCACCGACCGGCGGTTGCTGGTCTGCCGTACCGGCGGGGTCAAGCTGCTGGCCGGGCGCGAGGCCGAGGAACGCGCGCTGGCCGAGACCTCGGTGGCGTGGTCGGCCACCCGGGCGGAGATCGCCTCCGCGCGGGTGGGCTGGCACCGGCTCAACCCGAAGCGGCTGCGGATCGACTTCACCGACGGTTCCTGGCTGTCGTTCACCGTGCCGATCGCCGACTCCGGCCGGCCGCTGCGCGAGGTCGCCGCCGCGTTGTCCGCCTGACCGGCCCCGCTTCCCGGCGACCCCGCCGGTCCGCCCGGGTCAGGCCGTCAGCGGCTCCGGCAGCGGCTCGCTGTGCAGCACGGCCAGGCGGGAGACCGCCCGGGTCAGCACCACGTAGAGGCGGTGCAGCCCGCGCGGCTCGGCGGCCACGATCGCGGCCGGCTCGACGACCACCACGTGGTCGTACTCCAGGCCCTTGACCAGCGTCGCCGGGACCACTGTGACGCGCGCCGCGGCCTCGACGTCGTCGGCGGTCGCGGTCTCGACGCCCGCGTCGGCGAGCGCCGCGCGGAGCCGGTCGACCGCGTCGTCGGCGGCGATCACACCGACCGAGCCGTCGTGCGCGAGCGCCGCCCGCACCTCGGCCACCGTCGCGGCCGTCAGGTCGTCGGCGGTACGCACGTCCAGCGCGCCGTCGTTGCGCAGCGACCGGGCCGGGGGTACGTCGACGGCGAGCGCCGGCAGCAGCCGGTTCGCGAACGCCACCACCGCGGCCGGAACCCGGAAGCCCACACTCAGCGGCACCACGGCGGCGTCCGGCTTGCCCAGGTGGGCCAGGGATTCCCGCCAGTCGGTCGCCGCCCACGGCGCGGTGCCCTGCGCCAGGTCGCCGAGCAGCGTGATCGAGCCGTGCTCGCTGCGCCGGGCGATGGCGCGGCACTGCATCGGGGAGAGGTCCTGCGCCTCGTCGACCACCACGTGCCCGAAGCCGGCGGGCCGTTCCAGCAGCCCGGCCACCTCGTCGATGAGCACCGCGTCGGCGGCGGTCCACCGGGTCGCCTTCGCGGTGCGGGCGACAGTGCCGGACCGGAACAACTCCTGTTCCTCGGGCGTGAGCAGGCCGTCCGCGGCGGCGGCCAGCGCGTCCGCGTCGGTACGCAGCCGGTGCAGCAGCCCGTCGGGCGTGAGCGCCGGCCAGACCGCGTCGAGCAGGTCGGTGACCGGCTTGATCCGGCTCATCCGGCGCAGCCAGGCGTCGCTCGGCGACTCCGCCCGGCGGGCCTCGGCCTGGCGTTGCAGCAGTCCCACCACCCGTGCCCGGACCCGCTCCCGGCCGGTCGCGTAGGGCAGCCCCTCCTGGCGGGTCTCGGTGACCAGCCGGTGCAGCGGGTCGAGCCCGATCCGCCACCGGTACGAGCCGTCCGACACCATGATCGGCTCGGTCGGCGTACCGATGTGGGCGTCGACGGCCCGGCGCAGCACCTCGGCCATCCGGACGTCGTGCTTGAGCGCGGCGGCGGCCGGGTCGTCGACCGCGCGGACCGGCACGCGCGCGACCAGGTCCTCCACAGTGGCCTGCTCGACCTCGACCTCGCCGAGCGCGGGCAGCACCGCCGCGATGTACGACAGGAACGCCCGGTTCGGCCCGACGATCAGCACGCCCGAGCGGCGCAGCCGTTCCCGGTGCAGATAGAGCAGGTACGCGGCGCGGTGCAGCCCGACCGCCGTCTTTCCGGTGCCCGGCGCGCCCTGCACGCAGATCGAGTCGGCCAGGTCGGCCCGGACCAGCTCGTCCTGCTCCGGCTGGATGGTGGCGACGATGTCGCGCATCGGGCCGACGCGGGGGCGCTCGATCTCGGCGGTGAGGATGCGGCTCGCGGCGCCGAGTTCCTCGCCCCGGTCGAGGTGCTCGTCCTCGAAGCTGGTCAGCGTCCCGGCGCTGAACCCGAACCGGCGGCGTACGGCGACACCCTGCGGGTCGCGCGCGCTGGCCCGGTAGAACGACCGCGAGACCGGGGCGCGCCAGTCCAGCACCAGCGGTTCGCCCAGCTCGTCGGTGACGTGCCGCCGCCCGACGTGGTACTCCCGCCCGGCGTGGTCCGGGTCCGCCTCCCCGAAGTCGAGGCGGCCGAAGAACAGCGGGGTGGTCGGGTCGTCGGCCAGCTCCTTGACCCGCCGGGCCATGTGCCGGCCGAGCTGCTCGGCGGTGTACGAGTCACCGGCCACCTTGTCGCCGGTGGCGAAGAGCGCCTGGGCGCGTTCCCGCATCCGGGTCAGCGCGGCGCGGGAGGCGTAGAGGTGGGCGCGCTCGGCGGCCAGCTCGGCGTCGAGGCCGGGTGTGGCGTCAAGATCGGTTGCGGGCACGATGAACTCCGATGGCTCAACTGAGGCTCGCTCGCGTGTCCAGGGCGGTTGGCCTGCTCCCGGCGCGGGGACGTCCGCTGCGGTGCATGCTCACCGCGGCCGTCGGGCGGTCCTCCACGCTACGGGAGCACCGCAGGTCGCGCCAACGAATTTCGTGGTGGCAGGCGATTCGCTCGACCCACCTCCGTCTTAAGAATATTATTAAGTCCGGAGGTGGGGATGGATTGGGAGATCCATGACCGGGCAGGTGGAGGAGCTGCGGCCCCCGTCAGCGGGGCGCACCGAGATCAGGATTCTGTTCGTCTTCGATCCTTGGCGTTCGGCGGTGCTGCAGGAGGAGAGCCGATGAGCGGCGTCAAGCGCTGGCGGGACACCACGCACCTGGACCGCGCGATCGACACGGCCGGCGGACCGCGCGCGTTCGAGGCCGAGGTCGGGGAGATGCTCGATCATGCTCGCGGGTGGCGGCTCGCCGAGCTGCGCAAGCGGCGGGAGATGACCCAGGAGCAGGTGGCGTCGAGGATGGGTGTCTCGGTCGCCCGGGTCTCACAGATCGAGGCGGGCAACGTCGCGACCCAGGAGGTGCTCGCGCGCTACATCGGCGCGCTCGGTGGCACCCTCAAACTGATCGCCGACTTCGGTGACGAGCAGCTCAAGGTCGCCTGATCCGATGGGTTCCACCGCTGGATCCCGGCGTCCGCGGACGCGGGATCATTGAGGTATGACCGAGGCGCTTCCCGGCAGGAGCCGGGTGACGATCAGTGATCCGCAGGTGATGCGGGCGCTCGCTCACCCGGCCCGCATGGCGATCATGGAACATCTCGGCACGCTGGAGGGCGGTGCGACGGCCACCGAGTGCGCCGAGATCGCCGGGCTGTCGCCGAGCGCTACCAGCTACCACCTGCGCGAGTTGGCGAAGTTCGGGCTGGTCCGGCAGGCGCCGGGCCGGGGTGACGCCCGGGAGCGGGTGTGGCAGGCGGTGAACCCGTCGTATCACGTCGAGGTGGGGCCGGACGCCGACCCGGAGGCGCGTGCCGCCGAGGCGGCCCTGGTCGAGGCGCACATGGTTCGTGACGCCCAGCGGGTCCGGGAGTGGTTGCGCCGCGCGCCGGACGAGTCGCCGGAGTGGTACGCGGCGACCTGGTTCAGCGACAGCGTGCTGCTCATGACCGCCGAGGAGCTGACCGAGCTGAACCAGGCGGTCCAGGCGCTGATGGAGCCGTACCGGCGGCGGACCCGGACCGATCCGCCCGCCGGGGCCCGGCCGGTGGCGACGCAGTACCGGGCGATGCCTCTCGACTGACGGGTTGCGCACACCATTTGTGAAGGATTACTTTCGAAGTATGTCTTTCACAACTGGTGAGTCGCGCTGGCCGGACGTCTGGCTCGCGGCCACCGCGCGCGGCATCTCCAGCTGCGGAGACTTCCTCGCCGCCGCCACGCTCACGCTCGCGCTCCAGTCCGCCGGCGCCGGCGGACTCGCCGTCTCCGGGCTGCTGCTCGCCGCGACGCTCCCGCTCGTGGTGCTCGCGCCGCTGACCGGCCGGCTCGCCGACCGGGTGGACAGCCGGGTGCTGCTCGTCGCCGCCGGTCTCGTCCAGGCCGCGGTCTGCCTGGCGCTCGCGTACGCCCGGGACCCGGTCCTGGTGATCGCGCTCGTGGCGCTGCTCGCGGCCGGGCTCGCGGTCACCCAGCCGGCCATCGCCGCGCTGGTGCCGGTGATGGTCCGGCCCGAGGACCTGCCCCGGGCGGGCGCGCTCAACCAGACCGCCGGGACGCTCGGCGCGCTCGCCGGCCCGGCGCTGGCCGGGCTCCTGGTCGGGCAGTTCGGCACCCGGGTGCCGCTGCTCGTCGACGCGTTCAGTTACCTCGCGCTGGTGGCGGCCGGGCTGCTCATCCGTACCCGCAGGGGAGGGCGCCGGACGCCGGCCGGCGTCGCGGCGGCGGTCGCGCCACCGTGGCGGCTGCGCCGCGACCCGCTGCTGACGATGATGGTCGCCAGCGTGGCCGCGGTGGTCGGCGCGGTCGGCGCGGTGAACGTGATCGAGGTCTTCTTCATCCGGGAGACGCTCGGCAGCAGCACCACCGTGTACGGCCTGGTCACCGGCTCCTGGACGCTCGGCATCGTGCTCGGCGCGTGGCTGTTCGCCCGGGTCGCCCGCCGGCTCGCCGACGACGGCGCGCTGCTCGGCGCCGGGCTGGTGCTGCTCGGTGGCTGCTGCCTGGCGGTGCTGGTCTCGGCGGCGGTGCCGTCGGCCTGGCTGCTCGTGCCGATCTGGCTGCTGGGCGGCGTGGCCAACGGAGGCAACAACGTCTTCGACCAGTTGCTGCTGGCACGACGGGTGCCGGAGGCCGCCCGGGGCCGGGCGTTCGCGGTCTTCGGGGCGGCCGTTCAGGGCGCCGCGATGGGCGGCTACCTGGTGGGCGGCCTGCTGCTGGAGGTGGCCGGCCCGCGCGGGCTCGTCGCCGGCTGCGGCGTGGCCGGCCTGCTCGTGGTCGTGGCGCTGGCCTGGCCGGTGCGCCTGGCGGTACGCGCCGAGCGGGCCGCCGTCGCCCGCGCGGCCACGCCCGCCGCCGTCGCCGTGCCAGGCGGTTAGGTGCGGACTTCACCACTCGATCGGATCCCCCGGCGGCAAGGCCGGAGCCACGGCGATACGGTCGGGTCATGGCCGACCGCATCGCCCGCCCCCGCGTGGGGCACATCCAGTTCCTCAACTGCCTGCCCATCTACTGGGGGCTGATGCGGTCCGGCGCGCTCATCGACGTCGACCTGCACAAGGACTCGCCGGACCGGCTGAGCGCCGACCTGGTAGCCGGTGACCTGGACATCGGGCCGATCACGCTGGTGGAGTTCCTCAAGCACGCCGACGAACTGCTGCTCCTGCCCGACCTGGCGGTGGGCAGCGACGGGCCGGTGCTCTCGGTGAACGTGGTGTCCACCCGCCCGCTGGGCGAGCTGGACGGCGCCCGGGTGGCGCTCGGTTCCACCTCGCGTACCGGGGTGCTGCTGGCCCAGCTGCTGCTCGCCGAGCGGCACGGGGTGCGGCCGGAGTACTTCCGCTGCCCGCCGGACCTGACCCAGATGCTGCTGGAGGCCGACGCCGGGGTGCTCATCGGTGACGTGGCGCTGCGCGCGCTCTACGAGGCGCCGGCCAAGGGCCTCGAAGTGACCGACCTGGGGCAGGCGTGGCACGACTGGACCGGGCTGCCGATGGTGTTCGCCGTCTGGGCGGTACGCCGCGAGTTCGCCGCCGCCCACCCGGGCCTGGTCAAGGAGGTGCACGAGGCGTTCCTGCGCTCGCGCGACCTGTGCCTGGCCGAGCTGGACCAGGTGGCGGAGGCGGCGGCCCGCTGGGAGACGTTCGACGCGGCCACGCTCGCCACGTACTTCCGGGCGCTCGACTTCTCGCTGGGCGAGCGGCAGGTGGCCGGGCTGCGCGAGTTCGCCCGCCGGGCGGCCGCGTACGGGGAGGTGCCGGCGCTGCCGGCCGACGGCCCGGAGTTCTTCCAGGGCTGACCGCGCGCCGCGCGGCTCAGGGTGCCCGGCGGCTCAGGGTGCCGGGCGCAGCAGCGCCTTGGTGATCCGTTCGCAGGCGTCCATGCCGTACTCCCAGCCGCCCTCGACGCCGAACGGGGTGCGCAGCATCACGCCCATCGTCCAGGTGTCACCGATGGCCAGGCAGTTGACGTGGTACTCCTCTTCCTTGTCCCGGTCGATCCACCCGTTCTTGATGGCGATCTTCTTCTGCTGGGCCGCCGGGAACGCCTTGCGGATGCCGAAGTCGCCGGGAGCGCGTACCAGGCGCATCTCGTTGAGCAGCCACTTGGTCCACTTCGGCCCGGCCGCGCGGCCGTCGTCGATGCACTGACCGAGGCGGGCGGTGTCCCGGGGGGACAGCTCGGTACGGCTCCAGCCGCCGTCGGAGGCGACCTCGCTGTCGGTCAGCTTGCAGATCGAGATCAGCCGCTCGATCGAGTCCGAGCCGCCGACGTTCTCGTAGAACTCCTGCGCCCTGGTGTTGTCGCTGTCCCGGATGATCTTCGTGGCGTCGGCCAGCTTCGCGTCGCTCGGCGTCTTGCCGTCCTCGGCGCTCAGGCGCAGGTAGTCGGCCACCACCCAGGACTTGATCAGGGACGCGGTGGTGCTCGTCTCGCCCATGTTCGACGAGCCGATGATCTTCCCGGTGCGCTTGTCCAGCACGGACCAGCCGTACCAGCCCTTGATCTTGAGGCTGTCCAGGTTCTTCGCCTCAAACGGCAGAGGTTCGAGGGACCGTGAGGGGGCGACCCGCGGTTTCGCGTTGCGGTCGACAGTCTGCTGCGCCGACCGCTCGCTCGTCGGCCCGGGATGCGAGTTCGCGGTGGCCTCCAGCGGCGAGCCGGGGATCACGCGCAGGGAGAGGCCGAGCAGGCCGACGAGGACCGCAGCGAGGGCGCTGAACGCGAGCGGGCGCCGATAGCTGCCGGGCCGACGCCGGGCACCGGCCATCAGAGCTTCCCGACCGGCTGTTGCGGCACCTTGAGCGCGGCGCCGGGCAGCGGCGTCACGAGCTGGGTGGCGACGGCGGCGCACATCTTCGCACCGTACGGCAGACCGGAGCGGCCCGGGTACCGCATCATCACGGCGAGACTCCACTTGTCGGTGAACGCCAGGCAGCTGACGTGCCAGTTGCCGTCGTAGGCGAGCTGGGTCCAGCCGTTCTTCATGTGCACCGGACCCTGCGACTTGATCGTCGCCGGCAGGCCGTCGATGATGCCCCACCGGCCGCCGCCGGACCGCGCGCCCTGCTTGTTGACGCTGCCGGCCACCTTGGTCATCTCGCTGAGCAGCCACTTGGTCCACTTGGGCCCGGCGGCGCGGCCGTCGGCGATGCAGTCGCCGAGGCGGGCCGCGTCCCGCGGGGACATCTCGGTGAAGCTCCACCAGCCCTTGTAGTCGGGCACGTCGCCGGGCTTGGTGTCGGTCAGACCGCAGATCTGGATCGCGCGCGCGATGACCGGGTCCGGCTTGCCGCCGGGCTGGGGCCGGTAGGAGCCGCCCGCCGCCCGGTAGACCGCGTTCGCGCCGTCGTCGTCGCTGTCCCGGATCGCGAGGATCGCCGCCTTCTTCAGACCGGCACTCGGCTGCTTGTCGCCGAGCTGGCGAAGGTAGTCCGCGACGATCCAGGCCTTGAGCATCGACTCGGTGGAGCTGGTCTGGTTCATGTTCTCCGCGCCGGTGACCGTGCCGGTCTCGCGGTCCATCAGGGCCCAGGAGAAGAACTCGCCCTTGAAGTTCACCGACACCGGGGCGTCGGCGAGCGTCGGGGCCGCCGGCGCGGTCGGCGCCGGCGCCGGGACCTGCTCGCCGCCGCCGATGCCGCCCACGCCGTCTCCGTCGGAGAACTTCGCGTACGCGGCCGGCACCAGCATGACGCCGCCGATGAGGACCGCCACGATGGCGAGCACCAAGGTCACGCGAGGTCGCATGAGTGGTGAGCTCCAGATGTCTGGCCGGGGGGACCGGCGCTTCCGCATGGGTTCGACTCGGTCGCCACTAGGCCGGGGGACGGTGGCCTGAACGGTGACGATCATGAAGCCGAACGGTTTGCCGGTCGGAAGTCTACTTCCGGACAGCTCTGATGCCAGGTCTCGACACCCGTGACTTTGTCGGGTGGGCGGGATATTGAGGTGCTTTGCCATCATTGGGGGATTTCTTCTATTCGAAGTGATCGACATCACAGCCACCAGGGCCGATGGCGGCGCGCGCATGGCCGGTGACGCGAGGTGGTACCCGAAACCTGTTACACCCTCTGGTGTCATTCGTGGCGAGCTGTAACACTGGCTGCATGTATGGCAACGACTTCGCCCCGCCGGAGGACGCTCCGGGCGGCGGCCTGCTCGGCGAGGTGGAGGCGGCGGAGGCCGCGCTGCGCGAGGCGGCGGCGCGGGCCCGGCGTGGCGGCGCGGCCCCGGACGAGGACGTCGAGGCGTACTTCGCCGACGTCATCAACGCGGACCAGAAGATCGAGCCCCGCGACTGGATGCCCGACGCGTACCGCCGGACGCTGATCCGGCAGATCGCCCAGCACGCCCACTCCGAGATCATCGGCATGCAGCCGGAGGGCAACTGGATCAGCCGGGCGCCCTCGCTCAAGCGCAAGGCGATCCTGCTCGCCAAGGTGCAGGACGAGGCCGGTCACGGCCTCTACCTCTACGCGGCAGCCGAGACGCTCGGCATCAGCCGCGACGAGCTGGTGGACCTGCTGCTCGACGGACGGCAGAAGTACAGCTCGATCTTCAACTACCCGACCCTGACCTGGGCCGACGTGGGCGCGATCGGCTGGCTCGTGGACGGCGCGGCGATCGTCAACCAGGTGCCGCTGTGCCGCTGCTCGTACGGTCCGTACGCGCGGGCGATGATCCGGGTCTGCAAGGAGGAGTCATTCCACCAGCGGCAGGGCTACGAGATCCTGCACACGCTGGCGCACGGCACCCCGGCGCAGAAGGCGATGGCGCAGGACGCGGTGGACCGCTGGTGGTACCCGTCACTGGCCATGTTCGGCCCGCCGGACGGCGACTCGACGCACAGCGCCCAGTCCATGGCCTGGAAGATCAAGCGCTTCTCCAACGACGAGCTGCGCCAGCGCTTCGTCGACATGTGCGTCGGCCAGGCGGAGGTGCTCGGCCTCGCCCTCCCCGACCCGGACCTGCGCTGGAACGACGAACGGCAGGCGTACGACTACACCCAGCCCGACTACGACGAGCTGATGCGGGTGATCAAGGGCAACGGGCCGTGCAACCGGGAGCGCATGGCGCACCGGCGCAAGGCGCACGCCGACGGCGCGTGGGTACGGGAGGCCGCCGCGGCGTACGCCGCGAAGCGGGCGGAACGAAAGGCGGTAGCGGCATGAACAGCGCGTCCTCTCCCCTGTGGGAGGTCTTCGTGCGGGCCCGCCGTGGCCTGTCGCACACCCACGTCGGCAGCCTGCACGCCCCCGACGCCGAGCTGGCCCTGCGCAACGCCCGCGACCTCTACACCCGCCGCCAGGAGGGCGTCTCCATCTGGGTGGTGCCGGCGAGCGCGATCACCGCGTCCAGCCCGGACGAGAAGGACGCGTTCTTCGACCCGGCTGCCGACAAGGTCTACCGCCACCCCACCTTCTACGAGGTCCCCGAAGGGGCGGCCCACCTGTGAGCGCGAGGAGTGAGCCGGTTTTGCGAGCCCCGCAGTCGCGAACGGAAGGCGGCGCTGTGCCGTTGTTCGACTTCACGCTCGCCGTCGGCGACGACGCGCTCATCGCGGCGCAGCGCCTCGGCGAGTGGACCTCCCGCGCGCCGGAGATGGAGGAGGACATCGCGCTCGCCAACATCGCCCTCGACCAGCTCGGCGCGGCGCGTCTGCTGCTCACGTACGCGGGCGAGCTGGAGGGCGCGGGCCGCGACGAGGACGACCTGGCCTATCTGCGCGACGACCGCGAGTTCCGTAACTGCCTGCTGGTCGAGCTGCCCAACGGCGACTTCGGCGTGACCATGGCGAAGCTGTTCTTCCTGGCCGCGTACCAGTCGCCGCTCTACACGGCGCTGGCCGGCTGCGCCGACGAACGACTCGCGGCGGTCGGCGCGAAGGCGCGCAAGGAGTCGGCGTACCACCTGGACCACGCCGCGCTGTGGGTGAAGCGGCTCGGCGACGGCACCGAGGAGTCGCACCGGCGCATGCAGGACGCCGTCGACCAGGTGTGGCCGTACGTCCACGAGCTGTTCGCCCCTGATCCGGCGGCGCCGGTCGACCCGTCCACCCTTCGGGCCGACTTCGACGCCACCGTGTCCGCCGTGCTGGACGAGGCCACGCTGACCCGGCCGGAGGTCGGCTGGGCACCCGGCGGCGGCCGGGACGGCCTGCACACCGAGCACCTCTCCTATCTGCTCGCCGAGATGCAGGTGCTGCACCGCGCCCACCCCGGAGCCACCTGGTGAATGCCAGGGCGGCCGCGGCGGCGGTGGTGGACCCGGAGATCCGGGTCATCACCATCGACGAGCTGGGCATCCTGCGCGCGGTCGACGAGGAGCCGGACACCGGCCGGGTCGTCGTCACCATCACCCCCACCTACACGGGCTGCCCGGCGATGGACGTGATCCGGGAGGACATCCGGCGGGCGCTGGCCGCCGCCGGGCATCCGGACGCCGAGGTCCGTACCGTGTACCACCCGGCGTGGAGCACCGACTGGATCTCCGAGGCCGGCCGGGCGAAGCTCGCCGCCGCCGGCATCGCCCCGCCCGCGCCGCGCGGCGACGACACGGTGGTGCCGTTGACGCTGGCCGTGCGTTGTCCGCGCTGCGGGTCGCCGGAGACCACACAGATCAGCCGCTTCGGCTCCACCGCGTGCAAGGCGCTGTGGCGCTGCCGCTCCTGTTCCGAACCCTTCGACCACCTGAAGGCGCTGTGACTGTCACCATCACCCGGCCGGTGCGCCGCCGGCCGGTCTTCCACCCGCTGCCCGTCGCCGCCGTGGACCGGCTCACCGACGACTCGGTGTCGATCACGTTCGCGGTACCGGAGGAGCTGCGCGAGACGTTCGCGTTCTCCGCCGGGCAGCACCTCACCGTCCGCCGCCCGGCCGACGGCGACGGCGAGGAGGTGCGGCGGTCGTACTCGATCTGCTCCACCCCCGACGAGCTGGCCCGGCACGGCCGGTTGCGGGTCGGGGTGCGTGAGGTGCCGGGTGGGGCGTTCTCCGCGTACGCCTGCGGCGCGCTGCGCGGCGGCGACACCGTCGAGGTGCTGCCGCCGCTGGGCCACTTCACCTCCGCGTTCACCCCGGACCGGGCCCGCCGGTACGGCGCGGTGGTCGCCGGTTCCGGCATCACCCCGGTCCTCGGGCTGGCCGCGACCGCGCTGGCGACCGAGCCGCGCAGCACGTTCACGCTCGTGTACGGCAACCGCACGGCGAACTCGGTGATGTTCGCCGAGGAGCTGGCCGACCTGAAGGACCGCTACCCGACCCGGCTGCACCTGGTGCACGTGCTGTCCCGGGAGATGGGCGAGTCGGCGCTGCTGTCCGGGCGGATCGACGCCGATCGGCTGACCCGGCTGCTCGACACACTCGTACCCGGTGACGAGATCGAGGAGTGGTTCCTCTGCGGCCCGTACGGCATGGTGGTGGACGCCAAGGCGGTGCTCGCGGGTCGCGGCGTGCCGGACGCGGCGGTGCACACCGAGCTGTTCCACGTGGACGCCCCGCCGGAGCCGGTCCGGCGCGAGACCGACCGGCCCGGGGCCGGCACCGAGGTGACGATCCTGCTGGACGGGCGCTCGTCCAGTTTCACGATGGGCCGGGACGAGCGGGTGCTCGACGCGGCTCTGCGGGTGCGCGGCGAGTTGCCGTACGCGTGCAAGGGCGGCGTGTGTTCGACCTGCCGGGCCAAGGTGACCTCAGGTGAGGTGACGATGGCGCGCAACTACGCGCTGGAGCCCGACGAGGTGGCCGCCGGTTACGTGCTGACCTGCCAGTCCAGCCCGGTCACCGACGAGCTGACAGTCGACTACGACGCGTAGCGGCGCCGCCGCTCAGATCACCACCGGCGGTGCCGTGGCGGCGCGGCCACGGGCTCGGCTGACGTGGCCGCGCCACCCGCCGACGAGCGCGAACAGCGTCCATCCCGCCGCGCCGAGCACGAGCATGCCCCGCTTCCCGTCCGGGTCCACGTCCTGCGCGTCGGTCAGTTCCACCTCGCCCCGCGGGTCGACGAGTACCGTCAGGCGCTGGCCGACCCGGTAGCCGGGGGAGCTGCCCCGGTAGACCAGCGGCTCGTCGAGCCGGCCGGCGTCGCCCTGGAGGGCGAACTCGTGCCGCTTGCCGACCGTCTGCACGTCGACGATCGTCACCGGCTGGGCGACACCGCGCTCCCGGAGCACCGACTCCGGGGCGAGCTGCACGGCGCCCACCAGCACGAACAGGGCCGGCACCACCGACAGGAGAGTCAGCCACCAGCCCCGGTGCAGCAGGCGCAGGCCGACCGCGAAGGCGAGACAGCCGACCAGGCCGACGCAGATCGGCACCGCGATCGGCAGTCCCACGGTGAGGTGGCCGACCACCGTGGTCACGGCGATCACGGCGAGGCCGAAGCCGACGAGCACGGCGGTCATGGTGAGGGACCAGAGGGCGGAGCGGGCGCCGGCCACGCGTACGGGGGTGGGCGGGGGCGATACGACTGACACGCCGAGAGCGTAGACGCGGCCTGCCACGTCCATTTCTTGTCCGAACGGTTCGGACAGCGGTAACCTTCAACTGCCAGGGGCACTAGCCCCGTGGAAGTGGACCCGGCAGCCTTCCGGACGGTGGGTGAGCCGGGTCTCGCGCTGTCTGCGCCTCGTCAGACCTGCCGCGACTCACTGATCATGCGGCGGATGGAGTCCTTCCAGCGCCCGCCTTTGGCCCAGCACCAGGCCAACGCGTCGGGAACGGCCAGCAGACACTCCTCGTGGGCGCGTAGCTGGTCGTACCGCAGCCGCCCGTCCACCCCGCACTTCCTGACCTGCTCGAAGAGCAGGCGCTGATCGGCCTGGAAGGTCGAGTCGTCGCGTTCCAGGACGAGGCGGGCAGCCCCGATCTTCGCCGTGTGCTCCACCAGAGAGACGAGGCAGGCTTCGCGAGCGACCCGGGCGTTGCGATGGTCCTTCGCGTCGAAGATGACGGCGTGCGCGGAGAGCGCGAGAAACCCGTCGATGATCTGACGGCGCCGGTCGTCTCTCTCCTTGTGGAAGTGGATGCGGCGCTGGCCGGGCAGGATGAGATCACGAATCGACCGCCGTGCAGCGTTCAGGTCGGCCGGGTGCATGACCACGGCGGCGACGAGTAGCCCTCGCTCCTTGGTCTCGTCGACGAAGACGTGCGCGGTCATGGGACGAGGCTCTCCTGTCGCTGCTCGGACCCGGTCAGGCGTTGACGATTTCCCTGATGCGGTCGAGCTTCTGCCGGGCGGTCAGGCCGGCGGGGTTCTTGGTGCCGATGACGTCCAGCTCCGCTCGGACGTCACAGTCGTCCGGCTGAAGGATCGCATCGATCACACGTGCTCGGGGGCCGCCGTCCCGGACGTAGATCCAGACCGTCTGCGACTGCCGTGGCTCGGTGTTGAGCGCCGCGTCGAGCCGGTGGGGAGGGAAGAAACCGAGGCCGGTCGCCCTGAGCGTGTCGGCGATCTCGGCCAGGACCCAGCGGCCGAGCTTGCGGTAACCCAACTCGTCCCGCAACGCGCCGAGGGTCGCTTCCGTTAGTCCTCCGTCCGCTCGGCAACGGGCCGCGATGCCTGGAGCGGTGTCCGTCTCGCTCACGTCCCACCCCAATGGCGTCGATGGATGTCGAACAAGATGATGCGAGATGCTCAACATCTTGTCAACGAATCACCGATGTTTTATTTCGATCTTGAGGATATTTTCGGGGAAGTGGGTTCGGCTCACACCGGAGGGCCCGGTACGGCGGCATCCACCGGTCGCGACGTACGCTCGGGGATGTGACGGCGAACCGGGAGATCGACGACATCCTGCAACGCGGCGCGGACGGCGGGCGGATCACGCCCGAGGAGGCGCTGCTGCTCTACACCGACGCGCCCTTCCACGCGCTGGGCGAGGCGGCCGACGCGGTACGGCGGCGCCGCTACCCGGACAACATCGTCACGTACCTGATCGACCGCAACATCAACTACACGAACGTCTGCGTGACGGCGTGCAAGTTCTGCGCGTTCTACCGGGCCCCCAAGCACAAGGAGGGCTGGACCCACCCGACCGAGGAGATCCTGCGCCGCTGCGGCGAGGCGGTCGAGCTGGGCGCCACCCAGGTCATGCTCCAGGGCGGGCACCACCCGGACTACGGCGTCGAGTACTACGAGGAGCTGTTCTCCTCGGTCAAGAAGGCGTACCCGCAGCTCGCCATCCACTCGATCGGCCCGAGCGAGATCCTGCACATGGCCAAGGTCTCCGGCGTGAGCCTGGACGAGGCCATCGCCCGGATCAAGACCGCCGGCCTGGACTCGATCGCCGGTGCCGGCGCCGAGATGCTGCCGGACCGGCCGCGCAAGGCGATCGCGCCGCTGAAGGAGTCCGGCGCCCGCTGGCTGGAGGTCATGGAGCTGGCGCACCGGCAGGGCCTGGAGTCGACCGCCACCATGATGATGGGCACCGGCGAGACCAACGCCGAGCGCATCGAGCACCTGCGGATGATCCGCGACGTGCAGGACCGCACCGGCGGTTTCCGGGCCTTCATCCCGTGGACGTACCAGCCGGAGAACAACCACCTCAAGGGCCGCACCCAGGCGACCACGCTGGAGTACCTGCGCCTGGTCGCAGTGGCCCGGCTGTTCTTCGAGACGGTGCCGCACCTGCAGGCGTCCTGGCTGACCACCGGCAAGGACGTCGGGCAGCTCGCGTTGCACATGGGCGTGGACGACCTCGGCTCGATCATGCTGGAGGAGAACGTCATCTCCTCGGCCGGCGCCCGGCACCGGTCCAACCTGCACGAGCTGATCGGCATGATCCGGTCGGCCGACCGGATCCCGGCCCAGCGGGACACGCTCTACAACCGGCTCGCGGTGCACCACACGCCCGCCGACGACCCGAGCGACGACCGGGTGGTCTCGCACTTCTCGTCGATCGCGCTGCCCGGCGGCGGCGCCGGGAAGTCGCTGCCGCTGGTCGAGGTCAACTGACCCGGTTCCGCCGTTCGGCCGGTCGGCGTTCGTCGTGCGGCCGGAGCTCCGCCCGTTTCCGGTGAAGCTTGCGCCAGGGGTCTTCACCTGCGTGATCACCGACGGCTAGCCTGCCCGCGCGACACCACCGATCCGGGCCGCGAGCAGGCAGGTAACAGGTCGGCGGCGACCCGGTCGAGCACGGCCCGGTGAGCCGACGACGCCATTACGCTTGCGGCGTCCGTCGGACCGTCGTCCTCCATCGGCCCATGAGGGCCGTTCACATAACGCACCGCGGCAGGGGCGGGATGGGTGACCATCCCGCCCCTGCCGTCTGCCGGGATCGATGGGAACAACGGCCGCGTACCCGGGGGGAGGCGGGGGCGGCGCGGCTGGCAGAGTGGAGGGGTGAGCCGTACCCCGCAGGGCCAGCGCGCCAGCCTGGACAAGCAGCCGCACGAGGTCGCCGCGATGTTCGACGGCGTCGCCGCCCGCTACGACCTGACGAACACCGTGCTCTCGTTCGGTCAGGACCGGTCGTGGCGGCGGGCCACCCGGGCGGCGCTCGGGCTGCGCCCGGGCGAGCGGGTGCTGGACGTGGGCGCCGGCACCGGTGTGTCGACCGAAGAGCTGGCCCACTCCGGGGCGTACGCGGTCGGCGCGGACCTCTCGCTGGGCATGCTGTCCGCGGGCAAGCGCACCCGCCCGTCGGTGCCGCTGCTGGCCGGGGACGCGCTGCGACTGCCGTTCGCCGACGCCAGCTTCGACGCGGTGACCATCTCCTTCGCGCTGCGCAACGTCAACGACACCGACGCGGCGCTGGCCGAGCTGGCCCGGGTGACCCGGCCGGGCGGGCGGCTGGTGGTGTGCGAGTTCAGCACTCCGGTGAACCCGGCGTTCCGCACCGTCTACCTGTCGTACCTGATGCGGTCGTTGCCGGCGGTGGCCCGCGCGGTGTCCAGCAACCCGGACGCCTACGTCTACCTGGCCGAGTCGATCCGCGCCTGGCCGGACCAGGCGGCGCTGGCCGCGCGGATCGGCGCGGCCGGCTGGGGACGGGTGGCGTGGCGCAACCTGACCGGCGGCGTGGTGGCGTTGCACCGGGCCGTCCGAAACTGACCGTCCGGCCAGCAGACGCTGGTCATTTCGTGAATATCCGATTCTGGTCTACTTTGTCCCGTAGGCTCGCCCCCATGACGGGACCAGACCAGGCCGCCACCGACGACGACGCCGCCGAGCTGATCGCGCAGCTCCGCGAGCTGGCCGGCGCGGATCCCGCAGATGTCCGGCAGGTCGTCGCCGAGGTGCTCGCCGCGCTGGACCGGGCCGCCGGCGGCGCGTTGCGCGACCACCTGCCCGAGACCATCCGGCTCGACGCCGGACTCGGACCGGCCGCGCAGGCGCGCCCGTGACCGGTCTCGACGCTCTTACCGGCGCGTTTCCGCGAAGTTAGGCCCCCCTCAGCGCGTACTGGTGTAACGCCGGTCATAGACTCCAACCGGATCGGCTTGTGAAGCATTTCACGAGCATGCGGGAGGAGGCGCGGATGACCGCGGTGGAGAACGACGCCGACGTCATCGTCGTGGGCGCCGGTCCCGGAGGATCGGCCACGGCGTACCACCTGGCGCGGCACGGCGTACGCGTGCTGCTGCTGGAGAAGACGGAATTTCCCCGGGAGAAGGTCTGCGGTGACGGGCTCACGCCCCGCGCCGTGCGGCAGCTGATCCGGATGGGCGTGGACACCTCGCCCGAGGCGGGCTGGCTGCACAACAAGGGCCTACGGGTGATCGGCGGCGGAGTACGCCTGGAGCTGGACTGGCCCGACCTGGCCAGCTTCCCCAACTACGGCCTGGTGCGCACCCGGCTCGACTTCGACGACCTGCTCGCCCAGCGCGCGGTCGCCGCCGGGGCGAAGCTCCAGACCAGCGTCAACGTCCTCGGGCCGGTGCTCGGCACCGACGACCGGGTGATCGGCGTGCAGGCCGAGGTCGGCCCGGACAAGGAACCCGCCACGTTCCACGCGCCGCTCGTGGTCGCCGCCGACGGTGTCTCCGGCCGCTTCCCGCTCGCCCTCGGGCTGGCCAAGCGGGAGGACCGCCCGATCGGCGTGGCCGTCCGCCGCTACTACCGTTCGCCCGCCAAGCACGACGACGACTACCTGGAGTCCTGGCTGGAACTGCGGGCCAAGGGTAACGACGCGCTGCTGCCCGGCTACGGCTGGATCTTCGGCCTCGGCGACGGCCGGGTGAACGTCGGCCTGGGCGTGCTCAACTCCTCCTCGGCGTTCGGCAAGACGAACTACCGCAAGCTGCTCACCGACTGGCTCGCGAACACCCCCGAGGACTGGGGGATGACCGACGAGTCCAACGCGGAGGGTCCGATCCTCGGCGCCGCGCTGCCGATGGGCTTCAACCGGGTACCGCACTACACCCGCGGCGTCCTGCTCGTGGGCGACTCCGGCGGCATGGTCAACCCCTTCAACGGCGAGGGCATCGCGTACGCGATGGAGTCCGGCGAGATGGCCGCGGAGGTCGTGGTGCAGGCGCTCGCCCGCCCGGCCGGCGCGGAACGGGAGCGGGCGCTGATGGCGTACCCGCAGGAGCTGAAGGCCCGCTTCGGCGGCTACTACCGGCTCGGCGGCGTCTTCGTGAAGCTCATCGGCCGGCCCGAGATCATGCGGATGGCGACCAAGCACGGCATGCCGCACCCGATGCTCATGCGCTTCGTGCTCAAGCTGCTGGCCAACCTGACCGACCCGCGCGGCGGGGACGCGATGGACCGGGTCATCAACGCGATGACGAAGGTGGCCCCGGCCGTGTAGGAGACGACCGGCCCGGGGCCCGACGCCCACGAGCCGGACATGGATCGACCCCGCCGACCGAGGTCGTGAGGGACGTGAATAGTGTGATTTTGGCCAACCACCGAGGTCAGGGAAGGACGAGCAGGGGACAACGATGACGCTCTCTCCTTACGCACCCATCATCGGGCTGTTCGCCCTCGCTGCGGCGTTCGCGCTGTTCTCCGTGGCCGCTGCCCGACTCGCCGGCCCGCGGCGTCTCAACAAGGCCAAGCTCGAGGCGTACGAGTGTGGCATCGAGCCGAGCCCGCAGCCCGTCGGCGGCGGCCGGTTCCCGATCAAGTTCTACCTGACGGCGATGCTCTTCATCGTCTTCGACATCGAGATCATCTTCCTCTACCCCTGGGCGGTCTCCTTCGACGCCCTGCCGATCTTCGGCTTCGTGGAGATGGTCCTGTTCATCGTCGCGGTCTTCGTCGCATACGCCTACGTCTGGCGGCGCGGCGGCCTGGACTGGGACTGAGGAGGTAGCAGATGGGCATCGAGGAGAAGCTCCCCTCCGGCGTCCTGCTCACCAGCGTCGAGAAGCTGGTCAACTGGACGCGGAAGACCTCGGTCTGGGGCGCCACGTTCGGGCTGGCCTGCTGCGCCATCGAGATGATGGCGGCGGGCGGCCCGCACTACGACATGGGCCGCTGGGGCATGGAGGTCTTCCGCGCCTCGCCCCGCCAGGCGGACCTGATGATCGTGGCCGGCCGGGTGAGCCAGAAGATGGCCCCGGTCCTGCGCCAGATCTACGACCAGATGGCCGAGCCCCGCTGGGTCATCTCGATGGGTGTCTGCGCCAGCAGCGGCGGCATGTTCAACAACTACGCCATCGTGCAGGGCGTCGACCACGTCGTCCCGGTCGACATGTACCTCCCCGGCTGCCCGCCCCGGCCGGAGATGCTCATCGACGCGGTGCTCAAGCTGCGCGAGAAGATCATGCACGAGCCGCTGGGCCCGAACGGCCGCAAGATGCTGGAGGCCCGCCAGGCGCGCGGTGACGTGCCGGTGGTGCCGTACGGCTCGATGCCCTCGTCGTACCGCAGCGACAAGGCCCGCCGTGCCGAGTGGACGAAGGCCGTCCGCGAGGGGCGCGAGGAGCAGCTTCGGATCGAGAACTGGATGAAGGCGCAGAACCACCTTCAGGCGTCGCATAGGGGCCCGAAATGACCGCACCGAACGACAAGAACAACGACGGCGGGGTGCCGGTACCCACCACCCCGGCCGGTGCCAGCTCCACCGCCCCGGCGGAGTACCCGCCGGCCAGCCCGGCCGGCCGGGGCATGTTCGGCAACCAGGGCACCGGTGACGTCTCCGGCTACGGCGGCCTGGTCCGCCAGCGCAAGCCGATCGAGGAGGCGGCCCGGCCGTACGGGAGCTACTTCGACGAGGTGCGGGACGCACTGGAGGAGGCGTACCCGGACTTCGGCGACGCGATCGAGAAGGTCGTGGTCGACCGGGGTGAGCTGACCCTGCACGTCCGCCCGGAGCGGATCGCCGAGGTCTGCCAGGTGATGCGCGACGACCTCGCGCTGCGCTTCGAGCTGCTCTCGTCGGTGTCCGGCGTGGACTACCTGGGCGCGGAGCGCCGCCTGCACGTGGTCTACCAGCTCACCTCGATGACCTACCGGCGCATGGTCCGGCTGGAGGTGGCGGTCTCCGCCGAGGAGCCGCACGTCCCGAGCGTCACCGCCGTCTACCCGACCGCCGACTGGCAGGAGCGGGAGACGTACGACATGTTCGGCGTCGTCTTCGACGGCCACCCCGCCCTGACCCGGATCCTCATGCCGGACGACTGGGAGGGGCACCCGCAGCGCAAGGACTACCCGCTGGGCGGCGTCCCCGTCGAGTACAAGGGTGCGGAGATCCCCCCGCCGGACAAGCGGCGGTCGTACCAGTGAGCGCGAGGAGTGCAGCGAAGCGGAGCCCCGCAGTCGCGAACGGAGGGTTGGCACTGTGACCACGTCGAACTACGCGACCGAGCGCGAGACGACCGAGGGCAAGGTCTTCACCGTCACCGGCGGGGACTGGGACGAGGTCGTCTCCGGCACGGACCCGATCAACGACGAGCGGATCGTCGTCAACATGGGTCCGCAGCACCCGTCCACCCACGGCGTGCTCCGGCTGGTCCTGGAGCTGGAGGGCGAGACGGTCCGCGAGGCCCGCTCGGTCGTCGGCTACCTGCACACCGGCATCGAGAAGAACCTGGAGTACCGCAACTGGGTCCAGGGCTCGACGTTCGTGACCCGGATGGACTACCTCTCGCCGCTGTTCAACGAGACGGCGTACGCGCTCGCGGTGGAGAAGCTGCTCGGCATCACCGACGACATCACCGAGCGGGCCACCACCATCCGCGTGCTGATGATGGAGCTCAACCGCGTCTCGTCGCACCTGGTCTGGCTGGCGACCACCGCCATGGAGCTGGGCGCGATCAACATGATGCTGTACGGCTTCCGCGAGCGGGAGTACGTCCTCGACATCTTCGAGACCATCACCGGTCTGCGGATGAACCACGCGTACGTGCGGCCGGGCGGCGTGGCGCAGGACGTGCCGGACGACGCGATCCGCAAGATCCGCGACTTCCTCCAGCTGATGCCGAAGCGGCTCAAGGAGTACGAGAACCTGCTGTCCGGCCAGCCGATCTGGCTGGAGCGTACGCAGCACGTGGCGGTGCTCGACGTGACCGCCTGCATGGCGCTCGGCGTCACCGGCCCGGTGCTGCGGTCCGCGGGCCTCGCCTGGGACCTGCGCAAGACGATGCCGTACTGCGGTTACGAGACGTACGAGTTCGACGTGCCGACGCACACCGACGGTGACGTGTGGGGCCGCTACCTGGTGCGGGTGGCGGAGATCCGCGAGTCGCTGAAGCTGATCGAGCAGGCGCTGGACCGCCTGAAGCCCGGCCCGGTGATGGTCTCCGACAAGAAGATCGCCTGGCCGGCGCAGCTCGCCATCGGCGTGGACGGCATGGGCAACTCGCTGGAGCACGTCGCCAAGATCATGGGTCAGTCGATGGAGTCGCTGATCCACCACTTCAAGCTCGTCACCGAGGGCTTCCGGGTTCCGCCGGGCCAGGTGTACGTCGGCATCGAGTCGCCCCGCGGCGAGCTGGGCGTGCACGCGGTGTCCGACGGCGGCACCCGGCCCTACCGGGTGCACTACCGGGAGCCGAGCTTCGTCAACCTCCAGGCCCTCCCGGCGATGGCCGAGGGCGGCCTGATCGCCGACGTGATCGCCGGCGGCGCCTCGCTGGACCCCGTGATGGGTGGTTGTGACCGATGAGCTTTTCCGAAACGACTCGCGTCCGGGCGCGGGAGATCATCGCCCGGTACCCGGCGGACCGGTCCCGCTCGGCGCTGCTGCCGCTGCTGCACCTGGTCCAGTCCGAGGAGGGCTACGTCTCCCCGGCCGGTGTCGAGTTCTGCGCCGAGGTGCTCGGGCTGAACAAGGCCCAGGTCGGCGCCGTCGCCACCTTCTACACCATGTACAAGCGCAAGCCCACCGGTGACTACCTGGTGAGCGTCTGCACCAACACGATGTGCGACGTGCTCGGCGGGCAGAAGGTCTACGACACCCTCGCCGAGCACCTCGGCGTCGGGCACGAGGAGACCACCGCCGACGGGAAGATCACCCTGGAGCACGCCGAGTGCCTGGCGGCGTGCGACTACGGCCCGGTGATGACCGTCAACTACGACTTCTTCGACAACGTGGAGCCGCAGGCCGCGCTCGACGTGGTCGAGGAGCTGCGCGCCGGCGGCCGGCCGATGCCGACCCGCGGGGCGCGGCTCTGCACGCTCAAGGAGATGGCGGTCCAGCTCGCCGGTTTCGCCGACGAGCGCGACGGCGCGGTGGCCGACGGCGGGCCGGGCGAGCCCAGCCTGCGCGGCCTGCGCCTGGCCGAGCAGCACGGCGTCTCGGTGCCGGGCTTCGACCCGAAAACGCCGATCCGCAGCAAGGCCGAGGCCGACCGGGCCGCCGCCGAGGAGAAGGCGAAGGCCGAGGCCGCGAAGCCGGCCCCCGCACCCGAGCCGGCCAAGGCAGTAGAGCCGGCCAAGCCGGAGGCGGCCACCGGCAGCACCGCGCCGGACGTGAAGGCGCCGGACGCCAAGTCGCCGCAGGTGCGTACCGCCGAGACCCGGCAGCCGGACGCGAGCACCGCGGTGCCCGACGCGCCCGGCACGAAGATGCCGGTGGACGGCCCGGCCCCGGCGCCGCGCGACGCGCGGGCGGCCGAGGCGGCCGGCGCGGCGGCGAACCCGCCGGCCGGCGACGGCAAGCCCGCCGGCGACGCGGCCGGCGCGCAGGAGCGCAACCTCAAGGAAGCGGGATCCGGTACGGGCGCGGACGGCGGCGACCCGGCGGACGCGAGCGGAACGGGGGTCCGGAAGTGACCACTCCTCGGCCGGAGACGCTGGCCAAGCTCACGCCGGTGCTCACCAAGCGCTGGCTCTCGCCGGACGCGTGGCGGCTCGGCACCTACGAGAAGCTGGACGGCTACGCCGCCCTGCGCAAGGCGCTCAAGGCGCACCCGGACGACCTGATCCAGCTGATCAAGGACTCCGGACTGCGCGGCCGGGGCGGCGCGGGCTTCCCGACGGGTCTCAAGTGGGGGTTCATCCCGCAGGGCGACGGCAAGCCGCACTACCTGGTGGTGAACGCCGACGAGGGCGAGCCGGGCACCTGCAAGGACCTGCCGCTGATGACCCACGACCCGCACTCGCTGGTCGAGGGCGTCATCATCGCCTCGTACGCGATCCGGGCCAACCGGGCGTACATCTACATCCGCGGTGAGGCGGTGCACGCCGCCCGGCGGCTGCGCAGCGCTGTCGACGAGGCGTACGCCAAGGGTTACCTCGGCCGGAACGTCCTCGGTTCGGGCTTCGACCTGGACCTGGTGGTGCACTCCGGCGCCGGGGCGTACATCTGCGGTGAGGAGACCGCGCTGCTGGACTCGCTGGAGGGCTTCCGCGGCCAGCCCCGGCTGCGCCCGCCGTTCCCGGCGACCCACGGCCTGTACGCCAGCCCGACCGTGGTCAACAACGTCGGCACCATCGCCAGCGTGCCGTACATCGTGCTCGGTGGCGCGGACTGGTGGAAGACGATGGGCACGGAGAAGTCGTCCGGCCCGATGATCTACTCGCTGTCCGGCCGGATCGCCAACCCGGGCCAGTACGAGTGCTCGATGGGCATCACGCTGCGCGAGCTGATCGAGCTGGCCGGCGGCATGAAGCCCGGGCACAACCTGAAGTTCTGGACCCCGGGTGGCTCGTCGACGCCGCTGCTGACCGCCGAGCACCTGGACGTGCCGCTGGACTTCGAGGGGGTGGCGGCGGCCGGCTCGATCCTGGGCACCACCGCCACGCAGATCTTCTCCGACCAGGACTGCCCGGTGTACGCGACCTACCGTTGGCTGGAGTTCTACCACCACGAGTCGTGCGGCAAGTGCACCCCGTGCCGGGAGGGCAACTACTGGATGGTCCGGGTCTACCGGCGCATCCTGGCCGGCCAGGGCACCCACGAGGACCTGGACACCCTGCTCGACACCTGCGACAACATCCTCGGCCGTTCGTTCTGCGGTCTGGGTGACGGCGCGACCAGCTCGGTGACCTCGTCGCTGAAGTACTTCAAGCAGGACTACCTCGACTACATCGAGGGACGTACCGCGCCGAAGCTGTCGGACAAGCAGCTGGTGGGAGCTCACTGATGAGCGCGAGGAACGAGCTTGCGAGTCCCGCAGTCGCGAATGGAAGGCGGCGCTGATGACCGACGTAGCCAAGCAGACCGAGACCGTCACGCTGACCATCGACGGCGTCGAGGTCACCGCGCCCAAGGGCGCGCTGCTGATCCGCGTCGCCGAGCAGCTCGGCACCGAGATCCCGCGCTTCTGCGACCACCCGCTGCTGGCCCCGGCCGGCGCCTGCCGGCAGTGCCTGGTGGAGGTGGAGGGCCAGCGCAAGCCGGTCGCCTCCTGCACCCAGACCGTCGCCGACGGCATGGTGGTGCGGACGCAGCTCACCTCCCCGGTCGCCAAGAAGGCCCAGGAGGGGGTGATGGAGCTGCTGCTCCTCAACCACCCCCTGGACTGCCCGATGTGCGACAAGGGTGGCGAGTGCCCGCTGCAGAACCAGGCGATGTCCACCGGCCGGACGGACTCGCGGTTCCACGAGCACAAGCGGGAGTACCCGAAGCCGCTGCCGATCAGCACCCAGGTGCTGCTCGACCGCGAGCGTTGCGTGCTCTGCCAGCGGTGCACCCGGTTCTCCGAGGAGATCGCCGGCGACAAGTTCATCGACCTGATGGGACGCTCCTCGCACGAGGAGATCAACATCTACCGGGACGAGGAGTACGGCGAGGACGGCGACGCCGGTGACGTCCCGTTCAACTCGTACTTCTCCGGCAACACCGTGCAGATCTGCCCGGTGGGCGCGCTGACCGGCGCCCAGTACCGGTTCCGGGCCCGCCCGTTCGACCTGGTCTCCACGCCCAGCGTCTGCGAGCACTGCTCGGCCGGCTGCGCCCAGCGCACCGACTGGCGGCGCGGCAAGGTCCTGCGCCGGCTGGCCGGCGACGACCCGGCGGTGAACGAGGAGTGGAACTGCGACAAGGGCCGCTGGGGCTTCCAGTACACCCGCGCGTTCGATCGGATCAGCACGCCGATGGTGCGCGACGAGAAGACCGGTGAGCTGCGCGAGGCGTCCTGGAGCGAGGCGCTCACCCGGGCCGCCGAGGGGCTGCGCGCGGCCCGCGACGGCGCGACCGGCACGGCGGTGCTGACCGGCGGCCGGCTCACCGTCGAGGACGCCTACGCGTACGCGAAGTTCGCCCGCATCGCGCTGCACACCAACGACATCGACTTCCGGGCCCGCCCGGTCTCCCGCGAGGAGGCCGACTTCCTGGCCAGCAGCGTCGCCGGGGTCACCGACGTGACCTACACGGACGTGGAGAACGCGCCCGCCGTGGTGCTGGTCGGCCTGGAGCCGGAGGAGGAGTGCCCGATCCTCTTCCTGCGGCTGCGCAAGGCGTACCTGAAGAAGAAGCTCACGGTGTACGCGATCGCGCCGTTCGCGACCCGCGGCCTGGAGAAGCTCGGCGCGAAGCTCGCCCGGGTCGTGCCCGGCGAGGAAGCCGGCGTGCTGGCCGAGCACGCCACGGTGGCCGAGGCGCTGGGGCAGCCCGGCGCGATCCTGATCGTCGGCGAGCGCCTGGCCGAGGTGCCGGGCGGGCTGTCGGCGGCGGCGGACGTCGCCCGGCGTACCGGTGCCCGGCTGGTCTGGGTGCCGCGGCGCGCGGGTGACCGCGGCGCCGTCGACGCGGGCTGCCTGCCCAACCTGCTCCCCGGCGGCCGGGTCGTCACCGAGCCGGCCGCGCGCGCGGAGCTGGGCGAGGCGTGGGACATCCCGGCCGGGGTGATCCCCAGCCAGGCCGGCCGCGACACCGACGGCATCCTCACCGCCGCCGCGAACGGCAAGCTGGGCGCCCTGGTGGTGGCCGGCGTCGACCCGGCCGACCTGGCCGACCCGCGCCTGGCCGAGTCCGCACTGGACGCGGTGCCGTTCCTGGTCAGCCTGGAACTGCGGATGAGCGCGGTGTCCCGCCGCGCCGACGTGGTCCTGCCGGTCGCGCCGGTGGTCGAGAAGGCCGGCAGCTTCCTGGACTGGGAGGGCCGGCTGCGCACGTTCGAGAAGGTGCTGGACACCGGCGCGATGACCGACGCCCGCATCCTCGACGCGCTCGCCGCGCAGCTCGACGTGCGGCTCGGGACCGGCGACGTGCCGGCCATCCGCCGCGAGCTGGGCGCGCTGCCGCGTACCCGGGTCGAGCGGCCGTCGGCGCCCTCGGTCGAGCCGGCCGCCGTGCGGCAGCCGGGACCGGGCGAGGCGGTACTCGCCACCTGGCACCAGCTGATCGACCTGGGCAGCCTCACCGACGGCGACGAGCACCTCGCCGGCACCGCCCGCCCGCCGGTGGTCCGGCTGGGCAAGGGCACCGCCGAGGCGCTGGGCGTCGCCGACGGTGACCCGGTCACGGTGGGCACCGACCGCGGCGCGATCACGCTGCCGGCGGCGATCACCGAGATGCCCGACGGCGTCGTCTGGCTGCCGACCAACTCACCCGGCTCCACCGTGCGGCGCGGCCTCGGCGCGACGTCCGGCGACGTGGTGAGCGTCTCCGCAGTCGGGAACGAAAGGTGGGTGCAGTGAACCCCGTCATCCTCGCGGCGCAGGACCCGACGCTTGCCGACTTCGGCAAGGACCCGTGGTGGCTGGTCCTCGGCAAGATCCTGTTCGCGTTCGTCGTCGCCGTGGCGGCCACGCTGCTCGGCGTCTGGTTCGAGCGCCGGGTCGTCGGCCGCATGGCGGTGCGGCCCGGCCCCAACCAGGCCGGCCCGTTCGGTCTGCTCCAGACGCTCGCCGACGGCGTGAAGCTGGCCTTCAAGGAGGACATCCTCCCGCGCAAGGCCGACAAGGTCGTCTACTTCTTCGCCCCGGTGATCTCGGTGGTCTGCGCGGTCACCGCGCTGTCGGTGATCCCGTTCGGGCCGATGGTGAGCATCTTCGGGCACCGCACGCCGCTCCAGGTCACCGACGTGTCGGTGGCGGTGCTGGTGGTGCTGGCCTTCTCCTCGCTCGCCGTGTACGGCATCGTGCTCGGCGGCTGGGCCAGCGGCTCGACCTACCCGCTGCTCGGCGGCCTGCGCTCGGCGGCCCAGCTGGTCTCGTACGAGGTCACCATGGGCCTGAGCGTGGTCGCGGTCTTCATGACCGCGGGCACCATGTCGACGAGCGGGATCGTCGCCGCGCAGGGCGACGGCACCCGGCTGAGCATCGGCGGCTTCGACCTCGCCGCCCCCGGCTGGTACGCGATCCTGCTGCTGCCCAGCTTCATCATGTTCTTCATCGCCATCGTCGGTGAGACGAACCGGGCACCGTTCGACCTGCCCGAGGCGGAGTCGGAGCTGGTGGCCGGCTTCCAGACCGAGTACAGCTCGCTGAAGTTCGCGCTGTTCATGCTCAGCGAGTACGTCGCGATGGTGACCATGTCGGCGTTCACCGTGACGCTGTTCCTCGGCGGCTGGCACGCCCCGTGGCCGATCACGATCTGGTCGGGCGCCAACGAGGGCTGGTGGCCGATGCTGTGGTTCTTCGGCAAGGTCATCATGCTGGTGTTCGTCTTCGTCTGGCTGCGCGGCACGCTGCCCCGGCTCCGCTACGACCAGTTCATGCGGTTCGGCTGGAAGGTGCTGCTGCCGCTGAACCTGGTCTGGATCATGGTGCTCGCCGGGCTGCGCTCGATCGAGGACTGGGAGACCCGGGACCGGCTGCTCGTCACCGCCGTCGGCGCGGGCGTGCTGCTGCTGGCCACGCTCTTCTGGCCGTCGCGGAAGAAGGAGCCGAAGCCGTCGCTCCAGGAGCAGGCGGACACCCGGCCGTACGGCAGCTTCCCGCTGCCGCCGATGGATCTTCAGGTTCCGCCGAGCCCGCGTACGAAGCGCGTGCTCGCCGAGCGGGAGCCGGCCAACGTCGTCGCCGGCCCGGACTCCAGGGAGGTGTGACGTGGGCGCGATCACCGGAACGTTCAAGGGCTTCGGTGTCACCTTCTCGCACATGTTCAAGAAGGTCGTCACCACCGACTACCCGTTCAAGCCGCCGGTCTCGGCGCCGCGCTACCACGGGCGGCACATCCTCAACCGGCACCCGGACGGGCTGGAGAAGTGCATCGGCTGCGAGCTGTGCGCCTGGGCCTGCCCGGCCGACGCGATCTACGTGGAGGGTGGCGACAACACCGAGGAGCAGCGCTTCTCCCCGGGTGAGCGGTACGCCAGCACCTACCAGATCAACTACGCCCGGTGCATCTTCTGCGGGCTCTGCATCGAGGCCTGCCCGACCCGTTCGCTCACCATGAGCAACGAGTACGAGCTGGCCCGGGACAACCGGCAGGACCTGATCTTCACCAAGGAGCAGCTGCTCGCGCCGCTGCTCGAAGGCATGGAGCAGCCGCCGCACCCGATGCGGCTGGGCGACAGCGAGAAGGACTACTACGTCGGCGCGCTCACCAACCCGGGCACCTCGGCCGGCGCCGAGCGCTCGCCGATGGGCCCCGGCCGGTACCACGTGGAGGAGCACCCGGGCGTGACCTTCCCCGGCGCCGAGCAGGCCGAGCAGCGGTCCGCCGCCGCGGCGGGCAAGGGAGGCAAGGCATGACCTCGGCAACGGTGCTCGCCGCGGCGGGACAGGTGTCCGGGGGTGAGGAGGTCACCTTCTGGATCCTCGCGCCGCTGGCCCTGCTCGGGGCGGTCGGCATGGTGTGGGCCCGCAACGCGGTCCACTCCGCGCTCTGGCTGGTGCTGACCATGCTCTGCCTGGGCGTGTTCTACGTGCTCCAGGCCGGGCCGTTCATCGGCATGGTGCAGATCATCGTCTACACCGGCGCGATCATGATGCTGTTCCTGTTCGTGCTGATGCTGGTCGGCCGGGACGCGTCCGACTCGCTCATCGAGACGCTGCGCGGCCAGCGGGTCGCCGCCGTGGTCCTCGGGCTCGGCTTCGCCGGCCTGGTGGGCACCGGCCTCTACCGCGCGCTCGACGGCGTCCAGGCGGTCGGGCTCGACCAGGCCAACGGCGAGGGCAACGTCCAGGGCATCGCCCGGCTGCTGTTCACCAAGTACGTCTTCGCCTTCGAGCTGACCTCGGCGCTGCTGATCACCGCCGCCGTCGGCGCGATGGTGCTGGCGCACGTGGAGCGGCGCAAGGCGGACCGGATGGACCAGATCGCCACCATGAAGGCGCGGTTCCGCCCCGGCAACTACCCCGGACCGAAGCCCGGCCCGGGTGTCTACGCCACGTCCTCCTCGGTGGCCACCCCGGCCCGTCTGCCCGACGGCCGGCTGACCGACCGCAGCATCCCGGAGATCATGCCGGTGCGCGAGCTGACGGCCGAGGAGACCGCACCGAAGGGGACTGATCGGTGAGCGCGAGGAGTGCAGCGAAGCGGAGCCCCGCAGTCGCGAACGAAAGGCTGGCACGGTGACCCCGGACTACTACCTCATCCTCGCGGCGGTGCTGTTCACCATCGGCGCCGTGGGCGTGCTGGTCCGGCGCAACGCGATCGTGCTGTTCATGTGCATCGAGCTGATGCTCAACGCGGCCAACCTGACCCTGGTCACGTTCAGCCGGATCAACGGCGACCTGAACGGCCAGATCATGGCGTTCTTCGTGATGGTGGTGGCGGCGGCCGAGGTCGTGGTCGGGCTCGCGATCATCATGGCGATCTTCCGGACCCGGCGCTCGGCCAGCGTCGACGACGCCAACCTGCTGAAGTACTGAGGGGCTCGTGGTGGAACAGATTCTGACGATCGCCCAGTCTGAGCCAGCCGAAGCCGTCACCTTCGCCACGGCGGACGGGATGCTGGGCAGTGTCTGGCTGCTGGTGGCGATCCCGCTGGTCAGCGCGGCGATCCTGCTGCTGCTCGGCAAGCGGGCCGACCGCTGGGGCCACTGGCTGGGCGTGGGCGCCATCGGCGCCGCCTTCGTGCTCGGGCTCACCTACTTCTTCCAGCTCCGCGGGCTGGAGAACAAGCAGGTCGAGCTGAGCCTCTGGGACTTCATGGCGGTCGGCAACCTGAAGGTGGACTTCGGTCTGCTCTTCGACCCGCTGGCCGCGGTCTTCGTCCTGCTGATCACCGGGGTGGGCTTCCTGATCCACCTCTACGCCGTGGAGTACATGGCGCACGACGCGGGCCGGCGGCTGTTCTTCGCGTACTTCAACCTGTTCGTCGCCGCCATGCTCCTGCTGGTGCTCGGCAACAACTACGTGATGCTCTACTTCGGCTGGGAGGGCGTCGGCCTGGCGTCGTACCTGCTGATCTCCTTCTGGTACGGCCGGCCCAGCGCCGCCACCGCCGGCAAGAAGGCGTTCCTGATGAACCGGGTCGGCGACGCCGGCCTGGCCATCGGCATCTTCATCATGTTCGCCATGCTCGGCACCACCCAGTACGACGAGGTGTTCAACGGGGTCGGCTCGCTGACCTCGACCACCGTGCTGGTGCTCGGCCTGCTGCTCCTGCTCGGCGCGGCCGGCAAGTCCGGCCAGTTCCCGCTCCAGGCGTGGTTGCCGGACGCGATGGAGGGCCCGACCCCGGTGTCCGCGCTCATCCACGCGGCCACCATGGTCACCGCGGGCGTCTACCTGATCGCCCGCTCCAACGCGATCTTCTCGGCCAACGAGACGCTCCAGCTCGTGGTGGTCAGCGTCGGCGCGCTCACGCTGCTGATGGGCTGCATCATCGGCGCGGCCAAGGACGACATCAAGCGCGTGCTGGCCTGGTCGACGGTGAGCCAGATCGGCTACATGTTCCTGGGCGTCGGCCTCGGTGGTGCCGCGTACGCGCTGGCCATCGTGCACCTGCTGGCGCACGGCTTCTTCAAGGCCAACATGTTCCTCGGCGCCGGCTCGGTCATGCACGGCATGAACGACCAGGTGGACATCCGCCGCTTCGGCGGGCTGTCCAAGTACATGAAGGTCACCTGGCTGACGTTCATGATGGGCTGGCTCGCCATCATCGGCATGTTCCCGTTCTCCGGCTACTTCTCCAAGGAGCCGATCATCGTGGCCGCGTTCGAGCGGGAGGGCTGGACGGCCTGGCTGTTCGGCATGGCCGCGCTGCTCGGCGCCGGGCTCACCGCGTTCTACATGACGCGGCTGTTTGTGCTCACGTTCCACGGCCCGAAGCGCTGGACCGAGGACATCGAGCACCCGCACGAGTCGCCGAAGCTGATGACCATTCCGCTGATCCTGCTGGCGATCGGCTCGGTCGGCGCGGGCTTCCTGCTCGCCACCTCCGTGCCGGACTGGCTCACCGCCACCAACGGGCTCGGCGCCGAGAGCGGGGAGCACGCGCCGGTACTGGCGCACTGGCTGCTCACCGCGCTGTCGCTGCTGGTCACCGTGCTGGGCGCCGGGCTGGCCTGGTTCCTGTTCCGCTCCGGTACGGCCACCGAGCCGCAGCCGGCCGGCGTGGTGGTAACCGCCGCGCGCCGGAACCTCTACACGGACGCCTTCAACGAGGCGGTCTTCGAGAAGCCGGGCATCTTCCTCACCCGGGCGCTGGTGTTCCTCGACAACCGGGGCGTCGACGGGCTGGTCAACGGCCTGGCCGCCGCCGTGGGCGGGGGCTCGGGCCGGCTCCGGCGGCTCCAGACCGGCTTCGTGCGGTCGTACGCGACCTCGATCCTGACCGGCGCGCTGCTCGTGGTGGCGGCGTTCCTGGCGGTGCAGGCGGGGTGGCTGGCGTGATCGACCTCAACGCGGCCGCCCCCGCCGGCGGGCCACGCAGTCACGACGGAGGTAAGGCCGAATAATGTCCAACTTCCCGTTCCTCTCGGTGCTGACCGTGGCGCCGCTGGTCGGCGCCCTGGTGGTGGCACTGCTGCCCCGCAGCCGCCCGGACCTGGCCAAGCTGGTCGCGTTCGGCTGGTCGCTGCTGGTGCTGGTGCTGTCGGTGGTGATGTGGTTCGCCTTCTCCGCCGGCGGTGACCGGTTCCAGTTCCGCGAGTCGTACCCGTGGATCCCGAACTGGGGTGTGAGCTTCACCTTCGAGGTGGACGGCATCGCGCTGGTCATGCTGATGCTGATCGCGATCCTGGTGCCGCTGGTGATCCTGGCGTCCTGGCACGACGCCGAGGCGTCGAAGCGCTCGGTGCCCGCGTACTTCGCGCTGCTGCTCGTCCTCGAGTGCACGATGATCGGCGTCTTCGCCGCCGCCGACGTCTTCCTGTTCTACGTGTTCTTCGAGGTCATGCTGGTGCCGATGTACTTCCTGATCGGCAGCTACGGCGGCCACCAGCGGCAGTACGCGGCGGTGAAGTTCTTCCTCTACTCGCTGGTCGGCGGTCTGTTCATGCTGGCCGCGGTGATCGGCCTCTGGGTGGTCGGCGGGAAGACCTTCGACTGGCAGGCGCTGAGCCAGGCCGAGTTCGCCACCGACACGGCCCGCTGGCTGTTCCTCGGCTTCTTCGTCGCCTTCGCGATCAAGGCGCCGTTCTTCCCGTTCCACACCTGGCTGCCGGACGCCGGTGGCGCGGCGCCGGCCGGTGCCGCCGCGCTGCTGGTCGGCGTGCTGGACAAGGTCGGCACGTTCGGCATCCTGCGCTACTGCCTCCCGCTGTTCCCGGAGGCGTCGCGCTGGTTCGCGCCGTGGGCGCTCGCGCTCGGCGTCATCGGCATCATCTACGCGGCGCTGCTGGCGGTCGGCCAGAACGACCTGAAGCGGCTGGTGTCGTACACCTCGATCGCGCACTTCGGGTTCATCGGCGTCGGCATCTTCGCGTTCACCACCCAGGCCGGCACCGGCGCGGTGCTCTACATGCTCAACCACGGACTGGCCACCGGCCTGCTGTTCCTGGTGGTCGGCATGCTGATCGCCCGGCGCGGCTCGGCGCTGATCAGCGACTTCGGCGGCGCGGGCAAGCTGGTGCCGGTGCTGGCCGGTGTGCTCTTCTTCGCCGGTCTCGCCTCGCTGGCGCTGCCCGGTACCGCGCCGTTCGTCTCCGAGTTCCTGGTGCTGATCGGCACGTTCACCGTCAACAAGCCGGTCGCGGTGATCGCCACGCTCGGCATCATCCTGGCGGCGGCGTACGTGCTGTGGATGGTGCAGCGCACCACGCAGGGCACGCTGAACCCGGCGCTGACCGAGGTCGAGGGCATGCGCCGCGACCTCACCCTGCGCGAGAAGGTGGTCGTCGCGCCGCTGATCGCGCTGATCGTGCTGCTCGGCTTCTATCCCAAGCCGGTCACCGATGTCATCAACCCCGCCGTCCAGGCGACCATGCAGGACGTCGGCAAGTCCGATCCCGCCCCTGAGGTCGGCAGCGTCCAGGAGGCTGCGAAGTGAGTGAACTGAGGCTGCCGTCGATCGACTACGGGGCGCTCGCTCCGATCCTGATCATGCTGGGCGCGGCGCTGCTCGGGGTCCTGGTCGAGGCGTTCGTACCGCGCCGCCTGCGCAACGCGGTGCAGCTCGGGCTCGCCCTGGTGGCGATGCTCGCCGCGATCGTCATGGTGATCCTGAACGCCGACGACCGGCTGATCACCATCGGCGGCGCCATCGCGATCGACGGCCCGACGCTGTTCCTGCAGGGCGCCATCCTGGTGCTCGCCGTGATGGCGCTGCTGCTCGTCGGCGAGCGCACTGTCGAGCGGGGCGGCGCGTTCGTGGCGCACGCCGCTGTCACCGCCGAGTCGGCGGAGGACCGGCGGCAGGCCGAGGGCGTCGGTGGCGCCACCGAGGTCTACCCGCTGATGTCGTTCGCGATCGGCGGCATGCTGATCTTCGTGGCGGCGAACGACCTGCTGACCATGTTCGTCGCGCTGGAGGTCTTCTCCCTGCCGCTCTACCTGCTCTGCGCGCTGGCCCGCCGCCGGCGTCTGCTGAGCCAGGAGGCGGCGCTGAAGTACTTCATGCTCGGCGCGTACGCCTCGGCGTTCTTCCTGTTCGGTGTCGCCCTGATCTACGGCTTCACCTCCGGGATCCCGGGCCGCGCGGCCGGCGTCGACTTCGCCACCGTGCACGCCGCGGTCACCGAGTCGCCGTCCAGCCCGGTGCTGCTGTTCGCCGGCATGGCGCTGCTCGCCATCGGCCTGCTGTTCAAGGCCGCCGCCGCGCCGTTCCACGTCTGGACGCCGGACGTCTACCAGGGCGCGCCGACGCCGGTCACCGGCTTCATGGCGGCCTGCACCAAGGTCGCCGCGTTCGGGGCGCTGCTGCGCGTCTTCCACGTGGCGTTCGCCGGGGCCTCCTGGGACTTCACCCCGGTGCTCGGCGCGATCGCGGTGCTGACCATGCTGGTCGGCGCGGTGCTGGCGGTCACCCAGACCGACATCAAGCGCCTGCTGGCGTACTCGTCGATCGCCAACGCCGGTTACCTGCTCGTCGGTGTGCTGGCGCCGAGCCGTGAAGGGCTCTCCGGCACCATGTTCTACCTGGCCGCGTACGGCTTCTCGGTGCTCGCCGCGTTCGCCGTGGTGACGCTGGTGCGCGACGCCGACGGGGAGGCCACCCACCTGTCCCGCTGGGCCGGGCTGGGCCGCCGCTCGCCGTTCTTCGCGGCGATCTTCACGTTCATCCTGCTGGCCTTCGCCGGTATCCCGCTGACCAGCGGGTTCACCAGCAAGTTCGCGGTCTTCGGCCCGGCCCTGGAGGCGAACCAGGCGTGGCTGGTGATCGCCGGCGTGCTGACCAGCATGGTGCTGGCCTTCCCGTACCTGCGGGTCGTGGTGATGATGTGGCTGTCCGAGCCGGGCGAGTCCACCCCGACGGTGACCGTGCCGGGCGCGCTCACCTCGGCCGCGCTGGTCATCGGCGTGCTCGCCACGCTGGTCCTCGGCGTGGTGCCCGGCCCGCTGCTCGACCTGACCACCGGTGCCGCCGAATTCGTCAGATGACAGACGTGATCCCACCGGGGGCCGGTACGCCGTGGCGTACCGGCCCCCGGCCCGTATCCCCGTCGACGAGCAGGTCGAACGGGTGTGGCATGGTTGAGGACGTGGCGAACCCGGCTGGCGAGCGTTTAGGTCAGTTCGGCGCGCTCGGCCTGCACCTCGCCGAACCGCGCGTCGAAGCCTCCGTGCTGGGCGTGCTCGACCGGGTCGAGGCGAGCCTGCGGGCGAGCGTGGCGAGCGCCGACCCGCTGGTGACCGAGGCTTCCCGGCACCTGGTCGAGGCCGGCGGCAAGCGGTTCCGTCCGCTTCTGGTGGCGCTCGGCGCGCAGTTCGGCGACCCGGACGCCGACCAGGTCGTCCCCGCCGCCGTGGTGATGGAGCTCACCCACCTGGCGACGCTCTACCACGACGACGTGATGGACGAGGCCGCGGTGCGGCGTGGCGCCCCGAGCGCCAACTCCCGCTGGACCAACTCGGTCGCCATCCTGGTCGGCGACTACCTCTTCGCCCGGGCCGCGGACATCGCCGCCGACCTGGGCCCCGAGGCGGTACGCCTCCAGGCGCGCACGTTCGCCCGCCTGGTGCACGGCCAGATCGCCGAGACGGTCGGCCCGCGGGACACCGACCCGGTCGCGCACTACCTGCACGTGATCGCCGAGAAGACCGGCTCGCTGATCGCCACGTCGGCCCGCTTCGGCGGCATGTTCGGCGGCGCGTCGCCCGAGCACGTCGAGGCCCTGGCCGAGTACGGCGAGATCATCGGCGTCGCGTTCCAGCTCTCCGACGACCTGCTGGACATCGCCAGCGAGTCGGTCCAGTCCGGCAAGACGCCCGGCACCGACCTGCGCGAGGGCGTACCCACCCTGCCGGTGCTCTACGCGATGGCCTCCGACGACGCGGACGCGGCGAGCGTACGGCTGCGCGAGATCCTGGCCACCGGCCCGCTGGTGGACGACGCGCTGCACGCCGAGGCGCTGGGCCTGCTGCGGGAGTCCCCGGCGCTCAAGCGGGCCCGGGAGACGGTGCGCAGCTACGCCGAGGACGCACGGGCCCGGCTGGCCCCGCTCCCCGAGGGCCCGGCGCGTCGCGCGCTGGAGTCCCTCTGCGACTACATCGCCGACCGCACCAGCTGACCCCCTCCCCACCCCACCCCACCCCACCGCACCGCCTGCCGCCCCCCCCGGCCGCCCCGTCGATCATGAGGTTGACGGGCTCGGGGACGGCGTGTCGCGCCGCCAACCTCATGATCGACGCGAGGGGTCGGGCGGGGTGGGGCGGGGACGGGGCGGCGATCAGGTGGGGCGTAGGAGGCGGGCGCCGAGCAGCATCAGGAGGGCGGCCAGGAGCATCGCCGCGGCGGCCGTCAGCCACATCGCCGGGTAGCCCGCCGCGCCGGCCAGCGCGCCCAGGCCGAGCGGTCCCAGGCAGCCGCCCGCGTACACGCTGGTCTGGGTGATCGAGGTGGCGGCGGCCGGTGCCTGCGGGTGGAGCCGGACCACGGCGAAGTTCATCAGCCCCGGCCAGGCCCAGCCGAGACCGAAGCCGAGCACCACGCCCGCGACCAGCGGTGCCGAACCGGCCACCGCGAGCAGGATCAGGCCGATCGAGCCGGTCAGCAGCATTCCGGCGATCAGTCCGACGTGCCCGCTGGTGCGCCGGTCGGCCAGCCAGCCGAGGCCCACCCGGGCGAGCACGCACACCACGCTGCCCAGGGTCAGCGTCAGGCCGGCCAGGCCGGGGGAGAGGCCGCGCGCCGCCGACGAGTCCACCAGGAACGTGCCGAGGGCGTTCGCCGCGGCCGCCGCGAGCGTCGCGGCCAGCCCGATCACCACGAGCGGGCCGGTGCCACCGTTGCGACGGCCGGAGGCGGTCCGGGCCCGCCGGTCCCGCCCGGCCCGGGGTACGGCCGGCAGCACGGCCAGCGCGGCCACCGCTGCGGCCACGAAGGCCCAGCGCCAGCCGGCGGTGAGCGCGACAGTGGGGACCGCCAGACCGGCCAGCAGCGTGGCGGCCGGTACGGCGGCCTGCTTCACGCCGAACGAGAGGCCCTGCCGGTGGGCGGGTACGTGCTCGGCGAGCGCCGCGTTGCTGGCGAGCTGCCCGAGGGCGTTGGCGGCGGCGCTGAGGGCCAGCAGCGCCACCAGGACCGGGTACGACCGGGCCAGCCCGGCCACTGCCAGCAGCGAGGCGGCGGAGAGCAGGATGGCGGCCCGGGCGACCGGGGCCGGGCCGAAGCGCTCGACCAGGGCGCCGGAGGGCACCGAGGCGAGCGCGCTCACGCCGAAGTAGATCGAGACGGCCAGGCCCAGCCCGGCCGGGCTGAAGCGGAGTTCGTCCGCGAGCTGTACGGCGAGACCGCCGACCAGGAAGACGGGCAGAACGCACACGATCGTGGTGAGGGTGGCGCCCGCGCCCACGGAGACGGCGTGTCGGGCCTTCGGCGGGTCGGTTCGCGAAACAGTTTCGGTCATCGCGAGCACACCTTACGCCGGAACGTTTTGGCTGCTCATCGTGTCCGTCGGCACACGGTCTGTGTCCGGTCTTCTGGCATCCTCCATCCGAACAGGCATTTCGCACTCGGCCGGTTTTTCATATGGTGTAAGTCCCCGGCGGCGGAGGTGGTTGTGCGCGACCCCCTGGCGGAACCTTCGGACCTGATCCGAAGCGTGTCCCGCGCGCTTCGAGTGCTCGAGTCGGTCGGCCGTGCGCCGAGAGGGCTCACCGTGAAGCAGATCGCCCGGCGCTGCGAGTTGACAGTGGCCACCACGTACCACCTGGTGCGCACGCTCGCGTACGAGGGCTACGTGATCCGGCGCGAGGACGGGACGTACATCGTGGGGTTGGAGGTGGCCGACCGCTACCGCGAGCTGGTCACCGCGTTCCGGGGGCCGCCGGCGGTGGGCGAGGCGCTGCGCCGCGCGGCGACCGACACCGGCTGGAGCCACTACCTCGGCCGTTTCGTCGGCGGACAGGTGGCGGTGACCGCGTCCGCCGAAGGGCCGCGCTCGCCCTACATGGAAGACCTGGTGCCGGGCTTCGACGAGGGCGCGCACGCCACCGCGCTGGGCAAGAGCCTGCTCGCCACGCTCACCACCGAACAGCGCTTCCGCTACCTGCGCGAGTACGGCATGCGCCCGTTCACCACCGCCACCCTCACCACCGTCGAGGCGTTCGAGGCGGACCTGGCCGCCGGTGACCGTCGCGGCATGCAGCTCGAACTCGGGCAGTTCCGGCAGGGCGTGGCGTGTGCCGCGGTGCTCGTCAGCCCGGACAAGGACATCGAGCGCCGGGTCGTGCTGGCGTGCGCGCTGCCGGCCGGCGAGATGATGACCTCGGCCCGGGTGGTCCGCGCCAAGCTGCTCACCGCCGCGCGGGCCATCGCCGACGGGATCGCCTCGGAGAACTGACGAGCCGCGTGCCGTCGCGGACGAGGTGGCCTCCGAGAACTGACGAAGGGCCGCCGACCTGGTGGGTCGGCGGCCCCTCGCGGGAGCGGTCCAGCGCCGGACCGCCCCCGGGGTGGGTCAGCTACCGACCGGGCCGCCGTCGAGGCGCCAGGTGACCACCACGCCGGGCTTGGCGAAGTCGCCGTCCGGCCAGGTGGAGGCCGGGTTCTCCACCGACGCGCCGGTGACCTCGCCCGGGTGCTGCACCGCCACGAAGACCGAGCGGTTGTCGCCGGTGATGAACGGGCCGCAGGTCTCCGCGCCGAGCGGCACGGTGAGGAACTGCTTCAGGTGGCCCCGCTCCGGACCCTCGACGGCGGTGGCGAACAGGCCGTCGTTGCTGCCCAGCGCGTTGCCGTCGGTCGAGATCCACAGGTTGCCGGTGGCGTCGAAGGCGACGTTGTCCGGGCAGGAGATCGGGGAGACCTTCGTCTTGTCGTACCCGGCGAAGTAGGTCGACGCGTCGGCCGGGTCGCCGCAGACGATCGGCAGCGACCAGGCGAAGGTCTCGGCGGTGTTGTCGCCGCGGTCCTCGACCAGCTCCAGGATCTGCCCGTGCTTGTTGCTGTTGCGCGGGTTCGCCTCGTCGGCGGGCGCCTTGCCGGCCTTGCCGCGGTCGCTGTTGTTCGTCAGCGCCACGTAGACCTTGCCGGTGAGCAGGCTCGGCTCGACGTCCTCGGGCCGGTCCATCTTCGTCGCGCCGACCTTGTCCCCGGCCAGCCGGGTGAAGGTGAGCACGTCCGCGGCGGTCATGCCGTCGACGTACGAGCGGTTGCCGCTGACCAGCTTGATCCAGCGGCCGCGGCCACCGAAGCCGCCGTCGGCCGGGAGCGTGCCGGAACCGTCGATCTCGGCGGCCGGGCTGTCGCCCTCGATCTTCGCGACGTAGAGCGTGCCCGACTCCAGCAGCGTCAGGTTGTGCCGCCGCGCCACCGAGGACTTCCCCGGCATGAACTTCTTGTCCGAGACGAACTTGTAGAGGTAGTCGAAGCGCTCGTCGTCGCCCATGTACGCGACCACCCGGCCGTTGCGCGCCACGATGACGTTCGCGCCCTCGTGCTTGAACCGGCCCAGCGCGGTGTGCTTGCGCGGCTTGGCCTGCGGGTCGAACGGGTCGATCTCGACGACCCAGCCGAACCGGTTCGCCTCGTTGGGGTGCCGGGCCAGGTCGAAGCGCTCGTCCGCCCGCTCCCACTTGCGGCTGCCGCTCGGGTGGCGCACGTCGGTCGGGATGCCGTACCGGGCCAGCTTCGGCTTCTGCTCCTCCGGCGCGCCGTCGCCGCCGACGAAGTACTGGTTGAAGTTTTCCTCGCCGGAGAGCACAGTGCCCCACGGGGTGACGCCACCGGCGCAGTTGTTGAGCGTGCCGATCACGGTCCGGCCCTTCGGGTCGGCGGCGGTACGCAGCCACGCCGAGCCGGCGGCCGGGCCGGTCAGCTCGAACTTCGTGGCCAGCGCGGTGACCCGGCGGTTGTACTCCCGCCGGCCACGCCGTACCGGCCGCCACTGCCCGGTGTTCTCCACCCGCTCCAGCTCCACCACTGACATGCCGTGCGCGGCCATCGCCACCCGTACCTGCTCGACCGTGAGCGCGTCCTGGCCGGTGAAGCCGGGGAACATCAGGTCCTCGTTGGTGTACTCGTGGTTCACCACGAGCAGCGCGCGCCGACGGTCGATCGGCAGCACGCCGACGAAGTCGTTGTTGTAGCCGAACTGCTTCGACTGGGCGGCGGCGGTCTGCCGGCCCAGGTCGAACGCGGGTGCGCCGGGCACGACCTCGTCACCCCAGCGGATCACGACGGAGTGGTCGTACCCGTTGGGGACCACGAGGGTGTCGAGCTTGTTCGGCGGGATCGGCTTGAACGTCAGCGCGCCGCTACCAGGGCGGCCCGCCCCGGCGGGCGGCACCTCGCCGCCGCCGGGAACCGGCGGGGCGGCGGGCGCGGCGGCGGCCGGCGCGGCGCCGGCGAGCGCGCCCGCGGCGGCGCCGCCGAAGCCGAGCACCAGCGCGCCGACCGCGCCGGCCCGGACCACGCCGCGCCGGGAGATCTCGGTGCCGACCACGTCCCCGAAGTACGGGTTGTCGGTCGGGTTCGGCACCGGGTGGTCACACGCGTTGCCGCACCGGTACAGACAGGTCATCGCGTCGCGGCTGCCGTGGCGGGTGCCACCGAGCAGCGGAAGCAGGCGAGGCCGGTCGCTCATGTGGTGGAGCCTCCTGATTTCAACGTCGGAAGGCGCGCGGGTGATCGGCTCGCGCGCTCACCCGCCGGACGCTGCCAGGGCACGGTGAGCGGCGATCGGCCCGGACCTGAACCGGACGTGAACAGCTCCGCGCTGACCTGCGGATGAACCGTTCGGCGTCACGGCACGTATGGAAGGGCGAACGCATCGCCGGTTTCCCCGCCGCCGGAAGCGAGGTACCGCCATCAGTGACCACGACGCCCAACTGCTGCGCGCGCTGCACGACGAGCATGCCGACGCGCTGTACGCGCACGCCCTGCGGCTGGTCAACGGCGATCGGCCCAGGGCCGAGGATCTCGTACAGGAGACGCTGCTGCGCGCCTGGCGGCACCCCGAGTCGCTGGACCCGCGACGCGGCTCGGTACGCGCCTGGCTGTTCACCACCGCGCGGAACCTCGCCATCGACGCCTGGCGGCGGCGCTCGGCCCGGGTCGGCGAGGTCTACACGGACGAACTGCCCGAGACCGCCGAGACGGTCGACGAGACCGAGCGCGCGGTGGAGGCGTGGACGGTCGCCGAGGCGCTCAACCGGCTCAGCCCGACGCACCGGGAGGTGCTGGTCGAGTGCTTCTACCAGGGGCGTTCGGTGGCGGAGGCGGCGGCGCGGCTGGGCGTACCACCGGGCACGGTGAAGTCGCGCACCCACTACGCGCTGCGCTCACTACGGTTGGCGCTGGCCGAGATGGGGGTGACCGGGTGACACGCTGCGAGTTCGCGCACGACGACGGGGCGTACGTGCTCGGTGCCCTCGCACCGGCGGACCGGGTCGCCTACGAGCGGCACCTGGCCGGGTGCGCGCAGTGCCGGGAGGCGGTGGCCGAGATCGCCGTGCTGCCCGGCCTGCTGGGCCGGCTCGACCCGGCCGGGCTGGAACAGTTCCTGGAGGTCGGGCCGGAGACGTCGCGGGTGCCCGCGCTGCTCGACGCCGCGCGCGAGCGCAAGCGCCGCGACCGGTCCCGCTCCCGCCGACGGTACGCACTGACAGCGCTCGCCGCCGCCGCGCTCGCCGTGCTGGCGGGCGTCGGGGTGGGGCTCGTGCAGTCGCCCGCCGAGCCGTCGAAGCCGCCGGTGGCGCTGGCCTCCATGCGGCCGGTGGCCGGGACGGTGCCGGTGCACGCCGAGGTGGGGCTGACCGAGACGCCGTGGGGCACCGAGGTCACCATGCACTGCGGGTACGACAGGAGGGCCGGGCACCGGGAGGCGTACACGTTCCGGTTGGTGGCGCACGGCCCGGACGGCGCGACGGAGCAGATCGGCTCCTGGCTCGCGGCCCCCGGCGACGACCTGCGCTTCTCCGGCGTCACCCGCTTCACCAAGGGCGAACTGGTCCGCCTGGAGCTGCTCCGAGGAACAAACGCCCCCGTCCTGGCCTACGACCTCCGCTGACCCCGCCCGTCGCCCTCACTCTCCCGCCCGCTCTCCCCGTTGATCTTGCACTCTCGGCCCTCGGCGCGGCCTTTTCGTCCCTTTCGCCGGGGCGGCAAGTGCAAGATCAGCGAGACGGGGTGGGGGTGGAGGTGGGGACGGGGGTGGGGGTGCGGGCGGCTACGCGGGTGCGGTGGGAGTGGCGCAGGGCGTCGGCGGTGAAGACCACCAGGGCGAGCCAGACCAGGGCGAAGCCGGCCAGCCGGGCCGGCGGCATCGGCTCGTGGAAGATCAGCACGCCGCAGCCGAGCTGGAGGATCGGCGCGAGGTACTGCAGCATGCCGACAGTGGACAGCGGCAGCCGGTTCGCCGCCCCGGCGAACAGCAGCAGCGGGATCGCGGTGGCGGCGCCGGCGAGCACCAGCAGCGCGGTGTGCCCGGCCGACACGTGCCCGAACGTCGAGTCACCGCGTGCCGACAGCCACCCCAGGTACGCCAGGGCGGGCAGCGCCAGCACCGCCGACTCGACGAACAGCCCTTCCGTGGCGGGCAGCGCGAGCTGCTTCTTGACCAGGCCGTATCCGGCGAAGCTGAACGCCAGCGTGAGCGCCAGCCAGGGCAGACGGCCGTAGTCGACGGTGAGTACCGCGACCGCGAGCGCGCCGACGCCGAGCGCCGCCCACTGGGCCCGGCGCAGGCGTTCCCGCAGCACCAGCACGCCGAACAGCACCGACACCAGCGGGTTGATGAAGTAGCCGAGCGCCGTCTCCACCACCCGGTCGGAGTTCACGCCGTAGATGTACGTACCCCAGTTGACGGCGATCAGCGCGGCGGCGAGCCCGATGCCGACGAGCGCCCGCGGCCGCCGGGCCAGCTTGCGCAGGAAGCCGGCGTGCCGCGTCGCGGCCAGCAGCAACGCCACGAACGCCACCGACCAGAGGATCCGGTGCGCGAGGATCTCCACCGGCCCGGCCGGGCGCAGCAGCTTCAGGTAGATCGGGAAGAAACCCCAGATCAGGTACGCGCCGACGCCGTACAGGTAGCCGAGCCGGAGCTGGTTCACCGCTCCACCGTAAGTGGTGGATCGCTGCACTGGTCCTTATCGGTGACCGGCGTCACCCGCTGGTCCAGCTCCATCCACCGATCCGGCGCGACCGGCCGGAAACCGATCTTCGCGTAGACCCCGTGCGCATCGAGCGTGGCCAGCAGGATCCGGCGTACGCCCAGCTCGTTCAGGTGGTCGCGGACCGCGCCGGCCAGCCAGGTGCCCAGCCCGCGACCCCGCTCGGCCGGGTCCACGTACACGTCGCAGAGCCAGGCGAACGTGGCCCCGTCGGTGACCACGCGGGCGACCGCCACCTGCCGTCCGTCGCCGGGCCGGTAGACGCCGAAGCCGATCGAGCCGGCGAAGGCGCGCGCCACCGTCTCCCGCTCCCGCCCCAGCGCCCAGTACGCGTCGGTGGCGAGCCAGACGTGCACCCGGTCCAGGTCGATCCGGTCCGGGTCGGTGCTGATCTCGTAACCGTCCGCGCGGGTCACTGTGAACACGCGGCCGAGGCTAGTACCGCCACCGGGCCCTCTCGCCAGCCAATTCCCTACTGCTGGCCTGGTGACCCCGGCCGGCCGCCACGGCGACCGGCCGGGCCCGGACGTCAGTCGCGGTCGAGGACGGCGCCGAGGATCCAGGTGACGATGCCGACGAAGAGCGCGCCCAGCACCGCCTCCGGCCAGAACCCGTCCACGTGGAAGGGCAGCCCGGCCTCACCGGCGATCCAGCTGGTGAGCAGGAAGAGCAGGCCGTTCACGACCAGCGCGATCAGGCCGAGGGTCAGCAGGTAGAAGCCGCACCCCACGGTCTTGATGATCGGCTGGAGCACCGCGTTCACCACGCCGAAGATGACCGCGACGAGCACCAGCGTGATCACCGTCTCGGTGGCCGAGTCGGAGTCGAGCGAGATGCCCGGGATGAGCAGGGTGGCGAGCCAGAACGCCACCGCCGTCGAACCCACGCGAATCAGAAGACCCTTCAGGAAATCCATGGCCGGGATCGTGCCACGGCCGTACCACCAGGGGAAGTCGCCCGGCGGCGCGTTCCGTCAGTGCCGGGCCGGACGACCGACCAGTTGCGACTCGACAGGTGTGGGCGAGAGCAGCGCCCAGCGCAGGGCCCGCCGGTTGACCACCGCCACCATGTCGTCGCGGATCCGGGTCAGCCACTCCGCGGAGCCGCCCAGGCCCAGCGCCGCGCCCGCGAGCGCGGCCTCGTCCGGGTCGAGCGGCTGGAGGATCGCCAGGTCGGCGCGGGCCAGCGCGGGAGTATCGGCCGGGGTCAGCTCGTCACGGACCACCAGCACCGACTGCCAGGCGGCTGCCGGTCCGGCCTCCGGCGGCACCGGGCCGGCGTCCACCACCACCAGCAGCGGATGCAGCGGCGAGCCGGGCGCGCCACCGACCGGACGACCCGGCGGGAGCAGCGGTACGCCGCCGCCGACCGTCCCGACACCCCGCACGAACGGTTCCCAGATCCGGGGACGGCCGGTCTGCACCACCACGCGCGCGCCGAGCGCCAGCGCCCGCAGCACGAGCAGTTGCGCCGCGGGCACGCCGCCGACGAGCAGCACCCGCGTCGTGGCCGGCCGGAACAGGCGGACGGTGAGCGCGGCGCCGTGCCGGTTCGCGCCCACCATCAGGCCCGCGGCGGCCGGGGGCAGGTCCAGCACGGGCGGGGGCGACCCGGCGGGGGACGCGGCCGCACCGGTCACCGCCAACGGCAGCGTCGCGGCCAGCCCGGCCAGGTGCTCACCGTCGAGCCGGCGCAACTCGCCGCCGACGTCACCGGCGACCCGGCGCAGCGTGCGTTCCGCCGTCGACAGCTCGGCCGCGCTCCCGGCCGCCACCCGTACCGCAAGATCGGCCGGGACCGGCGCCGCGCCCGTGCGCGGACCGACCGTGAGCGCGACTGTGGTGGCGGTGGCCGGCAGCGCGAGCAACCGGCCCACCAGCCCTCGCGCCGCCTCGCCGCGCGGATCCGGCCACCGGCGCAGTCGCCAGGTGGCCTGCGTCAGGCCACCCACTGTGAGCTGGGGCCAGGTCTCCCGCACCGGGGCGCCGGGCTCGTGGTGGGCCAGTTCGGCGACCACCCGCGACGCCGCGTCGCCACCCAGCGGCCGGGCGCCGAGCGGGCCGAGCCGGCGGACGAGCCGCCGCAGGGTGCCGGACAACGCCCGCAACAGGTCCTCATCCGGCCAGCCGTCGGCGCGCAGCACCTGGACGGCCAGCACCACGCGCGCCCGCCCGGCCACCCGCCCGTCGGTGAGCTGGCGGTACGACGTCCCGGCCGGACCGCCGGCCACAGCGGGCGCGGGTGCCGGCGAGGACGAGAACACCAGTCGCAGCCGGATCGCGGGGGCGTCCGGCCCGGCCGGCGGAAGCAGGCCGAACGGCGAGGGCAGCTCGTGCGCGTGGTCGCCGAGCAGGTCGTCCGGGTCGCCCAGCTCCAGCAACGCGGTCAGCCCGTCGGCGTCGTGCAGCACGGCCGCCCCACCGGACGCCTCCGTCGCGCCGACCACCGCCCCCGGCCGGAGCAGCGCCAGCAGCGCCGCCGGATCGGCCGCCGGTGGCAGCGCGCGCCGCCGGGTCAGGTACGCGGCGGCGGTGGCGAGCCACTCGTGGAGCCAGCGGCCGCGCACCCGCACCCACGCGGCGGGAAGCAGCAGGGCCGCCGACAGCAGCGCGACGGCCGTCGGCACGACACCCCGCCCGACGGCCGCGATCAGCACTGCCGCCGCGATCTGGGTCGCGACGATCTGGCCGGCGCGCAGCCGTGCCGTCGGACGGCTCGTCCACTGTGGCGTGCGGACCGCGACGGACGCGGGCCGCTCGGACGTGCTGGCGGTCACCGCACCTCCTCGCCGGACCTCCGCGTGACGCTGCCGTGGCTCATCGTAATGGGCGAGTTGTCCACAGGGGAGCCCGAAGGGGTAGCAGAACCGAAGTCGGACGGCTACCGTCAGCGACGAAATCGTCGAGTTGCGTGTCCGCCGCCGCCGGGCTTCCCCCTTCACCGGCCCCGGGCCCCCGCCGACGAGTCCACGGTGGTCACACGGTGACCAGCCACGACCGAGGAGACGAGGTGACGTCCGGGATGTCCCAGACCCAGGCAGAAGCCGCTGTGATGCAGCAGACCGCCGCGAAGTTCGAGCAGGTCGACCAGTCGCTCCAGACCATGCTCAGCGGCCTGATGGCCGAGCTGGAGGTGTTGCAGCAGGCCTGGCGGGGTGCCGGTGGGCGCTCGTTCGCGCAGGTCAAGCAGCAGTGGGCGCAGGACCAGGCCGCCCTTCACCGGGCGCTGCGCGAGACCGCCAACGCGATCCGCACCGCGGGCCGGCAGTACGACGTCTCCGACACCGAGGCCGCCGGCCGGGTGGCGGGCACCAACCGCGGCATCCAGCTGCCGCTCTGACAACCGGAAGGATCGAATCCATGGAGCACGGTGTGCTGGTCGTCAACTTCGCCGCCCTGCAACAGGCGGGCGCCGACATCCAACGGGCGCTGTCCACGCTGGAGAGCCAGCTCGGTCAGCTCGAACGCGACGCCGCCCCGCTGGTGGCGAGCTGGAACGGCGAGGCCCGCGAGGCGTACGAGGTGCGGCAGTCCCGGTGGCGGGCCGCCTCCCAGGATCTCCAGGCGATGCTGCGTGACATCAAGCTCGCGGTGGCGGACTCCGCGACCGACTACCTCGACACCGAGAAGCGCAACGCCAACCTGTTCCAGTGAGCCGACGCCGCGCGGCCCGGGCAGGTGACCCGGGCCGCGCGGCGTCGCACGTGACCGCCGGTCATCTCGGAGCCGCCGGGCCGGCCGCCCGCCAGCGCCTGCGCGCGCCGCGCGGCAGCACCAGGGCGAGCGCCGCCACCAGTGCCACCGCCCCGCCCGCGACGGCGGCGGCCGGCAGCGCCCGGTCCCGGGCCGAGTCCCGGCGGGACTGGCGGGCCAGCGCGGCCGGATCCGGCCGGTCGGCGGGAAGCGCCGCTCCCGGCCGGGTGCGCGAATCGGTCGCGCCGGCCGACTCGGTCACCGCCCGGTACGGATTGAGCACCCCCGCGCCGTAACCCGCGTCCCGCCCCGGCGCCGGGTCGGCGGCGGCCACGATCCGACCGGCCACCTCGTCCGCGCGCAGCCGGGGCCGGTACTGGCGCAGCAGCGCCGCCGTACCCGCCACGAACGGAGTGGCGTAGCTGGTCCCCTCCGCCCGCTGGTGCCCCGACCGAGGTGCCGCCATCAGCACCTCGCTGCCCGGGGCGACCACGTCCACGTACGAGCCGGTCTGGGAGAACGCCGAGCGTGTCCCGTCCCGCCCGATCGCGCCGACGCCGAGCACCCCGTCGTACGCCGCCGGATAGGGCCGGGGATCACCGTTGTCGTGCAGATTCCCGGCGGCGGCCACCACGACCACGTCCCGCCGGACCGCGTAGGCGACGGCGGCGCGCACGGCCGGGTCGTCCGCGTACAGCACCACCGAGAGGTTGAGCACGTCGGCGTCCTGATCCACGGCCCAGCGGATGGCCCGGGCGAACCCGGCCGCGTCGACCGTACGCCCCGACTCCCGCCCCTCGACGACCTGCTGCTCGCTCACCCGTACCGGCAGGATGCGCGCGTCCGGCGCGAGGCCGCGGAACGCGACGCCGGGCTGCGGCGCGGCGGCGATGATGCTCGCCACCCCGGTGCCGTGGCCGGCGCAGTCCCGGGTGCCGTCCCCGCCCCGGTCGAGGAAGTCGGCGCCGTCGAGAACCCGGCCGGCCAGCTGCGGGTGGGACCGGTCCACTCCCGAGTCGACCACCGCGACCACGATCCCGGCGCCCGTCGCGAGCGGGGTGAGCCGGTCCGGGGCGTACCGCTGCTGCGGCCACGGCTGGTCCGCCACCGGGCGGGCCGGCGCGGGCGGTGAGGCGCAGCCGGTGGGTGCGCGAGCCGCCGCCGGAGCGGCCGGAACCGCCGTGACGAGGAGCGTCGCCAGGGCGGCCACGGCGGGGTACGCGACTGGCCGAGACATCGACGACCTCCGTAACGTGTCGGCTCCGGAACGGGATGTTATCGGCTCCCTGACGTCGAGGCCGACCGTCGATGGCCAGAAGTCCTGATCTTGTTGCCACCTTGTAGGTTGTAGGCGATGCCTGTGGCCTGTTCGCGGAGGGAGAGGTGGCCGTGACCGGATGGGAGCCGGCCACCGAGGCCGAGGTGGCGATGCGGGACGCGCTGCGCGCGCAGGACCAGCAGCAGTACTTCCGGGTGCTGACCCGTGTCGATCTCCTGCTTCCGGTCGCGAGCGGACCGACCGCCGGATGGGGCACCTGGACCTCCGGGGGGCGCACCCACGTGCTGGCCTTCACCTCCGTCGCCGCGCTGCGCGCGAGCCTCGGGGAGAACGCGGGGCCCACCCGCCGCGTCCCCTACCCGGATCTGGCCACCGGCTGGCCCAACCCCGAGTGGTGGCTCGCGGTCAATCCCGGCCTGCCGATCGAGGGCTACCTGCCCGCCTGGTACGTGGCTCAGCTCTCCCGGGGCGACGTCCGGCTGCCCGGCCGCACCATGGGTGCCCGCGCCCGGCTGGAACGCGTGGAGAACGCCACCCGGGGAGCCCGGAACGCGGTGCCCGAGGCGGCGCCCCGCCCGCCGGCCGTGCCGGTGGCGCCGGCCGCTGTCACGCCCGCCCCGGTGCCTCATGCCGCCGTCCCGCCGGCCGCGGTTCCGCCTCCCGTCGTGCCGCCACCCGCGGTGCCGCCACCGGCTGTTCCGCCGCCCGCGGTGCCGCCTCCGGTCGTGCCGCCGGTTGCCGGCGCGCCCGGCCGGGACGAGCGGCTGATGAAGACCGACGAGCCGCCCACGGTGCCGATGCGGGCCGCCTCGGTCCTCGGGCGGCGGCTGCCCACCGTGCCGCCCCGCCGCCGAGCGCCGGACAGCGACGTCCCGAGCCGGACCGCCCCCGGCGCCGAGCCGGACACGGACGCCCTCGACGGCTGGCTCACCGATCTGCGCCGCCGCCCCGACGAGCCGGACCCGTTCGCCACCGCCCCGGCGGCACCTGCCGACGAGCCACCGGCGGCCGCCGTCCCACCGCCGTCCCGCTCCTTCTTCGAACCCTCGTCCGGTGGCCGCTCGGCCCGGCGCCCGTCGCCGCTGGACCCGTCGCGCGGGGCCGGCGACCGGGCCACCCCGCCGACCCGGTTCGCCGGCGGGCAGCCGTTCCCGCGCCGACGGCCGCTGAACGAGCCGGTACGCGAGGGCCGGACCCACGCCTTCCCGAGCCGGACGGGCGAGCCGTCGCCAGCGCCTCGGTCGGAGGAGACGACCCAGGCGTTCCGGCCGACCCGCCCGACCGAGGACGCCACCGAGGCGCTGCCCCGGAGGCACGCCGGACCGGCCGCTGCGACGGACGCCGGATCCGCTGCCGCCGCCGGACCGGCCACTGCCGACGGATGGGGGGCCGCGCCGGGCGGCACCGAGGGCGAGACCACGCGGTGGGAGACGATCGACGAGCCGGTGGAGGAGCTGCCCCCGTCGATCGCCGAACCGGTCTCCGCGCCGCCCGCCGCACGCCGCGACTTCACACCCATCGTCATCGAGGGCACCGTCATCGAGGCCCGCGACCTGACCGCGCCCGCACCGCTCTGGTCCGCGCAGCAGACCGGTCCGGTGCGCGCGGAACCGGCCGAGGGCGCGGCCACGCCGTGGGCCGGCACCGACCCGACCATGCCGCTCTCCGCGGACCCGCCGGTCGCCGACGACACGGTGAACCTCGCCGAGCCGACGCCGGCACACACCGGGACCACCGGCACGACGGACCGGAGTACGCCGCGCGACGAGCCGGCCGTGTCGTTCGCGTCGTCGTCCGAGCCCACGACGTCGCCGTTCGAGTCGCCGTCCCCGGCAAGCGAGGCCACCGCGCCGCTGTTCACGCCGCCGGCCTCGGCCGAGCCGACTGTCTCGTTGTTCGACCGGGTGCCGGCCGAGCCGACCGTGCCGCCGGCCGGCCCGGGTGAGGCCGAGCCGACGGTGTCGCTCGCGTCGGAGTCCGAGCCGACGACATCGCTGTTCGAGTCGCCGACTCCCGCAGCGGACGCCACCGCGCCGCTGTTCACGTCGTCGCCGTCGGCCGAGCCGACGATCTCGCTGTTCGATCCGGCGCCGACCGCGTCGCCTGCGCCGGCGGCCGGCCCGGTCGAGGTCGAGCCGACTGTCTCGCTGTTCGATCCGGCACCGGCTGAGCCGACCGTTTCGTTGTTCGATCCGGTGCCGTCCGAGTCGACGTCGTCGCTGTCCAACTCCGCACCGGACGACCCGACCGCGCCACTGACCAGCCCGGCATCGGCCGAGCCGACCGTCTCGCTGTCCGACTCCGTGCCGGCGGAGCAGCCGACCGTCTCCCTCTTCGCGCCGGCGACCGGCGACGAACCGGTCACCGCGCCGCTGTTCGCGCCCGGCGAGCCGACCGTGGCGCTGTCCACGCCCGCAACGGACACCGCGACCCCCGCCACGACAGCCGGTCCGCCGGCCGGTCACGGATCGAGCACCGCGGACCGGCCCGCCGAGTTCGTACCGGCGAACGACGTCGAGGAGGACCTGCTGGCCGCCGCGGGCAGCGGCAGCACCGACGGTTTCCTCACCACGCTGCTGCTGGCCCGGGTGCTGATGCCCGTCGCGCCCGACTCGGCCGCCGGCAGCCGGCCGGGTGACAGCGGCTTCGTCTGGCACGCCGATCAGGTCGACGGCGAGCGGTGCGTCTCGGTCTACACCTCGCCGGAACGCCTGGCCGAGCACACCGAGGGCCAGGTCGAGACGGTACGGGTCAAGTTCGTCCAGCTCATCCGCAGATGGCCGGACGTGGCGTGGTCGTTCCGGGTCAACCCGGGCAGCCCGGTCGGCGCGACGTACCCGGGGGAGCAGGTCCTCGCGCTCGCCAACTGGGCGGCCGAGGTGGGCCTCGGCGACGACCCGGAGCCGGCCGCCGCGCCGCAGCCGGCGGAACGACAGCGCCCGCAGGCGCCCACGATCGCCGCGAACCGGCCGGTGACCATGCAGAAGGCGATCGCGGCGAGCCAGCTCGCGTACTACCTGGAGCGTGGCTACGACCGGGTCTCCGGATTCGTGCACCGGGCCGGGGAGCTGGCGCATCTGCGTACCCCGGCGGAGCTGTACCGCGCGCTCGGCCTCGGTCACCCGGGCTCGCCGTTCTCCCCGGACGACGAGGAGATCTACCTGCTGCGCTGGCCCGCCTACCGGCCGAGCCTCTACCGGATCCCGTACGGCGGTCCGAACGAGGCGGCGATGCGGGCGATGGAGGGCTGGGTGATCGAGCGGCCCCCGTTCCGCGGCAACGGCTTCGCGCCGGGGGAGAGCAGCGACGTGATCGCCGAGTTCAAGGTGGACAGCGCACGGCTCCCGCACGGCGCCGAGCTGTGGCGGGTCGGCGCGGACGGCGACAGCAAGCTGGTCGCCGTCCTGGACACCGACGAGCTGCTGTGGCGGAAGGCGGGCGAGGCGTGAGCCGCGACGGCTACGTGGCCCGCTGGCGGGGCCGGGAGTACCAGGCCAGCCCCGACGGCGACGACATCCGCCTCTACCAGCCCGGCCCTGGCGAGGGCTTCACCGAGGTACGCCCCGGCCGGTACGTCCGGGTGGTGCCGGCCGCCGAGGTCGACGATCTGGCGTACGTGCGGACCACCTGCACCTGGCAGGGGCAGCCGTTCATCGTGCTGGCCGAGCACGAGGGCTGGCTGCGTGTCGAGTACACCGGTGGGCGCTGGCCGGTGGCCGAGGCGATGGGGCTGGAGGCGTTCGACTTCGGCGTCTACCAGGGCTGGGCGCCCGCGGCCGAGGTGGCCGACCTGGGCGAGCAGCGGGTCTGAGTCAGGACTTCGCCCAGCGCAGGATCTCGCCGAGCACCACGTCCCGCGCCTCCACGTGCGGGAAGTGGCCCACGTCGTCGAGCAGCCGCCACTCGTACGGGGCGGTGACGTAGCGGCCGGAGCCCTGGGCGGTACGGGGGAGCGAGGCCCGGTCGAGTGCGCCGTGCAGTTGCAGGGTCGGCGTGACCAGTGGCTTCTGCATCAGCTTCACGAAGCGGTAGCCGTGCAGCCGCAGCACCGAGCGGAACGCCCAGCGGTAGCCCTCCATCGCGCAGAAGGCGGCCTGCGGGATCTGCATCGCCACCCGGCAGCAGTGCGCGTAGTCGGCGAAGTCGGGGCCGGACACCCAGCGCGGGCCGCCCCACCGGCGCAGGATCTCCTCCACCTCGGCGGCGTCGTCCCGGGCCAGGACGTGCTCGTAGCGGGGGAGCTGGAACTTCAGCGTCGCGGTGGCCGAGGTGAACTGGCCGCGCGGGTCGGCGAAGATGGCCGCCCGCAGCCGCAGCGGATGCGGCGCGCCGAGCACCACGAGCCGGCGGACCAGGGTCGGGTGGAAGGAGGCGGCGGTCCAGCCGATGAGCCCGCCCGCGCCGGTGCCGACGACGGTGGCCGACCGTTCACCGAGCGCGCGGATCAGGCCGGCGACGTCGGCGGCGAGCGTGTAGCCGTCGTACCCCCGGGGTGGCTTGTCGCTCGCACCGTAACCGCGCAGGTCGACCGCGACCGCGCGGAAGCCCGCGTCGGCGACCGCGGGCAGCATCTCGTGCCAGGCGTACCAGTATTCGGGGAAGCCGTGCAGGAAGAGCACCATCGGGCCGGTGCCCGCCTCGACGACGTGGAACCGGCTGCCGTTGGCGCCGACGAACCGGTGCGTCCACGGCCCTTCGGGCAGGACGCAGGACTCGTCGACGGGTCCGCCGCGCTGGTCGGTCATGGGGCACAGCCTAGGGCCGCCGGTCACCCACCGGCCCCGCAGGTGACCAGGATCAGGGATTTCTCCGGGAGGCCGGGACGGGCGACGCGGGCCGGCGAGGATCCTCGCCGGCCCGCGTGCCTGCCGTCAGCGGAGGTAGGTGCCGAACACCCGGTTCGCGACCGCGTCACCGGTGGCGAGCCCGGCGTCCGCGTCCCACCGGTAGTGCACACCGAGCCAGAGCCGGCTGAGCGCGTTCTCGTTGGCCGCGGCGGAGAAGGAGGTGAAGGTGCGCTGCACTCCCACCGCCTTCGGGTCCTCGGTGGTGGCGGTGAAGGTGACCGCGTCGGTGCCGTAGAACCGCTTCATGATGCCCGCCCAGGCCCCGGCGAACGTGGCGTGCCCGGAGACGTACGCCGGGAAGTTCGGCGAGAAGTGCGTTCCGTTGGCCGCCGTGGAGAGCGGCTGCCAGGACGGGTCGGGGGTGGTGCCGGAGTTGCTGTCGGTCTGCGGTTCCTCGATCGCGGTGTCGGGGCGCCACAGGTCGATGCCGGTCTCGTACTTGGCGTCCCAGGCGGCGATGGCGGCGTCGGCCATGGCCATGGCGACCAGGGCGAAGAGCTTGACGGTCGTGGTGCCCTTGGCCTTCGCGATGATCTGGGTGTGCGCGAAGAGCTGGCCCGGGGGCTTGTACGTGCCGTCCAGGTCGTTGGCCCAGAAGAAGGCCGCCTGGGTCTGGTCGGCGGTGCGGGTGGACCCGGTCGCCGCGCCGAGCCGCCGGACGTCGTTCACCTGGGCCGCATAGGCGGTGCTGGTGAGCATCGTGGCGATGTCCGGGAAGCCGCCCGGCAGCGAGGGCCGGAACTGCGACGACGAGGTCAGCGCGAACGGCTTCACCCGACCCCAGTTCGGGCTGGCCGCGCTGGTGCCCGCCTCGGTCGGACGCCACTGTCCGGCGGCGATGGTCGGGGTGTACGCGGTGTTGTTCGCCGAACCGTCGTTCACCCGCGCGTTGATCATGTTCTGTGCGGTGCCCTCGCCGACGCTGGTGCTCCAGCCCTCGGGCCCCGGCTCGCCGATCGGCGGGTAGACCCGTGAGCCCTGGTAGTCGGCGGTGAAGTCACGGCCGGGGAAGACCGACTGCAGCACCTTGAACGCCGCCCTGTCGATGTTCATGTCCACGTCGTAGCTGAAGTTCGGGGTTCGGTCGACCTTGGCCAGGTAGGTCGACCCGCCGGAGAGTGAGGCTGAGGCGTCGTACATGGCGAGGTGCATCATGGCCGCGGCGCGGGACAGGACGGTCGGCGGACCACCCACCGCCCGGTAGGTCTTCAACAGGACGTTGTTCCAGTAGATCGTGTGGTCGAACCCGGCCGGCACGGCGGCGGCCGGGGCCTGGACGGCCACCAGCCCGCCGACGAGCGCCACGGCGCTGAGCGCGAGTGCGGCGAGCCGCCGCAGAGATGTCCTTCGCAAGGTGATCCTTCCCCGATGATCGATGGAACTTCCATCAACCTCCATCGATCATCAGGCGGCGGGGTGTCCCGGCGGCAGGGCAGAGCTGCCCCTGTCCGCAAGTTGCAAGATCAGATCCAGCCGCGCCGGACGGCTGCGATGCCGAGGCTCATCCGGTTGGTGGCGCCGAGCTGCTCCTCCAGTAGCTCGAAGTGCCGCCGGACCCAGCGGGTGCTCCGCCCCAGGCTCCGGGCGATCGAGTCGTCCTTGGCCCCGACCGCCGCCAGTCGCAGGATCTGGAGCTGGACCTCCGACGGGCGGTCGTCACCAGTGGACTCCCGAGCCTCCATCGGAAGCCCGTCGATCCAGGCCGCCTCGAAGAACTGGGTCGCGAGCCGCACCAGCTCCGGATGCCGGAGCAGCAGGCCCGACGGTCCGTCCGGTTGTGGCAGGGAGAGCAGTGTGACCCCGTCGGCGAGCTGCAGGGTGATCGTCAGGTGGGGCAGGACCCGGTGCCGGTGGGTCGATCGCGCGGCCTCCTCGACCGCCTGCCGGAAGGCCGGCTGCTCCAGTCGTGCCCGGGCGAGCACGCTGCGGTGGGCGGTGTCGCCGGGCCGTGGCACCGGGTGTTCGTGTGCCTGTGCGCCTGTCGTCCCGCCGTGCAGGAGGCGGCAGCCCGTCCCGTCCCGGGCGCACAGCCGGGCCGAGAGGCGGTGGAACTCCGTGGCGTCCGGCACGGTTTCGGCCGGGACGCCGGCGCCGGCCTCGCGGACGAGCCGGTGGGTCCACCCCTCCAGATCGGCGTGGGCCTCGGTGAGCTGCCGTTGGGCCCGCCGCAGGTCCTGCTGGCTGGCGGCGATGGATCGTCGCAGATCGTCGAGGAGTGGGCGCGTCGTTGCGGCGTCGGCCTCCGAGGCGCGCCCGGTCGTCGGATAGTCGGTGTCGTCGGCCAGCACTGTCGTGGACATGGTCGCCACCCCCGTGGACGGCGGGGGTGGACCGCCGGGCGCATGACGCGCGCCGGTCGTCTGTTACCCCCGTACCAGACATCCACGATCATGGTTGTCCTGCCGGTGGTGGTCAATCAGCCGTTCCGCCCTTGCCGCCCGGCCGCGTGTGTGCCTTCGGTACGCATGCCGCTACCGCGGGTGACGTTCAGTCGGTGATCCGCATCGGCACGCCCGGTCCGCAGTCGACCGAACGGTCCCGCGAGGTGAGCCGCAATGTGACGAACTCGCCCTTGCGCAGCTCACCGGCGTCCGGGCCGTACACGGCGTACTCCTTGCCGTTCTCGTCCATCAACCCGTAGCAGGGCCCGGACCCGCCGCGGGTGATCCACCCGCCGACGACGCCGCCGGGCCGGTTGTCGGTCGGCTTCTTCGGCGGACCGGCCGGACGCCGCAGCGTCGGGAGTTCGGTGGCGGACAGCGGCGTGGGGCGGTCGGCCGGAGTGCCCGCGCCGCTCGCGGCCGGCGCGTCGGCTCCCGACGCGGGCGGCGTGGCAGGGACGGGAGAGACGGGCGGGGCGGGCGGCTGGCGTTCGTCGGGCACTGATCCTCCGTTTCCGGCGCAGCCCGCGGTGGCGAGCAGCGCCGTGGCGAGGGCAGCCGGCAGGGCGGTACGGGGCGTCACCCGGATGGGACGCGGGCGGGGTCCCGGGGGTTCCCCGGAACGGGCGATGCCCGGGCGGTGAGCCCGCCCGGGCATCGCGTGGTGCGTCGATCCGTGGATCAGGAGATGCGGATCTTCATCGAGGTGCCGTTCTGCTCGACCACGCGGATCTTGACCCCGTTGTTCGGGACCTTGACGCCGTGGTTCGGCAGCTCCGGGAACCAGTACTGCTTGCTGTCGTCGAACAGCGGAGCAGCAGCCTGGCCGCGGATGTACTGCGGCTGGCTGTTGAGGTGCAGGGTGAACGAGTCCGCCTTCTTCAGGCTGAACGGCGCGTCGTACACCTGGACACGGGCCCGCCAGGGCTGGCCGGTCAGGTTGTAGATCGGCCGCGGGTGCGCGTCGATGTACAGGTTCCGCCCCTCACCCGGGTGACCGTTCGGATTGGTGGGCGACGCCGGAGCGGTGTTGTTGTCCGCCCAGCGCAGGTTCCAGTACGAAATCAGCAGACCCTCCTGGTACGCGTAGTGGTCCACGTAGTCCGGGCGGGTGTTCGCGTACCCGAAGAAGTACGGGCCGGTCTTGAGGTACTTGTCGTACGAGACGTACGACCGGTTGCCGGCGATGTAGTAGTTGTCGAACTTGCGGGTGTAGGTCTCCTCGGCGATGGTCCAGCCGTTGAGGGTCCAGCCGCTGGCACCGGTCTCGGCGCCGTCGGTGAGCACCGTCTGGCCGTCGGCCGTCACGGTGATCGCGTCACCGTAGAAACCGCCGTCCGAGACGCCGCCGTCCGTCTGGTAACGGAGCCGGAACTGCACGACGTTGCCGGCGACCGCGTCCATCGGGATGTTGATGTCGACCCACTGGTCGTCACTGGAGCCGTCCAGGGCGTAGCGCCCGGGGGAGATCTCCTTCAGCGCGTTGCCGTTGGCAGTGCCGGGGAGCGAGGTCCAGGTCTGGCCACCGTCGGTGGACGCCTCGAAGAAGAGGTAGTCGTAGTCCGCCTCGATGTTGTAACGACCCTTCATCGACAGCGCGGCACTGGTCTTCCCGGTGAGGTCGACGGTCCGCGTCATCGTGGTGTTCAGGTCGTCCGCGTTGCCCGAGAAGAACTGCTTCGTACCCTCGAACGGCTTGCCGTTTTGGAACGTGTACTCCCGCTGCGGCAGCACCACCACGACGCCCTGGGGCTTGGCGGAGTTGTACTCCTGCGGGCCGATCTCCATGGTGCGCTTCTGACCGGCGACGACCACCTCGTAGTCGAGCCAGCCGAGCTGGAGCTTGTTCCACGCGCCCAGGTCGCCACCGCGGTCACCGATGCCGGCGTCGTTCTTGGCGCCGAGCCGGCTCTGGGCCATCAGGGTCCAGTGCTCGTTGTTGTTGTCGGCGCTGGTGCCGGTGTTGTAGTCGTCCGGCAGACCGAGGTCGTGGCCGTACTCGTGGTAGAAGACGCTGCGGCCACCGTTCTCCGGCTGGATCGTGTAGTCACCGATCCAGACGCCGGTGTTGCCGATCTGGGTGCCGCCGGCCGGGAAGTTCTCCGGGCCGGTGTTGCCCTGGTCGCTGGCGAAGGCGTACCACCGGTGGCTCCAGATGGCGTCCTCACCCTGGTACGGGTCACCGTCGGCCTGGTCGCCGCCGGCGTGGACGATCTGGAAGTGGTCGATGTAGCCGTCCGGCTCGTTGAAGTCGCCGTCGCCGTCGAAGTCGTACCGGTCCCACTCGTCCATCGCCTTGACGTCCGCGGCGATCTCCGCGTCGGAGCGGCCCTGCGCCTTCTGGTCGGCGACCCACTGGTTGGCGGCGTCGCGGACCAGCGCCCAGGTGTTGTTGCAGACGTTCGAGGCGCACGGGTAGCCGTCGGAACGGCCGTAGCGGGCCTCGTTGTACCGGACCTTCACCCAGTTGGTGACCTCGCCGTCGACGCTGTACCGACCCGAGGACTGGGCCTCGTAGTACTGCTTCAGCGACTCGTCACCGGGGGCGGTGCCGAAGTACAGCTTCCGGTAGTGGTCGGCGCTGTAGTCGGCCTGCCACACGGTGGAGTTGTCCACCGCCCGGTTGGGCTGGGGGATCTGGTTGCGGAGCGGGCCGTCGAACCGGGTCGGGCCCGGGGTGTCCGGGTCGGTGTCCTGGTCCGGGTAGTTCGGGTGCCGCTCGTCGCCGAACTCCGCGAGGATGACGAAGATCTTGTCGGTCCGCTCGCGGGAGAGTTCGACGTACTGGTCCTTGGTCGGACCCTTGCCGGCCTTGGTGCTCTTGGCTGCCTTGCCCGCCGCGGGACCGGCGACAGCCTGCTCGCCGACCTTGACGACCTTGCTGCCGTTGATCTTCTGGGCCTTCGCCCTGCCGGACAGGACCTCGCTGAGGCCCTCCTGGCGCAGCGCGCGCCGCTTCTCCTCGAGCGGGTTGGGCAGGTCGTGCTCAGCCTGCGCAGGCTCGGCCACCGACGGGGCGGCGGCCGGCAACTTCGGCGTCGGCGCGGCGCTGGCGGACGTGCCTGCCACCAGTCCCGTCGCGGTCAGCGAAAGCCCGAGCAGACCCACTGCGACTTTGCGCACGTGGTACCTCCGGTGTGAGGGAACCGGCCCAACTGGGGGTACGGGCCGGTGGAACGTCCCACTAGTGGGACCAAAGGTGAACATAGACACTGCTGCGACTGCTGGGAAGATGTGTGCGTCGATTTGTAGCAACTTTTTGTTGGGAATGCTTTTCACCGTCACATGTCGGCCGGTCACCAAGCCGTTGACCAGCGGCGATGTATGGATCACGCGGCGCAGTGACAGTCATGGATTAACCGGCTACGCGGAAGGGTCGGGAGCGCTCACGCTCCCGACCCTTCCCCCATCGAGCCTCTTCAGCTCATTTTCCGGTCATTCCGGTTCCGGTTTGAACGTACGGCTCAGCTCCGCGGCGGAACCACGTACACCTGGGCGTACGAGTTGTCCTTGGCGGCCCGCTTGATGATGATCGAGACGCCGTACTGGACGCCCGCGTCACCCGGGTTGCCGGTGCCGAGCACGATCGCCCCGCCACCCAGCGTCGAACCGTAGTAGTCGGTCGCCGGGGTGCCGTCCGGGTTCACCACCCGGGTCGTGTACTGCTGGTTGCCCCGCGACGGGATGACCACCGAGGCGTCGTTGTCCCGCGAGTACGCGGCGCCGTCTCGGATCTCGATGCCCGGGTACCAGCCCTTGGCGTCGGTGAAGCCACGCACCGGAGCCTGCGGGCCGAACTTCGTGCAGTACTCGCTGTACGGCTCGTCCGCCGCCTCCAGGCACTCCTTGAACGGGTACGTCGGCTTCAGGCCGAACGCGGCGTTGGAGGACTGCGGCCGGCTGGGCAGGTTCTTCAGCACCGACGGGTCCTTCTCGGCCGCGACGCCCTTGCGGCGCAGCGGGTCGTTGTGCGAGTCGACGATCAGCAGGCCGCCCTTGGCGCCGTAGCTGGGCAGCGCGGTCATCTGCGCGGTGACGTGGTTGACGTCGCCGAGCTGGGTGTCCCGATACCAGACCAGCATGCCCGGCGCGTTGTACGCGATCCGGTCGACCTTCCAGGCCTCGTGCGAGTAGACGGTGTCGTAGGTGTACTTCAGGCCCTTGTCGAAGCCGTCGAAGTTACGCCACTCGGCCAGGTAGTAGTGCGACTTCACCTGGGTGCCCGAGTCGATGAACCAACCCGCACCACTGGTGTCGGTGAAGGTGCCGCCGGTCTGGGTCCAGCCCGCCGCGCCGCTCTCCACGTCGTCGCTCCAGGTGGTGGCGCCGCCGCCGGTCACCGAGAAGTCGTCGGCGAACCAGCCGCGCTCCTGGAACGCCTCGTCGGTGGCGTAGCGCAGCCGGACCTGCACGGTCTGCCCGGCGTACGACGACAGGTCGACGTAGTCGTGCCGCCAGCCGTTGGTGCTGCCGGTCAGGCCGTACTTCTTGTTGCCGAAGTCGACCATGCGGCCGTTCGGGTCGGCGTAGCCGTCGTTCGTGGAGACCAGCGCACCGCCCTCGGCGTACACCTTCTGCTCGCTCCAGGTGGCGCCGCCGTCGGTGGAGACCTCGACGAAGCCGTAGTCCCAGTCCGCCTCGATGACGTAGTTGTTCCACATCCAGAACTTCGCATCAGCGGCGTTCGGGACGGTCACCGTGCGGCTGAGCTTGATATCCGCCCAGGCCTGGTCGGCGCCGGAGTACCACATGTTCGAGCCGCTGTGCGGCGTGGCCAGTGAGATCACCTTGTCCGGCAGGTCGATCTTGATGCCGTCCTCGGTGCCGACCGGCGTACGCGAGGTCTGCCCGAGCTTGACCAGCTTGGCCCGGTCACCCGGCCCGAACGTCTTCGGCTCGGCCCAGCCCAGCACCCACTTGTCCCAGAGGCCCATGTGGGTCGGCAGCGCCTGGAAGATCTCGCCGGAGTGCGAGCCGGACGCCATCAGGTCCCAGAAGTCCACGTCCGAGTCGGCGTTGCCGGAGGTGTCGTACAGGTCCGGCAGGCCCAGGTCGTGCCCGAACTCGTGGGCGAAGACGCCGACGCCGGCGTCCTCCGGCTGCACGATGTAGTTCGACACCTTCAGGTTGGTGCCCGGGATCGTGTAGCCGCCGGTCACGGTCGAGGAGTGCGCCCAGACCGAGTAGATCCCGACGTCACCGCCACCGCGGGACTTGCCCTGGTTGGCGTGCACCAGCACCAGGTGGTCGATCACGCCGTCCGGCTCGTGGTAGTTGCCGTCGCCGTCGCGGTCGCTCTGGTCCTCGATGTCGTAGTCGGCCCACGGGAAGTTCGGGTCGGCCGCGGCCAGCGCGTCGATCGCGTCGGTGGCGAGCCGGCCGGCGCCCTGCGGGTTGTCCGGGTGGCCGTTCATCGACTGCTCACGCCCGGCGACCCAGTTGCCGTTCTCGTCCTGGAAGCAGCGCGAGGCGGCGTACCAGCCCTCCGAGTGCGGCACCGTGATCCACGGGCTGGCCTGCCCGTCCACGGTGTACGCGTTCTTGGACATCTCCAGGTACATGTTGTGCATGGTCCGCCCGGCGAGGCTGATGCCCGGCTTGCCGTCCGGCCCCTTCAGGTCCTTGCGGACCCGCTCGGTGATGCCCTTCTTGCTGTACAGCATCTTGTCGTAGTGGGCCGGGGAGAAGTCCGGCACCCACATCGAGTTGTTGTCCTTGTGCGGCAGCGTGGCCGGGTTCGGGATCGTGTTGTGCCGCGGCCCGTTCTGCACGGTGCCGGGAACGCAGGTGCGGTCCTCGAACACCGTCTTCGGGACCATCACGTCGGTGAAGTCGTCGTTGGCCTTGTCGTTGAACTCGACGAGCAGCGTCAGCAGCTTGGCGGTCTGCGTGCTCTTGGCCTTCTTGATCTTCCGAGGGCTCTGGCCGGTCCGGATGGACTTGGCCTCCAGCTTGGCCAGCTCGCGCGCCGCGATCGGGTTGCCCCCGGCGTACTTGCGGTCGTAGGCGCGGGCCTCGTCCGCCGGCGAGGAGAAGATGCCGTCGCGGCCCTTGACCTCCTTGCCGCCGGTGTCCGGCTGGACCTCGGGCTCGGCGTAGTTGATGTAGTGCTCGTCCGCCCCGATCGTGACCGGTGCGGACCGGGCCGGCTGAGCCGCCGCGCTGCCCGTCACGGTCAGCGACGTGGCCGCGAGCGCGATGGCGGGCAGTGCGACGAGTAAGCGTCGCCGTGCCCTGTGCTGCGACATGGGGAGCATGCCACTCCGTTCGTAGGGAATGGTGAGGGACCGGCCGTCTCAGTGACGCTCGTCGAAATCCGCCGGTGGGCTGAACGTAACCGACGACGAGCGACATCGACAGAGGTGATCAGGCCCTCTGGCCGATCAGGTCAGTCCCGGATCCCCCGATCGACGGCGCGGATCCCGGATACGACGAAGGGGCGGACCGCCCGGCGGCCCGCCCCTCGTCATCAGTCGACGTCAGTCCTCGTCGGACTTCCCGCCGCTCATCCCCGACGAGATCATCTCCATGACCGAGGAGTCCTGGAGCGTGGTCACGTCGCCGAGCGAGCGGTTCTCCGCCACGTCCCGCAGCAGCCGGCGCATGATCTTCCCGGAGCGGGTCTTCGGCAGCTCGGGCACCAGCATGATCTGCCGCGGCTTGGCGATCGGGCCGAGCGTCTTCGCCACGTGGTTGCGCAGCTCGGCGATGAGCTGCTCGCCCGCGTCACCCGAGATGTCCGCGCTGCCGCGCGGGATGGCGAACGCGACGATCGCCTGGCCGGTGGTCGGGTCGGTCGCGCCGACCACCGCCGCCTCCGCCACCGACGGGTGGCTCACCAGCGCCGACTCCACCTCGGTGGTGGAGATGTTGTGGCCGGACACCAGCATCACGTCGTCCACCCGGCCGAGCAGCCAGATGTGCCCGTCGTCGTCCTTCTTCGCGCCGTCACCGGCGAAGTAGACCCACTCGTCGCCGGTGTTCGAACCCGCGCCGAACCGGGACCAGTACGTCTCCAGGAACCGGTTGTCGTCGCCCCAGATCGTCCGCAGCATCGACGGCCACGGCTCCTTCAGCACCAGGTATCCGCCCCCGCCGTTCGGCACCGACTGGCCCTGGTCGTCGACCACGTCGGCGACGATGCCGGGCAGCGGGCTCATCGCCGAGCCGGGCTTCGCCTCGGTCACGCCGGGCAGCGGCGAGATCATGATGGCGCCGGTCTCGGTCTGCCACCAGGTGTCCACCACCGGCAGCTCGCCGCGGCCGACGTGCTGCCGGTACCAGATCCACGCCTCCGGGTTGATCGGCTCACCGACGCTGCCGAGCAGGCGCAGCGACGACAGGTCGTACCCGGCCGGGATGTCCTCGCCCCACTTCATCATGGTGCGGATCAGCGTCGGCGCGGTGTACAGGATGGTCACCTTGTACTTGTTGACGACCTCCCAGAAGCGGCCCTTGTGCGGGGTGTCCGGCGTGCCCTCGTACATGACCTGGGTGGCGCCGTTGGAGAGCGGTCCGTACACGATGTAGGAGTGCCCGGTCACCCAGCCGATGTCGGCGGTGCACCAGTAGACGTCCGTCTCCGGCTTCAGGTCGAAGACCGCGTGCGTGGTGTACGACGTCTGGGTCAGGTAGCCGCCGGTGGTGTGCAGGATGCCCTTCGGCCGGGCGGTCGTGCCGCTGGTGTAGAGGATGAACAGCGGGTGCTCGGCGTCGAACGCCTGCGCCTCGTGCTCCGGCGACGCGGTCTCGACCGTCTCGTGCCACCAGTGGTCCTTGCCCGACCAGGCGACCTCCTCCCCGGTACGGCGGACCACCAGCACGTGCTCCACCGACGGGCACTTCGCCACCGCCTCGTCCACCGTCGGCTTGAGCGCCGACGGCTTGCCCCGGCGGAAGCCGCCGTCCGCGGTGATCACCACCTTGGCGCTGGCGTCCTGGATCCGGTTGGTCAGCGCGTCGGCGGAGAAGCCGCCGAACACCACGCTGTGCGTGGCGCCGATCCGGGCGCAGGCGAGCATCGCCACCGCCGCCTCCGGGATCATCGGCATGTAGATCGCCACCCGGTCACCGGCGGTCACGCCCAGCTCGGTCAGCGCGTTCGCCGCCTGACAGGTGAGCTTGTGCAGGTCGGCGTAGGTGACGGTACGGGTGTCGCCCGGCTCGCCCTCCCAGTGGATCGCCACCTTGTCGCCGTGGCCCGCCTCGACGTGCCGGTCCAGGCAGTTGTACGCCACGTTGAGCCGGCCCCCGGTGAACCACTTCGCGAACGGGGCGTTCGACCAGTCGAGCACCTGCTCCCACGGCTGGGCCCAGGCCAGCCGGCCGGCCTGGCGCTCCCAGAAGGCCAGCCGGTCCCCGGCCGCCTCCTCGTACGCCTCGGCGGTCACGTTGGCGTTCGCGGCGAGTTCAGCCGGCGGCGGGAACTGGCGCGTCTCGTTCAGCAAGTTGGCCAATGCCTCGCTCATGCGGTGACTCCTTCGTCGCGTGACCTGCGTCTCCTACTCCGGGGAAGGTTAGTCCCGCCGTACCCCCGTCGCGACCGCCCGCCCCCTCACCGCGCGCCGAGCGGCCCGGTCCCCGCGCCGAGTGCACCGCGCGACGCCGACGGCGTCACTTTCCCGGCGGGCGGAGGCGGATACCGGCCCGCCGGTCGCTAGCGTGACGGGGTGACCACCGATCCGCTCGCCCCGCTGCTCGCGCTCGCCGACGTCGCCCCCGCCGTCGAGCGGGCCCGCGAGCGGGTCGACCTGGCCCACCGGCACCGCGCGCTGCGCCGCCAGGGCGGCCAGGTCGCCGCCGAGGTCAGTCTCCGCTCGGCAGTGGCCAGCGCCGCGCTGGAGGGCCGCGTCCACGACCGCGAGGAGGTACGCGCCGGGACCGTCACCGACCCGGTGCTCCAGGGCGCGCTCCGGGTCGCCGGGGCGCTGCCCGGACTGAGCGACCTCTGGCCCAAGGCACCCCGGCAGGTGATGGCCCGGCTGCACGTGCTCGCCGCCCGCGACGTGGTGACCGAGGAGGAACTGGGCCGGCCGGTCGCCGACCCGGTGGTCGCGGCCCGCCTCGACGGCCTGGCCGCCCTGGTCGCCGGCGGCACCAGGGTGCCACCGCTGGTGCTGGCCGCCGTCGTCCACGGCGAGCTGCTGAACCTGCGCCCGTTCCCCGGCCCGTCCGGGGTGGTGGCCCGCGCCGCCGCCCGGCTGGTGCTGATCTCCACCGGGTTCGACCCCCGCGGGCTCGTCGCGGTGGACGTCGGTCACCGTGAGCGCGAGCCGGAGTACGTGGGCGCGGCCGGCGCGTTCGCCACCGGCACGCCCGACGGCCTGCGCTCGTGGCTGCGGCACTACATGAGCGCTGTGGAGGTCGGCGTCGACCAGATCACGCTGATCGGCGACGAGATCCTCGCCGCGTCCTGACGGTTGCGGGTGTCAGGCGGTGGGTGCGGCGGTGCGGGTGCGGCGGTGCCGGCCGTACCAGGCGATGCCGATGGCCACGCCGACGCCCACGCCGAGCGCCGCCGCGGCGACCGGCACCGCCGGCCGCTCGCGCAACCGGCGGCCCAGCGGGATCGGGTGCCGGAACTCCAGCACCGGCCACGCGTTCTCCACCGCCAGCTTGCGCAACGCCCGGTCCGGGTTGACCACCGTCGGATGCCCCACGCACTCCAGCAGCGGCCGATCGGAGTACGAGTCGGAGTACGCGTACGAGTCGGCCAGGTCGTAGTCCCGCTCAAGAGCCAGTTCGCTGACCGCCTCGACCTTGCTCGGACCGGCCGCGTAGAACTCGACCTCGCCGCTGTACCGCCCGTCCACCACGCCCATCCGGGTGGCGATCACGTCGGTGATCCCGAGCAGCTCACCGATCGGCCGGACCATCTCGTCACCGGACGCGGAGACCAGCACCACGTCCCGCCCGGCGGCCTGGTGCTCCTCGATCAGGGCGGCCGCCTCGGCGTACACATAGGGGTTGATCAGTTCGTGCAGCGTCTCCGCGACGATCTGGCGGACCTGTTCCACCGGCCAGCCCTTGCAGAGTGTGGCCAGGTAGTCCCGGGTGCGGGCCATGGTCTGCTCGTCGGTGCCGCCCAGCCGGAACATCAACTGCGCGTACGCCGACTTGACCACGTCACGCCGGGTGATCAGCCCGTCCCGGTAGAACGGCCGACCGAACGCCAGGGCGCTCGACTTGGCGATGACGGTCTTGTCGAGATCGAAGAAAGCGGCGCTGCGGCCCACGGCGCGAAAGTCTAGCCCGACGAGAGGCGTGGAGGCGTCCGCCCGGGTAGCGAAAGCCGATGAGCACCCGGTGGAGTGACGGCGGTCACAGGTATCTATCGATGAATTTAGCTTTGCGTGGAGTGAACAACACTCGACGTATAAGGGTCGACTGCGGCATGCTTGTGCTCGCGACGGGAGTTCGCATACCCGGCGTCGATGGGCCTCGGCGGTTGCACCCCCCGTAACCGCTGAGTCGGTTCGGCTCGACCCCCCCGGAGCCGAACCACAAGACGACCCCCGTCTCCCCCCGACGGGGGTCGTCCCTTTGCGGTATGAGCGTTCCGCGTCCGGCTCAGGGCGCGTATCCGGGGTCGGCGACCGCCTCGGCGATCCGGGTGAGCCAGTACAGGTCGTTGGCCCGAGCCTCCGCGCTGGCCTCCGAACTGAGAATGCTGCCCAGAAACACGGCCACATCGTCGAGATGCCGCTCGCTGCGGTAATAGCTCAGCAGGACCGGGTCCGGCTCCAGCGCCCCATAGCCCTCGCGGAAGAGTTCGGCCCGGCGCCCGTTGATCGGGTGGTCCCCGAAGTCGGCGCTGTAGACGAACATCAGGTCCCGCTCGCGCGGCGCGAGGATCGGCGCGTCCCAGTCCACGACGTGCAGGGGACCGTCGCCGTCGGCGATGAGGTTGCCCGGATGGATGTCGGCGTGGCAGATGACGTGCCGCCCCCGTGTCACGCGCGACGCCAGCTCGTCGACGGTCTCCGCCAGCCGACGCAGCGCGGCGCCGTACCGGTCCCAGAAGTCGCCCAGAACCTCGCTCGTCGAGGCGTGCCCGCCGAGGGTTCGCAACCGCTCGCCCGCGCTCGACCGGTACGTCTCGGCCGGCAGGACGGCGGCGACCTCGGCGCTCGGCGTGACCCGGTGCAGCCGGCCCAGGAACTCGCCGTACTCGATCCACTGGCGGTCGGTGAGGCCGCGACCCCACAGGCTGCCGCCGTCGTGGAACGGGTAGAGCAGTAGCCGATAGTCCCCGAACTCGCGCCCGGCACCGCCCTCGGGGAGGTCCAAGGGTGCGACCACCTGCCGAAGGCCCTGCGCGCGCAGAAAACGGGGCAGCAGGACGGCGGCCGGGGTGAAGTCGCCGCGGCGTACCTTGAGGAAGTAGCGCCTGCCGTCGGACGTCTCCACCCGGTACGCCCACGCGTGCCCGTCGAGCCCGACCGGCATGAACGCCAGCTCGGTGACGTCCACCGACCAGGCGGTGGCAACCTCGGCCGCCAGCGTCCGCTCGTCGATGTCCGGCTTGTCGATCACCCGACGGAGCGTCGCAGCCGCGGGTCGGGCCCGGCAAGGGAGTTATCGGATCACCGCGCGCAGCGTCTGCCGGGCCGGCTCGAAGCACACCAGTCCGCGGCCCCGCTCGTCGGCCACCACCCACGGATGACCGACGTACGTCTGCTGCCGGTAGGACTGCCCGGGCCGGAGCACCGCGTACTGCTGCCGCCGGCCCTCGTAGTTGATCCAGTGGACCACGACTGTCGACCCGTGGTTGTTGACGAAGTCGACGAACGTCGACGGACCGCCGCCGTGCGAGCGCAGCCGCGATTCGCGCGAGGCCGGCAGTGGGGCCAGTTCCCCGGGTCCGACCACAGGCGGCTTGGACCGGGGGGTCGACGGCTTCGGTGAGGTCGACCAGCTGCTCGGGGTGGCGCGGCGGGTCGGTGCTGCGGTCCGGGTCGGCGCCACGGCGCGGTTGGAGAACGACACCGACGGCGGTGCGTAGGACTCGGCGGGTGCCTCCGTCACCAACTCCGCCCTCGTCGGGGACGCCAGGATCGCCTGGCCCTTGATCGGCGGCGGGAGGTCGGGGCGACGTGGCGTGGCGAAGACGCTGACGATGCTCGCCAGCACCACGACCACGAGGCCGACGGCGATCGCGGCGAGCAGTGTCGGCGACGGATCGCGTAGCCAGACCCCGTCTTCGGTCCTCCGGCCGGATCGCGAGTGGCGTCCATCCGAGCGGATCGCCAGGGGGTGCGGTGAATCGGTCATGGCCTCGATTCCGCAAGCCGGTGCCGTCCATCGGGCGGCGAAGGGCCCCGATTATCCGTTACCGATCATCCCTGTCGTCAATGGCCGATTGCCCACCCGTTGGCTCCGTCTCCGGCACATAGCAGATCAACCGGGTCCCCGAGGTCTGTCCACAACGGCCTCCGTTGTCCACAGGGCGCCGATTCCGCATCCCCCGGCCGGGCAGGCTCACCCCGGCACGTCCGAGTCCGACCGATGGAGGCCGCCATGCCGCCCCGCACCCCGCTCCCGCCGTACCGTCGCCTGCCCCTGCTCGTCACCTCCGACGGCGATCTGCTCGACGAGCTGTTGCGACTCGCGGCGGCCGGCGGCACCGAGGTCGAGCTGGCGGCCGATCCGGCCGCCGCCCGGGCCCGCTGGGCACCGGCGCCGCTGGTGCTCATCGGCGCCGACCAGGCGGCGGCCTGCCTGCGGGCGCGCCTTCCCCGCCGCGCCCGCACGGTCCTGGTCGGTCGCTCCGGAGAGCTCGATCCGGGTACGGAGTTGGCCGAACTCATCGGCGCGGAGCACGTCGCGACGTTGCCGGCGGCCGAGCCCTGGCTGGTCGACCGGTTCGCCGAGTGCGTGACCGGTCCGGCCGGCCCGGGTCAGGGCCGGGTGGTGGCGGTGCTCGGCGGCCGGGGCGGCGCCGGAGCCAGCGTGCTGGCCGGTGGGCTCGCCGTCAGCGCGGCCCGGTCCCGGCTGCGGACGCTCCTGGTCGACGCGGACCCGCTCGGCGGCGGTCTCGACCTGGTGCTCGGCTGGGAGCAGCTCGACGGGCTGCGCTGGCCGGAGCTGGCCGGCACGGACGGGCGCGTCGATCCGCCGTCGCTGATCCGTGCGCTGCCCAGCCGAGGCGACCTGGTGGTGCTCTCCTGGGATCGGGGCGACCTGCGGCACCTGCCGGCCGAGGCGATGGCCGCCACAGTGGACGCCGGGCGGCGAGGGCGGAACCTGGTCGTACTCGACCTGCCCCGGCACCTCGACGACGCCGCGGTGGTCGCGCTCCAGGCCGCCGACCGCGCGCTGCTCGTCGTACCGGCCGAGCTGAGGGCGGCAGCCGCGGCGGCCCGGGTCGCGGCCGTGGCCGCGCCGCACTGCGTCGACCTGTCGGTCGTCGTGCGCGGTCCGGCACCCGGCCGGCTGCGGGCGGCCGAGGTGTCCCGGGCGCTGGGGCTGCCACTCGCCGGCACGCTCCGACCTGAGCCGGGGCTGTGCCGCGGACTGGAGCGGGGCGAGGCACCGGGCGCGAGCGGGAAGGGGCCGCTCGCCGCGCTGTGCCAGCGGATCGTGGACGAGCTGGTCGGGTCGTCGGCCGCGGGTGCGGCATGACCGGCCGGGGAGAGCTGGCCGCCCGGGTCCGGCACCGGTTCGCCGCCGAGGCCACGCCGGTCACACCGGCGGCGATCGTCTCCGCGGTACGCGCCGAACCGGCGACGGCGGTGCTCGGTGACACCACGCTGCTGCGGATCGCCGACCGGGTGCACGACGACCTGGTCGGCGCCGGTCCACTGGCTCCTCTGCTCGCCGACCCGCAGGTCACCGACGTACTGGTGAACGGCGTTCGGGTCTGGGTCGACCGGGGGCGGGGCCTGCGCCAGGTCGCCGTGCCGCTGGGCACACTCGACGACGTACGCCGGTTGGCGCAGCGCCTCACCGCGGCGGCCGGTCGCCGGCTCGACGACGCCTCGCCGTACGCCGACGCGCGGTTGCCCGACGGCACCCGGCTGCACGCGGTGCTGCCTCCGGTGGCGACCGACGGGCCCTACCTGTCGCTGCGTACCTTCCGGCAGCGGCCGTTCACCCTCGACGAACTCGTCGAGCGGGGCACAGTGCCCCGGCCGATCGCCCCGCTGCTCGCCGCCCTCGTGGCGGCCCGCCTCGCGTACCTGGTCAGCGGCGGCACGGGCTCGGGCAAGACGACGCTGCTCAACACGCTGCTCGGGCTGGTGCCCGGCACCGAGCGGATCGTGCTGGTGGAGGACGCCGCCGAGCTGCGTCCGGTGCACCCGCACGTGATCGGCCTGCAGGCGCGGACGGCGAACGTCGAGGGCGCCGGTGCCGTCGGGCTCGGCGACCTGGTCCGGCAGGCGCTGCGGATGCGGCCGGACCGGCTGGTCGTGGGTGAGTGCCGGGGCGCCGAAGTGGTCGACCTGCTCGCGGCGTTGAACACCGGCCACGACGGTGGGGCGGGAACGCTGCACGCGAACGCCCCGGCCGACGTTCCGGCCCGGCTGGAGGCACTCGGGATGCTCGGCGGCCTGCCCCGGCTCGCACTGCACGCGCAGGTCGCCGCCGCGTTGCAGGTCGTCCTCCAACTCCGCCGCACCGGCGAGGGGCGCGTACTGGACTCCATCGGCCTGCTGCTGCCCGACGGACCCGACCGGGTGGTCACAGTGGTCCCGGCCTGGGCGCGCGGCCGGGGTCTCGCCCCGGCGGCCCAGCTGCTCGCCGGCCTGCTGCGGGAGCGGGGAGCACCGTTGCCGCCGATCCTCCAGGCGGCGTGGCCCACCCCGGTGGCACCGTCGTGACCGGCCACCTCTGGCCGGCGGTCCTGCTCCTGGCCGCCGCGGCGGTCGCCGTCGCCTGGCCGGTCCGGGCCGGTCGCGCCCGGCGCCTGGCGGTCCTGGGTGGTGCGGGCACCCGGGGCGAGCGGGTGACGGGTGCGCGTCCAGCATCCCCGGAACCGCCACGACGTCCGCTCGACTCCGGGCCGAGGGCGTCCGCCCGGCCGCCCGGCCGGGACAGGGAACGGCGTCGACCAGGTGCCGGGCATCAGGTGAGGCGATGGACGGACCTCGTGTCGGTGCCGGTGACATTCTCTCCGGCGTCGGCTCCCGCGCTGGCGCTCTCCGCCGGGCGCGTACTGCCGGTGGCGGCGCTGTGTGGTGCGGTGACCGGGGCGCTGCTCGGCGGTCCGGTGGCAGCCGTAGTGCTCGCCACCTACGCCGTGCTCGCGGCCCGGGCGGTGCTGCGCCGGCGTACCCACCGGTTGGCCACCCTCGCGCACCGCCGCGATCTCGACCACCTCGCCGCCGTGGCCGCCGACCTGCGGGCCGGGCTGCCCGCCGGCAACGGTGACGACGACGGCCCGGGACGCGTCGCGCGGCTGGCCCGGGCCGCACGGAAGCTGGCCGACCAGACGGGTGCGCCGCTGGCCGATCTGCTGGAACGGATCGAGGCCGACGCCCGCGCCGCCGACCGGGGCCTCGCCGCTGCCGCCGCCCAGGCTGCCGGGGCGCGGGCGACCGCGTGGCTGCTCGCCGCGCTGCCGCTCGGCGGAATCGGTCTCGGCTACGGCATCGGGGTGGACCCGGTGGAGGTGCTCCTGCACACGCCGGTGGGTGCCGGCAGCGCGGTGACGGCTGTCGTGTTGCAGGTCGGTGGGTTGCTCTGGGCCGAGCGGCTCGGCGTCACGCCCGGGCGGGCCGCCTGATGTCACGGCAGGTGCTGGCCGCCGTCTGTCTCGGCGGCGCCGCGTCGCTCCTGGTCGTCGCCGGTCCGGCCGTCCGCCCGGCACGGCGGCTGCGCCGTCTCGTCCCGGCGCCGCGACCGGACCGCCCGGCGTGGTTCCCGGATCGGGTACGCCTCGGCGCAACGCTGGCCGGGATCGCGGTGGCGGTGGTCGTCGGCGGGGTGACGGGCGTATTCCTCGGGCTGCCGGCCGGTGTCGCCGCCGATCGTCTGCTGCGCCGGATCGAGCCGCGCGCAGCCCGGGAACGGCGGCTGCGGGAGACCGCCGACCTGCCGCTGGCAGCGGATCTGCTGGCCGCCGCGCTGCGGGCTGGGGCGCCGGTCGACCGCTCGGTGCTCGCCGTCGCCGAGGCGCTCGGCGGGCCACTCGCGGACCGGCTCGGCCGGGTCGGCCGGACGCTACGGCTCGGTGGGAGCCCCGGTGAAGCGTGGGCGCACCTGGACGGCGTCACCGGGGCCGAACCCGTGGTCGCGGCGGCGGTCCGCTCGTCGAACAGCGGTGCCGCACTGGCTCGCGCACTGACCCGGCTGGCCGACGACCTGCGGGCCGAGCGGTCGACCGCGGCCGAGGCGGCGGCCCGCCGCGCGGGCGTGCTCATCGTGCTGCCGCTCGGGCTGTGCTTCCTGCCCGCCTTCATTCTCGCCGGTCTGGTGCCGGTGATCGTCGCCGTCCTCGGCGACGTGCTGTGAACCATCGAGAAGGGACGTACGAATGCGCAAGCTCCTCACCCGCCTGCGGGGTGACGCCGGAATGAACACCGCCGAGTACGCAGTGGGCACCCTCGCCGCGGTCGCCTTCGCCGGGATCCTGCTGAAGGTGCTCACCTCCGGCAACGTGCAGTCCGCGCTGACCGCCGTCATCGACCGGGCCCTGAAGTGATCGCGCGCCGGCGGGCCGGTCGTCGTGGTCGGTGGCTCCACGAACCAGCGGTCCCGTTCGACGTGTCGGCCGAGCCCGGTCTGATCCTGGGAGCGGCCGGCACCCGGGCCGGGACGGTGTGGCGCCGGTGGCGCTCGCGGGTCGCGTGCGAGCGGGGTTCCTTCACCGCTGAGTTGGCGGCCGGCCTGCCGGCGCTCATGCTGCTCCTCGTCGCCGGGCTGACCGCGGTGAACGCGGTGGGCACCCGGGTCGCGTGTGTCGACGCGGCCCGGGAGGCGGCTCTTGCCGCGGCCCGGGGCGAGCCCGGCACCGTCACCGGAACCCGGTACGCCCCCGAGGGCGCCGAGGTGGCCGTGACGGTGACCGGTGATCGGGTCACGGCGACGGTCTGGGCGCCGGTCCGGACGTTCGGTGCGCGGTTGCCCCGCCTGGTCGTGTCGGGGGAGGCGGTGGCCGCCGTGGAACCCGGCGCGCCAGGGCCGGTGCCGTGAGAGCCGGCGTGCCCGTGGAGAGCGGGGAGCGCAGGAAGTCAGCCGGCGGTACGCCTCAGGCCGACCGGGGCGGCGCGACCGTCTGCCTGCTCGCGATCGGGTTGGTGTTCGTGCTGGTCGGTGTGTTCGGCGCCGCGCTCGGGGCGGCCCGGTGCGCGCGGCATCAGGCCCGCAACGCGGCGGACTTCGGAGCGCTGGCGGGTGCCGCCCAGGTGCTCGACGGCGCCGATGCCGCCTGTGCTCGCGCCGCCGAGCTGGTCTCGGCCAACGGCGGCCGGATGACCGGGTGTCGGGTCGACGGACTGGATCTGATCGTCACGGCACGGGTACGTGTCGCACCGCTGCCGAACCTGACCCGGGACGCCGTCGCGACGTCCCGGGCCGGCCCGGCCCGGTCCTGACGGGCGGACGCCAGTGCCGGAACCGAGAGCCGGGCCGGGCCCGAGTGCCGCAGGTCAGCGGGACTGGAGGGCGTCCAGTCCGACCGCCATGGCGATCACCAGCCGACGGTCGATCTGCGGGTGCTGGATCTCCACGTTGTACCGGTCCCGCAGGCCCCACTTCCGGTCGACCGAGAACACCGGCTGGCCGCCGGCCATGAAGTCGAAGTGGTACGGCAGCCAGGAGAGCGAGTCGACGAACCGGCGCAGCAGCGCGACCGGCAGGCTGCGCTCCTGCCCGGTGGCGGGCGGCAGGCCGGGCTGCTCCACGTGCCACGTCGAGCGCAGCAGCGACTGGGCGAAGTCCTTGCGGAACAGCCCGATGGGGTTGCCCGCGTGATCGGTCACGTCGTAGGTGGCGCCGAGGTCGAGCCGCTGACGGGCCTTGAAGCCGAGAAGGGGGTACTGCTTGGAGTCGTCGGTGTAGATGGTCACCTGCTCCTTGAAGGCGAGCCGCTTCTGCTGCGCGAACGCGAGCAGCCCACCCTCGGAGCCGTCGGGCGCCACCGAGTGCACCTCGTACTGGTTGACCATCATCCGGAGTCGCTGACGGATGATGAACCGGTGCTGGGCCTGCAGATTGTCGGGCGACATGGGCTCTCCTTCGAGGGGTCGCCGGAGTCTTGCACAGCGGGCCGACGACCGCTCGCCCGAGCGCACCCGCACAGCGCGACGTCGGCGCGCCGGGCGAGGCGCACGGTCAGCAAGATCAGCGGCCGCCGTCGACCGTGGCCTTCATCGCCCAGCTGTTCAGCACCTGATGGATGCCGCGCAGACGCTCGTTGATCTGCTCCAGCCGTTCCGCCTGGGCGAGCGTGGCCATCGCGGTGCCCAGCGCTATCTGCTGGTCGGGCGTGAGGTTTTCCTGGTCGATGGTGTAGAGCAGCTCGACGGTCTCGGCGATCGTGTCGGCCACGGCGGCACCTCCGGCGGGACGGGTCTCGGGTCACCTGCGCGCTACCGGAAATGATGCATGGAAGCGCTCCCATGCATCAATGCCCCGACGGCCCTACCCTCATGCACCCGTCCCACCAACCAGACACCTGGCACCCGCGGAGCCGCACGGCCCAGCTTGATCGACACCAGTTCGGGGAAGTGGCGGGGTCCAGCACCTGTCGATACCGCAACCTCCCCGAAGTGGCGGCGGGCAGCCCCAACCGGCCCGGTGCGGTCAGGCGGGTGGGGCACCGGCCGCCTGAGCTGGGCGGGCCGTCCGGTCGTCCTGCCGGGGCAACACCTCGCCGCGCTCCGGGCCGCCCGCCTCCGGGCCGCCCGCCTCCGGGCCGGCCACCGCCTCCGGGCCGCCCGCCTCCGGGCCGGCCACCGCCTCCGGGCCGCCCGAGTCCGGGCCGGCACCCGCCGCCGGGCCGGCACCCGCCGCCTCGCCGCCGACCGTGGCGAGGTTGGTCAGCACCACGTCGAGGACCTTCACGGCCTCCGCCTTGGCCAGCGGGTTGTTGCCGTTGCCGCACTTCGGGGACTGGACGCACGACGGGCATCCGGTCTCGCACCCGCACTCGGCGATCGCGTCCCGGGTGGCGCGCAACCAGGCGGCGGCGGTGCCGTACGCCCGCTCGGCGAAACCCGCACCGCCGGGGTGACCGTCGTAGACGAAGACGGTGGGCGCCTCGGTGTCCGGGTGCAGCGCGGTGGACAGCCCGCCGATGTCCCACCTGTCGCAGGTCGCCATCAGCGGCAGCAGGCCGATCGCGGCGTGCTCGGCGGCGTGCAGCGCGCCCGGCACGTCCGCCGCCTCGACACCGACGGCGGTCAGCGACTCGGGGGAGAGCGTGAACCACACCGCGACGGTGCGCAGTTCCCGGGCCGGCAGGTCCAGCGGGCGGGTGTCGATCACCTCGCCGGTGGCGATGCGCCGCCGCTGGTACGACACCACCTGGCTGGTCACGTCCACCTCGCCGAGGAACAGCCCGACCGGTCCGGCGTCCACGTACGAGCGGACCGACACCACCGACAGCGAGGTGACGTCGCGGGCGTGGGTGGACCAGTCCGGCTCCTCGGCGTGCACGAGCGCGCACCCGTCGGCCAGGTCGAGGGAGTCGACCACGTACGAGACGCCCTGGTGCAGGTAGACCGCGCCGGTGTGCAGCAGGAAGTGCGCCGACCCGCCGTCGACGGTGCCGAGCAGCCGGCCGGTGGACTCCTCCACCACGCACACCGGGGCGCCGCCCTCGCCGCGCAGGTCGACCTCGGGGCGTTCCCGGTGCCGCCAGTACCAGCCGGTGGGCCGCTGCCGCAGCGCCCCCGCCTCGACCAGCGAGTCCACCGCCTCCTTCGCGCCCTCCCCGAACAGGTCCAGGTCGGCCCGGGTGAGCGGGGACTCGTGGGCGGCGCAGGCGAGCTGCGGCGCGAGCACGTACGGGTTGGCCGGGTCGAGCACTGTGGCCTCGACCGGCCGCCCGAACAGCGCCTCCGGGTGGTGCACCAGGTAGGTGTCGAGCGGGTCGTCCCTCGCCACCAGCACGGCGAGCGCCTCGTCGCCGGAGCGCCCGGCCCGCCCGGCCTGCTGCCACAGCGACGCGCGGGTGCCGGGCCAGCCGCAGATCAGCACCGCGTCCAGCCCGACCAGGTCGACGCCGAGTTCGAGCGCGTTGGTGGAGGCCAGCCCGAGCAGGTCGCCGTGCAGCAGCGCCCGTTCCAGCTCGCGGCGCTCCTCGCGCAGGTAGCCGGCCCGGTAGGCGGCCACCCGGTCGCCGAGCCCGGGCACCGCCTCGTCGAGCGACCGCCGGGCGTTCGCGGCCACGACCTCGGCGCCGCGGCGGGACCGCACGAACGCGAGCGTGCGTACCCCCTCGACCACGCTGTCGGCGAGCAGGTCCGCGGTCTCCCGCAGCGCGGAGCGCCGGACCTGGACGAGGTCGGCGTCGGGAGCCGAGCCGGTGGGCGGCAGCAGCGGCGGCTCCCAGAGCGCGAACGTCACCCCGCCGCGCGGCGAGGTGTCCTCGGTGACGGCGGTGACGGGCAGGCCGGTGAGCCGCACGGCCGCCGTCGCCGGGTCACCCGACGTGGCCGAGGCCAGGAGAAACACGGGGGTACGCCCGAAGCGGGCGCACTGCCGGCGCAACCGCCGCAGGACGTGCGCGACGTGTGAGCCGAAGACGCCCCGGTAGGTGTGGCACTCGTCGACCACCACGTACGCGAGGCGGCGCAGGAACCCGGACCAGTGGGCGTGCCCGGGCAGGATGCCGTGGTGCAGCATGTCCGGGTTGGTCAGCACGAACCGGGAGTGCCGGCGGATCCACTCCCGCTCGGCGCGCGGCGTGTCGCCGTCGTAGGTGGCGGGGCGTACCCCGTCGAGTTCGAGACCGGCGACGGCGCGGAGCTGGTCGGCGGCGAGCGCCTTGGTCGGCGCCAGGTAGAGCACCGTGGCGCGCGGGTCGGCGAGCAGCGTGCTCAGCGCGGGAAGCTGGTACGCCAGGGACTTGCCGGACGCCGTGCCGGTGGCGACCACCACGTGCCGGCCCGCGTACGCCAGCTCGGCGGCCTCGGCCTGGTGCCGCCACGGGGCGACGACGCCGCGCCGCGCGAACGCCGCCCGCAGGTCCTCCGGGGCCCAGCCGGGCCACCCGACCGGCTCGCCGGCGCGGGCCGGGACGCGCTCGACGTGGGTGACCGGGTCGGTGGCGTGACGCAGCCGCAGCCGGCGCAGCAGCTCGCCCGGAGCACGTCGCGGGCCGGGGCTGTGGTCGGTCACGTCCTGCACTCTCGCACTGGTGTTCGGAATTGGGAACCGCAGGGTGGGGGTATGGGGAGGGCGTGGCCGGTGACCGAGGGGGCCGCACGGGGAGATGGTTAGATGCCCAGGAGAGTTTACCGAGGAGGGGCCGATGGAGCTGTCGCTGGCGACCCGCGCCGTGGGTGAGCACACGGTGCTCGAGGTCGGTGGTGAGGTGGATGTCTACACCGCCCCCCGCCTGCGGGAACGGCTCCTCGAACTGATCGACGGCGGAGCCCGCCACGTGGTGGTCGACCTCGGCCGGGTGGACTTCCTCGACTCGACCGGGCTGGGTGTGCTCGTGGGCGCGCTCAAGCGCCTGCGCTCGGCCGGTGGTTCCTTCGCGCTGGTCTGCGACAAGGAGCCGCTGCTCAAGATCTTCCGGATCACCGCCCTGGACCAGGTCTTCCCGCTGCATCCGACGGTCGACGCGGCCATCGCCGCCGACTCCACCGGCGCGTGATGGCCACCGTCAAGCTGTCCTTCTCTCCGGCCCCGGTGCACGTGCGCACCGCCCGCCTGGTCGGCGTCGCGGTGGCCCGGCGGGCCGGCGTGCGCGAGGACCTGCTGGACGAGGTGCGCCTGGCCATCGGTGAGGCGTGCACCCGGGCGGTCGCGCTGCACCGGCAGTACGGCCTCGCCGACCCGGTGTACGTGGAGATGTCCGACGGCGGCGGCTACACGGTCCGGGTGGTGGACCGGGCCCCGATCGAGGCGGGCCTCGGCCTGGCCGCGCTCGGCCCGGACGAGCTGGCCAAGGAGTCGCTGAGCGAGGACGCGCTCACCACCGGGGTGGGCTTCGCGCTGCTCGCCGGTTTCGTGGAGGACCTCCAGGTCCGCCCGGTCGACGACGGCGTCGGCACCGAGGTGCGGATGTCCTGGCCGGCCGGTCGCGCCTGACCCGATTCGCACACGCAGGCCGCGTTCCCCGAAGGGGAGCGCGGCCTCGTCGTATTGGTCGCGCCATATATCAGATTTCTTCGCATAACACAGTTACGAAGATCATCGAGACACGGTGCCCCCTCGGTGTGACCCTCGCCACGCCGGAGGGCTACAGTACCCGGGTTGTCAGCAAGTGATCCCATCCCGTAGCCAGCGGGAACGGGAGTTCATCGCTGGTCCGCCGGGGTGGGTTGGCGCGCGCTTGCGAGTCCGCATCCAGGCGTCGGCCCGTGCGTCTCCACGAGCCGGCGCGAGTTGTTCGGTACAGGAGGACATAGATGTCCGGGACCTTGGCCGCCGACGGCGGCGCACTGTCCCTTACCGGAGCCAACGTGACGTACGTCGTCATCGCCGCGGTCATCGCGCTGGTGGCGCTCGTCTTCGCGGCCGCCCTCACCAGGGCGGTCCTGGCGGCCGGTAAGGGAACCACCAACATGCAGGAGATCTCCGGCGCGGTGCAGGAGGGCGCGTCGGCGTACCTGCTGCGACAGTTCCGCACGCTGGCGATCTTCGTGGTGGTCGCCGTCGTGCTGCTCTTCCTGCTGCCGGTGCACGACACCGACGGCAACGAAACGCTCGTGAAGGTCGGCCGCTCGGCGTTCTTCGTGGTGGGTGCGCTGTTCAGCGCGTTCATCGGCGGCGCCGGCATGTGGCTGGCCACCCGCGCCAACCTGCGGGTGGCGGCGGCCGCGCGGGAGCGAGAAGGCGGCCGTGAGGGCGCCATGAAGATCGCCTTCCGCACGGGCGGCGTGGTCGGCTTCCTCACCGTCGGCCTCGGCCTGTTCGGTGCGGCGCTGGTCGTGCTGATCTTCCGGGGCGACGCCCCGACCGTGCTGGAGGGCTTCGGCTTCGGTGCCGCGCTGCTCGCCATGTTCATGCGGGTCGGCGGCGGCATCTTCACCAAGGCCGCCGACGTCGGCGCCGACCTGGTCGGCAAGGTCGAGCAGGGCATCCCGGAGGACGACCCGCGCAACGCCGCCACCATCGCCGACAACGTGGGCGACAACGTCGGCGACTGCGCCGGCATGGCCGCCGACCTGTTCGAGTCGTACGCGGTCACGCTCGTCGCGGCGCTGATCCTCGGCCGGGCCGCGTTCGGCGAGACCGGCCTGGTCTTCCCGCTGATCATCTCCACCATCGGCGTGCTGGTCGCGATCGTCGGCGTCTTCATCACCCGGCTGCGCGCCAGCGACCGCAACGGCCTGACCGCGATCAACCGGGCCTTCTACCTGTCCGCGCTGATCGCCGCGGTGCTCGTCGCGATCGCCGCGTTCGCGTACCTGCCGGCCACGTTCGCCGAGCTGGAGGGCGGGCTGACCGACGTCGACCGCAACCCGCGGCTGGTGGCCATCGGCGCGGTCGTGATCGGTATCGTCCTGGCCGCCGCGATCCAGGCGCTGACCGGCTACTTCACCGAGACCAACCGGCGCCCGGTGCAGGACATCGGCAAGAGCTCGCAGACCGGCGCGGCCACCGTCATCCTCGCCGGCATCAGCGTCGGCCTGGAGTCGGCCGTCTACTCGGCGCTGCTGATCGGCGCCGGCGTCTTCGGCGCGTTCCTGCTCGGCGGCAGCTCGATCACGCTGTCGCTGTTCGCGGTCGCGCTGGCCGGGACCGGCCTGCTCACCACCGTCGGCGTCATCGTCGCGATGGACACGTTCGGCCCGATCTCGGACAACGCCCAGGGCGTGGCCGAGATGTCCGGCGACATCGACGAGCACGGCGCGCGGACGCTCACCGAGCTCGACGCCGTCGGCAACACCACCAAGGCGATCACCAAGGGCATCGCGATCGCCACGGCGGTGCTGGCCGCCACGGCGCTGTTCGGCTCGTACACCGACACGCTGCGCTCGGCGTACGAGGACGCGGGCGTGGGCGACGTCGGCAACGAGATCCTCAACTCGCTCAACGTCGCCAACCCGCGCAACCTGGTCGGCCTGATCATCGGCGCGGCTGTGGTCTTCCTCTTCTCCGGCCTGGCCATCAACGCGGTCTCCCGCTCGGCCGGCGCCGTGGTGATGGAGGTACGCCGCCAGTTCCGCGAGCTGCCCGGCATCATGGACCGCACCCAGCGGCCCGAGTACGGCAAGGTCGTGGACATCTGCACCCGGGACGCGCAGCGCGAGCTGATGACCCCCGGTCTGCTGGCCATCCTGGCCCCGATCGCTGTCGGCTTCGGCCTCGGCCCGGGCGCGCTGGCCGCGTACCTGGCCGGCGCGATCGGCGCGGGCACGCTGATGGCGGTGTTCCTGGCCAACTCCGGCGGCGCCTGGGACAACGGCAAGAAGCTGGTGGAGGACGGCGCGTACGGCGGCAAGGGCTCCGACGCGCACGCCGCCACAGTCATCGGCGACACCGTCGGCGACCCGTTCAAGGACACCGCCGGCCCGGCGATCAACCCGCTGATCAAGGTGATGAACCTGGTCTCGCTGCTGATCGCGCCGGCCGTGGTGGCCTGGAGCGTGGGCGACGACAAGAACAACCCGCTGCGCATCACGATCGCCGTGGTGGCCGCGCTGATCATCGCGGCGGCCGTGGTGTTCAGCAAGCGCAAGGGCGTGGCGATGTCCGACTCGGACAGCGGCGCCGGCACCCCGGACCAGCGTCCGGAGACGGTGAACGCCTGATCGCACGCGACGGTTCCCGGCCGGCCCCGGCCGGCCGGGAACCCCGTGCCCGGCAAACCTGACCGGTGGCGGTTCGGCCCGGAGGTCGTACGCTGCTTCGCATGCGTACGCGCCGGGCGGCAACCGCCGGAAAGCTCACGGTGGTCCTGGCCACGCTGGTCCTCGTCGTCACCGGGTGCGGCGGCGGTCCCAGCCCTCGGGTCTGGGCCGCGTCGGTGTGCCAGGCGCTGACCCCGTGGCGCGCGGAGATCTCCAAGCTGACCAGCAGCACCCAGCAGCAGATGACCGCGCAGACCACTCCGCCGCAGGCCAAGGAGAACCTGGTCCGGCTCTTCGCCGGTGCCGAGCAGGCCAGCGAGACGGCCCGGCGCAAGGTCGAGGAGGCGGGCGTGCCCGAGGCCGAGCGCGGCGAAGAGGTGTCCGCCGGGTTCCTGGGGTCGCTGAGCAAGATGCGCGACGCGTACGGCCGGGCCCGGGACACCGTCGACCGGCTCGACACCGCCCAGGCCGGTCCGTTCTACGACGGCGTGCGCGCCGCCGTGGACACGCTCAACAAGGAGTACGACGCGAGCGCGCTGGACACCAGCAAGCTCAACTCGACCGAGCTGAAAGAGGCCTTCGACGAGGTCCCGGAGTGTCGCTGACCCCTCCCACCCCGAAACCGGCCCGCCAGCCCTCGCTGTTCTCCACCGAGGCGGCCGATCCCGCGCTGGCGGACCTCGCCGGCCTGCTCGCCGGGCCGGGTGAGGTGGGGCGGATGGGCGGCACGGCCCGGATCTCCGTGGTGGTCGACGCCGCCTGGCGGGTGCACGTGCTGGTGGCCGAGCTGAGCGCCCGGGGCGTGCCGGCGAGCTGGGAGCCGACCGAGGACGGGCGGCACCGGGTGCGCACCGCGTACACGAGCATGCTGGCGCCGCTCGCGCGGGCCTGGCTGCGCGGCGCGGCGAAGCGGCCACCGGCCCGCTTCCACCTGGACGGGCGGCGGCTGCGGCTCTGGGCGGCGGCCGCCGGCACGGCCGAGCCGGCCGGGTTCCGGCTGCGGCTCGGACCGGCCGACGAGCAGTCCTGGCCGGTGGTCCGCGCCGCGCTGGCGGCGGTGGGCCTGCCGGCCGCGTTCGTCGAGCCGGACGAGAGCGGGCCCGCGTTCCGGATCGGCGGACGGCGGATGTCGCGGCTCGCGGAGCTGGTGGGGGAACGGCCGGCGGCGGCCCCGGTGACGGACTGGCCGGGGCCGCGGAGCTGACCGCCGCTGTCCGAAGCCGGACACCCGGCGAGGGCTCCGCCGGGGGTACGCGATCGTCACAGTGACCCGCCTGTCGCCCTACCCACGGTGTACCGTGACGCCGTCCGGCAGGGTGCGGCCGGCGGTCGCCGGGAGAGCGGCCCGTTTGCCGCCCACGAAACCCGGAACGCGGACGGCGCGTTACGTTGGACATCCGGACCGCCCGTGGTCCGGGTGGCGCAACACGGCCCGAAGCGGGCATGGCGTAGGAGTGAGGTCGGGGAGAGACGTGCCGAGCAACGCTGGAACCACCCGTCTGGTCATCGTCGAGTCACCGGCGAAGGCCAAGACGATCTCGGGCTACCTCGGCCCGGGGTACGTCGTGGAGGCCAGCTTCGGCCACGTCCGGGACCTGCCCCGCAACGCCGCCGACGTCCCGGCGAAGTACAAGGGTGAGCCGTGGGCGCGCCTCGGCGTCGACGTCGACAACGGCTTCCACGCCCTCTACGTGGTGTCGCCCGACCGTAAGCAGCAGATCAGCAAGCTGGTGAAGCTGGCCAAGGAGGTCGACGAGATCTTCCTGGCGACGGACGAGGACCGCGAGGGCGAGGCCATCGCCTGGCACCTGGTGGAGACGCTCAAGCCCAAGGTGCCGGTCAAGCGGATGGTCTTCCACGAGATCACCAAGCCGGCCATCCAGGCCGCCGTGGCGAACCCCCGGGAGATCGACCGCGACCTGGTCGACGCCCAGGAGGCGCGGCGCATCCTCGACCGTCTCTACGGCTACGAGGTCTCGCCGGTGCTGTGGAAGAAGGTCATGCCGAAGCTGTCGGCGGGCCGGGTGCAGTCCGTGGCGACGCGGATCGTGGTCGAGCGGGAGCGCCAGCGGATGGCGTTCCGCACCGCCGAGTACTGGGACATCCTGGCCACGCTCGCGGTGGCGAAGCCGGGCGAGGGCCCGCGGACGTTCAACGCCACGCTCGTCGCGCTCAACGGGGACCGGATCGCCACCGGCAAGGACTTCGAGCCGACCACGGGTCGTGTCCGCGCTGGCGCGGGTGTCGTCCACCTCGACGAGGGCGGGGCCCGGGGGCTCGCCGCCCGGCTGGCCGACCGGCCGTTCACCGTCACCCGGGTCGAGGAGAAGCCCTACCGGCGCCGCCCGTACGCGCCGTTCATCACCTCCACGCTCCAGCAGGAGGCGGCCCGCAAGCTGCGGTTCTCGTCGCAGCAGACGATGCGCACCGCGCAGCGCCTGTACGAGAACGGCTACATCACCTACATGCGTACCGACTCGGTGAACCTGTCCGAGACGGCCATCGCGGCCGCCCGCCGGCAGATCGTCGAGCTGTACGGCGAGCGCAGCGTGCCGCCGGAGCCGCGCCGCTACACCGGCAAGGTGAAGAACGCGCAGGAGGCGCACGAGGCGATCCGCCCCGCGGGCGACAACTTCCGCACCCCGGGCGAGGTGGCCAAGGAGCTGTCCGCCGAGGAGTTCAAGCTCTACGAGCTGATCTGGCGACGCACCATCGCCTCGCAGATGACCGACGCGGTCGGCTCCAGCGTGTCGGTGCGCATCCGCGCCGTCTCCTCCGCCCAGGAGGAGGCCGACTTCGGCGCGACCGGCAAGACCATCACCGACCCGGGCTTCCTGCGCGCGTACGTCGAGTCCAGCGACGACGAGAACGCCGAGGCCGAGGACGCCGAGCGGCGGCTGCCCACGCTGGTCAAGGACCAGCCGCTGACCGCCGACGAGCTGGCCGCGCAGGGCCACCACACCCAGCCGCCCTCCCGCTACACCGAGGCGTCGCTGGTCAAGGCGCTCGAAGAGCTGGGCATCGGCCGGCCCTCCACGTACGCGTCGATCATGCAGACGATCCAGGACCGCGGGTACGTGGTGAAGCGCGGCCAGGCGATGATCCCGTCGTTCCTGGCGTTCGCGGTGATCGGGCTGATGGAGCGGCACTACCCGCGCCTGATCGACTACGACTTCACCGCCAGCATGGAGAACGAGCTGGACGAGATCGCCGGTGGTGACCACGCCGCCGTCGACTTCCTCACCTCCTTCTACTTCGGCAGCACCAACGGCACCGGCGACCAGGCCATCGCGCACGCCGGTGGCCTGAAGAAGCTGGTCACCGAGAACCTCAGCGAGATCGACGCGCGCAGCGTCAACTCCATCCCGCTGTTCACCGACGACGAGGGCCGCGAGGTCGTCGTCCGGGTCGGCCGGTACGGGCCGTACCTCCAGCGGGCGCTGCCCGGCGCGGTTTCGGGCTCGGCCCCGGCCCCGGCCCCGGCCTCGGCCCCGGCCTCGGGTGAGGGTGAGGGCGAGGAGGGCGGCTCGCAGGGCGACCGGGCGCCGATCCCGGAGCGACTGGCCCCCGACGAGCTGACCCCGGAGAAGGTGCACGAGCTGTTCCTCGGCGGCGGCGGTGAGCGCAAGCTCGGCGACGACCCGTCGACGGGCGAGCCGATCGTGCTCAAGTCCGGCCGGTTCGGCCCGTACGTGGCCAGCGGCGAGCGCAAGTCCTCGCTGCTGCGCTCGCAGTCGCCGGACAGCCTCACCCTGGAGCAGGCGTTGCAGCTGCTGCGCCTGCCCCGGCTGATCGGCGTGGCCCCGGACGGCGCCGAGGTGGTCGCCAACAACGGCCGCTACGGCCCGTACGTCAAGCGCGGTGACGAGTTCCGCTCGCTGGACTCCGAAGACAAGATGTTCACCGTCACGCTGGACGAGGCGCTGGCGTTGCTGGCCGCCCCGAAGACGCGCCAGCGCCGGGCCGCCGCACCGCCGCTGCGGGAGATGGGCAACGACCCGCTCACCGAGAAGCCGCTGGTGATCAAGGACGGGCGCTTCGGGCCGTACGTGACCGACGGCGAGTTCAACGCGTCGCTGCGGCGCGGGCAGACGCCGGAGGAGTTGACGCTGGAGCAGGCGTCGGAGATGCTGGCCGAGAAGCGCGCGAAGGGTCCGGCGCCGAAGAAGAAGGCCGCGAAGAAGGCCGCCCCGGCCAAGAAGACGACGGCGGCGAAGAAGACCACGGCGGCCAAGAAGACGACGGCCGCGAAGAAGACGACGGCCAAGAAGGCCGCCCCCAAGAAGGCGACCTCAACCCCGAACGAGTGATCTTGGTACGGAGGCGCCCCTGGAAGGGCGGTTCCGTACCAAGATCTCAGCCGGGCCAGCCTGAGGATCTCAGGGCGGCGCGCAACTGGGTCACGACGCGGGTCGGGTCGTTGCGGACGGCCCACGCGGGGAAGCGCAGGACCCGGTCACCGGTGGTCCAGACGTCGTTCTGCCGCTGCATGTCCGCCCACGCGGTCTTCGGGTCGAGGTGCTGCCCACCGTCGATCTCGACGTGCACCCGCCACCGCTCGAACCAGACGTCCAGGTAGCGCCGCCGCCCGGTGGCGTCACGCCGGACGACCTGGAGGGACGGTTCGGGTAACCCGGCCCGCCGGACGAGATCGAGGAAGTCGATTTCGGCGAGGGAGTGAGCGCCGCCGGCCGCGTCCGTGGCGGTCGCCAGGATCAGCCGGCGCCGACGTGCGCGAGGGAGCCGCTCCAGCACCCGATGCAGGTCGTCGCCCCAGACCAGGCGTTGCTGGAAGCCTGCCGCGATGACAGCCCGTGCCTCCTCGTCGGTCGCCGCCCACTGTGCCGCGTCGACGAGCGAGCGGGCCGGCATGGTCCGGCGGGGCTTGCCGACGTCCAGCACGTCCTCCGGCGGCAGTGCGGTGGTGCGATGGATCCGCACACCCGGGGGCAGGGTTCGCGTCTGATGCCGGGCCGGCAGCAGCAGATGCACCAGCCGGCTCTCGTAGCGCCGCAGGCCCCATGCCTGGGCCGCGGTGAGTCCACCCAGCGTCGCTGCCGGTCCCGCCGCGAGCACCGCCACCCAACGCCACTCTTTCGGACCCACCGGCCCGTTGTGGGTGACGTAGACGCGCCGGTGCGCCTGCCGCCAGCGCCCGCTGCCCAGCCGGTGCCGGATCGCCTTCTCGGACAGGAACCGTCGAGCCTGCGTCGCTTCGAGCACCCGTTCCTGATGGAACAGCAACCAGCTCAACTCGTCCGCGTCATCCCCCGGCATCTCCACACATGAATCCCACCCGCTGTCCCGTCGTCCCTGTTGCCCCTGTGGACAGCCGCCGAGATCTTGGTACGGGAACGCCCTTCAAGGGGCGGCCCCGTACCAAGATCCCCGCTAGGCGGGTCAGGCGCCCAGGACCTGGGTCAAGTAGGGGTTCTGGAAGATGTGGGAGGGGTCGAGGCGGGCGCGGACGGACTGGAAGTCGGCGAATCTCGGGTAGGCGGTGGCCAGGGACTCCGCGGTGCGCCAGTGCAGCTTGCCCCAGTGCGGGCGGCCGCCCAACTCCGTCGCCACCTGCTCGAACGCGCGGAAGTACGGCTCGTACGGCATGCCCACGTACTGGTGCACGGCGATGTACGCGGAGTCCCGCCCGTACGAGTGGGACAGCCAGATGTCGTCGGCGGCGGTGAACCGCACCTCGACCGGGAACAGCACCTTGAACGGAAGCCGGTCCACGATCCGGCGCAGTTCGGCCAGCGCCGTGGGCAGCGCCTCGCGTGGCAGCCCGTACTCCATCTCCACGAAGCGGACCCGGCGCGGCGTGCAGAACACGCGGTCGGAGCGGCCGGTGTAGGTGCGTTCGGTGAGCGCGCGGGCGGAGACGGCGCTGATCCGGGGTGCGAGGGCGGGTACGGCCCGGCCGAGGCGGCAGGCGCCGGCGAAGACGGTGTTGGAGAGGAACTCGTCGTCCAGCCAGCCGCGCCAGCCGGGCAGTGGCTGGTCGTCGGCGGGTACCCGGTCGTTGGTCTTGACCTGCACCCGGTCGGTGTACGGGAACCAGTAGAACTCAGCGTGGTCGTGCGCCTCGTACAGGCCGGGGAGGTCGTCGAGTACTTCGGCGAGCGGGGCCGGGCGTTCGTGCGCGCGCAGCACGAAGGCGTCCACGCAGCGCAGCGTGACCTCGACCAGCACGCCCACCGCGCCGAGCCCGACCCGGGCGGCGTCGAAGACGTCGCGGTTCTCCTCGGCCGAGCAGCGCAGCACCTCGCCGGTGCCGGTGACCAGCGTCAGCCCGGCCACGAAGGTGGACAGGCAGCCCAGCTTCGCTCCGGTGCCGTGGGTGCCGGTGGAGAGCGCACCGGCGATGGTCTGGGCGTCGATGTCGCCGAGGTTCGGCATCGCGAGGCCGTGCCCGGCGAGCAGATCGTTGAGCGTGTGCAACGTCATCCCGGCCGGTACGGTGACCAGGCGGCGCGCCACGTCGACTGTGACGTCGGTCTCCAGCTCGGCGAGGTCGATCCGGTGCCCGTCGGCGACGGCGGTGGCGGTGAACGAGTGGCCGCTGCCGGTGGCCCGGACGGTCCGGCCCGCCGCGGCGGCCTGGCGGACCGCCTCGACGACGTCGGAGACGCTACGCGGGCGCACGGTGAGGAGCGCGGTGCTGTGCTGGTTGCCGGCCCAGTTGGACCAGGTGGCGGTGGTACCGGTCATCGCGGCCACTCCTCGACATGAATATGAACTGAATTCATATCAGGAACGTTGTGCCTGGTAAATACCGCAATCGAGCCCGGCTCGTTGTACCGGTAGTCACAGACTCGTGACGTGCAGATATGTTCATCCGTCGAAGGGGGGTGGCGCCGAGTGTCCACACCAGCCGCCACGACCGGGCCGCTGCGTCGAGTACCGGTGCAGGGCCGAAGTGTCGCGCGGGTCCAGCGGATGCTGGACGCCTGCGCCGAGCTCGTCGACGAGGTGGGGTACGAAGGGCTGACCACGACCCTGCTCGCCGAGCGTGCCGAGGTGGCGATCGGGTCGGTATACCAGTTCTTTCCGGACAAGCGGGCGATCGTGCAGGCACTGACCCTGCGCACCATGGAGTCCTACCTCCAGCGGCTCGACGAGCGGTTCTCCTCGGACGACCTGACCCACTGGTGGGACGGGGTCGACGCGGCGATCGACGAGTACATCTCGATGCACCGCACCGTTCCCGGCTTCCGTACCCTGCACTTCGGCGACGTGGTCGACCTGCACCTGCTGGACGACCAGCGGGACAACAACGGGGTCATCGCGGAGCAGCTCGCCCGCGTACTCACCGAGCGTTTCGGCCTCGCCGGGGTGCCCGACCTGCGGTTCCACCTGGAGGTCGCGGTGGAGGCCGCGGACGCCCTGATCAAGCTGGCCTTCCGCCGCCGCACCGACGGCGACGAGCGGGTGCTGGTCGAGGCGAAGGCGCTCATCCGGGAGTACCTGCACCGGCAGGTGAACGCCCCCACGGAGGTCGCCCACCAGGGCTGAGCGGCACGTTGAACGGCGGGTTCTGAGAGTGCGTCGGAGCCCGCCGTCGTCACGTGGTGGGGCAGAGCCGCGGGCGGCTCAGAGGAACGCGTGCCCCTCGCCCCGGTAGGTCGGCACGGTGGCGACCACCGCGTCCCCCTCGACCAGGTGCACCTCGTTGACGTGCTCGCACAGCTCGCCCGCCTTGGCGTGGCGGAACCACACCCGGTCGCCGACGCGCAGGGTGTCCGCGGCCTTCCCGGCCAGCGGGGTCTGCACCTCGCCGGCGCCCTCCGCGCCGAGCAGCTTCAGCCCGGCCGGCAGCCACGGCCGGGGCAGCCGGCTGGTCGCCGCCTGGCCGGAGGCGATCCAGCCGCCACCGAGCACCGTCGCCAGCCCGGGCGCCGGGCGGCGGACCACCGCGCAGGCGAAGAACGCCGCCGGGGTGGGCCGCCAGGCACGGTACGCGTCGAACAGCGTCGGCCCGTACAGGCCGGAGCCCGCGGTGACCTCGGTGACGGCGGGGTCCGCGCTGGTGGCGGCCACGCTGCCGGTGCCGCCGCCGTTGACGAACTCCAGGTCGGCGTGCTCCCGGACCGCGCTGACCGCGGCGGAGCGGCGGGCCAGCAGTTCGCGGTACGACCCGCGCTGCGCGACCCGGATCGCCGAGCCGAGCACCGCCTGTCCGGGCGGCGCGTCGCCGAGGCCGGCGATCTGTGCCTCGTACGACATCAGGCCGACCAGCCGGAAGCCCGGCCGGCCGGCGACGGCGGCGGCGAGCGCGCCGGCCGCCGTGGCGCTGTGCACCGGGGAGCGGCGCACGCCGACGTGCACCCGGCCTCCCAGCGGGCGCCAGGAGGCGTCCAGGTCGAGGCAGACCCGCAGCGCGGGGCGGCCCGCGGGCGGGCACACCGCGTCGATCAGGTCGAGCTGCCCGGTGTCGTCGATCATCAGCGTCACCGCGTCGGCGAGCGCCGGGTCGGCGGCCAGTTCGGCGAGGCCGCCCCGGTGGGCCGTCGGGTACGCCACGAGCACGTCGTCGCTGACCCCGGATCGGACCAGCCACAGCGCCTCGGGGAGCGTGAAGGCCATCACGCCGTGCCACCCGGGCCGCTTGAGTGCCCGGGTCAGCAGCTCGCGGACGCGTACCGACTTGCTCGCCACGCGCAGCGGCTTGCCGCCGGACCGGCCGGCGAGCGCCTCGGCGTTGGTGTCGAACGCGGTGAGGTCGACGACGGCGTACGGCGGGTCGAGGTGAGCGGTCGCCCGGTCGAGACGATCGCGAAGTTTGTCACGGTCGATGGCCACGTCTGCACGCTAACTGTCTGGACGGCAATGCGAAATACCCTCGCGTCTGTCCGGGCTGCGGGCGGTGGTCCCGGCGGCCTAGGCTCGGCGAGCAGGTGAATGTCGCGGGGGACGACCCTTCCTGCGCGACTAGAGTGTTCCACCGGGGATGCCCAGACCTGGGCCGGCACGTGGAGGTACGGCCATCGAAAGCCAGAACAACGGCGAGTCGCCCGGCGTGTCGTCGCCCGGGACAGCCGCCGACCACTCCGGTGCCGCCGCCATCCGGTCGGTGCTGCGCATCCGGCCGTTCCGCCGGCTGTGGATCGTGCTCAGTGCCGCCTCCTTCGGTGACTGGCTCGGCCTGCTCGCCACCGCGCTGTTCGCCGCCTCCCAGGTCTCCGGCAGCACCGCCCAGGGCGCCGCGTTCGGTGGCGTGACCGCGATCCGGCTGCTCCCGGCGCTGGTGCTCGGCCCGGTGGCGGGTGTGTTCGCCGACCGGTTCGACCGCCGGTGGACGATGGTCATCTGCGACCTGCTGCGCTTCGTGCTGTTCGCCTCGATCCCGCTGTACGCGCTCACCGGCGCCGCGGGCGGGCTGGTGGTCGGCTGGGCGCTGATCGCCACGTTCCTGATCGAGTCGATCACCCTGCTGTGGATCCCGGCCAAGGAGGCGGCGGTCCCCAACCTCATCCCGCGTACCCGGCTGGAGGCGGCGAACCAGCTCACGCTGATCACCACGTACGGCCTGACGCCGGTCGCGGCGGCCATCGCCCTGGCCGTGCTGACCCGCGGCCTGCCCGGCGCGTTCGGCGGCGACCTGCCGAACTGGGCCGAACCGGCCCAGCTCGCGCTCTGGTTCAACGCCTTCTCCCGGCTGGCCACCGCGCTCGTGGTGGCGTTCGGGATCAAGGAGATCAGCGAGGCCCAGCGCGGCGAGGCGGAGCGCACCGAGCAGAGCATGTTCCGGCAGTTCTCCGAGGGCTGGAAATACATCGGCCAGACCCCGCTGGTGCGTGGCCTGGTGCTGGGCATCTTCGGCGCGTTCGCCGGCGGCGGGATCGTGGTCGGCACGGGCAAGTTCTTCGCCAACTCGCTCGGCGCCGGTGACGCCGCGTTCTCGCTGCTCTTCGGCGCGATCTTCGTCGGTCTGGCGCTCGGCATCGGGCTCGGGCCGATGATCGTGCGGGACATGTCCCGCCGCCGCTGGTTCGGCATGAGCATCGTGCTCGCCAGCGCCTCGGTGCTGGTGCTCGCCTTCGCCATCCACCTGTCCATGGCCATCCTCGGCGCGATCCTGGTCGGCGCGGGCGCCGGCATGGCGTTCCTGGCCGGCACCACGCTGCTCGGCGGCGAGGTGGCCGACGAGGTGCGCGGCCGGGTGTTCGCGGTGGTGCAGATCGGCACCCGGCTGGTGCTGATCCTGGCCATCGCGCTCAGCAGCCTCCTGGTCGGCGTCGGCGGCTCCCGCCAGCTCACCATCGCCGACCTGGGCATCTCCATCTCCTCCACCCGCCTGCTGCTGCTCGCCGCCGGCGCGGCCGGAATCATCGCCGGGATCAGCGCGTTCGGCCAGATGGACGACAAGAAGGGCGTACCGGTCCTCGCGGACCTCTGGGGCTCGATCCGGGGCCGTCCGCTGATGCCGGCCGAGCCGTTCGTCTCCAGCGGCCTGTTCGTGGTCTTCGAGGGCGGCGAGGGCGCAGGCAAGTCCACCCAGCTCGCCCAGCTCGCCGACCGGCTGCGCGCGCAGGGCCGCGACGTGGTGGTCACCCGCGAGCCGGGCGCCACGCCGGTCGGCGAGCGGATTCGCTCCCTGGTGCTCGGCACCGCCCCCGACGAGGCGCCGTCGCCGCGCGCCGAGGCGCTGCTCTACGCCGCCGACCGGGCGCACCACGTGGCCACTGTCGTCCGCCCGGCGCTGGTGCGGGGCGCGGTGGTGATCAGCGACCGGTACGTCGACTCGTCGCTCGCCTACCAGGGCGCCGGCCGGACGCTCCCGGTGGACGAGGTCTCCTGGCTCTCGTCCTGGGCCACCGGCGGCCTCAAGCCCGACCTGGTGGTTCTGCTCGACGTCGAGCCGCGTACCGGCCTGAGCCGGGTCGAGGACCGCGCCGAGGGCACCGACCGGCTGGAGGCCGAGTCGCTGACGTTCCACGAGCGGGTCCGGTACGCCTTCCTCGACCTCGCCGCCGGTGACCCGAAGCGATACCTGGTGCTCGACGCGTCCCGCCCGATCGCGGAGACCGCCGACGCGGTCGCCCGCCGGGTGGGCGACCTGCTGGCCGACCCGGGCGGCATCGTGCACCCCCGTCCGGCGCAGGGCCCGGACACCTCGGTCCAGCCCGAGTTATCCGACGCGGAGCTGGTGACGATGGAGCAACCCCGGCGATGACCGACGTCTTCGGCGATCTGGTCGGGCAGGACGAGGCGGTGGCCATGCTGCGGCGGGCCGCCGCCTCGGCCGCCGCCCTGCTGCGCGCGCCGGTGACGGCCCCCGCGGGCGGGCACGACGACCTCGACGCGCTCGCCGAGGAGTACGACGGCGACCCGGCTCCGGCACCGGCCGATCCGGGCGCCGGCATGACCCACGCCTGGATCTTCACCGGCCCGCCCGGATCGGGCCGCTCGGTGGCCGCCCGCGCGTTCGCCGCCGCCCTGGAGTGCGTGCACGGCACCGGGTGCGGCACCTGCCCCGGCTGCCACACCACGCTCACCGGCACTCACGCGGACGTACGCCTCGTGGTGCCCGAGGGCCTGTCCATCGGCGTCAACGAGATGCGCGCGCTGGTGCTGCGAGCGGCCAGCGCGCCCTCCGGCGGCCGGTGGCAGATCGTGATCATCGAGGACGCAGACCGGCTCACCGAGGCCGCCGGCAACGCGCTGCTCAAGGCGATCGAGGAGCCGCCGCCGCGTACCGTCTTCCTGCTCTGCGCCCCGTCCACCCACCCGGACGACATCTCCGTGACCATCCGGTCGCGCTGCCGGGTCGTACCGCTGCGGCAGCCGCCGCCGGCCGCGGTGGCCGAGGTGCTGGTCCGCCGCGACGGCATCGCGCCCGACGTGGCCGAGTGGGCCGCCGCGGCGGCGCAGGGGCACGTGGGCCGGGCCCGGCGGCTGGCCCGCGACCCGGAGGCCCGGCAGCGGCGCGACGCGGTGCTGGCCGTGCCGCGCCGGCTGACCGGCGTGGGCGCGGCGTTCGACGCGGCCTCGGCGCTGATCGAGGCCGCCGAGGCGGAGGCCGCCGCCTCCGTCGCGGAGATCGACGAGGCGGAGCGTACGGCGTTGCAGACGGCGCTCGGCGCGGGCGGCACCGGCCGGGGCGCGGCCGGCGCCATGCGCGGCGCGGCGGGTCAGCTCAAGGACCTGGAGAAGCGGCAGAAGTCGCGGGCCACCCGCGCCCAGCGGGACGCGCTGGACCGGGCCCTGGTCGACCTGGCCGGGTTCTACCGGGACGCGCTCGCCATGGCCCTGCGGGCGCCTGTCGCCCCGGTGCACACCGACACGGCGTCGCTCGCCTCGGCGGGCGCGCAGAAGTGGGACGCCGAGGGCTCGCTGCGCCGCCTGGAGGCGGTGCTGGAGTGCCGCGCGGCGATCGAGGCGAACGTCAAGCCGCGGATCGCCGTGGAGGCGATGATGCTGGCCCTCTGGCGCGGCTGAACCGGGCCCTCCCGCACTGTCCACAGGCCATCGACACGCGCGATTGCCGTGCGGTACGGTCCGGTGATGCCGCGGTGACCGAGGCGGCACGCTCAGTGAAGGCCGGACCGGCCGGGAGGAGTCCGCCGATGCCGCGGGGCGAGATCGACGAGGCCTGGATCGAGGAGGCGGTGCGGCGCTACCGCCGGATCGAGAACCTGCAGGCCGAGTTCGACCAGGCGGTCGCGACGGTCGAGGTCACCGTCCGCTCACCCGACGGGCTCGTCGAGGTGGTGGTGACCGCCGGCGGGCGTATCACCGACGTGCGCTTCCTCGGCCCGCTGCACCACCGCAGCCCGCGCGACGTGGCCGGCTCGGTGCAGGCCGCGGTCACCGCCGCCGCCGACGCGGCGCAGTGGGCGCGGGAGAAGCTGCACAACGAGACGTTCGCGGCCTACCGGCCGCTGGCGGGGGCCTGACATGGAGACACTGCGTGCCCTGGCCGCCCGTCTCGACGAGGCCGGCGCGACCCTCGCCACCCTGTCCCGCACGGTGACCGCCACCGACCCGCCGCATCCCGCGTTCGGCGCGCACGCCACCGGCCGCCCCGGCGAGGTGGGCCGCGCGCTGCACCGCCAGTGGACCCTCGCCACCGCCGACCGGGCACGCGAGGCGCAGGCCGCCGCCGTCCGGATGGCCGCCGCCGCGGCGGCGCTGCGCAGTGCCGCAGACCGCTACGCCGCCGCCGACGACGCGGTCGCCCGGCGGCTGGCCCGGGAGGCCTGATGGACGCGCTCGACCGCCTCGCCGAGCCGGGCCTCGACCTGCTCGCCCGCGTCGACACGCTGCTTGCCGCCGGCGCGCCCGAGGGCCACCGGCTCTGGCCGCTGCTGCGCCGCATGCAGGTGCTTCCCGGCGCGGCCGTGCGCGAGTTCCTCGACCTGCATCCCGCGCCGCTGACCGGCGCCGGCCACGCGGTGCGCCGGCTCGTCCGGGGGTACGACGACACCTGCGCCATGCTGGCCGACCAGGTCGCCTGGTCCGGCGCCGCGGCGTCGGCGTACGACGAGGCACGTGCCGCCCTGCTGCGGCACCTGGACGAAGGCCCGGAGAGCCTGGTCGGGCGGCTGGAGTCGACGGCGGGCTACGCCGACGCGCTGGCCGGCTGGGTGGAGGGCAGCCGGGCCGCGCTGGCCCGGGCGCTGGCCGAGGTGCTGGGCTCGGCCGAGGCGGTGGCGGTGCACGCGGCGACCCGGCCCGGCGCCGAGGCCGGACGGGCCGGGGCGGCGGCCGCGGCGGAGATCGCCACGAGGGTCTTGGGCGTGCTCGGGGTGGCCTACGACGGCGCCGAGACGCTGCTGCGCCAGTGGGGGCCGAGCCTGGCCGAGACACAGTGGCGGGACCGCGCCACCACCGCCCCGCGCTACGGCGGCACCACCCGGATCGGCTACTGACGGTCCACGGCGCCGCGCGCCGGTCCGGCCGTGGCCGGGTGACGGCGGCGGCGCCGTGGCCTTCCCCTGCACCCCCCGCAGGTATGCCTTCACTCAACGCGTCCGGGCGGTGTTTGTCAGGGGCCCGCCGGAGATTCAGCCGTCCGGGCGAGGCGATGGGGCCGGTTCGGCCGGGTCGTCGACGGTGATCGCTGCGGTGGGTGACCGGGCGGCGACAGGTGCGCCGTGCGGCGGGCGTCGATCCGCGTAGGGTGTGGCGTATGGGCATGCTCTGCGCGGTCAGCTTCAACCGGTACGGGCGCCTCTACTACCTCGACCCGGGCGAGTGGCGCCCGCAGGTGGGCGACCGGGTGCTGGTGCCCACCGACGAGGGGCCCGAGGTGGCCGAGTGCGTGTGGGCCGCGCAGTGGGTCAGTGAGGACACCGACAGCTTCCCGAAACTCGCTGGGATCGCCGGGGACGACGACCTGCGCCGCGACGAGATGCTGCGCCGGCGCAAGGCCGAGGCGAAGGTGGCCGCCAAGCGGCTGATCCGCGAACACGGCCTGCCGATGAAGGTGGTCGCCGTCGACCACGTCCTGGCCACGCCGGAGAACGGCAGCGACCGCACCACCATCTACTTCACTGCGCCGCACCGCGTCGACTTCCGCTCGCTGGTCCGCGACCTGGGCGCCACGCTGCACTGCCGGGTCGAGCTGCGGCAGCTGTCCGCCCGCGACTCCGCCCGCGTGCAGGGCGGCATCGGCTCCTGCGGGCGCGATCTGTGCTGCGCCACGTTCCTCACCGACTTCGAGCCGGTGACCATCCGGATGGCGAAGGACCAGGACCTGCCGCTCAACCCGCTGCGCATCTCCGGTGCGTGCGGGAGGCTGATGTGCTGCCTGAAGTACGAGCATCCGCTGTATCAGAAGTTCCAGGAGTCGGCCCCTGCGGTCGGCAGCCGGGTGTCCACGCCGCAGGGCGAGGGCAAGGTGGTCGGCCACAGTGTCCCGCGCGACGCGGTCACGGTCCGCCTGGACGCGGACGGCTCCCGCTCGATGTGCTCCCGCGCGTCGGTCTGCGGCCCGAGGCAGGCCCACGACCAGCACTACCCCCAGCCCTAACCCCCACCCCACCCCCACCCGCCCCGCCCCTCTCCCGCCCCCTCTCCGTCGATCATGAAGTTGGCGGTCGAAATTGTGATCGACTTCGCCGCTAACTTCATGATCGACGGGGTGAGTCGGCCGGGCGGGGTCAGCGGATGACTATGGGGGGTTCGGCCAGGCGGGGGGTCAGGGGGGTCTTCGGGGTCAGCCAGGAGGCGGTGGGGGACTGGTCGGGGTTCAACTGCCAGTTGTGGGACACCCTGTCGACGGCGATCGGGTAGATCGTCAGCGTGCCGTCCGGGTCGATCCGGAACCGCAGGAACGCCTTCGAGTCCTCGATGCCCTGCCCCGCGAACAGCTCGTTCAGGTTCACCCCGAACGCGCCCGCCACCAGCAGGTAGAGCGCCACGAGCTGGCTGGCGGCCAGCCCGCTCACCGGCCCGTAGAGCACCACGGCGGCGACCGCCGGCAGCGGCCACGGCCAGTCGTAGAACGGCAGCTGCAACCAGACCCACGTGCCCCCGGCGGCGAGCGCCACCTGGGCCAGCCCGTGCGCCACCCCGAGGATCCAGTGCCGGGCGTGCCGTTTCCCGCCCGCCGTGGGCGGCTTGGCGAAGAACACCGCGCCCATCATCGCCACCACCAGCATGATCGCCAGCGGCACGCTGAACAGGCGCTGCTCGGTGGTGCCCACCCGCTGCACCGCCACCCCGGCCATCGCCAGCATCAGCAGCGTGTGCAGCGTGCCGAGCAGCGTGGTGAAACCCGGGTTGCGGAACGGCAGCCGGGCGAAGATCCCCCAGCCGTACCGGCGGGAGCGCGCCTTGTCCGGATAGCGCGCGGCCAGGTCGTACTCCCGGGTGTTGCTGGCCCGCCGGGTCAGCGTGTCACGCGGCGGCACCTCCAGCTTCTCCGGCAGCCGGTGCGTCGGATAGAGGTAGGCGCCGCCACCGCCGCACGTGATGAGCTGCCGGTCCGGCCCGGCGTAACGGGCGTAGTGGTGCAGGTCGCCGGAGACCAGCACCTTTACCTGCGCCCCGGTCGGCGCGACGAGGGTACGGATGAAGTAGTCGATCGAGTCGTACGCGTTGGGGTGGTCGACGGCCTTGACCCACGTCGGCGCCGGCACCGCCAGGATCACCTTGGACTCCGGGGTGAGCTTGCGGGCCACCTCGTCGAAGTAGGTGAGCTGTGGGTCGTCCAGGTACGACCCGGACTGGTCGTCGAGGCCGAGCAGCCACCAGCCGGCCGGCAGCTCGACCGCGAAGTACGAGCGGGACTGGCCGGTGCCCCAGCCGGCGAAGTGCCGGTCCCGGGTACGCACGAACAGGCGCAGGAATGCGGTCAGCCCGTCGTACCAGTCATGGTTGCCGGGCACCGCGAACAGCGTCGGCTTCTCCGGCGGGGCGACCGGCAGCGCCGCCTGGTACGGGCCCTTGCACCGGTCCTCGTACGCCTCGTAGCCCGCCGCCGGGTAGACCTGGTCGCCGCCCATCACCAGCGTCTGCGCGCGGGGGAGCCGGTGCCCGTCCACTGTCAGCTCCGGCTGGGCGAGCAGGTACGCCACCGAGTACGTGGCGTCGAAGCCGTCACCCAGGTCGGCCACGTAGTCGAGCCAGAGCCCGCCGTCCGGCCCGACCTGCCGGAACGTGCCGTCGCTGAACGCGTTCTGCAACTCCCGCTTGTCCAGGTAGGCCCCGAACAGCATGGCCAGCAACGTACGCAGGCCGGTGCTGATCAGCAGCAGTGGCGCGAGCCAGGGCACCGGCCGGCGCGGGGTGAAACCCAGCTCCCGGGGGTCGATGCGGCGGGGGCGGCGGGTGGCCCGCTCGCCGGGATGCGCCTCGGGAGCCGGTGGTCGCGGCGGTTCGTCGGTCACCCGCCGCAGGGTAGTCCGGAGCGGGCGGGAAGTCTCTCCCGTGACGGGGCGGATATGGTCCGGTGTCCGGGTTCGGGGACGGGGGGATCCGGTTCGGCTTCCGCCGGGGCGTGCCGTACACTTGACGATCGTTGCCGCCTTAGCTCAGTCGGCTAGAGCGACGCACTCGTAATGCGTAGGTCGACGGTTCGATTCCGTCAGGCGGCTCGGTACAGAAGCCCAGGTCACAGGCCTGGGCTTCGCCGTTTCCGAGGCCGATTGCCCCTCCGCCGACGGGTGCCGGTCAATCGTCCGCGCCGCGACTGCTTCGACCGGCCGGTCGGCGACCGCATCCGGGGCAACCCGGCCGGCCGGGCCAGCCGGCGGCAGCCGCCCAGGCCAGCAGTACGCCCATGGTCAGGCCGGGAGGCAGGTACCAGAACGTGAGGAAGCCGGCCGGTGGCGTCAACGGCAGTGCCGCGACGAGCGCCCACGCGACGCGGCGTGGCAGCACACCGCGATGCAGCCCTTGCAGGCCACACCAGACGGTGCCCGCCAGCGCCGTCAGCAGGGCCGCGAGGTCGAACACCCACCCGTATCCGGGGCTGTTGTATTCCAGGCCGATCGCGATGGCGGCGGCGAGGAGCCCGTACCTCGTGAGGCGCCGAGGCGTCGCGGTGGCGTGGCCGGTCACCGTCCAGACGAGCGGCAGCGTCAGCAGCACCGACACGAAGAAGGGCCCACGCCAGATCCAGGCCGGCTCCCCACCGTCGAACAACGGCAGGTTCTCGGCCATCCATCGCGCCGGAGCGGGGAGAGAGCTGACGGCTCGGCCGCCGCCGACCTCCCACTGCGCGGCCATCGCGGCGCCGAGCACCGCTGCGACCAGCGGCGCGAGAATCGCAAGGGCGCGCCGCCAGCGGGCGACCGCCCACCTGCCGTCGACACCGGGCGTGCCGGTGCGGTCGGGTACGTGCTGCGGATGCTCCTGTCGCATCGGATGATCGTCCTCGCGTCGCTGGGAAATCCCATCAGGAGAACAGTCGGGACCACCAGTAGCGTTTCGGCTGTAGGCGCGGTTACGAGGCCGCCCGTGCTCTTCTGCCCGGAGCGGGCAGTTCGGCGGCGACCGTGCCCAGCAGCGCCAGGGCCTGCGCCGAACGGCTGCCGGCCTCGGCCTGGTAGACGACCAGCTGCTGGCCGGTCGCACCGGCGACGGTCAGGGAGTCGTACGTGAGAGTCAGCTCGCCGACGTCGTGATGGTGGAACAGCTTCGCCTCGTGCGTCTTTCCCCGTACGTCGTGGCGAGCCCACAGCCGGCGGAACTCCGGGCTCTTCAGCGAGAGTTCCCCGACCAGTTCGGTGAGCCGCGCGTCGTCGAGCATGTCGGCTGCGGCGGCCCGCAGCGCGCCCAGGCTGGACTGCGCGACCCGGTCCCAGTGGGGATAGAAGGAGTGGGCCGCCGGGTCGAGGAAGACGAACCGGACGAGATTGGGCTCGTCGGCCTCGAACAGCTTGGCGAACAGGGCGCGCCCGAGCCGGTTGGCGGCAAGCACGTCCATCCTGCGGTCGACGATCAGCGCGGGGGTGTGCAGCCAGCCGTCCATCAGGCGCAGCAGGCTCGGCCGGACGGTCTCCCGCGTACCCCGGCGGACAGACGTGCGGCCGCTCCTGGCCAGCAGGTGCAGATGCGCCGCCTCCTCGGCGTCGAGTCCGAGGGTGCGGGCCAGCGCGTTCAGCATCTGTTCCGACGGATGCTGTTCCCGCCCTTGCTCCAGGCGGGCGTAGTAGTCGGTGCTGACCCCGGACAGCTGGGCGACCTCCTCGCGCCGCAGACCCGGCGTGCGGCGCCGGCCCGAGGAGACGATTCCGGCCTCCGCCGGACTGGTCGTCTCACGCCGGGCACGCAGGAACTCGCCGAGCGGATTGCTGCCGTCCACCACCCCAACATAACCGCGGGCGGCAGGCCGCCAGGAGCCTCAGCCGGGGTGTGACGCACCCTGGTTGCGGCCGGCCGTACTCCGCACGGTGGACTCATGGAATCCACACAGAAGGTCGTTCTGGTCACCGGCGCGAGCAGCGGCATCGGCGAGGCGACCGCACTGCGCCTGGCCGCCGAGGGGCACGCCGTGGTCGCGGGCGCGCGGCGCCGCGAGCGGCTCGCCGCGCTCGCCCAACGGCACGACAACATCAGCGTACGGCGGCTCGACGTGACGGACCGTGACGACGTTGCGGCGTTCGTCGACAGTGCGGTGGCCGAGTTCGGACGGGTCGACGTGCTCGTCAACAACGCGGGTCTGATGCCGTTGTCCCGGCTCGACGCCCTGCTGGTGGACGAGTGGGATCGGATGATCGACGTCAACGTCCGGGGTCTGCTGCACGGCATCGCGGCCGTCCTGCCGGTCTTCCAGCGGCAGGGCAGCGGCCACCTGGTCACTGTCGCCTCCGTCGGCGCGCACGAGGTGGTGCCGACCTCCGGGGTGTACTCGGCGACGAAGTTCGCCGCGTGGGCGATCACCGAAGGTCTGCGACTGGAGGCCGATCCGAGCCTGCGGGTCACCACGATCACGCCCGGCGTCGTCGAGTCGGAGCTGGCCGAATCGATCACCGATCCGATGGCCCGGGAGGCGATGCGGGAGTACCGCCGGCACGCGATCTCACCGGACGCCGTCGCGCGTGCCATCTCCTACGCCGTCGACCAGCCGGCGGACGTGGACGTCAACGAGATCATCATCCGTCCGACCCGGCAGCGAGGCTGACATGTCAGGCACCCACCACCGCAAGGCCGCCACCGTCCTCCTGACGGCGGCGCTCACCGCCTGCGGCACGGAGACACCGCCCGTACCGCAGGCCGCCCCGTCCGCGACGCAGGCGCGGCCCTCGGCCTCCGGGGCCCTTCATCCGTACGTCGGGATGTGGGTCACCGCCGACGGCTACATCCGGCAGGAGCTGCTGCCCACCGGCCGGTACGACGAGGCGCGCGGTGATCGGGCGAGCGCCTACACCGGCCGGTACGAGGTGCTCGGCGAGCACATCGAGTACTGGGACGACAGCGGGTTCACCGCCGACGGCCGATTCGACGGCGACGTCCTGCACCACGGCGGCTACCTGTTCTACCGGGAGGGCAGTGCGGCCCACCGAAAGGCGGTCGCGGAACGGGCGTCCACCCGCCCGTCCGGATAGGGGAGCGCGCCGACGGACAGGGAGCGCTGGGAGTCCGGTGGCGGCGCAACCGCTACCGGCGCTCGGCCCGCTGCCGGGCGGCCTCGTACAGGGCCACCGTTCCGGCCGCCGCCGCGTTCAGCGAACTCGCCGCCCCCACGATCGGGATGCGCACCATCCGGTCACTGGCCTCCTGCCAGCCCTTGCTGAGCCCGTGCGTCTCGTTGCCGACCAGCAGGAGCGTGGGGCCGGTCAGGTCGTGCTCGGCGATGTCCACGTCCCCGTGCTCGTCCGTACCGATGATCTGGACCTGCGGAAGCCCGTCCGCACGCACCGCGGCGACCCAGTCCAGGACGTCGCGGTGGCCGCCGACGCGCACCACCGGTACGGCGAACAGCGACCCGGTGGTGGCCCGGACCGCCTTCGGGTCGTACGGGTCGGCGGCGTGGCCCGTGATGATCACGCCGGAGGCGCCGAAGGCGTCAGCGGAGCGGATCAGCGTGCCGATGTTGCCCGGGGTCTTGGGGCGGTCGAAGACCACCACGAGCATCGCCGGCCCGACCGGGATGCGGGCCAGGTCGTCGGCGGGTTGCGCCACCACTGCGAGCAGTTCGGGGGACTCCTCCTCCTTGCCGCTCAGTTCCCGCATCAGCTCGGGCGCGAGGGCGACCCGCCTGGCGTCGGCGCGGTCGAGCAGGTCACGGCACCAGCGGGACAGGGGCTGCCGGTCCGGGTGGAGGAGGGCGCGGATCTCCCAGCCCTGCTCCAGGGCCACCGTGATCGGGCGTACCCCCTGGACCAGGAACTCCCCGGACCGCTGCCGCTTGGTGCGGTTGGTCAGCAGCGCCTGCCACTGCTGGAAGCTCGCGTTGCGGGTGGTGATCGTCAGGGTCTTCGCCACCCGCCGATTCAACCCCATCGCCTGCCGGCGTGACCCGCCGTATCCACCCTGCCCCCTACGCCGCCGGGCGACGGTCTAGGGTCGGAACGCCTGCTCGTCGCGCCGGAGCGCCCGCCCGCCGCGCGGCGGCATCCGCTCGACGAGGCGGTGCGGCGTGATTGTCCGCCGCCTGACCAGCCGCTATCGTTCCCTCGCCCCCAGCCCGCAGAGTTTGAGGATCGCGATGACTTCCCCGCCGTTGACGAAAGTTACCGATCGGGAAGGTTCACCGGTCGAGGAGCCGGGCGGTACGACGACCGGACGCGAGCCGGGCAGGGAGGCGACGCCGAGCCGGTTCCGGGCCGACGTCGCCGGGCTCCGGGCCGTCGCCGTGGGGCTGGTGCTGCTCTACCACGCCGGCCTGCCGTTCATTCCCGGTGGCTTCGTCGGCGTCGACGTCTTCTTCGTGATCTCCGGCTTCCTCATCACCGGGCAGCTCATCTCCGAGATCGAGCGCAGCGGGCGGGTCTCGCTCACCGGTTTCTACGCGCGCCGGGCCAAGCGGATCCTGCCCGCGGCAACGGTGGTGCTGGCGGCCACCGCAGTCGCGGTCCGGCTGTTCGTACCCCGGGGTGAGTGGCAGGTCATCGGCGGCGACATCGCCGCCGCGGCGACCTACGTCGTGAACTGGCGGTTCGCCGACCGCGCTGTCGACTACCTGGCCGAGGACGTCGCGCCGTCGCCGGTGCAGCACTTCTGGTCACTCGCCGTGGAGGAGCAGTTCTACCTGCTCTGGCCGCTGCTGATCGTGCTGGCCATCCTCGCCGCGCGCAGGCTCCGGCGGGCGAACGTACGGCCGGTCCTGTGGGTCGGTCTCGCGGTGCTGGCGGTGCCGTCGTTCGTCTGGTCGATCGTCGAGACGGCCAACTCGCCGGAGCGCGCGTTCTTCGTCTCCACCACGCGGCTGTGGGAGCTGGCGGTCGGCGCGGCGGTCGCGCTGCTGGCGGTCCGCGCCGCGCGGATGCCCCGGTCGGTGGCGGTCGTCCTCGGGTGGCTCGGTCTCGCCGCGATCGTGGCGGCGGCGCTGCTGGTCAGCGGGAAGACCGCATGGCCGGGGTACGCGGCGGCGCTGCCCACGCTCGGCGCGGCGGCGGTGATCGCAGCCGGCGGCGCGGCCGGCGCCCGGGGGCCGGTGATGGTGCTCGGCCTGCGTCCGTTCCAGTGGATCGGTGACCTGTCGTACTCGCTGTACCTGTGGCACTGGCCGATGCTCGTGGTGGCCGCCGCGCACTTCGGTGACCTGTCGGTGACCGAGGGTCTCGTCGTGGCGCTCGCCTCGGTGATCCCGGCCTGGCTCACGTTCCGGCTGGTGGAGAACCCGCTGCGCTACTCACGGAAGATCTCCACGTCGCCGCGTCTGGCGTTGAGCCTGGGCGGCAACTTCACGCTCGCCGGCATCTGCGCCGGCCTGGTCCTGGTGCTGATGGGCGCGTGGGCCGCCGCCGCGACCACGACCAAGAGCCGGTACGCCCCGGGCGCCGCGCTGTTGTCCACAGCGCCCGGCACGGCGCCGATCGGTCCGGTGCCGGAGCGGTTCGACGCGATCACGCCGGACCCGCTGCAGATCCGGCAGGGCTTCATGGACGTGCCCGACACCAACCGGGACAAGTGCTTCCAGCAGGTCGAGGGCGCCGAGGTGCTGTCCTGCACGTACGGCGTGCCGAACGGGTCCACCACCGTCGCGCTCGTCGGCGACTCGAAGATGGACCAGTGGCTACCCGCGTTCCAGGTGCTCGCCACGCAGAACGACTGGAAGCTGCTGATCATGGCGAAGGCGGGATGCGCCTTCACCAGCGCCCAGGTGCTCAAGGGTGACGGGTCCGGCAAGCCGTACACCGACTGCATCGAATGGAACCGCGCGCTGCTGGACCGCCTGGTGCGGGAGCGCCCCGACTACGTGGTCACCTCGCAGTCGGCGTCGACGGCTCTGGACAGCGGGGGCAAGCGCGCCACTGTCGCAGCGATGGTGTCCGGCGTTCGGGCCTCGTGGAAGAAGCTCGACTCGGTGGGGACCAAGGTCGTCGTGCTCGCCAACAACCCACATCCGGGCGCGGCGGTGGCCTGTGCCGACAAGAACCGCAAGCGCCTGTCGGCCTGCGCGTTCGACCGGGAGCGGCACGACCAGGACCCGGGGTACCGGATGCAGCGGCAGGCGGTCGCGGGCGCGCCGAAGGTCAAGATGATCGACCTGTTCGACGCCGTCTGTCCGACCGACAGGTGCCCTGTGGTGTTCGGCAACGTGCTCATCTACCGGGGTGGCTCGCACATCGGCGCGGCGTACGTGAAGACCACCGCGCCGCACCTCGCCCGCGCCCTGTCCGACGTGGGCGTGCCGACGCGCTTCACCCCGGCGGGGTAGCGGGGTCAGCGGTAGAGCGTCTCCAGGTAGGCCGGGCCGTAGTGGCGTTCCAGGTCGGCCAGGCTCTCCGCCGGGGCCTCCACCTCCTTGATCAGCCGGGCCCGCGTCGGCAGCGCGTCCGGCTGCCAGGTCTCCGGCTGCCACAGCTCGGAGCGCAGGAACGCCTTCGCGCAGTGGTAGAAGATCTCCTCGATCGCGACCTCGACGGCCAGCAGCGGCCGGTGGCCCTTGACCTCCATGTCGGCGAACCACGGCGCGTCGGCGATCAGCCGGGCCCGGCCGTTGATCCGCAGCGTGTCGGTGCGGCCCGGGATCAGGAAGATCAACCCGACGTGCGGGTTGGTCAGGATGTTGCGGTAGCCGTCGGCCCGCCGGTTGCCGGGCCGCTCCGGGATCGCGATCGTGGTGTCGTCGAGCACCAGCGCGAAACCGCGCGGGTCGCCCTTGGGGGAGACGTCGCAGGTGCCGTCCGCGCCGGCGGTGGCGATCAGGCAGAACGGCGAGGCGGCGAGCCACTCCCGGTCGCGTTCGTGCAGCTTACGGCGCTCCTTGGTGGCCGCCCGCGCCATCGGTGTGCCGATCAGCTCGCGTAGTTCGGCCTCGCTGGTGATCTCCCGGGTCGTCACGTCTTCCTCCCCCGTCCGTTGACCTTGACGGCGGTTCCGCCCCGCGACGGGCCGTGATCCGCCACTGTCAGCCTAGGAGAGCGCGTCGAGCGCCGGGTTTGCCCCCGGGGCCGGCGGGTAGGGACCGGTTCGCAGCGTGCGTCCGGACGCGACGGATGGAGGCCGAGATGGAGAGCCGACTGAAGGTGCTCGGCCATCCCGTGCATCCGATGCTCGTGATGTTCCCGGTGGCGCTCCTCGTGACCGCGGTGATCTTCGATGTGGTGGACACCGTGGGCGGGCCGGACTTCCTCGGCGAGGTCGCGTACTGGAACATCACAGTCGGTCTGATCGGTGGCCTGCTGGCCGCGGCGGCCGGGGCGTTCGACCTGCTCGCCCTGCCGGCCGGCACCCGCGCCAAGCGGGTCGGGCTCACCCACGCCGCCGCCAACGTCGCGGTGATCCTGCTGTTCGCCGCCGTCTGGGTGGTCCGGCTCAACGCCGACTCCCGCGCGGCGGGCGGCGCGCTGATCGCCATCGAGGTGGTCGCCGTGGCGATCCTCGGCGTCAGCGCCTGGCTCGGCGGCGAACTGGTGGACCGGCTCGGTGTCGGCGTCGACCCGGAGCACGACCTGAACGCGCCCAGCTCGCTGCGACCCCCCTCGGCGACCCAGCGGATCGGAGACGTGCGATGACCGAACAGAGCGGCGGACGAGGCTGGCGTGGCCGCCAGCAGGGCTGGGATCCGATGGGCGAGCTGCAGTCGCTGCGCTCCGAGCTGAGCCGGCTGGTCGGCGGACGCTCCGGCAACCAGGACGTGGATCTGGCCGAGACGGCCGACGGCTGGGAGGTGGTCGTCCGGCTTCCGGGCGTCGCGCCGGAGGAGGTCGCCGTCGAGCTGGACGACCGGGAGCTGTGCGTACGCGCCCGGTCGGAGGCCGAGGTGAACGCCGACCACGGCATCCCGGGCGGGTTCACCACCCGGGGCTTCGAGTACCGCGTGGATCTGCCGTCCCGCGTGGACCCGGACCGGATCGACGCGGTGATGGACCACGGCCTGCTCCGGGTGCGCCTGCCCCGGGCGTCCCGGTCCGCGCCGCGCACCATCACCGTCGGCCGCACCGGCCCGCGACCGGGCGCCGACCGTACGCCGATGCCCGCCGACCCGGCCGCGGACCGGGAGATGCACCACCCGGACACCGCGCTCGACGAGATCGACAGGCCGTAGGGGCCGCGTGACCAGCTCAGCGGTGCTCGGTCCGGTCGGCGAGCGCGTTCCGGACGTCGAACGGATCGCCGTGCTGCGCGCCAACGCGCTCGGTGACTTCATCTTCGTGCTGCCGGCGCTCGACGCGCTGCGGTCCGCGTACCCGTCGGCGGAGATCGTGCTGCTCGGCGCGCCGTGGCACGCGGCGCTCTGGCGCGACCGGCCCGGCCCGGTGGACCGGGTGCTGGTGGTGCCGGCGGCGCCGGGCATCCGCGATCCGGGGCCCGGCGAGTCACCCGGTGACGTGCCGGCGTTCCTGGCCGCCGCCCGCGCCGAACGGTTCGACCTGGCGTTGCAGGTGCACGGCGGCGGTGCCAACTCGAACCCGTTCGTCGCCGGGCTGGGCGCCCGGGTCACCGCCGGCCTGCGGGCCGAGGGCGCGCCGCCGCTGGACCGGTGGCTGCGCTACGTCTACTACCAGCACGAGGTGATCCGCTACCTGGAGGTGGCCGCCCTGGTCGGGGCGCCCGCCACCACGATCACCCCGGCGCTCGCGGTCACCGCGGCCGACCGGGCGGAGGCCGCCGCCGTGCTCGGCGAACCCACCCGGCCCCGGGTCGCGTTGCACCCGGGCGCCACCGACACGCGGCGCCGCTGGCCGCCGGAATGCTTCGCCGAGGTCGCCCGCGCGCTCACCGGAGACGGGTACGAGGTGCTGGTCACCGGTACGCCCGCCGAGCAGGAGACGGTCGACGCGGTGGTGGCGGCGGCCGGAGTGCCGGTGCGTCCCCAGGTCGGCACGCTCGGTCTGGGCGCGCTGGCCGCCGCGTACGCGGACTGCGCGCTGGTGGTCTCCAACGACACCGGCCCGCTGCACCTGGCCGCCGCCGTGGGCGCGCCGACAGTGGGCGTCTTCTGGGTCGGCAACCTGATCAACGGGGCGTCGCCGCTGCGCGGACGGCACCGCCCGATCGCCGCCTGGACCACTCTCTGCCCGGTCTGCGGCGTCGACTGCACGCCCGGGATCTACCCGCACCGGCCGGGCGACGGCGAGTGCCCGCACCGGGTGTCGTTCGTGGCCGACGTGCCGGCCGCCGAGGTGGTCGAGGCGGCCCGCGAGCTGCTCACACCTCCGCAGGCGACTCGCTGAGCACCACTTCCCACGCCTCCACGTCGCGTTCGGTGACAGTGGTCGGTGACTCCAGGTGGTACGCCCCGCTGGGCAGGACACCGGCGCCGCCGTGGCGCTCCAGCACGGCGAGTTGGGCGGCGACGTCCTCGCCCTGGTGCCGCTCGGGCAGCCGCTCCCAGAAGTCGAAGCCGCCGGAGTCGACGAGCTTGGCCCGGTCGTAGAGCACGCACCCGCCGATCCAGGAGACCTTGTACGCCCGCCACTCGCCCGCCGCCAGGTCCAGCTTCTCGGTGACGTGCAACAGGTTCGCCGCCGGGTGGATGGACGCCCGGTGCCACTCCGGCGTGCCGGGCTGGATGCGTTCCGGCACCGGCGGCCCGGTCCACTCCTCGTAGTGCTGGTGCGCCTCCGGGCGGACGTCGTCGGCGTAGGAGAGCCCGTGCACCGCGTTGCCCACGAACCCGCAGCCCAGCTCGTCCAGCGCGGTCACCAGCCGGGACAGCGCGCCCGGCTCCAGCCACACGTCGTCGTCGAGGCAGAGCACGGCGTCGGCCGCCGACTGGGCCAGCAGGTAGGACCGGTGTTCGGCCAGGCCGCGCCGGGGCAGCCGCCGGGTCAGCAGCACCGGGTGCCCCCGGTGCCGCAACGCCCGCACCATCGTGGCGGCGGCCGGGTGCGCGTACGCGGGCTCGCCGTCGGACTGGTCGCTGACCACCACCCCGAACCCGGGTACGCCCTCCTGGGCGGCCAGCCCGGACAGCGTGACAGCCAGTTCGGCGGGCCGGTTGCGGGTGGGGATCAGCACGTCGAGCCGCCGGTGCTGCCGGAACCGCCCGGGCGTGCCCGGGTCGAGCGGACGGGTCACGCCGGCCTGCCCTCGCCCACGGCGGGGCTGTGCTGCTGGTCGGGCACGGACTCACGGCTCTCGCTCATGCTGTGCGACTGGGCGCGGATCCGGTCGATGATCGCCGAGGTGGAGCGGTCCGGCACGTACCCGAGCGTGCGCACCTGCCCGCCCAGCCGCCGTACCAGCGGCGCCTCCGGCACCATCTCCGGCGGGTAGTCGCCGCCCTTGACGTAGACGTCGGGGCGGACCGCCTCGATCAGCCGGGCCGGGGAGTCCTCCTCGAAGACCACCACGTGGTCGACGCAGGCCAGCGCCGCCAGCAGGGCGATCCGGTCCTCGACCGGGTTGACCGGCCGGTCCGGGCCCTTGAGCCGCCGTACGCTGCCGTCCGAGTTGACCGCCACGATCAGCAGGTCGCCGAGCGCGCGGGCCTGCGTCAGGTAGCGGACGTGCCCCGGGTGCAGCACGTCGAAGCATCCGTTGGTGAACACCACCGACCGTCCGGCCTGCCGGTGCTCGTCCACCAGCGCGGCCAGCTCGTCGGCGCCGACCAGCGCCGGATGCCCGCCCTCGTCCGCGCCGGTGCCGAGCGCGGCCAGCAGATCCTGCCGGCGGCACACGCACGTGCCGGTGTCGGCGACCGTGATGGTGGCGGCGAGCTGGGCGAGCTGGGCGGCGGTGGGCAGGCCCGCGTCGGCGGCGAGCGCCAGCGTCATGGCCGCCAGGTACGCGTCCCCGGCGCCCACCGCGTGGCTGGCCGGGACCGGGGTGCTGTGGCTGCGCCGGGGCTCGCCCTCGGCGCCGCCGACCACAGCGCCCTCGGTGTCCAGGGTCACCGCCACCACGTCGGCGCCGGTGTGCTCGCGCAGCTCGGGCAGGCGGGACTCGGCCAGCACGGCCCGGTCGACGCCGGTGCCGGCCGCCGCGCTCACCGTCACGCCGGTCCCGGTGACGCTCAGCCCGTCGCCGGTCAGCGCCACCCGCTCCTCGCCGGGCGTCGGCTCGCCGGTCGGGCCGGTCGGGGTCTCGGCGGCGGGCGTACCGGAGGTCGGGTGCGGGCTGCCCGGTACGCGCTCACCGGATCCGCCGGGCGCGGCGCCCACCATCAGCTCGGACGGGCCGTCGGCCTCCGCCGGGTGGTTCAGGTGCAGGTCGTCGCCGCCGGGGACGGCACCCCGTTCGGCGTGCGCGAACCCGGCGGCGGCGCGGGCCAGCAGCCGGGTCGCCTCGGCGAAGCTCGGCGTCACCACTGTCGGGTTCAGTCCGCGCCAGTCGGCCAGGTCGTGCGCGTCGAGCGCCACGGTGCCGTACCGGTCGCGGTTGGCGACCAGCCAGGCGCGTACCGCCGAGGGCAGCGCGCCCAGGCCGTAGTCGCAGACGACGAGCGTGAGCGGCTGACCGGCGGCCACCGCGCGCAGCTCCTCGGTGGCGCAGTGCAGCGCGGTCAGCAGGCGGGCCACCCCGTCGGCGTCCAGCCCGTCCTCCGGGCCGCCGGAGTCCTCGCGGAGCAGGATCTGGTTGCCGGCGAGCATCCGCCGCTTGACCGGCGTGGGCCGGCCCGGCTGGCTCACCGTACGGTCCCAGACCGCCGCCCGGTCCAGGCAGTCGTGCAGTTCGTCGCCGGCCACGTCGGCGCCGACCGGGGCGACGAGCGCGGCCCGGCCGCCGAGCGCCGCGACGTTCACCGCCGTGTTGGCGGCGCCCCCGGCCGCGGAGATCCGCCGCCGCAGGGTGAGGACCGGTGCGGGCGCCTCGCGGCAGAGCCGCTCCGACTCGGCGAACCGCCACTCGTCCAGCATGGCGTCCCCGACGACCAGCACGGGACGCTGCTGCCAGCTCGCCACCACGGTGGCGAGCCGGCGCTCTTCCGCTGCTGCTCCTGCCATGCCTCTGCGGATCCCCCCGGGCCGTCTGGCCAAACATGGTGCGACGCGGGCCACCCGATGCGTCCGGTTTCGCGGCATCGGGCGGGGGAACCGTGCAGACGTACCCCGGAGAGGAGAAGCAGCATGGCAGCGACACTTCAGGGCAAGCGCATCGCCTTCCTGGCCGCCGACGGCGTCGAGGAGGTCGAGTACACCAAGCCCCGGGAGGCGGTGGAGAACGCCGGCGCCCAGGTCGAGCTGGTCTCCATCGAGTCCGGCACGATCCAGGCCTTCAACCATCTCGACCACGGCAAGCAGTACCAGGTCGACGTCACCACCAAGGAGGCGGACGCCGGGGCGTACGACGGCCTGGTCCTGCCCGGTGGCGTGGCGAACCCCGACTTCCTGCGTACGGACCCGGAGGCGGTCCGGTTCGTCAAGGCGTTCTTCGACGCCGGCAAGCCGGTCGGCGTGATCTGCCACGGCCCGTGGACGCTCGTCGAGGCGGACGTGGTGCGGGGCCGCACCATCACCTCCTGGCCGAGCCTGCGCACCGACCTCACCAACGCCGGCGCGAACTGGGTCGATCAGGAGGTCGTCACCGACAACGGGCTGGTCAGCAGCCGCAAGCCGGACGACCTGCCGGCGTTCTGCGCCAAGATCGTCGAGGAGTTCGCCGAGGGTCGGCACACCGCCCGCTGAAAACTCACAGTCCCACCGGGGGCATGATCCGCCCCCGGTGGGATAGGAAGCGGGATGACCGCCCAGGCCGCCCGTCCCGCGTTGCCCGCCCGCCAGATCCGCCTGCTGATGTTCGGTCTGATGACCGGCATGCTGCTGGCGGCGCTGGACCAGACCATCGTCGGGACCGCGCTGCCGACCATCGTCGGCGAGCTGGGCGGCATCAACCACTACTCGTGGGTGGTCACCGCGTACCTGCTGGCCTCGACCGCCTCGACGCCGCTGTACGGCAAGATGGCCGACCTGTACGGGCGCCGGCCGGTCTTCCTGTTCTCCATCGGGATGTTCCTGCTCGGTTCGCTGCTGGCCGGGCTGTCGCAGAACATGACCCAGTTGATCGTCACGCGCGGTGTGCAGGGCCTGGGCGCCGGTGGCCTGATGACGCTGGCGTTCACCATCATCTCGGACGTGGTGTCGCCCCGGGAGCGTGGCCGCTACCAGGGGTTGTTCGGCGCGGTGTTCGGCGTCTCGTCGGTGGCCGGACCGCTCGTCGGCGGCTACTTCGCGGAGAACAACTGGCGGTGGATCTTCTACATCAACGTGCCGCTGGCGATCCTCGCCATCGTGGTCTGCTGGCACGTCATGCGGCTGGTGCCGTTCGAGCGGCGGGAGCACACAGTCGACTGGATCGGCGCGGCGCTGCTGGTCGCCGGCGTGAGCTGCCTGCTGCTGGCGCTGAGCTGGGGCGGCGCCGAGTACGCCTGGGGCTCCGGCGTGATCGTCGGGCTGTTCGTCGCGGGCGCGGTGCTGGGCGTGCTGTTCGTCGTCCAGGAGGCCCGGACCAAGGAGCCGATCCTGCCGCTGCGGCTGTTCCGCAGCGCCACGTTCGCGCTCGCCAACGGCGCGGGTTTCGTGCTCGGCCTGGTGATGTTCGGGTCGATCATCTTCATCCCGCTCTACCTCCAGATCGTCAAGGGCGCCTCGCCGACCCGCAGCGGTCTGCTGATGCTGCCGATGATGGCCGGCGTCATCGTCACCTCGGTGCTCACCGGCCGGGCGATGAGCCGGATCGGCAGGTACAAGTGGTTCCCGGTGGCCGGCGCGGCCGTGCTGGTGGTCGGCATGCTGCTGTTCCAGCAGCTCCAGGTGGACACCACGCTGTGGGCCGCGTTCGGCTACATGGTGGTGATCGGCGTCGGGCTGGGCCTGTGCATGCAGTCGCTGATCCTGGCCGTGCAGAACGCGGTGAGCGTCCGCGACCTGGGCGCGGGCACCTCGTCGGCGACGTTCTTCCGGTCGCTCGGCGGTTCGTTCGGCGTGGCCATCCTCGGCGCGGTGCTGTCGTCCCGGCTCACCGCCGAGATGTCCGCGCGGCTGCCCGGCGCGCTGGCGCAGCTCCCGCCGGAGCAGCGGGCCGCGGTGACGGCCGGCGGGGACTTCTCGATCAACGACCCGGCGGCGATCCTCGCGCTGCCCGCCCCGGTACGCGCCGCCGTCCAGGCCGCGTTCGTCGAGTCGCTGCACCTGGTCTTCCTGACCACCGGGCTGATCGCCGTGATCGCCGTCCTGGTCACCCTGGCCATGCCGAACCTCCAGTTGCGCGGCACCGGCCCGCAGGGCGCCACCGGCGGCGCCGACCCGCTCGGCGGGAAGGCGCCCGCGCCCGGCGGCAAGCCGCTGACGAAGGAGTCGAAGGACGAGGCCGCCGCCGACATGGAGGCGAAGTCGCAGACGATGCTGTGACCTGCGGCTACTTGAGGATCAGCCGGTTGGTCTGCTCGAACACGTCGAGGTCGGCGAGCGTCTCGTGCACGCTCGACGACAGCGGGTGCGGGAAGTCCGCCGGGTGGAAGAAGCCGGAGTCGGTGGTCTCGTCGGTGAACCGGGCCAGCTCGCCGTCCCACTCGTCGACCCGGAACGCCGTGGTGAAGACCTGGTACGTGTGCCCGTACATGTTGGTCTGGGTGCGGTCCGGGCCGGTGTAGAGCGCGAACGCGCTGACCCGCAGCGCGCGCAGCCCGGTCTCCTCGCGGACCTCCCGGACCGCGCAGTCGGCGATCGACTCGCCGAGTTCCATGGCACCGGCCGGCAGGGCCCACTGGCCGTTGTCGGAACGTTGGATCAGCAGCACCCGGGCGGCGTTGTCGCGTACGACGGCGCGGGCGCCGACGAACATCAGGGTGCGGTCACCGGCCAGGGCGCGGAGCTGCCCCACGTACGAGTCGGCCCACGAGATGCTCACCCGGACAATCTACGCATGATCCGTGATCACCTCGGCGAATCCGGGGGGTTCCGCAGATGTGACCGCCGCCACTACTTTGTTACCCATGCGTAGCACGATGATGGATGCCCCTCTCCAGGTCGCCCGGATCCTCGAACACGGCTCCACCGTGCACGGCGCGGCGGAGGTGGTCACCTGGACCGGTGCCGAACCCCGCCGGATGACGTACGCGGAGGTCGGTCGCGCCGCGGCCCGGCTGGCCCATGCGCTGCGCGACGAGTGCGGGGTGACCGGCGACGAGCGGGTCGGCACGTTCATGTGGAACAACAACGAGCACCTGGTGGCGTACTTCGCCGTACCGAGCATGGGCGCGGTGCTGCACACGCTCAACATCCGGCTCTTCCCCGACCAGGTCGCCTACATCGCCAACCACGCGCAGGACCGGGTGGTCCTCGTCGACACCACGCTCATCCCGCTGCTCGCCCGGGTGATCGGCGAGATGACCACCGTGGCGCACGTGGTGGTCGTCGGCGGTGGCGACCCGGCCCCGCTGCTGGCCGCGGCCGGCGACCGGATCACCGTGCACCACTGGGACGCGCTGCTGGCCGACCGTCCGGACCACTTCGACTGGCCGGAGGTGGACGAGCGCGACGCCGCCGCCCTCTGCTACACCTCCGGGACCACCGGCAACCCCAAGGGCGTCGCCTACTCGCACCGCTCGATCTACCTGCACTCGCTCCAGGTCTGCATGCCGGAGGGCTTCGGGCTCGGCCCGAACGATCGCGAGCTGGCGATCGTGCCGATGTTCCACGCCATGTCGTGGGGCCTGCCGTACGCGGCGTTCCTCTCCGGCGCCTCGCTGATCATGCCGGACCGGTTCCTCCAGGCCGAGCCGATCGCCGCGATGATCGCCGCCGAGCGGCCCACGCTCGCCGGTGCGGTGCCGACCATCTGGACCGACCTGCTGGCCTACCTGGACGCGCACGAGGTGGACCTCTCCTCGCTGAAGGAGGTCATCGTGGGTGGTTCGGCCTGCCCGCCGTCGCTGATGCACGCGTTCCATGACCGCTACGGCATCGACGTCATCCACGCCTGGGGCATGACCGAGATGTCGCCGCTGGGCTCGGTCTCCCGGGCGCCGGCCGGTGCCACCGGCGACGACGCGTGGCGCTACCGCTACACGCAGGGCCGCGTACCGGCGGGCGTGACCGCGCGGATCGTCGGCCCGCTGGGCGAGCCGCTGCCCGCCGACGGGACGTCGGTGGGTGAGCTGGAGGTACGCGGGCCGTGGGTGACCGCCCGGTACATCGGCGACGACGCCCCGGATCCGGAGAAGTTCCGGGACGGCTGGCTGCGGACCGGTGACGTCGGCACGCTCTCGCCGGACGGCTACATCACGCTCACCGACCGCGCGAAGGACGTGATCAAGTCGGGCGGGGAGTGGATCTCCTCGGTCGAGCTGGAGAACGCCCTGATGGCCCACCCGGCGGTGCTGGAGGCGTGCGTGGTGGGCGTACCGGACGAGCGCTGGGACGAGCGGCCGCTGGCCACTGTGGTGGTCCGCGAGGGCGCCTCGGTGACCGCCGAGGAACTGCGCGACTTCCTCGCCGGCTCGGTGGCCCGCTGGCAGTTGCCGGAGCGGTGGGCGTTCATCGACGCGGTGCCGAAGACCAGCGTCGGCAAGTTCGACAAGAAGGTGGTGCGCTCGCGGTACGCCGACGGCGGGCTCGACGTGCGGGAACTGACCGCGTCGTAACGTTTCGCGGCGTACCGTCGCCTACACGGGCAGGAACATGTTTCCAACGGGCATTCCTCCCAGAGGGCGGCCCCGGCGTTCGCACCGCGCCGGGGCCGCCCGTCCGTTACGGGGTGACCCGCACCGTCATTGTTGCGAAACTTGTTCGCGTCTGTCCGGCTGTCGGGGAAATCCGGTCGCCTACTCGTCGGCGGTGCTCACCAGCACCTTGCCCACCACGCTGTCCTGCACCGCCTGCTGTGCGGCGGCGGCCTCCGCCAGCGGATACCGGTGCAGCGGCAGGCCGGCCTCCTCGCCGACCCGGATCGCGCCCTGCGCCACCGCCGCCGCGATGTCCGTGACCGCCTGCGCCTTCGCCACCTTCGGCGCGGTGTAGATCAGCACGAACTGCCAGCGCGCGTTCGGGCCCATCAGCGGCCGGATCGGCAACGTCACCTCGTCGCCCCCGTCGTCGGCGTACACGCAGACCGCCCCGCCGGTGCGCAGCATCCGTACGTCGGCGGCGGCGTTGCGGGCGGCGGACACCTCGACGATCGTGTGCACCCCGTCGGGCGCGACCTTGCGGACCTCCTCGACCACGTCCTGCTCGCGATAGTTGATCACGAAGCTGGCCCCGGCCGCCGCCGCGAGCTGCGCCTTCTCCGGGCTGCTCACAGTGGTGATCACACACGCGTCGGCCCAGCGGGCGAGCTGGATCGCCGCGTTGCCCACCGCGCCCGCGCCGCCCTGCACCAGCACCACGTGGTCGCTCAACGCGCCCGCGTGCAGCTTGTCCGGCATGAACTCACCGGCGGTCAGGCAGCGGTGCGCGGTCATGAACGGGATACCGAGCGCCGCACCCAGGTCGAACGAGGCCGGACCGAGCGGCACCGCGTGCCGGACCGGGACCAGCGTGTACTCGGCGGCGGTGCCCCACGGGCGCTGCCACGCCGCCTCCCACACCCAGACCCGCTCACCGATGAGCGTCCGGTCCACGCCCTCGCCGACCGCCTCGACCACCCCGGCGCCGTCCTGGTGCGGGATCTGCCAGCCGGCCGGCAGCGGCCACGCCTGGCGGGCCTTCCAGTCGGTCGGGTTCACCCCCGACACGGCCATCCGCACCAGCACCTCGCCCGGCCCGGGTTCCGGCACCGGCCGTTCGACCACCTGGAGCACCGAGGCGTCCCCGCTGCGCTCGTACACGATCGCCTTCATCGCTGTCCCCTCACCGTCGTCGCGTGATGGCGCTACCCCGCCGCCTACCGATCATTCCGCCGGCCGCCCGCCGAGTGACTCGACCACCTCGGGCGTGAGCGCGCCGATCGAGGGGAGCAGCACGGCCGCGAGCGCCTCCGCGTCCGGATCGAGTGGGTACGAGCCGTGCGGCACCGCCACCACCCGGCACCCGGCGGCGGCCGCCGAGCGGACCCCGTTCGACGAGTCCTCCACCGCCACGCACCGGGCCGGGTCGACGCCCAGCCGCTGCGCCACCGCGAGCCACACGTCGGGCGCGGGCTTGCCCCGGGCGGTCTCCTCGGTCGACAGCGTCGCGCCGAACGCGCCGGCCAGGCCGGTCGCGTCCAGCGCCGCCGCGATCAGCCGGGTCGGCGAGGAACTGGCCAGCCCCAGCGGCCACCGCACGGCCATGCCGCGCACGACCGCGTCGGCGCCGTCGATCAGCGGTACGCGCTGCGCGTACCGCCGGGCCATCTCGGTCACCACCTCCGTGGCGACCTGCTCGGCCGACCTGTCGACGCCCAGCTCACCGCTCAGGTAGCCGGCCCACTCGGCGGTGCTCATGCCCATCAGCCGGCGCTGGGTGTCCGGCTGCCAGGTGCCACAGTGCTCGGCCACGTACGCCCGCCGGACCTCCTCCCAGACCGGCTCGGAGTCCACGATCACGCCGTCCAGGTCGAAGAGCACCGCGTCCACCATGCCGCCATCCTGCCCCAGCCGGCGGCCGGACTCACCGCGGCAGCGCCGCTCCGGCGGAACGCTGCGCCGGAAGGCCGATCGGTGCCTTCGCCGGGATGATCGTGCGACAGCGCGTCGCGATCGGTTCCAGCAGCTCCCGCAGCCGGGCGGTACGCTCCGCGCCCAGCGCCCGCCACGGACCCGACGCGGCCCGGTCGGTGGCCTCCTCGACCACGCGGAACGTGTCCGTGGCGTACGGCGTGGGGCTCAGGTCGGCAGTCAGCCAGCCCTTGTCCACCAGGCGCTGCTCGGCGGCGGTCCACTGCTCGTCGGTCCAGCCCCGGGCCGGCTGGTGGAACTCGCGGGACTGGTCGACCCGGCACCGCCAGGCCACCACCTCGACCGGTTCCAGCCCGGTGGTGACCAGCGCCGCCACGTGGCCGTCGCCGCGGTGCTCGCGCAGCGTCGCGGCGGCCTGCCAGAGCCGGGCCAGCGGGTACTCGCCCCGGGGCAGGGCGGCGTTCACCGCGCCGAGCACCCGCCCGGCCGTGTCCACCAGCCCGGCCGCCTCCTCCAGCAGGTCGGCGGCCTCGACCAGGTGCGACTCGGGCAGCTCGTAGGTGAACTCGGCGAGCGCCTGCACACCACCGGTGAGCCGGGCCCGCAGCGCCTCCTCCGGGGTGGCCAGACGCCACACCGACGGCAGGGCGCGGGCCACCATGGCCGGCGCGAAGCTGAAGAACGCGGCAGTCACCGCCGGCGCGTCGACCGCCCCGAGCGGCGCGGCCCGGCCGGCGAAGTAGCCGCGCCAGTAGCCCCGCAGCCCGACCGCCTCGAACGCGGCCCGGGCACGGGGGTGGAAGTAGGTCACCGCGTGGACCGGCTCGTAGAGCGTCCACATCTGCCGGGTCACCCCGGCCTCGTCCAGCGCCGCCACGTGCACCTCCGCGTCGGTGGGCAGATCACCACGGGCGGACGTGCCGCCCGTGGTGACCATGAACCTACTGCCGCTGGGTGACCGGACGGAAGCCCGGAGTGATCTACTGCGCAGCCAGCACGTCGACGACGAAGCGCAGCGGCCCGGCCGGACGACCGCCCGCGGCGTCGTTGCCGTACGCCAGCTCGGCCGGAAGGTCCAGCTGGACCCGGCTGCCCACCGGCACGCCGACCAGGCCCTGGTCCCAGCCCTTGATGACCTGGCCCACGCCGATCTGGAAGGTGGCCGGCTGGCCGCTGTCCCAGGACGCGTCGAACTGCTTGCCGTCCTTGTAGAAGACACCCACATAGTTCGTGGTGATGTTCTGACCCGCCTTCACCGCCGGGCCGGTGCCCTTGACGAGCGTGGTGACAGTGAGCTTCTTCAGCTCACCGGTGCCGGCCTGCACGGTCGGCTTGGTCTTCAGCGCCGGGTCGAAACCGGCGGGCAGCTCCTGGGCGGGCGCGGTGGGCTCGGCCGGCGCGGTCGGGCTGGCCGAGGAACCGGCGGTGGACGCCTTGTCGTCGTCCCCGCTGTTCAGCCACACCAGGCCGCCGACCAGGGCCACCACCGCGAGCACGCCCACCGCCGCGCCGAGGATCGACTGCCGGCGGCGACGCGCCTCGGCTGCCTTCTTCTCGGCCAGCTGGGCGGCCAGCCGCCGCTGTGCCTTGGTGGCCGGGGCCTGGCCCGCCGACCGGTTCTCCACACGCTCGCTCACGTCGACTCCCTGCAGGGTGGGTGGGTGCGCCCCCGGCGGGCCGCCGCCGAGGCCAGCGCACACGGTACCCGCCCGGAGCCCCAGCGTGCCCCTACGGCCGCCACGATCCGGACACGAAGCCCGATACGAGGGCACCGCGCGGGGTAGTTTCCGACCATGGCGATCCTCAACGAAGAAGACCTGGCCCTGCTCGGCGAGCCGCAGCTCGCGCACGTGGCGACGGTCGAGGCCGACGGCACCCCGCACGTCACCCCGGTCTGGGTGGACACCGACGGCGAGCACGTCGTGTTCAACACGGCCAAGGGCCGGCAGAAGTACCTGAACATGTCCCGCAACCCGGTGGTCGCGGTGTCGGTGGCGGACAAGGCCGACGACTACCGCACCCTGTGGATCAAGGGCACCGTCGAGTTCGTCACCGAGGGCGCCGACGAGCACATCGACCGGATGGCGAAGAAGTACCTGGGCCAGGACACCTACCCCTGGCGCCGCCCCGGCGAGGAGCGCGTCATCGTCCGCGTCACCCCGACCGAGAAGCTCGGCCGCGGCTGAGCGGCGCGGCCCCGCCGTCCATCGAGGGCGGGGCCTTCGCCGTACGCGTCAGGCGCTCTTCTTCGCGGCCGTCTTCTTCGCGGGGGCCTTCTTCGCGGCGGTCTTCTTGGCCGGTTCGGCCTTCTTCTCCGCCGCCTTCTTGGCCGGGGCCTTCTTCGCGGCGGTCTTCTTGGCCGGTTCGGCCTTCTTCTCCGCCGCCTTCCTGGCCGGCGCCTTCTTCGCGGCCTTCTTCGCGGATCGGGCCGACGAGATCGGGGTCGGCTCGGCACCGCCACCGGACGGCGCCTCGCCCCGGGCGGCGCGGGCCCGCTCGACCGACGCCTTCAGCGCCGCCATCAGGTCCACCGCGGCGGCCGGCGCGGCCTCTTCCTCCTCCGGCTGCACCACCTCGCGGCCCTCGACCTTCGCGTCGATGACCTCCTGCAACGCCGCCCGGTAGTCGTCGGTGAACGCGTCCGGCTCGAACTCCCCGGCCATCGAGTCGATCAGCGAACTGGCCATCGCCAGCTCCGGCGGGCGCACCTTCAGGTCCTCGTCCAGGAAACCGAAGTCCGGCCGGCGGATCTCGTCCGGCCACAGCATCGTGTTGAGCAGCAGCACGCCCTCACGGACCCGCAGCGTGGCCAGCTGCTCGCGCTGGCGCAGCGCAACCTTGACGATCGCCACCCGCTCCGAGTCGGACAGCGCGTCGCGCAGCAGCACGTACGGCTTCGTCGCCGAGCCCTCCGGCTCCAGGAAGTACGCCTTGTTGTAGAGGATCGGATCGACCTGCTCGGCCGGTACGAACTCCAGCACGTCGATCGCGTGCGACGTGCTCAACGGCAGGTCGGCGAAGTCGGAGTCGGTGAGGATGACCATTTCGCCGCCGCCGATGTCGTATCCCTTGGCGATGTCGTCGTAGGTGACCTCCTCGCCGCAGACCGAGCAGGTGCGCTTGTAGCGGATCCGGCCGCCGTCCTCACGGTGCACCTGGTGGAAACGGATGTCCTTCTCCTCGGTGGCCGAGTAGACCTTCACCCCGATCGACACCAGGCCGAACGACACCGCTCCTTTCCAGATCGCCCGCATTCCCGCGCTCCTCTCCCCGGTTGACCACCAGAATCGCAAACGATCGAACGGGACGCACGCGCTTCCGTGCGCAACTACAGTCAGGAGGTGCCCGGCGCGCCGTTGAAGCCGATGCTCGCGACGACCGGGCAGCTCCCGGCCGGCGCCGCCTGGTCGTACGAGTTCAAGTGGGACGGCGTACGCGCGCTCGCCGACATCTCCCGCGGCGACCGGCACTTCTACGCCCGCTCCGGCGTCGAGATCACCACCGCGTACCCGGAACTGCTCAACCTGGCCGAGCAGGTCGACGACGCGCTGCTCGACGGCGAGGTGGTCCTCTTCACCGACGGGCAGCCCTCGTTCACCGCGCTCGCCGAGCGGATGCACGTGCGCAACCCGGCCAAGGCGGCGCGGCTGGCGGCGACGGTACCCGTCACGTACATGATCTTCGACGTGTTGCGGCTCGACGGCGTCGACCTGACCGCCCGGCCGTGGCGGGAGCGGCGGGCGGCGCTGGAGTCGCTCGGGCTCGGCGCCGCCCGGTGGGCGGTACCGCCGGTCTTCGGCGACGGCCCGGCCACCTACGCGGCGGCCGGCGAGCACGGGCTGGAGGGGGTGATGGCCAAGCGGGTCGACTCGCTCTACCGGCCCGGCGTGCGCTCGCCGGACTGGGTGAAGGTCAAGCTGGAGGTCACCGCCGACTTCGTGGTCGGCGGCTGGCGGCCCGGCGCGCGGCGCGTCGGCGGCCTGCTGGTCGGCGTGCCCGGCCCGGACGGTCGGCTGATCTACCGGGGGCGGGTCGGCGGCGGGATCGGCGCGGCGATCGAACGGGAACTGCTGCGCGAGCTGGAACCGCTGCGCGCCACCGACTCGCCGTTCGCCGCCGGTGTGCCGCGCGAGGATGCCCGGGGCGCGATCTGGGTAACTCCCCGGATCGTGGTGGAGGTCAAGTACGGCCAGCGCACGCCGGACGGCCGGCTGCGCTTCCCGCGCATCCTGCGCCTGCGCCCGGACAAGCCGCCCGAGGAGGTCGACGATGCCGTCTGACCGGTTCAAGGTCGAGGTCGAGGGGCGCTCGCTGGAGTTGTCCAACCTGGACAAGGTGCTGTTCCCGAAGGCCGGCTTCACCAAGGGCGAGGTGATCGACTACTACACCCGGGTCGCCCCCGTGCTGCTGCCGCACCTGCGCGACCGCGCGCTGACCCGGATCCGGTTCCCCAACGGCGTCGACGGCGGCTCGTTCTTCGAGAAGAACGCACCCGCCGCGACCCCCGGTTGGGTACGTACCGAGAACCTGCCCGCCCCCGGGTCGACGAAGGGGCGGGAGACCATCGACTACGTGGTCTGCGACGAACTCCCGACGCTCGTGTGGCTGGCCAACCTGGCCGCGCTGGAGTTGCACACTCCGCAGTGGAAGATCGGTGCCCACCCGGACATGATGGTCGTCGACCTGGACCCGGGCGCCCCCGCGGCGCTCAAGCAGTGTTGCCAGGTGGCGGTGCTGATGCGCGACCGGTTGGCTTCCGACGGGATCTCCTCGTTCCCCAAGACGTCGGGGAAGAAGGGCATGCAGCTCTGCTGCCCGATCGCCGGTACGCAGGACGCCGAGATCGTCTCCGACTACGCCAAGCGGATCGCGCAGGAGCTGGAGCAGGAGCACCCGAAGCTGATCGTGTCGAAGATGGCGAAGAACCTGCGCCCCGGCAAGGTCTTCATCGACTGGAGTCAGAACAACGCGGCGAAGACGACAGTGGCGCCGTACTCGCTGCGGGCCCAGTCGGTGCCGTCGGTGTCGACGCCGCTGACCTGGGACGAGGTCCAGGCCGGGGCGACGGGGAAACGGCCGTCGACGCGGCCGTACACGGCGGGTGAGGTGCTCAAGCGGGTGGAGAAGCAGGGCGACCTGCTGGCCCCGCTGCTCGACGGCGGTCCCGAACTGCCCGCGCGCTGACCCGGGCTGCTTCGGCTGCGCCGGACGGGCGGCTCGGACGGTTAGGGTGGGCGGACCGGCAGACAGGAGTCCGCGCATGGCCCACCAGGCAACCGTCGCCGTCACGCCCGACGCGGTCGGATACCCGCTGCTCAGCTACCACGACGACGCGACCGGGGAACGCACCGACCTCACCGCCGCGCAGCTCGGCGAGTGGACCGCCCGCAGCGCCGGACTGCTGCGCGACGGATGCGGACTGCGCCCCGGTGACCGGGTGGCGGTGCTCCTGCCGCCGCACTGGCGTACCGCCGCGGTGCTGCTCGGGGCCTGGTCGGTCGGGTTGACGGTCTCGTTCCGGCCCCGCGCGCTGGCCGGGCTGCCGGTGCTGGAACCGGGCGCGGACCGGCCGTACGACGCGGTGTTCGTGACCCCGGAGCGCCTCGACGACTGGTTGGAGGATGTGCCCGAGGGGACGCACCGCTATCTGGTGGGCACCGGGCCGGGCCTGCTCGCCGAGGTGGCGCCGGGCTGGCTGGACTGGTCCGCCGAGGTGCTGCGGCACCCGACCGACCCGCCGGACTACACAGCCGTCGACCCGTCCGACCCGGCCACGCCGGACGGCACCAGCTTCGGCGCGTGGCGCCGCCTGGCCGCCGAGATCGCCACCCAGCTCGACCTGCACCCGGGCGACCGCCTGGTGATCGACCCGACCGAGGACGAGCAGCCCCTGAAGTGGCTCCTGGCCCCCTTGTCCGCCCGAGCCACGATCTTGATCCACGCCAACCCCACCCTTACCCCCTCGCCGCCGTCTCGCTGATCTTGCAGTCGCGGCCCTCTCGGTGCCGGATTTATGGCTCTTGCCGGGGCCACAACCGCAAGATCAACGGCGTGGGGGTGGGGGCGGAGCGAGTTGCGGCGTTCAGGCGTGCACCTTGGGGGGCCCATACCCGTTCGCCGGGCCATCCTCGGCGGCATGTCCCGTCGATCTTGGAGTTGTGGCACCTCGTGTAAGCCGCTAAGCGGGCATCTGAGGCGCCACAACTCCAAGATCGACGAGGGGGCGGTCGGGCGGGAGGGTGGGGAATGTGGTTGACCTTCACGGTTGGGGTGGGGCCTACTGCCTCGGGGAGCTGGACCGTGGGGTCGGGCTCGGCGGTGGCGGGAGTGGGCGTGAGCGGGATCGATGGGCTGGTCTGGCGGGAGTTCGGCGAGGACGACCTGCCCGCGTTGACCGGGCTGGCGCAGGCGTGTCTCGCCACTGACGGCGGGTTGCCGCTGTTCGGGCGTACCCCGTTGGCACGGGCGCGGCTGCTGCAGACGCGTACCCACGGCGCCTGGTCGGGCGACGACCTGGTCGCGGCCGTCGGGGTCGGCACGGCGCGGACGCCGGCCACCGCCACCGGCCTGGTGCACCCGGCGTGGCGCGGGCGCGGGCTCGGCGGCGCGCTGCTGGACTGGGCGGAGGGGCAGGCGGGCGACGCGGGCCTGCTGGTCACCACGGAGACGTGGAACGCCGCCGCGGAGGAGTTGTTCGCGGTGCGCGGCTACACGCGGACGTTCCTGGAGTGGGTGCTGCGGCACGACCTCGACGCGCTGCCCGAGGTCACGGCGCCGGACGGCGTGACTGTGGAGCAGGCCACGCTGGGGCCGGAGCTGTTCGCCACCTACCGCGCGTCGTTCGCCGACCGGCCCGGATTCGTCGAGCCCGAGGCCGGCGAGTGGCTGGGCGACCTGCGTGACGACGAGGACTTCCGTCCGGAGTTGACGCTGCTCGCGCGCGGCCCGGACGGTGAGGCGGCCGGCTTCGTCACAGTGCTCGACGACTGGATCGACCAGGTCGGCGTGGTGCCCGGGTGGCGCGGGCGGCGGGTCGGGGCGTACCTGGTGGCGCGCGTGCTGCGCGGCCTCGCCGACGCGGGCACGGACGCCGCGTGGCTCTGCGTCAACGACGACAATCCGGCGGCCGGCCTGTACCGGCGGCTCGGCTTCCGCGACTTCGGCCGTCGCGCCCGCTACCTCCATGCCTGACGCGACCCGTGCGGCGATCGTGCGGGCCCTCGGCGACCTGTGGGCGAACGGCTGCCCGGTGCCCGCGCCCGAGCACCAGGAACGGCTCGCCGACGTGGGCGTGCGCCGCTGGCGCAGCGTCGCGCGCCGGCACCGGGGGCGGCGGCTCAGCACGGACCAGCGCATCCAGGATCTGGTACGTGGACTGGTCGCCGCGTTCGAGCCGGACCGTGCGCTGGTCGGGCCGCTGGTACGCGACTACGAGTGCGTGGCGCGCGCCATCGCCGGCGTCATGACGTCGGCCGAGTAGCGCCGTCGCATCCCGCGCTAGTGGTACTGCTTGCGGTACTATGTGTTGGTGCCCTCCATAGCCAGGATCGTCGAAGCGATGCGGAAGACCCAGCAGAACGTGGCGTACAACGATCTTTACCGGGTCTGTGAGCACTACTTCGGCAAGCCGAGGCAGTCTGGGACATCCCATGCGGTGTTCAAGATGCCCTGGGCTGGCGACCCGCGCGTCAACATCCAGGACGACAAGGGCAAGGCCAAGGCTTATCAGGTACGTCAGGTGCTCAAGGCGATCGACAAGAAGGAGGCCATGTGATGTCCGAGTTCCGTCCCGAAATCTCGCACTACACCTACCGCGTCACGTGGTCCGCCGACGATCAGGAGTTCGTCGCCACCTGCGCGGAGTTTCCGTCTCTGTCGTGGCTCGCGACCTCGCAGATCGAGGCGCTGCAAGGGCTCCAAGAGATGCTGCGTGAGGTGATCGCCGACATGGCGGAACAGGGCGAGCAGATCCCCGAGCCGCTGTCGGAGCGCACTTACTCGGGCAAGTTCAACCTTCGTGTCGGCGAGAGCCTGCACCGCGAGCTGGCCATTCATGCCGCCGAGGAGGGCATGAGCCTCAACCAGTACGTGCTGCGGAAGCTCAGCGCCGCCTGACCTGTCCCAAGGCGGCGGACTCGCCGGGGACTGTTGCGGATGCCCATTGACGTGGTCTTATGGCGGGACGACGACGTCATCGATCCGCAGCTTTGACAACCCCGCGTCGGTACTCCTTTCATGCCTCTCGAAAGGTGCAACGATGCACAGGAAACCGACGATCCACCTGGCAGTGCTCGTCGCTGCCGCCGCCACCTTCCTGACCGCCGGCGGAGCCCCCGTCGCGGCCACGGCCGCACCCGTGACCGCCTCGCCCGCCGCCGCCGAGTGCGAGCCCGGCGCCGACCACCACAGTGCCGCCCGGGTACGCGAGGGCGCCACCACCAAGGAGCCCGCGCTCTACTCGACGAACGAGGCCAAGGCGTACGGCGTCATCAAGGACTCGCCGCGCCTCGCAAACGGCAGCGTCACCGTGCCGACGATCTTCCACATGATCTCGGACCACGAGCTGAGCGCCGCCGAGAAGGCCCGCTGGAACACGCTCATCTCGGCGCAGATGACGGTGCTCAACGACTCGTTCGCGGGTCGTACGGCGGCCGACGCGTCGGACACGCCGTTCCGCTTCTCGCTCGTCGACACCACCTGGACCGTGAACAGTGCCTGGTACACGGTGGTGCCGGGCAAGAACGAGCGGGACATGAAGAAGGCGCTCAACACCGGCGACTCCCGCACCCTGAACGTCTACGCGGCGAACATCGGTGACGGCCTGCTCGGCTGGGCGTACTTCCCGAAGGGCTACAACAACGGCCGCGACTACATCGACGGCGTGGTGATGCTCGACGAGTCGATGCCGGGCGGCACGGCCGGCAAGTACGCGCTCGGTGACACGCTGACCCACGAGGTCGGGCACTGGCTGATGCTGGAGCACACGTTCGCGCACGGCTGCTCCGCGTCCGGCGACTTCGTGGCGGACACGCCGCGTGAGGCGGCGCCGCAGTTCAACTGCCCGATCGGGGCGGACACCTGCACCGCGCCGGGTCTCGACCCGATCCACAACTTCATGGACTACACGCAGGACTCCTGCATGAACATGTTCACCCCGGGCCAGGCCGACCGGATGAGCGACGCCTGGGTGGCGTTCCGCGCCGGCGGCGCCGGGTAGCCAACTGGAAGTCGGTGCCGGCGGGTCGCTCTGCGGCGACCCGCCGGCCCGTCTGCTTCACCCTTCCGCTGGAGCCCGACCAACTCGATCCAGAGCCCCGGGCAGTCGGAGCCGATCTGGTTAGTGCTGGTGGTAGCCGCGAAGCGCTCTGTGCCGCTGGAGGACGTCCTTGAGTGTCCGGCCGCAGGCGGTGTGCACGCCGAGAACCTTGTCGGCCGTGACCAGCCCGTCGACGAGACTGAACCTCGGACCCCGGCGTCGGCCGCGGGCAGCTTGTCGAGAATCCGCTCCTACCGCCCGAGGTCCCGGATTCCGAATGCGAGTCCGTAGTGGCCCGGCTTGTCCGGAAGCGGTGCGATCAGGGTCGGAGGCATACCTTCGGAGCCACCGCTCCTACCTCGGCGTTTCTCGCCGGGCGAGCGTCAGCCGGCCGTACGGGATCGGACGGTCGTGCGCGCACGGTCGCCGCGCGTTTCGCCAAGTCGATCCGCCCGGGGAAGACCGGGCACGGTGCTGGCCGGGCGCGGGTAGCCGGCGCAGCCGCGCATGCTGCCTCACGGGATCGCGCGGGCGCCGGAGCGGCCGTGGTCGGCGTACCGCCTGCGGAGCGGCGGTCAGTTCTGGCGGCTCAAGGAGTCTGAGGAAGTCGAGGAACCGCTGGGTGAGCAGGGCGGCAACCGCCGGTTCGTACGTCGGCAAGGCGGAGTCGGCGAACAGGTGCTGACAGCCGAGATATAGGGACAGTTCGGCTCGGCCGGTCGACTCGGCCAGGGCGCGGCGGCGTCCAGGCCACCCCCGTCGACGAAGAACGGGTCCGGGGGTCATGCGGTGGTCTGACGCAGCGTGCGGAGGCGATGCCCAGGGGAGAGACCTCTCTTGGGTGTTTCATGCGTCTTTGGGCCTAAAACTACTTTTGCCCGGTATCGAGTGCGGCCGCCGATATTGTGACTTCTGCGCGTCCTGGGAAGGATCGCGATGCGCCGACCCGTTCCGGTGGAGGGGACATGATCGAAAAAACGGAACGCAAGCCGCTGGCGAGTCTCAGGCACGTCAAGGCCGCGTCGGGCTTCAGTTCCGTGATGATCATTGCCGGGATGACCACCGGCGTGACCCCCGCTCAGGCGGCCGAGGTGGTTCACAACGCCCGCGCCGAGCGCAGCTACCAGGGCACGCCCGGGCCGGCCGGGCAGGCGCGCGTTTGGCAGCCCGGCACAACCCTCGTGCGAGACGGCGGCCCCGACGGATGGTCCGATCCGCAGGGTTGGCAGTGGCAGGACCAGGAGCCGGGTCGGCGCCGCCATGATGGCAGCAAGGTGGGTCCGCAGGGTCCGCAAGGTGCGCAGGGCGAGCGCGGGCGGCGTGGCCCACGTGGCTTCCAGGGTGCTGCCGGCCCGCAGGGCTTCCAGGGTGAGCAGGGTCCGCAGGGTGTGGCCGGTTCGCCCGGTCCGCAGGGCTCGTCGGGTCCACAGGGTCCACAGGGTGTGACGGGCGCGCAGGGCCCGCAGGGTTTTCAGGGTCCACAGGGTGTGACGGGCGCGCAGGGCCCGCAGGGTGAGCAGGGTCCGCAGGGCGTGGCCGGCTCGCCCGGTGCGCAGGGCTCGCCGGGTCCGCAGGGCTCGTCGGGTCCACAGGGCTCGTCGGGTCCACAGGGTCCACAGGGTGTGACGGGCGCGCAGGGCCCGCAGGGTTTTCAGGGTGGGCAGGGTCCACAGGGTGCGACCGGCTCGCCTGGTCCGCAGGGTGAGCAGGGTCCGCAGGGCGTGGCCGGCTCGCCCGGTGCGCAGGGCTCGCCGGGTCCGCAGGGCTCGTCGGGTCCACAGGGCTCGTCGGGTCCACAGGGTCCACAGGGTGTGACGGGCGCGCAGGGCCCGCAGGGTTTTCAGGGTGGGCAGGGTCCACAGGGTGTGGCCGGCTCGCCTGGTCCGCAGGGTGAGCAGGGTCCGCAGGGCGTGGCCGGTTCGCCGGGTCCGCAGGGTCCGCAGGGTTTCCAGGGTGAGCAAGGCCCGCAGGGTGTGGCCGGCTCGCCTGGTCCGCAGGGTGAGCAGGGTCCGCAGGGCGTGGCCGGTTCGCCGGGTCCGCAGGGTGCGCAGGGTGCGCAGGGCTCGTCCGGTCCGCAGGGTCCGCAGGGCGTGGCCGGTTCGCCGGGTCCGCAGGGTGCGCAGGGTGTGACGGGTGCGCAGGGTGCGCAGGGCTCGTCCGGTCCGCAGGGTTTCCAGGGTGAGCAAGGCCCGCAGGGTGTGACCGGCGCGCCTGGTTCGCAGGGTCCACAGGGTGTGGCCGGTGCGCAGGGTTCGCCCGGTCCGCAGGGTTTTCAGGGTGAGCAGGGTCCGCAGGGCGAGCAGGGTCCGCAGGGTTTCCAGGGTGAGCAAGGCCCGCAGGGTGTGACCGGCGCACAGGGTCCGCAGGGCTCGTCCGGCCCGCAGGGTCCGCAGGGTTTCCAGGGTGAGCAAGGGCCACAGGGTGTGACCGGCGCGCAGGGCCCGAGCGGCCCGCAGGGTCCACAGGGTGCCCAGGGTGCCCTGTCGGGCGTTCATGTCGTCTCTTCTGATGAGCCTGCGACCGGCTTCCAAAGCGTCAGCTGCCCCACCGGCGAAGTGGCGACGGGCGGCGGCTACATCACCAACGGGACCGTGAACGTGGATGCCCCGCTCGTAGACGGAGACACGCCGGTCGGATGGCAGGCCAACTTCTTCGGGACAGAGCCCGGCCTCGTCTACGTCATCTGCGCGCCCGCCGCACCGTGATCGGCGAAGCACACATCTAGAATGATCGGCAGGAAGAGGAAGACAGTGAGAATGCGACAGGTGTTCGGCACACTTGCCTGCGGCTCCGTACTACTGGCCGGGGTGGGTGCGTGCAGTAACGACAAGACACCCGCAACGAAGGGATCCGGCGGGACCGTCGCTCCAGGGGCCGCACAGGGTGACCCGAAGGTCCTGCTCCAGGAAGGTATCGAGCAGGGTCAGGCCGGCAAGTCCGACGAGGCGAAGGCAACCTTCGAAAAGGTGGTCGCGCTTCAGGGGGACAACAAGTTCGCCTGGTTCAATCTCGGCTACCTCGCCCAGTCGCGTGACGCAACCGACGAAGCGGTGGCGGCCTACGACAAGGCGCTGCAGATCGACGGCTCCTACCGGCCCGCCCTCTACAACAAGGCGATCCTGCTGGAGGAGGCGAAGCCGGACGAGGCGGTCGCGCTGTATCGCAAGATCGTCGATGCGGATGAGGGCGCTTCCACGGCGTACCTGCGGCTGGGGTTGATGCTCGTCAAGCAGAGCGACCGGACGGGTGCCCGGAAGGCGTTCGCGTCGGCGATCGACGCGGATCCGAAGCTGGCGCCGGCGGTCCCCGAGGACTTCCGCCCGCAGAAGACAAAGAGGTGATCGCGTGGTGAAGGCGCCACACGTCACGGTTTTCACGGGTAGCAACCGAACCCGCTTCCTGGACGATTGTCTGCAGTCTCTGCTGGCGCAGACGTACGCGGACTGGGAATGGGTGGTCATTCTCAACCAGGGCACCCGGTGGCGCCCCGAGGCGAACGATCCACGGATTCGCCTCCTGGTGCGGGACGGGCTGTCCGGTGTCGGTGCGGTGAAGCGACAGGCCTGCGCCGAGGCGTACGGGGACATCCTCGTCGAACTCGACGACGACGACCTGCTCAGCAGCGACTGCCTGGCGGAGGTCGTGGCCGCCTTCGACGCGAACCCCGAGGTGGGCTTCGTCTACAGCGACACGGCCCAGATCAGCGAGGACGGCGGGCGGGACGACTCGCGGTTCGCCGCCGCGCACGGGTGGCGCTACCGCGACGAGCGGGTCGACGGGCGTGAGGTGTCGGCCTGCTGTTCGCTGGAGCCGACGCCGCACAACGTCAGCTACATCTGGTACGCCCCGAACCACGTCCGGGCGTTCCGACGGGATCTGTACGAGAAGGTGGGCGGCTACAACGAGGAACTCGACGTGGCCGACGACCTCGACCTGATGTGTCGGCTGTACCAGGCGGCCGAGTTCCACCAGATCCCCAAGTGCCTCTACCTGCAACGGATGCACACCCGCAACACCCAGCGCGACCCTGAGGTCAACGCGCGCATCCAGCGGCGGTCCGTGGAGATCTACGACCGCAGCATCCAGTTCAACGCGTTGGCCTGGGCGAAACGGCGGGACCTGCTGGCCCTGGACATGGGAGCGGCACACAACAAGCCTGAGGGTTTCCTCGGGCTCGACCGCCGCGCCGGGGACGGCGTGGACATCGTCTGCGACGTCACGAACGGGATCGACCTGCCGGACAACAGCGTCGGGGTGATCCGGGCGGTCGACTTCCTGGAGCACGTCCCGGACAAGATCGGACTCTTCAACGAGTTGTACCGCGTCCTCGCCCCGAACGGGCTGCTGCTGTCCCTGACGCCCAGCTCGGACGGACGGGGCGCGTACCAGGACCCGACGCACGTCGCGTTCTACAACGAGAACTCGTTCTGGTATTTCACCAACGAGCAGTACGCGCGTTTCGTGCCGGAGATCCGCTGCCGATTCCAGGTGTCTCGCCTGGGCACGTACTTCCCGAGCGATTTCCACCAGGCGAACAACATCCCGTACGTCGTCGCGAACCTGATCGCGGTGAAGGACGAGACCCGCAACGGAGGTCTGCTGACGATCTGAGCGGACCAGCCGAACGGGCGCGACAAGATCTCAGTCGACGGTCGGCAACTTCGGGCCGAGGACGTCGTCGGCGTCGACGATGGTGTACGCGTACCCCTGCTCGGCCAGGAACCGCTGGCGGTGCGCCGCGTACTCGGTGTCGATGGTGTCCCGGGAGACCACCGTGTAGAAGTGCGCCTGCCGGCCGTCCGCCTTCGGGCGCAGCACCCGGCCCAGCCGCTGCGCCTCCTCCTGCCGGGAACCGAACGTGCCGGACACCTGGATCGCCACCGCCGCCTCCGGCAGGTCGATGGAGAAGTTGCCCACCTTGGAGATGACCAGGGTGCGGATCTCGCCGGAGCGGAACGCGTCGAACAGCCGCTCGCGCTCCTTGTTCGTGGTGGAACCCTGCACGATCGGCGCGTCCAGGTATTCGCCGAGCTGGTGCAACTGGTCGAGGAACCCGCCGATGACGAGGACCTGCTCGGACGGGTGCCGGTCCACCAGGGCCCGCACCACAGGCAGCTTGGTGCGGGCGGTGGCCGCCATCCGGTAGCGCTCCTCCGCCTCCGCCGTCGCGTACGCCAGCCGCTCGGCGTCGGTGAGCGTGACCCGCACCTCGGTGCACTCCGCCGGGGCGATCCAGCCCTGCTGCTCGATGTCCTTCCACGGCGCGTCGTACCGCTTCGGGCCGATCAGGCTGAACACGTCGCCCTCGCGGCCGTCCTCGCGTACCAGAGTCGCGGTGAGGCCGAGCCGGCGACGGGCCTGGAGGTCCGCCGTGAAGCGGAAGATCGGCGCGGGCAGCAGGTGCACCTCGTCGTAGACGACCAGGCCCCAGTCGCGGGCGCCGAACAGGTCCAGGTGGGTGAACGCGCCGCCGCGCCGCGCGGTGAGCACCTGGTACGTGGCGATGGTGACCGGGCGGATCTCCTTGCGCTCGCCGGAGTACTCGCCGATCTCCTCCTCGGTCAGCGACGTGCGGGCGATCAGCTCCCGCTTCCACTGCCGTCCCGCCACCGTGTTGGTGACCAGGATCAGCGTGGTCGCCTTCGCCTCGGCCATCGCCGCCGCGCCGACGAGCGTTTTGCCGGCGCCGCAGGGCAGCACCACGACGCCGGACCCGCCGGCCCAGAACGCCTCGACGGCTTCCCGCTGGTACGACCGCAGCGTCCACGGTTTGCCGCCGTCGGAGCCGGACTCGGCCAGCTCGATCGGGTGCGCCTCGCCGTCCACGTACCCGGCGAGGTCCTCGGCCGGCCAGCCCAGCTTGAGCAGCGCCTGCTTGAGCCGTCCCCGCTCGGACGGGTGCACCGCGACGGTGTCGTCGTCGAGTTTCGCGCCGAGCATGCCGGCGAGCTTCTTGCTCTTGGCGACCTCGATCAGCACCACCCGGTCCAGGGCGCGCAGCACCAGGCCGTGCACGGGGTCGTTGGCGAGCTGGAGCCGGCCGTACCGGTCCATCGTCTCGGCCACGTCGACGAGCAGGCCGTGCGGCACCGGGTAGCGCGAATACTTGATCAGCGAGTCGACGACGCCCTCGGCGTCGTGGCCGGCCGCCCGGGCGTTCCACAGGCCCAGCGGCGTGAGCCGGTAGGTGTGCACGTGCTCGGGGGAGCGTTCCAGCTCGGCGAACGGCGCGATCGCCATCCGGCACGCCTGCGCGTCGGGGTGATCCACCTCCAGCAGCAGTGTCTTGTCCGACTGCACGATCAGTGGTCCACCGCTCACGCCAGCGTCCTCTCGCATCGCCCGGAACCCCGGAACCTCGCGGCCCGGCACCCGTCGCCACCCGGGCTGACCTGCCGCGGGCCGACCATCCAGTGTTGCACGCCGGAGGGTGCGGCAAAAAAGTCTCGCTGGACAGGCAACGTCATACTCGTCCCACACGTCTAGCTAGCGGGACGACTGTCCAGGGAGGGCCCATGCAGCGTGTCCGGTTTCTCGCCCGGGCCACCGCCCTGGCGTTGGTCGTGCTGGTCGGTGTCGGCGCCTGTGCGCTCGATCCGCAGGCGGAAGGCGCCGGGGGAAGCACCCCCGGCCCGGTCGGGCTGACGGAGGGAGCATCGGGGGCGAGCGCGTCGCCCACGCCGGAACAGCCGGTCACGTCCCCGTCGGCGCAGCCGAGCCGGACGGCCTCGCCGAAACCCTCCCGGTCGCCCGGGGCGACGAAGACGACGAAGCCCGCGCCGAAGCCGAGCGCGTCCGCCGGGTGCCCGCAGGGGGAGCACCAGCGGGCCGTGGAGACGTACCTGACCCGGCTGGGCGGCTTCGGGACGCTGACCGTGGACGGCGAGCAGTCCCCCGCCGACTGCGCCGCGATCAAGAAGTTCCAGATCCGGTACGGGATCAGCCCGTCCTCGGGTCGCGCCGGCCCCACCACGTACGACGTGGCGAAGCGGCTCGCCGCCACCGACACCGCGCGGTGCAACGCCGGTTCCCGGCTCACCTTCTGCGTCGACCTGACCCGGCAGACGGTCTGGGCGACGCGCGGCGGGAAGGTGGTGATGGGACCGACCGTCACCCGCACCGGCATGTCCGGCTACGCCACTCCGGCCGGCACGTACTCGGTGGGCCGGAAGAACCCGCGCGAGTGGTCCAACCCGTACGAGGTGTGGCTGCCGTACTGGCAGCAGTTCAACGGCGGGATCGGCTTCCACGAGACCACCACCTACCTGCACAACGGCGCGATCGGTTCGCACGGCTGCGTGAACCTGCTGCACCGTGACGCGGTACGCCTGTGGGAGCTGGGCTCGGTCGGCACCCGCGTGGTCGTGATCGGCCGCCGCCCCGGCACCTGAGCCCCGGAACCCGTTCCACCCGTGACCGGAGCGCCCGGATCAGGGTTTTAACCCCTGTCCGCGCGCTCCGGTTGGTGTAACCCTGGAAGCCGGGTCCATGCCGGGACGGGGAGGGACTGTCATGACCGTTGACCAGGACGTGCTTCCCGAGGACGAGCGGACGCGGCAGCAGGAGGTGCCCACGGCGGTCCTGCTCGCCTACGCGGCCGCCGCCGCGGGGGTGTTCGGCTGGTTCCTGTTCGGGCTGCTGGTGCAGCAGCAGGGCTTCGTCGACTCGGTGGGCGAGTCGGCCGGTGCCGCGTTCGCGTTGCTGCTGGCCGTGTCGGTGATCGGCACGCTGCGCCGCAACGGGGAGTAGCTCACTCCTCCAGCACGGCGGCCGTGATCCGGTGCAGCGCGAACGTGTGCAGCATCTCCGTCCGGTCGTCCTCGGCGCGCAGGTAGCCGGCGCCGATGGACACCGGGCGGACCAGCCGGGACGCGGTCGCCCCGTGCGCGTCGACGTAGCCCACCCAGACCAGCGCCTTGTCCCGTACCGCCTGCTGGAGCACCGCCAGCGCGTCGCCGTGCCCGGACACGGGCGTGGGACCACCCGTCGCCGCCGGGGCGCCGCGGACCACCGCCGGGGCCCGTCGTGCCGCCCGGGCCGCCGCCTCGCCGCGGCGGATCTGCTCCACCACGCCGAGCAGGCGGGGCATCGGCAGCTTCGGCGTGGCGAGCGGGTCCACCGCACGGCCGATCGCGGTACGGGCCGGCGCCCGCCGGGTCTTCGTCCGCGCCAGCACCATCGTTCCGCTGGCGTCCTCGGGCACCGGGGCGTACCCGGCGTCGCGCAGCGCGGTGAGCATCCGGTTGACCTGGTACGGGGTGACCAGCACCGTGGGCGCGAGCCGGCGGAACGCCAGCGGCTCCAGTCGCCGGTCCGCCTGCACCTCGGTGAGCAGCGCCTCGTCGTCGCTGCGCACGTACGCGCCGGCCGACCCGACGCGCAGCCCGCCGTGCTTGCGGGCCACGTCGTCGACCAGATAGGTCAGGCCCTGCGGGACCGGGGTACGCGAGCGGCGGCGGAACAGCGCGTGCAGGTCGTCGGCGGTGTAGCCGGCGTCGAGCGCCCGCCGGATGCTCGCCGTGGTGACCCGGTGCACGCTGGCTCCGCCCGCCGACTCGTGCTCGGCCACCACGTCCAGCTCGGCGGCGAGCGCCGGGTCGGGCGGGCCGGGCACCACCACTGACAGGTCGGCCTGCACCAGCACGTGGTCGACCGGTGCGGGCAGCAGCCCGTCCAGCGCCCGTACGGTCGTCGACGCGTCGCCCGACTCGGCGTCGGAGCGCAACCCGAGCGGGTCGTCCCCGCGCTCGTCGGCCTCGGTCAGCTCGGCGAGCAGCAGCCGCCCGTACGAGGTGAGTGCGCCGAGCCCGGTCACGCCCAGCGTGGCGGCCTCGGCCAGTACCTCCCGGTGCGCCGCCTCCCGCCCTCGGGCCCGCCGGGGCGCGCGCCAGTCCAGCAGCTCCAGCACCTCGTCGGTGGTCGGCGCGGTTCCGGGCGGCAGGTCGGCCAGCACGGCCAGCACCGCGCGCCGGGCGGCCGGCGCGCCGGCCCGTTCCGCCTCGGCGGAGAGCACCGAGATGGGCCGGTCCCGGTCGTCGCGCTGCCCGATCAGGCCGGCCTGGCGGGGCATCGACATCCAGGCGCGGGCGAGCTGCTCCCAGCGTTGGGCCAGCGACACCGCGCGCCACACCTCGTATCCGCCGGTGGGCAGGATCTGCTGGTCGCCGCCGTACCGGGTGGTGGCCGCGCCGGTCAGCTCCATCTCCCCGGTCAGCCCCGCCGCGTACGCCACCTCGAACAGCAGCGCGGTGGTCGGCTCGTCCAGCCCGAGGCCACGGGCGAGTCGCCGCAGGTCGCGTACGCCGACGCCGCCGGAACGCAGGACCGGTGCCGGTTCCGCGGTCAGCGCCTCCAGCATCGCCTCGGTGTGCCGGACCATCTCCATGGTCTGCCCGGCCCCGGCCGAGTCGACGGACTTGACCTCGCGCGGCGGGCCGGACACCACCGGCGGGCCGGTGCGCAGCGGGCCGAGCGGACCGGCGTCGCGGCGCAGCACCAGCCCCACCTCGCGGGGCAGCTCGACGGTGCCGTTGCGGCCGCCGGACATCCGGACCAGGAGCCGGTGCTCGACCAGCCAGCGGATCGGGGAACCGGTCGGCGCTCCGCCGTTGACCAGGTCGGGTGGCAGCACGTCCTCGGCGCCGGTGGCGGGGGCCTCCAGCGCACCGGGGGCGACGGTCCCGACCGGCGGCCCGGCGGCGAGCCGGTCCAGGACCGCCCGGGCCGAGGGCGGCGCGGACAGCAGCGTCCGCCGCAGCTTCGCCGGGTCCGCGCAGAGCGCCGCCGCGCGCGGGTCCAGCTCCGCCGCCGGCCGGCCCAGCCCCGCCGGGTACGGGGACACCTCGTCGATGCCGCCGGCCACGCACAGGTCGTGCTCGGGGCCGTACAGCAGGAACCGGGCCCGGAGCCGGTCGACGGCGGCGCGGACCGCCGTCGGTGCGGGCGGCTGCGGCCCGGCGGTGGCCATGGCCAGGATCTGGTCGGTGGAGGTGGCGCCCTCGGGGCTCCGGGTGAGCCGGGCGGCGTCGAGGATCTGGAGGGTGAACTGGTCCAGCCCGTCGAGCGCCCGGGCCACGGAGACCCGGGACTGGGCGCGCAGGGCGAGGGCGGACACGTCGGCCGGCACCGGCACGACGAGGTCGGGCCGCAGCTGGAGCAGGGCGGCAAGCGACTCGTCGGGGAGGGCCCGCAGGTGGTCGGCGAGTGAGGTGGTCATCGTCGTACCACGCTAGCCCGCTGGGTAGGTTCTCGGCATGTCTCCGCTGATGGTCGGCTTCGACCTCGACATGACCCTGGTCGACTCCCGGCCCGGGATCGCCGCCGCGTTCCGGGCACTGACCGCGCGCACGGGCGTGCACGTGGACGGGGAACTGGCCGTCTCCCGGCTGGGCCCGCCGCTGCGTACCGAGCTGGCGCACTGGTTCCCGCCGGAGCGGGTGGAGGAGGCGGTGGCGCTGTACCGGGAGCTGTATCCGGCGTACGCGATCACCCCGACCGTGCCGATGCCGGGTGCGGAGGCCGCATTGCGCGCGGTGCACGCGCGCGGCGGCCGGACGATGGTGGTGACCGCGAAGATGGGCCGGCTGGCGAAGCTGCACCTGGACCACCTCGGGCTGCCGGTGGACGAGCTGGCCGGGGACGTGTTCGCCGAGCAGAAGGCGGTCGCGTTGCGCGAGCACGGCGCCACCCTCTACGTGGGCGACCACGTGGCCGACATGGCCGCCGCGCGGGCCGCGGGAATCCCGGGCGTGGCGGTGGCGACCGGCCCGTGCACGGCCGACGAACTGACCGAGGCCGGGGCGTACCTGGTGCTTGATGATCTCGTCGAATTCCCGAGGGCGCTGGACCGGATCATCGGGCTAGCCTTGGAGGGGTAGACGGTTCGAGTGGAGCGGGGTTCAACAGGTGCCGACGGGTCGAGTGAAGTGGTACGACGCCGCCAAGGGGTACGGGTTCGTCACCAGTGACGAGGGTGGCGACGTGTTCCTGCCGAAGGGCGCGCTACCGGCGGGTGTCGCCGACCTGAAGGGTGGCCAGCGGGTCGATTTCAGCGTGGTCGACAGCCGGCGGGGCGCCCAGGCGATGGGGGTCAAGCTGCTGGAGGCGCCGCCGTCGGTGGCGGAGCTGCGCCGCCGGCCGGCCGAGGAACTCCACGGCCTGGTCGAAGACATGATCAAGGTGCTGGAGGCGAAGGTCCAGCCGGACCTGCGCCGCGGTCGCTTCCCGGATCGGAAGACCGCCCAGAAGATCGCTCAGCTGGTCCACGCGGTGGCGCGCGAGCTGGAGGTCTGAGGGACGAGCCCGGCGTCGGCGGCCCGGCCCAGCAGCGCCTCCACGGCGGCGAAGCCGGCCTCTCCCAGGTCGGCGGTGAACTCGTTGACGTAGAGGCCGATGTGCCGGTCCACCACGTCGGGCTCCATCTCCTGCGCGTGCGCGAGGACGTACTCCCGGCTGGCCTCCGGGTCGGCCCACGCCTGCCGTACCGACTCGCGGATCCAGGCGGCGGCCTCGACCGGGTCGACGGCGCCCCGGCGGGCCAGGATCGCGCCGAGCGGGATCGGCAGCCCGGTGTCGCCCTCCCACCACTCGCCCAGGTCGACCAGCGCGGTCAGCCCGTGCCGCGGGTAGGTGAAGCGCGCCTCGTGGATGACCAGACCCGCGTCGTACCGGCCGGCGGCCACGCCCGGCATGATCTCGTGGAACGGCACCACCTCGATGCGCGCCGGGGCCTGGTCGGCCGCCCAGAGGCGGAACAGCAGGTACGCGGTGGTCCGCTCGCCGGGCACCGCCACCGTCGCGCCGGACAGGTCGGTCCGGTCGCCACGGGTCAGCACCAGCGGGCCGCAGCCGCGGCCGAGCGCGCCGCCGCAGGGCAGCAGGTGGTAGTCGTCGAGCAGCCACGGCAGCGCGGCGTAGCTGACCTTCACCAGGTCGAACGCGCCCCGCTCGGCGGCGGTGTTGGTGACGTCGACGTCCGCGTATGTCACCTCGACCGCCGGTGCGCCCGGCACCCGCCCGTGCACCAGGGCGTCGAAGACGAACGTGTCGTTGGGGCAGGGGGAGATCGCCAGGGAGAGCGCCACGGTCCCACCGTAACCCCGGCGTCCGGCTGACCCGTCACCCCGTCCGGTGTGACGTCCAGCCGTTCCGGTGCAGCCGCTCGATGCCGTCCAGCAGCAGGTCCAGCGCGAACTCGAACTCGTACTGGTCGTCGCAGCCCGGCCCGACGACCGAGTCGCCGTCGTGGGACGCCGCGGTGGCGACGGCCGCGAGGTTGGGGAACCGGGCGGCCACCTCCGGCGGCAGGTCGGCCGGCGCCTCGGGCGCCGTCGCGCCGGACCGGCCGGCCTGCCGGGAGGCGTCGAACAGTTCCTGGCTGAAGCCCAGCACCCGGCTGCCCAGCGCGTGCATGACGTGGTGGGCCAGGTCGGTGGAGAACCCGCCCGCCCGCAACGCGCCGACCGTCGAGTCGAGGTACGCGAGCACGGCCGGCGTAGCCATGGTCCGGGACTCGATCGCCAGCGACGCCCAGGGGTGGCGGAGCAGCATCCGCCGCGCCGACAGGACGCGCCGGCGGATCGCCTGCTTCCAGTCGCCGGCGGCCGGCGGGTCGATCTCCCCGACGACGATGTCGATCATTCCGTCGAGCAGTTCGTCCTTGTTGGCGACGTGCTTGTAGAGGGCCATCGGCACGACGCCCAGGTCCTGCGCGAGGTTGCGCATGCTGAGCGACTCGATCCCGGTCTGGTCGGCGAGCGCGACGGCGGCACGCAGGACGCGGTCCCTGGTCAGGGGTGCCCGGCGCACCGTCTCCACCTGCTCAGCCATGTCGTCCCCAGTCCTCCCGGTGGCCGTTGACACAGTAACCGTCTTGACGGGTGTACGGCGTACACCTAGCCTGGTCCCATCACGGTGTACGCCGTACACCTGGGAGGGAGCGGGACATGAAGGCGATCGTCCAGGACCGGTACGGCCCCCCGGAGACACTCACGCTCGCCGACGTCGAGACGCCCGAGCCCGGCCCCGGTGACGTCCTCGTCCGGGTCGAGGCCGCCGCGGTGAACGCGTACGACTGGCACGTCATGCGCGGCGACCCCCGGCTGTCGCGGCTGGCGCTCGGCCTCGGGCGGCCCCGGACCCGCGTCCGTGGCCGCGACTTCGCCGGCCGGGTCGAGGCCGTCGGCACCCAGGTGCGGCAGGTACGCCCCGGCGACGCCGTCTTCGGCGACCTCGGCGAGGCCGACGGCGCGTTCGCCGAGTACGTGCGCGTACCCGAGCACCTGGTCGCGCCGCGGCCGGCGAACCTGACCCCGGCGCAGGCGGCGGCCCTGCCGCTGGCAGGCGTCACCGCGCTCCAGGGGCTGCGCGACGCCGGGCAGGTCCGGCCCGGTCACCGCCTCCTGATCAACGGCGCGTCGGGCGGCGTCGGCACGCTCGCCATCCAGCTCGCGAAGGCGCTCGGCGCGACCGTGACCGGCGTGTGCCGCACCCGCAACGTCGCGCTGGTCCGCTCACTCGGCGCGGACCACGTGGTCGACTACACCCGCGACGACTTCACCCGCGCGGGGGACCGCCACGACGTGGTGTTCGACCTGGTCGGCAACCGCTCCCTCACGGCGTTGCGGCGGACACTGACGCCTTCCGGGACGCTCGTGCTCTCCGGCGGCGGCGTCTACCGCGGCGGCAGCCTGCTCGGCCCGATCGGGCTGCTGGCCCGCGGACGGCTGACGGCGCCGTTCGTCCGGCAGCGCGTCGTCGTCCTCGCCACCTCACCCGGCCGGGCGCACCTCGACGCGCTCCGCGAGCACGCCGAGGCGGGCCGCCTCACCCCCGTCGTCGACCGCACCTACCCGCTGCGCGAGGTGCCCGACGCCGTCCGCTACCTCGAAGGCGAGCACGCGCGCGCCAAGGTCGTCATCACGGTCTGAGGCTCCGCTGTCCCCAGCCCGACGGGTTGTCCACAGGGTTGTCCACAGGTGGACAAGATCAGTGGAGGGCGGCAGCGGCGGCGGTGAGCGCGGCGAACGCCTCGCGCATGCGCCACGCGCTCCGGTCGCGCGGGCCGATCGGGTTGGAGACGGTCCGCAGCTCGGCGAAGGGCACACCGGCGTGGGCGGCGGCGACCCCCACGCCGTACCCCTCCATGGCCTCGGCCACCGCCTCCGGGTGCCGCTCGGCGAGCGCCGCGGTGCTGGCGGCGGTGCCGGTCACCGTGCTGACGGTGAGCACCGTGCCGACCGTGGCCCCCGGCAGCGCGGCGCGCAGACGGGCCAGCAGGGCCGGATCGGCGAGCACGGTCCGGCCGCCGCCCAGCAGCTCGGGAGGCATGCCGAGATCCTCCACCGGGATGAAACCGGCCGGCGACTCGGCGCCGAGGTCGGCGGCGACGCTGCGGTCGGCGAGCACCGTGCCGCCCACAGCGACCCGGCCGGCGAACCCGCCGGCGATGCCCGCGCTGACCACCGCCCGGTACGGCCGCCCGGCCGCCTCGGCCAGCGCCAGCAGCCGTGCCGTGGCGGCCCCGGCCACGGCCGGGCCGACCCCGACCGGCAGCACCGTCACGTCCGACGGCACTGTCCCGTCCGACGGCACTGTCCCGTCCGACGGTGCCGGTGCGGTCGATGCGGCGAGGCCGGCACGGATCGCCTCGGCCTCGGCCGGCACGGCCGTGACCACGAGCAGACCGGTCACGCCACCGGCCCCCGGGGATCGCGGCGCTCGGTGTCCTCGACGCCGCCGGGCCCGCCCACCGATGAGGACGGCCGGTAGATGTGGAAGCCGGGCGGCGCCAGCCCGTCGTCGTCCGGCGGCGGGCCGGAACGCTGGGGCGCCGGTGACGTGGGCGCCGGATCGTCGAACGAGGTGGCGGCCGGTTCCTCGGCCCGGGTGGCCTGCTCCGCCGCCAGCTCCTGGTCGCCGAGCGGACGGCCGACCAGATGCTCACCGCGCAGCTTGCCCGCGACCAGCACTCCGCGTACGGCCACCAGCGCGGCCACCGCGGCGGCGACCGTCACGCCGATCAGCCCGGTGAACGGCACCAGCCCGAGCCCGCCCCCGGCCACGAACGCCAGCATCAGCGCGGTCTCCGAGTGCGCGAACGAGCTGGCGCGCAGCCGCTCCGGGATGCGTTCCTGGATCGAGGCGTCCACGGCGAGCTTGGCGATCCCGCTCATCATCGCGGCCACCAGGCAGAGCAGCGCCACCATGGGCAGCGAGAACTTCAGCGCGGCGAGCACCGCCACACCGGCCACCACGATCGTGCCGCTGGACTGGAGCGCTGTCGGCCGGTGGATGCGCAGACGGGTGCCGATCGCGGTGGCCAGGAACGTGCCGACCGCCAGCGCGCCGCCGACCAGGCCCAGTGCGCCCTGGGCGCCGAGGTCGCGGCCGAAGAAGTCGGTGGTCAGGTCACCGGCCTTGATCGCGAAGGCCAGGAACAGCAGCAGGAAGCCGTAGAGCCCGCGCAGCGCGGCCGCGCCGATCAGCGTGGCGATCACCAGCCGGCCGCTGGGACGGCCCCGGCCCAGCGGCCGCTCGCCGTCGCGGCGGCGCATCGCGCGCAGCGGGTGCGGCATCCGCTCCGGCGGCTCGGAGTCGGCCTTCGGCGGCAGCCGGAGCGAGATCACCATGCCGATCAGGAAGATCACCGAGGCGACCCGCAGCGGCCACTGCGGCCCGAACCAGAACGCGGCCAGGCCGATCGGCGCTACGAGCGCACCGGCCACCGTGCCGTAGACGCTCGCGCGCGCCCCGACCTGGGACAGCCCGAGCCCTTCGGGGAGCAGCCGGGGGACCGCCGCCGAGCGGGCCACCCCGTACGCCCGGGAGAGCGCGAGCACGCCGAACGCCGCCGGGTAGAGCCCGAAGCCGCCGATGTAGTCGGAGATCAGCCAGGCCAGGAACGCCCGGCCGAGCATGGTGGTGGCGAGCGCGTACCGCCGGCCGTGGCGGAAGTGGTCGAGCAGCGGGCCGACCACCGGGGCGAGCATGGCGAACGGGACCATGGTCACCAGCAGGTAGAGGGCCACCTTGTTGCGCGCCTCGCCCAGCGGCACGTCGAAGAAGATCGTCCCGGCCAGGCCGATCGCGATGAGCGTGTCACCGGCGCAGGAGAGCGCGTGCAGATCGAACAGGCGGACCATGCCCACCTCGTTGCCGGCGCTGCGGGCCCGGGCGGTGCCGGCCCGCCGGGTCATCCAGCGCCCGCCGTGCAGCGAGCCCCGCAGCAGCAGCCGGGTGGCGCGGATGCCGGTGCCGACGGTCCGCCCGAGGAAGGAGCGGCCGGAGCGGGAGGACAGCGCCATGCGTCCCATCCTCGCCCATCCTTTCCACGTGCGCCGCATCACCCGGAGAGAATGACTCCGGGGAGTGCCTGTCGCCCGTGGACGGGCATGGGGAACAATGGTCCGGTGACCAGGCCCGCCTCCGCCCGCGCTCCCCGGCTCGACCAGGTCTGCGCCGCCGCCGTCGAGGTGGCCCGCGACGCGATCACCGAGGTGGAGCCCACCGACATCGGTGATCATCTCCAGGCGGTCGCCGAGGGCGACCGGGTCGTCACCCACTACTTCGAATGCCGGATGGCCGGTTACCGCGGCTGGCGCTGGGCCGTCACGGTGACCCGGGTGCCGCGCAGCCGGCACGTCACCATCTGCGAGACGGTGCTGCTGCCCGGCCCGGACGCGCTGCTGGCTCCCGGCTGGCTGCCCTGGCAGGAGCGGCTCAAGCCGGGCGACCTGGGCCCGGGCGACCTGCTGCCCACCCCGGCCGACGACGAGCGGCTCGCCCCCGGCTACCTGCTCTCCGACGACCCGGCAGTGGAGGAGACCGCCTGGGAGCTGGGCCTGGGCCGGCCCCGGGTGCTGTCCCGGGAGGGCCGCGCCGAGGCCGCCCAGCGCTGGTACGACGGCGACCACGGCCCGGACGCCGCGATCTCGGTCGCCGCGCCGGCCGCCGCCCGCTGTGGCACCTGCGGCTTCTACCTGCCGCTCGCCGGCTCGCTGCGCCTGGCGTTCGGCGCCTGCGGCAACTTCTACGCCCCGGACGACGGCCGCGTGGTGAGCGCCGACCACGGGTGCGGCGCGCACTCGGAAACGATGATCGAGTCGGCCGAGACGCCCGTCGACGAGCTGCCCACCGTCTACGACGACAGCGCGGTCGAGGCGATGACCGTCAGCCGGGCCCCGGGCTCGGTGGAGGCGGCCGAGCCGGCGGAGCCGTACGGCCACCCCTGACGGGTCAGCGCTGTCGCTGCGCGTCAGCCGCGCGCCGGCGACGCCGGTTGGCGTCGTGCCGCATCATCACCGCGAGGCCGGGAAAGCCCCACAGGAAACCGGCCAGGCAGGTCCAGAGCCAGTTCTGACGCCCGGATTCGGTGAGCCAGTCCCGGAAGAAGACCAGTAGCACCAGGCCGGCCACCGCCCAGGCGATCAGCCCGGCGACGGCGAACGGCACCATCGGCGGGTCGAGCGGCTCCGGCCGCGGCTGTTGCTCCTGTGACACCGGCCCAGCGTACGTGATCGTTCTTCCCTGTCCGCCAGGTGATCTGGGACGATGCGCGCGACAAAACCCGGCCGATGACCTAGATGAGGACCCCATGTCCATTGCTCCGCCGCCGGATCACGGCACGCCGCCCGATCCCGCGCATCCACGAAACGCCTTCGACCGCTTCTTCCTGATCTCGGCGCGCGGGTCGACGCTGAGCCGGGAGCTGCGGGGCGGCTTCGCCACGTTCTTCACGATGGCGTACATCGTGGTGTTGAACCCGCTGATCCTGGGCAGCGGTAAGGACGGCGACGGCCGTTCGCTGGCCATCCCGGCGCTCGCCGCGGCGACCGCGCTGGTCGCCGGTCTGATGACCATCCTGATGGGCGTGGTGGCCCGGTTCCCGATCGCGCTCGCGGCCGGTCTGGGCGTGAACGCGCTCGTCGCCTACGAGATCGCGCCGCAGATGACCTGGGCGGACGCGATGGGCCTGGTGGTCATCGAGGGTGTGCTGATCGGCATCCTGGTGCTCACCGGACTGCGTACCGCGGTGTTCCGCTCGGTGCCCACGCAGCTCAAGACCGCGATCGGCGTCGGTATCGGTCTGTTCCTGACCATCATCGGCCTGGTCGACGCCGGTTTCGTGCGGCGCGTGCCGGACGCCGCGAACTCCACGGTGCCGGTCGGGCTGGGCATCAACGGCAAGATCGTCAGCTGGCCGATGCTCGTCTTCGTGGTCGGCCTGCTGATCACGCTGGTCCTGGTGGTACGCCGGGTCCGCGGCGCGATCCTGATCGGCATCCTGGCCTCCACCGTGCTGGCCATCGTGGTCGAGGCGATCGCCAACATCGGCCCGTCCTTCGTCGACGGCAAGCCGAACCCGAAGGGCTGGGCGCTGAACGTGCCCGAGTTGCCCAAGCAGATCGTGGATCTGCCCGACCTGTCGTTGCTGGGCCAGTTCAACGTGCTGAACTCGTGGAGCCGGGTCGGCTGGCTGGTGCCGCTGATGTTCATCTTCACGCTGCTGATCACGGACTTCTTCGACACCATGGGCACGATGGTCGCGATCGGCCAGGAAGGGGACATGCTCGACGAGACGGGCACCCCGCCGAAGGCCAAGGAGATTCTGCTGGTCGACTCGATCGCCGCCGCCGCGGGTGGCGCGGCCTCGGTGTCCAGCAACACGTCGTACATCGAGAGCGCCGCAGGTGTCGCGGAGGGTGCCCGGACCGGTGTGGCCAACCTGGTCACCGGCGGGTTGTTCCTGCTCGCCATGTTCCTGGCGCCGCTGTCGCTGATCGTGCCGTTCGAGGCCGCCTCGACGGCGCTGGTGGTGGTCGGCTTCCTGATGATGACGGCGGTCCGCACGATCGACTGGACCGACTACGAGATCGCCATCCCGGCGTTCCTCACCATCGCGCTGATGCCGTTCACCTATTCGATCTCGAACGGCATCGGGGCCGGCGTGATCAGCTTCGTGCTGCTGAAGGTAGCCAAGGGTAAGGCCCGCGAGGTCCACCCGCTCCTGTACGGGGTCGCCGTGCTGTTCATCGTGTACTTCCTGCGCGGGCCGGTCGAGTCCGTGTTGCTCTGACGCTGGTGAGCCTGGTCATAACGCATGTCGTTAGCCAGGCTCATTAGTTAAGCTAACGAGTGTGACGGAGCGGACGGTGACGGCGAAACGCGTGCCACCGGCGCAGCTGGCGCCTCAGCTGCGAGATGCGATCACCCGGCTCAACCGGCGGGTCCGACAGGCCCGGCCGGTGGGCGACCTCACGGTCACCCAGCTGTCGGCGCTCACCAGCCTCAATCTGGCGGGCGCCCTCACGCCACGGGAACTGGCTGATGTCGAACGGGTGCAGCCGCCCACGATGACGAAGATCGTCGCGAAGTTGGAGGAGCGCGGCCTCGTGCAGCGCACTCCCCATCCGACCGACGGACGGCAGGTCATCCTGGCGGCGACCGAAGGGGGACGGGCCGTACTCGACCAGTTCGAGCGGGCCCGCAACGAGTGGCTGGCCACCCGGCTGGCCGCGCTGACCGAGGACGAACGCGAAACGCTACGGCGTGCCGCGGACATCCTCCAGGGCATCGCTCGCGCCTGACACCGCCGCCCGCGGTTCGCTTCGTCAGCTGTGGATGAAGCGTACCGACGCAAGGAGGCGCACCTAGAGTGCAGGCCAAGCTGAGCACGATGTTCCAGTCCCTACGAGTCCGTAACTACCGGCTCTTCGCCACCGGACAGCTGATCAAACTGATCGGCGTCTGGATGATGTTCATCGCCCAGGACTGGCTCGTCCTCGAGCTCAGCGACAACTCCGCGACCGCACTCGGCGTGGTCACCGCGTTGCAGTTCACGCCCGTACTCCTGCTCACGCTGCTGTCCGGCCGGCTCGCCGACCGCTACGACAAGCGGATGCTGCTCTTCGTCGCCAACGCGTTCTGGACCGTGCTCGCGCTGGCCATGAGCATCCTGGTCCTCACCGGCCTGGTGCAGCTCTGGCACGTCTTCACGTTCGCCGCCCTGCTCGGCGTGTCCAACGCGGTCGAGACGCCGGTCCGGCAGGCGTTCGTCTCCGAGCTGGTCGGCATGCCGCTGCTGCCGAACGCGCTCTCGCTCAACGCGGCCGTGTTCAACTCCGCCCGGATCGTCGGCCCGGCCGTCGCCGGCCTGGCCATCGCCGTCGTCGACGTCGGCCCGGTCTTCCTGGTCACCGCGCTCAGCTCGATCGCCCCGCTGGTGAACGTGGTCCGGATGCGTACCGACGAGCTGCACCGCAAGGAACTGCCGCCGGTGGGCGAGCGGGACCAGGCCCGGGTGGTCGACGGCCTCCGGTACGTGGCACGACGCCCGGACATCCTGCTGCCGATGGTCCTCATGTCGGTGATCGGGATGAGCCTGTTCAACTTCCAGCTCACCCTCGCCGCGCTCGCGAAGACCGTGTTCAACACCGGCGCCGCCTCGTTCGGCCTGTTCAGCACCGCGCTCGCGGCCGGTGCGCTGGTCGGGGCGCTGGCCGGCACCGGACGGCGCAGCCGGCCCTCGGTCTGGCTCGTGCTCGGTGCCGCGATCGGTTGCGCCGTCTTCGGCACGCTCGTCGGGCTCGCCCCGGCGTACTGGATGGTCGTGACGCTGCTGCTGCCCGCCGGGTTCTTCATGATCTACTTCGCCCAGGCCGCCAACCAGCGCGTACAGCTCGGTGTCGACGCGTCCTTCCGGGGACGGGTGATGGCGCTGTGGGTGCTGGTGTTCCTGGGCACCAACCCGGTCGGCGCGCCGCTGATCGGCTGGGTCGCCGAGACGTACGGCGCGGGCGCGAGCATCTGGGCCGGTGGTCTGATCTCGCTCACCGCCGCGCTGCTGGCGCTCACCTGGCAGCTGCGCCGCTCCGGCGCCCGGCTGCGCATGCGGGTGCTGCCGATGCCCCGCTTCTACGTGGTGTCACCCGGCGCCAAGTAACGCCGATAGCCGGTCGTACCGGCCCGATTACCCAAACGGGTGGCGGGCCGGTGCGGCAGGGCTTAGCGTCGATGTGTGGAAGTGGGGCAGGGACTGCTGCTGGCGCTGGCGATCCTCGCCGTCTGCTGCCTGCCTGCCCTGTTCGCGCTGCTGTTCTGCGCCGACGAGATCATCGATCGGGTCGCCTGCGGATGGGCCGAGTGGCGGGAGCAGCGACGGGAACGCCGCACCATCGCGCGGCTCGACCGGGCCATCGAGGCCGAGGCGCTGACCCGCGACATCGACCTCACCGAGTTCGACAAGGACGGCCGCCGCCCGCTGGAACAGCTCGCCACCGACCTGCGCCGGCTCGGCGGGCACCGGCTCGCCGCCGCCGACCGCAGCGTGGTGTGGCACGGCGCGGTCATCGAGGCGTACGACGAACGGCTGCGCGCCGCCTGTCACGCGCTCGGCATCGCCGAACACCTGGCCGAGCTGGACGGCGTCGACCGGGAGATCGAACGGGTACGCGTCGAAGGGCTGCTGCACGCCGCCGGGCTGACCCTGCCGGCCGCCCGCGCCGCGCACCACCAGCGGCACCGCTGACCGGGTGCGTCTCTTCGCGGCGATCTACCCGCCTCCCGTGGCGGTCGCGGACCTGACCGCCCGGATCAAGGGCCTGCGGGTCGCATCCGCCCGCCACGCCCGGCTCGCCGACCCGGCGAACCTGCACCTCACGCTCGCCTTCCTCGGTGAGGTGCCGGACGTCCGGCTGCCCGATGTGGAGTCGGCGCTCGCCTCGGCCGCCCGGTCGGCTCGCTCCCCGCGGCTACGCCTCGCCGGTGGCGGCAGATTCGGTCAGAGTCGGTCCACTGTGCTCTGGGTGGACGTGCGTGGCGAGGTCGACGCGCTCGACGCGCTCGCCCGGTCGATCCGCGACGGGCTGCGCGGGGCCGGGCTGTCCTACGACGACAAGCCGTTCCGGCCACACCTGACCATCGCCCGCCCCGGCGACCGGGTGCCCGAGTCCGAGCTCCGCGCCGACCTGGCGACCCTGGGCGACTACTCCGGCCCGGACTGGCCCGCCGACCGCCTGACCCTGGTCCACAGCAACCCAGGCCCACCCACCCGCCACACCCGAGTCACCACCTGGCCCCTCTAGCCCGCCCCCACCCCCGCCCCGCCCCCGCCCCCCGCCCTCTCCCTCGCCCGCGATCTTGCAGTTTGTGCCCGGGCAAAACACCCGAACCGCCCCGAGTGGAGGCGCAAAGTGCAAGATCAACGGGGCGAGGGCGAGGGCGAGGGCGAGGGCGCGGGCGAGGGCGGGCGGGCCGGGGTTTACCAGGCCCAGGCCTCGGGGCCGGGGCCGCCGTTGCCCACGGGCGGGAACAGCTCGTCGAGGCGGGTGAGGGTGGGCTCGTCCAGGTGGACGTCGAGGGCACCCAGGTTGCGGTCGAGCTGGTCCATGGTGCGGGGGCCGACGATCGGGGCGGTCACGCCCGGCCGGGACAGCAGCCAGGCCAGCGCCACGTCGGCCGGGTCGTGGCCGAGGTCGGCACAGAGCTTCTCGTACGCCTCGATGGTGTTCCGGTGCTCGGCCAGCGCGTCGGCCGAACGGCCGGTGGTGCCGCGCGCCGCGCTGCCCTCGGCCATCTTGCGGATGATGCCGGAGAGTAGCCCGCCGTGCAGCGGCGACCAGGGGATGATGCCCAGCCCGTAGTGCTGGGCGGCCGGGACGACCTCCAGTTCGACGTGGCGGGTCAGCAGGTTGTAGATCGACTGCTCGGAGACGAGGCCGAGGAAGTTGCGCTGTCCGGCGGCGGCCTGCGCCTGGGCGATGTGCCAGCCGGCGAAGTTGGACGAGCCGACGTAGATCACCTTGCCCTGGGCGACGAGCGTCTCCATCGCCTGCCAGATCTCCTCCCACGGCGTGGTCCGGGAGATGTGGTGCATCTGGTAGAGGTCGATCGTGTCGGTCTGGAGCCGGCGCAGCGAGTCCTCGCAGGCCCGGATGATGTGCCGGGCGCTCAGGCCCTGCTCGTTGGGCCACTCGCCCATCTTGCCGTACACCTTGGTGGCGAGGACGACCTTGTCGCGGCGCCCGCCGCCCTGCGCGAACCAGCGGCCGACGATGTGCTCGGTGACGCCCTCACCGAGCTTCCAGCCGTAGACGTTCGCGGTGTCGAAGAAGTTGATCCCGTGTTCGAGCGCCCGGTCCATGATGGCGAAGCTGTCCGGCTCGTCGGTCTGCGGACCGAAGTTCATCGTGCCGAGGCAGAGACGGCTCACGGACAGACCGGTGCGTCCCAGGTTCGTGTACTCCATGCCTCCACCCTGGCACGCCGGCACTTCGAGTGCCTTGCCGACGAGCCAGGGTGGAGCGATGGATCAGGATGATTCGCGGGCCGCCGGGCCGGTGCCGAACAGCACGTCGTCCCAGCTCGGCAGCCGCTTGCGCGGCTTGCCACCGGCGTCGGTGGACTCGGCGGACGCACCGCCGGTCGCCGCCGCGGGGCCGGTGCGACGGGGCCGCAGCACGGCCAGCGAGGGTACGGCGGGGATCTCCTTCGGCGCGTCCGAGTCGTCGTCGAAGGCCGAACCCTGCCCACCACCGAGCAGCGCGGCGGCACCACCGGCGACGGCCCGCTGACGGGGCGCCTCCTGCCCGGCCAGCGCGGCCGGGGAGCGGCTGTCGAGACCCCGCCCGGACGTGCCGCCGAGCGGCCGGTCCAGTGAGGCGAGCAGCGCGTCCCGGCCGGCGCGGATCGGGTCACGCCCCGGACGGGCGTGGTCGGAGGCGGCCGGCAGGCCGTGCCCACCCCGGCTCGGCTCACCGCGCGACGGGCCGGGCAGCGCGTGGCCGCCCCGCTCCGGCGCCGGCTCCTGGCCGAGGATCGGCGTGGGCCGCTCGGCGCACAGGTATTGCGCCATGTCGTCGTGCGGGGCGACGTTCTGCCGGGTCTTGTCCAGATCCCACACCGCCTGCGCGGTGGCCTTGCCGGACGGCCAGGTCGCGATGATCCGCCAGGTGCCGTCGTCGCGGCGGTAGGCGTCCCACGAGATCTTCTCGGTGTCGATGCCGTGCTGGGCCAGCCGGCCGTTGACGACCTCGGCCAGCGGGGTCGGCTTCTCCGCGCCCTTGAGCCGGGTGCGGCGGGCGTGCTGGGCGAGCATGGCCCGCTCCTGGAGCACCGGGCCGGCGTAGCGCAGCACCCGGTCGACCGGCACACCGGCGATGCGGGCGACGTCCTCCGCGGACTCGCCGGACCGGATCCGGGCCTGGATGTCCCGTGGGGACAGCGACGGCGTCGGGTCGGTGGCGCTCGGCACCACCGCGAGCGGCGGGGCGCCCGGCTCGGCGTGCAGCGCCGACGCGATCCGCTCGTCGATGGGCAGCGCCAGCAGGCGCCCCACCTCGTCGGCGAGCACCAGGGCCTGGCCGTCCTCGGAGAGGGCGACGAAGCGTACTGGGCGCATGGGCTTGCCTCCGTCCCGCTTCGCTGGCCGTCACGCCACGGGAGCCGGCCACCCGGGCGTCTCGCACCACCGTACGCTCATCTACCCGCCGATGGGGACTGCGACACCCCGGCATGTCGTGACTGAGCTGCGGTAATGATCACGGTGGGTGGCCGCCGGAGCCCCGACGGCCACGCACCGTGACCAAGTGATCAGAGTCGCTCGACCACGTAGTCGATGGACGCGGTGAGCGCCTCGACGTCGGCCGGCTCGACGGCCGGGAACAGCGCCACCCGAAGCTGGTTGCGGCCCAGCTTGCGGTACGGCTCGGTGTCGACGATGCCGTTGGCGCGCAGCGCCTTGGCGATCGCCGTCGCGTCCACCCCGTCGGCGAAGTCGACGGTGGCGACCACGTTGGACCGCAGCGCCGGGTCCGACACGAACGGCGTGGCGAACGACGAGCGCTCGGCCCAGCCGTACACGATGCCGGCGCTCTCGGCGGTGCGCTTGGCCGCCCAGGCCAGCCCGCCCTGGGAGTTCATCCAGTCGGTCTGCTCCGCGGCCAGGAAGATGGTCGCCAGCGCCGGGGTGTTGTACGTCTGCTCCAGCCGCGAGTTGTCGATCGCGGTGACCAGGTCGAGGAAGGCCGGGATGTAGCGGCCCGACTCCTTGACCTCGGTGGCCCGGGCCAGCGCGGCCGGCGACATCAGGGCCAGCCACAGCCCGCCGTCGGAGCCGAAGCACTTCTGCGGGGCGAAGTAGTAGACGTCGGTCTGGGCGACGTCCACGTCCAGCCCGCCCGCACCGGAGGTGGCGTCGACCAGCAGCAGCGAGCCCTCGTCGGCGCCCGCGACCCGGCTGATCGGCACCGCGACACCGGTGGAGGTCTCGTTGTGCGGGGTGGCGTAGACGTCCACGCCGGCCTCGGCCACCAGGGCCGGGGCGCTGCCCGCGTCGGACTTGCGGACGGTCGCCTCACCGAGGAACGGCGCGTCGGAGACCGACTTGGCGAACTTGGCGCCGAACTCGCCGAAGCTGGCGAACTGGGCCCGGTCGCGGATCAGGCCGAACGTCGCGACCTCCCAGAACGCGGTGGTGCCGCCGTTGCCGAGCACCACCTCGTACCCCTCGGGGAGGGAGAAGAACTCGGCCAGGCCGCGGCGCAGCCGGGCCACCTGGTCGCGGACCGTCTTCTGCCGGTGCGACGTGCCCAGGTAGCTGGTGGCGACGTCGGAGAGGGCGGAGACCGCGGCCGGACGGACCTTGGACGGGCCGCAGCCGAATCGTCCGTCGGCGGGCCTGATCTCGTCGGGAATCCGGATGGTCGGTGCGTCAGCCACGGTCTTGAAGATCCTTCCGCATGGGCGAGAGGTGAGCTGGCAGGGCGCGGACGATGTCCTGCCGCGTGGCGGCGGGCGTCCGAGCCCGTTCCGGCGACACTGCCACGGCCATCCTCGCACCTGCCCGGGCACGTCCGGCGGGCTGTCCCACCCCGGTCGGTGAGGCGTCCGCCACACGCGCGGCGTGCCGGTCCCGGAGATGCCGGAGCCCCGCTCCACCGGCTGGGGAACGGGGCTCCGGGCGAGACGTCAGACGCCGTGCGGGATGGCGTCCCAGCCCTCGACCTGCTGCGGCTTGCGCGGGCCGTGGCCGACGTACGTGGCCGACGGCCGGACCAGCCGCTGGAGCTTCTTCTGCTCCAGGATGTGCGCCGACCAGCCGCCCATCCGGGCGCAGGTGAACATCGAGGTGAACATGTGCGCCGGCACCTCGGCGAAGTCCAGCACCACGGCCGACCAGAACTCGACGTTGGTGGCGAGGACGCGGTCCGGGCGGCGGGCCTGGAGCTCGGCCAGCGCGGCCTTCTCCAGCGCCTCGGCGACCTCGAAGCGCGGCGCGCCCAGCTCCTTGGCGGTACGCCGCAGCACGCGGGCGCGCGGGTCCTCGGCCCGGTAGACCCGGTGGCCGAAGCCCATCAGGCGCTCGCCGCGGTCCAGGACGCCCTTGACGTACCCGTCGGCGTCGCCGCTGCGCTCGACCGCCTCCAGCATGCTGAGCACCCGGGACGGGGCGCCGCCGTGCAGCGGGCCGGAGAGCGCGCCGATGCCGGAGGAGATGCAGGCCGCGGCGTCCGCGCCGGTGGAGGCGACGATCCGGGCGGTGAAGGTGGAGGCGTTCAGGCCGTGCTCGGCGGCCGAGATGAAGTACGCGTCGACGGCCTTGACGTGCCGCGGGTCGGGCTCACCCCGCCAGCGCTTCATGAACCGCTCGACGATGGTCTCCGCCTTGTCGATCTCCTTCTGCGGCACGGCCGGCAGGCCCAGGCCGCGTGCCGACTGGGCGACGAAGGACAGCGCGGTGACCGACACCCGGGCCAGGTCCTCGCGGGCCTGCTCGTCGGAGATGTCGAGAAGCTGGTTGAGCCCCCAGTACGGGGCCAGCATGGCGACCGCGGACTGCACGTCGACGCGGATGTCACCGGAGTGCACCGGCACCGGGAACGGCTCGGCCGGCGGCAGGCCCGGGCCGAACCGGCCGTCCACCAGCAGCGCCCAGACGTTGCCGAACGAGACCTGGCCGATCAGGTCCTCGATGTCCACGCCCCGGTAGCGCAGTGATCCCCCCGCGCGGTCGGGTTCGGCGATCTCGGTCTCGAAGGCTACGACGCCCTCCAGGCCCGGTTTGAAATCGGACATGTCGTCTCCTGGCTTCGGCTCGGCGCGCCCGGGCGGGCTGATCGAGCCCCGCAGCTCAGGCGACCCTTCAGGGATGTGGTTCGGAACATCTTGCCCGGTGGGTAACGCGCTGCGCGACCCACAGCCACTGTGCGCCACGCGACATCCCCGCCGGTGGACGCCCGTTCGGGAAGGAGAAGACTGGGTACCGGGGCCTGGCCAGCGTCGGGGGACGCCGGCACGCCCGGGAGAGGGACTACCACAGTGACAGGCGACACACCCGCCCCGGCCGGCATGCGTAACGAGTACGCGGCCGACCTGGGCCTGACCGAGACGGACCTGGCGCCGGACTGGCACACCCAGTTCGCCCGCTGGTTCGCCGACGCGGTGGCCCATCCGCTGCCGGAGCCGAACGCGATGGTGCTCGGCACCGCCGACGCCGAGGGCCGGCCCAGCGGGCGCACCGTGCTGCTCAAGGGGTACGGCCCGGAGGGCTTCGTCTTCTACACCAACCACGGCTCGCGCAAGGGCGCCGAGGTGACCGGGAACCCGTGGGCCAGCCTGGTGTTCCCCTGGTTCCCGATGCAGCGGCAGGTGATCGTGACCGGCCGGGTCGAGCAGGTGGACCGCGCCGAGACCGAGGCGTACTTCGCCGGCCGGCCGCGCGGCTCGCAGCTCGGGGCGTGGGCCAGCGCCCAGTCGACGGTGGTGCCGGACCGGGCCGCGCTCGACGCGGCGTACCGGGCGGCGGCCGAGCGGTTCGCCGACGTCGACCCGATCCCCGCGCCGCCGTACTGGGGCGGGTTCCGGGTCCGGCCGGAGACCGTCGAGTTCTGGCAGGGCCGGGCCAGCCGGCTGCACGACCGGCTGCGCTTCCGGCGTACCGGGGACGCGGTCTTCGTCGTCGAGCGGCTCGCACCGTGACCGACGTCACGTCGGCCCGGCGGCGGGGCGCGCGCCGCTGGGCGATCGACCTGCGTCCGCTGCGGGTGCCCGCGTACCGGCGGGTCTGGACCGGCAACGCGATCGCCATGTTCGGCTTCCAGTTCACCGCCGTGGCGGTGCCGGTGGAGATGTTCGACCTGACCGGCGGCTCGCTCTGGGTCGGCCTGCTGGGCATCGCCGGCTTCGTACCGTTGCTGGTGTTCGGGCTGTGGGGCGGCGCGGTCGCCGACGCCCGGGACCGCCGCCGGGTGCTGCTCGCCGGCGGCTGCGTGCTCTGGGCCTCGACGCTCGGGCTGCTCGTGCAGTCGCTGGCCGGCGTGCGCAGCCCGCTGCTGCTCCTGCTGCTGGTCGCCCTCCAGTCGACGGCCTTCGCGATCACCTCGCCGGCCCGTAGCGCGATCCTGCCCCGGCTCGTGCCGGCCGAGCTGGTCCCGGCGGCCACCACGCTGAACTTCACCACGTTCACCGCCGCCGCCGTCTTCGGCCCGCTCGCCGCCGGGCTGATCTTCGCCGCCTGGCAGGTCGGGGTGGCGCTGCCCATCGCGTACGCGGCGGACGCGCTGCTGTTCACCGCGTCGCTCTGGGCCACGTTGCGCCTGCCTGCGATGCCGCCGTCGCCGGACCCGGACGGCGGCGTGCGCAAGGCCGGGTTCGCCAGCATCGTCGACGGCTTCCGCTACCTGGCGACCACGCGGGTGCTGCTGCTCTCCTTCGCCATCGACCTGATCGCGATGATCCTGGCCATGCCGCGGGCGCTGTTCCCGGAGCTGGCGCAGGAACGCTTCGGCGGTGCCTCGGCGGTGGGCTGGCTCTACAGCTCCATCGCCATCGGCGCGATGCTCGGCGGCCTGACCTCGGGGTGGATCGGCCGGGTCCGCCGCCAGGGCCTCGCGCTCACCGTGGCGGTGGTCGGCTGGGGCGTGGCGATCGCGCTCGCCGGGCTGGCCGGGCAGTTGTGGGTCGCCGTGGTGCTGCTGGGTGTCGCCGGTGCCGCCGACCTGGTCAGCGCCACGCTGCGCCAGTCGATGCTGCTGGTCTACGCGCCGGACCGGATGCGTGGGCGTCTCCAGGGCGTGAACACGGTGGTGGTAGCCGGCGGCCCGCGCCTGGGCGATCTGCGCGCCGGTGCGATGGCCGCCGGTTTCGGCACCGGCTTCGCCATGGTCGGTGGCGGCCTGGCTGCCGCCGTGCTCGCGGTGGTGCTGGTGGTGGCGTTCCCGGCGCTGTTGCGCTATCGCTCCACCACCCCCGCCGAGGAGCGCCGCTGACGGTAGGGTCGCCGACATGGGGATCGACGTGCAGCCACCGTCCGGTACACAGTGGACCATCGCGGCCGACGGCCACGAGGCCGTCGTGGTCGAGGTGGGCGGCGGGCTGCGGGCCTACCGCTACGACGGGGTGGACCACCTCGACGGGTACGCCGAGGACGAGGTCTGCCCCGGTTCGGCCGGGCAGGTGCTGGCGCCCTGGCCGAACCGCATCCGGGACGGCGTCTACACGGTCGGGGAGCGGTCGTTGCAGCTCGACCTCACCGAGCCGGAGCGGCACAACGCCCTGCACGGCCTGGTGAACTGGGTGCGGTGGCAGCCGATCGAGCAGTCGGCGGACAGCGTGACCATCGGCTACGACCTGCCGCCGAGCCCCGGCTACCCGTGGGCGCTGCGGCTGCGGGCGCGGTGGAGCGTCGGCCCGGACGGCCTGCGGGCCGAGCACGAGGCGACCAACCTGTCCGACGAGCCGGCGCCGTTCGGCTTCTCCGTCCACCCCTATCTGCAACTGCCGAAGGTCGGCGTGGACGAGCTGCGGCTGCACCTGCCGGCCCGGCGCCGGGTGCTGGTGGACAGCCGCCTGCTGCCGGTCGCCGCCGCGGAGGTGACCGGCTCCGAGTTCGACTTCACCAGCCCGCGCCCGATCGGCGACCTGGTCCTCGACACCGCGTTCGGTGACGTCGAGCGGGACGCCGACGGCGGCTCGGCGGTGGTGCTCAGCGCGCCGGACGGCTCGTCCGGGCTGCGGATCTGGGCGGACCGCGAGTTCGGCTGGTGGCAGGTGTTCACCGGCGACACGCTCGGCGGGGAACGGCACCGCCGGTCCGTGGCGGTGGAGCCGATGACCTGCCCGCCCGACGCGTTCCGCTCCGGCAAGGATCTGATCATGCTGGAGCCGGAGCAGACCTGGCGGGGCGCCTGGGGCGTCCGCCCGGAGGTCTGAGCGTGGAGTTCGCCGAGGTCGTCCGGCGCCGCCGGATGGTGCGCAACTACGACCCCGACCGGCCGGTGCCGCCGGAGGTGGTGGACCGGCTGCTGGACCACGCCGTCCGCGCCCCGTCGGCCGGGTTCTCGCAGGGCTGGGGCTTCCTGGTGCTGGAGGAACCCGAGGACCGGGAACGGTTCTGGGCCGCGACCACACCGGGTGGCGGCGGCCGGGAACGCTGGCTGTCCGGGATGCGCCGGGCGCCGCTGATCGTGGTGCCGCACGCCAACCGTGACGCCTACCTGGACCGCTACGCCGAGGCGGACAAGGGCTGGTCGGACCGCGCCGAGGAGCGCTGGCCGGTGCCCTACTGGTACGTGGACACCGGTTTCGCGGCGCTGCTGATGCTGCTCACCGCCGTGGACGAAGGACTGGGCGCCTGCTTCTTCGGCATCCCGCCGCAGCGCATCGGGGCGTACCGGGACGCGTTCGGGGTACCGCCGGAACTGCACCCGATCGGTGCGATCACAGTCGGTTATCGAGCCGTTGACCACCGGTCACCGTCGCTGCGCCGCGGGCGGCGTCCGGTGCAGGATGTGGTGCGGCGGGGACGGTGGACCTGAGCGGTTAGGCTGACATCCACATTGTCAGCCTGGCCTGGGGAGGAGAGCACGCCGTGATCTTCAGGGCGGTCCGGGACGGGCGTCCCTACCCGGAGCACAACCTCACGCTGAAGCAGTGGGCCGAGATTCCGCCGCGCCCGCTGCGGCTTGACCAGCTCATCACCACCAAGCGCGAACTCGCGCTGGACAAGCTGCTCGCGGAGGACTCCACCTTCTACGGCGACCTCTTCCCGCACGTCGTCCAGTGGAACGGCGGCCTCTACCTGGAGGACGGCCTGCACCGGGCGCTGCGCGCGGCGCTCCAGCAGCGCAACCAGATCCACGCGCGGGTGCTCGTGCTCGGCGACCAGGGCGAGTGACGCCTCCCTGAGGCTTGGTTAAGGTGACGCCATGACTCCTCTCGACCTGCTCGACATCGACGCGTCGCTCAGCGAGGAGGAGCGGCAGATCCGCGCCGTCGTGCGCCGGCTCGTGACCGACCGGGTACGCCCGCACGTCGCCGGATGGTACGAGGACGGCCAGGTGCCGGCCCGCGAACTGGCCCGCGAGTTCGGCAAGCTCGGCCTGCTCGGCATGCACCTGACCGGCTACGGCTGCGCCGGCTCCTCGGCCGTCGCGTACGGGCTGGCCTGCCTGGAACTGGAGGCCGGCGACTCCGGCGTCCGGTCGCTGGTGTCGGTGCAGGGCTCGCTGGCCATGTACGCCATCTGGCGCTTCGGCAGCGAGGAGCAGAAGCAGCGCTGGCTGCCCGCGATGGCGGCCGGCGAGGCGATCGGCTGCTTCGGGCTCACCGAACCCGACCACGGCTCCGACCCCGGGTCGATGGCCACCCGGGCCCGCCGCGACGGCGACGACTGGATCCTCAACGGCAGCAAACTGTGGATCACCAACGCGCCCATCGCCGACGTGGGCGTGATCTGGGCGCGTACCGACGAAGGGGTGCGCGGCTTCGCCGTACCCATGGACACGCCGGGGGTGACGGCGCGCGAGATCCGGCACAAGATGTCGCTGCGCGCGTCCCTGACCGGCGAGATCGCACTCGACGACGTCCGGCTGCCGGCTGATGCGCGACTGCCCGAGGCGATCGGGCTGAAGGCGCCGCTGGGGTGCCTGACCGAGGCCCGGCACGGCATCGTCTGGGGCGCGCTCGGCGCGGCCCGCGACTGCCTGGAGACGGCCCTGGAGTACGCGACCACCCGCACCCAGTTCGGCCGCCCGCTCGCCGGTTTCCAGCTCACCCAGGCCAAGCTCGCCGACATGGCGGTGGAGTGGAACAAGGGGATGCTGCTCGCGCTGCACCTGGGCCGCCTCGCCGACGCCGGCTCGCTGCGGCCCCACCAGGTGAGCGTGGGCAAGCTGAACAACGTCCGCGAGGCCCTCGCCATCGCCCGGCAGTGCCGCACGATCCTCGGCGCCAACGGCGTCTCGGGGGAGTACCCGGTGATGCGGCACGCCAACAACCTGGAGAGCGTGCTCACCTACGAGGGCACCTCCGAGATCCACCAGCTCGTCATCGGCCAGCGGCTCACGGGCGTGTCCGCGTTCGCCTGACCTGCAGTTTCACCCGATCGAGGCGCTCGGCGAGCGACTGTCGCACGGTGGCCGTACCGTCATTGTCAGTCGATGTGTCGGACGAGGACTCTGTCGGACGAGGACGGTGAGGGCGATGGCCCGCGACGGTGACATCAACGAGCCCACCCGGGAGTTCCCGGACTACCCCACCAGCGAGTCCCTTCGCGACCGGGCGGAGGGCTCGCCCGACCACGACCGCGAGTACGCCCCGGGCGCCCCGGCGTCGGGCGGCGGCCCGGTGCGCGGCCTGCTCTGGGTGCTCGGCGCGGCGGCGCTGGCGGTGGTGGTGCTGCTCGGCGTGCAGGCCACCGGTCTGCTGCCCGACTTCCGCAACCCGTTCGCCAAGGAGCAGACCGACCGGAGCCAGCCGCCGCTGCTCAAGTCGATCCGGGACCTGAGCCGCTACGTCGCCGCCGAGGGCAACTTCCAGGTGGTGGTCGACGTGCAGAACGACAGGCGCAACGTGCCCGACTTCCTGCTCAACGAGCGCACGCTGTTCGTCGGGGCGGGCCGGGTCGAGGCGTACGTCGACTTCGCGAAGATCGCCGACGGTGCCGTCGTGGTCTCCGAGGACGGCAAGTCCGCCGAGATCAAGCTGCCCGCGCCGCAGCTCGGCGAGACCGACCTGGACATGGACAAGAGCTACGTGTTCGCCGAGCAGCGCGGCCTGATCAACCGGCTCAACGACCTGGTGGCCGGCGATCCCAACCGGCAGCAGCAGATCTACAAGCTCGCCGAGGACCGGATCACCGCCGCCGCCCGGGACAGCGGGCTCACCGCCCGGGCCCAGGAGAACACCCGCAAGATGCTCGAAGGACTGCTGCGCTCCCTCGGGTACGAGAAGGTGACTGTCACCTACACCGCGCCCTGACCTCGCTCGGTACGCCGCGCGCCCGCCCCGGTTCTCCGGTGCGGGCGCGTCGCGTGTGTGCCGGTGTCCCGGCTCATGTCGCGTCAGCGGGTGGCGAGGTAGCGGTCCTCGTTCGGCATCAGGATCCACAGGATCAGGTAGATGATCACCTGCGTGCCGGGCAGCAGCAGCGACAGCAGGAACAGCAGCCGGACCATCCCGGCCGACATGCCGAACCGCTGTCCCAGGCCGGCGCAGACACCGGCGATCATGCGCCCCTGGCGGGGCCGGACCAGTTTGCGACTCATCGTCGTCTCCCACTTCTGCGGCGATCCGCCGCGCTGATTCCACGGTAGAAAGGGGTACGCGCCGCGCCCTCAGCCCCGAGGAGGATCGGCGACCCGGGCACCCGTAGGTGCATACCCCGGACCCTCCCCACCGACGCACCCCCGCTCCCGCCCCGCTCCCGCCCCGCTCCCGCCCCGCTCCCGCCCCGCTCCCGCCCCGCTCCCGCCCCGCTCCCGCCCCGCTCCCGCCCCGCTCCCCGCGATCTTGCAGTTGCGGCCCATGTTCTGCCCGATTCGCACCGTTATTGAGGGCCACAACTGCAAGATCGCGGGAGTTGTGGGGTGGCGTCCGCGCGACCCGGGAGCCCTCGGCGGGGGAGTGGGCGGGCGGGTATGGGGTGGAGTGGGGGCGGGTATTCACCGGGGCGAGGTAGGCTCGCCGGTCGGGCGCTCCCACCCCGGGCGCCGGCCGTCCACCCGCCCGGCGGGCGCGGCACCCACGCACCGGCTCGGAACCGCACAACGGGGACGACGGCGAGGAAAGCAGCCAATGATCAGTGTTTTCGATCTTTTCAGCGTCGGTATCGGGCCGTCCAGCTCGCACACCGTCGGGCCGATGCGGGCCGCCCGTACGTTCGTGGCGGGCCTGAAGGCCGACGGGCAGCTCGCCGACGTGGCGCGGGTACGGGCGGAGCTGTTCGGCTCGCTCGGCGCGACCGGTCACGGGCACGGCAGCGACCGGGCGGTGCTGCTGGGGCTGGAGGGCGAGGTCCCGGAGACCGTCGACACCGACTCGGTCGGGCCGCGTGTGGAGCGGATCCGCACCCAGGGGCGGCTCGACCTGTTCGGCAGCCAGGGGATCGACTTCGACCCGGACGCGGATCTGGTGCTGCATCGCCGGCGCTCGCTGCCGTACCACCCGAACGGGATGACGTTCGCGGCGTACGACGCGGCCGGGAACGAGGTGCGGTCGCGCACGTACTACTCGGTCGGCGGCGGGTTCGTGGTGGACGAGGCGGCGGCCGGGGCGGACCGGATCAAGGCGGACACCACCCGGGTGAAGCACCCCTTCCTGACCGGCGCGGAACTGCTCACCGTCACCACCGGCACCGGGCTGTCGATCAGCGGAGTGATGCTCGCCAACGAGCTGTCCTGGCGCAGCGAGGCGGACGTACGGGCGGGGCTGCTGGAGATCTGGCGGGTGATGCGCGAGTGCGTGGAGAACGGCTGCACCCGTGACGGCGTACTCCCGGGCGGGTTGAAGGTCCGGCGGCGCGCGGCCGAGATGCGGCGCAGCCTGGAGGCGGAGACCGGCAGCCAGGATCCGCTGCGCGCGATGGACTGGGTGACGCTGTTCGCGCTGGCGGTCAACGAGGAGAACGCGGCCGGCGGGCGGGTGGTCACCGCGCCGACGAACGGCGCCGCCGGGATCATCCCGGCCGTGCTGCACTACTACACCCGGTTCGTGCCCGGCGCCTCCGAGGAGGGGGTGGTCCGGTTCCTGCTGGCGGCGGGCGCGATCGGCGTGCTGTTCAAGGAGAACGCGTCGATCTCCGGGGCCGAGGTGGGCTGCCAGGGCGAGGTCGGTTCGGCGTGCTCGATGGCGGCGGCCGGTCTGGCCGAGGCGCTCGGCGGTACGCCGGAGCAGGTGGAGAACGCCGCCGAGATCGGCATGGAGCACAACCTGGGGCTGACCTGCGACCCGGTGGGCGGCCTGGTGCAGATCCCGTGCATCGAGCGCAACGCGGTGGCGAGCATCAAGGCGATCACCGCGGCCCGGCTGGCGTTGCGCGGCGACGGGGTGCACCACGTGTCGCTGGACAAGGTCATCAAGACCATGCGGGAGACCGGCGCGGACATGAAGGTCAAGTACAAGGAGACCGCGCGGGGCGGGCTCGCCGTCAACGTGATCGAGTGCTGACCTCGTTGGGGTGATCCCGGCCCGCACCCGGCCCGGGAGCGCTACTGACAAAGCGACCATCATGCGGTGACGTCAGGCGTCGCGGCGCTCTGGTCCGCCCGCACCTCGCTGCGCATCCTGGTCCGCCGGGATCTCGCGGTGAAGTACCAGCAGTCGGTGCTGGGCTACTTCTGGTCGCTGATCGAGCCGCTCGGCATGGGCCTGATCTACTGGTTCGTCTTCGGCGTGCTCTACTCCGGCGCGACCCGGCGGCACCTGGGCGAGGCGGCCGGGTCGTACCCGCTGTTCCTGATCACCGGGATCTTCGCCTGGATGTGGGCGAGTTCGGCGCTGACCGAGGCCGCGAACGCGCTGACCGGGCAGTCCCGGCTGATCACCACGATGAACCTGCCCCGGCCGATCTTCCCGATCGGGCGGGTCACCGGGCGCTTCGCCGAGTACCTGGCCGGGCTGCCGATCCTGGTCGCCGTCGCGGCGCTCTACGCGAGCCAGGGGAAGATCCGCCCCGGCTGGAGCCTGCTCGCGCTTCCGCTCGCGGTGGCGGTGCAGTTCGTGCTGCTGGTGGGCCTGGCGCTGCTGCTGTCGGCGGGCAACGTGCTGATGCGCGACATCGAGCGCACGATGCGGCTGGTCATCCGGCTGCTGTTCTACGCGACCCCGATCATCTACCCGCTCGACCTGGTCCGGGAGTCGGGCATGCCGGGCTGGCTCAAGATCGGGTACGAGCTGAACCCGCTGGTCGGGATCTTCCAGCTCCACCACGCGGTCTGGTATCCGGACGAGTTCCCCGACGCCCGGCTGCTCACGATCACGGTGTCCGGCAGCGTGCTGGTGCTGGCGCTCGGCTGGTGGGCGTTCCACCGCCTCGAACCGGCAGTGCTGAAGGAACTCTGAATGGCACCGATCATCGAGGCGGACGGGCTCGGCATCCGGTTCGTCCGCAACCGGCGCCGCCAACTGCGGCTGCGGGAGCTGATCGTGCACCGGGGCGCCCGCGACCCGGACGCGGGCCGGTTCTGGCCGTTGCGCGACCTGTCGTTCCGGATCGAGCCGGGCGAGACGGTGGGCGTGGTGGGGCGCAACGGCACCGGAAAGAGCACGCTGCTGCGGCTGATCGCCGGTGTGCTCATCCCGGACGAGGGCTCGATCCGGGTGCACGGCCGGGTGGCGCCGCTGCTCGAACTGTCCGCCGGGTTCTCCGGCGACCTGACCGGCCGGGAGAACCTGTACCTGGTGGGCGGCCTGCACGGCCTGTCGTCGGCGTACCTGCGGGAGCACTTCGACGAGATCGTCTCGTTCGCCGGTGAGCAGGTGGAACGCGCGATTGACACGTCGGTGCGGCACTACTCGTCGGGGATGAAGGTGCGGCTGGGCTTCGCGGTGATCGCGCACCTGCCGCACCCCGTACTGCTTGTGGACGAGGTGACAGCGGTCGGGGACGCGGAGTTCCGTGCGAAGTGCTATGCGACCATCGAGCGACTTCTCGCGGAAGGGCGCACGCTGGTGCTGGTGTCACACAACGACAAGGACCTCACCCGGTTCTGCCGTCGGGGGCTCTACCTCGACGCCGGACGGCTGATCGTCGACGGGACGATCGACGAGGCGCTGGCCGCCTACGCCGACGCGGCGAAGCGGTGACGCTCGCGATCGTGCTCGCCGCCGAACCGGCGGCGGGCCACCTCACCGAGCCCGGCCGGCCTGCCGGGGAACCGCTCACCGAACGCCTGGCCGCGCAGTGGCGCCGGGCCGGGGCGGACGACGTGCGCGTCGCCGCGGACCTCACCGAGCTGGCCGACCTGGTGGCCGGCGCGACCGGCCCGGTGCTGGTCAGCGGCGCGGATCTGGTGGCGCACACGGCCGTACTCAAGCACCTCGCGACCAGCCCGGTCGGGCCGACGGTGGCGCTGGTGCTCACCGATCCGCCCGCTCCCGGGCAGGCCACCGTGCGCGAGGAACGCGGCCAGGTGGTCGAGGTCGGCGCCACCGACCCGAGCGGCGTGTTCGGCGGCGCGCTGCGGGTCGGCGCGGCCGACCTGCCGGCGCTCGCCGAGGCCGCCCGCCGCGCCGCGGGTGCCGTCCCCGACGTGCCGCCGTCCGACCTGGCCGCCCCGGCCGCGCCCGGCACCGCCGGGGGTGGGCCGCTGGGCGCGGTGGACCGGCTCGTGGCCGGCCTCGCCGCCCGCGGCACGCTGATCTTCGCCCAGCGGGTACGTCTGCTCGTGGCGCACCGGGTCGGCGACGAGGCGCAGCGGGAGGCGGCCGAGGCCGCGGTGACCGCTGTCGACGAGGACCGGGCCGAGCTGAAGCTGTCGGTGAAGGAGCGGGACGACTTCTTCACCACGTTCTTCGTCAGCACGTGGTCTCCGTACGTCACGAAGGCGGCGGCCCGGATCGGGATCGGCCCGACCGGGGTCACCATGGTCTCGGTGGCGTTCGCGGTGGCCGCGGCGGTGCTGTTCGGCGCCGGTGGACGGCCCGCGCTGGTGGCCGGCGCGATCCTGCTCTACCTGGGCTTCGTGCTGGACTGCGTGGACGGGCAGCTCGCCCGCTACACCCGGCACTTCAGCGCCTGGGGCGGCTGGCTGGACACGATGGCCGACCGGTTCAAGGAGTACGTGGTCTACGCCGGTCTCGGCTTCGGGGCCACGCACGCCGGGTTCCGGTACGGCTGGGCGCTGGCCCTGGCCGCGATGACGTTGCAGACCGTGCGGCACATGACCGACACCTGGTACGGCGCGCTGCACGACGAGGCGGCCCGGCGGCCGAAGGTGGCGAGCGCCGACGCGGGCGGTATCGGCGGGAAGCTGAACGCCGCGTCGACGCGGGTGCAGGCGGACACCGGTTCGGTGTCGTACTGGCTGAAGCGCACGGTGGTGTTCCCGATCGGTGAGCGGTGGGCGCTCATCGCGATCGCCGCTGCGCTGTTCGGACCGCTGGTGGCGCTGGTCGCGGTGCTGGTCTGGGGGACGCTGGCGTTCGCGTACACCGGGGGGTTGCGGACCTTGCGGGCGCGGTGGATGCGGGTGCCGGTGCTGACCACTGTGGACGCGGGTCTGCACCGCGACGACGGCCTGCTGGCCCGGACGCTGCCGACCGCGCGGCGGCCGCTGCTGCTGGCGGTGCTCGGTGCGCTCGGCGCGGCGGGGACGCTGGTGTGGGCGCTGCTCGCGGTGCACGGCGGCGGCGACCTGCCGGTCTGGGTGCCGGTGCTCGCGCTGGTGCTGCTGCTGGGTGCCGCCCAGGGCTCGCGGGCGCCGCACGACGGGTCGCTGGACTGGCTGGTGCCGGCCGCGTTGCGGGCCGCCGAGTACCTGTTCGCCATCGCGGTCGGGGTGGCGGGCCGGGCGCCGGCCTGGCTGATCTTCGGGTACGTCCTGGTGCTCACGCTGCTGCACTACGACCTGACCGCCCGGCTGGAGAAGCGGCAGGTGGCGCCGCCGCTGCACGCCGCCACGCTGGGCTGGGCGGCACGTTCTGTGTTGCTGGCAATCGGGCTGATCGCCGGATATGCGAGTATCGCTCTGGCTACACTCGGTGCGTACCTTCTCGTGGTTTTTGTCGCGAGCGTGGTCCTCGCCTGGGTGGTCCTGCCGGCCCGCGCCCGTGGGGGTGTGCGCTCGCCGGGCTGACGGAGGGCGGGCCGGGGTGACCTTGATCAGCTTCGTCGTGCCGGCCTTCAAGGTGCAGGGCTACCTGCGGGAATGTCTCGACTCGATCCTCGACCAGCCGTTCGGCGACATCGAGGTGATCGGGGTCGACGACGCCTCCCCGGACGACAGCGGCGAGATCCTGGCCGAGTACGCGCTGCGCGACCCCCGGGTCCGCCCGGTGCGCCTCGCCGAGAACGTCGGGCTCGGTCCGGCCCGCAACATCGGGCTGGACCGGGCCGTCGGCGAGTACGTGTGGTTCGTCGACGGGGACGACTGGCTGGTGCCCGGCTGCCTGCCGCACGTCGCGGACCGGCTGCGCGACACCGCGCCGGACGTGCTGATCGTGGACCACGTCCGGGCGCACTGGAACAACATCGGCACCCGCAGCGCGATGCGCGACGTGTTCCCCGAACCGCCGGGCGCGACCACGTTCCCGCTGCGGGACCGGCCGGAGACGCTGAAGCTGCTGCACACCGCGTGGAACCGGGTGGTGCGCCGGGAGTTCCTGCTCGAACGCGGGCTGCGCTTCGAGCCGGGCTGGTACGAGGACGTCTCGTTCAGCTATCCGGCGTTGATGGCGGCCGGGCGGATCGGCGTACTCGACCGGATCTGCCTGAACTACCGGCAGCGCCGCACCGGCGCGATCACGAAGACCCGGGGGGACCGGCACTTCGAGGTCTTCGCGCAGTGGCACCGGGTGTTCGGGCTGATGGACCGCTGGAGGGTGACCGGGCTGCGGCCGGCGGTCTTCGAGCGGATGATCTGGCACTACCTCACGGTGCTCGGCAACGGCGACCGGATCGCGCCGGAGCTGCGGGCACCGTTCTTCGCCCAGATGCACGCCGACTACGTGCGGTTCCTGCCGCCCGAGGGTTATCCGGTCCCGCCCGGCGCGGAAGGGCTCAAGCACCGGCTGGTGGCGGCCGGGCGCTGGCGGACGTTCAGCGCGTTGCGCGAGGCGCACCAGGCGGGGGAGACGGCCCGGCGGACCGCCCGGCGGGCCCGGCGGCGGGTGACGCCGGTGGTGCGGCGTACCGCCCGGCGGGCCCGCGACCTGGCGCTCGGCGAGTACTACCGGGCCGAGCTGCACCGGCCGGTCGACCCGACGCTCGCCGTGTACGCGGCCTACTGGTACCGGGGCTACTCGTGCAACCCGGCGGCGATCTACGAGGCGGCCCGCCGGCTCGCGCCCCAGGTGCGCGGTGTGTGGATCGTCCGCCGGGACCGGGTGGCCGCGTTGCCGCCGGGTGTCGAGTACGTGGTGGCCGGCAGTCGTGAGTACCACCGCGTCCTGGCCCGTGCCCGCTGGCTCGTCAACAACGTCAACTTCCCGGACTTCGTCCGCAAGCGGCCCGGCTCGGTGCACGTGCAGACCCACCACGGCACGCCGGTGAAGGTGATGGGGCTGGACCAGCAGCGCTACCCGGTGGGCGCGGTGGGGATGAACTTCGCCGGCCTGCTGCGCCGCGTCGACCGCTGGGACTACAGCATCACCTCGAACAGCTTCTCGACGCAGATGTGGGAGCGGGCGTATCCGGCGGAGTACACCACGCTGGAGGTCGGCTACCCGCGCAACGACCGGCTGGCGCTGGCCACCGCCGAGGACCGCGGCCAGGTCCGCGCCGCGCTGGGCATCGCACCCGACGAGTACGTGGTGCTCTACGCGCCCACGCACCGGGAGCATCTGCCCGGGTGGCGGCCGCCGTTCGACCCGGACCGGATGCTCGACGTCCTCGGGCCGCGGGGCCGGCTGCTGATGCGCAGCCACTACTTCCACGACCGGGAGCGGAACCCCCGGGGACCGGCGGCGGACGGCGTGCTGGACGTGAGCGCGTACGACCGGGTGGAGGACCTCTACCTGGCGGCGGACGTGCTGGTCACCGACTATTCCTCGGCGATGTTCGACTACGCGGTGCTGGACCGGCCGATAGTGGTCTACGCGCCGGACTGGGACGCCTACCGGGTGGCCCGTGGCGTCTACTTCGACCTGCTGGCCGAGCCGCCCGGCGCGGTCGCGCTGGACTTCCCCGGGCTGCTCGACGTGTTCCGTTCCGGCGCGGTCGACGACGAGGCGGCCGAGCGGGTCCGGACGGCGTTCCGGTCGCGGTTCTGCACGCTCGACGACGGGCACGCCGCCGAGCGCGTGGTGCGCCGCGTGTTCCTCGGCGAAACGCCGTAAAAGTGGTTACTGGCTGGTCACTTAACCGTCGAGCCCGGCGAATACCGCTTAATAGGACTGTCACGAGCCGAACATGGCACGTTTACCCGATGTGCGAATCAGATGATCCTGGTCACAGTCATTCCCGGGTTTGGGGCGAAGAACTGGGGAGGTGACGGTGGCGACCGTCGCGCTCAAGGATGTCACCAAGGTGTTCCCGGACGGAACAGTCGCGGTCGACACCATCAATCTGGACGTCAACGACGGCGAGTTCATGGTGCTGCTCGGTCCGTCGGGATGCGGGAAATCGACAGTTCTGCGCATGGTGGCCGGGCTGGAGGACCCGTCCTCCGGCGCCATCATGCTCGGCGGTGAGCTGGCGAACGACCTGCCGCCGCGCGACCGGAAGATCGCCATGGTCTTCCAGGACTTCGCGCTCTATCCGCACATGACGGTCGGCGACAACATCGGCTTCCCGCTGCGGCTCTCCGGCGTCGAGCCCGCCCCGCGCGGCGAGCGGATCCAGGACGTGGCGAGCGCGCTCGGCATCGGCGACGTGCTCGGGCGCAAGCCCAGCCAGCTCTCCGGCGGCCAGCGGCAGCGGGTCGCGATGGGGCGGGCGATAGTGCGCCGGCCCGGCCTGTTCCTGATGGACGAGCCACTTTCCAACCTGGACAGCGGGCTGCGCGCCGAGCTGCGGGCGGAGATCTCCGGACTCACCCGCGAGCTGGGCGTCACCACCATCTACGTGACCCACGACCAGGCCGAGGCGCTGACCATGGCCGACCGGGTCGCCATCATGCGCAAGGGCGTGCTCCAGGACGTGGGCACCCCCACCCAGGTGTACGGGCGGCCGGCCACGCTCTACGTCGCCGCGTTCCTGGGCAGCCCGCGGATGAACCTGCTGGAGGCGTCGGTCTACGTCCACCTCGACCGGTACGTCGCGCTGAACCTCGGCGAGCAGTCGCTCTACCTGCCCTGGGACGACATCCGCAGCCGGGCGGTGGCGCACTACCACGGCGAGCGGATCGTGGTCGGCATGCGCGCGGAGGCGCTCACCCCGGTCGCCCCGGACACCGCCGGTGACGTGCTGCACGGGCGCATCCGCTACCTGGAGCACCACGGCCACGAGTCGCTCGCGTTCCTCGACATCGGCGCGACCGCCATCGTCGTGGACGAGATGGGCACACCGGTCGAGCAGGCCGCACCGGGCCAGCGCGGCCTGCGCCGGTTCAACCAGGTGATGCAGCGGCTCACCGGCCGCGCGACGGAGGCTCCGGCGGCGGCCCCGGAGGCCGGCGGGGGCGGCAACCGCACGAGCGTGCTGCCCGACCCGGGCCGCCACCACCGTCGTCCGGCGGAACTGGCGGTACGGCTCGCGCCGTACCCGCAGGTGTCGCCCGGGCACCCGCTCGCCGTGCAGGTACGGATGGACGCGCTGCACTTCTTCGACGAGCGAGGCGACCGCATCGACGTCGGCTGGCGGTGAACTGCCGGTCGCATCCGCGGACGGGCGGACGGCTCATCCGCGGATGATCGGCCGCCGGTGCGGGCCCCAGGCGACGAAGCGGGCGAACATGTCGGCGGGGGCGGGCGCGTCGTCCGGGTTCAGCCGGTAGAGGTCGCGCGTCGCCTCGTAGAACAGCCCGCACAGGTAGATGGCCAGGCCGATCTGGTTGTCCTCGTACTCCGTCTTGAGCAGCAGCCGGGCCATCGGGCACGGCCACGGCCGGCCGCAGGCCCGGCAGCACCACATGGGACGCAGCGGCGTGTGCGGGGTGGCGTGCAGCGGGTACGGCCGGGGGCGGTCCGGCGTGGGTCCGTCCGGCGGCTGCCCGAGCTGGTGGCTGATCACCGGCGCTCCTCGTGGTGGCCGTCTCTCGGGAGCTGCTCCGGGTGACCGCCGTTGGTTCCGCGCTGCTGCGGGGCGGACCAGCGGCCGCCGTTGGCCCGCCACTGCTGGGCCGGGGTGAGGTTGCCGACCCGGCCGGGCCCCATCGTCGGCAGTGGACGCGTCGGCTGCCGCATCCACTCCGGCAGGTTGTCGCCCCGTACCCGGTGGGGCAGTGTCGGTGCCGACGCACCCCGGCAGCGGAACCAGCGCAGTCGCACGGCGCAACTCCTCTCGGTAGCGGGAACCGGACGAATTCGGCTCCACTGCGTGACAGTCTCGTCACCGCGCCGCTAGGGTCGGAAGGCGTTCCACCCCCACCTTCCTGGCCGTCCTACCGGCCGTCTTTCCGTGTGCAGCCGTGTGCAGAGGTGTGCAGATGATCCGTGTGCCGTTGTGGGAACTGTTCGCCGGTGAGCTGCGCCGGTTACGTACCGATGCCGGGCTGACCCAGGAGGCGCTGGGCGAGCGGGTGAGCTATTCGGCGTCGCTGGTGGCGGCCGTCGAGCAGTGTCGCCGTGCGCCGCGCGCCGAGTTCACCGAGCGCTGCGACGAGGTGCTGAACGGCGGCGGCCTGCTGGTGCGGATCCGGGACGCGCTGATGCAGGAGGCACTGATGCCGTGGTTCCGCGAGTGGGTGAGCATCGAGCAGGAGGCTGCCTCACTGCGGAGCTTCCAACCGCTGGTGGTGCCCGGCCTGTTGCAGACCGAGGAGTACGCCCGCGCGCTGCACGAGGGCGCTAGCCCACTTGTCGGTGACGCTATGGAGCAGCAGGTGGCCGCACGGATGGCGCGGCAGGTGGTGCTGGACCGTCCGGCTCCGCCGCAGTTCGTGGCAGTGCTCGACCATTCAGTGCTCACTCGCGCCGTCGGCGGCCCCAAGGTGATGCGGGAGCAGTTGGAGCATCTGGTCGAGGTGGGTCGTCGGCCTCGCGTGCACCTGCACCTGGTGCCGGAGACGGTCGGTGCCTATCCGGGGCTCAACGGCGCTTTCGTGCTCGCGACCCCGGCCGACGGCGACGACGTTGGCTACCTGGACAACCAGTTGCACGGCACGATTGTGGAGCGGCACGCGGACGTAAAATCACTTCGGCAAACCTGGGAGTCGGTGCGCGCGGAAGCTATGCCGCACGGGGCGACTCTGGCGGCGATCACGGAGGCGGCGAAGCGATGGAGTTGACCGGCGCGATCTGGCGCAAGAGCACCCGCAGCAGCGGCAACTCCGGCGACTGCGTCGAGGTGGCGGACAACCTGCCCGGTGTGGTGGGGGTGCGGGACAGCAAGGACCGGCAGGGGCCGGTGTTGGCGTTCACGCCGTCGAGCTGGGCGGCGTTCGTCGCGTACGCCAAACGGGCGTGAGTGCCGTACCGGATCTCGGTCCCCCACCACGGCGCACACCCGTCGACGTGGAGCAGGTGCGTCGCCTGGTCGCCGACCAGTTCCCGCACCTGGCCGGCCTCCGGATCGAACCGGTAGCCAAGGGCGGCTGGGACAACTGGACCTTCCACCTCGGCCCTGAGCTGCTGGTGCGCCTGCCCAGCGCTGCCGAGTACGCCCTGGCCGTCGAGAAGGAACACCTGTGGCTCCCGGCCCTCGCCGCTCGACTGCCGCTACCCGTCCCCGCGCCGCTGGCGAAGGGCGAGCCGGGTGCGGGCTACCCGTATCCGTGGTCGATCTACCGCTGGCTCGACGGCGAGACCGCAGCCGTGGACCGGATCGCCGACCCGGTGCGGTTCGCCCTCGACCTGGCCGACTTTCTCGCGGCCCTGCACGGCGTCGACGCCACCGGCGGGCCGCAGCCGGGTATCCACAACTGGTTCCGGGGCGGCACTCTGCGCACGTACGACACGAAGGTCGAGCGTGCGCTCGCGGCGCTGGGCGGCCACGTCGACGGCGAGCTGGTCCGCGAGATCTGGGCGCGGGCACTCGACTCCCGCTGGGACGGGGTGGACCGCTGGTTCCACGGCGACATCGCCCCGGGGAACCTGCTGCTCGCTGAGGGCCGGCTGGCGGCCGTCATCGACTTCGGGACATGCGGCGTCGGTGACCCGGCCTGCGACCTGGCGATCGCCTGGACTTTGCTGACCGCCGAGGGCCGGGAGGCGTTTCGCGAGCGCCTGTCGGTGGATGACGCGACGTGGGCGCGCGGACGTGGCTGGGCCCTCTGGAAGACCCTTTCCACCTACTCCCGCTCTTTCGACGACCCCGACGACGCGGAGGAGTCAGCCGAGGCGCAACGCATCCTCGGGGAGATGTTCGCCGAATAGACGGCCGGTTCTCACCCGGCGCCGGCGGCCTGCTCTCCCGGCGCGAACGGCCACTCCTCGAACGACAGGCACCGGCCGTCCTCGGCGAACCGCATGATCCAGAGATCGCGCCACTCCTGGTCGACGGGGTCGCCGTACCGGACCTGGACCCGGGCCACAGCGGTGTCGCCGTCGACGGCGACCACCTCCGCTGTCATCTCGAAGATCTCGTCGGGTCCGTCGCGCTCGCTGTCCCACATGCGGGTGATGGCGGGCAGGCCGACGACCGGGTCCCGGTACGGCCCCTGCTGGTAGCTCGCGTCGGACGTGAACATCGTGCCGAGCGCCGCCGTCCCCGGTGTGCGCCACGCCTGCTCGTACGCCGCGATCCAGGCGGCCACCCGATTCCGGTCCATGGTTGCCAGCCTGCCATCAGCGCGTGCCCGGATCTCCCAGATCGGCTGCGCGGGGTCGTCGTTGTGCACGACGACGTCGGCGTGCTCGACCGGGCGGGCCTTGGCGAAGTAGAGCCGCTGGGCGGGGAGGTAGCGCTCGCGCCAGCGCCGTTCGACGTCCGCGCGCGGCGACACCTGGCGCTCACGGATCACGGCACGATCCACGGTCCGGTCGAGCGCGGTCGAGACGAAGACGCGCAGCTCCCACCGGTCGACCAGCTCCGGGCGCAGGAGGAAGACGCCGTCGACGATCAGCACGGCGTCCGCCGGGGCGGTCGTGAGCGGCGGGGACAGCACCGTATCCGTGGCGTGGTCGTAGACCGTGCGCCGGAAGCGTCGATCGCCGCCCGGGCCGAGCGGATCGAGCAGCACCCGCTTCAGCGCCCCGTGGTCGTGGGTGTCGACGTAGCAGCCCTCGGCCGAGAACTCGCCGCGTCGATAGCGCCGCGCCCGGGGGAAGAGGAAGTCGTCGACTGTCGCCCGGATGACGTACCGGCCGCGGGCGCGCAGGACGTCGGCCAGCTCGTCGGCGAGCGTGGTCTTGCCGGCTGCGGGCGGCCCGTCGACGGCGACCCGGATCGGGTGCGCCACTGTGACGGACCCGATCGCGTCGGCCAGGATGTCGACCAGCTGATCGCGGTGGGGATAAATGGATTGCCGCTGCGCCGGGCCGGGAGTTTGACTGCCGTCCATGCCGTCTCCCTCACCGGTCTTCGTCGCGGGCACGGGCCGTTCGGGCACGTCGCGGATCGCCGACATCATCGGCCAGCATCCGCTGATCCACCGGATCCCGATGGAGACCAAGTTCCTCGTCGAACCCGGTGGCCTGCGGGACCTGGCCGACGCGCTCACCGACCGGTACGACCCCATCGTCGGCGAGGACGCCCTGCACCGGCTGAGCGACTTCCTCACCGTACGCGTGCCCGGGCGGCGTGACGACCGTGGCAAGACAGTGCCCGAGCTGGTCGGCGAGCGGCGTTACCGGGACGCCGTACACCAGCTCTGGCCGCGGCTGATCGCGCACGCCTTCGAGGAGCCCGTGCCCGCGGAGGGCTTCGGCGACGGCGACCGCCCGGCCGGGCCGTTCGGGCCGGCCAGCCGACGGCGGGTCGTGCCGAGGTACTTCCGCGACCGGGGCGAGCTGATCGCCGTCCTGCGGGGCCTGGTCGAGACCCTGTTCGGCGGGGCGGCCGCCGACGCGGGCAAACCGACCTGGTGCGAGAAGACGCCGTTCAACCTCTTCACCATGGACTTCCTGTGGGAGCTGGTCCCCGAGGCGACGGTCGTGCACATCAAGCGTCACCCGGTGGCGGTGTTCGCCTCCCACCTGGCCCAGCCGTGGGCGCCGTCCACTGTCGACGGGGTGCTCGCCTACCTCGTGCCGGTCTACCAGCGATGGCTGGCCTGGAAGGACGCGGCCGATCTGACGAGCAGGCGATACGTCGAGGTGAAGGCGGAGGACCTCGCGGCCGACTGGCCCGGGCAGCGGCGGGCCCTGTTCGAGCGGCTCGGCGTCGAGGACGCCGTCACCGCGTCGACGTTCCGGGCGGACAAGCTGGCGCACCGCGACGACCAGTTCGACGCCGGCACCCGCGCGTACGTCGAGCGGGAACTGGGCGAGATCATCCCCGCGATGGGATACGAGTGACGGCTGATCGGCCTCAGCAGGAGCCGGCCCGATCGATCGTAACCATCAGGCCGGCACTCACTGCGATTCCCAGTACGGCGACCGCCAGCCACGGCCAGGGGTTCCGGACCCGTGACCGGGTGCCTACCCGGGCCACGACGACGGAGAGGACCGCCGTCGCCGTCATCGCCAGGACCAGCAGGGCGTACGCGTCCCTCGCCGCCTGCGCCGAAGCGTAGGTGTCACCGTCGCACGGCGCCGAGGGCGCCAGGAGCGGGATGCAACTGAGACAGCTCGCGACGACGAGCAGTGTGCCCAGCACGGTCACCAGAGTCGCTGCCGCCTTCGCCCCACGGGATCGCATCGACTGGACAGTAGGGCCCCAAGGTCTCGGAGCTGACACGACCGGGCAACAGCAAGATCGGGTCACGCCTTGTGGCGCAGTTCGCGGAGTACGCCGTGCCGGCGGAGCGCCCACCCCAGGCGCCGTGCGCCGGGGTGCCTGACGAACAGCACCGCCGCCCGGCGGATCAGCCCGAACCGGTTGTCGCTCACCTGGTCGTCGACCGCCCGCCAGATCAGCTCGCGTACGCCGGCGCTGTCCAGCATCGCCCGTACCTCGTGGCGTACCCGGGGATCCTCGGCCGCGGACGTGACGGCGGTGACCAGGCCGGGCCGGTCGGCGAGCGGCTCCACCGCCGCGGAGACCAGCGGCCGGCGTACGGTGTCCCGCTCCAGCAGCAGCAACACCGCCTCCCGGACCTCGGTGCTGTCGAGCCCGGACCGCAGCAGGCCCAGCGCGCTCCGCTCGACCTCGCGGTCACGGTCCGGCAGGGACAGCGCAGCCAGCAGCACCGTCACCTCGTCGAGGTCGACGAGGTGACGCAGCCCGTCGCGGAACTCCGGCAGCGCCCACGCCACCGTCAGGCCGCGCGCGAGATCGCGGTTCATGGGCCACTCGCTACCCGGAGTCGGCAGCCTCCGAAACGCCGCTGGACTGATCCACCGGGCCGGACAGCGCCGTGAAACGGACCGTGGTTACAACCGCTCACCTGAGCCGGTCGTATTGGCAGCCTCGGTCGCGAGAACGACCGGCATGGCCGGATAGGGGTCGCTGATCGGCTTGCGCTGAGCATGGACCCGTTCCCGCACCATCACCAGCGTGGGGCCGGCGACGTAGTGCCTTCCCCGCCGTTCGCCACGTGCTTCCAGCAGCCCGTGCTCGACAAGGTTGGCCAGATCACGAGATGCGGTCCGATCCTCGACATCGGCAAGTTTGACGTACCCGGAGCGGCGGATGCGATAGCCCAGGACTGCCTCGTAGAGCAGATCGGTCACCCGCTCAGGGAGCCTGTTCTCGCCAACGATCGCGTCCAACTCCGACCAGATGCCAGACGCCTCACCGAAGCGGCGCGCCACGGTCTGCGCCTGCATGTGATGGGCGCGCAGGTTGAACGACACCCAGAGGTGCGCCGAACCCTCGGGGTTCCAGCGGCCACGCCCGGTAACCGCCAGCACTCGGTAGTAGTCCTCCGTGTTGCTGCCCAGCCATTCCTCGATGCTGGAGAAGGCCGGCTCAACGATTGCGCGCCGGGAAAGCACCAGCGTCTGAAGGGCGCGTGCCATCCGCCCGTTGCCATCGCGGAACGGATGGATCATCACCAGGTTCAGATGCGCCATGGCTGCTTTGACGAGCGGGGAGGCGGTCACGTCCGACCGTAGATCTTCGGTCAGTTCCTCCATGAGTTGAGGTACGTGGTCGGCGTCCGCGCCCTCGTACACCCGCTCATCGGTCCGCTCATCGTGTACATAGATCGGGCCCTTGCGATATTGCCCCGGGCTCTTGCCCAAATCGTGCGAGAGCATCATGTAGTGCATGCTGCGGATCACCGACGTCTCGAAGCGGAAGTGCGGATCCCCGGCGGTTTGCAGCACGTATCCCAGAGCCTGCCGATAGCCCCGGATCTCGGCGAAGGTCCGGTCGTCGGCGCTCAGCGGTTCCTCGTCGTCCAGCGCGGCGGCGGCGTCGTCCTCGGCGACCACGTAGCCCTCAATGCTGTTGGAGCCGAGAATCGCGCGGGCCAACATCGTGCGTCGGAGGCCACCGGTCCACCGGCGAGGACTGCGCAGGACATCGGCGAGGGTGCGGCGCATGTCATGCACCTCCGCCAGCACGGTTTCGTCGTGATCGCTGAGTTCTGGGGTGGCGTAGATCATCTCATGTCCTAATGTCTCTTAATAAGAGACAAGCCTAGCGTTTGTCGGCGCGGATGTCACTTAGTTAGTGACATTGGGCCATCGTGACCCGATACCTTGCCGGGGAAGTTACTGGCGAGTAGCGTTCGGGCATGAGCATCGACTCTCGCCAGGTGGCGGCCGGTCTTCTCGACGCCGTGCCGTTCGCCCGCACGCTCGGAATCGAGTTCGTCGAGGTGGCGCCCGAGGCCGAGGGTGGGGTCCGGGCCGTGGTCCGGCTCCCCGACGACCCGGCGCACCACAACCACGTGGGCGGCCCGCACGCCGGGGCCATGTTCACGCTGGGGGAGACCGCCTCGGGCGCGGTTGTCCTGGCCGCGTTCGGGCAGGTGCTCGACCGGGCCGTACCCCTGGCCGTGACCGCGACCATCCGCTACCTCAAGGTGGCGGTGGGGCCGGTGCTGGCGACCGCGCGGCTCGGCGGCGTACCCGCCGAGGTGCTGGCGGAGCTGGACGCCGGACGGCGGCCGGAGTTCCCGGTCGAGGTGGAGGTCCGCACCGAGGACGGCACGCTCACCTCCTCGCTCACCGTGATCTGGACGCTCCGGCCGAACCGCTGAGCCCGGAACGGGGTTTGCCCGGCGCGGGGTCTGGTTAGATTCAAGCGATGCTGGGCCTCCCCGCGCACGTGCGCGCTTGTCTCTTCGATCTGGACGGTGTGCTGACGCAGACCGCCAAGGTGCACAACGCCGCCTGGGCGGAGACGTTCGACGCGTACCTGCGGCGACGGTCGGCCGAAACCGGCGAGCCGTTCCACCCGTTCGACCCCGGACCGGACTACAACCGGTACGTGGACGGCAGACCGCGCGCCGACGGGGTGCGCACATTCCTGGCCTCGCGCGGCATCACGCTGCCCGAGGGATCGCCGGACGACCCGCCCGAGGCGGACACCGTCAACGGCCTCGGCAACCGCAAGAACGTCGTCCTGCTCCAGCAGATCGAGCAGCGCGGCGTCGAGGTGTACGAGGGTTCGGTGCGCTACCTGGAGGCAGCCACCACGGCCGGGCTGCGCCGCGCAGTCGTCTCGGCCAGCGCCAACTGCGCCGCCGTCGTGCACGCCGCCGGGCTGGACCGCTGGCTGGAGGCGCGGGTGGACGGCGTGGTCGCCCGCGCGAGCGGGCTGCGCGGCAAACCGCACCCCGACACGTTCCTGGAAGGCGCCCGGCTGCTCGGCGTCGAACCGGCGCAGGCCGCCGTCTTCGAGGACGCCCTCGCCGGGGTGGCCGCCGGGCGGGCCGGCGGATTCGGGTACGTGGTCGGCGTCGACCGGGTCGGCCAGGCCGACGAGCTGCTGGCGCAAGGCGCCGACGTGGTGGTCACCGACCTCGCCGACCTTCTCGCCCCGGAGCCGGCCGCGTGATCCGGGAACGGGCATACCCGGTCGAGCCCTGGCACGTCCGGGAGATGCAACTCGACATGGACGTGCTGGCCCAGTCCGAGTCGGTGTTCGCGCTGTCGAACGGCCACATCGGGCTGCGGGGCAACCTCGACGAGGGCGAGCCGCACGGGCTGCCCGGCACCTACCTGAACTCCTTCTACGAGCTGCGCCCGCTGCCGTACGCGGAGGCGGGCTTCGGTTTCCCCGAGTCCGGGCAGACCATCGTCAACGTCACCAACGGCAAGCTGATCCGGCTGCTCGTGGACGACGAGCCGCTCGACGTGCGCTACGGCGAACTGCTCGCCCACGAGCGGGTCCTCGACATGCGCGCCGGCACGCTCCACCGGGACCTGCACTGGCGCTCGCCGGCCGGCCGCGAGGTCAAGGTCCGCACCACCCGGCTGGTGTCGTTCACCCAGCGCTCGGTGGCCGCCATCCACTACGAGGTGGAGCCGGTCGACGGGCCGCTGCGCCTGATCCTCCAGTCCGAGCTGGTCGCCAACGAGTCGCTGCCGCCGCAGAGCCGCGACCCCCGGGTGGCCGCCGTCCTGGAGTCGCCGTTGCAGGCCGAGGAGGAACTGACCACCGACGACGGCGGCCAGCTCATCCACCGGACCAAGGTCAGCGGCCTGCGGGTCGCCGCCGCGATGGGCCACGACGTCGACGGGCCCGAACGCACCACGATCGAGAGCGAGGGGTACGAGGACTGGGTCCGCACCACCATCGGCTGCGTGCTCAAGCCCGGCCAGAAGCTGCGGGTGGTCAAGTACCTCACGTACGGCTGGTCCAGCCGCCGGTCCCTCCCGGCGCTGCGCGACCAGGTCGGCGCGGCGCTCGCCGCGGCCCGGCTCGACGGCTGGGACGGCCTGCGCCGGGCCCAGCGCGAATACCTGGACGCGTTCTGGGACGCCGCCGACGTGCGCGTCGAAGGCGACCCCGAGGTGCAGCAGGCCGTCCGCTTCGGCCTCTTCCACGTCCTCCAGGCCGGCGCCCGCGCGGAACGGCGGCCGATCTCGGCCAAGGGCCTCACCGGCCCCGGGTACGACGGCCACGCGTTCTGGGACACCGAGATGTTCGTGCTGCCGGTGCTCACGTACACGCAGCCGGGAGCGGTCCGGGACGCGTTGCAGTGGCGGTACGACACGCTGGCCCAGGCGCAGGAACGCGCCCGCACGCTGAACCTCGAAGGCGCTGCCTTCCCGTGGCGCACCATCGAGGGGCCGGAGTCGTCGGCGTACTGGCCGGCCGGCACCGCCGCGTTCCACATCGCCGCCGACGTCGCCGACGCGCTGCGCCGCTACGTGCTGGTCACCGGCGACGAGGCGCTGGAACGGGAGATCGGGCTGGAACTGCTGGTCGAGACCGCCCGGCTGTGGCGCTCGCTCGGCCACCACGACCGCGCCGGCCGGTTCCACATCGACGGCGTGACCGGCCCGGACGAGTACACGGCGGTGAAGAACGACAACGTCTACACCAACCTGATGGCCCAGCGGAACCTGCGTACCGCAGCGGACTGCGCGATGCGCTACCGGGACCAGGCGCTCGACCTCGGCGTCACCGAGGAGGAGGCCGCCGCCTGGCGGGACGCCGCGAACGACATGCACGTCCCGTACGACGCGGAGACCGAGGTGCACGAGCAGGTGGAGGGCTTCACCCGCTTCCAGGAGTGGGACTTCGAGCACACGCCGCCGGAGAAGTACCCGCTGCTGCTGCACTACCCGTACTTCGACCTCTACCGCAAGCAGGTCGTCAAGCAGGCCGACCTGGTGCTGGCCATGCACTGGCGCGGCGACGCGTTCAGCGCCGCCGAGAAGCTGCGCAACTTCGTCTACTACGAGCGGCGCACCGTACGCGACTCGTCGCTGAGCGCCTGCACCCAGGCGGTGCTGGCGGCCGAGGTCGGACACCTCGAACTGGCCCACCGCTACCTGCGCGAGGCCGCGCTGATGGACCTGCACGACCTCAACGAGAACACCCGCGACGGCGTGCACATGGCGTCCCTGGCCGGTGCCTGGATCGCGCTCGTCGCCGGGTTCGGCGGGCTGCGGGACCACGACGGGACGCTCTCCTTCGCGCCCCGGCTCTCCAGCCGCCTCAGCCGCCTGGAGTTCTCGCTCCAGTGGCGAGGGATGCGCCTGCGGGTCGACGTCCGGCCGCACCAGACGACGTACTCGCTGCGCAACGGCGGCCCGGACACCGTCGTGGAACTGCGGCATCACGGCGAACCGCTGCGGGTCACCTCCGCGCAGCCGGTCACCGTGGCGGTGCCACCGGCACACCCCAGCGGGCCGCAACCGGAACAGCCGCAGGGCCGCGCGCCGCTGATGCACCTGCCGGAACGCATGGACTGAGCGGCCCCGCCACGAAGGGCGGGACCGCTCGGTACGCGTACCTCAGAACTGGCGGCCGTTGGACGGACGCCCGCCGGCGTCACGCGGCGCCGTGGCCCGCGGATCGTCGGCGGTGCGCGCCGTGGCGGCGCGGTCGGCCCAGTCCGGCGAGTCCTTCAGCTCCTGCTTGCGGCGTTCCTGGTCGGTGAGTTCCTGTTCCCTGGACCTGTCCTGTTTCGCCATGACGATCCTCGCGATCGGTCGGGGTCCGTGGTCACCCCGCGCGTTCCCGCCCGGCGGCGGCTCAACCGTCCCGGCGAGGGCTCAGCCGTCCCGGCGAGGGCTCAGCCGTCCACGTGCTGCGCGAAGCTGCGGCGCAGGTGGTCCTTCGGGCGGGAGCCGACGATCGAGCCGACCACCTCGCCGTCGCGGAACACCAGCATGGTCGGCGCGGACATGATCCGGTGGGCGCGTGCGGTGGCCGGGTTCTCGTCGGTGTTGAGGGTGACGAAGCGCAGCGCGTCGCCGAACTCCTCGGCCAGCTCGGCGAGGTGCTTCGACACCACCCGGCACGGCGGGCACCACTCGGCCCAGAAGTCCACCACCACCGGCCGGTCGGCGGCCAGCACCGTGGCCGCGAACGTGTCGTCGGTGACCGGGTTCAGCCGGCCGGTCCCCGTGTCCTGAGGCATGTTTCCTCCCGTTGGGCGATCGCGTGGGCGAGCTGGTCGTGCAGCCGGCGGCGGACGTCGCCGAGCCGGTCGAGGTAGTCGTCCACCTCGGCGAGCTTGCGCCGCAGCACCGCCACCGAATCGGGGCAGACGTCACCGGAGTCGTTTCCGGCGCGCAGGCAGGCGACGAACGGGCGGATGTCGTCCAGGCCGAAGCCGATCGCCAGCAGCGACCGGATCTCGCGGACGACGCGCAGTTCCGCCTCGTCGTAGACCCGGTATCCGTTGGCGGACCGGTTCGGCCGGACCAGCCCGTGGGCCTCGTAGTAGCGCAGGGTGCGGGTGCTCGTACCGGCCCGCTGCGCCAGCTCCCCGATCCGCATCCGCCGCCCCCGTCCCTCACTGCCAGGTCGACGCTAAACCTTGCCGCCGACGTCAACGCAACCCACACGCGCGCGCTTTCCCCCGGGGGCTGTCCCCGTCGATCATGAAGTTGGCGGCGTTTTCGATCTCGGAATCCGCCGCCAACTTCATGATCAACCCCGTCCGGGGCGGTGTTGCGGGGTTGGGGCTTGTGGATCTTGGTACGGAATGGCCTCTCCAGGGGCCGTTTCGTACCAAGATCTGCCCCGAGGTCTTCCCCGGTCGGATTGATCATGAAGTTGGCGGGGTGGGGGAGCGCTTTCTGGGCCGTCAACTTCATGATCGTCGGGGTGGGGGGTATGCGGTGGGGGAGAGCGGGGGGTGAAGGAGATGCGTGAGGTCTCGGTGCCTGTGGTGGACGGCGGGCTCGTGGGGGACGTGGTGGTGCCTGCCGGGGCGCGGGGGGTGGTGCTGTTCGCGCACGGGAGCGGCAGCTCGCGGCACAGCCCGCGCAACACGGCCGTCGGGCGCGCGCTCAACGAACGCGGGCTCGCCACGATGCTCGTCGACCTGCTCACGGCCGACGAGGAGGCCCGGGACGAGATCACCGCCGAGCTGCGCTTCGACATCGGGATGCTGGCCGAGCGCCTGGCCGGGATCGTCGACTGGATGGGTGCCGAACCGGAGCTGGGGCGGCTCCCGATCGGGCTGTTCGGCGCCAGCACCGGCGCCGCCGCCGCACTCGTCGCCGCCGCGGCCCGGCCGGACCGAGTGGGCGCTGTGGTCTCCCGCGGCGGCCGGCCCGACCTTGCCGGCAGCTCACTGACTGCGGTACGCGCACCGACGCTCCTGCTCGTCGGCGGCCTGGACGAGCAGGTGATCGTGCTAAACGAGCAGGCCCGGGACGCGCTGGGCGAGGTCGCGAAGCTGCGCGTCGTGCCCGGCGCCACGCACCTGTTCGAGGAGCCCGGGACGCTGGAGCAGGTGGCCGACCAGGCAGGTACGTGGTTCACCACGCACCTGCGCCAGCCGCATCCCGCCTGACCGGCACTCGCGCCGGCCCGCATGGAACGGCCGCGGCGGCCGGGCGGCCCTCACCTCGTGCGGCCGCCAGCCCGCGCCACGCGCTGTCGGACCGCGCCGGCAGCCGGACCGCGCCGGCCGTCGGACCGCGCCGGCCGTCGGACCGCGCCGGTCGTCAGCCCGCTGCCTCGGCGGCGCGGCCCGGGTCGGCGGTCGGTGCGGGAACGCCGGTGCCGCTCCGTTCGGCGGCGCGGTGCCGCTGCACGGTGTCCAGCACCCGCCACAGCACCGCCGCGATCGGCACCGACACGAACGCGCCGGCTACCCCGGCGACCAGCGTGCCGGCCGTGACCACCACGAGGATGACCGCCGGGTGCAGCTGCACCTGCCGCCGCATGACGAGCGGCTCCAGCAGGTTGCCCTCGATCTGCTGGACGGCGATCACGGCGGCCAGGGTCAGCAGGGCGGTGGTGGGACCGTTCGCGGCCAGCGCGACGAGCACCGCCACCGCACCGGCCACCGTGGCGCCGATGATCGGCACGAACCCGCCGAGGAACGTGATCAGGGCGAGCGGCAGGGCCAGCGGGACACGCAGGACGACCAGGGCCAGCCCGATGCCGATGGCGTCGATGGCCGCGATGATCATCGTGCCCCGGCTGTACGAGCCGAGCGTCCGCCAGCCCGCCCGTCCCGCCTCGGCGGTCAGCTCCCGGCGCGGGCCGGTCAGCCGGCGCAGCACCCAGTGCCACATCGAGCGGCCGTCCTTGAGCAGGAAGAACAGCAGCACCAGGGCGAGCAGCATCGCGCCCGCGACCTCGGCGACCTTGCGCGCCCCGGCGACCGGGTCGGGCGCACCGCTGCTCAGGCCCTGCCGGATCTGCTCCACGAGCCGGTCGAGCTGCTGGTCGGTGACCGGCAGGCTGGACGTGACGAAGTCGCGGGTGCGCTGCAACCCCTCGTCGAGCTGCTGGCTCAGCTCGCCGAACTGGCTCGCGGTGAGGTTCCAGACCAGGACGCCGGCGCCGCCCAGGATGCCGAGCAGCAGCAGGATGCTCAGCAGCGCGGCGAGCCCGGCCGGCACCCGCAGCCGGCGCAGGCGCACCAGCACCGGGTCGAGCAGCGCGGCGAGGAAGAGCGTGCCGGCCAGCGCCACCGCCAGCGGCGCGAGCAGGACGGCGATCTGCCCCAGCAACCACAGCCCGGCCGTCACCACCAGTAGGCAGGCGCTCCAGGTGACCGCCGTCCGTACCGGCCAGGGCAGTCCGGCCCAGGTCTGCCGCCCTCCGGCGGCCGGTGCCCGCCCGGGTATTCCAGCGTCGTCGTCCACGTCGCCCTCCTCGATCGTGGCCGTTGGTACCCGACGCGGGTCGATCCGACACCAGGGCCGCAACCGCCCACCCGGTGTTTGTGCCCCCGGCCTTAGGGAAGGCATTCAACGTATCGAAGGGAGATCCGACATGAGCGACTTCATGGACAAGGCCAAGGACTTCGCGGACAAGCACGACAAGCAGGTCGACCAGGGCATCGAGAAGGCGGGCGACGCGGCCGACAAGCGCACCGGCGGCAAGTACGACAACCAGATCGACAAGGGTGTCGACGCCGCGCAGCAGCGCACCGGCGAAGGCGACACCGGTCGCTGACGTACGCCCGCTCAGAGGCCGGAACACGACGGCGGCCACGCCCCCGAGGGGAGCGTGGCCGCCGCGGCGTCGGGCCGGCCTCCACAGCGGAGACCGGCCCGTCCGTCAGGCGTCGCGGGTCAGGAGCTGTAACCGCGGCCGGCGATCCAGTTGGCCAGCTCGGTCACGTCCATCCAGTACGTCGGCTCGTCCGGCCGGGCCGGGTCGGCGATCAGCACCCGGTCGCCGTCGCCCTCGTATCGCACGACAGTCACGTAGTGGCCGGGGTAGCTGTGCTCCACCCCGTCGATGTCCCGGGCGCCGCCCAGGATGTTCGCCACCACCGGCCGGTCGTCGTCCACAGCGGTACGGATGTCCGCGCGCAGGCGTTCGACCTGCTCCCGGGTGGCCACGTCGTCGCGGATCTCGGTGGTCCGGTACTTGCCTCCGGTGTACTCGTTGAGCACCCGGGTGATGTCGATGGCCGAGTCGGTGCCGTTCTCGGTGGTGCCGAGCTTGGCGGCCAGCTCGTCCTGGCTCACGTCCTTGCCCTCGGCCGACAGCGCGATCCGGGTCGAGGCGGGACCGCAGTAGAAGAAGTTCGGCTGCGCCTGGTACTCGTAGTCGGCGGTGCGGTCGCCCTTGCCCTTGACCGGGGCGGCGTGGGCGGCGGCGGCCGGACCGGCGACGGCACCACCGGCGGCGGCCAGACCGGCGACGGACAGCACACACTTACGGATGATCGGGTTCATGGTCGAGGCTCCATTCGGGGGTCGACGGCTCCGTGCGGGAGACGCGGCACCAGGAGTGGCGCTCGGCGTACGGAGAGTTCAACCGCCCTGCCGCGGCAGCCCATTTCCGGGCGTGACCGGGGCCACTGCGGAACCGGACAGACGCCTCAGCCGGGGAGACTTCCCAGGAGCCCGGTCACCGCGATCTCGATGACCACGCGCTCCGGATTCGGACGCGGCGTGCGATACCGCTCGGCGTACCGGCGCTCCGCCTCGGCCACCGACTCCGGGTCGCGGCGCAGCACCGCCCGGCCCTCCACGGTCAGCCACCACCGGCCGTCGACCTGGCACACCGCGACCGGGACGCCGTCCGGTCCGGCCGCCGCGACGTGCCGGGCCTTGGCCGACCCGGCTGAGGTGATCACCCGGGCCAGCCGGGCCGCCGGGTCGAAGGTCACTCCCACGGGTACGACGTGCGGGGTGCCGTCGGCGCGCGGTGTGGTGAGCGTGGCGAGGTGCCGGTCCGCGAAGAAGCGGGCCACCCGCTCGTCGTGCGGGTCAAGCCGGTGATGCCCAGCCATGCTGTCTCCTCGTCAGGGACGGTCGGACGGGCGCGGCGGGGCTGCGGCCAGCGGCACCGCCGGGGCTGACTGGGCGGCCCGCTGCTCGGCGCGGTGCTTGGCGACCAGCCGGCCCAGGTAGAACAGCGCGCCGGCCAGCACGCCCATGTCGTCCAGGTAGATCGGGTCGGGCAGCAGGTCCACCGGCAGGATCGTGTAGATCAGCGCGCCGTAGAACGCGACCTTGCCGCCGGCGCCGAGCGCGCCGAGCATGCGGCGGGTGCGAATCACCCGGATGGCGAGCAGCACCGCCCCGGCCAGCATGGCCGCCGCGAGGACGGCGGCGAGGACGACCAGCACCCAGGTTTCACGGGACACGCCACCACGCTAGTCGAGCCGGGCCCGCCACGCCCGGCGGTCGTCCCCGCCGCGAGGGGCGCCCGCCCGTGGCCGGGTCGCGGCCGGGGCGACGTCCCGTCACGCCCCTGCCGGGTGGCATCCCGTCAGGCCGCTGCCCGGCGACGCCCGTGAGGCCGCTGCCGGCGTCCTCAGGTCGCCACGGCAGCCCGGCCGCGCGCCACCGGCGGCAGCTCGCGGGTGACGTCGGTGCCCGTCCCGGCCGGCAGTTCCCGGGTGGTCTCCGGGCCGGCGAAGCCCACGATGGAGAGCGCGGTCTGCGGCTCGGCAACCGGGTGCAGTGCCGCGAACGCCTCGTCGCGCAGGCTCTGTGCCGCCGCCGCGGCCCGCTCGGCTGCCTGCCAGGCGGCCTGCTCCCGCTGCGTGGCGGCGCGGTGCCGTGCCGCCATGTTGTCCCGGACCAGCCGGCGCAGCAGCAGTTCCTGCTCCACCGGGTGCCGGCTCGGATCCCAGCCGTTGCCGCCGAGGATGTCGCTGAGCTGTCGCACCGTGATCTCGTCGCGCCACTGGGCGTCCATCGCGGCCCGGTGCAGCCAGCGCTCCCGGTCGGCGTACTCGGCCGGGGTCTTGGCGGTCCGGGGTAGCGGCAGAGCCGCGGCGGCGCTCAGGCGCCGGACGTCCTCCTCGGCCGCCTGGTACGCCTGCCAGGCAGCCTCGGCCTCCTCCTGCGCGGTCAGCCACTCGGCGCGGCTCCGCTCGGCGGTCGCCGTCGCACGGGAGGCCGCCACGGCCACCTCGTCGGCGTAGCGGATTCGCTCCTGGTCCCGTACGCGGGCCCGCTCGGCGCGTTCGATGCTGCTCGGCCGGGCGGCGTCACTGATCCGGTCGACCAGTTCGGAACGGAACCGGGACGGGCGGACGATCAGCGCGGCGACCACTGTCGCGGCCACGGCGAGCAGGACCAGCCAGATCACGGCGGCCGCGGGCATGTCGGGCAGGACGGTGGAGAAGACGGTCTGCATCACCAGCACCTCGTGGTGGAACGAAGGACGATCAACGGTTGTGGCCCGGACATCCGGGCGGGTGTGCGTCGTGACTTCAGACGCGACGGGACGCGCGCAGGGCGCGAGGCGTGCGGCCCGTGGGACCGCGCCGGGGCGTACCGGAAAGGCGCCCGGTCAGGCGCGCGGCGGACCGCGACGGGCGATGTCCGCCCGGCCGGGGTCGGCGGCGGCGACCACCTCGACGCCGGGAACGGGCCCGGCGGAGTCGGCGGAAGGCGCTTCGGTGACGGCCGGGCCGGTGCCGGGACCGGTGGTCCGCAGCGCGGTGGTCGGGGCGTCGGTCGCCGTGAGTTCGGCGGAACGTGCGGCGCCGGTCGTGATCGCCTGTCGCGTCGCGGCGTGCTCGACGGCGGTGACGTGCTTGATCGCCCCGACGTGCTCGATCGCCGTGACGTGCTCGGTGGCGACGGCGTGCGAGGCGATGCTGGCGTGCGAGGCCGCGTCGGCGTGGGCGGGTGCGGCGGCGATGCCCTGGAGGCCGACGATCAGCACCAGGCCGGCCACGGCCGTGCGGGCGATTCGGCGCAGCGTCGCCGTCCAGGTGGACGGGGCGAACGCTACGGGCAGCACCGTTTCAACCTATCGGTCGGCGGAGGATCTCGCAGCTCAAGGATCTTGCGGTTTACGTGAGCCACCCCACGGGTCGGTGTGGACGGAGGCCCACGCGGGGCACGACGCGCGACGGCGCGGCGCCCCTGCCGGGGTGCCGCGCCGTCGCGTGGATGCCGGGGTCAGTTGCCGCCGAGCACCGGCGGCGGGGCGGCGTCACCGTCGCCCCAGACCATCTCGTCCTCGGTGAGCCAGGTCAGCCGGCCGTCGGACTCGTCGTCGCCGTGGCCGCCGCGCCCGCCCAGCACGCCGCCGCGGCCGGCCATCGCGGGCCGCCCGGTGGCGCCGCCGGTGCGCTCGGCGGACTTGCTCCCGGCGTCGACCACGAGGCCGCGACCGGAGGTGAGCCGGCCCGTGCCGGCGGCGGAGCGGTTGTCAGCGCCGGGCATGCCGCCGAGCCGAGCCGCCGACGCCGAGTTGGCGCCGGTGCCCGCGAGCGAGCCGGTGCTCAGGACGCCGGGGGCGCCGTAGAGGGCGCCACCGCCTCCACCTGCGGTCATCGTCGTCGGGCCGGCGCCGCCGGGACCGAAGCCCGGGCCGCCGCCGATCGTCGGACCGCCGACGGTGCTGGTCAGCGGAGCGGCGCCGGCGAGCGAGGTGCCGCCCGGGTCGACGGTGCCGCCGACCGGCACCGAACCCGGAGCACCGGCGCCGGGCTGGCCACCAGGGGTGCCCGCACCCGGCGTGCCCTCGCCCGGCGTGCCGCCGGTCGGGGCCGTGTGGTGCACGCCCGACGTGGTGGCGGTGGCGCTCGCGCCCGGGCCGAAGCTGCCCAGGCTCGGGCCGGACGACGGCGTCTTCACCGACGGCCCGTTCTGCAGCGTCGGGTCACCGTTGCCGGTGTGGCCGGGCAGCTCGGTCTCCGGCGGGTCGGGTACGACGATCCGGCCGTACGCCGAGAAGTCGTAGCCCTCGGCGAGCTTCGCCACGACCTGCACCATCCGCTGGTGCGCCTTCTCCTGCTCGGCCTTGTCCTGCTGGTGGCCGACGATCCCGCCGATCACCGCGCCGGGGGCGCCACCGATCAGGAAGCCCTTGCCGGCACCGGAGAGCAGCTTGTCGTTGTCGTCGGTCTTCTCCGGGCTCTCCGCCTTGGACTGGGCGGCCCGCAGCTCGCTGGACATCATGTCGAGGCCCTGTCGGATACCCGTCATGCCCTCGGCGAGGTTGCCGGAGTAGCGGACGACCATGTCCAGCCGGCGGTGGAACTCGCGCGCGGCGTCGCCGGTCCAGGTCTTCGCCAGCGCCTCCAGGTCGGCGGTCAGGTCGCGGCCGAGATCGTCGAGCGTGCCCTTCAGGGAGGTCCACTGGGCGCTGAGCGCCTCGATCTGCTTCGGGTCGCCGGCGTTGACGCCCTGGTAGAGCTCTTCGTGACTGACGTGCTCGTAGCGCCGGGTGTACTCAGACACGCGGGTCCTCCTTCGGCTGCTTCATCGCCTCGTTCAGCCCGGAGAGGGCGGCGGCGATGTCGGCCGCGGCGGCGGCGTTGCGGGCCTCGGCGGTCTTGTAGTTCGTCATGATCTTGTGGGTCGCCTCGCGGGCGGCCAGGATCGCCCGGCGCAGCCGGTCGACGTGGTTGACGTAGCTCTGGTGGGTCTCGGAGTAGCGACGTGCGTTGTCGGTCGCGTCGGTGAACGTGCCGAGCGCCGGCGGGCGGCACTGCATCTGGGTGTTGAGCTTGCGCAACACCGACTCCGCCTCGTTCAGGCGCCGCTCGAGCCGCTGGTGAAAGTCCTCCAAGGACAGTACGTCTACTGTCGTGCGCCCCGTCATGGCTGCATCCCCGTAGTCATCGTCGATAACCGTTCGCCGTACTCAGGTTAGTCGAAGCGAGCCAACCCGGGCGACCCGTGACGGAGATCCTCCACTTCGGATCGGCCCGGAGCCGGTCAACCGCCCTGGACCTGCGCCGCCGCGCCACCGGCCGAGGGCGTCGCGGTGGCCCCCGGTGGCGTCGACGCATCGAAGTAGGTCATCGCGTCCTCGCGGGACAGCGTCGGACCGGTCGGCACCAGCGCCAGTAGCGAGGCGGGTACGGCGAGCGGCGTCACGTCGCCGTACCCGAGCGCGCTCTTCGCGTCGCCCCCGGCGGTGCCGAGCGGATAGCGGATGCCCTGGGCGGTGATCAGGTAGACCGTCGAGCCGGCCGCCGCCTTGCCGCTCTCCCCGGCCGTGGCCTGCACCAGCACGCCCTTGCCGCCGGGCAGCAGCACGCTCTCGGCGGTGCGTACCGCGTCCCGGGCACCCTGCCGGGCCGGCATCGCGGTCGCCGAGGTCAGCTCGGCCGGCGGGGAGTCGAAGACCTCCAGCGTGGTGGCCGGCGGCTGACCGGCCGGGCCGGGACGGTAGGTGGCGCAGAGCACCGTCCGTCCCGGACGGACCTCGTGCAGCGTCGGCAGCCGGGCCGGCAGGCCGTCCGCGTCCAGGCGCTGGTCGGTGAGGAGCCGGCCCGCCTCGTCCGGAGTGATCTGCGTCACCTCGCCGCCGCCGCCGAGCAGCAGCAGCGCGGTCACCTCGCGGACGGTCGCCAGCCCCTGCCGGGTGAGCACGTAGTACTGGCCGGCGGCCTGGTAGACCTGGCCGATCCGGGCCGGCCGGTCGGCCACCGTCAGCCCGCTGGCGCTGCCGTCCCCGGCGATCGTCGGCTTGCGCAGCACCGGCCCGACCGGCACCGCGTTCAGCAGTTGCTGCCCGACGGTCAGGTTCGTCGCGCCGGCCATCTTCAACGCCACCAGCGCCTGCTCGTCACCGGCGACCCGCAGCCGGGAACCGCCGGTGAGCAGGTAGCGGGCGTCGCTGGTCCGCACCACCACGGCACGGTCGGTGAGCGCCGTGCCGCCGGGCAGCGCGCGGTCGATCACCAGGTGCGTGGTGGAGCGCTGCGGGTCGTTCGGATCCGGCACGTCGCACACCGACCAGGGGAGCCCGACCAGCGACTTGCGGTCCGGCAGGTCGTCCGGGGCGCCCACGATGCCGACCAGCCGCCCGCGTGGACGGTCCTTGATCGACGCCTGGGACATGGTGCGCGGCTGCGCCGCGGCGTCGTTGACGATCAGCCGCGCCGAGGCGTAGTTGAGCGTCGGGCGCAGCACCTTGTCCTCGCCGAAGTAGTACGTCGCGCCGGTCTCCCGCTCGATCACCAGCGTGTTCGGCTCCAGCGGCGCGGAGTTGCTGGTGAGCTGCCCGTACGCGCCCACGCCGCCGAGCACCACGGCCGCCGCGATGACGCTGCCGAACACCGCCATGCCGAGGCGGCGCATCGGCAGGTCGTTGGTCTCCGGATCACCGGAGAGCAGCGCCGAGACGATGCGGCGGGTGACGAAGCGGTACGCCTGCACCTGATCGCGGCGGGTCCGCATGACTAACCTCCGGCGGGGGTGGGTCCACGGCGACAGGACCGAACGGCGCCGCGGGCTTCCCTACGATAAGGGGCCGTCGGGGGTGCGCCGGACCCCGTCCGCCGCCCGAACGACCGCACCCGCCCGGCGGATGCCCAGGATGTCCAGAAGGGACGCACACCGATGACGCAGCTCCAGGCGCCACCCGGTCGTACCGCCACCGTTCCCGCCGTACCGCCGGACCGGCCGGTCACCCCCGCCGACAAGCGCCGCCGGGGACGGCTCGGCCCGGTCGTGGTCGGGCAGCTCGTGGTGGTGGAGTGCGCCGCGCTCGCGGTCTGGTTCGCCACCGCCGGCCCGGCGTGGCTGCTCGGGGTGGTCGCCGTCCTGGCGCTGCTGGCGGTGGTCGCGGCGTTCGCGCGCCGCGGCGGCCGCTGGTGGTACGAGGATCTGATGCTCCGCCGCCGGCTGCGCCGGCGCCGCGACCGGGCCCGGAGCGCGGCGCCCGGTGGTGACCCGAGGCTGGCCGCGCTCGCCCCGGAGCTGACGGTGGTGGAGCTGACCGAGCGCGGCACCCGGCTCGGCATCGGGCAGGACGACCGGGGCTGGTTCGCCGCGCTGGCGCTGACCGGCCGTCCCGGCGCGCCCGCCGGCTCGATCGAGGCGGCCGTGGTGGACCGCGCGCTGGCGGTGCTCGCCGACTTCTCCGGCCCGGTCACCCAGACCCAGGTCGTCTCGCACACCCTGGTCTGGTACCCGGCGCCCGGCGCGCCGCCGTCGGCGTACCGGACCGTGTGGGTGGCGCTGCGCCTGTCGGTGTCCGACGCGCGGGCCGAGGCGGTGAGCCGTGGCGGCGGTCTGCGCGGCGTGCACCGCACGGTGGCGGCCGGGGTGGGCCGGCTCGGCAAGGCGCTCAACGCCGCCGGCCTCGGTCACCGGGTGCTCGACCGGAACGAGCTGCACGCGGCGGTGGTGTCCGGAGCCGGGCTCGACCTGGCGCCGGAGTCCCCGGTGGAGACGTGGACCAGCCTGCGCGGAGGCGGCTGGACGCAGCGCTGCCTGGCCCTGCGGGTACGCCCCAACGGCTCGCTCGGCGCGCTGGTGGACGCCGTCACCGCCACCTCGGCGCCCTCGCACACGGTCGCCGCGGTGGTGCTCCCGGGCGGCCGGCAGGTGCCGCCGCTGCTGCGGGTGGCAGCGATGGACGGGCACGCCGAGGCGCTGGTGAAGGCGGTCCGGGAGATGGCCCGGCGCGCGGGCGTGCCGGCCCGCCCGCTGGACGGCCAGCACGGCCCCGGCGTCTACGCCACCGCGCCGGTCGGCACCGCGATGGGGACCGTCACGGTCGAAGGTTGACGATCCAGCCGTACGCGCCGCACACCCAGACGGCCAGCGGCACCAGCGCGATGATCAGCAGGATCTCGACGATGTCCAGGGTCCGGCCCCAGACCGGGGAGATCCGCTTGCCGGCCACGGTCAGGCCGTAGACCAGGCTGATCACGGCCAGCACGGCCAGGCCGCCCAGGATCAGCCCGAGGCGTACCGCCAGCGAGCCGGCGGCGAACGTCGCGGCGGCGACCAGCCCCAGGCCGACCGTGCCGGACAGCAGCACCGGCGTGCGCTGGGCGCGGCTGAGGAACGGTCGTGCCCGCAGCAGCGACAGCAGCGCCAGCACCAGGCAGAGCAGGACCGCCGGGAGCCGGCCGTTCCCGGCCAGCACCACCTCGCCGCCGAGCACCAGCAGCGAGACCGTCCAGAGCAGACCGGTGAGGAACGCGTCCGCGCGCTCGCTGTTGCGCAGCACCGACGGCCCGTCCACCGACTCGGTGTCGGTCTTGAGGTCGTCCGGGCCGGTGGGGATGGACGGCACCGGCAGCCGGGCCAGGCGGTAGGCGAGCATCGGCAGCGCGGGCAGCGCGCCGAACGCGACCGTCGCGACCACCGCCGCCGAGGCCGCCGCGCCGATGTCGAAGGCCAGGCTGAGCACCGCGCCGAGGCCGACCGCCGCACCCACGCCCACCGCGCCGAGGAACAGCGGCAGGCGGTCGCCGACGGCGAGCGCGGCGACCGCGCCGAAGACCACCACGGCGGTGCCGGCGAGCAGGACGTGCGGACTGGCCAGCTCGCCGAGCGTCCGGTCCCCGGCCAGCACCAGCAGGCCGCCGACGCCCGCGTAACCGATCCCGACCAGGGCCAGCACCGCGCCGGTGCGGCTGTCGCCGGCGGCGCGGGACAGCACCGCGGCGCCGACCAGCAGCGCCACCGCGACCACGAACGCGGCGGCCGCGCCGGGTAGCTGCGGCGGGCCGGTGAGCAGCGTCGCCACCGCGCCCGCGGCGAGCGCCGAGGCGGCCAGCAGGACCGCGAACGTCCGCGTGGTGCCGACCTGCCAGGCGCCCGCCCGCTGGGTGGTGGAGGTGGCGACCGCGTCCACCACGTCGTCGAAGACGATCTCGGGGGCGGTCGCGGCGCGCGGGTTGAAGTAGAGCACCTCGCCGTCGCGTACGCCGAGCTGCGCGGCGGTCCGGCCGCCGTCGAGCGGCTGACCGCCGAGCCGGGACAGGGCCCAGCCGCCGTGCCGTACGCCCTCGTCGGCCAGGTCCTCGCCCGCGTACCGCAGCAGCGTGGGAAGCAGGTCGGCGAGCGGCACGTCGGACGGCAGCGCCAGATCCATCCTGGTACGCGGCGCCACGATGGTGATCCGGCTCAGCCCACCGGTCGCCGTCTTCGTCGCCACAGTGGCCTCCTCGTGCTCGCATACGATCCGCTGGGCCGTCGGCGTCGCCCCCCACGGGTCCACGACGCCACCGGGAGATTACCTACGATGGCGGTCGCACAGGTTGCCCACCCGACGCTCACCGGCGGTGGCAGACCACGATCAGGGCCACTTCTGGGGAGGGGAGAGCCGTGAGTACGGTGGTGTTCCGCCGACTTCCGCGTCAACCGGGGCCCGCGCTGCCGCGCGGCGAGGTGCTGCTGGAATCCCCGCCCGAGCTGCCGGAGCCGCAGGCCAAGGGCATGGGCCAGGTCCTGATGATCCTGCCGATGCTCTGCGGCGTCGGCGCGATGGCGTTCCTCTACGCCGGCCGTGGCGGCGGCATGATGACGTACGTCGCGGGTGGCCTGTTCGGTGTGTCCATGTTGGGCATGGCGATCGGCACGCTCGGCAACGGCGGCAACGACAAGGCCGAGCTGAACGCGCAGCGGCGCGACTACATGCGCTATCTCGCGCAGATGCGCAAGCGCACCCGCCGGGCGGCCGAGCAGCAGCGCGCCGCGATGACCTGGCGGCACCCGGAGCCGGACGCGCTCTGGTCGATCGCCGCCTCCCGCCGGCTCTGGGAGCGGCGGATCACCGAGGACGACTTCGGCGAGGTGCGGATCGCGCTCGGCCCGCAGCGGCTGGCGGTGGAGATCGTGCCGCCGGAGACCAAGCCGGTGGAGGACCTGGAACCGATGAGCGCGATCGCGCTGCGCCGGTTCGTCCGGGCCCACTCCAGCGTGCCGGACCTGCCGACCGCGCTGTCGCTGCGCGCGTTCAGCCGGATCGCGTTGCGCGGCGACCGGGAGCCGGTGCTCGACCTGACCCGGGCCGCGCTGGGCCAGCTCGTCACGTTCCACGCCCCGGAGGACCTCCTGGTGGTCGTGGTGGCCGCGCCGGACCGGCAGGCGGCCTGGGACTGGGTGAAGTGGCTGCCGCACGCCCAGCACCCGGGGCGTACGGACGCGGCGGGCGCGCGCCGGATGGTGTTCGCCGCGCTGGACGAGGCGGAGACCGCGCTGGCCCAGGATCTGGGCGGTCGGCCCCGGTTCGCGCCGGAGGCGAAGCCGCTGACCACCGCGCCGCACGTGGTGGTGGTGCTGGACGGCGGCGAGGTCTCGGCGACGTGCGCGCTGACCGGGCCGGGCCTGCTCGGCACGACCGTGTTCGACCTGTCCGGCGCGGTCCCGCGCGACGCCGGGCGCTGGCTGCTCTGCCTGGACGCCGGGGACGGCACCGGGCTCGACCTGGTCCGCGGCACCGCCACCTCGCGGCTGGGCCGGCCGGACCGGCTGTCCCTGAGCGCGGCCGAAGGGCTGGCCCGGCAGATCGCCCCGTTCCGGCTCTCCCAGCAGCAGGGCGCCAGCACCGAGGAGCCGCTGGCCCGCAGCATGGAGCTGCCCGACCTGCTCGGCGTCGGCGACGCCGCCACAGTGGACACCCGGCAGACCTGGCGTCCGCGCAGCCACCGCGACCGGCTGCGCATCCCGCTCGGCCTGGGACCGGACGGCAACGTGGTGGAGCTGGACTTCAAGGAGTCCGCGCACGAGGGCATGGGCCCGCACGGCCTGGTGATCGGCGCGACCGGTTCCGGCAAGAGCGAGCTGCTGCGTACGGTGGTCGCGGCGCTCGCGGTGACGCACTCGTCGGAGGAGCTGAACTTCGTCCTCGTCGACTTCAAGGGCGGCGCCACCTTCGCCTCGCTGGACGCGTTGCCGCACACCAGTGCGGTGATCACCAACCTCTCCGACGAGCTGCCGCTGGTCGACCGCATGCGGGACGCGCTGGCCGGTGAGATGAACCGCCGGCAGGAGGTGCTGCGGGCGGCGGGCAACTACGTCTCCCGGTACGACTACGAGAAGGCGCGGGCCGCCGGTGAGCCGCTGGAGCCGATGCCCAGCCTGCTGATCATCTGTGACGAGTTCTCCGAGCTGCTGGCCGCCAAGCCGGACTTCATCGACCTGTTCGTGATGATCGGCCGCCTCGGCCGGTCGCTCGGCGTGCACCTGCTGCTCGCCTCGCAGCGGCTGGAGGAGGGCAAGCTGCGCGGCCTGGACACGCACCTGTCGTACCGGATCGGTCTGCGCACGTTCTCGGCGGTGGAGAGCCGGATCGTGCTCGGCGTGCCGGACGCGTACGAGCTGCCCAGCGCGCCGGGTCACGGCTACCTGAAGACCGACACCGCGACCATGTTGCGGTTCCGCGCCGCGTACGTGTCCGGCCCGTACCGGGCGCCGGGGCAGGTGCAGCGCTCCACCCGGGCGCAGGTGCAGCGCCGGATCGTCCCGTACGGCATCGACTACGTGCCGGTGCCGGCCCAGCCGAGCCCCGCCGAGGCGGCCCCGGAGCCGGAGCAGAGCGGCGACGGCAAGGCCGTGGCGATGCTGGACGTGCTGATCGACCAGCTCAAGGGCCGGGGCAAGCCGGCGCACCAGGTCTGGCTGCCGCCGCTGGCCGAGCCGTCCGGGCTGGCCGAGCTGCTGCCCAAGCTGAGCGTGCACCCGACGTTCGGCCTGACCACCGCCGACTGGCCGGGCCGCGGCCGGCTCGCCGTGCCGGTCGGCATCGTGGACCGGCCGTACGAGCAGCGCCGTGACCCGATGATGGTCGACCTGGCCGGGGCCGGCGGCAACGTGGTGATCGTCGGGGCGTCGCTGAGCGGCAAGAGCACCATGCTGCGCTCGATGCTGGCCTCGCTGGCGCTGACCCACACGCCGCGCGAGGTGCAGTTCTTCTGCCTCGACTTCGGCGGCGGCGCGCTGCGCAGCCTGGACGGGCTGCCGCACACCTCGGGTGTCGCGGGCCGGCGGGACGTGGAGGCGGTCCGGCGGACGGTGGCCGAGGTGGTCGCCGTGATCGACGAGCGGGAGAACCGGTTCACCCAGCACGGCATCGACTCGGTGGCGAGCTACCGGCGCCGCCGGGCGGCCGGTGAGTTCGCCGACGACCCGTTCGGTGACGTCTTCCTCGTGGTGGACGGCTGGAACACGCTGCGCCAGGAGTACGAGGAGCTGGAGCAGACGATCACGAACCTGGCGAACCGGGGTCTCGGCTTCGGCGTCCACGTGGTGATCACGGCGGTGCGGTGGGCGGAGATCCGGATCAACATGCGGGATCTGCTCGGCACCAAGCTGGAGCTGCGGCTGGGTGACCCATCGGAGTCGGAGATCGACCGGCGGGCGGCGCAGAACGTGCCGGTGGGCGCGCCCGGCCGCGGCCTGACCCGGGACAAGTTGCACTTCCTGACCGCGATCTCGCGGATCGACGGCAAGCGCGACATCGAGGACCTGACCGAGGCGTCGGTGGCGCTCGCGGGTCACGTCGCGGCGAACTGGCCGGGGCAGCCGGCGCCGAAGGTCCGGCTGCTGCCGCGCAAGCTGACGGTCACCGAGCTGGCGAAGGTCATCGACCGGTCGGCGCCGGGCATCCCGATCGGCGTGAACGAGTCGGCGCTCGCCCCGGTCTACCTGGACCTGGCCGGCGAGCCGCACCTGACCGTGTTCGGCGACGCCGAGTGCGGCAAGACCAACCTGCTGCGGCTGATCGCCCGGGGGATCGCCGAGCGGTACACCCCGGCCCAGGCGCGGCTGGTCATCGCCGACTACCGGCGCGGTCTGCTGGGCGCGGTCGAGGGTGACCACCTGCTCGACTACGCGCCGTCGAACCAGGTGTTCAGCCAGGGGCTCGGCTCGATCCGCAGCGCGTTGCAGAACCGGCTGCCCGGCCCGGACGTGACCACCGCGCAGCTTCGCGACCGGAGCTGGTGGAAGGGCCCGGACCTGTACGTCCTGGTGGACGACTACGACCTGGTCGCCTCCGGTGGCAGCAACCCGCTGAGCGCGCTGCACGAGCTGCTGCCGCAGGCGCGGGACATCGGCCTGCACCTGATCATCACGCGCCGGGTCGGCGGTGTGGCCCGGGCGCTGTACGAGCCGGTGCTGCAACGCCTGCGTGAGCTGGACTCGCCGGGCCTGCTGATGTCCGGCAGCCGGGAGGAGGGTGCCGTCTTCGGCAACCTGCGGCCGACCCCGCAGCCGCCGGGCCGGGGCACGCTCGTCCGCCGCCGCGACGGCCAGCAGCTGATCCAGACCGCGTGGACGGAACCGGCCTGACGGGACGGACGCCGGACGCCCGGTCCGGTAGCGTCGGCGCGATCGATCGTCGCGAGTGGAGAGGGGCGCGCAGGTGAGCAGCCCGTCGGGTTTCGGTGCGGCCATGGAGGGCCTGCTGCGGCAGGCGCAGGAACAGCAGCGCCGGCTGGCCGATCTCCAGCGGCAGCGCGCCGAACTGCGGGTCACCGGGGAGAGCCCGGACGGGCTGGTGCGGGTGACGGTGGACGGCGACATGAAGGTCGGCGACATCGAGCTCGACGCGCGGGCGATGCGGCTGGACAGCTTCTCCCTGGCCGAGGCGATGCAGGCGGCGATCGACGCCGCCTACGCGGCCTTCGAGGAGCGCCAGCGCGAGATGCTGAGCGAGATGCTCGGCGACTCCGAGATGGTCCGCCGGGCGCAGGACGGCACGCTGACCCCGGAGGACTGGTTCCGTCAGTTCGGGGTGGACGTGTCCGACCCGACCCGCAACCTGCGGCGCTGAACGAGAGGAGAGCCGGCGATGCCGAACACCGTCGACGTCGACGCGATCCGGAAGGCGGGCAGGATGCTCGACGCCCCGGACGGCCCGACTCAATACCTCCGCAACGTGGAGACGTTGCTGGGCGAGGTCAAGCTGCCCGGCGGCGCGCTGAGCTGGTTCGGCACCGGCGCGGTGGAGCGGCACAACGCGGCTGTGGACGGGCACCTGGACAACGTCCGCACCGGCGTGGAGCATCTGCGCAAGGCCGCCGCGCAGCTCGAACAGAGTGCGAAGAACTGGGAGAGGTCGGATCAGCCCTGGGTGGTCAAGTGACCGGCCGGGTCCGCCACGGGAAGGACACCTGATGCCTCCGGAGATCCTCATCGCCAACGCCTCGGGGACGGTGACCGGCACCGTGACGGTCGCCGAGACCACGGCTCCGGTCCGGTCGGCGGCGGCCATCGCCAAGGGCAACGTGGTCTGGATCGTCGCCTCGGCGGCGCTGATCGGCACGATCCTCTACCTGGAGTCGTTCGACAACCAGCAGGTCAACGAGTCGATCAAGAAGTGGGACGAGGCGGCCCGCCTGCTCGGCGCGGACCAGTTCGGCGCGGCCATGGCGGCGGTTCCGCCGGACGCGGCGGAGTGGGACTTCGACGACCGCGACGCGTTCGACCTGTTCCTCCGCAAGCTCGGGGCGGAGATCAACTCGCTGGCCGAGGCGTTCGCCGCCAACCGGGACACGCTCACCGCCGCCCGGGACGCGTACAACGACGCGATCTCCGGGCTGGCCCAGGCGCTCATGCCGATCCTGGTCGCGGTGATCGCGTCGATCGCGCTCCAGTTCTTCCCCGCCACCACCGCACTGGCGCAGGCCATCGGCATCGTCGGCCTGACCGCCACCGCCGCCGTGCTGGTCCTGGTCTTCGGCGAGATCAGCGCGCTGCTGCACGCGCTGCTGGCCGCCTTCCACACGGACAACCGGTTCACCTTCACCGCTGACTCCCGCCCGGGCTGGGCGCCGACCGGCTCGGACCCGGACATCAAGGACATCAAGATCGACTGGGTACGGGACGCCAAGTTCTACGGGTGACGGGAGCGACGCATGGACACCCTGCTCTTCTCGCTGCTGCTGTACGTCCTGCTGACCATCCCGGTCTTCGTGGTCCTGATGCTGTTCGCCGCGCTGACCCGCTCGGCGCGGCTGCGGCGGGCCGCCGAGGTGGTGTCGCTGAGCACCTGCGCGGCGCTTCTGGTGCTGTCGTTCCAGCGCGCGTTCGAGAAGCCGATGCTGTGGGCCGTGGTGGTGCTGCTGGTCGCGGTGCTGGTCTTCGGCGTGTCGATGATCGTCAAATCGTCACGCGAACGGTCCTGACCTCGGGCTTGACCGTCCAACCCGTACTGAGGGTGCGAGAACGCGTCTGTCGACAGTGGGATGTCGGAATACGACGATGGGCCAGCAGGGCTGCGCGGGTTGGACATCGTCCGCTACGGTTCGGATGAAGTGTCCGTCGGTGGGGTGTGTACGCCTTGCCGCGGGGGAGGGCGCGGCGGAACCGCCGCCACAAGATGACGGAAGGGTGTGAAGCATGGCGTTCGAGGTCAGTGCAGCGACTCTGCACACCGCCGCGAGTGACGTGCGGTCCACGCGCAGCGATGTCGACGGCGAGCTCAAGAAGCTGTGGAACGTGGTCGACGACCTGGCGATGGCCTGGAAGGGCCAGGCGTCCACGGGCTTCCAGAGCCTGATGACTCGCTGGAACGAGGACACCACGAAGCTGCTGACCGCGATGGACAACATCGCGGATCTGCTCGACAAGTCGGGCACCACGCACCAGGTCAACGACGAAGAGCAGCAGCAGATGCTGGACAAGTTCCACGCTGCTCTCAACCCGTGATCCGCGAAGACAGGCAGAGGAGGAATCGATGAGCATCAAGGTTGATTACGCTGTTCTGGAGAGCAGCAACCAGCAGATGCAGGCCATCTCGCGGACCATCGACGAGAAGCTGGACACGCTGCGGGCGATGCTGACCAAGCTCGAGTGGGAGGGCCAGGACCGGGCCGCCTACCAGCAGCACCAGGCCCAGTGGGACGCCGCCGTGCGGGACATCAACAAGGTCCTGAACGAGATCGGCGGCGCCGTGGGCATCGCGCGTGAGAACTACATGACCACGGAGATGAGCAACTCCAAGGTCTGGGGCAACTGACCCCCGACCGGTCCACAGCGGCTCCGCTCCGGCTCGCGCCGGGCGGAGCCGTCGTGTTTGTCAGGCGTCCTGCGGGACGTCGCGCCGGCCGGGCCGCCACCCGCGCCGGCGTCCGCGTACCACGATGGGGCGCAGCGTCAGCAGGACGCCGGCCAGCAGCGCGCCGACGACGGCCACCCAGATCGCGACGGTGCGCTGCCAGGCCAGCGGATCGGTGGGCGGCGCCGGTGGCGGCATCGCGCCCAGCGGCGGATCGCTCCGGGTGCCCAGCAGGCTGGTGACCGCCCGGTACGGGTTGACCATCCCGAAGCCGACCTCGGCGTTGTGCCCGTCGGGCGGGTTGTCGGCGGTACGGGTCAGCCGGTAGGCGACCTCGTCGGCGCTGATGTCCGGGTGTGCGGCCCGCACCAGCGCGGCCACCCCGGAGACGTACGCGGTGGCGAAGCTCGTCCCGCCCTGCGGCTCGGCCCGGTATCCCGATCCCTGCGGCGCGGGACCGACGATGTTCAGGCCGGGCCCGGCGATGTCCACATAGTCCCCGCTGACCGAGCTGCCGACGTGCCCGCCCTGCTCGTCGATTCCGGCGACGGCCACGACACCGTCGTACGCCGCCGGATAGGCCGGCCGGTCCTCCCGGTTCTCCTGCCGGTTGCCGGCGGAGGCGACGACCACCACGTCCTTGGCGAGCGCGTACTGCACCGCGGACTTCAGCGCCGGGTCGTCCAGCGTGACCAGGGACAGGTTGATCACGTCGGCGTCGTGGTCGACGGCCCAGCGGATCGCCTTGCCGATCTCGGCCGGCACGTCCGGGTCGAAGTTCTCCTTGTTCTCGGCCAGGACCCGCAGCGGCAGGATCTTCGCCTCCGGCGCGATGCCGGTGTACGGCGAGCCGGTGCCCTCCCGGCCGGCGATGATGCCCGCGACCATGGTGCCGTGGCCGACCAGGTCGCACTGCCCCTTCAGGCGGACGAGCTGGTTGAAGTCCTCACCCGGCAGCACCCGCCCGCGCAGCAGGGGGTGGGCCGGCGAGACCCCGGAGTCGATCACCGCCACGGTGGTTCCCGCGCCCTTGCCGATCCGCCACGCGGCGGCCGGGTCGAGGCGGCTCAGCGCCCACGGCACCTCGGTGGGTGCGGGGCCGCCGGCCGGGCCGCACTTCGGGGCGGCCTGCGCGGGCGCGGGCACCGCCAGCGCGCCGCCGAGCAGGGCGGTGACCGTCGCTCCGGAGAGGACGGACCTGATCCGGTGTCCGGCCCGGACGCGTCCCGTGGTCGCGCCCGGCCGCAAGCTGTCGCGCACGCGGTGAGATTACCCGCCGCGCCCGCCCGTGCGGGCACTCGTGGTGCCGGTCCGGGTCACCTGTCGGCGGTGGCGTCCCCGGCCGGCTCGGCGGCGAAGAGGGCCAGCAGGGCGCCGACCTGCTGGTCGGCCTCGGCCGGGTGCCGGAAGCGGCCCTTCGGGTTGATCGTGTACTCGTTGCGCCGTCCCACCCGCGTACGCCGCAGGTAACCCCCGGCCTCCAGGTCGGCGACGATGGCCTGGGCCGCCCGTTCGGTCACGCCCACCTCGTCGGCCACGTCGCGCAGCCGGGCGGTGGGGTTGCGCGCGATCGCGAGCAGCACGTGGCCGTGGTTGGTGAGGAAGGTCCAGTTACGGCGGCTCCCGTCCTCAACTGGTGTGGTCGCCATGGTGGTCATGCTATGGCCACCGCCGCCACCGGCCGAATCGGCGCGGGCCGAGGCGGGTGGCAACGGGAAAGTATGAAATGCGTATCACGAATCTTGACGGGCCCCGAGGTGCGTGTGACCGTGGGTCGCGAGGCCGTTCGGCCCGGTAGTTCCCCAGGTAGACGAGGTGAGGGACATGACGCCGAGCACCCCGGAGCAGGCACTGACCGAACTGCGTGCCGGTAACCACCGGTTCGTCACCGGTGCCCCGCAGCATCCGAATCAGGACGCCGGGCACCGCGCGGCTGTCGCCGACGGCCAGCATCCCTTCGCGGTGATCGTCGGCTGCTCCGACTCACGGCTCGCCGCCGAGATCATCTTCGACCGTGGTCTCGGTGACCTCTTCGTGGTGCGTACGGCCGGGCACACCGCCGGGCCGGAGGTGCTCGGCAGCGTCGAGTACGCGGTCACCGTGCTCGGCACGCCGCTCGTGGTGGTGCTCGGGCACGACTCGTGCGGCGCGGTCCAGGCCGCCCGGGAGGGGTTCCGGACCGGTTCCGCCCTGGTCGGGCACCTGGGCGCGGTGGTGGACGCGGTCTCGCCCAGCCTGCTGCGCGCCTCCCGCCAGGGCGTCGACGACCTCGACGGCATCATCGACGTGCACATCGCGCAGACCGTCGAGACGCTGCTGGCCCGCTCCGCCGTGCTGGCCGAGCGGGTGGCGGCCGGGCGGTGCACGGTGGTGGGCATGTCGTACCGGCTCGCCGGCGGCGAGGTGCGGACCGTGGCGCAGTCCCCGGCCCCGCTGCCCGCTCCGGCGGCGCCCGCCGATCCGGCGCTGGCCGGCTGAGCCGTCGGGAAGACGAAAAGGGGCCGCCCGAGGGCGGCCCCTTTCACCGTGTCCGGGTCAGAGCAGCGACATGTGGACGTGGTCGGTGTGGTTCGACGGTCCGCTGTACGAACTCCAGCCGGTGGCCGGGAACCAGATCTGCCGGTTCCAGATGACGTAGTAGATGCCCAGCCGGTCGGCGTTGCGGATGAGGAACGCGGCGACCTCGTTGCCGTACCGGCGGGTGTCGTTGTTGTGCCAGGGCGCGAAGCCGCTGTTCTGGAGCGACCAGTCGCACGCCTTGCCCTTGGGGTGCTCCCACGGCCCGCCGGGCCGGTAGCAGCCCACGAAGCGCTTGAAGCCCGCGCGGCGGACCTCCTTGTACGCGTGCAGCGTGCGCGGGGTGACGCAGCCCGACGTGGTCGGGTCGTCCTCGCTGCACGACTCGGCCTTCCAGCCGCCGTCGGCCGTGCGGCCGGGGGCGATCTTGGCGACCGGTGAGGTGGCGGAGACCAGGCCGCCGGTGAAGCCGAGACCGCCGACGAGCTTCAGCGCGCGCTCGGCCTGCACCTTCTCGCGCTCCATCGCGTTCTTCTGCTTCTCCTGCTCGCGCACCTCGGCGTCGAGCGCGATCTTGGCCTGCTCGGCGCGGGTCTTGACCGCGTTGATGGCGGCCAGGCGCTGCGCGTTGAGGAGGTTCAGCTCGTCCAGGGCGTTGACGCGGCGGACGAACGAGTCGGGCGAGTTGCTCTCCAGCAGCATCGCCATCGCGCCCATCCGGCCGGTCCGGTAGGACTGGGCGGCGAGCTGGTTGACCTGCGGGCTGAGCGCATCCAGCTCGGCCTGTGCCGTCTTCACCTCGGCCGCCAGCCGCCGCTGGCGGTCCTGCGACTTGGCGAGCTTCGCCTTGGCCTGGAGGAAGTTCCGGTTGGCGGCGTCGATCGCCTCGGTGATGAGCGGCGGTTCGCCGTCCTCCTCGTGGCCCGAGGGGGTGCCGGGGGCCGCCGCGGTGGGTGCCGCGGTCGCCGGAGTCGGCCCGGCCAGCACTGCCAGCGAGGTCAGCACGGCCACCACGGGTGTCAGCCAGCGGCGCAGGGGTGCCGTCACAGTGTTCCCTTCCGTCGGCCGCCGACCGGGTTAGCTGACGGGTTCGGGACGGAAGTGGCCCCTACCGCTGTCGCGGATTCACCCCATGTACCTGGTTCCCCGGCTCGCCCGCGGGCGATTGGGCGGCGGCACCGCTGGCGCCGGTGCGCGCCTTCGGCGGTGACCGGCAGCGAGGTTACCTGACAGCACTCCTGAGGATCTACGTCCGGAAGCCGACCAATAGCGAGATTTCGCCGTGGCGCACCGTGACCAGCGTCGCGTTTGAAATCGATGGTCACGCTGCGGAGTGTCACCATGCGGCCTCCGTACTCTTCCCGCCGCCGAGCGCCTCCAGCGCGTCGTCCCGTCCGGCCGGCGGCCGGGCCGCGGGTGGCGCCGGCTCCGCGCCGCGCGAGCGCCGTCCGGCGGTGGTCACGACCGCGGCCAGTCCGGTCGTCAGCGGTACGGCGGCGATCAGGCCGAGCGTGGCCACCGCGCTGCGGACGATCTCCTGGGCGAGGAACTCGCTCGTGAGGATCTCGCTCACCGGGCGGGAGTCGGCGACCAGCAGGAGCAGCAGCGGCAGCGAGGCGCCCGCGTACGCCAGCACGATGGTGTTGACGGTGGACGCGATGTGCGCCCGGCCGACCCGGGTCGCCGCCCGGTAGAGCTGCCGCCGGGACAGGCCGGGGTTGGCGTGCGCCAGTTCGGTGACGGTGGCCGCCTGGGTGACCGTGACGTCGTCCAGCACGCCCAGCGAGCCGATGATGATGCCGGCCAGCAGCAGGCCGTGCAGGTCCACGTCGCCCTGGAACATGGACAGCGTGGTGGCGTCCTCGCTGCCGAATCCGGTCAGGTGGGTGGCGGACGTGGCGAGCAGGCCGAGCACGCCGGTGACCACCAGGCTGCCGAGCGTGCCGAGCACCGCCACCGACGTCTGCGCGGTGACGCCGTGGGTCAGGTAGAGCACCACGAACATGATCAACGCGGCGCCCACGATCGCCACCAGCAGCGGAGGCTGGCCGGCGCCGATGCCCGGCAGCACGAAGCCGAGCAGGATGGCGAAGCTGGCCACCAGGCCGCCGAGCGCGGCGAGACCGCGCCAGCGGCCGAACGCCACGATCGCGGCGGCGAAGAGCACCATCAGCCAGATCAGTGGCGTGCCGCGCTGGTGTTCGGCGATGTTGTAGGACTTCACCGCCGGGTCGGCCGGGTCGGTCAGCTCGACCAGGACGACCTCGTCGCCGACCGCGACCCGGGGTGCGCCCGGCCCGGCCGGGATCGGCGTCTCGACCTGCCGGCCCGCGTCCGGGCCCTGCTCGACGGTCGCCGTCACCGTGCCACAGGGGCCACCTGCGCCGTCCGGGGACTCCGGGGTCGGCGGGCAGGGTTCGGTGACCACCCGGGTCACGGTGCCGTGGTAGCGGGGGACGTCCGCGCCGCCGACCGGCTCCCGGTCCTGCCGGGGCCAGAGCACCAGCGCCGCGATCACGGTGATCACGAACAGCGGCACCACCACGGCGACGAGCAGCCGTCGTACGCCCGGCGGCGCGGCGGGTGCGGGGTGGGTGTGGTCGGCACCCATGGCGTCTCTCCCAACGGTCGCGGCGACGCCTGGTCCGCCGGACCGGTCTGGTCACCCGGCCGGCGTGGACGTGTCGACCACGTCCGGGTCGTCGCCCGGCCATGGTAGGCAACCCGGCCGGGCGCTTCCGGGCACCGTGACCGTGACGCGCGCTCCGCGCGGATCAGCCCAGGCCGGCCCGGCGTCGCCGGTACTCGTCCTCGTCGATCTCGCCGCGGGCGTACCGCTCGTCCAGGATGCGCCGGGCCGTCGTCGGGCCCAGGTACTGCGGGCCGGTCCACCGCACGGCCGCCCAGACGAGCCCCGCCAGCACCGCGAGCACCAGCAGGGACCAGATCCACATCCAGCCCATCATCGGGCTCTGCCACATCATCGGGCCGCCCTCCGTCCGTCGCCGCGGGTCCGCCGGGCCGGCCTGCCCGCCACTTCGACGGTACGACCGGCACGACCGCGTCGGCGCGGGTCGATGTGCCCCGCTACGAGGGCCGGAGGTCCCGCTCAGCCGCGCTTCATCAGGCGGCCGACGGCGGCCATCATCTCGGTGGCCATCTCGTCGGCCCGGCCCTCGGCGGCGCCCTCGTGCATGCAGTGCCGGGCGTGGCCGTCGAGCAGGCCCAGGCCGACCTTGTCCAGCGCCGCCTGGATGGCCGAGATCTGGGTCAGCACGTCGATGCAGTATCGGTCGTCCTCGACCATCTTCTCGATGCCACGGACCTGGCCCTCGATCCGGCGGAGCCGGGCGAGGAGTTGGTCCTTGCTGGCGGTGTAGCCCCGGGTCGGGCTGGACGGCGCGGTCATGAAACCGAGGATAGCGTACCCCTCGGGGGTATGCTAACGTTCCGAACGTACCCCTGGGGGGTATCAGATCGGAGGGCGAGATGGAGACCACCTACCAGGTGAGCGGCATGACCTGCGGGCACTGCGTCAACTCGGTGAGCACCGAGCTGAGCGCGCTGCCGGGCGTCACCGACGTCCAGGTCGACCTGGCCAGCGGCCGGGTCACCGTCACCAGTCAGGACCCGCTGGACGCGGACGCGGTCCGCGCGGCGGTCGACGAGGCCGGCTACGACCTCGTCGGTGCGTGACGGGTCCGACGACCCGTAGAAACCGAGGAGACACCATGAACACGGCGACGAAGCTCAGCGGCTTCGCCCTCGGCCTCGTGGCGGTGTTCGGCGCGGCGTACGGGATCGGCAACCTGGCCGATCCCGTCGCCCCGGCCGCCGAGACCCGCCACGACGACAGCGACAGCGACCACGGGGCCGGCGACACCGGCCACGGTGACGAGAGCGGCCCCTCCGCGCACCTGCCCGGCGGGCTGCTCGTCTCCGAACGCGGCTACACGTTCCAGCCCGCCACCGCCCCGGCCGGGCAGTTCGCCTTCCGGATCACCGGCCCGGACGGCGCGCCGGTCACCCGCTTCGAGGTGGCCCACGACAAGCGCATGCACCTGATCGTCGCCCGCCGGGACCTGTCCGGGTTCCGGCACGTCCACCCGGAGATGACCGGCGACGGCACCTGGCGGGTCGCCTCGCCGCTCGGAGGCCCCGGCGTCTGGCGGGCCTTCGCCGACTTCACCCCCGAGGGCGGCGAGCCCCTGACCCTCGGCCTGGACGTCACGGTCCCCGGCGAGCTGACCGCCCGGCCGCTGCCGGCGCCGGTGACCAGCACCACAGTCGACGGCTACACGGTCACCCTGGCCGGAACGCCGGAGCCGGGCCGCACCAGCCGGCTCACGCTCTCCGTCAGCCGCGACGGGCGGCCGGTCACCGACCTTCAGCCCTACCTCGGCGCGTACGGGCACCTGGTGGCGCTGCGGCAGGGCGACCTGGCGTACCTGCACGTGCACCCGGAGGGGATGCCCGGCGACGGGCGCACCCCCGCCGGTCCGGCGATCACGTTCGCGGCCGAGGTGCCCTCCGCCGGGGCGTACCGTCTCTACCTGGACTTCCGGCACGGCGACGCGGTGCACACCGCCGAGTTCACCGTCCTGGCCGGCGACCGGACCGCGCCCGCGCCCGCCGCGCCGGCATCCACCACCGCACCGACCCCGGACGCCGGACACGGCACCCCGGGGCACGGGCACAGTTGAGCGCCGGAGGTGCCGCGATGACTGCCACGGGAAAGGCGCTGCCCACCGCGCCGAACCTGATCGAACTGGCGATCGGCGGGATGACCTGCGCGTCCTGCGCCGCCCGGATCGAGAAGAAGCTCAACCGGATGGACGGCGTCGAGGCGACCGTGAACTACGCCACCGAGAAGGCCACCGTCCGGTACGCCGACGACATCGCGCCGGCCGACCTGATCGCCACCGTCGAGAAGACCGGCTACACCGCAGTGGTGCCGCCGCCGCCCGAGCAGGCGGACGCCGCCACGGCCGGGGAGCCGGTGGACGAGCTGCGCACGGCGCGTACGCGGCTCTGGGTCTCCGCCGTGCTCACCCTGCCGGTGATCGTGCTCGCCATGGTTCCGGCCTGGCAGTTCGACTACTGGCAGTGGGCCTCGCTCACCCTGGCCGCCCCGGTGGTGGTCTGGGGCGGGCTGCCGTTCCACCGCGCCGCGCTGGTCAACCTGCGGCACGGCGCCGCGACCATGGACACGCTCGTCTCGCTCGGCACGCTGGCCGCGTTCGGCTGGTCGCTCTGGGCCCTGTTCCTCGGCACCGCCGGCATGCCCGGGATGACGCACGCGTTCAGCTTCGCCATCACCCGCGGCGACGGAGCCGGCAACATCTACCTGGAGGCCGCCGCCGGGGTGACCGTGTTCATCCTGGCCGGGCGGTACTTCGAGGCCCGCTCCAAGCGCACCGCCGGGTCGGCGCTGCGCGCCCTGCTCGAACTCGGCGCCAAGGACGTGGCGGTGCTGCGCGACGGGCAGGAGACCCGGATCCCGGTCGGCCGGCTCGCGGTCGGTGACCGGTTCGTGGTCCGGCCCGGCGAGAAGGTCGCCACCGACGGCGTGGTCGAGGAGGGCACGTCCGCAGTCGACGCCAGCATGCTCACCGGCGAGTCGGTGCCGGTCGAGGTGGGGCCCGGCGACGCCGTGGTCGGCGCGACTGTGAACGCCGGCGGTCGCCTGGTGGTCCGCGCCACCCGGATCGGCGGCGACACCCAGCTCGCCCAGATGGCGCGGCTGGTGGAGCAGGCGCAGACCGGCAAGGCGGCGGTGCAACGGCTCGCCGACCGGATCTCCGGCGTGTTCGTGCCGATCGTGATCGCGCTGGCCGCCGGCACGCTCGGCTGGTGGCTCGGCACCGGCTCCGGGCCGACCGCCGCGTTCACCGCCGCGGTGGCCGTACTGATCATCGCCTGCCCGTGCGCACTCGGCCTGGCCACGCCGACCGCGCTGCTCGTCGGCACCGGGCGCGGCGCGCAGCTCGGCGTGCTGATCAAGGGGCCGGAGGTGCTGGAGTCCACCCGCCGGGTCGACACAGTGGTGCTGGACAAGACCGGCACCGTCACCACCGGCCGGATGGCGCTGGCCGAGGTGCTGCCGGCCGACGGAGAGGACGCCGCCGAGCTGCTCCGGGTGGCCGGCGCGCTGGAGGCCGCCTCCGAGCACCCGATCGCGCGGGCCGTCGCCGAGGCTGCGGCCGAGGCCGGGGCGCTGCCGCCGGTCGGCGAGTTCGCCAACGCCGAAGGGCTGGGCGTGACCGGCACCGTCGACGGCCGGACCGTGGTGGTCGGCCGGGCCCGGCTGCTGCGGGAGCGGGGTCTCGACGTACCCGAGGAGGTCGTGCGGGCCGCGACCGGCGCGGAGGCCGCCGGGCGCACGGCGATCCTGGCCGGCTGGGACGGGCGGGCCCGCGGTGTGCTCGCGGTGGCCGACGCGGTGAAGCCGACCAGCCGGGCGGCGGTCGCCCGGCTGCGTGAGCTGGGCCTGAAGCCGGTGCTGCTCACCGGCGACAACACCACCGTGGCGAAGGCGGTGGCGGCCGAGGTCGGCATCGACGAGGTGATCGCGGAGGTGCTGCCCGCCGACAAGGTCGACGTGGTCGAGCGGCTCCAGCGCGAGGGCCGGGTGGTCGCCATGGTCGGTGACGGGGTGAACGACGCCGCCGCGCTGGCCCGGGCCGACCTCGGGCTGGCCATGGGCACCGGCACCGACGCGGCCATCGAGGCCGCCGACCTGACGCTGGTCCGGGGCGACCTGATGGTCGCGGCGGACGCCATCCGGCTCTCCCGCCGGACGCTGGCGATCATCAAGGGCAACCTGTTCTGGGCGTTCGCCTACAACGTCGCGGCGCTGCCGCTGGCGGCGGCCGGGCTGCTCAACCCGATGCTTGCCGGGGCGGCCATGGCGTTCTCGTCGGTCTTCGTGGTGGGCAACAGCCTGCGGCTGCGGCGCTTTCGCCCGATCGGGCGAGGGGATTGAGCCGACGGCCGACGGGGTAACCAGTTGTCGTCAGGCAACCGCATCAGTGGAGGTCATCATGGGTCTGGACGACAAGATCGACAACGCTTCCCAGGACACCGCGGGCAAGGTCAAGGAGGGCGTCGGCCGGGCGACCGACAACGAGCGCCTCGAGGCCGAGGGCCGCAACGACCAGGCGGGCGCCAAGCTCAAGCAGGCCGGCGAGAAGATCAAGGACGCCTTCAAGAGCTGAGTACGCGACGCACACACACCACCGGGTCGGCCCACGGGCCGGCCCGGAGTGCTGTCCGGGCGCGGGTCAGCGCGGCCGGTCACCGGCCAGGCGCGCGGCGCGTACCTCCAGGTAACGCCGTTCCGGCAGGCTCGTGGTGGCCCGCGCGGCGGCCAGGTACGCGGCCCGGGCCGCCGTACGGTCGCCGGCCAGGTCGAGCAGGTGCGCGCGGACGGCGGCGAGCCGGTGGTGGCCCGCGGTCCGATCGTCGCCGTCGAGCGTGGCCAGCAGCGCCAGCCCGGCGCGCGGGCCGTCCACCATGGCCACCGCGACGGCCTGGTTGAGCGTGACCATCGGGTTCGGCGCGACCCGCGCGAGCACCCGGTAGAGCGCGACGATCTGCCGCCAGTCGGTGTCCTCGGCGGTGGTTGCCTCCGCGTGCACCGCGGCGATCGCCGCCTGCACCTGGTACGGCCCCGGCGCCGACCAGGTGAGCGCCTCGGTCACCAGCGCCACCCCCTCGGCGACGGCGTTTCGGTCCCAGCGGGTGCGGTCCTGCTCCGCCAGCGGCACCAGCTCGCCGTCCGGCCCGGTACGGGCGGCCCGGTGCGCGTCGGTGAGCAGCATCAGCGCCAGCAACCCGGCCACCTCGCCGTCGTCCGGCAGCAACCGGCGCAGCTCCCGGGTCAGCCGGATCGCCTCCCCGGTCAGCTCGGCCCGGTGCAGCGCCTCGCCGCTGGACGCGGTGTAGCCCTCGTTGAAGATCAGGTAGAGCACGCGCAGCACCGCGCCCAGCCGCTCGTCCCGGTCGGCCGGCGAGGGCAGCGTGAAACGCGCGCCGGCCGCCTCGATCCGCTGCTTCGCCCTGCGGATCCGCTGGCTCATCGTCGCCTCCGGCACCAGGTACGCGCGGGCGATCTCGGCCGTGCTCAACCCGCCCACGGCGCGCAGCGTGAGCGCCACCTGCCCGCTCACCGGCAACGCCGGATGGCAGCAGAGGAACAGCAGCTTCAACGTGTCGTCGGCGCCGGGCGGCTCCTCGTCGGCGGGCGGGGCGACAGCCGCGTACGCGGACTGCCGGACCGCCACCGCCACCTCGCGTTCCCGGCGGGCGTGCTCGCTGCGCCACTCGTCGGTGAGCCGGCGCATGGCCACGGTGACCAGCCAGGAGCGGGGATGGTCCGGCAGGCCCTGCTCCGGCCACTGCAAGGCGGCGGCGAGCAGCGCCTCCTGGACGGCGTCCTCGCAGGCGTAGAACTGGCCGTGCCGGCGGACCAGCACGCCGAGGACCTGCGGCGCGAGCGTGCGCAGCAGGTCCTCGACCACAGGTGCTGTCACATCTCCGTCCCGGCCTGCTCCATCACCGCGCGCACCTCCAGCACGCCGAAACCGTGCCGGACGTCCGGCCAGCGCGCGGCGATCTCGGCGGCCCGTTCCGGGGTCTCGCAGTCGACGGTCAGGTAGCCGGCGAACTGCTCCTTGCTCTCCATGAACGGCCCGTCGGTGATCTCGACGCCGCCGGCCGCCGGGCGGGCCGTACGGGTCTGCGAGGGATGGGCCAGCGCCTCGCCGCCGACCAGCTCGCCGGACTCGGTCAGCTCCTTCATGATCTCGTCGACCTCACCGAAGATCGCGGTGCGCTCCGCCTCGGTCAGCTCCTCCACGAAGCCGGGCCGGTTCCAGATCAGCAGCATGTACTTCACGGTGCACTCCTCGGATGCGGGCCACCGGCGGTGGCGCCTCGCAGACGGGTCGGAGCCGGTCCGCCCGATCCGACATCATCCCCCGGGAAGTTCAGCGACCCCCGCGAAGCGGACGGCGCGCCGGTCGGCCCGGGTCGAGCGAGGCCCGGTCGGCCGCGCTGGTGCCGGAGACCCAGCCCTGCTCGTCGCGCACCTGGAGCCGGTGCCGGGTGGTGCCCGGGAAGAGCTGGTCGACGCGTTCCCGGACGGCGTCCGAGCGGGCCGCGAGCACCGGCAGCAGGCGGTCGTCGTCGAGTTCCTCGGCCGCCGCCGCGCTCGCCTCCCGCAGCCGGTCGCCGATGCGCAGCGCGAACGCGTTGAGGAACGACTCGTCGTAGCCCTTCGTGCGCCGCCCGCCGGCCCGGCCGCGCTCACCCCGGCCGCGCAGCATCGCGGCGGTGGCCTGCACGAGCAGCGAGGTGTGCAACAGCTCGACCGCCGCCAGATCGGCCGGGAAGCCGAGCACCGTGGCGAAGCCCAGGTCGTCGGACCACACCGACTCGCACCGGTTCGCCGCCGCCACCTCCTGGATCAGCAGCGCCTTCGCCGCCGCGTACGGGGCGTCGACGCCGATCCGCACGCCGCCCGGGCCGCCGGGCCGCTCGGCCCCGGCGTCGAGCAGCGCCGCGTCGATGCTGTGCCGGGCCATCAGCTCCTGTGCCTTCGCGGTGAACGCCTCCGCCTCGGCCGGGTAGCCGGTCGACTCGGCCTTGGCGAGCAGCGCGCGTACCCGGTCGAGCATCCGGGAACCGCTCGGCGTCGCGGCGGCAAGTGCGGTGCCGGCCGAGCCGGGTGGCGGGCGGAGCGCCGCGACCGGCGGCAGCCCCGCCACCAGGACGACCGCGTCCACCGCGTCCCGCAGCGTGGTGATCCGGTCGCCGTCGGCCCGCCGGTCCAGCCAGCCCGCGTCGTCGTCCCAGCGGGCACCGGTCTCGGTGAGCTGTTCGTCGAACCAGGCCGGAACCGGCGCGGGCAGGGTGCGCCGCTGCGCGGCCATCGCGTCGCGCAGCAGCCGGGCGCCGCGCGGGGTGAGCCGTCGGGTGGCGAGCCGGTCCAGGTCGGCGGGCTGCCAGCCACGCGGCCAGAGCCGGCCCACGTCCCGGGTCAGCCGGGCGAGCAGCGCCGCGTCCACGGCCGCGCCGTCGGCGACCACGAGCCCGTCGAGGGCTCGCTCGGCAGCGCGTACGTCGGTGCCGCGCGCGGTCGCGACGGCGGCGTCGAGCAGTTGCTCGGCTGGTGACACGGGTGGCTCTCCCTGGACTCCGACAGGCGGCAGGTCGTCCACCCCGGCACCGACGGTACCCGGCCGCCCGTTCAACCGTCCGGGCCCGGCGTCCGTACTCCTGCCCGGAGCGGGGCGGGGCGACGGACGGAGATCGACGTGGGCGGGCATGACCGGGGGCTGCACCGGCGACGGCGGAGGTCGCGATCAGGGCGGTTCCTGGCGGTGGTCCTGGTCGGTGCCGTGCTCGCCGCCGGCGGGTACGCCGCGCGGCATCCGGACCTGCTGGACCGCATCGAGGTCCGGCGGACCGTGCCGGCGGCGGCACCGAGCGCGCCCGCACCGGGCGCCCGCCCCACGCCGACTGCCGCGCCGACGCCGGTCCCGGCGGCCGGCCGGGTGGCCCCCGGCATCGGCTATCCGGCCCGGGGCGCCGGCACCTTCCGGACCGCCGACACGGTCGGCGCGGTCGCCGGTAGCGCCGGTGAGCTGCTGCGCTACCGGGTCGCGGTCGAGGACGGCATCCGCAACGTGGACGTGGAACGCTTCGCCCGGGACGTGGCCGCCACCCTCGCCGACCGGCGCGGCTGGACCGGCGACGGCCGGTGGCGGCTGCAACGGGTGGGCCGCGACGACCGGGCCGACTTCACGGTGCTGCTCACCACGCCGGTGACGCGCGGGCGGTTGTGCGGCGACCCGAGCGACCGCTACACGTCCTGCCGCAACGGCGACCGGGTGGTGATCAACGTGGCCCGCTGGGTGTACGGGGTGCCGCACGTCAGCGACCTCTCCCGGTACCGGCAGTACCTGCTCAACCACGAGGTCGGTCACCGGCTGGGCCGCGGCCACGAGCGCTGCCCCCGCGCCGGTGGCCCGGCGCCGGTGATGGTGCAGCAGACGCTCGGCCTGCACGGCTGCACGCCGAACCCGTGGCCGCTGGTGGGCGGGGAACCGCTGGCCGGGCCGCCCGGTCAGTACGACGACCCGGTCCCGGCCGGCGACCGCTGAGCCGGCCCGGCGGCCGGGCCGACGCGTGGCCCGGCCGGGCCGTCACCGGGAGAACGAGGCCCAGATGTTCTTGGTCTTCTCGGTGGCGTACCAGCCCACGTCGAGCGAGACCGACTGGGCCAGGAAGAGGCCCCGCCCGCCCGAGTCCGTCGGGCTGATGTCGGTCAGCTCCGGCACCGAACTGACGTCGTGGTCGGCCACGTCGAGCAGGAACCGGTCGTCGGTGGCGAGCAACGTGATGATCGTGGGCGGGCGGCCGTGCCGCAACGCGTTGCTCGCCAGTTCGGTGGCGACCAGCACGACCAGGTGCGGCACCTCGTCCAGGTCCTCACCCTGCACCAGCCCGTGCCGGTTCAGCGCCTCGCGCAGCGACGCGCGCAGGCCGCGCAGATCCTCGGGACTGTCAAGCACCCATCGCTCCAGCTCCGAGGCCTGTGGTGGCGGCGGCGAGGTGCGCAACTGTCCCATGATCTGGCTTTACCCTGCGTAGCCGTTCGTTAAGCAGATCAGCGCCGCAGCAGCGCGAAGACGCCCCACCCCAGGTACTCGCGCTGGAAGCGGACGTACCGCATCGGATCCTCGGTCAGCTCCCGCCGCAGTTCCGGGGCCAGTTCGTCGTCCGGGTTGGCGTCGAGCCAGCGGCGCAGGTTCAGCCAGTGCGCGGCGGCGTACCGGTCCCAGCTGTCCTGGTCGGCGAGGACCATCTCGACCAGATCCCAGCCGCAGTCGCCGAACGACGCGACCAGGCCGGGCAGGTCGGTGAACTCGTCGCGGGACCGGGCGTGCGAGCCGGTGACCGCCTCGTCGTCCGGCGGGTCCCGCCGCCAGTAGGGCTCGCCGACGAGCGCCATGCCTCCCGGCCGCAACGCCCGGTCGAGCAGCTCCAGCGTCCCGGGCACCCCGCCGCCGATCCAGGTCGCGCCGACGCAGGCGGCCACGTCGACCGGCCGCTCCGGGGTGTACGCCGCGGCGTCGCCGTGCACGAAACGTACCCGGTCGGCCACGCCCAGTTCGGCGGCGCGTTCCCGGGCGGCGGCGGTGAAGACGGTGCTCAGGTCGACCCCGGTGCCGGTGATCCCGTGGTCCCGGGCCCAGGTGCAGAGCAGTTCCCCCTTGCCGCTGCACAGATCCAGCAGCTCGTCGCCGGGGCGCAATCGGATCGCCCGGCCCAGTGTGGCCAGCTTGACGTCGTCGATCGGGTTGAGGACGCGCAGCTCGCCCTCGCGGATGGTGAACTGGCGCGGCAGGTCCGGTGAGGTCATCCGTGGAGGGTGCCGCCGCCCGGTGACGCGGAGCAACGGAATTCCGGTCTGGGCCGGTCCGGGTGTCCTGGGGTACGGTCACCGCATGGTGGTCGAGGAACACTGGTGGAACGGCGTCAGCAACCCTCGCGGACGGCGCGACGTATACATCCGTACCGACGGAAGCCAGTGGCAGGTCCAGGCGCAGATCGGCGGGGCGAGCGGCCGGTCGAAGATTCAGCAGTGCCCGAGCCGCGGCTCGGCGACGATCCTGGCCGGCGCGTGGCGTGCGAGCGGCTCCGGCTGGCGCGAGATGCCGCGCTGACCGCACGCTCAGTCACGAGGGCCGTGCACAGCGCGGTCGACGAGTGACTCGGCGACCTCCCGCAGCTTGCGGTTGGAGTCCTGGGACACCCGGGCCAGAATGGCGAACGCCTCGTCGGCCGTGCAGCGACGCTGTCCCATGATGATGCCCTTCGCCTGCTCGATCACGGCCCGGCTCTGCATCGCCTCCTGCATCTGCTGCGCCAGCGTGGCCGTGCTCTCGTAGAGGTGGACGTTCGCGAGCGCGATCGCGGCGTACCCGGCCAGCGTCTGTGCCAGCTCGACCTGCCGGTCCAGGACGCCCGGCGCCGCGCCGTAGATGTTCAGCGCGCCGACCACGGCCTCCTGGATGGGCAGGCCGATGGAGAGCGAACTGGCGGCGCCCGCCCCGTGCGCCCGGGCCGCCCACTCCGGCCAGCGGCTCTCCGCCGCCATGTCCGACACCAGCATGGCGGTGCCGGTGGTGGCGGCGTCCAGGCACGGGCCGCGGCCGTGGGCGTACTGCCACTCGTCGAGCGTCAGCGCCAGCTCGCCGGTGTACGCGGCGGTGTGCGCCTGCGTGCCCTGGACCAGGGTGACCGAGACCTCGGCGGTCCCGGGCAGGGTGTCCTTGGCGACTTGGACGATGGTCGACAGCACCACGTCGAGGTCGACCTCGTCGTACTTGATCCGACCGAGTCTGATCAGGGCAGCGGCGAGGTCGGGGTGGGCCTGCGGCATGAGCGGTGACGTCCTTGGGGGAAGCGGCGGGGATCGGCCCGTGGTGACGGACCGGCACCCCGATACCGGCATGGTTCGGGACCGGCGCCGCTTCTTGACGCTCGTTCGTGACGCCCCGGACGGGACGTCGACGATCAGGACAACTCTACGACCCGGAGCGGGTCGGTAGGACGGGACGTGCCCACCCGTCGGCGGCGGCCGGTAACGCGGGCCGATCGACGACCTCGAACGCGGTGAGCGTGCCGGTGACGCCGAGGACGCGCCGGACCACCTGGGAGGGCCGGTGCAGGACCAGCCGCCGGCCGTGTCCGGTGAGCACCCGCTGCGCCAGCACCAGCGCATTCGTGCCGTACGCGCCGAAGAAGCTGACCTCTGCCAGGTCGATCACCACGAGCGGGGCGGGCGCCGCGACGGCGGACTCCACGAGTTCCGTGAGCAGGTGGGCGTTACTGAGGTCCACCTCGCCGGCCACCGAGATCTGGGTCACGTCCGTGCCCACGTGGCAGCTCAGCCACATGATCGGCTGTTCGTCGGACACGGCACCCCCACCTCAACGTCCGAGGAACTCCCGGCGGCGCTCGCCGGGAGCAGGAGGGCGCATGTCTTGACCCGTACCCGAAGATACGCCGACGGGGTGGACATCGCAGCGTGGGACGAGTTCGGACCCACCGGTCCCGGGTACCGTCATCGCAACGAGCGCTGCCGATGATCCCCGTCAGGACAGGACGAGAGCATGGAAGCCCCCCGCATCGACCCCGGCGAAGCCCTCGCGGAGCTGAGCCGGATCCGGCTCGACGAGGTGGCGCTCGACGCCGTCCTGGCTCGCGTCGCCGACCTGGCGAACCGGGCGGTGCCGGGCAGCGCCGAGGTGTCCGTCTCCCTGGTGCAGGCCGGCGCGAACCGGGCCATCGCCTACACCAGCGACCTGGCCCGCAGCCTCGACGAGTGGCAGTACGAGCACGACGACGGCCCCTGCCTGGACGCCTCGGTCAGCGCGGTGAGCATCTCCTTGCCCGACCTGACCGACGAGCCGCGCTGGCCCGGCTGGGCGGCGCGGGCCCGCGCCGCGGGCATGCAGAGTTCGCTGTCGATCGGGCTGCCGATCCAGGAGGCGGTCACCGGGGCACTCAACGTCTACGGGGGCACGACACACGCGTTCGACAAGGCGTCGATCGAGCTGGCGGAGGAGTTCGCCGCGTACGCGGCGGTGGCGCTCGCCAACGCCCACCTCTACGAGAGCACCGCGACGCTGGCCCGGCAGATGCAGGAGGCGATGCGCAGCCGGGCCGTGATCGAGCAGGCCAAGGGCATCATCATGGGGCAGCGGCGCTGCTCGGCCGAAGAGGCGTTCACGCTGCTCGCCAAGCTTTCCCAGGACTCCAACCGCAAGCTGCGCGAGGTGGCCGAGGCGCTCGTCTCGAAGGCCGCCGCCCGCTGACCCGCCCACGTCGTCACGGGGCGTGAAACCGTCGTGAAACCGCGCTGATCCCGCCGGCCGCCACGGTTGCGGGCATGACGACGACTACCTCCCCCGGCGCGATGATCGAGGCGTCCGGGCTGCGCAAGGCGTACCGGAGACAGGTGGTGCTCGACGGTGTCGACCTGCGCGTACCCGAGGCCACTGTCTTCGCGCTGCTCGGCCCGAACGGCGCCGGCAAGACCACCACCGTGCAGATCCTCTCCACGCTGATCCGCCCCGACGCCGGCACCGTCCGGGTCGCCGGCCACGACCTGACCGCCGAACCGGACCGGGTACGCGCCGCGATCGGTGTGACGGGCCAGTTCTCCGCCGTGGACTCGCTTCTCACCGGCGCGGAGAACCTGCGGCTGATGACCGACCTGCGGCATCTGGGCCGGGTCGAGGGACGGCGGGTGGTGGACGACCTGCTGGCCCGCTTCGACCTGACCGATGCGGCGGGCAAGCCGGTGGCGGCGTACTCGGGCGGGATGAAGCGCCGGCTGGACCTGGCGATGACGCTCGTCGGCCGCCCCCGGCTGATCTTCCTGGACGAGCCGACGGCCGGCCTGGACCCGCGCAGCCGCCGGGCCATGTGGCAGATCGTCCGGGAACTGGTGGCCGAGGGCGCCACCGTCTTCCTCACCACCCAGTACCTGGAGGAGGCCGACCACCTGGCCGACCGGGTCGCGCTGCTCGACGGCGGTCGCCTGGTCGCCGAGGGCAGCCCGGCCGAGCTGAAGCGGCTGGTGCCCGGCGGCCACGTACGCCTGCACTTCACCGCCGCGGCGCACCTGGCCGCGGCGGCCGGGCTGTTCCCGGCGGCCACCCGGCACGACGACGACCTCACCCTGCGAGTGCCGGGCGACGGGAGCGTCAACGGGGTACGGGCGCTGCTCGACCGGCTCGACGAGGCCGGTGTCGCGGTCGAGTCGCTGAGCCTGCACACCCCCGATCTGGACGACGTCTTCCTGGCCCTCACCGGCCACCCCACCGAGGAGAAGGTGACAGCATGAGCACGCTCGCCCACACCGTCGCGGATTCGGCGACCATGCTGCGCCGCAACCTGAAGCACGCGGTGCGCTACCCGTCGTTGACAGTCATGGTGATCGCCCTGCCGGTGATCTTCCTGCTGCTGTTCGTCTACGTCGTCTTCGGCGGCACGCTCGGCAACGGGCTCGGCGGTGTGGCCGGGGGCCGGTCCGCGTACGCCGACTACGTGACCCCCGGCATCCTGTTGCTCGCCATGGCCGGCGCAGCACAGGGCACCGCGATCGCCGTGGCCATGGACATGACCGAGGGCATCGTGGCCCGGTTCCGCACCATGTCCATCGCCCGCGCGGCGGTGCTCACCGGCCACGTGGTGGGCGCGGTGACGCAGACGTTGCTCGGGCTGGTGGTGGTGGTCGCCGTGGCGTTGCTGGTCGGCTTCCGGCCGGACGCCGGTCCGGCGCAGTGGCTCGCGGTGAGCGGATCGCCCTCGCCCGGGTCGTCGCCGGGCGGTCCGGCCCAGTACGCGAGTCCCGCCTCCGCCTCGGCGAGGGCGGCCGCGTGCTCACCCGCGCGGGCGTGCCGGGCCGCCGCCGAGGCGTGCCGCAGCACCGCCGCCGCGTCCACCTGCGCGTCGGTGAGCGCCAGCCGGTAGCCGGTGGCGGTCCGGACGATCAGGTCGGCGCCCAGCTCGGCGCGGGCCCGGGAGACCAGGATCTGCAACGCCTTCACCGGATGCCGGGGCGGATCGTCCGGCCAGAGCGCGTCCACCAGCGCGCCGGTGCCGGAGCCGAGCCGGTCGGCCAGCAGCGCCAGCAGGCCGCGCAGCCGGGCACCGCCGACCGGCACACCCCGGCAGACCACGTCCGACAGCAGGGTCAGTTCGGTGGTCACCGGGCCAGCGTAGGCGGCGGACCGGCCCGTCACGGTCCCCGCGCCGGGTGGGTGCGTGAAGGCGGCGTGAAAAGCGGCGGGTGGCCCGTACCGGATGTGTCAAAGCCGTCGACCGTCCGCACCCGGCCCGGCTGGTATGGCCCGCAAAGCACGTACTGACGCGGGAGGCGGAAGTGGTACGAGATCGGGCGGACGGGTGCACCGGATTCCGGGTGGCCGCCGGTGCCGTCGTGGTGGTGGGCGCGGCGCTGGTGGCGGCCGGGGTTTTCGCACCGGACGAGCGGCCCGGGCGGGTCCTGGTGATGGCGGGCGTCGTCGGGGCGTACGCCGCTGTGGTGGCCGATCTGCGCGCGGTCGCGGCGGTGGCCGCGTTGGGTGCGGCGGTCTTCGTCGGTTTTCTGGCGCACCGGTACGGCGAGCTGATCGGGACGGGTGATGCCTGGTCCCAGGCCGTGCCGATCGGGTTCGCCGCGGTGCTCGGCACCGGCTACCGGCATCTCCGGTCGATCGGCGCCGAGGCCCGTGCGGTGACCCGGATCACCGGCCAGGGAGGCGGCGTGAAAAGCGCGTCAAGAAACCGCGGCCCCGCGTGATGGTCGCGTCAAGAACCCTGTCCGTCCGGCGGATCCGGCGTTGTGATTGCCCGGCGCGGCCGGGAGGCGGTCGCGAGGACATCTTCCGCTAGGAGAGATCAGCCGTGTCTGACGTGCTGTTCGTGTTGCTGACGGTGGGGCTGTTCGCGGCTCTCGCCCTCGTGGTGAGGGGCGTGGAGAAGCTGTGAGCGCCGTCAACGCCGTCGGCCTGGTGCTGGCGATCGGCCTGGGCGTGTTCCTGGTCGTCGCCCTGCTGTTCCCGGAGCGCTTCTGATGAGCATGACCACAGCCGGCGTGCTCTTCGTCCTGTCGCTGGTGGCGGCGCTGGTCGCCGTGCACCGGCCGTTCGGCGACCACATGTACCGCGTGGTCGCCGGAACCCGGTCGTCCCTCCTCGAGCGGGGGATCTATCGCCTGGTCGGGGTCAACCCGGCCGCCGAGCAGACCTGGGGCGTGTACGCCCGCTCGGTGCTGGCCTTCTCGGCCGTCTCCCTGTTGTTCCTGTACGCGTTCCAGCGCCTGCAGAACCACCTCTGGCTCTCGCTGGGCTTCGACCCGGTGGTGCCGCACGGCGCCTGGAACACCGCCGTGTCGTTCGTGACCAACACGAACTGGCAGTGGTACTCGGGTGAGTCGACGATGGGCCACCTGGTGCAGATGGCCGGCCTGGCGGTGCAGAACTTCGTCTCGGCCGCTGTCGGTATCGCCGTGGCGGTGGCGCTGGTCCGGGGTTTCGCCCGCAGCCGCACCGGCGAGCTGGGCAACTTCTGGGTCGACCTGACCCGGGTCACGCTGCGGATCCTGCTGCCGATCGCGGTGCTCGGCGCGCTCGCGCTGATGCTCGGCGGCGTGGTGCAGAACCTGTCCGGCGGCACCGACGTGACCACGCTGACCGGCGGCACCCAGACCGTCACCGGCGGGCCGGTGGCGAGCCAGGAGGTCATCAAGGAGCTGGGCACCAACGGCGGCGGCTTCTACAACGCCAACAGTGCCCACCCGTTCGAGAACCCGACCGCGTGGACGAACTGGCTGGAGATCTTCCTGATCCTGGTGATCCCGTTCAGCCTGCCGCGGGTCTTCGGCCGGATGGTGGGCCAGAAGCGGCAGGGCTACGCGATCGTCGCCGTGATGGCGATCCTGGCGGTCGCCAGCATCACTCTCACCAACGTCTTCGAGCTGACCGGCGACGGCACCGTGCCGCAGGCGGTCGGCGCCGCGCTGGAGGGCAAGGAGGTGCGCTTCGACGTGTCGAACTCGGCCACGTTCGCGGCGGCCACCACGCTCACCTCCACCGGCGCGGTCAACTCGTTCCACGACTCGTACACCGCGTTGGGCGGCATGATGACGCTGGGCAACATGATGCTCGGCGAGGTCGCCCCCGGCGGCGTCGGCGCCGGCCTGTACGGGCTGCTGATCCTCGCGGTGATCACGGTGTTCGTGGCCGGCCTGATGGTCGGGCGCACCCCGGAGTACCTGGGCAAGAAGATCGGCGCGCGCGAGATCAAGTTCGCCTCGATGTACTTCCTGATCACCCCGGCGCTGGTGCTCGCCGGCACCGCTGCCGCGTTCGCCACCGGCAACGCCTCGACAGCGCTGAACGTCGGGCCGCACGGTCTGTCCGAAGTGCTCTACGCGTTCACCTCGGCGAGCAACAACAACGGCTCCGCGTTCGCCGGCATCACGGTGAACACGCCGTGGTGGAACATCGCACTCGGGCTCTGCATGCTGCTCGGCCGGTTCCTGCCGATCATCTTCGTGCTCGCCCTGGCCGGCTCGCTGGCCCGCCAGCAACCCACACCCGCCTCCGAGGGCACCCTGCCGACCCACCGGCCGCTGTTCGTCGGCATGGTCGTCGGCGTCACCGTGGTCCTCGTCGCGCTCACCTTCCTTCCCGCACTCGCGCTCGGCCCGCTGGCCGAAGGGCTGTGACCACCATGAGAGACAAGGACATGACCGCACCTCTCCAGACCGCCGACGCGCCGGTCTCCGGCACGCCGGGCCGCCGCGACGGCCGGGTCGGCGGCGGACTGCTCGACCCTCGCCAGTTGCTCCGGTCGTTGCCGGACGCGCTGCGCAAGCTCGACCCGCGCACGCTGTGGCGCAACCCGGTGATGCTGATCGTGGAGATCGGCGCGCTGTTCACCACAGTGCTCGCGGTGGCCGACCCGTCCGTCTTCGCGATCGCGATCACCGTCTGGCTCTGGCTCACCGTGATCTTCGCGAACCTGGCCGAGGCGGTCGCCGAGGGACGCGGCAAGGCGCAGGCCGACACGCTGCGCCGGGCCAAGCAGGACACCATCGCCACCCGCCTGGTCGGCTGGACGCCGGGTGCCGCCGCGAACGCGTACCGGGACGAGGCGGTGCCCGCGCCGCAACTGCGGCAGGGTGACGTCGTCCTGGTCGAGGCCGGACAGGTCATCCCCGGCGACGGCGACGTGGTGGAGGGCATCGCCAGCGTCGACGAGTCGGCGATCACCGGCGAGTCCGCCCCGGTGATCCGGGAGTCCGGCGGCGACCGCAGCGCGGTCACCGGCGGCACCCGGGTCCTCTCCGACCGGATCGTCGTCCGGATCACGCAGAAACCCGGCGAGAGCTTCATCGACCGCATGATCGCGCTGGTCGAGGGCGCCAACCGGCAGAAGACGCCGAACGAGGTCGCACTGAACATCCTGCTGGCCGCGCTGACGATCATCTTCCTGCTCGCCGTCGTCACGCTCCAGCCCATGGCGATCTTCGCGAAGGGCTACCAGGGCGCCGCGCCCGACACCGCGGCGATCACCGACTCCGGCGTCACCGGCGTCGTCCTGGTGTCGCTGCTGGTCTGCCTCATCCCGACCACCATCGGCGCGCTGCTGTCCGCGATCGGCATCGCCGGCATGGACCGGCTCGTGCAGCGCAACGTGCTGGCGATGAGTGGCCGGGCGGTCGAGGCGGCGGGCGACGTCAACACGCTTCTGCTGGACAAGACCGGCACGATCACGCTCGGCAACCGGCAGGCCGCCGAGTTCCTGCCGGTGACCGGCGTGGACGCCGCCACGCTCGCCGACGCGGCACAACTGTCCAGCCTGGCCGACGAGACCCCCGAGGGCCGGTCGGTGGTGGTGCTGGCGAAGAACGAGTTCGGGCTGCGTGAGCGCGAGCCCGGCCTCATCCCGCACGCCACGTTCGTGCCGTTCACCGCGCAGACCCGGATGAGCGGCGTCGACCTGGACGCCGACGGCGACATCAGGCACGTCCGCAAGGGAGCCGCCGCCGCGGTGATGAAGTGGGTACGCGACAACGGCGGCCACCCGACCGAGCAGGTCGGTGAACTGGTCGACGCGATCAGCGGCACCGGCGGCACGCCACTCGTGGTGGCCGAGCACGTGGCCGGGGAGCCGGCCCGGGCGCTCGGCGTCATCCACCTCAAGGACGTGGTGAAGGCCGGGATGCGGGAGCGCTTCGACGAGATGCGCCGGATGGGTATCCGGACCGTGATGATCACCGGCGACAACCCGCGTACCGCGAAGGCGATCGCCGACGAGGCGGGCGTGGACGACTTCCTCGCCGAGGCCACGCCGGAGGACAAGCTCGCGCTGATCAGGAAGGAGCAGGAGGGCGGCCGGCTCGTCGCCATGACCGGCGACGGCACGAACGACGCGCCCGCGCTGGCCCAGGCGGACGTCGGCGTCGCCATGAACACCGGCACGTCGGCCGCGAAGGAGGCCGGCAACATGGTCGACCTCGACTCCGACCCGACCAAGCTGATCGAGATCGTGGAGATCGGCAAGCAGTTGCTGATCACCCGGGGCGCGCTGACGACGTTCAGCATCGCCAACGACATCGCGAAGTACTTCGCGATCATCCCGGCCATGTTCGCCGGCATCTACCCGTCGCTGGACCGGCTCAACGTCATGCGCCTGGCCAGTCCCGAGTCGGCGATCCTCTCCGCCGTCGTCTTCAACGCGATAGTCATTGTCGCGTTGATCCCGCTGGCCCTGCGCGGTGTGCGCTACCGCCCGGCCAGCGCCTCGACGCTGCTGCGCCGCAACCTGTGGCTCTACGGCCTCGGCGGCATCGTGGTGCCGTTCGCCGGCATCAAGCTCATCGACCTGCTCGTCCAGTTCGTCCCGGGGATCTCGTGATGCGCCTTCCCAGTTGGCTCTCCCAGCACCTGGCCGCTCTGCGCGCGGTGCTCGTCTTCACCGTGCTGCTCGGCCTGGTCTACCCGCTCGCCCTGGTCGCCGTGGGCCGGCTGCCCGGCCTCGACGGCAGGGCCGACGGCTCACTGCTCACCGTCGGCGGCCGGACCGTCGGCAGCTCACTGATCGGCCAGTCGTTCACCGACGCGGACGGCAACCCCGTCCCGCGCTACTTCCAGTCCCGCCCGTCGGCCGCCGGGGACGGCTACGACCCGACCGCCACCGCGGCGAGCAACCTCGGCCCGGAGAGCGTGGTGGACACGCTCACCGGCGACGAGGAGACCTCGGCGCAGAGCCTGCTCACCCAGGTCTGCGCCCGCAGCAAGGCGGTCGGCGAACTGGACGGCGTGGACGGGCGGCGCCCGTACTGCACGCCGGACGGGGTGGGCGCGGTGCTGGCCGTGTTCCGCGCCGACGGCCTCACCGGCCAGATCACCCGCGTGGTGAGCGTCAACCAGGCCGCGCCCGCGACGCCGTTCCTCACCACCTGGCAGGGCGTGCCGGTGGAGGCGGCCCGGCCCGGCCACGACTACGTGGCCGAGGGCGGCATCGTCACCCCGGTACGCGGGGATGCCCCGGCGCGCCCCGCCGTACCGGCCGACGCGGTCACCGCCAGCGGCAGCGGCCTCGACCCGCACATCTCCCCGGCGTACGCGGAGATTCAGGTGGCCCGGGTGGCGCGGGAGCGCGCCGCGGACCCGGCGGCGGTACGGCGGCTGGTCGCCGAGCACACCACCGGGCGGGCGCTGGGCTTCATGGGTGAGCCCGGTGTGAACGTGCTGGAACTCAACCTCGCGCTGGACGAGGCGTTCCCGGCGCGCTGACGCGACAGTGACCGGAGCGGCCCCGGGGAAGACCCGGGGCCGTTCCCGGCCGGTCAGGGAGGATGGACGCTGTGGGCAGGGGTGAACTGCGGATCTATCTCGGGGCCGCCCCGGGCGTCGGCAAGACGTACGCCATGCTGGAGGAGGCCCAGCGCCGGGCCGAGCGCGGCACCGACGTGGTGGTCGGCCTGGTCGAGACGCACGGCCGCCGGCACACCGCCGAGATGATCGGCGATCTGGAGGTGGTGCCGCGCCGCTCGATGACCTACCGGGGCGTCGAGTTCACCGAGATGGACCTGGACGCGGTGCTGGCCCGGCGGCCCGAGGTGGTCGTGGTGGACGAGCTGGCCCACACCAACGTGCCCGGCTCCCGCCACGACAAGCGCTGGCAGGACGTGCAGGTGCTGCTCGACGCCGGGATCAGCGTGCTCTCCACCGTCAACGTGCAGCACCTGGAGTCGCTCAACGACGTGGTCGCGCAGATCACCGGCACCACCCAGCGGGAGACCGTGCCGGACCAGGTGGTCCGGGCCGCCGAGCAGGTCGAGCTGGTGGACATGACGCCGGAGGCGCTGCGCCGCCGGATGGCGCACGGCAACATCTACCGGCCCGACAAGATCGACGCCGCGCTCGGCAACTACTTCCGGGTCGGCAACCTCACCGCGCTGCGCGAACTGGCGCTGCTCTGGCTGGCCGACAAGGTCGACGAGCAGCTCGACGCGTACCGGGCCCAGCAGGGCATCTCCGACACCTGGGAGGCGCGGGAACGAGTTGTCGTCGCGCTCACCGGCGGCCCGGAGGGCGAGACGCTGATCCGCCGGGCCGCCCGGATCGCCGCCCGCAGCAAGGGCGCCGACCTGCTCGCCGTGCACGTGGCCCGCAGCGACGGGCTGGCCGGCGCCGACCCGGCCCAGCTCGCCCGGCAGCGGGTGCTGGTGGAGAGCCTCGGCGGCACGTACCACCAGGTGCTCGGCACCGACATCCCGGCATCGCTGCTCGACTTCGCCCGGGGCGTCAACGCCACCCAGCTCGTGCTCGGCGCGAGCCGCCGGGGCCGGTTCGCGCAAGTGTTCGCCCGGGGCGTCGGGGTGACCACCACCGCGCTGTCCGGCCCGATCGACGTGCACCTGGTCACCCACCCGCAGGCGGGACGCGGGCGCCGGGGCACGGCCGTGCCCGCCGCGCTGTCGCGGCGGCGACGGCTGATCGGGTACGCGCTCGCGGTGCTCGGCATGCCGCTGCTCACGCTCGTGCTGCGGACGCTGCCCGACCTCACCCTCACCAACGACATCCTGCTGTTCCTCGCCGGTGTGGTGGGCGTGGCGCTGGTCGGCGGGCTGTGGCCCGCGCTGGTCGCCGCGCTCGGCGGCTCGCTGCTGCTCAACTGGTTCTTCACCCCGCCGTACCGGACGCTGACCATCGCCGAGGCGGACAACCTGCTCGCCCTGGGCGTGTTCGTCGGCGTCGCCATCGCGGTGAGCTGGGTGGTCGACGTGGCGGCCCGGCGTACCCGGGAGGCGGCGCGGGCCTCCGCCGACGCGCAGACCCTGGCCACCGTCGCGGGCAGCGTGCTGCGCGGCGAGCGCCCGCTGCCCGCGCTGCTGGACCGGCTGCGGGAGACGTTCGGACTGCGCGCGGTGAGCGTGCTGGAGCTGACCGACGAGGCCGGTGGCCGCCCGGCACGCGCCCGGGAGGCGGACGCCTGGCGGGTGGTGGCGAGCGTCGGCGAGCGGCCGCCCGGCAGCCCGAGCGCGGGCGAGACGGTGGTGCCGGTCGACGACCGGCTCAGCGTGGTGCTCGCCGGCCGGCGGCTGGAGGCGGCCGACCGGCGGGTGGTCGAGGCGTTCGCCGCGCAGGCCGCCGTCGCGCTGCGCCAGGAACGGCTGGCCGAGGAGGCCGCCACCGCCCGCCCGCTCGCCGCCGCCGACCGGATGCGGACCGCGCTGCTCGCGGCGGTCAGCCACGACCTGCGTACGCCGCTGGCGTCGGCCAAGGCGGCGGTGAGCAGCCTGCGCAGTCACGACGTCGAGTTCGACGCGGACGACCGGGAGGAGTTGCTGGCCACCGCCGACGAGTCGCTGGACCGGCTGGGCCGGCTGGTGGCGAACCTGCTCGACATGAGCCGGTTGCAGGCCGGGGCGCTGGGCGTGAGCGCCACCGCGATCGGGCTGGAGGACGCCGTACCCCTGGCGCTGGACGAGCTGGGCCCGGCGGCGGCCGAGGTGACCACCGACATCCCGGCCGACCTGCCGGCGGCGCTGGCCGACCCGGGCCTGCTGGAGCGGGTGCTGGTCAACATCGTGGCGAACGCGCTGCGGCACAGCCCGCCCGGACACCCGCCGACGATCACCGGCAGCGCGCACGCCGGGCAGGTCGAGCTGCGGGTGATCGACACCGGGCCCGGTATCCCGGCGGACCAGTGGGAGCACGTCTTCCTGCCGTTCCAGCGCCTCGGCGACCGGGACAACCAGACCGGTGTCGGCCTGGGCCTGGCGCTGTCCCGGGGACTGGCCGAGGCGATGGGTGGCAGCATCACCCCGGAGACCACGCCCGGTGGCGGTCTCACCATGGTGCTGCGGCTGCCGGCCGCCACCCAGCCGGAAGGGCCGCGGGAATGACCCGGATCCTGGTCGTCGACGACGAGCCGCAGATCCTGCGCGCGCTGCGGATCAACCTGCGGGCCCGGGGCTACGACGTCGAGGTGGCCGACAGCGGCGCCGCCGCGCTCAAGGCCGCCGCCGGTCACCCGCCGGACCTGGTGGTGCTCGACCTCGGCCTGCCCGACCTGGACGGCACCGAGGTCATCCGGGGGCTGCGCGGCTGGACCGCCGTGCCGATCATCGTGCTCTCCGGCCGGGCCGGCAGCGAGGACAAGGTGGCGGCGCTCGACGCGGGCGCCGACGACTACGTGACCAAGCCGTTCGGGGTCGACGAACTGCTCGCCCGCATCCGGGCGGTGACCCGGCGCCTCGCTCCCGCCTCGCCCGCCGTGCCCGCGCTGCGGATCGGCCGCAACACCGTCGACCTGGCCGACCGGACCGTCACCCGGGACGACGGCGTCGAGGTCAAGCTCACCCCCACCCAGTGGGCCATGCTGGAAAAGCTGCTGCGCAACCCGGGCAAGCTGGTCAGCCAGCGCCAGTTGCTGCACGACGTGTGGGGGCCGGAGTACCACCACGAGACGAACTACCTGCGGCAGTACATGGCCCAGTTGCGGCGCAAGCTGGAGGACGACCCGGCCCGGCCCCGCCACCTGATCACCGAACCGGGGATGGGCTACCGCTACCGCCCCTGACGTTTGCGCCGGCCTCGGCGGGGGACTCGGCGAGCCGGCCGAGCAGCGGGGGAGGGGCATGGCGGACAACCGGTCCTCGGAGGGGTTCGGCCGCCGCCTGGACGAGCACGCCATCGACGCCGGCGCGGCCGAGCCGGAGCGACCCGACGGGCTGGTCGACAGCGGCGTCTACGTCGGCGGCGTACGCCGGGCGTCGCCGATGAGCCTCGCCGACACGTACCGCTGCCTGCAACAGCTCGACGACGCGATGGCCTGGATCGGGCTGCGCCGGCCGGGCCGGGAGGAGGTCGCCTCGCTCGCGGCCGAGTTCCAGCTCCCCGACCTGGCCGTCGAGGACGCGATCAACGCCCACCAGCGCCCCAAGCTGGAACGCTACGGCGACACCCTGTTCGTGGTGCTGCGGGCCGCCCGCTACCTGGACGAGCGGGACGCGGTCGAGTTCGCCGAACTGCACCTGTTCCTCGGCCCCGGTTTCGTGATCACGGTCCGGCACGGCGGCACACCCGACCTGGCCGGGGTGCGGCGGCGGCTGGAGGCCGAACCCGAGGTGCTCGCGCTCGGCCCGGAAGCCGTGCTCTACGCCGTGCTGGACCGGGTGGTGGACGGCTACGCGCCGGTGGTCGCCGGGCTGGAGAACGACATCGACGAGATCGAGACCGAGGTGTTCGGCGGCGACCCGAACGCCAGCCGCCGCATCTACGAGCTGAGCCGCGAGGTGATCCAGTTCCAGCGGGCCGCCCGGCCGCTGCTGAAGGTGGTCGACGCGCTCACACACGGCTTCGACAGGTACGGCACGGACGAGGAACTGCGCCGCCGGCTGCGCGACGTGGCCGACCACCTGACCCAGGTGGTGGAGCGGGTGGACGGGTTCCGGCACCTGCTCCAGAACATCCTCACCGTCAACGCCACGCTGGTGTCGCAGGCACAGAACGAGGAGATGCGCAGCCTGACCGCGGCGAGCTTCGAGCAGAACGAGGAGATCAAACGGGTCTCCGCGTGGGCGGCGATCCTGTTCGCGCCCACCCTGATCGGCACCGTCTACGGGATGAACTTCAGCCACATGCCGGAGCTGGACTGGCGGTACGGCTACCTGTTCGCGGTGGCCCTGATGCTCGCCGTCTGCGGCGCGCTCTACCTGCTGTTCAAGCGCCGCGGCTGGCTGTGAGCCGGGCCGGGCGCGCCTCGGCCGCAGCAGTTCGCCGTCGGTGATCCACTAAAGTGTCCGGGTGGCTACCCCCTGTCGTGCGCGCGTCGTCCGGTTCCGGCGCTCCGGAGGGGAACGCTGATCGGGGACACGGTTCCGGCACCGCGCGGCGGGCGCCGGACCGCCACCGGCAAGCGCGGGCTGGCCGGCCACTGTGCCCGGATCGTCGCGTCCCGGCCGTTCGAGGTGGCCATCGTGGTGCTCATCATGGCCAACGGGGTCGTGCTGGGCATCGAGACGTACCAGGATCTCGGCGCCGCCGGGCCGGTGCTGCGGTGGACGGAGTGGATGTTCCGGGCGGTCTTCGTCGTGGAGATCACCATCCGGGTGCTCGCGTACGGCCGCCGCCCGCAGGACTTCTTCCGGCACGGCTGGAACGTCTTCGACCTGCTGGTCACCGCCGCCATATTCATCCCGGGCCTGCACGGCGACTCCGCGGTGCTGCGGTTCATCCGGGTCGCCCGGGTGCTGCGCCTGGTCCGCTTCTCGCCCGGCCTGCGGACCATCGTCGCGGCACTGTGGCGCAGCCTGCCCGGCGTCGCGGGTTTCCTCGCGCTCGCCGCCGTCACGCTCTACGTGTACGGCATGGCGGGCTGGCTGATCTTCGGCGACCGCTATCCCGAGCAGTACGGCGACATCGGTCGCTCGCTCGTCACGCTGTTCGTGCTGCTGTCCCTGGAGACGCTGCCGGACCTGCTGGAGCAAGGGCTGGAGGTGTCGCCGTGGACGCTGCTCTACTACGTCAGCTTCGTGATGATCGCGGTGAACCTCCTGCTGAACATCCTCATCGCCGTCATCGTCAACTCGATGGAGGAGGCGCGGCGGCTGGAGATGACCGAGGGGCTGGCGTCCGACTACGACTCCGACGGGGACGGGATACCGGACGAGTTGGACCGGATCGCGATCAGCCAGCGTCTGGACGACCTGCGCATGGTGATCGCGGAGCTGGAGCGGGAACTGCGCATCGACAGGGAGGAGCCGCCCGGCGCGCCGCGCCGCCGGCAGCCCTCGGATCACTGATCAGGGACGGTCATGACAGTTCCGTGACGAAAGCGGTTCCCGGGTTTGGCCGTGTGGTTGATCGGGGCAACCAGCGAGGCGTCAACACATCCGAGGGAAGGGACGCCTCTCGTGGAGATCACGGGCTTCTTCACCGCGCTCATCATCGGCCTCGTCATCGGTGCGCTCGGGCGCCTGGTGGTGCCGGGCAAGCAGAACATCCCGATCTGGCTGACCCTGCTCATCGGTGTGGTCGCCGCGTTCGTCGGCACGCTGGTGGCCGGCGCGTTCGGCGTCGACGACACCCCCGGCATCGACTGGATCGAGCTGGCGCTCCAGGTCGGCTTCGCCGCCATCGGTGTCGCCGTCTTCGCCGGCCTCTACGGCCGCCGCCGCGTCTGAGGCACCCGCCGGGGCCGCTTCCGCACGTCGCGGAAGCGGCCCCGTCGTGTCACTCCCGCCAGCCGGTCAGCTCGACGCCCTTCGCCAGCTCCACCCGGAAGCCGAGCGCGATCTCGCCGCTCTCACCCGGCGCCAGCGACAACCGCCAGGTCAGCTCGCCCAGCTCCGTACGCTCGGCCGGGGGCGGCGTGAGCGCGGTCTCGCGTACCACCACGGACTCGTCCCGGGACACCGGCAGCTGGTCCCGCACCTCGACGGTGGCCGGGCGGGGCGTGTGGTTCGCGACAGTGATCCGGTACTCCACCTCCCGCCGCCGTGTCGACCCGAGCGCGGCCTTGCTCTCGGTGCGCCGGGACAGCTTCCGCTCCACCCGTACCCGGTCGTCGATCCCGAGCGCCAGCTCCGTCTCCTCGCCCGGAGCCCAGGTCTTCAGCCGCGTCGCCGCCACGAAGTCGGCGCCGTGGAAGACCGACGCCGGGCCGGGCAGCAGTGTGTGGTCCGACGTGTTGCGGACCGTGGCCCGCAGGTGCGCCTCGGCGGCGCGCACCGGCACGCTCACGTGGTCCAGCCGGGCCGGCAGCTCCAGCACCGCGATGGTGACCCGGTGCGCGCTGCCGTCGGCGGGCACCGCCACCGGCCGGGCGGGGCGGTAGGTAGCCGCCGTCACGCCCTGCTCCACCTCGGCGACGCTCTCCCGCACCTCCGGTGCCGCGGCCCGCGCCGCCCGGGGACGGCCGGCCGGCGCCGCGCCGGGCGCCGGGGGCGGCACCATGCCGCCGAACGACGCGGCCGACACGGCCGTCGGCGGCTCCGGCCGGAACCGGTCGAGATACCAGGGCGACAACTCGGGTACGCCGCTCGCCGCCGCCGGACGGGCGGTGGAGAGCTGGAGTTCGCAGTCCGGCCAGTCCTCCCCGGTGCCCTGGCTGACCAGCCCGAACCAGGTGACGGTCATGGTGTCCTCGACCAGCCGCAGGTCGTAGGAGGGCGTCCAGCGGGCGTCGTCCACCAGGTACGTCAGCTCCAGCTCCACCTCGGTGTCGTCGGCGTCCACCGAGACGGACACCTCGGCGGCCAGCCGGTCCGGCTCCCGCTTGCCGCGCGCCGCGTCCAGTTCCCGGTCGACGGCGGCCAGCTCCTCGGCCAGCTCGGTGCGCCGCCGGGCCAGCCCGCGCCGCCGGGCCCGGGACTCGGCGAGCTGACCGGACACCGAGTCGGTGAAGGCCGCGACGTCGGCCGGGGCCGCGTCACCGGCGGCCAGCGCCCGGGCGTACGTGCCACCGGCGCGCTCGGCCAGCCGGGTGAGGAACTCGCCGCGCTGTTCCTCGACCGCGTCGGTGTCACCGGCCTCGGCCAGCTCGTCGGCCAGCTCGCGGCGCCGCCGTTCCAGCTCGACGACCTGGGCGTCGGTGCTACGGGCCTGCCGCCACGCGCTCACGTCCACCCCGAGCACCGTCACCGCGCCCCGGCCACCCACCCGGATCGAGTCCCGCCGCAGGCCCAGCGGGAGCGGGGCGACGCGTACCCGGTGGTCGCCGGCGGCCAGCCGGACGCCGCCGCGGCGGGTGACCCGGGCGCGGTCCGGGTAGACGGTCATGCCGATGACCGGCGCATCGATCTCCACAGTGTCCACGGCGGCGAGGGTAGTTCAGGCGCGCCCGCGGCGGGGCTACCGAAGGTGCAGCCGTTCGTCGACGGCGAGCGCCGCCAGTTGGCGCGCGGTGAACGGCAACGGGGACGCGGGCGCCTGCCGGTCGTACGCGCCCTGCGCGACGAAGACGACCACGCCGTCGGGATGCCGGTAGGCGGCCCACTGGTCGAACCGGTCGTCCGAGCCGGGCCGGACCACCACACCCACAGTCGCCTCGCCGACGGTCATCGGCTGGCACTCGCCCCCCATGCCCCAGAACTCACGCGCCAGGTCGCACGGTTCGGTCGGCAGCAGATTCCCCGGTGTGTGCACCTCGGTGAGCAGGCGTCCCCTCCACGTCCCCTTCGTCACGTCGACCGAGGCCATGTAGCTCCACAGCTCGACGCCGTCGGCCCGTCCGCTGAAGTTCGCCTCGTGCGTCCCCAGCGTCTCCTTTCCGGTTCCGGTGGAGGCGGTCTTCTCGGCGGTGTACCCGTCGGGCACCACTGTGACGAGCCGGTCGAGCAGCAGTGCGGCCTGGTCGTACCGGGTGCCCGCCCGCGCGGTGCGGTCCTCCTGCGGCAGGCCGTCGGGCCCGGTGGGCATCGGCTCGGCGCTGCCGTCCGACGACGGCGGCGGGGCGGCCTGGGGCAGCGCGGCCGGCGGGCGCCGGTCGCCACCGTCCGGGGTGGAAAGCGCCACGACACCCGCGACGCCCGCGACCGCGAGTACCGCAGTCGCCGATCCGGCGCAGGCCCGGACGGCTCGGCGCTTGGTGCGGGCCCGCCGGGCGGAGCGCAGCATGCCGTCAACGTTCAGGTGCGGTGGTGCGGTGACGCTGAGCATCTCGTCGCGAAGCGCCTCGCGCAGCTGGTCTCCGTTCATCGTTGCCCCTTCTCGCTCGGTGAGTGCATGGGTGACAGGAGGCCGCGCAACGTGTCCAGACCGCGGGCGGACTGGCTCTTCACCGTTCCCGGCGAGCAGCCCAGCAGCGCCGCCACCTCGTCGACCGGCAGGTCCTCCCAGTAGCGCAGGACCAGGACGGCCCGTTGCCGGGGCGGTACGGCGGCGAGTGCCTGGAGCACCACGAGCCGGTCCTCGGGCGGACTCGCCGGCACCGGCGGATCGGTGTCGGGCGTGCCCACCCGTTCCCGCCGCCACCAGCCCCGCCGCCGTTCGTCGAGGAAGGACCGGACGATGATCTGGCGCAGGTAGGAGTCGAGCGCCTCGTGCCGGGCGACCCGGTTCCAGACCAGGTACAGCTTGGTGAACCCGGTCTGGACCAGATCCTCCGCGCGGTGCCAGTCACCGCAGAGCAGATACGCGGTGGCGCGCATGGCGTGGTGCCTCGCGGAGAAGTACTCCGCGAACGCCGTGTCGCGATCACTCATTCGGACCTCCGATCGGATACGGGATAGTCACGCCAGGTGTGGCTTCCGGGGTTGCTCGGCGGGCGGAGTGAATTCGTGGCGCGGTCAGCCGCGGAAGCTGCGGGCGAGCAACCGGAGCCCCTCCGGTACGTCGGCGGTGGCGACGGCGCCGTAGCCGAGCACCAGGCCGGCCGGTCCGGGCCGGCCCGCCTGGTAGCCGGCGATCTCGCGTACCGTGACGCCTGCTTCGGCCGCCCGCGCGACGACCGCCGGCAGGTCGACGCCGCTCTCCGGGCGCAGCCGCGCGCACAGGTGCAGGCCCGCTGTGGACGGCACCGGGTCGAGCCAGCCGGCGAGGTCGGAGCGCAGCGCGGCGTCGATCAGCTCGCGCCGCTCGGCGTAGACCCGGGTCGCCTTGCGGATGTGCCGGGCCAGTTCGCCGGAGTCGATGAACCGGGCCAGCGCGGCCTGCGTGGTGTGGTCGCCGTGCCAGTCGGCGAGCTGCCGGGCGGCCAGCAGCGCGGGGCGCAGCGACGCCGGGGCGACCAGGAACCCGAGGCGCAGCATGGGCAGCAGGGTCTTGGAGAACGTGCCGACGTAGACCACCTTCCCGGCCCGGTCCAGCGTCTGCAACGGGTCCAGCGGTCGTGCCGAGAAGCGGAACTCGGTGTCGTAGTCGTCCTCGACGATCACCGCGTCCCGGGCCGCCGCCCAGTCCAGCAGCGCCGCCCGGCGGGCCGGCGACATCCGGACGCCCAGCGGGAACTGGTGGGACGGGGTGACGTAGACCAGCCGCGCGTCGCCTGGTAGCGCGCGTACGTCGATCCCCTCGTCGTCGACGGGCACTGGCACGACCCGCGCGCCGTGGCCGGCGAACAGCCGCCGGGCAGGGGGATAGCCGGGATCCTCGACGGCCACCCGGTCGCCCGGTTCGAGCACGACCCGGGCGATCAGGTCCAGCGCCTGCTGCGCGCCCTGAGTGACGACGACGTCCTCCGGCCCGGCCCGTACCGCGCGGGCCAGCCCCACGTACCGGGCGACGGCGGCACGCAGGCCCGGGTGCCCGGCCGGGTCGTCGTACCCGCCCCGGATCGTCGCGGTGCGCAGCTCACCGGCGACCAGCCGACGCCAGGTGGCCAGCGGGAACAACCCGGTGTCCGGGGTGCCGGCCCGGAAGTCGTAGCCCGGCCGGGGCGTGGCGGTGGGTGCCGGTGCGGCGGACGCCCAGAACGCGCGGGGGCGTACCCCACCGGCCGGCGCCGGACGGGGCCGGGCGCGGGCGACCGGCTCGTCGGCGACGAACGTCCCCGCGCCGACCCGGGCGGTCAGCAAGCCCTCGGCGGTCAGCCGCTCGTAGGCGACCGCGACCGTGTTGCGGGAGACGTCGAGCCGCCGGGCGAGTTCGCGGGTCGGTGGCAGCCGTTCGCCGGGCCGCAGCCGGCCGTCCAGGATCGCCTCCAGCAACTGCCTGTGGATCCGGGTGGCGCGGTCGCCGGGCCCGGCCAGGCTGACGTGTACGTCCACGGCGCCGACCCTACATTGGCCCAATCGGATCGCCGGGAATCGGCGCTTCTGCGAGCCAATCCGCGGGTCTTGGATGGAGGAGCGAGCACGGCGAACGGGGGACGAGCAATGACCGATGTCGACACCGGCCACCGGGTCCGGGTCCGGGTGCTGGCCCTGGCCCAGCTCGCGAACTCGGTGGGCGACGGCGCGTTCTACGCCTGCTCGGCGCTGTTCTTCATCCGGGTGGTCGGGCTGTCCCCGGCGCAGGTCGGGATCGCCCTCACCGTGGGCTGGTCGACGGGCATCCTCGCCGGGGTGCCCGCCGGCCAGTCGGCCGACCGCTACGGCGCACGGCGGATGACGGGCGTCTTCGCGGTCGCCACCGCCGCCGCGCTCGGCGGCTTCCTCGTGATCCGCTCCTTCCCGCTGTTCGTGCTGCTCGCCTGTTGCTACGCCGCCTGCCAGGCCGGGCTCACCGCCAGCCGGCAGGCGCTGCTGGTTGGGCTGATCGGGCCCGCGCGGCGCACGGCGGTACGCGCGCGGTTGCAGTCGGTCTCGAACGCCGGCCTAGCCGCCGGGGCCGGGCTGGGCGCGCTCGTGCTCTGGGCGGACAGCCGCCCGGCGTACCTGTCGGCCTTCGTGCTGGACGCGGCGAGCTTCCTGATCGCCGCCCTGCTGGTGCGCCGGCTGCCCGAGGCAGCGGCGCCGGTCCCGGCCGGACCCGAGCCGGGACGGCTGGCCGTGCTGCGCGACCGTCCGTACGCGCTGATCACGCTGCTGAACGCGGTGATGTGCCTGAACATGCCGCTGCTCAGCCTGGCGTTGCCACTGTGGATCGCGGAGCGGACCGACGCCCCGGCGCCGATGGGCGCGATCGTGCTCACCGTGAACATGCTGTGCGTGGTGCTGTGGCAGGTCCGGGTGGCCCGCCGGGTGACCGATCCGGGCACGGCGGCCCGGGCCAGCGGGCACGCCGGCTGGGTGCTGCTGGTCGCCTGCGGCGCGTACGCGGTGTCCGGGATGGTCGGCGGCGCGTGGGTGGCCTCGGCGGTGCTGCTCGCCGCAGCCCTGGTGCAGGTGTTCGGCGAGATGGTGCAGGCGGCCAGCGGCTGGGAGGTCGGCTTCACCCTGGCCCGCCCCGACCGGCAGGGGCAGTACCAGGGCTTCTTCGGCATGGCGCCGCAGCTCGCCCGGATGCTCGGCCCGGTGCTGCTGACCTCGCTGCTGCTCGGCTGGGGCACGCCGGGCTGGCTGGTGCTCGGCGGGCTGTTCGTGGTCGCGGGCCTGGCCATGCGTCCGGCGGTACGCCTCGCCGAGCGCCGTCGGGCCGCCGCCGCGGTGCGGATTCCCGATCCGGTGCGGCGGACCGGCACCGAGGTGTCGTCCACCACGTCCCGGGAAGACCGCTGAGCCGGCGTACGCCCCACGGGAGGCGGTAGGGGCCGGTTTCTGGCACGGTGTCGGGTAGCGAGGTACGCGGTTGAGGGGGAGTGGTGGAGTTCTCGGCGACGAGCAGACAGGGGCGTGTCGGCGCGGTGGTCGAAGTCGTCGGCGACCTGGACATGAGCACCACTCCGCAGTTGCGCGACCGGCTGCACGAGCTCACGGAGGGCGGCGCCCGGGTCGTCGTCGTAGACCTGACCGGCGTCGGATTCATGGATTCCAGTGGCCTGGGCGCGCTCGTGGTCGGCTACAAGAGCCTGCGCGAGCGCGACGGCTGGCTGGGCCTGGCCGGAGTCCGCCCGTCCGTGCGCAGAGTCTTCTCGATCACCTCGGTGGACCGCGTGATCCCGCTGTTCGACACCGTGCCGGAGGCGGAGGACGCGTCACCGCTGGTGCCGTGAGCGCTCCTCGCCGGGGCGATCGCTGGTGCGGGTGAGGTCGGCGCCGGCGGTGCTGCGCCGTGGCCCGTGGTCGCCGTACCAGTCGACGACGAGCAGCGTGGCGTCGTCGGCCAGAGCCGGCCCGGCGATCTCCAGCACCGCGTCGGACAGCGCCCGGACCGCCTCGCGGGGGTGCAGGTCGGCGAGACGGGGCAGGGCGGCGGGCAGGTCGAGGTCGGCCGCGTTGCGTTCGCGCATGCCGTCGGTGACCACCACCAGCCGGTCGCCGGGCCGCAGTGGCAGCTCCGCGCTGCGGTAGCTCTCGCCGGGGAACATGCCCAGCGGGAAGTTGCCCGGTAGTTCCACCGGTACGACCCGGCCGTCCCGGACCAGCAGCGGTGGGACGTGCCCCGCGTTCAGCAGCTCGCAGCGCCCGGTGGTCAGGTCGATGCGGCCCAGCACGGCGGTGACGTACGCGCCGCGTACGTTGGCGTGCTCCGCGACGGCCCGGTTGGCCTCCTCGGCCTGGGCGACCAGGCCGGCGCCGCGCCGTCGGGTGTTGCGCAGGCTGCCCACGCCGAGGGTGGCGGTGAGCGCGCTCGCCACGCCGTGGCCCATCGCGTCGGTGACGCTGAGGTGCAGCAGGTCCCGGGCGAGGCTGTAGTCGAACGTGTCGCCGCCGACGCTGGCGGCGGGTTCCAGCCAGCCGGAGAGGGCGAAGGCGCCGGCCTCGCAGGTGAACGAGGCGGGCAGCAGGCGGCGCTGGATCTCGGCGGAGAGGGTGAACGGCGTGGTCCGCTGTCCCCACTCGAAGAGGTCCGTGTGCCGGCGGTTGGCGATGACCACGAACGCCAGCGCGTGCGCGGTACGGGCGACCCAGTTCACCGCGTCGTCGTCCGGCTCGTCGGGCAGGTCGATCTCCAGCAGGCCGATCGCCTCACCGCGGTCGGTAACCGGCGCCAGCACCGTCCACGTGCCGTCGCCGGGGACGACCCGGGGAGTCTGCTGGCGTAGCGCCTGCTCGCAGGGCCCGCCGTCGAATGGGAGGACCTCGGCGTCCTCCTCGCCGTGGCGCCGGCCGGGACCGCCGCCGGCGGGCTGGTGGGTCAGCCGGACCAGTGCCCGGCCGCTGAGGTCGGCGATCAGCAGCGAGGCACCGAGCGCGTTCAGCGCCGTGGCGATGACACCGGTGACGGCCTCGACCGCCTCCACCGGGGCGGCGTCCTCGGCCGACTGCAACATCCCGGTCAGCACCGCCTGCTCGCTGTCCTTCACCCCCTGAGCATATTCAGCGCGCCGGACGTCCGCCTCGCGAGCGACATCGGGGGCGGCGGGTCGCCGTCATCGACCAGAGGTTATTGCATATAGTTGGCAACTACCGAATAGTGGCGGTAGCGGGCGCTCCGGCACGCGATGATCGATCCTCGCCGGAGCGCCCGCCCGCTGCCACCCGCAGACGAGTGTTCGAGGAGTTGCCGGTGGCGATCAGGCCCAAGCCCGTACGCGTGGCCGTGGCGCTCGCCGCCGCCCTGCTCGCCGTCACCGGCTGCTCGTCGCCGACGGCCTCGACCGGCGGGACGGGCAGCGCCGGCACGCTGGTGGTCGCCACCGCGGGCGAGCCGGACACGCTCAACCCGGTGCTCAACTACGGCGTCGACGGCGCGTCGCTGATCTTCGACGGGCTGGTCGCCCGGGACGCCCGCAACGAACTCGTGCCCGCCCTGGCCCGTGAACTGCCCACCGTCTCGGCGGACGGGAAGACGGTCACCGCGAAGCTGCGCGAGGGCGTGCTGTTCCACGACGGCAGCCCGCTGACCGCGCAGGACGTGGTGTTCACCTACCAGGCGGTGCTCGATCCGGCTGTCGACTCCACGCTGCGCTCCGATCTGGACATGCTCGCCTCCGTCACCGCGCCCGGCCCGGGGACAGTGGTGTTCACGCTGCAGTACGCGTACGCGCCGTTCCTGCAACGGCTGGCGCTGGGGATCGTCCCGGCGAAGGCGTTCGCCGGGCAGGACGTCAACAAGGCCGGCTTCAACCGCAAGCCGGTCGGCACCGGCCCGTACCGGTTCACGTCCTGGACCCCGGGTGACCGGCTCGTGCTCGCGGCGAACGAGACGTACTGGGGCGGCAAGCCGGCGAACTCCGGCGTCGTGGTGGCGTTCGTCGCCGACGACAACGTCCGGGCCCAGCGGATGCGGGCCGGAGAGTTCGACGCGGCGGAGCTGGCACCGAAGCTCGCCTCCGGGTTCGAGAGCCGCGACGGCTACCGGGTGCACAAGGTGCCGACCGCCGACTACCGGGGCGTCATGCTGCCGATGGGCAACCCGGTGACCGCCGACCCGGCGATCCGGAAGGCGCTGAACGTCGCGGTGGACCGGCAGGCCATGGTGACCGGCGTGCTCGGCGGTGCGGGCGAGCCCGCGTTCGGGCCGGTGCCGCCGACGTCGGAATACGCCGAGCCCTCGATCGCGGGCAAGCCCGGCGCCGACCTCGCCGCGGCGACCGCCGCGCTGGACGCCGCCGGGTGGAAGCCGGGCCCCGACGGCATCCGGGTCAAGGACGGGCGTACGGCGGCGTTCGCGCTCCTGTACCCGGCCACCGACAGCCTGCGCAAGGAACTGGCCCTGGCCGTCACCGCCGACGCGAAGAAGGTCGGCATCACTGTCACCCCGGAGGGGCTGACCTGGGACGCGATCACCCCGCGGATGAAGAACGACGCGCTGATCATGGGCTACGGCACGCCGTACGACCCGGACTTCGTCTCCTACAAGCTGTTCAACTCGGCCTTCGCCGGGCAGGGCTTCTTCAACCCCGGCTCGTACCGCTCGGCGGTCACCGACGCCGCGTTGCAGGCCGGCCGGGACAACGCCGACCCGGCCGCCCGCAAGGCCGCGTACGCCACGTTCCAGAAGCAGCTCGCCGCGGACGTGCCGTGGGTGTTCCTCACCTACCTCCAGCACACCTACGTGCTGAAGGACGCCGTGACCGGGGTGACGCCGCGGGTCGAGCCGCACGAGCACGACGTCGCCAACAGCATCTGGTGGAACGTGCACACCTGGACGAAGACGTCGTGACGTCACCCGTGACCGGCCGGCGGCGACTGGCCGGTGCGGGTGCCGTGGTCCGGCGGCGGCTGCTGGTCGCCGTACCGGTGCTGGCGGCCACCAGCATGGGCATGTTCGCCCTCGGCGCCGCCTCCCCGATCGACCCGGCCCAGCAGTACGCGGGCGCGGCGGCGTTCACCACCAGCGAGGAGAACCTCGCGCAGATCCGCGCCAACTGGGGTGTCGACGACCCGCTACCGGTGCAGTACGCCCGCTGGGTCGGCAACCTGCTGCGCGGCGACCTCGGGTGGTCGACGAGCCGGCACGAGCCGGTCACCTCGGTGCTCGCCGCCCGGGCCGGCTGGACGCTGCTGCTCGTCGGCACCGCGCTCGCCCTGGTGCTGGTGGCGAGCGTGCTGCTGGGCACGCTGGCCGCGTACCGGCGTGGTGGCTGGTTCGACCGGGCGCTGCGCGCCGTCGCGTACGCCGTGCAGTCCATGCCGGTGTTCTGGATCGGCCTCGCGGCGATCGCCGTGTTCGCCCTCAGCCTCGGCTGGCTGCCCGCCGGCGGGCTCACCGACATCACTGCCACCGGCACCGACCCGGCCGACGTGGCCCGCCACCTGGTGCTTCCGGTGACAGTGCTGGCGATCTCCCAGGCGCCCTGGTTCGTGCTGTTCGTCCGCGACGCGGTCGCCGAGAGCCTGCGCGACGACCACGTCCTGGCGGCCCGCGCCCGCGGGCTCCCCGGCCGGGTCGTCCTGTTCGGACACGCGCTGCGCACCGCGCTGCTGCCGTTCCTCACGCTGGTCGGCACGCACCTGCCCGAACTCGTCGGCGGCGCCGTCCTGGTGGAGACCGTGTTCTCCCTGCCCGGCCTCGGCGCGGTCACCGTCGAGGCCGCGCTGGGCGCCGACTTCCCGCTGCTCGCGGCCACGACGCTGGTCACCACCGTCGTGGTGCTGACCGCGAACCTGCTCACCGACCTCGCCTACGCCGCCGCCGACCCCCGGGTACGCCTCGATGACTGACCTCGCCCTTCCCGCGCGCGTCCGGCGCCTGCGCCGCCCCGGCAGCGTGGGCACGACAGTCGCCGTCGTGGTGCTCGCCGGTGTCGTCGCCGCCGCGCTGCTCGCCCCGGTCCTGTGGCCACTGGACCAGAGCGCCGTCGACCTCTCCCGTACCCGGCTCGCGCCCTCGCCGGAGCACCTGGCCGGCACCGACGACCTCGGCCGCGACGTGGCCGTGCGCAGCCTCTACGGCCTGCGCGTCTCGCTGCTCGTCGGAGCGGTCGCCGCGCTCGTCGCCGCCGTCATCGGCGGCCTGGTCGGTGCCGTCGCCGGCAGCGTCGGCGGCTGGGTGGACCGGGCGCTCATGCGCGTCGTGGACACCGTCGCCGCGCTGCCGCACCTGCTGCTGGGCATCTTCATCGTGGCGATGCTGCGCCCCAGCCTCGGCGCGGTGATCGCGTCCATCGCGCTGACGCACTGGCTGTCCACCGCCCGGATCGTCCGGTCGGAACTGCTCAGCCTGCGCAACCGGCCGTTCGTCGACGCCGCGATCTCCGGCGGCGCCGGGCGCGTCCGGGTGCTCACCCGGCACCTGCTGCCGCACGTGCTGCCGCGCCTGGCGCTGGCGACCACGCTCATGGTGCCGCACGCCGTCTGGCACGAGACCGCGCTGTCGTTCCTCGGCCTCGGCCTGCCCCCGCACCTCGCCTCGATCGGCAACATGATCAATGACGGGCAGCGGGCGCTGCTCACCGGTGCCTGGTGGGCCAGCATCGTCCCCGGTCTCCTGCTCGTGGCGGCCACGCTGGCGCTGGCCGTGCTCACCGGCCGGTGGCGTGACCGCCTCGACCCGCGCGTACGAGCGGAGCTGCACCTGTGACCGTCCCGGCGCTGCTGACCGTCGACGGGCTGACCGTCCGCTTCCGGCTGCGCGACGCCGTCGTGCACGCCGTCACCGACCTGAGCCTCACGCTGCGGCCCGGCGAGCTGCTGGCGGTGGTCGGCGAGTCCGGGTGCGGCAAGTCGGTCCTCGCGCACGCCCTGCTCGGCCTGCTGCCGCGCAACGCCACCGTCACCGGGCAGGCCCGCCTGCACGCGCCGGGCCGCGACGAGGCCGACCTGATCGGCGCGGGGGAGCGGCACCTCGCCCGGCACGTACGCGGCCGGGGCGTCGGCCTCGTCCCGCAGAGCCCCGCCACCGCGCTCACGCCGGTGCGTACCGGGCGGAAGCTGCTGGAGGAGACGCTGCGCGCGCACGGGCACAGCCGCCGCGACGCGCCCGCCGCCGCCGACCGGATCGCCGCCGACGTCGGCCTCGACCCGGCCGACCTGAACCGGTACCCGCACGAGCTGTCCGGCGGCATGGCCCAGCGGCTCGCCACCGCGCTCGCGCTCGCGCCCGACCCGCCGGTGCTGCTCGCCGACGAACCCACCACCGGCCTCGACCGGCCGCTCGTCGACCACACGCTGGACCTGCTGCGCCGCCGCTGCGACACCGGCGCCGCCGTCCTGCTCATCACGCACGACCTGGCCGCCGCGCGCCGTGTCGCGGACACCGTCGCCGTGATGTACGCCAGCCGGATCGTCGAGCACCGCCCCACCGAGGCGCTGTTCGACGGCCCGGCCCACCCGTACACCGCCGGTCTGCTCGACGCCCTGCCCGACCGCGCCTTCGTGCCGGTGCCGGGGCACCCGCCCACGCTCACCGACCTGCCCGGCGGCTGCGCCTTCGCCCCGCGCTGCGCCCGCGCCACCGACACCTGCGACAGGCTGCCCCGACTCGCCGCAGACGGCGCGGGCCGGGTCGCCTGTCACCACCCGCTGCGCGAGGAGGTACCGGCATGACGATCACGCTTCCCGGCGCCACCGACGCCGCCGCCCCGGGTGACGCGGCGGCCGGCGGACTCGCCGCGCACCAGGTCTCCGTCGCGTACGGCGGGCAGCGCGTCCTCGACCGGGTCGACCTGCACGTCGCCCCCGGCGAGACGGTCGGGCTGCGCGGCCCCTCGGGCAGCGGCAAGTCCACGCTCGCCCGCGTCCTCGCCCTGCTGCACGCCCCGGACAGCGGCCACGTCACGATCGACGGGCGACCGCTCGGCGGCGTCCGCCACCGCCTGCCGGCGGAACTGCGCACCCGCGTCGCGATCCTGTTCCAGAGCCCGCGCGCCGCCACCGACCCGAGGCTCAGCCTCGCCGACATCATCGCCGAGCCGCTGCGTGCCACCGGCACACCGCGCGAGCAGGCGGCCGCCCGTACGGCGGAACTGGCCGACCTGGCCGGCCTGACCCCCGACCTGCTGACCCGCCGCCCGCACGCGGTGAGCGACGGGCAACTGCAACGCGCCTGCCTGGCGCGCGCCCTGGTCCACCGGCCGGACTACCTGCTCTGCGACGAGGCCACCGCGATGCTCGACGCCTCCACCCAGGCGCACGTCGCCGCCGTCGTCACCGACTACCAGCGCCGGCACTCCGCCGGGGTCCTGGTCATCACCCACGATCCGGCGCTGATGGCCCGCTGGGCCACCCGGGTGGTGGACCTGCCGGCGGCGTGACCCAGCGTCACTCCTCGGCCGGGCGGCGTACGGTGCCCAGCGCCCCGGCGACGACCGCCCCGAATCCGACCGCCATGAGCGGCATCCCCATCTCGAACGGCAGCTCACCGACCCAGTTGATGCTGTCGCGCTCCGGCAGCGCGCCCAGGCTCACCGCGACCACCGCACCGGCGAGGAACATCCCGGCCACCGCCGCGCCGACCGCGAGCTTGGCGCACGCCACGCTCCGCCCGGCCCAGAGGCCGGCGAGGACGGCGATCACGAGGGACACCACGACCAGCCAGGTCCAGCCGCCCTCGGTCTCCAGGTAGGCCCAGCCCGAGTACGACCACTGGTGGAGGCGGCTGGCGCGGAACCACGGGATCAGGTAGCCGAGCAGCGCGGTGGCGCTGCCGGCCGTGAGCAGCACGTCGGGGGCCGGGCGGTACCAGCGAGGGGAGTCGTCCATGCGTCCGGAAGTTAGCAGTCGACGTCACCGTCGTGAGCGGGCGGCGGATCCGCGCGGACATGGCGGTGACCCGGCCGCTTCGCCGCGACCGGGCCACCGCGCGTGCGTCATCAGCCGCCGAGGCTCGCGGCGGCGGACCGGATCGCCGAGGCGAACGTGCTGACCTGGGTGTAGACGCCGGGGTAGTTGGGGCGGGCGCAGCCGTTGCCCCAGCTCACGATGCCCACCTGGATCCAGGCGCCGGCGGCGTCCCGGCGGAACATCGGGCCACCCGAGTCACCCTGGCAGGTGTCGACACCGCCGCTGGCGTAACCGGCGCAGATCTCCTCGCTGGGGATCACGTCGCCGCCGTAGTAGCGGTTGCAGGTGGTGTCGTCGACGAACGGCACCGTGGCCTTGAGCAGGTAGCGCTGCTGCGCGCCGCCCTCCCGCGCGGCGCCCCAGCCCGCCACCGTGAACGTGCCGTTGTCGTACGCGGTGCTGGTGGCGATGTTGAGCGTGGCGAGCGAGGTGACCGGGGTGGCGAGCCGGATCAGCGCCCAGTCGTCACCGTTGCCGTTGTAGCCGGGGGCCCGGTAGACGTAGTTGGAGCGGACCTGGATCCGGCTGGAGGACTGGAGGTCCACCACGCCCAGCGTCGCGGTGATGCTGGTGTTGGCGCCGGTACGGCCGACGCAGTGGGCGGCGGTGAGGACCAGTCGCGGGCTGTAGAGCGCTCCGCCGCAGCCCATCGAGAGCCGGACCATGAACGGGAACTCGCCCTGCGCGGCCCGGGTGCCGCCGACGACGTACGGCGTCATGTCCCCGGCGGGTGCCGCTGCGGCGGGCGCCACCGCGGTGACCGCTCCCGCGGTGACCACTGCCAGAACGGCCGCCATCCGGCCGAGGAATCTGCGCCAACGGACCATGGTTCCCTCCAGACATCGACGCTGTGCCGCCCCGCCGGGCCGCACTCGCGGTGGCAGGGAGCCTATGGGTAGACATCGATGAACGGCAATGGATGGGGGCATCCCGGCTGCGTCATACGCCGCGCGTGCCGACGCCGTGTCCGGCGCCGGCACGTGTCTCGCGGCGTGGTCAGCACCAGCCGTTGATCGGCCCGTTGACCCCGGTGGAGAGGTAGGCGTCGGACACCCAGCTGCCGTCGCTGAGCCGGTCCCACAGTGCCGTGGTGCCGTACCGGCCGGTGTGCGAGGTGCCGTTGGCGGAGCAGGAGACGGTGACGGTGGCGCCGTCGGCTATCGACCCGACCGCGCCGTATCCCGTGCCGGGGCCGGAGCGCCGGGTCAGCGTGCCACCGCCGTTGGCGTCGACGACTCCCTGGTTGAAGCCGAGCGCGCCGTAGTTGTAGACGCCGCCACCGCCGCCGACGTAGGCGGACCCGTGCCGGGCGCCGCCCTGGTACGCGGCCGCGCCGCTGACGAAGTCCCACTTGCCGATGCCGTGCCCGGCGATCGGCACGTACGCCGAGTTCTGCCGCAGCCCGAAGTGCACGTGCCGGCCGGTGGCGGAGCCGCCGCAGGTGACGTCGGTGCCGGTGTAGCCGAGGTACGCGCCCTGCGCGACGGCGGCGCCGTTGACGGAGATGCTGCTCCACAGGTGGTAGTAGTCGGTCGAGTAGCCCCGGTCGTGGATGACCCGGATCCACCCGGTGCACATCGTGTACGCGGTTCCGGCCCGCGCGGCGCGAACCACCTGGTCACCACCGGCGAGGTCGACCGAACTCCACGGCGCGGCGGCCCCGCCCCAGCCGTGCGGCCCGGAGGTCAGCGTCCACGTCTGCCCGACCGCGAACGGCAGTGCCATGCCGGTGCGGAAGTCCCCGCCCGCGGCCAGTGGCGCGACCGGCGTGCGGAACACGGCCTTCTCGTTCTCGCTCACCAGCGGTGACGCGGCGGCCAGGTCGCCGAACGACGCCTCGCCGTCGAAGGCGACGGTCCAGCCCTTGGTGTCGGACCGGGCGAGGAAGACCGATCCGGTGGGGTGCGCGTCCTCGGACCGGTCGGCCAGCAGTACCGCGGTGCCGAACGCCCACCGGCCGTCGGCGCGGGTGACCGTGACCCGGGTCCGCTGCGGCCCGGCGGTCCGGGTCGCGGCGTCGGCCTGGCCGAGGAGTTTCGCGGTCACCGCGTCGGTGACGGGCGCCGGTGCCGGGCGGGGTGCGGCCGAGGCCGGTGCCGGCACCACGGCCCAGGCACCGATCGTCGCCAGCGTGAAGGAGAGCACGAGCCGTCGCATGGAGCCTCCTATCGACAAGCATCACTGAATGGCGAGGCTATCGAAGGGCATGAAAATTGTCTACGAGTTCTGCACCCTCTGATGAAGGATCTGTGCGCCGGGGGTGTCCGGAAGTGGCTCTTCCGGTGGTGCGGGTTTATCCGCCGCTGGCCGGGTAGCTGACCCGGTATGCGAGTACCGACCCTGGTCAAGACCGCGGCAGCAGTCGCCGCGACCGCCGCCGCGGGCGCCGCCGCCACCTCCACCGGCACCTCGTCGCGCTGGTACCGCCGCCTGCGCAAGCCCGCCTGGCAGCCGCCGTCCACCGCGTTCCCCCTGGTCTGGACCCCGCTGTACGGGCTGATCGCGGTGGCCGGCGCCCGCGCGCTGGACCGCTCCGAGGGGCCCGAGCGCGCCGCCTTCGCGCGCGGCTACGCGCTCAACCTGGCGCTCAACGCCGGCTGGAGCGCCCTGTTCTTCGGCGCCCGCAGGCCCGGAGCCGCACTGGCCGAGATCGCCGCGCTCAACGTGTCCAACCTCGTGCTGCTGGGCCGCGCGGCGCGCACCGACCGTCCCGCCGGGGCGGCACTCGCCCCGTACGTCGCCTGGACCCTCTTCGCCACCGCCCTCAACGGCGCGATCGTCGGCCTCAACCGGGGACGGGGACCGGCGTCCGCGTGATCAAGCGGACGCCGGGCCGGTCGCGCGCCACGACGCCAGGAGCCGTAGCCGATCGGCGTCCGGGCTGCCCGGCTCGGCGGTGAAGACGAGCACGACCGGGCCGGGACTGCCCGGCAGCGGATAGGTGTCCCAGTCCAGGACGATGTCCCCCAGTCCGGGCACCCGGAACGTCTTGGTACCGCTCACCGAGGCGCGCACGTCGTGCCGTGCCCACAGCCGCCGGAACTCCGCGCTGCGGATGCTCAGCTCGCCGACGATCGCGGTGGCGCGGGGATGGGTCGGGTCGTCCGCGACGGCGGCACGCAGCATGCCGATGTAGTCCAGCGCCTGCCGCTCCCAGTCCGGGCAGCTCCGTCCCCCGGTCAGCGCGTCGTCGAACAGCAGCAGGAGCATGTTGAGCCGGCCCGGCGGGTGGTCCGCCGGGTCACCGAGCAGCGCCTGCGCCATCGGGTTCCAGTCGAGCAGGTCCAGATGCCGGCCGAGGACGACAGCCGGCGTGTCCATCACCCGCAGCAGCCGCCGGGTGCCGTCCGGCACCCTCTCCGGCCCTCGGTCGACGCGGGCGGGCACCGGCCGCCGGGCGGCCCGGGCCAGCGTGAACAGGTGCCGGCGTTCGGTGTCGTCCAGACCGAGGGCGCCGGCGAGCGCGTCCAGGACGTCGTCCGAGGGGCGTACCTCCCGGCCCTGCTCCATCCGCTGGTAGTAGTCGGTGCTCAGCCCGGCCAGCAGGGCCAGTTCCTCCCGCCGCAGGCCGGTCACCTTGCGCCGGCCGCCCGGCTCCAGGCCGACGTCGCGGGGGCGCAGCCGGCCGCGCCGGGCGCGGAGGAAGGCGCCCAGCTCGCGTGCGTACGGATGCGGGCTGCTCATGCCGCCAGTCTGCCGTGACGCCGCGCGCCCAGGGTAGGTCCCACGGACCTAGGCAACCGCGAACGACCGAGACACCCCGGACCGCTCCTAGCGTCATCGCTCGACGCCAACCCCGCACCCGAGGAGCAGCAGATGACCGGATGGACCGCCGACCGCATCCCCGACCAGCGCGGCCGGGTCGCCGTCGTGACCGGCGCGAACTCGGGCCTCGGCCTGGTCACCGCCACCGAGCTGGCCCGCCACGGCGCCCACGTCGTGCTGGCGGTGCGGAACACCGCCGCCGGCCGGCAGGCCGCCCGCCGCATCGGCGGCGACACCGAGGTACGCGAGCTGGACCTGGCGAGCCTCGATTCGGTAAGCGCGTTCGCCGCGAAGCTGACCGCCGACCACCCGACGATCGACCTGCTGGTCAACAACGCCGGTGTGGTGCTGCTCGGTCCGCGCCGTACCTCCGCCGACGGCTTCGAACTCCAGTTCGCCACCAACACGCTGGGCCCCTATGCGCTCACCGGCCTGCTGCTGGACGCCCTGGCCGGGGCGCGGGCGGCGCGGGTGGTGAGCCTCAGCTCCCTCACCCACCGCAACGCGCGCCTCGACTTCGGCGACCTGATGTCCGAGCGCGACTACCGGGCCTCTGCCGCGTACGGCCGCTCGAAGCTCGCCACCACCGTCTTCGGCGTCGAGCTGGACCGCCGCCTGCGCGCGGCCGGGTCGCCGGTCGTCAGCGCGCTGGCGCATCCCGGTCTCACCCGCAGCAACCTCACGCCGCGTGCCTGGGCACACCGGGGCCGGCTGGGGCGGGTGATCGGGCGGCTCGGCCTGCTCGCCACCCAGCCGGTCGAGCGGGGCGTCCTGCCGCAGTTGCGGGCCGCGACCGACCCGGAGGTACGCGGCGGTCAGTTCTTCGGCCCGTCCCGCTTCTTCGAGACCTGGGGTCCGGTGACCGAGGCGCGGCTGAGCCGGCAGGCCGCCGACCCGGCCGTGGGTGAGCGCCTCTGGGCTGCGGCGGCGGAGCTGACGGGTATTCGTTATCTCTGAACCGCCGGCGCGCAACGGTGCTGCCGAGTGGGATTTTGCACTCCCAGTGCACTTGTCTGGAGTTTGGCGGCTGCCTAACGTCAGGCCATGGCTGACTCGTGGACGTTCGCTGTGGCCCGTGACGACCTCGCTCGCACCACACTCGTCGACGGCGCCGTGCCCGGCCTCGCCGACGGCGAGGCGCTGCTGCGCGTGGACCGCGTCGGCCTGACCGCCAACAACGTCACCTACGCGGTGCTCGGCGAGGCGATGCGCTACTGGGAGTTCTTCCCGCCGCAGCCCCGTGGGCTCGACGGTGGGTGGGGGCTCCCGCCACTGTGGGGCTTCGCCGAGGTCGTGACGTCCACAGTGGCCGGTGTCGAGCCGGGGCAACGGGTCTACGGCTACCTGCCGCCCGCCGGCCACCTCGTGGTACGCCCGGACCGGGTGGACGCGTCCGGATTCCGGGACGCCAGCCCGCACCGGGCCGGCCTGCCCTCGCCGTACAACTCCTACCGGTCGACCGACGGCGACCCCGCCTACCGGGCGGAGCAGGAGGATCTGCTGATCCTGTTCCGGCCGCTGTTCTTCACCTCGTTCATGCTTGCCGACCAGGTCGTCGACGAGGACGGCTACGGGGCGCGGTCGCTGGTGCTGTCGTCCGCGTCCAGCAAGACGGCGTACGCCGCCGCGTTCGAGCTGCACGGCCGCGGCCCGCGCCTGATCGGGCTCACCTCGCCCGGCAACCTCGCCTTCACCCGGTCGCTGGGCTGCTACGACGAGGTCCTCTCCTACGACGACATCGGCGCGCTCGACGCCGTCCCGACCGTCTACCTCGACCTGTCCGGCTCACCCGCGACCCGCGCCGCCCTGCGGGCGCACCTCGGCGACCTGCTCGTCCGGGACATCGCCGTCGGCCTCACCCAGCAGACGCCGAACGCCGGCGCCGCCGGAGAGGTCTTCTTCGCGCCGGTACGCATCCGCAAGCGGAGCCAGGACTGGGGCCGGACCGGTCTCGACGAACGATTCGCCGACGCCTGGCAGCGGTTCTCCCAGGTGGTGAGCGGATGGCTCGACGTACGGGTCGGCGCCGGCCCGGACGGGCTGCGGGACGCGTGGCTCGACGTCCTCGCGGGCCGGACGCCGCCCCGGGTGGGTCACGTCGTCCAGCTCTGAGAACGTCACCGGTTTCGGCCGTGGCGCGCCCGTCCGGCCGATGCGCGCTAGGCTGTCGGTACGGGGTACCGACGGCTGATCGCCGACCCCTTGCTTCTCCCACGGTTTCCCAGCCGCGATGACTGAGTCGAGCGCTGCCGTGCAGATTTCCTTGGAGCACCACGTGCCCGACAACACTTTCGCCCTGAACCCCTTCCGCGTGGAAGGGCTCGGGGCCACCGACGACGAGCGCAGTCCGATCGCGGACGTCAGCGCCGAATCCATGACGCGTCTGCGGAGCCCGTTCACCGCGGCGAGCACCGCTCGCGAGTCGGCCGGCGCGCCCGTCCGGCGCTAGGCCCGTACCCGGGCGTGTCCGGTCAGCGGTTGACGTAGGCGGCCAGGCCGCCGAGTTCCTCGTTGGCGATGAACACCGAACGGACGTTGATGATCGCCTCCTCGACGTGGACCGGGCAGCCCCACGCCGCGTCGCCCCACGAGTCGGCGATCTTGATCTCGGCGGGTGCCGTGCAGCCGTCGCTGCCGCCGAGCTGACACCGCTCGGGGCGGGGAGAGGCGGCCTGCGCGGCGGCAGCGGTGCGCAGCCGGGCGGTGAGTTCCGCGGCTGCGGCGGCGCGCTGTTCGGCCTCGGCGCGTAGCTCCCGCTCCGCCCGTACCACCCGGGCCAGCTCGTCGTGGGCGGCTCGCGCGCGGGCGTCCGCGGCGGCCTTCGCCTCTTCGATGTGGTGGCGTTCGATGGCCAGGGCGGCGGTGCCGGTGAAGACCCGGGCGAGGGCCAGGTCGGTGTCCCGCGGGACGCGCGGGGTGCGGTGGTACATGGCGAAGGTGCCGAGCAGGCTGCCGTCACGGGCCAGGATCGGCGTGGACCAGCAGGCGGCGAGGCCGGCCCGCTCGGCCAGATCGCGGAAGTCGGCCCAGAACGGGTCGGTGGCGATGTCGGTGACGACGACCGGTTCCCGCCGGTGCGCGGCGGTGCCGCACGAGCCGACACCTTCCCCGGTGGCGATCCCGTCGATGGCCTCGTTGTAGAAGTCGGGCAGGCTGGGCGCGGCGCCGTGGCGCAGGTGCCGGCCGTCCGCGTCGGCGAGCAGGACGGAGACGAGGACCTCCTGCGGTGCGAGGTTCTCGATGCAGCGGGCCATCCCGTCGAGCACCTCGGCCAAAGGCGCCTGCCGGGCGATCTGCTCCAGCATCGCGCGGTGTTCGGCCATCAGCCGTTGCGCCTGCTTGACCTGCGTGGTCTCCACCCCGATCACCCGGATGCCGGTCACCGTGCCGGCGGCGTCGCGACGTGCCTCGTAGGTGAAGTCGAAGAACGACTCCCGCGCCTGCGATCCGGTGCCCAGCATGATCCGGGCGTCATGGCCGGTGTAGGGCTCGCCCGTGCGGTAGACCTCGTCCAGCAGGGCGATGAAGCCCTGGCCGTCCAGTTCCGGCATCAACTCGGCGAGCGGAACGCCGGTGCGTGCGCGTTCCTCGCCGATGGCGGCGAAGAACGCCGGGTTCGCCGCCTCCACCACGTGCGTCGGCCCGGCAAGCGCCGCGAAGACGGCGATGGACTGCCCGAACAGTGTCCGCAGATCCTCGTCGGCGGGCCGCCCGGCGGCCGGTGAATCCGCCGCGGCCGGACGCTGGCCTGGTAGCGCCGTCATGCCTGGTCTTCCTCCCGCGCCGGTTCGTCGGTCGACTGGCGGGCCTTCGCCCGGTGATCACCCCAGATTACGGGGCAGTGGCCGGCGTTCACATCTTGGCATCGACGCCCGCCTCCGTTACCGTCGTGGGAACGCTCCCATGAACTTAGATACGTCTATGTGATCAGGAGGAAACACGACGTGGCTATCCTCTCGTCCCGCCGCGGTTCAGCGGCCATCAGCGTGGCCGCCGTCGCGGGGCTCGCCGCGGCCGGCGTCGGTCTCGCCGTCGACGGCGCGTCCGCCGGCACCGTGTCCGGATCGCTCTACCGCGACCCGTCCTCGGCGGTCGTCCGCTGGGTCGCCGCCAACCCCGGCGACTCGCGTGCCGCAGTCATCCGCGACAAGATCGCCAGTCAGCCGCAGGCCCGCTGGTACGCCAACTTCAACCCGTCGACCATCCAGTCCGAGGTCTCCGGCTTCGTCGGCGCCGCCAACGCGGCGCAGCAGATCCCGGTGCTGTCGGTGTACGAGATCACCAATCGGGACTGCGGCGGCGCCAGCGCCGGTGGCGCGCCGGACCTCAACCAGTACCAGACCTGGGTGTCCAACTTCGCCCGGGGACTCGGCAACCAGACCGTCCTGATCATCCTGGAGACCGACTCGCTGGCGCTCCAGACCTGCCTGAGCACCGGTGAGCTGAACGCCCGCAACCAGGCGCTCACGACGGCGACCCAGACCATCAAGTCGGCGAACCCGAACGCCAAGGTGTACCTCGACGGCGGTCACTCGACCTGGAACAGCGCCAACGACACGGCCAACCGGCTCCGGGCGGCCGGCGTGCAGTACGCCGACGGCTTCTTCACCAACGTGTCGAACTTCAACCCCACCTCAAGCGAGGCGAACTTCGGCCGCGCGGTCATCTCCGCGCTCAACGGAATGGGCATCTCCGGCAAGCGGCAGGTCATCGACACCAGCCGCAACGGGGGAGCCGCCGGGGACTGGTGCGCCGACGACAACACCGATCGGCGCATCGGGCAGTACCCGACGACGAACACCGGCGACGCCAACATCGACGCGTACCTCTGGGTGAAGCCGCCGGGTGAGGCGGACGGCTGCCGCTACACGGCCGGTTCGTTCCAGCCGGACCTGGCCTTCAGCCTGGCCAACGGCGCGCCGAACCCGCCGACCACCGCGCCGCCGACGACCAACCCGCCGACGACCGCGCCGCCGACCACCGCGCCGCCGACGACCGCGCCGCCCACGACGGCGCCCCCGACCACGCCGCCGCCGACCGGTAACGGCTGCTCCGCGTCGGTCGCGATCAACCAGTGGAACGGCGGCTTCACCGCGAGCGTGAACGTCACCGCGGGCTCCGCGGCCATCAACGGCTGGACCGTGACCGTCGCGCTGCCGGGCGGCGCCGCGATCACCGGCACCTGGAACGCCCAGGCCAGCGGCACCAGCGGCACCGTCCGGTTCACGAACGTGGGCTACAACGGGCAGGTCGGCGCCGGCCAGACGACCAACTTCGGCTTCCAGGGCACCGGCACCGGCCAGGGCGCGACCGCGACCTGCGCCGCCTGACCGGACCCGACGCCAGGGCCCGGCGCGGAGGATCGCTCTCCGCGCCGGGTCCTGTCACTTCCCCGCTGATGTCCGCGACGGAGTGACGAACCGCCGCGCACGCCTCAGGTTGAGCGCCAGCTCCTCGCGGTTCTGGTGCGCGTGGCGGATCCACGCGGGCTGGCCGGGGCCGGTACGCCAGGACTCGCTCAGCGGACTGTTGTCCACAGTGTCGAAGCCGAACCGGTCGTAGAGCCGCGTCACGAGTTCGACCGCCTCCGGGTGGTCGCTGGAGACGGACAGCGCCAGCCGGTCCGGCGCGCCGGCGGGCCGGGCCGAGGTGAGCAGCCGCGGCGCCTGGATGTGGGTGAACGCCTTGGCGACCTTCGACGTGGGGAGCTGTTCCTGGCGCAGCTCGTGGACCGTCTTCTCACCCGAGTCGAGCACCGGGATGTTCCCGTCGCGCCAGACCATGTAGTTGTTCGTGTCCAGCACGACCTTGCCGGCCAGCTCCTCGACCGGCATGTCGTTCACGACCTTGAGCGGCACGGCGACGATCGCGAAGTCGCCCGCTGCCGCCGCCTCCGCGGCGTACGCCGCCCGCGCCGACGGCCCGAGTTCGGCCACGAGGTCCGTCAGCGTGTGCGGCCCCCGGGAGTTGGCGATCACGACCGCGTATCCGGCGACTACCGCCGCGCGGGCGAGCTGGCTGCCCACCTCGCCCGCGCCGATGATGCCGATGGTGGTCATCGTCGGTCCCTCAGCGGGCGGCGGTGAGCTGCCGGAGCATCTCGGCCGAGTCGTGCAGGGCGGTCATCTGCACGAACCGCCCGTCGCTGACCTTGTAGATGGCGTACTCGACGATCTCGAACGAGGCGCCGGAGGGCGGTACGCCCAGCCACTCCTTCACCGGCGTGCCGTAGTTGATCGCGCGGACGGCGATCCGGTCGCGGTCGAACAGCAGCTCCTCGACCTTCCAGCGGAGGTCCGGAACGGCGTCCACGTCATGCTTCTGCACCGCGATGACGTCGTCCCGGGTGCCCGGCTCGCCGTTCAGCACCACCGTGTCGTTGATGAACTCGTCCATGCCGTCGAACTCGTGGGCGTTGAGCGCGGCGACGTAGCGCAGGTACCAGTTGCGGAGATCGTTCTGAGTCATGTCACTTTCCCTCTGATGTGCGGGTGATGTGCGGACCCCGGCCGGGTCGCGGTCGGGGCGGACGGCTACCAGCTCAGGAGCCCGGAGTCGTCCTGGAGGGTTCCGGTCGGGCCGTCGGGGGGCAGCGTCGCCAGGCGTACGACGGTCCGGGCGCTCTCCGCCGGGGTCCTGCCGCCGCCGATCGCGGCGGTCAGGTCGGTGGCGGTGTAGCCCGGCTCGACCGCGTTGAACCTGATCCCCGGCTGGGACTTGGCGTACTGGACGGTGATCATCGTGGCGGCGGACTTCGACGCCGAGTAGAGCGGCGACGTCAGGTGGTACTCCGGCCGGTCGGGGTTGTTGACCGCCCAGAAGGAGCCGGCGCTGCTCGACACCGTGACCACTGTCGGATTGGACGACCGGCGCAGCAGGGGCAGCGCCGCCTCGGTGACCCGGACGATGCCGACCGCGTTGGTGTCGAAGACGCGCAGGGCGGTCGGGCCGTCGACGACGCCGTTCTCGGCGATGCCCGCGTTGTGGACGAGGACGTCCAGCCGCCCCTCGTCGGCGTCGATGGTCGCCAGCGCCCTGGCCACCGAGGCGTCGTCGGTCACGTCGAGCGGCACGAAGCGTGCCCCCAGCGCCGAGGCGGTCTCCTCGCCTCGCCTGGGGTCGCGCGCTCCGACGTAGACGACGTGCCCCAGATCGAGAAGCTGTCTGGCGGTCGCGAAACCGATGCCCTTGTTCGCGCCGGTGATCAACGTGATGGTCATGCTCTTCCCTCATGCCGCAGTTTTGTACTGATCGGTTCGTGATCACCGTAGCAGCTTTCTGTACCGATCGGTTCGTGGCTTGGGTCACTTCTGTACCGAGCGGTATAGTCGAGGCATGGGCACTGAGACTCCGACCCCGGGGCGGCCGCGCGCCTTCGACGAGCAGACGGTCCTCGACCGCGCCGCCGAGGTCTTCTGGCAGCAGGGCTACGAGGGCGCGTCGCTGAGCTCACTCACCAGGGCGATGGGCATCAACCGCCCGAGCCTGTACGCCGCGTTCGGCAGCAAGGAAGAGCTGTTCAAGCGGGCCTTCGACCGCTACCACGAGACCAACCTCGCGAACGCCCGCGCCGCCCTCGACCAGCCGACCGCGTACGCCGCGATCGAAGCCTTCCTGCGCGCCAGCGCCGACAACCTGACCGCGGGCGGCCACCCCGCCGGCTGCCTCTCCATCCAGGGCGGCCTGGCCTGCTCCCCGGAGAACGCCCGGATCTCCGAGATCCTCGCCGCCGGCCGGGCGGCCACCGAGGCCGCGCTCGAAGAGCGGCTGGCCCGCGCGGCGAAGGAGGGGGACCTCCCCGACGGCCTGGACAGCCGGGCGCTCGCGCGTTTCGTGATGGCGCTCAGCGAGGGTCACGCCGTCCATGCCGCGGCCGGCGCGAGCCGCGAGGACCTCCAAGCCTCCGTCGACGTCGCCATGCGGGCGGTAGCAGCACTCCACCCCGGTTCCGGAGAGTAACCCGCTGAGTTCACTCAGCTACTTCTCAGGTGGCGTTGGTAGCTTCCCCGCTCGACGGCTTCCATTATGGACGCCGTTGATCTCGTTGCGGCACAAGGGTTTCACGTGAATTCCTCACGATCCTGGTGTCGCGCGTCGGCGGTCGTCGAGGGAGGGGTTCGTGGTGTTCAAGAAGATGCTGGGCGCGTTCGGGGTGGGCGGTCCGAGCGTCGATACGGTCCTGTCCAATCCGAGCACGCGCCCGGGGCTCATGCTGGGCGGGCAGGTGAACCTGACCGGCGGCAGCCATGACGTGGAGATCGACCACATCACCGTCGGGCTGGTCACCCGCGTCGAGATCGACGGCGCGGAGGAGGAGTACGACGCCCTCGTCGAGTTCCACCGCGTCCAGGTGGCGGGTGGTCTGCACCTGCGTGAGGGTCAGCAGTTGTCGCTGCCGTTCCAGGTGGCGATGCCGTGGGAGAGCCCGGTGACCGACCTGTACGGGCAGCACCTGCACGGCATGACGATGGGCCTGCGCACCGAGGTGGCGATCCGCGGCGCGATCGACAAGGGCGACCTGGACCCGGTGTACGTGCACCCGCTGCCGGTGCAGGAGCGCATCCTCGAGGCGTTCGGCCGGCTCGGCTTCGGGTTCAAGGGCGCCGACCTGGAACGCGGGCACATCTCCGGGCTGCACCAGAATCTGCCGTTCTACCAGGAGGTCGAGTTCTACGCCGCCCCGCAGTACGCCCACGACGTCAACGAGGTCGAGCTGACCTTCGTGGCGAACGAGCACGGCGTCGACGTGGTGCTGGAGTTCGACAAGCGCGACGGCCTCTTCACCGGCGGCCACGACTCGTACGGCCGCTACCACGCCGCGCACGCCGACGCCGACCGCGTGGACTGGGCCGCGCAGGTCGACACCTGGGTCCGCCAGGCCCTCGACGGCTACCAGAGCCTGCACGTCGGCCACGGCTACGCCCCGCCCGCCCAGGGCTACGGCGCGCCCGGCTACCCGCCCCCGCCGCCCGGCTACGGGCACGCCCCGTACGGCCACCCGGGCGGTCACCACAAGGAGCACCACCACCAGGAGCACCACGGCGGTCCCGGCATGGGTGCCGTTGCCGCGGGCGTGGTGGGCGGCGCCGCCCTGGGCTTCGCCGGCGGCATGGTCGCCGACGAGGTCTTCGACTCCTTCGGCGACGACGAGGGCGGCGACGAGGAGGCGTGAGTCAGTCCTCGTCCAAAGTGGACTGACGCGCCCGCTCCGTGATCTAATTCGGCTGTTCTTGTCCGTAGACTATCGGTTTCCACCGATCGCGCGTTCGACATCACCACCGTCGGCGACCTGGGCCGTAACCCGTACTTCCGGACCGCCAACGCCCTGGTCGCCCTGACCGGCGCCAAGTAGCACCACCGCCGGCGAGCCCTACAACACACCCGATCCGGCCGGCTACCGCACCAGTGGACCGACCTGCTGTGCGGTGAACCGGACGAAGCCCTCGAGGTCGGGTTCGTCAGCGGTGGGCTGCAGGATCACGGCGTCGGCTCCGGCGTCCCGGTAACGGTTCACGACAGCGGCAACGGCGGCTGCGTCGCCGACCGCTGTGGCGTCCCAGCCGTCCGACTCGTCCCAGGACTCCAGCTCGCGTGCCATGCGCGCCTCGGCGTCGGGGCCGGTCGCCGCATGGACGTATACGGTGACGTCCTTGGCCGTCGACCTGACGGCGGCCACCTCCTGCGGAGGCGTGCCGGCGGTCAGCAGGATCCCGTCGGCGACCTCGCAGGCGAGAGCACGCGTCTTCGGCCCGGTCGCGCCGGCGTAGATCCGGGCCGTGCCCAGCGGCGGGTAGTCCAGCTTGACCTTGTCGAGCTTGACGTAGCGACCCGACGTCGTGACCGTCTCGCCGGCCAGCAGCGCCTTCAACGCCTCGACGTGCTCGCGCAGCAGCGTCAGCGGCGAGCCCACCCGCGCGCCGACCTGCTCCATCCAGTCCTGGACGCCGTGGCCCACGGTGAGCAGCACCCGGTCGGGGAAGAGCCGGTGCAGCGTGGCGGCCTCCATGGCGAGTGCCGCGACGTTGCGGAACGGCACCGGCATCAGCCCGATGCCCACCGCCAGCCGGTCGGTCCAGGCCAGGGCCGCGGCGGCGGTGGCGATGCCGCTTTCGAGGAAACAGTCCTCCCAGAGCCACAACTGGTCGAGGCCGGCTTCGTCGGCGGCGCGTGCGACCGAGCGGAGGCGTTCGGGTGGATTCTGGGGCCGGAACACCACACCGAGAGTCGTCATGACAGCCAAGCCTAGCCGCGGAGTGGCCCACCACCCTCTGTCCGGGAGGGCGACCCGCTCAGCGTGGCCCGCCCGGCCCGACCAGGCCGGTTTCGTAGGCGACGATGACCAGTTGAGCCCGGTCACGTACCGCCAGCTTGGTCAGTAGCCGCCCGACGTGCGTCTTCACGGTGGCCAGGCTGAGACCGAGGTGCCCGGCCAACTCCGCGTTGGACAGACCCCGGCCGATCAGCGTGAGCACTTCCCGTTCCCGCTCGGTCACCCCGTCCAGCCGTCGCGGCAGCGGCCGGGCCGGCTCGGGCCGACGTGCGAACTCGTCGATCAGCCGGCGGGTCACCGTCGGCGCGAGCAGCCCTTCGCCCGCGGCCACCACCCGGATGCCGGCCAGCAGGTCCGCCGGCGGGGTGTCCTTGAGCAGGAACCCGCTGGCTCCGGCGCGCAGCGCCCCGTAGACGTACTCGTCCAGGTCGAACGTGGTCAGGATGACGACCCGGGTGCCGGCGGTGGCGGGGTCGCCGCAGATCCGCCGGGTCGCCTCGATGCCGTCCATCTCCGGCATCCGCACGTCCATCAGCACCACGTCCGGCCGGTGCTCGGCGGTCAGCGCCACAGCCTCCACGCCGGTGCCCGCCTCACCGACAGTGGTGAAGTCCGGGGTCGAGTCGACCAACAGCCGGAAGCTGCCACGCAGCAGCGCCTGGTCGTCGGCGATCAGCACCCGGATCACGCGGCCCCCCGGTAGGGCAGAGTGGCCGTCACGGTGTAGCCGCCGCCGGAGCGCGGCCCGGCGTGGAACTCGCCCCCGTGCAACGTCACCCGTTCCCGCATGCCGATCAGCCCGTGTCCCGTCCCGTTGTTCAGGACCGGCCGGCGGCCGTCGTCGGTCACTTCGACCCTGACCTCGCGAGGCGTGACGGTCACCGTCGCCCGGCACGCGGCCGGCCCCGCGTGTTTCACCACGTTGGTCACCGCCTCCTGCACGATCCGGTAGACCGTCAGTCCCACCGACTCCGGCACCGCGCCGGACGGTTCCTCCCGCCGTACGTCGAGCCGTACGTCGACCCCGCCGATCGCCGCCTGCCGGGCGAGCGCGGGCAGTTCGTCGAGCCCGGGCGCCGGGGCGTACGGGGCGTCCTCGCGCAGTGCGCCGAGCACCCGGCGTACGTCGGTCAGCGCGTTGCGGCCGGTCTCCTCGATCACCCGCAGCGCCGCCCCCGCCTCGCGGGGGTCGGTCTCGGCGACGTGGTTTGCGACAGCCGCCTTCACCACGATGAGGCTCAGGGTGTGGGCGACCACGTCGTGCAGCTCCCGCGTCACCCGCAACCGCTCCTCGGCGGCGGCTTGACGGACCAGGTGCTCGCCCTGCCGGGCGGCGAGGGCGCGTCGCTCGCGGACCAGCCACCCGATCGCCCAGGCGGGCGCGATCATGACGGCGCCGTAGACGACGGCACCCGTCCGCGACCACAGATCACCCCCGGTCAGCGCCAGCGCGACGCTCACCAGAGCGAGACAACCGGCGGCACTGGGCAGCGACCGGCGGGTGGTCGTCGACACGGCCACCGTGTAGAAGGACAGACCGACGGCGAGTCCCGGCGCGGCGGCGGCGTAGTTGGGGATCACGCCGGTGATCAGGGCGACTGTGGCGACGGAGCTGATCACGGCGGCGACGGTGATCGGCCACCGGCGCCGGACGGCCAGCGGCAGCCCGAGGGCGAACCCGACCAGCACCGACACCCAGAGCGGCTCGCGTACGCCACCGTGCAGCGGCGACTCCAGCGCCGCATACGGACCGAGCAGCCCGCCGACCGCCACGGCGAGCACGGCGTCCACGATGTACAGCTCCACCGGCCGCAGTCGCCGGGTCAGCAGGGGAGCGGTCACCTGCACGACGGTATCGGCTGACCGGGCCGGACGCGTCCACCCGCGGGTCGTCATCCCGGAGGACGACGTACCGGCGATCGCGGGCCTTCGCCTCCGACCGGGGAAGGGCCGGAAAATGTCCGCGCCGGCACGACGCGCGGCACCCACCACGCCGGGCACCGTGGCGGTCATGACCACACACACGGTGACCCTGACGGGGCTGCGCGCGGTGTACGGCACCGGGACCCGGGGGGTGACGGCGCTCGACGGCGTGACGACCGGCTTCGCGAGCGGCACGTTCACTGCGGTGATGGGCCCTTCGGGCTCGGGCAAGTCCACCCTGCTGCACTGCGCGGCGGGACTGGACCGCCCGACCGAGGGGACCGTCACGATCGACGGCACCCGCCTCGACGACCTGGGTGAGGACGAACTGACCCGGCTGCGTCGGGATCGGATCGGGTTCGTGTTCCAGGCGTTCAACCTGGTGTCCACGCTGACCGCGGCGCAGAACGTCGAGTTGCCGCTGCGGCTGGCCGGCCGCCGCCCGCCGGCCCGGGACGTCGCCGCCGCGCTCGACGCGGTGGGGTTGGCCGACCGGGCCGGGCACCGGCCGAGTGAGCTGTCCGGTGGCGAGCAGCAGCGTGTCGCCGTGGCCCGAGCGTTGATCACCCGCCCGGCGGTGGTCTTCGCCGACGAGCCGACCGGCGCGCTGGACAGCGCGGCCTCCCGGCAGGTGCTCCGACTGCTGCGCGCACTCGTCGACGACCACGGGCAGACCGTCGTGATGGTGACCCACGATCCCGCCGCCGCCGCGTACGCCGATCGGGTCCTGCTGCTCGCCGACGGCCGCATCGTCGACGAGTTCGACGGCGGGATCACCGCGGCGGTGGTCGCCGCCCGGATCGCCGAGCGTGCGGCCGTCCCCTCCCGGCACGCGGCGACGCCTGCGGGGCCGTCGTGCTGAGCATCCGGCGGTCGCTGAGCGCGTTCGTGGCCGTGGCCATCGGGGTCACGCTGGTAGCGGCGGCCACGCTGCTTCTCGCCTCCGGGCACCCCCAGGTGCCGGATCGGCTCGCGCGGGCGGCGGTCGTGGTGCAGAGCCCCGAAGCGGGCGCTTCGGCCGACTCGTTCGTGCCGACGCGGCCCTGGTCCGCGACCACGACGGCGGAGCTCGTCCGCCGCCTGGCCGCCCTGCCCGGGGTCGCGGCGGCCGTGCCGGACCGGACCTTCTACGCGCAGCCGCTCGTCGACGGCCGCCCCGCGGGCACCGACGGCCGGCGGGAGGACGCCCACCAGGGGCACGGCTGGTCCAGCGCCCGGCTCGGTGGACTGCGCCTCACCGACGGCGAGCCGCCCCGCAGGCCCGGCGAGGTGGTCGTGGACCGTGCACTCGGGCTGCGCCCCGGCGTGCCGGTGGCCCTGCTGACGGCGGCCGGCCCGCAGCCGTACACCGTCACCGGTCTGGTCGACGGGCCCGGCGTCCATGTCGCCGACGACGTGGCCGCCACGCTCGCGCCCGGCGTCCGGGCCGTCGGGCTGGTGCTCGCGGCGGGCGCCGACCCCGAGCGGGTCGCCACGGCGGCTCGCGGAATCGTCGGCGCGGACGGATCGGTTCTGACCGGCGACGCGCGTGGCGCGCTGGAGCCCCGCAACGACGCCCGCACCCGCTGGATCGGCATGCAGGTGCTCACCGCCACGGCGGCCCTCGCCGGCTTCGTCACGGTGTTCGTCGTGGCCTCCACCTTCGCGTTCACCGTCGCGCAGCGCCGCCGTGAGCTGGGCCTGCTGCGCGCCGTCGGCGCCACCGGCCGCCAGGTCCGCCGCATGGTGTACGGCGAGGCGCTCGTCGTCGGCACCGCGGGCGGGATCGCCGGCCTCCTGGCGGGCGGAGGGCTCGCGCCGCTGCTGGGCCGGCTTCTCGTCGACGCCGGATTCGAACCGTCGACCTTCCGGGTCGGGTACGAACACTGGCCGGTCGCGCTCTCGCTCGTCGCCGGCCCGGTGATCTCGCTGCTGGCCGTCTGGTCGGCCTCGCGCCGGGCGGCACGGATCCGACCGTTGGAGGCGTTACGCGAAGCGGCGGTCGAGCAGCGACCGATCGGACGGCTGCGCATCGCCACCGGTGCGCTGCTCGTCGCGGTGGGGGTCGCGCTCAGCGTCGGTACGGCGACCGCCGACGAGGCCCGCGTCGCGGCGCAGTACGCCCTGTACGCGGTGATGGCGCTGGTGGCCGGTGCCACAGTGCTGGCCCCTGCGGCCGTCGGCCCGCTGGTGCGGATGCTGCGGTGGCCGGTGCGTCGACCGGGGGGCGCGATCGGGATGCTGGTCCGGGCCGGAGCGTCGACCGCGACCCGGCGGACGGCTTCGATCGCCGCCCCGGTGCTGCTCACTGTCGCGTTCGCGGTGCTGGTCGCCGGAATGGTGCGCACCACCACGGCTGCCTACGCGGCGGGCCGGGCCGACAACGTCAACGCCGGCTGGATCGTCGTGCCCGACCGCGCACCGGGCCTGTCGGACCAGGCCGTCGCGGCGATCGGGGGCACGGCCCTCCTCCCGACGACGGTCTTCGAGAACTACCCGAAGTCGTCGCCGGAGAACCGGCCACTGACCGCGCTCGGCGTGGACCCGGCGGGCTTCGCCGCCGCGAACCGGGCACTCACCGTCGTCGCCGGCACACTGGACGACCTGAGCGGCGACGACACGGTGGTCCTTCCCGCCTCGGCGAACCGGCGGCCGACCGAGCCGTACGCGCTGGTCTTCGCCGACGGGGAGGTGGTGTCCCTGCGCGTCGTCGCGGTCGTCACCGACGACTCGATCCCCGGCGACCTGCTCCTGCCCCGATCCGTGGTGCGGGCGCACGACCCCTCGGCGCTCACCTCCGCGGTGTACGTCCAGGACCGGATCGACCCCCCGCTCGGCGGGAGGATCGTGGACGTGGCCGGGTGGGCGGCCGAGGCGGACCGTGCCGAGGATCGCCTCGTCTGGCTCTTCACGCTGCTACTGATCGGTGTCTCGGCCGGCTACGGGGCTGTCGCGGTGGCGAACACGTTGCTGATGGCCGCCGCCGGCCGGGTGGCCGACCTGCGGCTGATCCGGTTGGCCGGTGCCACCCGAAGGCAGGTCGTCTGGCTGGTCACGGCCGAGTCCGCCCTGGTGGTGCTGCTCGGTGCGCTGCTCGGCGGGGCTGTCGCCTTCGTCGGTCTGCTGAGCATCCGCGCCGGCCTCGCCGAGCAGGCCGGCGTACCGGTCGACCTGGTGGTGCCGTGGTCGGTGGTCGGCGGGGTGGTGGGGCTCTGCCTGCTCCTGGCGATGCTGGCGAGCGCACTGCCAACCTGGCGGTCGCTGAGCCGTCCTGCCGCGCGGTCTGTCGGGTTGGGGTGAACCCGCACCACCGTCTCCCAGGACCGAGGTTCGTGTGCTCCGGGTTGGTCCTGGGCTGGGACAACGCTGGTTCGGGGACGTGGGTGAACGTCGGCCGCTCCCTGCCACCTCGGGTGAACCCCCAGGTCGCTAGACTGGGCGCTCGCGCCCTCGTAGCTCAGGGGATAGAGCATCGGTTTCCTAAGACGACGCTCTATCTGTACCTGGCGGCGAGCTACCTGCGGGTTCCTATTCTATTTCCATTTTTCCGGGTCGCACACCCGCATTGCTGTGCTCGCTTGCCGAAGATCAGCAACCAGGCGTAAGTCCTGCTCAGGGGCGTGCTTCGGCCGGTCTGGCAGTCCTTGCCGAGATCCGGCGAAGTCACCTCGCCGCGTCAGTCTACGATGCCGCGAGAGTGTGGGCCAGCAGCGCGGTGAGTTCGGCTGGCCGTGCCGGGTGTTAGTGATCGACCCCCGAGAAATCGTCGGATGAGGTATTGGGCAAAGTCGGGGTGGCCGGTGCGGTCTGCGTGGTGGGCTGCGGCCGGCCGGTCCACACTGGTCTGCGGCGTTCCCGCCGGTCGACGGGTGCCTCCCGTTCGGGCGGTTCAGTTCGGATCCTGGTGAATAGGGCATGGGTCAGCCGGGCGTTGGGGTCGGCGCCCAGGGTCGGCGGTGACGGTGCGATGCCGGCGCGCACGAGGAGGTCGCCGATGGCGGCGATCATGGCGCCGTTGTCGGTGCACAGTCGTGGTGCGGGGACGCGCAGGGTGATGCCGGCGGCGGCGCAGCGGTGTTCGGCGAGGGCGCGGACGCAGCTGTTGGCGGCGACGCCGCCGACGAGCAGCAGGGTGTCGACGCCGTGGTCACGGCAGGCGGTGACGGCCTTTCGGGTGAAGGTGTCGGCGACGGCTTCCTGAAAGGAGACGGCGATGTCGGCGATGGGCAGCGGGCCCGGATGCCGCTCGACATGGCGGGCGACGGCGGTCTTCAGGCCGAAGAACGAGAATCGGTACGGCGGGTCATGTGGTCCGGTCATCGGGCGGGGAAAGGCGATTGCCGTGGGGTCACCTTCACGGGCGACCCGGTCGATGGCGGGGCCGCCGGGGTAGGGCAGGCCGAGTAGGCGGGCGACCTGGTCGAAGGCTTCGCCGGCGGCGTCGTCGGCGGTGTCGCCGAGGTGGATGACGGGATCACGGGCGAGGTCACCCAGGAGTAGGAGCGAGGTGTGGCCGCCGGAAATGATCAGGGCGATGCTGCGCTCGGGGAGCGGGCCGTGGTCGAGGATGTCGACGGCGGCGTGGCCGGCGAGGTGGTGCACGCCGTAGAGGGGGACACCGAGGGTCAGCGCGTAGGCCTTGCCGGCGGCAAGGCCGACCTGCACGGCGGTGGCGAGGCCGGGCCCGGCGGTGGCGGCGACGGCGTCGATGTCGCCGAAGCCGATCCCGGCCTTGTCGAGGGCGTGGCGCACCATCGGGGTGATGGCGTGCAGGTGGGCGCGGGCGGCGATCTCAGGGACGACGCCTCCGAAGCGGGCGTGTTCGTCCATGCTGGTGGCGAGGGCGTCGCCGAGCAGGACGCCGTCGGCGACGATGCCGACTCCGGTTTCGTCGCAGGACGTCTCGATGCCCAGGATGACCGGCACCGGTCAGTCCTGTCCGGTGCCGACGCCCACCCCGGGGTGCTCTGCGGCGGCGGCCAGGAGTCGCTTGCGGGTGCGGGCGGGCAGGCGATCGACGTAGGCGAGGCCGTCGAGGTGGTCGACCTCGTGCTGCAGGCAGCGGGCGAGCGTTCCGGTGCCGTCGATGCGGATGTGCTGGCCGTGCAGGTCGACGCCGACGACGGTGGCGGTGGCTGGGCGGGTCACCTCGGCGTACTGGCCGGGTACGGACAGACAACCCTCGGAGTCGGTGGCGAGGTCACGCTGCTCCGGTAGACGTAGGACCGGGTTGATCACGTGGGCGACGGTGTGGGCGCCGGTGGCGTCGGGGCAGTCGAGGACGAATATCCGGGCGTCGACTCCGATCTGGTTGGCGGCCAGGCCGACGCCGTGGGCTGCGTACATGCTGGCGAACATGTCCGCGACCAGCTGGGCGAGGGCGTCGTCGAAGACGGTGACCTCGGCGCAGCGGCGGTGCAGCACCGGGGTGCCGTATCGGGTGATGGGTCGTGGGGTGCCGGTCGGTGTCTGCACAGTCGCCCATACTATGCAATTGCTAAGGACTTGCAGTAAGGGATGGGGCGGTATGCGCACGCGGAGATCAAGTGGCGGTGCCTCGCGCACTTCGAGGCGAACGGCCATGCCGTGGTGCCGTCCGCTCCGCTGCCCGCCATCAGCGACCCGAACCTGCTGTTCATCAACGCGGGCATGGTGCAGTTCGTGCCCTACTTCCTGGGCCAGCAGACCCCGCCGTACGCGCGGGCGACGAGCGTGCAGAAGTGCATCCGGACGCCGGACATCGACGAGGTCGGCAAGACCAGCCGGCGCGGCACGTTCTTCCAGATGAACGGCAACTTCTCCTTCGGTGACTACTCCAAGGACCAGGCGATCCCGTACGCCTGGGACCTGGTCACCCGGCCGATTGCCGAGGGCGGCTTCGGGCTGGACGCGGAGCGGATCTGGCCCACGGTCTACCTCGACGACGACGAGGCGTTCGCCATCTGGCGCTCGGTCGGCGTACCCGCCGAGCGGATCGTGCGCCGGGGCAAGAAGGACAACTACTGGTCGATGGGCATCCCCGGCCCAGCCGGCTCAGCGTTCGGATCGGCCGACGGTCGGGCACGCGCGGCCGGCGCGCTCAGGTGGTCGTGGTGCGGCACGCCGGGCACCGCCCGTACACGACGACCCCGCCGCTGCCGCCGTCCATCTCGACGCCGACCTCCCGGGCCACCGCGACACTGGCCGCCACCGCCGGCACCGGCAGCTGGCGCATGCCGCCGCAGCCCTCGCACACCGCGTGATGGTGCGGGTGGTCGGCCAACCCGAACGTGACCGCCCCGCCCACCGGCACGGCATGCGCCACGCCGAGGTCGACCAACTGCCCCAGGACGCGGTGCACCGTCGACAGCTCCACCGCCAGCCCTCGGCCGGTGAGCCGCTGGTGCACCTCGCCGGCGTTGAGGTGTCGCCGCTCGACCGCGGCGTCGCCGAGCGCGTCCAGCACCGCACGCCGGCCCAGGGTCGTGCGCAGGCCGGCCCGGCGCAGCCGATCCAGCGCCGCGTCCACCCGATCGGCCCGCGATGTGATCAATCCCCGCTCCTCCCGCCACCCACCGTCTTGTTGCAATATAATGGCAATAACAAAACTATGGCAGCATCTCCGAAAGAGGGATCTGATGGCGGTCTACACCCTGCCCGACCTGACCTACGACTACGGCGCGCTGGAGCCGGCGATGTCGGGGCAGATCCTCGAGCTGCACCACGACAAGCACCACGCCGCGTACGTCAAGGGCGCCAACGACGGCCTGGAGCAGCTCGCCGAGGCCCGCGACAAGGGCGACTTCAGCAAGCTCGTCGGCCTGGAGAAGACGTACGCGTTCAACCTGTCCGGGCACGTCCTGCACACCATCTTCTGGAACAACCTGTCCCCGGACGGCGGCGACCGCCCCGATGGCGAGATGGCCGCCGCGATCGACGAGCACTTCGGCTCCTTCGACGCCTTCGCCGGGCAGCTGTCGGCGGCGACGAAGAGCGTGCAGGGCTCCGGCTGGGGCGTCCTGGCCTGGGAGCCGCTCGGGCAGCGGCTGATCGTGGAGCAGGTCTACGACCACCACGGCAACGTCGGGCAGGGCTCCACGCCGCTGCTGGTGTTCGACGCCTGGGAGCACGCCTACTACCTGCAGTACAAGAACGTCCGCCCCGACTACGTCGACCGGCTGTGGAACCTCGTCAACTGGTCCGACGTGATCGCCCGCTTCGACGCCGCCCGCGCCACGAGCCCGAAGATCTGACCGAATGAGCGCAGCCACTCCCGCCGCGGCGGAACTGCTCCAACGTGCCGCCGGGGTCATCGCCGCCAAACACCGCGGTGACCCCGCCGGCGCCGAGGAACTCCTCGCCGCGTTCCCCAGCGACCAGGCCCGCACTCTCGGCTTCTACCTGCTCGCCGACCTCGCGCTGGGCCTGGTCCGGACCCAGAGCGACCAGAGCATGGACGACCTGGTCCGCGAGCTGTCCCTGCTCGTGGCCACGACCGCGGGAAGCCCACCGGTCACCCCGTGACCCCAACCCCGCTCCACCGCAACGGCCTTGTTGCAAATACTTGGCAATTGCCGCAATATGGCCACAGGTAAGGCCCGCGAGCGGGCGCACCTCGCAGGCGGTCCCCCGGCACGCGATGATCCGCACCACCGCCGGGGGTGACCACCGCCCACATGCCACCGTGTCGCCGATCCCCGACGAAACGCGACCACATTCCCTCCCCGGATCACCGTGTGACTGCCTTCCCCGCAGGGCAGCGGACCAAGGCGCGCAAGATCATGGACCGCGGCCTTCCGGCGCGACACCTCGAACATCCGACGTCGGCGGCGGTGGGCTCCAGGTCCGTCGGGAACCCGCAACCACACATCGAGGCGTGTCGTTTGCCGTGTGGACCCGGAGGGTCGGGTGACTGTCTGGGTGTGTGCTGCCGATGTCACGGCCAGCTAGGAGTAGGACGCACCGCCCCTCGATGATGACCGCCGTATCAGCACTGGATGGAGACTTGCGACCGATCGCCCTTTCCGAAGTTGTGACTACTGAACCGCGGCGGGTCCACGACCCCTGACCAGAACAACCGAAGAGGGAGGGTGGTGCCCTGTGGGCCGGCGTGGACGTCGGCAAGACTTACCACCACGTGTGCGTCGTCGACGACGACGGCACCGTGGTGATCTCCGAGAAGATCCCCAACGACCAGCAGGCCATCTCCGGCATCGCCGGACGGCCCGGCAAACGCCGCAATCCGATCCGCTGGGCCGTCGACCTGCGCGGCGGGCCCGCCTCGCTGCTGCTGGCGGTCCTGTTCGACCGGGGCGTGGACGTCCGCTACGTCAGCGGCACGGTCACCTCGCGGATGGCGGAGGCGTTCCACTGCGAACGCAAGACTGACGCCCACGACGCCTACGTCATCGCTCAGACCCTGCGCATGCGCGGCGATCTACCGACCCTCACCCTCGCGGGCGGGGTGCAGCAGCAGTTGAAGCTGCTTGTCTCCCGCCGCCTCGACGTGGTCGCCGACTGGGTTCGCATCACCGCCCGCATTCAGGACCTCCTGACCATGATCAGCCCCGCCCTGGAGAAGACGCTGAACCTGCGCAACAAGGGCGCGCTCCGGCTCCTCGCGCAGTGGCAGACCCCCGGCGGACTGCGCCGCGCCGGCGAAGCTCGCATCCTGGCCTACCTACGCCAGCACGGCGTGCGGGCCGCCAAGGCTCTCGCCGCCAAGGTTCTCACCGCCGCGGGCAGACCGTCGCCCTCGCCGCAGAGGCCACTGCGGCCGGGATCGTGGCGCAGATGGCCGCCGACTTGGAAGCGGTCAACGAACGGATCACCGCCATCGAGGAAACCATCGCCGGCATCGTCGCGGAGCACGAGCTGGGAGAGATCGTCACCAGCCTGCCCGGCATCGGCACCACCCTCGCGGCCGAGTTCCTCGCCCACGCCGGCACCCTCACCACCTACCCGAGCGCCGCCGCACTCGCCGCGCACGCCGAACTCGCGCCGATCTCTCGCGACTCCGGGCACCGGCAAGGTCACCAGATTCGGCCCCACCGCTACCACCGTGGTCTGCGACGGGTGTTCAGCATGTCCAGCTTCACCGCCCTGACCCACTGCCCACGATCACGCGCCTACTACGACAAGAAAAGAGCCGAAGGAAAGACCCACCGCCAAGCCACCGCCGCCCTGTCCAGACAACGCCTCAACGTCCTCTGGGCCTGCCCCCTACCAGCCCAAACCATCAAGATCAGCAGAGGTGGCGCCGTGCGAACTCGCGTAGAGACTCCGCTTGCCGAAGATCAGCAGACTGGGCGTAAATCCTGCTTAGGCTAAGCTTCGGCAGTCCGGCATCCCTTGCCGAGGTCAGGCGAGGTTGCCGCGCCGCGTCAGTTTACGGTGCCGCGAGAGCGTGGGCCAGCAGCGTGGCGCGTTTGACTGAGGGACAGCGACGGTTCGATCTCGGCCCACACCTTGTCCCAGACGATCCACGGGGGCTGCTCACCCCACCTCACGTTCAGACAGAACGGTCTCACGTGCAACTGGGTACGCCCGATGTCATTCAGTTAGGAGCTGTTGCTCACGCGAATCGCGTCGGGAGGGTTAAGTGCCGCCCATGCGGCCGCCGCAGCTGCATCGACATCCGCAATCACGATGGACCGCTCGCCTACGAGCTGCGGATAGTACGAAGGTTTCGCTCTGCACATCCAGCCGATTAGGGCCGACATTGCCGTAACTGAGAGCAATTCCAGGACCGCGAGCATCCGGGTGTCTGGGAGCCATCGAGGGGATGCGACTACTGAGGCGAGCAGGAGCACGGCGGCCCGCCGCGACGAGCATTGCCATTGAAGTCAAGGCAGGTCTCACCGCTTCGAACCGCCGTATCCGAGACGCCGCCGTGGAGTCGACTGGGAGCCTCACGAGAACGTGCCTCAGGTTCTGGCCGAGGACGCGCACGTCAATGGTCGTCGGGGCAAAGCTGCCATCGGTGATCGCGCGGTCTGGAAGACGCATGGTGGTGCGATAGTCGACGTCCAGCATTAGTCGTGCCACTACGGCGTCCTCCACAAGACGAACAACGAGGGATGTCCGCCCAGCCGGACCAGTGTTGCCTGGCGCGCCCGGCTCCGGTATCCCCCCAAGAAAGGGCGCCAGTTGGCCGGCTGTTCAAGGGGTGAAGGACCGCACTGATTTTATGAGTTCGCAGGCGGCGACTTTGCGCTGCCTGAACCTGGGCTACGTGAGTTGGCGGGTGATCGACCTTCTTCAGAGACTCGGGCCGGGTGTTGAGGGCATGGAGATCAGCGTGGTACGAGACGAAAGAACTCGCCCGTGCCTAACCGAGCTTTCATGAAAAGACCATCCAGCGATTCCAGCAGGCCTCGTCGCGTGTCCGATCGTGAGTTGTGCCGGGAGCGGCTGCCGACCCGGCGTGCACGACGGAATGGTGTCGTCGCTGCTCTGGCGGGCGACGAGAAAATTCCCAACTCTGGTGCCCGGGTACGGGCTTTCACGGCTACGCCAGAACCGTCACGTAAGCAGATCAACAATTTTACGCGACTGCGGTAGGTGACGTCAACGACCGTGAGGCATCCCGGACAAAAAACATGGCCCGGCCGTCCATCATCGGGTAGCCGGAGCCATTTCACATATCAGGGTAAGAAAGCATCGTCTGCACGGCGGATTCGCGTTGTTTCTAGCCTGTTCCTCGGTGATCCGATACCAGCCATGGACCGGTAGGCCGCACCAGGTCAGTTCCACCCTGGCTGGGTCCAACAGATGGAAGATGGCTAAGGGTATTAACGTCGGCACGACCACAGACGCCGGCACCGTTGCGCCTCCTTTTTGGAGCAGTGGCCCTGTCGTTTCTGCCTCCCTGGGGGTAGGGGCTCGAATCGACAGGGCCACCGCGTACAGGCGCCGGGAGATCGATCATCGTTGTCGCGCCGCCGAGGTTACAGTAGATGCACCTAGTTCAGTAGGTCAATGGCGGAGTCTAGAGCGCTCCGCTATACGTGATCTGACCCTGATCGCCACGGCCCAGCGTGCCGTGATGGTGCTCCACGCGGGCGAGGCGCTCGTGGAAGGCCCACCGCTACGCCGCGTTGATGCGGGCAGCGGTGAGTTCGGGAACGGCTCCCTCCCAGCGCTGGCGGAGCTGATGCGGCAGAGCCGCCAGAGAAGGTCGGCATCATGTGTTCAGATCCTCGACTGTGCCGGCTTTCGATGAGCACCACTTTGTACAGCCTGGTTAGGCGGCGGTCCGGTTCAGGTCATACTCGGCGTGCCCGGACCCGTCGAGGTGATGCGGAAGCGTCACCATGCCGTCGATCGACCGTGCAGCGCGGCGGGGTTTCGGTCACCACGTGGGCTTCCGGTCGCCGTTGGCCCGGTAGTCCGCCGGCGGCTGGGGGATGTCCGGCGCCGGCTGATGTTGGTCGCCCGCCGGACTTCCGGTCGTAGCGCGGGGCGGATGGCCTCCCGCGTGTATCCGGTGACCCGCTGCAGATCCACCGCTCGCCAGCTGGACGTATCGAACACCCATGGCTGCTCGTCCCGCTCGGTCAACGCGGCCGTGCGCCTCGCCTCGTACGTGGAGACAACCGCCTACAGTTCCTCTTTGGAGAACCGGCCCATGATCTTGGCTACCATGCTAGGCCTCGCGTGCATGGAGTTTGGTGTTTCTCTGTGACCGGCGGGGCCGGTGTTGGCGGCCGACGAACTCATCGCCATGAAGAGATCCCGCGGGTACGGCGACACTGCCGTACAAACTCGTCGTTGACCTGCACGACCTCGGCGAACGCGGCGGGGAAAGCGCCGACGCCGGCTGGCCGCGCTGCGGGCGGTGCACGCGTAAGCCCAGCCCGCTCGAACGCCTCCACATCGCAGGCCTGGACACCTGAGGCACGGGGCGCCTGATATGCGTTTCTCTGCGCTGGCTCGTGGTCGCAGGTGCAGCGGATCTCGTGATCACCTAGGGTTTCGTGGCCTGACGCGGGCCAGGCGTGCGGCGAATCTTGCCGCGCGGCCGGTCCGGCGCCGGGTCGCCGTTTCGCGGTACGCGGCCTCCATCTGGGTGAGTAGCCGCGCCGCAGGGCGGCCGGGTTCGTGCGCTGACCTGACGCACGCGACGATCCCGGCGAGCTCCGCCAGATCCGCCGGCTCGTATGTGTCGGCGAGCGCGCGGGCCACTGCGTCTAGGTTGGTCGGCTCGCCGATCCGCTGGGCCGTCCCGAAGATGCGCGGCGTCATGTCGCGAGGCTACCCGGAGCCGGCTTATACGCCGGTTCTGTCTGCCGAAGTCCGAGACAGGGTGGCGTGTCGTGGAAGCGGAAGCGGCACCTGGTCGAACAGGAGATGATCGTGACGACCGCACCACTTAATCTGCGGGCCGTCGGCACGCCGCTGCTGGCCGAGTTGGGCCCACACGGCCCGGCCTTGGCCGAGGTTGGCGTCGTGGGAGACCCCGCCCACCGGGGCGGCTACCCATGCGGCCGGGACCGGGCCGGCCTGGATGTGGCAGCGATGTCGAGTTGTTGCGGCGGGAGGCCGCCTGTAGGCGCATGTTCGTAGTGGAGGGTCGAGTTGATCAGTGGTCGGCTGGTCGTTGTTGTGGTCGCCGGGCTGCTGGGTGCCGGCGCTCTGGTGTGGGTGTTGGTCTGCGGGTTTGCGTTGCGGTGCCCGGGCTGCCGAGCGGGCGGCGTTGGCCGCTTTAGGTCGCTGCGCCGGGGAGGGCGAGCGGTTGGCCGCCGGGAAGGTCTGCGCGCTGAGCTTCTGGCGCCAGGTCGCCGGCCGGTACGCCTATCAGCTGCGCTGCGCCGGTCACGAGCCGGACCCGCCGAACCCGATCCCGCCGAATCTGATCCCGCTGGCCCAACGGGGTGACAGATCCTCGTGGGGATAGCGGGCGCCCTGCCGTCGCATCCGCTCCCGTACGTCCATCGCGTGTCCGGCTGCGACTGCCATGTCCGCGCCGGCCGCTTTCAACAGTCGCACCGTTTTTCCGCTCATCTGACACGGGTCGGCCAGCGCCACCCCGGCCTGGATGCCGAGCAGCCGCGCGTCGGTGGTGACTGCGCGGATCGCGGCGATCGCCTCATCCTGGGAGCGGTCCCGGTCGACGCCGGTGCTGTAGCGGCCGGCGACGCCGGACAGCTCGGCGAGGATCAGCCGCTCACGCTGCGACAACGCCGTCACCTGCACCATGCCGAGACCGTACCGAGGAGGCAACCCTGATGCATCGTTCCCGCCCTGTCCTCTACATCACCATGGTCCTGGCTGGCCTCGCCGGCTTGCTGCCCGCCACGGTGATCCTCTGGCTGTTGCTTGTCCAGGCCGTCGGCGGTCGCCTTGCCCGGCGTCTACCTTTAGCCGATGGTGACGCCGCTGTCCGACCCATGACAAAAGGCGGCCGCCAGCTGAGGGCACTACCGCCTCGGTAACGTCCCGGCCAGCGCCGACCCGTATGCGAGTGGCCCCGTCCTCCGTCGGGAGGGCGGGGCCGCTTCGTCTAGTGGCGGTCCGAGCCGGCTCTCGTCAACCCGGACCGCCACTGCCATGTGGACGAGGCTCAGCCACGATAACGCCAGTGCCCCCCTGAGCACATACAGTGATCGACTCCTTATGGCAAAGCGGTATGGCCAACGGTCACTTTGCGGCCCGGTCCTCCCTGGAGGATGGCGGGGCCACTCGGTCGCATCTGCCACCATCACGGCGTGACTAGCCGACTCGAACGCGCCGCCCACGCCTACCACCAGGCCAAGGAGGCCCTGGACAAGGCCCGCCCCGAACTCGCCGACGCCATCGTCGACGCCGCCCGCGCCGGTACCAAGCACACCGACATCGCCCGTGTCTCCGGCTACACCCGTGAGCAGGTCCGCCGTATCTGCCGCGCCGCCGGTCTCGAAGCCGAGTAGCCCTAGGCATAGCTCCCGGCTGTCGCGGGGTGCAGTCGCTGGGCCTCCGGCGGCGCTCCGGCTTCAGGATGGCCGGGGCTTCGTCGGCCGGCCACGGTCCGTGAGTGGTTGCGGAGGGAAGGTACCCACCGTCGTCGACCCGGGCGAGCCGAGCAGACCCATCCGCACGACCCGTCAGCGTCCGCACGAGCCGTCAAGGTCCGTTGACGTGGCGTGCCGTCTGTCGGCTGCCGCCGCCGCCCAACCGGAGCTTGCCGTCCGCGCCTTCGATGAGGCCGCGGCGTCCTTCGCGAAACGAGGGATCACCAGCCTCAGCAGTAGCTGAGTGACTCTCTGGGTGACCACGAGTGGGAGCAGCGGTGGACGCCCAAGCATTTCGGCGGAGAGCCGACCCGCCATGTTGCGGGAGGGCGGGCTCTTCCGTCGTGTCCATCAGCCTTCGCGGGCGCGATCGTCTACGGCCTGCCTGCCATCCCTCATCGCGCGTACGGTCGGTGGCGGCGGCACCAGCTCAAGTGGGGATCTGCCGCCTGGCGCAGCTGCACATCAGCCGCAACCGCCTTACGCAGCAGTCGATCTGAATCGGGCTGCGGCCCGACCACGGCGCGGCTACTCAACTTTTCCCGGATACGCATTTCAAGCTCGTCGTACACGGCACCTCCAGTCCAGTGACAAAGAACCAGCGGCGGCTCCGCCCCCAACCGCCTCGCCGCGCTGCTCACACGTGGAAGACGCCGCCGCGCACGTCGCGCGATGACGAGGCGTCGAAGGCAGCCGCCCTGGGCGACGCGGTTACTGCCGTTCTGCGGGGCCTCACCCTGGTGGCTGCTGGCGACACTCGGTCGACATGGTCATGGCGCGCAGTGCGTCCTGCGGTGCGGCCCGGGTCAGGTAGTCGCGACGCCACTGCCGCCGCTTGCGCCGGCACGGACGGCACGCCCGCGGCAGCAGCTTGTGCTTCCCCAGGTCCAGCACGCCGTCACGAGCAAACCGGGGTCAGGCCGACGCGAGGGCTGTGCCGCGCACGTGGATAGTCAGCCACGCGATGCGATGTAGAAGAAGACGGCAGCGGCGACGAGGGCGGCGGCGATCACGGCCAGGCCAAGGGCAGGCGACCGCCAGAAGGGGGTGGGCCTACCCTCCGCCGCCGGTTGGTGCTGGTCGGTGATCATGATGCCCCCCCCGCGCGCTGAATTGCGGATAGTGGTCGGGCAAGCACGCTACTGCCGCATCTGCTGGCGTCCGTCGTTCTGCCAGTATTCGATGTAGCGATAGGGCGGGCTTTCAGGTCTTGGTCCGGCCCGCAGGCTTTGCCGGATTCGCCCTCTCCGCTGACTGCTGGCGTAACACCGCTGGCAGCTACTCCTACCAGCCGCGACTGGCAGGCGTGGACCACGTTCCCCCATCCCACCCGCCGACGATCCGGCAAGCCGAGCAGACCACGCCCAGCGTGTAGGTGAGGTTGACTCGCATCAACAGGTGTCGTTGTGTGCTTTGATTCGTTCATGGAGCATTATGTCCGCCCTGACGACGCCGATGACCCGACACCTCCGACGCCTGCCCGACGGGAGCTACTGCACCAACGGCTTGCGCGCTGGCTGTCGTCCCTCATGGCTGATCGCGGGCCCGCAAAGCAATCACCGAACCTCATCCGCAAGTCGGACGGAACCAGCGCCGCCGTTGTCTCTGGCAGTGGTGATGGCGGTGGGGGCGGGCAGTAGAAGATCATTCAGCAGATGCGTTCCCGCGCCGGCCGAACCAAGCCGAGCGGGGGCGCTTCTCGTGACTCAGCCGCCCTGCCATGCAGCCCGCACCTGCCGGATCCGCCGCTTCGCCGGCGCCTCCGACACCCGGTTAGACCCGCATATGGCCCGGCGCACGATCCCCCTGTACTGCACGCCCTGCCGGTGCATTCGGTCGACCGTGGTCTCCAGCGTCTCAGACGCCGCCAGGTCCAGGTTCACGTGGTGGCGGGGGAGCTCGTTGACGCGGAAGCGTCGGCATCGGTGTTCGACGATCTGCCCCCATCAGCCGATGTCACGATCGGTGTCACCGGTGTCTGACACCGCGTTGACCTGCGCGTTGGCGCCAGTGTCAGTGCCACCGCCTTCGGTGAGGGAAGGGGAGGCGGTGCTGCTGCTGTCACACGTAGTGCACGTCAGGCTCCGTTCCAGTCGAGCACGGTGGTGCCGGGGCGGGCATCGCGGATTTCCAAGCGAGGCGCGTCCATCGGTTCGTTCTCGGTGGGGCCGGCCAGCCGGGTGAGGGCTTGGAGGAGCCGGCCGGGGGCACCGTCGACGCCGGGGCCTTCCAGGTCGAGCTGGTAGGTGAGGGTGCGCTTGTGCAGGACCTCGTACGCGCCGTCGAAGACGTGCACCCGGTAGATGCGGCTGACCATCAGGCGTCGTCCTCCGTCTCAAGGTGGGTAAGCACAGGGAACTGGCTGATGCCGAGCAGCAGCATGCCGGCGGTGGCCACCCACGCGGAGGTGTTGTGGCCGGCGAGGGCGGTGGCCAGCTCGGCGAGCGCCCCGGGCCGTGGGCGCGACGGCGATCCGGGTCCAGTTGACTGGCCGGGGCACGGCGACGACGATCGGTCGTGCGCCGGCGGCGCGGAGTTCGCCGATCCGCTCGGCGGGCTGCGGCAGGCTGTGGGCGGGCAGGGTGATGACGTGTCCGGCGACGGTGCGGGCCGGCGAGTTCGGGGGGATGTAGCCGCGCACGTGGGTGGGGGCATGATGATGGTTCCTTCCTTGCGCGGGAGGGACCCGGGGTGCGGCGCGTCCTTGGCCGGGTGGAGCCGCACCCCGGGGCGCTACGGAGTGAGGGTGTCGGCGGGGCGGCGGATGGCGCGGTCGCCGTCGGCGAGGACCGCAGCGTCGATGAGCCGCACGCCGATCATTCGCGCCTCGTCGGGGGTCAGCTCCCGGCCGTCGAGGATGACCTGCGCGGAGGCGGTGTCGACCTCGATCGGTACGGGTGAGCCGAGGATGTCGGCGTTCAGGCGGGTGGGCGTGGCACCCTGCCGCCAGCGGGTGTAGTTGCGCAGCATCACTGCTCCTTTGTGGTTGTGGCTCGGTCGATCAGACCGCGACGCCGTAGAGGCCTGCGGCGCTGTCCGGAACGTGGACCGGTTCCATGCGGCTCTTCCGGAAGATGCGGACCGCGTCGGTCGTGTCGTGCTTCCCGCAGCCATAGCGGTCCGCCACCGCCCGAACCGGCTTCAAACCAGGTAACCCAGCGAGGTGATCCGCGTAAAGCGTCTCTACGAGAAACCACCCGGGGCGGGGGCCGCTTCGCCGCGGCGTGCGGCTTTCCGGCGGCGGCTGGCCATCGGTCCGCTTTCGGCGCGGACGAGGCCCGAGGGGCGGCGCGGGCCATGGCCGGTGGTCCACGGACATGGAGCGGTGCGGGCTCCGGAACATGGACCGGGCTAGTCGCCGGTCCATTGGTGGCCCGCTTGGCCAGGCCGATCGCCTGCATCGCCGCCGAGCACACCACCATCAGGCCGTCGATGCGACGCACTACCTCTGGGAAGGGGGTGAAGGAGTGGGCGATGTTCGCGGCGGTGGAGGCGACCACTCCGAGACGCGCCGATCGGCGCGATGGCCTGGAGCTGGAGACCGCGCTGCGCGGCGGCGAGTGGGTGCGTCCCGGCGACGTCGCCCTGTTGCTCAACGTCTCCAACAGCACCGTCATCCGGATGCTCACCGCCAACCCGCCTGAGATCCGGTTCCGCCGCAAGTCCGGCACAGCTCGGCACCGGGAGTGTGCCACCCCGACACTGTTCGCCGAGAGCTGAGCGCTCGCCGCCAGGTGCACGGCGGCGGGTAGCGGGCAGGCGGAGCGCCCCCACCCGTGCGCGGGTGGGGGCGCCCCTATCTATCGGCGTGGGGCATCTATCGGGTCTCGATGCCCGGGCCGGCTTGTTGGCACCGTTCGACGTCCCTGAGGCACGTCCTGAGTTCGTCAACCTGGTGCGGGCGGCGTTCCTCTACGGTGGCCGGCCGCACGGTACGGGCCGGGATCTGCTCGGGTCGTCGGTTCGCGCCTCCACCGCCGAGAAGCATCAGCATGACGCCGACGATCACCGCGACGAGAGCGGCGTTCGTGATCGTGGCGCGGCGAGCGCGGCCGATCACGTGTCACCTGTTCGCTGTTGGGGGATGTCGCCAGGGTCTTTTGCGCGTTCCGGGCGGAGAGCGGCGAGGGTCCGGGCGGCGGAGGCGCCGCTTTCACAGTGCCCGGCGGCGCAGGCCTCGCATTCCTGGTGCGCCGCTACGAGGAGCGCCGCGACTACGGCATCGCCGCCTAGGTCGTCGTAGATGGAGGTCACGCGCGGGCTCCTGACGTCGACGGGGAGGGCTGGTGCCGGGCGGGTGCGCGTTTTGGTGGACCGGCCCCCGCCCGGCCGGATCACCTCATGCCCAACGCCAGCCAGGTAGAAGGTAACCCGCTGTCCAAGCTAGGTCACTCTATGACCATTGGTCAAACAGTGGTTGAGGGTTATGGACATGCGTGATGAAATCTGGATCGCCAGCCAGGGAGATCATCATGCCCATACCCATGTCCTCGCGTCAGATCGCCGACGACCTGACTGCCCGCATCCGAGGCCGCGAGTACCAGCCAGGCGAGAAACTGCCGTCGCTGCGGGAGCTCGCCGACCTGTACTCGGTGAGCGTATCCACCATTCAGCGTGCCCTGGAGCTGACACGCGACCGTGGCCTCACCGTCGGCCGCCCCGGCGCCGGCGTCTATGTGGCCGAACAGCAACAAGACGCGAACTCCTTCCGAAACTGACGAAATTGCATCCCCGCCCCCTGGCGAATTGGGGGGGGCAGGGATGCTCTACGGGGGTGCCTAGTTGCTCGTAGGGGTGCTGGGTGAGCGGAGTGGACAGCGACCGGATTGCGATTCTGCGCTGCCCACTCCGCATCTTCGTGTAGAGATCTGCGTCGAGTGATCGAGGAGTGCTGTAGCGCCTCCTGGACGGTCCGCAGCGACGCCTCGGAGCCCATCGGCGGAAGTGCGCGGTCTGGTGCTGGAACAGCCACCGGCCGGTGATGTCTTGCCCGGAGGGGCCGCCAGACGAGCCAGCCGGTCCTTGACGTGCTGGCAGCGACGGGGTGGTGTAGACGACTCGGGGTCGGCGCCGTTGTGTGAAAAACATGGGCGGGCCTGTTAAGCGAACGGCACCTCTTTGTTGCCAGCGCCCTGACACAGAGAGGTGCCGTTCGTCTCACGGTCCCTACGCTGCGTCGGCTACCAGGTCAGCGGATCGAGCCGGAGGTAGAAATCCAGTCTTTCGGGGTCGAGCGTGATGCCATACCGGGAGACGAAGTCGTCATCCGCACGGCGGGCGGCGTCCTCGTCAGGCCAGACCTCCCGGGCGTTCGCGAGTAGGAGAGCGATGTCGGCATAAGGGTCCGCGCGCCCGAGTCGTCCGAGATCGATGAGCCCGGTGACGAGCGAGGTATCGGTATTGATGAGGATGTTGGGGAGGCATAAGTCTCCGTGGCAGACCACCGCGTCGGAGGCCTCTTGCTCCTGGCGTGACGAGAGATCGCGTTCCAGGCCTTCGAGGATCACGACCGGCGGGGTGCCGATGAGGTGCTGGGGTAGGAACTCGGCGTGGACACGGTTCTCGGCGACGGTCGCGCGGGCCAGCGCCATCATCTCGTGCAGTGTCCTGTCGTACAGGCACGAGCTGGCGGGGACGCTGTGCAGCCGGACCAGGGTGTCGATGATCGACGGCCAAGCCTGCGCGAGCTGGGCCGCGTTTAGCCGGTCAGCGGGGACGCCCGCTACGGCGCTGGTGATGAGACAGACGCCGTGCTCGGTGGCACGCCAGTCGAGCAACCTGGGTCCGGGGATTCCGGTGCCCGCCAGCCACTCGATCCGATCGCGCTCACCCTCGAGCCTGGTCGCATCGGCAACCGACACCACTTTGGCGAACCGATCCTCGAGCATGTGACGCAGCACGATCGCGCCTGACTCCCCGTCCGCCACGGCCGTCCACGCCGCACCATCAGAGAGCAACCCAGCCAGTGGCACCGAGCGAATCATCATGCCGTTAGCATCTCGTGCCCGCCGGTCCTTCACGTGGACCGCGCCGCCTCGGCCCAAGGTCGACGGAGCGGTGCGTCCTGGTGAGGACGCGAAGGCCGAAGTGCATGGCGTTCCAGCGGAGGCGATCACCTCGTTCACGCTCGTCGCCTGTCCCCTCAGCGATGCGATCGGTCGACGCCGCATCTAGTACGGCAGCCGCCGTTTGAGATGTCGCTGGTGGGGCCGGGTAGACGAGGTGCGGCCACCGCGTGATCGTCTGTCTGCTGTGGACATAACTTCAGATCTGGCGGTGGCCGCGTGCCACAGCGTAAACCCTGCCCGGTGGCGGCAGGTTCTGGCCGGGGTGTGCGAGGCGTTCGCGGGACGGTTCGGGCGGGTCGAGCCGCGGCGCACGGCGACGGCGTTCGTGGCCGGGCTGCTCTCGGATGTCGAGGTCAAGACGTGTTGGCAGTTGGCGGAGCAGGCCGGGCATGCCCGGCCGGACGCGATGCAGAGGCTGTTGTATCGGGCGGTGTGGGACGCCGACGCCGTCCGCGACGATCTGCGCGACGTGGTCGTGGCCCGGTTCGGCGACTCGGACGCGGTGTTGGTCGTCGACGAGACCGGGGACCTGAAGAAGGGCACGCATTCGGTCGGGGTGCAACGCCAGTACACCGGCACCGCCGGCAGGATCGAGAACGCGCAGGTAGGGGTGTTCTGCGGCTACGCCAGCCGGCACGGGCACACGCTGATCGACCGCCGGGTCTACCTGCCGGTGTCGTGGACCGATGACCGGGACAGATGCCAGGCCGCCGGGGTTCCCGATGAGGTCGTCTTCGCCACGAAGTCCGAGCTGGCCGCCGACATGATCACCGCTGCGGTCGACGCCGGCGTCCCCGCCGCGTGGGCGGCTGCGGACGAGGCCTACGGCAACAGCAGCGTCTTCCGCGCTCACCTGCGCGAACACCGCCTGGGCTATGTCCTGGGCGTCTCCCGCAGTCACCTGGTCCCTCTCGACGGCGGCAAGACTCGGGTGCGGGCTGACCGGGTCGCCGCCGACCTACCGGCCTCGGTGTGGCAGCGCCGCAGCGCAGGCGCCGGGTCGAAAGGGCCACGCTTCTACGACTGGGCCTGGCTCGACGACGTCTGCACCGATGCCGACCCCGACGACGGCGGCCACCACAGCCTCCTGATCCGCCGCAACACCACCACCGGCGAGCTGGCCTTCTACCGCTGCTGGACCCCGCAACAGGCCACTCTTGCCCAACTCGTGCGGGTCGCGGGCATCCGCTGGACAGTCGAGGAAAGCTTCCAAGCCGCCAAGGGCCAGGTCGGCCTCGACCAGCACCAGGTCCGCCGCTGGGACTCCTGGCACCGCTTCACCACCCTGGCCCTGGCCGCCCTCGCCGTTCTGGCGATCTGCGCCGCCGACGCCGACGACGACTCCACCGACACAGGACTGATCAAGCTGACCGTCAACGAGACCCGCCGGCTGATCAACACCCTCGTACTCCGCCCGATCCGCGACCTCACCCACCGTCTGCGCTGGTCAGACTGGCGCCGCCGCCATCAAGCCCGAGCCCGCCAAGCCCACTACGCCCGACGCCTCAACCTCGAACTCCAGCCATGATCCCGAACGGCGGCTGCCGTACTAGCGCACGGGCGCCCCGTACAGCACGTTCGCCCCGAGCGGGACTACATCACCGAAATTGACCGGCTTCTGTCCAAACTCGCTGAACAGGATCGTGGAGCCTGAGCGCGGTTGGCGGAGCCTTGTAGGCGGTGCGTTCCCATGCTGGTACGGAACTAACTGCAAAGGCAGCAATGGTGCTCAGAGTCGCGGTGTGTATAAGTGGCGGAAATTTAAGGGCTCGTGGGGTCGCTCGTGCACCACTGCATGGGGTACTCGCAAGGGTCGCTGTAGTCAACAGCTCGGGAGGGGCTATAATGCCGATTTGGCAGGCCCGAAGGGGGCACGTGAATACGGTTGCCTTTATTGTGCAACTCGGTGGCGCTGCTCCCTTTGCGTATGCTGTTGTGGTCGATGGGATTAAGGGCGAGTGCCCACGGAACGCCCGCCTGTGGGGAAAGGCCGAACGGCTCTCGCGGAAGAAATTTGCCGCGTATTTCGGCTCGCTCGGTCTAGCCCTCAGTCACGCAGTATTTCTGCTTATCAACTTCCGTAGCGATGATCTCCTTATGCTCGCCACAGGGGCCTTGGCTGTTGTGGTGATTGTGCTGTTGTTCAACTGGTTGCTGAGGCTACGTCGTTAGGCGTGCCGCTCGTTGAACGTCGCTGGCGGCTGGATCACCCCGATGTGTGCCCTGACCGCCAGCGGCCAAGTGGATCCGGCGCCGCGGCGTTCCATGCGAAACGTAGGCGGGGCGTGGGATCCCGCAGCGCAGGCGCTGTTTCACCGGGCGTCCACCGACGAGGCACTTCCGGCGCCTTCATCGAGTTCTCGGCACATGAAGAGGGCAATCTCTCCTTCCGATGCTGTTCCTCGGTAAAGAGAGGCGTCCAGACCGCAGAAATCGAATCCGATCCGGCGGTAGGCGCGGATAGCGGGCGCATTGATATTCGTGACCTCGAGCCAGATGACTCTCGCGTCCCTCAAAAGCCCTTGTTGCGTGGCGGTACTCATAAGGTGCCGAACGACACCTCGGCCGCGGAGTGTCCGGTCGACTACTACGTTCTCGACAATCAGGCGCCGATGCCATTCCTCGTAGCTCAGCTCGATTACGCCACGGATGACGCCATGTTGGTCAACAGCAACGAACCGATCGGTGTCACCGACGTCCTTGTTCACATCTTCGTCTGGGAAGTGCTTCACGATTGGAGCCGACAGCATTCTTTCGCGGATGCCGAACCCGATGTGCGTGCGGACGACTTCGAATACCGCGTTGGTGGTGAAGGAGCTGTCTAGCTGCTCGATGAGAACCTCGTCCGCTGAGCGAAATCGTCGGACGGTGATCTCGCCAAGGAAGGAGCGGGTGCGCTTCATCCCGTCACTCATATTTCCGCCTTCCCTAAATGCATCGACCGCCACTCATCCCGATTGTAGCTTCGCTCCCCCGGGAGAGAGGTGTGCCGTGCTCAAGATTGGACCGCCAGGGAAGGGAATTTGCCGGCTCCGCCTGATTCCCAATGCTGTTTGTCGGCGAAGGCGGTGAAGGGTTTGGCCTTGGTCGTAGGGACGGTCGTCGCGCAGCATCGCCCCGAGCGCTTTGACGCGGCGCCGTGCGAGGGCGAGGACGGCGTGACCGTGGCGTTTGCCTGAGCTCGTTTGCGCTCGTGGAACGACTTGGATGCAGGGCTGCACTGGATGCTGGTCAGCGCTGATGTGTAGAAGACGCGTTGGAGCTGGCGGTTGTGTCGCTTTGGGCGGCGAAGTTGCCGACGCGTCGGCCGGCGTAGCCGGCGAGGTGGTCAGCGGACGCGAATCCGTCAAGGTTGCCGCCGGTGGCGACGAGAAACTACGCGCCGAGGAGATCACCAATGCCAACCATGCTGGTGATCACCGGGGCGTGGTGGTGGCGGTGAGATCCGTCAGCGATGTGCTTGTCCAGCTCGGTGAGCTGCCGGTCGAGGTCGATCACGTTGTCCGCAAGTCGGCCGACGATTCCCCCGCCATTTCCTCACCCGGAACGTGCTGTGCTCCGGCGGCTTGCCTCGCTGCTGTGGCCAGCTTGTCCGCGTGGCGGACCGTGCGTTCGCGGAGTAACCGCTGCACCTCATCTCGCCCGGCTGCGATCAGAGCGGCCGTTGTCTGGAGCTGGCTGATGAGCACAAGCGGCCCACGGTTGGTGAAGTCGACGCGACGCTCCAGGGCGGGGATGAAGCCGCGCAGCCGCACCCGTAGCCGGTCGATGGTGCGGGTGTGATCGGCCGCGAGGCCGGCGCGGTGTGCGGTGAGCATGCGAAGTTCAGCGAGCAGGGTGTCCTCGAGGAGCGGCTCGCGCAGGTCAACGCGCATGCGGGCCTGGTGAGCGATGACTGCCACGTCCTCGGCGATCGGTCTTGCCCACGCCGCGGTAAGGATCGGCAATTCAGTTCACCGCGCTCGGCAGGTAGAGGACCCGCCAGCCGCACTCGAGCAGAAGCGCGATGGCAAGAGCGGCTGGACCGTCGGCCAGGTCAACGGCCCAGGTCACCTTCTTCGCTCGGGCGAGGACGGTAGCGTCACGGCAGCCAGCGCGGGTTCATCGTTGGGCAGCCGCTGCGACAGCAGGCGGCGCCCTTCGCTGTCGATGACCACCAGGCGGTGGCCCTTGCCGGGTCGACCCGGCCCATGCGTGCTCGACCGTCTGCATCCAGCCCTCTCCCTGTGGACGGGGGCTGACCTTGCCTCAGCGCATGCAGGCGGTCTCGTGTAGGCGATCAAAGATGATGCGGTCGACTGAGGAGGCCAGGTAGCGGTCGCATGGGTAAGCCAGACCATCTCCTCGATCTCGCTGTTGGGCTACAAAACGCGTTGGTAGTCAGCGGTGTAGTAGGTCATGCGGACCAGCGTCCGCCGCCGGGCCGGGCGGGCAACTCGGCCAGGAGGCGTTGGTGCTCCGCGTGGCTGCCGATGGCGGCCCGGTGATCGGGGTGGCGGACGTAGTGATGGATCGCGGCGGCGAGAAACCGGGGATCGACGTTGTCTGTGCGCAGTGCGTGGCGGCGCCAGGGAATGCCGCGCTGTCGTACCAGCTGGGGTTCAGCGTAGGCCAGCCGCAGCGCTGCGGCCTGTTCGGCAGGCATGGCCGTCTGGGCGACGGGTAGCGCCTCCCATGGCACAGTGAGCGAGCCGAGAATCCAGCTCTGCTGTACGCCGTGAGGGCGCAGCTGCACCCCCCGGCCACGCCAAGCCTCAGCAAGCAGCAGGGCGACCAACAGTAGCCAGGAGATATCGAGGATCAGCTCGGGCGGCCACAGATTGTCCTGCCTGATGGAGCGAATCAGTGCGCCGACTTCAGCTGAGACTGGCAGAAGGAGGCATACGCCCAGCCCCGCCCTCCACGCGGGCACGGGGGTGCCGAAAGCTGGTATTTGTGGCTGCACCACGAAGCAAGCCGGACGATTCTGGAAGCTGAGCAGCCCCAGGACCAGGAGCGCCAGGGCAAGGACGACCAGCGGAAGGAACAGGAGCTGCGCCATGGAGGGCGCGAACGCGATGGCCGCCGCATTCCCGACCGCCAGGACCACGCCCAGCATCAAGACGCTGAGCTGACGGCGCACCGCTGCAGCGAGAACTCTGCCCATCATGCCCGTGACCTTACGGGCATCGATCAGCCAACCCGTTGGCCGACCCAACCGACACTGCACAACGAAACCGATGAGCATGTCAAGCATCGGCTTGCCTGATGGGGCTTCGCCGCAGCGTACGGCAGCAACGAGGCGGTCGGCGCGCTGCCCGACCAGTCCGACATCGCGGCGTCTATGGAGTGCTGGCTCGCCAGCGAGCCAGCACGAGCGCGGACACCGACGGAACCGCAAGCAATAGAACACTGTGACCGCTATTTCCGGCTCTCGGCAGTCAGAACAGTGTTTCTCAGCGCTGGCGGCCCTCAGACGAAGGTCTATCCCCCGACGGCCGGAACAACTCCGGCGTGAGCCACAAGATGGCGATGGCAGTCACGAGCCCAACCAGCGATCCGACGGCCGATTGGACGACACCGGCGAGGATCCCCGCGCCCACCGCGGCACTCAGCCCCAACGCCACCAGCCGGCCTCGGGATGTGTTGACACGACCATGCAATATAATTCGTGATCGACATAGCCTCTTCTTACTCCGCAGGGCGATGACCTTGGCGCTACCGCGCGAGGACGGGTGCGCCGGCAGCGACGACTACCCCGCCCGAGGCTGGGTATCCCCGGTGTCGGCTGGGGGAGGCGTCGCAGGGCATGGGTTCGTGAACTGGCCCGTCGGCCTGTCGTTCGCCCCCGCCGGGCTCGGCGGCGGAACCGAGCCCGCCGAGGCCCGGGCCGCCCCCGCCCACTAGGTCGCCAGGGGGCCTGCGGTTCGAGGAGGATTTGGTACATGGCGCCGGTGGAGGCGTCCGGTGTGCGTCGGCGAGATCCGGCGACCAATTTGGCAGCGGCACCACTAGGTGGCCAGCTGGCGAGCATCATCGCCGCCGACGATATCCGGGGCTCAGTAGCGCTACGGCAGACCGGCCGCGACCCGCCGGTGCCTTGAACACCACGCCGCCGTGCGAGAAGCACTTCCAGGAACAGGGACGGCGGGGCGCCGCGGATGGGTGCGGCGGGCCCCGCAGGCTACAGGTGAACCCCACTGCCAAGAGGATGGCGAACAGCGGTATCGAGTCATCAGACTGGTGGCAGCGCGCGTGCTGCTTAACATCCTGATTTACCCATGATGTTCGTACGTGTAGTGGCCGTCCCTATCGACTGCGGGCTGACCCGTTCCAGGATCAGTGCGTAGCGTGTACGTGACAGCGCGCGTCCTGGACCTGTGCTCCTGCGAGGTGGAGGCGGTCCAATCCTTTGGCAAGGAGACGGTGCAAACGATAGGCAACTCCCGCTGAATGCGCCTCTGCCCATCCAGCGGACCGCCGCAAAACTGCACGATCATGACGCCCTCCATATCGTTAGCTTGCCCTATCCCGAGGAAGTGGGCGGCGCATTGACATAATCGGGAAGGCAGGCTGCAGACGCGCTCCGTGGTCAAAGCCTCGGTTTGGTGCAGTTGGGAGTATTACGGCAAGGCTCTTCAGTTCCACTGACTGGTCGGCGTCGAGCCGGCTTCGGCCCGGCCGAGCCCTCAGCCGGGCCCACCCACATCGCATCGCCTTGACAGTATCGTCCGAATCGCAGGTCGTCCTCCCCTGCCGGCGACACCATCACCAGCGCGTCCGCACTCGCCGCCTGAGCGCGCCACCTGATCGTGAGCCAGCTCGGACGGCAGGTTGTACGGATCGTCAGCCCAGGACAGCCAAGCCGCCTGCCTTCGCGGACTCGGCAACGTCCACGGCGCTGAACGCAAGCGCCGACCTGGGTTGACGTGCTGGTTGCCGATGCTCAAGCTCTTGCGGATCGGGCTGTTGCTGAACTGCTAGACGCGGATATCGACTGGTCGAAGGCAACCGACGTCTCGAATCGGTGACCGCAACGCAGAGCCGGGTGGCAGCGTCGCTGTGCCGCTCGGGTCAGCAGCAGACATCAGCCGCATGGTCGAGGACGTACCCGGAGTCGAGTCTGTCGACGGTTTGTATCGGGCGGAGCCGGCACACCTCGGGAGATGTTTGCCCCGGCGAGCCAGCAGTAGAAGTTTGGGCCTGGGTACAGCCAAAGGTGAAGGGCCAGGCTGGCCACTGCACGCGACGAACCTGCATAGACGTGAGGCGACCGCAGTTCCAGGTCGCTGCCCGATACACCATCATCCACACCCGGCGGGCCACTGTTGATCTCCACGCGCGTCACCGGGCCATACGGCCATCCGATGCCCTGGCCCGCCCTGCGGCGGAGCAGCGCATCCGGCCTCCGGGATCCCGAGCATCTAGATCTCGCCCGAGATCGGCGCGCATTCGCAGATCAGTTGGCCGACGTGTGCCCTACATCGGCCGACGGAGACAGTGCAGCCGGTGATCTATTGCCGCATCGGCCTGTACTGGATCAGGCAGCCCGCAAGCGGGCCGCGCCGGCCCCGGCCACGCTCCGGAGCAGAGGCTCGGAAGACCTCGGGGCTCCCTCCCGAACCCTGGACTTCTTCAGAGATCCCCTTCAGTCAGCGGGCCGACTCCACCTACTTTGCCCTTCCGGCCAGGTACCACAACCCGGCGTGCTGCGGGTCACGAAGCCACCGGACGCGCGATGTCTCATCGGGGCGAGGCTTCCAATCGCGGTAGGGCAAGAAGGCCAGACGCCAGGCGATGACCGCGAATATGTAAAGGCCTGGCCCAACCAGCCACAGAAGTGCATCTCGCCGGCGGTAGGAAGCGTGCGGTGCAAGCCAAGCCGTAGCGGCTGCCGGCACTGTTATGAAGCCGATATCGGCCAGCGGGCCGTCTCCCATCCTGGCCTTGATCAGCTCGCGGATCGTGAGAGCCGGCGCCGCCACCCCGAGGACAAGCAGAGCCGCGATCACCATACGCGGCACGCGGTCCAGTGGCGAGTTGGAGCTGGGTGGATCAACGGCCATGACCCGGAGAATACGGGCCAGTAGTGTCACGATGCTGAGGGATGGCAGCGGTCTCTATCCTCTGAACGTCGGCCACGCACTGCTGGCGTTGGCCAAGTTCGCCGGCGTGGCAGGCCCCGTTCCTTGATCCGGTGAGGCGCCGGCGGCAGAGGGCTTCGTGTCATCACGCTCGCTTACAGCCGTCTAGGCCATAGCCAGGCGGGCTCTGCAGCTGGCTTGGGCTCCTCAGGGGGGCGGCGGGCGGCCTGCCGGCTGTCGACCAGCGCGATGCCAAACAGAACGACTGCGGCAATCACCGCCGAGACGAGCGGCGGAGCGGATAGCAGCGGCGGTCCGGCGGCGAGCAGTACGGCAATGCCCACCCAGCGTCGGTGGGCGATTCGCGCGAAAACGGCACGTTCCAGCGCGGCCCGGCCGAGCAGGAAACACGCGGGGCCGCCGAGAATCATGGCGAGCCATGCTGGATAACTGTGCCCGGTAGGGCGCGTCTGGACGATGCCATGACCGATTGAAGTGCCCATAATTCCAGCGATCATCACAAAGTGGGTAGATCCAGCGAACCGGCCTAGGTTGGCCGGATCCCGGGCAGCGTATACCGCGTCGCCTAGCCTCAGCCCTTCGTTAAGGGCTGTCCACGGGTTGGGCTGGAAACGCAGAAGTGCCTTCTGATCAGGGAAAATAGGGCTTGTCGAGAGTCCTGATCGTCCCGTCACGGAAGGCACTTGCTGGGTGAAGGCTACCGCAACACGTCCGAAGATCGTGGTGACCGGCGACGGGCGAGGGGTGGTCGGTCACGTCGGTGCCCGCCTGCTCGCCGATGTGGCGGACGCGACCGGGTTGACCAGCGCGTTCAGTGAGGCTCTCGCCGGGTTGCGGCAGCGGCAGGGCGGTCACGATCCGGGCCGGATCGCGGTCGATCTGGCGGTGATGCTGGCCGACGGCGGCGAAGCGATCGCCGATCTGGCGGTGCTACGGGATCAGGCCGGCCTGTTCGGGCCGGTCGCCTCCGACCCGACGGCGTGGCGGACGCTGTCACAACTGGACGAGACGCTGCTGGCCGAACTGCGGGCCGCGCGGGCTCAGGCCCGGCAGACGGCGTGGGCCCAGCACGCCGAGACCCACGACCAAGCCTTCCCGCAAGTCAGCGTGGCTGGGCAGATCGTTGCAGGCCTGATCTTGGACATGGACGCCTCGATCGTGCTCTGCCATTCCGAGAAGGAATCGGCGACCCGGACCTGGAAGAAGACGTTCGGATATCACCCGTTGTTCTGCTTCCTGGACAACACTGGCGAAGCACTGTCCGGCCTGCTGCGCGAGGGCCGGGCCGGGTCCAACACCACCGCCGATCACATCACCGTGCTCGACCAGGCCCTGGCCCAGATCCCGGATGAGCACCGGCACGGCGTCCCGATCCTGATCCGCAGTGACTCCGCCGGCTCCAGCCACGGCTTCCTCGCCCACATCCGCGGCCTGCGCGAGCAGCACCTGGACGTCCGGTTCTCCGTCGGCGCCGCGATCACCGAACCCGTCCGGCAGGCCATCACCGCCGCCGCCGGCTGGGTCCCCGCCCTCGACACCGACGGTGAACTACGCGAGCACGCCGAGATCTGCGAGATCACCGGACGGTTCAATGCCACCGGCTGGCCCGAGAGGACCCGGTTCATTGTCCGCCGCGAACGCCCGCACCCCGGCGCCCAGCTGTCGCTGTTCGACACCATCGAAGGCTGGCGTCACCAGCTGATCGCCACCGACACCCCGCCTGGGCAGGGCGGCATCCAGTTCCTGGAGGCCCGCCACCGCGCTCACGCCCGCGTCGAGGACCGCATCCGCTGCGGCAAGAACACCGGCTTCGGCCGGTTCCCCTCCCGACACTTCCCGATCAACCAGGCCTGGCTCCTGCTGGCCCTGACCGGCATCGACCTACTCGCCTGGGCTCAGAACCTGCTCCTCGACGGCGACCTGGCCCGCGCGGAGCCGAAAAAGCTGCGCTACCGGCTGCTGCACGTCGCCGCCCGCCTCACCCGCACCGCCCGCCGAACCCGCCTCGCCATCGCCGCCGGCTGGCCCTGGACGAAAGCGCTGGTCACCGCGTTCGGGCGCCTCGCTGCACTACCACGCCCCGCCAGCTGAACCAGCACCCCCAACGCTCGACAACCGCCACGGAGGAACCCGGCCCACGCGCCGGGCCTTCACCATGCCTGCACCCAGCACGGGCATCCTCAAGCCGGGTTCATCGAGTCGCACCTATCAAAACGCGCCGAAATGAAAGACCGAGGCTAGCACGAGTCCCGCTCGGTGAAAATAGATCCGCCACAGCAGCACCGCCGTCAGGAACGCCACGAGCAGGCCGAAGATCTCGGTGAGGGTGACCCGGCCGCGGCCGCTGGCAAATGTTGCCCCTACAGACAGTATGGTTTCCCCGAGGGCGATGAGGACGAGTTGCTGGTACCGCTCAGCGAGGTAGTGCGGCCGCAGGGCCCACGCCCAGGCCCGCTCCCGTCCCAGGCCGGGCAGCGGCCAACCCAGCCGTGCCGACCCCAGCTCGATGACCACCGCCACACTCCATAGCGTCATCTGCTCCATGCCGGTCGTGAACGCGCCGATGAGCCAGAACACTGCCGCCAGGGAGAACCAGGCCAGATTCCGGAAGTACAGATCACGGAGGGGATGGGCGCCTAGTGCCCGGACGAGGACCAGGACGCGGCCGGTCTGGGCCACCACGTAGGCCAGCGCGAAGACAAGTCCAGCGCCGTCGAAGGCGTCGGGCAAAGCCGTGCCCATCACGAGCATGGCGAATGCTCCCAGTAAGACTGACTGTTGGGTTCCTCCTCTATACGGTTCAAACCTAGTGGTTATGTATGCCGTGGTCGTCCACGCCCAAATCAGTGGCGTGAACAGCAGCAAGGCCTTCCAAACCGCTATCCACTCGAAGGAAGAATCCACACTGCCGGCGCCATTGAGCGCGAAGGCAACCAAACGGTTGAGGGCGAACACCATGATCAGATCGAAGAACAACTCAAGATAGGTGGCCTGTTGACTGCTCTCCCTCGTACGCAGAAGCCCTCCTGCGCGCCCTCGCGTCCACCAACCGTGATCCTTCCGCATTGCCTCATCGCAGCTCATTTCCTCTGAAACCCGCACGCAAATCGATGGTCATCCCCATGCCCACCGACCCCTCCCAGATCCGGCCGCAGTGGCGCTCGTCCAGGCGACGTGAGAAGTTTGCGCCGATCCGGCAAACGGCCCCGGCACTTGCCGCCGTGCCGTGAGGTGAGCAGGAGCAAAGACCCCAAACCTTGATCAAATGAAACAGTCCTGAACTGGGGCCTTAGGGCAGAGCGCGTCGGAATCCGCCCCTACCGACCAGCTGAAGCAAGGACGGCATGAACCGCTGTAGGCGACCGACCCGCGCGGCCTCGTGCAGGTCCGTACGGGCCAACTGCGGATCACGCACCGGGCCGGCTCCAGGCGGAGAACCGTTCGCCATGGGGCCTGTCACAGAGCCGCCGTGGCCAAAGGGTGTAACCGTCAAGCCCAGGAGCTCCCACAGCGGCGCCGACAGGGTTCTGGGGAGCCGGAGGCCAGCTGCTGTGGATACCGACGCGCCCGCGGGGTAGGCGGCGCCATGTCGTCGTCTCGATCCAGGAGGCAGGCGTGGGTTGGCCGGCTGCGTTCATGGCTCTGCGTCGCCGCTCAGCGTAGCTATCGCCACCTGCAGACGTATCTCCTGGTAGCGGTGCAGACAGGGCTGGCGGCGGCCCTGGCGTGGCTGGTGGCTCGGGAGGCGCTGGGCAACCCGCAGCCAACCTTCGCGCCGCTGGCCGCTGTAGGTGTGATCGGCTCGGCTGTCGGTAACCGCGCGCGCCGCGCCGTCGAACTGATCGTCGGAGTGGTGATCGGCATCGCGGTCGGCGATCTGCTCGTGGCCGTGCTGGGAACGGGGCCGTGGCAAACCGGTGTGATCGTTTTCCTGGCAGTCGCCATCGTGGCCGCGGCACGGAGCAGCGGCGCGCTCATGGTGCAGACCGGAGGTACGGCCGTGCTGGTCGCAACCCTCACACCGACCTCACCCGATCTGGAACTGCCGCGAACGGCTAACGCGTTGGTCGGCGGGGCGGTCGGTCTGCTGGTGGTCCTCGTATTGGCACCACTGAATCCGGTGCGTGCCGTGCGCCGAGTCGCCGACTACTCGCTGGACCGCTTCGCCCGCGAGATGAGCGCCTCGGCCACCGCTCTGACCCGCCGCGACGCCGACGGCGCGGAACGGATCCTTGATCGCATGCGTGACGCCGATGCAGAGCTGAGCCAGATTACGGAAGTGGTGACCGCCGCCGACGAGGTGGCCCGGTTGTCCCCGCTACGGTGGCGCCGCCGACGGTTACTGGCAGCCTACCGGCAGGGCGTGGAGCACCTCGATCGCGCCTTCCGCAACAGCCGTGCCCTGGTACGCCGACTAAGCGCCGCACTGCGAGACGACGAACCGGTGCCGCACGAACTCCCTGTCGCGATAGAACAACTCGGTGAGGCGATCCGCATACTGCACCAGGAATTCCTCGCCGCCCACGAGCCACTGGCCGCCAGGGAGCGCGTACTGCAGGCAGTGCGCCACGCCGGCGCGGCCTGCCGCCAGGACATGGGTTTCTCCGGCACCATCGTCGTGTCCCAAACACGTCTGGTCGCCAACGACATCCTGCGTGCTACCGGCCTGCCCCGAGACACAGCCCGACGGATGGTGCGACAGGCGGCCGCAGGCAACTGATGCTAACCCGTGGCGGAAGCGCTACCACAGGTCTCGCCGCTCCCGAAATGTCTGCCCCCGCCAGCACTCACCCGACCACAACGCCACGATCAGCATCTCCGATCCGCCGCAGCGCGGTCCGCGACCAGCTCCTGAAGCAGCGCGTGATGGACAGTCCAGGTCAGGGCCAGCACAACACGATGTCGCGGAACAACTCGATGGACCTGGACGCCAAGGCCGCTCCGGCACCCGGACTACGCGATGAAATGACTAGCGATCCCAAAACAACTAGAACCCCATAATTCGAGCGGTAGCGCTGCTACTCGAAAGCGCGTCTTCAAGCCGCCGACTTGTCGATGGAGAGCTCTTACGTTAGTTCAGGTCGCGCTCGACGTCCGTGACGTCAACCACGCGATCACTGTCGCCCAAGCCGCTGCCAGCGCGGGTGTGCCATTCATCGAGATCGGCGACCCGCTCATCAAGAGCGTCGGCTTCCAGGCCATCAGCGCGGTCAAGCACCCGACTCCCGGCGCGTGGATCGTCGCCGAGATGATGTCCGCAGACTGGGGACGCGACCAGGTGGTCCTCGCGGCCGAGGCTGGCGCTGACGTCGTACTGCTCATCGGACCCGCCAGCATCGCCAGCGTGTCCGCGGCGGCCGATGCGAGCAGGCGCTTGGGTATCCCCGCCATGATCGACGTGCCCGAAGGCCGGCTGGGCTTGCCGACCGCATCGATCCGCTACGAGGAGTCCAGCTTTCGCTGATCCTGCCCGCCGGCATCCGCGCGATACCGTGTGCCGATGGGATCCGTGGACCTGGTCTTAGCTGCCGTGGCCGCCGCGGCCAACCTCGCCGTCGCCGCCGTGCTGCTCGCCAGGAGTCGTGCCGGCATGGCGATGCCTCGGATCTTCGGCCGCCCGCAGCCCTTCCCGCGCCTGCGGGCCGCAATGCACGCCTGCCTGGGTCTGGGAATGGGCGTAGGCTGGCTCATTAAGAACATCTTCCCGCCCCACTCCACGGGTGACATGATGCTGTTCATCGTGACTAGGATCCTGTTGGTGACTGGCCTCCTCACCGCCCTGCTGGTCGCCTTCCAGCACGCGCGAGCCATTCGTGACAAGGCCGTCCGCTAGCGCGTTGGCCACTATGAGTTCGTCATGAAGACGGTCGATGACGAAGCCTTGGCTGGTCTGGGATGTTCGGCGTGTCCGCGGGCACGGGAACGGCCGACCCGCGATCATCGTCGGCTTGTGGAAACAATGGAAGATCCTGTGGCGGCCGCTGGGCGCAGCGTAGAAGCCGAGGGGCGGCTGGACGAGTTCACGCTCGGTTCGCGGTGATCGCTGGGACGGTTCGGGCGGGTGGAGCCGCGAGGGCGCCAAGCAGCGGGCCGGTTACCTCACCGAACTGCGTAACCGCGGCGTTGAGGACGTGTTCATTGTCTGCTCCGACGGACTCAAAGACATGACCGACGCGATCGAGCAGGTCCGGCCCTTCGCGGCGCACCAGCAATGCGTCGTTCACTCGGTGCGGGCCAGCCTGCGCTACACCAACCGCAAGGACTGGCAAAGGATCACCCCCGTGTTGCGGGACACCTACACGGCTCCGACCGTCGCCGCGGTCGAGGCCCGGTTCCATGAGATGCGCCACGCCGTTCGGTGACCAATACCCGGCCGCGATCCGGCTCTGGGGCGCCTCCTAGCCACAGTTCGCGCCGTTCCTGAACTACGACCCGAGGGCCGCAAGGTGCTCTCCACCACCAACATCATCGAGAGCTGAACGCCCGGTTCCGTCAGGCCCCCGTCGACGTGGACACTTCCGGACCGAGCGGGCCGCGATGAAGGCCCGCTACCTCGTCCTCCAGCAAAAGCGCAAGGGCGGCGGGAGCATGACCGGCCGGGTCTACGGTTGGGCCAAGGCCCGCGGCGCCCTGATCCTCGCCTACGGCGACCGGATCACCAGCTAACAACCTCGATCACACCACAGGACCAAACACGGAAATCGACACACCTCCCGCCGATTGCATGTCCGTCGAACAGGCCGAGCAAGCCGGCGGCGAACAGTTGCCGGCGGACCGCAGGAGCGATGTTCGACAGCCGCAGGATGCCGCCGCGTACGTGCGTGGCCATGCGGCAGGCCACCAGCGTGCTGGTAGCGGCGGCAGCGAAGCAGTCGAGGCCAGTGAGGTCGAATTCGACGTCCCGGACTGTGTCGGTGCCCAGCGCGGCGAGCAGGCGTCGTAACGGGGCCACTGGTGGCTGCGCCAAGTCGGCCGGTCAAGCTCAGACAAATGGGCGGGCCCGCTGCTGGTGATCGTCACGTCTGTGACCCCTCGCTCCGCACCTCGCCGCCAGCAGGAGGGGGTCGCGATACGCGGCGAGGTGCTCGATGACACTTGCGGATTGTGCTGCGCGTCGGCGTGGCGTCCGACCGCGACGGCCCGGCCGCGTCAGTCGGCGAGGGGTGGTAGATCAATGGCGTCGTCGGTGTCGGGCAGCGGCACCCAACCCGGGCCGTCTACAGCGGGCATCAGGTGCGCGGCGGCCATCCGGGAGCGGGCCCAGGCAAGAACGGTTTCGCGGGTGCCCTCGATTCGGTCGATGCTGGTAGAGCGGCCGTTGATCTCATCCAACCAAGCGGCGACCCAGACGACACGCCGGTGCAGATCGCGCCCTTTGTGCACGTAGACGATCCCGTAACGGGAGCAGGGCTCGGCGACAAGTTGCTCGGGTGCGATCTCCTGGTCACGCAGCTCGGACGGCAGATGGGAGGCGTTCTCGCGTCGGCGTGGGGTGTCCACGACCCGCATCGTAATGTCGCCGCGCGGAGCAGGCCGCCCCGGCGATGGAGGCTCACTCGGACGACGTTGGTGAAGGAGGCTGCGCCCGCCTGAGAGGGCTTAGGTCACGCGGCGCGGTGGCAGAGTGTGAATCGAGCGGAGACCTCTCTGTTGCCAACGCCTTGACACTGAACCGCCCCGCGCTTGGTAGCGGCTAAATGGGTTGGGATTCCAGCTGGATCAGCCGGTGTCCGGGGGATCTAGAGGGCTTCGAAGGCGGCTGGCGGTAGGCCCGCGGCTCCGCTGTGGGGTGGCGGTGGTTGTGCTAGTCGACGTACTCGAGAGTGGCGATCTCCGCCTGGTTGCAGGTCCGCCACGGCCCGTGGCGTTTGATCAGTCCGGTCTTGACCGGGCCGATCGTGGCCTCTCGTCGACGCGTCTGGCTCGATGGGGGACTTTGCCGCGCCGATGTCCTCCGTCGCGTGGATCATCGCGCGCGCCGCGACCTGCGTCGGAGCCGCCAGCGCGACGTTTGCCTACAGCGACCGGATCGCCGTCCTGATCCCACCCGCCGCGACCTGCCAAGGTCCGCGACATGCGCGCCGGATGCCGGCACGGCACGGAACGGAACGGTTCATTGAAGCCTGCGACGAGCCGACCGGCTCCTGCGCCTGTCCACACCCGGCACCGCGCGACTGCTTGTGGTCGTCTCTGAAGGCCACTACGTCAATCCCGACCTGAGCCAGGCCGCCATTATCCGCCTCGACCACACCGGCTGCGCCCATCCTCTGGATCGCGCCGGACAACAAAAGGATGGCCGTCCAGGGCCTTCGACCACACCACCACCACCACTCGTCGTCGCCGTCGACGATCCCACCACCTGCATTAACCTCATTAGCCCGGCCATCGACGTCCTTGCCCAGGCTTGAGCTATCGGCGCGCCGAGTTGAATCTCCCACGCCGCGCGGCCAGGCCGGATGTCGGCTTACCTCGCCGATTAAATGGCGCGGCGGCGCGGCCGTATCTGAGGAGCTCGGATCAGGCTTCCATTCGCCATGGATAATGCTATTGAAGTTAGTGACGCCGGAACCTATCGTGAACGGCGTGGAGGAGGCCGGTTCGGCGTAGGTCGTAGGCCAGCGTCCGGGTCTCGTGCGACGGCGATTCCGGCTGCGTTTGGCATTGCAGCCGGTGCGATGTGATCGACCCTGAGCGGCTTAATGCGGGAAGTGGCTGAGCATTGGGGCCGCGTGGGGCGACGTAGCGTGCGGCCATGCTCAGCGGAGCCGCTGCGGACGGAAATGGAGGCATCAGGACCGGTCCGGACAATCGGTGGCGGTGACGGGTCCAGCGCCGAGCAGAAGGCGTTGTGGTAGCTTGTGGGGCAAGCTTGATATCGCCCAGCGTGGATGACCCGCGTAATCGGTTGACCGTCACGATCGAGGTCACCCGGTAGTCGAGCTCGACCTTGCCGCCGTGACGTTCGTCGACTCAGGGTCATCTGCGTGCGGGTAATCGCTCACCACGTCGCCAAGACCGCCGGTGGCAGGTTGATATTGATCAACTTGCACTGGTCATGCCCGCCGCGTTCTTAAATCACAGGCGTTCTGCCGCTGCTCAGCCCTGACGCCACCACCTGCGAGCCGTCGCCGAGCGACGTCTGACCAGGTGCCGCGCTGTCCGGCGATGTTTCGCCTGGCCAAGCCGGGTGGCGGTGCTGACTGTCAGGACGGGCGGACCTCAATAGAGGGGATCACTGCCGTGAGCGAGCTGACCGCACACCTGGACCTTCCCGGCGGCGTCGACGCTCTTACCGCCGCACGGGAGGTCACCAGGACCGTCCTGACAGGGTGGCGGCTCGGCGACCTGCAGTGGGTGGACGACGCGGTGCTGATCGCCGACGAGTTGGTGGCTAACGCGGTGCGCCACGGCGGCGGCTGCCCACGCCTGTACATTCACGCTGACGGCACAAGCGTGACGATTGCAGCAGTGGACGGCTCCGCCATCGTCCCGCGCCGCCGCGACCCCGACCGCGACGGCGGCCGGGGTTTGGCGATCATCGAAGCCCTGGGCGCCGAGTGGGGTGTCACCGATTTCAGTGACGGTCACAAGCGCGTCTGGGCCCGGCTGACGGCGCCGTCGACCGCCACCGCCGACTAACCTCTGCACCGATCGCCGGAGCTGCGAACAGCATCGAGGACGAACGGCGCGGGTAGCGTCAGCCGTGTTGGGACGGCGGGTGCAGCCAGGCGGCTGGCTTCCTCCTGAGCGCCCGCTGCTCTCACTCGGTCCACGAAGGGACCGCGAGCCCGGCAGTGTCCGGTCTCCAGACGCCGCCTGCCGTCTGATGTAATAACGGGGCGCCGGGCACGCCGCCCACGACAGCAGTCTGTCGCCCCATCGCCACAACACCGTCCCGGCCCCGCGCCGCTGCTTGGTCGCACCGCGTCTGCTCGGCACCCGGCGTGGTTACTGCGGCGGCAGGATCTCCAGGTCAGCGCTCATGCGGGTGACGACGTCGGCGTCAAGTTGCCGACCGTGGGCGAGGGGCCAGCCACCATCGCGGAGGTTGGCGATTGTTTGGGTGAGGGGCGCGCCGTGGGTACGCGGCGCTCGCGTCGCTCCAGAGTACGACGGTGCCCTGGGCTGTGGTGTGGCTGTTGCCGCCCGCTTCGCCGAGCAGCGTCAGGCAGTTGCTGGCATCGTCGAGGACACCGACGCTCTTGTCGCGGCGCCCGTCCGCCAGCCGATCATGGTTGAGACTGACGCACCGCACCGCCTAGGCAAGGGAGGCGATGACCCGGCCGGCGCCCTCCAAGCTGACCACTGCGAGGCAAGCCGCGGCCACCTCGCGTTTCTGCGCGTCGTCCGCCTGCTCGACGTGGGCCACGAGGTCGGCAACGCCGACAGGCGAAAGGTGGGACCGCACGAAGATCTCCTCGCGGATCCCCAGCATGTCGGCGGGGGTGGTGACGAGGGCGGCGAGGATGTCCTGCGCGGCAGCAACCGAGATGTCGAGACCCTGACGGCGGCATTCCTCGTGCAGCCGCTCGACCGTCTGCTGGCGATTCCTCATCCGACCCACGTGGTCCTCCTGCAAAGCGATCGATCCGGACATTAGCCGTAATCATCGGTGCGTCGGGAAGCAAGAAGCGCTCAGGCGCCTGGACTCCGCCGGTCCGGTGCCACCAGCCACACATCCTCGGCCGTCGTAACCGACGGCTTATCGCGGTTGCTCGGCCACCCGGCGGAGCGTCGCGGTGACCAGATTGAGGGTGTAAATGCCCGTGTCGGGGGAGGGTGAGCCGCTGCTCGGGAGACTGCGGTGGGAGTGGAGATGAACCGCTGCGGGCCGGCGGGTGGCGACCCGCCATCTCTGTGGGCCGGTCAACATGCTGCGTCGCCAGCGAGCAGTGCGGCGCTGGGAAGTGTGGACTCGCCGTCGAGCATCAGCGGAACAAGGAAACCGGCTCCCGCTACAACAACGGCTGACATGAAGTCTGCTGCGGGCGGTCGCGGTTATGGTGCCGCCCGGCGACGTGAAGATCGTGGAACAGTCAGCCGCCTACACCGCTGCACGCCTTCACCGCAGCGATGTACCCGGCCTGCCGCCTTGTGTCGACGAGCAGCGGGACAGCCCGTACAGCGGTAGGTGATCCGTCCGACGTGTTCGGTCACCACCACTTGGCAGTTTCGGAAGAGGCGGTCTGCGGCTCTGGCGTGCCGTCGGATGCCGTGCTGAGGTACCGATTTGCGGGATACCCGTGCCGTTAGTTGTTCTTGCGGGCGACGCCGCAGTACTCGGAGGCGGGCGTCGTGTCGTTGCCGTTGGGACGCCAGCGCGAGCAGGTGACGAGCCCGGGGTTGATCAGTTGCAGCCCGGCGAACAGGCGGGTGATCTGCGCTGGGGAGCGGATCGCCATCGGCGCTGAGCCGGTGGCGTTCCACATTCGCACGGCCCGGTCGACGGCCTCCGGGTTGACCTCGCGGGTCGGATGGGAGATCACCAGGTGGCTGCCGGCTGGGACAGCGTCAAGCAGCTGGTGAACGATGCGGGCCGCCTCCGCGTCGTCGACGACGAAGTTGAGAATGCCAAGCAACATGATCGCTATGGGTTGATCGAAGTTCAGGGTGCGGCGTGCTTCGGTGATGACCCGTTCGGTATCCCTGATGTTCGCGTCGATGTAGTCGGTGGCACCCTGCGGGCTGCTGGTCAGCAACGCGCGGGCGTGAGCCAACACCATCGGGTCGGTATCGACGTAGACGATGCGCGAGTCAGGTGCGGCGCTCTGGGCGACTTCATGAGTGTTGTCCGCGGTGGGAAGGCCGGTGCCGATGTCGAGGAACTGCCGGATCCCCACCTCGTCGGCGAGGTACCGGACCGCGCGGCCGAGGAACTGCCGGTTGAAGCGGGCCGACTGCACCAACTCCGGCATGAAGGCGAGGACCTGCTCGGCGGCCTCCCGGTCGGCGGCGAAATTGTCCTTACCTCCCAGGAGGTAGTTCCACAGGCGGGCGGAGTGGGCCACGCTGGTGTCGAGCTTGTCGTACGCAGACGAGGATGTGTTCGTCACCGGGGCTCCTTCAAAGCGGACCGCGGTACGGGAGCAGCGATCGCGTGTCCGGGCAAGCCTAATGCTTTCGTGCGCCATAGTGGATCCCTGGACATCGATGCCACTGCGGGCAACGTGGTTGCCGCGCGCCTGCGGCGGTGTGGGAGTGTCGATGTGACGATGATGGCGCTGCGGTGGGTCGTAGCGTGGGCATCGTTTTCGCCCTCCAACCGTGGCGGTCCGCATCAGACGCGCCGAGGCCGGGAGGGTGATGCGGGTGGTGCCGCGAACCCGGGCACTACCAAGGCGTGCCCTTGAGGCCATTATCGGTGTGCTTGTCGTCGTGCATGGCCCCATCTACTGGCAGACAAGCTTCCGCCGGACCTGGTGCGTCGCCTGGTCGATCGGCTCACCGACCCTGGACCGTTGCCTGAAGGTGCCTCGGCCGGCCTCGGCCAGCGCATGCACTGGGCAATGGCGGAGGACTACGGTGACTACCCTGAGTCGATGCCTCGCCGAACCACCTACCACCTCGACGTCCCTGACGAGGCAGTCGACGTCTGCGTAGCGGGACTGGCCGATCTCGGTGGTGAGGTCAGCCTCCAACCGACCGAAGACGGGACCCACTCAGGCCGTCGGCGAATAGCGGCGGCCTTCCCCGACCTGCCACCCGACCCCAGCCACCATGTCCAGGTCGCCCAACTGTCATCGCTCGCGAATCGCTGCGGAGGCCACCATCTAGGCTTCAGGGCCTGACGCGCGCCGCAACGATCAGGCGTCGACATAGTCCTCGGCGCCGGTCAGCCGCAGCGCCCGTTCGTCGTGCTCGCCAGCGATCCACCCGTCTCCGAGGATGACATCGCCTCGAGCCATCTGCCGGGCTACCACCGCAGCCCGCAGGCATCCGGCAACATCGCAGACGGCTCCGGGCTCGGGCACGCGGCCGACGGTGAGAGTGATGACGGGAACGGGTGGCATCCTCCGGGGCCGACGATCGAATCTCCCGAGTATGCGAACCACCCTCGCGATCTCCCAGTTTACTCTTTCCTGCCCAGGGCCAGCATTTGATGACGCACGATCAAGGGGACGTCGCCTCTCGCTTAGGCCGTGCGAACCTGGGCTGCGCCGACTGCTCATGCCAGGCGAGTGCGGCGATGGGGGATCCAGTCGAGGAACCGGGCCCGTAGCGCCGTGACGGGTGTGGTGGGAAGGTCGGCGGGCGCGGCGGTGAGGCGGCAGCCGAGACGCATGAATAGGTCGATGGGGGTGTGGTCGGCGAGTAGTTGCTGCTTGCTGGCTGGGTGGGCAGGGCCGCGGTTGGCGGCAGTTTGCAGGGGCCCGGGCGGCCGGCTGATGCCGGTGTTCGTGCTGGTCACTGGCCATGTCGTGCCTCCCGCGCTTCCAACCGGGGTGAATGCACTCGCCCTCACGTAAAGGTCTTGATGCTGATAGCACGGTTCACGTTCGTCCGGTGGGATCGCCGCGATCGCGACCGCGCCGATGGGCCGGCGTGCCAGGGTGGCTGTGTGACGGGTCAGCGAAGCGGCGGCGGTGATGATGGCGGCGGCAGGGCGAGCCGAGACGGTGACTCGCAGACATGGGAGCCGGCAGCAGGCGACGTTCCTGGAACTGTTCTTCGACCTGGTCCTCGTCCTTGTCATCCAGCGGATCACCCTGCGGATCACGGAACGGTTGAGGCCGCCCGGCGTCGCCGACGGGTGGCATGCCTTCTCCGCCGCAGGCAAGACGCTGCTGCTCGTCCCACTGACCTGGGTGTGGACTCCTGGCGGCGTGGACGACCGCTAAGTGCGACCCGCGCCGGCCGCCCGTGCAGGCCGTGATCATCGCGGTCATGTTCGGTGTCCTGATCATGCCGGCGGGGCTGTCCACCGCGTTCCGCCAAGTCGGTCTGGCCTTCGCCGTACCGTACGTCGTCATTCAGACCGGCCGGGCCGCCGCCCTCATGATCATCCTGCGCGGGCACGAACTGTCACGCACCGCAGCCCGCGAGCTCGTCTGGTTCACGCTGTCCGGCATCCTGTGGCTCGCCGGCGCGTTCACCCTCGGCGGGACCGGGTGACGCTGTGGATCTGCGCCGCGGCGATCGACTATCTGGCGGCCAGACTCGGCTGGCCGGTGCCGCGGCTCGGCTCACTGCGCGCCACGGCGTGGGCGGTCGCCGGGGCGCATCTGGCTGACCGCTACCGGCAGTCCCTCCTGATCGCCCTCGGCGAGTGGGTCGTGGCCCTGGGATACACGAGGGGCCTGTACGGCGTCGAGTCGACCGCCGCGTTCGTGATCGGCTTCGCCACCACCGTGCTGCTGTGGCGGATCTACTTCTACTGGGCGGGGCAGATCCTCGGCGACGCCATCGCCGCGTCGAAGAACCCCGAGCACCTCGGCCGCGTGGCCGCCTTCGCCCATTGGATCACGGCCCTCGGCATCATCATCATCATCACCGCCGTCGGCGACGAACTGGTCATTCCCCACCCGCTCGGGGACACCATGCCTGCCTGGGCCGCGGTCATCCTCGGCGGCCCCGCCCTGTACGTGTCCTCGCCGCCCCGCTGATGGTCCTCCTGCCACCGGTGCCGGTGTTCCTCACCGCAGCGCTGGTCCTGGCCGGGATCGCCGCCACGGACGCCGCCCGCGCCCTCGGCAAGCCCCTAAAGGCCCGATCACCACCTAGATAAGCAGTTCGGCAGCAATGAATAGGTCCGCGCGGTGGAGACAGGGGTTCTGATGGTGGGTGAGGCAGGGCTGCTGCTCAGGCACGGGACCAAACGGCAGGCGACCTTCCTGGAGTTGTTCTACGACGTGGTGTTCGTCTTCGCTTTCACCCGGATATCGACCCGATCCGCCGATGTCCTCACCAGCCCCTACGGTCACATGCCCAGCGTTGTCGCCATGGGCCTGGGCAAAGCACTCCTGCTGCTCCTGGCGCTGTGGGCGGTTTGGCACCTCACCGCCTGGACCACCAGCCAGTACGACCCCTTCCACCACCGAGTCCAACTCATAGTCCTCAGCTCCTTGGTTGCCAGCCTGGTCATGGGAGTGGCTATATCCCGCGCCTTCGACGAACGCCGTCTGGCACTCGCCTGTGCCTACGTTCTCGCCCACGTCAGCCGATCTCTCATTCTGGCGGTCTCCCTGCGCGGCGAACGTGACAGGCGAAGCCACGAGCTACGCATGCTGACCACGTTCAGCCTGACCGGCGCCCTGTGGATCACCGGCGCCGTGCTGCCGCTCGACTGGCGGCTACCGCTGTGGCTGCTCGCACTGGCCACCGAGTGGATCACCGCACGAGCCGGCTTCCCCATCCCCGGCCTCGGCCGCTCCCCAGCTGCGAAACTACGCATGGAAGGCGAACACCTCGCCGAACGCTACCAACAATTCCTCCTCATCGCCCTCGGCGAAGCGATCCTGGTCACCGGCCTCGTTTACGCCGACGGCACCATCGGCACCAGCGAAACCGCCGCGTTCGCCATAGCGGTAGCCACCACCGTGCTCATCTGGCGCATCTACTTCCACCGCGCCGGACAGATTCTCCCCGAAGCGATCACCAAAAGCGCATCCCCGGCACGAATTGGCTGGTCCACCACCGACTCGCACCTGATCATGCTCGCTGGCATCGTCACCACCGCCGTCGGCTACCACCTGGCCATCGAACATCCGCACGGCGACACCAAGGCCACGTGGATCGCAGTCATCCTCGGCGGCCCGGCCCTGTTCACCGTCGGCCGGGCACGTTTCGAGCACGAGGTCTTCTCCCGCGTATCCCCCTCCCGGGTCATTGTCCTCCTCACCCTCGCCGCTCTCTTCCCCGCGATGATCCACCTGCCACCACTGGCCTCAGCAGGCGCCGCCGCCGTCGTACTGGCCGCAGCGGCCATCGCCGACGCGCGGCGCGCAAGGGGGCGCCCACCCGAACAACCCAAACCATCACCATGAAGGCCCAACACCGCAGTCTGACAAGGCCGCAGCCCACGTAGCTGCGAACCAGCCTGACCTCGCCGCGGCCACCGCACAGACCGCACTGCCGATTGCCCGGCGGGCAGGGTCACGGCGAATCCTGCAACAACTCGCACATCTGGTTGCGGAAGTCGGCCGGCATCGCTAGTTTCCTGATGTCCGTGCGCTTTTCGATGATCTTACGGAGAGCACCTGAGCGCTCTTCGTCGAGGACGGGCTCCCCGGCCGGCAGCGAGACCAGCAGCTGGATCGACGCGATGAGCCAGCTGTTCGCGATCGACGGCCCCTACGACCCCGCCCGCTGGGTAGCGCCGAACTCCTCAGCCGCTGGCAGCACACGGCCGCCGGGCCGTTGAGCGCGGCTGGCGTGGTTGTACGCACGGCTACTCGGCGTCCAGCCCAGCAGCGCGGCAGATGCGGTGTACCGCTCGCGGGTGTAGCCGGAGATACGGGCGACGTCGCGTCGACGATGGCGTGGCGAGTTCGGGCCGCGCCTCGTCGAGGGCCTCCTTGGCCTAGTACGGCAGCCGCCGTTCGGGATCATGGCTGGAGTTCGAGGTTGAGGCGTCGGGCGTAGTGGGCTTGGCGGGCTCGGGCTTGATGGCGGCGGCGCCAGTCTGACCAGCGCAGACGGTGGGTGAGGTCGCGGATCGGGCGGAGTACGAGGGTGTTGATCAGCCGGCGGGTCTCGTTGACGGTCAGCTTGATCAGTCCTGTGTCGGTGGAGTCGTCGTCGGCGTCGGCGGCGCAGATCGCCAGAACGGCGAGGGCGGCCAGGGCCAGGGTGGTGAAGCGGTGCCAGGAGTCCCAGCGGCGGACCTGGTGCTGGTCGAGGCCGACCTGGCCCTTGGCGGCTTGGAAGCTTTCCTCGACTGTCCAGCGGATGCCCGCGACCCGCACGAGTTGGGCAAGAGTGGCCTGTTGCGGGGTCCAGCAGCGGTAGAAGGCCAGCTCGCCGGTGGTGGTGTTGCGGCGGATCAGGAGGCTGTGGTGGCCGCCGTCGTCGGGGTCGGCATCGGTGCAGACGTCGTCGAGCCAGGCCCAGTCGTAGAAGCGTGGCCCTTTCGACCCGGCGCCTGCGCTGCGGCGCTGCCACACCGAGGCCGGTAGGTCGGCGGCGACCCGGTCAGCCCGCACCCGAGTCTTGCCGCCGTCGAGAGGGACCAGGTGACTGCGGGAGACGCCCAGGACATAGCCCAGGCGGTGTTCGCGCAGGTGAGCGCGGAAGACGCTGCTGTTGCCGTAGGCCTCGTCCGCAGCCGCCCACGCGGCGGGGACGCCGGCGTCGACCGCAGCGGTGATCATGTCGGCGGCCAGCTCGGACTTCGTGGCGAAGACGACCTCATCGGGAACCCCGGCGGCCTGGCATCTGTCCCGGTCATCGGTCCACGACACCGGCAGGTAGACCCGGCGGTCGATCAGCGTGTGCCCGTGCCGGCTGGCGTAGCCGCAGAACACCCCTACCTGCGCGTTCTCGATCCTGCCGGCGGTGCCGGTGTACTGGCGTTGCACCCCGACCGAATGCGTGCCCTTCTTCAGGTCCCCGGTCTCGTCGACGACCAACACCGCGTCCGAGTCGCCGAACCGGGCCACGACCACGTCGCGCAGATCGTCGCGGACGGCGTCGGCGTCCCACACCGCCCGATACAACAGCCTCTGCATCGCGTCCGGCCGGGCATGCCCGGCCTGCTCCGCCAACTGCCAACACGTCTTGACCTCGACATCCGAGAGCAGCCCGGCCACGAACGCCGTCGCCGTGCGCCGCGGCTCGACCCGCCCGAACCGTCCCGCGAACGCCTCGCACACCCCGGCCAGAACCTGCCGCCACCGGGCAGGGTTTACGCTGTGGCACGCGGCCACCGCCAGATCTGAAGTTATGTCCACAGCAGACAGACGATCACGCGGTGGCCGCACCTCGTCTACCCGGCCCCACCAGCGACATCTCAAACGGCGGCTGCCGTACTAGTGGTAGGTATGGGCGGCGTGTTCGAGTCGGCTGGTCACGCCGTGATGGTGGCAGATACGACGAAGCGGCCCCGCCCTCTCAGCGAGACGGGACACGCAGTGATTGCTGGTCATACCGCTTCGCCATAAGGAGTCGATCAAGGCGGGTGCTCAGGGGGCGCTGGCGTTACCGTGGCTGAGCCTCGTCTGGCAGTGGCGGTCCGGGTTAACGAGAGCGGGCTCGGACCGCCACTAGGCGCAACGGCCCCGCCCTCCTCCTGGAGGGGCGGGGCCCGCTTGACGTTCTATCGGTGTGGCCGGCGTGATCGAGCGTCCCGCTGCCGGATCTGTTGGATGCCGCTGACCCACGCCGAGGGTTGCCGTTGAGGTCAAGCCCCTGTCGCCAACCGCCGTAGTATCACCGGTTCCCACGCTTCTGCTGATCTCTCGCCGGCGGCGTGCGGGCTCGTACCAGAGCGTGGTGGTCCCCCGCACGCTTTTCGTCACTAACGTGTGCCGATGATCGACTTTCGCTACCACGTCATCTCGCTTGCTGCGGTGTTTATCGCTTTGGCGGTAGGTGCGGTATTCGGCAGTGCCACAGCGAACGGTTACGCCACCGACGCGCTTAGCGACCCGATGGACGCAGCGCACAAGACTAACGATCAGCTCCTTCAGAAAACCGACAGCCTGCAGGAGGAAGCAAGCCGTAAGGACGACTACATCAACGACACCGCGCCTGCTGTGCTAGGTGGGACGCTCGCGAATCGCTGAATCGTGGTGCTGACGACGCCGTCCGGACAAGGCCACGCCGAACGCGTGATTCAAAAGCTTGAACTGGCCGGCGCTGACGTCACCGGGCCCGTCCACATCCAGGAAGGATTCTTTGACCCGAAGAACAGCCTGGATCTGCTGCGCTAACTCGCCGTAGCGCTTCTCCGTCGATCACCCTGCCGGGTAACAGCAACGGGGTCGGAACAGCCAGCGCACTCCTGGCCGCGACCTTCCTCGGGGCCATCGACCGGCATTCCCCCCATCCAACGGGTGATACCTGCCTCGCGAGCGCCGGATACCTATCCGCGCCAGAGCAGGTCGATGGCCGCATGGACGGGGGGTCCTGGTGACCGGGGCACCCTACGTGAAGCGAAACCCAACCGAGCGAAACGCTGCGGTCGTGACCCTGGCCGCACAGATCGCCACGACCGGACGGATCGTCTTGGCGGGCACGGTCTCCGCTGACGGTAGCGCTATCGGGGCAGTGCGCGGCTACCAGGCCCTCAAGGCGCAGATCTCGACGATCGACGGTGTGGCCGGCACGCAGGGGCAGGTCGTAACAGCGCTCGCCCTGGTCGAGCCGGATTAGCGCCAACCAAGCAGGTCATTACGGCACGGCTGGCGACGCTGACTCCCTCGCACCGAAGAGATGATCAGGGTGGGTGATCTCGTCTGGCAGTGGCAGTCCGGGTTGAGAAGGGTTGGCTCGGGCCGCCATTAAGGCGTGTTGCAGAAGTCGTGGTGGCCGGTGAAGGTCGCGGCGTGGCGGTGATCGACAACTGAAGAGGTCTCCGGTGTCTGGTTCTGCGACCAAGCAAGAACGTCATACCGGAGACCTCGTGGCCACCTTAGCGGGGACGAGGCGGCACGACCTCACCGACGCTCAGTGGCAGCGGCTCGCCGCACTGCTGCCAGCCGTGTCGGTGAAGGGTCGTCCGCCGACGTGCGAGAGACGGCAGCTCATCGATGGGATCAGGTGGCGAATCCGGATCGGTTCGCCCTGGCGTGACGTCCCGGTCGAGTACGGACCCTGCAGACGGTCTACGGCCTGTTCCGTCGCTGGCAGCGCGACGGAACATGGGACAAGATCCTGGCCGCGTCACAGGCCACCGCAGATGCGCAAGGGCGGATCACCTGGACGATCAGCGTGGACTCGATGACCAGCTGCGGCCACCAACACGCCGCCGGCGCCCGCCAAGACGGCCACCTGCAGAAAGAGCCACCCGGCGGCGTGCACGACGAACCCGCCGATCACGCCCTCGGACGACCTCGCGGCGGTCTGACCACCAAGACGCATCTGGCCTGTGAGTAGGGGCAGAAGATCCTATCGATGGTCGTGACCGCCGGGCGCCGTGGTGACAGTCCGCAGTTCATCCCGGTCCTGCGTCGTATCAAGGTGACCCGTCTCGGGGTGGGCCGGCCCCGCACCTGCCCCGACCTCGCCCTGGCCGACAAGACATCCCACCCCCGCCCTCCCGGAGGAGGACGGGGCTGCCGCATGTTTGGTCGGTGCTGGCCGGGACGTTGATGCGGTCATGCTCCACCGTCCGGCATGTCGGTTTCCTCGTCGAGGGATACGCCGAGTTGTGAGGCGATCAGCTGGGTGGTGCGGCAGGGCCAGCCGGGATGCTCCCAGTCGTAGCCGTGGGCGTCGCAGCCCTTGCATTGCCACCAGCTGACGAGGCCGCTGGAGTGGATGCTGTGGGGTTCGGGCCGGTGGAGGGCGGCGACGTCGCGGAGGGTTCCGTCGGTGGCGGTGAGGAGAGCGCGGTAGGGAGCGGGGCAGAGGGAGTCGCTGGTGCTGACAGGGTGCCATCCCGCGTGGTATGCGCCGCCTCGGTATTCCTGGATGAGGCCGGTGTCCTGTTCGAGGACGCGGGTGCCGTAGGGCGGGCGGTGCGGCCTCGTTGTGGATGTGCAGCGGATCGGCTTGTCGGTCACAATGTGATTCTCTCTCAGGATGCCCTGGTCAGGGCGGTAACGAGAGGGCGGCCGGGGCCCCAGATATGCGGCACGTCGACATAACTGGCACACCCTCACCGTCGCCCGCCCGGTGTCTCTGCGGACGGTGCACTCCCACCACCGCCAGACAGCGACGCGGATCGGCCGACCTCACAGGACCAGTCGCCTCAGGCGGACAGCGACCTGAAGGAACCGGCCGTAACCGACGCCGAGGCCGCCCCCGGCCGACGCCGACACATCTGGTGAGGCAGATTCCGAACCCAGCACGGACCCGGAAGGCAGCGACGGCTTCACCGGGCCCAGCAGCTCAGCTGAGGCTGCGAGCGCGTCCGATGGCGGGAAGCCGAAGCCCACACCGGTCCAAGGGCAGCCTGCGCGGGGCCATCCTCGACGTGCTTGAAGCTCACCCAACCAGCCGCTCAAGACCAGCCGCCTGCTGCACATCGAGGCCAGCGCCGACCTCTCCGGCCGGGGCCGCCCGCCTTTCCTGCTGCTCGTCCAGGACCGGCCCGCCCCGTCCACAACAATGGCACGAGGCGCCAGATGCGCGCCGTGCATCTACCGCTGAACGACACTCGATCGGGTTGGCCCAGGAGGCGTAGGGCGGGGTGATACAGAGCTGAACGTTTTTCAGGACCGCCCGCCTGAGGGTCTTATGGGCTGCATCCCCATGTTCGTCGCCGGCCTCAGCAGGGTGAGGATCGTCGGCGTGTGCCAGCGCCTCGACAACCCCTGCGCCTCGTCTGGGCGCATGTCGACCTAACTAGCGTTGAAGCTCGGCGGCGGCACCACCGCCCGGACGAAACCACCCAGAGGATTCTCAGTGATATCCTTCGACAGAACACAGGCCTGCGCACGGGGTACTCGTACGAGGCGTGGGAACAGTGGTAGCCATTCGGCCGAGATTGTTCGCAGCGGTGACTGCTGCCTCTGCGGTTGTCGTGCTCGGGCTGCGGTCTTTGCTTCTCGCTGCCGAGGAGCGCAGTGTTGGCGAGGGCGCAGCGGTGGAGGGTTTGTACGCGGCTGCGAACAGACACGTTGTCATGTCCTGGGTACTTCTTCTGGGCGCATGCTGCTTGGTGGCTGTCACCATTGCCGCGATATGGCACTCGGCGAAGCGGGCAGAGTCGCAACCCGGATGGGCGATCCTCTTCCGGATGGTCGCTCTCGGGAGCGGTGCTTTCATCCTTCACGTAGCGTGGCGGGCGTGGCAGCATCTTACGTTTGAGCCAGACGGCGGGCAGCGGCTGCGCGCGAGCAGTGCGACCGCGGACGTGTACGACGTCTCGACTGTGCTCGAGCGACTTCACCAGTTGCCGTGGGCAAGGCCGAGTCTCGCAGGTCTATTGTTAATAGTTGCTTGGCTGATTGGCGTAGGGCTACTACTTCAGCCTAAAGGACGTCTCGTAACTCGGTGAGAGCGGTTGCCTGCAACGGTGCCGGTGTCACCTGGCGAGGATGGTGTTGTACAGGTTGGCGATCCCGGCAGCGGTGCCGGTCAATGTGTGTGCGGCGCGGCGGTAGTCGCGCAGGATCTTGAAGGTCTTCATGCGGGCGAGGAGTGTTCGACCTGGGCGCGGACGGTGCGGTGTTGCTTGTTCAGGTCCGCTTTCCGCTCGGGTAGTTCGCTGCCGTCGGCGGGTTTGGGGTGGGGGATGATCACGTCGGGATTGCCGCGGTAGGCGCCGTCGGCCATGACCGGCCGTCCCGCGAGTTTCTGGTCGATACCGGAGGTGCGGTAGACGATGGTGTCGTTGCGGTTGCCGGGTTGTGGGTCGCCGAGGGCGACGACGAGGCGGGTGTGGGTGTCGATGGCGACCTGCAGGTTCGTGCTGTAGCGGTAGTTCTTGCTCGGCGCGGCCAGCCGGTGGCCTCGGGTCGGGGTGAGGGTGCCGTCGACGATCGTGATCTGGTCGACCCGACGCCGGCGGACCGGGGCCAGGGCGAGTAGCGGGCTGAGGGTGTCGATGACCCGGTGCGCGGCGGAGTGCGACACCCCGAACAGCGGGCCGATCTGGCGCATCGTCAGGTCGTGCGCCAGTACGCGGCCACCAGCAACACCCGATCGGCGAGGTCAATCGACCGCTGCCGGCCTGGTCGACCGTCGGCGATCGCGTCCCCGCCCCGCTCGGCGATCAGACGGACCAGCCTGCGGAACTGGGTGGGCTGCAGCCGCGTGAGGGGAAGAGCCACTCCGGGCGGGGCCGCCGAGATCACCTGCACACCGACACGATCAACCATGGACGTACGGCCGAGTTACGAGACGTCCCTTAGCAGAGGACGTCTCCACGCGATTGTCGATAGCCGCACCCACCAGGACGTCCCGCGGTCCGGGGAGAGGTCGAAGACGGCACCATTGAGTGTTACCCGCACGGATCGAGGTTCGACCGGGAGACCGGCCGGGCGTTCGGCCCGCCAGCTATCAAAACGTCACCGTCTTCTCGCTCAGAGTCGACGGCGTCGACGTCTACGTGGCCTGCCGCGGCGGCCGGTGAGCGAAGAGCGAAACCGGCCCGGGCATTCGTGTCACCACCCCGGGGCGGACGTACTGCGCTACCCTGCCGACTCCCCACCATGGTCTGGCGCGACGTGTCCGGCGAGCTGCGGAAGGCATCACGCCCGGGATGGTTCGGGCTGGCGATGGCCAGCGGCATCATCTTGACGGTCTGCCTGGACGGTCACTTCGGGCTCTCGGTACTGCTCGTGGTCGTCTTGTTGTGTCCTTTCCTGATGTTGAGTGTGTTCACCGGATAGCGGTTACTTGCCTACCGACGCGGTTTCAGGCCTTTGCTGGGGCACACCAGACGCGGCATCGACGGCGGTGCGGTGCGGCAGCCGATGACGTGTCGGCGGAGGGTGTGGTGGTCGCAGGGTCATTGATCAGGAGGCGTGCGCGATGGTGACGCGCTACGAATAGCAGAGCCCTCCTTCCTGCCGCGCGCGCCGCAGGCGGTCGCGGGTAGTGCCCCGTCCGTCACCCTCCGTCCACGCCCCCTGTGTCAGGCCTTTCTCGCGCACCCGATGAGGGTACGGTCCGATACGGGTCGAGGTGCAGCGCTGGTGGGACGGAAGGCCGAGAACTTGTCTGGTCAGGTGCGGGTGAAGGGCTCCGGGCGGGCGGAGCTGAACCTTTCCAGGGGCTGGGTGCAGGGCGTCGCCTTGGTCATGGTGTTCGGGTTCTTCGTGATGGGCATGCTGGCGTTGCGCACCTATACCGACTCGATGCCGTTGCCGCAGCGGGTGACCGGTCCCGACGGCCAGGTGGTCTACAGCGGGGCGGACGTGACGGCAGGGCAGCAGACGTTCCTGCGTCGTGGGTTACAGCAGTATGGCTCGGTGATGGGTCATGGCGGGTACCTCGGTCCTGACTACACCGCTGAGTACCTGCGTATTTCGGCGGAGCACATCAAGGACGAGCTGACGGTCGCGGGGCAGCAGGAGCCCGTCGAGGCCGCCAAGCGGATGCTACGCGAGAACCGGTACGACGAGGCGAGCGGCGAGCTGGTGTTCACCGCGGAGCAGGTCTCGGCGTTCGAAGCGGCCACTCGGCACTACGCCGACTTCTTCGGCACCGACAGCACGAAGTACGGCCTCATCCCTCAGGTGATCACCGATCCTCGCGAGATCCACGAGCTGACCGCATTCTTCTCCTGGACGGCTTGGGCGAGCGCTGCGGAACGGCCTGGCCACAGCTACTCCTACACCAATAACTGGCCGCCGGAACGGCGCGTCGACAACACCCCGACCGCCGACATCGTGGTCTGGTCAGGCCTGTCGCTGACCGCCCTGCTGGTCGGCCTAGGCGCGTTGTTCGCGCTCTACGGGCGGTGGAGCCGCAACATCGGCTGGCACGCCGCCGAGCAGCCGTCCCTGGCGTTCCGCCAGCCCGGTGAGGTGCAGATCACCAAGGCGCAGAAGGTGACCGCGTGGTTCTTCTTCGTCGTCGCGGCGCTCTTCTTGGTGCAGGCGATGCTGGGCGGTGCGATTGAGCACTACCGGGCCGACCTGAGCACGTTCTTCGGCATCGACCTCGCGCAGGTGCTGCCGTTCAATTTGGCCCGTACCTGGCATGTGCAGCTGTCGCTGTTCTGGACGGCGGCGGCGTTCCTCGCGGCCGGCATTTTCCTCACGCCGATCATCTCGGGCCGGGAGCCGCGGCGGCAGCACTGGCTGGCGTGGGGGCTGCTCGGCGCGCTGGTGATCGTGGTGGTCGGCTCGCTGGCCGGCGAGGCGGTCAGCATTTTCGGCGCGGACTGGGCGAAGGGGTCGGTCTTCTTCGACCAGCAGTGGGAGTACCTGGACCTGCCGAGGTTCTGGCAGGCCCTGTTGATCGTGGGCTTGTTCCTGTGGATCGCGATCGTGTATCGCGGGATCCGGTCACGGCTGAAGACTGAGCACAAGCTCAACATGCCGTGGCTGTTCCTCTACGCGGGCCTGGCGATCCCGGCGTTCTACGCGGTCGGCATGCTGGCATCGACCGGAAGCCATCTGACCGTCGCGGAGTTCTGGCGCTTCTGGGTGGTCCACCTGTGGGTGGAGGACTTCCTCGAGTTGTTCACCACGGTGATGGTCGCGTACATCTTCGTGATGCTCGGTGTGGTCCGCCGGCGGGTCGCCATTCACATCGTCTTCCTCGACGTCATCCTGTACTCCGCTGGTGGCGTGATCGGAACGATGCATCATCTGTACTTCTCCGGCACGCCGGTGGAGCACATGGCGCTGGGGGCGTTCTTCTCGGCGCTCGAGGTGATCCCGCTGACCTTCCTCACCGTCGAGGCGTGGACGTTCCTGCAGCTGGGCGCCCGGCAGCAGACCCGCAGCAGTGCGCCGTTCCCGCACCGGTGGGCGGTGATGTTCCTGGTCGCTGTGGGTTTCTGGAACTTCGTCGGTGCCGGTGTCTTCGGCTTCCTGATCAACCTGCCGATCGTCTCCTACTATCAGATCGGCACGGCCCTGACCGCGAACCACGCGCACGGCGCGATGATGGGTGTTTACGGCATGCTCGCCGTCGGCCTGGCGTTGTTCGCGCTGCGCTACATCGTCCCGGCGGCGAAATGGCCCGACAGGTTGGCGAAGATCTCCTTCTGGTCGCTGAACATCGGCCTGGCGTGGATGGTGTTCGTGACGCTGCTGCCGCTGGGCATCCTGCAGCTGTGGCACTCGGTCAACGACGGGTACTTCGAGGCGCGCGCGTTGAACTACCTCACCGAGCCCGGCAACGCCCTGTTGGAATGGATGCGGATGCCCGGTGACCTCATCCTGATCATCGGCGGTGTGCTGCCGTTCCTGTGGATCACCTACCTTGGCGTCCGTCACGGCATCAAGGCGACGGCGACGCAGATGCCACCGGAGACGCTCTACGTTGAGGAGACCGCCGAGGCGGCGCACGACCGCACCGGCATTCCGGTCCGGGCCGGCTCTGCGGGCAGGGTCGCGCAGGTGCCCCGGTCGCGTAGCCGCTACGCCTCCGACCGGCGCGACGAGACAGACGAGCCGTGACCGGGTTCTCGGCCTCCGCCGTCGCTGTGGAGACGTGGCTGGCGGCCGGCTACTGCCTGGCTCTGGTGGGGCTCGCGTACGTCATCGACGCGCTGGCGCGCCGCGCGGCGTCGGTCTCGGAAGGCGGCCTGTCCGGCGGCTTCGTTTACCACCAAGATCACGACGCGTGGCAGTGCCCGCAGGACCAATGGCTGTGGCCGCAGTCCTTCGACGCGCAGAACCGCATCATGCGCTACCGCGGTACCCCGTCGGTCTGCAACGCCTGCCCGGTCAAGGCCACGTGCACGACCTCCGCCTCCGGGCGCGAGGTCCAGCGAGCGGTCGACTCGTGGCCAGCCTCCGAAGCAGCGAGGTTCCACCGTGGCATCGCCTGTGTGGTGGTCGTGCTCGGGCTGGTGTGGCCGATCGGTGTCGCGCTGACCGGACCGGGCTCCGACTCGCTGTTCGTCCTGATCATCGCCGTGGCGATGGCATCGCTGCTCAGCCTGCCGCTCTGGTCCCATCTGCGCCGCAACCCGGTGTTCATCCCCGAGGGGATGGCCCACCAATCGCTCGACGATGCGGTCGCCGAGCGGGAGGCCGCCGCGGACGCCCTGACCCGGCGGCGCTCCAGCTACGCATCCGACCGACGCGAACCCGGATCGGAGGTCCCCCAATGATCATCGCGAGCATGGTCGTCCTCGTGTTGCTGGTTCTTCTGCTGTCTTCGCTGCGAGTGCTGAAAGAGTACGAACGCGGTGTGGCGTTCCGGCTGGGGCGGCTGCGTGAGCCTCTCGGTCCGGGCGTCCGGCTGCTGCTGCCCGGTCTCGACAAGCTGGTCAGGGTGGACCTGCGAGTGGTCACGCTCACCATCCCGCCGCAGGAGGTGATCACTCGCGACAACGTCCCGGCCCGAGTCAACGCCGTCGCGCTGTTCCGCGTGGTCGACCCGGTGAAATCCGTGATGTCGGTGGAGAACCACGCGGTCGCCACCTCCCAGATCGCGCAGACCACCCTGCGGTCGGTCGTCGGCCGTGCCGATCTCGACACGCTGCTCGCTCACCGGGCAGACCTCAACGAGGATCTCGCAAAATCGATCGCGTCCATGACCGAGCCCTGGGGTGTCAAGGTCGACGTCGTGGAGATCAAGGACGTCGAGATCCCCGAGGCCATGCAACGGGCCATGGCACGCGAGGCCGAAGCCGAACGGGAGCGACGCGCGAAGGTGATCAACGCCCGGGGCGAGCTCCAGGCGTCGGCGGAACTGCGCGACGCGGCGAAGACCCTGAGCGAGAGCCCTGCGAGCCTGCAGCTGCGCTATCTGCAGACCCTGCTCGAGCTCGGTGCCGACCACAACTCCACCGTCGTCTTTCCTCTGCCGATGGACATCATCGGTCCGTTCCTGGACGCCGTGCGCGGCAGGGCCGTGCCCGGCGTCGACGGGTCTTCAGCCGTAAGCAACGCCGCGGAAAGGGCACATGATGACCACTGATCTCCATCCGAGTTCCGAGGAAGGCCGGCCGGTCCGGCTGACTCCGGTACCGGCGGGCGTCTGGCTGGTCATCATCGGCGCCGGGGTGACGGTCCTGGGTCCGCTCTTCGGTTTCCTGATCGGCACGATCCGCGGAACCGAGGGAGAGATGCTCGGCATGAGTCCGATCTTCCTGTTCCTCTTCCTCGGATTCCTCGTCGGCGGCGTCGGTCTCGGCATCGCGCTGCTCGGCGTCCGCCGCGTCCTCCGCAATCGGAAGACCATCGGGGACTGACCGGGAAGCGGATCCGGACTTGTCTCGGCGGCGGTGCCACGGAGCACGCGCCGAACCGTCACGGCGACGACCAGTCCGCAGTGTTCGCCGGTAGGCACGGCGTGCCACCGGGTCGCGTAGTTGCGCTGAGTCGTTACAGGCATTCGAGGTACTTGCATACCTCATCGGCGGCTGCCTCGCCGCTGCTGATGCAGGCCGGGATGCCGACCCCGTCGTACGCCGCGCCGGCGAGGGCAAGGCCGGGTGGCAGGCCGGCACGGACGGCCGCGATGCGTTCGAGATGCCCGGTGCGGTACTGGGGGAGCCCATTCTCCCAACGCTGCACCCAGAACGCAATCGGTGGTGGGAGCTCGGCACCGAGCAGCTTCCCCAACTCGGTGTGAGTCCGATCGGCGAGGGCGGCGTCGTCGTGTCGCAGTTGCTGCTCATCGCCGGCATGGCCGAGTGAGGCCCGGATGATCACCGATGCGTCGGACGCACCTGGCGCAGGCCACTTGCGGGTGACGAATGTTGCCGCCTTGACCAGCGTGCCCTCCGAAGGCGGCACGAGAAAGCCGGACAGTTCCGGCAGCGGGGTGTCGAAGGGCAGCGCCACCGCGACCAGCGCAACGCTCGCATAGTCCAACGCGCCGATCACGGCCGAGCCGCAGGTGTCTCCGGCGCTGCGCAGCAGTCGCGAGGCCGCCGCGGCGGGAACGGCCAGCACCACCGCGTCGACGTCCTCTACGTGCCCGGTCAACGCCGCCGTGAGCAGCAGCCGCCAGCCGTTCCCCGTTCGAACCAGTCCTTGGACCTGCCGGCCGAGGTTGATGCGAGCGCCGCTCGCTGCGGCGGCTGCCCCGACGAGCCGGCTCTGCCCTCCGTCTATGGTGGCCAACACCGCTCGTCCGGGCACTCGCACGGTGCCAGCCTGTGCGGCCCGCACGGCCGCGGCGAGAGTGTGCTGGGTGCGTGCTGCCGCGGCGAGCGCCGGCATGGTCGCCGCGAGCGATAGCTGGTCGGCGCGGCCTGCATAGACGCCGCCCAGCAGTGAGTCGACCAGCCGGTCCACTACGTCGTCGCCGAAGCGTGCGCGGACCAGTGCCCCCACCGTAACGTCGTCGTGCGGGCCTAGCAGCGGTGTGCCGGTGTCGTGGTCGTCGCCGTCCGACTCGCGGGGGATGCCCATCAGCGTGCCGGCCGGGATCGGTTCGAGGCGTCCGCCGACGGCGAGAGCGGCCTGCCCTGTCGATGGGTGCACGAGCGCGTCGCCCAAGCCCAGCCGCCGGGCGAGGCGTACGGCTGCGGACTCGGCTCCGTCCGGTGAGCCGGTCAGGAACGCTTCGGCGCCGCGTTCCACGTTCGCGCCGGTCAGTTCACCAGTGCGGAGCTTGCCGCCGAGCACGCCGCTCTGCTCGTACACAATGATGTCAGTCTCCGGCGGCGCCTGGCCGCGGACCCGCACCGCCGCGGCAAGCCCGGTGATCCCGCCGCCGATGACTGCTACGCGTTTGTGCATGTCTTCCGAAACCCTTCAGGAGGCACGGCTTTTTCTCGATCCGAACGTGCAACCGCCGCCCCAAGGTTTGTCACCGGCTGGATCGGCGGGCACTCATCGGGTGGCCACGGTGGTGATGAGCACGAGCGTAGAAGTCACGATTTCGATGATGCCGACGTGTTTCGGTGTCAGCCGGTAGCGGGGAAGGACGGCCGAGCGGGCCAGCAGCAGAGCAACAACCGCGGCGATCGGGACGCTGAGACAGGCCGCCACACCCAGCGCGAAGACGTGGTAGATCACCGATGCCCAGTAGTACGACGCGCTGCCGCGCTCCCGGATCATGGTCTTGACGTAGAGGACCGTTCCGGTGAAGTACAGCAGGACCACGGTGAAAGCCGGCGTGACCGGGCTGAGGCCGGCGCCGGCGACGCTGGCTGCGACGAAGACCATGAGGCAGCTCTGCACGACGAAGATGAGGTCGTTGAGCAGCGCCCGTTCCCGGCGGCGCCGAGCGTAGAAAACGTTGAGGGCCAGCAGCAGCGCGTAGGCGGGGGCGTAGGCCAACAGCTGTGGTCGGACGGCGACGACGAGCAGGCAGAGCGCGGCGGTGATCGGTCCGTACAGCAACAGTTGCGGCCGGAACCGGGACAGCCGGCGCGTCTTGACGGCCTGCAAGGCGTAGTAGGACAGCAGATAGCCGGTGAGCCATGCGCCGAGCAGCGGCACGTGCGCCCAGTGGAATCCCGCGACCAGGACCCCGGCGAGCCACGGGACGAGAAGCATGGCCCAGGCGCCGTGCTGCGGGGGGATGAACTGCCGTACCGACCTGCGCCGGGCCGGCCGCCTGCGGGTGCCGGTGGTGTTGCCGGTTCTCATCTGGCTGTTCACCTGACCTGGATGGCGCCGCGCGCGCCCCGTTCGGCGTCGACCATGAGGTGACTGACGAACGGGTACTGGCCGGGTTCGGTCAGGACCGTTTCGACGAACCCGCCGGCTGCCGGGGTGAGGTCGAGTACCTGCGCGGCCCCCGGGTCGCTGCGGCGTAGCTGCCATTGGCCTTCCCGGTACACGGTGTCGAAGTGAGCGCCGACGACGTGGAAGGCGCTGGTGCGGTTGGGGCCGGCGTTGAGCACCCAGATGCGCACACGCTGGCCGGGGTGGGCGGTCAGCGGACGGTGGGCGTACTGGGCGACGTAGCCGTTGAACACCACGGCATCGGGCTGCTCGGCCTGCATCTTGGCTAGGTCGCCGGGTTCGCCGTCGCCGCCGAGGTACAGCTCGGACTGTATGAGCACGTATTCGCGGTCCACGGCTGGCAAGTCGGGTGGGTCGATGATGACGGCGCCGTACATGCCGTTGCCGATGTGGTGCAGCATCGGCATGGTGGAGCAGTGATACATCCAGATCCCGGCCTTGGTGGCGGTGAATCGGTACGTGAGGCGCTGTCCGGGGTCGATCGGTCGCATCGGTTCGTCGGGGGCGAGAGCACCGGCGTGGAAGTCGACGCCGTGGTCCACCGTGCCGTCGTTGATCAGGGTGATCTCGAAGGTGTCGCCGACACGCCCGCGAAGCACCGGCCCGGGCGTGGTGCCGTTGAACGTCCACAACTTCTGTCGTACGCCCGGGGCGACCTCGCGCTGCACCTCGTGCACCCGCAGGCCGAGGCGGTGCAGCCGTCCGGCGGGCCGCGTTGGTGCGGTCGCGTCGCGGGCGACGAAACCGTCCCCCGGTTGGGTCATCGCGTCGAGGGCGGACCTGGTCGAGCCCGGGGCGGTCGTGTGGTCGTGACCGGCGGCTGCTGCTGGCGCGGTGGTGCCAGTGGCGGTGATGGTCAGCCGCATACCGGCCTGACGGTGGCCGGGTAGGGAGCACCAGCCCTCGACGGTGCCGCCGATGACACCGGCGTCCAGGCGCGCGGTGTGGCCGCTCGCCAGACTGGGGGACTTCGGGCCGGTGGCCAGGACGAGGTCGTGGCGGCGCCGGTCGGTGTTGGCGAGTTCGATGATCAGCCGGTTACCGGCCGGGACGGTGATGGTGTCGGGGTGGAAGCGCATTCTGTCGGCGGTGACCGTCACGGTGGTGGTGTTCCCGTTCCAGCTCACGTCGGGCGTCGCGGAGGCGAGTGTGGCCTGAGGGTTGGTGATGCGTTGGGTCGCCGCGCCGAGCAGCACGGCGACCAGGACGAGCGCGAGGCCGGCCGCGACGCCGCCCAGCGGGTGGGTCTGGGCGGGTGCCGGTGGGGGTGGGTGGGATGGTGTCATGGTCGTCTCCGGGCGAGCAGGATGCGGACGGCGGGAATGAGGAACTGCAGCAGGGCGGCGAGGATGAGCAGGGAGGTGGTGATCCGCACGTACGGCGGTGCGGGTAGGACGAAGACGACTAACGCGGCGTTGGTCATGGCCACCCGCTGCGCCCAGTGCCGGTCCAGCCGGCTCGTGCGTTCCCGCACGACGGCCGGGCCGCCACCAAGTGCCACGGGCAGCAGGTACGCCATCGCTCCGAGCAGGGTCTGTGCGACGAAGCCGACCAGCAGCGGGACCAGCACGGCACTGAAGCGGTCAGCCGCCGCTGCCGGGTAGGGGGCGGACAGCAGCGTCCATGCGTCGACGCCGAGGGCGATGAGCAGCCAGCCGCCGGCCGCGGCGATGGACCAGCCGGGGAACGAGGCCGGTGTCTTGCGGCGGGCGGTCTGCACGGCGGGGCGGGCGATGAGCCCGACGGCGACGCCGATCACTCCCAGTCCGCCGGCGGCCAGCATCGGCCACCAGGCGAGCACGGCGATGCCGAGTACCGCGAGCCCGGCCACGGCGACCGGCAGCGCGCGGCGAGCGGCGATGGTGGCGCCGTCGGCCATCCGGGTGCGCAGGATCGTGGGCCACAGCGTGAGCAGCGTGCCGAGCACGGTCAGCGTCACCCAGCCGAGCAGGTTGACCTGGGCGTGGAACAGCAGCAGCCGCGGCCGGCTGTCGTCGTCGACGAGCATCCAGGCGCCGACCGGAACACCGACCAACAATGCCGCTGCCGCAGCGACGTAGTAGTGCACGGTGACCGCGAACCGGGCCGGCAGCGCAGCCCTCAGCTGCGCGCCGAGCCACCGCAGGTGCGCGACGACCGCGGCGAGCACCAGCCCGGCGCCGACGACGCCCGGCCACGGCAGGTCGGTCGCGCCGCCAGCCAGAACACCGACCACGCCCGCGTTGAGCAGGACGAGCCGCAGCGCCTCGCCGCGTCGGCCGGCCGATGCCGTTGCGCGCAATACCGCGGTGGTGAAATGGGCGCTCCAAACCACGATGGCGTTGGTGACCGCGCCGAGCAGCAACAGATGGATGGCCAGCCACCGCCAGGACGGCAGAAACGGGTGGATCAGCGCGACGGCGACCAGCGCCGCCAGGTACGCCAGCGGCAGCATGCCGACGCGGCGATGCCAGCGGGCCCGCCCGGTGGAACCGGCATCGGTGTCGGCCTGCTGCGCGTCGTTGTCGGCGGTGGGCTTCATGGCCCGGCCACCACAGCGGTCGGTCGACTCGTCGCAGCGGCCCGCGGGACTTCCGTCGGTGCCCGGCGCAGCCACGACACGGTGACAGCGCAGGCGGCGAAAGCAAGCACCGCGACCACGTTGACGACGCCGGCCCAGCGCCACACCCGATCCATGCCCGCCGCGTCACCGAGACCGACGCGCACCAGCAGCGAGGCGTGCAGCAGGACCAGCGGGACGTACAACACCCGGTGGTAGGGCAACGGCCGGCGCAGCACGGCGGGCAGGATCACCGGAGCGTGCACGAAGATCATGGACATGGTGAAGCCGAGGAAGACCGCGTGCAGCGTGGCGTCGTATCGGGGGCCTTGCAGGGTGGTGCCGGCGCCGGCCCACAGCAGCCCGGCCAGCGTCAGCCATCCGTAGCCGGCCAGCAGACCTGCAGCGATGTATCGGGGCAGCGCTTTCGCTTGCACTGTGTGTCGGGCGACGTCGAAGACAGCGAGCCACGTCGTGACCGCGAGCAGCCCGGCGCCGAACAGGTGCGCTCCGCTCGCCGGCCACAGCGTGCTCGCGGTGGCGCCCGCCAGAACGGCGGCCAAGACGGCCAGGAACCAGCGCTCGGCGTGCCGGTCACGTATCGCGACGTGGGCCAGTTCGAGGCGCTCGCCGGCGATGGTCGCCACCACGAACACCACCATCCACGGCACGAGCTCCGCTATCGCGTATCCGGCCAGCCACAGCAACGTGGCCGCGTACCAGCCGAACGCGCCGCTGGCCTGGGCGAGCAACGCGGTGCTGGGCTGGCGACCCCACAACGCCCGGCAGATGCCGAGCAGCACCACCGACGCCATCATGAGCAGCGTCTTACCGGCCAGGTTGGGTCCGGTCGTTACCAGCACCAGCGCGCCGGCGCCGGAACACGCGGGGGCCAGAAGCGCCCATCGGGTGCCGAGCGCGGTGGTGCGTTCCAGGGCGATCAGGGTGCCGACGAAGCCGAAGACCATCAGCGGCCCGTGCACCTGCTCCACCGCCGCCGCAGGGGCGGGCACTGCGGCGCCGAGCAGCAGCAGGCCGGTGTACAGACCGGCCAGCAAAGCGAGGGCTCCGGCGGCCAGCGCGGGCAGCCGCCACCGGACCGGCACCCCTGCCGAACGGCTCACGACGGCTTTCCTGCCGCTGGGCGCAGCGCGGCCGGCAGCCGTACGACACACGCGGCCGGAGCTCCGAAGGGCTCCAGCATCACAGACTCGTGAGATGTGCCGGCGCGTTTCAGGATTCCACGCACGACGCCGAGATGGAGCCCGCACATGGCATCGGGGTTCTGACCCACGAGTTTCAGGAACGGGCAGGTGTACAGGTTCACCTGCGCGCCGTCGGCGGTGTCGGGCGGCTGACGGCGAGGACGGAAACCGAGCCCGTCCAACACGGTGATCACCGAGTCGACCGGATCGTCGTGAACGGGACTCACCGCGGCCAGATGGCGGCCCCACCCCTGACCCACCTGCGCCGCGGCCTCGCGGACATCACTGCCACCGCCGGACATCTGCTCCAGCAAGGCGGCGGCCAAAGCCCGGTACGGCGTCGGCGCTGGATCTGCTGCTGTCGCCCGATAGCGCCACGCGGGACGGCCCGGCCGGCCGCCGCTCGCGCGTGCCTTCACCAGCAGCGCGGCTTCGGCAAGCCGGTCCAGATGCGCACGGGTGGTCGACAGATGCTGCCCGGTCCGAGCCGCTACCTCGGCGGCCGTGACGCCGCTCTCGGCCTTCCGCACCAGCCGCAGGATCGTCACCCGGCTGTTCGAGCCCAACGCCCGGTAGAGCGGCGTGTCGATTGTGTCCCCGGTGGGGCCTGGCCGCCGTGTTTCCATGATGGTTAACGTTATAACGCTGAACGGCATCAAAACCATTGGAAGGTTCCATGTCACACTCCGATCAGATCGCCGCTCAGCAAGCCGCGGAGGCCGTCGTACGCCACCACAGCGAACTCGCCGCCACCCTGACCGACCATGTCACCCGGCTGATCACCGCCGCCGACGCCGGGATCCTGCGGCACGTGTGGGCTCACCGCGATGAGCTCACGACGTGGCTACACGACGAGTTGCTGCCGCACGCCTATGCCGAAGAGACGGCGCTGTACCCCGCCGCCGCGGACCTGTCGGCAGGGAAGCTGCTCGTCGACGGCATGCTTGGGGGAACACCGCGTCATCGCCGCACTGGTCACCGACCTGGAAGCCGCAGCGTCTCCCGTCGTGGCGGCAGCTGCCGCCCGCGCCCTGCAGGCGGTGTTCACCGGCCACCTCGCCAAGGAGAACGATCCGGTCGTGCCGCTGGTCGCCGCCGACGAGGTTCCGCTGGCCGGACTGCTCGACGGCATGCACGACCTCACCGGCGTGGAAACCGGCTTGCCGTCCGGGGGAGGCTGCGGATGCGGCGGCGACGCCCCCGGCGCGGCAGGGGCGAGGCGCCGACGCTGGCCATCGATCCGCGGCTCGACGTGCGCGACCTGCCGCACGGCGAGCGACACGCTCGCGTGCTGGCCGCCCTTGAGGCCCTGTCTGCCGATGCTGCGATGGTTCTGGTCGCTCCGCACGCCCCGTTGCCGCTGCTGGCGGAGGTCGAACACCGCTATACGGGGCAGGTCGCCGGCGAATGGCTGCAGGACGGCCCCGAGGTCTGGCAGATTCGCCGGCACCGGCAGCCCGTCCCAGCCTGAACGCGCCTTGACGATAGCGCCTGGGCGGCACCTTGCCGTCCAGGCGGGCCGGCATGGCCATCGCTCGGCTGCTGCGACCGGTGGATGTAGAGACTCTCGATCTACTGCGGGAACACATCTGCAAGGAGCATGGCGGTGTGTCTCCGGCAGCGCTGATCACCTTCAACAGCGCCGACAGGGACAGCGTCGACGCTGTCTGCACCAGATCGGGCAGTCCTCTGCCCTGTTGGCGAACGGCGACCGGCGATAGCGCGACGCCTCGACAACCATCTGCTTCGGAAGGCCATCCGCCCATCGCGGACGTTATGTGTGCGAGGGCAGGAGGACGTCGGATAGTGGGCGGCGAGGTGTGGTGGCGGCGGGACGGCCGTACCCGATGCGCAGGATCATCTGTGCCCAGATGCCGTTGGCCGTGTCGCTCAGCTGCCTACGGACGGCGGGGACCTCGACGGGTTGGCTGATCGGTGTGGTCGCGAGGTTGAAGTGGGTCGCGGTCAGCAGGACGCGTTGCAGTGCCTGGCCGGCGCGGACCCACTCCAAGGGGTCGTCGCCGGTCGTGGCCAGCACCATGAGCGTCGGATGGATCTCGAACGTTTCGGGCGCTCTGGTGAGGTGCGGCTGCAGGAGCCCGAAGTCGCGGATTGGCATGATCTCCATGGCATCCCAGGGGCCGATCGCCGATGGCGGTATGCCGTCGTGGTGCAGGACGCGGTGGGTGGTCCAGCGAGCCAGTTCCGCGCGGTATCCGCCGGTAGCTCGTTGCCTGCGGTCGGCGGCCTGGGACAGGCCGATGATCGAGTTGCGGCTGACCGGGTTGGCAACCGTCAGCACAGCGGCCTCCTGCCGGGCGGCGTCGATCAGCTGCTCGAGCGTTTCGGCAGGGACGGCGCAGGAGGTGAACGGGTATCGATTGGTGTGCCGGTGCGGAATCGCCGCGACGAGCGCCTCCTCTGCAGGGCTGGGCGGTGCGCGATGCCCGACGGTCACCCGCGCCACCAGGTCCGGCTGTCCGTCATCGGGAAAAGCGCCGACGTCCGCCCGGTAACCTGCTCCCCGCAGTGCCAGGGCCAGGGTGGAAACGGCCGCGCCGACGCTGATCAGCAGTTCCCGGCCGGTCGGGTCGAGGACTTCCAGTCGTCGGCGCCGGTCGGCGTACACGTCTATCACGCCCGCGCCGATTCGGAACAGCCATGGCTGACTGTTGTGCAGCGACGGTGCCGTGGTGGCCGACCGGATGCAGTTCTCTATCGCCTCCCGCTCGGACGGCGGGGGCCGGATGTCATCCGGCGATGGGGTGTGTCTGTCAGTCATCGTCGCTCCTTGGCCGGACGCCGGCGTCCGGCCGTGGCCAGCGCTGCCGTTTCGACTCGCTTCGGTGAGTGGTCGACTGCCCGGTGCCGATCACTGTGCCGTTGACTGTCGGTTGCTCACCTGAGCATCGGCGGGAGTTCCCCGCTAGAGGAAGAGCCTTCCGGCCCTATGCCGCGGTGCGTCGCGACGTGCGTGTACTGATCGCTTTGGGCTTCATCTTTGCCGTCAGGACTGTTGCGGAGAGGCTATCTATGGCGTTGCGATAGCGCGCACCGCGGTGACCAGTCGATGCACGTGCTCAGCGCTGGTGCCCGCGCCGAGGCTCGCGCGTATCGCGGTGCTCGGCACTGCGTTACGCGCGTCGAGGAGGTGGCGGGTCAGCGGGTGCGCGCAGAACAGCCCGGCGCGCACCCCAATGCCGTGCTCGTCGGCCAGCTGTTGGGCAACCTGTGCGGAGTCGAGGCGGTCGATGGTGAAGCTGGTGATTCTGACGCGCGGATGCGCAGGGGTGAACAGCCGCAGTTCCCGCACACCGGGGATGGTGGCGAGGCCTGCGCGTAGCCAGCCGAGGAGGTGGTGTTCCTGATCCACCAGGGCCTTCCAGCGCTGCGGGTCAGGACGTCGCATACGGCGGCGAGCGCGATCGCGCCGAGCAGGTTCGGGGTGCCCGCCTCATGCCGGGCAGGGCTCGCGGCCCAGGATGCCGTGCCGGCAGCGTCAACACGGGTAGAAGCGCCGCCGCCGCGCAGGTACGGCTGCGCGGCGTCGAGCCAGTCGGCGCGCCCGGCGAGGACCCCAGCGCCGAACGGTGCGTAAGGCTTGTGCCCGGACACGGCGACGTAGTCGACATCGAGATCGTCGAGGCTGACCGGCTGGTGCGCGGCGAGCTGCGCGGCGTCTACAGCCACGCGGGCGCCGTGCCGACGCGCGACCTGCGCAATGTCCGCGACCGGCCACACCTCCCCGGTGACGTTGCTGGCCGCGGTGACCGCCACCAACGCCGGGCCGTGTCGGTGCAGGGCCTGGCCGATCGCCGCGACAGCGTCGGCAAGGCTACTCGGCAGTGGTAGGCGGACCACGGTTCGCCAGGGCAGCAGGTTCGCGTGGTGTTCGGCGGCGAACGTCAGCACCACGGTGTCGGCCGGCACGGCGTGGGCGAGCAGATTCAGCGCGTCGGTGGTGTTACGAGTGAAGACGACCTCGTCGCCGGGGCGGCAGCCGAGGAACCGGCGCACGGTCTCTCGGGCCTGCTCGTAGGCCTGCGTGCACCGTGCGGACAGCAGGCCCGCGCCTCGGTGGACGCTGGCGTACGACGGCAACAGCCGGTTGACCGCATCGGCCGCAGCGACGGCGCACGGCGCGGTCGCAGCGATATCGAGGTTCGCGTACGAGACGTCCGGTTGCCGGTCACCGGCACCGTGATGTCGGCGCCCAGCACCGGCAGCGGCTTGGGCGACGAGGCGACGTGCACCGGAGCAGGGGTCACTGGAGCAGGAAACGGCGACATGGCGACTCCCGAGGTGTCCTGGACCGGCCCGCGCGGATTGTGCGGCCCGGCCCGGCGCGACCCGCCCACGTCAGTCGACGACTTCAAACCCGTTGGGCGTGCTCGGCGCGGCGAGCAGGTACCGGACGACATCGGCGGCAGCGAAATCCTCGGTCTGCCGGGTCAGGTGGGGCAGAAAAGTGAGGTCCTGTCCGAGGGTCACCAACGGCGGCTCGAGGTAGGCGTCGGCGCGCCGTTGGCCGAGGCCGATCGTGGCGACCAGGCCGTTGCACAGACACCGGCTGCCGACGGTTTCCTCGACCGCTCCGCCTTTGCGCACGTACTCGTCCACCGGTTCTGCCGGGCACCGAAAGCCGACTGCGCCGTCAGGCCGACGGTACGGTGTCCGAAGGTAGCCGAGGTCGCACAGTCGTGGCCGGTCGGCGTAGACCTCGTCGTCCGCGACAGTGCCCTGCAGGGAGACCATCTTGAAAGGGAATCCCGTCGGGGACGCCCGGACATCGTTGCGCACCACCAACGCGTCGTAGCCCGCTTCGCGCAGCAGTTGTCGTTTCAAGCCGCTGTCGAGGCCGGATTCGCGGCACAGCGCGAACGCCGTCCCGACCTGGATGCCCGCTGCGCCCGCGGCTTGGGCAGCGGCCAGCCGCTCGGAACTGCTTTGCCCGCCGGCAAGCCAGAACGGCAACCCCAGGGTGGCAACCTTCGCCACGTCGATCCGGTCACGCGGCCCGTACAGCGGCTCCCCGTCGTCGTTCAGGGCAAGCCGGCCTCGTGGCCGGGCGCTGTGTCCGCCGGCGACCGGTGTCTCCAGGACGAACCCGTCCGGGCGGGTCGCCGCGTCGCGGGCGAGGTAGAGGGCCAGGGTGGCGGAGGAGACGATGGCCAACAGCCGTGGCCTGCGCAGCGGCCCCGCCGCCTCACCCAACACCTCCTGTGGATTGAGTGCGACGTGGTGATCTTCGCCCGGCAGGGCGCCGTGCACGGTCACCGGCAACCGGACCGGGCGATGATCGGCCAGCGCGTCCAACAGGCCGGGGATCTCGGTCGGCAGACCCGCACCCATCAGGACGTAGTCGACGCCGGCGAGCATGGCTCCGTACACCGCAGCCGGGGTGGCTGTCTGAATTTTCTCGAGATAGTTCACCCCGATCACCCCGTCATGGCCCTCCTTGGCGAGGAACACTTCGACGAAGTTGGCGACGACGGTCAGCTGCTGTGCGTGGCGTCGGGTTCGCAGCCCCAGTTTGGGCACCGGCCGCATCGGACGGCCATCGGGCAGCCCTCCGGCAACGAAGTAGCGGTCCAGCACCGCCTGGGCCAGCGCCGGGATCGGGAACTGCATCAACGCATGCCGGACATGACCGCCGTCGTCGCCGGTCTGCAGGCGCCGCGCGAGCAGCGAGTCGAGGGCGACACCCGAGACGACCCCCAGCTGTCCGGTGCGGGCTACGGCCCGGGCCAGCCGCCAGCTGGAGACACCCACGCCCATCCCGCCCTGAATGATCGCCGGGTCGCGGCTCGGGTAAGGCGCCGCCTCCGAGGCACTCACCGGCGCCGGCCAGCGCCTGACACGGCGACCCGCACCGACAGGGTGCCGGTCGCCACGCGCGCAGGAGCTGGACCGGTACGCGCCGCCACGGTGTTCGCCATCCTTGGTCTCCCGTCCTCGCCCTGGCGGCATCGGAGAGCTCCTGACGTCCGCTCGATGGGATCATGTGGAGCGTGCGGACACGTGGGGTGGCTCTGGCAGAGGCAAAGGTCCTGTCAGATGGGTGATCTTCCTGTCCGGGCTGGATGGCCGGGGCTACCGGACGGCCGGCGCAGCTTCGCTGACCCCCGGCGTTGACGCCGTGACGGGACCTTGGACCCCTGATCGTGGCTGTTGTGCAGCCCTAGGGTCGGTCGCATGGATGAACCGAGCGTTGATCGCCCGTTGGCGGGTTGCCGGTTCGCCGTGCCGATGAGCGGCCAGCATGTGCGCCGTGTCTTCGACGAGTGGTGTCGGCTTTCCTGACAGGTCACCTTATGCTGCCGGCAGGTGGTTCCCGCCGCCCCGCACCCGTCACGGCCGATGAACTCCTGACGCGGCTGGTAACTGCCGTCAGCGCTCACCGCTGCCGCGGTGTGGCTATCACCTCCTCCAGGGGAACGCCCGTGTTCGAAGACTTACGCGCGGCATGCCGCCGCGATCCTGCCCTGTCGGGCATCGCTGTGCTCGAGGTTCTGCTCTACCAGGGCGTGTGGGCGGTGTGGGCGCACCGGGTCGCGCATCGCCTGCATCGGTGGGGGACACCGCTGTTTCCGCGGACGGTGTCGCAGGTGATGCGGCTGTTCACGGGCATCGAGATTGATCCCGGTGCCCAGGTCGGGCGCCGGTTGTTCATCGACCACGGCTCCGGCGTGGTGATCGGGCAGACCGCACGGATCGGTGACGACGTGACGATGTACCACCAGGTCACCCTCGGCGCCCGGGGCTGCCCAGCCGACAGCACGGCCGCCCAGCGTCATCCCATCGTCGGCGATCGGGTCGTCCTCGGCGTCGGCGCGACCCTGCTCGGCCCGATCCGGGTGGGCGACGACGTCCACGTGGGCGCGCACTGCCTGGTGACGCCCGACGTCCCGGCCGGTCGCCGGCTGCGTGCACCCACCGCCATCACCCAGTCTCACCACGGCGGTCTGCACCCCGTGTCCAACCCGACCAGGGCGCCAGCATGATCTACACCAACGTGACCGAGCTGATCTGCCGTCCATCAGGCTCCGCGCACGGCCAGTGCCAGGAACGCGGCGCCCATGGCGGTGAACACGGCACCCAGTGCGAGCACGAGCACGGTGATCTGCCAGGCCTGGTAGGCGCCGAGTAGCGCACCGCGCAGGCTCTGACCCATGAACGCGGTCTCGCGCAGCCGGGCCAGCCGTTCATCGGTCCGTCCGCCAGCCATCCATTCGTTGGCTATCTCGGAGTAGGTGCGGCCGCCGGTCGCCTTGGTCACGTGGACACCGATGAGGTCGGCGAACGCCCGCGCCTGCGTGCCTGTGTGCACGGGCGTTCCGGCGTAGCGGTGCAGTCCGGCGGGTAGGCCGTCGTCGGCAGGAAAGCTGATCCGCTGTTGCGTCAGCTCCTTGGTGATGCTTCTGCGTCCCACCAGGCCCTGCACGATCATGGCGGGGCCGGCGACGAGAAGGACTACTGCGGTCATGCCGAGAAGGATCGCAATCACGTCCACCAGCGTCGAGGTCCCGACGCCCGGGCGACAGGGCACGAAGTCCCACGATCGGTCCGGCCATAGGTCCCGTCGTGGCGCCCTTTTACGGGCAGTCGGAGGCAGACGCGGGCGCGTACGTGCTCGCCTCGGCGCCGCTGGATAGGGTCAAGGCAGCGGCGGCTTCGACGACCAACGGGAGTAGCCCTTCGGCTTCGACCTCGTCACAGTCGGCGTGCCGACGTAGCGTCGCCTCGACGCAGCCGGGCGGGCAGCCGTCCAGGGCCAGTACGGCGCGGCCCGAGCGCGCGAGGCGTACGAGGGAAGGTACGTCACCGCCGAGGCCGGCGACGCAGGACATCTCGGCGGCACCGAGGCGGTCGAGTTTGATCGCCAGGGCGTTCGCCATCTACGCCGCGCGGGAACAGCCCTAGCACGAGTAGACGAGCGGCACCTCACCAACCGGCCGATCGGTAGGGCGTACCGGGTGTTGACCGCCTCGGCCGGTATCGCCGGATCCCTGCCGGGTGCTGCTGGTCACGACTGGCCACCGGCAGCAGGCGGCAGGTCAGGCCTGAGCCCTGACGCGGCCAGCGCTTCTGCCAGGTCGGTAACGTAGGGAAATGAGCCGGGCCGATAGCCGCACGCCGGTTCTTCGGCATGGACGTCGCCGGTCACCGCGTACGCCCGGGCGCGGGATCCGCCGCATACGGTCCGGAACTCGCAGGCGCCACAGCGTCCCTTCAGCTGGGCGGCGTCGCGCAGGTCGGTGAACAGCGGCGTGTTGCGGTAGATGTCGGTGAGCCGTTGCGAGCGGACGTCACCGGCCGGTAGCGGGAGGAAGCCGCTGGGGTGTACCTGACCACGATGGCTGACGAAGACGAAACCATTGCCGGCGCTGACCTGTAGAGGTGGCCGCCGCGGCCGGTGTGGTCCGCCGGCCAGGCCCAGATCATCAAGGCGCTGCCGGAGCCGCTGGTACACCGGTCCCAGCTCGAGGGCCTCGACGGCGGGTATGCCGCGGCGGGCGAGGACCGCGCGCTGCAGGCAGACCCGCCGGAAGTGGTGGGCCTCGGTGGTCTTCACCGGGACGGTTTCGCCGAGATCGTAGAGAATGTTGAGAACGTCCTCGGTCTCGGCGGCGTCGAGGCCCGCCACCGTACGACCTCGTCCGGTGGGCACCAGGAAGAACACGCTCCAGAGCATGGCGCCGAGGTCGAGGACCTGAGCGGCGATGTCGGGCAGCTGATCCACGGTGCGGCGGGTGACGGTGGTGTTGATCTGGACTTTCAGGCCCAGTTCGGTGGCGTCGCGCCAGGCGCGGGCGGTCAGCGCGTACACCCCATCGACACCCCGGAACCTATCGTGCTCCGTCGCTGTGGCGGCATCGAGGCTCAGCGAGACCGCGTGGGCGCCAGCGTCTCGCAGACCGGCGAGTGCCTGCCGGGTGAGCGTCGGAGTGCCGGAAGGCGACACCGACACGGCCAGGCCGAGCTCGGTGCCGCGGCGGACCAGGGTTATCAGGTCGGGTCGTTGGAACGGGTCGCCGCCGGTGATGACGAACAGCGGCGCCGGATGACCGAACTGGGCTACCTGCTCCATGAGATCGCCGGCCTGATCGGTGGTCAGTTCCTGCGGGTCGCGCCGGGGCCGGGCGGAGGCGCGGCAGTGCCGGCATGCCAGCGGGCAGGCCTGGGTCGCTTCCCAGATGACGATGAACGGCCGGTCGGCTGTGGCGTGCCGCAGCTGGCGTACATCACGGCTCTGGCGGCGCAGCCTGAGGTCGGATGCGGCACGGTCGAGCGCGATGGACGGTTCGGCAGGCGGCACAGCGGCTCCTTGGTTGAGTACGGGAAGACTCTGCTTGCGGAAAGGTCCGCACCGACGTTTCCCGTAGTGGTTAACGTCGGCGCCACTTTGGCGGCCCGCTGACCGTGTTCTCGACACGCGTTCACTCTCGGTACGGCCCAGGCGATGAGGCAAGGGGAAAGACGCCATCAAAACGGGGGTCTAACGCCCCGAGATCTTCCGGATCTGCGGGGATCGCGGCTTCGGCGTCTGGCACCCTCCTGTGAGGTGTACACCGGGTTTTTGTTTCGTCAGTCACTCGTGCGCGTCCTGCCGATGGGTCCAGCGTCGGGACGCTCGGCCCTACCGCTGAGATCCCGTGGTCGTTTGTGTTGGACGTCTCAGTCCCGTCAGGGCTGGAGATGGCCCGACCGCAGAACGTATCGGCCGGCGCCTCGGCGGCCGATACGGCAAGGATTGTGATGGACGACCGACGCATACTGCAGGAACTGTCCCGACACGAGGCCCTGCGGCTGCTGGCCGGCGTCGCCATGGGCCGGGTGGTCTTCACACAGAGGGCACTTCCGGCGATCCGACCGGTGAACCACCTTCTCGATCAAGGAGGCGTCATCATCCGGACCAATCTCGCCTCGTCGGTCACCGATACCGTTATTCGGCGCCCGGACATCGCGGTCGCCTAGGAGATAGACGTGATCGACTCGGATACCCGGCAAGGATGGAGCGTGGTCGTCACCGGTATCGCTCGACTGGTCGACATCCCCGGGACCGGACCGGTACGAGACGTTGTTGCGCCCCTAGGTGCCGAACCAGGCAGACAATGTGCAGCGCATCCGCCCGGACATCGTCACCGGGTTCCGGCTTACGCCCCTAGCCGACTTACCGCTTCAACCATGCCGCATGGCCGCCCGGCAGAGGACCAACGACCCTCAAGGTCCGACCCGGTTGCTGTCACCGTAGCTGTCTGACAGCGAAATATTCGGCTACGTCGGCCGGTTTCGACTGCGGTGGTCCTGTAGCCATGCAACGGCGCTCGCTGCCGCGACCACCGTGCAGGCACCAAAGGTCACCGGCACCCGCCACGCGCCAGCCGGGTCTAGCGCTGTAGCCGCCGTCAGCCAGAGGCAGACCAGCGCAAGCAGGCACCACGCGATCGGGAACCACGGCACACCTCGTCGAGCTGCCAACGCACGCCCACCTAATCCGGCCAACCGTCTTGCACCAATCCGAGTAAGGATATAGAAGCTGGAGAATCACCATCAGCTTGGGAATCGGTGATATGCACCGTGAGCACCCATCCCGGATCGTGAATGAGTACGGAAGCGTCCAGGTCGCCGTTGCCCCTCGAGCACCGGGCACCCTGGTCATCGCTGGTCCTGGTGTCTGCTACACCAGGCAAGTCGACGGGACCACCGCCTACCTCCTCGTGTGGTCCCCCAGCGACCTGAACGGCCCTGGCCCTACCGAGCCGCAAGCACCCGCCGACCTTTACGGCGTTGAAATCACCGCCGCACACGACTGCGAGGCATGACGTTGATTTCGCTGGTCTAGCCGTCGGCCCTCTCGCCCAGCGGGGCTTGAATGCTTCGTCCCGAAAGAATGATCAGTCGCCGATGAGCTGGGCGAGCAGCCGTGGTGAGCTGGGGGCGCAGTCCACCACCGTCCGTAGGCGTCCGGCGTCGATCGCCCCGTTCGTCACCCAGTTGGTCACTCAGACGAGCGCCTCGTGCGTCATCACAGGTCTTCATCGTCTTCGTCTGGTGGCAGGTCGGTTTGCCACCAGATCCGCATCAGATACTGCTCGATGCCGGAGTGCTGTCGTTGCAGGTCGGCGATGCGCTCATCGTCGCCGTCAGTGCCCATCACCTTCAGAATCTCGTGGAAGGCCTCGTCTGCCTGCTCACGCCCGCGATGAAACAGCGCGACCGCATACCGGCCAGGCCCCCTTGGCGGGTCAATGCCAGAAATGGCCGTGCCGAAGATGTCGCCAACCTGCAAATTGCCGGTAGGACAGTCGAGGTCGAACGTCAGAGGGCCCGTCCATCCGGACGCGCTCAGGTCATCATCGGAGGCCTCGTTCCAGATCTCCACGTCGGCTCGTACCTTGATGAGGTCCTGGCTCACGACGATGTACATCTCGTATCCGGTGCTCGCTGCCACATTCTTGTTGGCCTCCCTGATAGCGGCCGTTGAGCCCACAGCGGCGTCGCAGTGGACGTCACGTAGGACGACCATCCGGTAGTTCGGGCTTAACGTCAGGCCATGACGGCTGTGTCGGGTCGGCATGGTTGCTCTCCTATGAACGGTCGACAGCTCCATACCCTCACACGGCAACCAAGAGCACCTTGCGGAACATCTTGCCATCCCGATGCTCCTATGGTGCCTGTCTCGTTTGACAGACCCCGCGTTCGTCGTCGATGCCTACTCCCGAGCGATCGCCAGCTGGTCTGCCCGCACGATGGCCCTCCGCGTGAAGGAGCCTGTCGGCGCTCCCGGCTGGATCAACGTCGTGATTCCGCGCATGTCGTCTAAGCTCGCCTGTTCATAAATAGAATGTGGCCAGTGGAGGGGCGAAGCTGTCGGCGGCTGGCCGGCGCTCGTCCTGGTCCTCGCCGTCCCGGTGCTGCTGGTGAGCGCTGTGGCCTGCATATCGGTGGCGGCGACGTCGGCGCCTGCCATCGGTGTGACAGCGGTCGCGGCGGCCGTCGTCCTGCTGGCTGCCGCCGGTGCCGCCGGCCTGTCGGCGCTGGCGATGGCGCGACTGTCCGTTCGCGTCAACACCTACCAGGTAGCCGTCCGGCTCCCCTGCTGCCGGGTCCCAGCGCGACGGTGCCGCTGCGCCAGGTCCGCCGGATGTCCGTTGTCCACGTGTCGGCCGGGCCGTGGACCATCTGGTGTTGCCCCTGGCCGGGCGGCTGGGGGCGCGCGGCGGTGATCCGCACCGGAGCCGCGCTCCGGCTGGAGCTGGCGTCCGGCCGCACCTTCGTGGTCAGCGTCGATGAACCGGAGGGAGCGGTTCGGGCCTTCCGCATACTGCGCTGACCACCGTCGGCCGCATCGGGTCCCTCGGCTCCGACCACTCAACGGCGCGCCGCTCGGGACGGGCGGCGCGCCGCCGCACGACTGGCCGTGTAGCGGTCACTTGCGACGGCCGGTGATGTGCTCGTCCCTCCGGGCCCGGACCGCTGCCGGACCCGTGGGCCGCTCGCGCGCGACCTGGACCCGCATGTACGCCGGAAGATGTACGGGTCGAGATGTGTCAGTCAGCCTCGGGGTGACCCGCCCTCCGATCCGGGAACTCAGGGACGGGATTCCTCGCGGTAGCGCGCGTCTTCGACATCGAGTTGGCGCTGGACATGCCGGCGGGTCGCCTCGCTGGCCGTGCCGGCGCCGTGCAGTCGCTCGAGCTCGGCTCGCTGAGCGTGAACCACGGTCCGGCGAAGGCGACGGTAGTCGGCCTCGACCTCGTCGGCCGCGCCCGAAGCCTCGTGTGCGAGTTCGACCCGGGCCCGCAGGCTGCGTCTGACTCCCTCGGCGACGACGGGCGCGACCGCCTCCATATCGGCCTGGGTCTCGACGTAGTCGACTCCCGCCTCGGCCAGGCGCAACCGCGAAGCGAGTTCGGCCTTCTCGTCGCTGGCCGCAACGGCCACGCCGGTCATCCGGACCAGCGGCGCCGGGGTGAATCCTTGCACCACCAGCGAGATGACGATGACTGCGCTCGCGATCACCTGCACCAGGTCGCGGAAGGGCAGTGGCGCACCGGCGGTGTCGGTGAGCGGGATGGCAAGCGCGGCGGCCAGGGGGACGACGCCACGGGCACCGGCCCAGGACAGCACCGCGGGGGCCCGCCACGCGTCTCGCAGCGACTCCTCCTGACGACCATGGCGCCAGCGACGCAGGACCGCCATGGGGGAAAACGTACGAGCCGCAGCGTGGCCGTGACCGCGAGAGCGGCGAAGAGCCAGGGATGCGCTACTCATGAACCGGATCGCGTTCGCCCGGGTGGCGACGATCGCCGCGGGCACCACCTCCGCCCAGCCTGTCGCCGCCGCGCAGAACAGCGGTGACGCCGACGCCGACAGCGGCAACCGCACCGTCTACGGCGTCGCCGGAATCCTCCTCAGCGTGGCAGGCCTGGCAGCCGGGCTCCTCGCCTACCGCCGCGGGAACCACGCGAACTGACTGCGTCGACCCTTCTCCGTCTTCTCGCGGACCTCAGATGCGGCGCGGAACAGTGACGGCAGCGCCGTCGGATCAGCTGCGGGTCGGGCGGTCGGGGCCGCGCGCGTCGATGTCGGCGCGTGTGGCGGCGGCCAGGAACCGGTTGTAGCGGGCTAGGTCGTCGTCCTCACCGGTGGCCTCGGCGCGGTCCGCGGCCCGGTCGGCCCGGCGCTGCTCACGCAGGTCGGCCCGGATCCACTGCCGAACCAGCAGGATCATGACGACGGCGGCGGGGATCTCGCCGAATGCCCAGGCGATGCCGGCGCCGAGTTTTTGGTCCTCGAGCAGGGAGGACGCCCAGGAGGGGTGGACGCCGAGGTACCAGTCGGGGGCGATGACGGTGGTGGTCTGCATGAGCGCGAGGCCGAAGAAGCCGTGGGCCATCATTGCCGCGAGGTGGAGGAGCACCAGGATCGGGTGGGGCAGCCGGGGCCGGCCGGGGTCGGTGCCGATGAGCACCCAGAACAGCAGGTAGCCGGAGACCACGAAGTGCCCCAGCATGGCCAGGTGTCCCAGGTGGGAGCGCATCAGCGTGCCGAGCAGGTCACTGAAGTAGAGGCCGAAGAGGCTGACGGTGTAGATACCGAGTGCCACCAGCGGGTGGGTGAGCGTCCGGGTGAGGCGGCTGTGCAGGGCGAGCAGCAGCCATTCCCGGGGCCCGCGTACCTGCGGTTCGGTGGGGCGGCGCAGGGCCCGTAGCGCGAGGGTGACCGGGGCGCCGCCGACCAGCAGGATCGGCACCAGCATGGACAGCACCATGTGCTGCGCCATGTGGGCGCTGAACAGCACGTACGCGTAGCGGGCGAAGCCCAGGCCGGTGGCGGCGGCGAGCACCAGCAGACCCCCCACCCAGCTCGCGGTGCGGGCCATCGGCCAGGGGTGCCCGGCCCGGCGCAGCCGGCGTACCCCGGCGAGGTAGCCGCCGATGCCGACCGCGGTGACGGTGAGGAAGAACAGGTCGGGTAGCGGCTGGCCGAGCAGGTGCGCAGGGGTGGGGGCGGCGGGCATGCCGAAGCCGAGCACCTCGGTCACCGGGTCGGCGTCGACCGGCTCGGTGACCGGCGTCGGGCTGCGGGACAGGGCCACGGCCAGGCCGACCGTGGCGGCGAAGGCCACCAGCTCACCGGCCGCGAGCCGTGCGAACGCGCCGCGCCGCCCGGCGGCCAGGGCCGGCAGGGTACGTGTGCGGTGCGCCGCGCCGAGCAGGCCGAGCACCACGAGCGCGGCCAGCTTGCCCAGCGCCAGCCACCCGTAGCGGGACTGCCACAGCTGGTCGAGCGCGCCGAGGCGTACCGCCGCGTTGGCCAGGCCGCTGACCGCGACGGTGACGAAGCACGCCAGTGCGAGCCGGCTGTAGCGGGCGGCGGCCCCCGGCAGGTGCCGGCTGCGCCGGATGGTCAGCAGCGCGGCCAGCCCGCCGGCCCACAGCGCGGCGGCCAACACGTGCAGCGCCAGGCTGGACACCGCGATCTGGTGGTTGCCCGCCCCGGCAGCGTGCCCGGTCAACGCCGGCGGCAGCAGCCCCACCAGCGCCGCCGCCGCAGCGAGCGCGGCCGTCCGGCGGAACAGTCCGACCCGGGCCGCCACGGCCACCACCGCTGCCAGCCCGGCCTGGGTGAGCAACGCTCGCCCCTGCGTGATGTCGACGCCGAAGCTGACCACGGGTGCCACGCCGAGCCGGCCGAGGGGGACGCCGAGCAGGTCGGAGACCGTGAGCACCAGCAGGGTCAGGGAGGCCGCCGCCCAGCCGGCCGCGGCGAGGCCGGCGCGGCGCAGCAGCAGCCAGCCGTGCGGGGAGACACTCGCCCCGTCACCGGGAAGCAGGAACGCCGCCGTCGCCGCGAAGCCGACGGTGAGGGTGGCCAGCCCGTCGACGAGCAGCCGCACCGTCGGCAGCGCCCATGTCGTGACGGGTCCTGGGTCGGGCAGGCCCGGGATCGCGGCGGCGAGCGCACCGCCGAGGCGCAGCGCCAGTAGCAGCACCGCCACCGCCGAACCGGCCGCCACCACCCCGACGAGCCAGCCACCCGCCGCCGGTCCGCTTCGGCCCGGGTTGGCCTGCCGGGCGGTTGTCGGGTTCCCGCCCACCCGTGCGGTGCTGCCGGACCCCGCGCCGACAGGCCGGCCGGCGACTGTTTCCCGGCTGCCCGGCCCGGCGGTGGCAGGCCCCGCGGCGACCGATCCGAGGCCGGTCGTTCCGGCCGCACCGGGGACGGCGGTGCCGGACGGGCGGGGGGAGCCGGGTGTCGGGGACGGCGACGCGGGCTGACGCACGGTGTGGACCTGGTTTCGGATCGGGGCGCCGGACGGGCCGGCGTCATGGGCTCAGGATGAGCGGCGGCGGCGGAACAGCAGCAGGGCCGCACCGGCCACCGCCACGACGGCGACCCCGCCGGCGGCCAGGAGGACCGACGGTGGCCCGTCGTCACCGCTCCCGCTGTTGGCCACCGGGCTGGCCGGTCCGCTGCTGCCGGTTACCGTCGCTGGCGGTGGGGGCGACGCCGCGGAGGCGGTCGGGTCGGCCACGGTGAACCGGTACGAGCCCTGTACCGGGTGGCCGTCGGCGGAGACCACCCGGTAGGCGACGGTGTAGGTGCCGTTGGCCAGCGGTTGGTCGATGGCGATCGTGCCCGTGGCGCCGTCGACGGCCGGCGGGCCGGTCGGCACCTTCCGCCGGCCGGCGTCGCTGAGCACGATGGTGGTGAACTGCGGGTCGAGCCGCTGCAGGAAGTGCAGTGTCACCGAGGTCGGTGCGGTGGGCACCCGGGCGTCCTGGGCCGGTGTGGCCGACCGCAGCGAGTTGTGCGCGGAGGCGGGCGTGGCCGGGACCAGCAGCAGCGCGGTGAGCAGCGCGGCGAGGGCCGCGGTGATACGGGTCCGCATCGAGCACGGGTCCTTCCGGGCGGCGGTCATCCGAGCACCTGCTGGCCGATCCAGCCGCCGTCGGGGCAGCCGGGCGGGATCGCGAAGACGGCGGAGCCGATCGGGGTGGTCCACTCGTTGAGCAGGTCCCGTTCGGCGAGCCGGCGCTGGATGGGCAGGAACTGGCGGGCGATGTCGGCCTGGTAGGAGGCGAAGACGAGGCCGCTGTCCGCGTTCCCCTCGGCGGTTGGCGCGCCGTCGTAGTTGTAGGGCCGGCGCAGGATCTTCTGCCGGTTGTCGGTGACGCGGGCCCGGGTCAGGTGCGAGAAGTCGGGGATGACGGTGAGTCCGTCCGGGCCGAGCGCGGCGAAGTCCGGCTCGTCGTGTTCGGCCCGGCCGGTCAGCGGCGCGCCGGTGTCCAGTCGCCGTCCGACGGCGAGTTCCCGGTCGGTGCGGCCCAGCAGGTCCCAGGTCTCCAGGTTCATGCTGATCCGCCGCACTACGAGGGTGGTGGAGTCGCGCAGCCAGTCCGGTCCGTCGGTCACCCACACGGCGGTGTCGGCGGGCGTGCCGGGCTTCGGGTTGGCGGTGCCGTCGAGCTGCCCGAACAGGTTGCGCTGGGTACGTCCCGGCTCGGCGCCGGCCGCCCGGCGGAAGCCCTGCTGCACCCACCGTACTGCGGCGAACGGGCGGCTGTCCTTGACCAGGACGCGCTGGGCGTGGGCGACGGTGAGCGGGTCGTCGGCGCAGATCTGCAGCAGCAGGTCCCCGCCGGACCAGCGCGGTTGCAGCCGGTCGACGCGAAACGCCGGCAGGTCGGCCACCGACGGCGGACGGCGCTCGGCGCGGCCGGCGGCGGTGTAGAGGCCAGGACCGAACCCGAAGGTGACGGTCAGCCGGGCGGGTAGCAGCCCGAGTTCCGGCTCGGTGTCGGCCAGCGCCGGGCGGCCCTGGGTGAGCCGGGCCGCGTCGTCGGAGAGCAGCCGCAGCATCCGCCCGAGCGCCGCCCGGTCGGTGCCGGGGCGCAGCGTGAACGCGACGAACGCCGCGTGTGCCTGCGGGTCGGTGGTGACGCCGGACTGCCGGGTGCCGTGGAACGACTCGACCGCGCCGCCCACCTTAGCCACCGGGACGGCGTCGTCGGGGCGTACCCCAGGATCGTTGCGACGGGCGGCGGCGATCGCGGCGCCGCCAGCGAGTGTGCCCCCGACGGCGACGGCGCCGCCGGTGAGCAGGCCACGCCTGCTCACCGGGCGGCCCGTGGAGGAGCCCTCGGTCATGAGGCCGGGCTCATGCTCATCTCCGGCATCGGGGAGTCGCCGTGCCCGGGCGCGTAGGACTCCTCGGCGCCGGTGAACGGCTTCGCCACCGCGGTGAACGTCTGGGTCCGGCCGTCGGCGAAGGTGAGCGTGACGCTCAGCTCGTCACCAGCCTTCACCGGCTTGGCGAGGTTCATCAGCATCAGGTGGTCGCCGCCGGGCTCCAGCGTCGCGCGGGAGTGCGCCTTGACCACGATGCCGCCCTGCTTGGGCTGCATGACCATCTTCCCGTCCTTCATGGTCATCTCGTGCAGCTCCATCGGCGACACCTCGGTCGACGCCGCGGTGATGGTCACGTCGGCGTCGCCGTCGTTGACCAGCGTGCCGAACGCGGCGGTCATGCCCTTGTCGGCGGCCTTGACCCACGGGTCACGGACCCCCAGCACCCCGGCAGCCGGGCTGGCCGACGTCGCGGAGGTGACCGTCGGCGTAGCGGTGGTGCCCTCTCCCGTGGACCCGCATCCCGCTGCGGCGACGGCCACAACGGCGGCGGTGGTGAGGAGGACGGCCGGGCGCAGCCGGCGAACGGACATGGAGTTGGGCATCAAAGGTCCTCTCGGTGGAACGGTGTCGGTTCGGCCGAGCGTGAGGCTCCGCACCAGCGGAGACCCACACACTCGGCAGGTAGGTGGTCAGGCCGCGGTACGGCCACGGTGGTGGGCCGTTCCGGGGTGCGGCGGTGGCAGCAGTCGCAGGGCCGGGGCGGAAGCCTCGTCCTCGGTGGGGATCCGCCAGCGCGGCCCGTCCGGCCGCGAACGCAAGGAGGGGTCACCGGGACGCAGCCGGGCCCGGGACATGGCGATGACGATCGCGTAGCCGGCCAGGAGGAAGGCGTGGCTGACCAGCCGGGAGGGATCGACCCGGCCGGTCGCCAGGTCGTTGACCGACAGCAGCACCAGCGTGGCGACGAACGCGCTCAACATCGGCACCAGCCCCGTCGGCGGCGTCCGCCGGGCCGCCACGAACAGGAAACCCGCGCCGACGGCCACGTTCCACGCCGCCGCCTCGTGCCACAGGTGCCCCGACGCCAACGGACCCGCCGCGTGCACGTGCGGGCCGGACGCGCCCTGGCCGACCTGCACCAGACCCAACACCACCTGTGCCGCGCCGATCAGCCCGAGCGCCACCCGCAGCGAGGCCGTCAGCCGCTCGCGCCACGCTCGTCCCGGCCGGGCGGGCAGCGCGCCGAGTACCAGGTCGGTGAGGTCGGGACCGGCGACGTGCACCGACATCCGCGCCCGCCGGGTGACCGCCGCCGCACGGTCCAGCCACACCCGGCAACCGTCACAGCCGGCCAGGTGCTCCTCGGCCCCGCCGCGTTCCTCGGGCGACTCCTGCCCGTCCAACTGCGCCGACAGCGCCTCACGCCACTGGTCACACCCCATACACCGGTAGTCGGTCCCCGCGGGGCAGCGGTTCCCGCGAGTTCAGATGTCGGCGCAGGTCACACCACTACGGTCGGCTTAGCCGGCGGTCGAATCGCCCTTGCGCCCGACCCGGGGGTCGCTCATCGCCGCGACGAGATCCTCACGAGCCCGCGCTACCCGCGACCGGATCGTGCCCACCGGGCAGCCGCACACCTCGGCGGCCTCGACGTACGACAGGCCCAGCACCTGCGTGGCGACGAAGGCCTCCCGCCGCTCCGCCGGCAACCCGGCGATCAGCCGCTGCACCACCACCTGCCGGTCGAACTCGCCCCGCACCGTGTCCGCCACCTCGCACCCGCCCGGCAGCGGCACCGTAGGCGGCCGCGACGTCGCCGTCCGGACATGATCCACCGCGACCCGACGGGCGATCGACAACAACCACGTCCGCGCCGAGGACCGCCCCGCGAACGACGGCAACGACCGCACCGCCCGCAGGAACGTCTCCTGCGCCAGATCCTCCGCCTCACCCTCGGAGATCAACGCGGCCAGAAACCGGCGCACCTGATCCTGCGTGGCGGCGACGAACCGGGCGGCAGCCCTCCGATCGCCCCGCCCCGCGGCCAGCGCCCACGCGGTGACCTCCGCGTCGTCCACCATCGGATACCTCCGGCCGAGCCGACCCGAACGGCAGCACGACACGTTGTAGTAGTGACTGAGTGGCAGCGTACCGTAGGCGACGGTGCCTGCGATCCGCCCATCGGTACGGAGCCGGCCGCGACGGATCAACGTGACGCTCGGTCGACCGCCTCTGCCACACGAGCCCACCCAGGATCGCCACCGGGCATCACCCCCACGTCAACGCTGCCGCGATTTGGGAGCCGACTCATCCTCGGCGCTTCTTCTCGTCGAGTAGTTCGCGGCGCCATTCGGCGAATTGGCTCCGGAGATCGTCCAGCGCTCGGCCGGTGACGCCGTACTGGGCGAGGTCGTCAGGGTCGAGCTGGGTGGCTTGTCCGAGGGCGTCGGCGAAGATGCGCGGGTCGAAGCCACGGTCGGCGCGCTGGGCGAGAGGTGAGGAGGGTTTCGCGGGTGTAGCGGCCGGATCGGAGGGTGGCGTCGATGTCGATGAAGTCGCGGGCGAACGCTCGTCCGTAGAGGGCGCTCATCTTGTTAGCGACCGCGTCGTCGGGGTGGAGGACGGGTCCGATGGCCATGAGGATCGGTTCGTTGGCGCGCCAGTCCACGCCGAGTTCGACCTTGGCGACCCGTGCGCCGTCGGTGACGGCCAGCCGGGCGAACGTGTCGTAGTGCCGCTCAGTCTCGACGGTGAGGCCGTCGTCCCGGCAGGCGTGCACGACGGCGTTGACCGCGGCGGTGAACTCGCTGCGGCGGTCCCAGGCGGTGAACAGGTCGACGTCCTCACTGGCCCGCTCGACGAGCCCAGCGGCCTGGACTGCGTAACCGCCGGCCAGCGCGAAGCCGTATCGGTCAGCCGCCGCGAGCCCGGTACGGGCGAGGCGTTCGTGGAAGGGGTCCACCGCTACGCCGCGTCGCTGCGGGTGGCGGCGAGTTCGGGGAAGGCGTCCTCCCAGCGCTGACGGAGCTGGGGTGGCAGCCAGAGGGTGGGCCAGAGCCGCCGGAGGAGGCCGGCGTCGAGCCAGGTGTGCAGATCCTCGACGGTAGCGGCTTCGGTGAGCACCACCTTGTACATGCTGGCCAGGCGCGCGGTCCGGTTCAGGTTGTACTCGGCTTGCCCTGACCAGTCGAGATGACGCGGAAGCGTCACCGTGCCGCAGGTCGGGCCGCGCAGTTCGGTGAGAGTCGCGGCCACCACGTAGGGCTTCCGGTCGCCGTAGGGCCGGTAGTCCGCCGGCGGCTGGGGTGACGTCCTGCGTCGGCTGAGATTGGTCGCCCGCCGGACCTCCGGTCGTAGCGCCTGGCGGATCGTCTCCCGGCTGTACCCGGCGACCCGCTGCAGATCCACCGGCCGCCATCCGGCCGCGTGAAACGCCCGCAGCTGCTCGTCCCGCTCGGTCAACGCGGCGGCTCGCGTCGCCTCATACCGGGAGACAACCGCCTGCAACTCATCCTCGGAGAATCGGCCCACGGCCGCTAGCCCGCCAGGCTAGGCCCAGCACGCTTGGCCTCTGGCGGCACCCTCTTTGCCGGAGTCATAAACCTGAGCCGGCTGCGGCGAGCAGGCTGCGCTGGGCTGGGTCAGCTGTAGTGCTACCGAGAGTGGAACCTGACGGCGCAACGGTCATAAGAGAGTGTGAGCGAGAGGGCGGAGATGATCCGGACCGACGACGGCGAGCTGTGGCAGTCGGGCACGCCAGGGGGAGGCCGAGTGCCTCGGTGTGCCGTTCGACCGACACGGTGGGGCGGTCCGGGCGTTCTGTGCTCGCCGGACCGGCTCGATCGACGCCGCCGACGATCTGGTCTCCATCGTGTTCCTGTAGGCGTGGCGTCGGCGGGGTGAGGGCAATCGGGTTCAACTGGTCAGGTCGCGGCGGTTGAATGCCGCTACTGCGACGGTCAGCAGGACCGCTGTGGTGGCGGTCAGGATGGTCAGGTCGGCCCACTGGAAGCCGTTACGCAAGGGTTCTCCGCCGATGTAGTAGTGGAAGGGGGAAACGTAGCGCAGGACGTCGGCGCCTATATGGGTGGCGAGGGTGCTGGCGGCGTAGGTGAGGACGGCGATGCCTGCGGCGGCGGCCAGGGCGGCGGCTCGGCTGCCGGTGGCCGCGCCGACCGTGATGGCGATTGTCCCGAAGATGATGATCAGCAGGGCCAGGGCGAGACTCTGGGCGGTGAACTGGCCGACCGTGATGCTGTCGAGTTGTGCGCCGGGCCGGACGGCCAGCATGGCCAGCAGGACCACCGCCGCGATGAGGATGGCGCCGGCGGTGAGCGCGGCGAAGCGGTGCAGTAGCAGGCGGGTGCGGCTGATCGGGTGGGCGAGGAACAAGCCGAGGTAGCCGGCTTCCTCGTCGCCGGCGATGGCGCGGGTGCCGGTGGTGATGCCGAAGATGACGGCGACCAGGGGCACGATGATGCCGAAGACGCTGGAGCCGAGATAGCCGGCGGCGGAGGAGAGGTCTTCCATCCGTAGCGCCTCGCGGAGCGCGGGGGAGAAGCCTTGGACGGCTTGTCCCATCGCGCCGTCGGCTACCTGGGGGTAGAAGCCGGCGTACATCGCTGCGAGCAGGGCGGTTCCGGCGGTGAAACCGGCCAGGGCCCGCCGGCCGTCCCACAACGTCTTGGTCAGCAGGTTAGACATGCGTGGTCTCCTTGCTCGCGGCGTCGGCCTGGTAGTAGGCGAGGAACAGTTGTTCCAGGTCGGGTTCGGTGGCGCGGAGGCTTGCGACCCGCTGCTGGGCGAGTACGCGGATGAGCCCGTCGGGGCTGCCGGTGAGGTGGAACCTTGCGGTCGGGCCGTCGATGGTCAGGCCGGTCACCTCCGGCAGGGCGGCGAGTGCGGTTTCGTCGATCGGGTCGGCGAAGGTGACCTGGAATTCGTGCACGCTGTGGGCGCGGAGTCGAGCCACCGCATCATCCGCGACGAGATGGCCGTCGCGGATGATGCCGACCCGATCGGCGACCGCCTCGACCTCGCTCATGATGTGCGACGACATGAACACGGTCTGCCCGTCGGCTCTGGCTTCGCGGACCAGGTCAAGGAAGGTCTGCTGCACCAGGGGGTCCAGCCCGGATGTCGGCTCGTCGAGGATCAACAGCTCGGGGCGGTGCATGAATGCCTGCACCAGGCCGATCTTCTGCCGGTTGCCCTTGGACAGGGTCTTGATTCGTGCCGTCAGATCCAGTTCCAGCCGCCCGGCCAGCTCGCCGATGCGGGCCTTCGGTACGCCTCCACGTAGGTCAGCCAGGAACGTCAGGCACTCACCGACGTGCTGGCGGGGGTTGACCACGAACTCGCCTGCGAGGTAACCGATGCGCCGGCGCAGCGCCACCGCGTCGCGGCGCGGGTCGTGCCCGAACACCAGCGCGCGTCCGCTGGTCGGTCGGATCAGGTCCAGCAGCACGCGGATGGTGGTCGACTTGCCGGCCCCGTTCGGACCCAGGTAGCCGAACACCTCACCCTCGGCGACGGTCAGATCGAGGTCCCGCAGGCCCCTGCGGCGGCCGTACGTCTTGGTCAGCTTCTCCAGCTGGATCACATAAGCCATAGCTCGCAGAGTATCGAATATTCAAAGATCTTTGAAGACTGCGAGATGTTAGGGTTTGGTTGGGCCGAGTAGGGGGCACAGATGGCGTTGAGTGATCCGGCGGAGAAGCTCGCACTGACCCTCACCGAGGGCGGACTGCAACGGATGACGGCGCGAGTGCTGGCGGCGTTGCTGTTCACCGAGCAGGAGACGATGACCGCTGGCGAGATCGCGGGCACCCTGGCCATCAGTTCCGGCAGCGTGTCCACCGCCATCAAGTCCCTCACCACCGTCGGGTTGATCGAACGAGTGCCCGCCCCGGGCAGTCGCCGTGAGCACTTCCGGCTGCGCGAGGGCGCGTGGGCCACCCTCATGTCCGGCCACAACGCGATGATCAGAACCATGCGCGAAGCCGCCGAAGAGGGCATCACCGTCACAGGCGAAGGCAGCCTCGCCGCAGCCCGCCTCGCCGAGATGCGCGACTTCTACGATTACCTCTGGCGCAAACTACCGGCGCTCATCGACAGGTGGCGGGACAACAAGGGCGATCAGTAGGCCTCTACTGCGCACGTGGATGTGTCCAAACCCCGCGGGCGGCTCCATCGGCTACCTATGGTGGCGCGCGTGGGGGCATCACGCGGCTGCGGGCCGTGACCGTTACCGTCGGTTGCGCGGGTTCAATGTGCTCGTCGGTCTCGAGCTGGCCGCCGAGGGGTCAGGTTCGTCGACCCGTCTACCGTCCGGCTACCGACCAATAACCAGAGGTGCGCGAACCTTCGGACCGGCTCGGTCCTGGTTGGGTCGTCACTCCCGGACGAGCCCCGGTGGCAGCGCGTCCTCGTCGGTTCGGACCTGGCGGGCGTTGACCACGGGGTCGCGCTCCAGGGTGTGGATCAGTGGTGCCGGGCCGCCGACGCAGGTCCAGGTGTCGTCCCAGAGCGCGGAGACTAGCCATGACCGGTCGGCGGGGAAGAACAGGTCGGGTAGGGCGCCGTGAGGGTGGCGGATGTGCCCACCGGTGCGCCAGGTGAGGGCCTGCTCGGGGCCGGCCTGGACCAGCACGTACGGCCAGTTCCAGTAAAGGAACACCCGCGGGGCGTGCGGGAAGACGAGGTCGTGGGCGCCGGTGTCGAGGTAGGCGAGCCACCAGGGCTGGTCAGGAGTGTGCGTGGTGAGGTCCTCGATCAGGGCGTGCTCGTAGGCGGCGGCGGTGACCTGGTCGGTCTGGTACGTGGTGGCGTAGGCGTCGAAGACCGGTGGGATGGCGGTGGTGATCGTGACGCCGGCAGTGGTGTACCCGGCGATCCAGCTCACGTCGGCGGCGGTGCCGATGCGCCAGTCCCGCTCGTCCTTGTTGACCTGCACATCGCTATTCAAGCCGCTGCAGCGACGGTTGGCGTGAGGACCAGTTGATCAGTTCCGACAGCGTCAGGTCAGCGGGATCTGCCGCATCGTGGTTCGGGTGGCTGCGTAGATGAAGGGTGGCGGCTCGGCGAGGCAGCGCTCGATATCACGCCAGCGACTCACCACGACCTCCAACTGGCCGGAGACGCTCCCCCCGTCGGCGGCTGTGAGAGCGACCATCTTGGCCCGCTGCTCTCGCACGGCAGCGATTTCTAGCGGGTGCTCCTGGATGTGGCGGTCCCGGGTGATGATCAGCCAGCCGCGGCCCGCGACCTCGTGCTCAAGGATCGCATCGAGGTCGACCTGCCCGGCCGGCCGCCGACCACGATCGGCTGACCGGCCGTGTTCGAAGGCCGCAGCGACACATCGCTGCGGCTTTGCCGAACCCGGAGGAACGTTCGGGTGGGTAAGCCCCCAGTCCTGCCGTTTGACTACGCGGGCTTGCGGCCCACGGCGACCAGGTAGCCGATCTCGGGTGTCTCGGCTAGCGAGGCATAGGCGGCCTCGATACCGGCGACGATGTCGGTGCCGGTGGTCGCACCCAGGTCCTCCTTCTTCGTACGCAGCGTGCTGAGGAAGAAGTCCGACGTACTGGTCATCGTCTCGTCGGTGACGTCGATTACCTCCGTCGGCTCCAGTCCGGCCTTGCGCAGCAGAGCGGGGTAGTCGTCGAAGGTCACCAGGGAGCGCACGCCGAAATTGTCGAGGCACGCGTCGTACTGCTTCCGCCGATCCGGGGTGATCGTCAGGCGCTGAAAGGGCTCGGCAATGGCGATCCGCGAGCCCGGACGCATGAATCCGGTGGCGCGCGCCAGAGCGGTGGCCCGGTCGGGCATGAACATGATGGACTCGAAGAACCAGGCAGCGTCGAAGCTCTCCGCCGGGAACGACATCTCCATGGCATCGACGCAGAGAAAATTGGCCTGCTCCGACAGTCCGGTGCGCTCGGCGTTCTCCGTCGCCCGCCGGACCTGTTCGGCGCTGACCGTGACGCCTTGGACGTGTGCGCCGGTCGACTGGGCCAGCAGCAGGGCAGGGCCGCCGATGCCACACCCCACGTCTAGCACGCGGTTTCCCTTGCCGACCCTGATCTTCTGGATCATCAGCGCGGTGAAGTGATCGTTGGCTGCCTCCATGGTGGTGGTCTCGGCGTCGGGCCAGTAGCCCACGTGCATGCCGTGCCCGGAGATCTCCGGCCACACATCCGCGGTCTGGTCGAAGAACTGGCCCACCGCGGTGCCTGTGGCGAATACGTTCGATCCCACTAGCTGTCCTCCTCGGTCGCTCGACGCAGGAGATCCGCGTCCAGGACTGCCATCGCTCATGCGCAGTCCATGTCCGCTTGCCACGGTGCTGGGCTCGTCTCGCATGCCGTTGTAGAACCGCTGGAGCCCGGGCCACCGCCGGCGCGAGCCAGCCTCGAGCCGGATTCAACGATCCGGGGTAACGCTCGGCGGGCAGCGTCGCGAGGAGGATCCGATGCCCGCCAAGAGTGCGCCGTCGTGGGGCGGGCGGGTCGCCGCCTGGCTGTGGCAGGCTCTGTCCTACCTCGGCGCGGCGCTGGCCTGCATGGATGTCGAGTACATGACCGCGAACGCGTACCCCGCCGGGCCGGCCCCCGAACGGGGTCGACCGGCGGCCCCGCCCTCGATGCCGGAGGAGCCCGGGGGACGGCGCTCGCGCAAGCCTCCGCACCGCGTCAGATACCGAAGGGGTTCCCATGGCACGCCGCCTGTTCACCCCCGAGTCGGTCACCGAAGGCCACCCGGACAAGATCGCCGACCAGATCAGTGATGGGATTCTGGACGCTGCTGACGTATGACCCGCACAGCCGGGTGGCCGTGGAGACGATGATCACCACGGGCAGGTGCATGTCGCCGGGGAGATGAGCACCGCGGCCTACGTGGACATCCCGGGCATCGTGCGCGACGTGGTGCTCGGTATCGGGTACGACTCGTCGACCAAGGGCTTCGACGGGGCCTCCTGCGGGGTGAGCGTGTCGATCGGATCACAGTCGCCGGACATCGCTCGCGGCGTGGACAGCGCGATGGAGGTGCGGGCCGGCGACTCGGCCGACGTGCTGGACCGGCAAGGGGCCGGTGATCAGGGCATGATGTTCGGCTTCGCCTGCTCGGAGACACCGGAGCTGATGCCGCTGCCGATCGCGCCGGCACATCGCCTTGCGCGGCGCCTCGCGATCGTCCGCAAGAATCGCCTCGTGGACTATCTGCGGCCGGACGGCTAGACGCAGGTGACGATCGAGTACGACGGCGAGCGTCCCGTCCGGCTCGACACCGTAGTGGTGTCGTCGCAGCACGCGTCCGGCACCTCGCTGGAGAATCTGCTCACGCCTGAGATCCGTGAGCTGGTCATCCAGCGAGAGCTGGCCGGGTTCGACATCGAGACCGAGGGCTACCGGCTGCTGGTGAACCCGACCGGCCGGTTCGAGGTCGGTGGCCCGATGGGGGATGCTGGCCTGACCGGCCGGAAGATCATCGTAGGGCACCTACGGTGGGTACGCTCGGCACGGTGGTGGCGCGTTCTCCGGCAAGGATCCGTTGAAGGTCGATCGGTCCGAGGCGTACGCGATGCGCTGGGTGGCCCAGAACGTGGTCGCTGTCGGCCTGGCCGAGCGGTGCGAGACCCAGGTCGCGTACGCCATCGGGACGGCGTCTCCGGTGAGCCTGTCGGTCGATACGTTCGGCACCGAGCACGTACCATGGAGCGGATCGAGCGGGCGATCAGGGAGGGCTTCGATCTGCGGCCCGCAGCGTTCGTCCGTGACCTCGACCTGCTGCGGCCCATCTACCGGCAGACCGCGGCGTACGGGCATTTCGGACGGGAACTGCCCAGTGTGTTGTGGGAGGGCACCGAGCGGGCGCGGAACCTCAAGAGCGCCCACCGGAGCCTGAGGCCTCCGGACGGCCCCGCCGTCACCGGAGCGAATCAGCATACCGGCGGTGACGAACCGCAGCGGGCCGGGCGGTTGGCCCCGCCCGCCGCCGGTTCTCACGACGCACCGGTTGCGGTGTTGCTCAGGTGGTAGACGGATTCCATGGTGACCATCGATCCGGCAACTCGGTACGGGTGCAGGTGCGCCCGGTGCTCCACGTGCTGCGGGCTGTTCTCGAAGCGCCGGAAACTCGCCTCATCGATCCAGTCGCTGACGATGTAGTAGACGTCGTCCTCGTCCTGGCTGCGCAGCAGCCACTGGGCCAGATTGCCGGGGTCGTCGGTGACCGCGCTGCCGACCCGCAGCCAGGTACGTTCGAACTCGTCGCGGGCCTCCGGCCGGATCACCATCCGCAGCAGGATGCGGAAGAACCGTCCGGCCGGCTGATCCTTCTCGGTCATCGGACCGTCGTCCCGTTCACGTGCTCCACGAAGGCGCGTGGGGTACGCAGTTCGACGATGATCTCGTCGGCCAGTTGGACGCCGAACTCGCGTTCCACCCGGGTACTGACCTCCAGCAGCGCCAGCGAGTCGTACCCGAGGTCGTCGAATGCGACGTCCAGTGCATCCTCGGTGAGCTCGGTTCCCTCCGGTTCGCCGCCCGCGGCGCGTAGGAGACGGAACATGTCGTCGGGGGTGAGCAGGGGCATGGGGGTACACCTCGGTTCGTCGGGGCTCCTGCGGCACGCAGTCGCCGTACGGTGATGGGGTGGTCGGTTGTCTAGGACCGTTGCCGCCAGCGGGGATCATGGAGGTCCGGTCCCGTACGGGACCGCCTGGGCAGCTGCGTTCTTGGTCTCTTCGATGAGGCGTGCCTGGGTCGCGATCGCCGGGTCCGCCGGGGTGCCCGCCATGACCGCCGCGCGGAACTGGGCGACCGCGTTGGCGTATTGGTCGTCCGCGGGCAGCCTCAGGCGTTCGCGGGCGTCGCGCCGGCGCAGCCAGACCCGTGGTGGTTCGTCGGCTGGTGTGGCGAAGGCGTGCTCCACCCGGATCGAGCCGGTGCTCCCGACGAACTGGTACGCCGCGAGGTAGCCGTGGTCGAGGCCGAAGGTCAGCTGTGCCGTCACCCCGTCCGGTCGGGTCAGCAACGCCGCGCCGCCGATGTCTACCCCGGTGGCCGGGTCGGACCGGAGTGTGGCGCCGGCGACGGCGAGCTGCGGCCCGAGCAGGTGCTGGGCGGCGCGTACCGGGTAGCCGGCCACGTCGAGCAGCGCCCCACCGCCGAGCCGGGGGTCGAGGCGGATGTCGCCGGCCGGCCGGCCGGGAATGGTGAAGGCCGCGGTGAAGGAGCGCGGTTCGCCGATCGCCCCGTCGCGGATCAGCCGGTGCACGTGCTCGTGCTGAGCGTGGTGGACGAACATGTAGTTTTCCTGGACGACCAGGCCGTTTGCCTGAGCCAGTTCCAGCACGCCGGTCGTCTCTCGCACGCTGGTGGTGAGCGGCTTCTCGGCCAGTACGTGTCTGCCGGCCTGCAGCGCCCGGATGATCCAATCGGCGTGCAGGGCGCTGGGCAGCGGCACGTACACGGCGTCGACGTCCGGGCGGCCCAGCAGGGTGTGGTAGTCGTGCACCGCGGTCGCGCCGAAGTGTGCCGCTGTCGCCTCGGCCTTGGCCAGGGTCCGACTGGCCACCGCGACTAGCTCGATGCCGGGCGTCCGCAGCACCGCCGGTAGCACGCGCCGCGTCGCCACATCTGCGCAGCCGATCACGCCCAGTCGGACGAGGCCCGGCGTGTTCACGGGCGGACACCCGGCCCTGCCAGGCCGAGCCCGTTGCCGGCCGTGACCCGTTCTTGGCGGGCCAGCCATCCGTGCAGGCAGGCCAGCAGGGAACGTGCTTCGACGCTGACGTGGCTGCCGTACCGGACGATCCCGGCGAGCTGCCGCACCGAGATCCAGATGAAGTCGTCCCCGGCCTGGGTCGGGAAATCGTCCGGTACGTCGACAAGCAGGTAGCGGTTCTGCGCGTGGTAGAACCGGCCACCCTCCTCGGAATGTCGGACGTCCACCTTGATCTGGGACGCCGGCGCGGCCAGCACGTAGTCGAGGAACCTGGGCCGCCGGGCCGGCGGTAGTCCGTCGTAGTTGGCGGGAGCGCAGTTCACCGTCGGAGAAATCTCGACGACGTCGGCGGTCCCGGCCTCGGTACGCACCTGGACCAGGACGTGGTAGGTGGTTCCTATCCATCGGCCCACGAACGCCACCACACCCTCGTGCAGTGGCGCCAGCATCGGTTGGGACCAGCGGCTGACCTCCCGATTGGTGGCTTCGACGTCGATGCCGACGACCCGGAAGTACATGTCCCGCTCGTGGGCAATCCGGTCGGGCGTCCGGGTCCAGTTGCGGACCGCGGCCAGCGGGAGGCGCCGCCGGTCGAGCAAATACCGGGTCTTGGCCTCGGTCAGCCAGCTGAGGATCTGCTCGGTGGGGTACAGCGCACCCTCGTCGTTGTGTACCCGCTGCGGGCCACTCGTCCCAGGTGGGGGCAGCCCGGCCAGCACCGTCCTGGAATCCATGTTGACGAGGTTCTCCACCAGCAGCAGGTCGTGCAGTTGCCGCAGGCTGAGCCAGCAGAAGTCGTCACCGACCGGCACGTCGCCGGTCACCTCGACGATCAGGTTGCGGTTGCGTTTGGCCAGGAACCAGGACCCCTGCTCCGACTGCAGTGCGTCGAACACCACGCGGCCGCGGCGTGGCGCGATGAACTCGTCCAGATAGGGGACCGCCTGCCCTTGGTGAACTCGCGAGTAGTTGCTGCGGGTCGCCTGCACGGTCGGCGAGAGTTGGACGGTGTTGATGTTGCCGGGTTCCATCTTCGCCTGCATCAGGCAGTGCGGCACACCGTCGAACTTTTTGACAAGGATGCCGAGGATGCCGATCTCCGGCTGCACGATGATCGGCTGCGACCAGGACTCCACCTCGCGATGGTCGGTGCGGACCTCAAGGCCTTCGACGGAGAAGAACTGCCCGGTGCGGTGGGCCAGGTTGCCGGTGTCCGCGTGGAAGTGCCAGCCGTCGAGGTCGTCCAGGGGGACGCGCGAGATGCGGCAGGCGTTGGCCCGCCGGCGGGCGGCGAACCATGCGTGGAACTCGGACAGGTCACCGAACACGGGGCCTCCAACCCGAGGGGGTGTGCATGCCGGGCAGCTCTCAGATCCCGCCGTCGACCTGCACGGTCTCGCCGGTGACGTAGCCGGCCAGGTCACTGGCGAGGAAGGCGACCACACCGGCGATCTCCTGCGGCCTGCCGAGCCGGCGCAGGGAGGTCATGCCCTCGTAGCGGGAGCGTTGCTCCGGGGCGAGCCGGTCGACCGCCGGTGACTCGATGACGCCCGGTGCCACCACGTTGATCCGGATGCCGCGCGGGCCGAGCTCCTTGCACAGGGTGCGGGTGAGGCCGATTAGCCCGGCCTTCGCCGCGGTGTAATGGGCCCGCGACGGTATGCCCACGGCGGCGACCTTCGAGCCGATGTTGACGATCGAAGCGCCCGGACCGAGCAGGGGCAGCATCCGCTGGACGACCAGGTACGCCGCGGTGAGATTGCCGTCCAGCACCCGGTGCCATTCGGCGGGTTCCAACTCGCCGAAAGGCACGTGGCTGATGGCTCCGGCGTTGTTCACCACCACGTCGAGCCCGCCCAGCCGGTCGTGACACTCCTCGGCCAGCCGGCTGACGTCCCCGGGCCGGGTCACGTCGGCCCGCAGTACGTGGTGGCCGTCGCCGAGGGCCTTGAGCTCCGCCGCCGTTTCGGCCGCGGCGTCCTCGTCGCTGTGGTAGCCGGCGATCACCCGCCCACCCGCCTCGGCCAAGCCGAGCGTGATCGCGCGTCCAATGCCCTTTGTCCCGCCGGTGACCAGTACGCGGCGGCCGTTGAGGTCGAGTTTCACGTGTCCTCCAGACTTGTCGGAAATGGCGGAGCGGGGCCCCGCCACCAGTCGCTACGGCACCGCCTGCAGCACCAGAGCCGAGTTGAATCCGCCGTAACCCCGGGCGAGCACGAGCGCGGTGCGTACGGCGGCCGGTCGCGGCCGGTCGCGGACGAGATCCAGCCGCAGATCGGGGTCGGGACGCCGGATGTTGATCGACGGCGGGATGAGGCCGTCGCGGATGGCGAGCAGGGCCGCCGCGACATCGAGCGCGGCCCCACCGGAGTAGAGCCGCCCTACCGCGGTCTTCGGCACGGTCACCGGGACGCCACCCGGCCCGAACGTGTCGGTCAGCTCCGACGCCTCCTGCCGGTCCAGCTCCAGGACACCGGCGCCGTCGGCGAAGACCACATCCACGTCGGCGGGCGTGACACCGGCGTCGTCCAGCGCGGTTTGCAGGGCCCGTCCGAGCGCGGGCGGGCGTCCGGAGCCGGGCGCGGGGTCGAAGGTGGCCGCGTAGCCGCTGATACGGCCGTAGATCCGGGGCGCGCCTCGCTCGCGGGCCTCGTCGAGATCTTCGACGATGAACATGGCGCCGCCCTCGCCGGGCACGTGTCCCGTGCCGCCGACGTCGAACGGGAGGTAGGCGCCAGCCGGGTCGTCGGCAGTGCTGAGCCGGCCGCTCGCCAGCTGGCAGACCACGCCGTACGGGCTCAGCGCCGAGTCGGTGCCCCCGCACACGACCACGCGCGCGTCATCTGTCAGGGCCCGCCGCGCGAAGTGCAGGCTGTCCAGCCCTCCGGCGCCTTCGCTGACCACCACGTCGCAGCAGCCGCGCATGCCATACCGGATCGACACCTGCCCGGTGGTCGCGGCGTAGAACCAGGCGATGGACTGGTAGGCACCGACGAACTTGGGACCGTGGGCCCACAGCTGCTGGATCTCGCGCTGGCCGAACTCGACGCCGCCGGCGGAGCTCGCTGTCACCACGGACAGCTCGTACTCGGGTACGGTCGCCGGCTCGAGTTCGGCGTCGGCGAGTGCCAGGTCGGTCGCGGTCAGTCCCTGCTGGGTCCAGATGTCGGTCTGCGGGAGCAGCCTAGAGGGCACTCGGTCACGGGGCTCGAACCCCGGAAGTTGGCCTGCGACGCGTACTGGATAGGGGTTGGGGATGAAGCGCGAGAGGGGGGTGATGCCCAGCTCGCCGCGCAGTGTCGCGGACCAGTAGTCCTGGTGACCGAGGCCGGTGGGTGCCAGCACCCCGATGCCCGTGATGACGGCCTGGGTCATCGGGTTCTCCCGTCCGCGCGCAATAGCACGGCGCTCTGGAACCCGCCGAAGCCGCTGCCCACGCTGAGTACTGTCCGGACCGGCTGCTGCCGGGCGATATAGGGCACGTAGTCCAGATCGCATTCGGGGTCGGGGTGATCGAGGTTGGCCGTCGGCGGCACCGCGCCCCGGTCGATGGCCAGTGCGCACGCGGCGAGTTCGATCGATCCGATGGCACCGAGAGAGTGGCCGACCATGGATTTGATCGAGCTAACCGGGATACGGTAGGCGTGGTCGCCGAGAGCGGCCTTGAACGCTGCGGTCTCGTGCCGGTCGTTCTGCCTGGTGCCGGAACCGTGGGCGTTGATGTAGTCGACGGCAGTGGGGTTCAGCCGAGCCCGGTCCAATGCCACCTGGATGGCCTCGGCCATCTCCCGGCCATCGGGCCTGAGGCCGGTCATGTGGTAGGCGTTGGCTCGGCTGGCGTAGCCGGCGACTCTCGCGTACACGTGCGCGCCGCGGTGACGGGCATGCTCTTCGTCCTCCAGCACCAGGACGGCGGCGCCCTCGCCGAGAACGAACCCGTGCCGGTGCAGGTCGAACGGCCGGCTGGCGTGCGCGGGATCGTCGTTGTCCGGCGAGGTCGCCTTGATCGCGTCGAAGCAGGCGACCGTGATCGGTGAGATGGGGGCGTCGGAGGCACCAGCGAGTACGACGTCGGCGGTGCCGTCCTCGATCAGCCGGGCGCCGTGCCGGACGGAGTCCAGCCCCGAGGTGCAGCCGTTCGAGATCAACGCGACCGGGCCTTCCGCACCGGCCTCCAGGGCGACCTCCGCCGCGATGCTGCTCGGCACCAGATACGAGTGCAGCTGGGGCACGGCGGCCGTGTGGTCGACGAGCCAGTGCCGGCCGTCCGCGCTGACCTTGACGTACTCCTGCTCCAGACCGGTGGTGCAGCCGACGGCGCTGCCGATGCTGACCGCCGTGCGGGCCGGGTCGGCGACCGGCCGGGTGGCCCCCGCATCCGCCATGGCCTCACGGGCGCAGGCGATAGCGAACAGAGCCGCCCGGTCGGTGCGAGCCGCCCGCCCGGCGTCGATGCCGTGCTCGGCCGGGTCGAAGTCGCACTCCGCCGCGATGCGGGAGCGGAACGGCGCCGGATCGAAGCTGGTGATGGTGCGTGTGGCCGTACGCCCGTCGGTGAGCATCTGCCAGAAGCCCTCCCGGCTCGAGGAACCAGCGGCCAGCACCCCGATCCCGGTGATCACGACGTGCCGGCGGCGCGGGTCCGGAGAGCGGGGAACGCGTGGGCCGAGCATGGTTCTCCTCACGGGTAACCGATTCCCCAGGAGACGGGCAGTTTCCGGATGATCACGTGCAGGCCGGGCAGGTACCGGATCTCGTCGGTGGCGAGCCGTATCCCGGGCAGCCGCCGCGTCAGCGACAGCAGGGCGGTCCGGAAGATGCTGCGGCCCAGCGCGGCTCCGACACAGGAGCGGGATCCGTGGCCGTACCCGAAGTGCTCGGTCGAGGGCCTGCTGATGTCCAGCTCGTCGGCGCGCTCGAAGACCGACTCGTCGCGGTTGGCGGACTGGTACGCCACCATCAGCTCGGTGCCAGGCGGCAGGTCGACCCCGCCCACGGTGACGTTCTTCGTGGTGCGCCGCATCAGGCCGCGCAGCGGCATGTCGAAGCGGGCCAGCTCCTCGATGGCGCGATCGGCCAGTTCGGGCCGCTGGCACAGCAGCTCCCACTGGTCGCGCCGGTGCAGCAGTTGGTAGATCCCGGTGCCGACCATCGCGGTGGTGGTGAAGTGGCCGGCAGCGATCAGCCCGGTCATCGCGTTGACCAGCGCCTTGCGTTCGGCGACGGTGAGTGGTCTGCTGCCGGGAGCCATGGCGGCGACCAGTTCGCTGAACAGGTCGTTGCGCGGTTCGGCGCGGCGGCGCTGGGCGTAGCTGTCGAGCAGCCGCTGGTAGTCCACGACCCGCCGGGCTTTGGACACCTGCAGATTGACCGGGAGCTGAGCGGCCACCGAATGCAGCTCCATGAAGTCGTAGGTTCCCTGGACGAAGGCGTCGAGGTCGTTCGCTTCGATGCCGAAGACCGGCGCCTTGACGCGAACCGGGAGTTGCCGGGCGAACTCGGCCATCAATTCGGCGTGCCCACGGTCGGCGAACTGGCCCACCAGGTGGTCCACCTGCTCCTCGATGAAGTCGCGCATGCCGTCGACGGCCTCGTCGGAGAAGGCCCGCAGGATCGGTGAGCGCGCTCGCTTGCGGGCCTCGTCGACCGCGTCCTCCCGGATCGCGACAGGAACCTCGGCGAACGTCTTCGCCAGCTCGGTGTAGGCCTCGGGCGAAAGCACCGCCAGTGAGTCGGGGACAGTGGCCAGCGAGAACGCCTTGGGATTGCCGAGCACGTCACGCACGTCGGCGTAGCGGGTCACCACCCAGGCGTCCAGAGCGGGCGAGTAGAAGACCGGCTGCTGGGTGCGCGCCCGCTTGTACAGGGGATACATGTCCTGCGCGGTAAAGGGGACGAACTCGTCACCCAACTGTGTCCGTGTGTCCACCCGATCAACCTCCCTGTTGGGTGCCGGCCCACCGGTCCGACAGGTAGAGGTCAGCACAGCGGTCTCGAGGATCCGTCGAGGCCAGATGCATCCGGAGACCACGGGCGCCCTCCAGCCGGCCTGTACGGGCCCTCGAGAGGGCACCGGCACGGTGAAACCGGCCGTCCGGTGGAGAGAGGTGCTTGATGGTGGCGGAGATGTTGACGGTGGTGGCTGTCACCGGTGCCGGGTTGACGGCAGGGGTGCTCTTCTGCGTGGCGATCAGCCTGGTTCCCGGTTTCTTCGCCCTGCCGGCGTCGGGTTACGTCGAGGCGCACAAACTGTACGGGCGCTATTTCGACCGGATCATGCCGCCGATCGTGGTGACCACCACGGTGCTGACCGTGATGCTGGCCGTGCGCGACCAGCCCGGCGGTTCCAGGCCGCTGTTCATCGTGGCGGCGCTGTCGTTGCTCGGCGTTTCCCTGGTGTCCCAGTTCGGCAATGTGCCGATCAACCGGGCAGTGAAGCGTCTCACCGCGGACCGGGTGACGTACGACTGGCAGGACCCGCGGCCGGTGTGGCGCACCTGGCATCTGCTGCGGACCGCGTTGGCCCTGCTCGCACTCGTGCTGCTGGCGCTCGCCGGCGCGAGCTGACCAAGCCCGGTGCACGATTGGATGGGGCGGGTGGCCGGTCTCCGCCGCCGAGGAATATCGTGTGCGTTATGCACGCATCCAATGAAGCGAGACCGAACCTGCTGGACGTGGTCGAGGGCTGGCACCGCGCTGTCAACGATGGTGACTCCGAGCGCCTGCTCGCTCTCGCCAGCCCCGACATCGAGATGGTCGGGCCACGGTCCGTCAGCCGGGGACACGGAGTGCTGGCGGACTGGCTGTCCCGGGCTGGGCTTTCCTACGTGCCGGTCCGGTGGTTCTCCGACCGCGTCGAGCGGGTCGTGGTGGAGGAACGAGTGACGTGGCGCGACGTCGACACCGGCGAACTGGTGGACGAGAAGCTCGTCGCCTCCCGGTTCGTGCTGGCCGGGGGAGTGGTCACCCGCTATGCGCGCCACGATGACGTCGCCTCCGCGCTGGAGGCCGCCGGCCTGGGTGAGGGCGACGAGGTGGCGGCTCCGACGGCACGGTGAACCGGCTGCCGGTACTCGCGACGACTCGCGGGTACCGGCAGCCGGAATCGGTTCCTCAGCTGGGCCGGCGGGCCGTCACGAAGCGGACCGGGACCGGGAGCGTCACCGTGCCGGGGCCGCGGGCGACCGCCTGAACCGCCTGCGCCACCCGCGCCCGGACTCCTGCGTGCTGCGCCGGCGGGATGCGCTCCCAGGCGGCGCGTAGACCTGTGGACATCGACCAGTCCGCCCACTGGCCACCGTCGGCGAGCGTCATCGAGAAGACGTCCTCCTCGACCCGGACGCCCTCGAATCCACGAGCGGTGAGGGCACCGATCGTGCTCTCCACGGTGCTGGACCAGCTGGCAGTCCCGCGCTCCCGCGGGTTCGGCCCGGCTGGGAAGTGCGGCTCCAGCACGGCGAAGGCGGCGGCTGGTACGAACGGCGGCAGCCCTTTGTCGTCGACGAGGTCGGTGAAACAGAACCGCCCTCCTGGCCTGAGCACCGTCAGGTAGGCCGTCAGCGAGTCCGGCGCGAGTGGCATGTGCATGATGCTGAAGCCGGCGAGCACGACGTCGAAGCTGTCGCGAGGGAACCGCGGACGTTCCCCGTCCATGACCTCGAGCGTCACGTTCGTCAGGCCGCGCCGCTGTGCCTCGTCCGCGGTCAGCCGGACCATCTCGGCGGAGATGTCGATGCCGGTGACCGTGCCTCCCGGCCCGACGCGGTCGCGCGCCGGGAAGAGGCAGGAGCCGCGGCCGCAGCCGACATCGAGGATGTGCTCGCCCGGTTCGGGCGCCGCGATCTCGACCAGCCGGCGCCCGAGGGGGGTGAAGAACGGCACGCCGGACTGGTCGAACTCGGCGGCGGCCTGGTCGAAGACGGTTCCGATGGCGTGCTTGTGGCTGGTGACGTTCATGTCGCCTCCGGTGGCCGTGTCCGGGCGGTCATACGGCATCGGCGCGGCCCGGGACCACCGAGTCGCGCGGCCTGGAGGCCGGGGTGTCGCCGAGCAGTGAGCGTACGTCAGGCGGGGTGTCCGAGGTGGCACGCAGCACAGCCTGCTGGGTGTGCTGGATGGACCAGGACGGTTCCAGGCCGAGATCATGGATGAGCACCGATCGCAGCCGCTGGTAGACGTCGAGCGCGTCGGAACGGCGTCCGGAGAGGCAGAGTGCCGACATCAGATGCGAGTGCAGCCCCTCGTGCAGCGGATGCTTCGCGGTCAAGGCGGTCAGCTCGCTCACCAGCTCCCGGTGCCGGCCGAGCCGCAGGTCAACCTCCACGCACCATTCGAGGGTGGTGAGCCGGACCTCCTCCAGTTCGATGGCGTGGACCTTCAGCCGTGGGCCAAGGTGAACGCTGGCGAATGCCTCACCGCGCCATAGGTTGAGCGCCTTGCGGAACAGGGCCGACGCGACCGCCAGTTGGCCCTGTTCCACAGCCCTGCGGCCCTCGCGGACCAAGCGGCGGAAATCCAGCAGGTCCGACTGGCCGGGTCCGAGTCGCAGCACGTAGCTGAGCGGCTGGGTCATCAATATCTCCCGGGCGTGGACCGGTTCCGCCGACTCCTCGGCGAGTCGGGTCAGCATCTTGCGCAGCTGGAAGATGTATGTCTGCAGGGTCGTCAGCGCGCTTGCCGGCGGCTCGTCCTCCCACAGCTCCTCGATGAGGGTGCCGGTCGACACCGTGGCATTCGCATCGGCCAATAGCAGGGCGAGCACGGTACGCGGTTTCGCTGCGGTTAATTGCGAGGGAACTTCGCTGCCCCGTATTTCCAATGGTCCAAGTACCTGGAAATGCACAATTTCCTCCCGCGATTCTGCTTATGGGATGCCCGGCTGCGAGGTGCTGCTGCGCTGGTTTCGGACCTATCCGAGGCGCGGCTCTGAACGGCTCCTCTCGGTCGGGGTCATCGGAGGTTCGCCGGGCGTCTGGTCGCGTCCTGACCGGTCGGGCCGCAGACTGGCCTGCCGGTTTGCGCTCTTGCGGTTCGCCAGGATGTGGAGCCGATCTTTTGTCGCTTACCTTCTGGGCGGCTCGAGCCGCCGCGTCGAGCGGTCGCCGTTGCGGCTCCGTTCGCACTGTGGCGCGACCGCCGCTTGATCCGAGCGTGTCAATCTGCAGGGCAAAAATACCCGTGCCGATTGCACGTAGTCAACTGTTGGTGATCGTGCCGTCACGACACTGTCCCCCCATGTGGTCCGCGTCGATGCGACATACGAGGTCACCGGTACATGCAAGAGCGGCTCCACCGATCCTCAAGGCCACCCTGACGCGCGCCGACGAAGGTGGCCGCAGATCGGCACACGACTCCGCGGCACGAGAGGTGGTTCGGTGATCGAGACAATCCAGAAGACGCGTGCGGTCCAGACGGCGACGGAACCGGCCTGGCTCCTGTGCCGGGATTGCCGCCAGCCGCTGTACCTCCCGCGGTTCGTTCACGACCTCCGGGTGTGCGAACAGCGTAGCTGGCACGGCGCCATGACGGCGTCCGAGCGCTTGGATCACCTTTTCGACCCGGGCAGCCGGACGGACCTGACGGCACGGTCGGCGGTGGACGACCCCCTCGGCGTCGTCGACGTGCGCCCGTACCGTGATCGCTTGTACGCCGCGCGGGCCGGGACTGGGCTGGTCGACGGGGCTGTCGGTGCTACCGGGAAGCGCCGGGCCGGTGACATCCGAGCGTGACGCGGTCAGTGAGGCCGAGGCCGTCGGCTGCCCGCTTATCGTCAAGGACGTTGCGGGCGGCGGCGGGCGCGGCATGAGCGTCGTATCCGCCCCGGACGACCTCATCCCCGCCTATCGGCAGGTACGGGCCGGGCCACCGCGCAGGCCGCCTTCGGCGACGGGCGGGTCTACCTCGAACGTTACGTGCGCGACGCGCGGCACATCGAGATCCAGGTGCTGTGCGACCGATACGGTGCCGGCATCGACCTCGGCGAACGGGAGTGCTCCGTCCAACGCCGGCAACAGAAGCTCATGGAGAAGAGCCCAGCGGTCAACGTCCCGGAGCGGGTCTTGGAGCAGCTGCGGCGATCCGCCGTGGCCGGTGCCTTGGCCTGTGGTTACACCGGAGGGGGCACGTTCGAGTTCCTGCTGGACGCGGAGGACGGCACTACCTTATCGAGGTTAACTGCCGAATTCAGGTCGAGCACCCGGTCACCAAGATGGTGATCCAGGTGGATCTGGTCCGCGAGCAGATCAGCGTCGCCGCGGGCCAGCCGTTGCGGCTGTTGCAGGAGGACGTACGGCCGCGCGGCGCGGCTGTGGAGTGCCGGGTCAACGCCGAGGATCCCGCCAGGGACTTCGTGCCGGCGCCGGGACTGCTGGAGACGTTCCGGCCGCCGGGTGGCCCGTTCACCCGGGTGGACAGTCACGCGTTCACCGGCTATCGGGTGCCACCCGACTACGACTCGCTGCTTGCCAAAGTGATCACCTGGGCGCCGGATCGCGAGCAGTGCCTGAACCGGATGGAGCGAGCCCTGGCGGAGTTCGTCGTGGCCGGGCCGGCGGTACGGACGACCATCCCGTTCCTGGAGCAGGTGCGGTGCGGTGCGGTGCCGGGCCGGGCCGGGCCGGCGGGACGTCGCCGGCCCGGTCTGATCAGTACGCGGCCCGGACACGGTACAGGTCGTAGACCCGGGGCCGGGCGGTGTCCTGGTAGGGGCGTAGCGGCGCGGTCATCGCCCGATGCTCCGACCCCTGCTCCCAGCGTCGGAAGGCCGCGAAGCTCTCCCATTCGCTGACCACCTGCCACCCGCCGGGGTCGAGCAGCGATTCCAGCAACGCGTTGCCGAGCAGGCCCTCGGTGCCGCGCAGGCGGGCGCTGACCTGGTGGTATGCGGCTCGTAGCGGCTCCGCGCCGGCCGCTGGCTGACGGCACCAGACCACCACCCGCACCGGGCCGCAGCCGTCGTCGTGTTCGGCGGTCACTGTTGCTCCGCTGGTGTGGCATGCACGCGCGAGTCCCGGTGTGCCTGCTCGACCAGACCCTTGATCCGTTTCATCTGGATGCGGGTGTTGCAGTTGATCCGGTCAGCCATGCCGGCGTCGTCGACCGGTGCGCCGGGCTTCATCTGGAACTCCTGGATCCAGCGCATCTCGATGCCGTCCTGCACCGTGCGGTACGTCCAGTGGATCCTCATGAATGCGAACGGGCCGGTCTCCACCCGCTGTGCCCGCACGGTCCGGCCGACCGGGTCGCTGGTGCGTTCCGACACCCAGCTCCACACCGTGCCGTTCTCGTCCGGATGCATGGTCAGCCGGAATCGCACGGTGTCACCGCGCCGTTCCAAGATCTCCACGGAGGCGTACTCGCTGAACAGGTGCGGCCACTGCGGCAGGTCGTTGGTCATGTCCCAGATCATTTGCAGCGGCGCGTCGATCACGATGGCGTTCTCGGTTCTGCCGGTCATCGGGATTCGTCCTCCTCGGTCACGACGTGGCCCAGCTTCGGATCGGGGGCCAGGCCGGCGTGCGCGAAGACCAGAAAGGCCGTGTCGGATCCGGTCACCTGCACACTGTGCCGAACCGTGCGCCGGATCAGCACGGCGTCGCCCGCGCTCGCGGGGACCGGCTCGTCGTCCAGCCGGACCTCCACCTCGCCACTGACCACGTACAGGGCCTCCTCGGAATACGGGTGGTAGTGCTCGCGGATGCGCTCGCCGGGTCGCAGGGTCAGCACACCGAACAAGCCCTTCTCGGCACCGACCGTTCGCGGGCTGATCAGGACCCGCAGGTCACCGCCATGATTGCGGTTCGGGGAAACGTCTGCCGCGGCGATCTTCACCGGTTCCACTACGGTCACCTCTCTGCCGGATATCAACTGTGCGTGGTGGGCCGGCCATCGGCCGGCCAGTGATAGAACGGCTCAGCCATGGCGTCCCGCGGACCGCGCCACGTCGGCGAGTACGGCGTGACGTGCTCAGCCAGCCGCCGGTTGACCTCGTCGAACAACGGATGCCGCCGAACTGCTTCCAGCCGGGCGTCCAGCGGCGCCGTGCTGCGGATCAGATGGAAGTACAGCCCGTGGAAGCGGAACAGGGTGCGTTCCGAGACCTGCAGCAGATGCGGGAGCTCGGTCGCGTCGGACTTGCCGAAGATCTCCGCCACCGCCGGCGCGTCGTCGCCTGTCATCCTCGCCACGATCAGCGTGCTGTGCACGAGCGTCCTCCCCCGTACCCGTACGGCGCGGGCGGCCCCAGCCGGCCCGCCTGGTGTCTGGCCCAGTGTGAGCGGGCCCGCCCTGGGCTGGATCGAGGAACGATCCAGCCGGTTCTATGGCGGCGATTCAGCGTTACTCGACCGGTCGTCGGCTCGGCGGGCAACAGTGTTCGCGGGGACCTGAGGGCACGCGTGACCGAAGTGAGGGCAGGGCATTGGAACAGCTGCAGATCAGTGTGCTGGGTGTGCTCGAGGTGTTCGCCGACGGCAGCTTCACGCCGAGCGCAGCGCGTCTGCGTAAGACACTGTCCATGCTGGCGGTCTCGCCGGGCCAACTGGTGCCGACCGAGACCATCGCGCGGGAGCTGTGGCCCGACGTCCGACCGCGCAGCCCCGTCGCGACGATCCAGACATACGTGTACGAGCTGCGTAACGTACTCGACGGCCGTCGTCGCGCGCAGCGGGCGTATGTGTTGAGGACCGAAGGGTCCGGGTACCGCCTACGGATCGCCGACGACCAGGTCGACGCTATGCGCTTCGTGAACCTGGCCCGGGGCGACGCGTTGCTCGGTCAGAGTCGGCAGCGGCGTCAGCGCGGCGCACCGCCGCGGACGCCGTCGGAACCGGCTGCGGCCGCGGAGTTGCTCCGAGAGGCGCTGCAACTGTGGCGGCCGGTTTGTGGGAACGCCGACCGGCCCGAGGCTGAGCCGGCACGCACGCCTGCTGTAGGAGGTGTGGATCCGTGCCGTCGAGCGCCGCATCCGGGCGGACCTGCTGCTCGGCCGGTATCGGGAACTCGTCGGCGAGTTGCAGGCGCCAACCGTGGACCACCCGTCGAACGAGACGTTCCAAGCCCAGCTGATGGTCGTGCTGTACCGCGGCGACGCCCTGCAGGTGTACGCCAGAAGCCGGCAGGCGCTGGCTGACGAAGGGTTGGAGCCGTCCCAGCGGTTACGCTGGCTGCAGTACCGGATCCTCGGCGCGGACGGCTCGAACCCGCCGCTCAACGGGCTCGACGTCTGACCCGCCCGGCAGGCGGGCACGGCCGGGATCACTCGATCGCCGGCCGTACCCCCGGCGTCGTTCAGTCGCGGGCGGCGGCCAGTGACGGCTGTGACGCGGACCGGTGGAGCACGGCGGCGAGCGCCTCCGCGACGGCCTCGGGACGCTGCGCGCTGTCCGCGCGCCAGGCGATGAAGCCGTCCGGTCGCACCAGGACGGCGCTCTGCGGTCCGGCGCGGTAGGCCGCCGGCCACCGGTCCTGCGGATCCTGCAGTTCGCGCCCGGGGCCGACGAGATACGTGGCCAGCGGTACCTTGCGATCCGCCGCGTGTGCGCCGGCCGCCCGGGCCCAGTCGGCCGCAGCCCCGGCGAGCAGGACGAAGTGGCGGCCGAAGAGGTCCAGCACCGACAGGCGCCGGCCGTCTCGCACCAACTCCACGTGGGGTGCCCGGGAGCCTGGGCGGGCAGTGGGTTCGGCTGGGTCCTCAGGAGATCCGTCGCTGATCGCGCCGGCAAACGCCCCCGCGGAGTACCGGTAGCCGAACGACATGACGAGCTCGTCCAGCATCTCGCCGGCCACCTCCTCGAAGGCCCGGCCCTCCCGTACCTGGAACCGGATCATCGACTGCCGGACCATCAGTTCGGCGATCGGCCGGCGCTCGGCGTCGTAGCTCTCCAGCAGCTCCGGACCGGCGAGCCCGCGCAGCACGTACGCGATCTTCCAGGCCAAGTTGTGGGCATCCTGAATCCCGGTGCTCGCGCCGAAGGCACCGGTCGGCGGCATGACGTGCGCCGCGTCGCCGGCGATAAACACCGGTCCGTGCCGCATCGGCTGAGCGGACCGGGCGGCGATCTCCCAGGGAAGCCGGTCGGTGCTCTCGATCTCGACGGGCAGGTCGGGGTTGCCGACACCGAGCCGGACCAGCTCCACGCAGCGGTCCGTGGTGAAGTCGTCCGGGACCTCACCCTTCTCGGGATAGTAGGAGACATTGAACACCCATCGGTGCACGTTGTCCAGCGGCATGAACGTGCCCTTGACACGGTCGTTGTTGACGTACGCCGCGATGATACGGCGACCGCGCAGCGCCCCGCTCAGGTCCGCTCGGAAGAAGAAGCTCACCAGGTGGCTCAGTGTTCCCGGACCGGTGTGACTGATGCCGAGGCTCTGTCCGATCCGGCTGCGGTTGCCGTCGGCGGCGATGACGTAGCGGGTGCGTACCGTCTCCTCGGCGCCGGTCTCCCGGTCGAGCAGGACCACCGTCGCACCGTCGGCGTCGATGGTGACCCGCTTGGCGCGGACGTGGTATCGGATCCGCCCGCCGGACTTCTCGGCCCGCTCCCGCAGGAGCGGCTCGAGACGGTTCTGGTCGATCAACGACCACCCGCACGGGCTCAGCCGGCCTATCTCGGCCGGTTGTGGCCTGGGCAGCCGGACCCGCTCCTCGCCGGCCAGGGTCCGTACGTGCACCAGGTCGGTGTTGTCGGCGATGGGGGAGCGGTGGGCCGAAACCTCGGCCTCCAGCCCGACACTGCGGAGCAACTCGGTGGCCCGCGGATTGATGGCGCGGGCCTTCGGGTGCATCGAGGTGCCTCGATGCTGGTCGACCAGCAGCGACGGCATTCCGTGCCAGGACAGGAACACGGAGGCGGCCAGGCCGGTCAGGCCGCCTCCGATGATGAGTACCGGAACTTCGTGGGTCTGCATGCCGCCTCCCGGGGCGTGACGGAGCGGGTCCGGAATCGCTCAGCGGTGCGCGATCACAATGGTGTGGTCGTTGAGCACCGACGTGCTGGCGATGCGTTCGAAACCGGCTTCCCGCAACCAGCCGGTGCACTCTTCGACGCTGTACTCGGAGCCGCCCGCCGAGGCCAGCATGAAGGTCAGGCTGTAGAAGAGACGGTTCAGGTCCAGCGGGCTGCCGTCGATCATGCGGTCGTAGACGACCAGGGCGCCGCCCGGCCGCAACCGCTGGTAGGCCCGGGTGAGCAGGCCTTGGCGCGCTTCCGGTCCCCAGTCGTGCAGCACATGACCGAAGATCAGGACGTCCACCTCGGGGAGCTCGTCGGCGAAGAAGTCACCGGACTCGAACGTGACGCGGTCGGCCAGTCCGAGCCGTCCGATGTGCTCATCGAAGAACGGCCGGGACTGCGGGCGGTCGAAGCAGACGCCGGTGAGGTGCGGGTGCGCCTTGGCGATGACCGCGGCGAGGTTGCCGCGGGCGCCGCCGAGGTCGGCGAAGCTGTGGTACCCGCTCCAATCCAGCACATTCGACAGTTCCTCGCCCATACGGGTGCTGTGGCTGTCCATAGCGGTCATGAAGCGCCGTACCCGGTCCGGCTCCTTGGTGGCGTTCACCCGGAAAAGGTGCTGGTCGTCGTCCGGCGGCAGCGGTGCCTGTGCCTGCCCGGTCCGCAGCGCCTTGGTGAAACGGCCCCACGCCGGATAGAAGGTGTCGCTGGTCATCTCGGCGAACCCGACGATGTTGGTCGGCCGCGACCGGTCCAGGAATTGGTCTGCCAGCGCGGCGTTGCGGTACACGTCGCCGTCGCGCTCCAGGAAACCGAGCGCTTCCAGAGCGGACAGGAAGTGCCCGGCGAACCGGGGATGCAGGTTCAGCCGCCGGCGCAGCTGCGCCTCTGTCGCCGGTTCTTGCGCGAGGGTCGTGAAGAGATCGACCTCGACGGCGGACATCAACAGCTTCGACCCGCAGTACGCCATCAGCGTCTCGTGGACGGGCTGCGGCGTCAGCGGCTTGCCGGTCGGGTTCTTCGTGGTCGTGCTCACATGACCTCCCTGGTCAGCCGGCCCTCGGGGCCGCGTGGGTGGTGGCCCCCTGCCGGTGCTGTCCGACGCCGTGTCGCCGTGCCGGGAACCGCGGGCCGGTGCCGACTATCACCCCTCGTCGTCAAGGACGGCTTGAGAACGGGCACAGGCCCGGCATCTTCCACCGAGCTTCGAGGCTGCCTCGACCTCGTTCACCGAGCATGGCGGCGGAGGCTCCGGCGCAGAAGCCGGGGCGCCCCGACAGTGGGTCATCGCTCGGCGGCGACCGGAGGGGAACATTATGGAGACACGGTCACTCGGTGGGCTGACGACATCGGCGGTCGGCCTCGGCACCATGGGCATGTCCGGGGGGTACGGCGTACAGGATGAAGGCCTCTGCCTGGAAACGGTCGAGCAGGCGCTGAAGAGCGGCATCACGCTGATCGATACAGCCGATTTCTACGGCGGTGGGGAGGGCGAGAGGCTGATCGGGCGGGCGATCGCCGGCCGGCGCGACGAGGTGACCCTGGTGGTCAAGACCGGAATCCGTCCCGACCCGGCCGGCGGCATGATGCTCGATGGCCGCCCGGAGTACCTGCACGAGGCGGTGAACGGTTCGCTGCACCGCCTCGGCACCGACCACCTCGATGTCTACTGCCTCGCCTGGCGCGATCCCCAGGTGCCGATTGAGGACTCCGTGGGCGCTCTCGGCGAGCTGGTCACCGCGGGCAAGGTCCGGCACCTCGCACTGTCGGAGGTCTCCGTCAGTACGATGTGCGCAGCCCGGGCCGTGCACCCGGTGGTGGCGGTGGCCACCGAGTACTCGCTGTGCCAGCGGCACGTGGAGGACGGCATCCTGGCGGAGCTGCGGGCGTCTGGCTGCGGGCTGCTGGCCTACGCCCCGCTGGGCCGCGGCCTGCTCACCGGCACGGTCGCGCGTTTGTCTGACCTCGACCAGGGCGACTGGCGCAACAACTTCCCCCGGTTCGCCGACGGCAACCTGCAACACAACCTGGAACTGATGGAACCGCTCCGGGAACTGGCGGAGCGGACCGGGCGCACGCTCAGCCAGCTGGCAATTGCCTGGCTGCTGCACCGCGGCCCGGACATCGTGCCGCTGGTCGGCGCGAAACACCCCGACCACATTGCCGAGGACGCCGCCGCCACGTCGATCGAGCTGGGCGCCGACGACCTGACGGTCCTGGACCGCTGCTTCCCTGCCGGGCAGGTCGCCGGAGAACGGTATGCCCCGTCGGTCGCCTCACTGATCGATGCGTAACCGGCCGCAGATGAGGAAGGTGTCCGAAATGCGGGTATTGTTTGTCACCAGTCCGGCCGAGGGACATTTCTATCCCATGGTCCCGCTGGCCTGGGCCCTTCGTTCCTCGGGGGCGCAGGTCCTGGTTGCCACTCCGGCGAGCTTCGCTGACGAGGTGACGACCGCAGGGCTGCCGACCGCGGCGAACTGCGGGCCGCTCGACATGATCGAGACCATGCGGCCGGATCCGGGATCGGGCACGCCCCGGCAGGCGGCCACCGCCGTGGAGGTCCGCCGCAACACGGGCCGGGGCTTCGCCAAACTGGCCGCGCTGGCCCTGCCCGGCACCGTGGAGCTGGCCCGTTCCTGGGGCCCCGACGTGGTGATCGCGGAGTCGATGGCGCTCGCCGCGCCGGTGGTGGCGAGCATGCTCGGCGTGCCGTTCGTCGAGCACCGGTGGGGTCTGGCGGTGCGGCCGGAGCTCGCCGCGGTGGCACGCGACGAGATGAGCGCGGTCACCGGCGCCCTGCCGCCCATGCCGGCGGTCGAGGTGCTCGATGTGTGCCCGCCCAGCTTCCAGTTGCCCGGCGCGCCGTCCTCGTTCGCGTTCGCGTATGTGCCCTACAACGGGCCCGCCACAGTACCGGCGTGGACCCGCGAGCCACGGCGACGCCCGCGGGTGTGCCTGACCTTGGGCACCGTGCTACCCAGGTACGGCCGGGTCACCCCCTTGATGGATCTGCTGCTCAAGGCCCTGGTCCAGCTGGACGTGGAGGTGGTGGTAGCCATGCGCGAACAGGACCGGCAACGCCTGGAGAGTATCGACCTGCTGCCGGTGGAGGTCCGTACCGCGGCCTGGCTGCCGCTCAACGCGGTGCTGCCGGCCTGCGACGCGGTGGTGCATCACGGCGGATCGGGAACCACGATGACCTCGCTGGTGCACGGCCTGCCGCAGGTGGCGCTGCCGCATTTCGCCGACCAGTTCGTGAACGCCGGCCGGATCACCACCACCGGCACCGGGGTGGCGCTATCGCCTGAGGAGGCCGACGCCGACGCGGTGGCGTCAGCGGTGTCAACGGTCCTCGCCGACGACCGGTTCCGTGCGGCGGCCGCCGCGGTGCGCTCTGAGATCGCCAGGCTGCCCACACCGGCCGCCACGGTGGACGTGGTCCGCCGGGTCGCGGATTCGGTACCCGCCTGACGTTTAACCGAACACCGTCGCCAGGAAGCGTTCCGCCAACCTCCCCGCCGGCAGGCCGGTCGCGCCGGCCAGGTCAGCGTGTCGGTCGCGGAGCCGCTCCACCAGCACGCCGGCGTCACCGACCTGAGATCGGTGGGCCCGCAGCGCCGCCACTTTCCGGTCGAAGGTGTCCGTGATGTCCGGGTGGTGGTTGCTACGCGGACCGCCCATCACCCACAGCTCACGCACCGGCCACGCCGCGAGCTTCTCGTCGGTCAGCAGCCGTCGGTGGGCCAGCGGATTCCGGGCGTCCGGATACACTGCCCCGAGGGTCGCCTCACCGGTCGCGCGGTGATCCGGGTGACTGGCCGCGGGCATTTCCCAGGCGATCTCGGGACTGTGGGTGAGCACCCGGTTCGGCCGGACCTCGCGGATCACCCGGGTGATGTCGCGGCGCAGGTCCAGCGAGACGGTCAGCTCGCCGTCCGGACAGCCCAGGAACCGGATGTCGGTGACGCCCACCGCGCGGCCTGCCGCGAGCTGCTCGGCGCGGCGGATCGAGGCGCGTACCCGCCGGTCTCCGGCGTCGTCGTCGAAGCCCGCTTCACCGTCCGTCACGACGCAGTAGACGACCGTTGCGCCGGCCGCCGTCCACCGGGCCACCGTTCCGGCCGCCGCGAAGTCGACGTCGTCGGGATGCGCGACGACGACCAGCGCGCGATGCAAGTCCTGATCGGGCAGCAGTTCCGGGGTCATGCCGGCTCCTTACTGGCGGGGTCGCCGCAAGTCTGCGGCAGCGGCCTCGAGACCGGGTGGAGCCGGGCGCTCCACCGGTTGTTGAGGCCGCCACGACCGGGTCCGGTGAAACTGGCCGGGTGTGCGGGGCGTACCGCCGTCCCATACAGCAGGACGGAAGGAGAATGCCCGTGACCGCATCTGCCGTCAGCTCGGTCGGCGACGACTACCGGCCGAACGATCTCAGCGCGGACCCCTATCCCTTCTACGCCCGCGCCCGTCGTGAGGAACCGGTGTTCTTCTCGCCCGCCATGAACGCGTACGTCGTCACCACCTTCCGCGATGCGCGTGCCGTCCTGGCCGACCCGGACACGTACTCGCTCGCCGCCGTGCTACGCCCGCTGGAGCAGCTGCCACCGGAGGTGCGGGCCGAGATCGACGCCGCGGTCCCGGTGCTCCCGGCCAGCCACGGCGATCCGGGGGACGAGGCGCGCCGGCGCGCCGCCGAGGCGACCCGGCTGGCGTTCTCCCGCGCCGAAGTCGATCAGCAAGCCGAGCATCTGCGCTCGGTCGTGGCGGACCTGATCGACCGCTTTGCCGCGGCGGGACCCGGCGATCTAATGAGCGGGCTGGCCCGAGCCCTGCCGGTGCACGGCAAGGCCAAGACGCTGGGCATCGATCCGGCCGACGTCCCGGCGGTGGTCGACGGCAGCTATTCACTGACCTATCTGATGTCCGGCTCGGACAATCTCGACGCCGGGGAGCAGATGGCGGCGGCCCGCCGGGTGGCGGCCTACCAGCGGTTGCTCGACCGGTACGCCCAGCAGCGCCACGACCAGCCGTGCGACGACCTGATCAGTGCTGTCGTGGCGGCCGTGCGCCCGACGGACAGGTCCCTCCCGGTGGCCGCCCGACGGACCGTCATCGAATCGCTGACCGGGCTGATCGGTGCCGGGCAGAACACCACCACCGCCATGATCGGTACCGCGATGTGGCAGCTGCTGCGCCACTCCGCGCAGTGGGAGCTGTTGCGCAGCCGGCCGGAACTGGCGTCCGGGGCCGTGGAGGAACTGACCCGCTACGACCTGCCGCTGCAGGGTCTGTTCCGGCAGACCACTCGTGCGGTCCGGCTGGGCGACAAGGATCTCGCGGCCGGCGTACGCGTGATGGTGCTGTTCGCCTCAGCCAACCGTGACGAGACGGTGTTCGAACGTCCGGACGAGCTCGACATCACTCGCAAACCCCAACGGCACATGTCGTACGGCCACGGCCCCCGCTCGTGCGTGGGCAGCTATCTCGCGCGCCAACTGTTGCAGTACACGGTCGTCGGGCTGATCGACCGCTTGCCGGGGCTGCGGTTGGCCGGTGACGGACCCGTCTTCGTTCCCGGCATGCATCGCATCATCCACCGGCTCGACGTTGCGTGGTGAGGTGCGACCGTTCGGCTCCCGTCCGCAGTCAGAGTGAGGAGACCTTTCCATGGCCGTCCGCTGCATTCGGGTCATCCTCCGGCCCGGCACCGTCGACCGGGTCCGTACCCTGTTCACCGACCTCGGCCGACGGCGTGCGGAATTGCTGGACGCCTGTGAGCGCATGGGCATCCGGCGGGAACGGGTCTTCCTCGACGCCGCCAACCCTGGTGGGCCCTGCCTGCTGATGGTGCAGGAGAGCGACGACTTCGCAGAGACGTCCCGCCGGTTCCTGAGCTCCACTCATCCGATTGACGTCGACGCCCGCGCCATCCTCGCCGAGGTGGCCGCCACCTCGGAGGTCATCGAGCTGCTGGGAGCGCTGGACTCGGATCCGTCCCCGGCGGGACCGTGAAGCGAGCGAACATCCGGTACAACAGCTCGGCCCCGCGGCGCAGCTCGTCGACGTGTACCCGTTCGTCGTCGCCGTGCATCCGGACCATCGTCTCGTGGTCGACCAGGTAGGGGTAGAGGCCGTAGACCGGTACGCCCCGGTCACGCCACGGCTTCCCGCTGGTGCCGGCCTCGAACATGGCCGGTACCGCGGGGACGCCGGGGAAGGTCCGCCGTGCCGCGTCCTGCCAGGCGGCGAAGATGTCGGTGCCGGTGGGGGAGGGCGCCTGCGACCAGTCGCGTTCCCACCGGGCCAGGGTCTGTTCCGGTGTCTCGTACGGTGGGCCGACCGGTGCCGTGGTGGCGTCGTCATCGACCACCGTCCGTAGTTCGCCCAGCAGTTCACGGGGTGTCTGTCCGCCGGGCAGGAAGCGAATCTGCAGGAGCACGGACGCCCGCGCCGGGATGACGTTGGCGCGACGGCCGCCGTCCTGGGCCACGAACGCGACTGTCGCGCGCAGCATGGCGTTGTGCAGCCACGGGTACGGGCTGTGCTTGACCACCGCGTCGGCGGCAGCCGCGGCCGACCGGGGTGTGTCGGCGTCCAGCACCGCGGCGATCGCCTCGGCCAGGCGATCGTCGGTCGTGGAGCTCGCCAGGGCCGCGAAGTACCGGCGGTTCAGGTCGGTCAGGGTGACGGCGGGCTGCCAGCGGCCGACCCGCTCCACGACCTGAGCCAGCCGGGTGATCGCGCCGCCCGGCTGCGGCCGCGACGAGTGGGTGGCGACATGCTCGGTGGTCAGCCGTACCGCACCGAACGCGCGGTCCAGGCAGGACATCGAGGCGAGCATGGGCGTACGGCCGTCGGACTGGGCGAGGGTCCATCCTCCTTCGGTCACTACGGCGCCGGCGGCGACCTTGTCCCAGTGGTTCTCGACCAGCCAGGGTGTGCCGTACCAACCGCCCTCCTCGTCGCAATCGGCGAGATAGATGATGTCCCGGTCGAAGACGGCGCCCTCGGTCACGTGGCGCAGCAGCGCGTTCATGAACGCGGCGCCGGCGCCCTTCATGTCCAGGCTGCCGCGGCCGTACAGGAACCCGTCGTGCACCGCCGCTCCGAAAGGCTCGGTGCGCCAGCGTTCCCGCTGCACCGGGACGACGTCGGAATGCGCCAGCACCAGCAGCGGCGGCGCGATCCCGGTGCCCCGGATCCGGGCGAGGAAGTGGACGTTGCCGGGCTTCGGCGTGGCTATCGTCTCGGTGGGCACGTCGGCGTGTTCCCACACTGAGCGCAGCATCCGGGCCAGCGGCAGGGTGTCGGCACCCTCGCCGTCGTGCGACGTGTCGTGCCGGATCATCGACTGGGCCAGCGACAGCACGTCGAAGTCGGCGGGATCGTGCGAGATGTCGCTCACGGCTGCTCCCATCAGCGCCGGCGCTCGGCGGCGATCTTCTCGAGGGTCGGTACCAAGTCGTTGGGGCTCGGCCGGGCCTGGTTCTCCGCCTGCACCGCATAGGCACCGGTCCGGAAGGACGGATCACCGACTATGCGGATGAGGGCGTCGCGCATGGCCGCCGCGGAGAAACCGCCGACCGGCAGGTGCAGGCCCGCACCGCGCTCCTCCAGGAACATGGCCTTCGGGGTGGTGTCCCAGTAACCGTGCGGGACGATCAGCTGCGGTACGCCGTGCGCCAGCGCCGTGCCGAACGAGCCGGTGCCACCGTGGTGGATGAGCGCCGAACAGGACGGCAGCAGCGCCTGCAGCGGTACGAAGTCGACCAGCCGCACGTTGTCGGGTACCCGCCGGGCCGATCGGGCCTGCGCGGCGTTGAACGTGGCGACGACCTCGATGTCCAGGTCGGCCACGGCGTCGAACATTTCGTCAACGGAGAGGTCGCTGACGTCCCAGCCCTCTCTGGCGGTCAGACCGAGTGTGAGGCACACCCGCGGCCGGCGCGGCGGTTCGTGCACCCACGGGGGGCAGGAGGCCGGCCCGTGGTAGGGCACATATCGCAGGGGCAAGTACTCCAGGTCGACCGGTAGCCGCAGCGCGCTCGGCAGCGGGTCGACGGTGTACTGGCCGACCACGAGCTCCTCGTCGAACGCCAGATCGGTGCCCGGAACCGGCGTGGTCAGCAGCTCGGCAAGCGGGTCGTCACGCAGTTCTTCGGGCTGCCGGCGCAGCAGGTCCAGGAACATGGCGCGCATCTGGCCCATGAAGTCCAGGCCGACCAGCATCCGGACGTGCGCGGCCCCACTGGCCACGGCCGCCGCCGCCCCGCTGAAGCTGAACATGTCCCAGACCGCGAGGTCCGGCCGCCAGGCGCGGGCGAAGCGCACGATCTGTTCGCGCAATTGGTGCGGCTCGTAGTACGGGAACATCAGGCCGCTGAACACCGCGAACTTGCCGAGCATGTAGTTCCAGTCCAGGCTGGCCGGGCGGGGTTCCGCGTAGGTGAAGGCGTCGGAGGTCAGCCTTCGCGGCGTGGGCATCGGTGCGGCCACCGGAAGTGCCGTGAGACCGGTCGCCTCGATGCGGTCGGCGAGCTGACTGCTGCTGACGATCCGCACCTCGTGGCCCGCCGTGTGCATCGCCCAGGCAAGCGGGACCATGTTGTAGAGATGGGTCGACTGCGCCACCGTGGTGAAAAGAACCCGCACGTCTGCTCCCGTTTCGCCGAGCCGCTCTCCCCGGCCCGGTCCACAGGTGGCCGGCGGCCCCCGGGTGGAGATCCGCCCGTCACGCTAGGCGGGCAGGGTCGAGCCCCGGTCGAGGATCGCTGACCTCCGGCGCGGCGCCGGTCGGTCCGGTGCCAGGGCTCCAGCGGTTCTCGATTGCGATGCGACTCAGCCGCGGACGCTGCTGGCTAGCTTGTGGTCATCGGCAACCGGCGGGGAGGTACGGCACGTGGACCTGGGCGACCTGGAGCAGGACGGCCTGGACTGGGATGACCTGCGTTGCCTGATCGACGCGGCCGGATCCGGCGAGCCGGCCCTGACCGCCGTGGTGCGGCGCCTCGGCCCCGGGCGGGTGGCGTCGGTGCTCGTGCGGGAGCTGTCGGAGCGGATCGACGAGCATGACCTGGCCGGGCGCGAGCCCGTCACCGTACGTTTCGATCTTGCCTTCGACCGGTCGGTCGTGAGCAGCTCGATGCAATGCGGCCCGGCCGGCGCCGAGGAGTCCGCCCGGCCGCATCCCGATCCTCAGGTGACCGTCGAGCAGGACCTGACTGACCTGACGCGCGGCGTGTACGGCCCGGACGCGGTGCGGCGCAATCCCACGCGCCGCCTGGTCTGGCACGATCAGACGCCGATCAGCTCCTGGTCGGAGGTGCCGCACACGGCGCCGGTTGTGCAGTGCCTGCTGCGGGGCTCCGCGCCGCAACGTGCCGGGCTCGCCGAGCTGATGCTGCGTCACGGCTCGGACAAGTGGGGCCTGCACTTCTACCCTGAGCACTACGACCGCTATCTGGGCGGACTGCGGGACAGCCCTGTCGTGGTGCTGGAGATCGGCATCGGCGGGTTCCACGTGCCGGACGTCGGCGGCGGGTCGCTGCGAGCCTGGAGCCGGTACTTCCACCGGGGACTGGTCTGCGGTGTGGACATCGAGAGCAAGACCACGGTGCCCGGGCAGCGCATCCGCACCCGGTGCGGCGATCAGGCGGACGCGGAGTTCCTGCACTCGGTGGTACGCGAGATCGGTGCCCTCGACGTGATCATCGACGATGGAAGCCACCGCAGCGACGACGTGATCGCCACGTTCGGGACGCTGTTCCCGCTGCTGCGACCCGGCGGCCACTACGTGATCGAGGATCTGCAGACGTCGTACTGGCCGAGGTTCGGCGGTAGCAGCACGGACCTCACGAGTGCCCGGACCAGCATGGGCTTCCTCAAGCTGCTTGTCGACGGGCTCAACCACGAGGAGATCGGCCCGTCGAGCGGCCGACCGCCGACCGGCACCGACACTCAGATCAGCGGGGTGCATTTCCACCACAACCTGGCTGTAGTGACGAAGGGCCGCAACGAGGAGGGCAGCCTCCCACGCTGGCATCCGGCACGGGCGGAGTGACCGGCCGGCCCGGGCACGCACCAGCGGCTCGCCCCGTCCGGGCGAGCGCGGCCACATCGGAGGAGGAGAGATGACGCTGGCACCAGCGCGAGCGGAACCGACGGATGCGGAGATCGGAGAGTACCTGCTGGCGGCCCGCGGCCGGCAGTGGATCGCGGGAGCCGTGGGCGACGAGCGGGATCCTTGGTCGTTGCTGCTGCGCGGCGGTGACCGGGCGGAACAGGCGCACCGTGCCCGGCAGTACAGGGACGTGTACCGCAGCCCCGCCGGGTGCTGGGTGGTCACCGCCTACGACCGGTGCGCCGAACTGCTCGGCGATCCCCGGATGGGTCTGTGGTACCCCGATCCTGCACCGGGTCGCCGGTCGGCGTACGAGTTGGCGCAGCCGTTGCTGAGTCATCTGCTGTCGCTCGACCGCGCCTTTATGTGCCTGGACCCGGCCGAGTACCGGAACCTGACCGCCTGGACGGACCCGGTCCTTGGCGCCGAACCGGTGGAACACCACGTGGACCGGCTGACCGCGTTGTGTCGCGCCGAACTCGCCCGCCTGCCGGAGCGTTTCGACCTGATCCGGGACTACGCCCAGCCCGCCGCGGCGGCGGCACTGGCGGAGCTGATCGAGTTACCCGTGCCGCATCGGCCCACGCTGGCCGCGGTCTCCGCCGCTGCGGCGGTGGCTCTGGACGCGGTGCTGTGCCCTCCGCAGCGGCCGGTCGCGCTGGGGTTGCGCTCGGCCGTGGAGACGGCGCACGAGATCCTCGGCCGGGAGCGCGACACGGCGGCCGTGCCGCCTCGCGTGCTCACCGGCGTCGCCGGTGTCGAGATGGCGGCTCAGCTGACCGCGAACGTGCTGCTCGCCCTACTGCGCGACCCCGCCGGTCACGACCGTGTCCGCGCCGAGCCGCAGCGGATACCGGCGCTCGTCGAGCAAGCGCTGTGTGACGACCCGCCGGTGCGCGTGGAGCATCGGGTGGCCCTGGCCGACGTGCCGGTGGCGGGGCAGGTCATCGCCGCGGGCAGTGAGGTCGTTCTCTGGGTCGAGGCCGCGAATCCGGGGCGCGGTGCCGGGGCAGGCAACGGCCGGGTACGCCCGCCGCTGACCGTCGACGCCGGGCTCTACACGCGCTGTGTCGCCCCGTTCGCCCGGGTCGTCGCCACGGCCGCGGTCACCGCCGCCGTGTCGTCGCCCTACCCGGTGCGCCCGGACGGTGAGCCGCTGCGGCGACTGCGCTCGCCGGTCACAGCAGCACACACGCGGATCCCGGTGGCTGTCACCGCGATCCCTTCGACGGAGGGCTGACCCATACCGGACGACACGCGAGAGCTGATCCTCGAGGCGGTCCGCAAGTACCACCGCGAGCAGGAGACACCCCCCTTTGTGCCCGGCGTGACCCCGATCCTGTCGTCCGGCGCGGTTCTCGACGAGGACGACCGGGTTGCGTTGACGGCCGCGGCGCTGGACATGCGGATCGCCGCGGGACCCAGCGCCCGGCAGTTCGAGAGCCAGTTCGCCCGCCACATCGGCGTTCGCAAGGCCCACCTGGTCAACTCGGGATCATCGGCCAACCTGCTGGCGCTGTCCGCGCTGACGTCACCCAAGCTCGAGGACGTACGGCTCCGGCCGGGCGACGAAGTGATCACCACGGCGGCCGGCTTCCCGACCACCATCAACCCGATCGTGCAGAACGGGCTGACCCCGGTCTTCGTCGATATCGAAATGGGCACCTACAACGCCCCGGTGGAACTGGTGGAACGCGCCATCGGACCCCGAACCCGGGCGATCATGCTGGCTCATGCTCTCGGCAACCCGTTCGCGGCCGCCGAGATGGCCGAGCTGGCGGCGGCCCATGACCTGTTCCTGATCGAGGACAACTGTGACGCGGTGGGTTCCACATACCGGGGCCGGATGACCGGCACGTTCGGTGACCTGGCCACGGTGAGCTTCTATCCCGCCCACCATATCACCACGGGCGAGGGCGGCTGCGTGCTGACCGACAGCCTGGAGCTGGCCCGGCAGGTCGAGTCCTACCGCGACTGGGGCCGGGACTGCTGGTGCGAGCCCGGCACCGACAACACCTGCCGGAAGCGGTTCGCCTTCCAGTTGGGCACCCTGCCGGAGGGCTATGACCACAAGTACATCTTCTCCCACGTCGGGTACAACCTGAAGGCGACCGACGTGCAGGGTGCCCTGGCCCTGAGCCAGCTGCGTAAGCTGCCTGCCTTCGGCGACGCCCGGCGCCGCAACTGGCGCCGGCTGCGCGACGGCCTGCAGGACGTGCCGGGGCTGCTGCTTCCCACCGTGACACCGGGCAGCGATCCCAGCTGGTTCGGGTTTCTGATCACCGTGCTCCCGGACGCTGGTTTCACCCGCGCCCAGCTCGTCGCTTTCCTTGAGTCCCGTGCGATCGGGACGCGCCGCCTGTTCGGTGGCAACATCACCCGGCATCCGGCGTACGCCGACGTGCCTTACCGGGTCTCGGGTGAGCTGACCAACTGCGACGTGGTCACCGACCGGACGTTCTGGCTCGGGGTCTACCCGGGCCTGACCGCCGAGATGATCGATTACGTCGCCTCGTCCATCGTCGAGTTCGTCACCGGTAACCGCTGACCGTCTCGGCGCCGCGCCGGATCACGCCATGCCGCAAGCTGCAGGAGATACAGGTGATAAACGTATTCCAGCCGACCGTCGGTGCGGCGGAACTGGACGCGCTGTCGGAGGTCTTCGCCTCCGGCTGGCTCGGCCGCGGGCCGCGCACCGCGGCGTTCGAGGCGGCGTTCGCTGCGCACATCGGCGTCGAGCCGGCGCACATGACGTTCCTCAGCTCCGGGACGGCGGGGCTCTTCCTCGCCATCGAGCTGCTCGGGCTGGGCCCCGGTGACGATGTCGTGCTCCCGTCGGTCAGTTTCGTCGCGGCGGCCAATGCGATCACCGCGTCCGGCGCGCGCACCGTTTTCTGCGACGTCGACCCGCGGACCCTCAACCCGAGCTGTGACGATGTGGAGCGGGCCGTGACCGGCCGTACCAGGGCCGTCGTGATCCTGCACTACGGCGGCTATCCGGGCGACATCGCCGCCGTCGCCGACTTCTGCCGGCAGCGCGGCCTGATGCTCATCGAGGACGCGGCGTGTGCGGTGGCCTCGACGGTGAGTGGCCGGGCCTGCGGGACGTTCGGCGACATCGCGATGTGGAGCTTCGACGCCATGAAGGTCCTGGTCACCGGGGACGGCGGCATGCTGTGGGTCCGCGATCCGGAACTGGCCGCGCGGGCCGGTCGGCTGTCCTACCACGGGCTGGCCCAGGACAGCGGGCTTCGGTCCGCGGCCCGCGTGCCGCATCGATGGTGGGAGCTGAAAGTCCGCGACTTCGGTCGGCGCGTCGTCGGTAACGACGTCACCGCGGCCATAGGCGCTGTTCAGCTGAGCCGGTTGCCGGACCTGCTGCGGCGGCGGGCGGAGATCGTGCGGCTCTACGACGAGTTGCTCGCCGATACGCCGGGGGTGAGGTTGCCCCCGCCTCTGCCCGACGGACACACCTCCTCCTACTACTTCTACTGGGTGCAGCTCGACGCCACGGTCCGCGATGCGGTCGCCGCTGATCTGCTCCAACGGGGGATCTACACGACGTTCCGCTATCCGCCGCTGCACAAGGTACCCGTCTACGGTGCCCGGGTGGTGCTGCCTGAGACGGAGCAGGCTGCGGAGGAGACGCTGCTGCTGCCGCTGCATGCCGGTCTCGACGACGACGAGGTGCGGACCGTGGCCGGTGAGCTGCGCGCGGCGGTCCGGCGGCATGGGGCTGGCTACGAGGAGGAGCAGAGATGACCGGTACGGCGTACAGCGCGCGGCACGCCGAGATCTACGACACCGTGCACGCGGCGCGCGGACGTGACTGGGCGGCCGAGGCGGAGGAGATCGCCGGGCTGATTCAGCGGCTGCGCCCGGGTGCGCGTTCACTTCTCGACGTGGCCTGTGGGACGGGCGGTCACCTGCAGAGGTTCCGCGAGCGGTTCGAGCGGGTGGAGGGCCTGGAACTGTCCGACGGGATGCGTCAGGTGGCGGCACGCAAGCTGCCCGGGGTGACGCTGCACGGGGGCGACATGCGCTCCTTCCGCCTGGCGGAGCCGGTGGAGGTGATCACCTGCATGTGCTTCTCAATCAGTTATCTGCCCACGGTGGACGGTCTGTGCCGCGCCGTGTCCACGATGGCAGCCAACCTGGTGCCCGGCGGCGTCGTGGTGGTCGAGCCTTGGTGGTTCCCGGAGAATTTTATCGACGGCTTCGTGACGGCCAGCGTCGCTGAGGGCGACGGTCGGGTGATCACGCGGATGTCGCACTCGGTCGGGGCTGGCCGGCAGACCCGGATGACCGTGCGGTACACCGTCGGCGACGCTGGCGGGATCCGCGACTTCACCGAGCAGGAGCTCCTCACGCTCTTCACCGAGCAGGAGTACCTGTCGGCGTTCGAGCGGGCCGGTATCGCGGCACGCCATCAGCCGGGGCCCCCGAACGGCCGTGGCCTCTTCGTGGGAATCCGGGCGTGACGTCCACCGGGATCGAGGAGCTCGCGGTCCCGGGCGCCTTCCTGGTGACACCCGGCATGCACCGTGATGACCGGGGAGTCTTCTACGAGGCGGTCCGGACCGACGACCTGGAGCGACTGACCGGGCGTCCGTTCCGTCCTCGTCAGATCAATTACTCGGTGTCGCGCCGCGGTACTCTGCGCGGGCTGCACGGCGTCCGCGTCCCGCCGGGGCAGGCCAAGTTCGTTACCTGCGTACGCGGGGTGGTCCGGGACATCATCGTCGATCTGCGTGTCGGCTCGCCGTCGTTCGGCGCGCACAGCGTCACCGTCCTGGAGGCGGACTCCGGCCGATCGGTGTTGGTACCGGAGGGCGCCGGCCACGGGTTCCTCGCGCTGACCGACGATGCCTGCATCTGCTATGTGGTGTCGACGCCGTACGTGCCGGGCACCCAGTTCGAGGTCGACGCCCTCGACCCGGAACTGGCACTGCCCTGGGGGCTGACGGAGCCGCCGATACTGTCCGGCAAGGACGCCGCCGCACCCACCGTGGCGGAGGCAGCCAGCCGGGGACTGCTGGCCTCCTGGGCCGGCTGACCGGCCGGCCTCCGGCGTAATCGCGGGTTCCGCCGGAGACCGACCGGGGTCTACAACGGGCGCCGGAAACCGATGATGGCGGCGACCATACCGACGATCATGAGGGCGAGGCTGGCGACGAGGGTCAGGACCACGCTGTTGCCGACGGGCATGTCGAAGGCCAAGTTGCGGGCGGCGTCCACCAGGTAGGTGACCGGGTTGACCTTCGCGACGGCCTGCAGCCAGCCGGGCAGGTTGGCCACCGGCACGAACATGCTCGAGACGAACATCAGCGGGAACAGCAGCATGAAGCCCAAGGCCTGCATGCCCTCGGCGGTGCGCATCCAGGCACCGAGGGCGAGGAAGACCCAGACGACACCCCAGCTGACGGCGAGGGCGAGCAGGCCGGCGAGCGCGACGCCGGACAGCCCTCCCGGCGGATCGAAACCGAACAGCAGGATCGCGAGCACCACGAGCATGGTGATGACCAGGGTATTCCGGATCACCTCAGCGATGCTGCGGGCGAACAGCACCGAGATGTTGCTGATCGGCAGCGACCGGAACCGGGCGAGCACTCCGCTGTGCATGTCGGTGGTGAGGCCGACGCTGGCCTCGGATGCCGCGGAGAGACCGGAGACGGCGATGAACGCCGGCATCAGGAAGTCGACGTACGTGATACCGGCCGGGAAGTTGTCGGCGCTGGCCAGGCTGCTGAACACCTGGGTCAGCAGCACCAGGAAGACCACCGGCTGGGCCATCGAGATCAGGAGGAGTTGCGGGTTACGGACCAACCCTCGCAGGGACCGGCCGGTCAGGATGAAGATCTGGACGAGGACGTTCGTGCCCCGCCAGGTGGAGGTATCCACCCGGCTGGCGACGGCGCTGATGGTGGACATGACAGCCTTTCGGGTCACGCCGCGGTGGGCAGCGTTTTCCTGCCCGACAGCGACAGGTAGACATCGTCGAGGGTGGGTTCGGTGAGCACCAGACGGTTGATGGCGACGGAGGCGTCGTCCAGGGCCCGCACGACGGAGGCGAGACCGGTCGATTCCTCCAGTGCCACGTACAGCTCGGCGCGTTCGTCATCATGGTGCGGATCCAGCCGGATCCGTTCCAGCGCCCGCAGGGCGGCGTCCATCTGCGTTTCCTCGACCAGGGTGACGTGCGCGGTCAGCCGGCCGACCTGGGCCTTGAGCTTCTCCGGCGTGCCGGCGGCGATCACGCGGCCGCTGGAGAGCACGGTGATCTCGTCGGCGAGACGATCGGCCTCCTCCAGGTATTGGGTGGTGAGGAGCACGGTCGCGCCGTTGTGGGTCAGATCCTCGACCAGTTTCCACACCCCGTTGCGGCTGACCGGGTCCAGCCCGGTGGTGGGCTCGTCGAGGAAGATGACCTCGGGTTCCCCGACGATGCTGGCGGCGATGTCAAGCCGGCGGCGCATGCCTCCCGAATAGGTTCCCACCGGACGTTTGGCCGCGTCCCGCAGGTCGAACAGCTCGATCAGCTCGGCGGCCCGGGCGTGGGCGCCCGCTCGGCCGGAGCCGAGCAGACGCGCGAGGAGCACCAGGTTGTCCATGCCGGAGAGCTGTTCGTCAACGGCGGCGTACTGGCCGGTCAGCCCGATGCGGCGGCGAACCTCGCGGGGCGCGGTGGTCACGTCGTGACCGGCCACGACGGCTGTGCCATTGGCGGGCGGCACGAGCGTGCTCAGGATGTTGATCAGCGTGGTCTTGCCAGCGCCGTTGTGTCCGAGCAACCCCATGACCGAGCCGCGGCGCACCCGCAGGTCGACATTGTCGAGGGCGGTCACCTCGCCGAACCGTTGGTGCAGGCCGGTGGCCTCGATCATCAGATCCGTCATGGCCTTGCCCTTTCCGTCCGCGCGCCGGGGAGCGGCGCGCGACCCATGTTGGCAACGTGTGCTTTTTGCACATAGTAGGGGGAGGAAGGAGCCCGGTCCAGGCCGAGCGCAGCCGGGTTACCATTTCCGCGATGAACAGCGGCGCGGCGGACCCGGAGAGGCCGCAAACGGCACTCGGTGCGGACGGTTCGCAGCTCGGCCCGGGTGTTGCGCTGTTCAGGTTCATCCGTCACTGGGCTCGCCGCGCGCCTCAGCGGATCGCGCTGGAGGCCACCGGTTCGAGCAACGACGTCCGGCGTGTCGTGGTGGCCGACATAGTGGCCGCGGCGCAGGAGCCCGGGCACGCCACCGTCGACGTCCGGTCGGTCGCCGAGGCGCTCGGCATCGACCGGTCCGTGGCCAGTCGCATGGTGGCCGACGCGGTGAACGCCGGTCTGGTCAAGCGCGGCGTGTCGCTCACCGACAGCCGGCACGCCGCCCTCGAGCTGACCGATCAGGGTCGCGAGCTGGTCGCGGCGGCGCGCCAGTGGCAGAACAACGTGTTCGACGCCTACACCAGCGGCTGGACGCCGGAGGACCGGCAGAGCTTCGCTACGCTGCTCGTGCGTTTCGTCGAGGCCGCCACCCGCTGACCGCCGCGGCCTCAACGGATCGCCGACGTCTGCCAATCCAGAAGCCGCAGCAGGTAGTCGCCGTAGCCGCTCTTGCGCAACGGCCCGGCGAGGTCGCGGAGCCGGTGATCGTCGATGAACCCGGACCGCCAGGCCGCCTCCTCGACACAGCCGATCTTGAGACTCTGGCGTTCCTCGATCACACGGACGTACTCAGCGGCGTGCACCAGATCCGCGAACGTTCCGGTGTCCAGCCATACCGTGCCCTGTTCGAGCAGCGTCACCCCGAGGGTGCCACGCCGGACGTACTCCTGATTGACCGCGGTGATCTCCAGTTCGCCGCGGGCGCTCGGCCGCAGATCCTCGGCGATCTTCGAGACGTCCCCGTTGTAGAAGTACAGCCCGGGCACGGCGTATCGCGAACGGGGCCGGGCCGGCTTCTCCTCGATGGACAGCACCCGCCCGGCGCGGTCCAGCTCGACCACCCCGTACGCCTGCGGATTGGCCACTGGGTAGCCGAAGACTCGCCCGCCGATGACGTCGGCGTTGTGCCGCAGGTGCCGCCCGAGCCCGGCGCCGTGGAACAGGTTGTCACCGAGGATGAGGGCGACCGGGTGGCCACCGAGGAAATCGTCGGCGATGAGAAATGCCTGGGCAATGCCCTCAGGGCGCGGCTGAATCGCGTATTCGATACGCAATCCCCATTGACTACCATCCTCCAGTAGCCGTTGGAACTGTGTCTGATCATCGGGAGTCGTGATCACCAGGATTTCTCGGATACCGGCCATCACCAGCGTGGACAGCGGGTAGTAGATCATCGGCTTGTCGAATATCGGCATCAGCTGTTTCGAGACCGCCCGGGTGGCCGGCCACAGCCGGGAGCCGGTGCCGCCGGCCAGTAGGATCCCTCGCATCCGACCACGGTAAGAGGTGGCGGAAGCCGAAGTAAAGGCGTTCAGAACTGCGTTCGACGGCTATTCGAGGAATTCTCGATCGCGGCTTCATATCGTCATCCCGGGAATGTTCTCGCCACGTTTCCGAGCGGCATCGTTCACCTCGGCGCCGCACAGGCCACCGGACTCAAGGAGATGGCGGATGACGTCCGACCACGTGCTCATCGACGGTGCCGTGCAGGATCTGCTCTTCCGCGCGGCACGCACGCCAAAAACCTTCGCCGCCGAGCCGGTCGGCGAGGATCGGATCGCCGCGCTGTACGACCTCGTCAAGTGGGGGCCAACGTCGTTCAACCAGCAGCCGCTGCGGGTGGCGCTGGTGCGTTCCAGTGAGGCGATGAGTCGCCTACTTCCGCTGCTGCGCGAGGGCAATCAGGCCAGGACGGCGTCCGCGCCGCTGACCGCGATCCTCGCTGCGGACCTGGACTTCCACGAGGAACTGCCCGAGGTCCTTCCGTCGGTCCCGCACGCCCGGGAGGCCTTCGCCGACGAAGACCTGCGCACCGAGTCGGCTCTGCTCAACGCCACGTTGCAGATCGGCTACTTCATCATCGGAGTCCGTGCGCTGGGCCTGGCCGCCGGCCCGATGACTGGCTTCGACGCCGAGAAGGTCAGCCAGGAGTTCTTCCCGGATGGCCGGCACCGGGCGCTCGTGGTGATCAACATCGGCAAGCCCGGACCGGGCGCCTGGGCCGAGCGGCTGCCGAGACTGCCGTACGACCGGATCTTCACCAGCCACTGACCGGCCAAGCGTCGATCCCTGGCGAGGTGGCTCAACGCGGGACACTGAGATGCTTCTATAGCTGTCAAGGGGTGCTGGTAGCTGGTTGGGCGTTGTTGAGGGTTCGGAAGAGTTGCCTGCTGATGTAGCGCTTGAGGTTGCGCATGACCTCGCGTTTGGTGCGGCCTTCGGCGGTGCGGCGGGTGACGTAGTCGCGGGTACGGGAGTCATGGCCCATACGGACCAGTGCGACGGTGCAGTGAACCGCCCGGATCTTGTAGAGACCTTGATTTTTGGGGCTGGGTTGTAGGAGACGTGCCCAGTCCGAGTGGTCCCGACGGCATGCCCGATCGTCGCGGCGACGCTTTCGGGCGGTGTCGGTGATGCGGGTGTCCGAGGGGCCGGGGCAGGTGTACCGGCGGTGTGGCTGCCGTGATGAGGAGACGGGTAAGCAGTTCGGCGCTCGCTGCGAGCGTCTGACGGACCTCAGTCATGGCCGCTGGTACTTCCCTTTGCAGGTCACCGGCGTGGACGGCGCTCGTGATCGGGTTCGCCGGGGCGGGTTAGCCACCTTGGCCGAGGCGAAGCAGGCCTGCTGGGAGTTGGCTCAGTTGCCGGAGGCGGTGACGCGGACCTGGACGGTGCGGCGGTGGCTGCGTTTCTGGTGTCGGAGTTGGAGGGCCGGTTGAGGCCTACGACGGTGCTCAACTACCGCAGCATCGTGGAGACGCACCTGATTCGGGAGTGTGGATCTAACGGCACCTCTCTGTGTCAAGGCGTTGGCAGCAGAGAGGTCTCCAACTTGTTGGATTGGTGGCGGAGATCAGGGTCTGCAGCCATGATCTCCGAGGTTGTGGTCGGGGTCGCTCGGGAAACACCTGCCGCCTGTGGGCTGGCCCTCGAACGGCCTGCGCCCCGGCCACAACCGCCGGCGAGAGTGGCTCGAGAGAGGTTTGTTTAGCCCGAAGTTGGTCTGCCCTCCTCGCCGGATCACTTTCCCCGGTCCTGCAAGGAGAACCCGTGCCCGCCGCCGCACCGTCAACACCGCCCCGGGTCGTCATCGCGATCGATCCCCACAAGGCCTCCTGGACCGCCGTCGCGGTCGACAGCCGACTCCAGCCCCTGGCCGCGATCCGCGTCGAGGTCAACCGCGACGGTTACCGGCAATTACGTCGTTTCGCCGGCCGCTGGTCGTATGCCGTTTGGGCGGTCGAAGGCGCTACGGGCCTGGGTGCCACGTTGACCTCTCGTCTGGCAGCCGACGGCGTCGATGTCGTTGATGTGCCCGCGAAGCTCGCCCGCCGCGTTCGGATGCTCTCCAGCGGTCATGGCCGCAAGACTGACCAGGCTGACGCTCTATCGGTCGGAATCGCCGCGCACACCGCTGCTCGACTCAACACCGCCGTAGTGGATGAGGCCATCGCTGCCCTGCGGTGCCTCACCGAACACCGCGATGACCTCGTTCGCAGTCGTACCCAGGTCGTCAACCGCCTGCATGCGCTGCTGGCCCAGCTCATTCCTGCCGGCCTGTCCCGCGGACTGACCGCCGACAGCGCAGCCGCTGCGCTGCGCAGCATCCGCCCACGAGCCGTGCTGGCCCGCACCATGCGCCAGGTCGCCGTGGAACTACTCGGCGAGCTGCGCCGCCTCGACCGGCGCATCGCCGAAGCAACAGCAACGCTGTCCGCCGCGGTCGCGGCCTCCGGCACCACACTGACCGATCTACACGGCATCGGAGACGTCACCGCCGCGAAGATCCTGGCCCGCGCCGGAGCCGTCAACAGGTTCCGGTCGGAGTCCGCGTTCGCCTCGTACTGCGGCGTCGCGCCGATAGAAGTGTCATCCGGTGACATCCAACGCCACCGTCTCTCGCGAGCCGGCGACCGGCAGCTGAACTACGCCCTGCACGTCATGGCCATGGCCCAGATCAAACGAGCGACCCCCGGTCGGGACTACTACCAGCGCAAACGGGCCGCAGGCAAAACCCACAAGGAAGCGATGCGCTGCCTGAAGCGGCGCCTGTCCGACGTCGTCTACCGCACCATGATCAAAGACACGGAGACCTCTCTGCTGCCAACGCCTTGACACAGAGAGGTGCCGTTAGCGAGACAGCCCCGCGGCGAGGGAACCAGGAAAGTTGGGCGGATTCGGTGCCGCAGGGGTTTACCTATGTGGTGCGTCGATTGCGTTGACACTTCCTGGCGGCCAGTTGAGATGTCCCGGTGTCCGCGCCCGAGGCATCACTTCGTGACCGACGCATCGCAGGTCAGTCGATGCCTGCTGACGCCCTGCCGGCCACCAATGGGTGCCGATCCGGGGCACCGCCGGGTGTGTGCCGGAACTGACTTCGGTGGTGCACGGCGGTCCGACGGCGGCGTGAGTTGTGCGAAGGTGGGCCGCATGGGCATCTTCGATCACCAGGTAGCGGTACCGGACGTCGAGCCAGAACCGTTCAGACCGCTCCGTCCCGCCTCGATGAAACCTGAGGACGTGATCCCCGGTGTCGTGGCCGAGAACCATTTGCTGGTCCACACCGACCGCGCGGCGTCAGTCTACGGTGCCGCGAGAGCGTGGGCCAGTAGCGCGGCGAGTTTGGCTGCGCGTGCCGGATGGTGATGACCGACCCAGGCAACTCGCCCGATGAGGTATTGAGCGAAGTCGGGGTGACCGGTCCTGTTCTGCGCGGCGAGGCCGGTGCGGGCGGCGTTGTGGAGGATGGCGCGGAGCTGGTCGTACTCGTCGCGTGGTGTGGCGGGGTGGTGGTTGACGACGAGTCCAGCGAGGAGTTGCCGGTCGGCCCGGCCACGGACGCGGGTCTTACCTGTGTGGACTAGGAAGCCCTCGTCGCGGGCGATGTGGGTGACGGCGGCGATCAGGGCGTGGATTCGGCGGGTGGCGAGGTCGCCCGAGAAGGTGAGATCGTCGGCGTACCGGGTGTAGGTGATCTCGAAGGCATCGGCGAGGCCGGTGAGGCGTCGGTCGAGTCGGTAGGCGCACAGGTTCGCCAGCGCGGGCGAGGTCGGCGCGCCTTGGGGCAGGTGGCCGGTTCGCAGCGCGGCGAGCCTCGTCGCTCGGTGCGGTAGGTCGGTGGGTGCGCGGCGCAGCACGGGGTTCGGGGTACGGGTGGTGCACAGTCCGGTGAGGGTGTGGGCGACTGGTTCGGGATAGCCGGCTGCGCGGAACAGGCCGTGGACGCGGGTGGCGGGGATGTGGGTGAAGAAGGCGAGCAGGTCGATCCGGACGACGACCGGCTGCGCGGCGTGGACGGCGGCGAAGGTGTGCGCGGAGCGGCCGGGTACGAAGCCGTGCGCGGCGGGGTGGACCGGGATCGGCCCGAGGACCTCGGCGAGGAGCCGGCGTTGCAGAGCCCGAAGCCGGGACTTCGGTGCCTCGATCAGCCGGCCGCCCTCGGTCCACCGGTAGTGGTAGTGGTGCAGCCGGTGGGCGGTGGCGCGGCGGTTCATGGCACGTCGGTCGGCGTACCAGTCGAGGTGCTCGATGCTCAGGCCGAGCATCGCGGCCAGGTTGCCGACCGTGTCGATGACCGGAGTGTGCCAGGGACGGCGGACCGTTCGGGTTGGCGTCACGGGGCGCGTGTGGATGACGATCGGCCGCTGGTGCTGGCGAGCGGTGGCGATCGCCGCGCGTAGCGGATCGAGGGTGCTCAGGAGGATGGCCAGCTCGCGTGGCCGGTCGGTGGGTGGGCGTGGGTAGGCGGCCAGCACCGCGTCGGCGACCGGCCACAGCCATCGCCGCCGGATGCCGAGGACGAGCCCGCCCTGGTCGACGAGATCGGCGCGGCGCCAGCCGTCGCTTGCGAGGAACGCGTCGGCGAGCGCGGTGGCGAGGGCGTGGATGGTGGTCACGATCGGGCCGGTGGTGGCAGCGTGTCCCGACGATGCCCGGTCGTGCGGGTGCACAGGCTCGCGGAGCGTGCCGACGCACCTGTGATGTGGTGCCGAGGTGAGTGTCGCGTCCCCGGGGTTGCCCCGGAGAGACCATGACCGCACCCCACGCGGGGGGCCGGCCTGGTCAGCTCGGGACACGCTGCCATGGGAGCAGCCTAGAGAACGGAGACCGCGATCGGTGTCCGCGATGCGTGTGGCGCGGCGCAGAGAACCGTTTCGCCGAGTGATGCGTCCTAACCTCGCGTGATGGACGTGGACGACGAGGAGCTGTTGCGCCTCGTCGGGAAGGGTGACCGCGGGGCGTTTGACGTGCTGTATGCGCGTAACGCGCCGTGGTTGGTGTTGCGTCTGCGCCGCCGGTGTCGGGATCCGGAGTTGGTCCGGGAGGTGGTGCAGGAGACGTTCTTGACGGTGTGGCGGGCTGCGGCCGGCTACCGCGGGGACGGTGCGGCGGTGGGTTGGCTGTGGTCGGTGGCCGCTGGTCGGTTGATCGACGCGTGGCGTCGCGCGTCGGCCCGTCCGCAGAGTGTGGGGTGCCGGGCGAGGACGTGTTGGCGTGGTCGCCGTCGGCGGAGGGCGAGGTCTTGGCGGGCGCGTATGACGCCGAGTTGGAGCGTGCGCTGCATCGGCTTGCTCCGGAGTTGCGGGCGGTGTTGCAGGCGACCGTGCTGGATGGCCTGACGGTGCGGGAGGCCGCGGTGTTGCTGGGTGTGCCGGAGGGCACGGTGAAGACCCGGGCGATGCGGGCGCGCCGCGAGTTGAGGGCGGCCCTGTCGTGACCGGGTTCCACGTCGACGCCGGGGTGCTGGCGGCGTACGCCGAAGGCGGCCTCGCTGACGTTGACGCGTGGTCGGTGGAGGCGCACCTCGACCGCTGTGCGGACTGCCGGACGAGCATCGCATCGGACGCGTCCACGGCCCTGGTGGTGGAGGCCATCGCGGTCTCGCTGGGCGTCCGGCTGCCGACGCAGGGGCAGGTGCGGCGGGCAACAGGGTGGCGGCGGATCAGGGTGTTGGTGGGTGCGGGGCCTGCGGCGCGGGCGGCGTGGTTGCTGTCGGTGGCCGTCACCGGGGTGCTCACCGCGGGGTTGGCGGTCAGCCCGACGGTGGTCCCGCCGTGGCTGCTCCTGCTGATCGCGCCGGCACTGCCCGCTGTCGGTACGGCCCTGTCGTACGGGCGGCGAACTGATCCACTGCACGAGTTGATCGCGGGGACACCGCAGGGCGGCCTGCACATCGTTCTGTGGCGCACGTTGACGGTCCTCGCGGTCGCGGCGCCCGTAGCGGTCCTGGCTGGCGCGGTGACGGGCATCGGTACGCCGGGGCTGTGGCTGCTTCCCTGTATCGCGTTGACGGTCCTGACGCTGGCGCTCGGCTCGCTGGTCGAGCCCGTGGCCGCCGCGTTCGTGGTGGCGAGCGCGTGGGCGGTGGTGGTGCTGGCACCGCCGGTCGGCGGTCTGGCGGTTCTGGTGTCGAGCGGTCCGGGCTGGCTGGGCGTCACGGCGGTGGCCGCGGTGGTGGTGTATGTGCGTCGGGAACGGGTGGGGAGGCAACCGGCATGATGACGGTGAGCGTCGACGGCCTGCGGGTCAGCTACGGCAAGCGGGTCGTCTTCGACGACCTGGACCTCGAACTCGGGGTGGGGGTGCACGGGTTGCTCGGCCCGAACGGCGCCGGCAAGACCACCCTGATGCGGATCCTGGCCACGGTCCTTCGCCCCGACCGAGGTGAGGTCCGGCTGCTGGGCCACCACATCGGCGACCCTGCGGCGTTGCGGCAGGCGCGCCGCCAACTGGGTTACCTGCCGCAGGCGTTCGGCTTCTACCCGCGCTTCACCGTCCGGGAGTTCGTGGAGTACTTCGCCTGGCTGAAGGAGATGCCTCCGGAGCGGATCCCGCTGGCGGTGGACCGGGCGATCGAGCGGGTCGGCCTGCTAGAGCGCGCCGACGACCGGATGAAGCACCTCTCCGGCGGGATGCTGCGCCGCGCCGGCATCGCCCAGGCCATCGTGAACGACCCCCGGCTACTGCGGTTGGACGAGCCCACCGCCGGCCTGGACCCGGAGCAGCGGGTGCAGTTCCGGGCGCTGCTGTGCGAGCTGGTCCTGGACGCCGTGGTCCTGGTCAGCACGCACCTGGTCGAGGACGTCGTAGCGGCGTGCACCCGGGTGAACCTGGTCGACGGCGGGCGGCCGGTCTTCACCGGCCTCCCCGACGAGCTGATCGCCGCCGGTGGGGACGGCGACAGCGGCGACTCCCCGATTGAGCGGGGCTACACGGCGGTGCTGCGGGGCGCGCGGACGGCACCGCGGTGAGGCGCGCGCTGAGGGTGGAGCTCCGCCGGGGTACGGCGCCCTTAGCCGCTGCGGCGATGTTCGGATCCGGAGTGTGGATGCTGGCTGTGCATCCGGACGACTGGGCTGGCCGGTGGGCGGGTCTCGCCAACTACCTGCGGGTGTCGATGCTGATCCTGTGCGCTCTCATGATCGCTGCTGGGGCGTGGCAGTCCGGCCGGGAACGGCGGCGCGACATCGACGAGCTGATCGCCTCCACCCCCCGCCCAGGCTGGCAACCACTGGTGATGGCCTGGCTCGCCGTCACCGTGGCCGGTGTCGCCGGGCTGCTGGTCGCGTTCGCCGGAGCGGCGGTGCTGATCGCCGGGTCGCGACCTACACCGGCGGAGGCTGGTGGTGGACGCTGACCGTCGGTGTCCTCGCCCTGGCCGCCGCCGCCGCGGTCGGCGTCCTCGTCGGCCGGCTCGTTCCGCTGCGGGTGGCGGCCCCGATCGCCGGCCTCGCCACCTACCTGGGCCTGGCCATCGTCACCTACTGGGACGGCACCTCTGCGGCGTGGCTCTCGCCGATCTACGGCGGCTGGGCGGTGTATTCGCTCGTCCCTGGCCGGGTCACCGCGTTGCAGGCAGCCTGGCTGGTGGCCCTGACGGTCCTGCTGCTCGCCGTCGCCGCACCGCAGCGGCGAGCAGCCCTGCTGGCCGGCGCACTCGCCGTCGCCGTCGCCGTGCCGATCACCACCGGCCCGGGCACCCACCGCCTCCCGGCCGACCCGAACGCGGTCGAGTTGGTGTGCACGAACAGCGGCCCGCAGGTGTGCCTGTCCCGGATCAACGCGTTCCTGATCGACGACGTTACCAAGGTGGCCCAGCCGATCCTGAGACGTCTCGACGGGATAACCGGAGCGCCCCGGCGGGCCGCCGACCAGGCCACCCAGCCAGCCGGCCAGCCCATCGAACGGGATGACGGCACGGTCTGGCTCAACCTCGACTACCAGTCGACCGCGCTGGGCGGCGTGGCCAGCCGGAAGAGCCTGAGGGCGGACTTCCGGCAGGTGACCCGGGCCAGATGTGAGGACCCGTCCGGGACACGCCGCATCGACCAGCGGGTCTACCAGACCGACACTCTGGCCACCGACTGGATGCTCGACGAGGCAGCCACCCCCGAAGGCATGCCCCTCACCAGGCTCCGCGCACTACCGGAGCCGGCGCAGCGCTCCTGGTTCGCCGCCTACCTCGACGCCGCCCACCGATGCGACATCCCAGCGCTCATTCGCCTCGGCGAGCAGCCGTGACCGGCCGCCTGCTCACGTTTCATCTGCGCTCCCGCGGCGCGACCACGTTCGTGGCCGGTGTCGGCGTCATCACGCTGCTGGCCTGGGCCGCCGGAACATGGCTCGCCACTAGGCCCTACTTCGACGGGCCCCCGCCCGCGTCCCCGTGGTCGCACTCGCACCGCTGCTGGCCGCACTACTGCTCGGCCCCACCCTCGCCAGCGCTGACGAGGACCTCGAACGCAGCACACCCCTGCCGTGGCGGCCTGGCGAGCCAGTCACCTTCTTGTCGCCGCCCTCGCTACCGCTTTGGCGCTCAGCCTTGCCGGGTTGCGAGCGCCCGACACGTACGGCGCTCAAGAACTGGTTCGCAATGCTCTCAGTTGTTTCGGACTGGTCGCCGGCGGGGCGGTGCTGCTCGGCGCGCGGCTGGCGTGGCTGCCAGCCTTCGTCTACGTGAGCGCCGTCTACGCCGCCGCTCCACGCCAGAACAGCGCCGTCGTTGCGGCCTGGGCTTGGCCGATCCAGCCCTCCACCACGGCGGCATCCTGGTTGACCGCTGCCACGATCTTCGCCGTCGGCGCGGCGGGATACGTCCACGGCGGGGCCCGCGCCTCGGCTGGCCGCCGCGCTCGTTCGACAGGCGCGCCGTGAGCTGCAACAGAGTCGGCGTGGGCGGCCATAGTGTGGTGTGAGGCATCAGGTACGGCCGTCGGACGAGGAACTGTGGTCCTCGATCGCCGCCGGCGACGAGTCGGCGTTCGGTCGGCTCTTCGACCGGTACTCCCGTCCGGTCTACAACCACGCGTTCCGGCTGACCAGCTCGTGGTCGACGGCCGAGGACGTCACCCAGGCGACGTTCCTCGTCGCGTGGCGCCGCCGGCACGACGCGCGACTCGTGGACGGATCGGCGCTGCCGTGGTTGCTGGTCGTCGCCACGAACGCGGTCCGCTCCGAGTGGCGGTCGGCGCGCCGGTGGCTGGCGCTGCTACGGCGTCTACCGGGAGAGCGGTACGCCGATGGTGACCTCGCCGAGGACGTCTCTGCGCGGCTCGACGACGAACGGCGGATGACCGAGGTCCTCTCGGTGGTTCGCGGGTTGCCGCCTGCCGAGCGGGAGGCGGTGGCGTTGTGCCTGTGGTCCGGCGTGTCGTACCCGGACGCGGCGGCCGTGTTGGGCATCAGCGAGGTGGCGGTGCGGTCGAGGGTGAGTCGTGCGCGCAGCCGCCTGGCCCGTTTGATGCCGCAGGAGATCCAGGAGGGGAAACCGTGAACGACATTCTCGACCTGCCCGCGGAGCGGGACCTGCCACCGGAGGCGGCGCTCGCGATGCGGGCCCGGCTCCTCGGCGTCGCGAGCCCGCCTCCCGCGCGTACGCCACGACTGAGGATCGCTGCGGCTGTGGCGGCGCTGCTGACCGTGGCGTCCGGGGCCGCGGCGGTGGCGTGGGACCGGCCGGACCGCTCGACCGTACAGGTGCTAACCATGGGGCCCGGGGAGCTGTCTCCAACGCTGCAGAAAGCGGCCGAGCGGTGCCTGCAGCGGAATTCCCCGCAACGACAGACCCGGCGAAATCCGGGTGGGCAACCCGTCCCGGTGTCCCTGGCCGACCTCGCGGTGGCTACCGAGCGAGGTGACCGCGCGCTGGTGTTGTTCATGAACGACGTCGGCTACGCCACCTGCGACGGGGAAGGGGCGGGAACACCCCGGGAGTCCGGCGGGGGCGTCACTGAGCCGTGGCCGCACGGTGACCTGCTGCCCGGGCCGGTGCAGCGGCTGCTGCTGACCTCCACCGAGTTCGACGGCGGGGACGTCAGCGTCAGCGGCCGGGTCAGCGGCCGCGTCCACCGGCTCGTGCTCGACCACGGTGACGGCCACACCACTGCGGCCCGGCTATCCGCAGGCGCGTTCGGCCTGATGACCAGCGATGCCCGACTCAAGGCCGGCAACGACCCTGAACTGGTCAGCTACGACGCCAAGGGGACGGAGATCGACAGGCGTCCGCTGTTCCAGGCCGAAGACGAACTGGCGCACTGCTATGCGGGTCCGGACGGGAAGCCGATCTACGGCAAATCGACCAGCGGTTGCCGACCCGCCGAGAAGTGGCGAGGGTAGCCGTCATCGGAGGCTGACCGCTGCCCCGGGGGGGTGGGTCGTCACTCGCGGGTCAGCCCCGGTGGCAGCGCGTCCTCGTCGGGCTGGACCTGGCGGGCGTTGGCCACCGGGTTGCGCTGAAGGGTGCGGATCAGTGGTGCCGGGCCGCCGACGCAGGTCCAGGTGTCGTCCCAGAGCCCGGAGACCAGCCATGACCGGTCGGCGGGAAAGAACAGATCGGGTAGCGCGCCGTGCGGGTGGCGGATATGACCACTGGTGCGCCAGGTGAGGGCTTGCTCGGGGCCGGCCTCGACCAGCACGTACGGCCAGTTCCAGTAGAGGAACACCCTTGGAGCGTGCGGGAAGACGACGTCGTGGGCACCGGTGTCGAGGTATGCCAACCACCACGGCTGGTCGGGCGTGTGCGTGGTCAGGTCCTCGATCAGGGCCTGCTCGTACGCGGCGGCGGTGACGTCGTCGGTCTGGTACGTGGTGGCGTAGACGTCGAAGACCGGCGGGATGGCGGTGGTGATCGAGACGCCGGGAGTCGTGTGACCAGCGATCCAACCCACGTCGGCGGCGGTCCCGATGCGCCAGTCCCGCCCGTCCTTGCTGATCTGCACACCACTATTCAAGCCGCTGCAACGACGGCTGGCGTGGGAATCAGCCTGGTCGCGGGAACGGCGGCCGGCGGACCGGCGACCACGGGCAGCCATGCTGTACGCCTGCCCCGCGCTCGATGGAGCGCTGATGCTCGCAGGTCTCGCACATTTTGTCCGAGGCGCAGGCTGGCGACGGCGGGAGGCTGGGGTCGCCGTGCCCGCAGGGGCCGGGAGTGGGTATGGCTGTGTGTGTTCCGCCGTGTTCGTGGCTGAACTTCGAGGTGCCGCCCGCTCTCGCCTTGCGAACGGGCTGGTTGAACGGGCGCGGCCCTGGTGGCCGTAGACCCTGATGCCCGGAGGCGGTGAGTATGGCTGCGTGTGTTTCGCCCAGATTGCTTGGCTCACGGTAGGAGATGCCACCCGCCGCTTCGTCGTCTGTGAGATTCGGTAGACCGCTGATGGAGACCCGCGACCTGCGTTCGCATCATTAGAAGATGCCGGCAAACCCGAACCCCAGACGAGGCACATTCGAGCAAACCGACCGACGAAGGAGAGCGTGACGGTGGCGAAGCTGTGGATCGGCGTGGACATCGGCAAGACCCACCACCACGTAGCCGCCGTCGACGGCGACGGCCGGCTCGTCTACTCCCGCCGGGTCGCCAACGACGAAACCGCCCTCCTGGCGGTCATGGCGGAGGTGTCGACGCACGGCCGGTCGATGTGCTGGGCGGTCGGCGTCACCACCGGCCTGTCCGCCCTGCTGTTGACCCTGCTGTGGCGGCGTCAGGTCCAGGTCCGCTACGTCTCCGGCACCGTCGCGTTCCACATGGCCGCGGCGATCGCCGGAGAGAACAAGACCGACGTCCGCGACGCGGTCGTCATCGCCCAGACCATCCGTATGCGCTCCGACATTCCGATCCTGGAACCCTCCGACCGGCTCCTCGCCGAACTCACCGTCCTGACCAGCTACCGCGCCGACCTTGCCGGGCAGCGCGTCGCCACGCTGTTCCGGTTGCAGGAACTGCTCACCGGCATCAGCCCCGCCCTCGAACGGGCCGCGGACCTGAACCGGAAGGCCCGATGATAGTCCTCGCGTGCTGGCAGACACCGGCGGCGATCCGGCACGCCGGCGTCGACCGGATCACCGCCCTGCTCCGGCGCGGGCACGTCAAGAACGCAGTCCAAGTCGCCGAGGCGATGGTCGCCGCCGCCCGGCAGCAGACCGTCACCCTGCCCGGGCAACGCGCCGCCGCCGTGGTCGTCGGGCAGATGGCCACCGAGATCCTCGCCCTCGAACAACGCATCGCCGCCCTCGACGACCTCATCGCCGACCAACTCGACCAGCACCCCCTCGCACCGATCATCGGCAGCCTGCCCGGCATGGGACCCCTGCTCACCGCCGAACTGCTCGTCCACACCGCAGGCATGACCGAGTACGACAGCGCCGCGAAGCTCGCCGCCCACGCAGGCCTGGCACCCGTCTCCCTCGACTCTGGCACGGCCTCCGGCAACCATCGGCAGCCTCGCCGCTTCCACCGTCGGCTACGGCACATTATGTGGATGGCCGCATTCACCGCCGCCCGCGAATGCCCCATATCGCGTGCCTACTACGAGAAGAAACGCGCCGAAGGAAAGAACCACCGCCAAGCCATACTCGCCCTCGCCCGACGACGCGTCGACGTCCTCTGGGCACTCATCCGCGACCGTAAGACATTCACTCGACCGGCACCGGTGATCCGCGCCGCAGCCTGAACCAGCACGCTCCCGGCCGACGCAGCCCCTTCGCGCCGGCCGATCCACCCTGCCCATCAAGATCACCCAAAGTCACATAGAGACTCCTAAGACGACGCTCCGAGCGTAGCTGCAGGCGGGTGACCTACGGCTTTTCCTTTTCTCCCTGCGGTGGCCAGTCGCACAGCGGCGGGGCTGTGGTCGCCTGCTGAAGATCAGCTAGGCGCAGGAAGCGCCGTGGGGCGACGTCTGCCTGCCCGTCTGAGAACGATGCGAACATCGTGGCCCTCCTTAGCGACCACGGCGGCCTAACAGCTCGGGTTGTCGAGGTGCGGGTGGCTGTTGCAGCTCCCGGGCGAAGGCGGTGCCGCCGTCGCAGACATGGATGATGGGCCCAGGTTCGGGAAGTTCCATGTCGGTGAACGTGGGATGGGCGGGGTGAGCAGCGACCCATTGGTAGGCGTGAGCGAGGAGCCGGGAATTCACGTCGTTCGCGAGGGCGACGGCCGCTTCACCGCGAAACGGGTGGTGTGGTGCCACATCGGCGACGCCGTGCGGGCCGATGACGAGCATCGCTCGTGGTGTGAGCGGCAGGGCTGCCTCGTGCGCTTGGCCCACGCCGGGTCGGCTGGGGTACACATGGACCGTGTCGGCGTTGCGGGCGCGGCTTCTGCTGGGCTTACGCGCGTCCTTCTTCCTGCGCCGCTGGGGCTTCGCGCAGCTCGGCAGGTGCTGGACGTGGCTGACGTCCCCGCGGGTACGCAGGATCACCGGTTCGTCGCAGGTGATGAATAGCGGTTGGTCGATCGTGACGAGCGTTGCCGGGCGGCCGAAGAACGCCTGCGCGACTTTGGGAGCGTTCTTGGTGAGGTAGTCGAGGTGCAGGTTCGGGTCCGGAACCACCCGTACCTCGGTGATCCCGCGGATGTCCGGCCGCGACGAGCGGATGATGTAGTCGCCCATCAATTCGACCTCGCGACGGTGTCGGGGGGTGCGTAGCAGTTGGAAGCCGATGAAGATGCTCAGGTGCAGTGATTCCTCTGGCGTGAGCGGTCGCGGTGTCCGGAAGGGGTCGAGGATGCGGTCGATGACAGCGGCTGCCCCGTTCTCGATCACGCCGAGGATCCGTTCGAGCCGTCCGTCTCGCTCACCGTCGAGGTTGATGAAGGTGTAGAAGTCACGGATCGCGCCAACGTCCATGGTGTTGCGGAGGCTCGCCCGTCCTGTGACCCGGTCGCGGACGCGGATTTGGCCTGACGCGGAGAAGCGTTCGAGATAGCGGCGCGGGACGGTGTGGTGCCGGCTGCCGACCATCGGCACCGGCGAGGTCGTGTCCCACCAGTGCTGGATCTCTTCGAGGATGTTCGGATCCGAGTCGATCATGTCGTCGACCCAGCACCGCCACGGCTCGTCATCCCACCCGTTCTCGCCGACCATCCCGCCTTCTCACCGCACGTCCCGCCGCGACGCTTTGGCCGCTATCCCGATGGTCTACCTCGCGTCCGACATTGTCGAACCCGTTCATCCCCAGCGCGACTTGTCGCTGCTGAAAGGGAGCGCCTTGCGTTGGTTCCGCCTGCCACGGTCCGCCGAGCGGTCTCGACACGGCCACCAGACACGCGGGGCGTCAGTTCAGGACGTTGGCGTCAAGCCCGTGACGAACGTGATTTCGTCCAAACCCCGAGGATCGGTGCTGCCACGGTCGGTCAACTCCTGCAGGATCAGGGTCCGCAGGACGGCGCGCAGCTGGGCGGCGCTCAGGCGTGGACTTTCGCCAGCGGGTCGGTCCGTAGCCACGACGGACGCGAACACGTCACCGGCGAACGAGATCGCCCGCTTGCCCGCGTGCAGGAACTGGGACCGGAGCTTGTACGCGGTCTTGAGCGCCGCCTTCAAGACCGCCGGATCGTCGGCGAACACTGAGCCGCGCGGCTGCGGATCAGACCAGGAACCCTCCCGCGGGCGGGCGCTCATCGCATCTACGCCCCAGGTGTAGGAGCGCACGGGCTCCTGCCAGAATCCGGCTGGTAGCCGCGTCATGGCGTACGTCGCGAAGGTCTCGGCGAGCTTGATGTGCTTGTCCTTCATCAGGCGGGCACGCAGGGCTGCGGCCTGGGCCTCGGTGAAGTCCTGGCGAGCGATGAACTTCCCCCAGCTCGCCGACTCGTCCCAGTCGGCCCACTCGGTTGGGGGACTGCCGAAGTACTGCGCGAGGCACTCGATGCCCCCGACCAGCAGTGCGTACGCGCCCACAAGGTCACGGGTGGTCAGCAGGGAGGCGCAGTAGTGCATGTGGATCGCCGCGCTGAGGGCCCGCATGTCGTCGTCGGGGAGGCTGGTGAGCCGGGCTACCGCCTCGCGGAACGCCGCGTCGACCTGCGGCCAGGCAGGCATGGGCGCACCGAGATGAGTGTCCACCGTCCCGGCCAGCGGCAGCGCGAAGGAATGCTCCTGCCCCTCGACCCTCGCCATGACCTCCGGGACGACCTGGCAGCGACGGTCGGTCACCAGAGCCAGCAGGGCTCCGAACATCGCATCCCGGCCAACCGTGTCGAACTGCTCCGACGGCGAACCCGCGCGCATGTAGTGCAGCACCGTCACCGATTGGATGTGCTCACCCGGAACCTCCAGCAGGCCCTGGCCGTCCGCGGCGAGCAGCCCGTCCCCGTCGGCGGGCACCATTCCGGGGTGAATCATCCGCTGGAATTCGAAGGTAGGCGGCGTGCCCGGCGGGAGTTCTCGTAGGCCTTCAGTCCACTCCTTGAGCCGCGCAGCGCCGGTCGGGTCCTTATCGTCCAGCACTCCCACAAAGTCCTCCGAAGGTCAACTCGCCACGGAGTAACCATCATCGCGGTGCACAAATCCCAGGACAAGCCGAATATGCCGCCGCCAGGCCCAGCACGCCCACCAGCGCCTCCTGGCCGGAGTGCACGTCGAGGTTGAACGCCCAGGGTTGCTCACGGGGCTTCTCCGCAGCCGGCTAGTGATTCCAGTCAACGCCTGCCTGCGCGTCGCCGCCGGCCACTTGCGTTGACCGGCGGCGACGCACCGCCGGGCACGACGAACGCGCACAGCAGCATCAACGAGTCCCACCACGCCGACGCCCGTGGGCTGACCACCTCACCCGACGCCACCGCGGCCTTGGGGGTGACGGTGGCTGCTCGAGCCGCTACCCAGGTCTGCTCGATTGAGGACATCCCTGCCGAGCCGGGCCGGCGTGCTGGTGCCGCCGACACCGACGGCGCGTGCAGGGGCGTACGGCTCCCGGAAGGTACTGCAGAACTCGACCCAAGGTGTTTGGCGGGCAGATGTTGTCGCACCTGGGCAGTAGCATGGCCCCTCGCTGCTGATCGCCTCGAGCCGAAAGTGGGCATGATGTACATCTCCGCGGTATACATCCGCTTCTTCCGCTCGTTCAACTTCGACTATCTCCGCAAGGCGCACCGCGAATTCGCCCCAGACCCGTGGGATGTGCTGGAGCCGGACGGGCTGCAGTATCCGTTCGTCAAGGTGCCACTCGAGCGGGACGTGACCACCGTGGTGGGCGCGAACGAGTCAGGCAAGAGCCAGTTGCTGTCGGCGATCAAGCACGGGCTGACCGGGAAAGGCATACAGCGGGGCGACTTCTGCCGCTACTCCCAGTTCTTCGCGGTAAACAGGGCCATGGCGTTCCCCGACTTTGGGCTTGAGTTCAGACAACTGGACCTCAACGATCTTGAGATGCTGGGGAAGGCATGCAAGGTGAAGCTCGACGATGACACCGAGAGCTTCTCCATGTTCCGGGTCGGCGGGAAGGACCCAGTCGTCTACGTCCGACAGGGCGAGGACTGGACCAAGCATCCCATCAAGGACAAGAAGGCCCTCGAAGCGCTCATGCCGCAGTGGTTCGAGATTGATGCAACAGTCGCGCTGCCGCAGAGCGTGCCGATCAAATACCTGGCGGCGGCCGAGCGATCACTGCAGACGAGTCCTCGTAAGACCCGCTTGGGCTTGGTGAACACAATCCTCGAGAACGCACAGTCGTGGTTCGGCTCGGCCGAGGGCGTCACGGCGGCTACGCCGACGCTCCTGAGCACGTTCTCTAGCGCGAGCACCCAGAACGCCGAGCACGACAAGCAGCTCGCACTCGCGGATGACCTGTTGCTCAAGGTCGCTCGGATCGATCGGACCGCCTTCCAGGAACTCCTCAACGCCGTGGAGGAAGGTAAGGATGGATTCGCGAACGGGATCGTAGAGCGGATTAACCGCGGGCTCTCCGCAGCGCTCAACTTTCCGAAGTGGTGGTCTCAGGACTTGCACTTCCAGCTCTTGGTGACTCTACGCGACCAAGATTTGGTGTTCACCATCCGTGATCGGACCGGCACGGAGTACTCCGCAGACGAACGCAGTGGAGGTCTGAAGTACTTTCTCAGCTACTTCGTGCAGTACCTCGCCCATGAGCCACCCAAGTCGGGCGCTCGCGAGGTGCTGCTGATGGACGAACCGGACGCCTATCTGTCCAGCACCGGCCAGCAAGACCTGCTGCGAATCTTCGAAGACTTCGCCGATCCGCAGGAACCAGCGCGATCCTCCTGCCAGGTCGTTTACGTCACACACTCCCCATTCCTCATCGACAAGAACCACGGTGAGCGTATCCGTGTCCTGGAGAAGGGTGAAGGCGACGAGGGCACTCGCGTGGTGCGCAACGCTGCCCGTAATCACTACGAACCGCTGCGCTCGGCGTTCGGCGGGTTCGTGGCCGAGACCACCTTCATCAGCAACTGCAACTTGATGCTGGAGGGCATGTCCGATCAGGTCATGCTGGCCGGGATGTCCACGCGGTTGCGTCGGCAAGAAGCCCCGTCGACCGACAACCTAGACCTGAACACAGTGACGTTTGTGCCCGCCGGGTCTGCGCCGCACATCCCTTACCTGGTGTATCTCGCGAGGGGACGCGACGTTGACCGGCCCGCCGTGATCGTCCTGCTCGACAGCGACACCTCCGGCGATCAAGCGGTGAAGTCGCTGAGGAAGGGCCCGAACGGTAAGCCTGTGATCGACGCGAAGTTCATTCTGCAGTTAGGTGAGCTTCCAACTGATGCTCTGGTCAGCATTCGCCCTGGTGGCGTCGTCGCCATCGAAGACCTCATTCCACTTCCGATCTGCATCGCAGCCGTCAAGCGATACGCGGGCGATTTCCTCGACCCCTTAGAGTCGGCCAAGCTAGGTACCCTCAAGCCAAAGGACGTGAGCTTCGAGGATTGCTCGGGAACCCACGAGGCGCTCGAGCGTGCAGCCAAGACGAAACTCGAGGGATTCCATCTGGATAAGGTCGGCTTCGCTCGCAGTGTCCTGGACTCGGTGCGGGAAGATGAGACTCTCACCGGCGCGGCCGAAGTTTTGGACGCCAACTTCCGGGTCCTATTCCGGGAGCTCGGCCGCAGGCAGCGCCAAGCCATGCGACAGATGACCACGGAGAAGACGAGCTCCAAGATCAAGCGCATTAAGCGGTCATTCCTGTTGGATCACCCCACCAACGCCAGCAAGGAACAGGGCTTGTTGCTTCTCGAGGACATCGAGGCCGCTCTGGACAACTCGGTCGATGCGGAGGCGCTGAAGAGCCAGATTCGAACGATGCGGCGCGACTTCGAGCTCGATGAAGACCCTACCGAGCCAATCAACGACTTCGGTGCCTTCCGCGACGCGCTCGAGGCGCTGGCATACCGAGAGGTCAACGAGGTTCAAAAGCCCTAACTTGATCTTTAACCTTCGCGGGTCTTGTGGGGGTCCTGGCTGGGCATGGAAACAGCCCTTGGTCGATGATCTTCTTGTCTAGGGAAGAGCATCAATAACCAAGGGCTGTTCTGGTGATCAGTGTGCATGACCGTGGTTCGGCTGATGGCGTCGGGGACCTGGGCAGGTTCCGGCGAGAGTTCTACGACTGCTTGACTGCTCGGGCTGATGCGTTGTTCGACCTGACGGATGCGGTGTTGTGCGCCGACGGTCCGGTCCGGTCGTTGGTGGAGTTGTCGCTGGTGGGTGAGCACCGGCGGGGTCACGGGGCGTTGTACGACGCCCTCTCCTGCGGGCGGCTGGACATCGATCGGCTGCGTAGCGTCCTCGCCGCAGTGCCGCTACCGCGGGCGGCCGACGGCCGTCTCGTCTTGGCGGTGGACATCACGTGTTGGCTGCGGCCGGACGCGCATACCTCGCCGCAGCGGATCCTGTGTCACACCTACGGACGCGGCAAGGATCAGACCATCATGATCCCCGGCTGGCCGTATTCGATGGTCGTGGCCCTGGAATCGGGCCGAAGTTCGTGGACCGCGCCGTTGGACGCGGTGCGGCTAGGCCGTGTCTTCAAAGGTTCACAACCATTGGAGTAGCGCGGCGATGGTGACGGTGGCCTGGTACGACGTGGCTGTCTTGTCGTAGCGGGTGGCGACGCCGCGGCAGTGCTTGAGCCGGGTTGAAGCAGCGCTCGACGACGTTGCGCCGCTTGTAGAGCTGTTTGTCGAAGGCCGGTGGTCGGCCGCCTCGGTTGCCGCGCCTGCGGCGGTTGGCCTGCTGGTCGGCGCGTTCGGGAATGGTGTGCCCGATGCCGCGTCGGCGCAGGTCGGCTCGGATGGCCTTGGAGCTGTAGCCCTTGTCGGCGATGACGTGCTCGGGTCGGACCGAGGCGGGCCGGGACCCGGCCGTCCGACACCGATGGCGGCCATGACGTGGGCGAAGCGGGTGCAGTCGTTGACGTTGCCGCCGGAAAGCACGAACGCCAGGGTTCGGCCGAGGCCGTCGCAGGCGAGGTGAATCTTGGTGGTCAGTCCACCTCGACTTCAACCGAGGGCGTGATCTTGTGGTTCGTCCGATTCCCGGCGCCCCCTTTAGCGCCGGCTGCGTGCTGATGAGCTCGCACGATCGTGGAGTCGACCGACACCAGCCAGTCGATGTCCCCGGCCGCGTCCGCGTCGGCCTGGGCCCCGGCGAGCATCCGCTCGAACGTGCCATCCAGGGCCCACCTACGGAAATGGGTATAGATCGACTGCCACGACCCGTAACGGGCGGGCACATCCCGCCACGCCGCCCCGGCCCGGATCTTCCACACGATCCCGTTGAGCACCCGCCGGTCACCAACCCGCGGCCTGCCACCGGTCACCGCCGACGGCAGATACCGCGACAACGCTTCCCACTCGACGTTAGACAACTCGTAGCGACGACCCACGCGCTACATCATCCGACACCAAGATCCTTTGAAGACACCGCCTAGCGCCGGGTGCGGGCGGCGGTGAGGTCGTGGACCGCGCCGGGCAGCGCCGGCGACGCCCAGACCAACCGCCCGGCCGGGTCAGCCAGGACCTGCACGTTCACCCCGTGGCGCTTGTGGAGTAGTAGGGCCGCTGGTCAGCGACCCGGTCGATGGAAATCAGCGTGCCGTCGAGGATCGCGTACGCCAACCGGGCAGCCCGACGCATGGCGGCGGTGAGGTCGTCGGCGCAGGCGGCGAGCAGGTCGACGGCCTCGCGTAGGTACCGCCACACGGTGGCCACCGACACCTCGAAGCCGACCGCGAGGCGGGTGAGGGTGTCACCGTTGCAGATGGGCCAGGGCCATCAGCGCCTGCTGCTGCGCAGGCAGCCTCCGCCAGCGGCCGCCGAGCGCACGTCGACGGTCGCGGATCAGCTCGGTCAGGCGGGTCAGGCTGCGCGTGGACAGCGGGATACTGGCAGGATAGGTCAGCAACGAAGCTCCCGTGCTGGGCAGTGCGTCTTGGTCGACTGCTGTCCTACCGGGAGCTTCGTCCTATCCGGACAATCGACACGCCGCCCCCGCCTACCTGGTCAACCGCCCTTGATCACGATGAAAAGAGCTCACTGATGTAGGCAAGCCCCCGTAAGAGACTCGACCATGCCGGCGACATGGTCTCCGGGATGATTCGTCACCACCCATACCGGCGCGGTGCTACTGGCGAAGGTGCCGATCATCCCCGACAGCCCGAGGATCCCGCGGCTGAAGTTGCCGTTGCCCTCCTCAGTCCATGACGGATTATCACCATCGTCGCCGTAGTGGTTGCGATGCGTGACGGACGTGCCCGAAGCATTCTCGGTCCAAGAACGGTACCGGTCGGTGAGAGCGTCCAAGGTGTACGTTGACGCTCGGGGCCCCTGGGTGATCGACCGAACCATGTCATTGACATGATAGGTCATCTGAGAATCCACTGCCCCCGTCGGCATGTCCCCCGCCGGCGCAACCGTGGTACGGCCAAAGGCGTCAAGGGTGTACCCGGTGGTCGAGCGATCGGCACTGTCGTACTCCCAGCCCTTACTGAGCGCCAGGCTGGTGTTTGACACGCGCCATCCACTCCCGCGGCGTACGAGGCGACGCCAGTACGGTTCGAGCTTTCATCCAACGTGTAGATCGTCGTGATGCACTGACCGTCAAGGTGTCCCTCACCTCAGTTACACGTCCAGCAGCGTCGTAGTTCATGAGTTGAGCCGAAAGAGTGGATTGACGCGAGCGCTGTTCACCGTGACCACTCGAGTAGATCGTTTCACTGTAGAGAGTACAGTCGGCCTGGCCGCAGCCGTCCTTCACGTAGCTGACACCAGTGGTGGCGCCAGTCTCATCATAGTCAGAAGTCACCGTTACGTCATTTGGCCATACCTCCTTGACGAGGCGCCCATCAGCATTGTAATGACCGGTGGTCGTACCTGCCTGCGTGTCAGCGACCTGGGTTGCGATCGCTCGCCGCTCGCCGCTCGCCGCTCGGCGCCGACTCTAACGCTCAAAGAGTTCGGAGCTCTAAATCACGAGGAGACTGCCTCAGCGGACATCGCCGCGTGGGACGCCCTCGCACTAGCCGCACTCCCTCGGAACCGTCACCACTGGTGGGCCATCCGCAAGATCCTGAAGGCGGGGATTCGCAAGGCACGACTTATCGCCGGTTTCGATGGCGGCAGCGCAAAGTTTCGATTGACCTCGATTTCAGAACACCCGTACTGTGAGCTTCCGTTAGGCCTACGAGACGGGGAGGCCCGTTAATGGCTCCTGCAATCACGCGAACAGCAAGCTCAATAATCGGCTGTTCGAAGATGGCAACTAGTAGGTGGGGCAGGCTTCTGGCCGCCGGGATGGCCACCGTATTGGCGGTGACCCTCTCCAACGAGATTCCTGCCCGCCAAGCCCAGGCGGAACCGAAGAAAGCGCCGGAGCCGGTGTTGGAACGGCCAGACGAGATGGCCGCTCTGATTACTGCCCGGATGACGGATAAGCGGGTCTGGATCACGAATATGACCACGGAGTCGGCCGAGTACATCGCCCATCCGAACGGGCAGGTTGAGGCGACTGTCCACGCCGGTCCGGTTCGGATGCGGCGCGACAACCGCTGGGTGCCGATCGACCTCACCCTGCAGCCGGTGGCTGATGGTTCGGTGCGCGCCGTCGCGCATCCGCTTGACCTGTGGATCTCGGGTGCCCGTTCGGCCGCCGGGGAGCTGGCGGCGGTCGGCAAGGGCGACGGGCGACTCGCCCTCGGTTGGCCGGGCGCCCTGCCAGCACCGAGCCTTGACCACAACCGGGCGACCTACCGGGACGTTGTACCCGGCATCGACCTAGTCGTCGAAGTCACCCGGACTGGCTTCTCCGAGTACCTGACCGTCAAGGACCGCGCGGCTGTTGACCGCATTCCGTCGCTGGCGCTGCCTGTCACCGGTCACGGACTTTCCTCGTTCACTCAGGACCGCTCTGGCGGGCTCACCTTGACGGATGTCAAGGGCAAGCCGATGGCGGCCATCCCCGCTCCGGAGATGTGGGATGCCCAGCGCGTGCCGGGTTCCGAGGAGCCGACCCGCCGGACGATTGTTGCGACCCGGGCGGAGCGGCCCGCTAAGGACGCCAAACTTGCTGGCGGTAGGCTGACCATGCGGCTTACCCCGGACACAAGGTGGCTCAAGGACCCGGCTACCCAGTACCCGGTGACCATCGACCCGCAGATCAACCCGCTGTACACCTCCTTCGACACCTATGTCAGGGAGGGCGACACGGTCGACCGCAGCGGAGCAAGTGACCTGCAGGTGGGCCTGCTGAACCTCACACCAGCCGCGAAGTCTCGCGCGTTTGTGAACTGGCCGACGTCCTCGCTGGCCAGCAAGCAGATCACGTCGGCGACGGTCTATTTCTGGAACTTCTGGTCGCCGACCTGCACCCCGAATTCGTGGGAGATATGGACGACCGGAGCGGCATCCTCGGCGACCCGGTGGGGGACCCAGCCGGCGTGGATCCAGAAGGAGGCGACCTCGACCCAGACCAAGGGGTTCTCGTCGGCGTGTGACGACGGTTGGGTGAGCATCAGCGGCACCAGCTTCTTCCAGCGTGCGGCCACGGCCGGGCAGCCCACCGCGTACATGGGTGTGCGGGGCACGGACGAGACGAGCGTTAACAGCTTCAAGCAGTTCCGCTCTCGCAACGCGGTCGACACCTCCCAGGTGCCATACGCGGTGGTGACCTACAACTCGTACCCCACCGTGGGCATACGGTCGACGGTGCCCGAGGCGGCCTGCGCGACCGGCAGTGGCCGGCCGCAGATGAACAGTGCGACTCCGCAGTTGAAGGCGGTGATCTCGGACGGTGAGGCGTCGTCGGTCAAGGCGGAGTTCGAGTGGTGGACCCTGAACGGGACGACCAAGCTCGGCAGTACGATCACCGGTACCGCAGCTGCCGGTTCTACGCTGAGCGCCACGATCCCGTCCGGTGTCCTGGCCAACGGTTCCTCCTATAAGTGGCGGGTGCGCGGCAATGACGGCACCGTCGATGGTTCCTGGTCGTCGTTCTGCGAGTTCTCCGTCGACACCACGCACGCCAGCCCGCCGTGGACCAGCTCCACCACCTACCCGAAGAACGAGTGGGGCGGCGACGCTGGAGTTCCGGGCATTTTCACCTTCGACCCCAACGGCGCCAGCGACGTGGCCGCCTACGTCTATGCGATGGACGTCAACCCGCCCGACCAGGTGGTCAACGCCCCCCAGCCTGGGCGCACCCGCGTCGGTTACCCTGACCCCGCCCACCGCCGGTTTCCATACTCTCTACGTCCGCAGCCGCGACTCGGCGGGCAACCTTTCCAACGTGCGCGGATACCCGTTCAAGGTGGGCTCCGCGGCCGTGACCTCGCCGAAGGTCGGTGACATCACCGCGGCCAAGGTCGAGATCACCTCCGTGATCTCAACGACCATCACCGGCGTGCGCTACCAGTGGCGGCGAGCCGGCTCCGACACCTGGACGGTCCTGCCGAAGACCGATGTGACCTACGCTGTCGGCGGTGGCACCGTGGCCGCTTGGCCGATCCCGGCGTCCAACGGCACCATTCCGAAGGTCATCTGGAACGTGGCATCCACCCTCGCCGCGGCCGACCCGCAGGGCATTCCGCGAGACGGACCGCTGGAATTCCGGGGCCAGTACGACAACGTCGGTGAGCCGCCCATCCGAATCACCTTCGACCGCAACTTCGCCAGCGCCGACACCGCCCAGGTCGGCCCCGGTTCGGTCAACCTCATCACCGGCAACTACCAGCTTGCCCAGCCGGACGTGTTCGTGGCGGGCCTGTCGGTCGGGCGAACCTTCAACACCCGGCAGACCGGCGGCCTCGACCCACTGTTCGGGCCCGGCTGGACCTCCGGCGTCCTACTCAGCGAGGCAGACGCCCCATACACCAAGCTCACCACACACGAGAGCCTCGTCCAGGTCTCCCTACCGGACGGCTCCACCCTCGGCTTCACCAAGGCCGACACCAACGGTGTGACCTACCAGCCGCAGGTCGGCGCCGAAAAGTACAGTCTCACGTACGACTCGACCGCCAACAGGTTCACGCTCAACGACGGCGACGGCAACACCGCCACCTTCACCCGTGCCTCCACCGACCCGACGGGGGTCTACACACCAACGTCGGTCAGCGCTCCTGGCTCCGGGAATACGTCGACGTATTCGTGGGAGAAGGCCACCCTCGGCACCCAGGACGTCATGCGGCCAACCCGCCTGCTCGCACCAGTGCCGTCCGGGGTCACCTGCAACACCCTGGTCCGCGGCTGCAAAGCACTAACCTTCACCTACGCCACCACGACGACCGCCACCGGCACTGCGGCCAACACCTGGGGTGACTATCTCGGCCGTGTCAAGGAAATCTCTTACACCGCCTGGGACCCGGACCTTGCCACCCCGGCTATGCGCACGGTCGTCCTGGCCCGCTACACCTACGACAACGCTGGTCGTCTCCGTGCTGTGTGGGATCCGCGCCTGGACTACACCGACGGCAGCGGCGCCCATTCACTGCGCACCGTCTACGACTACGACGCCGATGGCATCCTCATCACGATGACGCCAGCCGCCCAGGAGCCGTGGCAGTTCACATACACCATCCTCCCCGACGACCCCGGCAAGGGCCGCCTCTACAAGTCACCCGATCAGCGCTCACCGCCGGCGCCGCCGTGGAGAGCGTCGTCTACCGAGTCCCCACCACGGGCAGCGGCGCGCCGTACGACCTGTCCGGCGCCCAAACCGCCCGATTGGGCCAGACCGAGCCGCCAACCGACGCCACCGCCGTCTTCCCCGCCACCCAGGTACCCACCGGCAACCCCGCCACCGGCACCCTGCCCAACTCGTACGAGCGGGCAACGATGACCTATCTGGACGCCAACGCACGGACCGTGAACTCGGCCGCACCGGGCGGGCACATCACCACGAGCTGGTACGACCAGTACGGCAACATTGTTCGGGAGCTGACCTCCGGCAACCGCCAACGGGCCCTGGAGGCGTCACCCAGCGACGACGCCACCGCCGAGGCCGAGATCGCAGCCAAGCTCGCCACCATCAGCGTCTACTCCGCCGACGGGCAACTACTGCTGGAGACCTTCGGTCCGGAACACGACGTGATGCTCGACTCCGGCACGATCGTGCGCGGCCGGCAGCACACCCGCCTCACCCATGACGAAGGCGCGCCCGGCACCGGTGGGCCGTACAGCCTGCCGTCCACCGAACGGCTCTCGGTCAGCTACGTCAACGCCGGACAGACCGTAGACGCGGACACCCGCACCACGGTCACTGGATACGACTGGGCGCTGCGCCAGCCGGTCAAGGTGACCGTCGACCCGGGCGGGCTGGACCTGATCACCCGCACCAGCTACGACAGCGGAGGACGCGTGACCAGCACCACGACCCCGGCCGGTGGCAGCGTGGACACCACCCCGGCAACCAGGATCACCGCCTACTACACGGCGGCGACCAACGCCACCTACCCGGAGTGCGGCAACCGGCCGGAGTGGGACGGCTTGGTCTGCCGTACCCAGACCGGCGGTCAGCCGGAATCCGGCCCGGAACTACCGGCGACGGTGACCACCTATGACATGTACGGGCAGCCACGCGTGCAGTCGAAGAAGACCGCATCGGGTGAACTGCGGCGAACCGAAGTCACCTACGATTCGGCTGGCCGTCAATGGGAGGTTTCGGTGACCGCAGCCGGTCTGGGCGAGGCGCTGGAAAAGCGGCGCACCGTCTATGACCAGGCCAGCAGGCAGGCCGTCCGTACTCAAACAATCAACGGCTCGGGCTCGGTGACGGCCGAGATCATCCGCGCCTACGACAGCTTGGGTCGGATGACCTCATACACCGATGCCGACGCGACGGTGACTACCAGCACCTTCGACATCGCTGGCCGGCCAGCCACCGTCAATGATGGCAAGGGCACCCGCACCTACACCTACGACGGTGGTACCGAGCGACGTGGCCTGCCGACGTCAGTGGCGGACACCCAGACGGGCACCTTCACTGGCGCCTACGACAGTGATGGGGCGACTGTCAGCCAGACCTGGCCCAACGGGCTTGTTGTGGACTTGACCACCGACGAGAGCGGCGCAGCCACCAGCATCACCTACACCAAACCCGGCTGCGGCCAGACCGACTGCACCCTCTACACCGAAGCCGTTACCTCCAGCGCTCACGACCAGTGGCGCAGCCGCACATCAACTTTGTCCGCACAGGTCTACACCTACGATCGCCCCGCCCGGCTCACCGGTGTCGAGGACACCGTCGCCGGCCAGTGCACCACCCGTAGGTACGACTTCGACGCCGCCACTAACCGCACCAGCCAGGTGGCATATGGCCCGGGGACGGGCGGCGCCTGTCAGACAACCACGACCAGCGCCATCCGGGAGTGGAGCTACGACAGCGCCGACCGCGCCAGCAGCACCGGCTACACCTACGACGCCCTGGGCCGTACGCTGACCCAACCGGCAGCCGACTCCGCGGTCTCCGGCGGCGCCAGCAGTACCATGACCTACCACGTCAACGACATGGTGCGCAGCATCACGCAGGGCACTCGCACCACCACCTACACCCTGGACGTCGTGCCCAATCGAATCCGCTCCCGGATCGACACCGCCGACGGCCTTATCAGGATTAACCACTACGGCGCCGATGGCGACAGTCCGAGCTGGACCGATGACGGCAGCGGCAATCACTCCCGGGCCATCGCCGGACTCGCCGGGATCGCCGGTCTGTTCACCAACACCACCGGGGTGGTCTGGCAGATCACCAATCTGCACGGTGACTTCGTCGCCGGGATGACCGAAACCGGCAGCGGGCTGGCGTACACCAGCGAGTACGACGAACACGGCAACGCCCGAAACCCCGCCGACGCCGGCACCCGCCGCTACGGCTGGCTCGGCACCCACCAGCGCGCCGCCGACACTCCTGACGGCTCGATCCTCATGGGTGCCCGCCTCTACAACCCCACCACCAGCCGATTCAAGTCAGTCGACTCCGTCTACGGTGGAAACGCCAACCCATACGAATACGCCACCGGAGACTCGATCAACAAGCACGATGTTTCCGGAAACATGTCATGCTGGCGTACCAGCTACAGCTCGCGTAAGTGGTACTACTATTGGGGCACGTGGGGAGGATATCGCGTCGACTGGCGCTGGCAATGCTATTTCTCGCACAGTGACGTGAAGTATTTTACCCGATGGGGCATTGCATACGGCGTCATCGCCATAGTTGTAGGTGTCTTTAACCCTCCTGCAGGGGCCGCGTTCGGTGTCGCGGGCGCCGTCTACGGGTGGCTGGTGTGGGAGTACAACGAAGCGTGCAGTCGGAAGCGAGGAGCCTATATCAGCGGGTCCTTCCGATGGTGGCTAAACAGAAGTGGGCGGTTCGATTGGGGATATGGGTGGATCAACAATAAGTTTTGTGCGTAGGCAAGTGGCAAAGTCTAGAAAGGCAGGCGGATGCGACCAAGGGTCGACGTGTGGGTGGCCGGCAAAACGGCAGGGGAATTGACACCTTCCCCGAGGTCGATCATCGATGGCAGCGAAGCTGCATCGGTGGTGGACACCTGCTGCCTAGGTCGATATGGGCTGAGCCGGTTCGTGGTTAGTCTCTCGGTCGACGCGGCAACGGCCAAACGGTTCACTCGGACATGTCGAATGGAAACCATTTGGAGACGCAAAATCGTACCGGCAGTTCTCGTCGTAACGGCTTTGATTGTCCTCGCGCACGTCGTCGACTCGGTGCGCAATGATGCGCAGCATATGGGGGTGACACTGCTGATAACACTCATCCTGGCGTTTACTGTGCTGGCCGGAAGGCTTGCGCTGAACCTGCTGCACTCACGGCATCACCCGAAAGAAGTAAGGGGAAATGTCTATATTCGCGGCGTTGACGGCGAGACAGCCAAGGTCTGGACCAGCCTTAATCCGGCAGGTGCCATCAAGATAATTGGCGGATAACCAAGCCCGGATCCTGAGGGCCTCCCAAAGTGGCTCGCTCATGCGGGAGTTATCGAAGAGCGAGGAACTGTGATTGCATCGTAGGCGGCTACATGAATGGAGTGCCGCTTGGTTGATGTACTGCGCCGACATTAGCCGGCATACGTGCAGGTAACACGGAATCCTGGGGTGTGCGCCAAGAATGTGGCGCCTACCCCAGGATCCGCAAAACAAGCGTGTGAACCTCGATCGTCGGAGCGTTTTGATCCCGGTCGTCCGTTTCGGCTTGACCATTTTGTCCCTCTTGGTGGGGGGTCGGGGCAGGGTCATTGCGGCCTGGGGTAACTGCTGGTCACGGCGGAGATCAGGTCGTGTGATCGGCGGTTGGCTCGGCGGGTAGCGCGGGCGATGTTGGTCGCGCCGGTGATGCGGTGCCAGCCGATCGCGGTGTTACGTAGCGTTGCGATGGCAGCCGGTCCGTTGCCTGTCCGGACTTGGTGGAGGTCTTCACGGAAAGTCACGTCGCGTACGTGATGGAGGCGGTTCTCGATGTGCCAGTGCCGGCGGATCCAGCTCTGCAGGTCACGGGGCAAAGCCTGGCCGGCGGGCAGTGACACGGTCAGGTAGGCGGTTTCGCGGCTGGTCTTGCCAGCGACGATGCGGGTGCGGGTGATCCGCACGGCTTGCTGGGCGTGCGGGAAGGCGATGCCACCGCGGGGTGGCGACGGTGACGGCTTTGACGGTGCGGGTTTCGCGGCGGCCGTGACCACGGTCGCGGGTCCGGTCACCGACCGGGATCTGCGCCCAGGGCAGCCGTTTGAGCTGCTTGAACAGGGCCGGCTGGTTGGCCTTGACCTGTACGAGCAGGTGCGCTCGGCGGGCGGTGATCTCGTCGGCGTGACCGGTCTGGGTGTGCAGGGCGTCGTCGATGAACAGCACCTCGGCCAGGGTGCCGAGCATCGCCTCGACGGCGTCGAGCAGCGGGGCGAACGCCGGGATCTCATTGTTCTTGGCGTCCACGGTCACCTGGGCGAGCACGATCCCGGTGGTGGTGTCCAGCGCGGCCAGCAGATGCACCTGGCGGGCGTCGCCCGTTCGGGCGCCGCGCAGTGTCTTGCCGTCGATGGCGATCACCGTGCGGTACCGCCTTGGCCTGGTCACCTCGACGGGAGTGCGGGTGCGCAGCCAGCCGGCTAGGACGTTGCCGAGCAGCGTGTCGTCGAGGCGCGTCAGGATCCGCCAGACAGTGCTGCCTTCCGGGACTCCTGCGGTGAACCCGAGCCGTTCCTGGGCGCGTTCGTCCAGGTCGTGTAGCCAATCCGTGATCGCGGCGCACGACGACGCCCCGGCCATGACGGCGCAGACCGCCACCGCGAGCAGCGAGGTCAGCGGGTAACGCACGCCTCGTGGGTCGCGTGGATCAGGAACAGCGGCGAGCGCGTGCAGCAGTCCGGCGTGTTCACCGTCGGTGACTGGCGTGGCCTCGGTGATGGAGGCGGGTGCTGCTACGGACAGTGCAGGGATGAGAGATGATGTCATCGGCGAGTGGGGTCTTCCTCGGAGTCGTGAAGCGTTGCAACTCCATGATCACCGATGCGGCCTCACCCGTTTCTTACGCCTCCATAGAGGCCGAATTCGTCTCGAAACTCCTGGTCAATGGCCCGCTGGCCGAGTATGGCCATTTTCGTCGTGACGGTGCAGGTCACGGGCGGCGCGGGAGGTCGATGTCCATGTAGGACAGGCTCCCGGTAAGACAGCAATCGGCCAAGATCAGATGCCCCAACCGGGAGCCTCGCTGTGCTGTCTTACCCTGCCGCGATTCCGTTGTCCACCCGCAGCCTGAACCACCTCGCCGCCCTCATCCGAACCCGCCGCCAGCAGCGACGGTCCCGGTGGCGACGCCTCGACCCCGGCCAGCAAGCCCTGCTCGCCCTCGCCCACCTGCGCAATGGTGACACCCCGGCACGCCTGGCCGCCGGATTCGACATCGGTGTCGCGACGGCCTGGCGTTATGTCCGCGAGGCCATCGACCTGCTCGCCGCGACCGCCGACCACGTGGCCACGGCCATGACCAGGATCCGTCTGCTCGCCTACGCAATCCTCGACGGCACCCTGATCCCGATCGACCGGGTCGCCAACCAGAAGCCGTACTACTCCGGCAAGCACAAGCGTCACGGCGTGAACGTGCAGGTCATCGCCGACGCGGCCGGGCGTCTCGTCTGGGCCTCGGCCGCGCTGCCCGGCTCGACGCATGATCTGACCGCCGCCCGCACCCACGGCATCATCGACGCCCTAACCGGCGCCGACATGACGACCTTCGCGGACAAGGGCTATCAAGGTGCCCACGGCAGCGTGCGCACCCCGTTCAAGCGGCGCCGCTTCCGGCCGAAGCTGTCATGCCGGCAGAAGGCCGTCAACCGGGCCCAGGCGAAGATCCGGGCTCGCGGCGAACGCGCGATCGCCACCCTCAAGACCTGGAAGATCCTGGTCTAGCTGCGCTGCTGCCCACACCGAGCGACCGCGATCGTGCGGGCCATCCTCGTGCTGCACCGCGTCGAAGCCAACCGCTACGCAGGATGAAAAGGGCTCACAGTTTGTCGATCCCGTAGTCCTGGCGGCACTTGACGCTTATGCCGGCCAGATCGTGATGCTTCGTGGAGAGATGTTCCACGAACATGGTGGCGATTCCGCTGCGGCGGTGCTCGGTGCTCACGCAGAGATGGGCGAGGCGGACTCGCTGGTAGGCGGTTCCATAGAGCGCGAATCCGATCACCTTGCCGTCTTGTTTGGCCACCAGCAGGTGCCCGTCCCCGGCGGCTTGCTCGTAGGCCCCACGCATCTGCATACCGAGTCGAGCCTTGAACTGGCAGCCGAGCTCGAATGCCTGCGTGACTGCGTCGCTGTTGCCAGGTCGCACCGTCTCTAGCTGGACAGGTCTGGGCGAGGTCGAAGTCGAGTCGGCATGCACGCAGTGTGCCGGTTCGGTCGCTCCAGCGACATCACCCGCGTGTCCTACAGATCGACACTCGACTGGCCAGTGGGACATGACATGCCGAAATCCAAGGCGAGTAACACCCTATACCGCTACTGCTGGCCCGCGACGTCGAGCAATTCGTGATCCCGCACCTGGGTCTGCTGGCCCTCGGCGGTCTGAACCCACGGCAGCTCACCGCCGCGTCCGCGCAGATCGCCGCCATCCGTAACCGGTCCGGGCAACCCCAGGCCGCCTGCACCCTGCAACACGTCCACACCACCCTACGGGCGGCGCGGTCCGCGAAGGGCTGATCACCAACAACCCGGCCTGCCGGGTGGAACTACCCCTTGTCCGCGTCCACAGGCCAAGGTCTGGGCCGAAGCCCGGGTTGCCGAGTGACAGGCCGCCGGTGAGCGGCCCGGCATCGCGGTATGGACATCGGCACAGATGGCCGCGTTCTTCGACCGTCTCCGCGGCGACGCCCTGTTCGCCCTGTGGTGGCTGATCGCCCTGCGCGGTTCTGCGTCGTGGCGAGGCCGCTGGCCTGCGCTGGAGCGAGATTGACCTACACGCCGGACAACTGGCGGTCGTGCGGCAGCGCACCACCGCCGGCTACAGCGTGCACGAAGGGCTACCGAAATCCGCGGCGAGCCGCCGCACGCAGTACACGCACGAAGGCGCCGGGAAGCGGGACGAGCCCGACCGTCGGGGTGTGGTCCAGTGCGGGCACCAGGGCCTCGCCGGCGGAAGTTCGGCAGACCTCCAACACGGATGGCGGTCGACGGCCGGTATGTGGTCCACAATTCCGCATGACGGGGGACTGGTGCTCCGTTGGTGCCCGGTTGTCAACGTGCTGCGTGCGTGAGGTTTCGTGCCGGTGTGAGCCGACCGGCACTTTGCGAGTCGCCTGGGTCTGGGTCATGGATGGACTGCACTGGCATCCGCTCAATCCTTTATATGCCCACCGGCCTCCGCTCGACGGCGTATAACCGCTATCCCCCTACGCCTTGCGCGACGCCGCTGATCTCGCCGACACCCGCAGCCGCTGCCCGGGCCTCGACACCGTCGCCGGCCTCGCCCGCGGGTTTGCCGCGCTGGTCCGCCACGAGGGGACCGGGCAGCACCTCGACGCCTGGATCAACCGCTCCCGCCACGCCGGATACCCCGAAATCCGCGGCTTCGCCGCGGGCCTGGCCAGCGACCGTGACGCCGTCATCGCCGATCTCAGCCAGTTCCTGGAGCTCAGGCCCCGGTCGAGGGCCAGGTCAACCGCATCAAGACCAGCAGGCGACAGATGTACGGCCGCGCGAACCTCGACCTCCTCCCGCGAGCGAGTCCTCACCACACGATGAGCCATCAACAAGATCAATAACAGGATGTGTGCCAGAGCACCGTGTGAGGCGGCGTTGACACGTTGGTCGTCAGGGGGCCGCCGGTGGGTGTCGGTGTTATGCGACGTGTCGCCGTGATGTGATCGGTCTTCGCCGGGGTCCAGGATCAGGCAGTTCGGTAGCCGGGGCTGGCTTGGGTGTCGTGAACCAGCCGATGAAGTCCCTGCTGGGTCGTGCGGGTGGTCTTGGTGCCGCTCCCCGCTGTGCTGGGAGGGGTGCGGGGTTGGCGGGGCGTGTGGCTGTTCGGGCGAGTGTGAGCGCTCGGCGGGCGTTGGATGCCGCGGTGCAGATGCCGGTTTGCCCGGCGCATTGCAGGTTGCGGCGGTTGCCGTCGTGTGCGGGTTGGTGGGCGGCGAGGACGTCAAGCGAGGCCGTAGCAGGGGGTCGGTGATGTCGTCGGGTGCTGCGGCGAGGCGTCCGGGTCGTTCGCGGTGAGGCTTGGGCATCGGTAGGCCCTTCGTCGGGTGCACCCTCATGGGCGCGGTTGCCTGATGCGCGATGGTCACTTGTCGCCGCGCGTCGGCTCTGGCGGGAGCCATCCACGCTCACCTTTTGGCGAAGGTCAAGTCGCCGGGGAGGTCGCCGCACGCTTGGTCAGCTCGGTGGTTTGTGGGTGGTGGGCGGGGTGGAGGTGGTGGTGGCGAGGTCGGCGAGGGTGAGTGGGCCGGGGTGGCCGTGGAGTTGCCAGATTGGTCCGGCGGGGCTGTGGCGGGTGTGGGTGGCGTGGTCGCGGCTGGCTGTGGCTACGGGAACGGTGAGGGGGGTGGTGGTGAGGTGTTGGTGGAGGTGGTGGGCGCGGGTGGCGGAGTGGAGCCAGAACAGCACCGGCCAGCGGGGGCCGCCGGCGGCGGCGAGTTGTGTGTAGCCGATGAGTTTGCGCATCAGTTCGGTGAGGGGTTCGGTGCCGGTGTCGTATTCGAGGAAGAACGGCAGCTGTGCGCCGTGGGTGGTCCAGATGCCGTGGCCGTCGGGGCGGATCGGGGCGGTCAGGGCGTGTAGGGCTACGGGGTCGCCTGGTCGGGCGAACGCGCCGGTTTGTGCGCAGCGGGACTCGGGCCACCAGCGGGTGAGGGTGTGTGCTGGGTGGGTGCGGGCGTGGCCGGCGAGGTCGGTGAAGAAGCCGTTGACGCCGAGTCGGTGGTTGAGGGTGCGGGCGGCGGTCCAGCGCCGCCGGTTGGTTTTGGCGTGGCCGGGGCGGGGTGGGGGTTGGTCGCGTTGGGCGGCGACGACTTCCGCGCCGAGTTGGTCGATGACGTAGTGGAAGGGGAACGATCCGCCGTCGGGGCGGAAGGGCCGGAACCGGTCGATGACCCGTAGCGCGGTGAGTCGGGCGAGTCGGTGTTGGGCGAAGTCCAGGGACGGGAACAGGGCGTGGGCGAGCTGCGGGGTGGTGAAAACGCCGTGGTCGGTGAGCCATTCGAGGAGGAGATGGTCGCGGGTGGTGAGTACGGACTGCACGCGCAGGACGTGGTCAGGCACGAGGGTTTCCTTCCGGTTTCGCGGTAGGGCAGAGATGACACCGGTGGTGTCTCTGAGCAGCGGGCCGGGACTGTCACACCGGCCCGGTGCTGCGCTGACAGACGCCGGTGCGGGTCCGTGTCACCGTCCACCTGAAGCGGGACCCCGACCTGGTGGGCAGCGCGGACCGGAACACGGACAGCAACCCCGGACCGAGCCGAATACAGCGCTGATGACCCGTCGAGGCAACGCCTCGCGGGAGACACCTGCCGGGCGCCGTGGTGACGCCGGAGGAGTTCCGCACCCTCAAACCGGCGTTTGTGAGCCCTGGCGAACACCTGCCGGTCCCACAGCGCTCCGACACGACCTCACCGATGTCTGACAGCCGTGGTCAGCGGCCCGGTCTGACGCTCATGTCGCTTCGGGGCGGACCGCTGTGGGCGTCGGCGCGGGAGTGCCACAGCCGCCGAGCGTCGTCCGATGGGCGTCACTGTCAGGTCGGTGAGGTTCCCGACTGGCGATCCGACAGTGAGCGCGACGACCTTCCCGCACCGGGGGTGGGCCGGTCGTCGCGGGTGGGAAGTGTCGGTTCGTCGTACGCGGTCGCCGGCCCGACCAGGAGGTCGGTCTCGCGCCGGGACCGCCAGCGGGACGGCCGGCGGTCAGGCCGCCACCAGCATCAGCGCCGTGTACGGCGCCGGGCGGGCCCAGGTTGACCCGGTCGCGCAGGGCGGTCAGGAAGGCGGTGAGGATCTCGGCGTCCAGGTCGTGGGCGTCGCTGGCCCAGCCGGTGTGCAGTCGGCCGGCGTAGCGGCGCAGCGCGGGCGGCGCCAGGGCGACCGCGGTGATGGCCCAGGCGGGCCCGTCGAGGCGGGCGCGGCGGATCAGCTCCTGCCACACCACGTCCCGCACCCGGTAGGCGCGGGGATGCTCCAGCAGCCACTGCCGCAACGCCGGCAGCGCGATGACACCCCCGGGCAGACCGCTGTCGTCGCCGAGTTGCCCGGCCAGCGTGTCGAGGTCCAGTGACAGCGGGTCGGGGTCGCAGGTCAGGTCGGCGAAGGCGGTGTCCACTGCGTTCAGAGGCGAGTCGGGTCAGCCGGCAGCGGCGGAGCTCATGTCACGATCTCCCATGTCAGCGGCAAACGTCGATGACGGGCCGGAGCGGTACGGCCGGCACGCCTGACCGCCGTTGCGCCACCGTGGTCTCGCGGACTCCTGACAGCGCAGGCTGCGTAGGCACGGACACCGGTTCGGCGGGGTCCGCCGCCCGTCGTGCACCGCTCACTGACGATCGACGTCGACGTGCGTCATCGTTTCGACAAAGCCACGCTGACCTGCCCGTTGACACGATCTCACAGCGCCATAAGGCGCAGCGGTGTCAGACCGCGACCGGCTTCACCGCCGCCTATCGGCATCCCCTCGGGCGCCGCGCGTCGGCGTGCCCGGCTGGCAGCGTCCGCCCGGCTGGCCGTGACGGTCTGACGAGCCGCCGTCCGACTGGCAGGCCCGGAGCCGGTGTCCTCGGTGACGCCGCTGCCGCCCTGGGGACCCGGACAGTGGTCTGACAACGCCGGTCAGCACTCCTGTGTCATCGGCGTACGTCGCTGTCATGGTTGAGGTGGTCGTAACCCTGGGTGTCTGACAGAGCTGGGTTGATGGTGGGCTCTGACAGTCTCCTGACGCTGCTCCGACGTCGTGGCGCCGGCGTCTGCAAGGGTGTCCCCGGGGGTCAGGACAGCCATGCGGATGGGAACCCGTTGTCAGACATCTGCGAGATCACCGTGAGAGGGGCAGGTGTTCGCCACGGCTGACAAACACCGGTTTGAGGGTGTCAGCGCACCACGGTGCGGCGCGGAGCCGACACCACATGAGCGAGCACACGCCGCAGCACCACAACCCGCATCCCGATCCCACCGCCGACACCGGTCCGTCGGCCGGGGTCGATCCGACACCGACCGACCTGGTCGCCGGTGACCCGCCGGTACCGCTCATGCGATCAGCACGACGAACCCGCAGGCCCGCCCCCGCCGCCAACCCACGGAGCGACGCCGCAGCTTGTACGTGGACCACGGAGCGCATCCTGGCGCTTGGGGCGACCACGGACCTCGCCACCGCCGCCGCGATTCTCGGCATCTCCCGTTCGGCGGCCTACAAGCTGGCCGCCCGCGACGCGTTCCCGGTGCCCCTGTTCCGGGCCGGCGCGCACTACCGCGTGCCGACCGCCCCGATCCTGCGGAAACTGCACCTCGAGTCCCCGCCGGTCTCGACAGCTGATGACACGGGCGGGGCGGGTGCCGACGGGGACGGCGGGTATTCGGGCGGGGACAGGGACACCACGGGCTGCAGGCCTACGTCTTGACCCCGCCCGGGGTAGTAGGCACGGTCCACCGGCACGGCTCCATACGCCGTGCCGGTGCAGTCGCGCCGACTACTGCTCGACGACGCCGGAGAGGAGCCGGACCAGGGCGCGACGCAACACCCGCTCGATGTCATCCACGACGGCTGACAGGTCATCTGTCGGCTGACCGGTGAGCGTGCGAAGCTCCCGAGAGCTCGGGTCGTCGCCGTGCATCTCGTCGTTGCGGAGCCGGTACCCCAGACGCAGGAGTGCCTCGAGCCGCTCGGGCGGCGCCTGCAGGACAGGATCGTCCGCCAAGAGCGCGGTCGCTCCGGCAACGACCTTGTCCTGCTTCCAACGATCCGCTGGCAGGCCCGGCAGTTTGATGAACAGCACTTCGGCGCAGACGATCAGGTCGATGAGCCGGTCGGTCGGTACCCGGTCGGCCCCGGCCAGGACCAGCCGGCGCAGCGCGGTCTGCAGACCCCGGTTCTCCCGGACCGCGGGATGCGCGAGGCGGGCGTAGACCTCGCGCACCGCCTCAACCTGCTCTCGCCCGAGGATTGTCGGTCGGTCTTCGTCGAAGGTGGGTAGCGCCGACAGTGACGCCGTCGGCCCCAGTCCCTGGGGAAAGTCGTCGTCCGGTGGGTAGCGGATCGCCCGAGTCGCGGTGACGGACCCACCGCACACCAGCCGCAGCGCAGCCACGAGACGGCTGGCTGGCTCGACCAGCGCGCCTGAATCCGGCGCCGTCGGTTGGGCGGGTACGTCCATGGCCGAGCACACCGGGTACGAGGTGCGGCGGGTCAGGGCCCACTGGTGGAACCGCGACACGGTCACCGAGGTCGGGCCGCCCGCGAAGGTGATCGGCGCCGCGAGGTAGCCGATCGCGGTGCTCACCTGCCGGTCCGCTCATCGCTTGCAGCACCAGGCCGTCCGGCAACGTGACCGCCTCGATGCCCGCGGTGGGGGTGAAGGCGTTGAGTGGGACCACCTTGACCAGCGGCGCCCGCGTGGCCAGCAAACCGTCCTCCAACCTGCTGTACGCGGCGTCGAATGCCTCTTGGTCGAACCGGTACCCCCGGACGGCGGCAACCATGGGTTCGAGGACGTGCTTAACCAGCGTCGGGCCCAGTTGCCGGAGCGTGAGGGCGAACTCCACGCCGACGAGGCAATCCACCCGCTCGAGCAGCACCTCATCGGCGGCCACGACGGCCCGCACCGCCCCGATCTCGGCGAAGGTGTTCAAGAATCGGTAGTCGGTGACCCGGGCCGGCATCTGCCAGGCGCCGCGGCGGATCGCGACGAACGACTCCTGCCCGTGGCGGTGCCACTCGCCGAAGTCGGGAACGGTCGCGAACACCGGCACGCCGTCGCGAGCGGCCAAGTCGCCGAGCACCGCCGCCATCAACTGGCCCACTGCCGCGTGCAGTTGTGGGCGCCGCACTCGGCCCCTCGCCACGTCATCTGTCGCCACCACTGGCCGTCCTCCATGCCCGATCTCACGCGAACCAGACAGGATCCCAGACTCCGCAGCAGGGTGCATCTGACGTTCGCCGGTCACCGGCCCCAGCGCATGGACCACCCACCGGACCTGGCACCGCGGCGACTTGATCGTGGCCGCCGGTCACGCGTGGATGTCGATCGACCAAACCGATGCCCCACCACCCAGACGAACGGGAGCACCACCTCCGATGCCAGACGGAAGCATCTTCAAGCGCTGCGGCTGCCGCCACCCCGACACCGGCAAACCATGGGGAAACGACTGCCCGAAACTACGACGCGCGAACCGAGCCTGGAGCTCCGACCACGGCCACTGGGCCTACCAGCTCGAACTACCACCCACCACCGACGGCGGGCGCCGGCAGCTACGCCGCTCCAGCTTTCCCACCCGCCGTGCCGCCGCCGACGAACTCGACCACGCCCGCGACCTGCTCGCCCTCGCCACCGGTGACCGGCGCCGCCGCACCGAGATCGCCGACCTGCTGCAAACCGCCGTACGCGCCAAACGTCCCCTGCCCGAGGTCGACCGCATCCGCCAGCGGCTGCGCGGCGACGGCGCGCTCGCCGACATGCCCACCGTCGCCGAGTACCTCACCGACTGGCTGACCCACCTCACGATCGACGCGAACACACAGCGCGGCTACGAATCGATCGCCCGGGTCCACCTGATCCCACACCTGGGCGACATCCCGCTGGACAAGCTGCGCACCACCCACATCCGCGCCATGTTCGCCGCCATCGAGCGCCGCAACGACGAGATCGCCGCCGCGAAGACAAGCAGCGACCCCGCCGTGCGCGCGTCCGTCACCGGCGTGCGACCCACCGGTGCCACCACACGCCAGCGCATCCGCGCCTGCCTGCGCAAAGCGATCAACGACGCCCTCGCCGACGAACTCATCGTCGGCGCCAACCCCGCCGCCCTGATCAAGGTCCCCGCCGACCGGCCCCTACCAATCGTGTGGGAGGACGAACGCGTGCAACGGTGGAAGGCCACCGGCGAGGTCCCCGGACCGGTGATGGTCTGGACCGACTCCCAGGTCGTGCAGTTCCTCGACTACGCAGCCGCACACGCCCCCGACCTGCACCCCATGTGGCACTACATGGCCTACCGCGGACCCCGCCGAGGCGAGGCGTGCGGCCTGCGCGACAGCGAGGTACGCCTGCACCGCCGCGAGACCACCATCAACAACCAGATCGCCACCCACGGCTACACCGCCGTGCAGAAACCACCGAAAAGCAGAGCCGGAAACCGCGACGTCGCCCTCGACACCGACACGACCAAAGTCCTCACCGCCTACAAGGCCCGCCGCGCCGCCTGGCAACTCGCCGCCGGCGACACATGGCCCGACACCGGCCTGTTCTTCGTCCGCCCCGACGGAAAGCCGTGGCACCCCAACGCCGTCACCCAACGGTTCCGCAAACTCGTCCGCAAAGCCGGGCTACCCCCGATCCGGCTGCACGACCTGCGCCACAGCGCCGCCACCATCGCCCTCGACGCCGGCATCGACATCAAGGTCGTCTCCGAGCAACTCGGCCACTCCACCACAACCCTGACCCGCGACACCTACCAAAGCGTCACCAAACGGATGCACCAGGACGCCGCCGATGCCGTCGCCAAGAAGATCAACCGGAAGCGCCGCAAGGCGGGGTGAAACCCACCTCCATCGAAGCGGCAGCGGACGACCGCGTGCGGCCACGCCCGACCCGGTCACCTAAGCGAATACGCTCGCGACGTGAGCGGCGACGACCAGCGGCTGAGCCGGCGGGGCAGCTTCGACGAGGACCCGGACAACTACCAGGCGGCCCGGCCGGGATACCCGCCGCGGGTGTACGAGGTGCTTGCCGAGCGTGGGCTGCGACCGGGTGCGCGCGTCCTGGAGATCGGACCTGGAACAGGGCAGGTGACCCGTCCCCTCGTGGACTCCGGTGCGTCGGTGCTGGCGGTGGAACTCGGTGGCCGGCTGGCGGCCCGGCTGCGAACGAACCTGGCCGGCCACGGCGTGACCGTCGTTGAGGGCGACTTCACCACCGTGCCGCTGCCCGACGACACCTTCGACCTGGCCGTCTGCGCCACCGCCTTCCACTGGCTGAACAAGGACGCAGCGGTGCGACGGCTGGCCCGCTTCGTCCGGCCGGGCGGAGGGTTGGCGGTGTGGTGGACGGTCTTCGGTGACCCCGACCGTAGCCCGCCCTGGCGCACGGAGCTGGACGCGGTGTACCGACGATGGCTACCGGGTCAGGGGCGCGGCCCCGCCGGTGTGCCAGCGCCGCTGCGGGTCGCCGAGCGCACGGCGGAATTGCGGGCAGGTAACTGGTTCGGCCCTGTCCAGGTCGAGATGATCCGCTGGGAACACCAGCTGACCCCGCACGGCGCACGCGGGCTGTGGGGGACCTTCCCGAACGTACGCGAGTTGAGCACTGACCAGCGCGAGGCGTTCCTCGACGGCGTCGCCGAGGTGGTCGCCCGCCAACCCGGCGGGACGGCGATCGACAATTACGTCACCGCGCTGTACACGGCACCGCGCCGAAACCACGATGCCCTTCCAGCCAGTTCCTGAGATTGTCCTGCGGACGTCCGAAGGGCGCCAGCGATCTATGCCCCTCGACAGGGCCTGAGCTAGCCGGGCCTGCTCAAGCGGGACACCACCACCGTGCTGTTCGAGGATCTGGACCGAAGCGTTCTTACTGGCATGGACCGTCCTGGGCTGGCTGCGGACGGAACAGCGGTCATCCCGCGTCCGGGGGGGGTGTTGCTGCTCGGCGTAGGTGCGCCCAAGCAAGCTGTCCCGGTGGTGGGTGGTCAGGTGCGGACGGTCTAACTGGCGCCGGGCGTGGCGGACGTCGCGATGCGCGTGGGATGACCCGACGGGCCGGGGTGAGCGGGGGCCTCGGGAGGTAGCCGTACCGGCGGTACACGTCCTGGCTGTTGGGGGTAGTCAAGAGCCGGTAGAAGCCAGTGATCCACACAGCCTCGTGGCGTCGACCAACGTCTGGCTCTCGGCTGGGTCCTGTCAGACCCCACCGGTAACCTGGCCGCGCTGCGGCAGGGCGGCGGGTAAATGCTCCTGCGAGGAGTGACGCCTTCATGTTCAGCGCGAGGGGCGACGTGAAGAAGATTGACAAGAGCGCGCACATCGGGGACAGTGGCATCGCGCTGATCCACCAGCTCGTTAACAAGATGGGCTTCGTCTGGCACGAACGCAAGCTTGATGCCGGCATCGACGGCCAGATTGAGCTACGCAACCCCGTCACCGGCGAGGTCGGCAACCGTTCGATTTTGGTGCAAAGCAAGGCCCGGGAACGGCCGTTCGCTGGCGAGAATGACCGGGGCTTCCACTACCTGTGCGATGCGGCGGACGTCGACTACTGGATGAGCGCTGACGTCCCCGTTCTGCTCGTCTGTTCACATCCCCAGACCGGCGAGGCATGGTGGATGTACGTGCAGGGCTGGTTCAGCGACCCGTCCCGCCGAGCATCCGGCCGAATCGACTTTGACAAGCTGACCCAGCGGTTCGATGCCGAGGCCGGGCACCGGCTACTCAGCCTTGCCGACCCGCACGGTCGCGCGCATGCCCCAGCGTCCATACCCCGGCCGGAGACCCTGACGAGCAACCTGCTCAGTATCGAGGTGCCAGACATCATCTACTGCGCCACCACAGACCTGCGGTTATCGCGCGAGGTCATGGCGCGACAGGCAGAGACCGCCGGTGAAGCCCGGGGTGACTTCATCCTGCGTGGCGACAAGATCTACACCTTCCGCCCACCTGAGTCGACCTCGTTGGCCGCGGTCCCCACGGGGCCGACGAATGTCATCCCCACCGACGAGTGGACCAACGGCGGCGACCCGGTATGGGAACGTGCGCTCACGCAGCTACTCAATTTCACCCTTCGTCATGACGTCCGAGCCGACTGCAACTGGCATGGCGGGCGCGAGGTTCTCTACTTTCGAGCAACCGAGGACATGTCACCACGCAGTATCCGCAGCAGCACAGGCCGCACCCGCCTGGTGTTCAACCCGAAGTACAAGAAGGCCGCGCCGGACGAGATCAGCTACTGCCAGCACGCCGCTCTGGAGTGGCAGTTCATCGCCATCGACGGCGCGTGGCACTGCGCATTGACGCCGACCTACCACTACACCCGGGACGGTCACCGCGACTCGCTGTTCCTTTCAGACCTGCTCGCGGGCATCAAGCGCCTTGACCGCAACCCCGCTGTCTATGGCCAAACCCGCATGTGGGCCGCGTATCTCCACGATGATGACAACGTGCTCGACCCGCGGGACACAGTGCTTGGCTACGGCACCCTGCTGACCTTCGAGTCCGACCGCGGTATTGACGACACGGCGTGGCTGGCCGACCCCCGCAAGACCGCAGACGCCGACGACGACCAGGACGCCCCCGATACGCACTCCAATCAGGACGAGCTGACCCTCTTCGAGGTGGAACCGTGAAGTTGACGATCCTGGAGGAGCCGCCGCTCGAGTTCGGCGGAGGTGCCCGCCACATCGACCCACGCCACGGAATCACCGACTATGGCCCGGCAGACGCAGCTGGCCCCCAGGCGATGCGCACCATCCGTGCAGGCATCGTCGGCACACCCGCCGCCATCCAAGGCCTGCGCCGCTGGCTCGACCGGTGCCGCCTGCCTATCGATGCGAAGGACAGCCGGCTCGGGCACCTGTTCGTTCCGTTCCCCGGATTCGACGCCGGCGCGGGATTCCGGTCAACGCTGGTATGGGACTCGCGGCTGGAACGCCCAATCCGCGACCGGGACCTCAAGCGACTCGCGGACCTTAAGCCGCAGGAAGCCACCCGGGAGGCCGTCGACCTCTACGCGGCAGAACTCGATGTTCTCGACGAGGAACCCGCGTGTGACGTCATCCTTATCGCTCGGCCCGACAAACTGGCTGAACGGCCCGCCCCACAGATCGACCCCGAGGCGCCGTGGCGCAAGGCACCGCCTCTTGAACCGGTCGACGACTTCAGAGCCCTCCTCAAAGCCGTCGCCATGCGCTACAGCCGGCCCATTCAGATCGTCCGCCGCAGCACGTGGGATCCCAGCTTCAAGCCGCCCGGGACCGACAAGCGGCGCCTTCAGGACGAAGCGACGCGGGCATGGAACCTACACACCGCCTTGTACTACAAGGCCGGCGGCGTGCCCTGGCGGCTGCCACGTAACCCAACTGATCTGACCAGCTGCTATGTTGGCGTGACCTTCTATCGCAGCAGCGACCACACAACCTTAGAGACCAGCGTGGCGCAGGTCTTCAACCAGCGCGGCGACGGCGTCATCGTCCGCGGCGCCGCCGCCACGGTCTCGCGGCACGACCGTCAACCACACCTCGATCGAGCCGACGCCCAGAAGCTGCTGACCGATGCTCTCAGCCGGTACCGGGCCGAGCACCGGACCCTGCCCGCACGAGTCGTTCTCCACAAGACCTCGTCATACACGCCTGACGAGATCGGAGGATTCCGGACCGCAGCCGACATCGCCGGAATCGACAGCATCGAACTGATCTGGCTACCAGCCAGCGACCCGGTTCGGCTCTTCCGCGACGCCGCCCACCCACCTCTACGCGGCACGCTGCTGAGCGTCGACGAACGACGCCATGTCCTCTACACCCGCGGCAGCGTTCCGTTCTACGGCACCTACCCCGGCATGTATATCCCATCCCCACTGCCGTTCCGTCTGGTAGACACCGAGTCCAGCCCCGAACAGATCGCCGAAGAGTTGCTCGCGCTAACCAAAATGAACTGGAACCAAACACAACTCGACGCTCGACAGCCCATCACCACTCGCACGGCAGACCGGGTCGGCCAGATCCTCCGGCACTTTCGACTCGACGAACGCCCGCAAGGGCGATACGCCTTCTATATGTAGACTACGGTCGTGTGCGATTCATCGAGGGATGCCCAGGCGGATCACGCCGTAAGAGGCCCGTTCATTGGCGCCCTACGGCATCCGGGTGCACCTCGAACCCGAAGGTGCGACCGGTCTCGCCAAGCGCGTGATTCCGTCCGCATACTGCGATCATGATCCAAACCTGCTCGATGGCGGTCGCAATCCGCTCGTTGAGCGCGCCGATGAAGCGATCCCACGCCTCGTTGTTGCCGATGTCGACTGTGGCGTCGCTGTAAGTTGCGGCGACCGCAGGATCGGCGAGCGCGGCGCTCTGGATCTGCTGCCAGGCAGCATCGGGGCTCATCCACGGTTGGGGGCAACCGCCGAGTTGATCGAGATAGTAAAACCGTCCCATCCGCCCGTACGTATCGAGGGCTTCGACAAGGGGCGGCACCACGGGGTCGGCCTCGACCTCGGCGACAAGCTCGCAAACGTACAGGCTCTTGTCGACGGTGCGGCTGTGTAGCTCCGTCAGGACGGCTTCGTGCATCGCGACGAGACGGTGGCGCCACGCCTTCGTCTCCGCGGCACTGGGCCACTTGTGGTCATGGTCAAGGGCGGCCAGCCCGAGTGTGAGCTTGTATAGCTTCTCCACTCCGATGGACAGCATCGTCATGATCGGATCGCGTGTGGTCTCGATGAAGGCACCCGCACGGAGGACGCGGATGCCGTACGCGAGCAGGTTCCTCGTCGAGGTCATCTCGGCGATGAGCGCGAACCCCTGTTGTCGATCCAAGTTCACGATGGCCACACCCACAGGATATTGGCCCATGAACAACCCCGCCCACAGCCAGAGGCCGGAGGGACGGCACCGGGCGAAGACTCTCCCATCCGTGGCGATGAGGCGGCAACCCGGGGTTCGGCGCCGCGACGTATGGCGTTGGTGCCGTCAGTACGGGAACGTGGTTTCGTCGATGCCTGTCAGGTCCCAGGACGCTGTGACGACGAGGTCGTTGTCGTTCGAAACCTGCGCGCGGTCCGGCGACCACGCTATGAAGCGTTCGCCTTCGGGAGGTTGGATCGTGTACTTCTTCGCTTGAGGGCCGACCTCCGGTGCGTCTCCGTGTTCCGTCGCCATCATGTCTGGGCGGCGCATGAGGATCGCCGGGGTAGGAACGAGGGTGCCACCGACGTCGACCGTTCCGGCTGCGGTGAGAATGACCTGTGGCGGATTGCCTGCCGGTGCCGTGACCGTTACAGGGTGTCGGATGGCATGCACGATCTGCCCCTCCCACATCAGGCGGGCGCGGCGCAAGCGCACGCGGTCCCGATCGTCGAACCGCCCATTGCAGGGATCGAGGGTCTGCCCGGTGAGGCGCTCGATGGCGACGATGTCAGCGACTGTCTCGGCAAAAACTTCGAGTTCGCGAACCTGGTCGGCCGAGAACGTCGATGGCCCCAGGGTAAGGATCTTCTCGTCGCGCACCTCAAACGTCATCGATGTGGCGCGGTGGAGTTGGATCAGCAGGAGCGTCGAGGAGAGCATGAGTTCGTTCGTCGAATCGAAGGCTTCCCACCCGAGGAAGTGGGCGTCGACCATCCGTTCGCCTTCAGTATCGAAGGAGAACTTGAAGATGACGCTGCCGACAACCAGCACGTCCCACTCTAGCGAAGTCTCCACGGGCATCCGCCGTGAGACTGCAGCGTCATACGACGCGATCGTTGACCCTGCAGCATCTCTCAGCACGACGCGGACATGATTCGTGGGGTCCTGGCGGAGCAGGTCCGTGACGGTGAAGCGGCTCCATTGCTCCCCGAATCCCAGCGAGTCTCGAAGGTCCGGAGCGGACGCGCCGACAGGAGCGACGAATGCCTGCGCCTCCTGTACGAACTCGGTAGCTCCGATTACGACATCGCCGTCCCAGGCCGAACCGGCAACCGAGAGCACGCCGCTGTCTCGTAGTGCCTGAACCAATCGCAGGGTTTCGACGGTCAAGGCGGCCAGGTGCGAAAACAGGCGCACGGCGGCTGCGTATCGCTCGCGCAGCGGGAACGCGAGCGCTTCCCGCTTCGGCCCCGTCGCGTCTGCGTGAACGAGATCCGCGTACAGCCAGGCGGCGGCGAGCTGGGTATCGGAGACCAGGTTGGTTGCTTCGGAGCCATCAATCCGCGCCGACTGCAGCGCGTACGCCTGCGCCTGCGTCCCCTGGATTTCAGCAGCCTCCCACGCTCGCCGAAGCTGCTGAAGCCGCTCCCGATGCGGCTCATCGCCCTGGCGATCGCCGAGCAGGCGGTCAATCGCGGTGAACACCTTGACGTAGTAGACCGGTTCGGACCTCACCGTTAGCGGTCGAACACGCGAGGCGAGCGACTCGAAGACCTCCTCGCGTTCAGGCAGGCGCCGCCTGATCGACATCCTGCCAGAGATATCGATGTTGACCTGGAACTCGCCTCTTGCGTGATACAGCAACTCATCCCAGTCTTGGACGAGCGAGTGCGCGTGAACTCTCCGAGCACGAAGTACAAAACGCCCCAGCAGCTCCTCGTCACTGATCTGTGTCATGCCGCTGGCTGCCTCATGCTGATGGTTCCCATGTAGCGGCCACGACGGCGGCTTCCAAGCTGGCAGCGACAGCCTCGAACGCGCTGAATGGTGGAGATCACGACGCTGGAGCTGCCCAGCATGCCGGCACTGGTCAGCTTGTCGACGTTGTACAGCTCGGTGAACCGCCGCCCGTCACCCGGGGTGCGGTAGTTCTGAAACTCTGCGAGGGTCTGGTCGGCCAGGTTGTTGCGGTCGACCAGGAACAGCACGCTCGTGAACCCGCCGTGCTTGAGCAGCCGGTAGCACTCGGTCACGGCCGTGTAGGTCTTGCCGGCGCCGGTGGCCATCTGCACCAGCGACCGGTCCAACCGCTGCTCGGCCAGCGACCGCTCGACACCCTCGATCGCAGTGATCTGCGCCGGCCGCAACGCCGCGACGTCCAGCGGTGGCAGGTGACGGACCTTCGCTCGCCACGTCGGCCGCTTCAGATCGGCCTCCGCACCACGGACGATCCTCGCCAGGGTGCCCGGCTGTGGAAAGGCGAAGATGCGCCGCGCCCTTGGCTGCGGGTCGTAGCCGTTGGTGAAGTGGGTCTCCGAGCCGCTCGCCTCGAACACGAACGGCAGCCGTCCATCGCGGGTCAGCGCCTTGAGCCGCACCGCGGGCGGCAGGCCCTCGGCGTACATGGCCGACTGCCACTCCACCCCCGACAGCGGGGTCCCCTCCGGCTTGGCCTCGATCACCCCGACGACCCGCTGGTCGACATACAGCAGGTAGTCGACCCGGCCGTGCCCCTTCGCCATGATCGCCTCACGAACAGCCACACCCGTGCCCGCGAAGAGGTTGATCTCGGCGCGGTCTTGCACGACCCAGTCGGCATCTCGAAGCTGCCGGTCGATCAAGACCCGAGCCCGCTGCTCTGCTTGAAGCCGGACATCGCTAGACATTGCCCCCACAGTCAAGAGAGGCTAGTCGATCAAGCGCACTGTCCGCATCCTCCTAGTGACCGACCATGACTTGTCGTGCGGAGTTCGAAGAGCGCCGTCAGGCTAGAGGTTTCGTCCTTGGTAGGTCACACGGTGTAGCGTCGGTTCGCCTGCGCCCTGCCAGCTGTCGATAGGGGTCTACATGCGTGAGGTTCTACGTCGGTCGGTGCGGGCGATCCTGTGGGACGAACGCAATCAGCTCGTGTTGATCAAGAGGACGAAGCCCGGCCAAGCCCCATACTGGACCGCGCCCGGTGGCGGCCTTGAACCGACGGACGCATCCCTCGATGCAGCCCTGCGACGTGAGCTGCGGGAGGAGTTGGGCGCGGAGGCAGAGCGGCTTAGCCAGGTGTTCTTGTTCAGCTCGCCGTCGGGCGAGGGAGTGTCCGTACAGCACTTCGTTTCCTGTCGGCTCACCCGGGTAGACGAGAGCGCCCGTACGGGTGCGGAGTTCACTGATCCGGGCCGTGGTGACTATGCCCTGGACCGCGTGGCTGTCGACCGCCTTTCTGAGGTGGACCTGAAGCCTGAGGCCCTGAAAGAGTTCATCCTCGCGAACGCCGATGCCTTGCTATCGGAGTTCAGCTAAGGCAGGCCAGATCCCTGCCGGTGCGAGCGTGAAGCGGCGCGCGGCTTGGAACACGTCCACAGGACGCCTCAGGCCAGCGGTGATCGCCGCGACGGCACCGATGAGCACTCGGTGCGAGACGATCAAGGCAGTGTGTCCTTCGACCGGGTGTCCGAGGATCGCCGAAGCGGCCATTGCCCGTTCGCAAAGTGCTGCAAGGCTCTCGCCTCCGGCCAGGGCCGAGTCTGGGTCGCGGAGCCGGCTCGTGCGCCAGGTCTGGTACTCGGCTGGGTAGTCGTCCGGTCCTTTGCCGAGGACGCAGTCGGGGGCGCGCCACTCGGCGTACAGCGGGTTGGGGGCGGCGAGCGGCACGCCGAGCAGCGCAGCCAGGATCTCCGCGCTGGTGGCGGCGCGCGGATGCGGGCTGGTCAACACGATTGCAGGCCGGACACCGCGGTCACGAAGTGCGTGGGCGGTGGCGGCGATCTGGGCCGCGCCGCGCGCGGTGAGAGGCGTCTCCGGGCGGGCGTGGGCGTGGGGACGGGTGATTCCGTCGAGGCTGGTTCCGTGACGGATCCAGAGGGTCGTCATGACAGGTGCCAGCCGCCGTCGACGTTGATCGCTTGGCCGGTGATGAATCCCGCTTCCGGGGTGGCCAGGAAGGCGATGGCGGTGGCGACGTCCGAGGGTTGGCCGCGCCGTTTGATGCACTGTCGGTCGAGCTGACGTCGGACCATGGCCTCGTGATCGGGTACGACGCTGTGCTCTGCGGGGACCTCTATCGAGCCGGGCCGCACGGTATTGACGGTGATGTTGTGGGGGCCGAGTTCGCGGGCGAGAGCGCGGACGAGTCCTTCCAGGCCGCTTTTCGCCGCGATGTAGCCGGCGAGGTCGATGCGTCCGAGTTGGGTCATGACTGAGGAGACGGCGACGATGCGGCCGTAGTTGTTGCTGATGAAGGCCGGTGTGGCGGCGCGGATGACGGTGGCGTGCGTGACGAGGTTGAGTTCGAGCTGGTCGCGAAGGGCGTTGAGGTCCGTCCGGCTCCACGGGATGCGGGGGTACGCGCCGGCGTTGCTGATTAGGACGGCGAGTTGGGTGGCGTGTTGCTCGATGGCGGCGCGAAGTGCGGTCTGGGTGTCAGCGGCGGTCAGGTCCCCGGTGACGGTGTGGGTCTGTGCGCCGTGGCGTCGGGCGGCCTCGACGACCGCGTCGAGGTTGGTGTCGTCGTATCGGTGGGTCAGAACGAGGTCGAAGGCGACTGACAGACGGGCGGCGATGGCCGCTCCGATGCCTGTGCCTGCTCCGGTGATGACGGCGATGGGGCGGCTCATGAGGGCGGCTCCGCTGGCGTCTGGGTGGTGAGTCTGAGGATCTGCTCCAAGTCGGCGTCGGGTGCGTAGAGGTCGGCGAGTAGGCCCAGCGACAGAGCGGCGTCGCGGGGTTCCAGGAGCTGTAGTGGGTAGACGGCGAGGATTCGCATGGCGAGGTATGGGCGTATCCAGGTGAGTAGGTCGGTGGCGGCGGAGCGTGCGAGCGGCCGGGCGAGCGTCGTGAGGTATCGGGTGATGGCCTGCTGCCGGGCCGGCGATGGTTGGTGCTGGTAGTCGATGCCGACGGCCCGGTGGGAGAGTCTTCTGAGCCGTACGGTGGGTTCGACAGCTTCGGCGAGTGCCTTCCTGTGGTCGGCGTAGGCGTCGGTGTTGTAGTGCGGGACGAGCCAGGCGCCGTGCAGTCTCTGGTACCAGAGGAAGCAGGCGATCTCGCCGGGGAGGGCGTTGAGGCCTGCGGTGTCGTAGTCGAACCAGACGGGCTCGTTGGCGGTGTCGAGGCCGACGTTGAAGTCGGTGGGGTCGCCCTGGGTCATCGCGGCCCAGACCTGCTCGTCCGGGTCGAAGGCGTCGCGTAGCTCGCTGACGAGGGCAGGAATGTCGAGCCGTCGGGGCCGTCCGTTGACTATGAGGGTGGTCTCCCGCAGGTCGGAGGGCCGGAGACCGTCGGCCTCGGTCAGTTTGAGCACGATCGGGTTGTGGCCGTAGTAGTGGTCCAGCCTGCCGCCGGGCTGGGCCCGGTCGCGGTAGAGCTTGCTGTTGGCGCGTGAGGCGGGGACTCGGCAGATGGTCGCGTCGATGGTTCGGCGGTAGTGCTGGAGGATCGTGTCGAGCCCGCGGTCGAGGTTGGCCGCGCTGTCGGGGCCGGTGGCCGTGAGAGCGTCGAGGAGCAGGCCGGTGTCCGGAAGATCGGGTTGGTGGCGGTCGTAGAGGGTGAGGGTCCAGTGCCCGACGCGGTGTTGGGAATGCAGACTCGGTAGCCGGTAGTGGTGGCGGATTCTGTGGTACCCGGCGACTTCGGCCGCAGCCTCCACGGGGTTCGGGTTCACCTTGGCGAAGAGGCGGTGTGCGCCGATGTCGAGGTGGAAGGTGCGGTTCATGGTGAAGCGGCGGTAGCGGCCGAAGCGGATCATCGAGTCCACCAGCCCGCGCACTGCCCCGCGAAGTTGGCTATGACCTTGGCGGGGATGGCGCGAAGGTCGCTCGCGGTGGACCAGAGCGTGTCGTCGTAGCGGTCTCGCACGGGACACGCGTCGGCGACCGACATCAGGTGCGAGAACGGGGTGGCCACCGCGTGGTGGCCTGCTGATCCGGTGATCCACTTGGCGTAGCCGTGCCGTCCGTAGAGGCCGACCACATTCGGCTGGGTGCCGTCCGCTCGGATGGTGAGTGCGGCGAGATGGGTCAGGCCGGTGTCGTTGCCGATGACCAGCTCGGCAGCGGCGAACAGGTCAATGCACTCGACCGCCGTTGGTTCGTGAATCACCTCAATCTGCCCTACGGATGCCGGAGGCTGGTGGCCCGGTGGTGTCACCAGGCTGAAGCGCCAGGTACCCGGGTGGCGGGCCGACAGGTGTTCGGCGAGGGCGCCGAAGTTGTCGATGCCGTAGTCCTTGCGGTCGGGACGACTCGTCGTGGCCACGAAGACCACGTGGAGTGGTTCCGGGGCTGCGACGGCCGCCCGGAACCTGGGGCATGGGTCATCGGAAGCGGGGAGCCTGATGCCGAGGGTTTGCTCGATGTCGAGGTAGTAGCGCATAGGCAGGGCCGCATGGACCTCGACAACGTCGGCGTCGATGAGGTCGAGCAGCGTTGGAGGCGATTCCGGTACCGCGTCGAATTCCAAAGCGTTGTCGCTGCCGAGCGTGCCCAGTTGGTGCCCGTCGCCGCCCGTGACCGTGACTGGAAGGGTGCACCGGGCGATCAGGTCCGCCCGGCTGCCGACGTACTCCAGCGTTCCGAACTGATCGTGTGTGGCGTCGTGAAGCGCCTGTGCCATGGCGAGGCCGAGCAGCAGGTCACCGAGTCCGCGAGAGCCGAAGTCGACGCGCCACCCGGTCTCACGAACCGCGTCGAGGCGTGCCCGCCGGGGTGGGGTCTGTCCGTTGGCCCGGCGATACGGCAGGAGCCGGCCGAGCGGTGCCTGTTCGCGTCGGACGAGGTACCGTCCGCCGCGGTGGCGCACCGGTTCCTCGATGAGGGTCACAGCGTTGTCAGTACGCACAGCGGGACCCCATTGCGTTCGAGTAGCTGTCGGCCCTCGCCAGCGGTGTCTTCGACGAGGCAGAGCGCGCCGGTGATGTCGGCGCCGGCCGCGCGAAGCGCCTTGACGAGATTGGCCAGAGTGAGTCCGGTGGTGATCTCGTCGTCCACGATGAGGACGCGCAGTCCTTCGAAGTCGCCGTAGGCGAAGACCTCGAGACGCCGGGCATGCGGCTCGTGGAACACGAGCTTCCCGGGTAGGTCGAGGTTGACCTTCCAGGCAAGCCGATACTGGCTACCGCTGGCCCAGGCCACCGCGATTGTCGGCACGATGCCGCCGGCGTCCAGGCCCAGGAGAAGATCGTGCGGCCGATACGCCGGGTGCTCGCTCCATCGCTTCCACAAGCTGCGTCCCGTCGCCAGGACCTGTTCAGCGGCGACGTCGGTGCGGATGCCATCGAGGCCGTGGACGACGCGGATCGGACGAGCGGTATCTCCTACCCCGAGCCGTGTCACCCGATCGGCGTGCAGAACCTCGTCAAAGGCGGTGGTCATCGAAGATCGGATCCTTCCGTCTGGGGCGTGTTGGACGCGACCGAGCAGCCGAGCGCGTCGTGGTAGGCGAGGATCTTGGCGGCGGCTCCGCGGACCCGGTGGGGGAGGGATTCGTCCTGTCGCCACCGGTCGTCACTGACCTCGGTCACCGCCGGGAGGTCGATGTCGGTGTCCGGATGGCTGGTGGTGAAGGCGAGACGGACCTCCTCGCTGGCGTCGAGGTTCACCCCGTCGGCGCGCAGGATGATCTTCATGATCAGCACGACGTGCTTGTAGACAGCGCGGATATCGGGCTCGGGTTTCGCGGCGAGTCGCCGCAGCACCATCGCCACGAGCGGCAGCTCGCTGCGTGAGGCGCGGTCGTCGGCTGGTGCGTCGAAGGCGTTGAGGACGAGGTCGCTTCGGCGGTAGAGCAGTCCGCAGCCATCGCGGGCTATCTGCCGCACCGCGTGCAGTACTCGGGGTGGGACCAACCCGGCGAGCATCTCCCGGGTGGTGAACGACGACAGTGCGATCTTCTCCCCCGCCGGTCCGCTCTGGGGGACACGCCTGGTCTGAAGCCAGTGCAGCGGCAGCGTGTCGCGTACGACAAGGAGGTCGATGTCGCTCCACCCGGATTGCCAGCCCTGATGGGCGAGGCTCCCCGTGGCGGCGACGAGCGCGGTCTCAGAATCGGTCAGTCTGGCGACGCACTCCGCGAGTACCGCTTGTAGCGCCTCCGGGATGGCCGTGTTCGCACGCGGTGGAACCTTGACCTCGGACCTGCGGTGAACAACTTCCGTAACCGCCCTCTTCAGCGCGGCGAGGCTGTGGCCGTTATCGATTACCGTATCGGCGATCGACGCGATGCGGTCTCCACCCCGGCTTCGCTTGATCGCGTCGCGGGCGGAGAGCGACTCCATGGTCTCGGTGGCGCGCTGCGCGCGAAGCCTGTCCGGGAGGCGGAGGAACACGATCTCGCAGCGCTCGCCCCAGATCCTGCGGAGGTGTGCTGTGGCCTCGAAGCGGTGCGCGCTCTCCAGGCTGATCCGGTGCGAGCCCGGGTTCAGCGCGGCGAACCGAAGGATCTCTTCTGTGAGCATCTGCGCCTGGGTCAGCTCGTCCCATTCGCGATACGGATCGGCCACCCCGAGCCGATCGGCGGCGAGCTGCATGAGGTAGCCGATCTTCAGCCGGGTGGCTGTGTGCTCCGTGCGCAGCAACTCGCCGACCGTGCTCTTGCCGCTCTCGGACATACCAGCGAGCACCCACAGGTGCTGGATCCGGTCTGGCGGCAGCGGAACGACGGGCACGTCGAGCTGCGTCAGGGCCTCACGGATTTCACGCTGCACGTCGAGGAGTGGGCGGTGCCCGCGCACCACGATGGCCTGGTACTCCCCGTCATCGACTTGGAGATCGATCGCCTCGGCCAGTCGCTGCTGGTACTCGACGTAGCGCTCGGTGGTCGGCACAGGCTCGCGTGCCACGGCGTGGTGCGCCTCGGCTGCCGGCTGGTCGCTGTGGCGCAGCAGTAGGTGCAGCTCACGGCGTGGCGCGGGGGCGTAGTGGCGTGCTCTGGCCTCAACGTGGGCGAGCGCCTCGGCGGTGGATGTGCCGTTCTTGACCGCTGCTGTCGCCGCGCAGGTCGCCACAAGCATCGGCCAACCGCGGTCCTCCAACGCCAAGGAGCCGCCGCCGGCACACCGTGCGGCGTGGGAGCGGAAAACGAGGTCGATGTGTTCGTCGGTGGTGCTGTCGACGAACCACCACTGACTGAAGTCTCGTCGCGACACCTCGGCCCATCGCCGGTCCCACCGATCGACTGTCCCGGTGAACTCGACATCTGGCATCGCCGACGCCAACCAGCGGGCGTTCGTGGTCTTGCCGACGTTGTCGGCGCCGTTGAGGGTGACGGCGGTCCTCATCGCGGCTCCCGATAGCTCTTGAGCGTGCGCCAGTGAGGAATGCGGCGGCGACCTTCATGAATGTCGAGCACAAGGGTGTCGAAAGCTTCGGTGAGTTCGGTGTACTGCTGGAGCGCCACCGAGGGATCGGCTTCGCTCGGGCCCAACTGGGCGGTCTCCGAGAATCGCCTCCACCGAACCCACGCGATGGCCAAGCGGTCGACCACGGAGCCGATCGTCTCGGTGTGCAACGGTGCCCCGCCCGGAGGCCGAATCACCTGCTCAACCCAAGAGTCGATCTCCCCGATGAGAGCCACGCGAGTGGCGTTGAGACGGTCGATCGATCTCTTGGCAGCAGCCACCACGTGGTCGTCAGCGGCCGGATCGCGGGAAATCGTCTCCGCTGCCCATTGTTCGCCGTGGTGCGAGGCGAGCCGGGACGCCGCGTGAAGGGGCACCGTCCAAACCTCTGGCAGAACCCGCGGACGGCCGCCAAACGTACTGATGATCAGGTCTGAGCTGGGCAGCGGTGTACCAGACTGCTGGTTAGGGATGAGTGGTGGGTCACCGACGGAACGGAGGGGCATTGGGTGGGCCTCCTTTGATCCTTCGCAGGTCTTGCTACGGGGCGCGGTCGGTGCCGAGGGCGGTGGTCAGCTCTCACCGTGCTCGTGGCGGTGACCCTTGGTGGCGCAGTCCTGTCGGATGCGGGCGAGGTGGTGGGTCATGCGGGCGGTGGTGGGGTTTCCGGGGTACTCACGGCGCTGCGTGGCGATGGTGCCGGCGAGAAGGTCCTGGGCGGCTTGGCAGTGGCCGAGGTCGTGCAGGACGAGGGCTGTTGTGGCGTGAACGGCGTGGGTGCGGTGGCCGCGTGGGCCGTCGCTGCTCGCGAAGTGCTCGCCGAGCTGCCGATAAAGGTGGTACGCGCGCTGATGGTGACCGGCACTGCGGTGAGCGGCGGCGAACAGGTGCAGGGCGTGCAGACTGCGCCGGTGCGTGGGGCCGTACAGGTGGTTGGCGCTGTGGTGGGCGTACCCGGCCCAGCGAATGGCGGTATCGAGCTCGCCGAGCCGCAGGTTCAGTGCGGCAAGGAGAGTGCCGGCTTCGGCATGCACCGCATGGGGTGCGGCGGTCGCGGGGTCGATGCCAGTGAGGCTGCCGTGCAGGAGTTGCCGGGCACGTAGGGGATCGCGGGCGGCGAGGTCGCGGGCAGCGGCGACACGCTTCGCGCGTTCGGTCTCCCAGCGGTTTGGGCTGGCCAACGGTGCCGCGCGCCAGGTCAGAGTCATATCGTGAGCGGCGGCGCCGACGGTGACACAGGCCAGAATGCGGTGAGCGTGCATGGCGGCCAGGTGTGGGCGTGCCGGTGTCCCTGCGGGGAGAGGGACGATCCGTGGCGCGTGTCGCAGGACCGCTCGACCGACATGATCGGCGATGACGACGGCGTCGAGTGGCTTGGGCCAGCAGTCGTTTCCGCAGAGGTACGCCGGTGCCGCGGCGGCCGTCTCAGCCAGAGCCACCGCTTGATGGCAGAACTTGCAGCGCAGGAGTCCGGGGACCAGGTAGTCGTGCCGCGGTCCGGTGCCGTCCGCCCCTCGGTCCGCCTGCTGCGCCTGCGGAGCCGTGGCCTTGGTGACCCATTTCTGCACGATGCGGGGATCGAGGTCCATCTGGCGGGCGACAGTGGTGACGGCGCCGTAGGCCTTGACGATGCGGGCGTCGGCGACGCGCTGGACGACAGCGTCAACGAGGTCGGGCGGGTATCTGCTGGGGAAGGCCATGATCTGTCCTATGCGGTGGACGGGTTAGGCGTGCTGGTCATGCCAGCGGTCACCGATCGGGCGCGCGGAGTTGGTCGGCATGGTTCTGCTGGCGTGGTGTGGGTTGCGGCGCATGGGGTGCAGGCTCGGCCCGTTCGGCACGGTGAGGGGCGGGCGAAGCGTGTACCCGTAGCGGGTGAGCAGGCGTTCCGCTTCGGCGGGGACGGTGGTCCAGGAGGGCAGGTCGATGCGGTCGAGGCGGGCGCGGTGATGGCTGAGCAGGGCGCTGCCGCAGCCGGTCTTCTGCCGCGTTGGGGATACGGCGAGCAGCGCCAGGTGGTAGTGCGGTTCGGTGGGCTGCTGCTGTGCGATCAGGCCCTCAAGGGCGGTGAAGCGCTCAGCGTGTGCTCCGGCGGCCTCCACGAGGCGGGTCGGGTAGTTGGCCGGTGGTGGGATCGGTCGGTAGCGGTGAAAGCCGACGATGGCGGCGGTGAGGTCGTCGGTGAGGTGTACGTCGCCGAAGACCAATCCGTGTTCCACCCACACCGCGACGACGTCGGTCAGCACCCGGCGGCGCTGCGCCGCGTCCGGTACGAGCCAGCCGGCGAGCGGGCTGGGGTGCAGCGTGTCGGTGATCAACGCGGCGACGGTCTGTCTGTCTGTCCAGCGGGCTGCGCGGATACGAATGCTGGAGTCCACGGTGTTGTCGTCCCTCTCGGCGGATTATCGGTAGGTGGCGGTGGCGAGGTCACCGATCGCGGCGTCGACGGCGGCGGTGATTTCCCGGACGGGGCGGTGGTGCTGGGCGGCGATGGTCTTCAGATGGGCGGTGAGGGTGGCGGTGTCGTCGTCGAGGTAGAGGTGGTCGGCGAGGCCGAGGACGGCGACGAGTCCGGCGAGGGCGGCGGTGTGGTTGTCCGGTTGTTCTCGGCCGGCGGCGAGGTAGCGCAGGCGGGCGCGGGCGATGACGGCCCATTTGGTGTCGGTGGCGAGGTAGGCGTCGGCGCGGACCAGGCCGCCGAGGCGGCGGCGGGCGGTGTGGCGCAGGATCCCAGCGGCGACGAGTCCGGCGCGGGTGCGCTCATACAGGTCGTCGGCGAAGCTACGCAGAAATGCCTTCACCGTCGGAGTCGCACGGGAGTAGCGGATCGCGGCGAGGGCAGTGTCGGCAATCAGGTCACCGACCGGCTGGTCGGAGTTCAGGCGTAGCCACCAGTCCGCAGCCGGATGCTCGGCGTAGGAGTCGAGGGTGATCCGTCCGGCGAGGAACAGGTCGATCAGCACTGCGCCGGCCATGCCGAGGGCCAAGGCTTGGCGGTGCAGGTGCGGCTGGCCGGTGTCGTCGTGGTGCCCGAGCAGGAACAGCTCGTCGCGCAGCGACAGGTGGGGTATCGACGCGGTCATCCCAGGCCCCTATCCCTGCACGGCGGCAAGGGCCCGCAGCCGGGCGTGCGCGTCGCGGTAGGCAGCCTGCCGCTGCGGGAGCACGGCTTTGTCGATGGCCGCCAGAACGGTGTAGTTGGGGTCGCAGACGTTGCCGATGGGCGCTCGCCCGGCCTGCGAGATGAGCTGATAGGCATCCAGCGTGTGCAGGCCGCACAGGTCGACGGTCCAGCCGGTGAGGTCCTGGTGGGCCATGCGGTAGGCGTCCTCCAGCGGGCGGGCGCAGCCGACCGACATGATCGCCGTGTCGGTTTCCAGACGCGGCCAGGCGGTGTCGGTACCCTTGATGACCTCGACGGCGAGGGTGGTGACGGTGGCGATCTCCACGCCGACACCGCAGACTTCGCCGTGGCCTTGGCGGGCGTGTCCGTCGCCGAGGGCGAGCATCGCCCCGTGCACGTTCACTCCGAGATACAGGGTGGTCCCGGCGCGCAGTTCCGGGGTGTCGAGGTTCCCGCCGTAGTAGTCCGGGACGATCGTGGACCGGGACTCCATGCCAGCGGGGGCGACGCCGATGGTGCCGATCATCGGATCCAGCGGCAGCTCGACCATGTGGTCACTGGCGGTGGCCCGGTACCGGACGACGCCCGCGTGCCCGTCGATGTCGTACACCCACACCCGCTCGTCCAGCGGCGGCTGCAGGGTGGCGGTGTGCGAGGTCGACGTGAGTGCCCCGAAGTAGGGGAACGTCGCCGACACACCCCAGTCGCGGGCCGGCTCGATCGACACGACGTGCACGGCGAGGGTGTCGCCGGGCTCGGCGTCCTCGACGAAGAACGGCCCCGACACCGGGTTCAGGTACGGCATGCGGCACACCTGCGACGGCAAGTCCGCCGGTCCTCGCACCAGGCCGCCGAAGCAGTCCTCGGTGTGCACGGTGAGCAGGTCGCCGGAGCGGAGGTGCGCCACCGGCAGTCGTCCACCGAAGGTGTAGGCCAGCTCGTCGCGGGCGGGACGGTAGGTGAAGTGGCTCATCGCGATCACACCCGCTCCATGTCACGCCCGGCGGCCTGGGTGGGGGCCAGGCCGGACAGCACCGGCCGGCGGCCGGTCAGGTACAGGCCGGCCAGGACGACCATGCCCAGGGCCAGCCAGGCCAGGCCGAGGCGCTGGGCGGCGATGTTGGCGTTCACCACCACGTAGGCGAGGATCACGAACCCGATGGCGGGCATGAGCAGGTGCGCGAACCAGTTGCCGCTGCGCCGGCGGATCAGGTGGTGCACGACCACGGAGACGTGCAGGACCAGGAACGCGACCATCGCCCCGAAGTTGATCAGCGACGACAACAGCATGATCCCATCCGCCCGCGTCGCCATGTACAAGCCCAGGGCGAGGGACACGACGCCGGTGAGCAAGGTCGCGTTGATCGGCACGCTGCGGCGCACCGACACCTTCGCCAGGAACGCGGGGAGTTGCCGGTCGCGGGCCATCGCGTACAGCAGCCGAGACGTGGCGACCTGCGCGACCATCGAGTTCGGCAGCCCCCACGCGATCGCCGTCGCCACCGCGCACACCGTCGCCAGCCAGCCTCCGCCGGCCACCGCGGCGGCGTCGTAGAAGGCGGTGCCGTTCACGTCGCCCTCGGCCAGCAGCCCGACGGGGTTGGGCACGAGCATCGCCGCCAACCACGTCTGCGCGATGAACAACACCCCGGCCAGGACGAGCACGGCCGCCATCGCCCGGCCGATCTGCCGGGCGCCGTCACGGGTCTCCTCCGCCAACATGGAGATGCCGTCGAAGCCCAGGAACGACAGCACCGCGATCGACACCGCCCCCGCGACGAGGGACCAGGTGAAGGTGTCGGCGTTGTAGAACGCATCCCAGCTGAACCGGCCGCTGCCCGTTGCGAGGGCCCAACCGGCGACGGCGAGGAAGATCGCCAGGACGATCAGCTCGCCGACGAGCATCACCCGGGTCACCATCGCGGTCATCCGGATCCCCACCGAGTTGACGACCGTGTTGACCGCGACGAACCCGAGCAACCACAGCCACACCGGCACCGCGGGCACGGTGGAGTGCATCGCCACCGACGCCACCAGGTACAGCAGACCGGGCACGAGCACGTAGTCGAGCAGGATCACCCAGCCGGCGAGGAACCCGACCGGCGGGCTGATGCCCCGACCGGCGTAGTTGTAGACGCTGCCCGACATGGGGAACGCCTTGACCATCTGCGCGTACGAGAACGCGGTGAACACCAGCGCCACCACACCGATGGCATAGGCGAGGGCCACCATGCCGCCAGAGCCCGCGTAGACGCTGCCGAAGATCGCCATCGGCGCGATCGGCACCATGTACACCAGGCCGTACGCCAACAGGTCCCGAAACCGCAGCTGGCGGCTGAGTTCCTGCCGATATCCGTAGCGGGCCAGGTCGTTCGAGGTTGTCATCGGTAATCCTCACGAGGATGAGAAGCGCGAGCAGGGCGCGGAGAGACGCCTGCCGGGTGGTCGTCAACGACCCGACGGCGACGGACATCCCGCGGTTGACGGGTGCTATGGCAGCCACTCCATTAGTCACTGCTGGTGGCTACATCCGGACCGACGGTGATCCGGCTCGGCAAGCTTGCCAAGCGCATCCATGTGAGTGGATCCCCAGGGGTGGTGAGATTTTCCCCCACCCGCGTACGCCTTTGACCTGCACGAACTCTGATCAATTAGCGGCTAGCTCCCCACCTCTGGGCCGGAGGCCTCGTCGCGCCCCGTACCGATTCCGATGAGAGGGGCGATACCGTGCGACAAGAGGCCGCACGCAGGGGGTGACCGCGATGGCAAGGACGACGGGCACCAAGGCGCAGCGTGACCATGTGCGCCAGACACTGGCCGGTTTCGGAGTGACCCCGCCCGCCATCGCCGCCGAGCTGCAGCGCCGCTTCGGGCTACGCCCCCGAGATGCCTTCCGCCAAGCCCATGGTTGGACCCAGGACGCGGTAGCCGAGAGACTGAACGCCAAAGGAAGCGGTTCGGCGACGTTCACCGGGGCGCGGATCAGCGACTACGAGCGATGGCCCTTCGGCGGTCGTCGGCCCACCCTGGCCGCCTTGAACGCACTGGCGCAGGTCTTCGGCACCGAACCGAGCAGTCTGGTCGACCTCGACGACCTGACCGCTATGCCGGAAGCAGACCGAGCGGCGCTGAGCGGCAGGAACGCCGCCCCGATGCCTGCACCACCGGTCGCATCCTCAACACCACCTGGCGCGATGGCTGAGCCTCTGCGATGGGACCTCGGCGCTCTGCAGGACGAGACGGAACTGGTGATAGCGGTGGCAGAACGTACGGCGAGCTTCGGCACATGGGCGCAAGCCTCCAACGTCGGGCCCTTCACCCTCGACGATGTCGCTGCCTCCACCCGCAGGATCGCCATCGACTACCTGACCGAGCCGCCCGTCGTCGTCTACGCGCGGGCCGGGCTCCTGGCCGACCGTGTCTTCCGCCTTCTCCAGACCGGGCGTCAGAACCCTGATCAGTCTCGGGAGCTCTACACCTGGGCGGGCTACCTCTGCACACTGCTCGCCTGGATGGCCGGCGATCTCGGCCACCCGGCGGCGGCCGAGTCCCAGGCACGCACCGCCTGGATGTGCGCCGAGACCGTCCGCGACAACACCCTCCGCGCCTGGGTTCTCTCCACGATCAGTAAGACCCACCTGTGGGAGCGGCGGTTCGAAGACGCGGCCAACGCCGCCGTGCGCGGCTACGGCCATGCCGCCGAAGGCAGCGCGGCGGTCATGCTGGCGTGCCAGGAAGCGGACGCGTGGGCGGAGATCGGCGCCGTTGAGCCGGCACGGGCAGCACTGCAACGGGCCGAGGAGGCCCGCCAACGTGCCAGCCGCGACCCGGTGGGGGGCCTTCTGGCCTGCGGCACGGTACGCCAACACAACTACGCTGGATCAGTGCTGCTCCGCATCGGCGAGGCCACCCACGCCATCGAACATGCCGAGCACGCCCTGACGGAAGCCGCCGCGGATCCCTCGATCGCCTACGGCACGCTCGCCCAGATCCGCATCTGGGCCGCCGCAGCACATCTCAAAGCCGGCAGCCTCGACGGCGCGGTCTCGGTCCTGTCGCCGGTGCTCGCTCTGCCACCCGAACAGCGGCTCGACCCGCTGGTGCACCGCCTGCGTGGCGTCGGGCGCAACATCGCCGGCAATCCGTCACTGCGCGCGAGCATTGAGGCCCGCAATGTCCAAGCAGCCATCACCGAGTTCTGCGCCACCGGCGCCGCCCGGCAACTTCCCTGAACCTGGAGAACCCATGGCAGTCCCGCACGCCACCGATATCCGTGATCACTGGTACTGGCGACCGGGTTGGGGCATCGGCTCCCGCTTCTACACCTGGCACATCACCTTTGACGGCCAGCCCGAGGTCGAGAAGCTCGCTGACCAGTACCGGTCCCTGCTGTCCCCGCAGCCCAGCCTCGACGTCATTCCGAACCGATGGCTTCACCTCACGATGCAGGGCATCGGCTTCGTCCAAGCCGTCGCCACCGACGACGTCGACGCCATCGTGGCCGCTGCCACCGACCGGTGCTCGCGCCTGTCACCTTTCAAGCTCACCATCGGCACCCCCCACGTCGATCCCGAGTCCATCCAGATCGCCGTCGAGCCGATCGAGCCGGTGCGGCAACTCCGTGCCGCCATCCGTGCCGCCATCGCCGACGTCTGGGGGCAGGACCGCGTACCCGAGGCCGCCGAGCCCTACAACCCTCACCTCAGCCTGGCCTACACCAACACCGACGGTCCCGCAGCGCCGCTCATCGAGGCGCTCTCCTCCGCCCCGAAGATCAGCGCCGGCGCGCTGATCACCTCGTGCCAGCTCATCGTCCTCAACCGGGACGAGGGCATGTACGTGTGGGAACCGTACGCCACGGTAGAACTCGGTTCCTGAACCCTGTTACGTCCGCCATGTCACCCCGTGGTAAAGATTGCCGCCGCGATGGCTGTTCACTCGGCGGGCATTCGGGTGGAGAGAGGGCTCCCCGTCTTACGCGGAGGCTCCTGCCCCGGATGAGCGAGGGATGTTCCGCACTGGCGGGCTTGAACTACAGACCCATCCAAGCCGGTCCGATGAACGGTCCAGCCCTGACGCAGCTCCGGTCCTGGTGACGTGGCCTAACCTCCCGTGGGAGGCGACGCCAGCCGGGCGAGAGGGCAGCGCTCACATGATCTTCGGTGATGTGCGCGGTGTGTGCTCTCCAGCGGATGCCAACCCGGGTGAACCGGTGCCAACGCGGGTCACCGGGGCCGACCGCCGGTCGCAAACCGGGGTTCGTGTGCTCCGGGTGTGGTCCTGGGCTGGGCGAACAGGGGGCCGGGTGACGTGGGTGAACGTGGGCCACTCCCTGCCACCCCAGGTGAACCCCCAGGTCGCTAGACTGTGCCCTCGCGCCCTCGTAGCTCAGGGGATAGAGCATCGGTTTCCTAAACCGTGTGTCGCAGGTTCGAATCCTGCCGGGGGCACGTAGAACATGGGAACGGGTTTGACCGACAGGGGCGGACGCCAGCGCGTCCGCCCCTTCTGCTTCGCGTTCGGGCTGCCGCTGCCTCGGAACCTGCGGGGCCTTGCCCGTGGCGTCGGCAGCAGCCTGGCTGATGACGTCGATCATCTCGGCGCGTACGGCGACGCGCAGTGTGATCCGCTGGAGGTGTCGGTCGTACCGGATCTCCAGCTGGAAGGCGTCGAACAGCTGCCTCTGCATCTCGTCGGGCAAGTCGAGCACGTTCAGATCAACGTGCGGTAGTTGGTCCACCAGTTCACGTGTTCCCGCCCCCTTCGGCTGTGCGGCCTTGGCCAGCTCCTGGAGTTCAGCAGCGAGTACCTGCTTCCGTTTCGCGTTGTCGGCGAACTGCTGCTGAATGCCGGTCCGCCATTGCGCGTCGATCTCCGGGTCGCCCGAACTTGTCATCTGCTGAAGTGACAAAATCAGGTTCTTGTTGGCCGCATCAAGATCGTTGATCTGACGGGCGTAAGCGGCAGCCGTCGCCTCCGTGCCGGACCGGATGGGCTCGTCTGCCGGTCCCTCCAGGTAGTCCAGCCGGTGGGCGCCGAACACCCTCTCGTTGAAGAACCGTGCGACGAAGGTGTCAACGATGTCTTGATTCACGGTGAGAGCGGGTGGGTGAATTTCGTACCACATCTCATTCTTGTGGTGCTCGCGCTTGGTGACGCAGGCGTAGTACGTGTAGTCGGGGCGGGTCTTCCTTTGGTGCGTCTTTCCAAACATGCGTCGTGAACAGATGTCGCACTTGATGTAGGACCGGTATCGGTAGCTGCGCTTGGTGTTGGGGTGGGTGTTTGTGCTGGCCTTCGAGCGCGACCCTTGCCGGTACCGCCCGACCGGACTTCCTGCGTCGAAAAAGGCGCGGGTCGTCAGAGGCTCATGGGTGACGCTCGGCGACCATACCCATTCGCTGGGCGGGTTGACACGGCCTTTCACTCCTCGATCCGGCCGTGAGCGCTTGCGTCGGTTCCAGACCATGTATCCGGTGTACTTGGGGTTGTTAAGGATGTCTCGTACGGCGGTTGAGGTCCATGCACCGATAGCGGTGTTGTAGGACTCCCGCTTGACTGGTACCGGTGGCGGGTATCGGTCGAGGTCGGTGTTCAGCCGGTCGGCGATGTGCTGGTACGACAGTCGCTCCAGCGCTCGCCAGGCGAAGATCTGCGTCACCACAGGCCCGCAAGTGGGGTCTCTCACGAGCCGGTGCTTGGTGATGCCCTCTTCGCGCTTGGCCTTGACCGGGTGCGGATGGCGCTCTCCGATATATCCGTACGGCGGCTTGCCGATGTTCCAGCCCTGTGCGGTGTGCTGCATGAAGCCTTTCCACGAGAGTTCCAGCATTTGCAGGACGTACCACTCGGAGATGGCTTGCTTGACCCGCCGGGTCAGAACGGAGGTGGCGTTCTTCGGACCACCAGTTCCGCTCGGGCGTACCGCGTCTCGATCAATGCCCTCGTCGGCAGCGAGCAGGGCGACGCCGGCCTGTTCGAGTTCGTGCTCGATCTTCGTGCCGTAGTAGGTCGTGCGAGCGATGCGCTCAATGGATTCGCAGACGACCGCGACGAATCGCCGGTCGGGCCGCTGGGCCTCTGCGAGCAGGTCAGCGATGCTGCCGTCGCGCGGCACAGGGATGTCGAAGGCTTGGTACGCGTCGCTCTGACCGCGCAGGTCCAGGAGCGTCCGGCCAGATTCGATGTCATAGAAGTGGGCCACGATCACGAAGCCGGGCGGCAGCTTGACGTTCACGCTGTCCAGCTGACGCGGGATGGCGAGCGTCGGATCTTGCCTGTCCTCGGTCGAGGTACGGGCGAGGAAGGCGACTGGCACGATCGTCGGAACGTCGTCGTTCGGCCGGTGCTGGTCGGCCATCTGCATGAGCCAATCAAGGATGCCGACGTCCATGTTGTCGGCTTCATCTGCGACTGCTGTCATTTTCCCTCCCCAGGGTTGTCGTCGCGGGCCTGCTGCTCGATGGCCCACCGCAGGGCGTCGCGAATGGCGCGAGCTTGTATCGCCTGAAGCTTCTCTCCCTCGCGCCCCGAAATAGCGACTATTTCGAGGCGGAACGAGATGCCACCTTCGGCCGAATTGCTGTCGTCCCGATCCCCAATCGCGTTGATTGGCGACCGTTCCGCCGTCTGTTCATCGTACATTTCATTGGATTCGTGGGCAGTGGCATCAACCACGCTATTCCCCCTGTTTTCGCAGCGCACAGCGGTGCACTGAATCGCGAATCAGCCATGGGGAACCCCCTTTCAAATGACGAGGCAAGCACTCCTTGTGAACGCTCAAATAAAGCCGCTCTGAATTCGAGCAAGAAGAAAGCCCGCAGAGCGCGTGCTCTGCGGGCTTCCTGTGAGCTAGGTTGTTTGCGGAAGAAGCGAAGACCCCTGAGCCGAGAACGGGGGATCTCGGCTCAGGGGCCTGTCTGGGGCGAGCGTGGCTCCGGTTAGCGGACTACCACGGCTCGTTGTTCGGTGACGGTGACGCTGACCGTCGTCGTGGTGGTAATCGCGGGTTCGGTACCAGAGAAGCCACCGCCGCTCCACGACACGTCCCAGGTGGCGACGGCCCGGAGGGTGAACTTACCGCCGGGACTGTCCGCGGAGGTCTTCGTGTAGGTGTGCCCGCAGGTCGGCGAGGCCGACAGGGGGTTGGCCGAGGTCGTCCAGGGCGTGCCCGGCCCGTTGCACACGGCGGACGAGCCGTCCCCCGCATACCACGTGATCTTTCGCGGTACCGCCTTGGCCTCAATGGTGAGCCCACCAGCCGAAGCGCGTGCGGTCTGGGTCTGCCACCAGCCGGGCTGCACCCACCACCACACGGGGACGTGGACGAACTGCGTCGCGGTCAAGGAGGGGTTGGCGGCGATGACCGGTCGGGGAATCGTGAGGTTGTCTACGGCTCGCTGTGTGACCACGCCGAGGGCCGCTGGCGGCTGGAACAGCGTGACGATGGTCAGCCCGGGAAGGGGATCGCCGGTAGCGGGGTCGAGGCATGTCTTGATCCACTGGTTGGCGGGAAGGAAGTTGCCGTCGTCCTTGCCGTAGTAGCAGCCATCTTTACCGAGCCAGCCGAAGGCGTTGTGGCACTCGACGACGTTGCCGCCGACCTTGCAGACGGTGTTCCCGCCGCCCCCTCCACTGTTGCCGTTGCCGCCGCCGGTGTAGGTCACCGTGACGACACATTGCGGGGCGTCCGGGGTGACGGTGCAGTTGGTGTCTCCGTAGGAGTCCGCGTGCGCTGGGGCTACCGCTGCGAACGCCATCGTCAATGACGCGGCGGCGACGGTGAGCAGGCGCAGCGCTAGAGCTTGCATGATCCCACCTCTCTGATGCCGATGCCTGTCACCTTCCATTCGCCGCCGATGCGTTCCACGTCCGCCAGAACGAGGCGCATGCCGCCGGGCGAGTCCTTGTAGGGACCGCCGTCCGCCTTGTAGCGCTCGGTTTTGCTGGTGTCCATGCAGTCCTGCACGGACGCCTTGGTCGGCGCGGCCGGGGGCGACAGCGACGCGATCTTCGGATGGAAGACAGCCTCGCCGCGCGACAGCAGTCCCTGCGTCTTGGCCGACTTGAGTCCGTTCGTGAACAACTTCAGGGCATCGCCGGTGCCGTACTTGGCAAGATCGGGGAACTCGGGGTCACCGGCGGCGCCAGCCTTCTGGAACGCGGTCTGGAACCCGAGGTAGGCGTCGATCGCGTGCCGCTTGGCCTGATCCGGTGTCTCGGCCGCCGCGGACGGCGAAGCCGAAGGGCTCGCTGACGCTGATGCCGGCGCGGCCGAGGTCGGAAGTGTGGTCGGTGTCTTGTCGCTATTGGTGCAGCCAGCGAGCAGCGCTCCCAGTGCCGCTGCCGCCATGAGTCCTGTGCGGGTAACGGTGCGTTTCACTTGTCCTCCAACGCGAGAGGCCCCGTAGATCAGTCGTACCGCACGGTCGGCGGGGCGCGCTACCGACAGTTGTGTACGTACATGCTGTCAGTAGCGCGTCAAGCTGCGCGCTTGCCGTCGAGTCCACCGTGGACTGGGCAGGCCCCGTCGCAGTCGTCGCGTGACATGTTGACGTGCGCGAAGACGCGGGCAAGGGCCTCGTAGGTGACGAGGTAGCTCTCACCCTTGTCGGCCAGGGCGTAGGTCTTGATGATGCGGCTGCCGAAGTGCTTGCTGTCGGCGCGGATCGCGCCGGCTTTCGTGAGGCGGTGGAGGCTGCGCGACACTGCGTTGTCGTCCACGTGCTCACCGAGGTGCGTTTCCAGCCGTGTGTGAAGCGCCCGGTACCTGTAGGGCCGTTCGGCCAGCACCGCGACGACCGCTGGGTCCAAGCGGTGGCGGAACAGGTCGGCAATCCGGACTAATGCATCGATGTCAATCTTTGTTCCCCCATGGATGCAAGTTGCAGAACGAGCTACCAACCTGCCACGGAGGACTTGGAGCGGCAAATGATATCGAGCCGTGTGCCTTGGGGGATCACACATTGCGCTTTTTGGCCTGATAACCCTGGGCTCTTTGAGCGATGCCGAGTCCTGACATGTCATGAACTGCGAATAGCGCCGCGCGCGTGCGGCCTCTACCTGCATGTCGTACGTACATCGCGTACGTACGCAGCCTACGTACTCACATGTCCGTGGCGGCGATCCTTCGCACTCAGGTACGACGAAGATTCGGACTTTTGCAACGGGGGTGAGGAACCATGACCGCGGTCGCCGAACGCACCAAGACACCGGCACGGCCGAGCATCAGTACGGCGCAGCCGAAGCGGCGCTGGTCGCTACTGGTCGGCGGTTTGCTGCTTGTTCTGTTGTCCGCAGGCGTCTTCGCCGTGATCCAGCTGGGCGGTGATGCCCGGGTTCAGGTGCTTGCGGTCGCGCGGCCGGTGGCCGCTGGGCAACCTATCAGCGCTGCTGATCTTCGGAGCGTCGGGGTGGTTCCCGACCCGACCGTCAGGCTCGTCGCGGCGGGGCAGGCGCAGCAGATCGTCGGCCGCACGGCCGCCGTTCCGCTGGCCGAGGGCGTCCTGCTGACCGAGTCACAGCTCGGCCCGGCCAGCTGGCCCGACGCCGGGCAGGCGGTGGTGGCCACGGCGCTCAAGCCGGGCCAGGTCCCGGCGGGTATCGCACCGGGAAGTCGTGTCCTGGTGGTCATGGTCGCCAAGGACGGCGGTCCCGCCGACCCGGCTCTGCCGTCCGCACCGGTGTCGGTTCCGGCCACGGTGGTCGAGGTCGTGCCGGGCGCTGACGGCGCGGACACCACCGTGGTGTCGCTGCTTCTGGGCCGTGACGATGCGACCAAGGTTGCTGGTTCCGGCTCGGCGGTGTCCCTGGTCGTGGTGGGCAGCTGACATGTTGATCGCTGTCACCTCTCTGAAGTCCGGCGGAGCAACCACCGTCGCCGCCGCGCTCGCGGCCGTGTGGCCCGAGCCCGCGTGCCTGATCGAGGCCGATCCGGCGGGTGGTGACCTCGGCGGCTGGCACCGTCTGCCGGACGCCCCGGGGCTGGCGTCGCTGGCCAACGCGTGCCGCACTGGGCAGGCCGATCTCACCGAGCACGCCACGCGGCTGCCGTTCGGCGTCGACGTGGTGCTCGCTGCCGCCGGTCGCCCGCAGGCCAGCGCCGCGATTGGGCTCCTTGCCGACACCGAACCCGCACGCTGGGCAAAGGAACGCCCGATTGTCCTCGATGTCGGCCGTCTGGAGCCCGGTTCCCCGGCGCTGCCGCTGCTGGAGCTGGCCGACATGGTCCTTGTCGTGGCCGGCGGCGACGTGCTGTCCCTTCTGCGGGTCTCCCTCGCCGACATCCCGGTCCGGCGAGCTGGCCTGGTCACGGTCGGGCCGCTGGCCCATCCGCGTGAAGACCTGGCTGGGTTGCTGCCGCTGCCGCTGGTGGCCGCGATGCCGTGGGACCGCCACAGCGCGGAGGTCATCGCCGGTACCCGCAGGCCCCGGCGGGCGTGGACCCGCGTGGGTCTGCCCGCCACCGCCCGCGCCCTAGCCGTATCCCTTGCCACACCGACGATCCCCGCAGGAGGTGACCCCCGATGACCATGCCGTCGAACCCGGCCGACACGGAGGCCGCGCTCGTCGCCGACCTGCGCGCCCAGGTGAGCCAGGCGCTGGCCGGACACGCCGGGGGCGGGCCGCTGCCTGCCGCCGAGCGCCGCCGCCTGGCAGAGCAGTACACCGGCGAGGCTCTCGACGCCCACGCCCAGCAGGCTTTGGGGGCCGGGCGGGCGCCGCTGTCTGCCAATGTCGAGGCCCGCGTCGCCCGCGCCGTGATCGACCACCTGGTCGGCGCGGGCGGGCTGCAGCACCTGCTCGACAACCCCGACATCGAAAACGTGCACGCCAACGGCTGCGATGAGGTGTTCATCCGCTACGCCGGAGGCAAGTCGGAGATCGGGCCGCCGATCGCCGAGTCCGACGAGGCGCTGATCGAGATGATCCGGGCGCTGGCCACCGAAGCCGCGTTCGGCGACGACTTCTCCGGCCACGGCGAGGAGCGCACCTTCGACCGCACCAACCCGGTCCTGGATCTTCGGCTGCGCGACGGGTCGCGGCTGTGCGCGGTGATGTCGGTGTCGCGCCGCCCGTCGCTGTCCATCCGCCGCCCGACGATGATCAACGCTGACCTGGAAGACCTGGTGGCCAAGGGCACCCTCGATGAGTCGCTGTGCCGGGTGATCCAGGCCGTCATGCGCGCCAAGCTCAACATCATCTTCTCCGGCGGCACCAACACCGGCAAGACCACCCTGGCGCGGGCCGCTGCCCGCGCGATCCAGCCCAATGAGCGGCTGATCACCATTGAGGACAGCTACGAACTGGAGCTGCACGATCCGGTGGCGCACCCCAATGTCACGGCGCTGCAGGCCCGCCGCCCGAATCTGGAGGGCGTGGGGGCGGTGTCGATGTCGGCGCTGGTGCGTACCGCGCTACGGATGGACCCCGACCGGGTCATCGTCGGCGAGGCGCGCGGCGACGAGGTGATCGACCTGCTCAAGGCCATGAGCCAGGGCAACGACGGCTCCTTCGCCACGGTGCACGCGAGCTCGTCGGCGCAGGCGTTCAGCCGCCTCATGATGTACGCCGTCCAAGCGCCCGAACGGCTCAGCTTCGAGGCATCGGCGATGCTGATCGCGGAGAGCCTGAACCTCGTCGTCCAGCTGTCCTGGTCGCCGGACAAGACCCGGGTCGTCAGCAGCGTTCGCGAGGTCGTCGGATTCGACGGCAGGGACGTCATCAGCAACGAGGTGTGGCGGCCCGGCCCCGGGCAGCGGGCGGTGCCCAACACTCCGTTGCGGGCCGACACCATCGAACGCCTCGAAGCAGCCGGGCTCGACCCTGCCGTCATCGACCGGGTCGGGTGGTAGCGGTGACCGCACTGTCCGCACTGCTCGGCGCGGGTTTCGGCCTCGGGCTGATCGCCATGCTCGCCGGGCTGCGCCGTCCCGCCGCCACCGACCGGCCGCGTACCGCTGGCGTGCGCGTGACCCGCGAGCAGGTCATCCGCCTGGCCGTCGCGCTCGTCGTCGCCGCGCTCGCGGGGCTGCTCACCGGCTGGCCGGTCGGGGCAGTGCTGGCCGGGATCGGGGCGTACGCGCTGCCGATCGCCCTCGGCACGGACAAGCACGCCGCTCGCGCTCTGGCGCGGACGGAGGCGATTGCGATGTGGGCGGAAATGTTGCGCGACAACCTGTCCGCCGCCGCCGGTCTGGAGCAGGCCATCCTCGTGACCGCTCCGTACGCGCCGGCCGCCATCCGCGACGAGGTCGCCGAGCTGGCCGCCGCGGTGCGGCTCGGCCAGCGCCTTCCTGTCGCGCTGAGCGAGCTGCGTACGCGCCTGGACGACCCGACCGGGCGTCTGGTGGTGCGGGCGCTGATCCAGGCGTCGACCCGCCAGTCCCGGCAGCTGGCCGAGCTGCTGTCGGAGCTGGCCAGCCGCGCCCGTGCCCGAGCCACGCTGCGGCTGAAGATCGCACCGGGCCACGCGAAGATCCGCACGAACGCCAGGGTGATCACCGGTTTCACGATCGCGATGGCGGTCGGCCTGATCGTGCTCAACCCGGCCTTCCTCGCCCCGTACTCCAGCGTCACCGGGCAGCTGGTCCTCATCGTCGTTGGCGTCGTCTTCGCCGCCGGGTTCCTCGGCATCGCCCGCCTGGCGAAGGTCGGCGTCACCGAGGGAGGTCCCCGATGACGACCGCGATCATCCTCGGCCTGGCGACCGGCCTGGGGCTGGCGCTGCTGGCCGCGTACGCGTTCCCGCCCCGCCTCACCCTGGCGCAGGCGTTCGCCGCGCTGCACCCCCCCACGTCGATGATGACCGCGCCTACGCGCCCGGCCATCGCCGTGCAGCCGGGCGGGCGGCTGGCCGGTGTCGGCCAACCCTTCGTTCCGCTGCTGGCCCGCCTCGGCCTGCCCCGGGCCAGCGTGCGCGCCGACCTCGGCATCTGCGGCCGTGACCCGTCGCGGCACCTGGCCGAACAGGCGTCCATGGCCTTGCTCGGGTTCCTCATCCCGCCCGCGTTCGCCGCCGTGGTCACTCTCGGCGGTACGCCGATCGGCTGGCAGCTGCCGGTGTGGGCGTCGCTGATCCTGGCCGGGCTCGGCGCGTTCGTGCCCGACCTCGCCCTGGCGTCGGAGGCCGTCAAGCGCCGCGCCGAGCTGCGTAACGCGGTGTCGGGCATGTTGGACCTGGTCGTCATCTCCCTCGCGGGCGGCGCCGGAGTCGAGCAGGCGCTGCGCGACGCGACCGACGACGCCGATGGCTGGGCTCAGGCCGCTTTGCGCCAGGCGGTGGAGGCGGCGCATCTGCGGCGCCGGCCGCCGTGGCAGACCCTCGGTGAACTCGGTGAGACCGCGGGCATGACCGCCCTAGCTGAGCTGTCGGCGGCGCTGTCGATGGCAGGCAGCGAAGGCGCACGGATAAAGGCCACCCTGTCGGCCCGGTCGGCGGCGCTGATGACCCACCAGCTCGCCGAGGCCGAGGCCGCCGCCGCGTCGGCCACCGAACGCATGGTCCTGCCCCTGGTCCTACTCCTGGGCGGATTCATGATTTTTCTCATTTTCCCTGCTTTCGCGTCGATCTTGGGCGCTCTCTAGGACCCCTGCGCCGGAACGGAAAGGCCGCTCCGGCACTACCTCACGGGAGGAAAGACATGATCCACCAGCTGTATGCGTACGCCGCTGTCGTCGGCATGGAGCTGCGCGACCGGGCCCGGCGGCGTACCCCGGACGGCGGCTACTCCACCGAGGCCATCGCGGTGACGGCGTTCCTGGTCGCGCTCGCCCTAGCGGCGCTGGCGATCCTCGGGCCGAAGGTGATGGCGAAGGTGCGGGGCATCAACCTGTGACCGGACTCCGGCGGCGTCGTCGCAGGGACGAAGGGGCGGCCAGCGTCGAGCTGGTGCTGGCCACCCCGCTGCTCCTGCTGCTGATCATGGCGGGCGTCCAGTTCGCGCTGTGGGCGCACGCCCGCCACATGGCTCAGGCCGCCGCCAACGAGGGCGTGCAGTCCGCGCGGGCCTACCACAGCAGCGCCGCCGCCGGGAAAGCCGACACCGAGGCGCTGCTACGCGACCTGTCCGGCGGCTCGCTGACCGGTACCGCCGTGACCGCCAGCCGCAGCGCCACCACCGCCACGATCACGATCACCGGCCGCGCGTCGTCGGTCATCCCCGGCCTGACGTTCCCGATCCGGGTCACCGTCACCGCACCCGTGGAACGAGTGCCCGGCACATAACCATTGCGCTACGGCGCAACGCATCCGCCCGCATTGGCGCGGGCCGAAGGAGGTGCCTCTTGTTGAGCTTCAACGGTGACGGCCGCCTGCCTTGTGCGGGCGGCCCCCGCCGCCTTCGCGCGGCCAGCGACCGCGGCTCGGTCACCACCGAGATGGCGGTCCTCGTCGTGCCGTTCCTGATCCTGCTGGCCATGTTCATCGTCGTGGCCGCCCGAGCCGCCTCCGTCTCGATCGACGCGCGGGCCGTGGCCGCAGCGGCGGCTAGAGCCGCCGCCGACGCGCCGACCCCCGCCGCCGCCCGCACCGCCGCCACCAGCGCCGCCAACGCCATGGCCTCGGGCAGCCAGTTCCGCTGCACCACCACCACCGACACCGGCCAGTTCCGCCGGGGCGGCGCGGTCACCGTGAACGTGGCCTGCGTAATGCGCCTGGACGACCTCGGCCTACCGGGTGTCGGCACCACCAAGACCGCACACGCCTCGGCCACCGAGCCGATCGACACCTATCGAGCTGGGACATGAGAGCCGACCGCCGCAACACCGTCCGCCGTCTTCTGCGCCGCGATCGGGGCACAGTCACCGCGTTCACCGTGGTCTGGATCGCCACCGCGCTGCTGCTGGCCGGGCTCGTCCTGGACGCCGGGCTCGCCGTGTCCACCAAGGTCAGCGCCCGGTCGACGGCCCAAGCCGCCGCCCGCGCCGGAGCCCGCGAACTCGACGTGGCCACGCTGCGCCGCACCGGGGTCGCGCGCCTGGACCCGGTCAAGGCCCGCGCCGCCGCTACCGGCTGGATCGCTCGTGCCGGGCTTCGCGGCACGGTGACCGTCACGGCGACGAGAGTCATCGTCGAGGTCACCACCACGCAGCGCACGCAGCTGCTCAACCTCGCAGGGATCGACAGCATCCCGGTTCACGCCACCGCGACCGCCGAAGCGGTCACCCCCTAGGAGGAGGTCCGTGATGGTGTCCTGGCTGGGCCGCTGGCTGGTGCGCGCCAGCGCAGGCAGCGCCCTCGTTGCCGCACTGGGCGGAATTCCGACCTTCCTGACCATGGCGATCGGCTGGCCGCTGCCCCACGCCGTGCCCGACCGCGAGGCGCTGACCGGATTCCTCACCGGCGGGGTCACCGACCGCCTGGTCCTGAACCTGCTCGCCGTCGCGATCTGGCTCGTCTGGGCACTGTTCGCTCAAGCGGTGCTCGCCGAGCTGCACGACATCACGCGCGGGGTCAAAGACCTGCACCCTCGCCGCCACCGCAACCCCATGCGGACCACCGCCTCGCTGCTGATCAGCTCCATGCTTCTCGGCAGCGTCCTGACCGCGACCGCCGCCACCGCCACCCCAGCCCGCGCCCTCCCCGCAACCCCGGTCACCGCGACCGCGCAAGCCGCCCCGGCGCTCACCCAGGCCGCCGAAGGCCCGACGATCGTGCACGTCGGCAACGAGCGCTACGTCTACACCGTCAAACGCGGCGACTACCTCTCCAAGATCGCCAAGGCGTGGCTCGGCGACGCGAACCGGTGGCCGGAGATCTGCGACATGAACCGGCACCGCCACTTCCCGAAGGCCGGCGGGACGCTGCGCGACTGCAACCTGATCTACCCCGGCTGGGACCTTCGGCTGCCCGCCGACGCCCGGCCCCCGCACGGAGCCACGCCGGTCAAGCCACCTGTCACCACAACCCCGCCGCCGGTCGTCACCACGCCGACCCCGTCGACGTCGCCGAGCAGCCCGGCCGTCACCCCGAGCCCCACCATCACGGCGAGTCCGGGTATCACGGCCAGCCCCGGCGTGGACAGCCCGGTCGCCGTGCCCCCGGGTGTGCCATCCACCGTGCCCGTGTCGCCTTCGCCGAGCCCGTCGGCGTCCGGGTCGCAGTCAGCGTCTTCGAGTTCCTCGGCTTCGGTGTCGCCGGCCGCCAGGGACGCCGAAAGCGCGGACTCGGCCGATGAGCACGGGGTCCAGCTGTCCCCGTCGAGCTGGCTGCCCTGGGGGCTTGCCCTGGCGATCAGCGCCGCCGTGGTCCTGGTGTGGCTGCAGCGCCGCAGGCGTTTCACCGGCCAGCCCGACGACGACCCGCCAACCATGCTGCCCGAGCCGGTCGTGCGGGTACGCCGCGCGGTCGCCCGCCGCCCGGAACTGGCCGTGCCCGAGGACACCGACACTCAACAGCCTCCGCTCATGCCGGACCTCGCGCCGCTACCACCGGGCGGGACCGGTATCACCGGCGACGGCGCGTCCGCCGCCGCACGGGCCGCGCTGGTCGCCGTGCTCGCCTCCGGCGGTCCCCACCACCCCGACACACGCGGCGAGGTCATCATCGACGCCGCCACCCTGGCCACCCTGCTCGGCCCGGACGTCGTGACCCTCGGCGCGTGGCCTCGCCTGCACGTGGCCGACACCATCGACGAGGCCCTCACCGTCATCGAGGGGTGGCTGCTGCACCGCAGCCGCATCCTCGACGAACACGCCCTGACCGACCTGGACGAGCTGCGCCAGCACGTCCCGGACGAGGAGGCGCTGCCCCCGGTCATGCTCATCACCGAGACCCCGCCCGCCGGCGCCCGGATGCGGGCGAAGGTCGCCCTCGCTCTGGGCGGCGGCCTTCAGGTGACCGGGCTGCTGCTGGGCGAGTGGGCGCACGGCGCCACCATCGAAGTCGCCCCGGATGGGCACACCAAGCTCGTCGCGGGGCAGTCCGCCGACCCGATCCCGGCCCGGCTGCCCGTCCTCGATCCGGCCGCCGCAATCCAGATCCTGACCACTCTGCGCGAGGCGCAGACCGGCGAGCCTCCGGCGATCGTGTCCCCGGCCGTGCCGCTGACCGTCGTGCCCCTGCACGCCAGCCGCACCACCGTCGCGGCCGATGACGAGACGCAGCGCTCCGGCGAGGAGCAGCCGCATCCACCTGCCGACGATCCGGCCGCGCCGGCCGCGACGACCGGGCCGGTGAAGGCGAAGCTGCGGGTCATCGGCCCGCCGCGTATCGACGGCATCGTCCACGACGGCCGTGCGCTGCGCGCCAAAGCCAAGGAGCTGGCGGTGTTCCTGGCCGTGCATCCAGACGGCGTGGAGACCAGGACCATCGGTGACAACATCGAACTCGACGCCCGCATCAGCCAGGCCGCCCAGCGCGTGCACACCAACGCGAGCAACCTCCGGCATGTGCTCGGCCGGGCCGCGGTCCCCGACGCGCAGAACGCGTACGTCGTCAAAGGCGGCGGAGGGTACAAGCTCGACCCTGCGACCGTGGATGTGGACGTGTGGACGCTGCGTGACCTGATGCGCAAAGCCGCCATCGCCTCCGGCCCGGCTCGCCGCGAGCTGCTGACCGCAGCCTGCGACCTCTACACCGCGCCCCTCGCGGAGGGCGAGGACTACGAGTGGCTGGCCCCGCACCGTGAGACGGTGCGCCGCTGGGGCACCGAAGCCCACCTGCTGCTGGCCGACGAGCTGCTCGCCGACCACCACGCGCAGGAGGCATCTGACCTGCTCGACAAGGCCATCGGGCTGGACCGCTACAACGAGGCCCTGTACGTGCGGGCGATGCATGCCCGCCATGGGCTCGGTGACGCCGACGGCATCCGGACCCTGCTGCGTGCCCTGACCAAGGCGCTCGCGGATCTGGATGCGGAGCCGCAGGACGACACCCGGACCCTGGCGGCGAAGCTGCGCACCAGCCTGGAGCAGAGATGACCGCCACGACCGCTGCCCGCCGCATCGGCGTAGGCACGGCGCTGCCCGCGCTGGCCGTCGTCCCGCTGCTGCGCCACACCATCGCCGTGCACGCCGTGCCCGACGACCAGCCGTGGCGAACCGCGTGCCCGTGCGGTAAACCGCTGTGGCCCCACGCCATCGGACCGTCCGGCTGCTGTGCCGGATGCGGCGTGCGGGTCGGCGCACCGCCCTACGCGGTAGAAGCGGCCACGCTCGCCGGGGCGGCCGGGCTGGCGGTTTCCGGGCTCGGCGGCTTCGCCCTCGCCGGGTACGCGGTATGGACCGCCGCGATGATCGTGCTCGCGTTCGTGGACGCGGCCGTGATGCGGCTGCCGCACCGGCTCACCGCCGCCGCCACGGCCGGGTTCCTCGGCCTGCTCGCCCTCGGCGGCCCGGCGGACGCGTGGGTGCGGGCGGTGGCCGCCGGACTCGTCCTGGCCGCGTTCTTCGCCGTGCTGGCCGCCGTCTCGCGCGGGCAGCTCGGCTGGGGCGATGTCACCCTGGCCGTGCCGCTGGCCGCCGCGCTCGGCTGGCACAGTTGGACCGCCGTCTACGCGGGCGTCCTGCTCGGCCTCGGCACGGCCGCGCTCACCGCGATCACCCTGCGCCGCCTCGGCCGCTTGGCGCCCGGGACCTCGCTGCCGCTCGGCCCGTTCCTGATCGCCGCCGCCTACACCGTCGCCGTCTGGCCGTAAGGCCGTTACACCGCAATCGAACCACGGGGAAGGAATCCGGTCGTGAACTCCGACGACCTCACCGCGCTCTACCAGGTCAACCAGAACGTCATCACCGGCCTGGCGCTGCTGGTCCTGGTCGGCCTGCTGCTGCTGACCGCCAACCGTATGCGCAAGATGACCGCGCACCGCGCCACCCTGCTCGTCGCAAACCTGCTGACGATCGTCGCGGCGGGCCTGGCCACCGCCGTCAGCGCCTCGGGTATGTGGAAGTTCTTCACCGACATCCTCGGCGATTCACCGTTGCGGTACGCGTTCTTCTGGTTCATCGAAGTCGCCCTGTTCGCGAGCGCTCTGCTGGCCCGCGCACGGCTGCTGCGCGACCCGGCCAACGCCAGCACCGGCGTCGACGGCATCGCCGTCTGGGTCTTCGCCGCCCTCACCGCGTCCCTGTCGGCCACGGACGCCGACAGCTTCCGCGAGGTCTGCCTACGGCTGGCCGCGCCGCTGGTCGCCGCGTGGATGTGGGAGCGGGCACTCGCCGCCGAACGCAACGCCCGCACCGGCACCGCAACCCGGCGCATCCACCTGACCCTTACCCTGGAGCGCGTCCTGGTCTGGCTCCGCCTGGCCGAGGCTCAAGGCCGTGACGTGACCGAGGTCGACCGCGTACGCCGGCGTGCCCGCCTCGGACGAGCCCGCCTCCACCTGTACCTGTTGCAGAACAAGAAGAAGACCTCCGCGTGGCGGCTACGCCGCGCCCACACCAAGGTCATCCGGCGGGCGATGCAGGCCGCCGAGCACATCGGCCTGGCCGACATCCCCGAGGCGGCCAGCGAGCGCGAAGCCATCCAGATGTACATGGCCACCATCTACGGCATCATCGACGCCACCACCCCCGAGGCGGTCGCGCACCTCAACGCCTGGGCCAACCCCCAGGCCGCACCAGCCCACGAGGCGACCAGACTCAACGCCCCCGGCCCCGAGGCCGCACCGGCGCTTACCGAGCTGGCGCAGCGAGTCAACGGCCACGCGATACCCGCTACCGATGCCACCGGCACCGACCTCGGAGGCGAAGACACCCCGGAGATCGTCGTGGCCGCCACAGCCGCTGGCGGCCCCGGCGCGGGCGCGCCCGGAAGCGCACCCGATGGAGAATCCGCCAGCCACCAGCCTGACGGGGAGGTGATCGACGACGACCGCGACGACGACGCCGAGGACGACGACGAGACCCAGGACGACCTGTCGGCGGTCGCGGCGATGCGCCGGTTCTGGGACACCGAGACCAGCCAAGGCCGCATCCCCACCGGTGCGGAGCTGTCCCGCGCGGCTGGCGTACCGCCCGCCACGGGCCTGGGACGGCGCAAGCGGCGCGCCTGGGAGGCAGAACTGCCCGACCACCTCCGCCGATCGCTCGCCCACTCCGGTGACAGCCGGTAAAGCCCTGGCCTGGTGCATCGAGCGCGCACCGCGCGACCTTGACCACCCCAGCTGCAGGGCACGGAAAAGCCCTACGCCGATCCACGGGGGAAGACCGACGTAGGGCTCGGCTCAACGATAGCGGCAGTCTGCGCGGCGTCTGTCCCTCGCGGGGAGGACCGGCTGTCGTCCGAATGTGCCGAGGCTCATGGTGCCCGGCTCAGATCGGGATCAGGTGGCATCCAGGCTTCTTGCCAGAGGCGTGCCGCCCGCGACCGCATCGCAGCCCATCCTGGCCACCAGCGCCTCCGCGCGGGAGGAGTGATTGCTCGACGCAGCGTGACGACCATCGCGGCGATGGCACGAGCACCGGCGATGAGGTGCAGAGCCGTGATGATGTGATGCCGCGTGTCGGCTGCCAGGTCAGCCGCCCGCTCCAACGGCAGTTCCGTGCCAGGTTCGTCCTCGTCGGCCAGCGGCGCGGCCAGGTGGAGGATCTTCGCCGTCAGGTCGCTCGTCGCGGCGGCGGTGTCGAGCAGGTCTGCGACCGGGTGGCGGCCCGATTGCGCCAGTACGACACGGCACCGGTCTACAGCGTCGCGTACGGCCGCTAGGGCGTCGGCTACGGCCGGTGCATCGCGGCGATCAGTCATGATCAGGCCTCCCGGGGGTCGGATGGTACGGGCAGGTAGACGGCCCCGATTCCCGCTCCATCCGCGCCGCACGTCAAGCCAAACCCATGTACCACCGTGAACCTAGGTATGACCAGGGAAAACCGGCCCCTGGTGTGCGTCGGCTCGACGCGCCTTGTGGGCCTTCGCCAGAAGGACGATTCCGCTTCCGCGGTATGGCGCCAGATCGTGCAAGCGCTCGGAAGGCGGATGGTGCCGGGCCTCGCGGCGCAACGCTGGTTCGCCCACGACGAGTGCCGTCTGGAGTTACCGGCCACCGAGCCCTCGACCTTGCCCCCAGCCTCGCCAACGGCCTACGGATCGCCGACCTGACCATGAAGGCCCCTCACGCGGGCCGGCGAGGTGGACGCTCAAAGTCTTTGTATCAAGGTCTGCTTGGCGTGGCCGGGCGGGCGGCGGCCCGCTCCCCGGCAGAGCGGGTCGATGGCAGACAGTGGATGGTCCTCAGTGGTCGCTGACCGCGACTGCCCGCAGGTCGATGGTGTGATGCAACAAACGAAGCCGATCATGATGGCGGCTAGCGGTGAGATGAATGCGAGGCGACCATTGGGTCGGTATCTGCAGGCTGTGAGACGGACCGAGGTCCGCTTCTTCTGCGATGACGGCATTCACGGCAGTAATGGCATCGGGAGGTGCGTCGCGCAGAACATACCCCAACATGGCACCCAAGCCGTGACCATCAGACGAGTAGCGACCATCGATAAAGCGCCGCATCCCCTCTTGGACGTACTTTTTCGGCAAGCTATCACGCAGGTGCAGGCGCTTGGCCTCCACGTGCACCAGGGCAGAGCCGATCCGGACGTTCAAGTCGGGGCGCGAAGCCTTCGACGGGTCCTCAAGGCCGGCCCGCATGGCGCGGTTTGGCTGCGGCCCATCGTACTGAACGTGGATCAGCGCCCACTTTAGGCTGTCGCCTTCGATGACTCGACACGCACAGTCAAAAATCCGCACAGTGCACGGGACTTCACCGTCGCTGTACCTGCTAAATCCCTCCTGTTCCCACAGCAGGATCGCTTCAATTAGCAGCTCTCGGATAAGGCCGTCAACTCTGTTGGCCACGCGAGCTTTGAGGGTTACAGCAACCTTGCCCTCAACGCGAGCCCGTAGTCTCTCCAGCAATTTATTCGCCGAAGGCGAGGGCGGCCAGGATGCGCTCTGCATCATCGAGCGCCGCGTCCCTCGACCAGCGGTCGCGGTCGGCAGTCTTTACCACATAGACCGTATCGTCATCAACGAAAAAGCCGGCAGGCTGCGCCACGACTCCCGTGGAGGTAGCTCCCCGATCAGCGTTCATCTCGACGATCCTCTGCATATCGACCGTTGTGCCGCTAGGCCATGTATCTTGCACGACCGCGTCACCCTCCGTCAATGTCACGGTCACAGCCCGGTATGATCTATCCCTGAAGTGTCGAGCCTCGATGCGCAGGTCAGGCAGCGTTGCCGCTAGAACCTCTCGAATCGTTGCGGCGTACTGGCCCAGCCCATCGTCATCTATGGGTGCCGCGTAGGCCAAGGGGCGCTGGAACCGGTCCAGGCCGAAGGCCAGGCGATCATGGACCCGAAGCTGGTCAGCCGTCGAAAGCTCATACATGTCGAAGACAACGCTGTCGAGCTGGTCCCGCCAACCGGTGGTCCTGGGGTCGGAACGAACCCGAGAAAAGATGTCCTGAAGCTCTATGACGTGATCGGGGCCCGGCGTTGCCAGGGGCAGAGACAGGTGTTCGTTAAGCTCGACAAAATCCCGTTCAACGCCCCAAGATGCGCTTGTCATGAAATGGTAGTAGTTACCCAGTGAGGAAACGATGGTTGCCGCGAGCGCCATAAGAAGCGAACGATCGTGACGTGGGCCGGCGAAGCCGAGTAGCCCGTTCGGGAAGACAGCATCCTCTTCAACGAAGACTGCTGCCAATCTGCCCTGGTGAAGTGTTCGCCGCACCAAGACATGAGGAGAACGGAACAACTCCCTGTCTCTGGGGCGGTGGAGGGTCCGCATGCCGAAAGCTTCGAAGAGATCCGACTCAATCCGGAGGGGCTCAACCATCTCGGTGGGAATGATGGGGAGGCCTTGCAGGTGAGAGGCGTCATTTGCATCTCCACCTCCGACCTGATAGCCCTGGCCATAGACCCACCCGCGTTCGGTGGCAACTTCCTTGACCGGCGCGAATTTGATTCTCAGCCGGTCAAGGAGGTCGATGTCACGCAATCCTCCCCACAAAAGCACCTTCCAGATATCCGGCCGGTACGCGGCCTGACGCCTACTTAGCTCCGTGACCTCCTCAGGTGAAATTACGACAGCGTCGATGGCTGAATTCAGCGGCCGCGGATGGGCGGCAATGTGGAGCACCCGGTTTGAGTTCTGCCACGGCTCCAGGTCTGCCGGGATGCTTTCATCGGGCGCCCTTGCGACCACAACCGCTGCTGGCGCGATGGCAGTTGCAAAAAGAGCGCGGCGTATCGCGGATAAGTCGAGTACAGCTTGAACGTTGAGCTGCTCGAAGAGGGCAGTCCTGAAGGCCTGTGTAGATCTACTCCGGTTATGTAGGAGCGGCTTTGAGGGCATGACAAGGCCAAGGGTTCCGCCGGGCTTCAGAAAGCGAGCAGCCAGCCACAGGAATGCTTGTGCGATCTGCTGGTCCGCTATAGGTGCGCTGCTCTTCCTGACGAAACGAGCTGCCGCTGGCGTAAGCTTGCTCTTCCAAGGCGGGTTTCCGATTACGGCGTCGAAACGCATTTTGGACAAGGCATGGTCGTTGAACGCGTCTGAGACGACGACATTCCTGCCAAGTAGGCGAGGCAACACGGCGGTTTCCCAGACCGTTGGAGGATCAAGTTCCTCCAGTAAGGCAAGATATAGGCCGAAAGCAGCGATGCGAGCAGAGTCAGGGTTCAGTTCTACGCCGTAGATGCTCGACAGCAGGATGTCCTGAAGCTCCTGGTAGGACAGGTCCCGGCCGACCCGTGTTCGTTCTCGATAGGCGAGACGGCGGAAGGCCTCAGTCATAAACGCGCCGCTGCCGCAGGCGAGATCAATGACCTTCGGCCGTGATTGCCCGATCCAAGGAACAACTTCATCCAGGACAGTGTCCACGAGGAATCGTGGAGTGTAGTATGCGCTGTCGGTCGTCCTGTTGCCCTCAAGAAGCTGCTCGTAAATGCTGCTGACCAGATCGGCTGGCAGCACCGAGAAGTCATACGGCCACAGGGATTGTTGCCCGCTAGGGAGGTCGTCACCTCGAAGTAGTGCGGCTACGCCTGATAACTCGGCGTTAGAAATAAGGCCAAGCATCTCCGGAACCGGCCCGAAAACATCCCCATTGAAACGCTCAGCTAGACCTTCGAAGAGACGGCGGGTGGGATTGGATCCAAGTGCCAAGACTGTCTGCAGATCGGGAGCGCCGGACAGTTCGTCGATGTGATTTGGCGTCAGAATATCGCGGTCGGAGAGGTAGCTCGCGACCAAGCATCCGCCAATGATTACGTCCATTGCGGTGCGGAGCTCTGCATCGTCGCCACCGAAAGTGCGGCGGAGATAAGCGAGATTGCTGAGTAGAGCCCGATCCACGCGGGCAGCCTTCTTATAGGAGGCCCCGAACTCGGTTGCGAAATTGCCCGATTCGACTTCGGTGCGGTTGAACGCCCGTAGTAGGCCGTGGGCTGTGTCGGATCGACGACCGGCTTCAAGGACGCCGTCCTGCTTTGTCCTGCCCTTAGGGGGAAGAGACACGGCGTTGAATGCCTGAACTGACTCCTCGCTGACATTCACTAGCAAAGGGACGCGCCCGTAGTTCCAGAGCCGACGACGAAGGCCCGTCAGGCCACGAGGATCCGATTGAGCGCTAAAGCCCACCAAGGGCACCCCGTCACGAAAGAACGCGGCCTCAAGTCCAACCTTGCTGCGCAGGTCGCGCCACACGTAGTCTCGTGGGCCGGCCTGAGCGGGTGAAGCCGAGGTCACCAGGCCTTCGTGTCCGGAGTAGCCCAACTCCTCCAAGACACTCAGCAGGTGGCCCGGCGCACTCTCAGTCACCTGCATCGCCTTCGATGGGTGACCGGATCATGACGACACCATACGGTGAGGTTCACCCTGCCCACAATCGCACAGCGGCGCCGTTGGATGCTGCAACACGCGCCAACCACCATGAAAACCCTTGAAATCGACATCTGTCGGCTTTTGTCAGGTCTCTTCGCCACGTCCCGTGACAGGGGCTTGGCCTACCCCTGTAGCGCCTTCATGCTTCCGGCATCCCGGATCGACTCCGGTATGGCCGAGTCACGGAGGCGAACGGTGAGGCCGAAGGACCAAGCGGCATGTCGACTCCTCCGCTGGTGTAGGCCTCTTCGCCGAAGATCCAGTAGAGCAGGTCTCGCAACTCTGGCGGCCAGAACGTTATACCCGCCCCTCCTGCGTATCCTCGGCCATTCTTTCGGGCTAGCTGATGGAGCAGTGGAGCGAGACGCATACCGCTGGGACGGCCGGCTACAGCAGCCGTAGTGGCCGCAGTCACGATGTCCGCCAGTTGAAGGTGCGGGACGTGATGGGAGCCAGCCGTTAGCACAGGCAAGATAACTTTGCCTGCCTGCGTGTAGGCCGTGCCGTCGCTGGTCAGCGCAAGGGTCTGTTGAAGCCAGTGTGCTTCATCGGCCGACCCGCCTCCTGGTTTGTCGGCGATCATGACCGCCCCGCTCTGGTCCAACTCCTATGCCACTTTGTCGTAGGTCCACCTGAGCAACTCCTGGCCAACGTCGACCACGCTGCGGTCCCGGTACACGAGGCTGTGGTCCAGCACGTGAACTACTGAGGTGATCCCGCGATCAATCGCAGACCTAAGTAAACCTTCGCGTAGGTCGGTTGCCACTGCACCGCCCGCTCCTGCCAGGTACGAGCCCTTGTCTGGGTTCCACTTGACTTCCTCTTCGGCCGGAACCCCGAGCCTGGCCTTGATGGCAGCAAGGTCGGATGCGAACCCAATGACCTGGCTTTCAGGGACGATGACTGCTCCTAGCGCCACTAGCGTCCCCAGCCCCTCCCGTGCAGGTTCACGTTGGCTGCTGTCATCAATGAAGACGAGCTTCATGCGTAACCCCCAGTCTGCGAGAAGGCCCACACCCGAGCGCAGGAGATCGCAACAGTAGCTGGCAGGCGCATGACAGATGCGGCTCTGTCACTCAGTCTGAGTTCCCCCCGCTTTGATGGAGCGGTGGTTACCTGCTGCCGGCTGGCGCAGGGGTGGCGATAGGTGGTCCGGCTGGTTGCGTCTGGCGGCTGTGCCAGGCGGTCTCGTACTCGTTCGGGCTGAGGTAGCCCAGCTCGCGTTGGATGCGTCGGGTGTTGTACCAGCCGTCGATGTAGGCGAAGATCGCGTTCTCGGCCTCGTCGCGGGTCCGCCACGAGGTGCGGTAGACGAGTTCGATCTTCAACGTCGACCAGAAGTTCTCCATCAGCGCGTTGTCGTAGCTGTCGCCGACGGAGCCCATGGAGGGCAGGATCCCGTTGTCCTGTAAGCGTTCTGAGAAGCGGAACGACGTGTAGTTCGATCCCCTGTCCGAGCGGTGGATCAACTGGCCGTCGCGGACATCGCGCGACCAGATGCCGTACTCGAGGGCGGCGAGTATCAGGTCGGTGTCGCAGCGGTCGGAGGTCTTCCACCCCACGATCCGGCGGGAGAACACATCCCGGACCGCAGCCAACCAGAACACGCCTTCACCGCAGGGGATGCGGGTGGCGTCGGCGACCCACAGACGGTTCGGCCCGTCGGCGGTGAACTGCCGGTTGACCAGATCCGGCGCCGGCGTGTGCCGTGGATCCTGCCGGGTGGAGCCGCCGCGCCAGCCCCGACGCAGGAACGCGCCCTGCCAGCCCTGCTGCGTCATCAACCGCTCGACCCGCTTACGGCCCACGCCGATGCCGTCACGGCGTAGCTGCCGATGCACCCGGTCAGCGCCGTAGGTACGACCCGACGTCTCCCAGATCTCGTGGATGTTGGAGATCAGCCCCAGGTCGACCACGTCCCGGTCACAGGGCTGCGCCGTCTGCTTGACCCACGCGTAGTAAGTCGAGGCGCCAATGTTCAGGACCCGTAGCAGGAGCGCGACCGCGAACTGGTCACGGTGTTCGTGGATGAACCTCATGACCGTCGCCGGGTCGGGTCGAGCTCCGCCGCGAAATACGCGCTCGCAGCCTTCAGGATCTCGTTCGCCCGCCGCAACTCAGTGACTTCCCTGCGCAGCCGGCGGTTCTCCTCGGCCATCTCGCTGGTCGGCCGGTCGTGACGCTCGTCGGCGTCTGCCTCGGCTTGGCGGATCCAGTTCCTGAGCGCCTCGTGATGCACGCCAAGCTGCTCGGCCAGGCGCCGGATCACCGGCTTCGGGTCCGACTCGCGGTACAGGCGCACAGCGCGCTGACGGAGCTCATCGGGGTACTTCTTCGGTGCTGCCACGGACGACTTCCTCCCCCACGGCCATCAGACCATGGTCAAGAAGCTCCATGAAAGCGGGGGTGGCTCAGTCCGGGCCGGCTGAGCGGATTGGCTCCCGACAGCAACTGCGTCGATCGACGGCACACTAACAAGGGCTGGCATGGACGAGTTTCCGAGGCTGCGGCTAATCCAGGACGTGTGCGGACGCGGTGCACAGAGCTTGTAAACGAGGCGTCGCAATCCGCCAGCAGGCGAGCGGATGCCCCAGCCAGGGACGTCCGCGAGACGCGAGAGCCAGACGGTGAGCCAGAACCGGAGAGAGCTCGTCGGCCTCATGCCGGTGGGGATTCGCGGCAAGTAGTCAAGCCGCGAGAAGCTTGACGAACTCCTCGATCCGGGTCTTGCCAGACGGCTACGGGTTGGGGAAGCCTTGTCCCGGTGGGAGTACCGATCCCCGGCGTCGCAGACTGGCGGCCCTTCGAGGCGTACGCGCGGCAATACTTCTCGGAGCTCTGGCAGCTTGACCTACAAGAACGCCGGACCGACGTTGGCGGACTTGTGCCGTGGAAGTTCGACCTTGTCAGTCCTGATGGCAGGGTCGTCGGCGATGCCAAGTGGCTGAAGAACACCGCTGTGCCTGCGGCGAAGTGGCAGGCAATTGCCGAGTACGTCTGGCTCCTGCAGAAGCTCGACGCTGAGCGTGTGTTCATGGTTTTCGGCCAGGACGCCGAGGTTGCTGAGCGATACCTCAAGCGGGTGAGGCCCCTGACACCGCCGGTCGAGTTCTACTTCCTCGATGGGGCAGGTCATCGGCTCATATAAAGGGGAATCTGCGGCAGACCTGACCGGCGGTCCCCCGACTGGTGTCGCACCGCTCGGCGGCAGTCCGCATGCTTGCACTCCAGTTGACCGCTTCTCCGGCCCGCCGACGTAAGGTTCGTCTGTGCGCCAGTTCACCCCTGGATACCCGGACGACCTTCGGTCTGAGCGGAAGCGCCTCCGAGACTGGTCGAGCTATGAAGGCGACTTCGAGGGCGCCGCCGCCCGAGTAGTAGCCCGGCTCACGGCTGAGTATGTGGCGCTTCAAGATGACGGCAGTGCCGACGGTATGCCGGATCTCCGGATTGAGTACCGGGACGGCCGAACCGCGTACGGCGAGATCACTCAAGACCTAGACGAAGCCTACGCCGCTCTCGGCAGCGAAGTGCTCAAGCGCAAGTTCCAGGTTGCCGCTCCAACCCTGGGCAGGGTCTGGTGGGTCACCCTGGCAGCAAGAGCGCGAGTCAGCAAGTTGGAGCGATCACTACCGCTGATCCTGGAAAGGCTCGATGCAAGCGGCGACACGTTCGAAATCGCTGTCTTCGATCAACGCCTTGAACAACACCACAGCGCCGATGTTCGCCTTCTCGCGGATGCGGGGGTGGTACGGCTGGCCTCGAGGAGGATTAGGGCAGCGGAGACGCCGATGATCCACATCGCCGCCGAGGGGATCGGTGGTCCGGCGGAGTTGGACTGGGCCTTTTTCGGCGACTACCTTGCCTCGTTCGTCAGGGATGAGCGACGGTTCGACCTCCGGCGCAAGCTGGCGACTACGGGATCCGATGAGCGGCACGCCTTCATAGGCTTCTCGTTCAGCACGCCATGGCCCGCCTGGCATGCCCTCGACGAGGGCTACAACGAGCTGCCGACGGAGCCTCCGCATCTACCGAGAGAGGTCACGCACCTTTGGGTATGGGCCTACCCGCTCGGGCGATGCATCGCTTGGTTTCCCGATCTTGGATGGTTCGACCCGCGCAGCCGCTGGGCTACAGAGTGATCGTGGCCGATTCCCCCAGCGGTGCTGGCCGCGAGGCAGCAGAAAGGCCGCGTGAGTCTCGACGTAGGGTGCTTCCCTCCGTCGAACGGCGACGGTCGACACCTGCTCGTCGATGCGTGCCGCCACCAGATGGCAACGGCCGATAGTTTAGTTCCGCATCCCCCCGACGGGGTCAACATGTGAATGCCTGGCTCCGGCCGACGGCGACTTCACATCAGCGGTTGACACCAACGGTGGTGGCCGGAGCCAGACGAGTGCGGTCGGGTGCCCCGGGGCCGGGGACATGGACGTCAGCGGACGCTGTGACCTTTGCCGGAAGCGCCTTGTAAGCAAGACGTCGCTTGCTCCTTCGCGACGCTTGGTTCAAGGTGACGGAAGCAACGACCGCTGACCCACTCTAAGCGTCTGCTCACGGCTATACAGCGATGCCCTCGCATGACATCCTTGCTGGGTGAACTCTGGCATCGATGCGGAATGGCGACCTTGCTACGGGAGCATGGAGCATCAATTTAGATTCGACCCACTCCACTACGGAGCCGGCGGGGCCCGGCAGCGGGAATTTAAGCAACGCGTAGGCGAAGAACTGCGCTCTTACGGATTTTACTTCTCTGGCGAAGTTCGGCTCAGGTGGCACCTGTTCCTCGATGAGCAGGACCGGTGGGAGAGTCCGGGTGGTGCGGACGTAGACAACTTTGCAAAATTGCTCAACGACGCAGTGAAAGGCCCGGACGGGCTGCTCTTCGACGACTCGCAGGTTCAACGTTTGGAGATTGCCTGGCTGTCCGCCGACGAAGGGGAGTACTTCGAACTAACGGTGCACTGTGGAATGGAAGAGTTCGTTTCGCGCCCTGCCAGTCTCTACGAGATGGGAGATGGTCTGTGGTATCCCATCCAAGATGAGGTTATGGCGGACCCTACTGCTAAGGTCATGGTGCTCCCCCGCCTCGATTATTTGACTGTCAGAACGAAAAGGCTTCGCCACCTTTTAAGGCAAGGAGGCCTCCTGCGGCGAGAGGCATTCAGAGAGGCTAGGGTGGTGCAACCGATTGCCCGTGGCTTCCACTTCTCACGGATCGCCGAAAGCGGGTTTCCGTTAGTGCCGCGACGGGAGTGGCAGGCGCAGCTTGGCGATCAGGCCACGGGCTCTACCGATCCCGCTCAGGACGCACAGCGGCTGGCCGCGGAGATACTCGCTGCGCGCCACTCTTCCTCCCCCCGCGACTGAGAAGCTGCATGAGGCAGGGAGCGCCGGCGAATTCAGGCTGTTGCTGAGAATGAGTACTCAGGAGGTGCCGGGCGCGCCGTCAAGGTAACCCAACGACATCATGTAGTTGATCTGGTCTGCGAAGAAGGTCCCTTTGAAGTTCTCATCGTTTGGTGCGGAAATGAGTGTCTGGAAGACATCCCTGTCTGTCGCGCGTCGTTCCCATGCGTTCGCGATCGTCTCCATTCTTGCCCAGTGAAGCGGGCCAAACTCAAATGCCGATGCATTCGCATCCTCGGAAAGCTCTCGGAGGGTGCGCCTCGCGCGAAAGAGTGAGTCACGTGTGCCGCCGAGGAGGAGAAGCAAGCCGTCGGCGGTGCCGGTAGCAGCTAATTCTCTGCCGCGGACGCTACCGCCCATCCGGTTCCAGACTGGCCGGCGGCCGTGAAGGAGTCGGTATTTTTCGATTAGCTGCCCCTCGACTTCTACTGCGCTTTCCAGCCCACTCGTCTCATTTGAGGCGAAACCAGCGGGATACTCTTCATCGTAGTCTGCTCGCCTGTATTTGCCTCGCTCTCGATGGGTGTCAACCTGCGCCAGCGTGGATTGCACGAAGCATGAAAAACCCAGCCGAGGGTGCTGACTAAACCATCTGCGGATTTGCTCGCGCTTGCAGCCGTTTGCTGGGAACGAGATCAGACCGGCGTGCTGAGCGTAACGCTCCGACAAGTCGCGTGCGAGCCCGATGTACAGGAGGTGGCGACCAGCTGGCCCCGTCTCCCGGGACTCGGGGTCGTAGAAGGCATACACCCCGACGCTCGCCCAGCCGTAGGTATCAAGCGGTGAGCACAAGTCCTCGATCGCCGCATGAACGGCCTCACGCTCGTCCGCTTCAAAGACGTCATACAGAACGGTGCCGAACATGGACCCAAGTCTCCCAGAGCTGGCAAGAGCCAGAGGTGGAGAAACGATCTTCATCGGCGAGCGTGGACCGGCGGGGGCGCTCCCCTCTCCCCATTGGTTGTGAACTGAAGTCCGGAAGCAGCCGACAGCAGCGCTGACAGCAACCGGCCGGGACGAGGGCAACCCCCGGCTGCCGAGCGGGGACTGCCGCCCGAGGTCGCAGACGTCAACGGATCCGGCCGGACGGGGCGCACAGAGCTTGTAAGCGAGACGTCAGGCAGCGGGACCAACGCCACCTCCGGGCGGCCCTCGGCTTGTGCGACGGTGCCGGTGCAAACCTCGGACGGGCAGGCACGTGAATCCCAAGGGGGGTGTCCCTATGGGTTTCGTCAAGCGGGGACGGGTGCCTGATCTCTCGGCCGTGGTTGGTAGGGGATCTTGTCGCGGAGCATGGCGTATAGGACGTCGCAGCGGCGTCGGGCGAGGCAGATGAGGGCGGCGTTGTGACGCTTGCCTTCGGCGCGTTTGCGCTCGTAGTAGGCGCGGTTGACGGGGTCCGCGAGGGCGGCGAACGCGGCGAGGAAGAACGCGCGTTTGAGGTTCTTGTTGCCGCCGCGGGGTGGGTGTTCGCCACGGATGCTGCTGCCGGATCGTCGGGTGACGGGGGCGAGGCCTGCGTAGGCGGCGAGGTGGCCGGGGGTGGCGAAGCTGCTGCCGTCGCCGACTTCGAGCAGGATCCGGGCTGCGGTCCTGACGCCGATGCCGGGCATCGAGGTCAGGACCCCGGCAAGAGGGTGCGCATCAAGCATCCTCTCGACCTGAGTGGCGACCTGGTCGCGTTGTCTCAGGACGTCGCGGAGGCTGTCGGCGAGGCGGGGCAGGATCGTTTCCGCCGCTGTCGTGCCGGGGACGGTGACGGTCTGCTCGTCGAGGGCGGTCATGATCTGCTCGACGAGGCGTTGCCCCATGCGGGGTGCGTGGACGGCGGCGATGGACAGGAGTTTGCGGCGGCCGGCCTTGCGCAGACCGACGGGTCCGCCGCAGCGCGACAGCAACTCCAGGACGGCCTTGTGGTGCAGTTTCGGGCCGAGGACCCGTTCCAGGGCGGGGTGGATCTGGGTGAGCAGTCCTCGGATGCGGTTGGACACGCGGGTGGCTTCGCTGGCGAGGTCGTCGTCGAAACCGACCAGGACTTCCATCTCGGCCAGGGTCTCGTCGCCGGTGTCGACCCGCCGCAGCGTGTGCGGCAGTGTGCGGGCGGCATCAGCGATGACGTGAGCGTCGCGGGCGTCGGTCTTCGCCGAGCCTGGGTGCAGATCAGCGATGCGGCGCATGGCCAGGCCGGGTAGGTAGGCCACCTGATGCCCGCACGCCCGAGCCACCGCGACCGGCAGGGCGCCGATCGACGCCGGCTGGTCGACCACCACCAACAGCCGACCATGACGGGCGAGTTTGTCGAACAGTTGCCGCAGCCGGGCCTCGGTGTTCGGCAGCGCCGCGTCATGCAGCCGCTTGCCGTCCGGAGCCAGCCCGACTGCGTGGTGGTCACCCTTACCGACGTCCAAGCCGAGGTAGACGCCGTATTCGTCGTTCACCAGACCCGCCTCCACGCATCGTCCGTGGCCTCGGCCGCTGGTCCAGGCGTCGGACTGCCGGCAGCCACGTTACGAAGAGACCTACCCCAACACGGGTGGCCGTGTCCCTATCAGCGGTCCGCCGACGCCACCCGACCCGGCGACAACACCCCCCGGATCATCCGTACGACAGGGGCAGGAAGTCATACCGGGCCGGGCGACCGAGGGTCCCCGGCTGGGGACGATCAAAAAGGTAACGGGGTACGTGTCGGCTGCCCTGCTCTGCGCCGCCAGTGCTCTTTTCGGCCGTCTGGCCGCCGCCGGGATCACCCGGTGGCTCCTGATCTCCTACGCCACGATGGTGGTCCTGCACACCAGCCACCCGGACCGCCGCGCGACGACGTTGAAGATCCTCGAACTCGTCGTGCCCGGCCGCGCCGACCAGAGCGGCAAGGCGGCATAGCCGCGCGTGGGGTGCGGCCAAGCGGGCTGCACCCCACGCCGCCACCGCTACCAGGCAACTGGTGGAGTGCCTGTATGCGAACTAGGTCGTATTCGTGGCTCGGGGACCTCAGCCCGGCTGGGCCTCGCTATGTCTGTCGGACACCTCAACCGCGGTGAACGGGTGTTGCCGTCATCTGCGACATGACGATCATGGCGCAGGAGTACGAGCAGTGGATCCGTAGTCGCGGTTTGGCAGCGACCGACTGACGCAGGGCGGCCCGGTACGGGCGGCGCGGCCGTGGAGGACGAGGAGCGGTAGCGCGCAGCCGAGCAGTTGCCGACACACCTATTGTTCGGATCTGGCAGACTCCAGAACCCCACGGGAAGAGGGAAAAACAGGTGGATCGGCACGAGAAGAAGCGGCTCCGCGACCGCATCGGAGAGCACCTGGATGTCTCCGGTGCGCGCCTGAAGGACGACGAGGTGACTTTCCTGGCCAACTTCGTCGACGAGTACGACGAGACCTACAGGGGCCGTACGGAGACCCGCACCAGGAGCCGTGATGGTTGGAGCTCCGACGGGAAGTACACACGGCGGGAGACGTTCACCGACACGTTCACCGACGACGTCGGCATCCGCCAGGACTACGAGTACCAGGATGATGACGGTCAGAGCGGGGCGTCGTCGAACGAGATCAGGGATGCCCGAGGGATCCTGAACTGGTTCAGAGATCGCTCCTGACTGGTGATTAACCTTTAACGATCCTTCTGATCGCCGCCACCTGGTCAATCCATGACGAGAGCCGCGTGATCTTCACGACGTCTCCGGTCTTCGGGGCCTGGATGATCAAGCCTTGGCCGAGGTACATGCCGACGTGCCGCGGGTCGGACATGGTGCCTTCGCTGCCGGGGATGAGGATGAGGTCGCCGGGCAGCAGCATGGCCGGGTCCGTGATTTCCTTCCCGGCGTTGACCTGGTCCATGGTGACGCGCGGGATGGAGACTCCGGCGGCCCGGTACGCGGCCTGCATCAGCGAGGAGCAGTCGCATTGCTTGTCGGGGTCGCCGGAGTGGGGATCGGTGCAGGATCCGCCGAAGTGATACGGCGTGCCGAGTTGGCCGACCGCCCAGAAGATCGCGGTCATCACCTGCGGCGGGGTGTTGACCGGCAGGGTGAACCCGTCCGGCAGAGCCGTGAGGGCGTCGGTGGCGCAGTCGGCCAGGGTGCTGGTCAGCTGCTGGACGAACTGGATGGCGTCGTCGGTCCACTTGGCGTACGCGTCCGGGAATGCCGAGATCTGCACTGCCTGGGCGGCCGTGGTCAGCGGCATGGTCTGCCAGCCCGGGATGGTCAGCAGCTTGTCGTAGAACTTTCCGGCCTGGTACTCGGGCTTGGTCAGCTGCTCGACGGTGCCCCAGCCCTGGCTGGGCCGCTGCTGGAACACCCCGATCGAGTCGTGGTCGTTGCGGTCGCCGAGGTACGGCAGGTTGCGCAGGCCGGACTCCTGCATGGCGGTGGCCAGCGCGACGGTCCAGCCCCACTGGGGTACGCCTTTGGACACGCCGACGTCGATGATGGTGGCGGCGATCTCCAGCTGCTCGGTGTCCCAGTTGCCGGCGCCGGGCGGTTGTCCGGAGGCCAGCACCGAGACGCCGGTGGTGCTGCCGCAGCCGCCGGGGCCGCCCATGACGGCCGACAGCAGGAGCATCGGCAGGCCGAAGCAGCCGATGATGACGACGGTGACGATGCCGATGATGGCTTTGGTCATGACGATCTGCCTCTCGGTGAAAACAAAAAGGCCGGGCTTCGCGCGGGTGCGCGGCCGGCGGGAACGAGAAGAGCTCGGGCTACATGCGGTGGATGAGCGGCAGCAGCTCGGCGTGGGTGGCGTGCAGGAAGTCGGCGATCAGGTCGGCGGCGGGGTCCACGGGGTGGCCGAGGTCGACCGGTGCGGCGTAGCGCCAGTCCCAGTGCCCGGGTTCGAGCGCGGGCACGAACCACAAGGTGCCGTGCGAGTTGAGGAACAGCGCGCCGCCGATCTGCGGGGCGAGCAGGGTCATGGGCTGGCTGGCGCAGGTGGCCAGGCAGTGGCAGCCCGGGTCGGTGTAGTCGGTGCGCAGGTGCCCGTGGTGGACCGGGCATCGGCAGTCGCAGTGCCGCTCGTAGGGGCTGCGGTAGGTGCGGTACATAGCTGTCTCCTCGAGAAGGTGGTGAAACGCAAAAGGGCCGTGGGCCGCCCACGCGGGCGGCCCACCTTGAACCGATCAGCAGTTGGGTCGGGCGATCTGCCGTCGCAGGACGCGGGCGGCCTCGCGGAGTAGGCGCTCGATGTGCACGCTGTCGTCGTAGGTGTCGGCGCGGGTGTCGATCTCGCCGCCGTGCTCCCAGTCCCATTGGCCGTTGGCCATGGCGTTGACGTGCCACAGGTCGCCGTGCTGGTCGAGGAACAGGGCGCAGCCCCACTGCTCCGCGAGGAGGGTCATTGGCTGGGTGTCGCAGGTGATGGTGCAGGCGCAGCCGGGCTGGAAGTAGTCGGTGCGCGGGAAGCCGTGGTGCAGCGGGCAACGGCAGTTGCACAGCTTGCGCCACGGGGCGGTGTAGGACATGTGCTTTCTCCCAAAGGGGTGCGGTGGGTACGCCTCGGTGGCCGCCGGCGGTGCGGCTCACCGAGGCGTACGAGGGGTGAAGGGGTCAGCGCGGCCCGACGCGCCAGGTGCGGCCGGGACCGAGCCACCGGTCCTGTTGCACCTGACGGCTCTCGGCGACGGTGAGCAGGTAGGCGGGCAGCTGCGGCACGCCTTCGCGCCAGGCCCGGTACAGCCGGTGGGTGCCGTCGATTAGCAGCGGCGAGGGCTCCACGCCGTCGATGAGCAGGTGGGCGACGATGACCGGCTCGGCCAGGTCGGTGCTCATGGCGTAGTCGCGGTCGAAGGCGTCCGGCGCCGGGCCGAGCAGCCCGATCGTGTCCGGGTCGGGGTTGTCGATGCGGGTCAGGCCGAACGCCTGCGCCCACGTCGGCACGTCGAGCGACCGGGTGGGTCGGGGTGCGGCGTCGATCAGCGACATCGCGGTGTGCACCGCGAAGACCCAGACGTGGTAGTGGAACCACTGCTGCCTGTGCGGCGTGGTCATCGGCGGTGGCCCTCGCCGGTGAGGCGGCTGTAGATCGTGACGCATCGAAGGATCAGCTGGTGGGCGGGAAGGGTGAGGAGCCGGTCCCGCTTGTCCTGCTTGAGCTGGTCCCAGATCGTGACGGTGACGCTGGCCGACCACAGGTCCACCAGCACGCCGTTGATCTTGGCGTGCTGGCGTTCGGCGACGATCGTGCGCAGCGAGTCGATGAGGGTCGCGTCGCCGATCGGGTGGGTGTAGTCGTCGGGCCGGGCCGCGTCCTCCAGCAGCGCCAGGCAGTCCTCGCACGCGTAGCCCGGACGCGGCGGGTCCTCGGTCTCCCACCGGGTCACGTCGGTGGCGGGTACGCCGCAGACGGCCTGGCGCTCGTCGCGGGGATGGCGGATGTGCGGGACCGTCGGCCGCTGCGGCGGCACGGGAGTGGTCTCGGTCATGGGTCTGTGGTCCGTTCGTGACGGGCCGGGACGGCAGGTGACCGCCGCCCCGGCACAGGGGCGGAATTCGGTCAGACCTTCAGCAGGTCGAAGGCGGTCAACTTGAGGTCACCGGTCTTGCCGGTGATCACCCGGTTGGCGCGGGTCGTGGGGTCCTTGGCGGCCTGGTAGTGGTCGAGGTACTCGGTGATGGCCTGGTATCCGGCCCACCGGCTGCCTTTGATGGCCTTCTGCGTGTCGGCCTCGGTGATCAGGTACTTGAGCGTCCCCAGCCGCTCCTTGGCGTTGGCCTTGGTCTTGTCGGTGGCGTTGTCGGCCACCGGCCACACCTGCGCGACGATCTTCTCGAACTCGCGGGTGGTCATCGCGGTCTGCAGCATCCGCTCGGCGGCCTTCTCGAACTCGCCCATGTAGCGCCACATCAGGCCCAGCGCCTCGCGGGCCTGGCTGATCTGCTCGCCGACCTTGGAGGTGTGACGGAACGTGTAGTGCCCCACGGCGTGGGCGAACGCCGCCCGCTGGGTGTTGGCACAGACGACGCGGATGGGGCTGGCGTCCACGCGCAGCGCGGCAGTGCCGTCGTGGGAGGTCGTACCGATCAGATACAGGTCCATCCGGTCGACTCCGGCGATCTCCATCGCGGTCGGCAGCTTCATCGTGACGAACACCGACTTGCCCCGCCGCAGGCTGCCCGCGGTCTCGAAGTGGGCGCCCCCGGCCTGGTCGACGAGCTGGTCGAGCATGTCGGCGCACTGCTCGTTCTGGATGACCTCGTAGTCGTTGCCGACGATGCCCAGATACTCGGTCTGGCCGGTCACCGGGTTGCGGCGCACGGTCATACGCCGGTCGTCGGCCAGGATCGGGACCTCGATCCCGTCCACGACGTCGATGCCCCTGACGGGGATGGTGCGAACGCCCCAGTTGCCGAGCAGGGCGGCGCCCATGATCTCGTTGGCGCTCATCGTGGCCTGAGTGACGGTGCCCAGCTGGTGCCAGGCCGACACGCGGGCGGAGGCGAAGGCGGTCTGCCCGTTGGCGAACGTCTCCAGTTCGTGTGCCACGGGGTTCTCCTTTCGGAAATGGCAAGAGGCCGAGCCACATGGCTCGGCCCAAGGGATGGGTGGCGGCGCGGCCGGGGCCGGGCGTTGCCCGGCCCCGGCGTTGTCATCAGGACTGCTCGTTGCCCGAGGAGTTCTCGGCCGTGGTGTTGCTGGCCTCGGCGTCGACCGTCTCGGACGTGGCGTCGGCCTGAGCGGTGGCGTTCGAGGTCTCGGCCTCGGCCGTCTCGCCCTCGCCGGCCGGGGCCGGGTAGGCGAAGGTGAGCGGGGCGTCGGAGACCATCTCGATGTCGCCCTTGGCGGCGGCCTTGGTGCAGTTGTTGCGCACCGCCCCGGAGCTGACGTTGCGCCCGCCGAGCTGGGCGCTGATCGTGGTGGCGATCTCCTGCGGCGACATCCAGCGGCCGGGGTTGGCCGCCAGCACGGCCAGGGTCAGCTTCTCCAGCTCGCCCTTGGCGAACGGCTGGCTGCCGTCGCCGTTGACCGTCAGGTCGGTGCGGCGGACCGCCCCGGCCGTCGCGGTGCTCGCCGTGCGCGGCGGCAGCCGCTTGGGCAGCTTCACGACGTGCCCGGTGCCATCCTCGGCGACGACGTGGATCGTGCCGTCGGAGCGGATCAAGGACTGCACCAGGGCGACCGCCTCGGGCGATTCGGTCACGCCCTTGACCACCTGGAAGCAGACCGGGCAGCGGGGCGGCTCCGGGTTCGGGTCGACCTCGCTGGCCTTGGTCGGTCCGGCGATCCACCGGCGCGGGATACCGGGCAGACGGCGCGCGGCGTCGGCCTGCTCCATCGCGGCCAGCAGCCGGGAGGCGGTCGGGTGTCCGATGCCGCTCTCGTTGACGATCTCGTCGAGGGTCGCGCCGTCGTCGCCGTACTCGGCGATGACCGCCTTGATCGTCATGACCTTGCGGTCGCCGGGACGGCTCTGCTGCACGACCGTGACGGCCGCCCGGACGGGCTGGTCCTCCGACCCGTCGTCGTCCTCGTCGTCCGAGTCCTGGTCGTCGTCGTCCTCGTCGTCGTCGTCCTCGTCGGACTCCGTGCCCTCGTGGTCGTCCTCGTCCTCGTGGTCCGAGTCCTGGCTGTCGCTGTCCGCCCCGGCGTCGGCGCTGTCCGGGTTCGCGTCCTCGCCGTTGTTGCTGGCGGCTTGGTCGTCGGCGCCGTCCTGGCCGGTGGAGCCGCCGCCGTCCAGCTCCGTGCCGGGCTCCGGGTCGTCGGCGAGGTTGTCGCCGGCCTCGCCGGCCCCGAGGCCCGGGGTGATGTCGGCCTCGGTGTCGCCGGTGAGGCCGGTGTCGTTGATGTCGTTGCCCTGCCCGAGGTCCGGGTCGGCCTCGTCGGAGGTGACGGCTTCCGTGACGCCCTCGGCCATGGTGTAGCGGGTGGGGACGCCCTCGGCGGCGTCGGTGTCGGTGTCGACCGGGACGATCAGACCGGCGTCGGACAGGGTCTTGATCGCCTTGTCGACGGTCGATCGGGCCTTACCGGACTGGTTGGCCAGCTCGTGGACGTTGCCCTGGCCGAGGTGGTGCAGGGCGTTGAAGACCGCCTGGGTGGCGGGCGTCATGGTGGACAGGTCGTGTTGCATGGTGGTGTCCCCTTTCTGGGACTTGTGGGTTGGCAGCGCGGCACGTCGTTGTGCCGTGCTGTGGTGCGCCGGGTCGCGGGCAGCAGGTATCGCGGCAGGCGCGTGGGGCGGTGCGCTGCCGTGATGGGGTGCTGCGAGGGGCGGCCCGGTGGCCTGGATAGCGGCCGGTGGCCGCCGGGGAGGATCAGTCGCCGGAGGCGGCGGCCTCGGTGGCGGCGGGCTCCAGGACGTAGAAGCCGTGGGCCGGATCGTGGTAGATCCCGGCGTCGGCGTGGGAGAGGCGCAGCTGGCCGGGGCCGACCGCCAGGTCGAGTTCGGCGTCTGCCCGGCCGATCCGCACGCGCGTGCGCCGCCCGGCCAGGTGCTGCTTGCGGCAGGCATCGGTGTGCGGCAGGACGACGAGGGTCGTGTCGCCCGGGTTGACGAAGCGCCGCCGCAGCACCGCGCCGGGGTTGGCGTCGGCGTACGCGGTGCGCTCGTCGTCGCGGAGCAGGGTTTCGGCCCAGTTGCGGGCGTACCGGTACTCGCGGCCGAGCTTCGCGATGGCGTCCAGCGGCCCGGTCAGCGCCGTGATCGACGTGGACAGGTCGTCCTCGTTGATCAGCGCGGTCCGCAGCCGGTCGACGGTGAGCAGCAGCTCCAGCCGGTGACGGCGCATCGTGTCGGCGGCCTTGGGGAGATCGGCGGCGGCCGGTACCGGGTCGGTGGCGTGCTGGTCGAGGGTGCGGCCGGTGAGCCGGGCGATCCAGCGGCCGACCGAGTCGGCGTTGAGCATGGCGGCCTCCTACTCGGCGAGCTGGTCCAGCTCGGTTGGGGTGAGCTGGTCGGGGTTGCGGCTGCGCCAGGCGGCCGAGTGCCGCAGCGCCCACCAGCGCAGCAGCGACCGGCAGGCGGTGGCGAGGTCGTCGCGGACCGGCAGCCGGTAGGCCCTGCCGGAGGCGATCTGGGCCGCGTCGGTGCAGGCGACCGGCTGCCAGATCCCGTCGTCGGTCTCGACGAGCACGCCGACCATCCGGTTCGGGTACGGCACCGCGAACGCCTGCGCGGCCTCGGCGTCGACGGTCACCCGCCACTGGTGGTGGGTGAAGCGCTGCATGGTGGCCACGCCGTGGCCCGGGTCGCCGGAGCACAGCAGCAGGTGGCGCTGCTCGCCGTCGTTGAGCGGGCGGTGCCGCCGCCAGGCCCGGTACAGGTCGAGCAGGCTGCCGGTGATGACGGTGTGCCGCTCCATGGCGACGCGCCGGTCGATCGTGGCGAGCACGTCCTGCATCGCCGCGCCGGTGCCGGCGAGCCGGAGACCGACCGACGGCCGCGGGGCCGGGCTGTCGAGGTCGGCGCTGCTAGTGTTGTAGGCCATGGCGGTCTTGTGCAGGATGCGGGCGAGGTCGCCGAAGGCGTCCTCGGTGCCGGTGTCGTAGCGCCACAGCTGCTCGGGCAGCACGTCGTTGGTGGAGGCGGCGATCAGCCGCAGAGCGGGGTCGGCGAGGAACATGTCGTCTCCTTCGTGGGATGTCGGTGGGCATGGCGAAGGCCGGTCGCAGCTGGGCTGCGACCGGTCCTCGAGCTGGTGAATGGTTAGGCGATGGTGACCGCGCACAGGCGGGCGCTGGGCTTCAGCGTCCGCAGGTACCTGATGGCCTCGTTCAGGAAGCGCAGCCGGTCGGCGATGGTGTCGCTGGACGGCTTGAGGACCTTGCCTTCGGCGGTGATCAGCAGATCCCCGACGATGGCCATGCGCCAGTGCAGCCCGGCGTAGGCGTGCTCTCCGGCCTGGTAGGCGGCCAGCTCGGCGGGGTCGAACTCGTAGTTGCCGGCGCTGGCGAGCATCGCGATGACGCGAGGCTGTGCGTGGAACCGGCGGCGGGCCTCGTTGAGGGTGACCTTGGACGGGTCGGCCTGGTGCTGGGCGAGATAGTCCTCCCACGGTCGGGCGGGCCGAGCGGTGGCCGGGGTGGAGTTCATGTACTGGTTCCAGGCGTGCCAGCGGAGGCGGGCCTGGGTTGCGGCGGCTGCGGCGGCCCCGTTGAGGTCGAGGCGGCTCTTGCGGCCTCCGGCGGCCTTGGTGATGGCGCCGAACCGGCGCGCGGTGTCGAGCAGGTAGTAGTCGAGGAACCGGGTGATCCAGCCGATGAACCGGCGGTGCCGGACGTGGAAGCGTCGGGCGGGGGTGCCGTTGGCGTTGAGGAGGTCGTTGACCTTCTCGGAGGCGGAGAACCAGTCGGCGTCCTCGCCGGGGTGGAACACGACGGTGACGACCTGGTCGGTGAGCGGGGTGTTGGTGGGCATGGCGGGGTGCTCCCTTCGCGAAGGAGTGGGTTGGGGTTTGCTGTGCTGGTGGTGCCACCGGATCGCGACGTCTGGGCCTGGGTGCTGCCGTGAGGGGCGCGGGGCGGGGATCGGAGCCGACCAGAGGGTGGGCTATGCGATCCCGCTGGCGCGGGCGGGTCCAGGAAGGACAGACGGGCGACGGTGCGAGCAAAAAGTGAAGAGAAGAAGCTGCACCGTAGCGAGGCGACCTGTCAGCACAACTCCTGTCAGGAAAGCCGACCATGCCTCTGACGTGCATTGACAGGTTCGGTCCTGGGGCTGCCAGGTTGTGTCAGGTCAGGAAGACGCCGTTCTCGTCGTAGTTCGAGTTGGCGGCGACCACACGGCCGTGGTCGCTGGGCAGCCCGGCCAGGCGCACGCGCTGCGTATCGCCTACGGGAAGCCATACGGCGTCGGCGGGATCGCTGCTGTGGGTCGCCGTGGCGACGAGTACGCCTTCGGGCCGCCGGCCGCGCAGGTACGCGTGGAGGTGTTCTTCACGGTCCTCGCTCGGCAGCCAGAACAGCACCGGATAGCGCGGGCCGCCCTTGCGGGCCAGGGCCGCGTACTTGTCCAGCTTGGCGGCCAGCTTGCCCAGGGGCTCGCTGCCGGTGTCGGCCTCCAGCCAATACCCGACCGTCGTGCCGTCCTCGCTCCACAGGCCGTGCCCGTCGGGGGTGACCGGTGAGAAGCGGGCCGCTGTCTTCGTCTCCGGCCACCACCGCGACAGCTCGGCGGCCGGGTGGCTGCGGGCGTACGCCGACAGCCGGACGCCGAACTCGGTGGCCGTGAGCAGGTGTGTCAGATTCGGATTGGCTGACAGCCGTTGCATCTGCTGGCGGCTGGTGCGAGCGGTGGGCTCGGGCCGGTTGTGGGCTGCGGCCTGAAACCGGTGACCGTTGTGGCCGAGGGTCCAGTGCCAGGGCTGCGAGCCGCCGCCGTCGCGGGCAAACCGGAACCGGTCCAGTAGCCCCAGCCGGTACAGCTCACCGAGGCGGATCTGGCAGGTACGCCGGGCCAGAAAGAACAGGGCGTGGATCTGATCGGTGGTGAGGACCTGGTGGCCGTCGAGCAGCTGGAGCAGCTGGCGGTCACGAGAGGTGATGTGCGGGTAGATGGCCAGCAGGCCATCAGAGCGCGATTGCGGCATAGGTAGATACCCCCGGGGAGAGAGAAACCCTGTAAGGAGTCTGGATAGGTTGATCTTGCTGTCAGGGCTGCGGCAGGCCGGGTTTGGGCAGCTCAGACACCTGACAGGCGCGGGTCGGGGGGCTCGCCTGGGGTCTCGTGTCGCAGACACCCCCAAACGAGCCCCCAGTGCTGCACCCGGCCGAGGACCCAGACGAGCGGGCTTGATCAGCGTTCGCGTTGCTCCATCCGCCGTTTCATGACTGTTTTGGCCAGCCGGTGCATCGGTGGTTCCTCGCCGTCGACGGCGTGGGCGGCGGCATGGGCCTGCCGGATCGCGGTGGCCTCGCCGACGATCGGCGCGGGCGGGTTGCTGACGAAGGTGAACCCCGGAAGCTCCCGATTGCCGACGAGCAGCCGGGCCGCGGCGGTGTAGACGTCGAGATGGGCGAGGTCGTGCTCGTCCAGCTCGGGCTTCGTGTGCCGCGACAGCTCCCGGGCGTCGCCCGGGTCGACGTTGAAGAACAGCTTCGAGCGGGCGTTCGCCGAGATCGCCGACGCCACGTCCTTCGGCAGCTGCGCCAGATCCTGGTGAGCCAGGACCAGGCCGAGCCGGAACCCTCGCGCCTCGGCCAGCATGTCGGCCACGCTGCCCGGCAGTGTCAAAAAGTTTTGACACTCGTCAACGTAAAGACTGGCGTCTTTTCGCTGGTCCTCGGGCACGCTGGCTCGTGCGATGGCGGCCTGCCAGACCCGGGCGACGATCAGCGAACCCAGGATGCGGCTGGTCTCCTCACCGAGGATGCCTTTCGGCAGCCGGCACAGCAGCACACCGCCGTCGAGCACCTTGCCCATGTCGAACGAGCTGTTCGTGTTCCCGATGACCGACTTCACGAAGTCGCGCAGCAGGAACGCCCGCAGGCGCGCCAGGACGGGGGCGATGACCTGGCCCCGGAACTGCTCGTTGATGCCGTCGTACCAGAGCCAGAACCCGCCCAGGCCGTCCGGGTCGTCCAGGCCGTTGGTGAACCTGGCCCGGAAGTCCTTGTCCTGCAACAGCGACGGGACGAGGCTGAGGGTCGGCTTCGCGTGGCGCATCAGCGTCAGGCAGGCCACCCGCATCGTGTCGTCCATACGCGGACCCCACTGCCCCTGGAAGATCTTCGCGAAGATCCCGACCAAGTTATCCACAGCCAGATGCGGGTCGCCCCGGTCGTCGAGCGGGTTGAAGCAGGCCGGGTTCTCCTGGTCGGGGTCGATGATCGCGATCCGGTCGGCGTAGGTCGCGGGGAGGCGGTCGAGGATGTCGGTAATCAAGTCCCCTCGCGGGTCGATGACCACCGTGCCCCGGCCCGCCTTGATGTCGGCCAGGATCATGTTCAGCATCAACGTGGACTTGCCGACGCCGGTCTTGCCGACCACGTGAACGTGCTGACGAGCGTCCATCACGTTCAGGCCGACCGAGTGGTTGCCGATCTGCGAACGCCCGAGCACCTTCACCCCTCGCCCGCCGGAGGGCACGGCCACGGGCGCCGGCACGGCCTTGGCCCGAGCCCGATCGAGGCCCGGGACCGCCACGTCCTGGGGCAGAGCTGCCATGGCGGCGAGCTCCGGCACGGTGGCCAGGAACCCCCGCCGTAGACGCCGTCCGGCGATCGTGGCCACCGGCTGGGGCATCTTCATGCGCCGCAGCCGGTTTGGGCCGGTGTACGCCGCGGCGGCCGAGGCGATCGTGTGCCCGAGCCCGACGAGGCGCTCGCGGATCTGCTTCGTGCGCGCCTTGTCCGGCGGAGTCTTGCCCGCGTCGGCCGCGACGGCGAACCGGATCGCGATCTCAAAGTGCGGCACCCGAATCGCCTTGTCGACAATCGTGCGGGCGTCGGCGTTGGCCACTGGATCACGCTCACCGGCCCGCACGGGCGTACGCGCCGGTGTCCGCCGTGACGGGCCGGGTGTGAACACGTCCAGTGCCCAGATCAGCGGTTCGGTGAGCAGCCGCGCGACCCCGGAAACGGCACGGGCGGCCACATCGGGCCGCCCGTGGGGGTGTGTGCCGGTCGCCGCCGCCGTGCGTCTGGCGGCGCGTAGCCGCCGGGGTGGTGCCGGTCGGGCCAGGATCTGCACGCACGCGTGCTCGCGGTCGCGGACCTCGGCCCCGGCCGACAGCAGCGCCCGCAGTGGGTCGGTGTCGTGCTCGCTGCGCAGGGGCAGCGAGTCGGCCGACTGCGGCCAGTGCGCCCCGCCGACCTGCTCCACCACATTGGCCGGGATCGGCTCTGCGGCATCGGTGACGGTGACAGTGGCGGCGGGCCAGGCCGCCCGGATCGCGGCCTCGACCGCGCCGGGCGGGACCGTGCCGGGCACCCACACCCGGATCGTCAGGGTGCGGCCGGTCCAGGTGTACTCCCAGCCGATGTGCGGCATGCCGTAGATCCGCCGCCGCCACACCGAGGGCGTGAGGACGCCCATGATGGTGATCCAGAACGCCGCCGCCGATTCCGCCGTCACCTCCGGCGGCGCGGCCACCGTCAGCCACCGCGCCCCCGTGGCGTACCGGGAGTGCCGCCAGGCGAGGACCTTGTCCCGGGCGGCGACACCGCCGATGATCAAGACCGGGACGAAGAACGCCAGCCACGGCCGGGCCGTGATCCACGCCCACAGGTCGCCGAGCCGGGTCACGATTTCGGGATTCATGACGCCTCACCGATTCCCGTCACGGCGATCTTGTGTTCGGCCGCCGACCCGACGCTGCGGAACGGAATCCGCGAGCGGCCAGCGATGAGCAGACCCTCCCCGCGTGGCGCCGCCAGGAGGAGCCGGGCTTCCCCGGCGGTCAGCGAGAACGCCTCCTTCACCTTGTCGATGGCCTGGGTCGACTGGTGCATCAGCACTTGGGTCGCGGCGTTGGACACCACGGCCATCCCGAGGTCGGTGCCGAGCACATCGGCCGCGTCCTGGGTGACGACGCACAGCCCGGCCGACCGCTTGCGCGCGGCCTTGGCCATGCGGAACAGGAACCGTGCACCCTCCCCGTCCCTCATCAGCAGCCAGGCTTCGTCCACCACGACGAGGTGCCGCCGCCGGCGTACGCCAGACAACGGAGTGTCGATGCCCGACCAGATCGAGTCCAGGGCCAGGAGCGTGCCGACCGTGCGCAGCTCGTCGGGCAGGTGCCGCAGCGACCAGACGACCAGGTGGCCGTCCGGGGCGGTGGACGTCGGTCCGTCGAACAGGCTGGAGAAGTTGCCCGTGGTCCACGGGGCCAGCCGGGCGGCCAGCTGCTCGCCCGCCGGGTCCTCGTCGGCCGCCAGCACCTCGGCCAGGTCCCGCAGCAGCGGCGCGGGCTTGGTCCAGGTGGCCGGGTCGCCGTTGATCCCGGCCGCCGCGTACGTGGCCGTGATCGCCCGATCGAGGGCAGCGCGCTCGGTCGGTGGTGGCGGTGCGCCGAGCATGACCGCGATCAGCGTGTGCAGGTACAGCCCGCGCCGGGTCAGCGTGTCGGCCCGGTTGTCGTGGGGCAGATCCAGGGGGTTGATGCGTACGCCGGGCAGGCCGAGCTGCACGACGGTCCCCCCGACGTGCTCCGCCAGGGGCGCGTACTCGTCCTCCGGATCGATAATCGAGACCCGGGTGCCCTGGTACAGGTTCCGCAGCACTTCGAGCTTGACGAAGTACGACTTGCCCGCGCCGGACTGGGCGAGGACGACGGAGTTGTGGTTGTCCTGCCGCCACCGGTCCCACAGCAGCACGCCGTTGCTGGTGGTGTTCAGCCCGTAGAGCACGCCGTCCGGCGGGGCCGCGACGCCCGGTGCCGGTGCGGCCAGATCCGCTGAGGCGAGGGGGAAGGCGGCTGCTAGGGCGTTGGTGTCGAGGATGCGGCGCATCCGCAGCGGGTCCACGCCGATCGGCAGCGTCGCGACCCAGCCCTGCTGGTGGCGGAACGTGGTCGGCTGTAGGTCCAGAAGGACCGACGCGGCGGCCGACTTGACGCCCGCGGTGACCGCGCGCAGCTCGTCGAGGTCTCGGGCGTGGATGGTGACGTAGATGCCGACGTCGAACAGCTTGGCCGCACCTCGGGCGACCCGCTCGGCGAGGTCGGCGGCGTCGGCTGCCGCAGCCTCGGTTATCGGGTCGCCGAGCTTGCCCTGGTCGGCGTCCAGACGGCGCGAGGACTCCAGACGGGCGCGCTGGCGCTTGAGCATCGGCGCGGCCAGCTGCGCCGCGACCGGGTCTATGTGCACGGCCACGTCCACGCGGCCCGGGTAGGACAGCAGCGGATCGAGCCAGGCCGGGCCGACCTCGGCCGGGTAGCCGGTGACGGCGAAGGTGGCGGCGTAGCCGTCGCCGACCTGCACGTGCCAGGGGGTGACCGACAGAGCGGCCGGGGAGGGCATGCCCTCCCCGGCCGCGACTGTCTTCTTTCTGGTTTTCCACAGGTTCATTCGTTGCTCCGCAGGGTAATGGGGGCGCCCGGAACGGCTCTCGGGCCGGGCACCGGTGGGTTGAAGGGATCGGCGGCGGTGGCCAGCGCGGCGGACACCGCCGGGCCGTCCAGGGCAGCGGCTTCGACACCGAGCCCGGTCAGGGCGCGTACGGCGGTATCGGCGACCTGCTCGCCGGTGATGACGGCCAGCACCTGACGGCGCAGCGGATCGCGCTCCTCATCGAGGTCGAGAAGGAACTCGGCGTAGTCGTCGGCTGCCGCCGCCAGAGCCGGATGCGGCAGGCGGGGCGCGTGGTCGACGGTGGCCTGCGCGTGCGCGGTCAGGTCGTGGCGCTGGGCGGCCACGACGATCTGCGCGGGACCGGTCAGGCTGTTGAGGAACCGGCCGAACCCGTCCAGCAGCGCGCCCTGCTCGCCGCCGGTACGCAGGTGGATGTTCGTGGTGCCGCAGGCGATCAGCACCCGGGACTTGCCCTCGGAGGTGACGACTCCGCTCGCGCTGACGGCCGTGACCGGCGAGCGCAGCGGCGCCGGGACGCTCGTCTTGCCGGCCACCGCGGCGACCGAGGTCGCCCGAGCGCTGCCGGGGGTGAGCTGGCGCGGGCTGCGCGACAGCGTGATCCCGTGCTTGAGCCACACATCCAGCGGCAGGCCGTCGCGCCGCCCGAGGGCGACGACGATCGCGATGGAGAACACGATCATCCCGGCGACGATCCACACAGGTAGGGGCAGCAGCGGCCCCAAGGTCCGGTAGATGCCGAACCCGCCGAGGCCGACGCCGCCGACGATGGCCAGCTGCCGGAACGTGAGCCCGAACGCGATGCGGTCCGGTGCGTTGACGTCGGCCGTGACCACGGCGCGCGGGGTGGTGTCTTCGTCGTGGGTCATCGCCCACCTCGCATCGTGCGCCCGAACGGGATCTTGCGGGTGATGGACTGGATCAGGACCGCCCGGACCAGCACGCCGCCCATGCTGGGGCCGCCCTTGTGAGTCACGTACCGGCGCATCATGCTCGGGATCTTGAGCGTGACCCACAGCAGCACGGCCGTGATCATCAGGTTGATGATGTCCGAGCCGGGCAGGCCGATCAGCACTGGCAGGCTGCTGTTCGGGTCGATCAGCAGTTGCACGCCCGTGCTGAAGGCGATCGCCTGAAGCGTCGGGGTGGCCAGGCAGCCGATCCCGGTGCGCCACCACAGGTCCGCCGCGCCCTGGGTCCAGGGCGTGGCGTAGCAGGCGAGGGCGACGGGGGCGACTCCGGCCCAGATGATCAGCACCCCGATCCGGACGATCCAGCTGCCGACCAGGGCGAACATCAGCCCGACGATCAGCAGCCCGATGATCAGGGCGACCAGGGCGGTGCCTTCGTCGCTCAGCGCGGCGGTCACGTGGGTGCGGGTCGCGTTGACCGCCTCGGTCGTCGGTGCCGCTGTGCCGACCATGGACACGGTCAGCGCGTTGGCGATCTCGATCAGCGCGGCGCTCAGCGCGACCGCGAAGTTGCTGGCGACCAGTCCGACGATGAGGCGGGGTACCAGATCCTTGATGCTGTAACGCATCTCGACCGAGCCGCCGGCCATCGTGGCGATGCCGACGGCGATGATGGCGAGGATGAAGCAGGCGTTGACGACATACGCGCTCTTGGTCGCGATCGTCTGTACCTGCGGCAGGACGGTGACGTCCGGCGAGAGGAACATCGATGAGCTCAGGTAGGCGAGGAGCCCGCCGAGCAGGTCTTGCAACCGCTCGGCGAGCCAGTCGACCAGCCCATTCATCAGCCAGTTGACCATGATGGGTGTCCTGTCCTCAGCCGCCGAGGATGCCCTGCAGGACGGACAGCACGACCGGTGCGAGCACGGCCAGGGCGTAGCCGATCAGGGCGGACTTGAAGTTGCCCTTGGCCTGCTCGACCTGGCTCGGGTCGCCTCCGGCGGCCATGTAGCGCAGGCCACCCACGACGAGGAACATCGTGGCCACAGCGGCGATGATGCCCATGATCCACGTGCGGATGCCGTCGATGACCTGCGGCAGGGTTTTCGGGGCCGCCAGCGGCTGCGGCGCGGCGGCGAGGATGTCGTTGAGGTAGTGCAGAGTTGTGTGCATTGCGGCGCTCCACAGGATGTGGGGGCCGCCGCGGCGGGGACCGGGCGAAGTCCTGGAGAGGTCCGGTGGGGGCGCTCCTCCCTTGCAAGGGAAGGGATTGCGGTGTCAGTACGCCGCGCCAGCCATGCCGGACCTGTAGGGCCTCGCCCGTGGGTGGTCCCCACCGGGCGGGCATGCCGTGGATGACATGCACCGCCCAGATCCGTGCTGTCAGGGCGATCGAACCGGCCTGCGACCTGTCACGACCTGTCTGCGCCTGACGGCCGCGCCGCGTCGGCGGACCTGACAGGGCTGCCCCGCAACGCAACCTCCGTGCGCAACGCTGAAGAGGCCGCCCCGGGCGATGCCCGGGGCGGCCTTGGTGGTGCGGCGGGATGTGGCGAGTTGCCCGTCAGGCGAGCGCGGGTTCGCCCATCTGGGTACGGACCGGGACGGACAGTTCGCCTCGTACGACGGCCGCGGCTACGGCTCGTTCGGCGCGGCGGCGCCGCATGCGCAGCACGGAGGCGGTCACGCCCTTCTCGGCGGCCAGCGTCTCGATGAGCGCGTCGCCGAAGCGGGTCGCGCTGATGAGCTCGGCGGCCTCCGAGGTGATGACGCCGGCGGCGGCGGCCCGGCCGAGCAGAAGGTCCGGGTGGCCGTACGGGCGCTTGGGCGTACGCGATCCGCTGGACAGCTCGGCGGGAAGCTCCTCGGTGTCGCGGATCTTCTTGATGACCGCTTCGCCGCCTCGGTACGCCGCCCACGTCAGGCGCATCCACAGCCGGGGCCGGTCGAGGTCGGCGGTGCGCAGCGCGTGCAGGAACTCGGCCAGGATCTCCGAGTCGATGTCCTCGGCGTGGCGGGGGTAGCCGCGGCTGAACTTCGCGGCGAAGTGGGTCAGGGCGGGCAGGGCGACGCCGATCGCGCCGACGACCCACGCCGGTCCCCATTCCCGGGCCTGCAGGGCCAGCTGCCGCCACGTCGCGTCGATGGTGTCGGAGTCGTAGCTCTCGAACAGCATCATCTTGCGCAGCGCGTCCAGCGGCATGGTCTTGTCCGGCAGGCCGGGCACCGGGCGGGCGTCGAACACCAGCGGCGCGGGCTCGCAGGTCAGCAGCGCGAACGCCTGCTCGGCCTGGGCCAGGGCGCCGGAGCGGAAGGAGGTGGTGGTGGTTGGCATGTCGTGTCCCCTCGTGGTGGAGCCGAACCGCCGGCTGCGGCGGCCCATGCCTCGATTGGAGACAGGCGACCTGACACCCCAAGGCTCCGTTAGATCGGGACAGGTTCGGACAGGTCGTGCCAGGTTCACGGCTGTCAGCCCGGCCCGCAGGATCGGCCGCTGACTGGTCCTGTCAGGTCGGGGGCGGGTTCGATCGGCCCAACACGGCCGTTCTAGGCACTGTCAGTACGCCCGCCGGTCCGGGGGCCACCGTGCCCATGACCGACAACACCAACCACCACAGCGCCCCGGTCCCGGTCGGGGACGTCGTGCCGGGCGACGTGCCCGTGCCGATCACCGTCTGGCCGGTGCCCGCCCCGCGCAAGGGCGACACCATGTCCAACGCCATGGGCGTGCGGCTCGTTCACAACCTCACCCACCCCGGCGAGCTGATCGTCGATCTGGCTGACGGGCCGCAGCTGGCCCGCGCGGTCATCGCGGCCAGCCGCCGCAGTCACCTTCAGGCGGCCCGGCAGACCGGCTGGGGGCGGGAGCCCGCGCGGCTCATCGTCACCGGCTGGCCGCTCGACGGCCTGGTCCCGGTGGAGTTCTTCATCCGCTGCCGGGACGCTCTGCTGCCCGGCGGCTGCGTGGCCGTGCTTCTCAGCCACGACGTGACCGCACCGGTCGACGTCATCATCGCCGCCAAGACGGCGGGCCTGAGCTACCTGCAGCACATCGTGGCGGCCGACCGGCTGCCCCGGCGTGGGCAGGAGACGCTGCTCGACATCCACACCGACGTGCTGATCATGACGCTCAGCGCGGCCGGGAACGGAGGTGGGCGGTGACCAAGCCGATGCCGGTCACGTCGGTGTGGCTGACCTGCCAGCAGCCCTCCCGGGACCAGCGGCGAGGCCGCTACGTCCCGGAGTCGTCCAGCCATCCGGGCAAGATGCTGCCCAACCTGGCCGCGCACGCCATTCGCGCCTACACCGCGCCGGGAGACCTGGTGTTCGACCCGATGTGCGGGTCGGGCACGACCCTCGTGGAGGCCATGCACCTGGGGCGGGAGGGGATCGGGATCGACATCGAGCCCCGCTTCACCGCTCTGGCCGAAGCGAACGTCGCGCTGGCTGCGTCGCAGGGCGCCGCCGGCACCGGGCGAGTCGTCACCGGCGACGCCACCAGGTTGCTCGATCTGGTCCCGGCGTCCGCGGTCGGGCGAGCGGGACTCGTGCTCACCTCTCCGCCCTACGGCAGGGGGACTCACGGCCTGGTGCGGGCAACGAGTACCGGGGTACGCAAGCGGGACCACCTCTATGGGGACCGGGAGTCGGGCAACCTCGCCTATGCGGGATGGTCCCGCTTGCTCGACGGGTTCGCCGAGATCCTGGCCGCGAGCTACCAGCTGCTGCGTCCCGGCGGGACCGTGGTCATCACCTGCCGACCGGTACGCCGCCAGCGGGACGACTTCGTGGACCTGCCCGGCGAGCTGCTGGCCGTCGCCACGTCGGTCGGCCTGGTCCCGGTGGAGCGGTGCGCGGCGATGCTCGCCGCCGTCCGCGACGGGCAGATCGTGCACCGGGCCAGCATGTTTGGCCTGATGGCGGTCCGTCGCGCCCGCGCCGAAGGCGTCCCCGTGCACCTCGTGGCGCACGAGGACGTCTGGGTGCTCCGGCGCTCATGAAGTTTCACACTGGTGTCGCATAAGGGCAGCTCAAGCCCTGTGACCGTCGCCTATCGCGCCGGTTGACGTGACACCGCCCACCAGGAGGCGGCGGGATCGGGGCAGGTCAGCCCCGCCCCGCCGCTTCCCGTCCCCGCTGACCCGTGCACCTGACCAGCGGCCGTCCACGGTCCCGCTTGCCGCGACCCGAGTCCCGCCTTGGGCTGGGGTGGGGTGCACGACAGTCCCGCCCGCGTCCGATGCGGGCGGGACCCTACGCCGACATCGAGCGGGACCGCCTCGCCGCCCGGCGGGACCAGTCCCGCTCGAGTACCGCTGCGAGCGGCCGGCACCGGGACTCGTCCCGCGCCACCGGCCGGCGCGAGTCCCGCTCGGCGTTCGCCCTTCTACCTCTTCTACCGCCGTTGCGTCCGGCGCCGCCGACTCGGCCGCGCCGGTCCACCTCACACCCTTGGAGGCAAACATGCGGAACTTCCTGACACTGCCCGAGCGCAACACCTACGCCAGCGCCAACGGGCTGGCGCTCCTGGTCGCCGTCATCACGGTCAACGGGCTCGCGGCGGCCGGCGGCAACCTCGCCATCATCGCGGTCCTGGCCGTCACCGCCGGGTTGACGCTGGCCGGATGGTCGCGGCTGCTCTACAGCCTCATCGACGCCGGGAACCGGTCGATCGGCCCGCTGGTCGGGCTGGTCACCGTGGCCGTGCTGCTGGCGGCCTGGGCCGCCGGATGGCCGCTGCTGCTCGGCGTCGCGCTGCTGCTGGTCGTGTGCTGGCTGCCGTTCATGGCCGCCGACGCGGCCGGGCAGGCACTGCGCATACGCGCGTACTGGTCCAACTCCGAGCAGCTGTGGCAGGCGGCGACGGTCGCGCAGATCGTCATCGACGCCATCGCCCTCGGCGCGACCGCCGTGCTCCTGGCCGGGCCCTGGGACGGCCCTGTGCCGCTCGTGCGGCTCGCGGCGACGCTGCTGATGCTCGTGCCGCTGCTGCTGTCGCGGGCCGCCGACCGGTCGGGGCCGATTCCTCGCATCCTGTTCTGGCCCACCCCCGGCGAGCGGGAAGCGCACGTCACGCGGCCTGCTGACGAGCCGCAGCAGCAGTGACCTGACAGGCGGCGACCTGTCAGGTTCGCGGGCTGTCAGGTCGTGACAGGTCGCCGAGCCTGACAGGTCGCCCCGCCCGTGCCCGGGGCGGCCTAGCCTGGAGGTTCTCCTTATACCTATGTGCCCCTTGATCTGACGTCGCACGCGACGGCACCGCGCCCACCGCATCCCGGTCGGCCGCCGCCGCCTGACCCAGACCAGGCACCCACACAACCCACGCCCCTCGCACCCGCGACCGGGGCGCGGTATCCCCATCCCTGCAGGCGGTCACCGAACGGTGGCCGCCACTTTCCGTGTCCCGTGGAGGACGACATGCTCCAGCCCGCCTGGTACCTGACAGACCACGACTGGTTCGCCCGCCTGGCCGACGCACCCCGTCTGCACACTGACGGTCAGGCCGTCCTCGGCCAGGTCGCCGACCTGTTCAGCGACGAGTCCTACTTCAACCCGGCCAAGACCGTGGCCACCGTGCACGTGCTGCTGCTGGCCGCCGAGCACCTCGGCGACACCCTCACCTGGGCCGCCGACCAGCACGACATGGCCGACCTGACCCGGCTGACCGCCGGGCTCAACCTCGTGCAAGCGCACCTGACCCAGATTGTGCAGCGCCTCGCCGAGCACACCCACAACCGTGCCTTCCGACGCTCGGACACGGTGCCCGCCGCGGCGGCAAAGGCACTGACCGACAGCCTCAGCGCCGCCGGCAACAGCGGCGAGGTCTGCGCCGGACACCTCAAGGAGGCCCACCTCACCCTGCACAACTCGACCCGGTAGCCCATCCACCCCGGGCGCGCGTACCGGCGACGGACGCGCGCCTTCTGCATGCCTGGAGGCTGCCCCATGGCCGAGACCGGCGACGGGCTGACCCGCGTGACCTTCGACGCCACCCGCCGCACCAGCGGCAGCATCGACGCGCTCATGGCCGCATCCGGCGACAACGTGACCGACGCCAGCAAGGGCGCGCTACGGCTGGCCGCGACCCTGCTCGCCTACACCCGCCCGGACAGCACCATGCACGTCCTGGCCCCTGACGGCGCGACTCACATCGTGCACCTTCCCTGAACCCACCCGACCGGAGGATCACCATGTCCAAACTCTGGTGGCGGCTGTCCGAGGTCAGCCCCCTGGCCGAACACGCCGTCCACACTCCGACCGTCAATAACCCCGCCTACCTGCTGCGAGCGCCCAGCGCCGTCGCGGCGTTGATCTGGGAGCAGGACGAGACCGGCAGCGAGACGCTGCGCTCCAACGGATCGCCCGGCTGGCACGACGAGACCGGCCAACTCCACCGCGCCCATGCCCTCACCTGGCAGCACCCCGCCTCGGGAACCAGCGGCGTCCACGACCACGCCGACCCCCACCGGAATCTGGTCCTGCTGAAGGTGCGCCGCCGCGACCGCTCGATCCACCCGGTGATCGACACGATCCGGTACGGGGTCAAGCGCAAGCACCACTGGTTCTGGATCGACACCACCAGATGGCCGTATGCGTACGGCACTGCCGATCACCGCGAGGAGATCGTCCCGGCTGAGGCCACCTGGATCAGATCCGAGGTCGAAGCCCCGGCCCTGGAGCGCCTGTCCTACCCGGCGGTGATCGCCGACGGCTACGTCGGCGCGGACGGGGTCCTGCCCCGATTCACCCGCGACACCGTCACCCAGATGATCACCGACCTCGACGAGCTGAACATCCACCCGGCCACCATGCTCGGCGAGTTCCCGACCGTGGCCTTCCACGGCGACATCGCGGTCATCTTCTGGCAGCAGCACAGCCTCTCCGACGAACGCGTCCTGGAGATCGACCGCTGCTACCCCGACGCCGAAGGGCTCTACGCCATCGGCGCCTACCAGTGGACCTGGAGCATCACCCGGCGGCGCTGACACCCGCCCGCCCGCTGACCCCAGCAGCCACCTGACCTGACTGTTCCGCACCGCATCACCACGGCCGTTGCCCGGCCGACCGCGCGAACCCGCGCACCCCGGGCACGGCCGCACGGCCGTGCCCGGAGACCACCAGCGATCCGCATTGGAGGACTCCATGCACCGCCACACGACTGCCGCCGAGCGCCCCCTCCGCCCGGCCGCCCGCCGGCGGCCCGAAGTCGCCCCCCACATCCTCGCCCTGCTGCACCAGGCCCAGCAGGGCGACCGCGACGCCTTCGCCGCCCTCTACCTGACCTACCGCGAACCGGTCACCCGCTACGTCACGGTGCGGCTGCGCGGCCGGGACCCCGACCTGATCGCCGACCTCGTCCAGGAGACGTTCACCAACGCCCTGGCCGACCTCGGCTCCGCCCTGGCCGACGTGCGCGGCTGGCTGATCTGGCAGGCCGCGAAGGCATGCAACCAGCACGACTGGTCGCGCCGCCGCTACCTGCGCGCCGCGTACGCCGTGCGCGAAGACGCCGACCGCAGCCCGGCCGCACCGGTCACCGCCGAGCCCGCCCCGACCCGGCTCGGGCGGCTGCCGTTCGTGCACGCGATGGCCCGGCTCACCCCCGACCAGCGCCGCGCGATCCAGCTGCGCTACCTCGACGGGTACCCGCGCGACGCCGCCGCACGGCTCATGGGCCGCAGCGTCTGGGCCGTGGGCGACCTGGAGCGGCGCGCGCTGCGCCGTATGCAGATCACGCTGACCACCCCGCCGGTGACCGCGTAACCCGGGCAGCCGCCAGGCGCGACCGCCTAACCGCCCGCCACGCGGCACCCGCACCACAGACCCGGCCGATGCCCGGCCGATCGCGCGAACCCGCGCACCCCGGGCACGGCCGCACGGCCGTGCCCGGATTCACCAACCTGAACAGGGAGAATCCGTTGCACCCCAACGACCCGAGCCCCGGCATCCCGCCCCGGCTCCTCCACCGCCCCACCGTGGGCGGACTCGTCGTCCCCTACACCACCCTGCAACTGCCGGACGGCCGGTGGCGCTTCGGCGCGGTCGACGTCGATCGCCAGACCAAGGCGCTCAACGACCGGCTGTGCCAGACCTGCGGCACCGGCCTGGAGCGCCGGATCGTGTTCGCGATGCGCGACATGGACCTGGACGCGATGTCCGCCGACGAGCCGGGCATGCATCCCGAGTGCGCCGCCTACACGGCCGCCGCGTGCCCGATGCTGGCCGGGCGGATGAGCCACCACCACACCCACTCGGTCGAGACGCAGCTGTCCGCGCTCGGCGTCGCCTTCCACGGCGACGTCACCACGCAGGCGCGGCTCGGTCGGCCGGCAGCGGCATGGAGCCTGGCCTGGACAAGCGGCTACGAGGTCTACCTGCACCCGCGCACCGGGCGGCTGGCCGCGCGGATCGCTGCGGTCCAACTGCTGCGAGTCCGGCCGATCGTCACGGCGACGGCGGAGGGCCGGTCATGAGCCTGCACGTCGTCGCGATCTACCACAACACCGAGTCACGGTTCTTCCCGTACGAGGACGGCCACGAGCTGCGACAGGTGATCTCCCACTGGCGGCAGTGGCCCACCGGCACCGACCCGATCGAGATCGTCGACTGGGCCTGGCAGGTGTTCAACGCCGACCTCGACATGCTGGAGGCGCGCCGTGGTACGCCGCAAGGCGAGGCCGACTTCCTCATCGCCGCCGCGTACCGGCTCATGCGCCGCCGCTCGCTATCGGTGGGCGACGTCGTCTCGGTCACCGCCGAAGGCGTCGTCACATGGCTGGCGTGCGAGAACGACGGCTGGCGGCAGATCCCCGCCCCGGCCGCGACCATCGGCGCACCGCTGACCGCTGAGGCCGTCTACGGCTACGTCCGAGGCGGCAGCGATGACTAGCACGCATCCCTGCCTGGCCCACCGGCCCGGCCACCACGACGACACGTGCATGCGCGGGCCGTGCGGCTACTGCGGCACCGACCTGCGCACGACCGCCTCCGGCGAATGCCGCTCGTGCCTGAAGATCGTCTGCGAGCAGTGCGACGCCGGATACGACCCCGACGCCGGGCCGATCTGCGCCCCATGCGCACAACCAGGCGACGGGCCCGGCCCGGCCGACTCGCCACCGGACGGCTGGCAGCTGCACCGCCTCGTGGTGTTCCTGCTGTCGCTGTCCTGCGGGCACCAGGTCAGCCTGTTCGTCAACGGGTGGTACCCGGTCGCCGTCGCCTGCTGCGACCGGCTCGGCGGCACCATCCAGAACGGCGTCTACGTTGCCTACGCATCCGATGTGCACTACGTGCGGGTGATCAGCGAACGGTACGAGCACCGGCCGCCCGGCACACCGCGTGAGCCGTCCGAGCTGCGCGGCCGGTGGCCTCGCACCGACGACCCGTACCGCTCGCCACACCCCGGCACGGGACGCTACCCCGCCCGCGTCGGCGCCGTCTGGAGCTTCGACGGCTCCATCGCGCCGGCCACACCGAGCTAACCCGCCTTCCAGCACGCCGCCGTCACCGGCGGCTGAAACACGAAAAGACGGCCCGCCAGAAGGCGGGCCGTCTTCACACCCAGGACCCGGGACGCACCGCCTGGAAAACGAACGCGTCCCGGGTTCTCCAACTCGCATTGGAGGAGTCCAGTGTTCATCACAATCCTGGTGGCCGCCATCATCTACACGGCAGTCACCATCCTCGCCGGGGCCTGCGTCGGCTTCGGCGTGGGCTACCTGGCCGCCCGACCCGCCATCGCGCAGCTGCGCGACGAGCTGGCCGACGCCGCCTGGCAACTGGCCCACGACCCGCTGACCGGTCTCTATAACCGGCGTGGCCTGCGCACCGCGTACGCGGCCTTCGCGGCCACCTTCCCCGGACAGCCGGTCGTCGCCGTCCTGCTCGACCTCGACGGGTTCAAGGACATCAACGACGACCATGGACACGACGTCGGCGACGAGGTCCTGATCGAGATCGCCGAACGGCTCGCTCACGTCGCCAGCGTGTACGGCGGCGAGATCGCCCGGCACTCGGGCGACGAGTTCGCCGCAGTCTTCCCCGTCCGCGAGCACGGCATCAGCCAGATCGCCGATGCACTGCTGGCCGCCGTCGCCGCGCCGATCGACGTACAGGCCGCCACCGGCCCGGCCGCCGTCGCACTGTCCGCCAGCATCGGCCTCGCCGTGGTCGACAGCAACGACCCGCTGGAGGACGTGGCCCTGCACCGCGCGGACATCGCCATGTACCACGCCAAGCGCGGCGGCCGGAACCAGCACGTGCTCTACACCCCGGGCATGACCATGCCGCCCAGCGAGGCCCGCCGCGGGCTGCGCCTGCGCGACCTCCACCAGCAGCGGGGGGTGAGCGCGTGACCGGCCCTCGTGAGGAAATGGCGTGCGCCACCTGCCTGACTCCGCTCAACACCCTCGATGACCAGTACATCCACCCCCGGTTCCGCGACAATGACGGGCACCCGCCGGTACCCGTTCCGACCAGCCAGCTCGACATGGTCAACCGGACCTGTGACTTCTGCGGCGACCAGTACCCGATGTGGACATTGATCGGCGGCAACGTCAGAGTACTGGCGACCAGCAGCCAAGCCGGCCTGATGCAGGACATGGGTGAGACCTGGGCTGCCTGCGTACCGTGCATGGCAGACCTCGACGCCGGACGCGCGATGAAGGTGGTCGACCGCGCGGTACGACGCATGCGCGTGCACGACATCCCTTTCGCCCACGCCGAGACCAGCAAGCTCCACCAGGCATTCCTGCGCCAGCGGCGACCAGGCCGCGTCCTGCTCACCACGACCGCGTGGCCAGACCTCGACCTGCGTCCCCGCGACCTCCCGAAAGTCCGTGACCGGCTAGCGTCGTTCTACCGCGGCCCCCATGAGCTACCGTCAACTCTTCGCATCAGCCACATGCGAACCCATCTGGCAGAATGTCTCGACCGCGCCCGGCTCTACTGGATCGACGAGAGTTTCACCGAGCTGGCCGAGCACGCCGCCTCGCAGCTGCCGGCGGTCACCACCAGCAAAGACCTCGCACCCTGCGACGACGGGCTACTCTTCTGGGCTCGCCCGGCGACAACACATCGGATCACCGCCGTCTCCTGGTCAACAGGCGACAACGTGATCGAGGCTGTCGTCTACCGCGCCATCGGTAGTGGTCTCGAGGACCAACCACTACAACACCTGCGCGAAGAGGTGGGCTGGCTGGTACCCGTGCGAACCTTCCAGTTACGGCACAATCAGTCCGCCGACAGCCCGCCGGACGGCCGGTCCGCGATACTGTTGGCCACCTGGCTACTCATCGCCCAGAGGGCGGCCGAGGACGTACCGGCAGAGATCGACAAGACGATACGCAAGAAGTACGCCCGCGCCCAGCGACCGTTGCCCGACGTACGGATCGTGCGCATCCGTACCTACAGCCAACGAGACGACGAGGCCAAGATCACTGGAACCGGCGGCAGCCGGACCTACACCAGCCGCGTCTGGGTTACCGGGCACTGGCGAAACCAGGCATACGGGCCAGGCCGAACCCTACGCCGCCCGGTCTACATCCATCCGTTCCTACGCGGCCCTGAGGACGCGCCGATCAAGCTGAGCACCACAGTGCGTATCCTGAATCAGCGCCACGGCAACAAGACCCAAGGCAACTGACGATGTCCCTGCGTGTGGTGGCGGCATTCCGCCGCCACCACACGCAGGCGATCGCCCTTTTCGTGCTTGACGAACTCTCTGAGCCCTCATTCCGACGCTCTACGAAATCGCATCGAGCGCTGGTGCTGCCGGTCTGCCTGCGTCGGCAAGATAGGCACTAGTCAAAGGTGGGTTGCTGCTGGTAGCCGGCCGAGGATCGGCATCGGGCGGAATGCTTCCGCGTACGCAGAGTTAATCCGGCGGCCGTGGAGCCTTCCGAGGGCCTCGGCCATCGGGCCGAAGTGATCGAGGATCGGCTGGGATGTGTGTGCGCGAAGGGCGTCAATCTTGGTGGGCCAGTGGGCGCTGACCTCGATGACGGTGGGCAGGTCGAGTGAGCGGCCATTCTGATCGAGGTTGTTGTAGCCATCACTGTGGTAGGCCCGTTGCGGGTGGCCGGTGCCGATGACGACATCGGGTAGGGCGCGGAGGACCGTTTCGGCGCATTGGCGGTGTTCGGGGTGGATGTCGCTGGGCGGGTGGGTGATCAGCACATCGGGACGGACTTCCAAGAGCACAGTGGCGGCGGTTGAGACGGAGATCTGGTCCATGAAATAGAGATCGGCCCCGAGGAGGCGTGCGCCGGCTGTGGCCTCAGCGTCGCGGACTGCGTCGTGGTGTGGGACGGCGATGACGGCCGTGCCTCCGTCGCTGACGTGGCGTGCGATGGTGCCGCCTGCCCAGAGCTCGGCGTCGTCTGGGTGTGCCATGACGGTGAGCAGGACGGGAGCTGGCGTCACCACAGGCCGAGTTTCTCAACGACGTCGGCCGGTGGCGGCAGGAGTTGGCTCTGCTGGCAGGTGGGGGCGATAGGGACGTCGAGGTGGCGGTTGAGGCGGATCATGTCTCGCCATTTGCGGGCGAGGTCGAGTTGCTCACGGACGGTGCGGCCCCGTCCGGTGTCGAGCCGTCCGGTGTTGGGCAGGTCGTCAAGTGTGATGCCGTCGGCGAGGAGGGTGGCGGCGGTTTTGGCACCGATGCCGTGGATGCCGGGGATGTTGTCGGCGGGGTCGCCGGTGAGTGCGCGGAAATCGACCCATTGTGCGGGTGTGACGTGATGGCGGGCGAAGACGTCGGCGGGGCCGATGTAGCGCTTGCCGGGGCGCATTTTGGTGTTGAGGACGCGGACGCGGTCGGTGATGAGTTGGTAGTAGTCGCGGTCGCGGGACATGATCACGATTGGGCGGGGCGGCGGGGTGGTGCGGACGAGCGTGGCGATGACGTCGTCGGCCTCGGCGTGGTCGAGTTCAGTCCAGGCGATGCGGTGCTGGTCGAGGCCGCGCTTGACGTCCGGGAGGAATTGGATCGGGGTCAGTGCGGCTTCGTCGGTGGGCCGTTGGGCCTTGTAGGTGGGGTCAAGTTCTTTGCGGTCGCTGCCGCCGTACTGGCCGTCGAAGACGACGATGACCTCGGGTTGGTCGGTGAAATCCTCGCGGATGGCCACGCGGAGTAGGGCGAAGAACGCGAAGACGCCGGTGAGTAGGCGGGTCTTGTCGCGGGAGCGGATTTCGGCGGGGAAGCCGAAGGTGGCGCCCCAGAGCAGGTTGTGTCCGTCGACGAGCAGGAGCGGGCAGGGTTGGGGTGCGGATGGCAGGACGGAGCCGCCCATCAGCTCACCACCTTCAAGAGTTGGTTAGCGACAAGGGCGGGCCAATAGTCCCGCGAGCGGTAGTACGCGGCCCGTGATGCTGCGGCGTAGCCTACCGGGTCGGTCAGCAGGTGCCGGGCGGCGCGCCACAGGCCGTCGGGGCCGGACCGGTAGGGCGCAATGATGCCGCCCTCGCCGATCAGGTGAGGCAGGTTCCCGACGTCGTAGGCGACTACCGGGGTACTTGCGGCCAGGGCTTCCAGTGCGACGAGGCCGAATGTCTCGGCCCGCGACGGCACGATCACGACGCTTGCCCCGGCGAGCCAGGCCGAGACCTCGTGCCAGGCGAGGCCGGGCAGGAGGGTGACGCCCGGTGTTGTGGCGGCGAGGGCTCGGCACCTACGACGTATTTGTTCTTGGCTGCCGGCGGCAAGCTCGAAGGGCGCGTTGGCGACCGCGACCTCGATGGGACGGTCTAGTACAGGGATGGGGTCGAGTAGTTCAGCGACGCCTTTCTCCGGTCCCAGGCGGGCGAGGACGCGAACGGGACCTCTTGCCCAGAGCCGGTGACGGTCGCTGCGGGATTGAGGTTCCGGCGCGGTGAGCAGGGTGTTCGGCACGACGCTCCAGCTGGTGCTGTCGTAGCCGCGGGCTGCTGCCTCGCTCATCACGGTGGCTGACGGGGCGATGACGGCGTCAGGATTGCGGGCCAGCGCCGGTTGCAGGTCCGCGTCGTGGCCGACGACGTGCGCGGCGAGGATGTTGCGGATGCGGGGGCGGGTCGGCATGATCCGGCCGAGGCCCCACAGGGCGTCGACGTAGACGACGGCACGTACCTGGTGCCGCCGAAAGAGCCGTTCCAGTTCCGCGCAGATCGGCGCGGCAGACGCGTCGATGGCTGCGCGGAGGGTGGCGTCGTCGCAGGGAAATTGCACGTCGAGGCTGTGTAGCCGTTCGATGGGCACGTTGTGGTAGGTCGATGGCGCGGCCGGGTCGGCGGTCACGATCACGGACCTGGCTTGGATCTGTTGGAGGCCGGCGGCGTGCGCGATGACCGCGCGTTCCATGCCGGCTGGGACGTTAGGTCGCCAGGAGGCGAGGACGAAGGCGATGGTCATGGGGTCTGGACCTGGCTCGGGATGGGCAGGTCCTCGATCGGCGCGTCGGCGGCGGGTGGCTGTTCCCAGGGGAACGAGACCCAGTCGTCGACGGTCCAGATCCACAGGTCCGGGTCGAGCGCGCCTCCGCCGTTGCGGCACAAGGCGACAGTGCGCAGGGCGACTTCTGGGCCGAGGTATGCGGTGAGTTCGGGTAGCAGGGTGGTGAAGGTGGCGCCCGTGCCGCAGATGTCGTCAACGACCAGGACTGTGCCGTCGAGGCGGTGCGCGGCCAGTCGGCTGGTGAGGGGGTCGAGGTCGTAAGTGACGACGCCGGTTGCTTCGCTGTAAGTGGCATCGGTGGGGTTGTGCTTGGCGTTGACCCGGTAGGTCGGGACGTGCAGAAGTTCACTGACGCCTTGCGCTGGGGCGAGGCCGCCGTTGGCGATACCGATGGTGGCGGTGATTGGCGAGTACCGCCGTCGGGCTTCGCCGGCCAGTACCTCGATCGCTCGATAGTAGGTGTCGAGTTGGATGCGGAGGATGCGTTGGCGACGGAACTGGCGCGGCTGAACTGGTGAGTGTCGAGGTACTTGGCTGTTCATGCGGTGCCGTCCCGGGTGGTGAGGGCGAGGTCGGCGGCGCTGCGTAGGGGGTGCAGGCCGCCGATGTTCAGGGCTGTGCTGTCGTTGCGCCAGACGCGGCCGTCTGCGCGGATGACGGTGAAGTTGCCGGCGACGTCGCGGGTGCGCAGCCGCATGTGGAGCCGCTCGGGAACGTCCAGCGCGGCGAACAGCCTCATCGCCTCATCGTCGCCAAGCAGTTCGTCGGGCAGGGCGGTGCCGGCGCCGATGGGTAGCATCTGCAGGGCGCTGAACCCGCAGGCTCCGAGATTGGCGGCAAGGTTGACCATCTCTTGCAGGTAGCCCGCGGTGCGGCGCATGAGCACGGTCTGGATCTGCACGGGGATGCGCAGCGCGACGGCGGCTTGGATACCTCTCACGGCTCTGTCGAAACTGAGCGGTCCCCGGATGGCGTCGTGGCGGCCAGGGTCGGGGCCGTCGAGGCTTACCCGGATGGCGTCGGTGTGCTCGGCCAACTCGGCCGCTCGGCGGGCCAGGTGCCAGCCGTTGGTGGTGATGGACACAGCGCTGCGGCCTCCGCTGCGGACGGTGTCCAGCAGCTCGGGTAGGTCTCGCAGCAGCAGCGGCTCACCGCCGGAGATGTCAACCCCGAGGACATCGGTGTCGGCGAGGATGTGGGCGACGCGCCGCCGTTGAGAGAGGTTGGCCTCGCGCACGGTCGTGTCATCGAGGCACTGCGGGCAGTGCAGGTTGCAGCGAACGATCGGTGACCAACAGACACTGTCCGGGATGGGGCGGTCGAGGTCGCTGGGTGCGACGACTGGCCAGGCCGTCACGGTGGTCTGGGCGAGGGTAATCCGGCCGCTGCCGATGGGGGTGGGTGCGCGGTGGGTCATCCCGGATGCGGGGTCGTGGACGAGGTCGCTGTGGGCGGCGAAGGTTCGCATCATCGCAGGGTCACTGCCTTCCGCAAGAGCTTGTCGGCGCGCTCGGCCAGATCCGCGGCGCGGCCGGTGGGTGCGGGCTGCTCGCAGAGCTGCCGGTGCAGGGCGATGCGGGGTGCGGCGCCGGTGAGTTTTGTCTTCCACGCGGCGGCGGGATCGGGTGGGTCGATGTGCCAGCCTCGGACTTGCCGCAGTGGGATGATGAGGTAACCGTGACTGATGAGGGCGGCTCCCAGGTTGGTGTCTTCGGCGCCCCAGCCCATCGCGCCGAAACCGGGGTGAAAGCCGCCCACGTCAAGGACCGCATGGCGAGGCGCGGCAACGAGGGCGGTGACGACCATGCGGGGCAGGTCCCAGTCGTAGTACGTGCGGCCGTGGCCAAGGTCGATGAACTCGCGGGTGTCCTGCAGGGGCCTTCCGACGAACGCCTTCGGGTAGACCTGGCCGGTGTAGAACATCGGTACGCCTGCCGGTGGGGTCCATCGCACCCGGTGATCCGCGTCGAGGTCGGGCTCGCCGGGAGGCACGACCGGGTGGCCGTCGGGGTGGGGCAGGTACGGGATGTTGTGGCGGAACCCGACGAGGACGGTGTCGTGCCGAGCGCGGGCGGCGATGTCGGCCAGGACGTGATCGCGTACGACCATGTCGGCGTCGAGGAACACGATCGTGTCGCCAGTGGCAAGGTGAACGCCGACGTTGCGGGCCGCTCCCGCCCCCGAGCGGGAGTGCAGGCGGACGGCCCGGTCGACGCGCGGATGCGCGGCGAGCAGTTCGGTGGTGGCGTCGGTGGACGCGTCGTCGACCGCGATCACCTCGACGGTCGCCGCGGTGCGTTGCTCGCTGAGCGCATCGAGGACCGGCGGAAGGCTGTAGGCGGTGTCGCAGGCGGGGATGATCACGCTGAGGCGGGCTCTGTCGCCGAGCTGCGGCGGCGTCAGGGCGTGCCAGTCCAGGCCGGTTCGCTCGGTGAAGGCCGTGGTGACATGGCGGTGGTCGTTGGCGGTGGCGGCGAGCGCCTCGTTCAGGGTGGCGGGCACGCTCACCACCCCCACTCGTCGAGGATCGCGGCGGCCTGCGGCCAGCCGTCCGCGTGGTCGGCGATCCAGTGAATCCGAGGCCGATGGGGGTCGGCGAGGAGGTCGGCGAGCAGCACCAGGTAAAGGGGTTCGGCGACCACGAGGAGGTCGTCGGGGATGTGGTCGCTGTGCAGGTCGGCTTGCAACTGTGCCCAGACTCGCGGCCGTAGCTCGGTGGCGCGGGCGGGGTCGAGGGGACGGTCGTAGGTGCGCAGGTGGGTATCAGCGGTGACGAGACCATGCTCGGCGGACAGGAACCGGACCCGGCTGCGCTGGTGCGGCAGATGACCGACCCGGGCGCGCAGGTGCGGCACACAACCACCGTCGTAGAGGTCGAGGGCAGGCAGCGGCGTGAGCGTGGGCGTCTTCTCCGCCGAGCAGCCGACGATGACCAGCTCTGCCCGGCTGTGCGCGCCCGGAACCATGTGGGCGATGGCATTGGCGGGGTTCGCCGGGTGCGGGTGTCGAAGGTTCATGGGGTACGCACCGGCCTCACGGAGATGCCAGGGCTGCGCCGTTCCATCGGGGCCGCGTTGAGAAAGGTGGTGTGGGCATACAGCGGCGGGGAGGCGTACGAGCCACCCCGGATGATCTTTCCCTGGCCCATGGCGGTGCTGCTGGTCCATTCCCAGACGTTGCCCGCCAGATCCAGCACACCCTGCGGTGTGGCACCTGCCGGGTGCCGCCCGACCGGCTGTGGGGCACGTGGCGACTGGCCGGCACCGGTGAGCAGGGCACGGCCAGGGGTCCACGGTTCGTCGCCCCACGGGTACAGGCGGCGACTCGATCCGGCGGCGATCCATTCCCACTCCACCGACGTGGGCAGGCGTCCGTCTGCTTCGGCGGCGAGCCGGACGGCGTCGTCGTAGCTGATGCCGGTGACCGGCAGGTCGGTGCCGCCGACACCGCACTGCGCGTCGGTGAGCGGCGTCTGCGCGACGAGGAGAGCGGGCACAGGACGGGGTTTGCGGGCGTCGCCGTAGAGGCAGGTACCGGCAGGGACGTGTACCCAGCGCACAGTGCGAACGGCTGCGGGCGGCCCTGCGTGCGTGATGGTCATCGGAGGTTTCCCTTCATCCGTCGATGAGGAAGAGGTCTTCGGTGTTGGCCTGGTGTGGTGGCCGGACGCGACTCTTGCGTGGATGTGGCTGCATCTGCACCGTGGCGAGGGCGGCAGTGAGGGCGTCGAACGCCGCGACAGCGCCGGGCTCGTCCGCCGCGAAGATCAGGTAGTTGTCGGCGAACCGCACGACCGGCCAGTCAGCGAGCAGGGCGTCAACCCGGGACAGGCGCAGGTGAAACAGCACCGGCCACAGGCCGCTTCCCGGCACGAGCGGCGTCGGCAACGCCTCCACGGCGCGGCGGAACAGCCGCAGAAACGAGCCGTCAGCAACGTGAACCGCGAGCCAGTCCACGAACTGTTCGCTGCTGCCACCCGCCGAGGCACCCGCCACATCGACATCGGCGACCCACTGCCGCCCGGCCGCCAAGTGCTGCTCGGCTTGCCGCAGGGCGGTGATCCGGTTGCGGCGCGGCCGGTACGCCGACACCCAGTCCGCCAAGACGTGGCGCTCGAGGATCGGCTCCACCGCCCGGCGCATCGCCCGGTGCACGATGCGGTCCTCCACCGTCGGGATCACCGCCGGGAACACCTTGCCGGTGTACGAGGTGATCTCGACATGCCGCAACGGGCCCGGCTCCCACGTGCCTGCCCGCAGCCGGTTGGACAACTCACCGAGACGCGCTCGTAGCCCGTTGCGGTAGCCGGCCCAGGTGAGGCCGTCCGCGCCCGGTGCGGCGGCACGCCGCATACCGAGCCGAGCCGCCGCGACCAGATGCGGCAGGTCCACCAGGAAGGGCATGAGGGAGTGCGCTCGGGGCTGCGCAGGTCGGGCTCGTTGCGCTATCGTGGGGCTCGCTTGGACGGCAGGAACGATCCCGCCGCCGACGATCACAGGGCCGCTGCCCCACACGCGCGGCGTGTCGCGGCGGGAACGACGGCCCCGTCCAAGCCCATCTGACCGGCGTGAGCCCGGTGATTCAGCGGCCACGGGTGTCCTCCCACAGCAACACGTGCAGGCGGCTGCTCAGGTGCCAACCCCTAGCCAGAACCGCGTCCGCGAGGTCCCGCATCCCGGTCAGGACCGCATCGCTGGTGGTGCCCTCCGGCATCACCCATAGCGGGTCCAGCCCGAACCGGGCCTGGAGCTGGACGATCTCGTCCAGCTCCGCCGTGCAGGTGACGGCGAACTTGAACACGGCCCGCCCGGAGGCCGCCAGCGCCGACAGGGCGGCCGGGTTGAGTCGCCGAAGACCGTCCCGCGGCCCGGCGAAGCTGCTCAGCTTCGGAGACACGTTGAACGCGGCTGTCGTTGCCAGCAGATCCGGCAGGGGAACAACTGTGCCGTTGGTCTCGATCTCCACCCGTCGCCCCGCCTCGGTGACCCCCTTCACCACGGCCAGCAGCCGGTCCTGCTGCAACAGTGGCTCGCCGCCGGTGATCACGAGTAGCCGCGTAGGCTGCGTCAACACCCACCTGACGACCTCCTCGGCCGTGCGCCGGCTGGTGTGCGCGCGCAGATCGAACCGCGAGGTATCCCAGGTGTAGGGGGTGTCGCAGCGTGGACAGGACAGGTTGCAGCGCGACAGCCGCAAGAACAGCGCCTGCTGGCCGCTGCTTGGCCCTTCACCCTGCAACGTCGGGCCGAATGTCTCCGCGACGAACAACGGCAGCGTCGGCGGACCGGTCGGGGTCGGGGGTACGGCGGGCGTGGTCGGCGCGGTCATGGCAGGACCGGCCCGTACTCAGCGAAGGTGGATGCGGTTTCGGATACCCGGACTTTCTCGACCCGCACCGATTCAGGTAGCCGCAGGTGGTCGCAGCACCAGTGGTAGAAGTAGGCGGCGAGGTGTTCGCTCGTCGGCGGCGCGTCCAGGACGGTGTTGAGGTCGCGGTGGTCGAAGTGGTCGCGGACGTGCGCGCCGAACGGGGCGAGTTCGGCGAAGTCTACGACGAAGCCGGGCCGGTGCAGCTCTCCGTCGGAGACGAGATGCACCTCGACGGTGTAGCTGTGCCCGTGGACACGGGAACACTGGTGGCCCTCGGGCAGGTCGGGCAGCGAGTGCGCAGCCTCGAAGCGGAACTGTTTGCCGATGCGGTGCACCTAGCTCACCTCCGAAGCGGTGGCGTAGTCGGTCGGGTCCGTCACGCCGGCCACGTCGAACGCCTCGCGCCGCTCAACGCAGGTGCCGCACGTGCCGCAGTGCTGCTGCCCGCCCTTGTAACAGGACCAGGTGGTCGCGAAGGGCACACCGACGACGTCACCGAGCCGGGCAATGTCGGCCTTCGACCAGTCGATGAACGGCGCGACGACACGAAACCCTGCTGGCAGGAATCCTTCGTTCGCTATCCGCGCCGTCGACTCAAACGAGGCGAGGAAGGCCGGACGGCAGTCGGGGTAGATCGGATGGTCACCGGCGTGAGCACCGAAGGCCACCGCGTCCGCACCGGCGGACACGGCGAGCGCCACGGCCACGTCGAGCATGATTGCGTTGCGGTTCGGCACCACCGTGGCGCGCATTGACACATCGGTGTAATGCCCATCCGGCACATCGACGCTGGCATCAGTGAGCGCCGAGCCCGACAGCACTGCCCCGATGCCGGTCAAGTCGACCATAAGGTGTGGCGCGCGCAGGGCCTCGGCGGTTCGCACAGCGAAGTCCAGCTCGCGGCGGTGCCGCTGCCCGTAGTCGTACGACAGCAACGTTACCCGCGACCCGGCGCGCTGCAGGGCATAGGCCAGAACCGTGCTGTCCATGCCACCGGAGACGATGACGACGACGCGCGAGGGCACCGGAGTGACCAGCGGCAGCGCGAGGGCGCTCACGGCCGCCACCTCCGCCCGGCCAGGTTGAGAAACTCGGAACGCAATGTGGCGTCACGCTCCAGCCCGCCCAGCCAGGTCGAGGTCACCGTTGAGGCCCCCCGGGCCTTCGCGCCCCGCAGGGTCATGCACAGGTGCTCGGCTTCGACAATCACCCCGATGCCACCGTGGTCCGGGACGACCCGTTGCAGGCCGTCGGCGATCTGCTGAGTGACGTTCTCCTGGACCTGCAACCCGCGAGTGGCGCGTTCGACCAGCCGCGCCAACTTCGACAGCCCCAACAGCCGCGCGCCCGGAAGATATCCGACAGTCGCCGACCCGACGAATGGCAGCAGGTGATGGGCGCAGATCGCAGCGAACGCCACATCCTGCACGATGACAAACCCCTGATGCTTTGCATCGTTGACGAAGTCTGTCGCCTCGAACGGCGCCGGCGTCAGGACCTCGCCATATGACAGCACCATTCGTTCCGCCGTTCGCCGCAGGTGCTCTGCCTGGATGTCAACGCCGAGCGAAACCAGCATCTGCTCGGCGGCGGCAATTGCGGCGGCCACATCCCGGTCCTGCAACCGGTGGGGCTCAGGCGCTCGTGTTGCGATCACCGTCATGTGCCAACTCCTTTGTGAAGGTCCGAGCGCTCCAGCGCTGCGGAGTCCAAACATGGGTTCACATTCGAGGCGTGCCGCGCCGCAGCGAGCACGACGCTGCTGAGGTCGCCTGGACGCTGCAAGCGGTACGGCCGTGTCCGACCGATTGAGGGGCTGGCGGCAGCGGGACGGGGGATGCCCGCTGCCGCCAGCCGTGGGACGAAGCCGCCGCGCCTAACCAAGAACGGCGACCGGCCCCGGGCAGCCACCTTCGGGTAGCGGCTACCGGTGCGGGCTGAAGAGAGGTGACAGCCTCTCCACGGCCCGGGTCTCTGTGCGCTTGCCACCGACCCGCTTGCGGGTCAGGCCGCCTTGCGGGCGTGGATCGCCCTGCGTTCGTAGGAGCTGAGGACCACGGCCGGGTCGGCCATGAGTTTGATGAATCGGTCGAGATCGGCGTGGCTGAGTTCGGGTTTGACCAGATGGGGCCGGAGGTGTTCCGCCGCATCGGCGAGGACGCGGCAGCCGGGGCCGCCGCCCGTCCAGGTTTCGACGCTTCGGTGGATGCACACGGGGTTCACGCCATTGGCGACAAGCAACGCGGTGACGTCGTGCGGCCAGGTGGCGCGCCCATTGCCGTTAATGAGGCTGTAGATCCTCGCCACGAGATGCTGCACCAGGTCGGCGTCCCGGCCGTCTGGTTGAAGCATCGCCGCAGCGTCCTCGCAGCGTGGGCGGAACACCCGGGCGGGGGTGAACGGGAGGTCGGCCAGGATCAGCCAGCCGCCAGGCCGCAGCCGACCAATCATCTGCCCGATCACCCCCTCCGGATCGGCCAGCGGGCCGTGAAGCCACCGTGCAATGACGACATCGATGGTGTCGAGCTCGCCGGGCAAGGCGTCACCGTCGAGGTCGCGTTGATAGACGTCGATGATTGCGGTCGGCGCGAGGTAGCTGGTGTCCTCGTCTACTGTGATTACTCTCCCGTTAGGACCGACGAGGCGAGCTAGATGGGCGGTCAGCTCGCCGGTGCCGGCACCGATCTCCAGCACGCGTTGGCCGGGCTGGATCGGGATGCGGTCCAGGTCGTGGCGGATGGCCGGGTCGAGCAGTTCCTGTAGGGGCGCGGACGACCGCGCCGCTTGTGTCCGTGTCATTGCTTCACTCCAGGTCGGTGCGGTCGGTGAGGCAGGGCGGGTTTTGGTGGATCAGCCACACGCGCGCATGGCGCGGATGCACCTGCCGTTGCGCAGGGGCGGCGTTGGCGCTCGCGGCGGGTTCCCACCAGCGGCGGGAGGCGTGGGTGCGGGTGAGCAGGAGGGCGTATACCTGCGAACGCCATCCGCTCGGAGTGAGCGTCGCGGTTTCGTAGGCGAGGATCTGTCCGGTGCTGGGGTCCAGGATCAGTAGGTGCCGGGTTCGGCCTTGCCTGCTGGTCGCGACGAGAGCGACACCGACGCGTCCGGCCCGGTCGAGCGCCGGGTGCGCGGTCAGGCCGCTGGCGTCGGCGAGGACCCGCAGCGCGAGGCCCCGCTGCTGCCGGTCAGGGCTGTACCAGAGTGCCAGCGCCGCGAGGCCATCCAGCAGGGCCGGGGTGTCGTCTCCCCATCCGTTGAGCTGAGCATCGCTGATCAGCCAGGCGCTCGTCGTGTAGGCGTTGGTCAGGTTGCGAATCCGGAGGTCACCCGGTCGCCACCAGTCGTGGGCCACCTGCCGGCTCGGTGACCGTGTGGCCAACTCCGCACCGGAGTCGTCGGCGGCGTACCAGCGCACCGCCTGGGCTTCCTTCACGCCGCCACTGGCGTTGTAGGTCCATCGGTGGTGGTGCACCACGTTGAACCGGCCGGGTGTGGCATCGCAGGCAGTGGCGGTGATCCGCGCGGCCAGGTCCAGCAGCACCGGACGGGCCGGGCCGCCGGGACGCAGCCGCACCCCCGCCGACGACGCCGACGAGCCGGAATGTGGTGCCGGGTTTGGGACGGCGCAGCCGGCCCCGGCGTCCGGGTCAGCCACGAGCGTAGACGTGGATGAGGGTTGAATAGTCAGCCCAGCCACCGCGATGAGCAGGGTCGCGGTGGTGGCGGCGACAGCCTTCGTGCTCGCGATCATCACGGGGATGTGGTCGTTTCTCAGGCGGACGGGACGGCGGTCTGGATGCGGGGCAGGAGTTGCGCGGCCTCGCTGATGACGGCTTGTTGTTGGGGGGTGAGGGGTTCGGCGGCGTAGCCGGCGACGACGGCCGCGAGGGGGTCGGTGACGTGGGTGGTGGTGCCGGCGAGTTCTTCGAGGAACGCGAGAGCGCAGTACGGGGTGTAGAAGGGGCTGTAGCCGCCTTCGTGGGCGGCGATGAGCCGGCCGTGGCAGAGCCGGTCGGCGGAGCCGACGAGCAGGCGGGTCATCTCCCGGTACGAGGCGGCGGTGAGCATCTGCCGGGCGAGGGGGTCGAACACGCCCGCGTCGAAGCCGTTGGCGAGCAGGATCAGATCGGGGGCGAAGCGGTCCAGCGCCGGCAGCACCACCTGGTGCATGGCCAGGAGGTAGGCGGCGTGGCCGCTGCCCGGTGGCAGGGGCACGTTGAGGGCGTAGCCGGTGCCGTCGCCGGTGCCGTTCTCGTGGGTCCACCCAGAGTCGGGTGGGAAACAACCGGCCTGGTGCAGGCTGATGGTGAGCACGCTCGGGTCGTCGTAGAAAATGGCCTGGGTGCCGTTGCCGTGGTGGGCGTCCCAGTCCACGACCGCGACCCGGGCGAGCCCGAGTTCGGCCTGGGCGTGGCGGGCGGCCACGGCGAGCGAATTGAACAGGCAGAAACCCATCCCCTGGCCGGCGGTGGCGTGGTGACCGGGCGGGCGGACCAGGGCGTAGCCGTTGGTGATGTCCCCGTGAACAGCGGCGGTGACGAGCTCGATCAGCCCACCAGCGGCGAGGCGAGCGATGTCGTAGCTACCGTGACCGACCGGAGAGAACCCGTCTCCGGCGTCACCGCCGCCGCGTAGATCGCTCTGGGTCTTGATGTGCTGGACGTAGGCGGCGGTGTGCACGCGCGTCAGTTCCGCGACGGTGGCCCGTCGAGGCTCGATGATCATCAACTCGCCCAGCAGCCCGCAGGCGTGGATCAGCTCGTGGACGCGGCGCTTCGCCTCGGGGTTCTCGACGTGCACGGCGGGTTGGACACCGGCGGTCGGGTCGGCGGGCAGCAGGCCGGCGCTGGTGCCGGTGTCGTGCCACAGGTATTCGGGGTGGAAGACGTAGCCAGTGGGCATGACGAGTGCCTCCATCGGCGGTGTTGAGCTCGTGGTCAGAGCGGGTAGACGTGGGCGTGCGGTTCGCTGGCGGGACGGGGGCGTGGGACCGGCCTTGGTGGTGCGATGTCGGCGATGTCGGCTACGAAGGCGTCGATCTGGCCGCGGGTGACGCCGGGCATGCAGATGAGGTGGCTGGTGTCGCCGTCGGAGGCGAGGAGCCATTTCTTGCGCACGGGTTCGGGTGGGGTGGGCAGGACGACGGTGAAGGCGTGGGGGTGCCGCCAGGCGGGCCAGCCGGCGGCGGTGAGCTGGTCGACGGTGTAGGCGGCGAGGCGTCGGGCTTGGAGGGCGCGCCAGCGGTGGCCTTCGCGGCCGTGAATGGCGATGGCGTGCCACAGCAGCGCGGCGGCCAGGCCGCAACGGGAGCCGGTGATCGTGGTGTCTGCGGTGGCGGTATAGGCGACCCGGCCACCGTGGGTGCGGACGCTGTCGCGGACGAGCACGACCCCGCACGGCACCGGCAAGCCGAAGAACTTGTGACCGGAGATCGCGATGCTGCCGATGCCAAGGGCGTCATCCAGGTGGAGTCGCCCGTCGAGGGCGAGGGGGATGCCGGACAGCGCCGCGTCGACGTGCACGTGCCCGCCAATGCCGTGCTCGTCGAGGACGGCGCGGATACGGCCGGTGTCGTCCACCGCTTCGGTCATGGTGGTGCCGACGGTGGCGACCACGATGGCGGGCCACCGTCTGCGTCGTTGGACCTGCTCGGCGAGATGCTGGTAGTCCATTTCCCCGTCCGGGTGGGCCTTGATGAGCACCCCGGGCGCGCCGAGGATCCGTGCGATCTTGGGGATGGAGTAGTGGGCAGCTGCGGAGTAGAAGATGCGGGCGGTGGGGTGGTGGCGCAGCGCGGCGTGCAGGGCGGACAGGTTGCCTTCGGTGCCGCCGGTGGTGACGTAGCCCCACCGGTCCTGGGCCGGCATGGCCAGGGTGTCGGCAACCCAGGCGATGACCGCCTGCTCCAGCACTCGCGTGTGGGCGACACCGCTGGTGTCGGCGGGGTCGCCGATGTTGTTCCACAGCCGGGTGCCCAGCCGGGCCATGACGTCGCTCTGGTCGAGGTCGACGGCGCCGGGGAACCCGATGCTCGTCGCCGCGGCGGCGTCGGCCTCGCGGACCAGGTGTTCCAGCACGGCGGTGGCGTCGAGCGGTGCGCGGCTCAGATCCGCGGCGTCGGCCAGGCTCAGAGTGTGGGTCACGCGGGCCGCCTGGTGAGCAGGTGGGCGGTGAGGGTGTGGTGCAGCGCGCCGAGCCGCCGCCACACCTCGCGGGTGGCATCGTCGCCCTGTTCGGTCAGGTTGGCGTGGGGGTTGTAGTAGCGGACCCGGTCGGGATCCAGGGTTTTGGTGCAGCGGATCCCGTCGACGCCGAGGCGGGCGTGAGGATCTCGGTCGATGTGCAGGGCGGTGCCGTCGGTCAGCAGCGCGTAGCACTGGCCCTTGAGGTCGAAGGCCGACAGGTAGCGACCACCCGAACCATCCCGCAGCGTGCGGGCGACCTGGTGCCAGCGCCCCTGGTCGGAATCGAGGGTGCTCACGCCGACGCCGACGTAGGTGGCGTGCGCGGGCAGGCTCATGTCTCCGCCGTTGACCATCGATCCGTCCGGGCCGAGCGGATGCCACCGACGCCCGGCGGAGGCGGCGCGGGCGATGTTGTCGCGGACCACCTCGCCCAGCTCGGTCAAGAGCTGGGGCAGGTCGTCGGATTCCGGGGAGGCCAGCCACAGCCGGTAGGCGGTGTACAGCAGATAGCCGTGCGGCTCGGTCGGTGCGTCGGAGGCGAAGAACAGGGCCACGGCGTGCGGGCCGAGGGCCTCGCGGGTGGCGTAGCGCTGGTCGGCCTCGACCGTGTGGCCGGCGTTGATCCGCTTGCACCGGTAGGCAACCTGCCGACGCAGATCCGCCCACCGCCGTGCCTCCGCCGACACCTCCTCCCCGTCCTGCCATGGCTGGTGCGCAGGCATGTGCGGGGGCGGGGCTATGGTGGGGGGAACTGGGGCCTCTGGCGGTCGCTGGTAGTCACCGTGCACCGGGCGGTAGCCAGGCGGCGGGTAATCCGCTGGGATGTGCGGGCCGGGGCCGGGTGGTGCCGCTGGAGGGTGTTCCGGCCGCCAGCCGGGGTGTAGGGGGTCGACGCCGTAGCGTCCGCCAGGTGGGGTCATCGCCGCGTCAGTTCGCATCGTCCGCAGCCCCTTAGATGGAGACGCTGATGGCGTCGGGAACGGCGTGGGTGCTCGGAGTGCCACGGCCGATGCCGGCGTAGACCTCCGGGCGTGACCGCCGCATGTGGGCGGCCCACGCGCCGCCGGCCAGGGCGGTGGCGGCGAGGATCGCGGGCAGCAGGAACGGTTCCAGCGACTCGGGCGGGGCACCGAGCAGGGAGCCAACGTTGCCGACCATCAGGGCCAGCACCACTGTCCCGCCCGCCGTTGCGAGACCGGGTGCGAGCCGCCACTCCCACAGCCCGACCTTCTGGCCGCGCACGCTGGCCGGAGCCATCATCGCGGCCACAGAGGCGGCCAGCAGCAGGCACAGCAGGCCCATCGCGCCCAGGGTCGACAGCCAGGTGAACATCACCGCGACCGGGTTCGCGCCGGCCAGCGCGAACCCTCCCACCACCACGGCGGCGACGCCGGTCTGGGTCAGGGAACCGCCGCGAGGCGCGCTGACCCGCGTCGCGGTGCCGGTACGGGCGAGGCTGGCGGGCAGGACACCTTCGCGGGCCATCGCGAACACGTACCGGGCGATGACGCTGTGGAAGGCGAGCATCGAGGTGACGATCGCGAAGACCAGCACTACCTGCGCGAGGGGAACCCACGCGCCGCCGATGCCCTCAAGGACCGAGAACGGCAGCCCTCCTGCGGGGTCGGCGGCGGCATCAGCGGCGGCCTCGGGGCCGGTCGCCACGCCCATCGCCCACGCCGCCGCCGCGTACACACCGCCCAGGACGAGCACCGCAGCGATGGTGGCCCGGCCGACCGACCGGCGGTCGATGGCCTCCTCCATGAACGAGCCCGGCGCGTCGACGCCCATGAACGCCGCCACGCAGAAGGCGACCGCCCCACCGATGCCGCTGACCGCCAGGCCCGAGGCGTCGAAGCCCTCCCAGGACAGCCCGCCATTCGCAGGCTGCCCGAGACCCGCAAGGGTGAACGCGGCGACGATGAGCAGGGACACCGCCAGCACGGCGGCCAGCACGCGGGTCGACAGCACGATCGCCCGCACACCCACCACCGCGACCACGGCCACGGCAATGCCCGCCCACACCCACCACGCGCCGCCGAGCTGGGCGGCCAGTGTCGCGCCGAACAACCCGAACAGGCTCGTCTGGATCGCGTTGTACGCGATCAAGGCGACCAGACCAGCGGCCACACCCCAACCCCGGCCCAGGCCGTGCGCGAGGATTCCGTAGTATGCCGCCGCGTGCCCCACCTGGCGAGCCAACGCCGTGTACCCGACCGCGAGCAGCGCCACCACACCGGCCACCACCACGAACACCAGCGGCAGCGCCGACACCCTGGTCGTCGCATAGGTGGCGACGATGCCTCCGGCCAGCACCACCATCGGCGCCGACGCCGCCGCCCCGAACACCCACAACCCGAACGGAGTCACCGTCCGCCGCGCCAGCGCCACCTGCACATGCGTCGACCTCACCACTGCCCCCGATCGGTCGAATCCGGGCAGCACGAGCGGCGGCAGCCGTCCACCGGGTGCCGCCGCACCTCGGCACCGTTGGCCGGCACGACATACACCGCAGCGGGCCGTACCGGGCCGCTCCGCCAGAAACGCCGGTCCCGGTCCAGCCGTCGCCGGGCGGTCGCCGCGTCCGGGGTGAACCCGAACAGGTCGTGGGCCCCGTTCGGCCACTGCCGCCGGATCGCGTAGCCCCACGTGAACTCGTCCGACGTCACGTCTCCCGCCTCCGTGACGGCGGTGCTGGCGCAGGCGGGGGTCGAGCCTGCCGGCCACCGGCTGGCGTTGCCACGTCGGAGTGGAGCCAATGCCCGTAAACGGGTGATAGCGGACAGCATGACGGGTGCCTCCTTCGAATTCGGGGTGCAACGAGGTAGCCCGCTAGGCGCGAGGTCGCCGCCTGCAGGTCATCAACTTCCGGATCGGGACTGAACGATCAGGGAGAGCGGGGCGCCGGGATCACCCGTCCGTGAAATGGGGTCGCGGCGCGGTACAGCCGTGCTCGGCGCGGCAGAGCGCTGAGCCGTTCGTCCGGTGCCGGTCGCCACATCCGCCACAGCACCGGCCCGCCCGGCTCCAGCAGGATCGGTGAGCGCGGCTCGTACCCGAGCCCCGCGAACACACTCTCGCGGGGGTTGTCGCTGGCCACCTCCGCGTACGCCGGCAACCCCTCCTCGTCTGCCGCCCGGTGATAACTGGCCAGCAACGCGCGTGCCGCCGCCTCCTGCCCAGGGCGGACCGCGAGGTGAGCGAGGTAGTGATGCGGCGTATGCGGGAGCACTGCGTCGACGTAGGCGTGCAGCAAGGCGAACCGCGCCGCATCCGCGCCGAGGATCCGCTGCAGGTAATACATCCACTTGGCACCCGGCGCAGGCGGCTCACGCCGCGAGTACCAGACCGCCACTGCCGCGTGGTCGGCGGTCGTATCAACCCGGCCGTGCCGCACACCGTGCGTCAGCATCAGATGCGCGTAGCGCCGCAAGACCCCCGGACGCTCCGTCGCAGCAGGCACTAGCCACGCCCCCAAGGGCCGACTTACCAACCCCTGTGCCACAACCTCGGACAGCCCGCTGAGCTCCGCATCGGTGGCGCTGCGAACTGCCAAATCCATCAGCTTCATGCCGAACCCCTCCGCTCGATGCCGCCGGCCGCCATGTCCAGACCAGACGGGCTCGCGACGCGCGACGAGCGTTGGCGCGACACCCACAGCGTCGAATCCATGGCGCGCCGGAACGTGGTGGCCAGGTGCAGCCTGCCGGCAGGGATCCCGGCAGTCGGCAGACGAACGCGCGCCGCCTCCATCAGCTTCGGGGGGCCGCACACGTAGAACGCCTGCCCTTGCCGGTAGTGGTACAACGCCACGGTCAGCAGATCGCCCTGCGCCGCCGGTTCCACATCCCCGTCGTCGGAGAACGCCAACTCCACCGTCAGCCAGTCCCGATGCGCCTGCGCCAGCTTGTCCAACGCCACCGCGTCATATAGATCCAGCAGCGTCCGCGCCCCCACCACCAACGTCACCCGCCGCTTGACCGGCGACGCGGCCACCTGCTCCACCAACGCGCGCAGCGGCGCGAGACCCGTACCACCGGCCGCCAACAGCAAATCGGCCTCGCCCGCGGCCTCCAGCGACAATCCGACATCGACCGCGGGACCCAGCCACAGCAGCTCACCCGGCGCCACGCGCTCAACCAGCACGGGCGACACCATGCCCTCGCCGACCGCGCGGACGTGGAACTCCACCGTCCCGTCCCGGCGAGGAGCATTCGCCAGCGAATACCACCGCCACAGCCCCGGCAGCCGAGGCGTACACACTGGCATCGCCTGACCAGGCAGGAAACAAAGACGACGCATCGGCCGAACAGTCAAGACCGCGACTCCATCAGGCGCAGCGTCGGACGCCACGACCTCGCCGCCCGTGACATGAGGGCCGTCGCCCATCGCCGTCGCTGCCCGCTCCGCCACCCGCAGAACCCGACGGCATCCCCGCTCCCAGTAGCCGGCCAGCTCGGGCTCCCAGCTCGCGCCCGTGAACCGCCGCACCGTCTCCACCATCGCCGCCGCAATGACAGTGCCGTGGTACGGATACAGCTCGAAGCGCCGGTACATGCGGCTTAACACCGCGAACCCGGCCCGCCGAGCCGCCGGGTCGCCCTGACCAGCGATCATCTGGCTCAGCGTCGAGAAGAACATCGGCGCACACCCCTGTGGGAGAAACCGCACGCTACGGTCCGCCATAAACGACCAAAAGTGATCAGCAGCGCGCTCATGCGCGGCAAGGTTGACCGTCAGCGAGGACCCGAGATCAGCCATCGCGTTTGCCCGTTCCCCGAGAACCAGCCATCCACGGTGCCGGCAACCTCAAGCTGAAGCGCCCGACAGACCGATACGCCACATGGGGAGTCGGTTGATCAAAATCGGCGACCGCATCGATACCCCGTTGCCGACGGAGCTTGACCAGCTCGGAACCGGGAGGCAGTGCGGCGGGTCTTGTGGCTGGTCCTGCTAAGCCCACGTGTCCTCCCAGTGTGGCGATCACTCATCGGACGGATCTCGACGCCCGCCTAGTCTTAGGCGTGCGCCTAGTCTTACAGCTAAGACTAGATCCAGACAAGTTGTCTGAGTCAATTTCTGCACTTGCTCGGCTGTGTCATGCTGTCTCGGTGCCAAACTGGCCTACCTTGAGACGCAGACGGCTCGCCCGTGAGCTGGCCAACTTGCGTGAGTCCATCGGCATGACGATCGAGGAAGCTGCGGGACATGCAGGAATTTCCCCCTCTCACCTCTCCCGCGTAGAGCGCGCGCTGGTCGGGGTGCGTGTGCCGGTAGTGCGAGCGTTGCTTGCTACGTACGGCGCGAGCCCCACCGTGACAGCCAACCTGGTGGAGGTAGCTCAGACGGCGACGCAACGTGGCTGGTGGCATCGATACGCGGGCAGCATCCCCGACGAGTACGCGACCTATATCGGGTTCGAGGCAGACGCCGCGCGGATCTGGAACTTCGAGCTGATCTCGATTCCGGGCCTGATGCAGACCGAGGGTTATACCCGATCGGTCCTACAAGGCGGCGTTGCCCGTCTCAGCGAGGAGGAGATCGAGCGCCGCCTTGAGGTTCGCATACGCCGGCAAGCCCTGCTGCATCGTGAGGACCCACCGGCTCTATGGGTAGTCCTCGATGAGAGCGCCATACGGCGGCAGGTAGGTGGCCCTGAGACGATGGCTGAGCAGCTCAACCACTTGGTGGCTATCGCGAATCTGCCGCACGTGGATGTGCAGGTACTGCCGTTCGCGGCTGGCGCACATCCCGGCACCCCGGGTTCATTCGTCGTCCTTGGCTTTGCCGATCCCACTGATCGGGAGGTCGTTTACATCGAGACTATGGCTGGCGATCTCTACCCTGAGGGTGACGCGGACGTGCAGGGAGCCGTTCAGGCGTTTGATCGATTGAGAGCGATGGCACTCGCCCCAGACGAATCCGTGTCGATGATCCGTAACGTTGCAAAGGAGCTCGCGTGAACGACTTCAGTCGCGCGAAGTGGCGGAAGAGCACCAAGACCCAGCAGAGTGGCCAATGTGTCGAAGTGGCGAGGGTGGGCGAGGTCGTCGGGGTGCGAGATTCCAAGGACCCAACCGGACCCGTACTGCTGTTCACGACCGGCGAGTTTGCCGCCTTCCTCGACGGCGCGGCCAAGGGTGAGTTCGACGATCTCCTTTAGTCAGGGCTAGCGCAGATTCGTAGATGCCCGGCTTGGTGCCACCGAGCCGGGCATCTAGGCTTCGCTCGCGGCCCAAACCGGCGCCCCATGATCACAGGTCGTTGAACTCGCCCTGGTTCGCGCCGCGCAGGAACGCCCGCCACTCTGAGCGCGAGAACGTGAGCTTCGCGCCTTCGGGGTTCTTCGAGTCCCGGACGGCCACGCCGTCGGGCAGCGACGCTACCTCCACACAGTCGCCGTTGAGGCTCTCTGAGCTCTTCCGCCAGGTCAGGCCCGCGAACGCGTCCGACATGTTGACTCCCTTCACTGCGTTAGGATCGAGACTGCCACAAGGCTGCCAGGAGGACTAGTCTTCGGGCGCGACTAAACTTGATCGGCAGGTGGCCACAGAACGGGACAATCCGATGCAGATGGACGAGTTGCAGCGCATGCTGCGAGGGGTGGAGCGATCGGTGTTCCGCCTGGAGACACTGGATTGCTACACGGCACCGGGTGAGGCAGACCTGCTGCGCGACTTCCACGCGGGGCGCGCTCTCCCACCACGCAGCCCGGACCATGATCCCTGGTTGCGGATGGTGGCGGACAGCGTGAACGCCGGCAGGCGCTGGAGCAGAGTCCACGTCCTGAACCGCCCGCTGTCGGATTACCTCCGCTTCGAACTCCTCGGCTATCAGGGGAACTTGCTTGCGGGCGAGGACGTTCGCATCGCTGATCGGGCGGTGGCTCCAGACGAGCTAGGCGAGCTGACATCTGACTTTTGGCTGCTCGATGACGTGCTTGCCGTGAAGATTGAGTATGACCGAAAAGGTCGGCGCTTGGCCATGGAGCCGACCAGCCACGTAGCGCCCTACATCGAACAACGCGACCTCGCAATGAAGTGCGCCGTACCACTTCGGGCATATATGCCGTTGGTGCAGCATGAGTTGCGTAGATCCTGGTGACACCAGCGGTGGATGACCGATCTGCCCTTGCGGCCCGGCTGCGGGAACTCCGCGAGGAGGCCGGCCTGTCGACCACGCGACTCGCTGCGGCATTGGGCTGGTCGCAGTCAAAGGTTTCCAAGATCGAGAACCGACGCACGAAACCGTCGGTCGCCGATGTCCAAGCCTGGACAGTCGCGACCCGCGCACCGAGCGATGTGGCGGCCGAACTCGTGGATGCTGCCGAATCTATTCAAGTGGCGTCAATCATTTGGGACAGGACGCTCAGCGGCGGGCGCGCTGAACATCAACGGACCATTGGTCGATTGCTTCATGACGCCAAGCAGGTGCAGGTATTCCAGCATGCAGTTGTACCCGGATTGCTTCAAACCGCTGAGTACGCGCGCAACGTACTTACTCTTTCGGACGTCTTCGGTGTCGGCGATACGTCCCGGGCAACGGCGGCGCGCATCGAGCGACAGGTAGTGCTCTACGAACAGGATAGAACGTTCGATTTCCTCATCTCCGAAACCGCACTGCGGTTTCGCGCGGCACCGCCTGGGGCGCTCGCTGCGCAGTACGAAAAGATTCTGTCTGTCTCCACGCTACCCGCCGTTAGCATCGCCATCCTGCCAGTCGACCTCCGGCCGTCAATGGTCCATGCCCACCCGTTCGTCTTATATACCCTGCCCGACAATGCACGCCTCGTCACGATCGAAACCTACACCCGTGAAATGACGCTGACTGATCCCGAAGAAGTGGACGTCTACTCGCGGGTGTATCGGTCGCTACTGGCAGATGCACTAACGGGAGAATCGGCACGTCGTTTCTTGACTGAGCTTCGTTCCGAGGCGTTGCGTTTGGTGGTGCCGCGGCACCACTAGTGCCTCTTCACGCAGCCTTGAACGGTCACCAAGGATTTGCCTCCGTCTTTCATTAAGCCCTTGATTCATCGGTCCGCGCTGCCTGCCGCGTTGACTCTTCTGACCGCTCACTCGGTGCTCGGCCGGCTTGACCAGGCCCGTCGACCACCCCAACACCACCTGATGAGGCGCTCAAGCGATCACGTTCAGTAATCGATGCATGCTCGCATCTGTCCGCGCGGATCTGTCGGTGGTCGCCGCTAGGGTTGGGTTCCAACACGCCCGGCGTGTCGTTCGCGACGCGCGGGGTGGCGGCGAGGGGGAATGAAGTGCCCCGCGTATGTTCACCCGGCAGGACACGCCCGGCGTGTACATGCCGGGCACGCCCAAAATAGGGTGACCAGCCGGAACGCTGCGGCCTTCGAGTCGCCACCCTTTGACGAGCGAGGACACCCCGACTGATGGCAGTGACGCAGCAGGAGATCGAGAACCGGTTGTGGGACGCCGCCGACGAACTGCGCGTGGCGATGCCCGAAGCGCAATACTCGTCGGTGGTCTTCCCGCTGATGTTCTGGAAGTATCTGTCGGATACCTGGGAGCACCACCACCAGGAGTTCCTGGCCGACAACGAGGGCCTGGACGACCTCTCTGCCGAGGAAGCCCACGAGATCGAGTACCGCGACTACCAATCGTTCGAGATCCCGTTCATCCACCCCGGCACCGTCCAGCAGCGTCGTGCCTCCTGGTCGTCCATCCTCGCCACCATCACCCAGCCCGGCCTCGGCCAGCGCGTCCGCGCCTCCCTGCAAGCCATCGAGACGGCCAACCCTGACAAGTTCTCCCGCCTGTTCGGGTCCATGACCTGGACCTCGGAAGAGGCGCTGCCGGGTGAGGTGTTGGCGGCGGTCATGCAGGCGATGGACCGCACCCCGAAGATGCACGAGGGCAACATGTCCCACGACGTGCTCGGTGGGGCGTACGAGTACCTGCTGAAGCGGTTCTCCGACGGGTCCGGCACCCGCGCCGGCCAGTTCTTCACCCCACGTGAGGTCGTCGAGCTGATCGTCGAGGTCCTGGCCCCGAAGGGCTTCGAGTCGGTGTATGACCCGACCTGCGGGTCGGGCGGCATGCTCATCGCCTCCGCGAACCTCCTAAAGGCCCACGGCGGGCGCGGATACACGCTCAAGCTGTACGGGCAGGAGGCCGTACCGGACACCGCCGGTGTGGCACGCATGAACCTCTTCATGCACAACCTCACCCAGTTCCAGGTCGAGGTCGGCGACACCCTAAAGGACCCCCGCTTCAAGAAGCCGGACGGGTCCATCGCACAGTTCGATGTGATCCTCGCTAATCCGCCCTACAGCCTGAAGTGGAAACCCTGGACCAAGGACCCGCGCGCCATCGGCGGTGTCGCCCCGCAGTCGTCGGCGGACTGGGCGTTCGTGCAGCACATGATCGCGTCGATGGACTCGAAGAAGGGGCGCGCTGGCGTCGTCTTGCCCCACGGCGTCCTCTTCCGAGGCGGCCAGGAAGCATCCATACGCCAACGCGTCCTGGATGACGATCTCCTGGAAGCCGTGATCGGCCTACCGGCAAACCTCTTCTATTCGACGTCCATTCCGACCTGTATCCTCGTGTTCCGCGCACCCGGCACCAAGACCGACGAACGCAAGAACGGGGTGCTGTTCATCGATGCCTCCAAGCGGTTCACCAAGGCCAAGAACCGCAATGTCCTCACCGGCGCAGACATCGCCGACGTTGTGACCGCCTACCACTCGACCTTGGATTTTGACGGCAGCCCGGTCGACCCTGACGGCGACGGTGGACTCGCGGCGCGATTCGTCCCCGCCACGGAGATCGTGGCGAACGGGTACGACCTCAACATCGGGCGGTACATCAAGCAGGCTGCCGCCGAACAGGAAGACCTCGGCGCTCTCATCGATGCATATAACATCGCCCGAGCCGAGCGCCAGAAGACCGAGCAGCGCATGCTTTCCATTCTCGCTGCCGCCGGGATTGAGGGATTCGATGAGTGACGGCTATCCACTTCGTCCGCTCGGCGAAGTGATGCGCCTTGACATCCAGCGCACGCCGATGACGCCTGCTACTACCTACCGTTTGGCCGGGGTCCTAAACGCAGGACAGGGGCTAATCGCTAAAGGCGAGTTCGACGGCGGGGACACGGAGTACGCGGCGATGAACGTGCTGCGCGTCGACCAGGTAGTGATGCGAAAACTGACAGCGTGGGAAGGACCTATCACTGTAGTACCTGCCGACTTCGACGGATTCGTCGTCAGCAACGAGTTCCCGACATTCACACTCGGTCCGGAGCTGGTACCCGACTGGATGAGGCACGTCTGCCGCTCACCGCAACTGTGGGCCGAGATGAAGAACCGAGTGAGGGGGACTGTTCAACGGCGCAAACGCCTCAACCCAGAGCAACTCTTGCAGATTAAACTCCCGATCCCACCTCGCGACGTACAGGCGGGGATCGTTGAGATGCTGGACGCAGTTGACGACCAGATAATCGCACTCGACAGAGAAGCCGAGGCGCTGGAACGCATGTCGATGATCGTTGCCGAAGATTTGCTCGCCAACGAACCAATCGTGGCGCTCGGAACGATGCTCGATGACATTCAAGGGGGCAGGAGTCCTCAGGCAAACACGAGGCCCCCGGGCGCTGACGAGAACGGCGTCTTGAAGGTCAGCGCGGTCACGCCCTTCCGGTTTCTTCCGGAAGAGTCTAAGGCCCTTCTGCCTGGCACGTCCATGCCAAAGTTCGCGCTTGTTCAGCCCGGCGACGTACTCATTACGCGAGCGAACACACCTTTGCGAGTCGGGGCCGTCGCGCGTGTCCCCGCTGATGTTCGGAGCGGTCTATACCTGGCCGACAAGACTCTTCGACTCGTGCCATCGTCAAAACTGGACCCGGATTTCCTCGTGGCAGCGATGGCGCTGAAGTCGGCCCGGACGCACCTCACTAGTTCGGCTACAGGCACCAGCGCCTCAATGTTTAACGTCAGCCAGGATCGTATTCGTGAGACACCGATCCCACTGCCTGACCTGGACCGGCAGCAGGAGGTTTCATCCGCCGTGCTGTCCGTTCGTGCGAATGCCGATGCGGCACGTGCTGAGGTCGCCAGTCTCCGTCAGATTCGGGCTGGCCTGCTGTCCGGGCTGCTGGACCGCACCATCAACATCAAGTCCGCCGATCTTGGAGGTCTGACTCGTGGCGAAGGGCATTCGGGAGCGTGAGTTCCAGAACCTCATGATCCAGTGGTCCCTCCCGATGGGCTGGGGCTTCACCGCGGGCAGGTCGCTGCCGCGTGCGACAACGCAGACGGTGCTTACAGGCCAAGTGCGAGACGCTCTCGTTCGGCTCAACCCTGGGGTGGTCGACGGGTTCGACGTGGATGCGGTGGTCGAGGAGATCGTCGCTACGGTGAACGCCGTTGAGGGCGGGCTGGTGCGGGCCAACGAGCAGGTGCTGCGCCTGCTGCGGGGGCATAAGGAGTTCCGGGACGCCGATGGCGTGTGGCATGCCCTGAAGGTCATCGACGTCGAGCACCCGACCGCTAACACGTTGGTCGTGTCGGACGAGGTGACCATCACTGTCCCCGGGAAGACTCCCCGCCGGTTCGACCTCGTGTATTGGGTCAACGGGCTGCCGCTGGTCGTGGTGGAGGTGAAGTCGCCGACCGCGAAGTCTGGGTGGGCTAAGGCTGCCCGCGAGATCAACGATGTGTACGCCGCCGAGTACCCGTGGTTCTTCACCCCGAACGTTTTCGCCGTCGCCTCCGACGGGCTGAAGCTGCGATTCGGTGCCGTTGGCGCGCCCCTGAACCTGTGGCAGCCGTTCCGGTCCACCGCCGACGACGAGAACCTGTCCGGCCAGGCCGACGTGCAGCGCTCCGTCGAGCTGCTGCTCAACCCGGCCACCGTCCTGGACATGCTCGCCAACTTCGCCCTGTTCGACACCTCTGGAGGCGGGGTGGACAAGAAGTACCTGCCCCGCTACCCGCAGATGGAAGCCGCCCACCTGATCCACGAGCGAGTCGTAGCCGGCGGCCAGAAGGGCCTGATCTGGCACCACCAAGGTAGCGGGAAGACGCTGCTGATGGTGTTCGCCGCCTCGCTGCTGCTGGCCGACACCCGTACCGAGTCGCCCACGATCATCCTGCTCTCGGACCGGACCCAGCTCGTCCGGCAGACGTCCGGGGTGTTCACCTCCGCGATGGGCGACGCCTACTTCCACCAGCCCGCAACCAGCGCCGAGCTGCGGGCGCTGCTGGCCGACGACGTCCGCGGCGTCATCTCCACGACCGTCCACAAGTTTGCCGACGCCGGCAAGAACCTGGCGACCCGGGACAACATCATCGTGCTGGTCGACGAGGCACACCGCACCCAGTCCGACAAGTCGAAATCCCTGGCCGGGCAAATGCGTGCGGCATTGCCGTACGCGAAGGTCTTCGGCATGACCGGCACCCCTCTCCGCAACCTCGCCACCGACACCTTCGCCCTCTTCGGCGAGGAGACCGACCCGGGCAGGGTGCTGCACCGGTACTCGGTGTCCCGGTCGCTGCGGGACGAGGCGACTGTCCCGGTCATGCTGGACCCGCACCCGGTCTCCTTCGACATGAACGGCCAGGAGCTGCAGGCTGAGTTCGACCAGTTCGCCGACGACTTCGATCTTGACGACCCCGACCGTGAGGCCCTGTCCCGCAAGTTCGGACGCCTCACTTCGGTGTTCGCCAACCCCGACCGTATCCACACGGTCTGCCAGGACATCGTGGACCACTACCTGGCCGGCGCCTACCGCAACGGCCTCAAGGCCCAGGTCGTCGCCTACAACCGTGAGCTGGCCGTGGCGTACACGGACAAGATCAACGAGCTGCTGGCCGGCTTCGAGGCGTCACAGGCGCTCGCCGAAGTGGGGAAGCATGACCGGATCACTGCCGAGGTGAACATCTCCGTCTCGGATTCCAAGGACGAAGACCCCGCCATGCGGCCGTACCGCCTCTCCGAGGCCGAGGAAGAGGAACAGAAGCGGCGGTTCCTCACCCCGGACGACCCGCTGTGCTTCCTGGTGGTGACCGCGAAGCTGATGACTGGGTTCGACGCCCCCAACGAGGGCGTCCTCTACCTGGACAAGCCACTGAAGGCCCACACCCTGTTCCAGACGATCACCCGCCCAAACCGCACCTGGGTGTCCCCAACCGGATTCGTGAAGACCTCCGGCGTGGTCGTCGACTACATCGGCCTGGCCGAAGAGGTCCAGCGGGCCGTCGTCGACCCCACCTCAGAAGGGGCAGGCAAGAAGGGCGGCGGGTTCGTCACCAACCCGTCCGAGCTGGTCGCCGAGTTCCGCACCACCTTCGCCCGCATCGAAGACCTCCTCGCGGACGTGGACGACCTGGACCTCACGGTCCACGGATACGAATCCGTGCGGGCCATCAACGTCTTCCTGGACGCCAACGCCGGCGCCGCCGAGGTGTTCTCCAAGGACTACCGGCTGCTGGCCCGCCTGTACCCGCTCATCAACACCGACAAGCGGGTCGCCAAGTACCGGGACGGCTTCGGGCTGTTCGGGTCCGTGTACACGACCCTGTTCAAGAAGTCCTCCGACGAAGAGAGGAAGGAACGGCTGGGCGAGCTGGGGCCGATGGTCCTGGAGATCATCAACGCCCACGTCCACTCCTTCACCGTCGTCGCCTCCCAGGAAGAGCCCCTCGTCCTGGACGCCCAGGGCATCGCCATCCTCAAAGAGCTGATGGCCCTCGTCCGCCCCAAGCCCGACAAGGACGACGGCGAGGACAAGACGCCACCGTCCGCGGCGGAGATCCTCGACCGCATCAAGGCCGCCCTCGAAAAGGGCGTCGACCCAGGGTCCGCGAAGTACACCGCCCTCGCGGAGCGGATCAGGCTGCTGCGCGATCAGATCATCCAGAACGCCCAGGACGCCCTTGACTTCCTGTCCGAGGCACTCCGGATCGCTCGCGCCATCGTGAACGCCGAGAAGCACCCCGACGAAGCCGTCGTCGTGCTGGACGACGACCACGTAGGGGTCCTGTCGCGGATCATCCACGACCACGCACCGCCCGGCCTCACCGTCACCGAGCGGAACCTGGCCGAGGAGATCGACCAGGTCGTCACCCGAACCCTCGCCCAAACATGGGACAACGCAGACGCTCGCAACCGAGGCGTCCGCCGCGCCACCGCCGCCGTCTTCCGCCGGTACATGTTGAAGCCGGTGGGGGAGCCGTATGACTCCACCGTCGCCTACATCGAAGCCCACTACCTCGTTGACTGACGAATGCACGGAGTCCCGGCAACCTGGGGCGGTCGCCGACAAGCACGAAAGGTGCCGACGCACGCCCGAGTGCAGAGGCAGATACGGCTGGACCTGCAAGCCGTGCATTGAACCGTCCGGGTTCTTGTAGAGATGCCATGCCGAGAAGTGAGTCGAGTACGCCGACAAGGTGTTGCAGGAGCCCCGACCAGTCCGCCTTCCGTCCAGGGAGGAGATGGCCGGGTAGCCTGTCCGTCGTGACCCGACGCGCCCCCGAGTCGATGTCGATCGCCCTGCCGACCGGTCGTGCGATCGACGCCGCAATCCGCCCGGACGATCCGGGCGAGTCGGCGGAGGTAACCCTGATCGAACCGATCCGCCCGCGGGTGTTCGAGAGTTGCCCGATCTGCGGTGATCCGGCCACTTCGAAGGAGCACATTCCACCCGATCGAATAGGCGGGAAGGTCATGACGAGGACGTGCCTTCCTTGCAATAACAGGCTCGGCAGCAACGTGGAGACCGATCTCCTTGACTGGGTCGAGGGGGCGCTTTCTCGTCCTTCTCTTCGGTCGGCGGCCGTCCAAGGGCCGCGCCGAGAGAAGCGGGTGTTGGTGCGGAATACCCCAGAGGGCGAGTTCGTCCTAGTGATCGACGGCCGAGCTCATCCGGACCTCAAGGCGATGTTGGAGTCCGGCGAGGTAGACCTTGACGCCGTACTGCCGAACTGGGGACGTTGCTGTCTCGCGCTGCTCAAACACGCGTACCTCGCGGCCTGTCTGACTCACGGGGTGCTCGAAGGTGACGTGGCTGACGAGGTCCGCCGCGACCTCATCGCCGCCCGCGACGCCGAGAACAAGCAGAGCGTGCCAACGAGCCAACTGGCGCTGGGCTTGACGATCCTCCGGACGTACGAGCCGACAACGGATGAGCCTGCAATCAGAGCAGTCCTGCATGATCCGGCAGGCCCTGTCGAGGGGGTGCTTCTAGCGGGTCGCATCTTTGTCTCCTGGTCATCGGTCATTCCCAAGGACGTGCCGGAAGCACACGGACGCTTGAACCGCACACTCCGGGTGAGGGCTCCGGTCCGGGGAACGGTGACATCAGTCGAGTCCTGACCGCGGTCAGGTGGCAACGGGAAGGCTGACGGTCTGGAACCGTTCGGCTGAATCCGCTTGCGAACGTTGAGCGTGTCGACAACTCATGCCAGCGGCAGCACGACGTGGCGGCCCACGCCGAACTGGTGCAGTACGTCTGACCCGCCGAAGCCCGGTACTGGGTACTGGTCGCTGGCGGAGCACCGACTCGGTGCGTGCCGGGGGACGGGAGAGAGCCGTGGACCGGGAGAATGGGGCCGTGACCAAGCGTTCCGCCGTATCGGACAAACCGATCGAGCACCGTGTGCCCACGCCCGGCACCGTGCGGCAGCTCTACGGCACTGCGCTCGCGTGCGCGAAGCCTGGGTGCCGTGCCGAGCTGTACACAGTGAACCCGGACACCGGTCAACACGTTCTCAACAGCCACGTCGCCCATATCCACGCGCGCAGCGAAGGCGGCCCTCGCTGGGACCCAGCCATGAGCGAAGCCGACAACCGCGACGTCGGCAACCTCCTCCTGCTGTGCTTTCCCCACGCGTGGGAGATCGATCAGGTCCCAGACGAGTACCCCGCCGAGATGCTTCGGGCCTGGAAGCAGGATCAGCTGGCCGACTCTGAACGCGCGCACCGTAGCTGGCAGATCAGCGACGAAGAGGCCCGCGAGGCGGTCACACCCTTCGACCTCGACGCCGTCATCGAAAAGATCAGCGCAGTCGTGCCGTTCAACCCGCGGATGCGCAGCCGGATCGAGACGTGGCAACTGGCTATCCGGCGAGGCCACGCCATGCGAGTCTCCCGGTTGACACCGCTCGTGCCGGCGGAGCGGCGGCCGGCGGTACTCGCATGGATGGCGGCGCGCCAGGAACCGCTCGTTGAGGTCCCAGTGGGGCAGGTCCGCGTTCTAGTGGGCCGGCTTGGGGCCGGCAAGTCGGAACACGCACTGCGCTGGTGGGGGCAGGCTGTCCAGGTGGCGGCCAACGACCCGGACACCGAGATTCCGCTGCTTCTTCCCGCTCGGCACATCACTGCCAGCTTGGAATTGGCGATTGCCAACGAGCTTGGCGGCGACCCCTCCGGCCGCTGCCAGGTGGTCATCGATGACCTAGACAGTGTCCCGTTGCGGGAAGCCGCCCGTCTCCTCGCCGAGGCCCGCCAACTCGTCCACACGTGGCCTCGGGTCAGCGTGCTGGCGACCGCGCGGCCGGGGATCCCCGTGCCCGACGAGGAGAAGATCCTCATCGAGCCGTGGCCGGCCCAGCGTGGCGCTGAGCTGGCGAAGTTGGCTCTCGGTGACGACATCCCCTGGCACCTGTGGAACACCGAAACGGCTGACCTGCTCACCAGTCCGCTGACCGCTCTTGGCCTGGCGGCCCGAGTACACGCTGGCCGCGACGTCAAGGTATCCCGGGCTCAACTCCTGGCTGATCTCGCGACGATGGTCATCGACTCGCAGAGCCACGAGGTTGCTGATGGCACGTGGCAGGACCTGGCTCGGTTGGCCGTTCGGGTCCTCGGACAGTCGCAGCCGGTTACCGGGGCCTCGTTCGGGTCGTTGCCCCTTGTCCGTCGTCTCACCGCAACCGGCCTCGTCGTCGGCGATCACACGGAGCTGACGTTCGCGTTGCCGGTGTTCGAACAGTATTTCGGGTCCGAAGCCCTCCGGATGGGCCTGGCTGACCTGGAGACGATCGCGGCGGCCAGTTCGTTCCCGCGGTGGCGATACGCGCTCGCTTTCGCCGTGTCCACCGCCATCGACCATGATCAAGAACGCCTCTTCGCCGGCCTTGCGACGGTCAATCCTGCGGCAGCGTTCTGGATCCTCGATGAGATCGCCGACGCCAGTACGGACCGCACCCATGAGGGTCCATCTGATGAGGCGATCGCGGCGCTCATCAGCCGCCGCGACCCCACCGGCGAGGTCACCGCCGAGCCCGACCTTGCCATCCGCGCAGGGCAGTGGCTGCGCGGCGCGGAACAAGCCCTGCTAATCGGACTCGGACCCCTGGCCGAGTCATTGGCACGACACCGCGACGGTCGCCTCGTCCAGTGGGGCACCTGGTTGCAGAACGGCTATCTGACGCTCGCCCGCTCGCGCGACCAGTTGTCGCCGCCGGACGTCGTCAAACTTCCCGAAATGTTCCCCAGCCTCGGCCGATGGCACCGCATCGAGGGGATTCGCTTTCCGACCTCTGACCTTGGTCGCTGGCTGCGCGCCCAGGCGGCGCTGCAAGAACAGCTCCAGAACGCGATCAGGAGACGGACCCTGCCCGTTCCCCGCACATCAACGCTGGCACGCGAACGGCTGTACCTACTCGCCGAGTTCGTCTACAACTACAGCGCCACACGCCGGCGCCGCACCATCCACCTCGCCGAACTGCGTGACACCGTCACCAAATGGATGGAGCGGGTGAACCGGTCGGTGCGGTCGACGTGGCAGGGCACAGGCCGATCCGTCGACTCGGACGACATCCGGTGGCTCGCCGCTCAACTGGACATGGAGGACGGCGATACGCTCCTACCGCCCTGGCCCGAAGGCGATCAACGCGGAACAGGCAGGTGGATCTGGCAGACGTACTCACCGGAGCTGACTTTGACCCTGGCGACGGACATCGTGCAACACGCCCTGATCGGCTATCGGCAGCTCGCCGAAACCTCCTTCCCTGCCTTCGGTGACGCCTTGGGGCTCTACAGCATGCTGCCCGTACGCGTCGAAGGACTCGTCCGGCGACCCGTCAACGACGAGAACGCGTACACGATCGAGATGATTGTCAGCCTGGACCCCGACCGCGATGCGCAACGATCGGACGTCCCGTCAGTCGACCTACGACTCGTACCCGACGACGGTCACGCGTTCTGGACCTTCAGCCAGCAGCGCCGCAGCGCCGCTCGGACGACGTTCGGCCAGAGCCCGCTCCAGAACGTAGAGCTGCCCCTGGGCCACACGTGTCCGGCGACCAGCCTGGCGTACCGATGGCTGGTCCAGGATCTTGCCGGAGTCGGCTGGCTCAACAATCACCACGGTCTCCTCGATTGAAGCCGGTTGAGCGACCAGAAGACGATACGGCTCCCTACCTGAGCATCGGCAGCTCTTCCTGATGCAGAATCACGGTATGAGCCTCACCTTGGTTGAACTCGATCGTCCAGTGGGCGAGCGGTTTTGGTTCCCGTTCACGTACGAGGAAGCAGGCCTCGGATTCAACAACCAATGGTGGTACGACGGCCCCGTCTATCCCCATTCCAAGAGCATCTTTCTACGAGTCCTAGAGAACAACAACGAGGTCGCCCGGGTTCATCTGGACAACGAGGTCGGAACAATCGATCACTACGCCGACGTTCCGCCACTTGGAGCCACCGCACTCGAGATCCAGTTCATTGAGGTGCACGACGATCACCGCGGCCGCGGCATCGGCCACGCTGTCATCGACCTCCTCCACAACCGCTACCCAGACCGTCGGCTCGTGGCCTTCTCCGAGGGCGCCGACGGCTTCTGGTCATCTCTCGGTTGGCGTCGGCACCTTCACGCCGATCCCGAAGAGGCGCCTTTCCGCCGACCACTCTTCATCCAGCCACAGGCGTAACGCACTGCCGCCGCGCGGACGAGGCTCCCGGGACCTACCGGCCTCGTCGGCTCGTAGTGAGCCTGGCGGGGAGGTGCCGTTGCCCCTGCCGGGTGCGCGCTCATCGGCCAGACGCCCCGGACGTCGACGATTCCGGCCGATGTGGCTCACCCGCACACGTTCGCCGATGGGCAGGTCAGCCGCTATGGCCAGGTAACCCGATGGGGCACAGTTTTGGGATGTATCCCGCCGAGGGCGTTCACCAACTGCTCCCCTTGATCATTTGGAATCCAGCGTTGATGCCACGTGCGCGCCGGGAGCCGGGGCAATGGTCAGCCCAACTGCCATGTTCCGCTGATGATGGCGGCGTCATGATCAACGCCAGCGCGTTCCCATGTTTGACGGGACCCGCCGGGGGCACCTCGAAGACCAGCCAAAACGCCACCTGAACAGCGGATACGCTCCCGCGTCGATCGATCGGCCGGTTCAGCCGGATGTCACCCGTATCCGCCGTTTGCAGCCCTCCGTGCAAAATACGTGCAATGATTTCGGGTCCTTGAGCGGCCATGTTTCCCCATCTCAAAGCCGCTGCAACGCGGAAGGGCCGAAGCGTCGCCACGGCCCCGCGCATCCCACCAGCGATCATCATCGGCTCAGCGCCGCCTCGATTCGCTCGTTCATCCTGCTGCGATCCCCGTCGAGGCACTTCGCGTACACCTTGAGCAGCACGTCGACCGAATGCCCGGCCCGCTGCGCAACCTCCGGCGCCGGCAACCCGGCGTTGAGCCAGAGCTGCCTCCGGCCGGCATCGGCCGGCACGGCGGGCCGATCGTTCGACTGGTTAGCATCGGCGGTGCCACCACGGTAGTTCGGGCGATGTCCGCGGATCGTGAAGGCTCCGGCGTAGCAGGACGGCGTCTAGGGCATCGACGAGGGCGCGCACTTCACTCCCGGCGTGCGGTGGAAGCATCATCACGACGTCTTCGAGCAGGTCGCGGGACCAGCCCGCACCGCAGCAGGAACAGGTGAACTCGGTCTCCCACTGCTTCCACGAACGTCGGATCCGACGTACGTGCACGGACCAGACGTTGATTGCCGCAGCCACGGCCCCCGGCATCAGTCGCGCGCCTTCGAGCTGCCGAATCGCCGCGTTGGTTGCTCCGGACAGGCTGGCAGTGCTGCGATAGCGCACCCACGGTCGTCGCCAGGTCCGCTCCCGCAATCGAAGCGATGCTGGTCTTCTACGCGGCATAGCCCCTTCGAATAGCGTTCATGTCGACATCCTGTCAGCCGTACACGGCCACCGTCAGGCCGTGACGATCGCGAGGGTGGCTGGACACCGCCGAGGATGGGGCGATCGCTGCCGCGCCGCTTCGGGGTTTGCCATCGGGTACCGGGCGCCAGGTGGCGGTGAGCCGTACCGCCGGACGACCGCGCGCCCATGCGCAGCCGTGCCCGCTACATGCCAGCAGCCGGTGTTCCAGATGGTCTGCCGGAAGGGCATGCGTGTCGACCCGTCAGCGGCCCAGGAGAGAATCGCTCGATGACGATCGTCGAGCCGCCGCAGGTAGTTACAGAGAAGGCCATCTTGCAACTCCTGCACCTAGCCTTCCTGGAGATCCGGCTCTACACGGCTCCGGTGGACGACGACCAGGCGTTGGAGACCTTGCTGAAGCGGCGTAAACAGATCAACGAACTAGCCGACCTGTGCCATGGGCTGCCCGGTTGTGTTGCTCCCGAGCGGCGGCATCTGGTGAGCGACAACTTGAGGTACCTGTGGCGCACCTCCTCTGCTCGGAAGCAGCAGTGGATGCGTTCCCGTTGGGACCACCTCGGCTACGACCACCGTTGGCTCACGGACTCGGATGCACCTCACGAGGACTGAACCTGCGTTTGGTGTTTCTGATCCACGCCAATGCACGCGAGGACTGACGCCGCGTCGGCCGCCAGGAAGAGCTGGAAATAGTAGGGAGGGTCGAGCTGCGTCACCCCGCCAAGTCGCACAGGCTGTTCACCGAGCGCATGGAGCGTCTCGACAGCCGCCGCGAACCCGAGCGTCGGAATGCCTCGATCCCTGGTAATCGCCTCCCGCCCTCGGTACGTGGACGCAAGGTTGTTGGCGGGGACCACGCCGTCCCAGATGCGGAACGACGCTCCCCGATCGAGGGCTTCACGACACGCCCTGATGACTGGGCTCTCGTCGGCAAGAAGAGACGTCAACTCGTCGCGCTCCACGCAACGACGGTACAGCCGTCCCGTACCGCCGAGCCGTCCCACTGAGTCAGGCCCTGGCCGACAACTGACCAGGAGGAGCGTCATTGCGAGATGACCTGGTGCCGGCTGGCAGAATATCCGCGGTCAATCTCCGTTGAACAGGAGCTGTCGGTGGTGGGGGCGTCGGGGCGCGGCCTCTAGGAGCGATGCGAGCTGAAGTATGGCCTGAGCGGCTGCACGCACGCTGTCATCCGTGGACCGCTCAATGATCGATTGAAGTTCGGTTGTCAGCATGGCCGTCTGGCGGCTGTTGAACCACGTGTCGTCGTATGGATCGACTCCGCAGAGCAACGGGTAGCGGGACGGCTCCGATGCAGCCAGGGAGCAGAGAGACGCGACGCCGGCGGCGTCCGTAAGTTGCTCTACGACGACACCGCTGTATTCCCGGACCTGCACACTCATTCCCACGGCCTCATCGTGCCGGACAAGGGTGATCGCAGGATGAGACCGGCCTCCCTGAGCACCCCGATCCTGCCGATCAACTGGTCGCTCGTACTGAGATCGCGCCAGGTCAAGTCGTACGGAAATGCTCCCCTGGCTCAGCCGGGTCGGACAAGAAGGCGCGAACAGTGGCGGCGAACTGTGTTAGGGCGTCGTGATGCACCACATGACCGGCCGGCAGTTCGGCAAGGCGAGCGTGGCCGGAGCGACGGGCGATCATCTCGCGAGCGTGGTCGGCTGCCAGTTCATCGCTACGCGTTCCACGAATCAGGAGAGTCGGGCAGCTCACCGAAACCCAGTCCTTCCAGTGGTCACCGCTGAGTGCCTTCTGAGATCCCACCGTGTCGTCGATGTCGAATGAGAAGCCCCAGCCGTCGTCGGACTGGCGGAAGGAACATTCGAGGTAGGGTGCCGCCGCGCCCAGGGCCGCGGCCAGTGCGTCGCGGGTTGGCGCGTGGCGGGGGAGGCTGGTCGTGAACGACCAATCGACGTCTACGACCGCGCCGGCATCCTCGACGATGAGCGCGGTGACCCGGTCGGGGTACCGCCCGGCGTACTGATAGGCGTTCACTCCGCCGAGCGAGTGGCCCAGCACCGCCGCAGGGCCGACTTTCAAGTGCTGGTGGAACGCGGCGACGTCGGATATGTAGTCGTCACGCTCGTAGCTCTCCGCACGGTCCGACGCTCCGTGTCCGCGCTGATCGAGTGCGATCACCCGCCAGTGGGGTGCCAGCGCCTGGGCCAGCGGGGCGAATGCCGACGCTTCGTTGTAGTGCCCGTGAAGAGCCAGGAGCGGTGCACCCGATCCACCGAAGTCCAGATAGGAGAGCCTTCGGCTCTCAATCGCTAAAAACCCACGCATGGCCTGGGATGCTAGCCCCGGTCGTTGTCGGCGGTCGGGCGGCGTGAGGTTGGTCGCTGTGGCCGTCGCGTCCCAGGCGGTAGGGGCGACGGCGGTCAGCTGTTGGGCGTGTGCCAGGTTCGAAGCCTGCCGGGGCGCCGGATTCCGCCTACGGGCTGACCGTTCCGGACATGTTGCTGACCCGGCCCATCGCGTCGAAGTCGACACGCAGGACCGACCCGCCCCGATCCTGCGCCGTCACCGACATCGGCGCCCGATCCAACCGCCACCCCTGCTGGTGCAGGAACGACTCGACGGCGACGCGGTGTTCCACCGGGAAGGACTGAAGCACCTGCGTCAGTACGGTCAGCACCCGCTCCGGCCGGACCGGCGCGGTGATCTGTGGCGGGGCGTCGTCGAGGTGGAAGAAGACGGCGCCGCCGTCGTACGGCCCGCGGTAGTAGCAGCGGCCGGTCAGGCCGGACGCCAGCAGGGCGAGGCGGTGTCCGTCGGCGCGCTGGAGCGGGAACGTGGGCGTGGTGAGTTCGGCGACGCCCTGGCGGTGCCCGTACTCGCGGAGCCAGCCGGCGAGATGGAGGAGCGCCGGCGGGAGGTTGCTGGCCTCGTTGGCCCAGGCCCACAGCCAGGTGCCGTCGTCGTGGCTCTCGGTACCGAGGAGCTGGATGCGGTACCGCAGGTCGATTCCGAACGTCACTGTGCCGTCGGGCAGGTCGAGCTGCCAGTCGCGCTCGCCGAGCAGGTCGGCCAGCGCCAGCTGGCGGGCCAGGCCGGTGCCGACATGTTCGGCGAAGAGTCGATCAAACGTCGGCATCGCCGCAGTGTGTCAGACCTTCGGGTGCGGGGCGGCCCCGCGTCCGGCCGGAGCCGGAGCGCAGGGCCGGCGGGTCAGCGGACCAGCGCTGCCACCAGCGTCCCGATGCAGGCGACGACGGCGGCGATGATCGGACTGAGCGTCTTGATGTACGCCAGGATGAGCCGGTGCCGGTCGGTCTGCTCGGCAACGGTTTCGTCCTCGTCCTCTGGTGTCTCGAAGTCTGACCCGTGAGGGATTACAGTCAACGTGACTCCTTCCGTTGCAGCGGTGGAGTCGAATGCGGCGTCCGGTGGCAGCCGGGCGCCGCCCTCTGTGTGAGGCGGCGCAGTACCGTTCGACGGTTCGAGCATGCTCCCGGCGGACAGCTAGCACAAGAGTGGGCAATTCACTGTCGGGTACCTGACAAGCAGATGCATCGCATCGAGAAAATTTCGGTGCCATCTCTTGCCAAATGCAATTTTCCGTGAAGCAGTTCAACCGAGCGTGACCACACCGAAGCGCATGGTGAGCAGGCGTGCCGTCGGGCGCACCGGCTACGAGACGAGGAAACCAGTGGAGGGGCGGGTCAGGACGCCGGTCATCGGGAAGCGGGTGGAGCCGTTCCACCAGTGCCACACCACGCGCTCGCTTCCGTCGGCGGCGGCGAAGACGTCCATCCCGCCGGGGCCCCGGTGGTTGCCGGGCAGGCCGCGGATCGGGTTGAGGCCGGCGCTGCCGGTGAAGCCGAAGAAGGGCCGGGACACGCCTTCACGGATGGGGCTGCAGCGTGAACCGGGGAGAGGGCTGGCGCCGCAGCGGGCGATGCCGGTGGCGTAGCGCGCGCTGTCCCAGTTGTTGCCCGAGTACATGAGGTACCAGTCCCCGTCGGCGGCCTTCCACATCGACGGGTTCTCCACCACGTGCGTACCGCCGCTGGTCTTGGCGGTGTCCCAGGTGATGTCGGTGCTCTTGAGCATGTCCCGGCGGGTGTCCCAGATCGCGCGGCCCTCGCCGTCGGTGCGGACGGTGGAGATGCCGGTCTCGGCGCCGGAGGCGATGGCGTCGTCCCGGTAGGTGACGTACAGGTTCCCCCCGCCCACGAAGGGGTTGGCGTCGAGTGCCCACCGGCCGGCGTCAGGGCAGGCCCATTCGCCCTGGTTCTGGGAGGGGCCGCGGGCGCTGTCGGAGATCGCTCGTCCGATGCACTTCTGGCCCGTGCCCTTGCGGGAGGCGGTGTAGAACATGAAGAACCGGCTGCCGAATTGCGCGACGCCGGGGGCCCAGACCGCGCCGCCGGGCTCGGCCCAGGCGCCCGGACCGGACGGCAGGGCGTCGTGCGACGCGCAGTTCGCCATGCCCACGCTGTTGCCGGAGCCGTGGACGAGGACCGGTACGTAAAGCCTGCCGGTCGCGCCGCAGCGCGCGCCGGTCCCGGCGCCGACAGTGGTGCCGTAGGTGACGTACGAGCCGTCCTCCGCCAGCAGGGTGTCCGGGTCGGCCAGCGGGAAGGTGGACGAGTCGGCCAGCGTGGACAGGTCGCCGGTGGGTGCGGCGGCGGCGGGTGCCACCGCCGCCGCGGTGACCACCAGGGCGGCCGCGGCGAGGGTGACGAGCCCTCCGCGCGTTCGAAGGAATTTCACCGGCACTCCTCGATTGATGAAGGTAATTATCAGGGAAACGGTATCGACGGTCAGCGATGCCGTCAACGGGAGAGCGTGGGGGTCTGAGCGCGGGAAGCGGGGCCGCCCGGAGGCCTGCCGCGTTACGCTCCGTCGAGGGGACGTGTCACCCGCCGGGCCCTCAGGCCGGTGCCAGAACCCGTCGGTACCCTGGCAGGTCCTGGCCTGTCCGCGACGACATGAGGTATTCGTGAACGATCTTCGAGTGGTGGCGTTCGATCTCGACGACACCCTGGCGATTTCCAAGTCCCAGATCGATCGTCGGATGGCGGAGTTGCTCGGCCACCTGCTCACCGAGGTGGACGTGCTGGTCATCTCCGGTGGCCGGTTCGAGCAGTTCCAGTCGCAGGTGCTCGCCCACCTCGACCTCACCGAGGAGCAGCGCGACCGGCTGCACCTGATGCCGACCTGCGGCACCCGCTACTACCGCTGGTCCGACGGGGACTGGCGGCAGGTCTACGCGGAGGACCTGACCGAGGCCGACAAGGCCCGTGTCGTCGCCGCGCTGACCGAGTCGGCGCAGGCGCTGGGTCTGTGGGAGGCGAAGACCTGGGGCGACATCATCGAGGACCGGGGCAGCCAGATCACGTTCTCCGCGCTGGGGCAGTCCGCCCCGCCGGCCGAGAAGTACGGCTGGGATCCGGACGGCGACAAGAAGCGGCGGCTGCGGGACGCGGTCGCGGCGAAGCTGCCCGACCTGGAGGTCCGCGGCGGCGGGTCGACCTCGATCGACGTGACCCGCAAGGGCGTGGACAAGGCGTACGGCATGCGGAAGCTGCTGGAACACCTGGACCTGAAGATCGACAACGTGCTCTTCGTGGGTGACCGCCTGGACGTGGGTGGCAACGACTACCCGGTCAAGGCGATGGGCATCCGTAGCGTCGCGGTCACCCGCTGGGAGGAGACCGCCGACTACGTCGAGAAGCTCGTCGACGACCTGGTGAGGCAGCGCGCCGAGCGCGCCTGAGCGCAGCCCGACCCAGAGCCCGCCGGTTCGCCGAACCGGCGGGCTCTGGCGGTATCGACGGTGATGAGGTAGGAACAGCCGAGAGAGCGCTCTCCCGTCCCCTCACCGAACAGGCAGGCAGATGCGATCACCCGACCCCTCCCGCCGCCGTTTCCTCACGCTCACCGCCTCCGCGGCCTCGCTCACCGCCCTCGGCCTCCCGGCCGGCGCCGCCGCCGCGTCCCCGGCCGCATCGCCGGCCGCGCGCCCCGCCCGCGAGCCCGACTTCGGCCCCAACGTCTTCGTGTACGACCCCAGCACGCCGGCCGAGGAGATCCAGTCCACGCTGGACCGGCTGTTCACCGCCCAGGAACGCAACGAGATGGGCTTCGACAGGTACGCCGTGCTGTTCAAGCCCGGCCGCTACGAGGTGGACGCCCGGCTCGGCTACTACACGACAGTCGCCGGTCTCGGCGCCCACCCGGACGACGTGGAGATCCACGGCGCGGTCCGGGTGGTCGGGCAGCCGGACCCGAACTCGCCCGCCGGCATCTCCGCGCTCACCAACTTCTGGCGCTCGGCGGAGAACCTCGCGGTCACGCCGACGGACTGGTCGAACCAATGGGCCGTCTCGCAGGCGTCACCGATGCGCCGGGTGCACGTCAAGGGCGTGCTGTGGCTGGAACCCGGCAACGGCGGCTACTCCAGCGGCGGCTACATCGCCGACTCCAAGGTGGACGGCATCACCATCAACGGTTCCCAGCAGCAGTGGCTCACCCGGGACAGCGAGCTCGGCGGCGAGTGGACGAACGGCGTGTGGAACCAGGTCTTCTCCGGCGTGATCGGCGCGCCCGCGCAGGGCTTCCCCGACCCGCCGTACACCACGCTGCCGACCAGCCCGGTCACCCGGGAGAAGCCGTACCTGTTCGTCGACGCCAAGGGCGCCTGGCGGGTCGCCGTACCGCGCCTGCGCCGCGACACCGCCGGCACCACCTGGGCCACCGGCGGCGCGCCGGTGCCGTCGCTGCCGCTGTCCGCGTTCTTCCTGGCCCGGCCCACCGACTCGGCGAAGCGGATCAACGCGGAACTGGCCCGGGGCCGGCACCTGCTGCTCACCCCCGGCGTCTACCACCTGGACCGGGCCCTGCGGGTACGCCGCCCGGACACCGTCGTGCTCGGCCTCGGCATGCCGAGCCTCGTGCCGGACCGCGGGGACGCGGCGCTGCGGATCGAGGACGTGGACGGGGTCCGCATCGCCGGGGTGCTCGTGGACGCCGGGCCGGTCGAGTCGCCGGTGCTGGTCGAGGTCGGTGCGCGGCACTGCCACCGGTCGCACGCCACGAACCCGATCTCGCTCCAGGACGTCTTCTTCCGCATCGGCGGCCCGTACGCCGGGCGCGCGGTGACCAGCCTGGTGGTCAACAGCCGGCACACGCTCGTGGACAACATCTGGGCCTGGCGCGGCGACCACGGCCGGGCCGGCACGATCGGCTGGACCGTGAACACCGCCGCCACCGGCGTGATCGTCAACGGCGACGACGTGACCGCGTACGGGCTGTTCGTCGAGCACTACCAGCGCTGGCAGACGATCTGGAACGGCGAGCGCGGCCGGACCGTGTTCTACCAGAGCGAGCTGCCCTACGACCCGCCGAGCCAGGCGGCCTGGCGCAGCCCGACCGGCAACGGCTGGGCCTCGTACAAGGTGGCCGACCACGTCCGCACGCACGAGGCGTGGGGGCTCGGCGTCTACTCGTACTTCAACCAGGGCGTCGACATCCGCTGCGACCGGGGGATCGAGGCGCCGCGCCGCGCCGGGGTGCGGTTCCACGACGCGATCACCGTGTTCCTGGACGGCAGCGGCGGCATCGAGCGCACGATCAACGAGATCGGCACGCCCGTCGTCGGCTCGTACGGCACCAGCCCGGTGATCAGCTACCCCTGACCGCGAGGGCGGCCCGGCCGGTGCGGGACCGGCCGGGCCGCGCCCGCTCACGCCGCGAGCTGGTCGACGCGGGTGAGCACCTGGTCGACGAGTCCGTACTCGCGGGCCTCCTCTGCGGTGAACCAGCGGTCGCGGTCCCAGTCGCGCTGGATCTCCTCCAGCGTCCGCCCGCTGTGTCGAGCGATCAGCTCCTGCATGGTGCGCTTGACGTGCAGCATGTTCTCGGCCTGAATGGTGATGTCCGCGGCGGTGCCGCCCATCCCGCCGGACGGCTGGTGCATCATGATCCGCGAGTGCGGCAGCGCGAACCGCTTGCCCGCCGCTCCGGCGCAGAGCAGGAACTGTCCCATCGACCCGGCCATCCCGAGCGCCAGCGTCGCCACGTCGTTCTTGACGTACCGCATGGTGTCGTAGACGGCCATGCCCGCGCTGACCGAACCGCCGGGCGAGTTGATGTAGAGGAAGATGTCGCGCTCGGCGTCCTCGGCCGCGAGGAGCAGGATCTGCGCGCAGATCTGGTTGGCCGACGCGTCGGTGACCTCGGTGCCGAGGAAGATGATCCGCTCCTTCAGCAACCGTTCGAAGACCCGGTCGCCGAACGCCGGCTGCCCCTCGTCGAGCATCCAGATGCCACCCATCGCCGCCACCTCCGTGCCGCCGGTGGGCGGGGGACCGCCCGGGAACCCGGCGGTCTCCAGCGTCCGCCGGGCGCACCCGTGCGAACCAGGCTTTCTGCCCGGGGCAGATCCGCCGTGAGCAGAAGCTACGCGGCGACCGGCCGCCGCCGGCCGGCGCGGGCCCGCCGCCGGGCCAGCGTGACGGAGGTACGCGGACGGGGGCGGACGGCCGGGGCGGAGGGAGCCGGCCAGATCCGGATGCCGCCGGCGATCCCGATCGGCGTGGCGGCGTCGAACGCGGGACCGAGCGGCGCCGGCCCGAGATCCACCGGCCGCAGCACGCCGCCCAGCAGCGGCATGGCGGTGACCGGGCGACGGGCGACGTGCGGCCGGAGCGAGACGGCGGGCCGCCGGGTCACGGGCGGCCGGGGTGACACGGCCGGGCGGCGCGTGACGGACAGCCGGGGCGGGCCGACCCGCAGGTGTGGCCCGGTGCGGGCGGACGGCACCCGGTCGAACCGGGCCGCCGAGATGCCGGGGCCGACCGGGGCCGGACGCTCCCGGCGCAGCTCGTCGCGGGCCTCTTCGAGCAGGTCGGCGAGGTGGATACCGAGCGCGCGGCAGATCGCGGCCAGCACCTCGGAGGATGCCTCCTTGCGGCCGCGTTCGACCTCGGAGAGATAGGGCAGGGAGACGCCGGCGGCCTGGGCCACCTCGCGCAGCGTGCGGCCCTGGCGCAGGCGGATGCGCCGGAGCACCCCGCCGATCACGCGTCGCAGCAACGACATGCCGGCCTCCTCGCGGTCGGGCGTCCCGGACGTCTCCATCATGCCCCGTCCACGCGCCCGGCACCTGCCCGGTCGGCCCCCGTGGTACCGACCGGGCCGGCGTGGATCAACGCCAGACGACCGCGCGGGAGTGCCAGCTCGGCGAGGTGAAGTAGGCCAGACCGACGATCAGGCCGGGGTCGTTGACGTTGATCGCGATGCTGCTCACCGCCCCGTCCGGCATCGGCAGCAGCTGGGACTCGGCGGTGGGTGAGGGCCAGATCATCGCCCGGCTCGTGATGCCGTCGGTGCCGATCACCAGGCCCGAGTCGTTCACCGCCTGCGCCGTCGGGGATTCCGCGCCGGTGGCCAGCCGGTGCATCGTCGTACCGTCCCAGAAGAAGGCGGCGAACCGGCCGTCCGCGGTCCAGCTCGTGCCGACCACCTGACCGAGGTCGTTGATGCCGGTCGCGTCGCTCGTGGGTCCGCCCAGGGTGCCCAGCGACCGCAGGACGCCGTCGCGCCAGACGAATGCCTGGTTGACGAAGGGCGGATCGGTCCAGTCCTTGTAGCCGTAGGTGCCCGCGACGGTGCCGGCCTCGTTCACCGCGAGCGCGCTCGCACCCGGCGGGGCGTCGATGGTGATCTCGGTGTTCCCGGTCCGGACGAACGGCCGCCGCCCGGAGAAGCTGTCGGTGACGTGGTAGACGCCGACCACCCGGTCGCCCGCCGTGTCGTACGCGATGGAGAAGATGCCCCCGGTCAGGCCGAGATCCTGGATCCTCCCGTCCACCCAGGCCACGGCATGGCTGCTGCCGTCGGCCGCCTGGGCGGTGCCCACGATGCGCCCTCGCTCGTCGATCGCCTCGGCCTGGCTGTTCGGCCCGCCCAGCGTCCCCAGATCCTCGATCTGCCCGTCCACCCAGCGCACCGCGTGCCAGTAGCCGCTTGCCACCTGCGCCGACCCGACAACCACCCCGGCGCTGTTGACGTCCGACGCCGAGGTGCCCCCGCCCAGTGTCGGCAGCAGCACGGCCGTCCGCTTCGCCGTCGGCATCGGAGCCGGCGTGGTGGCGGTCGGCGTACCGGTGGGCGACGGTGAGGCGGTCGGCGTCGCCGTGGCCGTGGCCGTGGCCGTGGCCGTCGGTGTCGGTACGGCGGTCGGTGTCGGCGAGGCGGTCGGTCGTGGGGAGAAGGTCGGCGAGGGGACGACGGTGGGCTTCGGCCGGGTGGGCCGGGCCGTCCCGGGTGGGCGGTCCCCGGGCCGGTTCGCCACAGCGGGCGGCGCCCCGGCGACCACCATCCCGACTGCCACGGCAAGCGCGGCCAATGCCATGCGTGTACGCATCCGACGTCCCCTCGTCACGATCGGTGAGTCATCAGTCTCACCCGTGGGCGCGTCGATGGATCTGACGAAATCCTTACCGCTCGCGGGCAGCAGCGGTGCCCGGCCCAGCCAGCCGGCTCGCGGCGTAACCGCTATCTTGAGGGCGTGCAGGCGACAGTGGCGGAGCAGGACCGACGGTGATCCATTTTCCCGCGCAACGGCGGGGGCCGCTGAGCGCGCTGAGCCTGCGCCTGCTCGCCGCCCTCGGCCTGGTCTTCGCCACCGTGGCGGTGGTCTGGCTGGACCGCGACGGCTACCGCGACGTGGACGAGAGCGGCCTGAGCCTGCTCGACTGCTTCTACTACGTGGTGGTCTCGCTCTCCACCACCGGGTACGGCGACATCACCCCGGTCAGTTCGTCGGCGCGGCTGGCGAACGTCCTGTTCATCACCCCCGCCCGGGTGCTGTTCCTGATCATCCTGGTCGGCACCACCCTGGAAGTCCTGACCGAGCAGTACCGCACCGGCCGTCGCCTGTCGCGGTGGAGGAGAACCGTGAAGGACCACGTCATCATCTGCGGCTACGGCACCAAGGGCCGCAGCGCGGTCTCCGCCCTGCTGGAGAACGGTACGGACAAGTCCAAGATCGTGGTGGTCGAGCGGAGCGGGCCGGCGCTGCGGCAGGCCACCTCCAACGGGCTGGTGACGATCGAGGGCTCGGCGACCCGCTCGTCGGTGCTGGAGCAGGCGCACGTGCGTACCGCGAAGTCGGTCATCATCGCGACCGACAGCGACGACGCCTCGGTGCTGGTGGCCCTCACGGTCCGGCAGCTCACCGCCGGTCAGGTCCGCATCATCGCGGCGGTCCGGGAGGCGGAGAACGCGCCGCTGCTCAAGCAGAGCGGGGCGCACCACGTGATCGTGTCGTCGGCGACGGCCGGGCGGCTGCTCGGCCTGTCGACCTCGGCCCCGCCCCTGATCGACGTGGTGGAGGACCTGCTCACCCCGGGTCAGGGCATGGCGCTGGCGATGCGGTCGGCCGAGCGCGACGAGGTGGGCCGCTCACCGCGTGAGCTGGAGTCGCTCGTCATCGCGCTGGTCCGCCGGGGCAAGGTGGTCACGCTCAACGACCGTGCGGGCGCGGTGATCGAGACCGGCGACATGCTCGTCCACGTCCGGGACGACCGGCCGCAGGCCACCTCCGCGATCTGACCCGGCCCGCCGGGCCGCCCGGTCAGCAGGCGCCCGGACCGCCCTCCGCGATCACTTCGCCGCAGGTCGACGACCGGCCCTGGGTAGCCCGGCGCAGGAGGTCGTAGAGCAGGTCCCGCTCGCCGGGGGCCAGCGCGCCGAGGACGTCCTCCTCCGCGCCGGCGAGCGCGCACTCGGCCTCGCGTAGTCGCTTCGTGCCCGCGTCGGTGAGGCGTACCTCGTGCCGGCGGCGGTCCTCCGGCGAGCGGCGGCGCTCGGCCAGGCCGTCCGACTCCAGGTCGTTGAGCAGCCCGACCACGTTCGTGCTGTCGATCTGGAGCGTGCCGGCCAGCGCCTGCTGGCTGATGCCGCCGGAGTCGCGCAGCACGGTGAGCGCCACCAGGTGGCGGGGGCGCAGGCCCAGCGGGGCCAGCACCGACTCCGAGCGCAGCCGCATCCGCCGGGCCAGGTGGTCGAGCAGGGGCCCGGAACGGCGCTCGGACTCCTCGGCCGGTGCGGCGGACATGTGACCCAGTTTACGCGCTCCGAGGAACGTCGACCTGCTATAAATAGTTGGTCCTACACGAACGATCGTCGGAGGAGGAATCACCAATGGCGCACCTACTGCACATCGACTCCAGCATCACCGGGGAGCGGTCGATCAGCCGGCGGCTCACCGCCCGCGCCGCCGCCGCCTGGCGCGTCGCCCACCCGGACGGCACTGTCACCTATCGCGACCTGGGTCAGAACCCGCTGCCGCACCTGAACACCGCCAGCGGCCTCGCGCGCATGGTGCCGCCGGATCAGCACACCCCCGAGCAGCAGGCGTCCTGGCAGCTGACCCAGGAGGTGGTGGCCGAGGTGAAGCAGGCCGACACGGTCCTGCTCGGGCTCCCGCTCTACAACTACGGCCCGCCCAGCAGCGTGAAGTCCTGGGTCGACCACCTGATCGCCCCCGGCATCGCGTACGACCCGGTGACGAACGCCGGGCTGCTCGGCGACCGCCAGTTCGTCGTCCTGGTCAGCCGCGGCGGCGGGTACGGCCCGGGCACCCCGCGCGAGGGCTGGGACCACGCCGAGCCGTGGCTGCCGCACGGCCTCTCCCTGACCGGGCTGGACCCGCGGTTCATCTGCGCCGAGCTGACCCTGGCCCCGGTCAACCCGGCGATGGCCGAGCTGATCCCGCTGTTCGAGCAGAGCCTCGCCGCGGCCGAGCGGGCCGTCGACGAGCTGTGGGTGCCCGCCTCGGCGGCCGCCTGACCGGGCCGCGTCACACCCGAAAGGGCGGGCCGTTCCGCGGGGGAACGGCCCGCCCTTTCGCGTGACGGGTCAGCGGTGGATCAGAGGATCGTCCAGGTGTCGCCGCTGCCGAGCAGCGCCGCGAGCTGCTGCTCCGGGGTCTTGTCCACGCCCGCCTTGGCCGCCGCGACCTGCTCCTGCACCACGCTGTCGTAGGAAGGGCGGTCCACCGACCGGAACACCCCGATCGGGGTGTTGCTCAGGTCCAGGCCGGGCAGCCGGGACAGCGCGAAGGCGTACGCCGGGTCGGCCACGCCCGCGTCGTGCACGACGATCTCCTCGGCCGGCGTGTTCGCGGTCTCCCGGACCTCCAGCCCGAAGCCGCCCGGCGGGTGGACGACGCAGAACTGCCCGTCCTTGCCGAACGTGATCGGCTGCCCGTGCTCCAGCCGGATCAGGAAGTCGTCCCGGGTGGCCGGCTCCTTCAGCGGGTCGAACGCGCCGTCGTTGAAGATGTTGCAGTTCTGGTAGATCTCCACGAACGCCGAACCCTCGTGCTGGGCGGCGGCCCGCAGCACCGACTGGAGGTGCTTGCGGTCCGAGTCGATCGTCCGGGCCACGAACGTGGCCTCGGCGCCGAGCGCCAGCGACAGCGGGTTGAACGGGGCGTCCGCCGAGCCGACCGGCGTCGACTTGGTGATCTTGCCGACCTCGGAGGTCGGCGAGTACTGGCCCTTGGTCAGCCCGTAGATCCGGTTGTTGAACAGCAGGATCTTCAGGTTCACGTTGCGGCGCAGCGCGTGGATCAGGTGGTTGCCGCCGATGGAGAGCGCATCGCCGTCACCGGTGACCACCCAGACCGACAGGTCCGGCCGGGACACCGACAGGCCGGTGGCGATCGCCGGGGCCCGGCCGTGGATCGAGTGCATCCCGTACGTGTTCATGTAGTACGGGAAGCGCGACGAGCAGCCGATGCCCGAGACGAAGACGATGTTCTCCCGGGGGATGTTCAGCTCCGGCATGAAGCCCTGCACGGCCGCCAGGATGGCGTAGTCACCGCAACCGGGGCACCAGCGCACCTCCTGGTCGGACTTGAAGTCCTTGGCGGTGAGCTTGAGGGCGACGGGCTCAGACATTCTTCAGGACCTCTTCCAGCATCGTCTCCAGCTCGGCGGCGGTGAACGGCAGGCCGCGGACCTGGTTGTAGCCGATCGCGTCGACCAGGTACTTCGCCCGGATCACGTGGGCGAGCTGGCCGAGGTTCATCTCCGGCACGACCACCTTGTCGTAGCGGCCCAGCACCTCGCCGAGGTTCGCCGGCATCGGGGCCAGGTGCCGCAGGTGGGCCTGGGCCACCGAGAGCCCGCGCTGGCGCAGGCCACGGCAGGCGGCGCCGATCGGCCCGTACGTCGAGCCCCAGCCCAGCACCAGCACCCGGGCGTCGCCGTCCGGGTCCTCGACCTCGACGTCCGGCACCGGGACGGTCTCGATGCGGGCCGCCCGGGTCCGCACCATGAAGTCGTGGTTGGCCGGGTCGTACGAGATGTCGCCGGTCTTGTCGGCCTTCTCCAGGCCGCCGATCCGATGCTCCAGACCGGCCGTGCCGGGCACCGCCCACGGGCGAGCCAGCGTCTGCGGATCCCGCAGGTACGGCAGGAACGTGGTGCCGTCCTCACCGTTGGGCTGCGTGGCGAACTCGACCCGCAGGTCGGGCAGCGACTCCACGTCCGGCAGCAGCCACGGCTCCGAGCCGTTGGCGACGTAGTTGTCCGACAGCAGGATCACCGGCGTGCGATAGGTGAGCGCGATCCGGGCCGCCTCCAGCGCCGCGTGGAAGCAGTCCGACGGGGACTTCGGCGCGACCACCGCCACCGGGGCCTCGCCGTGCCGGCCGTACAGCGCCATGTTCAGGTCGGCCTGCTCGGTCTTGGTGGGCATACCCGTCGACGGCCCGGCCCGCTGCACGTCGACGATGACCAGCGGCAGCTCCAGCGCCACCGCCAGGGAGATCGTCTCGCTCTTGAGCGCCACGCCCGGGCCGCTCGTGGTGGTGATGCCGAGCGCGCCGCCGTACGAGGCGCCCAGCGCCGCGCCGACCGCCGCGATCTCGTCCTCGGCCTGCATGGTGACCACGCCGAACTTCTTGTGCTTGCTCAGCTCGTGCAGGATGTCCGAGGCCGGCGTGATCGGGTACGCGCCGAGGAACACCGGCAGCCCGGAACGCACCCCGGCGGCCACCAGACCCAGCGACAGCGCCGCGTTGCCGGTGATGTTCCGGTAGGTGCCCGGCAGCATCTTGGCCGGCTTGACCTCGTACCGGACGGAGAAGTCCTCGGTGGTCTCGCCGAAGTTCCAGCCGGCCCGGAACGCGGCCACGTTCGCCGCCACCAGCTCGGGACGGGCCGCGAACTTGCGCTCCAGGAAGCGCAGCGTGGACTCGTACGGGCGGGAGTACATCCAGCTCAGCAGCCCGAGCGCGAACATGTTCTTGGCCCGCTCGGCGTCCTTCTTGGACACGTCGAGCTCGGCCAGCGCGCCGATCGTCATCGAGGTGAGCGCCACCGGGTGCACCGCGTACCCGGCGAGCGAGTCGTCGTCGAGCGGGCTGGTCGCGTAGCCGACCTTGGCCAGGTTGCGCCGGGTGAACTCGTCGGTGTTGACGATGATGTCCGCCCCGCGCGGCAGGTCGGCCAGGTTGGCCTTCAACGCGGCCGGGTTCATCGCCACCAGCACGTTCGGCGCGTCACCCGGCGTCAGGATGTCGTAGTCGGCGAAGTGCACCTGGAAGCTCGACACGCCGGGCAGGGTGCCGGCGGGAGCGCGGATCTCGGCGGGGAAGTTGGGCAACGTCGAGATGTCGTTGCCCAGCTGCGCCGTCTCCGAGGTGAACCGGTCGCCGGTGAGCTGCATGCCGTCGCCGGAGTCACCGGCGAACCGGATGACCACCCGGTCCAGCTGACGGATCTGCTTGGTCACACCCGCACCTCGCTTAACTGAGCGCCGTCGCCCTCGCCGGCCCGGCCCGCTCCGATTCTCACGTCAGAGCCTACGTCGCCACGTTAGGGCCACCTTGGTCGAGGTCCGACGTATGGGACTGGATCGGGCCGCTGTATGCCCTGCTTTGCAGCGTTTAGTACCTGGGCCCGTAACCCAGATCACCACATATCCATGATCACCGGTCGGTGATCGGACGGTCCGGTGCGGTGATGTCGCTGCGGCGGCGCAGTGAACGGGTCGCCAGCGTCAGCGCGAGCACGACCAGGAGACCGGACACGGCGATCAACGCGACGGCCGTCCGCCGGGTCGAGGTGCCGTCCCCGTCCCGTTCGCCGGCGGCGACGAGCACGCCCTGCGAGCCGGTCGGGGCCGGCGCCCCGCCGGGCGGGGCGGTGTCCGCCGCCGCCGCGCTGATCCGGAAGCTCATCTGCACCTGCCGGTCCCGCCCGCTGCGCGGGTCGAGCCGGCCGATCACCGCGCCGGACAGGGGCGCCCGCCGCTGGGCCTCCGCCGAGGCGGCGAGCGTCAGCCGTACGGTCGCGGTCCGCCCGGCCGCCAGTACGCCCAGTTCGCAGCGGGTCCGGTCGGGGGAGACCGGGGCGCAGCCGCCCTCGGTGCCGGCCGCGGTCACCCCTTCGGGCAGGAGCACCTCGATCCGGCCGGCCGCGTCGACCCGGCCGGTGTTGCCGAGCCGGACGGTGAGCGTGCTGGGCGCGCCGCTGATGTCGAACAGCACCTCGTCGGCGCGCAGCGAGATGCCGGGCACCGGCGGTCCGGGCGGGAACAGCACCGCGAAGCCCTCGTCGTCGTACGCCGCACCGGTCACACCGGGCGCGACGGCGGTGACCTGGACCGATCCGGCCAGCGGCATGGTCCGCCAGGCGTCGCCATCGACCCGGACCCGGATGGTCGTGCTGAACCGGGCGCCCGGCTCCGCGTCCCACCCGACGCAGCTGTGGTTGCCGCCGCCGGCCGGCTCGCAGCCCGGGGTGCCCGCGTCGGTCAGCCCGGGCGGCAGCGTGTAGCCCAGGCTGATCCGCTCCGCCCGCCCGCCGGTGTTGGTCACCGTCACCCGCAGCGTGGCCACCGTGGCGTCGGCGTTCCAGTAGGCCGGCGTGAGGACCACGTCCTCGGTGTTCACGCGTACCCCCAGAGGGCCGCCCGCCGGCTGGGCCGGTGGTGGCGGCGGGGTCTTGACCGGCGGCACGACCGGCGGGGGCGCCGGTGCCGTGGTGGCCGGCGCGGCGGTGGTCGGCGCCGGTTCGGCGGGCGCGCTCGTCGGCGGCGGGGCCGGCGAGGTGGTGACCGGCGGCGGGGGCGTGGTCGGAGGCGGCGGCGGCTCGGTGGGCGGCGGGGCCGGCGCGGTGGTCGTCGGCTCGCCGGTGGGGGCGGGCTCGGTCGGCTCGCCTCCGGGATCGCCGCCCGGCTCCACGGGTTCGATCACCTGGAGCGCGGCGGCCGGCCCCGGGTGTGCGACGGCACCGGCCGGCGCCACCGCCACCAGCGCCGCGACGAGCGCGGGCGCCAGCAGCGCGAGGGTACGGCGGAGCGCGACCCGCTGAACGGGCGCAACGCGGGGGCGGGCCATCTGTCCTCCGGACGATCAACGAGATCCCATTATTCGGTGATACTTGCCATCAAGCACTAGTCCTGCGAGGAAACGAATTCGTAACGTGTCCGGGACATCTGGACGGGACCGGTACGCTCCGGTCGTGACCGGATATCTCGGCTCGTACGCCACGCTCGGTCTGCTGCTGCTCGCCGCCGTGCTCTTCTTCGTGACGGCGTTCTCCGCGAACCGGGTGTTACGTCCGAGCCGGCCGGCCGAGCCGTGGGGCAAGCGGGCCACGTACGAGTGCGGTCTCGACCCGGTCGGCGGCGACTGGGCCCAGATGCAGATCCGCTACTACGTCTACGCGTATCTCTACGTGCTCTTCGCGGTCGAGGCGGTCTTCCTGTTCCCCTGGGCGCTGGTCTTCGACCGGCCCGGTTTCGGCGCCACCACCGTCGTGGAGATGGGTGTCTTCGTGGCGATCGTCGCGCTCGGCATCCTCTACGCCTGGCGGCGCGGCGTCCTGCGCTGGACCTGACGGCGTCGGACCGGCCCGTCAGGCGAGCCCGCGCCGGGTCGCCGCCGGCGGCCGGTCGCCCCGGATCGACGCCACCATGTCCAGCACCCGCCGGGTCTCGCGGATCTGGTGGGCGCGGAACACCCGGGCGCCGAGCCAGGCCGACACCGCCGTGGCGGCGAGCGTCCCCTCCAGCCGCTCGGGCACCGGCAGGTCGAGCGTCTCGCCGATGAAGTCCTTGTTCGACAGGGCCACCAGCAGCGGCCAGCCGGTGTCGGTCAGCTCCGCGAGCCGCCGGGTGATCTCCAGGGAGTGCCGGGTGTTCTTGCCGAAGTCGTGCGCCGGGTCGATCAGGATGCCGTCCCGGCGCACCCCCAGCCCGACCGCGCGTTCGGCCAGCCCGGTCACCGTGCCGACCACGTCGGCCACCACGTCGTCGAAGGCGGCCCGGTGCGGCCGGGTACGCGGGGCGAGCCCGCCCGCGTGCGAGCAGACCAGCCCGGCGCCGGTCGCCGCGGCGACCCGGGCCAGCGCCGGGTCCGCCCCCGACCAGGTGTCGTTGAGCAGGTCCGCGCCGGCTGCGACCGCCTCCACGGCCACCTCGGCACGCCAGGTGTCGATGGAGACGACCACGTCGGGGAAGGCGGACCGGACCGCGGCGATGGTGTCCACCGTCCGCCGGATCTCCTCGGCCACGTCGACCTCGTCGCCCGGCCCGGCCTTCACCCCGCCGATGTCGATGATCTCGGCGCCCTCGTCGACCGCGCGTTCCACCGCGCGCAGCGCGCTGTCCTGGGCGAAGGTGGCGCCCCGGTCGAAGAACGAGTCCGGGGTGCGGTTGACGATCGCCATCACCACCAGCTCACCGGGGCCGAACGTCCGTCCGCCCAGCCGCAACGCCCCGGTCATGCCCGCCTCCTCGCCGCCGGACCGCACCGGCCGGTCCGACGCTATCCGGTCCCGCCCGCGCCGCCCGTGCCGGTCCCGTGCGCCGGACGCATTTACGGACCGGACGTCTCGGAGGGCTCGCCCGATCCCGGCCCGCATGCCACGATCTGTGCATGGGTGAGGTTCTGCTCCTCTTGGTCGTCGCGCTGACCGTCGCGGCTGTGGTGTTCGGGGTGACGGTGCTGGTCTCCGGCAAGGATCCGGGCCTCACACCGGCCGAGCCGGACGGGCGGGCCGTGCCGCTGCCCGGCAGCCGTCCGCTCGACGAGTCGGACGTGTCCGACGTCCGCTTCGACACGGCGTTGCGCGGCTACCGGATGAGCCAGGTCGACGCGGCGCTGCGCCGGGCGGCGTACGACATCGGCTACAAGACCGAGCTGATCGGCGTCCTGGAGGCGGAGAACGCGGCTCTGCGGGACGGGCGTACCGAGGACGCCGACGCGCTGCGCCGGGCGCGCGAGGAGGCCGCCGCGACCCGCCCCGAGACCGAGCAGGCGCCCGACCCGTCCACCTCCGAGCCGGTCGTGATCGACCTGTCCGCGCCGGAGCCGCCGGCCCGCACCGGCACCGACCGGCCGGTCCGCGGCGAGGCCGACGGGCAGCCGGGGCGCGCGCCGGCCGAGGCGGGCGTGGCGGAGGCTCCGGCCGCTGCGGCGACCGAGGACACCGTCTCCCCGGCGAACGGGATCGCGGCCGGGCCCGCCGACGACGACCGGGAGCGCGGTTCGGTGGTCCGCTCGGAGTCGGCGTGACCGGCACCGGCCGGCCGGCCGACGACTTCACCGACGCGTCCCGCCGCGGCGCCGCCGAGGTCACCGCCACGGTGATCGTCGACGCCCCGGCCGACCGCGTGTTCGCCGCGCTCACCGCGTGGGAGCGGCAGTCGGACTGGATCCCGCTGACCCGGGTCCGGGTGGTCGAGGGCGACGGCGGCGAGGGCAGCCTCGTCGAGGCGGTCACCGCGCTCGGTCCGGCCGTGCTCCGCGACGAGATGCGGGTGGTCCGGGTCGACGCGCCGTACGAGGTCGGCGTGGTGCACTGCGGCAAGCTGCTGCGCGGCCCCGGCGTGCTGCGCTGCACCCCGATGGACCGCGACCGCACGCAGGTGGTCTGGCACGAGTGGTTCCACCTGCCGGGCGGGCCGGCCGGCCGGGTGGCGTGGCCGGTGCTCTGGCCCGGCTCCAAGTTCAGCCTCACGCAGGCGCTGAAGAAGTTCGCCCGGCTGGTCGAGCAGGGCCGCCTGCCCTGACCGGGGTTGTCGGTGGGCTGGCCTACCGTGGACGCCGTGACTGACCTGGTGACCGGCGCCGACGGGCTGCCGCGCTGCGCGTGGGGGGCGAGCACCCCCGACTACGCCGTCTACCACGACGAGGAGTGGGGCCGGCCGCTGCGCGGCGACGACGCGCTCTACGAGCGGCTGACGCTGGAGGCGTTCCAGTCCGGCCTGTCCTGGCTGACCATCCTGCGCAAGCGGCAGGCGTTCCGGGACGCCTTCGCCGGCTTCCGGATCGACGCGGTGGCCCGCTACGGCGAGGCCGACGTGACCCGGCTGATGGCCGACGCCGGGATCGTCCGCAACCGGGCCAAGATCGAGGCGGCGATCGCGAACGCCCGGGCCGCGTCGGAGCTGCCCGAGGGACTCTCGGCGCTGCTCTGGTCCTTCGCGCCCCCACCCCGGGCGGCACGTCCCCGGTCCTTCGCCGAGGTGCCGGCCACCAGCCCGGAGTCGGTGGCGATGGCGAAGGCGCTCAAGAAGCGGGGCTTCCGGTTCGTCGGCCCCACGACCGCCTACGCGCTGATGCAGGCCACCGGCATGGTCGACGACCACCTGGCCGACTGCCACGTGAGCGGTGACCGGGCCGGGGTGTGACGGAGCGCCCCACCTCCGGCGTGATGGGATTGGGGCATGACCGACACCGAGCCGCGTACGAGCGGGACGACAGACGGTGCGACCACGACCGGAGCCTGGGCGGTGCTGCTGCCCGCCGAGCGCTTCGAGGCCGAGCGGCTGGTGCACCACGACGCGCTGGAGCTGACCGGGCTGTCCGGGGCGGCCCGCCCCCGGCCCGGTGACCGGGTGGCGGTGCTCGTCGACGAGCCGCTGCGCCTGGTCGCCCTCGGCCGGGTCGCGCTCGCGTCGTCCGAGACCCGGGAGGACCCGGACGATCCGCAGTCCGACGCGGTGGCCGGGTCGCTCGTGGTCGCGTACACCCGGCGGGTGCTCGACGAGCCGGTGCCGGTCGACGGCCCGGCGCCGGACGGCCCGGTCGTGGCGCTCGACCCGGCCCGCTGGCGGTCGCTGGCCGACCGGCTCGGCCCGCCGCCCGCCCGCAGCACCTGGCTGGTCAGCCTGGACCTGCCGATCGAGGCCGCGTCGCGCGCCGAGGCGGTACGGATCTTCTGGTCCTACGTGCAGGAGCTGGGCCCGCGGGAGCTGCCGGCGTTCGTCTCGCCGTACGGCGACGAGCTGGCCATGCAGGCGTTCGTGCTCGGCGTCGAGGCCAACCAGGATCCGGAGGAGGACGACTGACCTCCGGGCCCGACCGGCGCGGTCAGCGGCCCTCGAAGACCGGCTTCTGCTTGGCGACGAACGCCTTCGTGGCGGCCCGGTGGTCGGCGGTGGCGCCACAGATCGCCTGCGCCTGCGCCTCGGCGGCCAGCGCGTCGGCGAGCGTGCCCGCGTCGGCGATGGAGAGCTGGCGCTTGATCGCCCCGTACGCGACGGTCGGGCCGGCGGCCAGCCGGGCGGCCAGTTCCTGCGCGGTGGGAAGCACCTGCTCGTCGTCGTCCACCAGCTTGGTCAGCAGGCCCAGCCGGCAGGCCTCGTCGGCGCCGACCGGCTCGGCGAGCATCAGCAGCTCGACGGCCTTGGCGTGACCGACCAGCCGGGGCAGCGTCCAGGAGGCGCCGGTGTCGGCGGCGAGGCCCACCCCGGCGAACGCCATCAGGAACCGGGTCTTCGGGCCGCCGATGCGGAAGTCGGCCAGGAACGCCAGCGAGGCGCCCGCCCCGGCGGCCATCCCGCGCACCGCGGCGACCACCGGCTTGGGCAGGTTGGCCAGCCGGGCGGCGATCGGGTTGTAGTGCGCCCGCACCGTGCCCAGCGGGTCGGCGTCCGAGGCCTCCAGCGTCCGCACGTGCTCGCGCAGGTCCTGACCGGCGCTGAACGAGCCGCCCGCGCCGGCGAGCACGACCGCCCGGCAGGACCGGTCGGTCTCCAGCTCGGCCAGGGTGTCCCGGAGCGCCTCCTTGAGCGCCACGTCGAGCGAGTTCATCGCCGTCGGGCGGTTCAGCGTCAGGGTGACGACGGCGTCGGTGCGGTCGACGAGCAGCGGCTCGGTCACGTTCTAACGACCCTTCTGTCGGGCGAGGCGGTTGCCGGCGTCGAGGCACTGCTCGACGTACCGGTCGGCGGCCGGCCGGAGCCGGGCCGCGTGCCGGTCGAAGAAGCTGGCCGCGCTGGTGCCGGGCCAGCGCTCGGGCAGCAGTGCCGGGGGCAGTTGCGGATCCCGGAACAGGAACGTACGCCATGCGTGCACGAGCCGGAACCGGGCCGCGTACGCGTCCTCGTCGCTGCTGCGCACCGTGACGCCGGAGAGCAGTGGCTTCTGCTCGGCGACGAAGCGTTCGTACGCCCGGCCGATCTCGGCCAGGTCCCAGGCACGGCGGACCACGCCCATGGCGCCCGGTGTGCCGGCCGCGTGCGCGGCGGTGAACCGCTCGTAGCGCACGCCCGCCTCGTCGAGCATCAGGTCGACGTCCTCACCCGGGCGGGTGGCCACCCAGGTGCAGTCGTCGAGCGTGCCGTAGCCGAGGAAGGCGAGGTTCGCGGCGAGCCGCTGCCGGTCCCGGCGGGACGAGGGCGCGGTGAGCACCAGGAGATCGAACCGTCCGTCCCAGCTGTGCCGCCCGGTCCGGTAGATCCGGGACGCCGCCTCGTCGAGTCGACGAGCCGCCTTCGGGGTGATCGAATATCCCGGTCCGGACGCCAGCCGGAGCGGTTCCAGCCAGCCCTGGCGAACCATCCGGGAGACCGCGGTGCGTACCGCCGGTGGGGCGATCCCGAGCGGGGCGAGCAGCTTGACCAGGGCGGCGACCGGTGCGCGGCCACCCCGGGCCCGGAGGTGGTCGCCGTACAGGTCGAAGAGTGCCGACCGTGCCTGCATGACCGCACATTGTGACAGGCCTATCCAAGATAAGCTAGATGCTGTTACATCAATGCTGCTTCGGTTTGGGTCCGGCGGTGTTCATCAGGGAAAATCGTTGGTCGAGCCTTCCGCGACGGTTGCGGATGGCGATGGCGAAGTGGCTGTGGGGCAACTCACCGACCCTGGTGTAGGTCTGAGGGGAGACAACATGGCGGCGATGAAGCCGCGGACGGGCGATGGTCCGCTGGAAGTCACCAAGGAGGGCCGGGGCATCGTCATGCGAGTCCCGCTGGAGGGTGGTGGCCGGCTCGTCGTCGAGATGACTCCCGACGAGGCCACCGCGCTCGGTGACGCGCTGAAGGCGGCCGCGGGCTGATTCGAGGAGTGTCCCGCGTGGCGTCCGCCGCGCGGGCGGTTCGTCCTACCCTGAGCCACCGGCATGCCCGGTGGCTCAGGGTCTTTCCTCTGCGGGTGCGTGGTGAAACGTGCCCGTTCAACCCATTTCGGAGGTACGGTCCAGCGTGCTGGTCATTCGTCTGGTGAGTGGGCCCGCGGGGCCTGACGCTCTCGTCCTGCCCGTCCGTCCCGGAGGGCCGGACTCGCCGGACTCCCTGACCTCGCCGGACTCCACGGCCTCGCTCGAACCCGGACTGGTCCCGACCGCCGTGCCGATCGGCGACGACGTCCGGGCCGAGGCCGCCGCCGTCCTGCCGGCCGCCCGGCTCACCGGCGCGGCCGGTGAGGTGCGCGAACACCTGCGCCCCGGTGGCTCCCCGGCGCGGCTGTGGCTGCTGGGCGTCGGCGACGGCGACGAGCGCGACTGGCGCACCGCCGGAGCGGCTCTCGCCCGCGCGGCGAAGGATGAGACGCAGATCACCATCGCGCTTCCCGGCGAGGCGACGGCGGCGCTGCGTGGCCTCGCCGAGGGGCTGCTGCTCGGTTCCTACCGCTTCCGCCTCACCGAGGCCGGCGCGCGGTCCGCCCTGGCCGAGGTGTCGGTGCTCGTCGACGACCCGGACGCTCTCGCCGGCACGCTCGACGCCGCCCGGGCCACCGCCGAGACGACCCGGCTCGCCCGGGACCTGACCAACATGCCCTCGTCCACCAAGAATCCGGAGTGGTTCGCCGCGCAGGTGGCCGAGGCCGCGTCCGGGCGCCCCGGCGTGCACCTGCGGGTACGCGGCCCGGAGGAGCTGGCGGCCGAGGGCTTCGGCGGCCTGCTGGCCGTCGGCGGCGGCTCCGCGACCGGACCGCGCCTGGTGGAGCTGGACTGGCGGCCGGAGGGTGCGCGTACCCACGTGGTGCTCGTCGGCAAGGGCATCACGTTCGACACCGGCGGCATCTCGATCAAGCCGGTGCCGGCCATGAAGCTGATGCGCAAGGACATGGCCGGTGCCGCCGCGGTGATCGCCGCGACGCTCGGCGCCGCCGAACTGCGCCTCCCGGTACGGGTCACCACGCTCGCCCCGCTCGCCGAGAACATGGTCAGCGGCTCGGCGTTCCGCCCCGGCGACGTGATCCGGCACTACGGCGGGCTGACGAGCGAGAGCACCAACTCCGACGCAGAGGGCCGGCTCGTGCTCGCCGACGCGCTGGCGTACGCGGTCCGCGAGCTGAAGCCCGACCTGCTGATCGACCTGGCGACGCTCACCGGCGCGAACGCCGTCGCCCTGGGCAAGCGGCACGCCGCGCTCTACAGCGAGAACGACACGCTCGCCGCCGGTCTGCTCGACGCGATCACCGCGGCCGGCGAGCGGGCCTGGCGGATGCCGCTGGCCGACGACTACGTGGAATACCTGGCCAGCGAGATCGCCGACCTGCACAGCTCCCCGGCGCAGGGCGCCGGCTCGGTGGTCGCCGCGCTGTTCCTGCGGGAGTTCACCGGCGACCTGCGGGACCGGTGGGCGCACCTGGACATGTCCGCGCCGTCGTGGTCCGACGACACGCACGGCGAACTGGTCAAGGGCGCTACCGGCTGGGGTGTGCGCGGGCTGCTGCGCTGGCTGGCGACGCTGGGCTGAACCGGCCGTTCAGGGCACGCCGGCCTGACTCAGGCCTTCACGGCGGCCAGCAGGCCGTGGCCGACCGGCAGCAGCGCGGGCACCCAGTGCTCCGACTCGCGGATCGCCTTGATCGTCTCCCGCACGGTGACCGTCTCGACGTCCCGCGCGGCCGGGTCGCCGATCCGGCCGGCCGCCAGCGCGCCGTTGAGCGCGAGCACGCCGCCGGGGCGCAGCAGCCGCAGCGCCGCGTCCACGTACGCGGCGAAGCCGGTCGACACCGCGTCCACGAAGACCAGGTCGTAGGCGCCGTCCGCGAGCCGCGGCAGCACGTCGAGGGCCCGGCCGGTGATGATCCGGGTACGCCCCGACGGAAAGCCCGCCTCCTGGAACAGCCGCCGGGCGATGCGCTGGTACTCGACCTCGACGTCGATCGTGGTGAGCACACCGTCTGGGCGCATGCCACGCAGCAGCCACACGCCGCTCACCCCGGTGCCGGTGCCGATCTCCACCACCGCCCGGGCGTTGCCGGCGGCGGCGAGCAGCCGCAGCGCGGCACCCGACCCGGGCGTGACCGCCTCCACCCCCACCTCGTGGGCGAGGGCGCGGGCCGTGCGCAGCACGAGATCCTCGGTGACGAAAGACTCGGCGAAGTGGAGCGCCTGGGCCGTCGAACTGCCGTGACCGGCGACCGTGGCGATGGGACACCTCCGAGGGGCGGACTGGTGCGAGGGGCGGTATGCACTGTGAGCGTAGAGGCGGGCCGGTACCGGCGCAGCCGCGAGTCCGCCGTCGAGTGCTCACGGAGGGCAACCCCTGACCCCGTTCGCGCCATCCGTGTAATCCTGGATGTGTCCCGCGCGTCACTGTCGTCCGGCTCCGCCGGCCGTCGGCGCGGGGCCAGCGGGACTGAGTGGGAGGCACCGACGTGACCGACGGCTGGGACTGGCGGCGGCCCGGCGGATCGCCGGCACCGGGTGGGCCGGCGTCCGGACGACCGCCGCAGGACGCCCCCGGTCAGGCGACGTCGCCGTGGTGGTCCGACGCTCTGGCCGACCCGTGGCGCGACCCGTACGCGCCCGCCGCCGTGGTGATCCCGGCGGCGCCGGCACCGGGGGCGGGGGAGCCGGAACCGGTCACCGACCCGGACCTGCCGACCCGGCCGGGGCTGCGTCAGGTGGTGCTGATCTCCCTGGTCACGGCCCTTCTCGCCGGTTCTCTCGGCAGTGCCCTGACGTACGCCTTCCTGCGCGGCGGTGACGTGCCGACGATCGGCGCGCAGACCGGCCAGGCCCCCGCGCTGGCCCAGCGCAAGCCCGAGTCACTGGCCGGGGTGGCCGAGCGGGTCCTGCCCAGCGTGGTCACGATCCGGGTGGTCAGCCTCGGCGGCACCAGCGAGGGCTCCGGCTTCGTGGTGACCGGCGAGGGCCACATCGTCACCAACGACCACGTGGTCGCCGACGGCACCGGCAAGGCCACTGTCGTGTTCAACGACGGCAGCACCGCCGCCGGCACCGTGGTCGGGCAGGATCCGGAGTCGGACCTCGCCGTGATCAAGGTCTCGCGCAGCGGGCTGACCCCGGTGCAGTTCGGCGACTCCGACGCGCTCGCCGTCGGTGACCCGGTGCTCGCCATCGGGTCGCCGTTGTCGCTCGCCAACACCGTCACCGCCGGCATCGTGAGCGCGCTGGACCGGACCATGCAGGCCGGCGAGCCGGGCGGGCCGACCCGCTACTACGCGGCGATCCAGACCGACGCCGCTGTCAACCACGGCAACTCCGGCGGCCCGCTGGTGGACGGCGCCGGGCGGGTGGTCGGGGTGAACTCGACGATCAAGTCGCTGGTGGCCGACGGGCAGGAGGCCGGCAACATCGGCCTCGCGTTCGCCATCCCGATCAACCAGGCGAAGCGGATCACCGAGGACATCATCGGCACCGGCAAGGCCCGGCGTACGGTGATCGGCGCCCAGGTGGGCGGCACCGGCGCCACGGGCGGCGGGGTACGCCTCAACGCGGTCGAGCCGGCCGGCCCGGCGGCGGCGGCCGGACTGCGTACCGGGGACGTGGTGCTGCGGCTGGGCGGCCGTCCGATGACCGATCCGACCGACCTGGTGGCCCTGGTGCGCAAGTACGCGCCCGGTTCCGTGGTGACAGTCGAGTACCGGCGCGGGTCGGCGCGGCAGAACGCGTCGGTGACGCTCGCCGCTGATGCGAAGTGAGGACCCGTCACCCCCTCCCCGATGGGCACCTGACGTGCGTAGTCTGGCCCTGACACGGACGAGGAGGCGGCGGTGTTCGAGAACCTGAACTGGTGGGAGATCGGCGTCCTGCTGCTCCTGGCGCTGTTGATCTTCGGCGATCGGCTGCCGAACGTGATCAGCGACGGCCTCCGGATGGTCCGCAACCTGCGCAACATGGCGCGCAACGCCACCGGCGACCTGAGCCGCGAGCTGGGCACAGACATCCAGCTGGAGGATCTGCACCCCAAGGCGTTCATCCGCAAGCACCTGCTGAGCGAGGACGACGAGCAGGCGATCCGCAAGCCGCTGCAGAGCATGTACGACAACCTGCGCTCGGACGTCACAGGCGTGCACGACGAGCTGAAGGACGTGGCCAAGGCCGCCGACCTGCGCACCCCCAGCGTGGCCACCAGCACCCCCACCCCGACGCCGACGCCGCCGGCCCCCCGCCCGTCCTACGACGACGCCACCTGAGCCCTCCCCCTCTTTCGCCGTCGATCATGAAGTTGACGGCGCGACACGCCGGTCCGGCGACCGTCAACCTCATGATCGACGCCTGGAAAGGGGACCGCCCCTCGCGCGGAGCGGGAGGGGCGGTGGGGTGTGGTGGAGCGGTGGGTGTGGGTCAGCGGCCTGCGGGCTTGAGGCCCAGGGGCTTGCCGAGGAGGGACTCGCGGCGGACCGCGAGGCGGTCGGCGACCTGGAACAGGGCCTTCGCGGCCGGCGCGTCCGGCTGCGCCAGGACGATCGGCTGACCGGCGTCGCCGCCCTCGCGTACCCGGGTGTCCAGCGGGATCTGCCCCAGCACCGGCACCTGCGCGCCGATCGTCCGGGTCAGCGACTCGGCCACCGCCGCGCCGCCACCGGCCCCGAAGACCTCCATCCGGGAGCCGTCCGGCATCTCCAGCCAGGACATGTTCTCGATGACGCCGACCACCCGCTGGTGGGTCTGCAACGAGATCGCACCGGCCCGCTCGGCCACCTCGGCGGCGGCCGCCTGCGGCGTGGTGACCACCAGGATCTCCGCGTTCGGCAGCAACTGGGCCACCGAGATCGCGATGTCGCCGGTGCCCGGCGGCAGGTCGAGCAGGAGGACGTCCAGGTCACCCCAGTAGACGTCGGCGAGGAACTGCTGGAGCGCCCGGTGCAGCATCGGCCCGCGCCAGACCACGGCGGCGTTGCCGGGGGTGAACATGCCGATCGAGATGACCTTCACGCCGTGCGACTGCGGCGGCATGATCATGTCCTCGACGCGGGTCGGCGCGCCGTCCGCGCCGAGCATGCGGGGCACCGAGTGGCCGTAGATGTCCGCGTCCACCACACCCACCGACAGGCCACGGGACGCGAGCGCGGCGGCCAGGTTGACGGTGACGCTGGACTTGCCGACACCGCCCTTGCCGCTGGCGACCGCGTAGACCCGGGTCCGCGAGCCCGGCTGGGCGAACGGGATCACCGGCTCGGCCGTGGCACCGCCACCGCGCAGCTTCGACTGGAGCTCCTGGCGCTGCTCCGGGCTCATCACCCCGAAGACGATCTCGACACCGCTCACGCCGGGTACCGCGCCCACGGCGGCGGTGATGTCACTGCGCAGCTTGTCCTTCAGCGGGCAGCCGGCCACGGTGAGCAGCAGCTCCACCCGGACCACGCCGTCCTCGTCCCGCTCGGCGGACTGGACCATGCCGAGTTCGGTGATCGGCCGGCGGATCTCCGGGTCGTTGACGGTGGCCAGGGCGGCCTGGATCGCGTCGGAGACGGTGCTGACGGGTGCAGACATGCCCGCAATGCTACGTCGCGGGTCATCGGCCACCGCCGCTGGCGGCGGCGGTGTGAGCGATTCGATGACCGCTCAACCCTCGTAGCGGCCGCCCCGGGCGTAGTCGCCGTCCAGCTCGTCCCGGGGCTCGTCCAGCCGCTCGCCGCCGGCCGCCCGCCGGGCCCCCCGCTCCTGCTGCCGCCGTTCCAGCTTGCGCCGCCGTTCGGCCGCCTCGTCCAGCTCCTCACCGAGCCGGCTCAGCTCGGAACGGAGGAAGTCCCGGGTGGCCACCTCACCCATAGCGATCCGCAACGCGGCGATCTCCCGGGCCAGGTACTCCGTGTCGGCCTTCTGCATGGTCGCCCGCCGCCGGTCCTCCTCCATCGCGATCCGGTCCCGGTCCGCCTGCCGGTTCTGCGCGAGCAGGATCAACGGCGCCGCGTACGACGCCTGGAGCGAGAGGATCAAGGTCAGGAACGTGAAGGTGTACGGGTCGAAGCGCAGATTCGCCGGGGCCAGCGTGTTCCACAGGAACCACGCCACCAGGATCAGCGTCATGTAGACGAGGAAGTTCGCCGTACCCATGCCCCGGGCGATGCCCTCGGCCCAGCGGCCGAACGTCTCCGCGTCGACCCGGGGCAGTTGCAGGTTCCGCGGGGCGCGCGGCTGGTCCAGCCGGTCGCCTCGTCGCTGATCACTCATCGTCGCCGTCCATGGTGCCGTCGTCGGTGGCGGACGAGGGGAATGCCGCGTCCCGGTCCCGCCAGTCCCGCGGCAGGGAATGGTCGAGCACGTCGTCCACTGTCACCGCGCCGACGAGCCGGTTGTTCCGGTCCACCACCGGCATGCCGACCATGTCGTAGGTGGCCATCCGGCGGGTGATCTCGGGCAGCGGCGTCGACGCCCGCAGCGGGTCGATGTCGTTGACCACGATGCCGCCGAGCAGATCCGCCGGAGGCTCGCGGAGCAACCGCTGGAAGTGCACCATACCCAGGTAGCGGCCGGTGGGCGTGGTCAGCGGGGCACGGGCCACGAAGACCTGGGCGGCCACCGTGGGGGACAGCTGCGCCTCGCGGATCCGGGCCAGCGCCTCGGCCACCGTGGCGTCCGGCGGCAGGATCACCGGCTCCGAGGTCATCACGCTGCCGGCGGTGCCGGACGCGTAGCGCAGCAACTGGCGTACCGGGTCGGCCTCGTCCGGCTCCATCAGGTCGAGCAGCACGTCCTGTTCCGGCGGGGGCAGCTCGTTGAGCAGGTCGGCGGCGTCGTCCGGCTCCATCTCCTCCAGCACGTCGGCGGCGCGCTGACGGTCCAGCGCGGCCAGGATCTCCACCTGGTCGTGCTCGGGCAGCTCACTGAGCACGTCGGCCAGACGTTCGTCGTCGAGCGCGGCGGCCACCTCGTTGCGCCGGGCGTCGGGCAGGTCCTGGAGGGCGTTGGCGAGGTCGGCCGGGCGCAGGTCCTCCAGGACGGCGAGCAGGTTCGCCGTACCCCGGTTGTCGCCGACCGCGCCCAGGCCGTGCACCCGGTCCCACTCGACCTGGTGGAGGTGGCCGCGCCGGGTGAGCCGGCCGGTGTGCTCGCGGACGGCGACGCGGCCCAGCGTCCACTCGCCGCCGCGGCTGCACTCCATGGCCACGTCCACCACGGAACCGGCCTGCCCGCCTTCGACCTGGACCCGGCGGTCGAGCAGTTCCTGGAGCACCAGCAGCTCGTTCGGGCGCTTCTCGAAGCGGCGCAGGTTGAGAGTGCCGCTGCCGAGCACGACGCCGTCCGGATCGATGGAGGTGATCCGGTTGATGGACAGGAAGATGCGCCGCCGCATCGGCATCTCGGCGACCAGGCCGACCACCTCCGGCGGTCGCTGGGTCGCGCGCATCCGGGCCACCGCGTCGCGGACGCGGCCGACCTGGTCGCCGTTCGGGTCGAAAACGGCGACTCCGGCGAGTCGAGCGAGGTAGACCCGGTTCGGCGTGCTCACGGCCACCAGCCTAAGGGCCTAGTCTCTAACAACATGTCGACCTTGGGCTACGAGATCGTGGACGTCTTCACCGACCGCCCGTTCGCCGGCAACCCGCTGGCCGTGGTGTTCGGCGCGGAAGGGCTGGCCACCGAGCAGATGCAGGCGCTCGCGCTGGAGTTCAACCTGTCCGAGACGGTCTTCGTGCTCCCGCCGACACAGGTGGGCGCCACCTACCGGGCCCGGATCTTCACCCCGGCCGACGAGCTGCCGTTCGCCGGGCACCCGAGCGTCGGCGCCGCGGTGACCGCGAGCCGCCGCGGCGTCTTCGGCGCGGGCCGGGTCACCCAGGAGTGCGGCGCCGGCGTCCTGCCGATCGAGGTGACAGCCACCGGCGCGACGCTCACCGGCGGCACGCCCACGCTCGGCCCGGAACTCGACCCGGAGCCGCTGCTGGAGATGGTCGGCCTCACCGGCCCCGACCACGTCGGCCCGCCACCGCGGGTCGCCGGGTGCGGCCTCGAATTCCCCTATCTTCCGGTACGCCCGGACGCGGTGGCCCGGGCGCGGTTGAACACGACGGCGGCGCAGCGGTACGGAGTGGAGCACGTCAGCCTCTTCTCCTGGGAGCCCGGTTCGCAAACCGCGCACGCCCGGGTCTTCGTGCCGGGACTCGGCGTACCGGAGGACCCGGCGACCGGCTCCGCCGCCCTGGGACTGGGCGTGTGGCTGGTCGCCAGCGGCCTGCTGCCCGGCGAGGGGCGCTCCACGTACACGGTCCGGCAGGGCATCGAGATCAACCGCCCGTCGACGCTCGACTGCACGGTGACCGCGTCCGGTGGCCTGGCGATGGGCGCGACTGTGTCCGGCCAGGTCATGCCGGTGGCCCGGGGCGAGATCACCGTCCCCCCGTTCATCGGCTGACCGCGGCTCGGGGCGGGATGGGGGAGGATGGCGGGGTGAGCGACGAGGTGGACGAGCGGGTGACGCCGCCCCTGGTGGACGAGGCGGTGAAGAAGGCCGCCGTGTGCTGGGTGAGCACCGGCGGCCCGGCCTACGCGCTGTGGTGCCTGCCGCTGGAGGGCACCCTGCTCGTGGTCACCGGTCCTGGCGAGCAGACCGCACCCGGGCTGGCCGACAGCGACACGGCCGACGTGACGCTGCGCGGCGACCACGGCGGGCGGATCGTCACCTGGCCGGCGCGGGTGACCCGGCTGCGACCGGGCACCGAGGAGTGGGACACCGTCGCGCCGCTGGTCGCGGCGAAGCGGCTCAACGCCTCCGGCTCCGCCGCCGAGCTGGTGCAGCGGTGGGCGGCGCAGGGGTGCGCGCTCAACCGGCTCACGCCCGCCGGCACCGCCGTGAGCGGCGCCGACCTGCCGGACGGCTCGCTGAGCGAGCAGCCCCGCCCGGCCCCCGTGGTACGGGCCGTCCGCAAGCCGTTCCGCCTGCACCGCGTCCGCCGCCGCTGACCGCGAACCCGTCGGCGCCAGGCGGTCGACGCCATGCGGATCGGTCGCCGTCGGCGGAGTCGGTCCAGTCCGACGGGCCGGCCGCGTTCGACGAGCCGGGTCAGGCCACCGGGACCGGGTCGAGCAGGTCGAGCACCTCTGTCAGCGAGGTGAGCGACGGCCCGTCGAACCCGTGGTCGGCGTTGAGGACCACGTGGTCGGCGAGATCCGGCGCGGCCAGCCGGACCGCGCTCAGCCCCGCCCGCTCCGCGCCGCTGAGTTCCTGGCTGTCGCCGTCGCCGACGTAGAGGCAGTCGGCCGGGGCCTGGCCGAGCCGGTAACACGCGGCCAGGTAGAGCGCCGGGTCCGGCTTGCAGCGCCCGAGGCGTACCGAGAAGACATGAGCGTCCAGCAGCGGCGCGACGGCGAGCTGCGGCAGGAACGCCGGTAGTTCGTGCGTGCAGTCGCTGACCAGCCCGGTGCGTACGCCCCGGTGGCGCAACGCGGCCAGCACCGGCACCGCCTCGGCACGCAGCCGGGTGTCGGCGCGTACCGCCCGGTGCCGGGTGGCGACGGCGGCGCGTACCGCCGCGTCGGACGGGTGGACGCCGAGCCGGGCGCACACCCAGCGCATCGTCGACTCGGCGTTCCCGAAGGATCCGCTCGCCCGTTCGTAGAAGCTGCCGTTCAACACCTCCACCAGCGCCTCGGCGGAACAGCCGAGCAGGTCGGCGGTGGCGTGGTGGGCGGCTCCGCGCCGTACGCCGTGGGTGAGGGTGCCGAAGAAGTCGAACAGCACCGCCTGGAACCTGGGCATGAGGGAACGCCTCCGGACGTCGAGGGGGAGGATCGCCGGGACGCGCATGATCGTAACGGAGTGCTGACGTTCCGTGCCTGTCGGGTGCCCGTGTGAGGATTACCGTTCGTGCCGACCGTTCCGCATCGCCCGCCGCTCGACGCGTTGACGGTGGGCGCGCTCGCCCTGGCCGTCGCCTCAGTCTCGTCCTCGGCGCCGCTCGTGGCGTTCGCCGCCGCGTCGGCGCTGGCGGTGGCATTCTGGCGTACCGCGTTGTCGGTGGCGGTCCTCGGGCCGGTCGCGTTGACCAGGCGGCGCGCCGAACTCCGCGCGCTGACCGTCGGGCCGGGCCGGCGCGAGGGGCTCTACTGCGTACTCTCCGGGGTCGCCCTGGCCGCCCACTTCGCCACCTGGATGCCGAGCGCGCAGCTCACCTCGGTGGCGGCCGCGACCGCGCTCGGCGCGACGCAGCCGGTGTGGCAGGGGCTGATCGCCCGCGGGCAGGGACGGCGGCTGCCGACGGCGGTGTGGGCCGGCATCGCGGTGGCGGTGCTCGGCGCGGTACTCGCCACCGGCGCCGACTTCGGCGTCTCCGGCCGGGCGTTCGCCGGTGACCTGCTCGCGGTCGTCGGCGGCCTGTTCGCGGCCGTCTACACCGCCTTCGGCGAGCGGGCCCGGGCCAGCATCAGCACCACTACCTACACCACCGTCTGCTACGGCGTCTGCGCGGCGATCCTGCTCGTGGTGTGCCTGGTCGGCGGGGTACGCCTGCACGGCTTCGACGGCGCGACCTGGCTGGCGATCCTCGGCCTGGTGGCGGGCGCCCAGCTGCTCGGCCACTCGATGTTCAACTACGCGTTGCACCGGGTCTCCGCGACCACCGTCAGCGTGCTGATCCTGCTGGAGGCGCCGGGCGCGGCGCTGATCGGCTGGGTGTGGCTGGGGCAGTTGCCCCGGCCGTTGGCGCTGCCGGGCCTGGCGCTGCTGCTGGCCGGCGTGGCGGTGGTGGTGCTCGGCGGCGCGCGGGCCGGCCGCCGCGCCGCGCCGGTCGCGGCACCGGCCGACCCGACGCCGCTCGGCGACTGAACGACGCGGCCCTCGCGCGTGAGCGCCGCCGTCGAGCATCAGCGGGCCGCCGCGCCGGTCGGGGCGAAGTCGCGCCGTTCCGGCCACCGGGCCGTCCGGTTTGCACGAAAGTGCTCAGGGTGGGGTCGGACCGGGACGACGCGGCGGAGGCGGGCACCGTCGTCACGCCCTCGGCCGAGTTCCCGCCGCTCGGCGACGAGGAACGGGCCGCGCTCGGCCGGATCGGTGAGCGCTGGCGCGGCCCGCGCCGCGCCGACGACCTGCCGGTCGACCCGGCGCTCGGGCGGCACGACCACCACCCGGCGCCCACCCGGTTCGGCCGGCTCGCGCCGATCGACATGTTCACCGTGGCGCAGCCGGACGAGCTGGTCGCCACCGGCGCCGCCGACCTGCCCGCCGACCGGGCCGGCCGGGCCGCCACCCGGCTGCGCCGGGCCCTGATCGGGCCGCCGCTGTCCAGCGCGTCGGTGCTCTACGAGCGGATGCGCAAGCTGGTCGCGCTGCCGGTGCTCTCCTCGGACCTGCTCAGTTCCGTGGCGTACGGGCCGGAGGCGATGCTCGTGGTGCTGGTGCTGGCGGGGAGCGCCGCGCTCGGGCTGGCTCTGCCGCTGGCCGCCGTGCTGGTGGTGCTGATGGTCGCCGTCGGCCTCTCCTACCGGCAGACCATCCCGGCCTACCCGCACGGCGCGGGCTCCTACATCGTCGCGGGCGACAACCTCGGGCGTACGCCGGGACTCGCCGCCGCGGCCGGGCTGATGCTCGACTACGTGCTGACCGTGTCCGTGTCGGTGGCGGCCGGGGTGCACGCGGTCACCTCGGCGCTACCCGGGCTCAGCCCGTGGGCGGTGCCGCTCGGGGTGCTGGTGATCGTCGTGCTGCTCGCCGGCAACCTGCGCGGCGTACGCACCGCCGGGAACATCTTCGTGCTGCCCACGTACGCGTTCGTGGTGGTGCTGGTCGCGGTGCTGGCGGTCGGGTACGCGAAGGCCGCGGCGCGGGGTTTCGCGCCGGTGCCGCCGCCCTCGGTGCCCGCCGCCGAGGGCCTGGGCCTGCTGCTGGTGCTGCGGGCGTTCTCCTCCGGCGCGGTGTCGATGACCGGCATCGAGGCGGTCTCCAACGCGGTGCCCGCGTTCCGTCCGACCGAGTGGCGCAACGCCCGCACCACGCTCGGCTGGATGGTCGCCATGCTGGTCACGCTGTTCGCCGGCCTGGTCGGGCTGATCCACCTCGACGGCCTGGTGCCCCGGGCGGATGAGACGCTGCTGTCCCAGCTCGGCCGGGTGACGTTCCCGAGCGGGCCCTGGTACGCGATCCTCCAGGCCACCACCGCGTTGATCCTGCTGCTGGCCGCGAACACGGCGTTCAACGACTTTCCCCGGCTGCTGTTCTTCATGGCCCGGGACGGGTATGCGCCGCGCCGGTTCCTGCACATGGGCGACCGGCTGGCGTTCAGCAACGGGCTGGTGGCGCTGGCGCTGACCGCCGCGGTGGTGTTCGTGGCGTTCGGCGGGCACACCGAGCGGCTGATCCCGCTCTACGCGGTGGGCGTGTTCCTCGCCTTCACGCTGTCCCAGACCGGGATGGTGGTGCACTGGCGGCGCCGCCGGGGACCGGGATGGCGCCGCCGGCTCGCGGTCAACGCGGTCGGCGCGGCGCTGTCCGGGCTGGTGCTGCTGACCGCGGCGGTCGCCAAGTTCACCGAGGGCGCCTGGGTGGTGGTGCTCGCCGTGCCGCTGCTGGTGCTGCTGTTCCGCCGGATCCACGGGCACTACGCCCGGCTGCACCACGCGCTGGCGCTGCATCCGCCGCCACCCGCGCCGCCCGCCGAGGGCGACGAACTGCCCCAGCAGGTACGCCACCTGGTGGTCGTGCCGGTGGCCCGGCTGAACCGGGCGTCGCTGCGCGCGCTGGCGTACGCGACGTCACTCGGGCGGCCGACGCTCGCCGTGCACCTCGCGCCGGAGGAGGCCGAGGCGGACCGGTTCCGCGAGCAGTGGCGGGCCTGGGGCGACCATCTGCGGCTGGAGACGATCGTGTCGCCGTACCGGTCGGTGATCGGGCCGCTGGCGCACTACCTGGAGGCGCTGCACGCCGCGAGCCCGGACCTGACGCTCACCGTGATCGTGCCGGAGGTGGTGCTGCGCCGGCGGCGGTACCGGCTGCTGCACAGCCGCGCCGAGCAGCGGCTACGGGTCGCGTTGCGCGCGCTGCCCGGCGTGGTGGTCACGAGCGTCCCGGTGCACGTGTCGCGGTGACGCTCAGAGGTATCCGGCGAAGTGGTCGGCGACCAGCGCTGCGACCGCCTCGGCGTCCCGGCCGAGGTCCACCTCGATCACGCGTACGCCGAGCGCACGGGCACCGGCGACCGCGTCGGCGGCGACCAGCTCGTCGCGCGCGATCCGATGACGCCACGCCCGCTCCGGGTCGCTCACGCCGGGATGCCGGGCCATCGCCCGCGGCAGCCGTTCCACCTGGTACGCGCGGAACTCCGGCGTCGGCACGAGCACCACCATCTGCCCTGTCGACTCGACGACCGGGGCGACCAGTTCGGGCCGCAGCCCCCAGCCCTCGGCGACCACCCGACGGCCGCTCACCAGCGCGCTCAGGTCGTCGAGCACCCACTCGAAGCGGCGCGGAAACCCGGCGAGGGTCTCGGCTGCCATCCGCTCGGGGTCCGTCGTCACCCAGGTCGCCTCCGCGTCCGGGCCGTCCGGCGGCTCACCCCGTCGGATCCGGTCGGCGATCCGCCGGTCGTCGTGCCCGCGCGCGTCGTGGCGGTCGTAGAGGTACGCGGTCAGCCCGTACCGCAGTGCCAACGTGACCGCGAGTGTCGTCTTGCCGGCCCACTGCGCGCCGCCGATCCAGAGTGCGCGGCGGGCGGTGGCCAGGGGATCGAAGTCCATGCCCCGACACTGCGCCTCGCAAGCTCCAAGATCAAGTCTTGTTCTCAGCGTCCCCGCGTGATGAAGTGAGGGAGAAGGCGCAGCTCAGACGTCGCGTACCTCCAGCACCCGGGTGGCGGGCGCGGCGTCGCCCAGCTCGGCGCGCAGCGCGACGCGGTCCGGGTCGACCAGGAACGCGTCGAGCCCGGCGCGGGCGGCGAACCGGATCACGTGCACCTCGGTCTCCCCGTCCCCGGCGCGCAGCCGCCGTTCCAACTCGCCGCCGTGCCGGCCGAGCAGCGCCAGCACGGCGTCCTCGTAGCGCCGGCCGGCGTCCACGTCGGCGCTCAGGTCGACGAGTGCGACCAGCAGGACTTCTCGCTCCGCGGTCATGTGTCCCCCCGGGTGTCGTCAGGCCTCGACGCCGACCGCTTTCGCGCTGGCCGTCCAGAGCCGGGCGGCCAGCGCCGGGTCGGCCGCCTTGGGCCGGGGCCGGTGCGGCTTGCGGTCGGCGTAGTAGCCGCCGTCGGTCAGCCGGGACGGGTCCTGGCAGGCGAGCCAGACCAGCGTCTCCGCACCCTTCTCCGGGCTGCGGAACGGCAGCAGCCGCATGCCCAGCGCCACGATCCGGCTCTCGTTGCCGAAGCGGGTGCGCACCACGCCGGGGTGGAACACATGCGCCGGCACGTCCGGCCAGCGCCGGGCCGCCTCGGCGGTGAACAGGATGTTCGCCTGCTTGCTGGTGCCGTACGCACGGAACGGCCGGTACGAGCGCAGCGCGGAATTGAGGTCGTCCGGGTCGAGCACGCCGCTGCGGTGCGCGTCCGAGCCGGTGACCACCATCCGCCGGATCCGGTCTCGCAGCAGGTTGCTGAGCAGGAACGGGGCGAGGTGGTTGGCCTGCATGCTCAGTTCGAAACCGTCGACCGTGGTGATCGGTTCCAGCACGATCGCGCCCGCGTTGTTGGCGAGCACGTCGATCCGGTCGTACCGCTCGCGCAGCCGTTCGGCGAGCCCGCGTACGTCGTCGAGCACCGCGAAGTCGGCGCGGAACAGCTCCGGCTGTTCGCCGCAGCACTCGCGGACCCGCTCGCCCGCGGCGCGCAGCCGGGCCGGGTCGCGGCCGACCAGCACCACCTGGTCACCGCGGCGCGCCAGCTCTTCCGCGGCGGCCAGGCCGATGCCGGAGCTCGCCCCGGTCAGCACCACGATCCGACGCTCAGTGAGATCTTCCACAGGTCCATTCACCCCGGTCACGGCACGAGGTTACCGTGGCGTCACCACGCCCTTTGGGATCGTTAAGTTCTCGAAATCCACCGCTGCGCCGGCACCCGCGCCGGACGCTGGAAGGAGCGCACCCATGACCGCTGTCGGTCGTCCCCGCCGATCCTGCCTGGCGGTGCCCGGCTCCAGCGTCAAGATGCTCGGCAAGGCCCAGGGCCTCCCCGCCGACCAGGTCTTCCTGGACCTGGAGGACGCGGTCGCGCCGCTGGCCAAGCCGGACGCGCGCAAGAACATCGTGGCGACGCTGAACGAGGGCGACTGGGCCGGCAAGACCCGGGTGGTCCGGGTGAACGACCTGACCACGCCGTGGACCTACCGGGACGTCATCGAGGTGGTCGAGGGCGCCGGGGCGAACCTGGACTGCATCATGCTGCCGAAGGTGCAGAACGCCGAGCAGGTGCACTGGCTGGACCTGCTGCTCACCCAGATCGAGAAGACGCTCGGCCTGGAGGTGGGCCGGATCGGCATCGAGGCGCAGATCGAGAACGCGGCCGGGCTGGTGAACGTGGACGCCATCGCCGGCGCCTCGCCCCGGGTCGAGACGATCATCTTCGGCCCGGCCGACTTCATGGCCTCGATCAACATGAAGTCGCTGGTGGTCGGTGCGCTGATCCCGGACTACCCGGGCGACCCGTACCACTACATCCTCATGCGCATCCTGATGGCCGCGCGGATGCACGACAAGCAGGCCATCGACGGCCCGTTCCTGCAGATCCGGGACGTGGACGCGTTCCGCGAGGTGGCGAAGCGCTCGGCGGCGCTGGGCTTCGACGGCAAGTGGGTGCTGCACCCCGGCCAGATCGACGCCGCGAACGAGGTCTACTCCCCGGCGCAGGCCGACTACGACCACGCCGAGCTGATCCTCGACGCGTACGACTACTACACGTCGGAGGCGGGCGGGAAGCTCGGCGCGGTGATGCTCGGCGACGAGATGATCGACGAGGCGTCCCGCAAGATGGCGCTGGTGATCGCCGCGAAGGGCCGGGCCGCCGGCATGTCCCGTACCTCTTCGTTCACGCCGCCCGCGTCCTGACCGCGCGTCGGGCCGCCTCCCTGCCGGGGGCGGCCCGATCGCGTCAGTAGCCGCTGGTGCTGCTGGCGCCGACCGCGATCACGATCATCACGATGTAGAAGATGATCACGGCGAGCATCAGGGCGGTCATGATCCAGCCCACGATGATGCCCGCCAGGGCCATGCCGTCGCCCTCTTCACCGGTCTCCCGGATCTGCTTGCGGGCGACGTGGCCCATGATCGCGCCGATCGGCGCGGTGATGCCGCACGAGGCGAAGCCGACCAGCGACAGCACCAGCGCCACGATGGCGAGCGTGTTCGTGCGGGACGCCGGCATGGCGTAGCCGGGATATGCGCCGGGCGGAGGGTAGGCGCCCGGACCCGGATAGCCCGGCATCGGCGCCGCGTACTGCTCGCCGCCGGGCGGGGGATAGGGCGACTTCGCTCCCGCGTACGGGTCGGTGCCCGGTGCGTACGGGTCCGCGACCGGCGCGTACGGGTCGGCCGGGCCCGGCTGGTTCGGCACGGCCGGCGGGCTCGACTGCGGCCCGGCAGCCAACGGATCCTGCCAGCCACCGGACGGTGGGGGATAGGTCATCTGATCATCTCCAGGTACGTGGTCGCGCTCAGGGTAGCCATCCGGTGCGCGACACGGACGTCCCCTTTCCGGCCACCGCGTTGCCCGTGGGGTCGGCACCGGGCAGGATCCTCGGCATGGCACTTGACGCGCGTGGGGGTCGGTCGCGACGGGACATGAGCCGACCGGGGTCGGTGCGGCGCCCACGTGGCGGCGAGCCGGTCGGCGCCGCCGACTCCGAACGGCCGGCGCCGCTGCCGGAACCGGCCACCATGCGGCTGGACGGCCGGGTCGCGCTGGTGACCGGCGCGGGCAGCCCGGACGGCATCGGGTACGCGACCGCGCGCCGCCTGTCCGACCTGGGCGCCCGGGTCGCGATCGTGTCCACCACGAGGCGCATCCACGAACGCGCGGGCGAGCTGGGCGTCACCGGTTTCGTCGCCGACCTCACCGACGAGTCGGAGGTGGGCGCGCTCGCCGACGCGGTGGCCGAGCAGCTCGGCGACGTCGAGGTGCTGGTGAACAACGCGGGCCTGGCCAGCCGGGCCAGCCCGGAGGTGCTGCGGCCGGTGGCGCAGCTGACGTACGACGAGTGGCGCGGCGAGATCGACCGCAACCTGACCACCGCGTTCCTGTGCAGCCGCGCGTTCATCGGCGGCATGGCCGAGCGGGGCTGGGGCCGGATCGTCAACCTGGCCGCCACCGCCGGGCCGGTCAACGCGCTGCCCACCGAGGCGGCCTACGCGGCGGCCAAGGCCGGTGTGGTCGGCCTGACCCGGGCGCTGGCGATGGAGATGATCGCCGACGGGGTGACCGTGAACGCGGTGGCACCGGGGATCATCCACACCGCGGCGTCCACCATGGCCGAGATCAAGCAGGGGCTCGGTACGCCGGTCGGGCGCCCCGGCACGCCGGACGAGGTGGCGGCGGCGATCGCGTTCCTCTGCTCGCCCGCCGCGTCGTACATCACCGGGCAGATGCTCGTGGTCGACGGCGGTAACAGCGTCCGGGAGGCGCAGTTCCGCTGACCGTCAGTAGCCGCTGGTGTCGGAGTTGGCCCAGAACGCCAGCCCGATCCAGCCGCAGCAGACCAGGATGCCGATGACGGTGAAGATGTAGCTGAGGATCAGACCCCAGTTGGCGAGCTGGTCGCCGTCCTCGCCGGTCTGCCGGATCTGCCGCTTGGCCAGGTGGCCGCAGACGATGCCGGCGGGTGGGAAGACGAACGCGAAGACGAGCGACAGGATGGCGAGCACGTTCGTGCCACGGGGCCCCTGGCCGGGCGGCCCGTACTGCCCGTAGGGCGGCTGCGGGGCGTACGGGGGTTGTTGGCCCCACTGCGGGTGCTGCTGGCCGTACTGCGGTTGCCCGTAGGGCTGACCGTGCGGCGGCGGCTCGTACGGCGACGGTGGCTGCTCGTCACTCACGGGCGCCCCTTCCCCCAGGTCAACGGCCCTCTCTCTTGCGGACGCTACCCGCAGCGGTGAACCTTTTCACAGCGGTTGTGTGGACTGGTCACCTTGGCGCGGCCGGTCCCGGGACCGATACTGACCGAGCGTTCAGTTACCCATGAGTAAGGCGCCGACCCCGGAGGCTGAGATGGCCCGACTCGCCCAGACACCCGGACTGACCGACGTGCAGCGGTCGATCCTGGAAACCGTCCGGGAGTTCGCCGACAAGGAGATCATCCCGCACGCCCAGCGGCTGGAGCACGCCGACGAGTACCCGAGCGACATCCTCGACGGCATGCGCGAGATGGGGCTGTTCGGCCTCACCATCGACGAGGAGTACGGCGGCCTGGGCGAGTCCCTGCTGACCTACGCGCTCGTGGTCGAGGAACTGTCCCGGGGCTGGATGTCGATCTCCGGCATCGTCAACACCCACTTCATCGTCGCGTACCTGATCTCGCAGCACGGCTCGGCCGACCAGAAGGCCCGGCTGCTGCCCCGGATGGCCTCCGGCGAGGTGCGCGGCGCGTTCTCGATGTCGGAGCCCGAGTGCGGCTCGGACGTCGCGGCGATCAAGTCGAAGGCCGTCCGCGACGGCGACAACTACGTCCTCAACGGCCAGAAGATGTGGCTGACCAACGGGGCGTACTCCTCGGTGGTCGCCACCCTGGTCAAGACCGACACCGGGGCCGACTCGGTCTACGGCAACATGAGCACCTTCCTGCTGGAGAAGGAGCCCGGCTTCGGCGAGACCGCGCCCGGCCTCACCATCCCCGGCAAGATCGACAAGATGGGCTACAAGGGCGTCGAGACCACCGAGATGGTGCTCGACGGCGTCACGGTGCCCGGCTCCGCCGTGCTCGGCGGCGAGGAGAAGGTCGGCCGCGGCTTCTACCAGATGATGGACGGCATCGAGGTCGGCCGCGTCAACGTCGCGGCTCGCGCCTGCGGCATCTCGATCCGGGCGTTCGAGCTGGCGGTCGCGTACGCCCAGCAGCGCCACACCTTCGGCCAGCCGCTCGCCAAGCACCAGGCCGTCGCGTTCAAGCTCGCCGAGATGGGTACGAAGATCGAGGCCGCCCACGCGCTCATGGTCAACGCGGCCCGGCTCAAGGACGCCGGCCAGCGCAACGACGTCGAGGCGGGCATGGCGAAGCTGCTCGCGTCCGAATACTGCGCCGAGGTGGTCCAGGAGGCGTTCCGGATCCACGGCGGCTACGGCTACTCCAAGGAGTACGAGATCGAGCGCCTGATGCGCGAGGCGCCGTTCCTGCTGATCGGCGAGGGCACCTCGGAGATCCAGAAGACGATCATCTCGCGCGGCCTGCTCAAGCAGTACAAGCAGTAGGGCTACCGTTCCGCCACGCCGGGGGCCGGTTCCGGGGGAGTCACCGGCAACCCCACCGCCAGCGCCTCCGGCGTGGTCCGGAACCGCTCGATCGCGGCCAGCAGCCGCTCGTCCGGCACGGCCAGGTCGCGCCCGCCGATCAGCGGCCGGGGCAACTGCTCCGGCTCCAGACGCAGGTGCAGACCGCCACCGCGTTCGCCGGACCGCCGCACGCCACGGATCCCGGACCACGGGTACCAGTCGCCGCCGTACCGGAGCCCGCCGCCGGTCAACGTCAGCCGGCCGGTGAACCGCGTCTCCGCGTAGACGACCCAGCCCAGGCCGAGGGCCACCGAGGCCAGCACCAGCGGTCGCCACGCCTCGACCTGCGGCCAGCGTTCGGTCAGGAACGAGAACCCGCCGAGCGCCACCACGACACCCGCCGTCACGTCCGCGGTCAGCTCCAGCCATCCCACCGCCGACCGCCGGGCCATCAGCCCCGGCTCGGCGCCGTGCGGCCCGGCCACCCGGGGCCGCCAGATCAGCCGTCCGGTCCGCCGTGGCCGCCAGTACCGCAGCGCCAGGGGCCCCAGCATCACCAGCCACACCACGCCACGAACCGCGCTCAGGTGCGACGGACCCAGCGCTAGGAGGACCCGGCCGCTCACAGCGGCCACCGCCGCGCCGGCCAGGAGCGCAAGCAGCCTGCGGGACCAGAGCCCGTCGCGGCCGGGCACCGCCGCAGCCGCCGTCGGGCCGGGAGCGGACATGCCCGAAGGGTACGCGCAGCGTGCCCGGTCGTCAGTCGGACGTTCCACCGGATGTGCGGGTCAGGCCGGCGGCGGCCCGCTCGACGATGAGGCACTTGTCCTCGACGTAGTCGAGGCCGCCCTCCTCGGCGATCCGGCGCGCCTCGTCCGAGAAGATCCCGAGCTGCAACCACACCGCCGGGGCGCCGATCGCCACCGCCTGCCGGACCACGTCGACCGCGTCGCGGGCCGGGCGGAACACGTCGACCAGGTCGACCGGGTGCGGGATGTCGGCGAGCGTCGGGTACGCCTTCTCGCCGAACAACTCGTCCACTGTCGGGTTGACCGGGATGATCCGCCAGCCGTGCCGCTGCATCTCCAGCGGTACGCGGTGCGCGGCCTTGCCCGGGTCACGGGAGGCGCCCACGACGGCGATCACGGTGGAGTCGGCGAGGATCTGCTGAGCGGAACGCATTCCCCGAGACTAGCCCCGCCGGCGGGGGTTCCCCCGGTCGCTAGAGCAGGGAGAGCTGTTCGGCGGCCGGGGCGGGCGGCGGGGTCTCCGGCAGCCGCCTGTTGTCGCCGGTCTCGCCGCGGTGCAGCCCGTGCCGGCGTGCCGCCATCCGCACCCGCGCGGTCACCTCCCGCTGGTACGCCTGCGGCGCGTACGAGCCGGCCTGGTAGAGCTGCCGGTAGCGGGGCACCAGATGGGGGAACTCCCGGGCCAGCCAGCGGGCGTACCACTCCCGGGCGCCGGGCCGCAGGTGCAGCGGCAGCGGCGTCACGCTCGCCGCGCCGGAGGCGGCGACGGCCGCGACCGTGGCGTCGATCGACTCCTCGTCGTCGCTGAGGCCGGGCAGGATCGGTGCCATCAGCACGCCGACGGAGAAACCGGCGTCGGTGAGGCGACGGACCGCGTCCAGCCGGCGGCGCGGGCTCGGCGTGCCGGGCTCGGCCGCCCGCCAGAGCACCTCGTCGACGAACCCCACCGAGTACGAGAGCCCGACCCGGGTCACCTCGGCGGCCTGGCGCAACAGGGGCAGGTCGCGCAGCAGCAGCGTGCCCTTGGTCAGGATGGAGAACGGGTTCGCGAAGTCCCGCAGCGCCTCGATGATCGGCGGCATCAGGCGGTAGCGGCCCTCGGCCCGCTGGTAGCAGTCCACATTGGTGCCCGTGGCGACGTGCGCGCCGCGCCAGCGCGGTGCGGCCAGCTCGCGCCGGACCAGCTCGCCCGCGTTGACCTTGACGATCACCTTGCGGTCGAAGTCGGCGCCCGCGTCCAGGTCGAGGTAGGTGTGGGTGTTGCGGGCGAAGCAGTTGTGGCTGACCACGCCGTTGGCGATGAAGTCGCCGGTGCCGGTGGTGATGTCCCACAGCGGAAGCTCCAGGCCGAGATTCTCGACGGCTGTCACCTGGAGTCGCGCCGCGCACTTGAGCGCTATGCCCTCGATCGAGCGCCGGGCGGTGACGGCCGGGTCGGTCAGGTGGAAGAAGCGCAGCCGTTCCGGCAGCCCGCCGGTCAGCCGGAGCTGACTCGCCGCACCCGGGGCGCCCGGCACGTCGAGCGCCCACCGGAAGCCGAACCGCTCCAGCGCGCCGGCCGCGCGGGCACGGCTCTCGTCGTCGGCGACGCTGATCCGGAACACGCCCCGGTGGCAGGTGCCGACGGCGTCGAACGTGCCGGCCAGGTAGCCCAGCGCCCAGTCGTCGGTCGTCTCGGCGGGTGGCTCGAACAGCCCGGTGACGGCCTCGGCCGGGCCGGCTGTGCGTACCACTGTGGTCGTCGCCCGGCGGCCGACCCGGGCGACGGTGGCCCGCTCGACGGTGACGCCCGCGTCGGTCAGGTAGCGCTCGGCCCGGTCCAGCGCCTCGGACTCGGCGGTGGCCAGCCGGAACCGGGTGTCTCGTCGGTCGCCGGAGGGGCCGTCGTCGCGGACCAGGGCGTGCAGGTAGCCCCGGCGGTAGTCGGCCGAGCGCTTCGGCGCGACCGCGAACCGGCCGGTGCCCAGCAGGCGGTTGCGGGTGGTCAGGTGGGGACGGCGCCCGCCGCCGCGCATCGTTCCGGTGACGTGCTTCCAGCCGCGTTCGGTCAGGAACCGGTGGTCGCCGCTGGCGACGAGCGTGGTGCCGTCGGCCAGCGTGACCCGGTAGGCCCGCTTCACAGTGGACCACTTGTCGAGCACTGTGGTGACGACGTAGTGGCGGTAGGCGCCGCGCCGCCGGGTGCCGTAGATCCGGTCGCCGGGCTCCAGCTCGCTGATCGCCTTGGTGCGGCCGTCGGCCATCAGGATCGGCGTGTCGCCGCCCAGGCAGTAGACGCAGGCGTGCGAGCAGCCCCGGTAGGGGTTGATCGTCCACTCGAACGGCACGCGCGACTGGCCGGGCACCCGGTTGATGATCGACTTGGCCTGGACCTCGTAGAAGGTCATGCCGGCGAAGTCCGGGGTGTCGAACGTGCGGGTGACGGCGCCGGGCAGCGCCAGCGGCAGGGGTGGAGCCGCCGGCGCCGCCCGATCGGGAGTCCCCTCGTCCGGGGGAGCGGAGAGGTTGTCCCAGCGCATGGCGTTCATTCGAACACGTGTACGAACTAAGCGCAAGCGAGCCGGCACGAGAAACGCCGCCGGCCGGTGCCCGAAGCGGGGCACCGGCCGGCGGCGTGTGGAACGTCAGTGGTTGTGCTCGGCCAGCTTCTTGCGCACGTCGTCCATGTCCAGCGCCTGGACCTGCTCGATGAGGTTCTCCAGCGCGGACTCCGGCAGCGCGCCCGGCTGGGCGAAGACGATCACGCCGTCACGGATCGCCATGATCGTCGGGATGGAGCTGATGTTGAACTTCGCCGCCAGCTCCTGCTGCGCCTCGGTGTCGACCTTGCCGAAGGCGATGTCCGGGTGCTTCTCCGAGGAGCGCTCGTAGACCGGGGCGAAGCGCTTGCACGGGCCGCACCAGTCCGCCCAGAAGTCGAGCAGGACGATCCCGTCGCGCCCGGTCACCTCGTCAAAGTTGGCCGTGGTCAGCTCAACCGTTGCCATTTGCTCTCTCCGATCACCGCGGATTGTCGTACGTCCGGTGGAACCAGGGTCAGTCCGTCCGAATTCCCGTCGCGGGGGTGACGAAACGCTGAGCGCCTGGACGGTGACCCTGGGCACATCGAACACCATCTGTTCGGCCCGGTCGTGCGGAACGCAAATGCATGCCGCACTTGCGTGACGGGACGTGATGGGAGCGTTTCCAAGGAGATCACGCTCAGTTGCGGCTACGTATCGGTAACTTTGGGCTTGACGAGCATCTATCCGGCCTGCAGAGATCGCTTACCGACCGCTTGTCGGTTACTTTGAGTAGTGTTACGAAAAGATAAATGTGACCTCCGTCTCTGTCGGTGCCGGGTGTTCGTACGGCAGAATTCTTCGCATCAGAGCGTGGGCGGCGGGTGCCGGGGAGGGCCCCGCCGCTCATTGCGTCCGGACCTCGGTGACCCCCGGTGTGACATTTCCGCCGGGCGAGCGCCCCGCCCCTCGCCTTAACAAGCGATAAGGCATGCTGTGCCGAACTCCATCGCCGCCCGTGAAGGGGACAAGGATGCAGTTCGGCCGCTACTACGAGGAGTTCGAGGTCGGCGCGGTCTACCGGCACTGGCCGGGCAAGACGGTCACCGAGTACGACGACCACCTCTTCTGCCTGCTCACCATGAACCACCACCCGCTGCACATGGACGCGCACTACGCCGAGTCCGCCTCGCAGTTCAAGCGCAACGTGGTGGTCGGCAACTACATCTACTCGCTGCTGCTGGGCATGTCCGTACCGGACGTCAGCGGCAAGGCGATCGCCAACCTGGAGATCGAGTCGCTGCGGCACGTCGCGCCGACGTTCCACGGCGACACCATCTACGGCGAGACGACGGTGCTGGACAAGCGGGAGTCGGCCTCGAAGCCCGACCGCGGGGTGGTCGCGGTCGAGACCCGGGGCTACAACCAGGACGGCACGCTCGTCTGCGTGTTCCGCCGCAAGGTCATGGTCCCCAAGCAGGAGTACGCGGCCGCCGCCGTCCCGGACGGCGTCGACCCGGAGCGCCCCAGCTTCCCCGAGCCGCGCTGACCTGAACATCTCCGGCCACCGGGCCTCGTTCTCCGTTCGGCGGGGACGGGGCCCGGACCTCGCCCGGGGGCATATGCTCGGGCTGGAGGTGCCCATGAGCCACTCCGTAGCCGGAGAGCCGCCTTCCGCCGGTCGCCGCGCCGCACCGCTCACCACCGCCGCCTACTCGGCGGCGGAGTGGGACCTGCTGACCGACCTGCCGGGCCGCGTCCTCGTCGCCGCCGCCTCACCCGGGTCCGGGCGCCCGCCGCGCGGCGTCGCCGCCGGTCTGGCCGGCCTGGACGCGGTGGCCGCCGGCCGGGCCTTCGACAGCGATCTCGTCCGCGCCGTGGTGGCCGCGATCTACGCCCGCCACGACGGGGCCACCGAGCGGGACGAGCGCCTGACCGACCTGGTCGACCTGCTGGCCGCCGCCCGGGCCGCGGTACGGGTGCTGCACCGCCGGGCCGACCCGGCCGACTCGGCGGCGTACCGGCAGTGGGTGGAGTCGGTCGCCGCCCGGGTTTGCCGGGCCGGGCAGACCACGCCGAGCCCCGCCGACACGCGTTTCCTCGACCGGCTGGGCGGCGCGCTCGACCTGCGCTGACCGGGGACGCCGCCGGGCCGTACCCTCTGCAGACCGTGACCGACGACCAGCTCGACGTGGGTGTGGGGCCCTGGCCCGGTGACCCGCCGGACGACCCGCGCTACGACCCGGAGCTGCTCGCGGCCGGGGACCGGCGCAACGTGGTGGACCGCTACCGCTACTGGCGGCGCGAGGCCGTGGTGGCCGACCTGGACCGGCGCCGGCACGACTTCCACGTGGCGATCGAGAACTGGCAGCACGACTTCAACATCGGCACCGTGGTCCGCAACGCCAACGCCTTCCTCGCCGCCGAGGTGCACATCGTCGGACGGCGGCGGTGGAACCGGCGGGGCGCCATGGTGACCGACCGCTACCAGCACGTCCGGCACCACCCGACGATCGAGGAGTTCGTCGCGTGGGCGCGTGACGAACAGCTGCCGGTGGTCGGGATCGACAACCTGCCCGGCTCCCGGCCGATGGAGACGGCGGTGCTGCCGCGCCGCTGCGTGCTCCTGTTCGGCCAGGAGGGGCCGGGGCTGTCGGCGGTGGCCCGGTCGGCCTGCGACGCGCTGTTCTCCATCGCCCAGTACGGCTCGACCCGGTCCATCAACGCGGGTGTGGCCAGCGGCATCGCCATGCACGCCTGGATCCGGTCGTACGCCGGGCCGCCGCCGGACTGAACCCGCGCGTGGGTCCACCACCGGACGGAAATCCCACGCTCGTCCGCCCGCCCCGCTTGACGCCTCGCCGGTCCGGGGCGACGGTGAGAGTGTGACTGTCGCGGTGAGTTGTCCGAGATGTGCGGGCCCGGTGCGCGAGCCGGACCTGATGCATGCCGAGCACCGGTGCGTACGTTGCGGCCCGGTCGCGCCGCTGCACGTGCCGGAGCACATCAGCGCCGAGATCATGGCCAGTGTGGTGGACCGGATGGCCGCGGACCCCGACCCGGCCGGCCGGCTCCGGATGCCGCTGTGGTGTCCGTGGCCGCTCCCGCCGGGCTGGACGCTCACCGGCGTGGCGTGGGCGGGTGACGACCGCGCGGGCGTACGGGCGACGCTGGTCGCCTGCGCCGGACCGGCCCCCCTGGACGGTGGGCCGGCCGACCTGATCTTCGTCGCCGAGGAACCCGGCGTGGGCCTCGGATCCCGCTTCGCGGGACTGCCCGGACCCGACCCCGGCCCACAGGTGGAGGAGGCGCTCACCGATCCCGGCCCTGGTCATCCCGAGCGGCTGCCGCACGCGAAGATCCGGGTGGGCGGCCATCCGACTCCACTGTGGCTCGTCCGCTCCGAAACGGATCGAAGCGCGTACGCCGGCGAGGCTCGGGGAATGTGGCTCCATGCGATAGCCTGGCCGGCGAGTGCGGGTCACCTCCTCGCGGAAGAAGTCGTGCTGCACGACCTCACCGAGTGGACACCGCCCGAACTCGTGTACGGCGCACCATCTCCGTACCTGCACGGGCGGGCCTGACCGGCTCGCCACGGCGAGTCGGGGAGCGGACGCAGATATTCACGGTAAGACACCATGCTGATACTCTGGGTGCCGCTGCGGTAAACGGACCCGGCGCCGCGCGAGAGGATGGCCCGCTATGGTCAAGAAGGTCCTCACCTGGGCCGGCATCGCATTCTTGATCTTCTTTGTTGCGTACCGGCCCAACTCTGCCGCCGACGTCTTCAAGTCTCTCGGCGGCGGCATCATGGACATCGCGCAGGGCTTCGGCGACTTCTTCACCAACCTCGTCGCCTAGCCGCCCATGGGAAGCCCCTCCGGTCCACCCTTCGACCCGGACGACCCCGACCGGGCACGCCGGGAGCGCGACACCGAGCCGATCCCCCGGATCGACCCGGACGACCCGGCCGGTTACGGCCCCGGCCCGTACGCGGACGCGGACGACGCCGGCTACGGCAGCGCGTACGCCGGTGAGGGGCGGTCCAGCCGGGCCTGGGCACGTGACCCGGACGGCTTCCCGGACCAGCCGATCTCCGAGGACGAACTGGCCGGGCTGCGGTCCGACGCCACCGGCATGGCACCCCGCCGGGTGCTGCCGCTGGAGGACGAGCCCAGCTCGCTCGTGGCCCGCTACCTCTTCCCCACCGAGCGCTACCGGGGCGAGTGGAAGCGGCACTGGATCCACCTCACCACCCCGATCATCGTCGGCGTGGCGGCCACGTTCGTGCTCGGCTACCTCTCCGGCTTCCTCGCCGGGCGGGACGTCGGCGCGTTGACCACAGTCGCCGTGCTGCTCTGGTTCGCCGTGATGGGCTGGGTCGCGTGGAAGGTCGCCGACTGGTGGTACGACCGGTTCATCCTGACCAACAAGCGGGTGATGGTGGTCAACGGGATCATCACCCGGCAGGTCGCGATGATGCCGCTCACCCGGGTCACCGACATGAAGTACGAGCAGAGCCCGACCGGCCGCGCCCTCAACTACGGCACGTTCGTGCTGGAGTCCGCCGGCCAGGAACAGGCACTCCGGGTGATCAAGAACCTGCCCAACCCGAACGAGCTCTACCTGCGTGTGGTCGAGGAGATGTACGAGCCGCAGGCGGTCGAGGCGCGGTTGGGCAAGGAGGCCGACGAGGCCAAGGCCGACGACGGAGCCTGAAACTTTTCGTCCGAACATCGGATGAACTGCACACCTTCCGCCATCGACCCGACCGGCCCGGCCGTGGCATTCTGCCAGGCAGGACGGGGGGAGATGAGCGTGGCGAGCAGAGATCCGCTGGAGGAGGAGTTCCGCGAATTCGTCGCGGCCCGGTCCGGCGCGCTGCTGCGTACCGCGTACCTGCTCGCCGGTGACTGGGCCACCGCCGAGGACCTGCTCCAGACCGCGCTGACCAAGACCTACCTCGCCTGGAAGCGGCTCGGCGGGATCGACGCCATCGAGCCGTACGCCCGCCGCGTCATGGTCAACACGTCCACCAGCTGGTGGCGGCGCCGCTGGCACGGCGAGCGCCCCACCGAGGTGCTGCCGGAGCGCGCCGGTGTCGACGAGATCGAGCAGCAACTCGACCGGGACGCGCTCTGGCGGCACCTCCAGGCGCTGCCGGCCCGGCAGCGGGCGGTGCTGGTGCTGCGCTTCTACGAGGACATGTCCGAGGCGCAGACCGCCGCGCTGCTGGAGATCTCCCCGGGCACGGTCAAGAGCCAGACCTCCCGGGCGCTGAACACGCTGCGCCGGCGGCTCGGCTCCGAAGCGGCCCTGAGCCTGCCCGCGCCGGCCGACGCGCCCGCGGCGAAACCGACCGCGCCCGCCGCGGGCGGCCGGTCCGTCCCGCCGGCCCGGGGCACCGAACCGGCCCGTACCCCCGCGCGGCAGCCCGCCGCCCGGGTGCCGCGACCGGCCCCACCCGCGGCTCCGGTCCGCCCCGCCGTCCCGATCCCGGCGAAGAGCCGATGAGCGGCACCCGGCAGCACGGTGACAACCGGACCGGCAGCCCGGAGCGTCCATTCCCCGTGAGCGACGACGAGCTGGAGCGGGCGCTGCGGGAGACGCTGACCCGCCGCGTCGCGACGTCCCGCCCGCTGCCCGCCGACCCGGCCGGGGAGATCCTGCGCCGGGCGCGGCGCACGGGCCGGCGGCGTACGCTCACCGGCCTGGCCCTGGCCGGGGTCGCCACCGTGTTCATCACCACCGGGGTGGCGCAGTTCAGCGCGTCGGGCGGCAACGGCGGCACGCCCACTGTGGTGCTCGGCGACCCGCCCGTCCTCTTCCCGTCCCCGGAGCCCTCCGGACCGTCCTCGATCACCCGTTTCGGGCCGGTCCGCGCCGAACTCGACCTGCTCGTCGGTGACCGGCTGGACACCAGCGGCGGCGAACGACGGCAGCTGCCCGGTGTGAGCGGCGTCGAACGGGCGCAGCGGATCCACGACCAGGAGGGCTGGCTGCTCACCTCGGCGGCCACCGTCGCCGGCCGTACCCTCTGGTGGGTGCCGGTCGGTGGCGCCGCGCCGCAGGTCATGCTCGCCGCCGCGGACGCGGTGGCGGTCTCCGCGGACGGCCGCCAGGTGGCCTGGCGGGACGGCACCGACGTGATCGCCGCCGGTGTGGTCGCCGGCCAGCTCATCGCGCCGGTCCGGACCGCCGCGCCGGACGGCGCCGTGCCGGTCGGCTTCGCCGGCGACTCCGTGCTGATCCAGCAGCCCGGCGACGGCGGGATGAGCGTCTGGGACCGCGCGCTGGGCGGGCAGCCGGGCCCGGTGAACCCGGACGTACGCGCGGTCTACGGCACCCGGCCCGACGGCCGGGTGGTGGCCCTGGTCGCCGCCGGCCGGGATCAGCAGCGCTGCCTCGCCCTGCTCGACCCGGCCCGGGACCTCGCCCCGGTGCGTACCGGATGCGGTCTGAAGCTGGCCACCGACGGACTCGGCGCCGTCTCCTCCGACGGCCGGTGGCTGCTCGCGAACGGCACCTCGCGCACCGCCCTCCTGGTGGACCTGGCCGACCCGGCCAGCCCGGTCACCCACCCGGCCGGGCCGGTGCTGGCCGCCGGCGTGGCCTGGACCCGGGGCGGCGTGGCGCTGCACGTGGACGCGAGCGGCGGGCTGGTCCGGGTCAAGCCGGAGCGGGTGCTGGCCGGTGACCGGCCCACGGCCTCGAAGGTCGAAGGGCTGGCGCCGGAGGACCACCCGGTGGTGGTGGCCGACGTCCCCACGGTGCCCGAGGGGGCGTAGCGTCGGGCGGGTGAGCGCCCCCGCCCGCATCGACCTGCACACCCACTCCACCGCAAGCGACGGCACCCTGACCCCCGCCGAACTGGTCCGGGCCGCCGCCGACGCGGGGCTCGACGTGGTGGCACTCACCGACCACGACACCACCGCGGGCTGGGCGCCCGCCGTCGCCGCACTGCCGCCCGGCCTCACCCTGATCCGCGGCGCGGAGATCTCGTGCCGCTGGTTCGGCGCCGAGCCGGCGATCCCGCTGCACCTCCTCGCCTACCTGTTCGACCCGGCCGAGCCGCACCTGGCCGCGGAGCTGGCCCGGGTCCGCCGGGCCCGCGAGGAACGCGGCGAGCGCATCGTCCGGCTGCTCCAGGCCGACGGCGTCCCGGTGAGCTGGACGGAGATCCTGGCCGGCGCGGGCGGCGGCACCGTCGGCCGCCCGCACATCGCGCAGGCGCTGATCCGGGCCGGTCTGGTCGCCACCACCACCGAGGCGTTCGGGCCGGACTGGCTCGGCGAGCGGTACCGGCTGCCGAAGGACGACATCGAGGTGTTCCAGGCGGTGGCGCTGGTGCGGGCGGCCGGTGGCGTGCCCGTCTTCGCCCACCCGAAGGCCAGCCGGCGCGGCCGGATCGTGCCGGACCAGCTGATCGCGGACCTGGCGGCGGCCGGCCTGGCCGGGCTGGAGGCCGACCACGAGGACCACGACCCGGCCGAGCGGGCGCACGTCCGCGGGCTCGCCGCCGACCTGGGACTGCTGGTCACCGGCTCGTCCGACTTCCACGGCACGCACAAGACCGTCCGGCTCGGCGCGCACACCACCGGGCCCGAGGCGTACGAGCGGATCGTCGCGCTGGCCCGCGGGGTGACCCCTGTCGCTTCGAGCTGAAGCGATCCGACGGCACGGCTACCGTGTCCGCGTGGATCTCAAGCTCTTCGGCGAGGTCTTCGTGACCCTGCTGGTGATCGTCGACCCGCCCGGAATGATGCCCATCTTCCTCGCGCTGACCGGGCCGCTGCCCGCGCGCGACCGGAACCGGGCCGCCTGGCAGGCCGTGGCGCTGGCGCTCGGGGTCATCGTGATCTTCGCGGTGGCGGGGCAGACGATCCTGGCGTACCTGCACGTCGACCTGCCCGCGCTCCAGGCCGCCGGCGGTCTGCTGCTGATCCTGGTCGCGCTGGAGCTGCTGACCGGCAAGGCGGACGACCCGAGCCAGCAGGTCACCTCCAACATCGCGCTGGTGCCGCTGGGCACCCCGCTGCTGGCCGGACCGGGCGCCATCGTGGCCACCATGCTGTTCGTGCAGCAGGCCGGCGGTCCCGTCGACTACCTCGCCATCGCGCTGGCGATCGTCGCGGTGATGGTGACGGTCTGGGTGGTGCTGCGCTTCTCCGGCGGGATCGTCAAGGTGCTGCGCCCCGGCGGCATCGAGGTGCTGACCCGGATCGCCGGCCTGCTGCTGGCCGCCATCGCCGTGCAGCTCATCGCCGACGCGATCGCCGCGTTCGTGACCCAGTACCTCAACAACGCCTGAGCGCTTCGTCCGCTGTCGTACCGGGGTGGCAGGATCTCAGGGGTGCGACGACCGTCAGCAGCCGGCCCGACCGGCTCCCGGGCTCCCCGACCCCGCGCCGAGCAGTCCGAGCAGCTCGGCTTCGAGGGCATGCCGGAACGCCTGTTCGTCTGCACCCCGAGCAAACTCGGCACGTACGCGGACTGCCCCCGCCGCTACCGCTACGCCTACGTGGACCGGCCCGCGCCGCCGAAAGGCCCGCCGTGGGCGCACAACTCGCTCGGCGCGAGCGTCCACACCGCGCTGAAGAACTGGTACGCGCTGGCCGCCGACCGCCGCCGCCCCGAGGTGCTCGGCACGCTGCTCAAGGGCACCTGGGTCCGTGAGGGCTACCGCGACGACGAGCAGGAGCGCGACGCCTTCCGGCGCGCGCTGACCTGGTTGGAGAGCTACGTGGCGGGCCTCGACCCGGCCGACGAGCCGGTCGGCGTGGAACGGGTCGTCGCGGTCAAGACCGCTGTGCTCGCGTTCAACGGCCGCACCGACCGGATCGACTCGCGTCCCGGCCCGGACGGGCGGCCCGAGCTGGTCATCGTCGACTACAAGACCGGCCGCACCGGGCTCGACGCCGACGACGCGCGCGGCTCGCAGGCGCTCGCGCTCTACGCGTACGCGGCCGAGCGGGTGTTCCGCAAGCCGTGCCGCCGGGTCGAGCTGCACCACCTGCCCACCGGCACCGTCGCCGCCCACGAGCACACGCCGGAGTCCCTGCACCGGCAGCTCACCCGCGCGGAGGACACCGCCCGCGACATCATGGCCGCCGAGCGCGCCGTGGCCGACGGCGCCGACCCCGACACGGCGTTCCCCACCGAGCCGGGGCCGCGGTGCGGCTGGTGCGACTACCGGCGTACGTGCCCGACCGGCGCGCAGACCCCGGGCAAGGAGCCCTGGTCCGCGGTCGAGCGGTTCGCCGGACCGGAGTGAGTGCGCGGCGGCGTCAGGCCGCGGTCAGACGGGCGGCGCGTTCCTTAGCGGCCTGCTGCAACGGGCCCTCCCGGTAGCGCCGGGGGACCGCCGCCAGCGCCAGCCGCAGCGCCCGCGCGCTCAGGTCCGCCGACAGGGCGGTGGTGGGCAGGCCCAGCCCACCGTAGAGCCGCAACGCCCACGGCGGCAGCATCCCCAGCGCGGTGGCGGCGATCCCGAAGTACGCCCAGCGCGGCGGCCCCAGGTTCAGGCCGACCCGCGCCGGCAGGCTGACCTTCCACGGGATCGGCGGCGCGGTCAGGAACACCGCGGTCTCGGCCGCCTCCCGGGTCATCCGCAACTGCGGGCGTACGTCCCGGTAGTAGTCAGCCACCTCGGCGGCGGTACCCGGTACGTCGTCCGGGTCCAGCCCCACCAGGGCCGCCGACCGGCGCTGCTCGGTGTAGTAGCCGTCCACCTCGTCGTCGGTGAGCGCCAGACCGGCCCGCCGGGCGGTGCTCACGAACGACTCGACCTCGGTCACGTGCACCCAGCGCAGCAGCTCCGGATCGTCGACGCGGAACTCCTCACCGGTGAACGGGTCGGTGGCGCGCATCCGGGCGTGCCGCGTACGCAGCCGTCGCCCGGCCGTCTCTGCCTCGGCCGTCGTGCCGTAGATCGTCGTCGCCACGTACGTCGCCGTGCGGACCAGCCGGCCCCAGGCGTCGGTGCGGTAGTTGCTGTTCTGCGCGACGCCGGCCATCGCGCGCGGGTGCAGCGCCTGGAGGTAGAGCGAGCGCAGGCCGGCGACGATCAGGATCGGTTCCTCGTGCACCTTCCACGTGACCGATCCCGGACCGAAGAGGCCGAGGTCTTCGGTGTCCACCGATCAAGAGTGCCACGCGCCGTCGCCGGGCGTCCCGGTGCGGCGGTCGGTCGACGGTGCGGCGGTCAGTCGTCGGCGGAGCGGCGGGACTGGCAGGACGGGCAGAGGCCCCAGAAGGTCACTTCCGCCTCGTCCAGCTCGAAGCCGTGCGCCACGTTCGGGTCCAGGCAGGGGGCGCTGCCGACCGCGCAGTCCACGTCGGCGATCTCACCGCAGCCCCGGCACACCACGTGGTGGTGGTTGTCGCCGACCCGGGCCTCGTACCGCGCGGGACTGCCGGCCGGCTCGATCCGGCGGGACAGCCCGGCCCGGGACAGGGCACCGAGCACGTCGTAGACGGCCTGGGTGGAGACCGAGTCGATCCGCTGGCGGACCCGCCGGGTGATCTCGTCGACCTCCAGGTGACCGCCGGCGGAGAGCACGTCCAGCACGGCGAGACGCGGCCGGGTGACCCGTAGGCCCCTCGACCGGAGCAGCTCCTCACCTGTGGACATGGATCCATGACAGCACGGGGCAGACGGGCCGACAAGCGAGCGTTGTTCACCCGTGGCCGGGGCCACAGGTGAACCGGCGCCGCCGCGCTCGCGTGTATCGAGGCAGACGGCGTCACGCCGTACGCTGAGCGCGCCAAACCACCCACTCGCCGGAGGTGTCGGTGTTCAGGGAAATCAACGGTCTGCCCGTCCATGTGCTCGTCATCCACGCGGCGGTGGTGCTGGTGCCGCTGCTGGCACTGCTCGCCGTCGGGTACGGGGTGCTGCCCCGCTGGCGGCCCCGCCTCGGCTGGGCGGTTGCGGCGCTCGCCGTGGTCACCCCGATCGTCGCCTGGGTGGCGACCGAGTCCGGCGAGGAGCTGGAGGAGGCCCTGCGCGCGAAGGGCTACCCGCCGGACCGGCTCCAGCAGATCAGCGAGCACGCCGAGTACGGCGACACGCTGTTCTGGTTCGCGCTCGGGCTCGGCGTCGCCGCGCTGCTGCTCGTGCTGTCGACGAGCCGCCTCGTAGCGGGCCGGAACCTGCCCCGCTGGCTCCCGATCGTGCTCACCGTCGTGGTGGCGGTGCTCGCGGTCTTCGCGCTCGTGTACGTGTACTGGACCGGTGACAGCGGCGCCAAGATGGTCTGGGACGGCGTCGTCTGACTCAGAACAGCACCCGCGAGCAGAGCAGGCAGGTGAGCAGCACCAGCACCACGGCGACGACCGCCCCGATGCCGTAGGTGAGGCGCTGCGCGCGCTGCTCCGCCTGGTCCATCGCGGCCATGTCCTGCGGCGGGAGCCGGCGGGGCGGTGACGGCTGCACGTGTACCGGTGGCCGCCAGCCGGGCGGCGGAGGCGTGCTCGGCGGCGGTCCCGCGTATCCCGGGGGCGGCGGGCCACCAGCGGGCGCGCCGCCCCCGAACTGCGGGCCACCACCGGGCGGGCCGGCACCGGGCGTGCCCGGCCACGCGCCGCCGGCCACCGTCCAGCCGCCTGCCGCCTCCGGCCGGGCCCACGGGCTCTCGGTGGCCGCCTCGCGCGACCACGGGCTGGCGCTCCCGGCCGCCTCGGGGTTGTCGGCGGCTGCTCCGGTCGTCTCGACGCCCTCGGTGACGGCCCGCTCCACCGGGAGGGAGGCCGGCTCCACCGGGAGGGCGGTCGGCTCTGCTGTGAGGGCGGTCGGCTCCGCCGGGAGGGAGGCCGGCTCGGGCTGCCCGGCGGCCCCGGCCGAGTCGGCGGTGCGGTCCGACTCAGGTGCTCCGCCTGCGTCACCGGCGTCATCGCCTTCACCGGCGTCATCGCCTTCACCGGCGTCATCGCCTTCACCGGCGTCATCGCCGTCGCGGGCGTCACGAGCGTCACGAGCGTCACGGGGGTCACGGGCGTCACCCGGCCGAGGTCCGGGACCGGCCGGGTGGACGTCCGCGCTGTCCGCGCCGCCCCGGGGGACCGCCCCGGGGGCGTTCTCCCCGGCTGTGGCCGGTTGCTCCGGGCGTCGCCAGGTCTCGTCGTCGGGGCTGCCACCGCTCGGCGTCGTCACGCCGTCCGACGCTACCAACGCCCCGGCCGGTCGGCCGCCCGACGCGTCGATCACCGCCGCTCGGCCATTCGCGCCCGGTGGGTGGCGGTCCGGCGGCTTCCGGGCCGGTACGGCCGGGCTCGGGTCGATCCGCCCGGTCCCGGGGATCGAGCCGGCGGCCCGTCCGGCGGTATCGTTGCTGCTCGTGACCGACCCCGCCATCCGGGCACCGCGCGACGACGACGACCGCGTGGTCGACCTCAGCGACGACTTCGTGGTGCTGCCCGAACAGACCAGCGACGACACCGACCGCGGCTGGGGCGAGCGCCCCGGCGGCAACGACGACTGGCTGCTCGCCGAGCGCCCTCCGCACTGGGGCTGATCGCCCCGCAGCGGCCCGATCGCCCCGCAGTGGCCCGATCGCGCCGAGCGGACCGTCGAGGGCCGATGGCGCCGCGCCGAGGCCTCCCGCTGTGCTCACGTCAGCCGCGTACCACCACGGCGAAGCGACTGCCCTCCGGCAACCCGACCGCCCGCCGGGCCTGCTCCGGCGGCAGCGCCAGGTAGAGCGCCGAGGAGCCGTCGACCGCTCCGGCGGCGCCGACCACGTCGAGCACCAACGCGCGCGGAGCCAGCAGCGTCGGGTCGGGCGAACCGCCGGCCGGCACGACGAGCAGGTCGACCCGGGCACCCGGGCGCAGCACCGCGAGGGCGGCCGGCTCGGCCAGCCGGATCGGTACGCCCACCGCACCGGCCGGCAGGGCGCGGATGCCGCCGGACGGTGACGCGGTCGCCGGGGCGGACGGCAACGCGCGAGGTGGTGGGCAGGACGGCGGCGTCTGGAGCACCGCCGCGGCCAGCCCCAGCAGAACCGCGACGAGCGTCACCCGCAGCAGCGTCCGGCGCCGAGGCAGCCCGCGCCAGCGGACCGGCCGTAACGTCGTCTCGCCATCCGTCACCGCTGCCTCCCGCCGCCGGCCAACCGTCCGACCCGCAGGCTAGGACCGGCCCCCCGACGCGCGCCGCCCCATCGCCCGCCCCTGTGGATAACCCGCCGGCCTGTGGAAAACCGTTCCCCGGAAGGCCCGCCGTCACCAGCGCGGAGGTCCGGTGCGGCCGGGACCGCCAGCTCGGGGAGCTTGCTGCTTCCGAACCGGCGGATGCAGCAACCTCCCCGAGCTGGCGAGCATCCGCCGCCGGCTGGTGCAGCGACCTCGCCGAGCCGGCGAGCATCCGCCGCGAACGGAACGTGGCCGCCCCCGAGCGGGGACGGCCACGTGTCGCGTGAGAAGCGCGAGAGGCTGATTCAGGACGAGCTGGACGCCGCCGGCGCCTTGCTCGCAGTCGACCCCGACCCGGAACCGGACGAGGAGGACGACCCGGACGAGGAGGACGACGAGGACGAGGAGTCCGACGACGACGAGGACGAGGACGACTCGGACTTGGCCGGCTTGCTCGTGGCCGCGGTGCCGTTGTCGGAGCCGGACGAACGGGAGTCCGTGCGGTAGAAGCCGGAGCCCTTGAACACGATGCCCACCGAGTTGAAGAGCTTTCGCAGCCGCCCCTCACACGCCGGGCACTCGGTCAGCGGGTCGTCCGAGAAGGACTGCACCGCCTCGAGCTGGTGGCCGCACGCGGTGCAGGCGTACTGGTACGTGGGCACGTTCTCCTCCGGATCTTCGGCACGGCCGGTTGGCACTCCTGGTCTTCGAGTGCCAATGGTGCGTCATGACCCCCGGGTTCGTCCAGCGGAAGCGCCCGGGCCCACACCCGGGACCGCCACCAGTCCGTCCGCCGGAGTGATCACACAGTGCACCGGGCGGTCGTGCGGCAGGGCGGGCACCGCCTCGACCAGCTCGCCGTCGTGCAGCAGCGCCACGGTCGGCACGGTGGCGGGCACCCGGGCCAGCGCGCGGTCGTACGAGCCGCCGCCCCGGCCCAGCCGGATGCCGCGGCGGTCCACCGCGACCGCCGGCACCACGACCAGGGCGGCTCCGGCCACCGCGGCACGCCCCCGGGGCGGTGCGGTCGGCTCGCGCAGGCCCCGGCCGGCGGCGCGCAACGACTCCGGGCCGGTGTACGGGGCCCAGTCCAGGTCCAGGTCCTCGCGCAGCACCGGCAGCAGCAACTCGGCGTCGGGCGGCAGCGCGGCGCGCAGCACGTCCGGCAGGTCGTCCCCGCCGGGCTCCGAGGCGACCGGCACGTACGCGCTCATCCTGGCCGGCCGCAGCCGTCGTACCAACGTCACCAGCTCGGCCTGGACGGCGGCCGCAGCCACCGCGCGGTCGGCCGCGGACAGCGACCGGCGCGCGGCGAGTAGCGCGATGCGCATCTCCCGCTTCGCATCGTGCGCTTCATCCGAAAATTCCGGCACGCAACACTCCTGACGCAACGCTTGCCTAATGGTCGCTCTGTGTCAGCATCGCACCAAGGGAGCGGAACTTCCGGGGGGAAGATTGACGCTACGCGGGCGGTTGACGGCGGCTTTCCTCGCGGTGGTCCTCGGCCCCGTCCTGCTCGGCGCGTTCTTCGTCGGGGTCACGCTCAGCGCCGTCGACCACAGCCGCGCCACCGAGCGGCTGGGTCTGGCCGCGGCCGGCGTCCGTACCTCGATCGACGCGCTCTGCCAGCAACTACGCGCGGCGGCCGACGCGGTCGCGCTGGTCGGCGACCCGGCCGCCCGCTCGCGCGCGGCCGACCAGGTGGTCGCCCGGGGCCTGGCCGCCGCCGTGCGGATGGCCGACGCCGCCGGCCGCACCACCTACGCCACGGCCGGCGGGCCGGCCGGGCGCTGGCAGGACTGCGCCGGCGCGCCCGCCACCGGAGTCGGGGCGCTCTCCGCCCAGGTCGGGCTCCGCGACCCGGCCGGCACCGACCTGGGCGCGGTCGCCGCCGCACAGCCCGTCGACCGGGCCTTCGTGGCGCGGCTCGCCGCCGTGACCGGCGTCGGTGTCACCCTCCTCGACGACCCCGGCGGCATCACCCACACGACCGAGGCCCAGGGGGTGCGCGCAGCGGTGCTGGCCGCCGCCGGCAAGGCGGACGGGAACCGGGTGACCGGCACCGGCGACGGCCGGTACGTGCGGCGGGTCGGTCCGTCTCCCGGTCAGCCGCTGCCGCTGGTGCTGTCGGTACCGGGGGAACGTGCGCCCGGCCTGTACGGGGCGCTGATCGCCGCGGTCGCGCTCGCCGCCCTGCTGGCAGTGCTCGCGGCCTGGCGGCTGGCCCGGGTGACCACCCGGCCGCTCGGTGAGCTGGCCGGCGCGGTGGACCGGGTGGCGCGCGGTGACCTGAGCGCCCGGGTGCCGGTGCGCAGCCGCGACGAGATCGGGCGGCTGGCCAGCGCGTTCAACCGGATGACCCGGGAGACCGGCACCTACGTGACGGCGCTGACCAGCAGCCGCGACCAGATCCGCAACCACCTCGCGGTGCTCGGCGACACGCTCGCCAGCACGCACGACCTGCAACGCATCCTGCGGGTGATCCTGGACAGCGCGATCGCCGCCACCGGCGCCCGGGCCGGCGCGGTGCTGCTGGTCGACGGCGACGGCGTCCTCGTCGGCCGGTGCGTGGAGGGACTGACCGGGCGCTGGCCCACGGGCGACCCGGCCGACCCGGCGACGCTGCGGGTGCCGGTCGGCGCCGGGGTGCTCGGCGCGGTGGCCGCCACCGGCGAACCGCTGCGCGGACGGTGGGCGTCGCCGGACACGGAGACCGGGGAGCCGTCCTGCGAGACGTACGTGGCGGTGCCGTTCGCCACCCCCGGCGCCGCCGAGCCGCGCGGCCCGGACCGGCCCGGCCACCCGCCCGCCGACGGCGAACCGCCCGGCTCGGCCTGCGCGGCCCTCGGCGTGCTCGTGCTCTACGACCGGCTCGGCGGGCACGAGTTCCACGACGACGACGTGGTGACGCTGCGGACGTTCGCCGGGCACGCCGCGGTCGCCGTGGAGAACGTCCGGGTGCACGAGGAGGCGCAGCGGCTCTCCCTCACCGACCCGCTCACCGGGCTGTGGAACTACCGCTACCTGCGGGAGTCGATCCGCCGCGAGGTGGAGCGGGCGAACCGGTTCGGCCGCATGCTCAGCGTGCTCGCGCTCGACCTGGACCGGTTCAAGAACGTCAACGACACCTGGGGGCACGCCGCCGGGGACGCCGTCCTGGTCGAGTTCGCGCGCCGGGTACGCGGCGTGATCCGCGAGGTGGACCTGGCGTTCCGGCAGGGCGGCGAGGAGTTCGTGGTGCTGCTGCCGGAGACCGACGCCCGGGGCGCCACGATCGTCGCCGAGCGGCTCGGCGCGGTGGTACGCGACCAGCCGGTGGCGGTCGAGGGGAACGGCGACGAGCCGGTGCGGGTGCCGGTGACCGTCTCCATCGGCATCGCCGTCTACCCGGACCACGCCGCCGACGGCCAGCAGGTGCTCGACGCCGCCGACGACGCGTTGTACGCGGCGAAGGCCGCCGGACGCGACGGCTACCGGCTCGCCCCGGCGCCCGATCCGGTGCCCACCCAGGAGATCCCGGTGGTGGCCGCCGGTGCCGGCCCACCGGACGGGCTGCCCCGGGCCGGCGCGGCGGACCCGGCGGGCACCGTCCAGGGCGGCGCGTCTTCCGGTCCTCACCCGCCGCGGCAGAGCCGTGGCCGATAGTCTCGCGACATGTCGGAGCACTCAGCGAACCCCTCAGCGGCCCCCGGCCGCTCCCGCGCGGTCAAGGCCGTGATCCCGGCCGCCGGCCTGGCCACCCGGTTCCTGCCGGCCACCAAGGCGGTTCCGAAGGAACTGCTGCCGGTCGTCGACCGGCCGGTGCTGCAGTACATCGTCGAGGAGGCCGCGCAGGCCGGCATCGACGACATCCTGCTGATCACCGGTCGCGGCAAGACCTCGATGGTGGACCACTTCGACCGCCGGCCGGACCTGGAGGAACGGCTCGCCAAGAAGCCCGAGCTGCTGGCCGAGGTCAAGCGCACCGAGGAACTGGCCGCGATCTACACGGTCCGCCAGCCGGAACAGCTCGGCCTCGGCCACGCCGTCGGGTACGCCGAGTCGCACGTCGGCGACGCGCCCTTCGCGGTGCTGCTCGGCGACGAGTTCGTCAAGCCGTCCGAGCCGCTGCTGCCGGCCATGCTGGAACTCCAGGCGCGCACCGGCGGTGTGGTGCTCGCGTTCTTCGAGGTCGACCCGGCCGAGACCAGCCGATACGGCATCGCGTCGGTCGAGCCGGCCGAGTCGGAATACGCCGACATCGCCGAGGTCGTCAAGGTCACCGGCATGGTGGAGAAGCCCAGCCCGGAGGACGCCCCCAGCAACCTCGCGGTCCTCGGCCGGTACGTCCTGCCCGGGAAGATCTTCGACGCGATCCGGCGTACCCAGCCGGGCAGCGGTGGCGAGATCCAGCTGACCGACGCGATGGAACTGCTGCGTACCGAGGGGGTGCCGGTGCACGCCATCGTCTACCGGGGCACCCGCTACGACACCGGCATGCCGCTCGGCTACCTCCAGACCGTGGTGCAGATCGCCGCCGAGCGGGAGGACCTGGGCGCCGAGTTCCGCAAGTGGCTGACCGAGTTCGTCAACAACGGCGACGAGACGGTCACCGCTGCGGTGCTCAACGGCATCCGCGACGCGTCCGGCGGTGCCGATACATGACCGCGACGGCCGACGCCGAGGCGGCCGCGAACGAGTTGACGCCGCTCGCCGACTACCTGGGCAGTGTGCTGCGCAGGTTACGAGCGCTGCCTCCACTCGACCTCGACCTGACCCAGGCGTACGGCAACGTGCTTGCCGAGGACGTGGTCGCCCCGCACTCGTACCCCGCCTTCGACCAGGCGGCGGTGGACGGGTACGCCGCGCGCTGGGAGGACATCTCCGGTGGGAGTCGGGGGCCGGGCTACGTCCCGGCCCCCTCCGGTATGCCCGGCGGCCGCAGCATCCGCCTCAACGTGGTGGGTGACCTGGGCGCGGCGAGCTGGCGGCCGGTGCGGCTCACCCCCGGCTCCTGCTTCTCGGTGGCGGCGGGGGCGCCGCTGCCGATCGGCGCGGACGTGGTCGTCCCGGTGGAGTGGACCGACCAGGGCATGGCCGCCGTCGAGATCTTCCGCGCCCCCAAACGGGGGTACGGCCTGCGCCGCGCCGGGGAGGAACTCGTCGCCGGCACGCTGCTCGCCCGCGCCGGCGCGTACGTCTCCCCGGCCCTGGTCGCGGTGTTCGCCGCCACCGGCATCGGGCACGTGGTGGTACGGCCCAGCCCGCGCGTGGTCATCGTGGCCACCGGCGACGAACTGGTGGACGTGGGCCGGGGCAGCCAGCCCGGGCAGGTGGTGGACACCAACTCGCACGCGCTGACCGCGGCGGCGGCGGAGGCGGGCGCGCTCGCGTACCGGGTGGGGATCTGCGACGACGACCCGGAGGCGCTGCGCGGCCTGTTGGAGGACCAGACGCTGCGCGCCGATCTGATCATCACCACCGGCGGCACCGGCACCGGCCCTGGCGACATGGTCCGCCGCATCCTGTCCCGCCGCGACGGCGGCCGGGCCGGGCCGGTCACCTTCACAGAGGTGGCCCTCTATCCCGGAACGGCCCTCGGGTTCGGTACGGTCGGCGCCGAGGAGGTGCCGGTGGTGTGTCTTCCCGGTGAGCCCGGCGCGGCGCTGATCGGCTTCGAGGTGCTGGCCCGCCCGGCCATCCAGCTGCTGGCCGGCGCCGAACCGGTGTTCCGGCCGAGCGTCCGCGCGCACCTGCTGGAGACGGTCTCGTCCCCGGTGGGGCTGCGCGAGTTCCGGCCCGCGCACGTGGCCGAGCGGCGCGGAGGCGGGTACACGGTGCAGCCGCTGGCGGGTGGTCCGTACACGCTCTCCGGCCTGGCCGAGGCGAACGGCCTGCTGGTGCTCGGCGAGCGGGTCACCACGGCCGCTGCCGGGTCCACGGTGGATGTGTTGTTGTTGGACCGGCGCCGGTGAGGTTCCGGCGGGCGCCGGGGTGGCCGGCGGTGCTGGTGGACGGCCCGGTGGTGCTGCGGCCGTACCGGCGTTCGGACGCCACCGCATGGTCGGAGATCCGGCGCGCGAACCGGGAGTGGCTGGCGCCGTGGGAGTCCCATGTGCCCGGTGGCTGGTACGAGACGAACTCGCCCGCCGCGTTCCGCCTGGTGCACGCCGACCAGCGCAAGTCCGCGCGTACCGGTGAGGGCATGCCGTTCGCGGTCTGCCTGCGCGAGAACGGGCAGGAGCGGCTGGTCGGTCACGTCAACATCGGCAGCATCGTGCGGCGGGCGTTCTGCTCCGGGTACGTGGGCTACTGGGTGGACTCCAGGGTGGCCGGTCGCGGCGTGATCCCGACCGCTGTGGCGCTCGCCGTGGACCACGCGTTCGGGCCGGGCGGCCTGCACCGGATCGAGGTGAACATCCGGCCGGAGAACCTGCCTTCCCGCCGGGTGGTGGAGAAGCTCGGCTTCCGCGAGGAGGCCTATCACGTGCGCTACATGCACATCGACGGCGCGTGGCGCGACCACATCGGATACGCGATGACCGGCGAGGAAGTGGTCGCCGAGGGCGGACTGCTGGCGCGGTGGCACCGCGTACGTGACAACCGCCGCTGAGGCGAACGCCCGGCGCGGCGCACTGTGAACCGGGTCGGCGGCCCGTAACCTCAAGTAACTGCAAGCTGTGGCAAGCGCTGCCCGCCCGCACGAAGTGCGCCGTAAACGACGGTCGACGGAAGAAGTTGCGGCGGTGTGACGCTCGCCCCGAACTTTGGTGACGGGAGGGGTGAGGGTGCCCACGTCGGTGCTCCTCGCCGTCCTCGCCGCCGCCGGTCTGCTCGCCCTCGCTCCGGCGCTGGTCCGCCGGTACGACGCCACCGAGCGGCTGGTGGCGGAGCGGGCGCAGTCGACGGCGCGGGTGCTCCAGCGCCAGCGTCGACGGCGCACCGTGCCCGGGCGGCGACCGCTGCAGCCTCCGCGCTCCCTCGTCGTGACCCTCAGTGAAGATTCCGACACGGGCAGTCTTGCCCGCCCGGTCTCCGCGCCACCGCTGCGGCGTCGCTCCGGGCGGCTCCGGCCCGTCTCCGCGGTGCCGGCCCAGTCCCGCCGACGGCACCCGCCCCGGCGGCGGCACACCCCGGCGATCTACCGCCGGCGCCGGGTGCTGGCCGCGCTGCTGCTGCTCAACCTGGTCGAGCTGGGCGGCGTGGTGCTCGTCGGACCCGGGTTCTGGATCAGCGTCTCGGTCACCGGCGCACTGCTCGTGGCGTACGTCGTACACCTGCGGCAGCGCGCCCTGGCCGAGCGCCGGCGGCGGCGCGCGGACGCCCGCGAGGCGGCCTGGCTGGCCGCCCGCCAGGCCGAGGTACGCCGCGAGCAGGCCCGGCGCGCGGCGGCCCGGCGGGAGGCGCAGCGCCGGCTGGCCGCCCAGCGCGAGGCGGTCCGGCGTACGGCGATGGGGCTGGACCGTCCCGCGGACCTGCCGCCGGCCGCGAGCGGCGGTTCGGTGTCCTACCGGCGTGCGGGCGGCCTGCGCGGACGCCCCTACCAGTCCGGCCGAGGCGCCTGACCCCTCACCTGCCTCGCCGGTGCTGGGCTCGGTAGCGATCTTGGAAGAATTGGGCCCCTCTGGGGGCCGCTTTCTTCCAAGATCTACGTGGGCGGTGGGGCGGTTCGCGTCGCGGGGCCGCGACCTGTTAGCCTTGTTGCCGGCCCACCCGGTGAAAGCTGGGTGGGACCGACGCTGGTTCGCCAGCGGAGGGGCTGTGGCGCAGACCGGTAGCGCACCTCGTTCGCATCGAGGGGGTCAGGGGTTCAAATCCCCTCAGCTCCACCCAGTTCAAAGGCCGTTTCCGCCAGTCGGAGACGGCCTTTTCGATCTCGCCCTCATGGCACGGTGGACAACCCCCGACGGGTCGCCACCGTGCCGGTCGTCGCCGATCACCCGCCGGCGTCAGTCGAACAGGTCGTCGAGCGCCTTCTGTTCGAGGTCGCGCCAGCGCTCGGCGTCCTTCAGCGCCTTGGCGATCTCCTTCTCGTCGAGGTGGTGGGCGCCCTCCTCGCGGATGCACGCCACGCTGAACGGCCCGCCGACCGACGGCGAGGTCCGCTCCAACGCCTCCAGCACCCGCACCACGCCCACCACGCCGTACTCGACGGTGCGCGTCGTCATCCGGAAGTGGGACAGCAGCGCGCCGGCCTGCTGGGCCATGGGTGCGCCGGAGCCGATGGCGTGGAAACCCACGTCCTCGTATCGGCCGATGAGCCCGTTTGGGTTGATCTCCACGATCCACGGCCCGCCCTGGCTGTAGCCGGCCGCGAGCAGGTACGCCGACACCCCGCCGCCGCTGCCCTCGCCCGGTACGTCCGGGATGTAGTTCTCGTAGTGCTTCTTGAAGACGGGCAGGACGCGCTCCTGCAGTTCGTCGCCGATGTCCGGTGCTTCGAGGATGGCGGTGGCCGAGTCCTGGAGAAGGGGGCGCAGGTCGTTGAGCACTCCCCGCGCGCCGCTGCCGCCCCAGGCGGCGCAGTCGCCCAGCGGGTGCAGCTTCTGGGCGGGGAAGCTCAGACCGCGGTCGCTCTCGGTGATCTGGGAGTCGGCGCCGATCACGACCCCGTCTTTGCAGACAACGGCGAGTACGACGGTCATAAGGTCCTCCTGAGCAGGGGTGCGGGGTTGGGCGCGAGGTACCCGACGCCCCGCCTGCCTACACCCCGACAGGTGTCAGCCCGCTCACTGCCCCGGTTCGACTGGAGCCCGAGGCGCGCTCCAGTGCCCTCTCGAACTCTCGGTGCTGTGCCGCAGGATCTACGTGATCAGCCGGGGTAGCCACCGGGTGCGTTACCGCGACGGCTCGTGGAAGTAGACGGTGGCCGACCACCAGTCACCGTCGGCAGTGATCTCGTTCTGTACGACGACGTCCTGGACCTCGATGCCCGGCCGCTGTTCGATGCTGTCGGCGATGCGGCGTAGCAACGCCGGGACACTGTCCTGTCCTGGACCCACGGGATTGGCCTGCGAGAAGTGCCTGATGGTCCACGACTCCGGTTCGGGCGGCATGGCGACAGTCTGCCAGTGCCCTCCGTCTCAGGTGACGGTCGCCGCCGTGAGGAAGAACGTGACTGCATAGGTGAACCGGCCCGCGTCGACGGCCTCGTCGAACTGGTCTTCCAACGCGCGAGCGTCGCCGGGTTCGAGTACGCCGCGCTGAGCCGCTGTGGCAGCCCAACTGCGCAGGCCCAGAACGTTGTCGGCGGCGGCCGGGTCGCGAACCAGCAGCGTTCGGGGCTCGACGGTGATGTCGGCCAGACTGAGCGTGGCGAGAATGCCGGCGTGCTGGTGGGCCAGGGTGCCGTTGCGGAGGAGGACGTCGGCCCGGAACCGCAGCACACGTCGCGCCAGATCCTGGTCGGCGATGTCGAGTACCTGCGTGTCGTAGTCGGGGTCCGCGAGGGCGATGCGGCCACCCGGCCGGACGACCCTGACGAGCTCCCCGATCGCGGCGTTGGGATCGGCGAGGTGTTGCACGGTGCGGTCGGACCAGGCGCCGTCGAAGGAGTCGTCGAGGAACGGCAGCCGGTGGGCGTCGGCGACGGCGCATTGCGTCAAGCCGCGCGCCTGCATGGCGGCAGCCATGGTGACTGCGCGGTCCACGGTCACCACGCAGGCGTCGTGTTCGTCTCTGAGGCGGACCGCGCTCGCCCCGGTGCCCGCACCGACCTCGACGTAGCGCCGGCCGGGCACCGGATGGAGCAGTTCGCGGACCCGATGCTGATACGCCTGGTAGAAGGGCTCGTCGGTGAGGCGGTCGAGCACGCCGATCCACGAGTCCGGGTCTGACTGCCGGTCGACGTCGGTGAATCCGTGCACGATCCGGAGCCTATTGCGCCGCCGTCGGCTCCTGCGGCAACGGCGTGGGGTGCATCGTGAGGTGGATCAGCCCGTGCTCCTCGTGCACCGTGCGGCCCAGGACTCTGCGCTATCTCGCCTCGGTGAACAGGGCGGCGTAGCGGTTCAGGTACAGCGGCCAGCCCTCGTCGTGGCCGACGCCGTCACGAACCGACTCCCAGCCCGGACCGTGCCGGTCCAGGTTGCGGTGTTCCAACTCGACCCGGGTCCGCCCCGGTGTCTCGGCGACGAACCGGACCTCGACCTCGCTGGCGTTCTCCAGATCCTGTTCGAGTTGCCATGCCGGGCTGATGTCCCAGCTGAAGACGAGCCGGTCCGGCGGCTCGAAGACGAGGATCCGCGCCCAGGCGCACTCGCTGCCGTCCTCGGCGCGATCGTAGATGTGTCCACCGACCTTCGCCTCGAACACCGTCTCCGCGATCGGCGACGACAGCAGGTTGTGCTCCTTCGGCTTGAAGTCGCCGAACCGCTCCGTGAACACCGCGAAGGCGCGCTCGACCGGCGCGTCGACCACGATCTGCCGCCGTACCACCGCATCCGTTCCACTCATGATTCCTCCTCGTCAGGGCGCTCGGCGACGTCCTTGAAGCCGTCCAACGCGCGGCTCCAGTAGGTGTCGAGCTGATCTCGTAGGGCGGCCACGCCGGCGGGATTGAGCCGGTAGACACGCTTCGTGCCCGCCGTCCGGTCCGTCACGAGGCCGGCGTCCTTCAGCACCCGCAGATGCTGCGACACCGCCGGCCGGCTGACCGGCAGCACCGCGGCCAGCTCGCCGACCGCCCGCGGCTGCTCCGCGAGACACGCGATGATCGCCCGCCGCGTCGGGTCGCCCAGGGCGTCCCACCCGTCCTCGGTTCGGTAAGTGCCCACGAACGGTAAGCTACGGCTTACCATTGGCGTTCGTCAAGCCCGAAAGGCAGGTCACTGTTGCCACAGGAACGCCGCCGTCGAGCACGGCCGGCAGCGGAATCCGTACCCGCAACCACCGCCACCGAAGTTGAAGCCGGTGCGGTGATCGTGGCCCTCCTCAAGCTGGACGACGAACGACATGGGCAGGGCACAGGCGGGACAGGTGGGCGTCTGGTCGAACTGGAGCCACGCCGGCAGTCCGCCGAGTTGCCCGAGGACGTCTCGCAGCGGTCGGCCCGACTCACCGCGCCAGCGTTCGCGCGCCTCGTCGTAGCCGTCGGAGTCCCGCATCGGCACGTACGTGACGGCGGACGTCTCGGCCGCCAGGACGGTGTCGCCCGAGGGCACGGCAGGCGGAGCCAGCTCCCCGGAAGGGAAGACGAACGCGCGATTGCCGCCGGCTGTCGCATCCCACTCGTCGCAGAGGCCCGGATCGTTCTGGCACATGAAGATCGACAAGAGTCCGACGTCGGCCGCGTCGATGTCGTCGAGCCGGACCTGGGCCAGGAACTGCATCGGTCCGTCGCACTCGCCGCACACCGGCCAGTCGAAGCCCGCAGGTACGAGCGGAACACCGCCGGTACGTGTGCCGGGAGTGTCCGGCGCCGTGTCACCGTTGTAGATCATCAGAACCGTCACGCGGCGCAGCATAGGGGAGAGCGGATGCGCTGGGGTCCGTCCGGCGGTCGGCCCGCGGCCGGGCGGCCGATTGGAGTCACGTCCGTTGGTAGCCTGACGCGTCCGTACGACAGATGGAGTCTGCCCGGTGCTCAGGATGGTGCTACGGAGGCTGGGCGCGGCGGGCGCGGTCTGCGTGGTGGCCGCGTGCGGACCCTCTACTGCTGATCCAGCGGATCGTTCGGCGGGCGAAGCCGTCCCCTCCACGGCCGAGGCGACCGGCACGCCCACCACCCGGAAGCTTCCGGCGACCGGCGGCGCCGGCTACTCCGCGTCGCTGTCAGCGCGGCTGGTGACCACGGACGCACTGCCACCAGGGTTCACAGTGGACATCGCGACGGTCCTGGCCCCGGATGCGGGCCGGCAGCGCCCCGGCCCCGAGGTGCCCTGTGCGGACATGATTCCGCTGTTGTCGGCCAAGCGGCTGACCGGTACTCCGTCGGCGATGGCCGCTGCCACAGTCAGCTCCGCCGAGGGCCCCGACTACCCGTGGGTGGCGAACGAAGTGCTCAGGACGTACGCCGACGACGGCGCCCGAGGGGCGATGGCGGACCTGCGGACGCTCATCGGCCGGTGCCCTGCCGTGGCGTCACCGGGCCAGGACGGAGGCAGCTACCGTTTCGCGGTGGTGCCGGGGCCGCGACTGGGCGACGAGAACATGCGCATCGACTCCAGCACGATTTCCGGTTCGACCACGCTGGAATGGGACAGCATCCTCGTCCGGACCGGCACCACCCTGGTGACCGTTCATGAGCAGGGCAACGAGCCCGGCGGCGACGACCACCTCACCCGACTCGTCGAAGCCGCGCTCCGCAGCTACCAGACGACGGGACCCTGACCGTCCTTTGGCGGTCGGCGGCAGCTCACCGCGTCGCTCCGCCGAACCACCTGGTGAGAGCGTCGTCCAGCGTCCGCTGGTCGTCACCGGTCCAGACCACGTGCCCGTCCGGCCGCAACAGCACCGCCGGCACGTCCAGCTCGTCGCCGGTGCCGGCGACGAGCCCGACCCGGTCGGCCCAGCCGTCCACCGACAGCTTCCCGGTCCCGTCGAGCAACAACCCACCGCCGGTACGCATCAGCTCGTACAGGCGTCCATGCGGCAGCGGTACGTCGCGCAGCCGCCGCCCGAGCAGGGCGTGCCCCTCGCCGACGTCGTACCGGACGCCGATCGCCGTGACCTTTTCGATCAGGAAGCGGTTGACCTCGTCGAAGTCCATGAGCTGCGTCAGCATCTCCCGCACGGCCTGCGGCCCGGGCTCGTTCGTGGTGAGCAGCATCTGGGCGCGCGTGTTGGTCAGCACGTCGGCGGCGACCGGCCGCCGCTCGGACTCGTAGGTGTCCAGCAGGCCGTCCGGCGCCCATCCGTTCACGGCCGCCGCCAGCTTCCAGCCCAGGTTGAATGCGTCCTGGATGCCCAGGTTGAGCCCCTGCCCGCCCAGCGGCGGGTGGATGTGCGCGGCGTCGCCGGCCAGGAACACCCGCCCGATCCGGTAACGCTCGGCCAGGCGGGTCGCGTCGCCGAACCGGGACAGCCAGCGGGGGGAGTGCACGCCGAAGTCGGTGCCCGCGTACGCGGTCAGTTGCCGTTTGAAGTCGTCGAGCGTCGGCGGCACCGAAGTGACGTCGGCCGCCGGTACGACCACCCGGAACACGCCGGGCCTGCCGGACGGCCCGAGCCCGAACCGCTTCTCGGTGCGGCGTACCTCGGTCATGACCCTGGTGATCTCGTCCGGGGAGGCGGTCACCTCCATCTCGCCCAGCAGCGTGTCGACTGTCGACGGCTCGCCGGGGAATCCGACGCCGAGCAGCTTCCGGACGGTGCTGCGCCCGCCGTCGCAGCCGACCACGAACCGCGCCCGCAACGGCTCCGAGGGCTCGCCGTCGAGGTGGACCGTCACGCCGTCGTCGTCCTGCTCCAGCCCGGTCACCGCACGGCCGCGCCGGATCTCGGCGCCGACCTCGGCGGCGTGGTCGGCGAGCAGCCGGTCGGTGTGCGTCTGCGGGATGCCGAGCACGTACGGGTGGGCGGTGTCCAGATCGGCGGGCGCGGGCTTGTCGATGCCGGCGAAGAATCCCCGGATCGGATGCTTGCCGCCGTTGTCGAGGAACCGCTCCAGCAGCCCGCGCTGGTCCATCACCTCGATGCTGCGGACGTGCAGGCCGAGCGAGCGCACGTACGGCGGCGGCTCGGCGTCCCGCTCCAGCACGAGCACGCCGACGCCCTGAAGGCGCAGCTCGGCGGCCAGCATCATTCCGGTCGGTCCACCGCCGACCACGATCACGTCGAACACATCTTCCCCCGTGTCGAGTGTCAGGCGACCGTCCCCCCGAGCGGCACGACACCACCGGACAGGGAGCGGATGCGTGACACGAGCGCGGCGACGATCGGCCGCTGGTCGAATCGACCATATCCTCCGTGCCGGAACGCGCGGGCCTCTAACTCGCTGCCGCCGGCGCCGTCGTCGGGCACCCGTACCTGGTCCGTCATGGTCTGCTCCGGTGATCGGGTGGCCGACGCTACTACCGCCGGGCAATCCGGTCAGCCGCGGCGGAACGTGCGGCGGTAGGTGTCCGGCGGTACGCCCACGGTGCGCTGGAAGTGCCGGCGCAGTGTCGTCGCCGTACCCATGCCCGACGCCTCGGCGACGGCGTCGATGCTGTCGTCGGTGTTCTCCAGCAGCTCCTGCGCCCGCCGGATGCGCTGCGTCGCCAACCACTGCGAGGGCGTGGCGCCGGTCGCGGCGGTGAAGTGCCGGACCAGGTTGCGGGTGCTCATGGTCGCCTGGCGGGCGAGGTCGGCGACGGTGAGCGGGTGGTCCAGCCGCGCCATCGCCCAGGGGAGCAGCGCGGCGAGCGGGTGGTCCTCGCGGGCCGGGACGGGTGTGGTGACGTACTGGGCCTGGCCGCCCGCGCGGTGCGGCGGCACCACCAGGCGGCGGGCGACGGCGTTGGCGACTGTCGAGCCGTGGTCGCGGCGGATCAGGTGCAGGCACAGGTCGATCGCGGCGGCCTTGCCGGCGGAGGCGAGCACGTCGCCGTTGTCCACGTAGAGCACGTCCGGGTCGACCTGGACGCGCGGGTAGCGGGCGGCGAGCGCGTCGGTGTGCGCCCAGTGGGTGGTGGCGCGGAGCCCGTCGAGGATGCCGGCGGCGGCGAGCACGAACGCGCCGGTGCAGAACGAGACCATCCGGGCGCCCGCCTCGTGGGCGGCGCGGACGGCGTCGACCAGGTCGGGCGGCGGCTCGGCGTCGGTGTCCTCGATCGCCGGGACGATCACCGTGTCGGCGCGGGCCAGGTGGTCCAGCCCGTGGTCGGGCGTGACGGCGAACCGGCCGACGCCGACCGGGCCGGGGCCGCAGACCACGAGGTCGTACCAGGGGTCGGCCAGGCCGGTCGGGTCGCGGACGAAGATCTCGCAGGCCGCCGCCAGCTCGAAGTGCAGCATCCCGTCGGTGGCGGCGAGCGCGATCAGAGTCATGTCCGAAACTGTACGGGCATTGGCGTTTGCGCCACTGTCCCGGCCCTCGGATCCCGGCGAGGATCAGTTCAGTCGATCTTCGAGGGAGAGCAACATGCAGGTGGCGGTGTTCGGGGCGTACGGGCACACCGGACGGTTCGTGGTGGCGGAGCTGCGGGAGCGGGGTTACGAGCCGCTGCCGGTCGGGCGCGACGCGGGCAAGCTGTCGGCCGCGTTCCCGGGGGAGGAGCGCCGGGTGGCGTCGGTGGACGACCTGGCCTCGCTGGATCGGGCGCTGGCCGGGGCGGCGGCGGTGGTCAACTGCGCAGGTCCGTTCGCCTCGACCGCGGGTCCGCTGATCGAGGCCGCGGTGCGAGCGGGGATCCCCTACGTCGACGTGGCGGCCGAGATCGAGGCGAACCGGGACACGTTCGCCGACTACGCCGGGCGTGCCGGGGCCGCGGGCGTGGCGGTGGTGCCGGCCATGGCGTTCTTCGGCGGACTCGGCGACCTGCTGGTCACCGCCGCGATGGGGGACTGGACGGCGGCCGACGAGGCGCACGTCGCGTACGGGCTGAGCAGCTGGCATCCGACGGCCGGGACGGTCGCCTCCGGCGTCGTCTCGCGCGAGCGCCGCGCCGGTCGGCGGGTCCGCTTCACCGACGGGCGCCTGGTGTACGCCGACGGCGACCTGCCCCGGCTGGACTGGGAGTTCCCGGCGCCGCTCGGTGTCCGGCCGGTGCTCGGCGAGTTCACCATGGCCGACGTGGTGACGGTGCCGAGCCACCTGGACATCCCGGAGGTGTGCACGTACATGACCGTGGACGCGGCAGGGGACCTGGCCGCCGGGGACGCGCCGGCCGCTGTGGACGAGCGTGGCCGGTCCGCGCAGACGTTCACAGTCGACGTGGTGGTGCGCGCGGGTGACGTCCGGCGGCGGGTCGCGGCCCACGGGCAGGACATCTACGCGATCAGCGCGCCGCTGGCGGTCGAGGCGGTCCACCGGATCCTGACCGGGCGGACGCGGGCGACCGGTGTCGCCTCGGCCGGCCGGATCTTCGACGCGCCCGATTTCCTGCGCGCACTGTCGGCGCACCTCACCGTCGAGACGCCGCCGACCGCCTGACGTGCTTCCTGCATCCACGTCTGCCGATTGACAATGTTTAGATTCCAAACTTACTCTCGCGCTGGGCGGGTGCGCGCCCCGCCTTCCCCGTCCACGCGCCCCACCCCACCACGAAGGAACCACCATGTTCCGCTCTCCCCGTACCGCCCGATTGCGGGTCGGCCTGGTCGCCGCGACCGCCGCCACGCTCGTGACCGGCACCGCCGTGATGGCGACGAACGCCCAGGCGGCCGCCGGCTGCCGCGTCACCTACACGACCGCCAGCCAGTGGCCCGGCGGTTTCACCGCGAACGTCGACGTGACCAACCTCGGTGACCCCGTGAACGGCTGGAACCTGCGCTGGACGTTCCCGTCCGGCCAGCGGGTCACCCAGGCGTGGAGCGCCACGGTCACGTCCTCCGGCGCCGACGTCACCGCCACGAACGTCGGCTACAACGGCGCCATCGCCACCAACGGCAGCGTCTCGTTCGGCTTCAACGGCTCCTGGTCCGGCGCGAACACCGCGCCGACAGCGTTCTCGCTCAACGGAGTGGCCTGCACCGGCGGCGTCGGCGGAACCACCCCGCCGCCGACCACCACGCCCCCGCCTACCACGCCGCCCCCGACCACCCCGCCGCCCACCACGCCACCGCCCACCACCCCGCCGCCCGCCGGCAACGCGATGGCCGCCGTCGCCGCCATGCAGCCCGGCTGGAACCTCGGCAACTCCTTCGACGCGGTCGGCGCGGACGAGACCGCGTGGGGCAACCCGCGGGTCACCGAGGCGCTGCTCGACAACGTCCGGGCGCAGGGCTTCAACAGCATCCGCATCCCGGTGACCTGGAGCAACCACCACGGCGCCGCGCCGAACTACACCATCGACGCGGCCTGGCTCAACCGGGTACGCGAGGTGGTCGGCTGGGCGCTCGCCGACGGCTTCTACGTGGTGCTCAACATCCACCACGACTCGTGGCAGTGGATCAACACGATGCCCACCGACCGCACAGGCGTGCTGAACCGCTACAACGCGCTCTGGACCCAGATCGCCGCCGCGTTCAAGGACTCCTCGCCGAAGCTGACCTTCGAGAGCGTCAACGAACCGCAGTTCACCGGCAACTCCGGCGACGCGCAGAACGCCACGCTGCTCAACGAGCTGAACACCTCGTTCCACCGCATCGTCCGCCAGTCCGGCGGGAACAACGCCACCCGGCTGCTGGTCCTGCCGACCCTGCACACCTCCGCCGAGCAGGCCCGGGTGGACGAACTGGTCAGCACGTTCAACACGCTGAACGACCCGAACCTGATCGCCACCGTGCACTTCTACGGGTACTGGCCGTTCAGCGTCAACGTCGCCGGGGGCACCCGGTTCGACGCGACGGTCCAGCAGGACCTGACCGACCAGTTCGACCGCGTCTACAACGCCTTCGTCACCCGCAACATCCCGGTGATCATCGGTGAGTACGGGCTGCTCGGCTTCGACCGCCACACCGGCACCATCGAGCAGGGCGAGAAGCTCAAGTTCTTCGAGTTCCTCGGCCACTACGCGCGCAGCCGCAAGCTGACCACCCAGCTCTGGGACAACGGCCAGCACTTCGACCGGACGTCCTTCGTCTGGAAGGACCCCGAGCTGTTCGCGCAGATCAAGTCGAGCTGGACCACCCGCTCCGGCACCGCGTCCAGCGACCAGGTGTACGTGCCGCGTACCGGCTCGATCACCGCCAAGAGCCTGACGCTCAACCTGAACGGCACCACGTTCCAGGGGCTGCGCCAGGGCACCACCGACCTCGTGAACGGCACCGACTACACGGTCTCCGGCAGCACCCTGACGCTCACCGCGTCGGCGCTGACCCGGCTGGTCGGCTCCCGCGCGTACGGGGTGAACGCCAACCTCCAGGCCCGCTTCTCCACCGGCGTGCCGTGGCGGATCAGCATCATCTCGTACGACCCGCCGGTGCTCTCCAACGCGACCGGCACCACCGCCGCGTTCACGCTCCCGGCGCAGTTCCGCGGCGACCAGCTCGCCACGATGGAGGCGAAGTACGCCGACGGCAGCAACGCCGGGCCGCACAACTGGACCTCGTACAAGGAGTTCGACGTGACGTTCGCGCCGAACTACACCGGCAACACGATCGCGCTGAAGCCGGAGTTCTTCGCCGAGGTCAACGACGGCCAGCGGGTGACGCTCACGTTCCACTTCTGGAGCGGCACGAAGCTGACCTACTACGTGACCAAGTCCGGCAGCACCGTCACCGGCACGGTGAGCTGACCGCGACGGCACGGCTCGCGGCGGTGGGCGCCGACACCGCCGCGAGCCGCGCCCGGCACACGTTTCCGCAGGACCGATGATTTTCCCGGCCGGCACCGGTCGACAGAGGCATGAAGACGCTCACTCTGCAGACGCCCGAGGTCGACCTCGTCTACGACGTCCACGCCCCCACGGCGGCCGAGGGCGGGCACCGCCCCCTGTTCATGATCGGCCAGCCCATGTGCGCCGACGGCTTCACCACGCTCGCGTCGTACTTCCCGGACCGCACCGTCATCACGTACGACCCGCGCGGGCTCGGCCGGAGCGTCCGCAAGGACGGCCGGAACGACTCGCTGCCCGAGGTGCAGGCCCGAGACGTACGCGACATCGTCGACGCCCTCGGCGTGGGCCCGGTCGACATGTTCGCCAGCAGCGGCGGCGCGGTGACCGCGCTCGCCCTGGTGGCCGCGTACCCGGACGTGGTGACCACGCTGGTGGCGCACGAGCCGCCGCTGACCACGCTGCTCCCCGACGCCCAGGCGGCCGGCCGGGCCATGGCCGCCTGCCAGGAGGCGTACCGGAAGAACGGCTGGGGTGCCGGCATGGCGGCGTTCATCGGCCTGACGTCGTGGCGGGGCGAGTTCACCGACGACTACTTCGCCCAGCCCGCGCCGGACCCCGCCGCGTTCGGGATGCCGACCGAGGACGACGGCAGCCGGGACGACCCGCTGCTCTCCGACCGGTCCGCGGCGGTCACCGTGTACCGGCCGGACGCCGACGCGCTGCGCGCCGCGCCGACCCGCGTGGTGATCGCCGTGGGCGAGGAGTCGGCGGACACGCTCACCGCGCGGACGTCGGTGGCCACCGCCGAGCTGCTCGGCGGGCAGCCCGCCGTCTTCCCGAGCCACCACGGCGGGTTCCTCGGCGAGGAGATGGGCCAGGCCGGGCAGCCGGAGGCGTTCGCGCGCCGGCTGCGGGGGATCCTCGACGCCTGATCGGGCTCAGGCCCGGCGCACCTCGGTGAGCATCGCGGGGTAGGGCCCGGCCGGTGTGCCGGGCCCGGCCTGGTCCGCGGGGACGACGTTCTCCATCCGCAGTCGCAGGAGGGCCGGGTCGGCGGTGTCGAGGACGATCCGCCATCCCCAGCCGCCGCCGTACTCGGCGCTCAGTTCGACAGCCGAGACCCCGTCCGCCGCGCCGGTGAGCGTCATCGGGGTCGGTTGCTGGTGCCACGAGTCGCCCCACCAGGCGACGAGCGAGCCCGGCCGGTCGCCCGCGGCGATCACCAGCAGGCCGTCCTGCGGGCCGTCGTCGGGGTGGTCCCACGAGTACGACACGGTGGTCAGGTGCCCGCCGGCCGCGGTGGCGACTGTGAGCGCTGCGGGCGACTCGGCGAGCGGGTCGGCGGGCATCAGCCGGAAGCCGTTGGTGCCTGCCCAGGACCCGGTGACGTCGGTGAGAACCATCGCCACAGGATAGGAACCACCCCCGACACCGCCCCTCCACGCCGGTCCGTGGAGATCTTGGAAGATTTCGGCCCTCTGTGCGGGCCGTCGGCTACCGGGATCTCCGGCGACGCAGGGTCAGGCGGAGAAGTTGTCGTCGGCGTCGCGGGCGTCCGCCTGGATGTGCTCGCCGGGGCGCTTGCCCCGGATCTCGTCCTGTTCGCGTACCCGGTCCGCTTCGGCGTGTTCGTCCTGGTTCAGGTCACCGAGCCGCGCCCGGGCCGGACCGGCCAGATCCTCCAGGTCGTTCTTCGCGCGCTCGACGCTCATGCCGCCTCCCCGGATCGTCGCGTCGCGGCCCTCGCCGCCTGCCGCGTCGCGTCCCCGCTGGCCCGGCCGGCAAACCGCCACCGGCCGGGCTCCGCCGCGCTACCCGGGCCGCCGCGCCGGGTGGCTATCCGGGCGGCATGCTCGCGGTCAGGTCCTCGGCGTGCCGCAGTGTGTCGGCCAGCGCGTCGCGCGCAGCGTCGTCCAGCGGGACCGACCGGGCCTGCCGCACCAGCTCCCGCGCCGTCTCCGGCTCGCCGAGCTGCAGCGCCAGCTCCGCCCGGTAGACCAGCGCCTCCACCTGGACGGCCGGGTCGTCGGCGGCCTCCGGGCGGGCCAGCGCGCCGTCGAGGATCCGCGCGGCCTGGGCGGGATTGCCGCGCGAGTCGGCCTGCACCACCGCGTTGCCCAGCGTGCGGGCCAGGCCGCCCTTGTCGTCGGCCCGGGGTGGCTCGGCCCGGCCGACGAACCGGATCCAGTTGCCGCCGGGGTCGACGATGCTGAACCCGAAGTGGCCGTCCTGGTTGCGGCGGGGCCGGGGCCGGGTCATCCGGGGCACGCCGGAGACGAGCACCCGGCCGTACGTGGCACGCATGCCGTCGGCGAAGGCCCGGTGGATGTCGACCAGGTCGTCCACCACCACCAGGCAGGAGCCGTACGAGTCGGCGGGATCGAACTCCGGCATCCCGAAGAAGTGCAGATGGAGATCCTCCCGCCGCAGCGTGAGGTACGGGTTCGGGCGCTCCTGCCGGTACGTGGCCTCGAAGCCGAGGGCCTGGTAGAAGGGTGCCACGTCGTCCAGGGAGCGGCACGGCAGCAGTGGGATCGTCGTCTCGTTCGCCATGCTCCGAGCCTGGCGACCGAGGGTCGGCACGCGCACATGGAAATATCCGATCGGCTGCCGGCGTCACCCGAACGGACACGGGGGCCGGTCCGCTGTGGACCGGCCCCCGTGCGGGGCATCGCGTGGGGTCAGGGCTTCCAGGACCCGGCGGAACGGAAGCGGTGCTTGTACTCGACGACGCCGTTCTGGTCCTTCACGTCGAAGATGAGCTGGCCGCTGCGCTTGGAACCCTCGGGCAGGTTGGTGCCCGAGGTCATCAGCTTGCCGCAACCGGAGAAGGCGCCGCCGATGCCGCTCTCCTCGGTGCCGTCCGCGGCGACCCAGGTGAAGTAGAACGGGTTGATCGAGCCGGTGCCCTTGGTGATCTCGGCGGTCACATCGGCGATCAGGAACATGCCGTTCTTCGGGCCGGGCATGACCTCGCTGCAGGCGGCGTTCCTGGTCCGGAAGTTGCCGACGGTGATCTCGATCGTGCCGCGGTCGTCGTTGACGACCAGCTTGTCGCCGGCCGGCATGTTGAACGTCTTGTCGTCGGTGTTGCCCGGCTGCGGCGTACCGGTGGGAGCGCCCGTCGGGGTGTCACCTGTGGGCTGGCCGTAGGTGACGCCCGGCGTGGGCAGCGAGTCGATCGCCTCCTGGGTCTTCTTCGCGCCGCTGTAGATGGCGAAGATGCCGCCACCGCAGCACAGCAGCAGCAGGATCACCGCGATGATGCCGACCGTGATCCAGACGTTCTTGTTCGACTTCTTCGCCGGCGGCCCGAACGGCGCTCCGGGCGGCGGCGGGTACGCGCCACCACCCGGCGGCGGGTAACCGCCCGGCGGCGGGTACGCCCCGCCCGGCGGCTGGTACTCACTGCCCGGCGGCTGGGACGCGGCACCCGGGGGCTGGTACTCGGACCCCGGCGGCTGGTAGGCGGCGCCCGGTGCCTGGTACTCGAACCCCGGCGGCTGGTACGCCCCGGGCGAGGGCTGGTACTCGCTGCCCGGCGGCGGGTAGGGCGCGCCCGAGGTGGGCGGCGCCGGCGGGAACGCCGTGGTGGGAGCGGGCGCGGGCGGGTACTGCTCGCCCGGACCCGGCTGCGCGGGATAGGGCGCCCCGGAGGTCGGCGGCTGCGGCGGACCGGAGACGGGCGGCGCGCCCGAGACGGGCGGCTGCGGCGCGTCCGAAGGCGGCGGATAGGGCGCGCCCGAGGTCGGAGCGGGCGGCGGCGCGTACGGGCTGCCCGGCACCGGCGGCATCGGGGCGGTGGGGAACGCCTGCGTCGGCGGTTCCTGCGGCTGCTGGTTCGGGTCGGGTGACCCGGACGGAGGCTGAGGGTGGCTCACCGTACTCCTTGGGCGCCTTCGGAATTTTCAGTCGGAACGACGGTACAAGCCGGGCACAACCCGCCCGGCAGTGGCTCATCGATGTGGCAGGACGGCCGCGGTGCGGACCAGGTCGTCGTCCACGGCGAACCGTCCGGTCACCGCTGACGGCGGATCGGGTACCGGGGCGGCGGCGATCCGGGCCGGTGCGATCACCGCGTGGAAGGTGCCCGCCTCCGGGTCGAGCACGACGCGCGCGTCGGCGAAGCCCAGCCACGTCCCGACCAGCGGGTGCCAGACCTTGTAGACGGTCTCCTTCGCGCTGAACAGCACTGTGGGCCAGGGCGTGCCGGACGGCAGCCGGGCCAGGTCCGCCTCCTCGTCGGGGTGGCACACCTTCCGCCGTACCCCGGCAGAGAGCGGCCGGTAGCGCTCGGCGTCGATACCGACGGCGCGCACGTCGGCGGCGCGGGCGGCGGCCGCCGCGCAGTAGTCGCGGGTGTGGGTGATCGCGCCGACCACGCCGGGCGGCCAGATCGGGGCCCGGTCGGCGCCGGCCGGTACCGGCGTGGCGGGCAGGCCGAGCGCGCCGAGCGCCCGGCGGGCGCAGACGCGCCCGGCGGTGAAGTCACGGCGGCGGCCGGGCACCGCGCGCTCACCCAGGGCGGCCAGCTCGGCCGGGAGCAGGTCACCGGCCCAGTCGGCGGGGGCGGCCACCGCGACGGCGACCTCGGCCGGAAGCAGATCACGCACGAGAGGTGGATGACGGGGACACGCGGTGAACGTACCGTAACGCTTGGGCGTGCCGCTGCGCTGAAGGAACGTTGCGGGGAGGCAACCGGTCCATCACCACCCATTTCCGACTCGGAAGGAGCGGCCGATGACGCCTGGCGCGGAGGGCTCGGGGAGCACCGGCGGCGAGCACGTGCCGGTGACCCCCCACTGGACCTGCGGCTCGTGCGGTGACGACTGGCCCTGCGCCACGAAACGTCATCACCTGCTGCGCGAGTACCAGGTGGACCGGGCGTCGTTGAGCGTCTATCTCGGATCCTGCCTCGCCGCGGCGACGCAGGATCTGCGCTCCGTGCCGGTCACCGCGCTCCAGGACCGGTTCATCGGCTGGGTGCCGCGCGGCCCGCGTACCGCCGAGGCTTGAGCGCGTCCGGTGGCCGCCGCGTCGGGTTCGCGGCGGCCACCGGCTGCGGTCCTCAGGGGCGGCGGGGCCGCCGGGTGAGCCCGAAGCCGACCACGCCGGCCACGGCGGCGAGCACTCCGCCCACCGTGGTCCACACCCAGCGCGACCCGGCCTCCGGGAGCCAGCCGGTCAGGTCGATCTCCTCGTCGGCCACCGGCTCGGGCGTCGGCTCGGCGGTCAGCACGGTGCCGGCCCGGGTGTTCGGCACCAGCGGCGCGGCCAGTTCGCCGTCGTCGCCGGACGCGCCGCCCTCGTCGGTCGCGCCGACGAGCATCTCCACGTCGATCGGCAGGCCGAGGTCGGGCTCGGGCAGGTCGGTGACGGAGAGCCGGATGTAGTAGGTGCCGGGCAGCGGGTCGCCCGACCAGGGCTCGGCCCACGGCCGTACCCGCCGCAGCGTGCAGCCCAGCGCGACGCTCGTCGCCGACGCGTCGGCGGTGGGGGTCTGCGCGCCCGCTGTGCACGCCTGCCGGCGGCGCAGCCCGTCGAAGACGTCGACGGTCCAGGTGGACGCGCCGCTGCGTGTCTTCGGGAACGTGACGGTGGCGGTCACCTCGTGCACCTGCCCGGCGTCGGCGCGGAACGACCAGTACAGGTGGTCGCCGGTCGACGCGCCGACCTGCACCGGCTGACCGGCAGTGACGGTCGTGGCGGTGAGGAACGAGGTGCCGGCCTTGGTCACCGTGGTCGCGCCCGGTGACGGGCTGGGCGCGGCCAGGGCCGCCGCCGGGGTGAGCGCGAGTCCGGCGGCGGTGGTCGCCGCCGCGGCGCGGATCAGCGTACGCATGCTCAGTTCGTCCTCCACGTGTGCACCCACCAGCGGGTGAGCAGTCCGGCGAGCAGCCCGGTGAGCAGTCCGGCGAGCGTGAGCAGGAGCAGCAGCACCCAGCCGCGGCCGAGGTCCGGTCCGTCCGGCGCGGGGGAGGCGGCCACCACGTCGACCGTCAGCTCGACCGGCATGCCGGGACGGGCCTGGGTGCCGGGCTTGGCCGCGAACGAGTTGCTGACCACCAGGCAGACGGTCCGTGCGGCCTGCTCCGTGCCCGGCGTCGGCTCGGCGCTCGGGCCGTCCTCCTCCTCTTCGGCGGCCGACCAGCGCAGCCCGGCGGAGACCACGTCGGTACGCCCGCTGCCGGCGTCGACGCCCCGGACCAGTTCCCGCCCGTCCGGCGCGGTGGCGCGCAGCAGCACGCCGTAGTCCGGGTTGACCGGGCGGTCCAGCGCGACGCTCACCGAGGCGCGCAACTCCTGCCCGGGCCGCACCGGCACCCGGTACCAGCGGTGCTCGGAGAACGCCTCCCGGTCGCTGTAGACGCCGGGGGCGAGCAGCGGCGCGCCCTCGCAGGCCGTGCCGCCGCCGACCACCGCGGGGGCAGCCGTGTACGTGTCCCGGGCGCGGTCGACCAGTTGCTTGATCCGGCCGGTCAGCTCGTCGGCGCTCTGCGCGGCGGTGTAGGTGCCACCGGTCGCGCCGGCGATGCAGAGCAACTGCTTGCGTACCTTCTCGTCCGGCGCGAGGCCGAGCGTGTCGACCACCAGGCGCGTGCCCTGGGCGGCCAGCTCGCGGGCCACCTCGCACGGGTCGGGCGGCGCGCAGGTGTCCTCACCGTCGGTGATCAGCACGATCCGGCGGGCGGTGCTGCCGGTGCCCAGGTCCTGCGCGGCGGAGCGCAGCGCCAGCCCGACCGGGGTGAAGCCGGTCGGGCGCAGCCCGGCGACGGCGGCCTTGGCCTGGGTACGGTCCACCGGGCCGACCGGCACGATCTGCTGGGTGTCCAGGCAGCCCTGCCTCTTGTCCTTGCCCCGGTAGGTGGCGCCGAGCACCCGGATGCCGAGCTGTGTTTCGTCCGGCAGGGCGTCGACCACCTCGTTGAACGCCTGCTGGGCGACGGAGATCCGGCTGCGGCCGTCGATGTCGCGGGCCCGCATCGACCCGCTGACGTCGAGGACCAGCTCGACCTTGGGTGGTTCGGCGACGGGCTCGGTGGTCTCGTCGTCGGCCCCGGCGGGGCTCGGCCCGATCATCGCGGCCGCCGCCAGCAGTCCGATGAGGACGGCCGTCGATCGTCTCTTGTTGATCACCGGGCGAAGTGTAGTGAGATCCACTTTGGAAGATCATCCGGGTCACGGGTGCCCGTTCCCGGCGTCCGCCGGGGTCGTCACGGTCGCGCCCGGCCACCCACCGTTAGCTGCACCATGTAAACCTTTCGGCCGGTGGTGCACTCGTCGGAAATCTGACCGGCCCGCACCCGTTGTGCGGTTGCCGGAGTGTGGTTAAGCTCTGTCTTGCGCGCCCCAATCGCCCGCTTCCCCCGTGGCAGGCGATCGGGGCGCGCTTCTTTGTGCCGGGGCGCCGCGCAGTGCCCGGCGCCCCGCCTCAGATCCAGCGGCCGTCCAGCCACATCCGCGCCGACCAGTCCGCGTACGGCAGCACCCGGCCCACGAAGATCGGGTAGAAGTACGCGAAACACAGCGCCACGAGCAACACGTACGCGCCCGCGATGATCCCGCCCACCAGCCGGCGGTCGTGGACCTGTTGCGGGTCCGGTGGCGCGGCCGTGTTCGTCACCGGCGCCGGAGTGGCGATCGCGCCGAGCACGTAGACCACCGCGAGCACCAGGAACGGCACCGCCGGTGCGGCGTAGAAGGAGAACATCGTCCGGCCGTCGAGGGCGAACCAGAACCAGGGCAGCAGGCCGGCGGCGACGCTGAGCAGGATCGCGCCCGCCCGCCAGTCACGCCGGGCCAGACCGAGCCAGGCGGTCGCGGCGATCGCCGGCAGGAACGACCACCACAGCAGCGGCGTGCCCAGCAGCAGCACCTCCGAGGCGCAGCTCGGCGCGCCGCAACTGCCGTCACCGGACCAGTGGAACGCCACCGGGCGGCCGAGCAGCAGCCACTGCCAGGGCCAGGACTGGTACTTGTGCGGGTCGTCGAGCTGGGTGTGGAAGCCGTACGCGGCCTTGTGGTACTCCCACAGGTTGATCAGCGCACCGACGAACGGGGTGTCGCTCAGCTCCGGGTTGTTCGGGTAGCGCTCCGCCAGGCGGTAGTAGCCGTCCTGCCCGAGCAGCCAGCCCGACCAGGTGGCGACGTAGGTCACGAGCATCAGCACGCCCGCCGCGAGCAGCCACGGCAGCTCGTCGAGCACGGCGTCGCGCCACGGCCGGCGTACCCCGGACGAGCGGCGGACGCCGACCTCCCAGAGCAGCACCAGCAACGCGAACGCCGGCACGAAGTAGAGCGCACTCCACTTCACCGAGCAGGCGCAGCCGAGCAGCACCCCGGCCGCCAGCCGCCACCACGGCCAGTCCCGCCAGCCCGACGACGGACGGCCGGCCCGCCCCGGCTGGGTCGGGTCGAGCCCGCCCTCCAGCGCCCGGGCCCAGCGCCGCCGCCGGGCGTCCCGGTCGAGTACCAGCGCGCCGAACGCGGCGAGCACGAACAGCAGCAGGAAGATGTCGAGGATGGCCGTGCGGGACAGCACCAGGTGGTAGCCGTCGAGCGCGAGCAGCAGGCCGGCCGCGCAGCCGAGCACCGTGGAGCGGAACATCCGCCGCCCGATGCGGACCAGCAGCAGCACCGACAGCGTGCCGGCCACCGCCGCGCCGAACCGCCAGCCGAACTCCGGCGAGGTGGTCATCAGGTGACCCGGCACCGAGACGCCGCTGTCCGCGTCCTGGTAGCCGAAGGCCCACTCGCCGATGCCGATCATCCACTTGCCCAGCGGTGGATGCACCACGTACGAGGGGCCGTTGTCCTTGTAGTTCCACTCGAAGCCGCGGTCGATCAGCCCGTACGCGTCCTTGGCGTAGTAGGTCTCGTCGAAGATCTTCCCGGGCGGGAAACCGAGCCCCACGAAACGCAGGATGGCCGCGATGGCCACCACCACGGCTGTCGCCAGCCACGCCTGACCCCGGCCGATGCGGTCGTCGACGGTGGCGAGCCGGCGCCGCACGGCGGCGGCGAGCCCGGGCCCGGCGCCGTCGCCCCGGTCGGTGGTGGAAGGGTCCGGGTTCGCGCTCTGTGCTGTCGACGCACTCGTCACCCGGCGATCGTAGGCTGCGAGGGTGCCCGGTGGCGTCCGTCGTCTCCGAAATTGGTACGACCGTCGATGAGGGAGCGCACGCCGTGGGGGAAATGTCCGAGGTAGGACGGCTCGTGTTGCTCGGCGCGCCGCTCGGCAACCCGGCCGACGCGTCCGCCCGGTTCCGCGAGGTGCTGGCCGCCGCCGACGTGGTCGCCGCCGAGGACACCCGGCGGCTGACCCGGCTGGCCCGCGACCTGGACGTGACGGTGCCCGGCCGGATCGTCTCGTACTTCGAGGGCAACGAGGAGCGGCGTACCCCCGAACTGGCCGAGGTGCTCGCCGCCGGCTACACGGTCGCGCTTGTCACCGACGGCGGCATGCCCAGCGTCTCCGACCCCGGGTACCGGCTGGTCCGGGCCGCGCTGGACGCCGGGGTGCCGGTCACCGCGGCGCCCGGGCCGAGCGCTGTCACCACCGCGCTTGCGCTGTCCGGGCTGCCCTGCGACCGGTTCTGCTTCGAGGGCTTCCTGCCGCGTACCCCCGGCGCCCGCCGCTCCCGGCTGCGCGCGCTCGCCGCCGAGGAGCGCACGCTGGTGTTCTTCGAGGCGCCGCACCGCATCGCCGGTGCGCTCGCCGACCTGGCCGAGGCGTTCGGCAAGGATCGTCCGGCCGCGCTCTGCCGGGAGCTGACCAAGACCTACGAGGAGGTCGTCCGCCGGCCGCTCGGCGAGCTGGCCCAGTGGGCCGCCGAGGGCGACCCCCGGGGCGAGATCACGCTCGTCGTGGCCGGCGCCCCGGCCACACCGGCGGTCCGGCCGGACGACGAGACGCTGCGCGCCGCGGTGGCCGAGCGCGAGGCGGCCGGGCTGTCCCGCCGGGACGCGATCACCGAGGTCGCAACCGCGTACGGGCTGCGGCGGCGGGAGGTCTACGCGGTGGTGCACAGCTGAGGTGCCGGGCACCTACCAGGCGGCGGCCAGGAAACCGACCGTGATCAGCAGCGGGCCGGCCAGCGCCAGACCGACCGCCCAGCGCCGCTGCCGTTCCTCGGCGAGCCGGGTCGCCCCGGTCCACCTGGCGATCCCGGCGGCGCAGCCGGCCACCAGGGCCAGCCCCAGCAGCCAGCGCAGGTGCCGTCCGGCGCCGGTGTCCGCGTAGGCGGTGGACCCGTCCGGCCCGGTCATCCGCGCGCGCAGCGAACTGCCGGTGTCGGTGCGCCCGGCCGGTACGCCGCTGACCCGCACCCCGTGGGCCTGGAACCGGTCTCCGTCGGCGGAGAAGATGCCCCGGCAGCGCTGGGTGAGCCCGCCGCCCGCGCACTGCGTGATCATCACGGTGCCGCCGGTCGAGTGCCCCACGGCCAGCCAGAACGGCCCGGCGCTCACCCAGGCGAAGAACGCGGCGAGCAGGCTCAGCGTCAGCAGCACGGCCAGACCGGCGGGCGGGCTCGGCGGCGTGACCGGGCGGGCGCGTTCCCGCCGGGCGGGCGGCCGGCCGGGACGTGGGCGGGGCTCGTCACGCAGCGGCGTGCCGTCCCAGTGCACCTCCTCGATCGGCGCCCAGCCGCCGGACGTGGCGGCCTCGCGCTGCCAGCGCGGCTGGCGCACCGGCACCCGGTTCGGCACCGCGTCGACCGGTGCGCCGGTGGTCGGCTCCACCTCCACCGGCGGGTCCGCCGGGTCGAGCCGGGGCTGTGGGGCGACGGGCCCGCCGGGCGGCGTGGGCCGCGCCGCCCGCCGGGTGGCGGCCGCCGACGGCTCGGGCGCCGCTGGTCTGCTGGTCACGATGTTCATTTCACACCGGTACGTCCGGCTTGTCGGGCAGCTCACGCCGCGTGTCGGCGACAAATCGGACGTACGGTCGGAGCGCACACCCCATTGGTTCGCGGCGCGCCCACGGCAATCACTAGGCTTGCTGCTCATGAGTCACGTTCTCGCCGCGGTCGCCTGGCCCTACGCCAACGGCCCGCGCCACATCGGCCACGTATCCGGATTCGGCGTTCCCTCCGACGTCTTCTCCCGGTACATGCGGATGGCCGGTCACGACGTGCTCATGGTTTCCGGCACCGACGAACACGGCACCCCGATCCAGGTGCAGGCCGACGCCGAGGGGGTCACCCCGCGCGAGCTGGCCGACCGCTACAACCGGGTGATCGCCGAGGACCTGCGCGCGCTCGGCCTGTCGTACGACCTGTTCACCCGCACCACCACGCGCAACCACTACGCGGTGGTGCAGGAGCTGTTCACCGGCCTGTACCGCAACGGCTACATCGTCCCGAAGGTCACCACCGGGGCGATCTCCCCGTCCACCGGCCGGACGCTGCCCGACCGCTACATCGAGGGCACCTGCCCGATCTGCGGCTACGACAGCGCACGCGGCGACCAGTGCGACAACTGCGGCAACCAGCTCGACCCGATCGACCTGATCGACCCCAAGTCGAAGATCAACGGGGAGACGCCGGAGTTCGTCGAGACCGAGCACTTCTTCCTCGACCTGCCCGCCCTGGCCGACGCGCTGCGGCAGTGGCTGGACACCCGCGAGGGCTGGCGCCCGAACGTGCTGCGGTTCTCCCGCAACCTCCTCGACGACCTCCAGCCCCGGGCCATCACCCGCGACCTGGAGTGGGGCGTGCCGATCCCGCTCGACGACTGGCGCGACCGCCCGGACAAGCGGATCTACGTCTGGTTCGACGCGGTCATCGGTTACCTGTCCGCGTCCATCGAGTGGGCCCGCCGCACCGGCGACCCGGAGGCCTGGCGCAAGTGGTGGTCCGCCGACGGCGAGGGGAAGGACGCCGTCTCGTACTACTTCATGGGCAAGGACAACATCGTCTTCCACTCGGTGATCTGGCCGGCGCTGCTCGGTGGCTACTCCGGTGCGGGCGCCCGCGACGGCGAGCCGGGCGAGCTGGGCCGGCTCAACCTGCCCACCGAGGTCGTCTCCAGCGAATACCTGACCATGGAGGGGCGGAAGTTCTCCTCCTCCCGCAAGGTGGTCATCTACGTCCGGGACTTCCTGGAGCGCTACGACGCCGACGCGCTGCGCTACTTCATCGCGGTGGCCGGGCCGGAGAGCAACGACACCGACTTCACCTGGGCCGAGTTCCTGCGCCGCAACAACGACGAGCTGGTCGCCGGCTGGGGCAACCTGGTCAACCGCTCGGTGTCGATGGCGGCGAAGAACTTCGGCGCGATCCCGCCGGTCGACCCGGCCGGGCTCACCGAGGCCGACCAGGCGCTGCTGGACACCGCGAAGGCCGGCTTCGCCACCGTCGGCGACCTGATCGCCCGGCACCGGCAGAAGCAGGCCATCGGCGAGGCCATGAAGGTCGTCGCCGAGGCCAACAAGTACCTCTCCGAGCAGGCGCCGTGGAAGCTCAAGGGCGAGGACGACAAGCCCCGCATGGGCACCATCCTGCACGTCGCGCTCCAGGTCGTCAGCGACGCCAACACGCTGCTGACCCCGTTCCTGCCGCACTCCGCGCAGAAGATCCACGAGCTGCTCGGCGGCACCGGCGTGCACGCGCCCATGCCGGTGATCGAGGAGGTCGACGACCTCGACGGCGGGCCGTCGTACCCGGTGCTGACCGGTGACTACACGGTCGGGGCGCGCTGGGAGTCCGTACCCCTGGAGGTGGGCCGGCCGCTCGCGGCGCCGAAGCCGGTGTTCCGCAAGCTCGACCCGTCCATCGTCGAGGAGGAGCTGGCCCGCCTGGCCGGCTGACCACGCACGCGTGACCGCGGCCCCGGGGAGACCCCGGGGCCGCGGTCGTCCGCCAGGTCAGGCCGTCGCCATGCTCGGCTTGCCGATGAACTCCATGATGGCCTTGTTGACCTCGGTGGGATGGGTCCACGGCGTGCCGTGCGGCGCACCCTTCAGCGTGACCAGCTTGGCGTCGGACAGCATGTTCACCAGCCGCTGGCCCGTCACCGGGTACGGCAGCACGTTGTCCTTGTCGCCCTGGATGATCAGCACCGGCACGTCGATGTTCGGCAGGTCACCGCGGAAGTCGGTCTGCCAGGCGTCCACCGAGTCGTGGGTGCCCTTGGCCGACGCCTGCGCGCCGATCTGCCAGTGCGCGTGGTACGCCTCGTCGCTGACCAGCTTCCCCCGGTTCTCGCTGGCGTTGAAGAACGCGTCGCAGAACTGGGTCAGGTAGGCGAACCGGTCCTGGATGATCGCCTTCTGGAACCCCTCGAACATGCTCTTGTCGACGCCCTCCGGGTCCTCGGGCGCCTTCAGCAGGTACGGCGCCAACGGGGCCATCATGACCGCCCGGTCCACCCGGTCCGACCCGTACGCGCCCAGGTAGCGGGTCACCTCACCGGTGCCCATGGAGTGCCCGACCAGGATGGCGTTGCGCAGGTCCAGCTCGGTCATCAACACGTCCAGGTCGGCGGCGAACGTGTCGTAGTCGTAGCCCATGGCCGGCTGGGCGGAGTTACCGAACCCACGCCGGTCGTACGTGATCACCCGGTACCCGGCGTTCAGCAGCGGACCACTCATCTTCTCCCAGGTCGCCCCGTTGAACGGGAAACCGTGGATCAGCACGACCGGCTGACCGGAACCGTGATCCTCGTAGTACAGGTCGATGGGTGCGGAGTTCTCCGTACCGACGGTGACGAAAGGCATGTCGGGATTCCCCCTCGCGCGGGTTTCTCGGACCCCCCACGCCTTCCCGACCTGCCCCCGTCTATTCGTGGCGGGCCGGATAGGGCAGGTCCACCACCCGGTCGTCGGTCAGCTCTCCGCCGGGCGCCCAGACCTCGTACACGCCGCGTTCCAGACACTGCGCGCCGGTCGCGGCCACCGCGTCCGGATCCGGGCGACGCAGCCGCAACCGCAGCCAGCCGCCCTCCTCCCGCAGCACCAGGCACGGCACGCCGCGCCACACCGCCGTGCGCACCCGCCGGGCCGCCGCCTCCACCGGGTACCGGGCCGCCCGGGTCATCGCCAGCACCCGGAACCCGCCCGGCTGGTCGGCCACCGCCTCGTACTCCGATCCGGCGTACGTGCCGACGAGCCGGGTGGAGCGCGGCGCGTCGCCGGTCGGCACGTACTCCTGGTCGGCGGCCAGACCGGGCACCGCGGCGAGCAGGTGCCGCCACTGCGGCCCGGCCAGGCGCAGCCAGCCCCGCTGCTCCGCCTGGTAGGTGTAGAGCACCACCTCCACCCCCTCGGCCGGGTAGGCCAGCAGCGTGGCGTTCGCCGGCATCGGCAGGTCGGCGAACTCGCGGGTGACGAACTCCGGTACGAGCTGCCCGTTGCTCGGCACGAACCCGGTGCCCAGCACCGGCGGCCCCAGCCGGTCCCGGGGCGGCAACGCCGTCAGCCCTCGGTGCGCCTCACCCACCGGCACGTCGTAGTCGGCCGGGTCGGCGGCCCGCCAGCGCAGCGCGTACGCCACGTCGCCGCCCTCCGAGTCGCCCCGCAGCACCGCCATCCCGGCCGGTGTCCGCAGGTGCGCCACGTCGTGCTCCCGGTAGCAGAAGCCGTGCGGCAGCCACCCGCGCACGTACCCGGCGAGCTGCCGGGCGGAGAGCACCTTCACCATCCGGGTGCCGGGCCGGATCACCGCCGACTCCCGCACCGCGGCGAGCGTCGGATCGGCCGCCGCGCCCGGCTGCTGGCTGAGCCGGTGCACGTACGCCCAGCCCCGGTCCCGATGCAATGGCATCAGCAGCGGTGCGTCCGTGTCGTCGGCCGGACCGGTGCCCCCGTGCACCGCGTCCACCTCGGTCGCGTGCACGAACCGGCGCCACGGACAGCCGCTGCCGGGCCGGGGGCACCACTCGAACCCGGGCGCCTCGTCGGCGCTGAACAACTCGTACGCCGCGCCCCGGGCGATCTCCTCGGCCGGGTGCACCCGGCCGGCGTACGTCACGTGCAACCCGGCCCGGTCGGAGGCGGGCCCGCCGGCCTGGTCGGTGACGGTCACTCCGGGACGCTAAGCCCGCCAGATGTGGGGCACGTGAACAGCCGGTGGCGGTCCGGGAACGCCGCACCGGGCCGGTGTGTGATGCTGGCCGCGATGACCGAGCAGACCGAGACCCGCAAGCAGCGCGCCGCCCGCCGGGCCGGGGAGTTCCCGCCCGCCCCCGAGCCGCTGCCCGTACCCGTGCTGGACAGCCACACCCACCTCGACATCACCGTCGGCGAGTTCGGCACGCCTCCCGGCGGCGCCCCCGGCGACGACCCGGTGGCCGCCGCGATCGACGTCGCCGCCCGGGCCGGCGTGGACCGGCTCGTCCAGGTCGGCGTGGACGTCGACTCGTCCCGGTGGGGCGCCGACGTCGCCGACAAGTACGCCCCGGTGCTCGCCACAGTCGCGCTGCACCCGAACGAGGCGCCCCGGCTGGCCGACCTGGACGAGGCGCTGCGCGAGATCGAGACGCTCGCCGGGCGGGACCGCGTCCGGGGGGTCGGCGAGACCGGCATGGACTTCTTCCGTACCGGCGACGAGGGGCGGGCCGCGCAGGAGGAGAGCTTCCGGGCGCACATCGCCATCGCCAAGCGGCACGGCAAGGCGCTCGTCATCCACGACCGGGACGCGCACGCCGACGTGCTGCGCATCGTCGACGACGAGGGCGCCCCGGACACCGTGGTCATGCACTGCTTCTCCGGCGACGCCGACTTCGCCCGCGAGTGCGTCCGGCGCGGCTTCCTGCTCAGCTTCGCCGGCACCGTCACGTTCGGCAGCGCCGCCGCGCTGCGCGAGGCCGCCGCCGTCACCCCGCCCGCGCAGATCCTCGTCGAGACCGACGCGCCCTACCTCACCCCGATGCCGTACCGGGGACGGCCCAACGCGTCGTACCTGATCCCGCTGACGGTCCGCTTCCTCGCCGAGACCACCGGCACCGACCTGGACGAACTCTGCGCCACCATCTCCGCGACCGGCGACCGCGCGTTCGGGCCGTGGTGAGAGGATGCCCGGCGTGACCGGACTCCTCGGCCCGGCGGAGATCCGGGAACTCGCCGCGCGCCTCGGCGTCACGCCGACCAAGAAGCTCGGCCAGAACTTCGTGCACGACCCGAACACCGTGCGCCGGATCGTCACCACCGCCGGGCTCACCCCGGACGACGTGGCGCTGGAGGTCGGCCCCGGGCTCGGCTCGCTCACGCTCGCCCTGCTCCCGGTCGCCGCGCACGTGCACGCGGTGGAACTCGACCCGGCGCTCGCCGCCGCGCTGCCGGAGACCGCCGCCCGCTTCGCCGGTACGGCCGCCGAGCGGCTCACCGTCCATCCGGCCGACGCGCTGCGGATCACCGCCGCCGACCTGGCCGGCCCGGCGCCGACCGCGCTGGTGGCGAACCTGCCCTACAACGTCGCCGTGCCGGTCGTGCTGCACCTGCTCGCCGAACTGCCCACGCTGCGCCACGGCCTGGTGATGGTGCAGAAGGAGGTCGCCGACCGCCTCGTCGCCGGTCCCGGCTCCAAGGTGTACGGCATCCCGTCGGTGAAACTCGCCTGGTACGCCCGCTCCCGCGCGGCCGGCAAGGTCCCGCCGAACGTGTTCTGGCCGGTGCCCAACGTCGACTCCGGCCTGGTCGCGTTCACCCGGCGGGAGCCGCCCCGGCCGGACGTACCCCGGAAGGCTGTCTTCGCGGTAATCGACGCCGCGTTCGCGCAGCGCCGCAAGACGCTGCGCGCCGCCCTGGCCGGCTGGGCCGGCGGCGCGGACCGGGCCGCCGCCGCGCTCACCGCCGCCGGTGTGGATCCGGGCGCACGGGGCGAATCGCTCACCGTCGAGCAGTTCGCCGCCATCGCCGCGTCGGCCCCGGACGCCCCCGGCGGCGAGCAGTAGGCTGGCGCCGTTGTCCGACCCCTCGCCGAGGAGCTGACCGTGCCGAAGCCGTTCGACATCCGCCCACGTCCGGTGGAGTCCACCCGGTGACCGAGGCATGGCGACCGGAGGACGAGGACGGGCAGCGGCGCGGGTCCAGCGGCCCGGTCAAGGTGCGGGTGCCCGCCAAGGTCAACCTGCATCTCGGTGTCGGGCCGCTGCGGCGTGACGGCTACCACGAGCTGAACACCGTCTACCACGCGATCTCCATCTACGACGAGCTGACCGCCCGTCGCGGCGACACGCTCACCCTCACCATGGAGGGCGAGGGCGCCGGAGAGCTGGCGCTGGACGACACGAACCTGGCGCTGCGCGCCGCGCACGCGCTCGCCGGCTACGCGGGCGTCGCCCCGCACGCCCGGCTGCACCTGCGCAAGCAGATCCCGCTCGCCGGCGGGCTGGCCGGCGGCAGCGCCGACGCCGCCGCCGCGCTGGTCGCCTGCGACACGCTCTGGGGCACCGGGCTGTCCCGCGACGAACTGGCCGGCATCGCCGCCGACCTCGGCTCCGACGTGCCGTTCCTCATCCACGGCGGCACCGCGCTCGGCACCGGCCGGGGCGAGGCGGTCAGCCCGGTGCTGGCCCGCCCCACCTCCTGGCACTGGGTGGTGGCGATCGCCGACGGCGGCCTGTCCACCCCGGCCGCGTACCGGGAACTGGACCGGCTGCGCGACGCCGGAGCCGCCGGCACGCCGCTGGGCAGCACCGACGCGCTGCTCGCCGCGCTGCGCCAGCGCGACCCGCGGGTGCTCGCCGCCACGCTCGGCAACGACCTCCAGGACGCCGCGCTGACCATGCGCCCGTCGCTGGCCGAGACGCTCAAGGCCGGCGAGGCGGCCGGCGCGCTCGCCGGCATCGTCTCCGGCTCCGGTCCCACCTGCGTCTTCCTCGCCACCGGCGAGGCCGACGCGGTCCGGATCGCCGCCGAGATCACCGCCGCCGGGGTGTGCCGGGAGGCCCGCGTCGCGCACGGCCCGGTCGCCGGCGCCCGCGTGGTCTGACGCCCCGTACCCTTGACTCAGGCGTCCCGGGCCCCCGGGACGCCTGAGTCGTGAAGGGTGGGTCAGTGGCCAACATCGTCAACCTGGACCGGGTGTCCAAGGGGTACGGCGCCGCCGGGCCGCTGCTCACCGACGTCTCGCTCGGCCTCGACGACGCCGACCGGGTCGGTGTGGTCGGCCTCAACGGCGCCGGCAAGTCGACGCTGCTGCGGCTGCTCACCCGCACCGAGGAACCCGACGACGGCCGCGTCACCCACCGCCGCGACCTGCGGGTGGCCTGGCTGCCGCAGCGCCTCGACCTGGCCCCCGACCTCACCGTGCGGGACGTGGTGCTCGGCACCGCCTGGCTCGGCGAGAGCATGGGCGCCGAGCACGAGTGGGCCGGCGACGCGGGGGTGCGCGCCATCCTCGACGGCCTCGGCATGCCCCACCTCGGCCTGGACACGCCGGTCGGCCCGATGTCCGGCGGGGAACGCCGCCGCGTCGCGCTCGCCGCGCTGCTGGTCCGCGACGCCGACCTGCTCGTCCTCGACGAGCCCACCAACCACCTCGACGTCGGCGGCGTCGACTGGCTCGCCCGGCACCTCGTCACCCGCAAGGGCGCGCTCGTCGTGGTCACCCACGACCGCTGGTTCCTCGACGCCGTCTGCACCAGCACCTGGGAGGTCGCCGACCAGACCGTCCGGGCGTACGAGGGCGGCTTCGCCGCGTGGACGCTGGCCCGCGTCGAGCGGCAACGCGTCGCCGCCGCCACCGAGGCCCGCCGGCAGAACCTGCTCCGCAAGGAGATCGCCTGGCTGCGCCGGGGCGCTCCGGCACGCACCTCCAAGCCCAAGTTCCGTATCGACGCCGCGAACGCGCTCATCGCCGACGTGCCGGAACCCCGCGACACCATGTCGCTGCAACGGCTCGCCACCGCCCGGCTCGGCAAGCAGGTGTACGACCTCGAACACGTGCGGCTGCACGCCGGCCCGAAGGAGATCCTGCACGACACCACCTGGCAGGTCGGTCCCGGCGACCGGGTGGCCATCCTCGGGCGCAACGGCGCCGGCAAGACCACCCTGCTGCGGATGCTCGCCGGGGTGACCGGCCCCGACGGCGGGCGCTTCGCCGCCGGGCAGACCGTCCGGCCGGCGTTCCTGTCCCAGGAACTCGCCGAACTCCCCGGCCACCTGCGCGTGCTGGAAGCCGTCGAGGAGGTGGCCCGGCGGGTGCAGTTCGGCGACCGGGAGATCAGCGCCTCCCAGCTCGCCGAGATCTTCGGCTTCGACGACCGGCGGCTCTGGACCCCGGTGAGCGACCTGTCCGGCGGCGAGCGCCGCCGCCTGCAGATGCTGCGGCTGCTCGCCGGGGAACCCAACGTGCTGCTGCTCGACGAGCCCACCAACGACCTGGACACCGACACGCTCGCCGCGCTGGAGGACCTGCTCGACTCGTGGCCCGGCACGATCGTGGTGGCCAGCCACGACCGCTACCTGATCGAGCGGGTCACCGACGTCGCGTACGGCATGTTCGGTGACGGCCGGCTGGTGCACCTGCCCGGCGGCGTCGACGAGTACCTGGCGCGCGCCGCCGCGGCCGGCGGCCCGGCGCCCGCCGACCTCACCCCGGCCACGGCGGCGCCGGCGCGCGAGGGCATGTCCGCCGCCGAGGTGCGCGTCGCGAAGAAGGAACTCAACCGGCTGGAACGGCAGATCGCCAAGCTGGAACAGAAGGAGGCGGGCCTGCACGAGCAGCTCGCCGCGAACGCCACCGACTACGCCCGGGTCGCCGAGCTGGACGCCCAGCTCAAGGAGGTACGGGCCGAGCGGGACCGCACCGAGGAGACCTGGCTGGCTCTCGCCGAGGAGCTTCCGGCCGGCTGACCTGCCGCCGGGGTGGGGGGTGTGCGGCGTCACTGACCGGCGTACGGGACAATCACCGGTGGAACCCTCGTCCGAACGGTCTTTTGGAGACGCAGAGATGGCCCACACCCCCGTCAACCACCCCGCGCGGCCGATCTACCGGGCGATCGGCGGGATCGTTGGTCTGTACTTCGTCGTCTTCGGCGGCCTCGGCATCATCGCCAGCGCCGGCAACGACTTCCTCGCCCAGGACGACACCAAGGTCCTCGGCCAGGGCACCAACATGGCGTTCTCGCTGCTGTCGGTGCTGTTCGGCGTCGTGATCCTGGTGGGCACCGCGATCGGCCGCAACCTCGACGTGGCGATCAACCAGTGGCTGGCCTACACGCTGATGGTGATCGGCCTGGCCGCGCTGGCGTTCCTCCAGACCGACGCCAACATCTTCAACTTCTCGATCATGACCGACGTCGTGGTCCTGACCCTGTCCCTGGTGCTCCTGATGGTCGGCATGTACGGCAAGGTCGGCTCCGACGACGAGCACGAGGCCTGGCAGAAGGCCCGCCTGGTGCTCTGATCCCGCCTCGTACCGAAGGCCCGGCGCGGCGCGCCGGGCCTTCGGTGTTTTCCGGACGCGCGCGGACACGTCAGGCGACAATTGCCCCGAATCAGTCACACGGCTGGAGGGCATCATGGCGCACTTCCCGGTGAACCACCCCGCGCGGCCGCTGTACCGGGTGCTGTCCGGGCTCATCGGCCTCTACATCCTGGTCTTCGGCGTCTTCGGCGTCTTCCAGACCTGGGGCGAGGGACTGTTCGGCCGGGATGGCGACTGGGCGCTCGGACTGCGCACCAACCTGGCCTTCTCGCTGGTCTCGGTGGTCTTCGGCGCGGTCCTGCTGGTCGGCGCGTCCCGCCGCGACAACCTCGGCCACTACATGAACCTCACCGCCGGGGTGGTCTTCCTGGTCACCGGCATCCTGATGATGTCGGTGCTCCAGACCTCGGCGAACTTCCTCAACTTCTCGATGTCGACTGTCATCGTGTCGCTGCTGTTCGGGCTGGTCCTGCTCGCCACCGGCCTGTACGACAAGGTCGGCACGCCCGAGCACGCCGAGGAGGAACGGCAGCGCCGCTACCACCCCATCGGGGAACGCTCTCGGTGACCGGCGCCCTCGTCGCCACGACGGGCGCCGCGGCTCATTGGAGGGTGGGGCGACCGCCGTCGGTCTGGTCGGTCCGCGGGTCGTGGAGCGCGCGAAGCGCGTCGAGTGCGACAGCGGTGAGAACGCCACGGCCGACACCGGCGCGGCCGAGCAACTCCATCCCCCGGGTGACCGCGACGAAGTAGACCGCCAGTGACTGCACGTTCGCGTCCTCCGGGAGATCCCCGTTCTCCCGGGCGTGTTCCAGGCATCCGGCGTAGACCCCGGCGAGCTGCTCGATGGCGGCCTTCGTGACGGTCGAGAGCGGGTCCTCCTCGCCTGTCGACTCGACGAGCGCGCGCGTGGTGAGTGAGACCCGCCGATCGCTGCTGCTGAACTCGATCGCCATGCGGAGCATGTGCCCCCGGATTCGTTCCAGCGGCGAAGCGCCGTCGTGCCCGAGTGCTTCCGAGACGGCGCGCGTCGCCTCCTCCCGATCCTCGGAGAGGGCCCGGAGGAACAGTTCCCGCTTCCCGCCGAAGGCGTTGTAGAGGCTCTGCTTGCCCAGGCCGGTCGCCCGCACCAGGTCGTCGAGGGTCGCGGCGGCGAGGCCGTGCACGGCGAACACCTCGCTGGCGCTGCTGACGACATCGCTCTCGACGAACTTGCGGGGACGGGGCACGGGGGAAGCCTACGTTATTGACCATCCGGTCAAAAACTTGCTAGCGTGGGCGGCGCACATCGACGAGAACTGTTCCCGCGGTGGCACGACAATCGAGGACGGGCCGAATGAAGAGCAACGAAGAGATCGTTCGCGAGGCGTACCGGCTGGCGGAAGGGGATGTCCTCGACGGGCCCGGCTTCCGCGCCCTGTTCACCGAGGACGGAACGTTCAACGACATGCCCAACGGGCTGACATTCCGCGGAGACCAGATTCCGCAGGCGCTGACCGGCTTCGCCGGCGTCTTTCCCGACGTCCACCGCGAACTGCTCGACGTGCATGCTCTCGGTGACGTCGTCGCCGTCGAACTACGAATTCAGGGCACCCACCTCGGCGGTTTCCCCACGCCGGCCGGCGAGATCCCGCCGACCGGCAACCGGATCGACGTGCCGACCGCTGATCTCTGGCATCTGCGGGACGGAAAGATCGAAAGGTTCGACTGCTACAACGCGGCGAACGTGCTGCTCGCCCAGATCGGTGCCGGCCCCGACTTCGACTCGGCGATCGCGGCCGCCGCGGGGGCGTAGTGCCATCACCGCACCGCACGGCCGAGGATCCGGCTCACGTCCCGATCGGCCCCGGCTTCGAGGCCAGGTGCGACAACCCGTTCCAGGCCAGATTCACCAGGTGCGCCGCCACCGTCTCCTTGCGCGGCTTGCGCACCTCCAGCCACCAGCGGCCGGTCAGCGCCACCATGCCCACCAGCGCCTGCGAGTAGAGCTCCGCCAGCTTCGGGTCGTACCCCCGGATGGAGAACTCGCCCGCCAGGATGTGCTCCACCTGGTGCGCCACGTCGTTCATCACGCTGCTGAAGTTGCCCGTCGCGGACATCAGCGGGGACTCCCGGACCAGCACCCGGAAGCCGCTGGTCTCCTCCTCGATGTAGGTCAGCAACGTCAACGCGGCCTGCTCCAGCAACTCCCTCGGATGACCTGCGGTCAGCGCCGTGGTGATCCGGTCCAGCAGCGAGCGGACCTCCCGGTCCACCACCACCGCGTAGAGCCCCTCCTTCCCGCCGAAGTGCTCGTAGACCACCGGCTTGGAGACCTTGGCGCGCGCCGCGATCTCCTCGATCGAGGTCGCGTCGAAACCCTTCTCGGCGAAGATCTGCCGGGCGATCGAGATCAGCTGCTCGCGCCGCTGCGTCGCGGACATCCGTACCCGGGAGGGCTTCGTCGCCGGCACGGGCCGCCGACGGGTGCGGTCGTTGCCGGAAACGTCGGTCACCCGTCCATCCTGCCAGGCGCGACGCTCGCGGTCAGACCGGCCGCTGTCGTACGCACGTTCTAATCTGTGTCGGTGACCGACCCCCTCGCCGCCGAGGCGCGGCGCCTACGTGTGGACGAGCAGCTCTCCGTCGCCGAGATCCGGGTTCGCCTGGGCGTCGGCCGCGACCGGGTGTACGCGCTGCTGCGCGGCATCCCGCCGCCGGAGTGGACCCGCCGGCCGCGAGCCCGCGACGACGCCCGTGCCGAGGCCCTGCGGCTGCGCACGGCGGGCCGGTCGGTAAACGAGATCGCGGCGCGGCTCGGGGTGGCGAAGTCGACCGCCTACCAGTGGGTGCGGCACCTGCCGCTGGACCCGGACGACGAGACGGCCGAGCGGCGCCGCGAGCACTCGAAGGCGATGACGGAGGCGCGCTGGAGCGCGTACCGGGAGACGCGGGACGCCGCGCGGACCGCGGAGCACGCCCGCGCCGCCGGTGTGGTCGGCGGTCTCGGCGAGCGGGACCTGCTGATGCTCGGTGCCGCGATCTACTGGTGCGAGGGAGCCAAGTCCAAGCCCTGGCGTCGGGCGGTGACGATCCAGTTCGTCAACAGCGATCCGGGTTTGCTGGCCCTCTTCCTCCGGTTCCTGGAAGTCTGCGGCGTGGACCGGACGGTGCCGACCTACCGGGTGAGCATCCACGAGTCGGCGGACGCCGAGGCTGCGGTGCGCTGGTGGGTGGGGCGGCTCGGGCTGCCCGCGGAGAGGTTCCGCCGCACGGTGCTCAAGCGGCACAACCCGACGACGGTACGGCGGAACACCGGCGACACCTATCACGGCTGCCTCGTGATCACTGTGCCCCGCAGCCGCGAGCTCTACTGGCGGATCGAAGGTATGATCGCCGAGCTGTTCCGGATTGCGGACGAGGCGCAGGGGAAAGATGTCGCTCCGTAGGTCTTGACATGGCGATGGGGTGTGGGGTAACGGCAACCCGCAGGCCTTTGGAGCCTTGAGCTCCTGGTTCGAATCCAGGCACCCCAGCTCATTCGTCGGATCGCTCGCGAGCGGACGGCGTTTGTGTGGCCGGATGCGAATTGTGGCGAGCCGCGTGGTTAGCATGACCGCGAGACTGTCGCCGTCCCGACGGGAGCCACGTCGTGTCCCAGCCCCACCTCCGCACCGTTGTCGTGCTCGCCGCCGGTGAGGGCAAGCGGATGAAGTCGTCCCTGCCCAAGGTGCTGCACCCGCTGCTCGGCCGTACCCTGCTCGGTCACGTCCTCGCCGCGGCCGGCCCGCTGGGCGCGGACCGCACCGTGGTCGTGGTCGGCCACGGCGCCGACCAGGTCCGGGAGCACCTGACCGAGGTCGCCCCGGGTGCCACGCCCGTGCTCCAGGAGCGCCAGCTCGGCACCGGGCACGCGGTCCGCATCGCGCTGGACGCGGTGCCGGACGCCACCGGCACCGTGGTGGTGATCAACGGGGACGTGCCGCTGCTGCGGCCGGAGACGGTCCAGGCGCTGGTCGAGGCGCACGAGGACGCCGCCGCCGCGGCGACGGTGCTCGCCGCCGAGGTGCCCGACCCGACCGGCCTGGGCCGGATCGTGCGGGACGTGCAGGGGCAACTGGAGCAGATCGTCGAGGAGCGCGACGCCACCCCGCAGCAGCGCGCGCTGCGGGAGATCAACGCGGGCATCTACGCGTTCGACGCGGCTCGACTGCGGGAGGCGCTGGGCAAGCTCTCCACCGACAACGACCAGGGCGAGGAGTACCTGACCGACGTCTTCGCGCTGCTGCGCGACGCCGGTGAGCCGGTGGCTGTGCACTGCGCCGCCGACCACGTGGAGACGCTCGGCTGCAACGACCGGGTCGAGCTGGCCGCGCTGCGCCGCCTGCTGCGGGACCGGGTGAACGAGGGCTGGATGCGGACCGGGGTCAGCATCCTCGACCCCCACACCACCTGGATCGACGTGACGGTGACCGTCGAGCGGGACGCGGTGATCGACCAGAACACCCAGCTCCAGGGCGCCACGACGGTCGGCGAGGGCGCGCTCGTCGGCCCGGACACCACGCTCGCGGACACGGTGGTGGGCGCGGGCGCGAGCATCGTGCGCAGCCACGCGCTCGGTGCCGAGGTGGGGCCGCAGGCGAGCGTCGGCCCGTACGCGTACCTGCGGCCGGAGTCGCGGCTGGGCCGCAAGGCGAAGGTCGGCACGTTCGTGGAGACCAAGAAGGCGTCGATCGGTGACGGGTCGAAGGTGCCGCACCTGTCGTACGTGGGCGACGCGACGATCGGTGAGCACAGCAACATCGGCGCGGCGACCGTCTTCGTCAACTACGACGGGGTACGCAAGCACCACACCACCATCGGCAGTCACGCGCGTACCGGGGCGGACAACATGTTCGTGGCGCCGGTGCGGGTGGGCGACGGGGCGTACACCGCTGCGGGTTCGGTGATCACCGGGGACGTGCCGCCGGGTGCGATGGCGGTGGCGCGGGGTCAGCAGCGCAACGTGGAGGGCTGGGTGCTGCGTAAGCGGGCCGGCACGGACGCCGCGGAGGCGGCGCGGCGGGCCGGTGAGGGTGCGTCGGACACGGGCGGCGCCGCAAGCGAAGGTGACTGACTCCACGGCGGCCGCCGGGCCGTGGGTGGATCGCTGAACCGGGGGCATACTGCAACCGAACAGTCCCCGGCCCACCGCCGCCGGGTACCACCGACATACGGGAGCAGACGGGCCCATGGGCAGCATCGTCGCCGAAAACCGCAAGAGCCTGATGCTCTTCTCCGGGAGGGGTTTTCCGGAGCTGGCCAAGGAGATCGGTGAGGTGCTCGGCGTCGCGCCGACGCCGGCCGACGCGTACGACTTCGCCAACGGCGAGATCTTCGTACGGTACAAGGATTCGGTCCGTGGTTCGGACGCCTTCGTGGTGCAGTCCGTGACGCACGGCGTGAACACCTGGGTCATGGAGACCCTGATCATGGTCGACGCGCTGAAGCGCGGCTCGGCCAAGCGGATCACAGTGGTGCTGCCGTTCTACCCGTACTCGCGGCAGGACAAGAAGCACCGCGGCCGGGAGCCGATCTCGGCGCGGCTGATCGCCGACCTGTTGAAGACCGCCGGTGCGAACCGGATCCTGACCGTGGACCTGCACACCGCGCAGATCCAGGGTTTCTTCGACGGCCCGGTGGACCACCTGTTCGCGATGGACGTGCTGGCCGAGTACGTGGAGCACAAGTACGCGGGCCGGCCGATGACCGTGGTCGCGCCGGATTCGGGCCGGGTACGCGTGGCCGAGCGCTGGACCGACCGGCTGGGCGGCTGCCCGCTGGCGTTCATCCACAAGACCCGCGATCCGCTCAAGCCGAACCAGGTGGTGGCGAACCGGGTCGTCGGTGAGGTCGAGGGCCGGGTGTGCCTGATCGTGGACGACATGATCGACACCGGTGGCACGATCACCAAGGCGGCGGACATCCTCAAGGAGCAGGGCGCGGCGGAGATCGTGGTCGCCTCGACCCACGCGCTGCTGTCCGACCCGGCGACGGAGCGGCTGAAGAACAGCCCGATCAGCGAGGTCGTGGTGACGAACACGCTGCCGCTGCCGTCGGAGAAGCAGCTGGACAAGCTGACCGTGCTGTCGATCGCCCCGCTGCTGGCCCGGGCGATCCGGGAGGTCTTCGACGACGGGTCGGTGACCACCCTGTTCGGTGGCCTGAGCTGAGCGCGCCGGTCCGGTCGCCGGGGTGTCTCCGGCGGCCGGGCCGATGCCCTGCGCAAGCGGCCGGGCGGTGATATGGGGGACTGCCGGAGAGCCGGGAATTCCCTCGGGTAGACTGGTGCGGTTGCCACGGCGAGGGTGCCCGGCGGGCTGCTGACAAGCACCGCACGGAGGCGCCGTCATCGACGCGGTGCTCCGGGCGGTCGTTCATGACCCTAGCCCCAGCGAGCCCCTCGCCCCAGCACCGCCAGACGACAAGCCGCCGCAGCGAAGCATCAGGAGTTTCCCCGTGTCCGAGGTAAAGATCAGCGCCGAGCCCCGTACCGAGTTCGGCAAGGGTGGTGCCCGTCGTACCCGCCGGGCCGGCAAGGTGCCCGCCGTGCTGTACGGCCACGGCGAGAAGCCCAAGCACATCGCGCTTCCGGCGCGGGAGTTCGCCGCCGCGATCCGCAAGGGCGGCGCGAACCAGCTCTTCGCGATCGAGGTCAGCGACGGCACCCAGGTGCTGGCGCTGCCGAAGGCGATCCAGCGTGACCCGATCAAGGACACCTTCGAGCACGTGGACCTGCTGCTGGTCCGCCGGGGCGAGAAGGTCACCGTCGAGGTTCCGGTCCAGCTGACCGGTGAGGCCGCGAAGGACACCCTGATCGTGCACGACCACGACACGCTGTCGGTGACCGCCGACGCGACCAAGGTGCCGGACCACCTGGAGGCGTCGATCGAGGGCGCCGAGCCGGGCACCACGATCACCGCCGCCGACGTCGAGCTGCCGTCCGGCGTCGAGCTGGCCACCGACGAGGAGACCGCTGTCGCCTCGGTGACCGCCGCTCCGACCGCCGAGCAGCTCGAGGCCACCCTCCCCGAGGTCGAGGAGGCCACCGAGGAGGCCGAGGCCGAGGTCGGCGAGGAGACCGCCGAGGGTGCCGAGGGCGCTCCGGCCGCCGAGGGCGAGGAGGCCCCGGCCGAGGCGAAGACCGAGGCCTGACCGGTCCGCAAGGCTGTGCGACAGGCGTCCCCGGTTCCCGGGGGCGCCTGTCGGCGTATCGGGACTGGTCGGGCGAGCGAGCGGGAAGGGGCGTCGGGTGACGGACGAGGCGGGGCCGTGGCTGGTGGTCGGCCTGGGCAACCCCGGCCGGGAGTACGCGAACAACCGGCACAACGTCGGGTTCATGGTGGCGGACCTGCTGGCGGCCCGGGTGGGCGCGAAGTTCGGGCGGCACAAGCGCGCGATGGCCGAGGCCGCCGAGGGGCGGTTGGGGTTCGGCGGTCCGAAGCTGGTGCTGCTGAAGCCGTTGACGTACATGAACCTCTCCGGTGGTCCGGTGGCCGGGCTGGCGCAGTTCCACAAGATCCCGCCGGCGCACGTGATCGCGGTGCACGACGAGCTGGACATCCCGTACGGGCAGGTGCGGGTGAAGTGCGGCGGCGGCGAGGGCGGGCACAACGGCCTGCGGTCGATGTCGAAGTCGCTCGGCACCAAGGACTACGTGCGGGTGCGGTTCGGCATCGGCCGGCCGCCGGGCCGGCAGGACCCGGCCGACTACGTACTCTCGGATTTCTCCTCGGCGGAGCGCAAGGAGCTGGAGTTCCTGGTGGACCGCGCGGCGGACGTGGTGGAGTCGGTGGTTCTCAAGGGCGTGGAGCCGACGCAGAACCTGTACCACGGGGGTTGACCGGCGGGGCGGAGCGCGGCCGGTAGCCTCGGGCGGCGGGAGCGAAGGCGGGTGACGGGAGCATCATGGGCAGTCCTCCGATGATCGACGGCGGGTTCGCCCGGTGGCTGGCGTCCCGGGCCGGTCAGGCGCTGACGGCCCTGCGCGCGGAGATGGGCTTCGCCGACGCGGGCGCGCTCCGGTCGGCCGGTGACAAGGTCTCGCACGATCTGATCCGCACCGAGCTGGCGAAGTGGCGGCCGGCGGACGCGGTGCTGTCGGAGGAGGACGAGGGTTCGCGGCTGGCCTGGACGGCGGAGGTGACCGACGAGGCGCTGCCGCGTCTGACCGCGGACCGGGTCTGGATCGTCGACCCGCTGGACGGCACCCGGGAGTACGCGGAGGAGGGGCGCGCGGACTGGGCGGTGCACGTGGCGCTCTGGTCGCGCAACGCGTCGACGCCGCACGGTCTGGTGGCGGGCGCGGTGGCCCTGCCGGCCCAGCACCGGGTGCTCGGCACGGACCACCCGCCGGCGTACCCGCCGATGACTGTGGAGGCGGCCATCGGGGGCGGCGCGCGGGTCATCCGGTTGGCGGCCAGCCGTAGCCGTCCGCCGGTTTTCCTGACCGACCTGGCAGAGGACGTCGGCGCTCATCTGGTTCCGATGGGCTCGGCGGGCGCGAAGATCGCCGCCGTGGTGACCGGTGAGGTCGACGCGTACATCCACGCGGGCGGTCAGTACGAGTGGGATTCGGCCGCTCCGGTCGCTGTGGCGACGGCCACCGGTCTGCATGCTTCCCGGATCGACGGTTCTGCGCTGAAATACAACGGGGCCGACCCGCGCCTACCGGATCTGCTGGTCTGCCGCAAGGATCTCGCGAGTCGGTTGCTTGCAGCGTTGCAGCGGCATTCCGGGTAACCTGAGCGTTCTTCTTCACGAGTCCGACCTGAAAGGTCTGGAATCCGATGTACGGATCCGTGCGAATCGAGTTCGTGTCATGACGTCCCCCGCCGCGTACCAGGTGTCGCACCTCGACGCGCTCGAGGCGGAGAGCATCTTCGTGATGCGCGAGGTCGTCGCCGAGATGGAACGGCCGGTGCTGCTGTTCTCCGGCGGCAAGGACTCGATCGTGATGCTCCGGTTGGCCCAGAAGGCGTTCGCGCCGGCCAACATCCCCTTCCCGGTGATGCACGTGGACACCGGGCACAACTTCCCCGAGGTGCTCGACTACCGCGACCGGCGGGTGGCCGAGCTGGGCCTGCAGCTCATCGTGGCGAGCGTGCCGGAGGCGCTGAACAAGGGCCTGGTCCGCGAGTCCGCCGACGGCATGCGCAACCGGATCCAGACGCCGGTGCTGCTGGAGGCGGTGGAGAAGCACCGCTTCGACGCGTTGTTCGGCGGCGCCCGGCGCGACGAGGAGAAGGCGCGGGCCAAGGAGCGGGTGTTCAGCTTCCGCGACGAGTTCGGCCAGTGGGATCCGAAGAACCAGCGTCCGGAGCTGTGGGCGCTCTACAACGGCCGGCACCACCCGGGCGAGTCGATCCGGGTGTTCCCGCTGTCGAACTGGACCGAGCTGGACGTCTGGCACTACATCGCGCGGGAGCAGATCCCGCTGCCGTCGATCTACTACGCGCACGAGCGTGAGGTGATCGAGCGCGACGGGATGCTCTACGCGGTCAACGAGTTCTTCCGGGCCCGCGCCGGTGAGCAGCCGTTCAAGGCCCAGGTGCGGTACCGGACCGTGGGTGACGCCTCCTGCACCGCGGCGGTCAGCTCGGACGCCGACACGGTGGAGAAGGTGATCGAGGAGGTGGCCGCCACGCGGATCACCGAGCGCGGCGCGACCCGCGGTGACGACCGGGTCAGCGAGGCCGCCATGGAGGACCGCAAGCGAGAGGGCTACTTCTGATGAGCGTCGAGACCCTGGCCCCGGCCGAGAGCGAGACCGCCCGGCCGATGGACCTGCTGCGGTTCGCCACCGCGGGCAGCGTCGACGACGGCAAGTCGACGCTGATCGGCCGTCTGCTCTACGACACCAAGTCGCTGTTCAGCGACCAGCTCGCCGCCGTCGAGGCGGTCAGCGCCGCCCGGGGCGACGAGTACACCAACCTGGCGCTGCTCACCGACGGCCTGCGCGCCGAGCGGGAGCAGGGCATCACCATCGACGTGGCGTACCGCTACTTCGCCACGCCGCGGCGGAAGTTCATCATCGCCGACACCCCGGGGCACATCCAGTACACCCGGAACATGGTCACCGGCGCCTCCACCGCCGACCTGGCGCTGATCCTGGTGGACGCGCGCAAGGGCCTGGTGGAGCAGTCCCGCCGGCACGCGTTCCTCTGCTCGCTGCTGCGGGTGCCGCACCTGGTCCTGTGCGTGAACAAGATGGACCTGGTGGACTGGTCGCAGGAGGTCTACGAGCGGATCGCGGACGAGTTCACCGCGTTCGCCGCGAAGCTCGACGTACCGGACCTGACTGTGGTGCCGGTCTCCGCGCTGCAGGGCGACAACATCGTCACCCGCTCGGAGAACATGCCCTGGTACGAGGGCCCGTCGCTGCTGCACCACCTGGAGCGGGTACACATCGCCTCGGACCGCAACCTGGTCGACGTGCGGTTCCCGGTGCAGTACGTGATCCGGCCGCAGTCCACCACCGTCACCGACTACCGGGGTTACGCCGGTCAGGTGGCCTCGGGCGTGCTCAAGCCCGGCGACGAGGTGATGGTGCTGCCGTCCGGCTTCACCAGCCGGATCGCGGCGGTGGAGACGGCCGACGGCCCGGTGGACGAGGCGTTCCCGCCGATGTCGGTGACGGTCCGGCTGACCGACGAGCTGGACATCTCCCGCGGCGACATGATCTGCCGGCCGAACAACGCCCCGATGGCCGTGCAGGACATCGAGGCGATGGTCTGCTGGATGGACGAGACCCGGCCGTTGCAGGTCGGCGGCAAGTACGCGATCAAGCACACGACCCGTTCGGCGCGGGCGATCGTGCGCGGGCTGCACTACCGGCTGGACATCAACTCGCTGCACCGCGACGAGACGGCCGCCGAGCTGAAGCTCAACGAGATCGGCCGGGTCCGGCTGCGGACCACTGTTCCGCTGCTGGCCGACGAGTACCGCCGTAACCGCACCACCGGCGGCTTCGTGATCATCGACGAGTCGACCAACCGTACGGTCGGCGCCGGCATGATCGTCGAGGCTGGCTGACGCACGCGACGAGAAGGCCCCCGGCGCTGCGCGCCGGGGGCCTTTCGCGTTCAGTCCAGGCGGGTGACGCCGTCGGCCGGCAGGACGGTGAGCGTGCCGGGGGCGGTGAAGCCGTTCCGGGCGTACGCGTCGGTGACGGCGGCGGCCACCGCGTCGGCGGAGCCGGCGTCGACCAGGGCGAGCACGCAGCCGCCGAAGCCGCCGCCGGTCATCCGCGCGCCGTACGCCCCGGCGGACAGCGCCGCCTCGACCGCGGTGTCGATCTCCGGCACGGTGATCTCGAAGTCGTCGCGCATGGAGGCGTGCGAGGCGGTCAGCAGCGGACCGGTGTCGCGGACCCGGCCGGCGCGCAGCAGCGCGACGGTGTCGAGGACCCGCTGGTTCTCGGTCACCACGTGCCGCACCCGGCGGCGGGTCTCGTCGTCGTCGAGGCGGGCCAGCGCGGCGTCGAGGTCGGCCACCGTCACGTCGCGCAGCGCGGTCACGCCGAGCGTCGCGGCGGCCCGCTCGCAGCTCTCGCGGCGGGCCGCGTACTCGCCGTCCGCGTGCCGGTGCGGCGCCCGGCTGTCGATCACCAGCACGGCCAGCCCGGCGCCGTCCAGGTCGAACGGGATCTGCTCGATCTCCTCGGTGCGGCAGTCGAGGAACAGCGCGTGCCCGGCTCGGCCGCGGATCACCGCGGACTGGTCCATGATCCCGGTGGGCGCGCCGACGTAGTCGTTCTCGGCCCGCTGGGCGAGCCGCGGCCACCGACCGGCGGGCAGGTCGAGCCCGCCGAGGTCGACCAGGGCGGCCAGCACGGCCGACTCGATCGCCGCCGACGAGGAGAGCCCGGAGCCGACCGGCACGTCGGAGGCGACGGCGAGCCGGGCGCCCGGCACGTCGTGGCCGTCGGCGCGCAGCGCCCACACCACCCCGGCCACGTAGGCGGCCCAGCCGTCGACCCGGCCGGGCTCGTCGGCCTCCGCCGGGCCGAACTCGACCGGCTCGTCGTCCAGCTCCGACCAGACCGTCCAGCGTCCGTCGGGGGTGGGCGCGGCGGCGACCACGGTACGCAGCGGCAGCGCGAAGGGCAGCACGAAGCCGTCGTTGTAGTCGGTGTGCTCGCCGATCAGGTTGACCCGTCCGGGAGCCGCCCAGCGGCCCGCCGGCTCGGTGCCGTACCGCTGCCGGAAGCCGGCCGTGGCGCGGTCGGCGACGTTCATGCCGTGCCTTCTTTCGTTCGCGACTGCGGGGCTCGCAACCACGGCTCACTCCTCGCGCTCACGAGGGCTGCCTCGCGACGTGCGCCCGGTAGAACGCCCAGGCGTCGCCGACCATGTCGTGCAGGGTCGGCTTGGCCGGCGTCCAGCCCAGCTCGTCGCGGGCCAGTGCGGAGGACGCGACCAGCTCGGCCGGGTCGCCCTCGCGACGGGCGGCCACCTCGACCGGAACCGGCTGCCCGGTGACCTCGCGGACCACGTCGACGACCTGCCGGTTGGTGAAGCCGTTGCCGTTGCCCAGGTTGTAGATCCGGTGCCGGCCCGGCGTGGCCGCGTCCAGCGCGAGCAGGTGGGCGCGGGCCAGGTCCTCGACGTGGATGTAGTCGCGGACGCAGGTGCCGTCGACTGTGGGGTAGTCGTCGCCGAAGAGCTGGAGCTTCTCCCGCCGTCCGGCGGCCACGTCGAGCGCGATGGGGATGAGGTGGGTCTCCGGGTCGTGCCGCTCGCCGATGGCCAGCCCGTCGCGCAGGTACGCCCCGGCGACGTTGAAGTAGCGCAGCGAGACGGCGGCCAGGTCGTGCGCGATCGCCTCGGACGTGAGCGCCATGTCGACGGCCAGCTTGGTGGCGCCGTAGGTGCTGGTGGGGGCCTTGACGGCGGTCTCCGGGATGGGCAGCTCGGTGGGGTTGCCGTAGACGGCGGCGGTGGAGGAGAAGACCATCCGGGGCACCCGGGCGGCGCGGACCGCGTCGATGAGCGCGATCGAGCCGACCGTGTTGGCGTGCCAGTACAGCTCGGGGCGGATCATCGACTCGCCGGCGGCGATCAGGGCGGCGAAGTGCAGCACGCCGTCGAAGCCCGCGTCGGGGGTGAGCACCCGGGCGGCCTCGTGCACCGGCAGCTCGACGTGGGTGGCGTCGGGGGCGAGGGCCTCCCGGTGACCGGTGCGCAGGTCGTCCAGCACGGTCACCTGGTGGCCGTGGTCGAGCAGCATCCGGGTCACCACGCTGCCGATGTAGCCGGCGCCGCCGGTGACGAGCAGTTTCACGTCGGTCCTCCTGCCTGGGCCGCGTCCCGCGGCGGCCGTCCCGTGATCACCCTAAGGCCGGGGGCTGTGTCGCGGCTGTCGAGTTGAATCCACCTCTATTCCACCACAATCCTTCACGATTGAACAGATCCGAACATCGGGCCGAGCGTCCGGTGGCCGCTGTCTACCATCCTTCTCATGCGGGAGGGTGGTGGTCCCGGGCCCCGGCGGAAACCGTCGGGGCGGCCCCGACGCGAACCCGGCCCGCTGGCCCGCACCGTGGCCCGTCTCGTGGTGCGCGGCGCCGACGGCGCCACCCGCCTCGTCACCGCCCTGCTCGGGGCCAGCCCCACCGCCGGCCGGGAACGGATCAGCGAGGCCGAACTGCGGGACCTGGTCGCGGCGAACACGCTGCTCGACCCGGACGAACGGCGGATCATCGACGAGGTGCTGGTCGCCGGCGCCCGGCTCGTCCGCGAGGTGATGGTGCCCCGCACCGAGGTGGTCTTCCTCAGCGCGGCGCTCCCGCTGGCGCAGGCCCAGCGGCTGGTCCGGGCCGACCCGCACACCCGCTACCCGGTGGTCGACGGCACCCACGACGACGTGGTCGGCATGGTGCACCTGCGGGACGTGCTGCTGCGCCCGGAATCGGACCGGCCGCTGCTGGTCGGCGACCTGATCCGGGAGGTCAAGCGCCTGCCGGACAGCAAACGCGTGCTGGCGGCGCTCACCGAGATGCGCCGGGAGGGTCACCACCTGGCCGTCGTCGTCGACGAGTACGGCGGCACCGCCGGCATCGTCACCTGCGAGGACCTGGTCGAGGAACTGGTCGGGGAGATCCGGGACGACGAGCACGGCCCCCTCGAACCGGAACCCGCCGGCCTGCCCGCCGTCGTCGACGGCCGGCTCAACCTGACCGACTTCGCCGAGCGCACCGGCGTGCCGCTGCCCGCCGGGCCGTACGAGACGGTGGGCGGGTTCGTGATGGCCGCCCTGGGCCGGCTGCCGGTGGCCGGCGACGAGGTGCCGGTGGCCGTCGATCCGGCCGGCGGATCGGTTCCCGCCGATCCGGCCGGCTGGCTGCTGCGGGTGCTCACACTCGACGGCCGGCGGGTGTCCCGCCTGGCGGTCTCCGCCGCACGGCTGCCCGAGCCCCGACGTGAGGTGAACGGTCCGCTTCCGCCCGTACCCGCCCGATCCACCGGCCCGTCATGACGGACGCCGGGGCTTGCTGACAGAATTGCCGCCATGTCCGACGTACCCGCCCGCCCGCGCGTCTTCTCCGGCATCCAGCCGACGGCCGACTCGTTCCACCTCGGCAACTACCTGGGCGCGCTGCGGCACTGGGTGGCGTTGCAGGACAGCCACGACGCCTACTACTGCGTCGTCGACCTGCACGCGATCACCGCGGGGCACGACCCGTTGGTGCTCAAGCGCCGCAGCCGGGTGGCCGCCGCGCAGCTGTTCGCGCTCGGCCTGGACCCGGAGCGCAGCACGCTGTTCGTGCAGTCGCAGGTGCCCGAGCACTCGCAGCTGGCCTGGGTGCTCGGCTGCATCACCGGCTTCGGCGAGGCCGGCCGGATGACCCAGTTCAAGGACAAGTCGCAGAAGCAGGGCAGCGAGCGGGCCAGCGTCGGCCTGTTCACGTACCCGATCCTCCAGGCCGCCGACATCCTGCTCTACCAGGCGAACGCGGTGCCGGTCGGCGAGGACCAGCGGCAGCACCTGGAGCTCTCCCGCGACCTGGCGCAGCGGTTCAACTCGCTGTTCGGCCGCACCTTCACCGTGCCCTCCCCGCACATCGTGAAGGACACCGCGAAGATCACCGACCTCCAGGATCCGACGGCCAAGATGTCGAAGTCGTCGTCCTCCCCGGCCGGCATCATCGACCTGCTGGAGGACCCGGCCCGCTCGGCCAAGAAGATCCGCTCGGCGGTCACCGACACCGGCCGCGAGATCGTCTTCGACGCCGAGGGCAAGCCGGGCATCACCAACCTGCTCACGATCTACTCCGCGCTCTCCGGCCGGAGCATCGACGACCTGGTCGCCGCGTACGACGGCAAGGGCTACGGCGACCTGAAGAAGGACCTCGCCGAGGTGGTGCGGGAGTTCGTCACGCCGATTCAGGAACGCACGAACGCCTACCTGAACGACCCGGCGCAGCTCGACAAGCTGCTCGTGCGGGGCGCGGAGAAGGCCCGGGTGGTGGCCGCCGGGACGCTGCGGGACGCGTACGAGCGGGTCGGCTTCTTCCCGCCGGTGCGGTTCGAGTAACGGCCCGGACGGGCGGTAACGGGTGACGCAGCCGGTGGCCGGAGGGGTGGCGCGCGACGTGGCGGGCAGTGACACGGCGCCGGGCGGCGCGGACACGATCCAGATCGGGATCGCGGTCGACGTCCCCGAGCCCTGGGGCGGGATGCTCACCCGCCGCCGGGTCGAGGCCGGCGACCCGCTCGCCGTCCCCGCGCACGTCACCCTCCTCGGGCCCACCGAGATCCCGGTACGCGCGCTGCCCGCCGTCGAGGACCACCTGGCCCGGGTCGCCGCCGCGCACCTGCCGTTCACGCTGCACCTGCGCGGCACCGGCACGTTCCGCCCGGTCACCCAGGTGGTGTTCGTGGCGGTGGCGGCCGGGATCAGCGAGTGCGAACTGCTGGCCGCCGCGATCAACTCGGCCCCCGAGCTGCGGCGCGAGCTGCGCTTCCCGTACCACCCGCACGTCACGGTGGCGCAGGACGTGCCGCCCGAGGTGCTCGACAAGGCGTACGAGGATCTGGCCGACTTCTCCGCGTTGTTCCAGGTGGACGCGTTTACGCTGTTCTCGCACAGCGGGGCGACCCGGTGGCAGCCCCGCCGCGACTTCCGGCTCGGCGGCCGGAGCTGAACATCCGACCGGCCGGGGCCCCTCCGCCACGGGCGGAGATCGGCGAGGATGACGGGGTGAACGTCTTCGGCCGGATCGAGGCGGCGGTGGGGCGCCGCATCGACGCGGCCCGGAGCCGCTCGTCGGTCTTCGACCACGTCTGGCGGGCCGGGACGCTCTACGCCGACCTGCTCGCCGGGCGGCTCGCCGCCGCCATCGCGTACTACGGCTTCTTCGCCGTGTTCGCGCTCGCGCTCGTCGCGTACTGGATCTTCGGCGCGGTGCTGCGGGACAACGAGGAGGTCAGCCGCGGCGCGGCGCACTTCCTGGAGGAGAACCTGCCCTTCCTCGACCCGGCGCAGATCGCCGAGAGCAGCGGCACCGTCGGCGTGGTCGGCCTGGTCATCCTGGTCTTCACCGGCATCGGCTGGGTGGAGGCGATCCGTTCCTCGCAGCGGCTGATGTACGGCTTCAACCAGCAGCCCGGCAACCTGGTGGTGCGGCGCCTGGTCGACCTGGGCGTGCTGGTCGCCGTCTTCGTGCTGCTGTTCGTCTCGGTCGCCGCCGTGGACGCGCTGGAGTCGCTGCTGCGCTTCCTGCTGCGCAGCACCGGCTCGGTGGGCCTGACCACCGTCAGCGCGGTGCTGAGCGTGCTCGTCAACGCCGTGCTCGCCGCCGCGCTGCTGCTCGCAGTGCCCCGGCTGCGGATGAGCCGGCGCCGGCTGCGCCCGGCGATCCTGACCATCGCCGTCGGGATCACCCTGCTCAACACCGTGGGGCGCTACTACGTGGTACGCACCGAGCGGAACCCCGCGTACACGGTGGTCGCCACCGCCGTGGGCCTGCTGCTCTACCTCTACCTGCTCAACCAGCTCGTCCTCTTCGGCGCCGCGCTGGCCGCCACCAGCCGGTACGGCCGGGTGGTGGACCTGGCCGAGGGCGGGGCCCGGGAGGTGGACGTGGAGGCGGACGTGCTCGACGAGGAGACCGAACCGGGCACACCGGGGGGAGCGGGGTGAGCGCGCGGATCCGGATCGACGCCGAGTCGGCGGTGCCGCCGTACGAGCAGGTGCGGGCGCAGTTCGCCGCGCGCATCGGCGACGGGCGGCTGCCGGCGGGCACCCGGCTTCCGGCGGTGCGGCAGCTCGCCGCCGACCTGGGGCTCGCGGTGAACACCGTGGCGCGGGCGTACCGGGAACTGGAGGGCGCCGGGCTGGTGGAGACGCGCGGCCGGCACGGCACGGTGGTCGCCCCCGGCCGGGACGACGCCACCGACCGGCTGCACCGGGCCGCCGCCGAGTACGCCGAGCAGGCGCGTCGCCTGGGCGTCCCGCCGGAGCGGGCCGTCGCCCTGGTCCGTGCGGCGCTGGACGCCGGTACGCGTGGCTGAGCGTGGTCCCCGAAGCGGGGAGAGTCCGATGTTTGCGTTCCCCGGGCCGATGCGCGACGACCATGATGGGCCGGTGGGCGCACTCGTGACACTGGACCTGCCGGACGACTCCCCGATCCGGGGCCTGCCGTGGATCATCACGTTCGGCCCGCTCGGCGCCGAGGACGACTGGGAGCCGGTGGTCTGCGGCCCGTACGAGCGACCGCACGCGCTGGCGCTGGCCGAGGCGGTGGTGGCCGACGAGCAGTTGATGGCGGTGGTGGAGCCGCTGCTGCCGGCGCTCACGCCGGAGGAGATCCGCAGCGAGATCGCGGCCGCGCAGATCGCCGCCGAGGACGAGGCGGCGCAGGTCGACCAGGCGGACCTCTACGGCGACTTCGAGGACGTCATCGACGAGGAGCTGGAACTGGCCGCCGAACGCGAGCCGGAGCCCGAGCCGGCGAAGGCGCCCGACCGGGAGGAGATCCGGGCCGGGTTCGCCCGGATCGCCGCGCTGCTCACCGCCAAGGGCGGCTGAGGACGCGCGCGCTCCCCGATGGACGCCGGCCCCCCGGGAGCGCACTCCCGAGGGGCCGGGGCCACCTCACCCCCCACCACAAGGGGTCGGCAGCCCAGCCGCCCGTCGGCGCGGGGCACAACGGACGGCCAGGTCGTTGGCGGGTTACCCGGCTCAGCGCCGTTCGAACCACGCAGCCGCGTCCACCGGCAGGACGTACCCGTCGCCCCGCTCGGTGAGGCCGGCGCTGGCGACGAGCGGGCGGCCGTAGCCGCTCACCGTCACGTCGGCGCCGCTGATGTTCACCACGCAGGTCACCTCGGCGTCCCCGGCGCTGCGGCGGAACGCCAGGACACCGGGCTCGGTCTCCAGCCAGGTGATGCCGTCCAGGCCGGCCAGCGCCGGGTGCTCGTGCCGGATGCGCAGCGCGGTCCGGTACAGCTCCAGCGTCGAGCCGGGCACCCCGGTCTGGGCGGCCACCGACAGCGACCGCCAGGTCGCCGGCGCCGGCAGCCAGCTCAGCTCGCTGCCGCCCGGCCCGAAGCCGTACGGGGGCAGCTCGCCGCCCCACGGGATCGGCACGCGGCAGCCGTCCCGGCTCTCCCCGGTACGCCGGAACGCGGGGTCCTGACGCAGCTCGTCGGGGAGGTCCAGCACCTCCGGCAGACCCAGTTCCTCGCCCTGGTAGACGTACGCGCAGCCGGGCAGCGCGAACATCAGCAGCGCGGCGGCGCGGGCGCGGCGCAGGCCGACCTCGCCGTCGCCGTACCGGGTGACGTGCCGCTGCCGGTCGTGGTTGGAGAGCACCCAGGTGGTCGGCGCGCCCACGATCGTGGACTCGGCCAGCGCCGTGTCGATCACCTTGCGGAACGAGTCGGCCGACCAGGTGGCGTCGAGGAAGTCGAAGCTGAACGCCTGGTGCAGCTCGTCCGGGCCGATGTAGCGGGCCAGCCGCTGCGGCGTCTCGGCCCATGCCTCGGCGACGGCCATCCGGCCGCCCGGGTAGCTGTCCAGGATCGGCCGCCAGGCGCGGTAGATGTCGTGCACCTCGTCCTGGTCGAAGTACGGCAGCCGGCCCTTGCCCAGCAGCTCGGACTGGCGCTGGCCGGTGGTCATCGAGTTGAAGCCGACGTCCGGCAGGCCCTCGGCCTTGATCATCCCGTGCGCCACGTCGATCCGGAAGCCGTCCACGCCCCGGTCCAGCCAGAAGCGCAGCACGTCCTCGAACTCGGCCCGCACCTCCGGGTGGCGCCAGTTCAGGTCGGGCTGCGCCGGGTCGAACAGGTGCAGGTACCACTGGCCGTCGACCACGCGCGTCCACGCCGGGCCGCCGAAGATGCTCTCCCAGTCGTTCGGCGGCAGCTCACCCTGCTCGCCCTTGCCGTCGGCGAACAGGTAGCGCTCGCGCTCCGGAGAGCCCGGCCCGGCGGCGAGCGCGGCGGCGAACCACGGGTGCGCGCTGGAGGTGTGGTTCGGCACCATGTCGACGATGATCCGCAGGCCGAGCGCGTGCGCGTCGGTGATCATCTCGTCGAAGTCGGTCAGGTTGCCGAACAGCGGGTCGACGTCGCGGTAGTCGGCCACGTCGTAGCCGGCGTCGACCTGCGGCGAGGTGTAGAACGGCGTCAGCCAGAGCGCGTCCACGCCGAGATCGCGCAGGTAGGGCAGGCGCTGCCGGATGCCCTGGAGGTCACCCACGCCGTCGGAGTTCGCGTCGGCGAAGCTGCGGACGTACACCTGGTAGACGACAGCGGACCGCCACCAGTCGTCGCCGGCGGTGCGTGGGGTGGTGCTGGGGGCGGAGGTCATCGCTGTCGATCCCGTTCTGTGGCGGCTTCTGGTGCGGCGCAGGGTGTCTGAGCAGAATGCCGCCATTGCACTGCAAGAGTCAAGCATTCCTTGCGCAAGAAATGACAGCCATCACCCTCCGCCACCCCGAAACCCCCTCCCGAATCCCGAGACACCCACCCCCTCCTGCCCGGACCGACCCGCCCCCAGGCGTTGATCAAGGAGTTTGTGTCCCGAGTGGAGATCAACCCGGGCACAAACCCCTTGATCAACGGGGGTCCGTGGGGTGGGCGCGGCCGGGGTGGCTCGCGTGATCATGAGGTTGGCGGCCTTTGCCGTCCGATTTGTCGCCGTCAACTTCATGATCGACGCGTTGGAGGGCGGAGGGCGGGGGAGGGGGGAGGGGGGAGGGGAGGAGGGGGGGAGGGGTGCGGCGGGGGTTAGGCGGGGATGGGGAGGGACGGGGTGGGGGAGGAAGGGGTGGCGGGGCGCTGGCGGGTGGGGGGAGTCGCGGGCTTCGCCACCGCGGTCGAGCCGCGTACCACCAGCTCGGGGCGGAACAGGTACTCGGAGTTCGGGGACGGGTGGCCGTTGATCTCGTCGACCAGGGCCCGCACCGCGGCCACGGCCATGGCGGCGACCGGCTGGCGCACCGTGGTCAGCGGCGGGTCGGTGAACGCCATGAGCGGGGAGTCGTCGTACCCGACCACGGAGATGTCGCCGGGCACCGACAACCCGCGCTGCCGGGCGGCCCGGATCGCGCCGAGCGCCATCAGGTCCGAGCCGCAGACCAGCCCGGTGACGCCGCGCTCGATGAGCCGGCCGGCGGCCGCCTCGCCGCCCTCGACGCCGAACAGGGACAGCTCGGTCAGGTCGGCCAGCTCGTCCTCGGCGATGTCGGTGAGGCGCCCCATCGCGGCCTTGTAGCCGGCGACCTTGCGCTGCACCGGCACGAACCGGTCCGGGCCGGTGATCAGGCCGATCCGGCGGTGCCCGAGCGCGACCAGGTGGGCGACCGCGAGTTCGGCGGACTCCCGGTCGTCGCAGGAGACGAACGGCGCGGGGATGCCGGGCGCGTACCCGTTGATCATGACGATCGGCAGCGGCCGGGCCAGCAGCGTGCGGTAGCGGTCGTGGTCCGCGGCGGTGTCGGCGTGCAGGCCGGAGACGAAGACGATGCCGGAGACCTGGCGGTCCAGCAGCATCTCCACGTACTCGTCCTCGCGGACGCCCCCGGGGGTCTGCGTGCAGAGCACCGGTGTGTAGCCGGTGGGGGCGAGCGCGGACTCGATGATCTGGGCGAACGCCGGGAAGATCGGGTTGTCCAGCTCCGGCACGACCAGGCCGACCAGTCCGGCGCTGCGCTTGCGCAGCCGGGCGGGGCGCTCGTAGCCGAGCACATCGAGGGCGGTGAGGACGGCCTGGCGGGTTTCGGGGGCCACGCCGGGGCGGTCGTTGAGCACCCGCGACACCGTGGCCTCGCTGACTTCAGCCTGTTGGGCGATGTCGGACAGTCGAGCGCGCATGTGCGGCACTTTAGCCCAACGGCAAAGTCTTGCGTACACTTCTGCAAGCCCTTCCATTCTCTGCAACCTCTTGCTAACGTCCCCGCAACATGCGAGAGCAGCGGCGCAGCATCTCGGCGCCGGTCAGCAAGAACTTTCAGAGGTTTCCACTGGCGGGCCGCCCTTCCCCCGGCGGGCCGCCATGACGACAGGAGTACCGATGCGCATCCGTACCGCGGGTGTGGTCGCCGTCCTCGGCCTGGCGCTCGCCGCCTCCGGCTGTGGTGACAGCGGCAGCGACAAGCCGGCCGCCGACGAGTCCGCCAAGGCGACCGGCGGCAAGCTGGTCATCTGGGCCGACGACAAGCGCACGGCCGCCCTCAAGCCGTTCGCCGAGGAGTTCGGCAAGGAGAACGGTGTGACCGTCGAGGTCCAGGCCGTCTCCAAGGACCTGCAGACCAACTTCGTCACCGCCTCTCAGCAGGGCAGCGGCCCGGACGTCGTGGTCGGCGCGCACGACTGGATCGGCAACCTGGTCCAGAACGGCGCCATCGACCCGGTGCAGCTCCCCGCCGAGCAGAAGGCCGGCTTCAACGAGACCGCCGTCAAGGCCGTCACGTTCAACGGCCAGCTCTACGGCGTGCCCTACGCCACCGAGAACGTCGCGCTGATCCGCAACACCGAGCTGGCCCCCGAGGCGCCGAAGACGATCGAGGACCTGGTCGCCGCCGGCAAGAAGCTCAAGGCCGAGAAGAAGGCCAGCGAGATCCTGTGCCTCCAGTCCGGCCAGAACGGCGACGCGTACCACATCTACCCGCTCTACACCTCGGGCGGCGGCTACCTGTTCGGCACCGCGGCGAACGGCGACTACGACCCGAAGGACCTGGGCGTGGGCAAGCCGGAGTCGATCGCTGCCTTCCAGAAGATCGCCAAGCTGGGTGAGAAGGGCGAGGGTGCGCTGAAGCGCTCCATCACCGGCGAGAACTCCATCGCCACCTTCACCGGCAAGAAGTGCGCGTTCCTGGTCTCCGGCCCGTGGGCCGTGGCCGACGCCAAGAAGGCCGGTATCTCCTACGACATCTCCCCGGTCCCCGGCTTCGCCGGTGGCAAGGAGGCCCAGCCGTTCGTGGGTGTCCAGGCGTTCTACGTGGCCGCCAAGGGCAAGAACAAGGCCCTGGCCCAGGAGTTCGTCACCAACTACGTGACCAAGCCCGAGCTGGCCGTCGCGCTGTACAAGGCCGAGCCGCGCCCGCCGGCGCTGACCGCCGCCTTCGACCAGGTCAAGGGCGAGGACGCGGACCTGGCCAAGTTCTCCGAGGCCGGTAAGAACGGCCAGGTGCTCCCGGCGATCCCGGCCATGGCCGCGATCTGGGACCCGTTCGGCAAGGCCGAGGCCGCCATCATCGGCGGCGCCGACCCGGCCAAGACGATCACGGCCGCCGGCAAGACCATCCAGGGTCAGATCAAGTAATGAGCGCGCCGCTGTCCGGCCCGGGGTCTGCACCGCAGGCCCCGGGCCGGGAGCCCGTACGCCGTGGGCTCCCGCGCACGTCCCGTACCGCGCGGCAACACGCGCCGATCACCGCGACCGGCCTCGTCGTCAAGGTGGTCCTGCTCGGCCTGGTGGCCGGGATCGCGATCTGGGCGGCCTTCCCGCTCATCGAGGCCGAACACTGGATCGCGCTGGGCGTCCTGGCGGTCACCACCGCCGGCCTGTTCTACCTCTACCTGAGCCGCCGGCACATCCCGGCCAAGTACCTGGTCCCCGGCACGCTCTTCCTGATCGCGTTCCAGGTCTTCCCGGTGCTCTACACCGCGAGCACCGCGTTCACGAACTTCGGCGACGGGCACCGCGGCAGCAAGGACGACGCGATCGTCGCCGTGCAGACCGCCTCGGTGAAGCAGGTGCCCGGCTCGACCGAGTACAACCTCACCATCGCCACCACCGGCGACCCGGCGACCGGCTCCCTGACCTTCCTGCTCAGCGACCCGAAGACCAAGGAGGTCTTCGCCGGGGACGCGGACGGGCTGCGCAAGCTCGACGCCGCCGACGTCGAGGTGAGCAGCCTCAGCGGCAAGATCACCGCCGCGGACGGCTACACCCTGCTGAACATCGGGCAGGCCAGCAGCCGCAGCGACGCGGTCACCGCGCTCGTCGTGCCCACCGACGAGGGCGCCATCCGCTCCAACGGCCTGACCCGCGCGTACGAGGGCAAGGCGATCCGGGCGTACGACGCCGCGTGCGACTGCGTCAAGGACAGCGAGACCGGCAAGACGTGGACCGCCGACGAGGATTCCGGCTCCTTCGTCGCCGCCGACGGCGAACGCCTCGCCCAGGGCTGGAAGGTCGGCGTCGGGCTGAAGAACTTCGCCACGGTGCTCACCGACCGCAACATCTCCGGCCCGTTCTTCGGCACGCTGGCCTGGAACTTCGCGTTCGCGATCGGCTCCACCGGGCTGACGTTCCTGCTCGGCATGGCCATCGCGCTCGCGCTGCACTCACCCCGGATGCGCGGCACCAACCTCTACCGGATGGTGCTGATCCTGCCGTACGCCATGCCGTCGTTCGCCATGCTGCTGATCTGGCGGGACATGTTCAACACCGACTTCGGCCTGCTCAACAACCTGTTCGGGCTGAACGTCGACTGGTTCGGCGGCAACTGGTCCGCCCGGATCGCGGTGGTGCTGGTGCAGTTGTGGCTCGGCTATCCGTACATGTTCCTGGTGGCAACCGGCGCGTTGCAGGCCATCCCGCGGGAGCTGACCGAGGCGACCTCGGTCGACGGCGCGTCGCCCTGGCAGTCGTTCCGGGCGGTCACCCTGCCGCTGCTGCTGGTGGCGCTGTCGCCGCTGCTGATCGCGTCGTTCGCGTTCAACTTCAACAACGTCAACGCGATCCTGTTCACCACCGAGGGCGGCCCGTTCGCGCCGGACAACCCGACCAACGGCGCCACCGACCTGCTGATCACCTACACGTACCGGCTCGCGTTCGGCGCGCAGGGCGCCGAGTTCGGCCTGGCCGCCACCGTCTCGATCTTCATCTTCGCGATCGTGGCGACGGTGTCGGCGATCAGCTTCCGGCGGACCCGCAAGCAGGAGGAGGTGTACTCGTGACCAGCATCGCGGAGACGCCCACACCCACGGCCACCCGTCGGCCGGTCCGCCGCTCGCGCAGCCGCTGGTTCGCCCAGGTGGGCTGGCGGCACCTGGTCGGGGTGCTGGCGGTGGTGTTCAGCCTCTTCCCGATCCTGTTCGTGATCTCGGCGGCGTTCAACCCGCTCGGCACGCTCTCCTCCACCGAGCTGCTGCCGACCGGGGTGTCGCTGGAGAACTTCACGAACCTGTTCGACAACACCGCGTTCGGCCACTGGTTCCTCAACTCGCTGCTGCTCGCGGGCGTGGCCAGCTTCGCGTCGATCTTCCTGTCGTCGCTGGCGGCGTACGCGTTCTCCCGGATGCGCTTCGCCGGGCGCCGGGTCGGCCTGCTCGCGCTGTTGCTGATCCAGATGTTCCCGCAGTTCCTGGCGATCGTGGCGATCTTCCTGATCTTCACCACGCTCACCGACCTCTACCCGGCGATCGGGTTCAACACCCCGTGGGGCCTGTTCCTGCTCTACATGGGTGGCGCGCTCGGCGCGAACACCTGGCTGATGAAGGGCTTCTTCGACACCCTGCCGAAGGAACTGGACGAGTCGGCGACCATGGACGGCGCGTCGCACGTGCAGGTCTTCTTCCGGATCATGCTGCCGCTGGTGGCGCCGATCCTGGCGGTGACCGGCCTGCTCGCGTTCATCGGGTCGATCAACGAGTTCATCATCGCCAACGTGTTCCTCACCGAACCCGAGTCGAAGACCCTCGCGGTCGGCATGTACGGCCTGGTGGCCGGCGAGCGCAACAACAACTTCGGGATGTTCGCGGCGGGCACGCTGCTCACCGCGATCCCGACGGTGCTGGTGTTCCAGCTGCTCCAGCGCTACATCGTCTCCGGACTCACCTCCGGAGCGGTCAAGGGCTGAGCCTCCTCGGCTCACGCTGCGGCAAGGGCGTCGTGTCGGCGTACACCGGAGCGGTTTCCGGGCGGACCGCCGCGGTCGGGTGAAACCGGCCGCGGCGGGTGCCCGCCCCTCTCCCTGTCGGTACGACGCGAAAGGCAGCACCATGTCTCTTCAGCCGCACCACGACGGCTCCGCCACCTACGTCCCGGAGCAGGAGCCCGCGCTCGGGCAGACCGTGCCGGTCTTCGTCCGGGTACCGGCCGGATCCGGCGTCTCCCAGGTGCACGTGCGCACCACCGGCGACGGCGAGCCGCGCTTCGCCGAGGCGCGGATCGACCGCACCGACGGCGGCGACGTGTGGTGGCGGGCCGACGTCGAGGTCCGCAACCCGGTCAGCAACTACCGTTTCCTGCTCGACGGCGAGCGCGGCGCCCGCTGGCTCAACGCGGCCGGGCTGGCCGGCCACGACGTACCGGACAACGGCGACTTCAAGCTGGTCGGCTACGCCCCGCCGCCGGCCTGGGCCCGCGACGCCGTGATCTACCAGATCTTCCCGGACCGGTTCGCCCGCTCGGCCGCCGCCGACGGCCGGACCGCCCCGGACTGGGCGATCCCGTGCGACTGGGACACCCCGGTCGTCGGCCACGGCCCGGAGACGCCCCGCCAGTTCTACGGCGGCGACCTCGACGGCGTCACCGAGCACCTGGACCACCTGGACCGGCTCGGCGTCAACACCGTCTACCTCACGCCGGTCTTCCCGGCGCGCTCCAACCACAGGTACGACGCGTCGAGCTTCGACACCGTCGACCCGCTGCTCGGCGGCGACGCGGCGCTGGCCCGGCTCGCCGACGCGGTGCACGCCCGGGGCTGGCGGCTGCTCGGCGACATCACCAGCAACCACACCGGCGACGCCCACCACTGGTTCACCGCCGCCGTCTCCGACGTGAACGCTCCGGAACGCGAGCTGTACTACTTCGACCTGCCCGGCTCGGACTACGAGTCGTGGAACGGGGTGAAGTCGCTGCCGAAGCTGAACTGGGGCAGCGCCGAGTTGCGCCGCCGGTTCGCCACCGCCGAGGACTCGCTGCTGCGCCGCTGGCTGCGCCCGCCGTACGGGCTGGACGGCTGGCGGGTCGACGTGGCGAACATGACCGGACGGCGCGGCGCGGACGCGTACACCCACGAGGTGGCGCGGCTGCTGCGCGAGGTGGTGGCGCAGACCCGGCCGGACGGGCTGCTGCTCGCCGAGCACGGCCACGACCACACCGGTGACCTGGACCGCGACGGCTGGCACGGGACGATGAACTACGTCGGCTTCACCGACCCGGTCTGGTCCTGGCTGCGTCACGGCGACGACCCGGTGCCGAACTTCCTCGGCACCCCGGGCGGGGTACGGCGGCGCGACGCCGCGGCGATCCTCGCCACCATGAACACCTACCGGTCGCTGGTGTCCTGGCGGTCGTACACGCACTCGTGGCAGCTGCTCGGCTCGCACGACTCGGCCCGGATCCGCACAGTGGTCGGCGACGCGGCCCGGCAGGAGGTGGCGGCCGGGCTGCTCGCCACCATGCCCGGCACGCCTGTGGTCTTCGCCGGGGACGAGCTGGGCCTGACCGGTACGAACGGGGAGGGCTCGCGTACCCCGATGCCGTGGCACCGGCCGGAGAGCTGGGACCGGCGCACGTTCGACGCGTACCGGTCGTTGCTGACGCTGCGCCGCGACGAGCCGGCGCTGCGGCACGGCGGCCTGCGCTGGGTGCACGCGGACGCGGACACGCTGGTCTTCCTGCGCGAGGCGCCCACGTCGACGGTGCTGGTGCTGGCGAGACGCGCCGCCGGCACTCCGGTCCGTCTGACCGGCCTGCCCAACGCCGAGAACGTCTACGGCAACGCCCCCGCCCTGCGCCCCGACGCCGAGGGCGCGGTGACCCTCCCCGCCGACGGCCCCACGTTCCAGGTCTGGCGCCTGCCCTGATCCCGTGCCCCCGCCCCGTCGATCTTGCGGTTCCGGCCCGTGTGGCGCGGCTTTCGTCCCGGATGCCGGGGCGGCAACTGCAAGATCGCGGGGGAGGGGAGTGGGTCACGGTATGACGGCAGGTCGGCGGGGTGACTACTACGTTGCGTCGTTGATGGGGGAGGATGGGGCGCGTGGAAGCTCTTCGACTGATTCTTCTCTACGTCCATCTGATCGGCTTCGCGCTGCTGCTCGGTGGTGCGATCGCCCAGTACGTCACCGGCCGGCTGCGGATCAACGCGGCCATGCTCTGGGGCGCGATCATCCAGATCCTCACCGGCATCGGGCTGTCCGCTCCGCTGCGGGACGGGGGCGAGCCGGCCCCGGCGAAACTTGTTACCAAGTTGGTGCTCGCGCTGCTCATCTTCGTCATGGTCTTCTTCTCCCGGAAGCGGGAGAGCGTCAACCGTGGCCACTTCCTCGCGATCGTCGGGTTGACGCTGGTCAACGCTGCCGTCGCGGTGTTCTGGCGTTAGTTCGCCGCAAGTCGGGGAAGCTCGGGAAAACGGACGTTAGCGACACCGCCACGCACGCCTACCGGCCGGATAAGTGACGTGCCCCACGCAAGGGTTACACCGGGGTAACGGACGCTCAACAGTCGTGCACGATTGTCGGCCGGTGGGTGGGCGCGGGCGTACGCTCCCGTCCGTAACGTGGGACGCCGGCGGCACACCGCAGGCCGGCGAAGGGCTGCACGCCGCGCACGACGCGGTGTGCAAGGGGAAGGAGACGTCTTGCGCTCTGTGCGTGGGATGCGGATCGCCTCCGTCATTGCGGCGGGTGGACTCGTGCTGGGCGCTGCCGCGTGTGGTGAGGCTCCGGACGACGACAACAACGCCGGCGGCGACGGCGGCAAGAAGTTCAGCGCCTGCATGGTGACCGACGTCGGCGGCGTCGACGACAAGTCCTTCAACGCCTCGGCCTGGAAGGGCCTGCAGGAGGCGAAGAAGGAGAACGACAAGATCGACATCAAGTACGTCCAGTCGAAGGCCGAGGCGGACTACGAGGTCAACCTGACCGGGTTCGTCAACCAGAAGTGCGACTTCATCCTGGCCGTCGGTGGCCTGATGTCGGACGCCACCAAGGCGGCGGCTGAGAAGAACCCGAACCAGCAGTTCGCCATCGTCGACGCCAACCCGGGTGTGTCGAACGTCTACCCGATGCAGTTCGACACGGCGCAGGCGGGCTTCCAGGCCGGCTACCTGGCCGCCGGGATGAGCAAGTCCGGCAAGGTCGGCACCTACGGCGGCCTGCCGATCCCGCCGGTCACCATCTTCATGGACGGCTTCGCCGACGGCGTGGCGTACTACAACAAGGCCAAGAGCAAGAACGTCCAGGTGCTGGGCTGGGACAAGGCCACCCAGAAGGGCTCCTTCGCCAACTCGTTCGAGAAGCAGGACGAGGGCAAGAAGGTCTCCGACGCGCTCGTCGCGCAGGGCGCCGACATCGTGATGCCGGTCGCCGGTGGCGCCGGTCTCGGCACCACCTCCGCGGCCAAGGCCTCGGGCGGCAAGTACTCGGTCGTCTGGGTGGACATCGACGGCTGCGAGAGCACCCCGGACTGCTCGGCGATCCTGACCACCGTGGTCAAGAACATCCCGGACGCCGTCAAGGAGGCCGCGCTGAAGGCCGCCGGTGGCGAGAAGCTCGAGGCCACCCCGGGCTTCGTCGGCACGCTGGCCAACGACGGCGTCTCGATCGCCCCGTACCACGACTTCGACAGCAAGGTCCCGGCGGACCTGAAGGCCGAGGTCGACAAGATCAAGGCGGACATCGCCGCCGGCACCATCACCGTCACCTCGAAGGCCCAGCCGACCAAGTGACAGCCCCGCCGGCCACCGCGGTGCCATCATCGGCAGCGAGGGCCGGCGGGCACCAGCTCTGACGATCCGGCCGTCCCGGCGCCACGGGGAAGGTACCCCCGGTGCCGGGGCGGCCGATCACCTTGAATCCCCCGGAACATCCCCACCCGGCGTGGTGGCGGCGCGGCAGGTCGCTACGCTGCACCATCGCTCGCACTCCAGGAGGTTGCGCTGAGACTCGAACTGCGCGGCATCACCAAACGGTTCGGTGATCTGGTCGCCAACGACCACATCGACCTGACGGTGGAGCCTGGAGAGATCCACGCCCTGCTCGGCGAGAACGGCGCCGGCAAGTCGACCCTGATGAACGTGCTCTACGGCCTCTACCAGCCGGACGAGGGCGAGATCCTGGTCGACGGCAAGCCGCTGAAGCTGAAGGGCCCGTCGGACGCGATCGCCGCCGGGATCGGGATGGTGCACCAGCACTTCATGCTGGTGCCGGTCTTCACCGTGGCCGAGAACGTGATGCTCGGCGCCGAGCAGGTCAGGGGGCCCTTCGCCGGCATCCTCGACCGGCGGCGCGCCCGGCGCGAGGTCGCCGAGGTCTCCGAGCGGTACAACCTGCGGGTCGACCCGGACGCGGTGATCGAGGACCTGCCGGTCGGCATCCAGCAGCGGGTGGAGATCGTCAAGGCCCTCACCCGCGACGTCGACCTGCTGATCCTCGACGAGCCCACGGCCGTGCTCACGCCGCAGGAGACCGAGGAACTGCTCACCGTCATGCGGTCGCTCAAGGCCGCCGGCAAGTCGATCGTGTTCATCACCCACAAGCTGGGCGAGGTGAAGGCCATCGCCGACCGGATCACCGTGATCCGGCGCGGGAAGACGGTCGGCACCGCCGAGCCGAGCGCCAGCCGGGACGAGCTGGCCGCGCTGATGGTGGGACGCAGCGTCCGGCTGACCGTGGACAAGAAGCCGGCCACCCCTGGTAAGCCGATCCTGGAGGTCGCCGGCCTGGTCGTGGACGACGACCGGCAGGTACGCGCGGTCGACGGCGTCGACCTGACCGTGCACGCCGGCGAGGTGCTCGGCGTGGCGGGCGTGCAGGGCAACGGCCAGACCGAGCTGATCGAGGCGATCATGGGCCTGCGCCCGGTGCTCGCCGGCACGATCAGCCTCGACGGCGAACCGACGCACGGCTGGTCGACCAAGAAGGTGCTCCGCGCCGGCGTCGGCTACGTGCCGGAGGACCGCAGCGTGGACGGCCTGGTCAAGGAGTTCTCCGTGGCGGAGAACCTGGTGCTGGACATCTACGACCGGCCGCCGTTCGGCAAGGGCCTGTCGCTCAAGCCCGACGCCATCGCGAAGTCGGCGCGGGAGCGGATCGAGCAGTTCGACGTCCGCACCTCCTCGGCCGACGCGGCGGTCGGCACGCTCTCCGGCGGCAACCAGCAGAAGGTGATCGTGGCCCGGGAACTGTCCCGGCCGCTGAAGCTCTTCATCGCCGCCCAGCCCACCCGGGGCGTGGACGTCGGCTCGATCGAGTTCATCCACAGCCGGGTCATCCGCGAGCGGGACATCGGCACCGCGGTCATGGTGGTCTCCAGCGAACTGGACGAGGTGATCGGCCTGGCCGACCGGATCGCGGTCATGTACCGCGGCCGGATCATCGGCATCGTCGGCCCGGACACCCCGCGCGAGGAGATCGGCCTGCTGATGGCCGGCATCACCCCGGACGCCGCCACCCCGGACGCCGCCACCGCGACCGAGGACGGCCCTGGCAACGAGGACGAGGCATGACCAACCCGAACCCCGACTCGGGCTCACCGGACAAGGAGCCGGCGACCGAGGCGCAGGAGTCGCTGAGCGAGGCCCGGGCGACGCCGACGCAGCCGGCCGGTGACACCGAGCAGACGGTGCCCGCCACCGCGACCGCGAAGAAGCCGGCTCCGGGCGGAGAGTCCCGCCCGAGCATGGGCCGGATGTTCCTGGACAACCTCTGGGCGTCCAACACGTTCACCGTGACGGTGCTCGCGGTGCTGCTGGCCATGGTGGTCGGCGCGGTGCTGATCATCGTGTCCGACCCGGAGGTGCTCGCCACCTACAGCTACATCACGGCCCGTCCCACGGACGCGCTGAACGCCAGCTGGACGGTGGTCAGCGAGGCGTACGCGAACCTGTTCAAGGGCGCGATCTTCGACCCGGAGGCGGTCGGCTTCACCGCCGCCCTCAGCCCGATCTCGGAGACGCTCACCTACGCCGCGCCGCTCGTCTTCACCGGTCTGTCGGTGGCGCTCGCCTTCCGCGGCGGCCTGTTCAACATCGGCGCCCAGGGCCAGGCGACGATCGCCGTCATCCTGGCCGCCGTGGCCGGCTTCGCGCTGCCGCTGCCGCCCGTCGTGCACCTGCTGGTGGCGCTGATCGCCGGCGCGCTCGGCGGCGCGCTCTGGGGCTTCATCCCCGGCATCCTGAAGGCACGGGCCGGCGCGCACGAGGTGATCAACACGATCATGCTCAACTACGTGGCGGTCTACTTCCTGTCCTGGATCATCGTCCAGAACGGGGTGCAGAACCCGAACCGGTCGGACGCCATCAGCAAGCCGGTCGACTCCTCCGCGCAGTTGCCCCGCCTGCTCGGCGACGACCTGCGGGTGCACGCCGGCATCCTGCTCGCGGTGGCGGCCACCTGGTTCATCGCCTGGCTGCTCAACCGCTCCACGCTCGGCTTCGAGCTGCGGGCCGTGGGCGCGAACCCGGACGCGGCCCGCACCGCCGGCATCAGCGTGACCAAGACGTACGTGCTGGTGATGGTGTTCGCGGGCATGCTGGCCGGGCTGGGCGGCTCGACCATGGTGCTCGGCACCACCGCGACCGCGCTGACCCCGCTGGTGATCGCGCAGATCGGCTTCGACGGCATCCTGGTCGCGCTGCTCGGCCGCGTGAAGCCGTGGGGTGTGCTGCTGGCCGCGCTGCTGTTCGGCGCGCTCCAGGCCGGTGGCAACCGGATGCAGTCGTACTCCGGCATCTCGCTGGAACTGGTCACCGTGCTCCAGGCGCTCATCGTCATCTTCATCGCCGCGCCTGCCCTGGTGAAGACGATCTTCCAGCTCCGGGCGGCCCGCGCCGCCCGGTTGCAGACGAGCCTCGCGAAGGGCTGGTGAGCATGTCCACCACCGCTGTCCCCGAGGTCGCCGTTACCGCGGTCGACGAGGGTTTCTGGACCCGCAACCGGAAGATCGGCGCGGTCCTGCTGGCGCTCGGCGTGCTCGCGGCGGTGCTGTTCGGCGCGCTCGCGACCGACCAGCACGCGCGGTTCACGCTCAGCGAGACCGAGGGCGGGGCCGCCCTGGAGATCAACGGTACGGTCGGCGCGATCCTGTTCGGGCTGATCACCGCCGCGGCCGGAGGGGCGCTGCTGGCCGGTGTGCCGAAGCGCTGGTTCACGCTGCTGCTCGGCGCCGGGCTGGTCGCCTTCGTGCTGAGCTTCCTGTGCTGGCAGGTCTCCGCCGCGCCCGAGGGCCGCAACTTCATGCCGCTGGTGAACGTCGTCCGCGGCACGTTCATCCTGGCCCTGCCGCTGATCTTCGGTGCGCTCGCCGGTGTGCTCTGCGAGCGTTCCGGCGTGGTGAACGTGGCGATCGAGGGCCAGCTCCTGATGGGCGCCTTCTCCGGCGCGCTGTTCGGCAGCATGTCCGGCAGCGTCTGGGTGGGCCTGGTGGCCGCCGCCATCGGCGGCGCGTTCATCTCGTTCCTGCTGGCCGTGTTCTCCATCCGCTACCTGGTCGACCAGGTGGTCATGGGCATCGTGCTCAACCTGCTCGCGGTCGGCATCACCGGCTTCCTCTACGAGCGGCTGATGCAGACCGACGCGGCGAAGTACAACAGCGCGCCCCGGTTCGGCAACTGGGAGATCCCGCTGCTGTCCGACATCCCGCTGCTCGGTCCGGCGCTGTTCCGGGGCAACATCTTCCTCTACCTCGGCCTGCTGCTGGTGCTCGTCATCCACCTGGCGCTGTTCCGTACCCGGTGGGGCCTGCGGACGCGGTCGGTGGGCGAGCACCCGACCGCCGCGGACACGCTGGGCGTGAAGGTGCTGCGGCTGCGCTACCGCAACGTGATCCTGGCCGGTCTGGTGGCCGGTGTCGGCGGCGCCTCGTACACGCTGGCGCTCTACTCGTTCACCAAGAACATGATCGGCGGTAAGGGCTTCATCGCCCTGGCCGCGCTGATCTTCGGCCGGTGGAGCCCGACCGGCGCGCTGCTCGCGGCGCTGTTCTTCGGCTTCGCCGACCAGCTCGCCACCTACCTGGGCGCGATCGGCAGCAGCATCCCGAGCCAGTTCCTGGCGATGCTGCCGTACCTGGCGACGATCCTGGCCGTGGCCGGGCTGGTCGGCAAGGTCCGGGCGCCGGCCGCCGACGGCAAGCCGTACATCAAGGGCTGACCGCCCGCGGCGACACCGTGCCCGGCGGGGCGACCCGCCGGGCATCGTCGTCTCCGGCCGCGCTCGCGACCGATCGGGCGTGAATTGGGCAGAATGGGAGTCGTGATGGAGATCGACTGGGAGCGGTTGCGTACCGCCGCCACCGAGGTGATGCGGCACGCCTACGTGCCGTACTCGAAGTTCCCGGTGGGTGCCGCCGCGCTCGTCGACGACGGCCGGGTCGTCGTCGGCTGCAACGTGGAGAACGCCGGGTACGGCGTCACGCTCTGCGCCGAGTGCGGCGTGGTCTCGCAGCTGCACGCGACCGGCGGGGGCCGGATCGTGGCGCTGTCCTGCGTCGACGCCACCGGTGAGCCGCTGATGCCGTGCGGCCGGTGCCGGCAGCTGCTCTGGGAGCAGGGCGGCCCGGAGTGCCTGGTCGAGGCGAAGGGCGGCCCGCTGCGGATGGCGGAGCTGCTGCCGCACGCCTTCGACGTGGCCGACATCGAGGCGGTGACCGGCGAGCATCCGGTGCCTGTGGTGCCGGACCGGCTGGCCGCCTGGCGGGGCCGGGGCACCGTGTTCGTGCACCCCGACCTGTCCGCCGGGCAGCAGGTCTGGACGACGTACTGGGAGCGGTCGTCCGGTGACACCGCGGACGCCGAGACCGGTGTGCTGGAGGAGGGCTCGACCTGGGACGACCCGGCCGGGGCGATCGAGTGGGGGCTGGCTCGGACGCCGCGCGTGGTGGTGGTGGACGCCTCGGGCACGATCTTCTGGGCTGGTGAGGGTGAGCCTCCTTCGGAGATTCCGGTTCGTTGGGGTTGATCCGTGGTTGCGGTGGGGGCCGGGGCCGACCGTGCCCGGCTCCGGGCGGTCAGGCTTGATCCCTCCGCCGGGCACGGTCGGCCCCGGCCGGACCTGGTCATCGTTCGCGGGGTCGGTGCGGCCACGCGCAAATACTGATTGGATCACCAGAAGTGAGTGCTTTTACGGCGGTTGACGTCATCCGGGCGAAGCGGGACGGGGGTGTGCTGAGCGACGGGCAGATCGACTGGGTGGTCGACGCGTACACCAAGGGTCTGGTCGCCGACGAGCAGATGTCGGCGCTGGCCATGGCGATCCTGCTGCGCGGCATGACCGCGCCGGAGATCGCCCGGTGGACGGCCGCCATGATCGCCAGCGGCGAGCGGCTCGACCTGTCGCCGGTGTCCCGGCCGACTGTGGACAAGCACTCCACCGGCGGCGTCGGTGACAAGATCACCCTGCCGCTGACCCCGCTGGTGGCCGCGTGCGGCGCGGCGGTGCCGCAGCTGTCCGGCCGGGGCCTGGGCCACACCGGCGGCACGCTGGACAAGCTGGAGTCGATCCCGGGCTGGCGGGCGGCGCTCACCAACGACGAGTTCATCGCCCAGCTCCGCGACGTGGGCGCGGTGATCTGCGCGGCCGGCGACGCGCTCGCCCCGGCCGACCGCAAGCTGTACGCGCTGCGCGACGTCACCGGCACTGTCGAGGCGATCCCGCTGATCGCCAGCTCGATCATGAGCAAGAAGATCGCCGAGGGGACCGGCGCGCTGGTGCTCGACGTGAAGGTCGGCTCCGGTGCCTTCATGAAGAACGTCGACGACGCCCGCGAGCTGGCCCGCACCATGGTCGAGCTGGGCGGTGCGCACGGTGTGCGGACCGTCGCCCTGCTCACCGACATGTCCACCCCGCTGGGCCTGGCCGTGGGCAACGCGGTCGAGGTGACCGAGTCGGTGGAGGTGCTCGCCGGTGGCGGTCCGGCCGACGTGGTGGAGCTGACGCTGGCGCTGGCCCGGGAGATGCTCGACGCGGCCGGCCTGCCGGACGCCGACCCGGCCGCGGCGCTGCGGGACGGCCGGGCGATGGACTCCTGGCGCACGATGATCCGGGCGCAGGGCGGTGACCCGGACGCCCCGATGCCCGTCGCGAACGAGGTCGAGGTGGTGACCGCGACCGAGGACGGGTGGGTCGCCGAGGTCGACGCGTACGCCATCGGGGTTGCGGCCTGGCGGCTCGGCGCGGGCCGGGCCCGCAAGGAGGACCCGGTGAGCATCCCGGCCGGCGTGGTGCTGCACCGGCGTCCCGGTGACCGGGTGCGCGCCGGTGACCCGCTGTTCGAGCTGCGCGCCGAGCACGCCGAGCGGATCCCGGCCGCGCTGGCCGAGGCGCGCCGGGCGGTACGGATCGCGCCGGACGCGCCGGAGACTGCGCCTCTCGTCGTCGAGCGGATCGGCTGACCGGGACCGGCCATGGTGCCGGCCCGGCCGGAGCCGCTATCCTCCCAGGCCAGGGGGGATCGGCCGGCGACGAGCCGAGGTGAGCAGACAGGGGCTTGACCGTGCGCGTACCCGCTCCCGATCCCCGGGCCGTCCGGGAGGCGAGCCTGGACGAGTTGTCCCGGCTGGGTCTTCCGCTGCCGCCGCCGCAGTTCCCGCTGGTGTGGGAGCCGGGCGACGAGATCGAACTGCGTCCGACCCCGGAGATCGAGGCGCGGATCGCGGTGCTGCACGTGATCCTGGCCCGCTGCTTCGGGATGCCCGCGCGGGCGGCGACGGGCTGGCTGCTGGAGTCGCACCTGGTCGACTCGGTGACGCCGCCGGAGTGGCAGTTCGTGATGGGCGGCCGGGGCGACCACAGGTCGTTCGTGCTGCACCACGACGCCTTGTTCTCGCTGGCCTGGGTGCTCGGACTGGCCAAGGAACTGGACCCGACGGTGCCGGTGGACGAGCGGCTGGTCGAGCGGATGCCGAACCTGGTCGCGGGGGAGACGTTCGGCCAGTGGCGGGCCCGGATCCTGGCCGCGCCGCAGCATCCCGGTGACGCCGCGGCCCTGCTCGACCTGCACTACTGCCTGGACTGGGCGTACCTGGAGACCGAGAAGGCCGGCGGCGCGCTGCCGGGGCTGGTGGACGCGAACGCGATCGGGCAGCGCCGGTGGGCGCTGGAGTGGGCGGTGGTGTTGCGTGGGCCGTACCACGACGAACCGCCGGGCTGGGAAGAGGTCGACCTCTCCACCTGAGGCGGGTCAGCGCGGGCGGTGCACGCCGAGCCGGACCGAGAGCGTGACCGGCATCGGCTCGGGCAGCGCGGCGATGCGCGCGGCGAGCCGTCGCGGGTCGGCGTGCCAGGCGCTCGGTCCCATCCCGACGAGCGTGGTCACCTCGGCGCGGGTGAGCGCGAGCCGGGCCCGGTGCCCGGTCGCGGACTCCTCGGCGAAGTGGCCGCCGAGGCTGCCGGCGACCCGGTCGGCCTTGTCCGGGTCCACCCGCAGCAGGTCCAGCGCGTCGACGAGTTCGGCGAGGTGGTCGGCGGCCGGGGTGACCACCAGCAGCGCGCCGCCGGGGTCGAGCACCCGGTGGAACTCGGAACCGTTGCGCGGCGCGAACACGTTCAGCAGCACGGCGGTGGACCGGTCGGCCAGCGGCAGCCGCTGCCACGTGTCGGCCAGCGCGGCGGCGGCCCGCGGGTGCGCCCGGGCCGCGCGGCGCAGCGCCGGCTTGGAGACGTCCAGGGCCAGGCCGGCGGCGTCCGGCAGCGCCGCCAGCACCGCCGCGAGGTAGTGCCCGGTGCCGGCGCCGGCATCGACCACCAGGGGGTACGGGTCGGAGCCCGCGACGCGTACCGCGGTGCCGGCGAGCGCGGCGGCGACGGTGTCGTAGTGGCCGGCGGCGAGGAAGCCGGCGCGGGCGGCGACCATCTCGGCGCTGTCCCCGGTGTGCGGGGCGCGACCGGCGAGCAGGTTCACGTATCCCTGCCGGGCGATGTCGAAGCTGTGCCCGCGCGGACAGCGCAGCGCGCGTGCGGTGCCGGCGGTGGCCTCGGCGAGCGGTTCGGCGCAGACCGGGCAGCGCAGCCGGGCGAGGACGCGGTCGTCCACGGCTCAGCCCTCCGCTGCTTCCGGGCGGCCGGTGGGACGGCCGGTGAGGTGGTCGATCACCCGTTGGCTGAGCGTGCCGAGCGCGGCCACCTCGGCCGGGGTGAGCCGGTCGATCAGGTGCCGGCGGACGGCGGCCACGTGCCCGGGCGCGGCGGCTTCGACGGCCCGGCGCCCGGCCGGGGTGAGCACGACGACCGAGCCGCGGCCGTCGGTGGCGCACTCCTCCCGGCTGACCAGGCCGCGTTGCTGCATCCGGGAGATGTGGTGGGACAGGCGGCTGCGGGACCAGAGCATCCGGTCGGCGAGTTCGCTGAGCCGGAGTCGTTGTTCCGGGGTCTCGGACAGGTCGCTCAGGACGTCGTAGTCCGGCTCGGAGAGGCCGGCGTCCTGCATCAGCTCCCGGGCCAGTTCCAGGTCGAGCAGGCGGCGCATGCGGCGGTAGCCGCGCCACGCGCGGTTCTCCTGCTCGTCCAGCCAGCGCGGTTCGTCCATGCGCCGATCCTACCGGTGTTGTTGACATGTCACCAAGTTGCGGCCTAGGTTGATGACATGTCAACCAAACTGCCGTCCCGGCTGGTGCGGCTGCTCACCGGCCTGGCTCTGTTCGGCGTCAGCGTCGCGCTGATGGTCCGCGCCGACCTCGGGCTCGCCTCCTGGGACGTGTTGCACCAGGGTCTCGCCGACCGCACCGGCCTGCCGATGGGCCTGCTGGTCAACGGCGTGGCGCTGCTGGTGCTGCTGCTGTGGATCCCGCTGCGGCAGCGTCCGGGCGTCGGCACCGTGGCGAACGTCGCGCTCGTCGGCCTGGCTCTCGACGCGACGCTGGCCCTGCTGCCGCCGGTCGACCCGCTCGCCGGCCGGATCGGCCTGCTGGCCGCGGGCGTCCTGCTCAACGGCCTCGCCACCGCGCTCTACCTCGGCGCCCGGCTCGGCCCCGGCCCGCGGGACGGGTTGATGACCGGCCTGGCCGCCCGTGGCCTGCCGCTCGGCCCGGCCCGCACCGGGATCGAGGTGACGGTGCTGGCGGTCGGGTGGCTGCTCGGCGGCGCCGTCGGCCCCGGCACCCTGCTTTACGCGATCGGCATCGGGCCGATCGTCGCCTGGTTCGTTCCCCGACTCACCACGCCGGCCCCGGCCGCCGCCCCGACAGGAGTGACCTCGCCATGCCCCGCCTGAACGTCGTCGTCGCCAGCACCCGCCCCGGCCGGGTCGGCCGCCGCATCGGTGACTGGTTCACCGAGGCCGCCGTCCGCCACGCCGGCTTCGACGAGGTACGCCTCCTCGACCTGGCCGAGATCGGGTTGCCCTTCCACGACGAGCCGCACCACCCGTCCGAGCGGGTCTACCTGCACGAGCACACCCGCGCCTGGAGCGCCGAGATCGACGCCGGAGACGCCTTCGTCCTGGTGATGCCGGAGTACAACTACGGCTTCAGCGCCCCGCTGAAGAACGCGATCGACTACCTCTACCACGAGTGGCAGCACAAGCCGGTGGGCTTCGTCAGCTACGGCATGACCTCCGGCGGTCTGCGCGCGGTGCAGATGATCAAGCAGGTGGTGACCACGCTGAACATGACCCCGGTCAACGACCAGGTGGTCGTCTTCCTGCGGCAGGCGCTGGACGAGTCGGGCGAGCTGCGACCCGACCCGGGCCGGGAGGAGGCCGCCGCGCTCATGCTCGACCAGCTCGCCCGGCTGGCCGCCGCGCTCGCGCCGCTGCGGGTGAACGCGTGAGCGCCGTGAGCGCCCGGCTCTGGGAGCTGTTCGGCGAGCGCGGGCGCGGGGTGCTCGTCACGCTGCGCCGGGACGGCCGTCCCCAGCTGTCCAACCTCGACTACCTGGCCGAGCCGGGCCTGATCCGCTGCTCCACCACCGGCGACCGGGCGAAGGTGCGCAACCTGCGCCGTGACCCCCGGGCCAGCTTCCACGTGACCACCGCCGACGGCGGGGCGTACGCGGTCGCCGAGGGCACCGTGACGCTCACCCCGCCGGCCGCCGCCACCGACGACGCGACAGTCGACGAACTGGTCGAGGTGTACCGGCGGATCCGCGGCGAGCACCCGGACTGGGCCGACTACCGGGCCGCCATGGTGGCCGACGGGCGGGTGGTGCTGCGGCTCACGGTGGAGCGGGTGTACGGCTGGCGGCCCTGACCGGCCCGGTCCACCGCCGCGCCCGTACCGGGGGTGACTAGGGTCTGAGCATGGTCGCAATCTCGTACGAGGACATCGTCAAGGTCCCGAAGGCGCTGCTGCACGATCACCTCGACGGCGGCCTGCGGCCCGCGACGATCGTCGAGCTGGCCGCCGAGGTCGGCCACGAACTGCCCACCACCGACCCGGCGGCGCTGGGCGTCTGGTTCACCGAGGCGGCGAACTCCGGCTCGCTGGAGCGCTACCTGGAGACGTTCGCGCACACGGTGGCGGTCATGCAGACCGCCACCGCGTTGCGCCGGGTCGCCCGTGAGTGCGCGCTGGACCTGGCCGCCGACGGCGTGGTCTACGCCGAGGTGCGGTTCGCGCCGGAGCAGCACCTGGAGCAGAACCTGACCCTGGACGAGGTGGTCGACGCGGTGGTCACCGGGTTCCGGGAGGGCAGCGCGCTGGCCGCCGAGGCGGGCACCCCGATCCGGATCGGCACGCTGCTGACCGCGATGCGGCACGCGGCCCGCTCGCAGGAGATCGCCGAGCTGGCCGTACGGCACCGCGACACCGGGGTGGTCGGCTTCGACATCGCCGGCGCCGAGGCGGGCTTCCCGCCCACCCGGCACCTGGACGCGTTCGAGTACCTCCAGCGGGAGAACTTCCACTTCACCATCCACGCCGGCGAGGCGTTCGGTCTGCCGTCCATCTGGCAGGCGATCCAGTGGTGCGGCGCCGACCGGCTCGGCCACGGCGTACGCATCGTCGACGACATCACCCCGGGCAACCCGCCGGTGCTGGGCCGGCTGGCCGCGTACGTGCGGGACAAGCGCATCCCGCTGGAGCTGTGCCCGTCGTCGAACGTGCAGACCGGTGCCGCGGCCTCGATCGCCGACCACCCGATCGGGCTGCTGCGCGACCTGCGGTTCCGGGTGACTGTGAACACCGACAACCGGCTGATGAGCGGCACCTCGATGTCGCGGGAGATGGCGCTGCTGGTGGAGGCCTTCGGCTACGGCTGGAAGGAACTCCAGTGGTTCACCATCAACGCGATGAAGAGCGCGTTCATCCCGTTCGACGAGCGGCTGCGGATCATCGACGAGGTGATCAAGCCGGCGTACGCCGAACTGATCGGCTGATCACGACTGGCGGGGGTGGCCGGAGAGCAGTGCGGCCACCCCGCGCAGCACCTGCCCGGCCCGGGCCGCCTCGGCGCCCAGCCCGGTCTGCCGGCGCAGCACGGCCGGCTCGGCGCGCAGCAGCGCGACCCCGCGCCGGAGCAGCACCCGGGGTGCCTTGCGCTGCTCGGCGAGGTCCCGGGCGAGGCGGCGCAGGAACGTCGCTCCGCGCGGGCGGCGCAACGCGTACGCCCCGGCGAGCAGCCCGAGTCGCCGGCACTCGGCCACGATCTCGGCCGCGAAGATCCCCTCGGCGACGAAGATTGGCGATCCGTCGACATCGAATGGCCGGGTGGCTACCCGACGGTCTGCGCCGATCGCATAAACCGGCACTTCGGCCTTGCCCTCACGAGCCAGTCGGGCGATTGTTTGCACCGCCGTGTCCGCATCCCAGGACAAGGGGGACTCCCAATCCACCTGTCCGTTTCGACGCGGACACGTAGGGTCATCGCCGTCCTTGTAGAAGTCGTCCAGGCAGAGCACCGGAAGTCCGGTTCGCTGGGCTATGTATGACTTTCCCGACCCGGAGGGGCCGGCGAGCAAGACGACGCGGTGCGGGTGTTCCATTACCTTCAGTGACTCCGGCCAGACGGATTGCTATCAAATTGCATCAACATCTCATCACACCTCCGGTGAGGGACAACCTGGTCTTTCTCTTTGCGGAGCGGCGTGATGGAATCTCGGAGGTCCGACCCGCCGGGTCGGTCGCTCGGCGTTGCCCTCAGGGTGGCGCGGGGCGCGGTAATGCGAGGGCGGTGACGTGAGCAAACGGCCAACGACGGCGGGCTCCTTCCTGTCGCGGCTGCGCCGGCCGATGAGTCGGCTGCGCGACATGCCGATCTGGTCCAAGCTCGGTCTGATCATGATCGTGCCGACCATCGCCACGGTCGTGGTGGGCACCAGTGGTCTCGTCGACCACCTGGAGACGCTCAACAATGCCAACCGGGCGGGGGATCTGGCCAATCTGATCGGCTACTCGGGTGACCTGGTCGACAGCGTGCAGGACGAGCGGGTCGGTGCCGTGCTCTTCCTCGGCGCGAAGGAGTTCCAGACCCGGGCGCAGTACCAGGAGGGTTACAACCGCGCCAACCAGCGGGTGGACCAGAGGAAGTCGTCCTACCTGCGGCAGCGTGGCGAGATCGACGACCTGCCCCGCAACTTCGTCGGGCTGCTGGACACGATCGACACCCAGCTCAAGGATCTGCCGGCGACCCGCAGCCAGGTGCTGAACGGCAAGCTCAAGATCAATGACGCCGACCAGGCGTACCGGCAGCTGATCGAGGACCTGCTGGCGATCCGCGACTCGGCCACCCAGCTCGCCGGCGACAACGACCTGAGCGACCGGATGCGCGCGGCGGCCGCCGTGGCCCGGCAGAAGGAATACCTGACCCAGCGCCGGGTCGTGGTCCACCAGGCGCTCACCCAGAACCAGTACACCGCCGCGCTGCGCGAGCAGTTCATCGCCAGCGGCACCGGCCAGTCGCAGTCGCTGGCGACCTTCCAGGCCGTCGCCACCGAGCCCGACAAGCTGTTCTACGAGCAGACCGTCTCCGGGCCCGACCTGCGCAAGGCCGACCGCTTCACCAGTTTCATCTCGGGCAACAACAGCGGCTCGATGGAGAACGCCCCGTTCGGGTCGGACCAGTGGGACCAGACCATGGTCGCCAACGCCGAACTGATCCGGACCGTGGAGGCCCGGCTCGACGGCAACGTGGTCCGGCAGGCCGACGCACTGCGTTCGGACACCCAGCGCCAGGTGTTCCTGGAGACCGGCCTGCTGCTCACCATGCTGCTGCTGGCCATCCTGTTCGCGTACCTGGTGGCCCGCTCGATGGCCCGCTCGCTGCGCGACCTGCGCCAGGGCGCCCTGGCGGTGGCCCAGTACGGGCTGCCGCAGGCGGTCGCCCGGCTGCGCGACCCGCAGGTGACCGGCCAGCTCTCCCCGGTGCAACTGGCGAACCAGATCGCCGAGCCGCTGCCGGTGCGCAGCAAGGACGAGTTCGGCCAGGTGACCGAGGCATTCAACGCCGTCCACCTGGAGGCCGTCCGGACCGCCGCCGAGCAGGCCGCCCTGCGGGCGTCGGTCGCGACCATGTTCGTCAACCTGGCCCGCCGTTCGCAGATCCTGGTCGACCGGCTGATCGGCCACCTCGACCGGCTGGAGCGCGGCGAGGAGGACCCGGACCGCCTGGCCGAGCTGTTCCAGCTCGACCACCTGGCCACCCGGATGCGCCGCAACGACGAGAACCTGCTGGTCCTCGCCGGCGCGGACTCCACCCGTGTGCAGCGCGAGCCCGCCGCCCTGATCGACGTGCTCCGCGCCGCCCAGTCCGAGGTCGAGCACTACACCCGGATCGAGTTCGGCGTGATCGACCGGGACATCGAGGTCGCCGCCCACGCGGTCAACGACCTGGTGCACCTGGTCGCCGAGCTGTTCGACAACGCCACCGCCTTCTCCCCGCCGGACTCGCAGGTCATGGTGGAGGCCCGGCGGGTCGGTGACCGCGCCTCGCTCTACGTGGAGGACCGGGGCATCGGCATCAGCCCGGAGCAGCTCCGTGACCTCAACGAGCGGCTGGCCACGCCGCCGCAGGTGGACGTCGCGGTCTCCCGGATGATGGGCCTGGTCGTGGTCGCGCGGCTGGCCGCCCGGCACGGGGTGCGGGTCGAGCTGCGACCGGGCGCCGACCGGGGCACCGTCGCCGACGTGACGATGCCGACCTCGGTCCTGGTGCCGCGTGCCCTGGCCGGCCGTGGTCCGGGCGCGCCGGCCCTGCCGCCCGCCGCCCCGCAGCAGAGCGGACCGACGCCGGCCTTCGGCGCCCTGGCCGCCTTCGGCAACAACAACCCGCCGGGTCTGCCCCCGGCGCCGCACCCGGGCTCCTCGGGCAACCAGGTCACGCTCGGCGGGCGCGCCTTCGACCCGGCGCCGCGCAACGGCTCGGGCACCCCGGCGAACGCCGGTGGCGGCCGGGCCATGCCGGCCTGGTCCGACCTGACCGGCGCCAACCCGTCCGGTGGGGACGGCGGTTTCGGCTCCCGGCCCTCGAACGGCCAGGGATTCGAGCCGCTGCCGCAGCGGCGCAACCCGGGCGAGGGCGACCCGGGCACCAGCGGCCAGCAGCCGGCGATCCCGCGCCAGCTGCCGAGCAGCCCGGAGGCGCGGCCCTACAGCCCGCCGCCGGTCTCCGCGCCGCCGGTCCCGCCGGTGTCCGCGCCGCCGCTGCCCCCGGTCTCCGGCGCACCGGTCTCCGGCAACCCGTACCGCCCGGTCTCGGCCGCACCGGTCTCCGGCGACCCGTTCTCGGGCCGTCCGGTCTCCGCGGCGCCGGTCTCCGGCGACCCGCTGCCGTACCGCCCGGTCTCGGCCGCCCCGGTCTCCGGGCATCCCGCGTCGGCCGCTCCGATCTCCGGGCAGCCCGCCGCCGGACACCCGGCCTCCGCGCCGCCGGCGAACCAGCCGCAGACGCGCCCGGTGCCCGCGCCGGGTGTCAGCGCACCGCCGGTCTGGCCCCCGGTCGCGCCGACGCCCGCGCCGGCGCCGGAACGGCCGACGAGCGGCATGGACATGACCACCGAGCTGCCCCGGGTGCCGCGCACGGAGATGCCGGCCACCCCGCGGCCGACGGCCGGCCAGCCGTCCGCCGCTCCGGCCGCGAGCCGGCCGTCCGAGACCCGGCCCGCCACCCCGGCGGCACCGGCGTCGCGGCCGGCCACGCCACAGCAGGCAGGCAACCGCCAGCGGTACGCGGACGAGACGATGGAGCTGCCGATCTTCCGGGAGCTGGAGTCGGCGTGGTTCCGCACCCGCCGGCCCGGGCCCAACGAGGAGTCGGCGGCACCGGCCGCGACGACCAACGGCGGCGCCGCCACCCAGCAGTTCGCCAAGGTGGACACGGCCGGCCGGCCCGTGCCGCAGACGACACCCGCAACGACAGGTAACACACCGATGGCACACACTCCGACGGCCGGCGGAGCACCGCGTGACAACGGCGCGGCGAACGGGAACACCCGTCCCGCGTACACCGGCGGGTTGCCCACCCGGCAGCCGTCCGCGTCGCCGCAGGGCTCCTCCCCGTGGCAGACCGCGGCCGACGACGGCTGGCGTGCCGCCTCGGCGGCCACCGAGGTGCCGGTCGCGGAGACCACCCAGAAGGGCCTGCCGAAGCGGACGCCGATGGCGCAGCTCGTGCCGGGCAGCATCGACAAGCCTTCCGCGTCGGTGCAGCGACGTACACCGGAGGGGGTCCGGGGTCTGCTCTCGGCCTACCATCGGGGCGTGCAGCGCGGGCGTAACACCGACAGCAACACGACCGGCCCGGAGGGCACTCCGGGCGGGCAGCAGTCCTCGCAGTCTGACTCAGGCCCGGTGGCCGGGAGCGGGCAGAAGGAGCAACAAGGATGACTACTACGCAGGATCTCGGATGGCTGCTCGCCAACTTCGCCGACCGGGTGCCCGGTGTGGCGCACGCGGTCGCGGTCTCGGCCGACGGCCTGCTTCTCGCCTCGTCCCGTGACCTTCCGCGGGACCGCGCCGACCAGCTCGCCGCGATCGCGTCCGGTCTGGTCAGCCTCACCCAGGGCGCGGCCCGCTGCTTCGAGGGCGGGGCGGTGTTGCAGACAGTCGTCGAGATGGACAACGGCTTCCTGTTCCTGATGTCCATCTCGGACGGATCGTCGTTCGCGGTGCTGGCGGCGCGGAGCTGCGACGTGGGTCAGGTCGGGTACGAGATGGCCCTGCTCGTGGACCGGGTGGGCGATGCCCTGACGCCGCAGCCGCGCACGGCTGTGGGGATGATGGGCTGAATGACGCGCTGGCCGGTGGGTCAGGTGCGGGAACAACAACGACAGCGACGGATGTCACCGGGGCGAGCCGGTGCCGGGTACGAGGGAGGTGAGCGGCGACATGGATCGTGACGAGCCGACCGGCGCGTTGGTCCGGCCGTACGCCGTCACCCGCGGTCGTACCCGTCCCCGGCTCGACATCGCCCTGGAGGCACTCGTCGAGACGACGGTGCGCGGCCGAGCGGTTGCCACTGGCAATGGTGGCCACGGTCGTGAACACCAGTACATCGCCGCGTTGTGTGACGGACGTGTGCAGTCGCTCGCCGAGATCGCGGCGCGGATGCAGCTTCCGCTCGGCGTGGCCCGGGTGCTCATCGCCGACATGGCGACGGACGGCCTGGTCGCGGTCCACGAGCCGACCATTTTGGACGACTCCGACGACGCGGTGGGCACTGAACTGCTGGAGAGGGTGCTGAGTGGACTTCGCAGGCTCTGACATGTCGCACCGGCCGCCGGCCCCGAGCGGCCGAGTGACGTCGGCGAAGATCGTTATCGCCGGTGGGTTCGGCGTCGGCAAGACGACGCTGGTCGGCTCGGTCTCCGAGATCACGCCGCTGACCACCGAGGCGATCATGACCTCCGCCGGTGTCGGCGTCGACGACACCCGGCAGGTGCCGGGCAAGACGACGACCACGGTGGCGATGGACTTCGGTCGTATCTCGATCGACCGGGATCTGATCCTGTACCTGTTCGGTACGCCGGGTCAGACGCGCTTCTGGTTCATGTGGGACGAGTTGGTCCGGGGTGCGATCGGCGCGGTGGTGCTCGTCGACACCCGGCGGCTCGCCGACTGCTTCGCCGCCATCGACTTCTTCGAGCACCGGCGGCTGCCGTACCTGGTGGCCATCAACTGCTTCGACGGCATGCAGTACCACGATCCGCAGGACGTCCGGGACGCGCTGGCGATCTCCCGCGACGTGCCGGTGGTGCCGTGCGACGCCCGTAACCGGGAGTCCACGAAGCACGTACTGATCTCGCTGGTCGAGTACGTGCTCACCATGCGGCGCTCGCGGGCCGTCGCGCCCGCCTGACCGACGCGGAAGCGCCCGGCGGCCTCAGGGCCACCGGGCGCTTCCTGCCGTCCGGGGTCGGACACGGTACGCGATCAGCCGGTGACCCTCCACGCGGGAGGCTCACCGGCTGTCGTTGGAGGTCAGGCGAAGCGGGTCCAGGTGCCCCGGAACACCTGGTACACGGAGAGCGAGTCGGGCTCCATGCCGCCGTGCCGGTCGGCGCGGAACGCGTACCCGCCGGCGATTCCCTCGACCGTCTGCGCCTGGAGGAGGGCCCGCAGCCGGCCCCGGTCGAGGCTCGTCGCCATCCGCGCCGACGTGGCGACGAGCTGGAGCGCGTCCGAGGCGTACGGGGCGAAGTCCGGGCTGACGCCGTGTCGCTGCGTGTAGCGGTTGACGAAGTCCCGGCGGGCCAGCTGCGCCGTCGTGGTGGCGGTGGCCGCGGAGACGTCCAGGCAGGCCGGGTGCACGGCGTACGCGCCCTCCACGGCGGCGGCGTTCGCCCCCTGGACGGTGTCGTCGGCGACCGCGCCGGCGTCGAAGAAGATCGGGCCGCGGTGGCCGGCGGCGCGCAGTTCCCGCGCCGCGACACCGGAGTCGGGTGCGGTACCCCAGACCACCACGCCGTCCCGCTGGCTGCCGGCGACGCGCTCGGCGGCGGCACGGAAGCGGCGGCCGGACGTCGGCAGGCGGACCGTGCGGGCCAGGTCGGTGCTGCTGTCGGCGAGCGCCTCCCGCATCGCCCGCACACCCGAGTCGCCGTGCAGCCCGTCGGCGGCGAGCACTGACACCCGCCGGATCCGCTTGGACTCGAACAGCTCCACCAGGCGGCGCGCCATGTCGACGGCGTCCGGGGTGAGCTTGTAGGTGAACGTGCGCTCCTCCAGCGGCAGCGCGATGCGGTCACCGTAGCCGAGCGACAGGAAGGGCGTCTTGACCCGCTGGGCGGCCGCCGCGAGGGCCATCGAGGTCTCGCCGAGCACGCCGCCGATGAGCGCCTGCGCCCCGAGCCGGGTGAGGTCGGCGGCGTGGCGTGCGGCGACCTCGGGATTGCTGCCGTTGTCCAGGATCTGGAGCCGGACCGACCGGACCAGGTTCCCGACCGGTAAGCCGGTGCGGTTCAGCGAGTCGGCGGTGAGCTGCAGGGCCTGCCGCTGGGCGACGCCGAGCAGCGCCCCGGCGCCGGTCAGCTCCAGACTCGCGCCGACGATCAGATCCTGGTCGCTCGGCGCGCTGCTGGACGGGCCGTCGTCCGGCCGCTGGCCCTGAGGCGCGCAGCCGGCGAGCAGCAGGCTCCCGGCAGCGGCGGCGAGAACGCCCCGCCGGGTGAGCACAGTGGAGTCGAACGCCGGTGTCGCCAATGGAATCGCCTTCCCACCCCGGCGAACAGGCGCCGCCGCTGGTCCGCCGGGTATGTTCCCGGCCGGTCCAGCCCAGCGTCAAATCGCCCCGGTGTGGGATGAAACACCCCGGTGGGCCCGGTCAGGAGCGGTAGCCCGCCGAGCGGTACTCGTACTCCCGGTCGTCGTCGCGGTCACCGGTGTCGCGGGTGAAGTCCCAGCCGCCGGCCGCCTCACGGCCCGGACGGCCGCCCACGGCGAAGCCGCCGATCTCCTGGCCGCGCCGCCAGCCCCGGAAGTATCCGGTGGTGTTCTCGGCGAGGCTCGCCGCGTTCCGGACGATCCGCAGCGGACGCTCCTCGCGCAGCGGGGAGCCCGGCACCAGGTTGGCCTGCGGCACGCGCTTCGGCAGCCCGGCCTTGGTCTCCGCGCCGACGGCCGGGCGGGCCGCCTGCTCGGCCGCCTGCCAGCCGGTGTCGGCGGTGCTCGACCACTCCAGGTCGGCCTCGTCGCCGTGCCCGACGAACCAGGCGGACTTGGCCTGCGCGAAGATCAGCAGGTCGCCGTCACCCTCGTCGGAGACCGGCGGCGGCCGGTGCTCCTTCGGGGCGGGACGACGCTCGGGCGCGGCGGGAAGCGGGACGCGACCCGGGTCGCCCTGGTCGACCAGACGCAGCGGGGGCGCCTCCAGACCGGGGTCGGCCGGCCGGCCCATCTCGTCGCGCAGCGCGCGGTCGGCGAGCGGCGGCGGCTCCACCAGCCGCAGCATCGGCGGCTCCTGCGGCAGGTCGTCGGCGAGCCACGGCGGCGTGACCCGGCCGGGGTCGCTCGGCGCGTCCACGCCCCGCCCGTACGAGTAGGTGGTGCCCTCCCGCTCCCGCGCGGTGTCGTCCTCGTTGTTCACCAGCGGCCAGTTCGCCCGGGAGCCCGGCGGCGCCTCCGGCGCGGGCGGACGCGGGGCCGGCACCGGGATGCTGAGGTCGGTGGCGCTGAACCCACCGGTCGGCGGTTCCGGGGTCTGGTTCGTCTTGGGCCGGGGCGGGATGACGGTGCGCTGCCGCTCGGCCCGCGCCTTGTTGATCGCCGCGGTGGTGAGCGTCGGGCGGAACGGCTCGCCGGCCTCGGCCGGCGGCACGGCGCCGCGTGGGGACGGGGCGATCGGCGTGATCCCGGGAGGCGGCGGGGGCGGCGCGGAGATCGGCCGGTTGGTGGGGCCGTCCACCCGCGACGGCAGCGGCGCGCCGGTCGGCTCGGGCCGCGCCGGGGGAGCCGAGGACGGCCGGCCCAGTGCGGCAGCCGGGGCGACGGGCGTGACCGGGGCCGGGGCGACCGGCGGCGGCGTCAACGGCGCGGGTGCGACCGGTGGCGGGCCGAGCGGCCGGGGCGTCGTCGTGGCGGCCGCACCGGACAGCGGCTCCGGACGGCTGCGCCGCCCACCGGGGACCGGCTCGGGGCGGCCACGACGGCCAGCCGGCTCGGGTGCGCCGGCGGGTTCGGGACGTCCACGGTGGGGCTCGGCGATCGGCTCCGGTGGGATCGAACGCACCGGACGCAGGTCGGTCGCCGACGTCGAAGCCAGCTCGTCGACCTGCTCTCCCCGTCGGGCGGCGGCCCGGCGGCCGGTCGCGGGGGCGGGAGCGGTGCGTTCGGCGAGCGCGCCGACGAGCGCGTCGCAGCCGGCGTCGCAGGTCCGGACCGAGGCGACGGCCTGGCGCACGGTCTCGGCGACGGCCGCGGTGAGCGTGCGGTTGACGGTGGCCCGCCGGGGCGTCTCGGAGATGGCGACGCGCAGCGCGGTCACCGCGTCGGAGACGTCGTCGGCGTCGGCCACGCCCTCGCCGGCCAGTTGCGCGACGACCGCGTCGGCGGCCAGCGCGCCGTCCCGGCCACCACGGCCCGCGGGGCCGGTGAGCATCCCCGGCTCGGGCAGCGCGTCGAGGACGGCCAGGGCGACCCGGTCGGCAGGATCCGGGTAGGCCCGCAGCGCGGCCGGGTAGAGCTCGCGGAGTACCTCGCGCAGCGTCACCGCGGCCGAGTGCCGGCCGCTCGCCAGCGCCGCGTGCGCGGCCAGGACCTGCGTGTATCCGGCGAGTTCACGCGGCGCCGGGAGGGTCACCGCGGAGAGCGCGCCGGCCTGGAGCGCGCGGGCCAGCCCGACCGCGCGGCGCTCGGCGGGCGGGGAGTTCATCTCCTCCAGGGAGTCGTCGTCGGCGAAGCGCTCGGCGAAGTCGTCGACCGAGTCGTCGTCCGCGATCGCCAGCGGCCGGCCGGCGGCGCTGAGCAGCGAGGTGACGATGTGGTCGTCGCTGTCCGCGGCGATGGCCGCGCCGCTCGGACCGCCGGACCGTTCCACCAGCAGCGCGACCAGCCGGGCGTAACCGGCGGGATCGTCACCGATCTCGCAGACGTGCAGCAGACGGCCTGCGTCGTCGACCACAGCGGACGTCAGCGTCGTTCCGGCCGAAGCCGTTCGGTCGGCCGGATCTGCCGAGGCCAGACCGCAGTACACGCGCACGAGCGCCACGGCGTCGTCCTCCTCCCGGGACACAGGTCTTGCTCTGCCAGAGACTGATGCTCCCCGCTTCGGGTCAGTCGCGCCAGTCCACAACCGCAGAGATCTTGCCGACAATGGTGCGCCAACCCAAGCTTGCGGTTTGTGCCCCGATTTTCTTCAGCCGGCGACGACCCAGGAAACCACCGACGCCACCGTTGACGGAAGCGCGCAGCGCCTCGTCCAGGTCGTCCAGGCTGGAGCCGGAGGAGAGCATGTCCAGCACGGCGGGTAGCCGCAGGGCGTACGCCAGGTCACGGGCGATCTCACCGGCTTCGATGAGCAGCTCGTGGTCCCACGCGTCGTGGCCGCCGCGCAGGTTCTCCACCACCAGGTCGAGCTCGTACGTGTCCTCGTCCAGCGGGGCGATGTCGGCCGGCTCCAGCCGTTCGGACAGTTCATTCCAACTGTCCAGCTGGGACAGATCGTTGGGCGCACCGGAACGGATGAAAGTGACCAATGACTCCGGGGTCTTGAACAGCAGGAGCCGGCCCTTGTGGGTGAGGAAGACCGGCACCTCCTCGTCGCCCGCCTCGTCGTCCTCGTCCTCGTCCTCGGCGTCGTCCTCGGTCTCGGTCTCGGCCTTCTCGTCGTCCGAGGCGCCGGCCTTGTCCTTGCGGCGGGCCTTGGCGCCCTTCTCCTCGTCCTCGTCGTCCTCCTCGGCGGAGAGGGCGGCGAACTCCTCGTCGAGGATCACCACCTCCTCGTCGTCCTCGGTCTCGACGACCTGGCGACGGGCCAGGAACGGGTCGTCCTGGTCGCGCTCGGCGACGTCGGTCGGGGTCAGCTCGCGCGCCTGCCGGTACGCCCGCAGCGTGAATCCGGTGCCGGAGGGCAGGGCGATCTCCACCGGGTCGATCCGCACTTCTTCCCAGAGCGCGCGGTCGGCCGGCGGGCGGTCCTCCTCGACCTCGTCGGCCGCGGCGGCGGCGTCGGTGTCGTCGAGCTCGGGCTCGTCGGCGTCGGGCCGTTGGGGCGACTGGCGGGCCACGCTGACCTCCGTGTGCGTTCGGGTTGCCCACCCGACGGCGTCGCGCCGCCGAGTGACTCTGCGCACATACCCTAGTGGGCGACGGTTCCGACCGGGAGTCGCACCCCTTGGCGTCCCGGCCGCGCGACAAGTAGCGTTGCTACGCATGAAGGCGCAGGCGCTGCACGGACACCTGGACGCGCTGCTGCTCGCCGTGCTGGAACGGGGCGCGCTGCACGGCTACGCGATCATCGAGGCGTTGCGTGCCCGCAGCGGCGGCACGCTGGATCTGCCCACCGGCACCATCTATCCGGCGCTGCGCCGGCTGGAGCGGGCCGGGCTGGTGGCGAGCACCTGGAGCACCGTGAACGGCCGGGAGCGCCGCACCTACGAGCTGACCGATGCCGGCGGCCGGGCGCTGGCGGGGGAGCGGGCCGGCTGGCACGAGTTCAGCGCCACCGTCGGGCGGTTCCTCGGCGCGGACGAGCCGCCCACCGCACCGGCCTGAACGCGCCCGGCGGCCGCGCCAGGGCCGTCCGAGGGCCGGCCGGCGGCGGGTCGCTCAGCTTGCCAGCCGGCGGTCGGCGAGCACCCAGCAGCGGGCCGCCCGGGCCAGGGCGAACCAGGCCGCCGAGACCACCACCATCCCGATGATCAGGGGAGGCCAGGTGAGCGCGGCGTCCCACAGCCCGATCGACCAGCCGAACAGCGCGCCCCCGGCGACCGCGCCGAGCAGCAGGCTGCCGGTCAGACCGAAACCGATCAGTCGCGCCGAGCGGACGAGCCACGGTGATCCCCACCTGGCGGCGAGCGGGCCCACCAGCAGCGCGATCAGCGCCAACGCGGCGACCACGCCCCAGATGCCGTTCAGCGAGGCGGAGAGCAGCAGGTAGCTCTGCGGTGGCGGCGGACCGCCGCTCCAGCTCGACCCCTGCCAGGTCAGGTCACCGGCGGCGATGAGCACCACCGCCACCACGAGCGTGCGCAGCGCCAGCCCGCGTAGCGCGCCGACGGCCAGGTCGGCCTGGAAACCCGGCACGAGCTGGGCGTCGCTGCCGAACTCGGCGACCGCCCGCCGCTGCGCCTCCGCCCGCGGCAGGCCCCCGTCCCGGTACGCCTCGACGGCGTCCTCCAGCGCGTGCCGCGCCTCGGCCAGCAGGTCGGCCTTGAGCCGGTTCGGCCCGTGCAACCGCGCGGACAGTTCGTGCAGCCGGCGGTCGACCACTGCCTCCTCATGCACCAGCATGCGGCCAAGCCTGCCACCGACGGGCGACACCCGCGTCAGGGAAAACCCCGATCGGCCGGGCGTCAGGGCGTGATCGCCAGGTAGCCGCGCTCGGCGGCCTCCTGGCGCAGCCACTGCTCCCGGTACCAGCCGGGGCGTGCCACCAGCTCGTCGTGCCGGCCGCGCTGCACGACCCGGCCGCCTTCGAGCACCACGATCTCGTCCAGCCCGGCCAGGCCGCTGAGCCGGTGGCTGATCAGCACCACCGAGTGCCCGGCCGGGGTGGCGGCGAGCGCGGAGTCCAGCACCGCGTCGGCGGCCGCCGGGTCGAGCCCTTCGGTCGGCTCGTCGAGCACCAGCACCGGCGGGGCGGCCAGCAGCGCCCGGGCCAGCGCGAGCCGCTGCCGCTGCCCGCCGGAGAGCTGCCCGCCCTGCTCGCCGACCACCGTCTCCCAGCCGTCGGGCTGCTCGCGTACCCAGTCGAGCAGGCCGGCCGCCCGGGTCGCGGCGGTCAGGTCCGCCTCGGTGGCGTCCGGACGGCCGAGGAGCAGGTTCTCCCTGACCGTGGCGTGGAAGACGTACGCCTCGGCGAACAGGCCGCCGACCACCCGGGGCAGGTGCTCGGCCGGGATCTCGGACACCGGCACGCCGCCGGCCGTGACCCGGCCGGTGTCGGGGCGTACCGCGCCGGTGAGCACCGCGGCGAGCGTGCTCTTGCCGGCGCCGCTCGGCCCCACCACCGCCACCCGGCGGCCGGCCGGCAGATCGAGGTCGAACCCGGCCAGAGCGGGGGCGGCACCGGCCCGGTAGCGGACCGTCACGTCGGAGAACCGCACGTCGTGGCCGTCGGTCCGGGACTCCGGCGCGGGCTGCGGCGTCGCCGTGGCGGGTTCGGTGAGCAGGTCGGCGACGCGGGCCAGCCCGGCCCGTAGCTGGGTGCGCTGGCGGGCCGCCGCGACGAGCGCGAGCGCCACCTCCACGGCGGCGAGCGAGCCGACCGCGAGAACGCCGACCAGCACGCCGCCGACCTCGGCCCGCAGCGCCACGACCACCACGGCGGCGGCGGTGACGCCACCGACGAGGACGCCGAGCGCGTCCACCGCGAAGCCGGTCGCGGCGAGCCGGCGTTCCAGCCGGGCCAGCCGTCCGGCCCGCTCGTCGGCGGCGGCGAGCGCGGCGCCGGTCGCCCCGAACGCGGCCAGGTCGGCGGCGCCGTGGGTGAGGTCGACCGCGTCCACGGCGAGCGCGCCCCGCAGCGGGGCCACCTCGTCGGCGGCGCGGCGGGTGATCCGGGTGGCGAGCGTGGGCAGCGCCACGCCGGCCACGAGCAGGCCGATCGCGAGCACCCCGGCGGCCGGTGGTGAGATCAGCGCGGCGACGCCGACCGCGAGCACGCTGACCAGTGCCGCCGCCGCGCCGGGCACGAGGACGCGCAGGAGCAGGTCCTGGGCGGCCTCCACGTCGGAGACCAGGCGGCTCAGCGCGTCCCCGGTACGGCGGCCGGTCTCGCGGCGGGCGGCGAGCGTGGCGAAGACGCGGGCCCGCACGTCGGTGATCATGCGGAGGACGGCGTCGTGCCCGGCGAGCCGTTCGGTGTACCGGAACACGCCCCGGCTGACCGCCAGTGCCCGGACCGCGACGATGGCCACCGTCAGCCGGTCCAGCGGAGGCCGGCCGGCGGCGCTCATCAGCAGCCAGGTGGCGGTGGCCATCAGCGCCAGGCCGGCGAACTCGGTCGCGGCGGCGAGCAGCCCGGCGCCGAGCAGCCGGCTCAGGTACGGGCGGGCCAGTCGCAGCACCGCCCGCTCGGCCCCGGGGCGGGCAGGCGCGGGCGGTTCCGGTGCGCCGGAGGGTGCGACCGGAACCCCGGTCGGCCCGGCCGGCTCGCGGCCCACCGGCGTCACGCCGTCGCCGGCGGTCACCGGGCCACCACCGGGCAGGCGGGGGAGACGGGGCTCATCGGGACACTCCCGGGCCGGTGGCGGTCGCGTGCAGTTCGGTGACCCGGCCGTCCTCGACGCGCAGGATCCGGTCGGCGTCGGCGAGCAGCGCGGGCCGGTGCGCGACGAGCAGCGCGGTACGCCCGGCGACCAGCCGCCGGGTCGCGTCCAGCACCACCGCCTCGCTGGCGCTGTCCAGCCGCGCGGTCGGCTCGTCGAGGAGCACGACCGGGGCGTCCCGGAGGAACGCGCGAGCCAGCGCGACGCGTTGCCGCTGCCCGCTGGACAGGCCGTGGCCGCGCTCGCCGAGGCGGGTGTCCAGCCCGTCGGGCAGGGCGTCGACCACCTCGTCCAGCGCGGCGCCGGTGACCGCCGCGGCGAGCGCGGCGTCCGGGGTGTCCGGCGCGCCGAGGCGGATGTTGTCGGCGAGCGACCCGGCGAACAGGTGCGCCCGCTGCGGCACCCAGGCCAGCTCGCGCCGCCAGGTGTCGAGGTCGACGCCGGCCAGGTCCACCCCGTCGACGGTGACCCGGCCGGAGGTCGGTGCGACGAAGCCGAGCAGCAGGTTGAGCAGCGTGCTCTTGCCCGCGCCGCTGGGCCCGATGATCGCCACCCGGTCGCCGGGCCGGATGGTCAGCGTGACGTCGCGCAGCGCGGTGGTCCGGTCGTACGCGACTGTGACGCCCTCGAACCGGATCTCGCCCCGGCCGCCCGGCGCGGGCCGGCGGGGCTCGGCGGTGGTGGCGGGTGCGTCGGTGGCGGAGAGCGTGAGCGCCTCGTCCAGCGCGGTGAGCCCTTCCATGCTGGCGTGGAACCGGCTGCCCGCGGCGCGCAGCGGCAGGTACGCCTCCGGGGTGAGCAGCAGCACCAGCAGCGCGGTGGAGAGCGTGAGGCCGCCGCCGAGCAGCCGGATGCCGACCGGCACCGCGACCAGCGCGACGGACAGCGTCGCGACCAGTTCCAGCACCAGCGCGGACAGGAACGCGATGCGCAGCGTCTTCATGGTGGCCTGGCGGTGGCCGTCGGCCATCCGGCGTACCACGTCGACCTGCCCCTTGGACCGGCCGAACGCGCGCAGCGTGGGCAGCCCGGCCACCATGTCGAGGAAGTGCCCGCCGAGCAGCGACAGCCGGCGCCACTGCCGTTCGGTGGCGGCCTGCGCCTGCCAGCCGAGCAGCGCGCCGAAGATCGGGATGAGCGGGATGGTGAGCGCGATGATCAGCGCCGAGCTCCAGTCGGCGAACACGATCCGGGCCAGCACCGCCACCGGCACGGTGACGCTCAGGACGAGCTGCGGCAGGTAGCCGGTGAAGTAGGGGTCGAGCGCGTCCAGCCCGCGCCCGGCCAGGGTGGCGAGCTGCCCGGCCCGCTGCCCGGCGACCCAGGTGGGCCCGTGCCGGCCGACCGCGCCGAGCAGGTCGGCGCGCAGCGCCGCCTTGACCGTCGCGGCGGCCCGCGCCGCCACGGTGCCCTGCGCCCAGCTCACCAGCGCCCGCCCGGCGACAGCGGCCACGAAACCGGCCAGCGCCGGCCGGTGCAGCCGCCCGTCGAACGCCGTGGCCAGCAGCGTCGCCAGCGCGGTGGCCTGGGCGATCACCAGCAGCGCGGTGAGCCCGCCCAGCACCGCGAGCACGGCGAGGTCGCGCCGGGCCGCGGGGACCCGACGCAGCAGACGCGGGTCGAACGGGCGGCGGTTCACCAGTACACCGGTGCCCTGCCGTCGATCCGTCCCCGGAAAACCCACCAGCACATCGCCTGAAAGCCTAGTAGGGCCGGCAGGAGCGGTAACGCGAGCCATCCCAACAGGGCCAGCGTCGGGCGGCTGGCGGCCGCCTCGGCCACTGTCAGCGACGCCGCCGGATCGGTGGTGGAGACCAGGATCCGGGGCCAGAGCGCGGCTCCGATCAGCGGCGCCGGAAGCGCCAGCGCCGTCGCGGTCGCCGCGAAGGCGATCCCGGCCCGCCCCCGCCGCAGCGCCGCACGGGCCGCCAGCAGCGCCGCCACGAGCGCCAACGGCAGGAGTACGGCCGCAGCCGGGCGCGCCACCGCGGCGCGTACCCGATCGGAGAGCAGGCCCAGGACGGTGGCCGAGGCGACGGCGACGAGCGCGGCGGGCACCAGGCCGCTCGCCAGCCGGGCGAGCGCCGGCGCCTCGGCGGCGGGCAGCCGGAGCGTGAGGAACGTCGCACCGTGCACCGCCACCAGTGCGAGCAGCGCCAGCCCGGCGGCGGCGACGAACGGGGTGGCGAGGTGACCGACACCGACCACGTGGCCGTCCGCGCTCAACGGCACGCCCTGGAGCAACCCGGCGAGCAGCGCGCCCCAGCCGAGCGCCGCGAGCAGACAGCCGACCACCACCACCCGGTCCCAGCGGGCACGAGCGGTGGCGGAGGCCGGGCGGCTGCGCAACTGCACCCCGGCGGTCACCAGCACCACCCCGGCCAGCGCGGCGAGCACGGCCGGGTAGAAGCCGGAGAGCAGTTCGCCCTCCAGCCGGGGGAACGCGCCGAACAGGATGCCGACGGCGGCCACCAGCCAGACCTCGTTGCCGAGGAAGAACGGCCCGAGCGCGGTGAGCGTGGCCCGGCTGCCCGGTGCCGGGCCACGCCGGGCCAGCAGCAGGCCGACGCCGTAGTCGTAGCCGCCCAGCACGAGGTAGGTGGCGAAGAAGAGGCCGAGCAGGGCGTACCAGGCGAGTTCCACGGCGGGCTCCCTCAGACGAACACGGGCTGGTGGTGGACGTCGGTGTCGGGCGCGGGCGGCCGGCCGAGCGCCGGGTCGTGCGCCCCGCGGGCGGCGTGCCGGGCCAGCAGGACCCAGTTGGTCACCGCGAGCGCGCCGAGCAGCAGGCTGAACCCGATCAGCGAGGTGAGCATCAGCCCGGGTGAGACCGGCGAGACGGCCTGCGCGGTGGGCAGCAGCCCGTACGCGGCCCAGGGCTGGCGGCCGACCTCGCGGGCGATCCAGCCGAGCAGCATCGCCACGAAGGGCAGCGGCAGGCCGAGCAGGATCAGCCAGAGCGGCACCTTCAGCCGGATGATCCAGTCCCGCCAGAGCAGCGGCAGCAGGAGCCAGAGGGCGCCGAGCGTGAAGCCGATTAGGATCATGAAGCCGAGGCCGACGTTGGAGAGCACCGGTGGTTCCCAGTCGCCGGGGCCGAACCGCGCGGTCCAGTCGGCGACGAGCGCGTCGCGATCGGGGCCGCCGCCGAACTTGGTCGGCTGGAGCTGCGCGACCGGGCCGAACTGGGCGAAGCCGAAGCCCTGGAGCATGCTGACCGAGAGCGCCGCGGTGACCAGGCCGAGCCGCAGCGAGGTGCGGAAGAGCGCGTAGTCGGGGGTGCGCCGGAGCAGGTGCCAGGCGCTCACCGCGGCCATCAGCAGGCCGCCGGTGACCAGGCTCGCCGAGACGACGTGGCCGAACGCCATGCCGAACGTGGGGTTGATGAGCAGCGCGCCGAAGTCGGTGAGGTGGGCGACGCCGTCGCGGACCTCGTACCCGACCGGGTTCTGCAGCCAGGCGTTCGCCACCATGATCCAGAACGCCGAGGCGTACGCGGTGATCGCCACGCCCCAGAGCAGCGCCAGGTGCACGCCGCGCCGCAACCGGTGCCACCCGAAGATCCACATGCCGAGGAACGTGGACTCCAGGAAGAACGCCACGAGCGTCTCGATGGCCAGCGGCGCGCCGAACACGTTCCCGACGTAGCGCGACAGCCCGCTCCAGTTCAGCCCGAACTGGAACTCCATCACGATGCCGGTGGCGATGCCGAGCACGTAGTTGATCACGTAGAGCTGGCCCCAGAACCGGGTCAGCCGCTCGTACACCGGCTTGCCGGTCAGGTAGCCGGCCGTCTGCAACCCGACCAGCAGCGTGACCAGGCCGAGCGTGACCGCCACGAAGAGGAAGTGGATCGAGGTGGTGGTGGCGAACTGGAGGCGGGCGAGGAGCAGCGGGTCCACTGTCGTCCTCCCATGGGTTGGCTCTCTTGTCGTAGCCAACCTACACGTAGCCTCGCTACCTATAGGGCCGCGCGAACCCGGAGAAGTCCCGTAGGGGGCGAGGTCAGCTCAGGAACAGGGCGAACGGCAGGGAGACGAGCGTGCCGGCGACGGCCAGCGCCATCGCGCCGAGCACCCGCGGCGGACGGTCCGCGACGAGCAGCCGCTGCACGCGTACGTCGAGGTCGCGGTCGCCGAGTCCGAGCGTGCCGGCCGGCTGGACCCGGTGCTCGGCGGCGGCGAACCGGCGCAGCGCACCGGCCAGCGGCGCGTCCGCGTGCAGCTCCCGGGCCTTGTCGTCGGCGCGCATCTCGACCAGCAACGCCACCCGCGCGTGCGCGTCCCGCACCCACCGGAACCAGGGCAGCGCCCGGCACAGCGCGGTGAACGGCAGCAGCACCAGGTCGTGCCGCTCCTGGGCGTGCGCGCGCTCGTGGGTCAGCACCGCTGCCAGCTCGGCCGGGTCGAGCAGGTCGAGCGTGCCCGCGCTCACCACCACCCGGGGACGCACCCCGGGCAGGCAGTACGCCGCCGCGCTCGGATGGTCGAGCACCAGCGCGCCGGGCACCGTCGGGTCACGCCGGGCCACCAGGTGCAGCAGCTCCCGGTGCCGGCGCTGGGCGCGGACCGCCCCGTGCAGGCTGCGTACCGTCGTGGTGAGCAGCACCACGCCGATGCCGAGACCCACGCCGACCAGGCTGAGGTGCACCGCGCCCACCCCGGCGGGCAGCGTGCCGTGGGCCAGGTCGTCGGCCAGGGCCAGCAGCGCGTACCCGGTCGCCCGGTCGTACGCGTCGAGCCCCAACGCCATCGGCAGCCCCATGGCGGACAGGCCGAGCGCCAGCCCGACCGCCTGCCAGCAGAGGATCGCCACCCGGGGCGCCCGCCAGGTCCAGCGCGCGGCGGCGAGGACCTGCGCGGTCAGCCAGCAGGCCAGGATGATCGCGGCGAAGTGCAGGGCGTACGCCACGGCAGCCGCCCTACCGGTCCGTCGCCTCGTCGAGCGCCGGCCGAACGGGCCGGGGGTTCTCGACCCGGCCGGCCGGTCCGTCCTCGACCGTCGCCCCGGCCTCGGCGCCGAGCGCGGCGCGGAGCACGTCCGCCTCCGTGCCGGTCACCGAACGGGCGAAGCGCACGAGTGCGGCGTCCCGGCTGCCGCCGAGGTCGAGGGCTTCGAGCATGAGCTGGGCGATGTGCGCCTCGCGGGTGGCGGCCGGGCGGTAACGCCAGGCGCGCCCCTCCCGCTCGCGCTGCACCATGCCCTTGCCGGCGAGCCGGTCGAGCACGGTCATGACCGTGGTGTAGGCGAGTTCGCGCCCGTCCAGGGCGTCGGCGACCTCGCGCACCGTCACGCCACCCGACGAGGCGGGCGCCGCGTCCCACAGCACGTCCATCACCGCACGCTCAAGGTCCCCCAGCCGAGTCACCCGTCAATCCTACCCCCGGTAGTAGACCCCTTCCGCCGCCCCGGTCCTCGTTCCCCGCTCCCGAAGATCCACGCCAGTCCGGGGAGGTGGTGCTGCCCTGGGCTGGTTGATGCAGCCACGTCGGGGAGATGGTGTTGATCTTGCCCGTCCCAGGCGGGCGCCCTCGGTGAGATCAACACCGGCTCGGCGAGGTGGTGCCGTCCCGGGCTGGTCGATTCAGTCACCTCGGCGTGCTCGCGTCGATCTTGCGACGGAGAGTCCGGGGCTACTTCCCGGGAATCCGGTATCGACCACGCCGTGGTCGGGTGGGTGCCGCATCGGCAAGATCCACGCCAGTCCGGGGAAGTGGTGCTGTCCTGCGTCGTTCGATGCAGCCACTTCCGCGTACTGGTGTTGATCTTGCCCATTCCGTGTGGGCGCACCGGGTGAGATCAACACCGGCTCGGCGAGGTGGTGCCGTCGCGGCTGGTCGATGTGGCCACTTCGCGGAGCTGGTGTTGATCTCGGTGGTCGAGGGTGGACGAGGGTGGACCGTGGGGACGAGGCCGGACCGGGCTGCCCTCGGTCAGACGCCCTTCGGGTGCCAGACCGTCTTGGTCTCCAGCAGCGTGGTCATCCGGGTGATGCCGGGGTCGGCGTACCAGTCGTGGTCGGCCGGGGCCGGCCGGAGCACCCGCTTGAGGTTTTCCGCGGCCTTGATCTCCAGGTCGGCGGCCAGCTCGGCGTCGGCGACGCCGGTCAGGTCGATCGCGTTGACGTCCATGTGCGCGGCGAGCGTCGGCACGGTCTCGGTCAGCCGGCCGGTGAGGATGTTGACCACCCCGCCGGGCAGGTCGGAGGTCGCGAGCACCTCGGCCAGTGTCACCGCCGCCAGCGGCGCCGCCGGGGAGGCGGCCACCACCACCGTGTTGCCGGTGACGATCGCCGGGGCGATCACGCTCACCAGGCCGAGCAGCGCGGGCTCCTCGGGGGCCACCGCCGCCACCACGCCCGTCGGCTCCGGCGCGGACAGGTTGAAGTACGGGCCGGCCACCGGGTTGGCGCCGCCGTACACCTGGGCGATCTTGTCGGACCAGCCCGCGTACCAGACCCAGCGGTCGATCGCCGCGTCCACCTCGTCGGCCGGGACGCCCAGGGCGACGAACTGCTCGCGCCGGCCCTCCAGCATCTCGGCGACCCGGTAGAGGATCTGACCCCTGTTGTACGCGGTCGCCCCGGCCCAGCCCTTCACCGCGGCGCGGGCGGCCACGACCGCGTCCCGCGCGTCCTTCCGGGAGGCAAGAGACACGTTCGCGGATTGCACGAGATACGACCGTCCCGACTCGCTGCGCGGGAACTTCCCGCCGATGAAGAGCTTGTACGTCTTGCGTACCGCGACCCGCTCAGACATTGAGGTACCCCTCCAGGCCGTGCCGGCCGCCCTCGCGACCGTAGCCCGACTCCTTGTAGCCGCCGAACGGCGAGGTCGGGTCGAACTTGTTGAACGTGTTGGCCCACACCACTCCGGCGCGCAGCCGGTCGGCCAGCCACAGGATCCGGGAGCCCTTGTCGGTCCAGATCCCGGCCGACAGCCCGTACGGCGTGTTGTTGGCCTTCTCGACGGCCTCCGCCGGGGTGCGGAACGTCAGCACGGACAGCACCGGGCCGAAGATCTCCTCGCGGGCGATCCGGTGCGCCTGGGTGACGCCGGTGAAGATGGTCGGCGCGAACCAGAAGCCGCGCTCGGGCAGCTCGCACGGCGGCGACCAGCGCTCGGCGCCCTCGGCGGACCCGGCGTCGGACAGCTCCCGGATCCGGGCGAGCTGCGCGGCCGAGTTGATCGCGCCGATGTCGGTGTTCTTGTCCAGCGGGTCGCCGACCCGGAGCTGGGCCATCCGGCGCTTCAGCGACTCCAGGACACGGTCGGCGACCGACTCCTGGACCAGCAGCCGGGAACCGGCGCAGCAGACGTGGCCCTGGTTGAAGAAGATGCCGTTGACGATGCCCTCGACGGCCTGGTCGATCGGGGCGTCGTCGAAGACGATGTTCGCGGCCTTGCCGCCCAGCTCCAGCGTGAGCTTCTTGCGGGTGCCGGCGACCGAGCGGGCGATGGCGCGGCCGACCTCGGTGGAGCCGGTGAACGCGACCTTGTCCACGCCCGGGTGCTCGACCAGCGCCCGGCCGGTGTCGCCGGCGCCGGTGACGATGTTCACCACGCCGGCCGGCAGGTCGGCCTGCTGGCAGATCTCGGCGAACAGCAGCGCGGTGAGCGGGGTGGTCTCGGCGGGCTTGAGCACCACCGTGTTGCCGGCGGCGAGCGCCGGGGCGATCTTCCACGCCAGCATGAGCAGCGGGAAGTTCCACGGGATGACCTGCGCGGCCACGCCCAGCGGCTTCGGGTCGGGGCCGAAACCCGCGTGCGGAAGCTTGTCCGCCCAGCCCGCGTAGTAGAAGAAGTGCGCGGCGACCAGCGGCAGGTCGACGTCGCGGGATTCCTTGATCGGCTTGCCGTTGTCCAGCGACTCCAGCACCGCCAGCTCGCGCGAGCGCTCCTGGATGATCCGGGCGATCCGGAACAGGTACTTGGCCCGGTCCCGGCCCGGCATCGGACCCCAGACCTTCTCGTACGCGGTCCGGGCGGCGCGGACCGCGCGGTCCACGTCGTCGGCGCCCGCCTCAGCGATCTCGGCCAGCACCTCCTCGGAGGCCGGGTTCACCGACTTGAAGCTGCCGCCGGAGGCCGGGTCGACGAACGCGCCGTCGACGAAGAGCCCGTACGAGGGCTTGATGTCCACCACCGAGCGGGACTCGGGGGCGGGAGCGTATTCGAACATCGCGTTCAGTCCAGGGTGAAGTAGTCGGGGCCGGCGTAGACGCCGGTCGTCAGCTTGGTGCGCTGCATGAGCAGGTCGTTGAGCAGGCTGGACGCGCCGAACCGGAACCAGTCCGGGCTGAGCCAGTCGGCGCCGACCGTCTCGTTGACCATGACCAGGTACTTGATCGCGTCCTTGGTGGTCTTGATGCCACCGGCCGGCTTCACGCCGACCTGACGCCCGGTGGCGGCGCGGAAGTCGCGGACCGCCTCCAGCATGACCAGCGTCACCGGCAGGGTCGCCGCGACCGGGACCTTGCCGGTGGAGGTCTTGATGAAGTCGCCGCCGGCCAGCATGGCGAGCCATGATGCGCGCCGCACGTTGTCGTACGTGGCCAGCTCGCCGGTCTCCAGGATCACCTTGAGGTGTGCGTCCCCGCACGCCTCCTTGGTGGCGACGATCTCGTCGTAGACCTCGGAGTAGCGCCCGGCCAGGAACGCGCCCCGGTTGATCACCATGTCGATCTCGTCCGCGCCGGCCTCGACCGCCGCGCGCACGTCGGCGAGCTTGATCTCCAGCGGCGCCTGACCGGACGGGAACGCGGTCGCCACGCTGGCCAGGTGCACGCCGCTGCCGCGCAGCACCTCGGCCACGTACGGAACCATGGACGGGTAGACGCAGACGGCGCCGACGTGCGGGCAGCTCGGGTCGGCCGGGTCGGGGCGCAGCGCCTTGGCGGCCAGCGCCCGCACCTTGCCCGGGGTGTCCGCCCCTTCCAGGGTGGTCAGGTCGACCATCCGGATCGCCAGGTCGATCGCCTCAGCCTTGGCCGTGGTCTTGATGGAGCGGGTGCCGAGTTGCGCCGCCCGCTGCTCCGCGCCGACCTGGTCCACGCCGGGCAGGCCGTGCAGGAAGGTCCGCAGAGCGGTCTCGGATCGTCCCAGCTCGGTGAGGTCCGACCGGGCCGACGTCGTTGTCGCCGTCATGCCCCGAATAGTACGCACCCGCGAGTCGAGTGATCTTGCTCACGATCGACCGGTCGTGAGCGTCATACGTGAGCGGTGTCGCTGGTCGTACCGCACCCGCCCTGCGCCCGGCCGGCAAACGGTAGGTTGAGCGATCGTGGACGTAACCGTCATTGACCATCCGCTCGCCCAGACGCGGCTGACCGCCATGCGGGACGCCCGGACCGACTCGTCGTCGTTCCGGGCCGCGCTGCGCGAACTCACCACCATGCTGGTGTACGAGGCCGCGCGCTCCTTCCCGGTCGAGAAGTACTCGATCCAGACCCCGGTCACCGCCACCGAGGGCAGCCGGCTGGCGAACCCGCCGCTGCTGGTGCCGGTGCTGCGGGCCGGTCTCGGCATGGCCGACGCCGCGCTCGGCCTGCTGCCCGAGTCGTCGATGGGCTTCGTCGGCCTGGCCCGCGACGAGGAGACGTACGAGCCTCGCGCGTACATGGAGTCGCTGCCGCGTGACCTCGCCGGCCTGCCGGTGCTGGTGCTCGACCCGATGCTCGCCACCGGCGGCTCGCTGGAGCACTGCTGCCGGCTGCTCGCCGACCGCGGCTGCACCGACATCACGGTGCTGTGCGTGCTGGCCGCCCCGGTCGGCATCGAGCGGCTGGAGCGCTCCGGCCTGCCGCTGCGCCTGGTCACCGCCTCGATCGACGAGGGCCTGAACGACTCGAAGTTCATCGTCCCCGGCCTGGGTGACGCCGGCGACCGTCAGTTCGGCGGCATGCCCCGCTTCTGACCCGGCCGTCCGGGAAGCCGGTTCGACCCGGCGACCCCGGATCCGGCGATTCGGTGGAGAGGGCTCCTTCCCGCGTGGAAGGGGCCCTCTCGGCGTGAATCGGGCGGCCCCGGCGAGTCGATGCGCGGGGGTGCGGGGAGGCGCTAGCGTTCCGGGCCATGACTGGTGTTGCGCTCGCCGAGGAGCTGCTGCTCCTCGCGTATGACGACGAAACCGGCAAGGCCACCATGCCGCGGATCAGCCTTGACCTGGGCATGGCCGCCGCCGTGCTGGTCGAGCTGGCCCTGGCCGGACGGGTCGCGTACGCGGACGGGAACCTGACGGTGGTCGACCCGGCCCCGACCGGCGAGCCGATCGCGGACGCCGTCCTCGCCAAGATCGCCGCGGACACCCCGCACACGCCGTCGTCGTGGGTGCAGCGGCTGCGGCACGGGCTGCGCGACCGGATCCTGTCCGACCTCTGCGGCCGGGGCGTGGTGCGGGACGTGGACGAGACCGAGCTGGGCTTCATCCACGTGCACCGCTACCCGGTGGCCGACGCCTCGGTCGAGGCGGACATCCGGCAACGGCTGGCCGACGCGCTGACCAGCGGACAGCTCCCGGACGAGCGGACCGCCGCGCTGGCCACGCTCGTCGCGGTGCTGCGGATGGAACCCGCGTTGGGGCTGACCGGCCCGGCCGCCGAGGACGCCGGCCGGCGCCTGGAGGAGATCGCCGCCGGCGCCGGGTTCTCCGGCACCGTCAGCCTGGACGACAGCGTGGTTCGCCCGTCGATCAGCCTGGTCATCGCCGCGCTGGGCCAGGCCGTGGACGCCGCCCTCGGCAAGCGGCCCGCCGCGAGCTGAGGTCGTTGACCGCTGCGTCCGTCGCCGCCGGAGCGACGACGGACGCACCGGGCCGTCAGAGCCCCAGGGCGGCGGCGATCTCGTTGCGCAGCTCGGCCACGGCGGCCCGCGCGCGCTGCCGGGCCGCGGGCACGTCGCCGCCGCCCACCGGCTCCACCACCTCCAGGTACGCCTTGAGCTTCGGCTCGGTGCCGGACGGCCGGATCACCACCCGGGCCGCGCCGGTGCGCAGGATCACCACGTCCGCGTCGGGCAGCAGGTCGGACGCCTCGGTCACCGGCTGCCCGAGCAGCGCGTTCGGGGTGGCCGCCCGGATCCGGGCCATCGAGTCCGCGATCACCCGCAGGTCCTCCACCCGGACCGAGAGCTGCTCGGTGTGGTGCACGCCGAACTCGGCGGCGAGCTCGTCCAGCCGGTCGAGGAGCGTACGGCCCTCGGCCTTGAGACCGGCGGCCAGCTCGGCGACCGTCAGCGCGGCGGTGATGCCGTCCTTGTCGCGGACGTGACCCGGCGCGACGCAGTAGCCCAGCGCCTCCTCGTAGCCGTACACCAGCGGCTCCCGGCCCCCGCCGGCCCGGACGATCCACTTGAACCCGGTGAGCGTCTCGTCGTAGGGCAGGCCCCGGGCCGCCGCCATGGCCCGCAGCAGCGCCGAGGACACGATCGTGGTGGCGTACAGGCCGGTCACCCCGCGCCGCATCAGGTGGTCGGCCAGCAGCGCGCCCACCTCGTCGCCGCGCAGCATCCGCCAGGATCCGGCGTCGCGTACGGCCACCGCGCAGCGGTCCGCGTCCGGGTCGTTGGCGATGGCCAGGTCCGCGCCGGTGCGGTCGGCGAGCGCGACCAGCAGGTCCACCGCGCCCGGCTCCTCCGGGTTGGGGAAGCTGACAGTCGGGAACGCCGGGTCCGGCTCGGCCTGCTCGGGCACCACGCCGGGAACGCCGAAACCGGCGCGCGCGAACGCGGCGGTCAGCACCGCGGCACCCACCCCGTGCAGCGGCGTGTACGCCACCTTCAGGTCCCGTGGTCCGGCCGGGTCCACCACGGCGGCGGCCTGCTCGACGTACGCGGTCACCAGGTCGTCGCCGAGCACCTGACCGGCCGGGCCGAGCGGTACCGCCGCGAGCGGGCCGACCGCCCGGATGGCCGCCTCGATCCCGGCGTCGGCGGGCGGCACGATCTGCGCGCCCGCGCCCAGCTCCCCGCCGAGCTGCGCGCCCAGGTAGACCTTGTAGCCGTTGTCCTGCGGCGGGTTGTGGCTGGCGGTGACCATCACCCCGGCGACCGCGCCGAGCTGCCGGACCGCGAACGCCAGCACGGGCGTGGGCAGCGGCCGGGGCAGCAGCAGCGCCGGGCGGCCCGAACCGGTGGCCACCTGCGCGGTGCGCTCGGCGAACGCACGGGATCCGCGCCGGGCGTCGTACCCGATCACCAGCGGGCCCTCGCCGCCCTGGGCGGCGAGCCAGCCGACCAGCCCGGCGGCGGCCTGGGTGACCACGGCGAGGTTCATGCCGTTCGGCCCGGCCCGCAGCGGGCCGCGCAGCCCGGCGGTGCCGAAGGTCAGCGGACCGGCGAACCGGTCGGCCAGGTCGGCCGCCGTGCCGGGCAGCCCGTCGAGAACCGCGCGCAGCTCGACGCGGTCGTCCGGGTCCGGGTCGTCGGCGAGCCAGCGCTCGGCGCGTACGCGAAGGTCGTCAAGGTCAGTGGTTTCCGCCGCCATTGCCTCATGAAAGCACGGCGGCGGATCACCACTGGCCGTCGGCCTCGACTCAGTTGGCCGCCGTGAGCTGGAACGAGTCGACCATCGCGTCGAAGATCGGCTTGCTCTCGGCGAATCGTGCGTCGGTCGTGGAGAGGTAGAACGAGTAGACCTTGCCGTCCTTGACCAGGCCCCGCCAGATGCCGTGCCGCATGGCCTCGCCCTCGCCGCAGGTGTATTCGAGCTGGCCCGCGGTCTGGCCGGCGAGTGGCTGCTCGGAGACTGACAACTCGGTGTAGGGGGCCGGGCAGGTCTTGCTGTTCGCGGTCTTGCTCTTCAGGTTCCGCGAGGCGAACTCGGCCCAGCTGATCGAGGTGCCGCCCCACTTCTCGGCGATGACCCGCACCTTGCGGCCCTCGTCCTCCGGGTCGACGTAGTCGACGTAGAGGCCGCCGGTCTGCTGCTGCCAGCCCTTCGGGACCTGGATGGTGACGCCCTTGACGGTCCGCTCCTGCATCTCCGGCGCGGCCGCCGCCGAGGTGGTGGGCAGCGTGCCCACGATCGGCGGGGGAGCGTCGTCGCCGCCGCCGGTCAGCGCGATCACGCTCACCAGCAGCACCACGGCCAGGCCACCGGCGGCGGCGAGCTGGACCTTGCGCGGCCACGCCTTCACCCGGCCGAGCAGGCCCTTGGCGCTGCCGAGCGCGCCGCCACCACCGGCGGCGGCCGGCGCGGTGGCCGGGGTGGTCCACGCCTGGCCGGTGCCGGGCACCGACCACTGGTTGCCGCCGCCGTACACCGGCTGGGTGGCGTCGACGGTACGGCCGTAAGCGGTGGGCACCGCCTGGGTCGCGTCCGCTCCGGCGCCCTGGCCGAGCCGGACCGTGGCGTCCGGCGAGATGCGCTGGGTGGCCTCCGGCGTGCCCGGCCCGGACATCGCACCGGTCGGGGTGTGCAGCGGGCCGGCCAGCGCGTCGGCGCTGGTCTCGTCGAGCGCGGCGGCACCCGCCGCGGCCTTCTCGGCCTGGGGCCGCTCGCCGCGGCGCAGCGCGGCGAGCCGGTCGGTGAGCGACTCGTCGGGGCCGATCATCGCCCGGCCGCCGATCTGCCCGCTCGGCTTCGGCTCCGCCGCGATCGCCGGCGGCGTGGTCGGGCGCGGCACCGGCACCACCGCGTACGGGTCGGTGACCGAGTTGACGGCGGTGGCGGTGCTGGTCAGCGGACCGGCGAGCAGCTCGCGCAGGTTGGCCCGGGCCCGGTGCACGTCCATCCGGCGGGCCGGGTCCTTCTCCAGCAGCCCCATCAGCACGCCGGTCAGCGGGCCGCTGCGCTGCGGCGTGGCGGGCGGGTCCTCGACCACGGCGTGCATGGTCTCGATCGGGTCGCCCTTGTCGAACGGGGGCCGGCCCTCGACCGCCGTGTAGAGCGTCACGCCCAGCGAGAACAGGTCGCTCGGCGGCCCGAACTCCTGGCCCATGGCCCGCTCGGGCGAGATGAAGTGCGGCGAGCCGAGCACCATGCCGGGCGTGGTGAGCTGCACGTCGGTGGGCATCCGGGCGACACCGAAGTCGGTCAGCACGCAGCGGCCGTCGGTGCAGATCAGCACGTTGGCCGGCTTGACGTCGCGGTGCAGCACGCCGATCGCGTGCGCCACCTCCAGCGCGCCGAGCAGCGCGATCCCGATCTTGGCGACGGCGCGCGGCGCGACCGGCCCGTCCTCGATCACCATGTCGGCCAGGCTGCGGGCGTCCAGCAGCTCCATCACGATCCACGGGCGGCCACCCTCGGTGACCACGTCGTAGACCTGCACCACCGCCGGGTGCTGGATCGCGGCGGCGGCACGGGCCTCCCGCAGCGTCCGTTCGTAGAGCGCGTCCCGGTCGCTCGGGGCGAGCCCCGGCGGAAGGACGACCTCCTTGACCGCCACATCGCGGCGCAGCAACGTGTCTGTGGCCCGCCAGACCGTGCCCATGCCTCCGTTGCCCACCGGGGAGCGCAGCGAGTAGCGACCACCGATGGTGGTGCCGGGCGCCGCGCGTCCAGTGGGGGGACTGGCCGGTCCGCCGCTCCACGTCGGAATCTGAGTCACAGAAAAGCCACCGGGGGATATCGAGGGGGCTGGGACACAACCCCTCTATCTTGCTGGTTCCGACGCCCGATGCGAAACCCGACGCGGCGGGCGTTTACCTACTCGACGGTATGTGGTCGGCCGCTCACCTCCGGTGGGTCGCCGCCGGGAGGTGTGCGGTATCCCTCACCCACCTGGCGGTCTGCGCGTCCTACCATCCGGTAATGAGCGATGCGCGGTCAAGCGAGTCGGGTTTCCCGATCCAGGGCGTCTACACGGCGGCAGACCTTCCGGCGGACCTGGACGCCCGGCTGGGCGAGCCGGGCGAGTTCCCGTACACCCGCGGGGTCTACCCGACGATGTACACGTCCCGGCCCTGGACCATGCGACAGTACGCCGGGTTCGGCACCGCGACCGAGAGCAACGCGCGCTACCACCAGCTGCTGCGCGCCGGCACCATGGGCCTGTCGGTCGCGTTCGACCTGCCCACCCAGATGGGGTACGACTCGGACGACCCGATCGCGCACGGCGAGGTGGGCAAGGTCGGCGTCGCCATCGACTCCATCGAGGACATGCGCACGCTGTTCGGCGGCATTCCGCTGGACAAGGTCTCCACCTCGATGACCATCAACGCGCCCGGCTCGGTGCTGCTGCTGCTCTACCAGCTCGTGGCCGAGGAGAACGGCGTGCCCGGGGCGGCGCTCAACGGCACGATCCAGAACGACATCCTCAAGGAGTACATCGCCCGGGGGACGTACATCTTCCCGCCGAAGCCCTCGCTGCGGCTGGTCGCGGACACCTTCGCCTACTGCCGGGCCGAGGTGCCGAAGTGGAACACCATCTCCATCTCCGGCTACCACATGGCCGAGGCCGGCGCCTCGCCCGCGCAGGAGGTCGCGTTCACGCTCGCCAACGGCGTGGAGTACGTCCGCGCGGCGCTCGCCGCCGGGCTGGCCGTGGACGACTTCGCGCCCCGCCTGTCGTTCTTCTTCGTGGCCCGCACCACGCTGCTGGAGGAGGTCGCGAAGTTCCGCGCGGCCCGGCGGATCTGGGCCCGGCTGATGCGCGACGAGTTCGGCGCGAAGAACCCGAAGTCGATGATGCTGCGGTTCCACACCCAGACCGCGGGCGTGCAGCTCACCGCCCAGCAGCCGGAGGTGAACCTGGTCCGGGTGGCGGTGCAGGGCCTCGGCGCGGTGCTCGGCGGCACCCAGTCGCTGCACACCAACAGCTTCGACGAGGCCATCGCGCTGCCCACCGAGAAGGCGGCCCGGCTGGCGCTGCGGACCCAGCAGGTGCTGGCGTACGAGACGGACCTGACCGCCACCGTCGACCCGTTCGCCGGGTCGTACGTGGTGGAGGCGATGACCGCCGAGGTGGAGGCGGCCGCCACCGAGCTGATGGACCGGGTCTTCGACCACGGTTCGGCGGTGGACGCGATCGAGGCCGGCTTCCAGAAGCGGGAGATCGAGCAGTCCGCGTACCGGATCGCCCAGGAGATCGACTCGGGCGAGCGGGTGGTGGTCGGGCTCAACCGGTTCCAGATCGACGAGGAGGAGCCGTACGAGCCGCTGCGGGTGGACCCGTCGATCGAGGCGGCGCAGGGCGAGCGGCTGGCCCGGCTGCGTGCCGAGCGGGACTCGGGCGCGGTCGAGCGCGCCCTGGCCGAGCTGCGTGCCGCCGCCGAGGGGGACACCAACGTGCTCTACCCGATGAAGGAGGCGCTGCGCGCCCGCGCCACGGTCGGCGAGGTCTGCGGAACGCTGCGCGAGGTGTGGGGGATCTACCGGCCCAGCGACCGGTTCTGATTCGTCCGGCGGCGGCCCCGCCGCGCACCCTGAGTGCGCGGCGCGGGCCGCCTTCGCGTGTGCGATTCGGCGATTCGGGTAACCGGAACGGGTGAACGGGACGGACAGCGTGTGCGGTCGGCGGTCGGGCGCTCGTGTCACCGTCGGGAGTCTTCCGGCAGCCGACAGTTGTCGTGCAATTGTCGGAGCGGCAGTTAATTGCCGCGACTAATGCGACAATTCGGAACGACGGGTCGGTATTTGTGGCCGTTGAAACGGTTACGCGTTGTAGGAGGTGGGAGGCGGATGACGGCGTTCGACCGCGATCTACCTGCTGTCCCGCAGATATTCGAGCCCTCTCACCAGGGCATTCGTGACGCTGCGCGGTCCGACCGCTACGCGAAAGATGTTGCGCAGCGTCACCGTCGGAGGTCTAGGCTGTCTGCTGTCCGACCCGAAGATCCATCCACTTCTAGTGATCGAGAATTCGACGTGACGAGTGCGTTGACGCTGCCTTCCGGCGGCCTGCTGTCGTCGTCCCGGCCCGAGGCGCCGACCGGTTACCAGCCCCTGCCCTTCGAGCTCGACCATCTGCTCGCGCTGCGCGTACCCGGCCTCATCGCCACCCGCCGTCACATCCACTCCCACCCGGAGCTGTCCGGCGAGGAGTTCGAGACGGCCGCCCTGGTGCACCGCGAACTGTCCCTCGCCGGGCTGAAGCCGCGCCTGCTGCCCAAGGGCAACGGCGTCATCTGCGACATCGACGGCCGCCCGGACGGCCCGGTGATCGCGCTCCGCGCCGACATCGACGCGCTGCCGCTGAGCGACCCGAAGGACGTGCCGTACCGCTCGACGGTGGAGGGCGTCTGCCACGCCTGCGGCCACGACGTGCACACGTCGGTGATGCTCGGCGTCGGCATGCTGCTCGCCCAGCTCGCCGACACGGGCCGGCTCGACGGCCGGGTCCGGCTGATCTTCCAGCCCGCCGAGGAGATCCTGCCCTGCGGCTCGCTGGAGGTCATCGAGGCCGGCGGCTTGGACGACGTGGTGCAGATCTTCGCGCTGCACTGCGACCCGAACCTGCCGGTGGGCAAGGTCGGCCTGCGGGTCGGCCCGATCACCGCCGCCGCCGACAACGTCACCGTCCGGCTCACCGGGCCGGGCGGGCACACCGCCCGCCCGCACCTGACCGTCGACCTGGTGGACGCGCTCGGCCGCCTGGTCACCGAGGTGCCGACGCTGATCAGCCGCCGGGTGCCGGCCAACAGCGGGCTGCTGCTGGTGTTCGGCCACGCGTCGGCCGGCACCCGTTACAACGTCATCCCGTCCGAGGCGTGCGCGGCCGGCACCCTGCGGGTGATGGACCGCGACACCTGGGACCAGGCACCCAAGATCGTGGCTCAGGTGGTGCGGGACGTGCTCGCCCCCACCGGCGCCACGGTCGACCTGGAATACCTGCGTGGCCGGCCCCCGGTGACCAACGACGCCGGTGCCATCGGTGTGCTCACCGCGGCCACCGCCGCGGCGCTCGGCCCCGACGGCATCGCCGAGACGCCGCAGAGCATGGGCGGCGAGGACTTCTCCTGGTACCTGGAGCACGTGCCGGGCGCGCTCGCCCGCCTCGGCGTCGGCCGCAGCGGGCCCAACGTGGACCTGCACCGGGCCTCGTTCGACGTGGACGAGCGCGCCATCGAGGCGGGCGTACGCCTCATGGTCCAGACCGCGCTGCGGGCACTGGCGGCGGCGCGCTGACCGGACCGCCGGGCGGTCCCGGCGGCACCGGTGCCGCCGGGTTCGGCCCGGGCGGCGGCGTCCGCCGGGCCCGCACCCGGCGCCGCCACAGCAGCAGCAACCACAGCGGTACGCCGATCACGACCGCGAAGGGCAGCACCGCGCCGAGCACTGTGAGCAGGACCCGGGCCGAGGCCAGGAACGCCGTCCAGCCACCGCCCAGCCCGGCCAGGAAGCCCAGGTCGGCCTCCTCCTCGGCGGTGCTGGCGTCCTGACCGAGGAACGTCACGGTGATGGTGGAGAGCGAGGTCAGGTCCGCCAGCCGGCGCTTGCGGGCCTCCAGCGAGGCCAGGTCCGCCTGCCGGGTGCCCACCTCGTTCTCCAGCCGCACCAACTCGTCCACCGAGGTGGCCCGGGCGAGCAGCTTCCGGGCGCTCTCCACCCGCGCCCGCTGGGTGGCGATCCGGGCGTCCAGGTCCACCACCTGCTCGGTGACGTCCTCGGTGCGGATCTCCCGGCGCTCCTGCCGGCCGAGGCCGGCGAGCTGGTCGATCACCGCGCTGAACCGGTCCGCCGGCACGCGCAGTGTCAGCGCCGCCCGCGCCTCGGCGGCCCGGCTCGACCGCCGGTCCGCGCCGACGAACCCGCCGGCCGCTGTCACAGCCGTGGTCGCCTCCCGCGCGGCGGCCTCCACATCGTCCACCCGGACCTGCATGGTCCCGGTGTAGATGATGGACCGCTGGTCGACCCGCAGGTCCGCGCCGCCGGTGCCGCCGGGGGCGGCCTGGTCGCGGTCCGCGCCACCGCCGTCCGCGCCGCCCTCGGCGGCCTGCTCGCGTCCCGCGCCCGAGTCGGCGGCCGGCGCGGCCGAGTCGCTGCCACTGTCACCGCCCGCGCCGCACGCGCCCACACCCAGCGCCGCTATCAGACTCACAGCCACCAGGGCCACGCCCCGGAGTCGTCGTCCACCCATTCCCCGTACTCCGATCGTCGACGGCCCCGCCCACCGGGACCGATACCTCGGACGTGACGCGTGGTCGCGCCGGTTCCGGCAGACTGCGCTGAGGACATCACGATTCGATAATCGAGGAGTCACGATGCAGGTCACCAAGTACGCCCACTCCTGTCTCCGGCTGGAGCACGACGGTGCGGTGCTCGTCGTCGACCCGGGTGTCTTCAGCGATCCCGCCGCGCTGGACGGGGCGGACGCGGTGCTGATCACCCACGAACACCCGGACCATGTGGACGTCGGCGCGCTGACCCGGGCACTGGAGCGGCGGCCGGTGCCGGTGCACGGCCCCGCCTCGCTCGCCGGAGTGCTCGGCGACGCCGCCGAGGCGCTGGTGACGGTCGAGCCCGGACAGTCGTTCACAGTCGCCGGGGTGCCGGTGCGGGCGTACGGCGGGCAGCACGCGGTCATCCACCCGGACATCCCGGTGATCCAGAACATCGGCTACCTCTTCGCCGACGTGGTGTACCACCCGGGTGACGCGTTGTTCGTGCCCGACGACGTGCAGGTGGACACGCTGTTCGCCCCGATCCACGCGCCCTGGTCGAAGTTCTCCGAGGTGGTCGACTTCATCCGCGCGGTCGCGCCGCGCCGGGCGTACGCGCTGCACGACGGGCTGCTCAACGACAACGGCTTCGGCGTGCTGGACCGGCAGTACACGGCGATGTCCAAGACCGACTACCGCCGTCTGGAGCCGGGCACCCGGATCGACGCCTGAACATGGCCGAGGTGCCCGCGGAGGTGATCCGGCAGCTCTACGCCACGCCGCCGGACCGGTTCGTCGCGGCCCGGGACGCCGCCGTCGCGCAGGCGCGGCAGTCCGGCGATCCGCGTACCGCCCGGGAGATCGGCAAGCTGCGCCGCCCCACAGTGGCGGCCTGGCTGGTCAACCTGCTGGCGATCCGCCGGCCCGAGCTGGTCGCCGACCTGAGCCAGCTCGCCGAGTCGCTGCGCGCCGCGCAGCGCGACCTGCGCGGCGGCAAGCTCCGGGAACTGTCCGCGCAGCGGCGCGCCGTCGTGGGCGCGCTGGTGGCGGAGGTACGCCGGCTCGCCGCCGCCGAACCCGCCGCGCCCCCGGCCGGGAAGCTGCCGCTGGGCGAGGTGGAGGCGACACTCAACGCCGCGCTCTCCGACACCGAGGTGGCCGGACAGGTACGCGCCGGACGCCTGCTGCGGGCCAGCCACTACGCCGGGTTCGGCGAGGTGCCCCGCCCTCAACTGCGGCTCGTGACAGGGGGCGAGGAGGCGCCGGTCGTACCGGATCGGGCGGCCGAGCGGGCCGACGCGCGCCGGGCCCGCGACGAGCGCGCGGCGCGGGCCGAACGGGCCGGGCGGCGGCGGACCGCGACCCGGGAGCTGACCCGGGCCCGCGCGGACCTCGACCGGGCCGAGAAGGAGCTGGCCACGGCCGACGCGGCCGAGCGGGACGGCGCCGCGACGCTGGACCGGATCGAGACCGAACTGGCCGAGTTGGAACGTCGCCGGGCCGTGGCCGAGCAGGATCTGAGCCGGGCCCGGCTGGCCCGCCGGGGCGCGGAACGGGCGGTCACCGCGGCCCGGCGCCGGGCCGGTGAGGTGGAGGCCGTGTTGGAGGCGCTGGACGCCGAAGAGGGGGATGCCGACACCGGTGACCACGCGGCAGACTGAGCGTGATGAATGGCAACGGTGGAGTGACGGCGACGGGCGGCCGATGACCCCGGAACAACTCGCCGCCGCCTGCAAACCGCTCGTGCTCGAACTCGGGGAGGCGTTCGCCCGCTGCCCGTCGACGCTGCGCCGGGCGCGGCTGCTCGGCATCTCCGGGTGGGCCTTCTACATCACCGGGCGGGCCGGGGCGCTCGGTGACGTCCGCGCCGAGACGGTCGCCGCGGCGCTCGGCTTCATCGCGCCGGAAGCGGTCACCGACGGCTGGGACGCCGCCGCGCGGACCGTCCCGCCGCTGGAGGTGGCCGCCGCCAACCTGGCCGAGTGCTGCCGGTGGGGCACCGCCCGGCTGGGCGACGGCGCCGAGTCGTCCCGGCTCGCCGCGCTGATGGGCCGGGCGGTCGACGCGGCGGACGGCAGCGGCATGCCGTTGTTCGCCGCCTGGCGGGCCATGCCGGTGCCCGATCCGTCGCCCGGTGCGCGGGCGGCTGTGGGCATGCTGCTGCTGCGTGAGCACTTCGCCGGGGCGTACCTGCTGGCGGTGCGCGCGGCCGGGCTGACGCCGCTGGAGGCGGTGCTGGCCGGGCCGGAGGGCGAGACGGGCGCGGCCGCGTGCGGCTGGGTGCCCCCGTACCCGCCGGTCGGGCCACTGGTGCGGCGCCGGCTGTGGGCCGAGGCGGTGACCGACCGGCTGGCGTCGGCGGCGTTCCGTGCGTTGAGCACCGCCGAGGGCGCTGAGCTGCTGAGTCTGCTCGGCGCCGCGCGGCAGCGCGCCCGCGGCGGATAAATGGGAGGCGACGCAGCCGGTCCGGCTGCCAGGATCTGGCCCGTGACGCTCCCCGCCGGCTGGTCGGCCCGCCGCCCGACCCTCGACGACGTGCCCGCGATCCTGGCGGTGGTGCACGCCGCCGACACGTTCGCCGTGGGCTATCCCGACTTCGACGACGAGGACGTGCGGTCCGCGCTGACCGCGCCCCACGTCGACCCGGCCCGGGACTCCTGGCTGGTCACCGACCCGGACGGTACGGCGGTCGCCTGGTCGATCCTGGCCAACCCGAGCGGGGTGGGCCGGGAGTGGGTGGACGTCCTCGTCGACCCCGACCGCGGCGCCGACCTGCGCGCGCCGCTGCTGGCCCGGCTGCTGGAGCGGGTCGCCGAACGGGCCGCCGAGCGCGGCCTGCCCGCGCTGACCGCCCGCACCGGCGTGTACGCGCCGGAGACCCGCTGGGCCGGTGAGCTGACCGAGGCCGGGTTCACCCGGATCAAGCGCTACATCCGGATGAGCCGTTCGCTCGCCGGCCTGCCCGCCGAGCCGGCGCCCCCGCCCGGGGTGACCGTCCGGCCGCTGCGCGCCGACGACGAGAGCGACATGCGACTGTTCCACCGGATCTACGACACCGCGTTCCGGGACACCCCCGACCACGACCCGCTCGACTTCGAGCAGTGGCGGAACCTGCTGCCGTCGTACGGGAAGGTCTGGGACGAGTGGTTCCTGGCCGAGGTCGACGGCGAGCCGGCCGGCGCGCTCCAGTCCTCCGACCAGGCACTCGACCAGGACCTGGGGTGGGTGCGGACGCTGTCGGTGCTGCCCGCGTACCGGCGTCGCGGGGTGGGCGCGGCGCTGCTGCGCCGGGCCTTCGCGGTCTACGCGGCGAAGGGCCGCGCCGGGGCCGGGCTCGGCGTCGACCTGGCCAACCCGACCGCGCCGGTCACGCTCTACCGCTCCGTCGGGCTGGTGGAGGAGCGCTGGACCGACATGTACGAGCGGAGTGTGCCCGCCTCGCGGGTGTGACCCGGCACCCCCGTAGCGGGGTCGACGAGCGACCGGCAGGCCGCGCGGCGCACACTGTGGGTGTGGGAGACGCGCTACGCGGACGCGGTGCCGGTGGGGCGGGACCGCAGCTCGGTGACGTAGTCGTCCGGCGCGCCCGCCTTCTCCGCGGCGTTGGCGATCTCCGAGAGGTACCAGGCTGTGGGCAGCCCGCCCTCGTACCCGTCGAACACGTAGACCCACGCGGTCACGTCGCCGTCGAGCGTCGAGACGCGGACGGTCAGCCTGCGGTACGTCTCGGCGGTCACGCCCTCGATCTCGTCGAGCTGCGCGGCGTCGTACGGGTGGATGTCGTAGAGCGCCACGAACACCCGGTCACCGGGGGACTCGACAACGGTGCTGACCGAGCCCTCCCACCCGATGACGTCCTCGCCGGCGAAGGTGAGCCGCCACCCCTCAAGCCAGCCGGTGCCCACCATCGGCGAATGCGGGCAGTAGGCGCGCATGCGGGCGGGGTCCAGGTTCGAGCCGTAAGCAGCGTAGAGACGCACGGCGACGACGATAGCCCGGCTGGCGGGTGGGGGAGAATACGACAGTGCGTGTCGAACCCGACGGGGAGAAGAAAGTCACTGTGAGCACAGACGAGGGGCGACTGCTGTGAGCGCGAGGAGTGCAGCGGAGCGGAGCCCCGCAGTCGCGAGCGAAGGGATGGCTCTGTGAGCCAGATCGTGATCATCGGCGGCGGGCCGGCCGGGTACGAGGCGGCTCTGGTCGCCGCGCAGTTGGACGCCGATGTCACAGTGGTCGAGGCGGAGGGTGCCGGCGGCGCCTGCGTGCTCTCCGACTGCGTGCCCTCCAAGACGTTCATCGCCAGCTCCGAGGTGGTCACCGGCTACCGGGACACCGAGGAGTTCGGGGTGCACTCCGACGGCCTGGAGGCGGTCACCGTCGACGCCCGGGCGGTGCACGAGCGGGTCAAGCGGCTCGCGCTGGCCCAGTCCGCCGACATCCACACCAAGCTGGTCAAGGCCGGGGTCGAGTTCGTCGCCGGCACGGCACGGCTCGGCGAGGACACGCTCGGCCACACCCACCGGGTGATCGTCACCCCGGCCGGCGGCGGCGAGGAATACTCGATCGCCGCGTCGACGGTGCTCGTGGCGACCGGCGCGACCCCCCGCCAGTTGCCCACCGCCGTACCGGACGGTGAGCGCATCCTGACCTGGCGTCAGGTGTACGACCTGCCCGACCTGCCCGAGCACCTGATCGTGGTCGGCTCCGGCGTGACCGGCGCCGAGTTCGCCAGCGCGTACCTGGCCATGGGCGTCAAGGTCACGCTCGTGTCCAGCCGCGACCGGGTCATGCCGCACGAGGACGCCGACGCCGCGATGGCGATCGAGCGGGTGTTCCGCAACCGGGGCATGAGCATCCTGAACAACTCCCGCGCCGAGGCGGTCCGCCGCGTCGGTGACGGCGTCGAGGTGGTGCTCTCCGACGGCCGGCAGGTGACCGGATCGCACGCGCTGATCGCGGTCGGCTCGATCCCGAACACCGCCGACCTGGGCCTGGCCGAGTACGGCGTGGAGCTGGCCCGGGGCGGTTACGTCACCGTCGACCGGGTCTCCCGTACCAACGTGCCGGGCATCTACGCGGCGGGCGACTGCACCGGCGTGCTGCCGCTCGCGAGCGTCGCGGCCATGCAGGGCCGGATCGCCATGTGGCACGCGCTGGGTGAGGCGGTGCGGCCGCTGCGGCTGCGTACCGTCGCGGCGAACGTCTTCACCGACCCGGAGCTGGCCACCGTCGGCGTCTCCCAGGACGAGGTGGACGCCGGCAAGACCCCGGCACGCCAGGTGATGCTGCCGCTGTCCGGCAACGCCCGGGCGAAGATGGACGACCTGGCCGACGGTTTCGTCAAGCTGTTCTGCCGGCCGGCGAGCGGCCAGGTGATCGGCGGTGTGGTGGTGGCGCCGAAGGCGAGCGAGCTGATCCTGCCGATCACGATGGCGGTGGAGAACAACCTCACCGTCAACGAGCTGGCCCACACCATCACCATCTACCCGAGCCTGTCCGGCTCCATCACCGAGGCCGCCCGCCAGCTCATGCTCCACGAGCTGGAGTAGTCCGGTCCCGCACCTTCTTTCGTCGATCATGGAGTTGCGGCCCCCGATCCGACCGGAATGCCCGGTCTGTGCGGGGCCACAACTGCATGATCGACGACCCTGGTCAGGGTGAGGTGCAGGGCCAGGGTGGCCAGCAGGGCCGTCTCGGTCAGGATGAGCAGGCGCTCGATCAGGCCCAGCAGGGCCCGGTCGCCGGGGTAGGCGGACCAGATCATCGCGGCCGCCAGCACCAGGCTGGCCAGGGTCAGTCCGCGCAGCCAGGCGGCGGCTCCGGCGACCGGGTGCCGGGCGAGCAGCCAGCCGGCCACCGGCAGGGCCAGGAACGACAGCACCGAGGCGTACCGGTGCACGTACGCGGCGGTGTCCATGGGCGTACCCGGCTCGTTCGTGGGCACCACGGCGGCGGCCAGCAACCCGGCCGACCAGGCGGTCAGCAGCGCGAGCGGCACCCGGCCCGCACCGGCCCGGCGCAGCGCCGGCAGGAGCACGACACTGGCCGCCGCGAGCACCGCCATCGCGGTGTCGATGACGCCGCCCCGATCGGATACGGCGAAGTCGCTGACGGTCAGCGACCAGGGATCCAGATCGTCGCTCACCTCCAGGTGACCGATCATCGCGAGCACCGCCGCCAGGACGATCCCGCCGAGGGCCAACAGGCCGCTGCTCCGCGTTCCAGGCATACGGCCAGCCTGTCGCCGGAACCGCCCCAGACGGATCCGGGACCACCACCCACTTCGCTACCCGGGTCGTCCCCTACCGGACCCCCGAGAACGCGTCAGGCCACGTCCAGGCGGATGTTCCCGATTCGGGCGACCACATCGAGGTGGCCGCCCAGGCCGGTTACGTAGGCGCGCAGGATGTCCAGGTTGACACTCTCGCCGTTTTCGATCTGGCTGATCCGTGCCTGAGACAAACCGGCCGCTTCCGCCAGCTGGGCCTGGGTCATGCCCAGCTGCTTGCGGATCTCCGCCAGCTGCGCGCCGCTGACCGAAGCCAGCATCTGCTCTCGGATTTGCCCCCGCCTGGCCACACGCTCGCTGTCGTCCCACGAGGGATCGATACTTCGGGCTTTCGCCTTGACGTCGCGCCAGTTCGCCCCACCACTCATGGCTGTTCTTCCTTCAAGTTGATCAGGTGCTCCTGGAACCGCTCGTCCGCCAATGGAATGGCGAGCCGGTACCAACTCTGCCACTGCCCCGCCTTGTCCCCGGCCACCAGGAAGATGGCTTCACGGGAGGGGTCGAACGCGAAGATCATCCGAACCTCTGAGGCGCCGCTCGAACCTGGTCGTAGCTCTTTCATGTGGTGATACGCGCTGCCCTTGAGTCGGTCCACCAGTGGCCGGCCCAGGGCGGGGCCGTGCTCCGCCAGTAGGTCGAGTGCCTCGCTGACGAGGTCAGCGGTGCTCGGTTCACTCGCGCACAGGTCCAGGAACCAGCGCTCGACCTCGGGATGAAGCCTGATCTCCCACACCTGGTCAATATAAACGGAACTTATAAGCGCGCGGGTCAACTCCGCGTCAGTTGCCGGTCGAGTCGGCGGTGGCCTCGGCGCGGGTCTGCCGGGTGCTGCTGATCCAGGTCATCGCCCACCCGGCCAGCGCGAACCCGGCCGCGGCCACGCCGCCGATCAACAGCAGCCGCCACGCCGAGTGGGTCAGCGCCGTACCGCCCAGGTGGCCGACGAGCGTGCCGTAACTGGACCAGGCGAGCGCCGCCGCCGCCTCGTAGGGCAGGAACAGCCGGTACGGGTAGCGGCTGCGTCCGGCCGAGAAGCACGCCGCCATCCGGCCACCGGGCACGAAACGGCAGAGCAGGATCACCAGCGGCCCCGGTTCGCGCAGCCCACGGGTGACGCGAGTGACCGCCCGGCGCGCCCGTCCGGGTGGCGTGGCGCGTGCCGCGCGGCGGGTCGGCGTGCTGCGGCCGATCAGGTAGCAGGCCAGGTCACCGATGAAGACTCCGGCCGCGCCGACCGCGATGGTCAGCGGCAGGCTGAGCCCGCCGTACACGGTCAGCGCCCCGCTGGTGATCATCACGAGCTGGGTCGGCACCACCGGGACGAAGGCGTCGGCGATCAGCAGGATCAGCAGCAGCGCGTACGCCCACATGGGCGACGCGACGTCAGAGATGAGTTCGGCCACGATCGCCACCTCGCCGGGGTTCTCCGTTCGACCGGATCGAGCCTGACGCCGTGTCCGGCGTCACCACCACCGGCCCCACCGCACGGTGACAGCCGACACCGGCAGGCCGTAGATGGGAAACGAGGTGACCTGCCCGCGAGTGACGGGTCACCGGTGCACACGCCCCGGGGCGGGGCGGCGCATCGTCGATTCCCGGCGTACCGTTGGTCGGACGCGGCACCGGAGTCGTCGGGTCCCCCGTTCCTGACGACCGGGCCGCCGCGGGTCGCCGGCAGGTCCCGTGCCGGCGACCCGCACCCACTCTCCGAAACTCAGGTGCGCCGTCGATGTCCGCGTGCCTATCGTTCGGGCATGCGCAGCGCGGTAGTGACCACGACGCCGGGTGTTCCCGGCGCGCCGCACTGACGTTTCCGTCGACGAGGCCCCGGGGCGATCCGCTCCGGGGCCTCGCGGCGTTCCGGGCCTGCTCGCCTCCGGGTCGTACCCGATCAAGGAGAGCGACATGATCGACCACCGCAGGCTCGGCCGGGACCTGGAGCTGTTCGTCTCCGACCCGCTCGCGGGCGCCGGGCTGCCGATCTGGCTGCCGGCCGGCGCCGCCGCCCGGCACGCCGTCGAGGAGTACGTCCGGGAGTTGGAGCGCCGGGCCGGCTACCAGCACGTCTACTCGCCGCCGCTCGGTAAGCGGGAGCTGTTCGAGCTGTCCGGGCATCTGGGCTACTTCGCCGACGACATGTTCCCGCCGATGCGGCTGAGCGCCGACGACGAGTTCGTGCTGCGCCCGGCGCTCTGCCCGCACCACGCGCTGGTGTTCCGCGCCCGCGGCCGCTCCTACCGGGAACTGCCGCTGCGGGTCGCCGAGCTTGGGGGCATGTACCGGGCGGAGCGTTCCGGGGTGCTCGGCGGGCTGTCCCGGGTGCGCGCCATCTCGCTCAACGACGCGCACAACTTCTGCGCCCTGGAGCAGGTCGGCGACGAGGTCCGCGAGATCCTGCGGCTGATCGGCGAGGCGCACGCCGCGCTCGGCGTCCGTCCCGCCGGGTTGCGGTTGTCGCTGCGCGGGCCGGACCAGCGGTACGTGGGCGACGACGCCGGCTGGGCGCGGGCCGAGGAACTGCTCCGCGCCGCGCTCGACGGGGTGGACGTCGTCGAGGCGCCGGGTGAGGCCGCGTTCTACGGCCCGAAGATCGACATTCAGATCGTGGACGCGGCCGGCCGGGAGTCGACCATCTCCACCGTCCAGCTCGACTTCGACAAGCCGGAGCGGTTCGACCTGTCGTACACCGACTCGGACGGCCGCCGGAAACGGCCGGTGATGGTGCACCGCAGCCTGGTCGGCAGCATGGAGCGGCTGTTCGCGTACCTGATCGAGGTGCACGAGGGCGCCTTCCCCGCCTGGTACGCCCCGGTGCAGTTGCTGCTGCTCCCGGTGGACGCGGCGCAGGCCGACGCGGCCGTCGGGCTGGCCCGCCGGTCCGAGGCGGCCGGGCTGCGGGCCGAGGTGGACCACGCCGGTTCGCTCGGTGCCCGGATCCGGGACGCGTCCCGCCGCCGCGTCCCGTACACCGGGGTGGTCGGCCCCCGGGAGGCGGCCGACGGGTCGGTCTCGCTGCGCCTGCGCGACGGCCGGGTGCTCGACCCGATGTCCGCCGAGCAGGCGCTGGGCCTGGTCGGCGCGGTGGTCGCGAGCCGGTCGGCGGGGCTGCTCCCGCCGGCCTGACCCCGGCCCGTCCGGGTGCCGGGAAGGCACCCGGACGGCGGCCGGTGCCGGACCTGTGGCCGGGTCCATCTCAGTTCCCGACCGGCGTGCCGGCGCCGGCACGCATTCCCGGCGGGCCGGCCGGGGCGGGTGCCGGCACCTCGTCGGAGATCACCGCGCCGCTGAACTGCGCCCGGTAGAGCCGGGCGTACGCGCCACCGGCGGCGACGAGCTGGTCGTGGGTGCCCTGCTCGACGATCCGGCCCTGCTCCATCATCAGGATCAAATCGGCGTCGCGGATGGTGGACAGCCGGTGCGCGATGACGAAGCTCGTCCGGTCCGAGCGCAGCGCCGCCATGGCGCGCTGGAGCAGCACCTCGGTCCGGGTGTCCACCGAGCTGGTCGCCTCGTCCAGGATCAGCAGCGACGGCTCGGCCAGGAACGCCCGGGCGATGGTGATGAGCTGCTTCTCCCCGGCGCTGACGTTGCTGCCCTCCTCGTCGATCACCGTGTCGTAGCCGTCCGGGAGGCTGCGGACGAACCGGTCCACGAAGGTCGCCCGGGCGGCGGCGAGGATCTCGTCCTCGGTGGCGTCCGGCCGGCCGTAGGCGATGTTGTCCCGGATGGTCCCGCCGAACAGCCAGGTGTCCTGGAGCACCATGCCGATCCGGCCGCGCAGGTCGTCGCGGCGCATCGTGGAGATGTCCACCCCGTCCAGCGTGATCCGCCCGGCGTCCAGTTCGTAGAACCGCATGACCAGGTTGACCAGCGTGGTCTTGCCGGCGCCGGTGGGGCCGACGATGGCGACCGTGTGACCCGGCTCGGCGACCAGCGACAGGTCGTCGATGAGCGGCTTCTCCGGGTCGTACCGGAAGGAGACGTGCTCGAACTCGACGCGCCCGTGCGGGTCGGCGACCCGGGCCGGCTCGGCCGGGTCCGGGCTCTGCTCGCCGGCGTCGAGCACCGCGAAGACGCGCTCGGCCGAGGCCACGCCGGACTGCAGCAGGTTGGCCATCGACGCGACCTGGGTGAGCGGCTGGGTGAACTGCCGCGAGTACTGGATGAACGCCTGCACGTCACCGAGGCTCATCGAGCCCGACGCCACCCGCAGACCGCCGACCACGGCGATCGCGACGTAGCTGAGGTTCCCGATGAAGAACATCGCCGGCATGATCAGCCCGGAGACGAACTGCGCGCCGAAGCCGGCCCGGAACAGCTCCTCGTTCTTGGCGTGGAAGGCGGCCTCGACCTCCTTCTGCCGGCCGAAGACCTTGACCAGCTCGTGCCCGGTGTACGCCTCCTCGATCTGGCCGTTCAGCTCGCCGGTGTGCTTCCACTGGGCGATGAACTTGCCCTGGGACCGCTTGGCGATCTGGCCGGTGACCACCACCGACAGCGGCACCGCGACGAGCGCGACGACAGCCAGCAACGGCGAGATCCAGAACATCATCGCGAGTACGCCGACGACGGTGAGCAGCGACGTGAGCAACTGGCTCAGCGTCTGCTGGAGCGTCTGCGACACGTTGTCGATGTCGTTGGTGACCCGGCTGAGCAGCTCACCGCGGGGCTGCTTGTCGAAGTAGGGCAGCGGCAGCCGGTTGAGCTTGTCCTCCACGTCGGCGCGCAGCGTCAGCACGGTGCGCTGCACCACGCCGTTGAGCACCCAGCCCTGCGCCCACTGGAGCATGCTCGCGCCGACGTAGAGCACGACGGCGAACGCCAGCACCCGGCCCAGCGCGTCGAAGTCGATGCCGGCGCCCGGGATCACGTCCATCCGGGCCAGCATGTCGGCGAAGTTGCCGTTGCCCTCGGCGCGGGCCGCCTCCGCCGCCGCCTCGGTGGTGGTGCCGGGTGGCAGCTGCCGCCCGATCACCCCGCTGAAGATGATGTCGGTGGCGTGGCCGAGCACCTTCGGCCCGATCACGCTGAGCCCGACGCTGGCCAGGGCCAGCGCGAGCACGCCGGTGAGCTGGAGCCGGTACGGCCGCAGCCGCCCCAGCAGCCGGCGTGCCGACGGCCCGAAGTTCATCGCCTTCTCGGCCGGCATGCCCATGCTCATGTGCGGCGGGCCGCCGCCGGGACGCCGCCCGGCCGGAGGCAGCCGCGTCGGCTCGTTCTTCTGCTGCGGAACCGGTGGCGTCCCGCCGTTCCCCCCGGTCGGCGCGCTCACGCGGCCACCTCCGCCGTCTGCTGCGACGCGACGATCTCGGCGTACGTGGGGCAGCTCTCCAGCAGTTCCTCATGTCGTCCCATCCCGACGACACCCCCGTCCTCGAGCACGATGATCTGGTCGGCGTCGACGATCGTGGAGACCCGCTGGGCCACGATCACCACCGCCGCGTCCGCGGTGACCGGCTTGAGGGCGGCCCGCAGCCGGGCGTCCGTGCCGAGGTCGAGCGCGGAGAAGGAGTCGTCGAAGAGGTAGATCTCCGGTTTGCGGACGAGCGCGCGGGCGATGGCCAGGCGTTGCCGCTGGCCTCCGGAGACGTTCGTGCCGCCCTGCGCGATCGGCGCCTCCAGCCCGCCCGGCATCTCGGCGACGAAGTCGCGCGCCTGGGCGATCTCCAGCGCGGCCCACAGGTCGGCGTCGGTGGCGTCCGGGTTGCCGTAGCGCAGGTTGCTGGCGACCGTGCCGGTGAACAGGTACGGCCGCTGGGGCACCAGCCCGATCCGCCGCCACAGTTCGTCCGGGGCCAGGTCCCGTACGTCCACGCCGTCCACCAGGACCGCGCCGGCGGTCGGGTCGACGAGCCGGGGGATGAGCGTCAACAGCGTGGTCTTGCCGGCGCCGGTGGAGCCGATGATCGCTGTGGTCCGGCCCGGCTCGGCGCGGAACGAGATGTCGTGCAGTACCGGGGCGCTCGCGCCCGGGTACTGGAATCCGGCACCGCGCAACTCCAGCTCGCCCCGGCCGGTGACCTCGCTGACCGGGTCGGCCGCCGGCACCACCGACGAGTCGGTGTCCAGCACCTCCTCGATGCGCTCGGCGCAGACCGCCGCCCGGGGCACCATCATCAGCATGAAGGTGGCCATCATGACCGCCATCAGGATCTGCATGAGGTACTGCAGGAACGCGGTGAGCGCGCCGACCTGGATCTGACCGGAGTCGACCCGTGCCGCGCCGAACCAGAGCACCGCGACGCTGGAGACGTTCAGCACCAGCATCACGATCGGGAAGATCAGCGCCTGGAGCCGCCCGATCCGCAGCGCGGTGGTGGTCAGGTCGGTGTTCGCGACCCGGAACCGGTCGGTCTCGTACGGCTCGCGGACGAACGCCCGGACCACCCGGATGCCGGTGATCTGCTCGCGCAGCACCCGGTTGACCGTGTCGATCCGGGTCTGCATGAGCCGGAAGCCCGGCACCATCCGGCGGATGATCAGGCCCAGCGCGACCGCGAGCACCGGCACGCAGACCAGCATCAGCCAGGAGAGCCCGACGTCCTCGCGCAGCGCCATCACCACGCCACCGACGCTCATGATCGGTGCGGCCACCAGCATGGTGCAGCTCAGCAGCACCAGCATCTGCACCTGCTGGACGTCGTTGGTGTTACGGGTGATCAGGGACGGCGCCCCGAACCGGGCGACCTCGCGGGCGGAGAAGCTGTTGACGCGCCGGAAGATCGAGCCGCGTACGTCGCGGCCGAAAGCCATCGCGGTCTTGGCGCCGAAGTAGACGGCGGCGATCGAGCAGGCGATCTGGAGCAGGCTGACCAGCAGCATCCACCCGCCCGTACGCATGATCTGGTCGGTGTCGCCGACGGCGACGCCCCGGTCGATGATGTCGGCGTTCAGGCTCGGCAGGTAGAGCGAGGCGATGGTGCCGACGAACTGGAACGCCACCACGGCGGCCAGCCATCGTCGGTACGGGCGCAGATGTGTGCGGAGCAGGCGGATCAACACGGATGGCTCCCCGTTGGCGGCTCGGTGTCGGACTCGCTGTCCCGGTTCAACCGACGGAGGTCCCCGTCGGACATGCCGGTGATGATTTCGATCAGGAACTCGCGGATCACCGCCCGCTTCGCGGGGTCGGCGTCGACCGACGTCAACGGCCGGTCGCTGTGGATCATGTCGATGATGGCGCGGGCGTGCTCGCCGCCCTTGTCGGTCAGGGTGAGCCGGACCGTGCGGCGGTCCTCCGGCGCGCGACGGCGGCTGACGAAGCCGTCGCGTTCGAGGGTGTCCACGATGCCGGTGAGCGTGGCGGGCCGGACGAAGCACAGCTCCGCCATTTCTCGGTGGCTCACGTCGCCGGAGCGGAGGAGGATCATCAGGACCCGCATGCCGGCGGACGTGAGCCCGTGGTGTTCGGCCAGGTAACGCCCCCAGTGCTGCTCGACGACGTGACCGGCGATCGAGATCAGCCGGCCGAGTGGCGCGTGGTGCAACGCGTCGGGGAAGCGGACGAGCGGGCCCATGTTCACGAGCGTCAGATTAGCTCCCGAACCATCAGGGCCCAAACTAATTCTGAGAATCTCCTCAGCCGCGGTCGGCGCGAGCCCGGGACGGCTCGTCCGGCGCGGTGGCGACGTACTCCCGCATCACCTCGGTTACCTCGCGCAGGAACGCAGTGGTGGCCTCGGCCTGCTCCGGGGTGAGCCGGGCGACCGCCCGGTCGATGCCGACGAGCATCGGGCGCAGCGCCTCCAGCACCTCGCCCACGGCGCTCTCGGTCACCTGGAGGCTGAGCCGCCGCCTGTCGTGCGGGTGCGGGGCGCGGGCGACGTGACCGGCCTGCACGAGCCGGTCAACGAGCGTGGTCGCCGAGGCGGACCGGATGCCGAGCCGGTTGCCCAGCTCGACCGGGCCCAGCGGCTCCGGGCTGGAGACCAGGTGGTCGATCGCGGCGGCGTCGGTCGCGTTGAGACCCAGGCGGCGGGCCAGCGCGGCCCGGGTGTCACCGGCGATCCGCAGGACGTCGCGCAACGCGCGGGAGGCCTCGCTGCTCGGCGGCGGGCCCGGCGCGGGCTCTCCGGTTGACGGCACCCCCTCCATGGGATAAAGCTAGCATCTCGGGTAGCTAGAAAATCTAGCTAAAGGGAGGACGTCATGCGCGGCGACGGGCGCGGACGCTGGTTCGGGCTGCTGGCCATCAGCCTCGGCGTAGCGATGATCATCGTGGACGCCACGATCGTGAACGTCGCGGTGCCGCAGATCATCCGGGACCTCGACATCACCTCCACCGACGCGCAGTGGGTGCAGGAGGCGTACACCCTGGTCTTCGCCGCGTTGCTGCTGGTCGCCGGCCGCTTCGCCGACCGGTCCGGGCGGCGGCGGATGTTCCTCGTCGGCGTCACCGTGTTCGTGGTCGCGAGCGTGCTCGCGGCGCTCGCCGGCTCCGGCGAGACGCTGATCGCCTCCCGGGTGCTCCAGGGCGTCGGCGGGGCGATGATGCTGCCCACTTCGCTCTCCCTGCTCAACGCCAACTTCACCGGCCGGGAGAAGGGCATCGCGTTCGCCGTCTGGGGCTCCACGATCGGTGGCGCGGCGGCGCTCGGGCCGCTGCTCGGCGGCTGGCTCACCACCACGTACTCCTGGCGGTGGGCCTTCGGCATCAACGTCCCGGTCAGCCTGGCCGTGATCGTGGCGACGCTCGTGCTCGTGGCCGAGTCCCGCGACGAGCGGGCCGAGCGCGGGCTGGACCTGCTCGGCGCGCTGCTCTCGGTGATCGGCATGACCGGCGTGGTCTTCGCGCTGATCGAGGGCCGCACCTACGGCTGGTGGGAGCGGGAGCGGCCGTTCAGCTTGTTCGGGCTGGACTGGACCGCCTCCATCTCGCCGGTGCCGGTGGCCGCGCTGGTCGGCCTCGTCGCGCTCGGGATCTTCCTGGCCCAGCAGGTACGCCGCAACCGGGCCGGCCGTCCGGCGCTGCTCGACCTGTCGCTGTTCGGCATCGGCTCGTTCCGCAACGGCATCCTGGCCGCCGCGATCGTCAGCCTCGGCGAGTTCGGCCTGCTGTTCGCCCTGCCGCTGTGGTTCCAGAACGTGCTCGGCTACAGCGCCTTCCGGACCGGCCTGGCGCTGCTGCCGCTGGCCGTCGGCAGCTTCCTGGCCAGCGGCATCGGCGCGCCGCTGACCCAGCGCTGGGGCGCGGCCCGGGTGGTCCAGCTCGGCGTCGCCGCCGAGCTGGTCGGCGTCGCCGGGCTCGGGTTCGTGGTCGCGCCGGACACCAGCTGGTGGGCGCCGCTGGGCTTCCTGTTCGTGTACGGCGTCGGCGTCGGCCTGGCCACCGCCCAGCTCACCGGCGTCTCCCTGTCGCAGGTGCCGGTACGCCGCAGCGGCCAGGGTTCGGGCCTGCAGAGCACCGCCCGGCAGGTCGGCTCCGCGCTCGGCATCGCGGTGCTCGGCACCGTGCTCTTCGCCGGTCTCGGCGGGCTGCTCGGCGACCGCCTCGCCGACCAGCCCGGACTCACACCCGCTCAGCGGGACCAGGTGGTGAGCGCGGTGAAGGAGAGCGCCGGTGCGGCGATCGGCGGTCTGGAGGCGGACCCGCGTACCGCCCCGATCGCCGCGGAGGCGAAGGCGGCTTTCTCCGACGCCACCCGGTACGCGGCCTTCGCGGGTGCCGGATTCCTGCTGATCGGCCTGGTCGCCTGCCTGCGCCTGCCGACGGTCCGCGCCGACGAGACCGGGGACTCCCCACCGGCCGAGACGGAGCCGGCCCGGGCCTGAGCCGGCGCCCCGCCGGCCCTCGTCCCGGCGGGCCACCGGGTCGGCCCGGGCGGCCCGGGTGGGCGGCGGGTCATCCGCCGACGGCCACCGCCAGCGCGGCGGCCACGAAGACGACCTGGAGCACGGTACGGACGCCGAGCGGGGTCACCGGGCGCCCGGCGAGCGTGAGGCGACGCCGCGCGGCGGACACGTTCGCGGGGAACATGGCGAGCATCAGCAGCACCAGCCCGGCCGCCGCCGGGCGCGCCGTGGCCGGGACCAGCAGCGCGAGCGCGCCGGCCAGTTCCAGCACGCCGGTCACGGTGACCAGCAGGTCGGGCCGGGGCAGCGACGGCGGGACCATCGCGATCAGGTCGGCCCGGCGGGACGCGAAGTGGGCCACGCCGGTCAGCACGAACATCAGCGCCAGCCCGACCCGCAGCGCGGGGTGCCACCCGTCCAGGGCGTCCACGCCGAGCAGGCCGGCGATCCGGGCCAGCGCGGTGCCGGCGAGGAGTGCGATCAGGGGTGCCATTGTCGATCCCTCCGACGAGCATCTTGTCGATGACAAGATTGCGCGACGGGTGCCATCTTGTCAATGACAAGTTAGGGTGACGGCATGGCCTCGTATCACCACGGCGACCTCCGCCGCGTCCTGCTGAGCACCGCCGCCGAGGCGATCGCCGAGTCCGGGCCGGCCGCGCTGAGCCTGCGTGAGCTGGCCCGCCGCGCCGGCGTCTCGCACGCCGCGCCCGCACACCACTTCGGCGACAAGGCCGGGCTGCTCACCGCGCTCGCCACGCAGGGCTTCGACCTGCTCGCCGACGCGCTGCGGCAGGCCGGGGACGACCTGCTCGACACCGGCGTGGCCTACGTCGGGTTCGCGGTGCGGCACCGGGCGCACTTCGACGTCATGTTCCGGCCCGAGCTGTACCGGGCCGACGACCCGGAGCTGGTCGCCGCCCGCGCGCGGTCGGGGGCACTGCTGCGCGGCGGCGTGGCCCGGCACACCGGGCGGGAGCCGGACACGGACGCGCTGGCCGCCTGGTCGATCGTGCACGGCTTCGCCACGCTCTGGCTCTCCGGCGCGCTGCCGCCCCGGGTGGGCGACGACCCGGAGGCCGCCGCCCGTACCGTGATCAGGCGGCTGTTCGACTGAGCCGGCGGGCCGGCCGGGGCGTCACCAGCTCGTCGGCAGCGGCATCCCCTCGGTGTACCCGGCGGCGCTCTGCACGCCGACGAGCGCCCGCTCGTGGAACTCCTCCAGGCTGCGCGCGCCCGCGTACGTGAACGCGCTGCGCACCCCCGAGATGATCTCGTCGATCAGGTCCTCGACGCCGGGCCGGTTCGGGTCCAGATACATCCGGGCCGAGGAGATGCCCTCCTCGAAGATCGCCTTCCGGGCCCTGTCGAACGCGCTGTCCTCGGCCGTCCGGGCGCTCACCGCACGCGACGACGCCATCCCGAAGCTCTCCTTGTAGCGCCGCCCGTCGGCGTCGGTGTAGAGGTCGCCGGGGGACTCGTAGGTGCCGGCGAACCAGGAGCCGATCATCACGTTCGAGGCACCAGCGGCCAGCGCCAGCGCCACGTCCCGCGGGTGCCGCACGCCGCCGTCGGCCCAGACGTGCCGCCCCAGCGAACGGGCCGCCGCGGCGCAGTCGAGCACCGCGGAGAACTGCGGGCGGCCCACACCGGTCATCATCCGGGTGGTGCACATCGCACCCGGACCGACGCCCACCTTCACGATGTCCGCGCCCGCGTCGACCAGGTCGCGTACGCCGTCGGCGGTCACCACGTTCCCGGCCGCCACCGGCACCGGCGGGTCGAGGCGGCGGACCGCCCGCAGCGCCTGGAGCATCCGCTCCTGGTGCCCGTGCGCGGTGTCCACGACGAGCGTGTCCACCCCCGCCTCCAGCAGCGCGGCGGCCTTGCCGGTGACGTCGCCGTTGATGCCCACGGCGGCGGCGATCCGCAGCCGTCCCCGGTCGTCCACCGCGGGCTTGTAGAGCGTGGCGCGCAGCGCGCCCTGCCGGGTCAGCACCCCCACCAGGCGGCCGTCGCCGTCCACCACCGGGGCGAGCCGCCGGCGGCCCGCCGACAGCCGGTCGAATCCGGTACGCGGGTCCGCGTCCGCCGGAACGGTGTGCAGCTCGGTCGACATCACGTGCCGGAGCTGGGCGAAGCGGTCCACCCCGACGGTGTCCGCCTCGGTCACCACGCCCATCGGTCGCCCGTCCGCGTCGACCACGACCACCGCGCCGTGTGAGCGCTTCGGCAGCAGGTGGATGGCGTCGCCGACGGTGTCGGTCGGGCCGAGCGTGATCGCCGTGTCGTGCACCAGGTGCCGCTGCTTGACCCAGCCGACCACGTTGGCGACGACCTCGATCGGGATGTCCTGCGGGATCACCGCCACCGCGCCGCGCCGGGCCACGGTCTCGGCCATCCGCCGGCCCGCGACGGCTGTCATGTTCGCCACCACCAGCGGGATCGTGGTGCCGGTCCCGTCGGTGGTGGCCAGGTCGACGTCGAGCCGGGAGCCCACCTCGGAACGGTTGGGCGCCATGAAGACGTCGTTGTAGGTCAGGTCGTGCGCGGGGACCGCGCCGTGAAGGAACCGCACCCGGCCATCATTCCCGCCCGGGCGCGGTCCCGCCGCCGGTGGTGGCTCAGACCACCCCCGGCTCGCGTCGTCAGGCGATGGTGCAGATCGCCGCACCGGCGGTGATCACCGCGCCGACCTCGGCGGCGAGCCCGCTCACCGTGCCGGCCTTGTGCGCGTGCAGCGGCTGCTCCATCTTCATCGCCTCCAGCACCACGACCAGGTCGCCCTCGGCCACCTCGTCGCCGTCGGCGACGGCGATCTTCACGATCGTGCCCTGCATGGGGGAGGTGAGCGTGTCACCGCTGACCGCGGCACCCGCCTTGCCGCCGCCACCCCGGCGGGCCGGCTTCTTCGCGGCGGGCGCGGCTGCCGCCGTACCCGCGCCCAGACCGGCGGGGAGGACGACCTCCAGCCGCTTGCCGCCCACCTCGACCACGACGGTCTCGCGCCCGGCCGGCTCGTCGGCGGCGCCCGCGCCGGCGGTGAAGGCCGGGACGGTGTTGTCCCACTCGGTCTCGATCCACCGGGTGTGCACTGTGAACGGCTCGGCGGTGAACGCCTCGTCGCGGATCACCAGGCGGTGGAAGGGCAGCGCGGTGGCCATGCCGTCGACCACCATCTCGTCGAGCGCGCGGCGGGCCCGCTCCAGCGCCTCGGTACGCGTCTCGCCGACGATGATCACCTTGGCCAGCAGCGAGTCGAAGTTGCCGCCGATCACGTCGCCGGCCGAGATGCCGGTGTCGACCCGCACGCCCGGCCCGGAGGGCAGGCGCAGCGCGGTGACTGTGCCCGGGGCGGGCAGGAAGTTGCGGCCCGGGTCCTCACCGTTGATCCGGAACTCGATGGCGTGCCCGCGCGGCGTCGGGTCCTCGGTGAAGCGCAGCTTCTCCCCGTCGGCGATGCGGAACTGCTCGCGCACCAGGTCGATTCCGGCGGTCTCCTCGGTGACCGGGTGCTCGACCTGCAGTCGCGTGTTGACCTCCAGGAACGAGATCGTGCCGTCCGCGCCGACCAGGTATTCCACGGTGCCGGCGCCGTGGTAGCCGGCCTCCCGGCAGATGGCCTTGGCGCTGTCGTGGATCTGGGCCCGCTGGGCGTCGGTGAGGAACGGCGCGGGCGCCTCCTCGACCAGCTTCTGGTGGCGGCGCTGCAACGAGCAGTCCCGGGTGCCCACCACGATCACGTTGCCGTGCTGGTCGGCCAGCACCTGCGCCTCGACGTGGCGCGGCTTGTCCAGGTAGCGCTCGACGAAGCACTCGCCCCGCCCGAACGCGGCGACCGCCTCGCGGGTGGCCGACTCGAACAGGTGCGGGATCTCCTCCATGGTGCGGGCGACCTTGAGGCCCCGCCCGCCACCGCCGAACGCGGCCTTGATGGCGACCGGCAGGCCGTGGTCGACGGCGAACGCCATCACCTCGTCCGCGTTGCCGACCGGGTCCGGCGTGCCGGGCACCAGCGGTGCGCCGGCGCGCTGCGCGATGTGCCGGGCGGTCACCTTGTCGCCCAGGTCGCGGATCGCCTGCGGGGTGGGGCCGATCCAGGTCAGCCCGGCGTCGATGACGGCCTGGGCGAAGTCGGCGTTCTCGGAGAGGAAGCCGTAGCCGGGGTGCACCGCGTCCGCGCCGGAGCGGGCCGCCACGTCGATCAGCTTGTCGATGCGCAGGTAGCTGTCGGCGGCGGTGTCGCCGCCGAGGGCGTACGCCTCGTCGGCGAGCGTGGCGTGCAGGGCGTCCCGGTCGGAGTCCGCGTAGACGGCGACGCTGGCCAGCCCGGCGTCGCGGCAGGCGCGGATGACGCGGACGGCGATCTCGCCGCGGTTGGCGATGAGAACCTTGCGCACCTTGTGGCTCCTCCCGGGAGGTCGTTGCCGGGAGTTTAGCGGCCGAGCTGCGGAGCCTAACGATCGCTCAGTGTGGGATGCCGCACTGTAGTCAAACTTGGTTATTACGCTTGTCCCGTGTCGGCAACGCGGATGATGATTCTGGGTCTGGTCAGGTGGATGCAGCCGGTGCACGGCTACGACGTGCGTCGCGAACTACTGAGCTGGAGCGCGGACAAGTGGGCCAACGTGCAGCCCGGTTCGATCTACCACGCGCTACGCAAACTCACCGACGAGGGCCTGCTCCGGACCGTCTCGGTCGAGCAGGTGGGCGCCCGCCCGGCCCGCACCACGTACGAGGTGACAGCGAAGGGGGAGGACGAGTTCGAGACGTTGCTGCGGGCGCAGTGGTGGCAGCTCCACGAGCCGCCGGACCCCTTCGTGGCGGCGTTCTCGTTCCTGCCGGCGATGCCGCGCGAGGAGGCCGCCGCGGCGCTGCGCAACCGGGCGAACCTGCTCCGGGCCGGGGTCGAATCGACGCGCGCCTCGCTGGACTCGGACTGGGTGCGCACCCGCAAGCCGGTGCACGTCGGGTGGATGTTCGAGCTGTGGCTGGCCCGCGCCGAGGCGGAGTCGGCGTGGTGCGAGCGGATCGCGGAGCGGATCGAGTCGGGAGTGTCGTACCTGCCCGATGGGATGGAGCGGGCCGAGGGCTGGTCGGGCTGGTCCGACGGATCGCGGTGACACGACATAATCAACGTTGACCAGAAGAGCTATATCGCGTTAGCCTCGGCGTGAATCGCGGGGGATTCGTGCGTCCTCGCGGACGATCGGCGGCCGCTCAGGTCCGCCCGGACGACCAGGAGCAGAAATGATCGAGACCAGGGGGTTGCGGAAGTCGTACCGCTCCCGCGCGGGTCGCGAGACGAAGACAGTGGACGCGGTCCGCGGCGTCGACCTCGACGTCGCGGCGGGGGAGATCTTCGGCTTCCTCGGGCCCAACGGCGCCGGCAAGACCACCACGCTGCGGATGCTCGCCACGCTCATCGAGTCGGACGGCGGCGAGGCCACGGTGGCCGGTGCCGACCTGCGCAAGGACCCGGCCGAGGTGCGCCGCCGGATCGGGTACGTGGCCCAGGGCGGCAGCACCTGGGACGAGTCGAGCGCCCGCGAGGAGCTGGTGCTCCAGGCCCGCCTCTACGGCATCGGCAAGGCCGACGCGCACCGCCGTGCCGAGCGCGCGCTCGAAGCGTTCCAGCTCGTCGAGTACGCCGACCGCAAGTGCAAGACCTACTCCGGCGGCCAGCGCCGGCGCGTCGAGATCGCGCTCGGCATCATCCACGAGCCGAAGATCGTCTTCCTGGACGAGCCGACCACCGGCCTCGACCCGCAGAGCCGTGCGCACATGTGGGACGAGATCCGCCGGCTGCGTACCGAGGGGATGACCGTCTTCATCACCACGCACTACCTGGACGAGGCGGACGCGCTCTGCGACCGCATCGCGATCATGGACCACGGCGAGGTGGTCGCCGAGGGCACACCGGCCGAGCTGAAGCGGGAGATCTCCGGTGAGGTGGTGATCGTCGGCCTGGACGCGCCGAGCACTCCGCGCGCCGCCGAGCTGCTCGACACCGAGGCGTACGTGAGCAAGCTGGAGACCGTCGACGAGGGCGGCCTGCGCCTCTACGTCGACGAGGGCGCCACCGCCATCCCGCAGGTGCTGCGCCGCCTCGACCACGCCGGGCTGGACCTGCGCTCGATCGAGCTGCACCGCCCCAGCCTCGACGACGTCTTCCTCACCAAGACCGGCCGCTCGCTGCGCGAGTCCTGACCCCCGGAGAAGCTGTCATGAAACTCGCCCGCGACACCTGGCTGATCTTCCAGCGCCAGACGCAACTGCTGCTGCGCAACCCGGTGTGGATCTTCGTCGGCGTCTTCCAGCCGGTGATGTACCTGCTCCTGTTCGCCCCGCTGCTCAAGCCCGCGCTGAACGCGCCCACCCAGGCCGCCGCGTACAAGATCTTCGTGCCCGGCCTGCTCGTGCTGCTGGCCATCTTCGGCGGCCTCTTCCAGGGCTTCGGCCTGATCGCCGAGCTGCGCGCCGGCGTGATCGAACGCTCCCGGGTCACCCCGGTCAGCCGGCTCGCGCTGCTGCTCGGCCGCTCGCTGCGCGACGTGGTCTCCCTGATCGCGCAGGCGATCATCATCACGCTGCTGGCGCTCGCGTTCGACCTGCGCGTGTTCATCGGCAACCTGCTCCTGGCGTACCTGATGCTCGCCCTCATCGCGCTGATGACCTCGGCCGTCTCCTACGGCATCGCGCTCAAGGTCAAGAGCGAGGACGCGCTCGCCCCGCTGATGAACACAGTCGCGCAGCCGGTGCTGCTGCTCTCCGGCATCCTGCTGCCGCTCACCTTCGCCCCCGGCTGGCTCCAGGGCGTGGCCAAGTGGAACCCGTTCTCCTGGGCGGTCGAGGGCACCCGCGCGCTGTTCAACGGCGACCTCGGCAACGACCGCGTCTGGCAGGGCCTCGGCATCATCGCGGTGCTCGCCGCCGCGGGTGTCTTCTGGGCCGCCCGCCAGTTCGCCCGCAGCGTCCGCTGAGCAGGGGAGACGTACCTCTCAGCAGGCAGGGGGCACCGGTGTCACGCGCGTAGCGTGGGCCGGTGCCCCGCCTCACCCGCGACCGGATCACCTGGCTGACCTACGCCCAGCTCGGTCTCTGGGGCTTCTTCCTCTACGGGTTCGGCCCGGTCGTCCCCCTGCTCCGCGACGAACAGGGCACCAGCGCCGCCGTCGCCGGCCTGCACAGCACCGGCATCGCCGTGGGCGCGCTCGCCGGCGGCGCGCTGTTCGCCCCGGCCGCCCGCCGCCTCGGCCGCGGCCCCGCCATCTGGCTCGGCCTCGCCGGCGTCGCCGTCGGCGTCACCGCGCTCGGCCTGCTCCGCCCGCTACCCGCCACGCTCGCCGCCGTCGCGGTCATCGCCACCTTCGGCATGATGGTCGTCAGCGGCGTGAGCGTGGTGCTCACCGCCCGGCACGGACCCGCCGCCCCCGCCGCACTCACCGAGGCCAACGCGGCCTGCGCCGGCATGGGCATCCTGGCGCCGCTGACCATCGGCGCCACCGTCGACGCCGGTCTCGGCTGGCGACCGCTGATGGCCGTCGAGGTCGGGCTGATCACGCTGGTCGCGCTCGCGGCCCTGACTTTCCGGGTACGCGGGCCGCGACGCGCCCCCGCTGACGCGGCTGCCGGCATGCCGGTCCCCGTCGCCGCCCCGACCCGGGTGCCTGCCGTCCCCGGTTCCGGGGTGGCCGAAGCCGTCGTGCCCGCTACGGCCGTCCCTGCTTCGGCCGTTCCCTCTCCCGCCGTGCCGGCTCCTGCCGTCCCCGCTTCCGTCGTTCCCGCCTCCGGTGTCGCCGAAGCCGCCGTGCCCGCTCACTCCGTCCCGGCTTCGGCCGTTCCTGCCTCCAGGGCGCCCGTTTCCTCCGACTCCGGTGTGGCGGGGCGGCTGCCGCGTGCGTACTGGATCGCCTGGGTCCTGATGTCCGTCACCGGGTCGATCGAGGTGTGCCTGTCGTTGTGGACCGCCGACGTGCTGCGGACCCACGCCGGGCTGAGCGCGGGCGGGGCGTCGGCAGCGGTAGCCGCGATCGTCTGCGGCATGTTCGCCGGCCGGATCGCCGGTGGCCGGGCCGCGTTGCGCTGGGCGCCGGTACCGCTGCTGCTCGGCGCGCTCACCGTCTCGCTGGCCGGGTTCGCGCTGTTCTGGGCCAGCACGGTCGGCTGGCTGGCGGTCACCGGGCTGGTCGTGCTCGGGCTCGGCAACGCGCTGCACTACCCGTTGGCGATCTCGATCGCGCTGGCCGTGGCCGGTCCGGCCGCCGACAAGGCGGCGGGCTGGTCCGCGTACTCGATGGGTGTGGGTTTCGGGATCGCGCCGGTGGCGCTCGGGTGGGTGGCCGACGGGGTCGGCCCGCACCCGGCGTTCCTGCTGCTGCCCGTGTTCATCGCGGTCGCGGTGCTGCTCACGGTGCGGCTGGGCCGTGCCCTGCGCGTGCCGGTCCGCGCTGCTTGATCGACTCCATTACGGCGTGGTGGCGGCTTCCGGCGATCAGGGATACCGCCACCACGGCGAGGTCGTGTCCGGCCGACTCAGAGCACCCGGGCGAGCGTGACGCCGTCGGCGATCGGCAGCATGACCGCCTCGACGCGGACGTCAGCGATCACCGCGTCGTTGAAGGCGGCGATGGCCCGGTCGTCGGCGTTGCGCGGGGCGAGCACGCGGCCGTCGCGCAGCGTGTTGTCGACGGCGATCACCGCGCCGGGACGCATGCGGGGCACCAGCTCGTCCCAGTAGATCGGGTAGCCGACCTTGTCCGCGTCGATGAACGCGAAGTCCAGGTAACGCTCGCGGGGCAGCTCGCGCAGCGTCTGGGCGGCCGGGCCGATGCGCAGCTCGATCCGGTCCTGCACACCGGCGCGCTCCCAGTAGCGCCGGGCCACGCCCGTGTACTCCTCGGAGATGTCGAAGCAGGTCAACCGCCCGCCCTCGGCCAGCCCGCGGGCGATCGCCAGCGAGGAGAGGCCGGTGAACGTGCCCACCTCGACCGCCTGCCGTACGCCGAGCAGCCGGGTCAGGAACGTCAGGAACGCGGCCTGCTCCGGCGCGACCTGCATGACCGCCTCGGCGGGCAGGGCCGCGAGGGTCTCCTCGGCCAGCTCCCGGACGATCTCGTCCGGCGCTGAGCCGTGGGCCACCAGGTAGGCGTGCAGTTCCGGGGTGAGCGGCAGCGGCTTCGTGGTCATGTCCGGACGTTAGCCGAGATGTTCGATCTCCTGGCCCCCGGGCGCGACCTTCGTCCACAGGTCGACGATGCTCAGGTCCACCTCGGCGAGCAGCCGGCGCAGCAACGGCAGGGACAGCCCCACCACCGTGCCCGGGTCGCCCTCGATCCCGGTCAGGAACGCACCGCCCAGCCCGTCGATGGTGAACGCGCCGGCCACGGCCAGCGGCTCGCCGGTCGCCACGTACGCGGCGATCTCGTCGTCGCTGATGTCGGCGAAGTGCACGGTGGTCGAGGCGACCGCCTCGGCCCGGGACTCGTGGGTCACGTCGATCAGGCAGTGCCCGGTGTGCAGGACGCCGCTGCACCCGCGCATCCGCTGCCACCGCCGGGTCGCGTCCGCCGCGTCATCAGGCTTGCCGAGGATCTCGCCGTCGAAGGCCAGCACCGAGTCGCAGCCGAGCACCAGCGTGCGCTCGTCCGGCGACGGCCGCAGCCGATCGCGTACGGCCTGCGCCTTCAGCCGGGCCAGTTCCAGGCACAGATCCTCGGCCCGATCGCTCACCACCTGCGACTCGTCCACGCCACTGACCAGCACGTCGGGCTCGATCCCGGCGGCCTGGAGCAGCTTGCGGCGGGCGGGGGACTGCGAGGCGAGCACGAGGCGCACAGGTACGGAGGTCGACACCCCGCCGACGCTACCGGCTGATCCTCGGCGGCGGGTCGTCGGCACGTCGGCGGCGCCGCCAGAACAGGTACCCGCCGCCTGCCGCCACCAGCACACCCAGGGTCGCGAGCCCGCGGACTGTGCCGGCACCGTCGCCCTCGTCCGGGGCTGCCTCCGCCGACGCCGGTGGGGTGACGTTGGAGGACTCGAAGCCGAGCGGGGGGACGTCGGCGGTGAGCGCGGCGACGAGGTCGATGACGCCGTAGCCGTACTGGTCGTCGCGGCCGGGCGGTCCCTTGTCGACGGCGGTGGCGGTCAGGCGGTGGGCGACTTCCTGGGCGGGCAGGTTGGGGTACTTGGAGCGGATGAGAGCAGCAGCCCCGGCAACGATCGCAGTCGCACTGGAAGTCCCTGTGCCCTTCGAGTACTTGCCGTCATAGCTCGTGCTGTAGATATCGACAGCAGGGGCAACTATATCGATCTCAGGTCCAGTGGCTGAGATTGAGGCGTGGATCCCGGATCTGTCGATGCCGCCCACGCCGATAACGCCGGGTTCAGACGCGGGGTAGCCGACAGTGCGATCCTCGGGCTGATTGCCGACCGCAGCAACTACGACGATCTCCGCTTCTAGCGCTGATCGAATAGCGCCCTGCAGGCGACTGGTTGCCCCTGCTACTGCCGAGATACTGATTACGTCAGCGTGGTTAGCAACCGCCCACTCCACACTCGCCGCCAGCTCGTCTGCGCTTCCCTTGCCGTTGACGAGTCGGGTGCGGATTGGCAGCAGCTTAGCCCTTGGCGCCACGCCGAGGGCGCCACTGTGGTCAGGCTGGCCGTGCGCCCCAATAAGGCCAGCCATAGAGGTGCCGTGCCCGTCGTGGTCTTGCCGACCATCTCCTTTGCTCGAAAGGTCGGTACCTGCAAGCAGGTTTTCTCTCAAGTCCGGATGAGGATCGATCCCTGTGTCCGGGACTGCAACGGTAACTCCATCGCCTTCACTAATTACGTGAGCTGCGGCTGCATTCAGGAACCTGAGGTGCCACTGGTCCTGACGAACATTTGGAGCCGTTGCTGCCGCTGGTGCAGTCAAGACGAAGCTGGCTAGGCAGGCGGATGCCAAGCGAACTATCAGGGAGAGGCTCATTATCGATCGAGGCCGATTGCGGGTCCCGGATCTGAGGGTCGGTCATCGGGCGGGCGCATGACAGGATCGACGCCCTCGGTGACTTGCCAAGGATTGTCGGGATCCCATGATTTCTCATCATCGGTTCCGGCATGAGGTTTGGCCTTGGTCGCGGGCGTATTGAAGCTCGTAGGGCTGAAAGCCGTCGAACCCGGGCCTCCTCCCAAAGGCATGGCGCCAGGACTGCCGGAAGAGGGCAGTCTTCCCGTGCCCGGTCGAGAGCCTGCACCTCCACTTGGGGCAGTTCCCGCTCCTCCTCCACCAATCACGCCGCCCACCGGGTTGACTCGTCGTCCACTCGTGCCGCCATTCGCAGGTGGCAGCCCGACTGCCGGGCCTCCACCGATGACGCCGCCAATGGGCGCCGACTTGGGCGGAGAGGGCGGCGATCCGCCCGAGAATCGTCCCGCCGGAACGTCCCCAGGCGTGGCAGGCGTCGGCGGTTTGAGGGTCGAGCCGGTGATCGGATTGATTGGCGGGGTCAAGGCTCCGCCGCCGGTAGGCCCAACGGAACCTGGGTGTGGCAATAAGCCCGGCGCGGTGCTAGGCGTTGGAGGGGCGACGCCGGTGCTGATGCCGCCCAGGAGAGGTCCCCTGTTTGCTTCGGTTGAGATTGCCGCAGGGCGAGGCGCGGGCCCTGTGCGGTGTTGAGGATTAACGGCGACGGATGTCGGCACCGGAACTACAGGGGGAATTACTGGTGCCGTAGAGGCGTAAGTGTCTGTGTCTTCAGTTTGCCGCGGAAGCTTTGGCCTAGGTGGCGGCTGGCGAAGCATTACCTGGGCGTGCTGGAGTTCGCCGCTCAATCCCGTCATCAACCCGCGCGCTCGTACGTTCAACTGCTCCAGGTCGTCGTCCGTAACCGGGGGCCGCTCCGGCAACCGGCTGCCCGCCACCGCCTTCGGGTCGGCGATCGTCGCCTCGTACGCCTGCTTCTGCCGCAGCTTCTTCGCGTACTCCTCGTGCAGCGGTTGCAGCTCGGCCCGCGCGCTGCCGATGGCGCGGGCGGCGGCTGCCAGCGCGTCGTAGTTCGCGGCTGCGGCGTCGTGGGTGCGCTGCACGCGGTCGATGAGCTGGTCGAGTTCGCCGATGTACGCCCGCGCGGCGGTGTTGGTCTCCGGTGGCCACGCCTCGGCCAGGCCGCGCCGGTATTCGCGCAGGCGGCTCAGGTGGGCCAGGGCGAGGTCGCAGACCTTGCGCCAGCCGGCGACCTGCTTCCACTGGCCGGCGGTGTCCTGGTCCTGCACGCACGCCCACATGCTGAGGACGTCCATCAGCCGCCAGTCGGTCAGCCCGGAGGTGCGTCCGCTGCCACGTTCGATCACGGCAGGATCACCCGGCTCTGTTCGGGGGCGGTGGGGTCGGCCAGTGGTGGCATCGGGCGCGCGACGGTGGCGGAGGGGCCGGCGAGCGCTCGTTCCACGTCGGCCACCCGGGCGGAGGAGAACGCGTCGGCGTCGCCGTAGCGGGCGGCGATCCGTCCGGCGGCGTCGGCGAGCCGGCCGGTGGCCGGTGCGAGATCCCAGACCGCGCTCACCGCGGCGGTCTGGGTGTCGTGGTGGGCCTGGAGGAACTGGACCAGCTCGATGAAGGCGTCGGCAGGGTTGGGCACCGGGGCCTTCATGTCGTCGGCGATGTAGGACAGGTGCGGCGAGTAGTTGCGCGTCACCTCGTCCTGGAGGCGGTCGGCGAACTCCCGCATCTGTCGGATGTCGGCCTCGATGCCGCCGTAGCCGCGCAGCCAGCCGGCTGGCTGGTTGTCCTCCGGGATCATCGGAGCCTCCTGCCCGTCACCACACGGTTTCCCTGAGTGAGGTTAATGGCTCGAAGCTGATCCCGGCAGCCCCGCCCCGTCGTCGCGAGCGGGAGGTGAGGTCAGCGGGGGAGGGCGGAGGCCCGCCACGCGCCGGGGCCCGCGACGGGCCCGGCCAGGGCGGGGCGTGCGCTGCGCGCCCACTGCGACACGGGGGCCGGCGCGGCGGCCGGGGCCGGGCGGGTGCGCACCACGATCGCGCCGACCAGAGCGGCCAGCTCCTCGGCGGTGGGCACGCCGCGGACGATCCGGAACAGCGGCTCCTCGGCAGACATGACCCCAGGGTACGCGTCGCGAATTCGACCTTCGCCGTACAGTGGCGTGCCGACGGTGTGAGCGTCGCAGCGGCCGGGTACGGTTCTCTGCGATGTCGAACGCGCTCCCCCAACTCGTCGCCGACCGGTACCGGCTTCTCACGCCGCTCGGTCAAGGCGGCATGGGCCGCGTCTGGAAGGCGCGGGACGAGGTGCTGCACCGGGACGTGGCCATCAAGGAACTGGTCCCGCCCCCCGGCCTCACCCCGGAGGAGCGCCGCGAGATGCGCGAGCGCTCGCTGCGTGAGGCGCGGGCGATCGCCCGCCTCAACAACGTCAACGTGGTCCGCATCTTCGACGTGCTGCGCACCGACGGCGATCCGTGGATCGTCATGGAGTACGTGGCGTCGAAGTCGTTGCAGGACACCATCGCCGAGGACGGCCCGGTGTCGGCGGCGAAGGCGGTCGAGATCGGCCTGGGCGTGCTGAACGCGCTGAAGGCCGCGCACAAGGCCGGCATCATGCACCGCGACGTCAAGCCGGGCAACGTGCTGCTCGGCGAGGACGGCCGCGTGGTGCTCACCGACTTCGGCCTGGCCACCATCCCCGGCGACCCGAACGTGACGCGCACCGGCATGGTGCTCGGCTCGCCCGCGTACATCTCGCCGGAGCGCGCCCGCGACGGCACGGCGGGCCCGGAGGCGGACCTCTGGTCGCTCGGCGCCACGCTCTACGCGGCCGTCGAGGGCAAGTCGCCGTACGCGCGCCCGTCGGCGATCGCCACGCTGGCCGCGCTCGCCACCGAGCCGATGCCGCCGCCGCGCAACGCCGGGCCGCTCAAGCCGGTGCTCCAGGGACTGCTGCGCAAGGATCCGGACGAGCGGATCACCGCCGAGGTGGCGGAGCGCATGCTGCGCAAGGCCGCCGGCCGTCGCGCCAAGAGCATCTCGCTGCTGGATGGCGTACGCCGGCCGGGGCCGAACGGTCCGCGCGTGCCGCGCCCGCCGCTGGTGCCCGCGCCGCGCCCGGCCGACCAGGCCGAACGCGCGGCGAGCGCCGCGTCCGGGGTCGCCGCAACCGGGGGTACGGCGGCAGTCGCCGACCCGACGGCGAAGGTGCCGGCGCCCACCTCGGACGCCGGTCCCACCGCGAAGGTGACCCCGCCGCCCGCCGATCCGACGGCGAAGCTCGACCCGGCGCCCTCGGCCGACGAGACGCTTGTGGACGACGAGGCGCGGGTGGACGGCGTCGACCCGGCGCTGGACGAGACGCGGCTCGACGGCGAGCCCGTCACCGACGCCCCGGCGCCGGTCAGCCCGGCCGTGACCGGCTCCGCGCCGGTCAGCCCGGCTCCGGTGCAGGAAGCACCGTCGACCGGCCGGGCCACCGTGCTGCCGGTCGAGAAGTCCGCGCCGAACCGGCGCAACCTGCTGATCGGCGCGCTGGTCCTGCTGCTGCTCGTCGGTCTGGTGGTGGCTGTGCCGCTGCTGAACAACGGTGACGACGGCGACGGCGGTGAGCCGACGGCCGGCACCTCGGCGTCGGCGGCGCCGCCGCCCGCGCCGAGCGAGAGCGCGTCGCCGAGCGCCCCGGCGACCAGTGCGTCGGCCAGCCCCACGCCGTCGGCCAGCCCGTCGGCCTCGGGATTCACGCTGCCGGCCGGGTGGCGTCTCTACACCGGCCCGAACGGCTTCAAGGTGCCGATTCCGAACGGTTTCGAGGCGCGGGTCCGCAGCGACAACGTCGTGCTCTACGAGGTCGGCGGCGCTCGGCGGGTGCTGTTCATCCAGTGGACGCCGAACCCGAAGCCCGACGCGTACGCCGACTGGAAGGGCCAGGAGTCGAGCCGGCGTAACTACGTGCGCGACTACAAGCTGGTCGGCATCACCAAGTGCGACGGCTACTACCGCACCTGCGCCGACTGGGACTGGCTGGAGACCCGCGACGACGGCACCCGCTTCCACGTCCGTAACCGGGGTGTGGCGACGGCCAGCAACCGGGGCTTCGCGTTGCGCTGGGAGGTCCCGGCGAAGGACTGGGACGCCAACCTGGCCAACTGGGAGATCATCACCAAGGGCTTCGTGCCGGACCGCAAGAACTGACCGGGAATCCCGCCGGTCACGAAACTCGCTCGCATGGCTTTCCGTCCTCGGGGGTATGAATCCCTCCGACGACGGAAGGAGGCGCGACATGGGTTACCGACGGAGGTACACCGGCCCGCGGCTGGCACTGTGGATGCTCGTTGCGCTCGGCGACGTCGTACTGCTCCTGATCAGCGCCGGCCTGTCCGCGCCGGTCGCGGTCCTCGGCGTGCTGACGCTCACGGTCGTGGGTGTGACGGCGTGGCGCCTGACGCGCCGCACGCCGGTGCCCGTCCCAGCCACCGCGCGCCGCAGAGCCTGACCTCGGGTACGACGACAGCGGGACCGCCTCGTGACGAGGCGGTCCCGCCTGTGTCGCACGTACGTCAGGTGTTGTTGGCCAGGGCGATGAGCCGGCTGCGGTCACCGTTCCAGTAGTTGCGGTCGACGTTGCCGCTGATCCCGGAGACGGCGCCGGTGCTGGTGTACTGCCAGAAGCTCCAGAACGGGGCGCCGGCCGGCAGCGTGCCGGGCGCGCTGGCCCAGCGGGCGAGCCACAGCGGGTGGTTGGCCCACGGGCCGGTCCAGCTGCCGGTGCACTGGTTCCACCAGCTCGTGGTGGTGTAGATGACCGCGTACCGGCCGGTGCGGGAGCGGTAGGTGTTCAGGAAGTCCTGGATCCAGTTGCGCATGCCGGTGGTGCTCAGGCCGTAGCAGTAGCCGCCGCTGTACGGGTTGCCCTCGATGTCCAGCGCGGCGGGAAGCGTACGGCTGTCCGCCGACCAGGCGCCACCGTTGCTGGCCAGGTAGTTGGCCTGGGTGGAACCGGCGGAGATGTTCGGCCGGGCGAAGTGGTACGCCCCGCGGATCACCCCGGCGTTGTACGCGTTGACGTAGTTCGCGTTGAAGTTCGGGTCCTTGTAGCTCGTGCCCTCGGTGGCCTTGATGAAGGCGAACTGGATGCCCGAGTTACGCACGCTGGTCCAGTTGATGCTGCCCTGGTAGCGGGAGACGTCGATCCCGGGCGTGGTCGCGGCGGCGGCCGGTCCGGCGGTCGCCACGAGGGCCACGGCCGCGGTGGCGGCGGCGGCCAGGCCGGCGGCGAGAAGCCGGCGTACGGAGAGTCTGGTGCTGGGCATGGTTGCCTCCAGAGGGACGTCCGTCTATTGACGCCCATCTTTGGAGCTTAGTGCCCTAGATCGCAATAGGGGGAAAGGAAATTTTCATCGACGGTCGTCGTTCGCCCAGGTGGCACGTCGGTTGCTGATCAGCGCAGGGTGCTCGGGTCCATCGCCCAGCGGAACGGCTCGGTGACACTGAGCGTCTCGCCCGCCTTGGCGACGGCATCCTCGACGTAGTGCGCGCCGTCGAGCCGGTGCAGCCGCAGCGAGTGGCTGTCACCGTCCTGCTCGACGAGCAGATACCACGGAATCCGGGCGATCGCGTAGAGCTGCATCTTCAACACCCGGTCGACTCCGGAGTTCCGGGGCGAGACGACCTCGCCGACCAGCGCCACACGTTCCGCGTCCAGGATCGCGCCCTCGTCGTCGGCATCTGTGACGACGAGGTCGGGGATCATGATCCGGTCGACGCCGAGCCGAACGTTGACGCCGTGATGGACGCAGAACCCGACCGGCGCGGCCACCGACTCGACGGCGTTCGCCAACCGGCGCACCACCCGCTGATGCCGCAGGTCCGGGGCGGGGCTGACGACCAGTCCTCGGTCGAACAGTTCGACGCGGTGGTGACCGTCGCCCATCGCGAGATAATCGGCCTCGGTCAGCGGGGTCACGGACGCACCGGTTACCGAATCCACCCGACATCATCTCCGTTCCAGTAACTGCCCGGCCAAGTCTGACCGGCTGCGGGAGCACGCCGGTCGAACGACACGGCTCGGGGCGGTAGGCTCCCCGCCCATGCCCCTGATCGACGGTCTCACCACGCTCTGGGACACGCTGACCAGCGCCCAGCCGGACCCGCCGCCGCTGCTCGTGGTGGTCACCGCCGTGGTCGCGCTCGCGGTGGTCGTGGCCCGGCTGCCCTGGCGGATCGCCCGCAACGCGGTGACCATCGCGCACGAGGGCGGCCATGCGCTCGTCGCGTTGCTCACCGGCCGGCGGCTGCACGGCATCCGGCTGCACTCGGACACCTCCGGGCTGACGCTGTCCGCCGGCCGTCCCACCGGGCCCGGCATGATCCTCACGCTGCTCGCCGGGTACGTCGCGCCGTCGCTGCTCGGCCTCGGCGGCGCGTGGCTGCTGGCCGGGAACCGGATCACGCTGCTGCTCTGGCTCGCGGTGGCGCTGCTGCTGGGCATGCTGGTGATGATCCGCAACCTGTTCGGCGCGCTGTCGCTGCTGGTCACCGGCGGCGTGGTGCTCGCCGTCTCCTGGTACACCTCGCCCGAGGTGCAGGCCGCGTTCGCCTGGACGTCGGTGTGGTTCCTGCTGATCGGCGGCGTACGGCCGGTGTTCGAGCTGCACCGGCAACGCGCCCGGGGCCGGATGCCGCAGTCCGACGCCGACCAGCTCGCCCGGATCACGCCGTTCCCGGCGCTGTTCTGGGTGGGCCTGTTCCTGCTGGTGAGCGTGGGCGCACTCGCCGCCGGAGCGCTGCTGCTGGCCGGCCCGATCCTCGCCGACACGGGCCTCACCGCCTGACCGCGCCGAGCCGCATCTCGTCCCGGAGCGGGCCGCCTCGCGGCAGGGCAGAATCGGACCCGTGCGATACGTGATCATCGGAGCGGGCGCGGTCGGCGGCACCATCGGCGTACTCCTGGCCGACGCCGGCCACGACGTGACGCTCGTGGCCCGCGGCGCGCACCTGGACGCGCTGCGGGAACGGGGTCTGACGCTGCGCACGCCGGACCGCGACGTGACCGGCCGGCTCCCCGCTGTGGCCGGGCCGGACGGGCCGCCACTGCCGGCGGACACCGTGCTGGTCCTCACCGTGAAGTCGCAGGACACCGTGGCGGCGCTCGACACCTGGGCGGACGCCCCGGTCGAGGGCGGCGGAACGGCGGGCGAACGGCTGCCGGTCGTGCTGGCCCAGAACGGCGTGGCGAACGAGCCGGCCGCGCTGCGCCGCTTCGCCCGCGTACACCCGGTGTGCGTGTGGCTGCCCGCCACCCACCTGGAGCCGGGCGTGGTGGTCGCCAACGGCCATCCGCATCCGGGCATGCTGCACATCGGCCGCTACCCGGGCGGGGCCGACGACACCAGCCGGGCGGTCGCCGCCGACCTGACCGCCGCCGGGTTCGTCGCGCCGGTCCGCGACGACGTGATGCGCTGGAAGTACGGCAAGCTGCTCGCGAACCTCGGCAACGGCCTCCAGGCGCTGCTCGGCCGGGGCGTGCCCGAGCCGCTGTCGAAGCGGGTACGCGCAGAGGGAGAGGCGGCGCTCGCCGCGGCGGGCATCGCCCACACCACTGTCGAGGAGGAGGCCGCCGAACGGGGCGACCTGGTGTCGCACCGGCCGGTCGGCGGCGAGGAGCGCTCCGGCGGCTCCACCTGGCAGAGCCTGGCCCGTGGTGCCGGCTCGGTCGAGACCGATCACCTCAACGGCGAGATCGTGCTGCTGGGGCGCCTGCACGGCGTGCCCACCCCGGCCAACGCGGCCGTGCAGACCGCGGTACGCCGGGCGGTCCGCGACCGGATCCCGGCCGGCGGCTTCCCGCTCGGCGAGTTGGAGAAATTGGTCGGCTGAGCGGGCAACCCGCGCCGCGCCGCCAGGCGTGTCCCCTCACGAACACGGGGAGGTGGCAGGTGCCCGACAGCGACGGGTTCGACGAGTTCTACCGGGGCAGCCGACAGCGGCTGCTCGGGTTCGTCTACGTGCTCACCGGTGACCTCGCCGAGGCGCAGGACGCCGTGCAGGAGGCGTACATCCGGGCCTGGCAGCGGTGGTCCACAGTGCGCGGGTACGACGACCCGGAGGCATGGGTACGGGTGGTGGCGAGCCGGGTCGCGGTGAGCCGCTGGCGCAGCCTGCGCAGCCGGGCCCGTGCCTACCTGCGCCACGGCGCGGTGGCGGACGTGCCGGCGCCGAGCACCGAGACGCTGGAGGTGGTCGCCGCGCTACGCCGGCTGCCCGAGGCCCAGCGCACCGCGATCGCCATGCACTACCTGCTCGGCATGCCGGTCGCCGAGGTGGCGCGCGAGACCGAGGCGCCGATCGGCACCGTGAAGGCCCGGCTGTCCCGGGGGCGGACCGCGCTCGCCGAGTTGCTCGCCGTGGTGGACCTGGAAGAGGAGGCGGCAGATGCCTGACGACGTCGCGCTCGTGGAGTTGCTGCACCGGGACCTGCGCAACGTCACCTGGCCGGAGCCGGAGGCCCTCCGAGCCACGGCCCGGCGGCGCAGCCGGCGCTCCGCCGCGCTCGCCGCGGTCTCGGTGGTGGTCGTGGCGGCGCTCACCGCGACCCTGGTGGACCGGGCCGGTGCGCCGCCACCGCCCGCCGCCGGTGTCGTCGACGGGCCGGGAGAGATCGTGACCGAGGCGATGCTGGAACCGGCCGACATCCCCGTTGCGACCGGCGAGCGACTCGGCGAGACCGGCCTCGACGAGCCGGTCCGGGTCGACGACCTCCTCCAGGTCTGCGCGCGGGAACAGGGGCGGCCGGCCGAGGAACCGCGCTCGCGCTACTCACGGTCGCAGACCCTGATGGAACCGCCGACCGAGCCCGCGACCGCCATCGGAACGGTCCTCACCCAGGATGTCTACCGGATGGCGCCAGGCGCGGCGGGCCGGTTCGTCGCCGATCTGGAAGGCACTGTCGCGGCCTGCGGCGCGTGGCGGACGACGGGCCAGGTCTACACCGAGCGGGGGATGGCCGGCGCCGAGGTCGTGCACCGCTGGTACGTCGCAGCGAGCGGCTTCGCCGGAGACCAGGCGCTGCTGCTGCGGCACGAGGCGAGCGTGGCGCCGGACGGGGCGACCGGCCGGCCGCCCGGCTATGCGCCGCTGTTCGAGGACCGCCTGGTCGTACGGGTGGGTGACCTGGTGACGGTGCTGATCCCGTCCGGCCGGCTGCGGACCGACCTGCCCATGGGCCAGGTGCCCGAGGACAGGGTGACCGAGGAACAGGTGCGGCAGATCGCCCGGGTCGCGGCCGAGCGGATGTGCGTGGCCGCGAACCCGGGCTGCTGACGCCGGTGCCCCCGCCGCCGAAACGGCGGGGGCATCCGACGTACTACAGCGGGATGTTGCCGTGCTTCTTCGGCGGCAGCGTCTCGCGCTTGGTGCGCAGCACCCGCAGCGCCCGCACGATCTGGGTACGCGTCTCGTGCGGCGGGATCACCCCGTCGACGTAGCCGCGCTCGGCCGCGATGTACGGGTTGGCGAGCGTGTCCTCGTACTCGGCGATCTTCTCGGCCCGGACGGCGGCCGGGTCCTCGGCGTTCGCCAGCTCCGAGCGGTAGAGGATGTTCACCGCGCCCTGCGCGCCCATCACCGCGATCTGCGCGGTCGGCCAGGCGAAGTTCAGGTCCGCGCCGAGGTGCTTGGAGCCCATCACGTCGTACGCGCCGCCGTACGCCTTGCGGGTGATGACTGTGACCTTCGGGACGGTGGCCTCGGCGTACGCGTAGATGAGCTTCGCGCCGCGGCGGATGATGCCGTCCCACTCCTGGCCGGTGCCGGGCAGGAAGCCGGGCACGTCCACGAAGGTGAGCACCGGGACGTTGAACGCGTCGCAGGTGCGCACGAACCGGGCCGCCTTCTCCGACGCGGCGATGTCGAGCGTGCCGGCGAACTGCATCGGCTGGTTCGCCACCACGCCCACCGGGCGTCCCTCGACGCGGCCGAAGCCGACCACCATGTTCTGCGCGTACAGCGGCTGCACCTCGAGGAACTCGCCGTCGTCGAGCACGTGCTCGATGACCCGGTGCATGTCGTACGGCTGGTTCGCCGAGTCCGGGATCAGCGTGTCCAGCTCGCGGTCGGAGTCGGTGACGTCGAGGATCGCGGGCGCGTCGAAGACCGGCGGTTCGTCCAGGTTGTTCGACGGCAGGTACGACAGCAGCGCCTTGACGTACTCGATCGCGTCCTCCTCGTCGGTGCCGAGGTAGTGCGCGTTGCCGCTGCGGGCGTTGTGGGTGCGGGCGCCGCCCAGCTCCTCCATGCCGACGTCCTCGCCGGTGACCGTCTTGATCACGTCGGGACCGGTGATGAACATGTGCGAGGTCTGGTCGACCATGACTGTGAAGTCGGTGACCGCCGGGGAGTAGACCGCGCCGCCCGCGCACGGGCCCATGATCAGCGAGATCTGCGGGATGACGCCGCTGGCCCGTACGTTGCGGAAGAAGATCTCGCCGTAGAGGCCGAGGGACGCGACGCCCTCCTGGATCCGCGCGCCGCCGGAGTCGTTGATGCCGACGACCGGGCAGCCGATCTTCATGGCCAGGTCCATCAGCTTGACGATCTTCTCGCCGAAGACCTCGCCGAGGGAGCCGCCGAAGACGGTGAAGTCCTGCGCGAACACGCAGACCTGCCGGCCGTCCACGGTGCCGTAGCCGGTCACCACGCCGTCGCCGTACGGGCGGGTCTTCTCCAGCCCGAAGTTGGTCGAGCGGTGCCGGGCGAACTCGTCCAGCTCGACGAACGAGCCCTCGTCGAGGAGCATCTCGATCCGCTCGCGGGCGGTCTTCTTGCCCCGCGCGTGCTGCTTCTCGACCGCGCGTGCCGACCCGGCGTGCACCGCCTCGTCGAGCCGTCGCTCCAGGTCCGCCAGCTTGCCGGCGGTCGTGTGGATGTTGAACCCGGTCTCGGTAGTCACCCGTGGAATATAACGATGGTTCAGGTGTCTGAGGCTGTGCAGTGCGCCTCACCGCTTCGCGGCGACCGGCGGGCCGGGTGGCCGTAGGCTGGCGGGATGCCCGGCTCGCCGTACACCGATCTGGACCGACCGCCGCTGTCGGCGGCCCGGCTGCGGCGCGCGCTGGTCGCGCCGAACGGGCCCTGGCGCCGGTTGGAGCTGCTGGCCGAGACCGGCTCGACGAACGCGGACGCGGTGGCCGCGGCCCGGGCCGGCGAGCCGGAGGGCCTGGTGGTGGTCGCCGAGCGGCAGACCGCCGGCCGCGGCCGCCGGGGCCGCATCTGGCAGTCGCCGCCGCGCGCGGGTCTCGCGACGAGCGTGCTGCTGCGGCCAGGTGAGGCGGTCGCGGAGCGCGGCTGGTCGCCCGTGCCCGCCACCGGGTACGGCTGGCTGCCGCTGCTGGCCGGCGTCGCGCTGGTCGAGGCGGTACGCCTGCTGGCCGAGCTGGACGCGCGGCTGAAGTGGCCCAACGACCTGCTGGTGGACGGCGCGAAGTGCGCCGGGGTGCTGGCCGAGGCGGTGCCGGGGGAGATCGACCGGCCCCCGGCGATCGTGGTCGGTGTCGGGCTGAACGTGACGCTGCGCGCCGACGAGCTGCCGGAGAACCCGACCGGGCTGCCCGCCACCTCGCTCCAGCTCGCCGGCGCCACCGCCACCGACCGGGATCCGCTGCTGCGGGCGCTGCTGCGCTCGCTCGCCGACTGGTACGAGCGCTGGCGTGACGCCGGAGGTGACGCGGAGGCCAGTGGGCTGCGTGAGGCGTACCTGGCGGGGTGCGCGACGGTCGGCCGCCGGGTGCGGGTGCTGCTGCCCGACGGCCGGGAGGCGCACGGCACCGCCACCGGCGTGGACGCCGACGGGCAGCTCCTGGTCGACGCCGACGGGGAAACCTTGCGGCTGGCCGCGGGCGACGTGCTGCACCTGCGCTGAGGCACCCGGGAAGATCACCGCAACAACGGTCGCCGACCGCCCGCGCGGCCGATGCCGGCCGGATGCGCCGACCGGTTACGGTCAGCGCGTCCGGTTCTGCGAGGAGGTTCCGCCGTGGCGTTCCCCGAAGACGTGCTCACCGAGGACGAGCACGTCGTGTTGCACCTGCACCCGCACTGGAAGGCCCTGATCCGGCCGGTCCTGGTGCTCGTGCTCGCCGTCGCGGCGGTCGTCGCCGGGTGGCTCCTGCTGCCCGACGGCAGCGGCGGCACGATCGCGCTCTACGCGATCGCGGTGGTCGCGCTGGTGCTGGTGTTGTGGCTGGGTCTGTGGCCGTTTCTGGTCTGGCGCACCACGCACTACCTGTTCACGAACGAGCGGGTGCTGCTCCAGCAGGGCGTGCTGTCGCGTAACCGGCGGGATCTGCCGCTGACCCGGATCAACGACCACGCCATGCACCAGCGTTTCGTGGAGCGGCTGCTGGGCTGCGGCACGCTGACCATCGAGTCGGCGGGTGAGCGCGGTCAGTCGGTGCTGCACGACGTGCCGAGTGTGGACCGGGTGCAGACGAAGCTCTACGAGCTGGTCGAGGCGCACCACGACAAGCACAGCCTCGGTGACGGCGAGATGCGCGAGATCCTGGCCGACATGACCGAGGGCAAGTCCCTGCGCGACCAGGCCTGACCCGGCGACGGAAGAGGCCGGCACCCCCGTGGCAGGGGTGCCGGCCTCTCGTCGTTCAGCGGCGGGCGCGGCGAGGCTGGAGTTCCGCGGCGAGTTCGGCGTCCAGGTCGGCGCCGAGCGTGCCGCCGAGCCCGGCGTCCGCCGGTGCGGGGCGCCCCCGCGGTGGCGGGAAGTCGGCCGCCCGGCCGGCGCCCGCGGGCGGTTCCTCCTCCTCCAGCTCGCTGACCGACTCGGCCAGCTCGGCCACCGGGTCCATCTCGGCGACGTTGTCCCACTCGTCACGCGGCACCGAGTGCCAGGTCTCCTCGGCGTGCTTGGGGACGGGCTGGAAGACGAACGTCCGGTAGGACCAGAAGCGGAACAGCGTGGCCAGCAGGACACCGATGGTCTTGGCGACGTTCAGCGCCAGCAGGCCGTGTACGCCGAGGCCGTACTTGGCCAGGGCCAGGACGCCGAGTTCGATGACCAGGCCCGCACCGTTGAAGAGGAAGAACAGGACGTATTCGCGCCGGAGTGCCGATTTCGGTCGATCACGGTACGTCCAGTGACGATTCATCAGATACGACGTGATCGTGGCGACAATCGTCGCGATCACTGTCGCCTTCAACTGACCGTCACGGAAAACCGTGAGTGCCAGCGCATTGAACACCGCGTAATTGATGACGGTGTTGATGCCGCCGACGATGCCGAATTTGAGCGCCTCGTGGATGAACTTCTGCCAGCGCTCGGGCAGCAGACGGACTCCAGGCATGCGGAACACCTTAGGCAGTTGGCTGGGCCGGCTGGGCCCGGCGGGTCGGGATGGGCGGTTCGTCACGCCCCGGACTCTCGGTCGTGGCTCGTTGCCGGAACGGGAGGTGTTCCCGCCTCGACGAAGACGAACCGTCGGTACGACCAGAACCGGAAGAGCGTGCCCAGGCCGGTGCCGACGACGAAGCTCGCGATGTTGTCGGCCAGGGGGGTCTGGAACACCGCGGGCCAGATCGCGCCCAACCCGTAGTGGCTGATCGCCAGGCAGGCCACCGCGATGCCGAGGCCGACCGCGTTGAAGAAGAAGAACAGCGCGTACTCGCGGGCCGGGTTCGACCGCTGCCGGTGCCGCCAGGTCCAGAACCGGTTGCCGAGGAAGGCGACGGTCGCGGCGATCACCGTGGAGATGGTCTTCGCGGCCAGCGGGGGCATGTCCCGGCCGCTGGACAGGTAGTTGAAGAGGACGAAGTCCACGACGAAGGCCAGACCGCCGACGGTGGCGAACTTGCTCAGCTCGTGGATGAGGTGACCGAAACGGTCGAGCAGTGCTCCGATCGGACCCCGGCGGGTCTGCGGAGCCCCCGGTTGGTCTCCGGTCATCGTCGCGGCCACCCGCCGAGAGTACCGGTTGTGCGGTAACCGGGCGGACTGCAACGGCGAGTCGGCCACGACGGCTTCGCCGCGGCCGTCGCGCTCGGGCCGCGCGGGTCGGAGAGGCGTCGCCCGTTCTCGATGTCCGTGAGCAGAGCGTAACGCGCTGTGCGAATCTGTGGAGCGCATCACGGAATCGTCTTTCGCGACATGTTCGTACGCTTCCCCTCGATCGGGCGTCGGGGTCACTCCGGCGCCGGACCCGGTCGTCGAAGGTTCACCGCAGGATTTGCGTGAAACTGCGCGCGAAAGCGGGTATCAGATCGTGATGCCGCAGCGTGGCCGTACCTTGTGCAGTTCTTCACAACCAGTCCCACTGACTGACGAGGCAGTCCGGTTTACGCTGAGCCCAATCCCAGGTTTCCACGAGGCGGCGTACCAGCCCGCCGGAACTCGTGCACCCCATAGATCGGTCAGCGTCGACCACAAGGAGAAGTGACATGGTTGCTCCGGCTGCTGTTCGGGGTATCGATCAGGCCCCGACGTCCCACCCCAAGCTGCTGGCCTGGGTACGTGAGGTCGCGGAACTGACCACCCCGGACCGCGTGGTCTGGGTGGACGGGTCTGATGAGGAGTGGCGCCGTCTCACCGACGAACTCGTCGCCAACGGCACCCTGATCCGCCTTAATCCCGAGAAGAAGCCCAACTCGTTCTACGCGCGTACCGACCCCACGGACGTCGCCCGGGTGGAGGAGCGCACCTTCATCTGCTCCGTCGACGAGGCGGACGCCGGCCCCACCAACAACTGGATGGCGCCGGCCGAGATGAAGCGGACGATGACGGAGCTGTACCGCGGCAGCATGCGCGGACGCACCATGTACGTCATCCCGTTCTGCATGGGCCCAATCGAGGCCGAGAACCCCATGTTCGGCGTGGAGATCACCGACAGCCCGTACGTCGTCGCCTCGATGCGGATCATGACTCGGATGGGGTCGGCGATCCTGGAGGCGATGGGCGACGACGCCGATTTCGTGCACGCGCTGCACTCCATCGGCGCCCCGCTCGCGCCGGGCCAGCAGGACGTGGCGTGGCCGTGCAACGAGACCAAGTACATCTCGCACTTCCCGGAGAGCCGGGAGATCTGGTCCTACGGCTCCGGCTACGGCGGCAACTCGCTGCTCGGCAAGAAGTGCTACTCGCTGCGTATCGCCAGCGTGATGGGGCGCGACGAGGGCTGGCTGGCCGAGCACATGCTGATCCTCAAGATCACCTCGCCGGAGGGCAAGGTCTACCACATCGCCGGCGCCTTCCCGTCCGCCTGCGGCAAGACCAACCTCGCCATGCTGGAGCCGACCATCCCGGGCTGGAAGGTCGAGACCATCGGCGACGACATCGCCTGGATGCGGTTCGGCGCGGACGGCCGCCTCTACGCGATCAACCCGGAGTACGGCCTGTTCGGCGTCGCTCCCGGCACCGACTGGAAGACCAACGCCAACGCCATGCGGACGCTGGACCGGGGCAACTCCATCTTCACCAACGTGGCGCTCACCGACGACGGCGACATCTGGTGGGAGGGCATGGGTGAGCCGCCGGCGCACCTGATCGACTGGAAGGGCAACGACTGGACGCCGGAGAGCGAGAACCTCTCCTCGCACGCGAACAGCCGTTTCTGCACCCCGATCACGCAGTGCCCGATCCTGGCCGACGACTACTACGACCCGAACGGCGTGCCGATCGACGCGATCCTGTTCGGTGGCCGCCGCCGGGACACCATCCCGCTGGTCACCGAGGCCCGCGACTGGGTGCACGGCGTCTACATGGGCGCCACGCTCTCCTCGGAGACGACCGCCGCCGCCTCCGGTGCGGTCGGCGTGGTCCGACGCGACCCGATGGCCATGCTGCCGTTCATCGGCTACAACGCCGGCGACTACTTCCGGCACTGGATCGAGATGGGCAAGGGCGCGGACGGCGACGAGGCCAAGCTGCCCAAGATCTACTACGTGAACTGGTTCCGCAAGGACGCCGAGGGCAACTTCCTCTGGCCGGGCTTCGGCGAGAACTCCCGCGTGCTCAAGTGGGTCATCGAGCGGCTGGAGGGCCGGGCCGAGGCCGTGGAGACGCCGATCGGCATGGTCCCGGCGCAGGACGCGCTCGACGTCGAGGGCCTGGACATGACCCCGGAGGACGTCCGGATCGCGCTGAAGGTCGACGCGGACGAGTGGCGCAACGAGCTGCCGCTGGTCACCGAGTGGTTCGAGAAGTTCGGGGACAAGCTCCCCGGCGTGCTCTGGGCCGAGCTGGACGCGCTGCGCGCCCGGCTGGACGCGGAGCCGCAGAAGTAACAGGTGTGCTTGTTGCCCGCGCCGGGCAACATCGGATGCCATGAGGACGGCCGCTGAACCTGTCGAGGTCCGGCGGCCGTCCGCCGTCCGGGCGCTCACCACGCTGCTCGCCGTGACCGCGGCGGCCACCGTCGTGGTCGAGCTGCTCAACTACTGGTACGCCCCGGAGCAGGAGTTCGGTCTGGCCGTACGCACCGGCTGGGCGATGCTCCGGTCGCTCGGTTTCCTGCTGCTGATCGGGCATGTGAACAAGGGCCGGGTGGGCGCCCGGCCGTTCGGGCTGATCCTGGCGGTGACCACGATCTTCGCGGTCGGGCGGCTGATCGTGCCCCGGCAAGGGGTGCCCGCGCTGCCCGGCCTGATCGGGTTCGCCGTGCTCACCGCGCTCTGCGTCGCCGTGGTGGTGCTGCTCTACCGCTCCGAGGCGATCCGCGCGCACCTGGTCCGGCACCGTAAGGGCCTGGTCGTCGAGGGCGGGACGATCGCCTGGCGGGAGATGACGCCGAAGCGCCCGCAGGCGAACGGGTGGGTGCTCACCGCCCGCGTCGCGGCGTTCACCTACAGCCCGCTGATGCTGGTGCCGGCGCTCGTCGCCACGGGCGCCGTGCTGGACGGGCGGTTGGCCGCCGTACCGGCGGTGATCCTCTGGTTCGGCGCGGGCATCGCGGTCAGCTACGCCGTGCTGTTCTGCACCGCCTTCCTGCTGCGCGACAAGGCGTGGGCGCGGAACGGCCTGGTGGCCGTCACCCTCGGCGTACTCGCGATCGACCTGCCGCTGTGCTGGTGGCTGCTCGGCACCGACGGCCTGATCCGAGACGGCGCCCCCCTGGTCACAGCCGCCGCCCTCTGCCTCTGGTCCCTGAACCGAGCCACCCGCACCCCCACCCCCACCCCACCCCGTCGATCATGAAGTTGGCGGCGATTTCGATCTCCGTTGATGCCGTCAACCTCATGATCGACGCCCGTGGCGGGGCGCGGCGGGGCAGGATGAGGGGGTGTGGGACGTCGTGGTGGTGGGAGCGGGGCCGGCCGGGGCCGCCGCGGCGCTCGGTGCGCGGCGTGCCGGCGCGGCACGGGTGCTGCTGCTCGACCGGTCCGACTTCCCCCGCGACAAGGCGTGCGGGGACGGCATCGCCGCGCACGCGCTGGACGTCCTCGCCGAACTGGGCGTGACCGGGGCGGTCGACGGCTATCCGCCGCTGCCCGCACTGCGCCTGGTCGGCCCCGGCGGCGGCACCGTCGCGAGGACGCTGCCCCGGCCCGCGTACACGGTGCCCCGCCAGGTGTTCGACGCACGCCTGGTCGCGGCGGCGGTTGCCGCCGGCGCGGAGTTGCGGCGGCACACGGTACGCCGGGTGGAGATGGCCGCCGACCGGGTGCTGCTCGACGGAGAGCTGTCCGCGCGGGCGGTGGTCGGCGCGGACGGCGCCGGATCGGTGGTACGGCGCGCGCTCGGCCACCCGGTCAACCCGGACCGGCATCTGGCCCTCGCCATCCGGGGCTACGCGCCCGCGCCGGCCGGGCCACCCGAACAACTCATCGTCACCTCGGCGGCGCGCTGGCCCGCGTACGCCTGGGCCTTCCCGATCGGCGACGGACGCGCGAACGTCGGGTACGGGGAGGTGCTGCGCGGCGAACCGCTGACCCGCGCGCACCTTCTGGACCGGATGGCCGCGCTGCTACCGGACGTCGACCCGGCGACGGTGACCGACCTGCGGGCGCACCACCTGCCGCTGTCCACCCACCGCCCGGCGCCCGGCCGGGGCAGGGTGCTGCTGGCCGGGGACGCGCTGTCGCTGATCAACCCGTTCACCGGCGAGGGCATCTTCTACGCGCTGCGCTCGGGCGCGCTGGCTGGCGCGGCGGCGGCCGGCTCCCCCGCCGAGGCCGCCCGGGCGTACGCCGCCGCGCTGCGCGCCCGGCTCGGCACCCACCTGCGGCACAGCTCGGTGGCCGCGTGGCTGGCCCGGCGGCGCCGGGTGGTCGACGCGGCGGTCGGCGCGGCCCGGCGCGACGAGCGCGTCTACCGCACGGTGGTGGAGCTGGGACTCGGCGACGGCCGCCTGGACGCGCGCACCCTGATGGCGATCGGGGCGGACCTGCCGCGACCGCGCCGGACCGTCTCACCCTCAGGTGATATGCCACCGAGACACTGATCTCTCCCGCGGGTCGCTACCCTGCAAGGTGATGACTCTGCGGAAACTCCTCTACTCCGTGTACGAGCGCCGGCTGACGGCGAAGCTCGCGGGCAAGCCCGTACCCGCACACGTCGGCGTGATGTGCGACGGCAACCGCAGATGGGCCCGGGAAATGGGCTTCGTCGACCCGAACGACGGCCACCGGATGGGCGCCGAACGGATCAAGGAGCTGCTCCGCTGGTGCGACGCGGCCGGCGTCGGGCACGTCACACTCTGGCTGCTCTCCACCGACAACCTCTCCCGCCCGGCCGCCGAGCTGGACCCGCTGCTCCAGATCATCGAGGACCTCACGACCGAGCTGGCCGAGGAGGGCAACCCCTGGCGGCTGCGGATGGTCGGCGCGCTCGACGTGCTGCCGGCGCAGCACGCCGCCGCGCTCAAGGCCGCCGAGGAACGCACCCGTGACCGCGACGGCGGGGCTCAGGTCAACATCGCGGTCGGGTACGGCGGGCGGCGCGAGATCGCCGACGCGGTCCGCTCGCTGCTGCTGGAGCACGCGGCCAACGGCGGCACGATCGAGGAGCTGGCCACCTCGCTCGACGTCGACCACATCTCCGAGCACCTCTACACGAAGGGGCTGCCGGACCCGGATCTGATCATCCGGACCAGTGGTGAGCAGCGGCTCTCCGGCTTCATGCTCTGGCAGAGCGCGCACTCGGAGTTCTACTTCTGCGAGCTGAACTGGCCCGACTTCCGCAAGGTCGACTTCCTGCGCGCCCTGCGCTCCTACGCCACCCGCCAGCGCCGCTTCGGCACCTGATCCCCCGCCCCCGGCCCCGCCTCGCCCCGCCCCGGCGATCTTGCACTTTCGGCCCCGGGGGCGCGGCTTATGCCCTTTTTGCCGGGGCGGCAAGTGCAAGATCGCGGAGAGACCGGGCCCCGGGCCGGGGCCGGGGCCGGGGGCGTCAGCGGAGGTGGGGGAGGGCGGCGGTGAGGAAGTCGGCCAGGGCTGCCGGGGAGTCCAGGGTCAGGTCGGCGGCGTCGGCGACCTCGTGACCGGTCTCCGGGTTGGCGACCGCGACGCAGACACCGAGGAAGTCGGGATCGGAGGCGGCGCGGGCGCGCAGCGCGGCGAACGCCTTGATGTCGGAGACGTCGTCGCCGAAGTACCAGGCGCCACCGGCGTCCCGGACCGTCTCGCCGATCACCATGCCCTTGTCCCGGTCGACCGGGGGCTTGAGTTCCAGCACCATCCGGCCCGGCTGGGCGCGCAGGCCCAGCCGCTCGGCCTGGGCGCGGCCCCACTCCTGCACCAGGTCGCCGAGCTGCGGGGCGGTACGCCAGTGCAGCGCGACGGAGAGCCGCTTGTACTCGACGAGCGCGCCGGGCGGCAGTTCCGCGCGGGCCTGCTCGGCCAGCTCGGACATGGTGGGCACCCAGGGCAGGGCGGCCGGCTCGGTGACCGTCTCGCCGCCGGAGTGGCTGTGCTCCAGGCCGTAGAGCCCGTACAGGTCGATGCCGGCGAGGCCGCCGAGGTGGTCGCGGAGGAAGTCCACCGGGCGGGCGGAGACGATGGCGATCCGGCGGACGTGCGGGGCTAGCGCCTCCAGCGCGCTGAGCACGTTGGGCGCGGGCCGTACGGCCGTGGGATCGTCGTCGACGGGCGCCAGGGTGCCGTCGAAGTCGAAGAAGAGGACGACGTCACCCGCGCGGTCGGCGGTCGCACGCCAGGCGTGCTCCGCGTTCAACGGGGTCTTCGGCTGCTGGTTGCCCAGATTCAACGGCGGCACGCGCGTCAGCGTACCCCGCGCCGGGCGGCGTATTCGTGGCCGAGATGTGACGTCGGAACGACGTGGGGATCAGCGTTCGGCGGCTCCTCGTCCCCGGCGACCGAACGGCACCACGGCCGCCTCCTGCCCGTGGCTGAGCAGGTAGCCCTCCACGAAGCCGGTGTTGCGGTCGCCGGTGTGCGCCTCGATCTCGTTGAGCCGCGCCACCAGGAACTCGGTGAGCGCGCTGACCCGGTCGTTGAGCCGATCGTGCAGCTCGGCGACGACGGCGAGGATCACCGCGGTGCCGGCCGTGGTGAGCGCGAAGAGGTTGACGACCAGGGGAAGCTGCCCGCCGTCCAGTACGCCGACCACCACGTTGCCGGTCACGCACGATGTCAGCGACACCACCGCGACCACGACTGCCAACCATTTCAGGGTCATGGACAGACCCCTCCTTCTGTCCCGCAGGGCTGGGTTCGGCTGTGTCCCGTCCCCCCGCCGATGACGAGCCCCTAGCAGTACAAACGTGGACGCTAGCGGGTCCGTTCCGTCCCCGCGGCGAAACGATCGGGTCCGACCTTCCGTTCTTTCGCCATCTGAGGAACTAGCCCGCCTGTTTACCCCTATTTCGGACACCGCCCGGCAGAGTCGGGCGATATGCGAGGTAACGAATGGTTTCCCGAATGTGGAACTTCTCCGCGTCGGACACGTTCGGGTCGACCAGCCGGCGCAGCAGCGCCTCCACGTCCGGGTCCATCGGGGGCGGGGCCGGCGCGGTACGCGGCCCGGTGGTCCGATCCCAGCCCAGAGCGGTGAACGCGGCGGCCGGATCGAGCCCCAGCCCTTCGCAGAAGGCGACCACCCGCTCCGCCTCCGGGTCGCTGGCCCAGTCGCCGCGAACCCATCGGTTGATGGTCTGGCGGGAGACGCCGGTGCGCCGGGAGACCTCGGTGCCGCTCCAGGCCCGCAGCGCGCGGGCGTCGTCGAGCGCGCGCCGGACGAAGGTGGCGAACGCGATCTTCCGTGCGTTGGTCGTCTCGGTCACCCCGTGACGGTACGGCCAGTCGGTCCCGAGAGGGCGGCTCGGCACGCTGCTGTCACGCCGACGTGACGGCGATCGGGGATTTCCGGTAAACGATTCAGTGCTGCTCCTGAGGGGTGTCACCCGGGCAGAATAGATGGACACCAGTACGGCGGCAAAGGCCTGAAAAGCTGATACTGTCACGCTCATGAGACAACTTACGGTGTGTCACGTGCTTGAGACGACGAGTGCTCACATGCGTCACTCCGCGGGTGCCGAGGGGGTCTCGTGACCGAGCTCGCGACCCGCGCCCAGGCCTTCGGGCTGATCGCGGACGGAGTGTCAGCCGGGCTGAGCGCCCCCTGGCGTCTCTATCTCGCCCGCGGGTGCCGGTACCTCTCACTCAGCGTCGGCGACCGGGGGGAGTGGGACGCCTGGCGGACCCACCTCGGCTGCCCCGAGCTGAGCGTGCGGGTCTACGACTCCGGCGGCGAGATCCGCCGCGCGTCGGTGGCCGAGGTGATCCTCGACGGCTGCCGGATCAGCGTCGAGCTGGTGGAGGAGGTCAGCACCGACGACCTGGAGCGGCTGCTGGTGGTCGATCCACTGCCCGGGACGGACGAGCGATGACCCCCTTTCTCGCCGTGGTGCTCGTTCTCGTGCTCGGGTCCACCTGCTACGCGGCCGGCCGCCTGCACGGCCAGCTCAGCTACCGCATCGGTTACCGGTTCGGCTACCGCCAGGGCTACTTCGACGGGGACCGGGGCGCCTGGAACCGCCGTCGGCGCGACGCCCAGGCGGCGATCGCCTCGGCGCTGTCCGGTCCCGGCCCGACCGTGGTGACCTCGGCCGGGCGCTCGGCCGTGCCGTTCGCCGGCACCTCCGTACCCGCGGCGGTCGCCGCCCGGCCCGGCTCGGCCCCGGCCGTCCGCGTCACCGCCACCGGCCGGCTCGGCGCCGTCGGCCGGGTGGGCACCACGTACACCGGATCGTCGTTCGGCGCGGCCGGCGCCGGGCCGCGGGCCGGCACGCTGGTGCGCCGCCAGGGCTGAGGCCCGCGCCGCGTCGCGGCGCCGCAGTGGACGACCGGCCGGGGTGCGCGCAGGGGGCATGCATCCCGGCCGGTTCCGGTCCGCCCGTCACCCGAACAGGTGTACGTCCCGCGAAGACCACGCGATGATCCACGCGCACCTCTAGCCCAGCGGCCCCGCGGCGATTAGCGTCTAGGCATGGCGCGGGGTTTTCCCGGGCCAGCCGGACAGCCCGGACCTGCGTCCTCGCGCACGGGGCCCGCATCCGACCCCGTGTCCTCCGGGCACCGGAAGAGGCGGAACTCGGGTGGCCGGGTGCCCATCCGCGGAGCAGGCCTGTGACCACTCGCCGTACCCCCGCCGGAGCCGAGCAGACCCCGGCCTCGACCGCCCCGACCCGCCGGACCACCCGCAGCCGCCGCGCCGCCGCCGCGGAGGCCGAGGAGCCCCGACCAGCCGGCCCGGCCTTCGTCCTGGACACCTCGGTCCTGCTGTCCGACCCGGCGGCGTTCCACCGCTTCGCCGAGCACGAGGTGGTGCTGCCGCTGGTGGTGATCTCCGAGCTGGAGGGCAAGCGGCACCACCCGGAGCTGGGCTGGTTCGCCCGCCAGTCGCTGCGCATGCTGGACGAGTTGCGCGTGCGGCACGGCCGGCTGGACCGTCCGGTGCCCGCCAACGACCAGGGCGGCACGCTGCGGGTGGAGCTGAACCACACCGACGACGGGGTGCTGCCGCCCGGCTTCCGCAACGAGTCGAACGACGCGCGCATCCTGTCCGTGGCGCTCAACCTGGCCGCCGAGGGGCGTGAGGTCACGCTCGTCAGCAAGGACATGCCGCTGCGGGTGAAGGCGGCCTCGGTGGGCCTGCGCGCCGACGAGTACCGGCACGGCCAGGCGAGCGACCCGACCTGGACCGGGATGGCCGAGCTGGACCTGGCCGAGGAGGAGATCGGCCGGCTGTACGCGGGCGAGACGCTCGACGTCGACGCCGCGGCGGGGATGCCCTGCCACACCGGCCTGGTGCTGCACTCGGGGCGGGGCTCGGCGCTGGGCCGGGTGCTCCCGGACAAGACGATCCGGCTGGTCCGGGGCGACCGGGAGGCGTTCGGCGTGCACGGGCGCTCGGCGGAGCAGCGGGTCGCGCTCGACCTGCTGCTGGACGAGTCCATCGGCATCGTGTCGCTGGGCGGGCGGGCCGGCACCGGCAAGTCCGCGCTGGCGCTCTGCGCCGGCTTGGAGGCGGTGATGGAGCGGCGCCGGCACAAGAAGGTGATCGTGTTCCGTCCCCTGTACGCGGTCGGCGGCCAGGAACTCGGCTACCTTCCCGGGTCGGAGTCGGAGAAGATGTCGCCCTGGGCGCAGGCCGTCTTCGACACGCTCGGCTCGGTGGTGCACGAGAACGTGCTGGAGGAGGTCACGTCGCGCGGGCTGCTGGAGGTGCTGCCGCTGACCCACATCCGCGGCCGCAGCCTGCACGACGCGTTCGTCATCGTGGACGAGGCGCAGTCGCTGGAGCGGGGCGTACTGCTCACCGTGTTGTCGCGCATCGGCCAGGGGTCGCGGGTGGTGCTCACCCACGACGTGGCCCAGCGGGACAATCTGCGGGTCGGCCGGCACGACGGGGTGACGGCGGTGATCGAGGCGTTGAAGGGGCATCCCCTCTTCGCGCACGTCACGCTCAGCCGATCGGAGCGATCTCCGATCGCCGCCATGGTCACCGATCTGCTGGAGGACATCCCCGGCTGACCGCGGCTTTCGCCCTACTTTGTCCGCATTTTTAGGGTGACGCAGATCACTTTTAGGCCTGGTCATTTCCCACCGGCCTCACTGTGCGCAATGGTGTCCATCGAGCGTCACCTACCACTCGGGGGCCGGACACGGCCCGGAGTCACACCGGTACCGGTGCGCTCACGGCACCGGCGTGACCCGACAGGGCCATGCGCGTGCCGTGTCCCTGCCCCCGACGAAGGGAAACTTCGTGAGTCGGCTCTGGAGCCGGTTCGGCGCCCGTACGGCCGCTGTCGCGCTGCTCTCCGTGGGCGTCGCCGGCGGCTTCTATCTGGGTGAGGATCGACAGACCCAGCAGCAGGGCCTGACCGCGCAGGTCGGCCTGGAGGTCGACCAGGCGGAGCACGCGTACCAGCGCGACCGGCTGTCCGACCACCGCGTGGACTCGTCCCGCCAGCGTGCCGCCGAGTACCAGGCAAAGCTGCGTGCCGCCGCGGCGGCGAAGGAGGCCGCCGAGCGGGCCAAGAAGGCCGAGGCGGCCGCCGCCACCCGCAAGAAGGAGCGGGCCGCGGCGGAGGAGGCGGAGAAGGAGGCGAAGATCAAGCCGTACGACGGCCCGATCCCGTCCTCCTGCGCGGAGTACAGCGGCAACCGGAAGATCGGTTGCGCCATCATGCTCGACAAGGGCTTCGGCATCGACCAGTTCCCGTGCCTGGACAAGCTCTGGACCAAGGAGAGCGGCTGGAACCCGAAGGCCTCCAACAGCTCGTCCGGGGCGTACGGGATCCCGCAGGCGGTGCCGGGCAGCAAGATGGCCTCGGTCGCCGACGACTGGAAGACCAACCCGGCGACCCAGATCACCTGGGGTCTCGGCTACATCAAGGGCCGGTACGACACCCCCTGCGGCGCCTGGCAGAAGTCGCAGAGTTCGGGCTGGTACTGACATCACCACGACGGCGGGACACGCGGGCAGACCCGGGTGTCCCGCCGTCGTCGTACCGCCGCCCGACTGGCGGCCGACCGCTTTTGCTGATAGCTCTTGGTAGGTGACCTGGTACGGCCCTAGCGGCGACCCCCACCGGTTCGGCACCGACGCGTTCTACGCGGCGCTCGGCCGGGCCTTCGTCGCGATGTGCGCGGTCGTGCCGGTGCTGTTCCTCATCGAGGCGCTCGACGTCGGCCTGCGACTCGGCCTCGACTACACCGCCGGCATCATCCCGCAGCGGCTCCAGGGCCTGGACGGCGTCTTCTTCTCGCCGTTCCTGCACGCCGGCTGGAACCACCTCTACAGCAACAGCATCCCGCTGATTCTGCTCGGCACGTTCGTGCTCGCCGCGGGCACCCGCCGGTTCCTCTGGTCCACCGCCGTCATCATCCTGGTCAGCGGCCTGGGTGTCTGGTTCACCGGCTCGCCCGACTCGGTGGTGGTCGGCGCCAGCGGCGTGATCTTCGGCTACCTCGGCATCCTGCTCACCCGCGGCGTGGTGGAGCGGAGCTGGTGGAACTTCGCCGTCGGCCTGCTGGTCGGGTTGCTCTACGGCTGGCAACTGCTCGGCATCCTCCCGACCGACGAGCGCATCTCCTGGCAGGGCCACCTGTTCGGGCTGCTCGGCGGCGTGGTCGCGGCGATCCTGTTCCGCCGCCGCAACGACACCGGCGAGTCCGACCGCCTCGGCTCACCGAGGATGACGCTGCCCTGACGGCGCGTTGATCGAACCGCGGGACGTGCTTGCCCACGGCCACCCGCCCGCCTACCGTCTCCGCATCAGCACGGGTTGACCCCGAAGCGGAAAGTGACGGTGCGCCATGCGCGAGGTCGATGTCGCCGTGATCGGGGCCGGTCCCGCCGGGCTCTTCGCCGCCTACTACGCCGGTTTCCGTGGACTCTCCGTGTCGGTGATCGACGCACTGCCCGAGCCGGGCGGTCAGGTCACCGCCATGTACCCGGAGAAGCTGATCCTCGACGTCGCCGGCTTCCCCGCGATCAAGGGCCGCGAGCTGGTCACGAACCTGGTCGCCCAGGCCGCGCCGTTCCACCCCGACTACCGGCTCGGCGTACGCGCGGAGAAGCTGTCCTACCTCGACGGCCGGCCGGTGCTCGGTCTCGCCGGCGGTGAGCAGCTCAGCTGCGGCGCGGTGCTGGTCACCGGCGGGCTCGGCAGCTTCACGCCCCGGCCGCTGCCGGTCGCGGAGAGCTTCACCGGCGGCGGGATCGTCTACTTCGTGCCGCAGCCGACCGAGCTGACCGACCGGCACGTGCTCATCGTCGGCGGCGGCGACTCGGCGTTCGACTGGGCGGCCACGCTCGCCCCGCTGGCCCGGTCGGTGACGCTGGTGCACCGGCGGGACCGCTTCCGGGCGCACGCGGCCACCATCGAGCGCGTGCGTGCGCTGCCGGTGCGGATCGTGGTCAACGCCGAGGTGAGCCGCCTGTACGGCGAGGAGGCGGTCACCGGCGCCGAGCTGACCGTACGCGGCGGCGAGGTGGAGACGCTGCCGGTGGACACCGTCGTGGCCGCGCTGGGCTTCACCGCCGACCTCGGCCCGCTCGCCGAGTGGGGGCTGAACCTCGACCGGCGGCACATCGTGGTGGACAGCGCCATGGCCACCAACCTGCCCCGGGTGTTCGCGGCCGGGGACATCACCGAGTACCCGGGCAAGGTCCGCCTGATCGCCACCGGCTTCGGCGAGGCCGCCACCGCCGTGAACAACGCGGCTGTCGTCATCGACCCGACCGCGCACCTGTTCCCCGGTCACTCCTCCGACGGCACCTGACGCCGATCGGCGTCAGGGCAGGCCGACCAGGTCCGCCATCAGGCCGATCTGGTGGTCGAAGTACTCGTCGCGGTGCGGCAGCGCCCGGTTGATCCGGCCGAACAGCTCGAAGCTGATCAGCCCGAACAACTGGGTCCAGCCGGCCATGCCGCGCGCCAGCAGTGCGGGCGGCACGTCCATGCCGAGCAGCCCGACCAGTTCGGCCACGTCGCCGCGCAGCGGCTCGGGCAGCTCCTCGTCGGGCGGGGTGAGCCGGCCGGAGGCCAGTCCGTCGCGCAGGATGCCGACCAGGGTCACCGGAGGGCGCTGGGCCGGTGCGACGGTGTCGTCCGGGGCCGCGTACCCGGGCACCGGGCTGCCGTACAGCAGCGCGTACTCGGCGGGGTGGGCCAGCGCCCACGCGCGGGCGGCCCGGCAGGCGGCGAGCCAGCGTCCGCGCAGGTCGGCCTGGTCGGCGGCGGCATCGGCCGCCTCCACCGCGTCGCCGAGCGCGTCGTACGCCTCCAGGATCAGCGCGGTGAGCAGGTCGTCGCGGCTGGGGAAGTAGCGGTAGATCGCCGAGGAGACCATGCCGAGGTCGCGGGCGACAGCGCGCAGGGAGAGGTTCGCGCCGTCGGTGTCCAGGTGGCGGCGGGCGACCGTCTTGATCTCTTCGATCATCCCGGCGCGGACCCGGGCGCGGAGCGAGGGAGCGACCATGCCCTCACTCTGCCACGGATGAGAGCAGCAATCAAAATAGAGAGCACTGCTCTTGACGTGATCCGCCCGCATGGGTCATGCTCTTTGCGAGAGCGGTGCTCTCGATTCGGATTACTGCTTCAGTGAAGGTGGACCTGTCATGGCACTGCACGTGATCGTCGGCGCCGGCCCCGTCGGCACCGCCACCGCCCGCCTCCTCGCCGAACGCGGCGAGCGGGTCCGGGTGGTCACCCGGCGCGGCACCGGCCCCGAGCACCCGGCGATCGAGCGGGTGGCCGCCGACGCCGCCGACGCGGACCGGCTCACCGCGCTCAGCGAGGGCGCTGACGCGCTCTACAACTGCGCCAACCCCGAGTACCACACCTGGCCGACGGACTGGCCGCCGCTCGCCGCCGCCCTGCTCACCGCCGCCGAGCGCAGCGGCGCCGTGCTCACCACGGTCGGCAACCTCTACGGGTACGGCCCGGTCGACGCGCCGATGACCGAGGCGACCCCGCTCGCCGCCACCGGCGTCAAGGGCCGGGTCCGCAACCGGATGTGGGCCGACGCCCTGGCCGCCCACCGCGCCGGCCGGGCCCGGATCACCGAGGTACGCGGCTCCGACTACATCGGCCTCGGCGGCAAGTCGCTGCCCATGATGGTGCTGCCCAAGGTGCTCGCCGGGCAGCGGGTGTTCCTGCCGGTCGCCTGGGACGCGCCGCACACGTGGACGTACGTGGGAGACGTCGCCCGTACCCTCGTCGCCGCCGCCACCGACCCGCGGGCCTGGGGACGGGCCTGGCACGTGCCGAGCGCGCCCCCGATGTCGATGCGGGCGCTCGCCGACCGGGCCGCGGAGCTGGCCGGGGCGCCGGCGCCCCGGCTGACCCGGATGCCCTACCCGGTGCTCTGGCTCGGCGGCCTGGCCGACCCGTTCGCCCGGGAGATGCGGGAGACCGCGCACCAGTTCGCCGGGCCGTTCGTGATGGACTCCACCGCCGCGAGCGAGACGTTCGGGATCGAGGGGACGCCGCTGGACCGGGTCGTCGACGAGATGGTCACCGGCCTGCGTGCCGCTGCGCCCGTCGCCGCCCGTTAGGGGCGGCGGGCCGGGCCGAAGGCGGCGACGAGCACGGCGACCATGGTCAGCGCCGCGCCGAGCAGCGTGTCCAGCCCGGGGTGTGAGGCGGCGGTCGGCAGCAGCAGGTCCAGCAGCACCGCGCCGACGATCTGCCCGGCGATCGTGGCCAGGCCGAGCAGCAGCACCCCGGTGAACCGGACGAGGGCGGCGGCCAGCGCGATGAACACGATGCCGAGCGGGCCGCCGAGATAGAGCCACGGCTCGTCCGGGAACGCGCCGGCCGGCCGGCCGCGTACCGCCAGGTCCACCGCGAACGTCACGAGCAGCGCCGCCGTGCCGACCGTGAAGTTCACGAGCGTGGCGGTCATGGCGCTGCCCGAGGCCGCCCGGACCCGCCCGTTGACCGCCTGCTGCCAGGCGATGCCCACCCCCGCCGCCAGCGGCAGCAGGGCCAGCGCCAGCGCCTGCGGGTCACCGAGCCGGTCGCCCACCGCCAGCAGGACGGCGAGCACTGTGAGCACCGCGCCGATCAGCCGGTTCGGGGTGACCGGCTGCCGGCCGGCCGGGCCGATGCCGGTCCGGTCGACGAGCAGGCTGCTGCCGGACTGCCCGGCCACCACCGCGACGGTGAAGACCGCCACGCCGAGCGCGCCGATGGTCAGCCCCTGCGTCGCCACCAGGAACGCGCCGCACACCCCGCCCAGGCACTGCCACGGGCGCAGCGTGCCGGTGCGCAACGCGCCGCGCAGGGCGACCAGTCCCCGCCGGCCACCGGGGGTGGCGGGGACCAGCACCAGCAGGATCAGCAGACCCACGCCGAACGAGACCACCGCGGCGGCGATCCCGTCGGCCAGGCGTACGCCCAGCTCGCCGTTGATCCGGGACTGGACGGCGACCATCACGCCCGAGGCGGTGGCCAACCCGACACCGGCGACACGTCGCCCGGTCGACAGCGTCGGCGGTGCCGGTGGTGCCGCCGTCCCGGCTCTGCTCACTCCTGCTCGGCCAGTGGGCGTCCGTCGAAGTCGACAGCCGAGTAGAGGGCAAGCTTCTCCAGGCGGTGGTACGAGTCGATCACCCGGATCGTGCCGCTCTTGGAGCGCATCACGATCGACTGCGTGTACGCCCCGCCGGAGCGGTAGCGCACGCCGCGCAGCAGGTCGCCGGAGGTGACGCCGGTGGCCACGAAGAAGCAGTTGTCGCCGGTCACCAGGTCGTCGGTGAACAGCACCCGGTCCAGGTCGTGCCCGGCGTCCAGCGCCTTGCGGCGTTCGTCGTCGTCCTTCGGCCAGAGCTTGGCCTGCATCATGCCGCCCATGCACTTGAGCGCGCAGGCGGCGGTGATGCCCTCCGGGGTGCCACCGATGCCCATCAGCACGTCCACGTCCGACTCGCCGCGCGCCGCCGCGATGGCACCCGCGATGTCGCCGTCGGAGATGAACCGGATCCCGGCGCCGGTACGCCGGATCTGCTTGACCAGGTCGTCGTGGCGCGACCGGTCCAGCACGCACACGGTCACCTCGGCGGCGTCGGTGCCCTTGACCTTGGCGATCCGGTTGATGTTCTCGGCCACCCCGGCGTTGATGTCCACCACGTCGGCGTACATCGGGCCGACCGCCAGCTTCTCCATGTAGAAGACCGCGCTCGGGTCGAACATCGCCCCGCGCTCGGCCACCGCGAGCACCGCCAGCGCGTTCGGCATGCCCTTGCTCATCAGCGTGGTGCCGTCGATCGGGTCGACCGCCACGTCCACCTCGGGGCCGGTCCCGTCGCCGACCTCCTCGCCGTTGAACAGCATCGGGGCGTTGTCCTTCTCGCCCTCGCCGATCACCACGACGCCGCGCATCGGAATCGAGTTGATCAGCTTTCGCATGGCGTCGACTGCTGCGCCGTCGCCGCCTTCCTTGTCGCCCCGGCCGACCCAGCGGCCGGCGGCCATCGCCGCGGCCTCGGTGACCCGGACCAGATCGAGGGCGAGGTTGCGGTCGAGATCCTGGGGCGTCCGCGTACTGGTGGTTGTCATGGCGGCCTCCTCGCGACGTTGCGGGGTGGGACCGGCGGTCACCGCCGCCGGTTTTGTCGCTGATCCTCACACGATCTCAGGTTCGCCGTCCCGGCGGGGCGGAGGAGGCCAGGATCACGTCACCCGGTGGGCTGCGACAATGGCCGGGTGGAAGCCGCACAGCCTGCCGACCGCACACCGACCGACGCCACCCCGCCGGAGGGACAGCCGCCGGTCCGACCCGACGGCGGCCCGGCCCCGTCCGAGGGTCAGCCCGCGCTCGTCGCGGACCGGGGCGAGCCGGCCGCCGTGGCGGACACCCCCGCGCCGCCCGCCGGCAAGGAGAAGGGCCGGTCCGAGCGGTCGCCGAAGGACATGGCGCTGTCCCTGCTGATCCTGCTGGTCCCGATCGCGCTGCTGCTCGCCTTCTACCGGGGCTTCCTCGGCGGCGACTCGCCGGTGACCGTCGACCCGGCGCCCGCGCTGGAGCAGGCCCGCTCCGCGAACGCCTTCCCGGTCGCCGAGCCGACCGGGCTGGGCGACGACTGGCGTACGGTCAACGCCCGCTTCCGGACCGAGGCGGACGGCTCGACGCTGCGGATCGGGTACGTGACCCCGGAGGGCCGGGGCGCGCAGCTCGTGGAGAGCAACGTCCCGGCGGAGAAGCTGCTGCCGGCCGAGCTGACCGAGGGGCAGCCGCAGGGGGCGGCCGACCTGCCCGGCGGGCTGAGCTGGCAGCGCTACACCGCACGCGGCAACGAGCACGCGCTCGTCCTGCTGGAGCCGAACCGCACGGTGATCGTGGTGGGTGACGCGGGCGAGACGGAGCTGCGCAAGCTCGCCACGTCGCTGCGCTGACGTCCTCCCTCCGGGTGAGGCGGGATTGCGGAACCCCGCTTCCGGGAACAGAAGGGACATCGAGCCCGGACGACCCACCTGGAGAGGTTGACGTGAAGATACGACGCTTCAGCGCCACCGCGTTCGCCGCGGCGCTGCTCATTCCCGGCCTGGCGGCCTGCAACGGCAACGGGACGACGTCCGACGCCTCCGCGACCCCGAGCGCGTCCGGCAGCGTCGCACCGAGCGCCACGGCGTCCAGCAGCGCGGCCAAGCAGGCTCTGCTCGACTCCACGAACGCGATCCGCGAGGGGAACTTCAAGTTCTCCATGACCGGCGCGGGTTCCACCGCCGAAGGGCAGGTGCACGAGCCGAGCCAGAGCGCCGACATGCGGATGACCATCGGCGACCCGTCGTCGGACCTGATGATGAAGCTGGACCTGATCCACGCCAAGCCGGACAGCTGGGTCAAGCTGGAACTCGGCGGCACGGCGGCCTCGCAGATCCCCGGCGTGAAGAACCTCAACACCGGCAAGTACCACCACCTCGACCAGAACCGGATCAAGGGCAACCGGGCGCTGGGCTTCGACTTCGAGAAGCTCGACCCGGCCGGCAGCGCCGTGCTCACCCAGGGCATCACCGAGGTACGGCAGACCGGCGAGGGTGCGTACGAGGGCACCGTCGACGTGTCGAAGGCCGCCGAGGCGGGCTCGCTCGACCCGGCCGTGATCACCGCGCTCGGTGCGCAGGCCCAGTCGGTGCCGTTCACCGCCAAGGTCGACACGCAGGGCCGGCTCAGCGAGATGGTGCTCAAGATCCCGGCCGCCGGCCAGAGCGCCGCGCAGGACCTGAAGATCACCTACACCGACTACGGCAACGCGGCGCCGGCCCAGAAGCCCTCGGCCGACCAGGTCGTCGAGGCCCCCGCCGAGCTGTACAACCTGTTCAACTGACGTCCTCGGTGGGGTTCGGCGCTCGCGCCGAACCCCACCGTCAGTCCTCGGCGCGCTGGCGGGCGGCGTCGATGCGGGCGCGGGCGCCGTCCAGCCAGCGCTGGCACACCCCGGCGAGCTGCTCGCCGCGCTCCCAGAGGGCCAGCGACTCCTCCAGCGAGGTGCCGCCCGCCTCCAGCTTCTCCACCACCGAGGCCAGCTCGGCGCGGGCCTGCTCGTAGCTGAGCTGTTCGTCCTGCTTCGTCCCGGTCATCGTCTCTCTTCCCTCAGCCGTCGACGGTGGCGGTCAGCTCGCCCTCGGCGAGGCGTACCCGCAGTGGATCGCCCTTGGCCGCCTCGGAGGCCGCGCGGACGACGTGGCCGTCGGCGCGCTGCACGATCGCGTAGCCGCGCTCCAGCGTGGCCGCCGGGGACAGCGCGCGCAGCCGGGCCAGCGTGTGCCGCAGGTCGTCGGTCGCGCCCCGCAGCCGGTGCTCCAGGGACCGGCCGGCGCGGTCGCGCAGCGCGGACACGTCCACGGCCCGCTGCTCGACCATCACCTGCGGCCGGGCCAGCACCGGACGGGACCGCAGCAGGTCGATCCGGTGCTGCTCCCGGTCGACCAGGTGACGCACGGCCCGTTCGAGCCGGGACCGGGCCTGGCCGATCAGCCGGACCTCCTCGGTCAGGTCCGGCACGATGCGCTTCGCCGCGTCGGTCGGGGTGGAGGCGCGGACGTCGGCCACGTAGTCGAGCAGCGGCGCGTCCGTCTCGTGGCCGATCGCGCTGACCACGGGCGTGCGGCAGGCGAACACCGCCCGGCACAGCGCCTCGTCGGAGAAGGGCAGCAGATCCTCGATGCCCCCGCCGCCGCGGGCGATGACGATCACGTCGACGGCCGGGTCGGCGTCGAGCACCTTCAGCGCGCCGACGATGTCCGGCACCGCGCTCGGCCCCTGCACCGCCACGTTGATCGTGCGGAAGTCGACAGCGGGCCAGCGGCGGCGGGCGTTGGTCAGCACGTCCCGCTCGGCCGCCGAGGCGCGGCCGGTGATCAGGCCGACCCGGCCCGGCAGGAACGGCAGCCGCCGCTTGCGGGACCGGTCGAACAGGCCCTCGGCGGCGAGCAGCTTCTTGAGCTTCTCCAGCCGGGCCAGCAGCTCACCGAGACCGACCTGACGGATCTCGTCGGCCCGCAGGCTCAGCGTGCCCCGCGCGGCGTAGAACTCGGGCTTGGCGTGCAGCACCACCCGGGCGCCCTCACGCAGCTCCGGCGCGCCCGCGTCCAGCACGTCGCGGTTGGTGGTGACGGTGAGGCTGAGGTCGGCCGACGGGTCGCGCAGCGTGAGGAAGACGGTGCTCGCGCCGGGCCGGCGGCTGATCTGCGCCACCTGGCCGTCGACCCAGACCCAGCCCAGGCGGGCGATCCAGGCGCCGACCTTCTGGCTGACCACCCGGACCGGCCACGGCTCCTCGGCCGTGCTCCGCCCGTCCGGTGCCCCCCGCCCGTCCTCTCCCGCGCTCACCCGCCCACCCTACGGCCCGGGACCGACAGCGCCCGCGTGCGCCTCGCGGCCGCTGCCGCGCGGGAGAGCGGCACGTACGATGGGCGGGTGACTGACGCTGAGACGACTCCCCGGACCGGCAAGCGCGTGCTCCTGGCCAACCCCCGCGGCTACTGCGCGGGCGTGGACCGGGCGGTGCAGACCGTCGAGGAGGCGCTGAAGCTCTACGGCGCGCCGATCTACGTGCGCAAGCAGATCGTGCACAACAAGCACGTGGTGCGCACGCTGGAGGCCCAGGGCGCGATCTTCGTGGAGGAGAACGAGGAGGTGCCGGAGGGCGCCACCGTGATCTTCTCCGCCCACGGCGTGGCCCCCGAGGTCTACGAGCAGGCCAAGCAGCGCTCACTGCGGGCGATCGACGCGACCTGCCCATTGGTCACGAAGGTGCACCACGAGGCCCGCCGGTTCGCCGCGCAGGACTACGACATCCTGCTCATCGGCCACGAGGGGCACGAGGAGGTCATCGGCACCGCCGGTGAGGCGCCCGCCCACATCCAGCTCGTCGACGGCCCGGACGGCGTCGACAAGGTCACCGTGCGCGACCCGGAGAAGGTGGTCTGGCTGTCCCAGACCACGCTGTCGGTGGACGAGACGCTGGAGACCGTGGCCCGGCTCAAGAAGCGGCTGCCGCTGCTCCAGTCGCCGCCCAGCGACGACATCTGCTACGCGACCTCCAACCGCCAGCACGTGGTCAAGGAGATCGCCCCCGAGTGCGACGTGGTGATCGTGGTCGGCTCGCGCAACTCCTCGAACTCGGTCCGGCTGGTCGAGGTGGCGCTCGACGCCGGGGCCCGCGCCGGCTACCTGGTCGACTTCGCGCACGAGATCGAGGACGCCTGGCTGACCGGCGCCCGGACCGTGGGTGTGACCTCCGGCGCGAGCGTGCCGGACGAACTGGTCCAGCAGGTGCTCACGCACCTGGCCGAGCGCGGCTTCGGGGACGTCGAGGAGATCACCACCGCCGACGAGCGGCTGACGTTCTCGCTGCCGCAGGAGCTCAAGCGCGACATGAAGGCCGCCGCCGCGGCCCGCGGCTGACCGGGAACGGATCGGCCGCCCGCCGCGTCCAACCGAGCATGAAGACTCCTCGTACGGTGCTCGTCGCACTGCTCGCCGGTCTCGCGTTGACCGCCTGCGCCGCACCCGGCGACGGGTCCACCGATCCCAGCCCCAGCCCGAGTACGACGGGAGCCGCCCCCGTGACCAGCCAGCCCGACCCCGGCACCGGCCCGAGCCGTCCGAACCCCTCCTGGAAGGGCGGCCCGTCGACCCCGCCGGGTGTCGGCGGCACCGTAATCAGCGGCACCGTGCAGGCCGGCGTCGAGCCGAACTGCCTGCTGCTCGACGGCCACCTGCTCGTCGGCGGCCCGCGCGACGTGCTCAAGGCCGGTGCCCGGGTCGAGGTCACCGGCCGCCCCGAACCGGGCATGATGACCACCTGCCAGCAGGGCACCCCGTTCGTGGTCGAGTCCGCCCGCCCCGCCTGACGACGACACGAAGGAGCCCCGCCCCCTGCGAGAGGGGACGGGGCTCCGTCGTGTCAGCGGATCAGTTGACCGCGAGGACCTCGACCGAACCACGGCCGACGACCGCGCCCTCGGTGGTGGTCACGGCCAGGTCGCCGTACAGCTCCCGGCCGGCGGCCGGGGTGGACAGGGCGGTCACCGCACCGGTGAGGGTGGCGGTGGCGCCGTTGGCCAGCGACAGCGGCGTGGACGGCGCGGAGAGCGTGCCCAGTTCCGGGGAGGCGAACGAGTCCCGGTAGTCGTACGCGGTGCTCGGGTCGCTCATCGAGTAACCGTCGACCACGACCCGGTAGGTGCCGGGCGTCGGGTTGGTCAGCGTGACCGCCTCCTCCGAGTCACCGTCGGCCGACTGGCCCACCTGGGTGGTGCCACGGAACACGGTCAGGTCCAGGTCGGCGCTCAGGTCGGACGGGTTGCCGATCCGGGCGGTGAACGAGGTGGCGCCCGCGGGCACCTCCACCACGTACTCCTGGCTGGCGCCCTCGGTGATGCTCGGCCGCTCGGTCCGGACGCTGGCCAGCGGGCCGCCGACGCCGGTCACCTGGACCGGGCCGAACGTGTTGGTCAGGCTCCAGCTCACCGGGGCCGGGGTGCCCGCGGTGACCGACGGGAGCTGGACCACGGCCGGCTCCACCTTGACGCCCTGCACGCGGGCCTGGAGCCGGAACGGGTTGTCCAGCGCCGGCGAGGTGCGACGCGCCTCCACCTCGATCTCCCACACACCCGGCAGCGGGTTCTGGTAGTCCCGCTCCTGCGGCTTGCAGACCGCGGCGTCGGAGAAGTTGGTGTAGCAGGCGGTGCTGGCGGTGCTCTCGACCGGCACGCCGTACGGGTTGATGGCGATGAACCGGGTCTGCGAGCCGGTGGCGATGCCGGACAGGTTGACCTGGAGCGCGCCCGCACCCGGCGGCACCGTCACGAAGTACGACCGGAAGCCGTTGCGCTCGACCGAGCCGTCGGCCGAGAACGAGTACGCCGGAGCGGCGACCGGGTTCGAGGCGATCACGACGGTGGCGACCTCGAAGTCGACAACGGAGGTGGCCGGGTCGTCGACGGTCATGATGGCGCCGTGCGCGCCGGCCGTCATCGGCTTGGCCTTCACCTTGACCGTGACGGTCTTGTTCAGCGGCAGCCACACCACCTTGGGGGCGCTGTAGGTGCCGTCGTTGCCGCGGAAGGCGACCTCGTGCTTGATGCCCTTGTTCGGGCCGCTGGTACGGGTCAGCTTCACCTCGTAGTGGCGGCTCTCCTTGACCTTCTGGCCACCACGGTCGGCGGCGCAGCGGTTGTAGAGGCCGGTCCCGACGTTCGGGTTCGGCACGAACTTGCCGGAGGCCCGGTCGTAGCGGGTCAGGTTCGGCGACAGCTCGGTGCAGACCGGCGCCTCGGAGGTGTAGGTGCGGGTCTGCACGCCCTTGGCGAGCAGGCTCCACGCGCCCGGCACGTTGAACATGCCGTAGCCCTGCGCGTACGTCGGGACGCCGGTGATCGGCTGGCCCGAGGTGTAGACGGCCCGGCGCAGCGCGGCCGGGGTGACGCCCTTGCCGGTCGCCTTGGCGGCCGACAGCAGCAGCGCGGCGGCGCCGGTGGCCTGCGGGGCGGCCATCGAGGTGCCGTTGAGCATCTGGTAGCCCGGGGGCAGCGGGTAGCCCGCCTCCGGCACCGGGTTGCCCGGCTGCCAGGTCGGCGCGGTGGAGATGGCCGAGCCGGGGGCGGTGATGTTCGGCTTGAAGCCGCCGTCCTCACGCGGGCCGCGCGAGGAGAAGTTGAACAGCGCGTTGTCCTTGCGGACCACCGAGCCGTAGTTGGCCAGCCAGGTGTCCTTGCTGATGCTCGCCGCGACGCTCACCACGTCGGTGGCGACCGACGGGTCGCCGACCGTGTTCACGCCCGGACCGGAGTTGCCGGCCGAGATGAACAGCTGCACGCCGTACGTGTTGATCAGGTCGTTGTAGAGGACCGCGCGGGCGTTCGAGCCGTCGTTGAGCGCGGGCAGGCCGCCGATCGACATGTTCACCACGTCGACCTTGCGGTTGATCACCAGGTCGGCCATGCCGGTGGTGAGCGCCGCCGCGGTGCAGCCGCCGCCCCACGAGCAGGCGCGGGCGGAGACCAGCTTGGCACCGGGGGCGGCGCCGTCGAAGGCGCTGTTGCCCAGCATGTCGTTGGCGGCGGTGATGCCGGCGACATGGGTGCCGTGGGTGCTCTCGATGATGCCGATGTTGACGTAGTCGACCAGGCCGGGGCCGCCGACCGGGGCGGTGTTCACGTTGCGCCGGTACTCGACCACGAACGGGATCTGCTCGCGTACGGCGGTGGCCGGGTCGTCCGTGCCGAAGTGACCGACCTGGAACTTCTCCTTGTACGGCCGCATCACCTCGTCGTCGGTGAAGTCGTTGTTCTGGTTCGCGTCGACGCGCACGTCACCGGTGGTGGGGTTGTAGAGCACGCCCCAGAAGTCGGTGGTGTCGCCGTCGCGGTTGACGTCACCCCGTGCGTCGCTGTTCGCGGTGATGTTCTCGCGGAAGACGTTGAACCGGTAGTTGCCGGCCGGCGCCGTCCAGGTGCCCAGCGAGGTGGTGAACGACGGGCCGCTGACCTCGGTCAGCATCGGCCGCCAGGAGGCGTCCTCCAGCGGGTCGGTGGCGGTGACCCAGTCGACGATCTTGCGTTCGCCGGTGGTGGTCGTCTGGAGCGCCGGCTGGTCGAGGTCCACACCGGAGTCCATGATGCCGATGGTGACGCCGCGGCCGTCCCACTGCGGGTTCGCGGCCTTGAAGGCCTCCGCGCCGGTCTCGTTGGTCGGCATGTACGGGTTCACCGCGCCGGTGTCACCGCCCGGCCCGGCCAGAGCCTGAGCCTGGGTGGCGGTCTTCGCGCCCTTCGGTGCCGCCTCGGGCGCCGGGTCGGGGAGCTTGATGGTCTCGTCCAGGTCGACGGCGGCGACACCGGGCAGCGTGGCGGCCTTGAGCGCCTTCGCGGTGGGGACCTTCGCCAGCACGTAGCCGATCTGGTCGTACCGCTGGCTGACGGTGGCGCCGAGGCCGGTCAGGCCGTCGACGACCTTCTTGGCCGAGCCCTTCTTCGCCGCGATGATCATCGTGACGGTCGGCGCGTTCTTCGCCTCGGCCTCGTCGAGCAGCTTGGCGTCGTGTGCGCCCAGTGCCTTCGCGGCGGTCGGCTGCGAGGGTTGGGTGGCGGGGGCGGCGCTCGCGGTACCGGCGCCACCTCCCACGGTCAGGGCACCGGCCGCGAGGACCGAGGCCAGAAGCGCGGCGGACGGACGCCGGCTGCGCGTGCGGGGTTTACTCAACGTTCTCTTCCTCCAGAGAACAGGGCCCTCGAAGGGGCAGGGCACGTGTGACGGTGATCCTGCGTGTCACGACGGCAGGTGTCACTACCCGGCCTGGGTTTGTGATCAGTCCGTGACAAGAATCGGTCTACGTCATCACGTGCGGCGTGTTAGGCGTCGACGTCCGTCGACCTCTCGGCCGATGTGGACGGCGCGCCCAGCAGCTCCGGCGCCTGCGGCTGCCTCGGCGCCAGCTCGACCTGCGCCGGCGCGGCCAGCTCGTCGTCGGAGACACCCAGCTCGGCCAGCTTGCGGGCGCTCACGAGCACCCGCGCCTCCAGCGAGCCCACCGCCCGGTTGTAGGCCGTGACCGCCCCGCTCAGCGAGCTGCCGAGCTTGCCGACGTGGTCGCCCAGTGTGGACAGCCGCCCGTACAGCTCGCGGGCCAGCGAGTGGACGGTGGCCGCGTTGCGCGCCAGCGCCTCCTGCCGCCACGAGTAGGCGACGGTACGCAGCAGCGCCACCAGCGTGGCCGGCGTGGCGAGCACCACGTTGCGGGCGAACGCGTGCTCCAGCAGGGACGGGTCGCGTTGCAGCGCCACGTCGAGGAACGGATCCGCCGGCACGAACAGCACCACGAACTCGGGGGTCTGGTCGAACGCCGACCAGTAGGACTTGGCGGCCAGGCCGTCCACGTGCGCACGCAGGTGCCGGGCGTGCGCGTCCAGGTGGGTGTCGCGCCCGCGCTCGTCGCGCGCCTCCATGGCGGTCAGGTACGCGTCGAACGGCGCCTTCGCGTCCACCACCACCGTCCGGCCGCCGTGCAGGCGTACCACCAGGTCGGGGCGTACCCCCTGGTGGTCGGTCGCGGCGGTGACCTGCTCGCTGAAGTCGCAGTGCTCCAGCATGCCGGCGGCCTCGACGATCCGGCGGAGCTGGTGCTCGCCCCAGCGGCCCCGCACCTGCGGCGCGCGCAGCGCGGCGACCAGCTGCTTGGTCTCGGTGCGCAGCTCGCCGGAGACGGCGCTCATCGACCGCACCTGCTCGCGCAGCTCGGCGTACGCGTCGACCCGGTCCCGCTCCAGCTCCGCCACCCGCTGCTCGTAGCGGCGCAGCGTGTCGTGCAGCGGCGCGACCGCGCGGGCGACCGCCTCCTGGGACTGCGCGGTGGCCTCGTAGCTGAGCGCCCGCATGGACTGCTCCAGCCGGCCCTCACCCGCCCGGGTGGCGGCCAGTGTCGCCTCCAGGCGGGCGATGTCCGCCGCGGCGCGCGCCCGGGCGGCCAGCCAGCCCACCGCGCCGCCCGCGGCGAGACAGAGCACCACCACGGCCAGCGTCGCAAAGCTCATGGCCAAGAGCTTGCCAAACGGGTACGACGAGCGCCCGGTGGGTACGTTCGAGTCATGGAGTTCGCGTTGTGGCTGGTCCTGATCCTGCTGCTCGGAGGTGCGTTCGTGTTCTGGCGGAGGGGGAGCAGATCGCGTCGGTCCAACGAGCTGGCCGACGCCCGCGCCGAGGCACAGCGGTGGTACGAGCGGCTCGGCGGCCAGCTGATGAACCTGCACGGCGACGCCCCGGCGGTCCGGCAGGCGCTCGCCGACGCCGGTGAGCGGTACAACGCGGCCGGTTCGCAGCTGGAGCAGGCGACCACGCCGCGCCAGTTCGGGCTGGCCCGGGAGACCGCGCTGGAGGGGCTGGCGTACATCCGGGCGGCGCGGACCGCGATGGGCATCGACCCGGGTCCGGAGCTGCCGCCGCTCGCCGCCGCCCAGGGCGCGGGCGCGCTCACCAAGGAGCGCCAGGTCGACGTGCAGGGGCAGACGTTCCGGGCGGGCCCGCAGCCGGGCAACGCCACGCCCTACTACTACCCGGGTGGGCGTTTCCAGGGGCGGCCGGTGCCGGCCGGCTGGTACTCCACGCCGTGGTGGAAGACCGCGCTCGGCGCGGGCGTCGGTGTGGTCGGTGGTCTCCTGATCGCCGACGCGCTGTTCTCGCCCGCGTTCGCCGACCCCGGGTACGACGCCGGCTACCAGGAGGGCTTCGGCGACGGCCAGGACTTCGGCGACCAGGGCGGCGACATGGGCGGAGACATGGGCGGCCAGGGCGACTACGCCGGTGGCGACTTCGGCGGCGGGGACTACGGCGGCTTCGGCGGCGGCGACTTCGGTGGTGACTTCGGCGGCGGCGACTGGTAGCCGGCCCCGGCGGGGCCCTCGCTCGCACGAGTGCCCCGCCCGGGGGAGATCAGCCGGTGTTGCGCATGCCGGCGGCGATGCCGTTGACGGTGGTCAGCAGCGCCCGCTCCAGCGCCGTACCGTCGTTCGGGGCACGCCGCCCACCCGGCGCGGTCACCACCGCCCGCCCGGCGGCGCCGGATTCGCGGTACTGCCGCAGCAACGCCACCTGCAGGTGGTGCAGCGGCTCCAGGTAGGTGTCCCGCACGGCGAGCGTGCGCTGGAGCACCGGCGAGTTGTCCAGCAGCGCCGGTGACGCGGTGACCGCCAGCACCTCCTGCTTGGTCAGCTCGTACTCCTGCTCGATCTTGTCGAAGATCGGGTGCAGCTTCTTCGGCACCAGCGTCTCCACGTACCGCCGGGCGATGGTCAGGTCGGTCTTGGTCAGCATCATCTCGACGTTCGACAGGAACGTGCGGAAGAAGTGCCAGTTCCGGTTCATCTCGGCGAGCACGTCGGCCAGCCCGGCCGCCCGCGCGGCAGCCAGCCCGGAGCCCACGCCGAACCAGCCCGGCACGATCTGCCGGGTCTGCGTCCAGCCGAACACCCAGGGGATGGCCCGCAGGCCCGACAGCCCGGCGCCGGTGTTCGGGCGCTTCGCCGGCCGGGAGCCGATGTTGAGCGCGCCGAGCAGCTCGGTCGGGGTGGAGGCCCAGAAGTACGCGGGCAGGTCCGGGTCCTCGACCAGCGACCGGTACGACCGGAACGCCGACTCCGAGACCACGTCCATCGCCGCGTCCCAGCGCTCCAGCATCTCGGCCGGCTGCCGGGGCGCGGTGTGCAGCAGCGTCGCCTGGAGCACCGCGGCCACCGTCAGTTCCAGGTTCTCCCGGGCCAGCGCCGGCAGCGTGTACTTGTCGGAGATGACCTCGCCCTGCTCGGTCACCTTGATCGCGCCGTCCAGCGTGCCGTACGGCTGGGCCAGGATCGCGTCGTGCGTGGGGCCGCCACCCCGGCCGACGGTGCCGCCCCGGCCGTGGAACAACCGCAGGTGCACGCCGTGCCGCGCGGCCACGTCCCGCAGCGCGCGCTGCGCCCGGTGGATCGACCACTGGCTGGTGGTGATGCCCGCCTCCTTGTTGGAGTCGGAGTAGCCGAGCATCACCTCCTGCACGTCGCCCCGGGCCGCGACGAGCGCCCGGTACGCGGGCAGCGACAGCAGCTCGTCCAGCAGCTCGCCACCGGCGTTCAGCTCGGCCGGGGTCTCCAGCAGCGGCACGATGCCGATGCGGGCGCGCCCCGAGTGCACGTCCACCAGGCCGGCCTCGCGGGCCAGCACCACGGCGGCCAGCACGTCGTCCACGCCGAGCGTCATCGAGATGATGTACGACTCGATGACCTCGGGGCCGAACCGGTCCTGCGCCTCGCGGATGGCCGCGAACACGTCGAACGTCTTGCGGGCCGACTCGGTGAGCGGGCTGTCCTGGGTGGAGAGCGGCCGTCGGCCGGTCAGCTCGTCGGCGAGCAGCTTGGTGCGTTCCAGCCGGGACAGCGCCGGGTAGTCGGAGACCTCACCGACCGCCTCGTAGAGCTGGGCCAGCACCTCGTGGTGCTTCTCCGCGTGCTCCCGGATGTCCATGGTGGCCAGGTGCAGGCCGAACGCGGACACCGTACGGATGGCCGAGGCGAGCCGGCCCACGGCGGTGAGCTGGCCGGAGTTGCGGGCCAGCGACGCGCGCAGCAGCTCCAGGTCGGCGATCAGCTCGGTCGAGCCCCGGTAGTCCCGCCCGGGCACGTGCGGGGTGCCGGTGCGCAGCCGCTCCCGGGTGTTGGCGAGCTTCGCCTTCACGCACCGCGCCTTGAGCCGGTACGGCTCCTCCGCGTTGACCCGGCGGAACCGGGGCGCCACCTCGGGCAGCGCGTCCAGGTCCTTGGCCAGGCTGGCGGACAGGTCGAGCGACACCGCGCGCAGCCGCCGGGAGACGCTGACCTCGGTGATCAGCTCGTCCATCGCCTTCTCGGTGGCGGCGATGCCGTGCTCGTGCTGGATGCGCAGCACCTCGCGGGTGACCACCGGCGTGACGAACGGGTTGCCGTCGCGGTCGCCGCCGATCCAGGTGCCGAAGCTCAGCGGGCGGGACGTCGGCGACGTCTCCACGCCGAGCGTGCGCAGCGTGTCGGCGAGGTCGTCGAGGACCTGCGGCGCGGCCTCGGCGTACAGGTCCCGCAGGTAGTAGATGGCGTTGCGCGCCTCGTCGGTCGGGTCCGGCCGGTCCAGCCGCAGCTCGTCGGTCTGCCACATGAGATCGAGCAGTTCGGCCAGGCGGCGGTTCGCCGGGCCCTCGTCGCTGGCGCCGTAGAGGATCGCGTTGGCGGTCTCGGTGTCCAGCTCGTCGGCCACCGCGCGCAGCTTGGACAGGATGGACCGGCGGGCCGCCTCGGTGGGGTGGGCGGTGAAGACCGGGCGTACGGCCAGCCGCCGGGCCGCGGCGGCGATCTCCTCGGCCGGTACGCCCCGTTCGGCGATCATCTTGGCCGCCTGGTCCAGCCAGCCGCCGTGGGTGGCGCGGCGGCGGCGCAGGTCCCGGGCGCGGTGCACCTGCTCGGTGATGTTCGCCAGGTGGAAGTAGGTGGAGAAGGCGCGGGCCAGCTTCGTGCCGGTGGTGACGTCGAGCCCGGCGAGGCGCTGGGCGGCGGCCGGCACGTCGGAGCGGACCTGGGCGCGGATCTCCTCGACCAGGTCGAGCAGCGGGCGGCCCTCCTGCCGGGCGAGGGTCTGCCCGAGCAGCGTGCCGAGGCGGCGGATGTCGGCCCGGAGAGCGGCGTCGGGGCCGTCGTGGTCGTGCTGGTCGGTCACGGTTGCGCTCCTTACGCGAGGACGAAGGACAGCGCTGTCCGACTCCTCTGGATGGTATCCGCGTGGGCCCGGGGGACAGGAGGGGGACACCGTGATGATCTGCACTCTGGGACGGTTTGCCGGTCAGCCCTGATCGGCGGCGTTCCGCCCCGGTGCGGGTCGCCGGCGGGCGCGGAACATGGTCGCGGTGAGCAGACCGGCCAGGCCGGCGACCACCCAGACCAGCAGCCCGGTCAGCGCCCAGCCACCACCGCGCCAGTCGAAGTAGATCGCCGACTTGAACAGGTCGGTGGCCAGGCCGGGCACGTTCCAGCGGTGCATCCCGCGCAGGAACGGCGGCAGGAACTCGGGCGCGTAGATGCCGCCGGAGCCGGGGTTGCCGAGCACCACGAGCAGCAGGATCACGATGCCGGTGCCGAGCAGCCCGAGCCAGCCCTGCACGGCGGCGGCCACCATCCCGGCCGCGAACGCGGCGAGCGCCCCGACCACCGCTACCGTCGCCACACGGTCTTCGAACACGCCGAGGACCGGTCCGACCAGGATCGCCCCGATGACGCCGAGCAGGATCGCGTGCACCGCGAGCGTGGCGATCCGCAGCCCGGCCCGGCGCAGGTCGCGCGGGCTCGTGCCGAGCGAGATGCCGAGCGCCGTGGACGCCAGGTAGCCGCCGAGCACCACGCCGACGGCCAGGTAGAACGGGACCAGGCCGCGCGGGTCGTCGGCGGAGACCGGCACGTCGTCGGTGACCTGGAGCGGCACCCCGGCCTGCCGGGCCGCCTCGGTGAACACGTCGGTGACGAGTTCGGTGGCGGCGGGCGCGCCGGCGCTGGCGGTGGCGAGCGTCAGGCCGCCGTCCGGGGCGGAGCTGAGCACCGCGTACACCGACCGGTCGGTGAGGCCGTCCTGGGCGGCGCCGCGGCTGTCGTACCCGATCGGTTTGATCGTGTCGGTGCGGGCGCGGACGGCGGACATCACGGCCTGCGCCTGCTGGTCGCTCGTGACGACGGCGACCGGCACGTCGCGCGGGTCCGGCTTGTGCAGCGCGCCGACGTAGGCGGCGATGAACGCGCTGGCCAGCGCCAGGGTGCCGAGGATCAGCGCCGCCGTGCGGGGCAGCCAGTCCCGGGTACGCAGCTCCGGCTCGTCGTCCACGGCCACAGCCTATTGCGGGCATATGCCCGTCTCGTGCGGTTTCGTCGGGCGAAAACCGCTGGTCCCGGCCGATAGCGTCGGCTCATGCAGGTGCCTGTCTATCCCGCCAAACCGCAGCCGGGCGACCGCGTCGCGGTCGTCTCGCCCTCCGCCGGCCTGCCGGGTCTCTTCCCCCACGTGTACGAGCTGGGGCTGCGCCGGCTCCGCGACGAGCTGGGTCTGGAGCCGGTGGAGTATCCGACCACCCGGGTCATGGGCGCCGACCCGCGCGACCGGGCACGTGACCTGACCGCCGCGTTCGCCGACCCGACGATCACCGCCGTGCTGGCCACGGTCGGCGGGGACGACCTGATCACCGTCACGCCGTACCTGGACGACGACGTGCTGCGGGCCAACCCGAAGCCGTACTACGGCTACTCGGACAACACCAACGTGCTCAACCACCTGTACCGGCTGGGTGTCGTCGGCTACCACGGCGGGTCGGTGCTGGTGCACCTCGGGCGCTCCGGCAAGCCGCACCCGCTCACGCTCGACTCGCTGCGCGCCGCGCTGTTCACCACCGGCTGGTACGACCTGACCGCCGCCCCCGAGTGGGGTGACGAGCCGTGCGACTGGCGTGACCCGGCCACGCTCGCCGAGGAGCCGCCGATGTACCCGTCCGAGGGCTGGCGCTGGCACGGCCCGGCCCGGGTGGTGCGGGGCCGGACGTGGGGCGGCAACCTGGAGATCCTGCACTGGCTGATGGCGGCCGACCGCGTTCCGCGCGCGGCCGACCTGGCCGGCTCGGTGCTGGTGCTGGAGACGTCGGAGGAGTTGCCGTCCGCGCAGGAGGTCTTCCGGATCGTGCGCAACATGGGCGAGCGGGGTCTGCTCGCCGCCGTCCCGGCGATCGCGGTCGGCCGCCCCAAGGCGTGGGACTTCGACCGGCCGCACTCGGTCGCGGAGCGGCTGGCCTGGGCCGCCGACCAGCGGGCGGCGATCCTGCGGGCGATCGCCCCCTACGCCGACGACCCGGTGGTGGTCTTCGACGTCGACCTGGGCCACACCGACCCGCAGGTGATCATCCCGTACGGCGGCGAGATCCGGGTGGACGCCGTGGAGCGCCGGATCGCCGTGCGCTACTGACCCCGGACGGGTTCGCCGCCAGTCCGGCGAGGTGGTGGCACCACGAGGACCGTGATGCCGCCACCTCGGCGAAGTGGTGTGGATCTTGCTGGGTCAGGCGTCCACGACGGCGAAGGCGCGAACCGGGAACGTGCCCATGCCGGCCACCCGCGGCGGGGCGGCGGTGAACCGGAAGCCGGTCGGGGGCAGCGCGTCCAGGCCGGTCAGGTGCTCCACGATCGGGATGCCGGCGGCCAGCAGACCGGTGTGCGCCGGGCGCTGACCCGCTGCCGCCGCCGTCATGTCGTCGATGTTGATCGAGTCGATGCCGACCAGAGCCGCGCCCGCCTCGGCCAGCCACTGCGCGCCGTCACCGGTCAGGTAGGGCGCCTCCGCAGCGGCGTACGCGTCGGTGCCGAAGTGCGCGTCCCAGCCGGTGTGCAGCAGCACCGCGCACCCGGCCACGTCGTACGGGGCGAGCAGCAGCCTGTCCACCGCGCGGGTACCGGCCGGCACGCGTACCACCAGGCCGGGCAGGTCGGCGAGGCGGTCCAGCGGCACCCCGGTCAGGTCCGGGCCGTCGGCGAAGCGGTGCGACGGCGTGTCCACGTACGTGCCGGTGTTGGCGACCATGTCGATCCGCGCGACGTGGAACTCGACACCCGGCGCGTACCGCTCCCGGGACGCCTCCCGGGTCAGCCAGTCGCTGATCGCCGGGCCGGGCCAGCCGGGCAGCGTGACCAGGCCGTCGGTGATCACGTGACTCAGTTCGACGAGCTTCCGGCCGCCGCCGGCCGGGGCGGCCACCCCTCGCCCGCCCTTGTGCGGCTCCTCGACGACGGTCCGGTTGGTGATCCGTACCTCGCCGACCATGAGCAGTCCCAGGTGCCGGACCAGCAGCGCGGCCACCTCGTCGTCGGTGACGTCCGGGTGCGGCACGTCCAGCCGGAACCCGTCGGTGCGCAGACCGCCACCGTTTGCGAAAACCACCTCGGCGTCGAAGACCGCCCGATACTCGACCATCCGCCCACCGCACCACGTGCCGTGGCGCAGCGTCAAGATCCGCAAGCTGGGCAGGCCCGGATTGTCGGGACAGGGGGATAGGCTCGAACGGTGCACCCCCCGTCCGGCTGGACGCGGGGTCGTCGTCGTGTGTCGATCCGCTGGAAGTGATCACTGATGCTCACCGGACTCTTCTCCGCCGCCCTGGCCGACCCGGGGCTGGCCCGGGCGCGTGACCTGGCGCGCTCCGGTGCCGCGCAGGTCGACGGGCTCGACCTGACCGCCCCGGCCGCGCTGCGCCCGTTCGCGGTGGCAGCGGTCGCCGCCGACGAGCCGGCCGGCGGCGCGGGCCGCCCCGTGCTCGCGGTCACCGCCACCACCCGGGAGGCCGACGACCTGGCCTCCGCGCTGGGCAGCCTGCTGCCGCCGGAGCAGGTGGCGGTCTTCCCCTCCTGGGAGACGCTGCCGCACGAGCGCCTGTCGCCCCGCTCCGACACGGTCGGGCGGCGCCTCGCCGTGCTGCGCCGGCTCGCCCACCCGGACGCCGCCGACGCGCACGGCCGCACCGGGCCGCTGCGGGTCGTCGTCGCGCCGGTCCGCTCGCTGCTCCAGCCGCAGCTCAAGGGCCTCGGCGACCTGGAGCCGGTGCAGCTCGCCGCCGGGGACGAGGCCGACCTGGAGGAGGTCGCCCGCCGGCTCACCGACATGGCGTACGCCCGGGTCGACCTGGTCACCAAGCGCGGCGAGTTCGCCGTACGCGGCGGCATCCTGGACGTCTTCCCGCCCACCGACGAACACCCGTCCCGGGTCGAGTTCTGGGGCGACGAGGTGGAGGAGATCCGCACCTTCGCGGTCGCCGACCAGCGCACCATCGAGGGCGTCGCGCAGCTCTGGGCGCCACCGTGCCGGGAGCTGCTGCTGACCCCGGCGGTGCGGGAGCGGGCCGCCGCGCTCGCCGCCGAGCACCCCGAGCTGGCCGAGATCCTGGACAAGCTGGCCGAGGGCATCCCGGTCGAGGGCATGGAGTCCCTCGCCCCCGCGCTGATCGGCGCCGACGCGCTGGAACTGCTCGTCGACTGCATGCCGGCCGGCACCCACGTCCTCCTCTGCGACCCCGAGCGCATCCGCACCCGCGCGCACGACCTGGTCCGTACCTCGGAGGAGTTCCTCCAGGCCAGCTGGGCCGCGGCCGCCGTCGGCGGCCAGGCCCCGGTCGACCTCGGCGCCGCCGCCTTCAAGACCCTGGCCGAGGTACGCACGGCGGCCCGCGCCCTGCGCCAGCCCTGGTGGACGCTCGCGCCGTTCGGCCTGGTCGAGGCGGACGCAGCACCGGCCCGGCAGCCCTGGGAGGACGAGCCGGCCGCTGTCGACGTCACCCCCGACGACGCCATCGCGGTGAGCCTGGCCGCCCAGCCGGCCCCGCTCTACCACGGCGAGACCGCCCGGGTGGTCGACGACCTCAAGCGCTGGGCCGGCGAGGGCTGGTCGATCGCGCTCGTGTTCGAGGGGCACGGTCCCGCCCAGCGGGCCGTCGAGGTGCTGCGCGACGCCGGTCTCGGCGCCCGGCTCACCGAGGAGGTGCCCACCGCGCCCGCACCCGGCGAGCTGCTCGTGTCCTGCGGCTGCCTGACCGCCGGGTTCGTCGACGAGGCGTCGAAGTTCGTGCTGCTCACCGGCAACGACGTCACAGGCGGCCGGGGTACCTCCACCCGCGACATGCGCAAGATGCCCAGCCGGCGGCGCAACACCATCGACCCGCTGGAGCTCAAGGCCGGCGACTTCGTGGTGCACGAGCAGCACGGCATCGGCCGGTACGTCGAGCTGGTGCAGCGCACAGTCAACGGCGCCAGCCGCGAATACCTGGTCATCGAGTACGCGCCGAGCAAGCGCGGCCAGCCCGGCGACCGCCTGTTCGTCCCCACCGACCAGCTCGACCAGCTCTCCCGCTACGTCGGCGGCGAGCAGCCCACGCTGCACAAGATGGGCGGCTCGGACTGGCAGAAGTCCAAGGCCCGGGCCCGCAAGGCGGTCCGCGAGATCGCCGCGCAGCTCATCCAGCTCTACGCCGCGCGCAAGGCGTCCAAGGGGCACAACTTCGGCCCCGACACCCCGTGGCAGCGGGAGCTGGAGGACGCGTTCCCCTGGCAGGAGACACCCGACCAGATGGCCGCCATCGAGGAGGTCAAGCGGGACATGGAGCAGACCGTCCCGATGGACCGGCTGATCTGCGGCGACGTCGGCTACGGCAAGACCGAGATCGCGGTACGGGCGGCGTTCAAGGCGGTGCAGGACGGCAAGCAGGTGGCCGTGCTGGTGCCCACCACGCTGCTGGTGCAGCAGCACTACAACACGTTCGCCGAGCGGATGAGTCAGTTCCCGGTGTCGATCCGGCAGCTGTCCCGGTTCCAGACGCCGAAGGAGACCGAGCAGACGCTGGAGATGGTCGCCGCCGGCACCGTCGACATCGTCATCGGCACCCACCGGCTGCTCCAGGCGTCCACCCGGTTCAAGCAGTTGGGCCTGGTGATCATCGACGAGGAGCAGCGGTTCGGCGTCGAACACAAGGAGCACCTGAAGACGCTGCGCGCCTCGGTCGACGTGCTCGCCATGTCGGCCACCCCGATCCCGCGCACGCTGGAGATGGCGATCACCGGCATCCGGGAGATGTCCACCATCGCCACGCCGCCGGAGGAGCGGCACCCGGTGCTCACGTTCGTCGGCGCGTACGACGACCGGCAGGTGGCCGCGTCCATCCACCGTGAGCTGCTGCGCGACGGTCAGGTCTTCTACCTGCACAACCGGGTCGAGTCGATCGAGAAGACGGCCCGCAAGCTCCGGGAGCTGGTGCCGGAGGCCCGCGTCGCGGTGGCGCACGGACAGATGGGCGAGGAAGCGCTGGAGAAGGTGATGGTCGGCTTCTGGGAGAAGGAGTTCGACGTCCTCGTCTGCACCACGATCGTCGAGTCCGGCATCGACATCCCGAACGCCAACACGCTCATCGTGGAGCGGGCCGACCTGCTCGGCCTGGCCCAGCTGCACCAGATCCGCGGCCGGGTCGGCCGGGGCCGGGAGCGGGCGTACGCGTACTTCCTCTACCCGCCGGAGAAGCCGCTCACCGAGAACGCGCACGAGCGGCTGGCGACCATCGCCCAGCACACCGAACTCGGCGCCGGCATGTACGTGGCGATGAAGGACCTGGAGATCCGCGGCGCCGGCAACCTGCTCGGCGGCGAGCAGTCCGGCCACATCGAGGGCGTCGGCTTCGACCTGTACGTGCGGATGGTCGGCGAGGCGGTCTCCGCCTTCAAGGGCGAGAGCACTGAGGAGGAGACCGAGGTCAAGGTCGACCTGCCGATCGACGCGCACCTGCCGCACGACTACGTCGCGGTGGAGCGGCTGCGCCTGGAGATGTACCGCAAGCTCGCCGAGGCCCGCGACGAGGAACGCCTGCGCGAGGTGGTGGCCGAGATGACCGACCGGTACGGCGAGCCGCCCGCGCCGGTGCAGAACCTCGTCGCGGTGGCCCGGTTCCGGCTGCTGGCCCGCCGCTACGGGCTCACCGACGTGTCGATGCAGGGCAAGCACATCCGGTTCGGCCCGCTGCCGCTGCCCGACTCGAAGCAGATGCGGCTCAAGCGCTACCACCCGGACTCGGTCTACAAGCCGGCGCTCGACCAGGTCAGCGTGCCCCGGCCGAGCACCCGGCGGATCGGCGGCGAGCCGTTGCGCGACCAGGCGCTGCTGGAGTGGTGCGGGCAGCTCCTGGCCGACGTCCTCGGCAAGCCCGAGGAGCTGGCCGGTGTTGCCAGCCCCGCAGTGGCGAGCGGACGATGACCAGCAAGCCCGAGGAGTTCGCCGGTGTCGCCCGGTCGGCGGCGGGTGCGCGATGAGGTGGGCGGAGTCACAGGTCCGTACTCGCCGTGAGAGAGTGACCCTCATGCGTGCTCGCCGTTCCCTCGTCGCCGTCAGCGTCGCGGCCCTTGCCGCGCTCTCTCTCGCCGCCTGTGGCCGCTCCGCCCCGGACGTCGCCGCGTACGTCGGCGACAGCCGGTACTCCGTCGACCGGGTCGACGCGATCTACGAGGACGCGCAGCGGCAGTACGCGGACGCCGTCCGTAGCCAGTCCCCGCAGACGCCGTCGCCGGCGGAGCTGCGGTCCTCGGTGACCCGGCAGGACGTGCTGAACCTGCTGGTCGCGATCGACCTGGGCAAGCGCGTGGTGGCCGACAAGGGCCTCCAGGTCACCGACCAGATCTCCCCGGAGCAGATCCAGCAGGCGCTCCGCATGCCGGCGACCACCGAGTACACGAAGCTGTGGGGCGAGTGGGTCGACCTCTCCGGCACGCTCCAGCAGAGCCTGCCCCCGGCCGACCTCAGCGACGAGTCCCTGATGGCCGTCTACCACGCCCTGGAGAAGACCGGGGCGATCCAGCCGGGCCTGAGCGTCGACCAGGTCCGGCAGGCGTTCGGCGAGGCCGGGTTCGTCCGCACCGCCACCGCGCTCAGCAGCGCGCTGCAGGAGCAGGCCGAGAAGTCGGACGTCCGCGTCAACCCGCGGTTCGGCGTGACGGGCGTGCCGTCGCTGGTCAACACCGGCCAGTCGTTCGTCTTCTACTCCCTGCCGTACGTCGACCAGGACGGCCCGGTCACCGACATCTCGACGCCGGAGGCGCCGGCCTCCGACTCCCCGGCTCCCGGAGCCGTATGACCGCCCGGATCGTCCTGCTCGTCACCTCACCCCGGCTGCCCGCCGGCCTGCTGACCTCGGCCGCCTGGGACGCCGTACGCTCCGCGCCGGTTCTCGCCGGTGCGGAGAGCGAGCTGACCCGCGCGGTCCGGACAGCCGGCGCCGACGTCAGCGTGGTGACCGAGGGTGCGACCCAGGCGCTGCTCGACGCCGCCGCCGCGCGGGGCGGCGCGGTGTGGCTGGCCGGCCCGGCCGGCGACGAGACGCTGGCCCGTGAGCTGGGGCTACGGCTGGCGCGCGAGCCCGGCCTGGCCGAACTGGAGCTGATGTACGGCTCGTGGGACCCGCCCGGCGCCCGGCTGCTCGACGCGGTCGAGGTGATGGACCGGCTGGCCTCCCCCGGAGGCGATCCGTGGAAGCGGGCGCAGACCCACCGCACCCTGGCCGGGTTCCTGCTGGAGGAGTGCTACGAGGCGTACGACGCGATCAGCGCCGACGACACCGACGCGCTCCGCGAGGAACTGGGTGACGTGCTGCTCCAGGTGCTGCTGCACGCCCGGCTGGCGGAGAACCTGCCGGAGGGCAAGAGCTGGACCGTCGACGACGTCGCGGGCACGCTGGTCGACAAGATGGTGCGGCGCAACCCGCACGTGTTCTCCGGCGAGCCGGCCGGCTCGATCGAGGAGATCGAGGCGAACTGGGAACGCATCAAACGGGCCGAGAAGACCCGCGAATCGGTGCTGGACGGTATCGCGCTGAGCCAGCCCGCGCTCTCGCTGGCCGCGAAGATCCTGGACCGGGCCGGCCGGGTCGGCCTCGCCGTACCGCCCCCGCTGGCCGAGTCGCAGGTGGACCCGGAGGCCCGGCTCGGCGCGAGCCTGCTGGCCGCCGTCGCCGCCGCCCGTCAGGCCGGCATCGACCCGGAGGCCGCGTTGCGGCGGGCCACCTTGGCGTACGCCGAAGCGGTCCGAGCCGCCGAACGCACCACCCCGAACCACCCCACCTGACCCAAGCCGCCCCGCCCGCGGCGCCGCCCCGCACCCCGCCCCAGGCCCGCCCGGCCCGCCCCGCCCCGGCCCGGCCCGGCCCGGCCCGCCCCGGCCCGCGATCTTGCACTTGCTGCCCGTGGATGTCGTGAATGCCCCATTCGCCCGGGCGCAAAGTGCAAGATCGCCGCAGATGACGCCCCGCCTCCCGGCACGCGAGACATGCAGTCCGCATTCCGGGCGTTGCTGTAGATCTTGGTAGGAAAGTGCCCTCATGGGGGCCTTTTCGTACCAAGATCTACAGGCTGCCCGGGCCGTGGTGCTCGCCACACGCGCCTCCAGGCGACTCCGGGCGGTGATCAAGGAGTTCGTGTCGGGATTGGAGGCTGACGAGGACACAAACTCCTTGATCAACGCGGAGGGGGGAGAGGGGGAGAGGGGGAGAGGGAAGGGGAGGCGGCGCGGGGAGGAGGGAAGGGGCGGTCGGTAGGGTCGGGGGATGGAAGCGTTCGGGCCGCTGGCGGAGCGGATCGTGGAGGCGTTGCTGGAGAGCCGGCCCGGGTTGGCCACCTCCGCCGGAGACCACCGGTACGACGACCGGCTGCCCGATCTCTCCGCCGACGCCCTCGCCGCCGACCAGGCGATGCTGAAGGACGCGGCCGACGCGCTCGCGGAGATCGACCCGGACGCGCTCGACCCGGCGGAGAGCGTCGACCACGCGCTGCTCGCCAGCCTCGTCGACCGAGGTCTGTTCGAGGCCACCGAGATCCGCACCCACGAGTGGGATCCGCTGCGCCACAATCCGGGGCCGCTGCTGCACGCCCTGCTGGCCCGTCCCTTCGCCCCGGCCGAGGAGCGCCTGACCAGCCTGGCCGGGCGTCTGTCGGCCGTACCCGATGCGCTGTCGACGGCGCGCGCGACGCTGCGGGACATGCCGCGGGTCCACGCGGAGACGGCGGTCGGGCAGTTCACCGGTACGGCGGCGCTGATCCGCGACGAGGTGCCCGGGCTGCTGGCCGAGGCGCCGGCGTTGCGCGACCGGGTCGGCCCGGCGGCCACCGAGGCGATCGCCGCGCTGGAGGAGTTCGTGGCCTGGCTGCGGCAGGGCCTGGCCGCCGACGCCGGTCCGGGGCGTGACCCGCGGCTGGGCCGGCGGCGCTGGGAGGCGCGGCTGTGGCACACGCTCGACACCGAGCTGAGCGCCGCCGAGGTGCAGCGCCGCGCCTGGGCGAACCTCGACCGGGTCACCGAGGAGATCCGCGCGGCGGCGGTCGAGCTGGTCGGTGGTCCGGCCGACGACGAGACGGTACGCCGGGCGCTGGACCTGCTGGCCGCCGAGCGCCCGGACGACGCCACGATCGTCGACCTCGCCTCGGTCACGCTGGACGAGGCGAGTGACTTCGTCCGCCACCACGACCTGGTCAGCATGGTCAGCGACCCGTGTGTCATCCAGGAGATGCCGGAGTTCGCGCGGGGCGTGGCGGTGGCCTACTGCGACTCGCCGGGGCCGCTGGAGACGGCCGACGTGCCGACGTTCTACTGCATCTCGCCCACCCCGTCGGGCTGGCCGGCGCAGCGGGTCGAGTCGTTCTACCGCGAGTACAACGACCACATGATCCGCAACCTGACCGTGCACGAGGCGATGCCCGGGCACTTCCTCCAGCTCGCCCACGCCCGCCGCTACGAGGGCCCGACGCGGGTACGCGCGCTCACCGAGTCGGGCGTGTTCATCGAGGGCTGGGCGGTCTACGCGGAGGAGCTGATGGCCGGGTTCGGCTTCGGCGGGCTGCCGGTGCGGTTGCAGCAGCTCAAGATGCAGCTGCGGATGACCATCAACGCGCTGCTGGACCAGCTCGTGCACTGCGACGACCTGCCCGAGTCCGAGGCGATGGCGCTGATGACCGGGCGCGGCTTCCAGGAGGAGGGCGAGGCGGCCGGCAAGTGGCGGCGGGCGTTGCTCACCTCGACGCAGCTCTCCACGTACTTCGTCGGCTACAGCGAGATGGCCGACATCGCCGCCGCCCGGCCGGACGGGGTGCCGCTGCGGGACTGGCACGACGCCATGCTGGCGCACGACTGCCCGCCGCCGCGCCACCTGCGGACGCTGCTGGGGGTGTGAGGGTCACCGCGGGCAGCGACCGGCCTGCGGTCACCGCCGGGCGGCGACCGCGTCGATCAGCCAGCGCGACAGGGAGTACGCGGGCGGCAGCTCGGCGGGCAGCGCGCCGGTCGGGAACCAGCGCGCCTCGGTCAGTTCGGTGCCGTCGACGACCGGTTCGGCGGCCGGGTCGGTCACCTCGGCGGTGAACCCGGCGAGCAGCGTGCCCGGTCCGGACAGCGCCCACGGCTGGCTGTCCACGTACACCGGTCGCCGCAGCGTCAGGCCGACCTCCTCGGCGACCTCGCGGTGCACCGCGGCCTCCAGCGACTCGCCCGCCTCGACGAATCCGGCGACGAGCGCCCACAGCTGCGTCGGTCCATGCGCGTGGCGGACCAGCAGCAGCTCGTCGGGGCCGTCGGCCGGGCCGGGGCGGGTGATCGCGGTCAGCACCGCGACGGACAGCGGCAGGAACACGGTGAGGTCGCAGTCCGGGCAGTGCCGCGCGGTCTCGCCCGGCACGTCGGCCAGTTCGGCCCGGCACGCGCCGCACCACCTGTGGGTACGCCGCCAGGTGACCACGGCCAGCGCCCGCCCGGCCAGGTCGGCGCGGGGTGCGGGCAGCTCGGCGGCGAGGCCCCGCCAGCTGCGCCACCGGCCGGGCAGCGACTCCGGATCGGCCACCTCGGCCGCCCACGCGGGGATGCCGTCGAGCGTGCCGACCGGGGTCCAGGCGAGGTCGCCGGGCAGCGCGCCGACCCGTAGCGGATGCTCGTCCGGGCCGGTCAGCAGCTTCCGGCCGGCCACCGGCAGCGCCAGGTCGTCGGGCCGAGGCGGCCGCCCGTGACCGGCAGCGGGCAGGAATCCGGTGCCCGGCGGGCGAGCGTCAACGGCCCGGGTCCCGGCGCCGGACGAGGAACCGTCGGCGGCCCGACCTGCGGCACCGGCGGCGGAACCGGCGGGCGGGGTCACGACGTGGACGGGCGGCGGTCCACCACGCCGGCGCCGTCCGGCACCGCGAACGCGGCGGCCTCGACGCTCTCGGTGTAGCGGCTCAGCGTCACCTCGGCGGGCTTGCCGTCGAGCGTGCCGGAGAAGCTGGCCAGCACTCCCTCGTTCGTCACGCAGGCGTTGAAGCGCTCCCCGTCGTGGGTGACGTCGACGCAGGTGGCGTGGCGGCCGGCGAGCGTGGTGTCGCTCTGCTCGATGACCGCCTCCGGCGCCAGCGCGGCGTCGGTGAGCAGCCGGATCACCGCGGGCGGCGTGACCAGGCCCTGCTTGCGCGCCTCGTCGTAGACGATCACCGACGGCTTGCCGGCGGTGAGCACGGGCGGCGAGACGGTGCAGGAGGTACGGGCGGCGGTGCTCGCGCACCGGGTCACCGACTCCTGGGTCACCGTGATCTTGCCGCCGGGCCAGGTGTACGTGGACCGCAGCGGCTTCTTGGTCTGCGCGATCGAGGCGGTCCGGCCGCCGTCGAGCTGGTAGTCGGCGGCCCAGGTCTGCTCCAGCGCCCGGTCCATCCGCGCGGCGAGGTCGTTGACCAGGTCGGCGCGACCGAGCGCGACGTTCGCGTCGTCCAGGGCCTGACAGCCGGTGACCGAGAGCGACGCGATGACCGAGGCGGCGAGCACGCGGAGAGTCGTCGAGGCGGCAGGCATGATGCCCAGCCTTGTCGATCGACGCAACGTCTCGCAAACCGGTTGCCGGTTGACGACCGGTAATCCGGGAATGTCCGTCTCAGCAAGCGCCTCGGGGGCCGCCCCGAGCGGGGTGCGGCAGGGCGGGGACCGATACGCTGCGTTCAACACCTGCCTCAGCCGCACCGTCGCGGCCCATACGGACCGGAACCACACAAACGAGGAGCGACTCAGTGGCAACCATCGAGGGAATCGTCGCCCGGGAGATCCTGGACTCGCGGGGCAACCCGACGGTCGAGGTCGAGGTCGGGCTCGACGACGGCACGATCGCCCGCGCCGCGGTGCCGTCCGGCGCCTCCACCGGCGCCTTCGAGGCGGTCGAGCTGCGCGACGGTGACAAGGACCGCTACCTGGGCAAGGGTGTCGAGAAGGCCGTCGCCAACATCGAGGACCGGATCGTCGACCAGCTCATCGGCTACGAGGCCAGCGAGCAGCGGCTGATCGACCAGAAGATGATCGACATCGACGGCTCGGACAACAAGGGCGAGCTGGGCGCGAACGCCATCCTCGGCGTCTCCCTGGCCGTGGCGAAGGCCGCCGCCGGCAGCGCCGAGCTGAGCCTGTTCCGCTACCTGGGCGGCCCGAACGCGCACCTGCTCCCGGTGCCGATGATGAACATCCTCAACGGTGGCGCGCACGCCGACTCGAACGTCGACATCCAGGAGTTCATGATCGCGCCGATCGGCGCGCCGACGTTCCGGGACGCGCTGCGCTCGGGTGCCGAGGTCTACCACGCGCTGAAGTCGGTGCTGAAGAAGAAGGACCTGTCGACCGGCCTGGGTGACGAGGGCGGCTTCGCCCCGAACCTGCCCACCAACGCCGCCGCGCTGGACCTGATCGCCGAGGCGGTGGAGAAGGCCGGCTACCGGCTGGGCACCGACATCGTCTTCGCGCTCGACGTGGCCGCCACCGAGTTCTTCGACAACGGCACCTACACGTTCGAGGGCAGCGCCAAGAGCGCCGAGGAGATGAGCAACTACTACACCAAGCTCGCCGGCGACTACCCGATCGTGTCGATCGAGGACCCGCTGGCCGAGGACGACTGGAGCGGCTGGGCCACCCTCACCGCCGCGCTCGGCGACCGCATCCAGATCGTCGGCGACGACCTGTTCGTGACCAACCCGCAGCGCATCGCCCGGGGCATCGCCGAGCAGGCCGCCAACGCGGTGCTGGTGAAGGTCAACCAGATCGGCTCGCTCACCGAGACGCTCGACGCCGTCGACCTGGCCCACCGGGCCGGCTTCAAGTGCATGATGAGCCACCGCTCCGGCGAGACCGAGGACACCACCATCGCCGACCTGGCCGTCGCCACCGGCTGCGGGCAGATCAAGACCGGCGCACCGGCCCGCTCGGACCGGGTGGCCAAGTACAACCAGCTCCTGCGGATCGAGGAGGAGCTGGCCGACGCGGCGCGGTACGCCGGTGCCGGCGCGTTCCCGCGCTACCGTTCGGCCTGAGCGAGCGCTCCGGGGGAGGGGTGTGACGATGCAGCAGCGCCGCACACCGGGTGGCCAGCGGCCCGCCCGTCGGCCGGGGCAGCCCGGCCGGACGGGCGGTGCCCGGGTCCGGTCCACGGCACGCGACAGCGGCGTCCGCGCGGAGGCGCGCGCCGCCGGCCGGTCACCCGGCGCGTCTCGGGCCACCGACGGCGTACGCTCCGCGAGCCGCCCCGCCGCGGCCCGGCGTACCGCCGCCGGTGGCCCGGTCAAGCGGCTCACCGCACCCCAACCCCGGCGCTTCACCGGGCGCGCCACAGTGCTGTTCGCGGTGCTGATCGCGCTCGCCCTGGCGTACACCTATCCGGTCCGGGTCTACCTGGACCAGCAGGCCGACATCGAGCGGATGGAGGCGGCGCAGGCCGCCCAGCGGGCCGAGATCGACCGGCTCACCGCCGAGGCGGCCAAGTGGAAGGACCCGGAGTACGTCAAGACGCAGGCCCGGGAGCGGTTCTTCATGGGCAAGCCGGGCGAGACGCTGCTCGTGGTGCTCTCCGACCCGGAGGGCGCCGCGAAGGACGCCGGCAAGGGCGCGAAGCCGGGGGCGCCGAAGCCACCCGAGCCCTGGTACGACACCCTGTGGGGGAGCGTGCGGGCGGCCAACGCCGAGCGCCCCGACAAGTGAGCTTTGATTCGAGAGGCACTTCCTTGAGCGTCGTACCACCGCAGGAGCCGGCGGCGGACTCCGTACCCCCGCCGGAACGCCAGCCGGCCACCGAGGCCGACCTGGCCGCGGTGGCCGCGCAGCTCGGACGCCCGCCGCGCGGCACCCGCGCGGTGGCCCACCGGTGCCCCTGCGGCCTGCCCGACGTGGTGGAGACGACGCCCCGGCTGGCCGACGGCACGCCGTTCCCGACGCTGTTCTACCTGACCTGCCCGCGCGCCACGGCGGCGTGCAGCCGGCTGGAGTCGGCCGGGCTGATGAAGGAGATGGCCGAGCGGCTCGCCGAGGATCCGGAGCTGGCGGCGCGGTACCGGGCGGCGCACGAGGACTACCTGACCCGCCGGGAGGCGATCGGCGAGGTGCCGGAGATCGCCGGCATCTCGGCCGGTGGCATGCCGGGGCGGGTGAAGTGCCTGCACGTGCACCTCGGGCACGCGCTCGCGGCCGGGCCGGGGGTCAACCCGTTCGGCGACGAGACGCTGGCGCTGGTGGAGAAGTGGTGGGCGGCCGGGCCCTGCGTGGACGTGCCAGCGGTCCAGTGAGATGAGCGTCGACGAGATCACTGTGCGCCGGGCCCGCACCACCGACGTGCGCGGGATCCGGCGGCTGGTGGACACCTACACCGACGACCGGCGGCTGCTCAGCAAGGCGACTGTGACGCTGTACGAGGACGTGCAGGAGTTCCGCGTCGCGGTGACGTCGGACGGCACTGTGGTCGGCTGCGGCGCGCTGCACGTCATGTGGGAGGACCTGGCGGAGATCCGGACGGTGGCGGTCGACCCGTCCTGCCGGGGCCACCGGATCGGGCACCGGATCGTCGGTGAGCTGATCGACGCGGCGCGGGAGCTGGGCATCGCCCGGATCTTCGTGCTGACGTTCGAGACCGGCTTCTTCGGCTCGTTCGGCTTCCGCGAGATCGACGGCGCACCCGTCCCGCAGCCCGTCTACGAGCAGCTCCTGCGCTCGTACGACGAGGGCGTGGCCGAGTTCCTGGACCTGGAACGCGTCAAGCCCAACACCCTGGGCAACACCCGCATGCTGCTGCGCCTCTGACCCCGGGCGGGCTGCCGTAGGGTGGGCGCCGTGAGTGCGCGTGTGGCCGCCATCGACTGCGGGACCAACTCGATCCGACTGCTGATCGCCGACCTGCCAGAAGCGTCGGCCGGGGAGACGGCGCCGCTGGTGGACGTCAGCCGGCGGATGGAGATCGTCCGGCTGGGGCAGGGCGTCGACCAGACCGGCATGCTCGCCCCGGAGGCGATCGAGCGGACCCGGGTGGCGCTCGCCGACTACGCGGCCGAGATCGAGAAGTCCGGCGTCGAGCGGGTACGCATGTGCGCCACCTCGGCCTCCCGCGACGCCTCCAACGCCGCCGACTTCCGCGCCATGGTCGAGCGCACGCTCGGCGTACCGCCCGAGGTGGTGACCGGCGATGAGGAGGCACGCCTGTCGTTCACCGGCGCGGTGCGCGGCCTGCCCGCCGACGCCGAACCGCCGTACCTGGTGGTCGACATCGGCGGCGGCTCGACCGAGTTCGTCGTCGGCACCCGCGCCGACGGCGTGCGCGGCGCGATCTCGGTGGACATCGGCTGCGTCCGGATGACCGAACGGCACCTGCACGGCGACCCGCCGACAGCGGCGCAGATCGCCGCCGCCGAGGCCGACATCGCCGCCGCCGTCGACCGTGCGCTCGCCGCCGTGCCCGGCCGCGAGGCCGCCACGCTGGTCGGGCTCGCCGGTTCGGTCACCACAGTGGTCGCCCTGGCGCAAGGGCTCCGGGAGTACGACCCCAGCCGCATCCACCACGCCCGGGTCTCGTACGAGCAGGTGGCCGAGGTGACCGCCGACCTGCTCGGCAAGAGCAGCGAGCAGCGGCTGGCGTACCCGGTGATGCACCCGGGACGGGCCGACGTGATCGGCGCGGGCGCGCTGGTGCTGCGAGTGATCATGGAGCGGGCCGGGATGCCCTCGGTGGTCGCCTCCGAGCACGACATCCTCGACGGCATCGCCTGGAGCCTCGCCTAGCCCTCCGGCTCTCTCGCCGCCGCCTCCTCAGGCGGTGATCAAGGAGTTTGTGTCCAATTGAGGCGCCTGTGGGGACGCCAACTCCTTGGTCAACGGCGAGGGTCGGTTCAGTCCGTCGCCAGATCGGGGCGGTGTTCCTTGATCCACTTTTCGACGTCCGACTTCCGCCAGACCTTGCCCATCGCCAGCACTGCGATCGGCTCCGGGAAGTTCCGTTGGTTGGCGATCACCGACGCGCGCTGACGCGACACGTTGCCGAGCATCGCCCGGATCTCCGACACGCCCACCAGCTCCACAGGTTGACGATGGCAGCGTTGCTGTCGGTAGACGCCGACAACTACGCAGGCTGTTGACAGCGACAACAGTAGGCGACACCATCGGGGGATGACCGCGAGGAACTGTTCTCCCGTACCCGAGCGCGGCCGGCGGGCCGTGCTGCCGCACGTACCCATGCGGCCCCTGTGGTTGTGCCGGGCGTGCGCGGCCCCCTGGCCGTGCCAGCCGGCGCGGTTGTTGCTGCTCCTCGACTACCGGCGTGACCGCGTCGCCCTGTCGATCCACATGGCGAGCTGCCTGTTCGACGCAACCGCCGACCTGCTGCGCACCAACCCGAATCCGGCCGACCTGTTCGACCGTTTCATCGGGTGGACCGCTCGTCTGTAGGTGCTGTGTCGTTGACGGTAGTGCGCAATACGCACTAGTGTGCTGAGCGTGGATACCACGCAGCTCCTCAAGGGCGTGCTCGACCTGGCGGTGCTCGCCGTGCTCAAGGACGAGGACGGATACGGCTACGACATCCTGCGGCGGCTGCGCGAGGCCGGCCTCACCGAGGTCGGCGACGCCTCGGTCTACGGCACCCTGCGCCGGCTGTTCGCCGCAGGCCTGCTCACCACGTACGTGGTGCCGAGCGAGTCCGGGCCGCACCGCAAGTACTACTCGCTGAACACCGCCGGGCGCGACCAGCTCACCCGCTCCGGCAAGACCTGGCGCTCGTTCGCCACCACCATGGACGCACTGCTCGACGATCGGGGGATGGCGGCATGACCGTCACTGGGCAGGAGATCACGGACTACGTCGACCGGGTACGCGCGGCGCTCGCCGACCTGCCGCCGACGGTCCGCGACGAGCTGACCGAGGACCTGCCGGAACACCTCGCCGAGGTGGCCGCCGAGGGCGAGGGCGCGCTCGTGGACCGGCTGGGCACCCCCGAGGCGTACGCGGCCGAGCTGCGTGCCGCCGCCGGCGCCGGGGAGGGGCGGCGACCGGCGCGCTTCCACCGGCTGGCCGAGGCGCGGGAGCAGGCGGCCACGCAGATCCGCCTGCTCGACCGCCAGCTCGGCCCGGTGCTCGGGCACGAGACGGTGAGCGACTTCCTGCGTCCGCTGCGCCCGGCCTGGTGGCTGGTGCGTGGCTGGCTGGCCGTCCTGGTCGTGGCATGGATGGTGGACGGCCGGTCCGGCCTGGTGCCCCGGCTGGGCGGTAACACTTCCATGGGGCTGCTGCTGCTCATCGGCGCGATCGTCGCGTCCATGTGGTGGGGGCGCCGCTCGGGCGGGATCACCGGGTGGCGGCGACAACTGCACCAGATCGCCACCGCCGCGTTGCTGCTGTTCTCCGTCGCCGTGCTGGTCCAGGTGGACGAGCGCGCCGACGCCGACGTCTACAGCGGTTACGAGCAGACCTCGGTGGACCACCGGTACGACCGGATCGAGGACGTCTTCGTCTACGACCCGCAGGGACGGCTGATCCGCGACGCGCGGCTCTTCGACCAGAACGGCGTGCCGATCCGGCTCGGCTGGCCGAGCTGCATGGACGGCACGGGCGCGGTGCCGGAGATGCGCAACACCTACCCGTACTGCCCGGAGCTGGCCCCGTTCGGCCCACCGGCCTCCCCGTCGATCGCCCCGCCCGCACCCGCGCCCACGGACAGCGCCACCCCGACTGCGCCCGCCATGCCCGCGCCCAGCACCAGCGCTTCCCCGGAACCCACGCCGACGCGCTGAAGCGCGCTCGATCCCGCGAGATCTTGGTAGGAAACGGCCCTCATAGGGGCCGGAATCCTCCAAGATCTCGCGGGGGATTCGCTGTCAGGCGATGGCGGCGATGTCACCGTCGTCGAAGTAGATCGCCTGGTGGAGCCGGCCACCCAGCGCTGCAGCGAACCGGGCCACCACCTCCTGGCCGGAGATCTTTCCCTGCTCGATCTGGGAGACCCGTCCCTTGGTGACGCCCATCCGGTCGGCGACCTGTTGCTGGGTCAAGCCGCGCGCTCGCCGTACCTCCGCGAGGCGGTGGCCGATGACCTCGGCGAGGAGTTCCTGCTTACCCGCATCGACCGCATCTTCCCCGCCGGCCCGGGCGACGTGGTCGGCGCGGATGTCCTGCCACCGGGAGTAGTCGCTCATGCCTTTCCCTCCTCTCGTGCCCGGTCCTTGAGGTAGATCTCGTAGCGGTGCTCGGCGACGGGAATGGCCTCCTGGTACCACGTCTTCCACCGGCCGGACTTGTCGCCGGCGACCAGGAGGATGCTCGAGCGCCACGGGTCGAACGCGAAAAGAATACGCACGGTGCCCGGCCGGAGTTCCTTCAAGTTCGCCATCGACGAACCGTGGATGGTGTCGACAAGGGGTCGTCCGAGTCCTGGTCCGTGCTCTGCCAGGAGGTCGATCGCCTGCACCACCCGCGCATGGGCGGACGCGTCGAGAGTGCCGAGCCACTGCCGCACCTCGTCGACCAGGTAGACGTCCCAGTCTCCAGCCACCACGCGACTAGTTTAGCAATAGCTATACCCGGCGTGTGTGCCTGTCCGGCGGTTCAACAGGAGGTGAATGCCACTGTTGTTCCGTCTTCCCCGGGCCGGTGACCGCGTGGCACGCTACCGGCACGTAGCAGCCAACTGGGCGACCAGCCAATGATGACTGACCGCTAGGAGGACGGGCCCATGGGCGAGATGGTGAGCTTCACCGGCAACGGGGGGACGAGCGAGGGGTATCTCGCGATACCCTCCGGCGGTGCGGCCAGCCCGGCGGTCATCGTCATCCAGGACTGGTGGGGACTGGTGCCCCACGTCCGGGCCGTGGTCGACCGCTTCGCCGAGGCCGGCTTCGTCGCCCTCGCGCCGGACTTCCGGCACGGCGGGCCGGCCGTGAAGCCGACCGAGCCGCGGCTGATGCTGAACAGCTCCCAGATGGACGAGGCGGCGAGCGACATCGCAGCCGCCGCCGAATACCTGGCGAGCCGGTCGGAGGTCGCCGGCAAGGTGGGCTGTGCCGGGTTCTGCGCGGGCGCCAGCCTGGCCCTGTGGTCCGGCACGTTCTCCGAGCGCATCGTGGCCACCGCCGGGTTCTACCCGCGTCTGCCCTGGGAGGGCATGGCCACCGACTGGGCCGACTACGCCGGGAAGGCCGCGCTCATCCACTGCTCCGAAGCCGACGGCCTGTCCGCCGCCGACGGGGTGCAGAGCGTACGCCGGTCCATCGAGTCCGCCGGTGGCACCTGCCAGACGTTCGACTACCCGGGCACCGCGCACGCGTTCTTCAACGAGGACCGGCCCGAGCACTTCGACCAGCGGGCCGCCGCGACCGCCTGGGCCCGCACGCTGGAACTGTTCCGGGCGAAGCTTGGCTGAGTCGCGTACCCCGCAGGACGTGGTCGCCCGCGCCGCGCGGGCGGCCGACCTGGCCGACCTCGACGGCGCGGTCAGCGACTGTTTCGCCTGCCCGCGCCTGGTGGCGTGGCGGGAGGAGGTCGCCCGGGTCAAGCGGGCGGCGTTCCGCGACCAGGACTACTGGGGACGGCCGGTGCCCGGCCTCGGTCCGCAGGACGCGCGCATCGCGATCCTCGGCCTCGCGCCGGCGGCGCACGGCGGTAACCGCACCGGCCGGATCTTCACCGGGGACCGGTCCGGTGACGTCCTGTTCGCCGCGCTGCACCGCGCCGGGCTGGCGAACCAGCCGACGAGCGTCGCCGCGGACGACGGCCTGACGCTGCGCGACACCCGCATCTTCGCGGCCGTGCGATGCGCGCCGCCGGACAACAAACCCACCCCGGCCGAGCGCGACACCTGCGCGCCGTGGCTGCACCGCGAGGTCGAGTTGATCCGGCCCACGCTGCGCGTCGTGGTCGCGCTGGGCGCGTTCGCGTGGGCCGCGTGGTGGCCGGTGCTACGCCAGGTGTACGGGCAGCGACCGCCCACGCCGCGGCCGGTGTTCGGCCATGGGGCACACTGGTCCGGCGAGTCGGTGCCGGCGTTGCTGGGCTGCTACCACGTCAGCCAGCAGAACACGTTCACCGGACGGCTCACACCGGCGATGCTGGACGACGTGTTCACCCGGGCGAAGCACCTGGCCGGGGTGGACTGAGGAGCACCTGGGGCGGTGGGATGGATTTCGGCGTACTGCGCAGGTGGTGGCCGGTCGCCGCGGTGACGATGCTGCTCGCGCTCGCCGCGTTCGCCGCCGGTCACTCCGCCATCGGGGCCAGCCGGATCCCGCCCGCCGCCGACACCATCCCGTACGTGCCGGAGTACCCGTCGCCCGAGGCGGTGCCGTCGTACCCGGTGGAACCCCGCGACGTGGGTGAGTCCACGTCGGGCGGTGTGCCCGACTGGCTGGCCACCGCCGCCGTGGCGTTGCTGTTCGCGGTGGTGCTGGGCGCCATCGGGTACGTCCTGTGGAACGTGGTCCGGGGCGCGCTGCGGCGCACGACCCGGGCGGTGCCGGTGCGGCGCACCAGGCGTACCGCCGAGGGGACCGCCCGCGAGGTGGTGGCCGCGCTCGACGCCGGGCTCGTCGAACTGGACGACCGCTCCACCGACCCGCGGACCGCCGTGATCGCCTGCTGGGTACGCCTGGAGGAGGCCGCCGAGGACGCGGGCGTGCCCCGGCACACCGGCGACACCCCGACCGACCTGGTCGCCCGGTTGCTGCGGGGCGACCCGGAGGCCGGCATCCCGGCGATCGCCAGCGCCGACGTGCTCGACGGTTTCGCGCACGTCTACCGGGAGGCCCGGTACGCCACGCACCCGGTCGACGAGCGCACCCGGGACCAGGCCCGCGCCGCGTTGCGGCGGCTGCGCGGCGAGCTGACCAGCCTGGCGGGGGAGGCGTCGTGAGCACCAGCATCGACGACCTGCTCTCGTTCGGCGAGGAGCCGGCCGGGGAGGCCGAGCGTCCGTCCGGTGGCGGCCGGGCCCGCGCGCTGCTGCGGACCGCCGCGGTCACCGCCGCCGTCGTCGTGGTGGTGTTGGTCGGGCTCCGCGCGGTCGGCCTGAAGGTGCCGATCTGGATCATCGTGGCCGGGGTTCTCGCCGTGCTCGCCGTACGCCGGGTCACCACCGCGCTGTCGCCCCCGCCGCCGCCCCGCGCCGGTGCCCGGGCGCCCGCCGGTGAGGAACCCGGCACCTGGAACTGGTCCGCCCGGGACGCGCTGCGCACCGCGATCAACGGCTGGGAACGCCCGCTGGACTGGTCCGCCGACAACCGGGAGCGGTTCACCGAACGCATCCTGCCGCGCCTCGGCGAACTGGCCGACGAACGGCTGCGTCAGCGGCACGGCGTCACCCGTGAGTCCGACCCGGCCCGTGCCCGAGCCCTGCTGGGCGAGCCACTGTGGACGTTCCTCGACACCCCCGTCCGCCGCCCTCCGTCGCCGCGCGACCTCGCGGCGATCGTCGCCGAACTGGAGAAGATCTGATGAACGACGTGGACCGGAGCATGCCCCCCGCCGAGGTGGGCCGGCTCGCCCGGACCGTCCTGGACGCGGTCGGCACCGTCGTGGTCGGCAAGCGGGACGCGCTGGAGCTGGTGCTGGCCGGCATCCTCGCCGGTGGTCACGTGCTGCTGGAGGATCTGCCCGGTCTCGGCAAGACGCTCACCGCGCGTTGCTTCGCGCAGGCGCTCGGGCTGGACTTCCGGCGGCTCCAGTTCACGCCGGACCTGCTGCCCGCCGACGTGACCGGCTCGTTCCTATACGACCAGAGCAGCGGCGACTTCGCCTTCCGGGCCGGGCCCGTGTTCACCAACCTGCTGCTCGCCGACGAGATCAACCGGACGCCGCCGAAGACGCAGTCGGCGCTGCTGGAGGCGATGCAGGAGAAGCAGGTCTCGGTGGAGGGCGTGACCTACCGGCTGGACGAGCCGTTCCACGTGCTCGCCACCGCCAACCCCATCGAGTACGAGGGCACGTACCCGCTGCCGGAGGCGCAGCTCGACCGGTTCCTGCTGCGGGTGTCGTTCGGCTACCCCACCCACGACGAGGAGTGGGACGTGCTGCGCCGCCGGATCGCCCGCCGCCGCGAGGAAGCGGAGATCAAGCCGGTGGTGGACGCCGCCACGCTGCGCGCCATGCAGGCCGCGCTGGAGGACGTGGTGGTCGAGGACTCGGTCGGCCGGTACATCGTGGCGCTCACCGCCGCCACCCGGGAGCACCCGTCGGTGCTGGTCGGCGCGTCCCCGCGCGGCTCGCTGGCGCTGCTGCTGCTGTCCCGGGTACGGGCGGTGCTCGCCAACCGCGACTACGTCGTTCCGGAGGACGTCAAGGCGGTGGCGGCGCCCGCGCTGGCGCACCGGATCACGCTGCGGCCGGAGATGTGGCTGCGCCGGGTCGACCCGTCGTTCGTGGTCGGCGAGGTGCTGGAGTCGACGCCCGCACCGGCCAGCGGCGCGCTGCCCAGCTACGCCGCCGGACGCTGATGGACCGGGCCGACGCGGCGAGCGGCTGGGCGCCCACCTGGGCGCTCGGCCGGGCCGTGCTGCTCACCGGCGTGCTGCTCGTCGCCGCCGTCCTGCTCGGCCGCATCGACCTGGTGGTGCTCGCCACACCGTTCGCGCTCGGGACCGCGTACGCGCTGCGCCGCCGTCCCGCCGCGCTGCCCGAGCTGGAACTCGGTGTCGGGGACACCCACCTGGTCGAGGGCGCGCCGCTGGCCGCCACCGTCGCGGTGGCCAACCCCGACCTGATCGGGTACGACCTGGCGGTGGTCCGCACCCGGATGTCGCGCTGGCTCCGGGTGGAGCAGGTCGGCTTCGGCGGCGCCGGGCTGGACGTGAGCCGCTCCGGCGGCGCGGACCGCCCGTTCGTCACCTCCGTACCCCGGGGCAGCGCTGTCGACCTGGAACTGACCGGCACCGCCCTGCGGTGGGGACGGCACCCGATCGGCCCGGCCGGGGTCCGGGTCGCCGCCGCCGACGGGCTGCTGGTCTCCCGCGCGGTGATCACCGAGCCGATCCGGGCCCGGGTCTATCCGCGTACCGAGCCGTTCGACGCGGTCGAGGCGATGCCCCGGGCCGCCGGGCTCGTCGGCGCGCACCGGTCGCGGCGGCCGGGCGAGGGCGGCGAGCTGGCCGGCGTACGCGTCTTCGCGCCCGGCGACCGGCTGCGCCGGATCGACTGGCGGGTGTCGCTGCGGGCCCGTCAACTGCACGTCGCGGCGACGCTCTCGGACCGGGACGCCGAGGTGGTTGTGCTGCTGGACGTGCTGGCCGAGGCGGGCCGCTCCGGTGGCGTGAACGGGACCGCGTCGGTGCTGGACACCACGGTCCGGGCCGCCGCCGCGATCGCCGAGCACTACCTGCACCGCGGCGACCGGGTGTCGATGCTGGAGTACGGGCCGGCCGCGCGCCGGCTGCGTCCGGCCACCGGGCGGCGGCAGTACCTCACCGTCCTGGAGTGGCTGCTCGACGTGCAGGCCGAGTCGTCCCCGCACGAGCCGTACGACCAGGTCTTCGGACCGCAGGTGCTCTCCTCCGACGCGCTCGTGGTGGTGCTCACCCCGCTGCTCGACGAGCGGTCCGCGCAGATGCTGGCCCGGCTGGCCCGTGGCGGGCGGTTCGTGGTGGCGGTGGACACGCTGCCGGCCGAGCTGCCGATGCCGAAGGAACGGGGCTGGGCCGAGGTCGCGTACCGGCTGTGGCGGCTGGACCGGGACACGATGATCGGCCAGCTCCGCGAGCACGGGGTACCGGTGGTGCGCTGGGCCGGCGCCGGCAGCCTCGACGAGGTGCTGCGCGACGTGGCCCGGCTGGCGACCGCCCCGAAGGCAGGGCTTCGGTGAGCGCGAGGAACGCAGCGAAGCGGAGTCCCGCAGTCGCGAACGAAGAGGCAGCCCGGTGAGCGCGAGGAACGCAGCGAAGCGGAGTCCCGCAGTCGCGAACGGAAGGCCAGCCCAGTGACGGACGCCCTGGTGGAGCGGGTGCGGGCGCTGCGGTACGCCGCCGCCCGGGTCAGCCCGCTGCCGCTGCTCGTACGCGGCGGCATCTTCCTCGTCGTGCTGGCGGGCTTCCTGCTCGCGTACCCGGTGCAGGCCCTGACCGCGCGCTCGCTGCTGGCCCTGACGGTGGCCGCGGTGCTGCCGGCGGTCGGGCCGCGCCGGATCTGGCCGACGTTCACCGCGTTGGTGACAGTCGGCGGCTGGCTGCTGGCCACGCTCGGCTTCGACCGGCCGCCGGCGCTGTGGCGGCTGCTCGCCGTGGCGACGCTGCTCTACCTGGCGCACTCGCTCTGCGCGCTCGCCGCGCTGCTGCCCTACGACGGGCTGATCGACCCGGACGTGGTGCTGCGGTGGCTGGGCCGCGCGGGTGCCGTGGTGCTCGCCAGCGCCGTGCTCGGCGTGGTGCTGGCGTGGCTCGGGGGAGTGGGCGGTACGGACGGCTCACAGGTCGCGACAGTCGTGGGACTGCTGGTGGCGGTGGGGCTGAGCGCGCTGCTGGGCTGGCTGCTCCGGCGCAGGTGACGCGGCGCTCCAGGGACGTTGCGCAGGTCACACGGGTTGTGCTCCGTCACAGAAGGGGGTCTCGCGCGGGATTACCCGAAGCACCCGGGGAAAGATAGATGACGTGAACCCGAAGCGGATCCTTGTCGTGGGTGCCGGTCACGTGGGCCTGTACGCCGCTCTGCGCCTGTCCAAGAAGCTGAGCAGGCGTGAGGCCGAGGTCATCGTCGTCGACCCGCAGCCGCACATGACGTACCAGCCGTTCCTCCCGGAGGCATCGGCGGGCAACATCTCCCCTCGGCACGCCGTGGTGCCGCTGCGGCGGGAGTTGCGTAAGTGCACCGTGGTGGCGGGGACCGTCACCCGGATCGACCACGACCGCATGACCGCCGTGGTGCAGCCGATCAGTGGCCCGGCCCGGGAGATCCGGTACGACCACGTGGTCGTCGCCCCCGGCTCGGTCTCCCGCACCCTGCCGATCCCCGGCCTGCACGAGAACGGCATCGGGTTCAAGACCATCGGCGAGGCCATCTTCCTGCGCAACCACGTGCTGGACCGGCTCGACGTGGCGGCCTCCACCACCGACCCGGCGGTCCGCAGCCGCGCGCTGACGTTCGTCTTCGTGGGCGGCGGCTACGCCGGCATCGAGGCGCTCGCCGAGATGGAGGACATGGCCCGTGACGCGCTGCGCTACTACCCGGAGCTGAAGCCGGAGGACATGCGCTGGGTGCTCGTCGAGGCGACCCAGCGGGTGCTGCCCGAGGTCGACCGGGACATGGGTGCCTACACGGTGCAGCAGCTGATGAAGCGGGACATGGACATCCGCCTGGACACCCGGCTGGAGTCCTGCGTCGACGGTGTGGTGAAGCTCTCCGACGGCGACAGCTTCCCGTCCGACACCATCGTCTGGACCGCCGGCGTGAAGCCGTCGCCGATGCTCGACGCGACGGACTTCCCGCGTGACGAGCGTCGCCGGGTCACCTGCCGGCCGACGCTGCAGATCGTGGACGGCGACCGGGTGGTCGAGGGCGCGTGGAGCGCCGGTGACTGCGCCGCCGTACCGGACCTGACCAAGGAGCCGGGCAACTTCTGCTCGCCGAGCGCCCAGCACGCGGTGCGGCAGGCGGCGCGGATGGCCGACAACATCGCGAACGTGATCCGCGGGCGCGAGCCGGTCGACTACAAGCACAAGCACGCCGGCAGCGTGGCCAGCCTCGGCCTGCACAAGGGCGTGGCGCAGGTCTACGGCATCAAGATGACCGGCTGGCCGGCCTGGTTCATGCACCGGACGTACCACATGTCGCGGATCCCCTCGTTCAACCGCAAGGTGCGCGTGGTGGTCGACTGGACGCTGGCGTTCTTCCTCAAGCGTGAGGTGGTCGCGCTGGGCCAGCTGCACGACCCGCGCGAGGAGTTCGCCGAGGCGTCCGCCCCGCCGGTCGCCGCCCGCGTCTGACGAAGCCGGACGAAAGGCCCTTCCCGTACGCGGGAGGGGCCTTTCGCCGTGACCGAGGTCAGAACCGCCAGGTCCAGGCGTCGGCGAGCCGTACCCCCGGCCGCCCGTAGAGCTGCTCCAGGGTCCGGCGCAGCATCTCCGCGTGCGGCGTGTCGTCGGTCACCGCGACGCACGACGCGTGCCAGAACTCGACGTCCCGGGCGGCCTGGCGGCGTTGCCGGTCACCGACCGCCGGCGCCACGCCGCGGCGGGCCACGTCGGCGAGCAGTGCCGAGGTGGGACGCTGCCAGGTGCCCATTGTGGCCGAGCCGTCCGGGCCGTACGGGCCGATGAAGAAGCCCTCCGGCATGGCGAAGGCGACACCGGTGGCGGTGGCCCAGCGCATCGGCCAGGGATCCTGCGGGGTGGCGGTGGGCACCGGCACCAGCACCCCGCCGGGGCGTACGCACTGCCGCCAGTGGCCGCCGGTGACGAACTCGGGCAGCGGCGGCCGGTCCATCGTGGGCAGCGGGGTGGGGAAGATGCTGAGCAGCGCCGCGCCGACCGCGAACGGGACGACCCGGCGGGCCCGGCCGGGTTCGCCGAGCGCCCGGTGCACGGCGAGCGTGAGCACGGTGCCGGCGAGCGGCAGTACCGCCAGCGCGAAACGGGTCGGCAGCGCGCCGTCCACCACCGGCAGCCCGGCCAGCAGCGCGTACGGGCCGGGGATCCCGGTCCGCTCACCACCGGCCACCACCTCCGGGCCGAGCGCGAGCGCGGCCATGGCCAGCGCGGCGGCCACGATCGCCACCACCGGGGCGCGCCGGCCCAGCCAGACCGCGCAGCCCACGGCGACCAGCAGCAGCGGCCAGCCCAGGAACGTGGTGAACTCGGCCGGGCCGGTGGTGAGCCGCACCGCCTCCGGGCTGCCGAAGACCGACAGCGCGGAGAGGCGGGTCCAGGCGATCAGGTCGGCGGAGAAGTAGGCGGGCGGGAACATCCCGTGGGCGACGCTCTGCGGACCGGCGAACTGCACCCACAGCGGGTACGCCAGCACCGGCAGCGCCAGCCCGGCGGCGGCGAGCAGCCCACGGGCGAAGCCGGAACCGGCCCGGCGGAGCAGGTCCCGGTCGGCCAGCCCGTACGCGACGGCGGTCACCGCCAGGGTGAGCGCGGCGAGGAACAGCACCTCCTCGCCGACGAAGACCTGCACGGTGACGACAGCGGCGAGCCCGGCCGCGGAGGTGGCCGTCCGGCGGCGGTCCGGGCCGTCCGGGCGACCGGCCGGGTCGGCGGCGCGCAGCAGCCGGACCACGAGCCACACCAGCACCGGGACCAGCCACTGCGCGGTCATGTGCAGGTGGCCGTTGCTCTGCGAGACCATGCCCGGCCCGAAGCCGCACAGCGCCGCACCGAGTGCGGCCGCGAGCCGGCGGGCCCGCAGGACGCGGGTGAACAGCAGGTACCAGGCGAGCGCCGTACCGGCCGTGTTCGCGGCGACGAGCAGGGCGAACGTCACAGGCGCCCCGAACGCCAGCGTGACCGGTCCGAGCAGCACGCCGAGCGCCACCACCGACGTGTTCGCCATCAGGTTGACCCCGTCCGGCGCGTTCAACCGGCCGGTGACCAGGCTCAGCTCGCCGCGCAGGGCGCGCGCGTCCAGCGCCAGGAACCACTCGTACAGCGTCTGGTCGGCCGGGTTGAGCGCGAGCACCCGCGTGCCCGGCGCCGGCCAGAGACCGTGGGTGAGCCAGCCGGCGAGGGCGACGAACGCCACCCCGACGAGCAGGTCCGCCCGGTGCCGCCGGACGGCGGCCGTCACCCGCCGCGTGACCGCCGCCGGGCGGGCCGCCCGGGCGTGGTCGGGCGCCCGGCTCGTGCGGACGGCGCTGGTCACGGCCTCGACCATAACGGCCGCATCCGTCGGGGTACGCCGCGTCGCGGCCGAGCCGCTACGGTGAGATCTGCACCGCCGCGTGTCGACGCGCCGGTGTCACCCGCCCGGGTGGTGGAACGGCAGACACGGCCGCCTTAAAAGCGGCTGCCGCAAGGCGTGCGGGTTCGACCCCCGCCCCGGGCACCACATCGCAAAACATGTCCTTTTTTCGCATTTCGGGCGGTTTGCTAACCAGGTCGCACGATCAGCGAAACCGTCCCCGACGATGGATGGCCCAGCCCACGTACTCGGTGGCATGAGCTCACCACGACCGGACGCGGAACGGGTGGGCCGTACAGACGGTGCCGTGCAGAGCCTCCGCCGATGCACGGTGATCTGGTGGCGCTTTTCACGCTCCGGCCCAGCACCTTGCGCGAGCAACAGCGATCCCGCCGCCTGTTCCTCGCCGGGCTCACCACGATCGCCCTGCTCTGCGGGCTCGGCGTGTGGTGTGCGGGACAAGTCAACTACGTCGGGCACCCGTACGCGTTCTGGCTCCGGCTCATTCCGGCCGTCACCACCGTGCTGGGTGCTCTGGCCTACATGACGTTGCTGGCCAGCGATTACCGCACCGAGCGGATCAGCGCATGGGCGATCGCGGCGAACGCGGCGATCGGCGGCGCTCCGGTGATCTACCCGATCCTGCGGGAGTCGGCCGGGTTGTCCGCCCGCTCGGCGACGCTGGCCACCGGCCTGGAGGCCTTGCTCGTCCTGGTCTGGTTACGACGGTCGGTGCGTCACCATGCGCAGGAGCAGCTGCGCCGTCCGAATCGGCCTGCCCTCGGTGCCGACCTCGACGCGTTCATCCTGCAGTCGGAGCACCAGGGCAATCTGATCAACCAGGCGCGCGGCCTGATACGGCGGTCGATGAGCCTCAGCCGGCCGGATGATCTCGCTCAGGCCACCGATCTGCTGGTGCGGGCCGCCGAGGAGCTGCCCGCCGACGAGGCGCTGACACTGGCCGGCGCGGCCTTCGACCTGGTCGACGCCATGGACACCAAGCACAGCCGCAGCGGCGACCTCACCGGATACGGCGAGGCGATGCAGGTGCTGTGGACCGCGGTGAGCCGCTTGCCCGCCGAACGGGAGACGCAGGCGATGGTCGCCTACTGCAATGCCCGGTACCTGCTGGCCCAGGCGTCGAGGGCCGACGAGGTGGCCCGGAAGGCGTTGCGGTCCGACGCGATCCGGCAGCTGCGGTACGCCCGCCACCTGTCCGGGAGCGCGCCGATCGCCGACCTGTCCGCGATGCGAGGAACCCTGGCCGAGGTGGCCTATTCCGAAGGCGAGATGAGCGCGGAGGAGGCCGTCGAGCTGTGCCGGGAGGGGCAGCGCCTGGCCGGGTGGTCGCGGCGGCGGCGAGCTCCGTCCGATCTGTCGCTGGCGCAGGTGCTTATGGCCCGTGGCGAGCCGCCCGACGTGCTCCTGGCGATCCGACTGTTCCGCCGGGTCACGCGCCTGCCCCCGGGCGGCAGTCGGATCGAGGCGTGGGCCGGGCTGGCCGACGCGGAGGCGTACGCGAACGCGCTCGGTCTCCGGCCGCGCAGCGACGACCGGCTCGCCGCGCGGTGGGAGCGCGCCTACCTGGAGAGCCGGTCCGGGAGCCCGGCGGACGTCATCTGGGTCGGCAGCAACTGGGTGGACTGGGCGCAGGAAACCGGCAACCCTCGGCTGTGCGCGCGGGCGTACCGGGCTCTGATGGAAGCCGTGCCACTTGCCGCCGGGCCGCTCTACCAGCGTGGAACGAAGGACTTTCTGCTCGCCCAGGTGCAGGCCCGCACCGAGGAGGCGGGGTGGTGGATGATCCGCGACGGCGATCCGGTCGGCGCCGTGATCGCGCTGGAGAACGGTCGCGCCGTGGCCATGCGGGAGATCACAGGTCGCGCCGATCCGGCGGTGGAAAGTCTCCTTCTCGAGGCCGGCCACACTGACCTCGCCGCCCGGCACCGGGCCGCCGCTCACGCGCTCGACCTGGCCGAACGTGATCTGCTACCGGGTGACCGGTTCACCTCCGCCCTGCAACGGGCCGCGGCGGAGTTCGGCCGGGTGGGCCGCGAGATCGACGGGCTCGGACTCAACGCCGGCGACGACCTCGAGCAGGTGCGGCGGGCCACTGTGGAAGGCCCGCTGGTCTACCTGGCGGCCGCGAGCTCGGGCGGCTATGCCCTTGTCGTTCGGGGTTCGGGGAACCCGAAGCTGGTCGAGATGCCGGAGCTGACCAGGGAGGCCGTGGCGGAGCAGGTCGCGAGCCTGGAGAACGAGGAGGACGGCAGACGCGTCGAGCGAGTCGCGGCCTGGCTCTGGCACGCCGGGATGGCCGATCTCGACAGGGCCCTCGGCGACGGTGATCTGGTCACTGTCGTGGCGGTCGGCCTGCTGGGACTGCTGCCGGTGCACATCGCGACGATACGCGACCCCTCGGGCGCGTACCGCTGGTGTGGCCTGGCCGACCGTAACGACTTCCGCTACGCACCCAGCGCGCGCATCCTGCGTACCTCTCAGGCGCGTACCGCAGCTCTGCGCGCCGCACCGCCGTCGATCGTTGCCGTCGCGGCGCCAGAGGGCGACGGCGAGGCGAGCCTGAAGCACGCCGCAGCGGAGGTGAGCACGGTCGCCGATGTCTGGGGGCGCCGCACCGACGCGGTCACCGTCCTCCCGCACGCCACGCGCGATGTCGTCCTCGATGAGCTTCCCCGCCACACCGTGTGGCACCTCGCCTGCCACGGGCACGCCGCGCCGGACGAGGTGCTGCTCAGCCGGGTGCAGCTCGCCGACGGCGAGTTGACCCTGCGCGACCTGCTGCGTCTGCCGGTCGGTGTACGGCGGCTGGCGGTGCTGTCCTCCTGCGAGAGCCACCGGATCGGCCACGAGCTGCCGGACGAGGTGGTCGGCCTGCCCGGTGGCATGCTCCAGCTCGGCCTGGCCGGTGTGGTGGCCGCGCACTGGGAGGTCAACGACCGGGCGACCGCCCTGCTCATGGCCCGGTTCCACGAACTGCTCGCCGAGCACGAGCCGGCCCGAGCGCTCAACCTGGCCCAACGTTGGCTGCGCACGGCCACCACGGCCGAGATGCGGGAGCGTCACCCGGACCTGGTGGGCGACCGGTCGACGCGGTTCGCGCACCCGTACTTCTGGGGTGCCTTCACGCTGACCGGGGCGTGAAACTCCGACGGTAGGCGTCGAGCCGGGAAAACGGTTCGGTGTCGAGCCAGTCCGTGCCGTCGCGGTTGACCGCGCAGCCCGCGCCCTCGAGACGACCGGCGATCTTCTGCAGGCTCGGCGTGCTGCCGTCGAAGCGGATCACGTTACGGCCGGTGGTGTCCGAGGCGGGTCGCAGCGTGCCGATCTCGATGATCACCGTACGTCTCGGCTGGACGGCCAGCGCCATGCCCATCTCGATGAGCACGTTCTGGCGGGGCTGGCCGGTGAGCCCGGTCTCGTACGCCGGCTCGTGCTCGCTACGCAGATCGTGGTGCAGCAGAGCGCCGTCGTCGGGAGTGCAGAGCACCACCGCCGCCTGGTTCTCCTCGAACGCCCTGGCCAACACCTCACCCATGTACGGCACACCTGTCCCGGTGCGGCGCACGATCTCCTCCCAGTCGAGCGGGTGCAGGTCGAGGGCCTGCAGGAACCGCCACAGCGCCCGGCGGGCCTGCTCGTCGCGACCGTGGATGACGAAGACTTCACGAGGGTTCGGCACGTGACCGATGGTAGACACGGCGAACGCGGATCGAGGTCGGCCGAAACGTCAGCCGGAACGGTTCATGGATTCGGCCGACGACACGGCAGGCGGACCGTAGCTACCGTCGGATCCATGAATCTCGAGGACAGCTGGGATGACGAGACCGCCCAGGATGCCGTCGACGTGTTGCAGGACCTGGTGCTCTGGGAGATGACCGCCCAGCGCTGGGAGCACATTGCCGAGATTCTTCGCCGGATCGAGAGGGCGTGGGACACCGGCGAGGCTATTGAGCTGCGCGACGCGATCACCGACCTGGAGATCAACGGGCCGGTCCGGATCATGCGAATCGGCAGCAAGACGGTGACCGGAATTCCGAAGCCCGTCCTCGATCAGCGCAACACGCTCGTCCACAAGCTCACGTCGGAGACGCGGAACACGCCGGAGGACGAACGTGGCCGCCAGCAACCTCGTTGAGCCGGAGTTCGTCGCTCATCTCTTCGTCCCGCTGAGCGGTCCGGACGCCTCAGTCGCGTTGGCCGGTGTCCGTACGCTGTGGGAGAACTGCCGCAACCAGCTCGGTATGACGCAACCGATCGTGGAGGCCGGCCTCGCTGCCGAGCTGCCGGAAGAACCTGCGAACCGCCCCGACGGCGCCCTGGCCGGCCTGCAGGATCCGGCCGTGCGTTACCAGGCGATCGTCCGTCGCGAGCACGACGTCCTCAACTTCTCCTTCGCCATCGCGGCGCCCGACGCGGTGCCGCAGGCACGCTTCCGGCTCGCCGCCTCGGTGCCGCCCGGCTGGCACGAGTTCACGCGCTGGTGGGACAACCTCGGCGCCGGTGCCGCCGCGCTCGGCGCCGCGATCGTCTACCTGGCCAAGACCCCGGACGTCACGGCGGTCGACCTGCGGGCCGAGGTGCCCCGCCGGGAGGACGACGCGGATGCCTGGTGGGAGGACGGCTACTCGCTCAGCACGTTCGCGGCGTGGGAGGTGACAGCCGCGGGCGTCTACGGCTCCCGGCGGTTGGTACTGCTCGCCGGCCTCGACCAGGACGTCGAGCTGAGCCGGTTCGCGTGGAGCGACGGCGGCACCGCGCTTCCGCCGCTTGCCCGCTACCTGATGCACGCCGCCAAGCTGCGCTACCTGGCCCGGGTCCTGGGCGACGGTCAGCAGCTGGCCCGGTTGCGGGAGCGGACCGACGGCCACCGTGACCACGTCACGCGGTTGCTGCGTGACATCGAGCGCCGGCGCGAGTTGGCGCGGCGGTCCGTCGAGGTCTCCGCCGACGAGGCTGAGGTCGCCGGCGCGCTGCGGGAGCTACGCCAGATGCGGCAGAGCGCCCAGGTCGCCCGCACCAACATGGCTCGGGCACTGACCGAGCCGCTGCCCGGCGACGCCGAACTCGCCGAATGGCTCATCGACCAGCTCGCAGTCGAGTCCGAACTGATGGACGCGACCCGGGAGCAGGCCGAGCGGTTCCGGCTGATCCTCGGCACCCCGATCCCGCCTGAGCCCGAGAAGCCGAAACCAGCGGAACCCGAGCCGACGGCGACCGAGTCCCGGGTCGAGCACCGCGTCGCCTTCGGCATCGACGTGGTCAGCTACAGCTCCCGCTCGGTACCCGTGCAGAAGGCGGTACAGGACCGTCTCGCCGGCATGGTCGAGCGGGTGCTGACCGGCGTCGGCCTGGCGGTCCACCAGACCGACCGGCAGAACAGCGGAGACGGCATGATGGTCGTGCTGCCGGCGTCGGTGCCGTCGCACATCGCCCTCCCGAAGCTGCTGGGCGGCTGGCTGGCGGTGCTGGCCGACGACAACGCCGCGCACCCGGAGGACCGCATACGAGTGCGGCTGTCGATCGGGTCGGGGCTGTTCACGGCCGCCGCGACCGGGTTCGCCGGCCTGGCCATCATCGAGATCGGCCGGGTGCTGGACAGCCAGGAGCTGCGCCGGGCCGTGGCCGAACACCCGGACGTCGACGTCGTCGCGGGGATCGGGGACCGCCTCTACCAGGACGTGGTCGCGAGCGGCTACCCCGATCTCGAGCCCGACGACTTCCAGCCGCTCCACGTCACAGTGAAGTCCTACCGCGGCCGGGTGTGGCTGTGGACCGGCGGCCTGTCCCGACCACCGGCGTCGGAGAGTAAGAGACCGGCATCGCCATCTGCCTCCCGCGATGTCTTCGTCATCCACGGCCCCGGTCATCGGCCCCGCAACGACGTGTTCGAGCTGCTCCGCGCGATCGAACTGCATCCGCTGGACTGGGAGGAACTGGTGGCGCGGACCGGCGAGCCGGCACCCTATCGGGACGACGTCCTTGCCGCGGGCTTCGCTGCCGGGCCCGGCGTGCTCGTCGTGCTGACCGCGGAGGATATGAGCGGGGGCGCCTCCGACGCGCTGACCCGGGCCGGCCGTGCGCTGGCTCTCCGACCCGATCGAACTGTCATCGCGATGATCGGCCCGCTCGCGTCCATCGACGACTTCGACGGACGCGAGGTGGTGCGGCTCGGCGCCGACACGGAGGAGGAGCGCAGGCTCTTCCAGCACCGGATCGCGCAGCGCCTGCGAATCGTGGGTTGCCCGGTCGACACGAGCGGCACCGGGTGGCTCGACCCGGAGCGCTTCGCCGGCCTGCTCTGACCGCGCTTCCCCGTACGTCGGGAGCCGGCGGTCTACCGGAGCAGGAAGCCGGCCAGGGCACCGAACGCGACGGCGAGCACCATGAGCAGTTCGATCACCCGTAGCTCGGGCGGGCGGCGGGGGATGGGCCCGGCGTCCAGTAGGCGGAAGAGCTCGCGTATCGTCGCCGCCCGGCGATGGGCCCACGGCGGCGCCAGCATGCCTGTCAGTTCATCGCGCGGCCCTGTGCGCATGGCGGCGGCGACCCGGGCGACCTGCCTGCGGTTGTACACCGCTACCGCGGCGCGGAATGCGACGACGAGGACGGCCGCGACGGCGGCGGGCCAGAGCAGCGAGATGGTGCTGACCTCGAGAGTGGCGCCGAGAGTGGTCCCGAGCACCGATCCGAGTAGCACGGCGGCCGCACGGTTGAGGATCCGCACGGCTGGCGGCACGGCTCGCTGTGCCGGGCCCGCCGCTCGCAACTCCGCCATCCGCGCGGCGAGCCGGTCGGCTGGCACGGCGATCAGCCGAGGCACCGGAGCCCCGGTCCTCACCCACGAGTCGTGCAGCCACTGGTCGGTGGCGAACTCCTGGGCCATCCGGTCGGCGCCGCCGGCGACCGCGGAGTGGGCCCAGTACTGCTCCAGCCGCAGCGACAGATACTCCACGTTGCAGGTGCGGTAGAGCAGGATCAGCAGCAACGGTCCGACCATGACCGCGAACTCGTCGACTGCGACGTAGAGCAACGCCGACCCCGCTGCCGCCAGGACGACGAACTGGAGCAGGGCAATGCGCCACTCGGTCGGACGATCCACCGTGATCATTCGACTGCCCTCCCGGTGCCCAGGTCGATCAGGGCCAGTGCCGCCCACTCCCGCGGATGCGGGTGGGTGTGGCGCAGTTCGAGGGCGACTCCGCGAACCGCCTGAGCGGCCGTCTCGCCCACCGCCAGCCGCCGGTAGAGCCGGCGCATGTACCGGGCAGAGATCGGGTCGCTGATCGGCCACCGGCTCACCAGCACCGCCCGCGCACCAGCGGTGAACAGCGCATATGCCAACCCGACCGTTCCCTCGCCGGCCCGGGACTCACCCTTGGCGGTGTCGCACGCGGAACAGACCACCAGATCGGCGCAAAGATCGAAACCTGCGATCTCGTACGCGTGCAGGAACTCCTCACCGGCGAGCGGGAACCCGGAGTACAGCGGCTGCCTGTCTTTGATCACGCCGTGCATGGCGAAGTGCACATAGCGGGCCCGCGCCGCCCGGGAGCGGACCGTGGCGACGGTGAGGTCGGTGCCGACCACCGGTGGCTCGCCGCCGAGGATGTCCGCCACCCGACGCACCTCGCGCAGCGAAGCCGGCAGCGGTCCCTGGCCCGGCGTCTCGGGCATGGCGAAGCCGGCGAACGGCTGCTCCGGACGGCGGCTGCGACGTTCGGCCCCGAAGCGGGTGAGGATGGTCGCGGACGGGACCGACCATACCGTCGACCGCTCGAGCAGGGCGACACCGTCCAGTTCCAGCGCCTCGAACGGCAGGCCGGCCAGCACGTCGTCGGCGCACACCGCCAGGTCGCCGAGCCGGTCGGCGATAGGGCCCAGCAGCCAGGATCCCAGCCGGCGGAGGGCGTCCGCCGGCGCGGTTCCCGCCCGGTCGTGACAGGCGGTGCCGACTTCCGCGACGGCCGCGGCGATGTCGGCGACGTCGGCCTCCAGCTTAGTGAAGGCGAAGCTGTCCCGGCGTATGGCGAAGAGGAACACGCCGTCGTCGGTCACCTCGTAGATCGCGACGGTGGTGGTCTCGTCGAGGCCGTGCTGCACCTCGGTGAGCGTGGACGGCTTCGGGTAGTCACGGTCGGCGCTGCGCGGGTCGAGAGCGCGCAGGCGTAACCGGAGCGATTCGGCCCGCTCCTCCAGCCGGTCTCGTTCATCGATGAGCGGATCGTCCGGGACCGCCTCGATCCGCCGGTAGAGGGCGCCGAGCCGGCGTCGCGTCTCGCCCAGTTCGGCGTCGAGCGCGGCGGCCGCACCGCCCGGCGGGGCGGCAGCGACTGTCTGAGCGAGCGACTCGGCGAGTGCGCGAGCGCGGAAGCTCTCCGCCGCGTGGAAGGCGACAACCGTGTCGTCGGCGGTGCCGCGACGCCAGGCGGCCTCGATCCGGCCGTGGTACGCCGACCGGGCGGTGCCGAACAGCAGGCCCAGCCCCGGTTCGTCGGCGGAGCCGGGGCGCATCGTCTCGGCCACCTCGATCGCGCGGTCGAAACATTGCGCGGCTTCGTCGACGGCACCATGGTCGAGCAGGAACTCCCCGAGCATGGTGTGCACCCAGCGCAACTCGGGCAGGACCGGGGAGATTCGTTCGCAGACGTCCCGGGCCGTCTCCAGCATCGCGCGCGCGACGTCCGGCCGGTCGAGCATCTTGTAGGCGGCGGCAATGGCCAGGCGCAGCGCGGTGAGCTGGCGCCCGGCACCAGGCGCCGCGGCCAGGGCGCGTTCGCCCAGCGCCAGCGCGGCGGCCGGATCGCCGGCGTCGAGCAGTTGCCAGGCCCGGGCCCCACGCATCGTGGCCAGCTCGGCGCCCTGTGGGGCGATCCGCTCCGCCAGGGTGATCGCCTCGTCGAGGGTACGCGCCGCCTCGTCGGTGTCGCCGGTGCCTACCAGCGAGTGGGCCAGGTTGCTGAGGGCGATGGCCAGCGGCAACGATCCGGGTTGTCGTTTCCGGCGGATCTCGACGGCGCGCTCGTGCCATCGCTGCGCCATCTCCGCGTTCTGCAACTCCGCGTATGCCTGCGCCAGGTTCCCGGCGAGGTGCGCCGCGTCGATCGAGCCGGGCGTCGCCGCCTCGAACTGCTCGGTCAACTTCACCAGTGCCTCGGCGAACTTGCCGCGCGTCATGAGGTGGAACGACCGCTCCTCGGCCAGGCGCTGGATTGTGCCCGGCTTCAGCCCGGCGAGGTCGGCGGCGTGCTCGATCGCCTGTCCGGCCTCATCCAGGTAACCGGCCGCCTGGTAGCTCAGCGCGAGATTGGCGAGGCCGACCGCGACGTCCTCCGGGCCCCGGCCGATCAGGCGGTCGATCTCCACCGCCCGGCGCAGGGCGCGTTCCGACTCGACGAGCATGCCGAGCCGCTCGTAGACGACGCCGAGGTTGTTGAGCACGATCGCGACGTCGGCGGACTCGTGGTACGAGATCTCGGCGTAGCGCCGCTCCGCCTCCTCGAACGAGTGCCGGGCCAGGTCGGGGCGGCCGCGCTCCAAGTCGATCTGACCGAGCACGGTCCGCCCGTCGGCGGCCGCCCGCGCCCAATTCAGCTGGGTGAGCGGCGACTGCCACCAGGCGCCGATCCGGTCGATGAGGGCGAGGGCGCGGACGTAGTCCGCACCCGCGCTCGCGTAGTCCTCGGCTCGGCGGTGCCGGTCACCCGCCGCGATGTGGTGGCGGATCCGCGTCGCCTTGCCGAGGGCCATACCGTCAGCATGCGGCCGGCGCGATGGACTCGGAACGGCCGTTCGACCGACCGGTTCCGGCTGCCGCTCAGAGCGAGTCCAGGAAAGCCTGCAGTTCCGCCCGGTTGAGCGCGGCGAACTCGGCCGGCCGGACGACGATTCGCAGGCGCGTCGTCAGCAGCCGGTCGCGGGCGGCGGCTACGAACGAGAGCAGCATCAGCCGCAGCAGTGCCTCCCGATCGAGGGCGTCCACCCGGGCCAGGGTGGCGCCGACGATGGGCATGGCCACGGGTTGCCGCTGGCCCCGGTCGTGCACCGCTGTCCACAGTCGGGTGAGGCTGTGCCACAGCATGTCCGCCGACGACTGTGCCACGAGGTTGGAACCCATGGCGCTGTACGCGACGCAGAAGTAGAGCCGCCGGGGCTCGCCCAGCACAGCCACGGTTCCCACCGGGTAGCGACGCGCCTTGCCGAGCGGCTTCTGCTCCGCCGCGATCGTGGCCTCGAGCGGCACCCCGGCCAGCGCGCGGATGAGGTCGGCGTCCAGCCGCGCCCGGTCACCGGCGTAGACCCGACGCAGGAACTGGCCCTGCACGCTGTCGGCCCGCACGATCCGATCGTCGGTGACGTCGGTGTCGAACACGTCGGTGAAGCCCACCACCAGGTGCGCGTCGTCCTGGGCGAACAGATCGCCGGCCACCACCTCGATCCGGCAGCGGGGGTGTCGCAGGTCGCGCACCACGGCGCGGGCCGGCCGGGTGCGGACCAGGCCGTAGATCGCCGAAGCGGCCGCGACGACCAGGGCTACCGCCCCGGCGTGCCCAGCGAACAGGGGCCGGTCCCACACCGCCTGGTAGGACTGCAGGAGCAGGGCGCCGACCCCGAACGCCGCGAACGCGTGGGTCGCCCATCGGCGAAGTCCCCGTGCCGTCGTTACCCACCGCATGCCGTGATCGTGACCGGTGCCGTCCAGCGCGGCAAGGCCGATCGTTGGACGCACGTCCGATGCAGTCCGGCTAGTGCGTTGTCACGCTTGGTCAAGCTTCAGGCATTGGAGGACACTTTGCGGTTAAAGATCAACATTGTTTCGTTGTTCCTGATATCTGCCATGGCTGCCGCGGCCTGCTCGGTCGATCCCCCGCCGACGCCGGTGCCCGCGGAGCCCTCCACGACGGGTCCGGCGCCCGCCACGTACCCACCACGGAAGCTGCCCGCCAAGGCCGCCGTGGAGAAGGCCCTGCTGACGCCGTCGGAGATCGGCGACGGATACACGGCCAACCCGGGCATGGCCGAGAAGAATCCGGCCGCCGGGATGAACACCAGCCTGACCGGCTGTGCCGAGGCCGCCGAAGACGCAGACGCGGTGAGCGCCCACCAGGTCTACCAGGGCGGCGCGACCGGCCCGTTCGCGGTCGAGACGATCACCGCCACCCAGGTGGACGAGGCGATCGCGCTGATGCGTCAGCTCCGCAAGGTGAGGCGGAACTGCCATCAGTTCGACGGCCAGATGGCCGGTGGTATGAAGCTCGAGATCACGATCGACGACTTGAGCATCACCCGGATGGGGGAGGAGACGGTCGCCTACCGATTGACCGCAACCGTTCCGGGTGTCGGAGCCGCGTTCTACGCGCACCTGGTCACTGCCCGCTCCGGCGGCCTCGTGGTGCTGATAACCGTGATGCAGATGTCCTCGCCGGAGGTCGCCGGCACTGAAGAGATCCTGCGTGCCGCGTTGGCGAAGGCGAAAACGACACTGGACTGATCAGGCGAGGGCGGCGCAGTAGCGGATCGCGGCCGTCACCCCGCGTTGGGCGCGCAGCAACTGGCCCCGCCGCAGCGCCTCCACCGAGCTCTCGCCCATCATCCGCAGTGCCGGGTCGGCCGCGGTCCGGGCGCCGGCGGCGGCACGAGCCAGCAGGATGTCGAAGCCGCTGCTCGTGGCGGTGGTGCTCCACCGCACCTCCCCGACGGGTCGTAGGAGGTGGCCGCATGCCTGGTCCAGCGGCGCGTCGATCGGCCAGGGCTCGGCGAGCACCTGCTCGACCTGCCCGATCTCGATCGAGTCGGGCACGACGGCCGTCTCCGGCACCCGCCATTCCCTGCCACCCATGACCGCTGTCGCCGTGCCGAGCAGCAGGATCGGCGTGACGAGGACGGCCGTCACCCGGCCCGGCCGGCCGGGCGGGCGGCGCGGCACCGGGGCGGGTCGGACCGTGCGCACCATACTGCCCACGACGGTCGCCGGTAGCCCCGCCAGCAGCAACAGGCCGAACAGCAACACGACCATCAGTCCGAGGGCGGCGTTCTCCGGACGGTCAGTGGCGGGTCCGCCGGCCATCGTCAGCCCCGTCAGCATCTCGAAGAAGCCCTTGGCGTCGGGCGTCGCCAGGCTGACGTGCAGCAGCATCAGGAGGACAAGGGCGGCCGAGGCGGGCAACACCGCGGCGCCGGCGGCGGTCACGGCCCGCTCCAGGCGTTGCCGACCACCCACGATCGCGCCCAGGAGAAGCAGGCCGGCACAGGTCACCGCCACGGCGGGCCACGCCAGCAGCGCGGCGATCCCGAGATGTTCCGACGGCGTCGGAGTGAGATCGTCCATCCGTTTCTCCAGCATCGACCGGAGCGCCGGGCGGAGCGGGATCATCACGATCGCGTACGCGGCGGGGATGCACACCGCGGTGAGAAGCGCCGCGCCCAGGGGTGTGCGCAGCCCGCGCAGCGCGACGTCCGATCTTGCCTCCTGCCACAGCCGGAATCGGCCTCCGGCCATCCCGCGCCTGCCCCGCCAGGTGACGAGCGGATACCAGCAGGCCCACGGCAGGGAGATCATCAGCAGCGGGTTGAACAGTGCCGCGACCAGCACGACGGCCAAGCCGACCCAGGTCACGCCGGTGCCGAGCAGCAGCCCGCCGATCTGGAACCAGGCGGCCAGCCAGACGCCGAGCACCAGCGCCGACTGCGTCACGCCGAAGCGGTAGGCGGACCGGGGACGGCCGGCCACCGGCAGGTGACTGGCCGCGCAGAAGACGGTCCAGCGCAGGTAGACGTAGGCCAGGCCCAGCAGCAGCACTCCGATCGTCACCGCGATCAGCGGCTCGGCCTCGGCCACCCGCCAGAACGACCCGGTCTGCGGCAGGTCCGGAGTCAGCAGCAGCCCGCCCATCAGGGCCGCGGTGAATGACAGCGCGGACGGGAACGTTCGGACCGTCCGCCCCGGGGCGGCGGCGGCCCATAGGGCGGCACGCCACGCCGCTCCGGCCAGCACGGCGGCGACGAAGGATCCGAACGTCAGGCCGCAGATCCAGCCCGGCAGGTAGGTGTGGTCCGGTAACAGCAGCGCCGCCAGGTACTCGGCGGGCGGGTAACCCAGGCCGACCAGCGCGCCCACTGCCGCGGCGACCCCTGGTTCCAGCGTGAACAGGCGGTCGGTGTCACGGATGACGGCGAGGCGCGAGCGGACGTACGGGTGGAACGCGAACCATCCAGCCGGCCGCGTCCCCTCGTGCGGGCCCGGCGACGCGGTGAGCGTCCGGATCAGACCGTCGCTGTCGTCCGTGCTCGCGTCGGCGTAGAGTTCACGGGCCCGCAGCACCGACGCGTTCAGCAGCCAGAACAGCACGAGCAGGACGGCCAGGCGCCAGGACAGACCCCACAGCGCCTCGGGCGCCTGCCACGCCACGTACGCCAGGGGAAGGACGACCACGGCGCCCAGGAATCCCCACCGAACCGCGATGGTCAGATAGGTCAGATCGATGTCGCGGTTGCGCAGGTGGGCGATCTCGTGCCGCAGGACGGCGGCCAGGGCCGGATCGTCCGGACGTGCCGCGGCCACGGCCAGCCGGCTGATGTTGAGCACGATCGCGTAGCGGCCGATCCGGCCGAAGGCGCGGTCCATGCCCCGGCCCGAGGCAGGCGCCACGTAGAGGTCGACGCCCTTGCGCTCGGACGCGACGAGTTCCTCGATCCGCCTGACCGTGGGGCCGAGGACGGGGTCGTCCGCGTACCGTCGCAGCGGCACGAGACCACGCCGGGTGTAGCGCGGCATTGCGAAGTAGATGGCGACGGTGACGACGGCGAAGACGGCGATCATCAACGCGACGAGACGGGCTTCGCGGACACTGGCCCACACCTCGCACTCCGCGTACCAGTCGATCAGCTGATCGGGGCGGACCGTGCCGCTCATCCCGCGGGCGGTGCCGACGCACCGCGCCGGTGCCGCGCTCACCGTCTCCAGCCGGGCCACGAGCCAGCCGTACACCTGCACGGACGCCGCCACCGCGGTCGCCATGAGCAGCAGGAATCGCCCGGTAGTGGCGGGCGGCAGAGCGAACGGATTGAGCCGAGGGCCGGTCATGCGCTCAAGGTATGCCGAGGCCAGCGGCGACCGTACCGGAACGGGTCGTCCCTTCGGCCGCATCTGCCGGGCATCGGACCGTGCGACCATCGATCGATGGATCAGCCTCGGCTCCGGTTCCTGGGCATCGGAGTAAGTCGATACCAGCACGGTCATTGTGAGCTGCCGGCGGCCCGCCGGGAGATCGCCACGCTGAGCCGAATGCTCGACGGCGAGCCCCTGATCGATCCGAGCGAGGAGGACGTACGCCGGCGGCTCCGTACGGCCGGCCCCGACCCGCGGCCGAGAGTCCTGGCGTGGAGTGGGCACGCCGCCGTGGTGGACGGTGACCTGCGACTGCTCGCCGCGGACAGCACCACCGGTTACAGCGCCGGCCTGCCGCTGCGCGAGATCGTCCTGCAACTGGCCGACTCCGGCACCACCCAGCTTCTGGTGATCGTCGACGCGTGCCTCGCCGGCAGCGGCGCGGTCCGGGCCGTGGAAACCGCGCTGCACGTCTTCGACCGGCGGTCCGTCACGGATCAGCCGATGTGGGCGGGCGTCCTAGCCTCGTGCCGACCCTGGGAGAACGCGGTCGACGGGGTCTTCGGTCGACGCCTGATCCGCCTGCTCCGGCGCGGCCCGGTCGGCCGCGTGGCCCGGTTGTCCTGGTCACGGGAGAGCGAATACGTCACCGGCGATGCCGTCGGCGACGCCGTGCAGCGGGCCTTCCGCCGCGCGGCGCCCGCCCAGCAGCCCGTGTTCGCTCGCGTGGGCCTCGCCGGTGACCTGCTGCGGAACCCGCTGTTCACGCCACACGTACACCCGGTCGTGTCAGCTCGTGGGGTCGACCTCGTCCTCGCGGGCAGGGACGGCCCGGTACCGGACGCGGCCCGGCGTGACGCGGAGGCGGCGGTGCTGGGGTGGATCGAGGCGGCCCGTCCCGGGCTGTATCTGCTGACCGGGCCGACTGGCAGCGGGAAGTCGGCTGTGGTCGCCCACGTGGTGAACGAGGCGGCGGTGGGGCGGGTGGACGCCTACGTGAGCGCACGTGCGCGCACCGCCGACCAGGTTCGTGACGAGCTGGGGCCCGCCCCGCGTGTCGTCGTGGTCGACGGCCTGGACGAGGCGGGCCCGCACGCGGCCGACATCGTCGCCAAGGTGCTCGTGCCGCTGGCCGTCGAGAGCTGTGTCGTCGTGGCGACGCGCGACCCGGCGGGGCTCGGCCGGCCGGCCGGCCGGGTGGATCTCGACGCGCCGGACCGCCGCCAGCCGGCGCCGGCCGACCTCGATCCCGTTCTCGCGGCACTGTCCTACTCGTACGGTGCCGGCTTCCCGGAACAGGAGTGGATCGTCGTCGCGGACGCGATCGCACCCGCCGGAGTGACAGTCGGCCGCAGGGACGTGCTGCGGACCCTCGAACGACACGGCCGACACGTCGTGCAGGACAGCGAGGCCGGCACCACCGTCTACCGGCTCGCCCGCGAGGTGCGCTTTCCCCACCCGGCCAGGAACACCGCCGTCGCGGTGGCCCTGCTCGGCCGCTACCGTCGCCTGATCGCCGGAGGTGTGCCCGCCGACCAGCCCACCTACCTCTGGGAACACGGATGGCGGCACGCGGCCGAGGGCGGCGACCTGACCCTGGCTGCCTTCCGTGAGCTGACGACCGCGGCGCCCGCCCTGCGTACCGCCCTGGCCCACGCGGAACTCGAACACTCGGCGGCGCTGCGCGCGCAGGGGGAACGGGGCGCGGCCGTCACGCACGCGGAACGCGCTGTCGACCTCCTCGACGACGGGCCGTTCCTGGCCTCGGCGCGCAACAACCTGGCCGTCAGGTACCGGGATGCGGGCCGCCCCGGTCGCGCCGCCGAGGTGTGCGCACTCGCCGTCGGCTACTACCGTCGCGCCCGGGCGGACGTCAGCGATCTGGCGGGCACCCTGAACAACCTGGCCGTGTGCCTCGTCCAGGCCGGGCAGCCGGAACCGGCGGTCGCCGCCGCGGCCGAGGCGGTCGAGCTGTACCGCTCGCACCCGGCCTACCGCATCGACCTCGCCATGTGCCTGACCAGCCTGAGCCTCGCCCGTCGGCGGGCCGGCGACGCCCGGGCCGCGCGCGATGCGGCGACCGAGGCGGTCGGGATCTACGCCGAGGTCGAAGGCGCGGAGGCCAGCCGGGCGGGAGCGCTCAGCGGACTGAGTGAGTCGCTGCGGGCGCTGAGCACCCCCGACGAGGAGCCGGCCGCCGAGGCTGTCGAGCTGCTCCGGGTGTGCGTCGCCGAGGACCCGGCGATGGGACCGCACCTGGCCGCCGCGCTGGCCATGCTGGCCGACTGCCGGCTCGACCTGGGCCGCCCGGAGGCGGCGGTGCCCGCGGCACGCGAGGCCGTGACCCGGTGGGAGGAGGCCGGGCCGGAGCCGTACTTCCGGACGGGGCGCGCCCGGGCCGGGACCGTCCTGTCCGCGGCGTTGCTCGCGGCCGGCGAGATCGAGGCGGCCCTCGACGCCGCAGTCGAGGCGGCGGCGGGCGACCAACCGGAGGCGCTCAATCAGCTCGCCCTCTGCCGGCACGCGGCGGAAGACGTCGCCGGTGCCGAAGCGGCCGCGGAGCGCACCGTGGCCATGGCACCGCTGGAAGCCACCGGATGGAACACCCTGTCGGTCACGGCACTACGTCGCGGCCGGATCTCCGCCGCCGTCGCCGCGGGCCGGCGGGCCGTGGCCCGGGCGAGTGACGACCGGGTCCGGGCCGCGGCGCTGACAAACCTCGGCGTGGCGCACCAGGCGGCGGGCCGGCCGGCCGCGGCGGCCGAGGCGTTCGCCGCCGCGGTCGCCCTCCGGCCACCGGGATCGCCGCAGCTCGCGGCAGCGCTGGACCGGCTCGTCGCGGTCCTTCTCGAACTTCCCGGCCGGGAAGCGGAGACGGTCGAGGCGGCGGCGCGGGCCGTCGAGTCGCGTCCGTCCGCGTCGGCCACCGCTCTGGTACGCCTGGCCTGGGCGCACTTCCGCACCGGGGACCACGACGCGGCCCTCGCGGCGGCGAAGCAGGCGGCCGAGAGGGACGCTGACGGTGCGCACGCCGTCGCTGGGTACGCCCTGCGCGCCCTCGGCCGCGACGACCTCGCCGCCTCCCGTTTCGACGAGGCGATCCGACGGTACGAGCAGTGCCTGCCCGAACAGATGGACGAGTTGGCGCAGGTCCTGGCCGTGCGGGGATCGACCGACGCCACCTGGGCCGGGTTGACGGCTCGCTATCCGGCTCAGGCCCTGGTCAGCCGGGCCGCGGTGAGCGTGGCCGGCGATCCACGGGCGGCCGGATGGCTGGCCGAGGCCGCCCGGCACGGCGCCGACCCCGCCGCTCTGCACCCCGAGGCCCGGCGGCACCGAGCGGCCGACGCCTCGTTGTTCGACCGGGCGTGGCCGACGGCCCCCGACTGGTTGACCGTCGATGCGGGGTTGCTGGAGACCGCGCGGCAGTGGGCGGTGTCGAACACCCCGGAGTTCCTGCGCGACCACCCCGAGTTGCTCGACGCCGGTGCAGCGGTCGCCGTGCGGGAGGCGTGCCTGACCCTGCCCGCGGCCGAGGCGGCGGAGCTGGCTGAACTTCGGGCGGCGGCGGCGGAGATCGGCGCGGACCGGGCCTACCGACGTCGATGCTGTCGTGACCTGGCGCAACGATTCGTCGTCGCCGGGCCGACCGGGAAACGCGACATGCTCAGCGAGGAACCACTGCGCGACGCGGACTGCCGCGAACTGGTCGCCGGACGGGACGCGTCCGCCGCCGCCCTGCTCGACCTCGCCGCCCGGGACGCGGCCCGGCCGGTGCTCGACGCGCTCGGCGAGCCGCGGTCCGAGCTGGTCCGGGTGCTGGCCGGAATCGCCGGGCGCGACGACCGGCTGATCGGCCCGGCGGCGGTGATCGCCGGGTCGGCTGCCGACCCGCTGACCGCCCACGTGTTGGCAGCCATGGCGGCCCTGGTCGAGGGGCGGCCGGCCGGCTCGCATCTGGCCGCCGTGGCCCGTTCACTGCCGACCGCGCCGGACGGCGGGTGGCGGGTGCTGGCCCACGCCGCTGCTGTCGTCGTGGGCCGCCACCCTGCCGTCCTACCGGTGCTTCTGGCGGTGACCGCCGATCAGTCGGTGAGCGCCGCCACCAGCTCCGTCGCGTAGCGCGACGCATCTGCCTCGGACATGCCACATCGCCGTGCCAGCCGCCGGGCGTGCCCGGCGATCTGGGCCGCGAGTCCGGTGGAGATCGGCGGCAGGGGTGTGTCCGCACCGGACGCGGCCCGCCGCCGGCGTAGCCGCCACCACAGCCGGCAGCGGGCGAGCCGATCGGCCACCGGCTGGCCCCGCTCAGCCGTGGCCGCGTCGAAGGCGCCCGCGGCGACACCGTTGAGCAGCACGAGTGTGAGTTGCAGGACGAGCGAGCCGCCGTTGGGGTCGAACGCGGTGGGCAACTGCCGCCGTACCCGTGCCTGCACGGTCCCGGCCATCTTCTCCCGCACCGCGCCGTCCTCGTAGTACGACTGCGTGACCACCGAGAGGATCGGCAGGTCCTGGGCCGACCGGGCAGCGACGATCTCCCCGGTCAGCGCCAGGACGCTGCGTGGCGGGCGGGGCTCCTTCAGCATGTGATCGTCAGGACCACGCGCCGGTTGCGCTTGTCGACCTCGTCGCCGGTGCCCTGGTACGGCCCCCACCCGGCACCTCGGGCGGTCACCCGGCTCGACGCGACGCCCAGATCGACGAGGGTGTCCGCGACGGCCCGCGCCCGCTCCATGGCCAGGCCGCCGTTCTTCACGTTCGCCCCGTGGTGCGCGATCGTCCCCACCGCCATCACCCGCGCCGACGGCGTCGAGCGTAGCCAGTCGGCGACCGTGGACAGGGTGGCCCTGGCCCGGCCCTGGTCGCGGAAGGTGGCCTTCTCGGGCTCGAAGCCGACCGCGCCGCCGTCGGGGAAGTCGAGGGACGAGTCGCAGGACGGGCTGACCGGATCGGGTTCGGGGATCGAGACGGCGCTGACCTTCGGCGCCTTCGACACCGACGGGTCGGTGTTCGGGCCCTCGACGACCTCGACCGTCTCGGCGCCGCCCGCCGAGGCGATGGCCTTCCAGATCTCCACCAGGCGGCGCTGCAGTCCGCCCAGCGACTTCTGCGGCCGGGCCGTGTAGCCGATGCCGGACAGCACCACGTGCCGCCCGGTCAGGTCGGGCAGCTGCCCGGGCTCCTTCCTCAGCTGCCGGACGATCTCGCCGGGTGGCATGAACAGCGTGCCGGGCGCCCGGAAGTCGAGCGGCGCCTTGGTCTGCAGCCCCGAGTCGACCAGGACGACAGTCCCGCCCGGTCCGGCCGCGGAAGCGGCGAGCCGGAGGGCGCTCAACGGATCGGCCTCGGCCTCCCGGGCGACAGTGGCCCGCATCTGGTTGACCGCCCGCTGACCGAAGGCACGCCGCTCGGCGGCAAGGACGACGTCGGACTTGGCGTTGCTGCTGAAGACGTCGGCGCAGACGATGCTCGGTGCGCCGTCCACCCGGACGATCGTGTAGCCCTTCTCCCTCGGGATGTCCTGAAGGTAGGTCGCGATGACGGGCGGAAGTTTGGGTGCCGGGCTGTTGGCGCGGGCGCCGACTGCGACCGCGAGTCCGTTCCGCGCGCTGGTCGGGCAGGGCGCGGCTGTCGCGCCGCCACCACCGCCCCCGCCACCGTTGTCGTCACCGCCGCATCCGACGAGGAGGGCGGCCGTGACGCCGATGACCATCGTGGAACTGAGGAGAGCCGAGAAACGCATGTATCAGTCCTTCCCGATGTCGGAGGTCGTGAAGTGCTCGTGCGAGTTGGTCGGGGAGGTCTGCTCCGCAGAATCGGCGGTGCGCCGTCGGCCGTTCACGGTCGTACGCAGGTTGTTGTTCTGCGCCTCCCACGACCGGGCCGGCCGGGGGGCGGCGGGGCGCCAGTCCCGTTCCGTCATACCGTCGGTCGCCGACGGGTCCTGCAGGTGAGCCGCGATGCTGATCTGGGCCAACTGCTTCAGTTCCTCGCCGAACGCGATCCGCTCGAACTTGGCGTTCTGCAGGAGAGCCGCGTCCTCTCGGTAGGCGGCGAGGTGCAACTCCCGCACGGAGAGCGCCCGCTGGTACGGCGGCTGCGAACGGCGAAGCTTGCGCTGGGCGCTCTTCATCGTCCGTAGGGCGCCGCGGTAAGCGGTGCGCAGGGGATTGCGGGTGAGGAACTCCCCGACGCCGGCTAGCACGCCGGAGGCGACGTAGAGCACCAGAAAGAGCAGAGCCGCCGCGACCTGGTCGGCCTGCTGACCGGATGAGCCGCCGCCCTCGAGGTCGATTCCGCCCGAGGTCTGGTGGGTCCTGAGCCGGACGACCATCGCCGCGACACCGAGCAGGGCCCAGGGGACGCCGCAGACCAGGACGTCCCGCCAGCGCAGCCGGCCGTTCGCCGCCGCGGCATCCCGGGCTACGCGTCCGCCCAGGTGGGCGAGCATCAGCGCGATCACGGTGAGCCCGGCGACGATCAGGGCGTTGGTTTCGTTGGTGCCCTCGTCGCCCGTAGCGAGGGAGACGATCACATAGAAGGCCGCGGCGTCGGCGCCCGCGGCCACCAGCAGCGCGAGCACGTAGACGTACTCGCCCGCCGGCCGCCGGCCGATCTCGGACGAACTCTGGTAGGACCAGCGGTTGTACGGCTGGTCAGGTGGTGCCGTGCGGTCGTCAGCCATGGCGGCGTTCCTCGCGGTCGAAGGTGGGCATGTCCGGGTCGGCGGTGAGGTGGAGGTCGGGGTCGGACCGGGCGGGCCGTTCGTCCGGTGCGGCTGCGGGCTCGTCGAGGCCTAGGTCGATGCGGCCCACGGTGGAGTACAGCGGCCGGTCACCGGCGCGCTCCGGCGCGGCGGCCAGGTAATCCGTGGCCGGCCGGCCGGTCAGCTTCTCGAAGGCGATGGCGGCGGCGGCGATCGCGTGACACGCGCGGGCGAAGTCGACGTCGAAGCGGGGCTTGCGCCGGGCGACCTCCTCGTCGGCGATCCCGACCAGCACCCGGGCGATGGCGCGCCGCTCGTCGCGCATGCCCTCCACCGCCTTGAGGGATTGCTGCACCTGGGCGTTGATGTAGTTGTGCACCACCTCGCGCGTGCCGGCGTCGATCGCGCCGGGCTTCAGCGACTCGATGCGCTGGAGCACCTGGGCCCTGATCTCGGCACGCCACGACTCGTCCAGCTCGTAGCCGGGCGGCTTGACCAGGTCGAGCGGGTGGTCGGGCGCGCCCGCGAAGAAGACCTTGTTGCGCCTGCCGGGGCGGTACCGGTCACGGCCGAAGCCGGGGAATCTCATCATGCTCGGTCACCGCCGTTCTGCCGGGCGTACTCGGGTCGCTTGGTCACGCCGCTCTCGGCGCTGGTCCACTCGGGTGCGGCCGGCCAGTCCGGGCGCAGCAGGCGATTGAGGAGCCGGCCCTGAGGGTGCTTGCGGACCAGGCGCTTCTCGTACGCCGCGCGGCGCCGGCGGATGTGTGCCTCGATCAGCGCGGCGCGGCGCATGGCGATCCGGTGCCTGATCTCGATCTGTTCCCGTACCTGCGCCGCCCGGGCCTCGTTCTGGTTGATCTCGGCGGTGAGGCGGTGGATGTCAGCCTGCGCCTGGTCGCGCTTGCGGCCGTGCTCCCGAGCGCGGCGCATGGCCACGATCTGCGCGTCTGTCTCGGCCTCGCCGGCCCTCTTCTCGACGCCGGCGGGGGACGCGCCGAGGCGGTCGAAGCGGTCCTTCGCCTCGATCAGCTCCTTGTGGAGCGCCTGCGCCTCGGCTTCGAGGTCACGCATGTCGGCCATCGGGTCCGCGACCTCGGCCTGGTAGACGATCCACTCCTTCTCAATCCGGCCGAGTGCCTGCTGTCCCAGGTAGGACATGTGCGGCGTGCCGGTCGGGATCTCGGCGTCGGGCATCGTGCGGTCGTCGGCCGGGAGATCGGGAAGGCCCCGGCGGGCGTCGCGGGTGGCGCACCACCAGTCGGCGACGCGTGCCACGAGGCCGTATCGGACGGGCTTCTCGGAGCGCCGCGTCCAGCGCCGGCTGCGCCGCTCCACCTCTCTTTTCGTCATCTCTGCGTAACCTTCCGCGGCCCCTGGGCCGCCGTCACTGGGCATCGTCGGGGTCGGTTCCGGACTTGGTCAGTTGCTGTCCGGTGAGGTCGGCGAGGATGTCGCCGAAGATCACATCGAGCGGGCGCGCGTCGCCGAGAACGGAGGCGACCCGGCCGAACGTGCCGCCGTCGTGGAAGCCGTAGACGGTGATCGAGTCGAGGAGACCGCCGCTGAGGTTTCCCCGGCCGGCACCGGTGGCGCCGGCCGGGGCGACCGCGTAGATGCGGGTGTAGCCGCCGGCACGGATCGCGGCGTCGATCAGGCCGGGCTCGTCGCCGATCAGGCCGTCGGTGATCAGGATCAGGGCGCGTGCGGCGCAGTCGGCCGGGTCGGACCCGCGGGCCGCGATGAGCCCGGCCACGGCCGGCGTCAGGCTGGTGCCACCGCCGAGGTCTTCGGGGGGCGGCGGCACCGTCGAAAGCGACTGCAGGGTCGACGGCTTGAGCGTCACCCGGCCGTCGGACGCGAAGAACGCCTGGGAGAGCCGGTCGGTTGGGCTCAGCTCGCGCTTGGCGAAGGCGAACAGCTCGCGTTCGGCCCGCTCCCGCTGCTCGGTGTACGCCACCATCGAACCGGAGAGGTCGACGGCCTCCTCCAGGCAGACCGGGCCGGCCACCTTCCGTGCCCCGGTCAGCGTCGACCCGGACAGGCTCTCGGGCTTGCGCGCCTCACGGCACGAGACCAGACAGAGCAGCAGAAGCAGCAGCGCGAGCAGGGCGAGCAGGAGCCGGCGAAGCCATCGCGGCATGACGTACGGCGGTGGGACGGCGTAGGGGACGCGCCCGATCGCGGTACGGGAGAAGACGCTTCTCCGCAGACCGTACTGAGGTTGGGTCATGACCTCTCCGAGAGGTTGCCGTTGCGACCGACAGCGATGAGTGTTGTGCGACGATCAGCGCCTGCCATGACGTGATCGCGTAGTTTTCGTCGTCGAATCACGGGAGTTCCTCGCTTCCGGTCAGTGACCGGTGGCGGCGATCAGCGCCTCGCGCAGGCACTGCATCGCGTGAGTGCCGGAGACGAGTCCTCGATGGATCACCGTGAGGTCCTCCACGGCGCAGGCCGGCGGTTTGTGGCCGACGGCCCGGGCCAGGGCCGGGTTCCGGCTCGCCCAGGTGACCAGCTCGGCTGTGAGTTCCGCCCCGGCAGCAGCCGGGCTGGTGTGGTCGGTGAGCGTCCGCACGAGTCGCTGCCGGTACGGCCAGAACGACCACACCTTGGCCTCGTCGATGAGCTTCTCCACCGGATCGGATCGCCAGTAGTACAGCGCGATCTGGCATGAGTCGGTGCTGCCGTCGCTGATGAGCTCGGTGACCATGCTGTGCCGCGCGTGCGAGCCGGCGACCTCGTAGAAGGTGCTGCGGCAGCCACGCTCACCAGCCGCCTTGACTACGTTCCGCCAGGTCAGTGACGGACGCGGCGTGGAGTCGAGCAGGCGTACTGCCGCCCGGTAATAGATCAGCTTGGTGTGCCAGTGGTTGCGACGGGGCGACGTGTTACTGGAGAGGCGCCCCATCCATCGCGCTACCACTGTGTGGTCGAATTCCCGGATCGTGGCCGGTGCGGTAGGTGCCGTCGTCATCGCCATCGGTCCTCTTCGCTGGGGTTGCCTGCGTCAGACGAGCGTGGCGAGAGAAGAGGCGTCGGCACATCACGTGTTCACGTGGTCCTGCGGTCGGTGACCGGTGACGACGTCAAGAACAGCGCCCCAATCGGACGGACGGTCGATGGTGCGCCACACGACGTGGTGGTCCGGACGGACAAGGAGCAGCCCGGTGCGCCACCGGTCGCGTACAGCGAGGTCGGGCAGGCTCAGGTGGGTCATCGGGATGCCGCGGGAACGGGCGGCGTCCACGAGGGGCCTGCCGTCCCGCTCGTCGGTCAGGTCGAGCAGCGTGAACTGCGGTCCGAGCATGTCGTAGAGCTGGTGGCCGGCCCGCGTGCGGATGGCCGGCAGTCGGCTGCCGGGTTGGATCGGGGCGTTCTCCGTCCCATCGTCGTCGTGCCAGACGACCGAAGATGTGGCGTATTCGCCGCTGGGGGAGGTACCCGCCGGGTCGATCTGGGGCGGCTCCTCGCGCAGCACGTCGGCCAGGTAGTCACGGGAGGCGCCGGCCGCCGCTAGGCGGCGGAACCGTTGGCGGGCCTCGAGCGACCGCGACAGCAGTTCGCGCTCGAGCACCGCCCGCTGACGGCGTTCCGCCTCGTAGCTGACCAGCAGGCCGGGGCCGCCCCACCGGCAGACCGCGGCGGCGAGTTTCCAGCCCAGGTCGATGGCGTCGCCCAGGCAGATGTCGATGGCGTCGCTGGGTGGGTGGAATCGGTGCGCGGATTGGCCGGCAAGGTAGACGGTGCCGCGGCGATAGGTGCGCGCGATGCCGAGCGCCTCCTGCCACTGGGTGACCTGCAGGATCTGGGACGCGTCGAGGCTGATGCCGAGTCGCTGGTGCAGCAGGGCGGCCGGGTCGGTGATCGCGGTCTCGTCCTGGTCCAGCGGTAACTGGCCGATCCACAGGTCAGCGCCGGACTGGCGGGTCAGCGCCGCGCCGGACGCGATGATCGTGGAGCGGGACGGCAACCGCCGGGTGAGAAGTTCGCTGCGGAAATAGATCGTGCAGTGATGCTCGGGGGTGAGCGCGGCGTCGAGTGGCACGCTGAGACACCGGCGCACTGTGCTCTGCGCGCCGTCGCAGCCGGCAAGGTAGTCGGTCTCGATCATGTGACGGGTTCGGGTGCCGCCGTCCAGGACGGCCGCGATTGTCCGCCGCGGTTCGAGCCGAAGGTCGGTGAACGTCCACCCCTCGCGCAGGTCGATCAGGGGGTGCTCACGCACGATGTCACGCAGCCGTGCGGTGAGGTCGGTACCGCTGAGAAGCACGTAGGGCTCGATCGGCGCGTTGCCGCCGGCGCTGGTCGCGTATCGGCGGCCCAGTTCGTTGGCTGACGGCACCGACGTGACGAGCACCGGCGGCTTGTCGATCGACCGGCTCCAGACGACCGAGGCCTGGCTGTCCGGGTCGACGCTGTTCGCCCGGATCCGCTCAGCAAGCCCGAGTCTTCGGAGCAATTCCATGCCGCGGCCGCTGACCAGGTTGAGCTCCGGATGTCGAGGTAAGCCGGCTGCCCTCTCGATGATCACGCTCGATACGCCGTGATGGGCGAGCTCGAGGGCGAGCACACAACCGGTCGGACCGGCACCGACCACGAGCACGGGCGTACGCGAAGGGGGCATGTCAATCGACTCCAGCTGGACTGGGCGGACGTCACCTCCCGCCATGCTGTGCCAGCGGAGCCGATGGCGCTATCACGTGATCCCGGGATTGCGCGCGATTTCCTGGGCGACCCGGGCTGCCAACTCGACCCGGCTGTGAATTTCCAGCTTCTGGAAGATCTTCCGAAGGTGGCTGTCCACGGTGTGCGCAGACTTGAACAACTCGTCCGCGACGGCGCTGTTGGTCTTGCCGGCGGCGACCAGGAGGGCGACCTCGCGTTCCGCCGTGGTCAGCAGCGGCAGCAGCCTCCTCTCCTCGGTCTTCACCGGGTTCGGCGTGCCGTCGCCGGCTTCCAACCACCGCCGGATGCCCTCCGCCCCGGCCGCGTTGACAAGGACGAGCGCCTCGTCGTAGCTGTCGCGCTGACTCCGGCCGAGCACGGCCGCATCGGCCAGTGCGCCGGCGAGTACGAGCGGCCGCCCGATGAACCGGAACTCGCTCACCGCGTGGTGCACCTGCTCCGCGTCCTTGCGCAGCAGCCCGGCAGCGTGCGCAGCCGCACCGGCCATCGCGTGTGACCCGGGGTTGCGCCGGGCAAGCCGCGATGCCGCGTCGGCGACTTTCGCGGCGCGATCCGTGTCGCTGGCAGTCAGGGCGAGTCGCACCAGGGCGCCGGCCGCGCCCGGATGCTGCGCGATCAGGGTGGGGCGGTCGACCAGCGTGTCGTAGAACTGGTCGGCCAGAGAGAGCGCCGACTCGATCGATCCCTCGGCGGCGAGCAGCAGCACCCGAGGCCATTCCACGTCCTCGGGTGGAGCGGTGATCCCGGTGGCTGTCAGCTCGGCCATCCGGGCGGCGTGGGCGTGCGCCTGATCGAGATCACCACGCAGCACGGCGAGCCGGACGAGCGTGCCCAGCAGTGGCACGATCAATTGGTAGGCGGTCTCCTGCTCGGCGATGGTCACACCGGCGTCCGCTTCGGCCGTCGCGTCGTCCAGTTTGCCGCGCGCGGTGAGCAGCGCGGCCAGGTAGTAGTGCTGCAGCGGCTGGGCCCACCGGGTGCCGAGGCTCTCGACCTCCTGGCGGCTGCGGCGAAGTTCCAGCTCCGCCTCGTCGAAGCGATCCAGCGAGGTCAGCGCGTTGGCGAGCCAGATCCGCGGGTGGCGGTGCAGAGCCGTGCCCCCGGCCTGGTCGGCCAGCTCGGTGGCGGCGGTGGCGTGCCCGAGAGCCTCGGTCAGCCGGCCCTCGGCCTGGGCGACGAGGCTGCGGGCGGTGAGGCCGAAGACGGCCGCGCCGGGTTCGTGCTCGCGGCCGATCCGATCGGCTTCGGCACCCGAGGCGTCCGCGGTGGCGTAGTCCTTCATATAGAAGGTGGCGTGGGCCAGGATCCCGTGCAGCTGTGCCTGTGTCGCCGGCGAGGCCTGGCTGCTCAGGCCGTCCTGGGCATATTCGGCGGCCTTGGCGTTGTGGCCGGCGTGCTTGACCGCCTCGGCCAGGCCGAGCTGAAGGTAGGCCCGCGTCGCCGGGTCGAGTCCGGCCCGCAGCGCGTTCTCGCCCAACTCCTGGGCCTTGGCGACCTTGGCGGCCGAGGCGAGCAGCCGCACGGTCTCGGCGACCATCGCCGGCCATTCCGGATCGTGCTTCCCCGAAGCGTGAAGGGCCTGGAGCATCAGTTCCGCGGCGTCGGCCGGCGAGTTGTAGGCGATCCGGGCGGCGGCGCCCCGCAGCAGCTCGATGCCGGCGCGGGTGCTGGCCGGGCCGCTGAGCAGCAGATGTGCGGCGCTCTCCGAGGTCGGCCGACCCTGCTCGCTTGCCAGAGCGGCCGCCTCCCGATGCAGATGTTGGGCCTTCACCGCGCCGAGAGTGCTCTGCACCGCCAGCCGGACCTGGTCGTGCCGGAAGGCCAGGCCGTACTGGCCCTCGACCAGCATCCCGGCCGCAACCACCTCGTCGATCAGGTCGAAGAGGCGTCCGGGTTCGCGGCCCATCAACCGGATCGCCGCCTCGATGCCGAACGGCCGGCCCAGGACCGACGTGGCGCGCACCAGCCACCGGGCGTCCGGCGAGAGGCTCTCCAGCCTCTCGTTGATCGTCGCCACGAAGCTGGACGGAAGGTCGCCGCCGGTCACCGTGGCCGTACCGTCGGCGACCACGAGCTGGCCGGAGGCGAGCAGGGCGGAGAGCAACTCCTCGATCCGCAACGGGTTGCCGCCGCAGCCGCTCGCCAGCGCCAGCACGGTGTTGTCGACGGGGGTGCCGATCACCGCCTCGCACAGCTGAGCCGTCTCCTCGTCGTCGAGGACGCCGAGGACGACCGGCGTGCTGCGCTGTGCGAGCCAGTTCAGTGTCTGCCCGCCGGGTGTTCCGTCCTGCTGCGATCGGCCGGCCAGCATCCAGCGGACCGGTGAGGAGGCGAGGGCGGGGACCAGTTCGCGGACAGCAAGGGCGCTCAGCTCGTCCATCCAGTGTGCGTCGTCGATGACGATCAGCAGTGGCTGCTCGGCCGCGTACCGTTCGAGCGAGTCGCGCAGCCGGAGGATCTTCGCGTAGTTGGTCGACTCCGAGTCCTCCGGTCTGGACAGCCAGGCGAACTCCGTGGTCGGCGGGCTGCACGCGAGCAGCGCCCCGGCCAGGGTGATCAGCGGGGCGGCGAGGTCGTGCCGGAACGCCTCGCGCACGGCCACCGCGATCTCGCGCTCGAACGCGTGGTCGCCGGCCGCCAGCAACAGCCGCGACTTGCCGATGCCGGGCTGCCCGAGGATCACCTGGCAGCCCCCGATGCCGACCTTCGTGTCGTCCAACGCCCGGCGGATCACCGCCAGCTCCCGGGCGCGGCCGATGATGTTGTCACTCACTAGCGCGAACCGTCTCCCTCACAAGGTGGTTGTTTCCGAGAGGTTCCGAGCGCCGAAGCTAGTGCGCTTTTGCGCTCCGCCCGACCGGCCGATTCGGCATCGTTTTCGACCGGCTGACTACTCAGGATCAAACGTGTCGGTGCGCACCTTGCCGGATGAGGCCGTTCGAGACCAATCGATCAATGGATGGCGCGTCGCCGACGTCGGCATTGCATCCAAAACGGTCGGGCGCCCCCCGGTCACAGCGATTCCGCAAGGAAATGTATGGAGCGCACGTCGGGCCCGGCCGGCGCGTGGACCGATCGTCCCCTGGTCAGGCGTCCCCTAGACGGGACTGGCGACCAACGGCGACGTCCCGGTGACGGGGCCGCTCACGGTGTTGAACGAGGTGTCCAGGCCGACCGTTCACGTCCGGCCGTCCAGGGTGATCCACGGGTGTACGTCCCGCACAGGGTCACTCAAACGGGGCGATGCCGAGTCCCGCTTCACCGGCCGGCCGATGTGTCCGGTAGCCGACGCTTCACCTCGTCGAGCGGCACCGGGATGGGCGCATCCGCCCGGGTGGCGCCGGCGGCGTGTCGTCGTCGGCGCATTGAACCCGCGCTCGCGCCGCCGGAAGGGCGCTACGCCGGGCGTGCCGGCACCGGTCAGCGGGAGATTGCCAGGCGCCTCCGCGGCGCGGGTGACGGTCTCGACTCGACGGCAACTACTCGAATCTCCGGGAGTCCCTATCCGTGAGGCTCTGAACTGCATGGTTCTGATTGCCGCCGATCACCTACCAATTCGAGTAGTGGGCGGCCCGACGCGATGTCGATAGCGTCCGGAGCAGTTCTGAAATGCCGAACGGAAACAGAGGTGACTCCCGTGTACGGCAACGGATCCTTCGCCCGGCGCCTTCGCCTGCGCCGGCTTTACCGGCACGATTCCTCCGGCCTGCTGGTGGTGCCCCTGGACCACGCGATCGGCGCCGGCCCGCTGGCCCACCGGGGCACCCTCGACGGTCTGCTGGCCGGGCTCAACGAGGCCGGCGCCGACGCCGTGGTGCTGCACAAGGGCGCGGTGCGTCGGGTGCGACCGGACCGCTTCCGGGCGATGTCGCTGGTGCTGCACCTGAACGCGAGTACCGGCCTGGCGGCCGATCCGGACGCGAAATACCCGGTGGCGACGGTCGCGGAGGCGCTGCGGCTCGGTGCCGAGGCGGTGAGCGTGCATGTCAACATCGGCTCGGCGACCGAGGACCGGCAGATCGCCCACCTGGCCGCCACCGCAGAGGAGTGTGACCGCTGGGGAGTGCCGCTGCTGGCCATGATGTACGTGCGTGGCCCGCTGGTCGACCGCCGTGATCCGGCACTGGTCGCGCACGCCTTGGCGGTGGCCGCCGAACTCGGTGCCGACCTGGTCAAGACCGCGCTTCCGGACGACCCGGCCGCGATCGCCCGGATCACCGCGAACTGCCCGGTCCCGGTGCTGGCCGCCGGTGGCGCGGCCGGCGACGGCGAGGCGGCAACAGCGCGGCTGGTCGAGGCGCTGCGCGCCGGCGCCGGTGGCGTGGCGGCCGGCCGGGTCGTCTTCACCGCCGACGACCCCGGCGCGGTCACCGCGAGGCTCGCCGGCATCGTGCACGGCCGAACCAGTGTGGGTGTCCGATGACCGGAACTCTTTGCTGGCTCGACATCAGGACGACGGGCGAGACCCGGCGCGCGGTCAGCGAAGAAGCGATCCACCAGCGGTTCGATGCCATCGTCGCGGACGATCCGGCCGACCTGGCGCCGCTGCCGCCGACGGTGACCCGGGCGCTCGCACCGGCTGGCGACCGGCTCCCCGACGACTTCGGCGCCGCCGATCTGGTGCTGGTCGACCCGGTGGTGCACGGTGATCCGAACCGGCTGGCGGAGCGGCATCCGGGGGTACGGTTCGGCGGCTGGCACACGATCTCCGACGCGGAGAGCCTGGATCACGCTTGCCGCGCGGCCCGCAGCGACGGCCTGACCGTGTTGACCTTTCGCGATCCCACCAACATCCCGATGGAGATCGTGCTCGCCGCGGCCGCCGGCAGCGCCGGCACCATCATCACCACCGCCGACCTGGTCGACGACGCGATCGTGCACCTCAGCGTGCTCGAACATGGGCCGGACGGGGTCATGCTCACCCGGCCCGCACCCGGGGACGCGACCCGGCTCGCCAGCCGGGTCCATGCGCCCTCGCCCGGACTCGACCTGGTGACCCTGACCGTGGAGGGCGTCCGGCACGTCGGCACCGGCGAACGTGCCTGCGTCGACACCTGCACCTACCTCCAGCAGGACGAGGGCATCCTGGTCGGCTCGTGGGCCAGGGCCTTGGTGCTCTGCGTCAGCGAGACACATCCGCTGCCGTACATGCCGACGCGACCGTTCCGGGTCAACGCCGGCGCGATCATGTCGTACACGCTGGCCGATGCCGGGCACACCCGCTACCTCAGCGAGCTGACCGCGGGCGACACCGTGCTCGCGGTCAGGGCGGACGGGAGTACCCGGCCGGTCACGGTGGGCCGGGTCAAGATCGAGACGCGGCCGCTGCTGGCGATCGCCGCCACCGCGCCCGACGGCGAGCCGGTCAACCTGATCGTGCAGGACGACTGGCACGTCCGGGTGCTCGGCCCGGGTGGTGTCGTGCGCAACACGACCGAGCTGCGCGCCGGTGACGAGATCCTCGGCCACCTGCCCGGGCGGGAACGGCACGTCGGTTACCCGATCGACGAACTGTGTCACGAGCGATGATCGTCATCGACTTCCACGCCCGGCTCGGGCCGGACGAGGGCGAAGCGGCGAGGCTGGTCGCGACGATGGACGCCGCCGGCATCGACCGTGCCGCGGTCAGCGCCGGCGGAATCATCCCGCTCGACCGGCTCGCCGTGCAGATCGACGGCGGCGGCCGAGCCGAGGCGGCCGCCGACAACGACGCTGTCCGTCGAGCGGCCGAGCGGTCCCACGGGCGGCTGCTGCCGTTCTTCTTCGCCGATCCCCTACGCGACCTGCCGGTGTACCGGAGAAGCGCGGTCGACTTTCGCGGCCTGGAGATCTCACCCGCCGTACACGGTGGACGGCTCGACGCCCCGGCCGTCGCCGATCTGGTCGCGGTCGCCGAGGAGGCCGGGCACCCGGTCTACCTGGTCACGGTGGCGCAGGCCGGCAGCCGACCGGCCGACCTGGCCAGGCTCGCCGAGCGGTTTCCGCGGGTGACCTTCGTATGGGGGCACTGCGGGCACCACGGACTGGACCTGGCCGGGCTGGCCGTGCTCGCCGGCCGGCCGAACGTGCTCGCCGAGATCTCCGGTTGCCTGACCGTGACCGCCCGGCTCGCCGTGGCGCGCCTTGGCGTGCGCCGGGTGCTGTTCGGCACCGAGTACCCGCTCCAGGCACCGGCCGTGGAGCTCAGCAAAGTCGCCGCGCTCGACCTCGACCCGACCGACAGGCAGGCCGTCCTCGGGGGGAACGCGCGGCGGATACTGGGAGGTGACATCTGATGGAGACGTTGGCCGTGACCTGGACCGATGAGGCCGGTCTGGGAAGACTGCAGGAGAGCCGGCTCGCTGCGGCCCTGAGAGCGGCGGAGCGGTCGCCGTTCTACGCCAAGCGTGGCGTGCCTGCCGACCGGACCGAGTTGGCCGCCTATCCGCTCACCACGAAGCAGGATCTGCGGGAGGCGTATCCGTTCGGGCTGCTCGCCGTAGACCGGGCCGAGTTGGCCACCTATCACGAATCGAGCGGTAGCAGCGGCGTCCCGACGTCCTCCTACTACACGGCGGGCGACTGGCAGGACCTGATCGAGCGGTACGCCCGCAAGCACGTCGGCATCCGAGCGGACGACATGTTCCTGGTCCGTACCCCCTACGCCCTGATGATCACCGGCCATCTCGCGCACGCCGCCGCCCGGTCCCGCGGCGCGACCGTGGTGCCTGCCGACAACCGCTCGCTCGCCATGCCGTACGCCAAGGTGGTCCGCGTCTTGCACGACCTCGACGTGACTCTGACCTGGTCGCTGGCGACCGACACGCTCCTCTGGGCGGCCGCCGCGCGGCTCGCCGGGCGAGAGCCGGGCCGCGACTTCCCGGCGCTGCGTGCCCTGTTCGTCGGCGGTGATCCGCTCGGGCCAGCCAAGAAGAAGCGGATCGCCGAGATCTGGAAGGCGCCGGTGGTCGAGGAGTACGGCGCCACCGAAACCGGCAGCCTGGCCGGCGAATGCCCGCACGGCCGGCTGCACCTCTGGGCCGACCGTGCCCTGTTCGAGGTGCACGACCCGGTGACTGGACGCACCTCCGCTACCGGACGCGGGCAGCTGGTGGTTACCCCGTTCTACCGCGAGGCGATGCCGCTGCTGCGCTACAACCTCGAGGACTCGGTGGAGGTGTCCTTTCCGGACTGCCCGTGCGGCTGGGCGCTGCCTGTGGTCCGGGTGCTGGGCCGCTCGGCCTGGACTGTGCAGACCGGAGCCGCGGACCTTACCCAGGCCGACGTCGAGGAGTTGGTCTTCGGGCTGCCCGCCGAGTACGGCGTGATGTTCTGGCGGGCCCGGTTCGAAGAGTCCCGGCTTCGCGTGCAGATCGAGGTCACGGAGGATCATCGGGACGCCGCAGCACGCGAACTGCGGGCGGCGGTGGAGTACGCCCACGGCATCGGGGCCGTGATCGAGCCGCTCCCGCCCGCAGCCCTGGTTCCGGAGAGGCTGCTCACCGCGGAGCCGGATGTGGTCAAGCCGCGCGGCCTGTTCCACGCCGGCGAGGACTGGGACAAAGCCCTGGAGTACTACTGATGAGCGCGCGGGTCATCGTGGTGGGCGGTGGGATCGGTGGTCTCGCCGTAGGCGCCGCGCTCGCGGGTCGCGGCGTGCGCTGCCTGGTCCTGGAACGCAACGCGGCGCCGTCCACGGCCGGGGGCGGCATTCAGATCGCGCCGAACGGCTCCGCGGTCCTGCACCGGCTGGGCCTGGGGAGGGAACTGGCCGGGGCGTCCCGGCCGGCCGCGCGGGAGCTGCGCCGGTGGCGGGACGACAGGACGATCGGCGCGGTCGAGCTCGGTGGGGCGGCCGAGCATCGGTACGGCACCCCGTACTACGCACTGCGCCGGGCGGAACTGAGCCGGATGCTGCTGGCAGCGGCCCGGCGGCACGGTGAGGTGCGGTTGGGTGCACCCTGTGTGGCTGTCGAGGATCTCGGAGACCGGGCCGCCGTGCGGCTCGCCGACGGCTCCCGGATGACGGCCGACGTGGTGGTCGGAGCCGACGGACTGCGCTCTGCGGCCCGCCGGGCGATCGTGGCCGACCAGCTCCGATACAGCGGCTACGTCGTTTATCGGGGGCTCGTCCCGGCTCAGCGGCTGCCGCAGCACAGTGATCGTGTCGTCGTGCGGCTCGGGCCGGGGCGGCATTGCGTCAGCTATCCGGTCGACGGTGGGCGCACGATCAGCGTGGTCGCCGCCGTCGCCGTTCCGGACCCGCCGCCGGCCGCCCGGGGTGTTCCGGCCGACGAGGTACTCGCCGCATTCAGCGGCTGGCACCCGGCCGTGCGGAAGCTGCTGGCCGCCGCTCGCCGGTTCGACCGGCACGGCCTCTTCGACCGGCATCGGCCCGCCTGGCGGAACGGGCGGGTGGTGCTGCTCGGCGACGCGGCCCATCCGCTGCTGCCGTTCCTGGCGCAAGGCGCCTGTCAGGCTCTCGAAGACGCTGCGGCGTTCGCCGAGACCGGCCTGGCCGGGTACGAGGAGGCTCGCGCCGCCCGGCGGGCCCGGGTCGCCGCCGCCAGCCGAGTCGGCATCCGCGATCACCACCTCGACGACGGCCCCGAGCAGCGGGACCGCGACGCGCGCCTCGCCGCGGCCGGATTACCGAGCCACGACTGGCTGTACGGCCACGGATCGGCGGTGCGGGCATGACGTACGAGCGGATCGCCCTGGTCATCGGGTCCGCGTGCGGCATCGGGGCGGTGGTGGCGTGGGTGCCACGCCGAGACGGGTGGCATGTGGCCGACCATTTGCTCGCGCTCGACCATCCGGCCCGGCGGTGCACGGTCAGGATGATGTCGGCGGAACGTCGGCACGGCCTGCTGCCGCCCATCGGTGCAGTAGCGCAACCAGCTCCACCCGCGAGCCGATTCCGAGCTTCTGGAAGATCTGCCGCAGGTGGTAGTTCACCGTGTGCGGGCTGATCGACGTGCGGTTGGCGATCTGGCGGTTGGTCAGCGCCTGCCCGACCAGGTGGGCGATCTCCCGTTCGCGCGGGCTCAGCGCGGCCCAGTCGACCGGGCCGCGTTCCGGCTGCCGGCGTGACGTCGACGCGGGTGGGCGCCGGGCAGGCCGCCGGGGCGGCTCCACCCGTAGCGCTGCAGCCACCGGCCGAGGCAGGGTCGATGCCACCGCGGCCCGTACCAGATCGTGCCCGAAGGCGAGTCGTTCACCGTCACCGTCGAGCAGGCCCGAATCCAGCGCCTCCTCTAGGGCCGGCAGCATCGTGATCGGGGCGATGCCCATCAACCTGGCCAGCCGAAGCAGCGGAAACGACACCCCGATGGTGGCCGCCGCCTGCAGCAGGTGCCGGGCCGGCGTGGATACCGACGCGACCTGCTCGCGCAGATGTGCCTCGGTTCGCCGAGGCAGCCGCGCGGCGCGCAGCGTTGCCCAGCCGCCGTCGACCCGCAGCAGCCCTTCTTCCTCCAGGCCGACGAGCAGCTCACGCAGTGCCGCGGGGCGTCCGGCCGCGGCCCGGCACAGGTCCATCAGCAGCGGATCGGGGCGTCCGCCCACGGTCTGCGCCACGAACTCTGCCTGGGCGGCGGACGCCAGCGGGGTCAGCCGGATCCGGTGCACGTCGGCCGCTGGCAGTTGCGGAATGCCGCCGACCTGCGAGGTGAGGGCGACCAGTATCGGCGTGGTCTCGGCGAGTTGCTCCGGCACCGACCACGCGCCTGGGCCGATGCGGCACGGATGGTCGGTGACGAACAGCATCGGTGCCGGCCGCACGCCTACCGTTCTGAGAATCTGCTGCGAGCCGATCGCACCTGCCCACTCCGGCTCCTCGAAAACCGTGACGCCACGTCGCCGGGCCAGCCCGGTGGTCTCGTCCAGCAACCGGGTGCGGCCGCTGCCCGGCGGGCCTTCCAGGATCAGCACTGTGGGTCTGCGCACGCGCAGGTTGTCGATCAGCCGAGCGATCCGGCCGAGCTCGTCTTCTCTTCCGATCAGTGCATAGACAGCCATCCGCCGGAAACCCATCGATCCTCCCCGATTAAGCTCGTATGCCCGATGGTGGTTCCGACTCCGGCGTCAGACCGCCTACTTATAGGGGGTCTCGCAGATCGGGCTCAGGATTCGATCGACCGGAGGTTCGCGAGGTCGGTGACGACGAGCCGGCGGTAGCCGGTGGTGATCAGCCCGCGGTCGCGCAGATAGTGCAACGCCTTTTGCATGGTGGCCGGAGCGATGGCGATCATCGCGGCCAGGTCGGACTGGCTCAGCGACACCAGCAGCTCGGTGCTGCCGTCCGACCGCTCCCGGCCGCAGACCTCGGCGATCTCGGCGAGAAGGCGGGCCAGCCGGATGTGCGCCGGGAACGCTGCGAATTCCATGCGCCGACGGTTCGCCCAGCGCAGCTGCCGGGTGACGGCGGCGGCGATCAGGGTGGCCGCATCGGGTCGCTGCCGCAGGAAGGCGTCGAATTCGCTTCGGCTCAACTGGCTGACGATGAGCGGACCGCAGGCGATCACTGTCGCGTTCCGTGGTTCGCCGGTGAGCGCCCCGATCTCGCCGACCACCTCTCCCGGCAGCCGGATGCCGAGCAGCGTCTCGATGCCCTCGACCGAGGTGGTCACCTTGACGAAGCCACTCACCAGCAGGAAGACGTGCGAGCTTGTCGATCCTTCGCGTAGAATCACCCGGCCGGCGGTGAACCGACGCTGTATACCACTTCTGACCAGCCTCTGAGCCGCATCCGGGGGCAGGCTCCCCAGGAAAGTCCCCGCTCCCCAGGTCTTGTCTCGCCAAGGGATGTCGGCCGCCACTAGAGAGCCCCCAGAGCTGTTGTGTGCCCAGTCAATCACTGCTCGTGTTTCCCCGCAACGGCGGTGATCTCGTCGCGCGGAGCTCAGGCACAGCTGTTCAGCTGCACGGGCACGTGAACTCTCAGCTTTCCCACAGCTAGCGGTAGCACGCGCGTTTGCGCCCACGTCTACCCTGGAGTAGCACGTCTACGTGCGATCGACCCCCTGAGGGAGGCCTGAGAAGTGAAGACCTCGAACCCGGTGCTCGCCCGGCTCGGCCAGGCGGCAGAGCGTGAGCGGGCGGCCGGGTACGCCCAGCCCGGGCCGTACGGTCAGCCCGGATACCCCCAGCAGCAGTACCCCCAGCAGCCCTACGCCCAGCCCTACCCGGGCGGCTACGGCCAGCCGGTGGCCCCGCCCACCGTGACCCCGATGACCCTCGACGACGTGGTCGTCAAGACGGTCCTCATGCTCGCCATCCTCGGTGCCTCGGCCGCGGCGGCCTGGGTGCTCGTGCCGGACTCCCTGGTCGGCGTCGCGTGGATCGGCGCCGCCGTGGTCGGCCTGGTGCTCGGTCTGATCATCTCGTTCTCGCGGATGGCCAACCCGGCGCTCGTCGTGGCGTACTCGATCATCGAGGGCGTCTTCGTCGGCATGGTCAGCAAGGCGTTCGAGTCGCTCTACGACGGCATCGTGCTCCAGGCGGTCGTGGCCACGTTCGGCGTCTTCTTCCTGATGGCGATGATCTACAAGGCGCGGATCATCCGGGCCACGCCGAAGTTCGCCCGGATCATGGTGGCGATCATGGCCGGCCTGTTCGGCGTGATGCTGGTCAACCTGGTGCTGGCACTGTTCGGCGTCAACACGCACCTGCGTGACGGCAGCCCGCTCGCGATCGGCTTCAGCCTGGTCTGCATCGTGGTGGCGTCGCTGAGCTTCGTGCTCAACTTCGCCGACATCGAGGAGGGGGTCCGGATGGGCCTCCCGCAGCGCTACTCGTGGACCGCCGCCTTCGGCATCGTGGTCGGCCTGGTCTGGCTCTACATCGAGATCCTGCGGCTGCTCAGCTACTTCCAGGGCGACGACTGACATCACGCCCTCCCCGACGACGCCCGCCTGCCGCATCCGCGGCGGCGGGCGTCGCCGTTTCCCCGTCCCCGCCGCGCCGCCCGGGGCAGAGTGGGATCCGGGTACGTGGGCGGGAGGTGGTCACGGTGCGCAGTGCCAACCCGGTGCTGGACCGGCTGGACGACGTCGGCCGCGCCGAGCGGCAGGTGCTCGGGGTCGGCACCGCCGACACGATGACGGTCGCCGACGTGGTCAGCCGGACCGTGGGGCTGCTGCTGGTCGCCGGCGTCACGGCGGCGGTGTCCTGGGTGGTGGTGCCGCAGGCCGCGTGGATCTCCGCCGCGCTCGCCGGAAGCGCGCTGGCCAGCCTGGCCCTGGTGCTCGTCATCTCGCTGAAGCAGATCACCAGCCCGCCGGTCATCGTCGGGTACGCGGTGCTCCAGGGGCTGCTGCTCGGGGTGGCCAGCCGCGCCTTCGAGATGGTCTACCCGGGCATCGTGGCGCAGGCCGTGGTCGGCACGTTCGGCGTCTTCCTCGGCATGGCGGTGCTCTACCGGACCCGGCTGGTGCGCGCCACCCCGCGCCTGGCCCGGCTGGTCATCGGCACGCTCGTCGGGATCGTGGCGATCGGCCTGGTCAACCTGTTCGCGTACCTGTTCACCGGGCGGCAGGGGGTGGTCGTCTACAGCCTCAGCGACCGGGTGGGCTGGCTGCCGTACCTGTTCTCGGTGGTGGCGATCATCGCGGGCGCGCTCAGTTTCATCCTCGACTTCGACCTGGTCGAGCGGTCGGCCGCGAACCGGCTGCCCCGCCGCTACGCCTGGTACTGCGCCTTCGGTCTGCTGGTCGGGCTGATCTTCCTGTACTGGCAGATCCTCCGCCTGCTCAGCTACGTGCGCCGCTGACCGTTCCGGCCTGCCGCGCCGGGGCCCGGGGCCGCCGTAGACTCGGCGGCGATGAGCGCAGCGGAACTGGACCGGGCCGTGACCCTGCTGGTCCGACAGGTCGGGCACTGGCAGCAGCCGCGCTGGTCGGCCAAGGCCGACGGCGGCAACGTGTCCCGCGCCGACCTGGTGCACAAGCTGGTCCAGGAGATCGCCAACCTGGCCGCCGACGCGGCCGGTGAGCCGCGCCGCGAGGTGCCCCGCCTCCCCAGCGACCTGGCCCTGCCCGACCAGCTCCGCGTGGTCACCGCCGACCTGACCCTCGCCGCGCCCCCCGACCAGATCCTGGCCACCGCCGCCGAAGCGGTGACCCGAACCCGCGCCGCCCTCTAACCCCCCGGGGCCCTGACCCCGTTGATCATGAGGTTGGCGGCGACAAAACGGACACTGACCCCCGTCAACTTCATGATCGACCGGGTGGGGGCCGGGAGAGGGTGGGTCAGGGGTTCAGCCAGCGGCGTGCCTTGCGGTGTCTTGAGCGGTCGCGCGCCCGCAGGACGGCCGGGCGGTCGTGGCCGGCGGCCTCCGCCTGCCTCGCGTGCAGCAGGCCGTAGGTGAACGTGTTCTCGCCGTCGGCGTACGCCTGGAGCGCCTGCCGCCGGAGCATTTCCCGGGTGACCACCGAGTCCTGGTGGGTGCCGAGCAGATCCTGGAGCGCCTTGAACCGCTTCACCAGGCGGGCGGCCCGCTTGCCGGCGGCCGGCTCGCGCACCTCCACCGCGTAGCGGGCGGCCTTGAGCTTCTTGCGTGCCTCGTGCAGCGCGGCGTCCCCGTCCGGCCCGGTGGTGGCGAGCGCCCGGTCCAGCCGGATGTCGGCGCGGCGTACCGCCTTGCGGACCCGGCGGTCCACCCAGCGTCGGCCGACGTCGGCGGACGGGGCGTCGGCCAGCCGGTCCAGGCGGGTCAGCAGGGCGGGATAGCGGTCGGCGTCCAGCGCGGACCGCAGCGCGGTGGCCGCCTCGGCCAGGTCTGCGGCGAACCGTTCGCCGATCCGCGCCGCGACCGGGCCGAGCACCAGCTCGTCCGGCAGCTCGTGCACCGCCCCGGTGAGCCGGGCGGCCATCACCTGGGTGTCGCGGACCCGGCCCAGCTCGCCGCCGAGGCGGCGCAGCTCGGCCCGGACCGCCTCGCTCTCCCGGCGGTCCCACAGGCCCCGGAAGGTACGCAGGGTCGCCCGCAGCCGACGGGTCGCGACGCGCATGTCGTGGACCGCGTCCTCGTCCCCCTGGTACGCGGCCGCATGGTTGCCGACGATCGCGTCCCGCTGCGTCCGGACGTACTCCAGGACCGCGCCCGCCGGGCCGTCCGGTTCCCGATCGTCGAAACGCTCGATCCGGCCGGCGACGGCCCGGTGCGACTTGCTGACCGCCACCTCACGGGCGCCGGCCTCGCGCAGCCGCTCTCCGAGCGCGTCGAGCAGCCCTTCGTCGCCCTCGACCAGCTCGATCTCGATCTCGTGCCAGGTCCGCTCGGCGCCGTCCACCAGGTCCTCGGACCGGACGTCGTCCTCGGCCACCTCGGCCAGCACCCGGCCGTCCGCGTCCAGCAGCCGGTGTTCCCGGCGGCGGTTGACGACCCTGGCCGCCGGGGCGACCGGACGACCGCGCGACGCGGCCCGGATCAGCGCGACCAGCTCGGGCGGCGGGCCGTCGTCGGACGCCCCGGCCGGGAACTGGTGCTCGACCCGGGCGCCACCGACCGCGCCCACCTTGAGATGCCAGCCCGCGTCGTGCCCGCCGGTACGGCGGCGCAGCGCGTGCCCGCTGCGCAGCAGGAGCAGGTCGTCGGTGTCCCAGTAGACGGCGTCCAGATCCGAGACGGTGGCGTCGGACATGGTCACGACGCCACCGCACCCGGTCAGGTCGGGCAGCCGGAAACCCTCGTCGCCGGAGTACTTGCGCTCACGTTCCACGACGGTCGCCATGCGGCCTCCCGTACCCGGCCCGTGCTCCGGCGAACCGGTCTCAGCTCAGTCGTTCGAGCACCATCGCCATGCCCTGGCCGCCACCGACGCACATGGTCTCCAGACCGATGGTCTTGTCGTGCCACTCCAGCGCGTTGAGCAGCGTGCCGGTGATCCGGGCGCCGGTCATGCCGAACGGGTGGCCGACAGCGATCGCGCCACCGGCGACGTTCAGCTTCTCCTCCGGGATGCCGAGCTGCCGGTACGAGGGGATCACCTGGGCGGCGAACGCCTCGTTGATCTCGACCAGGTCGACGTCGTCGATGGTCATGCCGGCGCGCTTGAGCGCCTGCTTCGACGCCTCGACCGGGCCCAGGCCCATGATCTCGGGGGAGAGCCCGGTGACGCCGGTGGAGACGATCCGGGCCAGCGGGGTGAGCCCCAGCTCGGACGCGCGCTCGGCGCTCATGATCACCACGGCGGCGGCACCGTCGTTGAGCGGGCAGCAGTTGCCCGCGGTGATCCGGCCGTCCGGGCGGAACACCGGCTTCAGGCCGGCCACCGCCTCCAGGGTCACCCCGGCACGGGGACCGTCGTCGGTGCTGACGACGGTGCCGTCCGGCGTGGTGACCGGGGTGATCTCGCGGGCCCAGAAGCCGTCCGCGATCGCCTTCTCGGCGAGGTTCTGGCTGCGGACGCCGAACGCGTCCATGTCCTCGCGGGTCACGTCGTACACCTGGGCCAGGTTCTCCGCGGTCTGCCCCATGGCGAGGTAGATGTCGGGGAGCTGCCCGGCCTCGCGCGGGTCGGTCCACACCTCGGCGCCGCCCTGGGCGCGGGCAGCGGAACGCTCCCGGGCCTCGGCGAAGCGGGGGTTCTCCCAGCCGCCGCCGACGAGGGCCTGCGCCTCCGGCGGCAGCGTGTCCGAGTTGCCCCGGGCGTACCGGGAGACCATCTCCACACCGGCGGAGATGAACACGTCGCCCTCGCCGGCCCGGATCGCGTGCATCGCCATCCGGGTGGTCTGGAGCGAGGACGCGCAGTAGCGGGTCAGCGTGGCGCCGGGCAGGCCGTCGAGGCCCATCAGGGTGGCGACCACCCGGGCCATGTTGAAGCCCTGCTCGCCGCCGGGCAGACCGCACCCGAGGTAGAGGTCGTCGATGGTGGTGGGATCGAGCGCCGGGACCTTGTCGAGGGCGGCCTGGACGATGGTGGCGGCGAGGTCGTCCGGGCGGACCTCGCGGAGGGAACCCTTGAACGCGCGGCCGATGGGGGACCGGGCGGTGGCGACGATGACGGCGTCGCGGGGCGACTCAATCGGCATGAGCCAACGTTAACGCGCGAGTAACATGCCCGGGAAGCCGCGAGGCGGGCGGGAAATGTCACCCCGTGGGCGGCTGCCGGTGGTGCCGGAACGCGACGGCCGCCGCCGCCTCGACCGCGGGGAGCAGGGCGTGCGCCCACACCCGGTAGCCGTCGGCCGACGGGTGGAAGCCGTCGTGGCAGAGCGTCCCCGCGTCCGCGCGGAACACCGGACCGGTCTCGGTGCCCAGGTCGACGACGGTGCCGCCGGCGTCCAGCACGGCCGCCGTCTGGGCCCGCGCCATCCGCCGCCCGGACCAGCCGAGCACCTGGCGCAGCGGCGTGGCGACCGCGCGTACCGCGCCGAGATCCGGACACGTGCCCACGACCACCTCGACGTGCGCCTCCCGCAGACGGCGTACCGCCGAGCCGAGATAGGCCGCCGCGTCACCGGGCCGGGACATCGCGGTGGCGTCGTTCGCCCCGATCAGCACCACCGCCACGTCCGGCCGCTCGCCCAGCAGCGCCCGGGCCACCTGGGTGGCCAGGTCGGTGGCGCGCGAGCCGGAGACCCCCACGCTCGACAACTGCACCCGGCGGCCGGTCGGCCCCTCGGCGAGCAGGTTGGCGAGTTGACCGCCGATGGTGTCCTCGAACCGGTCGACGCCCACGCCGAGCGCCGACGAGTCACCCAGCAGCACCAGCCGCAACGGCGGCGCGTCCGCACGGCCGACCGTCGCGCGCAGCACCAGACCCAGCTCGGGCTGGGCGTACTCGCGGGTGCGGGCGGCGATGGCCTGGCCGGCGAGGACCGCCGCGCCGCCCACCGTGCCGGCCAGCAGCGACAGGGCCGCCGCCCGGCCCCACCGGGCCACCTCGTTCCGTTCGCTCATGACAGCACTCCGCTTCGCTCCGTGCCGCCATGAGGCACCTTCGCGCTGAGCCGGCCGATTCGCTCGCTGCGCTCGCTCATGACAGCACTCCGCTTCGCTCCGTGCCGCCATGAGGCACCTTCGCGCTGAGCCGGCCGATTCGCTCGCTCATGCCGTTCCCTCCAGCGTTGCCGAGTCGGCGGCGCTGCCGGTCGGGGGCACCGCGCCGACGCCGAAGAAGGCCCGCCGGCGAAGCTGCGCCCACCGCCCGCCCGGCCCGCGGTCGCGACCCCGGAGCTGGGCGCCGCTGACCTCCGTGCCGGCGTGCCGGGCCGCCTGGTGGGCGGCCTCCGGGAGCGACCGTACGCCTTCCACGCCGGGCAGGACAGGCCTGCGTTCCGGGACGGCGCCCAGCGCGGACAGCACGGTGGGCAGCAACGCCGCCGCGGCTATCGCGTACCCCTCGGCGGAGGGGTGGAACCGGTCCCAGGCGAACATCCGCCCAGGGTCGGCGGCGAAGCGCGGCCCGAGCATGTCGCCGAGCGAGACGGCACGGCCGCCGGCCTCGACCACGCCCACCGTCTGCGCGGCGGCGAGCTGGCGGCTCCAGCGCCGGGCCAGCCAGCGCAGCGGCGGCTGGATCGGCCGGATGGTGCCCAGGTCGGGACAGGTGCCGACGACCACCTCACAGCCGGCCGCCCGCAGCGTGCGGACCGCGTCGACCAGGTAGCGCACCGCCACCGAGAACGGTGAGCGGTTGGTGACGTCGTTGCCGCCGATCAGGATCACCGCGACGTCCGGCTCGACCTCCAGGGCGGACTCGACCTGCGGCTTCAGCCCGGACGACAGCGCGCCGACCACGGCGAACCTGTGCAGCCGGACCGGTCGGTGCAGGCGGCGGGACAGCCCGGTGGCCAGCAGTGAGCCCGGTGTCTCCCGACGCCTGTGCACGCCGTACCCGGCCGCCGAGGAGTCGCCCAGGATGACCATGGTGATCGGCGGGCCGGGCAGTCTCGCGCCGTAGACGCCGTCGCAGCGCGGCGGCGGGGCCTGAGCCATCGGGATGGTGCGGCGGGCCTGCCGGGCCTGGCCGAGCAGCACCCCGCCGGTGGCGGCGGTGGCCGCCACCGTGGCACCCGTGCCGATCGCCGCGAGGCGGGCGATCTGCCGGGCGCGCTGCCGGCGGACCGGCGCGACGGAACCAGCGTCCCCCATGAACCGACAGTATCGCGCCGGTACGACCACTGCTGTCCTTGATCGGATGGCTGGGTCGTGCCCGGATTGGGTACCGATGGGGGCAGCGGACGCGGGCTTGCCACCGGGCCGCACCATGTCGGGCGGAGAGGGGCGACATCATGGGGAAGACGTTGAAGCGCAGCGCCGCGTTCGCCGCGCTGGCCCGGGCGCTGGCGGCGGGTACGCGGGGCGGGCCGTCGCTCGGGGCACGGCTGGCGGCGCTGCCGCGGATGATCCGCGCGACCAGCAGGGGCGAGTACGACGGCGGCCTGCGCCTGGCGCTGATGGCCGGGGCGACGGCGTACATCGTCTCGCCGATCGACCTGCTGCCGGAGATCCCGCTGGCGATCTTCGGGCTGGCCGACGACGCGGTCATGGTCACCTGGCTGGCGGGCAGCGTGCTCGCCGAGACCGAGCGGTTCCTGGAGTGGGAGGCACGTCGCAGCTCCGTCATCCCCGGGCATGTGGTGCCCTGACGGCACGTACGCTGGTCGGCGAACTGAGGGCTGACCGGCCGCCGGAACCGACGGCGGCGCGACGAAGGGCACAACGAGGTGCAGTACTACGACAACGTCGTCGAGCTGATCGGCAACACCCCGCTGGTACGCCTGCGCAACGTCACCGAGGGCATCCAGGCCACCGTGCTGGCGAAGGTGGAGTACGTCAACCCGGGCGGCTCGGTCAAGGACCGGATCGCGCTGCGCATGGTCGAGGACGCCGAGAAGGCGGGCATCCTGCGGCCGGGCGGCACGATCGTGGAGCCGACCAGCGGCAACACGGGCGTCGGGCTGGCCCTGGTGGCCCAGCTCAAGGGCTACCGCTGCGTGTTCGTGTGCCCGGACAAGGTCAGCCAGGACAAGCAGGACGTGCTGCGCGCGTACGGCGCCGAGGTGGTGGTCTGCCCGACCGCCGTCGCGCCGGAGGACCCGCGCTCCTACTACAACGTCTCCGACCGGCTGGCCCGGGAGATCCCCGGCGCGTGGAAGCCCAACCAGTACAGCAACCCGGCCAACCCGCGCTCGCACTACGAGACCACCGGCCCGGAGCTGTGGCGGCAGACCGAGGGGAAGATCACCCACTTCGTCACGGGCGTCGGCACCGGCGGCACCATCTCCGGCATCGGCCGCTACCTCAAGGAGGCGTCCGAGGGCCGGGTCAAGGTGATCGGCGCGGACCCGGAGGGCTCGGTCTACTCCGGCGGCACCGGGCGGCCGTACCTGGTCGAGGGCGTCGGTGAGGACTTCTGGCCGGAGACGTACGACCGGTCGGTGGCCGACGAGATCGTCGAGGTGTCGGACAAGGAGTCGTTCGAGATGACCCGCCGGCTGGCCCGCGAGGAGGGGCTGCTGGTCGGCGGCTCCTGCGGCATGGCCGTGGTGGGCGCGCTGGAGGTGGCCCGCAAGGCCGGCCCGGACGACGTGATCGTGGTGCTGCTGCCGGACGGCGGCCGGGGCTACCTGTCGAAGATCTTCAACGACAAGTGGATGGCCCGGTACGGCTTCCTGGACGACTCGGGCACCGAGCCGACGGTCGCCGACGCGCTCGCCGGCAAGCCCGGTGGCCTGCCCGAGCTGGTGCACGTGCACCCGACCGAGACGGTCCGCGACGCGATCGACTACATGCGCGAGTACGGCGTCTCCCAGCTCCCCGTGCTCAAGGCCGAGCCGCCGGTGGTGACCGGCGAGGTGGCCGGCTCGATCGCCGAGAAGGACCTGCTCGACGCGCTGTTCACCGGCCAGGCCCACCTGCACGACACGATCGAGCGGCACATGGGCGAGCCGCTGCCGATGATCGGCGGCGGGCAGCCGGTGAGCGAGGCGGTCGGGCTGCTGGAGAAGGCGGACGCGGCGCTGGTGCTGGTCGACGGCAAGCCCAAGGGCGTGCTGACCCGGCAGGACCTGCTCGCCCACCTCGGCGCGCGCTGAGCGGGGCGGGGTCCCGGCACTCCGGGGCCCCGCCCGTTCACAGCTCCCGGCTGTAGCGCAGTTGCGGCACCAGCGCCGAGCCGATGTGCTCGTCCCGCTGCAGACCGGTCAGGACCCAGCCGCCGCGCTCGTAGAACCGGCGCGCGTGGGTGTTCTCCCGCAGCACCCATAGCGCGGCGCGGGTCCATCCCCGGGCCCGCATCGCGTCCAGCGCGTCCACCATCAGCGCCCGGCCGGTGCCCCGGCCCCGCTCGGACGGCTCCAGGTGGATCGCGTTGAGCAGCCCGGTCGCCGGGTCGCCCTCGTCGTCCGGCCCGAGATAGCTGAAGCCCACCAGCCGGCCGTCCCGCTCGGCCACCGTCATCCGGTGGTCGGCACCCTCCCAGGTCAGCCGCTCCACCCAGTAACGGCCCATCGCCTCCGGCGTCGGGTCGGCGAGCGCCTCGGGCGGCAGGAACGACGAGTACGCCGCCACCCGTGAGCGCTGGTGCAGGGCGCCGACCGCCATCAGGTCGGCCTCGGTCGCGGAACGTAGGGAGATCGTCACCCGGGCGACGGTACCCGCCGGGGCGGCACCTGCACCGTCTGGAGATCCTCGGCGATCACCAGATCACCGGTGAAGTGCTCCCGGGCCTCGTCGTGGAAGCGGCGCGGGTCGGCGTACCGCTGGGAGAAGTGGGTGAGCACGAGCGTGCGTACCCCCGACTCGGCCGCCACCCGCGCGGCCTGGCCGGCGGTGAGGTGCCCGACCTCGGCGGCGAGCGCCGCCTCCGACTCCAGGAACGTCGACTCGATCACCAGCAGGTCGGCGTGCTCGGCCAGCGCGTACACGCCGTCGCAGAGCCCGGTGTCCATCACGAACGCGAACCGCTGCCCCGGCCGGGTCACGCTCACCTCGTCGCGGGTCACGCGGCGCCCGTCGCGGTCCAGGTGGCCGTCGCGCAGCAGCCGCCCCACGTCCGAACCGGCGATGCCGTACGCGGCCAGCCGCTCCGGCAGCATCCGGCAGCCGTCCGGCTCGACCAGGCGGTACCCGTACGTCTCGATCGGGTGCCGCAGCCGGCGGGCCTCCAGCGTGCCGACGCCCAGCGTGATCCGCTGCCCGTCGGCGTCGATCGGCTCGACGGACAGCTCGGCGGTCTCGTAGAAGCTGGAGGCGTGGCGCAGCCGGGCGAAGTACTCGGCGCCGCCGGCCGGGAAGTGCACCGCCACCGGGTGCGGTACGCGGTCCAGCGAGAGGCGCTGGATCGTGCCGGGCAGCCCGAGGCAGTGATCGCCGTGGAAGTGTGTGACGCAGATCCGGGTCAGGTCGGTGGCGGTTATCCCGGTGTGCAACATCTGCCGCTGGCTGCCCTCGCCCGGGTCGAAGAGGATCACCTCGTCGTCCCAGCGCAGCAGGTAGCCGTTGTGGTTGCGCTGCCGGGTCGGGGCCTGGCTGGCCGTACCGAGCACCACCAGCTCACGCATGGACACGGCATCCTCCGGAGCGCATAAAGCGACCCCCGGGGCTTCCGCGCTCGCGCGCGGGCCGGCTGGACTGGGCCGGCACCCCGGGGGTCGGGTGGCTGTCGTGGTTTCGCCGCACCGCTGCCACACGGTCTCGACGATCATGCAGTGCCCGCCTCGCGGCGGACGAGTTCTCACTGTCGAGGACAGCGGCTAGCGGACAGCCACCTCACGAGTCCGATTGCTATACAAGTCTGGACCACCTCCTTTCCCGTGTACCGCCACGCTATCCACTTCCCGGCGGCCGCGGCAACGGATTTCGATCACAGGCGTCAGTCCAGGCCGATCGGGCCCTCGCGCGGGCCCTCCTCGTTCGCCGGCTGCACCGCCAGCGACGGGAAGTCGGCCAGGTCGCCCTCCGGCTCGGCGTCCCACTCGGGGAACACCAGCGGGCTCTGCAGGTAGAGGCAGAGCAGCTGGGTGAGCTGGTGCAGGCCGTCGAGGTGGGTGCGCTCGTGGCCGTGCGTGGCGTCCACGCCGAACCCGAGCAGCGCCACCCGGGCGTGCGCCCCGGCCTCGACCGCCGCGGCCACGTCCGAGCGGTAGTAGTCGAACACGTCCCGGACCAGGTCGACGCCGTGCTCCTTGGCGATCGAGGCCAGGTTGCGGGTCAGGTGGTAGTCGAACGGGCCGACCCCGTCGCCCATCGCCAGCGTGGCAGCGGTCTCCCGGGACTGCTGGCCCGGCGCGACCACCGCCGCGTCCACCGAGACGATCTCCGCGACGTCCGGGTCCAGCCCGTGGCTGGCGCCGTGGCCGATCTCCTCGGTGACGGTGACCAGCAGGTGCGCGGTGACCGCCGGGGTGACCCCGGCGTCGACCATCGCCTTGAACGCGGTCAGCACCGCCGCCACGCCCGCCTTGTCGTCCAGGTGCCGGGACTTGACGTACCCGTTCGGGGTGATGGTCGGGTTGGGCAGGAACGCGACGAAGTCCCCGGCGTCGATGCCGAGCGCCCGCAGCCCGGCCTCGTCGTGCACCGGCTCGTCCACCCGCACCTCGACCAGCTCCCAGCCGACGCCCTGGAGGTCGACCGCCTCGTTGTAGCGGTGCCCGCTCGCCTTCAGCGGCAGCACCTGGCCGGTGACGACCCGCTCCAGGTCGTCGGTGAAGATCCGCACGTGGGCGCCCTCGGCGAAGCGGGCGCTGTGCGTGCCGATCGGGTTGACCTCAAGCCGGCCGTTCTCCTTCAGCCGCTTCACCATGCCGCCGATGGTGTCGGTGTGCACCACGATCGCCCGGTCGGCGCCGGTCGACCGGGGGCCGGGCAGACAGGCGCTCAGCGCCCCGCGACGGGTCAGCGTGGAGCTGATCCCGATCGCGGAGAGCCGCTCGCCCACGTACTGCTGGATGTGGTCGGTGCGCCCCGACGGGCTGGGGATCTCCAGCAGCTCCACCAGCACCTGGCGGAGGTAGTCGAGGTCGAGCTTGAGCGGTTGGGGTTTGCGTGCGGTCATGCCCCAGAGCCTGCCGCACCGGCAGGCGACCAGAGTCGCTGCGGTGCCCGGGTACCCGGGAAGAGCAGGTCGACGAAGCGTTCGGCGGTCGGCTGTGGCTCGTGGTTGGCCAGTCCGGGGCGCTCGTTCGCCTCGATGAAGACGTGTTCCGGCTGGTCCGGGGCGGGAACCAGCAGGTCCAGCCCGGTGACCGGGATGTCCAGCGCCCGGCTGGCGGTGACGCACGCCTCGGCGATCGCCGGGTGCAGCTCGGCTGTCACGTCGTGGATCGTGCCGCCGGTGTGCAGGTTGGCCGTCCGGCGGACCGCCAGCACCTCGCCCTCCGGCAGCACGTCGTGCATCCGGTATCCGGCCTCCGCGACCACCTCGCGGGTCATGTCGTCGACCGGGATGCGGGACTCGCCGCCGGTGGCTGCCGCCCGCCGCCGGCTCTGCCGCTCGATCAGCTCGGTGATGTCGTGCACGCCGTCGCCGGTGATCTGCGCCGGGCGGCGTACCGCGGCGGCGACCACCTCGTGGTCGATCACCACGACCCGCAGGTCCTCGCCCGCGCGCAGCTCCTCGATCAGCACGTCCGGGCAGAACCGGCGGGCCAGCTCGACGGCCGCGGTCAGGGCCTCCGGCGTACGCACGCCGACGGTGATGCCGTTGCCCTGCTCGCCGCGCGCCGGCTTGACCACCACCGGACCCACGTCGTCGAGGAACGCGACGTCGTCGGGCTCGCCGGTCGCGGTGCGCCCGCGCGGCACCGACAGCCCCGCCTCGGTGAGGATGCGCCGGGTCACCCGCTTGTCGTCGCAGCGGCTCATCGCCACCGCCGAGGTCAGCTCCGACAGCGACTCGCGGGTGTGGATGGTCCGGCCGCCGGTGGTCAGCTTCAGCTCACCCCAGTGCGGGTCGGTCACCTCCACCCGGATGCCGCGCCGCATCGCCTCGTCCGCGACGATCTTCGCGTACGGGTTCAGCTCGTCGTACCCCTGCGGCATCGCGGGCAGGAACAGGCGCTCGTTGATCGGGTTCTTCCGCTTCACGCAGAGCGTGCCGGTGCGGTGGAAGCCGAGACGCTCGTACAGCCGGATCGCACCCGAGTTCTCGGCCAGCACGGACAGGTCCACGAACGCCCGGCCGCGCCCGTCGAGACGGTCGGCGAGCGCGGTGAGCAGCGCCTGGCCGGTGCCGGGCGGGGCGATGTTGAAGTCCACGGTCAGGCACCACAGGCTGGCGCCGTTCTCCGGGTCGCCGAACACCGCGACGTGGTCCACGCCGGTGATGGTGCCGACCACCTCACCGGTGGCGTCCTCGGCCACCAGGTGCAGGAACCGGTCCGTGCCGGCGTTGTCCACCAGCACCTCGACCGGGGCGGTGACCATGCCGTTGCGCGCGTAGATCCGGTTCACCGCCTCGGCGTCGGCGGCGTCCCGCAGCGGCCGGACGGTCAGCCCGGGCACGTCGCCGCCCTCGGTGGCGGCGGGCCGCTTGTCACCCAGCGGCAGCCGGTAGGTCAGCGACGGGTCGATGAACAGCTCGTCCGGCAGCCGGGACACCAGCACGTGCGGGTCACGCAGGTAGATGCAGATGTCCCGGGCGCCGACCGCCTCGGAGCGCAGCACGTCGGCCACGTGCACCTGGTCGTCGAACGTCTGCCCGAACACCAGCCGGCCCCAGCCGCAGTCGAGCACCACGCCCGAGGCGTCGGTGGACGCGGTCTCCGGCTTTCGCGGCTCCGGCGTACCCGGTGCGACCGGGTCACCGCCGGGGCCGATGCGTTCCCGGCGGCGCCCCAGCACCCGTTCCCGGTCGGTACGCGCCGTTCCGGTGGCGAGGGTGTCGGTCACGCTCAGTCGATTCCGTGGCTCTGGAGCCACATTTCCAGGAGTCCCAGTTGCCACAGCTTGTTTCCGTTCAACGGCGTCAGTTCGGCATTCGGGTCGGCGAGCAGCGCGTCGACGTAGTCGGCGCGGAACAGGTCACGACGGCGGGCCTCCGGCGAGGTGAGCGCGTCGCGTACCCGGTCGAGGAGCTTGCCCTCCAGGTGGGTGAGACCGGGCACCGGGAAGTAGCCCTTGGGCCGGTCGATGACCTCGTGCGGCAGGACCCGGCGGCCGATCTCCTTGAGCACGCCCTTGCCACCCTGGGCCAGCTTCAGCTCCGGCGGGCAGCTCGCGGCCAGCTCGACGAACTCGTGGTCGAGGAACGGCACCCGGGCCTCCAGCCCGTGCGCCATGGTCATGTTGTCGACCCGCTTCACCGGGTCGTCGGTCAGCATGACCTGGGTGTCGATCCGCAGGCCCGCGTCGACGGCGGTCTGCGCCCCCGCGCGGCCCAGGTGCGCGGCCACGAACTCCCGCGCCGGGTCGCCGTCGGCCAGCCACGCCGGGTTGAGCACCCGGGCCAGTCCGGCCGCGTCGCGGTCGAAGAACGCCTTCGCGTACGTCTCGAGCGCCTGCTCCCGGTCCACCCCGGCCAGCGGCGGGTACCAGTGGTAGCCGCCCAGGATCTCGTCCGCGCCCTGGCCCGACTGCACCACCTTGACGTGCTTCGCGACCTCCTGACTGAGCAGCCAGAACGCCACGCAGTCGTGGCTGACCATGGGCTCGCTCATGGACGCGACGGCGGCCTCCAGCGGCGGCAGCAGGTCGCCGGTGGGCACCCGGATCTGGTGGTGGTCGGTGCCGAACGTCTTCGCCACCAGGTCGGAGTAGACGAACTCGTCGCCCTCCCGACCACCCACCGCGTCGAAGCCGATGGAGAACGTGGCCAGGCCGGACTGCGCCTGCCCCTCGCCGGCGAGCAGTGCGACCACCAGGCTGGAGTCGAGGCCGCCGGAGAGCAGCACGCCCACCGGCACGTCGGCCACCATGCGGCGGCGTACGGCGGTGGTCAGCGAGTCGAGCAGCGCGTCCTGCCAGTCCCGCTCGGACCAGCCGGCCCGCTCGGCGGCACGGCTGAACGCCGGATCCCAGTACACCCGCTCGTGGGTGGAGCCGTCCGCCTCGTACACCCGGACCGTGGCCGGGGGCAGCTTGGTGACGCCGGCCAGGATGGTGCGCGGCGGCGGCACGATGCTGTGGAAGCTCAGGTAGTGGGCGAGCGCCACCCGGTCGATCGTGGTGTCGACGCCGCCGCCGGCGAGCAGCGCCGGCAGGGTGGAGGCGAACCGCACCACGCCGGGGCTCTCGGCCAGGTAGAGCGGCTTGATGCCGAGGCGGTCCCGGGCCAGCACCAGGCGGCCGGTGTCGCGCTCGCTGATCGCGACGGCGAACATGCCGATCAGGTGGTCGACGAAGTCGAGCCCCCACTCGGCGTACGCCTTGATCACGACCTCGCTGTCGCCGGACGAGAAGAACCGGTGCCCCTTGGCCTGGAGCTCGGCGCGCAGCTCCCGATAGTTGTAGATGCAGCCGTTGAAGACACCGGTGAGCCCGGCGGCGGCGTCCACGATGGGTTGGCCGCTCGCCGCGGACAGGTCGATGATCTTCAGGCGCCGGTGTCCCAGCGCGGTCGGGCCCTGCGACCAGACGCCGCTGTCGTCGGGCCCTCGGTCACTCATCGTGGCCGCCATCCGCTCCACGGCCGAGACGTCGGCGCGTGAACCGTCACGGCGGAACTCTCCCGCAAGTCCGCACATACGAGCCAATGCTGCCAGAGCTTGTTGCAGTTCGCCTGTTGAGACGATGACGAACGTGTGACAGCTTGCTACGATGCGCCGTCACGCAGGGTGGTCACCTGTCACGCCTTCGGTTCCTGCCCTCCAGGCCGCAGATGCCGGAAACCCGGCCCGTGCCGGGTGTGAGGAACACCGCACGTACCGGCACACGCCCCCTGCGTTGTCGGCTCGCCGATCTTGCACTTTGGTGCCCCGCAATCCTCGTAAACCGAACAAGCTGTGGGCAGGAACTGCAAGATCGCGCGAGCGAGACGCTGTCGGCACGGTGATCGGCCTCGCAGTTCACCGTGCCGGAGTCGTGGTTCGGATCTCGGGTCAGCCCGCGGCGCGGGAGCCGCAGCGAGGGCTCCCGACGGCTGGTGCGGGACCGCTGCGATGATGCGGACGTGGACATCGACGAGATCCGGGCCGCCTTCGACGACGTGTTCGATCAGGCCATCGTGTTCCACGGCTTCGCCGACTACCTGCGCGACTACGATGTCTTCGTCTACGCGACCGCCGATCCCCGTACCGGAATCACGCCCCAGCACCTGAGGTACCGGTTCAAGCACTGCGTCCGAGCCGTGACCACGTCCGCCGTGCCGCCCGAGGTCTGGATGCGGTCGCTGGACGAGCGGCTCGTCGACTACGAGCAGGGCGTCGACCTCGACGGCTACGTGTGGGGCGTCAAGTGGCAGGTGCTGTACCCGGGAATGAAACTTCTGCGGGAGTCACCTGACGCGGAGCGGTGGTCACGGCTCCTCGATCTTCCGTTTCACGAGGCCCTCATCGAGACGAACGGCCACAACATCTCGCTGGTCTTCTCGGACCTGGTCGTCGATGTGGTCGACCCTGGGTACGCACCGTTCGTGGTGACGGGAGGGGAACCGGACGTCGAGGTCCCCCTCCCGTAGGTCGCGAGACGCGCTCAGTGCGCCTCGGTGACTCGCGCGACGCCGACGGGGCAGGTCATGCCGTTGGGCCCGTGGTTGCAGTAACCACCCGGGTTCTTCGTCGGAGCCAGGTACTGCTGGTGGTAGTCCTCGGCGAAGTAGTAGTCGCCGAGCGGGGCGATCTCGGTGGTGATCTCACCCTTGCCGGCCCGCTCCACGATCGGCGCGAACGCGTCCCGCGACGCCTTGGCGGCGGCGAGCTGCTCGTCGGTCGTGGTGTAGATCGCCGAGCGGTACTGGGTGCCCACGTCGTTGCCCTGGCGCATGCCCTGGGTCGGGTCGTGGTTCTCCCAGAACACCTTGAGCAGGTCCTCGTAGGCGATCTTCGACGGGTCGTAGACCACCTGGACCACCTCGGCGTGCCCGGTCATGCCGGAGCAGACCTCCTCGTACGTCGGGTTGGTGGTGTACCCGCCCGCGTAACCGGCGGACGTGGTGATCACGCCGGGGAGGGTCCAGAACAGCCGCTCGGCGCCCCAGAAGCAGCCCATGCCGAAGACGGCGACCTGCGCGCCCTCGGGGAACGGGCCCTTCAGCGAGGACGGCAGCACCTCGTGCCGGTCGGCGATCGGCATCGCGATCGGACGGCCCGGCAGGGCCTGGTCAGGAGAGATCATTTCGGCCTTCATGCGGCGGAGGAACACGGTGGGACTCCTCTCTTGGCTTTCCCAGCGTGTGCAACAGCGTCGCCCCCCGGTTCCTTACCCGCCCACGCCGGCGTCAGGCCAGCGCCGCCGAGATCCGCCCGGCGAACTCCGTCGCCTCGGCGTCGTCGGCGTACCGGGTACGCGGCCAGAAGAAGCCGCGCAGCCCGTCGCCCTTGGTCCGGGGCACCACGTGGGTGTGCAGGTGCGGTACCGACTGGGACACCCGGTTGTTCATCGCCACGAACGTCCCACCGGAGCCCAGACCGGACTCCACGGCCACGGCGATGCGCTGCACCAGCCGGAAGTAGCCGGGCAGCGCGTCGGCGGGCAGGTCGGACAGGGTGACCAGGTGGGTGCGGGGCACCACCAGCACGTGGCCCTTGAACACCGGCCGGGTGTCGAGGAACGCGACGCCGTCCGGCTCGTCGGTCACCCGGAAGGCCGGCACCTCGCCCGCCACGATCCCGCAGAACACACACCCGCTCATCCGCCCACCCTAGGCCCGGCCCCGCCACCCCACCTCCGGGCGAGCGTGATCATGAGGTTGGCGGCGACAAATCGGACCGGCGGCACCGTCAACCTCATGATCGGCGCGGCGTGGAATCCGACGCGCAGCAAGCGCGTGTGCAGCTCGTCCACGGCTAGGCCGCCAGGCCCGGGATCCTGCTCTCCCAGAGGCGGATCACCCGGCGCGCGGTCAAGCGCCGAATACGTGGCCAGTCCTGGCGGAGCAGCGTGGCGTCGACGTATCTGATGATGTCGTCCCGCTGGCCGCAGTCCAGCAGGAGGCAGTAGAGGGTCAGCCGCTCACCCGGGTCACCCACGTCATAGTCGCCGGGGCCCGACCAGGCGAGGCGCACGGGCAGCTTGACCCGCCCCGACCGCGGCCCGCTCAGGAGGCCCAGCGAGACCGGGATCCGGTCGGCGACGCCGTGCAGGCGGGAGGGGAGCGCCCCGGTCGTACTCACCGGACCAGTATGGCCGACCGCCCCGACACCTCCGCGGTTGTGACTCGCGCCGGGTTGCCGGGAGCGGGACCGGGCGGGGGGCTAACGTCTGCGGCATGAGCCACGGCTTCGAGACACTCGCCATCCACGCCGGTCAGGACCCGGAGGCCCGCACCGGTGCGGTGATCCCGCCGATCTACCAGACCAGCACGTACGCCCAGGACGCCGTCGGAGCGCCCCGCGAGGGCTACGAGTACAGCCGCTCCGGCAACCCGACCCGGGACGCGCTCCAGGAGTGCCTGGCCGCGCTGGAGGGCGGCCCGGTGGCGCTCGCCTTCGCCAGCGGCCTGGCCGCCGAGGACGCGCTGCTGCGGACCGTCTGCAAGCCGGGCGACCACGTGGTGATCCCGGACGACGCCTACGGCGGCACGTACCGGCTGTTCGCCAAGGTGGCCGAGCGCTGGGGCCTGGCGTACACCCCGGCGAAGGTCTCCGACCCGGACGCCGTGCGCGCCGCGACCCGCCCGGGCACCACCCGGATCGTGTGGGTGGAGACGCCGACCAACCCGCTGCTCGGCATCGCGGACATCGCGGCGCTGGCCGCTGTGGCGCACGACGCCGGCGCGCTGCTGGTGGTCGACAACACGTTCGCCTCGCCGTACCTCCAGCAGCCGATCGCGTTCGGCGCGGACGTGGTGGTGCACTCCACCACCAAGTACGTCGGCGGGCACTCCGACGTGGTCGGCGGCGCGCTCGTCGCGGCGGACCGCACGCTCGGCGAGGAGCTGCGCTACCACCAGAACGCGATGGGCGCGGTGAACGGCCCGTTCGACGCCTGGCTCACCCTGCGCGGCATCAAGACCCTCGGGGTACGGATGGACCGGCACTGCGACAACGCCGAGCGGATCGCCGCCTACCTGGACGGACACGCCAAGGTCGCCCAGGTTCTCTACCCGGGCCTGCCGTCGCACCCCGGTCACGAGGTGGCCGCCAAGCAGATGCGCCGGTTCGGCGGCATGATCTCGTTCCGCGCGGCGGGCGGCGAGGAGCACGCTGTGGAGATCTGCAACCGGGCCCGGCTGTTCGTGCTCGCCGAGTCGCTGGGCGGCGTGGAGTCCCTGATCGAGCACCCCGGCCGGATGACACACGCGAGCGCTGCGGGCTCGCCGCTTGAAGTTCCCGGCGATCTCGTGCGACTGTCTGTCGGCATCGAGACGGTCGACGACCTGCTCGCCGATCTGGAGCAGGCCCTGGGCTGACCGCTGGCTGGGGAGGGTGGCAGTGCCGGAGATCTTGCCGACGACCTGGGTCGGGACGACCGCGAAACAGATCGCCCGGGCGGTACGCCGTGGCGACGTCTCCGCCACCCAGGTCGTCGCCGACCACCTGGACCACGTCGCCCGGGTCGACGCCGAGCTGGGCGCGTTCCGCACGGTACGCGGCGGCGAGGCGATCACCGAGGCGGAGAAGGTCGACGAGCAGGAGGAACTGGCGAACCTGCCGCTGGCCGGCGTGCCGGTGGCGGTCAAGGAGAACACGCCGGTGGCCGGCCTGCCCACCTGGAACGGGTCGGCCGCCATGCGTACCGAGGTGGCGGAGGCCGACCACGAGGTGGTCCGGCGGCTTCGCGGCGCGGGCGCTGTCATCCTCGGCGTGACCCGGATGCCGGAGCTGGGCCTGTGGGCCCTCACCGACGACGACACCGCCGTCACCCGCAACCCGTGGGACCTGGCGCGTACCCCCGGCGGCTCGTCCGGCGGCGCGGCCACCGCGGTGGCCGCCGGGCTGGTGCCGATGGCCCACGGCAACGACGGCCTCGGGTCGATCCGCATCCCGGCGGCCTGCTGCGGCCTGGTCGGGCTCAAGCCCGGCCGGGGCGTGGTGCCCTGCCAGCTCGGTGCGGACGACTGGTTCGGCCTCACCGAGCACGGCGTGCTGACCAGCACCGTCGCCGACGCGGTGGTCGGCTTCTCGGTGCTGGCCGGCCGCCGGCCGGACAAGCTGGTCCCGCCGGAGCGGCTGCGGGTGGGCGTCTCGCTGCGGTCGCCGGTACGCGGCGTCTCGCCGGACGCGCCGAACCGGGACGCGGTCGCCGCCGCCGGCCGGCTGCTCGCCGCCGCCGGCCACGACACCGTGCCCGCCGACCCGGTCTACCCGACCCGGCTCGGCCTCCAGGGCATCGCCACCTGGTTCGCGGCCGCCGCCGCCGACGTGCGCGCCGCCGGGGTGGCGCCGCGCCAGCTCCAGCGACGCAGCCGCCGGCACGTCGCGCTCGGCGAGTGGGCGCAGCGCCGGGGGTACGTGCGGGAGGCCGACCGGGCCGCCTGGCGCGAACGGTCCGTGCACTTCTTCGCGGACAACTCGATCGACCTGCTGCTCACCCCGGCGCTGGCCGGGCCGCCGCCGGAGGCCGCCGGGTGGTCGGGCCGCTCCTGGCTCGCGAACATGTCGACCAACATCAGGTACGCCCCGTACGCGGCGCCGTGGAACATCGCCGGGCTCCCGTCGATCGTGGTGCCGGTCGGGCGCCGCCCGGACGGCCTGCCGGTGGGCGTGCAGTTCGTCGGCCCGCCCGGCTCCGAACTGCTGCTGCTCGGGGTGGCCGGCCAGTTCGAGATGCAGGCGCCGTGGGCCCGGCACGCACCCGGCTATCCCCGCGTCGGAACGGGGTCGCCGGCCACCGCGTGATCGTCTAGCGTGTGCGCACCCCTGTCGCGCACACCACCTCGGACGGTCCCCGATGTACTGCCAGACCTGCGGGGACCCCACGTCCCCGGCCCATGAGGAGTGCCTGCGCTGCGGCACCCGCGTCGGTCAGCCCGCGGTGAGTCCCGGCATGCCCACGTACGGCGTGCGTGGCCTGGCCGTGGCCGGCGCGTTCGCGGTCGGCGCCGTCACCCTGTGCTACCTGCTCACGGCGCTGTTCCCGCTCGTGGGTGTGCGGATGGCCCGTTCGGCCGCCGAGCAGCTCGACCGGGACGTGCTGCTCGGCGCGGTGCTGGCCGAGGTGCTGTTCTCGCTGCCGTACCTGCTCGCCCTGCTGACCGCGGGGACGCTCGTGGTGATCTGGACCTGGCGGGCCCGCAAGAACCTGGACGCGTTCCCGGGCGCGGTGCCGAACCTCGGCCCGGCGTGGGCCATCGCCGGCTGGCTGGTGCCGTTCGCCAACTTCGTCGTACCGGCCCGGGTGCTCGCCGACCTGCTCCGTAACAGCGTCTGGCAGCGCCGCCAGTCGTGGCTCGTCGGGGTGTGGTGGGCGAGCTGGCTGGTGTTCCTGATCGGTGACCGGTTCGTCGCCCGGGCCGAGCAGCAGCGCTACGACCGGCTGACCGAGCTGCCCCGCAACGACGCGGAGTTCGGCACGTACGTGCGCTTCTACGAGGACGCGCTCGCGCCCCGGCTGGTGCCGGCGGTGGCCTGCCTGGTCGCCGGGATCACGTTCGTCGTGCTGATCCGCCGGATCTCCGCCGCCCAGCAGGACCGGCTGGCGCGGGCCGTCCCCGCGTGGCCGGGACAGCCGGTCCGGCCCGGCCAGTCCGCCTGGCCCGGTCAACCGGGCTGGCCCGCGCCCGCCGCGCCGATGCCGGTCGCGCCGACGTCGCCGCAGGTTCCGCCCGCCCAGGGTGGCACGATCGGGGCATGACGGAACTGGTCGGTCTCGCCGACGTACAGGCCGCGCGGGAACTGCTCGCCGGTGTCACCCGTACCACCCCGCTGGAGCCGTCCCGGCCGCTCAGCGCCGCGCTCGACGGGCCGGTCTGGCTCAAGTGCGAGAACCTCCAGCGCGCCGGGTCGTACAAGGTGCGCGGCGCGTACGTGCGGATCTCCCGGCTCTCGGCCGAGGAGCGGGCCCGCGGCGTGGTCGCGGCGAGCGCCGGCAACCACGCCCAGGGGGTGGCGCTCGCCGCCGGGCTGGTCGGCGCGCACGCCACCGTCTTCATGCCGGTGAACGCGCCGCTGCCGAAGGTCGCCGCGACGAAGGGGTACGGCGCGCAGATCGAGCTGGTCGGCAACACGGTGGACGAGTCGCTCGTCGCGGCGCAGACCTTCGCCGAGCGGACCGGCGCGGTGTTCATCCACCCGTTCGACCACGCGGACGTCATCGCCGGGCAGGGCACCGTGGCGCTGGAGATCCTCGAACAGTGTCCGGACGTGCGCACCATCGTGACCGGGGTGGGCGGCGGCGGGCTGGTCTCGGGCATGGCGGTGGCGGCCAAGGCGCTGCGTCCCGACGTACGCGTGATCGGGGTCCAGGCGGCGAGCGCCGCCGCCTTCCCGCCCTCGCTGCGGGCCGGCGAGCCGATGCGGCTGCCCTCGTTCGCGACGATCGCCGACGGGATCGCCGTCGGCCGTCCGGGCGAGCTGACCTTCACCCACGTCCGCAAGCTCGTCGACGAGGTCGTCACGGTCTCCGAGGAGGACATCTCCCGGGCGCTGCTGATGCTGCTGGAACGCGGCAAGCAGGTCGTCGAGCCGGCCGGCGCGGTCGGCGTGGCGGCGCTGCTGGCCGGCGCGGTGGAGGTGACCGCGCCGGTCGTCGCGGTGCTGTCCGGCGGCAACATCGACCCGCTGCTGATGCTCCGGGTGATCGAGCACGGCCTGGCGGCGGCCGGCCGGTTCCTGCGGATCACCGTGCGCTGCACGGACCGGCCCGGCCAGCTCGCCTCCCTGCTCGGCGAGATCGCCGAGCACCGGGCCAACGTGGTGGACGTGGTGCACCAGCGCGCCAACCCGCACCTGCGCCTCGGCGAGGTGGAGGTGGCCCTGTCCGTGGAGACCCGCGGGGTGGAGCACTCGGACACGCTGATCAGCGCGTTGCGGGCGAGCGGCTACCAGGTGGTCTTCACCGGCGAGGGCTGAGCCCTTCGGCGGATTCGTGACGCCCGAGCGGAACGGGAGCACCACAGCGGAACGCGAACGCCCCGGCCGGATGATCCGGTCGGGGCGTTCGGGTGTGCGGCTCGGGTCCGAGGAGGGCCTGTCAGCCTCGGTCGGGTTCGGGACCCGAGCCATCCGGCGCGGGTCCGGAAGGGGTCAGCCGCTGTACGGCTCGAAGGAGACGATGGTCACCTTGATATCGGCGCCGCTCGGCGCGGTGTAGGTGCAGGTCTGCCCCGCCTTGCCACCGAGGATCGCCTTGCCGAGCGCGGACTCGGGGCTGTAGACCGTGAGGTCGGTGGTGGAGGCGATCTCCCGGGAGCCGAGCAGGAAGGTCTCGCTGTCGTCGGCGTCGTCGTCGAAGTAGATCTTCACGACCATGCCCGGCGACACCGCGTCGGTGTCCGGCGCCTCACCGACCTTGGCGGTGCGCAGCAGCTCCTTGAGGTAGAGAATGCGGCCCTCGGCCTTGCCCTGCTCCTCACGGGCGGCGTGGTAGCCACCGTTCTCCCGCAGGTCGCCCTCCTCGCGACGGGCGTTGATCTCGGCGGCGATGACCGGCCGGTTGGCGATCAGCTCGTCGAGCTCGGCCTGCAGACGGTCGTAGGCGTCCTGGGACAGCCAGGTGGCGGGCGCCTCGTTTCCATTTGTGGACACAGGCGGTCTCCTCGATTGGTGCGGACTGGCTGACAGGTGAACTTGCAAGGCTACCAGTGCGGGTCGCGTCGAGGTGTGATCAATCACCCCGGGTGCCGGTGGCGGGCCGGGGTGCGGTGGCCGGCGACTCGCCGGCGGTCCGGCTCAGCCGGCGGGCCGGCAGCGCAGGACCTCGCCGATGAACGGCCGGGCGCTCGTGGGCACCTCCTGCCGGGTGCGGATGTGGCGCTGGCCGGGCTCCGCGGTCACGGTGGTCTCGGCGCTGCCCACCTGGGCCCCGTCGTGGGAGCGGGCCCGCAGCAGACAGGTGGCGGAGCCGCCCGGCGGCACGGTGACCCGGAAGTCGACCACCACCCGGGAGTCGGTGATGTCGGTGTAGCTGATCATCTCGCCCTGGTACTGCGGGTCGCCGTACTGGTAGTAGAGCTTCGCCGCGCCCAGCCCGAGGACGGCGAGGAGGACCGTCACCGTGAGGGCGAGCAGGAGTGGCCGGCGGCGTCCCGGCTCCCGGCGGCGGCCGTAGCGGCCCGGCGGGAAGGCCGGCGCCTCCGCGGCGACTGTGGCGTGCGTCTCGCTCACCGGCGGGTATCTCCTGGCGTTGTTGTCGGCGGCATCGGCAAGAATGGCTAGGTCCATCTTCCCAGCCCGGCGCTGAGTCAAGGATGGCAGGTCGGCCTGGACCGGCGGGCGTGGCCCTGGCCACTCCGGTGGCGGGCCCGGCCGGCCGTCACGGGGGCTTTCGCGGGCGCGGGGGGAGATTCCGGCAGGTCAGCCGGTCGGCCCGGGGGCCGGTCGGCGGGCACAGACGAGGAGCGCCGAAGGTGGCAGAACAGCTGCGTCTCATGGCGGTGCACGCCCATCCCGACGACGAGTCGAGCAAGGGCGCCGCCATGATGGCGAAATACGTCGCTGAGGGGGTGGACGTCCTGGTCGTCACCGCCACCGGTGGCGAGCGGGGCAGCGTGCTCAACCCCAAGATGGACCGCCCCGACGTCTGGGCGAACATCGGTGACATCCGGCGCGCCGAGATGGACGCCGCCCGGGCCATCCTCGGCGTCGAGCAGGCGTGGCTCGGCTTCGTCGACTCCGGGCTGCCCGAGGGCGACCCGCTGCCGCCGCTGCCCGAGGGCTGCTTCGCCCTCCAGGACGTGGACGTCGCCGCCGCGCCGCTGGTGCGCCTGATGCGGCAGTTCCGCCCGCACGTCGTCACCACGTACGACGAGGAGGGCGGCTACCCGCACCCCGACCACATCATGACCCACAAGATCACCGTGGCGGCGTTCGACGCGGCCGGTGACCCGGAGCGCCACCCCGAGCTGGGCGAGCCGTGGCAGCCGCTGAAGCTCTACTACGACGTGGGCTTCTCCCGCGCCAAGATCATGAGCCTGCACGAGGCGGTGCTCGCCGCCGGGCTCGAATCGCCGTACGGCGAGTGGATGAAGCGCTGGGACGAGCGCCCCGACAAGGGCGCCCGGATCACCACCCGGGTCGAGTGCGCCGACTACTTCCCGGTCCGCGACGACGCGCTGCGCGCGCACGCCACCCAGATCGACCCGGACGGCTTCTGGTTCCAGGTGCCGATGGAGCTGCAGAAGCGCGCCTGGCCGACGGAGGACTTCCAACTCGCCCGTTCGCTGGTCGACAGCCCGCTGCCGGAGTCCGACCTGTTCGCGGGCGTACGTGAGGCGTGCCGTGCCCACTGACCGGGCCGGGGGCTACCCTGGTGCTCAGTCGCACATCGGAGGAACACCATGCTGACCACCGTCGAGGTGCTCGCGCAGAACAACTTCGGTGACACCCGCACGGGTGGTCTGGCCGGTCCGATGGGCCTCTTCCTGATCGTCGCGCTGGCCACCGTCACCGTCCTGCTGATCCGCAACATGAACGCCCGGCTGCGCCGGCTGCCCGACCGCTTCCCGCAGCAGGGCGCCCCGGGCCGGGCCGATTCCGCAGTCGCCGATCCGACAGACGGGCTCGTCGAGCAGGATTCACCGACGAACGCGCCCAACGGCTCCCAGCAGCACCGGAACAGCTGAACACCGCGTGAATCACGTCGAAGCCGGTCGTCGCCCCCTGTTGCGACCACCGGCTTTGGCTTAGCCTTCCGCCGGGGGGACCGTCAGGCCCCGGACCCTGCGCGGAAGGGGGACGCCGATGTCGAAGACAGCACCGGCCCCCGACCATGCCCCGGCCCGACCCGTTGACGGGGCGGCCCCGTGACCACCGAGCCGGCCGACCGTTCCCCCGACCGGATCGGCCTGCGCGGGACACCGGTGGGCGTCGTCCTGCTCACCGTCGCGGTCGCGCTGACCGGTCTGCTCGCCGCCGCGCTCGGCCTCACCGTCCCGTCGCACCTGCCGGCCGGCGAGGCACTGCCCGGTCCGGCGCGCTTCGGCATCGCCGCCGCCGCGTTCGCGGTGGCCCAGCTCGCCCGGCTGCGCTTCCGCAGCGCCTCGGGCATGGTGAGCATCACCTGGGGCGAGGCCGCGCTCGTGGTCTGCCTCTGGCTGGTGCCGGCCGGCTGGCTCCCGGCCGCCGCCCTGCTTGGCGTGGGCGCCGCCTGGACCGCGATGTCGGTGGTCTCCGACCGCCGTCCCGCACTGGAACTGGTCGGTATCGCCGGTACGCTCACCGCCGCCACCGCGCTCGCCGCGGCCGTGGCCACCGCGCTCGGCCCGCCGCTGCTCGCCGCGCCGACCCCGGAGCTGGCGCTCACGCTCTCCGCCGCCGCGGTCGCGTACCTGCTGACCACCGCCTTCCTGGGCGCCGTCACGCTCGCGCTGCGGCACGGCATCGCGATCGGGCCGCCGCTGCTCGCCGCGCTGCGCGGCAAGCTGCTCATGTTCGTCGGCAACGTGGCGGTCGGCCTGGTGGTCGTCGCGCTGCTCGAACTCGACGCGCGCTGGCTGCTGCTCCTGCCGCCACCGCTCTGGCTGCTCCAGCAGACCTACCGGCACCGGCTCCGCGCCGACCAGGAGCGGCGCACCTGGCGGGCGTTCGCCGAGGCCACCGCCGCGCTCAACCAGCTCGACGAGCGCGGCGTGGCGACCGCCGCGGTGACCGGCGCGCTCACCCTGTTCGGCGCGGAACTGGTCGAGGTCGACGTGGCCCGGGGCGAGGGCCGCTGGCGCCGCTACCGGGCCGACCGCGGCGGGCAGGTCCGTGACCGGGAGGTGGAGCCGTCCGCCGGCGCCGACCCGGGGGAGCACGAACTGGTGCGGCGCCTCGCGGTGGGATCGGCCGAGGTCGGGCACCTGCGGGTGCGGTTCGCCCGGTCCGCCCCGCCGAGCGCCCGGGAACGCGACGGCGTGGCGGCCTTCGGCGACGCCCTGGCCGCCGCCCTGCACGACGCCGCCACGCACCGGGAGCTGCGTCTGGTCACCGCCCGCTCGTCGTACGACGCGGTGCACGACCAGCTCACCGGACTGCTCAACCGGGCGGCGCTGCTGGCCAAGGGGGACCAGGCGCTGCGGCAGCGCGCGCACGACCACCCGGTGGCCCTGCTGCTGCTCGACGTGAACCAGTTCAAGGAGGTCAACGACACGCTCGGGCACTCGGCGGGCGACCAGTTGCTGCGGCTCACCTCCAACCGTCTCGCCGCGCTGACCCGGCCGGGCGACCTGCTCGGGCGCCTCGGCGGCGACGAGTTCGCCCTGCTGCTGACCTCGGTTCCGCTGGTCGAGGACCGGACGGCCCCGCTGGCGTACGCGCTGCGCCAGGCCCGGGAGGTCGCCGAGCGCCTCGCCGCTCCGACCGAGGTGGCCGGGGTACGGATGTCCGTCGAGGTGGCGGTGGGCGTGGTGGTCGCCGACGCGGGCGCGGCCGACCTGACCGAGCTGCTGCGGCGTGCCGACATCGCCATGTACCAGGCGAAGGAGGGCGGCGGCAGCGTCGCCGCGTACGACAGTTCCCGCGACGCGGCGAGCACCGACCACCTGGCGTTGCTCGCGGAGATGCGGGAGGCCCTGGCCGCCGACGACCAGCTGGTGCTGGCGTTGCAGCCGGCGGTGGACCTGGCGACCGGCGCGCCGACCGGGGTGGAGGCGCTGATCCGGTGGCGGCATCCGCGCCGGGGCTGGCTCGGCCCGGCCGACTTCATCCGCCCGGTGGAGAACAGCGAGCAGCTCGGCAGCTTCACCCGGTACGTGCTGGACAAGGCGCTGGCCGTCGCCTCCGGATGGGCGCGGGACGGGCTGGACGTCCCGATCTCGGTGAACCTGTCCGCGCGCAGCCTGCTCGATCCGCGGCTGCCCGCCGAGATCGAGGAGGCGCTGCGCCGCCACCAGGTGCCGCCGCACCGGCTGGTCCTGGAGATCACCGAGACGGTGGTGATGAGCGAGCTGGAGGTCATCGACGAGGTGCTGGCCACGCTGCGCGGCATGGGCGTGCAGCTCGCGGTGGACGACTTCGGCACCGGGTTCTCGTCGCTGACGTTCCTCACCCGGATCGCCGTGGACGAGTTGAAGGTGGACCGCTCGTTCGTGCTCCGGATGGCCGACTCACCGGAGGCGGCGGCGATCGTCCGGACCACCGTCGGGCTGGCCCACGAGCTGGGGCTGCGGGTGGTGGCCGAGGGCGTCGAGACCGCCGAGCAACGCACCGCGCTGGCCGAGCTGGGCTGCACCGCCGCCCAGGGCTACCACTTCTTCAAGCCGATGCCGGCCGACAAGATCGCCGCGGTGCTGGGGTCGCTGCGCGACGCCGCTGTCGGCAACGTCTTCCCGCTGCGCGCCGACGGCGCCTCCTGACCCGTGCCGCACCGGCGGCGTCGGAAGGCGATGGTGGATAGGGTCGGGTGGTGAACCGACTCGCCAAGGCCACCTCGCCCTATCTGCTCCAGCACGCCGACAACCCGGTCGACTGGTGGCCGTGGTGCGACGAGGCGTTCGCCGAGGCGAAGCGGCGCGACGTGCCGGTGCTGATCTCGGTCGGCTACGCGGCCTGCCACTGGTGCCACGTGATGGCCCACGAGTCGTTCGAGAACGAGGCCGTGGCCCGGCTGATGAACGACGACTTCGTCTGCGTCAAGGTCGACCGCGAGGAGCGCCCCGACGTCGACGCGGTCTACATGACCGCCACCCAGGCGATGACCGGGCAGGGCGGCTGGCCGATGACCGTCTTCGCCACGCCGGACGGCACCCCGTTCTTCTGCGGCACGTACTTCCCCCGCGCCAACTTCGTCCGCCTGCTCGGCTCGGTCGCCACCGCCTGGCGCGACCAGCGCGAGGCGGTGCTGCGGCAGGGTGCCGCCGTGGTCGAGGCGATCGGCGGCGCGCAGGCAGTCGGCGGCGTCACCGCCCCGCTCACCGCCGAACTGCTCGACGCCGCCGCCGGTCAGCTCGCCCGGGAGTACGACGAGACGAACGGCGGTTTCGGCGGCGCGCCGAAGTTCCTGCCGCACATGAACCTGCTGTTCCTGCTCCGGCACCACCAGCGCACCGGCTCGGCGCGCAGCCTTGAGATCGTCCGGCACACCTGCGAGGCGATGGCTCGCGGCGGCCTCAACGACCAGCTCGCGGGCGGCTTCGCCCGCTACTCGGTGGACGGCCACTGGACCGTGCCGCACTTCGAGAAGATGCTCTACGACAACGCGCTGCTGCTGCGGGTCTACACCCAGCTCTGGCGGCTCACCGGCGACCGGCTGGCCCGCCGGGTGGCCCGCGACACCGCCCGGTTCCTCGCCGACGAGCTGCACCGGGCCGGTGAGGGCTTCGCCTCGGCGCTCGACGCGGACACCGAGGGCGTCGAGGGGCTCACCTACGTCTGGACGCCCGACCAGCTCGCCGAGGTGCTGGGGGAGGACGACGGCCGGTTCGCCGCGGACCTGTTCGGCGTCACCGCCGACGGCACGTTCGAGCACGGCACCAGCGTGCTGCGGCTGGCGCGGGACGTCGACGACGCCGACCCCGAGGTGCGGGCCCGCTGGCAGGACGTGGTGGGCCGGCTGCTGGCCGCCCGCGACACCCGCCCCCAGCCGGCCCGCGACGACAAGGTGGTGGCCGCCTGGAACGGGCTCGCGATCACCGCCATCGCGGAGTTCCAGCAGGTCGCCACGCTTCTCGTGTCGCCCGACGACGAGGATGCGAACCTGATGGACGGCGTCCTCATCGTCTCCGACGGCGCGATGCGGGACGCGGCCGAGCACCTGGCCGCCGCGCACCTGGTGGACGGCCGGCTGCGCCGGGTCTCCCGGGACAAGGTCGTGGGTGAGCCGGCCGGCGTGCTGGAGGACTACGGCTGCGTCGCCGAGGCGTTCTGCGCGATGCACCAGCTCACCGGCGAGGGGCGGTGGCTGAGCCTGGCCGGTGAGCTGCTCGACGTGGCGCTGGCCCGGTTCGCCGGCCCGGACGGCGCCTTCTACGACACGGCCGACGACGCCGAGCGCCTGGTCACCCGGCCCGCCGACCCGACCGACAACGCGACCCCGTCGGGCCGGTCGGCGATCGTCGCGGCGCTCGTGGCGTACGCGGCGCTGACCGGGGAGACCCGCTACCGGGAGGCGGCCGAGAAGACGCTGTCGACTGTCGCGCCGATCGTCGACCGGCACGCCCGGTTCACCGGGTACTCGGCCACCGTCGGCGAGGCGCTGCTGTCCGGGCCGTACGAGATCGCAGTGGCGACCGGCGACCCGGAGGGCGACCCGCTGGTGGCCGCGGCGCGGCGCCACGCCCCGCCCGGCGCGGTGGTGGTGGCCGGCGCCCCGGACCAGCCCGGCGTGCCGCTGCTGGCCGGGCGGCCGTTCGTCGACGGGCGGCCCGCCGCGTACGTCTGCCGGGGCTTCGTCTGCCAGCGGCCGGTGACCGGCGTCGACGAGCTGATCGCGCAGCTCGGCTGAGCGGAGCGGGCCGGGCCGCCCTCACGGTCCGGCCCGGTACCGGCCCTTATAGGCTGGCGGCGCTATGGACTCCCGTACCGGTCTCCCCGTCGTGGGCATGGTGGGTGGCGGCCAGCTCGCCCGGATGACCCACCAGGCCGCCATCGCTCTCGGCCAGTCGCTGCGCGTGCTGGCGCAAGCCCCGGACGACGGCGCCGCGCTGGTCGCCGCCGACGTCCAGTACGGCGACCACACCGACCTGGCCGCGCTGCGTACGTTCGCCAAGGGCTGCGACGTGGTCACCTTCGACCACGAGCACGTCCCCAACGAGCACATCCGCGCCCTGACCGACGAGGGCGTGAAGCTGTTCCCGCCGGCCGAGGCGCTGGTGCACGCGCAGGACAAGCGGGTGATGCGGGAACGGCTCGGCGAGCTGGGCGCGCCGAATCCGGCCTGGCGTCCGGTGGAGTCCCCGGCTGACCTGATCGCCTTCGGCGAGGAGACGGGCTGGCCGGTGGTGCTCAAGGCCGCCCGGGGCGGCTACGACGGCCGCGGCGTCTGGATGGTCGACGACGCCGGCCAGGCCGGCGAGCTGGCCGCCACCCTGCTCGCGGGTGGCACCCCGCTGCTGGTCGAGGAGCGGGTGGCGCTGCGCCGGGAGCTGGCCGTGCAGGTCGCCCGCTCACCGTTCGGGCAGGTCGCCGCGTACCCCGTGGTGGAAACGGTGCAGCGCGACGGCATCTGCGTCGAGGTGCTGGCGCCCGCGCCCGACCTGCCCGAGGAGCAGGCCGTGGCCGCGCAGCAGCTCGCCATCGACCTGGCGACCGCGCTCGGCGTGGTCGGCCTGCTCGCGGTGGAGCTGTTCGACACGCCGTCCGGGCTGGTCGTGAACGAGCTGGCGATGCGGCCGCACAACTCCGGGCACTGGACCATCGAGGGGGCCCGGACCTCGCAGTTCGAGCAGCACCTGCGAGCCGTGCTCGACTACCCGATGGGGGACACCTCGCTGACCGCGCCGGTCGTGGTGATGGCGAACGTGCTCGGCGGCGAGCCGGGCGGCATCTCCGTCGACGAGCGGCTGCACCACCTGTTCGCCGCCGAGCCCGGGGCCAAGGTCCACCTGTACGGCAAGCAGGTCCGCCCGGGCCGCAAGATCGGGCACGTCACCGTGCTCGGCAACGACCTGGCTGACGTACGGGCCCGGGCTGCGCGTGCCGCCCGCTGGCTCCAGGAGGGGCACTGATGAGCACGGTCGGGCTGATCATGGGCAGCGACTCGGACTGGCCGGTCATGAAGGCCGCCGCCGAGGCGCTCGACGAGTTCGGCGTGCCGTACGAGGTGGGCGTGGTCTCGGCGCACCGCACCCCGGTCAAGATGATCGAGTACGGCCGGTCCGCCGCCGGCCGTGGTGTCCAGGTGATCATCGCGGGCGCGGGCGGAGCGGCGCACCTGCCCGGCATGGTCGCCTCGGTCACCCCGCTGCCGGTGATCGGCGTACCGGTGCCGCTGAAGTACCTGGACGGCATGGACTCGCTGCTGTCCATCGTGCAGATGCCGGCGGGCGTGCCGGTCGCCACCGTGTCGATCGGCAACGCCCGCAACGCCGGCCTGCTGGCGGTACGCATCCTGGGCGCCTCCGACCCGGTGCTGCGCGACAGGATGGCCGCCTACCAGGCGAGCCTGGAGGATCTGGTCGCCGAGAAGGAAGCCGCGCTGCGCGCCTCCCTGATCTGACCACCCGTCACCCTGCGTGCTCAACCCCGCCTGGTCGCTCTGCGTGACCAACCTGGCGGGCGAGGGTTGCTGCCCTCCGCCGCCTTTGCTCTGCAGCCATCGGCGCACCATCGCCCTGAACTGCGACGCGGCATTTCGACGCCAGCGGCTCGGCGACGGCGATTGTCACGTCGGGTAACTGCTGCGTCGGTGGGTGCAGAGCAAAGGCGGCAGAGGGGAATACTCCCGCCGCGCCCGGCCGGCACGGAGCGTGACCGGGTTGAGGGCCGTCTCGCAGGGTGCCGCGGACCCGGGCGCGCGCCGGCTAGGCCGACCAGTCACAGCCCGGGCCGGTCGCAGCCCGGGCCGGTCGCAGCCCGGGCCGGTCGCAGCCCGGGCCGGTCACAGCCCGGGCCGGACGGCTCACCGCATGCCGCGCAGCGCGGTCTGGAGGCGTTCCTGGGCGCGACGGCGACGTTCGTTGCTCGCACCGAGCACCAGCAGCACGATGCCGACCGGGATCAGCACCAGCCACGGGCCGAGGCTGAACAACGCGTGCACGGCCGCGATCGCCGTCACCGTCGCGCCGACGATCACCGGGGCCTGCTGCCGGCTGGTCGAGCCGAAGATCAGCACCGCGACGGCGCCGAGCAGCAGCAGCACCTGACGCAGCATGCTCGATTCGGTGGCGATGACGATCGCCAGCGTGGGCAGGAACGCGGTGACCAGCGCCGGCCCGTACGCCACCCAGCTCGACAGGTCGGGCCGGTGCCGCAGTTGCAGGACGCCGACCAGCAGGGCGAGCGCGGCGAACGGCAGCGTGTACGCCTCCGGCAGCGCCACGTCGGCCACCCGCATCAGGATCCACCAGGCGCTGATCTCGCAGGCCACCACCGCCCAGAACAGAAGGTTGCGCTCCATCGGCCGGCGTCCCGGACGGCTGGCCGCCACCCCGAGGACCGCGCCCCATGCGGCCAGCAGCGCGGCGATGTGCCGGGGCGAGTCGTACGCCAGCGCCAGCGCGATGAGCGCCGCCCCGTAGCCGCTCCACTCGACTGTGGCCGCCTCCCGGTATGCCTCGGGGCGGCGCAGCCGGGGCAGCGTGGCGGCGAACACCTGCAACGCCGCGCCGACCGCGAGCACCCCGAACGCGGACCAGACGGCCGCCAGCCCGGACTTCAGGCCGATCGTGAGCACGAACAGCTGAGCCATCACCGAGCCGAACAACCAGCCCAGGATGCGCGCCCGCTGGGTGGTGCCGAACAGCGCGGCGACGGCACCCACGCCGACCGCCCCGCCGAGCGTGAACACGGTCAGGTCGCTCGTGGCGAGGCTGCCGGCGAGCCCGGCGCCACCGGCGGCCAGCCCGAGCGCGAAGACCAGCACCCGGGCCACCCGGATCGACCGGCCCGGCTCGGCGATCGCCGGCGGCGGGGTGAGCGCCAGCCCGAGCATCGAGATGGTGAACACCGCGAGCGCGGCCAGTGCGGTCACCGGCCAGCCCTTGCCGAGCGCCACCGGCGTGATCAGCAGCGTGATCGCCGCGCCGGGCAGGATCACCGGCACCGCCCGGGACCGACGCCCGCCGCTGAATCCGGTGGCGGCGAGGGCCGCGGTCACTGTCAGCAGCAGCGCGGTGAGCACGTGCGTGGGGTTGACCGCCTCCGGCGGCGGGGTCAGCAACTCCGGTGGCGGGCCCTGCCACACCCGGCTCAGCACCGCGAAGGGCGAGAACAGCGCCACCACGAGCGACGGCGCCAGGGTGGCCAGCGCCAGCGCGGTGGGCAGCGCCGCGGCGGCGAGCGCACCGGCGGCCGGGCTGACCCGCCAGCGCAGCTCGGGATCGTCCGGGGCACGCCGCAGCGCGCCGTTGAGCAGCACGGTCCAGCGGCGTACCGGCCGGCCCGAACCGGCGGGCGGGACGGTGGCGGCCCGCACCAGCTCGGCGAGCACACCGAGCAGCGCGGCGGCGGCGGCGAACACGCCCGCCGGCAGGCCGACAGCGAGCGCCGCGGCGGCGGTGACGGTGGCCGCGCCGACCACCGCGACGCTGGCGTACGGAAGGTACTGCGGCACCTGCCGGCGTACCGCCGCGATCGCGGCCAGACCGATGCTGGCGGCGGCGAGCGCGGCGGTGAGCACCACCTGGGGCGGGCGGCCGTACTCGACTGCCAGCGCGGCCACCGCGCCGGGCAGCGCGAGCACTGCGGCTCCGGCACCCGCGCCGCCCACCTGCACCAGGTGCGGCGGCATGCCCTCGGTGCGGATGTCGTCGACGAGCGACGGCGCGAGCGTGCGGGCCACCGCGGCCACCGTCGCGCCGATCAGCGCGATGCTGCCGAGCGCCAGCGCCGTGGTCCACGGCCGTACCAGCCCGGCCCCGGCCGCGTGCAGCGCCACCACCCCGGCCACGGTGGCCCGGGACAGCGCGGCCCGGGGATCGACAGCGGCCGCGGCAGCCATGCCGTAGACGGTGGCGACCATGCAGCCGACCAGCACCGGGGACCACCAGGGCAGGTCGAACGCGGCGGGTGCGCCCACCGTGGCGAGCACGGCGGCCAGGCCGGAGACGTCGTACTTCCACGGTGGCGGCAGCAGGATGGCCGCTGTCACCGCCAGCAGCGCCAGCGCCACCGGGGCCTGCCAGGTCGAGCCGCCGGTCGGCGCGGCCGGCCAGCCGGTCAGGTCGCCGGCCCAGATCGGGCCGGGCGTGGCGAGCACGCCGAGCCCGCCGCGCAAGGCGCTCCAGGCGGCGATCAACCCGATCAGCGTGCCACCGGCGGCGATGCCGAGGATCGGGCCGCGCCGCCACTCGTCGGGCAACGCCCGGGCGGCCACCGCTACCAGCAGCACAAGTGCGGAGGCCACCACGAGCTGGCCGCCGGGAGCGAGCACCGCGGCGATCCGGGCCAGCGTGGCGACGAGCGCCACGGTGGTGGCGGCCAGCGCCAGGTCGGACCCGTCGAGGGACATGTCGGCCCGGCGCCCGGCGTCGATGCGCGGAGCGAGCGCCAGCAGCGCGGCGGCGACCAGGAGCAGGCTGCCCACCCAGGCGTCGGCCGAGGTCGCGCCCGGCGCGCCGAACGCGGCGGCGGCGACTGCCACCGTGCCGAGCACCGTGCCGAGCGCGTGCGGCATGCTCAGATGCCGCTGCGCCACCTGCACCAGGGCGGCGTAGCCGAGCGTCACGCAGACGGCGAGGAAACTCGCCGCGAGGATCGGCACGGTGATCTCACGCAGGTTCGCCGGTGTGGCGACCGGCGGCGTCGGCACCGTGGCCGCCACGAACGCGGCGACGGCGCCGGGCAGGGCGAACGCCGCGCCACCGGCGGCCCAGGCGCAGACCGTCTCCGTCGCGGCGGCGGCGAGCCGGACCCGGGGGGCGAGGGACACCAGCGCCCCGGCCAGGAACAGCACCGTCAGCGCGGCGGCGGTGAGCGCCGGGCGGGCGAGCGCCGCGCCCGCGCCGATCAGGCCCAGCCCGCCCGCTGTCACCGCGTGCGCCGCCGCGGCCCGTTCGGTGCGTGCGGTCAGCCCGAGCACGCCGACCGCGACAGCGGTCAGCAGCATCGGCCAGCAGGCCGCCGCCCAGCCGAGACCGAGCGACGCGGGTACGGCGAGCGCGGTGAGCGCCGCACCGACCACGGCGAACTCGCGCCGGATCTCGGCCGGCAGCGCGATCACGGCGGCGACGGTCAGCAGCAACGCGCTGGCCGCGAGCTGCCAGCCGGTCGGGCCGACCGCCCGGGCCAGCTCGGCGTGCCATCCGCTCAGGTCCGCCGACCACGCGGGCAGCGCGGCCCGGACCGGGGCCAGCCCGGCGCGCAGCGCGCCACCGGCCACCACCAGGCCGCTGACCGTGAGCGCCACCGCGGAGGCGATCTGCGGACCACGCCGGGCCGTCTCCGGTACGGCCCGGACGGCGAGCCCGGTCAGCGCTATGACGGCGGAGATGAGCAGCAGGGACCGGCCGGGCAGGGCCACCGAGGCGACCCGCCCGAGCGCGCCGATGACCGCCAGCGTGAGGATGCCGGCGCCCACGTCCGGCAGCGGCGGCCGGCGTAGCACCAGCGCCCCGGCCAGCGCGACCAGGGCGGCGAGCAGCAGCACCGTGCCCGCGGCTGCGGCCGGCGGCACCGTGGCGGCGCGCAGCAGGCCGGTGACCGCGTACGCCAGCGCGAACGCGACCGCCACGCCGTGCAGCAGCCAGGTCAGCTCGGGCAGCCAGGGCACCGGCCGGGCGGTGCCGGTGGCGGCCGGACCCGGCGGCGTCTCACCGCCCAGCACCTCGGCGGACTCCTCCGGCGCCGACTCGGGCCGGTCGTCGTCGGCGCGTTGCCGGGGCGGGACGGGCGGGGCCGGCTCGGTGGCGGGCAGGTCACGCCGGACGGGGCGCTCGCGTACCACCGCCGAACGGGCGAGCGCCAGGTCGAGCACGGCCACCACGGTCAGCACCAGCGCCCAGCCGACCGGCCCGGTGATCCGCTCGTACGCCAGCAGGGGCAGCACCGGCTGGGCGGCCAGCACGGTGGCGAAGCGTGGCGCGCGCAGACCGGTCCCGTACGCGTACCCGAGGGCGACGAGCGTGGTGACCAGGAAGATCGTCCCGGCGAACGCGGCGCCCGACGAGCCGCCGCCTATCCGGTCCACGGCCCAGAGCGCGTACCCGGCCAGCGGCACCAGCAGCAACCCGACCGCCGCGATGGTCTCGGCGGTGGAGGTGAGCCCGCGCCGGGCCAGCACCGGCGGGGCGAGCAGCATCAGCGCCGTCGCCACGAGCAGCACGCCGAGGCGGGCCAGCGCGTCCATCGAGCTGGTGGCGACCGCGGCGAAGACCACGGCGGCGACGCCGAGCAGGAGCGCGCCCAGCCCGAGCGGGATGTTCTGCACCTCGCGCGAGGACGCCTCGGGCGGGTGCTCCGGGTCGTCCGCGTCGAGCCAGCGCGGGCGACCGCGCGGCGGCGACGGGGGCAGGTCCTCCGGTGGGCCGGGCGGCGGGGTGCCCTGGCGGGGCACCCGGGGTGGCGCGCCGGTGGCGGCGGTGGGCGGGCGGCGGCCGGGCCGGCGGCGCAGGACCCGGCGCGGCCGGGTGGCCTGCCGGATCCGTTCCTCACCGGCGTGCGCCAGGATGTCCCGCTGGAAGAGGGCGGCCTGCATCTTGGCGGCGATCTGCCGCTGTTCCCGGGCGATCTCGGCGTCGCGGGCCTTCATCTCGGCGATCGAGCGCTCGATTTCGGCCAGGTGCTCGGCCCACTGGGGCTGGTGCGCGCCGCAGTGCGGGCAGACGACGGCGGGCTTGATGTCCTGCCCGCACGAGGCGCACCTGAAGCTCTCCACGACAGTCTCCCGTCCGCCCGTGCCCCCGCACTGTGGACCTCCCAGAGGCAGCATGCCTTGAGTGGGCCGGGATTTCGACAGTTGCCGCCGCGTTCCGGACAACAAAAACGGACCGGCCGCCGGGGAGACGTTCCCCGGCGGCCGGTCCGCACGGTCAGCGGGTCAGGGGCGGCCCATGCCGCGGTACTCCCAGCCGGCCTGCGTCCACAGTGTCGAGTCGAGGCAGTTGCGCCCGTCGACCACCTTGCGGCCGTTCGCCAGCTCGCCCAGGGCGACCGGGTCGGCGTTGCGGAACTCGGCCCACTCGGTGAGCACGCAGACCAGGTCGGCGCCGCGGACGGCGTCGTTCATGGTCTCCTCGTACGTCAGCTCGGGCACCGCCCGGCGCGCGTTCTCGATCCCCTGCGGGTCGAACACGTGCACGTCGGCGCCGGCCTTGCCGAGCAGCGAGGCGACCGCGAGCGCCGGCGCGTCGCGTACGTCGTCGGTGTTGGGTTTGAACGTGGCGCCGAGCACCGCGACCCGGGTGCCGGACAGGTCCGGGCCGGCCGGGCCGGAGCGGCGGCCGAGCAGTTCGGCGGCGAGCTGCACCACGCGACTGCGGCGGCGCTGGTTGATCAGGTCGACCTCGTGCAGGAAGCGCAGCGCCTCACCGGCGCCCAGCTCCTGCGCCCGGGCCTGGAAGGCGCGGATGTCCTTGGGCAGGCAGGCGCCGCCGAAGCCCAGCCCGGCCTGGAGGAAGCGGTTGCCGATACGCGGGTCGTAGCCGATCGAGCGGGCGAGCTGGGTGACGTCGCCGCCGGCCGCCTCGCAGACCTCGGCCATCGCGTTGATGAAGGAGATCTTGGTGGCGAGGAACGCGTTCGCGGCGACCTTGACCAGCTCGGCGGTGGCGAAGTCGGTGACCACCAGCGGCACCTCGCGGTCCTCGGTGGCGGCGAGGTCGAAGACGCCTTTGTGGGCGGCGAAGAGCATGCCGTTGGCCCACTCGCTCTTGACGCCGACCACGATCCGGTTCGGACGGAGCACGTCGTCGACGGCGAAGCCCTCCTGGAGGAACTCGGGGCTCCACGCCACCTCGACGCCGAGGTCGGCCGGGGTGTGCTTGCCGACGAGCTGCTCCACCCACTCGGCGGTGCCCACCGGCACGGTGGACTTGCCGACGATCAGCGCCTTGCGGGTCAGGTGCTGGGCGAGGCTGGTCACGGACGCCTCGACGTACGACAGGTCGGCGCCCATCCCGTCGGCCCGCTGCGGGGTGCCGACGCAGATGAAGTGGACGTCGCCGAAGTCGGCGGTCTCCTGGATGTCGGTGCTGAACCGCAGCCGCCCGGCGGCCAGGTTGCGCCGCAGCAGCTCGTCGAGGCCCGGCTCGTGGATCGGCACCTCGCCCGCGTTCAGCTTGGCGATCTTGTCCGCGTCGACGTCGAAGCCGAGCACCTCGTAGCCCAGCTCCGCGTAGCAGATGGCGTAGGTCGCACCGAGGTAGCCGGTGCCGAGGAACGTCACCCGCGGGCGGGCGGCGCCGGACGGCGGGGTCACCGCGGCGATGGCGGGCATCGGCTGGGTGTTCGGGTACGGAATCGTCACGCCTGTCTTCTCCGCTCGCACTGGCGGCGCTTCCACGCGTCGCATTCTGCTGGGGCGCCGAGCCGGGCACCGAGGGAACTGGATGTCTGCTGTGAGGGTAATGGGGTCGGGCGGGCGAGGCTCGGGCGCGAGCCTACCCGCCGGTAAGGTTCGGCCGGGGCCGGTGGCTATCCTTCAGTTTGCGGCAGTCGTCGGCCTCCGGGCGGCACAGACTGCGCATGATAGCGGTGAAAGGGGAGGGCCGACATGGCCGCAGAGCAGTCGTTCGACGTCTACCGGTTGCCGGAGGAGCACGAGGCGATCCGGGAGGCGGTCCGTGAGGTCTGTGCGGCCAAGGTGGCTCCGCACGCCGCCGAGGCGGACGAGACAGGTGAGTTCCCCAAGGCGTCCTACGAGGCTCTGCGCGCGGCCGACTTCCACGCCCCGCACATCCCGGTCGAGTACGGCGGCGCCGGCGCCGATGCGCTGGCCACGGCCATCGTGATCGAGGAGGTGGCCCGGGCCTGCGCGTCGTCCTCGCTGATCCCGGCGGTGAACAAGCTGGGCACCATGCCGCTGCTGCTGGCCGGCTCCGAGGAGCTGAAGCGCAAGTACCTCACCCCGGTCGCGGCCGGGGAGGGCATGTTCTCCTACTGCCTCTCCGAGCCGGAGGCGGGCAGCGACGCCGCCTCGATGACCACCAAGGCGGTACGTGACGGAGACCACTGGGTGCTCAACGGCGTGAAGCGGTGGATCACCAACGCGGGCGTGTCCGAGTACTACACCGTGTTCGCCGTGACCGATCCCACAGCCCGGTCGAAGGGCATCTCCGCGTTCGTGGTGGAGAAGTCCGACCCGGGCGTCAGCTTCGGCGCGCCGGAGAAGAAGCTCGGCATCAAGGGCTCGCCCACCCGCGAGGTCTACTTCGACAACGTCCGGATCCCGGCCGACCGCATGATCGGCGCCGAGGGCACCGGCTTCGCCACCGCCATGAAGACGCTGGACCACACCCGGGTCACCATCGCCGCCCAGGCGGTCGGCATCGCGCAGGGCGCGCTGGACTACGCCAAGGGCTACGTCCAGGAGCGCAAGCAGTTCGGCAAGGCGGTCGCCGACTTCCAGGGCATCCAGTTCATGCTCGCCGACATGGGCATGAAGCTGGAGGCGGCGCGGCAGCTCACGTACACCGCCGCCGGCAAGTCCGAGCGCGGCGACGCGGATCTGACCTACTTCGGCGCGGCGGCGAAGTGCTTCGCGTCGGACGCCGCGATGGAGATCACCACGGACGCGGTCCAGCTGCTCGGCGGCTACGGCTACACCCGCGACTACCCGGTCGAGCGGATGATGCGGGACGCCAAGATCACCCAGATCTACGAGGGCACCAACCAGGTGCAGCGCATCGTGATGGCGCGTCAGCTGCTCAAGGGCTGACGGCAGGGCGTTCGGGCGGGCGGGCCGGTTGCGTACCGGCCCGCCCGCGCTCGTTCAACGGCTTTCGGTGCCCTCCGGCCGACCCGCGCCGCGCGGGGGCGCGGACCACGGCGACTCGCCGCCGGTGCGGCGGGGCAGGGGTTCGGTGGGGGCCTCGGGGTACGCCAGCGTCAGCGGCGGCGTGTCCGGGTCCTTCGCCGGCGCCGGGGGCCAGTCGGTGAGCGCCGGCTTGTGCTCCACCGGTGTGACGGCCGGGGTCAGCTCCGCCTCGGCCGTCGCGGGTGTGGCGGGGCGCCGCCAGCGGCTCGTGCTGAACACGGCCATCAGCAGCAGCACGCCGATGAGGAACAGCGTGCCGTTGTCGAGCGGGTCGCGCAGCGGCAGCGGGTCACCGAGCAGCTTCAGGTCGTCCGGCACCCGGTCCCGCACACTGAACGGCGCGACGAACAGTCCGAGGTACGGGACAGCGAGCAGCAGGCCGGCCACCAGCGGGCCGAACGGCGAGAAGCGCAACGTGCCGAGCAGGCCGAGCAGGATGCCGGCGACGCCCAGATAGACGGCCGGCTCGATCAGGTTCGGCGTGCTGTACGTCCCGATCTCCACCCAGCGGTCGACGGTCCGCTCAGATCCGTCCTGACCGAGCGTGACGAGCACCCAGGTGACGGGTGCCACCGCCAACCCGGCGAGGAAGCTCCAGAGATGTCGCATCCGCGCACCGTACCGTTTCCGGCATGACAGATCATCCCGCGGTCCCGCCGGGTAAGCCGACCTCGTACTCCCGCGTCACGCTCAGTCGCATCATGACCGCGGTCGATGTCAATCTGTACGGGACCGTGCACGGTGGGGTACTGATGAAATTCGTGGACGACGTTGCCGGTGCGGCGGCTGCGCGGCACAGCGGCGGCACCGCGGTGACCGCGTCCATCGACGAGATCGTCTTCTCCGAGCCGGTCCGGGTGGGCGACCTCGTGCACGCGCACGCACAGATCAACTGGACCGGCCAGACCTCGATGGAGGTCGGGGTGCGGGTGGTCGCCGAGCGCTGGGACTCGGCCGAGGAGGAGCCGGTCCGGGTCGCCACCGCGTACCTGGTCTTCGTGGGCGTCGACGTGGGTGGCTCGCCCCGCCCGGTCCGCCCGGTGCTGCCCGAGACGCCGGAGGACGAGCGCCGCTTCCGGGAGGCCGAGATCCGGCGCGCGCACCGGCTCGCCCGGCGCCGCGCGATCCAGGCCCACCGGGCCGGCTGACCGGTGCCCCGCCCACACCGGCCCGGGGTGCGGGGTGTGGGCGGGGCACGCCCCGTACGGCGCACCCGGCGCGGACAATGGCGGCACGAGGTAGGGCAAGATGGCGCCACGGCTCCGGCACACCGTCGTGGCGGGCCCAGGGGAGGGTGGAACAGTGGCTGACGTGCTGTGGACGCCGCCGGCGGACGTGCGGGAGCGGTCCCGGATCGGTGACTACCTGCGCTGGCTGGCCGAGCACCGCGGGCTGGAGTTCGCCGACTACGACGCGCTGTGGCAGTGGTCGGTGACCGACCTGGACGCGTTCTGGCGCTCGATCTGGGACTGGTTCGACGTGGTCGCGCACACCCCACCGAGTGCCACCCTCACCGACCGGGCCATGCCGGGCGCCCGCTGGTTCCCCGGCGCGACGCTCAACTACGCCGAGAACGTGCTGCGGATGCCGGGGCTGGGCGACGACGACCCGGCGGTGATAGCACACGGGCAGACCCGCGCACCGGAGACGCTCACCGCGGCCGGGCTGCGTGAGCGGGTCCGCCGGGTGGCCGCCGGGCTGCGCCGCCTCGGCGTGGGGCCGGGCGACCGCGTGGCCGCGTACGCGCCGAACATCCCCGAGACGTACGTGCTGCTGCTCGCCACCGCCAGCCTCGGCGCGATCTTCTCCTCCTGCGCGCCCGAGTTCGGCACCCGCAGCGTCACCGACCGCTGGCAGCAGATCGAGCCCACGGTGCTGGTCGCAGTGGACGGCTACCGGTACGGCGACAAGCCGGTCGACCGGCGCGCCGAGGTGGCCGCGATCCGGGCCGCGCTGCCGTCGCTGCGGCACACCGTCGCCGTCGCGTACCTCGATCCGGACGGCCCGGCCCCCGACGGCGCGCTGCCGTGGGCGGAGCTGGCGGCGGACACCGACGAGCCGCTGACGTTCACGCCTGTCGCCTTCGACCACCCGCTGTACGTGCTCTACTCCTCCGGCACCACCGGCCTGCCCAAGCCGATCGTGCACGGCCACGGCGGCATCCTGCTGGAACACCTCAAGATGCTGGCGCTGCACCACGACCTGGGTCCGTCCGACCGGTTCCTGTGGTTCACCACGACCGGCTGGATGATGTGGAACTTCCTGGTCTCCGGCCCGGCGGTGGGCGCGGCGATCGTGCTGTTCGACGGCAACCCGGGCCATCCCGACCTGGGCGCGCTGTGGCGGCTGGCCGCCGACACCGGCACCACGTACTTCGGGACGTCCGCGCCGTTCCTGCTGGCCTGCCGCAAGGCCGGGCTGGTGCCGCGGGACATCGCCGACCTGTCCGCGGTGCGCGGCCTCGGCTCGACCGGCGCGCCGCTGCCGGCCGAGGGCTTCACCTGGGTGTACGAGAACGTCAGCGACCGCCTCCAGCTCCAGTCGCTGTCCGGCGGCACCGACGTGTGCACCGGGTTCGTCGGCGGCGTGCCGCTGCTGCCGGTGTACGCCGGTGAGATCGCCTGCCGGGCGCTCGGCGCGAAGGTGGAGGCCCGCTCCGCCGACGGCAGCGCCGTGATCGGGCAACTCGGCGAGCTGGTGATCACCGAGCCGATGCCGAGCATGCCGGTCGGGTTCTGGAACGACCCGGACGGCGCCCGCTACCGGGAGGCGTACTTCGAGGTCTATCCCGGCGTGTGGCGCCACGGCGACTGGATCACCGTGAACGAGCGCGGCGGGTGCGTGATCACCGGCCGGTCCGACGCCACGCTCAACCGGGGCGGCGTACGGCTGGGCACCGCCGAGTTCTACTCCGTGGTCGAGGGACTGGACGAGGTGGTCGACTCGGTGGTCGTGCACCTGGAGGACGATGAGGGCGGCGCAGGCGAGCTGCTGCTGTTCGTGGTGCTTGCCGACGGCCTGGAACTCGACGACGAGATGCGGCGAAAGATCTGCCGGGAGCTGCGTACCGCCCTGTCGCCGCGGCACGTGCCGGACGAGATCCACCAGGTCCGGGCCGTGCCGCGCACGTTGAGCGCGAAGAAGCTGGAGGTGCCGGTGAAGAAGATCCTGACGGGCACCCCGGTGGACAGCGCGGCGGCCAAGGGCGCCCTGGCCAATCCCGAGTCCCTGACGGCGTTCGCCGCCCTGGCCCAGCGCCGGGCCGCCACCGACAGCCCTGTCGCCCCTCGCTGATCTTGCGCTTTCCGCCCCGGGCGAAAGGGGCGAATGCCCCGCGCCGAGGACCGAAAGTGCAAGATCGACGGGGACGGGGAGGGCGGCGGCTCAGGCCAGGGTGTGCGTGGTCTTCTCGGTTTCGGCGCGGGAGGCGAGGCGGGTCGGGTCGGGGTGGGCGCACGCGACCACGCTGGCGCCTGCCGTGAGCGGGGTGAGCAGCCAGTCGACCGGGTCGGGGTGGGCGGTCACGTCCACCAGGAGGCGGTCGCCCTGGGTCAGGCCCAGCTCGGTGGCGCGGGCCGCCGCCCGGGCCAGCAGCGCCGCGTCCCCGTCCCCGGCGGCCGGGTCCGGCGTGAAGTGGTCGCCGTGCCCGCGTACCGCCGTGACGAAGTCGGTGCAGCCCGCCGGCACCTGCCGCATCGGCAGCGCGAACGGGTCGAGCGCCAGCGCGTACCGCTCGCCGGCCGGCCACCCGGCCGCCTCGCCGACCCGGTCGACGGCCACGAACAGCGCCTCCACCGGCCCCGGCGTGCCGGCCACCGTCAGCTTCGCCGACCAGCAGCCGAGCAGCACGGCGGCGGTCTGCCAGTGCGGCGGCAGCAGCACCCCGGCCGCGTCGCCGGGCGCGGCGCCCACCTCGTCGGTGAGCAGGTTGGCGGTCTTCGCCACCCAGTTCGCGAGCGTCGCCCCGGACAGTTCGGTGCGCTCGCCGGTGGCGTCGTCGTACCAGGTCAGCAGCGGTCGGGTGGGGTCGGGCGCGAGCGCGTCGGCGAACACCCGGGCAATGTTGTCGGCCATCGGCGCGAACGATACGCGCCCCGCGTGCGTACTCGATGACAACGACAAGTCGGCGTACCGTCGGGTCGCGGTCAGCGCCTTGCGTCCGGCCCGGCGTAGGCTTGCCGAGAGTGTTCTTCCCCACAACTGCGCCACCTGAGGAGTCGCCCCGTGACCGCCGGTCGCCCGCCCCGCGTTCTCATCGACGCCACGAGTGTCCCCGCCGACCGTGGCGGCGTCGGTAGATACGTCGACGGACTGCTCGGCGCGCTGGGCCGGGTCTGCGGCACCGGCGTCGACCTGGCCGTGGTGAGTCTCCGCACCGACCTGGAGCGCTACACCCGGATGCTGCCCGGCGCCGAGGTGATCCCCGCCCCGGCGGCGGTGGCGCACCGGCCGGCGCGGCTGGCCTGGGAGCAGACCGGCCTGCCGCTGCTGGCCCAGCAGGTCGGCGCCGAGGTGCTGCACTCGCCGTTCTACACCTGCCCGCTGCGGGCGGGTTGTCCGGTGACTGTCACCGTGCACGACGCGACGTTCTTCACCGAGCCGGAGCACTACGACAAGTCGCGCCGGACGTTCTTCCGCAGCGCGATCAAGACGTCGCTGCGCCGGGCCGGCCGGGTGATCGTGCCGAGCAAGGCCACCCGCGACGAGCTGATCCGGCTGCTGGACGCCGACCCGACCCGGATCGACGTCGCCTACCACGGCGTCGACCAGGACGCGTTCCACGCGCCGGGCGACGAGGAGAAGGCACGTGTCCGGGCCCGGCTGGGTCTCGGCGACAGCAGCTACATCGCGTTCCTCGGGGCCAAGGAGCCGCGCAAGAACGTACCCAACCTGATCCGCGGCTGGGCCCGGGCGGTGGCCGACCGGCCGAACCCGCCCGCGCTGGTGGTGGCCGGCGGTCAGGGCCACGACGACGACATCGACCGCGCGGTGGCCGAGGTCCCGTCGCACCTGCGGCTGCTGCGCCCGGGTTACCTGCGCTACGCCGACCTGCCCGGCTTCCTCGGCGGCGCGCTGGTGGCGGCATACCCGTCCTACGGCGAGGGCTTCGGCCTGCCGATCCTGGAGGCGATGGCGTGCGCCGCCCCGGTGCTCACCACGCCGCGCCTGTCCCTGCCCGAGGTGGGCGGCGACGCGGTGGCCTACACCAGCGAGGACCCGGACCAGATCGCCACCGACCTCGGCGCCCTGCTGGACGACGAGCAGCGGCGGCTGTCCCTGGCCAAGGCCGGTTTCGACCGGGCCAAGGAGTTCACCTGGGAGTCCAGCGCGGAGGTCCACATCGCGGCGTGGCGACGGGCCCGGTCCTGAGCGCCGGTCGCCGGTCCCGGGCGACCGACCGTGACGGCTCGCCCGCTTCGGGCATGATGTGCTGATGTTCTACGCCGTCATCCCGGCGGGCGGCAGCGGCACGAGGTTGTGGCCGTTGTCCCGTGCCGGCCATCCCAAGTTCCTCCACCCGCTGACCGGCACCCCCGCCTCGCTGTTGCAGGCCACTGTCGACCGGTTGTCGCCGTTGACCACCCCGGAGCGCACGCTCGTGGTCACCGGGGCCGCGCACGCCGCGGCGGTGGCTCGGCAACTGGCCGGCCTGCCGGAGGAGAACATCCTGGTCGAGCCGTCGCCGCGGGACTCCTGCGCGGCGATCGCGCTGGCCGCGGCGGTGATCGCCACCCGGACCCCGGACGCGGTGATGGGCTCGTTCGCCGCCGACCACCTGATCGGCGACCCGGCCCGGCTGGCCGAGGTGGTTCGCCAGGCCATCCGGGGCGCGGAGCAGGGGCTGCTGATGACTGTGGGCATCACCCCGACGCGTCCGGAGACCGGCTACGGCTACCTGGAGACCGGCGACCCGGTGGGTGACGGCCCGCTGCGCCCGGTACGCGAGTTCAAGGAGAAGCCGGCCGCCGAAGTGGCCGAGGTGTACGTCCGCTCCGGCCGGCACCTCTGGAACGCCAGCATGTTCGTCTGGCGGGTGGACGTCTTCCTGTCCGAGCTGGCCCGCCAGCAGCCGGAGCTGCACGCCGGGATCACCGCCATCGCGGCGGCCTGGGGCACCCCGGAGCAGGACGACGTGCTCGGCCGGATCTGGCCGACGCTGCCGCGGATCTCGGTCGACTACGCGGTGATGGAGGGCGCGGCGACGGCCGGCCGGGTGGCCACGGTGCCCGGCGACTTCGGCTGGAACGACGTGGGCGACTTCCACACGCTCGGCGAGGTGCTGCCCGCCGACGGCGCGGGCAACGTGGTGCTGGGCGGGGACGCGAAGCCGGGCGTGCTGCTGCACGACACCACCGGCACCGTGGTGGTGCCGCACTCCGGGCGGCTGGTGGCGACCGTCGGGGTGCACGACCTGATCGTCGTGGACACCCCGGACGCGTTGCTGGTCTGCCCCCGCGACCGTGCGCAGGACGTGAAGAAGATCGTGGACGAGCTGAAGGAACGCGGCGAGGAGGGCCTGGTCTGATCCGCCGGGCCGCCGGAGTGGCGACGCGTCCGGCGGCGCGGCGTGGTACCGCCGCTCAGCCGCCGGCGTGGCGGGCCAGCACCGCGAGCGCCGGCGGCACGAGCTGGGCGGTGGCGTGGGCGAGCGGCTCGGGCAGCCGGTCCGGCGGGAACCAGCCGAGCGCCTCGGACTCCGCGCTGACCCGCTCGACCGCCCCGGCCGGGGCCAGGACGGCGTACCGGACGTCGTAGTGGAACGACCCGCCCTGGCAGGCGACCTGGTGGATGTCCACGTCGATCGGGTCCGGCTCGACGGTCAGGCCGGTGATGCCGGACTCCTCGGTGGCCTCGCGCAGCGCGGCGGCCACGAGGGTCCGGTCGCCGGGCTCGCAGTGCCCGCCGAGCTGCACCCACCTGCGGATCTTGCCGTGCAGGCAGAGCAGCACCCGGCCGTCCGGGTCGAGCACCAGCGCGCTCGCCGTGACGTGCCCGGCCCGGTGCGTCCGGCTCATCGCCACCGGTCCGTCGGCCAGCAGCGCCAGCGTCCGGTCCCGGGCGGCGTCGGCGGCGGGGCTGGTCGCCGTCCAGCGGCTCAGCGTCGCGACGGCATCGGCGTGCAACTCGGTGTACGGGATGAGATCGGGCACCCGGACACTCTACGAGCGCCGCCTCCGTACCCTGGCGCGGTGACCCTGCGACTCGTCGAGTTCCTGGTGGCCGGTAACGAGGCGAGCGACCTCCTGCCGGTGCGGTCGGCCGCGCTGCTGCGGGCGTACGGCGCGCGCCGCGGCTTCTGGACGGTGCTGGACGAGGGGCCGGTCGAGCAGTGCCTGGCGCTGCTGCTGGAACGTGACGACGGCCACTGGGAGGCGCACCACGTGGCCGCCGACGCCGGCCGGGAGAACGGCCGGACCGAGGACGGCGAGGCGCTGGCCCACCACGACGGCTGGGTGTACGTCTTCGGCTCGCACTTCGGGTCCAAGGGCGGCCCGTTGCGGCCCCGGCGCGCGTTCGTGGCCCGGTTCCGGGAGGACGACGCGGTGGCCGGGCCGCTGCCGGTACGCGTGGTGCGCAACCGCTTCCGGCTGCACCGGGCGGTGAACGACGCGCTCGCCGCCGCTCCGTTGACGCTGCTGCCGCCCGGTGACCGGGTCCGGCAGCGCTTCATCGTGGAGACGCTGGCCCGGGGCACCGCCCGCGCGAAGAGCTGGGTGACCCGGCTGGCCGCGGACGACCTGCCGATCAACGTCGAGGCGGCGGCGTTCACCCCGGCCGGTACGGCGCTGCTGGGCCTGCGTTTCCCGGTGACCGCCGAGGGGGAGCCGGTCTACGTGGAGCTGGCCGGTGTACCGGAGATGTTCGACGATCCGGAGCGGCCGGGTGACCTGCGCGCGCTCGGGGCGTACGCGCTGACCGGGGTGACGCCGCCCGGTGCGCTGGCCGGCTTCCGCGCGATCACCCCGACGGGCGACGGCGGCTACGCGGCGGTGACCGGGTCGATCGACGCGCTGGGCAAGGGCTCGGTGCTGCTGGACGACCACCCGCACGGCGGCGCGGTGACCTCCCGGCACGTGCGGTTCCGGCACGACGCGGGCGGGGGTGCGCTGGTGGCCGGGGAGGTGGTGGCGGAGCTGGCGCCGTTCCATCACGTGGAGGGGCTGGCCGAGCTGGCGGGGCGCTGCTACTACGTCACCGACGAGGACCATCGGGTGGCGCTCTGGATCGGATGAGCGAGGGCCGGGCGGCACCCCTGCGACTGCTGTCGCAGACCCTCGTGGTGCCACCCGGCCACGCCCGTCAGCCGGCGTCCGGGTCGACGTTGCACCCCGGCGTCGGCGGGCAACAGAGAGTTTGCCGAACCGGCCCGTCCAGCGTCGAGGTTTTTCACCTGACGCTTAAAGATGGAGATTAGTACCGGCGGGTACAGTGCGAGGTGTGGCGGGCACCCCCGCCGTCCGCACGGGAGCAGCAACCCATGTTGAAGATCATTTTCTCGGGCGAGGACGTCCTGCGGACCCGGGTCGCACCGGCCGCGGACCCGCTCTGGGAGCTGGTCCTCAGCCTGCACCTGCTCCAGGGGCGCAGCCGGGACCCGATGATGACCACGTGGCGGCGCACCGTGGCGCACGGCCTGCGGACCGACACCGACGCCGAGCAGTACCGACTGCTGCTCGCGCTCAACCCGCCGCGCGGCTACTTCCCGGACTTCCTCACCCCGTCCGCCAGTCGCGAGGGCATCGAGGCCGGGCTGGACGCGGTCCGGGGCACCCCTGTGGACATGCTGCGCCGCGACCTGACGCGGCTGGCCGGGGAAACAGCGCTGCCGTCGTCGGCCGGCGCGCTCGCACGCGGTGAGCCCGCGACGCTGCACCACCTCACCGACGCCATGGCCCGCTACCAGTCGCTGGCGGTCACGCCCTACTGGGCCCGGGTGCAGGCGGCGGTCGAGGCGGACCGGGCCCGGCGTGCGCGCGCCATGCTCGACGGTGGCGCCGAAGGGCTGCTGGCCAGCCTGCGGCCGAACATGCGCTGGGTCTCGGGCGTGCTGGAGGTGCTCGACTACCCGGACACCCGCGAACTGCACCTGGACGGCCGAGGGCTGCTGCTCGTGCCGTCGTTCTTCTGCTCGCGTACGCCGGTGGCGCTCGTCGACCCGACGCTGCCCCCGGTGCTGGTCTACCCGGTCGACCGGCTGGCCGGCCTGACGCCGGCGTCCGGCCCTGCCGCGTCACCGCAGGGCGAGGCGCTCGCCGCCCTGCTCGGCCGTACCCGCTCCCGGGTGCTCCAGGCCGCCGACGAGGGCTGCACCACCGGCGAGATGGCCCGCCGGCTGCGCATCTCCGCCGCCGCGGCCAGCCAGCACACCACGGTGCTGCGCAACGCGGGACTGCTGGTCAGCCAGCGTGACCGCAACACCGTCCTGCACACGCTGACCCCGCTGGGCCGGGCCGTCCTCGACGCCTGAGCGTCGCCCGCCGGAGTCAGAGCGCCAGCGTGGCGCTCGCGGTGCTGCCGGACGGGGGTGGGAGCAACGTCGAGTCGATCCCCTCCGCGGCCAGCGCGGCGCGCAGGCGTTGCAGGTCCGCGCCGAACCGGACCAGGTCCGCCGGGTCGACCGGGGCGGGCGCCGCGCCGAGCAGCAGGCCGGTGGCCGAGGCGGGCCAGCCGGGCACCGTGGCGGCGAGTCCGGCGCGTACCTCGTCGTCGGTGACGTGGGTGAAGACGGTTCCCGGCGCGACCACCTGGGCGACGGCGTCGATCGCCCGTCGCACCGCGGCCGGGTCGGCGGGCTCGGTGCCGGTCCGGTCCGCCAGCGTCGCCGCCGCCCGCAGACCGGCGGCGTGCGCCTCCGCCGTGCCGAGCGAGAACAGGTCCATCGAGGCGTCGCGCACCAGCGTGCGGGCGCCCTCGTCGTCGTCCCGGGTGGCGGCGAGGTAACCCCGCACCACGGCGACCGGCACCTGGTCGCACTTGCCCTTGATCAGCTCACCGGCGGCGGCGAGTTCGTCGACCACCGCCATCTGGGTGACGAACAGTTCGTTGCCGTACGGGTCGACCTCGCCCCGGTGGTCGCGGATCGCCGGCATGCCGGCCACCCCGAGCGCCACGTCGGTGAGCCCGTTGCGCCACGGGCGGCCCATGGTGTCGCTGACGATCACGGCGACGTCGAGGCCGTACCGCTCGCGCAGATCGGCGCGCAGCGCCCGGGCGGACGCGTCCGGGTCGACCGGCAGCAGCACCAGCCGGGTCTTGTCCACGTTCGAGGCGTCGATGCCGGCGGAGGCCATCACGAACCCGTGGTGGGTCTGCACGATCCGGGTCGCGCCCCGGGTCGCCACCACCCGGGCGGTCTCCCCGGCCAGGATGCGGTCCCGCTCGGCGAGCCGTTCCGGGCCGTCGGCCGGCACGTCGACCAGCCGGCCCTCCGCCTTCGACACGATCTTGCTGGTGACCACGAGCACGTCGTGGTCGCGCAGCCAGGGCGCCGCACCGGTGATCAGCGCCGCCAGGTCGTCGCCCTCGGTCACGTCGCCGATGCCCGGCACCGGCAGGATCTCCAGCCTCACATCAACTCCAGCGCGGCGCGCACCATCGCGGCGGTCGCCGCCTCGTCGGTCATCCGCAGCGGCGCCGGGCGGACCGTCACGTCCGGCACCACGGTGCCCTCGTCCTCCGGCGCGACCAGCCAGCCGTCGAGCAGCCCGCCCGCCGTCCGGGCGCCGTAGAGGCCGCCCACGCCGGCCGCGCTGCACTCCACGCCGAGCACGGCGAGGCAGCGGTCGGCCATGCCGCGCACCGGCGCGCCGCCGATGATCGGCGACACCCCCACCACCGGGGCCGGGCCGCCGGTCACCGCGTCGCGCAGACCGGGCACGGCCAGCACCGGGGCGATGCTCACCACCGGGTTGCTCGGCGCGATCAGCACCACGTCCGCGGCCGCGATCGCCTCGACCACGCCGGGCGCGGGCTTCGCCGCGTCGGCGCCGACGAAGACGAACCGGTCGGTGGGTACGTCCGCCCGATGGCGCACCCACCACTCCTGGAAGTGGATCGCCCGCCGGCCCTGCTCGTCGGTGACGACGGCATGGGTCTCCAGGCGGTCGTCGGTGGCGGGCAGCAGCCGTACGCCCGGCTGCCAGCGGGCCGCCAGCGCCTCGGTGACCTGGGACAGCGGGTAGCCGGCGTTGATCATCTGGGTGCGCACCAGGTGGGTGGCGACGTCCTTGTCGCCCAGGCCGAACCAGCTCGGCTCCGCGCCGTACGCGGCCAGCTCGTTCTTCACCGTCCAGGTCTCGCCCGCCCGGCCCCAGCCGCGCTCCGGGTCGGCGCCGCCGCCGAGCGTGTAGAGCACGCTGTCCAGGTCGGGGCAGACCTTCAGCCCGTGCAGCAGCAGATCGTCGCCGACGTTGACCACGGCGGTCACCTCGGCGCCCACCTCGCGGGCGTACGCCCGCACGCCGAGCAGGAAACGGGCGCCCCCGATGCCGCCGGTCAGTACCACGATGCGCATGGCGTCCATCCTTCCGCACGCGCCGCCGTCGATCGTCCGGTGGCCGGAGAGACTACGCTCACTTCGGCAACTGTCCGCTTTCGTCCCCTGGGGGAGTCCGTGACCAGCCCCGCCGAGCCCGCGTCCGGCGACGCCACGCAGGCCAGCCAGTTGATCAAGCCGTTGCGCGAACTGGCCGCGCTCGTCCTTCTCGGCGCCAACGCCGTGCTTCTCTTCGTCGGCCTGGTGCGTCTGCTGCCGGTCGACGACTACAGCACGGCCAGCGGCCGGGCCGGGAGCACGTACTTCACCTTCATCGGCCTGGAGTCGACGGTCCTGCCGCTGCTCGCGGTCCTGATCGCCACCGTGATCCTCCCGGTCGTGCCGAAGGCCAAGCTGATCACGCAGGTGGCGTTGGTCGAGTACGCCGTGTCCGCCGTGTTCGGCGCGCTGACGTTCCTGATCTGGCTGGTCGGCCGGCTGGCCGACGGTGAGGTGCTGGACGCGTTCCTCGGCCTGCTGACCCGCGCCGCCTGGCTGGCGATCTTCGCGGTCGCCGCGTTCGTCGTGTTCAAGATCTGGCGCACGCTCTACTACGTGCCGAAGCCCAAGGCGCAGCCCGGCGTGTACGGCCAGGCCCAGCCCGGCTGGCCGCAGCAGCCGGGTCAGCCCGGTGGCTACCCCGGTCCGGGCGGCTACCCGCAGCAGCCCGGTCAGGGCTACCCGCAGGCCGGCTCGCCGCCCCCTGGCTGGCCGCAGCAGCCCGGCCCGTACGGCCAGCCGCAGTCGGCGCCGCCGTTCAACACGGCCCCGCCGCACGCCCCGCAGTCCGGCCCGCCGTTCGCCGACCCGCAGTCGGCGCCGCAGTCCGGCGTCCCGTTCGCCGGCCCGCAGCAGGCGCCGCAGTACGGCTCGCCGCAGCCCGCGCCGCCGTTCGGCCAGCCGCCGTCGGCCGACCCGACGCAGGCGATCCCGCGCCAGTCCGCCGAGCCGGGCGCGCCGTCGCCCGCCGACGACGAGCGCACCCAGCGGTTCGACCGCGAGGACCCGAACCAGCCCCGCTGAGACCCGCGCGGCGGGCGACGGAGAGCCGTCGCCCGCCGCCGTCTCGGCCCGCTGCCGTCGCGGCGGCCACTGTGCGGCGGCTCACCCGGGCCGTCCCGGTGCCCGGACCGCGACCGGGGGCGGGCATCCGGCGCCCCGGCAGCGCTTAGGCTGGGCGGATGGTTGATCGCAGCGACCCCGAACCGACCGAGGCGAGCATCCGGCGGGCGCTGGGGCGGGCCGCCACCGGCCGGGCGCTCGACGCCGGCGAGGCGGGCGCGCTGCTCGCCGCCCGCGGGCCGATGCTCGACGAGCTGCTCCGGATCGCCTCCGACATCCGCGACGCCGGGCTGCGTGACGCCGGGCGGCCGGGCGTGGTGACGTACTCGAAGAAGGTCTTCATCCCGCTGACCCGGCTCTGCCGGGACCGCTGCCACTACTGCACGTTCGCCACCGTGCCGCACCGGCTGCCCGCCGCCTACCTGGAACGCGACGAGGTGCTGGCGATCGCCCGCGAGGGTGCCGCGCAGGGATGCAAGGAGGCGCTGTTCACGCTCGGCGACCGGCCCGAGGAGCGGTGGCCGGCGGCCCGCCGGTGGCTGGACGAGCGGGGGTACGACTCGACGCTGGACTACCTGCGCGCCTGCGCCGTGGCGGTGCTGGAGGAGACCGGCCTGCTGCCGCACCTGAACCCGGGCGTGCTCACCTGGTCGGAGTTGCAGCGGCTCAAGCCGGTCGCGCCGAGCATGGGCATGATGCTGGAGACCACAGCCACCCGGCTCTGGTCGGAGCCGGGCGGCCCGCACTACGGCTCGCCGGACAAGGAACCCGCGGTACGCCTGCGGGTGCTCGACGACGCCGGCCGGGTCGGGGTGCCGTTCACCACGGGCATCCTGATCGGCATCGGCGAGAACCGGGCCGAGCGGGTCGACGCGATCTTCGCGATCCGCCGGGCGATGCGGGAGTACGGCCACCTCCAGGAGGTGATCGTGCAGAACTTCCGCGCGAAGCCGGACACCGCGATGCGCGGCATGCCCGACGCGGAGCTGCACGACCTGGCCGCCACGGTGGCGGTGGCCCGGGTGCTGCTCGGCCCGAAGGCCCGCATCCAGGCCCCGCCGAACCTCATCGCGGGCGAGTACGACCTGCTGCTGCGCGCCGGCATCGACGACTGGGGCGGCGTCTCCCCGGTCACGCCCGACCACGTCAACCCGGAGCGGCCCTGGCCGCACCTGGACGAGCTGGCCGCGCGTACCGCGAGTGCCGGGTTCACGCTGCGCGAGCGGCTGACCGTCTACCCGGAGTACGTCCGCGCGGGCGAGCCGTGGCTGGACCCGCGCCTGCTGCCGCACGTCACAGCGCTCGCCGACCCGGCCACCGGGCTCGCGGTCGAGGCGGCCCGCCCGGTGGGACGGCCCTGGCAGGAGCCGGAGTCGGGCTACGGCGGCCGCACTGACCTGCACGCCACCATCGACGTCACCGGCCGCACCGACGACCGGCGGGGCGACTTCGACAGCGTGTACGGCGACTGGGAGGAGGTGGCCGGCAAGGTGGCGCCGGAGGCGCGCGCGGGCGTACCCCTGGGTGCTGGCGCGGACGCCGACCTGCGCGCGGGCCTGCGGCTCGCCGCCGACGACCCGGCGGCGCTGCTGACGCCGGCGCACGAGGCGAAGGCGCTGGCGCTGTTCGGCGCGGACGGCCCGGCGCTGGACGAGCTGTGCCGGCTGGCCGACGACGCGCGCCGGGACGCGGTCGGCGACGACGTGACCTACGTGGTCAACCGCAACATCAATTTCACGAACGTCTGCTACGTGGGCTGCCGGTTCTGCGCGTTCGCCCAGCGGGAGAGCGACGCCGACGCGTTCCGGCTGTCGCTTTCGCAGGTGGCCGACCGGGCCGAGGAGGCGTGGACGGCCGGCGCGACCGAGGTCTGCCTCCAGGGCGGCATCGACCCCAAGATGCCGGTCACCGGTTACGCCGACATCGTCCGCGCGATCAAGGCGCGGGTGCCGGACATGCACGTGCACGCGTTCTCCCCGATGGAGATCGTCACCGCCGCGGCGAAGGCCGGCGTGCCGGTGCGGGAGTGGCTGCTCCGGCTGCGCGAGGCCGGGCTGGACACCATCCCGGGCACCGCCGCCGAGATCCTCGACGACGACGTGCGCTGGGTGCTCACCAAGGGCAAGCTGCCGGCCGCCGCCTGGGTCGACGTGGTGAGCACGGCCCACGAGCTGGGCATCCGGTCCAGCTCCACGATGATGTACGGCCACGTGGACCACCCGGGCCAGTGGCTCGCCCACTTCCGGGTGCTGGCCGGCGTGCAGGACCGTACCGGCGGGTTCACCGAGTTCGTGGCGCTGCCGTTCGTGCACACGAACGCGCCGATCTACCTGGCCGGCATCGCCCGCCCGGGCCCGACCTGGCGGGAGAACCGGGCGGTGCACGCGATGGCCCGGCTGCTGCTGCACGGCCGGATCGACAACATCCAGTGCTCCTGGGTGAAGCTCGGCGACGCGGGCACCGTGGAGATGCTGCGCGGCGGCTGCAACGACCTGGGCGGCACGCTGATGGAGGAGACGATCTCCCGGATGGCCGGCTCGGGCAACGGCTCCGCCCGTACCGAGGAGCAGTTGCGGGCGATCGCCACCGCCGCCGGGCGGCCGTTCCGCAAGCGGACGACCGCGTACGGTCACGCCCGCGCCTGAGGTCGAACCTTTCCCGACCGCACGCCGTACCTGTGGATGCCGGCGGCGGTTTCGGCGAGGACCGCCGCCGGTGACCCCGAACCGGGGCCCGGCGGCGTCCGGGCGCCCGGCCCGCTGCGGCGCTGCGGCGCCGGTCCGGAAAGGCTGCCGATGAGCACTGACGAGACCACCGAGGCGCCGAAACGGCGGACCTGGCCGCGGTTGACCCGCAGGCAGACGCTCACGGCCGCGGCGAGCGCGACACTGGGCGCCGCCGCCCTCACCGTGCCGGGCCTGTCCGCCGCGCAGAACGCCCCCACGGCGAGCCGGCGCGACGAGCCGATCGTGGTCCACCTCCGCGACGCCGCCACCGGCGTCATGGACGTCTTCGTCGGCACCACCCGGGTCGAGGTACGCGACCGCGGCCTGGCCGACCGCCTGGTGCGCGCCGCCGGCCGGCGCTGACCCGGCCCTCCGCCGGCGCGGGCTCCCGGCGCCGGTTCCGCTTTCCGTTCCCCCGACGAAGGTGCGTCCGCCATGTCCTCTCACCGCGAGGCCCCGGAGATCGCCAAGGATCCGGTCGCCGACAGTTCCGACCTGTACGCGTTCGTCACGCCGAGCCAGCCGGACACGGTCACGTTGATCGCCAACTACGTGCCGGTGCAGCTTCCCTCCGGCGGCCCGAACTTCTTCGAGTTCGGTGACGACGTCCGGTACGAGATTCACATCGACAACGACGGCGACGGTTATCCCGACGTCACCTATCGTTTCGAATTCACTACCGAGATCACGAACCAGAACAGTTTTCTCTACAACACCGGGCCGATCGAGTCGCTGGAGAGCAAGAACTGGAACCGGCGCCAGTTCTACCGGCTGACCCGGATCGCCGACGGCCGAGCCCGTGTGCTGGCGCACAAACTGCCCTGCCCGCCGTGCAACGTCGGGCCGCTGTCCACGCCGAACTACCAGAACCTGGTCCGGCAGGCGACGTTCAAGCTGTCCACCGGCGAGAAGGTCTTCGCGGGGCAACGGGCCGACGGCTTCTTCGTCGACCTGGGCGCGGTGTTCGACCTGGGTACGCTGCGGCCGTTCCAGCAGCTGCACGTCGCCGGCAAGAAGCTGTTCCGGACCGAGGGGGAGCCGGTGAACGCGCTGGACCGGCTCAACGTGCACAGCCTCGCCGTGCAGGTGCCGCTGAACCAGGTGCGCCGCAAGGCGGCCCGCTACGGCTACGCCGACCGCGCCTCGACGATCGGGGTCTGGACCAGCGCGTCCCGCCAGCAGGTGCGGGTGCTCGGCGACCGGGTCGCCGCCGACACCGCCGCCGGGCCCTTCACCCAGGTGTCGCGGCTCGGTAACCCGTTGTTCAACGAGGTCATCGTGCCGATGTCCAGGAAGGACGTCTGGAACACGCTGCCGCCGTCGGAGGACAAGCGGTTCGCCGGGTTCGTCGAGCGGCCCGAGCTGGCCGCCCTGCTGCCCGCGCTCTACCCGGGTGTGTTCCCCAATCTGGACGCGCTCAACAAGTCCAAGAAGCCGCGTGCCGACCTGGTGGCCATCCTGCTCACCGGCGTCCCGGCGGGACTGATCGACGGCTTCGCCAACACCACCGGCGACGTCCAGGCGGACATGCTGCGGCTGAACACCGCGATCCGGCCCAGCCCCAAGCCGGACCGGTTCGGCGTGCTCGGCGGCGACCTGGCCGGCTTCCCCAACGGCCGCCGCGTCGCCGACGACGTGGTGACGATCGCGCTGCGCGCCGTCGCCGGGCTGACCGTGCCGCTGGTCGACAAGACGTTCCGGCCGGACGCCGCCGCCGCGGCGGTGACGCCGGGCCTGAGCGCGGCCGACGTGACAGCGCCGTTCCTGGCGGACTTCCCGTTCCTCGGCACGCCGTACGACGGGTTCGGCAACCCGCAGGCGAAGAAGTCCTGACGGGAGGCGGCCGATGTCACACCATCACGATCTCGGCCCGTCGGAGGTCGGCAGCGTCGTGCTCGACCTGGGCGGCGACCGGGGCGCACTGATCATCCACACCGGGCGTGACCTGCACGGCCGGGAGATCGAGATCAGCCGCGTGGACCTCGACGGCCCGCGGACCCACTCCGCCGTACGCGAGCGGCACGTCCGGGACGGGGTGTTCCACAGTGCCGTCTACCCGGATCTGGAGGCCGGCGTTTATACCGTCTGGTGGGACGAGAGTACGTCCGCCGGCGCGATCTCGGTCACCGGCGGGTCGGTCGCCGAATTCGTCTGGCCCACCAGCTCACCAGTCCGCTTGGACTGAGCCGTCAGTCGCGCCGCAACCCGCGCCCCGTCCACATGATGGACGGGGCGCGGTCGGCGTTGGACGGCTCGACGGGCGGTACCGCGGGAAGCGGGTTACCCTTTGCCCCACCATTCTGATCTTGGTACGAGCGGCCGGCGGGGGCGTCCGGCCGGCCTGTCGGCGATGCGCCACGGCAGAAAACTTCCGGCAACTCGCCGGGGAGGGCGTTACTCGTCCGGGGTCTGAATCGATAGGGCAGGTTGCGAGGCTACGGGCGACCGCGGCGGTCGTCCCGGACGTGTCGGGAGGGCGACTCCATTATCAAGTTTGGCTTGACGGCGCACGCATTACACGCGTGTAATTTGAATGGGGTTGTTCGCACGGAACGCAACAAATGGTGACCGTACGGACAGGCACGCCTTTCGCGTGGGGGGTTGCAGCGGCGAATGACGCCGGTGCGCGACAAGGAGGCAATCGATGGACGGCCAGCTCGAGGTGGCCGACCTGCTCGGGAACGCGCCGGAGTGGCAGGAGCGAGCGCTCTGCTCGCAGACCGACCCGGAGGCGTTCTTTCCCGAGAAGGGCGGCTCGACCCGCGAGGCGAAGCGCATCTGCTCGCGGTGCGAAGTGAAGACGGAATGCCTGGAGTACGCGCTCGGCCACGACGAGCGGTTCGGAATCTGGGGTGGCCTCTCCGAGCGGGAGCGGCGCAAGCTCAAGCGGCGGGTCGCCGCCTGATCCACGTACGGGTCCACGGGCGGTGGGGGCCGCCCCGGACCCGGGTCGCCGTCCGGCCGGAGGGGTCCGGCCGGGTGGCGGCGTCCTGTCCGGCCGAACCGGTCAGGCCAGCTCGTCCGGGTCGACCCCGAGCAGATTCGCCACCTGCTCGATGATCACGTCGTGCACCAGGTCGGCGAGGTCCTCGCGGTCCATCGCGCGGAACTCCAGCGGCCGCCGGTAGAGCACGATCCGCGGCGGCACCTCCTGGCGGCCGGGCCGCCCCGGCAGCAGCCGGGCGAGCGGCACCTCGCCGTCCTCCAGCACGTCCGAGTCGTAGACGTTCAGATCCGGCGGGACGTCCTCGACCGCGAACTCCACACCGGCCAGCTCCTTGGCGAACCGGCGTTCGAGCGTCTCCACGGTGTCGAGCACCAGATCGTCGAAGACCTCGGCCTTCGTCCGCGCCAGCGGCACCGTGGCCGGCACCAGCCGCCCGCGCAGCCCGCGACCGTGCCGGTCACGGTGGGTGCGCCGGCCGGAGCCGGGGCGGCGGTTCTGGGGGCTCGTCATGACGCACAGGGTAGCCCGGGCCGGCGGTCCACCCGCCGTCGCGCGGCCGTCCGGCGTGCCGGTGCGCCGGTCGGAGGAATTGTGATCACCATGACGGGCGTGTCGTAACGCGAAGCGGTGCGCCGGACCCGGTAATGGGGATACCCTGCCGCCGTGAGGTCACCACGGCGCTGCTCCCGTAACGGCTGCCCCCGGCAAGCGGTCGCCACATTGACCTATGTCTACAACGAGTCGACGGCGGTGGTGGGCCCGCTCGCGGCGTTCGCCGAACCGCACACGTACGACCTGTGTGAGCCGCACGCCCGCAGCCTGACCGCCCCGCGCGGCTGGGACGTGGTGCGGCACGAGGGCGAGTTCGAGCCGCCGCCGCCCACCACCGACGACCTGGTGGCGCTGGCCGAGGCGGTACGCGAGGCCGCCCGCCCGGCCCCGCCGCGTCCCCCGGAGGACGAGCCCACCAAGCCCCAGACCCCCCAGCAGGGCCGCCGGGGCCACCTACGGGTAATCCCACCCCACCACTGACCCACGCGCCCGCCCCCCGGCCCGCGCCCCCGCCCCTCACCGCGTCGATCATGAACTTGACGGCGTTTTCGATCTCCCTGAGTGCCGTCAACTTCATGATCAACGGGGTGAGGTGGGGTGGGGTGGGGTGGAACGGGGAGTGGGTCAGTGGCCCAGGAAGTGGTTGAAGAGGTCTGCTCGGCGGGACGGGCGATGGGTTCGGTGCTCGGTGTGGTCGGCTGAGGACATGATCTTCAGGCCGGCGTTCATCGCCAGCCAGCGCAGCGGCTCCGGTTCCCAGTGGGGGGAGCGGTGCCCGACCCAGGGCAGCGCCGTGAGGTCGCTCTCCACGCCCCGGATCAGGTCGGCGAGCGTACGCCCGGCGAGGTTGCTGGTGCCGACGCCGTCGCCGACGTAGCCGCCCGCCCAGGCCAGCCCGGTACGCCGGTCCAGCCCCACCGACGCGGACCAGTCCCGGGCCACTCCCAGCGGCCCGCCCCAGGCGTGCGTCACCGGCACGTCCGGCCCGAGCACCGGGAACAGTTCCGCGAGCGCCCGGCGCAGCGCCGCGAACACCCGGGGCTCCCGGTCGAAGCCCGGCCGCACCCGGGAGGCGAAGTGGTAGGGCGCGCCCCGCCCGCCGAACGCGAGCCGGCCGTCGGCGGTGCGCTGGCCGTACACGATGACGTGCCGGTAGTCGGAGAACGTCTCCCGCTCCGCCAGCCCGATCCGGGCCCAGGTCTCCTCGGGCAGCGGCGGGGTGGCCACCATCAGCGAGTAGACCGGCGCCACCGCACGCCGTTGGCCGGGCAGCCCCGGCGTGTAGCCCTCGGTCGCGCGGACCACCACCGGCGCCCGGACCACGCCCGCCGCCGTCACCGCCGCGCCCGGTCGCAGCGCGGTCACCGCTGTGCGCTCGTGGATGCGTACGCCCCGGCGCTCCACCGCCCGGGCCAGGCCCCGGACCAGCTTCGCCGGGTGCACGGCGGCGCAGTGCGGGGTGTACGTGCCGCCGCGTACCCCCTCGGCGTTGCACCGCGCGGCGGCCTCGCCGGCGTCGAGCAGCGTCAGGTCGTCGTCGGTCAGCCCGTGCGCGTGGGCCTGCGCGACCTCGGCCCGGGCCCGGTGGAGCTGGGCCTCGCCGCGCGCGAGCGTCACGGTGCCGCCGGCCCGCCAGTCGCAGTCGATGCCCTCGGCGGCGGCGACCCGGCCCACCTCGCCGACCGTGTCGTGCATGGCCCGCTGCATGGCCAGTGCCCGGTCCCGGCCGTGCCGCCGGGCCAGCGCCGGCAGCGAGGTGGGGAACAGCGCCGAGCACCAGCCGCCGTTGCGCCCGGACGCGCCGTACCCGGCGATCTCCCGCTCCAGCACGACGACGCGCAACGTGGGGTCGGCCTCGGCCAGGTACCACGCCGTCCACAGCCCGGTGTACCCGGCGCCCACGATCGCCACGTCGGCGTCCGTGTCGCCGGGCAACCCGGGTCGCGGTGTCAGCGGTTCGTCCAGGCCGGACAGCCAGTACGACAGATGCCGGTAGTCGGTCATCGGCGTCAGAGCCGGGACCACGCCTCGGTCAGCACCCCGCGCAGGATCTGCTCGATCTCGTCGAAGTGCTGCTGGTCGGCGATCAGCGGCGGGGCGAGCTGCACCACCGGGTCGCCCCGGTCGTCGGCCCGGCAGTAGAGCCCGGCGTCGAACAGCGCGGTGGACAGGAAGCCGCGCAGCAGCCGCTCGGACTCGGCCTCGTCGAACGTCTCCCGGGTCGTCTTGTCCTTGACCAGCTCGATGCCGTAGAAGTAGCCGTCGCCGCGCACGTCGCCGACGATCGGCAGGTCGTGCAGCTTCTCCAGGGTGGACCGGAACGCGCCCTCGTTGGCCCGGACGTGCCCGATCAGGTCCTCCCGGGCGAACACCTCCAGGTTGGCCAGCGCGACCGCGCAGGAGACCGGGTGGCCGCCGAACGTCACGCCGTGCGCGAACATGCCGGTCTCGGTGAGGAACGGTTCCATCAGCCGCTCGCTGGCGATCATCGCGCCGAGCGGGGCGTAGCCGGAGGTGATGCCCTTGGCGGTGGTGATGATGTCCGGCTGGTAGCCGTAGCGCACGGCGCCGAAGTACTCGCCGAGCCGGCCCCAGGAGCAGATCACCTCGTCGCTGACCAGCAGCACGTCGTACGCGTCGCAGATCTCGCGTACCCGCTCGAAGTAGCCGGGCGGCGGCGGGAAGCAGCCGCCGGAGTTCTGCACCGGTTCCAGGAAGACGGCGGCGACCGTCTCCGGCCCCTCCCGCTCGATGGCCCGGCCGATCTCCTCGGCGGCCCAGCGGCCGAACGCCTCGGCGTCGTCGCCGTGCTCGGGGGCCCGGTAGAAGTTGGTGTTCGGCACCTTGATGCCGCCCGGCACCAGCGGCTCGAAGTCGGTCTTGATGCCGGGCAGGCCGGTGATCGACAGCGCGCCCATCGAGGTGCCGTGGTAGGCGATGTAGCGGCTGACCACCTTGTGCTTGGTGGGCTTGCCGGTGCGCTTGAAGTAGGCCCGCGCCAGCTTCCACGCCGCCTCGACGGCCTCGGAGCCGCCGGTGGTGAAGAAGACTCGGTTCAGGTCGCCGGGGGTGAGCGTGGCGATCTTCTCGGCCAGCTCGACGGCCTTCGGGTGGGCGTACGACCAGAGCGGGAAGTAGGCCAGCTCGCCGGCCTGCTTGGCGGCCGCCTCGGCCAGCTCGGCGCGGCCGTGGCCGGCGTTGACGACGAACAGCCCGGCCAGCCCGTCCAGGTAGCGGCGGCCCTGGGCGTCCCAGACGTACGCGCCCTCGCCCCGGACGATTGTCGGAACCTCGCCGGCGGGGTAGCTCGCCATGCGGGTGAAGTGCATCCACAGGTGGTCGGTGGCGTTGGCCATGTCAGCCCCATCGGGTCTCGGGCCGGTCAGGGGTGACACCGGCCGCTCTGCCCACGGTTATCCCACAGGCGATGCCGATAAGGCAAGCGAACAAGCTTCAACGCGACGGATTCAGCGCTGTATCACTGCGCTGTCAACGGAATCCGCATCAGGCGGTGCCCCAGCTGTAGGTCTGCTTGCGCAGCTTCAGGTAGACGAACGCCTCGGTGGAGAGCACCCCGGGGACGCCGCGCAGCTTCTGGAGGATCTCCAGCAGGTGTGCGTCGTTGCGGCAGACCACCTCGGCCAGCAGGTCGAACGAGCCGGCGGTGATCACCACGTAGTCGATCTCCTCGAACTCGGCCAGCCGGTCCGCGACCGGCTCCAGGTCGCCGTCGGTACGCAGCCCGATCATGGCCTGGCGGGGGAAGCCGAGCTGGAGCGGATCGGTGACCGCGACGATCTGCATGACGCCCGCGTCCAGCAGCCGCTGCACCCGCTGGCGTACCGCTGCCTCGGAGAGGCCGACCGCCTTGCCGATGCTCGCGTACGGGCGGCGCCCGTCCTCCTGGAGCTGCTCGATGATCTGCTTGGCCACGTCGTCGAGCAGAGCGTGATTGGCGCCTTCACGCACGGTGACCCGGCGGTTGCCGTTCCCGATCTCCTGGTGCCGGTTGACCATCGACGCTCCTCGTGTCCGAATCTCCGTGTTGAGCGTAGTGCCCCGTGCAGTCTGGCGTATTTCGTGGCGACTGGCTATTCCGGCAACGGAATCCCTTGTGAGAGAGGTTTTCTCATGTCAGGATCAGTCGTCCATCGCCACTGACCCTCCCGCCGGCGCGCCGCCCCCGTCCCGCCGCCGACGATGCCCCCCAAGGAGTCGTCACATGCGTAGTCCCCTCCGGACCCTCACCCGGCGTGGTCTGCTCACCGGGACCGTCGGCTCGGCCGCGCTGCTCGCCACCGCGGGCACCCTGGCCGGCTGCGGGACCAAGGGCGCCCAGCAGACCGAAGCCGGCTGCAAGAGCGAGGATCTGTCCGCCACCGAGAAGAAGGTCGCCTTCTCGAACTGGCCGCAGTACATGGACACCGACGAGAAGGACGAGTCCAAGCGCCCCACGCTCGACGCGTTCGTCGCCGCCTCCGGCGTCCAGGTGACGTACACCGAGGACGTCAACGACAACAACGAGTTCTTCGGCAAGGTCCGCAACCAGCTCGCCGGGTGCCAGAGCACCGGCCGGGACATCATGGTGCTCACCGACTGGATGGCCGCCCGGATGATCCGCCTCGGCTGGGTGCAGAAGTTGGACAAGTCGAAGATGCCCAACGTCGAGGCGAACCTGCTGCCGTCGCTGCGCGGGCGCTCCTTCGACGCCGAGACCCAGCTCGCGGTCCCGTGGCAGTCCGGTCTGGCCGGGCTCGCTTACAACGCGAAGGTCACCAAGGAGATCCGCACCGTCGACGAGCTGCTCACCCGCCCCGATCTCAAGGGCAAGGTGACAGTGCTGTCGGAGATGCGCGACACCATCGGCCTGCTGCTCCAGTCGCTCGGCCACGACCCGGCCAAGTTCACCGCCGCCCAGTTCGACGACGCGCTGAACAAGCTCAAGAAGGCCGTGGACAGCAAGCAGATCCGGCGGTTCACCGGCAACGACTACGCGCCCGACCTGGCCAAGGGCGACATCGCCGCGTGCATCGGCTGGTCCGGCGACGTGGTCCAGCTCGGCTTCGAGGACGAGAAGATCAAGTTCGTGGTGCCCGAGTCCGGCGTGATGCTCTGGTCGGACAACATGCTCGTGCCGAACAAGGCCACCCACAAGGCCAACGCCGAGGCGTTGATGAACCACTACTACGACCCGGCGGTGGCCGCGAAGCTGGCCGCGTACGTCAACTACATCTGCCCGGTGCAGGGCGCGCAGGCCGAGATGGAGAAGATCGACCCGGATCTGGCCACCAACCCGCTGATCTTCCCGGACGACGCGATGCTGTCCAAGGCCAAGGTCTTCATGGCGCTCGACGAAGCGCAGGAGAAGGAGTACGAGACCAAGTTCCAGCAGGTGATCGGCGCGTGAAGGGGCAGCAGACCCCGGCCGGCGACCTGCGACTGGTCGACCTGACCAAGCGGTTCGGCGTCTTCACCGCCGTCGACGACCTCACCCTCACCGTCCCGCGGGGCTCGTTCTTCGCCCTGCTCGGCGCGTCCGGCTGCGGCAAGACCACCACGCTGCGGATGATCGCCGGGCTGGAGCAGCCCACCAGCGGGCAGGTGCTGCTCGGCGACCAGGACATCGCCGGGCTGCGGCCGTACAAGCGGCCGGTCAACACCGTCTTCCAGAGCTACGCCCTGTTCCCGCACCTGGACATCCACGAGAACGTGGCGTTCGGGCTGCGCCGCCGCGGCATCCGCAAGGTGGGCGACCAGGTCGAGCGGATGCTCGCGCTGGTGCAGCTCGAAGGGTACGGCCGGCGCCGCCCGGCCCAGCTCTCCGGCGGCCAGCAGCAGCGCGTCGCGCTGGCCCGGGCGCTCATCAACCACCCGCAGGTGCTCCTGCTCGACGAGCCGCTCGGCGCGCTCGACCTGAAGCTGCGCCGGCAGATGCAGATCGAGCTGAAGCGGATCCAGACCGAGGTGGGCATCACGTTCGTGCACGTCACCCACGACCAGGAGGAGGCCATGACGATGGCCGACACGGTCGCGGTGATGAACGCAGGCCGGATCGAGCAACTCGGCGCGCCCGCCGACATCTACGAGTACCCGGCCACCGCCTTCGTGGCGAACTTCCTCGGCCAGTCCAACCTGCTCGCCGCCGAAGCCGGCGGCCGCGCCGCCGACGACGTGCTGGTCACGGCGCACGGCGCGCGCTTCTCGGTGCCCGCCGGCCGGGCCCGGCTCACCGACGGGCCGGCCTTCCTCGGCGTACGTCCCGAGAAGCTGCACCTGGCCGTCGGCCCGGACCGGGTGCCGGCCGGGCACCAGCACGTCGGCGGCGTGGTCACCGACACCTCCTACGTCGGGGTGAGCACCCAGTACCTCGTGCGCACCGCGTGGGGCAGCGAGCTGTCCGCGTTCGCCGCGAACAGCGGGCTGGGCGGCCGGCTCGCCGTCGGTACGGCGGTGACCGCGCACTGGGATCCGCGGCACGCGTTCCTGCTGCCCCGGGCCGCCGGTGAGGACGACCAGACCACGCCGCTGCTCGACGAGCCGCCGGTGGGTGCGCCGGCATGAGCGAGCGCAGCGAGCGAAGCGGAGTGGCGGCATGAGCGAGCGCAGCGAGCGAATCGGCAGGCTCAGCGCGAGGGTGCCTCATGGCGGCGCGGAGCGAAGCGGAGTGGCGGCATGAGCGCGCGCAGCGAGCGAATCGGCAGGCTCAGCGCGAGGGTGCCTCATGGCGGCGCGGAGCGAAGCGGAGTGGCGGCATGAGCGCGCGCAGCGAGCGAATCGGCAGGCTCAGCGCGAGGGTGCCTCATGGCGGCGCGGAGCGAAGCGGAGTGGCGGCATGAGCGCGCGCAGCGAGCGAATCGGCAGGCTCAGCGCGAAGGTGCCTCATGGCGGCGCGGAGCGAAGCGGAGTGGCGGCATGAGCGCGCTGGCCCACGTACCGACCTCCGCCGGGAAGCCGGTGCCGCCGCCGGTGCGGCGCGGGCGCAGCCGCCTCCTGCCGTACCTGTTGCTGCTGCCCGGCGCGGTCTGGCTGCTCGTCTTCTTCGCGCTCCCGCTGGTGCAGCTCGCCTCCGCCAGCCTCTACGACCCGGCCGGGTCGCTCTCCACCGGGTACGCGATGACCTGGGCGTTCGGCAACTACCCGGACGCGTTGCAGGCGTACTGGCCGCAGTTCTCCCGGTCGTTCCTCTACTCGGCCATCGCGCTGGTGCTCGCGCTGCTGATGGGCTATCCGCTGGCGTACGCGATCGCGCAGAAGGCCGGCCGGTGGAAGAACCTGCTGCTGGTGGCGGTGGTCGCGCCGATGTTCACCAGCTTCCTGGTGCGCACGCTGGCCTGGAAGACCATCCTGTCGGACAACGGCGCGCTGGTCGGGCTGCTGCGTGACGTGCACCTGCTCGGCCCGGACGGCCGGCTGCTGGCCACCCCGATCGCCGTGGTGCTCGGCCTGACGTACAACTTCCTGCCGTTCCTGGTGCTGCCGCTGTACGCGAGCCTGGAGCGGCTCGATCCCCGGCTGCTGGAGGCGGCGAGCGACCTGTACGCGAGCCCGCTGCGCGCGTTCGCCAAGGTCACGCTGCCGCTGTCGATGCCCGGCCTGATCGCCGGCACGCTGCTGTTCTTCATCCCGGCCACCGGTGACTACATCAACGCCGAGCTGCTCGGTACGCCGAACGAGTACATGATCGGCAACGTCATCGACTCGGCGTTCCTGGTCCGGCTGGACTATCCGCAGGGGGCGGCGCTGTCGTTCCTGCTGATGGCCGCGATCCTGGCGATCGTCTTCGTCTACCTGCGGAAGGCCGGCACGGAGGAGGTCCTGTGAACGGACTCAGGCGCTGGTTCGCCGACCGGTGGGTGATGGGCGTGGCCCTGCTCGTCCTCGGCTACCTGACGCTGCCGATCATGGTGGTCGCCGGCCTGTCCTTCAACCGGCCCTCCAGCCGGCTCTCCTACGACTTCAACGAGTTCACGCTCGACAACTGGAGGCAGCCCTGCGCCACCTCGGACATGTGCGACGCCGTGGTGCGCAGCATGCAGATCGGGCTCATCGCCACGGTCGTCTCCACGCTCCTCGGCACGCTGATGGCGTTCGCGCTGGTCCGGCACAGCTTCCGCGGCCGGTCCGGGCTCAACGGCCTGATCTTCCTGCCGATGGCCACCCCGGAACTGGTGATGGGCACCTCGCTGCTCGCCCTCTTCGTCGCCGCCGGGGTGCCGCAGGGCTTCTGGACCATCGTCATCGCGCACGTCATGTTCTGCGTGTCGTTCGTCGTGGTCACCGTGAAGGCCCGGCTCGCCGGCATGGACCGGCGGCTGGAGGAGGCCGCGATGGACCTGTACGCCAGCGAGTGGCAGACGTTCCGCCGGATCACGCTGCCGCTGGTGCTGCCCGGCATCGTGGCCGCCTCGCTGCTGGCGTTCTCGCTGAGCTTCGACGACTTCATCATCACGAACTTCAACGCCGGCACCACTGTCACGTTCCCCATGTACGTCTGGGGCGCCTCCCAGCGGGGCATCCCGCCGCAGGTCAACGTGATCGGCACGGCCATGTTCGTGATCGCGTTGCTGCTGGTCGGGGCCACCTCGCTGCGTGGGCGGCGGGCGCGGCGGGCCGCCCTCGCGATGGTCGCCACACCGGCGGGCAAGCCATGACACTCCCGCATACCGGCCGGGCGCTGGCCGACGCCGCGCCCGTGTCGTACTGGCTGGACCGCCCGGTTCGCCCCGACCCGCTGCCGCCGCTGGCCGGGTCGCACACCGCCGACCTGCTCGTGGTCGGCGGCGGGTACGCCGGGCTGTGGACCGCGCTGCTGGCCAAGGAGGCCGACCCGGACCGCGACGTCCTGCTCGTCGACGCGGGCACGTGCGGCTGGGCGGCGTCCGGGCGCAACGGCGGGTTCTGCGCCGCGTCGCTGACCCACGGGCTCGCCAACGGCGTCGAGCGGTTCCCCGGCGAGATCGGTGAGCTGGAACGGCTGGGCCGGGAGAACCTGGACGCCATCGCCGCCACTGTGGCGAAGTACGACATCGACTGCGACCTCGAACGTACCGGCGAGCTGGCGGTGGCGGTCGAGCCGTACCAGCTCGACGGGCTCGCCGCCGACGCCGCGCTGGCCCGCCGGTACGGCCACGACGTGCGGCTGCTCGACCGCGACGAGGTACGCGCCGAGGTGGCGTCGCCGACGTACCTGGGCGGGATGTGGGACGCCGACCGGGTGGCCCTGCTCGACCCGGCGAAGCTCGCCTGGGGACTGCGCCGGGCCGCGCTCGACCTGGGCGTACGCGTGCACGAGCACACCCGCGTCATCGGCCTGGCCCGCGACGGCGCCGGGCTGCGCGCCACCACGGCGGGCGGCGCGGACGCGGCGCCCGGCGCGGTACGGGCGCGGCAGGTCGTGCTCGCCACGAACGCGTTCCCGCCACTTCTGCGCCGGCTGCGCTCCTGGATCGTGCCGGTCTACGACTACGCGCTGACGACCGAGCCGCTGACCGCCGCGCAGCGCGACGCGATCGGCTGGCGGCACCGGCAGGGGCTCGCCGACACCGGCAACCAGTTCCACTACTACCGGCTCACCGCCGACAACCGGATCCTGTTCGGCGGCTACGACGCGATCTACCACTACGGCAACCGGGTGGCGTCCGCGCTGGAGCAGCGCGAGGCCACCTTCACCACGCTGGCGTCGCACTTCTTCTCCACGTTCCCGCAGCTCGCCGATGTGCGGTTCAGTCACCGCTGGGGTGGCGTCATCGACACCTGCACCCGGTTCTGCGCGTTCTTCGGCACCGCGTACGAAGGGCGCCTGGCGTACGCGGCCGGGTTCACCGGGCTCGGCGTCGGCGCGACCCGGTTCGGCGCCCGCGTCACGCTCGACCTGCTCTCCGGCGCGGACACTCCGCTGACCCGGCTCGACCTGGTGCGCCGCAAGCCGCTGCCGTTCCCGCCGGAACCGGCCCGGTCCGTGGGCATCAACCTCACCCGCTGGTCGCTCGCCCGCGCCGACGCGCGCGACGGCCGACGCAACCTCTGGCTCCGTACTCTCGACCGTCTTGGACTGGGGTTCGACTCCTGATGCGTATCCTCCTCGTCGGCGCCGGTGGCGTCGGCTCCGCCGCCGTATCCATCGCCGCCCGCCGTTCCTTCTTCGAGCTCATGGTGGTCGCCGACCACGAAGCGGCGCGTGCGGCACGGGCAGTCGCCGGGCACGGCGACCGGTTCGTCGCCGCCACTGTGGACGCCTCCTCCGCCGACGCGGTGGCCGCGCTGTGCCGGGAACACCGCATCACCCACGTGCTGAACGCCGTCGACCCGCGCTTCGTCATGCCGATCTTCGACGGCGCGTTCGCCGCCGGGGCCGACTACCTGGACATGGCCATGTCGCTGTCCCGGCCGCACCCCGAGCGCCCCTACGCCGAGACGGGGGTCAAGCTCGGCGACGAGCAGTTCGCCGTCGCGCAGCGGTGGGCCGCCGCCGGGCGGCTCGCGCTGTGCGGCATCGGCGTCGAACCGGGCCTGTCCGACGTCTTCGCCCGCTACGCCGCCGACGAGCTGTTCGCCGAGATCGACGAGATCGGGGTACGCGACGGCGCGAACCTCACAGTCGCCGGGTACGACTTCGCGCCGTCGTTCTCCATCTGGACCACCATCGAGGAGTGCCTCAACCCGCCGGTGATCTGGGAGGCCGGGCGCGGCTGGTTCACCACCGAACCGTTCAGCGAGCCGGAGGTCTTCGACTTCCCGGCCGGGATCGGCCCGGTCGAGTGCGTCAACGTCGAGCACGAGGAGGTGCTGCTCATCCCGCGCTGGGTGCCGGCGAAGCGGGTCACCTTCAAGTACGGCCTCGGCACCGAGTTCATCGAGGTGTTGCGCACGCTGCACAAACTCGGGCTGGACTCGACCCAGCCGGTGCGCGTACGCGGCGTCGACGTGTCGCCGCGCGACCTGGTGGCCGCCGCGCTGCCCGACCCGGCCACGCTCGGCGACCGGATGAGCGGCAAGACCTGCGCCGGCACGTACGTCACCGGCACCGGGCCGGACGGCCGCCCGCGCCGCGTCTACCTGTACCACGTGGTCGACAACGAGTGGTCCATGGCCGAGTACGGCCACCAGGCGGTGGTCTGGCAGACCGCCGTCAACCCGGTCGTCGCGCTGGAACTGCTCGCCACCGGCGCCTGGACGGGCACGGGCGTGCTCGGCCCGGAGGCGTTCCCGCCGACCCCCTTCCTGGACCTGCTCACCGGCTACGGTTCGCCGTGGGGGATGGAGGAACGATGACCCGGTACGGCCCGATGTACGGTCCCGACATCACGTTCCTCGGTGTGCCGCCGTGCACCGTCGAGGAGCCGGTCACGTCCGCCGACGCGGACGTGGTGATCATCGGGGCGCCGTTCGACGGTGGCACCTCGCACCGGCCGGGCACCCGGTTCGGGCCGTCCGCCATCCGGCAGGCCTGCTACCTGCCGCACGACGGCTCCCGCCCGTCGCTGGCGCTGCGCGTGGACGGGCTGAAGGACCTGTGCGTCTACGACGCCGGCGACGTCGAGATGTTCGGTGGCGACATCGAGCGCTCGCTCGCCGCGCTGGAGACCGCCGTACACGCGGTCGCGTCGGCCGGGGCGATCCCGGTGATCCTCGGCGGCGACCACTCCATCGCGCTGCCCGACGCGACAGGGGTGGCCCGGCACCACGGGCTCGGCCGGGTGTCGCTGGTGCACTTCGACGCGCACGCCGACACCGGGGACGTCGAGTTCGGCTCGCTGCACGGCCACGGCCAGCCGATGCGGCGGCTCATCGAGTCCGGCGCGGTACGCGGCGACCGCTTCCTGCAGATCGGGCTGCGCGGCTACTGGCCCGGCCCGGACACGCTGGCGTGGATGGCGGAACAGCGGATGCGCTCGTACGAGATGACCGAGATCGTGGCGCGCGGCCTGGACACCTGCCTCACCGAGGCGTTCGGGATCGCCACCGACGAGTGCGAGGGCGTGTTCCTCTCCGTCGACGTGGACGTGGTCGACCCGGGCATGGCGCCGGGAACCGGCACGCCGGAGCCGGGCGGGTTCACGTCCCGGCAGCTGCTCGACGCGGTGCGCCGGGTCTGTTACGAGCTGCCGGTGGTCGGGCTGGACGTGGTCGAGGTCGCCCCGCCGTACGACCACGCCGACATCACCGCGTACCTGGGCAACCGGGTGGTGCTGGAGGCGCTGTCCGCGATAGCCCGCCGCCGCCGCGACGCAAGAACCGGAACCCCATGGAACCCCACCCAGCCGCTCCTGGATGACCGCTGACTGGTAGCCCGGGATGTTTAGCCCGGGCTATAGTCGGGGCATGGGTGCGGACGGGAAGCGCTGGTCGGTCCGGGTGACCGGAGAGGTCCGGCACTGGCTGCGTGACCTGCGGGACCACGACCCGGCGTCGTACGAGAGCGTCCGGGTGGCGGTGGACAAGCTGGCCGAGGTCGGGCCAGGGCTGGGTCGCCCGCTCGTGGACACGCTGCGTGGAAGCAGCCTCCGTAATCTGAAGGAGCTGCGGCCCCGCTCCGGTCGGGACGTGGCTATCCGGGTGCTGTTCGTCTTCGATCCCTGGTCGCAGGCGGTCCTCCTGGTCGCCGGCAACAAGGCGGGCAATTGGGCCCGCTGGTACCGGCAGCACATCCCGGCGGCGGAGGTTGCCTACAAGGCTTGGCTCGACAGCGAGCGCGAGCGAAGGGGGGAGTCGTGACGGAGTTCTATCACTGGGACGAGGTCCGCGCCGAACTCGGCGGTGACGACGAGGCGTACGAGGCGGAGCGCGCCCGGACCGACGCGTGGGTGAGCGCGTTCCACCTGGCGGAGGAGCGCAAGCGGCTGGGGCTCACCCAGCGGCAGGTCGCCGAGATCATGGGGGTCACACCCGGCCGGGTGAGCCAGATCGAGAACGGCGACCTCGACGTCAACGAGGTGGCCACGCTCAGCCGATATGCCAACGCCCTCGGCGCCCGGCTGCGGATCATCTTCGACTACGGCGACGACCTCCGGCAGATCGCCTGACCGGAGGCCGCCGACGCGGTCAGGGGCGGGCGCAGTGGGGGCGCAGGCGGACGCGTTCGGTGGTTTCGGTGAGGGAGTTGGGCTCGACCACCAGGCGCGCGATCGTGGTGGCCGGGCCGGGGCGGAACGCGCCCTGGTCGGCCGGGATCGTCGCGGTCCAGGTGCCGGCGGTGCGCTCGTCGGTGCACGCGCCGATCACGCCGAACCCGAAGCCGGTGACCGTGCCGCGCCGTGCCCACTGCTCCAGGTGCACCTCGATGTACGCGAGGCCGCGCTCGGCGCCGCAGTCGAACCGGCCGCCGACGGTGGCGGTGTGCGCCCGGACGTCGGCTGCGCCGAACCAGTTGACGGAAATGCGGGGGGAGGCCGCCGGGGCGGCGACGGCGGCGCCCGGCGCGAGCCCGAGCGTGGCGGCGGTGGCGAGGGCGGTGAGGCCGGCGGCGAGCACTGGCTGTCGGACCGAGTTCATGCGCGGTCTCCTGTCGGGCGGTGGCGGAACGCGACCCGGTAGCGACTCGAGCGGTGGTGGGACGCGGACTCCGAACTGGACGGCGTCAGCATCCCACCGCCGCGATGCCCACGAGCTGCAAGATCTCGGACAGATCAGCGGTTCAGGTGGGAGCGGATGAGGAAGCGCACTCCCTCCGGGGCCTCCAGGGAGAAGCCGCTGCCCCGGCCGGGCACCACGTCGACGGTGAGCCGGGTGTGCTGCCACAGCTCCCACTGGGCCTTCGACATCCAGAACTCCACCGGCTCGGGCACCCCGTCGACGGTGAGCGAGGCGAGGAGCACGTCCGAGCCGCCGGTGCGGAACTCACCGGCCGGGTAGCACATCGGGGCGCTGCCGTCGCAGCAGCCGCCGGACTGGTGGAACATCAGCGGGCCGTGCTGCCCCCGCAGCGACCGGATCAGGTCGGCCGCCGCGGGGGTCAGGGTCACCGGGTCAGCCATCAGAAGAAGCCCAGCTTCTTCGGCGAGTAGCTGACCAGCAGGTTCTTGGTCTGCTGGTAGTGCTCCAGCATCATCTTGTGGTTCTCCCGGCCGATGCCGGACTGCTTGTAGCCGCCGAACGCCGCGTGCGCCGGGTAGGCGTGGTAGCAGTTCGTCCACACCCGGCCGGCCTGGATCGCCCGCCCGGCCCGGTACGCGGTGTTGAGGTCCCGCGTCCACACGCCCGCGCCGAGCCCGTACAGCGTGTCGTTGGCGATCTTCACGGCGTCGTCCAGGTCGGCGAACGAGGTCACCGAGACCACCGGGCCGAAGATCTCCTCCTGGAAGATCCGCATCGAGTTGTCGCCCTCGAAGATCGTCGGCTGGACGTAGTAGCCGCCGGACAGCTCGCCGCCGAGGTCGGCCCGCTCACCGCCGGTCAGCACGCGGGCGCCCTCCTGCCGCCCGATGTCCAGGTAGGACAGGATCTTCTCCAGCTGGTCGTTGGAGGCCTGCGCGCCGACCATCGTGTCGGTGTCCAGCGGGTGCCCCTGCTTGACCGCCTTCGTCCGCTCGACGGCGGCGGCGAGGAAGTCGGAGTAGTGGCCCTGCTGGATGAGCGCCCGGGACGGGCAGGTGCACACCTCGCCCTGGTTGAGCGCGAACATGGTGAAGCCTTCCAGGGCCTTGTCCAGGAAGTCGTCGGAGGCGGCGCTGACGTCGTCGAAGAAGATGTTCGGGCTCTTGCCGCCCAGTTCCAGCGTGACCGGCTTGATGTTCTCGCTGGCGTACTGCATGATCAGCCGCCCGGTGGTGGTCTCGCCGGTGAACGCCACCTTCGCCACCCGCGACGAGGACGCGAGCGGCTTGCCCGCCTCGACGCCGAAGCCGTTCACCACGTTGATCACGCCGGGCGGCAGCAGGTCGCCGATCAGCGAGAGCAGGTAGTGGATCGAGGCGGGCGTCTGCTCGGCCGGCTTGAGCACCACCGCGTTGCCGGCGGCGAGCGCCGGGGCGAGCTTCCACACCGCCATGAGGATCGGGAAGTTCCACGGGATGATCTGCCCGACCACACCGAGCGGCTCGTGGAAGTGGTAGGCCACCGTGTCGTCGTCGAGTTCGCCGAGCGAGCCCTCCTGCGCCCGGATCGCCCCGGCGAAGTAGCGGAAGTGGTCGATCGCGAGCGGGATGTCGGCGGCGAGCGTCTCGCGTACCGGCTTGCCGTTCTCCCACGTCTCGGCGATCGCGAGGGACTCCAGGTTGTCCTGCATGCGGTCGGCGATCCGGTTGAGGATCAGCGAACGCTCGGCGACCGAGGTGCGGCCCCACGCGTCGGCCGCGCCGTGCGCCGCGTCGAGCGCCTTCTCCACGTCCTCGGCGGTGCCCCGGGCCACCTCGCAGAAGGTCTGCCCGGTCACCGGGGTCGGGTTCTCGAAGTACTTGCCACCGTGCGGCTTCACGTACTCGCCGCCGATGTAGTGGTCGTAGCGGGACTGCCAGTGGGTGGGGGCGTCGTAGCGCGTCATGGGTACCTCCGCCGTCCGTCTGGGGTGGATGGCGGGCAGGCTAGTTTCCGCGACGTTGCAGCAACGTTGCGCGCGGCAGCGCGTACTCCTCGGCGAGCTGGCGGGCCCGCGCGAGGGCGAGCGGCCGGCGGGGCGCGCCCGGCGGCAGCGCCCGGGCCAGGGCCTGCCACGCGGCGAGGTCGTCGGCCCCGGCCGCCGTCGCGGTCCAGGCCGCGAGCAGCCCCGGGTCGGCGCCGGCCAGCACGGCGGCGCGCAGCTGGCCGTCGACCAGTCGGCGTAGTCGCGCCACTCCCGGCGCGTCCGACCCGGGCAGCAGAGGCCCGGGGTACGCGCGCAGCGCCGCCGCCGGATCGCCACGTTCGAGCAGTTCGGTGACGGTACGGAAGTCGGCGCGCACAGTCGGCCGCAGCCGGTACGGGCGGGAGTCGAGCAGTTCCTCGCCCAGCACGCGGCGCAGCCGGGACAGCTCGGCGCGCAACGTGACCGGGTGCCGCCGGTCGTCGCCGTACAGGTCGAGGCCGAGCTGTTCCCCGGTGCGCCCCTCGGGGTGGTCGACGAGCAGCACCAGCAGTTCGCTGTGCCGCCGGCCGAGCCGGATGCGCCGGCCGCCGACGCGCAGCTCCGCCTCGTCGCGCCCGAGCGCCGACACGTACGCCACGTCCGGCGCGGCGGGCGCGGCGCCGGCCAGGAACGCCTCGGCGGCCCGGGCGGTGGCCCGGACCAGGGCGAGGCTCTGCGGGTTGGCCAGGTGGTCCCCGCCGGTGATGTCGACGGCCCCGAGCAGCGCGCCGCTGACCGGGTCGTGGATCGGCGCGGCGGCGCAGGTCCAGCGCTGCACCGGCCGGACGAAGTGCTCGGTGGCGAAGATCTGCACGCCGTGGTCGACGGCGAGGGCGGTGCCGGGGGCGTTCGTGCCGGCGTGCGCCTCGTCCCAGCGGGCGCCGGGTACGAAGTTCATCCGCTCGGCGTGCCGCAGCACCCCGGGATGGCCCTCCACCCAGAGCAGCCGGCCGGCGGCGTCGCAGACCGCCATCAGGTGCGCGCCGTCCTGCGCGATGCCGCCGAGCAGGTCGCGGAAGAGCGGCATCACCCGGGCCAGCGGGTGCGCGGCGCGGTAGGTCTCCAGCGCGTCGTCGGTGAGGTCGACCGGTGCGGTGGCCTCCGGGTCGAGCAGCGCGGACCGCTCCCAGGAACGGGCGACCACGTCCCGGACGCCGCCGGTGGCGCCCCTGGTGAGGAACGCCTCGTGGGCGGCACCGACCTGCGCGATCCGTTCCGCCGGATCCGCGCCGAACTCCAGGGCGAGCCACGGGTCAGCCACCAGCGCCTCCTTCCACCCATCGTGACCCACCTCACCCCCGAGCGCCAATGCGTGATCCGGGTCACTTCAGCGGTGCTCGCGCCGCCCGAGGACCGGACGAACGGCCCAGACGGCTCTGCGCCGGTTGTCGCAGCCCGGCCCGCGTGGAGGATGGCTGCTGCGGACGCTTACGGAACCCTTAACTCCGGCCTGCGAGGGTGTGCCGGACAACCAGGGAAGACACGGGGGAGCGCAAGGGTGCGGGTGCTGGTGGCGGACGACGAGCGGCTCTTGGCGGACACGGTCGCCGAGGGGTTGCGGCGGTTCTCCATGGCGGTGGACGTCTGCTACGACGGCGACGGCGCGCTGGAACGGATCGGGGTCAACCGGTACGACGTGGCGGTGCTGGACCGGGACATGCCCGGCGCCACCGGCGACGAGGTGTGCCGGAGCCTGGCCGGGTCCGACGCCGGCACCCGCGTGCTGCTGCTCACCGCCGCCGCCGGCATCCGGGACCGGGTCGCCGGTCTCGGGCTGGGCGCCGACGACTACCTGACCAAGCCGTTCGCGTTCGCCGAGCTGGTGGCCCGGGTGCAGGCGCTGGGCCGCCGGTCCACCCCGGCGCTCCCGCCGGTGCTGGAGCGGCACGGCGTGGTGCTCGACGTGGCCCGGCACACCGCGACCCGGGACGGCCGCGCGCTCGGGCTGAGCCCGAAGGAGTTCGGCGTCCTGCACGTGCTGATGCGGGCCGGCGGCCGGGTGGTGAGCGCCGAGGAGCTGCTGGAACAGGCGTGGGACGAGTTCGCCGACCCGTTCACCAACGCGGTCCGGGTGACGGTGATGACCCTGCGCAAGAAGCTCGGCCAGCCGTCGGTCATCCACACCGTGCCGAAGGCCGGCTACCGGATCGGCGCGCCGGAGTGAGCCCCCGCCGTCGCATCCTGCTGGTCGGGGTGCTTGCCCTGCTCGCCGGGTTCTTCGTGCCCAACATGGTCAAGTCGCTGCTCGAACTGGTGTGGGGGCAGGCCCAGTGGTTCTGCGGCCTGGCCACGATCGGCGCGGTGTGCGAGCCGGGCCGTCCGTTCGTGCCGCTGCTGCCGCTGGTGACCCAGTTGCTGGTGCTGGTGGCTGCCGGATTCGCGGTGTGGGGTGCTGCCCGCTGGTGCCTGCGCCCGGTGCACGACCTGGCCGCCCCGATCGCGAACCTGGGGCCGCAGAACCTCGGCTACCGGATCCGCCGCGGCGGCCGGGACGAGCTGGCCGGGCTCAGCCGCGCGATCGACGACATGCTGGACCGGGTCACCGCCGGGTACGAGGGGCAGCGGCGGTTCGCCGCGAACGCCTCGCACGAGCTGCGTACGCCGCTCGCGGTGCAGCGCACCCTGATCGAGGTCGGCATGGCCCAGTCGCTCACCGGCGAGCAACTGGAACTGCTGACCGCCCAACTGCTCGCCACGAACGAACGCAACGAGCGGCTGATCGAAGGGCTGCTCGCGCTCAGCGAGAGCGACCAGGGCCTGCGGTCCTCCACCCCGCAACGCCTCGAACAGATCGTCACCGGCGTGCTGGCCGCGTACGCCGACCGGGCCGCCGGGGCCGGCGTGACAGTGGAGAGCCGGCTGTCGCCCCGGATCGTGACCGGCGAACGGGTACTGCTGGAACGCCTGGTCACGAACCTGGTGGAGAACGGCATCAAGTACAACCGCGAGGGCGGGCGGCTCGTCGTCACAGTCGGCGGCGACCCCGCGCTGACAGTCACCAACAGCGGGCAGAGCGTCCCCGCCGAAGCGGTCGACGGGCTGTTCGAGCCGTTCCGGCGCCTCGCCCGGGACCGGACCAACCAGGGCGGCGGTGCCGGGCTCGGCCTGGCCATCGCCCGCTCCATCACCCAGGCGCACGGCGGCATCATCGCCGCCCGCCCGGGTGAGGACGGCGGCCTGCGGGTCGACGTCCACCTGCCCTCCGTGGGCTGACATCTCACACACGACCTCCGGGAGCCGCGTCGCGGCGTCCCGCGATGACACCTGCCCGAGAACGGGACCGGCGGCACCGCCGCCCGCCCCGAAGACGGCCGAGAGGAGACCGCCGTGCCGACCCGCACCGAGGGGAACGCACCGCCCGACGGCCGGGTGGTCTGGGCCGACGTGGCCAAGGGCGCCTGCATCGTGCTCGTGGTGCTCTGGCACGTCGTCGTCAAGGACTACCTGCGCATCGACTGGCGGGTCGGCCTGCCGGTGCCGGGCGCGTGGGGGCTGCTCGGCGAGCAGTTGCTGCCGCTGCGGATGCCGTTGTTCTTCGCGATCTCCGGCGTCTTCGCGGCGAACGCCGTGGCCCGCCCGTGGCGGGTGTCCGGGCGGCCCCGGATCGCCCGGAACCTCTACCTCTACGCGGCCTGGCTGCTCATCCACACCGCGCTGCTGGCGCCGGCGCCCGGTTTCCCGACCGACCGGGCCACCGACCCCGGTGAACTGCTGGCCCAGCTCACCGTGACGCCCTCGAACCTGTGGTACCTGTACGCGCTGGCGCTCTACTTCGCGATCGCGAAGGCGCTGCGCCGGGTGCACCCGGCGGTCCTGCTGACCGCCGCGGGCGCGCTGTCCGCGGTGGCCGCCACCGGGCTGCTCGACAGCCCCGGCAACCGGGGGCAGGTCTACCAGAACCTGGTGTTCTTCCTGGCCGGTGTGCACCTGCGGCCGTACCTCACGCGGTGGGCGGACGGCGCGAGCACCCGGCGGCTCGCCGGCACCGGCGCCGCGTACGCGGTCGGGCTGGCCGTCATGGCGTTCGCCGGTGCGCAGAGGTGGCCCGGCGTGTACCTGCTCGTCTCCGTGCTCGCGGTGGCGTTCGGGCTGACCGCCGCCGCCCGGCTGGCCCGGCACCGCGTGGCCGGTCCGGCACTGGCCCGGCTGGGCCGCCGCACGCTTGGTGTCTACGTGATCCACATGCCGGTGCTGGCGCTGCTGGACCGGCTGCTCGCCGCGCCGGTGGCCGGGCTGGCCGGTCCCGCCCGGGCGCTGCTCGTGACCGTCTACCCGGTCCTGCTCACCGCGCTCGTGCTGGCACTGAGCCTCGCCGCGCACCGCGGCCTCACCGCGCTCGGCGCGCACTGGCTGTTCGACCTGCCGCGCCGCCGCGCCCACTCGAATCCCGAAGGAGAGACCATGTCCCGAATCGACGTGCCGGCGCTGCCGGACCGAACACATGTCGAGGAGGCCGCGCGCGCCCTGTCCGGCCGGGTGGTGCGTACCCCCGTGCTGCACAGCCCGGCGATCGACCGCCTGGCCGGCACCCGCGTCCTGCTCAAGGCGGAGAACCTCCAGGACGGCGGCTCGTACAAGATGCGCGGCGCGATGCTGGCGGTGGGCCGGCTCGCCGCCGCCGGGCACACCGGTGTGGTCGCGCAGAGCACCGGCAACCACGCGGTAGCGGTCGCGCTCGCCGCCCGCCGGCACGGTGTCGCCGCCACTGTCGTGCTGCCGGTGGACGCCGCGCCGGTCAAGGTGGACCGGGCACGTGCGGCCGGGGCGCGGGTGGTGCGGGCCGGCACCACTGTGGAGGAGCGTCTGGCCGTCGCCCGGCGGATCGCCGAGGTGGAGGGCCACCCGCTCGTCGACGCGTACGACCACCCGGACGTGGTGGCCGGGCAGGGCAGCGCCAGCCTGGAACTGATCGAGGAGGCGGCGCGGCGCGGCACTCCGCTGGACGCGCTCGTGGTGCCGGTGGGCGGGGGCGGCGGCATCGCCGGGGCCTGCCTGGCAGCGGCCGGAACGCCGATCCAGGTGTACGGCGTGGAGCCGGTCGGGTGCGACTCGCTCGCGCGCAGCCTGGCCGCCGGACGGCCCACACCCGTCGCCCCGGCGCCGAGCCTGGCCGACGGGCTACGTCCCGGGTGCGTCGGCGACCTGCCGTTCGCGGTGGCCCGGACCGCGGTGCGGGGGGTGGTCCGGGTCGACGACGACGCGATCGTCGAGGCGTTCCGGCTGCTTCTGCTGGACCTCAAGGTGCTCGTCGAGCCGTCCGGCGCGGCCGCGCTGGCCGGCGCGCTGCGGCTGGGCGAGATGGCGCGTCCCAGCGGCGGCGGGACCGAAGCCCGGCCGTCGGACGGCGGGCGGCAACTGACGGTCGGCGTGGTGCTGACCGGCGGAAACGTGGAAGCGGACCTGGTGGCCCGGCTGGCGGGCGACCGGATGACTGTGGGAGTTGCGGCATGAGGTCGACAGTGCGGATCGGTGTCCTGTTCGGAGGCCCGTCGGCGGAACACGAGGTCTCCTGCGCCTCGGCGCTCGGCGTTGCCCGCGCCCTCGCGGAGCAGGGGCACCGGGTGGTGGCGCTCGGCATCACGCGTACCGGGGGGATCCGGCTGCTGCCGGAGCCGGTGCTCGCGCAGCACCTCGGGACGGTGGCGGGCGGACGGGCGATCGACGACCGGCTGCCGGTCACCGGCGAGGCGGTGGAGCTGCGGCGCGGGGCAGCCGCCGGCACTGTGGCGGTCAGCGCGGCCGACGCCCCGGCCACTGTGCACGCCGAACTGGACGTGGTGTTTCCGGTGCTGCACGGCCCGTACGGCGAGGACGGCGTGGTGCAGGGGCTGCTGGAATCGCTGGGTGTGCCGTACGTCGGGTGCGGCATCCTCGCCTCCGCCGTCGGCATGGACAAGGTGGCGATGAAGCGGGCGCTGCGCGCCGAGGACGTGCCGACCACGCCGTACGTCTGGTTCGACGAACCGACCTGGCGGGCCGCCGACGACCCGGAGAAGCTGGTGGTCGGGCTGCGTGGGCCGCTGTTCGTCAAGCCCGCCCGGATGGGCTCCTCGATCGGCATCTCCCGGGTCGCCGACGGCGACGACCTGGTGGCGGCCGTGGAGGAGGCGTTCCGGCACGACCACGTGGTGCTCGTCGAGCAGGGCGTGACCGGCCGGGAACTGGAGTGCGGCGTGCTCGGCGGCTGGCAGCCGGAGGCGTCGGCGGTCGGCGAGGTCCGGGTCGCGGGCGGCTGGTTCGACTACCGGCAGAAGTACTTCGGCGACGCCGACCCGATGATCGTCCCGGCGCCGCTACCCGCCGAGGTCACCGAGCGGATCCGCGAGCTGTCGGTGCGGGCGTTCACCGCGATCGGCGGCTGGGGCCTGGCCCGGGTCGACTTCCTCTACGACGAGGCCACCGGCGACCTGTTCGTCAACGAGCTGAACACGCTGCCCGGCTTCACCGCGCACTCGATGTACCCGAAGGTGTGGGCCGAGTCGGGTGTCGCGTACCCCGAGGTGGTGGACCGGCTCGTCGCGCTCGCCTTCGCCCGGCACGCGGCCCGGCCGTCGCGTGAACACCCTGGGGGTACGCCGTGATCCTGCTCTCCGACCCCCGGGTCGCCGCGGTGTCCAGCCGGGACGACGGCGAACCCCTGGTGGACCTGCGCGAGGTGCCCGGGCTGCGGGTGGACGGGCGGGCCGCCGATCCCGCCGGGGCGTACGCCCGGGTGCGGCGTGGTGTCGCGGACCGGTTGCTGGCCGCGCAGCGCGCGCTGCCGGCCGGGCTGCGCCTGCTCGTGGTGGAGGGTTACCGGCCGTACCGGGCGCAGCTCGACATCTTCACCGGCTACCGGGACGAGTTGCGGCGGCGCCACCCGGACTGGCCGGCGGACCGGCTGCACCGGGAGACGACCAAGTTCGTCTCGCCGGTCGAGGTGGCCCCGCACAGCACCGGCGGCGCAGTCGACCTCACCCTGTGTGACGCCAGCGGTGTGGAACTGGACATGGGCACCGCGCTCGACGCCACCCCGGAGGAGAGCGCCGACGCCTGCTTCACCGCGGCCCGGCACATCCCGGTGAGCGCGTGGCGCAACCGGAACCTGCTGGTGGCGGCGCTGAGCGGAGCGGGATTGGTGAACTACCCGACGGAGTGGTGGCACTGGTCCTACGGCGATCGGTACTGGGCGCTGATGACCGGAGCGCCACACACCCGCTACGGTCCGGTGTAGTCCACGAGTCCGGGTGAACGGTCCGGCCCTCCCGTCCGTACCACGCGTCGAACGACAGCGACGACGGGAGAGAACGTGAGGGTGCAGCGTAAGCACGTGCTGGCGGCCACTGTGGCGGTGACCGCCACGGTGGCGGTCTCGGTGGGCACCGGACTGGGATTCGCGGACACCGCGCCGGCCGCGCGGTCGGTCTGCGCCGGGTCGGTGACCTTCTCCGCCGAGGGTGGGCCACCGGCCGCGACCAGCGACCGGTTCCCGGTGGGCACCCGGCTGCGGGTGACGAACCTGGACAACCGCAAGGTGGCCACTGTGACAGTGACCGGGCCGTCCGGGAGCTGCATGCTGCTGAACGCCGCCGCCATGGACCTGGTACGTGAGCCGGGCAAGAACGTCATCCGCCGCAACGTGGTGGAACGCCTCGACGGCGCCGGCGCCCCGGCGCCCGGCGCGCAACCGGGCGAGACCCGCCCGGGCGCGGCGCAGCCGATCGGCGGCAGCGTCTGCTCCGGCGCGCTCACGTTCTTCGCCGAGGGCGGGGCACCCGCTGCCACCAGCGGCCAGTTCCCGCTCGGCACTCGGCTGCGGGTGACGAACCTGGACAACGACAAGGCCGTGACCGTGACCGTCACCGGACCGTCGGGCAGTTGCGTGCTGCTGAACACGGCGGCCATGGACGCGATCCGGGAACCCGGCAAGAACCTGGTCCGCCGTAACACCGTCGAGCTGCTCCGCTGATCCTCCGGGCGGAACACCATGGGCCGGTCCTGGGGGAGATCGGGCCCATGGTGTTCCACGTCCGGGGTCAGCCGAAGGCGGCCGCCAGGATGTCCAGTCCCCGGCCCAGCTCGTCGTCGGAGATGACCAGCGGGGGCAGGAACCGCAGCACGTTGCCGTAGGTGCCGCAGGTCAGCGTGAGCAGCGCGGCCGCGTGGCAGGCGGCCGAGACCGCCGCCGTGGCGGCCGGGTCCGGGGTCAGCGTGCCCGGCCGCACGATCTCCACGGCGAGCATCGCGCCCCGGCCGCGTACCTCGGCCACGCGCGGGTCACCGGCGGCGATCGCGTCCAGCCGCTCGCCCATCACCGCACCGATCCGGCGTGCGGCGGCGGCCAGGTCCAGCTCCCGCATCGTCTCCATCGCCGCGAGCGCGGCGGCGCAGGCGATCGGGTTGCCGCCGTACGTGCCGCCGAGACCGCCGACGTGCACCGCGTCCATCAGGTCCGCCCGGCCGGTCACCGCCGCCAGCGGCAGCCCGCCCGCGATGCCCTTGGCCAGCGTGATCAGGTCCGGTTCGACGCCCTCGTGCGCGCAGGCGAACCAGTCGCCGGTGCGGCAGAAGCCGGTCTGGATCTCGTCGGCGACGAACACCACGCCGGCCGCCGTCGCCCACTCGCGCAACGCCGGCAGGAACCCCTCGGCGGGTACGACGAAACCGCCCTCGCCCTGGATCGGCTCGATCAGCAGCGCGGCCACGTTCTCCGCGCCCACCTGCTTCTCGATCATCTCGATCGACCGGGCCGCCGCGGTGGCGCCGTCCAGCCCGCCGTCGCGCAGCGGGTACGACATCGGCACCCGGTAGACCTCACCGGCGAACGGCCCGAACCGGTGCTTGTACGGCATGTTCTTCGCGGTCAGCGCCATGGTCAGGTTGGTCCGGCCGTGGTACGCGTGGTCGAACACCACCACCGCGGGCCGCCCGGTCGCGTGCCGGGCGATCTTCACCGCGTTCTCCACCGCCTCGGCGCCGGAGTTGAACAACGCCGAGCGCTTCTCGAAACCACCCGGGGTCAGCGCGTTGAGCTGCTCGCAGACCGCCACGTACGACTCGTACGGCGCCACCATGAAGCAGGTGTGGGTGAACCGCTCGACCTGCGCGCGTACCGCCTCGACCACGCGCGGCGCGGAGTTGCCCACGTTGGTGACAGCGATGCCGGCCGCGAAGTCGATCCACTCCCGGCCGTCCACGTCGGTGATCGTGCCGCCGCCCGCCCGGTCCACGTACGCGGGAATCGTGCTGCCCACGCCCCGCGCCACGGCCTCCACCCGGCGCTTGTGCAACTCCTCGCTGGTCGCCATCGCCGATCAGCCCTCGATGTTGTGCATGACGTGCTTGACCCGGGTGTAGTCCTCCAGGCTGTAGACCGACAGGTCCTTGCCGTGGCCGGAGTGCTTGAAGCCGCCGTGCGGCATCTCGGAGACGAACGGGATGTGCGTGTTCACCCAGACGCAGCCGAAGTCGAGCCGCCGCGTCATCCGCATGGCCCGGCCGTGGTCGCGCGTCCACACCGAGGCGGACAGGCCGTAGTCGACGCCGTTCGCCCAGCGCACCGCCTCGTCCTCGTCGGAGAACCGCTGCACGGTGATGACCGGCCCGAACACCTCGTCCTGGATGATCTCGTCGGTCTGCCGTACGCCGGAGACCACCGTCGGGGCGTAGAAGAAGCCGCGCTCGCCCACCCGCGACCCGCCGGTGGTGACGTTCGCGTGGTCCGGCAGGCGGTCCACGAAGCCGCTCACCCGGGCGAGCTGGTTGGCGTTGTTCAGCGGACCGTAGAGCACGTCGGCGTCGTCCGGCCCGCCGGTGCGGGTGTTGCGGGCCTGCTCGGTCAGCGCGGCCACGAAGTCCTCGTGGATGCCCGGCCCGGTGAGCACCCGGGTCGCCGCCGTGCAGTCCTGGCCCGCGTTGAAGTAGCCGCCCATCGCGATCGCCTCGGCCGCCGCCGCCAGATCCGCGTCGTCGAAGATCACCACCGGGGCCTTGCCGCCCAGCTCCAGGTGCGTCCGCTTCAGGTCCGGCGCCGCCGCGGCGGCGACCTCCATGCCCGCGCGGGTCGAGCCGGTGATCGACACGAGTTGCGGGGTCGGGTGGGAGACCAGCGTACGGCCGGTGTCGCGGTCGCCGCAGACCACGTTGAACACGCCCGGCGGCAGGTGCTCGGCGGCGATCTCGGCCAGCAGCAGCGTCGACACCGGCGTGGTGTCCGACGGCTTCAGCACCACCGCGTTACCGGCCGCCAGCGCCGGGGCGATCTTCCAGACCGCCATCATCAGCGGGTAGTTCCAGGGCGTCACCTGGGCGCAGACGCCGATCGGCTCGCGCCGCACGTACGAGGTGTGCCCGGCCATGTACTCACCGGCCGAGCGCCCCTCCAACAGGCGGGCCGCCCCGGCGAAGAAGCGCAGCTCGTCCACCGCCGGCGGCAGCTCCTCGTCGGCGGTGAGCTGCCGGGGCTTGCCGGTGTTGCGGACCTCCGCGTCGACCAGTTCGGCGGCCCGCGCCTCCACCGCGTCGGCGAACTTCAGCAGCGCCCGCTGCCGCTCGGCCGGCGTGGTGTCCCGCCAGGTCTCGAACGCGGCGGCGGCGGCCTTCATGGCCGCGTCCACGTCCGCCGCGCCGGAGACCGGGGCCTGGGCGAAGACCTCGCCCGTGCACGGGTCGATCAGGTCGGCGTAGCCGCCGTCCACCGGGTCGACGTACTCGCCGTTGACGAAGTTGCGCAGCTGCTGCTGGTCGCTCATCAGAAGTCTCCGAGAGGGTGGCCGGGGAGAGGGTCAGCGGAGGTTATCGCAATCTGACTGCCATCTTGGCTACTAAATCCGAGGCAGACAAGGGTTTGAGCAACTGTTTCCGCGTGGGCGCCTGTGGTCTAGGCTGCCGATCGTGGAGCCGAGAGCCTTCTACGTCGCCGGTCGCCCCGCCCACGGCGAGGACGAGCTGACAGTCATCCACCCGTACGACGGGCAGCCGGTGGGGCGTACCACGCTCGCCACGGCCGACCAGGTCGAAGCCGCCGTCGCGGGCGCCGCCCGGGTGGCCGCGGAGGCCGCGGCCCTGCCCGCGCACGCCCGCGCGGCGGCCCTGGACCACGTCTCCCGCCGGCTCGCCGAGCGGGCCGACGAGGTCGCCGCGCTGATCACCGCCGAGAACGGCAAGCCGGTCAAGTGGGCGAAGGCCGAGGTGGGGCGCGCGGTCTCCACGTTCCGCTGGGCCGCCGAGGAGGCCCGCCGTTTCTCCGGCGAACTGCAACGGCTCGACACCGACCCGGCCGCCACCGGGCGGATCGCCCTGGTCCGGCGCGTGCCGCGCGGGCCGGTGCTCGGCATCACCCCGTTCAACTTTCCGCTCAACCTGGTCGCCCACAAGGTCGCCCCGGCGCTCGCCGTCGGCACCCCGATCGTGGTCAAGCCCGCACCGGCCACCCCGCTCACCGCGCTGCTGCTCGGCGAGATCCTCGCCGAGACCGACCTGCCCGAGGGCATGTTCTCCGTGCTGCCGCTACCGAACGAGCGCGCCGTCGAACTGGTCACCGACCCCCGGCTGCCGGTGGTGTCGTTCACCGGCTCCGGACCGGTCGGCGCGGCCATCCGCCGGGCCGCGCCGGACAAGCACGTCACGCTGGAACTCGGCGGCAACGCCGCCGCGGTGATCTGCGAGGACTGGGCGGCGGACGAGGACCTGACCTTCGCCGCGCACCGCATCGCCACGTTCTCCAACTACCAGGCCGGGCAGTCGTGCATCGCGGTGCAGCGGGTCTACGTGCACGAATGGCTCTACGACGGCTTCCTGCCGCGGCTCGTCGCGGCGGTGCAGGCGCTGCGCACCGGCGACCCGCGTTCCGAGCTGACCGACGTCGGCCCGCTGGTGTCGGTCGAGGCGGCACAGCGCGTCGAGACCTGGGTGGACGAGGCGGTCGCCGCCGGCGCGGTCATCGAGACCGGCGGGCGGCGTGACGGCGCGACCTACCCGCCCACTGTGCTCAGCGGCGTTCCGGCGGACGCGAAGGTGTGCGCCGAGGAGGTGTTCGGGCCGGTGCTGGTGGTCGCCCCGGTCGCGGACGACCGGGCCGCGTTCGCCGCCGTCAACGACTCCGCGTACGGGCTCCAGGCCGGCGTCTTCACCCACCGGCTCGACGTGGCGTTCGACGCCGCACGCACGCTCGAAGTGGGCGGCGTGATCGTCGGGGACGTGCCGTCGTACCGGGCCGACCAGATGCCGTACGGCGGCATGAAGGGGTCCGGCGTCGGGCGCGAGGGGCTGCGCAGCGCGATGGACGACTACACCGAGCCGCGTGTCACGGTGCTGACCGGCGTGGCCCTCTGATCACTCGCTCTCTGCTCGCTCGCCTTCGGCTCACCAGGTGCCGTCGTCGCGGACCCGGGCGGGGGCGCGGCCGAGCAGCAGGGTGGTGAGGGCGGTGTCGATGTCGGCGCCGAGGAACCACTCGCCGGCCTGGTCGAGGGCGAAGACCCGGCCGTGCTCGTCGACCGCGAGGATGCTCTCCTGACGTTCGCTGCCGAGCGGGAAGAGGCGGGCACCCAGGACGGCGGCGAAGTCGGCGAGAGAGTCGGCGGTGTGCGCCACCTTCCGCGGCCGCACCTCGAAGCGGGAGATCCACACCGCTTCACCAGGGCCCTGACGCGCGGTCACCAGCCCGGGAAAGGCGGTGAGCGTCGCCAGCGCGGCGGGGAAGGACGCATGCGTGTGCGTGGTGCCGCTGACCTCACTGACCTTGCGGACCGAGGTGGCGGCGGACACCTCGTCGCCGAAGTGCGGCCGCCAGCCGGCGATCACGAGCGCGTTCGCCACCTCCGCGGGAAACCGGTCGGGCTCGGGAGGCGTCTGGGGCTCGGACCGCCACTCCTCGGCGAAGGCCAGTTCCGGCCAGGGCAGCACGTTGACGTGCACGAGGAACCTGATGCACGACTCACAGCGAAGATCGGCCGGCCCGCCCGCGGGGTCCCCGGGTTCCCGGACCCGGAAGCTCTCGATCCGGCTGGTGCCGAGCAGGTCGCGCGCGTCCTCGATGGACAGCGGCGGCAGGCCCTCGGCGGCCCGGCGGTGGTCGTGCTCGTAGAGCGCGTCGGAGACGACAATCATCTCGGCGTGCCGCTCGCCGCCGCGTACCAGATGCCCCGCGGGCAGCTCGTCCAGATAGGACTGGACCAGCGGGTGGTGACGCACCTCGACGTCGCCCTTCGCGCCCTGCGCTACGTGCTGCCGGCCGTCGAGCGTGAGGTGCGCCGCGGCGCCGGGCGTGGGCAGGCGGGTCAGCTCACGCAGCAACTGGGCGGCCGGATCGACGGTACGCGGCGCACGCGGCTCGGCCGGACGCCGCTGCCGGTACATCTGCTCGACCGCCGCGGCAGGCACCCGGGGCCACGTGGACACCTCGCCGGTCTCCTTGTCGATCACAGTGGTCGGCAGGTCGCCGGGCAGCGCGCGGGCCTCGGTGGACACGATGGAACTCACCACGTACCCCAGGTCGAACTCCTCGACCTCCGGCGTGCACGGAAAACCGAGACGGTCGGAGTCCCGCCGGGCCCACACGGAAGCGATCTGCTCGGCCTGCTGTCGCTCGATCACCACCTGAAATTACCGGACCCCACGGATTTCGTGGCACCCGGTATGGTCGGCCCTACCCACGGTGACGGAAGGGGAGCGACGGTGGCCGAGAGTGCGGACCGGGATGCGAACCGTGCGCTACGCGCGCGATTCGACGAGGTGTACGGCCAATACCAGCGCTTGCGGTCCGGTCTGGACGAACTCCAGACGAAGCTGGCCGAGCTACGCGTCACCGAACGCTCCGACGACGGCCAGGTGACCGCCGTCGTCGGCGCGCGGGGCGAGCTGATCAGCGTCGACGTGAGCCCGGCGGCGTTCCACGACCGGGACGCCCGCGCGCTGAGCCGGAAGATCACCGAGACCGTGCTGCGCGCCTCCACCGCGGCGACCACCGCCACCCGCGAGCTGGTGTCCGGCTACCTGCCGCCGGGTTCGCCGTCGGTCGAGTTCCTGCGTACCAATGACTTCGGCGCGCTGCTCGGCCGGGCCGACTCCGTGCTGGCCCGCGGCGAGTGACAGGTGGCCGGGGGAGAGATCTGGCTGGACCCGGACCGGGCCCGGCGCGGCGGCGCTGACCTGGCGCTGTCGGGGCGGGCGGTGAGCGCGGCCCGGCGGGAGACGGGCGAGCCGATCGCCGCCGCCGGCGCCCAGCGGCCCTGGGGCCGGGACGACATCGGCGCCGCCTTCGACAAGCACTACCAGGGTTACGCCGAGACGCTGCTGCGCGCGTGGGAGCTTCTCGGCCGGTCGCTGGAGGTGCTCGGGTCGGACGTCGTCCGCTCGGTCACGGCCACCGTGGAGACAGACCTCGGCAACGCCCGTGACCTCGGGAAGATCCCACAGCAAGGGCACAACCCCCATCGGCCCCGGCGCTGACCACCGGAGGACCCGCGCGTGAGCATGCTGCCCAGCCCGATCCCGCACCCGCTCGACTTCTGCCCCTGGGACCTGCCCGGCTGGATCTACGAGGCACTCGACTGGGTGGTCGGCGTCGAATGGCCGGAGGGCAACGAGCGCGCCGTCTGGGATCTGGCCGACCAGTGGTACGGCGTGGCAGGCGTCCTGACCCGCCCGCGCGACGACGCGGTCACCGCCGCCGGTGAGGTGAAGAGCGGGTACGGGGGAGTCGGCCTGGTCGCCGGCGCGTTCGACACGGCCTGGCACAAGCTCGCCGAGGGTGAGGACGCGCCGCTGCACGTCCTCGTCGCGGCCACCGACGAGCTGGCGCGGCTGGTCGACTCCTGCGGCTGCGACATCGAGGGCGCGAAGCTCGAAGCCTGGATCGAGCTGGGCATCCTGGTCATCGAGTTGCTGTCCCTGGCGGTCGCCACAGTGCTCACCCTGGGCGCCGCCTCTCCGGCGGCGGCCGCCGCGGTCACCGCCACTCGGGTCGTGGTGCAGCAGATCTTCAAGCGGCTGGTGGCCCAGCTCGCCCGCAAGGCGGTCAAGCAGGGCCTCAAGGAGGCGGGCGAGCGGGCCGCGAAGGAGGTGGCCAAGTCCGGTGTCCGCACGCTGGCGCGGCGGGCCGCGATCGGCGGGCTGCTGGAGGCCGGTCAGGAGGCCGGCACCAGCCTCGGCACGCAGGCGTACCAGAACTCCACCGGCCGGCGGGACGGCCTCGACCTGACCGACGTGAGCACGTCGGCGCTCGGCGGATTCGCCGGCGGCGCGGTCGCACCGCTGGCCGGGCTGGGCCGGCACGCCAACGGCCGGTTCGCGGAGGTCGGCGAGCGGTTCGGGCGGGAGATGGCCGGAGAGACGCTCGCCGAGACCGCGGCGGGTCTGGCGACCGGCCAGGGCCCGTCGCTGGAGGATCTGGCGCGTGCGGCTGCCTCCGGCGCGACCGGCTCCGCCACCAACCAGGCGGACTCGGCTCTGCAACGTCGCCTCGACGGGCAGCTGAGCGGGTTGACCGTGTCGCCGGTCGGCCTGGACGTGCCGGTCGCCGCCGATCCCGTCGGGCTGATCCCGGCCCAGCGGGCCGCCGAGCCGATCGTCCAGGGCGGCGGCGACACGATCGCCGGTGCCGTTCCCGTGACAGCCACACACGTCACACCCCAGCCAGCGAACTCGCACCCGCTCGCCGTGGACCTGCCCCACCCGACGCCGGATCCCACGACGACGCCGCCGCACAGCGATGTCGTCCCGCACGACGTGGCACGTCCGGCGGTCACCACCAGCCCCACGTTGTCCTCGGTGATGACTGACGCACCCGTCGCCGGCTCTTCCTCGACAGCGCCCGGAGTCCATGGCGGCACGGATGCGGTCGTGACGCCGATCGACCACGCCCCACTGCCCTCGACCCCCGTGCAGGCGGGAGCGGCGCCGGCCACGTTGCCGCCGCCCACTGCGGATCATCTGCCTGTGGCGGCGTCGCCGTTGGCGGACCGGACCGGTCCCGGCGTCGGGCCCTCGACGCCGCTGTCCGCGCCGTCACCGCAACCACATGCGGCACCGTTCCCAGGACTGCCCGGCCCGGATCCACGCCCGATTCCCAACCCCCGCTTCCCCCTGTTGGAGTCATTGGCGCCGCCCCGGCCGTCCGCCGACCTCCCTGGCCCCGACGTCGGCCCGCCGCCTCCGGACCTGCGAACCATTCGGGAGCGCGCCGCGCGGTTGGTCGCCGACCGGGAGTCGTTCGACCGGCGCCGCTATCGCGGTCATCTCCAGTTCCAGCGGACGTGGTTCGAGGACCGTCGACGGGAGACCAGAGCCGACTGGCTGCACGAGCGCGCCAACTACCACGAGGAACGGGCCAGTGACTGGGCCGCGCAGGCCATGGAGCTGCGCCGCGCCGGCCGGACCCTGGCGGCCGAACGATGGCACCGGGAGTCGCACGAGGCCTCCCTGGAAGCGGCTGACCTGCGCGAAGAGGCTCGGCACGTTCTAGCCGGCAGGCTCGTTCCGGGGCAGGTGATGGTCGAGGACGACCTCGACTTCTACCGCATCAACGACGACGTGGCCGACCTGGCCGTCGGCGCGGTGGAGACGGCCGACCACTCGGCGCTCACCGGTCACGGCCACCCCGAACCGATCGACAGGTCCCGGCCCTACGGCCGCCGGGGAGGGCTCCGGCCTCCGCTGGCGCTGCACCAGACCGACCTCGAACGGCAGATGCCCCGCAACCCGGACGGCAGCGTGACGCGTACCGCCGATCCCCGGCGCGGCGGCTGGTTCCGCCTCGCAAACGACGGCGGCCCGGCGGCCGACGCCACCCGGGGCATCAACTGCCTCGACTGCACGCTGTCGCTGTTCGAGACCTGGGTCCACGGCCGGCCGCGCGTCGCGGCGCCGCGTACGTTCGACGGCTATCTGCACGGCGACGTGAACCGGCCGGTGGGCGGCGAGGCGGACGGACCGCTTCGCGTCGAGCAGACGACCGGCGGCCGGTTCCAGAACCTCTGCCCGCCGGACCGGCCCGGTGTCACCGGCCGGGAGCGTCAGCTGTTGGTGGACGGCGGTTACCGCGACCTGTACGGGCAGCTCGCGTCGGGTGGCCACGGCAGCTACGCGTTCCTCATCACCAGCTTCGAAGGCGGCGGCTCGCACGCGTGGGTGGCGTTGAACCAGAACGGCACGATCCTCTTCCTCGACCCGCAGACGGGCCTGGTGGCGGACCGGCCGATCTACCACCACAGCGGCCGTCCGGCAGCCGGCAACGTGGTCGGCGTCGACGCGCTGGTGCTCGGCCCTGACGGGCGGCCGATGCCGCTCACCGGCCGCCCGCCCGGCACCTACAACGTCCTGCCCGAGCCGCTGCCCCGTCCGGCGCCGCCACGGCCGCCGGCTCCGCCGCCGATCGCCGACGGCCACGTCCCGGACTTCAACCACGTCCACCTGCTCGGCGAGTCCACCACCATCCACCGCCGAACCGACGGATCGCTGCCGGGCAGCGCGCCGCCCGTCGAGCCGGATCCCGACCGGGTACGCGAGGATCACCGGCAGGCGCACGCCGACCGGATCGCCGCCGGGCTCTACGTGCGCGACGCGCTCGCGCAGAGCGGGAACCTCGACGCCGCCTTCGCGGCCGGGGTGACGCCCGTCGAGCTGGCGCAGCACGCCGACGTGCCGACGCTGCGGCGGCTCGTACCCGGGCTGGACGAGGACGCCGCGGCCGACCTGACCCGGTTGTTCGCCGACCCGCGCGTCCAGCGGATGCTCGACCAGAGCTGGGAGGCTCCGCCGCGACGGGAGGAGCTGCTGGCCGAGACGTTGGTGCGGCAGCTCGCGGAGCGGCCCGACCTGGTCCGGATGATCCTGGCGACACCGGAACTCGCCAACTCGCTGACCGCCCGGCCGCTGACCCTGCACCACCTGGCCACCCACCAGCAGGCCATCGACGTGCTCGGCGACGTCCTCAACGACATAGCCGAGTACGGAGCGGACGCGGTCGTAGCGCACGAACCATTGACGCCCGAACCGACGCCCATCACCCAAGAGCAGCGTCGACTCACCGATTCGGTGGCATCCCGCAGTCAGTCGAGACTGCAACCGGGATTCGATGAGAGGCGACGCCATGACGAGGCATACCGCCTTGCGTACATTGATCAGCTTTATGCGGATGCGGTGGTCGCCCAGCAGGAGCTGAACAGGCTTGCCGTCAACCTGGCTGCAGACGACGGCACACCCGGCTGGAGAACGGAGCCGAAGAGCCGAGAGCGTGTCCTCGACAAGCTGGAAGGTGAGTACGAGTACGACGCGTCCCAGCTCAAGGACTTGGCCGGCGCCAAGGTGCAGTTCGACAGCCTCGATGCGGTTTACCAGGCACTAGGCCGTCTGGCAGCCGACCCAGAGGTCTTGATTCTGCACATAAAGGACCGTTTCCTTGACCCGCAAGCGAGCGGCTATCGAGACCTGCTCCTGAACCTCCGGATGTCGAACGGCCACGTCGCAGAGCTTCGACTGCACCTGGCGTCGCTCGACGGCGTCGCGGAGTGGGAGCATGCGCTGTACGAGATTCGACGTGATTTGGAAGCGGTGTCTGAGATCGAGGGCAGGCCGTTGACGCAGGGTGAACGTGCGATTCGAGACGGACTTCTCCGGCGAGCGCAGAGTACGTACTGGAGCAAGGTGCAGGAGAGCCTCGGGGAGGGGTCATCGCGGTGAGTCAGGTAGAGGGCTTGAGGCTGCCGAAGTTCTTCGACTATTTCGGCTCCCCCCTGAAGCTTGTGACCACCGCCGACGGCGGCATAGCGGGCTGGAGGCTCTCCAAGGACACGGGGGGCTGGCGCGAGGCAAGCAATCTCATCGACAAGGTGCTCTTTGTCGGCGGCGACGAGATCAGTCAGATCTCACCGGATGAGTTCGTGCAACTCACTGAGCACGAGCGAGGTCGTTATCTGAGTGGCGACGGGCCGATCTTCGCTCTCTACGAAACCGTCCGGGCGATCGAGGACACGCTCCAGGAGGAACGTCGATACCCGACTCCCCAGGAGCAGGCGCTGATCCGCGGCGTCCGGCGGCGGACCTTTGTGATGTTCGAGGAGCAGCTCCAACAGGCCGGCGATCCCGCCGCCGACCCCACCATCGCCTCCACCGCCTCCTGACAGCGGCCGGGAACCTCATGCCCTCCATCGACGGTTCACCCGTGCCCTACGTGCCGCCCGCCGACGTGGCCGAGGCGAGACGCGTACAGGAGGAGTTGCGGTCCCGGGTGGACCTGACCGGGCCCGGTCCCGCCGCGCCCGCGACGGTGGCCGGGCTGGACGTGGCGTACGCACCCGACGGTGACCTGCTCGCCGCCGCCGTCACGGTCCTGGACGCGGCCACCCTCGACGTGGTGGACGAGGCGGTGTGCGTGGGGCGGCCCGCCTTCCCGTACGTGCCGGGGTTGTTCGCGTTCCGCGAGATGCCGGCATTGCTCGCCGCGCTGGACCGGCTCACCACCGGTCCGGAGCTGCTGGTCTGCGACGGGCACGGGCTGGCGCACCCGCGCCGGTTCGGGCTGGCCTGTCACCTGGGCCTGGTGACCGGGCTGCCGACGATCGGGGTGGGTAAGACGCCGCTCGTCGGCTCGTGGACGGGGCCCGGCCCCGAGCGTGGGGACAGCGCCGACCTGTGTGACGAGGGCGACGTGGTCGGGCGGGTGCTGCGGACTCGGGACGGTGTGCGGCCGGTCTTCGTGAGCGTCGGGCACCGGATGGGGTTGGACAACGCGGTGGACCGGGTACTGGCACTGACGCCCCGGTACCGGCTGCCGGAGACCACCCGTACGGCCGACCGGCTGTGCCGACGGGCGCTCGCCGAGGCAGGCGCATCGGGCGGTGACCTGGGCGGGCGGTGATCGCGTGGCGCGGCACACATGTGGCGTGCTCGATGCGCGGGTGCCCGGAGGGGCCGGTAGTAACCTGACCGGCGGATCCGGTCCGGACGCAACGGTGAGGTGGAGATGTCGGCAGGGCGGCACGCGGCGCGGTGGGCCATGGTTGGCGCGCTGCTGGGTGGCCTGATCGCCGTCCCGGCGTCACCGGCGTCGGCCCGCGACGACCGGGTGGGACTGCGCTCGGCGAAGAGCTTCACCGCCGGTGGCCCGCCGGGCACGGTGGCGGTCGAGGTGCGTAAGCGCACCGACGGCTGCGTGCAGTTGCGTACCGCGGTCGGGCTCCGGTTGGAGGGCCTGCGGGCGGACCAGGTCCGGGTGCAGGTGGCGTCCGGGGGCCGATGGGTGCCGGTGCAGGTCTCCGGGGACGGCGCCGTCGCCACCGCTGCGGTCGCGCCGGTCGACCGGCCGTTGTGCAAGGGCAAGGGCGTCACCGTCCGCTACCGGTTGTCCTTCCTGGCCGGGGCCGTCGGTGGGCGGCTGGAACTGGCCGCCGAGGCGAGCGCCGCGAACGGCGACGTGCTCGGCCGGGCCGGTGGCTCCGCCCGGCTGGTCGGTGCCCCGCGGACGCCGAGCCCCAGCCCGTCCCGCAAGCCCTCGCCGACGCCCAGCGCGAGCGAGACCACGGCGGCCGAGGTGACCGGCACGTCGCCGGTGGCCGCCGCCGTCGCCCCGGCCACCGCCGCGGCCGACGACTCGTCGTTCGGAGGTTCCATGATCATGTGGTTCGGTATCGGGCTGGTGCTCGTCGGCGCCGCCCTCATCGTCCTGCTGCTGCGCCGCAACCGCGCCGACCGGACCGGCGGCGGGAGCTCCGCCGATCTCCCGCCGGTCCCGCTGCCGCGCAGCACCACCACCTACCGCTCCGGCGCGCCCGGACCGGCCCCCACGGTGTACGGGGGTGCGACGCCGTCCCGCCCGGCCGGCAACGTGTACGGCGCGCCCGCGGCCGCCCCGGCACCATCGGCACCGGCGAGCGCGGACGCGACCAGCGTCCTGCCTCCGCCCCAGCCCTCGGCGGGCGGGGACGCGACGAGCGTTCTGCCCCGCTTGCCGGACTGAGCCGGAACCCGACCGGCTCCCGGGGTTACCGTGACGGTGGGTGGTCGCGTCGTGACCCGGTAGCCGCCACCTGCCCGACCGGAGGACGGAACACCGGGGCCGAACGGGGCCCGGTGCCGGGGCCGCTCGGCCGATAAGATCGCGTGCGCCGACCGGCACCGCCGACCGGTGAGACCGCATACGTGGAAGGAGCCGCGCCGTGGCCCTGGACCCGCAGTTGCTCGACATCCTCGCCTGCCCGGACACGCACCACGCCCCCCTCGACTACGACGCGCAGGCGCAGACGCTCACCTGCACCGAGTGCGGTCGCATCTTCGAGGTCCGGGACGACGTCCCGGTGCTCCTGCTGGACGAGGCGCGCGGTGGACCCGCCGCCGACGAGGCGCGGGGCGGGTCGTCGCGGTGATGGAGGGTACGGCCGGGGTCAGCGGCCACCGGCACGCGGACGAGGCCCTGCTGGACGACGCGGCGCAGCTCTCCGAGCGGGATCCGGGCGGCATGCTCCGGCACACCGCGTCGGCGGGCGCCCAGGTGCGCGAGTCGGCGGCGCTGGCCGCCGAGGCGAACCTGTCCGTGCTCGCCGACGACGGACGGCCCCGCGCGGTGGTCATCGCCGGCATCGGCACCGCCGGGCGTACCGGTGACGTGCTGGCCACCGTCGCCGGGCCGCGCTGCCCGGTGCCGGTCATCCCGCACCGCAGCGCCGGCGTGCCCGGCTGGGTGGGCGCGGCGGACGTGGTCATCGCGGTGAGCGCGTCCGGTCGCAGCCCGGAGGCGCTGGGCGCGGCCGAGGCGGCGCACCGGCGCGGTGCCCGGCTGGTCGCCGTCGGCGCGCCCGACTCGCAGCTCCAGTCGGTGGCGGAGCGGGCCCGTGCGCCGTTCATCCCGGTGCCCCGGCGCGCGCCGGCCCGGGCCAGCCTCTGGGCGCTCACCGTGCCGGTTCTGCTGGCCGCCCGTACCCTCGGGCTCGTGAAGGTCAACGAGGCGGATCTGGCCGAGACGGCGGCCCGGCTGGACGCTGACGCCGATCGATGCCGGCCGACCGCCGAGTCCTTCGTCAACCCGGCGAAGTCGCTGGCACTCGGGCTGTCCGGTTCGATCCCGATCGTGTGGGGTTCGTCCCCGCTGGCCACCGTGGCCGCCCGGCGGTTCGGTGACACGCTGTCCGCCAACGCCCGCTACCCGGTGGTCGCCGGTGCGCTGGGCGAGGCGGGCCGGGGCCGTGTCGGCCTGCTCGACGGGGTGTTCGGCGGCCTGGCCGAGGGCGAGCGGGACATCTTCGCCGACCCGGGCGTCGACGACTCCGACGGCACCCGGCTGCGGCTGGTGCTGCTGCGCGACGGCGGGCTCAACGCCGACGACGACACCGACGAGCCGCTGGCGGTCGAGGAGCGCCGCGCGGACGCGGTGCAGACGCTCGCCGAGCGGCGCGGGGTGCGCTGCGACGTGGTGACCGCCGAGGGCGGTTCCGCGCTGGAGCGGCTCGCGTCGCTGGTCGCGGTCCCCGACTTCGCCTCGATCTACCTCGCCCTGGCACACGGGCTGGACCCGATGGCGGTACCGGCCATCACGGAGATGAAGGAGCTGGCGAACCAGTGACCACACGGGGCATCGAGCGAGGCGGGGAATGAGCGCAAACGGGGGCACCAAGGCGATCGTCGCCGCCCTGGCGGCGAACCTCGGCATCGCCGTCACCAAGTTCGTCGCGTTCGCCCTGACCGGCTCGTCGTCGATGCTTGCCGAGTCGATCCACTCGGTTGCCGACTCGGGCAACCAGGGCCTGCTGCTGATCGGCGGCCGGCGGGCCAAGCGGCAGGCCACGCCGCAGCACCCGTTCGGGTACGGCCGGGAGCGCTACATCTACGCCTTCATCGTGGCGATCGTGCTGTTCAGCATCGGTGGCCTGTTCGCGCTCTACGAGGCGTACCACAAGGCGTCCGACCCGCACCCGATCGAAAGTTGGCAGTGGGTGCCGGTGGCGGTGCTGGTCGCGGCGATCGCGATGGAGAGCTTCTCCTTCCGTACCGCGATCAAGGAGTCCAACCTGGTCCGGGGCAACCAGACCTGGGTCCGGTTCATCCGCCGGGCCAAGGCGCCGGAGCTGCCGGTGGTGCTGCTGGAGGACTTCGGCGCGCTGGTCGGTCTGGTCTTCGCGTTGTTCGGCGTCGGCATGACGCTGATCACCGGCAACGGCATGTGGGACGCGGCGGGCACCGCGATGATCGGCGTCCTGCTCGTGGTCATCGCGGTCACGCTGGCGATCGAGACCAAGAGCCTGCTGCTCGGCGAGGGTGCCGAGGAGGGCGAGCTGACGAAGATCGAGCAGGCCGTGACGAACGGTCCCGAGGTCGAGCGGATCATCCACATGAAGACGCTCTACCTGGGCCCGGAGGAGCTGATGGTGGCCGCGAAGATCGCCGTGCCGGCGTGGGAGACCGCCCAGGACCTGGCGCGCGACATCAACGCGGTCGAGGCGCGGATCCGCCGCGAGGTGCCGACCGCCCGGGTGATCTACCTGGAGCCGGACATCTACTCGCCGGAAGCCGAGCGGGCCGGCACCGGGCAGGCGGCGGACACCGCCGTCCCGGAGGCCGTGACCAGTGGTGGGACGCACGCGGCCGACGAGGTGGCCGGGCGGCCCGGGAGCTGACCGATGGAGTTGTTGCAGGGCCGGATCCGTGACTACGCCTGGGGTTCGCGCACCGCGATCGCCGAGTTGCAGGGGCGGCCGGTGCCGAGCAACGGGCCGGAGGCGGAGCTGTGGCTGGGCGCCCACCCGGGCGCCCCGGCCACCGTGCAGCGCGACGGCCGGCCGGTCAGTCTCACCGAACTGCTGGTGGCCGAGCCGGGCCACTGGCTGGGTGAGCGGCTGGTCGGCCGGTTCGGCACCCGGCTGCCGTTCCTGCTGAAGGTGCTCGCCGCCGACGCGCCGCTGAGCCTCCAGGCCCATCCGGACGCCGAGCAGGCCCGCGCCGGGCACGCCGCCGACGTGGGGCGGGTCAACTACGTCGACCCGTACCACAAGCCGGAGCTGCTGGTGGCGCTCTCGGACTTCGACGCGCTGTGCGGCTTCCGCGATCCGGGGGAGTCGGCGGCGGCGATCGCCGCGTTCGGCGTACCCGCGCTGGAGCCCGTCGTGGCGGCGTTGCGCGACGGGCCGGCGGGGCTGCGGGAGGCGGTGCGTCTGCTGTTGAGCTGGCCCCGGGCGGAGCGCGCCGGGCTGGTGGCGGCCGTGCTGGCGGCGGCGGAGGCCGGGCCGGCCTCGGCGGACGCCGAGCTGGTCCGCACGCTGGCGTCGGGCTATCCGGCCGACCCGGGCGTGGTGGTGGCGTTGCTGCTGCACCACGTCCGGCTGGCGCCCGGCGAGGGCATCTGGATGCCGGCCGGGAACCTGCACGCCTACCTGCGCGGCACCGGCGTCGAGATCATGGCGGCCAGTGACAACGTGCTGCGCGGTGGGCTGACCCCGAAGCGGGTCGACGTGGCCGAGCTGCTGCGGGTGCTCCGGTTCGAGGTGCTGACCCAGCCGGTGCTGCGGCCCGAGCAGGTGGAGCCGGGGGTGCAGACCTGGCCGGTGCCGGTGGAGGACTTCGCGCTGCACCGGGTCGAGGTGGCCGCCGGGTCGCCGGGGGTGCGGCTGACGCTGCCCGGGCCGCGGGTGGTGCTCTGCCGGGCCGGGAAGCTGACCGTGGACGACGGCGTGGGTGTGGTCACGCTGGACGCGGGTCAGGCCGCGGTCGGCACGGCGGCCGGTGGCCCGCTCACCGTGGGCGGGGCGGGCGAGGCGTTCGTCGCCACTTGCGGCATGCACTGATCCGCACAAGTCCGACTTTCCCGAAATAGCTTGACGGTCACGCTGCGTGGTGTGACTCTATGGGTACGCAGCGTTGTCGCGACGAAGGTCCGGTGACGTGCGGGGGAACCAAACCGGGGGGATGCGCGGGGCGGCCGGGCCGTGAGTGGAAAGTCCGCTCACGACCGACCGCCCCGTGCGCTGTCCGCCGACCGGCCGATTGCGCGGTCGGCCAACCGGGCACGGGCCGAGTGGCCCGCGAGCGTAAGGTGGAAGGCTGCGCACCACCATCGTTCGACAGGAGCTTCCATGACCAGCACCCTCCCGGCGGCCTCCAGCGGCGCGTCGTCGCAGGCCCGGCCGAGCACCCTCGCCGAGGGCGACTACAAGGTGGCGGATCTGTCGCTCGCCGCGTTCGGGCGCAAGGAGATCCGGCTCGCCGAGCACGAGATGCCCGGCCTGATGGCGATCCGGCGTGAGTTCGCCGAGGCCCAGCCGCTGGCCGGCGCCCGCATCACCGGTTCGCTGCACATGACCGTTCAGACCGCCGTCCTGATCGAGACCCTGGTCGCGCTCGGCGCGCAGGTCCGCTGGGCGTCCTGCAACATCTTCTCCACCCAGGACCACGCCGCCGCTGCGATGGTGGTCGGCCCCGAGGGCACCCCGGAGGCCCCGGCCGGCGTGCCGGTCTACGCCTGGAAGGGCGAGACGCTGCCGGAGTACTGGTGGTGCACCGAGCAGGTGCTCAACTGGCCGGACGGCCAGGGCCCGAACATGATCCTCGACGACGGTGGCGACGCCACCCTGCTCGTCCACAAGGGCGCCGAGTTCGAGAAGGCCGGCGTCGTGCCGCCGGTCGAGTCCGCCGACTCCGAGGAGTACGCGGTCATCCTCGAACTGCTGCACCGCTCGCTGGCCGAGGACGGCGGGCGCTGGACCCGGATCGCCGCCGGCATCAAGGGCGTCACCGAGGAGACCACCACCGGTGTGCACCGGCTCTACGAGATGCACCGCGCCGGCACGCTGCTCTTCCCGGCCATCAACGTCAACGACTCGGTGACCAAGAGCAAGTTCGACAACAAGTACGGCTGCCGCCACTCGCTCATCGACGGCATCAACCGCGCCACCGACGTCCTGATCGGCGGCAAGATGGCAGTCGTCATGGGCTACGGCGACGTGGGCAAGGGCTGCGCCGAGTCGCTGCGCGGCCAGGGCGCCCGGGTCGTGGTGACCGAGGTCGACCCGATCTGCGCGCTCCAGGCGGCGATGGACGGCTACCAGGTCGCCACGCTCGACGACGTGGTGGAGCAGGCCGACATCTTCATCACCGCGACCGGCTGCTTCGACGTCATCACCAACGAGCACATGGCCCGGATGAAGCACCAGGCCATCGTGGGCAACATCGGCCACTTCGACAACGAGATCGACATGGCCGGCCTGGCCAAGCGCAGCGACGTGACCCGGGAGAACATCAAGCCGCAGGTCGACGTGTGGCGCTTCGACGACGGCCACGCCATCATCGTGCTCTCCGAGGGCCGCCTGCTGAACCTGGGCAACGCGACCGGCCACCCGAGCTTCGTGATGTCGAACTCGTTCGCCAACCAGACGATCGCCCAGATCGAGCTGTTCACCAAGACCGAGGAATACCCGATCGGCGTCTACGTGCTGCCCAAGCACCTGGACGAGAAGGTCGCCCGGCTGCACCTGGACGCGCTCGGCGCGAAGCTGACCACGCTCACCAAGGAGCAGGCCGCCTACCTGGGCGTCTCCCCGGAGGGCCCGTTCAAGTCGGACCACTACCGCTACTGAGTTCCACGTTCGGAGAAGGGACCGGGTTCGGCCGCCGCGCGGCCGTCCCGGTCCTTTTTCGCGTACGGGGGAAGGCCGGCGGATGTCGAACCGGGTGACGTTACCCGGATCAGCTTGACGTTTGCTGTGAACAGGAGCAAGGTATGCCTGCCCTAACTAAGCGACGACGGAGTGCTGATGTTCGCCACGTACCTGATCGGCCTGCGCGAGGGCCTGGAAGCGACGCTCGTGGTCAGCATCCTCGTCGCCTTCCTGGTCAAGTCGCAGCGCCGGGACCGGCTGCCGCAGGTGTGGGCCGGCGTCGGCCTGGCCGTGGCGCTCTCCGTCGGCTTCGGCTCCCTGATCCAGTACACGTCCACCTCGCTGCTGCGCACCTCCGAGTCGCGCGAGCTGTTCGAGGCGGTCACCTCGGTCGCCGCCGTGGTCTTCGTGACCTGGATGATCTTCTGGATGCGACGGGCCGCCCGCACCATCGCCGGTGAGCTGCGCGGCAAGCTCACCGACGCGCTCGCGGTCGGTTCCCTGGCCGTGGCCGGCATGGCGTTCCTCGCCGTGATCCGCGAGGGCCTGGAGACCGCGCTGATCTTCTACGCCGCGGCCGAGAGCGCAGCCGGCGGCACCGGTCCCGGCTCCCTGCTCGCCCTGGCCGGCGGCATCGCCACCGCCGTCGTGATCGGATTCCTGCTCTACCGCAGCGCGGTACGGATCAACCTGAGCCGGTTCTTCACCTGGACCGGCGCGCTGCTCATCCTGGTCGCCGCCGGCATCCTCAAGTACGGCGTGCACGACTTCCAGGAGGCGGGCGTGCTGCCCGGCCTGAACGACCTCGCCTTCGACATCTCCACCACGCTCGACCCGGGCTCCTGGTACGGCGCGCTGCTCGCCGGCATGTTCAACGTCACCGCCGCGCCGACGGTGCTGGAGCTGGTCGCCTGGGTCGCGTACGCGGTGCCGGTGCTCGTCCTCTTCCTGCGCAGGCCGTCCCTGCCCGCGAAGTCCGCCGAGCCCGCTCACCCGACGCCGCCCGCCGAGCCGGTGCCGGCCGACGTCGCCGCCGTCCCGTCCCCCCGCTCCTGACCCGCCCGTTCCCGAGGAGACCCCGCACGATGCGTACCACTCGACTCGTCGCGCCCGCCGCCGCCGGGCTGCTCGCCGTCGCCGGACTGGCCGGCTGCGGGGCCGGTGACGACGCCGACGCCTCGAACGGCGGGCCGATCGCCGTCAAGGCCACCGACACCGTCTGCGAGGTCGGCGACACCGAGATCGACGCCGGTCAGGTGACCTTCAAGGTGACGAACACCGGTTCCAAGGTCAACGAGTTCTACGTCTACGCGGCCGGTGACCGGGTGATGGGCGAGGTGGAGAACATCGCCCCCGGCCTCAGCCGCGAGCTGCGGGTCGAGCTGACCGCCGGCACGTACGAGACGGCCTGCAAGCCGGGGATGAGCGGCCGGGGCATCCGGGGCGCGCTGAAGGTCTCCGGCACCGCGGCGACTGTCGCCCCGGACGCCGCGCTGACCCAGGCCACCGAGAGCTATCAGCGGTACGTGCGCAGCCAGACCGCCGCGCTGCTGACGAAGACCGAGGAGTTCGTGGCGGCGGTCAAGGCGAACGACGTGGCGAAGGCCAAGGCGCTGTACCCGGTGGCCCGCACCTACTGGGAGCGGATCGAGCCGGTCGCGGAGAGCTTCGGCGACCTCGACCCGAAGATCGACGGCCGCGAGGAGGTGGTCGAGGAGGGCATGGAGTTCACCGGCTTCCACCGGATCGAGAAGGACCTCTGGACCGCCGGGGACGTGAGTTCCGACGGCGCGATCGCCGACCGGCTCCTGGTCGACGTGAAGGCGATCGTCGCCAAGGCGGACGCCGAGAAGCTCACCCCGCTCCAGCTCGCCAACGGTGCCAAGGCGCTGCTCGACGAGGTCGCCAGCGGCAAGATCACCGGCGAGGAGGAGCGCTACTCGCACACCGACCTGTGGGACTTCAACGCCAACCTGGAGGGCTCGAAGGCGGCGATCGCCGCGCTGCGCCCGGCCCTGGAGCAGCGCGCACCCGACCTGGTCAAGCAGCTCGACAGCGAGTTCGCGAACGTGGAGACCACCCTCGGCAGGCACCGGGCCGGGGACGGCTGGAAGCTGCACACCCAGCTCGGCAAGGCCGAGCTGAAGGAGCTGTCGGACGCGGTCAACGCGCTGGCCGAGCCGGTCAGCAAGGTCGCGGCGGCAGTCGCGCGATGACCGGCCCGGCCGGAGGTGACGCGACGAGCGAGCCGAACAACCGGCGGACCGGCCGCGGCCTGTCCCGGCGCCGCGCGATGACCCTGGCCGGCGTCGGCGTGGCAGGCGTCGCCGGGGTGGCGGGCGGCGCGGGCGCCCTGCTCGCCGGCGGGAACGAGGCCTCCGCCACCGGATCGGCGGCCGGTTCCGTGCCGTTCCTCGGCGAGCACCAGGCCGGCATCACCACCCCCGCCCAGGACCGGCTGCACTTCGTCGCGTTCGACGTGGTCACCAAGGACCGCGACCGGCTGGTCGCGATGCTCCAGGAGTGGACCGCCGCCGCGGCCCGGATGACCGCCGGCAAGGACGCCGGGGTCATCGGCGCGGTCGGCGGCATGCCGGAGGCCCCGCCGGACGACACCGGCGAGGCGCTCGGACTGCCCCCGTCGCAGCTCACCCTCACCGTGGGATTCGGGCCGTCGCTGTTCCGCGACGCGCAGGGCCGCGACCGCTTCGGCATCGCCGCCCGGCGTCCGGCCGCCCTCGCCGACCTGCCGCACTTCGCCGGGGACGCGCTGCGGCCGGAGCTGTCCGGCGGCGACCTGTGCGTTCAGGCCTGCGCCAACGATCCGCAGGTGGCCGTGCACGCCATCCGCAACCTGGCCCGGATCGGCATGGGCGTGGTGAGCGTCCGCTGGTCGCAGCTCGGCTTCGGGCGTACCTCGTCGACGTCGCGGGACCAGGCCACACCGCGCAACCTGTTCGGCTTCAAGGACGGCACCGCCAACCTCAAGGCCGAGGACGCCGGCCTGCTCCGCGACCAGCTCTGGGTGCAGCCCGGCGACGGTCCGGACTGGATGACCGACGGCTCCTACCTGGTCACCCGGAAGATCCGGATGCTGATCGAGACGTGGGACCGCAGCCCGCTGGCCGAGCAGGAGACGATCGTCGGCCGGACCAAGGGCAGCGGCGCGCCGCTGGGCCGCCGCGACGAGTTCGACGAGCCGGACTTCGCCGCCAAGGGCGACGACGGCGAGCCGCTCATCGCCGACACCGCGCACGTACGGCTGGCCCACCCGGACCAGAACGACGGCGCCCGCCTGCTGCGCCGCGGCTACAACTTCGTGGACGGCTCGGACGGGCTGGGCCGGCTCGACGCCGGTCTGTTCTTCATCGCCTACCAGCGGGATCCGCGCCGGCAGTTCGTGCCGATCCAGACCCGGCTGGCCCGCAACGACGCGATGAACGAGTACCTGCGGCACGTCTCCAGCGGCCTGTTCGCCTGCCCGCCCGGCGTACGCGACGCCGCCGACTGGTGGGGGCGGGCGCTGTTCGCCTGAGCCCGACTCAGCGGCGTACCGGATCGGGGCCCGCGTCCGGGACGGCGGACCGCAACCGGCCGTCGACCGGCGCGGCGGGACGCAGGGCGGCCGGCGCGACGGCGTGCGGCACCGTGGCCGGGGCCGGGACCAGCTCCGGCCAGAGCGCGGCGGTGACCGTCCGGGTCCGGCCCAGCCGGAGCGCGGCGCGGCGCCCCCGCTCGGCCAGCACGGCCGACAGGTAGACCGAGTCCGGCGCGGCCCACGGCGGAGGCGGCGAGGTGACCGCAGCGACCTCCGCCCACAGCGCCCGGCCCAGCCGGAAACGGTCCGGCTCGGCGAGCTGGGGCAGCCGGTCCAGGTACTGCCGGACGGCCAGCGCCAGCCCGTCGTCCAACCGGGTCAGGTCGAGCGTGGTCGCCCAGGCCAGCAGCGGCGGCGGAGCCGGCGGCAGCGGCCGCCACAGCGCGGCGCCCCGGCTGTGCACCACGAGCGTGCCGGCGACCAGGTCGCCCAGCCGCCGGCCCCGCGGGTCGGTGAGCATCACCGTGACGCTCGCGACCCAGCTCAGCAGCGGCAGCACCAGACCGGGCCATTCCACCGCGACGCCGACGAGCGCCCGGGTCAGCGACTGGCCCACCCCCACCGGGCCGCCGTCGGCCCGCACCACGCGCAGCCCCACGGCCAGCTTGCCCACCGTCCGGCCACCGGCGAAGCGTTCCATCACCACCGGATAGCCGAGCAGGACCAGCACCAGCAGCAGAGTCTGGAGCGCGCCGGCCAGCGCCGTGTCGAGGACGTCGCCCAGCAGGGCGAGCGCGACCATCGCCAGCACCGCGCCGAGCACCAGGAACAGCGCGAGCTGGATCACGGCGTCGATCAGCAGGGCGAGCACCCGGGAGCCCAGCCGGGCCACCCGGACGTCCAGCTCCACCGCCTCGCCGCTGACCAGACCGGCGTCGGCCCAACGGGGCGGTGGGGGAGGTTGCGCACGCACCCCGACAGTGAACACCATGGACGCCGAACGGGGGAGGGTGAGTGGATCTCGACGCGTACGTGGCCGAGCACGGCGCCGAATGGCGGCGGCTGGAACACCTGACCGGCCGGCGTCGCCTCGACGCGGCCGAGGTCGACGAACTGGTGGCGCTCTACCAGCGCAGCGCCACGCACCTCTCCGCGCTGCGCGCCCGGGCGCCCGAGCCGGCGCTGGTGAACCGCCTGTCCCACCTGGTCCTCGCGGCTCGCGCCCGGGTCACCGGCCGTCCCCGGCCGTCCTGGGCGGCGGTGGGCCGGTTCCTGGCCGCCGACCTGCCCGCCGCCCTCTACCGGGCCTGGCCCTGGTGGTGCGGCGTGGCCACGGCGTTCAGCGCCCTGAGCGCCTTCCTCATCTGGTTCGTCGCGGGCAACCCGGACACCGCCGCCGCGTTCGTCGGCCCCGAGGCGGCGCGGCAGCTCGTGGACTCCGGTTTCGCCGGCTACTACACCGAGTTCGCCGCGCCCACGTTCGCGTTCCACCTGTGGACGCACAACGCCTGGCTGGCCGCCCAGTGCCTGGCCGCCGGCGTGCTCGTGATCCCGGTGCTCTGGCTGCTGTGGCAGAACGCGCTCAACATCGGCGTGGTCGGCGGCGTGATGATCTCCTACGGCCGGGCGGACGTCTTCTTCGGCATGATCACCCCGCACGGGCTGCTGGAGCTGACCGGCATCTTCGTCGCCGCCGGGGTCGGACTGCGGACCGCCTGGGCGTGGATCGCCCCGCCCGCGCACCTCGGGCGCGGCCGGGCGGTCGCCGAGGCGGGACGGCTCGCCGCCGTGGTCGCGGCCGGCCTGGTCGGCGTCTTCGCGGTCTCCGCGCTGATCGAGGCGTTCGTGACCCCGGCGCCGGTGCCGATCCCGCTGCGGGTGGCCGCCGGCGCCGCCGTGTGGCTGGCGTTCCTGGCGTACGCGCTGGTGCTCGGCCGGCGCGCGGTCAGAGCTGGCCGAGGGACTTGAGCCGCAGATAGGTGTCGGCGACGGCCGGGGCCAGCCGGTGCCCCGGTACGTCCACCACGGTCACGCCGTAGCGCGACAGGGCGGCGCGCACCCGGTCCCGTTCGGCCAGCGCCCGCCACGCCGACGCGGCCGCGTACGGGTCGTCCGGGCCGGCCGGGGTGGCGGTGGCGAGCCGGTTCAGCACCGGGTCACCGGCGGCGGCCAGCACCACCCGGTGACGGGTCGCCAGCCGGGGCAGCACCGGCAGCAGCCCTTCGCCGATCGCGCCCGCCTCCAGCGCGGTGAACAGCACCACCAGGCTGCGCTGCCGCTCCCGGCGCAGCACCTCGGCGGCGATCAGCTCGAAGTCGGTCTCGGCCAGCGCTGGCTGCAACGGCGCCACCGCGTCGACCAGCCGGGCGAGCAGCGCCGGCCGGCCGCTGCCGGTCACCCGGGCCCGGATCTCGGTGTCCGCCGCCAGCAGGTCCACCCGGTCACCGGCCCGGGCGGCGAGCGCGGTGAGCAGCAGCGCCGCGTCGATGGCGGTGTCGAGCCGGGGCTCGTCGCCGAGGCGTACCGCCGACGTGCGGCCGGTGTCCAGGACGCAGACCAGGCGCCGGTCCCGCTCCGGGCGCCACGTGCGCACCAGCACGTCGGCCCGGCGGGCGCTGCCCCGCCAGTCGATCGAGCGGACGTCGTCGCCCACCGCGTACTCGCGGAGCGTGTCGAACTCGGTGCCGTGACCGCGCCCCCGGGTGACCTGCACACCGTCGATGACCCGCAGCCGGGCCAGCTTCTCCGGCAGGTGCCGGCGCGAGTCGAAGCGCGGCAGCACCCGCAGCGTCCACTGTGGTGTGGCGGGTGCCCCGGCGCGCTGCCGGGCGCCCAGGCGCATCGGCCCGAGCGAGCGTACGGTCAGCGCCACCGCCGGCCGGTCGCCGCGCCGGGTCGGGGTGAGCCGGACCGGCAGCGTGGCGGTGCCACCGGGCGGCACGGTGAGCAGGTGATCCGGCGGCACGTCGGGGCGCGCCCCGGCCGAGGGCACCCAGGCGTCGCGTACCTGGGCGTACAGCGTGCGGTCGGTCGGGTTGGCCAGGTGCAGCGTGACGGTGGCGGTGCCGCCGAGGCGGACCGTCCGCTCGCCGGAGCGGGTCACCGTGAGCGCGTCCGGCGGGACCGCCATCGCCCGGTCGAGCAGCACCAGCAGCAGCACCGCCGCGGTCAGCATGGCGACGCCGAGGAACGGCGCCGGCCAGGCCGGCAGGGTCAGCGCGCCCACGCCGAGCAGCAGACCCGCCCGCCAGGTCATCGCGGCGTCGGCACGGTGGCCAGCACCGAGTCCAGCACGGCGTCGACCGTGACGCCCTCCAGCTCCGCCTCCGGACGCGGGCGCAGCCGGTGGCGCAGCGTGGGCCGGGCGACCGCCTTCACGTCGTCCGGGGTGACGTGGTCGCGGCCGGCCAGCCAGGACCACGCCTTCGCCGCGTTGAGCAGCGCGGTGGCGCCCCGCGGGGACGCGCCCAGCTCCAGCGCCGGGGCGGACCGGGTGCCCCGGCACAGGTCCACGATGTAGCCGAGCACCGGCTCGGCCACGTGCACCATCCGCACCTCGGCCCGGGCGGCGGCCAGGTCCGACGCGTCGGCCACCGGGCGTACGCCCGCGGCACGCAGGTCGCGCGGGTCGAAGCCGGCGTGGTGCGCGCGCAGCACACCCAGCTCCTCCTCCCGCTCCGGCAGCGGCACCGTCAGCTTGAGCAGGAAACGGTCGAGCTGCGCCTCGGGCAGCGGGTAGGTGCCCTCGTACTCGACCGGGTTCTGGGTGGCCGCGACGATGAACGGGTCGGGCAGCGGGCGGCGCTCGCCCTCGACGGACACCTGCCGCTCCTCCATCACCTCCAGCAGCGCCGACTGCGTCTTGGGCGGGGTGCGGTTGATCTCGTCGGCGAGCAGCAGGTTGGTGAAGACCGGCCCCTCCCGGAACGTGAACGCGGCGGTGCGCTGGTCGAAGATCAGCGAGCCGGTGACGTCGCCGGGCATCAGGTCGGGGGTGAACTGCACCCGCTTGGCGTCCAGGTCGAGCGCGGCGGCCAGCGTCCGCACCAGCAGCGTCTTGGCCACCCCCGGTACGCCCTCCAGCAGCACGTGCCCCCGGCAGAGCAACGCGATCACCAGGCCGGTGACCACGGCGTCCTGCCCGACGACGGCCTTGGCGACCTCGGCACGCAGCCGGTGCAGGGCGGCGCGGGCGCCGGACGGGGCGGTGGTCGTGACGGGTCCGGTCACCGGGGGTCTCCTTCGCTGGGATGCGGGGCCAGGGTACGGGTCAGGGCGTCCAGTTCGCGGGCCAGCTCCAGCAGCTCGCGGTCCTTCTCCGGGGCGGGGCCGTAGAGCAGGCCGGCCACCCGTTCCGGGTCGGCGCCGGCGCGCTCGGCGACCCGGGCGGCCACCTCGTCTTCGGGCGTGCCCGGAGGCAGGTTGAGCCGGGTCACCAGCCGGTCCAGCGCGGCGGCGCGCAGCGTCCCGGCGACGGTGTCCCGGGCGCCGGCCCGGCGGTAGAGCCGAGCCCGGCCGCGTACCGTCTCGGCGGACCGGACGGTCACCGGCAGCGGCTCCGACACCGGCGGCCCGAGCCGGCGGGCCCGCCACAGCACCACCAGCAGGCCGGCCAGGGCGAGCTGCACCAGGAGGGCCCAGAACCACTGCGGGAATGCGCCCCAGAGCGGGTTCTCCCGCGGCGGGTCGGCGCGCTCGGGCGGGTCGGGCCGTTCCGACCTGCCGCCGCCGCTCGAGGCGGGCTCCTCGGTGAACGGTTCCGGGGACCAGCTCGGACGCGTCGGGGCTGGCGCCGGCTCGGGCAGGTCGAGCCAGACCAGCGGGCGGTCGCCGCCGAGCAGGCCGGTGGCGAGGGCCTCGTTGCCCCATTCGCCGATCCGGTCGTTGCGGAACGGGTCGCTGGCACCGGCCAGCACCGTCTCGACCCGGCCGGGGACGCGCAGCAGCGCGCCGCCGTAGCAGTGGTCCACCTCGGCCGGTCCGGCGTAACGCTGGAGGTCGATCGCGGCCGTGCCGGCCCGGACCGCCTCGGGCAGCGGGCACGGCGTGCCGCCGGCGTCGGGCGGCACCGCCCGGGCGGCCCAGCGCCCGCCGGCCGGTTCGACCGGGGTGTCCAGCTCGGCGAGCACCCGCCGGGAGGGCTCGACGAGCACCAGCCGGCTGCCGGGCGGCAGGGCGGTCAGCCCGTCGAGCAGCTCCGGGTGCACCAGCCCGGGCGCGGGCACGAACAGCGTGCTCGGCTGCGCCCCGGCGGTACGCAGCGCCGCCGTCAGGTCCGTCTCCCGGCGTACCGCGACGCCCTGCGTCCGTAGCGCCTCGGCGAGCCGGCTGGCGCCGTCGTCGTCGGTGGCGACCGGGGACAGGAAACCGGGCTCGTCCGCGTCGGGCCGGTCGACGGCGCGCAGCACGAGCGTGGTCACGATCAGCAGCACGGCCAGCCCGAGCGGGACGAGCAGCCGGTACGTACGCCGACGCGGCGCGAGGGTGGTGGCCGCCGCCGTCGCGGTCTCCGGTACGGCTGTGGCGGTCACCGCGGCTCCTCCCCGGTCAGCTCGCGACTCAGGTCGGTGGCGAGTTCACGCATCCGCCGGTCGTGCGCGGCGGTCGCGGGGCGCTGGGCGTACCAGAGGTCGGAGAAGATCGCCCCAGCCGCGTGCAGCGTCGGCCCGACCTGCGGCCGGGTGCGGGCCGCCGCCTCGGTCAGCTCGACGACCGTGAGCCCGGGGCGGGGTTCCACCACCTGCCGGACGACCAGCAGCCGGACCATCTCGCGCAGCCGCTCCCGGACCGCCTCGGCGTACCGGCCCTCGGCCGCCAGCCGGTCCGCCGGCCCGAGCCCGCCGGCCGGCGCGGGTTCCGGGGTCCGGGGCGCGGGCAGGCGCACGGCCGGCGGTTCGGTGCGGGCGCGGCGGGCACGCCGCCGGAACCGGGGCAGGCGGAACCGGGGCAGCCGTGGGCGCCGCAGCCGGGGGAGACTGAACCGGGGCAGCCGGCGGGGCACCCAGGCCGGGAAGAAATACCAGCCCAGCGCCACCAGCAGCGCGACCGCCAGCAGGATCAGCGCGGCCAGCGGCAGCGGCACCACGTCACCGAGGGCCGCCACCGCCTCGGTCCACCACCGGCTCACCGGTGGGCCGCCAGCAGGACCGGATCGGGCACGCCGGCCGGCGCGCGGGAGAGCCGGATGTCCAGCCCCTCGGTGCGGATCCGGGTCTCCAGGTGCAGCACCGCGTCGAGGCAGGCGAGCGCCGGGTACGCCAGCGCGTTCACCGCGGTGAAGGCGGCGATCGTCACGGGCAGCGCCCAGGCCGAGACGTCGAACAGGCCCAGCATGTTCAGGCCCTGGTAGAGGCCCAGCCCGATGCCGAGCCGGATCAGCCACCAGCCCAGGTAGCCCAGCAGCCGGATCGCGGCGGCCCGCGCGCTGACCCGGCCGGCCAGGCGTACCGCCCGCCAGGGCGCCAGGTGCCCCGGCACCCCGTCCAGCACCAGCACCGGCACCACCAGGCCGAGCAGCGCGTACGCCAGGAACCAGCCCGGCCCGGTCAGCCCGGCGGCGGTGACGGTCAGCCCGACCAGGACGGCGGCCGGCAGTGCCACGCCGAGCCGGGCGCCGCGCAGCAGCTCCCACGGCGCCGGACGGCGCCCCAGCAGCGCCGCGCCGGCGCCGCGCGCGGCCGGGGCGCCGAGCAGCGCGACGATCGCGGCCTCGGTGCCGGCACCGGCCGCCAGCAGCAGCCAGTACGCGGGAAGGGAGTCGCCGAACTCCGCCGGCCACCAGTACGGCGGTTCGGTCCCGGCGAGCATCCGCAGCGGGTGGAGCACCGCCTGTTCGGCGAGGGCCAGCAGGAGGGCGAGCGGGACGAGCACCCGGGCCTGGTCGTGCAGCAGCAGCACGGCCGCGTCGAGCAGCTCGCCGACGGTCAGCGGACGGCGCGGCAGCACCGCGGTCGGGCCGGCGTCGGGCACGCGTACTCCTGGGCGGGGCGAGCGGAGGTGGCGGGCGGGGCGACGCCCGGGGGATCATGGTTGCACGGCGGGTCCGCATCCGGTGGACCCGTCCGACCCGGCGCGCCACGCTGGGCGGCCACGCCGACTTGCTGTGGTGCACGGGGCCGCTCGGCGCTACGGTGCCGTGGAGACGCCGAACACTCCAGACGAACGGGGATGGAACGATAAACCCCATGAGAGCCCGGGTACTCGTGGTCGATGACGACCCCGCCCTCGCCGAGATGCTCGGCATCGTGCTGCGCAGCGAGGGCTTCGTGCCGTCCTTCGTCGCGGACGGCGAACGGGCGCTGGCCGCGTTCCGCGACAACCGACCCGACATCGTCCTGCTCGACCTGATGCTGCCGGGCATGAGCGGCATCGACGTGGCCCGCGCCATCCGGGGCGAGTCCGGCGTGCCGATCGTGATGCTGACCGCCAAGAGCGACACCGTCGACGTGGTGCTCGGGCTGGAGTCCGGCGCCGACGACTACGTGGTCAAGCCGTTCAAGCCCAAGGAGCTGGTGGCCCGGATGCGGGCCCGGCTGCGCCGGGGCGAGGACGTGGCGCCGGAGATGCTGACCATCGGTCCGCCCGGCAACCAGATCACCATCGACGTGCCGGCCCACACGGTCAGCCGCGACGGCGAGGAGGTGAAGCTGACGCCGCTGGAGTTCGACCTGCTGGTCGCGCTCGCCCGCAAGCCGCGCCAGGTCTTCACCCGCGAGGTGCTGCTGGAGCAGGTCTGGGGCTACCGCCACGCGGCGGACACCCGCCTGGTCAACGTGCACGTCCAGCGGCTGCGCGCCAAGATCGAGCCGGATCCGGAGCGACCCGAAATCATCCTCACCGTGCGGGGCGTGGGCTACAAGGCAGGCACCGGATAGCCTGGTCAGCACTGTGGTGACCACCCCGCTGCCCGACCCGCCGACCGCCGCGTCCCGCCGGCTCCACGCCGTGCGGGCACTCTGGCTCGCCCTGACCGGCCGGGTCGCCCGACTGGTGGCCGCGGTGCACCAGGCGTGGCGGCGGTCGCTCCAGGTCCGTGTGGTCACCATCACGCTGGTGGCGTCGAGTCTGCTGGTGGGCGGTTTCGCCTATCTGATCGCCGACAAGATCACGAGCATCCTGCTGGAGAACGCCGAGACCGACGTGCGGCTGCGGCTGAGCAACGGCAGCGAGTACGCGGCCAAGCAGTTCAACCTCTACAGCCAGCCGCAGGAGGCGCAGCTCCAGAACACCATCGACGGCACCGTGAACTACCTGGCCGGCGGGGACCCCACCCAGACCAGCGGCGTGGTGGTGGCGATCACCGCCGACAACTTCGCCGAGTTCATCGAGCCGCGTACCACGCCGGACGTCCCGGTGGGCGCGGTGATCGGCGACGAGCTGCGGGCCACCGTCGCCTCCGGCAAGGTCGCCCACCAGATCCGTACCGGCTCGCTCGGCGGCGAGCGGACGAAATACCTGGTCTACGGCTCCCCGGTGCCCACCAAGTTCGGGCAGGTCGAGCTCTACTACCTCGTACCCCTGGCCCGGCAGGACGCGACGGCGGCCGACGCCCGGGCCACGGTGGTCGCGACCGGCGTCGCGCTGGTGCTGCTGCTCGGCCTGCTGGCCGCGCTGGTCACCCGCCTGGTGGTGACGCCGGTACGGGTGGCCGCGCGCACCGCGCAGCGGCTGTCCGCCGGCCTGCTCGACCAGCGCATGGTGGTCTCCGGCGAGGACGACCTGGCCCTGCTGGCCGCCTCGTTCAACCAGATGGCGACGAACCTGCAACGGCAGATCCTCCGGCTGGAGGAGATGTCCCGGCTGCAACGCCGGTTCACCTCCGACGTCTCGCACGAGCTGCGGACACCGCTGACCACGGTACGGATGGCCGCCGACCTGATCTTCGCCGAGCGCGACGAGTTCGACCCGGCGGTGGCCCGCAGCGCCGAGCTGCTCCAGGCCGAGCTGGACCGGTTCGAGGAACTGCTCACCGACCTGCTGGAGATCAGCCGGTTCGACGCCGGTTTCGCGGTGCTGGACAGCGAGCCGACCGACCTGGTGCCGGTGGTGCACCGGGTGACCGAGCGGCTGGCCGGCCTGGCCGAGCGGGTCGGGGTGACCATCGAGCTGGACCTGCCGGACACTCCGGTGATCGCCGAGGTCGACCCGCGCCGCGTCGAGCGGGTGCTGCGCAACCTGGTCGGCAACGCGGTCGAGCACGGCGAGGCCAAGCCGGTACGGATCACCCTGGGCCAGGACCAGAGCGCGGTGGCGATCACCGTGCGGGACCACGGTGTCGGCCTCAAGCCGGGGGAGGAGAAGCTGGTGTTCAACCGCTTCTGGCGGGCCGACCCGTCGCGCGCCCGGCAGACCGGCGGCACCGGGCTGGGCCTGTCGATCAGCCTGGAGGACGCCCGCCTGCACGGCGGCTGGCTGGAGGCGTGGGGCGCGCCGGGTCAGGGCGCACAGTTCCGCCTCACCCTGCCGGCCCGGGCCGGGGACCGGCTCACCACCTCCCCGCTGCGGCTGGTGCCGGCCGACGCCACGGTGCCGTTCGGCGGCCCCCGCGACGGCGGGCTGCCCGCCATCGGGCCCGGCGGCGTCGCGGCGCTGACCGCCGGACCGGCCGGCGGCGACCACGCGGAGGCACGGCCGTGAACCGCCGCGTCCTGGCCCTGCTGCTGACCGGCGCGCTGCTGCCGGCCGCGCTCGCCGGATGCGGCATTCCGCACCAGACCGACGTGCAGGTGGACGGCTCGGTGCCGGCCGCCGAGTCCGGGGCGCTCAACGGCAGCCCGGCCCGGCCGCCCGAACCGGCCGACAGCAGCGAGCCGGTGCCGTTCATCGAGAACTACCTGCGGGCCGCCGCCGCCGGGGAACGCGACCAGGCGTACGCCCGGGCCCGGAAGTTCCTCGCCGCGGAGGCCCGCGACCTGCTGCCGGGCAAGCCGCAGACCAGCGAGGTCGAGCTGACAGTGGTCCGGCTGCGGGAGAAGCCGGAGAGCACGCCGCCCAACAACCAGGGCACCAGCACCGTGACGCTCAAGGTGCAGCAGGTGGGCGTGCTGCGCGCCGACGGCACGCTCGGCCCGCCGGTGGCGAGCGAGACGCAGTACGTCTTCGAGCTGCGCCGGGCCGAACCGGCCGGCACCGGCCTGCTGATCACCGAGCTGCCGAACGTGCTGCTGGCCAGCGACTCGGCGATGCGCGAGTACTACCGCCCCCGCACCGTCTACTTCTGGAACACCGACCTGACCCGGCTGGTGCCGGACCAGCGTTACCTGCCCTCGTCCGCGCCGACCGAGCGCCGGATCACCGAGGTGATGAAGTGGCTGGCCGACCGCCCGTCGGACTGGCTGGCCCCCGGCGTGACCGGGCTGCCCGACGGCACCCAGCTGATCAACAACGCGACCGGCGCGGACGGCCACTGGGAGATCAACCTCAACATGCCGGGCGCCAACGAGCAGCGGCTGACCCGGCTCGGCACCCAGCTGGCGTGGTCCCTGTCGGACCTGGACGGCCAGGTCGACCTGAAGATCCAGAACCAGAAGCGGCTCACCGTCGACCTGGGGCGCGAGCGCGTTGCCACCGCCGCCTATCCACGCGGCGGCGACCCGATGCGGTTCGCCGTCTACGACGGCGCCGTCCGTCCCCTGGCGTTCGGCAACGAGTCGCGGGCCGCCGTGCCGCTGCCGCCCGCGGAGAACCGCAACGTGGTCTCCGCGTCGCTCGCCCGCGCCGACGACCAGGTGCTCGCCGCGCTCGTGGTGACCGGGCCGGACAACCGCAGGCGGCTCAAGGTGGGCACCGGCCCGGATCCGGTCACCACCCTCAACCCCGGCGACCGTACGTTCCGGACGATGAGCCGTCCCACCTGGCTGCGGTCGCTGAACAAGGCCCGCCCGGCCGGTCTGGTGGCGGCGGACGGCCGGCTCTACCGGTTCGACGGCGCGGGCCGGACGAGCGAGATCCCGCTGTCCGTTCCCGGGCCGGTGACGGCTGTCGCCGGTTCCCTCGACGGACACCGGATCGCGCTGGCCTCCGGCGGCGCGGTCTTCGTCGCCGCGGTCAGCGTCGACGGCGGCGTGGTCAGCCTCGGGCAGCCCCGCCGCGTGACCACGCTGCTCACCGGCGTGACGGTGGTGGACTGGGTGGCGGAGAACGAGCTGGCGCTGGCCGGCAACGAGGCGGACCGGCGCTCGGCGATCCACCAGCTCACCGTCGACGGCGCCTGGGAGACCCCGCTGGCGGTGGAGATCGGCGCCCCGGTGACCCAGCTCGCCGGGTATCCGGGCGGCGGCGACCGCGGCCTGGCCGCGTTCTCGTTCATGTTCGAGACGGACGGCGCGGCCTGGCGGAACAACCCGTTCGACTACGTCAAGCGGGAGCAGGTGCTCGACGTTCCGTCGGGCAGCCGGGCGACCAACCCGACCGCACCGTTCTTCCTCTACTGAGCCCGTGCGTGAACTGGGCGGGCTCTGGTCGGACCTGACCGACCTGGTGCTGCCCGCCGGGTGCGCGGGCTGCGGCGCGGGGTCGGTACGGCTGCGGCACGGCTTCTGCCCCGGCTGCGTGCGGGAGCTGGAGTCGCTGCGTCCCGCACCTGCCCGGCCCGATCCGGCTCCGCCCGGCCTGCCGCCCTGCGTCGCGCTCGGCCCGTACGGCGGCGCGTTGCGCGAAGGGCTGCTGGCGTACAAGGAACGGGGCCGGCACGGGCTGGCCCGGCCGTTGGGCGCGCTGCTCGCCGAGGTGGTCGCCGCGGCGGCGGGGCCTCCCGGCCCGGTGACGCTCGTGGCGGTGCCCGACACCGCCCGCGCCGCCCGGGCCCGCTACGGCGACCACCTGGACCGGCTGGTCCGCCCGGCGGCGGCCCGGTTGCGCGCGGCCGGCTGGCCGGTACGCGTGCTGCGCCCGCTCCGCGCGCTGCCCCGCACCGACTCGGTGGCGCTGGACAGCGCCGGACGGGCCGCCGCGGCCGAGGCGGCGTTCCGGTTGCGTCGCCCGCTCACCGGACACCGGCCGGGGGAGAACGTCGTGCTGCTCGACGACATCGTCACCACCGGCGCCACGCTGGCGGCGGTGAGCCGGATGTTGCACCGCGCGGGAATGGCGCCAAAGGCCGCGGCGGTGCTCGCCGCAACGCAAAAGCGGCACCGCCGGTGACGCTTCGTGTATCCGTTTCACCCCATGGTGTATGAGCTGTTAAATTTCGCGACCGCCTTCGGCAACCAGGGGTGACGGTTGGCCGTACAGGAGTTAGCGTTTCGGTGTCGGGGGTAGTGAGGATCCAACCTTCCCCCGGCACTGGAAGGAGGCGTAGCCGAACAACACCGGTCGACGCCGAGCGGGGCCCTCCCGGGTGCGTCGACCGGATCTGATCCGGACCGAACGACCGTCCGAACAAGGGAGGTCACGTGGACATCGTGGTCAAGGGCCGTAACGTCGAAGTGCCGGACCATTACCGGGTGCACGTAGCCGAGAAGCTCGCGAAGATCGAACGCTACGACCAGAAGCTCATTCGCGTGGACGTGGAGTTGTTCCACGAGCGCAATCCACGCCAGGCGGACACCTGCCAGCGGGTGGAGATCACGTGCGTGACGCGCGGCCCGGTGATCCGGGCCGAGGCCTGCACGAACGACTTCTACAGCGCGCTCGACGCCGCAATCGCCAAGTTGGACACGCGATTCCGCCGCGCGGCGGACCGTCGCCGGGTGCACCGCGGGCGGCACGCGCCGATCTCCGTGGCCGCCGCGACAGCCGGCCTGCCGGTGGCCGATCTCGACGGCCCGGGGTTGGCGGCGATCGACGGCCACGGCACCGCCACAGCGGTCGCCGAACGCCCCGACGAGAGCGGCTACACCGAACCCGACGACCAGCCGTGGCACATCGCCCGGGCGAAGGTCCACCCCGCCGAACCGATGACCGTCGACGACGCGCTGTTCCAGATGGAACTGGTCGGCCACGACTTCTACCTGTTCCAGGACAAGGAGTCCGGCCGCCCGAGCGTGGTCTACCGGCGGCACGCGTACGACTACGGGATCATCCAGCTCGGCACGTGACCCCTTGACCGGCGAGGACGGGCCCCGCGCAGGGGTCCGTCCTCAGTTCTCGTCCGTGGCCAGGCGGCCGTAGACCACCGAGTCGACACGGACGCCGTCCGGGCCGGGCAGCCGGCCGCGCAACAGCCCCTCCCGCCGGAAGCCGGCCCGCTCCAGCACCCGCTGCGAGGCGACGTTGTCCGGCCGGGTGCCGGCCCACAGCCGGGCCACCCCGACACCGAACGCCCACCCCGCGACCAGCCGGACCGTCCGGGCCGCCAGCCCGCGACCGCGCGCCTCGGGCAGCAGGCTGTAGCCGACCATGGCCTGCCCGGTGGCCGGCTCGTCGTAGAACAGCGCGCAGCCGCCGACGACAGCACCGGTGGCCGCGTCGAGGATCGTCAGGTCGGCGGCCTCGCCGGCCAGCCAGCGGCTCGCCGCCAGCCGGCAGCGGCGCTCGAGCGCCGCCCGCTGCGGCGCCACCGGCGGCACCCGGTTCGCCACCACCTCCGGCAGCGAGTGCAGCCGGAACAGCGCGTCCGTGTCCGCCGGCTCCACCGGGCGCAGCGTCACCACGCCGTCGGTGAGCCGGCCGTCCGGCAGGTCCGGCAGCAGGCGCGCCACCGGCCCGGGCGGGTCGTCGGCCAGTCGCACCCAGGCGATCAGATCCTGGCGTACGCCGTGGCCGTCCGCGCCCGCCGCCCGGCGTACGCCCTCGTGCCGGTAACCGCAGGCCAGTGCGATGCGCTGGCTCGCCACGTTGTCGACGCGGGTGAGCAGCTCCAGCCGGGCCGCCCCGGCGGCGAACGCCCGCTCGGTCAGCAGCCGCGTGGCGGCGGTCGCCACGCCCCGGCCGCGCGCCGCCGGCCCCACCCAGTAACCGATCTCGTACGTGGCCCGCTCCGCGCTGAGCCGGGTCAGGCCGATGCTGCCGAGCAGCCGGTCGGTCGCCGGGTCGGCGATCGTGTACGCGGCGCCACCGGCCGCCCACGCCGCGGGCGCGCCCTCGGTGATCCACCAGCGGGCGGCGTCGGCGTCGTACGGGTCCGGCAGCAGGGGCATGAACCGGCGGGTCTCCGGATCGGCGCACCCGGCCACCGTCTCGGGCACGTCCGCGAGGTGGCACGGCCGCAGCCGTACGCCGTACCCCTCGATCGTCTCCGGGGTCACGTCAGGTCGCCCGGCAGCAGCGCGCCGATCCAGACGTCCTGCCGCTCGCCGCGGTGCTGGACGCCGCCGCGCAGCGTGCCCTCGACGGTGAAGCCGGCCTTCTCGGCGGCCCGCCGCGAGGCGGTGTTGCCCACGTTCGCCCGCCACTCGATCCGGGCCAGGCCGAGCGTGGTGAAGCCCCAGGCGCAGACCGCGGCGAGAGCGGCCGGCAGGTAACCCCGGCCGCGCGCGTACGGCGCGGTCATGTACCCCACGTCGGCCACCAGCGGGTCGTTCGGCAGCAGGCGCAGGTCGACCGAGGCGACGTAGCGGTCGTCCGGGTCGGCCACGGCGAACGTCACGGCCGTGCCCCGCGCCCAGGCCGGGCGCACCAGGTCGCGCAGGAAGCCCTCGGCGTGCTCCGGCCGGTACGGGTGCGGCACCGTGGTCCAGCGGACGGTCTGCTCGTCCTGGCAGGTGCGGGTCACCTCGGCCAGGTCGCGTTCCTCCAGCGCGCGCAGCCGCAGCTCGGTGTCCCCGGCGGTGGCGAACAGGACCGGCTGCGGGCGGCCGAAGACCGCCGCCCGGCGGGCCTGGAGCGTGTCCGGACCGTAGGGGACCGGGTCGCCGGGCTCGGCCAGCTCGGCCGGGAGGAGGGAGCCGATCCAGCCCTCCGGGCGGCCGCCGGGGCTGGGGTGGGCCAGCCGCAGCTCACCATCGATCCGGAAGCCGGCCCGCAGCGCGACCAGCCGGGAGGCGTGGTTGCCGATCTCGGCCTGCCAGGTGAGCCGGCACAGCTTGAGCGCGTCGAACGCCCAGCGGGCGAGCGCGCGGGTGGCGCGGACCGCGACGCCCCGGCCCCGCGCCCACGGCGCGGTCCAGTAGCCCACCTCGGCCGAGTCCAGCGCGCGGTCGACGGAGACCAGGCCGATCGAGGCGAGCAGCTCGCCGGTGCCGGCGTCGCAGACCGCGAACTGCGCCGCGGTGCCCTCGGCCCAGGCGGTGGCGCTGATCGTGGTGACGAACTCGGTCGCGTGCTCCGGCAGGTACGGGCGAGGTACGGTGGTCCAGCGCTGGATGTCCGGATCCTGGCAGGCACGGTGCACCGCGTCGGCGTCCTCCGCGCGCCACGGGCGCAGCAGCAGGCCGTCCTCGATGATCTCCACAGGCTCCATTCGAGCCATCGTGCCGGATCGTTCGCGCACGGCGTAACCCGATTAGCGGCCGGTGGCGCACGGTCGCGGCGTTATGTCGGGTTCCGGAGCCCGGACCGCCGCCACCAGTGACCATCGTCGCCTCGGAGCGCCTACGATGGTTCGAGACCGTCTAGGGGAGCGTTGATCCGTGTCGATTCTGGAAAAGTTCCTTCGCGCCGGCGAGGGCCGCATGGTGCGTCGGCTGAAGGCCATCGCTGCCGCCGTCAACTCGATCGAGGACGACTACGTCAACCTCAGCGACGACGAGCTGCGCGGCATGACCGACCAGTTCAAGGAGCGGCTCGAGGATGGCGAGACCCTCGACGACCTGCTGCCCGAGGCGTTCGCGGTGTGCCGGGAAGCCGCCTCGCGGGTGCTCGGCCAGCGCCCCTACGACGTCCAGGTGATGGGTGGCGCGGCGCTGCACTTCGGCAACATCGCCGAGATGAAGACCGGTGAGGGCAAGACGCTCACCTCGGTCATGCCGGTCTACCTGAACGCGCTGGCCGGCAAGGGCGTGCACGTCATCACGGTGAACGACTACCTGGCCGAGCGCGACGCCGCCTGGATGGGCCGCGTCCACGAGTTCCTCGGCCTGCAGGTCGGCGTGGTGCTGCCCAACCGGCCCGCCACCGAGCACCGCGCGGCCTACGAGTGCGACATCACCTACGGCACCAACAACGAGTTCGGCTTCGACTACCTGCGCGACAACATGGCCTGGTCGAAGGACGAGCTGGTCCAGCGCGGCCACTTCTTCGCCGTGGTCGACGAGGTCGACTCGATCCTGATCGACGAGGCGCGTACCCCGCTGATCATCTCCGGTCCGGCCGAGCACTCCGCCCGGTGGTACCAGGAGTTCGCCACGGTGGTGGCCCGGCTCCAGCCCGGCACCGACGGCGAGGGCGACTACGAGGTCGACTACGCCAAGCGCACCATCGCGATCACCGAGCGCGGCGTGGCCAAGGTGGAGGACCGCCTGGGCATCGACAACCTCTACGAGTCGGTGAACACCCCGCTGGTCGGCTACCTGAACAACGCGATCAAGGCCAAGGAGCTCTACAAGCGCGACAAGGACTACATCGTCAACGACGGTGAGGTCCTGATCGTCGACGAGTTCACCGGCCGCATCCTGCACGGCCGCCGCTACAACGAGGGCATGCACCAGGCGATCGAGGCCAAGGAGGGGGTGGAGATCAAGCAGGAGAACCAGACCCTGGCCACCATCACCCTCCAGAACTACTTCCGCCTCTACGAGAAGCTCTCCGGCATGACCGGTACCGCCCAGACCGAGGCGGGCGAGTTCAACAAGGTCTACAAGGTCGGCGTCGTGACCATCCCGACGCACCGGCCGATGGTCCGGCTCGACCGGCCCGACGTCATCTACAAGACCGAGAAGGCCAAGTTCAACGCCGTCGTCGAGGACATCGCCGAGCGGCACGAGCAGGGCCAGCCGGTGCTGGTCGGCACCGTCTCGGTGGAGAACTCCGAGATCCTGTCGCACATGCTGCGCCGCCGCGGCATCCCGCACTCGGTGCTGAACGCGAAGTTCCACGCCAAGGAGGCGGAGATCGTCGCGCAGGCCGGGCGCAAGGGCGCGGTCACCGTCGCGACCAACATGGCCGGCCGCGGTACGGACATCCTGCTCGGCGGCAACCCCGAGTTCCTCGCCGCGAACGAGCTGCGCCAGCGCGGACTCGACCCGGTCGAGCAGCCGGAGGAGTACGCCAAGGCGATGGAGGAGATCCTCCCGACCTGGAAGCAGGCGTGCGACGTCGAGGCGGAGGAGGTCGCCGCCGCCGGTGGGCTCTACGTGCTGGGCACCGAGCGGCACGAGTCCCGCCGGATCGACAACCAGCTCCGCGGTCGCGCCGGCCGGCAGGGTGACCCGGGCGAGTCCCGCTTCTACCTGTCGCTCCAGGACGAGCTGATGAAGCGCTTCCGGGCCGGCGCGGTCGAGGCCGTGATGGACCGCTTCAACATCCCGGAGGACGTGCCCATCGAGTCGAAGATGGTCACCCGCCAGATCAGGAGCGCCCAGGCCCAGATCGAGGGCCAGAACGCCGAGATCCGCAAGAACGTCCTCAAGTACGACGAGGTGCTGAACAAGCAGCGCCAGGTGATCTACGCCGAGCGCCTCCGGGTGCTCAACGGCGAGGACCTGTCCGACCAGGTCCGCAACATGATCGACGACGTGGTCACCGCGTACGTGGTCGGCGCGACGAGCGACGGCTACGCCGAGGACTGGGACCTCGACCAGCTCTGGTCCAGCCTGAAGCAGCTCTACCCGGTCGGCATCACCGTCGAGGAGCTGGAGGAGGAGGTCGGTTCCCGCTCCGGCATCGACCAGGACTTCCTGCTCGCCCGCCTGAAGGAGGACGCGCACGCCGCGTACGACAGGCGTGAGGAGAACCTCGGCGAGGAGGCGGTGCGCCAGCTCGAGCGCATGGTCCTGCTCCAGGTGATCGACCGTAAGTGGCGCGAGCACCTCTACGAGATGGACTACCTCCAGGAGGGCATCAGCCTGCGGGCGTACGCCCAGCGCGACCCGGTCATCGAGTACCAGCGCGAGGGCTTCGACATGTTCGCCTCCATGATGGACGGCATCAAGGAGGAGACGGTCGGCTTCCTCTACAACCTGGAGGTCCAGGTCGAGGAGGTGGAGCCGGAGGCCGAAGAGGTGGCGCTGCTGGAGAAGCCGGTGGAGATCCGGGCCAAGGGTCTCAACCGCGCGCCGCAGCAGCAGGGCCTGCAATACTCCGCACCGTCGGTGGACGGCGAGGCCGGCCGGGGCACCCCGGTGATCGAGCGGCCCGAGCAGCAGGCCCCGGCGCTCGGCATCGGCCAGCAGTCCTCGGAGCGTCCGGCCGCCTCCACGCAGCGCCGTACCCCGGGTGCGGCGGCCGGGGCGAGCGGCCAGGCGGTCGCCGCGAGCACCGCCCGGCGGGCCGCGCCGGGCCAGGTCGACGGCGGCGAGGGCCCGTCCCGTAACGCGCCCTGCCCGTGTGGCTCGGGCCGCAAGTACAAGCGCTGCCACGGCTCGCCCAACGGCGGCAACTGACCCCGAACGAGCGCCCCGACGGGCCCCGGCCTTCCGGCCGGGGCCCGTCCCCGTCCCGCCGCCCGTCCCCGCCCGCCCTCCCGCCCATCCCCACCCGCCCCACCTGCCCCGCGATCTTGCAGTTTCGGCCATTATCGTGCCCGCTTCATGCCGTTATCGGGGGACCGAAAGTGCAAGATCGGCGCCGTGGAGGCGCGGGCGTGGGCCGGTGATCCTCGTTGGGCTGGTTTGTGCGGCGAGCCTCCCGTTGAGCGAGATTGGCGTTCCGCTTGGTGGGAGCGGTGGAGATCTTGGTAGGAAAGGGCCCCTATGGGGGCCGTTTGGTACCAAGATCTGGCCGGGAGCCGGGAGCCGGGAGCCGGGAGCCGGGAGCCGGGAGCCGGGAGCCGGGAGCCGGGAGCCGGGAGCCGGGAGCCGGGAGCTGGTTGACTGCGCCCGGTCACAGGTCGGCGCGGGTGGCCGCGGCGCGTCGAGGCAGGTCGGGGAGGTGACGGCCGGGCTCAAAGGACGTCGAGGACCAGGCACAGCCAGGTGCCTCGGCGGCGTTCCAGGCGTATTGCGATCGCCCAGCTCGCGCCTGCGGCGCCGGCGAACACGGCGGTGGCCTCGACCGCGCCCGCGCGGGGCTCGCAGACCCGCAGGCGCCGCAGCAGCAGCGCCGGCCGGGCGGTACGGCGGCGGACCGGGGTCACCCGGCGGGCCGCGCGGGTCAGTTCGGCAGCCACCGGCCCGGCCGACTCGGGCAGGCAGAGCGGCCGGAGCTGACCGGGCGGCCGGAAGCCGTTGACGATCTCCAGGAAGGTGCGCACGAACCGGTGTGCCGCGCGCGCTCCCTCGGGTGTGGCGGAGGCGAGGGCTGACGGCTGCGCGCCGGACCAGCGGGGCCAGGTGGGTGCCGGGTCCGGGGCGCGGCCGGCGGGGCGTGCGGCGGCACGGCGGCGCGGGTCGGCGAGGTCGAGCGTGAGCTGGCCGACGGGAGTCCAGAGCGGTTCCTCGTCGGTGCAGGGCGGATCGAGGGGCGGGGCGGGCCGGAGACGGACCGGCGGGCGGGGTGCTCGGGGACGGCGGGTGTCGACCATCTCGAATCCTTGCGTTTGCCTTCGTTTGCCTCCGACAGGCTCTCATCTTTCCGGACTGAGGTGACCGTCGTCAATGGCGGGCGGTCCCCGGGCGGTCACTCCTCGTCGCGCTCGCCGAGCGGGTTGCCGCGTACCCACTCGGCGGTCTCGGCGTACTTGCGCTCGATGTATTCCTCCAGCCGGGCGCGCTCGACCCGCCACTGGCCCCGGCCGCCGATCTTGATCGCGGGCAGTTCGCCGCTGCGGACCATGTGGTAGACCTGCGAGTCCGAGACGTTCAGCTCGGCGGCGACGTCGGACAGCAGCAGGAACCTCGACTCCACGGTGACTCCCGGGGTTGGTTGCGTTTGCTTCAGTTTGCCATCACCTGGTGAGATCGCCGCGCGCCCGTTCGGGAGACACACCGGCGGGACACTTCACCCGCGCGGGTGCCGGGTGTATGACGGTCTCGGCGTACGGCATGATCGGCGCCCGGAGTCGGCGTCCGCCGACGATCGGCCTGAGTGTGGGAGTGACCCGTGACCGACGAGCTTGTCCGGGTGTACCTGCCGGCGACCGTCCCCATGCTCGCCCGGCTGCGCGAGGAGGGGCTGAGCGCCGAGGCGGCGCACGCCGTGACCCCGGAGCTGCGCGAGTGGTACGCCGAGGGTGACGAGGAGGAGCTGGAGTACGTGGCCTTCACCCGGGCCGCCCAGGACGCGCTGCTCCTGCTCCGCAACGACCCCACAGCGCCCCGGCGACGGGTGGTCGTCTCGGCCGACCTGCCGGCCCGCGCGGTCGGCCGGGTCGACGGCGAGCTGGGGTCGAGCGTGGTCCGGCCGGCCGGGCCGGTGCCGGTGAAGTCGATCGCCGCGTTGCACGTGGACGGCGCGGACGCGGTCGAGGACGTGGCCGCTGCCGTCGACGTGGTGGTCGAGGCGCAGGCCGGCGACCCGGACGCCCAGTTCACAGTCGACGGCGCCGAGGACCACGAACTGGAGTGGTACGACGTGACCGAGCTGGATCTGCTGCTGCGTGAGGCCGGCTGACGGCCGGTCAGGCCGCCGGCTCGTCCTCGTCGTCGTCCACCGGGCGCGGGCCGAGCGTGCGTCCGAAGACGATGAGCGTGGTCAGCGCACCCACGAAGAGCACCCAGATCCCGTTGTCCACCCGTGAGGTGCCCAGCGCGGTCTGCGCCACCTCGTCGGCCTCGCTGAGCGCGGCGGCCAGGTCGAGCAGCCCGCGCCCGCCGATCCGGATGATCACCTCGGTGAGCAGCAGGAGCAGGCCCGCGCCCGCCCCGGCGACCAGGTACGCCGGCCAGCGCAGCGGCGACGCCACGCCGTCGCGGCGCTCCGCCCGGCGGCGGGACCAGGTGAGATAGAGGTACGCGGCCAGGCCGGCGAGCAGCCCCGCGAGCAACGATTCGGTACGCGAGACCCACTTCGCGGCGTCGAGCATCGACTGCTGGGTCTCCCCGGCGCCGAACAGGTCGGACAGTGGATCGCGGGCGCGGCTGAACAGCACCACGAAGATCTGCGCGGTGAGCGTCGCGAGGGTGATCGCCCCCACCACCCGGGCCTGGCGCGCGCCCGCCATCGCCCCGCCGATGATCGCTGCCGCCGCCGCGGTGCCGGCGATGGTGTTCGTGGTGGCGTTGTCCGCGTACGTCAGGTTGATCGCCACCGCGGTGACGAGCCCGACCAGGAGGCCGGTGCCGACGGCGGCCAGGAAGCGCAGCGTGGCGCGGCCCAGCCGGTTGGTCGCGAGCAGGGCGACAGTGGCGCCGGTGACCAGTGCCGCGCTGATGACGCCGGGCAGCGCGTACGCGGAGAGGCTGATCGCGGTGACGCCGGCCGCCGTCGAGTGGATCGCCTCGCGGGTGGACCAGAGCATGGCGGCCAGCCACCCGATGGAGAGCAGGGCGAGCACGAGCGCGCCCGGGGCGAACTCCGGCCGCCCGGTCGGGACGGCCTCGTCCGTGGCGGTGGCCTCGTCCGTGCTCGCCTCGCCGGCCGACGGCTCGACGGCCTCGGGCTGGTCCGTCTCCGCGGCCGTGGAGCTGCCGGGCTGGTTGCTCATCGTCTTCCCTTCGACGGTCGCCGGATCGCCCCCCGCCGGGCCGGGCAGGTCACCGGTCATCCAGCCTACGCGGCGCGCCGCCGCTCCTCGGGCGGGCCGTGTGCCGCCTGGGCCTGATCGACTGCGGTTCGCCGATGTGGTGGCATCCCCGGGGCTCGGACACCGCCGTTTCCCCGAGGTGGTGTGGACCGACGCGCAGCGGCGTGCCGACGAATCGTCAACAGAAAAGGCTGTGGCCCGATGTTTCGTCGGGATCGGGCGGGTTGGGGCCGACGGTACGGAGATGGCCGGGCTGTCCGGTGTGCCGGGGAGGCACGGTCCGCGGGGGCGTCTCGTGACAGAATCGGGCCAGGTCCCGCCGCCGCTGACCCCGCGGTGTCCGGCGTCCGGCCGCCGGCCGGCGCCCGCGGGTCCGGTTTCGCCGTCGCCGTCGAGATCGCCAGGAGCCTTGTGATGGACGCCGTGTTCTCCGTACCCGAGCCGATCAACGAGCCGGTACACACCTACGAGCCCGGCAGCGCCGACCGGGAACGGCTCCAGCGGCGGCTGGCCGAACTGGCCGCCGAGCGGATCGAGCTGCCCATGACGATCGCCGGCGAGCGCCGGATGGCCGGCGGCGCGTCGATCGACGTGGTGCAGCCGCACAAGCACGCGCACGTCCTCGGCGTGACCGGGCACGCCACCCACGACGACGCCCGCGCCGCCGTCCGGGCCGCCAAGGACGCCGCGCCGATGTGGCGGGCGCTGCCGTTCGAGGAGCGGGCCGCGATCTTCCTGCGCGCCGCCGACCTGCTCGCCGGCCCCTGGCGGGACACGCTCAACGCGGCCACCATGCTCGGCCAGTCCAAGACCGCCGTCCAGGCCGAGATCGACTCGGCGTGCGAGCTGATCGACTTCCTCCGGTTCAACGTGCACTTCGCCCGGCGGCTCCTCGCCGAGCAGCCGCTGTCCTCGCCCGGGGTCTGGAACCGCCTCGACCACCGGCCGCTGGAGGGGTTCGTCTACGCGATCACCCCGTTCAACTTCACCGCGATCGCCGGCAACCTGCCGTCCGCGCCGGCCATGCTCGGCAACACGGTGGTCTGGAAGCCGTCCCCGACGCAGCAGTTCGCGGCGCACTTCACCATGCGCCTGTTCGAGGCCGCCGGCCTGCCGCCCGGTGTGATCAACATGGTCACCGGGCGCGGTGAGGAGGTCTCCGAGGTGGTGCTGGCCGACCCGGACCTGGCCGGCATCCACTTCACCGGCTCGACCAAGGTGTTCCAGCACCTGTGGAAGACCGTCGGCGACAACATCGCCGGTTACCGGGGCTACCCCCGGCTGGTCGGCGAGACCGGCGGCAAGGACTTCGTGGTCGCGCACACCAGCGCCGACGTGGACGCGCTGCACACCGCGCTGATCCGGGGCGCCTACGAGTACCAGGGGCAGAAGTGCTCCGCCGCCTCGCGAGCGTACGTCCCGCGGTCGATCTGGGAGGGTGGGCTGCGTGACCGGCTCGCCGCCACCGCCGACTCGCTGACCTACGGCGACGTGACCGACTTCAGCAACTTCGGCGGCGCGGTGATCGACGACAAGGCGTTCGGCCGGCACACCGCCGCGCTGGAGCTGATCAAGGGCGACGACTCCTGCCGCATCCTGGCCGGGGGCACCGCCGACGACTCGGTCGGCTACTTCGTCCGGCCGACGCTGTTCGAGTGCTCCGACGCCGCGCACGAGACGTTCACCACCGAGTACTTCGGGCCGATCCTCGGCGTGCACGTCTTCGACGACGCCCGCTTCGACGAGGTGGTCGCCCAGGCCGAGTCGATCGCGCCGTACGCGCTGACCGGGTCGATCTTCGCGACCGACCGCCGGGTGGTCGACCAGGTGGCGGAGAAGATGCGGTACGCCGCCGGCAACTTCTACATCAACGACAAGCCGACCGGCGCGGTGGTCGGGCAGCAGCCTTTCGGCGGCGCCCGGGCCAGCGGCACCAACGACAAGGCGGGCTCCTGGCACAACCTGGTCCGCTGGATGTCGCCCCGGACGATCAAGGAGACGTTCGTTCCGCCGACCGATCACGCCTACCCGCACATGGGCTGAGACGCTTCGAGAGGGCCCGTCCCGGCCGGGGCGGGCCCTCTTCCTCATCCGACAGTGCACATCGGACCCGTCATCGGGTGCCGAAATGAGCAAATCCTGGACGCCAGAGCCGACAAAGTGGCAGCTTAGAGGGCATGGCGGAATCCGGAGTCAACCCGACGGCAGCAGCTCTGCTCGGTCTGCTGCACGACGGCCCGATGACTGGCGGCCAGTTGATGGCCGCCGCTGAGCGCCGGCTGGCGCCGTACTGGTCGATGACCCGCAGTCAGGTCTACCGGGAGCTGCCGGTCCTGGCCGAGAAGGGTCTGGTGCGTCTCGGCAAGCCCGGGCCGCGGATGAGCCAGCCGTACGCGCTGACGGCGGCCGGGAAACGGACATTCTCCCGCTGGCTGGCGGAGAATCCCGGCAAGGACACCATCCGTAACCCGATAGCGCTACGGATCGCGTTCGGTGACCTGCACTCGTCGAGCCAGCTCAAGAACCTGTACGCCACGGCGAACGAGTACCACACCGAGGCGCTGGCGGCGGTGCGGGAACAGGTCAAGAACGCCAAGAAGGAAGGCGACAGCTACGACGCCAGCGCGCTGGAGTTCGCCGTCGCCTACCACAAGGCGGCGCTTTCCTGGCTGAAGAGCGCTCCGGTCGGCTGACCACCTCCGGCGAACCCGCTGGACTAGGCAGCGCAGACTTTTCGCGCGTGACTGCGGGGCTCGCAAGCTCACTCCTCGCACGCGCCGGTAGTCTTGTCTGTCGTGACCGCTGCCGATTACGCCGAACAGCTCAAGGAACTCGACGCCACGCTGCGCAACATCGAGGCTGTGCTCGACCTCGACAAGCTGCGCGAGCAGAAGGCCCGGCTGGAGCAGGAGGCCTCCGCGCCCGACCTCTGGGACGACCAGGCCAAGGCGCAGCAGGTGACGTCGCAGCTGTCGTACGTCAACGGCGAGATCTCCAAGCTCGGTGACCTGCGCTCCCGGCTCGACGACGCCAGCGTGCTGCTGGAGCTGGCCCAGGCGGAGGACGACCCGGGCGTGCTGACCGAGGTCGAGTCGGAGATCGCCGGGCTGACCAAGGCCATCCAGGAGATGGAGGTCCGCACGCTGCTCTCCGGTGAGTACGACTCCCGGGAGGCGCTGGTGGCGATCCGGGCCGGCGCCGGTGGTGTGGACGCCGCGGACTTCGCCGAGATGCTGCTGCGGATGTACCTGCGCTGGGCCGAGCGGCACGGCTACCCGACCGAGGTCTACGAGACCTCGTACGCCGAGGAGGCGGGCCTGAAGTCGGCCACCTTCACGGTGAAGGTGCCCTACGCCTACGGCACGCTGAGCGTGGAGTCCGGCACGCACCGGCTGGTGCGGATCAGCCCGTTCGACAACCAGGGCCGCCGGCAGACCAGCTTCGCCGGCGTCGAGGTGCTGCCGGTCACCGAGCAGACCGACCACATCGACATCCCGGAGAACGAGGTCCGGGTGGACGTCTACCGGTCGTCCGGGCCGGGCGGGCAGAGCGTCAACACCACCGACTCGGCGGTGCGGCTGACCCACATCCCCACCGGCATCGTGGTCACCTGCCAGAACGAGAAGTCCCAGCTGCAGAACAAGGCCTCCGCGATGCGGGTGCTCCAGGCCCGCCTGCTGGAGCGCAAGCGGCAGGAGGAGGAGGAGAAGCTGGCCGGCCTCAAGACCGGCGGCACCAGCTCCTGGGGCGACCAGATGCGCTCGTACGTCCTGCACCCGTATCAGATGGTGAAGGATCTGCGTACGGAACAGGAGACGGGCAATCCGTCCTCGGTCTTCGACGGCGACCTGGACAGCTTCATCGAGGCGGGAATCCGCTGGCGGAAGCAGCAGCAGCTCAGCGCTGACGGTGCGTGATCACGGTCGGACTGAGCGCGTCATCGATCTCGGTCTGACCGGGTAAATCGACGACGCGCACCGCTTCGGCGGGGCTGGGGGCTTGGCTCTGCGGTTACACCGCGTAGACTACCGACCCGTGATTCAGCTTGAGCAAGTGACGAAGACGTACCCGAAGGCGTCCCGGCCTTCGCTCGACAACGTGTCCGTCTCGATCGAGAAGGGCGAGTTCGTCTTCTTCATCGGTCCATCCGGCTCCGGCAAGTCCACCATCATCAAGTTGCTGCTGCACGAGGTCACGCCCAACAAGGGCCGGGTCGTCGTCAACGGCAAGGACGTCACGTCGATGCGTTCCTGGAAGCGACCCCACTTCCGGCGTTCCATCGGCTGCGTCTTCCAGGACTTCCGGTTGCTGCCGAACCGCACCGCGTACGAGAACGTGGCGTTCGCGCTGGAGGTGATCGGCAAGACGAAGGCGGTCGCCCGCCGGGTCGTGCCGGAGGTGCTGGAGCTGGTCGGTCTCGGCGGCAAGGAGCACCGCTACCCGCACGAGCTCTCCGGTGGTGAGCAGCAGCGTGTCGCGGTGGCCCGGGCGTTCGTCAACCGGCCGCTGATCCTGCTGGCCGACGAGCCCACCGGAAACCTGGACCCGGACACCTCGATCGAGATCATGCGCCTGCTGGACCGGATCAACCGCACCGGTACGACCGTCGTGATGGTCACGCACGACTCCAACATCGTGAACCAGATGCGGCGCCGGGTCATCGAGATCGAGAGCGGCCGCATCGTGCGCGACCAGGCCCGCGGCGTCTACGGCTGAGCCGGACGACGTTCCGTAGACCCTGACGACGAAACCTCACGCCGGAGAGCCGGAGGAATATCCCGATGCGGATGAAGTACGTCCTGTCCGAAGTACTGGTCGGGCTGTGGCGCAACGTCACCATGACCATCGCCATGATCATCACAATGGCGGTGTCGCTGTTCATGCTGGGCGGCAGCGGCCTTCTCTACCAGAAGGTCGGCGACATGAAGGACCTCTACTACGAGAACGTCGAGGTCTCGATCTTCCTGAAGACCGATGCCACCAAGGAACAGGTCGACGCGCTGGGCCAGCAGCTCGGCCAGGACCCGCTGGTCAAGGACTCGACGTACGTCAACAAGGAGCAGGCGTACGAGCGCTTCCAGCAGATGTACGCCGACGCCCCGGACCTGGTCAGCGCCGTCAAGCCGGACCAGCTTCCCGAGTCGTACCGGGTCAAGCTGAACGACCCGGAGCAGTACAAGGCGATCTACGACAAGTACAAGGCCACCGAGGGCATCGACACGATCGTCGACCAGAGCAAGCTGCTCGACAAGGTCTTCGGCGTGCTGAGCGGCTTCCAGAACGGAGCGCTCGCGATCGCCACCGTGATGGCCATCGCCGCCCTGCTGCTCGTCGCGAACACCATCCAGGTCGCCGCGTACAGCAAGCGGCGTGAGGTGGCGGTCATGAAGCTGGTCGGCGCGTCGAACTGGTTCATCCAGGCGCCGTTCGTGCTGGAGGCGGTGGTGGCCGGTCTGTTCGGCTCCATCCTCGGCCTGCTCGCGTTGATCGGGGTGAAGGTGGTGGCGGCCGGCAGCTCGATGGCCGCCCTGGAGGGCCTGATCACCCCGATCTCCTGGTCCGAGATCTTCCTGACCTTCCCGCTGATGGCCGCCGTCGGTGGCGTGGTCAGCGCGGTCACCGCCTGGGTCACGCTCCGCTTCTACCTGCGGGTCTAGTCGCCCGTACGGCTCTGCCGAGGGCCCTCCCGCGCCGGAATAAACGGCGCGGGAGGGCCCTTGTGGTTCCGGTAGCATGATCTCCGCTCGCCGGCCGGTGGCCGGTGAGTCGATCAGGAAGGGGGTGGCGCCGATGCCACGGGAAAAGGGTCGCAAGGTGGTCGCCTCCAACAAGAAGGCACGCCACGACTACGCCATCCTCGACACGTACGAGGCGGGCATGGCGCTGACCGGCACCGAGGTCAAGTCGCTGCGGGCCGGGCGGGCGTCGCTCGTGGACGCGTTCGCCCAGGAGCGCGACGGCGAGATCTACCTGCACGCCATGCACATCCCGGAGTACGCGCAGGGCACCTGGACCAACCACGAGCCCCGGCGTACCCGCAAGCTGCTGCTCAACCGGCTGGAGATCGACCGGCTGCTGGGCAAGCTCAAGGAGAGCGGCCTGACGCTGGTGCCGTTGCAGGTCTACTTCTCCGACGGCTGGGCCAAGGTGGAGATCGGCCTGGCCCGGGGTAAGAAGTCGTACGACAAGCGCCAGGACCTCGCCAAGCGGGACGCCGACCGGGAGATCGCCCGGGCGGTGGGCCGGCGCGGCAAGGGCATGGGTGAGTGATACGTCCGGTTCGTCCGGCAGTCCGCGTCGAGCGGGCCTCGGGATGAATCCGGTTGCGCCAGGCGTTAGGCTTGGTGTGCTGCCGACAGGGGCAGCGCTACGAGGGGGTGACTGGTTTCGACTTCGTACGCAGCGACAGGGGAAGCGAGCCGAGGAAGCCGACGTCGTCTCGAGAATCGGTCGTCGGAAACCAATAAGCGCCAAGAACAATCGCGCTGACTTCGCTCTCGCCGCCTGAGGCGAGTAGCAAGTCTGTCGGCCTGGGAGCGCCTTCGACCCAGTCTGCCGGCATCAGCTAGAAGGCTGGCCAACCGGACCCGGTCGCGGGGTCCGTGCGGCGAGATCAATCAGCGACTGGGCCCGTCACACCAACTTGCTCGCGTGAGCGGTGGGGCCGAGTAGAGGCATAGCGAGCTGCGCTCGGAGAAGCCCTGACAAACCGGCGAAGGACCCGGGTTCGATTCCCGGCACCTCCACCACACGGCCTGTGCGCCTCGGTCCACCCGGACCGGGGCGCACAGTCGTCTCTGGGGTTGTCGAGACCGGCTGGGGCCTCTGTTGCAGACGGGGCAGATGAGGCGGCGCCGACCGCTGGACAGGCCCTCGAACCGGGTCCACCATCGCCATACGGGTTCGCACCCAGCAGCGGGAGGTGTCCCATGGTCACCAGTCCGATCCAGCAGCCGACCGCCGTGCTCCCGAGCGCCGCCGGTGACCTGCGTGCCCTCGGGCGGGCGCCGGCCACCGGGCCGCGCTGGCGGGAGCGACTTCTCACCGATCTTGACCCCGTCCGGCGGGGCTTCACCGAACACGTCCGCGTCACCGAGGGAGCGGGCGGCCACTACGCCGAAGTGGTGCGCGCCGCGCCCCGGCTGGACCGGGGCGTACGCCTGCTGGTCGGCGAGCACGCCGCGATCAGCGCGGCGCTCGCGGCGCTCCAGCACGCCGTACACCTGCCCGGGGTGTCCGCCGCGGAGGTGCGGGCCCGCACCCGCGACCTGTTGCGCGCGCTCGACCGGCACCGCCGGCTCGGCGCCGACCTGCTCTGGGAGGCCTACCAGGCCGACCTCGGCGGCGAGGACTGAGCCCGGGGGGAACCAGCCGGGACCGGCACGCGTCCAACCGGCATGCGTCGCGTGCTCGCCCTGCTCGGTATCCCGTTGCTGGCCCTCTCCGCCTGCGCCACGCCCGGCGCCGCTCCCGTCCGGACGCCGCCCACCGGTCCGGACCAGCGGCCCGCGTTCACCGAGCGGGCCGAGGAGGTCGCCGCGGGCTGGCGTCCCGGGCCGGGCTGGCGCGACGGGTACGTGCCGCTCCAGGACGCCACTGTGCTCACCGGCGACCCGGGCTTCACCGAGGAGACGAAGACGGCGTTCGGCGCCGGCTGGTACCGGGACCAGATCCCGATCCCGGCCGCCGTGCCGAAGGACGGCACGATCCGGTTCCCCGACGGCACGCTGCGCGTTCCGCTGGTCAGCGCAGCCGACGCGTACGCCCAGCTCCGCCAGGGCGACCCGCCGCCCTGCGACGGGCGACCGGCCGCACCGGACCCGGCACCCACCGGCCGACCCGGCCCGAACGACCCGGTGTCGACCTCGGCGCCGACCCCGTGCGTGGCGCTCACCGTGACCGAGGTACGGCTGGGCAGCGCACCGGTGTGGACCAGCCGGGGCCGCGCCGAGGTGCCCGCCTGGCTGTTCACGGTGGACGAGCTGGCCGTGCCCGTGGCGCGGATCGCTGTCGCGCCGCGCGTGACCGGCCGGGTCCCCGGCGGTGCGGTGCCCGGTGAGCCGCTGCCGAACGGTCTGGTGTCCGCGCAGCAGCTGCGTGCGGTCGAGGGCAACCGCGTCGACTACCTGCTCGGCGTCGGCGCCTGCGACGGCCCGCCCACGCCGCTGGTGCTGGAACGGCCGGACGTCGTGGTGATCGGTGGCGCGGTGGTCTCGCCGACCGGCCCCTGCACCGCCCAGCTCGTGCTGAAGCCGGTGAGCGTCACGCTCGACGCGCCGCTCGGCGGCCGGGCCGTGCTGGACGCCGCGAGCGGCGCCCCGCTGACCGTCCGGCCCGGCTGAGGTTCACAGGATCCGCGGCACGTCGGTGCTGATCGGCACCGGCAGCACGGTCGGCCGGTCCGCCGCGAGCGCGGTGGTCAGCGCCGCACCGAGCCCGTCCAGCGTGGTCACCTCACCGGCGCAGCCGTAGCCGTGCGCCACAGCCGTCACGTCCAGCCCGGGCAGGTCCAGCGCGGGCACGCCCGGGGTGTGTTTCAGCTCGGCGAACGCCTTCAGGATCGCGTACTGCTGATTCACCGGGACCACGACGGCGAGCGGCAGCCGCAGCCGCGCCGCCGTCCACAACGCCTGGACCGAGTAGTGGAACGAGCCGTCCCCGACGACCGCGACCACCGGGCGGCCGCGCCCGGTGTCGCGTTCCGCGAGCGCCATGCCGACCGCCGCCGGCAGTCCGAAGCCGAGACCGCCGCTGGCCATCGTCAGGTACGAGCGCGGCCGCTCGATCGGCAGCCGGCGGCGCAGCGCGGCCAGGTTGGACGGCGACTCCTGCACCAGCACCCCGTCCGCCGGCCACGCGTCCGCCAGCGCGGCGAACAACGCGTCGGCGCTCGGCGGGTCGGCCGGTTCGGGCGGGGCCGGCTGCGGGCGCGGTGACGGCGCCGCCCGGCCGGTCGCCGGCAGCAGCTCGCGCAGCGCGGCCATGGTCAGCCCGGCGTCGCCGAGCAGGCTCTCCCCGACCGGGGCGCGCGCCGCCTCGTCCGGGTCGTCGGTGACGTGCAGCAGGCGTGCGTCGCCGGGCAGGTAGTCACCCGGCACGTGCGGGTAGTACCGGAACACCGGCGCACCCACCACCAGCACCACGTCGTGGCCGCGCAGCGCCTCCGACAGCGGCCCGATCGCGTACGGCAGCACGCCCCGGAAGTGCGGGTGCCGCTCGGGGAACACGGCCCGCTCCGGCGCCGGGGCGGCCCAGACCGGGACGGCCAGGTGCTCGGCCAGCGCGACCGCGTCCGGCCAGGCGTCCGACCGGTCCACCGCCGCGCCGAGCACCAGCGCCGGGGCGCGGGCGGCGGCCAGCGCCTCGGCGAAGGTCCGCAGCCGGTCCGGGTCCGGCGCGATCCGGGTGGCGACGGTACGCACCTGCGGCGGCGGGTCGGCCGGACGGTCCCAGTCGTCCATCGGCAGGGAGAGGAAGACCGGTCCGGCCGGGGGCTGCACCGCCGAGGCGTACGCCCGCATGAAGGCCGCCGGGATGTCCTGCGCGCGGGCCGGCTCGTGGGCCCACTTGACGTACGGCTGGGCCAGCTCGACCGCCCGGGGGCTGGCCAGGCGCGGCTCGATCAGCAGCATCTCGCGGGTCTGCTGACCGGCGCTGACGATCAGCGGCGTCCGGTTGTGCCAGGCGGTGACCAGGTTGCCCATGCCGTTGCCGGTGCCCGGCGCGGTGTGCAGGTTGACGTGCGCGGGCCGGCCGGTGCCCTGGGCGTAGCCGTCGGCCATGGCGACCGCCGACGCCTCCTGGAGCGCGTGCACGTAGTGGAAGTCGGCCGGGAAATCCTGGAGGAACGGCTCCTCGGTCGAGCCCGGGTTGCCGAAGACGGTGGTCAGGCCGAGCGCGCGCAGCAGGTCGTAGGTCGCCTCCCGCACCGTCGCCATCGCCGGCTGCCTCCGTTCCGCACGCGGATGCCGGAGCCGGCCCGGTGCCCAGTCTCCCGACCAGCCGAATCTATCGGGCCGAAGGCGACTTTTCGGGCGCTTCCCAGGCTCAGGGCAGCGGGAACGGCAGCTTGATCCCGTCCAGCGCGCTTCCGCACTCGCACTGCCGCTCGTCGGGCAGCGCGGCGACGGCGTCCAGCAGCAGACCGCGCAGCCGGTCGGTATTCTCCGCGAAGACCCGGAACACCTCCTCGTGGGTGACCGACTCGCCCGCCTCGACGCCCGCGTCCAGGTCCGTGACCAGCGCGATGGACGTGTAGCAGAGCGCCAGCTCGCGGGCCAGCACCGCCTCCGGGTGACCGGTCATGTTGACGATCGTGCCGCCCATCGAGGCGAACCAGCGCGACTCCGCCCGGGTCGAGAAGCGCGGACCCTCGACCACGACGACGGTCCCGCCGTCCACCGCCGGCACGCCGCGCCCGGCCGCCGTGTCCAGCAGCGTGCGCCGCCCGGCCGGGCAGTACGGGTCGGCGAACGACACGTGCACCGCGCCCCGGTCGTAGTAGGTCTGTGCGCGCCCGCTGGTGCGGTCGATCAACTGGTCCGGCACCACGAACGTCCCCGGGCCCAGCTCCGGCCGCAGGCCGCCGACCGCGCAGGGCGCCAGCACCTGGCGTACGCCCAGCGACCGCAGCGCCCACAGGTTCGCCCGGTACGGGATCAGGTGCGGCGGGTACCGGTGATCGCGCCCGTGCCGGGGCAGGAACGCCACCCGGCGGCCGCCCACCTCGGCGACGGTGATCGGGCCCGACGGCTCGCCGTACGGGGTGTCCACCACGTGCTCCACGCCGTCGAGCAGGGCGTAGAGACCCGACCCGCCGATCACCGCCAGTTCGGCCTGCGCCGCCATCCGGCCCTCCCTCGATCCGTCGTGATCACCCGCCCGTCAGACCTTAACCAGCGGGCCGGGCGCAGGCTATGGTGCGTGACATGGCGTTGACAGGGTGGACGGTCGACGGCCTCGGGCCCGTACGGGCGCACGGCTGACGGGTGTCGGACATGCAGAGTGAGGGGCAGGCGATCGGTGGCCGAGCCATGGAGTCGATGACCGGACGACTGCTGGTCGCGACACCAGGGCTCAAGGATCCGAACTTCGACCGTACGGTCGTGCTGCTCGTCGCCCACGAACCCGGCGGCGCCCTCGGGGTGGTGCTGAACCGGGCCACCGAGGTCTCCGTGGCCGACGTGCTCGGCGACTGGAGCGACCTGGCCCGCGACCCGGCCGTGCTGTTCGAGGGCGGCCCGGTGCAGCCCGACTCGGCCATCTGCCTGGCCCGCATGCGGCACCCCGTCCGGCCGGTCAAGGGCTTCCACCGCGTCTCCGGCGCGGTCGGCACGATCGACCTCTCCGTCGACCCGGAGAAGCTGCGCGAGGCCGTCGGCGGGATCCGGGTCTTCGCCGGTTACTCCGGCTGGGGCGCCGGGCAGGTGGAGCGCGAGATCGAGGAGGGCTCCTGGTTCGTGTTCGACGCCCTGCCCGGTGACGCGTTCGTCGACCGGCCGGATGATCTCTGGCCGATGGTGCTGCGCCGGCAGGGCGGCATGATGGCCGCGGTGGCCCACTTCCCGCCGGATGTGGCGCTTAACTGACCCCTCGGTGGGGGGACCCCGCGAGATGACCATGCCGGGGGGCGTGTGTATAGTTCTCTCCGTGCCCGGGCGACCGGGTGCGACCGCAAGGGGCCGTGGCGCAGCTGGTAGCGCACCACACTGGCAGTGTGGGGGTCAGGGGTTCGAGTCCCCTCGGCTCCACCCATGCGAGAACGCCCTGGTAGGGACATGATCCCGTACCAGGGCGTTTGTCGTATCCGTGGTGGCGGGCGGCAAGCGCCTTCGTGATCACCTTCGACGGCCGCAGCGCCAGCTAACCGTGCCGGACGGGTGCGGTGCGCGGTCCGCGGAGACCGTGAAGCAGGCGCAGCAGATCGGGCCACGTCTCGACCAGTGCGGCGTCCCGGTCCGGGGCCTCGGCGATCCGTAGCACTGCCTCGTTCATCGCGCCGGAGAGCAAGGTGGCAGTTGCCTCGGGCGAGTTGACCTCAAGGTGCCCGGCTGCTGCCAGCGTGGCCACCGCCTCGGCCAGGTGGTGCCCGGAAGCGGCCGCGTCCTGGCTGCGCCACGTGCGCCAACCCATCACCGCGGGCGCGTCGACCAGCAGGATCCGCCGGTGTGTGTCGTCGACACTGGCGGTGAGGAACGCCCGGCAGCCGGCGACCAGGCCGTCCCATGGATCGGCGACCGCCTCGGCGGCGCTGGCGACCGCAGCGGCGACCCGCTGTTGCGCGGCGGCTGCGACGGCTTCGAACAGGTGCTGCTTGCTGCGGTAGTGATGGTAGACCGCACCCCTGGTGACCTGGGCCGCGGCGGCCACTTCCTCCAGGCGGACGGCGGTGTAGCCGCGTTCGGCGAACAGGGCGGTAGCGACGTCCCGGATGCGCCGGCCGGTGATCTCGCTCTGCTCCTTGGTGGCTCGCGCCATGCCGCACCCTTCCTTTTACATGCGCCGTGTATGTATATTCCTCTTACCTGCACAGTGTATGTAAAGGGAGTTCGCCATGGCACTCGCCAGCTCGTACCCGGTCCTCATGACGACCGACGTGACCTCGGCCGCGGCCTTCTACCGCGAGCACTTCGGGTTCCAACCGACGTTCGAGACGGAGTGGTACGTGAGCCTGCGCCGCGACAACTGGGAACTGGCGGTGCTGGACAGCAGCCACGAGACCATCCCGGCGGCCTACCGCGGGCCGGTCGCCGGTGGGATGCTGCTCAACCTGGAGGTGGACGACGTCGACGCCGAGTGGGAGCGCCTGCGGCACCTGGAGGTCGTGCTTCCCGTCCGGACCGAAGAGTTCGGACAGCGGCACTTCATCGTCGCCGGCCCGGACGGTGTCCTGATCGACGTCATCACCAACGTGGAACCTGCGGAGGAGTACGCGGACAGGTTCATCTCCTAGCATCTCGCAGGGGAACGGCGCTCACGCGGCGCGGCCGGAGAGCACCAACGCCCAGCACAGCGCGCCGAACCCGGCCGTGCTCGCCAGCGTCCGGACCACGTTCCAGGTGACCCAGGTGGATTCGAAGCGCTCCCGCGCCGCAGCGGGATCCGCCGTGCCGGCCGCGGCGAGCGCGTCGTTCAGCGGCACGTTCACCGCCACGGTGACGACGAACATCACCAGGTACAGCGCGAGCCCGGCGACGATCCACGGCAGCGCCGGCCGGGCCGCCCCGCGCCACGCCAGCACCGCCGCGAACGCGGCCAGCACCGGCGTACCCAGGAACGCCAGCAGGAACCAGCCGTTGACGATTGTGACGTTGATGCGCTGCATGGCGTCCACGAACGTGCGGTCGTCCGCGCCGCGCAGCGCCGGCATCACGGCGTACGCGAACGCGGCGAACAGGCCCGCCATCAGCCCGGCCCCGACTGTGGCGCCGACCAGCGTCAGTTGTTGTACGAGTCGCATGTCCTCATCGAACCGCCGCGCGGTGAGACGGCCCATGGTCAGGACGCGCGATCCTGTGTTCAATCGTCTCCGTGGACGCCGTTTCCGGCCTGCTCGACGGCCCTCGGGCGCGGGGCGCCTTCCTGCTGCGCTCGATCCTCACCCCGCCCTGGTCGATGCGGATCCGGGACGAGGCGCCGCTCACGCTCGTCGCCGTGGTGCGCGGGGACGGCTGGATCGTGCCCGAGGAGGGGGAGGCCGCGCGGCTGACCGGCGGTGACGTGGCGATCGTGTGCGGCCCGGCCCCGTACACGGTCGCGGACGAGCCGGCCACGGCGCCGCAGGTGGTCGTGCACCCGGGCCAGCGCTGCACCACACCGGACGGGCGCGAGCTGTTCGCGATGACGCGCTGGGGCGTACGCACCTGGGGCAACGGGCCGGACGGCCGGACCGTGCTGCTCACCGGCACGTACCCGGTGCGGGGGACTGTCGGGAAGCGTTTGCTGGACGCGCTGCCGCCGCTCGCGGTGGTGCGGCGCGAGTCCTGGGACACGCCGCTGGTGCCGCTGCTGGCCGCCGAGATCGTCAAGGACGACCCCGGCCAGGAGGCGGTGCTCGACCGCCTGCTCGACCTGCTGCTCATCGCCGCGCTGCGGGAGTGGTTCGCCCGGCCGGGTGCCGCCGCACCCGCCTGGTACCGGGCGTACGCCGATCCGGTGGTCGGCCGCGCGCTGCGGATGCTGCACCACGACCCGGCCCGGCCGTGGACTGTGGCGTCGCTCGCCGCCGAGGTGGGGATGTCCCGGGCGGCGCTGGCCCGACGCTTCACCGCGCTGGTCGGCGAGCCGCCCGTGGCGTACCTGACGGGCTGGCGGCTGGCGCTCGCGGCCGACCTGCTCCGCGAGCCCGGCGCCACAGTCGGCGCGGTGGCCCGCCGGGTCGGCTACGGCAGCTCGTTCGCCCTGAGCACGGCGTTCAAACGCCGGTACGGCGTGAGCCCGCGCGGGCACGTCGACCCGGATAGATTGGCCGGATGACTGTCGACCTGTTCGCCGGCGTCCCGGTCCGCGACCTCGCGGTGGCGACGGACTGGTACGAGCGGCTGTTCGGCGCCCCGCCGCAGTTCCGGCCGAACGACAGCGAGGCGGTGTGGGAGCTGGCCGAACATCGCTACCTCTACGTCGACGTGCGGCCCGAGCACGCCGGTCACGCCATGCAGACGGTCTTCGTCGACGACCTCGACACCCGCGTCGCGGCGATCGCCGCCCGTGGTCTGACACCGGTCGCGCGGGAGACCTACGACAACGGCGTCCGCAAAGTGATCTTCCACGACCCGGACGGCAACGAGATCGGCTTCGGCGGCGGCCCGGCCTGACGGTCCGGCCGGGCCGCGTGGATTCGCGGCCCGGCCGGTGGCGTCAGCGGGGACGCCGCGTCTTCGGCAGGTCGAACTGGTCGGCCCGGCGGCAGTCCTTCGGGCCGCCGACCGCCTGGGGTCCGACCTCCTCCAGGGCCTTTCGGGCGCGCTGGCGGCCCAGGTTCCAGGCGTACCAGGGGTCGGGTTCGGCGAGGTCGTCGGCGATCCAGCTCAGCGTGCACCGGCGTACCGGGTCGGGGAGCTTGGCGAGCGCCGGGGTGGCGTCGGCGGACAGCGCCCGCAGGTACCAGGCGTCGATCTTGCCGGTCTGCTCGTACCGCAGCGTGTTGCGGCGGGCGACGTAGTCCTCCGGGTTGAGCACGGCCAGGCCCAGCAGCATCGCCACCGCCAGCGCGAGCGTGGTGCCGGGAATCCACCGGCCCTTCCACCGGACACCGGCCGCGATGATCATCAGGAAGACCGTGCCGAGCAGCATCTCGAACGCCATCACGAAGATCCGCTCGCCGGTGAAGCTGTAGACCTTCTGGTACGTCCACATCCGGGACAGCGCCGACGCCACGATCACCACGCTCAGCGCGCTGATCAGCCCGAGCAGCACACGCAGCAGGATGCGCTCGGCCGGCCGCTCCCGGCGGGCCCAGCGGCTCACCCCGCCGAGCACCGCCACCGTCAGCAGCGTGACGAACATCAGCTGCCAGAAGCCGCTGCGCGCGTACTCGGCGTAACTGAGCCCGGCGACCCGCTGCACGTGCCGCTGGCCGCCGAAGAGCGTGGTGAACTGCACCACCACGAACCCGGCGAACAGCAGCGCGAGCGCGCCGATGGCCGGCGCCCACTCCAGCAGGCCGAGGCGGCGCTCACCGGCGCGATCCACGGTGGACAGATCCGGCGGCGCGGCGAGCGTGTAGAGCCCGGCGACAGCGATCAGACCGCCCACCACGGCCAGGAACAACCAGCCGAACACCGTGCCGAGGTTGATCTCGGGGACGAGCTGGCCGAGCGCCTCGGAGAACGCCGCGTCGGCCGACGCGAGCAGGCTGCCGAAGACCACGAGCACCACGACCGTGGCGACGACCGAGACGGTCACCTTGCGCACCGTCGCCTCCTGCGGCGAGGCGGTGATGTGCCGGCGTACCCAGGGCAGGCCGCGCAACGCCGCGAACGGCGTGGCCACCAGGCCGAACAGGATCGAGCGCACCAGCCGCCCGCCGATGATCGCGAGGGTGGCGCAGCCGAGCGCGCCGAGCACGCAGAACGTCACGAGCCACCAGGCGTTGCGGAACGCCGGCACGGCGATCAGGGCCAGGGCGGCCGCCGCCCACCCGGCCCGGATGAGCTTGTCGGCGCGCGGCAGGTCCGCGGTCTTCGACCGGACCGCCAGCAGCACCGCGAGCGTGAGCGTCAGCCACCCCAGGAACCAGCCCACGCCGACGCGGCCGAGCGGCACGAACACCGCGCTGCCGACCGCGGCGGCCAGCACCGCGAGCGGTACGGCCCGCCCGGTCGCCGCCTTCGGGCCGGGCCACTTCGCGCCGAGGAACGAGGTCCGCGGCACCTGAGGTCGCGGCGCCCACGTCGGCGCCTGCGGGTGCCCGCTCCACCCCATTCCGGGGTACGGCGGCGCGGGCACCGGCCCACCGCCGTGCGGAGGCGGCGTGCCCGGAGCGCGCTGAGTACCCGGCGCGGGCGGCGGCCCGGAGGCCGGCTGCGCGCCCGGCGCGGCCCATGCTCCGGAGGCAGGCGCCTGCGTGGCGCCGGACGGGCCGGTAACCGCTGGCGTGCCGGGGGAGTCGGCTGTCGGTGGCGTGCCCGGGGGAGCGGCAGATGTCCGCGAGGCTCCCGACGGGCCGGAAGTCGCGGAATCGGCCGCCCGCGGAGCACCGTCGCCGGGGCGCGCGCCGGTCCCGGCTCCACCGGAGTCGGCCGTGGCCGCGTCTGCCGGGCCGGCATCCGGAGTGGACGATGCGGCGTCGCCGGTGGCCGAGGACGTTGCGCCAGCCTGCTCCCGGCGAGCCGCCGGAACGGCGTCCGGCGGGGCGGCGACGGGCTCTCCGCCCGTCGGACGGTCGGCGACGGGCTTCCCAGCCTCGGCTGCTGCCGCCGGACCGCCGTCGACCGGTGTGGACCCGGCCGCGGCGGTCGGGCCGCTCGCGCCGGCGGAAGGGGCCGAGCCCTCAGCCGGTGTGGACAGTGCGGCGGTGGTGCCGCTCGCGCCGGTGGCCGGGGCGGCGCCCTCCGCCGGGGAGCGCTCGGCGGCGGGCGCCGTCGCCTGGGCGGGCACCCCCGCCGTCGGCTGGCCGGGCGCGGGGACCAGCGGGAGGAACAACGCGTACCCCTGGGTGCCGGGCGGCACGGTGACCGGAATGGCCCAGCCGGGCTGGCCCTCGGCGCCCGGCCAGGGCACCGGCGTGGGCGCGCCCTCCATGGTGGGCAGCACCAGCAGGTACGGCTGTGCGGGGGCGGGGACGTCACCCGGCGCGGGCCCGGCCGCCGGGGCGGCGCGGGACGGCTCGGGGGACGGGGCCGGTTCGGTCAAGGGACGCTCCTCGATCACAGGGTTTCGTCACTGTAGGGCCCCTCCGGCGTCCGTCGCCGCCCCGGTTGTCCGTTCGGTCATGTCCCCTGGGCCGATCGGCGCGGATCGAACCTTTCGCGGCTCGCGGCCGTACCAGTGCGCGGGAGGTCGATCACATGGCCGCACGTCGCGCGCTCGCCGCGCTCGCCGCCGTCGCGGCGACGGTGCCGCTGACCGCCGCGCCGGCCGCGGCGCACGGTGCGCCGACCAGCCCGCTGAGCCGGTCCGCCGCGTGCGGGCCGGAGGGCGGCCGGGCGCAGACGCCCGCCTGCCGGGCCGCGATCGCCGCCGGAGCGGCGGTACGCGAGTGGGACAACATCCGGGTGGCCCGGATCGACGGGCGGGACCGGGAACGCATCCCGGACGGGGAACTGTGCAGCGGCGGGCTGTCCGCGTACCGGGGACTGGACCTGCCGCGCGCCGACTGGCCCGCCACCACGCTCACAGCCGGGGCGCGGCACACGTTCCGCTACCGCACCACCATCCCGCACCGGGGCACGTTCCGGTACTACGTCACCACCGGCTCGTACTCGCCGAAGCGTGCGCTGACCTGGGCGGACCTGGAGAAGAAGCCGTTCCTCCAGGTCACCGACCCGCCGATCCGCGCGGGCGCGTACGAGATGCGGGGACGGCTCCCAGCCGGGCGTACCGGCCGGCACCTCGTCTACGTCATCTGGCAGAACTCGGACACCCAGGACACGTACTACTCCTGCTCGGACGTGGTCTTCCGGGCGGCACGCGGTGAGTCGGACGCGTCACCGGCAGCGCCGAAGGCGAGCGCGTCGCCTCCGCGTACCCTCGCCGTGCCGGCGGCCGACGACGAGCCTGCGGTGCCGGTCGCGACGGTGACCGACGGCGGACCGCTGTCCCGGCCGCTCGTGGTCGGCGCGGCGGCGCTCGTCGTCGCGCTGCTCGCCGCGGCGGTGGTCGGACTGCGGCGGACCGGCGGGCCGCCGCCCGGGCGGCCGTGCGGTGTCCGCAACCACCGCGCCGGGCGGCGCCGCATCTGGTGACTCAGCCGAGCAGGCCCTCGATCTCGGCCAGGTCGTTCCCGGCGAGGTCGAGGTTGTCCAGCGCGGCCACGTTGCCCTCCAGCTGCGCCACGCTGCTCGCGCCGATGATGAGGCTGGTCATGCGCGGGTCGCGCAGCGCCCAGGCCAGGGCGAGCTGGGCAAGCGTCTGCCCGCGCCGCTCGGCCACCGCGGCGAGCCCCCGGACCGTCGCCATCGTCTCGTCGTCCAGGTCGCTCTCGTTCAGGAAGACGCTCGTGCGCACCCGCGAGTCGGCCGGGATGCCCTTGAGGTAACGGTCGGTGAGCAGGCCCTGGGCGAGCGGGCTGTACGCGATGCAGCCGGCGCCGACGCGCTCCAGCGTGTCCAGCAGGCCGTCCTCCTCCGTCCAGCGGTTCATCATCGAGTACGACGGCTGGTTGATCAGCAGCGGCGTACCCAGGTCGCGCAGGATCTCGGCGGCCCGCTCGGTCTGCTCCGAGTCGTAGTTGGAGATGCCCACGTAGAGCGCCTTGCCGGAGCGGACGATCGCGTCGAGCGCGCCCATCGTCTCCTCCAGCGGGGTCTCCGGGTCGAACCGGTGCGAGTAGAAGACGTCGACGTAGTCCAGCCCGAGACGGCGCAGCGACTGGTCCAGCGACGAGATCAGGTACTTGCGCGAACCCCACTCGCCGTACGGGCCGGGCCACATCAGATAACCGGCCTTGCTGGAGATCACCAGCTCGTCCCGGTACGGCTTCAGGTCGGTGGCGAGCAGCCGGCCGAAGTTCTCCTCCGCCGAACCGGGCGGCGGGCCGTAGTTGTTGGCCAGGTCGAAGTGGGTGATGCCGAGGTCGAAGGCGCGGCGGACGATGTCCCGCTGTCGCTCGAAGGGGCGGTCCGGTCCGAAGTTGTGCCACAGGCCGAGGGAGATGACAGGCAGCTTCAGCCCGCTCCGGCCGCTGCGCCGGTAGATCATCTCGTGGTAACGGTCGTCGCTGGCGAGGTATGTCACCAGGCCATTCTGTCCGCACCGGAGTGCGCACGCAGCGGCGCGGGTACGTTCGGCCTCATGCGTTACGTGCGGCTCGACACCCCCAAGCCCATTTCCAAGATCGGCCTCGGCACCTGGCAGTTCGGCTCCAAGGAGTGGGGCTACGGCCCGGAGTACGAGCGCCGGGCCGCCGAGATCGTCCGGCGGGCGCTCAACCTGGGCGTGACCCTGTTCGACACCGCCGAGTTGTACGGCTTCGGCCGCAGCGAGCGCATCCTCGGCGCGGCGCTGGGCGACGACCGCGCCAAGGTCGTGGTCGCCAGCAAGATCTTCCCGCTGCTGCCGGTCGCGCCGGTGGTGCAGCAGCGGGCGGTCGCCTCCGCCGCCCGGCTCGGCGTCGACGGCATCGACCTCTACCAGGTGCACCAGGCCAACCCGGTGGTCGCCGACACCACCACCATGCGCGGCATGCGCTCGTTGCAGGACGTCGGGCTGGTCGGCGAGGTCGGCGTCAGCAACTACGGCCTGCGCCGGTGGCGGTTCGCCGAGGCCGCGCTGGGCCGCCGGGTGCTGAGCAACCAGGTCCGCTACAGCATGATCGACCGCGGCCCCGAGGAAGACCTCATCCCGTACGCGGAGCAGGCCGGCCGCATCGTCATCGCGTACTCGCCGCTGGCACAGGGTTTCCTCTCCGGCCGATACGACGCCACGAACCCGCCCGCCGGGGCGGTACGCCGGGCCAACCCGTACTTCCTGCCGGAGAACCTGGAACGCGGCACCCAGCTCATCGCCACGCTGCGCGAGGTGGCCGACGCGCACGACGCCACGCCGAGCCAGATCGCGCTCGCGTACGTGCTGCGGCACCCGAACGTGGTGGCCATCCCGGGCGCCTCCGGGGTCGAGCAGATGGAACGCAACGCGGCCGCCGCCGAGATCGACCTCGCCGACGACGAGTACGCCGCGCTGGTCGCCGCCGCGCACGCGTTCCGCCCGGTCACCGGCCTGGCCGCCGTACCCCGGATGGTCCGCGCCCGCCTCGGCAAGTGAGTGGCGTTCCGGCGGCTTCCCTTGTCGCGACATCGACGACGGAGGCCGCCGGTCATCGGAGCGCGCTAGCGTGGGTCGGGTGACCGCTCCCAACCAGGTTTCCCCGGTCCCGCCCGCCGACCTGCCGAGCACGCTCGGCGAGCTGCGCGCGACCGGTCACCAGTACCGCACGGTCAAACAGGAACTCCGAGACAACCTCCTCGCCCGGATGGGCTCCGGCGAGGAGCGCTTCCCCGGCATCGTGGGCTACGAGGACACGGTGCTGCCCGAGGTCGAGCGCGCGCTGCTCGCCGGGCACGACATGGTGCTGCTCGGCGAGCGCGGGCAGGGCAAGACCCGGCTGATCCGCTCGCTCGGCGGGCTGCTGGACGAGTGGACCCCGGTGATCCCCGGCTCGGTGCTCAACGAGCACCCGATGCACCCGATCACCCCCGCCTCCCGGGCGCTCGTCGACTCGGCCGGCGACGACCTGCCGATCGGCTGGCTGCACCGCTCGATGCGGTACGGCGAGAAGCTCGCCACGCCGGACACCAGCGTCGGCGACCTGATCGGCGACGTCGACCCGATCCGCCTCGCCCAGGGGCGCACGCTCGGCGACCCGGAGACCATCCACTTCGGGCTCGTACCGCGCACCAACCGGGGCGTCTTCGCCGTCAACGAGCTGCCCGACCTGGCCGAACGCATCCAGGTGGCGCTGCTCAACGTGCTGGAGGAACGCGACATCCAGGTTCGCGGCTACCAGTTGCGGCTGCCGCTGGACCTGCTGCTGGTGGCCAGCGCCAACCCGGAGGACTACACCAACCGGGGCCGCATCATCACGCCGCTGAAGGACCGGTTCGGCGCGGAGATCCGTACCCACTACCCGCTCGACCTCGATCTGGAGCTGGCGCTGATCCGGCAGGAGGCCGACCTGGTCGCCGTGGTGCCGGAGCACGTGCTGGAGGTGCTCGCCCGGTTCGCCCGTGACGTGCGGGAATCCCCGTCGGTCGACCCGCGCTCCGGCGTGTCCGCCCGGTTCGCCATCGCCGCCGCCGAGACGGTGGCCGCCGCCGCGTTGCGCCGTTCGGGTCTGCTGGCCGGTGCCGGTGCCGGTGCCGGTGCCGGTGCCTCGGCTTCGGCCGGTGCCGGGTCGGCGTCCCGTCCGGAGGCGCCGGTGGCCCGGATCGGGGACACCGTGTCGGTGACCTCCACGCTGCGCGGCAAGGTCGAGTTCGAGAGCGGCGAGGAGGGGCGCGAGATCGAGGTGCTCGCGCACCTGCTGCGTACCGCCACCGCCGAGACGTTCCGCGCCCGCCTCGCCGGGCTCGACCTGTCCGGCTTCACCGCGATCGTCGCCGAGGGCGGCGCCGTCGAGACCGGCGAGCTGGTCTCCTCGGCCGAGCTGCTGCGCCAGGTCGGCACCGTACCGGGGCTGGCCAAGGTGCTCGACCGGCTCGGGCTCGGCGACGCGCCCAGCCCGGAGGAGGCGGCGGCCGGCATCGAGTTCGTGCTGGAAGGGCTGCACCTGACCCGCCGGCTCGGCAAGGACGTCACCGACTCCGGGCGCACCGTCTACGGGGACCGGGACTGACAGTGGTCGGCGGCAACCGCTTCCGGTACGGGCAGTGGCGCGGCGGACCCGACCCGCTCGCCCCGCCGTACGACGTGCGCGCCGCGGTGGACGCGGTCGGCTCGGACGTGCTGGCCGGCGGCAGCCTGCGCGAATCGCTGCGTGAGCTGCTGCGACGTGGTCCGCAGGGGCGCGGCGGGCTGGACGACCTGGCCGCCCGCGCCCGCCGTCTGCGCCGGGAGGCGCTGCGCCGCGGCGACCTCGACGGCGCCGTCACCCGGGCCCGGGCCCTGCTCGACCAGGCGCTCGCCGCCGAACGCGACGAGCTGCGCGGCCGCGACGGCGACGAGGCCCGGTTCGCCGAGGCCGTGCTCGACAACCTGCCCCGCTCCACCGCCCGCGCGGTGTCGGAGCTCTCCGGGTATGAGTGGGCCAGCGCGGAGGCACGGCAGACGTACCAGCGGATCCTCGACGGGCTGCGCGGCGACGTGCTGGAGCAGCGCTTCGCCGGGCTGCGCGACGCGGCCCGGGCCACCGCCGACCCGGCCGTCCAGCGGCAGCTCGCCGAGATGATGCGCGACCTCAACGACCTGCTCGCCCGGCACGCCCGCTCCGAGGACACCACCGACGCGTTCGCCGAGTTCATGCGCCGCCACGGGGAGTTCTTCCCGGAACGGCCCAAGGACGTCGACGAGCTGATCGACGTGCTGGCCCGGCGGGCGGCAGCCGGTGAGCGGCTCATGCGGTCGCTCTCGGACCGGCAGCGCGAGGAACTGGCCGGGCTGATGCGCCAGTCGCTCGGCGACCGGCTCGCCGGTGAGCTGTCTCAGCTCGACGCCCACCTGCGGTCGCTGCGGCCGGACCTGAACTGGCAGCGCGGCGAGCGGGTCCGCGGCGACGAGCCGCTCGGCTACGGCGAGGCCACCGGCGCACTCGACGAGATCGCCGAACTCGACGAGCTGCTGGACTCCCTCGACCAGGACCAGCCCGGTGCCACACTCGACGACGTCGACGTGGAGGCGGTCGCCCGCACGCTCGGCCGGGACGCCGCCGACGACGTACGCCGGTTGCGGGAGCTGGAACGCGAACTGCGCCGCCAGGGCTGGGTCACCCGGGACGCGGAAGGGCTGACGCTCAGTCCGAAGGCGCTGCGCCGGCTCGCCGGCACCGCGCTGCGGCGCGTCTTCGCCGACCTGACGGCCGGCCCGCGCGGCCAGCACGACCTCCGCTCGGCCGGCGCGGCCGGCGAGGTGAGCGGTGCGTCCCGCCCCTGGGAGTACGGCGACGAGCAGCCGCTGGACGTGGTGCGCACGCTCACCCGGGCGGTACGCCGGGCCGGTCCCGGAGTGCCGGTGCCGCTCGCGGTCGAGGACTTCGAGGTGATGGAGACCGAACGGCGGGCGTCGGCGGCTGTGGTGCTCTGCGTCGACCTGTCGTACTCGATGATCTCGCAGGGGCGCTGGGGCCCGATGAAGCAGACCGCGCTGGCCCTGTCGCACCTGATGGCGACCCGATTCCCGCAGGACGCGTTGCAGATCGTCGGCTTCGGCCGGGAGGCGATGCCGCTCACCCAGCAGGAGCTGGCGGCGGTGGAGCCGGACATGCAGCAGGGCACCAACCTCCAGCACGCGCTGCGGATCGCCGGCCGGCACCTGCGCCGGCACCCGGGTGCCGAGCCGGTGGTGCTGGTGGTGACCGACGGCGAGCCGACAGCGCACCTGGACCCGGAGGACGGCGAGGCGTACTTCCACTGGCCGCCGCTGCCGGAGACCATCTCGGCGACGATCCGGGAGGTGGACCGGCTGACCCGGTACGGCGCCACGCTCAACCTGTTCATGCTGGGCGACGACCCGGGTCTGCGCCGGTTCGTGGACGCGGTGGCGCGACGCTCGGGTGGCCGCATGTTCACCCCGGACCTGGACGACCTGGGCGAGTACGTGGTCTCCGACTACTTACGCTCCCGCCACGGCCGCCGCTGAGTTCCCTCCCGGCACCCTCTCGCTCGCCCCTGTTCGCTCTCTCGTCGATCTTGGAGTCGTGGCGCCCACGATGCCCGACTCGCGGCGTCCCCGAGGCGCCACAACTCCAAGATCGACAGCTCGCCGCCCAAGGCCCCTCCGCGCTCGCCGATCTTGCACTTCGGTGCCCCGCAAACCGCGCGAATGGGACACCCGGAGGGCGCGAACTGCAAGATCGCGCGGGTGCTCCCCGGCACTCGCTCCCACCCCTCGACCAGCCCTGCCCCGGATGGGTCGATCATGAAGTTAGCGGCATTTGGTGTCCGGTTTGTCACCGCCAACTTCATGATCGACCGCCAGGGTGGATGCCCGTGGTGCGACCCGTGCACGCGATTCACTGGATGCTGGCGGTGGGTGGGGCGCCCTGCTGCCTGCCTCCCCCCGCCTCGGCGACCTGAGCCGTCTGTAGATCTTGGTACGAAGTGGCCCCTGTAGGGGCCATTTCGTACCAAGATCTACGGCCGCTCCTGGGGTACGGACGATGTATCTCAGGTGATGGAAGATCACACTGGGCAGCTTGTCGGTGTGGTGTCCGCTCCAAGCCGGGTGAGCGGAGTGTCCGGTTCGGGGGTGGTGGGCGGCACTCTGGGGGTGGAATCGCTGGCGGGTGGGTGGCGTTGTAATCGGGTGAGCGACCGAGTACCTGCCGGCCCTGAGAAGGGGCCGCTGGCTGTGGGAACAGTCCCGGGGCCGGTGGTCGTTGAGTTCGGTTCTGGCGACATGAGCCGCGGGGAATGATCCTGGCGGGCTGGTCGTTGAACACGGTTCCGACGACGTGAACCCCCGCGCCCCTCCGGTGGCGTGCGCCGCCTCGGGAATGGTGGCGGGTGGCGGGTCGTTGGACATGCTTCCGGCGCCGCGCAGAGGCAACCCCCTGCCGCGCGAGCAGCCGAGATCCCCCTTGAAGACTTTCTTGAGCGCCTGACGGTGCCCGCGCATCCCGTCCCCCGGGTGCGTCGACCCCCGAATGGAGCATTTCTGATGAACACGATTCTGCGGAAGAGCGTTCTGGGTATTGCTGGTCTGGCCTTCACCGGTGGCGTCTTCGCCGGCCCGGTGGCCGCTCACGCGGCGGACACCACCCACGCGGTCAAGCCGGTGAGCGTCACGGTGCAGGGTGACAAGCTGATCCCGCACGGTGTGCAGGGCGCCCAGTCCCGTATCGACCTGAACGACGAGCAGACCAAGAATGTGAAGGCGATCATCGCCGCGACGAAGAAGGCCGGCATGGACGAGCGCGCCGCGGTCGTCTCCATCGCTACGGCGTTGCAGGAGTCGAAGCTGGAGAACCTCGGCCACCTCGGTGACCGTAACGACCACGACTCGCAGGGCCTGTTCCAGCAGCGCCCCTCCTCCGGTTGGGGCACGGTCGAGCAGATCACCGACCCCGAGTACTCCACGACCGCGTTCCTGAAGGGTCTGAAGCAGGTCGACGGCTGGCAGGACATGCCGCTGACCAAGGCCGCCCAGACCGTCCAGGTCAGTGCTTACCCGGACCACTACGCCCAGTGGGAGCAGCAGGCCGCCGACCTGGTCGCCGAGCACTGGAACAAGTAAGAGACACGAAGGCCGGCACCCCGAACCAAGGGGTGCCGGCCTTCACGCGTCCGGGTGAACCGGGCGCGGTAGCAGGGGTGGTCCCGGCCGCGGCGAGGGTTGGATGCGGGGCATGGACGAGGTGGACGCCCCGGCACTGCGGCAGGCGTACGAGGAGTTGTTCGCGGAGATCGACGCGGGCGGGTTCGGGCCGCCGCCGGAAGGGCAGTTGAGCGCCGAGCAGATCGTCGCGCACCTCGCCGCCAACGACGAGCTGATGAGTGAGGCGACCGAGGCGGTGCTGGCCGGCTCGCCGTTCGCCTACTACGACCTGGACACCATCCACCGTCCGCAACTCGACGCGTTGGTCTCCGAGTGCGGCGGGCTGGACGGCCTGGCCGCGTTGTTCCGGGCAACCAGCCAGAAGCTGTGCGCGTTGGCGGAGCGGCTCGGCCCGGCGGCTGAGACACCTGTGGACACGGTGCTGCGCGAGGGCTTCGACCTGGACGTGGATGACTCCCTGCCCTGGGGCAGAGCGCTGGACCTGCACATCCGCGTACACCTGCCGCTGCACCTGGCGCAGCTCCGCGCCCTGCGCCGCCAGCCCCACCTAGCCTGACCGCCAGACCGCCTGACCGCCAGACCGTCGATCAAGGAGTTGTGGCGGTGGACAACTCCGACACGTCCGGCCTTCCAGGCGCCACAACTCCAAGATCGACGGAAGTGGAGCGCGGGGCAGGAGACGGGCGGAACGTTCGGCGGTAGGCGGTGGGGGATACACCGACCCGGGCGTGGAAGTGCTGGCGCAGCGCGGCCGTGGTGCCGAAACCCGCGTCCCGGGCGATCCGGTCGACGCTCAGATCCGTCGTCTCCAGCAGCACCCGGGCGTGCTCGGTGCGCTGCTGGAGCAGCCACTGGGCCGGGCTGAGCCCGGTCTCCGAACGGAAGTGCCGGGTGAACGTACGGACGCTCATCCGCGCGTGCGCCGCCATCTCGCGCAGCGCCACCGGCTCGTGCAGCCGCTGCCGCGCCCACTCGCGGGTGGCGGCGGTGCCGTTGTCCGCGCCGCGGGGCACCGGCCGCTCGATGTACTGGGCCTGCCCGCCGTCGCGCCACGGCGGCACCACGCAGCGCCGGGCCGCCCGGTTGGCCACCGCGCTGCCGTGGTCGGTGCGGACGACGTGCAGGCACAGGTCGATGCCGGCGGCCACCCCGGCCGAGGTGAGCACGCGACCGTCGTCGACGAACAGCACGTCGGGGTCGAGCCGTACGCCGGGGTGCAGGCGGCGGAAGCGCGACGCGTACGCCCAGTGGGTGGTGGCCGGACGGCCGTCGAGCAGGCCGGCGGCGGCGAGCACGAACGCGCCGGTGCAGATGGACATGACGCGGGCACCCCTGTCGTACGCCGCCCGCAACGCGTCGGCCACCTCGACCGGAACCGTGCCGTCGGAAAGCGGCGAGCCGGCGTGGATGCCGGGGACGATCACCGTGTCGGCGCTGCCCAGCAGTTCGAGGCCGTGGTCGGGGAGGACCTGGAAGCCGGCGCTGCTGCGTACCGGCAGGCCGCCGGGAGTGCAGGTGGCCACCGCGTACAGCGGGGTGCGGTCGTCGGCGCGGGCGGCGCCGAGGACCTGGGCCGGGGTGCCGAGGTCGAGCGCCACCACGCCGTCGAGGGCGAGGACGGCGACCCGGTGCGGTACGGACATGGCCCGATTATTGCGCACGATGGCTTTCCGGCCACTCGTCGGAGGAGCCGCCCGGCCCGAGACTCGGCTGGTGAAGCGATCCCGCCTGCATCCGGCCTGGCTCGTCGCCGCCGTCGCCTTCGTCGCGCTCGTCGGCGCGGCCGGTTTCCGGGCCACCCCCGGCGTGCTGCTGCACCCGCTGCACGGCGAGTTCGGCTGGCCGCTGGCGACCATCTCCGCCGCCGTCTCGGTCAACCTGCTGCTGTACGGCCTCACCGCACCGTTCGCCGCCGCGCTGATGGACCGGTTCGGCATCCGCCGCGTGGTGGCCGGCGCGCTGGTGCTGGTGGCCGCCGGCAGCGGCCTGACCGTGGGGATGACGCAGAGCTGGCAGCTCATCCTGTGCTGGGGCGTCCTCGTCGGGCTGGGCACCGGCTCGATGGCCCTGGCGTTCGTGGCGACGGTGACCGGGCGCTGGTTCGTCGAGCGCCGCGGCCTGGTGACCGGCGTGCTCACCGCGGGCGGCGCGGCCGGGCAGCTGGTCTTCCTTCCGCTGCTCGCGGTGCTGGTGCGCGACCACGGCTGGCGCACGGCGGCACTCGTCGTGGCCGGGGCCGCTCTGGCGGTCGTACCCCTTGTGGTGTGGTTGTTGCGGGAGCACCCGGCGGACCTGGGGCGGCCCGCCTACGGCGCGACGGAGGTCGTGCCGCCGCCGCGGCCGGAGGGCGGCGCGGCGGCCCGGGCGGTCGGCGCGCTCGCCGCCGCCGCGCGGACGCGGCCGTTCTGGCTGCTCGCCGGCGGGTTCGCGATCTGCGGCGCGACCACGAACGGCCTGGTGGGTACGCACTTCGTGCCCGCCGCGCACGACCACGGCATGCCGGAGACCACAGCCGCCAGCCTGCTCGCCGTGGTCGGGCTCTTCGACATCGCCGGCTCGATCGCCTCCGGCTGGCTCACCGACCGGGTCGACCCCCGGCTGCTGCTCGGCGCCTACTACGCGCTGCGCGGGGCGTCGCTGCTGGTGCTGCCGAGCCTGTTCGCCGGTACGGCCCGGCCGAGCATGCTGGTCTTCATCGTCTTCTACGGGCTGGACTGGGTGGCGACGGTCCCGCCGACAGTGGCGCTGTGCCGGGAGTGGTTCGGCGCATCCGGCGCCGTGGTGTTCGGCTGGGTGTTCGCCGCACACCAGTTCGGCGCCGCGCTGGCGGCCACCGGCGCCGGTCTGGTCCGGGACCGGCTCGGTGACTACGCGATGGCCTGGTACGTGGCGGGCGCGCTGTCGGTCGGCGCGGCCGGACTGTCGCTGCTGCTGCGCCGCCGCGGCGCCGGCGAGCGCGCGTTCACGTTGCCGGTGGCAGCGGGCCGGCGGGCCTGGAGCTACCGGGGTTGACCGGTCGGCGCTACCGGGGTCAGCCGGCCGCCCACTGCTGCTCGGGAGCGCCGCTGCACGGCGCCTGCTCCAGCTCGCGCCCCGGCTCGGTGCCCGCGTCGTCGACCTGCGCGCACTTGCCGCTGTGCACGGCGACCAGCAGCGCCGCACCGTTGCCGGCCGACTGGAACCGCCACTGCTGGTTGGCCTGCCCGTTGCAGGACCACTGCTGCACGTCCGCGCCGTCGTCGGTCTTCGCCTCGTTGACGTCCAGGCACTTGCTGCTGGCCGCGTTCACGAGCAGGTAGGTGTCGTCGGTGACCGGCGTGACCACCCACTGCTGCTCCGGCCCGCCGGTGCAGTCGGCGAGCGCGGCCTGCGCACCCTCGGCCTCGTCGCCGGTCACGCCGAGGCAGCGCCCGGACGGCACGCCCCGGATCACCTTCGGCGTCGCCACCGGCGCGGCGGGTGTGCTCGGCGCGGCGCTCGGCGAGGGCGACGACGACGGCGTGGGCTCCGCCGTCGGTTCCGCGCTCGGCTCGCTCGGCTCCGCTGTGGGCACCGCGGCCGCCGGCACCACCGGCCGGTCGCCGCCGCCGCCGAGCACGCCGGTGGCGAAGAAGGCCCCGAGGAGTACGCCCGCCACGCCGACGCCCAGCGCGACCCGCATCAGCGGGTCCTGGGGCAGCCGGACGCCACGGGCGCGGCGCGCGCCGCGGGCGCCGTAGACGGTGCCGGACGGGTCGGAGTGCGGGTCGGCCATGGGGGCATCCTGACCCACCGGGGCCGCCGGGTGCCAGTCGCCCCGGCGGCACGGTGACTCAGTCGACGACCCGGACGTCCTTCCAGAACGCCACCCGGTCGCGGACCATCTCCGCCTCCGGCTTGGGGTCGGGGTAGTACCAGACGGCGTCCGGGCTGGTGGCGCCACCGTGTTCGAGCGTGTAGTAGGAGGCCGTGCCCTTCCACGGGCAGACCGTGTGGGTGTCGGACTCCCGGATCAGGTCGTCGCGCAGCGCGGCACGGGGAAAGTAGTGGTTGCCCTCGACCACCACTGTGTCGTCGCTCTCGGCGACGACGAGGTCGTTCCAGACGGCTTTCGGCATGTCCTCCACGCTATGCCCGTGGTCGCGTGCCGGCCACTGCTCAGCGCGTCGGCTCCTCGTCGGTCACGTCGGCGACCGTCGCGCCGAGCGCGGCCAGCACGGTGTCCGCGTCGACAGCGACGGCCAGGCCGTGCTCGCCCGCGCCGAGCGTGATCTCCCGGCCGCGCAGCCGCTCGTCGGCGACCACCGGCCAGGCGGTGGTGGAGCCGAACGGGGTGATGGTGCCGCGCGCGTACCCGGTGGCGGCCTTCGCCGCCTCGGCGTCGGGCATCGACAGCCGGCTCACCCCGAGCAGGGCGCGCAGCTTCGGCCAGGAGATCACCCGGCCGCCGGGCGTCAGCACGAAGAGCAGGTCGCCCTCGCCGCGGCGGACCACGATCGTCTTGACCACGTCCGGCACCTCGACGCCGCGCGCCGCGGCCGCCTCGGCGAGGCTCGCGACCGGACCGTGGCGGATCACCCGGTACGGCAGGCCGGCGTGGTCGAGAGCGGTCAGCGCGGGATTCGCCATGGCGGTCACGGTAACGCGCGAGTCGACCGCGAGTCGGCGAGGCCACCGTGGACGTCCCACGAATTGTCGTACCCGCGCGTAAGGTGATCTCATGCACGCTGTCCGTGATCATGAACGGGCGGTGGACACGCTGCGGCGCTCCTACGCCGCGGTGCCCGCCGGGGAACCCGTACGGCTGGCCAAACACACCTCGAACCTCTTCCGGCCGCGCTCCGCGCCGCGTGCCCCGGGCCTGGACGTGAGCGGCCTGACCGGGGTGCTCGCCGTCGACCCGGCGGCCCGCACCGCCGACGTGCAGGGCATGTGCACGTACGAGGATCTGGTCGACGCGACGCTGCCGCACGGCCTGATGCCGCTGGTCGTGCCGCAGTTGCGCACCATCACGCTGGGCGGCGCGGTTACCGGGCTGGGCATCGAGTCCACCTCCTTCCGCAACGGCCTGCCGCACGAGTCGGTGCTGGAGATGGACGTGCTCACCGGCGCGGGTGAGATCGTCACGACCCGGCCGCGGGGCGAGCACGCCGACCTGCACCGGGCCTTCCCGAACTCGCTCGGCAGCCTCGGCTACGCCACCCGGCTGCGCATCGAGCTGCAACCGATCCGCCGGTACGTGTCGCTGCGCAACATCCGGTTCACCCGGCTGGAGGAGCTGGTCGACGCGATCGGCGAGGTGGTCGCTAAGGGTGCCTGGGGCGGTGAGCCGGTCGACGCCATGGACGGGGTGGTGTTCAGCCCCGGCGAGGCATACCTCGTGCTCGGCACGTTCACCGACGAGGCCGACGAGCGTCCGTCCGACTACACCGGCCAGGAGATCTACTACCGCTCGCTGCGCCGGCGCACCCGGGACACGCTCACCGCGTACGACTATCTCTGGCGCTGGGACACCGACTGGTTCTGGTGTTCGGCGGCGTTCGGGGTGCAGCACCCGGTGGTGCGGCGGCTGTGGCCGCGGCGCTACCGGCGCAGCGACGTCTACCACCGGATCGTGCGGCTGGAGCACCGGCACCAGGTGGCCGCCCGCGTCGACAGGTGGCGGGGCCGCCCGGCCCGCGAGCGCGTGGTGCAGGACGTGGAGGTCCCGCTCGACCGCACGCCCGAGTTCCTGCGCTGGTTCGCGGCGAACGTGGGCATGACGCCGGTGTGGCTGTGCCCACTGCGGCTGCGGGAGCCGTCCGGTCCCGGGTCGGCGAAGGCGTGGCCGCTATATCCGCTCCGACCGGGCGAAACGTATGTGAACATCGGCTTCTGGGGAAGCGTGCCCATCGCGGCCGGCGCCGCGGACGGCGACGTCAACCGCCAGATCGAGCGCATGGTGTCGGAGGTGGGCGGCCACAAGTCGCTCTACTCCGACGCGTACTACGACCGGGGCGAGTTCGACCGCCTCTACGGCGGGGACACCTGGCGTGCCGTGAAGGACCGCTACGACCCGGACCACCGACTCACCGGACTGTACGAGAAGGCGGTATCCCGAGCATGAGTCTGACCGACCGAACACCGGGGGCGGCGAGCGCCCCGGCCGGCCCGCCGGCGGGCGGGCGGCGTACCGGACCCACAGTCGCGGACGTGGTCCGCGCGGTCACCACCGGCGACCTGCCCGTCCGGGTCACCGGCTACGACGGCAGCGCGGTGGGCCCGGCCGACGCCGGGATCACCCTGGCGATCCGCACCGAGCGGGGCCTGTCCTACCTGCTCACCGCGCCGGGCGACCTGGGCATGGCCCGGGCCTACGTCAGCGGCGACCTGGGGCTGGAGGGCGTGCACCAGGGTGACCCGTACGAGGCGCTGCGGGTGATCAAGGACGAGGTGCCGCTGCGGCTCCCGGCGATGAGCGAGGCGCTCGCGCTGGTCCGTGGGCTGGGCTGGGAACGGCTGCGTCCGCCGCCGCCCCCGCCGCAGGAGGCGGCGCCGCGCTGGCGGCGGCTGATGACCGGCCTGCGTCACTCGCGTACCCGGGACAGCAGCGCGATCTCCCACCACTACGACGTGTCGAACGCCTTCTACGAGAAGGTGCTCGGGCCGTCCATGACGTACACCTGCGCGGTCTTCCGCAGCCCCGGCGACACGCTCGAAGAGGCGCAGCGGAACAAGTACGACCTGGTCGCCGGCAAGCTGGCGCTCAAGCCGGGGATGCGGCTGCTGGACGTCGGCTGCGGCTGGGGCGGCATGGTCCGGCACGCGGCCCGCGAGTACGGCGTCAAGGCGCTCGGTGTGACGCTGTCGAAGGCGCAGGCCGACTGGGCGCGCGCCGCGATCGAGCGGGAGGGGCTGAGCGAGCTGGCCGAGGTGCGCCACCTGGACTACCGGGACGCGCCGCGCGAGCAGTTCGACGCGATCTCCTCGATCGGGCTGACCGAGCACATCGGGGTGCGCAACTACCCGGCCTACTTCGGTGCGCTGCGTTCCCGGCTCAAGCCGGGCGGGCGGCTGCTCAACCACTGCATCACCCGCGCCGACAACCGGGCGCCGCACCGTTCCGGCGCGTTCATCGACAGGTACGTCTTCCCGGACGGCGAGCTGGCCGGGCCGGGCCGGCTGATCAGCGAGATCCACGACGCCGGGTTCGAGGTGCACCACGAGGAGAACCTGCGCCAGCACTACGCGCTGACGCTCGCCGGCTGGTGCCGCAACCTGGTCGAGCACTGGGACTTCTGCGTCGGCGAGGTCGGGCCGGGCACCGCGAAGGTGTGGGGGCTCTACATGGCCGGCTCCCGGCTGGCGTTCGAGCGCAACGGCATCCAGTTGCACCACGTGCTCGCCACGAACAACGGTCCGGACGGGGTGAACGGGTACCCGCTGCGTCCGGACTGGACGCCCTGACCGGTCGTACCGACGAAAGGCCGCGCGGACCGCGCGGCCTTTCGTCGAAGCCATTGACAAAGAAGTTTTGTACGTACAAACTGATTTTGCCATGAGAGACGTCCTGTATCTGGAACAGCGCGAGCAGGCCGAAGTCCTGCTCAAGCCGCAGCGCATCGAGGTGCTGCGGCAACTGGCCGAGCCCCGCACCTGCACCGAGGTCGCGGCCCGGCTGGAGCAGACGCCGCAGCGCGTCTACTACCACGTCAAGCAGCTCGTCGCGGCCGGGCTGGCCGAGCAGGTGGCGCAGCGGCAGGTACGCGGCATCACCGAGGGCATCTACCAGGCCGTCGCCCGGTCGTACTGGCTCTCGCCCCGCCTGGTCGGCCGCATCGGCGGCACCCGTCGGGCCCGCGACGAGCTGAGCCTGGGCTACCTGCTCGACCTCATGGAGGAGGTCCAGGCCGACATCGCCGCGCTGGACCGCACCGCCCCCGAACTGCCGTCCATCGGCGTCTCCGGCGAGATCCGGGTGCCCGCCGAACGGCGGCAGGAGTTCCTGCACGACCTGCAGACGACGCTGCAGGACCTGTTCACGCGCTACGGCGGCGCCGAGGGGGACGCCTTCAAGCTCGCCGTGGCCTGCTACCCGAAAGGCGACAAGCATGACTGAGCCGATGACCATCCGCGCCCGCCTCGCCGCGCCGGTGGCGACCGTCCGCCGGGCCCTGACCGACCCCGCCGAGCTGCGCGTGTGGCTCGCCGAGCACGCCGAGGTCGAGCTTCCCCGGCGGTACGAGTTCTGGGGCCGCTACACGCCCGAGGGCGACGCGCCACACCAGCGGCTGCTGCACGTCGACGACCGGACGCTGCGCTTCGCGTGGACACTCGACGGGGTGGAGACCACCACCGAGTTCGAGCTGGAGCCCGACGGTGACGGCACCATACTCACGCTGCGGCAGAGCCACTTCAGCTTCGAGGAGGCGATGAGCGGCAGCAGCATCCGCGGCGTGCTCCAGACGTACTGGTACCTGGCGCTCGCCAACCTCAACGACCACCTGGACGGCCGGCCGCTGCTGCCGCGTACCGACTTCACCTCCGCCGACCTGCGCGGCGAGCTGCTGATCGACGCGCCGATGGACAAGGTGTGGACGTCGCTCACCGACTCGGAGCAGGCGGGCGCCTGGTTCGGCTACCCGATCGGCATCGAGCCCTGGGAGGGCGGCCGGTACGCGATGGGCGGCTTCGACGCCGGTCAGGCCGCGAAGGTGTTCGACGTGACGCCGGGGCGAGGGCTCTCCATCGACTGGGGACCGACCGGCGTGACCTCCTGGGAGCTGGACGAGTCCGAGGGCCGGACGAAGCTGACGTTCGTGCAGTCCGGCTTCGACGAGGGCAACCCGCCGTACGGCGCCTGGACCGGCATCGTCTCCGGGTTCGCCGAGCTGCGGCGCTTCCACGAGGTGCCGGACTGGAAGCCGATCTGGCTGACCGACGAGGTTCCCGCCTGACCTTCCGGTGACCCGCCCGGGGCCCGCTTAACCCGGGCCCCGGGTGGGTAATGCCGGGCGATGTTCTTCATCTTCGGGCTGCGGACCAAGGTCGCCAGGTCCGGCGTCGTCACCCAGGTCTGCCGCAACTGCGGCAACCAGGCCGCCCAGGTGATCACCCGCCGGGTCACCAGGTTCAGCCTCTTCTTCATCCCGCTGATCCCGCTGCGCACCCGGTACGCGCAGCAGTGCACGTTCTGCGGCGCCCAGTACGACATCTCGCGGGCCGAGGCCGAGCGCCTCCCGGTCGGCTGACCGGTGACCCGCTTCCTCTGCTGGCTGATCGGCCGGCAGCCGGTCACCCCGCCCGCCGTGCCGGTGCACACCGCCGCCCGACCGCCCTGCACCCCCGGACGCCGGCACCGCCGCCGCAGCCGCCGGGTCGCGGGAGCGCAGTCGCCCCGCTCGCCCTGGAACCGCTCCGCCGGCCGCTGAGTCCCCGGGTGCGCACACCTATTCTGGGATCATGGGTGGCGTGGAGGAGCGGCTGGCGCAGATCCGGGGTGGTGGGCCGCCCCGGCGGCACAACGCCCGCACCATCGCCGCGCTGACCGGCAACCCCGGCTGCACCCGGCGGGCCGTGCTGGACAGCGCGGGCGCGGACAAGCCGGCGCTCGCCGGGCAGCTCGGCTTCCCGGCCCGGTTCGGCCAGTCCCGCTTCGCGATCACCCGCGGCAACGCCTTCGAGGCCCAGGTCAAGGCCGACGGCGGGGCGGAACTGCTGCGCCTGGTCGCGGAGCGGCTCGGCGTACCGGTTCCGACTGATGCCACCTGGACCGACCTCGGTGCCGACGAGGACCGGCCGGAACGGTCGCGGGCGGCGCTCACCGCGGGCGGCGACGGTCCGGCGCTGTTCGACCATCCGCTGCTCGGCCTGGACGTGGCTGGTACCCGGGTGCACCTGGAACCGGACCTGGTCGCCGCCCGGCTGGCCGGACGGTTCCACGTCGTGGAGATCAAGTCGTTCCCGGTGATCGACGGGCAGGCCGACCCGGGCAAGGTGGCCGCCGCCGCGATCCAGTCCGCCGTCTACGTGCTGGCGCTGCGCGAGCTGCTCGCCGCCGGGGGACGCGACCCGGAGCTGGTGTCGCACGAGGTGGTGCTGGTCTGCCCGCGCGACTTCGCCAACCAGCCGGTGGCCAGCCTGCTCGACGTGCGCCGGCAACTGCTGGTGCTGCGCCGCCAGCTGGCCCGGATGGCCCGGGTCGAGGAGTTGCTAGCCGCCGTGCCGGCCGGGTTCACAGTCGACCCGGCGGCCGATCCGGCCACGCTCGCCGCCGCGCTGCACCAGGTGCCCGCGCGCTACGCGCCCGACTGCCTGGCCGCCTGCGAGCTGGCGTACTTCTGCCGGCACGAGGCGCGCGGCCGGACCGGCGCGCTGGGCCGGCCGGTCCGCGAGGCGCTGGGTGGCGTCGAGGACGTCGCCGACGTGCTGGCCCTCGCCGAGGGCGTGGCCGCGCCCGAGCCGGAGCAGGCGGAGGCCGCCGCGCTGCTGCGGGCCGCCGCGCGCCTGCGCGCCGACGCCCTCGCCGGGCACCCCGCGTGAGTACGCTTCGCGCGCTCGCCCGGGCGCAGGCGGTCGCCACCGGGCGGGCCCAGCCGGTGGCCACCGTCCGCCACCTGCACCTGTCGGAGCGGCCGCTGGTGCTGGTGCCGCTCGCGCTGGCCGGTGAGGCGAACGCCCCGCTGGCCGCGATGGTGGGCGCCGCGCCCGACGAGGCTCGGCTGCTGGTGGTGCCGCAGCCACGCAACCGGGACCAGCGGTTCGCGTTCGCCGCCGAGCTGGCCGGGATCGTGCTGCCGTACCTGGACGAGTTCCGTGACCTGACCGAGGCGGTGCCGGTGGACCGGGGTCGCGACGTCCGCCACCGGTACGTGGACGCGCCGCAACTGCTGGTGCCGAACCCGGCCGGGATCACGTTCCTGCGGTTGTTCGGCCGTTCCACCCGGTTCCGCCGGACCGACGGCGACTATCCGGTGCACCCGTCGGTGCCGCTGCTCGGCCGGTGGCTGACGTTCTTCGCCGAGCGCGCCGAGCAACCCGGCTCGTCGGCGCTGCTGGCGCTGACCGACGCGCTGACGCTGCACTGGGCGACCGGGCACAGCGTGGTCGAGGATCTGCACCTGCCGGCGGTGCTGGGCTGGCTGGACCCGCCGGCCGGGCTGACCGGCGCCGAGGCGGCGGCCCGCGCCGAGGATCCGGCGCACTGTCCGCCGGCCGGGCCGGCCACCGACCCGGACTTCGACAACCGCCGGCTCGCCCCGGCGATCGAGGCGTACACCCGGGCCGAGGACGACCCGGTGGCCCGCGCGGCCGCGTACGACGAGCTTGCCGGCCTGTTGCGTGACCAGCTCGCGCCGACCTGGGAGCTGATGTGGCGCGGCGTCGGGCTGCTGCGGACGCTGCCGGCCGGCACGCGGGTGGCCGGCCGGTGGGCCGGTGACCGGGACGCGTTCACCGCGCACGCCGAGCACGTCGACGCCGGGGGCGGCCCGCAGCCGCGCCGCGACGGCGCGGTGGCGGCAGCGCTGCGGTTGCAGCGGCTGGAACGGGCGTCGACGGCGTGGGCGGTGCAGCGCGCCTACGACGATCCGCTGGTGATGGCCGAGCACCGGCTGTCCGGGGAGGCGTTCGTCGGCGAGGTGACGCTCGCCGACCCGGCGCGGGTGGACGACTCCGGCAAGCGGCCGGTGCTGCGCCCCCGCATCCAGGTGGTCACCACCGAGCCGGTGCCGATGCCGGTGGGCGCGACGCTGTACTCCCCGGCCCGTCCGGGCCAGAAGGCGAAGGTCGTGTTCGTGACGCCCGGCGGCGACGGCAAGACCGAGGTGGTGCTGGAACTGTCCGGCGGGATGGGCCGGGGGTTGACCGCGCCGCCCGGCAGCGTCCCCGAGGTGGGCGAGCGGATCTGCCTGACCGGCCTCTCCGACGGCTTCCTGCCGGGTGGCGCGTTCCCCGCGCCGGAGGAGACCCCGTGGACGCACGGCGGGCCGCCCGGCACGGCCGTCGCGCCGCAGGATCCGGCCCCGGCGGAGGACTGGTCCTGACCGGCGCGGCTCAGCCCAGGGCGGCGAGGGCCCTCCGCGTCTCGGCCGCCGTCGGCCGGTCCGGGTCCGCCGCCAGCAGCGCCTCCAGGCTCCGGCGGTACGCGACGTCGTGTGCCCGGTCGGCCGGGGTCTCCACGTCCGGGGCGACGCCGCAGCCCTCCCAGTTCGTGCCGCTCGCCGCGTGCACGGGGCGGGCCACCGGCACCGTCAGTTCCAGGTGCGGGTGCAGCCGGTGCCCGATCCGGGGGTGCGCGCCGCCCCGGGTCGGCTCGCCGACCACGGTGGCCCGGCCGAACTGCTGAAGGTCGTACGCCAGCTCCTCGCCACCGGAGAACGTCGCCGGACCGGTGAGCACGTGGACCGGCTTGTCCGGCGCGTACCGGGGGACCGGCAGCCAGGCGGCGCTGAAGAACTGGCGGGTGGCGCCGGAGCGTTCGTGCATGGTGTGCAGGTGCGTCGGCTCGGCGAAGAACCAGCCGCAGATCAGCGCCACCCCGTCCGGGCTGCCGCCCTCGGTGCCGCGCAGGTCGAGCAGGAGCGCGTCGGTGCCGGCGAGCAGCCGCAGCGCGGTGGTCAGCGCGTCGCCGGCCAGGTCGGGCGGGAACACGTACGGCTTGATCTCCAGCAGCCCGACGTTGCCGGGCAGCCGTTGCACCCGGGTCACGCCGCCCATGCCGAGCGCGGCGAGGCGCGCGAAGTGCTCCCCGGTCGGGTCGTCGGCCTTGTCGGACAGCGGCTGCTCGTGGTGCTTGAGCCGCAGGTGCAGGTCGCCGTTGACCGACTGGAGGTCGGCGGTGACGAGCGCGCCGAGCGCGGCGGGATCGCCCGCGCCGGCGTACGCCCCGGCGCGCAGCCGCTCGCGCAGGTGGCCGGCGAGCCGGTCGGCGACGTCGGGAAGGACGTACTCGTCGGCGACCAGGCCGGCGGCCCGTTCGACGACGGTGGTGACGTCTTCTGGATCCATCGGTTCCCCGTTCTCGTGGTGGGTGAGAAGTAGAGCAGCCGGTTGACAAAAGCGTCAAGAGAAATAGACGCTTTGGCGGTGACCGACGATCCGCTGGAGATCCGCGAGCCGGCCCAGTTCAAGGCGCTGGCCCACCCGTTCCGGCACCGGCTGCTGTTCGCGCTCGGGGCCGGACCCGCCACGCTCAGCCAGCTCGCCGGCCGCCTCGGCGCGGCGAAGGGCACGGTGGCCCACCATCTCGGGGTGCTGACCGAGGCGGGCATGGTCCGCCCGGCGCACAGCCGCCAGGTCCGGGGCGGCACCGAGCGCTACCACGAACGCACGTTCCGCCGCCTCGTCGGCACCGACACCGACGCGGGCGCCACCGCGGCCCTGCTGGGCGCGTACGCCGAGGAACTCGCCGGCGACCCCGACCCGCTCGTGCACCTGCGGCACCTGCGGCTCACCCCGGCCCAGGCCGAACGCCTGCGGTCCACGCTGGACGAACTGGTGGGCGAAGCCGAGGAGGCGCCGCCGGGACAGGCGCGCTACGGCGTTCTGGTCTCCCTCTACCGGCACCCGCCTGCGGTCCGCTGACCGACAGTCGCCGACTCTGGCGGCCGTCCCCGGCGCTGACTAGGCTTGCGCCGTCCGTCGTCCGGTCCTCGTCGTCGAGGGTGCACGTCTGGAAGAGAGCCGGAGCGCATCGTTGTATCCCAGCACGACGTGAGCCTCGCCGCCGCGGCACCGGCCCGTCATCCGCTCGTCGGCCGTGTCGGACTCGTCGCGGCCGCTGTCGTCGTACTCGGCGAGATGGCCTGGCTTGCCGCCCGGCTGCCCGGCGCGGCACTGGTGAGCGACCTCGGCGCGATGGCGGTGTCGAGCTGGGCGGCGGTGCTCTGCGCCGGCGCGGCGCGACGACAGCCGGCCGTGCTGCGCCGGTTCTGGGAACTGCTCGCCGCCACCATGGCCCTCGCCGCGCTCGGCCGTGCGGTGTGGACCGTGGAACGGCTCGGCGGTCTCGGCCTGCCCCACACGCCGCTGGTGGCGGGACTGTTCGCCGCCGGCATCGTCACCGGCACCGCCGCGCTGCTCTGCTCCCGCACCGGTCCGCGCAGCGTGATCGGCCGGGCCCGCACCCTGCTCGACGGGGTGATCGTCGGGCTGGCCCTCATCCCGATCGGCTGGGTGGTGGTGTTCCACCGGATCACCGATGCCGAGCTGGCCGACCCCATGCGGACGTTCGGGCTGCTCTACCCGATGTTCGACCTGATGCAGCTCACCATCCTGGTGGCGGTCGCCGGTCCGGGCCGGCCGATGTGGCGGGCGCTCACCGTGATCGGTGCGGGCCTGGCGATCCGGTCCGGTGCGGACGCCGTCTACGTCTCGCTGGTCGCGCGCGGCGACTACACGCCGGGTCACCCGGTCGACGTCTGCTGGCCGCTGAGCTACCTGCTGGTCGGCCTGGCCACCCGCTACCCGCCGCCGAACGACGGGGACGGCGAGGACGACCTGGTCGACTCGCCGCTGCCGCCGTGGTGGCGGGTCGCGCTGCCGTACCTGCCGGTGGGCGGTGCGATCGTCGCGGTCCTGCTGTCCCGGCAGCCCAGCGGGCAGACCCCGCAGGTGGTCTTCGTCGGCATGATGGGCCTGCTCGGAGTGCTGGCGCTGCGCCAGGGGCTGGCCGCGAACGAGAACCTGCGGCTGGTCGGCCGGCTGCGCCGGCTCGCGTACTCCGATCAGCTCACCGGCCTGCCCAACCGGCTGACGTTCGTACGGCGGCTGCGGCGGGCGCTGCGCAGTGGCGGGCCGGTCGCCGTGGTGCTGCTCGACCTGGACGGCTTCAAGCAGGTGAACGACAGGTTCGGGCACGCCGCCGGGGACCGGCTGCTGACCGCCACCGCGGAGCGCATGCGGAACGCGGTCGGCCCGGACGGGATGATCGCCCGGCTCGGCGGCGATGAGTTCGCGGTGCTCGTGGCCGGGGAACGCCAGGTGTCGCCCGAAGGGCTCGCGGTCCGGCTGCTCGCCGCCCTGGAACCGCTGCCCGGCGAGGAGGATCTCGGCGTCCACCCGTCGGCGAGCATCGGCATCGCCGAGTACGGGCCGCAGCACACCTCGCACACCGACCTGCTCCGCGACGCCGACATCGCCATGTACGCGGCGAAGGCGGCCGGCAAGGCCGCGTACCGCACGTGCACGCCGGAGCTGCGCGAGTCGGCGGTCAGCCGGGCCGAGCTGATCGCCGACCTGCGGCGCGCGGTGGACGAGGGTCAGTTGCTGATGGAGTTCCAGCCCATCGTCGACCTGGACACCGGCACGGTGCGCAGCGCCGAGGCGCTGGTGCGCTGGCGACATCCCCGGCTGGGCGTGCTGACCCCGGCGCGGTTCCTGCCGCTGGCCGAGGAGACCGGGCTGATCGTGGCGATCGACAGGTGGGTCATCCACGAGGCGTGCCGGGCCGCGGCCACCTGGCGCGAGCACGCGCCGGACGTGACAGTCGCGGTGAACATCGCCGCCGCCCACCTGTGCCGGCCGGACCTGATCGCCACCGTCACCGGCGCGGTGGGCGCGGCCGGTCTGCCGCCCCGCGCGCTCACCCTGGAACTGACCGAGTCGGCGCTGATCGAGGGCAGCGAGTCGGTGCTCGACCGGTTGTCCCAGCTGCGCGACCTCGGCATCCGCATCGCCATCGACGACTTCGGCACCGGGTACTCGTCGCTGAGCTACCTGCACCGCATCCCGGCCACCGAGCTGAAGATCGACAGGTCGTTCGTGTCCCGGCTGGACGCCGGCGACGCCCGCGCGTACGCCACGGTCGAGATGGTGAACCGGCTGGCCGGCGCGTTCGACCTGGCCGTGGTCGCCGAGGGCGTGGAGACGGTCGCGCAGCACGCGGCGGTCACCGCGATCGGCTGCCGGCAGGGCCAGGGCTGGCGGTACGGCCGTCCGGCCGCCCTGCCGGACCTGCTCCCCGCGTTGTCCGCCGCGGGCACCGGGCGCTGACCGGCCCGGGTCCACGGGGGCCGAAGGTCCCGGACCAGACAGGGGATTCGACCCTGCTCACCGGCGGTCCGCCGCGGCCATGATGGTTCTCGTCAACAAGACGAACACACCCTCCACACGGGAGCTCGATATGAAGCGACGGACGCTCGACCTGCTGTTCAGCATCGGTGGGCTGGGCCTGGCGGTCCTGCTGCTCGTCGTCGGCGTCGTCCTGACGACGAACGCCAACTTCGCCAACGACTACGTACGCGACCAGCTCGGCGCGCAGCACATCACCTTCACCCCGGCGGACAAGCTCTCCGACGAGGAGAAGAAGTCGGACTGCCTGCGCGAGTACGCCGGCCAGAAGATGACCACCGGCAAGCAGGCCGAGTGCTACGCCAACGAGTACATCGGCCTGCACCTGAAGAACATGGCCGGTGGCAAGACCTACGCCGACCTGGGCGAGCCGCAGACCGCGCTGCGTGAGCAGGTGGCCCAGGCCGAGCAGAGCAACGCCGCGAACCTGGCCGACCTGCAGAAGCAGCTCGCCGAGGTGACCGCCCAGCGGGAGACCGTGTTCAAGGGCGAGACGCTGCGCGGCCTGCTGCTCACCTCGTACGGCTTCAGCGAGTTCGGCCGTAAGGCCGAGCAGGGCGCCCTGGCCCTCTACCTCGGCGCGGGCCTGCTCCTGCTGCTCTCGGCCGCCGGCCTGGTGCACGCCTTCCGCACCCCGCCGAACGCGACCTTCGCCGCCCCGGAGAAGGAGAAGGTCACCAACTGACCGCACCGACGACGCCCCCGGCCGATCCTGGTCGGGGGCGTCGTCGTGTCCGGCTTGACCCTCACGCAGCGGCAGGCGGGAGTCTTGGTCGCGGAAGGGAGGGAACCATGGCGTACACGGTGGGTCAGGTGGCGCGGGCGGCCCGGGTGACGGTCCGGACGCTGCACCACTACGACGAGATCGGGCTGCTGCGGCCCAGCGGGCGCACGCCGGCGGGCTACCGCCGCTACGACGAGGCCGACCTGGACCGGTTGCAGCTCATCCGGTACTACCGCGAGCTGGGGTTCCCGCTGGAGGAGATCGCCGAGATCCTGGACGACCCGGACGCCGACCCGGTGGCGCACCTGCGCCGGCAGCACGAGTTGCTGTCCGGGCGGATCGGGAAGCTCCAGGAGATGGTCGCGGCGATCGAACACGCGATGGAGGCGAGGACGTTGGGGATCCAGTTGACGCCGGAGGAGCGGTTCGAGGTGTTCGGGGACTTCGACCCGGACGAGCACGCCGAGGAGGCCGAGCAGCGCTGGGGTGACACCGAGGCGTACCGGCAGTCGCAGGAGCGCGCGGGTCGCTACTCGAAGGAGGACTGGCTGCGCAACAAGGCGGAGAACGAGGACTGGGGGCGGCGGTTCGCCGCGCTCATGGACTCGGGCGCGCCGGCCGACGGTCCGGAGGCGATGGCGCTGGCCGAGGAGCACCGGCAGCTCATCACCAAGTGGTGGTACGACTGCTCGTACGAGATCCACACCGGCCTGGCGGACATGTACGTGGCGGACCCGCGGTTCACCGCGTACTTCGAGACGCTGCGGCCCGGGATGGCCGCGTACCTGAACGAGGCCATCCACGCCAACGCGATCACCCGCGCCTGACCCGGGGCCGGTGGCAGGATGGCCGGCATGCTCATCGTCGCCGGCACCCTCTACGTCGATCCGGCCCGGCGGGACGCCTACCTGGCGTCCTGCGAGGCCGCCGTCCGCGCGGCCCGCGCCGCGCCCGGCTGTGTGGACTTCGCGGTCAGCGCGGACCTGGTCGAGCCGGGCCGGATCAACGTGTACGAGCGGTGGGAGTCGGACGAGCAGCTGCTGACGTTCCGGGGCTCCGGCCCGGAGGCCGAGCAGGTGACGGAGATCCTCGGCGCCGAGGTGCACAAGTTCCGCATCTCCGGCGTCGAGGCTCCCTGACCGTCGCTAGATGAAGACGTCGAGCAGCAGGACGCCGAGGAAACCGACCACCGAGATGATGGTCTCCATCACCGACCAGCTCTTGATGGTCTGCCCGACGGTCAACCCGAAGTATTCCTTCACCAGCCAGAAGCCGGCGTCGTTGACGTGCGAGAAGAACAGCGACCCGCAGCCGATGGCCAGCGCCAGCAGCGCCACCTCGGGGCCGGCGAGCGTGGCGGCCAGCGGCGCGACGATGCCGGCGGCGGTGATCGTGGCGACGGTGGCCGAGCCGGTGGCGACCCGGATGCCGACCGCGACCAGCCAGCCGAGCAGCAGCGGGGAGAGGTTCGCGCCCTCGGCGGCGTCCGCGACCAGGTTGCCCACGCCGGCGTCGACCAGGACCTGCTTGAAACCGCCGCCGGCCGCGACGATCAGCAGGATGCCGGCGATCGGCGGCAGCGAGCCGCCGAGGAAGCCGGAGACCTGGGTACGGCTGAAGCCGGACCGGTAGCCCAGGAAGATCATGGCGAAGATGACGCCGGCGAGCAGGGCGATGATCGGGGTGCCGACGATGTCCAGCGCCTTGCGGCCGGCGGTGCCCTCGCCGAGCGTCAGCTCGCCGATGGCCCGCAGCAGCATCAGCACCACCGGCAGCAGCACCGTGACCACAGCCGCCCAGAGCGCCGGGGACCGGCGGGAGCGCCGCCCGGCCGGCTCGTCGATCGCGCCGCCGGGCCGTCCGGTGCCCGGGTTGACCAGGTCGTCCTCGGTGACCAGGTCGCCGTCGGCGTCGAGCCGGCCGTCGCCGGGCCGGGTCGGGCTGCGGTCGTCGGCGGCGTCGCGCCGGGTCGGCAGCAGCGCGGCCGGGGCGGTGGCCGGCACGTACCGGGCGATGAAGTTGCCGAAGACCGGACCGGCGATGATCACCGTGGGGATCGCCACCAGCAGGCCCAGCGCCAGCGTCTGACCCAGGTTGGCGCCGAGCGCGTCGATCGCCACCAGCGGCCCGGGGTGCGGCGGCACCAGGCCGTGCAGCACCGACAGGCCGGCGAGCGCGGGAATGCCGATCTTGATCAGCGGGACATTGACCCGCAGCGAGACGAGCAGCACGATCGGCACCAGCAGCACCACGCCGACCTCGAAGAACAGCGGGAGGCCGATGAGCGCGGCCACACCGGCCATCGCCCACGGCAGCGCGGTGCCGGAGACCCGGCCGACCACCCGTTCGACGATGCCGTCCGCCCCGCCGGACTCGGCCAGCAGACCGCCGATCATCGCGCCGAGCGCGATCAGCAGGCCCACGCCACCCACTGTGGAGCCGACGCCGCCGCTGAACGAGGTGACGATCTTGTCGACGGGTACGGCGGCGACCACGCCGAGCACCGCGGCACCCAGGATCAGCGCCAGGAAGGGGTGCACCTTGCCCCAGGCGATGAGCACCACCACGGCGGCGATGCCGAGCAGGGCGGCGGCGACGAGCTGGGCGTCACCGGCGTTCGTGAGCGGTTCCGCCGGTGCGGCGAGCAGTGTGACCACGGCAATCACGACCTTCGGTAGTCGTCCGTGCCTCCGGTACGGGCGATCACTGGGGAGGAGCGGTGGGTGGTGGCTCCGGCGGAAGGCTCGGTGCCAGCCGCCGCAGCGACGCGAACGTCGGCACGAGCGCGTCGTACAGCTCGGAGAACAGCGGCAGCAGGGCCGCGTACGTGGCGGCGGAGGCGGGGTCCGGGCGGACCGTCTCCTCGATCCGGACCAGGTCGGCGGCGACCTCGATCGACTCGATGAGGCCGAGTGCCTGCATGCCGAGCAGGGCCGCGCCGAAGCTGGAACCCTCGTGCCCGGCCGGGAAGCGCACCGGCATGCCGAGCGCGTCGGCGAGGATCTGCCGCCACAGCGGGCTGCGGGCGAAGCCGCCGCTGGCGCGGATCTCGCGTACCTCGTTGCCGGCCGCCCGGACCGAGGCGAGGACCAGGGCGAGCTGCTGGCAGACCCCCTCCAGCGCGGCCCGGACCAGGTGCGCCCGGCCGTGCCCGTGGGTCAGCCCCACGTACGCGCCGCGGGGCAGCGCGCTCCAGTGCGGCGCCCGCTCGCTGAGCAGGTACGGCAGCATGATCAGCCCGCCGGAGCCGACCGGCGCCGTGGCGGCCAGGTCTAGCAGCTCCTCCTCGGCGTGCTCGCCCAGCTCGGGGGCGAGCGCGTCGCCTGCCCACTGGAGCACGATCCCGCCGTTGTTGATCGCGCCGCCGACCACCCAGCGGTCCTCGGTGAGCGCGTAGCAGAACACGCCGCCGAGCGGGTCCACGCCGGGGCGTTCCACCATCACCCGCATCGCGCCGCTGGTGCCGATCGAGCAGGCCACCACGCCGGGGCGTACCGCGCCGAGCCCGAGGTTCGCCAGCGGCCCGTCGCCGGCGCCGACCACGAGCGGGGTGTCCGCCGGCAGCCCGGTGGCACGCGCCGCCTCGGCGGTGAGCCCGGGCAGCACGTGGGTGGTGGGTACGAGCTGGGGAAGCTGCTCCTCGGTGATGCCGGCGATGCGGAGCGCCTCGGTGTCCCAGGCCAGCTTGTGGATGTCCATCAGGCCGGTGGCGGAGGCGACCGAGTGGTCGGTGACGAGCGCGTCGGCGAGCCGCCGCAGCACCAGATCCTTGATGCCGGCCCAGTGCGCGACCCGCTCGTGCAGTTTCGGTTGCTGCTCGGCGAACCAGACCAGCTTGGGCAGCGGTGCCATCGGGTGCACCGGGGTGCCGGTGCGCCGGTGCAGGGCGAGCCCGGACGGCGCGGCGCGCAGGCGTTCGGCCTGCGCGCTGGCCCGCGAGTCGGCCCAGGTGATCGACGGGGTGAGTGGGGTGCCGTCGGCGTCCAGCCCGATCAGGCTGTGCATGGCGGTGCTGAACGACAGGCCGGCGATCGGACGGCCCAGCTCGTCGGCCACCGCACGGATCCCGCCGAGGACGGCCTGGTAGATCACGTCCGGGTCCTGCTCGGCCCAGCCCGGGTTCGGCTCCTCCAGCGGGTAGCCGATCGAGTGGCTGGCCAGTTGCCGGCCGGTGGTGTCGAACGCGACGGCCTTGGAACTGGTGGTGCCGATGTCCACACCCACCACCACGGCCGGGTCGCCCACCGGTGCACCTCCTCGCCGCCCGGGGTCGCGGTCCGCCCCGCCGTTGCGGCTGACGTTACCGACGTGTCCACGCGTCCGCATGACGAAGCGGGACCGCCGGGAGCCGGTGGCACGGAACGTGAATCGACGCGGGAGTTTCCGCCGATTGTGTCGGTCAATCAGCCGATCGGTCTAATTGGTGACTTTCGCGTGTCTTCGTACCCCTGCCGCACCGTTGACATGAATGACACCCCGATTGGTGGGCTCGCGCGGCGGAGGAGTCGGCGTGGCGAAGACTGATTCGACGGGTTCCACATGGCGGTACCGGTGGGCGCACCGGCAGAACGAGCGGCGGCAGCGGGCCTTCCGCGCGGCCGACGAGGCGTGGCGACGCCGCGACGAGGAGCTGCGCCGCCTGCGTACGCTCGCGGTGTCCTTCCACGGCTCGGCCCAGGCGGGCGTCGGCCTGCCGATGGAGCTGGCCCCCGGCGAGGTGGTCTTCTGGACGCTTCCCGCCGCGCAACTGGTGGAGGTGCGGCACACCGCCGTGCTGCCCGCCCCCGAACTGACTGTCGACCCCGACCCACCCGTGTTGCGCCCGCGCCGCCCCGAGGGCGTCAAGGTGGTCGACGCCGGGCTGGCCGTGCTCACCAACCGCCGTCTGGTGCTGCTCGGCGGACGCGGCCGGCGCGACTGGGCGTACGGCCGGATGACCGGCCTGTCCCACGACCCCGGCGCCCCGGTCACCCTGATCCAGGTGCTGGACCGGCGGCGTACCTCCGGGTTGCTGCTGCCCACCGGCGCGGCGGCCGACTTCCGGTTCACGCTCACGCTGGCCTTCGCCGACGCGATCGAGCAGCGCGCCGCGGTCGTGGCCGAGCTGGACGAGCTGATCGCGGAGCACACCGCCGCGCGGCCCGAACGCCCCGCGGTGCTCACCCCCGCCCAGGCCCGCGTCACCGCGCTGGTGCCCGGCGGCCGGCGCACGGTGGCGGTCGGCGCGGCGCTCGCGCTGATCGTGCCGGCGATGCTCATCGAGTCCAACCCGCCCACCCGGGCCGGCTCGGAGCGGGCCGCCGCCGCGACCCCGGCGGCCAGCGTGACCCCCGCCCCACCGCAGCACGTCGCGCCCGCCGTCCAGGTCCGGCCCAGCACGAGCCCGGAGCCGTCCCGCGCCCGTCCCGCCCCGCCGCGCGGCACGCCGCAGCCGCCGCCCGAGCGCCGCTGCGGCGCCCCGGCGAACCCCTTCGGGTACGACTTCTGCGGCGGCCAGCGCATCCGCAGGCCGGCCGCCGAGGTCTGCGAGTGGTTCGAGTGCGTGCCCGGGTTCTGGTCCGACCGCGGCTGGCTGGTGCAGTGCCGCGACGGCTCGGTCAGCCGCACCGGCGGCCAGCGCGACGTGTGCGCCGGCCACAAGGGGTTCCGCCGTACCGTCTGGCGGTGACGCCGGTCAGGCCACCGGGCGGGGCGTGACGCGCAGCGGCAGCAGCCCGGCCAGCACCAGCGCGGCGCCCACCGGCAGCAGGTTCAGGTTCACCGCGATCGCCAGGAACCCGGCCAGCACCAGCACCGGCGCCCACACCGGCAGCAGCCGTGCCGCCGCCGCCCGGTACAGCAGCACCAGCAGGCCCAACTCGAACAGCAGCGGTCCGCCGAACAACACCAGCCCGGGCGTGCGCACCGCTTCGGCGAAGCTCGGGAACAGGTCGCCGAGGATCACCCAGACGAAGGCGGCGGCACCGACCAGGCCGGCCAGCGCGGCCACGTCGTCGAGCGTCCGCAACCGCGACGACCGGGTACGCAGCAGGCCGTGCAGCCCGACGATCAGCGCGGCGAAGCCGAGGACGCCGAGCAGGAACAGGGTGTGGCCGGTGTTCCACGCCCAGGCACCCTTGTCGCTGTGCCCGTCCAGGCGGTCGAGCAGGCGCAGCAGGCCGTAGCCGAGCAGCAGCACCGCCGACGCCACGGCGACCGGGCGCAACCACTGGTACGCGGGACGTGTGCGGGAATCGAGAAGGCTCATCGCCTCAGCGTTCCGGGTGCCCGTGCGCGGGACATCGGGGAGCGGTCCCGAACCGGACCCGGATCAATCCGCTCGCCTCCCGTAGGGGTGCCCGGATACCGTCCGGCCGTGTCCCGCACCGTCACGCTGGTCCTGCTCGACTCCGCCGGCCGCCCGCTCGGCGCGCTGCCGCCGTTCGGCGTACAGGAGCCGTGGTGGCAGGAGGCCGGCTCGATCGTCGCCGCCGTCCGGCAGCGCCACGGTCTGGAGGTCGCCGTGCTGCGGCTGCTCGACGCCGACCGCCCTGCGCCGCCGGGCGGTCACGTCCGCTACCTGGCCCAGGTCGTCGACGCGCCGGCCGTACCCCTGGAGCCGGCCGGGGACGCGCTTGGCTCACCCCTGGAACCGGTGGCAGTGGACCTCGCGCCGCATCCGCTGCGCCAGCCGTGGGCGGAGGCGGGCGGTCCGGCCGACAGCGTCGCGTGGGCGACCGGCGAGCTGCGCCGGCTCGGCCACCGGGTGTCGGCCGTGGCGCAGCAGCGCACCTGGAACCTCTCCGCCATCTGGCGCCTGGACACCGACCAAGGCCCGGCGTGGTTGAAGCAGCTCCCCCCTTTCTCCCGCCACGAGCCCACGGTCCTGGCCTTCCCCGATGATCGAGGAGTTGGTGTCGGTGCCGATCTCCCTGGTGACCCGAACTCCTTGATCAACGGGCCGGTGGTGCTCGCCGCCGACGGGAAGGGGCGGATGCTGCTGGCGGACGTGCCCGGGGAGGACCGGTACGGGGCCGGGGAGGAGGAGCGGGCTGCCGTCGCAGCCGAGCATCACGCGGTGCAACTGCGGGCCTGTGGGGTCGTCGGTGAGCTGGTCGCGGCCGGGGTGCCCGACCTGCGCGGGGCGAGGCTGGCGGGCTGGATCCGGGAACGGCTGGCCGGGCACGACGTGTCGGCCGCCGCTGGTCTGCTCGACGGGCTCGACCATCGGTTGCGGCAGGTCGGCGACTGCGGCCTGCCCGACACGCTCGTGCACGGTGACCTGCACCCCGGCAACGTGCGCGGTGACGACGGGCGCCGGACGGTGATCGACTGGGCGGACTCGTTCGCCGGCCACCCCGCCTTCGACATCCTGCGCCTCACCGAGGACGTCGACGCGGACGCCGCCGCCCGGCTGATCGACGCGTGGGCGCGGCGGTGGCGGGCCGACGTGCCGGGCAGCGACCCGCACCGGGCCGTCGACCTGCTCCGGCCGGTCGCGCCGCTGCGGCTGGCCGCCGTGTACTCGATGTTCCTCGCCGCGATCGAGCCGAGCGAACACCCGTATCACGTACACGACGTGCCGGCCGCGTTGGCGCGAGCGGCGGCGGTGGCGCGACCCTAGACGCGGCGGACCGGGATCCACAGTTCGGCGTCGGCGGTGCCGCCGCCCTCGGCGACCCGCACCCGCGAGATCTCCGGCCCCGGACGGGCCTCGTACGGGTTGGACGGGAACCAAGACGTGAACACCGCCCGCCACAGGTGTTGCACCGCCACCGGGAACGCGCCGGAGCTGGAGAACACCGCCCAGTCGCCGGCCTCGACCGGCAGGCTGCGCAGGTCGTCCGGCACGTCCGCACCGGTCACCGCCGCGTACCAGTAGTCCAGCTCGGCGCCCTCGTCACGGGAACCGGTCAGCTCGGCGCTGACGTTGACGATCCCGCGCGGCTCCTGGTCGGACAGCGCCTCGATGCGGCGCACGGTGGCCGGGTCGATGCCCCTGACGAACGCCACGATGTGCGGGTTCATCCCCTCGTGCACGAGCGGCACCCGGGCCGTCAACCCGGCGAGCCGGAAGGCGTCCTTGGTCACGATCCGGTAGTCCATGCTGGTGTTCCCTTCGACGACGAGCCGGAAGGACATCCGGGGCTGGGACCGCAGCACCGCACCGGCCTGCCGGGCCTGTGTCGGCCCGACGCCGTGCACGGCGCGGAACGCGCGGGCGAACGCCTCGTTCGAGCCGTACCCCCACCGGACCGCCACGTCGAGCAGCGACTCCCCGCCGGCGAGCACGTCGGCGCCGGCCAGCGTCATCCGGCGACGGCGCACGTACTCCGACAGCGGCATTCCGGCCAGCGCCGAGAACAGCCGGCCGAAGTGGTGTTCCGACACGCCCGCGAGCCGGGCCAGCGCGGCCACGTCGAGCGGCTGGTCGAGCCGCTGTTCGAGGTGGTCCAACGCGGCGTTGAGCCGATCCAGCACCCGATGTTCCTTCCTGGTGACGACCTCGACGCTAGGCTCCCGGCCGCCCACCGACCCGATCACACCGGACCCGATCCGGTCGCCTCGTTCGACACTGGCGGGCGTGTCGCATCATGACGTGGTGATCTTCCGGAAGCGGCACCACAAGAAAAAGAAGAGCCGGGACTGGTGCAACTGCGACGTGCCCACCTGTGACGGGCCGGGCTGCTGCGACCTGGGCCTCTTCTCGATGCTGCTCACCCTCGGCTCGGTGACCGCCGGCGTCGTGCGCCGGCCCGCCGTGGACCGCGCCGGCCGGGCCGCCATCCTCGGTTACCGGCGCTGGCTGTCGCACCGCTGGCCGGCGACCTGCCGCTACACGCCCACGTGCAGCGCGTACGGGCTCGCCGCGGTCGAGCGGTACGGGCTGGCGGTGGGCGGTCGGATGGCCGCCGACCGGGTACGCCGATGCCGTCCCGACGTGCCGCACGGCACCCACGACCCGGTGCGCTGACGCCACCCGCCTCCGCGCGCGGACGTGCCGGCGCCACCTCGGGGAAGTGGCGGTGTTCCGGTGCGCCGGATGCCGCCACTCCAGCGACCTGGCGTCGACCGACGTGGCGGTCACCCGACCGACGTGGGGCCGCCGAAGACGACCGGGACGCCGGGGGAGTAGAGCACGCTCACCGGCGGCCCGTCCGGCGCCGGCAGGCCACCGGCGGTGACCAGTTCGTCGTCCAGGTGCAGCAGCTCGGCGCGGTGCAGCGGCCACTGTGGATGCCAGTTCGGCACGTGGAGGGTGCGGCCGTACGCGCGGGTGTGCAGGCCCCAGCGCGCGGTGAGGAAGTGTTCCAGCGGTGTCGGCTCGGGGATCGGCGCGCCGACGCGTACGGTCATCCGGCTGGTCGCGCCCGCCGGACCGGGCCAGCGGCGGCGGCACCGGTAGGTGAGCGTGTCACCGGATCGGTCCAGCCGCATCGCCGACCACTTGTACGGCAGGCGCAGGCTCAGTTGCGCCACCAGCACCGGCACCAGCCGGGACGCGTCGAGCGAGCGGAACACCACAGCGCGGCGCCCCGAGCCGTCGACCGAGTAGAGCCGGACGTTCGTCTCCCAGAACGTGCCGAAGTAGGGCACGCCCGGACCACGCCCGAGCCCCAGCCCGACCATCTGGAACCCGATCAGCCCGACGTAGGTGAGCCCGTCGAACGTGTCCGGCCGGGTGCCGGCGGGCAGCAGCGGCGCCACCCGCTCCGGCGGGACCGCCCAGTGCAGGAACGTCAGGTCGTGCCAGCGCTGGGCCAGCCAGGCGAGGCGGATTGCGCGTACCGGGGCGTGCTCGACCGGCTCGATCTCCACGCCCTCACTCCGGGCGGTGGCAGACCGCCTCGACGTTGTTGCCGTCCGGGTCGCGGACGAACGCGCCGTAGTAGCCGGCGTGGTATTCCGGCCACTCCTTCGGCGCGTGCAGCACCTCCGCGCCGGCCGCGACAGCCGCGTCGTGGAACGCCCGGACCGTGGCGCGGTCGGCGGCGGTGAACGCGATGTGCACCGGCACCGGCGTGGCGCCGGAGGGCGCGGGCTCCACCCAGAAGTCGGGCGCGTCGACGCCGTAGCCGATCGGGCCGGGCTCCATCAGCCGCCGCCCGCCCAGCGGGGCGAGGACGGCGTCGTAGAAGGCGCCGCTGGCCGCCAGATCGCGCACCGCTACGGAGAAGTGGTCGAGCACGTCGCCTCCCTGCGATCGTCGATGACCGCCCCAGGCTACGAAACCCCTACGACAATCCGCCGTGGTATTCGACGTACCAGCGAGATCGCTCGGCCACGTCGAACGCCGCCACGTCCTCGGGATCGACAGCCGACAGGTAGGCGAGAACCTCGGCCGCCTCCGCCGTGCCGAGCGTCCGTAGGTGAGCGAGCGTCTGCTCCCGCCCAGCCCCGCACAGCAACTGCCACTCCACCGAGCACGCGGCGTCGAAGCTGGAGTGCTTGGCCTGCCAGATCAGCAGTACGTCGGCCAGGTCACCGTGCAGGAACAACTGCTCGCAGCCCAAGTGGATGAGGGCGCTGTCGTTGTCGGCACCGAGGCGGATCTGCTCGCGCAGCATCGACCGCACCGGCTCGACGTCCGCCGGACGCAGTCCGTGCCGCTCGTACCACTCCTCGTCGTTCACGCGGTCATCCTGCCGGACACCGCGACCATCGGACCGGCTCGCCGTCGCCGGGCGGTGTCCGCGACGAGCAGCAGGCCGGGCACCGCGCCGAGCAGCCAGATCACGCCCACCGGCCAGTGGATCACCGCGCCCACCGCACCTCGGATCTCCGGCAAGTCACCCACCACGTAGGACGCCTCCGGGTCGGTCGTGCGGCAGTCGAGCGTCCACGAACCCGGCGTCGGCACCCGCACGGTCGCCACCCAGGAGTAGGCGGCGGCGTCGCTGCCGTAGTCGCCCGGCGGGACGGAGACCGGCTCGGCCGCCCGCACCTCCGAGTCGTCGCCGGTGACGCGGCAGTCCGGGTCCGCCGGGGAGAAACCCAGCGCGAAGATCCCGTACGCCCCGGCGACCGGTGCCGTGAACCGGCTCGCCGACGTCACGTAAGGGCCCACGCCGCCGTACTCGTGCGGGGGGTGTCCGATCGTGCTGTCCTCGGCGCCGAGCCGTACCGCGGACTGCGCCAGCAGCGCGCCGAACACGACGGCGAGCCCGCCGACCAGGTAGCCGCGCCGCGACGCGGGGCGGTCCCGGCGGGGCAGGCGCCCGCCCACGGCGTACCCGATCAGCGCTCCGGCCACCGCGAGCGCAGCGCCGCCGAGCAGAGCCCGCCCCCAGCGGGCCTCGCCCGTCAGCGGCACGACCCACCGGAAGAAGGCCAGCGACGCCGCGAGAAGTGAGGTCGTGACCAGCGTGGACACGCCCACGGCCGTCGTGGCGCGCCGGGGTTGCCGGGCCGCCAGCACGGCGGCGAGCACCGGCGACGCGAGCACGGGCCACCACAGCGCGGTGGAGACCGGCTGCTCCTCCTCCCACCTGTGGGTCCACTCGTAGACGACGAGCGGGGCCGGCACCGTCGCCGCCAACCAGGCCGCGAGCACTCCGGGACCGGGCAGCCGAACGCTCATCAGTCGATCCTCGGCCACCCGGATCATCCAGGGAAGTCCGCGAGCCGTCCGAAAGGGATTGCTCACACAGCGTAGGATCGCGTGCGACACAGCCGAACACACGGGGGAAACGATGTTCGAGCGCCTGGGCAGATTCGTCGTGGGCAAGGCCTGGTGGGTGATCGGCGGCTGGGTAGTCGCCGCAATCGCGATCATCGCCGCCAGTCCTTCGCTGAGCGACATCACCTCCGCGGACCAGGAGAGCTTCCTGCCGCGTTCCTACGAGTCGGTGCAGGCCACCGAGCTGGCCGCGAAGTCGTTCCCGCAGGCCGCCACCGCCACCGCCACGGTCGTGGTCAAGCGCAGCGACGGCAAGCCGCTGACCCCGGCCGACGAGGCGCGCGTGGGGCAGCTCGCCACCGCGCTCAAGGCCCGGAACATCCCGCAGACCTCCGGCTACCTGACCGGCCCGCAGGCCGTCGCGCCGGACAAGTCGGTGCAGGTGGTCACCGTCGGTCTCGACGCCGACAGCCCCGACGACCCGGGCCTGCTCGACGCGGTACGCGACCTGCGCGCCGCCCTCGGGCCGGACCTGGCCGGCAGCGGCCTGACCGCAGGGGTGGCCGGCGACGTGGCGAGCTTCGTCGACAACGAGGACACGTTCAACGAGGCGTTCGCTGTCGTCGGCGTCGCCACCATCGTCCTCATCATCGGGCTGATCCTGATCATCTTCCGCAGTCCGATCGCCGCGCTGCTGCCGGTGGTGGTCATCAGCGTGGTCATGTCCGTCACCACCGGGCTGGTCGCCGCCGCCGGCAAGGCGTTCGACCTCAACGTCAGCCAGGACCTGCAGACCATCCTGCTGATCGTGCTGTTCGGCATCGGCACCGACTACATCCTGTTCCTGCTGTTCCGCTACCGGGAGCGGCTGCGCGCCGGCGACGACAAGCGCACCGCGATGATCGTCTCGGTGCAGCGGGTCGGCGAGGTCATCACGTCCGCCGCCGGTGCGGTCATCGTGGCGTTCCTGGTGCTGCTGCTCGCCTCGCTCGGCTTCTTCGGCTCACTCGGTCCGGCGCTCGCCATCGCCGTCGGCGTCATGCTCGTCACCTCGCTGACGCTGATCCCGGCGATCGTGTCGCTGCTCGGCCGGTGGGTGTTCTGGCCGTCGAAGGCGTGGCAGCGTCAGCCCAAGGCCACCCTGTCCCGGCGGCTCGGCGCCGTCGTTGGCCGCCGTCCGGCCGTCGTGGCCGCCGCCTCGGGCGCGCTGCTCGTGGCGCTCGCCGCCGGGGTGCTCGGGTACAAGGCCGACTACGACTTCAGCGCCGGCTTCCCGCAGGACACCGAGTCGGCGCGGGCCGCCCAGGATCTCCAGCGCGGGTTCGCCGCCGGGGCGCTCGCGCCCACCGAGGTCTACCTGACCACCGGCAACGGCACCCCGCTCACCGAGCAGCAGGTGAACGACTTCGCCGCCGCGGCCGCACGCGCTCCGGGCGTCGGGCAGGCGCAGCCGCCGGAGCGCAGCACCACCGACCCGAGCGTCGTCCGGATCAACCTGCTGCTGGACGAGAACCCGATGTCCAACGAGGCGATCACGCTCGTGCGCGACGACCTGCGGGACGCGGTGCACGAGGCGGCTCCGCCCGGCACCAAGGCGCTCGTGGGTGGCGCCACGGCGATCTTCGCGGACATCAACTCGGCGAACAACAGGGACCTGTCGGTGATCCTCCCGGTCGCCGCCCTCCTGATCGCGATCATCCTGGCGCTGCTGCTGCGCAGCCTCGTCGCGCCGGTCTACCTGGTGATCGCCGTGCTGCTCAACTTCGCCGCCACGCTCGGCGCCACCGTCTACGTGTTCCAGGGGCTCCAGGGCAACCCCGGCGTGACGTTCCAGTTGCCGATCATCCTCTACCTGTTCGTAGTGGCGATCGGCACCGACTACAACATCCTGATGATCGCCCGGCTCCGCGAGGAGGCGCGCGAAGGCCACGAACCACACCAGGCCGCCGCGATCGGGGTGGAACACGCCGGCCCGACAGTCGCCGCGGCCGGGCTGATCCTGGCCGGCACGTTCGGGGTGCTGATGCTCGCGCCGATCTCGTTCCTCCAGCAGATGGGCTTCGCGGTGGCGATCGGGATCGTGCTGTCCGCGTTCGTCATGTCGATGTTCTTCGTACCGGCACTGACCGGGCTGATCGGCCACAAGGCATGGTGGCCGGGGCACGGCGACGAACGGCGCAACGGCGGCGGCCGGCACGCGGCACCCGAGCCGGCGGACGCGGCGTCGGCCTGACTGCGACCCGCCCCGGCGCGGCTCAGCCCTCGCCGGGGCGGACCAGCCCGCTCTCGTACGCGATCACGACGAGCTGCGCCCGGTCGCGGGCGTTCAGCTTCTGGAGCAGCCGGCTCACGTAGGTGCGGGCGGTGTCCGGGCTCAGGAACAACGCCTGCCCGATCTCCGTGTTGGAACGTCCGGCGCCCACCTGGGCGAGCACGTCCCGTTCCCGGGCGGTGAGTCCGGCCAGCCGCGCCGGGTCGGCCACCGGTGAGCGGGCCGCCGCGGCCAGCACCCGGCGGGTCACGGCGGGGGAGAGCAGCGCGTCACCACCGGCCACCGTCCGGATCGCGTCCCGCAGCGCGTCGGGCGGGGTGTCCTTGAGCAGGAAACCGGCCGCCCCGGCGCGGATCGCCTCGAACAGGTACTCGTCGTCGTCGAACGTGGTCAGCATGACCACCTGCACGCCGTCCAGCGTCGGGTCGGTCAGGATCCGCCGGGTCGCCTCCAGCCCGTCCCCGCCGGGCATCCGGACGTCCATCAGCACGATGTCGGGCTGCTGCTCCCGTACCACGGAGAGGCCGCTGCCGCCGTCGCCGGCCTCGCCCACCACCTCGATGTCCGGCGCCCGGTCGAGCAGCGCGCGCAGGCCGGTGCGGACCAGGTGCTGGTCGTCGACGAGGACGACGCGGATCGGGCTCACGCGGCCACCCCCGCGAGCGGCAGGTGGACCGACACCCGGAAGCCGCCGCTGCCGCTCGTGCCGGTGCCGCCGGTTGCTCGGGTGTCGCCGGTTGCGGCGGTGCCGGTCTGGACGGTGCCGGTTTCGACGGTGCCGCCCAGCAGGGCCACCCGCTCGGCCATGCCGCGCAGGCCCTGGCCCCTCCCGCTCGTCGGCCCGCCGGGTGGGCCGCCGCGGCCGTCGTCCACCACCTCCAGCGCGAGCCGACCGGGCGTGGCGCGGACCGTCACGGTGACCCGGGTGGCCCCGGCGTGGCGCAGGACGTTCGTCAACGCCTCCTGCACGACCCGGTAGACGGTGCTGCCCACCACCGCGGGCAGCGTGTCCACCGGACCCTCGACCCGCAGGTCGACGGCCAGCCCTCCCCGGCGTACGCCGTCCACGAGCGCCGGGAGCTGATCGAAGCCCGGGGCCGGTTCCCGTGGCCCGGGCTCGCGGCGCAGCGTGCCGAGCGTCGCCCGCAACTCCGCCATCGCGCTGCCGCTCGCCGACCGGATCGCGGCCAACGCGCTCTCCGCCTGCGCCGGATCGCTGTCGGCGAGCGCCTCCCGGGCGACTGCCGACTGCAACGTGATCACCGACATGGTGTGCCCGAGCGTGTCGTGCACCTCCCGGGCGATGCGCAGCCGTTCCGCCTCGACCTGACGGGCCGCCTCCCGGTGCCGCTCCTCGTCGGCCGCAATCGCCTGCCGGACCAGCGCCGCCCGCAGCGACCGCCGGTTGCGTACCGCGTCGCCGAGGGCGATGACGGCGAGCAGCAACGCCGCCTCGGAGCCGAGTTCCGTACCGACGACCACCGCGATGTCGTCGCCCTCGGCCAGCCGGGCGACCACCGACACGGCCAGCAGGCTCCCGGCGACCACGGCGGCCGGAACCACACGCCCGCGCTCGGACACCCGGTAGAGGACTGCGGCGGCCGGGGCGGCCACCCCGACGGGCGGCAGGTCCAGCGCGTAGTACCCGAGGATGACGACAGCCGTCGCCAGCAGCGCCGGCAGCGGCCACCGCCTGGCGCCCAGCACCAGACCGCCGAGCACCGCGCCGGCCACGACCGCGAGCGCCGCGCCGCCGGGCGCGGGCCGGTCGGCCGCCACGGCCGCCACGGCCACCGCGACCAGGCCGAGCGTGGCCGCCGCGAGCAGCGCGTCGGCGCGGGTGGGCGAGGTGTCGGGCACGCCTTCGAGCCTAGGTCCGCGCGGACCCTCACCGCTGTCGTCCGCAGGCGTCAGGGTCGACCCCGAGGCGTACGCCGAGAAGCGACATCCGGTCGCGCGACCACGCGGACGACGGCCGAGGGCAGCCGACCTAGCGTCGATGGCGTCCCCGAAACGTGAGGAGAACCCTCGTGCTACGCACAAGACTGACCTGGCTCGCCCTTATTGTCATGGTATGGGCGGCAATGATGTCGTTCGGCGGGGTCGCCGCCGAGACCGTCATGCTCTACCCGAACATCTTCAGCGACGCGCCCGCCTCGCTCGACCGGGCCCGTGAGTTCCTCGTCCACGGCGGCCCGCACGACTACTTCCCGCCGCTCGGCGCGTCGGTGATCCTGAGCAGCGTCGCCGCCACGCTGCTCACCTGGCGCGACCGGCGGCTGCGCTGGTGGGTCGCCGGCGCCACGGCCGTGTTCGTCGTCTGCGAGTTCCTGTTCTCCGCTGTCTTCTTCTGGCCGCGCAACGAGATCATGTTCGTCGACCCGCCCGGTACGCACTCCGCCGAGTACCTGCGTCAGGTCGCCGCGGAGTTCGTCGCCGGTCACTGGGTGCGCTTCGCCGGAGGTGCGGTGACGGCCGTCCTGGCGTTCGTCGCGCTGCTGAAGTTCGTGCGCTCGACCGCGCCGGGCTCGGTGTCGGCTCCCGCACCGACGTCGGCTTCGGCCCCGTCGGAGGTGACGCGATGAGCGCGGGTCGCCGTACCCTCGGGTTCCCCTGGCCGGCGTTGGTCGCGCTGGCCGCGCTGGCCGCCCCGCGCGTGGTCCTGCACGACCTGGATGTGGTGCCGGAGGGCACCGTCGTGGCCGCGCTGCTCGCGGTCGGACCGCCGCTGTGCTGGGTGGCCGCCGTGCTGTGGCGGCGACCGCCACGCCCGTTCCTGACGATGGTGGTGATCGGGGCGTTGTACGGGGTGTTCCTGGCGGTCGGTCACCAGGTGTTCTGGGACTCGTCGCTGGGCATGGAGGCGCCGGGGCTGGCCGGGCTGGAGCCGGGGGCGCGGGAGGCGTTGTTGCGGGGTGCGGCGGTGATGTCGAGCCTGGTCACGGGGACGATGGTCGGAGTGATTGCGGGTGCGGTCGCGGTGCTGTTGTCCCGAGTGCTGCCAGTGCCAGCCCGACGTCGTGAGCGAGCCGACGCTTCCCGCCCGCTCGCCTGACTCGGCGAGCGGGCGAGATCCCAGGTCAGGCAGCGATCGCCCGGGCGGCGGCGTACATGTCGGCGGGCAGCGGAGTCCGCAGCTCCCAGAGGATCCGCATGGGCCGGTCGCCGCTGTGTTCCCGGTACGTCATCGGACCCGCGTACAGGTACGGCGGTGCGCCCAGGTCGCGATCGGCAATCTTGGTCTCGCGGACGAACAGGTGCACCGTCGAGCCCTGCGCGACGTGGTTGACGTACCGCTGCTCGGTGGCCGAGCCCGATGACGTGGTGCTCTGCGACTCCCACTGGAACAACCGATCGGTGATAGCGCGGTCGGCGTACATGGTGGTGGGCGAGTAATGCTCCTCGGACTTGACGAGCGTGACGAAGAACAGATCCGCGCGCTCGTCGGGCAGCCACTTCACGCCCTCGCGCAGCGAGCCGGGGTTGGTCATGCCGAATGCCGCGCACGCCTCGTTGCGGCTGTAGCGGGCGTGCACCCGCAGCGGCACCCGGCCCGGGGCAGGTGGCTCGGTGACCCGATGGATGCGGTCACGCAGCACGTCGACTACCTGCCGCAGCTCGGCGCAGCGCGCCGGTTCCGCCCACAGTCGCTTGAGCCGGGCGTCGCGTTCGGCCAGTGGCACCGACGACCCCCACAGGCTGAAGTGCAGCATGTCGAGCAGCCGCCCGACGGTGGAGGGCTGTCCGGCGGCGACCCGAGCGACCAGATCCAACCTGTCGACATCGTCGATGTGGAGCATCCGGCCGATGGCCCGGCTCAGGTCACGGTCGTCCGGGCCACCTTCGGCCGGGTCGAGCACGGCCAGCCGCCGCAGCCCCGCCCAGCCGCCGATGCTCGCCGATCGGTAGACGTCCTCGATTTCCAGGCCGGTCTCGCGCAGGAAGTCGGACAGACTGACGTCACCGAGCTGCCGTAGCTCGGCCACCAGCGCGTTCTTCGACGTCGGCAGCGCCGACTTGAGGTTGGCGAGGACGATTTCCTTCGCCACCCGGTCCAGCTCGATGTGGCAGCCGCTGGGTAGCGAGGGGAAGTCCTCCCGGACGGCCGCTTCGACCGCCCGCCGGCTGACCCCGGCGAGCGCCCGCCAACGCATGTCGAACCGGAAGTTCGCGTGCTGACCGCCGATGAAGTCGAGGACCGTCAAGCATGGCTTGTCGTCGTCCAGCCGCAGACCGCGGCCGAGCTGTTGCAGAAAAATCGTCGCGCTCTCAGTGGGGCGCAGCATGAGGATGGTGTCGACCATCGGCAGGTCGACGCCCTCGTTGAACAGGTCGACGGTGAAGAGCACCTTCAGCTCGCGCTTGCGGAAGCGGTCGATCAGCACGTGCTGCTCTGGCCGGTTGACCTGCGATGTCACCGCCGCCGAAGGCACTCCGTGCCGGGTGAACCAGTCGGCCATGAACTCCGCGTGGCCGATGCTGACGCAGAAGCCGAGGGCGCGCATCCGTCCGACGTCAGCGATGCGCCGGACCGCGTGCAGGATGAGCCGCGCCCGAGCGTGGTTGCCCGTGTAGACGCCGTCCAGCTCGCCCTTGTCGTACCCCTGTCCGCGCTTCCACCGCACCCGCGTCAGGTCCACGTCGTCGTGCAGGCCGAAATACTGAAACGGCGCCAGCAACTGCCGTTCGAGGGCCTCCCACAGGTGCAACTCCACCGACGCGCGGCCGTCGAACCACCGGCGCACGTCACGGCCGTCGCTCCGCTCGGGCGTCGCGGTCAGACCCAGGAGTACGCGCGGCCGAAGCCGTTCCAGCAGCGCCGTGTAGGTGGCCGCCTCGGCGTGGTGGAACTCGTCGACGATCACCATGTCGTACGCCTCGGGGTCGATCTCCCGCTGGCGCAGCGACTGGATCGACGCGAAGACGTGCTTCCACCCCTGCGGCCGATCGCCGCCCACCAGCGTCTCGCCAAACGTGCCGTCGCCCATGACCTGGCGGAACACCGACCGGCTCTGCCGCAGGATCTGCTCCTGATGTGCGACGAAGAGCAGCGAGTCGACGCGGCCGGCTCGCCGGAGCCGGCGGTAGTCGAGCGCCGCCACCACCGTCTTGCCGGTGCCGGTCGCCATCACCACCAGGTTGCGCCAGCGGCCGTGCACCAGGCGTTCGGCGTCGAGGTCGTCAAGAACCTCCTGCTGGTACGGGAACGGCCGCACGTCCAGGTTCGCGATCTCAGTCGGTGCGTCGTCGGCGCGTTCCCCGCGCAACGCGACACGTAGGCGCTCGCCATCGGCTGCCGGGTCGTAGGTCTCGAACGCCGAGTCGTTCCAGTAGTCGGCGAACGTCGCCTCGAACGTGTCGATGACGTGCGGCTGCTCCAGGTTCGAGATGCGCACGTTCCACTCCACGCCGTCGACGAGCGCGGCCTTGGAGAGGTTCGACGAACCGACGTACGCGGTGGTGGTGCCGTTGTTCCGCCGGAACAGCCATGCCTTGGCGTGCAGGCGGGTGGTCCGCGTCTCGTAGGACACCTTGATCTCGGCACCCAGCTCGGCGAGCCGATCGAGCGCCCGCTGATCGGTGGCGCCCATGTACGTCGTCGTGATGACCCGTACCCGACCCCCTCTGCCGACCAGCTCGGTGATCGCGGGCTCGATGATGCGCAGCCCGTGCCACTTGATGAAGGCGCAGAGCAGGTCCACCTCGTCCGCCGACGCCATCTCGTGGCTGACCTCGTGGCCGATGCGCGGCTGGTGCCGGCCGTTGACCAGGAGCGCGCCGGTGGAAAGCGGCGTCGAGGGGCGGATCGGGAAGACCGGTGCGGCCGGTGGGGTGGGCGGTGAGGCGATGGCGTGCAACAGACGTTGGGCGTCCGCTACCTGGTCCTCGGCGGTGACGGCGCGGGGCTCGGCCTGAGCGATGTGCGCGGCGATGCGGTTCGCCAGGTCGACCTGCCGGGCCAACTTGTTCTCCCCGCCACCGACGCCGAGGAGCGCCCGCCGCGCGAGGCCCGCGATGTGCCGGGCCAGGACGTCATGCGCGTCGGCGGCATCCAGCTTCGCATCCCGGACGAGGGCGCTATCGACATGCCTGAGCTGCGTCGCCAGCTTCTCCGTGATCAGGTGTTCGTAGATGCCCTTCTCAAGATCCCCCACGATGGCAAGCTAGCCGCGATGAACGCCGGGCGGAAGCCGGTGCGATAGGTGTTAGGAGCCTTGTCCGGTGGCCTGTCAGATCATTGACACCTAGAGGTGAAAGGTCGACGCGTTGCCCGTCACCGGCTCGACGCAATGGCTTTGACGCGGACCTCGAACAGCGGTGCTCCCTCCCGCGTGGGCCGGAGCCATCCGGCCGGTTGCCAACCCCAGGAGTCATACGCCTGCTGGGCGGCAACGTTGTCAGGCCGTACGAGCAGCGTGGCCCTTTCCTCCCGCCGCGTGCTCAGGAGCCGATCGTGGAGCGCCCGCGCGATACCCCGGCGTTGCCACGATCGCCGCACCAGCAGTTCGCAGACCGCGTATGTCCGTTGCCCGTCTTCGTCCGTGAAGCCGTCCGGTACCGGCTCGTGGATGCCGTCCCACCAATGCGAATCGGGTCCGAGCGGGAAGCCGTACACGTAGCCGACCAACTCGTCATCGACGTAGGCCGTCACCAGCTCCCAGCCTTCCCGGGGCATGTGCGCGGCGAGCTGCTGTTCGTACCGCTCGGCCGTGTAGCGCGGGCCGTCGTGGGCGTGCGCGTCGAGGTACACGTCCACAAGCTGCTCCACCAGACCCTCGGCCTCTATAGGCGTCTGGTGGCGAAGTCGAAGATTCTCCCGCACGAAGCGAGGATTCCATTAAGAACCCCTCAGGCGGCAGCCGCTTCCGCTGCTGCGCTTCGATACAGGTCGAGTATTGCCGGCATGAGCAGCGGAGACGCGGCCAGTGTTTCCTGAGATGTGCTGTCGTGGGCGTTGCCGTGCCGGTCCACCACTGATGCCCCAGCTTCCCGCGCGATGACGACGCCGGATGCCATGTCCCACAGGTGGTTCGAGAGGGTGATCGCGGCGTCCAGCCGTCCCTCAGCGAGCCATGCGAGGTCGAGTGCGGCGCTGCCCATCATGCGTACGCGTTGGGACCGTGCAGCGAGCTGGGCGGCCAGGGCAAGTCTCATCGCGTTCTTGGCATCGGCGCCAGGCCCGACTGCGTAATCGCCGACGGCGACGATTGCGTCTTTCAAGACGCTGACCCCGCCGACCGTTATCCGCTGCCCGTTAGCGTGTGCGCCGCAGCCTTCCACAGCGGTATAGAGCGAGCTCAGGAACGGCAGCTCGATCACGCCCAGCACTGGATTGTTCTGATGCACGAGTGCCAGCGAGACGGCGCACATCGGCAACCGGCGGAGGAAGTTCGCGGTGCCGTCGATAGGGTCGAGTACCCAACGGAGGTCGGCTCGGCCTGAGTCACCTTCCTCCTCACCGAGGAAGCCGATATCGGGCGTCTCCGCTGCCAGGAAGGCGCGGACATCCCGCTCGATCGCGAAGTCGAGTTCGGAGGCGACGTCGCGGTCGCCCTTGAGGGTGAGTACGCCGGGAGATCCCTGCCGCATGGCCCGAGCAGCTCGCCTAACGGCCTCGGTCGCAACGGGTAGGAGGTCTTGGTAGGTGCTCACAGCGCCTTGCCACGCTGCCAATGCGACTCGAAGAACTGCTCGAACACCTGGTAGAGCCCGGATCGGTGCACGTCGCGCCGAATGACGAAGGCGGGTGAGTCCACCCCTCGACTGTCGGTCAGGTAGGGCTGCGCCACGCACTGATCATCCACGAGCACGATGTTGAAGCGAAGAGTCTCGTCATAGGTGGCCAACTCCAGGCGAGTCCGGAGTTCGACAGGTAAACGCTCGCGGACTCGCAGTAATGTCTCCAGGTTGAGTTTGGTGAGCGCCGCGAGCTGTCCGGAGAGGAATCCCTCCTCCGCCTCGCGCGCCTGGATCGCTGTTCCCGCCGGATCCAGGAACAGGCATCGGGCGTGGGTGCCGCCTGCCAGGAGCGCTTGCCAATGACGGTCCGCGTAGTCCTGGCAGAGCATGTTGAGAGACAACCCGATCGCTCGGACGCGACGCGCGCCGTCTAAGGGACGTCTCGTAACTGGTTGAAGGCGTTGCCCGGCACCGGGCTGGTGGTCAGCCGGCGAGGATGATGTTGTGGAGGTTGGCGATGCCGGAAGCGGCGTCGGCCAATGTGTGGGCGGCGCGGCGGTAGTCGCGCAGGATCTTGAAGCACTTCATCCTGGCCAGGGCGTGTTCGACCCCTGCTCGAACGGTGCGGTGTTCGATGTTGAGGGCTTCTTTCCAGTCCGGCAGAGTGCTGCCGTCGGCGGGCTTGCGGTACGGCATGATCACCTCCGGGTTACCGCGGTAGCCGCCGTCAGCCATCACCGGCCGCCCGTCCAGCTTCTCGGCGATGCCCGAGGTGCGGTAGACGATCGTGTCGTTGCGGTTGCCCGGCTGCGGGTCGCCGACGGCGATGACCAGACGGGTGCTGGCGTCGATAGCGACCTGCAGGTTCGTCGAGTACCGGTAGTTCTTACTCCGGGCGGCCAGCCGGTGATCGCGGGTGGGGATCAGAGTCCCGTCGACGATCGCGATCTGCTCGACCGGCCGTTTACGCACCGGCGCCAGGGCCAGCAGCGGCGCGAGAGTGTCGATGACCCGATGCGCAGCCGAGTGCGACACCCCGAACAGCGGGCCGACCTGCCGCATCGTCAAGTTCGTCCGCCAGTAGGTGGCCACCAGCAGCACCCGATCGGCCAGGTCCAGGGCCCACTGCCGACCCGGCCGGCCGTCAGCGATGCCGTCACCGCCACGCTCGGCGACCAGCCGGACCAGCCTGCGGAACTGGGCGGGCTGCAACCCGGTGAACGGAAAGATCCACTCAGAGTGGGCCGCGGTGATCACCTGCACCCAGGCATCCTGCCCGATCGTCCTCAACAGACAGACACCAGGGTTACGAGACATCCCTTAGGAGACGGTCTGCGGGCAGATGGGCGGTGAGCTGCGACCGGCTCGGATAGACCGCGATCAGACCAGCGAGGTTGTCGGCCGTCGGGCCGATCAACACGTCAAGCGCCAGGAGGACGTCTCCCGGCGGTGTTTCCGTCGTCTCCCAGTCGACGACGCGCTGAGCCGTTGGACTCCACCCGAGGACGGTGCCGAGCAGGCGAGCGAAGGCCTCTGGCGACAGTCCGGCAGTGTTCCGGCCGTCCGCCAGGCGTCGCCGCGCCGCAGCCGCGAGATCGGAGGCGACTTCTGCCGCCACGCGTCCCGCTTGGTCTCGTTGGGTCGAGGCGAAGCGGCTGCGAACGTCCTCCGCTGCCGTACCGAGTGCAGTGTCGAGGGCGGCCTGCATCTCCGGCCGGGGGCAAGCCGCGTCCATCGCGGCCTCCCACTTGGAGACGGTTCGCTCGGCGACGCCGAGGTGTGCGGAGAAGTCGCGAATGCTCATCCGCAGGGCCTGCCGCAACGCCCGCGTTTCCCGGCCCGTCCATTTCTGCACGGTCGTCATTCGCGCCGTCCTCGATCACGGGTAGTTCAGACCTGAGGCAGCGTAGCCCGCATCGGTGCAGTGCAGTTACCGCTGCGGTGCAGTGCGTAGTCGTGTTGCGTGAGGGTGAGGCTGACGAGGCTTTACGCATGGCCCGGGGCGGGTGCTGGGCTCCGGCGGTACCGCGTCCCCCGATCGCGGCTCCCGCCGTCCCCGCCCGCTCCGGCGCCACTCCAGCAGCTCCAACCCGGAGGCGCCTGCCGATGTCCCTCGTACTCGCCGACTTCCCCGTCCTCACCCCGGTCACCGACGAGGACGTGCTCGTCGCCGCGCTGGCCGTGCGCGTACACGTGCCCGAGCACTGGCCGCAGGGACCGCTGTGCCGCAGCGAGCGCGTCCCGTACCCCTGCCGGCTGGCCCGGTGGGGGAGGGCGACGCTCGCCGCGGCCGGGCTGCCCGACGAGGCCGTGGCGGCCGGGACGGCGGCGTCGTGATCTACGTGACCGGGGAGCGGGTGCAGGCGTATCAGGTGCGCAGTGCCTTCTTCGACACCCGCTGGCGTGGGCTGGACCCGGCGCAGGTGCACGACTATCTGTGCCGGGTCGCCGACGAGATGGATCGCCTGCACCGGGAGCTGACCACGGCGCGCACCGAGTCGGAGCGGGTCCGCCAGGCGCTGCGGCAGTGGCAGTCCCGCCACAACGGCTGCCGTCGACGCGGCCACGATGGCTGAGCCGCGCTGGATCGTCCATCTGCCGACCACGCTGACCAGCCGGGAGGCCGCCGTCGAGCTGGCCGCCGCGCTCGCCCGGTCGCTCGGGCATCTGGATGCCGTCGACTTCGGTGAGACGACGCTAAGCGAGGAGGATGTGCAGCACCTGCGGTACCGGGTCTGGTGCGACATGCGGTTGCCCGGCGGCGGGCGCTGCGGACACCGGGATGGTCACGACGGGTCGTGCGGGCCGGTGGAACCGCGGTGACCTCGGCGTGCTTCGGCGTGTCGATCGATGAACGTCCTGGTGACGGGCTGGCCCGCTGGGAGCGGTCCCAAACGGGGCGACCATCCACCCTGTACGGTCGCTACACTCCCCGAAACGCCCGGAAACGCCACACGGAGTCTGGAGACGCCTGTGACCCGCGACAAGGCCGCACCGCCCGGAATCGACGTCACCGTTCCCAGCGTGGCCCGGGTCTATGACTACTTCCTGGGCGGTAAGGACAACTTCGAGGTCGATCGCAAGGTCGCCGAGCACGCCCTGCGGATCACGCCGGACGGGCCGGCCGCCGGTCAGGCGAACCGGGCCTTCCTGCGCCGGGTGATCCGCTACCTCGTGACCGAGGCGGGCATCGACCAGTTCCTCGACATCGGCTCCGGGCTGCCGACCCAGGGCAACGTGCACGAGGTCGCCATCGAGCACAACCCGGCCGCCCGCGTCGTGTACGTGGACAACGACCCCATCGTTCTGGCACACGGGCGGGCCCTGCTGGCCGCGGAGGGCACCGCGACGGTGATCCAGGCCGACATCCGGGAACCGGAGGAGATCCTCAACGACCCGGACGTCCGCCGGTTCCTCGACTTCGACCGCCCGATCGGGCTGCTGCTGTTCGCGATCCTGCACCACATCGGCGACGACGAGGACCCGCGATCGGTGGCTGCGGCGCTGATCGACGCCCTGCCGTCCGGCAGCTACGTCGCGATCTCGCACTTCCGTGACCCGGGCGAGCGGGATCCGGAAGGCTCCCGCAAGGCCCGCGAGGTCGAGCGGGTGTTCAACGAGTCGCTCGGTACCGGCCGCTGGCGTACCGACGAGGAGATCCTCGCCTTCGCCGACGGGCTGACGGTGCTGGAGCCGGGCCTGGTGCCGCTGGCCGAGTGGCGTCCGGACCCGGACGCGCCCGCCCAGCAGCAGATCGACACCTACCACACGTTCGTCGGACTGCTCGCCCGCAAACCGTAGGCGCCTGCCCGCGGGCACCGCGGGCCCCGGGGTGCGAAGGAAGCGCAGGTGCCGGAGCCGCGCCGAGGTGGCGCGTGCTAAGAAAGGGCCCCGCCTTCTTCGAACCCAGGAAGGGCCCGCCGTGCACGAAGCCGAGCAGGTGATCCAGCGTGTGCTGCGGGATCTGCGCGACGGCACGCACCGTGGCGTCGTGGTGGACTCGCCCCCCGGTGCCGGGAAGTCGACCCTCGTCGTCCGCGCCGCGATCGAGACCGCCGCCACCGGCGATCCGCTGATGATCGTGGCGCAGACCAACGAGCAGGTCGACGACCTCATCGACCGGCTCGGCCGCAGGGCGCCGGAGCTGCGCGTCGGGCGGCTCTCCGCGACCGACTACCGGCCGACCGAGCGGGTCACCGCCCACCCGGCGGTCCGCGTCGCCGCGAAGGTCGCCGACCTGGGCGGGCCGGCGGTCACCATCGGTACGGCGGCCAAGTGGGCCACTGTCACCGAGGGGAGCTGGCCCTGGGCGATCGTGGACGAGGCGTACCAGATGCGCGCCGACGCGCTGCTGCGCGTGGCGGGACGGTTCGAGCGGGCGCTGTTCGTCGGCGACCCCGGTCAGCTCGATCCGTTCAGCACCGTCGAGACGTTCCGCTGGACCGGCCTGACCTGGGATCCGATGCAGTCGGCGGTGGCCACGCTGCTGCGGCACAACCCGGAGCTGCCGGTGCACCGGTTGCCGGTGTCGTGGCGGCTGCCCGACTCGGCCGCCCCTGTCGTCTCCGCCGCGTTCTACCCGTTCACCGGGTTCCGCGCCGGTACCGGACCGGCCGACCGGGCGCTGACGTTCACCGAGCCCGGCGCGGGTGACGCCTACGACGCCTCGGTGGAGGTGGCCGCCGCCACCGGCTGGGCGTTGCACGAGCTGCCGGCCCGGCACACCGTGCGTACCGATGGAGAAGCCGCCGCGGCCTGCGCGGAGCTGGCGTTGCGGGTGCTGCGGCGCGGCGCGGTCGCGGTCAGCGAGGCCGCGCCCGGCGGCGCGCCGGTCACCGCGGACCGGATCGCCGTCGGGGCCGCGCACCGCGACCAGGTCGCGGCCATCCGGTCCCGGCTGGGCGCGGTCGGGGCGGGCATCGCCGTGGACACCGCCAACCGGCTCCAGGGCCGGGAGTACGACGTGACGATCGTGCTGCACCCGCTCTCCGGCCGGCGCGACGCCACCGCGTTCCACCTGGAGTCGGGGCGGCTGTGCGTGCTGGCGTCACGGCACCGGCACGCCTGTGTGGTGGTGGCGCGGGCCGGGATCGGTGAGCTGCTCGACGCGTATCCGTCGACCGAGCGGGTGCACCTGGACGTGCCGGTGAAGTTCCCCGACGGGTGGGAGGCCAACCAGACGGTGCTGACCCACCTCGATGCCCACCGGGCGTGACGAGGGGCCGTCGCGGCAGGATCGGCGGACCGTTCGGATCTTCCGGCGTTCGCGGCCGGTGGGCACGATGGCCGGATGCATCCTCACGATCCCTATCAGCAGGATCCGTACCAGCACCAGGCGTACCAACAGCAGGCGTACCCGCAACAGCCGTACTATCCGCCGCCGGCGTACGTGGAGCAGCCGAGCGAGGGGATGGGCCGGTGGGCGATCGTCCTGTGGGTCACGGTGCCGGCGCTGCTGGTGATCCTGTGCTGTGCCGGATGCGTCGTCTCCGGGTTCGCGGGCGGGTTCATGGAGGGCTTCAACGAGGGCTACGAGTCGTCGTAGGTCGCACCGCCGCCCTCCCCGCGCGGCGCTGGCGGCGGTGCGTTAGACAGGGATCATGACCGCGAGCTTGCTGCCCTGGCTGGGCGGGGGTGTGGTGGCGGTGGCCGCCGGTTTCCTCGCCGCGTTGCTGCCCCGGCGCCGCGCCCGGGCCGAGGGCCGGCGGATCGCCTGGTCGTCGGCGCGGGCGGCGATCCACGACGCCACCGTCAGCCGGGACGCGTCCCCGGCGACGGTGCCGGAGGCCGAGCGGCTGCTGGCCCACGCCGAGCTGCTCGCCGCCGGACGCGGCGGCGCCGACGCGGCCTACGCGGCGGCCGAGCACGCCCGCCGCGCCGACGAGCTGTGGCGGGCCGGGCGGTGACGAGGGTACGCCGGGAGCTGCTGCGCTGGTCGCTGCTGGCCGCCGCGGCGGCGGTGCTCGTGGTGTTCCTGGTGGCGCAGCGGCAGAGCGTGGAGGTCAGCTACGGGCGTTCCCCGTCGACAGCCGCACTGCCCGAGGGCTCGGCCGGGGAGTTGAGCGACGCGAGCGTGCCCTCGGTCGAGGAGATGACCGCGCTCGTGGCCGCCGATCCGGTGGTCCGGTTGCCGGGCGCGGTCGCGCGCTGGGACGAGCAGCGGGTCCGGGCCGCCGTCGGTGACCGGGGCACCCGCATCCTGGTCGCCCCGCCCGGTCTGGACGAGGCCGAACGCCGGCGGGTGAAGGACGTGGAGAACGCCGAGATCCGGATCGTCGGTACCGAGGTCAGCGGTGGCCTCTACGTGGCCTCGCCGGACGACCTGCCGGGCTGGCGGGCCCGGTTCGCCACCGGCGACGTGACCGGCCCGCTGCTCACGCTGCTGGCCACGCTGCACGACCAGCCGACCCCGCCGGACGGCGACGGCCTGCGCTGGCGGGAGCCGACCGGCCCGGAACTGGCCCCGGTGGTCGCCGCGCTGCGCGTCACCGGCCGGTACGTGGGCACCGGCGCCACGCTGCCCGAGCTGCCGGAGAAGGCGGCGAGCGCCGCGTTCCCGGACGGCGCCTGGTTCGTGGTGCTGCCCGCCCAGCCGTACGGCGAGCCGCTGCCCGCGTACGGGCCGGCGCTGCACCGGCTCGCCCCGGACCAGCCGCTGGTGGTGATGTACGGCGACTGGATCGAGTACCACGGTCCGGGTGCGGCGTCGTTCGCCGAGGTGGCCGGCGCGAGCTTCTACGCCCAGTTCGGCGGACGGCTCGGCCGTTACGCCTATCCCCAGCAGAACGTGCTCGGCGCGTATCTGGCCCAGGTCACCGACGTGCGGTACGCGGGGCTGTTCGACCGTCCGCTGCCGTACCGGCCGTTCGACCCGCTGCGGGTGGCGTTGCCGGCGCTGCCCTGGATCTTCGCCGGGTGCGTGGCGGGTTTCGTGGTGCTGTCGATCCGTACCGTGCGGGGGTCCGGCCGCCGTCCCGCCGACGTCGGTCCGGGTGGCACGCCGGCCCGGCTGGCCGGGCTCTCCGCGCTGGCTGTGGAGTTGTCGCTGCTCACCGACGCGCGCAGCGACCCGGCGCTGGTCCGGGGGGTCGGCCGGTTGCGGGCGGCCCGGGACGCGTTCGACGAGGGGTTGCCCGACCGGCACGTACGCGAACTGCTCGCCGACGCGGCGGCCGAGCTGGACGACGTGGCCCGGGACGTGCGGATGCCCGGCTACCGGCCGGACGTCTACCTGCGGGCGAGGCTGTCGTGAGCCGCGTCGCGACCCGTCCCGAGCGGACGGCGACCCGTCGTGGCGTGGCGGCGACCGGCCCGCGCCGGCTGCTCGGCCGCCTGGTCGGCACCGCGTTCGGCCGTGCGGTGCTCGCCTGCCTGGCGCTGGCCGGCTGGGCGCTGTGGACCGGAGGCGTCCTGGACGGTCCGGCCGCCCGGCAGGTACGCGGCTCCTCGGTCTACGCGGCGCCCGGAGTGGACCTGGACCGGGCCGCCGCCGAACGGGTCATCGGCAACCGGCGGCTGGTGGTGCTGATCATGGAGCCGGGCGCCGACCTGCGGGAGGCGTGCGACGACACCGAACGCGCCACCCAGGGCACGCTGGTGCTGGCGATGAGCCGCGACGGCGAGGACTGGGACACGTACGGCTGCTCCCGCCTCGGCGGCGACGGCCCGCGTGACCTCGGGCGGGCCATGGTCGCCGAGACCACGATCAGCCGGGGCGCCGATGCGTTCGTGGACCGGCCGGTCGAGGCGTTGAAGGTGATCGTGCTCAACTACGACCGGCTGGTCCGGGCCGGTCTGGTGCCTGACGGCGCCCGTACCATCAGCCCGTCGCTGCCCCGGTATCTGCTGGCCGGCGGCGCGGTGGCCGGGGTCGTGGCCGGTGCGGCGGTGCTCTGGATGGGCGGCCGGCGGGCCGGACGCCTGGCCGACGCGCGCCGGGCCGGGCGGGACGCACGCGCCGACGAGCGGGCCGCGCTCGGCGCCGCCACCGCGGTTCTCGCCCAGCAGATCATCGACCTGGACCGGTACGCCGGGCCGGTCGCCCCGGCGCACCGGCGGCTGGCCGCCGACTACGTCGGCCTGCTCGACGAGGTGTCCGAGGTGGACGACGACGCCGGAGCCGTGCGCCGGCTCCGGGAGCGGGTCGAGGAGCTGAGCCGCCGCGCGTCGGATCTCGCCGACGACGCCGCGTCGGGTCGGCGCGGGACGCGCGGACGGGGCCGGCGGTGACCCGCCGACCCCGTCGTCACTGCGTCGTCAGCGCTGGGCGCCCACCGTCGAGGCGGCCGGCCAGCTGCCGGTGAAGACCTGGGCGGGCGTCGCGCTGCGGGCGGCGAAGCCGAACAGCGAGTCGACCCGGGCGGCCTCGGTGGAGCTGGGGTACGGGTTGGTGCAGCTCGTGCCGGCGCTGCCACCGGACATCAGGATGGCGCAGTTGCCGTTGTAGTTGTCCGGCAGGCCGAGGATGTGGCCGATCTCGTGCGTCATGATGCGCAGTGCCGAGTACTGCTGGGCCTGGTTGTAGTCGATCACCACGCGGCCGTTGCCGAGGCTGGTGCGCTGGGCGTAAGAGCCGCCGCCGTAGGTGTAGGTGATCCGCAGGTTGGACCCGCACTGGGCCATGTTGATGTTGTTCGTGTAGTTGTTCCAGATCGCCGCCGCCTGCACCGCCGTGTTGGCGAACGGGCCGGCCTGGCTGATGTTGTAGCAGACGTTGCGGACGGCGGCGGAGGCCGGAGCCGGGTTGACGGCTACCGCACCGAGCGCTGCCAGCGTCGCGGCCGCGAGGGTGGCGAGGATCCGGGACAGCTTGGGGTGACGCATGGTTCACACTCCTTGGGATGGGGGGTGAGCGGAACGCCGCCAGCCTATAGATAGCTGTCTATCGATATCAAGAGGTGGACGCGTGCGGATCGGACGCGTTCACGGCGGCGACGACCTCGCCGTAGTCGCCGCGCGCCTCGGCGTGGCGGAGGAACTTCACCCGCTCGACCTGGATCTCCGTCGCGTCCGGCTGCGCCTCCAGCAGCGCCACCACCTCGCTCACGAACTCGTCCAGCGGCATGGCAGTCTCGTTGCTCTCGTGGCCGGGCAGGAGTTCGGTACGCACCGCGGGCGGCACCAGTTCCAGCACCCGCACGCCGGTGCCGGCCAGGTTCAGCCGGATCGACTCGCTGAGCATGTGCACCGCGGCCTTGGAGGCGTTGTAGCTCGGCGTGACCCGCAGCGGCACGAACGCCAGGCCGGACGAGACGGTGACGATCGTGGCGTTCCCGCGCCGCCGCAGGTGTTCGACGAAGGCGGCGATCAGCCGGATCGGGCCGAGCACGTTCGTGGTCACCACCTCCTCGGCCGAGGCGAGGAACGTGTCCGGCGAACGCCAGTCCTCGATCCGCATCACGCCGGCCATCGTCACCAGGACGTTGAGATCCGGGTGCTTCGCCAGCACCTGGTCCGCGGCGGCGGCGATGCTCGCCGGGTCGGCGGTGTCGATCGTGACGGTGGCCAGGCCCGGGTTGGCGGCGGCGATCTCGTCGAGCAACTCGGTACGCCGGCCCCCGACGATCACCGTGTTGCCCCGGTCCCGCAGGGCGAGCGCCAGGGCCAGGCCGATCCCGCTGGTGGCGCCGGGAATGAAGATCGTGTCTCCGGAGATGTCCATGCGGCAAGCCTGCGGCGTCCGGCGGGGCGGGTGAAGAGACCGCTGATCGGGGGATCGCGGATCCCTGGTTCCCGGCGGAGCGCGGCGGATACTCGGATCATGGACCGCCAAGCCCTGGCCGAATTCCTGCGCCGCCGCCGCGAGGCGCTGCGCCCCGGCGACGTCGGACTACCGGAGGGCGCCCGCCGCCGGGCGCCCGGCCTGCGGCGGGAGGAGGTCGCGTCGCTCGCCACCATGTCCACCGACTACTACACGCGGCTGGAGCAGCGGCGCGGCCCGCAGCCGAGTCCGTACCTGCTCGGCGAGCTGGCCCGGGCGCTGCGGCTCACCGCGCACGAGCGCGCCTACCTGTTCCGGGTCGCCGGGCACAGCCCGCCCGAGACGGTCGCCACCAGCGGGCACGTCGCGCCGGCACTGCTGCGGGTGCTGGACCGGCTGGCCGACACGCCGGCGCTCATCCTGTCCGACCTCGGCGAGACGCTGGTCCAGAACCGGTTGGCGGCCGCGCTGTTCGGGGACCGCTCCGGCCACACCGGGCTCGCCCGCAGCGAGGTGTACCGCTGGTTCACCGACCCGGCCGAGCGGGAGCACTATCCGGTGGAGGACCGTGACCGGCAGAGCCGGGCTCAGGTCGCCAACCTGCGGGCCGCGTACGGATCGATGGGGCCGCGGTCCCGCGCGGGCGAGCTGGTGCGAGCGCTGCGTGCGGCCAGCAGCGAGTTCGCCGAGTTGTGGGAGCGGCACGAGGTGGCGCAGCGCTTCGCCGACCACAAGACGCTGATCCACCCGGAACTCGGACCGATCGAGCTGGACTGCCAGGTGCTGTTCACCGAGGACCAGTCGCAGGCGCTGCTGGTGCTCACCGCCGCGCCGCGCAGCGAGGCCGAGGAGAAGCTGCGGCTGCTCGCCGTGCTCGGACACGAGCGGTTCCCGTCCACCACCGCGTGAACGCGGCACAGGAACCGTCGTTCACGCCGCCGGGTATCCCCGGTTTTCCTGTCGACCTCCCGTCACGCAGGGTGTTTTTCTGATCGCTTCCGGTCGATAGCGTCGGTCCACTGCCGTCGACGAAGGGCCGACGATGAACGACAACGGACAACCGCTCGACCGTCGGCGACTGCTCGCCGGCGCGGCGGCGGCCTCGGCGGTCACAGTGACCGGCCTGGCCGTCGCCTCCACCACCGGCGCCGCGGCGGCCGCACCGGGCCGCCCCGCGACGCCGCTCATCACCCGGGACCGCATCGCCACCGCCGCGCTGCGCGCACCCGACGGGTCCGCGCTCCCGGTCGCCGTCCAGGCCGACTTCCACGCCCGGCTCGCCGCCTGGCTGGCGTTCTGGTCGGCGAACTCGCCGTCGGCCTGGAGCGTGCCGGTGCAGGTGGTCGCCCGGATCGAGGCGGGCGGCGACGCGCTGGTGCTGCACGGGATCCGGCACCGCCGCGACGACGAGCTGCGCGCCGGCTTCGCCGCCGGCCGGCGCGACGCCACCCACCTGGCCACGCTGGCCAGCCTGCACCACCACTTCCCGAGCGTGCGGGTCCGCCCGGACGGCACGATCCGGGTCGCCGACGGACCCGCCGGGTTCACCGGCGCGCCGGAACAGGTCGCCTTCGCGGTCGCCGCCTGCCGCGAACTGTGGGGCGACGCGTCGGCGACCGCCGACCGCTGGACGGAGCACGCCGCCCGGGTGCTCGCCCGCGCCGGCCACCGCACCGACGCCGCCTCGCACGCCGGCTGGGCGGCCTTCACCCGCACCAGCCTGCGTCGCGGGCTGGGCACCGAATCGTACGAGTGACCGGAGGTAGCACATGGCCCGCAACGAGTTCCGCTTCGTGGTCGACGGCGTCGACCTGAGCCCCGAGCAGCAGACCCTGATCGCGGCGGAGATCCAGAAGGCCGGCCTGGCCGCGCTGCGTACCGCCGACGCCAGGCTGACCAACCCGCTGACCGTCGGCCACGGCAACATCAAGCTGCGTCCCGAGTGGTACGGGCTCTGGGTCATCGACGGCCCGTTCGCCCAGGACCTCGGGCAGAAGATCAACGACATCGGGTTCTGGATCCAGCGGTGACCGACGCCGCCCGGCCGGCCGGCACGCCGGAGCGGATGTGCCCGAGCACCCCGGCGTCCAACGCCACAGTGTTCCTCGGCATGATCACTCCGGCGGGCCGGGTGGCCTACGTGACTCCGGCCGTACCGGCCGAGGTGGCGCTCGCCGGGCTCGGTGACTCCGACGAGCCGATCGAGTCGCGGGCCCGGCTCGCCGGCCCGTGTGTCACCTCGTCCTGCGGCTTCTGGACCGGCTCGCACTGCGGGCTGGGCGCCCGGATGGCCGCCTCGTACGCCGAGACCGCCCCGCCCGCCGAGGAGACGCTGCCGAAGTGCGCGATCCGGCGTACCTGCCGGTGGTTCGCCGAGCAGGGACCGGCCGCCTGCCCGGCGTGCGCGCACGTCGTGACCGACGCGCGGCTCTGAACGCGTCCCTGTTTGTCGGACCCTTCGACTAGCGTCGTGAGGTCATGGAGCCGAGGTTCGGCGAACACATCATCGGGCGGGAGCATCCCGCTGCGCTGCTGCGCGCCGAAGTGGCCCGGCTGGTCGACAGCCACGGCGGTCTCGTCCTGGTCACCGGCGAGCCGGGCATCGGCAAGACCACACTGGTCTCGGCCGCCGCCGACGAGGCCCGCCGCAGCGGAGCGCTGGTGCTCGGCGCCGCCTGCTGGGACTCCGACACCGCCCCCGACTACTGGCCCTGGGTGCAGGTGCTGCGCCGCCTGTCCCGGTCCGCCGACGACCCGCGCGCGGTGCGGGAGGCAGCCGACGCGGGCCTGGCGGCGCTGCTGGGCGAGCAGGCGGCGGGCGACGCTCGTCGCGGCGGGCCGGCACCGGGAGGCGACGTGGCGGCCGAGCCGGGCGACCTGCGCGCGGCGGGCGACATGACCGGGCCGGGCGACGCGGCCGAGCCGGGTGACGCGGGCCGGGCCGAGTTCGACAGGCACGACGCGGTGACCGCCGCCCTCGTCGCCGTCGCCCAGCACCGGCCGGTCGCCGTGATCCTCGACGACCTGCACTGGGCCGACCCGGCGTCGCTGCGGCTGCTGCAGTTCGTCACCCAGCACGCCTGGTTCGAACGGTTGCTGCTGATCGGCACCTACCGGGACGCCGAAGTCGAATCCGGCGAGCACCCGCTGCGGCAGTTGCTGCTGCCGCTGACCGCCAAGGCCACCACCGTCACGCTCGCCGGGCTGGGCCGCGCCGAGGTGGCCGCGCTGATGGCTCGCACCGCCGGCCGGGAGCCCGCGGCGAGCCTGGTCGACGAGGTGCACCGGCGCACCGGCGGTAACCCGTTCTTCGTGGAGCAGACCGCCCGGCTCTGGCACACCCACGGCCTCACCGACACCGTCGCCCCGGGCGTGCGGGAGGTGGTGCGCCGCCGGCTCGACCAACTGCCCGCCCCGGTGGTCGAGGCGCTCACAGTGGCCGCGGTGCTCGGCCGCGAGTTCGACAGGGGGACGCTCGCCGCCTGCGTACCCGCTCCCGTCGCGCAGGTCGACCGGCTGCTCGGCCGCGCCGCCGCGGCCCGGCTGGTGCTGCCCCGCAGTGACGGCCGGTTCGTCTTCGTGCACGACCTGGTCCGCGAGACGCTCTACGACGGGCTCGCCGAGGACGAACGGCGGGCCCGGCACGCGGCTGTGGTCCGGGCCGTCGACCGGTCGGACGCGCTCGCCGGCCCGCTCAGCCCGGCCCACCTGGCCCGGCACGCCTGGCTGGCCGGCGCCGAGCTGGAGCCGGAACGCGCCGGTGACCTGCTGCTGGCCGCCGCCCGCGACGCCGGGGGCCGGATCGCGATGGACGAGTCGGTACGGCACTACCGGCGCGCGCTCGAACTGACCGGCGAACCCGGCCGGCGGGTCCGGGTGCTGCTGGAACTGGCCGGGCTGCTGCACCACGCCGGCCCGCCGGCCGAGGTCGAGCGGCTGCTGGCCGAGGCCGCCGCGCTGGCCCGGGAGCTGCCCGATCCCGGCGTGCTGACCCGGGTGGCGCTCATCGCGCACCGGCAGCACTCCGCCACCCGCCGCCGGCTCGACGCCGCCGAACTGGTCCGGGAGGCGTACCGGCGGTTGATCGCGGAGCCGGACCCGGAACGCCCGGTACGCGCGCTGGTCACCGACCTGATCACCGCCACCGAGACGCTCGCCCGGCACGGCCGCGACGACGAGGCGCTCACCTTCAGCCTGTGGGCCCGCCACGACACCACCTGGGGTCTCGGCACCGCGCAGGAACGGGCCGTCGTCACCGCCGAGATCCGGGAGGTGGCCCGCCGCAGCGGCGACCGGGAAACCGAGCTGTGGGCCACGGCGCTGCGCTGGGTCGCGCTGCTGGAGCTGGGCGATCCGGGCTACCGGCAGGAGCTGACCGCGTTCGTGACCGGCGCGCGACGCGACGACGTGGCCCGGCAGCGGGTGGCGGCGATCGCGGACACCGCCATCATCGCCGCCTTCCAGGGCGACCTCGCCGCCGCCGAGGCGGGCTTCGCCGAGGCGGAGAGCTACCGCGAGCCGGGGCACTCCGACCACGCGTTCATGACGCACCACATGCGCTGGTCGATTCTGCTGCTGTACGGCCGCCTCGCCGAGGCCGAGGCGGTGCTCGACCGGGTGGGCACCGGGCACCCGCAGGCCGAACTGCTCCGGGCGATCACCGCCGTCGAGCGCGGCGACGCGGCCACTGTGCTGCGGCTCACCGCCGCGATCGAGGCCGCGGGCACCGCGTACCCCCGGTCGGTGTCGCCGTTGTGGCTGCGCCTGCGGGCGCAGGCGGCGGCCGTGGACGGCGACCCGGCGCGGTGCGCGGCGGTGCGGGCCGACCTGGCCCCGCACCGCGGGCAGTGGGCGGCGGCGTTGTTCGGCTGCGACATCGGCGGCCCGGTCGACCTGTGGCTGGCCATGGTGGACGCGGCCGAGGGCCGGTGGGACGACGCGGTTGACGGCTGCACCGCGGCCCGGGACGCGGCCGACCGGCTGGGCGCCCGGCCCTGGTCCGTGCTGGCCCGGGCCGCACTGGTGGGCGCGCTCGCCGGGCGGGACGGTCCGGGCGACGCGGCCGGGGCGCGGCGGCTGCGTGCCGAGACGGTGGCCGAGGCGCGGACGCTGGGCATGGTCCAGGTGGTGGACCGGCTGGGCGCGGCGGATCCCGCCCCGGCGGCGGCGTCCGCCCTGGTCGCGCCCCCGGCCGCCCGGCTCGGCGCGGGCGCCCCGGCGCTGGTCGCCGCGTCGTCGCCGGCCGGCCGCCGGACCGCGTCGGGTCTGTCCCGGGCGGGTGTGGTCCACGGGCGGTCGTCCGACCCCGGCGCGGGCGGTGCGGACGTGGTCCGGCCCGAGTTCCGGCCGGACGGGCCGGTGTGGCGCCTCGCGTACGACGGTGTCGTGGTGCACCTGCCCGACGCCAAAGGGCTGCACGACCTGCGCCTGCTGCTGAGCCGGCCCGGCGCGGACGTGCCCGCCGTCGAACTGCTCGACCCGGCGGCCGGTCCGGAACTCGTCGCCGCGCGCCGCCTCGGGGCCGACCCGGTGCTCGACGACGAGGCGAAGGCCCGCTACCGCCGGCACCTGCGGCGGCTCGACGACGAGATCGACCGCGCGGCGGCCCGCGACGACGGGCGGCGGCTGGCCGAGCTGGACGCCGAGCGCGCGGCGCTGCTCGACCAGTTGCGGGCCGCCGCCGGGCTGGCCGGGCGCACCAGGCGTCTCGGTGACCAGGCGGAACGGGCGCGCAAGGCGGTGACCGGCCGGATCCGGGACACCCTGCGCCGCATCGACGAGCGGCATCCGGCGCTCGCCGCCCACCTGCGCGAGTCGATCACCACCGGCGGCGCCTGCCGCTACCGGCCGGCCGAGCCGGTGCCCTGGCGGCTCTGACCGCCGAGGTGGCGGGGCCGCGCGGACCCCGCCACCGTCGTCACGTCAGCGGCGGTTGTAGCGGTACATCGTCAGCGTGCCGAACACGACCACGAAGAGGATGCTCCAGAGCAGCATCCACATGGTGCTCGGGCCGTCCATCGAGCCGGCCATCGCCGCGCGCACCGAGGTGACGAGCTGGGTGATCGGGTTGACCTTGACGAACGCCTGCAGCCAACCGGGCATGGTGGACGGGTCGACGAACACGTTGCTCAGGAACGTCAGCGGGAACAGCACCATCATGCTGGTCCCCATCACCGACTTCTCGCTGCGCAGCACCAGGCCGAAGAACGTCCACACCCAGGAGAACGCGAACGAGAAGACCACCAGCAGCCCGATCCCGGCCAGCACCCCGAGCAGCCCGCCGTCGGGACGGAAGCCGAGCACCACGCCCACGGTCAGGATGACCACGGCGGCCAGGACGTAGCGCAGCACGTCGCCGAAGATCATCCCGACCAGCGCCGCGGGCCGCCAGACCGGCAGCGTACGGATCCGGTCGAAGACGCCCTTCTCGATGTCGCTGTTCAGCCCGACCCCGGTGTACATGGTGATCATCACGACGCTCGTGACCATGATGCCGGGCAGGAAGAACTGGAGGTACGCACGCGGGCTGTCGGCGAGCGCGCCACCGAACAGGTACGTGAACATCAGCACCATGATGATCGGGAACGCGGTCACGTCGAACAGCTGCTCCGGCACGTGCTTGATCTTCAGCAGCGCGCGCCAGCCGAACGTCAGCGACGCCGACAGCGCGCTGGGCCGGGCCGGCCGCTCCGCCGGGGCGAGCACAGTGGCCAGCGCCTCGGCGGATGGCATGTAGACGGACGGCGCCCGCCCGGTGGTGATCGCGGTGTCGCTCATCGCGCCGCCTCCAGTTCGTCGTCCCGCTCGTCCGCCGGGACGGCCGGGTGGTCGGTCAGGGCCAGGAAGACCTCGTCCAGGCTGGGCTGGCCGAGGGAGAAGTCGTCCACCACGATGCCGGCGGCGGCCAGCTCGCCGAGCGCCCGCGCGGCCTGCGTACCGGCCTCCAGGTCGGTGCCGTGCTCGCCGACACGGGCGGTCAGCGCCGCCGGGTCCGCGGCGAGCTGCACCGGTACGCCGAGCGACGTGCGCAGCACCTGCTCGGCCTGCGGACGCTGCCCCGGATCACGCAGCCGGATGTGGACGCTGCCCGCGCCGATCGACGCCTTCAACTCGCCCGGGGTGCCCTCCGCGATCACCCGGCCGTGGTCGACCACAGCGATCCGGCCGGCGAGCTGGTCCGCCTCGTCCAGGTACTGCGTGGTCAGCAGCACAGTGGTGCCGTACGCCACCACCGCCCGCACGATCGCCCACACCTGGTTGCGGCTGCGCGGGTCCAGCCCGGTGGTCGGCTCGTCGAGGAAGAGCAGATCCGGGGTGTTGAGGATGCTCGCGGCGATGTCGATGCGCCGCCGCATCCCGCCGGAGTACTTCTTCACCTGCCGTCCCGCCGCCTCGGTCAGCCCGAACGCGGCCAGCAACTGCTCGGCCCGGTCCCGGGCGCCCGCCCGGCCCAGCCCGAGCAGCCGGCCCAGCAGGACCAGGTTCTCCGCCCCGGTCAGGTCCTCGTCCAGCGAGGCGTACTGGCCGGTCAGGCTCACCCGGGCACGCACCGCGTCGGCGTCACGCACCACGTCGTGCCCGAAGACCCGGGCCGTGCCGCCGTCCGGGCGCAACAGCGTCGCCAGCACCCGTACGGCGGTGGTCTTCCCGGCGCCGTTCGGGCCCAGCACGCCGTAGACGGTGCCGGCGGGAACCCGCAGGTCCAGCCCGTCGAGTGCCCGGGTCGAACCGAAGGACCGGACCAGGCCCTCGGCCTCGACGGCCAGGCCGGTGTTCCGGTTGCTCATGAATCGCTACCTCTCCTCGTCGGTGTCCTCGACAGGCGGCGTGCCGCCAGACCGATCGCCTGTTTCAACGAGGCCGGAAAGCCGTAGTCGTGCCGGCCTCACCCCGGAGGCGCCAGGTGGCCTGCCAGATCCGATCTGGCGGTGGCGATTCCCGGCCGACGGTGGCCGGTACGGGAGGAAGGCGGGTTATGACCGTTCCCGCGGCGGTCCGCCGGATGACCGGTCGCCGACAGCGCCCGATCGATCGTCTGCCATATGCTGCGCCGGCATCCGACGCACGGGGGGCGTGTCCCGGTTGTGGCTACGCGGACGCCTCTCCGTGCATTGAAACCGAGAGGGGTCCACCGTGTCCATCGTCCGAAGAGTGCTCGGCGCACTCACCGTGGCGGCCCTGGCCGTCACCGTCCCACCCGCCGCGGCCGGCGCGGCCGAGGAGCCGGCAGGTGTCCTCCACCTGACCGTCACCGCGCCCGACGGCTCCCCGAGCCCGGGCAGTGTCGACGTGGTGGCGGCGGACAGCAGCTACGACGTCCAACTGCTCCAGTTGGACGAGGCCGGGCAACTGCGCGTGGAGGTGCCGGCCGGCGACTACAAGATCGCCATCAGCCCGGCGTACGTCGACCCCGACCTGCCCGACGACTCGCTGCGGCAGTGGGTGCCGGGCCGGACGGACTGGGCGGGGGCCGGAACGGTCCGGGTGTCCGCGGGGGGCACGACGGACGTCTCCGAGCGCCTGCTCACGCCCAGCCCGTTGACCCTGCGGGCGCGTGACGCGGTCACCGGCGCCCCGATCGACCGCGTCTGCGTGTACGTCGACACCCGCCGCAACCTGTGCGACGACGGCGAGGTGACAGTGCCGCCGCTCGTCCCCGGTCCGCAGGAGGTACGGGTCTACACCGACGGTGATTCCCACCTGCCCCGCGACACCACCGTGACCGTGCTGGCCGACGGCAGCGGCAGCGCGGTGGTCGACCTGACCCCGGCCGCGCACGTGGTGTCCCGGGTGGTCGACGCGGCGACCGGCGCGCCCGTCGCCGGGGCCTGTGTGACGCCGGCGCCCGCCGGTACCGGCGAACTCCCCCACAACCCGGGACGGTACTGCTCCGACGCCTCCGGGAACGTCCGCGTCGGCCTGGTCGAGGCCGGCTCCTGGAACCTGTTCGCCCGCCCGGCCGGCGGATCGGCGTACGGCGCGCAGTGGGTCGGCGCGACCGGCGGCACCGGTGACACGAAGCAGGCCCGGGTGGTCACCCTCCGGGCCGGGCAGACGGTCACCGTGCCCCCGATCCGGCTCGACCGCGCCGGTGTCGTCACCGGCACCGTGACCAGCGCGGCCACCGGCAGGCCGGCGACCTCCGGCGCCGTGACGCTCGCGCCCGAGTCGGGCTTCTTCCTCAATTGGGGTGTAAAGCTGGACGCGCAGGGCCGCTACCGGATCGACTGGCTCGGCCCGTACGCGTGGCCGCTGCTGTACACCACCGCCGACAACGCCACCCAGTGGTCCGGCGGGTTCGCCCTGCGGGGCAAGGCCGTGCCGGTCACGGTCCGGGCCGGCGCCACCACCGTCTACGACCTCGCCGTACGGCGAGGCGTCCTGGTCACCGGCCGGCTCGTCGACCCGGAGGGCCGCCCGGTGGTCGCCGAGCTGACGGTGCGCAACGCGCGTACCCGTGAGGTCATCGGCTACACGTTGGATCTGGATCGCGACGGCGAGTACGCGCTGCGCGTGCTCGGCCCTCAGCCGGTCACCGTGGGGTGGCTGTGGACGCCGCCGTACGTCAGCTACGCCGGCTGGTACGACGGCGCGGCCCGTCCGGCCGACGCCACGGAGGTGACACTGCCGGGCAACGGAACGCTTCGGCTCGACGTCCAGGTCGACCGGTACCCGGCCGGCTGAGCGACCCCGGTCGATCGGCACGGGCCGGGTGGCGTCTGAGCCTCCCGGCCCGGCGCCGGTCAGCGTGCCGAGTCCAGCCGGGTCCGCTGCTCGGCGGTCAGCTCCAGGTCGACAGCGGCCAGGCTCTCCTCCAGCTGCGCCACCGAGGAGAAGCCGACCAGCGGGATCGACGGCTGGTCCCCGCCCATCAGCCAGGCCAGCACTACCTGGTTCACTGTGGCGCCGGTCTCGGCGGCGACCGCCCGAAGCGCCGCCAGCCGGGCCGGGGTGGCGGGCACCACGTACTCCTCGCCGAGCCGCTCCGGCCGGACGTACGCGCCCTTCAGCAGCGGCGAGTACGCGACCAGCGTGAGCTGCGGCTCCGTACGCAGGTAGCTGAGCAGGTCCGGGCCGACCCAGCCGACGTCGCCGTCCGGGTCCAGCTCGCTCGGCACGTCCAGCCGCCGGGGCAGGTAGCTGCGGTGGTACTGGAGCACCTCGTACCCGGGCAGGCCGGCCGCGGCGGCGAGCGCGCGGGCCCGCTCGACCCGCCAGGCGCGGTGGTTGCTGGCGCCCAGCAACCCGACCGTGCCCTCGGCGACCAGCTCGGCGAAGCCCTCCACGGTCTCCCGCATCGGGATCGTCCGGTCCTCGATGTGGGCGTAGAGCAGGTCGATCCGCTCGACGCCGAGGCGCTCCCGGCTGCGTTCGGCGGACTCGCGGATCACCTTGGCCGACAGCCCTTCCGGGTTGTCGACATAGCTGGTGCCCGGCGCGAGCGGGCGGGCACCCAGCTTCGTGGCGATGACCACCTCGCCGCCGATGCCGCGGCTGCGCCGCCAGCGGCCGAGCAGCTCCTCGCTCTCGCCACCCTGGCCCCCGTTGTGCCAGAAGGCGTAGTTGTCCGAGGTGTCGATGAAGGTGCCGCCCGCCTCGACGTACCGGTCGAGGATGGCGAACGAGGTGGCCTCGTCGGTGGCGGTGCCGAACAGCATCGCGCCGAGACTGAGCACACTGACCTCGCGGCGGGTGGCCGGGTCCGTGCCGATGGTGCGGTAGCGCATGTCTTCCTCCCCGTCGGAGCTTTGCCGGTCACCCTGCCCCTTCGAGTGCGCGCGAAGTCAACAAGCGGAGGGGCCCCGGTCTCCCGGGGCCCCTCCGACGTGTGACTGCTCAGTTCGGGATGTAGTCGAACTCGTCCGGGTTCGGGCCCGTCCGGCCGGCCTCGCCCCGGTCCAGCGAGGTGAGCCGCTCCATCGCGGCGTCGTCGAGCGTGAAGTCGAAGATCGCGAAGTTCTCCTCGATCCGCTTCGGGGTGGTCGACTTCGGGAAGACGATGTCGCCGCGCTGCACGTGCCAGCGCAGTACCACCTGGGCCGGGGTCCGGCCGACCTGCTCGGCCACGTCGACGACTGTCGGATCGTCGAGCACCTTGCCCTGCGCGATCGGCGACCACGCCTCGGTGAGGATGCCGTGCGCCTTGTCGTACGCCCGCACCTCCTCGTTGCCGAGGTAGGGGTGCGCCTCGATCTGGTTGACCGCCGGCACCACGTCCGCCTCGGCGGCCAGCCGCTCCAGGTGCGCGACCTGGAAGTTGGACACGCCGATCGACCGGACGGTGCCCTCGCGCCGCAGGTCTTCGAGCACCTTCCAGGTGGAGACGAAGTCGCCGTCGTAGCGGGTGGGCAGCGGCCAGTGGATCAGGAACAGGTCGAGGTAGTCGAACTTCAGCTCCCGCAGCGACTGCTCGAACGCCTTGCGGGCGTCGTCCGGGCGGTGGAAACCGTTGTTCAGCTTGCTGGTGACGAAGACCTCGCCGCGGTCCAGCCCGGAGGCGCGCAGCGCCTGGCCCACCTCCGCCTCGTTGCCGTACATCTGGGCGGTGTCGATGTGCCGGTAGCCGACCTCCAGCGCGGTGCCGACCGCCCGCACGGTGTCCTTCGGCTCGATCTGGAAGACGCCGAAGCCGAGCTGCGGGATGGTGTTGCCGTCATTGAGTGCGATGTCCGGAATGCCGTTCTGGGCCATGAGAGCCTCATCTCCGATCGTGCGATGCCCGGGGGCGCGTCCGTGCCGACTGCCCCCCGGCCGTGCCAACCGGATGTCTCTACCCGCTCGCCACGCTTCCTCACATCGGGGACGAGCGTCAACCCCAGATCGAGCGCGCCCACTCGGGGTGGTCGACGAACGGGTTCCGGTTGCCCTGCCAGCGCTCGTAGATGCGCTGGTTGCGGCGCTTCTCGAAGGCGTCCGGCGGATCCTGGTCGTTCCAGGCCAGCAGCTTCGACAGCCGCCCGAGCCGGGGCGCGGAGCCGTTGGAGACCGAGTCGTTCGGTTCCAGGTCCGGCCAGCCGTCGCCGCCCTCGTACCGGATCGCCATGTAGAGGATCATGCGGGCCACGTCGCCCTTGACCGCGTCGCGCGGCTCGAACGAGTCGGCGTCGGTGTAGCAGCCGGGCGCCTCGGCCACCGCGCCGCCGCCGGCGTCGAAGTCCTTGTTGCCGCGCGACGAGTTGACCGACACGTCCTCCGGCCGCAGGTGGTGCACGTCGGTGCCGGGGCCGGTGGCGGTGCCGAAGTCGCCGTGCGACTTGGCCCAGACGTGCTCGCGGTTCCAGTCGTTCGCGCCGCCGCCGTTGCTGGTCTTGCTCTGCGAGCGTCCGCTGTAGAGCAGGATCACGTTGGCCGGGTTGGCCGGATCCTGGTCGGTGTCCTTGAGCGCGTCCCACACCTGGTCGTAGCTGAGCTTCGTCTGCACCTTGATGATGCCGTGCAGCGCGGTGCGCAGCGCCGGCCCGGTCCGGCCGGCCGCGGCCGCGTAGTACGCGTCCGGCACGGCGGTGCCGGTCGGGCTCGGGGTCGGCGTGGGGCTCGGCGTGGCGCCGCCGCCGAGGCTCATCGCGGTCGGGTTCTTCAGGCCGCCGTGGCTGAAGTACGCGGTGAGCGCGCCGGTCGCTGTGACCTGCCGCCCGCGCAGCGACGGGTTGGTGAGCAGCCCGAAGGTGCTCCGCCAGGCGGCTGTCACCTGCACGTACAGCATCCGGCTCGTGCCGGTCTCGCCGGCCTGGTCGGCGAGGGCGATCGCGGTGTCCGCGGTGAAGCCGGAGGTGAGCACCGTGGTGGTGGCGGTGGGCTGGCCGATGACGTAGCCGGTGACGGTGGCCGTCCGGCCGTCCTGGGCGGCGAGCGCCTGCGCCACGGTCAGGGGCGTCGCGGCCGACGCGGCGCCGGTCACGCCGAGCGGGATCCCGACCGCGACGGCGAGCACGACCGCCGCGATCAACCGCCCGGGTCGCGAGCGGGTGACGCGCTTCATATTCATGATCAGCGATGCTAGCCGCAATGCGGTGAACTGCGGGAGGTCAGCGGGCCGACTTTTCGTCCCGGCCGGCCTCGAACAGCACCGGCCACGGCCGGGCCGCCGGGGCGAGGAGTGCCGGTCCGCCCGGTTCGTCGGGCGCGGCGAGCGTCTCGGTGGCGAGGTGGCCGAACATCGGCGCGGCCGGGTGCGCCGCCCGGCTCGGCCAGGCCGCGGAGATCCGCCGGACCAGCGGCGTACCGGTGATCGGTCGCCACGCGACACGTGGTTCCCGGCGGGCCAGCGCGGCGGGCTCGACGGCGACCGCGCCGCCGGCCAGGAGCAGACCGAACAGGAACTCCGGGTTGCGCGCGGGGCGGACCCGGGCCGGGGCGAAACCGTGCTGCCGGCACACGGTCAGCAGATGCTCGTGCCAGCCGGGCGCGGTGACCGGTGGCGCGGTGACCAGGTCCATGCCGGCCAGATCGGCGAGCGCGATCTCCCGCGGCCGGACCAGCGGCGAGGCCCGGGGCAGCAGCACACCCACCGGTACGTCCACCGGCTCGCCGAAGCGCAGCCCGGCCCCGTCGACCGGATGGTGCAGCAGGCCGACGTCCAGCCGCCCGTCCGCGAGCATCCGGTGCTGCTCGGCGCTCGTCAGTTCGTGCAGGTCGAGGGCGAGCCCGGGTGCGCGGGCCGCGAGCGCGTCGAGCAGCGCGCGCAACGTCACGGCCGGGGTCTCCGGGGGTACGCCGGCACGCAGCACCCCGAGCGCGCCCCGCCGGACCCGCTCGGCGAGGTGACGCAGCCGGCGTTCACCGGCCAGCAGTTCGTCGGCCTCGCCGAGCAGCAACTGGCCGGCGGTGGTGAGGCCGACCTGGCGCTGCGACCTGTCGAACAGGGTGACGCCCAGCTCCCGTTCCAACCGCTGGATCGACTGGCTCAGCGGTGGCTGCGCCATGCCCAGCGTCTCGGCGGCCCGGCCGAAGTGCAGTTCCCGGGCGACCACCACGAAATGCCGCAGGTGCCGCAGCAGGTCCATCCGGGCACCCTAGCGTCGCCGCTGGTTACCGTGTCGGCGTGGATGCGGGGGAGCGGGTCGCGGAGATCTTCGGGCGGGCCGGGTTGCGAGGTTGCCTGCACGTCGTGGACGTGGACGACCCAGCCGGCGGTGAGGTGGCGCTGCGCGCCGACGAGCAGATCGTCATCGCGTCCATCTTCAAGATCATGCTGGTGCTGGAGTTCGCCCGGCAGGCCGCCGCCGGGCAGCTCGACCCGACCGAACGGGTGGTGGTCGGTCCCGCCGACCGGCTCGGCGGCTGGGGTGTGGCCGGCTGCGCCGACGACGTCGAGATCTCCCTGCGTGACCTCGCGTACCTGGCCATGTCGGTGAGTGACAACACGGCGGCCGACCTCCTGCTGCGCCGGGTCGGCGCGGACGTGCTGCCGATGCTGGCCGCGGAGCTGGACCTGCCGCGCACCCGGATCGTCGGCGGCCCTCGGCAACTCGTCGAGACGATGCTCTCCGACGTGGGCGCACGCACCGAGGCGGACTTCGCGCGGATCTTCCCCACCCTGTCGCCCGAACGGATCCGCGCGATGCGGGTCTTCGACCCCGAGCACACCAGCTCCAGCACCGCCCGCGAGCTGACCCGGCTGCTCCGTCTGGTGTGGCGGGACGAGGCCGGGCCGGCGCCCGCGTGCGCCATGGTCCGGGAGCTGATGGCACGGCAACTCTTCTGGACCCGGCTGGCCGCCGGCTTCCCACCCGGGGTCCGGGTCGCCGGGAAGACCGGCACCCTGCCGGGGCTGCACCTCGAAGCCGGCGTCGCGGAGTACCCCGACGGTCGCAGGTATGCGATCGCGGTGGCGGTACGTACGCAACGGCTGGCCGCCCGCCGGATCGACGTGGACCTGGCGATGGGGGAGGCGGCCCGGACCGCCGTCGATTCATTGCGTTGATCCGGACCGGGCCACCGGCCTGGCCTGCGGTGATATCGGTCCGGATATCGGTCGTTGCGCTCGTCGATCTTGGACATCGACGCCGGCGGGGTGGTGGTCTGGGCCTACCGATCACCGATCACCGATCCCGAACGGGGAGGACGACACATGCCCGAGAACCGGCCGTCCGGCTACGCCCGCCGTCGATTCCTGCGCGACACCGCCGTCGGCGCCGCCGCCGTCTCCACCGCCGGCCTCGTCGCCGCCGCCCCGGCGGAAGCGGCCGGGCCGAGCCCTGCCGCCGCGCCGAGCCGCGCCGCCGGCGGTACGCGACGCGGCGGCGCGGTGACCTTCCGCTGGTGGGGGACCTCCGGCTGGCGCATCGACATCGGGGACCGGACGGTGCTCGTCGACCCGTACCTGAGCCGGTACGACACCGGGCTGTTCCGGAAGCCGTTCAACCCCGACACCGGGCTGACAGTGGCCGCCGACGTGGTCGACCGGCTCGCCGACCGGGCGGAGAACATCTTCGTCACCCACACCCACTGGGACCACTTCAACGACGTGCCGCACATCGCCGCCCGGACCGGCGCCCGGGTCTTCGGCACGCTCACCGCCTATCACCTCGGCCTGGCGTACGGGCTGCCGACCGGGCAACTGGCCCCGGTCAAGGGCGGCGAGGTGCTCGACTTCGACGGGTACACGGTGGAGGTGGTCGGCTCGCTGCACAGCCGGAATCCCACCTGGTCGATGGCCTTCCCCGGGGTACGGGTCAGCCGGCCGCCCCGTCCGGAGACGATCGCCGACCTGCCCGAGGGCGACACGCTGGCGTACCAGATCCGGATCGACGGCGGCCCGGCCGTGTTCTTCATGGGTGCCAGCGACTTCGACGAGCGCAAGCTGAGCGGGCTCGCCCCGGACGTCGCGATGGTCGCCTCCGCCGCCACCACGGCGACCGCCGACTACGTGCCCCGGCTGATGGCCGCGCTGGACCGTCCGAAGGTCGTGGTTCCGGTGCACTGGGACAACTTCGAGACGCCGCTCACCAACCCGCCGACTGTCGCCGACAGCGACCGGGAACGCCTCGACGCCCTCGTCGCCGAGGTGCGCCGGGTCTCGCCGCGCAGCCGCGTGCTGGTGCCGGAGTACCACACCGCGTACCGGTTCTGACGGCGCCGCTCAGGAGGCCGCCAGCCGGGCGTAGACGTCGCCGGAGCGACCGGCCGGGCGGTACGTCTCCAGCAGGCGTACCAGCCCGGCCGCGTCCAGCCACCGGTCGCTCGCGAACCGCATGGTCTCCACCGGCGAGTAGTTGTAGCGGTAGCCGCCCGCCGTCGCGCCCAGCCGTTCCACCAGCTCCAACGCGGCCAGCGCGGCGTCGTGCGCGGGCGGCAGGTACTCGAAGGACAGCCCGCGCACCGGGTGACTCAGGCCGGACAGCACGTCGACCTCGAAGCCCTCGACGTCGACCTTGCAGAACGCCGGTACGCCGTGCCGCGCGATCAGGTCGTCCAGCGTCACCACCGGCACCTCGACCGACCGGTCCCAGCGGACCCCGGCGAAGCTCGGGTCGGCGGTGACCGACTCGATCCACGACGACGACATGGTGGACACCGTCGGCGTCGCGCTGGACAGCTCCAGCCGCGCGCTCCCGGACCGCGCACCGACCGCCGTCGGCTCGATCGTCACGTCGGCGTCCCGCCCGAAGCCCAGGCGCAGCACCCGCAGGCAGTCCGGCTGCGGCTCGACAGCGACCACCCGCGCGCCCAGCCGCCGCCAGGTACGCACCCGGCCGCCCACGTGGGCGCCGATGTCGAAGCCGAGGTCGCCGGGGGAGAGGAACTGCCCGTAGAGCTGCCGGGCACGCCGGTGCTTGGCCGGCTGACCGTGGTAGACGGCCAGGGAACGGGTGATCCCCCAGGCCCGAGCGAGCATCGTCACGACATCCCTAACTGTGAGTGGTGGACTTCGGTCCGTACGCGTTCAGGAACCGGTCGCGGAACGACTCCATCGGCCAGACCGGGGCCTGCGGGCCGGGGTTGAGGCCGTCCTGCCACCCCCACCCGGCGATCCGGTCGAGCACTGCCGGGTCCTTCGCGACGACTGTGATCGGCACGTCCTTGCCGGCGCCCTCGCCGGTGACCGCCCGGGCCGGCTGGTGGTCGCCGAGGAACACGAGCACCAGGTTCTCGTCGCCGTACCGCTGGACGTAGGAGATGAGCGTGCGCAGCGAGTAGACAACCGCGCGCCGGTACGCCTCCCGGGTGCCCTCCGCCGAGCGGTCGGCGCGTGCGGTCCCCTTGTACACCGAGCCGTCGCCGACGTCGTCCCAGTCGACGAGCGGCGGTACCGGCGTCCACGGCACGTGGCTGGACAGCAACGGGATCTCGGCCATCACCGGGGCGTGCCCGGGTCCGCGCTCGCGGCGCTGGAACGTCGACAGCGTGTACTGGTCCGGCGGTGAGGAGAAGCTGAACAGCGGCCCCCGGTAGCCGAGTTCCTTCATGCCGTACACCTGGTCCGGGGAGAAGAAGTCGGCCTCCGGCCAGGCGCGGGTGAGCGCCGGCATGACCAGCGTGGTCCGCCAGCCGGCGCGCTTGAACGCGCCGTTGAGGGTCAGGTGGTCGCTGCGGACCAGGTTGGTGTAGCGCAACTGGTTGTCCGCCCGGATGCCGCTCATCAGCGTGGCGTGCGCGAGCCAGCTTCCGCCGCCGGTGGTGGACGAGGTGAGGAACGCGCTGCGGCTGCCGTATCCGGCCGCGCGCAACTGCCGGGTGCCCTCGTCCAGGACGGCGTCCACCTCCGGCGCGAGGTCCGGATCCTCCAGCGCGACCCGGCCGTAGCTCTCCACGAACGTGAACAGCACGTCCTTGCCGCGCAACGCGGTCAGCAACTGCTCGCCCGGCACGTCCTGGAACGGGTCGCCGGCGAGCTGCGTGTTCAGCGTCTCCTGGTCGTTGAGGCCCGCCCGTACCTGCCGGGCCCGGTCGTAGAGACCGGCCGCCACCGTGTCGGCGGCGACCGGGACGCCCGGCACGATCTGCGCGCCGAGCACGGCGCAGACCACCCAGGCGGCGGCGAACGCGGTGGTCGCGCGCGCGGTCACCACCCGGTGGCCGGCCACGACCCGGGTCACCCGCCGCACCGACAGCGTCACCAGCAGCGGTACGGCGAGGACCGCGACCACTGCCAGCGCCACCGCGCCCACCTCGGCGGCGCGACCGTACGACTCGGACAGGAACTCCGCGCCCGCGCCGAGGAACGTCCAGTCGGCGATCAGGTCGAAGGGGCGGTCCAGGACCAGCGAGAACCCGAGGTCGGTGACCTTGAGGACGAGGACCAGGCCGAGCAGCGCGCCGAGAACCGTGGCCACGACCCGGCGCGGACGTGCCGGCAGGACCAGCAGCAGGGCGACGGCGATCAGCCCTTCCACCGGGACGCGCAGGAACGCGCCCGGGCTGAACTCGTTGACGTCGCTCGGCGCGACGAGTGCCACCAGCACGAGCGCGGCGGCGAGCGCGGTGACCGTGGCGGCGAGCACCCGCCGGGCGCGCCGCCGCCCCGGCGCCGGCGCGTCGCCGGTCGTGGTGCCGGTCTCGTTGTCGTCGGTTGTGGTGGCGTCCGGGGCGTCGTCGCCGTCCGCCGGGCGGGACAGGTCGGTCACCGGTGCCGACCGCCGACCTCGGCGGGCTGGCGCGCGATCCGCACGCCCGGCGTCCACTCGGGCCGGTGGCCCGCCGGGGCGGGGGAGACCGGCGCGGCCGGGAGCGCGCGCGGCGCCGGGCGTACGCGGTGCCGCCACAGCCAGCCGACGTCACGGCCGAACGACTCGACCAGCAGCGCGAGCGCGCCGAGAAGCACCGCGACGGCGAGCGGCCGGGGCAGGACGCCCGCCGCCACCACCGCCAGCGCGATGCCCTGCGTGGCGGCGACCACCTTGCGCCAGTAGCGCGGCGGCAGCGACCCGCGCATCCACGGCAGCACCCAGCCGGCGGCGACGAAGACGTACCGCATCGCGCCGATCACCAGCACCCAGGCGCCCACCTGGTCGGCGACGTACCCGCAGAGGACCAGGACGAGGAAGGAGTCGACCTCCATGTCGAACCGGGCGCCCAGCGCGCTCACCGTGCCGGTACGGCGGGCCACCTGCCCGTCCACCCAGTCGAGCGACAGCGCCACCGCGCTCAGCGCGACCAGGACCGGCACCACGATCGGCTCGCGGAACGAGTCGACAGTCAACGCGGCCACACCGCCGGTGAGCGTCGCCCGGGTGAGCGTCACCCAGTCCGCCGGCCCGAGCCGGTCCGCGCCCGAACGGCGCAGCCCGTATCCGAGCGCCGCGACCGTCACCACCCCGAAGAGCAGACCGGTCAGCCAGCCGTACGCGCTCAGGCCGACCGTGCCGGCCAGGGCCGCGAGTACGCCAACCTGGAGAATCGCCCCCGCGAATGGATCAGTTCGAAGTGCGGACACCATGCCTCCGAGGTAGACGTCACGAACCACACCTGTGTACGGAGAACATGCCCGAACAGTTCGTTCTGATACCGGAAACGCGCCAGCAGAAGCAGCGGCACCCGCAGCTCCCCGCGTTTGTTCGCTTGAACGTAAGTACGTACTTCCGTACTATCGCTGCCATGGCAAGCGTGGAGGAACGGCTCGCGGCCCTGGAGGCGCAGGTGGCCCGGCTGGCCGGCGAGCGGGACGCCGGAGCCGGCACGCCGGCCGGCGAGGCCGCGCCGACCGACGCCCTCTGGGCACTCGGCGGCCTGAAGCAGCGAATTCCCGCCGACGGTGCCGGTGCGGTGCTCTACACCGGCACCGTCCGCACCGGGGACCGGAACTACGACTGGCAGTACGGCGCCACAGTCGACGACCTGCTCGACGACGACTGGCCGGCACTGGCCGGCACGCTCACCGCGCTGGCGCATCCGGTGCGGCTGCGGCTGCTGCGCGAGATCCTCGGCGGGCGGCGCGGCACCGCCGAACTGGCCGGCCTCGACGGGATCGGCACCACCGGCCAGCTCCATCACCACCTGCGCCAACTCGCCGCCGCCGGCTGGCTGCGCAGCGGCGCCCGCGGGCGCTACGACATACCGCCCGAGCGGGCGGTGCCGCTGCTGGCCATCCTCACCGCCGCCCGCCGCTGACCCGGCCGGCCACTTCGACGGAAGGCAGCGCCATGCGTACCCCGATCGTTCTCGCCGTCGCCGCCGGCCTCGCCGCCTCGGCCGTGGCGGCGGTCCGGAAGCCCCGGCCGCCCCGCCTGGGCCCGCAGCGGACCGGCGACGCGGACCTGGCCGCGACCGTCCGCGCCGCCGTGGACGACCCCGAAGGACTGCGCGGCCTCGCGGTGGCGGTGATCGAGGGCGACCGGGTCCGCGTCGCGGGCCTCGGCGACCGGGCTCGCGGCGGGCCGGCCGTCGAACCGGGCACACCGTTCGAGATCGGCTCGCTCGTCAAGCCGCTCACCGGGATGCTCCTGGCCCGGCAGGTGGCGGCCGGTGCGGTCGACCCCGACGACCGGCTGGCCGCCGTCCTGCCCGGCGTGACCGGTCCGGCCGGTGAGGTCACGCTCGCCGAACTGGCCAGTCACCGGGCCGGGCTGCCCCGGCTGGCGCTCGACTCCGCGGGCGCGATGGTCCGCACCTGGTGGGCGGCGTCCACGGCCGGAAACCCGTACGCCGGTTACGACGTCGACCGGATCGTCGCCGTCGCCGCGAACACCGAGCCGGGCGGAGACCGCGGCACCGTCTCCTACTCGAACTTCGGCGCGGCGCTGCTCGGCCAGGCGCTGGCGGCCCGGGCCGGCGTCGGCTATCCGGAACTGCTGCGCCGGGACGTGCTGCGTCCACTGAAGATGAACGCCACGCTGGCCGCCACCGAGGCCGGGCACCTGCCGGGCGGGCGGGCCGAGGGCGCCACCGCCGCCGGCCGGGCCGCCGACCCGTGGCTGGGCGCGGGCTACGCCCCGGCCGGCATCGGAATCTGGTCCACGGCTGAGGACCTGGCCCGGCTCACCGCCGCGATGCTCGCCGGCACCGCCCCCGGCGCCGACGCCGCCACGCCCCGCTTCGACGCCGGGAAGGACCGCCGCGTCGGGTACGGCTGGTTCACCAGCCGGTACGGCGACCGGGAGATCGTCTGGCACAACGGGGGCACCAGTGGCTTCCGGGCCTTCCTGGGCTTCGACCGGGCCGCCGACCGAGGTGTGGTGGTGCTCGGCAACACCACACGCGACGTGGACCCGATCGGCCTGCGACTGCTCGTCTGAGGTGACGCGGCGGTCACCGCGTCCGGTCGGCGGTGTCCTGCTCGCGCCGGGCCAGCGCCGAACGGCGGTAGCCGTACAGCGCGTAGACGATCGCGCCGAGCAGGAACCAGGCGCCGAACCGCAGCCACGTCACCGGGTCGAGGAACGTGATCAGCCAGATCGAGAAGATCACGCCGAGGGCCGGGACCACGGGCATGCCGGGGAGCCGGAACGTACGCGGGGCGTCCGGGCGGCGGTAGCGCAGCACGATCACCGCCACGCACACCACCACGAACGCCAGCAGGATGCCGATGTTCGTCAGCTCGGCGGCCTGCCGGATCGGCAGGAAACCGGCGATCAGCGCCGAGCCGACGCCGACGATCCAGGTGACCCGGGTCGGTACCCGGCGTACCGGGTGGACCTTGGCGAACCAGCCGGGCAGCAGCCCGTCCCGGCTCATCGAGAACCACACCCGGGTCACGCCGAGCATGAACGTGAACATCACGGTGAGGATGCCGATGATCGCCCCGACCGCGATCACACTGGCCAGCCCGGAGAGCCCGACCGAGGCGAACGCGGAGGAGAAGCCGCTCTCCGGGTCGATGTCCCGGTAGTTCTGCATGCCGGTGAGCACCAGCGTGGCCAGCACGTACAGCACCATCGAGATGACCAGCGACCAGATGATCGCCTTGGGCATGTGCCGGCGGGCGTCCCGTGACTCCTCCGCGGCGGTGCTCATCGCGTCGTACCCGAAGACGGCGAAGAAGACGGTGGCCGCGCCAGTGACCGCGCCGCCGACGCCGAACGGGAAGAACGGCGAGTAGTTGGCCGTCTTCACGTGGAAGAAGCCGACCACGATCACCAGCAGCACGACGGCGACCTTGAGGCCCACCACGAACGTCTCGAACCGCGCGGCGGCCCTGATGCCCCGGGTCAGCAGGAACGCGATGAGCAGGCAGAGCGCCACCGCGAACAGGTCCACCCGGTGCCCGTCGCCGGTGCCGGGCGCGCCGAGCATCCACGCCGGCAGGTCCGCGCCCAGCTCGTTGACGAGGAAGCCGAAGTAGCCGGAGATGCCGATGGCCACGACGGCGACGATCGCCGTGTACTCCAGCAGCAGGTCCCAGCCGATGAACCAGCCGACCGCCTCGCCCAGCACCGCGTACCCGTAGGTGTAGGCCGACCCGGCCTTGGGGATCATGCCGGCGAACTCCGCGTACGACAGTGCGGCGGCGGCGCTGGCCAGACCGGCGATCAGGAACGACACCAGCACGGCCGGGCCGGCGGTCTCGTTCGCCACCGCCCCGGCCAGCGCGAAGATGCCCGCGCCGATGATGCCGCCGACCCCGATCGCGGTGAGCTGCCACAACCCCAGTTCACGGGAGAGGCCCTCGTCGGTCTCGTCGGCGATCTGCTCGACCGGCTTGCGCCGGAAGATGCCCTGTCCCACCGCCATGCCGGCCCCTCCCCGTCGCCCGCGTCGTACCGCCCCGGGGCCACCGCGTCCGACGAGCCGCGACCCCGCCATGGACGAACGTAAATCCTCGGCGCGAAGATCGCAGCGCGACGGCAGCGATCACCCCGGCGGCGGACCGGCGACCAGCCGCCAGTACTGCCGTTTGCCCTCGTCGCGGACCACGACGCCGAGCCGGGCCAGCTCCCCGTGCAGCTCCCGGGTCTCGGCGTCGTGGCCGCCGTCGAGCGCCCGCTGCCGGGCGCGCAGCAGGGCGTCCGCGCCGGGCGGCAGGCCGGGCAGCCCTTCCACCCAGCGCCTGTACGCGTCCCGGTGCGGGTCCTGGCCGGTCCACGGCCAGCCCTGCCGGGTGAAAGCCGCGCGCAACCGCTCGGCGTCCAGGTCGGACTTCTCCCGGGCCAGCTCGCCGCCGGCGGTGTCCAGCAGCACCAGTGCCCTGCCGTCGACGAACACCCCGGCCACGTCGGCGCGGGCGAGGTCACGGCCGTGCCCGTCGCGGTGCAGCCGTACCGACCGGTGGCCGACCGTGACGGTCAGCCGCTCGCGGACCGCCACCACCGCCAGGATCAGGCCGCCGAGCACGCCCACCCCGATCCCGATCGGGTACGACCGCTCGTCCGGCCACCGGGCGAGCAGCTCGAACAGGCCCTGGAACGGGAACCAGGCCAGCCCGGCGATCCAGCCGGACAGCGCGGTCAGCCCGGCTGCCAGCCCCGCCCCGAACAGCGGGAATCCCGCCCAGAACAGCACCAGCTCGCCGCGTCCGCCGTCGACGACGACATCCTCCCCGGGTTGCCAGGCGGCCACGGTCAGGACACCTCCCGGCGCATGGTGCGGACCAGGCCGGCGGCCAGCGGCAGGAGCACCCAGACGGCCAGCGATACGCCGAGCCGGCCCCACTGCCCGCCGGTCATCTCGGCGCCGAGCAGCGGCTCCATGGTGAGCGAGGTGTCCAGCCAGCGGGCCGGCTCCCGCAGCGCGGAGATCATCGCGGACAGCAGGCTCCACACGGTGGGCAGCAGCAGGTAGGTGACGATCGCCAGCGGCGTGTTCAGCAGCAGCAGGCCGAAACCGGCACCCATCAGCACGTTCACCACCTGGAACACGGCCGCGTGCGGCAGCAGTCGCCAGTCGAACGTCCAGGCTCCCGCCCCGCCGGTGGCGCCGGCGGCGAGCGTGCCGACGGCGGCGACCGCCAGGCTGACGAGCACCGAGGCGAGCGCGGCGAGCACCACCGCGGCGAGTTTGGCGACGATCACCCGCTCCCGGCGGGGCACCAGCGCGAACGTGGTGAGCGCGCTGCGCTGCGACCACTCGCCGGTGATGGAGAGGATGCCGAGCACCGGCAGGAGCAGCCCGACCGGCAGCAGCGACGGCGTGAAGAACGCGGTGAACGTCTGGTCCGGCGCGTCGAGGACGAACAGCTGCACCACCACGATCACGGCCGCGATCAGGCCGATCGCGATCAGCAACCAGCGCCCGGCCCGGGTGTCGGCGAGCTTGCGCAGCTCCACGGCGGTCAGCCGGGCCAGCGTCGGTCCGGCGACGGCGACCTCGGGTCGCGGTGGTGCAGGGCTGCGGGTGGCGGTGGTCATCGGACGGCCTCCTTGGTCGACGCGCCGGCGGTGAGGGTGAGGAAGAGCTGTTCCAGGCCGCCGCTGCCGGCCGGGCGCAGCTCGGTGAGGACCAGTCCGGCGTCCGCCGCGGCCTGGCCGACCTCGCCCGGCTCGGCCCGGACGACGAAGCCGCCGTCGGTGCCGGCGGTGGCCGGCAGCGCGGCCCGCTCCAGCGTCAGGCGCAGGGCGTGCGCGTCGCGGGCGCGGACGAGCGTGCCGGCACCCGCGAGCAGCTCGTCCTTGCCGCCCTGGGCGACCACCCGGCCGCCGCCGATCACCACCAGCCGGTCGGCCACCGCCTCCACCTCGCGCAGCAGGTGCGAGGAGAGCAGCACCGTGCCGCCCCGGTCGGCGAAGTCGCGCAGCAGGCCGCGCATCCAGAAGATCCCCTCCGGGTCGAGGCCGTTGGCCGGCTCGTCCAGGATCAGGACCCGGGGGTCCCCCAGCAGCGCCAGCGCCAGGCCGAGCCGCTGCCGCATGCCCAGGGAGTACGCGCCGACGCGGCGCCGGGCCGCGGTGTCGTTCAGTCCGACCTGGTCGAGTGCCGCCGCCACCCGCCCCCGGTCGACGCCCATGGTGCGGGCGGCGAGCGTGAGCGTCTCCCGTCCGGTCCGCCCGGTGTGCTGCGCCGAGGCGTCGAGCAGCACGCCGATCTCCCGCCCCGGGTTGGGCAGCTGCCGGTACGGGCGGCCGCCAACTGTCGCGCCGCCCGAGGTGGGCGGCGTCATCCCGCAGATCATCCGCATCGTGGTGGACTTCCCGGCGCCGTTCGGCCCGAGGAAACCGGTCACCGAACCCGGTTCGCACCGGAACGTGACGTCCTCGACGGCGGTGTGCGGGCCGTACCGCTTGGTGAGCTGGTCGACTTCGATCATGCCGTCGAGCCTGCCGGGGTCATCCGGTCACGCGCTGCGGCCGGCGGTCTGCGCCGCCGTCGACCTCGGTTCACCGCAGGCGTCGACTTTGGTAGCTGGTAGCCGGTCCGGACGGCTTCCTAGCATGGACGGGTGACCAGCGCCGCCGTACCCGATCATCCCTGGCTCCTGCCGGGTTCCCTGGTGCCCGCCCGGGCCGCCCGTCGGACGCCCCGGGACTGGTTCGTGGACGGCGTGCTGTTCGTGGCCTCGCTGCTCTGGGTGCTGATCGCGCACGGCGACGTGACCAGCGCCACCCCGGAGTTCGGGCTCAACGCCGGTCCGGCCTGGCTGGAGGAGGTCGACCTGCTCGTCGGCCTGCTCGTCAGCGGCGCGCTCTGGCTGCGCCGGCGCTGGCCGGTCGGGCTGGCGGTGGCGACCGCGCCGCTCGTGTTCTTCTCGGTCACCTCCGGCGTCGCGTTGCTCGTCATCACGTTCACCGTGCTCGTGCACCGGCCGCTGCCGGTGGGTCTGGCCCTGGCGGCGTGGAACGTGCTGAGCCTGCCGGTCTACCTCGCCGTCCGGCCCGACCCGACGATGCCGTTCTGGGGTTCGGTGATCTGGACCGCGCTGTTCATCGGCGTGGTGGTGGCCTGGGCGCTGTTCGTCAGGGCCCGCCGCCAGCTGGTGCTGTCGCTGCGCGACCGCGCCGAGCGGGCCGAGGCCGAGCAGCAACTCCGGCTCGACCAGGCCCGGCAGCTCGAACGCGGCCGGATCGCCCGCGAGATGCACGACGTGCTCGCGCACCGGATCTCCCTGCTCAGCCTGCACGCGGGCGCGCTGGAGTTCCGGCCGGACGCGCCGCCGGAGGAGGTGGCGCGGGCGGCCGGGGTGATCCGGGCCAGCGCGCACGCCGCGCTCCAGGACCTGCGCGAGGTGATCGGCGTGCTGCGGGCCGAGGTCGGCTCCGAGGCCACGCCGGAACGGCCGCAGCCCACCCTCGCCGACGTGCCCGCGCTCGTCGCCGAGAGCCGCGACGCCGGGGTACGGGTCGGCGTGGTCGACGAGGTGGCCGAGCCGGAGGCGGTGCCCGCGGCGATCGGGCGCAGCGCGTACCGGATCGTGCAGGAGGGGCTGACCAACGCCCGCAAGCACGCACCGGGCGCGGTGGTGACGGTCCGGCTCGCCGGCGGCCCGGGGGAAGGGCTGGCGGTGGAGATCGTCAACCCGTGGCCCGTCGGTGCGCCCGCGACCGCTATCCCGGGCACCGGCACCGGGCTGGTCGGGATCGCGGAGCGGGTCACGCTCGCCGGTGGCCGCCTCGAACACGGGCGGGACGCCGACGGCGCGTTCCGGCTGACCGCCTGGCTGCCCTGGGCGGCGGCTCAGTGAGCGCGCCGGTGCGGGTGCTCATCGTCGACGACGACCCGCTGGTCCGCGGCGCGCTGTCGATGATCCTCGGCGGCGTACCCGACCTGGCTGTGGTCGGCGAGGCCGCCGACGGTGCCGAGGTGCCGGCGGCGGTCGCCGCACACGCCCCGGACGTGGTGCTGATGGACATCCGCATGCCCCGCGTCGACGGGCTGGCCGCCACCGAGGCGCTGCGTGCCACAGCCGAACCGCCCGAGGTGCTGGTGCTCACCACCTTCGACGCCGACGAGCAGGTGCTGCGGGCGCTGCGCGCCGGGGCGAGCGGATTCCTGCTCAAGGACACCCCGCCGGCCGAGATCGTGGCCGCGGTACGCCGGGTCGCGGCGGGGGAGGCGACGCTGTCCCCGGCGGTGACCCGCAAGCTCATCGCGCACGTCACCGGCACCGCGCCGGTGCCCGGCGCGGACCCGAAGCGGGAGCGGGCGGTACGGCTGCTCGACGGGCTCTCCGAACGGGAACGGGAGGTCGCGGTGCTGCTCGGCCGGGGCCGGACCAACGCGGAGATCTCCGCCGAGCTGTTCATGAGCGTGGCGACCGTGAAGGCGTACGTGTCGCGGCTGCTGACGAAGCTCGATCTGAACAACCGCGTGCAGGTGGCCCTGCTGGTCCAGGACGCCGGCCTGGTCTGACTCGCCGCACGGCGGGATTGAACTGCTGCCGTTCTCCGGCCGTACCAGTGGTCGAGGATGTGGTGCGGCCGTTCCGCCGTACCGCTGCCGAGCTGCGGGAGGCCTGCCGTGCGAGTTGGTGAGCAGTCGACGGACCCCATCGACCAGATCCTGGGCGAGGTGCCGGTACCGGCGCCGTTGACCCCCGAGGACGTCCGCCTCGCGGTCCGGGCGGTGGTGGTGCACGCCGCCGAGGAGTGGCCCGCGGGGCCGAAGTGCCGCAACGACGGGTCGTCGTTCCCCTGCCGGTTGCATCGCTGGGGCCGGCGGGTGCTGGAGACACACGGTCTCAACGACCGTCAGATCGACGCGCTGATCCGGCACGGCAACCCGTTCGTGCACGTGCCCTTCCCGTTCGTGCTGACCGGCCCGTCCGGCGCCCGTCCGGCCGCCGGTCAGGTCGCCCGTCCGGCCGGTCAGGCGGGTCGGCCGGGCGTACCCGGTCAGGTCGCCCGTCCCGCCGCCGCGGCCCAGGCGGCGCGCGGTCCGGTCCCGCGGGTCGCGACGCCGCCGGTGCGGCCCGGTCTGCGCCCTGTCGCCGGGCGGCCGGCTCCCGCCGCCCGGCCCCGCTGGCCCCGGGCGAGCTGACTCCCGCCGCCCGGTTCCGGGCCGACCGCCCCCGGGCCCGCCGGCCCGGGTGAGCTGACGCCCGGCGCCCGGTTCCGGTCGCGTCGACGCCCCGTCGCGGAGCGGCGTCGGTCGTGCCGGAGCATGCCGGCGGCGGCCCGGCCGGGGAGCCCCCACCCCCGTGCCGGGCCGCCGTCACCGTGTCACTTGACGCCGCAGTCCGGGGCGGACCAGTCCCTGGTGTTCGGCGCCTTGTCCCGGTTGTTCTCCCGCCGCGAGTCCACGTGCGTGTGGTCGTCGTGGTCCGGGTAGCCGGGCCCGTAGATGCCGCTGAAGCCCTGGTCACGAGCGGATCGGGCGATGTCGCAGAGGCTGCGGTGCTTGGCGATCAGGTCGGCCGCGTTGCCGTAGAGGTGCTGGCTGTCCGCGGCGCCGCCGACCTGCCGGTTGCAGGCGATGCTGCGGAACCCGCTGGTCACGTAGAGCGGCTTGTCGCCGAGGCTGCGCCGCAGCGCCTCCAGCTTCCACATGGTGCGCAGCGCGTTCTCCCGGGTGGCCGACGAGGAGAGCGGACCTCCGGCCCACCCGCCCTTGCCGCAGCCGTTGTCCAGCTCGGCGTAGCTGAAGTGCTTGGGCGTGCAGTCGCTGTCCTTCTGCAGGTCGTAGATCTTGGCGAACGTCTGCGGCCCGGCCACGCCGTCGGCGCGCAGCCCGTACGCGGCCTGGAAGCGCTTGACCGCGGCGGCCGTCTCCGGGCCGTACACACCGTCGACCCGGACGATCCCGCCGTACGCGGCCCAGCCGGCCACCCGGATCTGGAGCTGCCGGACCTCGGCGCCGGAGCTTCCCTGGGACAGCGTCCGCTTCCAGGTGTAGCAGCCGTCGGCGTGCGCCGGTGGCGCGGCCACGACTGTCGCCACGGCGGCCCCGGGCAGGGCCAGCGCGAACGCGACCGCCGCCCGCTTCAGGGTGTTGACGCGCACAGAGTCCTCCCGATGTCAGAGCGGAACTGGGATGGGACGGGCACATCGACCGGTACGTCCCGTCTCTCTCACCGTGACAGGTGCGAGGATTCTTCGTGGTGATTAGCCGAAATTGTTCTCACTTCGGCGGTTTGCTGGATATTGCCGGTGAATAGTGCCTGTTTGCGTACGCGCCGCCGGGTGTCGCCCGTCGGAGGTGAGCGGTAACGTCTGCTCCCGGACCCGGGCGGCGACCTCGACGGGCGGGGAGGTGGGCGTTGGCGCGTGGCGGCGTGTTCTGCGTCGAGGGGCAGTGGCACCGCGACCTCAACGAACGAGGATCCGTCCTGCCCACGCTCGACCTGCTCGAACGGCTCGGCCGGATCCGCTACATCCACAAGGACGCGGCCACCCGCGACGAGCTGTTCTACTTCGTCGACCGGTGGCTGCTCAAGCAGTACGCGGATCACCGGGTGGGCTTCTTCGCCATGCACGGCGAACCGAGCCGGCTCTGCCTCACCGACTGGGACTCGGTCGAGCTGTCGGACGTGGCCGAGCGGATGGCCGGCCGCTGCGAGGGCCGCCGCCTCTACTTCGGCAGCTGCTCGGTGCTGCGCGCCTCCGACGCCACGCTGCGCGAGTTCCTCGACGTCACCGGCGCGGCGCTGATCTGCGGCTTCACCCGCGAGGTGGACTGGGTCGAGTCGGCCGCCTTCGAGACCGTGCTGCTCGACGTGCTGGCCAACGGTCAGCGGCACAACGCCGCCGAGGTGCGGATGCGCTCGGCACACTGGGCGCCGCTCGCCGCGTACCTCGGTTTCCGGGTCATCTACGCGAACGGCCGTGCCTGGCGGCCCTCGGCCCGCCCGCGCGTGCCGGAGCAGGTCACCGCGCAGCGGGCCGCCGGACGTCCGCGCTGAGATCGACCGGCGGGCCTGGTAGAACCGAGGGCATGGCACGCAGCATCGCGAAGAACACCCGGGTCGACCGGGACGCCCTGATCGAGTTCCTCCGCCCCCGCCACCACGTCGTGCTCATGACCACCCGCTCCGACGGTCGTCCGCAGTCCTCCCCGGTGGCCTGCGGCGTGGACGCCGAGGGCCGCCTGGTGATCTCCACCTATCCCGAGCGCGCCAAGGTCGCCAACATCCGCCGCGACCCGCGCGTCTCCGCGTGCGTGCTCTCCGACGACTGGAACGGCCCGTGGGTGCAGGTCGACGGCGTGGCCGAGGTCCTCGACCTGCCCGAGGCGCTGGAGCCGCTCGTCGAGTACTTCCGCAGCATCTCCGGAGAGCACCCGGACTGGGACGAGTACCGGTCGGCGATGGTCGCGCAGGGCAAGTCGCTGATCCGCGTCACGATCGAGTCCTGGGGTCCGATCGCCACCGGCGGCTTCCCCGCCCGGCTGGCCGACTGAATCCGTACGCGCCGGATCAGTACGCGACGGTGAACCGGGTGTTGCCGAACCGGGGATTCTCGATCTCGTCGACGATCGCCACCGCCAGGTCCTCGTAGGTGAGCACCGAACGGCCCTGCGCGTCGGTCACCGGGTGGTCGGTGCCGGTGCGGTAGTGACCGGTCCGCTCGCCCGGGTGGAACTCCAGCGGCGGCGGGGAGACGTACGTCCAGGTCACCCCGTCGGCGCTGGAGCGGTAGAACTCCAGCGCGTCGGCCTGGCCGTGCGCCGAGTCCCGGTACTCCTCCGGGAAGTCCGGCTCGTCCAGGTAGCGGGTGCCCTTCGGGGTGAGCAGCGTCGAGCCGCCGCCGACGTGGATCACCCGCGGCGGATCCGGCACCTCACGCAGCGTGCCGACCAGCGTCCGCGCGGCGTCGCGCCACAGGTCCCGCTCGCCGCCGCCGATGGCCACCACCAGCACATCCGCATCCTCGGCCAGTTCGCGTACGCTCCGCGCCGAGGTCGCGTCGCCGGTCACCGTGCGTACGCCGGTGGGAAGGTAGCCGACCGCCTCCGGACGGCGCACCGCCGCTGTCACCCGGTGCCCCCGCTCGACCGCCTCGGCGGCGATCCGCGAGCCCGCCGTCCCGCCGGCGCCGAACACGACGATGTCGCTCATGCCTCACAGGCTAGGCAGCCCACCGGCGGGCGGCGGGGAGTTCCGCCGAACCGGCTCAGTCGACGATCGCCGAGTAGACGAGCTGGCGAAGCTGGCTGCGCAGCGGGTACGTGCTCGACGGCATCAACTGGGTGAACAGCAGCGCGGTGACCTCCTCCACCGGGTCCACCCAGAACGCCGTGCTGGCCAGGCCGCCCCAGTAGAACTCGCCGACGCTGCTCGGCACGCGCGACGGCACCGGGTCCAGCACCACCGCGAAGCCCAGCCCGAAGCCGATCCCGTCGAGGACCGTCTCGGCGAAGCCCTCCGGCGAGAACGAGGCCAGATCCCGGTCGCCCGGCAGGTGGTTGCGGGTCATGAAGCGCACCGTGCGGGGGCCGAGCAGGCGCACCCCGTCCAGCTCGCCGCCGCGCAGCAGGAACTGGGTGAACCGGTGGTAGTCCGCCGCGGTGGAGACCAGCCCGCCGCCGCCGGAGTGCCAGGTCGGCTCCGCCAGCGCGGCCCGGCCCACCCCGTCGGCGCGTACCGCCTGGCCGGTGGCCGGGTGCGGGGCGTAGAGGGCGGCCAGGCGCTTCGCGTCCGCCGCGTCCACCCACCAGCGGGTGTCGGTCATCCCCAACGGGCCGAGGATCCGCTCGGCGAAGAACGCGTCCAGCGACCGCCCGGAGATCACCTCGACCAGGCGGCCCAGCACGTCGGTGGAGACGCCGTAGTTCCAGCTCGTGCCCGGCTGGAACAGCAGCGGCAGCCGGGCCAGCCCGGCCGACGCCGCCGCCAGGTCCGCGCCCGCCGGCACGCCCAGGTCGAAACCCGCCGCCCGGTACAGGCCGTCGACCACCGAGACCTGGGCGAAGCCGTACGTCAGGCCCGCCGTGTGGGTGAGCAGGTGCCAGATCCGGATCGGCTCGACCGCCGGCACGGTGTACGGCTTGAGCACCGAACCCCGGTCGTAGACGCGTACGTCGGCGAACTCCGGCAGCCAGCGGCTGACCGGGTCGTTCAGCTCGAACCGGCCCTCCTCCCAGAGCATCATCGCCGCGACCGAGGTGATCGGCTTGGTCATCGAGTAGATGCGCCAGAGCGTGTCCGGCTCGACCGGCGTACCGGCCTCCCGGTCGCGCAGCCCGTACGTCGAGGAGTGGGCGACCTCGCCGCGGCGGCTGACGACGATCTGCCAGCCGGCGAGCCGGCCGTCGTCGACGTACCGGGCGAAGTGCTCGTCGATCCGCGCCAGCCGGGCGGGATCGAATCCGACACGGCCGGGGTCGGTGCTCACGGTGACACTCACGACGCGAACCTACCCGCAGGTACGGCGGCCGGGAAGTGTCACTACTGTCGGTGGCATGCCTGAGCCGGTCGAGGACGTCACCTACCGCCAGCAGGACTGGTACGCCGAGGAGCTGGCCGACCGGCACTTCGTGCGATGCGAGTTCTTCCACGTCGACCTGACCGAGGCGGTCAGCCGGGGCGCGGTCTTCACCGACTGCGTGTTCGGCAACGTCGCGTTCAACGCCTCCCGGCACACCGACTCGGCGTTCACCAGGTGCTCGTTCAGCAAGTGCAACCTCTTCGAGGCCGAGTTCACCGGCTGCAAGCTGGTCGGCAGCACGTTCGACCGCTGCGACCTGCGCCCGCTGCGGGTCGACCGGGGCGACTGGTCGTTCGTCACGCTCGCCGGGGCCGACCTGCGCGGAGCGCGGATCACCGACGTACGGATGCGGGAGGTCGACCTGACCGGCGCCGACCTCACCGGCGCGACGCTGACCGGCGCGGACCTGTCCGGCGCCCAGCTGCACGCCGCCAAGCTGATCCGGGCCGACCTGCGCGGCAGCGACCTGTCCTCGCTCGACCCGACGGCGGTGCAGCGTGCCGACGCGCGGATCGACGCCGAGCAGGCCGTGGTGCTGGCGCAGGCGCTCGGTTTCCAGGTCGGCTGAGTCCCCGGGCCGGCTGGGTCGTCGGGCCGGTTGGGTCGTCGGGCCGGTTGGGTTGCCGGGCTGGTTGGGTTGCCGGGTTGGCTGGGTTGCCGGGTTGGCTGGGTTGCCGGGTTGTCGGGTCGGCTCGGCAGGGAAAGATGTCGCGGGTTGTCAGGTTTTCCGGACACACTCGGGCGCATGACATGGTGGTCCGACCTGGTGGCGGCCGAGCCCGAGTTCGCGGCGCGGGTGCGCGCCCGCTTCGCGGTCCGCAAGCACGGCACGATGGCGACAGTGCGGCGGGACGGCTCGCCGCGGATCAGCGGCACCGAGTTCGACTTCGGTGACGACGGGCAGCTGCGGCTGGGCAGCATGGCCGGCGCGGTCAAGGCGCTCGACCTGCGCCGCGATCCCCGGGTGGCGCTGCACAGCCCGACCGAGGACGCCCCGCCGGACGACCCGTCCACCTGGGAGGGGGACGCGAAGATCGCCGGCCGGGCGCACGAGGAGCCGCCTGGCGAGGACGGCTCGCACCGCTTCCGGATCGAGCTGACCGAGGTGGTCCTCACCCGGGTAGGCAACCCACCCGACCACCTCCTGATAGAGAGCTGGCACCCCGACCGAGGCCTACAGCAACGCACCCGCCACTGACCACAACCCCCGCGTCCCTCCGGCCCCGCACCCCTCCGGCCCGCGTCGATCATGAAGTTAGCGGCGTTCGGCGTCCGATTTGTCGCCGCCAACTTCATGATCGACGGGGCTGTCCAGGGCGGGCTGACGCGGGCGCGCTCGGCGCGCCCAGCCGGCGGGGGTGGGCGCCTCAGCCTGGGCGATCATGAAGTTGGCGGTGTTTGGTGTCCGGATTGTCGCCGCTAACTTCATGATCGACGAGGCTGTGCTGTGCTGGGCCGGGGTGGGTGCGTCCGTCGCGCCGGGGCGCGGGAGAGCTTGGTATGAAGTGGCCCCTATGGGGGCGTGATTGTTCCAAGATCTCTTCCGCGGGGCGGCTCGGAGCCGCTTGGGGCGTGGGAATTGCGAGGGCTGATGCCTTCTGCAAGATCGCGGTCTGTGTCATTCTCCCTACGGCGAGCCACGGGGCGGGCCGCTCGCCGCCGGTGGCCGAGGGAGGGGCGGTGGCTGAGGACGACGTCGCACGGACCGGGATCCGAGTCGGGGGCTGGCTGCCCACGCCGGACGAACCGGCCGATGAACCGGAGCGACCCGCAGGTCCACGTCGCCTGCCCGGTGACACCGATCCCACCGTGCCCCGGACGGTGACCCCCCGGGACGCGGACCGTCAACCGGCCGATCTGGACGATCCGGTGCCTGCGGGGAACCTGGAACCGCCCGGTACCGCTGTCTGGCCGCCTCCGCGCCATTCCGGCCCGGCGAACCGCGATCTCCCCGCCGCAGGCGCACTCGCGGCTGGTCCCGTAGCGCACGACCCCCTTGGGGCGGCTACCGTCGCGCCCGGTCACCTCACGCCCGGCGCATTCCCGGCTGATCCCGTCGCACCCGGCCCACTCGCGCCGGCGCCGCCCGCCCCGGGCCCGCTCGCGCTGAGGGCGCCCGACCCAGGCCCACTCGCGCCGGCGCCGCCCGCCCCGGGCCCGCTCGCGCTGAGGGCGCCCGACCCAGGCCCACTCGCGCCGGCGCCGCCTGCCCCGGGCTCGCTCGCGCCAGTACCGCCCGCCCCGGGCTCGGTCACACTGGGGGCGCTCGACCCGGGCCCGCTCGCTTCCGGGACGTCCGCGCCGGTGCCCGAGCCGCGTCCGAGTCTGCCTGGCGGCCGGGTTCCGCTGGTCGGGCCGGCCCCGATCGGCCTGCACCTGTCCGGTCCGTCGCCGGCCCGGCCGGTCACCGCCCACAAGCCGGGCGATCCGGCCGACCTCGGGCCGCTGCAAGAGACGGATGCGGAGGCGAGACCGGGCCGTCACTCCGCCCGGGAGAGTCTGCGGGCACGTCTGGCCGACCTGACCGGCCTGACCGGCCTGACCGGCCTGACCGGTGGGCTCGGCGTCCGGCTGCGCTCCGCAACCCGGGCGGCGAAGACCCGGCTGAGCCGGATCCTCGCCCCGATCGCCGGCCCGCTGCGACCCCCGCCCGACGCCCCGGCCACCCGGGTCGCCGCCGCACGAGCCCGCCGTCGGCGCCGGCGCGCCGTGCTGACGGCAATCACGGTGACCGGACTGGTGGCGGCGCTGGCATACGCGGCCCGGTCACCCACGCAACTCCCGCTGACCGGGGGAACCGCGCCGGTGGCAGCACCAAGCGAACAGGCACCCGGCGGGCAAGCCCCGAACAACCAAGCCCCGAACGAGCAATCGCCGAACAACCAAGCCCCGAACGAGCAAGCCCCGAACAACCAAGCCCCGAACAACCAAGCCCCGAACAACCAAGGCCCGAACGAGCAAGCCCCGAGCGGGCAGGCATCGAGCGATCAGACGCCGGCCACCGGCGACCCGGTCGCACCCGGCGGACCGCTGCTCGACGTGGACCTGGCACCGTTGCCGGGGGCGCTGTCGCTCACCGCGCTCGGTACACGGGACTGGCGGCACTGGGGCGGCGCCGGCGCGGACAGCTTCCATCGCAAGGCGAGCGGTACCGGCGAGATCCAGGACCCGGGCGGCGAGCGGCTGGAGCACAACGCGGGCGCCTGTGATCTCCGGTGGACCGACGGCGCGCCGACGGCGCGTCAGGACGGCACCCGGGCGGGTGTCTTCCAGCGGGGCGCCGGGAAGAGCTTCACGCTCGGGGTGGCCGGGAGCGGCGATCTGCGGACGGTCCGGTTGTTCGTCGGCACGTTCTCGGCCGGTGCGCGGCTCGACCTGTCGCTGTCCAGCGGTGGCGATCCCGCCGTCCGCGAGGTCGCCCTCGCCGCGGGCGACCGCTTCTACCAGTACGTCATCCGCTTCCGGGCGGCCCCGGGGGAGCGGCTGCTGATCAGGTGGCATGCCCTGACGGTGACCGGCGGGCAGAACGACGGGGTGGCGTTGCAGGCGATCACGGTAAGCTGAGCGGCCGGTCCGGCGAGCGGTCGCCAGGTAACGAACTGGAAACGCCCGTCACTCGACATATGGCGCAAAGGGCCGTGCGGTGACACCGTGAAGCCCGTCGCACACCTGTCGTATCCGGCGGTGTCGTGACCGAAGTGGAGGGTGTGGTGGGCCAGGAGGACCGTCCGCGTACCGGCCCCGGCTCGCACCGGCACGGCCTTCCGCGTACCCGGTCCGCGTTGCGCCGACTGCGCCGCCGACGGCGGCTGATGCTGGAAGGGCTGGCCGCGTTCCTCTGCCTGGCGATGCTGGCGGTCTACCTCGGCGTCGAGCGGCACGACACGCCTGGCGAGGAGCACGCCGGAGTGCCGGTGGCGCCGCCCGGCCGGGTCGGGCTGCCGAACGAGGCCGACGACACGGTGGTCAACCCGGGGCTGCGTCCCCGGCAGCGGCCACCGTCGCCGAGCCCGACGCCGTCCACGCCGTCGCCGTCACCGACGCCCGCGCCGCCGCCGACCGTCGCCGTGACCCGCGCCGAGGTGCCCGCCACCGTGGACCTCACCGCCGCCGGCCCCACCGACTGGGTCCACTGGGGCCTGACCGGCGCGGACCGGACGGTCCGCAAGCGGGGTGGCTCCGGCGAGATCCGCGACGAGGGCGGCCGAGGGCGGCGGGAGAGCTTCGACAACAACCCCGAGGCGTACGCCTGGCGTGACGGCAACCCGGTCGCGTCGGCGAGCGGCACCATGTCCGGGGTCTACACCTGTCACCGGGGCAGCGGGTTCAACCTGTCGGTGGCCGCCGACGGGCAGCAGCGCACGGTGCGTCTGTACGCCGGGCTCTGGATGGCCCGTGGCCGCCTCGACGTGCGCGTCTCCGGCGGCGGCCCGGTGACCACGCTCCGGATGGAGGATCCGCACACCGCGCTCACCACCGAGTTCACGGTCAGGTTCCGCGCCCCGCGCGGCGCGAAGCTGCTGCTGAACTGGACGGTGGAGGAGTCGCTGGGCGACTGCGGCAACGTGAGCCTCCAGGCGGTGGCGCTGCGCTGAGCGGGGACAGTTTGTCCGTCGCGTGCCGGGCGGGACGTCGTACGTTTCGGTTGTCCCGTCCGACCATCCTCTGTGGAGGCCCGACCGATGACCGGCCCTGCCCCCGTCGCCCCCGCCCGTCCGCGCACCGACTGTGACGTGCTGCGCGAGATCCCGATGCCGCCGTACGTCACGGTCGAGGACGTCCAGTTCGCGGTGCGGGCGGTGGTGGTGCACGCGCCGCGGACCTGGTCGGGCGGGACGATCTGCCGCAACGACGCCAGCCCGCACCCGTGCCGGCTGCACGTGTGGGGCCGCCGGGTGCTCACGCTGCGCGGACTGCCGTCGGCCGAGATCGACGCGCTGGTCGAGCGCGGTGACCCCGCGGCCGACCCGCGTCCGTACCGCCCCGGCGCCTGAGCGCCGGGGCGGCCGGGCCGGTCAGCAGAGCGCGGGCTTCACCCAGGAGCACTCCCGCCCCTCCGGTACGCGCGGCGACTCGGGCGCGGCGGGCACGGTCCGCCGGGCGGTCGCCGTCTCCTTCTCGGTGTACGAGGCGAGCGCGATCGCGATCTGGTCCTCCAGCCCCTTCACCGACGAGGTGAGGTAGTTGTTCAGCACGATCGAGAAGGCGAGCAGCCGCCCGTCGGCGTCGGTGACGTAGCCGGAGAGCGCCGACGCGCCGGTCAGGCTGCCGGTCTTGGCGTGCACGTTGTTCGCGGCGGCGGTGCCGCCCATCCGGCTGCGCAGCGTTCCGCCCACGAACCGGTCCGGGTTGCCGGCCACCGGCAGCGCGGCGTACCAGGTGTCGAACCACGGTTCGGCGCGGACCGCCGAGAGCAGCGTGACGAACTGGGCCGGCGGGACGAGGTTGCGCCGGGACAGCCCGGACCCGTCGCGCTGGCGCAGCGTGCCGGTGTCCACGCCGGCGTCGCCCACGTACCCGCTGATCGCGGACAGCCCGGCGGCCCAGGTGCCGGATCCGGAGAGCTGCCGGCCCAGTTCCTTGGTGAGCACCTCGGCGTGCCCGTTGTTGGAGAGCTTGAGGAACGGCACCATCAGGTCGGCCAGCGGCATCGAGTCGTGCCGGGCGAGCGGCTTGGCGGTATCAGGGGTGGCGGTGCCGAGCACGGTCCGGCCGAGCACCCGTACGCCGTGTCGCCGCAGCGCGGAGCGGAACACGTCGGCGGCGTACCCGGTCGGCTCCCACACGGTCACCCAGTCGCTCTCGGCGGCCTGGCCGACCGCGATCTGGCCGGTGACGACCACCGTGTTGCCGCCGTGCTCACGTTCGAAGGAGATGGTGGTCTCGCCGTCGGCGACCGTCTCGGCCCGGTTGTCGATCCGCAGCCAGCCGTTGTCCGGGGTCATGGTGATCTTCGGCCGGGCGCCGGCCCGGGTGCCCGGGGCGGCGTGCACGATCACGGTGCCGGCGTCGTAGTCGGTGTCCGGGGCGACCGTCAGCGCCGACACCTGGGCGGCGTAGTAGTAGGGCTCGTCGTCCCAGGTCCAGTCCGGACCGAGCCGGCCCTTGTCGTACCGGGTGTCGTCGGCGACCAGGTCGCCCGCGACCACGCGTACGCCCGCCGCGGCGACCTGCTCGGCGAGCCGGTCGTAGTCGGCGGCGAGGATGGTGGGGTCGCCGCCGCCGCGCAGGTAGAGGTCGCTGGAGAGTATCCCGGCGCGGCGCGGCCCGTCGGCGCTCACCTCGGTGGTGAAGCGGTGACCCGGTCCGAGCAGTTCCATCGCCGCCGCCGAGGTGAGCAGCTTGGTGTTGGAGGCGGGGATGAGCCGCCGGGTGCCGTTGCGGTCGTAGAGCGTGCGGCCGCTGGCGGTCTCGACGACGACCACGCCCGCCTGCGCCCCGTCGAGACGGCTGTCGGCGAGGACCGCGTCGATTGTGGCGTTCAGCCGGGTCTGCGCCGGGGTGGGCGCTTCGGCCGTGGCGGTGGTGGTGCCGGCGGCGGCCGCGGTGGCGACCAGCGCCAGCACCGCGAGTGCCCGGGGAAATAGGCGACGATGCATGGGAAGATGCTGCCACGGAGATTTCCTGCGGAAAAGACTCCGGAGTGAAAGGTTATTTGCGGCCACCGGCGGTGGCGCCGCAAATCCCCGGGTGTTCCCGCTTCGGGCCGGGGAAAACTCCTGCTCACCGAGGAGCGGCCGATCATCGGGTTCCGTTTGACGGATGACCGGGCAGCGGGCACGGTGGGGGTGAGGGCCGTGCAACAGCCCTGCTTCCAGTGCGGCGAGATGGTGTCTCGCCCGCTTCCGGGTCGCGAGCCGACCGCGTGGGCCGTTCGCCCGCGAAACCCGACACCCAGCCATGAGGAGTTCAGCCATGCTGACCATGACCGACAACGCCGTCCTGGTGATCCGTGACCTCGCCGCCCAGCAGGACGTCGCCGACGCGGGTGGGCTGCGCATCGCCGCCGACACCGACGCCGGTTCGCTCTCGATCGAGCTGGTGCCGCAGCCGGTGCAGGGCGACCAGGTGGTGGACACCGAGGGTGCGCGCATCTTCCTCGACTCGGACGCGGCCGAGCTGCTCAACGACACGTCGGTGGACGCGATGGTCGACGAGGAGGGCGTGGTCCAGTTCGGCTTCACCGAGAAGGAGTGAGTTCAGCCGGCGCGCTGGTCCGGTTCCGGCCGGACCAGCGCGGCCAGCACGTGCGCCAGGTGGTGCGACGTACTCCACGCGATCCAGTTGGCCGGTGAGCCCGCGCCGGCGCCCCGCCGGGCCCGCCGGACGATCTCGTGGTCGCCCCAGGAGAAGCCGGCCCCGGCGGGCGACCAGTGCGGCGCGGCGGTGAGCGTGCGGCACAGGTCGGCGAACCGCTCGTCGCCCCGCCCGCCCCGCCGCGACCAGCGGTAGACCCACCACGCGTCGTCGGCGGCCCAGCGCAGCGTCGGTGTCCGGTCGCCGGGCTCGTCCGCGTCCCGCACCGCGCAGCCCACGCCGTAGTCGCCGTACCCGAGGCGCAGGTCGGCCAGACGCCGCCAGAGCGACCAGTCGTAGCGGTCCACGCGGACCGGTTCGTCCACCGGCAGCCGGGACAGGGCCGGCGGCATCCCACCGGCCGCCGTCGTCACCGAGCGCCAGGCGTGCCGCCGGGCCCACTGCGCGGCACGCCGGATCCGTGGCTCGGCCAGCCGGACGTCGGCCCGGCAGCACACGTCCCCGGCATCGAGCAGCAGGTCGCACTGCTCGGGCAGCAGACCCGTCACCCGCCACACCCGTTCCGCGGCCGCCGTCGCGGCGTCCGGCCCGGCCCGGTCCGGGCCGAGGCGCAGCCGGACGACCGCGTGGTGCGCCCAGGCCCGGGCCGCCACGCCGTGCGCGGCCAGCCGCCGGTCGCTGTCCGCGAGGCCGATCACCGGCACCAGCGGTACGCCCCAACGGACCGGGTCGTGTTCGGTGGCGTCCGGCAGGGCCGACACGTCGACGGCGGGCAGCAGCCCGGCCGGAAGGCGTCTCAGGGCGTCCACGATGGACGGTGTGTCGGCCGGGACGTCGAGGACCGGTGCGAGCAGCGCGGCCGAGGTGTCGTCGAGCCGGGTCAGCGCCTCCAGCTCTCCGCGCCGTGCGGCCAGCACCGGGCGGTAGACCGGCGGTCGACCTCGGAGCGGCTGCACCATACTTCAATGTAGCCAGATGATTGCGCAGCGTCATGGTTTCCGGGCGGCTCCGATGCGGCAACGGGCCGTCCCAACCGGCGGCCGATCGATGATCAGGTAGACGTTTCCGCAGCTCAGAGCCGTCCAATGTCCTTGATCGGACAGTTCTCCGGGTGGTTGCCGGGCGGTGCGCCGACATAGCGTCGGAATCATCGAGGGTGATCGCCGACGATCGCCCGGAAGCGTACGAACGCCTCCGGCCGGCGTACCGGCGGGAGAGAGGATCACCATGCCCAGCCGTAGAGCAAGGAGGGAGACCACCGGCCAGCCGATCCCGAGCATGCGGGATGCCGCGCGCGCCGACACCGAGATCAACTCGTGTTCGCCGGTCGGGCTGCCGGCCACCGCGCGCATGCTGTTCGCCGTGGTCGACGCCAACGGAAGGCTCGTCCGCGGCCTCGGCGCCACCTCGGCCACCCGGCTCGCCCCCGGGATGTACCAGGTCGCGTTCGACCAGGACGTGGCGGGAGCGGCGTACGTCGGGACGGTCGGCCCCGCGACGGCGAACGGGCTGGTCCCGCAGGGTGTCATCACGGTGGCGCCGCGCTCGGGGATCGCCAACGCGGTGTTCGTCGAGACGCACGGCACGAGCGGGCACGCGGACCGCCCGTTCCACCTGGCCGTGCTGGCCTGACCGGACCCGCAGACGAGCGCACGGCGCCGCACGACCTCCGGTCGTAACGTCGCCGCGCTCCGGCCGTCTCCCACCACCGCAGCCGTACGGCGGTACGCCGGCGGGGACCTGGCTCGACCGGCCCAGCAGTGCGCCGGTCTTGTCGGCAGCACATGCCCCTTCCGAGGGCATCCAAACCGGATCGGCGTGGGGAATTCCACCATCTGCGACTCCCGGCGTGGCGGGCGCGTGATCGGGGTATGAGCGGGCCATGGAGCATTTCACTATCGCGACAGTCGCCGAGAAGAGTCCCGACTTCCGCCGCGTGCTCTGGACCGGGGAGCACACCCAGCTGGTCATCATGACCATTCCGCCGGGCGGCGAGATCGGCGAGGAGGTCCACGAGGGCATCGACCAGATCCTCACGTTCGTCAGCGGCACCGGCGAGGCGCGGGTGGCCGGGGAGAAGAAGGAGGTCGTCTCCGGCGACCTGGTGGTCGTACCGGCCGGCACGAAGCACAACTTCGTCAACACCGGGCCGAACCCGCTGGTGCTCTACACCGTCTACGGCCCGCCCGAGCACGCCGACGGCGCGGTGCACAAGACGAAGGAGGAGGCGGACGCCGCCGAGGAGGCGGGCGAGGACGAGCCGCCCACCTCCTGACCTCCGGTCGAGCGGGGCGCCACGACCTCGCCTGTCACACGGGCGCCCCGCTGTGCACCAGGCCCGGATACTTGACGCCGGCGCCGGTGTTGAGCACCACCACGCGCTCACCCGGCCGGATCCACCCGCCCGCGCGCAGGTGCCGGGCGGCGGTCAGGCAGGCCGCGCCCTCCGGGCAGAGCAGCAGCCCCTCCCGGGCGGCGAAGTCGCGCAGGTCGGTGAGGATCTCCGCGTCGTCCACGGCGATCGCGGTGCCGGCGCTGTCCCGCAGCGCGGACAGGATCAGCTCGTCGCCGAGCGGGGCGGGCACCGTGATGCCGAACGCGACGGTGCGCGCGTCCTCCCACGGGGTGGCGCGGTCCTCGCCGGCCGCGAACGCCCGCACGATCGGCGCGCACCCGGTGGACTGCACCGCGACCAGCCGGGGCAGCCGGTCCTCCACCCAGCCCAGCTCGCGCAGCTCGTGCAGCGCCTTGTGGATGCCGATCAGCCCGACGCCCCCGCCGGTCGGGTAGACGATCACGTCGGGCACCTGCCAGCCGAGCTGCTCGACGATCTCGTACCCCATGGTCTTCTTGCCCTCCAGGCGGTACGGCTCGCGCAGCGTGCCGGCGTCGAAGATCCCGCCGTCCGACCCGGCGATCAGCTCGGCGATCTCCCGGCCCGCGTCGTTGATCAGGCCGTCGATCAGCCGCAGGTCGGCGCCGGCGGCCAGGCACTCCTCGCGGCAGATGGTCGGCGCGGCCAGCGGCATGGCGATGGTCGCGCCCATCCCGGCCCGCGCCGCGTAGGTGGCCCAGGCCGCGCCGGCGTTGCCGTTCGTGGGCATGGCGATCCGCCGCACGCCCAGCTCCCGGGCCCGGCTCACGCCCACCGCCGCGCCGCGCGCCTTGAACGACCCGGTCGGGGTCAGCCCCTCGTCCTTGACGATCAGATCCGCGATGCCGATCTCGTGCCCGTACGCGGGCGCGCGCCACATCGGCGTCCAGCCCTCGCCGAGCGTGGTGACGCACCGGGGGTCGGCCACCGGCAGCAGCTCCCGGTAGCGCCACAGGTCGGCCGGGCGCAGCCCGAACTGCTCCGGGGCGACCGTGGCGGCCACCGCGGCGAGGTCGTAGCGGGCCAGCAGCGGCGAGCCGCAGCCGCAGCCGCACAGGTTCTGCAACACGTCGGCCGGGTGTTCACGACCGCAGCGCGGGCACTCCAGGTGCGTCAGGTGCACGGTGGTCCTCAGCTCGCGTCGATGCTCAGCCAGTGCCGGCTGCGCCGGCCCGGCTCGTACGGGGAGTCGAGGCGTTTCGCCACCACTCCCGGGAGCCCCTGCTCACGGGCGGCCCGCAGGGCGTCCGCACCGACTCCCGGGAACCACGGCGGAGTCTGCCAGTGCGGACCGGTGAGCGCCAGACCGTCGAGCAGGTCACGGCGTTGCGCGTACGGCACGTCGAGGCTGGACACGCCCTCCAGCCAGAGCAGGTCGACGGCGAGGAACTGCCCGTCGCGCCGGGTCGGCGGACGGACCCGCCCGGCCGGGTCGATCCGCACCAGCACGCCGTCGAGCACCGCCTCGGCCGGGGCCAGCGCCTCGGCCATCGCCCGCGCCCACGGGTACTCCCCGGTGATCTCCGTGTCGTCGCCGTCGAGCAGCCGCAGCCGGCCGCCCGAGACGTACGCCATCGCGCGCACGCCCGCCCAGCGCAGCTCGTACCCCCAGGCGGCGGCGTCGCGCGGCAGCCGCCCGCCGCTGGCGGGCCGCATCGGGCGGACCAGCTCGGGCATCGGCGTCCAGCCCTCCGGCGCCGGGTCGGTGCGCCTGATCATCCAGTCCCGCCCCCGGCCGCCGGTGGCGAACAGCACGTACCGGCCCTTCGTGCGCTCGCCGTCGAGCACCACGATCACCTCGTCGTCGCGCCACTTCTCCGCGCGGTAGGTGCCGGTGTCGTGCACTGTCATCCGCCCGCCGCCGTACTCCCCGGCGGGGATCTCCCCGTGGAACGTCAGGTACTCCATCGGGTGGTCCTCGGTGTGCACGGCCAGGTGGTTGCGGCCCGGGTCGCGGGGCAGGCCGCGCGGCACCGCCCAGGAGGCCAGCACGCCGTCGTGCTCCAGCCGCAGGTCCCAGTGCAGGCTGCGGGCGTGGTGCTGCTGGATGACGAAGCGGGGTGCGCGCCGCGCGGACCGCTTCCGCCCGGCAGCCCGCTCGGGCACCGGTTCCGGGGTACGCGCGGCGTCCCGTTTCCGCCGGTACTCCTCCAGCCGGTCCGCCATCCCCGCATCCTCCCCCAGACCCGCCGTGCGCGCCGGGATGCCGGTGTGTGTGCGGCGAACCGGGGTAGAACGGGGGACATGGACAGCGACCAGCCCACCCTCCCGCTCACCGGCGACGTCCGGATCCCGCTGCTCGGCTTCGGCACGTGGCAGGCCACCGGCGAGGCCGGCTTCCAGGCGGTGCTTGCCGCGCTGGACGCCGGCTACCGGCACATCGACACGGCCACCATGTACGGCAACGAGAAGGAGGTCGGGCGGGCGGTCAGGGAGAGCGGGCTGCGCCGCGAGGACGTCTTCATCACCACCAAGCTGCCGCCGGACCGGGTGGGCCGGGAGCGGGAGACCATCGAGGCCAGCCTGGCCGCCCTGGACACCGACTACGTCGACCTGTGGCTGGTGCACTGGCCGCCGTCCGCGCCGGGCGACAGCATCCCGGTGTGGCGGGAGATGCTCGCCGCGCGGGACGAGAACATGGCGCGCGCGGTCGGCGTGAGCAACTACTCGATCGGGCAGATCGACGAGCTGATCCAGGCCACCGAGGAGACGCCGGCGGTCAACCAGATCCGGTGGAGCCCGTCGCTGTACGACAGGCAGACGTACGCCGCCCACCGGGACCGGGGCGTGGCGCTGGAGGGGTACAGCCCGTTCAAGACCAGCGACCTGTCCGACCCGGTGCTGGTGCGGATCGCCCAGGCGCACGACGTGTCACCGGCTCAGGTGGTGCTGCGCTGGCACATCGACCACGAGATCGTGGTGATCCCGAAGTCGGTCACGCCGGAGCGGATCCGGGCCAACGTCGACGTGTTCGGGTTCTCGCTCACCGCCGAGGAGATGCGCGACGTCGACGCCCTCGCCGGCTGAGGCGTACACGTGCAAGGGGCGCGGTCCGCTGCGGACCGCGCCCCTCGACGTGCGCGGTGGTCAGCCCCGGGCGCAGGTGGAGCCGTTGAGCGTGAAGCTGCTCGGCGCGGAGTAGCTGCCGTTCAGCGTCGCCTGGTAGCCGAAGCTGGTGGACGCCCCGGGTGCCAGCGTGCCGTTGTAGCCGGCGTTGCGGGCGGTCACCGCCGAGCCGCTCTGGCTCACGGTGGCGTTCCACGCGTTGGTGACGGTCTGCCCGGAGGGCAGGTTGTAGTTCAGCGTCCAGCCGTTGATCGTGCCGGAGCCGGTGTTCTTGACGGTCACGTCGGCGGTGAAGCCGTTGTTCCACACGTTCGCCGCCTTGTAGGTGACGGTGCAGGACGCGCCGCCCGACGGCGGGGGCGTGGTCGGGGCCGACGTGGTCGGCGGGTTCGAGCCGGTGTTGACGCTCTGCGAGAACGAGTTCACCGCCAGCCCGACGCCGCCCTGCCACGGCTCGAAACCGGCCTGGATGCTGGTCAGATACCAGTCGTTGGTGATCGCACCCCGGTTACGGGTGTCGTTGATGAACGCCAGCGCGTCGAAGCTGAAGCTGGGGATGGCCGACGGCGACAGGTACGAGATGACGTTGTTGGAGCCGTTGCTGCCGCGCCAGACCTCCCAGGTGCGGCCCGCGATGCTGGCGGTGCCGACCGGCGAGCCGATGGGCTGGATCGAGCCCTGCCGGTTGAGCCAGATCATGATCTCCATCTGGTTTACGCCGTCGCGCTTGGGCGACGGGTCGAGCCAGATGTCGTACGACGCGTTGAAGATCGCGCCGCTGACGTAGTTGTAGCTGATGCTGGACGGCGCGCTGCTGATGTTCTTCACCTGCACCGGCAGGTTCGTGCCGGGTGAGCAGTTGGTGTAGTGGCAGCCCACGAAGATCGACGGGTACGCGACCGGCGCCCCGTTGGTCGGCGCGGAGCCGTCCGCCCGGGTGATGGAGAAGCCGGTCGAGGTGACGTTGATGCACTGCTGGGCGGTGGTGCCCCAGCGGTTGTTCTGCACCACGTACTTGCCGCCGATCGTGGTCGAGCCGTACTGCTCGCAGATCTGGGTGTCGGCGGAGGCGGTGCCGCCGAGCGCGACGGCGACGAGGGTGCCGGCGGCGAGCAGTCCGGCCGCCGCGAGGGCCCTGAGTGGACGCTTCATGATGCTCCTTGGCTCGGCGCGGGGGCGGCGCCGGTTCGGTCGGTGGTACGGGCGGGAGCGCTCCCACGATGCAAGGAACACATTTACATGTCTCGAATCATTGCGCAAATGCGCCGGGCTCGTTAACGCTCCGCGTCCGGCCGGTGGCGCCCGGGGTCGCCGCGAGCGTCCCCTTCCCCCAGATGGAGGCGGGATTCCTGCCGGTGGGACGGGGTGCGCCGCCGACCGGCGTCCCGCGCCGGGGCGCACGGGCACTTCCGCCGCCTGGTTGCGGCGAGTAATGTCTTGCCTCCAACGCGTTCCGATCCCCCTCCGGAGGCGTACCCCGTGATGGGTGGTTCCCCCCTGCGCATCCTCGTCGTCGGCGCGGGCATCGCCGGCCTCGCCGTGGCCCGGGCGCTGCGCCTGGCGGGGTTCCGGCCCGACGTCACCGAGCGGCTGCCACCCACCGAGTCGATCGACTCCGGCCTCTACCTGCCGGGCAACGCCGCCCGCGCGATGCGCCGGCTCGACCTGGACGGGCCGCTGCGCCCGCTCGGCCAGGTGATCCACCGGCAGCGCTTCCTCGACGCCGCCGGAGCGCCGCTGTGCGAGGTCGACCTCGACGCGCTCTGGGCCGGTGTGGGGGAGTGCCGGGCGCTGCCCCGGGCCGAACTGCACCGTGTGCTGCTCACCGGCGCCGGCGGCGCGGTGCGCCACGGCGCCGAGGTGAGCACCGTCGACCCGCTGCCCGGCCGGGTCGCCGTCGGCTTCACCGACGGCACCAGCAGCGAGTACGACCTGGTCGTCGGCGCCGACGGGCCCCGCTCGGCGGTACGGACGCTCGCCGCGCTCGGCGGACCGCCACGCCCCGCCGGGCAGGTGGTCTACCGCGCCCTGGTGCGCGGCGGCCCCCGCATCGCGGACTGGACCGCCCTGCTCGGCCAGCGGGCCGGGTTCCTGGTGGTGCCGCTCGGCGCCGGGAGGCTCTACTGCTACGCCGACGAGGCCGGCACCGAGCTGCCCGCCGACCCGCTCGCCCGCCTGCACGAACTGTTCGGCTCCTACGGCGGGCCGGTGCCCGAGGTGCTGGCCGCGTTGGAGACCGTGTCCGTCGAGCGCACCGAGGAGGTCGAGCTGGGACGCTGGTTCCACGGCCGGGTGCTGCTCGTCGGTGATGCCGCTCACGCCACCGCGCCGACCCTGTCCCAGGGCGCGGCCATGGCTCTGGAGGACGCCGTCGTGCTCGCCGAGTCGCTGCGGGCCGCCGGCAGCGTCGACGCCGCGCTGATCGCGTACGAGAGCCGTCGCCGCCCGCGTACCCGCTGGGTGCGGGACCGGACCCGGGACCGCAACCGCACCCGCGACGTCCCGCCGGCGCTGCGCGACCCGTTGCTGCGCGGACGCGGCGGACGGATCTTCCGGGAGCACTACCGGCTCCTGACCGGCCCCCTCTAGAGGGCGGGAGATCGTAGCCGCCCACCCCACGCGGCGGGGCCACCTACCGGGGACTATCCTCCTTGCGGATGACGGCTGCGCCGATGACCAGCGCGCCGAGCGGGACAACCAGAACCGGAGGCCACTCGTGACCACCGTCGCACCCAAGCCGGTCGTGACCCGGCCCTGGCCGGTCCGCGAGCCGGTCAAGGGGTCGGCCATCGCGCGGCTGCTGCGCACCACGGACGCGAAGCAGATCGGGATCATGTACATGGTCACCGCGTTCGTGTTCTTCATGATCGGTGGCCTGATGGCCCTGATCATGCGCGCCGAACTCGCGCGACCGGGCCTGCAGTTCCTGTCGCCCGAGCAGTACAACCAGCTCTTCACGATGCACGGCACGATCATGCTGCTGTTCTTCGCGACGCCGATCGTGTTCGCCTTCGCGAACTACGTGGTGCCGCTGCAGATCGGCGCGCCGGACGTGTCGTTCCCCCGCCTCAACGCGTTCGCCTACTGGCTGTACCTGTTCGGCGGCACGCTCGCCACCGCGGGCTTCATCGCCCCGGGCGGCGCGGCCGACTTCGGCTGGACCGCGTACACGCCGCTGAGCACCGCCGACCACGCCCCGGGCGTGGGCGCCAACATGTGGGTCGTCGGCCTGGCCATCTCCGGTCTGGGCACGATCCTCGGCGCGGTCAACCTGATCACCACGATCCTGACCCTGCGCGCGCCCGGCATGACCATGTTCCGGATGCCGATCTTCACCTGGAACATGCTGGTCACCAGCCTGCTGGCGATCCTGGTCTTCCCGCTGCTGGCCGCCGCGCTGTTCGCGCTCGCCGCGGACCGCCTGATGGGCGCCCACGTGTACGACCCGGCGACCGGCGGGCCGATGCTGTGGCAGCACCTGTTCTGGTTCTTCGGTCACCCCGAGGTGTACATCATCGCGCTGCCGTTCTTCGGCATCATCAGCGAGATCATCCCGGTGTTCTCCCGGAAGCCGATCTTCGGCTACAAGGGCCTGGTGGCCGCCACCATCGCCATCGCCGCCCTGTCGATGAGCGTCTGGGCGCACCACATGTTCGCCACCGGCCAGGTGCTGCTGCCGTTCTTCAGCTTCCTGAGCTACCTGATCGCCGTGCCCACCGGTATGAAGTTCTTCAACTGGATCGGCACCATGTGGCGGGGCCAGATCACGTTCGAGACGCCGATGCTGTTCTCGATCGGCTTCCTGGTGACCTTCCTCTTCGGTGGTCTCACCGGTGTGCTGCTGGCCAGCCCGCCGCTCGACTTCCACCTGCACGACTCGTACTTCGTGGTGGCGCACTTCCACTACGTGCTCTTCGGCACGATCGTGTTCGCCGTGTTCGCCGGCATCTACTTCTGGTTCCCGAAGATGTTCGGCCGGATGCTCGACGAGCGGCTCGGCAAGATCCACTTCTGGCTGACCATGATCGGCTTCCACACCACGTTCCTGGTGCAGCACTGGCTGGGCAACGAGGGCATGCCGCGCCGGTACGCCGACTACCAGGCCGCCGACGGCTTCACCACGCTGAACACGATCTCCACGATCGGCGCGTTCATCACCGGTATCTCGACGCTGCCGTTCATCTGGAACTGCTGGAAGTCGTACAAGACCGGCCCGGTCGTCGAGGTCGACGACCCGTGGGGCCACGGCAACTCGCTCGAGTGGGCCACCAGCTCCCCGCCGCCGCTGCGCAACTTCGACCGCATGCCGCGCATCCGCTCCGAGCGGCCGGCGTTCGACGCGAAGTTCCCCGAGCTGGCCGCCGGGCAGAGCCTGGCCGGTCCGCCCGAGGGTGGTGCCAAGCCGCTGACCAGCGAGGTCAACGGTGGCGCCAGCTACCAGGAGGACACCGCAGGCAACCTCGACCAGCGCTGACGCACCAGTCCAAGGCCGGGCGCCGCACTCCCTGACGGGGGCGCGGCGCCCGCCCTTTTCCCTCCCGCCCTGTCCCGCCCCGTCCCGCCCCGTCCCGTCCCGTCCCCGCCCTCCCCCGCCCCTCCCGCCTGTCCCCGTTGATCATGAGGTTGGCGGCAGTTCGTGTCCGATTTGTCGCCGCCAACCTCATGATCGCCGAGGTGAGGGCGGGGTCGCGGCGCCAGTTCGGGGGAGTGGGGGTGTCCGGGGTGCGTGGACCTAGCCACTTCCCCGTACTGGTTTCGGCCCCGCCTCGGGGAGACACGGACTCCTTGATCACGCCGGGCGGGGGTCAGCGGGAGGCGAGGGCCAGGTCGGGGTCCACGGGCGGGGCGTCGACCGGGGTGCGGCGGTGGCGCAGCTCGATCGGGAGCACCGCCAGTGCCACCAGCGCGCCGATCGCGCCGGTGACCACGAAGCCCCACACGGGCGCGGTCGCGTCGATCACCGCGCCGGCCAGCGGTGCGCCGAGCGCGATGCCGACCGTCACCGCCGAGCCGTGCAGGCCCATGGCCAGGCCCCGGACCGAGGGCGGAGCCAGCCGGCTGACCGCGTCGGAGGTGGACGCGATGGTGGGGGCGCAGAGCGCACCGGCCGGGATCAGCGCGAGGCAGAGCAGCCACCAGTGCGACCCGCCCAGCCCGACCGGGATGGTGGTGAGGCTCAGCGCGGCCATCAGTGCCAGCGGGGAGAACGAGCGGCGTACCGCGCCGTAGGCGAAGCCACCTGCCAGCGACGCGACCGCCCAGGCGGCCAGCACGGCGCCGGTCCAGCCGACCTCGCCACCGGACCGGAGCACGGCGACCACCGCGACGTCGGTGCCGCCGAGCACCAGCGTGGCGGCGAGACTGACCGCCAGTACGGCGAGCAGGCGCGGGGTGAGCCACTCGCGGCGGTGCACCGGGCGCGGCGGCCCGGCGGGCTCGTCGGCGGCCCGGATCGGCGGGTTGAGCAGCCAGAAGCAGATGCCGGAGGCGACGATCCCGGCGCCGACCGCCCAGAGGGTCAGGCGCGGCGTGACGGCGGTGGCCAGGGCCACGGCGAGCGCCGGGCCGACCATGAACGACAACTCCACCGCCATCGAGTCCAGCGCGTACGCGGGGCGGCGCTTCTCGACCGGCACGAGCGCGGCGATCGACTGGCGGACCATCGAGAAGATCGGCAGGGCGAGCAGCCCGGCGAGGAACGCGGCGGGGAGCAGCACCGGGTACGGCAGCGTGGGCGCGGCGGACCAGAACAGCGCCTCGGCGACTGTGGTGAGCACCAGCACCGGCCGCAGCCCTCGGCGGTCGATGAGCCGCCCGAGCAGCGGGGCGCCGAGTGCCGCGCCGATCGTGGACGCGGCGCCGACCAGGCCGGCGGCGCCGTAACCGCGGCCCAGGTCGAGCACCACGTAGAAGGTGAGCGTCACCCCGGTGGCGGTCAGCGGCACACGGGCCAGCACCGACACCAGCAGCAACGATCGGAGACCGGGCAGCGCGAGCGCTTCCCGGTAAGGCTTCAGATTCACGACGGACCGTACCTCCGGCGCCATCCTGGGGCCGGGGTACGACACCCGCAACCGATTACCCGGTCAAGCGGTCCTGATCACAGGCTCGCCCACCATGCTCACCCCGGCGCCGTCGAGCGCCCGCAGCGCCACGTCGAGCGTGTCCGGCGCGACAGCGGCGGTCAGGTCGAGCAGCACCGTGGTCCGGAAGCCCTCCCGGGCGGCGTCCAGGGCGGTGGCGCGCACGCAGTGGTCGGTGGCGATGCCGACCACGTCGACCCGGTCCACGTCGTGCCGCCGCAGCCAGTCGGCCAGGCACTCGCCGTCGGGGGCGTGCCCCTCGAAACCGGAGTACGCGGCCGCGTGCTCGCCCTTGTGGAAGATCGTCTCCACCCGGTCGGTCGCCAGTTCGGGGTGGAACTCGGAACCGGAGGTGCCGACCACGCAGTGCCGGGGCCAGGAGTCGACGTAGTCCGGCGGGTCGCCGAAGTGCGCGCCCGGGTCGACGTGGTAGTCCTTCGTCGCGACCACGTGGTCCCACCGGTCCGGCTCGGCGGCGAGCAGCCGGGAGATGCCGGCGGCCACGCCGGCTCCGCCACCGACCGCGAGGGAGCCGCCCTCGCAGAAGTCGTTCTGCACGTCCACGATGATCAGGGCGTTCGCCATCTGACGGGTTCCTCCTCAGCTCGCGGGTACGACGGTCACCGGTACGGCCGGATCTCCGGCGGAGAGCTTGAGCCCCTCCCACGGGATGGAGATCAGGCACTGGCGCAGGTGGTCCCGGGACTCCTCCAGCGTGGGCAGCGTCTCCGGCTCGCCGGACACCACGTACGAGTGCTGGAGCAACCGGTCGTTGGGCTGCCGGTCCGGCACGCCCTGCGGCACGATGACCTCCTCGGTGGCGGTGCCGGTCGGCTTGTGCCGGCGGACCGCGACCTTCCGGCCGCCGATGGTGGCCTTGTGCTCGGAGCGCTTGACCACCGGCCGCCCCTCCACCTCGACCAGCTTGTAGACCAGGCCGGCGGTGGGCGCTCCGGAGCCGGTCACCACGGCGGTGCCGGCGCCGTACATGTCCACCGGTTCGGCGGCGAGCGCGGCGATGGCGTACTCGTCGAGGTCGCCGGAGACGATGATCTTCGTCTCGGTGGCGCCGAGCGAGTCGAGCAGCTCGCGGGACTGCTGGGCGATCACCGCGAGGTCGCCGGAGTCGATCCGGACCGCCCGCAGCTCCGGCCCGGCCACCGCGATGGCGTTGCGGATGCCCTGGGCGATGTCGTACGTGTCGACGAGCAGCGTGGTGTCCTTGCCCAGCGTGGCGACCTGGGAGGCGAACGCGGCCCGCTCGTCGTCGTGCAGCAGCGTGAAGGCGTGCGCGGCGGTGCCCGCGGTGGGGATGCCGTAGCGCTGCCCGGCGGCCAGGTTGGAGGTGAACCGGAACCCGGCCAGGTACGCGGACCGCGCCGCGGCGACGGCGGCCTCCTCGTGCGCCCGGCGGGAGCCCATCTCGATCAGCGCCCGGCCCCGGGCGGCGGTGACCATCCGGGCCGCGGCGGCGGCGACCGCGCAGTCGTGGTTGAGCACCGACAGCACGAGCGTCTCCAGCACCACGCACTCGGCGAACGTGCCCGACACGGTGAGGATCGGGGAGCCGGGGAAGAACAGCTCACCCTCGGCGTAGCCGTCGATGTCGCCGGTGAACCGGTAGTCGGCCAGCCATTGCGCGGCCGGCTCGTCCACCACTCCGGTACGGCGCAGGAAGTCGATCTCCGCCGGGTCGAACCGGAAGTCGCGGATCATCTCGATCAGCCGGCCGGTCCCGGCGACCACGCCGTACCGGCGCCCGGCCGGCAGCCGCCGGCTGAACACCTCGAAGACGCAGCGTCGGTCGGCCGTGCCGTCACGCAGGGCCGCGCTGACCATGGTCAGCTCGTAGTGGTCGGTCAGCAGCGCGGGACGAAGGGTGCTCACCGCCCCAGCCTAGAGTTCAGCCCGGATCCGCGCCGTCGTGCCCCGGCATGGACCGCAGTGCGGCCCGCAACTCGCCGCGCCCGGCGACGCCGAGTTTGCTGTAGACGCGCTGGAGGTGGTTCTCCACCGTGCGCGTGGACAGGAACAGCCGTTCGGCGATGGCGCGGCTGGTCACGCCGTCGGCGGCGAGGCGGGCGACCTCCCATTCCCGTTCGCTGAGCGTGGGGCGCAGCAGCCGCAGCGCCGGGGTGGAGATCTCGTCGCAGCGGCGCAGCAGATCGGCCAGGCGTTCCCGGATCGGCCCGGTAGCGCCGCCCCGGACGTGTCGTGTCCGGTGCAGCGCCAGGGCGGTCGCCTCGGCCGCGTACACGGTCAGTTCCCGGTCGGCGAAGCCGTCGGCGACGGCGAGCAGCGCGTCCGGGGAGCCGTCGACTGCGGCCCGGCCGAACCGGGCGACGAGCGGCGGCAGCACGCCGTCGACCTGCTCGGAGAGTTCGGCCAGGCGCTGCGCCACTCTGCGCCGGCCACCGTCGGTGCAGGTCGGGCCGACCGGCGCGGCGGCCTGGTCCAGCCGGACCAGGTCGAGCAGGACGAGCAGCTCGTGCCCGGCCAGGCCGTCCTCGCGCAGCCGGTCGGCGAGCGCGCACAGGTGCTTGGTCGCGGCCGGCAGGTCACCCGTGGCGGCCTGGACCGCGCCCCGGGCCTGCTCCAGCCACGGGTACAGCACGGCCATCCCGGGTGCGTGCGTCCGGTCCGCCTCGGCCATCGCCTCGGCCGCGTGCGTCGCGTCGCCGCGCAGCGCGGCGGCCTGGGCGCGCTCGGCGTGCGCGAGGCCCGCGTACACCCGGCTGGTGGCGAGTACTGCGCACGCCTCCAGGCTGGTCCGCAGCGCGTCGTCGCCGCGCCCGCGCAGCCGCGCCGCGTACGCCTGGAGGATGGCCAGGTAGCCGGTGCCGAGCCGGAAGTCGCCGGCCCCGGCCAGGTCGGCGAACTCGTCGGCGACGATCGCGTCGATGCCGGGCAGGTCGCCGGAGAGCGTCAGCCGGGTGCCCCGGGCCAGTTCCATGGCGAGCTGGAGGTAGGGCATGTCGGCCCGCCAGCACGCGGCCTCGGCCTGCACCCGGGCGATCGCGGTGGCACTGAGCTGGTATTGCCCCTGCGCGGCCTGCAGGTGGGCGAGCGTGCAGCGGGCCAGCTCCCGGGCGGCCATCGGGGCGGCGGGCCGGTCCAGCACCTCCTGGGCCAGCCGGACCGCGACGTCGACGTCGAGCCGGTGCAGCCGCATGATGGCCTCGAAGGCGCGTACGCGGGCGCGGTCGGCGGCGTCGCTCAGCTCCTCGCCGCGCGCGGCGATCTCCTCCACAGTGGACTCGCGGTTGAGTCCCCAGTAGCTGACCATGCCCCGGACGGTCAGCCACCGGCTGCGCCGCCGTTCGTCGTGGATCTCACCGGCGACCTGGTCGAGCACGCCGAGCGCCTCGTCCGGCCGGTCGCCGAACATCAGGATGGTGGCGAGCAGTTCGGCCGCGTCCGTGCCGCCGCCGGCCTCCAGCGCGGCCCGGGCCAGCCGGGTGGCCAGCGGCACGTCGTACCGGCCGAACGCCTGCACCGCCGCTTCGAGCAGCAGGGCCACGTCCTGCGCCGTACCCGAGTCGAGCCGCCACACCGCGACGCGCAGCAGGTCCTCCCGGCGGCGCTTGCCGACCTGTTCCAGCAGCCCGGCCAGGGTGGCCTGGAGCCGGCGGGTGCGGCTGACCGGGCAGTGCCGGCGCATCACCTCGCCGTAGAGCGGGTGCGCCAGGCGGACGTTGAGCCGCCGGTCGTCGTGGACCAGCGCGATGAGCCCGCGCTCCTCGGCGGTCTCCACGTCCGCCGGGTCGACCGCGCGTTCCAGCAGTTGCAGGCCCAGCGGCTCGCCGAAGGCGACCAGCTCGACGACCGCCCGGACGCCGGGGGTGAGCTGGCCGATCCGGGTGTCGATCAGTTCGGTGAGGCTGGGCGCCAGCTCCAGCCGGCCGGTCCACGTCCAGATCCCGTACCTGCGGTTCAGCTCGTCGTCGGCGGCCAGCACCAGCTCCCGCAGCAGCAGCGGGTTGCCCGCGGAGAGCTGGAACAGCCGGTCCGAGGAGCCGGCGTCGACGGGACCGCCCAGGATGGCGGCGAGCAGCCCGGTGGTCTCGCTGCGGCACAGCGGGGCCAGCTCGACCAGGTCGGCCAGGTCGTCGGTCCAGAGTGCGCGGATCGGCAGCGGGACCTGTTCGCCGTTGCGCAGCGTCCCGATGACGTACGCGTTCTCCGAGCGGGCGACCATGTGCACGAGCGCCGCCGAGGGCGGGTCGAGCAGATGCGCGTCGTCGATGGCCAGCACGATGGGCCGGCCGGCGGCCTGTTCCTGGAGCACGTCCATGGCCCAGCGCAGAATCCCGGCGGGGGACAGGCCCTGCGGCTGCGAGGCGGGCAGCACCTGGACCAGCCCGCCGAACGGCAACGCGGCGGTGGTGGCGCTGGCCGCGATGGACCAGATCGCGTACCGCTCGGGGGAGAGCGCGGCCACTCCCTCGCGCAGCAGGCGGCTCTTGCCGACCCCGGCGTCGCCGCTGAAGAGCAACCCGCGCCCCTCCGGGCCGCCGACCGCCGACAACAGACGGTTGAGTTCATCAGTACGGCCGACGAACTCCCACCTACTCATCGATGCAGCATATCGACCGTGTTCCGTCCGCGTCCGCACCGTCACGCAGTGAAGTTGAGTAATCTGTTCATTACCCGTGAGTACCGGATGTGTTGGTTGTCGGATGGCCGACACCCGTACTCTTCCGGCAGTCCCTGCAACCAGGGAAAATCCGCGACCGGTACCCCGGTCGCCCGACCGGGAGGCCCACCTGATGACACCAGGTCCGCTCCCTTCGGTCGACGTGCCCGACCCAGGCCGGCAGGCCGAGCCACCCGGATCCGCCCCGCTGCCGACCCGGCTCGGGGTGACCGTGCCCGGGCCGGACGAGCCGATGGCGGTGGTCGTCGCCGGTCCGGCCGGCGCGAACCGGCGTGAGCTGATCGCCGGCCTGCTCGGGGTCGAGGCCGCGACGCTCGCCGTGCCGCCGGGAAGCAACCTGCTGGTCCAGCACGCCGCCACCGCGACCCGCGCCGCGTACGTCCCGGGCTACCGCCAGCCGCACGCCTACGGTGCCGACCCGCTCGCCGCCGGTCCGGCGCTGGCCCGGCCGCCGCGCCGGGTCGAACTGAGCCTGCCCGATCCGCTGCTGCGGCACTTCGCGGTGCTCGACACGCCGGACACCGGCACGCTCGGCGTGGCCGGCGGCCGGGTGCTGCGCGACGCCGTCGGCCGGGCCGGCGCGCTGCTCTTCGTGATCTCCGCCGACCAGGCGTTCAGCGCGGCCGAGCTGCACCTGCTCGCCGAGGTGGCGCGTGCCCGGGTCGAGGTGTTCTTCGCCGTCACGCCCGGCGTGACCGGCCCGGCCGCGCCGGGCGACGGCGCGCGGGCGCAGGACCGGGCGGCGTCCGGCCCGAACGGGTCGGTCCGCCGGCTCGACCCGGTGTCGGTCTCCATCGAGGCGCACCGGGCGGCGCTGCTGGCCGCGGTGCCGGCGCTCACCCCGGCCCGGTGGTTCCCGGCCCGCCGCGCCGAGCTGCCGCAGCTGCGCCGCGCGCTGGTGGGCTGGGCCGCCGACGAGGTGCTGCGACGCGGCAGCGCCCGCCCGCCGGTGCCGGCCGGAGCGCACGGCCGGGTGCCGGTGCTCGCCGGCGTCGAGCCGGGCGAACTGGCCGACCGGATCGACCGTCAGGCCCGCGCCTGCGCCCGCCGGATCCGCCAGCACCTCGCCCTGGAACTCGCCAACATCCACCTGCGGGTGGTGCAGGAGATCGTCTTCGGGGTCGGCTGCGCCGGCCTGCCGCAGATGCTCGACCGCGAGCTGGAGGCGCTGTCGCTGCTCGCCACCGCCCAGTGCGACGAGGCGGTACGGGGCCTGGTCGACGAGGCCGCCGCCCGGGTCTTCGGCGCGCCGCTGGCCGAGGGCGTACGCCGGCGGATCATCCACGCGGTGCGCTGGGGCCTGGCCGACCACCCGGACGCCCCCGAGCTGGACCGGGTGCTCCTGGTGACCAGCACGGCCGGGGTCGCCGGGCTGACCGGCGCCGGCGCCCTGGACGCGCTGGCCGGGCTGCCCGGCGCGCAGCGCGACGAGGTGCTCCCGCCGGTCGGCGTCGCCCTCAACGGCGGCTGCTGGCAGCACTGGCGGGCACCCGGCAACAACGACCCGAACGCCGCTCGCTCCTGGGCCCAGCGCGCGTTGCGCGAGGTCGAACTCGAACTGTCCCGCGAGGTGTCCCGCCGCTTCGAGGTGATCCGTCTCTCGCTGGGCGCGGTGCTCGCCGATGCGGTCGACCACGGCATCCTGCTTGCCTGACCACGGCGCCGGCACACGGCGACCCGGGCTCGCGTACGCGGCCCGGGCGGGTGACGACGACCCGCGCGCGGTTCCGGTTCATCGGTTCCCCGGATCCGGTGGCACGATGGGGGGCATGGCGGCTCCACAGGTTGCGCCGGTCGAGACGCCGGACACCGAAGAGGTGCCGGTCTCCGACCGGCCATGGGTGACCATCGTCTGGGACGATCCGGTCAACCTGATGACGTATGTGACCTGGGTGTTCCAGAAGCTCTTCGGGTACAGCCGGGAGAAGGCGGAGCGGCTCATGCTGGACGTGCACCACAAGGGCAAGGCAGTGGTCTCCAGCGGCGCCCGGGAACGGATGGAGCACGACGCGGCGCAACTGCACGCGTACGGCCTCTGGGCGACGGTGGACCGCTCATGAGCATGTTCCGCCGCCGGGGCGACCACTACGTGGCCACGTTCGCGGTCGACGAGGTCCGGGTGCTGCGCAAGGTCGCCAACGAGGTGGTCGGTCTGCTGACCGACGGCTTCGACCACGGCGACCCGGTGGTCGGGCGGCTGTTCCCCGACGTCTACCCGGACGACGACGCCGGCACCGCCGAGTTCCGCCGCTACACCGAGGGCGACCTGAAGACCGGCAAGATCGACCAGGCGGGCGCGGTCCTCGCCGCGCTGCCCGACGGGGACGCCGGCGGCGAGGTGCGGCTGGACGCGGAGGCGGCCGAGGCGTGGCTGCGGGCGCTGAACGACGCCCGGCTGGCGATGGGCGTACGCCTGGAGATCAAGGACGGCACCGACCTGGGCGAGGAGCTCGACGACGCGGTGGCCGCGGACCCGGGTTCGTCCCGGGTGTTCCAACTGTCGGTCTACGCCTATCTCGGATATCTCCAGGAATCCCTGCTCAACGCGCTCATCGACTGAGTGGTGACGGTTGCCACCTCGCCGCCCGGGAGGGCCAGGCGCTAGGCTTGGCGGCGTGCTGAGCATCGACCGGTCGATCATCGACGCGATCGTCGCCCACGCGCGCCGGGACCACCCGGACGAGGCGTGCGGCGTGGTCGCCGGTCCCGTCGGCAGCGACACCCCGACCCGGCACATCCCGATGGACAACGCCGCCCGCTCCATGACGTTCTACGAGTTCGACTCGATGGAGCAGTTGCGGGTGTGGCGCGAGATGGACGACCGCGACGAGGAACCGGTCGTCATCTACCACTCGCACACCGCGACGGAGGCCTACCCGTCGCGTACGGACGTCTCCTTCGCCGGCGAGCCGGGCGCGCACTACCTGCTCGTCTCGACCCGCGAGCCCGACACCGAGGAGATCCGCTCCTTCCGGATCGTCGACGGCGTGGTCACCGAGGAACCGGTGGAGATCGTGGATGCCGCCGTGGACCCGAACGCCGTCCAGTCCTACATGTTCGGGCAGAGCCCGGCGACGGTCGACTACGAGTGTTCCGACCGCTGACCTTCAGCGCCGGCACCTTCCTTTCCCGTCACCTGGCACGATCCCGAACGAGGAGCACGAGACACCATGGCCATCGAGGTTCGCATCCCCACCATCCTGCGCAGCTACACCGGCGGCGCGAAGGTCGTCGAGGGCAGCGGCGACACGCTCGCCGACCTGATCGCCGACCTGGACTCCCGGCACGGCGGCCTGAAGGCCCGTCTGGTCACCGACGCGGGCGCGCTGCACCGGTTCGTCAACGTCTACGTCAACGACGAGGACGTCCGCTTCCTGGGCGCGCTCGACGCCAAGCTCAACGACGGCGACAGCGTGACCGTCCTGCCGGCCGTCGCCGGTGGCGCGTTCGGCTTCGCGGCCGCCGCGGCGATCGCCTCGCACGCGGTCTCCACGCGCGCCGCCCGCTGAGGGGGCCCGCGATGGCGCGGTACGACAGCCTGCTCGACGCCTGCGGCGGCACACCGCTGGTCGGGTTGCCCCGGCTCTCGCCGACGGTGCCCGAGGGCGCGCCGCCGGTGCGGCTCTGGGCCAAGCTGGAGGACCGGAACCCGACCGGCAGCATCAAGGACCGCGCGGCCCTGTTCATGGTCCGCGCGGCGGAGGAGTCCGGCCGGCTGCGTCCGGGTGACACGATCCTGGAGCCGACCAGCGGCAACACCGGCATCTCGCTGGCCATGGTGGCGAAGCTGCGCGGCTACCGGCTGGTCTGCGTGATGCCGGAGAACGTCTCCACCGAGCGGGTGCAGCTGCTCCGCATGTACGGCGCGGAGATCATCTTCTCGCCGGCCGCGGGCGGCTCGAACCAGGCGGTCGCGACCGCGAAGCAGATCTCCGCCGAGCACCCGGACTGGGTGATGCTCTACCAGTACGGCAACGAGGCGAACGCCCGGGCGCACTACGAGACGACCGGGCCGGAGCTGCTGCAGGACCTGCCGGGCATCACCCACTTCGTGGCCGGGCTGGGCACCACCGGCACGCTCATGGGCACCGGGCGCTACCTGCGGGAGAAGGTCGAGGGCATCCAGATCGTGGCGGCCGAGCCGCGCTACGGCGAGCTGGTCTACGGTCTGCGCAACATCGACGAGGGTTACGTGCCCGAGCTGTACGACGCCGGGGTGCTGTCCCGCCGCTTCTCCGTGGGCACCCGGGACGCGGTGCTGCGTACCCGGCAGCTCGTCGAGGTGGAGGGCATCTTCGCCGGGTTCTCCACCGGCGCCATCCTGCACGCCGCGCTCGCGGTGGCGCACGAGGCGGTCCGCGACGGCCGCCGCGCGGACGTGGCGTTCGTGGTCTGCGACGGCGGCTGGAAGTACCTGTCGACCGGCGCGTACGGCGGCACCCTCGCCGACGCGGAGGAGGCCCTGGACGGTCAGCTCTGGGCCTGACGGACCGATGGCCGGTCCGGTCGGTGGCGTGCCCGCCGGCCGGACCGCCGGTCTCGTCCGGAGCGGACGTGTATGGGTGTCACGTTGATGACAACTTCCGGCAGATGATTCTTGCTCGACCGGGGCGACGCGTAGGCTGCGCAGCGTGGCGAGCGCGTCGGTAGAGATCATCGGCGGGGCCGCCGCCGGCGCATCGACTACTCATCGTGAGATCGAGGCCACCGGATGAGACTGACCGTCCTCGGCTGCGCGGGCAGCTTCCCGGGGCCCGAATCCCCCTGTTCGGCCTATCTCATGGAAGCCGACGGCTTCCGGCTTCTGATCGACTTCGGGGTGGGGTCGCTCTCCACGCTCCAGCGTTACGTCGGGTTGCACGCCCCCGACGCCATCCTCCTCACCCACCTGCACTGCGACCACATGTTCGATGCCGTGTCCTACGTGGTGGTACGCCGGTACGCGCCGGACGGCCCGTACCCGCCCCTGCCGATGTACGCCCCCTCCGGCGCGCCCGACCGGCTTGCCGCCGCGTACGGGCAGGAGGAGGGCTCGGTGGAGGACGTCTACCAGTTCTACGGCCTCCAGCCGGGCACGTTCCCGATCGGCCCGTTCTCCGTCACCGTCGACCGGATGAACCACCCGGTCGAGACGTACGGGGTGCGGCTGGAGCACGGCGGCCGGGTGTTCTGCTACTCCGCGGACACCGCGCCCTGCGAGGCGCTGCTGCGCCTGGCCCAGGACGCCGACGTGTTCCTCTGCGAGGCCAGCTACATGGACGGCGTGGAGAACCCGCCGGACCTGCACCTGACCGGCCGGGAGGCCGGCGAGGCGGCCACCAAGGCGGGCGTGGGACGACTCCTGCTCACCCATCTCGTACCGGCCTGGGGCAGCGAGTCGCAGACCGTGGAGGCGGCGGCCGGGGCGTACGCCGGGCCGCTGGACGTGGTCCGGCCCGGCGCCTGCTACGACGTCTGAGCCCGGCGGCGGCCGGGTCGTGTCGGCGGGCACCGGCGGGCGGTGCGTTCACCGCACCGCATAGGGTGCAGGCATGGCGCGACCTGACGGGCGGCGGCCCGACCAACTCCGACCGGTGACCCTGACCCGGAGCTGGAGCACCCACCCGGAGGGCTCGGTGCTCGTCGAGTTCGGTGCGACCCGGGTCCTCTGCACGGCGAGCGTCACCGAGGGCGTGCCCCGCTGGCGCAAGGGCTCCGGGCTGGGCTGGGTGACCGCGGAGTACGCGATGCTGCCCCGGGCCACGAACACCCGCTCGGACCGGGAGAGCGTCCGCGGCAAGGTCGGCGGGCGCACGCATGAGATCTCCCGGCTGATCGGCCGCAGCCTGCGCGCCTGCGTCGACCTGAAGGCGCTGGGCGAGAACTCGATCGTGCTGGACTGCGACGTGCTCCAGGCCGACGGCGGCACCCGTACCGCCGCGATCACCGGCGCGTACGTCGCACTGCACGACGCGGTGACCTGGCTGGCCGAGCGCAAGTCGCTGGCCGGCAAGGTGGAGAAGGTGATGCACCGCTCGGTGGCCGCGGTGAGCGTCGGCGTGATCGGCGGCGAGCCGATGCTCGACCTCTGCTACGCCGAGGACGTCACCGCCGAGGTCGACATGAACGTGGTCTGCACCGGCACCGGCGACTTCGTCGAGGTGCAGGGTACGGGCGAGGCGGGCGTCTTCGCCCGCGACCAGCTCGACGCGCTGCTCGACCTGGGCGTGGCGGGCTGTCTGGAACTGGCCGACGCGCAGCGGAAGGCGCTCTCGTGAACAAGGTCCTGCTCGCCACCCGGAACCGGAAGAAGCTGGTCGAACTCCAGCGGATCCTGGACGGCGCGCTCGGCGCGCACCGGATCGCCCTGCTCGGCCTCGACGACGTCGAGGAGTATCCGGAGCTGCCGGAGACCGGCCTCACGTTCGGTGAGAACGCGCTGATCAAGGCGCGGGAGGGCTGCCGGCGTACCGGCCTGCCGACCATCGCGGACGACTCCGGGCTGGCGGTGGACGCGCTCAACGGCATGCCGGGTGTGTTCAGCGCCCGTTGGTCCGGCCGGCACGGCGACGACCACGCCAACCTCCAGCTCGTGCTGGACCAGGTCGCCGACGTGCCGGACGAGCACCGGGGCGCGGCGTTCGTCTGTACCGTCGCGCTGGTGCTGCCCGGCGGCAAGGAGCACCTGGTCGACGGCCGTCAGTCCGGCCGGCTGCTGCGCGCGCCGCGCGGCGACGGCGGCTTCGGCTACGACCCGATCTTCCTGGGCGACGGCCAGGAGCGGACGAACGCGGAGTTGACGCCGGAGGAGAAGGACGCGGTCAGCCACCGCGGCAAGGCGCTGCGGGAACTGGCCAAGCTGGTCGCGAAGGTGCTCCCGCCCGCCGCCTGACCCGCTCCCGGACGCCGGCCGGGCACCGCTTGGACGCCCGGCCGGAGGGTCGGTATCGGCTGGCTCAGCCGAGCGGGCCGATCTCCCGTTCGATCGCCGCGCGCAGCTCCGGGCCGCGCACCACGTCCCGCGCGGCCTCCATCAGCGGCGCGAGGAACACGTCCGGCCCCGGCTCGCCGATGGTGCCGCCGAGCGCGTCGAGCGCCGCCCGCCCGGCCGGTGACGGCGTCAGCGGCGCGCGGAGCTGGAGTCCGCGTACGGCCGCCAGCAGTTCCACCGCGAGCAGGCTGGTCAGGTTGTCCAGCACGGTGCGCAGCTTCTTGGTGGCCGCCCAGCCCATCGAGACGTGGTCCTCCTGCATGCCGCTGGTCGGCAGCGAGTCGATCGAGGCGGGCGCGGCGAGCCGGCGGTTCTCCGCCACGATCCCGGCGGCGGTGTACTGGGCGATCATCAGCCCGGAGTTCACCCCGGGGTCCGGGGAGAGGAACGCCGGCAGGTCACGGTTGCGGGCCACGTCGAGCAGCCGGTCCACCCGGCGCTCGGCGATCGCGCCCACCTCGGCGGCGGCGATGGCCAGGTAGTCGGCGGCGAAGCCGAGCGGCGCGCCGTGGAAGTTGCCTGTCGACTCGACCCGCCCGTCCGGCAGCACCACCGGGTTGTCCACCACCGACAGCAGCTCCCGGCCGGCCACCACCTCGACGAAGTCGAGCGTGTCCCGGGCCGCGCCGGCCACCTGCGGGGCGCAGCGCATCGAGTACGCGTCCTGCACCGCGTGCGCCAGGTCGTCGCGGTGCGAGTCCATCACCGCCGAGCCCTGCAACAGCCGGTGGATGTTCGCCGCCGACGCGGCCTGGCCCGGGTGCGGGCGGATCGCGTGCAGCTCGGGCAGGAACGGCCGCTCCGACCCGAGCATCGCCTCGATGGCCAGCGCCGCCGTCACGTCCGCCATGGCGAACAGGTGCCGGGCGTCGGAGACGGCGAGCAGCAGCATGCCGAGCATGCCGTCGGTGCCGTTGATCAGCGCCAGCCCCTCCTTGGCGGCGAGCGACACCGGCTTCAGCCCGACCCGGTGCAGCGCGTCGGCGGCCGGGATGCGGTCACCGGCCGGGCCGAGCACCCAGCCCTCGCCGAGCAGCACGAGCGCGCAGTGCGCCAGCGGCGCCAGGTCTCCGGACGCGCCGAGCGAGCCGTGCTCGGGCACCCACGGGGTGACCTCGTGGTTGAGCAGGTCCACGAGCGCCTCGGCGACCAGCGGGCGGACCCCGGAGCGGCCGAGCGCCAGCGACCGGACCCGCAGCAGCATCATGGCGCGTACCACCTCGCGCGGCATCGGCGCGCCCACCCCGGCGGCGTGCGAGCGGATCAGCGCGTGCTGAAGCTCGGCCCGGCGCTCCGGGGCGACGAACGTGTTGGCGAGCGCGCCGAAGCCGGTGGAGACGCCGTACACCGGACGGCCGGCCGCCTCGATCCGGTCCACGATGGACCGGGAGGTCGCCATCGCCTCCGTGGCGGCCGGGTCGAGCACGACCTTGGCGGTGCCGCGGGCCACCGCGAGCACGTCGGCGGCTGTGACGCCGGTGGACAGGATGGTCACGGTGGTCATCGCGGTACTCCGTTGTGCAGGACCTGGCGGATCAGTGGCACGCCCGGCCGGTAGGCCAGGTGCAGGTGGGACGGGGCGTCGAGGATGATCAGGTCGGCCCGCGCCCCGGGCGTCAGCCGCCCCACGTCGGTGCGGCGCAGCGCCGCCGCCCCGCCGGCGGTCGCGGCCCACACCGCCTCCGCCGGGGTCATCCGCATCTCGCGTACGGCGAGCGCGACGCAGAACGGCATCGACGACGTGTACGACGAACCGGGGTTGCAGTCGGTGGCCAGCGCGACCGTGACGCCCGCGTCGAGCAGCCGCCGGGCGTCCGGGTACGGCGACCGGGTGGAGAACTCGGCGCCGGGCAGCAGCGTGGCGACAGTCTCCGAACCGGCCAGCGCGTCGACGTCGGCGTCGGTCAGGTGGGTGCAGTGGTCGACGCTGGCCGCTCCCAGCTCCACGCCCAGCCGCACGCCCGGCCCGGGACCGAGCTGGTTGGCGTGCAGCCGTACGCCCAGACCGGCGGCCTGCCCGCAGGCGAGGATGGCCCGCGTGTGGTCGGCGTCGAACGCGCCCCGCTCGCAGAACACGTCGATCCAGCGGGCGTACGGCGCGGCGGCGGCCAGCATCGGCCCGCACACCAGGCCCACGTAGTCGTCGGGACGGTCGGCGTACTCGGCGGGGACGACGTGCGCGCCGAGGAACGTGGTGTCGCCGGTGAACTCGGCGGCGATCCGCAGCGAGCGGGCCTCGTCGGCGACGTTGAGGCCGTACCCGCTCTTGATCTCGACCGTGGTGGTGCCCTGCCGCAGCATCTCCGCGCGCAGCCGGCCCACAGTGGCGCGCAGGTCGTCGTCGGAGGCCGCGCGGGTGGCGCCGACTGTGGTGCGGATGCCGCCGCCGGTGTAGCGCTCGCCGGCCATCCGGGCGGCGAACTCGGCGGCCCGGTCCCCGGCGAAGACCAGGTGGGCGTGGCTGTCCACGAAGCCGGGCAGCACCGCCGCGCCACCGGCGTCGATCCGCCGGTCCGCGGCGGGCGCGTCGCGGGCCGACCCGATCCAGGCCACCTGCCCGTCCTCGACCAGCAGGGCGGCGTCGCGCCGGACGCCCAGCGGGTCCCCGTCGCGGCCGTCGTTGGTGACCAGCTCGCCGATGTGGTCGACGAGCAGGCTGCCGCGCCTCACGAGTCCTCCTTGGCGGTCACCGCCGCGATCGCGTCCCGCAGCTCGGTTGGCACGTCCACGGTCAGGTGCCGGCCGCCGTCCACCACCGGCCTCCCGTCCACGATCACGCTGGTCACGTCGGCGGCGGTGGCGGCGAAGAACGCGCCGACCGGTGGCACCCCGGCGGTGCGGGCGCTGTCCAGCCGTACCGTGACCAGGTCCGCCCGCTGCCCGACGGCGAGCCGGCCGGCGTCGCCCCAGCCCAGCGCGGCGTGCCCGCCGACGGTGGCGGCGCCGAGCAGCTCGGCCGGCGTGAAGTGCCCCCGCCGCCGGGTACGCAGCCGCTCGTCCATCTCCAGCGCGCGGGCCTCCTCGAACAGGTCCACCACGGCGTGGCTGTCGCTGCCCAGGCTCAGCGGGCTGCCCGCGTCGGCCATCCGCCGCACCGGGCCGACCCCGTCGGCCAGGTCGCGTTCGGTGGTGGGGCAGACGCAGACCCGGGTACGGCTGTCGCCGAGCAACGCCACGTCGGCGGCGGTCGGGTGGGTGGCGTGCACGGCCGTGGTGTGCGGGCCGAGCACCCCGTGGTCGGCCAGCAGCCGCGTCGGCGTGCACCCGTGCACGGCCCGGCAGGCGTCGTTCTCGGCCGGCTGCTCGGACAGGTGCACGTGCAGCGGCAGCCCGTTGCGGTCGGCCCAGCCCGCCACCGTGGCGAGCTGCTCGGCGGGGACCGCGCGCACCGAGTGGATGGCCGCGCCGAGCCGGACGTGCTCGTCGGCCGGGCGGAACGCGTCCACCCGCGCCGCCCAGCGCAGCGCGTCGCCGTCACCGAACCGGCGTTGCGGCCCGGTCAGCGGCGCGCCGTCCACGCCCCCGGCCAGGTACGCGGTGTCCAGCAGCGTGAGCCGGACACCGGCGTGCGCGGCGGCCTCCACCAGCGCGGCGGACATCGCGTTCGGGTCGTCGTACGGCGTGCCGCCGGGACCGTGGTGCAGATAGTGGAACTCGCCCACGCAGGTGATCCCGGACAGCGCCATCTCCGCGTACACGGCGCGGGCCAGCGCCAGGTAGGTGTCCGGGTCGAGCCGGGTCGCGACGGCGTACATCAGGCTGCGCCAGGACCAGAAGTCGCCGCGCCCGTCGTGGGTGCGCCCGCGCAGCGCCCGGTGGAAGGCGTGCGAGTGGGCGTTCGCCAGGCCGGGCACCGTCAGCCCGGGCAGCCGGACCGCGTCGCCGAGCACCTCCACCCCGGCGGTCGGCGGACCGTCGACGGTCAGCGGCGTGACCGCGGTGAGCCGCCCGTCGGTCGCCTCGATCAGCACGTCCCGGGTGGGCTCGGCGCGGTCGGGCAGCCAGGCGTACTCGGCCAGCCAGCGGGTCAGCGGCATGCCAGCTCCTCCAGGACCCGGGCCAGGGCGGTCACCCCGGCGGCGCAGTCGGCGTCGGTGGCCGCCTCGGCGGGGGAGTGCGACACCCCGGTCGGGTTGCGCACGAACAGCATCGCGGTGGGCAGGTGCGCCGCCAGCACCCCCGCGTCGTGCCCGGCGCCGGTGGGCAGCACCGGCGCGCCGAGCAGCGTGACCAGCCGGTCGGCCAGCCCGCCGTCGAACGCGACGAGCGGGGTCGCCGACTCCTGCGTGCAGGTCAGCGCGGTCCCGTCGCGGCCGGCCCGGTCGGTGGCCTTGGCGCGTACCGCCTCGACCAGACCGTACAGCGTCTCCGCCTCGGCCGCCCGCGCGTCCAGCCAGCCGGTGACCCGGGACGGGATCGCGTTCGTGGCGTTCGGCTCGACCGACACCCGGCCCACGGTGGCGTGTGCGTCGCGCAGCCGGGCCTCCTTGTTCGCCGCCAGCACCGTGAACGCGTAGGTGAGCATCGGGTCGCGGCGGTCGGCCATCCGGGTCGTACCCGCGTGGTTGCCCTCGCCGGTGAAGTCGAACCGCCACCGGCCGTGCGGCCAGATCGCGGAGGCCACCGCGACCGGCGCGCCCTGGTCGACCAGCGCGCGGCCCTGCTCGACGTGCAGCTCCACGAAGGCCGCGAAGCGGCCGAGCAGCGCCGGGTCGGCGCCCGCCGGCCGCTCGCCGAGCGCCTGCGCGAAGGTCGTCCCGGCCTGGTCGCGCAGCCCGGCCGCGCGGTCGACGTCGATCTCGCCGGTGAGCAGCCGCGACCCGAGGCAGGGTACGCCGAACCGCGCGCCCTCCTCCTCCACGAACGCGGCCACCACCACCGGCCGGTCCGGGGTGACGCCGGCGGCCCGCAGCTCGTCCACGGCGAGGAACGCGCTGACGATGCCGAGCGGACCGTCGTACGCGCCGCCGTGCGGCACCGAGTCGAAGTGGCTGCCGGTGAGCACCGCGCCCCCGGCCTCCGGGTCGCCCCACCAGGCGAACAGGTTGCCGTTGCCGTCCTCGGACACCGGCATGCCCCGCCGGTCGGCCTGCTCCCGGAACCAGCCCCGCAGCGTCAGCTCCGGCTCGGTCAGCGCGTAGCGCAGGTAGCCGCCGCTGCCGGCGTCCCGCCCGACCGGGGCGATCTCGTCCCACAGCGCGCGGAACCGCTCCGCCAGGTCGGTCACAGGTCACCCTCGGCCATCGGGACGCGGACGCCGGTGCGCTCGGCCACCGCGCGGGCGTCGTCGTAGCCGGCGTCGACGTGCCGGATCACGCCCATCGCCGGGTCGTTCGTCAGCACCCGCTCGATCTTCTGCCCGGCCAGCGCGCTGCCGTCGGCCACGCAGACCTGCCCGGCGTGGATCGACCGGCCGATGCCGACGCCGCCGCCGTGGTGGATCGACACCCAGGACGCGCCGCTGGCGGTGTTGACGAGCGCGTTCAGCAGCGGCCAGTCGGCGATCGCGTCGGAGCCGTCGGCCATCGCCTCGGTCTCCCGGTAGGGGCTCGCCACGCTGCCGCAGTCCAGGTGGTCCCGGCCGATCACCACGGGCGCGCTCAGCTCGCCGGAGGCGACCATCTCGTTGAACCGCACCCCGGCGCGGTCCCGCTCGCCGTAGCCGAGCCAGCAGATCCGCGCCGGCAGGCCCTGGAACGCGACCCGCTCTCCGGCCATCCGGATCCACCGGGCGAGGGACTCGTTCTCCGGGAACAGGTCGAGGATGGCCCGGTCGGTCGCGGCGATGTCCTTCGGGTCGCCGGAGAGCGCGGCCCAGCGGAACGGACCCTTGCCCTCGCAGAACAACGGCCTGATGTACGCGGGCACGAACCCGGGGAAGTCGAACGCCCGCTCGTACCCGCCGAGCTTGGCCTCGCCCCGGATCGAGTTGCCGTAGTCGAAGACCTCCGCGCCCGCGTCCAGGAAGCCGACCATCGCCTCCACGTGCTTCGCCATCGACGCCCGCGCCCGGTCGGTGAACTCGGCCGGCTTGGCCGCCGCGTAGTCCCGGGCGTCGCCGAGGTCCACGCCCTCCGGCAGGTACGACAGCGGGTCGTGCGCGCTGGTCTGGTCGGTCACGATGTCGATCGCGACGCCCCGGCGCAGCAGCTCGGGGAAGACGGTGGCGGCGTTGCCGACCACGCCGACGCTGAGCGCCCGCCGGTCCCGCTTCGCCGCGAGCGCCCGCTCGATGGCGTCGTCCAGCGAGTCGGCCACCTCGTCGAGGTAGCGGTCGTGCACCCGGCGGTCCAGCCGCGACCGGTCCACGTCCACGACCAGGCAGGCGCCGCCGTTCATGGTGACCGCCAGCGGCTGCGCCCCGCCCATCCCGCCGCAGCCGGCGGTGAGCGTCAGCGTGCCGGCGAGCGTGCCGCCGAAGCGCTTGGCGGCCACCGCGGCGAACGTCTCGTACGTGCCCTGGAGGATGCCCTGGGTGCCGATGTAGATCCACGAACCGGCGGTCATCTGCCCGTACATGGTCAGGCCCAGCGACTCCAGGCGGCGGAACTCCGGCCAGGTGGCCCAGTCGCCGACCAGGTTGGAGTTGGCCAGCAGCACGCGCGGCGCCCACTCGTGGGTCCGCATCACGCCGACCGGCCGGCCCGACTGCACCAGCATCGTCTCGTCGTCGCGCAGCTCGGTGAGCGTCCGCACGAGCGCGTGGTACGACGGCCAGTCCCGGGCCGCCCTGCCGGTGCCGCCGTAGACCACCAGGTCGTCGGGGCGCTCGGCCACCTCCGGGTCGAGATTGTTCATCAGCATCCGCAGGGCGGCCTCCTGCGGCCACCCCTTCGCGGTGCGGGTGACGCCGCGGGCGGCGCGGACGGGCTGGTGCATCTCGTACTCCTCTCAGCCGAGGAACAACTGGCGGCGGGCGGCGGACGACTCGAACGCCTCGAGCCGGTCCTGGGTCTCGGCCGGTGCGGCGTCGCAGATCGCCTGGAGCACCACCATGGCCAGGGTCATCGGTGCGGTGTGCAGGTCGAAGACCAGGTCGGCGCCGACGGCGGCGGGCAGCACCACCTCGGCGTGCTCGGTGGCCGGGCTCACCGGCGAGTCGGTGATCGCCACGACGGCCAGCCCGGCGTCCCGGGCCTCGCGCAGCGCGTCGAGGGTCTCCCGGGGGTAGCGGGGCAGCACGAACGCGAGCATCGCCGTCGCGCCGGCCGCGACGGCCTGGTCCAGGCGGTCCACGAGCATGCTGCCGCCGTCGTCGAACACCCGTACGTCCGGGTGCACCTTCGCCGCGAAGTAGGCGAAGTAGGCGGCCAGCGGCGCGGCGGCCCGCAGCCCGAGCACCGGCAGCGGGCGGCTGGCGGCGAGCAGGCGGCCCACCTCGGCGACCCGGCCGGCGTCGGCGAGCTGCGCGGCGAGACGGTCGAGGTTGTCCCGTTCGGCGTGGACCGCCCGTTGCAGCGCGTTCCCGGCGCGGTCCTGGTCGGCGGCGCCGCGCGCGCCCAGCTCGCGCAGGCGGCGGCGCAGCGCGGGGTAGCCGTCGTGGCCGAGCGCCATGGCGAACCGGGTCACCGACGGCTGGCTGACGCCGGCCAGCTCGGCCACCTCGGCGGCGGACAGGTACGCCGCCGCGCCCGCGTGCCGCACCAGGCAGTGCGCGATGCGGCGCTGCGTCGGGGTGAGCCGTACGCCGTGGAAGAGGTCGAGCAGGCGGTCAGGGGAGGCCGCACCGCTTTCATTCACGAGCTGACTCTATGCATGAAAACTTTCAGAGCGCAAGCGTCGCGCGACCGCAGGGAGGTCCGATGAGCGTGCTCTCTGTACTATCCGCACGGCGGGTGAGCAGAGGAGTGGGGCATGCAGCCGGAGGGGCCGTACAGGTTCACCGAGACGTTGGGCGAGTGCCAGGTCGGCCGGGCGTGGGCGGCTCTCGACGGGCAGGACCGCCCGGTCACCGTCGCCGTCCTCGAAGGTGCCGCCGCCGGTGACCAGCGCTGGCGGGAGGCGTTCGCCAACGCGGCGAACGTGCTGGCGCAGACCCCGGGCGGCCACCGGTACGTCAACGCCGACTTCGCCGCCGCCGAGCCCTGGATCGCGTACCCGTCCGAAGAGGAGGGCGCGGCCGAGCGGCTGTTCCGCAGCCTCGGCATGGACTACCAACGCACCCCGACGGCCGAGATGCTCCCGCCGCCCCCGGCCGCCGCCCCCGTCTCCGCGCCGCCCCAGTTGCCGTGGGTTCCGCAGCCCTGGGCGATGGCGGCTCAGCCGATCTCCGGCGCGCCGATGTCCCCGGCCGCCGTCTCCGCGACCTCCGGGGTCCCCGCGCAGTCCGCCGTCTCCGCGCCACCCGCCGTCGGCTCGGCGCCGGTGGCCACCGACCCGCTGGACCCGTCCGGCGGACGCCGGATCGCCCCGGTGCAGCCGGCGCCGAAGCGGCGCGACTGGATCTCGATCGTCGGCGCCCTGGTGCTCACCCTGGTCGCCGGCACCGCCGGGTTCTTCCTCGGCGCGGGGCGCGAGAAGGAGGCCGCGACGCCCACGCCGTCGGCCAGCCCGTCGCTGCCGCCCTACGAGGCCACGCAGCTCGCCATCAACAAGGCCAAGTTCGAGGGTGAGCTGGCCCCGCTGGTCGAGCCCTGGCTGACCCGCATCGGCGGCTGCACCGTCTACAACCAGCCGGGCGCCCCGAAGCTGCCGGCGGACGAGAAGGGGCACGTGTTCTGCCACTACGGCGGCGCGTGGCTGCACTTCACGCTCTACCCGGGACAGAAGCAGAAGGACACCGCGCGGGCGTACCGCCAGCAGCTCAACCTCGCCGGCGGCTCGCTGGCGCCGGGGCTGCGCGAGGCCGGCACCATGAAGGGCGGCGTGACCGGCAAGCCCGGCAGCTACGTCGAGTACGCCTTCGAGGGCGAGGACGGCCGGGCGATCTGCGGCGTCTGGTGGGACCCCGACGACATGCAGGGGGCCTTCTACATCGAGACGCTCTGCAAGGACGGTGTGGACGGCGACTGGGACGCCCTGCGCGACCTGTGGCAGCGCGGCAGCTGACCGCCGCGCCGCGTCATGCGGCGCTGATCCGGGCGACCGGCTCGACCCCGCCGGTGACCTGCTCGACGCGGTAGGCGGCGAGCGCCTGCCGCCAGGCGTCGACCTCGTCGCCGACGACGTGCGAGCGGATCAGCCAGACGCGCGCCCCGTCGCCGCGCTCGGCCGCCAGCTCGACCGCGTGCCGGAGACCGGCCTGCACGGCAGTGGTGTCGTGGCCGGGCACCACCACGACGTCCGGCCGGTCGGGCATGTCGACCCACCAGCCCACCGTGTTGCCGTGCGGCACGACCAGTCTCAGCCGCTCGTGCCGGGAGTAGAACGCGAACCCGTACCAGGCCGCGTTGTTCATGACCACGACGTCGTTCGGGAGGCGGTGCCGGGCCACGTACTCGGTCGCCGAACGTACGTCGGTGACGGCGATCGCCGTGTAGTAGAGCCCCGGCTCGTTCCCGTCGAACCGGTACCAGTGGCTGTTGCCGGCCGCGTACCCCCCGAGCAGGACCGCGCAGACGGCCGCGGCCAGGACGGCGGGCCGCACCCGGGGGAGCCGGCGGCAGGCCAGGTCGGCCGCGCGGCTCGCCGGCCCGGCGACCCCGAGGCCGGCCACGGCGGCGGCGGTGACGAGCAGGAAGTGCGAGGTACGCAGTTCCAGCAGCGGATAGACCTTCGCGACGCCGACGATCGTCGCGACCACCGGCAGGAGCATCACGGCGACCGCGGCGGCGGGCCGGCCGTGCCTGCGGAGCGTCAGCGTGCCGGCCACGAGCAGGGCGACCACCACCAGCCCGGGCGCGCCGACGACCGGCATCAGCGTGTCGATCTGCCGCGCCAGGTAGCCGGGCAGCTCGGTCACCCCGGGGAAGTTGCCGGCCCAGAACTGCTGCATGGGCACGTTGCGGCCCTGCATCGAGATGCCGAAGTACACGCCGGTGAGGACCAGCCCGGCGTTGAGCCCGGCCACTGCCACCTCGACCAGGCGTAGCCACTGCCGCCGGACCGCGGTGACCAGCAGCAGCCCGCCGAACGCGCACGGCGCCACGATGGCGGTGACGTGGCTGACCAGCATGCCCGCGGCGACGGCGGCGGTGAGCACGTTGAGCCGCCGCCGCGACCACCGCTGCTCGACCCAGGCGACCAGGGCGAGCACGCCCACGGCCACGGCGGCGTCGGCGGTGTACTGCTTGAGGTCGTGGCGCACCTGCTGGGCGGGGAGCAGCAGGACCGCCGCCGCGCAGGCCGCGCCGGCCACCACGCCCCGGCCGGGCGTCGACCATCGCAGCGACCGGCCGAGACCGTACGCCGCCACGACCGCGAGCCCCTGGAACGCCAGCGTGACCAGCCGCAGGTCGTCCGGATCGGGTACCAGCCGCAGCAGGAAGCTCCAGCCGAGCGGGCTGGACGACGTGGTGACCGGCAGATCGCCAAGCGGGAACCGGACGGACAGGGCGACCCACGCCTCGTCGAGCCAGTACGGCGCGCCGAGCATGGTCTTGACGTCGTGCAGGATCGGCAGGAGGCACAGCAGCGCGAGGACGGCGGTGCTGTCCCACAGGATCGGGCGGGGCCCCGGCGGTCGGCCCACCGTCCCGCCGGTTCTGTCCACATCGGCTGGTTCCACCCGTGTGACCACGTAGATCCCTATCCCCGCCTGCCGACCGGCCGTCACCCTAACCCACCACTCAGGTGCGTCGACAGGCCCGGACCTGCGGGCCCGCCTCCCCGTCCCCAGGGCTGGTGCCGATCGGCCACGGCTGATCCGTACGATCGTGCGGTGCGCGTGTTGGCTGACCGGATCAGGGGCATGGAGCGCAGGGTCCGCTACCTCGGCCTCGGCCTCGTCGTCCTGGCGGCCGGGTTCCTGCTGACGGGCAGGTGGCAGCTCGCGCTCGGGGTCGCCGTCGGCGCCCTGCTCGGCTGGGTGCTGACGGACCCGGTCCGGATCACCTGGGCGGTCTTCGTCATCGCGTTTGCCGTCCCGGTGACCATCGACGTCGGCTATCCGACGAACCCCTCGTACGCGCTGCTGCTGGTGCTGTTCGTCCTCGCCGCGTGGGGGCGGGTGCTGCGCGCCGAACGCGACGGGTGGCCGCCGAGGGCGCTCGCGGCGGCGCTCCTGCTTCCGTCGTGCGCGGTGCTCGCGGGGCTCGTCCACTGGCACGGGGTGAAGCCGATCGCCGTCGGCGTCGCGCCCCTGCTGTGCTTCGGCGTGCTGGCCTGGCACCTCGCGGAGGAGGCGCGGCACGACCGGCGGACCGTGCGGCGGATCGCGGAGGCGCTCACCTGGTTCAGCGTCGCCGTGGCCGTTTTCGCCAAGTACCAGACCGCTTCCCGGAGCTGGCCGATCTTCGACCAGTTCGCGTACGACTGGACCTACACCTCGGCGTTCGACGCGACCCGGGCGGTGGGTCTGTCCGGGCACCCCATCATCTACGGCACGTTCGCCATGGCGATGGTGCTCGTCGCGCTGACCCTCCGGGGCCGGTTCTGGTACGTGCCGGTCACCGCCAACCTCGTCGGCCTGGTGCTCTCCGGCACCCGCAGCGCCTGGGTGGGCACGGTTCTCGCGCTCGGCTTCTGGCTGTTCCTCCAGTGGCGGAAGGTCAGCTGGCGTGGCCTGGGCACCGCTGCCGTCATCGCCACGGTCACCTGGACGCTCGTGGCGGTCAGCCCACCGGCCCTGCAACCCGACACCACAGCCGCCGGCCCCACCCCGAGCCCGGCCGCACCCACCCCGGGTCCGGCCGCTCCGGCGGCGAGTTCGGCGGCGCCGGCGCCCGAATCGCCCGCCGCCACGCCGAGCCCGGCCACGCCGAGCCCGGCCGCTCCGGCGCCTCCGGCGGCGAGTTCCGGAGCGCCGGAGCCCAGCGCGCCGGCCCCGGCGGCACCGACCGCGAGCGCCGTGGACTCCGTCGACGTGGCGGGATCACGGATCTCCGACCCGGCCAGCGCCGACGCCCGCTTCACGCGGATGAGCGTGGTCTGGGACGGCATCACCCGCGACTGGTCCACCGTCGTCTTCGGCAACGGGCCGGAGGCCAACGTGCGGTTTCTGGAGAACGTCGGCATCGGCGACGGCCAGGCCCAGGTCTTCGACAACACCTACCTGACGTTCTGGTACAACTTCGGCCTGATCGGGCTGGCCTGCCTGCTGGCGCTGCTGGTGCTGCTGTACCGGCGCCTCCGGTCGCTGCCGGCCCGCCTCCTGCTGGTCGGGTTCGCGGCCCAGGTCTTCTTCTTCGACGTGTGGCTGTGGCTGGGCGCCGTGGCCGTGCTGCTCCTGGCGGTCGCGCTGGGCGCCGCCGACAACCCGACCCTGTCGGCGCGGCCGCTGCCGGTGCCCCGTCGCCGCCGACCGGGCGCGGAGGCCGCCGCCCCGGCCGTCGCGGGCCCGCGCTAACCGGCGGCCGGGGCGGCAGCCGGATCCGGCTCGGCGTCCGCCGCTCGCCCGGGCACCGCACGCGCGTCGGGACCGTCCGGGCCCGGCGGATCGCCGGACGGCTCACGCAGCGCGGGCGGCGTCCAGTCCTTTCCCCGCAGCGCCGGCTTCTCGACCAGGTGCCAGGACAGCATCGCCAGCCCGAGGCTGAGCAGCGCGCTGACCAGGAAGAACCCGGCCACGCCGAGAGCCGGCAGGCCGAGCTTGGCGAGCACCTGCTGCACCACGAACGAGTAGATGTAGACGCCGTACGAGTAGTCGTTGTCGCGGCCGACGCGGTGCAGCATCCTCGGCAGCCGTACGGCCAGCCAGAGGACGGCGTACGCGTAGGCGAGCAGCGCCGGGGCGAAGAACGCCCCGTCGACGACGTTCGGTCCCGGGCCGACGAAGTCGCCCCGCGCGGCGAGCCAGCCGACCGTCCCGAGCGCGAGCACGCCGAGCAGGTCGTTGATCGGCAGCCGGTCGCGATACAGCTCGGCGGCCCCGCCGGCCAGGAACATGAACCCGTACCAGAGCAGGTAGGTCTTCTCCAGCGCGCCGAGCATCGGCAGCGGACCGACCGCCCCGCTGGTCCAGACCGCCGTCCCGGGCTGGACATGGTTCCAGCAGAGGACGCCGAACACCGCGACCACGGCGAGCAGCGTGACCCAGCGGAGCTGCCGGCGCAGCACGGTCAGCGCGGCCAGGACGGCCACCGCCAGATAGCAGTAGATCTCGTAGGCGAGAGTCCACAGCGACCCGTTGATCGTGTTCCCGCCCTGCCAGTGCCAGTACGGCGTGTCACCGCGCAGCAGGTCGGCGATGCCGAACTGCCGCAGGCCGCCCCACCAGTTCAGCCGCAGGTAGTCGAGCACCCCGCCCGGGCTGCGCCACAGCCCGTCGAGCGTGCCGTGCCGGTCGAGGTACAGCAGGGGCGCGACGACCAGGCCGGTGAACAGCAGGCAGACCCACAGCCCGGGCCAGATCCGCAGCGCCCGGTGCCACAGGAAGCGGGGCACCGAGTTGCGCCGCGCCGAGCCGACGACGAGGAACCCGGAGATCGTGAAGAAGCCCGCCACCGCCAGGGCGCCCAGGTCGACACGGTGCAGCAGCGGACGCCCGAACCCGAGGGCGGCGGTGTGGGACAGCACCACGGCCAGCGCGAAGGCGAGTCGCAGCGCGCCGAAACTGTTGGCCCGCCCGTGGTACGCCGTCGCCAGCGGCTGCGACGCGAGCGCACGCCGGACGGCGGTCCTCAGGAGGGGAGACACGCGGACCGACCCGGCTCAGCCGGCCACCGGCGGCCGGGGCGCGGGCACCCGTGAACCGATCAGCCCGGCCGCCCGGTGGTGCCGGCGGCCGGCCGGCGGCAGGCCGACCAGGAACTCGGGGAACATGCCGAAGAAGATCCGGGCGCTGCGCAACTCCAGCGTGTGCGCCGCCGACCACCGCACCGAGTTCGTCGCCCGCGCCCAGTGGTGGGTCCACCGCACGTCACCGAGCAGCGCGACCGGGAAACCGCGCTGCCACGCCCGCAGGCCCAGCTCGTGGTCCTCGTAGTAGAGGAAGAAACGCTCGTTCCACCCGCCCAGCTCGACGAGGTCCGCGGTGCGTCCGGCGACCGCCGCCCCCATCAGCCAGGCGACGTAGCGGACCTCGCCCGGCTCCGCCACCATCCGGTACGACTCGTGCAGGCGCGACAGCGGCCACAGCTTCCGGTTACCGAGCTTCGCGGTGGCGTACGGGAAGCCACGCCCGTTGGGCTGCGGGCTCCCGTCGGTCGCGAGCAGTTGGGGCGCCACCAGTCCGCCGTGCGCGTCCAGGTGCCGCGCGAGCGCCTCCAGCCCGTCCGGGCGGACCTCCAGGTCCGGGTTCGCGAAGAGGAGGTACGTGCCGGCGGCCTCGCGCAGCGCGACGTTGTTGGCCCGGGAGAAGCCGACGTTCTCCGGCAGCGGGATGACCCGGGCGCCCAGTTCCCGGGCCACCGCCGCCGAGTCGTCGGACGACGCGTTGTCCACCACGATCCACTCGTACGGCTTCTCGCCGCGCCAGCAGCGGCGCAGCGTGTCCGCCGAGTTGTAGGTGACAGTCACGACACTCCACGGGTGTCCCGTCATCACGCTCTCCGAACTGTCAGATAGCTGAGCAGGGTCGCGAAGCCGAACCGCTCGCCGGTCCACTGCCGGCGGGCGGCCGGGCCCTCCCGCAGGCCGTGTCCCACGCCGCGCAGGAACGGCCGCAGCAGGCCCTGGCGGACCCGCCGGGCGGCGAGCGCGACGTGCGCCAACGCGAGGACCGGCAGCGCGACGAGCAGCAGCGGCCAGGTGAGCGTCCGCGCCGCGACGAGGAGCCGGTTACGGGCCAGGAGGAAGGCCCGGAAGCCCTGGAGCCGGTCGTCGCCGTCGACGCTGTGCCCTCCGGCGTGCGGGAGCATCAGGTCCAGCGGGCGGGTACGAACCCCCGAGGCGTGGAGCCGCAGCGCGAGGTCGGCGTCCTCACCCCAGGCGAACAGGTGCTCGTAGAACCCGCCGAACCTGCGGTACAGGTCGGTGGGGAAGACCGCCGCCCCGCCGGACGGGCCCAGTGGTGCCCGTGCCGTCGTGGCGGACCGGTCGATGAACAGCGAGACCGGGTGCAGGTCGATGCCCACGTACTCGCCGCCGTGCATGGCCAGGCCGACCGCGACCGGGGCGCCGGGGTCCTCCGCGACGGCGGCGCAGATGCGGGCCAGCGCGCCGTCGGGCAGCCAGACGTCCGGGTTCAGCAGCAGCACGTGGCCGGTGGTGGTGGCCGCGACGGCCCGGTTGCAGCCGGCCGCGAAGCCCGGGTTGGACGAGTCGGGCAGGTACCGGTACCGATCGTGGCCGAGGCAGCCGGCGATGATCTCCGCGCAGCCGTCCTCGGGCCAGTTGTCGGCGAAGACGAACCGCACCGGCAGCCCTTCGGCGCTGCGTACCCAGGTGGGCAGCGTCTCGGCGAGCATGCCGGCGGACCGGTAGAGTACCGTGACGACGGTCAGCTCCACGGCGGTCACCGCAGCGACCGGTACAGGCTCTGCCAGCGCGTCACGCACCGGTCGAAGGCGTACTCCTGGGCGTACCACTCGGCCACGGCCTGCCGCTCCTCGGCGGGCCCGGCGTGTGCCAGCGCCCGCCGGACCGCGCCGGCCAGCGCGGCGGGCGTGGGGTCCGCCCGGACGGCGAGCGTGCCGGTGGCGTGCCGGGTCACCTCGGCCAGCCCACCGGCCCCGGTGTGCGCCACCGGTACGCCCAGGGACAGCGCCTCCAACGCGCTGAGCCCGAACGACTCGACCCGGGACGGCACCAGCAGGCAGTCGATCCCGCGGAGGAAGTCCGCCGCGACGACCCGGCCGACGAGTTCCAGGTTCGGCCGGGCCGCGATCGGCAGCGAGCCGGCCCCGGCGACCCGGACATCCATCTCCGGCAGGTGCGCGGCGGTCTCGGCCAGCAGGTCCGCGCCCTTCTCCCGCTCCAGCCGGCCCAGGTAGCCGACCACGGGCCGCCGGTCGGTCGGCGCGTCGGCGGGCTTCGGGGCGGGCCAGTCGGCCGGCAGAGGATTGGGGATCAGGTGGATGTTCCGGACGCGGCCCCGCTCGCGCAGCTCGGCGGCCTCGAACTCGGACACCGCGACCGTCGCGTGCGGCCGGAGGCGGCGCATCGCCAGGTCCAGCGTGATGTTGGACTGGATGGCGGCCTTCTGCTGCCACGATCCAGCGGTGTCCCGGTACTGCCAGAGGCTGTTGTGCAGGGTGACCACGAGCGGGGTGCGGTCCAGGCTGAGCGCGGCCCGCGCGTGCATCGCCGCGGAGAGCAGGTGGGCGCAGACCACGTCCGGCCTCACCTCGCGGACGAGACGGCGGATCTCCCGCGCGTAGCCGAGGTCGATCCGGCTGGTCGCGCCGAGCCCGACCCACGGCACCCCGGCCTCGCGCAGCGACCGGCCCACCTCGTCGTCCGAGGTGGCGGCGACCACGTCGAGGCCGGTGCGGGCGTGCGCCGGCACCAGCTCGGTGAGCATCCGCTCCGCGCCGCCCAGCTGCCGCCGCCCGGCGCCACCCGTCGTGCAGACGAAGAGCACCTTCACGACGCACGCAGTCCCGCGACGGCCCCGCGCGCTATCGCGCGGCGCACGGAGTCGCGGCCCACCGCCGCCCGCAGCACGATGCCGCAGACGTACGCGGTGGCCGCCACCCGACCACGGCGGCCGCCCAGGTCCCGGCTGGCCCGGATGAACTCCCGGGTACGCCGCTCGGAGATCTCCTCGGCCGACCAGCGGCGCTTCGCCGTCGCGTCGTCCTCGTGCATGATCACGGCGTCCGCCACGTACGCCAGCCGTTTGCCCTGCCGGCGCACCGCCCAGCACAGCCGCATGTCCTCGGAGTAGAAGAACGACGTCTCGTCGACCCCACCGATGGCGTCGAAGGTGCTGCGCCGCAGCGCGACGAACGGCCCGGTCAGCCAGTCCGCCTGCTCCGGGGGCGCGACGATCCGCAGCCGCGGCACCACCAGGCTCAGCCCGGTGGCGTGGCCCAGCCCGACCCCCATGGTCAGGAACCGGCCGCCCTCGGTCTGCGGCACGCCCTCCGGCGTCACCACGGCGGGGAAGGCGGCGCCCACCTGCGGGTCCTCCAGAGCCGCCAGCAGCCGGGCCACCGCGTCACCGTGCACGACGATGTCGTTGTTGGAGAGGATGACGTTCGCCCTGCTGGTGTGCCGTACGCCGAGGTTCATGCCGCGGGCGTACCCCAGGTTCGAGCCGGACTGGACGTAGGTGACGCCCCGCTGTGCGCAGAACTCGCTCAGCGCCTCGCGGATCTCCGCCGAGCTGCCGTTGTCCACCACGACGATCTCGGCCTCGGCGGGCAGTGACAGGACGCAGGCGCGGGTGCGGTGGAAGTCCTCCCAGGCGAGAACCACGATCGAGACGTCCATCTCACACCATCCCAGGATTCGGCGGCTGCGCTCGGCGCAGGCTCGCTCTCGACGCGAACGCGTGTACGGCGTAGGCGAGCGAGGAGGCGACCGCCGCCCCGACGACACCGGCCCACGGGATGACGCCGAGGTATGCCGGAATCGCGACCGCCGACGTGACCACGGCGACCACAGTGGTCGCCTTCTCGCCCCGCCGCTTCAGCAGCAGGGCGCTCCAGCTCTTGCCGGCCGCCGTGGCCAGCGAGCCCGGCAGGAGCAGCAGCCCCAGGAGCCAGGCGTGCCGGTACTCCGGCGCCAGGAAGCCCAGCACGCCGAGCCCGGCGATCGCGGCCAGGGCGATCGGCAGGGCCGCCGTCACCACCGCCCGCGTCGGGTCCGGCCCGTCCCCGCCGTCCCGGTCGGCCAGGATGCGCTGCGCCCGCACCACGGCGCCGGCCTGCGCGAACTCCAGGGCGGCGACCGCCAGCGCGTAGACGCCGAGCGGACCGGCCCCGGCGAACCGGGCCACCAGGACCTGGTTGAACCGCAGCGTCATCATCTGCGCGAAGATGCCCAGGTGCAGGCTCCCGGCCGCGAGCAGGTCGGCCCGGTAGTCCGCGCCGGTCGACGTGGGCGCCGGGGCTGCCCCGGCCCGCCGCAGCCGCACCAGGACCAGGCCGCACACGGCGAAGGCGCTGAGCCACTGCACCGCTAGCCACACCATGCTCCACACGCCACCGTCGAGCCGGCCGGCGGCGTAGAGGGCGGCGTAACCGGCGACCAGGACCGCGCCGCTCGCCGCGCGCATCGCGTAGACCAGCCGGAAGCTGCGCTGCCGCAGCGCGAGCGACGACACCGTGTTGAACACGGTCAGACCCACCGCGGACCCGACCCCGACCAGATAGGCGCCGACCCCCGCCGCCGCGGTGAGCAGCGCGGCGGCGACCCCGGAGAGGAGTACGGCGACGCCGAGGATCGCGATCACGTACGGCCGTCCCCGGGACTGCACCCAGCCGGCCGGACGCGAGATGAGGAAGGTGTCGAGCGACAGCCCGCCGACGGCCGCGCCGAGCGTCGCGCTCACCATGTTCGCCGACAGTTCGCCGCGCTCCGCCGCGGGCAGCGCCACCGACATGACCGCCGCCAGGCCGGTCAGGCCCAGCGCGCCGAGATACAGGCGCTCAGGCGCGACGAGTTGCCGCAGCAGACCGGCCGTCCGGCGCCCGGGCGGAGGTGTCGAGCCGGGGTCCGACGAGGACTCAGCAGCGTCGACCAGCGAACCGCCTGTCACTCGTCTCCCCCAAACGATGCGGCACAGGACGGGTACGTCGGGTACCACGTCGCTGGCATTTTCTACCCGAATGACCGGTCAGCTGCAATCAGCCTTCGGGCCCCACCTGGCCGGGTCGGCACCGGCCACGAACGACACGCAGCTGCGGTAGTCGGGCAGGAGCCCGGCCGTACGGGCGTGCGCCAGGCTCGGCGCGGCGGCGTCGCGGGCCGACAGCACCGGCGCCTCGGCCGGCCAGTCGATCGCCAGTTCCGGGTCGAGGGGATGCACGGTGTGCTCGGCGCCCGGGTTGTAGGTGGTGGAGCAGAGATAGCTCAGCGTGGCGTCGTCGGTCAGCGCGCAGAAACCGTGCCCCAGCCCCTCGCTGAGATAGACGGCGCGCCGGTCGACGTCGTCCAGCCGCACCGCCTCCCACCGGCCGAACGTCGGCGAGCCCACCCGGATGTCCACCACCAGGTCGACCACGGCCCCGCGTACGCAGGTCACGTACTTGGCCTGGCCGGGCGGGACGTCGGCGAAGTGGATGCCGCGGACCACGCCCCGCGCGGAGACGGACAGGTTGCCCTGGGCGAGCCGCAACGGACGCCCGACCACCTCGGCGAGCCGGTCGAACCGGTACCACTCCATGAACAACCCGCGGGAGTCGCCGTGCTGCCGGGGCGTGATCTCCCAGGCCCCCTCGATGCTCAGCGGCCGGATCTTCATCTTTCGGTCCCGCTCCGCTCGGCCAGCAGGCCCAGCAGGTATTCGCCGTAGCCGCTGCGGGTCAGCGGATGGGCCAGCACGCGCAGCCGCTCGTCGTCGATCAGCCCGGACCGCCAGGCGACCTCCTCGACGCAGCCGATCTTCATGCCCTGGCGTTCCTCGATCACCCGGACGAACTCGGCGGCCTGCATCATCGACGTGAACGTGCCCGTGTCCAGCCACGCGGTGCCCCGGTCGAGCACCGTCACTGTCAGCTCGCCCCACACCCGGTACGTCTCGTTGATGGCGGTGATCTCCAGCTCGCCCCGGGCGCTCGGGGTCAGCTTGCGGGCGATGTCGACCACCCGGTTGTCGTAGAAGTAGAGGCCCGGCACCGCGTACCGGGACCGGGGATGCTCCGGCTTCTCCTCGATCGACAGCACCCGGCCGGCGTCGTCGAACTCCACCACGCCGTAGTCCTGCGGGTTCGCCACCGGGTACGCGAAGACCCGCCCACCGGCCGGTTCGCCGTGCTGGGCGAGCTGCCGGCCGAGCCCGACGCCGTGGAAGATGTTGTCGCCGAGGACCAGCGCCACCGACTCGTCGCCGATGAAGTCGGCGCCGAGCAGGAACGCCTGCGCGATGCCCTCCGGGCGGGGTTGCTCGGCGTACGCCAGGCGCAGCCCCCACTGGGTGCCGTCGCCGAGCAGCCGCTCGAACTGGGCCCGGTCGTCCGGCTTGGTCACCACCAGGATCTCCCGTACCCCGGCCATCACCAGAGTGGAGAGCGGGTAGTAGACCATCGGCTTGTCGAACACCGGCATCAGTTGCTTGGAGACGGCCCGGGTGATCGGCCAGAGCCGGGATCCGGTGCCGCCGGCGAGAAGGATTCCACGCACCCGCGGAGACTACCCGCGCGGCCACCGCCCCTGTGGCCCGTCGACGTCCCGCCCGGGCTGCCGGTACGGCGTAGACTCCACGACCCGTGAGGATCCTCGTCACCGGCGGTGCCGGCTTCATCGGGTCGGAGTACGTGCGGATGCTGCTGGGCGTCCCCGGCGGCGACGCGGCCGGGGTGCCGGTCGAGGGCCCCGACGCGCTCACCGTGCTGGACAAGCTGACCTACTCCGGCAACCTGGCGAACCTGACCCCGGTACGCGACGACCCCCGGCTGCGCTTCGTCCGCGGCGACATCTGCGATCCGGCGCTGGTCGACGAGGTGGTGCCCGGGCACGACGTGATCGTCCACTTCGCGGCCGAGTCGCACGTGGACCGCTCGATCACCGGCGCCGCTCCGTTCGTCACCACGAACGTGCTCGGCACCCAGACACTGCTGGACGCCGCGCTGCGGCACGGCGTGCGCCGGTTCGTGCACGTCTCCACCGACGAGGTGTACGGCTCGATCGACTCCGGCTCGTGGACAGAGGACTGGCCGCTGGCGCCGAACTCGCCGTACTCCGCCTCGAAGGCGGGGTCGGACCTGCTGGCGCTGTCCTACCACCGCACCCACGGCCTGGACGTCGTGGTGACGCGCTGCTCCAACAACTACGGGCCGTACCAGTTCCCGGAGAAGGTCGTCCCGCTGTTCGTGACCAACCTGCTCGACGGCGGCACCGTGCCGCTCTATGGCGACGGCGGCAACGTCCGCGACTGGCTGCACGTGCACGACCACTGCCGGGGTGTGGCGATGGTGCAGGAGAAGGGGCGGGCCGGCGAGGTCTACCACATCGGCGGCGGCACCGAGCTGACCAACCGGCAGCTCACCGAGCGGCTCCTGGCGGCGTGCGGGGCCGGCTGGGACCGGGTCGTGCCGGTCACCGACCGCAAGGGCCACGACCGCCGCTACTCGCTGGACATCAGCAAGATCAGCAACGAGCTGGGGTACGCCCCGAGCATCGACCTCGGCCGGGGCCTGGCCGAGACGGTCCGCTGGTACCGGGACAACCGGGCCTGGTGGGAGCCGCTGAAGACGGCCGGCCACTGATGACCCGAGTGCTCGTCACCGGCGCGGGCGGGATGCTCGGGCGGGACCTGCTCGCCGTGCTGCGGACCCGGCCGGACCTGTCGGTCACCGCCGCCGCCCGCGCCGACCTCGACGTCACCGACGCCCACGCGGTCCGGGACGCGGTCGGCGGGCACGACGTCGTGCTCAACGCCGCCGCGTGGACCGATGTGGACGGCGCGGAGACGCGAGAGCGGGACGCCACAGCCGTCAACGGCGACGCGGTGGCCGCCCTGGCCCACGCCTGTGCCGGGTCCGGTGCGCGTCTCGTGCACGTCTCCACCGACTACGTGTTCGCGGGCGACGCCACCGAGCCGTACCCGGAGGACGCCCCGACCGGCCCGGTCAACGCGTACGGGCGCGGCAAGCTCGCCGGGGAACTGGCGGTGGCGCGGCTGCTGCCCGAGACCGGGTACGTCGTGCGTACCGCCTGGCTCTACGCCACCCACGGGCGCAACTTCGTCACCACCGTGCTGCGGCTGGCAGCCGAACGCGACCGGCTCGACGTGGTGGACGACCAGCACGGGCAGCCCACCTGGTCGTACCGGCTCGCGGAGCGTCTCGTGGCGCTCGCCGACGCGGCGCTGGCCGGCGACGCGGCGCCCGGGACGTACCACGGCACCGCCGCCGGCGAGACGACCTGGTACGGCCTGGCCCGCGCCGTCCTCGCCCTGCGTGGCCTCGACCCGGACCGGGTCCGGCCGACCACGAGCGACCGCTTCCCGCGCCCGGCGGCGCGCCCCCGCTACAGCGTGCTGGCGCACGGCCGGTGGGCGGCGGCGAAGCTGCCGCCGCCGGGGGACTGGTACGCGGACCTGGCCGAGGCGCTCAGCGCCCCCCGCCCCGGAACACCTCGGTGACGGTACGCAGCACGATCTTGATGTCGAGCCAGAGCGACCAGTTCTCGACGTAGTAGTTGTCGAACCGGGCCCGGTCCGAGATCGGCGTGTCCCCGCGCAGGCCGCTGACCTGCGCCAGCCCGGTGAGCCCGACCGGCACGCGGTGACGCATCGCGTATCTGGGGTATTCGACGGAGAACTTCTCCACGAAGTACGGCCGCTCCGGCCGGGGCCCCACCACGCTCATCTCGCCGCGCAGGATGTTCCACAGCTGCGGCAGCTCGTCCAGCGAGGTGCGCCGCATGAACCGGCCGATCGGACCGACCCGCTCGTCGTGCGCGATGGACCAGGTGGTCTGCGACTCGTGCTCGTCGGCCGGGCGCATGGACCGGAACTTGATCACGTGGAACGGCTTGCCGTACCGGCCGATGCGCTCCTGGCGGAAGAACACGCCCCGGCCGCCGTCGAGCAACGTGGCGACGGCGCAGAGCAGCAGCAGCGGGCTCAGCAGCACCAGGGCGGTCACCGCGAACACCACGTCGGAGGCGCGCTTGAGCCGCCACCTGGGCCCGGTCAGCGTGGTGTCGCCGATCTTGATGATCGGGATGGCGCCGATGTGGTCGGGGTAGCCGCCCTGCGACCGCGACCCCCACAGGCGCGGCACCGCCCACAGGTCACAGCGGGAACTGGCCGGACGCAGCAGCGCCTCCATCAGGTCGGCCTCGGAGCAGTCCGGGTCGGCGATGACCAGGACCTCGCACTCCAGCATGTCGGCGAGCTTCTCCAGGTCGTCGATCGTGCCGATGAGCGGCAACGCGCCGATCCGCGGCCGTGACGGGGCGTCGACAGCGCCGACAAACCGCAGCCCGTACTGCGGGTATCGGCGCAGCAGCCGGGCCAGCTCACCGCCGATCGGGCCGCCGCCGATCACTATCGCGTTGTGCTCCACCCACCGCCGCTTGCGGGCCAGCAGGATGAGCCGGCTGTTCAGCGCCCGCCCGACGATCACCAGGCCGGCGGAGAGCGCGACGCCGCGCATGAACCCGCTGACGTGCGGCACCGAGTCGTGCCGCAGCGCCGCGATGATGGCACCCACCGCGCCGGAGGCCAGCAGCCGGCCGCCGAGGCTCGGCAGCTCGTCCAGGATGCTGATGTGCCGCCGCGGCCGGTAGAGCCCGCCCGCGGCGAACAGGCCCACCGTGAGCACGGCGTTGAACAACGTGCCGCGCCAGTAGTCCTGGGTCAGCAGCAGCGGCGCGAGCAGCGCCGCGACGTCGATGGGCGCGGTCACCATCCAGGCCCGCAACCGGCGGGTACGCGTCGACGCCCGCGAACCCGCGTACGGCAGCACTGTCGTCGTGTCCAGGCCGCCGTCCATCGGCGCGTTCATGGCCACACCGGACGGTGGCGCGGACGGATGCTCGAACGCCGGCAGGCGTGGCATGGTCGATCCTTCCCCGTGGCGCCCCCGGCCCGGATGCAGAGACCGACGGCGATCGCAGGATACGAGCGGCCCCGCCCCGCCGCCAGCACCGGCATGACAGATCGACGTCCTACTTTCCGCTGATGGCGAGGATCTCGGGGACCGAGTCGCGGCGCACCGCGTCGAACAGCGTCTTGGAACGCGCCGGATCGGGGAACACGACGCTCTCACTGCCGACCCGGCCGGTGCCCTTCACCGGGCAGGTGAAGAACGTCAGGTTGCCACCGCGCAGGCCACGCATCTCCATCGCGAGGTCCACCAGCGACAGTGACTTGTCGACCGCCACCGAGTCCGACGTGGCGCGGACGAACGAGTTCAGCTTGGCCGGGTTGGTCAGCACGCCGCCCGAGGCCGCCTTGTCCAGAATGGCCTTGATCACCTGCTGCTGGTGCCGGATCCGCGCGAAGTCGCCGTCGGGGAAGGCGTGCCGCTCCCGCGCGTAGTCCAGCGCGGCGGCCCCGTCCATGGTCTGCCGGCCCTTCTCGAAGGTCCGCGTGCCGATCAGCGAGTACTTCGTGGTGAAGCCCTTCTCCACGTCGATCTCGACCCCGCCGAGCGCGTCGATGATCTCCTTGAAGCCGGCGAAGTCGACCATCGCCACGTTGTCCACCCGTACGCCGCTGAACTTCTCCACCGTCTGCACCATCAGCGGCACGCCGCCCCAGGCGTACGCGGCATTGATCTTCGCGTCGCGGCCGCCGCGGCCCTCCTTCGACTTGGGGACGGCCGTCCAGGTGTCCCGGGGGATCGAGATGAGCTGTGCGCTCGACCGGTCCTTCGGCAGGTGGGCCAGGATGATCGTGTCGCTGCGCGAGCCGCCGGTGCTCTCCGGATCGCGGGAGTCGCTGCCCAGGATCATGATGTTCATGGCGCCCTTGGCCTCGACCTGCGGCCGCGACTCCTCCGGTACGCCCTCGAAGGCGTCGACCCGCTCGATGGACTTGTCGACCGAGCGGTAGTAGAGGCCACCGGCCAGCGCGCCGCCACCGGTGAGCAGCACCACCACCAGCAGCACGATCAGGGCGATCCGCCGGCCCCGGCGGCGCCGGGGCGCCTTCTCCTCCACGGGCCCGCCCGGCTCCACATGAGAGCCCTGCGTACGCGGGTCGGAATCGGTGAGCTGGTGGCGATCTGACATGCCGCGATGCTACTGATTCGCGTCGCACCGTGTGGACCCGCGCCCGGACGGTGACGTCCCCGGCGGCGGCGCGGCGACGGAGCGGGGTGGCCGCTCCGGGCCTTGCCGCCGGGCCCCCGCCGGATCGATGATGGTGCGGAAGGCCAGGTCGACCGAGGAGTCGAGATGCAGGTCATCCACCAACCGCGGGTGGCGTGGGACGCCGCCCGGGTCATCGGCGGCGCGATCCACGACGAGCACCTGTTCGGCTGGCTGCGCGGCGAACTCGGCGCCCTGATGGGCCCCGCCACGGCAGTGGCCCTCGACGAGACCCGTGAGCGGGTCCGCTGGGCCGGCGACGCCCGGCTGCCCGCCGAGACCGGCGTGTGGCGCGTCCGCCTGGAGGACTCGCTGCGGCAGCACCCCGACCTCGCCGTCGGGCTGGCCGGTGTCGTCTCCACCGCCCGCGGGCAGCGCCCGGTTTAGCTTTCGCTTAGCTCGCTTGTCCGGCGGCACACCGGTCCGGCAGCATCGACCGGCGTGACCGACGGCACCGCACCCCACCCGCCGGCCGCCGGCGACGCGCCCGGACCCGCCACCCCGGACGGTCGACGCCGCGCCGCCACACGCCGTCGCCGCCTGGCCGCCGCCGGTCTGGTCACCGTCGCCGCCGCGGTCGCGGTGACCCTCGCGGTACGCGGTGGCGCCGCCCCCGCCTGCGCCGCCCCGCCGCGCGCTGCCGTGGCCGCCCTCGCGCCCGCGGCCGCCGCTATCCCGCCCGGTGCCGCCCTGCCGGTGGCGGCCGCCCCGCCCGTCGGCGGCGCGACGCGCAGCGGCAAGGCGACCTTCTACGACTCCGAGGGTGCCGGCGGCAACTGCTCCCGGCCGGCCGCGCCCGCCGACCGGATGTACGTCGCTCTCGGCCCGGACGAGTACGCCTCCGGCGCCTCCTGCGGCGGCTTCCTCGACGTCACCGGCCCGCGCGGCACCGTCCGGGTCTTGGTGATGGACCAGTGCCCGGAGTGCGCGCCGGGTCACCTCGACCTCTCCGCCGAGGCGTTCGCCCGCATCGCCGATCCGGTGCAGGGGGTGGTGAAGGTCAGCTACCGCGCGGTGGTGAACCCGAGGCTGCCCGGACCGCTCACCTTCCGGATGAAGGAGGGCTCGTCGCAGTGGTGGTTCGCCGTCCTGGTCGGTGACCACGGCAACCCGCTGCGCTCGGTCGAGGTGCGGCAGAACGGCTCGTGGCGCGCGGCGCAGCGGCAGGACTACAACTACTGGCTGATCGAGTCAGGGGCCGGTCCCGGCCCGTACGAGATCCGGGTCACCGACGTGTACGGCCACCGCGCGACCGCCACCGGCATCCGGATGCTCCCCGGCCAGGTGCAGCGCAGCAAGACCCGCATGTACGGCACCAACCCCGCCACACCCAGGCCCACCCCGAAGAAGCCGAGCCCCACACCCCCGAGCCCCACCCCCAGCGCTTCCACCCCAGCGCCGCCGCCCACCCCCACCCCAGCGCTCACAGAGCCGGTAGTGCAGGCAGCCGCCGCCCCACCCACCCCACCTCCCTGCTCCTGACCCTCGCCCGCCGCTCCCGCCCCCAGGGGACTGCCCCTCCTGCCCCGTCGATCTTGCACTCGCGGCCCCTCTGCTGCCGCATAAGCACCTTTCGCCCGGGCCCCAACCGCAAGATCGCCGTGAGCGGGGAGCGGGGAGCGGGGAGCGGGGAGCGGGCGGGCGATGCCAGCCCTCGGCGATCTTGCACTTGCTGCCCTCCAGGTGTCCTGGATGCGGTTTTTGTCGGGGCCGTAAGTGCAAGATCGCCGAAGGGCGGGGGAGTGCGGGGCTGGGAGGGGTCAGGTTGGGGTGGGGAGGTCCAGCCACATGAGGATCTCGTCTCGGGCGTCGGTGGGGGACAGGCGCAGCGCGGCGGGGAGGCGGCCGATCTCGCGATACCCGAGGCGCTTGTAGAAGCGGTCCAGTCCCAGACCGTCGCGGACCGTCACGTGCAGCGCCGCCAGACCCAGCCGTCGGGCGATCCGTTCGGCCTCGCGCATCAGCGCCGCGCCGTACCCGCGACCCTGGGTGTCGGGGTGCACCATCACGCGCTTGAGCACCCGCCAGTGCGTCTTGAGGTGGAACCGGTTGTCGGCGATGACCAGGACGGCGACCAGGCGTTCGCCCTCGTAGCCGGCGAGGAGCCGGTCCGGCCCGTCCGCCACCTCGTCGAGCGTCGAGGTGGCGAGCGGGCGTACCTCGTCCGCGGTCACGGGGGCGACGAAGCCGACGGCGCCGCCGGCGTTCGTCACGTCCGCCCAGAGCGCGATGATCTGTTCGCGCAGCTCGGGGGTCAGGTCGGGGTCGAGTACGAAACGCAGGTCCACGACGCCATCCTGCGCGCGGCGACCCGGCCCGAACCCGCGTTCGTGATGCGCGTGACAGCGCTGATGGTGCGGGAGGGGGGTTTCGAACCCCCACGTCCTCTCGGACACAGGCTCCTAAGGCCTGCGCGTCTGCCGTTCCGCCACTCCCGCCCGACCCGCCGAGTTTAGAGTGTCGCGCCGGAACCGTGTGCACTCCGGGCCGCGACCGGCCGCGACGGGCCGCGACGGGCCGCGACGCGACGTGGCATGCCCGTCCGGCGGCCTCAGTCGAGGCCGAGGTCCCGCCGCAGCTTGGCGACGTGACCGGTGGCCCGCACGTTGTAGAACGCCTGCTCGATCCTGCCGTCCTCGTCCACCACGAACGTCGAGCGGATCACGCCGGTCACGGTACGGCCGTACATCTGCTTCTCGCCGAATGCGCCGTACGCGGTCAGCACCGCCTTGTCCTCGTCGGAGACCAGCGGGAACGTGATGGCGTCCCGGTCGCGGAACTTGGCGAGCTTCGCCGGCTTGTCCGGCGAGATGCCCACCACCTCGTAGCCGGCGGCCTGGAGGGAGGCGAGCGAGTCCCGGAAGTCGCACGCCTGCTTCGTGCAGCCGGGCGTCATGGCGGCCGGGTACGCGTACAGGATGACCTTGCGGCCGCGCAGGCCGGCCAGGGACAGCGTGCCGCCGTCGTCGGTGGGGAGGGTGAACTCGGGGGCGGGGTCGCCGGGCTTGAGGCGGTCGGTCATGGCGGTGACGATACCGCCGGGCCGGTGCGGTCGGCCGACGGCGACCCGCCGGCGAGGTGACGGCCATCATGAGGTTGTTGCCAGATATTGGCAACAGTGCCTTCCTGGAAATACGCTGAGCGCGTGGACACCCTGGCGATGCACATCTCCAACGGGATCATCAACGGTCCGGTCGCCGCGATCTTCGCGGCTCTCGCCCTCGCCGCGCTCGCCTTCTGCGTGCTGCGGGGCCGAGCCGACCTCGACGACCGGCTGGCCCCGATGGCCGGGCTGGTGGCGGCGTTCATCTTCGCCGTGCAGATGCTCAACTTCCCGATCTTCACCGCCGGGGTCAGCGGCCACCTGCTCGGCGGCGCGCTGGCCGCGCTGCTCGTCGGCCCCTGGGTCGGCGCGCTCTGTGTCGCCGTGGTGCTGATCGTGCAGGCGCTGGTCTTCGGTGACGGCGGGGTCGCCATGCTCGGCCTCAACATCACCAACATGGCGCTGCTCGGCACCGCCGCCGCGTACCTGCTGATCGCGCTCCTGCTGCGCGTGCTGCCGCGTACCCCGGCCGGGCTGGCCGTCACCGCCTTCGTCTCCGCGCTGGTCAGCGTGGTGGTCGCATCCCAGGGCTTCGTCCTCCAGTACTGGCTGGGCGGCACCACCGACCTCGGCGGCAACCTCGCCGGCCTGGCCGGCACCATGGCCTTCGCCCACCTGCTCATCGGCATCGGCGAGGGCCTGATCACCGCGACCACTGTGGTCACCGTCGCGAAGGTCCGGCCCGACCTGGTGTACGCGCTGCGCGCCCTCAAGCCGGCCACGCCGGCTCCCGCCGTCCCGGTCGCCGGAGGTACCCGATGAGCAAGCGTCACTGGCCGTTCCTGATCGGCGGCCTGCTGGTGGCCCTGCTGCTGGCCGGCGTGGTCAGCAACTACGCCTCCTCGCACCCGGACGGGCTCGACTCGTCGCTGCTCAAGGGCTGCACCGTGAACGCCGACGACGAGATCACCGGCGGTAGCTGCCCGGCCCAGCAGGCCAAGGACCACGAGCTGGCGGACAGCCCACTGGCCGACTACGGCGTACGCGGGATCGGCAACGACTTCGTCTCCACCGGCCTGTCCGGCGTACTCGGTGTGCTGCTCACCTTCGCGTTCGGCGGGGGCCTGTTCTGGCTGGCCCGCCGCCGCGGCCCGGCGAAGCCCACCCCGAACACCGCGAGCGCCGACTCGGCGGACGAGGCCGCGACCCCGTCCACCGGCACACGCTGACCATGGGCGCCGGGCACGCGCACGTGCTCTACCGCGAGTCCGGCTCGCCGGTGCACCGCCTCCCGCCGGAGGTGAAGATCGCCGCGATGGTGCTGTTCACAGTCGCGGTGGTGGCCACGCCCCGGGAGGCGTACTGGGCCTTCGGCGGGTACGCCCTCCTGGTCGCCGTGGTGGCCGCGCTGGCCCGGGTCGGCCCGCGCTGGCTGCTCAGCCGGGCGCTGATCGAGCTGCCGTTCGTGCTGTTCGCGTTCGCGCTGCCGTTTCTCGGCGCCGGGGAGCGGGTGGAGGTGGCCGGGTTCGCCCTGTCCGTCGACGGGCTGCACGGCGCGTTCAACATCCTCGCCAAGGGCACGCTCGGCGTACTCGCGTCGCTCCTGCTCGCGGCGACCACGACGACGCGTGACCTGCTGGTCGGCCTGGACCGGCTGCGGTGCCCGCAGATCCTCACCCAGATCGCCACGTTCATGCTGCGCTACCTGGAGGTGCTCGTCGGCGAGGCCCGGCGGATGCGGGTGGCGCGGGTGTCCCGGGGCGACGACCCGCGGTTCCTGTGGCAGTTGCGCGGCTTCGCGGCCGGGGTCGGCGCGCTGTTCCTGCGCGCGTTCGAGCGCGGCGAGCGGGTCTACCTGGCGATGCTCTCCCGCGGTTACACCGGCCGGATGCCGGCGGTGTGGCAGGGGGCCGGCGCGGCCACCGCCGGCCAGTGGGCGGCCGCCGCGACGGTGCCGGCGATCGCGGCCACCATCGCCGCCGTCGCACTCGTCCTGCAATGATCGGGTACGTGCAGCAGCCACCCTCCCTCGACATCAGCGGCGTCCGGTACGCGTACCCGGACGGTCACGTCGCCCTGCACGGGGTGGACCTGACCGTGCCGCGCGGCGAGCGGGTGGCGCTGCTCGGGCCCAACGGCGCCGGCAAGACCACGCTCGTGCTGCACCTCAACGGCATCCTCACCCCGACCGAGGGCACGGTGAGCGTCGGCGGCCTGACGGTCGGCCGCGACCGGGAGACGCTGGCCGAGGTACGCCGCCGCGTCGGCATCGTCTTCCAGGATCCGGACGACCAGCTGTTCCTGCCCACAGTCGCCGAGGACGTGGCGTTCGGCCCGGCCAACCTGGGCCTGCGCGGGGCCGAGCTGGCCGCCCGCGTCGACGAGGCGCTCGCGGCCGTCGGGATGGGCGAGCACCGGGATCGGGCGCCGCATCACCTGTCGTTCGGGCAGCGGCGCCGGGTGGCGGTGGCGACGGTGCTGGCCATGCGCCCGGAGATCCTGGTGCTGGACGAGCCGTCGTCGAACCTCGACCCGGCCGCCCGCCGCGAGCTGGCGGAGATCCTGCGCTCCCTGCCGGTGACGCTGCTCATGGTCACGCACGACCTGCCGTACGCGGCCGAGCTGTGCCCCCGCTCGGTGATCCTGGACGGCGGCCGCATCGTCGCCGACGCCCCCACACGTGACCTGCTGGCGGACGAGGCGCTGCTGGCCGCCCACCGCCTGGAACTCCCGTACGGCTTCGCCCCCCGCCCGAGCTGACCCCCCACCCTCCCGTCCCCGCCCTCCTCTGCGGCGATCTTGCACTTCCGGCCCGGGCAGATCGGGGCAAAAACCGCACGCCCGGGGCAGCAACTGCAAGATCGCCGGGGCGAAGGCGAGCACGCGCCGAGGCCGGGGGAGGCGGTGCTCAGGAGGTCGGGGTCGCGTGGGGGTGGGGGGTGGCGCGCGCTGCCCTCGCGGCGGTGCGCAGGCGCAGCAGTCCTGCCGCCACCGCGCCGGCGCCTGTCGCCAGGCCGACCACCACGAGTACCCGGACCAGGACTGCCGGGCCGGCGGCCGGGGGGATCGAGCGGGACAGCGCGGCCAGGTTCGTCACTCCGGCGAACAGCGTGAGGCAGGCGCCGGCGAGCGCCAGCACGAAGTCGGCGGCCGGGCGGCGGGCCAGCGCGTACCCGCCGGCGGCGAGCGCGCCGAGCCCGGTGAGCAGCGTCCACACCTGGCCGGTGACCAGCTCGGCGAGCGTTCCGCCGACGCCGGGGGAGCCGGTGTCCAGCGCGCGGGCGACGGTGAGCGCCACCGTGGCGGCGCCGCCCAGGGCGAGCAGCGCGCCCACCGCGCGCAGCGCCCGTACCCCGGCGGCGGTGCCGCCCGGCGCCAGCCCCGCCGCGCCGATCAGCAGGAAGCCGAGCGTGGCGGCCACCCACCAGGGGTACGGGTCGGGTGGCGGCACCCAGTCCAGCGTGCCGCGTACGGCTCCGGTGGCGTCACCGGCGCGCAGCGGGACGGTCCAGTCGCGTACCCGGTGTTCCCGGTCCGGGGCGGCGGCGACGGCGGCCGGCGGAGCGTCCTCCCGCCACAGCGTGCGCTGGTCGTGCCAGCGGGCGGTGGGTCCGTCGTCGATCCGCCGCCAGTCGGGCGCGGCGGCCGGGTTCGCCTCGGCGGGCAGCCGGGTCTCCCCGGCCAGCGTCCGGTTCAGGTACGTGGCGGGGGAGCGGGTGTTCTCGTACACGCCGTCCGGCCCGATGCGCAGGTACGGCTCACCGGAGTAGCCGAGCACCGTGACGTCGGCGCCGGTGTCGTTCGTCAGCTCCAGCCGCGCGCCGGCCTCCACCATGCGGGCGGTGAGCCCGGGGCGGTCCGGGTCGACGCCGCTGATGGTGGCGCGGTAGTCGGTGCCGTCGGGCGCGTCCGCGCCGTGTGCGGCGGCCGGCGCGGCGAGTGTGAGCAGGGCGGTGGCCGCGACGGCGAGCACCAGCGCGGCCCGGCGCAGGGGTGCGATCACTTGCCGGCCGCCTCCACCGCCGACTTGATCCCCTCGGGGCTGCGGTCCTGGAGCTCACTGCCGTTGACCTTGATGGTCGGGGTGCCGGTCACGCCGGACTTGCTCGCCTCGTCGGTGACGTGCTCGGTCCACGACCGGTACGTGCCGTCGGAGACGCAGGAGGCGAACTCGTCGCGGTTGAGCCCGACGCCCGCGCCGATGTCGACGAGTTCGTCGTTGCTGAGCCCGGCGCCGCCCTCCGCCGGCTGCTTGGCGAAGAGCTGGTCGGTGAACTCGCGGAACTTGCCGCCTTGGGCGGCGCAGCCGGAGGCGGCCGAGGAGCGGGTGGAGTATTCGGTGGTGGAGAAGCGGTTCAGGAACGCGACCGGGTGGAACACCAGCTTCGCCTTGCCCTCGTTGACGAGCTGGTTGAGCGTCTCGCCGTTGATCTGCTGGAACTGCTTGCAGGCCGGGCAGAGGTAGTCCTCGTACAGGTCGATGGTGACCGGTCCGGTGCCGAGCACGATGCCGGTGCCGGCGTCGTTGGCCCCGGGCGGGGCGGTGAACTCGTCGGACTTCTGGCTGGAGTAGACGGCCCAGCCGATGCCACCGGCGATGACGAGCACCAGCACCGCGGCGATCGAGGTCCAGAGCGTGCGCTTGCGCCGCTTCTCCCGGGCGATCTGCTCCCGTACGACCCGGGCCGCGTCCCGCCGCCCCTTGCGACTACTCATCGGTGTCCTCCACGGTGTCGTCGCCCGCCAGCCACCCGTCCACGGAGAACGGGGTGCGGGGCCAGATCAGCAGGAACCCGGCGAGTACCAGGAACCCGAGGTCCCGGAGGATCTCCGGGAGGTAGCTGGGTGTCTGGCCGGCGGCGAGCTGCCCGCCGCTGCCGAAACACCCGCAGTCGATGGCCAGGCCCCGGGCCCAGGCCGAGGCGATGCCGGCGATGAAGACCACGAGCAGCGCCGCGGACACGCCGGCGCTGATCCGGGTGGCGAGCCCGGCGAGCAGGAGCAGGCCCAGGGCCAGCTCGACGAACGGCAGCGCCGCGCCGATCACGGTGGCCACGTCGTACGGCATGACCTGGTAGGCGTTCACGGCCCGGCCGGAGGCGGCCAGGTCGCCGACCTTGGTGCCGCCGGCGATCAGCCACACGGCGGCGAGCCCGAGACGGGCCGCGACGCCGAGCCAGGGCCGCAGGGCCTGCCAGCGGCCGGCCCGGGAGGGGGAGGGGGTCACAGTCATTCGTCGTCCGAGCGCCACGAAAGGTTCCCGCTATCCGGCCAGCGTGTCGCCGACGGCGTCGACCAGTTCGTCGCGGGCTCGGGCCACCCGGGAGCGGATCGTGCCCACCGGCACCCCCTCCACGTCGGCGGCCTCGGCGTACGACAGGCCGAGCAGCTGGGTGAGCACGAACGCGGAGCGCCGCTCGGCTGGCAGCCGGCGGACCAGGTCGGTGGCGCCGAGCTGGCCGGCCGGGTCGGGGTACGGGCGGTCGGTGGCGGCCTGGGCGGCGAGCCGCGCGTCGAGCCGGCGGCGGCGCACCACAGTCCGCAGGTGGTCGGCGCAGGCCCGCCGGGCGATCCCGAGCAGCCAGGTACGCACGCTGGAGCGCCCCTCGAAGCCGGACAGCGCCCGGAACGCCCGCAGGTACGTCTCCTGGGTCAGGTCGTCCGCGCTGTCCGGGTCGACGAGCGCGGCGGCGAAGCGCCACACCTCGGCCTGGGTGGCCCGGACGAATGCGGCCTGCGCGTCGCGGTTCCCGTCGCGGGCGGCCAGCGCCCAGCCGGTGGCCGCGTCCCGGGCAGCGTCGGGCGCCGACTCGGGGCGGTCGGCGGCGGTGTCGCGCGGGCCGGGGATCACGTCACCCGAGGTTACGCGGCGTACCTGGAGGGGACAGGGTCCTTCGACCCATTCCGTGGTCCCGCACACGCCGGGAACTTTTTCCGCCCGCCGTCCGACTACCTTCCCATGACCTCCGAGCAGGCCCGGCGTGGCGCGCGCCGCCGCACCGGGTGGGCGCTCGGTCAGGCCCGCCGGAGACCGGCTCGCCGGACCCGCCCCGGTTCGGGAACCATGGCGGTCATGACTGCTGCCGTACGCCGCCCGTCCCGGGTCGTCGCCGCCCGTTCCGGGGCCGTCGCCGGGCTGCTGCTCCTGCTGGTTGCCCTGCTGCTCGTCCCGGCCACCCCGGCCGCCGCCCACGCGGTGCTGGTGAGCAGCAGCCCGGCCGCCTCCGCCGTGGTGCCCGAGGCGCCCGCGCAGGTGGTGATCACGTTCAGTGAGGGCGTCCGCAAGGTGCCCGGGAAGGTGCGGGTGATCGCCCCCGACGGCTCGCGGGCCGACCGGGGCGAGCCGACGTTCCAGGGCGCCGAGGTCACCATCCCGGTGGACCCCTCCGCCGGACGCGGCACCTACCTGGTGAGCTACCGGGTCATCTCGGCCGACAGCCACCCGGTCTCCGGCGCCTTCACCTACTCCGTCGGCGCGCCGTCGGAGCCGCCCACCGACAGCGGTACGGACAACCGGGCGAACCCGGTCACCGAGAACGCGGTGAAGGTGGCGAAGTACGCCGGCTACACCGGTCTGCTGCTGCTCGTCGGCCCGGCGCTGGTGCTGGCCGCGCTCTGGCCGCGCCGGCTGTCCCGCCGGGGGCCGGCACGGCTGGCCTGGACCGGGCTGGGTCTGCTGGCGGCGGCGACGCTGGCCGAGGTGTGGCTCCAGGTGCCGTACGTCAACGGCGGCGGCCTGTTCGACGTGACCGGTTCCGGCCTGGGTGACGTGCTGGGCAGCGCCTACGGCACCACGCACCTGGTCCGGCTGGGCCTGCTCGCCGCGGCGGCGTTCCTGCTCCGGCCGCTGTTCGCCGGTCCGATCGGCCGTACCGACGGGATCATCCTGGCCGTCCTCGGCGGCGCGGCGCTGTTCACCTGGCCGCTGGCCGGGCACGCGGCGGCCTCGCCCGCGCCCGCGGTGTCGGTGGTGGTGGACGCGGTGCACCTGGGCGGCATGGCGGTGTGGCTGGGCGGCCTGGTCATGCTCGCGGTGTTCCTGCTGCGCCGGGCCGACGAGCGCGAGCTGGACGCGATCCTGCCGATCTGGTCCCGCTGGGCGGCGCTCGCGGTGGCCGCGCTGCTGCTGGCCGGCACCGTGCAGGGCCTGATCGAGGTGGCCAGCATCCAGGCGCTGTTCGACACCACGTACGGCCGGCTCCTGCTCGCCAAGATCGTGCTGTTCGCGCTGGTGATCGGCGTGGCCGCGTACTCCCGGGCGCTGGTGCGGCGGCGGGTCGCCGCCGGCCGGCCGGGCGCGATGCGGCGCGCGGTGGTGGCCGAGCTGGCGATCACGGCGGTGGTGCTGGGCGTGTCGGCGACGCTCGTGCAGACCACTCCGGCGCGTACCGCCGCCGCGGACGTCGCGGGCGCCGAGCAGGGCTACTTCTCCACCACGCTGAGCAGCCCGATCTACTCGCTGGAGGTCCAGCTGGACCCGGCCGAGACCGGCAACAACTCGATGCACCTGTACGCCTACACCAAGGACAGCCGCCCCCAGCCGGTGCAGGAGTGGAAGGTCACCGCGGCGCTGCCGTCGGCCGGGATCGAGCCGATCACCGTCCCGCTGCTGCCGTTGAGCGACAACCACGCCACCGGTGAGGTCAACCTGCCGGCCCGGGGCGACTGGCAGTTGCGCATCACCGTCCGCACGACCGACATCGACCAGGCCACGGTGACCGCCACCGTGCCGATCAAGTAACGGAAGGTCCATCTGATGATCCGTCTCCGGCGCTCCGCGACAGTCGCCGCGCTGACCCTCACCGCCGTCGCCACGGCCGTGCTCGGCGTGGCCGGGCCGGCCTCGGCGCACGTCACGATCAACCCGGCCGAGGGCAAGCAGGGCGGCTACGGCCGGTTCGCGTTCCGGGTGCCGAACGAGAGCGACACGGCGTCCACCGTCAAGGTCGAGGTGAACCTGCCGGAGAACGCCCCGGTCGGCTCGGTCTCCACCATGCCGGTGGCGGGCTGGACGGTCGCGGTGGAGAAGCGCAAGGTCGATCCGCCGATCGAGGTGCACGGCAGCCAGCTCACCGAGGCGGTCTCCAAGCTGACCTTCACCGCCGCGCCGAACGCCGGCGTGAAGCCGGGCGAGTTCCAGGAGTTCCCGGTGTCGATGGGTCCGCTGCCGCAGGTCGACACGATGGTGTTCAAGGTGCTGCAGACATACTCCGACGGCAACGTCTCCCGGTGGATCGAGGAGCCGACGCCGGGCGCGGAGGAGCCGGAGAACCCGGCGCCGGTGCTCAAGCTCGCCGCCGCGGCGCCCGCGTCGACGGGCGCGAGCGCGCCGGCCGCCGCCGCGGCGGACGACGACGATGACGACGACGGCTCCGGTGCCGCCACCGCCCTCGGGGTGGCCGGCCTGGTCGCCGGACTGGGCGGCCTGGCCCTCGGCGGCCTGGCGTTCGCGCGTACCCGGCGGGAGCCCGCCGCGAAGTCCTGAACGCGAGCGGTTCACCGGCCCGGCGGAACGATCCGCCGGGCCGGTCGCCGTCCCGGACGGGTGCCGCCGATATCCGGCGATCGGCCGACGCACGTCGGTAAGGTCGGCCGGGTAGTTGGCTACCGAGAGGGACGACGCGAATGCGTTTCGTACGCACGATCGCCGGCGTGGTGCTGCTGGCGTTGGGGATTCCGGCGCTGCTGGCGGGTGGAGGTCTCTGGCTGGCCGCCCGGCACGCCGACCCGGACGGCGGGTTCGGCGCCCGGTTCGAGCCGGTCCGCACGCCGGCCCGCGCGGTGGTGGTGGCCGACGTGGACGCGTTGCTGCGCGCCGACCTGCCGGTGGCGCGCACCGGGCAGGCCCGGCTGCACCTGAGCGCGCGGGACGACGACGGCGAGGTCTTCCTCGGCCTCGCCCCGACCGACCAGGTGCGACGGTGGCTGGCCGACGTCCCGCACAGCACCGTGCGCCGCGTCGCGGTCACCCGGGGCCCGCTGCCGGTCGATCTCGACCCGGCCACCGCCGGCGCCGGCACCGCCGCGCCGATGACGGCACCCTTCTGGGTACGCGAGGGCGTCGGCTCCCTGGAGTGGAGCCCGGCGGAGCTCTCCGGCCGGTCGTTGAGCCTGGTCGTGATGCGCGTGGACGGCGCGGACGGGCTCGACCTGCGGATGCGTGCCGAGTTACGGGCCGGGTGGTTCCCCGGGCTGGCGTGGGCGCTGCTGGCCGGCGGGACGCTGCTGGTCGTCCTCGCTGTGGTGGTGCTGCTGCGCCCGCTGCGGCCGCGTGAGGTGGTATTCGTGGTCGAGCCGGATCAGGTGCCGGTGCTGGCCGGTCGTCTCGGCGTCAGCTCGCTGAGCGGGCTGGGCCGGCAGCCGGGCCCGGCGTCGCGACCCGAGCGGCACCTGGTGGCGGTGGGCTCCGGGTCCGGGGGGCGGACCCGCGCGGCGATCGCCCCGCCGCCCAGCCGGTGCCGCGACGACCAGGACCGACGAGGAGAACCCGAACGGCCCTCCGCGCTGCCGACGCGGAGGGCCGTTCTTTCACCGGGGGATCGGTGCTACCTGGGAGAAAACTGAGGTAGTTGGTACCAGATTAGCGCTGATCGCCGTTTGTTGCGAGGTGTGTCCGTTCAGTCCGAGTCATCGGTTTCTCGTCCGCATGCCGGCGGATCGGCAGCGCCGCGAGCACCAGCAGGCTCAGCAGGACGTACATGTTGCGGACCACGAAGTCGACCGGGTCGTCCGTGTGCACGACGGCGGTGCCCCAGTCCTGGAACGTCACCAACCCGTACACGATCGGCAGGCCGACGACGGCGGCCAGCGCGAAGAGGCCGCCGCGACGGCGGGCCCCGCCGGGCGTCGCCGGATCGGCGTCCAGTGCCGCGTCGACGAGCACCACCACCGCGGGAATGAACCAGTACAGGTGGTGGATCCAGGTGATCGGGCTGACCAGCCCGCCCACCAGCCCGGTCAGGGTGAGACCCACCAGCGCGTCCCCCGCGCGGGCCGCGCGCGCCGCCCGCCACAGGCCGAACGCGGCCACCGCCAGCGCGAGCAGCAGCCACAGCAGCCGGTCCGGCTCGGCCGGCGCGGTCAGGCGGCTGAGCAGCCCGAACAGTGACTGGTTGCCGGTGTAGTCGGGGCGGCCCACCCGGTCGGTCACCCACAGTTCGTGGGTCCAGAAGCGCCACGAGTCGCCCGGCGCGACCGCCGCCGCCAGCAGCGTGGCCACCGCCGCTGTCACCGCCGCCACGGCCGCCGCCCGCCACTTCCGGGCGGCGAGCAGGTAGAGCACGAAGATGCCGGGGAAGAGCTTGAGCGCCGCCGCCAACCCCAGGCCCACGCCGGCCCAGCGCCGGCCCTGCGGTACGGCGAACAGCAGGTCGCCGAGGATCAGCACCACGAGCAGCATGTTGATCTGCCCGAGCGTGATCGTCTCCCGGGTGCTCTCCACGGCGAGCACCAGCAGCACGGCGACGGTGAGGCCGAACCCCCGCGGCAGGTCGTGCCGCCGCAGCACCGGCAGCACCAGCCAGCGCGTGGTCACCACCACCGCGGCCACCGTCAGCACCGCGAAGGCGGCGATGGCCACCCCGAGCCGCAGATACCCGAACGGCGCCAGGAGCAGCGCCGCGAACGGCGGATAGGTGAAGTAGAGCGCGCCCTGCACCCGGTCCGGCTGGACGTAGTCGTAGAGCGGGTGCCCGGCCGCCCACCAGTCCATCGCCGACATGTAGATCTTCTGGTCGTAGTAGTCGTGACGCAGGTTGCGCAGGTAGGGCGCCGGCAGGATCGCGATCAGCGCCAGCACCACGACCACCCGGAGAGCCGTACGCCCGCCCGCGTCGTCACGGGGGACGGCGGGTGGGGCGACGGGTTCGGCTGGCACGCAGGAAACCCTAGCGGTCCACCTCGGCCGCCGGGCCGAGGCGCGGGCGCGTCGGCGGCGCGTAGTCTGTTCCGGTGGCTGATCTTCTCGTCTGGATCGACTGTGAGATGACCGGGCTCGACCTGCGGCGGGACGCCCTGATCGAGGTCGCCGCGCTCGTCACCGATCCCGACCTCAACGTGCTCGGTGACGGCGTCGACGTGGTGATCCACGCCGACGACGAGGCGCTCGACGGCATGCCGGAGATCGTGCGGACCATGCACGCCAAGTCCGGCCTCACCGAGGAGGTACGCCGCTCCACGGTGACGCTGGCCGAGGCCGAGGACATGGTGCTCGACTACGTGACCAGCTACGTGAAGGACCCGCGTACGGCCCCGCTGTGCGGCAACTCGATCGCCACCGACCGGGGCTTCCTGGCCCGCGACATGACCCGGCTCGACGCCCACCTGCACTACCGGATGATCGACGTGTCCTCGATCAAGGAGCTGTGCCGGCGCTGGTACCCGCGGGTGTACTTCGGGCAGCCGCAGAAGGGCCTCGCCCACCGGGCGCTCGCCGACATCCGGGAGAGCATCCGCGAGCTGGAGTACTACCGCCGGACCGTGTTCGTGCCGCTGCCGGGGCCGGACGTCGAGGCCGCGAAGGCGATCGCCGCCCAGCTCTGACGCCCGCGCCGAACCCGGTGGACGGGGTCGGCCGGAGTGTGGCTATGATTAGTCCGCGCACCGCCCCGGGCGACCGGAGCGGCGAGCATGGTGGCTGTAGCTCAGTTGGCAGAGCACCGGGTTGTGGTCCCGGTTGTCGTGGGTTCAATTCCCATCAGTCACCCCAGACACGAAGCCCCCTCCTCCGGGAGGGGGCTTCGTCGTGTGCGGGGGTCAGGGGGTCGGCTCGACGCTCGGCGTACCGGCGTCCGGCGTGGTGTCGGCGGCCGGCGGCTCGTACGGCAGGGCGCTGCCCTTGACGTACTCGTCCCAGCTCATGTTCCAGTCGGTCCAGCCGTTGCCGTTCTGGAGCTTGCGCTCGGTGCCCTTGACGGTGATCGGATCACCGATGCGGGTGTTGGCGAACAGCCAGTTGCCTTCCTTCATCGAGACGTTGACGCAGCCGTGCGACACGTTCGTGCGGCCCTGCACGCCCTCGGACCAGGGCGCGGCGTGGATGAACTCGCCGCCCCAGGTGAGCCGCTGGGCGTAGTCGATCTCGGTGCGGTAGCCCTCCTCCGGGCCCAGCTCCTCCATGGTGTCGAAGACCGTGTGCCGGAGCTTTTCGATCACCACCATGGTGCCGCTGGAGGAGGGGGTGCTTTTTTTGCCCAGGCTCACCGGGATGGTTTTGACCACCTTGCCGTCGCGGGTGACAGTCATCCGCTTGGTGCGGTTGTCGACGGTCATCACGAACGACGGACCGATCTTGATGTCGACGCTGAGGTCGGCCCGGCCGTACCAGCCGCCGCCCAGCGGCAGCCCGCCCGCCTGCACCTTGTAGCTGACGGTGCTGTTGGCCTTCCAGAACGTCTTGGGCCGGTAGCGCACCTCGGTCGGGCTCACCCAGTGCCAGATGCCCTCCTGGGCCGGCTTCGAGGTGACTGTCATCCGGCGCTGGATGTCGTCGCGGTAGTCCTCCGGGATGGCCCGGCCGAACTTCACGATCAGCGGCATGGCCACGCCCACGACCTGGTTGTCGCCGAGGAAGCTGGTGACCCGGATCTGCTTGGCCGGCTTCGCCATCGTGGTGAACGTGCTGGTGGCGGTGGCGGGCTTGCCGTCGTCGCCGGTCGCGGTCACGGTCGCCGTGTACGTCTGCCCGTACTCCAGGGCCGCTGACGGCAGCCAGCTCCCGCCGTCCGCCGCGAGCGTGCCGTCGACGACCTTGCCGGCGGCGTCCTTCAGCTCGACGGTGGTGTCCTGCGCCTCCTTCGTGGTGAAGGTGATGGCGGTGGACGCGGGCACGTCCTTGGCGTCGGCGGCGGGCTCGCTGATGGTGGCCGCCGCCTTCGGGGCCTTCTCGCCGCCGTCGCCGCCGCCCTGCCAGCTCGACGGCTTGTCGCCGCCGCCGCTGGTGCAGGCGGTCAGGGCCATCGCGGCGGCGAGCAGCCCGGCTGCCAGCGCGCGGCGGCGGCCGACGCGTCGGGCGCTCACGCCCCGGATCGGTTCGTCCTGGCCAGCTCGCATGACTCCCTCACAAGGTGATGCCGTTCCCCGTCGTCTCAGATCAGACGCGCCGGAGCGGGTACGCGTTGCCGGACGTGAAACGGAACACCCCGCCCGGGTGTAACGATTCCCGTGCCGTCCGGCGCTTCGTCGGAGGTGGCGTGTCCGACCACGTTACGCCGATCAGAACGGCGCCGGCTGCCCGCCCTGCGGAACGGGCAGCGCGCTGCCGGCGACGAACTGCGACCAGCTCATGCTCCACGCCGTCCAGCCGTTACCAGGGGCCAGGCGGCGCTCGGTGCCCTTCACCGTGATCGGGTCGCCCACCATCGTCTTGCCGAACAGCCACCGGCCGTTGGCCATCGACACGTTCACGCAGCCGTGCGAGACGTTGCGGCGCCCCTGCACACCCTCGGACCAGGGCGCGGCGTGGATGTACTCGCCGCCCCAGGTGATCCGCTGGGCGAAGTCGATCTCGGTGACGTAGCGGTTGGCCGGGTCCGGCTCGCTGCGGGTGTCGAAGACGGTGGACTCCTTCTTCTCCATCACCACCATCGTGCCGCTGGAGGAGGGGGTGCTCTTCTTGCCCAGGCTGACCGGCAGCGTACGGATGACCGAGCCGTTCTCGGAGACCGTCATCTGCTTGGTCGCGTTGTCCACGGTCATCTCGAACGCGCGGCCGATCTTGGCGGTGGCGCTGCGGTCGATGTTGCCGTAGCGGCCGTTGCTCAGCGGGATCCCGGCCAGCGCCAGCCGCACCGTGATCGTGGTGCCGGTCTTCCAGTACTCCGGCGCGCGGTAGTACGCCTGGGTGCCGTTGTCGACCCAGTGCCAGGCGCCGGGCTGCGGCGGGTCGGTCTGCACGAACATCCGCTTCTGCACGGCGGCCCGGTCCTTCTTCGGGATGCCCGGGGAGAACTCGGCGACCACGGGCATGGCGACCCCGTACGTCTTGCCGGTGAACATGTAGAGGCCGGAGCCGATCATCGACTTGGGCTTGGCCATCGTGGTGAACGTGCTGGCGCCCTGGTAGGTCTGGCCGTCCTTGCCGGCGCCGGTGACAGTGGCGGTGTACTTGGTGCCGTACTTCAGCGCGGCCGACGGCACCCAGCTGGAGCCGTCGCGCCGCATCCGCCCGGCGACGCTCGTTCCGTCGGCGGTGGCGAGCACCACCTTCGACACGGTGCCGCCACCGGGGATGCGGGCGCTGATCTCGGTGCTGACCGGCCGGGCGTTCGCGCCGTCGGCCGGGCTCACCGTCAGCGGCGGCACGGCGGCGCTGTCGCTGGGTGCGACGCTCGGGTCGGGCGCGGAGGACGAGACGCCGCCGACCTGCTGCTGGCCGGGCACGAACTCCGGCTTCTTCCCCTCGTCGTCGCCGCCGCACCCGGTCAGTGCCAGCGACGCCGTCAGGACCAGGGCGCCCACCGTCGCCCCGGCCCGCGCGAACCTGCCCATGCCCACCCCTGTCCTCGCGTGCCTGGCGGACATCGTGCCGTATCGACGCCGTCGGACCCGCCCCGCGCCGGATCAGGTGACCGTTTTGGCCGGTTTCGCCGGTTAAGCTCGTCCGAAGGGTGGACCCCGGTATCGGATTGGAACCCGCCTCGGCGGGCGTGCTAATCTTCTTCCCGTTGTCAGAGAGCGCCGCTAGCTCAACTGGCAGAGCAGCGGACTCTTAATCCGCGGGTTCGGGGTTCGAGTCCCTGGCGGCGCACCAACGAGCAAGGCCCTGACCAGGCGTTCCACGCCGGTCGGGGCCTTTTTCGCGTACCTGGGTGCCGGTGCGGCGGGTGATCGTCCGTGAGGCGGGGCGGGAACCCGGCACGGGGTGCGCCTTGTGCCGCCACCCTAAGCTGATCATGGTCGCGCGGCCATGATGGACGGTCGGGCGACGACGATGAGAATGGGAGAAGACATGAAAGCCTTCCGACGGCCGCGGATCCGCAGCCTCGTCGCCGCCACCTCGGTCGCGGGCGCCCTGGTGCTCGGTCTGGGCGCGCCCGCCTACGCGGACTACTCGAGCCCGACCTACTCGACCCTGAAGGCCTGCAACGAAGCCCGGCCCAAGTACCAGTCGTCGTGGACGAAGCCGCAGGCGTGCCGCCCCATGTACAACTGGGACGGCACGAAGGTGATCGGGTACGCGTTCCTGGTGATCACCCGGGCCTGATCGGCATCCGTCTGCGGTACCTGACGCCAGGGGGGATCGTGTCCGGGGAGGCCACCGGCAGCTCGGACACGATCCTCGTCTGCATCCGGGGCAACTCCGGCTCGGGCAAGAGCAGCATCGCCCGCGAACTACGACGTCGGCACGGCCGGGGCTGCGCCCTCGTCGAACAGGACTACCTGCGCCGCATCGTCCTGCGCGAACGGGACAAGGCCGGCGGCGTGGCCCCCGCGTTGATCGAGCAGACCGCCCGGTTCGCCCTCGACCACGGCTACCACGTGGTCCTGGAAGGCATCCTGTACACCGGCCGCTACCGCGACGTGCTGACCTCGCTGCGGGACGGCCACCGGGGGCGGTCGCTGTTCTGCTACCTCGACGTGTCGCTGGCCGAGACGCTGCGCCGGCACCTGACCCGCCCGCAGGCCGGTGAGTTCACCGCCGAGCAGATGAGCGGTTGGTACGCCGCGCGCGACGTCCTGGGCTGGCCCGGCGAACTCGTCCTCCCGGAGACCACCGGCCTGGCCGAGGCGGTCGAGGCGATCGCGGCCGCCTCCGGGCTGCCCCAGACCGGGCGTGACGACGACAGGCGTTAGGCGGCGTCACTTGCCCTTGCTGTTACTGCAAGAGGCAGTCTGGGGTCATGTTGTCGATCAGCGAGTTCAGCCAGATGTGCCACCTGTCGCCGCAGGCGCTGCGCTTCTACCACGCCGAAGGGCTGCTCGTACCCGCCGAGGTCGACGACCGGACCGGCCACCGCTCGTACACCTTCGACCAGGTGGAACGGGCCATGCTGATCACCTTGCTGCGGGACACCGGAATGAGCGTCAAGCTGGTCCGGCGGGCCCTCGACGAACCGGACCAGGCGGTAGCCCTGCTCGACCGGCACAGCGACGAGGTCAGCCGGCAGCGCCGGGCTCAGGCCGACGCCATCGCTGCCGCCCGCGCCGTCTTCGAGGTGCAGCCCGAACCGCGGCTGCGGCACGTGCCGGCCATGACTGTGGTGGCGCGGCTCGTGCCCGGCACACCGCTCGGTCGTGACGCCCACGAGTGGGACCGGGCCGAGGAGATCATCGCGGCGGCGGCGGCCGAACTGGTCACCACGGTGCGGCAGGCCGGCGTCGCCTGCCTGGGTGAGCCGTGGCGGACGCCGGCGCTGGAGACGCCGGAACAGGACCGGCGGGTACTCGACGGCGCCGGGCCGTTCTGGATCGTCAAGGTCGCGGTGGCGGGCGCACCGGGGACGCTGCCGCCCCTGCCCGCCGGCCTGATCGTGCAGACGCCCGAGGCCCACGACGAACTGTCGATCTTCATGCCGGGCCGGAACACCATGGCCAAGTACTGCACCGTGATCCTGCGCCTGCTCGACGCCGTCCCGCCCGACGGCGACCGGTTCGTCGACCTGGCGCGTCTTCGTCAGGAGGTCCGCCCCGACGGTGTGCTGAGCAGCGCGCCGGTCGAACGACGACCGGGGGCACCCGCCCAGGACCATGAGCGCTGAACCCGTCGCAGCCCGGATATCAGAAGGTCGACCAAGACCTGACGAAACTCGGCACCGCAGTGATTTCGACTGATGAGCGTCGTGCCGATTGTCTCGCTTGAGATGGGCAAGATGATCACCACGTGTCACCCCGCCGACGAGGGTGATCCCGGCCGCCGCATCTGTCACGTGGGGCGAATATCTCTGACGGTACGAATCGGTTTTCCACGGTCCCTGTTCGGCGCTGCGTGCTGCACCGATGACCTGCCCGAGTGGTTGGCGTGATGCCGCCCGCCGACCATTTCGGTGCGTGAATCGGTCTGAGTGGTCCGGCGCTGTCCCCCGATGGACGAGTGCGGCGTCGGCTGATTGTTCAATCAACGACAACTACATGGTGTCATATTCGAAGATGGCAATGCATGAAAATCGTTCGCGATGGTGGAGCGAGTCGCGCGGCGTCAGTTGACTGCGGCAACCATCTACTGATCTGCGGTTTTAAAGATCGGTCCGACCGCCCGAGGTCACCGCATGTGGGTGTGGCAGTCGCTGAACCTCCCAGTGTGCAGGGCGGAATTGATTACCGAGAGTGTTGAGCGATCGATGGGATGTCCAGTTCGCCGCGATCCGTCCTGACGCAACGTGTCCGACCTTGTGCGCTGAGGCAGGACGCCCTTAGAGTCCCGCTCGCACAACTGAAAGCACACGGGGGAGGGTTTGTGGCACGTCGAGTGACGGCCACTGTCCGTTCGTGCCTGGCTGCGGGCGTCGCCATACTGACGGCGGCCGCGTTGGCGGGCGTACCGGGAGAACCGGCGGAGTTTCTCGCCGCTGGTCCGGACGGCGTGACAGGTGGCGTGGAGAGCCGGACCGATGAAGCGGTGTCCCTTCGGGCCGCCCGCGACTCCGGCAAGCCGGTGCAGGTCAAGAGCCTCACATCGGAGACGACCGAGGTCTTCGCCCTGCCGGACGGTCAGTTCCGGGCCGAGCTCTCGGTCGGCGCGAGCCGGATCCGGCGCGGCGACCAGTGGGTTCCGGTCGATCTGACCCTGCGCAAGGGCGCGGACGGGCGGATTGCCGCCGTCGCCCACCCGTTCGATCTGGTCGTCTCCGGCGCGCAGCCGAACGGCACGACGGAGCTGGCCGTCCTCGGCCACGGAGCCGACCGGCTCGCGGTCGGCTGGGCCGGTCGGCTGCCCGAGCCGAAGCTGGACGGCGGACGGGCCACCTATGTGGACACGCTGCCCGGGGTGGACCTGATCGTCGAAGCGACCCGCGCCGGGATGGAGGCGTTCTTCGTCGTCAAGGACCGCAGCGCCGTGAAGCAGGTCGCCCGCCTCACGCTGCCGATCACCGGGCCGAACGCGGCCCGGGCAGTCCGCGACGCCGGCGGCAACACCGCCATCCAGGACACCGCCGGCCGGGTGGTCGCGCGCACTCCCGCACTGCGAATGTGGGACGCGCGGGTCGACGCGCTCGGGAATCCCGCCACCGAGACGGCGGTCGCATCCACGATCGCCCCTGCCGCCGCGGCCCGTGGAACCGGCCGGCTCGACCTGACGCTGACCCCGGACATGCGCTGGCTGACCGACTCCGAGCGGCAGTATCCGATCGTCATCGACCCGACGATCAACCCGCTGTACACCACCTTCGACACGTTCATCCAGGCCGGCGACACGGTCAACCGGGGCGGCACCGACGACCTCCGACTCGGCCGGCTCGGTCCGACCGGGCCCGTCACCCGGTCCCTGCTGCGCTGGGACACCACGGCCCTCGTCGGCAAGCAGATCACCTCCGCCACCGTCTCGTTCTGGAACTGGTGGTCGCCCCAGTGCGAGGGCCGGTCGTGGGAGCTCTGGACCGTGGGCGCGGTGGCCGACGACATGATCTGGGACACCCAGCCGGCGTGGAACAACCAGGAGGCGACCACCCTGGCGACTGCCGGCTACGACGCCAGTTGCAACGACGCCTGGATCGGGATCAGCGGTACCAAGTTCTTCCAGCGCGCGGCGAACGCCGGTGACACCCGCGCCGACATGGGTCTGCGGGCCACCGACGAAACCGATTCGAAGGCCTTCAAACAGTTCCGCTCCCGCAACGCGGCCACCAGTACCGAGGTGCCCAAGGCCAGCGTCACGTACAACTCGTACCCGACCGTGACGGCCCGGTCGACCGTCCCTGCCTCCACGTGCGCGACCGGCTCGGGTCGCCCGCTTGTCAACACCTTGACGCCGCAGCTCAAAGCCACAGTCGCCGACGGTGACGGCACCGCGATGACAGTCACCTTCGAGTGGTGGGCGATGAACGCGGAGAAGGCGATCGGCTCGGCGTCGTCCAGCAACGTCGCCTCCGGCGCCACAGTGGCGGCGACCGTTCCTGCCGGCGCCTTCGTGGACGGCGGCATCTACCGCTGGCGGGTGAAGGCCGCGGACGGGGTCAGCGGCAGCGACGCATGGTCGTCGTTCTGTGAGATGCAGGTGTACACCACGGCCACTCCGGTCACCGGTTGCACCGCCGGAACGGACAGCGACTTCAACGGCGACGGCGTCGCCGACATCGCGATCGCCGACCCGGAGGCCACCGTCAACGGCCAGATCCGTGCCGGCCGGATCAACGTCACGTACGGCGGCAGCACGACTGTGCACACCCTGCACGAGGGCGGGGCGAACATGCCCGGTGCGGCCGAGGCGGGTGACCGCTTCGGCACGTCGATCTCCGCGTACGACGCCAACAACGACGGCTGCACGGACCTGGCGGTCGGCGTGCCGAACCAGGCCGTCAGCGGCCAGGCCCAGGCCGGTGTCGTCTACGTGCTGTTCGGCTCACCCGCAGGCCTCGCGCAGGGCCCGCCCGCCGTCTGGTACCACCAGGACAGCGCCAACGTCCCGGACGCGGCCGAGGCGTACGACTGGTTCGGCTACGCCGTCGCCGGCAGCCGCACCGCCAGCGGTGAGCCGTACCTCGTCATCGGCGCTCCCGGTGAAGGACTCGGCAACCCGTTCACCGGGGTCGTGCACTACCTGCGTGGCGCCGTGAACGTGGTGATGTCCCAGGGCAGCGGCATCCCGGGCTCGGCCGAGACCGACGACCGCACGGGCTATTCGGTGGCCGCCTCCACGTACCACTGGGCGGTCGGTTCCCCGGGCGAGGCGATCGGTACCGAGGCCTTCGCCGGAGCGGTGAACGTCTTCAGCCACACGCTGACCAACGGGCTGCCGACGCTCGCCGCCGGCCTGGAGCAGAACGTCGCCAACGTCTCGAACGACGCCGAGGCCAACGACAACTTCGGCAAGTCGATCTCGATCGCGCCGTACCGGCCCGTCGGTGCTCCCGCCGGCCAGGCCGACTCGCTGGTCGTCGTCGGCGTGCCGGGTGAGGACCTGGTCGTCGCGGCCACCAACACCCCGGCACCGGACGCCGGGCTGGTGCACCGGTTCCACGTCACGGCCGCGAACACCTTCACCGAACTGCCCGCGATCACGTACGCCTCGGAGGACGGTGACTACCTGGGCGAGAAGGTCGTGGTGGTGAACACCGCGCCGGGCAGCGAGGGCACCAACGCGACGATGTTCGTCGCGATCGGCGTGCCGGGTGAGGACGCGGGCACGTCGGTGGCCGACTCCGGACGGGTACGTATCTTCCCGGCGCTGGCGAATCCGATCGGTACGCCGACCACGCTGCACCGGGAATCGGGCAGCATGCCGGGGACGGCCGGCGTCCAGGAACTGGTCGGCACGTCGCTCTCGGCCACCTCGCAGCGGCTCTACGTCGGCACTCCCTACGGCGCCGACGCCGTGTACGGGTTCACCTGGTCCGACCTGAAGGCGGGCAACACGGTCCCGAGTGTCACCTGGCAGCCGGGACAGGGCGGTCTCCCCACCGGGCACAGCGCGTTCGGGGCGGCGATCAGCTGATGAAGAGCATCGACATGAGTAGTTATCCAGCGGGGGAGGACCAGAGGGTGGCCCGTCGTACGAGAAAACGGGGCCGGGTGTTCACGCTCGGCCTCACGCTCGGCCTCGCCGGCCTGATGTCCACAGCGGTGTTCGTTCAGCCGCCGGAGCCGGCGCCGCGCACCGCCGCGGCCTCGGAGGACCTCGTCCGCGACACCGAGGCCGAGGCGCTGGTGGCCGCCAGGGCACTCAACCAGCCGGTCGAGGTGCTGGCGCACCGCACGGAGTACCGCGACGTCTTCGCGCAGCCGGACGGCACGCTCATCGCCAACGGCCACACCCAGCCGGTCCGGGTCACCCAGGGAGACGCCTGGGTGCCCGCGGACTCGACCCTGGTGGTCCAGCCCGACGGCTCGTACGGCCCGGCGGCCGCGCTGCTCGGCATGCAGCTCTCCCAGGGCGGCACCGCGCCGCTGATGGTGGTCACCCGGGATCAGAAGAGCATGACCCTGACCTGGCCGCACGGGCCGCTTCCCGCTCCCGTGGTCGAGGAGAGCAAGGCGACCTACCCGAACGTGTTCCAGGATGTCGACCTGGTCACGAACGTCACCGTCGAGGGCTTCTCGCACGTACTGGTGGTCAAGACGCCGGAGGCGGCCGATCTGCCGGAGCTCCAGAATCTCCGGCTCGGGGTCGCCGCGGTGGGTCTGACCATCGAGGAGACGGCAGAGGGCGGCGTGGTGGCCCTGGACCCGGTCACCAACAACCCGGTCCTGGAGGCGGACGCGCCGACCATGTGGGACAGCGGAAGCCAGGAGGGGGGCGATGCGGCCGCGGCGCGGTCGCTGGACACCTCGTCCACCGACCCGGGCGCCGCGTCGGCCGAGGGACCGGGCGACACGTCGGAGGTGGCTCCGGTCGGCCTCGACTACTCGGACAACACCCTCACCCTCACCCCGGACCGGTCCATGCTGACCGATCCGGAGGCCTCGTTCCCGCTGTACATCGACCCGGTCTGGCAGAGCAGCACCAACAGCGCCTGGGCGATGGTGGACAGCGGCTACCCCAACGAGGAGTACTGGAAGTTCGACGGCAAGCGGCACGAACGGATCGGCCTCTGCCCCAGTTCCTGCAACAACTCGAAGGTCAAGCGCCTGTTCTACCGGCTCGCCACGCCGTACTCGGGCAAGACGATCCTGGAGGCCACCTTCCGGGTAACCCTGCAGCACGTCTACAACTCGACCGCCCGGGCGGCGGCGCTCTACCTGATGCCGGCCGGGATCACCTCCTCCACCAACTGGAGCAACCAGCCCGGCGGCTCGGGCTGGTCCGGGGCGACGCACCTCGCCACCAGCTCACCGACCAAGACGCAGGCCACCTGTACCTCCACCAACCAGAACACGGAGTGGAACGCGAAGGCCGCGGTGCAGCAGGCGGTGACCAAGGGCTGGAGCAACGTGACCCTCGGCCTGCGGTCGGTCAGTGAGAGCGACTCGACGCACACCAAGCGGTTCTGCGACAACGGCGTCCTCTCGGTCCGCTACAACCGGGCGCCGGTGATCGCCAACCTCAACGAACTCACCATGTCCCCCGGCGGGCAGTGTGTCTACGGCTCCGGCGCGCCCTACGTGGACGTGCCGCCGCGGCTGAACGCGGTGCTGCGGGACCCGGACCACTCCTCGGCCCACACCGAGCAGATCAAGGCCGAGTTCAAGGTGACCTGGACGCCGGCCGGCGGGACGTTGCAGACGCGCTCGTACACCACTCCGCTGAAGGCCAGCGGATCGGTCTTCTCGTACACGGTCCCGAGTGACATCGCGCAGAACGTCCCCATCTCCTGGGAGGTGCGGGCCAGCGACAACACCAGCTGGGGTCCGTGGAGCAGTGAGGGCTCGCGCAACGTCTGTCAGTTCCTCTACGACAAGACCAGCCCCAGCGCGCCCGACGTCGACTCCGCCGTGTACCTGCCGCAGGACGCGGCCGACAACGGGACGGCGAGCGCGTCGAACTGCATCGAGAGCGACGAGTGGCTGGGTTCGATCGGTGTACCCGGCAACTTCGTCTTCGACTCCGCGGCCACGGACGTGGTGGAGTACCGGTACGGCTTCAACACCAACCCGGCGCCGGGCGTGAACGTGCTTCGGCCCACCACCGACGGCGGGCCGGTCACCCTGCCGAACTGGTACCCGGACAAGGAGGGCCCGCGGACGATCAACGTCCAGGCCGTCGACCGGGCCGGCCGGTCGAGCAGCATCGCCTCGTGCACGTTCCGGGTGGGCAAGCGACCGCCGACCGCCCAGTGGTCGCTCGGCGAGGTCGCGGGCGAGGACGGTGCCAGCGACGGGCTCGGTGACAACGACGCGACGGCTGGAAGTGGCGTCACGTTCGGGGTCGAGGGTCCGGGTGGGACGTCCGACACCGCCGCCCGGTTCGACGGTACGGCCAACGCCCATCTCACGACCAGCAAGCCGGTCCTGACCGACACGTCGGCGAGCTTCGCCGTCACCGGCTGGTTCAAGGTCGACGATGCCGGCCGCCGGCAGGTGGCGGTCAGCCAGGACGGCACCGGTGAGCCCGGGTTCGCGCTGGGGGTCGAGGGAGGAACCTGGTTCTTCCGGATGCCGGTCAACGACGTCAACTCGCTGGGCCGCTGGCAGGTGGACGGTGCGGCGGCCACCACGGGTTGGACGTACGTGTCCGCCATCTTCGACGGTGCGAAGAAGGAGATGTCGCTCCAGGTCGGGAACAACGCCCCGCGCGTCGCCCAGCGCAGGTCGCTGACCAAGTCGCGCGGTCCGCTCCAGATCGGCCGTGTGCTCACCAAGAGCGGTTACGCCGACAACTGGGGAGGGGCGATGGCGGACGTCTCGGTCTTCGACCGGCTGATCATCGCCGACGAGGTCACCGGTCTGCAGAAGACCGCTCCGAGCCGTAAGGCGTACTGGCGGTTGAACGCGGAGACCAACAAGGTCAGCCCCGAGGAGCGCGGCGGAGCGGGACTCACCCTGGGCGCTGGCGCGACGGTCTTCAAGCACCCGGTCCTGTCCCTGCTCGGCGGTGGTCACCTCGCGCTGACCGGTGGCGCGGACAGCTACGCCAGCACGTCGACCAACGCGGACATGGCGGGCAGTTTCTCGATCAGCGCCCGGGTCAAGCTGACCAGCAACTGTGCGGGTACGCCGATGACGGTCTTCTCGCAGAAGGGCACCAACGGCAGTTCGGTCGTCGTGCGCTGCAACGACGCCGGGCAGTGGGAACTGGCGATGGCGAGCACCGACACGGTCGCGCCGGAGTGGACCAGGAAGGCGACCGACGAGGCGCCGAAGCTGGTCGGCAAGGGTGACCACCTGACCCTCGTCTACAACGGCTACGCCCGCGAAGTGACCCTGTACGTCAACGGGTCCTTCACCGAGGCGATCCAGTTGGTGTCGCCGTTCGTCGCCACCGGCGGGGTGCAACTCGGCCGCGCCTGGCTCGACGGCGCCTTCAAGGAGCACCTGTCCGGTGCCATCGACGACGTCCGGGTCTACGACGGCGTCGCCGACAAGGTCCTGATCGAGAAGCTCAACGTCCAGGTCCGCGAACAACTCTCGCTCTGACGTGACAGGCGGTGGGGCCGCCCGCTCCCGGGCGGCCCCACCGGCACGCGAGACCTTTCCCCGTTCTTGTCCCGCAACCCCTGGAGGGGTGATGTTCTCCCGACTCCTGGTCCGGTCCGGCGGCTTCGTCCGCCACACCGTACGACCGGTTTCCTGGGCGATGGCCGGTGTCATGGCCGCCGGCTTCATCCAGATCGCGACCCCACCCGCCTCGGCCGAGGCGAAGCCGAACCGTCCGTCGACCTCGGACGCGTCCAAGGTCCTGCCCAAGCGCGACCCGCTGCCGGCCAAGCCGAAGGCGGCCAACCCGGCGGTGGCTGCCGCCTCCACCGCCCCGGCGAAGGTCACCTGGCCCGCCGCCGGCGCCGCGGACGTCACCGTGCCGGCGCCCGGGGCCGCCCGCTCCAAGGCCCCGGCGGCCACCGCCAAGATCGGTGGCCTGCCGGTCGCGGTGTCGGCCGCACCCGCCGCCGCGTCCGCCGCGGCGGACGCGGCCCGTCCGGCGGCCTCCGCTCCCGGCAAGGTACGCATCGAGGTGCTCGACCGGAAGGCCTCGGAGAAGGCAAAGGTCGACGGCCCGATCGTCCGGCTGAAGCGGGCCGACGGCCAGGCCGCTGCCGGGAACGTCCGCCTCGACCTCGGCTACGGCGGGGTCGCCGGTGCGTTCGGTGGCGACTTCGGCGCCCGGCTGCGGCTGGTCCGCCTGCCCGAGTGTGCGCTGACCACGCCGGAGAAAGCCCAGTGTGCTCCGGTTCCGCTGCCGACGACGAACGACAGCGCCGCCGAGACGCTCTCCGCCGAGGCGGGCACCGGTGCGCTCTTCGCCATGACCGCCACCGACTCCTCCTCGCAGGGCGACTACGGCGCCACGAAGCTGTCCCCGTCGTCCAAGTGGTCGGTGGCCCCCTCCACGGGTGGCTTCTCCTGGAGCTACCCGCTACGGAGCCCGCCGGTGCCGGGTGGTGGTGCGCCGCCGATCGCGCTGGCCTACTCGTCGCAGTCGGTCGACGGCCGGACCGCGACGACCAACAACCAGGGCTCGTGGATCGGTGAGGGCTTCAACTACGAGCCCGGGCACATCGAGCGCCGGTACAAGCCCTGCTCGGACGACGGACACGACCAGTACGCCGACCAGTGCTGGGCGTACGACAACGCGACCATCCTGCTCAACGGCAAGTCGACGGAACTGGTCAAGACCGGTGACACCTGGCGGTTCGGGACCGACGACGGCTCGAAGGTCGAGCGGCTCACCGGCGCGGCGAACGGTGACAACGACGGCGAGTACTGGCGGGTCACCACCACCGACGGCACCCAGTACCACTTCGGCCTGAACCGGCTCCCCGGCTGGACCTCCGGCAAGGAGGAGACCGGCTCGACCTGGACCGTGCCGATCTACGGCGACGACTCGGGCGAGCCCTGCTACAACGCGACGTTCACGTCGGCGTACTGCGACCAGGCGTGGCGCTGGAGCCTCGACTACGTCAAGGACCGCTACGGCAACGTCACCTCGTACTTCTACGAGAAGGAGATCAACTACTACGCCCGGGGCAAGAAGACCGACGTCAACGGTGTCCCGTACGTCCGGGGCGGCTGGCTCAAGCGGGTCGACTACGGCCAGCGGCACGAGACCGTCTACACGACCAACGCCCCCGCCCGGGTGCGCTTCGAGACCAAGGAACGGTGCCTGCCGTCCGGCAACGTCGACTGCGACCCGCAGGATCTGAACACCACCACCGCGCCCTACTGGCCGGATGTGCCGTTCGACCGGAACTGCGCCAAGGACACCAAGTGCAAGCTCGACCAGATCACCCCGACGTTCTGGACCCGGGCCCGGTTGACCGGCATCACCACCGAGATCCGCGAGGGCACCGGCTGGACGCCGGTGGACAACTGGAAGCTCGACCACCTGCTCACCGACAACGGTGACGGCTCGCGGACCCTATGGCTCCACAAGATCACCCACACCGGTCTCTACGGGCCGGGCGCCGACATCGCCATGCCGTCGGTCGAACTGGGCGGCCTGCAAATGCCCAACCGGATCGACCGCGACGGCGACAACATCGCTCCGCTGGTCCGCTTCCGGCTGGCGACCGTGTGGACCGACGCCGGCGGTCAGATCGACGTCAACTACGCCACCCCGGACTGCACCAAGAGCACGCTGCCCACGCCGGGCAACAGCACCAGGCGCTGCTACCCGGTGAAGTGGAACCCGCTCGGCAGCGGCGACCCGATCACCGACTGGTTCCACAAGTACGTGGTCGAGCAGGTCGTCGAGACCGACCGCACCGGCGGGGCGCCGGACATGGTGACCCGCTACCAATACCTGGACGGGGCGGCCTGGCGGCACGCCGACCCGGACGGCATCTCCGACCCGAAGGACCTCACCTGGAGCGACTGGCGCGGTTACGGCCGCGTGATCGTCACGGCCGGCGACGGTCAGGTCCAGACGACCAAGACGGAGTACCGCTACCTGCGCGGCATGCACGGCGACAAGGATCCGGACGGCGGCACGCGTACCGTCAGCGTCGCCGACTCGACCGGCGGGAGCCACACCGACCACAACGAGTTCTCCGGCCACCAGTTGGAGAGCATCGTCTACGACGGCGCCAACGCGGTCAGCAAGAGCATCGCCGTCCCGTGGCGGCACAACACCGCGACGGAGACCCACAGCTGGGGCAGCAAGAAGGCCTGGTTCATCAACACCACCACCGCCCGGAGCCTGGTCGCCCTGGCCGCCGGCGGGTGGCGGGAGACGAAGCAGACCTCGACCTTCGAGACCAGCTTCGGCCGGGTGACCGAGACCGAGAACGAGGGTGACGTGGCGGTCACCGGCGACGAGGCATGCAGCCGGACCACGTACGCCGACAACGCGACCGCCCACCTGTACAGCCTGGTGTCGCGGGTCGAGTCGGTGTCCGTGGCGTGCTCGGCCACCCCCGACCGCAGCAAGCAGGTCATCTCCGACACCCGGACGCTCTACGACGGCAAGGCGTTCGGCGTCGCGCCGACGCTGGGCAACCCGACGCGGACCGAGCGGCTGAAGAGCCACAACGGCACGACGGCCACCTACATCCGCGCGTCGGAGGGCACGTTCGACGCGTACGGCCGGCCCTTGACCGCCGTCGACGCGCTGGGCCGGGTCACGAAGACCGTGTACACGGACACCAACGGCCTGACCACCAAGGTCAAGGAGACCAACCCGCTGCAGTTCGTCACCACCACCGACTACGCCCCGGCGTGGGGTGTGCCGGTCGGCCAGGTGGACCAGAACGGCCTCAAGAGCGTCCTGGAGTACGACGCCCTGGGCCGGCTGGCGAAGGTCTGGATGCCGGACCGGACGGGCGCCAGCGGGCTGGAGCCGAGCATCCGCTACAGCTACCTGGTCCGCACCGACAAGCCGGTCGCCATCAAGACCGAGCGGCGGCAGAACGACGGCTCCTACAGCGTCGAGTACAAGCTGCACGACGGTCTGCTCCGGCCCCGCCAGGTGCAGTCGGAGGGCCCGGACGGCACCCGTACCGTGGCCGACACCTTCTACACCGGCACCGGCCAGCTGGCGAAGACGTACGCGACGTACACGGTGGCGGGCACGCCCACCGACGTGATCTACCCGGCCGTCAACGGTGACGTCAACGGCCAGACGCTGTACGTCTACGACGGCGCGGACCGGGTCAAGGCGGAGATCTTCGCGGTCGCGGGCAACGAGAAGTGGCGCACCACGACCACCTACGGCGGCGACCGGGTTTCGGTCGATCCGCCGGCCGGCGGCACCCCGACGACCTCGATCACGAACGCCCTGGGCAAGACCACCGAACTGCGGCAGTACAAGGGCAGCGGTCCGACGGGCGACTTCGACAAGACCGAGTACACCTACACGCACGCCGGGCAGCTGAAGACGGTCAAGGACCCGGCCGGCAACGTCTGGTCCCACGAGTACGACCAGCTGGGCCGCAAGACGAAGTCGATTGACCCGGATGCCGGCACGTCGACGTCCGGCTACGACGACCTGGACCGGCTCACCAGCACCACGAACGCCCTCAACCAGACGATCAGCACGAAGTACGACGAGATCGGCCGGAAGATCGCCGTCTACAAGGGGGCCGCCGATACCGGGGAACTGCTGAGCAGCTGGACGTACGACCTGGAGATGCTGGGCCAGCTCTCCTCGACGAGCCGCTGGATCGACGGGCACGAGTACGCCACGTACTTCTCGATCTACGACGAGTTCTACCGGCCGCACGCCACGTACTACTCCGTGCCCGAGCACGCCGGTGCCGAACTGGCCGGCTTCTACACCTTCGGCACGGAGTACAACCGGGACGGCAGCGTCCAGTCGGTGAGCATGTCGGACGGCGGTGGGCTGCCGTTCGAGACGGTCGCCTACACCTACGACGATCTTGAGCGCCTGACCGCGACGACCGGTGACGCCCCCTACCTGACCGACGTCGAGTACGCCAGCACCGGCGAGGTGCTGCAGACCGAGGCCCGGGTGGGCACCCGGAAGGTCTGGTCGACCTACGAGTACGAGCAGGGCTCCAAGCGGCTCACCCGGCAACGGCTGGACCGCGAGTCGGCCCCGGTCGTGGACATCGACGCCCGCTACACGTACGACCAGTCCGGCAACATCCTGCGGATCGCCAACAACCCGTCCGGCACGCAGGACACGCAGTGCTTCACGTACGACTACCTGCGCCGGATGGAGCGGGCCTGGACGTCGGCGAGCACCGCGACCGACCCGTGCGCCGGCGGGCCCTCGGTCACCGGGGTGGGCGGTGTGGCCCCGTACCACCACGCCTACACCTTCGACGTCACGGGCAACCGCAAGACCGAGGTCCAGTACGGGACCAACGGCACTCCGCTCATCGAGCGCAGCTACACCTATCCGGCCGCCGGCCAGGCGCAGCCGCACACGCTGAGCCAGATGACGGAGAAGACTCCGCAGGGCGACCGGCTGTACTCGTACGAGTACGACGCGGCCGGCAACACGAAGAAGCGGACGAGGACCGGCGAGGACCAGACCCTGGTCTGGGACGCCGAGGGCAACCTCGAGTCGGTCACCGAAGCCGGCAAGAAGACCAGCTTCCTCTATGACGTCGACGGCTCCCGGATGCTCCGCAAGGAGCCGGCCTCGACCACGCTCTACCTGCCGGGCATGGAGATCCGGCTGAACCACCAGACCCGGTCCACCGACGCCACCCGGTACTACGCGCTTCCGGGCGGGGCGAGCCTGGTCCGCAAGGTGGACGGCCTCCGGTACGTCGCGAACGACCACCACGGCACCGGCCAGGCAGTGGTGGACCAGAGTGGCGCTGTCACGCACCGGCGGATGACCCCGTACGGCGAGAACCGGGGTGCCTCGCCAGGTCAGTGGCCGACGGAGAAGGGCTTCGTCAACGGGAACATCGATTCCACGACAGGCCTGGTCAACATCGGCGCGCGGGAGTACGACACGATCACCGGCCGGTTCATCTCGGTCGACCCGATCATCGACGTCAACGACCCGCAGCAGATGAACGGGTACGCGTACGCCAACAACAACCCGATCTCGTTCTCCGACCCGGACGGCCTCAAGGCCTGTTCCGACGACGCCTGCGGCCCGGGCGCCGACTACGAGGACATGTACGGCAACTACCACAAGGTCAAGGGCCACAACGACGGTTGCGGTGGTTGCTCGGGCGCGTACGACCCGGACGAGCCGACGATCAACGTCCACAACAACCCGCGGGCATCAGCGGAGGAGCGGGCCGCGGCCGCGCGGGCGGCGGCGGAGAAGGAAAGGCAGCGGCGGATCGCCGCGGCCAAGGCGAAGATGCTCAACGCCGCCAAGGCCCTGGCGAAGATCCTGATGGACGAGTTGGGTATCACCGATGCCCTGGACTGCTTCCTCAAGGGCGACATGGGCGGCTGCCTGGCCACAGCAGTCAACGTCGCGGGCGCGGCGATCGGCGGTGCGCTGGGCAAGCTGGCCGTCAGATACGGCGCTCCATGGAAGTGGAAGAAACTCGCCAACCTGACCAGCCGGGTCAAGGGCCTGCTCATCGACCTGGTCGACAACGCCAAGGCATTCATCAAGTGCAAGAACAGCTTCGTGCCCGGCACGTTGGTGGTGATGGCCGACGGATCGCGCAAGCCGATCGAGGACGTCAAGACCGGCGACATCGTGTTGGTGACCGATCCGGTGACCGGCAAGACGACGATCAAGCCGGTGGTGGCGACCATCATCGGTCAGGGCAGCAAGAACCTGGTCGAAGTCACCATCGATCCCGACGGTGACAGCGGCGACGCCACGGAGCGCGTGGTCGCCACCGACAACCACCCGTTCTGGGTACCGGGCCTCGACGAGTGGGTCGATGCCGCCGATCTGCGTGCCGGTCAGTGGCTGCGTACCTCGGCCGGCACCCACGTGCAGATCAGCGCGACCCGGCAGTGGACGGAACCGGCACAGGTCTACAACCTCACGATCGACGACATCCACACGTACTATGTGGTCGCCGGGTCCACGCCGGTCCTCGTACACAACTGCACAACTGATCTCTATCGAGTTTCCCCGATTGATCGGGGTTCCAGCGAGTTGGATCATGGACTTGATCCACGCAACCACCCGCTGGATTTCGATGAGGGTCTGGACGGTTCGGCTTACTTTGGCAACAGGGCGAGGGTTGAAGACTACGCTTCCCAGCACCGCGATTCTCATGGTCAGGGGTTCAAGGTGGCGGTCCCAACAAAATGGCTGAGAAAAAATAATATCGAGCCTATTGAGGATTTCCTTAACGAAGGCGCGGTTGAGTATGCTATCCCGTCGCACCTCTTTGATGAATTCAATACATTCCCACGCACTCCTTGGAAGCCTGGTGGCGCCTGATGGGCACTCCTGAGCACCCCCAATACTCTCTGGTCGAGTGCCGCATAGTCAGGCATCAGCACTATGGCTTGGTAGTGCGTACGGTGTCTGACGATCAGCCAGGATTCGTCGACGAATCCGCGATATCTGATCAGCCGTCAGTCCCTATGGATGAGTGGCCGGGCGTGGGAGCAACGTTGCCTTGTGTCGTCCTCGGCGGCACTCGGGACGGTAGGCTGCGGTTAAGCTCTCGGCCCCGTGATGTGGCTCTCGCCCGCGCAGGGTTGAATGTCGAGGCCGCGCTTTCAACGTGGCGGCGCATACGGGATGAGGCGACCGTGGAGGATGATCTCTTGGTGGATTTCTTCGAGTCGCAGGAAGCTCTGCCGACGCTGCGATGGGCGCTTGATAGGCCGCACGGGTCAGCAGATCGTTCACGTGCAATCGAAATTGCCGAAAAGGCGCCTGACTGGCTGAAGAGTCGACTGTGCTGACAGAACAATAGGTCTCGTTTCCTGCGTTAAGAGTATTGGGCTGTCTGGACTCCGCGAAGATCCCTTCACCACCCTCCGGCTGGTGAAGGGATCTTCGCGGAGTCGGCGATTGATTGCCGCTGCTCTTGGTGCGCAGCCCGATGCTTGCCGGGGTGCGCGGAGCCGTAGGTCCGTAGCGCGTGCGCGCGATCCAGCGCATGCTGCCCCGTCTTGATCCCGTAGAAGCAGTTTGAGCCAGTCGGGATCTTGGCCGGAGGCCTCGGTTCGGACTGGCTTATTGCTTCGGAGGTGTTCGGGCTGCTGGGCGTAGTTGCCGCGGTCGACCTGTTAGTAATCACTTCAGCGATGAGGCTGCTGTTGCTGTGGACGTGACGCAGCAGGACGTGCTGGGCTGTCGTCGTCGGCCGCGCGAGCGTAACGGTAGCGGTGATGGCTTATTGGGGTCGGCGAGCCAGACGAGTGTCGCGGTGGCCAACCTGGCGGCGCCCGACGCCCGCGGCGCCGATACTGCCCTGCCCGCACGGCGATCGAGGCGGCTAGCGCAGTGTGCAGAGCGAGCCAGAGGCCGCCAGGGCGCCGGATGCTAGGGCTGACGGTGATTAAGAGCCGTGCTTCGGACGTCTAAGGCACCGTTCCGGTCGTGGGCCGCCGACCTTAACCGGTACTCGAACTACAGCGGTCCCGGTCCGAGCGCAATACCCACCATTGCGCGGACGATCGTGCCCGTGAGGCCCGGCGGCACGCCCCGGTTAGGCAGCACGGGCTCGACCGCGAGGATCCGGCCCCGCCGCCGCCCGCCGGCAGTCGTGAACGCCTCGCCCACCACCGGCTCGGGAAGGTTCACCAACCGTTGCGGTGAACGGCGGCCGAGATTGTCGATCCAGTCGTACGAGTACGGCGCGAGCCGGATCTGGGCGACCCACCGCCACACGGCGGAAGGTGGCGCGTCCACGCTTACCCCGCGCCACGCCCGCAGGTTGGGCGCGGGAACGAAGTCGTCGCACGGGTACCGGCGACGTGTCTCGTCGTCGGAGACACCCCACCGGTCACCGAGCATCGGCCCGGCCCAGCACCAGCGTGGTCCGCAGGTCGAGCACCACGGTGCCGCCGAAGTCGTCGACCAGCCGGTCCAGCGCGGCGATCCCGCGTCGCTGCTGCTCCGGGGTGCGGGACAGGTACGGCCCGAACGTGCGCATCAGCGCCAGGTAACGCTCCTTGTCCAGCGGCAGCTCCCGCCGGAACACCTCGCGGCGTACGTCGTCGAACTGCCCGCTGTCGAGGACGTCCCGGTGGAACCAGTCGACGGGCCGCTCCCGGACGGTGGGGTCGACGGATCGCAGTGCGGCCCGGACGGCGGCCTGCTGGTCGGCGTCGGCGTAGTCGTAGCGGTGCCCGAAGACGGCGAGCGTGCCGCCGGGTGCCAGGGCGCGCCGGGCCAGGGCGTTGCGGGTGGCGGCGTCCAGCCAGTGCCAGGCCATCGCGCAGGCGAGCACGTCCACCCCGCCGGTGGGCGGCGACCATCGCTCGAACGTCGTCGCCTCGACGCGGGCGTCCGGGAACCGCTCGGCCAGCCGGGCCGCCATCAGTGCGTCCGGCTCCACGCAGGTCAGTGGCCCGCCGAGGCGGACCAGCACCTCGGTGCCCTTGCCGGTGCCCGCGCCGACCTCGGCCACCGACGCCGGTGCCCCGCCGTGGTAGGCGCGTATCGACTCGGCGATCTCCCGCGGATATCCGGGCCGGGCGCGCTCGTACAGGTCGGCCACCGTGCCGAAGAGCTCCATCACCAGCACGATACGGCTCCGACCGGTTCCCGACCGGCCGCGAGGAAGCCGGCGTCCGCCTCTCCAGCCCGCTCCACGGGTACGCCGCACCTCCCGCCACGTGATCGACAGTGCCGGCGGACCCGGGCCGGCGGTGTTGCCGGCGTCCGGGGCGTACACCCTGGTGGTGGGCCCGTCTGGGGCGGCGACCGGGCGGGTCAGGCCGGCATTGCGGTGAGGCCGGCCCTGCGTTTTCGGGGTGGTGTTCGGGCGTGCTAACGTCGCGTCCCGTTGTCAGTGAGCGCCGCTAGCTCAACTGGCAGAGCAGCGGACTCTTAATCCGCGGGTTCGGGGTTCGAGTCCCTGGCGGCGCACCAACGAGCAAGGCCCTGACCAGGCATTCCACGCCGGTCGGGGCCTTCTTCGCGTGTGGGTCCGCCGCTGGTCCGCGGGGACGCTCACCCGCTCCGGAAGCTGCGCCGGTACGCCTGCGGGCTGGTGCCGGTGACCCGCCGGAAGCGGTCCCGGAAAGCGGTGACGGAGCCGAATCCGACCTGCGTCGCCACCCGGTCCACCGGATGCGCCGTGGTCTCCAGCAGGTGCTGGGCCTGGTGGACGCGGACCCGGTGCAGCCACCGCAGCGGGGTGGTACCCACCTGGTCCCGGAACCGTCGGTTCAGGGTGCGGACGCTCATACCGGCGTGACGGGCGATGTCGGCCAGCGCCAGGTCCCGCCCCGCGTTCTGGCGCATCCAGGTCAGCAACGGCTCCAGTGTGGCTCCGTCGGGGGCGGGCGGTTCGTGTGCGATGAACTGCGCCTGCCCGCCCGCGCGTTCCAGCGGCATCACGGACAGCCTCGCCGCGTCGGCGGCGACGGCGGCACCGTGGTCGGTTCGGACCAGATGCAGACACAGGTCGAGGCCGGCAGCCGCGCCGGCCGAGGTCAGGATCTGGCCGTTGTCGACGTACAGGACGTTCGGGTCCACCTGGACCTGTGGGTACCGGGCGGCGAGCTGCGCGGCGGCGACCCAGTGGGTGGTGGCGCGCCGCCCGTCGAGCAGGCCGGCGGCGGCCAGTGTGAACGCCCCGCCGCAGATCGAGGCGATCCGGGTGCCGCGGGCCTCGGCGGCACGCAGCGCGTCCAGGACCGGGGCGGGCGCCGCCGCCCCCGGGTCGGTCACCCCGGGCACGATGACGGTGTCGGCATCGGCCAGGACGTCCAGGCGCCACGGTACGGCGATGTCGAACACGCCGGTGGTCACCGTCGGCCGTTCGGCGCAGACGACGACGCGGTAGCCGGGACGGCCGCCGGGCAGGCGGGTGCGGTCGAAGACCTCGATCGGGGTGGCCAGATCGAACGGTACGACGGTGTCGAGGGCGAGCACGGCCACGGTGTGCATGGGGAGATCCAAACAGTCAGGACCCGGCGGTCACCGGTCGGCCCGCGTCGGGCACCCGCCGGGTGAGGCGGTGGTACAGGTCGGTGACGGACGGGCCGCCGGCGAAACACCAGAGGGCGATCACCGGGTCGCAGAGGGCGCAGCCGAACGACGAGTCGTGCAGCGACGGGATGATCGGGGTGCCGCGACGGTGGTGCAGGACGTCCCAGACGGTGTGCAGGAGCCAGCCCACACCGATGAAGGTGTACGAGGTGAGCCCGGCGTAGCCCACCGCCACCAGCAGGGCGCAGAACGCCAGCTCCCACAGGCCGAATCCACCGCCGCTGAGGTAGGCGGCCCCCGCGCCGGTGACCACGAGTGCGTTGAGGCGCCGCCGGTGCGGTTCGGGCACCACGGAGTTGAGCCCGACGTAGACCAGCCCGATCACCATCGGCATGACATAGCGAAGCATGATCCCAGTCCTGTCCCGGTCCGCGGAAGCGTGTCGGAAAGGCAGCCTAGGCAGGCCGGACGTGGGGGACGAGAGGCGAAACTGCCGGGGTCCGACGGATTCCGGCCACGCCGATCAGCCCCGGGTCGCCCTGTCTGCCCGGGGTGGTGGGGGGCGTGCTAACGTCTCGTCCCGTTGTCAGCGAGCGCCGCTAGCTCAACTGGCAGAGCAGCGGACTCTTAATCCGCGGGTTCGGGGTTCGAGTCCCTGGCGGCGCACAGACGATCAAGGCCCTGGTTCGGTCACCCGTACCAGGGCTTTTTCGTCATGCCTGCTCGGACGCGGCAGCACGGCCGACCCCGGACCCATCGACGGCCGGACGGAATAGATCATATTCTGATCCGTCGAAGGAGGCCGTCGTGTCCACCACCCGGAGCGTGCTCACCCCGGCCACCTCGGCCGGTCCGGCCGGCCTGCGCCCCCGGGTCTGGACCGCCCTGATCGTCCTCGGACTCGTCGGGCAGATGGCCTGGACCATCGAGAACATCTACCTGAACCTGTTCGTGTACGACACGATCACCGGCGACCCGAACGTGATCGCCACGATGGTCGCCGCCAGCGCCGTGACCGCCACTGTCGCCACCCTGCTGCTCGGCGCCCTCTCCGACCGGACCGGCCGGCGCCGGTCGTTCATCGCCGGCGGCTACCTGCTGTGGGGCGTCTCCACCGCTGCCTTCGGCTTCCTCACAGTGGGTTTCGTGGAGGACATCGCGCCCGTGGCGAACGTCGTGCTGGTCACGGCGATCGCGGTCGTCACGCTGGACTGCCTGATGTCCTTCCTCGGCTCCGGGGCCAACGACGCGGCGTTCCAGGCGTGGGTCACCGATGTGACCGAGCCGGCCAACCGTGGCCGGGTCGAGTCGGTGCTCGCCGTCATGCCGCTGGTCTCGATGCTGGTGATCTTCGGCGGGTTCGACGGGCTGGCCCGCGCCGGGAACTGGCAGCTGTTCTTCGTGATCATCGGCGCGATCATGGCGGTGGCCGGGGTGCTGGCCTGGTTCCTGGTCGAGGACAGCCCGTCAGTCGTGCGGCACGAGGGCGGGTACCTGCGCGCCGTCGTCCACGGTTTGCGCCCGGCCGCCGTCCGGGCCAACCCGGGGCTCTACCTCGCCCTGGCGGCCTGGTCGATCTGGGGGATCTCCACGCAGGTGTTCCTGCCGTATCTGATCATCTACCTCCAGCGGTACCTGCGGATCGAGGGGTATGCGATCGTCCTGGCCGTCGTCCTCGTCACGGCGTCGGCGGTGAGCGTGGTCGGCGGGCGGCTCATCGACCGCGTCGGCAAGGTGCGCTTCCTGCTGCCGGCGGTAGTGGTCTACGGCACCGGCCTGGCCCTGATGTTCTTCGCCCGCGGCATGGTTCCCGTGATCGCCGCCGGGATCGTGATGATGTCGGGCTTCATGCTGGTCCTCGCCCCGATCGGCGCCATCGTGCGCGACCACTCGCCACCAGACCGGGCCGGTCATGTGCAGGGGCTGCGGATGGTCTTCGCCATCCTCGTCCCGATGCTCATCGGCCCCTACCTCGGCGCCGCCGTGATCACCGGCGCCGGCGAGGTCTACGAGGATCTCGGCGTGGTGAAGCAGGTTCCGACGCCGGGCATCTTCCTCATGGCGCTGGCCGTGCTGGTCCTCATCGCGGTGCCGGCCGTGGCGCTGCGGCGGCGGGAGCGGGAGGCCCGGGCATGACGCTGCTGACCCCGTGGGGTGCCACGCTCGACGCGGAGCGTGTCCTGCCCGAGTATCCCCGACCGCAGTTCGCCCGGGACAGCTGTCTCAACCTCAACGGCCGGTGGGAGTACGCGATCACCGGTTCCCCCACCGAGCCGGAACGCTACGACGGGGAGATCATCGTTCCGTTCTCCCCGGAGTCCGCGCTCTCCGGCGTCGGGCGGCAGCTCCAGCCGGGCGAGACGCTCTGGTACCGCCGTCCGCTGACCCTGCCGGCGGGCTTCCACGCTGCCGGCTCTCGGCTGCTGCTGCACTTCGGCGCGGTCGACCAGACCTGCCAGGTCTACCTGAACGACGTCCCGGTCGGCGGCCACACCGGCGGGTATCTGCCGTTCACCTGCGACATCACCGACGCGCTCCGCGAGGACGCCAACGTCCTGGTCGTGGCGGTCCAGGACGACAGCGACACCGGCCACCACTCCCGGGGCAAGCAGCGGTTGCGCCGCGGCGGCATCTGGTACACCGCCCAGTCCGGGATCTGGCAGACGGTGTGGGCGGAGAGCGTGCCCGCCGTACACCTGCGGCACCTCACCCTGACGCCGCTCCTCGACGAGGGGTGCGTCGAGGTGACGGCGCACGCGACGGCGGATGCCGGCGACGCCGGCATCCGGATCCTGGCCGACGGGATCGCGGTGGCCGAGGCCACCGCGCCGGTCGGCGTGGCGGTGCGCATCCCGATCCCCGAGGTACGGCAGTGGAGCCCCGAGGATCCGTTCCTCTACGACGTGACCGCCGAGCTGGGCGCGGACCGGGTCCGCAGCTACTTCGGCATGCGCTCGTTCGGTGTCGGACCGGACGGGGACGGCGTGCCCCGCCTGCTGCTCAACGGCCGGCCGTACTTCCACGCCGGGATCCTCGACCAGGGCTACTGGTCGGACGGCATGTACACGGCGCCCTCCGACGAGGCGATGATCGCCGACATCGCCACGATGAAGCGGCTCGGGTTCACCATGCTGCGCAAGCACATCAAGATCGAGCCGCTGCGCTGGTATTACCACTGCGACCGGCTGGGGATGCTGGTCTGGCAGGACATGGTCAACGGCGGCAGCGGTTACCACCCGCTGGTCGTCACCGCGCCCGCGGTGACGCCGCTGCGGCTGCCCGACCGGGGCCGGTGGCGGCGCTGGTTCGGCCGTGCCGACGCAGGCGGACGGGACCGATTCCGGGCCGAGCTGCGCGACACCGTCGAGCATCTGCGCAACGTGGTGAGCCTCGCCGTGTGGGTGCCGTTCAACGAGGGCTGGGGGCAGTTCGACGCGGCCCGGATCGCCCGCGACGTCGCCGAACTCGACCCCACCCGTACTGTCGACCACGCCAGCGGCTGGCATGACCAGCGCGGGGGCGACCTGCGCAGCCTGCACGTCTACTTCCGCCGGTTCCGCGTGCCGCGGCGACGCGGTGACCGCCGGGTGCTGGTGCTGTCGGAGTACGGCGGCTACAACCTGCGCGTCGACGGGCACGCGTTCAGCCGCAAGGATTTCGGCTACCGGCGGTGCCGCAGCGCCGAGGAACTGGCGGAGGCGTTCACGCGGCTGCACACCGAGCAGATCGTGCCCGCGATCCGGGCCGGTCTGAGCGCGACCGTCTACACCCAGCTGTCCGACGTGGAGGACGAACTCAACGGTCTGCTCACCTACGACCGGCGCGTGGTCAAGCTTCCCGAGGACGTGGTGCGGCAGGTCAACGCCCAGCTGCGTCACCAGCGGTTCTGAGCTTCCTCCGCCCAGCCGACCAGGCCGTCCAGAGCCACCCGCTCGCCGTCGTCCGCCTGGGCCCAGCCGGAGAAGTGCCCGAAGCACTGGTGGGTCTCGCTGGCCACGACGCCGAGGTTGGTGCGGGAGACCTTCTCGTGGAACGGGTGGAACTCCACCTCGACCCGATCACCGCTGATCCGCCACGGCCGCAGCCAGTCGCTGCGGTCGTAGCTCCAGCGCAGTTCGGCGCCGAGCTTGTGCAGCCGGCCGCCGGTGAACAGCGCGTTCTCGGTCGAGCCGGTGCCGTCGGTCCACTTGCCGCCGAGCTGGATCGACACGTCCGGTCCGCTGCCCGCCGCCCAGTTCCACGTGATCGCGTACGGCCACTTGCCCCGGCCGTGGTCGAGCACGGCGAACGAGTCGTCCTCGGCCACGGTGTGCGTCGTGCCGTTCACCCGCAGCGAGCCGCGCACCGGGCGGCCGACGTCCTTGACCGTGTACTGGAACCGTCGCGTGCTCCACGGGACCACGACGCCGAGCGACTCGTGGCCGGGCGGGAGTGGCACCACGAGGTCGATCTCGATGCCCGGTGCGGTGGCACGGATCGTGCTGCCCTCGGCGGTCTGGCCGATGTCGATCGACAGGCCGTCCCCTCGTGCGCACACGGTGCCCGCGCCGCTGACCGGCGGCATGACGACGCCACGGGCGAACGGGACCACGACGTCCTTGCCGGTCTCGACCTTCGTGGCGCGGTCGAGCACGTAGACGCCGTGCACCCCGGCGTAGTCCAGCGACGACGCGACGAGGCCGACGATGTGGGTCGGCGTCACGATCCCCCAGTACTCCCAGCGCTTGGCTCTTCCCCAGCCGCGCAGGTTCGCCCGGTGCAGCGGCCGGCGGGTCCAGCCGATCGCGGCGGGGTTGAGTCGCCCGTCCGGCATGCACAGGTCGACCGGCTCGACGATCTCCTTCTCGTGCGTCATCGGGGGAGCGTAGCGACCGCCCGCGACGGTGGTCCGAGCCCGCCCTCAGTAGTCGATGTTGATGGCGGCGACCTGGCGGCTGCCGTTGAAGACGATCGCCGGGCCGGCGAAGCGGGAACTGGCGTACGTCAGCGCCGTCTTGTGCCCGGGGCTGTTGAACCAGGCCTCGATCATCTGCTCCGGCGAGGAGTTGCCCGACGAGGCGAACAGCACCTCGTGCCCGCAGTGCTTCAACCCGCTGCCGGCGTTCAGGTTCTGCCGTACGCAGGACTCCGCCTCGCGGTGCTGCGCCGCGCCGAGCTTGACCTCGGTCAGCCCGAGCGCGCGACGCCGCTCGTTGAGCAGCACCAGCAGCCGGCGTTCCGCTGCGGACAGGCCGGTGGACGTGGCGGCGGACCTGGAGGGCGACGACGACGGGGTCGGCTTGGGCGACTTGCTGGGCTTCGCCGACCTGCTGGGGGTGGGGCTCGGGCGGGCAGCGGTCGGGGACGGCTCCACCGCGGTCGGCGAGGGCGTGAGCGCCGGTGCGGCGGTCGCGGCCGAGGGCTGCGCGGCTGCCGCACTCGCCGGCTGCGTCTTCGGCTCGCTGTTGTAGTTGGCGAGGACGAGCGCGCCACCTCCGGCCACCGCGACGGCGGCGACGACGCCGACCAGGACCTTGGACAACGAGAGCCCCGACCGCGCTCCGGCGGTCACGGCGTGGAGGCCGGGCGAGGCGGCCTGCGAGCCGGCGACGGTGTGCATCGTGTGGGTGACGTCCGAGGCGAGTGCGGCCGGGGGTGGCGTGAGCGCCAGGCCGGCCAGCAGCCGCTCGGCGGGTACCAGGTCGTTCGTCGCGTCCGGGCAGTGCGGGCAGTCCCGGACGTGCCGGGCGAACCGCTTGCGCCACACCGGCGCCGGCTGACGGTCCCAGCCGGCGGCCGTGTCGGCCAGGGCGGCGCAACCGGGCCGGGCGGTGAGCGCCCGCACCACCAGCCGGGCGGTGTCCAGTTGCGCCTTCATCCGGGACACCCGGACGGTCACGTGATGCGGCGCCAGGTTCAGGGCGTCGACCAGATCGGCGCGGGTGAGGTGGCCGGCCTCGACCAGCCACCAGAGCGACAGCAGGTGACGGTGGTCGTCGTCCAGCCAGCGTGTGGCCAGGACGACCTCCCGGCGCTGGTCGGAGAGGCGGAGCTGGGTCAGGGTCAGGTCCTCGAAGTCCGCGCGCGGGTCGATCACGTTGTCGATGTCCTCCGGCGGCGCCGGTGTGGTGTGCCGGCGCTGCGTGTGGGTGCGGATCTCGTTCATGGTGACGGCGACGAGCCACGACCGGAAAAGCCGCGGCTCGCGTACGCCCGCCAGCCCGCGTACGACGTTCAGCATCGTGTTCTGCACCACGTCGTCGACGTCGGCCGACCGGTTCAGCGCCCGGCCCACGATGTTGTAGACCAGCGGCAGACAGTGCGAGACCAGCTCGTCCATCGCCGCCCGGTCGCCGCGGCGAGCCGCGTCCACCACCGCCGACATGCCGGCCCTGCTCGGGTACGCGTGATAGGACACGCTCACAACCTCGCCTTCGCGGAACGATCTCGTACACCGTGGAGACTGTCCGATACGCACTCAGGTCACACAAATGCGTGCGCTGTCGGAGGAGAGCGCTATCTTCTCCGCCATGCCGATGATCACAATCGCCGATGAAGTGACCGGGGCGCCGAGCGGGCCGGTGTGGACCATGAAGGTCTTCGAGGACGAGGTACGTCTCGACGAGCTGATCCGCCGCCGGGTGTTCCTGGAGATCGCCGAGTCCGGCGTGGACGCCGATCCGGAGGAGCGCACCCGGACGACGCTCGACGCCTTCGGCCGCAACGCCTTCGTGGTGCTCGTCGACGACCGCCAGGTCACCGCCCTGGACGAGAAGGTCCGCCTGCACGCGGGATCCCGCGTCACCTTCCTCAAGCTCGTCCCGCTGGTGGGTGGCTGAATGACGACGTACGACCCCGAGTCGGCCCTGCGCGATGTGGCCGCCACCGCCAAGAAGTGGTGGGGCCCGAGCGGCGAGAACCTCAACGAGACCGGCAAGCAGGAATTCGTCGACCGGGTGGTGGCGGTGTGCTGCTGGGCGCCGGCGGGGACGGCTCCGTCGCTGCTCGCTGCGCTCAAAGATCCGCACGGGCCCTACGATCTCGCTGCGCCGTTGGTCGAGCTGCTGCCGGAGGCCACCCGGAAGGTCGAGTCGGTCGCCGCCGCCGTGGCCGACCTGACCGGCGACGACGCGGATCACGACAGGCGGGTCGCTGCCGCCTCCACCCTGATCGGCAGTCTGCCGGACCTGCCGTACCAGCACGAGAAGCCGTTGGACCGGGCCCGGGGCGAGGCGTGGCGCCGGACGACAGAACTCCTTGCCGCACAACCGGCGCCGGTGCGGCAGGTGGTGTTCGACGCGCTCACGGTGCCGGGGGAGAAGAGCGACGGCAGGGGCAAGCTGATCCGTGCCGCGCGCTCCGGCGGCGGGCTCGACGGCGCCGTCTGGCTCGATCGGCTCGGTGGTCAGGCCTGGCTGGGATTCGGTTACTGGAGCTCGCAGCTCCAGGGCTTCACCTGGGAGTCCATCAAGGCGACGGCGGCGGCCGGGCGTACGAATCCGGCGGCGCTGGCGGCCTGGCGCCGGACCCGGCTCGAACGTTCGCTGAGCGACATCAGCGACGAGGCCGACCGGATGTGGCCGATCCCCAACGTCGGTGAGCAGTGGGCCGACCGCGCCGTCGCGGACATCGAGGCGATGCCGGCGGATCGCCGGTCCTCGTGGGAGGCGCTGCTGGCCCACTGTCCGGTCGAGGTGGACAAGGCGAAGCCGACGGCCGGTTGGCGCAAGCAGGCCCGGTCGCTGCTCGACGCGGTGGGCGTCGACGATTTCACCGCCCGGCTCGACGACTGGCTTCCGCTCGTCGGGCAGGCGCGTAGCCTGCCGCTGCGCATGACCACATGCTGCCCCGGCCACATCAAGGACATGCCACCACGGATGATCGACCGCTACAACGTCGGGCTGCTGTGGGGACTGATCTGGATGCGGACGATGTGCCCGCCGTCCGAAGAGGCCCTGCGCAGCCTCGGCCAGATCGCGGAACGGGCCGCCCGCAAGATCTCCGGCCACGGCCCGGCGAGCCCGAAACTGGCGAACGTCGCGGTCGCGGCGCTCGTCGACACCGATCACCCCGCCGCGCTCGCCCAACTGGCCCGGCTGTCCTCGCGGCTGACCTACAAGAGCACCCTGCGCCTGGTGGAGAAGGGGCTGACCCGGCACGCCGAGGCGCGCGGCGTCAGCCGGGAGGACGTCGAGGAGATGGCCCTGCCCGGCTTCGGGCTGCCGCTCGCGGACAAGCTGGGCGACTGCTCGTACGAGCTGGAGGTGCGCGGTGTCGACGCCGTAGTGGTGTGGCGCAACGCGGACGGCAAGGTGGTCAAGACGCCTCCGGCCCAGGTGCGCAGGGATCACGGCGACGAGGTGAAGGAGCTGAAGGCGACTGTCGCCGACGTCGCCGCCACGCTCGTCGCCACCCGCGACCGGTTGGAAGGGCTCCTGCGGCGCGACCGTTCGTGGACCGTCGAGCAGTGGCGCGAGCGGTTCCTGGACCATCCGCTGGCCCGTACGCTGGCCCGGCGTCTCATCTGGACCGTCGACGACGTGGCCTGCTGCTGGGCCGGTGAGGCGCTGCGAACGGTGGACGACACCGTGGTCGAGCCGGCCGACGAGGCGACGGTCCGGCTGTGGCATCCGGTGCTCGACCCCGACGCGGTGGCGCCGTGGCGGGACTTCCTGACCCGGCACGCGATCACCCAGCCGTTCAAGCAGGCGCACCGGGAGCAGTACCTGCTCACCGACGCGGAGCGGGCCACGGGCATGTACTCCAACCGGTTCGCCGCGCACATCGTGCGTCAGCACCGGCTCAACGCGCTGCTGTCCCGGCGCGGCTGGTCGTACGTCCAGCACCGCAACGACGGGGCCTCGTACAACCTGCCCTGGCTGGCCCTCCCGGACTGGGGGCTGCGCGCCGAACTGGGCGTCGCCGGGATCGAGGACCGGGGCGACGACCTCGTGTTCGACACGATGGGGACCGACCAGCTGTTCTTCATCCGGGGGGAGCGCCTGCCGGTTCCGCTGGCGGAGGTGCCGCCGGTCGTGCTGAGCGAGGTGATGCGCGACGTCGACCTGTTCGTGGCCGCGGCCGGGGTGGGCGCCGACCCGAACTGGTACGACGGTGGGCCGCAGGGCCGGCATCGCGACTACTGGGCGCAGAGCAGCTTCGGCGAGCTGACCCCGACCGGCCGGACGCGCCGGGACGTGCTGGCGGAGCTGATCCCCCGGCTGGCGATCGCCGGTCGCTGCACGCTCACCGACAGGTTCCTGGAGGTACGCGGCGACCTGCACACGTACCGCATCCACTGCGGCTCGGGGAACATCCTGATCGCCCCGGACGAGCGGTACCTGTGCATCATCCCGGACTCGGCGAAGGCGAAGGAGCCGGAGATGTACCTGCCCTTCGAGGGTGACAGCCGGCTCGCCGAGATCATCAGCAAGGCGTTGCTGCTGGCCGCCGACAAGAAGATCAAGGATCCGGTGATCCTGCGCCAGCTGTGAGGCGGCCGGCGGGCGCCGGGCCCAGGGTCAGCCCGGCGCCCGCTTCGGCAGCAACAGCTCCTCGTGGTCGAGTTCGCGTTCCAGCACCCGCAGCTCCTCGTCCGGCAGCCGGCCGGAGTCGCGCCACCGCAGCAACTCCTCGCGCTGCGCTTCGAGGACGGTCCGGCGGACCCGCAGCGCCGTCTCGTACTCCGGTGAGGTGGGCAGCTCCGACGAGCCGCTCTGCTGGATCAGGTCGAGCCGTCCCCGGTAGCGGGCCAGCCGGGTCTGCAACTGGGTCCGCGTGGTGTCGACGGCGACCCTGCTGTCCGGCTCCTCGGCGACGACGGTGTCGAGGCGGGCGAGCGCGGCCTCCACAGCGGCCGAGCGGGCCTCGTTGCGTACCCGGGCCTGGTCGGCCTCGTTGGCGCGCAGGCCGAGCATCCGCACGAGCGGCGCGAACGTCAGGCCCTGCCCGACCAGCGTCACCAGGACGACCACGAAGGTGCAGAACAGCAGCAGGTCACGATCGGGGAAGGGGTCGCCGCTGCGGGTGGTCAGCGGCAGCGTGAAGATCGCGGCCAGGCTGATCACACCACGCGTACCGGACCAGCTCAGCGCCACCACCTCGCGGGAGGTCAGCCCGCGGGCGTTGCGGTCGACGCCGCCGAGCCGCCGCGCGGCGTCCGGCCCGTCGGTGTCGTCCTGCTCGGCGACGCCACCGAGCCGGGTGTGCAGCGACCGGGGGAGCCACTGCGTCAGGATCAGCCAGGCCGGGCGCAGGAGCAGCACCACGCCGACCGACACGGCGACGGCGATGACGATGGTCGACGTGTCGTACTGGCGCAGGCCCCGCATGACGGCGGGGAGCTGCTGGCCGATCAGCAGGAAGACGAAGCCTTCGAGGAGGAAGTCGACGAGCCGCCACACGGCGTTGGTCTGGAGGCGGGCGGCGCCGGACCCGAACTCCGGCGTCTGGTGGCCGACGATCAGGCCGGCGACCACCACCGCCAGCACACCGGAGACGTGCAGCGCCTCGCCCAGCAGGTACGCCACGAACGGTGTCGCGAGCGAGATCGCGTTCGACAGCAGCGGGTCCGCGGTGAGCGGCCGGACCAGTCGTTTCGCCCGGGCGACGACCACGCCCACCGCGATCCCGCCGGCGGCGGCCAGCACGAACTGCCCGATCGCGGCGTGGAACGAGAACTCGCCGCCCACGGCGGCGGCCACGGCGACGCTGAGCATGGTCAGCGCGGTGGCGTCGTTCAGCAGTCCCTCGCCCTGGATGATCGTGACCATCTTCGGCGGCAGGTTGACCCGCCGGCCCACGGCCAGGGCGGCGACCGGGTCGGGCGGGGCGACGGCGGCGCCGACCGCGATGCCTGCGGCCAGCGTCGCGCCGGCGACGAACAGGTGGAACCCGACGCCCACGAGCAGTCCGGTGAGGAGCACCAGCACCACGGAGAGGCTGACCACGATCCGCAGGTTGCGGCGGATGTCCAGCAGGGACGAGTCCAGCGCGGCGCTGTAGAGCAGCGGCGGCAGCACGACCATGAGCACCAGCTCGGGGTCGAGGCCGATGTTGGGGCCGGGGAGCAGCGCGTACGCGATGCCGATGAGCGGCAGGAGTGCCGCCGCCGGCAGACCGGTACGGGAGGCGACCCACCGCACGGCGATGATGACCGCGACGGCGGCGAGCACGAACAGCAGTGTCGAATGGGTGCTCACCCCGACCGACAGTACCGGGGCCGAGATCATCGCGCGCCGACGGTGCCGTCAACCGAGGGTTGACGGGCAAGGACCGTCAACCTATGGTTGACGCATGGAGGAGACCGAACCGCTCAAGATGACCCATCCGGTACGCCTCGACGACCTCATCGACGGCATCAAGAAGGCACACACCGACGCGCTCGACCAACTGGCCGACGCCGTCCTCGTCGCCGACCACCTGGGCGACGTCGCCGACCACCTGATCGGGCACTTCGTCGACCAGGCGCGCCGCTCCGGCGCCTCGTGGACGGAGATCGGCCGCAGCATGGGCGTGACCAAGCAGGCCGCCCAGAAGCGCTCCGCCGCCAAGGCGGAGACCGCCGCCGCGCTCGACCCGAACTCGGGGTTCGGCCGGTTCACCCCGCGCGCCCGCAACGTGGTGCTGGCCTCGCAGGAGGAGGCGCGGGCGGCGGGCAACGCCGAGATCACCCCGGGACACGTCGCGCTCGGGCTGCTCGCCGAGCCGGAAGGGCTCGCGGCCGCGGCGATCGTGGCTCGGGGCGTACCCCTGGAACGGCTGCGGGAGGTCGTCACCGCGACGCTGCCGGCGAAGGCCGGCCAGGTCCCGGACCTGATCCCCTACGACGCGCGGGCCAAGAAGGTCCTGGAGCTGACGTTCCGGGAGGCGTTGCGGATGGGGCACAACTACATCGGTACGGAGCACATCCTGCTCGCCCTGCTGGAGGAGGAGGGCGACGACGGGGTGCTGCGCGGGCTCGGCCTGGAGAAGTCCGAGCTGGAGTCGGCGTTCGAGGCGACGCTCGCCGAGATCACCCGGAAAGGGGCCTGACACCGCGCCGGGCACGCGTCACGGGGGCGCGTGCCCGGTGTGCGGGTGTTCAGCCGGCGACGGGGAAGCCGTACCGGGCGGCGTGCTCCGGGTCGGCCGGGTCGACCTGGCGGATGCCGGCGTCGGCGAGGCGCTTGTTCACCTCGTCAAGGTGCTCCCGGACCAGCCGGGCCTCCTCCTCGGTGACCCGGCCGCGGTGCGGGCGCCCGGCGTGCTCGATGGTGCCGTAGTCGATCTTCTCGGTGGCGCGGCGGGCCTTGGGCGGCTTGACCCGCTCGGCGGTACGCAGCAGCTGCGCCATCGGCACGTCGGTCGCCATCGAGTCGAACTCGCTGGCGGTCAGCACCACCCGGCGCGGCTCACCGTGACCGTGCCGGTCGTGGATCTCCACCACCGCGACGTCGAGCGCCGCGTCGTCGATGCTCTCCACGTCGACCGGGGTGGCGTCCAGCTGCACGGGCCCGGCGACCAGGTCCGGGTGCTCCAGGACGACGACCTTGACCACCTCGTCGTCGGGGCTGAGCACCTGACCGGTGAAGTCGGAGACGTGGATCGTCTTCTTGCCCATGCGCGGAGCTTCTCCTGTCGTAGGCCGGAAATCGGACCACAAGACGCTACCGCACAGGTGTGCGAAGGCCGGTACGCGCGCCCGGCCGGTGTGTCGCCGCCCGCGTTCCTATAGGGGTGAGAGGCCACGCCAGGCGGCGGCACCGGCCGGTTGCGCGTTCAGTTCGGCCCAGGAGAGCCCTCGGTCGCGGGCCTCGCGGTACGCCGGCTGCGCCGGGAACCGTCGGGCGTCTGCGGCGGCCCGCCAGCCGCGCTCCGCGTCCTGCTGGAATCGGTCATTCGGTTCGTGAGGCATGACCACTACCGTCCCAGAGAAACTTGTCCATGTATGGAAATGAATATGACGCAGGGGCGATGCCTTCGGTTCCGCGAAGCGCCGGGTTTCCTGCGGCCGGTGGCGGGACCAGGAATCGGCGTCCGTCGCTGGCGTGCCGACCCTCTACCCACCTGCCGCGCGTCTCAACCGCGCCGCGATCGGCGAATTCCGCGGGCACGGGCGCGGCGTCCCGGCGTACCATGATCACGTGCTCGACCGGCGGGTCTTCCTTCATCTGGCGACCTGGTTGGGGCAGTGGCCGGCGGGCCCCGGGCTGCACGTGGTCCGGTCCTATCGCCGCGCCCGCCCGGCCTGGGACGGGCGGCTGCGCCCGGCCGTCGCGGTGACCGCGGGCGGCAGCACCGTCCTCTCGGTGGCCGCCGACCGGGTGGAGGCGGTCCGGACGCTGGTACGCGACCGGCCGCTCGGGGAGTGGCTGTCCGACCTGCCGGTCACTGTCGGCATGCCCGAGTTCGTCGCGCACGCCTCGGTCTTCCGCTGGTGCACCGACCCGGCGCCGCTGCCCGAGGTGGGGGAGTGGGTCCCGCCCACGCTGCCCGGGCTGCCGCCGTGGCTGCGGCTGTTCGACCGGGAGGTGCTCGTGGTGCGGGGCGCCGACGGCGCGTACCGGGCCGGCGTGGGGATCAAGCGGCACGACGCGTACGGGCACGAGCTGGCGGTGGGCACGGTGCCGACGGCGCGCGGGCGCGGCCTGGCCCGGCGGCTGGTCGCGCAGGCGGCCCGCCGGGTGCTGGACGAGGGGGCGATCCCCACCTACCTGCACGACCCGGGCAACGCCGCGTCGGCGCGGGTGGCCGAGGCGGCCGGGTTCCCGGAGCGCGGCTTCACCGCGTTCGGCGTCTTCCCCCGCTGACCCGCCCCGCTGGCCGAGTCCGGCGCGGACCGTGGATCCCGGGCCGGATCCACGGTCCGCAGCTCTCCCCCCAGGCCCGACATCGGTAACGCTATGTGTCAGTTCCTGTCGGGAGCAAGGGGTGCGTTGCTGTCCGGTTACGGACTCTCACCTGCGCAATCGCTTGCCTTCGCGTCGGCGGGATCAGTGACGCAGCGTGTGGATCAGGGCGAGCGCCTGTCGGGTGACCGGCCGCAGCACGCGCAGCCGGGACAGACCCACCAGCCGGTCCACGAGCGGCACCACGCCGTCGATGAGCTGCCGGGTCTTGACCTGCCCCTCCGAGCGGTCGTGCACCCAGTAGAGCACCACACCCATGTAGCCGAGCCAGAGCAGCTCGGGCAGTGCCTCGCGCAGCTCGTCGTCGAGCTTGACTGTGGACCCGGTCAGCGCCTCGCGGAACAGCGCGATCGACATGTCCCGGGGTGCCGACGACTCGGCGGAGAACGGGCTGAGCGGTGAGGTCGGCTCGGCCGCCGTCTTGAAGAAGGCGCCCGCGAACGCGTGGTACGGGCTCAGCACGTCGATGCCCGCGTGCAGCACCCCGGCCAGTCGCGGGCCGAAGTCCCGCTCCCGGGCGAGCACCGGCGCGGCTGCCTCCCGGTGCTCGCGCTGGGTGCCCGCGTAGAACTCCTGGACCAGGTGTTCCTTGGAGCCGAAGTAGTAGTAGGCGTTGCCCACCGCCACGCCCGCCTCCTGGGCGACGGCGCGCATCGTCGTCCGCGCGTATCCGCGCTCGCGGAACAGCCGCATCGCGGTGTCGAGGATCAGCTGGCGGGTCTGCTCACCCCGGGCCGTCGACCCCTGCCCACCCGCAGCGGTCGTCGGCGCACTCTGCTCGGTCATCGTCGTCACCGTATCCCGGTTCCCGGATCCGTTCGCGGACCGCGGAGGCCGCCGCCACCACCCGCCGGGCCAGCGGCAGCAGGTGCGGGCGGGCCAGCCGCTCGGCCGTGCCGCGATGTTCGGCGAGCGCCCAGAGGCAGGCGAACCAGGCGCCGTCGCCGCGGTAGACCGCACCGGTGTCGGCCACCACGGTCAGGTCGCGCAGTGTGGCATCGTGGTCGAGCCCGGGGAAGCGCCGCCGGGCCTCGGCGGACCCGGCCGGCACGAACTCCAGCGGTACGAGCTGGGCGCGCGAGGCGAGCCAGCGCCGGGCGGCCCGGCACATCGGGCAGTCCGCGTCGAACAGGACGGTGAACCCGCGGATCCCACCGGCCCCGTGCCCGGTGGGATCCTGCTGGTGCCCGCCCGCGGCGGACGTCACCGGGCCGGCGGGTTCGGGCCCGCCGCCGGTACGGGCCCGCCCTGCGGCGGGAGCATCCTGACCGGCGGCAGCGGCGGGTGGAGGGCCTGCTGGCGCAGGCGGCCGCGCCGGTAGCGGCCGAGCGCGAAGACGTTGAAGAAGTGCAGCGCGCCCAGCACCAGCAGGACGAATCCCACCTTCATGGAGAGCTGCTCCAGCGCCTGGCTGGTGTCGCCGACCGGGCCGGACTCCTTCATCGCCACCGTGACGTAGCCGAGGTTGAGCAGGTAGAAGCCGACCACCAGCAGGCTGTTGACCGCCTCGGCCAGCCGGCTGTCGGCGAACACGTCCTGCAGGAACACCAGCCCGTTGCGGGACAGTGCCCGCGCCACCCAGATGGTGAGGCCGATGCTCACCGTCAGGTAGGCCAGGTACATCCAGACCTTCACGTCCATCCCCGTCGCCTCTCTTGAACGTGTTCAAATCCTGGGCACCCTGAGCGTACGACAGAATTTGAACACGTTCAAGAGAGCGGCCGGCCGTCCGGAGACGGCGGGCCGGGTGGGGTCCGGGTCAGGCGGTCAGGCCGAGCACCTCGGCGGCGGCCCGGCCGTTGGCGTGGCTGGCGCCGTGGGTCGCGACGAAGGCGCGCGCGCCCGCCGGCCGCCAGGCGCCCGGCCAGCCCATCTCGACCACGACGACGCGGTGCGTGACGGCCAGCGCCTCGACCAGCTCGCGCGCGCCGGGAAGCCGGTGCAGGTGCCGGCCGACCAGCACGACCGGCCGGTCCCCGGCGAGCCGCCGCAACTGCTCCGGGTCCGTCTCGCCCGCCACCGCGCGGGCCTGCTCGACTCCGGCGGTCAGGTGCGGGCCGAGCCCCCAGGGCACCCGCCCCTCGGCGATGGTGGAGGTGGCGTGCACCTGCACCACCAGGGGCGCGGTGTCGCCGGTGAGGTCGCCCTCGACGCGTACCGCCCGCAGCGCGGCGGCGTAGCCGAGGCCGTCGACGGCCGGCGGCGGAGCGTCGGCGGGGCCGGTGGCGGCGGCGAGCGCGGTGGTCCGGCCGGCGGCCTCCTCGACCCGGGCGCGCGCCAGCCGGCCGTCACCGATGGCCGCGACGATCTCGGCGGCGACCGACTCGACCAGCTCGGCGTCGACCCGGGCGCCGATGCAGAGCAGGTCCGCGCCGGCGGCCAGGGCCCGGACCGCGCCCGCGCCGACCCCGCCCGCGGCGAGCACTGCGCCCTTCATCTCCAGCGCGTCGGTGATGACCGCGCCGGCGAAGCCGTACTCGACGCGCAGCAGGTCGTGCAGGACCGCGCGGCTGAACGTGGCCGGACCGTCGCCGGTCAGCGCCGGCACCCGGATGTGCGCGGTCATCACCGCGCGGACGCCCGCGTCGACCACGGCGGCGAACGGCGGCAGGTCGCGGCCCCGCAGGACCGCCGGCGGCACGTCGACGGTGGGCAGCTCGTGGTGCGAGTCGGCGACCGTGGCGCCGTGCCCGGGGAAGTGCTTGGCGCAGGCCGCCACGCCGGTCGACTGGAGGCCGGCGACGGCTGCGGCCGAGTGGACGGCGACCCGCTTCGGGTCCGCCCCGAACGAGCGGGTGCCGATCACCGGGTTCTCGTCGGCGGTGTTCACGTCGACAGTGGGGGCGAGGTCGACCGTGATGCCGAGCGCGGCCAGCTCCGCGCCGATCGCCGCGTACACCTGGCGGGTGAGGTCGGGGTCGTCCACCGCGCCGAGCGCGGCGTTTCCGGGGTACGGGCTGCCGGTGGCGTGCGCCAGCCGGGTGACGTCGCCGCCCTCCTCGTCGATCGCGACGATCACGTCGGGGCGGCCGGCGCGCAGCGCCGCGGTGGACGCCGCCACCTGGGCCGGGTCGTGGATGTTGGTGCCGAACAGGGTGTGCCCGGCGAGCCCGTCGGCGAGCAGGTCGACCGCCCAGTCCGGCGGGACCGGTCCCGGGTACGCGGCCAGCAGCGTGCCCAGCGCGAGCCGGCGCAGTCCTGGATCCAGACCCACGAGTATCCCCTTTCCCTGCCGGGTCGTCCGACCTCTGCGGATGGGGGTGGCCGATACGCTAACGGGCACCCCTCGGCAGGCGTTTTGTGGTTAGAAAACTTTACTGAAAATTGAGGACGTTGGCATGAGTGCGACCCGGCTGCCCGGCACCCCCCGACTCCTGCGGGCGCTCAACGATCGTGCGGCGCTGGAGCTGCTGCTCGAACGCGGCCCGCTGACCCGGGCCCGGATCGGTGAGCTGACCGGGCTGTCCAAGGTCACCGCGTCCCAGCTCGTCGAGCGGCTGGAGGAGCGTGGCCTGGTCGCCCGGGTCGGCGAGCAGGCCGGCGGGCGGGGCCCGAACGCCCAGCTCTACGCCGTCCGGCCGAGCAGCGCGTACGTGGTGGGCGTGGAGGTGGGCGCGGAGCGGGTGGTGGCCGCCTGCGCCGACATCACCGGCACCGTGGCGGGCCGGGTCGAGCAGTCCACCAGGGACACCGACGACCCGGTCGGCGTGGTGCACAACGCCGTGGTCCAGGCGGCCAGCAGCGCCGGGGCGGAGCTGTCCGCCGTCCGGCGCGTCGTGCTCGGCACCCCGGGCCTGGTCGACCCGCAGACCGGCGACATCACGTTCGCGTTCAACCTGCCCCGCTGGCACAGCGGCCTGCTCGCCGCGCTGCGCGAGGACCTGGACACCCCGGTCGTGTTCGAGAACGACGTGAACCTCGCCGCCGTGGCCGAGGCGCAGTCCGGCGCGGCCCGTGGCACCGCCGACTTCGTGCTGGTCTGGGTGGACGCGGGCGTCGGCCTGGCGATCATGCTGGGCGGCCGGCTGCACCACGGCAGCAGCGGCGCGGCGGGGGAGATCGGCTACCTGCCGGTGCCCGGTGCGCCCATCCCGCGCGACGTGTCCAAGCGGGCCAAGCCGGCGTTCCAGCAGCTCGTCGGCGCCGACGCGGTGCGCGCGGTGGGCGCCGAGCACGGTTTCGCCAGCCCGGAGGCGGCCGAGCAGGGCGTCGCGGCGGCCCGGGCGGCCGAGGTGGTACGCGCGGCGATCGCGGCCGGCACCGCGGGCGGGCCGATGCTCGACGAGCTGGCCCGGCGGCTGGCGCTCGGTGTGGCGAGCACCTGCGTGGTGCTGGACCCGCCGCTCGTGGTGCTCGCCGGCGCGGTCGGGCAGGCGGGCGGGGCGGCGCTGGCCGAGCGGGTGCAGCACGAGGTCGCCGCGATCACGCTCGTGCGCCCCCGGGTGGTGACCACCGGGCTGACCGAGGAGCCGATCTTGCGGGGCGCGCTGCGTACCGCGCTGGACGCCGTACGCGACGAGGTGTTCGGCTCGACCGTCGGCTGACCACGTCGTGCACCCTGGCGCCATGTGAAGGAATCCTTCATCATGGCGCCAGGGTTCGCAAGGAGTTGCCGGAGCGTCGCTCCGGTCAGATCAGGTCGCGGCGACGGAACACCGTGAACGCGGCGGCCACCAGCGCACCGGTGAGCCCGAGCAGCACCACCAGGCCCGACGTCCACGTCAACGTGTACGAGCCGTCGCAGTAGCCGGAGATCCCCGGGCCGCAGGCGTTGCTGTCCCACAGCCGCACCTCACCGGACAGCCAGGCCGCCAGATAGCTGGACAGCATGTACCGGTCCGGCCGGCCGACCTCCAGGATCTGGAACACCAGCCGCGCCCCCAGCTCCCACACCACCACGTACGCGGCCACCGTGCCGAGCGCCGCCGACGTGTGCCGGCCCAGCGTGGCGACGGCGAACCCGAGCGCCGCGGCGAGCAGCACCAGCATCAGCCCGCGTACCCAGATCGCCGCCAGCGACGGCCAGAAGTCGCCGCCGGTCCGCCCGACCAGGCCGGACGCCTGGCCGATCAACCAGAACGCCCCGAGGTACGCCGCCGACGCCAGCACCGACAGGCCGAGCAGCCCGCCCAGCAGCGTGCCCAGCTTCGCGGCGAGCACAGTGGGCCGCCGTGGCCGCCACAGCAGCAGGTTGACCACCCCGCCCGAGTTCAGGTCGGCCCCGATGTAGGAGGCGCCGACCAGGAACCCGAACAGCGTCAGGAACGCGATCAGGAAGTAGAGCAGCGGCTCGGCCTCCTTGGCGAAGACGAAGACGCCGCTGAGGTAGTCGGCCGCGCTCGGCAGCTCCTCGATCTGGGCCGGGTCGATCTGGGCGCAGTCGCGCGGCAGGTAGTCGTTCTCGCCCGGCGGGAGCGAGCCCTCCCGGATCCGCAGGCAGCGGTCGTACGTCATCTCCATCTGGCGCACGCTCTCCGCCGCCTGGGCCTGCGCCCGGCTCAGCTCCGCCGGGCCGGGCCGGTGCGAACCGGCGAGCGTGGTCACCACTGTCACCGCGAAGGCGGCAGCCAGCAGCACCACCATGAGCTGCACGAAGCGCCGGGCGGCCAGCCGCTCCAGCTCGGCACGGACCAGGTTCACGCGTCCACCTCCCGGCTCTCCCGGACGTCGAGGTCGATCACACCGTCGTTCGGCGGTGCGCCGTCGACCTGTCGCGGCACCGCCACGTGCTCGTGGCCGCCGGTCAGCTCCAGGAAGACGCTCTCCAGGTCCGGCCGCAGCGGGACCAGCTCGCGTACCCACATGCCCTGCTCGCCGAGCGTCCGGCTGATCGTCTCCGGATCCTGCACGCCGGTCACCACCAGGTGGTCCGGCGCGACGGTCACCGACAGGCCGGCCCGGCCCAGCAACTGCCCGGCCTGCTCCGGGTCGGCCACCCGGACCCGCCACTGGTGCTGGTCGAAACCGGCGAGCACCTCCTCCACCGGCCCGTACGCGACCCGCCGCCCCCGGCTGACGATCGTCACGTGGTCACAGATCAACTGGATCTCGGCGAGGATGTGACTGGACAGCAGCACCGTCACCCCGGCCTCGGCCAGCGACCGGGTCAGGTCACGCATCTCCCGGATGCCGGCCGGGTCCAGCCCGTTCGCCGGTTCGTCCAGGATCAGCAGCTCCGGGTTCTTCAGCAGGGCCGACGCGACCGCCAGCCGCTGCTTCATGCCCAGCGAGTAGCCCTTGACCCGCTCGTCGCCCCGGTCACGCAGCCCGACCTGCTCCAGCACCTCGTCCACCCGGGCGGTCGGCACACCACCGGCCAGGGCCAGCAGCCGCAGCGTCCGGTGGGCGGTGAAGTTGGCGAAGAACTGCGGGCTCTCCACGATCGCGCCGACCCGCCCGGCCACGTCCGCCAGATGCTCGGGTGACTCGGCGCCCAGCACGCGCATCCGCCCGGCGTCCGGCCGGACCAGCCCCAGCAACGCGCGCAGCGTGGTGGTCTTCCCGGACCCGTTCGGCCCCAGGAAGCCGTGCACCTGGCCCGCCTCGACCAGCATGTCGAAACCGTCGACGGCGATCCGGCGCCCCTGGCGCAGCGTGTGGAACGTCTTGCGGAGGCCGGCGATCTCGATGACCGCGCTCATCCGCGCGCCTCCCGGCAGCGGTCGGGCATGGGTGTCCTTCCGGAAGCGGTGACCAACGACACGGCGCCCCACCCTATGGCGGTGGCGCCGCCCGTGGGGGGCGCCGGGCCGGGTGCGTGATTGGATGGAGCGGTGACTGGTGACCTGATCCCCGGCGCCCCGGGCGCCCCCGCCCCCTCGACCGTGGACGCGGATCTGGTGGTCAGCCTCGACGGAGTCGTCGTCAGGCGTTCCGGCACCGCGCTGGTGCACGACGTCGACTGGCGGGTCGAGCTGGACGAGCGGTGGGTGGTGCTCGGGCCGAACGGCGCGGGCAAGACCACGCTGCTCAACCTGGCCGCCGGCCGGCTGCACCCGACCAGCGGCGTCGCGCACGTGCTCGGCGAGCGCATCGGCCGTACCGACGTCAACGAGCTGCGGACCCGCATCGGCCTGTCCACCGCGACGCTCGCCGAGCGGATCCCCGCCGAGGAGCGCGTTGTCGACGTGGTGGTGACCGCCGCCTGGTCCGTGGTCGGCCGCTGGCGGGAGAGCTACGACCGCACCGACGTGGCGCGCGCCGCCGCGCTGCTGCGCCAGCTCGGCGTCGGCCACCTCACCGACCGCACGTACGGCACGCTGTCCGAGGGCGAACGCAAGCGCGTCCAGATCGCCCGCGCCCTGATGACCGACCCGGAACTGCTGCTGCTCGACGAGCCCGCCGCCGGGCTCGACCTGGGCGGGCGCGAGGACCTGGTGGCCCGGCTGGCCGAGCTGGCGTACGACCCGGACGCGCCCGCGATGGTGCTGGTCACCCACCACGTCGAGGAGATCCCGCCGGGCTTCACCCACGCGCTGCTGCTGCGCGAGGGCGGCGTGGTGGCGCAGGGGCTGCTCGCCGACGTGCTCACCGCCGACAACCTGTCGAAGACGTTCGGCCTGCCGCTGGTGGTCACGCGGTCCGGCGACCGCTGGGCCGCCCGCGCCGCCTGAGCGACGGGACGACACAGTGCCGCAGACCCGGATCGCCGTCGTCGGCAGCGCCAACATGGACCTGGTCGGCATCGGCGCCGCGCTGCCCCGGCCCGGCGAGACGGTGCTGGGCGACGACTTCGTCATGCTGCCCGGCGGCAAGGGCGCCAACCAGGCGGTCGCCGCGGTACGTGCCGGCGCGTCCTGCGTCTTCCTCGGCGCGATCGGCTCGGACTCGTTCGGCGTGACGCTGCGGGCCCGGATGACAGCGGCCGGCGTGGACACCGGCCACCTGCGGGTGGTCTACGGCCCGTCCGGCGTCGCGCTGGTCATGGTCGGCGGCGCGGGGGAGAACGCCATCCTGGTCACCCCCGGGGCGAACGCCGCGTTCACGTCGCTGACCGCCGACGAGCTCTCCGCCGTACGCGATGCGGACGTGCTGGTCGCGCAGCTGGAGGTGCCGGTCGAGACGGTGACCGAGGCGGCGCTGGCGGCCCGTTCCGCGGGCACCCGGGTGGTGCTCAACGCCGCACCGGCCCGGCCGGTGCCGGCCGAGCTGCTGGCGGCCACCGACCTGCTCGTGGTGAACGAGCCGGAGGCGCAGGCGCTGACCGGCCGCGGCCGGGACGAGCCGGCGGCGCTGCTGGACCTGGTGCCCCGGGCGGTGCTCACGCTCGGCGGCGACGGCGCCTGGTACGTCGACCGGGACCGGCCGCCGACGCACGTGCCGGCGGTGCCGGTGGACGTGGTCGACTCGACCGCCGCCGGGGACGCGTTCACCGCCGCGCTCGCCGTTGCCTGGGGCGAGGGGCGGGACCTGGCCGACGCGGTGCGCTGGGCGGCGGCCGCCGGTGCGGCGTGCGTGCGCAAGCTGGGCGCCTCGGTGGCGCTGCCGCACCGCGCGGAGATCGACGAGCTGTTCCCGGCCGGCTGAGCCTCAGCCGGCCGGTTCGTCGGTGAGGCGCTCGCCGCGGCGGCGCAGCATGCCGAGCCCGGGGATGCCGGCGACCGCGAGCTTGAGATCGCGTGTGACGTCCAGCAGGTCGTGCAGGTCCGGACCGACCCGGTCCAGCGTGGCCAGGATCGGCAGCACGTCCGAGGTGAGATGGTCCTTGAGCTTCGGCAACTCGTCGACCAGCCGGATCGCGGCGGTCACCTCCTCCGGGCTGAGCTGCTCCACGAAACGGGCCGCCATCGGCGCGGCCCGGCGCAGCGTCGCCTCGTACGCGGTCAGCAGCTCGGTCGCGACGCCCGTCGCCTTCTCGGCGGTCGCCAGCGTGCCCGCCGCGCGGGTGGTCACCGTCTCCGCCTCGGTCACCACACCGGCCGCCGTCCGGGCCACCCGGTCGGCCTCGCCGACCACGGTGGCCGCCGCCTCGGAGACCCGCTGCGCCTCGCCGACCACCACAGTCGCCGCGGCGGCCACCTCGGTCGCCGTGTCGATCGCCGCGGTGGCGGCGGCGCTGATCACCGCCACCTCGCGGACCGCCGTCTCCGCGTCGGTGAGCACCCGGTCGGTGCGGTCGAGCGTGCCCTCGATCCGGTCCACCACCCCGTCGATCCGCCGGACCAGCGCCTCCACCTGGTCGAGGACGGCGAAGGCGCGAGCGGGTACCGAGGCCACCGTGGCGGCCGAGCCGAGCGCCTGGTCCACTGCGGTACGGGTGAGGCCGAGCAGGGCGCCGGGCCGGGGAAGAGGGATCGCCATGGCATCCAGTGTGCGGCGTCGCGGCCAGTGCCGCCGGATGAGGTGGCCGCCGCGCGCCGGGCCGGCTCACCGCAGGTCGCCCTGCTCGACGGCCCGCTGCACGGCCCGGTAGATCTGCCCGAACCGCAGCGCGTCCGGCGTGCGGACCAGCATCGTTTCCCGGCCGTGGTGCTGCACCCACAGCTCGTGCACCCGGTTGCCGCGCTCGTAGGAGCGGTCCAGCCAGCCGAGCGGCACCTCCAGGAACGGGGTGAGCGCCAGACCGGCCACCACGAACGCGGCCAGGATGATCAGGGCGAGTTTCCACTCGCCGCGGTCCTGCGCGGACCAGGCCAGCGAGAGCACGCAGACCACCGCGACCAGTGGCGGCAGCGACAGCAGCAGGACCAGCACGCCGCGGCCCAGCACCCGCCCCCGGACGGCGAGCGTGGTGGTGCCGCGCGCGTGCCAGACGTACGTGACGTCGGCGAGCGCGACGACCTGCCCGCCCGCGTGGATCGCCTCCGAGGTGACCTGCACGGCGTCGTCCCGGTAATAGAGGACCATGAATCAGCCTAACCGCGCGGGGCGGCGTCGGTGATCGCGCACCGTTAGGCTGGCGGCATGACGGACCGGAACGGGGCCGGAACCAGCGGTGACGAGCAGGCGCGCAACGTCGAGGTGGTCCGGCGTTACCTGCGCACCTTCGTCACGAAGGACCTGGCCGAACTGGCCGAGGTGGTCGACGAGGACGTGGAGATCTACGGCTCGGGCACCGCGGTACGCGGCCGGCGCTACCCGGAGGCAGCGGTCTCCTCACCCGGCCTGACCGTGCTCGACCAGGAGATCCGGGAGATCTTCGCGGCCGGGGACCGGGTGGTGGTGTCGATGGCGCAGACGTACCGGCGGGAGGCGACCGGTGCGACCACGGTGCAGAGCGCGTGCAAGATGTACCGCCTGGCCGGTGGCCGGATCGTGCAGTTCTGGGGCGAGCAGGACACCTACGGCCTGTTGCGCGGGCTCGGCCTGCTGCCGGACGAGCCGATCACGTTCTGACGCGAGGCACGATCGGGCTGGCGGGCGGCACGATCGGGCGCGGCGCGCCCCGGCGCTGGCGGCAGGGCCTCCATGGCCCGCTGCACCGCCCGGTAGACCTGGCCGAAGCGCATCGCGTCGCGGGTGTGCAGCAGCCGCACCGGCCGGCCGCGCCACTGCGCCCACATCTCCATCTCCCGGCTGCCCCGGGCGTAGGAGCGGTCCAGGTGTTCGAAGAGGAAGTCCGCGAGCGGACCGACGGCGAGGCCGAGCAGCACCGAGACCCCGACGATGGCGATGGTGACCACCGCCGAACGCTGGAGCCACACGGCCAGCGCTATGCCCAGCACGGCGGCCACCAGCGGTCCGGCGAGCGCGGCCCCGATCGCGCCGCGCCCGGCGATCACCCGCCAGGAGCGGTCGCCCCGACGGTGCCACACGGTGGTCAGTTCGGCGAGCGGGTAGCTGCGCCCGTCCACCCGTACCGCGGTGGAGGTGACCTGGACGGAGCGGTCGTCGTAGTAGGTGATCATGGCCTCACTCCCGGTGGCGGGGCGGCGGCGGCTCCGGCGGCGACCTGGGGAGTCGCCGACACCACACTGTCTACCCCAACGAGGCGAGTCGTAAGGTTGGCACGCGACTTCGACGAGGAAGTGAGGGCAGCGTGGGCGAGTTCGTCAGGCTGGAAGTGAAGGACGGCATCGGCACCATCCGGCTGGAGCGGCCGCCGATGAACGCGCTCAACACCCAGGTGCAGGAGGAGCTGCGCGCCGCCGCGTCGGCGGCCACCGCCGACACCGAGGTCCGCGCCGTGATCGTGTACGGCGGCGAGAAGGTCTTCGCGGCCGGTGCGGACATCAAGGAGATGGCCGACATGTCCTACGTGGACATGGCGGAGCGCGCGGCCGACCTGTCCAGCGCGCTCGGCGCGATCGCCCGCATCCCGAAGCCGGTCGTCGCCGCGATCACCGGGTACGCGCTCGGCGGCGGCTGCGAGCTGGCGCTGGCCTGCGACTGGCGGATCGTCGCCGAGGACGCCAAGCTCGGCCAGCCGGAGATCAAGCTCGGCATCATCCCCGGCGCCGGCGGCACCCAGCGGCTGGCCCGCCTGGTCGGCCCGGCCCGCGCCAAGGATCTGATCATGACCGGGCGGATGGTCGACGCCGCCGAGGCGCTGCGGATCGGCCTGGCCGACCGGGTGGTCCCGGCCGCCGAGGTCTACGACGCCGCGGTGGCGTACGTGAAGCCGTTCCTGACCGGGCCGGTGCAGGCGCTGCGCGCGGCGAAGGCGGCTGTCGACGGCGGTCTGGACATGGACCTCACCTCGGGCCTGGCCTGGGAGAGCCAGCTCTTCGCGGCGTTGTTCGCCACCGACGACCGGCGCGAGGGCATGGCCGCGTTCGTGGAGAAGCGCAAGCCGGGCTTCACCGGTCGCTGACGCGAGAGCTGTTCACATCTGCTGTACCGGCCAGTAGCGTGACCCCGGTCGGTCGACGAAGGGGAATGGCATGACGGAGCGGATCGAGGGCCACGGGGGCGATCTGGCACTCGCGGCACTACGCGCGCACGGCGTACGGGAGATGTTCACGCTGTCCGGCGGGCACGTCTTCCCGCTCTACGACGCCGCGCACAAGGCGGATTTCCCCCTCTACGACGTGCGGCACGAGCAGTCCGCCGTGTTCGCCGCCGAGGCGGTCGCCAAGCTCCAGCGCCGCCCCGGCCTGGCCGTGCTCACCGCCGGCCCCGGCGTCACCAACGGGGTCTCCGGCCTGACCAGCGCGTTCTTCAACGCCTCGCCGGTGCTGGTGCTCGGCGGGCGGGCGCCCCAGTTCCGCTGGGGCTCGGGCAGCCTCCAGGAGATGGACCACCTGCCGCTGGTCGCGCCGGTGACCAAACACGCCGAGACGGTGTTCAGCGCCGACGACATCCCGCGCGCGGTGTCGGCGGCGCTGACCACCGCGCTCACCCCGCACCGCGGCCCGGTCTTCCTGGACTTCCCGCTGGAGGCGGTCTTCTCGGTAGGCGACGCCGACCTGCCGGCGGTCACGCCGCCGGCGCCGATCGAGCCGGACCCGGACGAGGTGGCCAAGGCGGCCCGCCTGATCGCGGGCGCGTCCCGGCCGGTGATCATCGCCGGTTCCGACGTGTACGCGGGCGACGCCGTCGAGGCGCTGCGTGCCGCCGCCGAGTCGCTGCGGGTGCCGGTGTTCACCAACGGCATGGGCCGGGGCGCGCTGCCGCCGGAGCACCCGCTCGCGTTCGCCAAGGCGCGCCGGGTCGCGCTCAAGGGCGCCGACGTGGTCGTGGTGATCGGCACCCCGCTGGACTTCCGGCTCTCCTTCGGCGACTTCGGCGACGCCCAGGTGGTGCACGTGGTGGACGCACCGAGCCAGCGGGCCGGGCACGTGCAGCCGGCCGCCGCGCCGGCCGGTGACCTGCGGCTGATCCTCGGCGCGTTCGCCGACCACACCGGTGACCGGGCCGACCACGCCGACTGGATCGCCGAACTGCGGACCGCCGAGGACGCGGCGAAGGCCCGCGACGCGGAGGAGATGGCCGCCGAGAGCGACCCGATCCGCCCGGCCCGGATCTACGGCGAGCTGCGCAAGGTGCTCGCCCCGGACGCCATCACCATCGGCGACGGCGGCGACTTCGTCTCGTACGCCGGGCGGTACCTGGAGCCCGCCCAGCCGGGCACCTGGCTCGACCCCGGGCCGTACGGGTGCCTGGGCACCGGCATGGGCTACGCGATGGGCGCCCGGGTCAGCCACCCGGACCGGCAGATCTGTGTGCTGATGGGCGACGGCGCGGCCGGCTTCTCGCTGATGGACGTGGAGTCGCTGGTCCGGCAGAAGCTGCCGGTGGTGATCGTGGTCGGCAACAACGGCATCTGGGGGCTGGAGAAGCACCCGATGCGGGCGATGTACGGCTACGACGTGGCCGCCGACCTCCAGCCCGGCCTGCGTTACGACAAGGTGGTCGAGGCGCTGGGCGGCGGGGGCGAGACGGTGGAGAAGGCCGCCGACCTCGGGCCCGCGCTGGGGCGCGCGTTCGACTCGGGCGTGCCGTACCTGGTGAACGTGCTGACCGACCCCGCGGACGCGTACCCCCGTTCGTCGAACCTGGCCTGAGACACGGCGCGTGCGGGCCGTCCGCCGGGTGACCGGCGGGCGGCCCGCTGCGCGTGTCAGACCTCGGGGCGGTCCCGGTCGTCCGGACGGCCGCGCAGCTCCTCCTCGCGGCGGCGCAGGTCCTCCTCCCACAGCCGCAGCCGTTCCTGGTCCTCGCGGCGGGACCGCTCGTCCAGCGAGGCGAGGAACTCCGGGTCGTCGTCCGGTGCGAGCGGGCGGCGGGCCGCCGGGGCGGCGGGACGGGTCGTGCCGGTGACGCCGGCGGTCCCGGCCGGGCGCTCGCGGCCCACCAGGAACCAGGCGATCGAGCCGACCAGCGGGAAGAAGAGAATGATCAGCACCCAGATCATCCGGGGCAGCGCCTTGACCTTCTCCTCGTCGGCGGAGAGGCAGCTGATCAGCGCGCACACGGCGAGGACGATCTGAACCAGGAAGAGCAGCACGTAGAGGCGGGCCATGCCCCATGATGGCTCACCGCCGCACGTCAGCGCACCCCGCCGAGCACGTGCGCCACACCGAGCACCGCCAGTCCGGCCGCACCGAGCGCGGTCAGCGGCACCGACCAGCTGTCGAACCGGCGGGGTCCGGTGCCGGTGGCCCGGTGCCACGTCACCACCAGCACGGCGAGCCAGACCAGGAGCGCCGCCCCGGTCAGCAGCGCGTCGAGGACGCGGCCGGTGAACGCCTGCCGGAGCTGGAGCAGCAGCACCGCGGTCAGCGTGAGCAGCGTCCGCCGCCAGGCCAGCCGGGTGCGCTCGGGCTGCAGTCCGGGATCTCGGGTCACCCCGCGCCGCCCAGCAGCACGGCGGCCACCAGCAGCAGCGCGCCGACCGCGACGACGAGCGCCAGCACGGCCGGGAAGCGGGACGCGGGCAGCTCCTCGTTCAGTCGCATGGCGCGTTCGGTGCGCGCCCAGTGGTCGACCGCCCGGATCGAGACGGCCGCGCCGAGCAGCAGCAACGCGATCGCGAGCGCCTCGCGCAGGTGGGCCAGGCGCAGCGGCGGGAGGAACTGGGCGGCGGCCAGCCCGCCCGCGACCAGCGCGAGCCCTGTCCGCAGCCAGGCCAGGAAGGTCCGTTCGTTCGCCAGCGAGAAGCGGTAGTCCGGCGGGATGCCGACCGAACGCAGCTCACGCGGGTCGAACCAGCTCTTGATCGACTCCCACACGCTGCCGATTATCCGCTTTGCCCCGCGCCTAGCCTGGGGGGATGACCGATCTTGACGCGCGCGAGCTGCGTGACGCCTACGACAGCCAGATCCGACCGGAGCTGCCGGACCCGCTGCCGGACGGGGTGACGGTGGAGCGCGACGGCCCGCTGTTCCGCGTGCTCGGCCTCGACCACCGGGGCTTCCTCACCTACCGGACGCTCGACGGCCTGGCCGGCGCCGAGCTGGACGCGCTCATCGCCCGGCAGGTCGAGGTCTTCCGGGCCCGGGGCGAGTCGGTCGAGTGGAAGCTCGCCGGTCACGACGAGCCGGCCGACCTGGGCGACCGGCTGCGCGCCGCCGGCTTCGTACCGGAGGACCAGGAGACCGTCGTGGTCGGCCCGGTCGCGCCGCTCGCCGCCGCCGTCCCGGTGCTCCCCGAGGGGGTACGCCTGCGCGAGGTCACCAGCCGGGCCGACCTGGAACGGATCGCGGCGATGGAGGAGGAGGTCTGGCGCACCGACCGCAGCCACCTGGTGATCGGCCTGCTCCGGGAGATCGAGGCGGACCCGCAGTCGATCACGGTGGTGGTGGCCGAGGCGGGGGAGACGGTGGTCAGTGCGGGCTGGATCCGCTACCAGCGCGGCACCGGCTTCGCCAGCCTCTGGGGCGGCTCGACGCTGCCGCAGTGGCGGAAGAAGGGCATCTACCGGGCGCTCGTGGCGTACCGGGCGCGGCTGGCACAGCAGCGCGGCAAGACGTTGCTCCAGGTGGACTGCTCGCCGGACAGCCGGCCCATCCTGGAGCGGCTCGGGCTCGTTGCGGTCACCACCTCCACGCCCTACGTCTACACTCCGTGATCATGGAACGGTTGACGGCGGACGAGCGGCTCACCCTGAAGACCGGCGCGTTCGGTGCCGTGTTCCTGGTCTCCAACGCCGTGCCCGGCGTGCTGGCCATGGTGCGGGAGAGCTTCGCCGCCTCCGGTGCGCTCGCCGAGGTGGGGGGTGTGGTCAAGGAGGCGCTGACCACCGGGCCGCTGCCGCAGCTTCCCCGGGACTCGGTCATGGAGATCGAGTCGGTGGTGCTGCCCGCGCTGGGCCGGTCGGTGGAGATCCTGCGCGCCAAGTCGCCGGACGACGTCGAGACGTACCGGTCGGTGGTGCTGGCCGCGGCGGAGCGGGTGGCGCAGGCGCACCGGGGGATCGAGCCGGCCGAGGCGGCGGCGATCGAGAAGATCCGGCAGGCGCTGGCCGAGGCGGCGTGACGGTGGTGAGTTGCGTCACTCCGGGCCGCCGGGGTGGCCATGCTACTTGCGGGTAACATTGCCTCGTGGGGAAGTGCACAGCTGCCCGCGGTTGACCCACGTTGCGTCACGCGGGAGGCTGCGCCCGTGACCGGGCGAGTGATCGCTACACCAAACAGGAGGGTCGTCGAAGCGCGATGAACATCGTCGTACTCGTCAAGCAGGTGCCCGATTCGGGCGCGGACCGCAACCTGCGTTCTGACGACAACACCGTCGACCGCGGTTCGGCGAACAACGTCATCAACGAGATGGACGAGTACGCCATCGAGGAGGCGTTGAAGATCAAGGAGGCGCACGGCGGCGAGGTCACCATCCTGACCATGGGTCCGGACCGGGCGACCGAGTCGATCCGCAAGGCGCTCTCCATGGGCCCGGACAAGGCCGTCCACGTCGTCGACGACGCCCTGCACGGCTCCTGCGCGGTGGCCACCTCGAAGGTGCTCGCCGCCGCCCTCGGGCAGCTCAACGCCGACCTGGTCATCTGCGGCGCCGAGTCGACCGACGGCCGGGTCCAGGTCATGCCGCACATGATCGCCGAGCGGCTGGGCGTGGCCGCCCTGACCGGCGCCCGCAAGCTCACCGTCGACGGCGCGAACCTGACCGTCGAGCGGCAGACCGAGGAGGGCTACGAGGTGGTCACCGCCTCCACCCCGGCCGTGGTCTCCGTCTGGGACACCATCAACGAGCCGCGCTACCCGTCCTTCAAGGGCATCATGGCCGCCAAGAAGAAGCCGGTGCAGACGCTCTCCCTGGGCGACCTGGGCGTGGCCCCGGCCGAGGTGGGCTTCGACGGCGCCACCAGCGCCGTGGTCGAGCACTCCAAGCGCCCGCCGCGCTCCGGCGGCGAGAAGATCACCGACGAGGGCGAGGGCGGCGTGAAGCTGGTCGAGTTCCTCGCCACCGAGAAGTTCGTGTGAGAGGTCACTGACATGTCTGAGGTTCTCGTCGTCGTCGAAGCCACCAAGGAATTCGGCGTCAAGAAGGTCACCCTGGAGATGCTCACCCTCGCCCGCGAGCTGGGCACCCCGAGCGCTGTCGTCCTCGGTGGCGCCGGCGCCGCCGAGGCGCTGAGCGCGAAGCTCGGCGAGTACGGCGCGGAGAAGATCTACGCCGCCGAGGGCGAGGAGATCGACGGCTACCTGGTGGCCCCCAAGGCGACGGTGGTCGCCGAGCTGGTCAAGCGCGTCCAGCCGGCCGCCGTGCTGCTCGCCTCCTCCCAGGAGGGCAAGGAGATCGCCGCCCGCCTGGCGGTCAAGCTGGACAACGGCATCCTGACCGACGTGGTCGGCCTGGCCGCCGACGGCACCGCCACCCAGGTCGCGTTCGCCGGCTCCACCATCGTCAAGTCCAAGGTCACCAAGGGCCTGCCGCTGGTCACCGTCCGGCCGAACTCGCTCAACCCGGCCCCGGCCGCGGCCACCCCGGCCGTCGAGCAGCTCACCGTGTCGGTCACCGACGCGGACAAGCTGGCCAAGGTCGTCGAGCGGGTCGCCGAGCAGAAGGGCTCCCGCCCCGAGCTGACCGAGGCGTCGGTCGTCGTCTCCGGCGGTCGCGGTGTCGGCAACGCCGACAACTTCAAGCTGGTCGAGGAGATGGCCGACCTGCTCGGCGGCGCGGTCGGCGCGTCCCGCGCGGCAGTCGACTCCGGCTACTACCCGCACCAGTTCCAGGTCGGTCAGACCGGCAAGACGGTCTCCCCGCAGCTCTACGTCGCGCTGGGCATCTCCGGCGCGATCCAGCACCGGGCCGGCATGCAGACCTCGAAGACCATCGTCGCGGTGAACAAGGACGCCGAGGCGCCGATCTTCGAGCTGGCCGACTTCGGCGTGGTCGGCGACCTGTTCAAGGTCGTCCCGCAGGCCGCCGAGGAGATCCGCAAGCGCAAGTGAGCGTCGCGTGAGAGAAGGCCGCCGCCCGGTGCACCGGGCGGCGGCCTTTCTCGTAGGGAGCTGATCGGCGGGCCGGGGAGCTGAGCCGGCCCGCCGATCAGCCCGTCAGGGTGCCCCTCAGCAGGCTGTCGCCGGAGTGGCCGGGCTTGTTGTCGTACTGCTCCGCGCTGACGTCGACCACGGTGTAGGTGCGCAGGTCGACGTTCGAGGGGATCGGCAGCAGCGCATCCCCCGAGCCGTTGCTCAGCGTACCCACGGAGAACATCTCCATCGTGTTCGGATCGATCAGCCAGACCTCGTAGTACCCCGGAACGCTCGGGAGATTCGCCACGTGCAGATGCAACCGGTTGTCACCGAGCACCCGGGCGTCGCCGGAGGCGTCCTTCGGCGTCGCGCCGAACGCGGCGAGCGGCGCGCTGGCCACCACCGGCGGCTCGGGGTCGGCCGGCTCGCCGCCGCCACCGCCGAGCACCGCGGCCGTGCCGGCCACGCCGATCACCGCGGCGGCGGTGGCGGTGACCGCCGTGGTCGCCCACCCCGGCCAGCGCCGGCTCCGCCGCGGACGACGTGCCACGACGGGTACGGCGGCCGGCTCCACCGGGTCGGCCGGGCGCGGCAGGCGCCGATCGGTCAGCGCCGGCAGTTCCTCGGCGGCCCGGATCTCGGCCACGATGCCCTGCCAGATGTGCTCCGGCGGGTCGGGCAGGTCGGCCAGGCCCTGGGTGCCGGCGCCGAGCCCGGCGACGTGCTGGAGCGACTCCATCTCGCCCCGGCAGTGGTCGCAGGTGTCCAGATGGGTGGCCTCGCCGTCAGCCGCCTCGCTCTCACCGAGCGCCAGAAAGACCAGCCGGTCGTGGTCCAGGTGCTGCACCGTCCACCTCCCATCTGCGTTTCAGGCTCTGCATGCCGCGTCTGATGTGACTCTTGACGGTGCCGAGCGGCACTCCGGTCACCGCCGCGATCTGCTGGTGTGTCAGGTCGTCGTAGAACGCCAGCTCCAGCATCCGGCGTTGTTCGTCGGGGAGCCGGGCCAGTTCGTCGGCGACCACCAGCCGGTCGACCACGGTGTCCGGGTCGGGGCCGGTGGAGACCGGCTCCGGCAGTTGCTTCACCGTCTCGACCACCCGGGTCTCCCGGGCCGCGGCCCGGATCCGGTCGACCACCTTGCGCCGCCCGATCCCGAGCAGCCAGCCGACCAGTGAGCCTTTCGCCGGGTCGAACGTCTCCCGGCCGAGCCAGGCGGCGACGAACGTCGCCTGGGTCACGTCCTCGGCGTCACTGCGGTTCACGAGCGTCGTGGTGGCCAGGTGCAGCACCGCCCGCCCGTACCTGTCGTACGCCTCTCGCAGGGCCGCCTCGTCGCCGTCGCGGAACCGGGTGGCGAGGTCGTCCTCGCCCGGCGGTTCGGGGCCCTGCCTGGCCGCCGTCACCGGGCGGCTCGCCTTCCGTGGGGCATGCCCGACTGTAACTCCCACAGCCCCCGCCCCACTCTCCCGGTGTGTCCGTCACGACCCTCGTCACCTCTCCTTCGTCGCCGCAGGGTCCGGCGGATGCGCCCGGAGACGGGAAAAAGAAATCGGATCCGGGCGCATCCGGGGGCGACGGAGCCGGCGTAACCCGTTCTGCAAGCCAGGCCTGACGAATCAGCATCAACCACCAGGAGGCAGACAATGCAGTACGCGATGTTCCGTCGGGTCGCCGCGGGCGGCGCGGTGGCCGCCCTCACCTTCGCCGGCGTCGGCGCCGCCACCATGAGCCCGGCCTACGCCGCCTCGTCGAAGGTCTCCGTGGTCCACGGCATCCCGGACACCCCGGTCGACGTGTACGTCAACGGCGAGAAGACGCTGAACAACTTCAAGCCCGGCGACGTCGCCGGCCCGCTCACCCTGCCCGAGGGGGAGTACGACATCGCCCTGACCAAGCCCGGCGAGGCGATCGACAAGGCGATCCTGAAGGTGGACGACGCCGAGGTGCCGGGCGGGGCGAACATCAGCCTCGCCGCCCACCTCAGCGCCGCCGGCGAGCCGCAGATCACCCCGTTCGTCAACGACGTGTCCAAGGTGGGCGCCGGCAAGGCCCGGCTGATCGTCCGGCACACCGCCGCCGCCCCGGCCGTCGACGTGCGGGCCGGTGGGAAGCCGGTCTTCGAGAACCTGACCAACCCGAAGGAGGCCAAGGCGGACGTGGCCGCCGGCTCGGTCGAGGCGGACGTGGTGCTCGCCGGCACCGACACCGTCGCCATCGGCCCGGCCGACCTGAACCTGAAGGAGGGCACCGCCACCATCGTCTACGCGATCGGCTCGGCCGAGGCGAAGAACCTGAACGTGGTCGCCCAGACCATCAGCGGCCTGCACTCGGCGCCGGGCGGCGTGCCCAGCGGCACCGGCGGCCAGGCCGGCACCGGCGTGGACACCTGGTGGTACGTGCTGGCCGGGGCCGGCGTGCTGCTCCTGGTCGGCGGCGGGGCGCGGGTGGCGGCAACCGCCCGGGCCGGTCGCCGGTGACGGTGCGCAACCGCGGGGCGCTGGCGGCGATGGCCGCCGGCGCCGCCGCGCTCACCCTGGCGACAGTGGTGGCGTGCGGATCCGAGCCCGCCGAGGACGTCGGCGGCGACGAGGTGACGGCGCTGGCCAGTGCCACGCCCACACCCGCGCCCTCGGCGACCGGCGGCGGCTCGGTCCCGGTGAACCCGGGCACGCTGCCCGCCGGCGCCGAGATCGTGCCGCCGGTGAAGCTGAGCATCCCGCCGATCCGGGTCACCGCCACCGTCAACCCGGTGGGCGTCAACGAGCGCACCGACGAGTTCGAGGTGCCGCCCAGCGTGGACCAGGTCGGCTGGTACCGCTACGGCCCGGGCCTGGAGGCCGGTGCCGGCTCGGTGGTGATCGCCGGGCACGTGGACAGCGCCGAGCAGGGCAAGGGGGCGTTCTTCCGGCTGCGTGAGCTGGGCCGGGGGGACGAGCTCACCGCCACCGGCTCGGACGGCCGCGAGCGCTCCTACCGGGTGGTGGCCCGGGAGGAGTACCGGAAGTCGAAGATCCCGCTGGAGCGGTACTTCGCGCGTGACGGCAAGCCGCGCCTCACGCTGATCACCTGCGGTGGGCCGTTCGACGCGAAGACCCGCAGCTACCGGGACAACATCGTGGTCACGGCCGTTCCCGCGTGACCATGACGGGCCCGCGTGAGCGGGCCGGACCGCCCCGGGTGGGACGGGGCGGTCCGGCCCCCGGGGCCGGGTACGCAGGCCGTTAGGCTGAACCGTGATGGCATACCTTGATCACGCCGCGACGACCCCGATGCTGGACGAGGCACTCGAGGCGTACGTCGCTGTCGCCCGCGAGGTCGGCAACGCCTCGTCGCTGCACGCGGCGGGTCGCCGGGCCCGGCGGCGGGTGGAGGAGTCCCGCGAGCGGGTGGCCGCCGCGCTCGGCGCCCGCCCCTCCGAGGTGATCTTCACCGGCGGCGGCACGGAGAGCGACAACCTCGCCGTGAAGGGCGTCTTCTGGGCCCGTCGCGCCGCCCGCGCCGACCGGGTCCGGGTGGTCTCCAGCGCGGTCGAGCACCACGCCGTCCTCGACGCGGTGGACTGGCTGGTCGAGCACGAGAGCGCGCAGGCCGGCTGGCTTCCGGTCGACGCGGCCGGGCGGCTCGATCCGGAGCGACTGCGCGCCGAGCTGGCCGAGCACGGCGAGCGCGTCGCGGTGGTCACCGCCATGTGGGCGAACAACGAGGTGGGCACCGTCCAGCCGGTGGCCGAGCTGGCCGCCGTCGCCGCCGAGCACGGGGTGCCGTTCCACACCGACGCCATCCAGGCGGTCGGGCAGGTCCCGGTCGACTTCGCCGCCAGCGGCGTGTCGGCGCTCACCGTGACCGGGCACAAGCTCGGCGGCCCGGCCGGCGTGGGCGCGCTGCTGCTGGCCCGCGACGTGGCGGCCACCCCGCTGCTGCACGGCGGCGGCCAGGAGCGCGACGTACGCTCCGGGACGCTCGACACCGCGGGCATCGTCGCGTTCGCGGTCGCCGTCGAGAGCGCGGTCAAGGGCCAGCAGGAGTACGCCGCCCGCGTCGCCGCGCTCCGCGACGAGCTGGTCGAGCGGGTCCGGCAGGCCGTCCCCGAGGTGATCTTCAACGGCGACCCGGCCGACCGGCTCCCGGGCAACGCGCACTTCTCCTTCCCCGGCTGCGAGGGGGACGCGCTGCTGCTGCTCCTGGACGCCCAGGGCATCGCCTGCTCGACCGGGTCGGCCTGCTCCGCCGGGGTGGCCCAGCCCTCACACGTGCTGCTGGCCATGGGCGCCGACGACGACCGGGCCCGGTCCTCGCTGCGCTTCACGCTCGGGCACACGAGCACCGGCGCGGACGTGGACGCGCTGATCGCCGCGCTGCCGGCCGCGGTGGAGCGGGCCCGCCGCGCGGCCGCCCTCCGTACTCCCCGCTGATCCGGATACGCTCGGTGAGGACGAGGGGAGTGGGCCGGTGAGGGTTCTGGCGGCGATGTCGGGCGGGGTGGACTCCGCCGTCGCGGCGGCACGGGCGGTGGAGGCCGGGCACGACGTGACGGGCGTGCACCTGGCGCTGGCCCGCAACCCGCAGACGTACCGCACCGGCGCCCGGGGCTGCTGCACGCTGGAGGACTCCCGGGACGCCCGGCGCGCCGCCGACGTGCTCGGCATCCCGTTCTACGTGTGGGACATGGCCGACCGGTTCCACGACGACGTGGTGGACGACTTCGTGGCCGAGTACGCCGCCGGGCGTACCCCGAATCCCTGCCTGCGCTGCAACGAGAAGATCAAGTTCGCGGCGGTGCTGGACCGGGCCGTGGCCCTGGGCTTCGACGCGGTGGTCACCGGCCACCACGCCCGGCTCGGCGCCGACGGCCTGCTGCGGCGCAGCGTGGACGCGGCCAAGGACCAGTCGTACGTGCTGGCGGTGCTGACCCGCGCGCAGCTCGACCGGTCGATCTTCCCGCTCGGCGACTCGACGAAGGCCGAGGTGCGCGCGGAGGCCGCCCGGCGCGGCCTCGCCGTGGCCGACAAGCCGGACTCGCACGACATCTGCTTCATCGCCGACGGCGACACCCGCGGCTTCCTGGCCGAGCGGCTCGGCGAGGCGCCGGGCCAGGTGGTGGACGCGCTCACCGGCGCGGTGGTGGGCAGCCACAGCGGCGCCTACCAGTACACCGTCGGGCAGCGGCGTGGCCTGCACCTGGACCGCCCGGCGCCGGACGGCCGGCCCCGCTACGTCCTGTCCATCACCCCGACCACGAACACCGTGACGGTCGGCCCGGCCGAGGCGCTGGAGGTGTCCGACGTGCGGGCCACCCGCCCGGTGTGGACCGGCGGGCCGCGCCCGGACGGGCCGGTCGAGTGCGAGGTGCAGCTCCGGGCGCACGGCGACGTGGTGCCGGCCGCGGTCGAGGTCGACGCCGACGGGCTGCGCGCGTCGCTGCGCCGCCCGGTGCGGGGTGTCGCCGCCGGCCAGGCGATCGTGGCCTACCGGCCGGACCCGGCCGGCGACGTCGTCCTCGGCTCCGCCACCATCACCGCTGCCTGACCGGCGACGGGCAGCGGATAGGCTGCGGCCGTGACTGAGCAGGCGTGGCCCTGGCCCACCGGCGCGGCGACCGGCATCGGTTCGCTGCCCGGCACCGACATCGCCGAGGCGCAGCGGATCGTGCTCGGCGAGCTGCCCGCCCTGCCGCACCTGCCCGAGCTGCCCGCGCGAGGGCCGGGCGCGGACATCGTCGGCCGCACCGCCGGCCTGCTCGTCGAACTTCCGGTCGAGCTGTACGCGGCCCGCTGGCGGATCGCCCCGCGCCCCGGCCGCGACCTGCGCCGCGCCCGCGACCTGATGGAACGCGACCTCGACCAGCTCGCCGAGCAGGCCGAGGAGTACGCCGGACCGGTCAAGGTCCAGGCGGCCGGCCCGTTCACCCTCGCCGCCGCGCTGGAGCTGCCGATCGGCGGCCGGATGCTGCGCGACCCGGGCGCGGTACGCGATCTCGCCGGCTCGCTCGGCGAGGGGCTGCGCGGGCACGTCGAAGCGGTGACCCGGCGGCTGCCCCGCGCCTCGGTGCTGCTCCAGCTCGACGAGCCGTCCCTGCCGGCGGTGCTGGCCGGCCGGGTTCCCACCGAGAGCGGCTTCGGCACCCACCGACCGGTGGAGACCGAGGTGGCGCGCGGGCTGCTGCACGACGTGATGGAGGCGGCCGGCGTCCCGGCGCTCGTGCACTGCTGCGCGCCGGACGCCCCGCTGGAGCTGATCCGGTCCGCCGGGGCCGTGGGCGTCGCGCTCGACCTGTCGCTCGTCACCGACCTCGACCCGCTCGGCGAGGCGATCGACGCCGGGCTCGGGCTGCTGGCCGGTGCCGCGCCGACGCTGCCGCCGCCGTCCGGGCGGGCGCCGACGTCGGCCGAGGTCGCCGACCGCATCCGGCGGGTCTGGGACCAGCTCGGCTTCCCCCGTCGCCGGCTGGCCGAGCAGGTGGTGGTCACCCCCGCGTGCGGTCTGGCCGGCGCCACCCCGGCGTACGCCCGCGCGGTGCTCACCGCCTGCCGCGACGCCGGCCGGCGGCTCGCCGAGGACTGACGTTTTTCCGTCGTACCCGCCGGGCACGATGACCGGCATGATTGGACGACTGCGTTCCACAGTGATCGACTGCCCCGATCCGCACGCGCTCGCCGCCTTCTACTCCGAGCTGCTCGGCCTGCCCTTGGTGGAGGAGAACTCCGACGGCGACGAGTGGGTGGTGCTCGGCGGCCCGCCCGGGCACCAGCCGCGGGTGGCCTTCCAGCGGGCGCCCGGCCTGCGCGCCCCCGACTGGCCCGACCCGGCCCGGCCGCAGCAGTTCCACCTCGACGTGACGGTCGACGACATCGAGGCGGCCGAGAAGGCGGCGCTGGCGCTCGGCGCGCGGCGGCTGCCGGGTGAGGGGGAGGGCTTCCGGGTCTACGCCGACCCGGCCGGTCACCCGTTCTGCCTCTGCTGGGACTGATCTTCCGCGACTTGCGCGGCGGGGGCATGATCGCCACCGTGACCGCCTCCACCGCCACCGGCCGCGCCGCCGGTTCGCTGTTCGGCCTGGCCTACGGCGACGCCCTGGGCAAGCCGACCGAGTTCCTCACCGTCACCGAGATCGTCCGGCGCTACGGTCCGGGCGGTCCGCGCGAGCTGACCGGCGACCCGGCCCTGGTCACCGACGACACCCAGATGGCGCTGGCCGTGGCGTGGGCGCTGCACGACGCGCCCGCGTACACGGCCGGGGCGGTGGAGCCGCTGCTGCGGCAGCGCTTCGTCGACTGGTCGGTCAGCCCGGAGAACAACCGCGCCCCCGGCATGACCTGCCTGCGGGCCTGCGCCGAGCTGGCCCGGGGTGCCCGCTGGCAGGAGGCCACGGTCGCCGGTTCCAAGGGCTGCGGCGCGAACATGCGGGTCACCCCGGTCGGGCTGCTCGACGTCGACCTGGACACGATGGCCGGGCTGGCCCAGCTCCAGGCCGGTCTCACCCACGGCCACCCGACCGGGCTGGCGGCGAGCGAGCTGACCGCGTACGCGGTCCGGCTGCTGCGCGACGGTGCGGCGCTGCCGGAGCTGCCCGGCCTGCTCACCGAGCGGGCCCGGGAGCAGCGCACCGTCTACCGGGACGACTGGCTGGGCGACCTGTGGCAGCGGCCCGACGAGAGCAGCGCGGCCGAGTTCGTCGCCCGGGGCTGGGACGACTGCCTGCGCGTGCTCGGCCGGCTGGAGGCGGCGCTGGCCCGCCCGGACGACGGCGGCGACCCGTGCCGGTTCACCGGCGAGGGGTGGATCGCCGAGGAGGCGCTCGCCACCGCGCTGCTCTGCGCGCTGCGCCACACCGACGACCCGGTCGGCGCGCTGGCCCGGGGCGCCACCACCGCCGGTGACTCGGACTCCATCGCCGCCCTGGCCGGCGCGTTCGTCGGCGCCGCGTACGGCATGGCCGCCTGGCCCGCCGGGTGGGCCGGCCGGATCGAGTACGCCGGTCAGCTCACCGCGCTCGCCGCCGCATTCGACGGAGGGGTCCAGCCCGCGCGCTGAGGGCCGGACAGCCGCACCGGCTCCCGCTCGCGCGGGTGGTTCGGACGCCGCTTCCGGCTCGCGCGGGTGGTTTCGGGCGCCGGTTCGGCTCGCGGGGTGGGCGGGTCCGGGTGCCGGCTGCCGCGGACGGGTCAGCCGGTGAGGTGGTCGAGGCGGCGGATGCCGCGCCACAGGGCCGGGTCGCAGGTGCCGGCCCGGTCGGCGAACGCGCTCAGCGGCACCGGGATCGGCTCGCTGACGTCCAGGTAGCTGTCGTGGTCGGCGTCCGGATCCCAGTCCCGCGTCGGGATCGGCAGGTGGTCGTCCCGGTCCGACTTGTCCTGGCTGGTGATCTTCAGCACCTCGGCGTCCCGGCCGTCGACGCGCAGCACCAGGCAGGGGCGCACCTTGGAACCGGTTCCGTCGGCGTAGGGCACGTCGGCCCACCAGATCTCCCCGGGCCGGGGCTCGTCCCGGTCGGCCCGGGCGCCCCGCGGCCTCGGCGGCGCGCCGACGCGCTCACCTCGCGACCCGCCGCCGGCCCGGTCACCGCGGCGCCCGCCGCCGGGCCGGTCGTCCCCACGTCCACCGCCGGCCCGGTCGGTGCCGGGCCGGTCGCCGCCCGGCCCGCTGCTCCGGCTGCCACGGCCGGTGCCCGGCTGCCGTCCACCGGCCCGGTCGCGCGTCCCGGCGGCGCGTTCGGCCGAGCGGCGACGCCAGTCGTTCCACAGCCAGCCGGCCGCGACGCAGGCCACGATCACCAGCGCCCAGATCACCCCGTCGCGCATCCGTCGCCCGCCTTCCCGACCGTTGTCGCCCAGCACCGCCGACGCGATCGTCGCACGGCCGGGCCGCACCCGCCCGGCGGCGCGACCGGCGCCGGTTCGCCCTGCTCGGCGCGGGTGGCCGGACGACTGTCACCCCCGACCGCTACGGTTCTCGGGTAGCACGAACACGGGAGGTCGACAGCGGTGTCCGAAGGCGGCGGCGTGTCCGAAGAAGCGGTTCCCCCAGCGGTCGACGCGGCCCAGGACGCGGCGGCGGGTGCCGAGCCGACCCCGGCGGCCCGGGAGCGGCACGCCACGCTCAGCCAGGAGCTGACCGAACACCAGTACCGCTACTACGTGCTCGACGCGCCGACCGTCACCGACGCGGAGTTCGACAGGCAGCTGCGGGAGCTGGAGGCGCTGGAGGCCGAATACCCGGCGCTGCGCACGCCCGACTCGCCCACCCAGCGGGTCGGCGGCACCTTCTCCACCGACTTCACGCCGGTCGCGCACGCCGAGCGGATGCTCTCGCTCGACAACGCCTTCGCGGACGAGGAGCTGGCGGCCTGGTCCGAGCGGGTCGAGCGCGACGCGGGCGGTCCGGTGCCCTACCTGTGCGAGCTGAAGGTCGACGGGCTCGCCATCAACCTGACCTACGAGAAGGGCCGGCTGGTGCGCGCCGCGACCCGGGGCGACGGCCGCACCGGCGAGGACGTCACCGCCAACGTGCGCAGCATCAAGGGGGTGCCGGCCCGGCTGACCCCGGCCGACGACTTCCCCGACGTGCCGGATCTGATCGAGGTGCGCGGCGAGATCTACTTCCCGGTGGCCGCGTTCGCCGACCTGAACGCGAGCCTGGTCGAGCAGGGCAAGGCGCCGTTCGCCAACCCGCGCAACGCCGCCGCCGGCAGCCTGCGGCAGAAGGACCCCCGGGTGACCGCGTCCCGCCCGCTGCGCCTGGTGGTGCACGGCATCGGCGCGCGCAGCGGGTTCCGGCCGGCCGCGCAGTCCGAGTCGTACGCTGCGCTCAAGGCGTGGGGGCTGCCCACCAGCGACAGGTGGCGGGTGGTGGACGACCTGGCCGGCGTCGCGGACTACATCGCCTACTACGGCAAGCACCGGCACGACGTCGAGCACGAGATCGACGGCGTGGTGGTCAAGGTCGACCCGGTCTCCATCCAGGGCCGTCTCGGCTCGACCAGCCGCGCGCCGCGCTGGGCGATCGCCTTCAAATACCCGCCCGAGGAGGTGAACACCAAGCTGCTCGACATCGACGTCAACGTCGGGCGCACCGGCCGGGTCACCCCGTTCGCCGTCCTCGAACCGGTCCGGGTGGCCGGCTCCACAGTGGCGCTGGCCACGCTGCACAACGCCCGCGAGGTCGAGCGCAAGGGCGTGCTCATCGGTGACACGGTGGTGCTGCGCAAGGCCGGCGACGTGATCCCCGAGGTGCTCGGCCCGGTGGTCGAGCTGCGCCCGGCCGACGCCCGCCCGTTCGTCATGCCGACCACCTGCCCGGCCTGCGGCACGCCGCTCGCGCCGGCCAAGGAGAGCGACGTCGACATCCGCTGCCCCAACGGGCGGGCCTGCCCCGGTCAGATCCGCGAGCGGGTCTTCTACCTGGCCAGCCGCAAGGTGCTCGACATCGAGGTGCTGGGCGAGAAGGGCGCGGCGGCGCTGCTCGACGCCCAGATCATCACCAACGAGGGCGACCTGTTCCAGCTCGACGCCGAGCAGTTGAGCCGGTCGCCGTTCTTCGTCAACAAGGACGGCAGCCTGGGCAGCAACGCCACCAAGCTGCTCGACAACCTCGCCGAGGCCAAGGAACGCGACCTGTGGCGCGTGCTGGTGGCGCTGTCCATCCGGCACGTCGGCCCGACCGCCGCCCAGGCGCTCGCCCGGCACTTCCGCTCGGTCGCCGCGATCGAGGCCGCGAGCGAGGAGGAGCTGTCCTCGGTGGACGGCGTCGGCCCGACCATCGCGGCGAGCGTGAAGGAGTGGTTCGCTGTCGACTGGCACCGCGACGTGGTGCGCAAGTGGGCCGAGGCGGGCGTACGGATGGCCGAGGAGGCCGCCGACGAGGGGCCGCGACCGCTCGACGGCGTCACTGTGGTGGTCACCGGCACGCTCAGCGGGTTCAGCCGTGACCAGGCGGCCGAGGCGATCCAGGCCCGGGGCGGCAAGGTGACCGGCTCGGTCTCCAAGAAGACCGGCTTCGTGGTGGTCGGCGACAATCCCGGCTCCAAGGCCGACAAGGCCGCCACGCTGAAACTGCCGATCCTCGACGAGGACGGATTCCGCGTCCTGCTGGACTCCGGCCCGGAGGCGGCCCGCGAGGTGGCTCGGGTGGAGGACTGACAGGCTGGTCACAGCTTCTGTCCGGCGGATACCAAGTTAATTACGACTACGACCGATTCGTGACTGTCGTGTCGGGGAAATCGCCTCGGAGGGCGTTTCATTGGCGTACGACGCGTGACGGCGCGCGCCAGGACGTTCCCCGGGAGGTGCGATGGAGACCGGCGACCCGCGTAACTCCGTCCCGCCCGGGCGGAGCGGGCCGTTCTTCGGCTTCGTCGGCGCGATCGGCGTCGTCGCCCTGGCGGTCTCGGCCGGTCCGCTCGTCGCGCTCGCCGACAGGTGGAGCGGACTGCCGGCCGCGTTCTGGACCATGGCGGCGCTCGCTGTCGCCTGCGACGCCCGCCCGTTCGTCCCGCCCGGCCGGCGGCAGACCTCGGCGGTGTTCCCGTCGACCTGCTTCACCTTCGCCATCCTGCTCGGCTGGGGCTTCGGTCCGGCCGTCGCGGTGCAGGCCGTGGCGGTCGCGGTCAGCGGCTGGCGGCTCGGGTACGCCCCCTGGCGCACCGGCTTCAACGCGGCGCAGTACGCGTGCGCGCTGGCCGCCGCGTACGCCGTCACCCGGATCGGCCCGGGTGAGCTGTTCGACGGCGGCCGGTTGCACTGGACCGACGTGGCGGCGGTGGGCGGCGCGACTGTCGCCTGGTTCGTGGTCAACTACGGGCTGGTCAGCTCGGCGGTCCGGTTGCGCTTCGGCGACCGCTGGTGGCCCAGCGTCCGCAGCGGCCTGGCCTACGAGCTGCTCGCCACCGGTTCGCTGCTGCTGCTCGCGCCGGTGCTGGTGGCCGCCGCCCGGGCCAGCGCGGCGCTGATCCCGCTGGTGCTGGTGCCGCTGTTCGCGGTCTACCGGATGGCCCGGCTCTCCGCCGAACGGGAACAGCTCGCCGACGTGGACCCGCTCACCGGGCTGCCCAACCGCAAGGCGCTGCTGACCGAGGTGGCCGAGCAGGTGCACCTGCACGGCGACCGGGCCGCCCGGGGCGCGCCGGACGCCCACCTGGCGCTGCTGCTGCTCGACCTGGACCGGTTCAAGCACGTCAACGACGCGCTCGGGCACGCCGTGGGTGACCGCCTGCTGGTCGAGGTGAGCGCCCGGCTGATGGGCGCTGTGGACGGCGGTGACATGGTGGCGCGGCTCGGCGGCGACGAGTTCGCCATCGTCGTACCCCGGCTCACCGACATCGACCAGGCCCGCGAGCGGGCCGACCGGGTGGTGGCCGCGCTCGCCGAGCCGGTGCCGCTGGACGGGCTGCCGCTGGACGTGGGCGGCGCCATCGGCATCGCGCTCTACCCCGACCACGGCGAGGACTTCGCCACCCTGATGCGTCACGCCGACGTGGCCATGTACGACGCGAAGCACCGCAACGACACGGTGGCGGTCTACGCGCCGGAGTCCGACCACAACTCGGCCGAGCGGCTGAGTCTGCTGGCCGACCTGCGGCGGGTGCTGGAGTCCGGCCCGTCCGCGCAGGGCGGCGAGACGGTCGGCGTACGCGGGGGTGACGGCGCCGCCCTCCAGCCGGCGCTGCCGGTCCGGGCCGACCGCCCGGCCCGCAACCAGCGCCCGGCGCGCGACGGCGGCCGCGGGCGGTCCGGCGACGGGCCGAACCGGTGGCTGCGGCGTCGCCGGGACCGGGCGGAGGAGCGGCACGACGACGACCTGATCGAGCGGATCCTCACCGGCGCCGACCCGATCCGCAGCCGGGCCGCGCGCGCCGGCGGCACCGCAGCGGTGGTGGCGCCGCTCGTGGCCGGTGGCGGGGATGCCGACGCGGAGACCGCGCGCGGGACGGACGCCGGGCACGACGTCGAGGCCGGCACCGGGCACGACGCGCAGGCCGCGGTGAGTACGGGCGCGCCGGGCGTCATCGGCCCGACCGCCGACGGGAGCACGACCGCCGAGCCGGACGACCAGGCCGCGCACCCGGGCGAGATCACCATGTACTACCAGCCGCAGATCGCCATCGCGACCGGCGAAGTGGTCGGCGTCGAGGCGCTGCTGCGCTGGCGGCACCCGCGCCGGGGCATGGTCGACCCGGGCGAGCTGATCCAGGTCGCGGAGCAGAGCGCGGTGATGCGGCTGCTCACCCGCCGCGTGGTGGACGACGTGGTGGAGCAGCTCGCCAAGTGGTCGGCGGCCGGGCTCACGCTGCGGGCCGCGCTCAACGTCAGCGTCCGTGACCTGCACACCGGCGAGATCGCCGACCAGATCGCCGACCGCCTGGCCCGGTACGGCGTGCCGCCGGAGCGCCTCCAGGTGGAGATCACCGAAGGCGCGCTGATGGCCGACCCGCGGCGGGTGCTCGCCAGCATCACCCAGCTGCACCGGATCGGCGTCGGCATCGCGCTCGACGACTTCGGCACCGGCTATTCGTCGCTGCAGCACCTGCGCCGGCTCCCGCTGTCCGAGGTGAAGGTGGACCGGTCGTTCGTCCTCGGGATGGCCGAGGACCCGGACGACGCCGCGATCGTCCGCTCGATGATCGAACTGGCCGGCGCGCTCGGGCTGCGGGTGGTGGCCGAGGGCGTGGAGGACGAGCGCACCTGGCGGCTGCTGCACGCCGCCGGGTGCGACGTCGCGCAGGGCTGGTTCCACGCCCGGCCGATGCCGGCCGAGGATCTGGTGGCCTGGCTGTCCCGCTACCGTCCGGTGCGCCCGGTGGAGGCGGGGAGCCGCAGCGGTCCGGCGCCGGAGGGGGAGTCGAAGGCGTCGTCGTGACGGCGGGACAATAGACTCGCTCCGGTCACCGCGCGTCATCGAGCACGCCCGTACGCGCGGCCGGCCCACCGCAGACGTCTCAGGACAGCCACGAAGGGGGCACTGATGGCCGCCATCTCCCGCGAGGAGGTCGCGCACCTCGCGCGACTGTCGCGGCTCGCCGTCACGGAGGAGGAACTGGACACCTTCGCCGGCCAGCTGGATGTGATCCTCCAGTCGGTCGCGCAGGTCGGCGAGGTCGCCGCGGCGGACATCCCGCCGACGTCCCACTCCGTGCCGCTGACGAACGTGCTCCGCGAGGACGTGGTGCGGCCGGGCCTGACCCCGCAGGAGGCGCTGTCGGGCGCCCCCGACGCCGAGGAGCAGCGGTTCCGCGTCCCGCGGATCCTGGACGAGGATGTGGCCTCATGAGCGAGCGCAGCGAGCGAATCATCAGGCTCAGCGTGGTTGTCGGTCGTGACGGCACGGAGCGAAGCGGAGTGCCGGCATGACCGACCTGACGAAGCTGACCGCCGTTGAGATCGCCGGGCTGGTGGCGAGCGGCGAGACCTCCGCGGTCGAGGTCACCCAGGCCCACCTGGACCGCATCGGCGCCGTCGACGACCGGGTGCACGCGTTCCTGCACGTCGACACCGAGGGGGCGCTCGCCGCCGCCCGGTCCGTGGACGAGCGGCGCGCCGCCGGTGAGGAACTGGGCCCGCTCGCCGGTGTGCCGGTCGCCGTGAAGGACGTCCTGACCACCAAGGGCGTGCCGACCACCGTCGGGTCGAAGATCCTGGAGGGCTGGCGCCCGCCGTACGACTCGACGATCGTCGAGCGGCTGCGCGCGGCCGGCACGGTGATGCTCGGCAAGACGAACATGGACGAGTTCGCGATGGGCTCCTCCACGGAATACTCGGCGTACGGTCCGACCCGTAACCCGTGGGACACCGACCGGATCCCGGGCGGCTCCGGCGGCGGCAGCGCGGCGGCGCTGGCCGCGTACGAGGCGCCGCTGTCGATCGGCTCGGACACCGGCGGCTCGATCCGCCAGCCCGGAGCGGTCACCGGCACCGTCGGCGCGAAGCCCACCTACGGCGGCACCTCCCGCTACGGCCTGGTCGCGTTCTCCTCGTCGCTGGACACGCCCGGCCCGTGCGCGCGTACCGTGCTCGACGCCGCGTTGCTGCACGAGGCGATCGGCGGTCACGACCCGCGCGACTCCACCTCGATCCCGGCCCCGGTGCCGGACGTGGTGGCCGCGGCGCGGCGCGGCGCCACCGGCGACCTGACCGGCGTGAAGCTCGGCGTGGTCACCGAGTTCACCGGTGAGGGCGCGGAGCCGGGCGTGATGGCCGCGTTCCGCGAGTCGGCCGAGGCGCTGGCGAAGCTGGGCGCCGAGATCGTCGAGATCTCCTGCCCGCACTTCAAGTACGCGCTGCCGGCCTACTACCTGATCGCGCCGAGCGAGTGCTCCTCCAACCTGGCCCGGTTCGACGGCGTCCGGTTCGGCCTGCGGGTCGGCGACGACGGCAACCGGTCGCTGGAGGAGGTCATGTCGCTGACCCGCGAGGCCGGCTTCGGCCCCGAGGTCAAGCGCCGCATCATGATCGGCACGTACGCGCTCTCGTCGGGTTACTACGACGCCTACTACGGTCAGGCGCAGAAGGTCCGCACCCTGATCACGCGGGACTTCACCAGCGCGTTCGAGCAGGTCGACGCGCTGATCTCGCCGACCACGCCGTTCGTGGCGTTCCCGATCGGGTCGCGTACCGCCGACCCGTACCAGATGTACCTGGCGGACCTGTTCACCATCCCGACGAACCTGTACGGCGGCCCGGCCATCTCGGTGCCGTGCGGCCTGTCCGAGGGGCTCCCGGTCGGCTTCCAGATCATGGCGCCGACCATGGCCGACGACCGGATGTACCGGGTCGCCGCCGCGCTGGAGAGCGCCGTCGGCACGCTCACCCCGCCGACGCTCTGAACCCGGGGGTACGGAGGCGCTCGCCCGCCTCCGTACCGGGAAACGTCCCGCGCCCGGTGCGGTCACCACGACCGCGCCGGGCGCGGCTGTCGTCGTGGCGACACGGTGATCACCGATCAGTGGATTGCCCGGGGTCGCTGGCACTGGTCGAATAAACTCCGAGTCTGCTGGATCGACTGGACTGTGGCCCGCTGGCGGACGCGAGCGGTTCCGACCGAGAGCTGGATGTGCGATGGGGACACTTCGCCCGGTCATGGCCCTGACGATGGTTGCCGCTCTGCTGCTGGGCGCCGCGCAACCGGCCACCGCGCAACCGGCCACCGCCGCCACCGAGGCCGTCACCATCACCTCGGGCAAGCCCCGGTCGGTCATGGTCATCGGGCAGGTCTACGCGATCCACACCGTCGAGGCGAGCGGTGGCACCGGGCCGTACCGGTTGTCGGTGGTCTCGGGCGCTCTGCCGCCGGGCATGCTCGTGGTGGGGAACTCGCTCGGCGGTGCCCCCACGACGCCTGGCACCTACACCTTCACGCTGCGGATGACCGACCAGAACGACCTCTTCGACGAGCAGACGGCAACAGTCGAGGTACGCGAACCGAAGGTGGTCATCACGTCGGGCAAGCCCCGGTCGCCCCTGTACCTCGGGCGGGTGTACGGGATCCACACCGTCGAGGCGAGCGGTGGCACCGGGCCGTACCGGTTGTCGGTGGTCTCGGGCGCTCTGCCGCCGGGGATGCTCGTGGTGGGGACGTCGCTCGGCGGCGCGCCGACCATCCCTGGCACGTACACGTTCACGCTGCGGATGACCGACAAGAACGACCGCTTCGACGAGCAGAACGCCACAGTCGTCGTCGCCGAGGCGGCGACCGCGTTCACCTCCGGCGAACCGCCCGCCGGCACCGTCGGTAAGCCCTACTCCTTCCGGTTCACCGCCGACGGCGACTCGGACATCGCGTTCGCACTGGCCGCCGGGGCCCTGCCGGACGGCCTCACCCTCGACGAGGAGGGCCGGCTCCGCGGCACCCCGACCAGCGCCGGCACGTTCGCCTTCACCGTCGCGGCGAAGGGGTACAGCACCAGCGCCACGAAGCAGGTGTCGCTGACCGTCGCCGCCCCGGCCCCGGGCACCCCCACGGCGACCCCGGCCGACCCCACGGCCACGCCGACGCCGGCCGACCCGACGGCGACGCCGACGCCGAGCGATCCGGCCGCCACGCCGTCGGAGAGCAGCACCGCGGCGCCCCAGCCGACGCCGTCGCCGTCGAAGGTGAGCGGCGCGTGGCTGCCGATCACCGGGCCGGGTTCGCCGCTCGTCCTGCTGCTGTTGAGCGTCGTGGCCTTCTCCGTCGGCGGCATCCTGCTCGTGCTGGCCTACAACCGTCGGCGGAGTTTCACCACGCCCGAGTGACGCCCGGCCCGGGCCCGGTCGTCGTTCTGGGGTGTTCCGCCGGCGTCAGGTAGCGGCGCGCCTCCCGGAGGCCGCGCCACCGCAGCCACGCCGTGCCCGACCACAACGCGAGGAGCACACCGGCGGCCAGCCGGGTGGACCACCGGGGGCCGCCGACGAGCGGCAACGTCTGCAGCGCCGCCAATCCCAGATAGAGCCACAGATGCCATCGCTGGCCGAGCCGGCGGCGGGCCTCCCGGCGGGCGGCGGCGTCCACGGCCGGGTCGGTGGTCCGGCCCGCGCGCAGAGCGTCCCGCACGGCTACGGTCGGGCTCGCAGCGGAGGTACGCATCCGCGGCACCAGCCGCCGGCCGAGCAGCAGCGCCGCGCCGGCACCGACGAGTGCGGGCACGGCCGTGACGAGGAACAGGCCCACCACGTCCTGGAAGTCACGCTCGCCTTCGGTTGCCCACATACCGACCGCCAGGGCGGGCACGCCGAGGGCCACCGCCCCGGCCACCAGCACCGCGCCCGTCGTCACGGGGCCCCTGCTCCCTTGGTCCTCCCGTCCTCGGTCCGGCGCGTTCACCGCCCTGGTCCGGCCACCCCGTGCCGTCGAGCCGTCCCCCGTATTCGTCATCGTCGAGACGTACCCTCGGGTTGGTCGTGCCATGCCGGCGCGGCGGCCCGCCGTGCGGTGATCTCGAAGCCCGACAGCGGGGTGGCCGGGCCAGCCGATTAGGCTGGAACGGTTCTGTCCGGATCGCGCCTGGAGCTCAGATGACGACGACACTGCCCGCGTACGACGAGGTCGTCGCGCGCTTCGAACCGGTGATCGGCCTGGAGACCCACGTCGAGCTGGGCACGAACACCAAGATGTGGTGCGGCTGCCCGACCGACTTCGGCGGCGAGCCGAACACCCGGGTCTGCCCGGTCTGCCTCGGCCTGCCCGGCTCGCTGCCGGTGGCGAACAAGGCCGCCATCGAGGCGACCATCCGGATCGGGCTGGCGCTGAACTGCTCGATCGCGCAGTGGTGCCGGTTCGCCCGGAAGAACTACTTCTACCCGGACATGCCGAAGAACTTCCAGATCAGCCAGTACGACGAGCCGCTGTGCTTCGACGGCTACCTGGACGTCGAGGTCAACGGCGAGCTGGTGCGCATCGGCATCGAGCGGGTGCACCTGGAGGAGGACACCGGCAAGACGCTGCACGTCGGCGGCGCCACCGGCCGCATCCACGGCGCCACCGAGTCGCTCGTCGACTACAACCGGGCCGGCATCCCGCTCGTCGAGATCGTCACCAAGCCCATCCCAGGCACCGGCGCGCTCGCGCCCGAGGTCGCCCGCGCGTACGTCGCCGAGCTGCGTGACGTGATCCGCTCGCTCGGCGTCTCCGACGTGCGGATGGAGGAGGGGTCGCTGCGCTGCGACGTCAACACGTCGCTGAACCGGCCGGGCGAGGAGTGGGGCACCCGCACCGAGACCAAGAACGTCAACTCGCTGCGCTCGGTCGAGCGGGCGGTGCGCTCGGAGATGCTGCGCCAGGCGTCGGTGCTGGAGGCCGGCGGCCGGATCACGCAGGAGACCCGGCACTTCCACGAGGACACCGGCGACACCACGCCGGGCCGGTCCAAGGAGACCGCCACCGACTACCGGTACTTCCCGGAGCCGGACCTGGTGCCGCTGGCCCCGGACACCGCGTGGGTGGCCGAGCTGAAGGCCGCCCTGCCGGAGCTGCCGCGGCTGCGCCGCAAGCGGATCCAGCAGGAGTGGGGCCTGTCCGACCTCGACATGCAGTCGGTGGTCAACGCCGGCGCGGTCGAGCTGATCGAGGCGACGGTGGCCGCGGGCGCCACCCCGGCCGCCGCCCGCAAGTGGTGGCTGGGCGAGCTGTCCCGCCGCGCCAACGAGACCGGCGTGGAGCTGGCCGACGTGGGCGCCACCCCGGCCCAGGTCGCCGAGCTCCAGGGCCTGGTCGACGCCGGCAAACTCAACGACAAGCTGGCCCGTACCGTGCTGGAGGGCGTGGTGGCCGGCGAGGGCTCGCCGACCGAGATCATGACCAACCGCAACCTGGAGGTCGTCTCGGACACCGGCGCGCTCACCGCCGCCGTGGACGAGGCGATCGCAGCCAACCCGGACGTCGCCGACAAGGTCCGCAGCGGCAAGGTCGCGGCGGCCGGCGCGCTCGTCGGCGCGGTCATGAAGACCACCCGTGGCCAGGCGGACGCGAAGACCGTCCGCGAGCTGATCCTGGCGCGCCTCGGCGCCTGATCCGGTCGTGTGGGCCCTTTCCCGGCAGGGGAGGGGCCCTTCGTCCGCTCCTCACCCCGCAGAGGGCGTCAACGGCGACGCCCGGATGGAGTCACCGTGAACCAGCACGACCTCGACGTCCTCGACGAGATCCAGCGCCGGGTGCTCTGGCTCGCCACCCGCATCGTCGACGCGGCCAACCACGACCGCGACACCGGTGACGGGGTGAAGGTCGGCGGCCACCAGGCGTCCAGCGCCTCCCTCGTCACCGCGATGACCGCGCTCTGGTTCCATCACCTGGACGCCGAGGACCGGGTGGCGGTGAAGCCGCACGCCTCGCCGGTGTTCCACGCGATCCAGTACCTGCTGGGCAACCTCGACAAGTCGTACCTGCCGAAGCTGCGGGCACGCGGCGGGCTCCAGTCGTACGCGTCGCGCACCAAGGACCCGGACGAGGTGGACTTCTCCACCGGCTCGGTCGGCCTGGGCGCGGCCGCGCCGCTGTTCGCCGCCGTCACCCGCCGCTACGTCGACGCGCACTTCGGCCCGCGCCCGCACTCCCGGTTCGTCGCCATCATCGGCGACGCCGAGCTGGACGAGGGCAACATCTGGGAGGCGGTCGCCGACCCGGCCACCACCGGGCTCGGCAACGTGATGTGGCTCGTCGACTTCAATCGCCAGTCGCTGGACCGGGTCGTCCCCGGCATCCGGATCAACCAGTGGCGCGGCCAGTTCGAGGCGGCCGGCTGGCACGTCGTGGAGGTCAAGTACGGCCGGAAGCTCGCCGAGGCGTACGCCCGGCCGGGCGGCGCGGCGCTGCGCGACTGGATCGACCGGATGCCCAACGAGCAGTACCAGTCGCTGTTCGGACTGGCCGGCCCGGCGCTGCGCAAGCAGTTCCTGGACGGCGCGCCGGCCGAGGTGGCCGCGTTCGTCGCCGACATCGGCGACGACGAGCTGGGTCCGCTCGTCACCGACCTGGGCGGGCACGACGCGCAGGCCATGCTCGACGCGTACGCCCAGTGCGACGCGATCACCGACCGGCCCAGCGTCGTGTTCGCGTACACGGTCAAGGGCTGGGGTCTGCCGATCGCCGGCAACCCGCGCAACCACTCGGCGCTGCTCACCACCGACCAGGTCGACGCGCTGCGCGCCGCGCAGGGCCTCACCGCCGAGACCGAGTGGGACCGCCTCGACCCGGCGTCCCCGGCCGGCATCCGGGCCGGCGAGCGCCGGGAGGCGCTGTCCCGCCCGCCGCGCGAGCGGGCGCTGGGCGTCACCGTTCCGGAGACCACGCGGGTACGCGCGAACAAGCCGGTCTCCACCCAGGAGGTCTTCGGCCGGGTGCTCGTCGACCTGGCCCGCGATCCGCAGGTGGCGCCCTACCTGGTGACCACCGCGCCGGACGTGGCCACCTCGACGAACCTGGCCGGGTTCATCAACAAGACGGGCGTCTTCGCCCCGACCGAGCAGCGGTCCTGGACCGAGGACCGGATGCTGCGCTGGACCGAAAGCCCTGCCGGGCAGCACATCGAGCTGGGCATCTCGGAGATGAACCTGTTCCTGCTGCTGGGCCAGCTCGGCCTGTCGTGGGACCTGTCCGGCCAGCCGCTGCTGCCCGTGGGCACCGTCTACGACCCGTTCGTGCTGCGCGGTCTCGACGCGTTCCTCTACGGCACGTACTCCGGCTCGCGGTTCGTGGTGGCGGGCACCCCGTCCGGCATCACGCTGGCCCCCGAGGGCGGGGCGCACCAGTCCACCATCACCGCCTCGGTCGGCCTGGAGCTGCCCGGGGTGACGTTCCTGGAGCCCGCGTACGCCGGCAGCCTCGACTGGCTGCTCTGCGACGCGCTGGGGCAGATCGCGGGTGGCTCCGCTCCGGCCGCGACCGCCGCGCCGGCCGAGGACGGGGCGTACTACTTCCGGCTCAGCACCCGGCCGATCGACCAGGCGCCGTTCGAGGCGGCCCGGGCGCGACTCGGGGACGCCGTGCTGCGGCGGCAGGTGGTGGCCGGGGCGTACCGGCTCGTCGACGCGCACCAGGCGTACCCCGATCTGGCTGACGCCCCGGTCGTGCAGCTCGCCGCCTCCGGCGCGGTGCTGCCGGAGGTGCTCGCGGCCGCCGCGGAGCTGGCGGAGGAGGGCGTGGCCGCGCACGTGGTGGACGTGACCAGCCTGGACCGGCTGTACCGCGCGTGGCAGCGGACGCTGCGCCAGGGCGTGCGGACCGCTACCGTGCCGAGCGTGCCCGGCGCGCTGCGGTCGGCGTTCGCCGACCGGGTGCCGGTGGTCACCGTGCACGACGCCGCCTCGCACGCGATGGCCTGGCTCGGATCGGCGGTCGGCGCGCCGGCGGTGCCGCTCGGCGTGGACGAGTTCGGCCAGTCCGGCAGCGTCCGGGAGCTTTACGAGCTGCACGACCTCCTGCCCGGCAGCATCGTCAACGCCGCGCTGGCCGCGATCGCGCTGCGCTGACGCGCCTGCGTCGCGCTGACCGCACCGCGCCCCAGTTGCCCTGACCGCACCGCGTCACGGGGCCGGCCGGACCTTCCGGGCGGCCCCTCGCGCCGCGGTGAGGTCCGGCCTCCGTGCGCGCGCCTCGGCCGCTCGCTCGCCGGCCTCACGGCGCTCTCGGGCCGGTCCGTCCTGCCCTCGGGCACTCGGCCCCGGTGCGTGCTGCGACCGGACTGTCCCGGCTCGACTCCGGCATGGCGGTCCGCGTCCTGGTCGATCCTGGACGATTTGTCTAACGGAACGTAACCGCTGAGGTGGTTGCGGGGAGTAACTGCCTCTGGCAGCCGAAGCTGTTGCCTCTCGGCCCCTTTGCTCTGCAGCCATATCCGCAGCACCGCTCTTGAGCTGGGGTGGGGCGGTCCGCGCCGCTGCTCTGCAGCCACCCGCGCGGTTACTCTCGGTGCCTGCTGCGCCGATGGGTGCAGAGCAAAGGCGGCGGCGGGGTATCCCGGCGCCGCACGGATTTGTTACGCGGAGTGACCGGATGTCACGCGTGGCGAGCGGTCAAGCGCCACGTGAGGGACCGCCAGAAGCAGCGAAGAATGGACGCAGGTGCGGGACGGTCAGCTCGTCGGGGTGGGGCTCAGGGTCGTCGTACCCGGTGACGGCGACTCCGAGGGGCCGCGGGTGGGCGTCGGGGTGACCGGCACCTGGTCGCCCTTGGCCGGGTCGCGGATGACGTGCCGTTCCAGGTTGACCTGCGACTGCCCGGTGCCGCCCACGGTGATCTCGTCGTACGCCTGGAGCAGCTTCTGCTGGTCGAAGTAGAGCACCGTCATGGTCAGCGGGGTCGGCTTCTCGCCCTCCAGACCGCGCAGCCCGGCCCCACCGGTCGAGCCCTGCACCATCAGCGTGGTCGGCTGCTTGCCCTCGACCTGCGGCAGCTTCGACACCTGCCGGGAGTGCGTGTGCCCGGAGAGCACCAGCGGGCAGGTGCCGGAGAGCGGGCCGGCCGAGGCGGGGTCGTGGATGAGCGCGATGTCGACCTTGCGCGGCGACTTCTGGATCGTGCCGGCGAGCTGTTCGCCGGCGCCGATCACCTGGTCGGCGACGGCCGAGGTGAGGCCGCTGCCGGCCGGCGAGGTCTCCTTGTCCGGCGTGAAGCGGGGGTCGCCGATGCCGGCGATGGTCAGGCCGCCCACCGTCGTGACCGAGTTGTTCAGCACGATCGCGTTCGGCTGCTGCGCCACGGCGGCGGCGGTGCGCGGCGAGTCGTGGTTGCCGCGGATGAACACGTACGGCTTCTTGAGCAGGCCGATCGAGCCGACGAACGACGCCTCCGGCTCGCTGCCCCAGTCGGTCATGTCGCCGGTGTCGACCACCACGTCGATGCCGAACTGCTCGACCACGGTACGGATCAGCTGCCACCCGGTCGGGTTGAGGTGGATGTCCGACACGTGCAGCACCCGGGTGGTGCCGGGCGACGGCTGCACCACGGGCAGGGCGGAGACCGTGGTGTAGAGCTTGCTGACGTTGCCGACCAGCCGTTGGAGCTGCTCGGCGTACTTGGTGTAGTCGTTCGCGATCCGCCGCGCGTCACCGACGATCGCGGGCGCGTTGACCAGCAGGCCCTCGTACCGTGGCTCCTCGATCGCCTGCGGGCGCAGGGTGCTCGCGGCCATGCCGAGGCTGCCGGCGGTCACGACGAGCGCCAGGCCGCCGGCCCAGGCGGTACGCCGGACGTCCCGGAAGACGAGCGCGGCCAGCAGCAACGTGGCCAGCACGGCCGAGGCGAGCGTACGCAGCCCGAGCCGCATCACGCCGTCGCGGACGTCCTGGACGGCCGACTGGCTGGCCCGGCTGATGCTGGCCGGGTCGTCGATGAGCGCCTCGGTGCGCCCCTGGTCCAGCGAGCCCACCTCGACGGTGAGGTACGCCGGGCCGTCGTGGCTGTCCAGCAGCAGCGCGCCCAGCGGCGGGATGTCGACGGTGGTGCCGCCGGACAGCGACGGGCTGAGCTTCAGCTCGGCCCGGAACGGGCCGATGTCGGTGCCGACGTGGCCGCCCGCGTACGTGCCGACCACTATGCCGCCGAGCGTGACCGCGAGGACAGCCAGCACGACACCCAGCCGACGCAGCCGGTCACCGGGCCGCCACGCCGCCCAGCGGCGGGCGCGCCCGCGCTCCGGAGACGTCTCGTCCCCGGTGCGGTGCTGTTCGTTCTCGTGGCCGTCCATGCTGAGATCCTGACCTGCCCCTTGAGCGATCTTGACAAACCCGGTGGGCCGGATCAGCTCCGGCCGGCGCCCCCGTCGGCGAAGACGAGTCGCAGGATGCGGTCGTCCTCGGCGGTGGGCGTACCCCGCCCGTCGCGGTTCGAGGTGCTCACCCAGAGCGAGCCGTCCGGCGCCGCCGCGACGGCCCGTAGCCGACCGTACCGGCCGGTGAGCAGGTCGCGGGGCTGACCGAGGACGGTGCCGTTGCCGGCCAGCTCGACCAGCCACAGTCGCTGGCCGCGCAGGCAGGCGGCGACGAGCAGACGGTCCGCCGCCGCCAGGCCGGAACAGGAGGCGTCACCGGTGGGCCACTGCGTGATCGGGTTCACGTAGCGCTTGTCGTCGCCGCGCCCCTCCACCCGGGGCCACCCGTAGTTGCCGCCCTTGTTGATCTGGTTGATCTCGTCCCAGGTGTTCTGGCCGAACTCCACCGCGTACATCTTCTTGTCCGGCGTCCAGGCGAAGCCCTGGACGTTGCGGTGACCGGTCGACCAGACCGGCGACCCGGCGGTGGGGTTGCCCGGCGCCGGCTTGCCGTCCGGCGTGATCCGCAGGATCTTGCCGCCGAGACTCTTGGCGTCCTGGGCGTTCTCGGTGCGCCCGGCGTCGCCGGTGCTCGCGTAGAGGTGGCCGTCCGGGCCGAAGCCCAGCCCGCCGCCGTTGTGCGTGCCGGACTTCGGGATGCCGGTCAGGATCGGCTTCGGCGCCTGCCCGAGCTGCATCTTCGCGATCCGGTTGTCGTCCTCGGCCGTGTAGTAGACGAAGACCGTGCGGTCCCGGGCGTACGCGGGAGAGACCGCGATGCCCAGCAGGCCGCCCTCGCCACCGGCGGCCACGTCGGGCACTGTCTGCACCGGCCGGACGGCCAGCCCGTCCGGGCCGGACTCCGGGCCGACCTGGAGGATCCGTCCCTCGTCCCGCTCGGTCACCAGCGCCCCGCCGTCGGGCAGGAACGCGATGCCCCACGGCACCTCCAGGCCCTTGGCCAGCACGGTGGCGACCACCTGCTGGCCGGCCCCGCCGGGACTCGCGGTGCCGGACGGCGTCGGCAGGTTGGGCGGCGCGCCCGCCGGGTCCGGCTCGGGCTCGCCGAGGGCGCAGCCGGCGGTGCCCAGCAACAGCGCCGCGCAGGACGCCGCCAGCGCCGTCCGGAGGCGGCGGACACGGGGGTACGCAAGACGCGGGCTCACCCGCCCCAGCCTAGCCGGGCGGACCCGCGAACCGGGCACGTCACGCGTACGCCTGCCCGCGTCCGGCCGTTCGGGGGAGTGCCGGTTCAACCGGCCCGCAGCGCGAGCAGGGCCACGTCGTCCTCCCACTGGTGCGCGGCGGCGAGCAGCCGGTCGCAGAGCAGGTCCAGCGGTACGCCCGGCCCGCCGGCCCGGAGGTGGGCGAGCAGATCGGCCTGGCCCTCGTCGATCGGCTGGTCCCGGCGCTCGATCAGCCCGTCGGTGTGCAGCAGCAGCGTGTCGCCGGGGGCGAGGGTCAGCGTCCGGCCGGCGCGCCGGGGCGGCCGGGCCAGGCCGAGCAGCGGTCCGCGACCGTCGGCCACCGAGACAGTGCCGTCGGCCCGCACCAGCAACGGCGGCGGGTGTCCCGCGTTGCACCAGGAGACCGCCAGCCCGTCGGCGGCCGGGCGCACCCGGGCCAGCACGGCGGTGGCGACGGTGGGCACCCGCAGCCCGCCCATGGCCCGGTCGAGGTGGGCCATCAGATCCTCCACCGGATCGTCCCGCCCGTACGCGTTGCCCCGCACCAGGTTGCGCAACTGGCCCATGGTGGCCGCCGCCTCGATGTCGTGCCCGGCGACGTCGCCGATCGCGGCGATCAGCTCGCCGTCCGGCTGGACGAAGGCGTCGTACCAGTCGCCGCCCACCTCCACCCGGTCGGCGGCCGGCAGGTAGCGGGCGGCCAGCTCGATCCCCGGCACGGCCGGCAGGGCGGGCAGCATGCTGTGCTGGAGCACCTCGGCGACGTGGCGCTGCTCGCCGTAGAGGCGGCTGTTGCCGACCGCCTGTCCGGCACGTACCCCGATGTCCTGCGCGGTGCGCAGGTCGCTCGCGTCGAAACCGCGCCGCCCCTCACGGTTGACCAGCGTGACGGCCCCGATCACCCGGTCCCCGGCGGCGGTGATCGGCACGGTCAGGTGGGAACCGACGCCGAGCCGGTCGGCGAGCGGCACCAGGTCCGGGTGCGTGGTGCCGCGCGCCACGTCGTCCAGGCCGGCCACGGCGCGCACCGCCGGCCGTCCGGTACGCAGCACCGACCGGATCTGCGACTCCGCGCTGAGCCCGGTGGTCAGCAGCTCGGCGAAGCGGGCCAGGTCGGCCTCGCGTTCGGCGTCCCGGTGCACGCCGGTGACCGTGCGCGGCCGGCCGGCCGGGTCGACGAGCGTGACCAGGCACCAGTCGGCGAGCAGCGGCACCATCGCGTGCCCGAGCCGGGCGACGGCAGTGGCCACGTCGAGCGTGCCGCCGAGCATCTCGCTCATCCCGGCCAGCATGGCGAGCCGGTCGTGCGCCTCCTCCGCGCGGCGGCGGGCCTGCTCGGCGCCCCGGACCGCGATGCGCAGCCGCAGCTCCGAGGAACACGCGGCGGCCAGGTCCGCGAGCGTGCGCAGCTGCTCCTTGCTCCAGGCCCGGGGCTTGCTGTCGATCGCGCAGAGCGAGCCGAGCACCCGCCCGTCCAGGTCGGTCAGCGGCATGCCCGCGTACGCGACCACGCCCAGGTCCTCGATGGCCAGGTTGAGGCGCACCCGGGGGTAGAGGCGGGCGTCGGGCAGCACCAGCGGCATCTCGATGTCGACGACGTGCTGGCAGAACGAGTGGCTCAGCGGCGTCTCCCGGCGTGCCGCCCACGGCTCTGGCAGGCCGGTGGCCCCGGGGAAGAACTGGCGCTCGGCGTCCACCAGGGAGACGAGTGCGACAGGCACGTCCAGCAGGTCGCCGACCAGACGCGCGAACCTGTCGAACGCCTCGTCCGGTACGGCGTCGAGCCGCGTCTCGTCGAGTGAACGTAACCGGTCGGGGTCGGCGAGCGCCGGAATCGGCACGGACACCCGTCCCCGGCCGTGCTCGCTCATCGCCACCGTCCTCAGGAAGCGGAACACCCGACCGGCGTCCCGCACTCGGTTATACCCCGCCGGACCGTCACTCCATTCCCGGCGCGGTGTTCGTCACGGGTCACGCCGCGCCGGCCGGTCCGGGCCGATATCGTCGGCGGTCGTGAAGGCATGGATCCCGCACCCCGAGGGCCGTCGGCTGCTCGGCGAGCTACCGCCCGGCGTCACCGTGGAGCTGCTGGACGACCCGCGGCGGCTCCCGTCGTCCCCGGTCGGTGTGCGGTTCTGGGTGCCGCCGTTCCTGTCCGGCCCGGACGCGGGGGCGCTCCTGGCCGAGCTGCCCGACGTCGAGGTGGTGCAACTGCTCTCCGCCGGGGCGGACGCCTGGGTGGGACGGATCCCCGACGGCGTGACGCTCTGTGACGCCCGGGGCGTGCACGACTCGCCCACCGCCGAATGGGTGGTCGCCGCGATCCTCTCCTCGCTGCGCGGGTTCGCGCCGCTGGCCCGTGCCCAGGCGCGGCGCGAGTGGGCGTACGACGAGGTGGCGCCCACCGACGAGCTGGCCGGCAAGCGGGTGCTGATCGTCGGCGCCGGCTCGATCGGCACCGCGGTACGCGACCGGCTCGCCCCGTTCGAGGTGAGCTTCACGCTCGTGGCCCGTACGCCGCGACCCGACCAGGGCGTGCACGGGGTGGACGAGTTGCCCGCGCTGCTGCCCGAGGCGGACGTGGTGGTCCTCCTGGTGCCGCTGACCGAGCAGACCCGGGGCATGGTCGACGAGCGCTTCCTCGCCGCGATGCCTGACGGCGCGCTGCTCGTCAACGCCGCCCGCGGGCCGGTGGCGCGTACCTCGGCGCTTGTGGCCGAGCTGACCTCGGGCCGCCTGCGCGCGGCGATGGACGTCACCGACCCGGAGCCGCTGCCCGCCGACCATCCCCTGTGGGAGCTGCCGAACGTGTTGCTCACCCCGCACGTCGCCGGCTCGGTACGCGGGCTGCTGCCCCGCGCGTACCGCCTGGTGGGCGAGCAGTTGCGCCGGTACGTGGCCGGGAAGGAGCTGACGAACCGGGTGGTCGACGGCTACTGATCGCCGGCGGTGCCGGAGAGCTCCTGGCCGGTGACGGCGACCAACTGGGGCAGGTCGGTGGCGCGTACCGCCGGCAGCACCACGACCTCGCCGTCGTCGAGCCGGGCCACCGCCCGGCCCCGGGCGTCACCGGCGAGTTCGGCGACCCGGTTCCACGGCACCCGGCGCTGCCCGACGAGCGCCCGCAGCCGCAGCTCCCTGGCGTCGGCGTCGGTGCCGGCCCGCCACGCCCAGACCGCGACGGCGAGCGGTACGAGCAGCACCCAGAGCAGCCACCAGCGGGCGGAGGCCAGCGGCAGCGCGCCGATGAAGGCGACGATCGCGGCGACCAGGATGGCCTGGTTGTGACGGAAACGGACGGTATCGGCGCGGCTCACCCCCCGATGATCCCATCCGGCCAGCTCACCCCACCCCGCGGGCGTCCCCACCCCAACCGACCGCGCCGAGATCTTGGTACGGCTCCGCCCTTCCTGGGGCGGTTCGGTACCAAGATCTCGTGCCGGGAGACGCGGCGGCGTCGATCTTGAACGGGATCCGTCGCGATGGCGTCTATTGATGTGACGGACGTCACTGGTGCGGTGACGTCACCGGACGCTTCCGGGATCGTTTCTAGGCGTGGCCGCAGCGGTCCCCGCCGATGCGTCCCGCCCCGCCCCGACCCCGCACGTCGTACCGCGTACCGCAACCGCACCGCCCCCGTGCCCCCTCACGAAGGCGACCGCCGTGCCCGTCCCCCCTCCCGCCGCTCCTCGCCGGCGACCAGTCCTGCCCGATGTCGTCGTGTCGCTCGCCGGCGCGGCCTTCCTCCTCGCCGGTGTCGCCGGTGTCCTGCCCGGCCCCGCCGCGGCCGCACTCGCCGTCGCCGGCGGCTTCGCCCTGGCCTGCGTCCGGCTCGCCTGGCTGGCCGGACCCGGACCGCAGCAGCCCGGACCGCAGCAGGCGCTCGCGTTCCGGTGTCACGCGGGCGAGACGACTGACACCGCCCTGGCGCACGGCGCAACGACGACCGGGCGGCGGGCGCGACGCGCTGCCCTGTCCCGCCGGGTCGCCGCCATCCTCGACAGCGCCGTCCTGGTCGCCGGGCTCACCGTCGCGGTGCTGCCGCTGAGCGACGCCGCCCACCGGCTGCCGGTCGCGCTGGCCGGGCTGTGCCTCACCGGGGCGCTGCACGTGACGGCCCTGTTGCGCCTGCCCGGCCGCTCGCGGCTGTCCGGCCCGGAGCTGGTGCGCCGGACCGTCGACGTGCTCGCGCTCGGCGTCAGCCTGGTCTTCGCGGGCTGGATGCTGCTGCCGGGCGGCCCGGTCCCGGCCGTCGCCGGGGTCGTCGCGGCTGGTGGTGCGGTGGTGCTCGCCGTGCTCGCGGTGGCGGCCGTCGCCGAACGTCGCCGCCGGCCGGGCGCCGCTCGCTGCCACGCCGGGGCGGCGCTGACGCTCGGCGGGCTGACGCTGCTCGTGGTGCTGCTGGCCTACGGCGCGCCGGACCGGGCGCTGCCGCTCGTCGCGGCGCCGCTGGTGGCCGGGGCGCTGCTCACCGCCGCCGGGGCCCGGCGCACCTCGGGCGGTGAACGACCGGGCCGGGACGTGGCGCCGGCCGCCTGGCCCCGCCTCACCGCGCCGGCCGGGATCGCCGCGCTGGCCGCCGGGATCCACCTGGGTACGGCGGGGGAGTTCAGCACCGCCGCGATGGCGCTGGGCCTGGCCGTCATTCCGCCGATCATGATGGGTGAGCTGCTCGCCGCCGCCGACCAGCGCCGCCGGGTGCAGCGGCTCGCGGCCCGCGAGGCGTGGCTGCGGCGCCGCCTCGGACCGGACGCCCGGGCCGCCGAGCCCGTGCCGCTGACGCGCGCGGAGCTGGTCCGGGCGATGGCGGAACGCAGTGGCGGCGCGCTGCTCGTCGTCGACCTGCACGGGGTGGGTGGCGCGGTGCCGGAGGGACCGGTGCTCACCGAGGCCGCGCGCCGGCTGCGGGCGGGCTCCGGGACGCACGATCTGGTGGCCCGGCTCGGCGACACGGAGTACGCCGTCCTCACCGACGCGGGGCCGGTGCTCGCGTACGCGCTCGGCCTGCGGCTGCTGGCGGCGCTGGCCGAGCCGTACCCCCGGCCCGGCGGCGTCGCCCGGCTGGGGGTGAGCGTCGGGCTGGCCGAGACCGGCGGCGGCGATCCGGAGGACGTGCTGCGCCAGGCGGACCTGGCCCGCCGGGCGGTGCAGCTCGGCCGGGACCGGGTCGAGTGGTACGACGCCTACCTGGAGGAGCAGCTGGTCCGCCGGCTGGATCTGGAACGGGAGCTGCCCGGCGCGGTGGCGCGCGGTGAGCTGGACCTGGTCTACCAGCCGGTGGTGGCGCTCGCCGACCGGATGCCGGTGGGTACGGAGGCGCTGCTGCGCTGGCGCAGCCCGGCGCTGGGCACCGTGCTCCCGGCCGAGCTGCTGCCGGTGGCGGCCGACCTCGACCTGACCGGTGAGATCGGGCGGTGGGTGCTGGACCGGGCCTGCCGGCAGCTCGCCGCGTGGTCGGAGGGCGGCCGTGAGCTGTGGATGGCGGTCAACGTGACGCCGCGCGAGCTGGCCGCGCCGGACTTCGTGGCGCGTACCGCGACCGCGCTGGCCGCGTACGACGTGGTGCCGGAACGGCTGGTGGTGGAGGTGGCCGAGCCGGTCGTGGGCGGGGAGCTGTCCACTGTGGTGGCCCGGCTCGCCGGTCTGCGGTCGATCGGCGTGCGGATCGCGCTCGACGACTTCCGGGCCGAGCACGCCTCGCTCGCGCAGCTCCGCCGGCTGCCGATCGACCTGCTCAAGGTGGGGCCGCACCTGGTCGGCCCGGGCGGGGACGGTCAGCGTCCGCTGATCGACGTGGTGGCGAACCTGGCCGACCGCCTCGGCGTGGAGTTGGTGGTCGAGGAGCTGGAGTCGGAAGGGCAGGTGGCGGGCGCGCGGCGGGCCGGCTGCCGGTACGGCCAGGGCTTCGCGCTGGCCCGCCCGGCGACCGCCGAGCGGGTCGAGGCGTGGTTCGAGGAGTACCCGTCCACCGCCCGGTGAGCTGAACCGGTTCAGCGAGCCGTCGTACGAGGTGGGGCGGTGCTGCCGCGCGGCGTCAGGTGCGCCGTCTCGTCCTGCACGACGGCCGCCGGTTCGCCGGCGATCACGGCCAGGAGCTGCCGGGCGGCGTGCGCGCCGTACGCCGGGATGTCCCGGCCCAGCGCGGTCAGCGGCGGGTGCACCAGCCGGCAGAGCGGTGAGTCGTCCCAGGCCACGATGGACAGGTCGCCGGGCACGGTCAGGCCCATCTCCTGGGCCACCGAGAGCCCGGCGATCGCCATCACGTCGTTGTCGTAGATCACCGCGGTCGGGCGCCCGGCGGAGCTGAGCAGCCGGCGGGTGGCCCGCGCGCCCTCCTCGCCGGTGTAGTCGGACCAGACCGTCGCCGCCTCGTCCAGCCCGAGCCGCGCGCACACACCGGTGAACGCCTCGTTGCGGATCTCGGTGTGCAGCAGCGAGGGCAGCCCGCCGACCCGGGCGATGCGCCGGTGGCCGAGCGCGACCAGGTACTCCACCGTCTCGACCAGGGCCGCCGCGTCGTCGGACCAGACGCTCGCCAGGCCGCCGGTGTGCCCGGGGCCGCCGATCACCACGGCCGGCAGTTGCAGTTCCTCCAGCGCCGGCACGCGCCGGTCGTCGGTGCGCAGGTCGCACACGAGCACGCCGTCGACCCGGCGTTCGGCCCACCACCGCCGGTAGACCGCGATCTCGGCCTCCTGGTCGCTGACCACCTGGAGCGTGAGCGCGTACGAGCGGGCCGACAGCTCGGCCTCGACGCCGCTGATCAGCTCCATGAAGAACGGCTCGATGCCGAGTATCCGGGCGGGGCGGCACAGCGCCAGCCCGACCGCCTTGGCGGTGGCGCCGGACAGCGCGCGGGCGGCGCTGCTCGGACGGAACCCGATCTCGGCCGCGATGGCGAGGATGCGCCGGCGGGTCGCTTCGGAGACGCCGGGCTGCCCGTTGAGCGCGTACGACACCGCGCCCTTGGAGACCCCGGCGCGCCGGGCGACGTCGGCGATGGTCGGCCGCTTCACCGGAGCGTTCCTCCACTGTGTCCGGCCCTCGCGGGCGCTTCCGGTCGCCGGATCACCGGCGTCTGGTGACGCTACTGCACGCGTCGCCGGTCCCGGGTGCAGCCGGCTGTGCCGATGGACCGCGGTCGGCCGAAGGCGCTTGTGCGGTTCAGCTTAGATCCCCGGCTCGCCGACGAGCGTCACCAGCGCCCCGGATCTCGGTCGTGAGCGGCGGGGAGGTTACCGGGCGGGTGCATCGGTAACCGACCGTTGACAGTCATGAATGGGGACCGTACGGTGGCGTCACTTATCCGGTTCAGTCAACGTCTCTCGATATTCGGGAGCGTTCCCTTTAGGCGCGGAGGATGAGATGAGACGGTCCTGGACGCACCTGGCGCGCGTGGCCGCCGTCGGTGCCGTCAGCCTGGTCATGGTCGCCGCCTGCAGCGGCAGGAGCACCACCGGCGGCTCGGACTCGGCCGGCGGTCAGGTCACGCTGAAAATCAACTTCTGGGGCGACTTCGGCCTCCAGGACCTCAAGGTCAAGTACGAGGCCGAGCACCCGAACGTCAAGATCCAGCTCAACTCCGGTGAGTACAACGCCCAGCACGAGGACCTGCAGAAGAAGCTGGTCGCGGGCAACGGGGCACCGGACATCGCGGCGATCGACGAGGGCTTCATGGTCCAGTTCCGCAGCCAGTCCGACAAGTTCGTCAACCTGCTCGACAAGGGCGCCGGCTCGTACGAGAGCAAGTACCTGCCCTGGAAGTGGAAGCAGTCGCTGTCGGCCGACGGCAAGACACAGATCGGCCTCGGCACCGACGTCGGCGGCCTGGCCATGTGCTACCGCACCGACCTGTTCAAGGCCGCCGGCCTGCCCACCGAACGCGACCAGGTGTCAGCGCTCTGGCCCACCTGGGACCGGTTCATCGAGGTCGGCCAGCAGTACACCGCCACGACGAAGAAGAAGTTCATCGACGCCGGCACCAACCTGTTCAATCCGATCCTCGGCCAGCAGCCGGTCGGCTTCTACGACGAACAGGACCAGCTCCGGATGGAGCAGGGCCCGAAGGTCGCGTTCGACTACACGGTCAAGGCCGTCGGCGCCGGGCTGTCGGCCAACCTGGTCAGCTTCCAGGCCGACTGGGACAAGGGCTTCACCAGCGGCGCGTTCGCGGTGCTCGCCTGCCCGGCCTGGATGCTCGGCCACATCAAGGACACCGCGCCCGGCACCGAGGGCAAGTGGGACATCGCCGCGGTACCGGGTGGCGGCGGCAACTGGGGCGGCTCGTTCCTGACGCTGCCCAAGCAGGGCAAGAACGTCGACGAGGCGTACAAGCTGCTGACCTGGCTGGTCGCGCCGGAGCAGCAGATCGAGATCTTCAAGAAGGTCGGCAACCTGCCGTCACAGCCGGCGCTCTACGCCGACCCGGCCATCGCCGACTTCAAGAACCCGTTCTTCAACGACGCCCCGGTCGGCCAGATCTTCCCGAAGATGGCGCAGGGCCTCACTCCGCAGTACCTGGGCCGCAAGAACGGCCCGACCCGGGTGGCGGTGGAGAACGTGATCCGGCGGGTGGAGAACAAGTCGCTCAAGTCCGACGCCGCCTGGTCCGAGGCGGTCAAGGAGGCCGAGAAGGCCGCCAAGTCCTGACGTGTCAGCGGTGGCGGGGCGGCCCGGTCCGCCCCGTCGCCGTCCGATCTCCCGGCCCTGGAGTGAACCGATGTCCAGCACCCGTGCCGCGCCCGCGCCGCCCGACCGCCCACCCGCGCGCAAGCCCGGCCCTACCGGAGCCGCCGACCGGCGGATGACCTGGCGCGACCGGCTGTACCGCTTCGACATGCGGTACATGCCGTACCTGATGATCGCGCCGTTCTTCCTGCTCTTCGTGGTGTTCGGGCTGTTCCCGCTGCTGTTCAACGCGGTCGTGTCGCTGCGCAACTACCGCCTCGACGACCCGACGCTGCCGTACTGGGCGGGCGTGGAGAACTTCAGCCGCCTGGTCGCCGACGAGGACTTCTGGAACGCCCTGGCCAACACGTTCGGCATCTTCCTGCTCTCCACGGTTCCGCAACTGCTGCTCGCGCTGCTCGTCGCGTCGCTGCTCAACCGCAAGCTGCGGGCGCAGACGTGGTGGCGGGTGGGCGTGCTGCTGCCGTACGTGACACCGATCGTGGCCTCGACGATGGTGTTCAGCGTCTTCTTCTCCCGCGACTTCGGCATGGCGAACTGGGCGCTGGGCCTGCTCGGCATCGGCGGCGCGGACGACCCGATCGACTGGCGGGCGGACAAGCTGCACGCCTGGATCGCCATCGCCACGATGGTCAACTGGAAGTGGATCGGCTACAACGCGCTGCTCTACCTGGCCGCCATGCAGTCCATCCCGCGCGACGTCTACGAGGCCGCGGCGATCGACGGCGCCGGGCAGTGGAAGCAGCTCTGGCGGATCACCGTGCCGATGATCCAGCCGGTGGTCCTGTTCACAGTCATCCTGTCCACCATCGGCGGGTTGCAGCTGTTCACCGAGCCGATGCTGTTCGACCCGAACGCGCAGGCCGCGACCGGCGGGCCGGACGGCGAGTGGCAGACCATCGCCCAGCTCATCTACAAGGTCGGCTGGAAGGACCTCAACCTCGGGTACGCCGCCGCCATGTCCTGGGCGCTGTTCCTGATCATCCTGATCGTGGCCGGCGTCAACTACCTGCTGACCAACCGACTCTCCGGAGGCCGCCGGTGACGACGCGACGCGTGGTGGCCCGGGCGCCACAGGACACCCCGGCCGGGCTCTGGACCTACCTGCTCCTCGCGGTGAGCATGCTGTTCGCCGCGTTCCCGCTCTACTGGATGTTCGTCATCGCCACCGGCGACGACGAGGCGCTGGCGAAGCTGCCCCCGGCGGTGATCCCCGGCGACCGCTTCCTCACCAACGTCGACGAGGTCTTCTCCCTCCAGGACGTCTACTTCGCCGCGTCGCTGGTCAACAGCGTCATCGTCTCCGCCGTGGTGACCGCCTCGGTGCTGTTCTTCTGCTCGCTGGCCGGGTTCGCCTTCGCCAAGCTGCGCTTCACCGGCAGCCGCGTGCTGATGCTGTTCGTGGTTCTCACGCTCACCGTCCCCAACCAGCTCGGCATCGTGGCGCTCTACATCGTGATGGGCAAGCTCGGCTGGAACGGCACGCTGCTCGCGGTCATCGCGCCCGGCCTGGTCACCGCGTTCGGCGTGTTCTACATGCGGCAGTTCATCGTGAACACCGTCCCGGACGAGCTGATCGAGTCGGCCCGGGTCGACGGCGCCACGACCATGCGGGTGTACGCGACGATCGTGCTCCCCGCGATCCGTCCGGCCCTGGCGGTGCTCGGCCTGCTCACGTTCGTGGCCACCTGGAACGACTTCCAGTGGCCGCTGATCACGCTCAGCGGCACCGACTACCCGACGTCGATGGTGGCGATCTCGGACCTGGCCAGCGGCAACTACGTGATCTACCGGCGGGTGCTCGCGGGCGCGTTCATCGCCACCGTCCCCCTGCTGGTCATGCTGTTCATCGGTGGACGTCAGATCGTCCGCGGAATCATGGAAGGCGCGGTGAAGTCGTGAGCCGTCGAACGCTGCTGCACGAGGGATGGACGCTGCGGGCCGAGCCCGGCCCGGCGGTGCCGCCGGAGATCGCCGGGGCGGCGGTGCCGGCCACGGTCCCCGGTAGCGTGCACACCGACCTGCTCGCGGCCGGCCTCGTCCCCGACCCGTACCTGGACGACAACGAGAACCGCCTCACCTGGATCGGCCGCACCGACTGGGTCTACGAGACCACATTCGCCTGGCAACCCGGTGACGAGGACCGGATCGACCTGGTCTGCGCCGGACTGGACACGGTCGCCACCGTCACGCTCAACGGCGTCGAGGTCGGCCGCACCGAGAACCAGCACCGCTCGTACCGCTTCGACGTCCGTGCGCTGCTGCGCCCGGACGGCAACACCCTCGCCGTACGCTTCGCCTCCCCGTACCGGTACGCGGAGGCGCACCGGGACCGGCTCGGTGACCGGCCGAACGCGTACCCGGAGCCGTTCCACTTCATCCGCAAGACCGCCTGCAACTTCGGCTGGGACTGGGGACCGACGCTCGTCACCGCCGGCATCTGGCAGGACATCGGGCTGCACGCCTGGTCGACCGCCCGGCTCGCGTCGGTCCGGCCGCTGGTCACGGTGGTCGACGGCACCGGCCGGGTGGAGCTGCGCGCCGAGGTCGAGCGGGCCGGCGACGAGCCGCTGACCGTCCGCGCCACCGTCGCCGGGGTCACCGCCGAGGTCGCCGTACCGGCGGGGGAGCGGACCGCCGTCGTGACGCTCACCGTCGCGGACCCCGCGCTGTGGTGGCCGATCGGGTACGGCGACCAGCCGCGGTACGACCTCGACGTGAGCCTGCACGGCGCCGGTGGCCGGGAGCTGGACGCCGCGTCCCGCCGGATCGGGTTCCGTTCGGTCCGGCTGGACACCACGCCCGACGCGCACGGCACCCCGTTCGCGCTGCACGTCAACGACGTGCCGGTGTTCGTCAAAGGCGTCAACTGGATCCCCGACGACGCGTTCCCCGACCGGGTCACGCGGGAGCGCCTGGCGCAGCGGTTCGCCCAGGCGGCCGGGGCGAACGTCAACCTGCTGCGCGTCTGGGGCGGCGGCCGGTACGAGTCGGACGACTTCTACGACCTCGCCGACGAGATGGGCCTGCTGGTGCAGCAGGACTTCCTGTTCGCCTGCGCGGCTTACCCGGAGGAGGAGCCGTTCCGCACCGAGGTCGAGGCGGAGGCGCGCGAGCAGGTGACGCGCCTTGCCGGGCACCCGTCGCTGGTGCTCTGGACCGGCAACAACGAGAACATCTGGGGCTGGCACGACTGGGACTGGCAGGAACCCCTGGCCGGGCGCACCTGGGGACGCGGCTACTACCTGGAGCTGCTGCCGGAGATCGTCGGCGAACTGGACCCGACGGTCCCGTACTGGCCGGGTAGCCCCTGGTCCGGCAGCGAGGACGTCCACCCCAACGACCCGGCGCACGGCACCACGCACATCTGGGACGTGTGGAACACCGACGACTACACCCGCTACCGGGACTACGTGCCCCGCTTCGTGGCCGAGTTCGGCTACCAGGCGCCGCCGGCGTACGCGACGCTGCGCCGGGCCCTCTCCGACGACCCGCTCGCGCACGACTCGCCGGGCATGGCGCACCACCAGAAGGCGGCCGACGGGGACGGCAAGCTCCGGCGCGGGCTCGACGCGCACCTGCCGCCGCCCGCCGACTTCGACGACTGGCACTACCTCACCCAGCTCAACCAGGCCCGCGCCATCCAGTTCGGCGTGGAGCACTTCCGCTCGTACCGGCCGGTCTGCGCGGGCACCGTCGTGTGGCAACTCAACGACTGCTGGCCGGTCACGTCCTGGTCGGCGATTGACGGCGACGGGCGCCGCAAACCGCTGTGGTACGCGCTGCGCCGCGCCTACGCCGACCGGCTGCTCACCGTGCAGCCGCGTGACGGCGGGCTGGCGCTGGTGGCGGTGAACGACACCGCCCAGGCGTGGAGCGGGCCGGCCACCGTCACCCGGCTGACAGTCACCGGGGAGCCGAGGGCGAAGACCTCGGTCGACCTCGACGTCCCGGCGTACTCCTCGGTCGTGGTGGTGCTGCCGGCGGAGCTGGCGCGGCCGGACGACGGCCGCGTCGAACTGCTGGTCGCGGACGCCGGGGACGCCGCGGAGCGCGCGCTGTGGTTCTTCGCCGAGGACCGCGACGTGCGGTGGCCGGCGGCGCAGTGGGACGCGACCGTCGAGCCGGCCGACGGCGGCTGGCGCGTCCGGGTGACCGCCCGGACGGTGCTGCGCGACCTGACGCTGTTCCCGGACCGCCTCGATCCGGCCGCGCAGGTGGACCGGGCGCTGGTGACGCTGCTGCCGGGGGAGAGCGCGACGTTCACCGTGCGCGCGCCCGGTCCGCTCGACGCCGACGCGCTCACCCGCCGCCCGGTGCTGCGCTGCGTCAACGACCTGCTCTGAGGCGGTCAGCCTCATCTCCGTCGATTTGAAGATTTCTGCAAGTGCTAAAGTCTTCAGAGTCGTCGGAGGGGTGAGTCGTGTCGGTGCCGCTGTACCAGGCCAAGGCGGAGCTGTTCCGCACCCTCGGGCACCCGGTCCGCATCCGGGTGCTCGAACTGCTCCAGGACGGGCCGTTGCCGGTCCGCGACCTGCTCGCCGCCATCGACGTGGAGGCGTCGAACCTCTCCCAGCAGCTCGCCGTGCTGCGCCGCGCCGGCATGGTCACCTCCTACCGGGACGGCCCGCTGGTGATGTACGCGCTCAGCACCCCCGACGTGGCCGACCTGCTCGCCGCCGGACGGCGCATCCTCGGCGCGGTCCTCACCGACCGGGATGCCCTGCTGGACGAACTGCGGGCCTCGGGGACGGACCGGTGAGCGGGGCGGCCCTTCGCGCCGGTGACCTCGTACGGCAGGCGGGCCGGCTGTTCGGCCGGCTGCTGCCCGGTCGGGCCGACTGGGCGGCAGTGCGCCGCTCGCCCCGGCGCGACCTGCTCGCCGGGCTCACCGTCGCCGTGGTGGCGCTGCCGCTGGCGCTGGCCTTCGGCGTCACCTCCGGGCTCGGCGCGCAGGCCGGTCTGGTCACCGCCGTCGTCGCCGGAGCGGTCGCGGCGGTCTTCGGCGGCTCCAACCTCCAGGTCTCCGGTCCCACCGGGGCCATGACAGTCGTGCTGGTGCCGGTGGTGCAGCAGTTCGGCGCCGGTGGCGTGCTGATGGTCGGCGCGCTGGCCGGGCTGATCCTGATCGCGCTCGCGCTGGCCCGCCTCGGCCGGTACGTCCGCTACCTGCCGGCCCCGGTGATCGAGGGCTTCACCGCCGGCATCGCCGTGGTGATCGCGCTGCAACAGGTGCCCGCCGCGCTCGGCGTCACCGGGGCGCACGGCGAGAAGGTGTGGGCGGTGGCCGCCGACGCGGTCGCCCGGTTCGCCGCCCAGCCCCGGCCCGCGGCGATCGCCGTGGCGCTCGGCGTGGCGGCGCTGATGCTGCTCGGCGGCCGGTGGCGGCCCGCCGTGCCGTTCTCCCTGGTCGGGGTGGCCGCCGCGACGATCCTCGCCGAGCTGGCCCCGATCGACCTGGCCCGGATCGGCGAGCTGCCGCAAGGGCTGCCCGCGCCGTCGCTGGACTTCGTGGACCTCGGCGCGCTGGGCGTCCTGCTGCCGAGCGCCCTGGCCGTGGCCGCGCTCGCCGCCCTGGAGAGCCTGCTCTCCGCGACGGTGGCGGACGGCATGACAGTCGGCGAGCGGCACGACCCGGACCGGGAACTGTTCGGCCAGGGCCTGGCCAACCTCGCCTCCCCGGTGTTCGGCGGCATCCCGGCGACCGCCGCCATCGCCCGTACCGCTGTCAACGTCCGAGCCGGTGCGTCCTCGAAACTCGCCGCGCTCACCCACGCGGTGGCCCTCGCCGCGATCGTGCTCGCCGCCGCCCCACTCGTCGGCCGCATCCCGCTGGCCGCGCTGGCCGGCGTGCTGCTCGCCACCACGGTCCGGATGGTGGAGGCGGCCTCCCTGCTGGCGCTGATGCGGGCCACCCGGGCCGACGCGGTGGTGCTGGTGCTGACGTTCGCCGTCACGGTGATCTGGGACCTGGTCACCGCAGTGGTCGTCGGGCTCGCCGTCGCCGTGGTCCTGGCGCTGCGCGCGGTGGCCCGCAGCGCCAAGCTGGAACAGGTGCCGCTGGACACCGGCGAGCACAGCGACGAGGAGCACGCGCTGCTCGCCGAGCACATCGTCGCGTACCGGCTGGACGGTCCGCTGTTCTTCGCCGCCGCGCACACCTTCCTGCTGGAGCTGGCCGAGGTGGCCGACGTACGGGTGGTGATCCTGCGGATGTCCCGCGTCTCCACCATCGACGCGACGGGCGCCCAGGTGCTCGGCGACGCCGTCGCCCGGCTGCGCGGCCGGGGGATCACGGTGCTGATCTCCGGCATCACCCCGGGCCACGACCAGGTGCTCAGCACGCTCGGCGTCGCCGACGAGCTGCGCCGCGAGGGCCTGGTGTTCGCGGACACCCCGGCCGCCATCCGGTACGCCAGAGGTGTCGCCCTCGCCGCGAGCCACGCCTAGGCTTTCGTCACCTCGGCGTCCACCTCCTTCTGCTTCCGCACGCCGAAGATGATCAGGTAGCCGAGGATCCAGACCTCGCCCACGGTGGCGGGCACCACCAGCAGGTCGCCCACGGCCCCGGCGCCGGGCGCGAGGTACGCGACGAACGTCATGAGCACGTAGCCGGCGCCACCTGCGACGAGGACCCAGCCCAGCGGCAGGGGCAGCCAGCCCGACCGGAGCACGCACCAGCCCATCGGCACCAGCCAGAGGCCGAAGAAGAGGCCGCCCACCTCCCACAGGTTCCCGCTGACCAGATAGAGCAACTGGACGGTGCCGGCGTCGCCCGGCCCGGCGGTCGCGGCCTGCAGAGCCGTCGCGAGGACGGCGGCGCTGCCGAGGATCGCGACGGCGTTGACCAGCCCGAAGGCGGCGATGCTGCCCGCAGCGGTGCCGTCGACGGTACGGAACAGCCGGTAGAACCAGACGGCGGTGAGCGTCTGGGTGAGGACGACCAGCAGTTCGAGCGCGATGCCGGCGCGAGCCAGCGGCTCGTGGGCCACCAGGTTGGCGAGCGTCGTGCCCGCGTCGTCGGCGTCGAAGATCATCGGCCGGACGGTGAGGAAGCCCAGCGCGCCGGTGACGGCGAGCCCGAGGTAGAACAGCCCGGTCACGCGGGCGGTACGGATCAGCTGGTGCATGGCGGCTCCTCGGGGGTGGGTCGACGTGCCGTGGCGGGGTTGCCTTACGTCGTAAGGCCAACCATACGTTGTAAGGTCAAGGGGAGATGGGAAGCCGGATGGGAGCGCGGAAGCCTCGGGAGCCGCTGAGTCGCGAGCGAGCCCTGGCCAGCGCGATCGCCCTGGTCGACGCCGAGGGGATGGCCGCGCTCACGATGCGCCGGCTCGCCGCCGAACTCGGCGTCGAGGCCATGTCGCTCTACCACCACCTGCCCGGCAAGGCCGGACTGCTCGACGGCCTCGTGGACGCCGTAGCCGCGGAGATCACCTCAGCCGCCGAGCAGGCCGAGGCGGACGCGCCCGGCGCCGACTGGCGAACCCGGCTGCGGCTGCGCTTCCTCGCCGCGCGTGCCGTCATGCTGCGGCACCCATGGGCCCCGGCGCTGCTCAGCTCCCGCCCGACCGTCCCCACCGGGGTGTACGCCTACTACGACGGCATCCTCGCCACACTCGTCGACGGCGGCTTCTCGTACCGGATCGCCCACCGGGCGCTGCACGCCTTCGGCAGCCTGGCGCTCGGCTTCGCCCAGGAGGTGTTCCGGCCGGACGCGGGCGGGGAGGCGGACGCGGACGCCGCGGAGGCCGAGATGGTGGCGCTGGCCGAACGGCTGCCGCACCTGGCCGCGATGGTCGCCGCCGAGACGCACGACGCGGCGGATCCGACACTCGGGTGGTGCGACAGTCGGACCGAGTTCGAGTTCACCCTCGACCTGCTCTTCGACGGCCTGGAACGACACCTGCCGCGCTGACGTCCCCGGCGGGTTCGGGCGGCGCCCGGCGGGTACCAGGACGGCATGACTGATCCGGTTGAGCTGTCCGAACTGCACGCCGGAGGCGCCGACCCCGACGACGTCACCCCGGACGACCCGCACGCGGACCTGGACGGGACCGACGAGAACTCACCGGCGGAGTTCGGCCTGCCAATCGACGGCACCGCAGCGGCCGAGGAAGATCCCACCCAGCGGTGAGGGGAACGCCATGGGTGTCAAACGGGCCCGGAGACACCCATGGTGTTCCACTCGGTGGCGGCGGAGGCCGCGGGGCGCTAGTTGGGCAGGGCGGCGAGGCCGGCCAGCAGTTCCCACCGCTCGGCCTCGGTGAGCACCGCGTACGCCGGTTCGTCGCGGCGGTCGGTGTCCGCCTCGATCGCCGCGCGTTCCGGGCCGTCCGGCAGCGCGCGGATCTCGTCGGCGGTCAGCCCGGCGGCCCGCCACGCGGCCCGGTGCGCGTCCGCGCGGTGGTGGCGCAGCGAGCCCAGCCGGGTGACGAGCAGCAGCGCCGGGGAGGCGCCCTTCGGCTCGTACGGCGGGGACATCGCCCGGAACACCGGCCCGCCGGTGGCCTGCGCGTGCGTCAGCACCCGGCCGACCAGGTCGGCGAGGCGGGGCACGATGCTCAGACCGGGCAGCACCCCGGGCAGCATGGTCCACAGTTCCTCGGCGGCCTCGCCGGTGGCCCGCTGGGCGAACAGCGTCAGCTCGCGGCCGAGGTCGGTGAGGTGCCACGCGCCCTCGGCGTCCCGGACGACGACGCCCTGCTCCAGTTCCTCGTCCATGCTCCCGGAGGTGTAGACCAGGCCGTCGGCCAGCGCCTCGGCGGGCATCGGCCGGGCCAGCACACCGGAGAAGAAGGTGTTCTCCGCGCCGAGGGTGCAGCCCCGCTCGGCGTAGAACGCCTCCATCCGGGCGCGGGCTCCCCAACGGGCGCCCACGTAGACCCGGTCGATCGCCGGCCGGACCAGTCGCGCGTAGCTCACCGTCGTCTCCACGCCGCCGGACCCTACCGGCGGCGGGCGTCGCGCGGGGCCCTGTCGCAGACCCCCGCGCTGCTCACTCGGGGACGCGGCGGTAGGCGCCGTCGCTGGCCGAGGTCGCCATCGACGCGTACGCGCGAAGCGCCGCCGACACCGGACGCTGCCGGTCGACCGGGGTGTACGGGCGGTCCCGCTTCTCCTCGGCCACCCGGCGCGCCTCCAGCTCGTCGGCGGGCACGTTCAGTTCGATCGACCGGCCCGGGATGTCGATGACGATCTCGTCGCCGTCACGGACCAGCGCGATCAGCCCGCCGGAGGCCGCCTCCGGGGAGACGTGCCCGATGGACAGGCCGGAGGTGCCGCCGGAGAACCGGCCGTCGGTCAGCAGCGCGCAGGAACGGCCCAGCCCACGGCCCTTGAGGAACGAGGTGGGGTAGAGCATCTCCTGCATCCCGGGGCCGCCCTTCGGGCCCTCGTACCGGATCACCACCACGTCCCCGGCGACGATCTCCTTGGCGAGGATCGCGGTCACCGCGTCGTCCTGCGACTCGTAGACCTTGGCCGGGCCGCGGAACGTGAGGCACTCCTCGGGCACACCGGCGGTCTTCACCACGCAGCCGGCCGGCGCGAGGTTGCCGTGCAGGATCGCCAGGCCGCCGTCCGCGCTGTACGCGTGCTCCCGGTCGCGGATGCAGCCGCCGGCCGCGTCGGTGTCCAGCGACGACCAGCGGTTGGCGGTGGAGAACGGCTCGGTGGTGCGCACCCCGCCCGGCGCGGCGTGGAACAGCTCGACCGCCTCTCGCGTGGCCGAGCCGCCCCGGACGTCCCAGTCGGCGAGCCACTCGTCGAGGCTGGGGGAGTGCACCGCGCGCACGTCGCGGTGCAGCAGCCCGGCGCGGTCCAGTTCGCCGAGGATGGCGGGGATGCCGCCGGCCCGGTGCACGTCCTCCATGTGGTAGTTCGGCGAGTTCGGGGCGACCTTGGCCAGGCACGGCACCCGACGGGAGATGGCGTCGATGTCGGCGACGCCGAAGTCCAGTTCCGCCTCGCGGGCGGCGGCGAGCAGGTGCAGCACGGTGTTCGTGGAGCCGCCCATCGCCACGTCGAGGGCGATCGCGTTCTCGAACGCCTCCCGGCCGGCGATCGAGCGCGGCAGCACCGAGGCGTCGTCGTTCTCGTACCACTGCTTGGCGATCTCGACCACGGTGCGCCCGGCCTCGACGAACAGCGACCGCCGCGCGGCGTGGGTGGCGAGCGTCGAACCGTTGCCGGGAAGGGCCAGGCCGATGGCCTCGGTGAGGCAGTTCATCGAGTTGGCGGTGAACATGCCGGAGCAGGAGCCGCAGGTGGGGCACGCGGAGCGCTCGATCTCGCCGAGCTGGTCGTCGGTGACCGCCTCGTTCGAGGAGGCGATCATGGCGTCGATCAGGTCGATCTTGGAGTGCACCACGCCCTCGATCGCCACCGTCTTGCCGGCCTCCATCGGGCCGCCGGAGACGAAGACCGTCGGGATGTTGAGCCGCAGCGCGGCCAGCAGCATGCCCGGGGTGATCTTGTCGCAGTTGGAGATGCAGACCAGGGCGTCCGCGCAGTGCGCGTTGACCATGTACTCCACCGCGTCGGCGATCAGCTCCCGGCTGGGCAGGGAGTAGAGCATGCCGCCGTGGCCCATGGCGATGCCGTCGTCCACGGCGATCGTGTTGAACTCCCGGCCGACGCCGCCGGCCTCGGCCACCGCGTCGGCGACCAGGCCGCCGAGGTCCTTGAGGTGGACGTGACCGGGTACGAACTGGGTGAAACTGTTCGCGATGGCGACGATCGGCTTGCCGAAGTCGTCGTCGGTCATCCCGGTGGCCCGCCAGAGGGCCCGGGCGCCGGCCATCGTCCGACCGTGGGTGGAGGTCCTCGACCGCAGCTCAGGCATGACAACCAGTCTGACACCATCCGCGCGGCTATCCCGCGGCGCGCACCCTGTGTCCCAACAGTTGCACACCCGGTGCCCCACGAGAGGCGCTCATCCGGCAGAGTTGACGCGTGCAGTCGTCCCCGGGGATGGTCACCGTCGCGGTGTTGAGCGGCATCGTCGCGGCCGGTGCCGCCGGGCTGCTCGCCGCGTCGGTGCGGCGCCGCACCGGCCCCCGCCGGCCGGCCCACCTGCTGCTCGCGGTCGCCGCCGGGGCCGCCCTGTTCAGCCTCCTGGTCGGTCTCGGCGGCCTGCTGGCCGCCGGTGACCACTGGGCGCACCGGCAGGGCCAGCGGACCGGGTGGGCGGTCCTCGTCTCCGTCGGTACGACGCTCGCGGCGCTCGGCCTCGGCGCCGCCGTCCTGCGGCTGCCCGGCGCCGCCGCGACCCGGGCCGCCACCGCCCGGCTGCTGCTCGACGGCCTGATCATGGGCAGCGCGCTCTGGTTCGTCGGCTGGGTGGCGTTCAGCGAGCCGACCCGGCTGCTCGGCGACGCCACCCCGGTCGCCTGCCTGCCGATCGTGCTGGCCACCGTCAGCGCGGCGCTCACCACCGGGCTCACGATGATCGTCGTGCTGCGGGTCGCGCCGCCACGCGGGTGGCTGACGCTGCTCGCCGCCGGCGCGATAGCGGTGACAGCCGGCGGGCTGGCCGTGTCCGCCGGGCTCTGCCAGGCCGGCCCGGGCATGGTGCTCACCGGCGCGGTGCTGACCGCCGCCGGTCTGCTGGCCACCGTCGTGGCCGGGCGCCGGGCCGACCTCACGCAGCTCGACGTCGACTTCATCCGCCGCGACGGCGAGTACGCCTTCGTGCCGATGTTCGCCATGGCGGCCTCCGCGATGTACCACCTGGTGCAGGGCGGCGGATTCGACGGGTACGCCATCGTGGCCGGCACCGTCGAGGGGTTCGCGCTGGTGACCCGGCAGTACCTCGCCCTCAACGACGTGCGCGGCTACGCGATCCGGCTCGCCGAGCGGGAGGCGCACTTCCGCGAGCTGGCGCACACCGACCCGCTGACCGGGCTGGCGAACCGGCGCGGGCTGCTGCGTGCCCTGCACCGCAGTGCCGAGGCCGGCGTGCCGTGCGTGCTGCTCGGGCTCGACCTCGACGGCTTCAAGAACGTCAACGACATGCGCGGGCACGACGTCGGCGACGCGGTGCTGATCGAGGTGGGGCGGCGGCTGCGGGGCAACCTGCGCCCGGGTGACCTGGCCGCCCGGCTCGGCGGCGACGAGTTCGCGGTGCTGATGCACGGGCCGGCCGACCCCGGCCCGGTCGCCGACCGCCTGCTCGGGGTGCTCGGCCGCCCGTACGAGCAGGGGGACGGGCCGGTCTTCCTGTCGGTGAGCATCGGGGTGGCCGCCGGGCACGGTGAGCAGGACGTCGAGCTGCTGCTGCGCAACGCCGACCTGGCGCTGCGCTACGCCAAGCAGCGGGGCAAGAACCGGATCGAGCGCTACGACGCCACGTACGACCAGCTGCTGAGCCGGCGTACCCGGATGGAGCACGAGCTGCGCGGCGCGATCGAGCGCGACGAGCTGCGGCTGGTCTTCCAGCCGGTGGCGTCGCTGCCCTCGGTGCGGCCGGTCGGCGCGGAGGCGCTGCTGCGGTGGCGGCACCCGGAGCTGGGCAACGTCCGGCCGGACGAGTTCATCCCGCTCGCCGAGGAGTGCGGGATGATCGCCAAGCTCGGCGCGTGGGTGCTGCACCAGGCCTGCTTCCAGCTCTCCCGCTGGCTGGCCGACGGGCACGACGTCTGGGTGTCGGTGAACGTGTCGCCGCGTGAGCTGCACGCCCCGGAGTACGTGGTCCAGGTGGCCGACGCGTTGCGCGCGCACCACGTGCCGCCGCAGCGGCTGGTGCTGGAGGTGACCGAGCACGCGGTCGCGACTGACCTGGACGAGCTGATCCGGCGGCTCACCGCGCTGCGGCTGACCGGCGTCCGGATCGCGTTGGACGACTTCGGCGCCGGCTACTCGTCGCTCGGCCAGCTCCGGCGGCTGCCGATCGACATCCTCAAGATCGACCACAGTCTGGTCGCCGAGCACGAGCCGGTACGGCCGGTCGGGCGGGACGGCCCGGCGTTCGCCCCGATGGTCGACATCGTCATGCGCCTGGGCCACCAGCTCGGGCTGGAGGTGATCGCCGAGGGCGTCACCAACCCGACCGAGCTGGCCGCCGTGGTGGCCGCCGGCTGCCGGTTCGGCCAGGGCGCGCTGTTCGGCTGGGGCGTACCGGCCGAGCACCTGGAGGCGATGCTGGAGGCGGCCACCGCCCCCGGCAACCGGCACAGCGCGATGCCGCCGGTGCCGCCGCCCGCGCCGGCGCGCGCCCCGTCGCCGCTGCTGCCGCGGCTGCGCAACAACCCGCCCGCCGCGGTGCCCGCCCAGCGTCCCCCGATGGGGGGATCTTCGCAGGTGGCGGCGGGCGCGGAGGGGGTGCCGGCGGCCGACACTCCCACGTCCGTGAACCAAAATGTGGGATCAGTTGACTCATCGCGTGAGATGCGTCAGGCTTAGCCGCATGTCGTCGAACCGGTCGCCGCGAGTACTTACCTGAGCGCACTCTCCCACCGAGAGTGCGCTGGCCCCGTGCATCCTGCACGTGGGCTTTTTTGTTGCCGTCGGACCATCGCCGGGACCTCCCCGTCCCATCCTGAGAAGCGCGTCACCCACTCACTTCCGAAGGCTTGAACCGCCATGACGAGACCCACGCCAGAGACCCTCGCCCACTCCGCCCGCCGTGCCCGTTCCGGCACCGGCGCGGCCGGTGACTCCGACCCCGCCGCCCGCTCCGGCCGTACCGTCCCGGCGGCCCCCACCACCGAGACGCCCGTACGGGAGCCCGCCACCGCGCAGGTCTCGGGTGCCGGTTCGCTCGTGCGGTCGCTCGAGGCGCTCGGCGTCGACGTGGTCTTCGGCATTCCGGGCGGCGCGATCCTGCCCGCCTACGACCCGCTCTACGACTCCACGGTCCGGCACATCCTGGTCCGCCACGAGCAGGGCGCCGGGCACGCGGCCACCGGTTACGCGCAGGCCACCGGCCGGGTCGGCGTGTGCATCGCCACCTCCGGCCCGGGCGCGACGAACCTGGTGACCCCGATCGCGGACGCGTACATGGACTCGGTCCCGATGGTGGCGATCACCGGCCAGGTGGCCCGGCCGTCGATCGGCACCGACGCCTTCCAGGAGGCGGACATCCAGGGCATCACGCTGCCCATCACGAAGCACAACTTCCTGGTGCAGACCGCCGACGAGATCCCCCGCGTGCTGGCCGAGGCGTTCCACCTGGCCGCGACCGGCCGTCCGGGCCCGGTGCTCGTCGACATCCCCAAGGACGTGCTCCAGGCGCCGGCGACGTTCTCCTGGCCGCCCACGCTCGACCTGCCCGGCTACCGGCCCACGCTGCACCCGCACGGCAAGCAGATCCGGGAGGCGGCCCGGCTGATGACCTCGGCCCGCCGCCCGGTCCTCTACGTCGGCGGCGGCGTGCTCAAGGCCGGCGCCACCGAAGGGCTGCGCAAGCTGGCCGAGCAGACCGGCATCCCGGTGGTCACCACGCTGATGGCGCTGGGCGCGTTCCCCGACTCGCACCGCCAGCACCTGGGCATGCCCGGCATGCACGGCACCGTCGCCGCGGTCTACGGCCTGCAGAAGGCCGACCTGATCGTGGCGCTGGGCGCCCGCTTCGACGACCGGGTGACCGGCAAGCTCGACTCGTTCGCGCCGGACGCGGCAGTGGTGCACGCCGACATCGACCCGGCCGAGATCGGCAAGAACCGGCACGCCGACGTCCCGATCGTGGGCGACGCGCGGCACGTGATCGACGAGCTGATCGCGGCGGTCACCGCCGAGCAGGCCGCGCACCCGTCGGTGGACCTGACCGACTGGTGGGCCCAGCTCGACGACCTGCGCGAGCGCTACCCGCTCGGCTTCGAGGAGCCGGCCGACGGCACGCTCTCCCCGCAGTACGTGATCAAGCGGCTGGGCGAGATCGCCGGCCCGGACGCGGTCTACGTGGCGGGCGTCGGCCAGCACCAGATGTGGGCCAGCCAGTTCATCTCGTACGAGAAGCCGCACACCTGGCTCAACTCCGGTGGCCTGGGCACGATGGGCTACGCCGTCCCGGCCGCGATGGGCGCCAAGGTCGGCAAGCCGGACACCACGGTGTGGGCGGTCGACGGCGACGGCTGCTTCCAGATGACCAACCAGGAGCTGGCCACCTGCGCGCTGGAGGGCATCCCGATCAAGGTCGCCGTGATCAACAACGGCAACCTCGGCATGGTGCGGCAGTGGCAGACCCTGTTCTACGGGGAGCGCTACTCCAACACCGAGCTGGGCACGCACAAGCACCGCATCCCGGACTTCGTCAAGCTCGCCGAGGCGCTCGGCTGCGTCGGGCTGCGCTGCGAGAACGCCGCCGACGTGGACAAGACCATCGAGGCGGCCATGGCGATCAACGACGCGCCTGTGGTCATCGACTTCGTGGTCGGCAAGGACGCGATGGTCTGGCCGATGGTCGCCGCCGGCACCAGCAACGACGAGATCATGTTCGCCAGGGGTGTGCGCCCCGCGTTCGACGAGGACGAACTCTAATGACTATGCACACGCTGTCCGTGCTGGTGGAGAACAAGCCGGGTGTCCTCGCCCGGGTCTCCGGGCTGTTCTCCCGGCGCGGGTTCAACATCGACAGCCTCGCCGTGGGCGAGACCGAGAACCCGGACGTCTCCCGCATCACCATCGTGGTCAACGCCGAGTCCTCGCCGCTGGAGCAGGTGACCAAGCAGCTCAACAAGCTGGTCAACGTACTCAAGATCGTGGAACTGGACCCGCAGGTGTCGGTGGCGCGGGAGCTGCTGCTGGTCAAGGTCCGCGCGGACCGCACGGCCCGCGCCCAGGTGCTGGAGACGGTCGGCCTGTTCCGCGCCCGGGTGGTCGACGTCGCGCCGGACACGCTGACCGTCGAGGCCACCGGCACGCCGGACAAGCTCGACGCGCTGCTGCGCGACCTGGAGCCGTTCGGCATCAAGGAGATGGTCCAGTCCGGCACCGTGGCCATCGGGCGGGGCTCGCGGGCCATCACCGCCGGCCCGGCCCTGCGCGCCGCCTGATCCGTACCCATAAGTTTTTCGACGGGCCGACGGGCACCGCCGTACGAAAGGGAAGTCAATGAGCGTTGAGGTGTTCTACGACGACGACGCCGACCTGGGCCTGATCCAGGGCCGCAAGGTCGCCGTGATCGGGTACGGCAGCCAGGGCCACGCGCACGCGCTGTCGCTGCGCGACTCCGGCGTCGACGTGGTGATCGGCCTGCTCGCCGGGTCGAAGAGCCGGCCGAAGGCCGAGGAGCAGGGCCTGCGGGTGCTCACGCCCGCCGAGGCGGCGGCCGAGGCCGACGTGATCATGATCCTGGCGCCGGACACCGCCCAGCGGCACATCTACGCCGAGTCCATCGCGCCGAACCTGGCCGCGGGCAAGGCGCTGTTCTTCGGGCACGGCTTCAACATCCGGTACGGCCTGATCAAGCCGCCGGCCGACGTGGACGTGGCGATGGTCGCCCCGAAGGGCCCCGGTCACCTGGTCCGCCGCCAGTACGTCGACGGCAAAGGCGTGCCCTGCCTGGTCGCCGTCGAGCAGGACGCCAGCGGCAACGCGTTCGGCCTGGCCCTGGCGTACGCCAAGGCGATCGGCGGCACCCGGGCCGGCGCGATCCGGACCACCTTCACCGAGGAGACCGAGACCGACCTGTTCGGCGAGCAGGCGGTGCTGTGCGGTGGCGCGGCGGCGCTGGTGCAGACCGGTTTCGAGGTGCTCACCGAGGCCGGCTACGCGCCCGAGGTGGCCTACTTCGAGTGCCTGCACGAGCTGAAGCTCATCGTCGACCTGATGTACGAGGGCGGCATCGCCCGGATGCGCTACAGCATCTCCGACACCGCCGAGTACGGCGACCTGTCCCGCGGCCCGCGCGTCATCGACTCCCGGGTCAAGGACGAGATGCGCAAGATCCTCGGCGAGATCCAGTCCGGCGAGTTCGCCCGCGAGTGGGTGGCCGAGGACGAGGCCGGCCGGCCGAACTTCGCCAAGTGGCGGGCCGAGGGCGCGGCGCACCCGATCGAGGAGACCGGGCAGAAGCTGCGGGCCATGATGAGCTGGGTCGACCGGCCGATCACCGAGACCGCCTGAACCCTCCCCACGTGCGGCCCGCGACCCGACGCTCTCCCCGGCGTCGGGCCGCGGGCCGCAGTCCGTTCCGCCCACCACCGGTCAGGTCGCGACCAGCCGGTCCGCCTCGGCGAGTGCCCGCCCGGCCTCGTCCCGGCGGCCGAGCGCAGCCAGCGACGTGGCCAGGTTGCGCAGTGCGACGGCCATCTCCGCGGGCGGCAGCCCGCCGTCCACCGCACGCGCCTGCTCCACCGACTCGCGGTGGGCGTCGTACGCCTCGTCGAGCCGGCCCAGCGCGTCCAGCCGGTTGCCGAGATTGCCCAGCGCGTGGGAGAGGTCGGCCCGGTGGGCCGGATCCTCGTCGGCCAGCTCCCGGCGCAGGGCCACGCACTCCCGCAGCGCCTCGGCCGCCCCGGCCACGTCACCGGACCGGTTCAGGGCCCGGTCCAGGCCGAACAGGGCCGCGCTCAGCAGCGCGCGGTAGGCCGGTTGTTCGGCCACCAGTGACCGGGCCAGCTCGACCGCCTCCCGTCCGGCCGCTGTCCCGGTCGTACCGGCGATCCGCGTGCCGGGCGGCGGCGGATCCTCGTCGCCCCGCTTGAAGGCGGACATGACCGTCACCGCGCACAGGCTCTGGACGAGCAGTGGGCGGAACACCTCGGGCAGGTCGTCGGCCTGCCGTCGGCAGAGCGGCAGGAACTCCTCCAGGAGCGGCTCCAGGTCTTCCCACGCGCCGGCCGTCATCCGTGCCGAGACGAGCGACGCCAGTGCCCCGGCCAGGTGCATGCCCCCGCCTTCGCGTGCCACCTCGACGGCTTCGGCGAGGCGGGCGACGCCCTCGTCCGGCCGGCCGCTACGCAGCAGCAGGAGACCGTGGGTGCGCAGCGCGTGGGCCAGGCTGCTCCCGCGTACTCCGGGAGTCCGGTCGACGAAGCGCCGTAGGTGGTCGACCGCCGTGGCGGCGAGCCGGTCGGCCGCCTCGTCGTCACCCAGTTCCTGCCGGCAGAGCGCCTCGGTCAGCAGCGCGTCGGCGGACATGCGGTGCCCGGGTACCGGTGTGACGGATCGGAGCACCTCCAGGTTCGTGGCGGAGGCCGTCAGCAGTTCCAGCGCGTCCCGGTGCCGACCGTGCACGGCCATGCTGCCCGCGAGGCTCACCGCGGCGTTGGCGCCGACGGACATCCAGCGCAACCGGTGCCGCCAGGGAAGGCCGCGGTACGCGTCCCAGGCCTGCCGGCGGACGTCGAGCGCTTCGTCGGACCGCTCCAGCGTCGTCGCGCATTCCCCGACCACCAGCAGGGTGAGGATCCACCGGGCCCGATCGTCGACGGTGAGCGGTTCCACGCCGGCCCAGGTGCGCAGCGCCAGCCGCGCCGACGTGAGCGCCTCCCGCACCTGGCCGAGATGGGCCCGGTGCCGGGCGAGCAGCATCCGGGCGGTGGCGAGCGCCACGAGCCCGAGCCGGTCGGACGACTCCTCGACGTACCCGATCGCCTCGGTGAGCTCGGCGATGACCGCGGTCGTGGGACGGACGTCCGGCACGCCGGCGCGGGCCACCAGCGCCCGGGCCAGAGCCGTCCGGTGCCGATCCGGGCGTTCGGCGACCAGCCGGCGGCAGAGCGCCACCGCCTCCTCGGCGGCGGCCGTCCGCCGGGCCGTTCCACCCCGCAGGCCGCTCACCACCTGGGACCGGGTGATCAACGCCTCGGCCAGCCTCGGCCCCCAGCCTGCCGGGTCGAGCCGGGCCATCGGCCGCAGCAGCGCGATCCGGACGACCACCGACATCGGCGCTTCCTCCCTCGTGACGACAGCTCCCGTTGTAGCGGGCCGCTGCCAGCGCGACGTCCGGTGAACGGGGGATGACAGGCGTGCGACGGGCCTGTGTGAGGGCCCTCACCCCGCAGTCCGGGACACGCCGGGCGGGCGGCCCCCTACCATCCTTGGTGTGGTGCCCGAGCGCACCCGACGGCCGTGGCACGGATCGGCGCAGGGCGCAGCGCGGCGTCCCGGCGCCCCAGGCCGAACCATTACCGAGCGTCTACGAGGACCGATGAATCCTGTCGTACTGATCGCCGAAGAACTCGCCCCCGCCGCCATCGAGGTGCTCGCGCACGACTTCGACGTGCGCCACGTGGACGGCACCGACCGCCCCGCCCTGCTCTCCGCCCTCTCCGAGGCCGACGCGGTGATCGTACGCAGCGCCACCCAGATCGACGCCGAGGCCGTCGCCGCCGCGCCGCGGCTGAAGGTGGTCGCCCGGGCCGGCGTCGGCCTGGACAACGTCGAGGTGCCGGCCGCCACCGCGCGGGGCGTCATGGTCGTCAACGCGCCCACCTCGAACATCGTCTCCGCCGCCGAGCAGGCCGTCGCGCTGCTGCTCGCGGTGGCCCGCAACACCGCCAGCGCCAGCGCCGCGCTCAAGGCGGGGGAGTGGAAGCGGTCCAAGTACACCGGCGTCGAGATCCAGGGCAAGACCGTGGGCGTGGTCGGCCTCGGCCGCATCGGGGTGCTCTTCGCGCAGCGCATCGCCGCGTTCGGCACCCGGCTGATCGCGTACGACCCGTACATCCAGCCGGCCCGTGCCGCGCAGCTCGGCGTCCGCCTGGTCGGGCTGGAGGAGCTGCTGCGGGAGAGCGACTTCATCTCGATCCACCTGCCGAAGACGCCGGAGACGGTCGGCCTGATCGGCGAGAAGGAGCTGGCGATCGTCAAGCCGGGCGTCCGGATCGTCAACGCCGCCCGCGGCGGTCTGGTCGACGAGCAGGCGCTCGCCGACGCGATCGCGGAGGGCCGGGTCGCCGGCGCCGGCGTCGACGTGTACGCCAAGGAGCCGTGCACCTCCTCGCCGCTGTTCGCCTTCGACAACGTGGTGGCCACCCCGCACCTGGGCGCCTCCACCAACGAGGCGCAGGACAAGGCCGGCCTCGCGGTGGCCAAGAGCGTCAAGCTCGCGCTCCAGGGCGAGTTCGTCCCGGACGCGGTGAACGTGCAGGCCGGCGGCGTGGTCGCCGAGGACGTCCGCCCGCTGCTGCCGCTGGCCGAGCGGCTGGGCCGGGCGTTCACCGCCCTGGCCGGCGGGGTGGCCGCCAGCGTCACCGTCGAGGTGCGCGGCGAGATCGCCGCCCACGACGTGTCGGTGCTCAAGCTCGCCGCCACCAAGGGCCTGTTCAGCTCCGTGGTGGAGGAGCAGGTCACCTACGTCAACGCGCCGCACCTGGCCGCCGAGCGGGGCGTCGAGGTCACGCTCGCCACGCCGGGCGAGACCGTCGACCACCCGAACCTGGTGACCGTGCGCGGCGCGCTGCCGGACGGGCGCACCGTCCGCGTCTCCGGCACCGTGGCGCACACCGGCACCCGCGACGTGTTCAAGCTGACCGAGGTGGACGGCTTCGACGTGGAGATCGGCGCGGAGGGCATCCTGGTCTTCCTGCGCTACGCCGACCGGCCCGGCGTGGTCGGCACCGTCGGCACGCTGCTCGGCGAGGCCGGCGTGAACATCGCCGCCATGCAGGTGGCCCGCCGCGAGGCCGGTGGTGAGACGCTGATGACGCTCACCGTCGACCAGGCGCTCGGCGCCGACCTGCTGACCTCCGCCGCCGACTCGATCGGCGCGGTCGCGGCCAGCGCGGCCGACCTGCGCGACGTGTAGTCCGAACAGGACACATGGGGGCCCGGCCGGATCGGCCGGGCCCTTCGTCGTCCCGGTGGGTCAGGAACGGACGCGGGCCGGTGGCGGGTAGACCGAGCCGTCCTGCGCGTCGAAGAGCATCAGGTCGTGCTCGCCGGCCAGCCGCTCGATGTCCAGCAGGACCTGGTCCGGGCAGGTCGGATGCAGGTTCATCTCGATGTGGTCGGCGGCCGTGTGCAGCGGCGCCACCTCCCACGGCGTACCGGGCCGGGCCGGGCGGTCCGGGTAGCTCGCCGTGATCGCCCGGTAGAAGGCGACGAGTCGCGGGTCGGGGTGCTGCTCGCCGTGCCAGCCGTCGCGGCACTGCTGCACCGCCGCGCGCACCTGCTCCGGTGTCGCCCCGTTCGGCAGGGCCCACACGCTCAGATCGAAACTCACGGCGGACAGCGTGCCATCCCGGGCCCGGCCCGTCACCTCTGCCCCACCGTGCGTTCACCGCTGATTGCCGACACCGTTCACCCGGCGTCCGCTGTGGAGACTGTTGCGTCGAGTTGCGTCGATTCGCTAGCGTACCGATGCGGTTTCCGCTGAGTCGATCCCCGGCCCGTCTTCGGGTGGCGTGGTCGGGCGCCCGGCCCCTCGGCCCGCACCCCTCGATTGCGCGAGCCACGCGCACTCGTCGCTGACCGGCCCTCACGGTCGTTGCCGAGACCGTGGGGGCCGATCGCGCTCCGCGCCGGGCAGCGGATCAGCGTCGGTGGTGCGCGAACAGCGGCCGGTAGTCCGAGTCGTGACGGAACCAGGCCAGCCCGGCCGGTCCGGCGGCGTACAGGGCGGTGGCGTAGGCGTCGGCGACGGCGAGGTTCGGGCCGAGCACGGTGGCGGCCACCAGCCGGTCGGTCGGCTCGCCGGTGTGCGGGTCGACGACGTGGCCGCGCCGGCCGGTGACGCCGGACGTACCGACCGCGCCCGTCGTCATCTCCAGCACGACAGGTGTCCGGCGGGTGTCGGTGGGGTGGTGCACCGCGACGCGCCACGGCCCGCCGTGCGCCGCGTGTCCGCGTACCGTCAGGTCGGCGCCGCTGAGCACGGCGTAGTCGTGGATGCCGGCGGCGCGCAACCGCGCCGCGGCCCGCTCCACCGCCCAGCCGCCGAGCAGGCCGCCCGGGTCGAAGCCGCCGGGCACGGCCCAGGCGTCGAACCAGCCGTCGGTGGCCGCCCGCATCGCGGCGCAGAGGTCGATCAGGTCGGCCAGCGGCGGGTACGAGTCGGGGCTGATCTCGTCGCGGCGCAGCCGGGAGACGAGGCTGTCCGGCCGGTTCGGGCCGTAGGTGAGGTCGACGGCGCGCAGTTCGGCGACGGCGTCGCGCAGCGCCTCGCTGACCGCCCGGTGGCCGAACCACTCCGGCGCGTTGAGCAGCATGGTGTAGTCGGCGGTCGAGGTGGCGACGGTGTGGCGGACGCTGATCCGGCCGGACGCGGCGACGCCGGACCGCTCGGCGCGGTGGTTCGTGGCGCCCAGGTGCAGGTCCGGGCGGGCCGGGCGGAACGCGGACTGGTCGACCCAGCGGGTGCGTGGCTGTTCGTCCGCCCAGTGGGCCCGCCGGTGCTCGATCCGCATGACACCTGCCCCCTCGGTGGTCGCCGCCGCGTCGCGGCGGTGCCGGATTCCGGGCCCCCGTCGGCCCGTGACCCCGACCCTAAGCAGTGGAGATGACCGCACCATGAGTGCCGGCTGGGAGCCTCCTGTGATTCGCCGTCCCGGATGATGGAAGATTCGTACCGGGGGGCGGGACGGCGACGTACGGTTGCGCCTAACGACAAGACGAGGAGCGTCAGGTGGCACACATCGCGGTGGTGGCCGGCGACGGCATCGGACCCGAGGTGGTCGCGCAGGCCCGTAAGGTCCTCGACGCGGTGGTGCCCGGTATCGAGGCCACCGAGTACGACCTGGGCGCGGCGCGCTATCACCGCACCGGCGAGGTGCTGCCCGACTCCGTCCTCGACGAGCTGGCCGGTCACGACGCCATCCTGCTCGGCGCGGTGGGCGACCCGACCGTGCCGCCGGGTGTGCTGGAGCGCGGTCTGCTGCTCAAGCTCCGGTTCGCCTTCGACCAGTACGTCAACCTGCGCCCGTCCCGGCTCTGGCCCGGCGTCGCCGGTCCGCTGGCCGCGGTCAAGCCCGGCGAGGTTGACCTCGTGGTGGTCCGCGAGGGCACCGAGGGGCTGTACGCGGGTGCCGGCGGCGCGCTGCACCGGGACACCCCGGCCGAGGTGGCCACCGAGGAGAGCCTGAACACCCGGCACGGCGTCGAGCGGGTGATCCGCGACGCGTTCGCCCGCGCCGCCCGCCGGGAGCGGCGCAAGGTCACGCTCGTGCACAAGACCAACGTGCTCACCCACGCCGGGTCGCTCTGGGCGCGCGCCTTCGCCGCGGTGGCCGCCGAGCACCCGGACGTGACCACGGAATACCAGCACATCGACGCCGCCGCGATGTTCCTGGTGACGAACCCGTCGCGGTACGACGTGGTGGTCACCGACAACCTGTTCGGCGACATCCTCACCGACATCGCCGCGGCCGTGACCGGTGGCATCGGGCTGGCGGCCAGCGGCTGCATCAACCCCGAGGGGCGCTACCCGTCGATGTTCGAGCCGGTGCACGGCTCGGCGCCGGACATCGCCGGCCAGGGCGTCGCCGACCCGGTCGCCGCGGTGCTGTCCGCCGCGCTGCTGCTGGACCAGCTCGGCCACGCCGACGCCGCCGCCCGGGTCACCGCCGCGGTCGGCACCGAGCTGGCCGCCCGTACGCCCGGGACGCCGCTGCGCACCGAGGAGGTCGGCGACCGGCTCGCCGCGCTCTCCGTAGCCTGACCGGGCCGACCCTGCTGGCGGCCCGGTACCGGGCCGCCAGACCCGTCACCGGGCCCACCCCGACCGTCCGGCGCGTCCGCCGGGGCGGAGCTATCCGCTGAACGACCGTTCGGGGTAAGTTTTCTGGCACCAGTGACGTCGGCGCGCGATCCCGCATGCCGTCAACCCGCAGGGAGGTCAGCGCGATGAGCGGTGGTGACATGCTCGATTTCGAGATCCGTCCGAATCCCGCGCCGGTATCCGCCGCCGACCGGGCCGCCCTGCTGGCGAACCCGGGCTTCGGCCGGGTCTTCACCGACCACATGGTCACCATCCGGTACGCCGAGGGCAAGGGCTGGTACGACGCCCGCCTGGAGGCGCGCGCGCCGATCCCGATGGATCCGGCCGCTGCGGTGCTGCACTACGCGCAGGAGATCTTCGAGGGGCTGAAGGCGTACCGCACCGGTGACGCGGTGACGATGTTCCGCCCGGAGGCCAACGCGGCCCGGTTCAACGCGTCCGCCCGCCGGCTGGCCATGCCGGAGCTGCCGGAGGAGACGTTCGTGGAGTCGCTGCGCCGGCTGGTCGAGATCGACCAGGCGTGGATTCCCGAGCACGAGGACGCCAGCCTCTACCTGCGGCCGTTCATGTTCGCCAGCGAGGTCTTCCTCGGTGTCCGCCCGGCCAACGAATACCTCTACTGCGTGATCGCCTCGCCGGCCGGCGCGTACTTCGCCGGTGGCGTGAAGCCGGTGACGGTGTGGGTCTCGCCGGACTACACCCGGGCCGCGCCCGGCGGCACCGGGGCGGCCAAGTGCGGCGGCAACTACGCCGCCTCGCTGGCGGCCCAGGCGGAAGCGATCGAGGCCGGGTGCGACCAGGTGGTGTTCCTGGACGCGGTGCAGCGGCGGTACGTCGACGAGCTGGGCGGCATGAACGTCTTCTTCGTCTACGACGACGGCAGCATCGTCACCCCGCCGCTGGGCGGCACGATCCTGCCGGGCATCACCCGCGACGCGATCCTCGCGCTGGCCGCCGAGGCCGGGCACGAGGTGCGGGAGGCGCCGGTCGCCTTCGACGACTGGCAGGCGGACGCGGCGAGCGGGCGGCTGCGCGAGGTGTTCGCGTGCGGCACGGCCGCCGTGATCACCCCGATCGGCGGCGTGCGCTTCCCGGACGGCGAGTTCCTGATCGGCGGCGGTGAGCCGGGCCGGGTCACCATGGCCCTGCGCCAGAAGCTGGTGGACATCCAGCGCGGCCGCGCCGAAGACCCCCACGGCTGGGTCACCCGGGTCCTCTGACGGTCCTCCCGCGGTGATCAAGGAGTTTGCGTCCGGTTCCGGCGCGGACGAGGACACCAACTCCTTGATCACCGCTGGGCAGGGCCGGGGCGGGGCGGCGGTCAGTCCAGGAGGTGGGTGCGGAGGGACTCCAGCTGCGCCTCGGTGACGCCGGCGTGGGTCAGGTAGCCCTCGATCGAGCCGTAGCCGCCGCGCAGCTCGGCGAGGAACAGCTCCATCGCCTCGGCCGGGGAGGCCAGGAACGGCGGCGGCGGTTCCTCCGCGTCCGGCAGCGTGGCGCGGACCCACTCGGCGAAGCGCTGCGACGCGGCGCTGCTGAGCGCGTAGTCGGCGACCACGTCCTCGTCGGGCACCCCGAGCACCGCGAGCGTGAGCGCGCAGACGATGCCGGTGCGGTCCTTGCCGGCGACGCAGTGCACCACCACCGGGGCGTTGGCGCTGTCCGCGATCAGCCCGACCGCCTCGGCGAGCCCGGCCGTGCCGGTGTGCGCCAGGTCGGCGTAGCGGTCGGCCAGGTAGCGGGCCAGGCTGACGCCGGAGGAGTCGAACCGGTTCGCGCCCCAGTCGGCATGCTCGGGGTGGATGTGCCGGTAGGTCAGGCCGTCGTAGTCGGGCACCCGCCCGTCGCGTTCCACCTCGGTGGGGCGGCGCAGGTCGATCACGGTACGGATGCCGAGCGCGGTGAACGCGCTCCGGTCGGTGTCGTCGATGCGGTGCAGCGAGTCGGAGCGGTAGAGCCGGCCGCGGCGGACGGTGCGCCCGTCGCGAGCGGCGTATCCGCCGACGTCGCGGAAGTTGAACAGGGCGGGGAAGGGGCTCTCCGGGGCGTCCACATCCGACACGGTAACGGCCGGCGGGGCGCTCGCGCGTCCCCGCCGGCCGTCGCCGAGGTGTCAGATGCGCGGCGGCACGTCCGGCGGCAACGCCGAGTGGTTCTCGCCGTAGTAGCCGCCCAGCCGGTCCCGGTAGCCCGGGTCGGCGTGGCTGGACTCGTCGTACTCCGGGGCGGCCTTGATCTGGTCCTTCTCCCGGTCGACGTGCACGGTCCGGGCGTCGTGGTCGACGTGGTTCACGGTGCCGGCCGGGAGCATCACCTTCTTGCCGAAGATCCACGGCCCGGTGTCCACGACCAGGTAGCTGTCGTCCACCTCGTGGCTCGCCCGGTCGATCTTGCCGATGGCGCCGTCGGTGGCCTCGACCTTGTAGCCGGTCAGGTCGGCGCTCGCCACGCCCGCCTCGTCGCGGTAGCGCCACGGGTCGAAGGCGCCCGCCGGAGCGCCCCCGGCGACCGTGCCCCGGCCGTCGTCGAGGATCGGCTCGGTGCCGCCGTGCGTGGCGCGCGGGTCCAGTCCGTCCATGTGCCGCCTCCCGTCCCCAGGGCCGCGGCCGTCGCGGCGCCGTCAGTCGAAAGGGTTACCCACCCTGTCCGGGCACCAACCCGCCGGCGGCCGGCCCGCCGACGCCGAGGGGCCGGCGCCACGGTGGTGACGCCGGCCCCTCGGGTCGTCGGCCCGCGCGGTGCCGGTCGGGCGCGCACGGGCCGGTGGGTCAGGTCAGTGCGGCCTCCGCGTCCAGGGTCACCGCGGCGGCGTGTACGACGGCGGCGATCCGCAGTCCCTCGTGCACCTGCTCACGGCTGAACCCGGCGGCGCGCAGCGTCTTCTCGTGCGACTCCAGGCAGACGCCGCAGCCGGTGATCGCCGAGACGGCGAGGCACCACAGCTCGAAGTCGGTCTTCTCCACGCCGGGGCGGGCGATGATCTGCATCCGCAGCCGGGCCGGCAGCGACGCGTACTGCTCGTCGCCGATCAGGTGCTTGGCCCGGTAGTAGACGTTGTTCATCGCCATGACCGCCGCCGCGCCCTTGGCCGCCTCGACCGCCTCGGGCGTGAGGTGACCGGCCGCCTCGGCGGCGATCTCCCGCAGCACCACCGGGTTGCGGGCCGCCACCGCGCAGGCCAGGGCGGTGCCCCACGCCTGCTCCGGCTTCAGCGTCGAGGTGGTGATGGTGGAGCCGAGGTTGAGCCGGATGTCCTTGGCGTACTCGGGCAGACCCGCCTTGATCACGTCCAGGCCCATGGTCAGGCCCCGGCGCCGGCGAGGAGCGCGTTGGCGTCGAGCGTCGCCCCGCCCTTGTTCCAGTTGCACGGGCACAGCTCGTCGGTCTGGAGCGCGTCGAGCACCCGCAGCACCTCGGAGACGTTGCGGCCGACCGAACCGGCGGTCACCATGGCGAACTGGATCTCGTTGTTCGGGTCCACGATGAAGGTGGCCCGCTGCGCGACACCGTCCTCGCCGAGCACGCCGCAGGCGGAGGTCAGCTCACGCTTGATGTCGCTGAGCATCGGGAAGGGCAGCTCGCGCAGGTCCGGGTGGTCCTTGCGCCAGGCGTAGTGGACGAACTCGTTGTCGACGGAGACGCCGAGCACCTGGGCGTCCCGGTCGGCGAACTCGCCGTTGAGGCGACCGAACTCGGCGATCTCGGTCGGGCAGATGAAGGTGAAGTCCTTCGGCCAGAAGAACACGACGCGCCACTGGCCCTCGTGGGACTTGTGGTTGATCGTCTCGAACGCCTTGTCGGCGTCGAGCGACACGCAGGCGGTGAGTTCGTACTCGGGGAAGTGGTCACCGACAGTGAGCACGGGTCCTCCTTGAGCGTGACCCGGCAGCACCGCCGGGTCAGTAACTGGATCTGTTCAAGATTCTTCCGTAGCCCCGTTTGCGCTCGTGGCGGGCGTGCCCGCGTGTGAAGACGATCACCGGGCGGGCCGTCGTCCCGGAATATGGGTTTCGCCTCCCAAAACCGGGGGCGGGGTGGCAGAGTACGGGTCGTGACCAGCTTCGTCCTGATCATTAGCAGCTAGCGCGCCGGCCCTTCCCTCGCCGAGCGCGCAGACCTCCCGCATCCGCGGGGGGTCTTTTTGTTTGCTCCCCCAGGGCACGAGAAGAGGACTCCGATGACGTTCCAGGTGTACGACACGACGCTGCGCGACGGCGCGCAGCGCGAAGGGCTCACGTACTCGGTGGTCGACAAGCTGGCGGTGGCCCGCCTGCTGGACGACCTCGGAGTCGGCTTCATCGAGGGCGGCTGGCCGGGCGCGGTGCCCAAGGACACCGAGTTCTTCCGCCGCGCCCGCACCGAGCTGGAGCTGCGGCACGCGATCCTGGTCGCCTTCGGCGCCACCCGCAAGGCCGGCCTCGCCGTCGAGGACGACCCGCAGGTGCGCGGCCTGCTCGACGCGCAGACCCCGGCCGTGGCCCTGGTCGCCAAGGCGGACCTGCGGCACGTGGAGCGGGCACTGCGCACCACCGCCGAGGAGAACCTCGCCATGGTCCGGGACACCGTCTCCTACCTGGTGGCGCAGGGGCGGCGCGTCTTCGTCGACGGGGAGCACTGCTACGACGGGTTCCGGTTCGACCCGGGCTACACCGCCGCCGTCGCGGAGACCGCGCTGGCCGCGGGCGCCGAGCGCTTCGTGCTCTGTGACACCAACGGCGGCATGCTGCCCTCCCAGGTCACCGCCGTGATCGAGGGACTGGTGGCGCGGACCGGGATCGCGCCGGAACGGCTCGGCATGCACGCCCAGAACGACACCGCCTGCGCGGTGGCGAACACGATCGCCGCGGTCGAGGCGGGCGTCCGGCACGTGCAGGGCACCGCCAACGGGTACGGCGAGCGCCCCGGCAACGCCGACATCTTCGCGATCGTCGCCAACCTCCAGCTCAAGCTGGGCATGCCCGTCCTACCGGAGGGCTGCCTGGAACAGATGGTGCGGGTCTCGCACGCCATCGCCGAGATCGCCAACATCGCCCCCGACACCCACCAGGCCTACGTCGGGGCCGCCGCCTTCGCTCACAAGGCGGGGCTGCACGCGAGCGCGATCAAGGTCGACCCGTTGCTTTACAACCACGTGGAACCCACTGTGGTGGGCAACGACATGCGGATCCTGGTGACCGAGATGGCCGGCCGGGCCAGCATCGAGCTCAAGAGCCGCGAGCTCGGTCTGGACCTGGCCGGCCATCCGGACGCCCTGTCCCGGGTCACCGGGCGGGTCAAGGAGCTGGAGGCCGACGGCTGGTCGTTCGAGGCCGCCGACGCCTCGTTCGAGCTGCTGGTCCGCTCCGAGCTGCCGGACGCCGCGCCGGCCCGGCCGTTCGCGCTGGAGTCGTACCGGGTGATCGTCGAGCACCGCGAGGACGGCGCCGTGGTCTCCGAGGCGACGGTGAAGATCCGGGTACGCGGCGAGCGGGTGATCGCCACCGCCGAGGGCAACGGCCCGGTCAACGCGCTGGACGAGGCGCTGCGGGTGGGTCTGGCCCGGCACTACCCGGAGCTGCGCGAGTTCGAGCTGGCCGACTACAAGGTCCGCATCCTGGAGGGCAGCCACGGCACCGGCGCGGTGACGCGCGTGCTCGTGGAGACCGCCGGCGCCGGCCGCGACTGGACCACTGTGGGCGTACACCCGAACGTGGTCGAGGCGAGCTGGCACGCCCTGGTCGACGCGCTCACCTACGGCCTGGACCGGGCCCGGGTGCCGGGCGCGACGGCGGCCTGACTCACCCGGCCGGTAGGCGCAGCTCGACCAGCAGCGCGCGGTGGTCGCTCCCAGGCACCGGACGGGTGCCGGCGGCGCGGACCGCGATGCGCCGGTCCACCAGCACGTGGTCGATGGCGACCGGCGGGATCGGGTCGCCGTCGTACGGGCCCCAGGTGCCGCCGAACCCGGCTCCGGCCGCGTCCGCCGCGTCGGTGTAGCCGGTGGCGATCAGGTCCCGCAGCGCCGCGTGGTCGAGCGTGGCGTTGAAGTCGCCGGCCAGCACGCTCAGCCCGCCGTCCGGGGTGGCCGGCGGCTGGGCGCGCTGGTCGGTCCACCAGTCCGGCACCACGTCCGGGGCGTACGGCGCGGCCGGGTGCGCCGACTCCACCCGCAGCGGCGGCGCCCCGGGCACCGTCACCGTCGCGTACGCCTGGGTGAAGAAGAAGCCCTGGTTGCGCCGGTGGCCGGTGTCGCGCAGCGGGTGCCGGGCGTACACGCCGGAGCCGGTCGAGCCGACCTCGGGGGTCAGCGACCGGTACGGCAGCAGCGCGGCCAGGCCGAGCCGGTCCAGCTCGGCGGCCAGCGGCGGGGTGAGCTCCTGCACCGTGAGCACGTCCACCCGGCGCGTCCGGACCAGGTCCACCAGCGCCGCCGGATCGGCCGAGCCGAGACGCAGGTTGGCGGTGAGCAGCCGCAGCGCCGGCCCGTCGGCGGCGGGCCGGTCGCCGGGGACCGCGCGGGGCGCCACCGCGCCGGCCAGCGCCAGCGCGGCGAGGGCCGCGACCACCGCCGGGGCGCGGCGCCGCAGGGCGAGCGCCGCCACCGCCACGACCGGGGCCACGGCGGCGGCGTACGGCGTGAACGCGATGGCCAGCACCATCGGACCGCGTTCCAGTCCGGTCAGGCGCACCAGCGCCCACGCGGCGACCGGCGCGACCGCGAGCCAGCACGCGACGGTGGCCGGGCGGCCGCCCCGGGTGCCGGCCCGGGGCAGGCGCGGCAGGGTGATCATGACGGTGAGGCTACCCCGATCCGGGCCGGCGCGACGCCCTCCGAAACAATTTCGTGAATTGTTTCTCGCAATTTTGGGGCATCTATGCGGATCGGTCGGACACGCAATAACACTATTGACCGCCCGCATTTTACGGTGCTAGGTTCCACCTGGTTGAGACGTCGCGACTCTCTGTAGTAAGGCCAGCTCACGAGCGGTGCGCTCCCGAGCGGATACCCGATGATCCGCAATTTTGACGCGCGCAGTCGCCGTATCACCACGGTCTACCAAGGGAGAACTCATGGCCACATTCTTCAAGCGAAAGGCGACGGTGGTGGCGCTCGCCGCGCTGTCCCTCAGCCTGGCCGGTGGCGGGATCGCCGCGGCCGCCCAGCCGGAGGCGAAGCCGCAGCCCGGCGCCCGGCACTCCACGGCGCAGCCGCCGGTGACCGCCGTCGAGCGGCAGGCCGCCCGGACCGCGATGCGGGCCACCCTGGCCCCACCGGCCGCCGGCCAGGTCGCCTGGGCCGTCGTGGCGGCCAACGGGACGCTGTTGCAGCACTCCGGCAACGTGGTGTCCTCGTTCCGGTTCACCCCGGGCACCGGCGTCACCGCCGGGCAGTACCAGGTGCTGCTGGACTACAACGTCTCGGCCAAGGCGTACGTGGCGACCATCGGCACGAACGACCCGGCGAACGTGCCGCCCGCCGGTGAGGTGTCGGTCGCGCCCCGCACGCTGACCCCGAACGCGGTCTTCGTGCAGACCCGCAACTCCACCGGCGGCGCCGCCGACCGGCCGTTCCACCTGGTCATCGCCAACTGACCCGTCCGGCCCCGCACCGGCCCCCGCTCCGGCGGGGGCCGGTGTCGTGTTCCGTGCCGGTCCGGCCGGTGCCGCGCCGCTTCGTGCCGTTCCCGCCCGGCTGGGGAGATGCTGCCCGTCCGGCCCGCAGACCACCGTCCAGGGGCCGATAATCCGACGTTTGTCGCCGGTCCGGTACGGGAAGCAAGCACCGTGACGGACATCTCGGACACCCCGGCCAGCGTGCTCAGCCCGGTCGACGCCGACGCGAGCGGCGTCGAGCTGGAACAGACCCTCGTCGAGGTCAAACGCGTGATCGTCGGGCAGGATCGGCTCGTCGACCGCCTGCTCACCGCCCTGATCGCGGACGGGCACTGCCTGCTGGAGGGCGTACCGGGGGTGGCCAAGACGCTGGCGGCGCAGACGCTCGCCACAGTGGTCGGTGGCACGTTCTCCCGGATCCAGTTCACCCCCGACCTGGTTCCCTCCGACATCGTCGGCACCCGCATCTACCGCGCCTCCACCGAACAGTTCGACGTGGAGCTGGGGCCGATCATGGCGAACCTGGTGCTCGCCGACGAGATCAACCGGGCCCCGGCCAAGGTGCAGTCGGCGCTGCTCGAGGCGATGGCCGAGCGGCAGGTCTCCATCGCCGGCCGGAGCTGGCCGGTGCCGGACCCGTTCCTGGTCCTGGCCACCCAGAACCCGATCGAGTCCGAGGGCGTCTACCAGCTCCCCGAGGCGCAACGCGACCGCTTCCTGATGAAGGTCGTGGTCGACTACCCGAGCGACGCCGACGAGCTGGCCATCCTCTACCGGATGAGCACCGAGCGGCCCACCGCGCGTACCGTGCTCGACCCGAACCGGCTGCGCGATCTCCAGCGCCGCGCCACCGACGTCTTCGTCCACCACGCGCTCGCCGAGTACGTGGTCCGGCTCATCCTCGCCACCCGCGACCCGGAGCGCTTCGGCCTGCCCGACGTCGCGCCCCTGCTGGCGTACGGGGCCAGCCCCCGGGCCACGCTCGGCCTGGTGGCCGCCGCCCGCGCCCAGGCGCTCATCCACGGCCGGGACTACGTGCTCCCCGAGGACATCCGGGAACTGGCGGTGGACGTGCTGGCGCACCGGCTCGTGCTCTCCTTCGACGCGATCGCCGACGGGATCTCCGGCGAGGACGTGGTGCGCCGCGTGATCGAGGCGGTGCCGCCGCCCCGGCTGGTCAACGGGCCCACGGAGACGGTGAACGACCTGGCGGCGGCATGACCGGCGCAGCCGAACCCGGGCTCGCCGATCTCGCCCCGGACCAGCGGCTGCGCCGGCTGGAGCTGACGGTGACCCGGCGGCTCGACGGCCTGCTGCACGGCCGGTACCGCGGCCTGCTCCCCGGACCCGGCAGCGAGGCGGCCGGCAGCCGGGAGTACCGCCCCGGCGAGGACGAGGTACGCCGGATGGACTGGGCGGTCACCGCCCGGACCACCGTTCCGCACGTCCGCGAGGTCGACGCGGACCGGGAACTGACCACCTGGCTGCTCGTCGACGCCAGCCCCAGCATGGAGTACGGCACGTCCACGCTGGACAAACGGGAGCTGGCGGTGGCGGCCGTGGCGGCGGTCGGCTTCCTCACCGCCGGAGTCGGCAACCGGCTCGGCGCCCAGGTGCTCACGCCGGACGGGCTGCGCCGGTTCCCGGCCCGCAGCGGGCGTACCCATCTGCTCGGGCTGCTCCGCGCGCTGCTCGGCGCCCCGCGTACCGGCGGCCTGCCGGACTCCGGCGGCGCGGGCGCGGCCGGCGCGGGCCCTCGGGACGCGGTGCCGGGCCTGGTCGACGGGCTGGACGGCCTCCAGCGCGTCGCCACCCGGCGCGGGCTCGTGGTGATCGTCTCCGACTTCCTCGACGAACTGCCCGACGACCCAGACACCGCGCCGCCGCCGTGGGCCGCGGCGCTGCGCCGCCTGGCGGTCCGCCACCAGGTGCTCGCGGTCGAGGTGACCGACCCGCGCGAGCTGGAACTGCCCGACGTCGGCCTAATCACGCTCGTCGACCCGGAGAGCGGCCGGCACCGCGAGGTGTGGACCGGCGACCCGGGCCTGCGCGAGCGGTACGCGCGCGCCGCCGCCGAGCAGCGCGACCAGGTACGCCGCACGCTGCGCCGGGCCGGCGCCACCCACCTGGCGCTGCGCACCGACCGGGACTGGTGCGCGGACGTCGTCCGGTACGTGCACGAGCAGCGCCGGCTGGCCATGGTGCCGGCCGCCGCCCGCGGAGGTGTCGCATGACCTGGCAGTCACCCGCCCGCCTCTGGCTGCTGCTCGCCGTCGTCGCCCTGGTCGCCGGCTATCTGGTGCTGCAACGACGGCAGAGCAGGTACGCGGTGCGCTTCACCAACCTGCGCCTGCTCGACCGGGTCGCCCCGCGCCGCCCGGCCTGGCGGCGGCACGTCCCGGCGGGCCTGTTCCTCGCCATGCTCGCGCTGCTGGTGGTCGGGTTCGCCCGGCCCGAGGCGGAGGTGCGGGTGCCCCGGGAACGGGCCACGGTGATGGTCGCGGTGGACGTCTCCACCTCGATGCTCGCCGGTGACGTGGACCCGGACCGGTTGACCGCGGCCAAGGAGGCGGGCCGGCGGTTCGTCGACGGGCTGCCGGACGAGTTCAACGTCGGCCTCGTCGCGTTCGCCGGCAGCGCGGCGGTGCTGGTGCCGCCGAGCACCGACCGGGAGGCGCTGCACGACGGCATCGGGCGGCTGGCCGAGGGCATCACCGGCGTGCAGGGCACCGCCATCGGCGAGGCGATCAGCACCTCGCTCGGCGCGGTCAAGAGCCTGGACGCCACCGCCGCCAAGGACCCGCCGCCGGCCCGGATCATCATCCTCTCCGACGGCGCGAACACCTCCGGCATGGACCCGATGGAGGCCGCCGACCAGGCGGTCGCCGCGAAGGTGCCGGTGCACACCATCTCCTTCGGCACCCCGGGCGGCTCGGTCGACCGGGGCGGCCGGGCGATCCAGGTGCCGGTGGACGGCCAGACGCTGCGGGCGGTCGCCGAGCAGACCGGCGGCGGCTTCCACGAGGCGTCCACCACCGCCGAGCTGAAGGACGTCTACGAGGACATCGGCACCTCGGTCGGCTACCGCACCGAGCGGCAGGACATCTCGGCCCGCTTCATCGGCCTCGGGCTGGTCCTGGCGATGGGCGCCGCGGCCGGCTCGCTGCGGTGGTTCTCCCGGCTGCCCTGACCCGCACACCACTACCGCACGACATGTGAGGAGCCAGGCATGGCAGTGCAGACCGGACTCGGCGAGCCACGCGGACCGTGGTTCGTCTCGCCGGAGCTGGACCCGGACGGGCGCGGCCACCGGGACGTACCCGGGGGTGGGCCGGACGCCGGGCGGCGCAGCCTGCGGCACCGGCTGCTGAGTGTGGCGGCGGTGGTGGCGCTGTCCACCGTCTCCGGCGCGGCGGCCGGCACCTGGGCGGCCGACCGGGGCGCGCCGGGACCGACGGCGGCCTCCGCCGCGCCGGTGCCGGCCGAGCTGGTCACCGCCGCCGGCAAGACGGTGCCCGGGGTGGTGTCGGTGATGGTCGGGGGCCGTTCCGGCGCGTCCGCGTCCGGCTCCGGGTTCGCCATCGACAACGAGCAGCACATCGTCACCAACGACCACATCCTGGCCCGGGGCGGTGCCGGCGCGGTCACGGTGGAGACCTCGGACGGGCGGCGTTTCCCGGCCGAGGTGGTGGGCCGGGAACCGGCCAGCGACCTGGCCGTGCTGAAGGTGCCCGCGTCGGCCGGGTTGCCGCCGTTGCCGCTGGCCAAGGCGAACTCGACCAGGGTGGGGGAGCCGGTGCTCGCGGTCGGGTCGCCGCTCGGGCTCGCCGGGACGGTCACCGCGGGCATCGTCAGCGCGCTCAACCGGCAGGTACGCATCGGCAACGGCCGGCACACGGCGGTGCAGACCGACGCCTCCATCAACCCGGGCAACTCCGGTGGGCCACTGGTGAACGCGCGCGGTGAGGTGGTCGGCGTGAACACCGCGATCGCCACCATCGACGGCAACGGGTCGATCGGCATCGGCTTCGCCATCCCGATCGACCAGGTCCAGCAGACCGCCGACACCATCATCGGCCGGGGCGGCTGAGTCGCCGGCGCGGCCACCCGCGCGGGGTTGCTCCGGCGCCCCGCGCGGCGCTGACCTGCACAGGCGCCGCAAGATCGGTGCGAAGTGTCGGATATCCGGCGTGGGATCATTGGGGCATAGAAATATTACGCTGAGTATGGATACTGGCGGAGGTGGAGCAAGCTGTCATTGCGGCCCTCCTCGTGGTGGGCCTGATCATCGGCGCCGGTGTCGGCGCCTCCTACGCGCGTGCGAAACGCGGCTGGACGGACTACCAGACGATCCGTACCAGCGTCCCCGGCGCCCGGCGCAACGCCTGGCTCGCGATCCGGGGCGTGGTCGTCAAGCTCGCGGTGATCGCCCTGCTGCTCGTCGGCGCGGCCGCGTACGCGGCGTCCGGCGGCGGCGAGGAACGGGCCGGTCCCACGCCGAGCGCCACCCCCACCCCGAGTCACCGCGCCGGGCGCTAGCCTCGGGGAGTGGACGACGGACTGCGGGTCACCGATCGGCTCGTGGTGCCCGCCGCCGAGCTGCGCGAGCGGTTCTCCCGCTCCTCCGGCCCGGGTGGGCAAGGGGTGAACACCACCGACTCCCGGGTCGAGCTGAGCTTCGACCTGGGCGGTTCGCCGAGCGTGCCGGAGGCGCTGCGGGAACGCGCGCTGGCCCGGCTCGCCGGCCGCCTGGTCGGCGGCGTGCTCACCGTCACCGCCAGCGAGCACCGCGCCCAGCTGGCCAACCGGGAGGCGGCCCGCGAGCGGATGGCCGCGCTGCTGCGCGAGGCAGTCGCCCCGCCGCCGAAGGCACGCCGTCCGACCCGCCCCTCCCGTGGCGCGAAGGAGCGCCGTCTGGCCGAGAAGAAGCGCCAGTCCCAGCGCAAACGCGACCGCCGGGTGGACGGCGACTGACCGAAAATCCGTTGAGCCGCCACGCGCGCCGCGCGGAGAATTCCGCCACGTGATCGACTTCTCCGTCAAGCCCACGCTCACCGGCGAGCTCGTCGTGCTGCGCCCGTTCCACGACGACGACCTGCCGGCGCTCGCCGAGATCCTGGCCGACCCGGAGGTGGCCCGGCTGACCGGCAGCCCGGCCGGCGAGACGTTCGAGCCGTCCCGCCTGCGCGCCTGGTACGGCACCCGCAACAGCCAGGACGACCGGCTCGACCTCGCGGTGGTGGACCGGGCCGGCGGTGTCTGCGTCGGTGAGGTGGTCCTCAACGAGTGGGACCGGACCAACGCGAGCTGCAACTTCCGCACCCTCATCGGCCCCGGCGGCCGCGACCGCGGCCTCGGCACCGAGGCGGTCCGGCTCATCGTCGGGTACGGCTTCGAGCAGCTCGGCCTGCACCGCATCGGCCTGGAGGTGTTCGCGTTCAACCCGCGTGCCCGGCGCGCCTACGAGAAGGTGGGCTTCGTCGCCGAGGGGACGCTGCGGCAGGTGCTGCGCGACGGCGACGACTGGGTGGACGCCACAGTCATGTCGATCCTCGCCCCGGAGTGGAACCGGCATCGGGGTCACCCGGAGGCTTGAGCCGGAGGCGTCGAAGCGCTTCAATGCGTACGGGAGCTTCAGGGCCGTCACCGACCACCACGTCACAGTGACAGGAGTCCTTTCCGCATGTCCCGAAACCCGCTGCGCGCCGCGCTGACCGCGCTCGCCGCGCTGCTACCGGTCCTCGCCCTCGGCCTCACCCTCACCGCCACCACGCCCCCGGCCGCCGCGGCGGCCACCCCGGTCCGCGTCATGCCGCTCGGCGACTCCATCACCGGGTCGCCCGGCTGCTGGCGGGCACTGCTCTGGAACCGCCTCCAGTCCACCGGCCACACCGACGTCGACTTCGTCGGCACGCTGGGGCCGCAGGGCTGCGGTGTGCCGTACGACGGCGACAACGAGGGGCACGGCGGCTACCTCGCGACGAACGTGGCGAACCAGAACCTGCTGCCCGGCTGGCTCGCCGCCACCCGGCCGGACGTCGTGCTCATGCACTTCGGCACCAACGACGTGTGGAGCAACATCGCGCCCGCCACCATCCTGGCCGCGTACTCGAAGCTGGTGGACCAGATGCGGGCCGCCAACCCGGCCACCACAGTGCTGGTCGCGAAGATCATCCCGATGAACCCGGCGAGCTGCCCCGAGTGCGGCTCGCGGACGGTGGCGCTCAATGCGCTCGTCGACGGCTGGGCGGCCGGGAAGACCACAGCCGCGTCGCCGATCGTGGTGGTCGACCAGTGGACCGGGTTCAGCACCGCCACCGACACGTACGACGGCGTGCACCCGAACGCCGCCGGGGACCAGAAGATGTCCGACCGGTGGTACCCGGCGCTGGTCGCCGCGCTCGACCGCACCACGCCCGGCCCGACCACGTCCCCGACCGGCGGCCCCACCTCGTCGCCCACCGTCAGCCCGTCACCGACGACCAGCCCGTCGCCCACCGGCGGCCCGACGGCGGCGCCCGGCGGCTGCACCGCCACCTGGCGCCTCGCCGGTCAGTGGCCGGGCGGCTTCCAGGGCGAGGTGACCGTCCGCAACGACGGCGCCGCGCCGATCGGCGGCTGGACCGTACGCTTCCCGCTCGCCGCCGGACAGCGGATCAGCCAGGCGTGGAGCGCGGACGTGACACAGAGCGGAACCACGGTGACCGCCCGGAACGCGAGCTGGAACGGCGCGCTGGCCCCGGCCGTCCAGACCACGTTCGGGTTCCTGGCCGAGGGAACCGCGCCGAGCCCGGCGCTGACCTGCGTGGCGAGCTGAGCCGTCGGGCGTGCCGGCCGGCTCCGCTCAACGGGGGTCGGCCGGCACGGCCCGGTCCAGCGCGGCCAGCAGCCGGGCCCGCAACCCGGCGGCCCGCTCGGCGAACCCGCGCTGGGCCGCGGCGTACTCGGCCCGGCCCTCCGGCGTCTCCACCCGCACCGGCGGGTAGCCGAGGTCGGCCAGGTCGTACGGGCTGGCCCGCATGTCCAGCGCCCGGATCTCCCGGGCCAGCGCGAAACAGTCCGCCACCAGCTCCGACGGCACCAGTGGCGACAGCTTGTACGCCCACTTGTACAGATCCATGTTGGCGTGCAAGCAGCCCGGCTGCTCCAGCGCGTGCTGACCCTCCCGGGTCGGCTGGAGCACGTTGAGCGGCCGGGCCGGCGCGGTGAAGAAGCGGAACGCGTCGAAGTGGCTGCACCGCACGCCGCGCTCCTCGACCACAGCCGCCGTCGCCGCCGGGCTCAACCGCAACGGCCAGGCGTTGTGCCGTACCTGCTCCTGGGTCTGCCGGTAGACCATCGCCCACTCGTGCATGCCGAAACAGCCGAACTGCGCCGGGCGTCCGGCGGTCGCCGCGAGCAGCGTACGGATCCAGGCGATCGACTCGGCGCGCCGCGCGCGTACCCGATCGGTGTCGAGAGTGAGCCCGGCGGAGGCCGCTGTGTAGTCCGGGCCGAAACCGGCCGGGTCGGCGTCGCGCAGCACCACGCCGGCACCCGGGTGCCAGCGGCGCAACTGCGCCGGGCGGTGCGAGTAGTAGGTGAACAGGAAGTCCTCGACCGGGTGCTTCACCCCGGTGCGGCGGCGGGCCAGGTGCGGCGTCAGCCAGGCGTCCACCCGAGCCTCGTGGGCGTGCCGGCGCGCCTGCCAGTCGGCCAGGTCGAGCGCGGGGGCGAGGGCGGCGGTCACACACCCCAGGGTACGACCGCCGCCCGTGCCCGGATCACGCCACGTCCACCCGCACGCCCGCGGAGAAGACGCCGCTGCGCAACTCCAGCCGCTTCGGCGGCTCGTCGCCGCGCATGGTGAACACCAGCGGCAGCAGCACCCGCCGCCCGGCGGCCACCGGCTGGGAGAAGACGTCCCGGCCCAGGTTCGCCACCCGGGTCGCGTCCTCGTCCGCCGCCACCCAGTTGCCGCTCGGCAGGTACGCCCGCTGCAACTGCCCGTGCCAGGTCTGGTCCTCGTTGGTGAGGTTGCGCACCCCGACCGTGGCCAGGCACGGCCGGCCCCCGCCGGGCGCCGGTGGCAGGACGTCGGCGCCGCAGCTCACCCGGTAGACGGTGAACTCGAACGCGGTCTCGCGCAGCGGCTGGCCCAGCGCGCCGGTGACGCTGCTGCCCACCCACGCGCCGCTCGTCGGCTGCTTGGTGGTGTCCATCGCGGCCACCCGCTGTGTGGCCGACCAGGCCGCCGCGCCGACCACACCGGCGAGCACCGCCGCCGCCACGCCGACCACGAGCCAGACCGGCGGCCGGCGACGACGGCTCGCGGGCGACGGCACTGCCGTACGCGGATAGACGGTGCCCCGCTCGGCCGGCCCGCTGTGGCCCGGCATGCCGTTGCCCGGTCCGCCCTGGCCGGGTCCGGCTCCGCCCGGCATGTCCAGGCCGGGCACGCCGCCTTCGGGGGCGCCGGTGTGCATGGCGCCGCCTCCGGGCGTACCGGTGGGCGTCGCGGCGCTCCGCGCGGCCGTGCGCCGGCGGCGGCGCCACACCGCCCACCACACCACACCGGCGGTGACCACCAGCAGCGCGGTGAACGCGGCGAGCAGCACCGGCGGTCGCCGCCAGGCCGGGGCGGCGGTGACCTGCGCCGCCGGGGCCGTCGCGGCACCCACCCAGGTCGCCGTGGCGCAGTCGAACGGGCGGGTGCCGTCCGTGCCGTACACGCAGGTGGGAGCGGTCACCGAGCGGCCCGGACCGGGGACCGACAGCGCGGTGTGCAGCGTGGTGGTGCTCTTCGCCGGCAGCCGCAGCCGCCAGGTCACCTCACCGGCGCTCATCCCGGCGGGCCGGCTGGCCCGGCCGCCGCCGGTCACCGTGGTGGCCCGCGACCCGTTCGGCAACTCCTGCCGGACCATCGTGTCGACGGGTGCCGAGCCGGCGTTGCGGACCTCGATCCGGTAGCCCGGCGCCGGGGTGCCCGACGCGCCCACCGCCACGCTCACCGGGGGCATCGACGGCCGGACCGGGGCCGGGCCGGTGGTCGGCACCGCCGGGGGCACCGCCGGCACGCCGGTCGGGATCGGGGTGGCCGCGGCACCGGGGAAGACCGCCGGTGCCGGAGCCGGATGGGCGGGGGCGGCGGCCGCGCCTGGCGTCGCCGGGGACAGCGCCGGTACGGCGGCGATGACGCCGAGGCAGTTCACGAACACTGCCAGGGCCCTGTGGTGTCGTCTCGATGCAGGCATACCAACGAACCTCCGGACCCGAAGCTATGGTCCGGGGCCCGCCGGGCGGGTACGAAGCCGCCATTCCCGCCCCGTCCGGCGCGATCGCGCGTACCCTGTGCGGCTCCCGCCGGTCCGGTGCCGCCGGCGGCCCGCGAGGGTGTGGTGCGCGACCGCCGGGGCGTGCCGCCTGCCGGTGTCCGCCGGGCGGCCCGCGGGCGGGGATAGATTGGCCGGGTGCGTATCGCTCGTTTCGCTCATGCCAAGGGAATGTCGTTCGGGGTCGTCGAGGGCGAGCCGGAGGCCGGGCCGCAGGGCCTGACCATCGCCGAGATCGAAGGCCACCCGTTCGGGCAGATCCAGTTCTCCGGCGCCCGCTGGGCGCTCTCCGACGTGCGGCTGCTGTCGCCGATCCTGCCCAGCAAGGTGGTGTGTGTCGGCCGTAACTACGCCGAGCACGCCGCCGAGCACGGCAGCGAGGTGCCGAAGGAGCCGCTGCTCTTCCTCAAGCCGTCCACCTCGGTGATCGGCCCGCGCGACGCCATCCGGCTGCCGATCTTCTCCAAGCAGGTCGAGCACGAGGCGGAACTCGCCGTGGTGATCGGCGCCCCGGGCGCCCGCCGGGCCGACCGGGCCGCCGCCGAGCGGGCCATCTTCGGCTACACCTGCGCCAACGACGTCACCGCGCGGGACCTCCAGCGCTCCGACGGGCAGTGGACCCGCGCCAAGGGCTTCGACTCGTTCTGCCCGATCGGGCCGTGGATCACCACCGGGCTCGACGTCAGCGACCTGGAGATCCGGTGTGAGGTGGGTCGCAACCCGGAGGAGATGGAGGTACGCCAGCTCGGCCGGACGAAGGACATGGTGTTCGACGTTGCCGGCCTGGTGTCGTACATCTCGCACGTGATGACGCTGCTGCCCGGCGACGTGGTCCTCACCGGCACGCCGGCGGGGGTTAGCCCGCTCACCGAGGGGGATACGGTCACCGTGCGGATCCAGGGGATCGGGGAGCTGAGCAACCCGGTGGTCCCTGTCGCCTGATCGCTCCGATGCCTCGTTTCCGCTGGTCAGGTGGGTTTCGAGGGGTTGGATTTGGCCTGTCGGCACCGGGAGGGTAAAGTTCATTCCCGGCGCCGCAAGGGGCCAATGGGGTATGGGGTAATTGGCAGCCCGACTGATTCTGGTTCAGTTAGTCTAGGTTCGAGTCCTGGTACCCCAGCGCAGCCGCGGGTTCGCGAGAACCCTCGGACGCTGGAATCCGGCAGCTCACGCTGGCGGAGTGCAATGAAGGTTCTGGCCCCGTCGTCTAGCGGCCCAGGACGCCGCCCTCTCAAGGCGGTAGCGCCGGTTCGAATCCGGTCGGGGCTACAGCACCGACAGCCCGTCCCGTTCTCCGGGGCGGGCTTTCTGCTGTCCGGCCCACGCGCGCAGGGGGTGGACCCCCCTCCGTGGTGCCGGACGGGATGCCGCTAGACTACTGCCACACCGCCCGGCAGGGTGGTGAAGCACGAAAAAGTGCCTGGCCCCGTCGTCTAGCGGCCCAGGACGCCGCCCTCTCAAGGCGGTAGCGCCGGTTCGAATCCGGTCGGGGCTACATCCACGAACGGCCCGTCTCGCTCCGCGAGGCGGGCCGTTCCGCATCCCCGCCCCGCCCTCCCCGCGCCCTCCCCGCCCTCGCCCGTTGATCATGAAGTTAGCGGCAGTCTGAGAGATCAAAAATGCCGCCAACTTCATGATCAACGGGGGCGGGTGGTGGGTGGGGTGGGTGGGGGGCGGGGGGTTAGAGGCCGGAGAGGCGCTGGCCGGCTCGGACCACTGCCATGGCGTGGCGTTCGCCGGGGCGGCGGCCGAGGCGCTCGATCGGGCCGGAGATGCTGATCGCGGCGATCACCCGCCCGGTCCGGTCGCGGATCGGCGCCGAGACGCTCGCCACACCCGCCTCCCGCTCGGCGACGCTCTGCGCCCACCCGCGCCGCCGCACCTCGGCCAGCGTGCGGCCGGTGAACTTGGAGCGGGGGAGCAGCGGCATGACCGCCTCCGGCGGCTCCCAGGCGAGCAGGATCTGCGCCGCCGAACCGGCGGTCATCGGCAGCACCGAGCCGACCGGGACGGTGTCCCGCAGGCCGCTGGCACGCTCGGCGGCGGCCACACAGATCCGCTCGTCGGCGCGGCGCAGGTAGAGCTGGGCGCTTTCGCCGGTGGCGTCCCGTAGCGCGGCGAGCAGCGGCTCGGCGGCGGTCAGGAGCACGTCCGGGGCCGCGTTGGCCAGCTCGCCCAGGCGTGGACCCGGGCGCCAGCGCCCCTGGGTGTCCCGGACGAGCATCCGGTGGATCTCCAGCGCCTGTGCCAGCCGGTGCGCGGTGGCCCGGGGCAGCTTGGTGCGTTCAACGAGTTCGGCCAGGCTAGCGCCGTCGACACAGGCGGCCAGGATGACCACCGCCTTGTCGAGAACGCCGACACCGCTCATACTGTGTCCCACAAGCCGAAATTTACCTCCCAGAATTTAGGATGTCCAGATGGTGGGAGTCACTCAACCGAGGACCCTGGCCGAGAAGGTCTGGGACGCACACGTGGTCCGCTCCGCCGCCGGCGAGCCGGACCTGCTCTTCATCGACCTGCACCTGCTGCACGAGGTGACCAGCCCGCAGGCGTTCGACGGTCTGCGTCTGGCCGGGCGCGGGGTCCGCCGTACCGACCTGACGATCGCGACCGAGGACCACAACACCCCGACCGGGTACGACGACCCGGTGTTCCGTTCCCGGCGCGGCGACCTGCTCACGATCGCGGACCCCACCTCCCGCACCCAGATCGAGACGCTGCGTCGCAACTGCGCCGAGTTCGGCGTCCGCCTGCACCCGCTGGGCGACGAGAACCAGGGCATCGTGCACGTCATCGGCCCGCAGCTCGGCCTCACCCAGCCCGGCATGACGATCGTGTGCGGCGACTCGCACACCGCCACCCACGGCGCGTTCGGGGCGCTGGCGTTCGGCATCGGCACCAGTGAGGTCGAACACGTCCTGGCCACGCAGACGCTGCCGCAGGCCCGCCCGAAGACCATGGCCGTGAACGTCGTCGGCGAGCTGGCGCCCGGCGTCACCGCCAAGGACCTGGTGCTCGCGCTGATCGCGCAGGTCGGCACCGGCGGTGGACGCGGTCACATCGTCGAGTACCGGGGCGAGGCGATCCGCGACCTCTCGATGGAGGGGCGGATGACGATCGCCAACATGTCCATCGAGTGGGGCGCCAAGGCCGGCATGATCGCGCCGGACGAGACCACGTTCGCGTACCTGAAGGGGCGGCCCAACGCGCCCCAGGGCGACGACTGGGACGCGGCGCTGGAGTACTGGCGGACGCTGCCCACCGACGAGGGCGCGACCTTCGACACCGAGGTGACGCTGGACGCGAGCCGGATCACGCCGTTCGTCACCTGGGGCACCAACCCCGGGCAGGGCGTGCCGCTGGGCGCCACGGTGCCGGACCCGGAGGAGTTCGTCACCGAGCCGGAGCGGGTCGCCGCCCGCCGGGCGCTGGAGTACATGGACCTCACCCCGGGCACCCCGCTGCGCGACCTCGCGGTGGACGTGGTGTTCGTCGGCTCGTGCACCAACGGCCGCCTGGAGGACCTGCGGGCCGCCGCCGAGGTGCTGCGCGGGCGGCGGGTCGCCGACGGCGTACGCATGCTCGTGGTCCCCGGCTCCGCCGCGGTCCGCGAGGCGGCCGAGATCGAGGGGCTGGACAAGGTCTTCACCGACGCCGGCGCCGAGTGGCGTTTCGCCGGCTGCTCCATGTGCCTGGGCATGAACCCGGACACGCTGAAGCCGGGCGAGCGTTCCGCCTCGACCTCCAACCGCAACTTCGAGGGCCGCCAGGGCCGGGGCGGGCGTACCCACCTGGTGTCCCCGCCGGTCGCCGCCGCCACCGCCGTGGTCGGCCGGCTGGCCGCCCCCGCCGACCTGTAAGAAGGGCAGCCGACAGATGGACAAGTTCACCACCCACACCGGCACGGCCGTGCCGCTGCGCCGATCCAACGTGGACACCGACCAGATCATCCCCGCCGTGTACCTCAAGCGGGTGACCCGGACCGGATTCGCCGATGGTCTGTTCAACGCGTGGCGGGAGGACCCGTCATTCGTCCTCAACGATCCCGTCCATTCGGGTGCGTCGATTCTGATCGCCGGCCCCGAGTTCGGCACCGGATCCTCCCGGGAGCACGCCGTGTGGGCGCTGCGGGACTGGGGCTTCCGGGCCGTCATCTCGCCTCGCTTCGGTGACATCTTCCGCGGCAACGCGCTCAAGGAAGGTCTCCTTCCGGTCGAGCTGGAATTGAAAGCCGTGGAAGAACTGTGGGATCTCGTGGAATCCGAGCCGACCACGCCGATCACTGTCGACCTCGCCGCCCGCCAGGTCCACGCCGGTGACGCCACCTGGGCGTTCCCGCTGGACGACCACAGCCGTTGGCGGCTGATGGAGGGCTTGGACGACATTGGACTCACCCTCCGGCACGAGGCCGAGATCAGCGCGTACGAGGCCGACCGGCCGGCGTTCCTGCCCTCGATCGCCTGACTTCCAGCGCTATTCGCCCCCACCGGTGCATCCGGTGGGGGCGAATCCGTTGCGACACAAGGGCTTTTTTCCACCGAATGTTTGTGTCCAGGCAGCACAGGGCATACCGTGCGCGCAGAATGGCTCGCGTCGAGTCAGTTGCACAATCGGGAGGAAGTCGTGAACAAGGCCGAGCTCATCGAGGCGCTCGCCGTTCGCCTGGGGGACCGGAAGACGGCGACGGCCGCGCTCGACGCGGTTCTCGCTGAGGTCCAGGCGGCGGTCACCAAGGGCGAGAAGGTGGCGATCACCGGTTTCGGAGCGTTCGAGAAGCGCGTCCGGGGAGCCCGAACAGCGCGCAATCCGCGGACCGGCGAGGCGGTGAAGGTCAAGAAGACCTCCGTCCCGACGTTCCGGGCGGGCGCGGGCTTCAAGGAGATGGTGGCCAGCGGCAAGGTGCCGAAGGACACCGCCGCCGCGAAGAAGACCACCGCCGCCGCGAAGAAGACCACCGCGGCGAAGACCACCGCCGCCGCGAAGAAGACCACGGCGGCGAAGGCCACCAAGACCACCGCGACGAAGAAGGCCGCGCCGGCGAAGAAGGCCGCCGCGACCAAGACCACGGCGGCGAAGAAGACGACCGCGGCGAAGTCCACCGCGGCGAAGAAGACCACCACCGCCAAGAAGACGACCGCGGCGAAGTCCGCCACGGCCAAGAAGACCACGGCGGCGAAGAAGGCGCCCGCGAAGAAGGCGCCGGCCAAGAAGGCCGCCACCCGGCGCTGACCGGACGGCCCACGAAAGGGCGCCCACCGTTCGCGGTGGGCGCCCTTTCGTATGGGTACGCGTTGACCGCCCGCCGCCGCGCCCCGCAGAATCGCCGTGCCGAAAACCCCCGTCGGTCACGAGAAGAGGCGCCCGTGCGGCACCGTCACCTCTCCACCCTGGCGCTCGCGCTGGGCATCGCGATTCTGCTGGACGTGCTGCGGGTCTGGCTGCCGTCGATCATCACCCTGTTCGGCCAGGCCGCCGAGACGCCGGCCGAACTGCTCGGCGCGTTCGCGCTCGGCTGGTTCCTGCTCGCCCTCGCCGCGCCCACGCTCGTACGCCGGATGGGTGCCGGCCCGGTCGGACTCGTCGCCGCGGGCGTGCTGGCGGTGGCCCGGCTGGCGCTGACCGCGCAACCCGGCGGCCCGGCCCAGCTCTGGCTGGCCTGCGCCGGGCTGCTCGCGGGCCTGGTCTGGCTCGCCGCGATCGCCGCGTCGGTTCCAAGGCCGGTCGCCGGGCTGGCGCTCGGCCTGGCCGGGAACGCGGTCGGGCACGCCCTGCTCGGCACCGAGGACCTGGTGTGGCGCGGCGGCGTGCTCGGCTGGGGCCTGAGCGCCCTGCTGGTAGCGGCGTTCCTGGCCGCGTCGGTGGCACGGCGGGAGCGGACGGCCGCTCCGGTACGCGCCGACGCGGCGCGGCCGGCGGCGGATGCGGCGGACGGCGACGGCGGGCGGCGCGTGCCCACCCCGGGCCGGCGGGCCTGGTCGCTGTGCGGGCCGGCGCTGTTGCTGGCCGGTCAGGTGGCGCTCGCCCCGGCGATCTGGAGCGCCGCCGCCGGCACCGGGTCGCCGGATTTCCCCGGTCTCGCCCGCCCGGCCGGCGGATCGCTGTGGGGCGCGCTCGCGGTGCTGCTGTTCCTCGCGGCGGCACTGTTCCGGGCACCGGCGCGCGTGGCCCGGGTGCTGTGGCCGCTGGCGCTGCTCGCCGGGTCGGTGCTGTTCGTGACCGGGCGTCTCGTCCCGGCGTACCTGCTCACCGCCGCCGGTCTGGGCGGCTGCCTGGCGCTCACCGACACGCCCGCCGACGACGCGGCCGGGAACGGTGACGACGGGCGGGCGGGGGCGCGGCGCGGACGGGTGGCGGTGCTCGGGATGCTGGTGTTCGCGGTGGCCACGGTGGCCTACTACGCCGCCTACGACGTGGGGTACCCCAACGGGTGGGCTCCGGTCGCCACGGCCGTCCTGGTGGCTCTGGTGGCGGTTACCGCGCCTGTCCGCCCCGCCAGGACGTCGCCCGCCCCGATGTCGCGCGGCGCGGCAGCGCCCGGCCCGGTGCTGCCCGCCACGGTCCGGGTCGCGGCCCTGGCGGGGCTCACCGCGCTGGCCGGGCTCGCCGCCGCGCTGCACGTGCCGCCCACATCGGCCCGGGCCACCACCGCACCGGCGGCGGTACGTGTGGCCGCGTACAACATCCGGATGGGGTTCGGCCTGGACGGCCGGCTGGACCTGGACGCGGTGGCCCGGGAGTTGCGCGACGCGGACGTCGTGCTGCTCAGCGAGGTGGATCGGGGCTGGTGGCTCAACGGCGGCCACGACACGCTGGCGTTGCTGGCCGGGCGGCTCGGGATGCCGTACGTCTTCGCGCCCGCCGCCGACCCGGTCTGGGGCGACGCGGTGCTCAGCCGCTTCCCGATGCGCTCCGGGCAGACCCGGCGGCTCACCGCGCACGGCGCGCCGACCGGGGCGCAGGCCCTCGGCGTCACGCTCGAGGTCGGCGGCCGCGAGTTGGCGGTGGTGGCCACGCACCTGCAACCGCCGCCCGGCCGGGATCCGGTCGAGCAGGCGGGCGAGGTGGCCGCGTTCGCCGGCCGGTACGCGAACGGCCGTCCACTGGTGCTCGGCGGCGACCTGAACACCGAACCGGACGACCCGGCGTTCGCCGAGTTCACCCGTGCGGGCCTGGTGGACGCGCTGGCTGCGGCCCGGCCGCTGCGGACCAGCCCGGCCGACGAGCCGCGCACCCAGATCGACCACGTCTTCGTGTCGCCGGGCCTGACCGCCGGCGAGGTACGCGCGCCGCGCACCGAGGCCAGCGACCACCTCCCGGTGACGCTCACCGTCACGCTGCCCTGAGCGGCCGCCGCAAGAACCGCGGCCGGCCTCACAACCGGTCGGGAAGGACCAACCGGTCACCGGCGAACGGCAGCAGCCAGCCGCCGCCCTTGGCGGTGGTGAAGTCCTCGTCCACGCGGCCGGTGAGCCGTTCCAGCGCGCCCGGGATCACCTTGCCCTGGCTGCACACCGCTACCGTCCCGACGGCCTGCGCCAGCGCGGTCAGCCGGGCCGCGGCGGCGAGCGCGCACTCCTCGACCTGCTGGCCCGGCGCCGGCTCGTCGAAGTCGCCGCAGACCTCGATCGGCAGGTCCAGCCGGGCCGCCGCCGGGTCCAGCGTCTGCACGCAGCGGCGGGCCGAGGCGGAGAACAGGCGGGCCGGGCGGACCAGCGCCACCAGCGGGACCAGCAGACGTGCCTGCGCCCACCCCTGCTCGTCCAGCGGGCGGCCGTGGTCGGGGCCGGTCCAGGTGCCGCGCTTGCCGGCGTGCGCGTGCCGGACCAGCAGCACCGTCGCGGTGACCGGCGGCAGCGCCGCGAACGCGGCGATCACCTCGGCGTCGTGCGGGTAGCTGACCCGGCGTACCGCGTCGTCGACCGGGAACCAGGCCACGTCGTCGACCTCGGTGCCGGGCTGGAAACCGCCGGTGCCGGCCGCCCGCATGGACCAGTAGTCGACCGCCTTGGCGAGACCCTCGCTGCGGTAGCGGACGGTGGGCAGGCGTACCTGCGGCACGGCGCGTACGTCGCTCTCCTCGGCCACCTCGCGGACGGCTGCCACGAGCGGGTGCTCACCGCGGTCCAGCTTGCCCTTCGGCAGCGACCAGTCGCCGTACCGGGGACGGTGCACCAGGCAGACCTCGACGCCGGCCGGACCCGGGCGCCACACCACGCCGCCCGCGGCCCGGATCCGTACCGGTTCGTCGTCGCTCACCCGCTCACCGTATGCCCGCCCGGCACGCCCCACGGCCCGGTCAGTCGGCCCGCCCGCCGACCCGGCGCAGCAACAGATCCTGGAGGTGGGTCAGCGGCACGTCGCCGTCGGCGGTACGCCGGTGCCAGGTGCCGTCGGCGGCCAGCTCGAACGCGTCCACGTCGGGATCGAACGCGGCGGCGAGGACGTGGTCCAGTTCGGCCCGGGCCACCGGGTCGCTCACCTGCACCAGCGCCTCCACCCGGCGGTCCAGGTTGCGGTGCATCAGGTCGGCCGAGCCCATCCAGAACTCGGCGTCGCCGTTGTTGCCGAACCGGAAGATCCGGGAGTGTTCCAGGAACCGGCCGAGGATCGAGCGGACCCGGATGTTCTCCGACAGGCCCGGCACGCCCGGCCGCAGCGTGCACATGCCGCGGATCAGCAGGTCCACGTGCACGCCGGCCCGCGACGCCCGGTAGAGCGCGTCGGTGATCTCCTCGTCCACCAGGGAGTTCACCTTGAACTGCACGAGCCCCGGCATGCCCAGCCGGACGTGTTCGATCTCCCGGTCGATGCGCTCGATCAGGCCGCTGCGGATGCCCTGCGGCGCCACCAGCAGCCGCCGGTACGCGGTCTGCCGGCTGTAGCCGGTGAGCACGTTGAACAGGTCGGTCAGGTCGGCGCCGATCTCCGGGTCGGCGGTGAGCATGCCGAAGTCCTCGTAGAGCCGGGCGGTCTTGGGGTGGTAGTTGCCGGTACCGATGTGGCAGTAGCGGCGGATCTGGTTGCCCTCCTGGCGTACCACCAGCGCGGTCTTGCAGTGCGTCTTGAGCCCCACCAGGCCGTACACCACGTGACAGCCGGCTCGTTCCAGCGTGCGCGCCCAGCCGATGTTCGCCACCTCGTCGAAACGCGCCTTCAGCTCGACCAGCACCACCACCTGCTTGCCGGCGGCGGCCGCGTCGACGAGCGCGTCGACGATCGGGGAGTCGCCGCTGGTGCGGTAGAGCGTCTGCTTGATGGCGAGCACGTTCGGGTCGGCCGCCGCCTGCTCGACGAAGCGCTGCACGCTCGTCGCGAACGAGTGGTACGGGTGGTGCACCAGCACGTCGCCGTCGCGCAGCGTGGCGAAGACGCTGCGCGGCACCTCACCCTCGGCCAGGCGCGGATGGGTGGCCGGCACGAACGACGGGTCCTTGAGGTCGGGCCGGTCGGCCTCGCCGTAGACCTGCCAGAGCGCGGACAGGTCGAGCAGCCCGCGTACCCGCAGCACGTCGTGGCCGTCCATGTCCAGCTCGCGGACCAGCAGCTCCAGCATGTGGTCGGAGATGGAGGCGGCGACCTCCAGGCGTACCGGCGGGCCGAACCGGCGCCGGGCCAGCTCCCGTTCCAGCGCCTGGAGCAGGTCCTCGTCGCGGTCCTCGTCCACCTCCACCTCGGCGTTGCGGGTCACCCGGAACAGGTGGCACTCGACCACCTGCATGCCGGAGAACAGCTGGCCGAGGTGCACCGAGATGAGGTCCTCGACCGGCAGGAACCGCACGCCCGGCTGGTCGCGGTGGACCCGGACGAACCGGGGCACGTTGTTCGGCACCTTGACCCGCGCGAACAACTCCGAGCCGCCGTCCGGGTCGCGTACCGACACGGCCAGGTTCAACGACCGGCCGGAGATGTACGGGAACGGGTGCGCCGGGTCGACCGCCAGCGGGGTGAGCACCGGGAAGATGTGCTCCCGGAACCAGGTGCGCAGCCGCTCCCGCTCGGCGTCGTCCAGGTCGCTCCAGCGCAGTATGCGGATGTCCTCGGCGGCGAGCTTCGGCAGCACGTCGTCGACCAGGCAGGCGGCGTGCCGGGCGACCAGGCCGGCCGCCTTGGCGGTGACGAGGTCGAGCTGGGTGCGCAGCGGCAGCCGGTCACCGCCGCGTACCGGCAGGCCGGCGGAGAGCCGCCGCTTCAGCCCGGCGACCCGGACCATGTAGAACTCGTCCAGGTTGCTGGCGAAGATGGCCAGGAACTTGGCCCGTTCCAGCAGCGGGGTGCGCGGGTCCTCGGCGAGCGCCAGCACCCGGGCGTTGAAGTCGAGCCAGGACAGCTCCCGGTTGAGGAAGCGGTCCTCCGGCAGCGGCGGCACGGCCGGCGACGCGGCGTCCGCTGCGGTCTCGTCGGCCGGGCCGGGGCCCTCCACCGGGTCGAGCGGTTCGTCCAGCCCGGCCGCGCCGGCCGCGTCCGGATCGGCGCCGAGGCGCTCCTCCGGGGGCCGGGGCTGGCGGAACCGCCCGTCCGGGCCGCGGGTGGGGCGGCCGTTGCGGGGCGTGCCGGGGTCGAGGATCGGCGGCGGGCCGTCGGGTTGCTCGCGAGGGGTGCTCACCACCTCATGATTCCCCGATAAGGGTGAACGGAAAATGAACTCGGGCCAGGTTGTTCACGCCATCGTCGGCAAGGTCACCCGGACCACCTCGCCGTCGGCGTCCCGCTCGATCCGGACACGCTGCCCCAACCGGAGCAGTCGCAGCCCGGAGGCGTCGAACGCGCGGGCCGGGAACGCCAGCTCGGTGCCGTCGTCGAGCAGCAGCACACCGCTGCGGGTCGACGCGTCGTAGGTCGCCACCGTCCCCTGCATGCCAGCACCGTACTCCACCGCCGCGGCGACCCGGGCCAGCAGCGCGGCCGTGCGCGGCCCCACGCCCAGCCCGGCGGCGTCGGCCAGGTCCGCCGGGGTGTCCACGTCCCGGCGCAGGCTGGGCCAGTCGCCGGCGAGCGGCAGCGCCCCGCTCGCCGCGTGCGCCGCGGCCGAGCCCGGCCCGAACCGCGGCGCCAGCGGCGTACCGGCCGGCGCGGCGAGCAGCACGGTGCCTCCGCCCGGGGCATCAGCCACGAACCCGCGTACCCCCTGGGTGGCCCGCAGCGCGGCGGCCAGGTCGGCCGGTCGCAGCGCCGGCAGGTCGGCGGTCAGGCCGGCCACGGCGGCGCGCGGCCCGGCGACGGCCGCGCCGTGCCGCAACGCCGCGTTCAGCCCGCCGCCGGGGTCGCCGGCGACGCGGGCGCCCGCCGCGCCGGCCGCCGCGCTCACCCGCGGGTCGTCGGTGACCACGAGCACCCCGGCGACCGCCGGGCACGCCCGGACCGCGCGCAGCGTGTCGGCCGCCAGGGCCAGTGCCAGTTCCTCATGGGGTACGCCGGGCAGCGCGCCCCGCAGACGGCTCTTCGCCGCCGGAAGGCGCTTCACCGGCATCACCACGGTCCAGCGGGCCTCAGACACGCCGACCATCCTGCCAGCGAGGGCGGCGGTACCCGCACTGGCCGCAGCGGGGGCGAACAGGCATGATTCTGTGCCGGGGCGCGAGGGCGGATCGAGGAGGCACTGTGGCACGGCGGAGGCTGGGGGTCTGGCGACGGCTCGCCGTGGTGCTGGTGAAGCCGCTGATGACGGTCTGGACCCGGCGCACCTGGCGGGGCATGGAGCACCTGCGCGGCGACGGCGGCGTGATCCTCGTGCCGAACCACATCTCGCACGCCGACCCGCTCGTGGTCGCGCACTACATCTACGACGCCGGGCGCTGGCCGCGCTTCCTCGGCAAGGCCAGCGTGTTCCGGGTGCCGGTGGTCGGCTGGATCCTGCACCGGTGCCAGCAGATCCCGGTCGAGCGGGGCACCGTCGAGGCGGTCAAGTCGCTGGACAAGCTGGTCGCGGCGCTGGCCGAGGGCGGCGCGGTGGTGATCTACCCGGAGGGCACCACCACCCGCGAGCCGGACCTGTGGCCGATGAAGGGCAAGACCGGCGCGGCCCGCCTGGCGCTGGCCACCGGCGCCCCGGTGGTCCCGATCGCCATGGTCGGCCCGGAACGGATGTTCGACCCGCGCACGGCCCGGTTCGGGCTGCGCCCGCGTACCCCGGTGACGGTGATCGCCGGTCCGCCGGTGGACCTGAGCCGCTGGGCCGGCGCCACGCCGACCCGGCCGATCCTGGAGGAGATGACGGACACCATCATGCTGCGCATCCGGGATCTGGTCGCGGAGATCCGCGGCGGCACACCACCGCCGCTCTGGCAGCGGCCCGCCCGCACCGGCACCCGGGAGGCCACCGAATGAGCGGGCACGTCGCCGTGCTGGGCGCCGGTTCCTGGGGGACCGCGTTCGCCAAGATCCTCGCCGACGCCGGGCGGGACGTCACGGTCCTGGCCCGCCGGGCCGCCGTGGCCGAGGCGATCCGGACCGGGCGGCACAACCCGGAGTACCTGCCGGGCGTACGCCTGCCCGAGCGGGTGACCGCCACCGGTGACGCCGCCGAGGCGATCGAGGGGGCCGAGGTGGTGGTGCTCTCGGTGCCCTCGCAGACGCTGCGCGGCAACCTCGCCGACTGGACGCCGTACCTGGCGCCGGACGCCACGCTGGTGTCGCTGATGAAGGGCATCGAGCTGGGCACCACCAAGCGGATGAGCCAGGTGATCACGGAGACCGCCGGGGTGCCCGCCGACCGGGTGGTGGTCGTCTCCGGGCCCAACCTGGCCCCGGAGATCGCCGCCGAGCAGCCGGCCGCCACTGTCGTCGCGGGCACCGACAGCCGCCGTACCGCGCTGGTGCAGGCGTCCATCCGGACGCCGTACTTCCGCCCGTACACCAACGACGACGTGATCGGCTGCGAGCTGGGCGGCGCGGTGAAGAACGTGATCGCGCTGGCGTACGGCATCGCCACCGCGATGGGCTTCGGCGACAACACCCGGGCCATGCTGATGACCCGCGGCCTGGCCGAGACCGCCCGGCTGGGGGTGGCGCTCGGCGCCGACCCGATCACGTTCGCCGGGCTGGCCGGCATGGGTGACCTGGTCGCCTCCTGCTCGTCGCCGATGGCCCGCAACCGCACCTTCGGCGAGCACCTGGGCCGGGGGGAGACGCTGGAACAGGCCCAGGCGGCCACCCGGCAGACAGCCGAGGGCGTCAAGAGCTGCCTGGCCATCCGCGACCTGGCCCGGGCGCACGGGGTGGAGATGCCGATCACCGAGCAGATCGAGCGGATCTGCCACGAGGGGATGGATCCGCGCCTGGCGGTGGACGCGCTGATGAGCCGCACCGCCAAGCCCGAGTCGTACGAGTGAGCGGAGCCGGGATGACCGACGAGCACTGGGGTGACGGCACGCGCAGCGTGCACGCCGGCCTGCCGGACGCGGTACCCGGGCAGCCGTTCCTGCCCGGCCCGGTCTTCGCCGCGCCGTACCACCTGGACCCGGAGCGCGGCCCGTCGGCGGCGGTGGACGGGTACGGACGGCCCGACAACCCCACCCGGCGGCTGCTGGAGACCGCGATCGGCGAGCTGGAGGGCGGCGACTGCCGGGTCTTCGCCAGCGGCCAGGCCGCCATCACCGGGCTGCTGCTGACCGTGCTGCGCCCCGGCGACACCGTGCTGCTGCCCGCCGACGGCTACTACTCGGTGCGCGCGTTCGCCTCGGGCACGCTGGAACAGCTCGGCGTACGCGTGGTGCTCGTGCCGACGGCCGGGCCGTACCCCTCGTTCGAGGGTGTCCGGCTGGTGCTGCTGGAGACCCCGGCGAACCCCGGCCTGGACGTCGCCGACGTCCGGGCGGTGGCCGCCGCCGCGCACGCCGCCGGTGCGCTGGTGGCGGTGGACAACACCACCGCGACGCCGCTCGGGCAGCGCCCGCTGGACCTCGGCGCGGACGTGGTGGTCGCCTCCGGCACCAAGGCGCTGACCGGCCACTCGGACCTGCTGCTGGGCTATCTGGCCACTCGGGACCCGGGGCTGCGGGACGCGGCGACCACCTGGCGCAACGCCACCGGCGGGGTGCCGGGCGCGTTCGACTGCTGGCTGGCCCACCGCTCGCTGGCCACGCTCGACCTGCGGCTGGCCCGGCAGACCGCGAACGCGCGGGCGCTGGCCGACCTGCTCGCGGCCCGCCCGGATGTCACCGGCGTGCGCTGGCCCGGACGGCCGGACGACCCGGCGTACCCGGTCGCGTCGGCCCAGATGCGGCGCGTACCGGGTGTGCTCTCGTTCGACCTGGGCGACGAGCGCCGGGTGGCCCGGTTCCTCGGCGCCGCCCGGCTGGTGGCCGCGGCCACCTCGTTCGGCGGCCTGCACACCACAGCCGACCGGCGGGCCCAGTGGGGTGACGACACGTCGGCGGGTTTCGTGCGGTTCTCCTGCGGCGTCGAGGACACCGCCGACCTGCTCGCCGACGTGTCGGCGGCGCTCGACGCGGCGGGCTGACGGCGTGTCGGCCGCTGGGCTATCGTGACGGTCAGCCACGGCCCGTGCGGCCCCGACCCGAGGAGGTGAGTCCGATCCACCAGCAGAGGACCGGCGCTCCCTCCGAGTCCGCGTCGCTTCGGGGCTGAGGCGACGCCGGGGGCGCCGACGAGCGCTTCCCGAAAGGCTTGCCATGGCATCCACCGTGTTCACCCCCGACCGTCCCGCCCTCGTCCGGCGGTTGCGCGCCGCCGGTTGCGTCTTCGCCGAGGACGAGGCGGAACTGCTGATCGCCGCCGCCGACTCGGCGCAGTCGCTGACCCGGCTGGTCGACCGTCGCGTCGCCGGCCTGCCGCTGGAGCACCTGCTCGGCTGGGCCGAGTTCTGCGGCCGGCGGATCGCCGTACACCCGGGGGTCTTCGTGCCGCGCGGCCGGACCGCGCTGCTCATCGACGCGGCGACGGCGCTGGCCGGGCCGGCGCCGGCGGTGCTCGACCTGTGCTGCGGCTCCGGCGCCGCCGCCGTGGTGCTGCACGAACGGCTGGCGCCCCGCTGGCTGGCCGCCGCCGACATCGACCCGGTGGCGGTGGCCTGCGCCCGGCGCAACCTCGAACCGCTCGGCGTCCCGGTCTACCAGGGCGACCTGTTCGACGCGCTGCCGGCCGGGCGGCGCGGAGAGCTGGACCTGGTGGTGGCGAACGCGCCGTACGTGCCGAGCGGTGCGGTGGCCTCGTTGCCGGCCGAGGCGCGTCTCTACGAGGCGCCGGTGGCGCTGGACGGCGGCACGGACGGCCTGGCCGTGCTGCGCCGGGTCGCCTCCGGCGCAGCCGAGTGGCTCGCGCCGGGCGGGCACGTCGTGGTCGAGGCGAGCGCCGCGCAGGCCCCGGAACTGTGCGCCGTGTTCACCGCCGCCGGGCTGGCCCCCGCCGTGGTACGCGACGAGGAGCGGGAGGCCACGGCGGTCACCGCCCGTCGTCCCGGCTGACCGCACCGGGGAGTCCGCGCCGGGGCGTGGCGGGTGGGCCGGGCGGGAACTAGCCTCGGGTCAGGCGCGGCGGGAGGCGGTGGCGGTGGGCGGCTCAGGTGTGCCGGTGGTGGTGGGGCTGGACAACGGGGGCACGAGCGACAACGCCACGGTGCTCACAGTCGACGGCCGGTTCCTGGTGGACGGGCTGCTGGAGATCCCGAGCGAGGTCGGCGACGGCCCGGAGGCGGCGGTGGAGGCGCTGGCGCGGGCGTTCGACGGCGTCCTGGCCCACACCGGCGTGCCGCGTGACCTGGTCCGCGCGGTCGGGCTGGACACGCCCGGCCCGGCCAGCGCCACCGGCGTCATCTCGTCCCGCGGCTCGACGAACTTCTCCCAGCCCGCCTGGCGGGGCTTCGACGTGCGCACCGCGCTGGAGCGGCGGCTGGGCCTGCCGGTGGTATACGCCAACGACGGCAACGCCGCCGCGCTCTACGCCCACCACGTGCACTTCGGCGCCGAGGCGATGGCCCGGTCGTCGGTGTCCGCGATCGTCGGCACCGGGCTCGGCGGGGGAGTGGTGGAGTCCGGTCGGGTGATCGGCGGCGCGGCCGGCATGGCCGGCGAGTTCGGGCACGTGCACATCCCGCTGGACGGCCTGGTCGAGCCGGACCAGGCGGCGCCGGTCTGCGCCTGCGGCTTCACCGGGGACGCGGAGAGCGTCGCCTCGCTCACCGCGATCCGGCGCAACCTGCTGCCGTACTGGCTGGCCCGGCACCCGGAGCACCCGCTCGCGGCGGAGGAGCCGAACCGGGCGGCGAAGCTGCTGCGCGGCTACGGCGAACGCGGCGACCCGCTGGCCCGCCTGGTGTTCACCCAGCAGGCCAAGGCGCTGGGCCGGCTGTTCACCATCGCGGCCAACTTCACCGACCCGCACGCGTACTTCGTCGGCGGGGGTGTGGTGGAGGCGGCGCCGGAGTTCCGGGACTGGTTCCTCGCCGCCGTCGCCGAGCACACGGTGCTCCGGGAGGAGCAGCGGGCGGTGGCCACCTTCGCGCTGGTGCCGGACCGGGACATGGCCGGGGCGCGCGGGGTGGCCATCGCGGCGCTGGAGGCGGTACGCGGCATCGTCACCGCCGCCGCCCCACTCGGCTGATCGCCGCCCGCCGAGGGCCGCTCAGGCGTGCGGCGGCGCCGCGGTGAACGCTGCCCACGCCTGCGGCGGGAACACCAGCACCGGGCCGGCCGGGTCCTTGGAGTCGCGGACCGCCACCGCGCCGGGCAGCGGCGCCATCTCCACGCACGCGCCCTCGTCGCCGCTGTGGCTGCTCTTGCGCCAGCGGGCCGGTGTGGGGTTCGCGCGGTTCGTGCCGTTCATCTGGTCACCTCTCGTTCAGCAGGCGGAGGAGCTGGTCCCGACTGGCCGCCGGGCTCAGCGCCACGGTCCGCAGGTGCTCCATGATCTTGGCGCAGGTCCGCAGGTCACCCGGCCGGTCGAGGACCATCTGCCCGGCGACCGTCTCCACCGAGGCGATGATCGGGTCCTCCGGGTCGGCGAACTCCAGGATGTGCAGCGATCCCCGGGTGCCCCGGTGGTAGCCGGCGGCCAGCGGGATCACCTGCACCGTGACGTTCGGCAGCTCGGCCATCTTCAGCAGGTGCTGGAGCTGGCCGGACATGACCGAGCGGTCACCGACCGGGCGCAGCAGCGCGCCCTCGTCGATGATGGCGTCGAGGATCGGCGGCTCGGCGCCGGAGAGCCGCTGCTGGCGGTCCAGCCGTAGCTGGACCCGCTGCTCCACCTGCTCGTCGGTGAGCGTGTGCGGCCCGCCGCGCATCACCCCGCGGATGTAGTCGGCGGTCTGGAGCAGGCCGGGCACCACCGACGGCTCGAAGTTCGCGATGCCGGTGGCCTCGGCCTCCAACGCGATGAAGTCGATGGTGCGCTGGTCCAGCAGGTACGAATAGGACACCCACCAGCCCGGCTTGCGGGCGTCCTTCGCCAGCTGCACCGCCGCGGCGATGTCCGCCGGGCCCACGCCGTAGCTGGTCAGCAGCGCGCGCACGGTGGCAGGACTGACGAGCGTCTGCGCGTTCTCGTAGCGGGACAACGTGCTCCGGGTGCTGTTGATCTCGTCGGCCGCGGCCTCCAGGGTGAGGCCGGCGGCCTCCCGGTGGGTCCGCAGGGCGATGCCGAGCCGTCGGGCCCGGGCGGTCTTCGGCGCCATGCATCGATGGTCGCACATCCCGCGGGAAAGCGGGCATGAGAGAAAGTCGATGAGAGTTGCATTCACGCCGGTGAACCTGTCAATGTGTGACGGAGTCCTCACCATCGGTTGTCGTGGCGACGGTGATGGTGAGCGACCGGAGGGGATGGGGCGCGCGGTGGTCGGATTCTTCACTCCCCCACGATCCGACCGCCGCGTGCCCCTGCCGGTCCACGAGACGGGGAGGGGTTCCGCGGTGACCAGGTTCCTGGTGGTCCTGACCGACGTGCGTCCACCGGACGGCACCCGGCGTGACGAACGGACCAGCCCGGAACGCCGCCGCCAGGTGGTCGGCGCGAGCAGCCGGGAGGCCGCCGACCGGATCGCCGGCGCGTTCATGGCGCTGGGCATGGTGCGGGCCGGCCGGCAACGCGTGAAGGTCATCGCGGTCGGCCGCCGGCCCCGGCACCCGGTCTTCTGAGACACACCGTTCCGTTACTCCCCGTAGATGTCACCTTGACCGTTTGCCACGCGACTCCGCGTCTCCCCGGGTAACGACCACCGCTTGCGGCAACGCACAGTAAGGTCATTCGGGTGAGCGCCACCGGCGAGCACGGCCAGCCGCAGTCGCGAACGATGAGGTGACCATGACCACCCCAGGCAAGACCCGCGTGGCGATCGTCTTCGGCGGCCGCAGCCCCGAACACGGCATCTCCTGCGTCAGCGCCGGCAGCGTGCTGGCCGCGCTCGACCCGGACGAGTTCGAGGTGGTCCCGGTCGGCATCACCCGGCAGGGCCAGTGGGTGCTCGCCAGCGGTGACCCGAGCGGGCTCGCCATCGCCGACCGCAAGCTCCCCGAGATCACCGCCGGCTCCGGCGCCGAACTGGTGCTGCGCGCCGATTCCGCCGTCGGCGGTCTGATGGTGCTCGACCCGGCCCAGGGGCCGGTCGCACTCGCCGACGTGGACGTGGTCTTCCCGGTGCTGCACGGCGCGTACGGCGAGGACGGCACCATCCAGGGCATGCTGGAGATGGCCGACATCCCCTACGTCGGCGCGAACGTCTTCGCCTCCGCCGCGGCCATGGACAAGGAGTTCACCAAGAAGCTCTGCGCCGCCGAGGGCATCCCGGTCGGCCCGTACGCGGTGCTGCGCGCCGGGATGTCGCTGAGCGAGGAGGACAAGGAGCGCCTCGGTCTGCCCGTCTTCGTCAAGCCGTCCCGGGCCGGCTCCTCGTTCGGCATCACCAAGGTCGACGACTGGGCCGACCTGGACGCCGCGCTCGTCACCGCGCGCGAGATCGACAGCAAGGTGCTCGTCGAAGGCGCGGTGGTCGGCCGCGAGATCGAGTGCGGCGTGCTGGAGGGCGAGGCCGGTGGCGCGCCGGAGGCCTCGGTGCTCGCCGAGGTGCGCATGATTGGCGACCGCGACTGGTACGACTTCGAGGCCAAGTACATCTTCGCCGACGAGGTCTGCGAGTACGACGTACCGGCCGACCTGCCCGAGCCGGTGGCCCGGCAGGTGCGCGACTACGCCACCCGTGCGTTCACCGCGCTCGACTGCTCCGGCCTGGCCCGGGTCGACTTCTTCGTGACCCCGCAGATGGACGTCTACCTCAACGAGATCAACACGATGCCGGGCTTCACCCCGACGTCGATGTTCCCGCGGATGTGGTCGGCCAGCGGGCTGGAGTACCCGAAGCTGGTCAACCGGTTGATCCGTACCGCCCTGCACCGCCGCGCCGGCCGCTGAGCCGGCGGGCGTCAGGCGGAGCAGCCCGAGGGGGCCTGCTTCGCCGAGGGGACCGAGCTGACGATCGTGTCGGAGATCGAGGTCACCCACTGCAGCGGCGGCTCGTACGACTTCGGCACCCGGACCCGGATCGGGGTCTCCCGGTCGACGGTGGTCAGGATCGTGGCGTCGGCCTCCTCGGCCGCGTGCCAGCAGACCTTGTTGACCGTCCACACCTCGTCGGTGGGCGGGAACTGCGCCGGGCTGCCGCCGCAGGCCACGGTCAGCGCCGGGTCGCCGTACGCGGCGTTCTGCTCCGGGCCCGCGGTCACCGGGCGCTGCGCCAGGTCACGCACGCTGTCCGGGAGCTGCGACATGAGGGCCCGGCAGAGGATGGTCGGGCGCTCGGCCAGCGCCGGTGCGGGCATCTCGACCGGCGCGCTGGACTGCGTCCGGGGGCTCGCCGACGCGCTCGGCTCGGCGTCCGGCGACTCCGGGGCCAGCTTGGCGAACGTGAACCCGGCCACCGCCAGGGTCACCGGCACCGCGACGAGCGTCGCCCAGAGCGCGGCACGGCGGGTGGCGCCGTCCCGGCGGGGGGAGGTGTCCTTCTCGTCCACTTACAGCCGCACCACCGAACACGTGAGGGTGCGGGTGATGCCGGGCACCATCTGCACCTTGCTGACGATGAGTTTGCCGAGCTCGTCGACGGTGTTCGCCTCGGTGAGCACCACCACGTCGTACGGCCCGGTGACGGCGTCGACCCGTACCACGCCGGCCAGGTCCGCGATCAGACCGGCCACGTCACGCGCCCGGCCGACCTCGGTCTGGATGAGGATGTACGCCTGTACCACGACTCGACCTCCGTCCGTCGCCTCCGGGCGACCCGAAGGGTGAAACTACCGTACTGAGCGGCCGTGATCCCTATCGGTTGCCGGTCGGACGCGGTGAGCGAGCACACGCCGGTACGGACAGGGGTGGGACGTGCGGAACGACGCAGCGGAGCGAGGGGACGGAATGACTGTCACTGATGTCGGCGAGTTCGGCCTGATCGACCGGGTGACCGCCCGGCTGGCGCAGGGACAGAACTGCCTGCTCGGCCCCGGCGACGACGGCGCGGTGGTGGCGGCGCCGGACCGGCGGGTGGTCGCCTCGACCGACGTGCTGGTGGAGGGCCGGCACTTCCGCCGGGACTGGTCGTCGGCGCGGGACGTGGGACACCGGGCGGCGGCGGCGAACCTCGCGGACATCGCCGCCATGGGCGCCACCCCGACCGCGCTGCTCGTCGCGCTCTGCATGCCGGCTGAGCTGGACCCGGCCTGGGCCGAGGAACTGGCCGACGGGCTGGGCGCGGAGGCGGCGCTCGTCGGCGCGAGCGTGGTCGGCGGGGACATGTCCGGCAGCCCGACGCTCACCGTCGCGGTGACGGCGCTCGGCGACCTGGCCGGCCGCGCCCCGGTGGTCCGCTCCGGCGCCCGCCCCGGCGACGTGGTGGCGCTGGCCGGGCGCACCGGCTGGTCGGCGGCCGGCTACACAGTGTTGTCCCGGGGTTTCCGCACGCCCCGGCTGCTGGTCGAGGCGTTCCGCCGCCCCGAGGTGCCGTACGCCGCCGGACCCGCTGCCGCCGCGGCCGGGGCCACCGCCATGATCGACGTGTCGGACGGGCTGCTGGCCGACCTCGGGCACGTGGCGACCGCCAGCGGCGTGGCGATCGACCTGAGCCGTGAGGCGTTCGAGGTGCCCCGGCAGATGCGGGACGCGGCGCAGGCGCTCGGCGTCGACCCGTACACCTGGATCCTGGCCGGCGGCGAGGACCACGCGCTGGCGGCGACGTTCCCGGGGGACGCCGTGCTTCCCGACGGCTGGCGGCCGGTCGGGCGGGTGGCGGCCGGCGCCGGGGTCACCGTCGACGGCGCCGCCTACAGCGGCCCGCGCGGCTGGGACCACTTCCGCAGAGCGGAATAGTCGGCACAGCCGGCGGACGGCGGCACAGCCGGCACAGCCGGCGCAGTGGCGGGGCCGGAGTGATCTGCGTCCGACCCCGGGCCGCCGGGCCGGGCCGGGGCCGGCGGCGGTCGTAACCTGGCACGGTGAGCGAGATCGAGATCCGGGAGCGGCGCTTCGACGCGCCCGAGTCGCAGGCGCTGATCCGGGCGGCGCTGGCCGACCTCGGCGCCCGGTACGGCGGCAGCGGCGACGAGACCCCGGTCGACGCGGCCGAGTTCACCCCGCCGGACGGCGCGTTCCTCGTCGCCTACCTGGACGGGCGGCCGGTGGGCTGCGGCGGCTGGCGCAGCCACGGCGAGGACGGCGACACGGCCGAGCTGAAGCGGATGTACACCGACCCGGCGGCCCGGGGCCGGGGCGTGGCCCGCTCGGTGCTCGCCGCGGTCGAGCGGTCCGCCCGCGACCACGGCCGCAAGCGGATCGTGCTGGAGTGCGGCGACAAGCAGCCCGAGGCGATCGCCATGTACACCTCGGCGGGCTACGAGCGGATCCCGAACTTCGGCTTCTACAAGGACGCCCCGGGCTGCCTGTCGTACGGCCGCACCCTCTAGCCGACGGTGATGCGGATCTGGCTCGCGGCGCGGCGGGCGGCGTTCGCGGCCTCGTCCGGGGTCGCGCCCCAGGCCATCAGGTGCCCGCTGCGGTGCGCCGAGGAGAGCAGCTCCGGCACGGTCTGCCCGACCTTCGTCTCCACCTGCACGTCGAGCACGCCCGGCACGCGCAGCGCGTCGCGCCTGCCGTCCACGGCGGTGACCCGGCCGGGCGGCGCGATCAGGAACTCGATGGCCGCCGCGCCGGTCGCCCGCGCCGGCAGCGCCGGCCGTTCGCCGCGCAGGATCCGCAGGTACGCCTCGATGACGTCCCGCTCGTAGGCGATCGAGATGAGCGCGGTGATCATGTCGCCGGGCATCCGGGCCGCGCACTCCACCAGCGTCGGCACGTCGTCGGCGAGGATCCACTCGCTGTGCAGCATGCCGCTGCGGAAGCCGGCCGCCTCGGCGAGGCGTACCGCGGCGGAGCGCAGCGCGTCGTGCGCGGCGGCGGGCAGCGCGGACGGCACCGTGTGGCCGGTCTCGACCGGGTAGCGGCCTCCGGCGATCCGCTTGTCGGTGACGTTGGCGAAGACCACCTCGCCGTCGGCGACCAGCAGCTCCACGCTGTGCTCGGAGCCGACGAGCAGTTCCTCGACCAGCACGCCGGTGGGCAGACCGCGCTCGGTGGCCTCGGCCGGGTCGGGCGGGGCGGCGCTCGCCGCCCAGCGGGCCGGCACCTCGGCCGCGTCGGTGATCAGTTGTACGCCCAGGCTGCCCGAGCGGCGGGTGGGCTTGAGCACGCACCGGCCGCCGTGCGCCTGCGCGAACTCCACCGCCCGCGCCGGGTCGTCGACCAGCTCGTACGCGGGGTTGGCCAGCCCGATCCGGTCGGCGAGCAGCCGCATCCGGTGCTTGTCGGAGAAGACGTCGGCGGCCTCCACCCCGGCGCCGGGCAGGCCGAGGCGCTCGGCGAGCCGGGCGGTGGCGCCGACCGCGTACTCCAGGCCGGGCAGGACCAGCCGGGCGTCGGCGAGGCCGGGCTCGCGGGCGAGCAGGGCGTCCGGGTCGAAGCCGGTCTGGTACTCGGCCGCGACGAGGCGCCCGATCATCGGCAGCCGCTCGGCGAACCGGGCCAGGTCGCGGCGGGCGATCACGTCCGGTTCCTCGACCAGCACCACGCTGCCCGGCGGCAGTTCCTGGTCGAACCAGCTCAGCGAGCCGAACGACGCGCCCACCACCACCAGTTGCTCGCGACCCAGATCGAGGTCCACCGGTCACCCTCCCCACGGCTCGCGCCGGAACCGGACGGCCGGCGCAGCAGCACCCTAACCGGCCGGATCGCGTCGGTCGCCGTACGGTCGGTCAGGGGTGCGGGGGCGGGTCGGTGGATACAACGCCCCGGGTCGCCGGACACGACAGAAGCCGGCGGACCCCGAAGGGATCCGCCGGCGACCGACGATGTTCCGGTGGCGCTACCGCGTCAGGCGCGGGTGACCTTGCCGGCCTTGATGCACGAGGTGCAGACCTGCAACTTCTTGGTGGTGCCACCACCGGCCGGGGTACGCACCGACTGGATGTTCGGGTTCCAGCGGCGGTTGGTCCGCCGGTGCGAGTGGGACACGTTGTGGCCGAAGCCCGGCCCCTTGCCACAGACGTCGCACACGCTAGCCACGGGATACTCCTGGGATTGAAACGTTCATGAGGTCGCCGCCAGGCGCTGCCCGGGCAACCTGGTCAGGTTACCCGATGACAGTCGGTACGCCCAACCGGCCCTTTCGCGAGCCCACCCAGCGTACCGGCGTCCCCGCCGGGCCGTCGGCCGGGGCGGACACGCGGCGGACGACCCCGGCGCGTGTCGGTGTACGCCAGTAGGCTTCCCGACGTGCTGGAGACCCTCGACGCCGCAGCGGTACGCCGCTGGTGCGCGAGCGGGCTGACCGCCCTCCGGGCCCACCAGGGCGAGATCGACGAGCTGAACGTCTACCCGGTGCCCGACGGCGACACCGGCACCAACCTGGTCCTCACACTCACGTCGGCCCAGCAGGCCCTGGCCATGGACCTCGGCACGCTCCCCGACGACGGGCACACCCCGCACGGGCACGCGCTGCGGCTGATGGCCCGGGGCGCGCTGCTCGGGGCGCGCGGCAACTCCGGCGTGATCCTCTCGCAGATCCTGCGCGGTCTCGCCGACACGCTCGCCGCCGCGCCCGCCGTGCGCGGGCGGCAGCTCGCCGACGCCCTGGCCGACGCCACCACCGCCGCCTACGCCGCTGTGGCCCGGCCGGTCGAGGGCACGTTGCTGAGCGTGGTCGCCGCCGCGGCGCACGCGGCCCGCCGGGCGGACAGCGACGACCTGCGCGCCGTGGCCCGGGCCGCGTCCGAGGCGGCGGCGCACGCGCTGGCGCGTACCCCCGAGCAGCTGCCGGAGCTGGCCCGCGCGGGCGTGGTCGACGCCGGCGGGCGCGGCCTGTGCCTGCTGCTGGACGCTCTGGTCGAGGTGGTGACCGGGGAGAGCCCGGCCCAGCCGGCGCCCGCGCCGCCCGCCCGCCGCGTGCCGGCGACCGCGGTGCGGGAGAGCGGCTCCGACGCGTACGCCTACGAGGTGCAGTACCTGCTCGACGCCACCGACGAGGCGGTGACCCGGCTGCGCGCCGAGCTGGACGCGCTCGGCGACTCCCTGGCGATCGTCGGCGACGGCGCCGGCACCTGGAACGTGCACGTCCATGTCAACGACATCGGGGCGGCGGTCGAGGCGGGCGTGGTCGCCGGCCGGCCGCACCGGATCAGCGTGACCCGCTTCGCCGACCAGGTCGCCCCGGCGCCGGGGCCGCAGGTGCCGCTGCCCGAGGGGCGGGCCGCCGTGGTGGTGGCGACCGGTGCGGGCATCGCGGAGCTGTTCGCCGCCGAGGGCGCGGTGGTGGTGCCGGCCAACCCGTCCACCGGTGAGCTGCTCGACGCGATCCGGGCCACCGGCGCCGCCCGGGTGGTGGTGCTGCCGAACGACCCGAACACCCAGTCGGTGGCGAGCGCGGCGGCCAAGGAGGCGCACGGGCTCGGCATCAAGGTGAGCGTGGTGCCCACCCGCTCGCCGGTGCAGGCGCTCGCGGCGCTGGCCGTACGCGATCCGAAGCGGCGCTTCGAGGACGACGTGATCGCGATGGCCGAGGCGGCCGGCGCCTGCCGGTACGCCGAGGTCTGCCACGCCGCCCGGGAGGCTCTCACCGTCGCCGGTCCGGCCCGCCCGGGTGACGTGCTGGCCCTGGTCGAGGGCGAGGTGCACCTGATCGGGCAGGATCTGGTCGACACCTGCACCGCCGTGGTGGACCGGATGCTCGGCGGCGGCGGCGAACTGGTCACGTTGCTCTGCGGCGCGGACGCGCCGGCCGGGCTGGCCGACCGGGTCCGCGCGCACGTCGAGAGGGCCTGGCCGTTCGTCGAGGTGCAGGCGTACGAGGGCGGGCAGCCGCACTATCCGCTCCTGGTGGGGGTCGAATGACGAGCGAGGCGGCCACCGTGGACACGCCGCTGAAGAAGCTGGTCGGCGAGCGCACGGCGAAGGCGCTGGCCGGGCATCTCGACCTGCACACCGCGGGCGACCTGATCTACCACTTCCCGCGCCGGTACGACGAGCGCGGCGAGCACACCGACATCCGCTCGCTCGACGTGGGGGAGCAGGTCACCGTGCTGGCCCAGGTGCAGCGCACCGCGGTCCGCCCGATGCGTCAGCGGCGCGGCAACCTGCTGGAGGTCACCGTCGGCGACGGCTCCGGCGGCGTGCTCACCTGCACGTTCTTCGGCAACCAGGCGTGGCGGGAACGGGAGCTGCGGCCCGGCCGGTGGGGGCTGTTCGCCGGCAAGGTGACCGAGTTCCGCGGGAAGCGCCAGCTCAACGGCCCGGAGTACGTCCTGCTCGGCGAGGGCGGCGAGGGTGAGGCGGCGGCCAACGAGGAGGTCGAGGAGTTCGCCGGGGCGCTGATCCCGGTCTACCCGGCCGCGGCGGCGGTGCCGACCTGGGTGATCGCCCGCTGCGTCCGCGTCGTGCTCGACACGTTCACCCCGCCGGAGGATCCGCTGCCGGCCACCGTGCGGGCCACCCGCAACCTCATCGACATCGGCACCGCGCTTCGCGAGATCCACCGTCCGACCAGCAAGGAGGCGCTCTACCGGGCCCGCCGCCGGCTGAAGTGGGACGAGGCGTTCGCGGTGCAGCTCACGCTGGTGCAGCGCAAGCACCGGGCGGCGGCGTCGCCGGGGCGGGCCCGACCGGCGAAGGCGGGCGGCCTGCTGGACGCGTTCGACGCCCGGCTGCCGTACGAGCTGACCTCCGGCCAGCAGGTCGTCGGGCGGGAGATCGCCGCCGACCTGGCCCGGGCGCACCCGATGCACCGGCTGCTCCAGGGCGAGGTGGGTTCCGGCAAGACGGTGGTGGCGCTGCGCGCCATGCTCCAGGTGGTCGACGCCGGTGGGCAGGCCGCGCTGCTGGCCCCGACCGAGGTGCTCGCCGCCCAGCACCACCGGGGCATCCTCGACCTGCTCGGCCCGCTCGGCCGGGCCGGTGAGCTGGGCGCCGCCGAGGACGCCACGCGGGTGGAGCTGGTCACCGGCTCGCTCGGCGCGGCGGCCCGGCGCCGGGCACTGACCGAGGTGGCCGAGGGCCGCGCCGGCATCGTGCTCGGCACGCACGCCCTGCTCTACGAGGGCGTCGACTTCCACGACCTCGGCCTGGTGGTGGTGGACGAGCAGCACCGTTTCGGCGTGGAGCAGCGCGACGCGCTGCGCGCCAAGGCCGAGCAGCCGCCGCACGTGCTGGTGATGACCGCCACCCCGATCCCGCGCACCGTGGCCATGACCGTCTACGGCGACCTGGAGACGTCCACGCTGTCCCAGCTTCCGCAGGGCCGCTCGCCGATCGCGTCGCACGTGGTCCCGGCCGCCGAGAAGCCGGCCTTCCTCGACCGGGCCTGGCGCCGGCTGCGCGAGGAGGTCGCGAAGGGCCACCAGGCGTACGTGGTGTGCCCGCGGATCGGCGAGGGCCCGGTGTCGGACGAGGAACCGCCGCGGGAGGACGACAACGGGCGGCGCCCGCCGCTGGCCGTGACCGAGGTGGCCCCGCTGCTGGCCGAGGGGCCGCTGCACGGGCTGCGAATCGGGGTGCTGCACGGGCGGCTGCCGGCGGACGAGAAGGACGCGGTGATGCGCGCGTACGCCGACGGCGAGCTGGACGTGCTGGTCGCGACCACAGTGGTCGAGGTCGGCGTGAACGTGCCGAACGCGACGGTGATGATCGTGCTGGACGCCGACCGGTTCGGCGTCTCCCAGCTGCACCAGTTGCGCGGCCGGGTGGGCCGGGGCTCGGCCGCCGGTCTGTGCCTGCTGGTCACCGAGGCGGCCGAGGGCTCGTCCGCGCGGGAGCGGCTGGACGCGGTCGCCTCCACCACCGACGGCTTCAAGCTCGCCGAACTCGACCTGGAACAGCGCCGGGAGGGCGACGTGCTGGGCGCGACCCAGTCCGGCCGGCGCTCGCACCTGCGGCTGCTGTCGTTGCTGCGGGACACGGAGCTGATCCGCGACGCGCGGGCCGAGGCGATCGAACTGGTCGAGGAAGACCCGGATCTTTCCCGGCATCCGGCGCTGGCGGCGTCGGTTGCCGCGCTGGTCGACGAGGAGCGCGCCGAATACCTGGAGAAGGGCTGACCCGCAAGCTCGGCGGGGCGGTGACGGATCGCGGGACTGCGGCGCGCGCGTCGCGTGCCTAGGCTCGCGCAGATGTCGACACCATTCCTCGAACGCGGTGTGCTGCTGCTGGCCCGGGGCGACGAACTGCTTGTGGACCGGGCGGTCGGAGCGGCCGACGAGACGTCCGGCCGGCCGTGCACCGCGGCGACCCGGTTCCAGATCGCGTCGATCAGCAAGCAGATGGCAGCCGTGGCGGTGCTGCTGCTCGCCGAGCGCGGCGTGCTGCGGCTGACCGACCCCGTCACCCGGTGGCTGCCCGGCACGCCGCCGCGCGAATGGTCCGGCATGACGCTGCACCACCTGCTCACCCACACCTCCGGCCTGGGCCACTGGGAGGAGTACCCGGCGATCGACCTGCACGGGCCGGCCGAGCCGGACGAGCTGCTGGACCGGTTCGCGGCGCTGCCGCCGCTGTTCCCGCCCGGATCCGGGTGGCACTACAGCAGCCCCGGTTACGTGCTGCTGGCCCGGACCGTCGAGCGGGCGGCCGACCGGCCGTACGCCGCGTTCCTCGCCGAGGAGGTCTTCGCGCCGCTGGGCATGACTGGTAGCTTCGCCGGTGCGGGCGACGGCCGGCCGGACCTGGCGGTCGGGCACGAGGGCGGCCGTCCGGTGCCGTCCTGGGACCTGGCGACCGTGAGCATGGGCGCGGGTGACGTCTGGTGCACCGCTGCGGACCTGATGACCTGGCTGGACGTACCGCGCCGGGGCCGGCTGCTCGCCCCGGCCTGGGTGACGGCGCTGACCGCACCGCACGCACCGACCGGGCGGCCGGATGAGGCGTACGGCTACGGGTTCTTCGTCGGGCCGCTGGCCGGGCGGCGGGCGGTGCACCACTCGGGGGACAACGGCGGCTACAAGGCGTTCGCGGCCTGGCTGCCCGACTCGGACGAGCGGCTCGTCCTGCTGGCCAACCAGGCCGAGGTGAACCCGGCCGCTGTCACGTCGGTGCTCGACGCGGTCTGATCCGCCCGCGTCGCACGCACGGCGAGGGCGCGCCGACCGGGTGGTCGGGCGCGCCCTCGACGCGGATCAGCGGGTCAGCGGATCAGCCAGATCGGCGGATCAGGCGGTGAAGCGGATCCGGCGGCGACGGGCCACCACGAACAGCACCGCGCCGGCGGCCAGCAGCAGTGCCGCGCCACCGGCGATGGCGCCTGCGGCCGGGCCGGTCACCGGCAGGCCACCGCCCTGCCCGGAGCAGTCGTCCGGCTGGGCGTACGGAATGGTCTCCGCGTCCTCGACCACGTCGTACTTCACCGTGACCTTGAGGCCCGGGTAGGCGTCGAACCCGACCGAGCTGGTCCTGCCCGGCTCGGAGACGAGCTTCCTGGTGACGCCCTTCTCCGTGGTGAGCGTGGCGGTGAAGGGCACGCCGTCGGCCGGGTTCTCCACGACGAAGGTCATCGAGTCGCAGTCCTGGTCCAGCTTGAAGATCGGCTCCGCGGGCTGGGCGGGAGAGCTGGGCGGGGCGGACGGGCTCGGCGGGACGGACGGGCTCGGCGGGACGGACGCCGAGGGCGTCGGGGTCGGCGAGTCGGGCGTGCTCGGCGAAGGGCTGGCGCTCGGCGGCGTGCTGGGCGAGGGCGACGGCGACGGGCTCTGCGTCGCGCAGTTCCGTCCCGGGCGGGCCGTCACGGTCCGCTCGCCGTCGTGCGACTTACGACCTCGCTCCCAGTGCGCCCCGACGGTCAGCTTCAGTTCCGGGACCGGGCCGGCGAACGTGTGGGTCTGGGTGCCGGTCAGCGGGCCCTGGCCGGCCGGCTTCAGCTCCGCGCCGACCGCGAGGCCGCCGCTGATCGCGCCGGGCACCGTGGATTCGATCTTGATGATCCGGCCGGAGATGTCGGTCTCGCTGCTGATCACCGACCAGGTCACGGTCACCGTGCCGTTCTCGGTGGCGCAGTAGCTGCCGGACGGCTCGGGGTGGTGGGCGGCGGCCGGGCCGGCGACGGTGGCGACGCCCGCGAGGCCGAGCAGCGTGCCGGCGGTGAGGACGGCGGCACGCCGGAGGTGGAGACGGTTCACGCCTACTCCTGACGAGGGGAGGATGGGAGAGGCCGGGCGGAGGGGCCGAAGCCACGCGTCCGCTCGGCAATCGGGCCAGACCCTAGCGAGATCGACAGTGCGGGCGTCACCATGATCGAAGGGTCGTAAAGGGTCCGTTATGCATTCGAGATCATTGATGCACGTCGAGTCACGGATCGTCGCGCCGGGTACCTCGTCCACGCCTCCCGGCGTCGCGTAGCGTCGGGGCATGCGCAGGGAGCGACGGTGACCCGGATCGTGGCCGGCACGCTCGGCGGCCGGCGGATCGCCGCGCCACCGGGTGCCGGCACCCGGCCCACCTCCGACCGGGTCCGCGAGGCGCTGTTCAGCGCCGTGCACTCCCACGTCGACCTGGACGGGGCGCGCTTCGCCGACCTGTACGCAGGTTCCGGCGCGGTCGGTCTGGAGGCGCTGTCCCGGGGCGCGGCCCACGTGCTGCTCGTCGAGTCCGACGCGCGGGCCGCCCGGGTGATCCGGGAGAACATCGCCGCGCTGCGGGCCGCGCCGGCCGCGCGCCTGGTCACCGGCAAGGTCGCCACTGTGCTGGCGGCCGGGCCCACCGACGGGCCGTACGACGTGGTGTTCGCCGATCCGCCGTACGCGGTGCCGGACGCCGAGATCACCGCGATGCTGGCGGCCCTGGTCGGCGGCGGCTGGCTCGCCCCGGATGCCCTCGTGATCGTCGAGCGGTCCAGCCGTACCGGACCGGTCGCGTGGGTGGAAGGTGTCACTCCGGAGCGCAGCAGACGTTACGGCGAGACCACTCTTTGGTACGGTCGCCGATCATGAGACGTGCGGTCTGCCCGGGCTCGTTCGACCCGGTCACCAACGGACACCTCGACATCATCGGCCGGGCCAGCCGGCTGTTCGACGAGGTGATCGTCGGAGTGCTGGTCAACCAGTCGAAGCAGGGCCTGTTCACGGTCGAGGAGCGGATCGACATGCTCCACGAGGTGACCGCCTCGTACGACAACGTCCGGGTGGAGTCGTTCCGCGGCCTGCTCGTCGACTTCTGCCGGGCGCAGCAGGCGAGTGTGCTGATCAAGGGCCTGCGTGCGGTGAGCGACTTCGACTACGAGCTGCAGATGGCCCAGATGAACATCGGCCTGGCCGGCGTGGAGACGCTGTTCATGCCGACCAACCCGCTCTACTCGTTCATCTCGTCCAGCCTGATCAAGGACGTGGCGAAGTGGGGCGGCGACATCTCCGCCCACGTCCCCGACCTGGTCCGAGCCCAGCTCGCCGCCCGCCTCCGCCCCTGACCCCCGCCCCCGCCCGCCCCACCCCTCCGCCCCGCGATCTTGCACTTTCGGCCCGGACATTCCTCCCGCAAGGGACGAGTGCCGGGCCACAAGTGCAAGATCGCGGGGGAGGGGGGCCGGGCGGGCGACGCGCCGGGTGGGGCGGGTGGGGTGTGGGTGGCCTCGGCGCGACATGATGTCTGCAGCGCCGAGACGGGGCGCGAGGCCGCATGATGGAGGGCGGCCGACGAAGACAGGAGTGAGGTACCGGTGGACCCGCTCGATCGCATCGACGAACTGATCGCCATGGTGGAGCAGGCCCGCTCCGTCCCGATGTCGCGCAACAACTGCATGGTCGACCGGGGCGAGATGATCGCCGCGCTCGACGAGCTGCGCGCGGAGCTTCCCGCGGACCTGCGCCGGGCCGCCGCGCTGCTGGAGGAGCGGGACAAGATCATGGAGGCCGGCAAGCGTGAGGCCGACCGGATCATCAGCGAGGGTGAGGCGGAACACGCCCGGCTGGTCTCGGTCAACGAGATCACCGTCTCGGCCGAGCACGAGGGCGCCCGGATCATCGCCGAGGCACGGGCCGAGGCGCAGCGCCTCCGCGAGGAGGTGGACGACTACGTCGACACCGCGCTGGCCAACTTCGAGCAGTTCCTCACCCGGGCGCTGGCCTCGATAGAGCGTGGCCGCGACAAGATGCACGCGCTGCGTGAGATCGGCACCTTCGCCGGGGACGAGGCGGACCGCCCGCTACCCTTCTGAGCGGCGCGCGGGCCGGTCGCCGACAGCCGGCTGCCGTCGGGCCGGAGGTGAGCCCCCGGTTCGACGGTCCGCCCGTCTGGCAGGTAACCTTCTTTGTCGGCCTCTCAACGGCCGGAGTCTGACTATGCCCAAACACTCGCCAAGCACACTCGACCCCAGGTCGCCGCTGGTCCTCGACACGAGGGAACTGCCGCGCCGACCTGGCGCGTTGCGTATGCACAAGCGGGTCGTGCCGGCACCGGCGGACCTCGGCGTCGAGTTGATCGGCGTGCCGGAGGGCGCGGACCTCGACCTCGACCTGAGGTTGGAGTCGGTGTCCGAGGGCGTGCTCGTCTCCGGGACCGTCACCGGTCCCGTCAAGGGCGAGTGCGGCCGCTGCCTGCGCGAGATCGACGACTCGTTGGCCGTGACGATCCAGGAGCTGTACGCGTACGAGCACAGCACCACGGACGACACGACCGACGAGGACGAGGTGGGCCGGATGCAGGGCGATCTGATCGACCTGGAGCCGGCGTTGCGGGACGCGGTGGTGCTGGCGCTGCCGACGAACCCGCTCTGCCGGGAGGACTGCCCAGGCCTGTGCCCCGAGTGTGGGGTGCACTGGGACGATCTGCCGGCCGACCACAGCCATCAGCAGGTCGACCCGCGTTGGGCGAGCCTGACGCAACTGACCCGTACAGAGGAGTAAGAACCGTGGCCGTCCCCAAGCGCAAGATGTCGCGCAGCAACACCCGCGCCCGCCGGGCGAACTGGAAGGCCTCGGCGGTGGCGACCGTGGCCTGCCCGCAGTGCAAGTCGGCCAAGCTGCCGCACGCCGCCTGCTCCGTCTGCGGCACCTACAACGGCCGTCAGGTCCTCGAGGTCTGACCCGGCCGCCGAGTGACGTCCCCGACCACCGGTCGGGTGACGCGCGCACCAAGGCTCTCGCCCGGTGCCCCGGCTCCCGCCACCGCCGACCGGCTTCAGGTCGGCGGACCGTCGGAGCCGGGCACCGCGCGGATCGCCGTCGACCTCCTCGGCGGGGACGATGCTCCCGCCGTCGTGGTTGACGGCGCTCTGCGAGCGGTACGCACGGATCCCGCCCTGCACCTGCTGCTCGTCGGCCCGATCGAGGTGGCCGACGAGCTGATCGGTGCGCTCGAACCGGCCCAGCGCGCCCGGGTCACGGTCCGCCCGGTGCGGACCGCCGTCGGCATGGCCGACCATCCCACCGCCGCCCGCGGCGAGAGCACGGTACGCACCGCCGTGCATTCCGTCCGCGACGGACTCGCCGACGCGGTCGTCTCCGCCGGCTCGACCGGCGCCACGGTCACCGCCGCCGCGCTCGGCCTCGGCCGCTGGACCGGGATACGCCGGCCCGCGCTCGCCGCCACGCTGCCCGCCGTCGAAGGGCCGGTGGTGCTGCTCGACGTCGGCGGCACGCTCGAACCCGGCCCGGCCACGCTGGCCCGCCACGCCCTCCTCGGTGCCGCCTACGCGTCGGTGGCCCACGCCGTCACCGCGCCCCGCGTCGGGCTGCTCTCCGTCGGCCTCGAAACGGGCAAGGGCGACCGCCTGCGCCGGATCGCCGCGCCCGCGCTCGCCGCCGCGCCGCTGCCCTGCGACGGCCGCTACGTCGGCCTGGTCGAGGGGTACGACATCTCGCTCGGTGCCCGCGCCGACGTCGTGGTGACCGACGGCTTCACCGGAAACGTCCTGCTGAAAGCCATCGAGGGCGCGTACGCCATGGCCGGCGGCCCACCGTCACGCGGCGGCGCCCCGCGTGCCGCGGCCCTGCTCGGGGTGGGCGGCACCGTGGTCGTGTGCCACGGCGCGGCCGGCTCCGAGGACGTCGCCTCCGGTATCGCGCTGGCCGCCCACCTGTGGCGCCGTGACGCCGCCGGGACGGTCCGCGGCCTGCTCGACGACATCCCGCACGATCTCGCACCTGACCGACACGACACCGAGGTAGCACCATGACCAACGACAAGCGGCGGCGTGCTCCCGTCGGCCACCTGGAGGCGGCCTTCGGGGTGTCGCTCGACCCGGAGCTGCTGGAGCGCGCGCTGACCCACCGCTCGTACGCGTACGAGAACGGTGGCCTGCCCACGAACGAGCGGCTGGAGTTCCTGGGCGACTCGGTCCTCGGCGTGGTGATCACCACAGCGCTGTTCCACAACCACCCCGACCTGCCCGAGGGCCAGTTGGCGAAGCTGCGCGCCAGCGTGGTCAACATGCGGGCGCTCGCCGACGTGGCGCGTGGCCTCGGCCCGGACGGGCTCGGCGCGTACCTGCTGCTGGGCAAGGGCGAGGAGGCCACCGGCGGACGGGACAAGGCGAGCATCCTGGCCGACACGCTGGAGGCGCTGCTGGGCGCGATCTACCTCCAGTACGGCCTGGACACCGCGGCCATCGTGATCCACCGGCTGTTCGACCCGCTGATGGCCGAGTCGGCGGGCCGGGGCGCGGCGCTGGACTGGAAGACCAGCCTCCAGGAGCTGACCGCCGCGCTCGGGCTCGGCGTGCCCGAGTACCGGATCGAGGGCACCGGGCCGGACCACCTCAAGACGTTCACCGCCTGGGTGGTGGTGGCCGGCAACCGCTACGGCGGCGCGGAGGGGCGCAGCAAGAAGGAGGCCGAGCAGCGGGCGGCCGAGTCGGCCTGGCGCACGCTCACCGAGCAGGCCGAGGCGGCGGCACGGGCCGAGGCGGACGCGGCGGCGCAGGCCCAGGACGGGACGAGCCCGCAGGCCGACACGACGGATGTCGAGGCGGGCGCCGGCCGTGCCTGAGCTGCCCGAGGTCGAGACCGTCCGGGTGGGACTCGCCCAGTGGGTGATCGGCCGGCGGATCGCCGCCGTCGAGGTACGCCACCCGAGGGCGGTACGCCGGCACGCGCCCGGTGGTGCGCACTTCGCCGACGTGCTCGCCGGACGGACGATCACCGGCGTACGGCGCCGGGGCAAGTACCTCTGGCTGCCGCTGGACAGCGGCGACGCGGTGATCGGCCACCTCGGCATGTCCGGCCAGCTGCTGTTGCAGCCGGTCGGAGCGGCCGACGAGCTGCACCTGCGGGTCCGGTTCCGGTTCGCCGACGACGGGCCGGAGCTGCGCTTCGTCGACCAGCGCACGTTCGGTGGGCTGTCCGTGTCCGAAGGCGGGGCGGAGCTGCCCGCCGAGATCGCGCACATCGCCCGCGACCCGATGGACACGGAGTTCTCCGACGAGGCGTTCGTGGCGGCGCTGCGCCGCAAGCGTACGGAGGTCAAACGCGCGCTGCTCGACCAGACGCTGATCTCCGGGGTGGGCAACATCTACGCCGACGAGGCACTGTGGCGGGCGAAGCTGCACGGCGCCCGCCCGGCCGACGCGCTCACCCGTCCGGCCGCGCTGCGGCTGCTCGGGCACGTCCGGGACGTGCTCGCCGAGGCGATCAAGCAGGGCGGCACCAGCTTCGACGAGCTGTACGTCAACGTCAACGGCGAGAGCGGCTACTTCGACCGGTCGCTCAACGCGTACGGCCGGGAGGGGGAGCCCTGCCCGCGCTGCGGCGCGCCGATCCGGCGCGAGGCGTTCATGAACCGGTCCTCCTACAGTTGCCCGCGATGCCAGCCGCGGCCCCGGGGCACCCTCCGGGGATGACCCCGAGCCGGTTCGGGGTTGCGCCGGTGTGCATCGCCAGGCGGTCCCCGGAGACGCGCCGGAGCGTACCCGGAGATGCCCTTTTCCGCCCGGTCCGCGCGGCCGGAACCGGCCGCGCGGACCTCGCCGCCCGGATCGGGGACGAGCGGGGGCCGTTCCCCGATGCCGGGGCCCCGCCTGCTGCCTAGCGTCATCCTGGGTCGGCGCAGGGCCGGCATCAGGAGGGTGGAACCCGGGACATGGGCAGGCGACCGGTGACCGTGCGGCTGGCACGGTGGAGTGCGGAGCATCCGTGGCGCGCGATCGCGTTGTGGGTGGTCTTCGTGGCGGTGTGCTTCGTCGGCGGCAGCGCCGCCGGGCTGAACGAGGCCACCGACGAGGATCAGGCGATCGGCGAGTTCGGACGGGCACAGCTGATCGTCGACAGTGGCGGGTTCGACCAGCCGGCCACGGAGAACGTGCTGATCACCGCCCGGTCGGGTCCGCTCGACCAGGCCGCCGCGAAGGCCGCCGCGCAGGACGCGGCGGACCGGCTGCGGCAGGTCGACGGCGTGGCGTCGATCGGTACGCCGATGCCGTCGCGCGACGGCAGCGCGCTGCTGGTGCCGATCACCATGTCGGGCGACCCGGGCACCGCCGGGGACCGGGTGCAGCCGCTGCGGGACACCACCGCGAAGGTGCAGGTCGCGCACCCGCAACTGCGGGTGGAGCAGGTCGGCGGCCCGTCGATCGACAAGGCGCTCGACGACACGCTCGGCAAGGACTTCAAGCGCGCCGAGCTGCTCAGCCTGCCGGTGACGCTGGCCATCCTGATCATCGCGTTCGGCGCGCTGATCGCCGCCGGGGTGCCGGTGCTGCTGGCGCTCTCCTCGGTGGCCGCCGCGATGGGTCTGTCCACACTCGCGTCGCACCTGGTGCCGGCCACCGACACCACCGCGAGCGTGATCCTGCTGATCGGCATGGCGGTCGGTGTGGACTACTCGCTGTTCTACGTGCGGCGGGAACGGGAGGAACGGGCGAAGGGCCGGTCCGGCCTGGACGCCGTGGAGATCGCGGCGGAGACCTCCGGGCACGCCGTGGTGGTCTCCGGCACCGCCGTGATCATCTCGATGGGCGGTCTGCTGCTCGCTCAGGACGCGATCTTCTCCTCGCTGGCGGTCGGCTCGATCCTGGTGGTGGCGGTCGCCGTGATCGGCTCGCTCACAGTGCTGCCGGCGCTGCTGGCGAAGCTGGGCCGCTGGGTGGACCGGCCGCGGGTGCCGCTGCTGTGGCGCCTCACCGCCCCGCGCACCGGGCGGGACGGGCAGCCGGCGCGGCCCCGGTTCTGGCCGGCGGTGCTCAAGCCGGCGCTGCGCGCGCCGGTGGCCACGCTGCTGATCTCGGTGGCGCTGCTGCTCGCGCTCGCCGCGCCCGCGCTCGGCATGAAGCTGAAGTTCCCCGGCCCGGAGGACGTGCCGCGCAACACCGCGGCCATGCAGGCGTACGACCGGCTCACCGCGGCCTTCCCGAGCAACGGCACCAGTCACACGGTGGCCGTGCGGGCGCCCGCCGAGCAGGCCGACCGGGTGCGGGCCGCGCTCACCGACCTGGCCGGCCGTACCGCCGCCGATCCGCTCTTCGCGCCGGCCGAGGGGGACGGCCCGGAGATCCAGGTGTCGGCGGACCGGCGGGTGTCGGTGCTGGAGGTGGCCACGCCGCACGCCAGCCGCTCCGACGAGGCGTCCCGGTCGCTGCACGAGCTGCGCGAGGACCTGGTCCCGGCCACGCTCGGCGGCATCCCGGGCGTGGAGTACGCGGTCGGCGGCGGCGTGGCCGCCAGTGAGGACTACGCCGCCCACATCTGGGCGAAGCTGCCGATCGTCGCGGCGTTCGTGCTGGCGCTGACGTTCCTGGTGATGGCGTGGACGTTCCGGTCGGTGGTGGTGGCGCTGACCTCGATCATGCTGAACCTGCTCTCCGCCGGCGCCGCGTACGGGCTGCTGGTGCTGGTCTTCCAGAGCGACTGGGCGGAGGGACTGCTCGGCTTCACCTCGATGGACGCGATCGTCACCTGGCTGCCGCTGTTCCTGTTCGTGGTGCTGTTCGGACTGTCCATGGACTACCACGTGTTCGTGGTGAGCCGGATCCGCGAGGCGGTCGACCGGGGGATGCCCAACCGGGAGGCGGTGGCGCACGGCATCACCTCCTCGGCCGGGGTGGTGACCAGCGCGGCGGTGGTGATGGTGGCGGTGTTCTCCATCTTCGCCACGCTCAGCATGATCGACTTCAAGCAGCTCGGCATCGGCCTGGCGGCGGCGATCCTGCTGGACGCCACGATCATCCGCGCGGTCGTGCTCCCGTCGGTGATGACGCTGCTGGGTGACGCGAACTGGTGGGCGCCGCGCTTCATGCGCCGCCGTACGGCCGCCCCGGCGGTCGAGCCGCCGCCCGCACCGGCGCCGGAGCTGGTCGGCGCCCGCTGACCAGGGCGCCCAGGCGGCGTACGGCCCGCACGACATGCCCCGGGAGTCACGGCTCCCGGGGCATGCCGGTTCCGGGTCTTCGCCGTGGATTAAGGCCCCGACCAGCGGGGCATCTCGGCCGCCATGGGCGAACAGCTGTCGCCGGCGGCCCGTCGCGCCTCGGCCTCCGCATCCCGCCGGCGGGCGTCGTGAGCACCGACGCCGACGGGCGGGGGCGCCGGGGCGTCAGGGCAGCGTGCACGGCTCCCGCCAGGAGTCCAGCTGGCGGTCCTTGCGGATCGAGGCGAAGCCGTAGCCGACCGAGGTGACGCAGAAGTCCGCCGGCTCGCCGGTGTACTCGACGTGGAAGACCGGCTTGCCGGCGTCGACGAACGGCAGCAGCTTCGCGCACTCGCGGCGGCGTACGCACTCCTGGTTGACCGCGAAGTCGAAGTCGGGGGCCAGCGCGGCCACCTGCGCGACGTCGTCGACCAGGCCGGGGGAGAGGTCCAGCTTGCGGGCCAGCCCGGCCAGCCGGCGGTTGAACAGCAGCTGGTCGTCGAAGTCCAGCGGGAAGCCGGAGCGGTGCCGGTAGCCGTCCGCGTCGGCGAACGCCACCGCGCCGAAACCCTTGCCCCGGCACAGCCGGAACCGGTCGGCCAGCACCGGCGCGAGCGCGTCCCAGTTCCGTACGTCCAGGAAGCGGCTTCCCGGCCGCCCCGGCACGGCCGTGCCGCGTACGGCGGCGGGGAAGCGGGTGGCGTCCGGTTCGTCGGCGGCGTACGTGCCGACCCGGACGTGGCAGACCAGCCGGCGGTCCTGCTCGCGCAGCGCGGCGGTCTCGGCCGAGGTGGTCGCCACCGGGTCGAGGAGGAAGACGTCGGCGTCGACGGTGGTGTCCACCGGGGTGGTGAGCTGCCACTGCCACCGCCAGCTGCCGGCCTGGGCGGCCGGCCAGGGCGTGGGCGCGCCGGGCGGCGTGATCGGCCGGCGGCAGGCCGGCACCGGGGCGAGCAGCAGCGCGGTCAGCGCGAGCGCCACGCCCCGGCGCGGGCCACGTCGGCGGACGTGGGCCGGCCGGGAGCGCGGCACGGCCCACACCGGCCGGATCCGCATCGACAGCTCCCCGGACGCGGGCGGCCCGACGCCGCCCCCGACCGGTCAACGAGCGCCGGGCCGGTCACGACGCGCGGTCAGCTCGGGGTGGCGAAGACCTGCGTCCAGTACGGCCCGTTGCTGCGCGCAACGCCCACACCGATCTGGGTGTACGAGCAGTTGAGGATGTTCTTCCGGTGGCCTTCGGAGTTCATCCAGCCCTCCATGACCGCCGCCGGGGTCTGGTAGTTCCAGGCCACGTTCTCGCCCACCATGCGGTAGCTGTAGCCGGCGGCCTTGACCCGGTCCCAGGGCTGGCTGCCGTCGCTGCCCGTGTGGTCCATCTTCTTGTGGTCGGCCTGGTCCTGGCTGTGCCGCTGGGCGGCCAGGTTCAGCTTGGCGTTGACGGTGAGCGCCTTGCAGCCGGCCTTCGCCCGCTCCTGGTTGACGATCGTGACGACCTTCTGGAGTTCGGCGCTGAGCCCGGTCGTGGCGGTGGCCTTGGTGCTCGTGGAGCCGCCGCTCGACCCGCTCGACCCGCCGCCGCTCGGGGCGCTGCTGCGCTCCTGCTGCCGCGACGGTGCGGTGCTGCGGCTCGGCTTAGGGGTGGCCTTCTTCGTCGGGCTCGGCGCGGCGGTGGTCGGTACGGCCGACGGGCTCGCCGACTCGGGTGCGAGCGCGTCGGCCGGCCCCTCCTCGGTGCCGTCGGGCGCCTGCGGCGCGGCGGCCACCGGGGCGTCGGCGGACGTGCGCTTGGTGCCCTGGTCGTCGCCGGGCAGCAGGACGGCGCCCACGCCGAGGCTCACCACGAGCGTCGCCGCGGCGGCGGCCCCGCCGATCACGAGCGGCCGGGACAGGCGCCGCTTCGGGCGCCGGTCGTCGGCGGGGGTGTCGGTCGCCGGCTGCCAGGTCGCGGCGGGCTGCTCCCAGCGGCCGGCCGGCTGCTCGTGCCCCTGCCAGGCGGTGGGCTGCTCATGGCCCTGCCACGCCGCGGGCTGTTCCTGGCCCTGCCACGCGGGCTCCTGGCCGTGCCAGGCGGCGGTCGGCTGCTCCTCGCCGTTCCACCGGTCCCGGGGCGGCGGGTAGGAGCCGGCCGGTCCGTAGGCCGGGGGCGCGCTCTCGGGGCGGTAGCCCTCGGCGGCCGGCGCGGGTCCGTGACCGGCGGGCGGCTGCTGCGCTCCGTCCCCGAACAGGTACGACGACCGCGGCTCGGGCCGGTCGCTGAGCCACGCCGGACCCTCGTCGGTCGGCGGCTCGGGACGCCGGCGGGCGCCCTCCGGTTCGATCGGGTCGTTCCAGCGGTACACGCCTGTCCCCTCCACGGGTCGGTTGCGGGCCCGGGTGACGCTACGGGTGCGCTCCAAGCTGCGGCAACGTGGCTAAGAAAGAGTTAAGGCGAAGCCGGCGGCAAGGATGAGTCGTTCACACATTTCCGGCGTACAGTAAAGGCGTCCGGACAGAGCGTGTCCGCGCCTTGTGGCAGCCCCCCGGCGAGTGGACCGGCCGACGTGGAGATGATCTACGGCCTTGGTCAACTTGACGAAGGAGGGGGTTTCGGCTCAATATGTAGGTGTCGCCAGTCGCGCCCAGCCATGCCCCGATGCAGTGGGAATGGTAGCCGCGAACATCATGGGCGCGCGTTGGCCGGCCTTTCCGGCAGCGCACATCAAGGAGTCAGCATGGCGAAGGCCCTCTACGGCCACGTAAGTGCAGCGCCCGACCGGCGTCTGCTCGACGAGGTCACCCGACTGCGTGCCAGGGTTCAGGCACTGGAGTTCGAGATCACGCGTCTGCGCGCCGACAACGATCGGCTCGCGGCGGCAGCGGCGGAGGCGGATGACCTCCTCCGTCTGGCTGAGCCCGCACTGACCTGATCTCCAGTTGTCGAAAAACTGAATCGCACCACACCGAAAAGCGCGCCGACACTCAAGTGCCGGCGCGCAGCCATGTTCGTACCCCTTTTCGTCGCTGCCGCCGCAATTATCGATCTTGCGGAACCGCCCGGAATTGCGCCCGGTAATTGTGATCATGCATTTCCGTTCCCTCCGCGACCACCGGGCCGAAAGCGGACAGCCGGTCCGGCGGGTGGGTCGCGTGGCGGCGGCGCCCCGGTCCCGGGTTAGTCTGCGGGTTCACCAGGTCCGCGCAGCCGGCGACGGTACGGCGGCCACCGGACGAGGATCGAGAAGGTGCATCTCAAGAGCCTGACGGTGAAGGGCTTCAAATCCTTCGCCTCCGCCACGACGTTGAAGCTGGAGCCCGGGATCACCTGCGTGGTGGGCCCGAACGGCTCCGGCAAGTCCAACGTCGTCGACGCCATCGCCTGGGTGCTCGGCGAGCAGGGCGCCAAGGCGCTGCGCGGCGGCAAGATGGAGGACGTCATCTTCGCCGGCACCGCCGGGCGGGCGCCGCTGGGCCGGGCGGAGGTCACCCTCACCATCGACAACACCGACGGCGCGCTGCCGATCGAGTACACCGAGGTCTCCATCACCCGCCGGATGTTCCGCTCCGGCGAGAGCGAGTACGAGATCAACGGCGACTCCTGCCGTCTGCTGGACATCCAGGAGCTGCTGTCCGACTCGGGCATCGGCCGCGAGATGCACATCATCGTCGGGCAGGGCCGGCTCGACGGGATGCTGCACGCCAAGCCGGAGGACCGGCGGGCGTTCATCGAGGAGGCGGCGGGCGTCCTCAAGCACCGCAAGCGCAAGGAGAAGGCGCTGCGGAAGCTCGACGCGATGCAGACCAACCTCAACCGTCTGACCGACCTCACCGCGGAGCTGCGCCGCCAGCTCAAGCCGCTGGGCCGGCAGGCCGAGGTGGCCCGCCGCGCCGCCGGGATCCAGGCCAACCTGCGCGACGCCCGGCTGCGGCTGCTCGCCGACGACCTGCACACGCTGCGGACCACACTGGACAAGGAGATCGCCGACGAGACCGCGCTGCGCGAGCGGCGCGAGCTGATCGAGGCCGAGCACGGCGAGGTGCAGGGCCGCCTCGGCGAGCTGGAGGCGGCGCTGGCCGAGGACGCGCCGCTGCTCGCGGCGGCGCAGGACACCTGGTACCGCCTCTCCGCGCTCCAGGAGCGGTTCCGCTCGATCGAGCAGTTGGCCCGGGAGCGGCTGCGTCACCTCAGCGCCGCCGGCGACGACGAGCGCCCCGGCCGCGACCCGCAGCAGCTGGAGGCGGAGTCGCGGCGCGTACGCGAGCAGGAGGAGGAGCTGCGCGCCGCGCTCACCGAGGACCAGATCCGGCTGGCCGAGGCGGTCGAGCACCGCCAGGAGCTGGAACGGCAGCTCGCCGCGGCCGAGCGGGAACTGGTCGCCGCTGCCAAGGCCATCGCCGACCGGCGGGAGGGGCTGGCCCGCCTGACCGGCCAGGTCAACTCCGCCCGGGCGCGGACCACGAGCGCGGGCGAGGAGACCGAACGGCTGGCCGCCGCGCACACCGACGCGATGGGCCGGGCCGAGAAGGCGCAGGCCGACCTGGACGCGGTCGCCGAACAGTCCACCGAGGCGGACCGGGACAACGCCGACCTGGACGCCCGGCACGACGAGGCGGTGGCCGTGCACGAGCGGGCCCAGGCGGCGGTGCGCAGCCTGGCCGACGGTGAGCGCGCCGCCGAGAAGGACGCCGCCACCTGGAAGGCCCGCGAGGAGGCGCTCGCCATGGGCCTGCGCCGCAAGGACGGCGCCGGTGAGCTGCTCGCCCGCGCCGACCAGGTGCCGGGGCTGCTCGGCAGCCTCGCCGGGCTGCTCACCGTCGCCCCCGGTGAGGAGGCGGCACTGGCCGCCGCGCTGGGTGGCCTGGCCGACGCGGTGGCGGTCAGCGGCGTGGACGAGGCGGTCGAGGCGATGCGGCTGCTGAAGATCTCCGACGCCGGCCGGGCCGGGCTGCTCGTCGGCAGCCCCGCCGGGCCGGGCATGGACGGCTCCGCCGACGCGCTGCGCCCGAAGCTGCCCGAGGGCGCCCGCTGGGCCCCGGACCTGGTGGAGTGCTCGGCCGCGATCCGCCCGGCCGTGCACCGGGCGCTGCGCGACGTGGCGCTCGTCGACGACCTGGCCGCCGCGTCCGCGCTCGTCGCCGCGAACCCGGAACTTCGCGCGGTCACCCCCGACGGCGACGTGGTCGGTGCGTACGCGGCGGCGGGCGGGTCGGCCAAGGCGCCGAGCTTCATCGAGGTGCAGGCCGCCGTCGAGGAGGCGCGCGCCAACCGGGCCACCGCCGAACGCACCGCCGCCGAGCTGCGCGAACAGCTGGCCGAGGCGCGCGCCGAGGTGACCGCCGCCAAGGAGGCGGTGCAGCATGCCGCCGCCGCCAAGCGGGAGGCGGAGAGCCACCGCAACGCCGCCGCGCGCCGCCTCGCCGAACTGGGCGCCGCCGCCCGCTCGGCGAAGGCGGAGACCGACCGTCTCGGCGAGTCCCGGGCCCGCGCCGAGGCGGCCCGGGAACGGGATCTGGCCGCGCTCGCCGAGTTGGAGGAACGGCTCCGGCTGGCCGAGGCCACCCCGATCGACGCCGAGCCGTCCACCGAGGAGCGGGACCAGCTCGCAGCCATGGTGCCGCAGGCACGGCAGAACGAGATGGAGGTCCGGCTCGCGGTGCGTACCGCCGAGGAGCGGGTGGCCTCGATCGCCGGGCGGGCCGACTCGCTGGCCCGGCAGGCCACCGCCGAACGGGCGGCGCGGGAGCGCGCCGCGGCCCGGCGCGCGGCCCGTACGCGCGGCGCCCAGATCGCCCGGGCCGTGGTCGGCGGCGCCCGCGAGGCGCTCACCCGGCTCACCGTCTCGATCGCCCGGGCCGAGGAGCACCGCGACGCCGTCGCCCGCGAGCGCGCCGCCCGCGAGGCCGAGCTGTCCGAGGTACGCGGCGCGGCCAAGCGCCTCGCCGCCGAGCTGGAACGGCTCACCAGCCAGGTGCACCGCGACGAGGTGGCCCGCGCCGAGCAGCGGATGCGCATCGAGCAGCTGGAGGCGAAGGCCGCCGAGGACTTCGGGCTGGACGTGGCCACGCTCGTCGCCGAGTACGGCCCGGACCGGCTGGTCCCGCCGACCGACGCGGACGTGGCGCTGGCCGAGAAGGACGGCCGGCCGGTGCCCGAGCCGGTCCGCTACGAGCGGCCGGTGCAGGAGAAGCGGGCGGCCAAGGCGGAGCGGGAACTGGCCCTGTTGGGCAAGGTGAACCCGCTCGCGCTGGAGGAGTTCGCGGCGCTGGAGGAGCGCTTCAAGTTCCTCTCCGAGCAGCTGGAGGATCTCAAGGCCACCCGGCGCGACCTGCTCACAGTGGTCAAGGACGTGGACGACCGCATCCTGGAGGTCTTCGCCAGCGCGTTCGAAGACACCGCCCGGGAGTTCGAGCAGGTCTTCACAGTGCTGTTCCCCGGCGGCGAGGGCCGGTTGGTGCTCACCGACCCGGAGGACCTGCTCACCACCGGTGTCGAGGTCGAGGCCCGCCCGCCGGGCAAGAAGATCAAGCGGCTCTCGCTGCTCTCCGGCGGGGAGCGGTCGCTGACCGCCGTGGCGATGCTCGTGGCGATCTTCCGCGCCCGGCCCAGCCCGTTCTACATCATGGACGAGGTGGAGGCGGCGCTCGACGACGTGAACCTGGGCCGCCTGATCACGCTGCTGGCGCAGTTGCGGGAGAAGAGCCAGCTCATCGTGATCACGCACCAGAAGCGGACCATGGAGATCGCCGACGCGCTCTACGGGGTGACCATGCGCGCCGGTGTGACCCAGGTGATCAGCCAGCGGCTCAACCGGGCCGACGACGAGGAACAGGTGACGAGCGAGTGAGTCGGGAACGCGCCACGGCGCTCCTGGTGGACTTCGACGGCGTGCTGCGCCGCTGGGATCCGGCGGTGGCCGCGGGTGTCGAGCGGGAGTACGGGCTGACCGAGGGTGTCCTCGGTGAGATCGCGATGTCCTGGGGAATGCTCCAGCCGGTGCTCACCGGCCAGGTCAGCCACGCCCAGTGGATGATGAGCGTCGCCGACGCGCTGACCCCCGCGGTCGGCGTGGATCGGGCGCGTGCGGCCGTTGCGGAGTGGCAGAGCTACCGCGGCGAGGTCGACCCGGAGGTGCTGGCGTTCGTCCGCGAGGTGCGGGCGGCGGGCATCCGGGTGGGGCTGGGCACCAACGCCACCGACCTGCTCGACGCCGACCTGGCCGCGCTGGGCCTGACCGAGGAGCTGGACGTGATCGTCAACTCCTCGGTCATCGGGGTGCACAAGCCGGCGAAGGAGTACTTCCAGGCCGCCTGCGAGGCACTGGGGACGCCGCCGGGGCGGGTGCTGTTCGTCGACGACGAGGACCGCGCGGTGGCCGGTGCCCGGGTGGCGGGCCTGTCCGCGCACCGCTGGAGCGGCCCGGCCGACCTGCGGTACCTGCGGGCGGCGCTGGCGTACTGAGCCGGGTCAGCTTCCGGTCACGCCGTCGACGCGTTCCCGGATCAGGTCCGCGTGGCCGTTGTGCCGGGCGTACTCCTCGATCACGTGCACGTACACCCAGCGGAGGCTGATCTCGCCGGTGCTGCCGTCGGGCAGGCGGTGCCGGAACGTGTGGTCCAGCGGCAGGTCGGCAACGGCCCGGTCGGCCGCCTCGATCTCGGCCCGCAGCGTGGCGAACGCCTCGGCCGGGTCCGCGTCGGCGATGTCGTTGAGGTCGGCGTCCGGGTCGGTGCTGTAGTCGTAGAGGTCCGGCAGGTCCAGGCCGGCGGCGCGGTGGCGGAACCACCACCGTTCGACGTCGGCCAGGTGCCGGACCAGGCCGAGCAGCGTCAGCCCGGAGGGCTCCACGCTCGGTGTGCGCAGTTGCTCGGCGGTCAGCCCGGCGCACTTGTGTTGCAGGGTGTCACGGTGGAGGTCGAGCCAGCCTTGCAGCATGGTGCGCTCGTCGGCGACGTAGGGCTCGTGGCGGCGGTCGATCTCGGGTGCGGTCCAGGTCATCCGAGGGATGCTAGGTGAGCGCCGGGCACGCCGCGACGCGTTAACCGCCGGGTCACGGCACCACGACGACCGGCCAGCGGCCGGTGCGGACCAGCCGGGTGGCGACCGAGCCGACCAGCCTGTGCCCGGCCTGCTCGGAGGAGCCGACCACCACCATGTCGGCGCGGTGCTCGTCGGCGGCCCGGCACAGCTCGGTGTAGGCGTCGCCGCGCCGGCACAGGAACGTCACCGGCAGGTCCAGTTCCTCGGCCCCGCGCCGGCACTCGGCGCGCAGCTCGTCGGCCAGCTCGTCGTGGGTCTGCTGGACCGCCCCGGCCACCACGCCGGAGAGCATCGCGCTGTACGAGGCCGGCGAGCTGACGAACACCGCCACCAGCGTGGCGCCCTGCCGCCGGGCCAGTCCGGCGGCGTACGCGGCGGCGCGCATCGAGGTGCGGCTGCCGTCCACGCCGACGAGGACCACCCGTGGCCCGTCCGTACCCCGTTCGTAGGGCAGCGGACGGGTCCGCGGGCCGTACCGCTCACGTTCCGCGGCGTCCATCGTCAGTCTCCCGCTCGCGCCGGGATCGCGTCGGCCGTCTCCCGCCCGGCGGGGACCGGCTCGGCGTTGGAGCGGCGCAGCGGCACCTCCCGGATGAGGACCACCGCGACGAGGGCGAGCAGCCCGAACGGTGCGGCGGCCAGGAAGATGTCACCGGCGGCGTGGCCGTACGCGGCCTCGACCACGTCCCGGATCGGGCCGGGCAGCGTGTGCACGTCCGGCAGCCCGCCGCCGCCCGACCCGGAGGCCGGGATGCCGAGGCGGCTCAGGCCGTCGGCCATGTAGCCGGTGACCCGGTGCCCGAGCACCGCGCCGAGCGCGCTCACGCCGATCGCGCCGCCGAGGCTGCGGAAGAACGCCACCACCGAGCTGGCCGCGCCGAGTTCGTCCGGGCGGACCGTGTTCTGCACGGCCAGCACCAGGTTCTGCATGCTCATGCCGACGCCGAGGCCGATCAGCGCCATGAACACGGCGAGGTGCCAGTACGGGGTGTCCGCGCGCATGGTGCCCATCAGCGCGAAGCCGGCGGTGAGCAGCACCGAACCGATGACCAGCCAGCTCTTCCAGCGGCCGGTGGCGGTGATGATCCGGCCGACCACCGTGGAGGAGACCAGCAGGCCGCCGATCATCGGGAGCGTCATCAGGCCGGACATGGTCGGGCTGGCGCCGCGGCTGATCTGGAAGTACTGCCCGAGGAACACCGAGGCGCCGAACATGCCGACGCCGACCGCGATGCTGGCGACGACGGCGAGCGTGATGGTGCGGTTGCGGAACAGCCGCGGCGGGATCATCGGGTCGGCGGCACGCTTCTCGACCCGGGCGGCGAGCACGCCGAGCGCCGCCGCGCCGGCCACCATCACGCCGCTCTGCCAGGAGATCCAGTCGTACTTGTCGCCGGCCAGCGTGATCCAGACGAGCAGCAGCGAGACGGCGGCGGTGATGAGCGTGGCGCCCCACCAGTCGATCTTCACCTCGCGCTTGACCACCGGAAGGCGCAGCGTCCGCTGGAGCACGACCAGGGCGAGCACGGCGAACGGCACGCCGACGTAGAAGCACCAGCGCCAGCCGAGCCAGGAGGTGTCCACGATCACGCCGCCGATCAGCGGGCCGCCGATGGTGCCGACGGCCATCACGGCGCCGAGGTAGCCGCTGTACCGGCCGCGCTCGCGCGGCGCGATCATCGTCGCCATGATCACCTGGGCGAGGGCGGTGAGGCCGCCCGCGCCGACGCCCTGCACGACCCGGCAGGCGATCAGCTCACCGGTGGTCTGTGCCTGCCCGGCGAGCACCGAGCCCAGCACGAAGACCACCAGGGAGAGCTGGACCAGCAGCTTCTTGCTGAACAGGTCGGAGAGCTTGCCCCAGATGGGCGTGGTCGCGGTGGTCGCCAGCAGCGTCGAGGTGACCACCCAGGTGTACGCGGACTGGCCGCCGCGCAGGTCGGTGATGATCCGCGGCAGCGCGTTGGAGACGACCGTGGAGGAGAGGATCGCGACGAACATGCCCAGCAGCAGGCCGGAGAGCGCCTCCAGGATCTGCCGGTGGGACATGTCGACGGCGGTCGCCCGTGCGGGCGCAGTCGCCTGAGTCATCGTGGATTGCCTCCGGAGCGGGGGAGAAAGGTTGCTTTGGGCAACCGTATGAGGTGGTTGCCCAAAGCAACAACTTCACCCGGGCGGGCTTTGTTCCAGGTGGGGCCGGGTCAGAACGACTCGTTGAAGCGGTGCATCAGGCGGGCGAGGTCCGCGACGTCCTCTTGCGGCCAGCTTTCGAGGGAACGCCTTATCTGTCCGAGTCGGGCCGCCCGGGCCGCGTCGAACCGCCGGGTGCCCTCCTCGGTGAGGCTGAGCTGGGCCGCCCGGCGGTCCGTCGGGTCCGGGTCGCGGCGGACCAGGCCCAGCGCCTCCAGCCCGCCGATCTGGCGGCTGAGCGTGCCCTTGCCGATGCCCAGCTTCGCGGCCAGGTCGGTGAGCCGGATCGAGCCCGAGCGGCGCAGCCAGAGCAGCAGGCCGTACGCGTTGGGCTCCAGATTCGGGTGGACCTCGCGGGCGATCTCCCAGGACAGCGCCCGGCCGCGGCGCAGCAACGCGGTCAACTCGTGCTCCACGGCGCGCAGCGTCTCGTCCACGCTCAGAGGGTACTCAGTCCCCGTCGCTGAGTTGCTGTTGCGCCACCGGCCGCAGCTCGCCGTCGCTGGTCGTGCCCTCGATCACCACGGCGGCCTTACGGCCCTGGTGGGTGAGCGTGGCCACCGCGTTGCCGAAATAGGGCCCGGCCAGCTTCCGCCAGCGCACCGGCGGGCGGCGTACCCCGGCCGAACGCGCCAGCGCCCGGGTCGCCCCGGCTGGGCCGGGGTTCCAGCCGAGCGTCATCAGCGGGCGCATGCCGGCCGGCACCTGGTTGTGGATCGGCGAACAGGTGAGCTGGTGCACGGGCGTGCGGACGTCGCGGTCGGCGAACCGGGCCCGGGCCACGTACGAGTGGTGCACGTCACCGGAGAGCACGCTGATCGAGGCCGGTCGCGCGTACGCCGGCCCGGCGCCCACCCGCGCCCCGGTGCGGGGCGCGGTGCCGCTGCCCAGCCGCGCGAACAGCTCGCCCAGCGCCTCGAACGAGCGCCGGAACGCCGCCCAGTGCTCCAGGTCCAGGGCCCGGCGGATCTGCTCGGAGAGCCGGGCCACCCAGGGCCGGCTGGAGTCGGCCAGGCGCTCGTTCCACGCCTCGACGTGGTGGATGCCCGGCGGCAGCAGCCACGGCAGCGAGCTGCCCACCACCAGGTGGTCGTAGGTGCCGTGCGCCTGGTCGAGGAACCACGACCACTCGCCCGGCGGCAGCATCGCCCGGTTGCCCGGCTGGAGCACCCGGCTGGACCGGTTGTCCAGCATGACCAGGCGGGTACGGCCCAGGTCCAGCGCGTAGCTCCACTGGTACTGCACGGCCCGCCAGCGCTCGGTGTCGTGCGCCAGGTCGGCCTCCTTGTCGACCCGCTCGCCGAACTCGTGCAGCACGCTCGTGGCGTCCTCGGCGGCCATCACCTTCGCGTACACCGGATCGGCGGCGATCTCGTCCGGGCTCAGGTTGCCCAGGTGCTGATAGACCCAGTAGGAGGCGAGGCCGCTGCGGATCCGCTCGGCCCACCACGGCTGCTCGCGCATGTCCGCGCGCCACGACTGCGAGGTGTTCCAGTCGTCGATCACCTCGTGGTCGTCGAAGATCATCACGCTCGGCACGGTGGAGAACAGCCAGCGGATCTCCGGGTCGCGCCACGACTCCAGGTAGAGCTTGGTGTACTCGTCGAAGCTGACCACCTGCGTCGCCGGGGCGTCCTTCGGCCGCCGCCGGCGCCGCTTGAGCAGCCGCCGCACCGTCGGCGAGGTCTCGTCCGCGTACACCTGGTCGCCGAGCAGCACCAGCAGGTCGGGCAGCGCGGCGTCGTCGGGCGCGGCCATCACCCGCCGGGCGTACGCGTCGAGCGCGTCCGGCGGCAGCTTCCGCGCGGTGGAGTGCTGGGTGGTCTCCCGGCAGGAGCCGAACAGCAGCCGCACCGGCTGGTCCGCGTCGTCGAGCGCGCGGGTCCGGATCACGCTGGGCGGGAACGACGAGTCGGGCAGCGGCCACGCCACCTCGTCGTCGATCAGCACCTCGTAGGTCGTGACGCTGTCCGGGGTGAGCCCGGTCACCACCACGATCGCGTAGTGGTGGTCGTACGCGGAGAAGGTCGGTGCGCTGCCGGTGGCGCCGTCGGCCGTGCGGACGGTGACCACCGCGGGCGCGCTCGTCTCGACCCAGACGGTCGCCCGCGTGTCGACGACCCGGCGCAGCAACGGGCCGATGAGCAGGCGGGAACCGGGCACGACATACACCTCCGACAAGATCGTTTCGGCTGTTCCCTACCCGGCCGGCGGTTGCGGTACGCCTTCCGGTGCGAGCGTACCCGCAGGTTGTTCGCGTGCCGAGGCGGTGAGTGGGACGCCGTCGCCGGCATCTGACAGGATTTCGGGCATGACGGAATACCTCCTCGTCGCTCTCGCCCTGCTCGGCGTGCTGATCATCGGCGGCCTGAGCCTCGTGGTGCCCCGGCTGCGCCGGCGCCCGCAGCCGCCGCTGCCGCGTACGGAGGTCGACACCCGGACGGAGGAGGACCTGGCCGGCCCGCCGGTCGAGGCCCCGGAGGCGGAACTCACCACCGGCGTGGTGGTGGAGGCGCCGCCGGCCCCTCCGGTCGAGGTGCCGCAGGTCGAGGTGCCGGAGCCCACGGCCGGCCGCCTGGTCCGGCTGCGCTCGCGGCTGTCCCGCTCGCAGAACGTCTTCGGCAAGGGCCTGCTCGGCCTGCTCAGCCGCGACCGGCTGGACGAGGACACCTGGGAGGAGATCGAGGACAGCCTGATCACCGCCGACGTCGGCATCGATGCCACCCGGGAGATCGTCGACCGGCTGCGCGAGCGGACCCGGGTGCTCGGCACCCGTACCGGTGACGAGCTGCGGGCGCTGCTCGCCGCCGAGCTGGTCAACGCGCTCGACCCGGGCCTGGACCGCGCGCTGCGCACCGCGCCGAAGGAGGGCGTCCCGGCGGTGGTGCTCGTGGTCGGCGTCAACGGCGCCGGCAAGACCACCACCTGCGGCAAGATCGCCCGGGTGCTGGTCGCGGACGGCCGCAGCGTGCTGCTCGGCGCGGCCGACACGTTCCGGGCCGCCGCCGCCGACCAGCTGGAGACCTGGGGCGGCCGGGTGGGCGCCGAGACGGTCCGCGGGCCCGAGGCCGCCGACCCGGCGAGCGTCGCGTTCGACGCGGTCAAGCGCGGCATCGACACCGGCGTCGACACCGTGCTCATCGACACCGCCGGCCGGCTGCAGAACAAGGTCGGCCTGATGGACGAGCTGGGCAAGGTCAAGCGGGTGGTGGAGAAGCACGGCCCGATCGACGAGACGCTGCTGATCCTCGACGCCACCACCGGCCAGAACGGGCTGGAGCAGGCGCGGGTCTTCACCGAGGCGGTGAACGTCACCGGCGTGGTGCTGACCAAGCTCGACGGGACGGCCAAGGGCGGCATCGTGATCGCCGTGCAGCGCAAACTCGGCATCCCGGTCAAGCTCGTCGGCCTCGGCGAGGGCAAGGACGACCTGGCCCCGTTCGACCCGGCACAGTTCGTCGACGCGTTGCTCGGCACCGAGCCGCTCGCCCGGGACGCGTAGCCTCTCCCGTGACGACTGACGATCGCGCCTACGCGGGGTGGCGCGACCCCAGCCACCCGTCGCCACGCCTCGGGAGACCGTACGTGACTTCGCAGGAGATCCCGCTGCACGGCGGGAACGTGAGCACAGTGGTCCGTGTGGGCGACACGGTCCGGCGCAACGCCGGCCCGTGGACGCCCTCCGTGCACGCGCTGCTGCGCCACCTGGAGTACGTCGGATTCACCGGCGCGCCCCGGGCGCTCGGCATGGACGAGCGCAACCGGGAGGTCCTGTCGTACCTGGAGGGGGAGTGCGGGGAGTACCCGCTGGCCCCGCACTGGGTCACCGACGAGGCCCTGGTGACGGTGGCCACCATGCTGCGGATGTTCCACGACGCGCAGTACGGCTTCACCCCGCCGCCCGGCGCGGTCTGGCGCTCGTTCGGGCCGCCCCCGCCGGACACCGAGGTCATCTGCCACCACGACGCCGCGCCGCACAACGTGATCTGGCGGCCGGACGGCACGCTCGGGCTGATCGACTTCGACCTCGCCTCGCCCGGCGCCCGCATCTACGACGTGGCGTACGCGGCCTGGACCTGGGTGCCGATCTTCTCCGACCGCGACTCGATCACGCTCGGCTGGAAGCACCCGGACCGGCCGCGCCGGCTGCGGCTGTTCGCCGACGCGTACGGGCTGATCCCGCGCGACCGGCACCGCCTCATCCGGACCATCCGCAAGCGCATCGTCGACCACGTCGAGGGCATCCGGCGGATGGCCGCCGCCGGTGAGCCGGCGTTCGTCCGGATCGTCCACAAGGGTCACCTGCGTCGCCCTATGCGCGACCTGCGGCTGCTCGACTACGAGCGGCACCAGCTGGAGTACGCGCTCCGCTGACCAAGATCGGCGTTCTTCACACGCCGGAAACAACCCGTCACGCGTCGGAAATCGCGCGGTGTCGCTGAAGGAAACAGCCGGCGACAAAGCTTCCGCGCAACCGGCTGACGGGCGATGCTGCCAGGTCTCAGTCGGAGGGAGGAATACGACAACGAGAGGAGGCAGCGTGGAGATCGACACCGGGAACACTGCCTGGTTGCTTGTCTCGACTGCCCTCGTGCTGCTCATGACCCCCGGTCTCGCGCTGTTCTACGGCGGCCTGAACCGGTCCAAGGGCGTTCTGAACATGATGATGATGAGCTTCTCGTCCATCGGGCTCGTCAGCATCCTGTGGCTTTTCTACGGCTTCACCGTCGCCTTCGGCGAGGGCGGCAGGTTCTGGGGTGACCTGGGCCAGTACCTGGGCACCAAGACCTTCGTCGGCGAGAACGACCTGTGGGGCGAGACCGGCATCCCGATCTACGTCTTCATCGCCTTCCAGATGATGTTCGCGATCATCACCGTGGCGCTGATCAGCGGCGCGCTCTCCGACCGGGTGAAGTTCGCCGGCTGGCTGCTGTTCGCGTTCGGCTGGGCCACGCTGGTCTACTTCCCGGTCGCCCACATGGTCTGGGGCGGCGGGCTGATCGGCGGCGACATCGGCGCGCTGGACTTCGCCGGTGGTACCGCCGTGCACATCAACGCCGGTGCGGCGGCGCTCGCGCTGGTGCTCGTGCTCGGCAAGCGGGTCGGCTGGCCGCGCGAGAGCATGAAGCCGCACAACGTCCCGATGGTCGCCCTCGGCGCCGCGCTGCTGTGGTTCGGCTGGTTCGGCTTCAACGCCGGCTCCGAGCTGACCGCCGACGGGGTCACCGCGCTGGCGTTCATCAACACCCAGGTCGCCACCGCCGCCGCGCTGCTCGGCTGGATCGTGGTGGAGTGGCTGCGCGACGGCAAGCCGACCCTGGTCGGCGCCTCGTCCGGCGCCATCGCCGGCCTGGTCGCGATCACCCCGGCCTGTGCGTTCATCACCCCGGCCGCAGCGGTGCTGCTGGGCGTGGTGGCCGGTGCGGTCTGCGCCCTCGCGGTCGGCCTGAAGTACCGGCTCGGCTACGACGACTCGCTCGACGTGGTCGGCGTGCACTTCGTCGGCGGCTGGATCGGCTGCCTCTGGATCGGCCTGTTCGGCACCGCCTCGGTCAGCTCGCTGGTGGAGACCGACGGCCTGTTCGTCGGCGGCGACGCCTCGCTGCTCGGCAAGCAGGCGATCAGCGCGCTGATCGTGAGCGTCTACTCGTTCGTGGTCGCCTTCGCCCTGGGCTTCGTGATCGACAAGACGATCGGCCTGCGGGTCTCCGCCGAGGCCGAGGTCGACGGCATCGACATCGCCGAGCACGCGGAGAGCGGCTACGACCTGTCGCCCACCACGGGCAGCAGCGGTGGCGCGTTCGCGATGGCCGGGATCGGCGCCGGCAAGCCGGCCGCGGAGCCCGCCGTCGAGACCGACGAGTCCGCGCCGGTCAGCGAGAAGGTCGCCGGTTAACGTTCCTGGGATGGAGGGGTTGGACATGAAGCTGGTGACCGCGGTCATCAAGCCGTACCAGCTGGACGCGGTGAAGGAGGCCCTGCACGCGCTCGGCGTGGCCGGGCTGACCGTCAGCGAGGTCCAGGGCTACGGCCGGCAGAAGGGGCACACCGAGGTCTACCGGGGTGCCGAGTACACGGTCGAGTTCCTGCCCAAGATCCGGGTCGAGGTGCTCACCGACGAGATGGACGTCGACAAGATCGTGGACGCGATCGTCGGCGCCGCCCGGACCGGCAAGATCGGCGACGGCAAGGTCTGGGTGACCGGCGTCGAGGAGGTCGTCCGGGTGCGTACCGGCGAGCGCGGGCTCGACGCCCTCTGATCGCCGGATCCGCCGACATGACCTCGTTGACCACCGCCACCGGCCCCTCCGAGGGCCAGGCGGTGGTCAACGAGGTCGTCGGCGTACCCGGGGGCATCGGCGCGGCCGCCCGGTCCGCGCGGGCCGACGCGCTCGACGCCTGGCTGTGCCGGGCCTTCCCGGACCGGGACGGCGTCGCGCTCGTCGCGGTGGGCGGGCTGGGCCGCCGCCAGTGCGCCCCCTACGGCGACCTCGACCTGGTGCTGCTGCACGCCGGGGTGCCCGGCATCGACGAGCTGGCCGCGTCGCTCTGGTATCCGATCTGGGACGCCGGCCTGCGGCTGGACCACTCGGTGCGCACCGTCGCCGAGGCGCTGTCGGTGGCCCAGGACGACGTCAAGGTCGCCCTCGGCCTGCTCGACGCCCGGCACGTGGCGGGCGACCCGGCGCTCACCGACCAGCTCTCCCGTACCGCCACCGACCACTGGCGGCGGACCGCGATCCGCCAGCTCCCCGGCCTGCGCGAGATCACCGCCGCCCGCTGGGAGGCGCACGGCGAACTGGCCTTCCTGCTCGAAGGCGACCTCAAGGAGGCGGCCGGCGGGCTGCGCGACGTGGGCATCCTGCGCGCCATCGCCACCGCCGGGGTCACCGACGCGCTCCGCCCGGCCGTGTACGCGGCACACCGGCGGCTGCTGGACACCCGCGACGCGCTGCACCAGCAGGTGGGCCGCCGGGTCGACCGCCTGGTCGCCCAGGAACGCGACGGCGTGGCGCGCCTGCTCGGCGCCGAGGACGGCGACGCGCTGCTGCGGCTGGTGGCCGGCGACGCCCGCACGGTGAGCCACGCCCTCGACGACGCCTGGCGGGCCGCCGACCGGCTCCGCTCCGGCCGGCACCGCGCCGCGCCCGGCCGCCCGCTGCGCCGCCCGGTCGCCCGGGACGTGGTGGAGCAGGACGGGGAACTGGTGCTCGCCCGCACCGCCATCGGGGCCCGCCCCGACCCGAGCCTGTCGCTGCGCGTGGCCGCCGCGGCCGCCACCACCCGGCTGCCGATCGCGCGGGCCACCTGCGAGTGGCTGGCCGCGTACTGCCCGCCGCTGCCCGCGCCCTGGCCACCGGCGGCCCGCGCCGCGCTGATCACCCTGCTCGGCGCCGGTCCCGGCCTGGTGTCCGCCTGGGAGACCTGCGACAGGTACGGGCTGATCGACCGCTGGCTGCCCGAGTGGACCCGGATGCGCAGCCTGCCCCAGCACAACCCGGTGCACCGGTTCACGCTCGACCGGCACCTGGTCCAGACCGCGTACGAGGCGAGCCGGCACACCCGCGACGTGGAACGGCCGGACCTGCTGCTGCTCGGCGCGTTCCTGCACGACATCGGCAAGGGACTGCCCGGCGACCACTCGACAGTGGGCGCGCCGCTGGCCGAGGCGGTCGCCACCCGGGTCGGGCTGCCGCCGGACGAGGCGGCGCTCATCGGCACACTGGTCCGGCTGCACCTGCTGCTGCCCGACGTGGCCACCCGGCGCGACCTGTCCGACCCGAAGACCATCGCGGGGGTCGCCGGGCGCGTCGGCGACACCGGCACGCTGGAACTGCTGCACGCCCTGGTCCGCGCCGACGCCGCCGCCACCGGCCCGGCCGCCTGGTCCGGCTGGAAGGGCCGGCTGATCGCCGAACTGGTGAGCCGGGTCCGCACCACGCTGGACACGGGCGTGGTGCCCGCCCCACCGGCTCCGGACCCGGCGCTGGTGGCGGGGCCGCTGCCGGTCGTACACCTGGGGGAGGACCGGGTGTCGGTGGCCGCGGCCGACCGGCGCGGGCTGCTCGCGACGGTCGCCGGCTGCCTGGCGCTGCACCGCCTGGAGGTGATCTCCGCGGACGCCGCCACCGTCGACGGCCGGGCCCTGGTCGAGTGCCGGGTGCAGCCGCGCTACGGGCTGGCCCCGGAGCCGATCGCGCTCAGCGCCGACCTGCGCCGCGCGGTCGGTGGCGACGTCTCGGTCATCCAGCGGCTGCGCGGCCGGGCGCTCGCCGCGCGCGGCCAGGGTGCCGCACCCCGGGTGGTCTGGCACCGGGAGGCGGCCACCGACGCGGTCCTGCTGGAGCTGCGGGCCGCCGACGCGGCCGGGCTGCTGTACCGGGTCACCTGTGCGCTGGACGAGGCCGGCGCCCAGGTGCGCGCGGCCCGGATCTCGACGCTCGGCGGCGACGTGGTGGACACGTTCTACCTGGTCGGCGGCGGGCTCTCGGACGAGGAACGGGCCCGGATCGAGGCCGCCGTGCTCGCCGCCGTGTAGCGGAACGGGCTGCCGGGCCGGAGCGGGCGGGTGGGCGGCGGGATACCCTAACGGTGGGCTGGACCACCGGCCCGGCAGCATGTGCCCGCCGAAAACGACAAACGGGATGTTCGCGTGTTTGACACCTTGAGTGACCGCCTGTCCGGGATCTTCACCAAGCTCCGCGGCAAGGGCCGGCTCACCGACGCCGACATCGACGCCACCGCGCGCGAGATCCGGATGGCGTTGCTGGAGGCCGACGTCGCCCTGCCGGTGGTCAAGGGCTTCATCGCGAACGTCAAGGAGCGGGCGCGGAGCGCCGAGGTCTCCCAGGCGCTCAACCCGGCGCAGCAGATCGTCAAGATCGTCAACGAGGAGCTGATCAACGTCCTCGGCGGCGAGGGGCGGCGGCTCCAGTTCGCCAAGAACCCCCCGACGGTGATCATGCTGGCCGGCCTCCAGGGCTCCGGCAAGACGACGCTCGCCGGCAAGCTGGCCCGCTGGCTCAAGAGCCAGGGCCACCAGCCGCTGCTCGTCGCCGCCGACCTCCAGCGTCCCAACGCCGTCGGGCAGCTCCAGGTGCTCGGTGGCCGGGCCGGCGTCGAGGTGTACGCCCCGGCGCCCGGCAACGGCGTCGGCGACCCGGTACAGGTGGCCCGCGACTCGATCGAGCACGCCCGCCGCGCCGCCCGGGACATCGTCATCGTCGACACCGCCGGCCGGCTCGGTATCGACACCGAGATGATGCAGCAGGCCGCGGACATCCGCGACGCGGTCCAGCCCGACGAGGTCATCTTCGTCATCGACGCCATGGTCGGTCAGGACGCGGTACGCACCGCCGAGGCGTTCCGCGACGGCGTGGGCATCACCGGCGTGGTGCTGTCCAAGCTCGACGGCGACGCCCGCGGTGGCGCTGCGCTCTCCGTCCGCGAGGTGACCGGCCAGCCGATCCTGTTCGCCTCCACCGGCGAGAAGCTGGAGGACTTCGACGTCTTCCACCCGGACCGGATGGCCAGCCGGATCCTCGGCATGGGCGACGTCCTAACTCTGATCGAGCAGGCCGAGGCGGCCTTCGACTCCGATCAGAAGGAGAAGATGACCGCCAAGCTGATGGGCGGGGAGACCTTCACGCTGGAGGACTTCCTCGACCAGCTCATCGCGGTCCGGCGGATGGGCCCGATCGCCAACGTGCTGGCCATGATGCCGGGCATGGGGCAGATGAAGGACCAGCTCGCCGAGCTGGACGACAAGCACTTCGACCGGGTCACCGCGATCATCCGGTCGATGACCCCGGCCGAGCGCACCAACCCGAAGATCATCAACGGCTCCCGCCGGGCCCGGATCGCGGGCGGCTCCGGCGTCACCGTCATGGACGTCAACCAGCTGCTCAACCGCTTCGCCGACGCGCAGAAGATGATGAAGCAGATGGGCGGCATGATGGGCCTGCCCGGCGGTGGCCGGCGCAAGGCGACCAAGTCGCCGAAGAACAAGCGCAAGGGCACCAAGGGCGGCGGGCGGCCGCGTACCGGCGCCGGGATGCCGGGCGGCTTCCCGGGCGGCGGCATGCCGCAGCTCCCGCCGGGCCTGGACCCGGGCGACCTGGCCGGTGGGCAGGGCCTGCCGCCGGGCTTCAAGCTCCCGAAGATCGACTTCAACAAGCTGGGCAAGGGCGGCGACAAGGGCCCCCGCTAGCGTGTCGGTGACGGTGGGCGACATTGCTGTCTCTTAAGGTGATGTCGCCCCCTGGAAGGAGATGTCAATGACCGCGGCCCCGATCCTGCCGGAGCGGCACGAGTGGACGGTCGACGACCTGGGCGAACTGCCCAAGGACCTTCCGTACGAACTGATCAACGGAAGGTTGATCGTGCCGTCGCCCACTCTGCTGCACCAGGACATGTGTGTCGAGTTGCTGCTCGCGCTCCGCGTCAACTGCCCGAAGGAGTACCAGGTCGGGATCGACCTGTCGATGCGGGTCGACCACCGGAACGAGCCCCGGCCGGACGTCGTCGCGGTCGTGCGGGGTAACGCCAACCGGAGCCCGTTGCCGGTCGAGGACGCGGTGCTCGCCGTCGAGGTCATCTCGCCGACCTCCACCTTCCGCGACATGTACGACAAGGCCAGGGTCTACGCGCACGCCGGTGTCCGCTCCTACTGGGTGCTCGACCCGGTCAAGGAGAAGATCACGCTGACTGAGTACGTGCTCGGCGCCAATCGCGAGTACAAGCAGGTCAGTCAGGCCGAGGACCTGTTCGTCACCGAGCGGCCCTGGAAGGTCTCGGTCGACCTGCCGGCGCTGACCGCGCGCCGCAACGACCTGCTCGCCGGCGAGGAGGACTGATCGGGTAGGACTGTGCACATGGCTCTGCACGTGCGCGGTGTGTTCCTTCCCGACGACGAGGTCCGGGACGTCTGGCTGGTCGGCGACCGGGTCACCTTCGAACCGGTGCCCGGCGCCGAGACGGTGGCCGACGGCGGCTTCGTCCTGCCCGGCCTGACCGACGCGCACTGCCACATCGGCATCGCCCGCGGCGGCAGCCCGATCACCTCCCTCGACCAGGCCCGGGAGCTGGCCCGGATCGACCGGGACGCGGGCGTGCTGGCGATCCGCGACGCCGGCTCGCCGTACCCGTACCCCGAACTGGAGGACGAGCCGGACCTGCCGCGACTGTCCCGCGCGGGCCGGCACGTCGCGCCGCCGAAGCGCTACCTGCGCGACATCGGCGTGGAGGTCGGCGCCGCGGAGGTGGCCGCGACGGTGGCCGCGCAGGCCGCGGCCGGCAACGGCTGGGTCAAGCTGGTCGGCGACTGGATCGACAGGGGGGTGGGGGACCTGGCGCCGGCCTGGGACGCCGACACCATGACCGCGGCGGTCGCCGCCGCGCACGTCGCCGGGGTACGCGCGGCGGTGCACACCTTCTCCGAGTCGGCCGTGGAGATCATGGTGCGGGCCGGGGTGGACTCGGTGGAGCACGGCACCGGGCTGAGCCTCGACCTGATCGACCTGATGGCCCGGCAGGGCACCGCGCTGGTCCCCACGATGATCAACATCCGGACGTTCGGCCACATCGCGGAGCAGGCCCGGCCCAAGTTCCCCGGGTACGCCGACCACATGCTCGCCCTGCGCGACCGCTTCCCCGAGGTGGTGCGCGCCGCGCACGAGGCGGGCGTGCCGATCTACGTCGGCACCGACGCGGGCGGCGGCATCGACCACGGCCTGGCGGCCGAGGAGATGCTGCTGCTGCACGAGCAGGCCGGGATGTCCGCCCCGGACGTGCTGGCGGCCGCCTCCTGGGGGGCCCGCGAGTGGCTCGGCTTCCCCGGGCTGGTCGAGGGCGGCCTCGCCGACCTGGTGGTCTACCCCGAGGATCCGCGCCGCGACCTGAGCGTGGTCCGCGCGCCCAGCCGGATCGTGCTGCGCGGCCGGGTCGTCCGCTGAGCGGCCGTCGCGGGCGGCGGGCCTAGCGGGCGGTCGCCGCCATCACGAACAGGCGCACCGCCAGGTCGGCCAGCCGGTCGGCGGTCTCCTCGACCGGGCCGCCGGGCAGCACGATGTGGCTCACCACCAGGCGTACGACGCTGTCCGCCGCGAACGCCAGCGCCGCCGGGTCGGCGTCCGGCAGGCGGTGCCCGGTCCACTCCAGCAGCGCCGCCGCGGCCTCGGCGAGCACCAGTTCGGACCGGGTGGTCAGGTACGGCAGCAGCTCCTCCGAACCGCCCCGGGTGCTGGTCAGCACCGCCCGGACCAGCGGGTTCTCGGCGGCCGAGGCGAGGGTGCGGTGGATCGCCGCGTACGCGGCCGCGCGGACGTCCGAGTCGTGCTCGTCGAGCGCGGACCGGACCTGGCCGACGAACCGGTCCACCTCGTGCCGGGCCAGCGCATCGCCCAGGCCCGCCTTGGTGCCGAACTCGTTGTAGACCGTCTGCCGGCTCACCCCCGCCGCGCTCGCGACGGCGCCCATCCGGACCCCGGCCCAGCCGGTCGTGACGGTCAGCGAACGGGCGGCGTCGACGATCGACTCGCGCACCGGTGTGACATTCCTCGGCTTAGGCATGGTGATCGAAGTCTACGGGCGCTCGTCAGCGCACCTCGAGGTCGTACTCCGCCTCGACCCGGAACGCTCCGCCGTCGTGGCCGCCGAAGGCCAGGTGGTGCGTCCCCGGCGCGGGTGGCGGCACCAGACCCCACAGGCCCCAGCAGGAGACGTGCACCGGCCACGGCCACGCGGTGACGACGTTGTTGAAGAACCCCCGTACCGGGAACGAGGCGGGGGAGCCCGCCGGCCGCACCGGCACCGCGACCCCGTCCAGTTCGGCGTGCCCGCCGGCGTGGGGCATCGGCGCGACCGGGCCGTCCCGGCGGCCGACCCGCCAGCAGCAGATCGCCGGGAAGAACAGGGGGCGACCCGCCGGTACCACGCAACGCCGGGCGACCCCGCCGCCCTGCGTGCCGGCGAGGAACCACACGTCGTCCGGCTGGTGGCGCCCGCCGTGCCGGCCGGTGGTGTCCTTGAGCGGGTTGACCGGCTGGCGGTGGGCGGCCACCCAGGCCACCCAGCGGGCGGCGAGCGGGGCCAGCGCCGGTGCCGGGTCGGGGCTGGGGGAGAGCATGACGGCAGATGGTAGTGCGGGCGCGCCCGGCTGCGGCGACCCGTCACGGGACGCATAGGATGTGCGGTCATGGCACGCGTGCTCACTCCCCGTGCGGAGGACTTTCCCCGCTGGTACCAGGACCTGATCGCCAAGGCGAAGCTGGCCGACAACGGCCCGGTCCGGGGGACCATGGTGATCCGACCGGCCGGCTACGCCATCTGGGAGCGGATGCAGGCCGAGATGGACGCCCGGATCAAGGCGGCCGGCGCGGAGAACGCGTACTTCCCGCTGTTCATCCCGGAGAGCTACCTCAAGCGCGAGGCCGAGCACGTCGAGGGCTTCTCGCCGGAGCTGGCGGTGGTCACGCACGGTGGCGGCAAGCAGCTCGCCGAGCCGGTGGTGGTGCGCCCCACGAGCGAGACGGTCATCGGCGAGTTCATGGCCAAGTGGATCGACTCGTACCGCGACCTGCCGCTGCTGCTCAACCAGTGGGCCAACGTGGTCCGGTGGGAGCTGCGCCCGCGGATCTTCCTGCGTACCAGTGAGTTCCTCTGGCAGGAGGGGCACACCGCGCACGCGACCCGCTCCGACGCCCGCGCCTACGCCCGGCGGATCCTGCACGAGGCGTACGAGGACCTGATGGTCAACGTGCTCGGCATCCCGGTGGTGGTCGGCCTGAAGACCGCCCGGGAGCGCTTCGCCGGCGCCACCGCCACGTACACGTGCGAGGGCATGATGGGCGACGGCAAGGCGCTCCAGCTGGGCACCAGCCACGAGCTGGGCCAGAACTTCGCCAAGGCGTTCGACATCAGCTACTCCTCGGCCGAGGGCGGCCGGGAGCACGCGTGGACCACCTCCTGGGGCACGTCCACCCGGATGCTCGGCGGCCTGATCATGTGCCACGGCGACGACAACGGGCTGCGGGTGCCGCCGAAGCTGGCGCCGGTCCAGGCGTACGTGATGATCGTCAAGGACGGCGACGGCGTCGGTGAGGCGGCCCGGAAGCTTCACGACGCACTGCGGGACGCCGGGGTGCGGGTGGCGCTCGACGACCGGACCGACACCGCGTTCGGCCGCCGCGCCGTCGACGCCGAGCTGCGCGGCTACCCGGTGCGCGTCGAGGTCGGCCCGCGTGACCTGACCGCCGGCAACGCCGTGGTGGTCCGGCGTACGGACGGCTCGAAGGCCCCGACGCCGGTCGCCGACGTGGTCGGCGCGGTGCTGGCCGCGCTGGAGGCCGACCAGCGGGCGCTGCACGACCAGGCGCTGGAGTTCCGCCGGTCCCGCACTGTCGAGGTGTCGACGCTGGCCGAGGCGATCGAGGCGTCCGCCACCGGCTGGGCGCGGGTGCCGTGGTCGGCGGTCGGCGTCGAGGGCGAGGCCGAGGCGAACGGCCAGGGCGTGACGGTCCGTTGCCTGGTGCGCGCCGACGGCTCGGTGCCGGACTCGGAGGACGAGCCCGACCTGGTGGCGATCCTCGCCCGCGCGTACTGAGATGCGGCCCGGCGATCCGGCCGGCCGGTTCGCGCCGGGGCGGCTGATCCTGCACCGGAACGTGCGGCACGGCCGGATCGGCTGGGTCCGGTCGGCCCGCGTGGTCTCCGACGACGAGCGCGGCCTGCTGCTCTGGGTGGCGCGGACGGCGCCGGTCGCGCACGAGGTGACGGAGGCGGGCCTGGGCATGCGGGCCGTGCCGTTCGCCGAGTGGGTGACGTCGTCCTACCGGCTCGCGCAGGGGCTGTGGAACGGTCCCCCGGTGCTGAAGTTCCTGCCCACTGGCGCGGCCCACTCGGTCTGGTGGTTCCGCGACGCGGCGGGGCGCTTCCAGAACTGGTACGTGAACCTGGAGGAGCCCGGCGTCCGCTGGGACGACGGCGCGGTGGCCGGGGTCGACATGGTCGACCAGGACCTCGACGTGGTGGTCCACCCGGACCTGAGCTGGGAGTGGAAGGACGAGGACGAGTTCGCCGAGCGGCTGGCGTTCCCGGAGCACTACTGGGTGACCGACGAGAAGGCGGTACGCGCCGAGGGCGAGCGGGTGATCCGGATCGCCGAGGCGGGCGAGTTCCCGTTCGACGGCACCTGGTGCGACTTCACTCCACCCGCGGAATGGGATGTACCGGACGAACTTCCGCCCGGTTGGGACCGTCCGCCGGTGCGCTGAACCGGTGTCCTCCGTCACGGCCCGCCCCGCCCCGGGCGTGGTGTCCGGGTCCGGTGTGAGAGTTCCGGGCCGGATCTGGCAGAATGGGTCGCTGGTATCCGGCGCGCGTCCGGCGCCCTCTAACCCGGGCGCGTCGCCAGTTCACCGAGCAGTCTCCGGCCCAAACCCCACTGTGCCGGTCGGCGCTCACCCGCCACACCGCCCTTACGGGCCGGTGAGATCGCAACAGGAGCGAAACAACTGTGGCCGTAAAGATCCGGCTCCTGCGGATGGGCAAGATCCGCAACCCGCAGTACCGCATCGTCGTCGCCGACTCGCGCACCAAGCGTGACGGTCGCGCGATCGAGTTCGTCGGTGTGTACCAGCCGAAGGAAGACCCTTCGGTGATCGAGGTCAAGTCGGAGCGGGTCCAGTACTGGCTCTCGGTCGGCGCCCAGCCGAGCGAGGCCGTGCAGCGCCTGCTGGAGCTGACCGGTGACTGGCAGAAGTTCAAGGGCCTGCCCGCCCCGCCGCCGCTGAAGGTCGCCCCCGAGCGGGCCGACCGCAAGGCGGCGTACGAGGCCGAGGCGAAGGCCGCCGCCGGCGTGGCGGACACCCCGGCGAAGCCGGCCAAGAAGGCCGCCAAGCCGGAGGCCGAGGCCCCCAAGGCCGAGGAGCAGACCGGTGCCGAGTCCGGCGAGCAGGCCTGACATGCCGCTGCGTCCCGCTCTGGAGCACCTGGTCAAGGGCATCGTCGACCACCCGGACGACGTCCGGGTGCGCATGGTCGACTCCCGTCGGGGCAAGCGCCTCGAAGTCCGCGTGCACCCCGAGGACCTCGGCACGGTGATCGGGCGGTCCGGCCGGACCGCCAAGGCGCTGCGCCAGGTCATCGGCTCCATCGGCGGGCGTGGGGTACGCGTCGACATCGTCGACTCGTACTGATGCTTCTCGTCGTCGGCCGGATCGGTAAGCCGCACGGCATCCGCGGTGAGGTCACCGTGGAGGTGCGTACCGACGAGCCCGAAGCACGGTTCGCCCCCGGTTCGGTGTTGACCACCGAGCCGGGGGTCACCCCGTCGGAGCCCGGCGCCTGGCGGGTACCGCCGACACTCACCGTCGAGTCGGCCCGCTGGCATCAGGGCCGCCTGCTCGTCGCCTTCGAGGGCGTGCTGGAGCGCGACGTCGCCGAGGCGCTGCGCAACACGCTGCTCGGCGTGGACAGCGCCGACGTCGCCCCGCCGGAGGACCCGGAGGAGTTCCACGACCACCAGCTGGTCGGGCTCACCGTGGTCACCCGCGACGGCGAGCACGTGGGCGAGGTCGCCCGCATCGACCACGCGCCCGCGTCCGACATGCTGGTGCTGCGGCGCCCCGAGGGGCGTACCGCGCTGGTCCCGTTCGTCAAGGCGATCGTGCCCGAGGTGGATCTGGCCGGCGGTCGCGTCGTCGTCGACCTGCCCGGCGGTCTGCTCGACCTCTAGCTGGAGCCACCGCATGCGCGTCGACATCGTGTCGATCTTCCCCGAGTACTTCGCCCCGCTGGATCTCTCGCTCATCGGCAAGGCCCGGGCGAACGGCACGCTGCGGCTGGCCGTACACGATCTGCGGACCTGGACCCACGACGTGCACCGCACCGTCGACGACACGCCCTACGGCGGCGGTCCGGGCATGGTCATGCGGCCCGAGCCGTGGGGCGAGGCGCTGGACGCGCTGGCGCCCGGCGAGCTGAGCCCGGACGGGCACACGCTGCCCCGGCTGCTCGTGCCGTCGCCCGCGGGCGTCCCGTTCACCCAGGCCCTGGCGCACGAGCTGGCCGCCGAGTCGCACCTGCTGTTCGCCTGCGGCCGGTACGAGGGCATCGACCAGCGGGTGCTGGACCACGCGGCGACCCGGATGCCGGTGACCGAGGTCTCCCTCGGCGACTACGTGCTGTTCGGCGGCGAGGTGGCCGTGCTGGTGATCCTGGAGGCGGTCACCCGGCTGCTGCCCGGCGTGCTCGGCAACGCCGGGTCGCTGGACGAGGAGTCGCACGCGCACGGGCTGCTGGAGGCACCGCTCTACACCAAGCCGGCGAGCTGGCGCGGGCTGGACGTGCCCGAGGTGCTGCGCTCCGGCGACCACGCCAGGATCGACCGCTGGCGGCGGGACGAGTCGCTGCTGCGGACCGCGGCCCGGCGCCCCGACATGATCGGCGCGCTGGCCCCGGAGACGCTCGACAAGCGGGACCGGGCGACGCTGGACCGGGGCGGATTTTCCTCGCCGCCGGGGCATGTGGCAAAGTAGAGGGGTTGCCGCATCCGTCCGCGCCGTGGGCGGCTGCGAGGACCCTCGACCGGGGCCGGTCTCGCCGGTCACCACCCGGGGGTCAGAATCACCCATCCGCGCATCGACTGACGATGCGCCGTGAGCCTCACGAGGACACAGCGATGAACATCCTGGACGCCCTTGACGCCCAGTCGAAGCGTACCGACCTGCCCGACTTCCGTGCCGGTGACACCGTCAAGGTGCACGCGCGGGTCGTCGAGGGCAACCGGTCCCGGGTCCAGATCTTCCAGGGCGTCGTCATCCGCCGCCAGGGTGACGGTCTGCGCGAGACCTTCTCGGTCCGCAAGGTCAGCTTCGGCGTCGGCGTGGAGCGGACCTACCCGCTCAACGGCCCGGGCATCGACCGGATCGAGGTCGTGACCCGCGGTGACGTGCGTCGCGCCAAGCTCTACTACCTGCGTGAGCTGCGCGGCAAGAAGGCCAAGATCAAGGAGCTGCGGGAGAAGCAGCCGGCGAACTGACGTCCGTACGCCACGCCGCCCGAGCTGCGCGGATGTCGTATCGACCAGACCGCATTACCCTGGTCGGTACGGGCGCAGCCGGACGGTGCGAAACGGTCCACTACCGCCCGTGGGGTCTCCGAGGAGACTCCCGGGCGGTAGTGTCGTTTCCGCGGACCGGAGAGTGGCATGGTGCAGATGGTTGACGAGGACGGCGCCGTCGATCCCTGGCGCCGGCGGGCCCGCCGCGGCCGCCGCCAGATGCCGCTCTGGCAGGAGCTGCCGCTGCTGCTGATCGTGGCGTTCTGCCTCGCGGTGCTGATCCGCACCTTCCTGCTCCAGGCGTTCTTCATCCCCTCCGGGTCGATGGAGAACACGCTGCTCGTCGGCGACCGGGTGCTGGTCAACAAGGTCGTCTACGACGTCCGCGACCCGGTCCGCGGCGAGGTGGTGGTGTTCCGGGGCACCGACCGCTGGGTCGCCCAGGAGGCGCCCGCGCCGCCGGCCAACTTCGCCGGCCGGGTCGGCCGCACGCTCGGCGACCTGGTGGGCGTCAGCCGCCCCGGCGAGAAGGACTTCATCAAGCGCGTCATCGGCGTACCGGGCGACAAGGTCTGGTGCTGCGACGACGGCCGGGTGGTGGTCAACGGGGTGCCGCTGGACGAGCAGGCGTACGTCTCCGAGGACTCCCCGGTCGAGCTGCCGCCCAATCCCAAGGAGTGCCGGTCCCGGCAGTTCACCGAGGTGGTGGTGCCGCCGGGGCAGATCTTCGTGATGGGTGACCACCGGCTGGTCTCGCAGGACGCCCGATGTCAGGGGCCGGTGCCGATCGAGAACGTGGTCGGCCGGGCCTTCATGATCGTCTGGCCGTCGCAGCGGTGGACCACTCTGTCCGTACCGGAGACGTTCACCAGCGTGCCCCGCGCGGACGCCGCGCCCGCGGGGCCGCTGCCGGTGGATCCCGACCCGGTCGGCGGCGTCGTCCTGATCCTCCCGGTCGCGGCGACGCTCACCGTTCTGGCGGGTTCGGGGCGACCGCGCCGTACCCGGCGACGTAGGCTCCTCCCGTGATCGACGAGCAGACCGAGAAGCCCCGCAGTTCCTTCTGGAAGGAGCTGCCCATCCTCCTGGGCGTGGCGATCCTGGTCGCGGTGCTGGTGCGTGCCTTCGTGCTGCAGACCTTCTTCATCCCGTCGCCGTCCATGGAGAACACCCTCAAGATCGACGATCGGGTGCTTGTCAACAAGCTGGTCTACGACTTCCGCTCGCCGCACCGGGGTGAGGTGATCGTCTTCAAGGCGCCCACCGAGTGGAGCGGCAACCCCGACGGCGAGGACTTCATCAAGCGGGTGATCGGCGTCGGCGGCGATCACGTGGTCTGCTGCGACCGCACCGGCGGCCAGGAGCGGCTGGTCATCAACGGCAAGCCGATCGACGAGCCGTTCATCTTCCCCGGCAACAAGCCCGCCGACCAGGACTTCGACGTCACCGTGCCGAAGGGGCGCCTGTGGGTCATGGGCGACCACCGGGAGGCGTCCGGCGACTCGCTGGAGCACTGGCAGCAGTCGGGCGAGGACATCAACGTCGCCACCATCCCCGAGGGCGAGGTCGTCGGCCGGGCCTTCACCATCTTCTGGCCGGTCAGCCGCGCGACCTGGCTCAGCGTCCCCGAGCAGTTCGACGGGATCCCCAATCCCTGAGCCGGCCCGCGTCACGCTCCGGCACGCCGGCCCCGGCTCGGCGGCGGGAGGGCGTGGTCGTTCGTCGCAGGCGTCTGGCAGGCTGGTGCGGTGACCGTCTACACCCCTCGTCGCGCGGCCCGGGTGCTGCTGGTCGACGCGTCCGACCGGGTGCTGCTCTTCCAGGGCAGTGATCCGGCCCGGCCGGGTCACCGCTACTGGTTCACCCCCGGCGGCGGGCTGGACCCGGGGGAGTCCCCGGCCGACGGCGCCGCCCGGGAACTGGCCGAGGAGACCGGCTTGCGCATGGCCCCGGCCGAGCTGGGCGCGCCGGTCTGGGCGGAGACCGTCGAGTTCCCGTTCGACGGCGTCTGGTACCGCCAGGAGCAGCAGTTCTACCTGGTCCGGGTGACGGGCTGGGAGGTCGACACGGCCGGCTTCAACGACGTCGAACGGGCGAGCGTGCACGGGCACCGCTGGTGGCCGGTCGCCGAGCTGGCCGCCTCCGCCGAGCGCTACTACCCGCCGGACCTGCCCGGCCGGCTCGGCGCCGTGCTGGGGGGAGGTGGCGCGTGCTGACCCCGCCGCGCACCGTGGTGCGCCGCGACGGCGGCCTCTACGCGCTGGAGCGGGCCCTGCAACGGCGCGGCTTCCGGCACGTGGCGGGCGCCGACGAGGCCGGTCGAGGCGCCTGCGCCGGGCCGCTCGTGGCCGCCGCCGCGATCCTGCCCGAGGGCCGGCGCGGCGAGATCGACGAGCTGGCCGACTCGAAGCTGCTCACCCCCGCCGCCCGCGAGCGCGTCTACGACGAGGTGGTGGCACGGGCCCTGGCGTACGCAGTGGTGGTCATCCCGGCCGAGGAGGTCGACGCCCGCGGGCTGCACGTGTGCAACCTCGCCGCGATGCGCCGGGCGCTCGCCTCGCTCACCACCCGCCCGGAGTACGTGCTGACCGACGGCTTCGGCGTCGACGGGCTGGACGTGCCGGGCCTGGCGGTCTGGAAGGGCGACCGGGTGGCCGCGTGCGTGGCGGCGGCGAGCGTGCTGGCCAAGGTCACCCGGGACCGGATCATGGTGGAACTGGACGGGCGGTTCCCCGGCTACGGCTTCGCCGAGCACAAGGGCTACATCACCGCCGAGCACAGCGCTGCCCTGCGCGCGCTCGGGCCCTGCGGGGAACACCGCTTCTCGTACGTGAACGTGGCCGCCGTCTCCGGACGGGACGGCCGGCCTCCCCGCGCCCGCCGACCGGTGGGCGCCGACGCGGCTCGGCCCGAGCCCGCGGCCGGGCTGCCGGGTCTCGGGCCCGGAGCGTTCGCCGGCCGCCCGGACGAGCCGATGGGGCACTGCGGCGCGTCAGGGGGTACCGTCGGCGTGGCGTTGGGCGAGCAGCCGCGACCTCCGGCGTCGGTGGGGGAAGATGTGGTCATGGAAGGCGGAGTGCGATGAGCGCGGAAGATCTCGAGAAGTACGAGACCGAGATGGAGCTGCAGCTCTACCGGGAGTACCGGGACATCGTCCGCCAGTTCTCCTACGTGGTGGAGACCGAGCGCCGTTTCTACCTGGCCAACCAGGTCGACCTGCACGTGCGCAACTCCGACGGCGAGGTCTACTTCGAGGTCGAGATGCACGACGCCTGGGTGTGGGACATGTACCGCCCTGCCCGTTTCGTCAAGAATGTTCGAGTAATGACGTTCAAGGACGTCAATGTGGAAGAGCTCGAAAAGCCCGACATCTCGCTTCCCGCAGATTCCGGATTCGGGAGCTGACCGCAGGCGGCTGACCGCCCGGGATCACTCCGCCGGCACGACCACCTCGACCCGCTGCACCAGGTTGTTCGCGAACCCGCCCCGGTTCCACGGCTGCTCGACCGGCTGGGTACGCCCCGACGCGTCGGTCGCCCGGGCGCCGAGCACGTACCGCCCCGGCGTCGCCGTCCAGCTCACCGACCACCGGCGCCACGCCCACTCGCCACCGGCCGGCTCGTCCAGGACCGCCGGTGTCCACGTCTCGCCGCCGTCGACAGTCACCTCGACCGAGGTCACGGGTGCGTGACCGGACCAGGCGCGGCCGTCCAGAGTGCACGGTCCCGGCCGCAGCACCCGGGTGCGGGACATGAAGTCCGGGAACCCGGGCGGACGCACCAGCGCGCGCGGCTCGATCCGGGTCACCGGCACGCCCGGGTCGTCGGCGTCGCGTCGCAACCGGTAGGCCACCGCGTTCTGGTAGCCGTCGAACGGCCCGGTCGTCACGGTGATGTCGCGCAGCCACTTCACGTGCGCCATGCCGTACCAGCCGGGCACGATCAGGCGCAGCGGCGCGCCGTGCTGCGGCAGCAGGGGAGCGCCGTTCATCTCGTACGCCAGCAGCACCTCCTCGCGCAGCGCGTCGGCCACCGGCAGCGCCCGCTGGTAGTCCTGCTCGACACCGCGCTCCACCCCGTGGTCCGCGCCGGTGAACACCACGTCCACCGCGTCGCCGGACAGGCCGGCCTCGCGCAGCAGCGGCGCCAGCGGCGTACCGGTCCACTCGGCGTTGCCCACCGCCTCCACCAGCCACGGCTGGCTGACCGGCCGGGGATGCAGCAGCGCCCGGCCGTTGCCGGCGCACTCCAGCGTGACCCGGTGGGTCACCCGGGGCCGGTCGCGCAGCGCCGCCAGGTCCAAGCGAAGTGGACGCTCGACCGCGCCGGACACGCTCAGCGCGTACCCGGCCGGGTCGACGTCCGGGATGTCGTAGTGGATGAGCAGATAGTGCAGGCCCGCCGGGGTCACGTCGTACCGCAGCGCCTCCAGCGGGATGCCGTGGTTACGCGCGGCGAGCTGAAGCTCCTCGGCACTGATCGCCTCGTCCGGCCCGGCCACCCGGGAGGGCCGGCTGACGTCGTCCACAGTGGTCATGACTGCTCCGTCCGCTCCAGCACGTCGTAGCCCACGAACGTGAACATCCGCGCCCCCGCCGCCAGCGGGCGGGGCGTACCGGTGAAGCGGTGCGCGCCGACGCCCACACCGTCCGCCGGGCTGTTCACCGCCACCGCCTCGAAGCCCTCCTCGGCGAACCACTCGCAGATGACCGGCACCAGATCCGGCTCACGCCGGTGCCGCGTCCACAACACGGTGCCGCCGGTGGCGCAGAGCGAGGCGCAGTGCCGCACCGTCGCCCGGATGTCGTCGTCGGTGATGTTGCCGAAGATGCCGCAGACCAGCACCAGATCCGCCGGGGCCAGGTCGGCGTAGCCGTCGGTCAGCGAGGCGTCCCCGGTCACCACCTCCACGCCGGTCAGCCCGGCGTCGACGGCCGCCCGACGGGCCAGGTCGGCGTTGCGTGGATCCAGTTCGACCAGGCGGGCGGTCACGTCGCCGCCCCGGGGATGGGCGGCCAGCACCGGGATCAGGTCGCGGCCCTGACCCGCGCAGAGGCTCAACGCGCGCAGCGGGCCGGGCGGCGCCACGTCCAGCGCGTCGGCCACACGCTGCCGCACCTCGGCGAGTCGCCGGGCCAGTGCGGACTCGGGCTGGTCGTAGTCGCTGTGCCAGGCGTACCAGTCCTTCGTCACCCGGCCAGCATAGGCGTCCGGGCCGTAGCAGATCGGCCCCGATTCCGGCGCTCGTCCACAGCCGGTGCGTCGTCCACAGGGCGGTCGCGCGGTGCTCGCGGGACGGTGCCCGTGGTGGGCAGGGTGTCCGGCGTGCGTACCTCGATTTCTCCGGCCGGCCGGGCCGTGCTGTCGGTGTTGTTCCTCGCGGCTTGCCTGCCGGGCGCCTCCGCGCCGTCCCGGGCGGCGCTGTCGTCCTCGGCCGGGCCGCCGTCGCCCTGGACCGGTGCCCATTCGTTCGTGGCCGGGCCGTTCGCCGGGTCCGCGGCGGGCGCCCATTCGTCCGTGGTCGGGCCGTTCGCCGGTGTGGCGGCGGGTGCCTCGGCAGCCGGTGATCCGATGGCGGGTGTTTCGGGGGCGGGAATCCGGGCTGCGCCCGGTGGGCGGTTCCGGTGGCCGCTGCCGGGCGCTCCCCGGGTGGTGCGGCGGTTCGACCCGCCGCCGCAGCCCTGGCTGTCCGGGCACCGGGGCGTCGACCTCGCCGCCGCACCCGGTGCGCCCGTGCTGGCGGCCGGTGCCGGGACCGTCCTGTTCGCCGGGTCAGTCGCCGGCCGGCCGGTGCTCACCGTCGGCCATGTCGACGGGCTGCGCACCACATACGAGCCGGTCCGCTCCCGGCTCACCGCCGGTACCCCCGTGGACGCCGGCACGCCGGTCGGCGACCTGCTCGCCGGGCATCCCGGCTGCACCGAGGCGGCCTGCCTGCACTGGGGCCTGCGGCGCGAGACCGAATACCTCGATCCGCTGGCCCTGCTCGGGCTCGGCCGCGTGCGGTTGCTGCCGCTGCACCCCGTCTCCGACGGTCCCGCGGTTGTCGCCGGCTGATCGGCGGCGGCGCCGGTCGGCGGCGCGCGGCTCAGCCCTGGGCGAGCAGCGTGGGCAGCCGGACGGCCAGCCGGTCGTACTCGTCGGGGGTGTTGTAGACCTGGCCGCACAGCCGCAGGTAGCCGCGCCCGTTCCAGCCGGCGACCGACACCTCGGCGGAGAGCCGGTCGGCGATCCGGGCCCGGAGCTCCCGGGCCGCGTCCAGCGTCGTCGCGACACCGGGCGGCAGCGGCACGAGCCGCATCGCGACCGCCGGTCCGCCCGGCTCCGGCAGCCGCTCCGGCGTCACACCGAGCGCGTCCCCCACGACCCGTTGCCCGTACGCGGCCAGCGCCGCGTTGTGCGCGCGTACCCGGTCCACGCCGAGGCTGCGCAACGTGAACAGGCCCACCGGGGCGGCCAGCCAGCCGGTGTAGTCGAGCGTCGCCTGCCACTCCACCCGGACCGGGAACCCGCTGTCCTGCTCCCACGAGACGACGAGTGGCTGGATCTTCTCCCGCCACTGCGGCGTCACCACGAGCACGGCGGTGCCGCGCGGCGCGTACGCCCACTTGTGCAGGTTGCCGACCCAGAAGTCGGCGCCGACGGACGCGACTGTGGCCGGCAGCATGCCCGGCGCGTGGGCGGCGTCCACCAGCACGGGCACGCCCTGCTCCCGGGCCACCGCGACGATCGCCGCGGTGGGGAACAGCCGGGCGGTCGGCGAGGTGAGCTGGTCGACGATCAGCAGCTTGGTACGCCCGGGGCGCAACCCGTTGCGGACGATCTCGACCACCTCCTCGTCGGTGGCCATCAGCGGCACCGGCAGGGTGCGGGACACCGCCCCGGTGCGGCCGCACTCGCGGGTGACCGACAGCGCCACCGCCCCGTACCCGTGGTCGGTGGTCACGATCTCGTCGCCGGGGCGCAGCGCCAGCGACTGCAACACGACGGCCGCGCCCGTGGTGGCGTTGCCGACGAGCGTGGTCCCGTCCGGGTCGGCGCCGAGGAACGCGGCCAGGTGCCGCCGGGCGTGGGCGATCCGGTCGACCAGGCCCTGCGTGAAGAACCGCAGCGGGTTGGCCTCCATCTCGTCGCGCAGGCGCTGCTGGGCGCGTTGCACGGCGATCGGTACGGCGCCGAACGAGCCGTGGTTGAGATGGCTGACGGAGGGATCGAGGGAGAAGAGCAGCCGAGCCCCGGGAATCGGCTCGGGTGGCTGCGGCACCGTCATCCGTCGATCCTAGCCCGAGATGGATCATGCGCTGGGCGGATTCCGCCCGCAGACCGTGCCACCGACGGCCTGCGCGCCCGTGGCGGTCAGGCGCGGGGGTGGGCCTGCCGGTACGCGGCGCGGAGCCGCTCCACCGAGACGTGCGTGTAGATCTGCGTGCTGGCGAGCGACGAGTGCCCCAGCAACTCCTGTACGGCGCGCAGGTCCGCGCCGCCTTCGAGCAGGTGCGTGGCGGCCGAGTGGCGCAGCCCGTGCGGCGTCACCCGCGGCACCCCGGCGGCCCCGGCCCACGCGGCCACGATCCGCCGCGCGGTGGTCGGGTTGAGCCGTCCGCCGCGCGCCCCGAGCAGCAGCGCCCGGCCCGAGCCCGGGGCCAGCAGGGCGGGTCGCCCGTCGCGCAGCCAGGCGTCCAGCGCCCGCTGGGCCGGCACTCCGTAGGGCACCGACCGCTCCCGCCCGCCCTTGCCCAGCACGCGTACCACCCGGCGGGCCTGGTCGACGTCGGTGACGTCCAGGCCGCACGCCTCGCTGATGCGTACCCCGGTGCCGTAGAGCAGTTCCAGCAGCAGCCGGTCGCGCAGCAGCACCGCGTCGGGCGGTCCGTCGCCGACGGCCTCGGCGGTCGTTCCGTCGTCGCGTCCGAGCCCGGCGCCGTCGGGGTGGGCCGTCGAGCGGTCGGCCCCGGACGGGCCCGGGCGCTGCTGCGAGGGCGCCTCCACCAGGGCGGCGGCCTGGTCGGCGCGCAGCACGGTGGGTAGTTCCCGCCGGGCCCGAGGGCTGGCCAGCGGTGCGGCCACGTCGTCGGCGAGCAGGCCGGTCCGGTGCGCCCAGGCGCTGAACGTCCGGGCCGCGGCGGTGCGCCGTGCCATCGTCGTCCGGGCCGCGCCCATGGTCCGCTGCTTCGCCAGCCAGCTACGAACCACGGCGAGGTCCAGCTCCGGCAGTTCGGCGCAGCCCATCCGGACGGCGTGGTCCAGGAGCGACACGAGATCCGTGACGTACGCCCGGACGGTGTGGACGGAGCGGTTGCGGACCCGCGACAGGTGGTCGGCGAAGTCGTCCACCGCCTCGCGCATCGACGCGGGCAGCTCCTCGTGCGCGTCCCGCGTGCCGCGCCGCCGCTGACTCACCGCGGCACCCGGTCCGGGCGTACGCGGTCGGGGCGGCGGAGGCGGACGGCGATCACCGCCCCAGCGTAAGGCGGAAGTGCCCTCGTCCGCCGTGCCGCCGTCCCCGCCGTTCACCGTGCCGGCCCGGCCGTCACTCCGCCGTCCGGCGTCGGTCGGTCGACCGGCGTGTGCCGTCCGCCACGTCGGACGCGCCCTTCCGGCGCCGGATCAGTGCCGACGCGTGGAACGGGGGTGGCAGAAGCGGGTCTGGACAGGGGAAACTCATGCTGCGGCACGCTCCGGTGCGGCGACCGGCGGGCAGCGTGGCCGAGCCGGCCCTGACGGAGGGTCGATCCGGCCGCGATCAGGCGAACGCGTCCCCGTGACGGTGACGCCGCTACGAGGAGGGCCGAGAGTGGGAGTGGACGCCGTCCTCTACCGGCAGGTGTCGGCGGGTGACAGTCGCCGCCGGCCCGTGTACGTCTCGATCGAGGTCGTCGCGGACCCGCAGGACGTGCTGCTCGACCTGCTCAAGCGTGTCCGCGGCGGTGGCCGGACCCCGCTGCTGGACCGTGTCGACCCGCTCGGCGAGCTGACAGTGGGCGCCGAGCGGATGTCGCAGCTGCTGGCCGAGCTGCGGTGCCTGGCCGAGGTGGCCGGGGCGCCGACCGAGGTCGACCACGTCCACCGGCTGGCCCGGCTCGTCCGCCGGTGCGCGGAGCGCCGCGACGCCGAGATCCGGTTCGAGGGCGACTGACGCGTTCACGTGCGTGCGGCCGACGGCGGCGCGAGCGCGTAGCCGCCGTCGCGGCGTACCACCATCGCCAGTTCCTCCAGCATGGACAGCTTGCGCATGGCGGTACGCAAATCCACGCCCGCGCGCGCCGCGACGCTCTCCAGGTCGAGCGCCCGGCGGCGCGGCAACGCCTCCAGCACCTGGGTGGCCTCCTCGTCGAGCCGGTCCCGTGCGCGCTCGGGCGCCCGGGCGGGCGGGGCCAGGTCGTACCCGATGCGCCCCACCTCCTCCAGCACGTGCGCGACATTCGTGACCAGCCGGGCCTCCGGCCGTTCCCGCAGCACCTCGTGCCCGCCGACGGACATCGCTGAGGTCACCGGTCCGGGCACCACCATCGCCGGCCGGCGCAGGCCGAGCGCCCGGTTGAGCGTCTGGGTGGCGCCGCTGCGGGCGGCGGCCTCGACCAGCACCGTGCCGCTCGTCGCCGCCGCGATCACGCGGTTGCGGATGAGGAACCGTGGCCGCAGCGGCTCCGCGCCCGGAATCCACTCGCTCACCAGCAGGCCGGTCTCGGCGATCCGGTCGAACAGCGCGGCGTTGCCCATCGGGTACGGGCGGTCCACCCCGCAGGCGAGCACGGCGACGGTGCGCCCGCCCGCCGTCAACGCGCCCCGATGCGCGGCGGCGTCGATGCCGAACGCCCCACCGGAGACCACTGTCCACTCCCGGTCGGCCAGGCCGTAGCCCAGCTCGGTGGCGATGTGCGCGCCGTAGGGGGTGGCCGCCCGGGCGCCGACCACCGCCACCGAGCGCGCCAGCGCCTCACCGAGCGGCCACGCCCCGCGTACCCAGAAACAGAGCGGCGGGTCGGTCTCCACGTCGACCCGCCGGGTGGCCCCGGACAGCGCCAGCCGGCGCAGGTCGCGGACCTGAGCGGGCCATTCGTCGTCCTCGGGGGTGACCAGCCGGGCGCCGAGCCGTTCGCCGCGGGCCAGCGCCTCCGCGGCGACCGCCCGGGCGTCACCGGAGGCGCCGCGCGCCGCGACGGCCGACCGGAGTGCCCGTTCCGGCGCCTCGCCGGACAGCAGCAGGTCGAGCGTGGCGACCGGCCCGATCCGCTCCACCAGGGCGTACACCGACCGGGTGCCGGGCTCGGCGAGCCAGGTGAGCGCCACCCGCGCCAGCCGGCGGTCGTCGGCGCTCACGCGACCTCCCCGGTCCTGAGCTGGATGGCCTCCGCCACGTCGTCGTGGCCGGGCCGGTCCCGCCCGTCCAGGTCGGCGATGGTCCAGGCGAGACGGAGTACGCGGTCGTAGCCGCGCGCGGACAACGAACCGGTGTCGAGCCGGTGGCGCAGATCCCTGGTGACCCGGGCGGGCAGGTGCCACGGCGGCCGGCGCAGGTCCGGGCCGGGGACGTCGGCGTTCACCCGGTGCCCGGTGGCCGCCCAGCGATCGGCGGCGGCGTGCCGCGCGGCGACCACCCGGGCGGCGACGGTGGCCGAGGACTCCTGCGCGGCGTCGGTGCTCAGCAGCTCCGCCGCGCGTACCGCCTTCAGCTTGACCTGCACGTCCACCCGGTCGAGCAGCGGACCCGACAACCGTCCCAGGTAGCGTCGCCGGGCCAGCGGCGGGCACTCGCAGTCGACGTCACCGGAGGGCTTCGCGCACGGGCAGGGATTGGCCGCCAGCACCAGTTGGGTGCGGGCCGGGTACTCGGTGGCACCGCGGGTACGCGCCACCCGCACCCGGCCGCTCTCCAGCGGCTGCCGCAACGCCTCCAGCGCGCTCTTGCCGAACTCGGGCGCCTCGTCCAGGAACAGGACCCCGCGGTGGGCGAGCGACACCGCGCCGGGCCGGGCCAGCCCGGAACCGCCTCCGACGAGCGCGGGCACCGTGGCGGTGTGGTGCGGCGCCTGGAACGGGGGACGGCGCAGCAGCCCGCCGCCGGGCGGCAGCAGGCCGGCGATCGAGTGCAGCGCGGTCACCTCCAGGGCTGCCTCGTCGTCCAGCTCCGGCAGGATCGAGGGCAGCCGCTCGGCGAGCATGGTCTTGCCGGCGCCGGGTGGGCCGAGCAGCGCGAGGTGGTGGCCCCCGGCGGCGGCGATCTCCAGGGCGCGCCGCCCGAGCGGTTGCCCGGCCACGTCGACCAGGTCGGGCCCGGCCGGGCCGCCGGGCGGCACGTGGGCGGGTGGGGCGAGCAGGGGACTGCCGTCGCGGACGTGGGCGACGAGCCGGTGCAGGGTGTCGACCGCGTGCACCCGTACGCCCGGGATGACTGCCGCCTCGGCGGCGTTGCCGGCGGGCACGACGACGCGGGTGTGCCCGGCGCGGGCGGCGGCGGCGATCATGGGCAGCGTGCCGCGGACGGGGCGTACCGCGCCGTCGAGGCCGAGCTCGCCGAGCACGACAGTGGCGTCCAGGGCGACCGGTGGCAGCTCGCCCGAGCCGGCCAGGACGGCGAGCGCGATGGCGAGGTCGAACGCCGAGCCGTACTTGGGCAGGGTGGCGGGAAGCAGGTTGAGGGTGATGCGGCGGTTGGGCCACTTCTGGCCGGAGTTGACGATCGCGGCGCGGACCCGGTCGCGCGCCTCGTGCAGCGCGGTGTCCGGCAGGCCGGAGATGATCACGGCGGGCAGTCCGGGCGCCAGGTCGGCCTCGACCTCGACGAGGTGCCCGGCGACTCCGGCCAGGCCGACGCTCAGCACTTTCGCGTACCCCATGTCAGAACGCGCCGCGGAGGTGCTCGACGCGGGCGGGGCCGGTGAGCGGGAGCCGGACGGAGAGCACGTCGAAGCGGACCTCGTCGGCGGTGGTCCCGGTCTCGGCGAGCCAGCGGGCGGCCAGGCCGCGCAGCCGGCGGGCCTTGGCGTGCACGACGGCCTCGGCGGGGGAGCCGAACTGCTCGCCACGGCGGGTCTTGACCTCGCAGATGGCGAGGACCGGGCCCTCCCAGGCGATGATGTCGATCTCGCCCTCGGGACAGCGCCAGTTGCGGGCGACCGGGCGCAGGCCCGTCTCGATCAGGTGCCGTAGCGCGCACCGCTCGCCGTACGCCCCGACGGCTCGGTTCCGGTTCGTCATGCCGGCCAGGATGCGACCGGCGGCCGCGAGCAGGGGCGCCGTGAAGGGCCGCCCTGTGGACAAGGTGCCGCCTGTGGACGGAACGACGATCATGATTCCGATCTGCTACGGAGCGGCCTCCCGTACCCGGACGTCATGCCGGCGTTCACACCGTGCGGCTACTGACCGTGTCCCGTCGGCGACCCGGCGGCATCGGCGCTGACCTGGGCCGATCCCCGGTGACCCGAATGGCGCGGCTGGAGCCGGTCGCATACCGTGCCGGTCGTGGACGGACGACGGAGCTACTCCGAGGATGAGCAGGGGTCGCGATGGGGCGACCGGGGATACGAGTCGGACTGGCGCGCCGCGGGCGAGCCCCGCTACCGCGACGACGACTACCGCACGCCCGAGCAGCGCGCCGGTGACAGCCGGTACGCCGAGCCGGGCCGGTACTCCGCCGCCGATCCGCTGGTGGACGACACGAGCAGCTGGCGGTCGCAGCGGCCGGACGACCCGGAGGTCTCCGGTGAGCTGCCCGGATCGCGCGCCGGCCGCCGCGCGGCTCGCGAGTCGGCGGCCCGTGGCGCGGACGACCCGCTCGGCGCGGTGTCCCGCAGCGGCGTCGACGCGCTCGGCACCGCCGCGCACGGGAACCCGCTGTCGAGTTCGCTCGGTACGCCGGCGGCCGCCCCGCTGACCGGTGCCGCCCCGGCCGGTGCCGACCCGTACGGCCTCATCGCCCACGGCAGCGACCCGGCCGGCGGTCCCGGCGTCGACGCCCGGAGCGCTGCCGGCGTCGACAAGCCGCGGCTCAGCCCGATCGGCGGCTACCCGGTCGTCGAGCCGGCACCGGGAACCACCGGCCCGGACGGCGGGGCCGAACCGACCGCCGCGGCACGGCTGAACCCGGGCGAGGCCACCCCGCTGCGGATCGGCGAGCGTCCGGGCGGCCCGGCCCAGCCGGCCGCGACCCCGAACCCGCTGGAGATGCCGACCGGCCCGATGCCCGCGGTGCTGCCGCGTCCGGACGGGCCGCCGCCCGGTGACGGCGTCTACCGGACCCGGCGCCCCGCGCTGGCGGTGCTGCTGGCGGTGATGGTGCTGGTGCTGGAGGTGCCGGCGGTGCGGGTGCTGCTGCACGGCCTGTTCGGCGACCCGGTGTCGACGTCGCACGTGGTGGTGGGCATCTTCCTGGTGGTCGGGCTGCCGATCTTCGGCACCGGCCTGTACGGGCTGCGTACCGGAGGGCTGGCGCTCGCCGACGGCAGCCGGGGCTGGCTGCGCCCGCCGACGGCGTACCTGACCGTCGGCCTGGTCCTGTTCCTCGCCGCCGCCCTGGCGGCGGGCTGAGCGGCGAACGCCCGCTGATCCCAGTACGCCGGAGTGGCGGTGTCACCGACAGGTTGACACCGCCACTTCGCCGTAATGGCGTCGATCAAGGCCGGGGTCGATCAAGGCGGAGTCGATCAAGGCCGTCCCCAGGGTCGGTCAAGGCGGCCTCCCGCACCCGGGGGCCGGGCAGCGGGGAGGGCGCGTACACTGGTCGACTGGCGACCGCCTCGTGCGGTCGACCTCGCGTGCCCTCTCCACGGTTTCCTCCGTGGGGCGACGGCCTCCCTGGTCCTGATCTGACGTATCGGGCCCACCCTGGCCGGCGACCGGGCGCCAGGCGTCCGGCCGCCGGCCGGACGGACAACCAGGGACAACGTAGGAGTAACCCACCATGGCCGTCGTGACCATGCGTCAGCTGCTGGAAAGCGGTGTGCACTTCGGGCACCAGACCCGGCGCTGGAACCCGAAGATGAAGCGCTTCATCTTCACCGAGCGCAACGGTATCTACATCATCGACCTGCGCCAGACGCTCGACTACATCGAGAAGGCGTACGAGTTCGTCCGCACCACCGTCGCCGGTGGCGGCAGCATCCTGTTCGTCGGCACCAAGAAGCAGGCCCAGGAGGCCATCGCCGAGCAGGCGACCCGGGTCGGCCAGCCGTACGTCAACCACCGCTGGCTCGGTGGCATGCTGACCAACTTCCAGACCGTGTACAAGCGGCTGCAGCGGATGAAGGAGCTGGAGGCCCTGGGTGACCTGAGCGGCACCGCCGCCGGTTACACCAAGAAGGAGACGCTCCAGCTCTCCCGCGAGAAGATCAAGCTCACCAAGACCCTCGGTGGTCTGCGGGACATGCAGAAGCTCCCGGCCGCGGTCTGGATCGTCGACACCAAGAAGGAGCACATCGCCGTCGACGAGGCCCGCAAGCTGGGCATCCCGGTCATCGCGGTGCTCGACACCAACTGCGACCCGGACGAGGTCGACTTCCCGATCCCGGGCAACGACGACGCCATCCGCTCGGCCGAGCTGCTGACCAAGGTCGTCGCCGCCGCCGTCGCCGACGGTCTGATCGCCCGCTCCGGTCGCAACCGGGGCGCGGACGAGAAGCCCGAGGCCGGCCAGGTCGGTGCCGACGAGCCGCTGGCCGAGTGGGAGCGCGAGCTGCTCGAGGAGCCGAAGAAGGCCGACGAGCAGCCCGCCGCCGCCGCGCCGGCCGCCGAGCAGGCCGCGCCGGCCGCGCCGGCCGCCGAGCAGCCGGCGACCGCCTCCGCGGAGTGATCTCGCCGTCGCGTCCCCACCGGCCGGATTCCCGGCGGTGGGGACGCGACGGGTACGCCGGGCAGAACCGGCCCGGAACCGGGTAACCAGCACCCCAGACCACCTCACTGACACCGAAGAGAGAGTCATGTCCAACTTCACCGCCGCGGACGTCAAGAAGCTCCGCGACCTCACCGGCGCCGGCATGATGGACTCCAAGAAGGCGCTGACCGAGGCCGAGGGCGACTTCGACAAGGCCGTCGAGATCCTGCGCGTCAAGGGCGCCAAGGACGTCGGTAAGCGGGCCGGGCGCACCGCCGCCAACGGCCTCATCGCCCACTCCGGCCAGGCGCTGCTCGAGCTCAACTGCGAGACCGACTTCGTCGCCAAGAACGACGCCTTCATCGCGCTGGCCCAGCAGCTGGTCGAGCACGGCGTGGCCAGCGGCGCCACCAACGCCGAGGAGCTGCTCGCCAGCAGCATCGACGGCAAGAGCGTGGCCGACCTGATCCAGGAGCAGTCCGCCAAGATCGGCGAGAAGCTGGTGCTCAACCGCTTCGCCAAGCTGGACGGCACCACCGCGGTCTACATGCACCGCAAGAGCCAGGACCTGCCCCCGGCGGTCGGCGTGCTGGTCGAGTTCACCGGCAAGACGGACGAGGCGGCCGACGCCGACGCGCGCGCCGTGGCCATGCAGATCGCCGCGATGCGGCCGAAGTACCTCACCCGTGACGAGGTGCCGGCCGAGACCGTCGAGTCCGAGCGGCGCATCGCCGAGCAGACCGCCCGCGAGGAGAACAAGCCCGAGGCGGCGCTGCCGAAGATCGTCGAGGGCCGGGTCAACGCCTTCTTCAAGGACTTCGTCCTGCTGGAGCAGTCGTCGGTCGCCGACAACAAGAAGACCGTCAAGCAGGTGCTGGCCGACGCCGGCATCGAGGTGACCCGCTTCCTGCGGTTCGAGGTCGGCCAGGCCTGAGCCGCCGCACCGGGCCGTCCGGCCCGGGCACAGGGGAGAACGTCGACGAGGAGGCCGCCGGTGTACGCGACAGGCACCGCGGCCTCCTCGTCACATAGGGTCGGCAGGGGCACGTACGCGACGCTCGCGCGATGCGCGGGGAGAAGGGGCGGGGCGGATGACGCAGGTTGTGAGTGACCGGAGCCTGGCGGCGGAGGACCCGACCGCCCCTCCGCCCGGTCGGTCCCGCCGGGTGGTGCTGAAGCTCTCCGGTGAGGTCTTCGGCGGCGGCGCGATCGGCGTCGACCCCGACGTCGTGCAGGGCATCGCCCGCCAGATCGCCACAGTGGTACGCCGCGGCGTGCAGGTGTCGGTGGTGGTCGGCGGCGGCAACTTCTTCCGCGGCGCCGAGCTGCAGAAGCGCGGCATGGACCGCGCCCGCGCCGACTACATGGGCATGCTGGGCACGGTCATGAACTGCCTGGCCCTCCAGGACTTCCTGGAGAAGGAGGGCATCGAGACCCGGGTGCAGAGCGCGATCACCATGGCCCAGGTCGCCGAGCCGTACATCCCGCTGCGCGCGATCCGGCACCTGGAGAAGGGCCGCGTGGTCATCTTCGGCGCCGGCGCCGGCATGCCGTACTTCTCCACCGACACGGTGGCTGCCCAGCGGGCGCTGGAGATCCGCGCGGACGTGGTCCTGATGAGCAAGAACGGCGTGGACGCGGTCTACACCGCCGACCCCCGGATCGACCCGACCGCGAGCAAGCTCGACTCGATCACCTTCTCCGAGGTGCTGCGCCGTAATCTGCGGGTGGCCGACGCCGCCGCGTTCAGCCTCTGCATGGAGAACGGCCTGCCGATGCTGGTCTTCGGCGCCCAGGGCGACGACACCATCGTCCGGGCCGTCGGCGGCGAGAAGATCGGCACCCTGATCACCGCCTGACCGGCCCGCCGGACCGGCAGCGGTCCCTCTGCCACGGCAGCACCCGCACCACACACGACGAGCGACAGAAGGAGGCGAGGAGACCGGTGATCGACGACACCCTCCTCGAGGCGGAGGAGAAGATGGAGCGTGCCATCGAGCACGCCAAGGAGGAGTTCGGCGGCATCCGTACCGGACGCGCCAACGCCGCCATGTTCTCCCGGATCGTCATCGACTACTACGGCAGCCCGACCCCGCTGCCGCAGATGGCGTCCATCGCGGTGCCCGAGCCGCGCATGGTGATCATCAAGCCGTACGACAACTCGCAGCTGGGCGCCATGGAGAAGGCGATCCGCGACTCGGACCTCGGGGCCAACCCGAACAACGAGGGCAACCAGCTCCGCATCGTCCTGCCGCAGATGACCGAGGAGCGGCGCCGCGACATGATCAAGGTCGCCCGGCAGAAGGGCGAGGAGGCCAAGGTCGCCGTCCGCAACATCCGCCGCAAGGCCAAGGAAGAGCTGGACCGCCTGGTCAAGGACGGCGAGGTCGGCGAGGACGAGGGCCGGCGCGCGGAGAAGGAGCTGGACGACCTGACCCAGCGCTTCGTCGCCAACGTCGACGAGCTGGTCAAGCACAAGGAGAGCGAGCTGCTCGAGGTCTGAGCACCCGCGTACCTCGCACGGCACCGCGCCGCCGTCGCCCGCCCGGGCGGCGGCCCGGTGCCGTCGTCGTGCCCGGCGGCGCACACCCTCGGGGCCGCGGCGGGTGCAGTAGGCTCGGCACGATTCCCGACCACCACGGGGTGAACGGCGGGAGTCGCCCGGCCCTCGGTCGGTAAAACAGGAAGTCTCACGCCGGTAGGGGATGGTCTTGGTCTTGCGTCATGTGGTGGCTCTCGTACCGGCTGCCGGTGCGTGATGTCCCACCCCGACCCCTACGGCAACACCGAGTCGCGCGGCTGGGACCGCCCGGCCGCCCCGGCCCTGCCCTGGCCGGACACCGATCTGGAGCCCGGCCCGTGGCGACCGGGTCCGGCCGCGCACACCCGCCCCGCCGAGCCGGACACCTACGCCCGTCCCGGCGCAGGCCCGGACCCGTATGCCGCTCCGGACACCTATGCCGCTCCGGACACGTACGCCGGGCCGTACCCGACGACCTCGCGGCACCACGACGGCCCGGGCCGGTACGACGGACCGCCGGCCGGTGACCGCGCCCGGCCGGACGGGCCGGAGCACGACGGCCCGTGGGGCGAGCCCGCCCGCGACGACGAGTACCCGACCGCGCAGATCGCGCCGGTCCGGGACGAGCCCACCGACCAGATCCCGGCGGTACGCGACGAGCCCGCACCCACGCCCGAGCCCGAGCCGCCGGCCGGCCGCCGCGGGCCGGGACGCCGTCGGGCGAGCGCGGAGCGTCCGCCGACCACCGCACCGAAGGCGTCCCGGGCGGGGCGCAACCTGCCGGCCGCGATCGGCGTCGGGGTGGCCCTCGGCGCGGCGGTCGTGGTGCCGCTGTTCTTCTTCATGCCGGCGTTCCTCGCCGTGCTCGCGGCCGCGGTGGGGATCGGCATCTGGGAGATGGCCCGCGCGGTACGCCGCAGCGGCGCCCACCCGCCGCTGGCGCCGCTCGTCGCCGGTGGCGTGATCACAGTGGGCCTGGCCTGGTACGCGGGCCCCGACGCGCTGTGCCTCGGGCTGCTGGTCACGGTGCTGGGCACGATGATCTGGCGGCTGGGCGACGGGCCCGGCAACTACCAGCGCGACCTGACCGCGGCCACTCTGATCGCGGTGTACGTGCCGTTCCTCGCCGGGTTCGCGGCCATGCTCGCGGCGGCGCCCGACGACGGGGCCCTGCGGGTGCTGGTGACGCTGGCGGCGGTGGTGCTCTCCGACACCGGCGGGTACGCCGCGGGCGTGAGTTTCGGCAAGCACCCGATGGCGCCGACGATCAGCCCGAAGAAGTCCTGGGAGGGCTTCGCCGGCTCGGTGACGGCCGCGGCGGCGGGCAGCGCGGCGCTGCTGTGGGCGTTGTTCGACGTGGCCCCCTGGTGGGGTGCGCTGTTCGGGATGGCGATCTCGGTCTCGGCGGTGCTCGGTGACCTCGCCGAGTCGATGATCAAGCGGGATCTCGGCGTCAAGGACATGAGCAACCTGCTGCCCGGGCACGGCGGCCTGATGGACCGGCTCGACTCGATCCTGTTCGCCGTGCCGGTGGCCTACCTGCTGCTCGCCGTCTTCGTCCCGGTGGTGAGCTGAGGCATGCGTCACGGCGGCGACCCGCTGCGGACCGGGTGGCCGGGGGCGATTCGACACGTACGGACGGGTGCGTCCGGGCGGGAGCGTGTCAGACTGGACGCGCCATGACGAGTCTCCCGCTGATCTCCGTAGACCCCGACGCCCGCGGCCGCCGGCCCGCGATGCCTCCCCGCCACCTCGCCGACCTGGACCTGCCGGGCCGGCAGGCGCTCGTCGCCGAGCTGGGTGAGCCCGCGTTCCGCGCCAAGCAGGTCTCCAACCACTACTTCGGCCGCCTGGTGCGCGACCCGGAGCAGATGACCGACCTGCCGGCGGCGACCCGGGAGCGGCTGGCCGGCGAGCTGCTGCCCAACCTGCTGACCCCGGTACGCGAGCTGGCCTGCGACGACGGCGCGACCCGCAAGGCGCTCTGGCGGCTGCACGACGGCTCGCTGGTGGAGAGCGTGCTGATGGGCTACCCGGACCGGGTGACCGTCTGCATCTCCAGCCAGGCCGGCTGCGGCATGGCCTGCCCGTTCTGCGCCACCGGCCAGGCCGGGCTGACCCGCAACCTGTCCACCGCCGAGATCGTCGACCAGGCGGTCTACCTGGCCGGGGTGGCCGCCTCCGGCGCGGTCGCGGGGTCGCCGCCGCGGCTGTCGCACGTGGTGTTCATGGGCATGGGCGAGCCGCTCGCCAACTACTCGCGGGTGGTGGCGGCGATCCGCCGACTGGTCGCCCCGGCACCGGAAGGGCTGGGCCTGTCGCAGCGGCACATCACCGTCTCGACGGTGGGCCTGGTGCCGGCGATCCGCCGACTGGCCAGCGAAGACCTCTCGGTGACCCTTGCGTTGTCGCTGCACGCCCCCGATGATGAGCTGCGCGACGAACTCGTCCCGGTCAACCAGCGCTGGAAGGTGTCCGAGGTGCTGGACGCGGCGTGGGACTACGCGGCCACGACGGGGCGTCGCGTGTCCATCGAATACGCGATGATCAAGGACGTGAACGACCAGCCGTGGAGAGCCGATCTGCTCGGGCGGCTACTGGCCGGCAAGCTGGCCCACGTGAACCTGATCCCGCTCAACCCGACTCCGGGCAGCCGCTGGGACGCCAGCCCGAAGCCGGTCGAGCGGGAGTTCGTCCGGCGGTTGCGCGACGCCGGGGTGTCGACCACGGTGCGCGACACCCGGGGACGCGAGATCGACGGGGCCTGTGGGCAGCTCGCCGCCGCCGGGGACACGGACGGCGACTCAGGCGCGGCAACGGCGTAGCGGTACGAGACCAGGAGACATAGTGGCGAGTCAGGGTCAGCGTTTCCGGCGTAAGGCGCTCCGCCGGGGCTACAAGGTCGACGAGGTCGATGCCTTCCTGGACCGGGTCGAGGCGACACTCGACGGCCAGCCGATCGGCGCGCCCGTGGCCTCCCAGGAGGTCCACGACGTCGTCTTCCGGGTCCGGTTCAACGGCTACGACGAGTGGCAGGTCGACCTGCACCTCGACCGGGTCGAGCGGCAGCTCGCCGAGCTGGAGGAGCGCGGTGGCGCACCGGCCGGGCGCGGTGGCGATCCCCGGATGGCCGACCGGCTCGGCCCGCCGATGCGCGACGACCGGGGCATGTCGCCGGTGCCGCAGCCGCCGATGCCGCCCCGGCAGATGCCCGCTCAGCCCGGCCCGCCGGCCGACCGCTACGGCAACCGCTACGACGAGCCGACCGGCGCGTTCGCCGGTGGTTACGACGGCCCGCGCGGCGGCTACGACGGCCCCCGCGGCCCGGGTGGCCCCGGCCCGATGGGTCCGGGTGCGCCGATGGGGCACGGCGGCCCGCCGCCGCGCGGCCTGCCGCCCGGCCCGGGTGGCTACGGTCCGCCGGACAACGGCCCCGGCGGCTACGGTCCGCCCGACAGCGGCCCCGGTGGGTACGGTCCGCCGGACAGCGGCCCGGGTGGCTACGGTCCCCCGGACAGCGGTCCCGGCGGGTACGGCCAGGAGGAGCGGTTCGACGGGTTCGAGGCCGGCCGGCGCGCGCGTGCCGACATGACCGCCGAGATCCGCATGCCCGAGCGCGAGCTGCGTGGTCGTGGCCCCGGCGGCCCGCCGGCGCTGCCGCAGCAGGGCTACGGCGCACCGGAGCCCGGCTACGGGCCGCCCGACCCGGGTTACGGTCCGCCGGACCAGGGCTACGGCCCGGGCCCCTCGATGACCGGCCCGCCGCTCGTGGGTCCGCCGGTCGCCGGGCCGCCGATGGTGGGACCGCCGATGGCCGGTCCGCCCGGCAGTGACCTGCACCGGGTCGACCAGATCCGGCGCAGCTTCCAGGTCCGCCGGTTCGGCAGCGGCTACGACCCGGACCAGGTCGACCGGTTCTTCGAGACGCTGCTCGGCGGCATGCAGGGGCGCAACCCGATGCCGGTGAACCCGAAGGAACTCGACACGCTGCGCTTCGGGCTGGTGCCCGGTGGCTACTTCGAGGCCGAGGTCGACGCCGCGCTCAAGGACGTGCAGGACATCCTGCTCGGCCGCTGACCCCGGCCGCGAGACGACGAAGGGCCCGCCCCCTCACCGGGGGCGGGCCCTTCGCGCACTACCGTGGGCGCCGCGCGTCAGGACCGCAGACCGTTGCGGCGCAGCACGGCGTCGCCGATGACGATGGCGATCAGCAGTCCGGCGATCCCGAACAGCCAGATGTGCTCCACCCGGCCCTCCTCGATCCCGCAGAACGCCATCAGAACCAAGGCCAACGCCGACAGCACCGCACCGATCCGTCCGGACTTGCGGTGTCCGGGCTTGTGCTGATCTGGCGCGGTTACCGGCTCGTCTCCTGCCACTGTCGGTCCTTCCCTCGCGATCGGATCTCCGATCAGTCTGGCACGCCCCCAACCGGGCCCGGCGCAGGGTCCGACCTCCTGTGCCGGGGATGACCCGGGCGGGCGACAGCGGGTGGCCCGGCCGGCCCGGGTCGTTGGTCCCGTACCGGTGGGGGCGGATGGCCACTACCGGCGTCGCGGGACGGCGAGCACACTGCCTCCGGTAGCGTCTTGACGTACACCTTGATGCCTTTTTGAGGAGGACTGCGGTGCGAGTGACCGGTACGGGGCATGCCAGCATGCGGATCGACACGGCCGCGGGCAGCATCCTGTGCGACCCGTGGGTCAACCCCGCCTACTTCGCCTCGTGGTTCCCCTTCCCGGACAACTCCCTCCTCGACTGGGCGACCCTGGGCCAGGTCGACTACCTGTACGTGTCGCACCTGCACCGGGACCACTTCGACGCGAAGCACCTGCGTGACTTCGTGTCCAAGGACGCCACAGTCCTGCTGCCCGAGTTCCCCACCTCGGAGATGGAGGACGAGTTCCGGGAGCTGGGCTTCACCAAGTTCCTCAAGGCCCCGAACGAGCAGGTGGTGGAGCTGCCCGGCGGCCTGAAGATCATGATCCAGGCGCTGACCAGCCCGACCGACGGCCCGATCGGCGACTCCTCGCTCTGGGTCGAGTACGACGGCGTGCGGCTGCTCAACCAGAACGACGCCCGGCCGACCGACCTGAGCGTGTTCGCCGAGCTGGGCCACGTGCACGCGCACATGCTCCAGTTCTCCGGCGCGATCTGGTACCCGATGGTCTACGAGCTGCCGCAGGCGGCGAAGACCGCGTTCGGCAAGCAGAAGCGGGACCGGCAGTTCGACCGCACCTGGCGCTACATCGACGACCTGAAGGCCGACCACGTCTTCCCGATCGCCGGCCCGCCGTGCTTCCTCGACGACGAGCTGTGGCAGTTCAACGACATCTTCGGCGACGAGGGCAACATCTTCCCCGACCAGTCGGTGTTCCTGGCCGAGTACGCCAAGGTCGGCGGCACCAACGGCATCGTGCTGCTGCCGGGCAGCGTCGCGGAGGTCACCACCGAGGGTGCGACCACCACGCACCCGGTGCCGGTGGAGGAGTTCTTCGCGAACAAGGTCGCCCACCTGGAGGAGATGCGGGAGCGTAAGCGCGGCGTGATCGAGGCCGAGAAGGCGTCCTGGCGGCACCCCGAGGTCGACGTGCTGGGCGAGATGAAGCGCCGGATCGAGCCGCTGCTGGACGAGTCGATCTACCTGGCCAAGGGCGTCGGCGGCCCGGTCCGCTTCGACCTGGTCGGCTACGACGGAGAGAGCGTCGAATCCATCGTGGTGGACTTCCCGGGCAAGGAGGTCCGGCCGTACGCGGACGAGAAGGTCCGCTACCGGTTCCGTACCGACCGGGCGCTGATCGAGCACCTGCTGCACATCGGCGAGGTGGACTGGGTCAACTCGCTGTTCCTGTCCTGCCGGTTCTCCGCGGCCCGCATCGGCCAGTACAACGAGTTCGTCTACGCCTTCTTCAAGTGCCTGTCCGAGGAGCGCCTCCAGTACGCCGAGGGCTGGTACGACGAGCACGAGCGGGCCGTCGACGCCGAGGACATCACGCTCGACGGCTGGGTGGTGCAGCGGCGCTGCCCGCACCTGAAGGCGGACCTGAGCCGGTTCGGCATCGTCGACGGCGACCAGCTCACCTGCCAGCTGCACGGCTGGAAGTTCGACCTGGCCAGCGGTCGCTGCCTGACCAGCGTCGGGCACAAAATCCGCGCGCACCGCGCCGACGCGGAGACCCCGGCGCCGGCCGGGGAAGCGGCCATCTGACGTTTCCGCCCCGTCCGCCGCCCCCGGCACGCGACCATCGGTCGGGAGGGGGGCGGCGTGACGGGTGCGGACAGGGAACCGGCGTACCGGTTCGGGCGCGGCAACGAGATGGCGCGCGACGCCTCCCGGGTAGAGGCGTTCAGCGACGCGGTGATCGCCATCGTGCTCACCCTGATGGCCGTCGAGCTGCTGTCGTTCGACCCGGACACGCCGCAGGACGACGGGCTGCCGGCCGCGCTGCTGCACGAGTGGCGCGCCTACCTGGCGTACGTGATCACGTTCGCCATCGTCGGCCAGGTCTGGCTGACCCACCACAACATGTGGCGGTACGTCCGCCGGGTCGACCAGATGCTGCTGGTGCTGAACCTGCTGCTGCTGATGTTCGTGGCGGCGATCCCGTTCACCGCCGACCTGCTCGCGGACAACCTGCGCGGCACCGTCGACGACCAGCGGCTGACCGCCGCGCTGTACGCGGGCGTGGTGCTCGGTGAGGCGCTGTTCTTCAACCTGAGCTGGTGGTGGGCGCGCCGCCGCGGGCTGCTGCAACCGGGTCTCGACCCGAGGCTGGCGCGGGCGGTGGCCCGCCGGTTCCGCCTCGGTCCGCTGCTCTACCTGGTCGCGTTCGCGATCGTGTTCGTCGACCCGGTGCTGAGCCTGCTGGCGTACCTGCTGCTGGTCGGCGTCTACCTGGTGCGCGGGCCGGGCGACCTCCCGCCGGCCGGCCAGGAGGCGCCCGACACGCCGTGAGGACTCAGCCCAGGTCGGCGAGGATGCGCCGGGCCGCGTTGTGCCCGGCCGCGCCGATCACGCTGCCCGCCGGATGGCAGCCGGCGCTGCCCGCGTACACGCCGTCCACACCCGTCGCGTACGGCATCCGGTCGGTGAACGACACCGCGTTGTCGACGTGGTGGATGTGCCCGCCGGTGATGCCGAAGTGCGCCTCGATGCCGGGCGGCGGCAGCGGCACCGCGTCCGCGACCAGGTCGGCGGCGCCCGGGGCGTACCGCTCGCAGATCGCGAGAAGCCGCTGCACGTACCCGGGCAGCGCCGCGTCCCACGTGGTGCCGGCCGGCTCGTAGGGGACCGACTGCACGAACAACGCCGACGAGTGGTGCCCCGCGTCGTCGGACAGGGACGGGTCGACGGTCGTGTGCAGGTACCACTCGATCGTCGGCTCGTCCGGCAGCCGTCCGGCCCGCACGTCCGCCCACATGCCGCGCAGCGCCGTCATGGGTGACTCCCCGCCGTCGCCGACGAGCGAGGCCGAGCCGGGCAGCAGGTGGATGGTCGAGCCGAACGGGCTCGGCGCGTCGTCCGGCAGGCAGGAGAAGCGCGGCAGCCCGGTCAGCGCCAGGTTGAGCTTGAGCGTGGTGCCGGTGCGGCGGACCGCCGCCATCCGCGCGCCCAGCTCCGCCGGGAGCGCGCCGTCGGGCAGCAGCTCCATCAGCCGGTACGGGTCACACGCGCCGAGCACCACGGAGGCGTCGACCTCCCGGCCGTCGGCGAGCGTCACCCCGGCGGCGGCGCCCCCGGTCAGCCGGATGGCGGTGACCGGCGCGTCGGCGACGATCCGCGCCCCGGCGCGCTCGGCGGCCTCGGCGAACGTGCGCGACACGGTGCCCATCCCGCCCCGGGGGATCATCCAGGTGCCGTCCGCGCCGGGCAGCCGGCACATGTTGTGCACCAGGAAGTTGTGCCCGGTGCCGGGGTCGTCCGGGCCGGCGTTCAGCCCGGACAGCCCGTCGGTGACCGCGTACATGCTGACCAGCAGCTCGGAGCGGAAGTCGAAGCGGGCCAGGTGGTCGGCCACCGACCCGCGGACCAGGTCGACGAAGACCTGCCGCAGCGCGGGCCGGACGTAACGCTCGGCGGTCTCCTCGACCGGCAGCGGCTCGGCCAGCCACGCCGGGGCGAGATCCTCCCGCAACCGGGCCAGCTCGGCGTGCAGCGCGTCGTCGGCGGCGACGTCGGCGGGGGAGAACATCTCCGCGAGCTGCCGCCGGCCGGCCGCCACGTCGCTGCCGGCCAGCAGGTACGGCGAGCCAAGGCCGCCCGGTGTGGGCAGGAAGTAGTGCGGGTCGCGGCGCAGCACCGGGATGGTCACGTCGAGCGTGGCCAGCAGTTCCGGCGGCATCAGCCCGAGCAGGTACGACCCGGTGGAGTGACGCAGCCCCGGCACCTTCGGGAACGGGTTCTCGGTGCGGGTCGCCCCGCCGATCACCCCGGATGCCTCCAGCACGAGGACGTCCAGGCCGGCGCGGGCCAGCAGGATCGCCGAGACCAGGCCGTTGTGCCCGGCGCCGACCACGACGACGTCGGCGCGGGACGGCAGCTCACTCGCGTCGCTCATGGAGTGCCGGCTGGGCATGCGCTCACGGCCCTCGCTCCGCTCGGTGCGTTCGCTCATGGGGTGCTGGTTGGGCATGCGCTCACGGCCCTCGCTCCGCTCGGTGCGTTCGCTCATGGGGTGCTGGTTGGGCATGCGCTCACGGCCCTCGCTTCGCTCGGTGCGTTCGCTCATGCCGCGGAGCGTAGCGGCGGCAGGGCCACGAAGGGAGGGTTCGCGCCGGGGCGCTACCGTTCCGGGCATGTCCCCGGCTGTCCAGATCGCGCTCGCGGTGGCGCTCGTCGTGGTGGTGTTCCTGCTCCTGCTCGCGTTGCGGCGCGGCCGTCCCCGGGATCTGGTCGCCCCGGACCGCCCGGCGGGCGACGGGCAGGCCGAGGTGCTCCGGCTGGCCCGCGCGGGGCGTACGGTCGAGGCGGTCAAGGTGCTGCGCGAGCAGACCGGGCTGTCGCTGCTGGAGGCGAAGCGGGCGGTGGACGTGCTGGTGTCCGGCGGAACCTGGTCGCCCGGCCCGCCGGCACCGGGAAAGGGCGTCGACGACGCGGTGCGGGCCGAGGCCGCACGGCTGCTGTACCGGGGCAAGAAGATCCAGGCGATCAAGGTGGTGCGGGAGCACACGCACATGTCGCTCGCCGACGCGAAGCGGTACGTCGAAGGCCTCTGACGCCGGACGGCCGTCACCCCGCGTTCATCCTATAGTGGCAGTTGTCGATGCATTACTCGTCCTACCGTCGACGGGACACCCACCGCCCCCCGGGAGGTAATCCCCGATGGATCGTCGTACCGTCCTGCGCGCCACAGCCGCCGGTGGCGCCGCCGCTCTCGCCGGTGGTCTCTGGGCCGCCGCTGCCGCCCCGGCCCAGCCCGCCCAGCCCGGCCCCGGCCCGTACGGCGACCTGCTGGCCGCCGACGCCAACAGCCTCCAGTTGCCGGCCGGCTTCACCAGCCGGGTGATCGCGCGTTCCGGGCAGCGGGTCGCGGGCACCTCGTACACCTGGCACCCGGCGCCCGACGGCGGCGCCTGCTTCCCGGCCGGCGACGGCTGGACCTACGTCTCCAACTCGGAGGTGCCGCTCGTCGGCGGCGCCTCGGCGGTGCGGTTCGCCGCCGACGGCGCGATCGCCGCCGCGTACCGGATCCTCGGTGGCACGAACGTCAACTGCGCGGGCGGGCCGACCCCGTGGGGGACGTGGCTGTCCTGCGAGGAGGTGCCGCTGGGCCGGGTCTTCGAGACCTGGCCCGAGGGCGGCCGGTCCGGTGAGGAGCGGACCCGGATGGGCCGGTTCAAGCACGAGGCGGCGGCCTGCGACCCGCAGCGGCGGGTGGTCTACCTGACCGAGGACGAGGGGGACGGCTGCTTCTACCGGTTCGTCCCGGACACCTGGGGCGACCTGCGCACCGGCCGGGTGCAGGTGCTCTGCGCCCCGGACGGCCAGGTGACCGGGCCGGTGACCTGGCGGGACCTGCCGGACCGCGACGGGTTCCCGGTGCCCACCCGCTACCAGGTGGCCGCGGCGCAGACGTTCGACGGCGGCGAGGGCTGCTGGTACGCCGACGACACCTGCTGGTTCACCACCAAGGGCGACAACCGGGTGTGGGCGTACGACGCGGTGAACCAGCGGCTCGACCTCGCGTACGACGACTCGCTGGTGCCGGCCGGGGCCGCGCCGCTGACCGGCGTCGACAACATCACCGGCACCGCCGGCGGTGACCTCTACGTGGCCGAGGACGGCGGCGACATGGAGATCAACGTGATCACACCGGCCGGTGTGGTGACGCCGTTCCTCCGGCTGCTCGGGCAGTCCGAGTCGGAGATCACCGGCCCGGCGTTCTCCCCGGACGGCAGCCGGCTCTACTTCTCCTCACAGCGCGGCACCAGCGGCGCCCGGGCCGGCACCGGCGGCATCACGTACGAGGTGCGCGGCCCGTTCCGGCGCTGACCGCAGCCGTCAGGCGCGGGCCGCCTCCCGGGTGGCCCGCCACCGGCTCGCCGCCAGCGTGGCCGAGTAGCCGGACAGCACGATCACGTGGAACAGATAGAGCCAGAGCAGCACCGCCACGCCGCCGCCGATCTCGTCGAACCCGCCGAACGGCACGCCCAGGTCCAGCGGCAGCGAGCAGAACAGCACGAAGCCGTGCACGAAGCCGGACAGGTTCGCCGCCGTGAACGAGCCCAGGACGACGGTGGCGAGCCAGTCCGGCGAGGCCGGGCCGACCACCCGGAACACCCAGATCAGCACCGGCGTGAGCACCAGCCACACCGCCAGGAACGACAGCACCACGCCGAGCGCGCCGACCCAGCCGCCCTGGCGTACCAGACGGGTGGTCATCGGCAGCCCGAGCAGGATCGACAGCAGCAGCGCCGGGGCCGGCGCGAGCAGCGGGAGCAGCAGCAGGCGGCCCCGCCAGCCCACCAGCGCGCCGGACTCGGCGCGCGGCTCGGCCACCGAGACGAAGGCGCGGCGCAGTCCCTCGCCGTAGAGCGAGGCCGGCAGCAGCGAGGCCAGCGCCAGCAGCGGGGTCAGTCCCAGCCCGGCCTCGACCAGCGCGGCCGCCGCCCGGTGCGCGCCGATCTCGGTGGGCAGCGTGTCGATGGCGTACCCGGTCAGCCGCCGTACCCGGTCCGCCCCGGCGAGCAGCCCGGTCAGCCAGATCGCCAGCAGCGCCACCGGCACCACGGCGATCGCGCCGTAGAAGGTGATCGCGGCGGCGTGCAGCGACAGGTCGCGGCCGCGGACCGGCCGGAACGCCGCAGCCGTGATCCGCTTCGTCCGCTCCCACCCGTCGCCCATCGCCCTCTCGTTCCCCGTACGACCCCGCGCCACGCATTACGATCCGGCGGCATGACGATCGCCACGACCGACCGGCTGGTGCTCCGGGACTGGACCGAGTCGCCCGACGACCTGGCCCGGGTCTACGACATCTACTCCCGGGACGAGGTGATGCGCTGGCTGGGCGGCGGCAAGGGGCGGATGACCGACCCGTCCGAGGCGCGTGAACGGGTCCGGATGTGGCACGAACGCTGGGCGCCCTACGACGGCCGCTGGGGCCTGTGGGCGATCGAGCCGCGCGACGGCGGGCCGGTGGCGGGGAGCATCCTGCTCAAGCCGCTACCCGGTCGCGACGGCGTCACCCTGACCGACGACATCGAGGTCGGCTGGCACCTGCACCCCGACGCCCAGGGCAACGGCTACGCCACCGAGGCGGCCCGCGCGGTGCTGGAACGCGAGTTCGCCACCGGCACCCCGAGGGTGTACGCGGTGGTGATGGCGGGGAACGACCCGTCGATGGCGGTGGCCCGGCGCCTCGGCATGACGCACGCAGGCGTGCGCACCGACTGGTACGGCGGGGTCGAACTGGAGACCTTCGTCCTGGAGCGCCCCGCCTGACCGTTCAGACCCGCGCCCGCCCCGGCGATCATGGAGTTGACGGTGACAAATCGGACCGCCGACGCCGTCAACCTCATGATCGCCGGGATTCCGGTGGTTGGGGGCGGACAACGTGTGCGAGCAGGGCGGAGCGGGACAGCGCCGTTAGGGTGAGTGGTAGCACGATTACCCGCTGAGGGGGTGAGCCTGATGGCCCAGGCCGCATTCGCGCCCGAGCCGGCACCGCAGCCCGCCGAGCCGTCGTTCGAGGTGCTCCGCTGGCGCGACGAGCCCTGGACCGCGCAGCTCGCTCTCGATCTCCTACCGGAGACCAACGGCCCGAAGGTCGAGGTCCTGAGCGGAAGCGTGATCGTGACACCACATGCCGGCATCGACCATCAGTCGGTCGAACGCGAGTTGCCGTATCGGCTGCACCGGGCCGCCCGGCGTAGCGGGCTCTGGGCCTACCCCGAGATCAACCTGATTTCCGGCAAGGATCTGTTCATCCCCGACATCGCCGTACTGCGCTCCTCGGGCGGTGGCCGATCCGCTGTCGACATCGGCCAGGCGGTGCTCCTCGGTGAGATCGTGTCGCCCGGTAACCGGCGAAAGGACGTGATCGACCGGCCACGGGAGTACGCGGCCGCCGGTGTGCCGTACTTCCTCCGGGTCGACCTGCGTAACCGGGTGCCCGCGCTCGCCCTCTACGAACTGGTCGAGGGCGAGTACCGGCCGCTGGCCGCCGCGGCCGCCGGTACGACGTTCGTGATGCGGCAGCCGTTCGAGTTCAGCGTCGACCCGGCCGACCTGCTCGATGAGGAGGCGCCGCAGGCGTGATCGACACCGGATCGCCGAAGTGGCGGCATCGCGGCAACCCTGATGCCGCCACCTCGGCGAAGTGGAGTCGATCATGTCGCCGGGCACTCCGGGACGAACCGGGGTGAGGCGCTGGGGAACAATGGTCCGGTGACCACTCCCCGAGATCTCGTACTGCTCGGTTCGACCGGCTCGATCGGCACCCAGGCCATCGACATCGTCAAGCGCAACCCGGACCGCTTCCGGGTGGTGGCCCTCGGCGCGGGTGGCGGCAACGTGGAGTTGCTCGCCGCGCAGGCGCTGGAGCTGGGCGTGGATGCGGTCGGTGTGGCCCGCGCGTCCGCCGCGCAGGATCTCCAGCTCGCGTTCTACGCCGAGGCGAGCAAGCGCGGCTGGGCCAGCGGTGACTTCAAGCTGCCCAAGATCGTGGCCGGGCCGGACGCGATGACCGAGCTGGCGCAGTGGCCGTGCGACGTGGTGCTCAACGGGGTCGTCGGCTCGCTGGGCCTGCCGCCGACGCTGGCCGCGCTGCACGCCGGGCGTACCCTCGCGCTCGCCAACAAGGAGTCCCTGGTGGCCGGCGGCCCGCTGGTCAAGGCCGCCGTCTCCCGACCGGGGCAGATCGTCCCTGTCGACTCCGAGCACTCGGCGCTGGCGCAGTGCCTGCGCGGCGGCGCCCGGGGCGAGGTGCGGCGGCTGGTGGTCACCGCCAGCGGCGGCCCGTTCCGGGGGCGGCGGCGCGACGAGCTGACCGCCGTCACCCCGGAGCAGGCGCTGGCGCACCCCACCTGGAACATGGGCCCGGTCGTCACGATCAACTCCGCCACGATGGTCAACAAGGCACTGGAGGTGATCGAGGCGCACGAGCTGTTCGACGTGCCGTACGCCGACATCGAGGTGATGGTCCACCCGCAGTCGGTGATCCACTCGATGGTCGAGTTCACCGACGGTTCCACGCTCGCCCAGGCCAGCCCGCCGGACATGCGGCTGCCGATCGCGCTGGGCATCGGCTGGCCGGACCGCGTGCCCGGCGCCGCCGCGGCTGTCGACTGGACCACTGCACACACCTGGGAGTTCTTCCCGCTCGACGACGCCGCGTTCCCGGCGGTCGCGCTGGCCAAGGCGGCGGGCGAGGCCGGGCGCTGCCGCCCGGCGATCTACAACGCGGCGAACGAGGAGTGCGTGGCCGCGTTCGTCGCGGGCCGGCTGCCGTTCCTCGGCATCGTCGACACCCTCCAGCGGGTGCTGGAGGACGCTCCCGATTTCGACGAACCAGGTACCGTCGAGGACGTGCTCGCCGCCGAGTCGTGGGCACGGGCGCACGCCCAGGAGATCATCGTCGGGTCGGTGGAAGGAGCTCGATGAGCTATCTGCTCGGGGTGGTGCTGTTCGCCCTGGCGATCCTCATCTCGGTGAGCCTGCACGAGGCGGGGCACATGCTGACCGCCAAGGCGTTCGGGATGAAGGTCACGCGCTACTTCGTCGGCTTCGGCCCGACGCTGTGGTCGTTCAAGCGGGGCGAGACCGAGTACGGCATCAAGGGCATCCCGCTCGGCGGCTTCTGCAAGATCGTCGGCATGACCCCGCAGGACGACGACGTCGAGCCGGGGGACGAGAAGCGCGCGATGTGGCGCTACCCGGTGTGGAAGCGGACGATCGTGATGTCCGCGGGTTCGATCACCCACTTCGCCCTGGCCCTGATCGCGCTCTGGATCATCGCGGTGTCGGTGGGGCTGCCGAACCCGAAGTTCCCCAGCACCGAGGCCGGCTTCCGGGCCGAGCCGGCGGTGATCGCCATCGCGCCGTGCGTGGTGGTGGAGAACGCGGCCCGCGCCTGCGAGTCCGGCGACCCGGCCAGCCCGGCCGAGAAGGCCCAGCTCAAGGACGGCGACCGGATCACCGCGGTGAACGGCAAGCCGGTCTCGACCTGGGGCGACATGCTCGACGTGGTCCGCGCCACCCCGCCCGGTACGGCCACCGTCGCCTTCGTGCGCGACGGCAAGCCGGACGAGGCGCGGGTCGACCTGGCCTCGGTGCAGCGTCCGCCGCTGGGCGACCCGAAGGGCGCCACCTCGGCGGTGTCCGCGCTCGGCGTGGCGCTCTCGCCCACCACCCCGACCCGGGTCGAGTACGGCCCGGTCGCCGCGTTCGGCGCGACCGCCGACTTCACCGGCACCATGGCCGTGCAGACCGCGCACGCCATGCAGCGCATCCCGCAGAAGGTGCCCGCGCTGTGGAACGCGATCACCGGCGGCGAGCGCGACGTGGACACCCCGATCAGCGTGGTCGGCGCCAGCCGGCTCGGCGGCGAGGCCGTGGAGAACAACGCCTGGCTGGTGTTCTTCATGCTGTTCGTGTCGCTGAACTTCTTCATCGGCGTGTTCAACCTGCTGCCGCTGCTCCCGCTGGACGGCGGCCACATCGCCATCGCCTGGTTCGAACGGGCGCGCTCCTGGCTCTACGCGCGCATCGGCCGCGCCGATCCCGGCCGCGTCGACTACCTCAAACTCATGCCCGTCACGTACGCGGTGATCCTGATCGGTGGCGCGTTCACGCTGCTCACCGTCACCGCTGATGTCATCAACCCCATCACGCTCTTCTCAAGGTGAGTGCCTGAAGTGACCGCTGTCAGTCTCGGTATGCCCCCCGTACCGCCGCCGCCGCTGGCCCCGCGCCGGGCCAGCCGCCAGATCATGGTCGGTTCGGTGCCGGTCGGTGGGGGCGCGCCGGTCTCGGTGCAGTCCATGACCACCACCCTCACCGCCGACGTCAACGCCACGCTCCAGCAGATCGCCGAGCTGACCGCGTCCGGCTGCCAGATCGTCCGGGTCGCCGTGCCGTCGCAGGACGACGTGGAGGCGCTGCCCGCGATCGCCAAGAAGTCGCAGATCCCGGTGATCGCGGACATCCACTTCCAGCCGAAGTACGTCTTCGCGGCGATCGATGCCGGCTGCGCCGCGGTGCGGGTGAACCCGGGCAACATCCGGCAGTTCGACGACAAGGTCAAGGAGATCGCGCGGGCCGCCGGCGACGCGGGCGTGCCGATCCGGATCGGCGTCAACGCGGGCTCGCTGGACAAGCGCCTGCTGGCCAAGTACGGCAAGGCCACCGCCGAGGCGCTGGTGGAGTCGGCGCTGTGGGAGTGCTCGCTGTTCGAGGAGCACGGCTTCCGGGACATCAAGATCTCGGTCAAGCACAACGACCCGGTGGTGATGATCCGCGCGTACCGGCTGCTGGCCGAGAAGTGCGACTACCCGCTGCACCTGGGTGTCACCGAGGCGGGCCCGGCGTTCCAGGGCACGATCAAGTCGGCGGTGGCGTTCGGCGCGCTGCTGGCCGAGGGGATCGGCGACACCATCCGGGTCTCGCTGTCCGCCCCGCCGGTCGAGGAGATCAAGGTCGGCGCCGCGATCCTGGAGTCGCTGGGCCTGCGCGAGCGTGGCCTGGAGATCGTCTCCTGCCCGTCCTGCGGCCGGGCACAGGTCGACGTCTACAAGCTGGCCGAGGAGGTCACCGCCGGTCTGGAGGGCCTGCCGGTGCCGCTGCGCGTCGCGGTCATGGGCTGCGTGGTGAACGGCCCGGGTGAGGCCCGCGAGGCCGACCTGGGTGTGGCCTCCGGCAACGGCAAGGGCCAGATCTTCGTCAAGGGCAAGGTCGTCAAGACAGTGCCGGAGGCGCAGATCGTGGAGACGCTGATCGAGGAGGCGCTGCGCATCGCCGACGAGATGGGCGCCGAGATCCCCGAGGAGCTGCGCGACCTGGTGCCGGGTGGCGCCACCGTCACCGTGCACTGATCTGTTCCCCGCGTCGCCGTGCGGCCGTCCCCGACCTCGGGAACGGCCGCACGCGCGTTTCGCGGACCGGTATGCACGGTGTCACCGGGTGCAGCCGGGCTGCCGCGCCGGGCGGTCACTCGGACTCGGCGAGGATGGCGTAGAGCTTGCGCCGGGTCTCGTCGAGCACCTGGGCGGCCCGGGCGCGCTGGTCGTCGGTGCCGGTGGTCATCACCTGCCGCAGCGCCTGCATGGCCTGGGCGCCGGCGTCGCGGATGTCGTGCCAGCTGTTGACCGTCTGCTCGGCGAACTCCGCCCAGGGCGGGGTCTGCGCCGCGCCGGCCGCCTCGGCCTGGCCCGCCTCGGTCAGCGCGAACCGCTTGCGTCCACCCTCGGAGTCGGGGGCGGTCGCGATGAGCCCTTCGTCCTCCAGCAGTTGCAGCGTCGGGTAGATCGAGCCGGGGCTGGGCCGCCAGGCCCCGCCGGTGCGGGAGTCGATCTCCTGGATCATCTCGTAGCCGTGCATCGGCCGCTCGGTGAGCAGGGCCAGCACGGCGCCGCGCACGTTGGGTCGCCGGCCGCGTCCGCGCCCGCCCCGGCCCCGCCCGTGACCGTGACCGTGCGGTCCGGGGGAGAAGGGCGGCGGACCCGGGGGTACGGGCGGGAAGCCGAAGCCGCCACGGCGGCGCATCTCGTCGTGCATGGCGTGCATGCGTCGATGGAAGCCCATCGGTTCTCCTTCTGTCGGTGTATCACTGATGCATCAACGATATATCGGCAATGCATCGCCGACAAGACGTTACGTAAACGGGGCTGAAAACCGTACGTACGTCTTGCTAGGGTGCCGGTGTGCGCCTGCTTCCCGAACCGGGCCCGTCCCGGACCCTCGCCCTCTCCACGCTCGTCAACACCGTCGGGCGGGGCACCTGGCTCACCGCCAGCGCGCTGTTCCTCACCCGGTCGGTCGGGCTGTCGGTCACCCAGGTCGGCGTGGCGCTCACGCTCACCGCGCTGGTCAGCCTGGTGGCGAGCACGCCGATGGGATACCTCGCCGACCGCCTCGGGCCGCGCGGGCTCCAGATGGCCGCGCTGCTCGCCTCGGCCGGGTGCACGGCCGCCCTGGTGGCGGTGCGCTCGTTCACCGGCTTCCTGGTCGTCGGCGTGCTGATGGCGGTCGCCGACGCGGGTACCCGTGGCGCCCGGGGCGCGCTGATCGCCGGTGCCGTCCCGCCCGACCAGCGGGTACGCACCCGCGCCTACCTGCGCGCTGTCACCAACGTCGGCATCTCGGTGGGCACGGTGCTGGCCGGGTTCGCGCTCGCCGCCGACACCCGCGGCGCGTACGTCACGCTGATCCTGCTCGACGCCGCCACGTACGTGCTGGCGGCGGCGGTGCTGCTGCGGCTCCCGCCGGTGCCGCCGATGCCCGCCCCGGCGCACGGTCCACGGCTGATCGCGCTACGGGACCGCCCCTTCCTCGCCTTCACCGTGCTGGATGGGCTCATGTCCATGCACTTCTCGCTGATCAACATCGCCCTGCCGCTCTGGATCGCCGGGCACACCACGGCGCCGAACTGGCTCATCTCCGCCTGCCTGCTCGTCAACACGGTGGTGGTGATCCTGTTCCAGGTCCGCGCCTCGCGGGGCACCGAGGACCTGACCGGCGCGGGCCGGGCCGCCCGCCGGGCGGGTGTCCTGCTCGCGGTCGCCTGCGCGCTGTTCGCGGCCGGTGGCGGCGTACCGGTCGCGGCGGCGGTGCCGCTGCTGCTGGGCGGCGCGCTGGTGCACGTCGTGGGCGAGCTGTGGCACGCGGCGGCCGGCTGGGGCATCTCCTTCGGCCTGGCCCCGGCGCACGCGCACGGGCAGTACCAGGGCGCGTACGGGATGGGCATGCAGCTCGGCTCGATGGTCGCCCCGGTGGTGGTGACCACGCTCGCGATCGGCTGGGGCGTGCCCGGCTGGCTGGTGCTCGGCGTGGTGTTCATGCTGCTCGGCGCGCTGGTGCCGCCGGTGGTGCGATGGGCCGCCCGAACCCGTCCGGCCACGCCCGAACCGGTGCCGGCGCCGGCCGGCTGAGCGCGGTGCGGCAGGTGCCCGGTCGGCCCGCGCGCGCCGGGGTGGATCTGGCAGGCTGGTAGCCGTGCTCACGGTGCCGGTACGCCAACTCGGGGAGTCGGAGCGCCGCGCGGTCGAGCGGCTGCTCGACCACGACCCGTACGCCGGCGCGCAGGTCGCCGAGCGGGTGGCGGCACGCGGCCTGGCGTGGTGGCGGGCCGAGGCGCGGATCCTCGGGTACGGCTCCCGCCGGCACCTGGAGTCGATCTGCTGGCTGGGCGGCAACCTGACCCCGGTGCTCGCGTCCGAGTCGGCGGTGACCGCGTTCGCCGACCAGTTGAGCGCCGAGGAGCGGCTCTGTTCCTCGATCGTGGGGCGGGCCGACGCGGTGCTCGGGCTCTGGGACCGCCTCTCCGCGCACTGGGGCCCGGCCCGGGACGTACGCCCGAACCAGCCGTTGCTGGCGACGGACGCGCTGCCCGCCGTGGCGCCCGACCCGCACGTGCGGCGGGTGCGCGGCAGCGAGGTCGACCTGCTGTTCCCGGCGGCGGTGGCGATGTACACCGAGGAGGTCGGGGTGTCGCCGCTGGCCGAGGACGGCGGGCGCGGCTACCGGCGGCGGGTGACCGAGCTGGTGCGCGCCGGCCGCGCCTACGCCCGTTTCATCGACGGGCGGGTGGTCTTCAAGGCGGAACTCGCCGTGGTGACCCGCCGGACCGCGCAGGTGCAGGGCGTCTGGGTGGCGCCGGAGTGGCGTGGCCGGGGCATCGCCACCGCGGCGATGGCCGCCGTGGTCCGCGACGCGCTGGAGCGGGTCGCGCCCACTGTGAGCCTCTACGTCAACGACTTCAACCTGCCCGCCCGTCGGGTCTACGAGCGCTGCGGCTTCCGCCCGGTCGGCACGCTCGCCACAGTGCTGTTCTGAGGATCACTCCCGCCGGACGTCCCGAACCGGACACCCGACGCTATGCTGGGCATGTTTTTATACTGACTAGTCAGTTCGGAATTCGGGGTCGGGATGAACATCGTCGAGGCCAGGGGCCTGGGGCTGCGCACCCGCCGCGGCTGGGTCTACCGCGACGTCGACCTCACCGCCGCGAGCGGTGAGCTGCACGCCGTCACCGGCCCGCCCGGCAGCGGGCGCACCTCGCTGCTGCTGGCGCTGGCCGGGCGCTTCCCGCACAACCACGGCGAGCTGCGCCGCCGCGGCCCGGCCGCGCTCGGCCAGGTGGCGGGCGTGCACGAACCCGACCCGACGCTCACCGTCGCCGAGCACATCACCGAACGCCTGCTGCTGCTCGGCCCGGTGCCGCGCCGCCGGCGCCGGCTGGTTCCGGTCGCCGCGGTACGGGCCCGCCGCGCCTACCGCCGCGACGCCTACGCCGCCGCCATCGCCGGCGCCGGACTCACCGACGCGCCGCTCGACCCCGACCGGTACGGCCGCGACCTCACCCCGGTCGAGCGCCAGGTGCTCGGGCTCGTGCTGGCCAGCCTCGCCGGCCCCAGCCTGATCGTCGCCGACGACGTGGACGCCGGCGCCGACCGCCCCGAGCGGGCGTGGATGTGGGGCGCGCTGGAACGCCTCGCCGACCAGGGGTACGCGGTCGTCGCCAGCGCCCGCGCCGTCGAACCCGGAGTCGCCGCCACCGTGCACCGCATCGGCGACCCGGCCCTGCCCGTCCCCGCCCTGACCGTTCCCGACGAGCCCGCGTCCGCCCTGACCGTTCCCGACGAGCCCGCCGAGGTGCCCGCATGAGCGTCCTGCGACTGGCCCTGTTCGAGCTGCGCCGGATGACCCGGGGCCGGCTGCCACGAGCCGCGCTCGCGGTGCTCACCATCGTCCCGCTGCTCTACGGCGCGCTCTACCTGTACGCGTTCTGGGACCCCTACGGGAAGATGGACCGGATCCCGGTCGCCCTGGTCAACGCCGACCGCCCGGCCACCGCCGGTGACGGCAGCGAGGTGCACGCCGGCCGCGACCTGACCGAGAAGCTGCTCGACCGCAAGGTGTTCGGCTGGACCGTCACCGACCAGGCCGACGCCACCAACGGGCTGCGCGACGGGCGCTACCACCTGGTCTTCTCCATCCCGCAGGACTTCTCCGCCACGCTCGCCGCCGGCCCGGAACCGGACCGCCCGGCTCGGCAGGGCGAACTGAAGGTCGTCAACGACGACGCCACCAACTACCTCTCCGGCCTGCTCGCCCGGTCGGCGTTCAGCGAGATCCGGGCCGCCGCCGCGCAGAGCACCGCCGCCACGTACTTCGACAGGATGCTGATCGGCTTCACCGACGCCAAGGCCGAGACCGGCCGCGCCGCCGACGGCGCCGGAAAGATCGCCGACGGGCTCGGCAGCTCCCAGCGGGGCGCCGACCAGCTCGCCGACGGGCTCGGTGACGCCGGGGACGGCGCCGGGCAACTCGCCGGTGGACTCAACCAGTCGGTCCAGGGCGCGGACAAGCTCGCCAAGGGCCTCGACCAGCTGCGCACCGGCGCCGCCCAGCTCGCCGAAGGCGCCGGGCGCGCCGCCACCGAGACCAAGGCCGCGGCGGCCACCGTGAACGCCGCCGCCGACAGGTACGAGCCGGTGCTGCGCCGCAACGCCGACAAGATCGAGAAGGCGGCCACGCTCGTCGCCGACGGCGCGCAGCAGCTCGCCGCCGGGCTGGACGCGCTGCCGGGCAAGGCCGCCGAGGTGGTCGCGAGCGCCGAGGAGGTCCGCGACCGGCTCGACGCGGTCGCGAAGGCACACCCCGAACTGGCCGACGATCCCGGATTCGCCGCCGCCCGCAAGGCCGCCGACCGGGCCGTCACACAGGCCCGGTCCGTGGTGGCCGCGCTGGACAAGACCGACATGGCCACGCTGCGCAAGCAGATGACCGACGTGGCGAAGACCGCCCGCGAGGTCGCCGCCGCCGCGCCGCACCTGGCCGACGACGTCGCCTCCGCCCGCGCGAAGGTCAACGAGCTGGCCGGCGGGCTCACCACGCTTGCCCAGGGCAGCGCCAAGCTCCGCGACGGGCTGGGCGACGCGTCGACCGGCGCGAACGAGCTGCGCGGCGGCCTCTACCGCCTCGCCACCGGCGCCCGCCAGCTCGACGGCGGCCTGGCCCAGCTCGGCAGCGGCAGCAACCGCCTGGTCGACGGGCTGACCCGGCTGGAGGGCGGCGCCGGCGACCTCGCCGACGGGCTCGCCGCCGGGGAGCGGAAACTACCGGGGTACGACGACGCGGCCACTCGCGCCGGCGTGCTCGGTGACCCGGTCGGCCTGATCCGCGACTCGCAGAACCCGGCCGGCTCGTACGGCGTGGGCTTCGCCCCGTACTTCCTGTCGCTGGCGCTCTGGGTCGGCGCGATGATCACGTACATGCTGTTGCGGCCGGTCAACCGCCGGCACGTCATGTCCGGCGCACCCGGCTGGCGGGTCGTGCTCGCCGGGTGGCTCCCCGCCGCCGGCATCGGCCTGGCCCAGGTCACTGTGCTCTACACGGTGGTGACGCTCGGCCTCGGGCTCGACCCGAGGCACGGCCCGGCCACGTTCGGGCTGCTCGCCCTCACCTCGCTGGCGTTCACCGCGATCATGCAACTGCTCGGTGTGGCGCTCGGCCCGGCCGGGCGGCTGGCCGCGCTGGCGCTGCTGATGCTCCAGCTCACCTCGTCCGGCGGCACCTACCCGGTGCAGACCTCACCCGGCTTCTTCCAGGCGATCCACCCCTGGCTGCCGATGACGTACGTGGTGGACGGCCTGCGGCACACCATCAACGGCGGTACGACCGCACCCGTGGTCACCGGCGCGCTGGTGCTGCTCGCGTTCGGGCTGGGCGCCATGGCGCTGACCGTCGGCGCGGCCCGCCGCTCCCGGCGGCTGACCCCGGCCAAGCTGCACCCCGAACTGACCATGTGAGGATGAGCCGGTGACGGACGGACGGACACGCCGGCGCGAGGACACCCGCCAGCGCCTCTTCGTGGCGGCGGTGGACCTCATCGCCGAGCAGGGCTTCTCGGCCACCACCGTGGACGACATCGCGGCCCGGGCCGGCGTGGCGAAGGGGACCGTCTACTACAACTTCGAGTCCAAGACGGTCCTGTTCGAGGAGCTGCTGCGGCACGGCATCGGCCTGCTCACCGCCGAGTTCCGGGCCGCCGTCGACGGGCTGCCGCCGCTGGAGGCGCTCGGCGCGCTGGTCCGCGCCCAGCTGGAGTACATCCGCCGCTACCGCGCCTTCGCCCAGCTCCTGCTCTCGGAGATGTGGCGGACCAACCGGGAGTGGCAGCAGACGCTGCGGCTGCTGCGCGGCGAGGCCATCGCGGTGATCGCCGACACCGTGAAGGCCGGCGTGGACAGTGGCGACCTCCCGGCCGACCTGGACGTGCGTACCGCCAGTTCGGCGCTGTTCGGCGTCGGGCTCGTGGTGGCCGTGGACTGGCTGGTCTTCTCGCCGGAGCGGCCGATCGACGAGGTGCAGGAGTCGCTGCTCGGGATCGTCCGGCGGGTCGCCCGCACCTGACCAGCGGTCGGTAATTCGGTTGATTCCGGACCGCCGGAAGGGTGAGGCTGAGGGCACCGCCCCCACCGATCCGAGTCCGGAGGACCTTCCATGCGCCTGCTCCGAGATCTCTGGGCCACGGCGCCCCGCCGGATGGCGGCGGTCCTGCTGCTGATCGTGCTCGGCGCCGGTGGTCAGGCGGCCGCTTCCGCGCTGGCCGGGCCGGTGCTGGTGCACCGCTCGTCCGGCTGGTTCGTCGCGCTCGCCGTGGCGCTCGTCGCCGCTGTCGTCACCGACCTGCTGATCGGCCTGATCATGGCCCGGCTCACCGCCGACTGGTCGGCCGACGTGCGGCGGCGGCTCTGCCGGGTCGCGCTCGGCCAGGACCTGCCCACCCTGGAGACCACACCGGTCGGCGAACTGCTCGACCGGATCGACAACGACGTCTACCAGGTCGCCGCCGAGATGCGGAACACCGGCGTACGGCTGGCGCAGGGCCTCGCGGTCTGCGCCCTCGCGACGGTGAGCGCGCTGATCGTCTGGTGGCCCGCCGGTATCGGCATGATCGTGCTCACCTCGCTGCTCGCGGTGACGCTGCGCCGACCGACCGCCCGGATCGCCCCGGCCCGGATGGCCGAGGAGGAGGCGTGGTCCGACCTCGCGGCCGTGATGGAGGAGGCGGTGCACGGGCAGGACGACGTGCGCACCAGCCTCGCCCGGCCGTACGTGCTGCGCCTCTACGCCCGCCGCGCGGCCGAGGTGATCACCCGGTGCGTCCGGGTGTTCCGGCTCTCCGCCCGGGTCACCGCGGCCGCCGCCGGCGCGGTCCGGGTCGGCATCGCGGGCGTGGTGCTGGGCGGCGCGTGGGCGCTCGCCACCGGCCGGGTCGACGCCGCGCGGCTGACCGCGATCTGGTTGCTGGCCATCGCGTTCGGCGCGACGGTCGAGCACATCGCCCGCTGGGTGCCGCACCTGCAACAGGCGTTCGGCGCGTGGGGCCGGGTGCAACTGCTCGCCGGGTCGCCGCAGGAGCCCGACGGCGGGGCCACCCCGGTCGACGGGGACCTGACCGTGCGCGGGCTCACCTACCGCTACCCGGCCGGCGGGGACGAGCGCGGGCCGGCGCTGCGCGACGTCCACCTCGACTTCGTCCGCGGCCGCTCGTACGCGCTCGTCGGGCGTACCGGCTCGGGCAAGTCGACGCTGGCCAAGGTGCTCACCCGGGCGGTGGACGTGCCCCGCGGCACAGTCTTCCTCGGCGGCACCGACCTGGTCGACCTGGACGTGGAGGAACTGCGCCGCTGGATCGCCGTGGTGCCGCAGCGCACCGAGATCCTGGCCGGCACGCTCGCCGAGAACGTGGCGCTGTTCGACCCGGAACTGCTGGACGCCGCCGAGCGGGCGCTCACCGAACTGGGCCTGGCCGGCTGGATCGCCGAACTGCCCGACGGCGTGCACACCCGGCTCGGCGACGGCGGCTACGTGCTCTCCGCCGGGCAGGAGCAGCTCGTCGCGTTCGCCCGCATCCTGGTCCGCGACCCGCACGTGGTGATCCTCGACGAGGCCACCGCGCGGCTCGACCCGGTCACCGAGAACCGGGTACGCGAAGCCACCGAACGGCTGCTCACCGACCGGATCGGCATCGTCATCGCGCACCGGCTCTCCTCGGTGCGCCGCTGCGACGAGGTGGTCGTGATGGCCGACGGCGCGGTGCTGGAGGCTGGTCCGCTGCGCGAGTCGGCCCGCTTCGCCGAGCTGCTCGCCACCAGCCACGCCGGGGCGTACGCCGGAGTGGGCTCCCGGCGCGGTGGCGTGGACCTGCTCGACGCGCCCGCCTGGGACGACGCGCCCACCACGCCGGCCGCGCCCGCGACGCGGCCGGCCGCCGTGCCGCGCGCCGACCCGCCACCCGCGCCGCCCACGCCCCCCGCGCGGACCATGCGGGAGATCCTCCGGCTGGGCACCAACGACCCGCGGTACGGCATGGTCTCGGTCGCCCTGTTCATCGTGATGACGGTGCTCGGGATGGACGGGGCAGTGCTGCCCTGGCTCTGGGCCGACCTGGTCGGCGGCGGCGACCCGTGGCTGCCCGCGCTGGGCATCGTGGCGGCGCTGCTCGTGGTGCTGCCGCTGCCGTACCTGACGAACCTGTGGTTCCCGCAGTGGTGGATCCGGCAGATGCTGCGGATCAGCGCCCGGCTGGTGCACGGGCAGACCGGCGCGCGCCGGGTCAGCGGGCACACCCCGGCCGAGGTGGTCGCACAGGGCGGCGACACCGACCGGGTCGTGCACCTCGCCGACAACCTGATGGACCAGTTCATCTCGCTGACCATCGTGATCACCATGACGCTGGTGACCGGCAGTCTCGTACCGGCGCTGTTCTTCGTCGGCACGATGGTGGTCTCCGGGCTGGCGGCGACGCTGTTCGGGCCCCGGCTGGAACGCAACGCGGCCGGCACGGTGAAGGCGCGCGCCGCGTTCGCCACCGCGCTGGTGTCCGCGCTGTCCGCCGCCCGGACGGTGAAGCTGGCCGGCGCGACCCGCCCGGTGCTGCGCCACCTCGCCCGGCTGGACGAGGTACGCAGCGAGCGGCAGCGACGCGAGATCGCCATGCAGGTGTGGGCCCGGTCCACCCCGTCGGTCGCCAGTGGCCTGCTGCCGATCGGCGCGTGGGCGCTCTACCTGGCCGGTGAGCTGTCGGCGGGTGCCACGCTGGTCGCCGTGTCCACGCTGGGCGCGGCCCGCTGGTTCGCGTGGACCACCGCGTCGCTGGTGTCGCAGTACCCGTCGGCGCGCGTGTGGACCAGGCGGACGGTGGCGATGACCGGCGAGGCCGTGTACGCGGCGCCGGTGCCCGGGCTCGATCTGGTCGCCGGCACCGCGCCCGCGCCCGAGCCGCCGCCCCGGCACCCGCTGCGCCGCCTGGAGCTGTCCGGCTTCGGCGCGCTGCACTCCGACGGCACGCTCGCCGTCCGCGACGTCGACCTGGTAGTCGAACGCGGGCAGCTGGTGCTGGTCGTCGGCCCGGTCGGGTCCGGCAAGTCGTCGCTGCTGCGCGCGCTCGCCGGGATCGTGCACCACGTCGGCGAGCTGCGCTGGAACGGCGACCCGGTCACCGAGCCGGAGATGTTCCTGCGCCCCAACCAGGTCGGGTACGTGGGCCAGCTACCCCGGGTGCTCTCCGGCACGGTGGCCGACAACATCGCGCTCGGCCACCAGGTGGACGCCGCCGGGGCGGTCTCGACCGCCCAGCTCGAACACGACCTGGCCGCCGCCGGGGGCGGGCTCGGGCTGCTGATCGGGCACAAGGGCACCCGGCTCTCCGGTGGTCAGCTCCAGCGGCTGGCGCTGGCCCGGGCGCTCGCCCCGCGTACCGAGCTGCTGGTGGCCGACGACGTGTCGTCGGCGCTGGACGTGAGCACCGAGCTGGCGTTGTGGGCGGCACTGCGCGAGCACGGGGTGACAGTGGTCGGCTCGACCGCGAAGCGGGCCGCGCTGGTGCGGGCCGACCGGGTGGTGGTGCTGATCGACGGCACGGTGGCCGACCAGGGCACCTGGACCGACCTGGAACCCCGCTGGAACCACCTGGCCGGCTGACCCCCGCGCCCGCCGTCCTCCTCGTCGATCATGAAGTTGGCGGCGACAAATCGGACGCCGTTCGCCGCCAACTTCATGATCAACGCACCGGGGCGGGCCGGGAGGGCGGGGTGGGTCAGAAGGCTCGGGTGTACTGGTTGGGCCAGGTGGGGGTGGCGCCGAGCTTGGCGGCGGCGCGGCGCGGCCAGTACGGGTCGCGCAGCAGTTCCCGGCCCAGCAGCACCAGGTCCGCCTCGCCTCCGGCCACGATCTGCTCGGCCTGCTCGGGCTCCACGATCAGGCCCACGGCACCGGTCGGCACCCCGGCGTCGCGGCGGATCCGGGCGGCGAGCGGCACCTGGTAGCCGGGTCCGACCGGGATGGACGCCTGGACCGCCGCGCCTCCGGAGGAGGTGTCGATCAGGTCGACCCCGGCGGCGGCCAGTTCCCCGGCGAGCACCACGCTGTCCTCGACGGTCCAGCCGCCGTCGGCCCAGTCGGTGGCGGAGATCCGGGTCAGCACCGGCACGGACTCGCCGACGGCGGCGCGTACCGCGCGGGCCACGTCGAGGGTGAGCCGCATCCGGGCGGCCCGGTCGCCGCCCCAGCCGTCGGTGCGCCGGTTGGTCAGCGGGGACAGGAACTCGTGCAGCAGGTAGCCGTGCGCGGCGTGGATCTCCACGGCGGCAAACCCGGCGTCGAGCGCCCGTCCGGCGGCGGTGGCGAACGCGTCCACCACGGCCGCGATGCCCGCCTCGTCCAGCGCGGTGGGGGTGCGGTAGTCCGGGACGAACGGCTGGTCACCCGGGCCCACAGGGGTCCAGCCGCCCTCGGCGTCCGGCACACCGCCGCGCGCCGGCGCCCACGGCCGGTACGTGGACGCCTTGAACCCGGCGTGCGCGAGCTGCACGGCCGGCACCGCGCCCTGACCGGCGACGAACGCGGTGATCGGACGCCACGCGTCGACGTGCGCGCCGGACCAGAGGCCGGTGTCCTGCGGGCTGATCCGGCCCTCGGGCACCACCGCTGTCGCCTCGGTGATCACCAGGCCGGCCCCGCCGACCGCGCGGGAACCGAGGTGCACGCGGTGCCAGTCGGTGGGCAGGCCGTCGGGTCCGGCGCTGTACTGGCACATGGGCGCCAGCGCGATCCGGTTGGGCAGGGTGACGCCGCGCAGGGCGAGCGGGGTGAACAGGGCGCTCATTCTCGGATCCTCCGGTCAGTGCGACGGGTGCGCCTCCTTGTGGAGACGCACCCGTCGGTGTGTGGATCAGGCGGGTACGGGGTCGAGCCGCTCGGTCTCGACCGGCTCGATCAGGTCGCGCTTGCCGGCCGAGTCGTACGCGGCCCGGTCGAGCGTGCCCTCCCGGGCGGCCACGATGGTCGGCACGACGGCCTGCCCGGCCACGTTCGTGGCGGTACGGATCATGTCCAGGATCGGGTCGATGGCGAGCAGCAGACCGGCTCCGGCCAGCGGCAGGCCCAGCGTGCTCAGGGTCAGCGTGAGCATGACGATCGCGCCGGTCAGGCCGGCGGTCGCGGCCGAGCCGACCACCGAGACGAACGCGATGAGCAGGTAGTCGGTGACGCCCAGGTTCACGCCGAACACCTGCGCCACGAAGATCGCGGCGAGCGCCGGGTAGATGGCGGCGCAGCCGTCCATCTTCGTGGTGGCGCCGAACGGCACCGCGAAGGAGGCGTACTCGCGGGGGACGCCGAGGCGCTCGACCGAGCGCTGGGTCACCGGCATGGTGCCCACCGAGGAGCGGGAGACGAAGGCCAGCTCGATGGCGGGCCAGGCGCCGGCGAAGAAGCGCAGCGGGTTGAGCTTGCCGGCCACCGCGAGCAGCACCGGGTAGACCACGAACAGCACCAGGGCGCAGCCGACGTAGACGGCCGTGGTGAACTTCGCGAGCGGGGCGAGCAGGTCCCAGCCGTACGAGGCGACGGCATTGCCGATCAGGCCGAGCGTGCCGATCGGGGCGAGCCGGATGACCCACCACAGCGCCTTCTGCACGATCGACAGCAGCGAGCGGTTGAGCGACACGAACGGCTCGGCGGCGTCGCCGACCAGCAGTGCGGCGGCACCCACCACCAGGGCGAGGAAGACGATCTGCAGGACGTTGCCCTCGACGAACGCGCCGACCGGGTTGGTCGGGACGATGCCGGTGAGGAAGTCGATCCAGGAGCCGGTGGTCTTCGGCGCGGTGGCGCCGGCCGGGTCCAGGTTGACGCCCCGGCCGGGGTCGGTGAGCAGGCCGAGGCCGATGCCGATGCTCACCGCGATCAGCGCGGTGACGGCGAACCAGAGCAGCGTCTTGACGGCGAGCCGGGCGGCGTTGGCGACGCCGCGCAGGCTGACCACGCTGACCACGATGGCGGTGAAGACCAGCGGCGGCACTGCCAGCTTGAGCAGCTGGACGAAGAGGCCGCCGACGGTGTCGAGCGTGCTGGTCAGCCAGGCGAGGTCGGCGGCGCGGGCGAGGAAACCGAGCGCCACGCCGAGCACGAGGCCGAGCAGGATCTGGACGGAGAAGGGGATTCTGCGCAGGGCGGAGGTCATGAGGACGGATCCAAGGTCTGGAGAGGGAAGGCGGGCGTCGGGGCGTGGAACTACGCCGGACAGACGCCGCTGGCCTGCCGCCGGAGATCGACGTACAGGCGCTCGGTGAGGCACCAGACATTGGTCATCGTCGCGACACGTTACTCCCCTCCGGCGCCGGAACGGAAGGACCGTCGCCGGTGAGGCTCCTTACAGCCAGGTAGCCGGAGGTGACCAGTCCCCAGGCGGCGACCACGACCAGCAGCACCCGTTCCGACACCCCGAGCAGCGCGCTGCGGCCGACCAGCAGCAGCGCCGCCGCTACCACGGCGGCCACCGGCAGCGCCACCGCCGCGCCGACCGCGGCGATCCGCCGCAGTCCTCGGTCCGCCGCCGGGGAGAACAGCAGCACGAGCATGGCGAGCACCACCGCGGCGGTCGCCGCGATGCTCGCCCCGCCGTGCACCAGGTCGGCCACCGTGGTCGCCTCGAACGGCGGCAGCGGGCAGCCCTCGCTGCACGTGACAGCGCCGGAGAGCACCGTGGCGACCGCGCCGACGCCGAGCAGCCCGGCCGCCGCCCGCACCCCCGGCGGCAGCGCCCCGGCGAGCAGCAGCAGCGACGCGGCCACCGAGAAGATCCCCATCCGGTACGCCCCGGCGTACCCGCTGTCGGCGATGCCCGCTTCGCTCACGTACGCGATGGGTCCGGGTCCGGGACCGGCGACCACCGCGACCGTCACCGCGGCCACGCCGGCAGCCAGGCAGACGGCGGCGAACGCGGCGGCGATCCGGCGGGCTGTGCCCTCAGCCACGTCCGTGCGGGGTGGTCCAGCCGGACAGGTCCGGGCCCAGCGGCACGATCCGGGTCGGGTTGATCATGTCGTGGGTGGCGTAGTAGTGCCGCTTGATGTGGTCGAAGTCCACCGTCTCGCCGAAGCCCGGCGTCTGGAACAGGTCCCGCGCGTACGCCCAGAGCACCGGCATCTCGGTGAGCTTGCGCAGATTGCACTTGAAGTGCCCGTGGTACGCCACGTCGAAGCGCACCAGCGTGGTGAACAGGCGCACGTCCGCCTCGGTGATCGTGTCGCCCATCAGGTAGCGCCGCCCGGCCAGCCGCTCACTGAGCGCGTCGAGGCGGGCGAACAGCGCGGTGAACGCCTCGTCGTACGCCTCCTGGGAGGTGGCGAAGCCGCACCGGTAGACGCCGTTGTTGACGTCCCGGTGGATCTCCGCCATCAGCGCGTCCATCTCCGGGCGCAGCTCGACCGGGTAGAGATCCGGCGCGTCCGGCGCGTGGAACCGCCGCCACTCGGTCGAGAAGTCCAGCGTGAGCTGCGGGTAGTCGTTGGTGACCACCCGTCCGGTGAGCGTGTCCACGAGCGCCGGCACCGTCACCCGGCCGATGTAGTCCGGGTCGGTGGACAGGTACGCCTCGGACAGGAAGCCGATGCCGAGCACCGGGTCGAAGCCGTCCGGGTCGAGCGCGAACCGCCAGCCCCGCTCGTCCCGGATCGGGTCGACGGTGCCCAGCGAGATCACCTCGTCCAGCCCGAGCAGGCCGCGCACGATCCGGGCCCGGTGCGCCCACGGGCAGGCCCGGCACCAGATCAGCCGGTACCGGCCCGCCTCCAGCGGCCAGCGCCCCGCATCGTCCGGCCCGCCGCCCTCCGGTGAGGTGGAGTGCGGGGTGACCCGGCCGGTGAACCGGTTGGGCTGGCGGACGAACGCGCCGCCGCCGCTGGTCTCTGCGCTGAACTGGGCCCCGGACATGCGGCAAACCTATCCGCTCCGGTCACGGATATCCTGGCGCCGGGTACCCCCGCGACCCGCCGACCGACCCCTTCCCACCCCCGAAGGACGTACGCGCGATGACAGTGGCCTATCTCGTTGCCGGAGTCCGCACCCCGATCGGCCGGTACGCCGGCGCCCTGGCCGGGGTCCGCCCCGACGACCTGGCCGCGCACGTCGTCCGCGAGCTGGTGGCCCGCCACCCGTCCGTCGACTGGGCCCGCACCGACGACGTGATCCTGGGCTGCGCCAACCAGGCCGGCGAGGACAACCGCAACGTGGCCCGGATGGCCGCGCTGCTCGGCGGCCTGCCGGAGGAGGTGCCGGGCAGCACCGTCAACCGGCTCTGCGGCTCCGGCCTGGACGCGCTCGCCTCCGCCGCCCGCGCGATCGTCGCCGGGGAGGCCGACCTGGTGGTGGCCGGCGGCGTGGAGAGCATGAGCCGCGCGCCGTTCGTCATGCCGAAGGCGGCCACGCCGTTCGCCCGCACCGCAGAGGTGTACGACACCACGATCGGCTGGCGGCTGGTCAACCCGCTGATGCGCAAGGGCTGGGGCATCGACTCCATGCCGGAGACGGCGGAGAACGTGGCGGCCGAGTTCGGCGTGGACCGGGCCGCGCAGGACGCCTTCGCGTACCGGTCGCAGCAGCGGGCCGCCAAGGCGCAGGCCGACGGCCGGCTGGCCGAGGAGATCGTCCCGGTGACGGTGCCTGCCGGCAAGCGGGAGACGAAGCTGGTCGAAACCGACGAGCACCCGCGCGAGACGACGCTTGCGAAGCTCGCGGCGCTGCCCACCCCGTTCCGCGAGGGCGGCACTGTCACCGCCGGGAACTCCTCCGGGGTCAACGACGGCGCCGTCGCGCTGCTCGTCGCCTCCGCGGCCGCCGTCGAACGCTACGGCCTCACCCCGCTGGCCCGGGTACGCGGTGCCGCGTCGGCAGGCGTACCGCCGCGGATCATGGGCATCGGCCCGGTCCCGGCGACCCGGAAGCTGCTCGACCGGACGGGCCTGTCACTGGGCGACGTGGACGTGATCGAGCTGAACGAGGCGTTCGCCGCGCAGTCGGTGGCGGTGCTGCGCGAGCTGGGCCTGCCGGAGGACGCCGAGCACGTCAACCCGGGCGGCGGGGCAATCGCGCTGGGTCACCCGCTCGGCGCCAGCGGCGCCCGGCTGGCGTTGACCGCCGCGCTGGAACTGCGCCGCCGGGGCGGCCGGCGGGCGCTCGCCACCATGTGCATCGGCGTCGGCCAGGGCATCTCGCTGCTGCTGGAATCGGCCGACTGACCCGGGCCGGCAGCATCGCCCGCTGTGGATCTCCCGTACCCGGCCGTACCGGCCTAGAGTGGTCTGGACCACATGATCCGCCATCGACGGCGGACGACGACCTGGGGGACCGAGCGATGCAGACGCCGGAGAGCCTGCCCACCGAGATCGACCTGAGCCGGCCGAGCGCCGCCCGGGTCTACGACTACTTCCTCGGTGGGGCGCACAACTTCGAGATCGACCGGCAGCTCGCCGAACAGATCGCGGCGATGACGCCGAACCTGGCCGCCACCATGCGCTCCGGGCGGGAGTTCCTGCGCCGGGCCGTACGGGTGCTGCTCGACGCCGGCATCGACCAGTTCCTCGACATCGGCTCCGGCATCCCCACCGTCGGCAACGTGCACGAGGTCGCCCAGGCCGCCGACCCGGACGCCCGGATCGTGTACGTCGACATCGACCCGGTGGCCGTGGCGCACAGCCACGAACTGCTCGCCGGCAACGACCGGGCCACCGCCGTCCTGGCCGACCTGCGCGAGCCGAAGCTGATCCTGGACCACGCCGCCGCCAGCGGCCTGATCGACTTCGACCGGCCGTTGGGCATCCTGCTGGCCGGCGTGGTGCACTTCGTGCCCGACGCCGACCGCCCGGCCGACATCCTGGCCACCCTGCGCGCCGCCGCCGCGCCCGGCAGCTACCTGGTCATCTCCCACTCCACGTTCGAGGACCAGCCGCAGGAGATGCTGGACGCGCAGCGGCTGTCGGCGCGTACCGCCACCGAGATCACGCTGCGCTCCCGGGCCGAGATCACCGGCTTCTTCGGCGACTGGACGATCCTCGAACCGGGCGTCGTGCACATGCCGCTGTGGCGGCCCGACTCCCCGTCGGACGTGGACGAGCACCCGGAACGGTTCGGAGCCTTCGGCGGCGTCGCCCGGCACGACCGCGCAGCCGGCTGAGCCCATGCGCGCCCCGGACAGCGACGGGGGAGACGTCAGCCGGCCCGGCGCCGCCGCGTACGCCGCCGAATGGGCTCGCGCGGTGCGCCGCATCGGGTTCGTGCCGCTGAGCGCGGCCGAGACCGAGCGCCTGCTGGTGCCGCTCACCGAGCGGCTCGGCGAGGCCCTGCTCGCCCCCGCCTTCTCCGCCCGCCCCGCGGAGGAGGTGGGGCGCGCCCTGGTCGAGGCGCACCTCACCGAGCCCGGTGTGCTCGACTGGTCGGTGCAGGCACTGGGCGACCGGTTCCTGCCCTGGGTGCTGCCGTCGCGGACCGAGTCGCCGGAGTTGCGCGAGCGGGTCGCGCTGCTCCAGGGCGCGTTCGCCGCCGGGTTCGCCCGCGCGCTGCGCGACCGGGTCTTCAGCCAGCAGGAGCGGATCGCCCGGTCCGCGTGGCAGGCCCGGGACACCGTCGAGCAGGCGCTGCGGGACAGCGAGGCGCGTTTCCGGGCGGTCTTCACCGGCGCCGCCATCGGCATCGGCATCGCCGGTGTGGACGGGCAGATCATCGAGGTCAACCAGGCGTTCGCGGACATGCTCGGCTACACCGTCGCGGAGATGCGGCGGATGAACGTGTCGGCGCTGGCCTATGCCGACGACGCGGCCGGAATGTGGGAGCTGTACAAGGAGTTGATCGAGGGCAAGCGGGACAGCGCCCGGGTGGAGAAGCGCTACTACCGCAAGGACGGCAGCGTGGTCTGGACCGACCTCGCGGTGTCGCTGATCCGGCACGACGACGGCCGGCCCCGGTTCACAGTCGCCATGGTGGAGGACATCACCCAGCGGTACGAGTTGCAGCAGCGGCTGCGCTTCCAGGCGCTGCACGACCCGCTGACCGGCCTGCCCAACCGGACGCTGTTTTTCGAGTCGCTCGGCGAGGTCTTCGACGGCGCCGGCCCGGACCAGCGCGTCGGGCTCTGCTTCATCGACCTGGACGGCTTCAAGGCGGTGAACGACAGCCTCGGCCACGACCTGGGCGACCGGCTGCTCAAGGTGATCGCCCGCCGGCTCAGCGACTGCGTGGCCGGGCGCGGTCACCTGGTGGCCCGGATGGGCGGTGACGAGTTCGTGATCCTGGTCGACTCCGACGGCGGCATCGACGACGCGGTGGAGGTCGCCGAGCTGGCCCTGGCCGCGGTGTCCGCGCCGGTGCACGTCGGCGACCAGCAGCTCGCCGTGTCGGCCAGCATCGGCATCGTGGAGTGCCCGGCGGCGGAGACGAGCGTCGGTGACCTGATGAAGGCCGCCGACACCACGCTCTACTGGGCCAAGGCGGAGGGCCGGGGCCGCTGGGCGGTGTACGACCCGGAGCGCAGCGCCGCCGACATCGCCCGCTCCGCGCTGGCCGCGAACCTGCCCGCCGCGCTGGACCGGGGCGAGTTCGTGCTGCACTACCAGCCGATCGTGTCGCTGCTGGACGGGACGATGGTGGCGGTCGAGGCGCTGGTGCGCTGGCAGCACCCGGAGCTGGGGCTGATCGGGCCGGACCGGTTCATCGGGCTGGCCGAGGAGACCGGCCTGATCGTCCGGCTCGGCGCCTGGGTGCTGCGTCAGGCGTGCCGCGACGCCGAGTCGTGGCGGCGCGCGTACCCGGACACCACGCCGGTGGTCAGCGTCAACCTGGCCGCTCGGCAGACCGACGACCCGGCCATCGTGGAGACGGTGGCCGAGGCGTTGCAGCACACCGGCCTGCCGGCCGAGCTGTTGCAGCTGGAGCTGACCGAGAGCGCCGTCATGGGCAGCGCCGGCGAGCCGCTGCGCACACTGCACCAGCTCGCCGGCCTCGGGCTGCGGCTGGCCATCGACGACTTCGGCACCGGCTACTCGAACCTCGCGTACCTGCGGCGGCTGCCGATCCACTGCGTGAAGCTGGCCGGCCCGTTCGTCGAGGGGATACGGGGTGACGGCGCGGACGCGGTCGCCGACCACCGGGACGAGCGGATCGTGGACGCGCTGGTCCGGCTGGCGCACGCGCTGGAGCTGTCGGTGACCGCCGAGGTGGTGGAGACCGAGGTGCAGGCCGAACGGTTGCGCGCGCTGCGGTGCGACACCGGGCAGGGCCGGCTGTTCGGCGCCCCGATGCCCGCCGACGGCATCCGCGCCCGCCTGGGCGGGTAAGAAGACGCATCGACCGGGCGGGTCCTCGCCGGGCCGGTGCGGAGGAGACGAGGAGCACGGTGAGCCTTACCGATTCGCAGGCGGTGGTGTCGGTCGTCGCCGCGCTGGCGATCGTCGCCGGCCTGGCCGGGGTGATCGTGCCGGGGCTGCCGGCACTGCCGCTGTGCTGGGGCGGCGTGCTGGTGTGGACGCTGTTCGGCGACGCCGGGCCGGGCCGCTGGGCGGTGCTGGCCGCCGCCACGGTGATCGCCGCCGGCGGCACCGTGCTCAAGTACCTGTGGCCGGGGCGCAACCTGAAGCGGACCGGCGTGCCCACCACCTCGCTGCTGGCCGGCGGGCTGCTCGGCGTGGTCGGCTTCTTCGTGATCCCGGTGATCGGGCTGCCGATCGGCTTCGTCGGCGGGATCTTCGGCGCGGAACGGCTGCGGCTGGGCGACACCCGGCTGGCCTGGCCGGCCACGGTGCAGGCGCTCAAGGCGGCCGGGTTGTCGATGGTCCTGGAGTTCACCGCCGGCCTGATGATCGCCGCGCTGTGGGTCGCGGGGTTGCTGTTCGTCTAGGGTGCGGCGGCGCGGGGCGTCCGGAGGGTACGGCCGATCGCCGTACATCAGTGAGAGAGAGGTGGACGCCGCGCGCCGCCGCGGACCGGGCGTTGCCGAGCGCCCGGTGCCGGCCCGTCGGGTCGGGCCTGGTCACGCCCACAATGATGCCCCCGGTGGGATCCGGCGACAACGCAATTACCGGCGCGCGTATTGACCACCTTGATCGGCCGGGAGCACACTGCGAGCACTCGCACGAGGATCGCCTCGAGGAGGTGTGCAGTGGCCACGACGCCCGCGCCGACCGCCGAGCAGCCGATGGACGACGACGCCCGACGACTGGCCGAACTCGGCTACAAACAGGAGCTGCGCCGCAAGTGGAGCGGCTTCTCCAACTTCGCGATCTCGTTCTCCATCATCTCGATCCTGGCCGGCTGCTTCACCACGTTCGGCCAGGCGTGGAACAACGGCGGCCCGGTGGCGATCTCCTGGGGCTGGCCGCTGATCTCGCTGTTCATCCTGATCATCGGCTTCTGCCTGGCCGAGCTGGTGTCCGCGTACCCGACCGCGGGCGGGATCTACTGGTGGGCGGCGACCATGGGCCGGCCGGTGCACGGCTGGTTCACCGGCTGGCTCAACCTGATCGGGCTGGTCGCGGTGACCGCGTCGGTCGACTACGGCTGCGCCACGTTCCTCAACCTGACGCTGTCGGCGCTGTTCGACGGCTGGGCCGGCACCGGGCACCAGACGTTCGGGCTGTTCGTGGTGATCCTCGCGCTGCACGGGCTGATCAACATCTACGGGCACCGGATCATCGACGTACTCCAGAACGTCTCGGTCTGGTGGCACGTAGCAGGCGCGGCCGCCGTGGTGCTGATCCTGGTCCTGGTCCCGGACAACCACCAGAGCTTCCAGTTCGTGTTCACCGAGCGGTTCAACAACTCCGGCTTCGGTGACGGCGACACCGGCGGGCTGGCGTTCTGGTTCTACGTGCTGCCGCTGGGCTTCCTGCTCACGCAGTACACGATCACCGGCTTCGACGCCTGCGCGCACGTCTCCGAGGAGACCCGGGGCGCGTCCAAGGCCGCCGCGCAGGGGCTGTGGCGGTCGATCTTCTACTCGGCGGTGGGCGGCTGGATCCTGCTGCTGGCGTTCCTGTTCGCGGCCACCGACGTGGACGCGATCAACGAGGCGGGCGGCTTCTCCGGGGCGATCTTCGAGAGCGCGCTGACGCCGTTCTTCTTCAAGGCCGTCATCATCATCTCCACCATCGGGCAGTTCTTCTGCGGCATGAGCTGCGTGACGTCGATGTCGCGGATGGCGTACGCGTTCAGCCGGGACCGCGCGGTGCCGGGCTGGCGGCTGTGGTCGAAGGTCAACCGCAACGGCACGCCGGTCAACGCCATCATCGGCGCGACGCTCGCCGGGCTGGTGCTCACGCTGCCCGCGCTCTACCAGCGCGGCGGCATCCCGGTCGCGTTCTACGCGGTGGTCTCGGTCGCGGTGATCGGGCTGTACCTGTCCTTCATCATCCCGATCTTCCTGCGGCTGCGGATGGGCGACCGGTTCACCCCGGGCCCGTGGACGCTCGGCCGCCGCTACAAGCTGCTCGGCTGGATCGCGGTGGTCGAGATCGCCGTCATCTCGGTCTACTTCGTGCTGCCGATCGTCCCGGCGGGTGTGCCCGGCAACCCCGACTTCAGCTGGACGGCTGTCAACTACGCGCCGATCGCGATCGGTGGCGTGCTGCTCGGCGTCGCCATCTGGTGGTACGCCTCGGCCCGCAAGTGGTTCACCGGCCCGCGCCGCACCGTCGACCAGCCCGAACCGGAGCCCGAGCCCGCCGAACCGTCGTAGCTGTCGGTGGGGCCTGCCATGATCCGGCGATGGATTCGGAAGCGGTGGTACGCGCGTTGTGGGATCGCATGCAGGCCCGGGACTGGACCGGCGTCGGCGACCTGCTGGCCGACGACGTGGTCGTCGAGTGGCCGGTCAGCGCCGAGCGGATCGTGGGCCGCGACAACTACGTGAAGGTCAACGCCGAGTACCCGGAGGGCTGGTCGATCCGGGTGCTGCGGGTGGTGGCGTCGGGCGACACGGTGGTGTCCGAGGTGGAGGTGCCGCACGAGGAGATGGGCGTGCACCGCGTCGCGTCGTTCTGGACCGTGCGCGACGGGCGGATCGTCGACGGCCGGGAGTACTGGACGAGCCTCGGCGCGGACCCGTCCCCGCAGTGGCGATCCGCCTGGGTCCAGCCGATGTGAGCGCCGGGCCGTCCGGCGACCTTGGCGATGGCTCGTCGGTCAGGTCGCAGGCCCGATCTGCTTGGCCAATGCGAGGAAGGACCGCCACGAAGACGGCGTGACGTGGAGGGTGCCGCCGTCCCGGTCCTTGGAGTCGCGTACCAGCACCACTTCCGTCAGGTTGTCAGCCACCTCGACGCAGTCGGTGTTGCCGCTCCGGGTCGCCTTTCGCCAGGTCGCGCCGCTCAGATCCATGACGTCTCCACCTCTTTCAGAAGCTCGAGAGACTGCCGGCGGGGCAAAGCTTCACTCCGGATCATCTCCCATCTCGACTGAAGCGTAGCCACGTCGGCGTCGCCGTCGATCACGCTCGTGGTGAGCTGGCATTCCATGCTGGCGACCCAGCCACCCTCCGCGCCTCTCGCCAAAGTGAATGGACCGGACAAGCCGATGTGCAGCCCGACCTGTAGTGGAAGCACGTGGATACTGATGTGCGGGCGCTCGGCACAGACGACCAGGTGCTCGATCTGCTGAGCCATCAGGCCGCGGAAGCTCTCTTCGCGGCGGTGCAGCATTCCCTCGTCGAGTACAGCGACGAGCTGGGGCGGAGATGGCTGCCGCAGGACTTCCTGGCGATCCATCCGGGCTGCCACGCGGCTCTCCACGTCGGCGTCGCTGAGTAGGTCGTCACAGCGAATCACCGCTCGGGCGTAGTTCTCCGTCTGGAGCAGGGCTGGAACGAGAGTCGGATGGAAGCACCGGAGCTGGCGAGCGTTGCGTTCCGCATCGAGCCATGGTCTAAGCCAGGACGGCAAGCCCTCGCGTTCGGCCATCTTGAGCAGGGACACCAGCAGGCCGCCGGAGTTCAGCACCTCGTCGGCACGAGCCAGAAAGAGCCGGTCGTACGGACGGCTGCCGGTCTCGACGGCGGACACCATTGACGGGGAGTAGTGGACCAGCCGACCAAACTCCTCCTGATTGAGACCGGCAACGTTCCGTAGTCGGCGGAGCTGCGCACGGATCAACTCTGCTGTCTGTTCCTCCACAGTTCCTCCACAGTCCGTGCGTGAACTTCATTCGATATCTGCCGACGGTGCCGGAACTTCACTGGTGCGCCGTGACCAGGCTCGATGTCTTCCGACCGTAGTGGTGTCCTCACCAGACTGTCGCACAAGCGGATCCGCTCGTCGCAGGCGAGCACGGGCGGATTCCAGCCCGGGGCCGCCCGGTCCCGGGGATGCCGGGCGGCCCCCTCCATTGGCGAGGAGGCCGATGTGCGTGTCCGATGGTTCCGGTGCCGTACCCGGGAGCTGCCCACCCTGCCGAAGCGCGACCCCGGCAGCAACCTGCCGGCGTGGATGCGCGAGCCGACCCGGCCGTTCCCCACGGTTCGCCCGGGCAGCCCGGGGCGTCTGACGCCGGCGCAGGAGTGGCGGGCGAACGGGGGCCGTTGGTGACGGCCCTGGTCGGTGTGCTCAGCGCCATCGGTCACATCGGGTACGAGCCGGACTGGGTATGCGAGCGCTGCCGGGAGCCGTGGCCGTGTCCCACCCTGCGTCGCATTCCCCGCGACCAGCTCGAACCGGCGGCGCTCATCCGGATGATGGCGTTCCTGGTCCGTGGGGCGATCCGGGATCTGCGCGGTCGCGTCGAAGGACCGGAGCCACCCGAGATCGTCCGGCGGTTCTTCTGGTTCCTTCCGCTCAGCGACGACGAGGCGCGTGCGATCGCCCGAAGGCTGCGGTGATGGGCCGTCGCGTGGTTCCGCACCTGCCAATGCGCCCGCTCTGGCGGTGCCGCAGCTGCGGTGCGGAGTGGCCCTGCCAACCGGCCCGTCTGTCGCTGCTCGTCGAGTACCGGGAGGACCGCACCGCGCTGCTGCTCTATCTCGGCGGCCTGATGGCCGAGGCACGGGAACAACTCGCCCGCTTGAATCCCCACCACGCGCCGGACCTGCACCGCCGTTTCCTGGCCTGGGCGCGGGTTCGTGACTGACGCGGGGTGGGCTGTGCGCGTACTCAAGGGGTCAGATCGTGGGGCGGCGGTGGGTGAGCGGGAAGCGGAGGATGCGGTCGTCGCCGGCCGCCGGGGTGCCGCGGCCGTCGCGGTTGCTGGTCGCCACCCACAGCGCGCCGTCCGGCGCCACCTCGACGGTACGCAGGCGGCCGTAGGTGCCGGCCAGCTCCGCCACCGGTACGCCCACGCGGCCGGCGGAATCGACGGGCACCGCCCAGAGCCGGGCGCCCCGCAGCGCGGCGACGTAGAGCGTGCCCCTGGTGAACGCGGCGCCGCTCGGGGACGCCTGCGCGGGCGGCCAGACGACGACCGGGTCACGGAACCGGGGGTCACCGGCGACGCCCTCGACGAGCGGCCAGCCGTAGTTGCCGCCGGGCACGATCCGGTTCACCTCGTCCCAGGTGCTCTGCCCGAACTCGGTGGCGAACAGCCGCCCCTGCCGGTCCCAGGCGAGGCCCTGCACGTTGCGGTGGCCGTAGCTGTAGACCAGCGAGCCGGGGAACGGGTTGCCGGCCGGCACGCCGCCGTCCGGGCGGATCCGCAGGATCTTGCCGTTGCGGCTGGTCAGGTCCTGCGCGCGGGCGGCAACCCCGGCGTCGCCGATCCCGGCGTAGAGCATGCCGTCGGGGCCGAACGCGATCCGGCCGCCGTCGTGCACGGCGCTGCGGGCGATGCCGCTCACCAGCACCTGCGGCGCCCGGGACGAGCCGAGTCGGAACCGGACGATCCGGATGTCGGTCGCGGTGGTGTAGGCGGCGTAGACCCACCGGTCCCGGCGGTACCCGGGGGAGACCGCGAGCCCGAGCAGGCCCGCCTCGCCGCCCGCGGCCACGTCGGCGATCCGGGCCACCTGCCGGGCCGGGCGTCCCGGGCGTACGCGCAGGATCGTCCCCCGGTCCCGCTGCGCGACCAGGGCGCTGCCGTCGGGCAGGAAGTCAAGCCCCCACGGCGCCTCCAGCCCGGTCGTGACGACGCGGGGGCGGGTCAGGTCGTAGCCGGACCAGCCGGCACGTCCGTCGAAGCCGCGCAGGTCGAGCACGACCGGGCGCTGCTGCGCGCCCGCGGGGACCGGCCGGTCCGGGCCGTCCGCGGGTCGCTCGCCGGTGGGCCGGTCGCCCGCGTGGGCGTCGGTCACGGCGAGCACGATGGCGAGGACGGCGGCGACGACGGCGACGGTACGACGACGCATGTGTGCTCCTCGGTTTCGCCACCGGCCCCGCCGGGGCATTGACGGTGATCCGGTTTGCCAGTAGACCTTGGTGATGGAGGCCCCTGATGAAGCAAACGCCGCTCTCGCTGGAACAGTTGCGGGTCGCCGTCACCGAGGGTGAGATCGACACGGTGGTGCTCGCCCTCACCGACATGCAGGGCCGACTGCAGGGCAAGCGGTTCCACGCGCCCTACTTCCTCGACCAGGTGGTCACGCACGGCAGCGAGGGCTGCAACTACCTGCTCGCCGTGGACGTCGACATGAACACCGTCGACGGATACGCGATGTCGAGCTGGGAACGCGGCTACGGCGACTTCGCCATGCGCCCCGACCTGGACACGCTGCGCCGGACGCCCTGGCAGCCCGGGTCCGCGCTGCTGCTGGCCGACCTGGAGTGGCTGGACGGCTCCGGCCCGGTGGTCGCCTCGCCCCGGCAGATCCTGCGTAGGCAGCTCGACCGGCTGGCCCAGCACGGGCTGACCGCGTACGCCGGCACCGAGTTGGAGTTCGTGCTCTACCGCGACTCGTACGAGGAGGCGTGGCAGCGCGGCTACCGCGACCTGACCCCGGCCAACCAGTACAACGTGGACTACTCGCTGCTCGGCACCGCCCGGGTCGAGCCGCTGCTGCGCCGCATCCGCACCGAGATGGCCGGCGCGGGGCTCACCCCGGAGAGCGCGAAGGGCGAGTGCAACCTCGGCCAGCACGAGATCGCCTTCCGGTACGACGAGGCGGTGCGCTGCGCCGACCACCACGTCATCTACAAGAACGGCGCGAAGGAGATCGCCGCCCAGGAGGGCATGGCGATCACGTTCATGGCGAAGCCGAACGAGCGGGAGGGCAACTCCTGCCACATCCACTTCTCCCTGCGCGACGCCTCCGGCTCGTCGACGATGCTGGGTGACGGGCCGGCGCACCTGAGCGTCACCGGGCAGCGGGTGCTGGCCGGGCTGCTCGCCACCATGCGCGAGTTCAGCCTGTTCTTCGCGCCGAACATCAACTCCTACAAGCGCTACCAGCCCGGCTCGTTCGCGCCGACCGCGTTGCGCTGGGGCACCGACAACCGCACCTGTGCGCTGCGGCTGGTCGGGCACGGGCAGGGGATGCGGGTGGAGAACCGGGTGCCGGGGGCCGACGTCAACCCCTACCTCGCGATCGCCGCGCTGGTGGCCGGGGCGGTGCACGGCATCGAGAACGAGCTGGAGCTGGCGGACGAGTGCACCGGCAACGCGTACGACGACCCGGACGCCGAGCGGGTGCCCACCACGCTGCGCGACGCGTTGGAGCTGTGGCAGCGCTCGGAGGTGGCCCGGGCGGCGTTCGGCGACGAGGTGGCGGCCCACTACGCCAACCAGGCGAAGGTCGAGCTGACCGCCTTCGACGCCGCGGTGACCGACTGGGAGCTGACCCGTGGCTTCGAACGCCTCTGACCCCGCCCCCGCGCCCGCTGTCGACGTCGATCTTGCACTTGCGGCCCCCGGTGCGGGCGTTATGCGGCATTCGCCGGGGCAGCAACCGCAAGATCGACGAGGTGAGGGGAGGGGGACGCGTGGGTGAGGTGATCTCGCCGGTCGACGGGGCGGGGATCGGGGTCGTTCCGGGGTGCTCCGTCGCGGACGTGGATGCGGCTGTCTCGCGGGCTTCCGCGGCGTTCGAGACGTGGCGGAACGTGGCGCCGGGGGATCGGGGGCGGCTGCTGCGGCGGTTCGCCGCCCAGGTCGACGCGCACCTGGAGGAGCTGGCCCAGCTGGAGGTGCGCAACGCCGGGCACACCGTCGGCAACGCGCGCTGGGAGGCGGGCAACGTCCGCGACGTGCTCGACTACTACGCGGGCGCGCCGGAACGGCTGACCGGGCACCAGATCCCGGTGCCCGGCGGGCTCGACGTCACGTTCCACGAGCCGCTGGGCGTGGTCGGTGTGATCGTGCCGTGGAACTTCCCGATGCCGATCGCCGGCTGGGGATTCGCCCCGGCGCTCGCCGCCGGCAACACGGTGGTGCTCAAGCCCGCCGAGCTGACCCCGCTGACCGCGCTGCGCCTGGCCGAACTGGCCCGCGACGCCGGCCTGCCCGACGGCGTGTTCACCGTGCTGCCCGGCCGGGGCAGCGTGGTCGGCGAACGGTTCGTCACCCACCCGGCCGTCCGCAAGATCTGCTTCACCGGCTCGACCGAGGTCGGCACCCGGATCATGGCCGGCTGCGCGGCCCAGGTGAAGCGGGTGACGCTGGAGCTGGGCGGCAAGTCCGCCAACATCGTCTTCGCCGACGCGGACCTGGAGAAGGCGGCGGCCACCGCGCCGTACGCGGTCTTCGACAACGCCGGCCAGGACTGCTGCGCCCGCTCCCGGATCCTGGTCCAGCGCCAGGTGTACGACAGGTTCCTGGAACTGCTCGAACCGGCCGTGCGGGCGTTCCGGGTGGAGGACCCGGCCCGGGAGAGCGCCGAGATGGGCCCGCTGATCTCCGCCGCGCACCGGGACCGGGTCGCCGGCTACGTCGACGGCGCGGACGTCGCCTTCACCGGCTCCTGCCCCGAGGGCCCCGGCTTCTGGTACGCCCCGACCGTGCTGCTCGCCGGCTCCCCGGCGGACCGGCACTGGCGGGAGGAGGTCTTCGGCCCGGTCGTCTCGGTGCTGCCGTTCGACGACGAGGCGGACGCGATCCGGCTCGCCAACGACACCGAGTACGGGCTCTCCGGCTCGATCTGGACCCGGGACGTCGGGCGCGCGGTGCGGGTGGCCCGCGCGGTCGAGTCCGGCAACCTCAGCGTCAACTCGCACTCCTCGGTGCGCTACTGGACCCCGTTCGGCGGGATGAAGCGCTCCGGCCTGGGCCGGGAGCTGGGCCCGGACGCGCTGCACGCCTTCACCGACGTCAAGAACGTGTTCATCGGCACCGAGGAGTGATCACAGTGCAGGGACGGCTTTCCGACCGGGTGGCAGTGGTGACCGGCGCGGGCAGCGGCATCGGGCTGGCCACCGTACGCCGCTTCGCCGCCGAGGGCGCGCGGGTGGTGTGCGTGGACATCGACGCCGACGCCGGCACCCGGGCCGCGCAGGAGGTGGACGGCGAGTTCGTCGCCGCCGACGTGGCCGACGAGACGGCCGTCCGCGACCTGTTCGACGGGGTGGTGCAGCGGCACGGACGGGTGGACGTGTCGTTCCACAACGCCGGCATCTCGCCGCCGGACGACGACTCCATCCTGGAGACCGGCCTGGACGCCTGGGAGCGGGTGCTGCGGGTCAACACCACGAGCGTCTACCTGTGCTGCAAGTACGTCATCCCGCACATGCGCCGGCAGGGCAAGGGCTCGATCATCAACACCGCGTCGTTCGTGGCGCTGATGGGCGCGGCCACGTCGCAGATCGCGTACACGGCGAGCAAGGGCGGGGTGCTGGCGATGACCCGGGAGCTGGGCGTGCAGTTCGCCCGCGAGGGCATCCGGGTCAACGCGCTGTGCCCCGGGCCGGTGGCCACGCCGCTGCTGCTGGAGCTGTTCGCCAAGGACCCCGAGCGGGCCGCCCGGCGGCTGGTGCACGTGCCGATGGGCCGGTTCGGCGACCCCGCCGAGATCGCCGCCGCGGTGGCGTTCCTCGCCAGCGACGACGCCTCGTTCATGACCGCCGCGCAGTTCGTCGTCGACGGCGGCATCACCGGCGCCTACGTCACCCCACTATGAGGCCGGTCATCGGCATCACCGCGTACGTCGAGCCGGCCGGCTGGGCGGTGTGGCGGGAGGTGCCGGCGACGCTCGTGCCGCACGCGTACGTCCGGTCGGTCACCGCGGCGGGCGGCCGGGCCGTGGTGCTTCCTCCCGACGACGCCGACGCCGACGTGCTGGGGCTGCTGGACGGGCTGCTGCTGGCCGGCGGCGCGGACGTCGGCCCGGAGCGGTACGGCGAGCCGCCGGACCCGCGTACCGAGAGCCGGCCGGAGCGCGACGCCGGGGAGGTGACGCTGCTGACCGCCGCGCTCGCCGCCGACCTGCCGGTGCTGGGCGTGTGCCGGGGGATGCAGTTGCTCGCGGTGGCGTACGGCGGCGTGCTGCACCAGCACCTGCCGGACGTGGTCGGGCACGACGGGCACCGCCCCGCGCCGGGCGTGTACGGGTCGCACCCGGTGCGCTTCGCCCCGGACAGCCTGACCGGGCGGGTCATGGCCGGGGTGGACCGGGTCAACTCGTACCACCATCAGGCGGTGGCCGACCCCGGCGGCCTGGCGGTCACCGGCTGGGCCGACGACGGGGTGATCGAGGCGGTGGAGGACCCGGCGCGGCGCTTCGTGCTCGGGGTGCAGTGGCATCCGGAGAACGAGGCCGACCCGCGGCCGGTGGCCGCGCTGGTCCGGGCCGCGATGTCGGCCAGATCACACACCCGCGTTTCGTAGGTGGGGGAAAGGCCGAATCGGCGGTCCCGCCGACCCGGCGAGGACCGCCCGAGTCGCCCCGGACCGTCTGTTACGCCAGGATGAGTCGGAGGTAACCAGCGTCGAACGGTGCGGGTGCGTTACGTTGCTCGTCCGTCGGGGTAGTACGCGGGGACGGTCGGCGGAGAATCGCCGGCCGTCGTGATCATGGCCGGAGCGGGAGGCTGCATGGGCTCGGCCCTGGGGGGCGGGGACGACGGTCGTTCGTCCCCGGCGGCCGGCGAGGCGTCCCTACCGCCACTGCTCGCCGCGGCGTTCGCCGCCGGTGGCGAGATGGGCGAGCGGCTGCGCGGGTTCGACTGGTCGACCACCGCCCTCGGCAGCCCGGACCGCTGGCCCACCGCGCTCTGCCACGCCCTGAGCACCATGCTGTCGTCCCGCGCCCAGATGGTCGTGTTCTGGGGCGAGGAGCACCTGGCCTTCTACAACGACGCCTACCGGCCGACCATCGGCGACAAGCACCCGGCCGTGATCGGACAGCCCGCCCGGCGGCACTGGGCGGAGACCTGGGACGTGCTCGGCCCGCTGCTGGACGGAGTGCGTCGCACCGGCGTGCCGTACCGGGGCGAGAACCATCCGTTCGTGCTCGATCGCCACGGTTTCCTGGAGGACGTCTACTTCGACGTCTCGTACGACCCGATCCGCAGCGCCGACGGCACCATCGGCGGTCTGTTCTGCTTCGTCAACGAGACCACCGGCCGGGTGCTCGGCGAGCGCCGACTGCGCGCCCTCGCCGAGCTGGGCAACGAGCTGGGCGACGTGCCGGGCCTGCTCGAACTGGGCCGGGCCGTCACCCGCGTGCTCGACGCCCACCGCGCCGACGTGCCGTTCAGCGCGCTGTGGTTCCAGGGTGAGGGCGGGTCACTGGTGCCGGCCGGTTGCGCCGGGGTGGATCCGGCCACCGTCGCCGGCCCGCCGCCCGGCCTGCCCGAGGGCGAGCCGTTCACCGAGCCGCGCTGGATCGCCACCGCCGACCTGCCGGGCGCGGTGCCGCCGGACGCCGCCGACCAGGCGCTCCTTCTGCCGCTGACCGCCACCAACGAGCCGGCGGGCGTGCTGCTGCTGGGGGTGTCGCGCCGGCTGCCGTTCACCGACGACTACCGCGACTTCGTCGACCTGGTCGCCGCGCAGGTGTCCCGGGCCGTGGGCAAGCAGCGGGCGTACGAGCAGGAACGCGCCCGCGCCGCCGAGCTGGCCGCGCTGGACCGCGCCAAGACCAGCTTCTTCGCCAACGTCAGCCACGAGTTCCGTACCCCGCTGACGCTGGTCCTCGGGCCGCTGGAGGAACTGCTCGCCGACCGGGAGCTGCCCGAGCGGTACCTCGACCGGTTGACCGTCATGCACCGCAACGGGCTGCGCCTGCTCAAGCTGGTCAACACGGTGCTCGACTTCTCCCGGCTGGAGTCCGGCCGGCTGGCCGCCCGCTACCAGCCCACCGACCTGTCCGACTACACCTCCCGCCTGGCCAGCACGTTCCGCTCGGCCACCGAGCGGGCCGGGCTGCGCCTGGTGGTGGACTGCCCGCCGCTGCCCGCGCCGGTCTACGTCGACCGGGACATGTGGGAGAAGATCGTCCTCAACCTGGTGTCGAACGCGGTGAAGTTCACCTTCGACGGCGAGATCCGGGTCCGGACGCGTGCCGCCGACGGGGCCGCCGTGCTGGAGGTCACCGACACCGGCGTCGGCATCGCGCCGGAGGAACTGCCGCAGGTCTTCGAGCGGTTCCACCGGGTGGCCGGCGCCCGCTCCCGTACCCACGAGGGCACCGGCATCGGGCTCGCCCTGGTCCGCGAGCTGGTCGAGATGCACGGCGGCACGGTGACCGCGCACAGCGTCGTCGACCGGGGCACCACCTTCACCGTGACCATGCCCTTCGGGTACGCGCACCTGCCCGCCGACCGGGTGTCCGCCCTCTCCCCGGTGCCGCTGGGTGAGCCGGCGCAGGCCCGCCTGTACGTCGCCGAGACGGCGCTCTGGACCGACGAGGTGGCCCGGCCCGCCGGGCTGCCCGAGCCGAACGGCGCGACCGGCGGCGCGGGCCGGATCCTGTTCGCCGACGACAACCCCGACCTGCGCGAGCACGTCGTGCGGCTGCTCTCCCCGGCGTACGAGGTGGTGGCCGTGCCGGACGGCGCGGAGGCGCTGCGGCTGGCCGTCCAGACCCCGTTCGACCTGGTGCTGACCGACGTGATGATGCCCCGGCTGGACGGATTCGGGCTGGTCACCGCGTTGCGTTCCGACCCGGCCACCCGGCATGTGCCGATCGTGCTGCTCTCCGCGCGGGCCGGCGCCGCCGAGGAGGTCGCCGGTCTGTCCACCGGCGCCGACGACTACCTGACCAAGCCCTTCTCCAGCCAGGAGCTGGTGGCCCGGGTCCGGGCCAACGTCGAACTGGGCCAGTTGCGCGGGCAGATCATCCGCCGCCTGCGGGCACTCGCCGACGCCGCCGTGGAGATCAACACCGCCCGGTCCACCGCCGACGTGGTCCGGGTGGCCGCCCGGCACGCGCTGCGCCTGGCCGAGGCCGGACGCGTCCGGGTCACCGCCACCGGGGCCCGCCACGAGGAGGACGCCGGCGGCGACCTGCCCGCCGAGCCGACAGTGGTGCTGCCGCTCACCGGCACGTCCGGCGAGCAGCTCGGCGAGTTGCGGGTGTGGCGCCGGGAGGGCGGCGGCACCGAGGAGGCGGCGCTCACCGAACTGGCCCGGCTGGTCGGCGTACGGCTGGAGAACGCCCAGATCTACGAGGCCGAGCACCACATCGCCACCACGCTCCAGCACAGCCTGCTGCCGCGTACGCTGCCGCAGTTGCCCGGCGCGGTGGTGGCCAGCCGCTACCTGCCCGGCAGCGCCGACGTGGAGGTCGGCGGCGACTGGTACGACGTGATGGCCACCGCCGACGACGACCTGGTGCTGATCATCGGCGACGTGGTCGGCAAGGGCGTGCGGGCCGCCGCGGCGATGGGCCAGCTCCGCAACGCGCTGCGGGCGTACGTCCTGGAGGGCTACGACCCGGGCGAGGCGCTGACCCGGCTCAACCGGCTGGTCCACTCCGCCGGCAGCGGCTCCTTCGCCACAGTGGTCTGCCTCGGCTTCTCCCCGCGCACCGGCCGCATCCGGTACGCCAGCGCGGGCCATCCCGCACCCCTGCTGATCCGAGGAGACGACGTGGCGTTCCTGCACGATCGGGCCCTCGGACCGCCGATCGGGGCCATTCCCGGCGCCGTCTACCCGGCCGCCGAGGGGGAACTCGCCCCGGGCAGCCGGCTCCTGCTCTACACCGACGGCCTGATCGAGGACCGGTCCGCGGGCATCGACGCAGGGCTGGGCCAGTTGCGGGCGGACGCGACGGCGCGCGCCGGGCACGTGGCGGACCTCGTCGACGCCGTCATGGCCCGGGTGGCCGGGCGGTCCCGGCACGACGACGTGGCGGTGCTCGCGCTGGAGGCGGCCGAGCTGAACCGGTTCGCGCTGCGCCTGCCCGCCGACCCGACCCGGCTCAGCGTGCTGCGCAAGCGGCTGGAGGACTTCCTCGTCGCCCACCACGTCGGCGAGACCGACCTGTTCGACCTGACCGTGGCGGTCTCCGAGGCGGCGGCGAACGCGATCGAGCACCCGGTCGACCCGGTGGACCCGACGATCGAGGTCGAGGTGACCATCGCCGACCGTACGGTCACCGCGACCATCCGGGACAGTGGGCGCTGGCGGGAGTCGAGCGGGTCGACCTTCCGGGGGCGCGGGCTGGCGCTGATCCAGGCGCTGGGCGAGATGAACGTGACCCGCACCGAGGCGGGCACCGAGCTGACGCTGCGCCGCCGCCTGGCCGACTAGGGGCGCCTACCGGTCACAGCGGTGACGGGTCGTCGCGCAGCCGGCTGTAGAGCCACCCGTCACGCCAGGCGCCGGCCCGGAACTCGCAGGACCGCAGGATCCCCTCCAACTGGAAACCGGCTTTCTCCAGCGACCGCTGCTCGGCGGCGTTCTCCGGATGAGTGCCGGCCTGGATGCGCTGCGCCGGGGTGTGACTGAACAGGTAGTCGCAGAGCAGCGCCTGGGCCCGCCAGCCGAGACCGCGGCCGCGCCACTCGGGCAGCAGCACGATGCCGATCTCCCAGTACGGTGCCCGCCCACCGCTCTCGCGCTGCAGGTAACTGAGGAAGCCCACCGGTACGTCCGGGGGCTCGACCTGGACGATCAGGCCGCCGACCTTCTCGCCGAGATAGCCGTCCTCGGCGAAGCGGCGGGCCGGCGCGGCGGCGTCCTGGAAGCCGGCCCAGTCCAGCCCGACCAGGCCGGGTTCGACGGCGAACCGGCGCAGCATCGCAAGGTCGTCCTCGGTCACCGGGCGCAGTCGTACGGTCGAGCCGGGTGCCTCGTGCACGACGCCGGCCATCGACGGATGGAAGCTGTCCATCCTCTGCACCGTAGCGACGGGCCGGGCCGCTCGCTGTCCCTTGTCAACGGCGTTCACGCCGGGGGGAGCTGCCCGCCCGTCGCCGACTAGTCGGCCAGCCAGTCCTGGTCGCCGAGGCCGGAGATGTCCAGCACGCGCCGGACCTGCGGGGACGGCAGCACGGTCAACGCGTCCGGGTACCGCTGGGCGAGCCGGACCACCGCGTGGATGGCGGCCGAGTCGAAGAAGGTGACCGCCCGCAGGTCGAGCGCCAGCCGCTTGGCGGGCTCGCGGAGCGCGGTCTGGAACATGGTGTCGGCGGTCGCCATGTCGACCTCGCCGGTCACCTGGACGCGCAGTTGGTCGCCGTCGACCTGGGCGGTCACGGAGAAGACGGGCGCCGCGCCCCCTTGATCCACGGAGCAACAATGGCACAGCGTTTGCGGCACGGCAACAACCTCCCCGGCGGGCCTGTGGCGGGGGGCACAGCGGCCCCGGCGATAGGCTTGGACCATGACCGTCCGTGCGCCGCTGACCCCCGGCACGCTCTCCCCGTGGCGAGCGGTTCCCGCCCACATCCCGCGCCCGGAGTACGTGGGTAAGAAGCGCCCGCAGGAGTGGCGCGGCTCGCACGTGCAGACGCCGGAGACCATCGAGAAGATGCGCGTGGCGGGGCGTCTCGCCGCCCAGGCCACCCAGCTCGCCGGTGAGCACTGCAAGCCCGGGGTGACCACCGACGAGATCGACAGGGTCGTGCACGAGTTCCTCTGCGACCACGGCGCCTACCCGTCGACGCTCGGCTACCGGGGCTTCCCCAAGTCGTGCTGCACCAGCCTCAACGAGGTGATCTGCCACGGCATCCCCGACACCACCGTGCTCCAGGACGGCGACATCATCAACGTCGACGTCACCGCGTACCTGAACGGCGTGCACGGCGACACCGACGCCACGTTCTGCGTGGGCGAGGTGAGCGAGGAGGCCCGCCTGCTGGTCGAGCGGACCCACACGGCGATGATGCGCGGCATCAAGGCGATCGCCCCGGGGCGGCAGATCAACGTCATCGGCCGGGTGATCGAGTCGTACGCCAAGCGCTTCGGCTACGGCGTGGTCCGCGACTTCACCGGGCACGGCATCGGTGAGGCGTTCCACAGTGGCCTCTACGTGCCGCACTACGACAGCCCGCGCCCCACCGACGTGATGGAACCGGGGATGACGTTCACCGTCGAGCCGATGATCACGCTCGGCACCTACCAGTACGACATGTGGGACGACGGCTGGACCGTGGTCACCAAGGACCGCCGGTGGACGGCCCAGTTCGAGCACACCATCGTCGTGACCGACGACGGCTACGAGATCCTGACGCTGCCGTGACCGACACCCCCGCGGCACTGCGCGAGGCGCACCACGCGGACGTCTCCGGCGGATGGCTGCGTCCGGCGGTCTTCGGCGCGATGGACGGCCTGGTCACCAACATCGCGCTGATCGCCGGTGTGGGCGGCGGCGGGGTGTCCCCGCGCAGCGTGGTGCTGACCGGCACGGCCGGCCTGGTGGCCGGCGCCATCTCGATGGGCCTCGGCGAGTACACGAGCGTCCGGTCAGCGAACGAGCAGGTCGCCGCCGAGGTGGCCAAGGAGCGGCGCGAGCTGGAACGCCACCCGGAGGCCGAGGCCCGGGAACTGGCCGACGCGTGGGTCGCCCGTGGACTGCCCCGGGACCTGGCGACACAGGTCGCCGAGGCGGTACGCGCCAACCCCGAGGAGGCGCTGCGCGTGCACGTACGGGAGGAACTGGGCGTCGACCCCGACGACCAGCCCAGCCCGTGGGCCGCCGCGATCTCGTCGTTCATCTGTTTCTCGATCGGCGCGCTGGTGCCGCTGCTGCCGTACCTGCTCGGCTTCACCAGCCTCTGGCTGGCGCTCGCCGTCGGCGGCGTGGGGCTGTTCGTGGCCGGTGCGGTCGTGGCCCGGTTCACCAACCGCGCCTGGTGGCGCAGCGGCCTGCGGCAGTTGCTGCTCGGCGCGCTGGCGGCCGGCGCCACCTACCTGATCGGCGCGCTGATCGGCGTCGGCGGCGGCATCGGCTGACGGTAAACCGTCCGCGACCGCCAGCCGTCGGCGAGCCGCCAGCCGTCCGCAGGTCGTCAGCCGGACAGCAGGTCGTCGATGGTGCCGTCGACCGGGCGGCCCCGGGCAGCCAGCTCCTCGGCCTGGCGGGTCAGCGCCGCGCCCACCTCGGTCATGTCCGCCCCGGCCAGCCCGGTACGCCGCACCGCGTCCCCCGGGTCGCGGAAGTAGGTGCGGCTGAACAGCCCCTGCACGGTTGCGGCGGCCAGCCGTGCCTCGCCGAGCATGAGCAGCGCCTGGTCCGTCTCGTACCACTCGGCCAGCCGCAGCGCCCGGGCGTGCGCCGCGCTGCCCCGGTACCACGCCTGCCGCGCCGCGCTCGTGAACTCCGCCGGCCGGGCCCGTGCCAGCCGCGCCAGGTGCTCGTCGCGCAGCTTCCGCAGCCAGCCGGTCGGATCGTGCAGGGCGCGCGTGGTGACGTACCGGTCCGCGGCCAGCGGCCAGCGGGACGTGATCGTCGTCGCCCGGCGCAGGTAGTCGTCCGCCCCGGCCACCGTGAGGTCGACGAGCACACCGTCCACCCGCCGGGTGGCGGGCGGCGGCCCGGCGCCCGGCCGGTAGGTGACGACAAGCAGGCCGACCTCGCGGTCCCCGCCGCCGTCGTCGTCGCCGTGCGCGAGCGGACCGTGTACGGCGACCGCCAGCACGTCGGCCGGGAACCGCCGCAGGACGGCGTCACCGACCCGCTCGGCCACCTGCCACCGTGGATCGTCCAGACGCCGCTCGGCGTCTCGTTCGCCGGCCAAGGCCACCGCCAATCCGCAACGTCGTCAGTTCCAGTTGTACGACTCGTACGAGCTGTACGCTTCAGGTATGACCGAGCCTGCTGCCGAGCTTCCGATCTCCGACGCTCGCGAGAATCTCGCGGACGTCGTCTCACGTGCTCACTACGCCGGCCGCATCACCTACGTCACTCGTCGTGGGCAGCGGCTGGCTGCCATTGTCCCGGCGGACCTCGCCGAGGCGATCGAACGCGCCGAGGACGCGATCGACGTCGAGGCCGCCCGGGCCGCCCTGGCCCGTCTGGATGCGGGCGAGGCGCCCATCTCCCTCACCGACCTACGCAAAGAGCTGGGCCTGTGAGCGGGCAGACGCCACCCGGATACACCGTCAAGATCGAGCGCGCAGCCGCCAAGCTCCTCCGTAAGCTCGACCGTCCGGTGCAGGCTCGCCTCATCGACGCGATCGCCGCTCTCGCCGCCGAACCTCGGCCTGCCGGCGTCAAGGCGCTCGTCGGGCATCCGGGCCTCCTGCGCATTCGTGTCGGCTCCTACCGCGTGGTGTACACCGTCCGCGACGAGGAACTGATCGTTCTGGTGGTGCAGCTCGGCCACCGCAGCGACGTCTACGACGCGCTCTGACCGTGCGTGGCGAGGGCGCTCAGGTGGCCGGGTTGCCGTTCGGGACCAGGCGGAACACGCGGATCTCGCGGCCACCGGCGCGCTCGACGTACGTGCGGTACGCGGGCCACTCCTGCACCAGCCGCTGGAACAGCCGTTCCCGTTCCTCGCCCGTGACCTGCTCCGCGGTGACCGGGATCCGGCGTCCCTTGACGTCCACCTCGGCACCCGGGTGGGCCATCAGGTTGAACGTCCAGGACGGCTGGTGCTGCTGCCCCCAGTTCGAGCCGATCACCACGTAGGCGTCGCCGTCGGGGACGTACACCAGGGGGTTGCTGCGGGGCTTGCCGGAGCGGCGGCCGGTGGAGGTGAGCACCAGCGTGGGCACGAGCCCGAAGGCGACCACGCGGCCCTTCGTCATCCGCCCGACCAGCCGGTCGGCCGGGACGAGCAGGCGCATGGTGGCGCCGAACCAACGCTGGTGACCTAGGCGGCGGGTGAGGGTTCCCAGGGCTGACATCCGACAAGTGTGCCGCCCACACCGCGCCCCGTCACCCCCTCGGACGGTCAGTCCGCCCCAAGGTCGACTCCATTTCCCCGAAGTGGTGGCATCCACCTCACCGGGATGCCGCCACTCCGGCGAAGTGGTGTGGATCATGGACGGTGGGGTGGGTGGGTGGGGCGGGTGGGGCGGGTGGGGGTCAGTCGAGCCGGCGTTCGATCGGCAGGCGGGAACGGGTGAACAGGGCCGCGCCGCCCATTGCCACCAGCGGCACCACGACCAGCGCGGCGAGCGTCACGCCGGGCACCGTCACCGGGTACGGCGCCTGCACCGGCCAGGCTTCCGCGTACCGCTGGTTGAGCGCGGCCAGGACGACCACGGCTGAGCCGAGCCCGGCGACGATGCCCAGCGCCGAGCCGAGCACCGCGATGACCCCGGCCTGGCAGAGGGACAGCAGGCGGCGTACCCGGGGATCGGCGCCGACCGCGGCGAGCGTGGACAGGTCCCGGCGGCCCTCGGCCGCGGCGAGGCCGGTGGCGACCGCGGCGGCGCCCAGCGTGATCAACCCGGAGGCGACTGCGAGCAGGATCAGCATCGGGCGCTGGTCCGACGGCGGGTCGGCGGTCGCCACCTGCGCGGACATGGGCCCGACGTCGAACAGCTCGTCGGTCAGCATCTCGACCTGCCGATCGGTGGGCGAGCCGGTGGTGTCCAGCAGGTAGCCCAACGGCACGGCGGACAGGCCGAGCGCGTCGGCGGCGGCGGGGGAGAGCACCAGCCGGTCGACCGTGAGACCGCCGCGCAGCGCGTACCCGGGCAGGAGACGCCCGGTGGGCGGGCCGCCGGAGTTGTAGTTGACCTCCACCCGGACCTGCCCGTCCGTCACCCGCCGGGGGTCGGTGACCACCACGCCGCCGGCGGCGAGCGTCCGGCGTGCGGCGGCCAGCTCGTCGGCGGGCGCTCCGGTGAGCGCGGCCAGCGCGCCGCCGTCGTCCACGAGCGCCGGCAGGTAGACGTCGACCGGCTCCTGGAAGGGGCTCACGCAGCGCGGATCGCGCCGGGCCGAGTCGGGGATCACCGGGTCGGAGGAGGTGTACGGGCAGCGCTGCTCGGGCGGAACGACCGCGTACGCGGCGCAGTCGTCCTTCTCCCGGACGCCGCCGGAGCAGCCGGGGACCGCGACGGGCGCCACAGCGGCGTCGGGCAGGACGGTGCGGGCCCGGGTGGCGACGACCTCGGCCGACGGCGGGTCCGCCGGGGTCTCACCGGAGTAGGTGACCAGCACGTTCCCCGGCGGGAGGCCGGGTTGCCAGAGCTCCCGCGACCGGGTCTCGTCGCTCGCCACGTAGACGCCGATCGCGACGCTTCCGGCGACCGCCGCCATCACCGCCGAGATGGCGGGCGCGGCCGACGACCGGTTGCGGCTGGCGTCGCGCAACGCGAGCCGGGGGGTGAGCGGCAGCAGCCGGCCGGCCCGGCCCAGGACGCCGACGAGCGTCGGGGTGCAGAACACCAGCCCCAGCTCGCCCAGGGCGACGCCGGCCAGCACACCGGTCTGCGAGGTGCGGCCGGCGGCGAACGCGGCGATCGCGGTCCCGGCGACGGTGAGCGCCACCCCGATCAGCAGCCAGCGGCGGCGGGGCCGGCTCGCGTCGCGCCGGCCGGCCAGGCCGGTCGCCACGTCCTGCCGGGCCGCCGTCCAGGCCGGCGCCATCGCCGCGAGCACCCCGGCCAGCACCGCCGTCGCGGCGATCGCCACCAGTGCGCTCGGGAAGACCCGGTACGCCCCGAGGCGCTCCCCGAGCAGGTACTGCTCGACGATCGGCCGGCCGGCGAACGCCGCGCCGATGCCGAGCAGCAGGCCGAGGGCGGCCCCGCCGGCGCCGAGCACCACCCCGTCGGCGAGCACGATCCGGCGCAGGTGGGCGGCGTCGCCACCGGCCACCGCGACGAGTGCGAGATCCCGCCGCCGGCGGCGGACGCTCACCGCGAAGGCCGGGCCGACCAGCAGCACCACCTCCAGCAGGCCCAGCCCGCCGACCACGCCGATGACGCCGGCCTCGTCGGCGTCCGGTACGCGCATGCCGCGGGTGAACTCCTCCCGCCCGGGCAGCGGGTCACGGACGACGACCTGGATTCCCTGCGCGTTCAGCCGGTCGGCGAGCCCTGGGTCGAGCGGGCCGGGCAGGTCCACCAGCCAGGTGTCGCTGCCGACTGCGGTCTCCGGGGTCACCCCGGCCAGCGTGACCACGTCCCGGAGGTTGTCCGGGTACTCCACCACCCCGACCACCCGGTACGTGGCGCCGTCGATGGTGCGGACCGGGTCGCCGATGCGGGTGTCGAGCCGGCGCAGCGCCGCCGGGCTGACCGCGATCTCGTCCGGGCGTACCGGCGGGCGGCCGTCGAGGACCTCGGCCAGCGGCCGGGTGAGCGGGTCGGTCAGGTCCAGGGCGCGCGCGTCGACCGACTCGACGTGCCGGCCGACCCGCGTCGAGAACGTCATCCACCAGCGCGTGCGGGCGACCCGGCTGCCCTCGGGCAGCAGCGCGCGCACCTCCTCGGCGGTCGCCGGACGGGTCCGGCCGACCCATTCGCCCTGGACCGGCCAGGCCGACTCGCCCCAGGCGTCCTGCGTCACCGGCGTCAGGCTGTCCCAGCGCAGGGCGACGTCGGCGCCGCCGAGCTGGCGCTCGATGCGCTCGGCGCGGGTCAGATCACCCATGTCGTAGCTGACCGCGGCGAAGCTGAGGCCGAGCACCGGCAGCGCGATCATCACCAGCACCAGCAGCGTGCGCCGCCGGGACCGCCGGGCCTCCCGGCGGGCGATCCGCAGCGCGGTCCGCCACGAACCGCGTACGGCGGCGAGGCGGCCGCCGGTCACCGGCTGCTGCCGCTGAGCAGGTGGTCGACGCCGATCAGCGGGGCGGTCGAGTCGACCATCACCCCGTCGCGCAGGAAGACCACGCGGTCCGCCCAGCCGGCGTGCCGGGCCTCGTGGGTGACCAGCACCCCTGCCGCCCCGGCGTCCACCCGGCGGCGCAGCAGGTGCAGCACCGCCTCGCCGGTCTGCGAGTCCAGCGCGCCGGTCGGCTCGTCGGCGAGGACCAAGCGGCGTTCGCCGACGAGGGCCCGGGCGATCGCCACCCGCTGCTGCTGGCCTCCCGACATCTGGTCCGGGAAGCGGTCGGCCAGGTCCTCCAGGTCGACCTCGCGCAGCGCGGCCAGCGCCGACTGGCGGGCCGCCCGTACGCCGGTGCCGTCCAGTTCCAGCGGGAGCGCCACGTTCTCCACGGCGGTCAGGCTGCCGAGCAGGTTCAGGTCCTGGAAGACGTACCCGATCCGGCGGCGGCGCAGCCGGGCCAGCTCGCGGGCGGACAGCCCGACCAGCGCCTCACCCTCGACCACCACCTGGCCGCCGGTGGGCCGGTCGAGGCCACCGGCGAGCGCCAGCAGCGTGGACTTGCCGGACCCGGAGGGGCCCATCACCGCCACCAGCTCACCGGCCCGCACGGTCAGGCTCACGCCGCGCAGCGCGTGCACGGCGGCCTCGCCGGCGCCGTGGGTCCGGCGTACGTCCCGCAGCTCCAGCACCCCGTCGATCGGGTCCATCAGCGCCTCCCGTGCCGGGTCACCGGCGGGCTTCGTCGCCGGCCCGGTCCACCGCCTCGGGGTGGTCGACCGCCCGGATCGGCGCCGGGCGGTGCCGGACCAGGCTCGTCTCGCAGTGGTCGAGCCACCGCACCTCGGCCTCGGTCTGGAAGATCATCGCGTCCAGCACCAGCCGCCAGGGTAGATCCTCCGGCTTGTCGCTCGTGTACTTCAACCGGGTGAACTCCTGGAGCGCGCGCATGGTGGCGGTGCGCTGGGTCTGCACCACCGACCGCACGTCGACGCCGGGGGTGGTCAGCGCCAGCGCCAGTTTGATGGACAACTCGTCGCGGGGGCGGTCGGCGCGGCTGATCGGCGTGGCGAACCACAGCGCCAGGTCCGCGCGTCCGGCGTCGGTGATCTCGTACGGCCGCTGCCCGCTCTCGTTCTCCGGCAGCGGGCGGACCAGCCCGTCACGTTCCAGCCGCGCCAGCGTGGTGTAGACCTGTCCGATGTTCAGCGGCCAGGTCGACCCGGTCGACTCCTCGAACGCGGCACGGAGCTGGTAGCCGTACATCTGGCCGCGTTCGAGCAGGGCGAGCAGGCCGTGACGGATGGACATGACCGCGAGTATGCATACCTGGTATGCGCTACGCAACCGGAGGGTTCCGCCGGGTGACCGGCGTCGCGCTCAGGCCGGGCGGCCCGGGAACGGAACGGTGACCGGCGTCACCCCGGCCGTACGCCGCCAGCGGGTGGCACGCAACGCGCAGTCGGTGAGCGCGGCGAGCGCGGTGTTCCGGTCCGCGCCGGTGGTGTGCGGCAGCGCGGCCCGCCAGTGCCCGGCCGTCCGCTCCTCGATCTCCACCGCCAGGCGCAGCGCGCTCGCCCGGTCCGTCACCGGGTAGGGCAGCGCGTATCCGGCCCGGTCGGCGGGCACCTGCCCGGAGCCCTCGGCGAGCTGGAGCAGCAGCGCGTCGCGGCGGGACCGGTGGGCCGCCTCGGCGGCACGGGCCGCCGTACGCGCCGCCTCGGTCAGGTGCACGCCGATCACCCCGTACGCCCAGACCGCCGCGTACTCGGCGGCGAGCGCGTCGGCGAGGGCCGAGGCCGGACCGGTCGTCGGGTTCATGCTGTGCCTGCCGGGCGTGCCCTCACGGCCCTCGCTCCGCTCGGTGCGTTCGTTCACTTCAGGGCCTCCACGTGAGTGGCCCGCGCGGCGGCGATGGAACCGAGCAGCGCGGCCCGCTCGGCCGGGGCCTCGGCGCACGCCCGGGCCGCGTTCGTCCGGCCCTCCTGCTCGGCCCGGCGTAGCTCGGTGAGCACGGCGTCGGGCGCGGGCGCGCTGGCCGAGCCGGCGGCCACCGGGGCACCGGACGGCGCCGGACGGCCGATCACGCGGCGTAGCTCCTCGGCGTGCGCCCGGTGCGCGTCGGCGATCGGGGTGAGCCGTTCGGCCAGCGCCGGCGCGGCGGTGGCGGCGGCCCGGTAGCGGGCCTCCAGCGCGAGCGCCTCGGCGGCCAGCGGTTCCAGCGCGTCCGGCTCCGGTGGCTCCTTGTCGCGGTCAAGAAGATCACAACCGGTCAGCGGCGCGGTGGCGCCGCCGAGCGCCACGAGCCCGCCGGCGCGCAGCAGCCAGCGCCGGGAATGCCCCGCTCTGACCTGGTCGGATGGTGTTCTGCCGATCCCCACCTGACAGAGTCAACACCATCCGCGCCGCCTCGTGGGGCAGGGTCTCGGTGCGCCGCCGGGTCCGTCGGCGGCCACAAGCGTTACGCTCTGCGCAACCACCGGGCGCGGACGCCCCGGTGGCGCGCCGGTATGGCGGGCCGATCGCCCGCACCCGGCCGAGGACAACACGGCTCGCGGGTCGTGGCAACAGCAGGAGAGGTGCGCGCAATGACGCAGCGTGGCCGTGCCACCCGGTCGACGGGGCCCGCCGGGCGGCCCCGCCGGGCCGACGGGCCCCGCGGCACGGACCGGAGCGGCGCACCTCGCGGCGATCTCGCCGCCCGCCGCAACCGGCTGCGCGAGGTGATCGAACCGGTCGTCACGGCGGCCGGTTACGACCTGGAGGACCTCTCCGTCTCCCGCGCCGGCCGGCGGCACGTGGTCCGGGTGATCGTGGACGCCGACGGCGGGATCAACCTGGACGCCGTGGCGGACGTCTCCCGCGCGGTCTCGGCGGCGCTGGACGCGGCCGAGGAGGCCGGTGGCGACATCGTGGCCGGCGAGTACCAGCTGGAGGTCAGCTCGCCCGGCGTGGACCGGCCGCTCACCCTGCCCCGGCACTGGCGGCGCAACGCCGGGCGGCTGGTCAAGGTCACCGTCCGCGGTGACGCGGGGGACCGCCAGCTCACCGGCCGGATCACGGCCGCCGACGACGAACGCGTGGTGCTGGAGACCGACGCCGGCCCCGCCGAACACCCGTACGCCGAACTCGGGCCCGGCCGGGTCCAGGTGGAGTTCAACCGCCTGGACGACCTGGCCGACGAGGACTTCGGTGACGACACCGACGACGACGAAGATCTGGAGGACGAGGAGAGGTGAACATCGACCTCGCGGCGCTGCGCGCCCTGGAGCGCGAGCGGGAGATCCCGTTCGACACGATCCTCGCGGCGATCGAGACCGCGCTGCTGACCGCCTACCGGCACACCGACGGCGCCGAGCCGCACGCCCGGGTGGAGATCGACCGCAAGAGCGGGGCCGCCTCGGTCTACGCGCAGGAGCTGGACGCCGACGGCACGGTGACCCGGGAGTGGGACGACACTCCGCACGACTTCGGGCGGATCGCCGCCATGACCGCCAAGCAGGTGATCCTCCAGCGGCTGCGGGAGGCCACCGACGAGGTGCACTTCGGCGAGTACGTCGGCCGCGACGGTGACCTGGTCACCGGTGTGGTGCAGGCGCACGAGACCCGCCGCGAGAAGGGCATCGTCAGCGTCGACCTGGGCAAGCTGGAGGGTGTCCTGCCGCAGTCCGAGCAGGTCCCCGGCGAGCGGTACGAGCACGGCGAGCGGATCCGCTGCGTGGTCGTGCACGTCGCCAAGGGCATGCGCGGCCCGCAGATCACGCTGTCCCGGTCGCACCCCGCGCTGGTGAAGAAGCTGTTCGCGCTGGAGGTGCCGGAGATCGCCGACGGCACCGTGGAGATCGGCGCGATCGCACGTGAGGCAGGTCACCGTACGAAGATCGCCGTGCGCTCGACCACCTCCGGCGTCAACGCCAAGGGCGCCTGCATCGGCCCGATGGGCCAGCGGGTCCGCGCCGTGATGAGCGAACTGCACGGCGAAAAGATCGACATCATCGACTGGTCGGACGACCCGGCGACGTTCGTCGGCAACGCGTTGTCGCCGGCCAAGGCGCTGCGGGTCGAGGTGGTCGACCTGGCCACCCGTACCGCCCGGGTGACCGTCCCGGACTTCCAGCTCTCGCTCGCGATCGGCCGGGAAGGGCAGAACGCCCGCCTCGCGGCCCGCCTGACCGGTTGGCGCATCGACATCCGGTCCGACGCGGAGACCGCGGCCCCGCAGAGCCGGGGCGGAGCTGATCACGTACCGGAGCCGGGCGGCGCGATCTCCGGCGGCTAGGGGTAGACTTACTCAGTGGTACGACGCGCGATTCCGGAGCGCACCTGTGTGGGCTGCCGGAAACGAGCGCCGGCCAGCGAGTTGTTGCGGGTCGTCGCGATCGGTGACGAGGCTGGTCACACCAGTCTCCGGCCCGATCCGGCCCGCAGACTGCCGGGTCGGGGAGCGAACATGCACCCTGATCCGGCCTGCTTCGCGCAGGCGGTGCGGCGTCGCGCCTTCGGGCGGGCACTGCGCCTCACCGGGGTTCCCGACCACGGTGCGCTTGCGGAGCACGTCGACGCGCAACCCCCGACGACCGGTCAAGCCCGACCGGTCGAGGGTCGCTAGCAAGGTAGGACGACCGACATGAGCACACGATGAAGTCCCTGAAATGACCAGGCTTCAAGTGCAGGAGTGAGGTCGCTGCGGGTGCTGCCCGCACGACCTCGGAGTGAGGAGTGCAGTGGCAGGAAAGGCCCGCGTACACGAGCTTGCCAAGGAGCTCGGGGTCGAAAGCAAGACCGTTCTCGCCAAGCTCAAGGAAATGGGCGAGTTCGTGAAGTCCGCGTCCAGCACCGTCGAGGCGCCCGTCGCCCGGCGGCTGCGTAGCGCGTTCGTAGCCGGTTCGTCGGCGCCCGCCGGCCCGCCGGCTGCCGCGCCCAGTGGCCCGGCACCGACCCCGACGCCCATCCCGACCCCGGGCGCCCCCCGGGTCTCGGCCAAGCCGATGCCGCCCCGGCGCCCGGCCGCGCCGGCCCCTGGACCGAAGCCCAAGGGCCCGGTCCCCGGCCCGCCGCAGCCGGCGACCCCGGTCGCCAAGCCGGCGAGCGCGCACGACATCGAAGTGGCGGCCGCCGAAGCGCGTGCCGCCGCGCTCAAGGCTGAGCAGGAGGCCGCGGTCAAGGCCGCCCAGGCCGCCCGCCAGCAGCAGCGCGAGACCGTACGCCGGGAGCCTCCGGCCGAGGGCGGTCCCCGTCCCGGCCCGCGTCCCGGCCCGAACGCCATGCCGCCGCGTCCGGGTTCCCCGGCCGCCGGTCGTCCCGGCGGTCCGGGTCAGGGTCAGGGCCCCGGTGCCCGGCCCGGCGGTCGTCCGCCGGCGCGCGGCGCCGGTAACAACCCGTTCGGTATCCAGGGCGGCCAGCAGCAGCGGCCCCCGGCCGCCGGTGCGGGCGGTCCCCGTCCCAGCCCGGCCGGCATGCCGCCGCGGCCCAGCCCGGCGTCGATGCCGCCGCGGCCGAGCCCGGCCTCGATGCCGAGCCAGCGCCCGACCACCGGCCGCCCCGGCGGCCCCGGTGGCGGTCGTGGTGGACCCGGCGGCGGCGCCGGTCGTCCCGGCGGCGGTGGCGGTGGCTACCGCGGTGGACCCGGCGGCGGTGGCGGCGGTGGCGGTGGCTACCGCGGCGGTCCCGGCGGCGGTGGCGGCGGTGGCGGTGGCTACCGCGGCGGTCCCGGCGGCGGTGGCGGTGCTCCCGGCGGTGGTTTCCGTCCGGGTGGTCCGGTCGGCGGCGGTGGCCGTCCCGGTGGCGGCGGCCGTGGCCGTGGCGGCGGCGCGGCGGGTGCCTTCGGGCGTCCGGGCGGCCGGCCGACCCGCGGTCGCAAGTCCAAGAAGCAGCGCAGACAGGAGTTCGACAACCTGTCGGCCCCGACCATGTCCTCGGGCGCGCCCCGCGGTCAGGGTCAGGTCGTCCGGTTGTCCCGTGGCGCCTCGCTGTCGGACTTCGCCGACAAGATCAACGCCAACCCGGGTTCGCTGGTCCAGGAGATGTTCAACCTGGGCGAGATGGTGACGGCGACCCAGTCGTGCTCCGACGAGACCCTGCAGCTGCTGGGTGAGCACCTCGGCTTCGACGTGCAGATCGTCAGCCCGGAGGACGAGGACCGCGAGCTGCTCGCGCAGTTCAACATCGACCTCGACGCCGAGGTCGCGGCGGACCGCCTGGTCAGCCGTGCGCCGGTGGTGACCGTCATGGGTCACGTCGACCACGGTAAGACCAAGCTGCTCGACGCGATCCGCAAGGCGAACGTGGTGGCCGGCGAGGCGGGTGGCATCACCCAGCACATCGGCGCCTACCAGGTCCACGTCCCGCACGAGGGCGAGGACCGCGCGGTGACGTTCATCGACACCCCGGGTCACGAGGCGTTCACCGCCATGCGTGCCCGTGGTGCCCAGGTCACGGACATCGTGATCCTGGTGGTCGCGGCCGACGACGGCGTCATGCCGCAGACCATCGAGGCGCTCAACCACGCCAAGGCGGCGGACGTGCCGATCGTGGTCGCGGTCAACAAGGTCGACAAGCCCGAGGCGAACCCGGACAAGGTCCGCCAGCAGCTGACCGAGTACGGCCTGGTCGCCGAGGAGTACGGCGGCGACACCATGTTCGTCAACGTGGCGGCCAAGCCCGGCATCGGCATCGAGGAACTGCTCGAGGCCGTGCTGCTGACCGCCGACGCGTCGCTGGAGCTGACCGCTCCGATCGACGGGCCGGCGCAGGGTGTCGCGATCGAGGCGCACCTGGACAAGGGCCGTGGCGCGGTGGCGACCGTGCTGGTGCAGAAGGGCACCCTGCGTGCCGGTGACTCGATCGTCGCCGGTGGGGCGCACGGCCGGGTCCGGGCCATGCTGGACGAGAACGGCAAGCCGGTCGATTCGGCCGGCCCGGCGCGTCCGGTCATGGTGCTGGGTCTGACCACGGTGCCGGGTGCGGGTGACACCTTCCTGGCCGCCGAGGACGACCGCACCGTGCGGCAGATCGCCGAGCAGCGGCAGGCGCGGAGGCGGGCGGCGTCGTTCGCCAACTCCCGTGGCCGGGCCACTCTCGAGACGCTCATGGAGCAGCTCAAGGAGGGCGAGAAGACCTCGCTCAACCTGGTGCTCAAGGGCGACGTCTCCGGTTCCGTGGAGGCGCTCGAGGACGCGCTGTTCAACCTCGACATCCCCGAGGAGGTCCAGCTTCGGATCATCCACCGGGGCGTGGGCGCGATCACCGAGAGCGACGTCATGCTCGCGAGCGCCTCGTCCGAGGCGGTCACGATCATCGGCTTCAACGTGCGGGCCTCGAACAAGGTCCGCGAGATGGCCGACCGCGAGGGCGTGGAGATCCGGTACTACACCGTCATCTACCAGGCCATCGAGGAGATCGACGCCGCGCTCAAGGGTCTGCTCAAGCCGGAGTACGAGGAGGTCGAGCTGGGCACCGCGGAGATCCGCGACGTCTTCCGCTCGTCCAAGATCGGCAACATCTCCGGCTGTATCGTCCGGTCCGGCCTCATCCGCCGCAACGCCAAGGCGCGGCTGCTGCGGGACGGGGCGGTCGTGGCGGACAACCTCACGATCAGCTCCTTGAAGCGGTTCAAGGACGACGCGACCGAGGTCCGCGAGGGCTTCGAGTGTGGTCTGACGCTGGGCGGCTACAACAACGTCCAGGTCGGCGACGTCATCGAGACGTTCGAGATGCGCGAGAAGCCGCGCGCCTGAGAACCACGCGTACGACCGGTCGGCGGCCGGGGCCTTCGGGTCCCGGCCGTCGCCGTTTCCGCAGGCTGCGACAATCTCCGGCGTGATCCGGTACGCACTGCTCCTCGCGCCCTCGGCCAACCGCGTCTACGCCGACGCGGCGGCCCGGCTGGCGCGCGCCGAACTGGCGGTGTTCGCCGGTTCCGGCGTGCTCGACGTCGTACCGGCCGGCGCGGAGGTGACCGGGATCGGTGGCGTGGAGTACCTGACGTTCACCACCGCCGAACCCGGGCTGGGCGAGCGGGACCTGGCCCACCTGGCGAACCTGTCGGCCGCGTACGCGCTGTTCGAGCGCGTCGGCGACGACCTGCTCCGCCCGGTGCCGCTGCGTCCGCTGGCCCGGTACGACTCCGACCTGATCACCATTCCCAAGTACGCCGGCAAGACCAACGAGCAGTTCACCCGGCTGCTGCTCAACGTCACGGTGCTCGCCTCCGCCGCCGCGCCGCGGATGCTGGACGGGCCGGTGGTGGTGCTGGATCCGCTCTGCGGCCGGGGCACCACGCTCAACCAGGCGCTGATGTACGGCTACGACGGCATCGGCATCGAGCGTGACAGTCAGGACGTGGAGGCGTACGCGGCGTTCCTGCGCACCTGGCTGCGCCGCAAGCGGCTCAAGCACACCGCCGAGTCGACGTCGGTGCGCCGGGACCGCAAGCTGGTGGCCCGCCGCTTCGAGGCGGTGCTGGCGCCGTCGCGGGACGAGCACCGGGCCGGGGCCACCCAGCGCGTCACCGTGCTGAACACCGACACCACCCGGGCCCGCGAGGCGCTGCGCGCCCGCTGCGCGGACGTGATCGTCACCGACGCGCCGTACGGGGTGGCGCACGGCAGCCGTACCGGCCAGGGGTTGTCCCGCAGCCCGTTGGAGCTGCTCACCGCCGCCGTGCCGGTGTGGCGGGAGCTGCTGCGTCCGGGCGGGGCGCTCGGGCTGTCCTGGAACACCCACGTTGCGCCGCGGGCGCAGGCGGAGGCGGTGCTGGCCGACGCCGGTCTGCGGGTGCTCGGCGGCCCCGGCTTCGGTGACTTCGCCCACCGGGTCGACCAGGCGATCGAGCGGGACGTGCTGGTGGCGGTCGCGCCTTAATCGCGTGCCGGGGTGCGCCGCCCGGCGTACCGTTGCTCGCCGTGTATACCGGAACCGCGCTGTTCGACCTGTTGCTCCCGGGTGACTCCCGGTCCCTGAAGGCCAAGCGGTCCTACGTCCGGCCGATCGTCGCCGCGCTGCGCAAGTTCGAGGTCTCCGCCGCCGAGGTGGGGGCGCTGGACCTGCACGGCCGGGCCGAGATCGGGGTGGCTGTGGTGGCCGCCGAGCCGGCCCACGTCCGCGAGGTGCTCGACTCCTGCGAGCGGCTGGTCGCCGCCCGCCCGGAGACCGAGCTGCTGTCGGTCCGCCGTCGACTGCACGGCGAGGACGACTGACGGCGCGTCGCGCGGCACTCCGGCCGTGCCGCGCGACGCCCGGCCGGGCGCGGGTAGTGTTCTTCAGCGTTGGGCGGTCGGACCCGGCGGCGCCCACGCGCCCGCCGTCTCCGGCCGACGGCCCGGATCGCCTGGTGGTCCGGTGCCGTCATTGGTACAGGTGATCCCGGAGGTGGGGGACATGTCGGATCCGGCCAAGGTGCGCAGGCACGCGGAGCGCATCCGGGAACTCGTCGCGTCGTTGGTGCGCAGCCAGATCAAGGACCCCCGGCTCGGCATGATCACGATCACCGACGCCCGGATCACGGCCGACCTGCGCGACGCCACCGTCTTCTACACGGTGCTCGGTGACGCGGCGGCCCAGGCGAGCACCGCAGCCGCGCTGGAGAGCGCCAAGGGCATGCTGCGCAGCACCGTCGGCAAGGCGCTCGGGCTGCGGCACTCGCCGACGCTGACCTTCGTCCTCGACGACGTGCAGGACCAGGTCAAGCACATCGACGACCTGCTCGCCGCCGCGCGTACCGCCGACGCCGAGGTGCAGCGGCTGGCCGCCAAGTCCTCGTACGCGGGCGACGCCCAGCCGTACCGGGTCGAGGAGGACGACGAGGACGCCGAGGAAGCCTCCGCGGAGGACGAGGACGACGACGAGCCGCGCGCCGGCGAGCGCCGGTGACCGAGGCGGCCGGGCCCACCGAGACCGCGTGGGCGGCCGCCGTCGCGGCGGTACGCGATCTCCCCGCCGACGCGCGGGTGCTGCTGATCTGCCACGTGAACCCGGACGGGGACGCGCTGGGCAGCATGCTCGGCTTCGCGCTGGGCCTGCGCCGGCTCGGCGTACGCGATCTCCAGGCCACCTTCCCCGGCCCGCCGGAGGTGCCCGAGCCGTTCCGGTGGATGCCCGGGGTGGACCTGCTGGTGCCGCAGGACGACGCGTACCCGGCGCCGGACCTGGTGATCTGCTTCGACGCGGCGAGCGAGTCCCGGCTGGGCGACCTGGCGGACCGGCTGGACACGGCGGGCACGTCGCTCGTGCTCGACCACCACGCCTCGAACAGCGGGTTCGGCCGGATCAGCCTGGTCGACCCGCACGCCGCCGCCACCTCCGTGGTCGCGCTGGAACTGCTGGACCGGCTCGGCGTGACGCTGGACGCGGATATCGCGACCGGGCTGTACGTCGCGCTGACCACCGACACCGGCTCGTTCCGCTTCGAGGCGACCACACCGGCCGTGCACGAGATGGCGGCGCGTCTGGTCGCCACCGGCATCCGGCCCGGTGACATCTCCCGGCGGATCTTCGACACCCGCCCGTTCGGCGCCGTCCGCCTGTTCGGCGAGGTGCTGGGCCGGGCCACGCTGGAACCGGCGGCCGCCGCCGGGCACGGCCTCGTCTGGACGTACGCGACCCGCGACGACCTGGTCCGCCACGACCAGCCCGCGTACGTGCTGGAGGCGCTGATCGACTCGGTGCGCTGCACCGCCGAGGCGGACGTGAGCTGTGTGGTCAAGCAGGCCGGCGAGGCCGAGTGGGCGGTGTCGCTGCGCAGCAAGGGCGCTGTCGACGTGAGCCGGGTGGCGGTGACGCTCGGCGGCGGGGGGCACCGGTTCGCCGCCGGCTTCACCGGCCGGGGAGCGCTTGACGAGGTGGTCGGGCGGATCCGCGCCGAGCTGGCCACCGGCACGCTCTAGCCCTTAGGGCTGGGATTGCCCTGATATTTCTGCCGCGCCGAGGTGCGGCGGCGATCTGAAGTGTGAGCTGATCGGCGGCTTTTCCGGGGATTACGAGGCGTGCCAGCCTTTCCGCCGTCCGTGACGCTGGGGACAATCGGGTGATGGATCATCCCCGTGAGCTCACCGTCGAGGCGCCCCGGGCCTGGGACCGGCCGGTCGTCTCCGTGCCGGTGCTGATCTGCCTCTCTCTGGTCGGCGGCCAGATGCCGTCCTTCTCGACCGCCGCGAACCTCTACATCCTCACCACCGGCGGGGGGTTGATCTGGGTCGGCCTGAGCAACCGGGTGCCCCGGCGTCCGGCGCCGCGCCGGCTGTCGTCGGTCGCGCTCTGGTGGCTGGTCCCGGTGACCGTCTTCGGGGTCTTCGAGGGGGCGACGTTCGTGATGGCGGCGGGTGACGACTTCCCCACCTTCTCCCGGCTGGCCGATCCGCTGCTGGAGGACAACCTGATCCGCTCGGCGGCCTGGTTCGCGTGGCTGTCCGCGTTCTGGGGACTGGTGCGCCGATGATGCGGGCACTGGCGATCGGCGGTTTCCTGGTTTCGATCGTGCTGTTCGCCGTCGTCGAGTGGGCCGCGCGCCGGGAGGGGTCGCGGATCCCGTCGCTGGCCGACGTCTGCGCGTTCGTGATGCGGTACGAGGTGGGCCCGGTGCCGGTGGGCCGGATCGGGCTGTTCGGTTTCTGGTGGTGGCTGGGTTGGCACTTCCTGGCCCGTTGACCGCTCTCGCCGGGCCGGGCGACGACATTGATCTGTCCGCATTTCGGGAACAGTGGGCAGTATCTGGAAAGTGAACGTTAATTTGGGTGCGGGACCGGCGCTTCGCGGCGCTGGTCACGGGCGGTGGTGCCGCACCCGGCCTCGCCTCCCTCCAGGGTCAGACCGACCCGGGCTCCCGCTGCCAGGCGAGCCGCTCCGGTGATCCCGGACCGCTGCCGGGCGCTCAGCCGCCGACGACTCCCGGTCGCGGCGCGACCCGTCGTCGCGCCGAGCCGGAGCGCCGGGCGCCCGTAGGACCGCCACGTCCCGGCGGTCCGCACCCTGGAAGGACCTCAGATGCCCAGCAAGCGCAAGCCGCAGACCGAGACCACCACCGACGAGGCGCGCGAGCAGATGCGCCGCGCGCTGCAGACCTCGATGGACACCCGTCAGTGACGTACGCCGTCCGGCGGTGACGCCGGCCGGGCCCGCGGTCCACACCCCGGCCCGACGCCGACGTCACCGCCGCTCGGGGCGCATCGCCGCCCCGCGCGCCGTTACCGTCGCCCGGTGAGACGCATCCTCGTGGTCGGCAGCTCCGGCGCCGGCAAGAGCACGCTCGCCGGTGAATTGGCCCGGCGACTCGACCTTCCCCTGATCCACCTCGACCGGCACTACTGGCGCCCCGGCTGGACCGCCTCCGCCCCGGCCGACTTCCGCGCCGAGGTGGCCGCGCTCGCCGCCCGCCCGGCCTGGGTGATGGACGGCAACTACGCGAGCACGCTCGACCTGCGGCTGCCCCGCGCCGACCTGCTGGTGCTCTGCGACACCTACCGGCTGCGCTGCCTGGTCCGGATCGTCCGCCGCCGGTGGGCACATCGCGCCGCGGCCCGCCCCGACCGGCCCGAGGGCTGCCCGGAGCGGCTCGATCTCGACTTCCTGCCCTACGTCTGGCGTTACCCCCGCGACTCCCGGCCCCGGGTGCTGGCCGCGCTGTCCGAGCACGCCCCCGGGCTGCCGGTGCGCCGCCTGCGGGGGCGCCGTGACACGGCCCGGTTCCTGGCCGACGTGGGTAAGTAGTATTCCGCCTTGCGGACCTTACTGGGGGCGTGCCAGGATCGGCGGCGATGAGCACCACTGCCGCCCCCGCCGTCACCGCCTCGCCGCGGCGGATCGCCGCGCTCGCGCTGCCCGCCCTCGTGGTGCTGGCCGCCGAGCCGCTCTACGTCCTGGTCGACACCGCGGTGGTCGGTCACCTCGGGCGGGTGCCGCTGGCCGCGCTGGCCGTCGGCGGCACCGTCATGACGCTCACCGCCTGGGTCGGCACCGTCGTCGCGTACGGCACCACGGGCCGCTCGGCCCGCCGGTTCGGGGCGGGGGACCGGGCCGCGGCGGTGGCCGAGGGCGTCCAGGCGTCGTGGCTCGCGCTCGCCACCGGAGTGCTGGTGGCGGTCGCCATCGGTATCGGCGGCGGGGCGCTGGCGCGTACCCTCGTCGGCGGCCCCGGCGAGGTGGCCGACGCCGCCGCCGGATGGCTGCGGATCGCGGCGCTTGGCGCGCCCGGCCTGCTGCTCGCCGCCGCCGGCAACGGCTGGCTGCGCGGCATCCAGGACACCCGGCGCCCGCTGCTGTTCGTGCTCGGTCCGAACCTGCTCTCCGCGGTGCTCTGCCCGCTGCTGGTCTATCCGGCCGGGCTCGGCCTGGTCGGCTCCGCGGTGGCGAACGCGATCGCGCAGACGCTCTCCGGGGTGCTGTTCGCGGCGGCGCTCGTGCGCGAGCGGGTCTCGCTGCGGCCCCGGCCCCGGGTGATCGGGCAGCAGCTCGTGCTCAGCCGGGACCTGCTCGTGCGGGGCGTCGCGTTCCAGGCCAGCTTCCTGTCCGCCACAGCCGTCGCGGCCCGCTTCGGCGCCGCCGCGGTCGGCGCGCACCAGATCGCCGTACAGCTGTGGTTCTTCACGGTGCTGGTGCTCGACGCGCTGGCCATCGCCGCGCAGTCACTGGTCGGCGCCGCGCTCGGCGCCGGCGACGCGGCGGGCGCGCGGTTCCTGGCCCGCCGCGTCGCGCTGCTCGGCGGCCTGTGCGGGGTGGCCTTCGCGGTGCTGATCGCCGCCGGCGCCGGCGTGGTGCCGTCGTGGTTCAGCTCCGATCCGCAGGTACGCGAGCAGGCCATGACGGCCTGGCCCTGGTTCGTCGCGCTCCAGCCGATCGGCGGCGTGGTGTTCGCGCTCGACGGGGTGCTGATCGGCGCGGGCGACGTGCGCTACCTGCGCAACCTCACGATCGTGTGTGCGTTCGGCGGGTTCCTGCCGGCGATCTGGCTGGCCTACGGGTTCGACCTCGGGCTGGGCGGGATCTGGGCCGGGCTGACGCTGTTCGTGGTGCTGCGGCTGGTCGGCCTGCTGCTGCGGATGCGCTCGGGCGCGTGGGCGGTGGTCGGCGCGGTCCGCTGACGCCGGTCAGCAGGAGACCGGCAGCTCGATCGGGTGCTCCGGGTCGTACAGCGCGTCGGGGTCCTCGGGGGAGCCGATGCCGGCCGGGTCCAGGCCGCCGGGGCGGATCAGCCCGAGCTTCACGGCGTCGCAGTCCACGCCCGACCCGTAGCTCGACATCCGGTGCAACCAGAGCCCCCGGTCCGCCCGTGCCACGTCGCCGGCGTGCGGCAGCCGCCAGACGATCTCGTCGTGCAGCACCACCACCGAGTGACCGGATCGGGAGGCGAGGTCGCGGAACCCGTAGACCCAGACGAAGTTGCTGGTCACCTCCAGCATCCGTACGCCGTCGGCCTGCCGGACGGCGCGGTAGGTGAACCGGCCCTTCGTCCGCGGCTGGTCCGGGGTGAGCCGGGCGTCCGGGGCCAGCCGGGTCGCGTACGTGGCGATCGTCTCGGTGGACCAGTCCTTCCGCACCGACTCCCGGGCAGCCGGCGCGACGTGACGCAGCAGCGGGGCCGGGCTGCCGCCGGTCATGAACGCGCGGTCCAGGCGGGCGGTCAGCATGGCGGCGCGGACCCGCGCCAGCCCGGCGGACACCTCGGCTCCGGTGAAGCCGCCGGTCGGCCGGGCCGGCGGCAGCACGATCCCGGCCGCCCCCGCCGGCCAGTCCGCCGCCGGCGTGCCGGCGAAGACGTCCGGTGAGGCAGTCGGTCCCGCGGTCGCCGGAGCGCCGGTGACCGCCGGGGACGGCGCGGCTGCCGGACGCCGGAGCTGTCGGTAGCCGTAACCGGTGGCACCGGCCGCGGCGGCCAGCAGCAGCACCACGCCGAGCGCGGCCGTCAGCCGGCGGGCGCGCCGCCGGCACCAGATCCGCAGGCGTACGGCGAGACTCGGCCGGATCTCCCGCTCCAACCGGTCCAGCCAGTCGGGGTAGCCGTCCCGCTCGGATCCCCTCGGGCTCAGCACGGGTCCGCGACCTTCAGCGAGCGGTCCAGGTCGTACACGGCGTCCGGGTGCTCCCCGGCGCTGCCGGCATCCCCGTAGGTCGGCGTGATCTCCAGCTCCAGGAGGCCCTTGCTCAGACCGGCGCACTCCACGTTCGTGACGTAGGAGTTCGCGTCCCGCATCCACAGCCCGCGGGAGCCGGTGACGACGTCCGCCGGGAGGGGCACCTCCCAGATCACCGTGTCGTGCACCAGGATGACGTCCGGGACCGACGGGGCGCGGGTGCTCCGGACGGCGTAGACCCAGACGAAGTTGGTGGTGATCTCCAGGACGCGGATGTCGTACGCGTCCCGGGTCGCGCGGTACGAGATCCGCCCCTGCACCCGGGGCGGGTCGTTCGTCAACCGGGTGCCGGGCCCGAGCCGGGTGGCGTAGTTGGCGGCGCCGCCGGCCGTGAAGTCCTTCCGGATGTGGGCGCGGGTGTCCGGGGCGAACTGGCGCACCAGCCGATCCGGGCTCTTCTCGGTGAAGAACGTGCGGTCCAGCCGGGCGGTGACCAGGGCCTTGCGTACCTTGGCCAGACCGTCGGCCACCTGCTTCTCGGTGAACGGCCCGGTCCGCTTGACCCGGGGCAGCGCGATCCCGGCCGCACCCTCCGGGAAGCCGGCCGCGGGGGTGCCGTCGAACGGGCCGGCGGCCGGCGGGGGCGACGCGGAGCTGACCGCCTGCTCACCGCTCGGCGGGCTCGTCGTCGGGTATGCCGTCGAGATCTCGCGCCAGCGCTGGAAGCCCTGGTAGCCCAGGCCGCCGACGAGCCCGAAGAACGCGAGCAGCGCCAGCACGACCACGCCGCCGAGCAGCTTGCCGGAGTGCCCGCCGAGCGCGATCCGCAGGCGGTCGCCGCGGCCCGGCTCGACCTCGGGCGCGGGCCGGCGCAGCCACTCGGGTACCCGTCCCAGCTCGTCCTCCGGCGAGTGGCCGGTGGGGTAGGGGTCGGGGGCGGGGCGGTGATCGGTCATCGGACTTCCCGGGCAGACGGGTCGGGGGCGCACGATCTTGACACCCCGCCGAAGCTGGGCGGTATCCCCCGCAGGGCCGATCAGCGCCGTCTGGCAGGCTTGGCGGTCGTGAGCACAGACGGTCTGATCGTGGTCGACAAGCCCGGCGGCATGACGTCGCACGACGTCGTGGCCCGCATCCGGCGGCTGGCGCGTACCCGGCGCGTCGGCCACGGCGGCACGCTCGACCCGATGGCCACCGGCGTCCTGGTGATCGGCGTGGGCCGGGCGACGCGGCTGCTCACGTACGTGATCGGCGCCGGCAAGAGCTACGCCGCGACGATCAGGCTGGGACAGTCCACGGTCACCGACGACGCCGAGGGCGAGGTGGTCGCGACCACCCCGGCCGGCGCGGTCACCGACGACGGGGTACGCGCCGCGCTGGCCGCCCTCACCGGCGAGATCGACCAGGTGCCGAGCGCGGTCAGCGCCATCAAGATCGACGGACAGCGGGCGTACAAGCGGGTCCGCGACGGCGAGGCGGTCGAACTGCCCGCCCGGCGGGTCACCGTGTCACGGCTGGACGTCCTGGCGATCCGCCGGGACGTCCCGGACGTGGTGGACGTGGACGTGGACGTGACCTGCTCGTCCGGGACGTACATCCGGGCCCTGGCCCGCGACGCGGGCGCCGCCCTCGGCGTCGGCGGTCACCTCACCGCGCTGCGCCGGACCGCTGTGGGTGGGTTCACGCTGGCCGAGGCGGCCACGCTCGACCAGCTCGAGGAGCGCGCGCCGGACGTGGTGAACCTGCCGCTGGACGCCGCCGCCGCGCGGTTCTTCCCGCGCCGGGACGCCACCGCCGACGAGACCCGGGTGCTGTCCCACGGCGGGCCGCTGGCGCCGGCCGGCATCACCGGGCCGTACGCCGTCTTCGACCCGGCGGGCGGGCTGATCGCTATCGTCAGCGAGCGGGACGGTCGGGCCCGCGCGGAGATCGTGCTCGCCCCGGCCTGAACGGCGCGGGCGGACAGGGGAGGAACGGCATGCAGCGGTGGCGGGGGTACGAGGCGGCGCCCGGCGGCTGGGGACGCTCGGTGGTCACCATCGGCGTCTTCGACGGCGTGCACCGGGGGCACCAGGCCACCATCGGCCACGCCGTGGCGCGCGCCCGGGAGCTGGGCGTCAAGTCGGTGGTGGTGACGTTCGACCCGCACCCGGCCGAGGTGGTGCGCCCCGGCTCGCACCCGGCGGTGCTCACCGAGCCGGCGCGCAAGGCCGAGCTGATCGAGGCGCTCGGCGTGGACGTGCTCTGTGTGGTGCCGTTCACTGTCGAGTTCTCCCGGCTGCCACCCGAGGCGTTCGTGCACGACGTGCTGGTCGCGCACCTGCACGCCGCGCTGGTGGTGGTCGGCGACAACTTCCGCTTCGGGCACCGGGCCGCGGGTGACGTGCCGCTGCTGGAGCGGCTGGGCCGTACCTTCGGGTTCGCCGTCGAGGGCGCGCCGCTGGTCGCCGAGGCGGGGACCGTCTTCTCCTCCACGTACATCCGGTCCTGCGTCGACGCGGGCGACGTGGGCGCGGCGGCCGCGGCGCTGGGCCGCCCGCACCGCGTCGAGGGCGTGGTGGTCCGCGGGGACCAGCGCGGACGTGAGCTGGGTTACCCCACCGCCAACCTGCTGACCCACAGGTACGCGGCGGTGCCGGCCGACGGCGTCTACGCGGCCCGCCTGGTGCGCCGAGACGGCGAACCGCTGGCGGCGGCGGTGTCGATCGGCACCAACCCGACGTTCTCCGGCCGGGAGCGGCGGGTGGAGGCGTACGCGCTGGACTTCACCGGCGACCTGTACGGCGAGCGGCTGGCCCTGGACTTCGTGGCGCACCTGCGTGAGCAGCGGACATACGACGCGATCGAACCGCTGGTGGCCCAGATCGCCGAGGACGTGGAGCGCACCCGCCGGGCGGTGCCCTGACCCGCGCGGGGCGACCTTGACCGGCCGTCCGGCCCGGGTGCTGGTAGGCTGACGTAGACGTCGGCTGACCGACGGGGGCCTCGCGTGCCTGCACGACGCCGCGGGTGCGAGGAACCGGTCCGTTGCACCGGTCACCACGACCGCTCCGGACCTCATCGAATGACCCACGAAACAGGGAGAACATGGCGCTCGACCAGGAAGCCAAGGCCAAGATCCGCCAGGAGTACGCGACCGCCGAGGGCGACACCGGCTCGCCCGAGGTGCAGGTCGCGGTCCTGACCAAGCGGATCGCTGAGCTCACCGAGCACCTGAAGGTGCACAAGCACGACCACCACAGCCGCCGTGGGCTGCTGCTGCTGGTCGGCCGGCGCCGCCGGCTGCTCAACTACGTCCAGAAGAAGGACATCAACCGCTACCGGTCGCTCATCGAGCGGCTCGGCCTGCGCCGATGACCTGACGGGGGAGTGGCCGCCTGGCCGCTCCCCCGTTGCAGTACCACCGAAGAACCCGGCCGCGCGACACCCGAGAGGGAGCCGGTCAGCACCGGTCTCCGGTAGTGGCCCCCGGGAATCCCGGCACGATGCCGGCCACCCCGGGCGCTTCGATCGAAGACCGGCCGCCTGAGCAGTTCCCGTGTCGTCGGCCGACGACGCGAAGGAGCACCACAGCACATGACCGAGACCAACCTCGGCACCGAATCCCGCACCGCGGTGATCGACAACGGGGCCTTCGGCACCCGCGAGATCACCTTCTCCACCGGCCGCCTGGCCCGCCAGGCCGCCGGCTCCGTCGTCGCCCAGCTCGGCGAGACGGTCGTCCTCTCCGCCACCACCGCCGGCAAGCAGCCGCGCGAGTCGTTCGACTTCTTCCCGCTGACGGTGGACGTCGAGGAGCGGATGTACGCCGCGGGCCGGATCCCCGGCTCGTTCTTCCGCCGCGAGGGCCGGCCCAGCGAGGACGCCATCCTCACCTGCCGGCTGATCGACCGGCCGCTGCGCCCGTCGTTCGTCAAGGGCCTGCGCAACGAGGTCCAGGTCGTCGAGACCGTCCTGGCGCTCGACCCGCAGCACCCGTACGACGTGGTGGCGATCAACGCCGCGTCGATGTCGACCAAGCTCTCCGGCCTGCCGTTCTCCGGCCCGATCGGCGCGACCCGGGTCGCGAACGTCGACGGCCAGTGGGTCGCCTTCCCGACCCTGGAGGAGCTGGAGCGGGCCACCTTCGACATGGTCGTGGCCGGCCGCACCCTGGCGGACGGCGAGGTCGCGATCATGATGGTCGAGGCCGAGGCCACCCCGAACGCGGTGGCCCTGATCTCGGGCGGCGCCACCGCGCCGACCGAGGAGATCGTGGCCAGCGGCCTGGAGGCCGCCAAGCCGGCCATCCGCGAGCTGTGCCGGGCGCAGAGCGAGCTGGCCGAGGTGGCCGCCAAGCCGGTCGCCGAGTTCCCGATCTTCCTGGACTACCAGGACGACGTGTACGACGCGGTGGCCGACGTGGCCCGCGCCGACGTCGCCGAGGCGCTGAAGATCGCCGGCAAGGCCGACCGCGAGGAGGCCCTGGACCGGATCAAGGCCAAGGTCGCCGAGGAGCTGACCGGCCGGTTCGAGGGCCGCGAGAAGGAGCTCTCCGCCGCGTTCCGTTCGCTGACCAAGTCCGAGGTCCGCAACCGGGTGCTGCGCGAGCAGGTCCGCATCGACGGCCGCGGCCCGCGTGACATCCGTCCGCTGACCGCCGAGGTCGGCGTGCTGCCGCGGGTGCACGGCTCGGCGCTGTTCGAGCGCGGCGAGACCCAGATCCTGGGCGTCACCACGCTGAACATGCTGCGCATGGAGCAGATGGTGGACACGCTGTCCCCGGAGAACCGCAAGCGCTACATGCACAACTACAACTTCCCGCCGTACTCGACCGGTGAGACGGGCCGGGTCGGCTCGCCGAAGCGGCGCGAGATCGGCCACGGCGCGCTCGCCGAGCGGGCGCTGATCCCGGTGCTGCCCTCGCGCGAGGAGTTCCCGTACGCCATCCGGCAGGTCTCCGAGGCGCTCGGCTCCAACGGCTCCACCTCGATGGGTTCGGTCTGCGCCTCGACGCTGGGCCTGCTCTCGGCCGGTGTGCCGCTGAAGGCGCCGGTCGCCGGCATCGCCATGGGCCTCATCTCCGACGAGGTCGACGGCAAGACCCAGTACGTGACGCTGACCGACATCCTCGGCGCCGAGGACGCGTTCGGCGACATGGACTTCAAGGTCGCCGGCACCCGTGACTTCGTCACCGCGCTCCAGCTCGACACCAAGCTGGACGGCATCCCGTCGGACGTGCTGGCCGCCGCGCTCCAGCAGGCGCACGAGGCCCGGCAGACCATCCTCGACGTGATGCAGCGGGCCATCGAGGCGCCGGCCGAGATGTCGGACTACGCGCCGCGGGTCACCACTGTGAAGATCCCGGTCGACAAGATCGGCATGGTGATCGGCCCGAAGGGCCAGACCATCAACGCGATCCAGGACGAGACCGGCGCCGAGATCTCCATCGAGGACGACGGCACGATCTACGTCGGCGCGACCAACGGGCCGGCGGCCCAGGCCGCTGTGGACCGGATCAACGGGATCGCCAACCCGACGCTGCCCAAGGTCGGGGAGCGGTTCCTCGGCACCGTGGTGAAGACCGCCGCGTTCGGCGCCTTCATCTCGCTGCTGCCGGGCCGCGACGGCCTGCTGCACATCTCCAAGGTGGGCGACGGCAAGCGGGTCGAGAAGGTCGAGGACTTCCTCAACGTCGGCGACAAGGTCGAGGTGGAGATCGCGGACATCGACGCCCGCGGCAAGATCTACCTGGACAAGATCCGTCCGGAGGGCGCCGAGGCGCCGGCCGCCGGTGAGGCCGCCGGTGGCGAGCGTCCGTCGGGCGGCCGGGACCGCGGCGGCGACCGCGGCCCGCGTGACCGGGGCGACCGTGAGCGCCGCTCCGAGGGTGGCGAGCGCCGCTCCGAGGGTGGCGAGGGCGGCGGCGAGTCCCGTCCGCGCCGCCGGACCCGGCACAGCTGATCCACCGACCGGCCCGGGTGACGTCCGCGTCACCCGGGCCGGCCCACGGCTCCAGGTCGCCTGCGCGAACTGGAGCCGTCGTACGTCCCGCCGTTCCTCGTCATCCGGAGAGCAGGTTCTCGTGAGTTCGTCAGTCGCCTCGACGGGACGGGGGGTGGCGTCGACCGGTTCGGCGGCCCGCGCGGTCACCCGGACGCTCAGCGACGACCCGCTCGGCGGCACCGTCCGCCGCACCGTGCTGCCCAGCGGACTGCGGGTGCTCACCGAGGCGATCCCGGCGATGCGCAGCGTGTCGTTCGGCATCTGGGTGGCGGTCGGCTCGCGCGACGAGACCGGTTCGCAGGCCGGCGCCGCGCACTTCCTGGAGCACCTGCTGTTCAAGGGCACCAACAAGCGCAGCGCGCTGGAGATCTCGGCGCAGATCGAGGCCGTGGGCGGCGAGACCAACGCCTTCACCACGAAGGAATACACCTGCTACTACGCGCGGGTGCTGGACGAGGACCTGCCGCTCGCCATCGACGTCATGTGCGACCTGGTCGCCGACTCGGTGCTGGCCGCCGCCGACGTGGAGACCGAACGCGGCGTCATCCTCGAAGAGATCGCCATGCACGACGACGAGCCCGGCGACGAGGTGCACGACCTGTTCGCCCGCGCCGTCTACGGCGACCACCCGCTGGGCCGGCTCATCTCCGGCACTGAGGAGACGGTCACGCCGATGACGCGGCGGCAGATCCAGGGCTTCTACCGCCGCCGCTACACGGCGCCGCAGATCGTGATCGCCGCCGCCGGCAACCTCGACCACGCCGCCGTGGTCAAGCTGGTCCGGCAGGCGCTGCGCGGCACCCCGCTGGACACCGACCCGGCGTCGCCTGCGCCGCACCGCCGGGCCACCCCGACGGTACGCACCAAGCCGGCCACCACGCTGGTCGAGCCGAAGGAGACCGAGCAGGCGCACGTCATCCTCGGCTGCCCGGGGATCGACCGCACCGACGACCGGCGGTTCGCCCTCGGCGTGCTGAACAACGTGCTCGGCGGCGGCATGTCCAGCCGGCTGTTCCAGGAGATCCGGGAGCAGCGCGGCCTGGCGTACTCGGTCTACTCCTACGCCAGCCAGTACGCCGACAGCGGCGTCTTCGCCGTCTACGCCGGCTGCGCGCCGGGCAAGGTGGACGAGGTGCTGGACCTGACCCGCGCGGAGCTGGCGCGGGTCGCCGCCGAGGGGATCACCGAGGCGGAGCTGGCCCGGGGCAAGGGGATGAGCAAGGGCTCGTTCGTGCTCGGGCTGGAGGACACCGGCTCGCGGATGAGCCGGCTCGCCAAGGGCGAGCTGCTCTACGGCAACCTGATGCCGGTGGACGACCTGCTGGCCCGGGTGGACGCGGTGACGCTCGCGGACGTGAACGCGCTCGCCGCCGAGCTGCTCGGCCGGCCGATGTCGCTGGCCGTGGTCGGCCCGTTCGACGAGGGCAGTTTTACCGTCGGCCGCTGAGCGGCGCCCCGGTCCGCCGGATGCTGGGCGGCGGTGCGGTCCGCCGGACCGCGCCGCGCGGGCTGGGATAGGTTGTGGCCCGTGACTGAGCAGCAGAACGCGGCGGCCCGGGTCGGTGTGCTGGGCGCCCGGGGCCGGATGGGCATGGAGGTCTGCAAGGCGGTCGACTCCGCCGCCGACCTGGAGCTGGTCGCGGCCGTCGACCAGGGCGACGACCTGGACGCGGTGGCGCAGGCGGGCGCCGGGGTGGTCGTCGACTTCACCACCCCCGACGCGGTCATGGACAACCTGCGCTGGTGCGTCGAGCACGGCGTGCACGCGGTCGTCGGCACCACCGGCTTCACCGAGCAGCGGCTCGCCGAGGTGCGGGGCTGGCTCGCCGACCGGCCCGGCGTGGGCGTGGTGATCGCCCCCAACTTCGGCATCGGCGCGGTGCTGATGATGCAGTTCGCGGCGCGCGCCGCCCGCTACTTCGAGTCGGTCGAGATCGTCGAGCAGCACCACCCGCGCAAGCTGGACGCGCCGAGCGGCACCGCCACCCACACCGCCCGGCTGATCGCGGCCGCCCGCGCCGACGCCGGCCTGGGGCCCGCGCCGGACGCCACCCGCGACGAGGTGCCCGGCGCCCGCGGCGCCGACATCGACGGGGTACGTGTGCACGCCGTACGCGCCACCGGCCTGGTCGCCCACCAGGAGGTGCTGTTCGGCACCACCGGTGAGACGCTCACCATCCGGCACGACTCGTACGACCGGGTGTCGTTCATGCCCGGCGTGCTGCTCGCGGTCCGGGAGGTGGGTCGCCGGCCCGGTCTCACCGTCGGCCTGGACGCCCTGCTCGACTGACCCGTGCTCCGGCCTGCTGCCGGAAACCGTTTTGCCTGGTCGGCGGAGCAGTCCTAGGCTTCTTTCATGATCGATTCCGGACATTCCGACCGCGCCGGCCGCCGGGTGACGCTGCGCCCGGTGGACGACGACAACTGGCGGGCGGTGGCGGACGTCGCCCCGCACGACGACCAGCGTGCCTTCGTGGCCGCGCTGGCCGCCCGCTACCTGCTTCTCACCGAACGCTCGGACGTCTGGAACTCGCTGGCGGTCTACGCCGACGAGACGGTCGTCGGGCACGTGATGTGGGGCGTGGACGACGACGGGTCGCGCTGGATCGGCGGCATGGTGATCGACGCCGCCGAGCAGGGCCGGGGCCTGGGCCGCGCGACGGTGCGGACGCTCGCCGATTGGCTGGCCGAGGCGGGCGAGCCGATCCGCCTGAGCTACCACCCCGACAACAAGCCCGCCGCCGCCCTCTACACGTCCCTGGGTTTCCACCCCACAGGCGCCCTTGAGGACGACGAACTGGTAGCCGAACTCCACCCCCCAGCCTGACCGCTCTCTCCCCCTCCCCCCCGGCTGATCACGAAGCCCGCGAACTGAGCCCGGCGATCATGAAGTTGGCGGCAGTTAAGGAGATCGAAAAGGCCGTCAACTTCATGATCGACGGGGTGAAGGGCGGGTGGGAGGGCGGGTGGGTGGCGGTCCTGCCCCGTGCCGGGACCGCCGGCCCACCCCCACGAGAGGGTGGACCGGCGGCGGGGCCGGAACTCATCGGTCGGCTGAGGAAATCTCCTCTGCGGTCTCCGGGATCGCCACGTGGAGGCGGATCTGGGGGACCAGCATGTCGTCCACGTCCAGCGCGCGGGCCGCGCCGTCCGGCTCCCAGCCGGTCGAGCCGAGGAACTTCCGGGTCGCCGCGTCGGCGTCGAACGCCCACGCCACCGCCCGGGTCAGACCGTCCGCGCGCCAGTGCTCGACGGCCGCGGCGAGCAGCCGGCTGCCGTGCCCGCGCCGCCCCCACCGGGGCTCGACCAGCAGGTCCGTGACCGCCGCGACGTCCGAGCCGAGCGCCTCGGCCGGCTCCTCCGGGGCGAGCGCGTCGGCATCGGCCGGACCGGAGGCGACGAACCCCACCAGATAGGATTGCGCCGCCTGTTCGACGGCGACCAGCACCCGGTGCGCGCCCGAGGGCGGCTCCTGCACCGCCGCGCCCCACCGCCGCGCGAGGTACGCCTCGTCGAGGTTGTCGAGCACGTGCCGTGGCAGGATCCGGCGGTACGCGACCCGCCAGGTCGCGAGCTGGATGCGTGCGATCTCGCCGGCGTCCTCGGGACGCGCGGGCCGGACGTAGCCTGCAGCCATGGCACGTGAGCCTACGCAGGGCGAGGAGGGTGACGGTGGCGCAGGGTGCCGGGCGGACGATCACGCAGGTCGTCGCCGTGGTGGCGCTCGCCGCGGCGGTCACCGTGTTCCTCTCCGTGGCGGCGGTGCGACACGGCTTCTTCGACCTTCAGGTCTACTACGGCGCGCTGACGTACTGGGCGCGTGACGGCGGGGAGATCTACGACTTCCTGCGCCCCGGCACGCAGTACGGCTTCACCTACCCGCCGTTCGCCGCGCTGGTGATGCTGCCGATGGCGTACCTGCCGTGGAGCGCCGCGATCGTGGTGAGCGTGACCGCGACGGTGCTGGCGAGCGCCGTGGTGATCTGGCGGCTGCTGGACCCGGTGGCCCGCCGGTCCGGCTGGACCCGCTGGTTCGCGCTCGCGGTCGCGCTCTGCCTCGCCGCCGCGTACGAGCCGATGCGCGAGACGGTCAACTTCGGCCAGGTCAACATGCTGCTGCTGTTCCTGGTGGCGGTGGACCTGCTGTGGCTGCTGCCGGCACGCAGCCGCTGGGCGGGCGTGGGCATCGGCCTGGCCACCGCGATCAAGCTGACGCCGGGCATCTTCATCGTCTACCTGCTGGTCACCGGCCGCTGGCGGGCCGCGCTGACCACTGTCGGCACGGCCGCGGTCGCCACGCTCGTGGCCGCCGGTCTCTTCCCCGACGCCTCCCGGGAGTTCTGGACCGAGGCGCTGTGGAACACCGACCGGGTCGGTGAGCTGGCGTTCGTCTCCAACCAGTCGCTGCGCGGGGTGGTGGCCCGGCTCGACCCGCAGCACCCGAGCACGATCGCCTGGCTGGTGCTCGTACTCCTGACGCTCGTGGTGTGGGCGTGGCGTTCGCGGGCGGCGGTGGCCGCCGGCGACGAGGCCACCGGCCTGGCCCTCACCGGCGCCGTGATGTGCCTGGTCAGCCCGGTGACCTGGGTGCACCACCTGGTCTGGCTGCTGCCCGGGCTGATCCTGCTCGTCGACAACGGCATGGCGGCGCCCGCCCGCAGCCGCCGGCGCCGTCTGCTGCTGGCCGCCGCGTTGATCGGGTACGCGCTGCTGTGCAGCCGGATCGTCTGGTCCTGGGAGAAGGACTTCACCGGCGTGGACGGTTTCCTGGGCAGCAACACGTACGTGTGGATCAGCCTGGCGTTGCTGCTCGGGCTGCCGATCCGCCGCTGGCTCAGCCCGGCCGGCGGTGAGCGTCCCGGCGACGGCGTCCCGGCCGGGTCAGCTTCCGGCGGTGTACCGCAGCTCGCGGAGCAGGATCGGGGTGCGGCCCCCGGACAGCGGCACCGGGTAGGTGGACTCCTCACCGTCAGGTAGGTGCCCGGCCCGCTCGTAGAAGCGGCGGGCCCGGGCGTTGTCGGCGAGCACCCAGAGCCGGTACGCGGTCCAGCCCCGCTCGGCCAGACCCTCGCGGGCCGCCGCGAGCAGCGTCCGGCCGGCGCCCGAGCCCCAGTGCGCGGGCTCCAGGTAGATCGCCACCAACTCGCCGTGGGCCGGGTCGAGGTCGTCGCGGTCCTGGTTGTTCCGGTACGGCCCGAACGTGGTGAACCCGACGATCGTGCCGCCGTCCTCGGCGACGAGCGTGGTGAACGGGTGTTCCGGGTCGGCGGTGCCGAGGTCGCGGCGGCGCTGCGCCCAGGCGCGCGGGTTCAGCCGGCTCAGCACCTCCTCGGGCATGATGCCGGCGTAACCGGCCTGCCAGCCGTGGACGTGCACCCGGGCGATCGCCTCGGCGTCGTCCGGTTCCTCCCGGCGAATGGTGAGCACCTGTCCGTTCTATGCCCCGGCGGGCGATCGGTCCAGCCGCCGCTCCCGGCCCGGCGCGTCCACGTGATGTCGTACCGCTGGATTAGGGTCGCCGACGATGGCCGTACCGGAATCGCTCTCCCTCGCCCAGGCCCGCCGGATCGCCTTGGCCGCCCAGGGCTTCGCCGACCCGGCACCCACCGGCGTGCCCACCCGGCGGCACCTGCGCCGGGTGCTCGACCGGGTCGGGCTGATCCAGATGGACTCGGTGAACGTCCTCCAGCGGGCGCACTACCTGCCGCTCTACAGCCGGCTCGGGCCGTACCCGACCGCGCTGCTGGACACCGCCGCCTACCGCCGCCCGCGTGAGCTGTTCGAATACTGGGCGCACGAGGCGTCGCTGGTGCCGGTGGGGCTGCACCCGGTGTTGCGCTGGCGGATGGCCAAGGCCCGCGACGAGTCCTGGGGCGGGATGCGCCGGATCGCCGAGGAGCAGCCCGAGCTGGTCGCCTGGGTCCGCGACGAGGTCGGCGCCCGAGGCCCGCTGACCGCGGCCGAGATCGAGCACGACGCGCCTCGGGAGACCGGCAACTGGGGCTGGAACTGGTCGGCCGTGAAGCGGGCCCTGGAGTTCCTGTTCTGGGCCGGCGAGGTCACCGCCGCCGACCGCACCAACTCGTTCGCCCGCCGCTACGACCTGCCCGAGCGGGTGCTCCCGGCAGCCGTGCTGGACGCGCCCACCCCGAGCGACGCCGAGGCGCACCGCACGCTCGTGTCGATCGCCGCCCGCTGCCTCGGCGTGGCCGCCGAACCGGAGCTGCGCGACTACTTCCGGCTGCCGGTCGCCGGGGCGCGGCGGGCGGTGGCCGAGCTGGTCGAGGCGGGCGAGCTGACCCCGGTCACGGTCCAGGGCTGGCGGCACCCCGCCTACCTGCACGCCGAAGCCCGGCTGCCCCGCTGGGTACGCGGCAACACGCTGGTCAGCCCGTTCGACCCGCTGGTCTGGGAGCGGGCGCGCACCGAGCGGCTGTTCGGGTTCACCTACCGGATCGAGATCTACGTGCCGGCGCCCCAGCGGGTCTACGGCTACTACGTGCTGCCGTTCCGCCAGGGTGAGCGCTTCACCGCCCGCGTCGACCTGAAGGCCGACCGGAAGGCCGGGGCGCTGCTGGTGCCCGCCGCCTGGGTCGAGCCGGGCGCCGACCCGGGGGAGACCGCCGTGGCGCTCGCCGCCGAGCTGTACCGGCTCGCCGGCTGGCTCGGCCTGGACGCGGTCGCCCCGCCCGCCGCCGGCGACCTGGCAGGGCCGCTGGCCGCCGCGCTGGTGGGCGTGGCCGGTGTACGGTGAGCGCGTGACGAGCGTTGACCGGCCTGCCACCGCGCCCGACCCGCACCCCGAGTCGCACCCGCACGGGCAGCCGGAGTCCGGGCCGCATGGTGACGCGTACGCCGGGCAGCCCTCGCACGCCGAGGCGCACGCGCACGCCGGTCCGCACGCTCCTACCGAAGCGCCTGGAGCACCCGGAGCGCCGTGGCCGGGGGGTCACCCGGCGGCGTACCAGCCGGTCGAGGCCGACCGGTTCACCCGGATGGTGATGCGCCTGCACGCCCGCGCCCCGCGCTGGGCGGTGCCGCTGGCCGCGCTCGGCTGCGTCGGCGTCGGCATCGCGTACGCGCTGGTCAGCGACCCGACCCGGAGCGACCCGGACGCCGCGCCGACCTGCCTGCTCAAGCTCACGACCGGGCTGGACTGCCCGGGCTGCGGCGGCACCCGCGCGCTCTGGTACGTGCTGCACGGCGACCTGCCCGCCGCGGCCCGCCACCACTTCCTGTTCGTCTTCGCGCTGCCGTTCCTGGCCTGGCTCTTCGTGGCCTGGGCGGGCAACCGGGCGTTCGGCTGGAAGCTGCCCGAGGTCCAGTTCAGCCCCAAGGTCGTCGGCATGTTCCTGGCCGCCTGGGGCGTCTTCTCGGTGGTCCGCAACCTGCCCTGGGCCCCCTTCACCTCGCTCTACGTCTGACCGGGGCCGAGCCCTCCGCGAGATCTCGGACACCTGCGCGGAGCGCCCGCCGGTCGGCCGCGTGCCCGATTTCCACGCCGGGCGCGAGCCAACTACAGTCCCAGGAATGCCGGAGATGGTTCAGCCCCAGGTCAAGTTGATCGCGTGGACCCAGTTCCAGGCGCCCGAAGAGGTGCCGTGGTCCACCGACGCCGACGGCGGGCAGGCGCTCGCCGAGTTCGCCGGCCGGGCCTGCTACCAGAGCTGGAAGAAGCCGAACCCGGCCACCGCCACCAACGCCGGTTACCTGGCGCACATCCTGGAGGTCGGCCACCTGAGCGTGCTGGAGCACGGCTCGGTGAGCTTCTACTTCAGCGGCGTCTCCCGCTCGTTCACGCACGAGTTGATCCGGCACCGGCACTTCTCCTACTCGCAGCTCTCCCAGCGCTACGTGCCGGAGCGGGACGCGGCGATGGTCGAGCCGTCGGTGATCGCCGACGACCCGGAACTGCACAAGAAGTTCGTCGAGGCCACCGACGCGGCGGTGCGGGCGTACACCGAGTTGCTGGAGGGGCTGGAGGCCCGCTTCACCGACGAGCCCAACCCGACGCTGCGCCGCAAGCAGGCCCGCCAGGCGGCCCGGGCGGTGCTGCCGAACGCCACCGAGACGCGGATCGTGGTGACCGGCAACTACCGGGCCTGGCGGCACTTCGTCAAGATGCGCGCCACCGAGCACGCCGACGTGGAGATCCGCGAGCTGGCGGTGGAGTGCCTGCGGCAGCTCAAGGGCGTCGCGCCGAACGTCTTCGCCGATTTCGTGATCTCCACCCTGCCCGACGGCACCGAGGTGGCAGCGTCGCCGCACGCGGAGTGACTCGTCGCCCTTCGCCGCCGGGCCACCGGCGGCCGTCCGCTAGGTTGTGAGCATGACGCACGACCACTCCGCCGCCCCGAGCCGGGGCGCGTCGCGCCCGTTCGGGCGAGTGTTGACGGCCATGGTGACCCCGTTCACGCCGGACAGCGGCCTGGACCTCGACGGCGCCGCCCGGCTCGCCGAATATCTCGTCGACCAGCAGGGCAACGACGCGCTGGTGCTCAACGGCACCACCGGCGAGTCCCCGACCACCACGGAGGCGGAGAAGGAGTCGCTGATCCGTGCCGTGGTCGAGGCGGTCGGCGACCGGGCCCGGATCGTCGCCGGTGTGGGCACCAACGACACCCGGCACACCGTCGAGCTGGCGGCGCAGGCCGAGAAGGCCGGCGCGCACGGCCTGCTGGTGGTCACGCCCTACTACAACAAGCCGCCGCAGGCCGGGCTGCTGCGTCACTTCACCACCGTCGCGGACGCCACCGGCCTGCCGGTCATGCTCTACGACATCCCGCACCGCGCGGGCGTGGCGATCGCCACCGAGACGCTGGTGAAGCTGGCCGAGCACGGCCGGATCGTCGCGGTGAAGGACGCCAAGGGCGACCTGTTCGCCACGTCCGAGGTGCTCAGCCGCACCGACCTGGCCTACTACAGCGGCGAGGACGCGCTCACCCTGCCGATGCTGTCGGTGGGCGCGGTCGGCGTCGTCGGCACCTCCACCCACTTCACCGGCGCGCTGACCAAGCAGATGATCGAGGCGTTCGAGGCGGGCGACAACGCCCGGGCGCTCGCCCTGCACCGGCAGTTGCTGCCGCTCTACACCGGCATCTTCCGCACCCAGGGCACGATCCTGGTCAAGGCCGGCCTGGGGGCGCAGGGCCGCCCGGCCGGTCCGGTGCGGCTGCCGCTCGTCGACGCCACCGGTGACGAACTGGCCCAGCTGCGCGCCGACTGCGCCGCGGCGGGCCTGCCCCTGCCCGAATGAATCAACGACACGACGGACGCCGCGCGACGGCGTCGCAGAATGAGGTGACGCGTGACCGAGGCGCACATCGAGGGTGAACTGCCCCCGCCGCTGCCCGAGGGCGGCCTGCGGATCATCCCGCTCGGCGGACTCGGCGCCATCGGCCGGAACATGACGGTCTTCGAGTACGACGGCAAGCTGCTCATCGTCGACTGCGGGGTGCTGTTCCCCGACGTCGAGCAGCCGGGCGTGGACCTGATCCTGCCCGACTTCGGCCCGATCCTGGACCGGCTGGCCGACGTGCAGGCGATCGTGCTCACGCACGGCCACGAGGACCACATCGGCGCGGTGCCGTACCTGCTCGCGCACAAGCCGGACATTCCGCTCGTCGGTTCCCAGTTCACGCTCGCGCTCGTCGAGGCGAAGCTGGCCGAGCGGCGGATCCAGCCGTACACGCTGACCGTGCGGGAGGGCGGCCGGGAACGGCTGGGCCCGTTCGAGTGCGAGTTCTTCGCGGTGAACCACTCGATCCCGGACGCGCTGGCGGTGGCCATCCGTACCCCGGCCGGCCTGGTGCTGCACACCGGCGACTTCAAGATGGACCAGCTTCCGCTCGACGGGCGGATCACCGACCTGGCCGGGTTCGCCCGGCTCGGCGCCGAGGGCGTCGACCTGCTGCTGTCCGACTCGACGAACGCGGAGATCCCCGGCTTCGTCACGCCGGAGCGGGAGATCGGCCCCGTCCTCGACTCGATCTTCGCGAAGGCCAAGGGGCGGATCATCGTCGCCTCGTTCGCCTCGCACGTGCACCGGGTGCAGCAGGTCTTCGACTCGGCCGTCGAGCACGGCCGCAAGGTGGCGCTGATCGGCCGGTCCATGGTCCGCAACATGGGCATCGCCCGTGACCTGGGTCTGCTCAACATCCCGCCCGGCCTGGTGGTCGGGATCGAGGAGGCCACGAACCTGCCGCCCGAGCAGATCGTGCTGATGTCCACCGGTTCGCAGGGCGAGCCGATGAGCGCGCTGGGCCGGATGGCCAGCGGCGACCACCGGCACATCACCATCGCGCCCGGCGACACGGTGGTGCTGGCGTCCTCGCTGGTGCCCGGCAACGAGACCTCGGTCTACCGGGTGATCAACCGGCTGGCCCGGGCCGGCGCCGTCGTGGTGCACAAGGACGTCGCCAAGGTGCACGTCTCCGGCCACGCGCCGGCCGGCGAGCTGCTCTACCTGCTCAATGTCGTACGCCCGAGCAACCTGATGCCGGTGCACGGCGAGTGGCGGCACCTGCGGGCGCACGCCCGGCTCGGCATCGAGTCCGGCGTCGCGCCGGACCGGGTCGTGCTCTGCGAGGACGGCGACGTGGTCGACCTGGTCGAGGGCCGCGCCAGCCTGGTCGGCCGGGTCAAGAGCCGGTACGTCTACGTCGACGGTCTCGCCGTCGGCGACGTCAGCGAGTCGCTGCTCACCGAGCGCCGGATCCTCGGCGACGGCGGTTTCATCGCCGCGACAGTCGTCGTCGACTCGGTCACCGGCAAGGTGGTCGCCGGGCCGACCGTCTCGGCGAAGGGCTTCTCCGAGGACCCGGCCGCGTTCAACCCGGTGGTCCCGCTGGTCACCGAGGCGCTCAACCGGGCCGCCGCGGACGGCATCACCGACCCGCACCAGCTCCAGCAGATCGTCCGCCGCACGGTGGGCCGCTGGGTCAACGACGCGTACCGCCGTCGACCCATGATCGTCCCGACCGTCGTCGAGGTCTGACCCGACCGCGCCGCGCGCCGGTCCACCGTCCGCGGTGGGCCGGCGCCGTCGCTTTCCGGGTACGCCCCGACACGGCGCGTCGAAACGTGGTGACCGTACTCATCCGATCGGCGTCCGTCTCCGTACCTCCCGACGGCCGGCGTGCCCCTACGCCGGTCGGGAGGAGCGTGGCGGATGGACCGCAGACGGATGACAGCCATCGGCGTACTGGTGGCGGCGGCCGGGTTGACGGCGGCGGTGACCGTACCGTCGTTCGCCGGTGAGGAACCCCGGCGGGCCGCGCCGGCGGCCGACGGGGTCGCGCCGGAGGTCCTGGACGCGATGGGCCGTGACCTCTCGCTGACCCGCGACCAGGCGGTGAAGCGGTTGCGGACCGAGCGGTGGGCGGCCGGCACCGTCACCCGGCTGCGCGGCGAACTCGGCGCCGGCTACGGCGGGAGCTGGCTCAGTGAGGACGGCGCCACGCTCACCGTGGCGGTGGCCGACCCGGCCGGCGAGGCGCGGGTACGCGCGGCGGGCGCGGTCCCGAAGCGGGTCGCGCGGGGCGTCGCCGAGCTGGACGCGGTGAAGTCCCGGCTGGACGCGGCGGGCACGGACGCCAGCCCGGACGTCGCCGGCTGGTACGTCGACGTGGCAGACAACGCGGTGGTCGTGATCGCCCGGCCGGGCGCGGAGGCCGACGGCCGCCGGTTCGCCGCAGCCGCCGGTTCGAAGGCCGCCATGGTCCGCGTGCGGATCGCCGACGAGGCCCCGCGCCCGCTGTTCGACGTGCGGGGTGGCGACGCCTACCTGATCAACAACGCGGGCCGCTGCTCGGTCGGCTTCTCCGTCGTCGGCGGGTTCGTCACCGCCGGGCACTGCGGCCGGCCGGGGGACCGCACCACCGGATCCAACCGGGTCGCCCAGGGCACGTTCGCCGCCTCCTCGTTCCCCGGTGACGACTGGGCGTTCGTGCGGGTCAACGCCGACTGGACGCCGCAGGGCGTGGTGACCGACTTCGCCGACGGCGGCACGGTGGCGGTGAACGGCTCCACCGAGGCGCCGGTCGGCGCGTCGATCTGCCGGTCCGGCTCCACCACCGGCACCCGGTGCGGGCTGATCCAGGCGAAGAACGCGACAGTCAACTACCCGGAGGGCACTGTCACCGGGCTGACCCGGACGAACGTCTGCGCCGAGCCGGGCGACTCCGGCGGCGCGTGGCTCTCCGGTGACCAGGCGCAGGGCGTCACGTCCGGCGGCTCCGGCGACTGCACCCGGGGCGGTACCACGTTCTTCCAGCCGGTCAACGAGATCCTCCAGCGCAACAACCTGACGCTGGTGACCGCCGGCGACCAGCCGGCGCCCACGCAGCCTCCGGCCGGCGGCGGCGAGACCACCCCGCCCGCGACCGCCGAGCCGACCCCGCCCGCGGGCGACACCGACTGCTCCGGCCAGGTGAGCCGGACCGGCCGGATCGCCGCCGGACGGACCCAGGTCCAGCCGGACGGGCGCTTCTTCCGGGTGCCCGACGGCACCCAGGAGGCGTGCCTGTCCGCGCCGGACGGCGCCCGCGTCGTGCTGGAGCTGCAACGCTTCACCGGCGGCGCGTTCCGCACCGTGGCCCGCGCGGCCACCGCGGACGGCACGGCCCGGCTGACCGCCGAGACCCCGGCCGGCGCCTACCGGTACCGCGTCGTCGGGTTGTCCGGCTCCGGCGAGTACACGCTGGCGTTCTCCGCCCGCTGACCGCCGCACCCAGACCGCGGCCCTCGACCACCACCGCCCGGTGGTCGGGGGCCGCGCCGCGTCTGCGGCACTGTCGGTCGGTGCGGCTCAGGGCAGCGCGGCGACCGCTTCGGCGTACGCGGTGCCGGTGCGGACCGCAGCGGCCACCAGCACCGCGAGCTGCGCCGGGGCCACCCCGCAGGACAGGTCGGTGGAGACGCCCGCGGCCAGCACCAGCGTCCCGTCGCCGGGCTCGTGCACGTACGCGGCGGGCAGCAACCGGTCGTGGTTCCAGGCGTTGCAGAACGCGTACGCCTCGGCGCGCCGATCGGCCGGCAGCCGCCGCTGCGCCACCACCCGGGCGTGCAGCACGTCGCCGTGCCGGCCGAGCAGGCGGAACTGGATCGTGGCCTCGCCCCACCGCCCGGCGAGCGTGCCGTCCGGCTCAGGCGTGTACGGCTCGCCCCGGGCGTCGAGCGCGGCGGCGAGCAGCGCCGCGTCCAGCGGTGCCGGTTCCTCCGGCCCGGGCGGCCCGGGTTCGGCCGGATCGGCTTCCGGCTCCTCGTCGAACTCGGTCTCGGCAGCCAGCGACACCGGCGCGGCGAGCGGCCGTTCGGCCAGCCAGGAGGCGATCCGGCCGGACTGGTGGCCGGTGCCGTTGCGGGCGTCGAAGCTGCCGGCGAGCGCCGTCGCCAGTGCCTGCAACTGCGTACCCAGCGTCGCCACGTCCACCTCGGCAGCGGGCCGGGAGCCGTGCCCGGGGCGGTGGATGCGCCGCCCGCCCAGCCCGGCCTCGGTGGCCAGGCCGCACAGCAGCGCGCCCGCCGCGGCGAACTCCATCGCGGACAGGTCGTCGGCCGGGCGGTCCAGCTCGGGCAGTTGCTCGGTCAGGATCTCCAGCCCACGGTGCAGGTATCCGCCCAGCGCGCAGAAGCGCAGGTGCGCGGCGAGCAGCGGGAACGCGGTCCGCTCGCCGCGGTGCCGGCGGTACGCGCGCACGTGCGCCCGGGCCGCCCGCGTCACCGCGCCGGTACGCAGCAACGGCAGCAGCCCCACGGCGAGCGCCCGTTCCGGCTGGTCGGTGCAGGCCGTCGCCCCGGCCGCTGCCGCCTGCCGTTCGCCCCGCCGGGTCGGTGGCGCCTGCGGCTCGACCCAGCCGGTCAGCGCGGGCGCGAGCGCCGCCAGTGCCGCGTCCGGCTCGCCCCAGCCGGCCAGCAGGTCGGCCCGTCGCGCCGGGGCGCACCCCGCACACCCGCCGACCGGGTCGTTCGCGTCCGCCTCCGACCAGCGCTCGTACGCGCGCCGGGCGGCCGGCTCGTCGCCGAGGTGGTCGGCGAGCCGGCAGCGCAGCTCCGCCACCGGCGCCGCGTCCTCGCCCAGCTCCGCGGCGAGCGCGTCCAACAGGGACCGTGCCTGGTCCAGGCCCACCCGGGGCGTGCCGAACGACGCCTCCACCGCCTGCCGCTGGTGCCGGCGCAACCGGGTCAGCTCGTCGGGGCGGGCGTCCAGCAGCCCGGGGTGCCGGGCCAGCGTGGCCCGCATCCGCCGGACCGGTTCCACCGCGCGCCACCGCTCGCCCCGGTGCAGGTACGCCTCGACCAGCGCGAACCGCGCCGACAGGGCGGTACGCGGGTCGCCGGTGGCGTCCGCCCGGGACGCGATCCGCTCCAACTCGGCGCAGCGCTCCGCGCCGTCGGGCCGGTCCCGGGCGTCGGCGAGCGCGGCGGCCAGCCCCCGGTCGCGTGCCGTGGTCACCGGAGCGTCCCGCCGGCCAGCTCGTCGACGGCGGCGGCGAGCTGGCACCCGGTGGTGACGCCACAGTCGACGAGCCGGTCGAGCTGGTGCGGGGTCACCCCGCGCTCCAGGTCGGTGGTGACCTCGCCGCACACCTGTGCCGACCCGTCGTCGGCGACGTGCACGTACGCCTTCGGCCAGAGCCGGTCGTGGTTCCACGCGTTGCAGAAGGCGTGCAGCTCGGGTACGCGCTCGATGCCGAAGTGGTGCGCGACGACTGTGCGTACCTGGAGCAGCTCACCGGCCGCTCCCCGGCGGTGGAACCAGATCAGGTTGCGCTCCCAGCGGCCCACCAGCGCGCCGTCGGGTTCCTCGGCCACCGCGTACCCCCGGTGGCCGAGCACGGCGGCGATCAGCTCGCCGGTCAGCGGGCGCAGTTCCTGCGGGTGTCCGGCCAGCGGACCGTCCGGACCGTCCTCGATCTCCGGCGACGCCATCGGGCATCCCTTCTGAGGCGAATAACACAAACGACGGTCCGACCCGTGCTGCGACGCGCGGACACGACCCGGAAAAGCGGCGATCCACCGGGTGCCGCCGTTACCGTGACTCTATGGCGGGCCGTACCTCTCAGGCGAGCCGGCGGCGCGGCGCGTCGCCGCGTGGCACCACGAACAACCGCGCCCGGCAACCGGCGAAGAAGGCGGCGGCGCGGAAACCGGCGCGGCGGCGCCCGGCCCCCGGGCCGAGCCCGGCCGCGTTCGTCGGCCGGGCCGTGGGCGCCCTCTGGATGGGGCTGGCCCACTCGGTGGGCTGGGCGTTCCGGGCGGCCGGGCGGCAGGCCGCGTCCACCCGGGAACTGGATCCGGAGCACCGCCGCGACGGCGGCGGGCTGCTCCTGTTCGGCCTGGCCATCCTCAGCGCGGTGGGCATCTGGGGCGGCGGCGCCGGGCCGGTGGGCCGGCACCTGGCCGACACCGTACGCCTGTTCATCGGCGCCATCTCGATAATCCTTCCGGTGCTGTTCATGGTCGGCGCGTGGCGGCTGATGCGGAGCCCGGCCGACCCCGAGCACCGCGGTCGCGGCCTGGTCGGCTGGGGCTCGATGATGCTGGCCACCGCCGCGATGCTGCACATCGGGCAGAACCCGGTCGACGAGGTCCAGCGTGACTTCGCCGGCGGCCTGATCGGCGCGGGCGTGGGCGACCTGCTGAAGTCGGCGGTGACCGCCTGGGTGGCCATGCCGCTGCTGCTCCTGCTGCTGGTGTTCGGCCTGCTCGTGGTCACCGCGACGCCGATCAACAAGATCCCGGAGCGGCTCGGCCTGCGCGCCGACCCGGCCGGGCCGGACGTCGACGACGAGCTCGCCGAGGACGAGGCGCCGGTGAAACCGGCCCGCAGGCGCCCGGCGAAGCGGATGCCACCGCCGCTGGAGCCGCTGGACCCGGACGACGAGCTGGCCGGCGTCGACCTCCAGGAGACGCTGGTGCTGCCGCGCAAGCCGCCGAAGGTGCCGGCGAACCGCAAGCCGGTCGAGCCGCCGGAGCACTCGCCGCTGCCCACCCGCGCCGAGCAACTGGCGCTCACCGGGCTGGCCGGCGACTACACGCTGCCGCCGGCGAACCTGCTCGGCAGCGGCGCCAAGCCGAAGAGCCGCAGCAAGGCCAACGACGAGGTGATCGCGGCGCTCACAGGCGTCTTCGAGCAGTTCGACGTGGACGCCGCCGTCACCGGGTTCACCCGCGGCCCGACGGTCACCCGGTACGAGGTGGAGCTGGGCCCGGGCGTCAAGGTCGAGCGGATCACCCAGCTCTCCCGCAACATCGCGTACGCGGTGAAGTCGCCGGACGTCCGCATCCTCAGCCCGATCCCGGGCAAGAGCGCGGTCGGTGTGGAGATCCCGAACACCGACCCGGAGAACGTGTCGCTCGGCGACGTGCTGCGCTCCCGTGAGGCGACCAGCGACCACCATCCGATGGTGGTGGCGCTCGGCAAGGACATCGAGGGCGGCTACGTGGTGGCCAACCTCGCGAAGATGCCGCACATTCTGATCGCGGGAGCGACCGGCGCCGGCAAGTCGTCCTGCCTCAACTCACTGCTGGTCTCCATCCTGACCCGGGCCACGCCGGACGAGGTGCGGCTGCTGCTGATCGACCCGAAGCGGGTCGAGATGACCGGCTACGAGGGCATCCCGCACCTGGTCACGCCGATCGTGACCAACCCGAAGAAGGCGGCCGACTCGCTGGAGTGGGTCGTCCGCGAGATGGACATGCGCTACGACGACCTCGCCGCCAACGGGGTCCGGCACATCGACGACTTCAACCGCAAGGTGCGCAACGGCGAGATCAAGGCGCCGCCGGGCAGCGAGCGGGAGATGCGGCCGTACCCGTACCTGCTGGTGATCGTGGACGAGCTGGCCGACCTGATGATGGTCGCGCCGCGTGACGTGGAGGACTCCATCGTCCGGATCACCCAGCTCGCCCGCGCCGCCGGCATCCACCTGGTCCTCGCCACCCAGCGGCCCTCGGTCGACGTGGTCACCGGCCTGATCAAGGCGAACGTGCCGTCCCGGCTCGCGTTCGCCACCTCCTCGCTCGCCGACTCCCGGGTCATCCTGGACCAGCCCGGCGCGGAGAAGCTGCTCGGCCGCGGCGACGGCCTGTTCCTGCCGATGGGCGCGTCGAAGCCGCAGCGCATCCAGGGCGCCTGGGTCACCGAGCGCGAGATCTCCGACGTGGTCAAGTTCTGCAAGGACCAGCGCGAGCCGGAGTTCCGCCCGGACGTGCTCGCCCCGGCGCAGGACAGCAAGAAGAAGATCGACGAGGACATCGGCGACGACCTGGACCTGCTCGTGCAGGCGGTCGAGCTGGTGGTCACCTCACAGTTCGGGTCGACCTCGATGCTCCAGCGCAAGCTGCGGGTCGGCTTCGCCAAGGCGGGCCGGCTGATGGACCTGATGGAGACCCGGGGCGTGGTCGGTCCGTCCGAGGGCTCCAAGGCCCGCGACGTGCTGGTCAAGCCGGACGAGCTGGAGGAGGTCCTGGCCGGCCTGCGCGGCGGCGACTGACGGCCCCGAAACGGACGACGGCGGCCCCCACCATCAGGTGGGAGCCGCCGTCGGCGGTTCCGGGTCAGTTGATCAGCGCGGCGAAGAGTACGGTGCCGAGCACCGCGGCGACCGCGCTCGCGGCGGCGGCGTACCAGCCCAGCGGCTTGTCGCCGAGGACGGCGCCGACGATGCCGAGGACGATCCCGAGGATGCCGAAGATGAGCGGGGACACGAAGAGCGCGAGGGCCGCGAAGACGAACGCGACGATGGTGCAGATGCGGGCGGCGTTGCTGCGCGGACGGGCGCCGGCGTGGATGTCGGCCATGGGGTTCCTCCGTGAGTGATCTCGCTGTGGCTACGGAGGATCCGGTACCCCGGGCGCCGCACCGTCCAAACCGGATGACGCACCGATCAGCTGAACAGCTTCAGCCCGATCACGCCGGCCACCACCAGCAGCAGGCAGGCCACCCGTGGCAGGTTGACCGGTTCGCCGAGCGCGAGCATGCCGACCAGCGCGGTACCGAGCGCGCCGATGCCCACCCACACCGCGTAGCCGGTGCCGACCGGGATGTCGCGCAGCGCGTACGCCAAGCCGGCCATGCTCGCCACCAGCGTGACGGCGAAGACGGCGGAGGGGAGGGGACGGGTGAAGCCGGCGCTGCGGTCCAGCGCGATCGCCCACGCGGTCTCCAGCAGTCCGGAGATCACCAGCACGATCCAGGCCATGGGTATCACCTCTGACGGACGGGCCCGGCGCGGGAGCGGGCCGGGCGACGGTCGGGTCACGCGGGGCGTCTTGGCCTGACCGGGTACGCCACCACTCGTCCGGGACGGCCCTGGGGCCGTCGTGGCCGACGGTAGCACCGGGCGGGCCGGACCGGCGGCGTGGTGAGAAAGGCCACCATGGGTGGAGTTGACGTCAACTTCAAGTTGCAGGATGGACGCCATGACCCTGCTCTTCTCCGACGACGACGTCGCGGCCGCCGTGGACGCCCCGCTCACCGTCGCGGCCATGCGGGACGCGCTGCTGGCCGCGTACGCCGGGCGGCTCATCGCCCCGCCCCGGGCGTCCGCGCCGCTGGACGGGGGCCGGATGGTGCTCACCGCCGGGCACCTCACCGGGCAGTGGTACGGCTTCCGCTCGTACGACACGTTCGGCCACCCGGAGAGCGGTCAGCTCGTCGTGCTGCACGACGCGACCACCGGCGCGGTACGCGCCATCGCCGTCGGCGAGGAGCTGGGCTCCCGGCGTACCGGAGGACTCGGTGGCGTGGCGGTCGACGCCCTGGCCCGCGCGGACGCCGCCACGGTCGGCGTGGTGGGGTCCGGCCGGCAGGCCTGGACCCAGGTCTGGGCCGCGGCGGCGGTCCGGCCGCTGCGCGAGGTGACCGTGTACAGCCGCTCGGCGGCCCGGCGGGAGGCGTTCGCCGCGCGGGTCCGCGCCGAACTGGACGTGCCGGCCCGCGCCGTCGGCTCGGCCGCCGCCGCGGTACGCGACCGGGACGTCGTGGTGCTCGCCACCACCAGCACCGCCCCGGTGCTCGACGCCGCCGACCTGGCCCCCGGCACCCACGTCAACACGGTCGGCTTCAAGCAGACCGACCGGCACGAGTTCGGCACCGACCTGCTCGACGCCGCCGACCTGCTGGTCACCGACTCGCCCGGGCAGGCCGCCGCGTACGTGCCGCCGATGCTCGCCGCCGTCGAGCCGTACGCCGGGCGGCTGCGTGACCTGGGCGCGGTGCTGGCCGGCGCGCTTCCGGGCCGGACCACCGCGGACCAGATCTCGGTCTTCTGCTCCACCGGCCTGGCCGGCACGGAGGTGTTCCTCCTCGACCGGCTGGCCCGGGTGGCCGTTCCCGCCCGCTGAACCGGCCGGACGGGTGCGCGGCGGTCCGGAACCGGCCCGGTACCCTCGGATGGTGTCTGCCTCCTCCTCCACCCCGCGATCCGACGGGCGCCGCGTCGCCCTGCTGACCCTCGGCTGTGCCCGCAACGAGGTCGACTCGGAGGAGCTGGCCGCCCGGCTGCACGCCGACGGATGGCAGGTCACCACCGACGGCGAGGGCGCCGACGTGGTGGTGGTGAACACCTGCGGGTTCGTGGAGAAGGCCAAGCAGGACTCGATCCAGACGCTGCTGGCCGCCGCCGACACCGGCGCCAAGGTCGTCGCCGCCGGGTGCATGGCCGAGCGGTACGGCCGTGAGCTGGCCGACAGTCTCCCCGAGGCGCAGGCGGTGCTGAGCTTCGACGACTACCCGGACATCGCCGCCCGGCTCGACTCGGTGCTGGCCGGCGAGGCGATCGGCGCGCACACCCCCCGCGACCGGCGGGAACTGCTGCCGCTGACCCCGGTGAAGCGCCGCGACGCGGCGGTGTCGCTGCCCGGGCACGGCACCCCGACCCGGGTCGCACCGGAGACCGACGCGCACACCCCGGCCCACCTGCGGCAGGTGCTGCGGCACCGGCTCGACACCGGCCCGGTGGCCTCGCTGAAGCTCGCCAGCGGCTGCGACCGGCGGTGCGCGTTCTGCGCCATCCCGGCGTTCCGCGGCGCGTTCGTCTCGCGTACCCCCGACGAGCTGCTCGCCGAGGCCGAGTGGCTGGCCAAGACCGGCGTACGGGAGCTGGTGCTGGTCAGCGAGAACTCCACCTCGTACGGCAAGGACCTGGGCGACCCCCGCGCGCTGGAGAAGCTGCTGCCGCAGCTCGCCGCGATCGACGGGATCGTGCGGGTCCGCGCCAGCTACCTCCAGCCCGCGGAGACCCGGCCCGGCCTGGTCGAGGTGATCGCCACCACGCCGGGCGTGGCCGCGTACTTCGACCTGTCGTTCCAGCACTCCAGCGAGCCGGTGCTGCGCCGGATGCGGCGCTTCGGCTCCACCGACCGGTTCCTGGAACTGCTCGCCTCCGCCCGCGAGCTGGCGCCGGACGCGGGCGCGCGCAGCAACTTCATCGTCGGCTTCCCCGGCGAGACGAAGCAGGACGTGGCCGAGCTGGTCCGGTTCCTCACCGAGGCGCGGCTGGACGCGATCGGCATGTTCGACTACAGCGACGAGGACGGCACCGAGGCCGCCGGCCTGACCGGCAAGGTCTCCGCCGCCACGATCAAGCGGCGGTACGACAAGCTCAGCGCGCTGGCCGACGAACTCTGCTCGCAGCGCGCCGAGGAACGCCTCGGCGCGACGGTGGAGGTGCTCGTGGACTCGACCGCCGACGGCGTGGTGGAGGGGCGAGCCGCCCACCAGGCGCCCGAGGTCGACGGCTCGACCACGCTCGTCGCGCCCGTCGGCGGCGGCGTGGATCTGGCCGCGTTGCGCCCCGGCGACCTGGTCCGGGCCACTGTGACCGCGACCGAGGGTGTCGACCTGGTCGCCGTACCGGATGAGATGATCTCGGCGGCGCCCGGCGCGGTACGGTGACGGCGGGCCCGGACGGAGCGGGGAAGCCACGTGGGGCGATGCGGGACATGACGGGAGCGGAGTCGACGGCGGCTGCCCCCGTACCGCTGCTCAACGCGGCGAACCTGCTGACCGGCGCGCGCCTGGTGCTGGTGCCGGTCTTCGCGGCCACCGTGATCGCCTCCGGTATGAGCAACGCGGGCTGGCGTACGGCCGCCTGCGTGATCTTCGTGGTGGCCTCCGCGACCGACCTGGTCGACGGCTGGATCGCCCGCCGGTACGAACTGGTCACCTCGCTGGGCAAGGTCGCCGACCCGATCGCCGACAAGGCGCTCACCGGCGCTGCCCTGGTGCTGCTCTCCTTCTACGACCGGCTGCCCTGGTGGGTGACGGCGGTGATCCTGGCCCGCGAGCTGGGCATCACCGGGCTGCGCTTCTGGGTGATCCGGCACGGGGTGATCGCCGCCAGCCGGGGCGGCAAGGTCAAGACCGCACTGCAGATCCTGGCCATCACCTGGTACCTCTGGCCGATGCCGGAGGCGCTCGCCGCGATCGGGCCGTGGATCATGGGAGCGGCCGTGGTGGTCACCGTGGTCACCGGGTTCGACTACATCGCCCAGGCGTTGCGGCTGCGCCGCCCGGCCCGTTGAGCCGGTCGGCGGGTCCGTCGATCCGGGCGGCGGACGAGTAAGCCGGCGCGGTGCGGGAAATGGGGGCGGGCATGGACACCGACGCGAGAGACCACCGGCCCGCCGGCAGCCCGGCGGCCGCCGTGGTGCACCGGCTGCACGAGTGCGGCGAGACGCTGGCCACCGTCGAGTCGCTGACCGGCGGCCTGCTCGCCGCCGCGATCGTGGAGATCGCCGGGGTCAGCTCGATCTACCGGGGCGGCATGGTGGTCTACGCCACCGAACTCAAGGCGACGCTCGCCGGCGTACCGGAGGACCTGCTGGCCGACCGCGGCCCGGTCGACCCGGACGTGGCGGCCGCGCTGGCCGAGGGCGGACGGCAGCGGTGCGGCGCCGACTGGGGCCTGGCCACCACCGGTGTGGCCGGGCCGGAACCGCAGGACGACAAGCCGGTCGGCCTGGTCTACGTGGCGGTCGCCGGGCCGGACGGCACGCAGGTGCGCCGGCTCGACCTCGACGGCGGCCGCGACCACATCCGTTCGGCCGCGGTGATCGAGGCGCTGCGCCTGCTCGCCGACCGCATCCAGCTCCCCCAGGACGCCGGCGCGCCCGATCCGGCCGGGGCCGGCCACCGGTGAGCCGGCGTCACACCGGCACGCCCGGCGGCGGGACCGCCGGACCGGCCGATCCGCCCGGATTGGGGAGGCGGGGTGGGATGTCGTCGTGGCGACCAACGGGTACGGTTGCGGGAAGGCTCCGGCGGTCGCCGTCGGCGCCGGAGCGGTCCGCCGCGTCCGGCGCGACGCGAACGGCCGGGGATGGTGGTCCCGCTCAGGGGGAGGTGCGATGGTCCTGCTACGCCGGGTGATCGGTGACGCGCTGCGCGCACGCAGGCAGGGGCAGCACCGCACCCTCCGCGAGGTCTCCTCCGCGGCCAACGTCAGCCTCGGCTACCTCTCCGAGATCGAACGCGGCCAGAAGGAACCCTCCAGCGAGTTGCTGGCCGCGATCTGCGACGCGCTCGGCGCCCGCCTGTCCGAGCTGCTGCGCGAGGTGAGCGACACGGTCGCCCTGGCCGAGCAGATGCCCGGCGTGCTGGTGCCGGTGGCCGACGAGCCGGCCCCGGTGGCCCCGGCCGCCGTCCGCAAGGCGACGAACAGGGGTGTCCGCCAGGTCACCTCCGACGGCGGGGTCGCCGTCCAGGTCCGGCAGGACTCGCCGCTCAAGGCCACGCTGCGCAGCACCCGCGTACGCCCCGCCGAGCGGGATGTGGTCTGCGCCGCCTGACCCCGGCCACGGCGTCGTGGGCAGTGCTGGCGTTCGCGTCGTACTGTTGATCAGGAGCGTACGGGTGCCGGAGTGGCGTCCGGCTGGGACGATGTAGGCGCGACGCTACTGAGGGGACGAGGCGGAGATGGCGAACCCGTTCGTCAAGGGTTGGAAATACCTGATGGCGCTCTTCGGCGCGAAGATCGACGAGCACGCCGATCCGAAGGTGCAGATCCAGCAGGCCGTCGAGGAGGCGCAGCGCCAGCACCAGGCGCTGGTCCAGCAGGCGGCGGCGGTGATCGGCAACCAGCGCCAGCTGGAGATGAAGCTGTCCCGGCAGATGACCGAGGTCGAGCAGCTCCAGGGCAACGCGCGGCAGGCGCTCGCCGTGGCCGACCAGGCCCGGGGCCGGGGCGACGAGGCCGAGGCCGGGCGCTACGAGCAGACCGCCCAGATGCTCGCGACCCAGCTGGTCTCCGCCGAGCAGGCGCTGGAAGACCTCAAGACGCTGCACGACCAGGCGCTCGGCGCGGCCGCACAGGCCCGCAAGGCGGTCGAGAACAACTCGATGATCCTCCAGCAGAAGCTGGCCGAGCGCACCAAGCTGCTCAGCCAGCTGGAGCAGGCCAAGATGCAGGAGAGCGTGGCCCGCTCGCTGGAGTCGATGTCGTCGCTCACCGCGCCCGCCAACACCCCCTCGCTGGACGAGGTACGCGACCGGATCGAACGCCGTTACGCCACCGCCATGGGCCGGGCCGAACTGGCCGGCAACTCGGTCGAGGGCCGGATGCTGGAGATCCAGAAGGCCACGCTCGACTCGGCCGGATCGGCGAGACTGGAACAGATCCGGTCGAGCATGGCCGGCGAGCAGCTCGGCAGCCGGTCCGAGACCCCCGCCGTGGGGCAGCCGGCCGACCCGGCCGCCGCCGCCCGGCTCGACGAGATCCGGGCCAGCATGAGCCGGGAACGCGGCACCGGGGAGACCACGACCGGCTGACGGAGGGGCGGACACGATGGCGGACGAACGGGCCCGGCACTTCCGGAGACTGCGCAGGCTGCGCAACTCGGCGCGGCGGTGGAGCGTGCTGGCCGGAGGGCTCGGCGGCGCCGCCGCGGTGCTGACCCCGTACGCCGGACTGGGTCTGGCGGACGCGGCCTGGGCCGGCGCCGCGGGCAGCGCGATCGCGGTGGCCGCCTGGCGCTGGGTCGACCACCGCGCGCTCGCCGCCGTGCCGCCACCGCCCGCGCTCGACCCGGCCGAGGCCGCCGCCCGCTCCCGCGCCCGGCTGGTCGCCGCCGTCGAGCGGCTGCCCGTCGGCCCGGGCGTCGTGGCCGAGGTACGCCGGGTCCGTTCCCGCCTCGCACTGCGCGGCACCGCCGCGGCCGAACCGTGGGCCCGGCTGGACCGGGCCGCGCTCACCCTGGCCGGGCTGGCCGGTCGGCTCACCGGGCTGGCCGAGCCGGCGGTCCGCGAGGCGGCCGAGGCCGACCGGTCCCTGCGCGAGTTGGCGACCCGGGTGGCGGGCGTGGAACGCGCGGCGAAGCTGACCCCGCAGAGCCCGCTGAACGAGGTGCACGCAACGCTGGTGACCCAGTTGGAGGACGGGGTGGCCGCGTACGAGCGGCTGGTGGTGGCCGCCGCCGGTTACGTGGCCGAGGACGCACGCCCGAACACCGAGCACCCGGCCGCCGCGCGCCTGACCGAGGCCACCGACCTGCTGCACGGCGTAGCCTCCGCCCTGGCCGAACTCCGCACCCCGCTGCGCGCCCCCTGACAGCCCTCCCTGCCTCGCTGTCTCCCCGGCCCTGCTCCCGGCCCTGCCCCCGGCCCTGCTCCCGGCTCTCCCCGTTGATCAAGGAGTTTGTGTCCTCCCACCGCCCGGATCCGGACACAAACCCCTTGATCACCTGTGCGCCCTGGCGCCCTGGACCGGCCGGCCCGCCCGACCTGCACGATCATGAGGTTGACGGCACTTTTGATCTCCATTCCTGCCGCCAACCTCATGATCACCGGGTTCCTGCCGGGCGCGGCGGCGCGCCGTCCGCCGGCCTCTCCGCTCTCTGCGCTGTCCGCTCTCTCCGCTCGCCCCCGTGATCAAGGAGTTTGTGTCCGGATCGGACTCGCTACAGGACCCAAACTCCTTGATCACCGGGCGAGGGCGGGGCCGAACGCCCGGGGAGCGGGGGCCCCGGCTGGGTGATCATGAAGTTGGCGGGGATGTTGATCTCTGAAACTGCCGCTAACTTCATGATCAACGCCGAGGGAGAGGGGTGGGTTAGGTGGGGGTGGTTTTGGGGGTGGGAGGGGTCCAGGGGGAGGTGCCTACGACGTTTGTGGCGCGTACCCGGTAGTGGTAGGTCGCACCGCGGGCCAGGCCTGTGTTGGTGAAGCCGCGGCCCGTTACGTGGAACGTCGCCGGGTCGCGGGTGAAGGCGGCGTCGGTGGCGCGCTGCACGATGAACCCGGCACCCGGCCCGGCCGGCGTCGGCGCCGACCAGCTCACCGTCACGGTCGCGGTGTCCGGCCCGGACACGCTCGCGGTGACGCTCACCCCGGTCGGCGCGGCCGGCCGGGCCGGGGTGGTCACCGCGGCCACCGTGGACCAGGGGGAGGCGGCGCCCAGGTACGTCGTGCGTACCCGGTAGTAGTAGGTGGTGTCCGGCGCGACGGCCGGGTCCACGTGGGCCTCGCCCACGGCGATGGCCGTGGTGCCCGGACCGCTGGTGAACGTGGGGTTGGTGGCCCGCTGCACGTCCACTCCGGTGGCGAACGAGTGGTTGGCCCAGCGCAGCGCCACCCGCAGCGGCGCGGTCGGTGGCAGCACCGCGGTCAGCCGGGTCGGCGCGGCCAGGTGCACCGCCGCCGGTACGGCGTTGGACCAGGACGAGCAGCTCACCGCGTTCTCGGCCCGGATCCGGTAGTGGTAGGTGACGCCGGGGGTGACAGTGGCGTCGGTGTACCGGGTGGCGGTGGCGGCCACTGTGATCTCGGTCAGCCCGGTGGTGAAGGTGCTGTCGGTGGCGCGTTGCAGCCGGTGGCTGGTGGGTACGGGCCGGCTGCCGTTGCCGGTCCAGGTCAGCGCGATGGCGGGTAGTGCGGTGGCGCTGCCGGGCGCCGGGGTGGCGGTGAGCCCGGTCGGCGCCTTGGGCGCCACGCGCAGCACCAGCGGGCGGCTCATGCCCTGGTCGCGCAGTCCGGCGGAGCGGGTCTGCCAGCGGTACTCCCAGCCCAGGTTCACCAGCTGGTTGACCACGACCGCGGGACGGCCGTCCACCGGGCTGACCGGGCCGGCGTCCAGCCGTGCGCCGGCCGGGCGGGTCGGGTCGAGCAGCCGTACGCTGTCGCCGATCTTGAACGGCAGGGCGGGCGGTACGGGACGCAGCGCCACCACGACGTCCTCCCGGGGGTTGACCCGGACGGTGTCCTTCCACCCCAGCTCGCCCGGGTCCGGCGGGCGGACCGTGCCGTCCCAGCCGACCCGGTTGACCAGTTGCACGTCGCAGCCCTCGATGTGGACCGGGTGGGTACGCGGGGCGTCGCCGACGATCCGCCAGAGCTGCGTGCCGTCGCCGGGCGCGCCGACCGCCACGGCCGGGTCGGTGGCGTGCAGCACCTCGGTGGCGGGGTCGGCCGGTCCCAGCGGCAGGGTGGCCGGGGCGAGTGGCCCGGCGACCGGGTGGCCGACGCCGAGCCGTCCCACCGCGCGGCCGTGCCGGGCCTCGAACACCTGCCCGACCGACTTCACCGCCAGCGGCAACGTGACCGGGGCGGTCGCGCCGGCCGGGGTGAACGTGACCGAGGTGGCCCGCGCGGGAACGAGCGTCGGGCGCGGGGTGGAGGTGCCGATCGCGGCGTCGTACGCGGGTTGCGGCACGATCGGCGGCGGCTGGCTGCGGGCGTACGCCCCTGGTAGCCGGTCGGCGAGCCGCCGCGTGTCGTACGGCTCGGCCGGGGTGCCGGTGACCCGGATCTGGAGCAGGGTACGGGTGTTCGGGCCGTAACCGGGGCGGGCCGGCGGCAGGCCCCCGGCGGCGGTGCGGTCCGGTGCGCCGGTGTGGTGGTCGTGGCGCGGGTCGAACCGGGGCAGCGGCGCGGGGCAGTCGTTGTAGAGGATGAGCGTGCTGCCCGGGGCCACTGTGGAGAAGTCCACCACCACGTCGGCGCGTTCGCCGGGGGCGAGCAGCAGCGCGTGCCCGTCCACGTTGAGCACCGTCGGGTCCTGCCTGTCGTACCGGTAGTCCACCGGCCGGTTGGTCAGCACCACCGGGGCGGGGAGCAGGCCGCCCTCGTTGCCGATCTGGATCATCTCGGGTCCGGCGGCGGCCGGGTCGGGCACGCCGCCGTCGCGTCCGTCCGTCGGCCAGTAGGCGGGCCGCCCCGGCGCGCGTACCGCCTCGACCATGGGCACCTCACCGGCGTCCGGGTCGGCCGGGCTGCCGTCGGGCGCCCACATCGGCGCGTCCGAGGCGGCCCGGTAGAGCTGGAGGTTGAGCGCCCGGTCCGCACAGGCGTTGAGGATCCGGAACCGGTACGCCCGTGGCGCCACCTCCAGGTACGGGTAGGCCACGCCGTTGACCAGCGGGGTGTCGCCGTACGCGTCGGGGACCGCCGACGGGTGCGGGACGCCCGGTACCAGCGGCGGCTCGTCGGGGTCGGTGTCGGGGTCGTGGTGCGGGTTCGGCACCGGCGCGACCCACGGGCTGGCGCCGCCGTCCGGGTCGTGGGTCCACGGCCCGTAGTCCCAGCGTCCGGTCGGGTTGGTGCCGGTGAGCCGGTACGGGTTCTGCCGCGGCTGGTAGACGTGCGGGTGCCAGAGGCTGCCCTTGGCGCCCCAGCGGTCCCGGTCCCAGGTGGGGTCCTGGGCGGCGAGCTGCGCGTCGTCGGGTACGAACGTCTTGTCCTCGATCACCAGCGGGAGCTGGTCGGCGGGCAGCACGCCGTCGTCGACGAGCCGTTCCTCGGCCGGGTCGGTGAGCAGGTAGAGCGCGATCTGCCCGGAGTAGACGGTGAGCCGGGACAGGCCGAGCGTGTTGTCGTGCAGCCACATGAGCCGGCCGCTCTGGTCGTTCGGGAAGTACAGCGTGGTGGCGCCCGCGCCGGGCGGCGGCATGTCCGGCACCGGCGTCAGACCCACACCCGTCGGGTACGGGGTGATCTCACCGGCCGGGGTCACCCACTGCCACGGGTTGCCGGCGCTGATCCACCCGGTCTGCGCGCCGGACAGGTGCGGCACGGCCCGGTTCTGCGGGTACGGCGCGGGACCGTCGAGCGGCCCGTCACCGGCGCCGTCGACTGTCTCGTCGACCGGCAGGAACAGCTCGCCGGCCCGTCCGGTGGGGAGCTGGTTGATGAACTTGATGCGCACCGGGCGGCCCCGCCGGGCCACGATCATCGGGCCGAGGTGCCAGGGGCGGCCGGGCGGGCTGACCGTGTTGTGCCCGGAGGGGTCGGTGCCCAGGTTGAGCTGGCGGTAGCCGCGCAGCCGGGTGGCGGGCAGGTCGCGGTGCAGGCGCTGCGCGTACTCCTGGAGGCCGATCTCGTAGTAGTCGCAGCCCGGCCAGGTGATGGTGTCGGGGACGGCGACGGGCAGGCGGGCGCCGAGCCCGGCGGTGGCCGGCTGCCCGGGTAGCGGCAGCGGGTCGACGAACTTGCGGATGCCGGTGCCGGGGACCGGGTGGCCGTCCGGGTCGAGCGTGGGCAGCGGGCTGGCGGCGGTGTTCGGCACCGGGCCGAACAGGCGCGGGACGGCGGCCGGGTCGAGGCTGGCCGGGGCCGGGCCGCCGCCCGGTTCCTCGTCGCCGCCGCGAGCGGCCGGAACGGCGGGCGCGACGGAACCGGCGGGCGTCGGGGCGCCGGCGGGCACGGGCGGCGTGGTCTCCTCGGCGACGACGGCGGCGATGGCGGCGCGGTCCGGACGTCCGGGCCGGCTGCGGCGGAACAGCACCATGGCTCTCCCCGGGTCGGGGCGCGCCGGCCGACACCCCGGCGTGGCGGGCGTACGCGCTGCTGACGATCCGTGAGCGGTCCACCGCAGCATGCGACGTCACAGGGGTGAGGCGGAAGTACCCAATCGTCCCTATCTCGGCCGATCTTGGGCGTTTGGTGGAAGTTCCACGCCGGGCTGGCAGGCCGGGCACCAGTAGGTGACCCGTTCGCCCAGTTCCTCCTTGCGGACGGCGGTCCCGCAGCGGCGGCACGGCTGCGCCCGGCGGCCGTACACGTAGCTGGTGCCACCCCGGTGCAGCACCCCCGTGGTGCTCTGCGTCCAGCGGCCCCGGTTGGCCGCCAGCAGCCGCTGGGCCAGCGCGACAGTGCCGGGCAGGTCCGGCACCGCGCCGACCGGCGTCCACGGCGACACGCCGCGCAGGAACAGCACCTCGCACTTGTAGAGGTTGCCCACCCCGGCCAGGTTGCGCTGGTCGAGCAGCGCCTCGCCGATGGTGCGCTCCGGGTCGGCGGCGAGCCGGCGGACCGCCTCGTCCGCGTCCCAGTCCGGGCCGAGCAGGTCCGGCCCGAGGTGGCCGACGAGCGACTCCTCGTCGGCGGTCGGCACCAGCGCCAGCTCGTGCAGGTGGTAGCCGACGGCGACCGCGGCGGGGGAGCGCAGCACCACCCGGATCAGGTGCGCCGGCCGCGCGGTCCAGCGCTCACCCGGGGCGTACGCCCGCCAGGCGCCGTCCATCCGCAGGTGCGAGTGCAGCGTCCAGGGCTCGGCGTCGGTGCCGGTCAGGCGCAGCAGCAGATGCTTGCCCCGGCTCGCCGACTCGCGCACCGTCCAGCCGGTCAGGTCGGTGGTGGCGAGCTGTGGCAGGCGGAAGTCGGACCCGGTGAGCCGGGCCCCGGCCAGCGCGCGTTGCAGGACGCGCGCGGTGTTCCAGACGGTGTCGCCTTCGGGCACCCCGCCATTGTCCCCTACCGAATGGAATTCGCATGTGTCGCTATTTGTACTGAGGTTCCACTTGATCTGCGGAAACGCAACGATCAGGGGGTTCTGAGGAGAATGCTGATGGCACATCTACGACGTCGTACCGTCGTCGCCCTGACCGCCCTGCTCACCGTGGCCGCCGGCCTGCCCGGCACGCCCGCGCAGGCCGCGCCCCCGCCCACCGCCGCACCGGCACGCGCCGCCGCGCCCGGCTCCGAACGCTGGTCCGTCGACCTCGCCGTCGCCGGCGGCGACGACGTCAACGTCGCCTGGCGGTCCGGCCGTCTGCGGCTGGCCGACCCACGGCCCACCGCCCGCACCCGCCCGGCCGCCGTCGCCGGACCGGTCGCCGAGGGCATCCTGCTCTCCGCGCCGCGCACCCTGGACCGGCCCGCGACCCGGGTACGCGCACAGCTCGCCGCGCGCACCGGCGACGGGGGTACGGCGGTGGCCCAGGTACGCGGCTGGCGTGCCCGCAGCTGGACCGAGTGGCGCGACGCCACCGAGGCGGTGTTCGACCAGCCGGTCAGCCGGGTCCAGGCGCGCGTGGTGCTGACCACCAGCGACTCCGCGTCGGAGGCCACCGTCACCGGGCTGACGCTCGCCGCCGACTCGGTCGCCACCACGGCGGTCCAGCCGGCCGCCGCGCTCAAGTACCGGGTGTACGCGACCCGGATCGGCCTGGTCGGCGGTATCACCGCCAACGGGCACACGGTGCGGACCCGGGACCACTTCGCGGCGCTGCCCACCCGGCGCGGCCTGTCCCCGCGCGGCACCGGCGACTACACGGTCAAGGTCTGCACCACGAGCGGCAGCCGCTGCGAGTACGCCCCGGTCTGGGACGTCGGCCCGTGGAACACCCGGGACGACTGGTGGAACCCGGCTTCGGTCCGGGAGAACTGGAAGGACCTGCCGCGCGGGAAGCCGGAGGCGCAGGCCGCCTACCAGGACAACTACAACGGCGGGCGGGACCAGTTCGGCCGTACCGTGCGCAACCCGGCCGGACTGGACCTGGCCGACGGGACGTTCTGGGACGGGCTGCGGCTCACCGACAACGCGTGGGTGGACGTGACGCTGCTGTGGACCGGCGGCGGGGCGCGGGCCGTTGTCGGCTCCGGGCCGCTGAACCTGCGCGCCGGGGCGAGCACCTCGTACGCGAGCCGAGGGCTGGCCGCCACGTACGCCCACGTGCCGGTGCAGTGCTACGTGACCGGGCAGAAGATCGCCGGTACGTACCGCACCACGACGAGGTGGTACCGCCTGGTGGGCGGCAACTACGTCAGCCACGCCTACCTGTCCTCGATCTACGGCGGCACAGTCCCCCGCTGCTGACCCGTGCCGCCCTCCCCTCGCCGACCTCCTCCGCGATCTTGCAGTTTCGGCCCTCTCGCCGGGGCATTCGCCCTTTGTGCCGGGGCATCAACTGCAAGATCGCGGGGGGAGGCGGGGTCAGGGGTTGGTGATTCTGATCAAGGCGCCTGGGGTGGTTTGGAGGGTGTCGGCGGCTCGGCCGGTGTTGACCGCTACGGCCACCAGGCCGGCGGAGTCGACGTAGACCACCAGGGCGCCGGGTTCGGCGTCGCCGAACGTGCGGCCGTGCACCGCCTCGTGGCCGTTCACCAGGACCCGGGACGGCAGGCCGTCGAGCAGCGCGCCCGGCGCGGCGAGTTGGACGTTGCCGAAGTGGTCGACGGTCAGCACCTCGGCGGTGAGGCCGCCCGGCTCGGCGCGTACCACCGGTTCCGGCAGCCGGACCAGCGCGCCCGGGTCCACTGCCGGTCCCGCCTCGCCCGGCGGCGCGCCGAGTGCCAGCCGGGCGGCCACCGGCGCGAACACGTCCCGCCCGTGGAACGTGCGGGACACGGCCGGGCCGAGCCAGTCCGGGTTGGTCAGCTCCACCGCGGCGGTCACCCCGCCGAGCGCCTCCGCGGCCGGGACCAGCAGCCCGTTGTCCGGCCCCACGAGCAGCCCGCCGGGCGCGGCGAGCGCGATCCCGCGCCGCGTCGTGCCGACACCCGGGTCGACCACCGCCACGTGCACGCCCCACGGCAGGTACGGCACCGTCTGCGCGAGCACCGCCGCGCCCCGGCGTACGTCGGCCGGTGGGATCAGGTGCGTCACGTCGATCACCCGGACGGCCGGGGCGAGCCGGGCCAGCACCCCGTGGCACGCGGCCACGAACCCGTCGGACAGCCCGTAGTCGGTGGTCAGCGAGACACACCGAGGGGTGCCGTTCACTTGTCGCCCGCCGGGGGCAGGTGCCGCGCCAGGCGCAGCTCGTCGTGCAGCGGGATCCCGTCCGCGCCGACGTGCGGAATGGCCGGCTTGACGGCTCGGGCCCGGTCCACAGCGCCCGCGTCCACCGCGACGATCCGCAGCCCCCGGCGCTGGTAGAAGCGCAGCGCGCCCAGGTTGTCGTTCGTGGTGACCAGCCAGATCCGGTCCGCCCCGGCAGCGGCGGCCACCTCCTCGGCGGCGGCCAGCAGGGCGCTGCCGGCCCCGGTGCCGGGCGTCGACGCGGCCAGGCTCACCACTTCCAGCCCGTCGGTGTCGACCCGGTACACCAGCGCACCGGCGAACGCGCCGCCGTCGTCGGCCGCCACCAGCGCGGGCAGGTCACGCAGGTCGTAGCGGGTGTCGTGGACCACCACGACCGGCCCGCCCCACTCCCGCTCGTGCAACGCCGTCAGCGCGGCGCGGTCCTCGTCGCGCGCCTGACGTACCCGGATCGAGGCCACCGGCACACCCTACGTTCCCGCTCCCCGGAACTCCGGGCGGTCAGCCGCGCAGGCGCAGGCCGCGCGGGGTGGCGCGGAAACCGGCGGCGGTCAGCGCGTCGCGCAGCGGGGACGCGTTCACGGCCTCGCCGTCGGCGCGTTCCACCGAGATCGCGCCGAGCGCACCGGAGTGCACCGCGTCGGCGAGCGCCTTGCCGGCCGCGCCGAGCGTGTCGGCGTCGTCGGTGAACGACAGGATCGTCCGGCCGCCCCGCTCGACGTAGAGCACCAGGTCGCCGCCGACGAGCACGACCAGCGCACCCGCCTTGCGCCCGGCCCGGTGGCCGGTGGCCGGCGCCGCTCCGTCGCCGGAGTCGACAACGCGCTCGGGCCAGGGCAGCGCCGCGCCGTACGGGTTCGCCGGGTCGGTGGCCGCGAGCACGACCGTCGGCCCGCCCCGGCCCTGGGAGTCGTCGGCGAGCGCCCGGATGCGGTCCACCGCGCCCGGCACCGCGAACTGCGCCGCGCCGAGCCCTTCGACGAAGTAGCCGCGCCGGGCCGCCCCGCGTTCCTCCATCGCGGACAGCACCGGGTAGACCCCGGCGAAGCCGCCGGTGACCTGCTCGGCGACGACCGCGCCCCGGGTCACCACGCCGTGCCGTTCCAGCAGCAGGTCGGCCAGGGCGGCGGCCCGGCGGGTGGGGTCGAGGTCGCGTTCGGGCAGCCGGGACCACCGACCGGCCATGGTGGGCGGGCCGCCCCGGCTGGGCAGCGCCACCCGGCCCGGCCGGCGGTAGCGGGTGCGCGGCGCCGACGGCCGGGACCGGTGTGCCCCGCCGGCGCCGAGCGCGGCCCGCAGCGGGGCGAGCGTGTCGTTGGTGAGGTGACCGGCCCAGACCAGATCCCACACCGCGCCGGACAGGGCGGCGTCGTCGGTGGCGCCGACCCGGTCGGACAGCGAGCGGAAGAACAGCGCCTGCCCGTCGGTGAGCGCGTCGAGCACCGACTCGTGCAGCGGGGTCAGCGTCAGCGCCTCGTCCGGCGGTGGGAGCAGCAGCGGCGCGACGTCGGCGTACGCGAGCGTCACCCACCCGTCGCCGCCGGAGATCGCGCCCGCGCCGGCCCACACCACCTCGCCACCGGCGCACAGCTCGTCGAGCTGGGCGGGGGAGTAGTCGGCGACCCGGGCGGGCAGCACCAGGCGTTCCAGCGCGGACGCCGGCACGCTCACGCCCTGCAACTGCTCGACGGTGGCGGCGACCGCCTCGACGCCCCGGGCCGACGAGCCGACCTGCTGCCAGCGGGGCAGGAACGCGGCGAGCGCGCGCGGCGGCACCGGTTCGATCTCCCGGCGCAGGGCGGCAAGGGAGCGGCGGCGCAGCAGGCGCAGCACCTCCGCGTCGCACCACTGGGTGCCCACACTGTCCGGCGCGAACTCGCCGGAGACCACCCGGCCGTTCGCGGCGAGCCGGCGCAGCGCCTGCTCCACCACGAACACGCCGAGCCCGAACCGGGCCGCGCAGGTGGCCGCCGCGAACGGGCCGTGCGTGCGGGCGTACCGGGCGACCAGGTCGGCGAGCGGATCGGCCACCGGCGCGAGGTACGCCTCGGCGACCCCGACGGGCAGCGCCACCCCGAGCGCGTCGCGCAGCCGGGCGGCGTCCTCGACGACCACCCAGCGGTCCTCGCCGGCGATGCGGACCCGCAGCACCCGCCGGGCCGCCGCCAGCTCGTCGGTCCAGGACTCCGGTACGCCCCGCTCGGCCAGCTCGGCGCCGCTCAGGTCACCGACCACGCGCAGCAGCTCGACCACGTCCTCCGGGTCGCGGGGCCGCCGCTGCTCGGTGAGCCAGCGCAGTTGGCGCGCGGTCTCGGCGAGCACCTCCGGGTCGAGCAGTTCCCGCAGGTCGACGCGGCCGAGCAGCTCGCCGAGCAGCCCGGAGTCGAGCGCCAGCGCGGCGGCCCGCCGCTCGGCCAGGGGCGCGTCGCCCTCGTAGAGGAACGCGCCGACGTACCCGAACAGCAGCGACCTCGCGAACGGCGACGGGCGCTCGGACTCCACCTCGACCAGGCGTACCTTGCGGGCGGCCAGGTCGCGCATCAGCTCGCCGAGGGCGGGCTGGTCGAAGACGTCCTGGAGGCACTCGCGGGCGGCCTCCAGCGTGACCGGGAAGTCGGCGTACTCGCGGGCCACGTCGAGCAGCTGCGCGGCGCGCTGGCGTTGCTGCCACAGCGGCTGCCGCCGCCGGGGGTCACGCCGGGGCAGCAGCAGCGATCGGGCCGCGCACTCGCGGAACCGGGACGCGAACAGCGCCGACGTGCCCACCGACTCCTCGACGAGCTGGGCGATCTCGTCCGGCTCGAAGACGACCACGTCGGCGCCGGGCGGGGTGTCCGCGGTGTCCGGCAGGCGCACCACGATGCCGTCGTCGGAGGGCATGACCTGGGCGTCAACGCCGTACCGCTCGGCCAGCCGGCGGCCGATCGCCAGCGCCCACGGCCCGTTGACCCGGGCGCCGAGCACCGAGTGCACGGCGAGCCGCCAGTCGCCCAGCTCGTCGCGGAACCGTTCGACCACCACCGTCCGGTCGTCCGGCAGCGACCGGGTGGCCGCCTTCTGCTCGCGCAGGTAGTTCATCAGGTTGCCGGCGGCCCAGTCGTCCAGCCCGCCGGCCCGCAGCGCAGCGACCGCGTCGGCGTCGGACTGCCGCAGCAGCGCCCGGACCCGGGCACCGATCGCCCGGCCCAGCTCGACCGGGCGGCCGAGCTGGTCGCCCTTCCAGAACGGCATCCGGGCCGCCTGCCCGGGCGCGGGGGAGACGAGCACCCGGTCGGGGGTGATCTCCTCGATCCGCCAGGACGACGAGCCGAGCAGGAACACGTCACCCACCCGGGACTCGTAGACCATCTCCTCGTCCAGCTCACCGACCCGCGCGGCCCGCTCGGCGCCGGCCAGGAACACGCCGAACAGGCCCCGGTCGGGGATGGTGCCGCCGCTGGTCACGGCGAGCCGCTGGGCGCCGGGCCGGCCGGTCAGCACGTCGGTGGCGCGGTCCCAGACCAGCCGGGGACGCAACTCGGCGAACGCGGTCGACGGGTAGCGCCCGGAGAGCATGTCGAGCACCGCGTGCAGCGCCGAGTCGGGCAGCTCCGCGAACGGCGCCGCCCGCCGGACCAGCATCGCCAGGTCGCCGAGCCGCCACGGCTCCAGCGCCACCATCGCGACGATCTGCTGGGCCAGCACGTCGAGCGGGTTGCGCGGGTAGTGCAGCTCCTCGATCGCCCCGACACCCATCCGTTCGGCCACCACTGTGCAGGAGAGCAGGTCGCCCCGGTGCTTGGGGAAGACGACGCCGCGCGAGACCGCGCCGACCTGGTGCCCGGCCCGCCCGACGCGTTGCAGCCCGGCCGCCACGCTCGGCGGCGCCTCGATCTGCACCACCAGGTCGACAGCGCCCATGTCGATGCCCAGCTCCAGGCTGGACGTGGCGACCACGGCGGGCAGCCGGCCGGACTTGAGCGCCTCCTCGATCTGCTTGCGCTCCTCCCGCGACACGCTGCCGTGGTGCGCCCGCGCGATCACCGCCGGCGCCCCGGCCGCCGCGCCGGACTGCGCCATCACCTCCGCCGGCTGCCGCGGCGGTCCGACCGGGCCGCCGAACGCTGCCGCCCCCCGCCGTACCCGGCCCCCGTCGCCCGGCTCGCCGCCGGACACCGCGCCGGGCCCGCCGCCGTCGTCGAGCCCGGCCCCGTCGCCGGCCGGCGGGCCGTCGGGGCCGGGCAGCAGATCGGATACGCGCACCGGCTCCCCGCCCCGGGCCACGCGGCTGCCCTCCGGGGCGGACGCCGCCTCCAGCTCCTCGGCGGCCAGCTCGTTGAGGCGGGCGCAGAGGCGTTCGGCGCTGCGCCGGGAGTTGGTGAACACGATCGTGGACCGGTGCGCGCGGATCAGCGCGAACACGCGTTCCTCGACCGCCGGCCAGATCGACGGGCGGCGGGGTGCGAGGCCGCCCAGGTCGTCCTCCGGCGGCTCCTGCTCGTCGAGGCGGGTCATGTCCTCCACCGGGACCTGGACGCTGACCTCGATGGTCTTGTTCGCCGGCGGCTGCACCACGTCGACCGGGCGTGCGCCGCCCAGGAAGCGGGCGCACACGTCGATCGGCCGGACGGTGGCGGACAACCCGATCCGTTGGGCGGGACGCTCCAGCAGCGCGTCGAGCCGTTCCAGGGACAGCGCCAGGTGGGCGCCGCGCTTGGTGCCGGCGACCGCGTGCACCTCGTCGACGATCACCGTGTCGACGCCGCGCAGCGAGTCGCGGGCGGCGGAGGTGAGCAGCAGGAACAGCGACTCGGGCGTGGTGATGAGGATGTCCGGCGGGGTGCGGGCGAAGGCCCGGCGCTCGTCGGCCGGGGTGTCGCCGGTCCGCATGCCGACGGTGATGTCGGGCGGGACCAGGCCGAGCCGGGAGGCGGCCTGGCGGATGCCGGTGAGCGGGGCGCGCAGGTTGCGTTCCACGTCGACGGCGAGCGCCTTGAGCGGGCTGACGTAGAGCACCCGGCAGCGGCGCCGGGGATCGGCCGGCGGCGGCTCCTTGGCGAGCCGGTCGAGTGACCAGAGGAACGCCGCGAGCGTCTTGCCGGAGCCGGTCGGCGCGACGACGAGGGCGTTGCGTGTGGCGGCCACCGAGCGCCAGGCGCCCTCCTGGGCCGGGGTGGGCGCGGCGAACGCCGCGGTGAACCACTCCCGGGTAGCCGCGCCGAACTCCGCCAGGACACCGCCCGGCCTGCCTGACCCGCCTGACCCGCCTGGCCGGCTCGCCGGGGTCACCTCGTCCGCCACGCTCCCATCCTGCCGCGCCGGTGTGACATCCGGCCCGCCGCCGGACCGTTCCGTCCCGCCCGCGACAGCCCGAGAATGGAATGGGCGATTATTCCGTTAAGTCTTACTTAACTGCTTGCTTGTGGGCTGCAACATAAAGTAACTTCACTCGCGATGCGGCGTGGGGTGGAGGCGTGGATGACCGTCGAGGACCGAGGTCTGGGTTCCGGAACCGACGTGCTCATCCGCAAGGTCGACAGTCGCCTGGCCGCGCTCCGCGCCGCGCTGCACGGCCCCGATCTCGAACTGGCCGAGGAACTGGCCGCGCGGCTGCGCGAGATGATCCTGGCGACCGCCCGCTCCAGCGCCGCCGACCGCGCCCGCGTCCGGGCCGCCGTGCACTACTTCGTCCAGCGCCGGGAGAGCCGCGACGCCCGGCTGCCGCTGCGCTCCCTGGTCGCCGCCCAGCGCGCCGTCGACCGCGCCGCCCGTCAGCTGGCCACCCCCAACCCCACCCTCTGACCCCCGCCGCACCCCGCCCTTCCGCCCTCCCGCCGCCCCGGTGATCAAGGAGTTCGTGTCCGGGAGCGCGCCCGATCCCGCCGCAAACTCCTTGATCACCGCCCGAGAGGCCGGGACGGCCGGGACGGCCGGGTGGAGGTAAGGGTGGGTTTTGGGGAAAACGGCCCGGTTCGGTGCCTCTGTGGCGTGTGATCGGTTGTGACACCAGCGTGTTCTGCGCGCTGTCACCTCGACCGGGAGTACGCGTGCTCGTCCTGCTGATCGTGCACCTGGTGGCGGCGCTGCTCGCCCCGCTGCTGGTCCGCCGGTGGGGTCCGCGCGCCTGCCTGCTGCTCGCGCTCGCCCCGGCCGCCACAGCGGTCTGGGCGGCGGCGCACACCGCTGACGTACGCGACGGCGGCGAGGTGGTCGAGACGTACTCCTGGATCTCGCAGCTCCAGCTCGACGTGGCGCTGCGGGTCACCACGTTGTCCTGGCTGATGCTGCTGCTCGTCGGCGGCGTCGGCGCGCTGGTGCTGGTCTACTCCGCCCGCTACTTCCCGCCCGGGTCGGTCGGGCTGGCCCGGTTCGCCGCCGTCATGGTCGCCTTCGCCGGGGCCATGCTCGGCCTCGTCGTCTCCGACGACCTGCTGCTGCTCTACGTCTTCTGGGAACTGACCACCGTCTTCTCATACCTGCTCATCGGGCACAGCACCGAGCGCCGCTCCAGCCGGTGGGCCGCCGCGCAGGCGCTCACCGTGACCACGCTGGGCGGGCTGGCCATGCTCGTCGGGTTCCTGCTGCTCGGCCACCACGCCGGGGGCTACCGGTGGTCGGAGGTGGCCGCGGCGCCGCTGCCCGGCGGCGGATACCTGACCGTCGCGGTGCTGCTCATCCTCGCCGGTGCGCTGGCGAAGTCCGCGGTGTTCCCGTTCAACGCCTGGCTGCCGGTGGCGATGGCCGCCCCGACGCCGGTGAGCGCGTACCTGCACGCGGCCGCGATGGTGAAGGCCGGCATCTTCCTCATCGGACTGCTCGGCCCGGTGCTCGCCCCGGTCGACGGGTGGCGGCCGGTCACGGTGGTCGCCGGCCTGGTCACGCTCGTCATCGGCGGGTGGGCGGCACTACGGCAGACCGACCTGAAGCTGCTGCTGGCGTACGGGACGGTCAGCCAGCTCGGCCTGCTCACCGTGGTGTTCGGCGCGGGCACCCCGAAGGCGGCGCTGGCCGGCGTGGCGATGCTGGCCGCACACGCCCTGTTCAAGGCGGCGCTGTTCCTGGTCGTCGGCATCCTCGACCACGAGGCCGGCACCCGTGACCTGCGGGAGCTGTCCGGGGTCAGGCGGACCGCGCCGGTGCTGGCCGTCGTCGCCACGCTGGCCGCCGCCTCGATGGCCGGGGTGCCGCCGCTGCTCGGGTTCGTCGGGAAGGAGGCGGCGCTCGCCGCGTTCACCGGCGATCCACTGGTCCTGATCGTGCTGGTGGTCGGCAGCGCGCTCACCGTCGCGTACAGCATCCGGTTCCTCTGGGGCGCGTTCGGCGCCCGGCCCGGTGTGCCGGACACCGAGCTGGCCCGGCCGCCCGCCGCGATGCTCGTGCCCCCGGCGCTGCTCGCCGTGGCCGGGCTCGCCGCCGGTCCGGCCGCCGGGTGGCTGAGCGGCCTGTTCGAGCCGTACGCCGAGCTGTTCGGGCCGGTCGAGGAGCACCTGGCGCTCTGGCACGGACCCACGGCGGCGCTCGGCCTGTCCGCCCTCGTGCTGGCCGGCGGTGTGGTGCTGCACCTGATCCGCGGCCCGCTGGCGCCCGCGCTGGCGCGGCTGCGCTCGCCGGTGAACGGCAACCAGGGGTACGAGTGGGTGACGCACGGATTCGACCGGCTCGCCATCGAGGTCACCGGCGCCACCCAGCGGGGTTCCCTGCCGCAGTACCTCGGCACCGTGCTGCTCGTGCTGGTGTTCGTGCCGGGCGGGGCGATGCTCGCCACCGCGCCGTGGCGGGTCGACCTGGCGCCCTGGGACAACCCGGCCCAGCTCGTGGTCTGCGTGGTGATCGCGGTCGCCGCGCTGCTCGCGGTCGGCGCGCGCCGCCGGCTCACCGCGATGCTGCTCGTCGGCGTGACCGGTTACGGCACCGCGATGATGTTCGTCCTCTACGGCGCGCCGGACGTGGCGCTGACGCAGTTCCTGGTGGAGACCGCGACGATCGCGGTGTTCGTGCTGGTGCTGCGGCGGCTGCCGGAGCGCTTCTCGGCCCGCCCGCTGCGCCGCAGCCGCTGGGTCCGGCGCGGCATCGGGATCGCCGCCGGCGTCGTGATGGCCGGCCTGGCGCTGGCCGCGGCCGGAGCGCGGCGGGCGCCGTCGATCTCCGCCGACTTCCCGGACCTGGCCCTGGTCGAGGGGTACGGCCGCAACGTCGTGAACGTGACGCTCGTCGACATCCGGGCGTGGGACACGATGGGGGAGATCTCGGTGCTCGTGGTGACCGCGACCGGCGTGGCCAGCCTGATCTACGAGCGTTCCCGCACCGGGCCGCGTCCCCGCCGTCCCCAGCCGGTCGCGTTGCGCGCCGGCGACCGGCGCACGGTGTGGCTGCGCGGCGGGCAGACGCTGCCGGAGCGGCGGCGCTCGATCGTGTTCGAGGTGGTCACCCGGCTGATCTTCCACACCGTGCTGGTCTTCTCGCTGTTCCTGCTCTTCTCCGGGCACAACGCCCCCGGCGGCGGCTTCGCGGGCGGGCTGGTCGCCGGCCTTGCGCTGGCCCTGCGTTACCTGGCCGGCGGCCGGTACGAGCTGGCCGAGGCGGCGCCGGTCGGGGCCGGCACGGTGCTCGGCGCGGGTCTGGGCATCTCGGTCGGCAGCGGCGTGCTGGGCCTGGCGCTCACCGGCGAGGTGCTCCAGAGCGTGAAGGTCAACCTGTGGCTGCCGGCGATCGGTGACTTCTACCTGGTCACGTCGCTGTTCTTCGACATCGGCGTCTACCTGGTGGTGGTCGGGCTGGTGCTGGACATCCTGCGGAGCCTGGGCGCCGAGGTGGACCGGCACGTGGAGGCCGCGGGCGAGGCCGGGCGAGGTCTGGTCGTCCAGCGGGACGGCCCACCATGACGAGGGGGGCGGCCGGGCCGACGCTGGTGCTGGTGCTGGCGGTCGGGGTGCTCGTCGCCGCCGGTGTGACGCTGCTGCTGGAACGCAGCCTGACCCGGATCCTGCTCGGCATCATCCTGCTCGGCAACGGCGTGAACCTGCTCATCCTGCTCGGCGGGCGGGCCGGCGCCGCACCGCTCGTGGGCTCCACCTCGCCGGGCGCGATGAGCGACGCGCTGCCGCAGGCCATGGTGCTCACCGCCGTGGTGATCACGTTCGGGCTGACCGCGTTCCTGCTCGCCGTCGCCTACCGGAGCTGGTACACCAGCGGCGACGACGAGGTGCAGGACGACCTGGAGGACCGGCAGATCGTCCGGCTCGCCGAGAGCAACGAGGTGTCCACGGCGGACCTCGGCGGCGAGGGCCCGGACGACGACCCGGAGCAGGTGGATCCGGAGCCGGCCCGCCGGCGGTTGCGCCGGGACGGGGAAACCACATGAGTGCCCTCGTGCCGCTTCCGGTGGTGGTGCCGCTGCTCGGCGCGGCGCTCACCCTGCTGCTGTCCGGGCGGCCCGGGTTGCAGCGGTGGGTGAGTGTGCTCTGCCTGTCCAGCGTCCTGGTGGTGGCGGCGGTGCTGCTGGTGCAGGCGTACCGGTTCGGGCCGGTGGTGGTGCAGGTGGGCGGCTGGCCGGCGCCGGTGGGCATCGTGCTGGTGGCGGACCAGTTGGCGGCGCTGATGGTGCTCGTCTCCTCGGCGGTGACGTTGTGCGTGCTGCTCTACTCGATCGGCCAGGGCCGGGGGGAGACCGGGGAGACCGCGCCGGTGAGCATCTTCCACCCCACGTACCTGGTGCTGACCGCGGGCGTGACGAACGCCTTCCTGGCCGGGGACCTGTTCAACCTCTTCGTCGGCTTCGAGATCCTGCTGGCCGCGAGCTTCGTGCTGATCACGCTGGGCGGCACCGAGGTGCGGTTGCGGACCGGGTCGACGTACGTGGTGGTCAGCATCCTGTCGTCGCTGCTGTTCCTGTCCGCCGTGGGGCTGGTGTACGCGGCCACCGGCACGCTGAACATGGCGCAGCTCGCCGGCCGGCTGGACGCGCTGCCGTCGGGCGTACGCCTGACCCTGCAACTGACGCTGCTGCTCGCGTTCGGGATCAAGGCGGCGGTGTTCCCGCTGTCGGCGTGGCTGCCGGACAGCTACCCGACCGCGCCCGCCCCGGTGACGGCGGTCTTCGCGGGCCTGCTCACGAAGGTCGGCGTGTACGCGATCATCCGCACCGAGACGCTGCTGTTCCCCGGCGGGCAGGTCGCCACGCTGCTGATGGTGGTGGCCGGGCTGACCATGGTGGTCGGCATCCTCGGCGCGGTCGCCCAGTCGGACCTGAAACGGCTGCTGTCCTTCACGCTGGTCAGCCACATCGGCTACATGATCTTCGGGGTGGCGCTGAGCAGCGTCGCCGGCCTGTCCGGGGCGATCTTCTACGTGGTGCACCACATCACCATCCAGACCACGCTGTTCCTGGTCGCCGGCCTGGTCGAGGAACGCGCGGGCAGCACCGACCTGCGCCGGATCGGCGGCCTGGCGCGGATCGCCCCGATGCTCGGCGTGCTCTTCTTCGTCCCGGCGATGAACCTCGCCGGCATTCCGCCGTTCTCCGGGTTCCTCGGCAAGCTCGGCCTGCTCCAGGCCGGCGTGGCGGCCGGCGGCACGCTGCCCGCCGTGCTGGTCGCGGCCGGCACGCTGACCAGCCTGCTCACGCTCTACGCCGCCTCCCGGGTATGGAACATCGCGTTCTGGCGGGAGCCCCGGCTGGCCACCGCCACCCCGCCGGCCCGGCTGCCCGGGCTGATGGTCGGGGCGACCACCGCCCTGGTGGCGCTGGGCGTGCTGTTCACGCTGCTGGCCGGGCCGCTGTTCCAGGTCACCGCGGACGCGGCCACCGACCTGCGCGAGCGCACCCCGTACGTGCGGGCGGTCCTGCCCCGGGACGTGCCGTGACCGACGACCTGCCCCCGGGCGCGGGGGCGACCGGTGAGCCCGCGGGCGTACCCCGGGCCGCGCCCGCACCGGACGCGCCGGCACCGACGGTCGGCCGGGGTGGGCGGCGGCGGGACCAGGCGGTCGCGCTCGCCTGGCTGGTCGTCGCGTGGATGTTGCTGTGGGGCGACGTGTCCTGGGGCAACCTGTTCGCCGGCCTGGTGGTCGGCGTGGCAGTGCTGCTGTTCTTCCCGCTGCCGCCGGTCACGTTCGGCGGCCGGGTACGCCCCCGCGCGCTGCTGGTGTTCGCTGCCACGTTCGTCGCGGAGCTGGTCAGCGCCAGCCTGCACGTGGCCGCCGTGGCGCTGCGCTTCGGCTACCGCCCACGCGGCGCGATCATCGCGGTGCCGCTGCGCGTGCGCACCGATCTCAACCTGGCGCTCACCGCGGAGGTGATCTCGCTGGTGCCGGGCACGCTGATCCTCGACGTCGACCGGGCCGAGGGCGTGCTCTACGTGCACCTGCTCGACGTGCGCGGACCCGAGGACATCACCGCCAGCCGCGAGCGCGTGCTCGCCGTCGAGCGGCGCATCGTGCGCGCCATCGGATCTCCCGACGAGGTACGCCGGCTCGACATCGAACCCGTGGAACGGAGGAACCACCAGTGACAGTCCTGCTCGCCGTCGCGCTCACCGTGCTGCTCTCGGCCACCGCGCTGCTCGCCCTGGCCCGGATCTACCGCGGCCCGTCCCTGCTCGACCGGGTCGTCGGTGCCGACCTGCTGCTGTCGGCGATGCTCGCCGCGGTGGGGGCGGAGGCCGCGGTGAACCGGCACGCCACCACTCTGCCCGTCCTGGTGGTGCTCTCCCTGCTCGGCTTCATCGGGTCGGTGTCGCTGGTGCGCTTCGCGGTCCGGGCTGAATCCTGATGGCCGGCGCGGTCGCGGACTGGGTGGGTGGCTTCCTGCTGCTGGCCGGGGCGGCGCTGGCCCTGGTCGCCGGCATCGGGCTGGTGCGCTTCCCGGACGTCCTGGACCGGATGCACGCGGCCACCAAGCCCCAGGTGCTGGGCGTCCTGCTGCTGCTGGCCGGGCTGGCGCTGCGCCTGCGTACCCCCTCGGATCTGGGCATGCTGGTCCTGGTGGCGATCTTCCAGCTCTCCACCGCGCCGGTGGCCGCGCAGATGATCGGCCGGGCCGCGTACCGCTCCGGGCGGGTCGACCGCACGCTGCTGGACGCCGACGAACTGGCCGGGCGCTGAACCGGACGTGCGGGAGGCTTCCCGGCACCCTCAGCGAACATCCAGCGGCCCCCGATAAAATGGGCGGCATGATCGACTCTCCTGCCCCGGAGGGCAGCAGTAGCCGGCCGGGTCATACCCGGCGAATTCCCTCCCCGACGACCCCGGGAGCCCTGAACCTCCCGTGTTGATCCTCGTCGGTCTCCTTCTCATCACCGTCCTCACCGCCGCCACCGGTTACTTCGTGGCCCAGGAGTTCGGTTACGTCGCCGTGGACCGGGGCAAGCTCAAGCAGCTCGCCGACGGTGGCGACCGTGCCGCGGCCCGGGCCCTGGAGGTGACCGGGCGGCTCTCGTTCATGCTGTCCGGCGCGCAGCTCGGCATCACCGTGACCGCCCTGCTGGTCGGTTACGTCGCCGAGCCGTACCTGGGTGCCGGGCTGGCCGACCTGCTCGGCCTGGCCGGGCTGTCCACCTCGGTGTCGCTGCCGCTGTCGGTGGCCCTCGCCCTGATCATCGCCACGGTGGTGCAGATGGTCCTCGGCGAGCTGGCCCCGAAGAACCTGGCCATCGCGCGGGCCGAGCCGCTCGCCCGCGCGCTGTCCCGGTCCACCCTGATGTACCTGAAGATCGCCGGTCCGCTGATCACGCTGTTCGACCGGGCCGCCGTACGGCTGCTCCGCCGGGTCGGCATCGAGCCGATCGAGGAGCTGCCCAGCGGCGCCACCCCGCAGGACCTGGAACAGATCATCGCCGAGTCCCGGGAGGAGGGGCATCTCGACGCCGAGATGTCCGACCTGCTGGACCGGGGTCTGGACTTCCGGGAGCTGACCGCCGGGGAGGCGATGGTGCCCCGGGTCGACGTGCACACCGTCCGGGCCGACGAGCCGGTCAGCCGGATCGTCGAGCTGCTGGACACCGGCCACTCCCGGTTCCCGGTCAGCGGCGCCGAGGGCGTCGACGACCTGATCGGCGTGGTCGGCATCGCCGACGTGCTCGGGGTGCCCCCGGCGCAGCGCGCGACCACCCGGGTCGACGCGGTGGCCGTACCCCCGTTGCTGGTGCCCGAGACGCTGCCGCTGCCAACGGTGCTGGACCGCCTGCGGTCCGGGCACCGGCAGCTCGCCTGCGTGGTCGACGAGTACGGCGGCTTCGCCGGCGTGATCACGCTGGAGGACCTGGCCGAGGAGCTGGTCGGGCCGATCCGCGACGAGGACGACCCGCCGGACCGCGCCGCGGCGCGGCAGGAGGACGGCTCCTGGGTGGTCCCGGCGCGCTGGCGCATCGACGAGGTCGCCGACAGCACCGGCATCGAACTGCCGGAGGCGCCCGAGTACGACACGCTCTCCGGTCTGGTGATGCGTGAGCTGGGCCGGGTGCCCGAGGTCGGTGACCGGCTGGAGATCCCGGTCGCCACGGACGGCGACGGGCCGGCCGGCGGCCGGCGGGTGCTGGTCGAGGTGCTGGCCGTGGACCGGCACGTGGCCGACTCGGTGCGGCTGCGGCCGACCGCCGACGTGTCCGGGGAGGGTGGCGCATGAGCCCCGGGTTCGCGTTGATCTTCTCCGGGGTGCTGCTGGCGCTCAACGGGTTCTTCGTGGCCGCAGAGTTCGCGCTCGTCGCGGCCAAGCGGTACCGGCTGGAACAGGCGGCGGCCGGCGGCGGCCGGGCGGCCCGCGCGGCGCTGGACGGCGTCCGCGAGCTGAGCCTCATGCTGGCGGGCGCGCAGCTCGGCATCACGCTGTGCACGCTGGGTCTGGGCGCGCTGGCCGAGCCGGCCATCGAGCACCTGCTCAGCCCGCTGCTGCACGCGGTCGGCCTGCCCGCCGCGGCCAGTCACGTGGTGGCGCTGGTGTTCGCGCTGTCGCTCGTGACGTTCCTGCACCTGGTGGTCGGCGAGATGGCCCCGAAGTCGTGGGCGATCACCGACGCGGAGCGTTCGGCGACGCTGCTGGCGCTGCCGTTCCGGGCGTTCGCCCGGATCGTCCGGCCGGTGCTGTCCGTGCTCAACGGGCTGGCGAACGCGATGCTGCGCCTGTTCGGGGTGCAGCAGCAGGACCAGCTGGCCCAGGTGCACGGCCCGGACGAGCTGCGCATCCTGCTGGAGCAGTCCCGGGAGCACGGGCTGCTCGGCGCCGAGCAGCACCAGTTGCTCAGCAGCATGCTGGAGCTTCAGGGCACCACAGTCGCCCAGGTGATGGAGCCGTTCGACCGGATCGTCACGGTGGGCCGGGGCGAGACCGCCGAGCGGATCGAGCACGTGTCCCGCGACAGCGGCCGCTCCCGGCTGGCGGTGGTCGACACCGGTGGCGAGGTGTGCGGGCTGGTGCACGTACGCGAGGCGGTGCGCGCCGTCACCACCGGCCGGCCGGCGACCGCGGAGGAGTTGATGACCAACGCCTTCACGCTGCCGGCCGAGGCGTCGGTGACCGAGGCGGTGGCCGCGATGCGGGCGCAGCAGGCGCAGCTCGCGCTGGTGAGCAACGGCGGTGGGCCGACCCGCCCGATCGGGTTCGTCGCGCTGGAGGACCTCCTGGAGGAGGTCATCGGCGAGTTCGACGACGAGACCGACCCGGTGCCGCGAGGCCGCCGGATGCGCTGACCGTCATGATCCATGCCGGCCCGGCGAGGTGGGAGACCACCCCGCCGGGCCGGCGTCCGTTCCGGCCTGGCATGGCCGGGCGGGCAGCGGGAAAGCCCCGGCATGCGGTTGACCGGCGTGTCGCGGGACTCCGCCTGGACCGGGCTCTCGGTGAGCACCACGGTGCCCAACCCGAGCACCCGGCCGGGCCTGCGCCTGCCGGGCCGGGTGACGCTCGCCGCCGGCGGCTCGGACGTGCCGGTCCGGCACATCCGGCTGGGGTTGGTGACCCAGGTCGAACCGGAGGACCCGGAGGCGCCGCGCCGCCTGGTGCAGTTCCAGACGTGGACGATCGCGGGACGGTTCGTGGTGCCGGCCGGGCGGCGGCGGGCGGTCGACTTCGCCGTGCCGCTGCCGTGGGAGTCGCCGGTGACCACGTACGGCGGGGTGCCGTTGCTGAGCCTTCGTACCGGGCTGCGCACCGAGGTGTCGGTGGACCCGGAGGTGGACCAGGGCGCGATGGTGCCGGTGCTGATCCACCCGCTGCCCACCCAGGAGCATGTGCTCGCCGCGCTGGACACGCTCGGCTTCGCGATCCGGCAGGCGGGGCTGCGTGAGGGACGGCTGCCGGGGGTGGAGCAGACGTTGCCGTTCCAGCAGTGGTACGGGTTCTGGGCCGCCCCGCTCTACGCCGGCCCGATGACCGAACTCGAAGTGATCATGCTGACCGACCCGGCCGGCATGGAGGTGCTGCTCTGGGTGGACCGGCGGCTCTCCCTGGCCGGGATCACCCACCAGAGCATCAGCCGGTTCCGGGTCTGGCACGCCGGGGCCGACCAGCGCGACTGGGTGGCCACAGTGGACGGCTGGCTGCGGCACACCATCGACCGGCACGCGGCGGCCGCCGCGCACGCCGACTGGTCCGCCACGATCCGCGAGTCGGCGCACGTCAGCCGCCGGCCCGACCGGCCCGTCGCGCCGGGCTACGGGCTCGGTGGGACGGCCGGCGGCGCGGGCATCGGCGGTGGTGGCGGAGGTGGTGACGGCACCTGACCGGCGCCGCCGGTCAGCCGGCGGCGAGCTTGAGGCTGAAGCCGAGGAACAGCACCGCGACCGCCGTGGTGCCGCTCGCGGCGAGCCGGCGGCGCTGCCGGAACTGGGCCGCCAGGTACGTGCCGGTGAAGATCAGCACGGTCAGGTAGATCGCGCTGGCGACCTGTGCGATCAGCCCGAGCAGCAGGAAGGACAGCGCCGGCCACGCGTACCCGGGGTCGACGAACTGGATGAAGAACGAGACGAAGAACAGGATCGCCTTCGGGTTGAGCAGGCTGATCACCAGCGCCCGCCGGAACGGCTCCCGCTGTTCCGCCGGCTCGACCTCGTCGATCAGGCGCGGCGTGGCCGGGTCGTTGCGGTCGCGCCAGCGCCGCCACGCGCCGCGCAACATGGCCAGCCCCAGATACCCGAGGTACGCCGCGCCGGCGTACTTGATCACCAGGTAGAGCGGCGGGTACGCCTGGAGCAGCGAGGCCACCCCGGCGGCGGACAGCACCATCAGCACCGCGTCGCCGACGAACACTCCGGCGGCGGCCCGGTAACCGGTGGCCACGCCCCGGCGGGCGGCGGTGGCCAGCACGAAGAGCGAGTTCGGCCCGGGCAGCAGCACGATCGCCACTGTGCCCAGCACGTACGTCCAGATGTCGGTGATCCCCAGCACGCCGGACATCATGACGCCGCGCCCGCCGTGGGGCGAAGCCTTTCCCGCAGGCTGACCTGTGCCTTCCGCCACTCCTGCGCGAGCATGGAGTACTGCACGGTGTCCCGCCAGGAGCCGTCGGCGCGCTGCTTGTGCTGCCGCAGCACGCCCTCCCGGCTCGCGCCGAGCCGTGCGATCGCCCGCTGCGAGCGTTCGTTGCGGATGTCGGTGTGCCAGACCACGCGGACCGCGTCCAGGTCGTCGAAGGCCCGGCCCAGCAGCAGCAGCTTCGCCTCGGTGTTGACGCCGGTACGCCACCACGGGCGGCCCAGCCAGGTGTAGCCGACGGCCAGCGACCGGCGGACCGGGTCGATCTCGTAGTACGAGGTCGTGCCGATCACCGCGCCGGTGACCGCGCAACGCTGGGTCCAGCACACCTGCTCGCCGCGCTCCTGCGCGTCCAGGTAGCCGGCGACCACCCGGCGCATCTCGTCGGCGTCGGCGGGCTGCGTGCCGCCCAGGTGCCGCCAGACCTCCGGGTCGGCGGTGGCGGCGTACAGCTCGTCGGCGTGGGCGAGGTCGAGCGGCTCCAGCACGACGTGCTCACCGCGCAGCACCGCCGGCTCGTGCCACGGCGAGCGGGCCGTCCGCAGGTACGCCGGCACCGGCGCGGCCACCCCGGGCGCCGGTTCGGGGCGGCCCGGCGTGAGCCGCAGCGGCACCACACCGGCCCAGTACGGCAGCGCCTCGTCGGCCGGCTCGTCGTTGACGCCGCCGGTGCGCATCCGTACCGACACCTCGCGCAGCGGCAGCGCCAGCACGGCCGTCTCGGCCAGCTCGCGCCGGTTCGGCGGGCGGCTGTCGCCGGACCGGCCGGTGGCCACCTTCTCCACCAGCGCGGTCATCACGGCGGCCTTCTCGCCGGGGTCGTCGACGAGCCGGGCGGTGCCGTGCGCCACCACCGAGCGGTAGTTGGCGCTGTGGTGGAACTGGGAGCGGGCGTAGATCAGCCCGTCGAGGTGGGTGACGGCGACGCAGACCGGCAGCCCGGCCTCGCCCCGGGCGGCGAGCAGCGCCCGGCTGCCGGTGGACCCGTGCAGGTAGAGCGTGTCGCCGAGGCGGACGTGCAGCGTCGGGAGGACGCGCGGCTCACCGTCGACTGTGAACGCCAGCGCGCAGTGGTACGCCTCGTCGAGCAGCGCGTGGGCGGTCGCCCGGTCGTAGTGCATCCGGTCGCGGACGCGGCTGGCGGTGGTGCGTTCGGTCGGGGGGTACACGTGACATCCCACCTTCGTGCTAGTACAATCTCCGAACTGTGGCAGCACATTATCAGATCGTCGGCTCCACCTCAGCCGCGATTTCGGCAAGCGTCGAATCCGGCATCCGCACCGGTGACCTCGCTCCGGGCGACGCCCTGCCCGCCGTCCGGGCGCTCGCCGCCGACCTCGGCGTCAGCCCGGCCACCGTCGCGAAGGCGTACCAGGAACTGCGGCAACGCGGCCTGGTCGCGACCGCCGGCCGGCACGGCACCCGGGTGCGCCCCCGCCCGCCGGTCGCCGCCCGCCGCTCCGCGCTGCTGCCCCCGCCGCTGACCGGCGGCCGCGATCTCTCCGCCGGTCAGCCCGACCCCCGGCTGCTGCCCCCGCTCGGGCCGCACCTGGCCGCGCTCGCCGCCGAGATCGGACCCCCCGGCGGGTACGCGACCGACGCCGTGCTGCCCGACCTGGCCGCCCTGGCCCGGGACCGGCTCACCGCGGACGGGGTGCCGGACGGCGAGCTGACAGTCACCGGCGGCGCGCTTGACGGCATCGAACGGCTGCTCGCCGCCCACCTGCGCCCCGGTGACGCGGTGGCGGTGGAGGATCCGGGCTGGGCCAACCTGCTCGACCTGATCGCCGCGCTCGGGCTGCGTACCGTCGGGGTGCCGGTGGACGACGAGGGCCCCACCGTCGGCGGCGTCCGGGCGGCGCTGGCCGCCGGGGTCCGGGCGCTCGTGGTGACCAGCCGGGCGCAGAACCCGACCGGCGCCGCCGTCTCCGCCGGCCGGGCCGACGCGCTGCGGACGCTGCTCGCCGGCCGCGCCGACCTGCTGCTGATCGAGGACGACCACGCCGCCGAGCTGGCCCGCGTACCCCTGTGCCCGCTCGCCGGGGCGACCCCGGCGTGGGCCTTCGTCCGGTCGGTGAGCAAGCCCTACGGGCCCGACCTGCGGCTGGCTGTGCTGGCCGGCGACGAGGCCACAGTGGCCCGGGTCGCCGGGCGGGCGCGGGTCGGCGCCGGCTGGGTCTCCACGGTGCTGCAACGCCTGGTCCTGTCGCTCTGGCGCGACCCGGCCACCGCCGGGCTGGTGCGGCACGCGGCGGACAGCTACGACAGGCGGCGCGACGGGCTGGTGGCCGCGCTCGCCGCGCGTGGGGTGGCCGCGCACGGGCGTACCGGGATCAACGTGTGGGTGCCGGTGCCCGACGAGACGGTGGCGGTCACGACGCTGCGCGACGCCGGGTGGTCGCTCGCCCCCGGCGGCCTGTACCGGATCGCCGCCGCCCCCGCCGTGCGCGTCTCGGTGAGCGCGCTGGACGAGGCGGACATCCCCGCGCTCGCCGACGCGATCGCCCGCGCCACCCGGCCCACCCCGACCTTCACCGCCTGATCGCGGCAAGCGCTCGCGTGGGCTCCGCCCGACGGGGTAGAACGGTCGGCATGGCCGAGACCGAGAGCGCCCCCGGAGCGCAGGAGTTCATCCCGCCGTCGGCGGACACCATCGACGAGCTGCGCGCCGCGGCGGGCGGCTGCCGGGGCTGCGAGCTGTACCGGGACGCCACCCAGACCGTCTTCGGCCGCGGCGACGAACACGCGCGCGTGGTCTTCGTCGGCGAGCAGCCGGGCGACATCGAGGACCAGAAGGGGCTGCCGTTCGTCGGCCCGGCCGGACGGCTGCTGCGCAAGGCCGTCGACGACGCGGCGCTGGACCCGGCCCAGATCTACCTGACGAACGCCGTGAAGCACTTCCGGTTCGAGCTGCGCGGCAAGCGGCGCATCCACCAGACCCCGGACCGGGTGCACGTCACCGCCTGCCGGCCCTGGCTGGTCGCCGAGTTCGCCCGGCTGCGCCCGGAGATCGTGGTCGTGCTCGGCGCGACAGCCGCCAAGGCGCTGCTCGGCCCGAGCTTCCGGGTGACGAAGCAGCGCGGTGAGCTGATGCCCTGGCCCGCCGCCGCCCAGCACCCGGAGGACTTCGAGCGGGTGCCGGTGGACCGGACGGGCGCTGTGGCCGACGCCCCGGCGGCCCGGCTGCTCGCCACCATCCACCCGTCCGCGGTGCTGCGCGCCGACAACCAGGACGTCGCGTACGAGGGGCTGGTCGCCGACCTGAAGGTGGCCGCCAAGGCGCTGCGCTGACTCAGGAGCGCTGTTGCCAGGTGCAGAGGCAGACGCGGTTGCCGTCCGGGTCGGCGAGCACCCAGAAGCTCGGCGCCTCCGCGTCGCTGACCAGCGTGCCGCCGGCCGCCAGCGCCGCAGCGATGCGCGCGTCCACCTCGGCCGGGTCGACCCACACGTCCGGGTGCCACCGCTGCCGGGGCTCGTCCCGGCCGGAACGCTGGAACCAGACCGTCGGCAGCACGCCGTCCGGGTCGCGTACCTCGTCGTCGTCCGGGCCCCGGCCGCCCGGCGACCGCCAGGCCAGGACCGCCCGCCAGAACGGCAGCACCGCCGCGTGCTCCGGGGTGTCCAGCGCGAGTTCCAGGCGGGCGAGCCCGGCCGCCGACAGGGTCAGCCCGGCGTCGGCGGCCAGCGCCGAGATCGTCCGGGCCAGCCGCAGGTCACGCTGGGTCACGCCGCCCGCGTCGTGCGACCACAGCCGCACGTCGACGTGGGTGTAGCGCAGGTCCAGGTCAGGATGATGGTCGACCCGCTCGGCCTCCGCGCCCACCGCGGCCACCAACGCCAGTCCGGCTGCGAAATCGGGGGTACGGATGCGCGTCTGCAACGCCCCCAGCAGGTACGTCCACCCGTCCAGCCCGGCCTCGGCGACCTGTTTCCCCGTGAGTGTGCTCATCCGGCCATCCTGGTCTGTCCGCCGCCCGTCCGCCACCGTCCACAGAGGGCTCACGGATCGACACGCAGGGATACGATCCGGGCATGGCCGACTCCCGACCTCGTGTGTCACTGCTCCGGTTCGGCGCTCCCGGCCCGTACGTGGCCTCCATGCTGTTCGCCGGCCTCCTCTGGCTGCCCGTCCGGCTCTGGGAGGAGTGGGACGGGTCCGCGCAGGTCGCGGTGGTCCGCGCCGGTCTGGGCGCGGTGATCTGGGGGTTCGCGCTTTTCTTCACGCTGAGCCGGTTCGGGAAGCCGCGCCCCGCCGAGGCGGACCGGGCCGCCGCCTGGGCGGTCACCGAGACCGCGCTGCGCCGGGGTGAGCCGCCCGCCGACGAGGCGGGGCGTGCGGCGGTGACGGACGACCTGTCCGCGGTACGCCGGGGAGCGCTGTTCGGGGCGGCCGGTGGCGTGGTGCTGCTCGGCCCGCTGATCGTGCTCGCCATCCGCGCCGGGTGGGAACTTGCCGGGGTCGGGTTCGGGATCGTCCTGGTCGCGGTGCTGGCCGAAGCCGTGCGTACCGGCCGCCGGGAGCGCCGGCTGCGAGCGGCGCTCACCCCTGTCCAGGACGGGTGAGCGGTGCCAGACTGGCCGCCATGGAGCAGCATCTCTACGAGCCCGTCCACGACGAGTTCCGCGACCTGTGCCGCCGGTTCCTGACCCGGGAGGCGGTGCCGCACCACGAGCGCTGGGAGGCCGACGGGATCGTCGACCGGGAGGTGTGGCGGGCCGCCGGCGCCGCCGGGCCGCTCGGCCCGGACGTCGACCCCGAGTACGGCGGCGGCGGGCAGCGCGACTTCCGGTTCAACGCGGTGCTGGACGAGGAGATCGTCGCGTCCGGGTGCTCGGGCCTCGGGTTCGGGCTGCACAACGACGTGGTCGCGCCGTACCTGACCGAGCTGACCACCGACGACCAGCGCAAGCGGTGGCTGCCGGGCTTCTGCTCCGGCGACCTGGTCACCGCGATCGCGATGAGCGAGCCGGGCGCGGGCAGCGACCTGGCCGGCATCCGCACCGGCGCGGTGCGCGACGGCGACAGCCTGGTCCTCAACGGGCAGAAGACGTTCATCACCAACGGTGAGATGGCCGACCTGGTGGTCGTGGTGGTCAAGACCGCGCCGGACCAGGGCGCCCACGGGGTGAGCCTGGTCGTGGTGGAGAGCGGCACACCGGGCTTCAGCCGGGGCCGCCGCCTGGCGAAGGTCGGCCTGAAGGCCAACGACACCGCCGAGCTGTTCTTCGACGACTGCCGGGTGCCGGCGGAGAACCTGATCGGCACCGAGAACCACGGCTTCTACCACCTGATGGCCAACCTGCCCCGGGAGCGGTTGAGCATCGCCGTGGCAGCGGTGGCGGCCTGCGAGAAGCTGCTCGCGCTCACCATCGAGTACGCCCGCTCCCGCGAGGCGTTCGGGCGGCCGATCGGCCGGTTCCAGCACAACCGGTTCCTGCTGGCCGAGCTGGACACCGAGGTCACGATCGCGCGCACGTTCGTCAACCACTGCATCGCCGAGTTCAACGCGGGCCGCCTGTCGGTGACCGACGCGGCGAAGGCCAAGTGGTGGACCACCGAGCTGCAGACCAGGGTGGCCGACCGGTGCGTGCAGCTGCACGGCGGCTACGGCTTCATGGCGGAGTACCCGGTGGCGAAGGCGTGGCTGGACAGCCGGGTGCAGACCATCTACGGCGGCACCACCGAGATCATGAAGGAGATCATCGGCCGGGGCCTCGGCCTGTAGCGAAACCGGGTTGCCGGTCGGACGGACCGGCGGGGGAGGATGAGGGCATCCGTCCTCACCAGGAGCGCGCATGTCCACCGACCTGACCGCGCCGGCCCCGCCCCGGCCCGACGTCGCCGGCATCCAGCGGCGTACCGTCCGGCTGCTGTTCCTCACCCAGATCATCGGCGGCATCGGCGTCACCATCGGCATCTCGGTCGGCGCGCTGCTCGCCGCCCGGGTGGCCGGCACCGCCCTGGCCGGGCTGGCGCAGAGCGCCGGTGTGGTCGGCGCCGCGCTGCTCGCCATCCCGGTCACCCGGCTCATGGCCGCGCGTGGCCGACGGCCGGGGCTGGTCCTCGCGTACGCGGTCGGCGCGGTCGGCGGCGTGCTGGTGGTGGTCGCCACCGTGACGCGCCTGGTGCCGCTGCTCTTCGTCGGCATGCTGCTGTTCGGCGGCGGCACGGCGGCCAACCTCCAGGCCCGCTACACGGCTGTGGACCTGGCCGAGCCGCAGCGCCGGGGGCGGCAGCTCTCGCTGGTGGTGTGGGCGACCACCATCGGCGCGGTGGCCGCGCCGAACTTCGCCGCGCTCGCCGACGAGACGACCCGGGGCTGGGGCCTGCCGGCGCTGGCCGGCCCGTTCGCCTTCAGCGCCGTCGCGTTCACGCTCACCGCCGTCGTACTCCTGGTCCTGCTGCGGCCGGACCCGCTGCTCACCGCGCGCCGGCTGACGGCGGCCGAGCCGGCGCCGGGCGCCGCACCGGCGGTCACCCGCCGCGGTGGCATGGTCGCCGCGTGGCGCACGGTACGCGGGCGGCCGGCCGCCCGCCTCGGCATCGCCGCTGTCGCGGTGGGGCACCTGGTGATGGTCGCGGTGATGTCGATGACCCCGGTGCACCTCGGCGAGTGGCACTCCGACGAGGACGTGCTGCCGGTGGTCGGCCTGGTGCTGAGCCTGCACATCGCCGGCATGTACGCGCTGTCGCCGGTGGTGGGGTGGCTCACCGACCGGGTCGGCCGGCGCCCGGTGATCCTCGGCGGGGTGGCGCTGCTGCTGGCCGCGTGCGCGGTGTCCGGCACCGCCGGGCACCACACGCCGCTGCTGTCGGTGGGGCTGACGCTGCTCGGGCTGGGCTGGTCGGGCACGATGGTGGCGGGCTCGACGCTGCTGTCGGAGTCGGTGCCCACCGCCGACCGGCCCGGCGTGCAGGGCCTGTCCGACCTGCTCATGGGGCTGGCCGGGGCGGGCGCGGCGGCGGCGAGCGGGTTCGTCATGCGAGCCGTGGGGTACCCGACGCTCACCCTGCTGTCGGCGATCGCGGTGGTGCCGCTGGTGGCGCTGGCGCTGCGCCGTACCGGCACTGCACCACTCGACGAGGAGGACTGAACACGTGCGGCTGACCGACTTCTGGACGCGGCTGGAGGAGGCGTTCGGCCCGGGGTACGCGGCCAGCATCGCCAGCGACCAGGTGCTGCCCCAGCTCGGCGGGCGGACCATCGAGCAGGCCCTCGCCGCCGGTGAGGAAACGCACGTGGTGTGGCGTGCCGTGGTCGCCGCATACCCGGACCGGGTGCCCGCCCGACTACGCTGAGCAGCCTTTTCGTCGATCCCGCGTGTCGCTTGCCCAGTCGTACACCTGTTCGGCTATTGTCCACAGCGGGGTGCTCGTCCACAGCTCACGGCCCGTCGGCTGGTTTTCTGTCGGACCCAGCGCCTAGCGTGTCCCGCGTGACGCGAAGCTCAGGAAAGACGCCGGCGAAGGCAGGGGTGGCAACGATGGCAGCAGGGCCTGACCGGGAGAAGGCGCTCGACCTTGCTCTCGCTCAGATCGACAAGCAGTTCGGCAAGGGTTCGGTGATGCGGCTGGGGGAGCGGCCCGTCGTGCAGACGGCTGTCATCCCGACCGGCTCCATCGCGCTCGACGTGGCGCTCGGCGTGGGCGGTCTGCCCCGCGGCCGCGTGGTCGAGATCTACGGTCCGGAGTCCAGCGGTAAGACCACCGTCGCCCTGCACGCGGTGGCGAACGCCCAGCGCGCCGGCGGCATCGCCGCGTTCATCGACGCCGAGCACGCGCTCGACCCGGAGTACGCGCGGGCCCTCGGCGTCGACACCGACGCCCTGCTGGTCTCCCAGCCGGACACCGGCGAGCAGGCGCTGGAGATCGCGGACATGCTGGTCCGCTCCGGCGCGATCGACATCATCGTGATCGACTCGGTGGCGGCCCTGGTGCCGCGCGCCGAGATCGAGGGCGAGATGGGCGACAGCCACGTCGGCCTCCAGGCCCGGCTGATGAGCCAGGCGCTGCGGAAGATCACCGGTGTGCTCAACAACACCGGCACCACCGCGATCTTCATCAACCAGCTCCGCGAGAAGATCGGCGTGATGTTCGGCAGCCCGGAGACCACCACCGGTGGCCGTGCGCTGAAGTTCTACGCCTCGGTCCGGCTCGACGTGCGCCGCATCGAGAGCCTCAAGGACGGCACCGACGTGGTCGGTAACCGCACCCGGGTCAAGGTCGTGAAGAACAAGGTCGCCGCGCCGTTCAAGCAGGCCGAGTTCGACATCATGTACGGCAAGGGCATCTCGCGCGAGGGCTCGCTGATCGACGTCGGCGTGGAGCAGGCGATCATCCGCAAGTCGGGCGCCTGGTACACCTACGACGGTGACCAGCTCGGCCAGGGCAAGGAGAAGGCCCGCGAGTTCCTCCGCGAGAACCCGGACGTGGCGGCCGAGATCGAGAAGAAGATCCTGGAGAAGCTCGGCGTCGGCACCGGCGGTGCCGGTGACGCCACCGGCGGCCCGGAGCTGCCGCCGGTCGACTTCTGATCCGCTGACCCGTGGCAGGACGACGCGCCCGTACGGGCCGGGGCTGGGATGCCGGCCCACCCCGTACGGGCGACGCCACAGGTACGCCCCGGCCTCGCCGGGGACGCCGTGATCGCGCGGCGGAGCCCGATGCAGGGGAGGCTCCGGCTCCGCCGCGCGACGAGGCCGAGGTGGCCCGGGAGATCTGTCTGCGGCAGCTCGCGGTGCGCCCGCGTACCCGGGCCGAGCTGGCCGGTGCGCTGGCCCGCCGCGGCATCTCCGAGGAGGTCGCCGAGCAGGTCCTCGACCGGTACGACGAGGTCGGCATCGTCGACGACGCCGCCTTCGCACGTGCCTGGGTGAGCAGCCGGCACAACGGCCGCGGGCTGGCCCGCCGTGCGCTCGCCAACGAGCTGCGCCAGCGCGGCGTCGACGGCGAGGTGGCCGGCGCGGCCCTGGACGGGCTGGACGAGGAGACCGAGGCGCAGACCGCCCGCGCCCTGGTGGAGCGCAAACTGCGCAGCACCCGGGGCGAGCCCGACGCGGTGTTCCGGCGCCTGGTCGGCATGCTGGCGCGCAAGGGCTACCCGGCCGGGGTGGCGATCCGGGCGGTGAAGGACGCGCTGGCCGCGCAGAGCGCCGAGGCGGCCGAGTTCGCCGAGCACATCGACGCCGACGCGATGGCCGACGCCGAGAACGACCTCGACTCCCGCCGGCCCGACTGACCGGCCGCCCTTGTCGCGGCCGCCGACCCAGGAGAGGCGCACACCGGTGCTGAAGGCGTGTCTCAACGGCACACGACGGCGGGACGAGCACCCCGCCGTACCGCTCACTCCGGCCGAACTGGCCGCCGACGCGGTGCGCTGCGCGACCGTCGGGGTGGCGGCGGTGCACGTGCACCCGCGCGACGACAGCGGCACCGAGTCGCTCGACCCGGCGGTGATCGCCGCGGCGGTCACCGCCATCCGCGACGCCCGTCCCGGCCTGCCGGTCGGCGTGAGCACCGGCGCCTGGATCGTCCCCGACCCGGCCGCGCGGGTCGCCGCCGTCCGCGCCTGGACGGTGCTGCCCGACTTCGCCTCGGTCAACGCCCACGAACCCGGAGCGGCCGAGGTCGCCGCCGCCCTGCACGAGCGCGGCGTGATGATCGAGGCCGGTCTGTGGACGCCGTCAGCGATCGACGCCTGGCGCCGCTGGTCCACGCCCACCGGACGGATCCTCGTCGAGTGCATGGCCGAGCAGGTCGAGACGGCGCTCGCCGACGCGGCGGCGATCCTCGGCGCGCTGCCCGGCGAGCACCCGCCGGTGCTGCTGCACGGCGAGGGTCCGGCCACCTGGCCGGTGTACGCCGAGGCGGTCCGGCGTGGCCTGCACACCCGGATCGGCCTGGAGGACACGCTGCTGCTACCCGACGGCACCCAGGCCCCCGACAACGCCACCTTGGTAACCACAGCCCGAGCCACCGCCGCTCCCTGACCCACCCCACCCCGGTCCCGCCCGCTCCAGCCCCGCCCGGCCCGGTCGCGCCCGCCCCAGCCCCGCCCGGCCCGACCCGGCCCGCCCCAGCCCGCCCCAGCCCGGTTGATCATGAAGTTGACGGCACTTCCCGTCCGTTTTGTCCAGGCCAACTTCATGATCGAGCCCGTCAACCTCATGATCGTGCGGGGAGGGGCGGGCCGAGGGGCCGTCGCGCCTCCCTCGCCGGCGTGCCTGCGACGGCCCGGTCGGCTCGGCGCGGTGATCAAGGAGTTTGTGTCACGGGAGGAGCCGTGGGGTGACGTCAACTCCTTGATCGTGTGGGCGGGTGGCGGGCGGCGTCGATGGGGCAGAGGGCCTGAGCAGGCCGGGAGCGGCGAGCAGTGGCGCTGAGGGGCGGGGTTTGTCCGGGCCTGTCCGGCATCTGATCACCGCTGAGTGACGCTGCAACTTCTCTCCGTCCGGGTGGTTTGATCATGACTCCTTGACCGAACGGCCCCTCGCGACCTAGCCTCGCCATACAGGCTCACTTTGCCCGACCAGCGCAGGCTAAGCGCACAACATAGATCTCGTAACAGAACAGCATCACTTTGGCCAGCTACACCGGCCCTTGACGGGCGCTCCGGAGACCCCGGAGCCTCCGACAACTGCAACCGGCCCGCCAGCGGTGCCCCACAGGGGACACCGCCGACGGAAAGCTGCCCACAGCCAGCCGCTCCGGTCGGGCGTCCAGAGCCGCAGGCGCGTGTCCTTCGCGCGTGTCCTGCGGCGCCGACGTTCAGGGGGAGGCGGCCATGGCAGGGCGGCACAGGTTCACCGGCGGTCTGCCACACGGCCCCGATCCCTCCCCGGAGGGTGACAACCCGGCCACCGGGCCCCGACGCGCCGGCAACGCCGGCCGAGCGACCGGGGCGGGGCGGAACGGGGACCCCGGCCGGACCACCGGAGCAGGGCATGACACCGGAGCCCGGCGGGCGAGCGCGTCCGCGTACCGGTGCGGAGCGGCTCGATGAGCGCCTTCGACGTCGTCCTCCTTCTGGTCGTGCTGCTGCTGGTCGTGGTGGTGGTCGGCGCCGTGCTGTTCGGCGTGCGGACCCTCAAGCGGCTCAGCCTGGCGCCCGCACCGGAGGACCCGGCCTTCATCGCGGAGAAGGACCGGCAGGAGCAGTCCCTCGCGGCGTTGCGGACGGCCGCCGACGAGGTGAACAGCACCATCGACGTGGCGAAGTCCGCGGCCGCGGCGGCGCGGGCCGAGGCGGCCGCCGCCAAGGCGGAGGCGAAGGCGGCCCGGGCCGAGGCGCGGCGGGTGCTCGACGACGCCCGCGCCGAGGCGGACACGGTGCTGGAGCGCGCGCACAAGCAGGCCGAGGCGGACGCCGAGCAGTTGCGTGCCACCGCGCGGCGCAGCGGCGAGCGGGAGGTGGCGGTGCTGGCCGCCACCACCCGGGAGCAGGCCGCCGAGGTGGAGCGCCGGGCCGCCCGGATGGACGAGCGGGAGCGGCTGCACACCGAGGAGGTGGAGCGGCTGGCCGAGCGGGAGCGGCAGCTCACCGCCGCCACGGCGGCGCTCGCCGCCCGGGAGGCCGCCCTGGCCGAGCGCGAGCGGGCGCTGACCGAGGTGGAGGAGCAGCGCCGCCGGGAGCTGGAGCGGGTGGCGGGCCTGACCGCCGACGCGGCCCGCGCCGAGCTGGTCGACTCGATCGAGGGGCAGGCGAAGCGGGAGGCCGCGCTGCTGGTCCGGGAGATCGAGGCGGACGCCCGGGGCAGCGCCGAGCAGCGCGCCCGCAACATCGTGGTGGACGCCATCCAGCGGGTGGCAAGCGAGCAGACCGCGGAGAGTGTGGTCAGCGTGCTGCACCTGCCCGGCGACGAGATGAAGGGGCGCATCATCGGCCGGGAGGGGCGCAACATCCGCGCCTTCGAGTCGGTCACCGGCGTCAACCTGATCATCGACGACACCCCCGAGGCGGTGCTGCTGTCGTGCTTCGACCCGGTACGCCGGGAGGTCGGCCGGGTCACGCTGGAGAAGCTGGTGCTCGACGGCCGGATCCACCCGCACCGGATCGAGGAGGTCTACGACCTGGCCCGGCAGGAGGTGGAGGAGCTGTGCCTCCGGGCCGCCGAGGACGCGCTGGTCGAGGTCGGCATCACCGAGATCCACCCGGAGCTGGTCACGCTGCTGGGCCGGTTGCGCTACCGGACGTCGTACGGGCAGAACGTGCTCAAGCACCTGGTGGAGACCGCGCACATCGCCGGGGTGATGGCCGCCGAGCTGCGGCTGGACGTGCCGACGATCAAGCGGTGCGCGTTCCTGCACGACATCGGCAAGGCGCTCACCCACGAGGTGGAGGGCAGTCACGCGATCATCGGCGCGGACGTGGCCCGCAAGTACGGCGAGAGCGAGGACGTGGTGCACGCCATCGAGGCGCACCACAACGAGGTGCCGCCGCAGACCATCGAGGCGGTGCTGACCCAGGCGTCGGACGCCTGCTCGGGCGGGCGGCCGGGGGCGCGGCGGGAGAGCCTTGAGGCGTACGTCAAGCGGCTGGAGCGGATCGAGGAGATCGCGGCCGGCAAGCTGGGCGTGGAGAAGGTCTTCGCCATGCAGGCGGGCCGGGAGATCCGGGTGATGGTCAAGCCGGACGACGTGGACGACATCGGCGCGGCGGTGCTGGCCCGGGACGTGGCCAAGCAGATCGAGGAGGAGCTGACCTATCCGGGTCAGATCCGGGTGACGGTGGTGCGCGAGTCCCGGGTCACCGAGATCGCCCGCTAGACCGGCAAGACCGAGAACGGGCGGGTGGGGGAGAACCCCACCCGCCCGTTCCGTGTCCGTCGGACGACGTCAGCTCATAGCGGCGTGGCGCCGGTGCCACCGTCGGTCTGCGTGGCCGCCACCGGCTTGGCCGCGGTGCGCGGCAGCCGGGTCAGCCGCTTCTGCAGCCACCAGGCCAGCACCGACAGCAGGCCGCAGATGGCGATGTAGATGGCCGCGACGATCAGGTACGTCGGCACGTACGGCAGGCCGAACGCTAGCCGGCCGCCGATCTGCTTGCCCACGAACAGCAGCTCCGGGTACGTGATGATGAAGCCGAGCGCGGTGTCCTTGAGCAGCACGACGAGCTGGCTCACGATCGCCGGGAGCATCGACCGGAACGCCTGCGGCAGCAGGATCAGCCGTAGCACCTGGTTCTTGCGCATGCCGATCGCGTACGCGCCCTCGGACTGCCCGTACGGCACGGCGTTGATGCCGGCGCGGAAGATCTCCGCCAGCACCGAGCCGTTGTAGAGCGTCAACCCGATGACCAGCGCCCAGAACTTGTCGATCGGCCAGCCGTACTGCAGCGGCACGTAGTAGCCGAAGAAGATCAGGATCAGCAGCGGGATGGCCCGGAACAGCTCCACCACGAACGTGGCGGGCGCCCGGAAGAACACCTTGTCGCTGAGCCGGGCGCTGGCGAAGAACGCGCCGAACAGCAGTGCCAGCACGGTGGCGACGGCGGCGACCTTCAGCGTCGCCCAGAGGCCGTTCAGCAGCTCCCGCTGCACGGCCGCGTACTGGAACTGTTCCCACTTGCGGGCCTCGAACTGGCCGGTCTGGTCGAACTTGTAGACCACGAACGCGATCAGCGCGACGATCGCCGCGATCGAGACGATGCCGAGGATCCGGTTGCGCCTGCGGGCCTTCGGGCCGGGGATGTCGTAGAGGACGCTGCTGCTGCTCACCGGGCCACCGCCCACTTGCGCTCGAGGATCCGCTGGAGCACCACCAGCGGGATGATCAGGATCAGGAAGCCGATCACGATCCAGGTGAGCACGATGAACTGCGGCTCACCCCGTTCCGACATGTACGCCGGGATGGCGCCGGCCTCCAGCACGGAGAAGCCGGCGGCGATCGTGGTGTTCTTCAGCATGGCGATGAGCACGCTCATCATGGGCGGGACCATGGCCCGCAGCGCCTGCGGCAGCACGATCAGCGTCAGCACCTGGGCGAATGTCATGCCCAGCGCGCGGGCCGCTTCGGCCTGCCCGGTGGCTACCGTGTTCACGCCGGAGCGGACCACCTCGCAGATGAACGCCGAGGTGTACGCGATCAGCGCGATGCAGGCGCTGTTGAAGTAGTCGATGTTGACGTCCAGCTTCGGCACCGCGAAGACGAGGAACGCGAACACCAGCGTCAGGGGAGTGTTGCGCACCAGGTTGACGTAGGTGGCGCCGAACGCCCGCAGCGCGGGGACGGGGGACACCCGCATCGCGCCGAGCAGCATGCCGAGGACGAGACTGCCGACGCCGGCGATCAGGAACAACTTGACGGTGTTGTAGAACCCCTCGCGGAACAGGCTCGCGTTGTCCGTCAGGACGCGGAAGAACTCGCCCATACCTCGCTCTCACTCTCTCCAGACGGGACCGGGCGGGGAGGAGGACCTCCCCGCCCGGTCCGACGTCGGTGCGGACCGTCAGTACCGCTCGAGCTGCGGCGCAGTGGCCGGCGAGCCGGACTTGCCGAGCGTGCCGTCGTAGATCTTCTTCCAGGTGCCGTCGGTGAACGCCGCCTCGATCTGGTCGTTCACGTAGTCACGCAGCGCCTTGTCGTCCTTGGGCAGGCCGATGCCGTACTTCTCGGTGCTGAACGGCTGGCCGACGACCTTGAGCTCGTCCGGGTTCTGCGCGGCGTAGCCCTTGAGGATGGCGTCGTCGGTGGTCACCGCGTCGACCTTCTTGTCGAGCAGCTGCGAGACGCACTCGGAGTAGGTCTTGAACTCGACGATGTTCTCGCCCTCGGTCAGGCCCTCGTCGCGGATCTTCTGGATCGGCGTGGAGCCGGTGGCCGAGCAGACCTTCTTGCCCTTGAGCGTGTCCTTGCCGGTGATCGACGACTCGTCCTTGCGGACCAGCAGGTCCTGGCCGGCGACGAAGTACGGGCCGGCGAAGGAGACGTCGTTCTTGCGCTTGTCGGTGATCGAGTAGGTGCCGACGTAGTAGTCGATCTCGCCACCCTTGATCGCGGTCTCCCGGTTGGCGGAGGCGATCTCCTTGTACTCGATCTTCGCCGGGTCGACGCCGAGGGTGCTGGCGACGTACTGGGCGATCTCGATGTCGAAGCCGCAGCGCTTGCCCTGGGCGTCCTTGTAGCCGAGGTTCGGCTGGTCGAACTTGACGCCGATGACGACCTTGCCGGCCGACTTGATCTTCTCGAAGGCCGGGCTGCCGGCGACGTTGGCGTCCGTCTTGGGGGTGAAGGTCACGCCCGAGCTGCTGCAGCTGTCGCCCTGGGCTCCACCGCTGGCGTTGCCGCCGCCGCTGGGAGCGGGGTCCCCCTCCTTGCCACAGGCGGCCGCGGACAGGGCGAGCGAGGCCATCATGGCGACCGCCGCCACGCGCTTGTAACGCATAATCATCTCCTTCTTCGACGGAGTCGACGGGACGACTCCACTACGGACGCTCAGTGGGTGAGGATCTTGGAGAGGAAGTCCTTGGCCCGCTCGCTGCGCGGGTTCGCGAAGAACTCGGCCGGTGGCGCGTCCTCGACCAGCTTGCCGTCGGCCATGAAGATGACCCGGTTGGCCGCGTGCCGGGCGAAGCCCATCTCGTGGGTCACCACGACCATGGTCATGCCGTCGCGGGCCAGCGACGTCATCACGTCCAGCACCTCGCCGACCATCTCCGGGTCCAGCGCGCTCGTCGGCTCGTCGAACAGCATCGCCTTGGGCTGCATGGCCAGCGCGCGGGCGATCGCCGCCCGCTGCTGCTGACCGCCGGAGAGCTGCGCCGGGTACTTGTCCGCCTGGTTGGCGATACCGACGCGGTCCAGCAGGGCCAGGCCGCGCTCACGGGCGGCGGCCGGCTTCTCCTTGCGGACCTTGACCGGCCCCAGCGCGACGTTCTCCAGGATGGTCTTGTGCGCGAAGAGGTTGAACGACTGGAACACCATGCCGACCTCGCTGCGCAGCTTGGCCAGGGGCTTGCCCTCGGCCGGAAGCGGCTGCCCGTCGAAGGTGATGGTGCCGGAGTCGATCGGCTCCAGCCGGTTGATCGTGCGGCAGAGCGTCGACTTGCCGGAGCCGGACGGGCCGATCACCACGACCACCTCGCCCCGGTCGACGGAGAGGGACACGTCGTCGAGCACGTGCAGCGGCCCGAACCACTTGTTGACCCCGTCGAGCACGATCAGCGGGTCGCCCGTCGTCACGTCGTCCACCGTCCCTGTCGTCCATGGCGGAATTCGGGGGTCGGTCGACCCCCGGTTGGGCAACTGTAGGCGGGGTGATGTGGCAGAACGCAACTCAGATGGTCACGGAGCGGTAACACCGGTCACGGGCGTACCGGCCCGTCCGAATTTCGTCACCCGAGGGTGGGCCGAGTGGCGCCGTCGCCGCAGGCCCGAGATCATGAGGGGATGACCGACGCGATCCGGCTGACCGACTACGCCCGCGGTGGCGGTTGCGCCTGCAAGATCCCACCCGGCGAGCTGGAGGCGATGGTCGCCGGTCTCGGCGCCACCGGCGGCTCGGCCGACCTGCTGGTCGGCCTGGAGAACGGCGACGACGCGGCGGTGGTCCGGCTGGACGAGCGTACGGGCCTGGTGAGCACCGCCGACTTCTTCACCCCGGTGGTCGACGACGCCTACGACTGGGGGCGCATCGCCGCCGCCAACGCGCTCTCCGACGTGTACGCGATGGGCGGCACCCCGCTCGTCGCGCTGAACCTGCTCTGCTGGCCGCGCGGGGTGCTGCCGCCGGAGATGGCCCGCGAGGTGCTGCGCGGCGGTCTGGACGTGGCCCGGGAGGCGGACTGCCACCTGGCCGGCGGGCACAGCGTGGACGACGACGGCCCGAAGTACGGCCTGGCGGTCACCGGCGTGGTCCGGCCGGAGGAGCTGATCACGCTCGACGCCGGGCGGGCCGGGCTGCCGCTGTCGCTGACCAAGCCGCTCGGGGTGGGCGTGCTCAACACCCGGCACAAGCAGACCGGGCAGCGCTTCCCCGAGGCGGTCGAGTCGATGGCCCGGCTCAACCGGGACGCGGCCCGCGCGGCGGTGGCCGCGGGCATCCGCTGCGGCACCGACGTGACCGGCTTCGGCCTGCTCGGGCACGCCTCGAAGCTGGCCCGCGCGAGCCGCCTGACGGTGGCGATCGACGCGGCGGCGGTGCCGTACCTGCCGGGTGCGCGGGAGGCGTTGCGCGACGGGTACGTCAGCGGTGGCACCCGGCGCAACCTGGAGTGGGTCATGCCGTGGACCGACTTCGGCGGTGCGGACGAGGGGGAGCGGCTGCTCCTCGCCGACGCGCAGACCTCCGGTGGCCTGCTGGTCGCCGGTGAGGTGCCGGGCGGCACGGTGATCGGTGAGCTGCTGCCTGCTTCGGAGCATCTGATCCGGGTGCGCTGAGCCTCGATCGTCGCGGCGCGGCCGGCCGTCGCCGCGGCACCGTACCCGATAAACTGTCATCTTCCAGCTACTCTGGGCAACGTCGCCCGAGGGAATTTTGCCCGGAATGGTCACAGACCGGTAACTTGCGCCCGGCTGAGGTCAAATGCACCCCACCATCGTCATTAAGGCCCGATCCGGAGGCCGGTGGAACGAGCGCAGCGAGGAGGCGGCATGACCGAGCTGTGGAACTGGAGAATCGACGGCGGCGAGCCGGTGGAGGTCTACCCGGCACTGGCCGAGGCGCTCGGCCGGGTGGTGATGCCCATGGCCGTCGCCGACCCGATGCGGCTCCCCGCGTACGCGGTGGTCTGCGACGTGTGGGAGGCACCCGGGCTGTACGGCACGGTGGTCGACTGTTACGGCGTGCCCGAGAGCCTGACCGAGCTGCCCGCGATCGCGGCGCTGGCCCGGCTGCTGGGCCGCAACTGCCTGACGCGTGACGACACGCTCGACGCCGGCCGGCACCTGCTGGTCGCGCCGGACGGCACGATCCGGCCGGTGCACTTCGACGTGGCCGACACCGACGACGGTGAGGTGCTCAGCCACCACCGGCTCTGCACTGTCGCCGACGCGCGCTGCCGGGGCTGGTCGCAGTGCCACCGCTCCCGGTGGGCCCCCGACACGGTCGCCCCGGCGCTCGCCGCCGCCTGAGCGCGGACGCCGGCGGGCACCCCTGAGCGGTGCTCGCCGCCGTGTCCCCGCCGGCGGCGAGCGGTGGCGGCCCCGGGCTCAGCCCCGGGTCGCCGGCTGCTGCCCCCGCACCACGAGCTGGTCGAGCAGCGTCGCGGTGGCGGCGGCCACGGCGTCCACCGCGGCGTCGAACGCGGCGGCGTTGTGGGCGGCGGGGGTACGGAATCCGGAGATCTTCCGGACGTACTGCAACGCGGCGGCGCGGATGTCCTCCTCGGTCACCACCGGGACGTACGGCTCACGCAGGGTCTTGATGCTCCGGCACACGGCTCCTCCTCGTTCGATCCGATCGGCTCCACCCGGATACGCTGTCCGGGTCATGACTACCGCAGCCGCGGGCAGCCCGCGCACCTACCAGGTGCGTACGTACGGCTGCCAGATGAACGTGCACGACTCCGAGCGCATCTCCGGCCTCCTCGAGGATGCCGGGTACGTGCGCGCCGCGGAGGCCGACGAGCAGCCCGACGTGGTGGTGTTCAACACCTGCGCGGTCCGGGAGAACGCCGACAACCGCCTCTACGGCAACCTGGGTCATCTGCGCCCCGTGAAGGCGAAGCACCCCGGGATGCAGATCGCGGTCGGCGGCTGCCTGGCCCAGAAGGACCGGGGCGACATCGTCCGCAAGGCGCCCTGGGTGGACGTCGTCTTCGGCACGCACAACATCGGCTCGCTGCCGGCGCTGCTGGACCGGGCGCGGCACAACACCGCGGCCGAGGTCGAGATCCTGGAGTCGCTGGAGGTCTTCCCCTCCACGCTGCCGACCCGGCGCGAGTCGACGTACGCCGGGTGGGTCTCGATCTCCGTCGGCTGCAACAACACGTGCACGTTCTGCATCGTGCCCTCCCTGCGCGGCAAGGAGAAGGACCGCCGCCCCGGCGACATCCTCTCCGAGGTGCGCGCGCTGGTCGACTCCGGCGTGCTGGAGGTGACGCTGCTCGGGCAGAACGTCAACTCCTACGGCGTCGAGTTCGGCGACCGGTACGCCTTCGGCAAGCTGCTGCGCGCCTGCGGCGACATCGACGGGCTGGAGCGGGTGCGGTTCACCAGCCCGCACCCGAAGGACTTCACCGACGACGTGATCGCCGCGATGGCCGAGACGCCCAACGTCTGCCACTCGCTGCACATGCCGTTGCAGTCCGGCTCGGACGACGTGCTGCGGGCGATGCGCCGCTCGTACCGGTCGGAGCGTTACCTGGGGATCATCGAGAAGGTCCGGGCGGCGATGCCGGACGCGGCGATCACCACCGACATCATCGTCGGCTTCCCGGGCGAGACCGAGGCCGACTTCGCCCGCACGCTCGACGTGGTGCGGGAGGCGCGGTTCTCGTCGGCGTTCACGTTCCAGTACTCCAAGCGCCCCGGCACCCCGGCCGCGACCATGGACGGCCAGCTGCCCAAGCAGGTCGTGCAGGAGCGCTACGAGCGGCTGATCGCCTGCGTCGAGGAGATCACCTGGGCGGAGAACAAGAAGCTGGTCGGCGAGACCGTCGAGGTGCTCGTGGCGGTCGGCGAGGGCCGCAAGGACGAGCGCACCGGCCGGATGTCCGGCCGGGCCCGCGACGGCCGGCTGGTGCACTTCGCCACCGGTGACCTGGCCGGGCGGATCCGTCCCGGCGACATCGTGCACACCACTGTCACGTACGCCGCCCCGCACCACCTCAACGCCGACGGCGCGCCGCTGGCGCACCGGCGTACCCGGGCCGGGGACGCGGCCGAGGCGGGACAGGTTCCGCGTACCCCCGGGGTGCTGCTCGGCCTGCCGACGATCGGCGCCCCGGCCGCCCCACCCGCCCCGGTAGGCGGCTGCGCCGCGCACTGAGCCGAGCGTGACGGCGGGGGCGGGGCCCCCGCCGTCACTGCCTCAGCAGGCGGTGCCGTTGAGCTTCACGCTGCCCGGCGTCGCGGCGGTGCCGTTGGCGGTGAAGCCGACGGTGACCGACGCGCCCGGCGCCAGCGACGACGCCCAGGCCGGCGCGGCCGCCGTCACCGTGGTGCCGGACTGCGTGACAGTGGCGTTCCAGCCGCTGGCGAGCGTCACCCCGGACGGCCAGGTCCAGGTGGCCGACCACGGGTTCACCGCGGCGGTGCCGGTGTTCTTGACGGTCAGCTCGCCCTGGAAGCCGCCCGCCCAGGAGTTGATCTGCTTGTAGGTGGCGGTGCAGCCACCGGTCACCGGAGGCGGCGGGGTGGTCGGCGCCGGCGAGGTGTTCGGCGTGCCGGTGGGGGACGGGCTGGTGGTGCCGCCGCCGCCGGTCGGCGGGATCAGGTACGGCGTGAGGATGTCCTGCTTCGGCTGGTTGATCGTGGTCCAGTCGTCGTTGGCGATGCCGCCGGTGTCACCCGAGTTCGGGTTCCACGACCAGTACGTGAACGACATGCCGTTCACGCCGGTGCCGGTGTACGCCATCAGGTTCTGCAGCCAGATCTTGTCCTTCGGGTCCTGGAGCGTGGTGCCGAACTCGCCCATCATGATCGGCGCGATGTTCTGCTTGTAGAGGTAGCCCCAGTACTTGTCCCAGATGGCCGGCATGTTCGCCGGGTACGACGGGTCGTCGAACCAGGCCTGCCGGTAGACCGACGTGGCGTACTCGTGCGGCGAGTAGACCAGCCGGTTCGCCACGTTCAGCCGGACCGGGAACTGCCCGGCCTTGGACAGGTTGCCGCCCCACCAGCCGCAGTCCTCGTCGTTGCTGGGGTCGTTGTCCCAGACGTTCGACAGGCCGCCGCTCGGGCAGCTCACCCCCTCCACGAAGATCAGCCAGTTGGGCTGCACGCCGAGGATCGCGTTGCCGGCCCGCTCGGCGGCCAGCCGCCAGTCCCGGGCGGTGTCGCCGCAGCCCCAGCAGGCGCCGGTGGCGGCCGGGTTGGTGCCCTCGGCGTGCGGCTCGTTGTGCAGGTCCGCGCCGATCACAGTGGTGTTGCCGGCGTACCGCTGGGCCAGCATCTTCCAGTCGTTGATCCAGGTCGCCTCGGAGACGGTCGAGGTGTACCAGAGCGGCGACTGCCCGGCCGACGTGGGCCGGTGCCGGTCCAGGATGACCCGCATCCCCTTGCTGCCCGCGTAGTCGATGACCTTGTCGAGGATCTGCAACGGCGACAGCCCGATCAGGTCCGGGTTGACGAAGTCGTTGATGCCGGTCGCGGTCGCGCCGGACTTGAGCGCGTCGTTCGAGTACGGGATGCGCAGCGTGTTGTAGCCCAGCCGGGCCATGGTGTCGAGCTGCGAGCGCCACGGGTTGCTCGACCACAGGCCGTGGAACGTCTTGTTGTCGGTCTCCATCCCGAACCAGTTGATGCCGGTCAGCCGGACGGTCGCGCCCGTACTGTCGACGATCTTGTTGCCGCTGGTGTGCAGGTAACCGGTGCCGGTGCCGCCGGCCGCCGCGGCGGCCGGTGCGGTGGAGACGGCGGCGGCGACGAGAACGCCGGCCGCTGCGGTGGCGAGCGCCGTCAGGGCGCCGCCGAGGACGGTGCGTCGGTGCATGGAAGCTCCACTTCGGATGCCCGCGCCGCACGGGCGCCGCGGGCGGCAGGACCAGGAGGCACGTCCCGCTCGTCATCGAGTACGCGCGCAGCGCGCGCCGGGCCGTGTCGTGTGGACGGCCACCCGCGAGATGTCACACCGGCGATCGTCGACGGCGCAGATCAGCCGTCGGTGCCCTCGTGCCGGTGCCTGAACCTGGCTCCGCCGCTCATTCTGATCAGCCCACCTCGATGCGTCAACCCGGCCCGGACGCAGGTGAGCCCCCGGCCGACCCGGCCGGGGGCTCACCCGATGTGTCTGTCCGCCGGCCTGCCCGGCCGGGGTGCTTCCGTCAGCCGGCCTGCTCGGCGAGCTGGAGGAACTGCCGCTTCGAGGCGAGCGCCTGCTCGGCCTCCTTGATCCGGCGGGCGTCACCGGCGGCCTGGGCCCGGGCCAGCCGGTCCTCGGCCTCGGCGACCTGGGCGCGCATCTGCGCCAGCAGCGGGTTGTCCTCCTTGGAGGTGCGCCGCCACGCCGAGTCCATCACCTCGCGGACCTTGTCGTCCACGGCCCGCAGCCGGCGCTCCAGCCCGGCGGCGGCCTCGCGGGGCACCCGGCCGGCCTCGTGCCACTGCGCCTGGATCTCCCGCAGCTTCGCCTGGGCGCCCTTCGGGTCGCCGTCGACGTCCAGCGCCTCGGCCTCGGCCAGCAGCGCCTGCTTGCGCTCCAGGTTGGCGCGCTGCTCGTTGTCGCGCGCCGAGAAGACCTCGCTGCGGCGGGTGAAGAACTCGTCCTGCGCGGCGCGGAACCGTTCCCAGAGCTTCTGCTCGGCCTCCTTGGCGGCGCGCGGCGCGGCCTTCCACTGGGCCATCAGGTCCTTGAGCTGACCGGCGGTGACGCCCCAGTCGGTGGACTCCTTGAGCTTCTCCGCCTCGGCGACCAACTCCTCCTTGACCGTCTGCGCCTGCTTGCGCTGCTGGTCGAGGGAGGCGAAGTGGGCGCCCCGGCGGCGGGTGAAGCCGTCCCGCGCGGCCGCGAACCGCTTCCACAGCTCACCGTCGGTCTTCTTGTCGACGCCGCGGATGGTCTTCCACTCGTCGAGGATCTCCTTGAGCCGGTCACCGGCGGTCTTCCAGCCGGTCGACTCGGCGGCCAGCTTCTCGGCCTCCTCGACCAGGGCGGTCTTGCGCGCCAGCGCCTCGCCCCGGGCGGCCTCGCGGGCCGCCTTGGCCTCGCCGGCCTTCTCCTCGGCGACGGTGGCCAGCTTGTCCAGGCGGGCGGCCAGGGCGTCGATGTCACCGACCACGTGCGCCTCGGCCAGCGACCCACGGATCCGGCGGATCGTGGTCAGGGAGTGGCCGGCATCAGCCGCGCCCGAGTTGAGCCGCGCCTCGGTCAGGTCGACCTCGGTCACCAGATCGGCGTAGCGCCGGGCGAAATGGGCGAGCCCTTCCTCCGGTGCCCCTGCCTGCCAGGATCCGACCACCCGCTCGCCCTCGGCGGTCTTGACGTAGACGGTGCCGTCCTCGTCGACCCGTCCGAAGGCAGTCCAGTCGCTCATGTGCCCATCCTCGTTCTCCCGGCGTCGAGGGGACAGCCCCCTCGTTCGCCGCCACGGCGCAGCAAACTTTCTCCCGGCATTGTCACAGGTCCGCCCCCGTCCGTGTCGAGCGCCTGTCGCCGACCGTGACCATACGGTGTTGTACGCCCCCGATGACCGGATCGGCGCGGGGACGCACCGGGGGGCCCCGATAGGTTTGGGGGCGTGCCCCTGGTCGCCGCCGCCGTCTGCCCCCACCCGCCGTTGATCGTGCCCGAGCTGGCCGGCGCCGCCGCGCCCGAGCTGGACGACCTGCGCGCCGCCACCGACGCCGCCGTCGCCCGGCTGCTCGCCGCCGAGCCGGAGGCGATCCTGCTCGTCGGCGGCGGGCCGGAGACGGTCCGGTTCAACGCCGCCGACTGGGGCTCGCTGCGGCGCTTCGGGCTCGACCGGCCGGTGCGGCTGTGGAAGACCTCCTGCTCCGGTGGTGAGGTCCTGCCGCTGAGCCTGACGATCGGCGCCTGGCTGCTGAACCGCTCCGGCACCGAGCTGCCCCGGCTGGCCCGCTCCGTGGCGCACGACGCCACACCGGCCGAGTGCGCGGCGTTCGGCGCGAGCCTGATCCTCGACGACGATCCGCGGATCGCGCTGCTCGTGCTCGGCGACGGGTCCGCCTGCCGGGGCGTCAAGGCGCCGGGGTACGACGACCCGCGCGCCGAGGCGTACGACGAGGGGGTCGCCGCGGCGCTGGCGGTCGTGGACGCCGACGCCCTGCGCGGCCTGGACCCGGTGCTGTCCGCCGAGCTGCGGGTCGCCGGGCGGGCGCCGTGGCAGGTGCTGGCCGGCGCGGTCGGCGCGGCGGGCGGCGACTGGCGCGGCGAGCTGAGCTACCACCGCGCCCCCTACGGCGTTGCCTACTTCGTGGCGAACTGGGAGCGGTCGTGACAGTCGTGGCGGTGGTCGGGCCGACCGCGGCCGGGAAGTCGGCGCTGAGCATCGCGCTGGCGCACGCGCTCGACGGCGAGGTGGTCAACGCCGACTCGATGCAGCTCTACCGGGGCATGGACATCGGCACCGCCAAGCTGACGCCGGCCGAGCGTGAGGGCGTGCCGCACCACCTGCTGGACATCTGGCCGGTCACCGAGCCGGCCAGCGTCGCGGAATACCAGACGCTGGCCCGCGCGGCGGTCGACGACATCCTGGCCCGGGGCCGGGTGCCGCTGCTGGTCGGCGGCTCCGGGCTGTACGTGCGGGCGGTGCTGGAACGGTTCGAGTTCCCCGGCACCGACCCGGCGCTGCGGGAGCGGCTGGAGGCGGAACTCGCGGCGGTCGGCCCCCTGCCGCTGCACGCGCGGCTGACCGAGGCCGACCCGGGCGCGGCGGCGAGCATCCTGCCCACCAACGGGCGGCGGATCGTGCGGGCGCTGGAGGTGATCGAGCTGACCGGCGCGCCGTTCACCGCGTCGCTGCCGTCACCCACGCCGTACTACCCGTCCGTGCAGCTCGGCGTCGACCTGGACACCCCGCTCCTGGACGAGCGGATCGCGCTGCGGGTGGACCGGATGTGGGCCGACGGACTGGTCGACGAGGTGCGGGCGCTGGTCGGCGAAGGGCTGCCCGAGGGGCGGACGGCCAGCCGGGCGCTCGGCTACCAGCAGGTGCTGCGGTTCCTGGCCGGCGAGATGACCGAGGCCGAAGCGCACGAGGAGACGATCCGCGCCACCCGCCGGTTCGTGCGGCGGCAGCGTTCCTGGTTCCGGCGTGACCCGCGCATCCACTGGCTGGACTCGGCCTCGCCCGCGTTTCTCGACACTGCCCTGCGGGTGGTCGCCGAGCATCGGCGATGATGGGGGCGTGGAGTTCACCAAGGGTCACGGCACCGGCAACGACTTCGTCATCCTGCCCGACCCGGACGGCGCCCTCGACCTGACACCCGGCCTGGTCGCCGCGCTCTGCGACAGGCGGCGCGGCCTCGGCGGCGACGGCGTGCTGCGCGTCGTACGGGCCGCCAAGCACCCCGAGGGCGTCGCGCTGGCGGGCGAGGCCGAGTGGTTCATGGACTACTGGAACTCCGACGGCTCGTTCGCCGAGATGTGCGGCAACGGGGCCCGCGTGTTCGTCCGCTACCTGCTGGACCGTTCGCTGGCCGCCCCGTCGGGCGGGACGCTGCCGATCGCGACCCGCGCCGGCCTGGTGCGGGCCCGCGTCGAGGGCACGGACGTGGCGGTCGAGATGCGCCGCCCCCGGCTGTACGACACGGCGACCGCCACGCTCGGCGGGCTGACGCTGGCCGGCACCGCCGTGGACGTCGGCAACCCGCACCTGGTCTGCGCGCTGCCCGCCGCGCTGGAACTCACCGGGCTGGACCTCACCCGCGCGCCCGAGGTCGACGCCTCGGCGTTCCCGTCCGGGGTGAACGTCGAGTTCACCACGCCGGGCGAGCCGGTCGACGGCACCGACGGGCACGTGCTGATGCGGGTGTACGAGCGCGGCTCCGCCGAGACGCTCTCCTGCGGGACCGGCGCGTGCGCGGTGGCGGCGGTGGCGTTGCGCGACGCCGGCCTGGACACCGGCACGGTGTCTGTGGACGTGCCCGGCGGTCGGCTGACGGTCACCGTGACGGCCGATTCGTGCTGGCTCTCCGGCCCGGCGGTCCTGGTGGCGACCGGCACCCTGACCCCGTCCGCCCTGACTCCCTGACCGTTCCCGCCTTCGGTGCCTCTGCCGGTTGATCAAGGAGTTTGTGGCGGATTTCCAGGCTCTGGTGACGCGAACTCCTTGGTCAACACCCGGGCTGAGTGGTGTTTCGCGGGCCGGCCGTCCCGTGCTGCTACCCGCATGATCAACACCAGTTCGGGGAAGTGGTGGTGTCGTGGGGCCTCTGATGCCACCACCCCGGCGAAGTGGTGTTGATCAAGGGTGCTGATGCCACCACTTCGGGGAAGTGGAGTCGATCAAGCGGCGGCGATGGGTCCTTCTGCCTGACTTGTCCCGTCAAGGCGAGCCGCTGCTGGAGATCTTGGAAGATTCGGGCCCCTCTGAGGGCCGTTTCCTTCCAAGATCTCGTGTGGACGCGCCGGGGACGCCTGACTATGCGGGTGCGGGTGCGCACGCGCCGCCCCGGTGGGAGGTGTTGCCCCGCGAAGCGCCCCCCGCGAGGCGGTGCCCTGTGAGGCGGTGCCCCCAGCAGGAAGGTGCCCATGAGAGGGCGCTGGCCTGTGCAGAGGCGCCGCGAGGGGCTGGGGCGTGCCTGGGTCAGGGGGTGGCGCTGGCGTTGGCGGCGATCTCGGGAAGGTCGGCCGGGCCCGGGTCGGCCGCCGGGGCCGGCGTGGCGGCCGGGTTCTGGGCGGCGGCCCGCACCGCGGCGGCCACCGCCGGGGCGACCCGGGAGTCGAAGACGCTCGGCACGATCACCGTCGGGTTGATCTTGTCTTCGCCGACCACGTCCGCGATGGCCCGCGCGGCGGCGAGCGCCATCTCCTCGGTGAACTCCTCGGCGTGCGCGTCGAGCATGCCGCGGAACACGCCGGGGAAGGCGAGCACGTTGTTGATCTGGTTCGGCTGGTCCGAGCGGCCGGTGGCGACCACCGCGGCGTACTTGCGCGCCTCCCGCGGGTCCACCTCCGGGTCGGGGTTCGCCAGCGCGAAGACGATCGAGTCCTTCGCCATCTGGGAGACGTCCTCACCGGTGAGCAGGTTCGGCGCGCTCACGCCGATGAACACGTCCGCGCCGCGTACCGCGCCGGCCAGGTCACCGGAGTAGTTCTCCTTGTTGGTGTTCTCGGCCAGCCACTGCCAGGCCGGGTTGAGGTCCGGCAGGCCGCGGTGCAGGGCGCCCTGGCGGTCGTACGCGATGATGTCGCCCACGCCCTGACGCAGCAGCAGCTTCATGATCGCGGTGCCGGCCGCGCCGGCGCCGGAGACCACGACCCGGACGTCCGCGAGCTGCTTGCCCACGACGCGCAGCGCGTTCGTCAGCGCGGCCAGCACGCAGATCGCGGTGCCGTGCTGGTCGTCGTGGAAGACCGGGATGTCCAGCGCCTCGCGCAGCCGGGCCTCGATCTCGAAGCAGCGCGGCGCGGCGATGTCCTCCAGGTTGATCCCGCCGTACGCGGGCGCGATCGCCTTGACGATCGCCACGATCTCGTCGGTGTCCTGGGTGTCCAGCACCACCGGCCAGGCGTCCACCCCGCCGAAGCGCTTGAACAGCGCCGCCTTGCCCTCCATCACCGGCAGCGACGCGGCCGGCCCGAGGTTGCCCAGGCCGAGCACCGCGGTGCCGTCGCTGACCACGGCGACGGTGTTGCGCTTGATGGTGAGCCGGCGCGCGTCGGCCGGGTTCTCCGCGATCGCCATGCAGACCCGGGCCACACCCGGGGTGTACGCGCGGGACAGCTCGTCGCGGGTGCGCAGCGCGACCTTCGGGGTGACCTCGATCTTGCCGCCGAGGTGCAGCAGGAAGGTGCGGTCGGAGACCTTGCGCACGTCCACCCCGTCGAGCGCGGTGAGCGCGTCGACGACCTGGTCGGCGTGGCCGGCGTCGGCGGTGTCGCAGGTGAGGTCGACGATCACGTGCGCGGGGTCGGAGTCGACCACGTCCAGCGCGGTGACGATGGCCCCGGCCTCGCCGGCGGCGGTGGTGAGCCGGCCGATGGAGGTGGCGTCGGCGGGTACCGCGATCCGGATGGTGATGGAGAATCCGGCACTCGGCAGTCGTGTGTTGGCCACGAGAAACTCCTCCGTCGGCGCTGAGCGGCTCGACTGGCATTTCTACTCGCCTGCCCAGGTCGCCCGGCATCCGCCCCCGCTACCAGTGGGTAGCGTCGCGGGCATAACACACGTGCGCCCGGCGTTGTCACATGTCAGGATTGCTGTCACGCGCCGAAAATTCTCGGCGTTGCACATAACGGACAGGAGACGCAGTTTGCGCGAGCAGGAGACCTTCCATCCCTACGAGGACGACGAGCTCGACGCCACCACCGGCGAGTACGAGCTGTCGGAGCGGCAGGCGCTGCGGCGGGTCCCCGGCCTCTCCACCGAACTCACCGACATCACCGAGGTCGAATACCGCCAGCTCCGGCTGGAGCGGGTCGTCCTCGTGGGGGTCTGGACCGAGGGCACTCAGACCGACGCCGACAACAGCCTCACCGAGCTGGCTGCGCTGGCCGAGACGGCCGGCTCGCAGGTGCTCGAAGGGCTGATCCAGCGTCGCCACCGGCCCGACCCGGCCACGTACATCGGCCGGGGCAAGGTCGACGACCTGGGCGCGGTGGTGCTGTCGACCGGCGCCGACACGATCATCTGCGACGGTGAGCTGTCGCCGTCGCAGCTGCGCAACCTGGAGCAGCGCACCAAGGTCAAGGTGGTCGACCGGACCGCCCTGATCCTCGACATCTTCGCCCAGCACGCCAAGAGCAAGGAGGGCAAGGCGCAGGTCGAGCTGGCCCAGCTCGAATACCTGCTGCCGCGCCTGCGCGGCTGGGGCGAGACGCTGTCCCGGCAGACCGGTGGTAGCGGCCGCGGCGGGGGCGCCGGCGGCGGCGTGGGTCTGCGTGGTCCCGGTGAGACCAAGCTGGAGACCGACCGGCGGCGCATCCGCCACCGCATCGCGCGGCTGCGCCGCGAGATCAAGAGCATGGCGACGGTACGCCAGACCAAGCGCGCCCGGCGTACCCGTAACGCGGTGCCCGCGGTGGCCATCGCCGGCTACACCAACGCCGGCAAGTCCAGCCTGCTCAACCGCCTGACCGGTGCGGGCGTGCTGGTGGAGAACGCGCTGTTCGCCACGCTGGACCCGACCACCCGCCGGGCCACCACGTCCGACGGACGGCTCTACACGCTGTCCGACACGGTCGGGTTCGTCCGGCACCTGCCGCACCAGATCGTCGAGGCGTTCCGCTCGACGCTGGAGGAGGTCGCCGACGCCGACCTGGTCGTGCACGTGGTCGACGGCACGCACCCGGATCCGGAGGAGCAGGTCCGGGCGGTGCGCGAGGTGCTCGCCGAGGTGGGCGCCGACCGGCTGCCGGAACTACTGGTGGTGAACAAGACCGACGCCACCGACGAGGAGACGATGCTGCGGCTCAAGCGGCTCTGGCCGGACGCGGTCTTCGTCTCCGCCCACAGCGGGCGCGGGATCGACGACATGCGCGAGGCCGTCGAGCGGCGGCTGCCCCGGCCGGCCGTCGAGGTGCGCGCGGTGCTCCCGTACGACCGGGGCGACCTGGTCGCCCGGGTGCACCGGCAGGGTGAGGTGCTCAGCACCGCGCACCTGCCCGAGGGCACGCTGGTGCACGTGCGGGTCAACGAGGGGCTGGCCGCGGAGCTCGCGCCGTACCGGGCGGGTGACCGGCTGACCAGCGACGAGCGGGTGGGCGCCGGGCGGTGAGCCGTCCGGCGTCACCCGCCGGAAACCCGTGCCGTGCGACACTGAGCGTCATGCGGCACGTTGTCTCCTCGGTCACGCTCGCGCTCGGCCTGGTCGGCGCGGTCGTGGCGCCGGCCGGGCCGGCCCCGGCGGCTCCCGCCGCGGCCCCCGTGCTGGCCGCGGCTCCCAAGAAGAAGTGCACGGTCGAGGACGACCGGCTCCGCGAGCTGTCCGGCCTGGTGGCCACCAGCAGCGGGTACGTCGTGATCAACGACGGCTCGGACGACCCCAGCCGCAAGCGGGTCTTCTATCTGGACACCAAGTGCAAGGTCGACAGGGAGGTCCGTTACTCCGGTGACGGGCCGCTCGACACCGAGGACCTGGCGCTCAGCCCGGACCGCAAGACGCTCTGGATCGCCGACACCGGCGACAACGTGGAGAAGAAGACCCGCCGGGAGCGGGTCGCGGTCTGGACGATGCCGCTGAGCGGCTCGAAGCAGCCGGTGCTGCACCGGCTCAGCTACCCGGGCAAGGAGCCGCACGACGCGGAGGCCCTGCTCGTCGGCGACGACAACATGCCGCTGGTGATCACGAAGGAGCTCTCCGGCAAGTCGGAGATCTACACCCCGACGGTGAAGCTGAAGACGAGCGGCGACACCGAGGCGATCCCGATGAAGAAGGTCGGCGAGGTCACGCTCCCGAAGACCAGCACCGAGAACAAGCTCGGCTCGCCCGGGCGGGCGCTCGTCACCGGCGCGGCCCGCTCGCCCGACGGCAGCAAGGTCGTGCTGCGCACGTACGCCGACGCGTTCGAGTTCGACGTGGCCGGCGGCGACATCGTCAAGGCGCTCACCACCGGCAAGCCCCGGGTCACGCCGCTCGCCGACCCGTTCGGCGAGGCGATCTCCTACACGCCGGACGGCAAGCTGTTCGTCACCGTCTCCGACGGCGGCACGCTCGACGAGTCGGACCCGATCGACATCCTCACCTACACCCCGTCGACCACCGGCGCCGAGGCGCTGCCGAACGGCGGCAAGGCCGACACCAAACCGGCCGCCCAGAAGTCGTGGCTCGAAGGGCTCTCGCTCGACGAGATCACGTACCTGATCGCGGCCGTCGGGGTGCTCGGCGCGCTCCTGGTCGGCGCGGGTGTGTTCGGCATCCTGCGGGCGCGGCGCAAGCCGGCGCCCCGGGCGCCGGCCGACGAGCCCGAGCGCAGCGGCGAGTTCCCGGTGAACAACGGCTTCCCGTCGGGCGAGCGGCCGGCCGCGCCGCGCGGCGGTGTCTACGGCGGCGGCCAGGGCGGCGTGTACGGCGGCGCGGCCAACGGCGACCGCCCGGCGTCCGGCGGTGTCTACGGTGGTGGCCGGCCGGGCGGCGGCGTGTACGGCGGCGGCCCGCAGGACGGTGGCCGTGGTCAGGGCGGTGGCCGTCCTCCGGGCGGAGCCCGTCCGCCGGGTGGCGGCGGCGTCTACGGCGGCGGAGGCCAGGGTGGACCGGGCGGCGGCGCGGGCCAGGGTGGCCCCGGTCGTGGCGGCCCGGGTGGCGGCGGCCAGGGCCGCGGCGGCCCTGGTGGCGGCTACGGCGGTGGCCCGGGCGGGGCCGGACACCGCGGGCAGCCGAACGGCGGCGGGCCGCGGGGGGACGGCGGCCGGGCCGAGCCGCCGCGCCGCGGTCAGGAGCCGCGGGGCGGGCGCCGCGACGACGGCTACGACGGCCGTGGCCAGTACGGCCCGGTGTCCGGCGGTGGCCGGGAGTACCGCGGCGACCGCTACTGAGACGACACGACGAAGGGGTGACCGGCCACCGGTCACCCCTTCGTCGTCGCTGTCGCTCAGATGCGGCGCAGCACCGCCACCACACGGCCCATGATGGTGGCGTCGTCGCCGGGGATCGGGTCGAAGGCCGGGTTCTGCGGCATCAGCCAGACGTGCCCGTCGCGCCGCCGGTAGGTCTTCACCGTCGCCTCGCCGTCGAGCATGGCGGCCACGATGTCACCGACCTCGGCGTTCGGCTGCTGCCGGACGACCACCCAGTCGCCGTCGCAGATCGCCGCGTCGAGCATCGAGTCACCCTTGACCTGGAGCATGAAGACCTCGCCCTCGCCGACCAGCTCGCGGGGGAGGGGGAAGATGTCCTCCACCGCCTGCTCGGCCAGGATCGGCCCACCGGCGGCGATGCGACCCAGCATCGGCACGTACGCCGGGGCGGGCCGCTGCGCGCGGGCCGCCTCTTCGTCCGCCTCGCCCGGCGCGCGGACGTCGACGGCGCGCGGACGGTTCGGGTCGCGGCGCAGGAAGCCCTTCTTCTCCAGTTCCTTGAGCTGGTAGGCGACGCTGGACGGGGACACCAGCCCGACCGCCTCGCCGATCTCGCGCACGCTCGGCGGGTAGCCGTGGCGCTCGACCCAGTTGCGGATGAACTCCAGGATCCGCCGCTGCCGGGCGGTCAGGTCGACCGTCGCCGGGTCGGGGAAGCTGCTCACCACCGGGGTGACCGGACGCACCGCCGCGGGGGCGGTGCGGCTGCGGGCGGTGCGGGGGCGACGGGTCGCCGGAGGACCCGCCCCGTCGTTCGGCTGCGGGTTCTTCTGCCGGCTGGCCCGGTCCTCGGTCACGTCCGTCCCTCCCTGGTCGGCGCTGGGGTGCCTCGTCGGCTCGTGGTGCGTGTGGTCTGACCGTATAGGTGAGATCGGCCATTTTCAAACATCTGTACGACCTGCTGTCGGCGTGTCGCGCCGAATTCCTGGATTTCCGAACTGGTGTTCTGATAGAAGAGTACGCCGCTCGAACGGGTGTTCTATCCCGGCCGCCCGTGACTAGCACGGGAGGCCGTCCGTTGGGCTCCTCGGTGGCGTCGTGCCGGGCGTGATCCTGATGACGCGCCGGACACGCCCGCCAACTTGACCTCGCTTGGGGTTCGGCATACGGTCGACCCCTAGATGTAGTAGTCACACGGGCGTAAGTTGCCTACAGGTTGGGTTCAACTACCGAACGCACTCCCGCACCGCGCACTCGGCGACGGTCATCGGACGATGGCCCCGCCGTGTCGACGCGTGCCCGGGAGCCGGTAGGTGTGCCCGCGATCGACGGAGGAGGTCGGGCGAATGCGGTGTCCGTACTGCCGGCACGCCGACTCCCGGGTGGTCGACTCGCGGGAGGCCGACGACGGCCAGCTCATCCGGCGGCGACGGTCGTGCCCGGAGTGCGGCAAGCGGTTCACCACCGTCGAGGAGGCGGTGCTCGCGGTGGTCAAGCGCAGCGGGGTGACCGAGCCGTTCAGCCGCACGAAGATCATCGGTGGGGTGCGCAAGGCGTGCCAGGGGCGGCCGGTCGACGACGACTCGATCGCGCTGCTGGCACAGAAGGTCGAGGAGACCGTACGGGCCAAGGGGGCGGCCGAGATCCCCAGCCACGAGGTGGGCCTGGCCATCCTCGGCCCGTTGCGTGACCTCGACGAGGTGGCCTACATGCGGTTCGCCAGCGTCTACCGGTCCTTCGACTCGCTCGCCGACTTCGAGCGCGAGATCGAGACGCTGCGGGCCGCCGCGCGCGCCCGGGAGGGCGCCGGTGCCGGTGCGGCGGACGCCGCCGGCGCGATCAGCTGACATTTTCGGGTTTCTGACAGGTACACGAGGCGCGGTGGGTGACCGTTGCCGACGAGGGGGGCGAGGGCGTGACGACCAGCAAGTCACGGAACAAGGCCGGGGCGGGGCTGAAGATCGAGCGCGTCTGGACGACCGAGGGGGTGCATCCCTACGACGAGGTCGCCTGGGAGCGCCGCGACGTCGTCATGACGAACTGGCGGGACGGCTCGATCAACTTCGAGCAGCGCGGGGTGGAGTTCCCCGAGTCCTGGTCGGTGAACGCGGCGAACATCGTGACCACCAAGTACTTCCGGGGCGCGGTGGGGACCCCGGAGCGGGAGTGGTCGCTGCGGCAGCTGATCGACCGGGTGGTCGAGACCTACCGCACCGCCGGTGAGGAGTACGGCTACTTCGCCACCCCGGCCGACGCCGAGGTGTTCGCGCACGAACTGACCTGGATGCTGCTGCACCAGGTGTTCAGCTTCAACTCGCCGGTGTGGTTCAACGTCGGCACGCCGTCGCCGCAGCAGGTCAGCGCCTGCTTCATCCTGTCGGTCGACGACTCGATGGACTCCATCCTCGACTGGTACAAGGAGGAGGGCCGGATCTTCCAGGGCGGCTCGGGCGCGGGGGTCAACCTGTCCCGGATCCGTTCCTCGAAGGAGCTGCTCTCCTCCGGCGGTACCGCCTCCGGCCCGGTCAGCTTCATGCGCGGCGCGGACGCCTCCGCCGGCACCATCAAGTCCGGTGGCGCCACCCGGCGTGCGGCCAAGATGGTCATCCTCGACGTGGACCACCCGGACATCGAGGAGTTCGTGGCGACCAAGGCGCGCGAGGAGGACAAGATCCGCGCGCTGCGCGACGCCGGGTTCGACATGGACCTGGGCGGCGCCGACATCGTCAGCGTGCAGTACCAGAACGCCAACAACTCGGTCCGCGTCTCGGACGAGTTCATGACCGCCGTGGAGAACGGCGGCGGCTTCGACCTGCGCGGCCGGCTCGACGGGCAGACCATCGAGACGATCGACGCGAAGAAGCTGTTCCGCACCATCTCCCAGGCCGCGTGGGAGTGCGCCGACCCGGGCCTGCAGTACGACGACACCATCAACGACTGGCACACCTGCCCGGAGACCGGGCGGATCACCGCGTCGAACCCGTGCTCGGAGTACCTGCACCTGGACAACTCCTCGTGCAACCTGGCGTCGCTGAACCTGATGAAGTTCCTCCGCGCCGACGGTGGCTTCGAGGTGGAGAAGTTCGTCAAGTCGGTCGAGTTCGTCATCACCGCGATGGACATCTCGATCTGCTTCGCCGACTTCCCGACCGAGAAGATCGGTGAGACCACCCGCGCCTACCGGCAGCTCGGCATCGGGTACGCCAACCTGGGCGCGCTGCTGATGGCCTCCGGCCTGCCGTACGACTCGGAGCAGGGCCGGGAGGTGTCCGCCGCGATCACCTCGCTGATGACCGGCACCGCCTACCGCCGTTCCGCCGAGCTGGCCGGCATCGTCGGCCCGTACGACGGCTACGCGCGCAACGCCGAGCCGCACAAGCGGGTCATGCGCAAGCACGCCGCAGCCAACGACGCGATCAAGGCGACCGGCACCGTGGCCACCGCCGTGCAGCGCGAGGCCACCAAGCAGTGGACGCTGGGCAACAAGCTCGGTGACAAGTTCGGCTGGCGCAACTCGCAGGCCAGCGTGCTCGCCCCGACCGGCACCATCGGCCTGATGATGGACTGCGACACCACCGGTGTCGAGCCGGACCTGGCACTGGTGAAGTTCAAGAAGCTGGTCGGCGGCGGCTCGATGCAGATCGTCAACCAGACCGTGCCGCGCGCCCTGCGCAGCCTCGGCTACCCCGAGGAGCAGGTCGAGGCGATCGTCGAGCACATCGCCGACCACGGCCACGTGGTGGACGCCCCGGGCCTGAAGCCGGAGCACTACCCGGTCTTCGACTGCGCCATGGGCGAGCGCTCGATCGCGCCGATGGGTCACGTGCGGATGATGGCGGCCGTCCAGCCGTTCATCTCCGGTGCCATCTCCAAGACGGTGAACATGCCGGAGCAGGCCACCGTCGAGGACGTCGAGAAGATCTACTTCGAGGGCTGGAAGCTCGGCCTCAAGGCGCTGGCGATCTACCGGGACAACTGCAAGGTCGGCCAGCCGCTGTCGGCCGCCAAGCCGAACAAGGCCACCGCCGAGACGCAGGCCCCGGCCGCCGAGGTCGAGAAGGTCGTGGAGAAGGTCGTCGAGTACCGCCCGGTGCGCAAGCGGCTGCCGAAGAAGCGCCCGTCGCAGACGGTCTCCTTCTCGGTCGGCGGCGCGGAGGGCTACCTCACCGCCTCGTCCTACCCGGACGACGGCCTCGGCGAGGTCTTCCTCAAGATGTCGAAGCAGGGCTCGACCCTGGCCGGTGTGATGGACGCCTTCTCGGTGGCCATCTCCATCGGTCTCCAGTACGGCGTCCCGCTGGAGACGTACGTCAGCAAGTTCACCAACATGCGCTTCGAGCCGGCCGGCATGACCGACGACCCGGACGTGCGGATGGCCGCCTCGGTGATGGACTACATCTTCCGTCGCCTGGCGCTGGACTTCCTGCCGTACGACCGCCGCGCCGAGCTGGGCATCTTCACCGCCAAGGAGCGGGCCGCCCAGCTCCGGGCCGAGGCGGAGGCGGAGGCGAGCGGTGCGGACCTCACCGCGATGGCCGCCTCCGCCCCGGTCGAGGCGCCCGAGCCGAAGACCGGCCCGATCGCGCAGCCGGCGCAGGAGATGGCCGACGCCGCGGCCGTCAAGCCCGCGCCGTCGGTGGGTTCCAGCACCGAGCTGCTGGAGGCCGTGATCGGCAAGGCCGCCGACGCGCCGCTCTGCTTCACCTGTGGCACGAAGATGCGGCCCGCCGGTAGCTGCTACGTCTGCGAGGGCTGCGGCTCCACCAGCGGCTGCAGCTGACGCACGACCGAAGACGCGAGCGCGGCAGGGAGTTCCCTGCCGCGCTCGCGCGTGCCCACTGTCACACCCCATCGTGTACGCGAGCTGGAATGCTCGGGGGATGAGCACGGCAGACATCTATCGGGTCTTCGCCGAGCGTGAGACGCGCGGCGTGTCCCCGGCGTACGAGCGGTTGTCGCGGGCGGTCGCCGGTGACGCGGAGCTGCTCGCCCTGCTCGACACGCTGCCACCGGCCAAGCGTCAGCCGAACCTGCTGTTCGGGGTGGTGCGGCTGCGCGGCGGGCCGGTGGACGACCCGGCGGCGTTCCGCGCGTACGTGATCGCGCACTGGCCGGACGTCGCGGCGCAGATGCGGGTGCGGGCGACGCAGACGAACGAGGCGGGACGCTGCGCGGTGCTGCTGCCGGTGCTCGCCGCGTTGCCGCAGCCGCTGGCGTTGCTGGAGGTCGGCGCGTCCGCCGGGCTGTGCCTCTACCCGGACCGGTACGCCTACCGCTACGGCGACCGGCAGGTCGGCGAGGGCGAGCCGGTGCTCGACTGTGACCTGACCGGCACCGATCCGCCGCGGCGGCGCCCGGAGGTGGTGTGGCGGGCCGGGCTCGACGTGAACCCGCTCGACGTCACCGATCCGGCGGACGTGGCCTGGCTGGAGGCGTTGATCTGGCCGGAGCACCGGCACCGCCGGGAGCGGCTGCGCGCGGCGGCTGCGGTCGCGGCGGCCGATCCGCCGCTGCTGGTACGCGGTGACCTGGTCGACGACCTGCCGGCGCTGGCGGAGCAGGCTCCGGCCGGGGCGACGCTCGTGGTGTTCCACAGCTCGGTGCTGTACCAGGTGCCGCCGCCACGGCGGGAGGCGTTCACCGCGCTGGTCCGGACCCTGCCCGGCCACTGGATAGCCAACGAGGACCCGTCGGTGCTGCCCCACGCCGACCTGCCCGAGCCGCCCGCCCAAGGCTTCCACAACGTCCTGGCCCTGGACGGCCGTCCCGTGGCCTGGACGACCGGCCACGGCCAGTCCCTCACCTGGCTAACCTGACCCGCCCCTGCCCCCGGCGATCATGAAGTTGACGGCGCGACACGCCGACGCGACGGCCGTCAACTTCATGGTCAACGAAGACAGGGGCGGGCCGGGTGAGAGCGGACACGCGTGACTAGGGTCGGCGGGCGTGACCGAACCTGCCTGGCTGGTCGAGACGCGTGCCGCCTACGACGCTGTCGCCGAGGACTACGCGCGGCTGCTGCCCGACGTGGTGGAGCCGCCGCTGGACCGGGCCCTGCTGGCCGCGTTCGCCGAGACGGTCGGGCCGGGGCGGCCCGTGCTGGAGGTGGGCTGCGGCACCGGTCGCGTCACCGCCCACCTGCACCGGCTCGGCCTCGACATCAGCGGCGTCGATCTGTCGCCCGGCATGGTGCGGGTCGCCCGCCGCGCGTACCCGGACCTGCGCTTCGAGGCCGGCTCGCTGACCGAGCTGGCCGTGCCGGACGAATCACTGGCCGGGCTGGTGTCCTGGTACTCGGTGATCCACCTGCCACCGGAACTGCTGCCCGAGGTGTTCGCCGGTTTCCACCGGGTGCTCGCTCCGGACGGTCACCTGCTGCTCGCGGTGAAGGCCGGCGACCGGCTCGACCGACGGGAGCAGGCATACGGCCACTCCGTCGCCTTCGACGTCTACTGGCTGTCCCCGGATCGACTGGTCGCACAGCTCACCGCGGCCGGGTTCGCGGTGTCGGCGACGACGGTCCGCGCGCCGGTCGGCAGGGAGCGGCAGTCCCAGGCGTTTCTGCTCGCGCAGCGTCCGCCCGGCTAAACATTCACCACAGCCGACCCGATCTGTACCGCACGTGAGGACGGGACAGCGAAGAGTGGCCGCTCTGGCTAGGGTTGACGATCTCGGCGGAGGGAGACGGCATGCGCACCCGGATGCTCCTCGCGTCGACGCTGCCCCTGCTCTGGGGCGCTGTCGCCGGCTGGTGGACCCCGCGTGGGCCCGGCACGGTGGGTGCGGCACTCGCCTCCGTCGCGGTGAGCCTCGTCGTCGGGCTGGCCGCCGGGTGGCTGGGCCGGTCCCGCTGGTTGATGCTCGTCGCGCCGGTGATCTTCGCGGTGGCTGTCGAGCTGGTCCGGCTGCGGCTGCGCGGGCCCACCGTCGACCGTCCGCACCTGTCCGGCTTCGGTGTCGTGGCGCTGCTCGCCGGCCGGGGCGTACACGGGCTGCTGACCTTGTTGCCGCTGCTGGTCGGCGCCGCCTACGGCGCCGGCCTGGCACGTCGCCTCGGCGCGGTGCCGCCGCGCCGGCCGGTGCCGCGCTGGGCGGGCCGGGTCGGCGTCGGCCTGCTGGCTGCGCTGCTCGCGCTCGTCACCGTCGGCGCGGCCGTGCCGGGCCGCACCGACCCGATCCCCGGCGGCATCGCCCGCTTCGACACCGTCGACTCCTCCGGGCGCGAGCTGGGCCTGCTGATCCGGGGTACGGACCGCGGCGCTCCGGTGCTGCTCGTGGTGCCCGGTCCGCCCGGCGGCTCGGAGATCGGCGCGGTCCGTCGCCACCTGCCCGAGTTGGAGCGCCGATTCGTGGTGGCCGTCTGGGACCGCGCCGGCGGGCCACGCTCCTGGTCGGGGTTCCGCGCCCCGTCGGGCTGGCACCTGGACGACGAGGTGGACGACCTGGTCGCGGTGGCCCGGCACCTGCGGGAACGGCTGAGCCGGGATCGGATCCACCTGGTCGCGCACTCCGGCGGCACCATCGCCGGCCTGCTCGCCGTGCGACAGCACCCGGAACTGTTCGCCGCGTACGTGGGCGTCGGGCAGGTGGTGAGCCTGCGCGAGGCCGACCGCAGCCAGTACGCCGACACGGTGGCCTGGGCCCGCCGCACCGGCCGGACGGCGCTCGCGGACCGGATGACCGCGCAGGGGCCGCCGCCCTACCGCGACCTCTGAGCGTACGAGCCGTTGCTGACCAACGAGGCAGGGGCCTTCCCGGTCGACCGGGAAGGCGCGAGCGAGGACGAGACCGGGACCGTCGGCAACCTCGGCGTCTCCGAATACAGCCCACTGGAGAAGGTGCACCTGTTCGGTTTCCTGGACGGCTGGGACGTCCTCTACCCCCGGTTGCAGGAGATCGACTTCCGGCGTGACGTGCGGCAGCTCGCGGTGCCGGCGTACTTCGTGGACGGCGCGCAGGAGGTGCCGGGTCGGCTGCGCCTGTTCGACGAGTGGTACGCGCAGCTCCAGGCGCCGCGCAAGGACCATCTGGTGATCCCGCGCGCCGGGCACCGTTCGTTGTTCGAGCGGCCCGAGGCGTTCGTGCCGTACCTGGAACGCCTCGGGACCGAGAGCGGCCCGGGCGGAAACTAGGGCGGGCCGGGCGTCCGTAGACTTCAGCGGTGCGCGACGAGCTGGCGGGACGGCCCCTTACCGAACCGCACCCGTCGCGGCTGTCGCCGGACCACCCGGGGCGGGAGCGCATCCTCGCCGCGCACGCCGCCGCCCTGGCCGCCGGGGAGGCCGGCTACCTGGACCCGGAGACGGGGCTGTTCGTGCTCAGCGCGGGCTTCCTGGCGCGGCGTGGCACGTGCTGCGGGCGAGGCTGCCGGCACTGTCCGTACGTGGCCGATTAGGGGGCTTCCGTCCCCGCTGGGGCACGCCGTACGGTGTCCGACGGAACTCCGGCGGGTCGGACCCGCCGCCGACCGCGGAGGTCTCCCGTGCGTGCACGTATCTGGCTGGCCGTTCCGGCCGTCCTGCTCGCCGCCGGCTGCGCCGACGAGGGGCCGACCCGGTCCGGGCCGCCGGCCCCGCCTCCGCCGGTGCCGGTCGCGGCGGCGTCCTCGGGCGGGGCGTGCCGGCTGCTCGACTTCGCGGTGATCGCCGAGCACACCGGCGGCACGTTCGACGTGGCGGCGGCCACCGAGCGGGGCGACACCCACACGTGCGTGGTCCGGGCGGCCGGGGCGGTGCTGCCGGAGCTGACGCTGTCGGTGACCGAGACGTCGATCGACGCGGCCACGTTCGCCCTGGACGTGCAGCCGGGCGGCGCGGCGAAGATCACCAAGCTGGGCAAGGCCGCCTACCGGCGCACGCTCCCCAAGACCGCGAAGTCCGGGCCGGCCGCCGAGGTCGGCTGGCTGGCCACCGAGGGGCGGCTCGCCACCCTGCGCTGGACCGCCCCGGCCGGCACCGCGAAGGCGGAGGCGGACAAGACGGCCGGCAAGCTGGTCACGCTGGCCAAGGTGATCGACACCCGGCAGCTCTGACCGAAGGTCGCCAAGCAGCTCTGACCGAAGGTCGCCAGGCAGCTTTGACCGGAGGTCGCCAAGCAGCTCTGACCGCGGGCCACGCCGGCAAGCTCCGACCGGAGGTCACGCAGGCAGCTCCGACCGTAGGCCAGAGCTGCCGGACGCGATCAGCGGGCCGCGACGAACACCCGGGACGCCACCTCGCGGGGAAGGCGTACCCGGTCGCCGGAGCGGTCGATGGAGACGGCGTCGCGTTCCTGCGCCACAGTCACGGTCGCGCCCGGGTCGACGCCGGCGGCGTGCAGCTGCCGGAGCACGTCCGAGTCGGTCTGCACGCTCTCGCAGATCCGCCGCACCACGACCGGGCCGGACAGGCCGGGGAAGGCCAGGTTGCGCTCGCCCTCGACGGCGTCGGCAAGCGTCTGGCCCGGGTCGCCCAGCTCCGCCAGGCCCGGGATCGGGTTGCCGTACGGCGAGCGGGTCGGGCGGTTGAGCAGGTCGAAGACCCGCTTCTCCACCGCGTCGCTCATCACGTGCTCCCACCGGCAGGCCTCTTCGTGGGCCTCCTCGTAGGGCATCCCGATCACGTTCACCAGCAGCAACTCGGCCAGCCGGTGCTTGCGCATCACCGACACGGCGGTGTTGCGGCCCTGCGGCGTGAGAGTCAGGTGCCGGTCGCCCTCGACGGTGAGCAGGCCGTCGCGCTCCATGCGGGCGACGGTCTGGCTGACGGTCGGACCACTCTGCTTCAGCCGCTCGGCGATGCGGGCACGAAGCGGCGGCACCCCCTCCTCCTCGAGTTCGAGGATGGTGCGCAGGTACATCTCGGTGGTGTCAACAAGGTCGTGCTTCACGTCTGCGGCCTCCTGGGCTCCGATGGTACCCGCTCCCACCGACCATCGACGCAGGCGAAGCCGGAGGTGGCGGGCCGAATGGTGTTGACTGGGCCGCATGCCCGCCACCGCAGACCTGCTGGTCGAGCCCGACCGGCTCGCCGCCGAACTCGATCACGCCGACCCGCCGACCCTGCTCGACGTCCGCTGGCGGCTGACCGGCCCGCCCGGACGCGACGACTACACCGCCGGCCACCTGCCCGGCGCCGTCTTCGTCGACCTGGACACCGAGCTGTGCGGGCCGCCCGGCGCCGCCGGCCGGCACCCGCTTCCGGACCCGGCGGCGTTGCAGGCCGCGCTGCGGGCCGCGGGCGTCCGCGCCGGTCGTCCCGTCGTGGTGTACGACGGGGGCGACGGCATGTCCGCCGCCCGCGCCTGGTGGACGCTGCGCTGGGCCGGGCACCGGCAGGTGCGGGTGCTGCACGGCGGCTTCCCGGCCTGGACGGCCGCCGGCCTGCCGGTCGACACGAGCGTGCCCGCCCCGGTGCCCGGCGACGTGACCGTGGCGCCCGGCGCGTTGCCGGTGCTCGACGCCGCCGCTGCCGCCCGGCTCGCCGCCGCCGGGCCCGGCGTGTTGATCGACGTACGGGCCGCGCCCCGCTACCGGGGCGAGCACGAGCCGGTCGACCCGGTCGCCGGGCACGTGCCGGGCGCGGTCAACCTGCCCGCCCCGGAGTACGTCACGCAGGGCCGGTTCCCGGGCGCCGAGGCGCTGCGGGAGCGGTTCGCCGCCGCCGGGGTGGACGCGGACGCGCCGGTCGGTGCGTACTGCGGCTCCGGGGTGACCGCCGCGCAGGCGGTGCTCGCGTTGCACCTCGCCGGTCGGCCGGACGCCGCGTTGTACGTCGGCTCGTGGAGCGAGTGGGTGGCCGACCCGGACCGTCCGGTCGCGACCGGCGGCACGTCCGGCCGGTGAGCGCACGACTGGTGGGCGCGTCCCGGGCCACGTGCGACGATGGCCGCATGGCCGACGACACGGTGGTGGTGTGGGACGAGGGTCTCCTCGCCTACGACATGGGCGACCATCCCCTCGACCCGGTCCGGGTCGAGCTGACCATGGCGCTCGCCCGCGAGCTGGGTGTGCTGGACCGGCCCGGCGTGCGGCTGGTCAAGCCCGAGCCGGCCGACGACGCGCTGCTCACCCGCGTGCACGATCCGGCCTACCTGGACGCGGTCCGGTCCGCGCCGCGCGACCCGCTGTTCGCCGGTTTCGGTCTGGGCACGTCGGACAATCCGGTCTTCGACGGGATGCACGAGGCGAGCGCGCTGATCGCCGGCGCCACGACGGCCGCCGCCGAGGCGGTGTGGCGCGGCGACGCCCGGCGTGCGGTGAGCGTGGCCGGCGGGCTGCACCACGCGATGCCCGCCCGGGCCGCCGGGTTCTGCGTCTACAACGACCCGGCCGTGGCCATCGCGCGGCTGCTCGACCTCGGCGCGGAACGGATCGCGTACGTGGACGTGGACGTGCACCACGGCGACGGCGTGCAGGAGATCTTCTACCGGGACCCGCGGGTGCTCACGGTCAGCCTGCACGAGACGCCGCTCGCGCTGTTCCCCGGCACCGGGTTCCCGGACGAGACCGGCGGCCCGGGCGCGGAGGGCACCGCCGTCAACGTGCCGCTGCCGCCGGGGGTGGGCGACGCCGGCTGGCAACGGGCGTTCCACGCGATCGTGCCGTCGGTGCTGCGCGCGTTCCGGCCGCAGGTGCTGGTCACCCAGTGCGGTGCCGACGGGCACCGCAAGGACCCGCTGGCCGACCTGCACCTCTCGGTGGACGGGCAGCGGGCCACCTACCGCGCGCTGCGGGCGCTCGCCGACGAGCTGTGCGACGGCCGCTGGGTCGCCACCGGCGGCGGCGGGTACGCGCTGGTCGAGGTGGTGCCCCGGGCCTGGACGCACCTGCTCGCGATCGCCACCGGCGAGCCGGTCGACCCGGCCACGCTGACCCCGCCCGGCTGGCGGGAGCTGGCCGCGCGGCGGCGACCCGGGCACGACGTGCCGTTGCGGATGACCGACGACGTGGACCCGTCGTACCAGCCGTGGCAGCCCAGCGGTGAGCCGAACGCGGTGGACCGGGCCGTCGCGGCCACCCGCAAGGCCGTCTTCCCGCTGCTCGGGCTCGATCCGCACGACCCGCGCGACTGAGCCGGCGGCAGGGGAGGACCGACCGGTGACCACCGTCGAACAACCGGTGGACGTGCTGCTCAGCGACGGCACGACCGTCCAGCTGCGACAGATCCGTCCGGAGGACGCGCCCGAGATCGTGGCCATGCACGGCCGTTTCTCGGAGCGCACCCGATACCTGCGGTACTTCTCGCCGTACCCGCGTATCCCGGAACGCGACCTGAAGCGCTTCGTCAACGTCGACCACCGCGACCGGGAGGCGTTCGTGGTGCTCGCCGGCGAGCGGATCGTCGCCGTCGGCCGGTACGAGCGGCTCGGCCCCTCCTCGCCCGAGGCCGAGGTGGCGTTCGTGGTCGAGGACGCCTACCAGGGCCGGGGCATCGGCTCGGTGCTGCTGGAACATCTGGCCGACGCGGCCGGACGCAACGGCATCGTGCACTTCGTCGCCGAGGTGCTCCCGGCCAACGGGGCGATGCTGCGGGTCTTCGCCGACTTCGGCTACCAGGTCCAGCGCCAGTACGCCGACGGCGTGGTGCACCTGAGCTTCCCGATCGCGCCCACCGAGGCGACGCTCGAGGTGCAGCGCGGCCGGGAGCACCGCACGGAGGCCCGGTCGATCGCCCGGCTGCTCGCGCCGCGCGGCATCGCCGTGTACGGCGCCAGCACCACCGGCCAGGGCGTCGGCGCGGCGCTGCTCGGGCACCTGCGTGACGGCGGCTTCGCCGGGGCGATCGTGCCGGTGCACCCGAGCGCGGCGACGGTGGCGGGGCTGCCCGCGTACCCGTCGGCGGCCGACGCCGGCCAGGACGTCGACCTGGCCGTGGTGGCGGTCCCGCCGGACGCGGTGACCGACGTGGTCCGCGACGCGGCCCGCGCGGGCGCGCACGGCCTGGTGGTGATCTCGGCCGGGTTCGCCGAGTCCGGGCCGGCCGGCGCGGCGGCGCAGCGCGCGCTGGTCCGCGCCGCGCACCTGGCCGGCATGCGGGTGGTCGGCCCGAACTGTCTCGGCGTCGCCAACACCGACCCGGCGGTACGCCTCAACGCCACGCTCGCCCCGGTGCTGCCCGCGGCGGGACGGGTCGGCGTGTTCAGCCAGTCCGGCGCGTTCGGGGTGGCGCTGCTGGCCGAGGCGTCCCGGCGCGGGCTCGGCCTGTCCAGCTTCGTCTCGGCCGGCAACCGGGCCGACGTGTCCGGCAACGACCTGCTCCAGTACTGGCAGGACGACCCGGCCACCGACGTCATCACGCTTTACCTGGAGACGTTCGGCAACCCGCGCAAGTTCGCCCGGCTGGCGCGGCGCATCGGCCGCCGCAAGCCGGTGGTGGCGCTCGCCTCGCTGGCCCGGCCGCCGGGCGTGGGGGAGGCGCCCGCGCTGGACGCGGCGGCGGTGAGCGCGTTGTTCGCCCAGTCCGGGGTGATCCGGGTGGACACCGTGTCCGAACTGCTCGACGTGGGCGTGCTGCTGGCCCACCAGCCGCTGCCGGCCGGGCGTCGGGTGGCGGTGGTGGGCAACTCGTCGGCGCTGACCGGGCTGGCCGCTACCGCCTGCGCGGCGCAGGGACTGACCGTTGCCGACGGCTACCCGCGGGACGTCGGGCCGAGCGCCGGGGCCGCCGCGTACGCCGCCGCGCTCGGCGAGGCGGTCGCCGACGAACGGGTGGACGCCGTGGTGGCGGTGTTCGCGCCGCCGCTGCCGGGGCAGCTCGCCGATCCGGTGGCCGACTTCGCGGCGGCGCTGCCCGAGGCGCGGGTCACCGGCAAGCCGGTGGTGGCGACGTTCCTGGCCGGGCTGGTGCCGGCCGGGGTGCCGGCGTACCCGAGCGTGGAGGAGGCGGTGCGCGCGCTGGGCCGGGTGACCGCGTACGCGGACTGGCTGCGCCGGCCCGCCGGGGTGCTGCCGGAGCTGGCCGACGTGGACCGGACGGCGGGGCACGCCGCGCTGCGGCCGGACGGCGCCGACTCGGCGGCGTTGCTGCGCGCGTACGGAATCGACGTGGTGGACTCGGTGCCGGCCCGCTCGGCCGAGGAGGCGGCGGCGGTGGGGGAGCGGCTCGGCTGGCCGGTGGCGCTCAAGGCCGCCGCCCCGGGGCTGCGGCACCGCCTCGACCTGGGCGCGGTACGCCTCGACCTGGCCGACGCCGCCGCGCTGCGCCGCGCGTACGCCGAGATGGCCCCGGTGTTCGGCGCGGAGGTGCTGGTCCAGCCGATGGTCGCGCCGGGCGTGGCGTGCGTGGTGGAGCTGGTGGAGGATCCGGCGTTCGGGCCGGTGGTCGGGTTCGGGCTGGGTGGTGTCGCGACCGAGCTGCTCGGTGACCGGGCCTGGCGCGCGGTCCCGCTGACCGACCGGGACGCCGCCGAGCTGGTCGACGAGCCCCGGGCCGCGCCGCTGCTGCGCGGGCACCGGGGTGCCGCGCCGGTGGACCGGGCGGCCCTGGTCGACCTGCTGGTGCGGGTCGGCCGCCTCGCCGACGAGCAGCCCCGGGTGCGGTCGCTCACGCTCAACCCGGTGCTGGCCCGGCCGGACGGCATCTCGGTGCTGCACGCCACTGTGCGCACCGGCGCCGAGGCCGCCCGTCCGGACACCGGCCCGCGGAGGTTGTAGACCTCAGCCGCGCTCGGAGATCTGCTGCACCGCCCACTCGTTGCCGTCCGGGTCGCGGAAGAACACGAAGCCGACGTTGTCCAGCGGGTGCGGCACCGGGCGCGGGTTCTGACCCATCACCTGGATCTCGCTCACCTCGACGCCCCGCTCGACCAGCTCGGCGTGCGCCCGCTCCAGGTCGGGCACGACGAGTTGCAGGCCCTTGAGGGAGCCCGGCGGCATCTCCGGTACGAGGCCCCGGCCGAGCACGATCGAGCACCCGGAGCCCGGGGGAGTGAGTTGGACGATCCGCCCCGCGCCGCCCAGATCGGTGTCGTTGTCGAGGACGAAGCCGAGCCGCCGCGCGTAGAACTCCTTGGCCCGGTCCAGGTCGGAGACCGGTACGACCACCACTTCCAGCGTCCAGTTCACGTTGTCGCTCCTGTCGTCGAATCGTTGTGCAGCGCTGCCGCGAGGCGGTCGAACGCCTCGCTCAGGCCGCGGGTCATCGGATAGCGCAGGACGGTGTCGCGGCCCTGCGCGGTGGCGTACCGCAGGTGGGTGACGACCGTGGTCCGGTCCGCCGGACCGGTGAAGTCGTGACGCACCAGCGTCTCGCCCGGATAGGACTGTCCGTCGAAGAGTTCGGTGCAGACCAGCCGCGCGGGCGGGTCGACCTCCCGGTACGTGCCGCCCTGGGCCATCAGGTCGCCGTCCGGTCCCCGGGAGACGAACCGCCAGCGTCCGCCGACCCGCAGGTCCACCTCGCACTCGACCAGGTGCCAGCCACGGGCGCCCCACCAGCGGACCAGCAGCTCGGGGCGGGTGAAGGCGGCGAACACCAGGTGGCGCGGGGCGGCGAAGTCGCGGCTGAGCCGGATCTCCCGGTCGCCGTGCAGCGTGACGGTCAGGCCGGTCACCGCTGCTCCCCGGCGGTCAGCTCGGCGAGCACCTCGTCCAGCCGCGCGTAGCTCTCCGCCCAGTAGTCGCGGTAGTCCGCCAGCCACGCGACGGCCTCCCGCAGCGGCCGGGCGTCGAGCCGGCAGGGGCGGCGCTGGGCGTCCCGGCCCCGGGTGACCAGGCCGGCGCGTTCGAGCACCTTGAGGTGCTTGGAGACGGCGGGCTGGCTCATCGCGAACGGCTCGGCCAGCTCGGTGACTGTGGCCTCACCGGCGGCGAGCCGGGTGAGGATGGCGCGCCGGGTGGGGTCGGCGAGCGCGGCGAATGTGGCGTCGAGCAGATCCGCGGGCACGTTCATAACCTCCTGGTTGTGTAACCAGTCGGTTCTATACGGCGGGAGCGCCCGGGTCAAGCGCGACAGGCCCCGGCGAACCGCCGGGGCCTGTCGGGGCAGGGGTGGATCAGCAGGCGTACGCCTCCAGCCGGTTCGCCCGCTCCGGGTCGCGCAGCTTGAGCAGCGTGACCTTCTCGATCTGCCGGATCCGCTCCCGGGACAGGCCGAACTCGCGGCCCACCTCGTCCAGCGCGCTCTCGCCGTCCTCGCCGACGGCCTGGTCCAGGCTGACCGGCTCCCGGTCGTAGGAGATCAGCTCGATCACCTGGAACTCCGGGATCTCCAGCGCCACGGCCACCTCGCTCACGGTGGGCTCGCGGCCCAGCGTCACCGACAGCTCGCGGCGCACCCGGACCATGCGGTTGACCTGCTCGACCATGTGCACGGGGATGCGGATGGTGCGGGCCTGGTCGGCCATGGCGCGGGTGATGGCCTGGCGGATCCACCAGGTGGCGTAGGTGGAGAACTTGTAGCCCTTGGTGTAGTCGAACTTCTCGACGGCGCGGATGAGGCCGAGGTTGCCTTCCTGGATGAGGTCGAGGAAGGCCATGCCGCGACCGGTGTAGCGCTTGGCGATGCTCACCACCAGCCGCAGGTTCGCCTCCAGCAGGTGGTCCTTGGCGGCGCGGCCCTCGGCCGCGATCAGCGCCAGGTCCGCGCGCAGCTCGGCGGAGACGGGGGTGCAGGTGGCCAGCTTCTCCTCGGCGAAGAGGCCGGCCTCGATCCGCTTGCTCAGCTCGACCTCCTGCGCCGCGGTGAGCAGCTTGGTGCGGCCGATGCCGTTCAGGTACGCCCGGACCAGGTCGGTGGAGACGCCGCGCTCGTCGGTGGCGTCGAGGTCCGTGAGGGTGACGTCCATGTCCTGGTGCTCGATCATCTGCTGGGTCATCTCTGTTCTCCCCGTGTCCGACGTGCCTACCGGTCCCGTGCCGCCCACGCGGTGGTGGCCGATGACAAACAGCTTGGCGGTCGGGGCGTGAGACGGGAGTGAGGCGATCGGGGAACCGACAGGAAACCTCGCGGGAATCCGGCATCCGCTTGCCCGGCGCGGTTACCGTGCCACCGACCGGCCGTCGGAGCCGGCCCGGCACTGATGATCGGAGAACGTGGTGGTCTTCAAGCGGCTCATGCAGGCGATGGGTGTGGGCGGACCGTCGGTGGAGACGGTGCTGGCCAACCCGAACTGCCGCCCGGGCGGCGTTCTGGAGGGCCGGATCCAGGTGGTCGGTGGCGACCACCCGGTGGACGTGAGCTACGTCGCACTCGGTCTGGTCACGCGGGTCGAGGTGGAGAGCTCCGATTCGGAGTACGACGTCAACCAGGAGTTCGGCCGGGCCCAGATGACCGGCCCGTTCCGGCTGGAGCCGGGGCAGCGTCACGACGTGCCGTTCCGCTTCCAGGTGCCGTGGGAGACGCCGCTCACCGACCTGTACGGCCAGCACCTGCACGGCATGACGATGGGTCTGCGTACCGAGCTGGAGGTGGCGCGGGCGATGGACAAGGGTGACCTGGACCCGGTCGCGGTGCACCCGCTGCCCGCCCACGAGCGGCTGCTGGAGGCGCTGCTACGGCTGGGCTTCCGCTTCGCGCGCGCCGACGTCGAGCGTGGACACATCTACGGCCTGCACCAGCAGTTGCCCTTCTACCAGGAGATCGAGTTCTACCCGGCGCCGCAGTACGCGGGCGCGATGAACCAGCTGGAGGTCACCTTCGTGACCGATCCGCGGCAGGTCCACGTGGTGCTGGAGCTGGACAAGCGGGGTGGCCTGTTCACCGAGGGCCGCGACGCGTTCGGCCGGTTCACGGTGGACCACGCGACGGCGGACCGTACGGACTGGGCCGCCCAGCTCGACGGCTGGCTGCGTCAGTCGCTGTCCCGCCGCGGGCTGTTCTTCTGATCCTCCTCAGAGGTCGAGCACGAGGGTCCGGGGACCGACGTTGACGCTCTCCACCAGCATGTGGGCGCGGAAACGGCCGGTCTCCACCTTCGCGCCCCGGGCGCGCAGCTGTTCGACCACGGCGTCCACCAGGGGCTCGGCCACCTCGGCCGGCGCGGCGGCGGTCCAGCTCGGCCGCCGGCCCTTGCGGGCGTCGCCGTAGAGCGTGAACTGGCTGACCACGAGCAGCGGCGCCCCGACGTCGGCGGCGCTGCGCTCGTCGTCGAGGATCCGCAGCTCGTGCAGCTTGCGGGCCATCGTGGCGGCCACCTGCGGGGTGTCGGTGTGGGTGACGCCGAGCAGCACCAGCAGCCCGTCGGCGATCTCACCGGTCACCTCGTCGTCGACTGTCACCCGGGCCCGGCCGACGGTCTGCACCACCGCCCGCATCAGTCGGTCACCGGCTCGACGATGCCGCGCTCGACCAGGTGCGCCACGATCGGCCCGGCCGCCTCGGCCAGCTCGTCCGGTGCCACGTCGTGCGCGGCGGCCAGCAGGGCGAGCTGGTCGCGCAGCGGCAGCCGGCCGTCGGCGCCGCCGACCAGGGCGAGCACCAGCGGGTCGATCTCCTCCGACCAGCGCAGCCCGCGCGGCATGGCCAGGACCTGCCGGTCGACAGCCCAGCCGTCGTCGCCCATGGTGGCCTCCTGCCGCAGCTGGAGGCCCTCGGCGGCGCGGTAGCGGGCGGCGAGCAGGCCCTCGGTGTTCCGGGCGCGCAGCCAGTCCTGCCGGGCGAACCACTCGCCGATCCGGTCGCCCAGCGGCGGCTCGACCCGCTGGCGCAGGTCCTCCACCCGGACGACCGGCTGGTCGTGGCCGGAGCGGCGCAGCGAGACGATGCCGAAGCCGATCGCCTCCACCTTGTGCGCGTCGAACCAGTCCAGCCAGGCCGCCATCCGCTGCGGGTCGGCGCTCTCGCCGACGTCGGTGAGCCACAGGTTCACGTACGCCATCGGGTCGGCCACCTCGCGCTGGATCACCCACGCGTCCAGGCCGGTGCCGGCGAACCAGCCGGTGACCCGCTCGGCCCAGTCCTCGCCGGTGACGTGCACCCAGTTCGCCAGGTACTGCATCGTGCCGCCCTCGGTGAGCAGGTCCGGCGCGGCGGCGGCCAGCTCCGCGCCGATCGCGTCGCCGACCCGGCCGGAGTCCCGGTAGACGTGCGTGGTGGTGCCCGGGCCGACCACGAACGGGGGATTGCTGACCACCAGGTCGAAGCGGCGCCCGGCCACCGGGGCGACCATGTCGCCGCGCAGCAGTTCCCAGTCCTGCCCGTTGAGCGAGGCGGTGGTCGCGGCGAAGCGCAGCGCCCGCTCGGACACGTCGGTGGCGGTGACCCGGCGGGCGTGGGTGCCCAGGTGCAACGCCTGGACGCCGGAGCCGGTGCCGAGGTCGAGCGCGGTGTCCACGGTCGGGCGCACCGCGGCCGAGATCAGCGTCTGGGTGGCGCCGCCGATGCCCAGCACGTGCTCGGCGTGCAGCGGGCGCCCGGGGCGCGCGGCGGCCGGCACGTCGGCGAGCACCCACCACTCGTCCCCGTACGGCTCCAGGTCGACCCCGGCACGCAGGCCGTCGCCGTGCCGCTCCACGATGCCCCCGGCCAGTGCCTCGTCCAGCGCGAGCGGGGCCAGCGCGGCGGTCACCGCCGCCTCCGGCTCGGTCTGGTCGCAGATGAACACCCGGATCATCGTGGCCAGCCGGTCCCGGTCCTCGGTGGCGCGCAGCGCGGCCCGGTAGTCGTTGCGGGCCACCGCGCCGGTGGCCTGCGGGCCCAGGCGGTCGGCGATCCCGTTGGCGGTGAAGCGGGCGAGCGTCAGCGCGGTGCGCAGCGCGTCGACCCCGGCGGGGGAGAGCAGCATGTCGTGACGGTCCACGTGCTCATCCTGCCCCGGGCGCCGTCCGGCGTGGCGCGGCACCCGCCGAATCCATAACGTCGACCGCATCTATCGGCGGCTATCTCTTTCATGTTTATCGATCTCTGGCTAGCATTCCTGCCAACATCCGTCGATGGGCGATCCGGCCACGAACCGGGCCGCCCGGTAGGGAGCCAGACGATGCCCGACGTGTCCCTTCCCCGGCGGCGCGCGCTGCGTGCGCTCGCCGTCACGGCCGCCGCCGCGGCCTTCGCCGCCGCCGCCTCCACGCCCGCTCTCGCCGCGCCCACCGGGGAGATCCGGTACGCCGGCGCCGCGGACGCCGTCAGCGGCAGCTACGTGGTCGTGCTCAAGGGCGACGCGGTCGGCACCGCGAACACCCTCGCCGCCCGTACCGCCGTGCCGGACCGGGCCGCCGGCCTGGCCAAGCGCTACGGCGGCAACGTCGGCACGGTGTGGAGCTCCGCTCTCACCGGCTACAGCGCGAAGATGACGCCCGCCCAGGCCCGCCGGCTCGCCGCCGACCCGGCCGTCGCGTACGTCGAGCAGGACCGCGTCATGACCACCCAGGGCACCCAGACCGGCGCCACCTGGGGCCTGGACCGGATCGACCAGCGCAACCTGCCGCTGAACAGCACCTACACCTACCCGAACACCGCCAGCAACGTGCGCGCCTACATCATCGACACGGGCATCCGCACCACGCACAGCGACTTCGGCGGCCGGGCCACCTGGGGCACCAACACGGTCGACACCAACAACACCGACTGCAACGGCCACGGCACGCACGTCGCCGGCACCGTCGGCGGCACCAAGTACGGCGTGGCCAAGAGCGTGCGCCTGGTGGCCGTCAAGGTGCTCAACTGCTCCGGCAGCGGCACCACCGCCGGCGTGATCAGCGGCGTCAACTGGGTCACCTCGAACGCGGTGAAGCCGGCCGTGGCCAACATGAGCCTCGGCGGCGGCGCCAGCACCACGCTGGACAACGCGGTGGCCAACTCGATCAACTCCGGCATCACGTACGCGCTCGCGGCCGGCAACTCCAGCGCCAACGCGTGCAACTCGTCGCCGGCCCGGGTCGCCTCGGCGATCACGGTGGGCGCCACCACCAGCACCGACGCCCGTGCCTCCTACTCGAACTACGGCTCCTGCGTGGACATCTTCGCCCCGGGCTCGTCGATCACCTCGGCGTGGCGCACCAGCGACACCTCGACCAACACGATCAGCGGCACCTCGATGGCGTCCCCGCACGTGGCCGGCGCGGCGGCGCTCGTGCTGTCCGCGAACACCTCCTACACCCCGGCTCAGGTGGCCAGCTACCTGACCAGCAACGCCACCACCGGCAAGGTGACCAGCCCGGGCTCGGGCTCGCCGAACCGGCTGCTCTTCGTCGTCAACTGACGACACGGGTGACCTGACCACACCGTGGGCCGCGGCCCGGTGGACCTCGCAGGGGTCCGCCGGGCCGCGTCACGTCACGGAGACGTCCGTGGCTCATCGGGCAGACTGAGCCCGGTGAGCGATCACTACATCCGGCTGGTGCCCACGGACCCGAACTGGCAGCCGGATCCCCGAGCCGCAGCCGCGGTCGTCGCCTACGTGGCGAGCCTGTTCTCCGGGCCCGGTGACGCGGTCGACGAGGTGAAACAGACCTTCTACGACCGAGTGACCCTGATAGACGCCGGCATGTACACGGAGCGGATCACGTGCCCGCGCTGCGCCGGAACCATCAGCATGGATTGGCTCGGCGACCTGGTCCGCGACAACGGCACGAGTTTCGACCACCTGGACGTGGCAGTGCCCTGCTGCGGTGCCGTCGTGGGGCTGAACACCTTGCATTACGAGGAGCCGATCGGCTTCGCTCGCTTCGAGGTGAGCGCCTTGAACGCGACCAGGGCGAGATACGAACTCGACACCGACGAACTGGCCCGCGCGGCCGACCTTCTGGGTCACCCGGTCGCGCAGATCCTCGCGCGCTACTAGCCCACTCTCGTCCCCCTCCTGCTGACAAGACCCCACGCGCCGTCGTCGGGGAGTCGGCGCCCGCGACCGGCGGGCGGGGCGGCAGGATGGTTCCCATGACGCTGTCACTGCCCATCGACCCGCAGGCGAACGAACTGCTGGCGCGCAGCCCGCTGGCCCTGCTCCTCGGCATGGTGCTGGACCAGCAGGTGCCGATGGAGAAGGCGTTCTCCTCCCCGTACGTGCTGGCGCAGCGGCTCGGCCACGAGCCCGACGCCGCGGAACTGGCCGGGTACGACCCGGAGGCGCTGGTGGAGATCTTCGCCCGGCCGCCCGCGCTGCACCGCTTTCCCAAGGCGATGGCGGCCCGTGTGCAGGAGGTGTGCCGGGCGCTCGTGGAGCGTTACGACGGCGACCCGGCCCGGCTCTGGTCCGACGTGACCGACGGCCGGGAACTGCTGCGCCGGGTGGGTGAGCTGCCCGGGTTCGGCCGGCAGAAGGCGCAGATCTTCGTCGCGCTGCTCGGCAAGCGGTTCGGGATCACCCCGGACGGCTGGCGCGAGGCGGCCGGTGACTACGGCGACGCGGACGCCCACCGGTCGGTCGCGGACGTGACCGATCCGGAGTCGCTGCGCCGGGTACGCGAGTTCAAGCAGCGGATGAAGGCGGAGGCGAAGGCCGCGAAGGGCTGATCCGCCGCCCGCCGCCGCAACCGGCCCGTCGCCGCTGTCGTTGGTCGCCAGGACGGGGGACGGGAGCGGACGATGACCGAGCAGCGGGGCGGGGCGCTGCTGCGTACCGCGTCCAGTCCCGGGCGGGCCACGTTCCTGGAGCTCTTCTTCGACCTGGTCTTCGTGTTCGCGCTGACCCGGGTCTCCCAGCGGCTGATCAACGGCCTCGACGGCTCCGCCGGCGCGGTGGCCGCCGAAGTGGGCAAGACCCTGCTGCTGTTCATGGTGCTGTGGCAGGTCTGGACGATCACCACCTGGGTGACCAGCCGGTACGAGCCGGAGCGCGTCGTCATCCAGGTCGTGGTGGTCGGCACCATGTTCGGCAGCCTGGTGCTGGGCGTGACGCTGCCCCGCGCCCTGGAGGAGCGGGCGCTGCCGTTCGCGCTCGCGTACGTGGTGGTGATGGTCGGCCGGCCGCTGCTGATCGCGGTGGCGTTGCGCGGCCACCCGCGGCGTCTGGTCCCGGTGCGGCTGGCCGCCTGGGCGGTGGCCAGCGCCCCGCTGTGGCTCGCCGGCGCCCTGATGCCCGGTCCCCGCCTGGCGCTGTGGGTCGTCGCGCTGGCGGTGGATCACCTCGGCACGTTCCTGGGCTGGCCGCTGCCGTGGATCGGGGCGTCGCGTATCCGGCAGTGGCTCGTCGCCGGGGAACACCTCGCCGAGCGCTACCAGCAGATCTTCCTCATCGCGTTGGGGGAGTCGATCCTGGTGATCGGCGTGACGTACAGCGGGAAGGAGTTCTCCGGTGAGGCTGCGGTGGCGTTCGCGATCTCGTTCGTGATCACGGCGCTGCTCTGGCGCATCTACTTCTACCGGGCCGGTCACCTGCTGGCGGAGGCGTTGCGGATGGCCGGCACGCCGGGGCGGCTGGCCGAGTCGGCCGCGCAGACCCACCTGTTCATGGTGCTCGGCGTGATCGGCGCCGCTGTCGGCTACGAGCTGGTCATCGCCCACCCGTACGACACGGTTCAGCCGAACTGGCTGGTCTTCGTGGCGGGCGGCCCGGCGCTGTTCCTGGCCGCCCGGTCCCGGTTCGAGTACGAGATCTTCGGCCGGGTGTCCCGCCCCCGGCTGGTCGGGCTGCTCGCCCTGGTGCTGCTCCTGCCCGCGTTGGCGGCCGTGCCGGCGATGTTCGCGCTCGGCGCGGTGGCTCTCGTGCTGGCGCTGGTCGCGTTCGCCGACGCCCGCCGGGCCTGGCACCGGCCGCCGGAGCCCTCCGCCTCACCGATCGGGCGGGAGATGCTCGACGAGGCCGGCCCGGAGGCGTGAGTCGTCAGGCGGCGGTCGGGCGGGACAGCGACGCCAGCGCGCGGCGTACGTCGGCCAGCGAGACGGTGGCCGAGTCGTCCAGGTCGGCCAGGCCGGCCTCGATCCACTGCCGCATCAGTGTGGTCACCCCGATGCCGCGCGCGTCGGCGGCGGCGCGGACCCGCTCGTACGTCTCCAGCGGGAGCCGGACCGACCGGCTGACCATCGGCACGTCGGTGTCGGGGGTGGGCAGCTGCGCCGGTGACGTGTCGTCGATCAGGTCGGCGAACGCGTCGCCTCCGGAGTGGAACCGCTTGGTCGCCTCGTCACGGTGCATCGTGACCGCCTCCTCGTCGGCGTGAGTTCCGCACCGCCTCGTCGTAGCGCTTGGCCTCGACGTCGCTCAGCTCGCGGGCGGAGAGGATGTCCCAGTCGTTGTCGGTGCCGTCGGCCTCGGCCAGCAGCACGGCGAGCCGCCGGCCGCGGTGGTCGGTGGCGTAGACCACCATGACGTCGTCCCCGAGGTGGCGGATGACCCGGCGGTTGCTGTGCAGGGCCTCCCAGACTTCCCCGGGTGTGACGTCGTAGACCCGCAGGTTCGCCAGCGCCTCGTCGGTGAAGCTGAACCGGTTGGCCACGGGCGGAGCGTACCACGCACGTAACACGTACCGGGCTGTCACGATTTTCGCCGATCATCCGTCCGGAGTGACAGGATGGGCCCTATCCCCTCGTAGGAGGTCCGTGGTGAAGCGTCAGGCGTACCAGCCGATACTGATCACCGACGCCCCGCGCAGCCAGGACGACCAGCTCAACAGCCGGCAGAAGCGTTACGTGCTGATGATGGCCATCCGGGTCGCGTGTCTGGTGGCCGGCGCGATCCTGGTCGGCGCGAAGGCACCGCTGCTCTGGCTCTGGCTGCCGCTGTGCGCGCTCGGCATGGTGCTCGTGCCCTGGCTGGCGGTGCTGCTGGCGAACGACCGGCCGCCCAAGGAGGAGCACCGCCTGGCGAACCGGTTCCAGAACCGGCGCCGCGAGGAGCCCGCGCCCACGGCCCTCACCGCCGAGGAGAATCCGCACAAGATCATCGACGCCGAGCCCTGACCGGCCCGGGCGGAGCGCCGCCCGGACCGGCCGCCGGCGTCACGGCGCCGGGCGGGCACCCACTGTCGTCACGGCGAGCGCGCCCAGGTCACCGGCCCGGGCCAGCGCGGCACGCGGGTCGGCGCCGGCCAGCCACGCGGTGAGCAGCCCGGCCGCGAACGCGTCCCCTGCGCCGGTCACGTCCACCACGTCCACCCCGGGCGCGGGCGCGAACTCCACCACACCGCCGCGCTCCACCCACACCGCGCCCGCCGCGCCGCGCTTGACCACCACCCGGTGCGCCACCGCTGTGAGCGCCCGCGCCTGCGCCGCCGGGTCCAGCCCGCCGGCCAGCACCGTCGCCTCGTCCGTGTTGACCAGCAGCAGGTCGACGTCGCGTACCCAGGTCAGGAACGCCCCGCCGACGCGCCGCAGCGGCGCCGCGGACGCCGCGTCGACGCTGACGGTCAGCCCGCGCTCGCGGGCCGCGGCCAGCGCGCGCAGGCCGGCGCCGCGCGACCCGACGTCCAACAGGGTGTACGCGGACAGGTGCAGATGCCCGGCGTCGGGCGCGGCGGCCAGCGCCGCGTCCACGTGCCCGGCGGTCAGCCGCAGGTTCGCGCCCCGCTGGCTGATCATCGTGCGCTCCCCGTCGTGGGCGAGCACGATGACGGTGCCGGTCGGGTAGCCCTCGTGCCGCTCCACCGCGCACTCGACACCGATCCGGGTCAGCTCGGCCACCCGCTCCCGGCCGGTCTCGTCGTCGCCCACGGCGGCGACCAGCGTCACCGCCGCGCCCTGCCCGGCGAGCCAGGCCGCGGTGTTCGCCGCCTGCCCGCCGCCGCTGAACCGGATCCCGGCCGCCGTGTCCGAGCCGGTCGCCAGCGGCCCGGACAGCACCGCGAGCACGTCGGTGATCACGTCGCCGACGACGACGATGCGCGGCCTCCCGCTCATGAGGTGGTCGCCGCGGCGACCGCGATCCGGGCCGCGAGATCGGCGTTGCGCAGGATGATCCGGACGTTCACCGCCAGGCTCGCGCCCTCGGTCGCGGAGTGGAAGTGCGACAGCAGGAACGGGGTGACCGCCTTGCCGGTGATCCCCTCGCGGGCCAGCGCCGCCAGTCCTTCGGCGAGCGTGCGGTCGTGCAGCGCCGGGTCGAGCTGCTCGTCGGCGGGCAGCGGGTTGGCCACCACCAGGCCGCCGTGGTGCACGCCGTGCGCCGCGCGGGCGGCCAGCACGTCGGCCACCTGCTCCGGCGACTCGACCGACCAGTCCAGGTCGAAGCCCGCGTCGGTGAGGTAGAAGCCGGGGAATCGGCGGGTGCGGTAGCCGACCACGGCCACCCCGAGCGTCTCCAGCCGCTCCAGCGTGGCCCCCACGTCGAGGATCGACTTCACCCCGGCGCAGACCACGGCGATCGGCGTCCGGGCCAGCGTGACCAGATCGGCCGACTCGTCGAACGTCTGCGCCGCCTCGCGGTGCACGCCGCCGAGCCCGCCGGTGGCGAACACGCCGATCCCGGCCGCCGCCGCGACCGCGCTCGTGGCCGCGACGGTGGTGGCGCCGTCCGCTCCGGTGGCCGCCGCCGGGGCCAGGTCGCGGACCGAGAGCTTGCTCACGCCGTCGACGGTGGCGAGCCGGGTGAGCTGGTCGTCGTCCAGCCCGACCCGCAGCCTGCCGGCGACCATGCCGATGGTGGCCGGCACCGCCCCCGCGTCCCGTACGGCCTGTTCGATCTCGCGCGCCACGCGCAGGTTGTCCGGCCGGGGCAGCCCGTGCGAGACGATCGTGCTCTCCAACGCCACGACCGGGCGGCCGTCCCGCAGGGCGTCGGCCACCTCACTACCGAGACTGATGTGAAAGTTGGTCACGTCGGCTACCGTACGGGCCGCCTCCGGCCGGGGCCCAGGTGGACCGGGGCGGACCGACCTGCAAAACTGGAACGCCGGAGGTGTAGTCGTGAGCACAGAGGTTCTCGAGCGTCCCGAGCTGAAGGACGCCGACACTGGTCCGGAGATGTTCCACTACGTCCGCAAGGAGAAGATCGCCGAGAGTGCCGTCATGGGCACCTACGTGGTCGCGCTCTGCGGCGAGACGTTCCCGGTCACCAAGGCGGCCAAGCCGGGCTCGCCGGTGTGCCCGAAGTGCAAGGAGATCTACGACTCGTACGCCGAGTGATCCCGGGCGGCTCCGCCGCCCCTGGACGTAACCTGCGGCGGTGACCACCTCCACCCCCCTTCTGCTCGCCGATCTGACCGGCGTGGCGGTCTTCGCCGCCTCCGGCGCCTCCGCGGCGGTGGCGAAACGGCTCGACCTGTTCGGGGTGGTCTTCGTCGGCGTGGTCGCCGCGCTCGGCGGCGGCATCTTCCGTGACCTGGCGATCGACGAGGTACCCCCGCTGGCGTTCGCCGACTGGCGCTACGCCGCCACCGCCGCAGTCGTCGCCGCGGCCGTGTTCTGGCTGCACCCCCAGCTCGCCCGGCTGCGCACCACGGTGCTGGTGCTCGACGCCGCCGGCCTCGGCCTGTTCACCGTCACCGGCACGCTCAAGGCCCTCGACGCCGCCGTCCCGGCCGTCGGCGCCTGCATGATCGGCATGCTCACCGCGATCGGCGGCGGGCTGGGCCGGGACCTGCTCACCGGCGAGATCCCGGTGGTGCTGCGCCGCGAGATCTACGCGCTGGCCGCGCTCGCCGGTTCGATCGCGGTGGCGCTGCTGTCGGCGTGCGGACAGGCCACCGCCGTGCCGCTCACCGGCGCCGCGATGTTCGTGTTCGGGCTGCGCCTGATCGCGCTGCGCCGCCGCTGGTCCGCACCGGTGGCGACGATGCGGCCGCCGCGCACCGGCACCCGGGGACCACTGCCCTGACCCGCCGTGCGCCGGGGTGGGCGGATGTGACAGGCGTGGCGTCGAGTGGGGCGTACGGCCCGCGCTGGTTATGCTGACCCCGGCCTTCGCGGCACCGGATGCGCGAGGGCGTTTTCATGGGCGGCGGCTCCCGTGGCCCCGGTCGGGCCCGCCGCCGTCCGCGGCGGAGAGGAGCTACGCGTGCCACCGCGGATGCCGGCGCTCGACACGTTCCCGCCCCTGCGCGCGTGGCAACGCAAGGCGCTCGTGGAATACCTGCGCCGCCGGACCGAGGACTTCACCGCGGTCGCCACGCCCGGCGCCGGTAAGACCACGTTCGCGCTGCGCATCGCCGCCGAGCTGCTCGCCGACGGCAGCGTCGAGGCGGTCACCGTGGTCGCGCCGACCGAGCACCTCAAGACCCAGTGGGCGCAGGCCGCCGCCCGGGTCGGCATCCAGCTCGACGCCGCGTTCCGCAACGCCGACCTGCACTCCGCGGCCGACTTCCACGGCGCGGTGGTCACCTACGCCCAGGTGGGCATGGCGCCGCAGGTGCACCGGCGCCGCACCATGACCCGCCGCACGCTCGTCATCCTCGACGAGATCCACCACGCCGGCGACTCCCGTACCTGGGGCGACGGTGTGAAGGCGGCGTTCGAGCCCGCGGTACGCCGGCTGATGCTCACCGGTACGCCGTTCCGCTCCGACGACAACCCGATCCCGTTCGTCAGCTACGAGCGTGGCGGCGACGGGCTGCTGCGCTCCCGCGCCGACTCGGTCTACGGCTACTCCGACGCGCTGCGCGACGGCGTGGTCCGGCCGGTGCTGTTTCTGGCGTACTCGGGGGAGACCCGGTGGCGCACCAACGCCGGCGAGGAACTGGCCGCCCGCCTCGGCGAGCCGATGACGCAGGACCTGATCGCCCAGGCGTGGCGTACCGCGCTCGACCCGGCCGGCGACTGGATGCCGCAGGTGCTGCGCGCCGCCGACGCCCGGCTCAGCGTGCTGCGGGCCAACGGCATGCCCGACGCGGGCGGCCTGGTCATCGCCAGCGACCAGCAGGTGGCCCGCTCGTACGCGAAGCTGCTGGAGCAGGTGACCGGTGAGAAGGCCGCCGTGGTGCTCTCCGACGACCAGGGCGCGTCCGCGCGGATCGCGACGTTCGCCGCCTCACAGCAACGGTGGCTGGTCGCGGTGCGGATGGTGTCCGAGGGCGTCGACATCCCCCGGCTCGCCGTCGGCGTGTACGCGACGAGCGCCAGCACCCCGCTGTACTTCGCGCAGGCGATCGGCCGGTTCGTCCGGGCCCGCCGCTCCGGCGAGACCGCGTCGGTCTTCCTGCCCAGCGTGCCGCACCTGCTCGGGCTCGCCAGCGAGATGGAGGCCGAGCGGGACCACGTGCTCGGCAAGCCGAAGGACCGCGAGGGCTTCGACGACGACCTGCTGGAGCGCGCCCAGCGCGACGACGGCGCCAGCGGGGAACTGGAGAAGCGTTTCGCCGCGCTCTCCGCGACCGCCGAGCTGGACCAGGTGATCTTCGACGGGGCCTCCTTCGGCACCGCCGCCCAGGCCGGCACGCCGGAGGAGGAGGAATACCTCGGCCTGCCCGGGCTGCTCACCGCCGACCAGGTCTCGCTGCTGCTCACCAAGCGGCAGGCCGAGCAACTCGCCGCGCAGAAGCGCCGGGCCGCCCAGCGGACCGCTGAGCCGGCCGCTGCGGCCCCGGCGGCGGCGCCCCCACCGATGAGTGCCGCCCAGCGCCGCGTGGCGCTACGGCGGCAGCTGAACGCCCTGGTGGCCGCCCGGCACCACCACACCGGCCAGCCGCACGGCAAGATCCATGCCGAGCTGCGCCGGATCTGCGGCGGCCCGCCCAGCGCGCAGGCCACCATCGAGCAGCTCGAGGAGCGCATCGCCACCGTGCAGACCCTCTGACGGGTCGGCCGGGTCGCACCGGACACGAAAAACCGGCCGGAGGCTCCCCTTGCGGGTGCCTCCGGCCGGTCATGTCGGGTTATGGACTTCCTGTCGGACCTCAGTTCGCCATCAGATCGGCGCCACGCCAGCTGAACTCCGGGTCCGACGCGTAGCGCACGGTGATCTTCACGAGATCCTCCGCGTACTTGTTCGCGTGGTGCCCACAGAACACCAGCTCGCTCCCACCCGCCAGAGTGATCCGGAGCTTGCCGGCAGCATTGCAGCGGTCGCACCGTTCATCGGCGGCCGGGGGGCTCACCGTCTCGGGCGGCGGCGTGAGGGTCGGGGTCATCGCCTTCCTCCTCTGGTCGTCACCGATGAACACTCTCTTCGGTTGCTCACCTATCGTGCAACACCCATCTCGGGCCCTGCCTTCCCTGTGTGCCCGCGGGGGACCGAGGTCACACCTGGCGTGGAGGACAGTGTGCCGTGCACCAAGGGTGCCACGTCAACGATCACAAACAGGCAACCGACCGATCACCAAAGAGTGTTGTACGGCTGGTGATCAAACCGGCACGATTTGTTGACGTGCGCGGTCAGTCCAGGTAGTCGCGGAGCACCTGGGAACGCGAGGGGTGCCGCAACTTGGACATGGTCTTGGATTCGATCTGCCGGATGCGTTCCCGGGTCACGCCGTACACCTGGCCGATCTCGTCCAGAGTGCGCGGCTGGCCGTCGGTGAGGCCGAAACGCAGCCGCACCACGCCCGCCTCACGCTCGGACAGCGTCTGGAGGACCTGCTGGAGCTGGTCCTGCAGCAGCGAGAACGACACCGCGTCGACCGCGACGACCGCCTCGGAGTCCTCGATGAAGTCGCCGAGCTGGCTGTCACCCTCGTCGCCGATGGTCTGGTCGAGCGAGATGGGCTCCCGGGCGTACTGCTGGATCTCCAGCACCTTCTCCGGTGTGATGTCCATCTCCTTGGCCAGCTCCTCCGGGGTGGGCTCGCGGCCCAGGTCCTGGAGCAGCTCGCGCTGGATCCGGCCGAGCTTGTTGATCACCTCGACCATGTGCACCGGGATGCGGATGGTGCGGGCCTGGTCGGCCATGGCGCGGGTGATGGCCTGGCGGATCCACCAGGTGGCGTAGGTGGAGAACTTGTAGCCCTTGGTGTAGTCGAACTTCTCGACGGCGCGGATGAGGCCGAGGTTGCCTTCCTGGATGAGGTCGAGGAAGGCCATGCCGCGACCGGTGTAGCGCTTGGCCAGCGAGACCACCAGGCGGAGGTTCGCCTCCAGCAGGTGGTTCTTGGCCCGCTCGCCGTCCCGGGAGATCCACATCAGGTCGCGCTGGAGGTCGCGGACCAGCTTCTCCTCGCCCTCGTCGGCGGCGCGCAGCCGCTCGGCGGCGTAGAGGCCGGCCTCGATCCGCTTGGCCAGCTCGACCTCCTGCTCGGCGTTGAGCAGCGGCACCTTGCCGATCTGCTTCAGGTACGCCCGCACGGAGTCGGCGGAGGCGGTCAGCTCGGCGTCCCGGCGCGCCTGCTTGAGCGCCTCGGACTCCTCGTCGTCCCACTCGAAGTCGTTGTCGGTGGCGGAGCTGGCCGCGTCGGCCTCGGCGGCCTGGGTCAGCTCGGCCGGCTCCTCGACCACCACGTCCTCGATCTCGGCGGCCAGCTCCTCCGGGTCGATCTCACCGTCGGGGCCCTCGGCCTTGCCGCCGGCCTTGGCCGGCTTGGCCGCGGCGGTCTTCGCCGCCACCGTGGCCTTGGTGGCGCGGGTCGCCTTGGTGGCCTTCGCCGGGGCCGCGGCCTTGGCCACGTCGGCGGTGGTGGCCTTGCGCGCGGTCGCCTTCCGGGGGGCCGGTGCGGGCGACTCGTCGGCGGCGGGCGCCTGCTTCGGGGCGGGCGCGGCGGCCTTCTTGGTGGTCTTGGCGGTGGTGGCGCGGGAGGCCGGGGTGGCGGACCGGGCGGCGGCGACGCGGCGGCGGGTGCTCGCCGAGCCGTCCACCACCACCGTCACGCCCGCCTCGGAGAGCGCGCGGAGGATCTTCTTGGCCTGGGCCGGGGTCACCTCAGCGGACTCGACGGTGCGCGCGAGCTGGGCCGACGTGAGCTGGCCGCCGGCGCTCTGCGCGTGGGCGATCAGGGTGTCGGTGAGCGAGCGAACGTCGGCGCCGGTCTGGCGGGGATCTGTCACGAAGACCTTCCGGAGGCGAAAGAGCGAGCACGGCCGGGTCGTCCGGCGCAGCATGGGACGGCCGCGCCGGGCGAGTCGTTGAGGACCCCCGTGTCCCGGGCCGTCCGGTCGCTGGCGGTCCGTGGCGCGTGGGGCAGGGTGAATTGTAACGCCGTCTGCCGCGATCATCCCGCGCCGCACGGCGGACCTGCGGTCCGGGACCGCAGATTCGGCGCAGATGTGGACTTTGTAAGGATGATACCCGCGCACGAGACGGCCGGTCCCGATCGTGCCGGAAGGGGAGAGACATGATCACCTCGACGCCCACGGCGCGGGAGTTGCTCACGATCGCTGTCGACGTGGCCCGGGAGGCCGCCGCCACCGCGTACCGGATGCGGGTCGAGGGCGTCTCGGTGGCCGCGACCAAGAGCACTGTGACCGACGTGGTCACCGCCGCCGACCGGGCGGTGGAACGGCAGGTGGTCGCCGCGCTGCGGCAGCGGCGGCCCGGCGACGCGGTGCTGGGCGAGGAGTACGGCGCGGGCGAGACCGGCCCCGCCGACCCCGACGGCGTGCGCTGGATCCTCGACCCGATCGACGGAACCGTGAACTACCTGTACGGGCTGCCGTACTGCGCCGTCTCGCTGGCCGCCGAGGTGGCCGGCGAGGTGGTCGCCGGGGTGGTCCGCAACGTCGTCACCGGCGAGGAGTGGACCGCGACGCTGGGCGGCGGCTCCTGGCGCGACGGGCAGCGGCTGCACGGCTCCACCGCCACCGACCTCGGGCAGGCGCTCGTCGCCACCGGGTTCGGCTACGACGCCGGCCGCCGGGCCCACCAGGCGCGGGTGGTGACCGAGCTGATCCCGCACATCCGGGACATCCGCCGGATGGGCGCCGCCGCGCTCGACCTCTGCCTGGCCGCCGAGGGGCGGGTGGACGCGTACTACGAGAAGGGCCTGGCCGACTGGGACCTGGCCGCCGGCGGGCTGGTCGCCCGGGAGGCCGGGCTGCTGGTGACCGGCCTGTCCGGCCGCCCGCCCGGCCCGGACCTGGTGCTCGCCGCGCCGCCGGCGCTGCACGGGCCGCTGCACGACCGGCTGGTCGACCTGGACGCCTCCGGCGGGCCGTGACGGCGCCGCACACGCGACAGGGCGGCCTCCCCGGAGGGAGACCGCCCTGTGCCGTCGTCGCGCCGCCGCCTACTTCTCGATCGGCATCGGGCAGGTCTCGGGCGGCGCCTGCGGCGCGCCCAGGTCGCCGAGCGACTGGTTGACCTCGGTGGTGGTGGCGAGCTGCTGGAACTGGTTGCCCAGGACCACGTCGACCACGTCGTCCTTGCGGTTCGCGTCGAACTTCTGGTCGGCCTCGTTGAGGAAGTACGCGCGCAGCAGGTGCGCCGAGCCCACGGCCTTGGGCCCGAACCGCAACTGGGCCACGCCGTCGAACGCCTTGGCCTCGTTGCCGACCTTCTTGACCTGGAACTTTCGGTTGCGGAAGTCGTCCGCGACGCTGCCGGCCCGGCCTGCCTCGTCGGTGGCGTTGTAGACGTTGATCTTGACGTCCTTCTGTTCCCGCAGTCGCAGGTCGACCAGCGGCCAGCCGTCCGGGCAGGCGGCCGCCGTACCGGCTGTGCCCTGGCTGTCCTTCAGCACGGCGACGACCACGAAGACCAGGGCGACGACCGCCAGCAGTCCGACGACAACGAGTGCCCGCACTCGCGCAAAACTCATCCTGGGCGCTCCCCGGACAGTGATTGGGTGGTGGCGGGCGACGCGGTCGGGCCGCGACCTGTCGGCCGTCCAGTACGCCGCTGAGGTTAACGCTTGTCCGGCTCAGGCGTGGAAACAGTCCGACATACCGGCGCGCCACGCGGTGAACCGGTAGGACTACCCCTATCTTCGTGTCGCCTGAGTCACATTGGGAACAACTTCGGGCGCAGAGGCGTACATCTCTCCCGCGAGGGCGGTATACATGCCTCGCCCACAGGGGGGGTAAGGTTCCGCGCTCACCGGGGGCATTTCGCACCGGCGAGCCCGGCCCACCGCTCGTCGGGTCGGGTGCCCGACAGAGATGGTGGCCGGTCAGGGGAACCGAAACGGCGTCGTCCGGCGTTACAACCGGCAGCGACAATATCGATATTGGAGAGTGAAACCGATGGCCACCGACTACGACGCCCCGCGTCGCGACGAGGTCGACCTCGGCGAGGACAGCCTGGAAGAGCTCAAGGCCCGGCGGGTCGACTCACAGTCGGGCGCCGTGGACGTCGACGAGGCCGAGGTGGCCGAGAGCTTCGAGCTGCCCGGCGCCGATCTGGCCGACGAGGAGCTCACGGTCAAGGTCCTCCCGATGCAGCAGGACGAGTTCCGGTGCGCCCGCTGCTTCCTGGTCCACCACCGCAGCCAGCTGGCGGTCGAGCGCAACGGCGACCTGATCTGCCGCGAGTGCGTCTGATCCCGACCGAGGACACCAGCGGCGGCCTCCTCGACGGGGCCGCCGCTGTTCGAGCCGCCGCCGTGCGCGTGCGGCCGATTGCTGCTTGACTCGTTACGGGCGGCTGCCACGCCGCGCGGAGCGGGAGGGCGGACGGGTGAGCGAGCGCAGCGAGGGGACCGGCGCCGACCGGACCCCGGCTCCGGCGGCGAGGCCGGCACCGACCGGGCCGGACGTCACAGCGGCCGGATCGGACAGGGGCCCGGACGGCGCGGGCACGACACCCGATCCGACCGGCCCGGACACCGAGGAGCTGGGTGCCACCGTCGCCGCCCTGACCGCCGACGACATCGCGCCGGCCCGCCGGCGCCAACTGCTGACCCGGCTGGTCGGGCAGGCCCGGGCCCGGGGGATCACCGACCTGTTCAAGCCCCGTGCCGCGGTGCGCTGGATGACCGACACGGTCGCCGAGGTCGCCCCGCACGTGCCGATCCGCGACCTCGCCACGCTGCGGCGGCACTTCCCCGGCCTGGACGACGACGCGCTCGCCGACCGGCTGGTCCGTAACGCGTCCCGCGCCACCGCCGGGGTCGGCGCCGCGGGCGGCGGGGTGGCCGCGGTCGAGTGGGCGGTCACGCCCACGCTGCTCTCCGCGCCCGTGCTGCTGGCCGCCGAGACGGTGGCCGTGGTGGCGATCGAGCTGAAGCTGATCGGCGAGCTGCACGAGGTCCACCGGGTGCCGCTGCCGGCCGGTGGCGCCGGCCGTGCCGTGGCGCTCGTGCAGTCCTGGGCCACCCAGCGGGGGGTCAACCCGATGATGCCGGGCGTCGGGGTGAGCGCGGTGCTCGGCACCGCCGCCCGCCGCGAACTGCGGGACAGCCTGATGCGCCGCTTCGGGCGCAACCTCACCACGCTCGGGCCGTTCCTGACCGGCGCCGCCGTGGCCGGGTACCTCAACCGCCGGGCCACCCGCGCGCTCGGCGAGCAACTGCGCAAGGACCTGCGGCGCACCGCGCGTGCCCTGCCGGAGGCGCCGTCCTGACCGTGCGGGCCGGGCGGCAGCAGGTCAGGCCGCGTCGCGGGCGGCCAGCAGGGCGGTCGCCAGCTGGACCGGGTGCCGGGTGCTGACCACCCAGAACGGCGTCGGGTCGGCCGGGTCGTCCAGCACCACCTGCACGGCGCCGCCGATCCACGGGCGCTGCACCACGAAGGCGAGCGGGTCGGAGCCGACGCCGAGCACCTCGCGCCGGCCGGCCGCGTCCAGCGGCACCACGTCCGCGACGTACCGCACCGGCAGGTGGGCGTCGTCCACCCGCAGCTCGCCGTCGCGCACCTCGACCCGGATCCGGCCCAGCCACCACAGGGCGGCCACCGCGGCCGGGATCAGCAGCACGAACGGCAGCCAGGCGCGCACCCCGGTCGCGCCCATCCACAGCTCGACCGCGAGCAGGACGGCCGCGGCCAGCCCGAGCGGCCACGCCCACCAGGGCAGCCCGAGGCGCTCCGCGTACGGCGCGGCGGTGGCCGTCGGGGCGGCCGGAGATGACGACTGACGCACACAGACGAGGGTACGGCGCGGGAGCGGCCCGGCAACCGGCAGGATGGCAGGGGCACCCCGCAGGACCGGACGGAAGAGGATGACCGTGACAGACGTCGTACCCGTGCCCGTACGGCTGCTCGACCCGGAGCTGCCACTGCCGGCGTACGCCCATCCCGGCGACGCCGGGGCGGACCTGGTGGCCGCCGCGGACGTCGAGCTGCCCCCCGGCGGCCGGGCCCTGGTGCCCACCGGCGTGGCGGTGGCGCTGCCGGACGGCTACGTCGGGCTGGTGCACCCGCGATCCGGACTCGCGGCCAGACTCGGCGTGACGGTGCTCAACGCGCCCGGTACGGTCGACGCCGGCTACCGGGGTGAGATCCTGGTCAACCTGATCAACCACGATCGGGACACGCCGGCGAAGATCAGCCGGGGCGACCGCATCGCGCAGCTCGTGGTCCAGCGGGTCGCCCGGGCCGAGTTCCGGTCGGTGGCCGAGCTGCCCGGGTCCCGGCGTGGCACGGGCGGGCACGGGTCCACCGGCGGGCACGCCGGGCTGGTCCCGGCGCCGTCCGGCGGGCAGAGCGAAGAGGTGGCAGGGTGAGTGTGAACAGCGGAGGGTGGGCGCAGTGATCTTCTCCCGGAAGCGGGCCGACGAGGCGCGTGACAATGGGGTCCTCGACGCCGAGGAGACCCCGTCGGCGCCGGACCGCGGCCCGTACGACGTCAGCGAGGCGCCCGAGGCGCCTCGCCTCGACCTGGGCAGCCTGCAGATCCCGGCGGTGCCGGACGTCGAGGTGCGGGTGCAGGCCGACCAGCAGGGCGTGATCCAGCAGGTCGTGCTGGTGCACGGGCAGAACGCGCTCCAGCTCGGCGTCTTCGCCGCACCCCGTTCCGAGGGCATCTGGGACGAGGTGCGAGAGGAGATCCGCCAGTCGCTGGTGAGCGACGGCGCGACCGTCCAGGAGGTCGAGGGGGAGCACGGGCCCGAGCTGCGCGCCCGGGTGCGTACTCCGGACGGGCCGACCGACCTGCGGTTCGTCGGCATCGACGGCCCGCGCTGGATGGTGCGCGGCGTCTTCCAGGGCGCGGCCGCCGCCGACCCGGCCTCCGCCGGCCCGCTCGCGGCCTGCCTGGACGGCCTGGTCGTCGACCGCGGCCAGGAGGCCAAGCCGGTGCGCGAGCCGCTGCCGCTGCGGCTGCCCCGCGAGGTCGCCGAGCAGCAGGCCGCCGACGCGCAGGAGGTCTGATCCACGACGTGCACGGGCCCGGCGCGAAACCGCGCCGGGCCCGCGGCGTGTCCGGTCCCGGCCGGCGGTACGCGCCGCGCCGCTCCCGCCGGCGGGCCACTGCGCGTACGCTGGCGGGACGGTTCCGCCGCCCGCGGGGCCCCGCTGTGGAGAGGGTGACGCGGAGGTCATGACGACCGACGAGAGCCGGGGGTCGCTGCGGCGGCTCCTGCACCGGCTCACCGCGAGCGAGGCCGAGATCGAGGCGCAGGAGCTGCGCCGGGAGAGCGCCGAGTCCGGCGGCACGCCCGCCCACCAGTGCAACAGGGGTCAGGTGGTGTCGGTGGCCGGGCGGCTGCGTACCGTCGTCTACACGCCCCGCACGAACCTGCCCACGCTGGAAGCCGACCTCTACGACGGCAACGACGTGGTGACACTGGTCTGGCTGGGCCGCCGGCACATCGCCGGGATCGAGCCGGGCCGGCACCTGACCGCGCGCGGCCGGGTGGCGGTGCGCGACGACCGCAAGGTGATCTACAACCCGTACTACGAGCTGGAGTCGCCGAAGTGACGACCGGACAGCAGCAGACCCCGCCGGGCCTCGGCCCGCAGGACGAGGAGCGGCTGCCCAGCCTCGCCGAGCAGATGGCCGACCAGCTCGGCGGATGGCGCGGGCTGGTCGAGTCGAGCATCCCGGTGGTGGTCTTCGTGGTCGCCAACGTGATCGGGGAGCTGCGCCCCGCCGTGTACGCCTCGGTGGCGGTCGCGCTGCTGATCGCCGGGCTGCGGCTGGCCCAGCGCAAGCCGGTGCGGCACGCGGTCAACGGGCTGTTCGGCGTCGGCATCGGCGCGCTGCTGGCGCTGCGCACCGGCGACGAGCGCGACTTCTACCTGCCGGGCATCCTCTACGGCATCGGGTACGGCCTGGCGCTGCTGCTGTCGGCCGCGATCCGGCAGCCGCTGGTCGGCTGGATCTGGTCGGTGCTGGTGGCCAAGGGCCGCTCCGAGTGGCGCGACGACCCCAAGCTGGTGCGCACCTTCACCCAGCTCACCGTGCTCTGGGGCGTGGTGTGGCTGGCGAAGGTCGGCGTACAGGCCGGGCTCTACCTGGCCCACCAGGACACCGCGCTCGGCGTGGCCCGGCTCGCCCTGGGCTACCCGCCGTACGCGCTGCTGCTGCTGATCACGGTGTGGGTGGTGCGCCGGGTCACCCGGGAGACCGCACCCACCCCGCTGCCCGGCTCCTGAGGCCGCCGCCTCAGGAGCGGTCCCGGTGCCGGTCCGCGCTCGTCGGGCCGAGGATCACCGCGCGCACGTCGTCCTCCACCGCCGCGGTGCAGACGAACACCAGCTCGTCGCCGGCCTCGATCGGGTCGTCCGGCGTCGGCACCAGCACCCGCTTGCCGCGTACGATCGCCACCAGCGCCGCGTCCCGGGGGATCGGCACCGCGTGGATCGGCTGCCCCACGTAGGGCGCGGTCGGCGGCAGCGTGATCTCGACCAGGTTCGCCTCGCCCTGCCGGAACGTCATCAGCCGGACCAGGTCGCCGACGGTGACCGCCTCCTCGACCAGCGCCGCCATCACCCGCGGCTTGCTCACCGCGACGTCCACGCCCCACTGCTCGGTGAACAGCCACTCGTTCTCCGCGCGGTTGACCCGGGCCACCACGCGGGGCACCGCGAACTCGGTCTTGGCCAGCAGCGACACCACCAGGTTGACCTTGTCGTCGCCGGTGGCGGCCACCACCACGTCGCACCCGGCCACGTTGGCCTCCTCCAGGCTGGCCAGCTCACAGGCGTCGGCGAGCACCCAGTCGGCGGCCGGCACCCGGTCGGGCCGCAGCATCTTCGGCTGCCGCTCGATCAGCATCACCTGGTGGCCGTTGTCGATCAGCTCCTGGGCGATCGAGCGGCCCACGTTGCCGGCGCCGGCGATGGCGATCCGCATGGCTCAGTGCCCCCCTTCCGGCGGCGCCGCCGCCACCGACGTGACCGGGCCGTTGATGTCGTCGGTCACCAGCATGTAGACCTGGTCACCCTCCTGGATCACCGTGGAGGCGGTGGGCAGGGTGCCGATCCCGAACCGGTTCAGGTAGGCGACCCGGGCGCCGACGGCCTGCTCCAGCTGCCGCAGCGGCCGGCCGATCCAGTCCTTGTGCACCGGCACCTCGATGATCGAGACGGTGCTCGTCGGGTCGCGGAAGATCTCCACGTTGCCCTCGGGGACCAGGTGGCGCAGCATCCGGTCGGCGGTCCACCGGACGGTCGCCACGGTGGGGATGCCGAGGCGCTCGTAGACCTGGGCGCGACGCTGGTCGTAGATGCGGGCCGCCACCCGGGACACGCCGAACGTCTCCCGGGCCAGCCGGGCCGAGATGATGTTGGAGTTGTCGCCGCTGGACACCGCCGCGAACGCGTCGGCCCGCTCGATGCCGGCCTGGCGCAGCACCTCGCCGTCGAAGCCGGCGCCGGTGACGGTGATGCCGGCGAAGTCGGGCCCGAGACGGCGGAACGCGTCCGCGTCCTGGTCGATCACCGCCACCGAGTGGCCACGCGCCTCCAGGCTGTGGGCCAGGGTCGCCCCGACCCGGCCGCAGCCCATGATCACCACATGCACGGTGTCCGCTCCTCCCACGGCGCCGCCCGCCGACCCGTCGTCTGCGAGCCTGCCACGTCCCTCTGCCGGACGGGGGACCGAACCGTACCGCGCGGCCGCGCGCGGGGGAGATCGACCACCCCCGCGCCCCGGACCCGGTGGTCGTACGCTTGGCGGTTGTGGCCCGACCCACCTCGCTGCTGAAGCGACTCCTCCTCGGTCGACCGTTCCGGTCCGACCGCCTCCAGCACACGCTGCTGCCGAAGCGCATCGCGCTGCCGGTCTTCGCCTCGGATGCGCTCTCCAGCGTGGCGTACGCCCCGGACGAGATCCTCCTGACGCTGTCCATCGCCGGCGCCTCGGCGTTCATCTTCTCGCCGTGGGTCGCGCTCGCGGTCGTCGTGGTCATGCTGACTGTGGTGGCGAGCTACCGGCAGAACGTGCACGCCTACCCCTCCGGTGGCGGCGACTACGAGGTGGCGACGGTCAACCTCGGTCCCAAGGCCGGCCTCGCGGTGGCGAGCGCGCTGCTCGTCGACTACGTGCTCACCGTCGCCGTCTCGGTCTCCTCCGGCGTGGCGAACCTCGGCTCGGTGGTGCCGTTCGTGGCCACCCACAAGGTGCTCATCGCGGTCAGCGCGGTGGTGCTGCTCACCGCGATCAACCTGCGCGGCCTGCGCGAGTCGGGCACCGCCTTCGCCATCCCCACGTACGGCTTCGTGATCGTGATCGGCGGCATGCTGCTGACCGGGCTGGTCCGCGTCTTCGTGCTCGGCGACGACCTGCGCGCGCCGAGCGCCGGACTGGAGATCCAGGCCGAGCACAGCGTCACCGGGTTCGCGCTGGTGTTCCTGCTGCTGCGCACGTTCTCCTCCGGCTGCGCCGCGCTCACCGGCGTGGAGGCGATCTCCAACGGCGTGCCGGCGTTCAAGAGCCCGAAGTCGAAGAACGCGGCGACCACGCTGCTGCTGCTCGGCGGCATCGCGGTGGCCATGCTCGTCGGCATCATCTGGCTGGCCCGCCTCACCGGCCTCCAGTTCGTCGAGGATCCGCGCACGCAGATCATCTCCGGCCCGGACGGGTACGTGCAGAAGACGGTCACCACCCAGCTCGGCGAGACCGTCTTCGGCGGCGGCTCGGTGCTGCTGTACGTGGTCGCCGGGATGACCGCGCTGATCCTGTTCCTGGCCGCGAACACCGCCTTCAACGGCTTCCCGGTGCTCGGCTCGATCCTCGCGCAGGACCGCTACCTGCCCCGCCAGCTGCACACCCGCGGTGACCGGCTGGCGTTCTCCAACGGCATCCTGTTCCTGGCCGTCTTCGCGGTGGTGCTGATCGTCGGCTTCCAGGCCGAGGTGACCAAGCTCATCCAGCTCTACATCGTCGGGGTGTTCGTCTCGTTCACGCTCTCCCAGGCCGGCATGATCCGGCACTGGAACCGGCACCTGCGCCGCGAGCGGGACCCGGAGGCGCGCCGCCGGATGATCCGCTCCCGGGCGATCAACACGTTCGGCATGGTCATGACCGGCGTCGTGCTGATCATCGTGCTGGCCACCAAGTTCCTGCTCGGCGCCTGGATCGCGATCGTCGCGATGGCCGTGATGTACGTGGTGATGCTCGGCATCCGCCGCCACTACGACCGGATCGCCGAGGAGCTGGAGCCGACCGAGCAGCGGGCCGTCCTGCCCGCCCGCAACCACGCCATCGTGCTCGTCAGCAAGCTGCACAAGCCGACGCTGCGGGCCGTCGCGTACGCCCGGGCCACCCGGCCGGACACGCTCACCGCGGTCACCGTGAACGTGGACGAGCAGGACACCCGCGACCTCCAGGCCGACTGGGAGCGCCGCGAGCTGCCGGTGCCGCTCACCGTGATCGACTCCCCGTACCGGGAGATCACCCGCCCGATCCTGAACTTCGTCGCGTCGGTGCGCCGGGAGTCGCCGCGCGACGTGGTCACCGTCTTCATTCCCGAGTACGTGGTGGGGCGCTGGTGGGAGAACCTGCTGCACAACCAGAGCGCGCTGCGGCTCAAGGGCCGGCTGCTGTTCGAGCCGGGCGTGATGGTGACCAGCGTGCCCTGGCAGCTCGCCTCCACCGCCAGCAAGAACCTGGACCGGCTGGACGCCACGCTCAGCCGGGGCCCGGCGCGCGGCCCCCGGGTGGCGCCGCAGAGCACGCTGCCGCCGCCGGTGGCGTCCACGCCCTCCGCCGAGCGGGAGGAGCGCTCGTGAGCGCCGTGGAGCGGTCTGGGCCTGCGTCGCCGGCCGGGCGGCCCGGTGCCGCGTCGGCGGATCGGCCCGGCCCTGCGTCGGCGGACCGGCCCGGCCCTGCGTCGGCGGACCGGCCCGGGCTGGAGGAGGCCGAGCGGGTCGAGCTGACCGTCGACGCGGTCGCGCCCGGCGGGCACTGCGTGGCCCGGGTCGGCGGGCAGGTGGTCTTCGTCCGGCACGCGCTGCCCGGCGAGCGGGTCGTGGCCGAGGTGACCGAGCTGCACCGGGGCTTCGCCCGCGCCGACGCGGTGGAGATCCTGGACGCCTCGCCGGACCGGGTCACCCCGCCGTGCCCGTACGCCCGGCCGGGCCGGTGCGGCGGCTGCGACCTCCAGCACGTCGCCCCGGCCGCCCAGCTCGACTGGAAGCTGGCGGTGGTGCGCGAACAGCTCACCCGGCTGGGCGGCCTCACCGCCGAGCGGATCGACGCGCTCGGCGTACGCGTCGAGGCGCTGCCCGGCGGGCCGCTGGGCTGGCGTTCCCGGGTCCGCTACGCGGTCGACGCGGCCGGCCGGGCGGGGCTGCTCAAGCACCGCTCGCACGAGGTGGTGCCGATCGAGCGGTGCCTGATCGCGCACCCGGCGATCCAGGAGCTGCCGGTGCTCCCGCCCACCGGCGCCCGCTGGCCGGACGCCGACGCGGTGGAGACGGTCGCCAGCACCGGCGGGGACGTCGCCGTGGTCGCGTACACCGACGGGGTTCCGACGGCGGTGAGCGGGCCGGAGCGGGTCCGGGAGACGGCGGCCGGGCGGACCTTCACGCTGCCCGCCTCCGGGTTCTGGCAGGTGCACCCGGCGGCGGCGGACGCGCTGACCGGCGCGGTCCTCGACCTGCTCGACCCGCGGCCGGGCGAGACGGCCTGGGACCTGTACGGCGGGGCCGGCCTGTTCGCCGCCGCGCTCGCCGGACGGGTCGGCGGCGCCCGGGTGACACTCGTCGAGTCGGCGCCGGACGGCGTGGCCGCGGCCCGGGAGAACCTGGCCGACCTGGCCGGCGTCGAGGTGGTGGCGGCCCGGGTGGAGACCGCGCTGTCCCGGCGGCGGATCACCGGCCCGGTCGACCTGGTCGTGCTCGACCCGCCGCGCTCCGGCGCGGGCGCCCCGGTGGTCCGTGCCGTGGCGGCCGCCGGGCCGCGCGCGGTCGCGTACGTGGCCTGCGACCCGGCCGCGTTCGCCCGGGACGTGCGGACGTTCGCCGACGCGGGCTGGCGGCTGGCCGCGCTGCGCGGCTTCGACCTGTTCCCGATGACCCAGCACGTGGAGCTGGTGGGCCTGTTCCTGCCTGGCTAGCCTGACCCGATGAAGATCGTCGGGCTGATGTCGGGCACGTCCTACGACGGCGTGGACGTGGTCGCGGCCGAGTTCACCGCCGACGGCGACACGCTGCGGCTGCGGCCGCTCGGGCACCGGGAGCTGGCGTACCCGGACGACCTGCGGGCCGAGATCGGCGCGCTGCTGCCCCCGGCCGCCACCACGATCGAGGCGGTCTGCCGGCTGGACAACCGGCTCGGCGAGGTGTTCGCGGAGGCGGCGGTCGCCGGCGTCGAGCTGGCCGGGGGAGCGGCCGACGCGGTCGTGTCGCCCGGCCAGACGGTCTTCCACTGGGTCGAGGACGGCCGGGTGCGCGGCACGCTCCAGCTCGGCGCGCCGGCCCGGGTGGCCGCCCGGGTGGGCGTACCGGTGCTGCACGACCTGCGCTCGGCGGACGTGGCGGCCGGCGGCCAGGGCGCGCCGCTGGTCCCGGCGTTCGACGCGCTGCTGCTCGACCCGGCTGCCTCCCCGCGCGCACCGGGGGGCGCGGCCGCCGGGGCCCGCGCCGCGTTGAACCTCGGCGGGATCGCGAACCTCACAGTGGTCGCGCCCGGCGCGCCCGTCCTCGGGTACGACGTGGGCCCGGCCAACGCACTGCTGGACGCCGCAGCCCGGCGCTTCCTGGACCGGCCCTGCGACGTCGACGGCGCCCGCGCCGCGGCCGGCCGGGTGCACGAGGCGCTGCTGGCCCGGCTGCTCGCCGAGCCGTACTACGCCGCGCCGCCACCCAAGTCGACCGGCAAGGAGCTGTTCCACGGCGGCTACCTGGACGCCGCGCTGGCCCCGCTCGGGGAGCCGGTGGCCGCCGACGACGTGCTGGCCACGCTCACCGAGCTGACCGCCCGCACGGTGGCGGACGCCTGCGACCGGCACCGGGTGACCGAGGTGGTGGCCGCCGGCGGGGGAGTGCGCAATCCCACACTCCGGGCGCGGCTGGCGGCGCTGGGCGAGGGGCGCTGGCGGCTGCGCACCACCGACGAGCTGGGCGTGCCCGCCCAGGCCAAGGAGGCGTACGCGTTCGCGCTGCTGGGCTGGCTGTCCTGGCACGGGCTGCCCGGCGCGGTGCCGTCGGTGACCGGGGCGTCCCGGGCCGCCGTGCTCGGCTCCTGGACCCCGGCCGGGCCGTCCGCCGCCGCGCCGCGCCCACCCGCCCCGAGGCGGCTGGTGGTGGACGCCTGACCTGGGTCGATGCACGGCCGGGCTGCGGACTGTTCCGCGGCCGATAGACTCTCCGGTCATGAGTGTTGAAGAGGGCACGGCCAACCACGGTCGGCTGCTGGGCACCGTCCACGGCCCGCAGGACGTGAAGCGGATGACCGCCGAGCAGCTGGACATCCTCGCCGCCGAGATCCGTGACTTCCTGATCGCCAAGGTCTCCCGCACCGGCGGCCACGTCGGCCCCAACCTCGGTGTGGTCGAGCTGACCCTGGCGATGCACCGGGTCTTCGACTCCCCGCGTGACCGGCTCCTCTTCGACACCGGCCACCAGGCGTACGTGCACAAGATCCTCACCGGCCGGCAGGAGGGCTTCGACAAGCTCCGCCAGCGCGGTGGCCTCTCCGGCTACCCCAGCCAGGCCGAGAGCGAGCACGACCTGATCGAGAACTCGCACGCCTCCACCGCCCTGTCGTACGCCGACGGCCTGGCCAAGGCGTACGCGCTGCGCGGCGAGAAGCGGTCCGTGGTCGCCGTGGTCGGCGACGGCGCGCTCACCGGCGGCATGTGCTGGGAGGCGCTGAACAACATCGCCACCGCCGGCAACCCGCTGGTGATCGTGGTCAACGACAACGGCCGGTCCTACTCGCCGACCATCGGCGGCCTCGCCGACCACCTGTCGTCGCTGCGGCTCAACCCCGGCTACGAGAAGGTGCTCGACACGGTCAAGGACGCGCTGGGCAACACCCCGTTCGTCGGCAAGCCGATGTACGAGGTGCTGCACGCGGTCAAGAAGGGCATCAAGGACGCGGTCGCCCCGCAGGCCATGTTCGAGGACCTCGGCATCAAGTACGTCGGCCCGGTCGACGGCCACGACGTACCGGCGGTCGAGGCGGCCCTGCGCGCCGCGAAGAACTTCGGCGGCCCGGTCATCGTGCACGCGGTCACCCGCAAGGGCTACGGCTACCGTCCCGCCGAGGACGACGAGGCCGACTGCCTGCACGGCCCCGGCGCGTTCGACGCCGAGACCGGCAAGCTGCTCGCCGTGCCGTCGGTGAAGTGGACGAACGTCTTCGCCGACGAGCTGGTCGCGATCGCCGACGAGCGGCCCGACGTGGTCGGCATCACCGCCGCCATGGCCGAGCCCACCGGCATCGCCACGCTCGCCCGCAAGTACCCGGAGCGGGTGTACGACGTCGGCATCGCCGAGCAGCACGCGGCCACCTCCGCCGCCGGCCTCGCCATGGGCGGGCTGCACCCGGTCGTCGCGGTCTACGCCACGTTCCTCAACCGCGCGTTCGACCAGGTGCTGCTGGACGTGGCCATGCACAAGCTGCCGGTCACGTTCGTGCTGGACCGGGCCGGCATCACCGGCCCCGACGGGCCCAGCCACTACGGCATCTGGGACATGTCCGTCTTCGGCGTGGTGCCCGGCCTGCGGATCGCCGCGCCCCGCGACTCGGCCACGCTGCGCGAGGAGCTGCGCGAGGCGGTCGCCGTGGACGACGGCCCGACCATCCTGCGCTTCCCGACCGGCACCGTCGCCGCCGACCTGCCCGCCGTGCGCCGGGTCGGTCCGGTCGACGTGCTGGCCGAGTCGGCGCGTACCGACGTGCTGCTGGTCGCGGTCGGCTCGTTCGCCGGCCTCGGCGTGGAGGTCGCGGCCCGCGTCGCCGAGCAGGGCTACGGCGTCACGGTCGTCGACCCGCGCTGGGTGCGCCCGGTGCCGGCCGAACTGGTCGAGCTGGCCGCCGGTCACCGGCTCGTGGTCACCGTCGAGGACGGCGTGCGCATCGGCGGCGTCGGTTCCGCGCTGGCCCAGGCGATGCGCGACGCCGACGTCCGCGTACCGGTCAAGGACATGGGCGTACCGGCCGACTGGCACCCGCACGGCACCCGCGCGCAGATCCTGGCCGACCTGCGGCTGACCGCGCAGGACGTGGCGCGCGACGTCACCGGCTGGATCTCCGGCCTGGACGCCGCCCCGGTCGACCCGGCCACGAACGGAGCCCGAGCCCAGAGCTGACCCACCCCCGCGCGCGCCCTGCGCGCGCCTTGCGCCTGACTTCCGCGTTGATCTTGCACTTGCGGCCCTCCTGATGTCGGCTTCGCCCGATTACGGAGGGCCGCAATCGCAAGATCGCGGGGCCTGACGTGGAGGGAGGGCTCGTGGAGGTGCGGGAGGCGGGGCTCGGGGATCTCTTGGGGATCGTCGAGGTGCACAGCCGGGCGCGGGTCGCCTACTACGGGGCCGGCGGGCTGCCGGTCGGGGAGATCCTCACTCCGGAGCTGGCCCGGGAACAGCGGGAGGGTTGGACGGCGGCGATCACCTCGGCGCACAAGCGGGTGCGAGTCGCCATCGTGGACGGTGTGCTGGCCGGGGTGCTCGCCATGGGCCCGCCGCACTCGTCCGACCTGGATCCGCGGACGACCGCGCAGCTCTACCAGATCCACGTCGACCCGGAGATGTGGGGACGAGGCGTGGGGAGTGCGCTGCACGCGCTGTTCGTACGTCACCTGGCGGACGAGGGGTTGGCGCGGGGCGTGCTGGAGGTGTGGGAGCGCAACACCCGGGCCCGCGCCTTCTACACGCGCCACGGATGGCGCCCTGACGGCACCTCCCGCCCCGGCCTGGCCCGCCCTGTTGACCAAGGAGTTCGGGTGCGCGGAGAGCCTCCCGGATGACACAAACTCCTTGATCACCGAGCCGGTCGGGTGATCATGAGGTTGGCGGTGGTTCGTGTCTGGTTTGTCGCCGTCAACTTCATGATCGACGGGGTGGGCGACCCCCCCCGGGGCGGGGAAGCGCGGGTCAGGTCAGGGGGTGGGGAGGGAGCGGTACCAGGTCTTCTCGGTGCCGGCCAGGCTGAACGTCTGCCTCTGGTCGGTGTGCTCGACCACCACCAGGCCGGGACGGTCGACCAGACGCGTCGTGCCGGGCGGGGCGGAGAACGAGGCGTCCCGGGTACGCCAGGACAGCACCGCCAGCGGCCGTCCCGGCATCGGCAGGTGGTACGCCTGAAGCGTGGTGGACCGGTCCGCGGGGGAGACCACCGGAGTTCCGCCGTCGGCTGGCCGGTAGACCACCGCCGTCATCGTCCCGGCCGGCGTCTCCCAGCTGAGCTGCTCCAACTCGCCCGGTTCGCCCTCGCCGAGAGCCACCGAGCCGAGCGACCGCGTCGCGATCTTCGCCATCGGCCAGGACTCCGGCGCGGAACGGGGCGCCTCGCGGTCGCCGATGCGGCGCGGCACGCTGCCGAACGGGCCCCGTTCACCGGCCAGCACGCACGTGTCCAGTCCGGTCAGCGCGCGCTTCCCGGCGCCCGTCTCGTCGCGTACCAGGGGATAGCGGGGCGCTTCGGTGGCCGTACCCAGGTCGAGGACGCGGTCCGCGGCCCGGCCGCGCGGCAGCGACGGCGTGGACCGCAGCGTCGCGGTCAGTTCGACGGCCCGGCAGGCCGGTACGGCGACCGGGTCGGTGACGCCGTCGGTGCTGCCGAGCACCTTGCCGTCGGGCCCGGTCAGGCGCTCGACGCGGGCCGAGGTGAGGTAGCGACGGCCGTCCGGCTCCCGCACCGGCAGCACGTCGGAGTAGACCAGGTAACCGGGGTCGGTGTACTCGGTGGCGTGGACCACCCGCCAGCGCTGCCCGTCCCGGTCGAGTTGCAGCAGCCAGGAGGCGGCCTCACCGGGCACGTCGGCGGCGACGAGCGCGAGCGCCGACCCGGCGACCTGACCGGAGAAGAGGATGCCGGACGTGGGCACGTGCACCCGGTCGTCCACCGGGGAGCGCCAGTCGCGTACCGCTGTCGTGATCGCGGCGGTGGCGTCTGCGTCGCGGGCCAGGCTGCCGCGCGGCGGCCACACGGCGAGGGTGCCGTCCAGACTGTCGTAGCCGACCCGCAGGTCCGCCGGCCGCCGTTCGGCGACCGGTCCGCAACCGACCGTGACCAGCAGCAGAGCTGCCAGCGCGGTGCCCGTCGTAGCGCCTCGGCGGGCTGAAAGCACCCTGATCCCCTCGCCGGTCGTCGGTCGGAAGCTCACATGGTACGAGACGACCCGTCACCCGGCCGCGCCCGGCTCACCCTTTCGGCCGATCGGCCACTGCGGAACGTGACGGGCGATTCGGGCACCAATATCCGGCTCCGGTAGACTCCGCCGACTGTGACGCCTGCCGAGACCCGCGGCGCCTCGACGCCGGACGCCGCCGCCCCGACGGGCCACCGCGCCGTCACCCTGGACCCACCACCGGTCACCATCGCCGAGCCGGAGCGGGCGACCACGACCACGCCGGAAACGCCGACCACGCCGGAAGCGCCGACCGAGCCGGAGGCGCCGGCCACGCCGGGCGCGCGGCGCGTGCGCCGGTGGCGGTGGACGCGCCGCCGGATCGACCTCACCGTGTACGGCGGATTCCTGCTCGCCGCGATCTGGGTCACCAGCGGCATCTGGGTCGACCCGGCCGGGCGGGTGGCCGCGCTCTACAGCAGCGACCCGGCGCAGGTGCAGTTCTTCCTGGCCCACTCGGTACGGGTGGTGCTGCACGGCGAGTTCCCGTTCTTCACCGAGCAGTTCAACTACCCCGACGGCGTCAACCTGATGGCGAACACCGCCATCCTGGCGCTGGGCATCCCGATGGTGCCGGTGACCCTCCTGTTCGGACCGGCGGTCTCCTTCGTCACGCTGGTCACGCTCGGACTGGCCGGCACCGCCGCCGCCTGGTACCGGGTGCTGTCCCGGCACCTGATCCGGCACCGCCCCGCCGCCGCCGTGGCGGCCTGGTTCTGCGGGTTCTCGCCGGCCATGCTGTCGCACGCCAACTGGCACCCGAACATCATCAGCCAGTTCCTGCTGCCGTTCATCGTGTGGCGGGTGCTGGTGCTGACCCGGTCGGCCCGGCCGGTCCGCGACGGCGTGCTGCTGGCGCTGCTGGTCACCGCGCAGGCGTTCATCAACGAGGAGATCCTGCTCTTCACCGCGCTCGCGCTGGGCGTGTTCCTGATCGCCGTGGTGGTGCAGCAGCGCGAGCGGTGGGCGACCGCGTGGCGGCCGCTCGGCGCCGGGCTCGCGGTGTGCGCGGTGCTGGCCGGGGCGCTGCTGGCGTACCCGCTGTGGGTGCAGTTCGCCGGGCCGATGGCGTACCACGGGCTCAGCGACGCGGTGCGCGACTACGGCAACGACATCGCCGCCTTCTTCGCGCCCGGCTCGCCCACGTTCGGCGGCAACGAACGCGCCAACGTCAACCTCGCTCCGAACTACTCGGAGGAGAACGCGTTCTTCGGCTGGAGCCTGTCGCTGCTGGTCGTGGGCATCGTGGTGTGGCTGCGGCGGGACGTGATCGTCCGCGCGCTCGCCGCCACCGGGCTGTTCTTCGCCGTGCTCTCCCTCGGCGAGCGGATCTCCTGGTGGGACCGGGAGATCGCCACCGGCCCGTGGGAGCTGCTGGTACGGCTGCCGCTGCTCGACGCCGTGGTGCCGACCCGCTTCGGCCTGATCACCGGCGTGACGGTGGCGATCCTGCTCGCGTACGCGGTGCGCCGCGCCTGGGCGCTGCGCGGCGTGGACCGGCGTACCGCCCGCAGGCTCACCGCCGCGGGCCTGGTCCTCGCGCTGCTGCCGATCGCGCCGATGCCGTTGCAGGTGACCACGCGGGAGCCGGTGCCGGAGTTCATCACCGCCGACCGGTGGCGCAAGTACGTCGGGCCGGACCAGACGCTCGTGTCCGTGCCGGTGCCCGCGATGGGCAACACCGACCCGATGCGCTGGGCGGCCAGCACCAACCTCGACTTCAAGATCCCCGGCGGCTACTTCCTCGCGCCGCGCAACGGCGTCACCGGCGACCCCGGACGCTTCGGCGGCCGGCCCAGCGGCATCGGCGAGATGCTGCGGGAGGTATCGTCCACCGGCCGTACGCCGAAGCTGGACGATCGGCAGCGCCGTCGCTACCTGGACGAGCTGCGGCACTGGAACGCGGCGGTGGTGGTGCTGCCGCGCGACGAGCAGAACGCCGAGCCGCTGCGCCGAACCGTGGAGCAGCTGGTCGGCCCCGGACGGCAGGAGCTGGACGTGTGGCTGTGGGACGTGCGGAAACTGACCAGCCGGTCCGCCTGACCGAACCGGCGGTCCCCGCCGCCGCGCCCCGCCGCCGCCGGCCCCGCCCGGTCGACGTGCTGGTGGTGGCCGGCTACCTCGGTCTGGCCGTGCTGCTCACCACCGGCCAGTGGCGCCGGCCGGAACGGCTGTTCCACCAGGCCGGCGACCAGATGCTGTTCGAGTGGATGCTGGCCCGGGCCGCCCGCGCGGTCACCGGCGGCGAGAACCCGCTGTGGAGCGGCGCGTTGAACGCCCCGGACGGGGTGAACCTGATGGCGAACACGTCGGTGCTCGGGCTGGGCGTGCCGCTCACCCCGGTCACCGTGGTCTTCGGCTCCCAGGCGGCCTTCCTCGTCGCCGTGACGCTCAGCCTCGCCGGCACCGCCACCGCCTGGTACGCGCTGCTCGCCCGCCGGCTGGTCCGCTCCCGGGCCGCCGCCGCGGTGGGTGGCCTGTTCTGCGGCTTCGCCCCGGGCATGGTGGCGCAGGCCGGGGCGCACCTGCACATGGCCGCCCAGTTCCTGGTGCCGGTGATCCTCGCGCTCGTGTTCCGGCCGGCCACCGACCGGGTACGCCGCGACGGCGTGCTGCTCGGGCTCGCGGTCGCGTACCAGGTGTTCCTCGGCGAGGAGGTGCTGGTCTTCCTGGCGCTCGCCGCCGGGGTGTTCGCCGGGGCGTACGCGTTCGCCGACCGGGCCGCCGCGCGTCGCCTGGCGCCGGTGGTGGCCCGCCGGCTGGGCGTCGGCGCGCTGGTGGCGGGCGTGCTGCTGGCGTACCCGCTGTGGTTCCAGTTCGCCGGGCCGGGCCACTACCGGGGCATGCCGTTCCACACCGAGGGCTACCGTCTGGACGTGGTCTCGTTCGCCGCCACCGCCCGGCAGACGGTCGCCGGGGACGCCCACCGGGCCGGGCTGCTGTCACCGAACCCGACCGAGCAGAACTCGTTCTTCGGTCCGTTCCTGCCCCTGCTGGCCGTACTCGTGGCGGTGCGGCTGTGGCGGCGGCCGCTGGTGCGCGCGCTCGCCGCGTGCGGCCTGCTGTTCGCGCTGCTGTCACTCGGTTCCCCGGTGGTGGTGAACCGGCACGACACCGGGCTGCCGGGCCCGTACCGCCTGCTCGCCGGGGTGCCGCTGCTGGACCTGGTGGTGCCGGCGCGGTTCGCGCTGGTCTGCGTACCGGTGCTCGGGGTGCTGCTCGCGCTGGCCCTGGACCGGGTCCGGCGCGGCGGCGTGCGCACCTGGGCGCCGTGGGCCGGCGCGGTCGCCGCCGCGCTGCTGCCGCTGGCGCCGACGCCGATCCGCGCGGTGCCGGTCCCGCCGGTCCCGGCCGTGGTGTCCGGCGGCGGCTGGCGGGAGTACGTGCCGGCGGGCCGGACGCTGGTGCCGGTGCCGCCGGTGACCGGCGCGGCGGTCAGCCCCGCCATGTTCTGGTCGGCGCGCACCGCGCTGGCGTTCGACGCACCGGGCGGCTACTTCATCGGCCCGCGGTCGGCCGGCGACCCGGCCGCCCGCTGGGGCGCGCCGGACCGGCCCACGTCGCTGCTGCTGCGTCGGGCCGCCGAGACCGGCCGGGTGCCGCCGGTCGGTGAGACGGAACGCCGGCAGGCGATCGACGACCTGCGGCACTGGCGGGCGGCGGCCCTGGTGCAGGGCGACTCGTCACCCGGTGACCCGGTCCGCGCCACAGTGGACGCGCTGGTCGGCCCCGGCCGGGACGTGCCCGGCGGATACCTGTGGGACGTCCGGCCGCTCGTCGGCTGACCGGCGGGGTCACACCCGGTCGCGGACGTCCCAGATCCACACGTCGTCCACCCGCTGCGGCGGGCCGAGCAGCTCGGCCATCAGGTCGCGCAGCACCGCCTCGCGCGGGCCGGCCCCGAGCACCACCACCGAGGCCCGCCAGAAGCGCAGGTCGTCCACGGCCTGGCGGCGGTTCTCCTCGGTGATCTCCGGCACCTCGTTGGCGTCCATCGTGGCGTAGATGAGCGTGCTGGTGGGGCGGTTCGGGGCGCCGAAGACGCCCTCGCCGCGCTCGTTCGGGCCGATGAAGTAGCCACCCGGGACCGGGAACTCGTGCCGGGTCAGCGCGCTCCAGCGCAGCGTGTGCAGCCCGTGCACGTTGCTCGGGATCGGCACCGGCACGAGCGTGCGGCCCTCCGGCACGTACGGCCGCCAGCCGCCGGCGGTGATGAAGTGCGGCGGCGGGTCGATCCGCTCGGCCGGCAGCGGACGCGGGATCAGCGGCACCACGGCGGCGGTGATGGCGACCAGCCCGGCCAGGCGCAGCACCCGGCGGCGCGTGTCGCGCGCGGCCGACTCGCCGTCCGCGTCGTCCCCGCCGTCGTCGGCGCCGGAGCGGGGGGCGGGCACCGGCGGGCGGCCGGCACCGGCGAGCGCGTCCCACGCCAGGGCGAGCAGCACGCCGACGGCGGCCACCACGACCAGGCTCAACCGGGTCGGCATCATCATCTCGACCAGCGGCAGGTCGTCCGGCACGTACGCCCACGGCCCGTCGATGTCGGTCTCCGCGCCGTTGAACCGTACGACCGGGCCGATCGAGGCGATCGTGAACACGACCACCAGCACGGCCAGGATCCGGGCCGGCACCGAGCGGCGGACGAGCAGCACCAGCGCGGCCAGCGCCACCAGCACCAGCGGCCAGCCGAACCAGGTGTTCTGCTCGGTCAGGCCGATGGTCTTCTCCACCGCCTCGTCACCGGCGATCGTGTCCCGGGCGAACGTGACGAACGCGACCAGGTCCTCACCCCAGTTGTGGAAGACGCCACCCTGCAAGCCGCGGTAGGACTGCGGGCCGTTGAACTGGAACCAGATCGGGTACGCGGTCAGCAGCAGCGCCAGGCCGCCGCCGAGACCGAGCGCGGCCACGAACGACCCGGCCCGCTCGCGGGCCGCGCGGGGCCGCTGCACCACGAACGCCACCACGACGACCAGGCAGGCCAGCGCGGTCAGCAGCAGCATCTCCTCGTTGATGAAGATCTGGTACGCGACCAGCAACCCGAGCGCCACCCCGTTGCGCCGCCAGCGGCCCGGCTCACCCAGCCGCAGCACCCGGGCCACGATCAGCGGCAGCAGGAAGTTCGACACGAAGTTGGGCTGCCCGTTGGCGTGGTGCACGATGCCCGGCGCGAAACCGAGGAACGCGCCACCGACGAACGCCGCGCCCCGCGAGCGGACCAGGTGCCGGGACAGCACCCAGTACGACGTGGCGGCGGTCGCGGACAGCGCGGCGCCCAGGTAGAGCGCGTACATGACCTGCGGGCCGAGCAGCAGCGTCAGCGGCGCCAGCGGCAACGTCACCCCGAGCAGCGAGGTGTTCGCCATCATGTTCACCCCGTCCGGCGCGTTCTGCCGGGTGGTGAACAGCGGGTTCTCCAGGTGCTGCACCGAGTACGCGCCGTGCGCGAACAGCCACTCGAACCAGCTGTGGTCGGTGGGCAGGTGCGAGGAGACCCGGTGCTCCACGTCGCCCCAGTAGTTGAGGCAGACGAGAACGCCGAGGAGCACATAGGCTCCGATGGCCAGCACGTCGGCGCGGGCCGGCCGGCGACGGGCGCGGCGTGGCGGGTCGGCCACGACGGCGTCCGCCTCGACGGACGAGGGGTTCAACGAGGGGTCCACCACGGGCACGGCCACGACGCGCCATCGTACAGGCGGTTCGTCACGCGGCCGGTCACGGTCGGGCGGCGGCCCGGCGCGCGGGAGAGGATGGTCGTGACCGTCATCGATCTGGGGGAGATGCGCGACGACGCCTCACCCGGTCCGGCGCCCCGCCCGCCGCGCGCCGTCGGGCGACCGTTCCGCCTTCTCGCGGTGCTGCTGGTGGCGCTGCTCACCCTCACCGCCGCGACGCCGCCCCGACGCCCGGCGGAGTGGACGCTGCCCGGCGGGCTGGGATCGGCCGTGTTCGTCTCCGGCGACGTGGTGTACGTGGTGCAACCGGACCGCGGAGGCACCGGCGGCGGGCGGGAACTCGTCGCGTACCGGGGCGACCGGGAGCGGTGGCGCAGTCGGCTGCCCGGCGCCGGCACCGCCGTGTCGGTGTGGGAGCAGGACGGCCGGGTGATCGTGGCCGGCCGGAGCGTCGACGACACGGACTGGCAGACGGTGACGTACGACGCGGCCACCGGCGCGGACGTCTGGCGCCGGCCCGGAATCGCGTTCGCGGTGGGCCGGGTGCTGCTGATCCAGTCGGCCACCTCCGACACCACGACGTCGATCATGAGGGTGGACCCGGCCGACGGCCGTACGGTGTGGACTGCGCCGATGACGGGCGTGCTGGGTTTCGACTTCGAGCCGACCGGGCCCGTACGCATGGTGTTGTCCCCGATGACCGGGCAGACGGTCGTCGTGGACGCGCGCACCGGCGCGCGGCTCGTGGCCCGCGACCTGTACCCGGTGCGATCGCCCGGCCCGCGCCGGTTTCAGATCGCCGGCGGGCTGCTGCTGGAGTTTCGCGACGGAGACGGAGCCATCGAGGCGTACGACCTGGACACGCTCCGGCCGCGCTGGACCGTCGCGCGGAAGCTCGTCGGCCACGCCGAGAGTTGCGGCGCCCTGCTCTGCGCCGCCGGGCTGGCCGGCGGGACGACCGCGCTGGATCCGGTGAGTGGCGCCGTGCGCTGGAGCGTGGACCGGTGGGTGGGTGTGTCGGCGGAGCGTGGCGGCCGGCTGCTCGTCGGCGTCCCCGACACCGACCTCGACGCCGGCTTGGCGGTGCTGGACCAGGACGACGGGCGGGTGATCGCCGACCTCAGCGGCTGGACCCTGGTCCCGCAGCACGAGTCGGGCGGCCCGCTGCTGGCGACACGACCGCTGGGCGGCGGCCGCCGGCTCCTGGCCGAGGTGGCCCTGTCCGGCGACCCGCCCTCGGTCCGGGGCACGTACACCGGCACCGACTGCACCACGGGCGTGACGCTGCTGGTCTGCCGCCGGCCCGGCGGCGACTACATGGTGCGGCGGTTGACGTGAGCCCGGTGATCGAGCTGGGGGAGATGCGGCACGGCGAGTCCGCCGACGAGCCGGCCGACCGGCCGCCCCGCCGGCCGCCGGGCCGGACGGCACGGGTGGCGCTGCTCGGAGCTCTGGTGCTGCTCGTGGTCACCGCCGCCGCCGCGCCGCCGCGCCGGCCCGAGCCGATCCGGGTGCCCGCCCCGCAGGGTGCGGCGTTCGTGCTCCTGCCGGACCGGGTGGTGGTGGCCGACGGCCCGGGCGCGATCGGCCGGGGTGGGCGGGTGGTCGCCGCACACCGGCTGCCCGGCGGGCAACCGGTGTGGCGGTTCGCGCTGACCGCCGGTGACCACGTGCTCGACCTCACCGCCGTGGGCGGGGGACTGCTGGTGACGAGCAGCCCGGCCGGGGACGGCGACTCGGTCTCGGCCATGCTCGACGCGGCGACCGGCGCGCTGCGCTGGCGGCACCCCGGCTACCCGGTCCGGACCGCCTCCGGCGGGTTGCTGCTGGAGAATCCCCGCCCGCCCGGTGCGGGCACCGTGCGGGCCGTGGACCCGGCCTCCGGCGCGGTGCGATGGACGCTGCCCGTGCCCGGTCAGGAGGTGGGATACCGTCACGACACCCACGGGGTGACGCAGCTCGTGCTGGTCACCCCGCAGGGCCGGGTGACCGTGTACGACGCGGACTCCGGCGCGGTCGCGCACACCGGTCAGGTGGCGCCCGCGGCCGATCGCGCCACCTACCGGTACGCGCAGGTGGTGGCCGATCTCCTGCTGGTCGAGGACGCCCGGGGCACGGTCACCGGGTACGGGCTGGACCGGCTCGACGAGCGGTGGAGCCTGCCGGTCGGCTCCCGCGCCGGGCTCTGGTTCGCCGACTGTGCCGGAATGGTGTGCCTGCGCGACCAGGTGGGCGGCGCGCAGGCCCTCGACCCGGCCACCGGCCGTCCGGCCTGGTCGGACGAGCGCTGGCTGGGCATGGGCCCGGTCGGCGACCGGCTCATCGCCGCCGAGCGCGGGGTCGGGGAGGAACTGGAACTGTCGGTGCTGGACCCGCCGACCGGCCGCGTGCTGGCCCGGCTCGGACGCTGGCGCGTCTCCGGCAACGGCCTGCAGTCCGGGCCGCTGATCGGACTGCGCACGCTCACCGGGGACCGGACGCTCGTCGGCGCGCTGGACGTGGCGGCCGGGCAGGTACGGATCCGGGGGATCCTGCCGGGCGCCTGGTCCGAGTGCGCGGACACGGGTACGGAACTGGTGTGCCTGCGCCCGACCGGGGGGATGGCAATCTGGCCGGTCGGCCGCTGATCACCAGTTGGCCTGCGCCGGTGGCGGCGGCAGCGGCGTCGACTCCGGCCGCAGCACGTACGCGATCCCGCCGCTGCCCGCCTGCCAGGCGCTCTCGAACGGTCCGCGCGGCACGGTGCGGCGGACCCGCTCGTCGTCCGGCGCGTACGGGTCGTTGAGCACCGGGTCGCCGTCGGCGGTGAAGCCGGCCAGCACCATGAGGTGTCCCCGGGTGTCGTAGTCCAGGCCGGGTACCTGACCGGCGGTGAACGCGGCCGAGACGATCAGCGGGATGCCGGCGGCCACGAACCGTTCCGCCTCGGCCAGCGAGCGCAGCCGGGTGACGAAGGCGTCCACCCCGTGCGTCGCCGCGTACGCCGTGTTGAACGGCCAGTTGCCCGGCCCGCCGAAGGCGTGGTCGTAGCAGTGCCGGGCGGCGTGCACCACCTGCGGGCGCGGGCCGGGCGGCGCCACCCAGGCGTACCGGTCCGGGGTGGGCCCGGCGCCCCAGAAGTCGAGCACCATCGACACGCAGGTGGGGCTGCACCAGGAGTCGCCACCGCCACCCCAGCGGGTCTCCCCGGCGGCGTGCAGCCGCTGCGCGTACCGCGGCACGTCCAGCACCCGTCCCCACGCGCCCGCCTCCCCGCCGCCGGCGGCCGTCGTGTCACCGGTCGCCGCGCTGCCGGTCGCCGCACCGATGGCCGCCGCGCTGCCGGCGTTCGCGCTGGTCGCGTCCGCGCTGATCGTGTCCGTGCCGTCGGCCTGCGCGCCGCCGGGCGGGTCGGTCGAGGCGACCACGCCGAGCGTGTGCAGCACCGGGCCGGCGGGCGCGTCGAGCCGCCGCAACAGCGTCACCCGGACCTGCCAGCCGGTCACCGTCGCGCCGGTCACCCGCAGCGTGTCGGCGGCGACCCGCGCCCGGTCGTCCTCCTGCCCGGGTACCGACGCGCGGTGCACGGCACTGTCGTCGGCGGCCCAGTGGCCCAGCTCGTACCAGCCGGTGGCGGCCGTGTCGTCGGCCCAGCCGCGCAGCTCGACCCGTAGCCAGCAGCCGGGCGGGGTGTCGGCGGTCCAGGAGGGCACCAGCTCGGTGACGGCGAAGCCGACGGGCGTCACGGGGGAGGTCCAGGTGCCGGCGGCGTACTCGGCTGTGGTCCCGGAGTGCGGGTCGGTGTGCGTGACCCGGCCGGCATCGCCGTCGAGCGTCAGCCCGTCCGGCCCGGCGCGCAGCCCGTCCGCACGACCCCGGTCCCGGTCCGCCGGGAAGCGGAACCGGTGGTACGTGATGTCGCGGCCGCTCATCGGGAACCCGCCCGGCACGGCCGTGACCAGTGGCTGCTGCGCTTGTCGATCATCGCCGCCGAGCATCGCGTACCCGAAGGTTTTCTGCAACGGCGACCCGTGCCGCCGCACGCGGCGATCGGCCTGGCAGCCTGTCACCGACCGTAACCGCAGCGCGTCCGCGGCATGGTCACCCCCGCGCCCTTTGCTCTGCAGCCATCGGCGCACCGGTGACCTACGGCTACCGCTGCGCATGGGGCTGCAGAGCAAAGGGCGCGAAGGGGTATCTCCGCCGGCGGAGGCCGGTTCAGAGTCTCTGCTGGTCAGAGCGATATGACCTGCTGGTTGTCCAATTTGGGCGGTCGGGTGCCCATCACGGTGCGTGACGCAGTCGTGAATCGGCGCCAACGTCACGAAGAGTCACACCCTGCGTCCCGGGCCGGGTGGGATGGCCGGAGCGCGCACCACGGGCGCTCCCCGGTGGTGTGCTCGTCGACGGCCGTCTCGGGTGGATGGCTCCTCCGCCGGCGGGTTTTGCCTGCCGCACTAGGTTGTCAGGGGTCACGAGGTGGGAGGCCGGGATGCGGGTACTGGTGGTCGAGGACGAGCGCAACCTCGCCGACGCGATCGCGCGCGGGCTGCGCAAGCGCGGGATGGCGGTCGACGTGGCCTACGACGGCGACGCCGGGCACGAGGCGGCGTTCGTCACCCGCTACGACGTGGTGATCCTGGACCGCGACCTGCCCGGCGTGCACGGCGACCGGATCTGCGCCGACCTGGCCGTCTCCGGCGCGCTGACCCGGGTGCTGATGCTGACCGCCAGCGGCACCGTCGCCGACCGGGTCGAAGGGCTGCAGCTCGGCGCCGACGACTACCTGGCCAAGCCGTTCGCGTTCGACGAGCTGGTCGCCCGCGTGCAGGCGCTCGGCCGCCGCGCCACCCCGGCCGCGCCGCCGGTGCTGGAGGTGGGCGACCTGGTGCTCGACCCGGCCCGCCGGGTGGTGAGCCGGGGCGGCGTGCCGCTCGACCTCACCAACAAGGAGTTCGGCGTGCTCGCCGAGCTGCTCAAGGCGCGCGGCGCCGTGGTCTCCAGCGAGGAGCTGCTGGAGCGGGTCTGGGACGCCAACACCGACCCGTTCACCACGATCGTCCGGGTCACCGTGATGACACTGCGCAAGAAGCTCGGCGAGCCGCCGCTCATCGACACCGTCGTGGGCGCGGGATACCGCATCGGCGGGGTACGGCAGTGAACGCGCGGAGTGCGCGCCGGGTGCGGCCGACGCTGCGGCTGCGGCTCACCCTGCTCAACGGCGTGCTGCTGGTCGGCGCCGGAGCGATCCTGGTGCTGCTCGCCTGGCTGCTGGTCCGCGACGCGCTGCGCCCCACCGACGAGCTGCTACCCGGCACCACTGTGGTGCTCACCGACGGGCGCACGCTCGACGCCGGGCAGTGGCAGCGGCAACTGGTCGACGCCGCGTCACAGGAACTGCTGGTCAAGGGGCTGCTCGCGCTGCTGGCGATCAGCGTGGTCGGGGTGGCCGGGGCGTACCTGGTGGCCGGCCGGGCGCTGCGCCCGCTGCACCAGGTCACCGCCACCGCCCGCCGGCTCGGCGAGGCCACGCTCGACGAGCGGATCGGCTGGTCCGGCGCCGACGACGAGGTGGCCGAGCTGGCCGAGACGTTCGACGCCATGCTCGACCGGATCAGCGGCGCGTTCGAGGCGCAGAAACGGTTCGTCGCGAACGCCTCGCACGAGCTGCGGACACCGCTGGCGGTGATGCGTACCGAAATCGACGTGACGCTCAGCGACGACGACGCCGACCTCGCCGAGTACCGCCGCATGGCCGGCGTGGTGCGCGACGCCTCCGAGCGCGCCAACGGCCTCGTCGACGCGCTGCTGGTGCTGGCGCGCAGCGAGGCGCAGACCGGACGGCGGCTCGCCCGGCGCGCCGAGTCGGACCTCGCCATCGGCACCGCGAACGCGCTGTCCGCCGTCTCCCGGGAGGTGGAGCGCATCGGCCTGAAGGTGCACACCTCGCTGCGCCCGGCGCCGGTGATCGGTGACCCCGGCCTGCTCGACCGGCTCGCCGGCAACCTGGTGGAGAACGCGGTCCGCTACAACCACCTGCACGGCCGGATCTGGGTCCGCACCGGCACCGACGGGGAACGGTCCTGGCTGGTGGTGGGGAACACCGGCTTCGAGGTCGCTCCGGCCGACGTACCCGGGCTGTTCGAGCCGTTCCGGCGCGGCGGCCAGGAACGCACCGGCGCGCGCGGCTCCGGTCTCGGCCTGTCGATCGTGCGGGCCGTCAGCGACGCGCACGGCGGCACGGTCAAGGCGGTCGCCCAGCCCGGCGGCGGCCTGGAGGTGACAGTCACGCTTCCGTCGGCCGACCCGCCGGCGTCCACCTGACCGCCCACGTCACGCCGACCAGGCGGTGAGGTGGCCTCACCTTTTCGTGCGGGCAGCCTCGGCTGTCCTGCCCGGACCCGACGGTGGTCGGCCGCGGCGGCCCGGTGGTCGGGCAGAATGCGCCGCTCCCGCTGGACGCGGAGGCGTGGATCAACGGAGAGTGAGCGCAGCGACGCCTCACCCTGCTCACCCACCGGAGCTGCCCGTGACCCACCCCTCGGCCCCGCGCCGCCGCCGTCTCCTCGCGGTCCTCACCGCCGGCGCCCTCACCGTCGCCGGACTCTCCCCGGCCACGCCCGCGTCGGCCAACGCCGCGCCCGGCCACGACAAAGTGGTCCACACCGTCCCCTCCGCCGCCTCGCCCGACGTCCAGGACGGCTCGGTCGACGCGATCCACGACGCCGGTACGAAGATCATCGCGGGCGGCTCGTTCACCCGGGTGCAGAACCGCAACTCCGACGTCGACATCCCCCGTGACTACCTGCTCGCCTTCGACAAGGCGACCGGGCAGGTGGACACCGCGTTCGCGCCCACGCTCGACAACGAGGTGACGGCCGTCGTCGGCGGTCCCACGGCGGGCACCGTCTTCGTCGCCGGCAAGTTCAACACCGTCAACGGCGTGACCCGGCGCAAGGTGGCCCTGCTCGACGTCGCCACCGGCGCTGTCGTCACCAGCTTCGCGCCGCCGGCGTTCAACGGGCTGATCAAGGACATCGCGCTGGTCGGCGACCGGCTGCTGGTGGGCGGCATCTTCACCACGGCCGGCAACCCCAACCCGCGCGGCGGGCTCGCCTCGCTCAACGCCACCACCGGCGCGGTCGACGGCTACCTCACCACGACGCTGACCGAGAACCACAACTGGGACGGCGTCAGCGGCGCCAAGGCCGGCGTGGGCGCGGAGAAGCTGGCGGTATCCCCGGACGGCACGCAGCTCGTCGTCATCGGCAACTTCAAGAAGGCCGACGGGGTCCTGCACGACCAGATCGTCAAGCTCGACCTGGGCGCCACCGCCGCCACCGTCGCGGACTGGAACACCGCCCGGTACACGCCGCGCTGCAAGTGGCAGTCGTTCGACTCGTACGTCCGCGACGTCGCGTTCTCCCCGGACAACAGCTACTTCGTGGTGGTCACCACCGGCGCCCCGTACAGCGGCACGCTCTGCGACACCGCGGCCCGCTGGGAGGCCGGCGCGACCGGCTCCGCTCTCCAGCCGACCTGGGTCGACTACAGCGGCGGCGACACGTTCCTGTCCGTCGGCATCAGCGAGCAGGCGGTCTACGTCGGCGGTCACCTCCGCTGGCTGAACAACACCACGGGCACCGACAACGCCCGGGCCGGTGCGGTCGGCCGGGCCAGCATCGCCGCGCTCGACCCGGTCAACGGCCTGCCGCTGTCCTGGAACCCGGGCCGGCACCCGCGCGGCATCGGCGCTTCCGAGATGCTCGTCACCGAGTCCGGGCTCTGGATCGGCGGCGACACACTCTGGATCGGCAACTTCCAGTACCGGCGGGAGCGGATCGCGTTCTTCCCGCTCGCCGGCGGCAAGGCCCCGCACCCGACCAGCACCGCCACGCTGCCCGGCAACGTCTACCAGGCCGGCCTGCCGAAGCCGACAAACGTGCTGCACCGGGTGAACGCCGGCGGCCCGCTGGTCGCCGCCACCGACGGCGGGCCGGACTGGGCGGCCGACACCAGCTCCAGCCCCAGCCCGTACCACAACACTGGCAGCTCGACCTCCAGCTTCAATACGGTCGGCAGCCTGGACGCGACGGTGCCGGCCGGCACCCCGGCCGCGCTCTACAGCGACGAACGGTACGACCCGGCCGGCGGCGCGGAGATGCTCTGGCAGTTCCCCGTGCCCACCGGCACCGAGGTGCACGTGCGGCTTTACCTGGCCAACCGGTACGACGGCACCTCCGCCCCGAACACCCGCGTCTTCGACGTGGCGCTGGACGGCACCGTCGTCCTCGACGACCTGGACCTGTCCGCCAGCGTCGGGCACAACGTGGGCACCATGCGGGAGTTCACGGTGACCAGCGACGGCACCGTCGACATCGAGTTCCGCCACGTCAAGGAGAACCCGCTCGTCGACGCCGTCGAGATCGTCAAGACCGGGCCTCCGCCGGCTGGTACCGGCGAGGAGGTGCAGGTCCGCTCGTACGACGGCCTGACCGGCGTCGGCACGCCCAGCCCGGTGGCGAACCCGGACGAGACCGTGTGGTCGGCCACGCGTAACGCGTTCTGGGTCGGCGGGACGTTGTTCTACGGCGCCGAGGGCGCGCTGTGGCGGCGGACGTTCGACGGCACCACGTTCGGCACGCCCGAGCTGGTGGACCCGTACCACGACCCGTACTGGGACACCGTGGTGACCAACTCCGGTCCGGCCGGGCAGACGTACGTCGGCGCGACCACCGGCTTCTACGCCGAGATCCCGAACGTGACCGGCATGTTCTACACCGGCGGGCGGCTCTACTACTCGCTGTCCGGGCAGAACGGCCTGTTCTGGCGCTGGTTCACGCCGGACAGCGGTGTGGTCGGCGCCGACCGGTTCTCCGTGTCCGGGGCGAGCGGTTTCGCCGACGCGGGCGCGCTCTTCGTGGCCGGCTCCACGCTCTACAAGGTGAACCGGAGCACCGGCGACCTGTCCGCCGTCGACTGGGTGAACGGTGCTCCGTCGGGGACGTTCACGGTGCGCAGCGGCCCGGCGGTCGACGGCGTCGACTGGCGCGCGAAGGCGGTCTTCGTCGGCCCGTGACGCGGCAGTGCCCGCCGGCCCGGTCCCGCACCCGCGGGGCCGGGCCGGCGGCTTGTTCCGGCCGGCCGTCGATGGCATGATCATCGGGTCAGCCCGAGAGGTGGAAGGGGGTGTGGTCGATGTCCGTCGTGAACCGTCCCGCGCCCCGCGTTCCCCGCTGACGTTCCCACTCCGTCGGGGCGCGCTCCCCACAGGAGGAAGCACCATGAGTGCAAAGATCCACTGCGTGACCGTCGAATCCGACGACCCGTACACCCTGGCCGTCTGGTGGGCCCGCGTGCTCGACCGCCGGCTCGCCGACGACGACCACCCGGGCGACCCGGAGGCGGTCCTGGCCGCACCCGGCGGGCACGGCCCCGACCTGCTGTTCGTCGAGGTGGGCGAGCGGCACGGCAAGGGCGCGTTCCATCTCGACCTGCACGCGGCCGAGGGCACCCGGGACGAGGAGGTGGCGCGGCTGCGTGAGCTGGGCGCCACGCTGGTGGCCGACCGGCGCCGGCCGGACGGGACCGGCTGGGTGGTGCTGGCCGACCCCGAGGGCAACGAGTTCTGCGTCTGCCGGAGCCCCGCCGAACGGGCCGCGTCCGCCTGATCCGGAAACGACGCCGGGCCCCCGCCGTGACGGCGGGGGCCCGGTGCGGGACGGGTGTCAGTCCTGCTTCTCGATCTCGCCGCGCATCGTCACGAACTCCGACTGGAGCTCGGCCGCGGACTTGAAGTAGACCACCACCATGCCGAGGCTGCCCCGGTCGACCCAGATGCAGACGGCCACCGGCACGTCCGACGCCTTGCCGTCGGAGCACTTGGCGTCGCCGCCGAGCGGGCCCGCGTCGACCGTCTTGAAGTCCTTGGTGGCCAGGTCCGGGGTGACCGCCGCGGTGGCGTCGGCCAGCTCCTTCTTCGGGTCCGCCATGAGGCCGGACACCGCGACGATCATGACCAGGTCCTTCTTGGCCGGGTCGCCGTAGAAGGCGCCGACAGTGCTGGTCGCGTCCGGCACGTCCTTGCTGAGCTCGGACTTCATCTGCGCCGCGGCGGACTGCAGCTGCGGGTCGGTGACCTTCGCCCGGCCGCCGAGCGTCTGCGGCTCGACCACCCGGGTCTTGGTGGCGGTGACCACCTCGTCGACGGTGTCCTTCGTGGCGAAGTAGGCGGCGACACCGCCGCCGACGCAGAGCACCAGGACCACGGCGAGGACGATCAGCAGGATCTTGCCGACGCCGGACTTCTTCTTCGGCGGGACCGGCGCACCGAGCTGGCCGCCGTACTGCGGTTGCTGCGGAGTCTGCGGGTAGTCACCGCCGTACTGCGGCTGCTGCGGCGGCTGGTAGCCACCGGGCTGTTGCTGGGGGGAGGGGTAGTTGCCGGAGTAGGGACTGGACGGCGGCTGGGACATGTAGGCAGCTCCTGTGAGAAAACTGGACGCGTGATCGTAGCCAGCACCACCGACAGCCCGCTGTCCCGACAAGGGACGACGACGGAAAACCGCGACCTACCCGTGACCTGGGCCGCAGACGCCGATCGCGGTGGCCGGACCGTCCGGAACGGACAGCCCGACCACCGCGATCGATGCGTTGCGGCCGGTCAGCGCAGGCTTGCCACGCCTCGCGGCAGGAACCGCTTGCCGGTCACCCGCTCGGAGGTGCCAGTCCGGTCCAGGTACGGCGTGACGCCGCCCAGGTGGAACGGCCAGCCGGCGCCGAGGATCATGCACAGGTCGATGTCCTGCGCTTCGGCGACGACGCCCTCGTCGAGCATGAGCCGGATCTCCTGCGCCAGCGCGTCCAGCGCGTTCTGCCGGACCTGCTCGGCGGTCAGCGGCTCGTCACCGACCACGAGCAGCTTCGCCACCTCGTCGTTGATCTGGTCGTCGACCACGATCGGCTGACCCGAGTCGGCGATCCGCTTGAGGTTCTCGCTGACCCCGAACCGGTCCGGGAACGCCTCGTGCAGGGTGCCACCGACGTGGTACGCCACGGCCGGGCCGACGAGCTGCAGCAGCGCCAGCGGACGCATCGGCAGGCCCAGCGGGTCCAGCGCGCTGTTCGCCACGTCCAGCGGGGTGCCCTGGTCGACGGCGGCGAACACGGTGCCGAGGAAGCGGGTCAGCAGCCGGTTCACCACGAACGCCGGGGCGTCCTTCACCAGCACCGACGACTTCCTGAGCTGCTTGCCGACCGCGAACGCGGTGGCCAGCGTGGCGTCGTCGGTCCGCTCACCGCGGACGATCTCCAGCAGCGGCAGCACCGCGACCGGGTTGAAGAAGTGGAAGCCGACCACCCGCTCCGGGTGCTCCAGCTCGGCGGCCATCTCGGTGATGGACAGCGAGCTGGTGTTGGTGGCGAGCACCGCCTCCGGCTTGACGATCTTCTCCAGCTCGGCCCAGACCTGCTTCTTGACGCCCAGGTCCTCGAACACGGCCTCGATGACGAAGTCGGCGTCGGCGAAGACGGACTTGTCGACCGAGCCGGACACCAGGCCGTACAGCTTGGCCGCGGTGCCCTTGTCCATCCGGCCCTTGCTGACGGCCTTCTCGATCTGGGTGTGCACGTAGCCGACGCCCTTGTCCACCCGGGACTGATCCAGGTCGGTCATCACGACCGGCACCTGGAGCCGCCGGGCGAACAGCAGCGCGAGCTGGCTGGCCATGAGGCCGGCGCCGACGATGCCCACCTTGGTGACCGGACGGGCCAGGCCCTTGTCCGGCGCGCCGGCCGGGCGCTTGGCCCGCCGCTGCACCAGGTCGAAGGCGTACAGGCCGCTGCGCAGCTCCTCGGAGAAGATCAGGCCCGCGAGGGCCTCGTCCTCCGCCGCGGTGCCGGTGGCGAAGTCGGCGTCCTTCGCCGTCTCCAGCAGGTCCAGCGCCTTGTACGCGGACGGGACCGCGCCGTGCAGCCGCTGGTCCAGGGTCTGCCGGGCGAAGTAGAGCACGCCCGCCCACATGTCCTTGTCGACCTCGGGACGGGTCACGGTGACCTCGCCCCGGACCACGCCGGCGGCCCACTCCAGCGACCGCTCCAGGAAGTCGGCCGGCTCCAGCAGCACGTCCGCGATGCCCATCTCGGCGGCCTGCTTCGGCTTGAGCATCTTGTTCTGCATCAGCGGGTTCTGGATGATCACCTGCGTCGCGGCCGGGATGCCGATCAGGTTCGGCAGCAGCTGCGTACCGCCCCAGCCGGGGATCAGGCCGAGCGAGACCTCGGGCAGCGCCAGGGCCGCCGCGCCCGCCGACAGGGTCCGGTAGTGGCAGTGCAGCGCCAGCTCCAGGCCGCCGCCCATCGCCGCGCCGTTGACGAACGCGAAGGTGGGGACGCCGCTGTCCTTGAGCCGGGCGAAGACCCGGTGGCCGAGCCGCCCGATCTCCAGCGCCTGCTCGCGGTTCTCCAGCGCGGGCAGGCTGGTGATGTCCGCGCCCACGCAGAAGATGTACGGCTTGCCGGTGACCGCGATGAACGCCGGCTCGGCCGCCAGCGCGGCGGTGATCGCCTCGTCCAGGCTGGTCAGGCCGGCCGGGCCGAAGGTGTTCGGCTTGGTGTGGTCGAAGCCGTTGTCCAGGGTGATGAGGGCGGCGGGCCGGTCCAGCCCGGGTACGGCCACCTGGCGCAGCAGCGCCTTGGTGACGACCTCGTTCGGTGCGGCGAGGCTCACTTGTCTCCACCCTCCCAGTGCGGGTTCTCCCAGATCACGGTGCCGCCCATGCCGATGCCGATGCACATGGCGGTGAGGCCGTAGCGGACCTCGGGGTGCTCGGCGAACTGGCGGGCGAGCTGGGTCATCAGCCGGACGCCGGAGGACGCGAGCGGGTGACCGATGGCGATCGCGCCGCCCCACGGGTTGACCCGCGGGTCGTCGTCGGCGATGCCGAAGTGGTCGAGGAAGGCGAGCACCTGCACCGCGAACGCCTCGTTCAGCTCGAACAGGCCGATGTCGTCGATGCTCAGGCCGGCGATGCGCAGCGCCTTCTCGGTCGACGGGATCGGGCCGACGCCCATCACCTCGGGCTCGACGCCGACGAAGCCGAACGACACCAGGCGCATGCCGACCGGCAGGCCCAGCTCGCGGGCGGTCTCCTCGGCCACCAGCAGCGCGGCGGTGGCGCCGTCGTTCAGGCCGGCCGCGTTACCGGCGGTGACCTTGCCGTGCGGCCGGAACGGGGTCTTCAGCCCGGCCAGCTTCTCCATCGAGGTGTCCCGGGGTGCCTCGTCCACGCTGGCCAGGCCCCAGCCCGCCTCCGGGTCGCGGACCGCCACCGGCACCAGGTCGCCCTGGAGCTTGCCGTTGGCGTACGCCTTCGCGGTCTTCTGCTGCGAGGCCAGCGCGAACGCGTCGGTGCGCTCCTTGGTGATGTGCGGGACGCGGTCGTGCAGGTTCTCCGCGGTGGAGCCCATCACCAGGGCGGACGGGTCGACGAGCTTCTCCGCGACGATGCGCGGGTTGGGGTCGACGCCCTCGCCCATCGGGTGGCGGCCCATGTGCTCGACGCCGCCGGCGATGGCCACGTCGTACGCGCCCATGGCGATGCCGCTGGCCACTGTGGTGACAGCGGTCATCGCGCCGGCGCACATCCGGTCGATGGCGAAGCCGGGCACGGTCTTGGGCAGGCCGGCCAGCAGGGCGGCGGTGCGGCCGATGGTCAGGCCCTGGTCACCGATCTGGGTGGTGGCGGCGATGGCCACCTCCTCCACCTTCTCCGGCGGCAGTTGCGGATTGCGGCGCATCAGCTCGCGGATGCAGCGGATCACCAGATCGTCGGCGCGGGTGTTGGCGTACATCCCACCCGCCTTGCCGAACGGGGTACGGACGCCGTCGACGAAGACGACATCCCGGACTTCACGGGGCACTTGGAGCCTCCCTCGGCACGGGCATTTCCCCGGATGCTACTCGCCAGTAACCAAACGTGGCACCACCCCCCGCGTGGCCCACCTCACACCTGCCACCGACGTTACTGCTGGGGGGTGCGCAGCGCCTCGGTAAGAGCGGGCAGCAGCAGACCGATCTGCCACTCGCGGGCACCGAACCCGCGCAGCGTCTCCGCAACCGTCTCGTCGGTGATCTCCGCGGGCGGCTGCCACGCCAGCCGGCGGATCGAGTCCGGCGCGATCAGGTTCTCCGCCGGCAGGCGGTGCGCCCCGGCGGTGCCGACCACCACCTCCCGGGCGCGGGCCAGCCGGCCGGCCGCCACCGGGTCGCGTTCGGCCCACCGGTGCGGCGGAGGCGGCCCCTCCACCGTCGGGCTCACCGGCAGCGCGTCGTCCGGCAACTGGCGCGCGTCGTCCAGCGCCGCCAGCCAGGTACGCGCCAGCCGGCGCACCGACCGCCCACCGAACCCGGGCAGCGTGAGCAGCGTCTTTTCGTCCTTCGGGTCCAGCTCGGCGGCGGCCACGATGGCCGAGTCGGGCAGCACCCGGCCCGGCGCGGCGTCCCGGCGGGCGGCGATCTGGTCCCGCGCGTACCAGAGGGAACGCACCCGGGCCTGGGCGCGCGCGCCGCGCACCCGGTGGATGCCGGACGTGCGCCGCCACGGCTCGGCGCGGACGCGCGGCGGACGGGCGCCGTTGCGCACGAGCGCGTCGAACTCCTCCGCCGCCCAGGCGGACTTGCCCTGCCGCTGCAACTCCTCGTCCAGCGCGTCGCGCAGGTCCACGAGCAGCTCCACGTCGAGCGCCGCGTACGTCAGCCAGGACTCCGGCAGCGGCCGGCTGGACCAGTCGGCGGCGGAGTGGTGCTTCTCCAGGCTGAACCCGAGCAGCTGTTCGGTCAGCGCGGCCAGGCCGACCCGCTCGAACCCGGCCAGCCGGGCGGCCAGTTCGGTGTCGAACAACCGGCGCGGGCGCAGACCCACCTCGGCCAGGCAGGCGAGATCCTGGCTGGCGGCGTGCAGCACCCACTCGGTCCCGGCGATCGCCGCGTCCAGGGCGGACAGGTCGGGCAGCGGCAGCGGGTCGATGAGCGCGGTGCCGGAGCCGCCGCGACGCAGCTGCACCAGATAGGCGCGCTGGCTGTAGCGGTAGCCGGAGGCGCGTTCGGCGTCCAGGGCCACCGGGCCGCTGCCGGCCGCGAAGCGGGCCACGACCTCGTCCAACTCGGCAGGTGTGGCCACCGGGGCGGGCGTGCCGTCGCGCGGCGCGGTCAGGGGGACGGCCGCGCCCGGGTCGGTCTCGGTCCCCGCGTCCGCCGGCTCCGGCAGGGCCGACGTCGGATCGGCGGACGCCTCTCCGGTACGGCTTTCGGCGGCCCGACGGCGCAGGGGTGGTTCGTCGGTCACCTGACAACCCTAGTAGGCCGGACGATCCGGTGTGCGCAGCCGGTCGGGCGCGTGTCGGCGCGACGGCCGTCAGGTGACCGGAAAGGTGCGGGTTGCGGGGCCGTGAGAGGGTCGGACAAGGGGGAAGACAAAGCCCGTTCCCGCCGGTACGGTCCATCGAGCCGCGAACGGCGTACGGGCCGTGCCACAGCGGTCGGGGGGCGTCGGCGGAAGCCGACGGGGAGGACGGTCGAGCATGACAGGCGGGTACGGAACCGGCGACGACGTGCCGGGACAGGTCGGCGGCGACACGGCGGCCGACCGGCCGGGGCCGCTGCCGCCGCGCTTCGCCCCGCTCGCCGGCTCGGCCCCGGCGCCGTTCGCCGGTGGATCCGAGTGGAGCGGCACGCCCGGCTACCCGGCGTCCTCGGCTCGGGCCGCCGTCCAGCCGCCGTCCTACGGCACCACACCTTCCCAGCCGGGCCAGTCGTCCTACGGCGCCGCACCGGCGCAGCCGTCGTCCTTCGGCGCCGTACCGGCGCAGCCGTCGTCCTTCGGCGCCGTACCGGCGCAGACCTCCCGGTCCGCCGCTCCGGCGTACCCGGGTCAGCCGGCCGCGTCGCCGTCGTATCCGGGACAGCCGGTCTCCGCGACGCCGTCGTATCCGGGCGGGGCGGGGTCGTCGTACCCGGACCGGCAGCCCGCACCGTCGTATCCGGGCCCGTCCGGCGGCGGCCCGTCGTACCCGGGCCCGCCCGTGTCCGCGCCCGCCTATCCGGGCCAGCCGGTGTCCGGGCCGTCGCAGCCGGGCCCCGCGTACCCGGGTCAGCCCGCGCCCCTGGGCGGCCCGGCCGGCCCGGCGTCCCGGCGCAGCCGGGTGGCGGTGGTGGCGCTGGCCCTGGCCGCCGTGCTGACAGTGGTCACCGGCGTGCAGGCGTACCAGATCTACCGGCTCGACGACCGGCTCGCCGCCGCCGACAAGCGGATGGCCGAGGGGCAGGGCGCGGACGCCAGCCGGCTCGACGGCCTGGAGCAGCGCGCCGGCAGCCTGGAGAAGCAGGCCGACGCGGCCTTCAACCCGGAGGCGGTGGCCAGCGCGGTGCTGCCGAGCGTGTTCCGGGTGCGGGCCGGGCAGTTCACCGGTACCGCGTTCGCCGTCGGCAAGGCGCCGTCGGGCGGCGGCACCACGCTGCTGACGAACTTCCACGTGGTCGAGGCGGTCTTCACCGCCGGTGAGCGCAAGGTGTTCCTGGAGCGCAAGGACCAGCGGTTCGAGGCGACCATCATCGCCACCGACAAGGACAAGGACCTGGCGCAGCTCCGGACCACCGCCAAGTTCACCGGGCTGGTCGCGGCCGGCGCCCCGGTGCGGTCCGGCCAGCAGATCATCGTGGTCGGCGCGCCGCTCGGGTTGCAGGACAGCGTCACCACGGGCGTGGTCAGCGCGTTCCGTGAGGACGAGCGCGGCGGCGGCCCGGTGATCCAGTTCGACGCGCCGATCAACCCGGGCAACTCCGGCGGTCCGGTGATCAACGGTTCGAAGGAGGTCGTCGGCATCGCCACGGCCAAGGCCCGTAACGCCGAGGGCATCGGGCTCGCCGTGCCGATCAAGACCGCCTGCGACCGGTTCCGGCTCTGCTGACCGGTGGCCACACCGGCCCGGCCGCACCGCATCGACCCCGGCCCATCGGGCCACCCCGCGGGGGACCAGCACATCTGGAGGAACGACATGTCCTACCCACCGGCCGGGGGCGACAACCCGCCCCCGGCGCCGGGGGGCACGGTCTACGGCAACCCGTACGGCAGCCGGCCCGCGCCCCAGCAGTACGACCCGAACCAGCCCGCGCCGACCCTGCACCAGCCCACCGCGTCCGACGGCGCTCCCGGGTACGGCGGATACCAGCCCGCCGCGCCGGGACAGCCGGGATACGCGCCGGGTGCCGCCCCGGTGCCCCCGCCGGCGCAGCCGATGTCGGCGCCGCCGGTATCCGTCCCGCCGGTCTCCGCCCCCGGTTACGCGCAGCCGATGTCGGTCCCGCCGGCGTCCGCGCCGCCGGTGTCCGGCCCCGGCTTCGCGCCGCCGCCGATGTCCGGGCCGCCCGGCCCGTACGGCCCGCCGGCCGCCGCGCCGGCGACCGGCGGCGGCCGGAAGTGGGCCGCGCTGGTGCTCGGCCTCGTGGCCGCGTTGCTGTTCGTCTTCGGCGGCGTGATGACGTTCCTGTACGTCTCTACGAACGGCGAGCTGGACAAGTCCCGGCAGACGGTCAGCCAGCGTGACGGCACGATCTCGGCGAACCAGCAGGAGATCGAGAAGCTCAAGGGCGAGCTGAAGACGGTCCAGGAGCGGCTGTCGGACACCCAGCAGGACCTGACCGGCACCAAGAACGACCGAGACGAGCAGGCCCGGCAGAAGAAGGTCATCGCGAGCTGCCTGGACAAGCTGACCACCGCCATCGCGGCGGCGTCGCGCGGCGACCGGGCCGGCTTCGAGGCGGCCAACAAGGGCCTGGACAAGGTCTGCGACGAGGCCGAGAACTACCTCTGACCGCGTCCGCCCGAAGGCCGCCCCGGCTCGCCCGGGGCGGCCTTCGCGCATCGGGCGTCAGCGGCGGAGCCGGCCGGGCGGCGGAGAGGGTACGACGGTCAGGCGGCGCCCGCCGAGCGGCGGGTGGGCAGCGCGGTGACACCGGGCGGCGGCAGGCCGGCCGTGGAGGCCAGCAGCGTGCACCAGCCCAGCAGGTGCGGGCCGAGGTCGGCGCGCAACGGCGTCCAGGAGGCGCGGATCTCGATGTCACCGGCGGCGGGCGGCCCGGCCAGCTCGCCGAAGCGGGTGGAGAGCGTCTGGGTGACGGTGCCGCCGATTGCCCGGTGCCCGGCGCCCTGCACGTCGAGCGCGTCGGTCAGCCAGGTCCAGCCGACGCCCGGCAGCAGCGGGTCGCTGGCGAGGTCGACCTCCAGCTCGGCGGTGACGTACGTGACCAGCCGCAAGGTGCCCTGCCACGCCTCGTGCCCGGCCGGGTCGTGCAGCAGGATCAGCCGGCCGGTGGCCACCTCGTCGTCGTCGCGCATCACGGCGGCGGACAGCGCGAACGCGTACGGGGCCAGCCGCTGCGGCGCGCCGACCTCCTCCAGGACGATCTCCGGGCGGGGTGTCACCGACCGCAGCCCCGCGACCGCGCGAGCGAACGTTTCCGGGAGCGCGATCGGGGGGGCCATGCGGGCAGCCTATGCGCGCTCACCGCGCGGCGCGCGACGGCGCGCCGGGTGATCGACGGTTAAGGCGACGCTCTGCCGGAGGCGTCGGGCGGGTGCCCTTCCTTCTACGTCACAAATGCGGACGGTGAGCGCGGGCGCGCACCGGGGGCGTGGCACGATTGCCGCGATGACCACCGACACCACGGGCACTGCCGCCCGAGACGGAGAACCCCGCCGCGGCGGGCCGGCCGACTCGCCCTTCGTCCGCGCCTGCCGGCGCGAGCCGGGCCCGCACACCCCGGTCTGGTTCATGCGCCAGGCCGGCCGGTCGCTGCCGGAGTACCGGGAGATCCGGGCCAACGTGCCGATGCTGGAGTCGTGCCGCCGGCCCGAGCTGGTCACCGAGATCACGCTCCAGCCGGTGCGCCGGCACGGCGTGGACGCGGCGATCCTGTTCAGCGACATCGTGGTGCCGGTCGCCGCGGCCGGCGTCGACCTGGACATCGTGCCCGGCACCGGTCCGGTGGTGGCCGAGCCGGTCCGTACCGCCGCCGACGTCGAGCGGATCAGCCCGATCGGCCGCGACGACGTGTCGTACGTGGACGAGGCGGTCCGCCGGCTCGTCGTCGAGCTGGGCGACACCCCGCTGATCGGCTTCGCCGGCGCTCCGTTCACGCTTGCCAGCTACCTGGTCGAGGGCGGCCCGTCGCGTACGCACGCCAAGACGAAGGCGCTGATGTACGGCGACCCGGACCTGTGGCACGCGCTGTGCGCGCGGCTGGCCGAGGTGACGCTGGCGTTCCTCCAGGTGCAGATCGACGCCGGGGTCTCCGCGGTGCAGCTGTTCGACTCGTGGGCGGGCGCGCTCTCCGAGGCCGACTACCGCCGTTTCGTGCTGCCGCACTCGACGTACGTGCTGGGCGGGCTCGCCGACGCGGGTGTGCCGCGGATCCACTTCGGGGTGGGCACCGGCGAGCTGCTCGGCGCGATGGGCGAGGCCGGGGCCGACGTGGTGGGCGTGGACTGGCGTACCCCGCTGGACGTCGCCACCGGCCGGATCGGCCCGGACAAGGCGGTGCAGGGCAACCTCGACCCGACGGTGCTGCTCGCCCCCTGGCCGGCGGTGGAGACCGAGGTGCGGCGCATCGTCGAGCAGGGCCGGGCCGCTCCCGGCCACGTGTTCAACCTCGGTCACGGCGTCCTGCCGGAGACCGACCCCGAGGTGCTGACCCGGGTGGTCGCGCTGGTGCACGAACTGACCGCGCGACCGGAGCGCTAGGAGGAGACAGTGGTGCGACCGTGGCGGGTGGCGATCGTCGGTGGCGGGATCACCGGGCTGGCCGCCGCCGTCCGGTTGCGCGACCGGGCTCCCGAGGGCACCGAGATCACCGTGTACGAGCAGTCCGGTCGTCTCGGCGGCAAGCTGTTCACCGGTGAGCTGGCCGGTGGCCCGGTCGAGTTCGGCGCCGAGTCGTTCCTCATGCGCGACCCGGCCGGTGGCGAGTCGGCGGCGGTGACGCTGGCCCGCCGCCTCGGCCTGGACGAGGAGATCGTGCACCCCACGGTCGGGCAGGCGGCCCTGCTGGTCGACGGCACGTTGCGCCCGGTGCCGGGCGGCACGCTCGTCGGCGTACCCGGGGATCTGGACAAGGTGGCGGCGGTGGCGCCGCCGGCCGCGGACGCCGACCGCGACGCGGGCCACCCGCTGCTGGCCGACGGCGAGGACACCTCGGTCGGTGAGCTGGTCCGCAAGCGTCTCGGTGACGCGGTGGTGGAGCGGCTGGTCGACCCGATGCTCGGCGGCGTGTACGCGGGGCGGGCCGACGACCTGTCGCTGGTCACCACGATGCCGGCGCTGGCCCGCGCGGCCCGCGCCGAGCACACGCTGGTCGGTGCGGTACGCGCCGCGCAGGCCGCCGCGCCGCGCGCGCCGGGCGCCCCGGTCTTCGGCACCCTCGCCGGCGGGCTGAGCACGCTGGTCGCGGCGGCGGCGACGGCGAGCGGTGCGACGATCCGCCGGGGCGCCGCGGTACGCGAGTTGCGCCGCACCCCGGACGGCTGGCGGCTCACAGTCGGGCCGACCCGCGACGCCGAGCACGTCGAGGCGGACGCGGTGCTGCTCGCGGTGCCGGCCCGCCCGGCCGCCCGGCTGCTCGCCGCCGCCGCGCCCGAGGCGGCCGGCACGGTGGGCGCGCTCGACTACGCGAGCGTCGCCCTGATCACCCTCGCGCTGCCGGGGCCGGCCCTGCCGGAGCTGTCCGGCTTCCTGGTGCCGGCCGGTGAGGGGCTGACGATCAAGGCGTCCACGTTCTTCACCACCAAGTGGGGGCACCTGCGGCGGCCGGACGGGCTGGCGCTGATGCGCGCCTCGGTGGGCCGGTACGGCGACGAGACGTCGCTGCAGCTCACCGACGACGACCTGGCCGACACGGTGCACCGGGAGCTGTCGGCGGTGCTCGGCGCGCCGCTGCCGGCGCCGGTGGCCCGGCACGTGCAGCGGTGGGGTGGCGCGCTGCCCCAGTACACGCCCGGGCACACCGCCCGGGTGGCGGCGGTCCGGACGGCGCTGCGCGCCGCCCACCCGACGCTTGCAGTGGCCGGGGCCGGTTACGACGGCGTCGGCATCCCGGTGTGCGTCCGCTCCGGCGAGACGGCGGCCGAAGAGATCATCACGGCACTGGAAGGATCGGCAGCATGACCGAGCAGACCAACGCGGCGCGGCTGCGCGAGCTCAACGAGACCATCCGCTACACGATGTGGTCGGTGTACCGGGCCACCAGCCCGCTGCCGTCGCTGCGGGAGAACGTCGTCGACGAGGTCGAGTCGCTCTTCACCGAGCTGGCCGGCAAGGACGTCACGATCCGGGGCACGTACGACGTGGCCGGGCTGCGCGCCGACGCCGACCTGATGATCTGGTGGCACTCGTCGTCCAGCGACGCGCTGCAGGACGCGTACCTGCGGTTCCGCCGGACCACGCTGGGCCGGGCCCTCACCCCGGTCTGGTCGCAGATGGCGCTGCACCGCCCGGCCGAGTTCAACAAGAGCCACATCCCGGCTTTCCTGAACGACGAGGAGCCCCGCGCCTACCTGTGCGTCTACCCGTTCGTGCGCTCGTACGAGTGGTACCTGCTGCCCGACGCCGAGCGGCGCGAGCTGCTGGCCGAGCACGGCAAGATGGCCCGGGGCTACCCGGACGTGCGGGCCAACACGGTCGCCTCGTTCGCGCTCGGCGACTACGAGTGGATGCTGGCGTTCGAGGCCGACGAGCTGCACCGGATCGTGGACCTGATGCGCGACCTGCGCGCCTCCGGCGCCCGCCGGCACGTGCGGGAGGAGATCCCGTTCTACACCGGCCGCCGCCGCCCGGTCGCCGACATCGTCAACTGCCTGGTCTGAGGGTGCCCGGCCGGGACCGCGAGCGCGGTCCCGGCCGGAGCCCGGTCAGGCGGTCGTCGTGCAGGACAGGATGCCGGGCACCGGGTTCGTCGCACCGGCCGAGCCGGTGAAGCCGAACGAGGTGCTGGCGCCCGGTGCGAGCGAGCCGTTGTAGGCCACGTTGCGTGCCGTCACCAGCGTTCCGCTGGTGGTGACAGTGGCGTTCCACGCCGAGTTGACCTGCTGGCCGTTCTGGTAGTTCCAGCTCACCGACCAGCCGCGGATCGGTGAACCGCTGCCGTTTGTCACCTTCACCTCGGCCTGGAAGCCGCCGCCCCACGAACCGGTGATCGCGTACGTCGCGGTGCAGCCACCGGCCGGGTTCGGCGTGGTCGGCGGCGGGCTGGTCGGGGGCGTGCTGGTGGGCGGCGTGCTCGTCGGCGGGGTGCTGGTCGGCGGCGTGCTGGTCGGCGGCGTGGTCGGGCCGGACCCGCCGAAGTCCACGTCGCTGCACAGGTAGTAGGACTGGTCCAGGTGGCTGGCCTGCCAGATGGTGTAGACGATGTGCCGGCCGGTGCGGCCCGGCGCGTTCGCCGGGATCTGGATGGACACGCCGTCCACCTCACGCGTCCACTGGCTGGCCGGGGTGTTGCCGATCTGGCCGACCAGTTCCAGGTCGCTCCAGCGCAGCGGCGAGGTGAGCGCGTTGAAACCCTGCTTGGTCACGTACACCCGGATGTAGTCGGCGCCGTGGCTGGCCTGGTCGAAGAACTTGACCCGGAAGCTGTTGGTGACCGGCACGGTCTTCCAGGCGCCGACGGTGTCGAGCGCGTTGTACCGGCCGCTCTGGGTGCGTCCGCCGCTGCACAGCTGCCCGTCCGGGATGGCGCCCTGATGGTTGCCGGCCACGCCCTCGCGGAACAGGCCGTTCCAGTTCCACATGGCGTTCGGGTCGGCCTGCCACGCCTGCCAGCACATCGGGTCCTGGGTGGCCATGGCCGGGTTCTGGAAGTCACCGCCCCAGCGCTGCCAGCAGCTGTAGGCGCGCGAGGCCGGGTCGACGACCGACCCGTGCGCCGAGGCCGGGCCGGAGAACGCGGTGGTGAGCAGCGCCGCCACCACCGCGCAGACGGCGAGGATCGCCGCCGCGAGCGGTAAGGGGCGGCGGTACGGAGTGGACATGGGAAAGCCTCCGGGATGGGTGTCGGTGCACGACGCCCGGACTGTCGGGAGTTGCCCTCTCCCGCGTGGCGGCTCCGCCCGCACGGTGCCACAAAAAGCGACAAACGTCAATGAGTCGGGTCGCGGCGCATCGGGGTGTGCGGGATGCCGTCCTCGACGTAGCCGGGGCCGTCGACGGTGAAGCCGAACCCGGCGTAGAAGCCGACCAGGTGCGTCTGCGCGTCGAGCACGCACGGCCGGTCACCCGCCACGGCCAGGGCCTCGGTCATCAGCGCACCGGCCAGGCCCGCGCCGCGCGCCGCCGGCGCCACCACGACCCGTCCGATCCGTGCGACGCCGCCGGGGTCGGCCAGGATCCGCAGGTACGCGACCACGGCGCCGTCACTGCTCAGCCACAGGTGGCGGGTGCCGGGTTCGACGTCCCGGCCGTCCAGTTCCGGGTACGGGCAGGACTGCTCGACCACGAACACGTCGATGCGCAGCCGGAGCAGGTCGTGGAAGGTGCGGGCGTCCAGGTCGGCGAAGCCGGCCAGGTGGGACTCGACGGGCATCGGCCCAGGGTAGGCGGCGCGTCTCCGGCCGCTCGTGGTCCCCCTGGCGCGACGCGTCGGCTCGGCGCGCGCCAGGCCGGCGCGGCCCGGCGCGTTCAGCCCTTCGAAGTGCGCAGCCCGGTGGCGGTGACGGTGACGGCGCGCTCGAACCAGGTGCCGGTGTCGGCCGCCGAGCGGGTCCAGACCGCGACGCACTGGGTCACCCGGCCGTGGTGCAGGCAGCCGTAGCGGTGCGGGAAGCGCGTGCCGTCGGACACGGTCATGGTCGCGGACACCACCCGGCCCGGCACGCCCAGCCCGGTGGGCAGGTCCGCCGCGGTGTGTCCGGCGGTCACCTGGCCGCCCTCCTCGTCGCGCTCGCACGCCTCCAGCACGCCGAAGACCTGCCGTACCGCGTCCGCGGCTGTCTGCTCGTCCGGGTAGACCACCGTCTCCTGGGCGATCTCGACGAACTCGCCGGCCGGGGTCCCCTCCGGCGTGACGAAGACCCGGGTGGACGCGACGAGCCGCCGGTCGAGCAGGGGCAGGGAGCGACCGCAGGCGACACCGTCGGAGTCGAGCCGTTCGCTGGCGTGCTCGGGCTTCTCGGCCAGGCCGGCCAGGCTGCCGGTCGCGGCGTACCGGTCGCGCAGCGCCGCGGCGGCGCCGCCGTCGGTGGGCGAGGGCGCGACGAGCGCCGGATCGGGGGCGGTCGCGGCACCGGGCTCGGTGGCGGAACCGCAGCCGGTGAGGGTGGCGACCAGGGCCACCGAGATGATCAACCGTCGGGACACCGGAGGGATGGTAGACGGAGATCGACGCCGGTGGTGCCCCGGGAGCGGCCGCGTCAGGCGGGGCGGGCGCCGACCGCGTCGCGTACCTCGGCGCCCTGCTCGCCCTCGACGGCGCGGGCGCAGTGGGCGCAGCAGAAGAAGCGGCCGGAGACCTCGACGCCGTGCCCGACGATCTTGATCTGGCAGTGCTCGCAGATCGGCGCCATCTTGTGCACCGCGCACTCGAAGCAGTCGAACGTGTGCCGCGACCCGTCGACGGTGCGCACCTCGAACGCCATCCAGTAGTCGTTGCCGCAAACCTCGCAGGCAGCCATGCGAAACCCCCCGAAAACGGACCTGTCATCCGAGAGTCGCGCAGAGGACACCTTCGAGCAACCGGAACCGGCGAACCTGATCCGGCCCCACGGCGAGTCGCTCCCGGCGTGTCGCGCGTTGACTCCTGTGACCGCCGAAAATCCCCGGAGGATTCGTGATCAAGCGCAACAGGCTCTTCGGCAACCAGACCCGGGTGACGTTCTCGCTGCCCCGGGACACCCCGGCCGGCACGGTCAGCGTGGTCGGCTGCTTCAACGGGTGGGAGCCCGGCCGGCACGAGCTGGTGCCGCGGCGCGACGGCACCCGTACCGTGACGGTCCGGCTCGCGCCGGGGGAGTACCGCTTCCGCTACCTCGCCACCGGCGGGGTGTGGCTGGACGACGAGGCCGCCGACCAGGTGGACGAGGCCGGCGGCCTGCTGCGGTTGTGACGCCGCCGTCAGCCGGCGCTGGGCTCCAGCCGCACCGAGATCGAGTTGACGCAGTGCCGGGTGTCCTTCGGGGTGAAGCCCTCGCCCTCGAAGACGTGCCCGAGGTGGCTGTCGCAGCGCGCGCAGCGGATCTCCACGCGCCGCATGCCGAGCGTGTTGTCCGGGATCTCCTTGACCGCGCCCGGGATGGCGTCGTCGAAGCTCGGCCAGCCGCAGTGCGAGTCGAACTTGTCCTGGCTGCGGAACAGTTCCAGCCCGCAGGCCCGGCAGTGGTAGACGCCGGGGGTCTTGGTGTCGACGTACTCACCGGTCCAGGGCGCCTCGGTGCCGGCCTCGCGGAGCACCCGGAACTCCTCGGGGCTCAGCCGGACGCGCCATTCGTCCTCGGTACGGGGCAGTTCGTTGTCGGAAAGACTCACCGTTCCACGGTACGTCGGGTGTCGGTGGCATCGCATATGGTCGCGTGATGGCGGGCAGGAGTGCGGTCGAGGAGATCGAGGTAGCCGGGCACACGGTGCGGCTGAGCAGCCCCGATCGGGTGATCTTCCCGCAGCGCGGCTTCACCAAGGCCGACGTCTTCCGCTACTACCTCGCAGTCGGCGACGGGATCATGCGCGCCCTGCGCGACCGGCCCACCACGCTCCAGCGCTTCCCCGACGGCATCGAGGGGGAGATGTTCTTCCAGAAGCGGGTGCCGCAGCGGGGCGTGCCGCCGTGGGTCCGCACCGCGCGGATCGCCTTCCCCAGCGGCCGCCCGGCCGACGAGCTGTGCCCGGCCGACCTGGCGCACGTGGCCTGGGCGGCGCAGATGGGCACAGTGGTGTTCCACCCGTGGCCGGTGCGCGCCGCCGACACCGACCGCCCCGACGAGCTGCGCGTCGACCTCGACCCGCAACCCGGCACCGACTTCGCCGACGCGGTGACCGCCGCCGGTGAGCTGCGCGGGCTGCTCGACGAGCTGGGCGTGCCCGGCTGGCCGAAGACCTCCGGCGGCCGGGGCGTGCACGTCTACCTGCGCATCCAGCCGCGCTGGACGTTCGTGGAGGTGCGCCGGGCCACCATCGCGCTGGCCCGGGAGCTGGAACGCCGCCGCCCCGAGCTGGTCACCACCGCCTGGTGGAAGGAGGAGCGCGGCGAGCGCGTCTTCGTCGACTTCAACCAGATGGCGCGGGACCGCACCATCGCCTGCGCGTACTCACTGCGCGCCAACGGCCGCGCCACCGTCTCCACCCCGGTCGACTGGGACGAGCTGCCGCAGGTCGACCCGGACGACTTCCACCTCGGTACGGTGCCGGCCCGGTTCGCCGAGCGCGGTGACCCGCACGCCGGCATCGACGACGCCCCGTGGGACATCACGCCGCTGCTGGAGTGGGCCGAGCGGGACGCCGCGGACGGGCTGGGCGACATGCCGTACCCGCCGGAATACCCGAAGATGCCCGGCGAGCCGAAGCGGGTCCAGCCGTCCAAGGACCGCGACCGCCCTCGCCCCTGACCCCGCCTCGCCGTTTCCTTGCCGACGGGTGGACCGGCGTGCGTCGTGCTCGGGTGACCGCGGCTCAGCCGGAGGCGGTCAGCAGGGCCCGGACCGAAGCGACGACGTGCCGGGGGCGGCGGTAGAGGTCGGTGGCCGTGTAGACCCGCATGCGCCAGCCGTGCTCGGCCAGCCAGTTGAGCCGGGAGCGGTCGTGGTGCAGCCGGCCGGGGTCGAGGTGGGATCCGCCGTCGTACTCCAGACCGATGCGCTGGTCGCGATAGCCCAGGTCGAGGCGGTAGATCGGTATCCCGTCGTGGTCGGAGACCCACAGCTGCGGCTCCGGCGGCGGCAGCCCGCCGTCGATCAGCAACAGGCGTAACTGGCTCTCCTGCCGGCACTCCGAACGCGGGTCGGCGAGCGCGACGAGTTGCCCCGCCTGTCGTACTCCCCGCAGGCCGGCGTGCCACGCCACCTCGGTCCGCAGATCCTCGTGGCGGCAGGCGCCGACTCGAAGGCAGAGGTCCAGCACCGGTAGCGCGTCCGCCCGCCGGATCAACCGGGCCAGGTCCACCGCGCAGCGGGCGGCGGGCGCGCAGGGGATGCCGGCGATCTCCACCGCGTCCGGGACCGGCAGCACCGTCTGATGCGCCGCCACGCCCCGGATGCGGGGCGCACCCGCGCCGGGCGGCACGATCACGTGCACCCGGCCGTCCGGCACCGCCCCGAACCGGTGCAGTCGCGCGCCCGTGTGGAACCCCGCGACGGTGCCCGGCGGCAACCGCCGGAACAGGGCGCGCAACCGGCTCGTCTCGTCGTCGGCACAGCCGTAGACACCCCGGCCCAGCCGGCCCAGCCGTCCCGCCTCCACCCGGTGCCGGACTGCCCCACGGCTCATCCCACCCGCCAGCAACTCCCCGTACCGCCACACCCGCCCACCCTCCCGCCCCACCGCCCCTCCCGTCCGCCCCTGTGGACAGCCGCGCCCGCTACCCCGGTGACCCTCGTCGATCTTGGAGTTGTGGTCGTTCCCAAAAGCCACATAGAGCGCATCCGAGGTGCCACAACTCCAAGATCGACGGGGAGGTGGGCGGGGAGGGCGCGGTGGTGGGGCGGCGGGGACCGATAACGATCATGTAACGGGCGCGAACCTTTTGCGGGGTGTCACTGCTCTCTCTCGGCATCGGCCCGCCGGGGCCAGGAGAGGACGTCGGATGAAGCTGGTGTGGAGGCGGGCGGTAGAGGCCCGTGGGCTGCTGCTCGCCGCCGCTGTCGCGGCACTCGTCGCGGTCGCGTTGGTCACCGGGCTCTCCGACTACAACCGCCGTGCGGTCGAGGCGGGCGCCCGCGCGGTGCTCGACGCCGCCCCGGCCGAGGAACGCAGCCTGCTGATCAGCGGCTCCGGCGGCGCCGACGCCGCCGCGTTCGCCGAGCGGGACCGGGCGGTACGGGAACAGTTCGCGAACGGGCTCGGCGGCGCTCCGGTCACCGTGGCCGGGACCCGCTCCGGGACCGGGCGGGAGCTGACCGGTGACGTGGGTGCCGCCCGTACCGACGACGATCCGATGTTCGCCAACCTGGCCACGCTCGACGACCTGCCCGCGCACGCCGAGCTGGCCGCCGGGGCGTGGCCGGTGCCCGGCAGCAACCCGTTGCAGGTGACGTTGCCGGAGAAGGTGGCCGCGCAACTGAGCCTGGAGGTCGGGGAGCGGGTGCCGCTGTACGACCGGGGCGCGGAGCGCGCCGGCACGGTGGTGGTCGTCGGCACGTGGCGGCCCCGGGACGCCGCCGAGGCGTACTGGCGTCTCGCCCCGGGGGTGGGGGAGAGCCAGGGCGACGCGGAGATCACCTCGTACGGGCCGTTCGCGCTCGACCCGGCCGACTTCGCCCGCACCTTCCCGGGCTCCACCTCGGCGGCCTGGGTGGTCGACCCCGACCTGGTGGCGGTCGAGCCGGCCCGGCTGCCCGCCGTGACCACAGCGCTGGACGAGATCACCGGGAAGCTGCCCGAGGCCACCGGCCTGGGCTCCTCGACACAGCAGGTCAGCCACCTGGACCGGCTCGTCGACCGGCTCAGCCGGGCCGACCTGGTGGGCCGGTCGGCGCTGCTCACCCCGCTGCTGCTGATCGTGGTGCTCGGCGGGTACGCGCTGGTGCTGGTGGCCGCGCTGCTCAACGAGGACCGGCGGGCGCAGACCGCGCTGCTGCGGGCCCGGGGTGCGGCCCGGGGGCAGATCGCCGGGCTGGCCGTACGCGAGGCGACGCTCGTGGTGGCGCCGGCGCTGCTGCTGGCCCCGGCGCTGACCGGGCAGGCGATCCACTACCTGGGCGCGGACCTGGGGCTGGCCGACGGCGACCTGGCCCGGGTGTGGGTGGTCGCGGTCGGCGCGGCGGTGGGCTGCCTGCTCGCCATGGTGCTGCCGGCGATGCGCCGGGCCGGCACCTACGTCGCCGACATGGCGGCCCGGTCCCGTCCCTCCCGGGGAGCGGCGGTGCAGCGGGCGAGCGTGGACATCGTGCTGGTCGCGCTCGCCGTGCTCGCCTGGACCCAGCTGCGGCAGTACTCCTCGCCGCTGGCCGGCGCGAACGGCAGCCTCGGCATCGACCCACTGCTGGCCGCCGCGCCCACCATCGGCGTGCTGGCCGGCGCGGTGATCGCGCTGCGGCTGCTGCCGCCGACCACCCGGATCGCGGAACGCTTCGTGGACCGCCGGACGTGGAACGCCACCATGTTCGGCATGTGGCAGGCGGGCCGCCGCCCGCACGCCGGTCCGGTGCTGCTGCTCGCGCTCGCCGTCGGCGGCAGCACGCTCGCCTGGTCGCTCGTCGCCTCCTGGGAACGCTCGCAGCGCGACCAGGCGCAGCACACGGTCGGCGCGGACCTGCGGCTGACCGAACGGGACGGCACCGCCCCCGCGGACCGGGCCGCCCAGCTGGCCGCCGTACCGGGCGTCGACCGGGTGCTGCCGGCCTGGCGCGACGACGTACGCCTGGGCCGTGAGGCCCGGCCGGCGACAGTGGTGGCGTTCGACGCCGCCGCCGCGAAGGGGATGATCCGGCTCGACGACGCCGGCGGTGACGCGTCCACCGGCGCCCTGCTGGACCGGCTCGCGAACGGCCGGACCGCGCCGGCCGGCGGCGTTGTGCCCGAGGGGGCGAAGACGCTGTCCGGCACCGTCCGCACGCCTGTCGACAGCATGTACGACCGGCCCCGGGTGACGGTGACCGCGTTGTTCACCACCGACGCCGGGGCCACCTGGCGGGTCCGGCTGGCCGAGGCCGACGGTGACGGGAAGCCGATGCGCTTCTCGGTGCCGGTGCCCGACAGCGGCGGCGCCCCGCTGCGCCTGGCCGGCTTCGAGGCCGACGGCGGCGACGCCACCGGCAGCTCCTACCGGCTGCTCCTGGACGAGCTGCGGCTCACCGACGCCGACGGAGGGGTCCTGCCGGTGCCGGTGGAGGGATCCTGGCGGGTGATCGACCCGGGCTCCGGGCCGCGCGGCACCGCCAAGGCGAGCCCGACCCGGATCGACGGGACGCAGGGCTTCGACGTGCCGGCCGGGCTGTTGCAGTTCGCCCGGGTGCCCTCGTCCCGGTTCGCGCTGGTGCCGCAGGCGCCGGACCGTCCGGTGCCGGTGCTCGTCACCCCCGGCGTCGCCGCCGCGATGAGCCTCAAGACCGGCGACACCGTCAAGCTGTCGGTCGCCGAGGTGACGGTCGAGGTCACTGTGGTCGGCCAGGTCGCCGCGGTGCCCGGCACCGGGGGCGACGGGGTGCTGCTGGACCTGCCCACCGCCACCACGCAGCTCCTCGAACGCAGCGGCGGCGTCCGGCCGGTGGCCGAGTGGTGGCTGGGCACCACGCCCGGCGGGCACACCGCCGCCGCTGACGCGCTCGCCCCGACCGGCGGCACGGTGCTGCTGGACCGCCGTGCGGTGGCCGCGGAGGCCGCCGAGGACCCGTACTGGCAGGGCGCGCGCACCGGGCTGCTGGCCGCCGCGCTCGGCTCGGTGCTGCTCGCCCTGGTCGGCCTGGCGGTCGACGTGTGGGCCACCACCCGGCGCCGGCTGACCGAGTTCGCCGTGTTCAACACGCTCGGCGCGAACACCCGGCTGCTGGCACGCGCGTACCTCGCGGAACAGACGTTCCTGGCCGCGATCGGCGTCGGCGTCGGGATGCTCGTCGGCGCCCTCGTCGCGGCCACCATGGTGCCGCTGGTGATCCTCACCCCGGCCGCCGGCCGGCCGGTGCCCGAGGCGGCCTTCACAGTGCCCTGGGTGCCGATCGGGACGACAGCCGCCGGGCTGCTGCTCGCCGCGCTCGCCTTCGCCGCCCTCATCACCACCGGCATCCGCCAGCGGGTCGCCGCCGCGCAGCTCCGGATCGGAGGAGAACGATGAGCCTTCCTGGTGCCGCGCGCCGGGTACGCGCATACGGCGGGCAGTTCCTGCTGCTCGCCGTCCTGACCCTGGTGACCGCCCTGCTGATCACCGGGGTGCCCCGGGTCGCCGACCGGCTGACCGGGCAGGGGCTCACCGAGTACGTGGCCGGGCAGCCGGTGGCCCGCCGCGACCTCACGTACAGCACCGCGCCGACCGCGTTCCCGCCGTCGACCCGGGCCGCCGTGACCGGTAACGCGGCCGAGCTGGCCGGGATCGAGGAGGCGATGCCCGCCGAGGTCCGGGACAGCATCGGCCAGCGCTGGTACGTCGCCCAGACCGTCCCCGGACGGCTGCGCGGCCCGACGCTCGCCCCCGAGAAGGGGCTGATCGACGTGCACCTGCGTGCCGGTACCGGCATCAAGGAGGCGGCCACCCTGGTCGGCGGGCGGTGGCCGGAACGCCCCGCCGCCCCGGCCCGCACGGTCGAGGTGACGCTCGCCGAGACGATCGCCGGCACGCTCGGCGTGAAGACCGGCGACCGGTTCCAGCTCCTGATCCTCGATCCGGACGACAACGTGCTCAAGTCCCTCCCGGTCCACCTGGTCGGCGTGTGGCGGCCGAACGACCCGGCCGACGGCGTCTGGGACACGCTGCCGTCGATGCTCAAGCTCACCCCGCCCGAGGGCGACGGCGACCCGTTCGTGGGCGTCGCCTACACCGCCGACGGCGGCGTCGACGAGGCCGTCGCTACCGGTTGGCCGGTCAGCTTCGGCTGGCGGTACCGGATCGCCCCGGACCGGCTCGAACCGGGCCGCCTCGACGCGCTGATCGCCGGCGTCGACGGGCTGGAGCGCAGCCGTCCCGCCGTGGCGACGCTCAGCCAGGGCGTGGACATCGCGCTGCGGCGCTTCGCCGACTCGCTCGCCGCCGCGCGTACCCTGCTCGCGGTCATCGCGGCCGGGCTGCTCGCCACGCTGGCCGGGCTGACGCTGCTGGCCGCCCGGCTGGCCGCGCGCCGCCGCCGCGCCGAGTTCCACCTGATCCGGGCACGCGGCGGCTCCACCGGCGCGGTGCTGCGCCGCGGCCTGGCCGAGTCGCTGCTGGTGCTGCCGGCCGCGGCCGGGATCGGCTGGCTGCTCGGCGGACTGCTGCCCGGCACCGGGGCGTCGTGGCGCTGGGTGGTGATCGCCGGGCTCCTGGCCACACTGCTGCCGCCACTGGCCGCGCTCGCCGTCGGCCGCCGGGCCGGTGGGCGTTCCGACCTGGGCGGCCGGTCGCCGGCCGTCCGGCTCACCGTCGAGGTGGCGGTGCTCGGGCTCGCCGTGCTCGGCGCGTTCCTGCTGCGCCGGCGCGGGCTCACCGCCGGTTCGGTGGACCCGCTGCTCGTCTCGGTTCCGGTGCTGCTGGCGATCGCGGCGGCGCTGCTGGCGCTGCGCGCGTACCCCTGGCCGTTGCGGCTGGTCAGCCGCGTCGCCGCCCGGGCGCGCGGCAGCGTCGCGTTCCTCGGCACCGCCCGCGCGGGCCGGGCCGCGACCACCGGGCCGCTGGTCGTGGTGGTGCTGGCCGTGGCCACGGCCGCGTTCTGCGGCGTGGTCGCGACCGGCATCGAGACCGGCCGGGACACCGCCGCCGCCCAGGCCGTGCCCGGTGACCTGCTGGTGGGCGGTGAGCGCTTCACGCCGGACACCGCCGAGAAGCTGGCCGAGCTGCCGGGGGTACGCGCTGTCGCGCCGCTGCTCACGGTGCCGGCCGAACGCCCGTACTCCGACCGCGCCGGACGTCCCGCCCCGATCACCGAGATGCGTGTGGTGCTGGTGGACGGGGAGCGGTTCGCCGAGGTGGCACGGGAGGCCGGCGTACCGGTGAGCGTGCCCGACGCGGTGCGGGCCCGCACCGACGGGAACAGCCCGCTGCCGGCGCTGGTGTCCCCCGCGGTGGCCGAGGAGCTGGCCGACGCCGGGCTCGCCGACGCCCGGGGTGAGCGGCCCGCCTGGCTGGACGTACAGGGCAACCGGCTGCCGGTGCGGACCGCCGCCACCGTCGACGAGTTCGCGCTCGTGGGCGAGGGCGTACGCCGGTTCGTGGTGCTGCCGTGGCCGGCGTTGCCGGCCGACGCGCCGCATCAGCTCGCGCCCACCGGGTTCGTGCTCGCCGGGTCGGGGGTGGACGCGGCCGAGGTGGACCGGGTCGCGCGGGAGGGGCAGCGGCGCTACCTGCGCATCGGCGGGGTCGACACCGGCGACAAGGCCCGCGCGCCGGAGGTGACGACCCGTTCGGCGGTGCGCGCCGACCTGGGCGGCAGCGGCGTGAACGGCCTGCTGGTGTTCGGGTTCGTGCTCGGCGCCGGAGGCGGTGCCGCGCTGGGGCTGCTCGGGCTCGCGCTCGCGGTGCTCGCCGGGGCCCGCTCGCGCGGGCAGGTGTTGTCCCGCCTGCGCACCATGGGCCTGTCCCGCCGCCAGTGGCGCGGACTGCTGATGGTCGAGCTGACGCCGCTCGTGCTGGTGTCGGTGCTCACCGGAGCGGTGGTCGGCGCGTTGCTGCCACTGTTGCTCACACCGGTGCTCGGCCTGCCCGCCTTCACCGGGGGCGTGGACGTGCGCCCCAGCTTCGAACCCGGCCTGGTGGCCGGGGTGTCGGTCCTGGCCATGCTGGCCCTCGGCTTCGCGGTCACCGTGGAAGCCGTCAACAACCGCCGGTTGCGCCTCGGTGAGGTGCTGCGGCTCGGAGAGGAGAGCTGACATGACCGCGACCGCTTCCGGTCACCCGGGCCCGGCGCGTCTCACGCCGCGCGACGAACCGGCGTCCGCCGTACCGGACCTGGCGTCACTGCAACAGCGCGCCGCGCAGCGCGCCGCCGAACGGGCCGGCGGGCGCGACCGGCTGCGCGGGCACATCGTCTGCGACGGTCTGGTGCGCATCTTCAAGACCGAGGGCGTCGAGGTCGTCGCCCTCCAGGGCCTCGACCTGGTCATCGACCGGGGCGAGCTGGTCGCGATCGTGGGCGCCTCCGGCTCCGGCAAGTCGACGCTGCTGAACATCCTGTCCGGCCTGGACACCCCCACCGCCGGCATCGCCCGGGTCGCCGACTACGACCTGCTGTCGCTGTCGAACAAGCGGCGGCTGGCGTACCGGCGGGACGTGGTCGGGTTCATCTGGCAGCAGACCGGCCGCAACCTGCTGCCGTACCTGACCGCGCTGGAGAACGTGGAGCTGCCGATGAAGCTGGCCGGACGGGCCGGCGGCGGGCGCAAGCGGCGCGAACGGGCCCGTGAGCTGCTGGACATGGTCGGCGTCGGCTACTGCGCGGACCGCCGGCCGGGCCAGATGAGCGGCGGCGAGCAGCAGCGCTGCGCGGTCGCCGTGGCGGTGGCGAACGACCCGGAGATCCTCTTCGCCGACGAGCCGACGGGCGAGCTGGACGAGGCCACCGGCGCCGAGGTCTTCGCCGCGCTGCGCACCATCAACGCCGAACTGGGGGTCACCATCGTGGTGGTCACCCACGACCACGCCGTGGCCGGCCAGGTCCGCCGTACCGTCGCGATCCGCGACGGCCGGACCGCCTCCGAGGTACGCCGGACCGCGCGCATCACCGCCGACGGCGGCACCGAGATGGTCAGCGAGGAGTACGCGGTGCTGGACCGCACCGGCCGGATGCAACTGCCGGCGCAGTTCGTGGAGGCGCTGTCGCTGCGCGACCGGGTCCGGCTCAACCTGGAACCCGACCACGTCGAGGTGCGCCCCGGCGACCGGGCGCACGGCGAGGAGAGTGAGTGATGACCGACCAGACAGTGGTGCTGCCGGCGGTGCCGGCGTCGGCCGTCGAGGACGTGGTCCGGGTCGAGGGGGTGAGCCGCACCTTCGGCAGGGGCGAGCACGCCGTGCACGCCGTGCGGGACGTCTCGTTCACGGCGGGACGCGGCGAACTGGTCGCCGTCCGGGGCCGCTCCGGCGCCGGCAAGACCACGCTGCTGAACCTGGTCGGCGGCCTGGACCGGCCGGACTCCGGCCTGATCCGGGTGGCCGGGCACGACGTCACAGCGGCCGGCGAGCGGGAGCTGCTGTCGCTGCGCCGGGGCACGATCGGGTTCGTGTTCCAGACGTTCGGCCTGGTGCCGATCCTGTCCGCGGCGGAGAACGTCGGGGTGCCGCTGCGGCTGGCCAAGGTGCCGGCGGCCGAGCGGGAGCAGCGGGTGGCGGTGCTGCTGGAGCTGGTCGGGCTGGGCGGGCACGCCGCGCAGCGCCCGTACGAGCTGTCCGGCGGCCAGCAGCAGCGCGTGGCGGTGGCCCGGGCGCTGGCGAACGAACCGGACCTGCTGATCGCCGACGAGCCGACCGGTCAGCTCGACTCCGAGACCGGGCGGTCGATCATGGACCTGCTCCGGGCGGTGGTGCACGCCCGCGGCATGACCGCGCTGGTGGCCACGCACGACCCGGCACTGATCGAGCTGGCCGACCGTACGCTCACGCTGCGCGACGGCCGGCTCGTCTCGGAGGACTGACCCGCACGCCGGGCCGCCACCGGGGCGGCCCGGCGCCGGGCAGCGGCCGGCCCGGCGAAGGTTCGGGGCCGGGTCAGAGCGCCAGTTTCATGCCCTCGTGGCTGGCCACGAAGCCCAGGTCGCGGTAGAACCGGTGCGCGTCGGCGCGCTGCTTGTCGGTGGTGAGCTGCACCAGCGCGCAGCCGCGCTCGCGGGCCCGGTCGATCGCCCAGCGCATCATCGTCCCGCCCAGCCCGCGGCCGCGCCGGTCGGAGCGCACCCGCACCGACTCGATCAGGCACCGTTCGGCACCGTGCCGGCCCAGCCCCGGGATGTACGTGAGCTGGAAACAGCCGACCAGCTCCCCGCCGTCGTCGGCGACGATCAGCTGGTTGCGCGGGTCGGCGTCCAGGTCGGCGAAGGCCCGCTCGTACGCCTCGTCCACCTCGGGCAGGTCGCGGGTGCGGCCCAGCACGTCGTCGGCGAGCAGCGCGAGCACGGCGGGCAGGTCGGCGCGGACCGCCTCCCGGAAGATCACCTCGGTCACCCGGCCAGCCTGGCACAGTGCCTCGCGCCGGTGTGGCCCGGGCGGCGGCCCGACGTGTCGTCCGGTCGTGTCGCCTGGTCGTGTCGCCCGGCCACGGCCGGGCGGTCGCGTCTTCCGGTCGCGTCTTCCGGTCGCGGCGCCCGGTTGCGGCGGCCGTGGTCAGTCGCCGTCCAGCCAGCTCCGCAGCGCCCACCACCAGTGCACGGTCTCCGGCACCGTGCACCGCGCCCCCTCCTCGACCGGTGGCCCGCCGGTCAGCTCCCGCAGCCGCCGCAGCCGGTAGCGCACCGTGTTCGGGTGGACGTGCAGCGCGGCGGCGGTCTGGTCCAGCCGCTGACCGTGGTGCAGCCAGGCGAGCGCGGTGCCGGCCAGCTCCCGGTGGAAGCCGTCGGCCGGGTCGAGCGCGCCGAGCAGCGTGCCGCGCAGCAGTTCGGCCAGCAGCGGCTGGGCGGCCAGCGCGGTCTCCCCGGCCAGGTCGGTGACCCGACGTAGTCCGCGCAGCCGCCGGTTGGCCGCGGTGGCGAGCGCCGCCAGGCAGAGCGCGTACATGGCCGGGGCCCGCTCCAGCGGCTGCGCGGGCGCCACCAGCGTCAGCAGGTCGGCCGGTACGGCGTCGGGCGGTCGCGGGAGCAGCCCGGCCAGCCGGTCCCCGACCGTGCCGAGCAGGCCGCCCCGCGCGGTGAGCTGCCGGTGCAGGGCGTACGCCCGGACCGGGTCCGGTGGCGCGGCGACCAGGCAGTGGTAGCGCCCGTCCGGCCGCAGCCCGAACCGGGTCAGCTCGGCCGGGGGCAGGCCCGCCGGGCCGTCACGCAGCAGCCGCCGCAGCAGGTGCGCCCGGGCCGCCGCGCCGGTGCGCACCAGTTCCCGCTCGGCGCTGCGGTGCCCGTCGACCACGGCCCGCTCCACCGCCGCGGCGTACCGGCCGATGGTGAGCAGCCCCTCCAGCAGCACCTCGTCGGGGATGCCGGCGGCCCGGCCGTGCCGGACCACCAGCTCCACCGCCCGGTCCCGCCCGGCCTGCACGCCGCGCAGCAGCCCGGCGACGGAGACGCCCTGCGCCGCCCGGTCCGCGCCCAGCCGGCGGGCCTCGGCGAAGTCCCGCCCGGCCGGATCCTCGTGGCGTTCCAGCGCGCCGAGACCGCTGGTCAGCAGCAGGACGACCTGGCGGCGTACCTCGTCGGCGGGCAGCCGGGCCACCTCGGGGGAGTCCGCGCGGGCCGCCCGCGCCACCTCGTCGAGCGCGGCCGGATCGGCGGACAGGTCGCGCAGCAACGCGCCGAACGTCGGGGCCTGTCCGGTACGGGTCATCGGCGTCCGCCGCCCTCCGGTTGTCGACACGGCACAACCGGGCCGCCCGGGCGTTGGCGTCAGTTCCCTAGCCCCGGCGACCGGCCGGTTGCTCTCCTGGTTGTTACCGCAAGGTAACACCGCTCGCGCCACTGAGAAACGTCGATGTCCTACCGGCTGCCAGGAGGCGTCCATGACACCCGTGCCACCCCGCCCGTCCCGCTCCCGCCGCCGCGTCGGCCTTGCCGTCCTGGCCGCGCTCGCCCTGGTCGCGCCGTTGCCGCTGGTGACGGCCCCCGCGCCGGCCACCGCCGCGGTCGCGCTCCAGGAGGTGATGTTCGTCGGCAACAACTGGGACGGCACCGCCGACGTCATCCGGTCCCGTGGCGACTACGCCAAACTCGGCCGGATCAACGTGATCCCGGACCGCGCCGCGCGCCTGCGCGAGATCTACCTCAACCCGATCAAGCTGGCGTTCTTCCTCGGCATCCGGCAGGGCCCGGGAGAGGGCCACGACCAGCTCATCGACGACATGTACACCACGCCGGACGGCACCGCGCTCGTGGTGTCCCGGCCAAGCTTCGCCGACGTCGTCTCGATCGACCTGGCCACCGGCGCGCTGCGCTGGCGGTTCCCGGTCTCCGGCTACCGCGCCGACCACATGGCCGTCTCGCCCGACGGCACCCGCGTCGCGGTCTCCGCCTCCACCTCCAACACGGTGCACGTGCTGGACATCCGCACCGGCGCGCAACTCGGCTCGTTCGGCGCCGGCGACAAGCCGCACGAGAACATCTACACCGACGGCGGCACCCGGCTGTGGAACATGTCCATCGGCGAGGTCAACACCGACCTGGACGCGCCGTGGCTCGACTGGACCAAGGGCGACCGCCGGATCACCGTCGCCGACACCAGCACGTACCAGGTGGTCAAGGTGATCGACATGCGGGACCGGCTGGACGCCGCCGGCCGCCGGGATCTCTCCGACGCGGTCCGCCCGGCCGTGTTCACCCCCGACGGCAGCCGGCTCTACTTCCAGGTGTCCTTCTTCAACGGCGTGGTCGAGTACGACGTGGCCACCGACCGCGTCACCCGCGTCGCCACGCTGCCGAAGAACCCGGCCACCAGCGAGGACCGCACCACCTGGGTCAACGACTCCCGGCACCACGGCCTGTCGATGAGCCCCGACGGCACCCGGATCTGCGTGGCCGGCACCATGGACGACTACGCCACCGTGATGGACCGGGCCACGCTGCGGGAGGGCCCGCTGGTGTCCGCGAGCAAGCCGTACTGGGCCACCGTCAGCGGGGACGGCCGCGACTGCGTGATCTCCGAATCCGGCGCGGACCAGGTCACCGCGATCAGCTTCGCCACCGGGCAGAAGGTCGCGAGCGTCCCGGTCGGCGACCACCCCCAGCGCGTCCGCATCGGGCACATCCCGGAGGGCTGGACGCCCCCGGCCGCCGGCTGACCGGCGGCCGGACCGTCACCGGGCGGGGCAGCGCAGCCCCTCCCGGGGGACGGTGAGCGAGATCAGGTACGCGTCGACCGCCGACGTCACGCACGACGTCTGCGGATAGGCGGTGTGCCCCTCGCCCTCCCAGGTCAGCACCCGCCCCACCCCGAGCATGGACGCGAGCGCGGGCGTCTGCTCGTACGGCGTGGCCGGGTCACCGGTGGTGCCGACCACCAGGATCGGCGGCGCGCCGTCCGCCCGGCCGGTCGGGTACGGATCCCGCTCGCCGGGCCACTCCACGCAGCCCAGCATCCCCACCGCCAGCGCGGGACCGAACAGCGGATACTTCTGCCGCCACTGCGACTGCAACGAGCGGACCTGCTCGCGGGTCGGCTTCTCGGTCTCGTCGGCGCAGTTGACCGCCAGGTTCGCGTCGAACAGGTTGGAGTAGTGCCCGTCGGGCTCGCGGCCCGCGTACGCGTCGGCCAGCTTGAACACGCCGTCCGGGTCGCCGCCCTGGAGGTCGTCGATCGCCCGGGCCAGCTCCTGCCAGCCCTGCTCGGTGTAGAGCGACGAGATCACCGCGTAGAAGACCCACCCGGGGGTGGCCTTGCGGCCGTCCTGCGCGCGTGCCGGGGAGGCCTTCGCCTTGGCGATCGCGTCCGTGACCGCACCCCGGGCGTCCGGGGCGATCGGGCAGCGGCCGGCGTTCGCCGCGCACCACCTGGTGAAGTTGTCGAACGCCCGCTCGAAGCCCTTCGCCTGGCTCTCCGACCCGGCGATCAGCTTCTGCTGCGGGTCGACCGCGCCGTCGAGCACCAGGGCGCGCACACGCTGCGGGTAGAGCTGCGCGTATGTGGCACCGAGCAGCGTGCCGTAGGAGTAGCCGAGGTACGTCAGCTTGTCGTCGCCGACCGCCGCCCGGACCGCGTCCATGTCCCGTGCGGCCTGCTCGGTGCCGTAGAGCGGGAGCTGGTCGCCGTACTTCGCGCCGCACCGCTCGCCGATGCGCCGGTTGAGGCCGACGAAGCCGTCGAACGACGACTGGCTCTCCGGGTCGGGGTCGTAGCCGAAGCTGGCGTCCAGGTCGGCGTCGGAGATGCACTTGACCGGGCTGGACCGGGCCACCCCGCGCGGGTCGAAGCCGACGATGTCGAACCGGTCCGTGACCGCCGTCGGCAGGCCGCCGAACGCCGGGCCGAAGGACAGGTAGACGGCGGTGTCGACGCCGGACGCCCCGGGACCGCCCGGGTTGATCACCAGCGAGCCGATCCGGTCGCGCTGCTTGGTCGAGCGGGCCCGGATCAGCGCGATCTCGAACGTCTCGCCGGCGCCCGGCCCGGCGGTCGCACCGGTGGTGGCCCCGGTGCCCCAGTTGCGCGGCACGGCGATCCGGGCGCAGTCGTAGCGCATGTCCGCCGCGCCCCGCCCGACCAGCTCGTCGGGCACCTCCGGGCAGGCCCGCCACTCCGGTGCGGTGCCCGGCGGAGCGGCCTCGCCCTCGCTCTCGGCACGCGGGGCGAACGCCGGCAGTGTGCAGCCGGCGGTGAGCACCACCGCCGCGACGAACGCGGCCAGGACGGGCCGGAACCGGCGGGGCCGGTCGGGGAAGCGGGTCACGTGGGCGCCCTCCATGATCGTGTCGACCGTCAGGCTACGCCCGGCCGCGGGTGTCACCGACCGTCGCCGCCGGATCGCCGCGCAGCACCTCGTCGACGTCGTAACGGATCGGGCGGTCGAGCTGGCCGTAGTCGCAGGAGCGGGGATCACGGTCGGGCCGCCAGCGCAGGAACCGGGCGGTGTGCCGCAGCCGGTCGCCCTCCATCGCGTCGTACGCCACCTCGACCACCAGCGCCGGGCGCAGCGGCTCCCACTCCAGGTTCTTGCCGCCGGTCCACCGGCTCACCCCGCCCGGGATGCGCTGACCCCGCTCGTGGTCGCCGTGCACCCACGGGTGCTCGCCGCCGACGTCGCGGTACGGCTCCAGCTCGTCGAGCAGCTCCTGGCGGCGGGCCATGGTGAACGAGGAGCTGACGCCGATGTGGTGCAGCACGCCGTCGTCGTCGTAGAGGCCGAGCAGCAGCGAGCCGACCACCGGACCGGACTTGTGCCAGCGGAAACCGGCCACCACCGCGTCCATCGTGCGCGCGTGCTTGACCTTGAACATGAGCCGCTTGCCCGGCTCGTACGGCAGGTCGGCCGGCTTGACAATCAGCCCGTCCAGCCCGGCGCCCTCGAACACGTCGAACCAGCGGCGGGCCGTCTCCGGGTCGGTGGTCACCTGCGTCACGTGCACCGGTGGGCGCACCCCGGACAGCGCCTGCTCCAGCCGCTCGCGGCGCCGGGGATAGGGCTGGTCCGTGAGCAGCTCGTCATCGATCGCCAGCAGGTCGAACGCGACGAAGTCGGCCGGGGTGGTCTCGGCCAGCATCTTGACCCGGGAGGCGGCCGGATGGATCCGCTGGGCCAGCAGCTCGAAGTCGAGCCGGGGATGCCCGCCCGGGCCGTCCCGGCGGATCACGATCAGCTCGCCGTCGACCGCGCACCGGGGCGGGAGCTGCCGCCGGGCCTGCTCGACCACCTCGGGGAAGTAGCGCGTCATCGACTTGCCGCCCCGGCTGGCCAGCTCGACCTCGTCGCCGTCGCGGAACACGATGCAGCGGAAGCCGTCCCACTTCGGCTCGTACGTCAGACCGGGATCGGTGGGCAGCTCGGCCACGCTCTTGGCCAGCATCGGCTCGACCGGAGGGTTGATCGGCAGGTCCACGGCGACCAGTCAACCAGACCCCACCGACAGTGGTGAGGCAGATCACCGCCGGTGGCCGGGCGGCGTGTCCCGTCGCGGCCGCGTTCGTCACCGTCGCCCGAATGGTGAAACCGCAGGTCAGAGCTACCGTCGCGGCGTGCCGGAGTGGAGTTGCGGATGCTGCGGGCGCTGGCGGGTCAGCGTCGAGCTGATCCGTGGCCGCTACCGCTACCGGCTGGCGCACCACTACCCGCCCCAGCACGGCGGCGGCGCGAACGTCCTCGGCGAGGTCGGCTCGGTGGCCGAGCTGGAGCGCCTGCTGAAGCGCTACGCCCCGGTCACCCTGGCCGACCTCCACGAAGCGGCCTGACTCTCCGGCCGGCCCGGCGAACCGCCGATCTTGGAGTTGTGGCACCTCATAGATCTCGCCGAACGGACATCCTGGGCGCCACAACTCCAAGATCGACGAGAGCGGTCGAGCGGGCGAGCGGGGCGGGCGCGGGGCGGCGCGGGAGGGCGGCGCGGGCATAGCCTTGGGGGACCGTCCACGGGGGAGGAACGCCGATGCGGTTCGCCGAGTCCGTCGAGATCGCCGCCGACGTCGAGCGGGTCTGGGAGGTGCAGAGCGACGTCGACCGTTGGCCGGAGTGGACGCCGTCGGTCACCGCCGCCCGCCGGCTGGAGCCCGGTCCGCTGCTCCTCGGCTCGACGGCCCGGCTGGAGCAGCCCCGCCTGCGCCCGGCGGTGTGGCGGGTCGTGGAGATCTATCCGCCGTACTCGTTCGCCTGGGAGTCGGCGAGCCCCGGTGTGCGTACCCGTGGTGAGCACCGGCTGATACCGCTGGAGGACGGGCGCACCCGGGCCGAGCTGGTTCTGGTGCAGACCGGTCCGCTGGCCGGCCTGATCGGGCTGCTGGCCGGCTCGATGATGCGCCGCTACCTGCGGCAGGAGGCGGACGGGCTTCGGCGCCGCTGCGAGACCCCCTGACCGGCGCCGGAACGCACGCTCAGGACCCGGGGGCCGTCTTCTCCAGCACGGCGAGGCGGTTGCCGTTCTCGTCCGGCCGGTGCGCCACCACCCGGTAGCCGCGGCCCGCGTACAGGGACAGGTTCGCCGCGCTGTCCGCGCCGGTGAACAGCGCGAACCGTGTCACCCGGTGCGCGCAGGCGTGCTCGACGGCGTCCAGCAGCCGCCCGCCGACGCCCCGGCCCTGCTGGTCGGGGGCGACCGAGAGGCGGCCGACGTGGGCGGTGTCGCCGTCGAGGCGGGCGCGTACCGAGCCGACCAGGCGGGTGCCGCGCCGGGCGGCGAGCACCACGTCCGGGCCGGCCAGCGCCGCCCGTACCTCGTCCAGCGTCTCGGTCAGCGGGGGCAGGAACACGTCGCGGTAGCGCTGCGCCTCCACCAGGTACGCGGCACGCTGCACGGTGAGGATCTCGCCCGCGTCGGCGGGGCCGGCGGGGGCGATGGTCACGTCGGTCACCGGCTCAGCTCACCACAGCGCTCCCGGGCGGCCGTACGCTGGCGGGGGTGTTCCCATGAGCGTGGAGGTGACAGGCGTGCCGGAGCTGACGTACCCGGAGGTGGGCGCGACGCGCGACGGCGGCCTGCCGGCCGGTTACCACCACCTGCGCCACCGGGTCCGGCTGCCGGACGGCGGTTTCCCGGTGGCGGCGGACGCGGTGCTGGGCTGGCGGCTGCACCGCGCCGCCGGCGTGGTGATGCGCGCGGACGCGCCGCGCGCCGCCCCCGGGGTGCGGGTCACGCCGGGGCTCGGTGTCGGCCCGGTGCGGCTGTGGGGCCCGACCGAGGTGGTCTGGACGGTGGACGAGCCGGACCGGGCCGGGTTCGGCTACGGCACGCTGCCCGGGCACCCGGAGGTCGGTGAGGAGGCGTTCCTGGTGACCCGGGGCGCCGACGGCGTCTGGTTCGAGGTGACCGCGTTCAGCCGCCCGGCCCACTGGTACGTGCGTGCCGGCGGGCCGGTCGTGCTGGGCTTCCAGCGGGCGTACGCCTGGTGGCTGGGTCGGACGCTGCGGCGGCTGTGCCGGTGCCGTTGAGCGGTCAGTAGCGGGCGAAGGAGCGGATCGGGGCGCGCGGGCCGTACTTCGGTGCCTGGACGCCGGCCGCCTCCAGCAGCACGCACACCCGGCCGCGGTGCCCCCGGAACGGCTCCAGCAGCGCCAGCATCCGGGCGTCGTCGCCGCGCGGTTCCCCGGCGAGCGCCCAGGCCACGGTGTTCGGCACGTGGTAGTCGCCGACGCTCACCGCGTCCGGATCCCCGTACGCGACGCGCACCACCTCGGCGGCGGTCCACGGCCCGATGCCGGGGACGGCGGTGAGCCGCCGGGTGGCCTCCGCCGAGTCGGCGCAGCGTTCCAGCCGGTCCGCGACGGCCGCCGCGCGGCGCAGCGTGTCGGCGCGCCGCTGCTCGACGCCGAACGGATGGAACACCCAGTACGGCGTGGCCGCCACCGCGGCGGGCTCGGGCGGCAGCAGCAGGGGTTGCAGCGGGCCCGGCGCGGGTTCGCGGAAGTGCCGGACCGTGGCGGCGTACGCCCGGTACGCCTCCTTGCCGGTGACCTTCTGCTCGAAGACGGCCCGCAGCAGCCGGGGGAAGATCTGCCCGGTGGCGGGCATCCGCAGCCCGTGGTGCGTGTGGGCGAGCCGGGCCACCAGCGGGTGCGCGGCGGCGAGCGCGGCGAACCCGGTCAGGTCGTCGCACAGCCCGGCGATCCGGTCGGCCCGCTCGACCACCCGGTCGGCGCCCGGGCCGTACCCCTCGGCCAGCAGGTCGCCCGCTTCCGGGCGCAGCGCCAGCGTGGCCGGGCCGTCCGGGGTGCGGGTGGCCCACCAGAACGTGCCGGCGGCGATCCGCGCGCACGGGTCGTACGGGCTGAACGTGAGCGCCCGCACCGACGGGGCCAGCCGGTAGCCGGCCGGCGGGCGCAGCGTACGGCGGGCGTCGGGCGAGGTCACCAGGCCACTCTGCCACGCGGCCCGGCCGTGACGCCGGGCACGCCCCGCGTGCCGGGAGGCGGGCCGATGCCGGTACGCCCCGCCTCCCGGGTCCGCGACGATGACCGGCCGCGCCCTCCCCGGCGGCGAGCGGTCACCGTGTCCTGGTGCGTCAGTACGAGTAGTCCGAGCCGCCGCCGGAGCTGTTCGAGCCGCCCGCGGCGGGCGGCGCGACCGCCTTGGGCGTGCCGGTCGGCAGGCAGGTCAGGTTCTTCTTGCCGTTCGGGTCGACCACGAACCAGGTGCCGCCGACGCCCTGACCCTTCCACTGGCCGGGCTTCTTGTCGCCGATGTAGCGGTAGACCGGCCAGCCGCCGATGGTGAGCTGCCGGGTGCCGTCCTGGCGGGTGATGGTGCCGACCTTGTCGTCGGAGACGCCGCGCAGCTGCGGGTTGCCGTCGGTGAGCGACGGCGGCCACACCTCGGCGCACTTGTCCACGCAGTTGGACTGCGGCGGGTCGTCGGAGTCCTTGTCGAACCGGTACAGCACCCAGCCGTCCTGGTCGGTGACGACGCGGCCCATCCGGGGCAGCTTCTTGCCGACCAGCTCGTCTGTGATCTTCACGTTGGACGGGGGCGCCTTGTCCGCGACCGGCTTCTCCTCGGGAGCCGCCGACGCCTCCGGTTCGGCCGCCGCGGTGGGTTCGGCCGCGGCGACGGCGACCGGCTCGGCCGCGCCCGAGTTCGCCCCGTTGTAGCCTGCTGGGGCGCAGGCCGTAAGTGCGACCATCGCGCTCGCGACGATGACGGTCGTCCGCTTGTGGTGTGCCACGTGCCCTCCTCGTTCTTGGCAGTTCGCCGAGTAGTACGGGCGCGGCGGTGTCAAGGTTGAACCCGCAAGGGTGGCACATTTCACAGTGGACCGATTGAACCGTTGGGTGCCGGCGTGCGTGCGTCAGCACGAGGGGGTCCGCCGGCCGGGCACGACACGACGGCGCCGGGTGGCCCAGCCACCCGGCGCCGTCGGCACACCCGGTCAGATGTCGTCGACCGTCACCAGCGGACTCGCCACGCCGTTCGCGTCGACCGACTGCACCTGGAGCTTGTCGATGTCTCGCACCGGGGTCCACGTGGACGCGCTCAGCTGTAGCGGAAGCTGGTTCTGGTTCGTCCCGTAGCCGCCGACCGGCACCGACCAGCTGGAGATCACCTCGCTGGTGGCGTCCTTGCGGACCACCACCAGCCGGCACGTGCGCGGCCCCGGCAGGCGGCTGAGCTGCACCGCGATCTGCGTGCCGTACTCCTTGCGGGCCAGCCACATCGTGGTCTGCACGCCCGTCCCCGGGTCGGTCGCGTTGTGCTGGTCGCCCTCGATCTCCTGTTCCCCGCCGACACCGGGGGCGTTCGGGTCGCCCGGCTCGCCGCTCGGCGCCGCCGTCGGCGCTCCGGGCGTCGGCACCGCCTGCGGCGGCGCCGGCTCGTCGCCGAGCATCCCGGCCGCCACCGCGCTCACGCCGCCGAACACCACCACGGCCGCCGCCGTCGCCAGCAACTGCCGCACCCGGGTACGGCGGCGATCCCGCCGCACCGCCATCAGCGTCCGGTCCAGCAGCGCCGGATCGGTGTGCGTCTGCTCCAGCGCGGCCATCGCCTCGCCGTCGATGCCGGAGAGCAGCCCCACCACCGGGACCATCGTCTCCAGTTCCGCCGCGCAGGCCCAGCAGGTGGCCAGATGTTCCTCGAAGCGCTCCGCGTCCTGCGCATCCAGCACGCCGAGCGCGTACGCGGCGACGTCCATGTGGTCGGCCCGGCTCATTCGGTCACCCCCCTCTCCTGCAGAGCCGTGCGCAGCGCGCGCAGCGCGTAGTAGACCCGCGACTTGGCGGTACCGAGCGGAAGCCCCAGCTCCTCGGCCGCCTCCGGCACGGTGCGCCCCCGGAAGTACGTCGCCACCAGGATCTCCCGGTGCGACTGGCTCAGCGTACGCAGCGCGTCCGCTACGGTCATCGTGCGCAGCACCCGGTCGGTGCTGTCCGACTCGGCGAACATGGTCAGATCCCGGTCGTACGTCTCGGGCGGGCGGGCCTGCTCGCTGCGGTGCTCGTCGATGGCGATCCGCCGGGCCACGGTGACCAGCCAGGGGCGCAGCGAGCCCTGGCCCTGCACGCCGAGCCGGTGCGCGTTGCGCCAGGCCCGCAGCAGCGTCTCCTGCACGATGTCCTCGGCGCGCTGCCGGTCCCCGCCGGTCAGCCGCATCACGAACATCAGCAGCGGGCCGGCGTGCTCGGCGTAGAGCAGGCGGATCAGCTGGTCGGAGTGGCTGGCCTCGGCGGAGGTCGCCTGGTGGCGTCCGGGAGCGGGTCGCGGCGGCACCGGGTCATTCTGGCGATCCGTGGACCGGGCGTCGACCCCCCGGCCAGAACGCGAGGCGCGTGAGTGTGGTTGTGCCCGGGCGAACATCCACTCGGGCCGCGCCACCTCGCCGTGCCAGCCGGCCGCCACCGCATGCATGCAGACCTCCGCTGTCCAATGACATCAGCCGGCCCCCCACGGGCATGGCCGCCCGGTGATACGCAGCGATCAGCGGATCGGATCAACGTTTGACGGAAAAAAATTCCCGGCGGTGGGGGAGTGGAGTCGACGGCGTCCGCGTCGTGGACCACCGCCGCGCCGCCGGTGAACCGGTCCAGCTCGGCGCCGGCCAGCACCCGGCCGGGGAACCAGTCGCCCGCCGCCCGCCGGGTCAGCTCCGGCACCGGCGGCTCCACCCGGGACGCCACCAGCACCAGGTTGCCGTAGCGCCGGCCGCGCAGCACCGCCGCGTCGCCGACCAGGCAGGCCCGCGGCAGCACGGTACGCACGGTCGCGACCTGCGCCCGCGCGTGCCGCAGCGGCGGGCCGTCGGCCACGTTCGCCAGGTAGCTGCCGCCGGGTGCGAGCACGCGGGCCACCTCGGCGGCGTACTCCACCGAGGTCAGATGCGCGGGGGTACGGGCGCCGGCGAACACGTCGGCCACGATCACGTCGTACGCGCCGTCCCGGCTCGACGTCAGCGTCGCCCGCGCGTCGGCCACCCGTACCCGCAGCCGCGGATCGGACGGCCAGGGCAGCTCCCGGCGGACCAGCTCGACGAGCGCGCCGTCCACCTCGGACACCCGCTGCGTCGAGCCGGGCCGGGTGGCCTGCACGTAGCGGGGCAGGGTCAGCGCGCCGCCGCCCAGGTGCAGCACCCGCAGCGGCGTCCCGGCCGGCGCCACCAGGTCCAGCGCGGCGGCCAGCCGCCGGACGTACTCGAACTCCAGGTGCGTCGGGTCGGTCAGGTCCACGTGCGACTGCGGCGCGCCGTCCAGCAGCAGCGTCCACGAGCCCGGGCGGTCGGCGTCCGGCACCAGCTCGGCCCGGCCGGTGTCGACGTCGGCGGCCATCCGGTCGGAGTCGCGTCGCCGGCCCATCAGCGCCGCATCCCGCGCGCCGCGGCGGTGAGCACCCGGTGCAGCAGCCGCGCGTCGCCGAGCATCCCGCGCAGCCGGCGTTCCAGCCCGGCGATCGGCACCAGGTTCTGCGGGGCGCGCGGATCCTTGTACGGGGTGGAGGCGAACCGGGGCAGCGTCACCAGCGACAGGTCGGCCAGCGCGATCGCCTCCGGCACGGTCAGGTCGGCCGAGCACTCCACCCGTACGATGCCCGCCCAGGGCGCGCCGGCGCGCACCGGCAGCCGCAGATACCACGACCAGCCGCCCCACGCCGTGCCCAGCCGGAACACCGGGCACCGCTCACCCGGCGCCAGCCCGGTCACCACAGCGGTCAGCCGGGCGTCCAGGTATTGGCTGTGCTGCGTCTTGATGTACCCGAGCGTGCGCGGCAGGTTGCGCCGGCTGCGCAGCGGGCCGTCCACCACCAGCAGGTCGCCGTCGGTGCGTACCGCGTCGGAGACGGCCACCTCCAGCGCGGTAAGCGGCGCCTGCACCGCCGCCGGCAGCTTGCTCAGCTCACCGGTGCCGCTCACCCGGTGCACCGGGTAACGGACCGAGCCGGCGACCACGTCCTGCGCCGACGGGCTCGCCGTGAACAGCCCCCGGCCCACCCGGGCACCGGCCATCTCGGCGGCGCCCCGGTCCAGGTCGCAGCGCACCACACCGGCCGCGTACGAGGCGGCGATGCCGGGGAACGAGCCGCCGTCCTCCTCGGCCGTCCAGACGCTGGCGTCGATCCGGCGTACCCCGTCGACGAGCAGCACCACGTCCGGCGTCCGCACGCCCGCGCGGGGGCCGATGGCCCGCCAGTCGGTGGCCGGCAGCTCGACGTCGGCGTCGACCTGGGCGCTGCTCGGCGCGGCCGGCCCGGACCCGCCCGCCGCCTCGAACGACGCGCCGTACGCCGGATCCCAGGCGTCGACGAAGAACGCCGGCGACTGTGACGTCACAGGCCGGTCCGTTCCACGCGGGCCGTCCGCGCGTCCTTGCGGACCTCGAACCGGACCGGGATGCGCTCGGCCAGCGCCGGCACGTGGGTGACCACGCCGACCATCCGGTCACCCCGGGCGGCCAGGTTCTCCAGCGTCGCCGCGACCGTGTCCAGCGTCGCCGCGTCGAGTGTGCCGAAGCCCTCGTCCAGCACGATCGACTCCAGGCTCGCGGCGGTGGTGGACATGCCGGCGAGCTGCTCGGACAGCGCCAGCGCGAGCGCCAGCGACGCCTGGAACGTCTCCCCGCCGGACAGCGTCCGCACCCCGCGCCGCAGCCCGGCGTCGTGATGGTCGACCACGAAGAACTCACCCTTGTCGTGCATCAGGTCGTACTGCCCGCCGGAAAGCTCCCGCAGGATCCGCGACGCGCCGTCGACGAGCAGGTCCAGCGCCTCGGTGAGCAGCCAGCGTTCGAAGTTGTTGGCCCGCAGGTGCGAGGCGAGCGCCCGCGCCACCCGCGCCTCGTGCTCGTGCCCGGCCCGCTGCTCCCGCAGCCCGGCCGCCTGCTCCCGGCGCTCGTCGAGGCGGCGCAACTCCGCCTCGGCCCGCTCCACCGCCACCGCCACGTCACGCGGCGCGTCCTGCGGCGCGTCCAGCCCGGCGGCGGTGAACAACGCCGCGATCCCGTCGGCGACCTCGGCCGCGGCCCGCTGCGCCGCCTCCACCGACGCGGCCAGGCCGTCCCGCTCCGCGCGCCGCGCCTGCGCCTGCTCGCCGGCCCAGCCGGCCAGCGCCGCCCACGCCGCCGCCACGTCGTCCCGGTCGGCGGCCGGCGGGCCGAACCGGGCCAGCCCGTCGCGTACCGCGTCGAAGTCACGCCAGGCCCGGCGCAGCCGCTCCTGCGCGGCGTCCAGTGCGCCCCGCGCCCGCCGGGCCGCCTCCCGCCCGGCCCGCACCGCGCCGGCCGCCTCCTCCAGCGCGGTCCGCAACCGCGCGTGCTCGGCCAGCGACTCGCGCAGCCGCTCCGGCGCGGGCGCGTCCGCGAGCTGCTCGTCCAGCTCGGCCAGGCGCGCGCCGAGCTGGTCGTGCTGGGTCCGGGCGCGCAGCAGCACCCGGTCCAGGTCGCGCGCGGCGGTGTCGCGTTCCTGCACCACCCGCTTGGCCGCCTCGCTCGCCGCCCGCGCCGCCTTGCCCGCCTCGATCGCCCGGCTCACCGCCGAGCCCTTCGGCACCGCCGGCACGGAGGTGACAGTCTGCTCGCACACCGGGCACGGCGCGCCGTCGACCAGGTGCGCCCGCAGCGCCACCGCCTGGTCGGCGGCCTTCGCCTCCTCGTGCGCGCGGAACGCCGACTCCAGCTCCACCTCGGCCCGCTGCGCGTCCGCGCGCGCCGCCGCCAGCGCCTCCGCCGCCGCGTCGTGCTCGGTCCGCGCCGCGTCCACCGCCGCGCGGACCGTCGCCGCCTCCGCGGTCAGGCGGTCCCGGTCCGCGTACGCCTTCAGGTGCAGCCGCGACGCGCTCTCGTCACCGGCGGCGGCCAGCTCCCCGCGCAGCTTCTCCTCGCGCTCCTCGGCCAGCCCGACCGCGCCCGCCGCCTCGTCGGCGGCGACCCGGGCCTGCGCCACCGCCCGCGCCAGCTCGGCGGTGCCGTCCGGCGGCCGCACCCCGGCCAGCACACCCAGCTCGGCGTCGAGGGCGGCCAGCGCCGCCGCCCGCTCACCCGCCGTCGCCCGGGCCCGCTCCCATTCGGGTACGGCGGCAGCGACCGCTGCGGCCAGTTCCCGCATCGCGTCCACCCGCTCCCGGGCGGCGGTCAGGCTGTCGTCGTCGACGTCGGCGAGCCCGCCGAGCATCTTGTCGACCGTCTCCAGCTTCGCCTCGGCCTGCCCGGCCCGCTCGACCGCCTTCTTCTGCACCTCCTCGTAGACGCCCAGCCCGAGCAGGTTCACCAGGATCTGCTGGCGGGTGGCCGGCTTGGCGTGCAGGAAGTCGGCGAACTGCCCCTGCGGCAGCACCACGCAGGAGGTGAACTGCTCGTACGGCAGCCCCACCGCGTCCAGCACCGCCTGCTCCATCTCGGCCGGCGTGCCGGCCACCACCTCGCCCAGATCCTCCGGGCTGAGGCCGGTGTCGAGCTTGGTGACGTCGAACCCCGGCGGCATGAGCTGGAGACCGGCGTTCGCCGTCTTCACGGTGCCCCGGCCGTCGCGGCGCACCACCCGGGTCGCCACGTACCGGTCCCCGGCGGACTCGAACACCAGCCGGACCCGCGCCTCGGTCGCCGACGGCGCCAGCGCGTTCGCCAGCCCCCGGGTGCCGCCCCAGCGCGGCACCGTGCCGTAGAGGGCGAAGCAGATCGCGTCGAGCACCGTCGACTTGCCCGAACCGGTCGGCCCGACCAGCGCGAAGAAGTCGGCGTCGGTGAAGTCGACAGTGGTCTCGTCGCGGAACACCGTGAACCCGGCCATGTCCAGCCGCATCGGCCGCATCAGTGCTCCACCTCCTCGAGCAGCTCGTCGAAGAGTTCCCGGACACCCTCGTCGGCGTGCCCACGGCTGTCCAGGTAGTCGCCGAACAACTCACCCGGCGACCGGCCGGCCCGCTGGGCGGTACGCGTCCCGCTGCCCGGCGCGGGCACCAGCTCCGGGTCGATCCGGATCTCCAGCGCCCGGGGCAGCAGCTCCTGCACCTCCTCGCGCAACCCGGCCCGGGGCTGCTCCCGGACGTAGACGCGCAGCCAGCCCTCCGGCGCCTCGATCTCGGCGAGCTGCGCGAGCGTGCCGCGGACCGTGCGCAGCGGCACCGCGCCCGGCACCGGCACCTCGCGGACGCGGGCGGCCGTGGTGGCGGTCACCTCCACGATCGTCACGGAGCAGACGTTCTCCTGCTCGCCGAAGTCGACCGCCAGCGGGCTGCCGCTGTAGCGGATCGGGCACGGGCCGATGACCCGCTGCGAGCGGTGCAGGTGACCCAGCGCCACGTAGTGCGCGTTGCCCGGGAAGACAGTGGCCGGTACGGCGTATCCGAGCACCGTGTGCGCGTCCCGCTCGCCGCCGCCGGTGCTCGCCCCGACCACAGTGAGGTGCGCGGTCACCAGGTGCACCCGGTCCGGCTCGGTGAACCCCTCGGCGAGCCGCTCCAGCACCCGGCCCAGGTGGTCGGCGTACGTCTGGTTGGCCTCGGCCGGGGTGAGCGTGTACATCTCCACCGCGCGCACCGCGTACCGCTGGGACAGGAACGGCAGCGCGGCGATGCGCCAGCGCTCCCCGGCGGCGGTCACCCCGTCGACGACGTGCTCGTCCGGGCTCTCCCGGACGCTGCCGCGCAGCGTGATCCCGGCCGCCTCGGCCCACGGGCGCAGCGCGTCCAGCGCCGCGCCGTTGTCGTGGTTGCCGCCGATCGCCACCACGTCGGCCCCGGTACGCCGCAACGCGGTGAGCGCCCGGGTGACCAGCCGGGTCGCCTCCGGGGTGGGCGCCGCGGTGTCGTACAGGTCACCGGCCACGATGACCAGGTCCGGCCGCTCGCGCTGGGCGATGTCGATGACCTGGGCGAGGACCTGCTTGTGCTCCTCGGCCCTGGACTGCCCCTTGAGGACCTTGCCGACGTGCCAGTCGGAGGTGTGCAGGATCTTCATCTGGGTGCCGCCTAGAACGGGATGTCGTCGTCGGAGGAGCCGGAGCCGACCACCGCGAACGGATCGGCGGCCTGGGTGATCGACCGTAGCGTCTCCGAGGGCGCGCGGCCCGCCTCCGAGACCCGGGTGGCCCACGCCGGGAACGGGAACTCCAGGCAGAGCGGCACCGGGATGTCCGGCTGGTTGACGAACATCGTGCCCGGCTTGGCCAGCAGCGCCCGCTGCCGCTGGGCGGGCGGCAGGAAGCCGTACTCCGGGCGGGACGCCTCGGCCGGGTCGAGCCGGCCCACCACCCGGATCGCCGAGTTGGTGACGATCCGCCGCTCCACCTCGCTGGCGGTCTGCTGCGCGCCGACCAGGATCACGCCCAGCGAGCGGCCCCGCTCGGCGATGTCGAGCAGCACCTCCTTGATCGGCGACGAGCCCTCCCGCGGCGCGTACTTGTTCAGCTCGTCGAGCACGACGAACAGCAGCGGCTTGGCCGTGCCGGCCTTCTCCTTGCGCTCGAACTCGCTCTTGAGCGTCACGCCGACCACGAACCGCTGCGCGCGGTCCGGCAGGTTGTGCAGGTCGACCACAGTCACCTGGGCGCTCTCCGCCGTGTTGATCGAGTGCGGGCGGCGGGTCGCCAGGTCACCCCGGATCAGCCGGCCCAGGTCCTTCTTGCTGCCGATCAGCCGTCGGGCGAACGCGTTCACCGTGCCCAGCCCGACCGCGCTGCCGGCCCACTCGCCGCGCGTCTCGTCGTCGTTCAGCTGCTCGACCACGTGGTCGACCAGATCGGCGTACGAGCCGAGCCGCACCCCGTCGATGCTGACACCGCCGTCGGCGGGCTGCGCGTAGCGGGCCAGGTGGGCGGCGACCGAGTGGACCACCATCGTGTACTGCTGGCGCTCGTCGTCGGCGTCGGCGAACACGTACGGCAGGAGCCGGTCGGCGCAGAACTCGGACAACGTCCAGTAGAAGCTGTCCACGCCGCTGAGCCGGCTGCTCACATCGGGCGTGCCGGAGGAGTCGCCGACCCGCGGCGGGGCGTACACCCGCACGTCCGGGAACGCGCCCGCGTCCAGGCCCAGCTTCGCGTACGCCGCCCGGGTCGGATCGTCGAGCCGGCTGTTCGGGTGGTCGAGGAAGAGCAGGTCCTCGCCCTTCACGTTGAAGATCAGCGCCTTGGCGTTCACCGCGTCGCCGCCCAGCACGCCGGAGCGGAACACCGAGTAGAGCAGGAACGTGGCGAAGCTCGTCTTCGTGGCGACACCGGAGATGCCGGAGATCGACACGTGCGCGCCCCGGGTGCCGTCGAGGAAGTCGGCGTTGAGGTAGACCGGCACGCCGTCACGGCCCATCCCCATCGGGATCCGCCGCTCCATCCGGTCGAAGTGCAGCGCCCGCGCCCGCGCGTCACCCTCGGCCCGGTGCACCACGGCACCCGGCGTGGGCGGCACGTAGAACTCCGGGTCGACCCGCGTGGTGGTCACCTCGGCCGCCTCCTGCACCTGCGCCGGCAGCGTGCCGTCGGCGATGGCGAAGACGTCGGAGTCGAACTGCGCCCCCTCGTGCCGGGCGCGCACCTGGGTCACCACCCCGGCGATCGTCACCGGCTCGCGGTCGGGCAGGTCGCGGCGGGTCACCACCACGTCGTCGAGTTGCAGGTAGCTGCCCGGCGCGACCGCGGTCCAGAAGGTGAGCGGGGTGGCGTCGGCGGTGCCGAGCACCCGGCCGACACCCTCGCCGGGCCCGTCGAGCTGGTCGTCGGTCATCGGCGGTCTCCGGTCGGCTGGTCGTACCGTTGGCGGTGCACGTCGTGCATCCTGCCCGAGGGATGCGACAGGTTGCCACGCGACGCGGCGGACGCCACGTCACCCGTGCGCCGAACGGTAGCCACCCGGATCCGCCCGATCACGATGCGTGCGTTTCCTCCACGTTCGCCATCTCCTTTCGCCCGCCAGTCAGGACGGCGCGGAGATCTTGGTACGAAAGGGCCCCTTATAGGGGCCGTTTGCTACCAAGATCTCGCGAGCCGTGGGCCGTGGGCGGGTCAGGCGGGCGGTGTCTCGGCGGGGTCGCGGGCGTAGCGCAGCATCAGCACCCCGTCGGCGGCGACCAGCACGTGTCGCAGCGGCAGGTGACGCGGGACGCCGGCGTCCCCGGCGGTGATCCGGCCCGGACCGGCGCCGGCGAGCAGCGGCGCCACGGTCAGGCACAGCTCGTCGACCAGGTCGGCGGCGGTGAGCGCGCCGAACAGGTGCGGGCCGCCCTCGCAGAGCAACTGGTCGAGTCCGCGCCGGCGCAGCTCGGCCAGGCCCGCGGCGAGGTCGACCCGGTCGGTGCCGCAGCGGACCACGTCGGCGACGTCGGTCAGCCGGGGCGGCGGTACGGCGTCGGCGTGGGTGAGCACGACCGGCCGGACCGGGGCGTCGGCGAACGCGGCCTGCGCCGGGTCGAGGTCGAGTGAACCGGAGACGACCACCAGCGTCGGGTACTCGGCCAGCCCCTGCTCGCGACGCCAGGCCCGGCGTTCCGGGCTCAGCCGCACCGCCCGGTAGCCCTCGTGCCGCAGCGTGCCGGCGGCCACCACGAGACCGTCGCAGAGCATCCGCAGCAGCCCGAAGACCCGCTTGTCCGGCTCGCCGGAGAGCCCGGCGGAGTAGCCGTCCAGAGTGACCGCACCGTCGGCGCTCGCGACGAAGTTGACCCGCAGGTGCGGACGGTCCGCCCGGCCGTAGAGCGCGGTGAGCTGCGGATCGGTCAGCGCACCGGTGACGGGTGCGGGCCAGATCCGTTCGATCGGGGTTCCGACGGTCATTCGCCGGCCGGACCGGTGACCGGAGGGGTGGGTTCGGGGGTACGGTGCTGGCAGTCGCACCACTTCCGGCCAGGACAGTCGTCGTGCCGCCGTTCCCGGCAGGCTCGGCAGATCATGCAGGCAGCCTATGCCCAGGAAGGATGGGACGTCGTGTCGCGTCAGATCTTCCAGCTCATGGTGTCGCTGGCCGGCGTCCGGCCACCGGTGTGGCGGCGGGTGCTGGTGCCCGGCGGCTACACGCTGGACCGGCTGCACCGGGTGATCCAGCACGCGATGGGCTGGCGCGACTGCCACCTGCACTCGTTCGACGTCGACGGCCGGCAGTACGGCGAGCCCGACCCGGACGGCGAGCTGTCGTTGCGCGACGAACTGGACGTCCGGCTGGACGCGCTCGTGGGCAAGGGCGACCGGTTCCGCTACACCTACGACTTCGGCGACTGGTGGGAGCACGACCTGGTGGTGGAGGACTGCTGCGCCGCCGACCCGGACGAGCGCTACCCGCTGTGCCTGGACGGGGAGCGGGCCTGCCCGCCGGAGGACGTGGGCGGTCCGGCCGGGTACGCGGTCCTGCTGGCCGCGCTCGCCGACCCCGGGCATCCGGAGCACCCGGCCATGCGGGAGTGGGCCGGCCCGGCGTTCGATCCGGCCGTGTTCGACCCGGACCGCGCCACCGTCCTGCTGCGCCGCTGCTGCTGAGCAACCGGCCACCGCAGCGCCGGAAGCAACCACCGCGCCGCTGACCGAGCGAGGCCCGCACCGCTGAGCCGGCGGCCCTCGGACCGGGGCCGCGCGCCGACGCGGTAACGAAATGGGAACGCTCCCAATGGTCTATTGACACCCCTGTCACCTCCCGGCAACCTCATGGGAGCGCTCCCGAGAGTGGTGCGGATCTCCCTCCTGCCCGCTCCGGCCCGCGCGAAACGCACCCCCCACCACACAGCAGATATCGCCTCACCACCGAAAGAGGGGTCTCGGATGAGCGTCCCAATCCGTCGTCGGCGCTTCGCGGCCATCGCGCTCGCGTCCGTCGTCGTGCTCGGCACCACCGCCGCCTGCGGCGACGACTCGGACAGCGGCGACAGCGGCAGCGGCGGCGGCCCGATCACCCTGGTCGTCGACGTCTTCGGCGACCAGGGCTTCGGCTACGAAGAGCTGTACAAGCAGTACGAGGCGGAGCACACGAACGTCAAGATCCAGGAGCGGGGCAAGGGCCTCGGCCTCGGTGACTACAACACCCGCCTCACCCAGCAGATCACCGCCGGCTCGGGCGCCGGCGACGTGGTGGCCCTGGAAGAGGGCACGATCGTCCAGTTCTACGCGCAGGCCGACAAGTTCGTGAACCTCGCCGACCACGGCGCGAACGACCTCAAGGGCAACTTCCTGCCGTGGAAGTGGGAGCAGGGCACCACCCCCGACGGCAAGGTGCTGGGCCTCGGCACCGACGTCGGCTCGATGGCGCTGTGCTACCGCAGCGACCTGTTCAAGGCCGCCGGGCTGCCCACCGACCGCGAGCAGGTCGGCGCGCTCTGGCCGACCTGGGACGAGTTCATCGCCACCGGCCAGAAGTTCGCCGCCGCCGACAAGAAGCACAAGTTCGTCGACTCGGCGACCAACTTCTACAACGTGGTGCTGATGCAGGTCGCGGGCCAGGGCACCGGCTACACGTACTACGACAAGAGTAACAAGATGGTCATCGACCAGAACCCGGACGTGAAGACGGCGTACGACCTCACCACCAAGATGATCGCCGCCGGGCTGTCCAACAACCTCCAGTCGTTCTCCAACGAGTGGAACGCCGGCTTCAAGAACGGCACCTTCGCCACCATCGCCTGCCCCGCCTGGATGACCGGTGTCATCAAGGGCCAGGCCGGTGACGCGGCGGCCGGCAAGTGGGACATCGCCAAGGCGCCGGGCGCCGGTGGCAACTGGGGCGGCTCCTTCCTCGGCGTGCCGAAGTCGAGCAAGCACCAGAAGGAGGCCGCGGAGCTGGCCAAGTTCCTGACCAGCGCCAAGGGCCAGATCGGCGCGTACAAGGCGGTCGGCAACCTGCCCTCGAACCCGCAGGCGCTCACCGACCCGGCCGTGGCCGACTCGACCAACGACTACTTCAGCAAGGCCCCGGTCGGCAAGATCTTCGCCGCCGGCGCCACCGAGCTGAAGCCGGTCTACCTCGGCCCGAAGAACAACGCGGTCCGCACCGCGGTGGAGAACAGCCTGCGCGCCGTGGAGCAGGGCAAGTCGGCCGGCGAGCAGTGGCAGACGGCCCTCAAGAACGGTGCGGCCGCCGGTAAGTGACCGGTTGAGCCGCCCGCGGGTGGCGTCGGCAGCCCGGCTGCCGGCGCCACCCGCGGTGCCCGCAGAGTCCGGCGTCGCCCGTGTGGCGGGTGACGCCGGCTGAGGAGAAGGACTCCCCATGAGCCTCGACCTGCACGCCGCGGCGCCGCCCGATCCCGGCCCGCCGCGCGCCGCCCGTCACTCGCGCCGCCGTGCCGCCTCGCTGACGCGCCTGGACCTGAAGTACTCGCCGTACCTGTACGTCCTGCCGTTCTTCGTGATCTTCGCCGTGTTCGGCGTGTACCCGATCGCGTACACGGTCTGGATCGCGCTGACCGACCGGTCGCCGCTGAACTCGACGATCTCGTTCGTCGGGATGGACAACTTCGTCGAGCTGATCACCCAGGACCCGCAGTTCTGGAACGCGGTGGTCAACACGTTCGGCATGTTCCTGCTCTCCACGGTGCCCCAGCTGCTGCTGGCGCTGATGCTCGCCAACGCGCTGAACCGGAAGCTGCGCGCGCAGACGTTCTTCCGGATGGCCATCGCGATGCCGATCATCACCTCGACCGCCGTGGTCGCGCTGATCTTCTCGATGATCTACGCCAAGGACTTCGGCCTGGTCAACTGGCTGCTCGACAGCGTCGGCCTGGACCCGATCGACTGGCGGGCGAACCGCTTCGCGTCCTGGTTCGCCATCTCGACCATGGTCGACTGGCGCTGGGTCGGCTACAACGCGCTGATCTACCTGGCCGCCATGCAGTCGATCAGCAAGGACATGTACGAGGCCGCGGCGCTGGACGGCGCCTCCCGGCGGCGCCAGTTCTGGTCCATCACGGTCCCGCAGCTGCGCCCCACGATCATCTTCACGCTGATCATCTCCACCATCGGCGGCCTCCAGCTGTTCACCGAGCCCCTGCTGTTCACCAGCGGCTCGGGCGGCCTCTCCGGTGGTTCGGAGGGTCAGTTCCAGACCATCACGATGTACCTGCTCGACGTGATGAACCAGCGCTTCCGGTGGGGCTACGCCGGAGCGGTCGCGCTCGTGCTCTTCGTGCTCATCGCGTTGATGTCGGCGATCAACTACCTGCTCGCCCGCCGCATCAGCTCCGACAAGTGAGGTGACGAGATGACGACCACCGCCGTCCGCCCGCCCACCCGGCAGAGCCCGCCGGTGAAGACCACCCACCAGGCCGAGCGGCTCTGGAAGGCCAGCCCGCTCACCATGATCGGTCTGATCTTCGGCGTGCTGCTGTCCCTGTTCCCGTTCTACTGGATGATCGTGATCGCCAGCCGGACGAACGACGCGGCCAACTCGTGGCCGCCGCCGTTCCTGCCCGGCGGCAAGCTCGGCGAGAACATCGAGCGGGTGCTCGCCAACAGCGATGCCAACATCGTCAAGGGCCTGATGAACTCGTTCCTGGTCTCCGGGACGATCACCGTCGCGACGGTGTTCTTCGGCTCGCTGGCCGGCTTCGCGTTCGCCAAGCTCCGCTTCCGGGGCAAGAACGCGCTGCTGCTGATCATCCTCACCTCGATGATGGTGCCGATCCAGCTGGGCGTGCTGCCGCTGTACATCCTGATGGCCAAGCTCGACTGGCTGAACACCATGCCGTCGGTGACCGTTCCGTTCCTGATCGGCGGCTTCGGCATCTTCATGATGCGCCAGTACGCCGAGCAGGCGGTACCGAACGAGTTGATCGAGGCCGCCCGGGTGGACGGCTGCTCCACCTGGCGGGTGTACTGGCACGTGGTGGCACCCGCGCTGCGTCCGGCCGCCGCGGTGCTGGGCCTGCTGACCTTCATGGAGCAGTGGAACCAGTTCTTCTGGCCGTTCGTGGTGCTGGCGGACCCGTCCAACCCGACCGTCCAGATCTCGCTGCGCAGCCTCAACACCGCCTACTTCGCCGACAACTCGCAGATCTTCGCCGGTACGTTGATCGCGACCCTGCCCCTGTTCATCGTGTTCGTTCTGTTCGGCCGCCAGATCATCGGCGGCATCATGGAAGGCGCCGTCAAGTCGTGAGCAACCCAGCAAGCCCGCCCGCCGTCGGCGTCCTCGACGCCGGTCCGGCCCTCACCTTCCCGCCCGACTTCCTCTGGGGCGCGGCCACCGCCGCGTACCAGATCGAGGGCGCGGCGACGGAGGGCGGCCGTGCCCCGTCGATCTGGGACACCTTCAGCCACACCGAGGGCCGGACGGTGGCCGGGCACACCGGCGACGTGGCGTGCGACCACTACCACCGGATGCCGGACGACGTGCGGCTGATGGCCGACCTGGGCCTGCGGTCGTACCGCTTCTCGGTGAGCTGGCCGCGGGTGCAGCCGGGCGGTAGCGGCGGGATCAACCAGGAGGGCATGGACTTCTACCGCCGGTTGATCGACGAGCTGCTCGGCCACGGCATCGAGCCCTGGCTGACGCTCTACCACTGGGATCTGCCGCAGCCGCTGGAGGACGCGGGCGGCTGGCCGGCCCGCGACACCGCCGGCCGCTTCGCCGAGTACGCCCACCTGGTCGCCGAGGCGCTCGGTGATCGGGTGAAGTACTTCACCACGCTGAACGAGCCGTGGTGCTCGGCGTTCCTCGGCTACGGCTCCGGCGTGCACGCGCCGGGCCGCTCCGACGGCGCGGACGCGGTCCGGGCCGGGCACCACCTGATGCTCGGGCACGGCCTGGCCGTGCAGGCGGTCCGCGCGGTCCGCCCGGAGGCACAGCTCGGCATCACCGTCAACCTGTACCCGGTGACCCCGGCGAGCGGATCGGCGGCGGACGCCGACGCGGCCCGCCGGATCGACGCGCTGGCGAACCGGTTCTTCCTGGACCCGGTGCTGCGCGGCGCGTACCCGGCGGATCTCGTCGCGGACCTGCGCCAGGTCACCGACATGGGGCACGTGCGCGACGGTGACCTGGCGACCATCTCCACGCCGCTGGACATGGTCGGGGTCAACTACTACAGCCGGCACGTGGTGGCCGCGCCGGTCGAGGGCGCGGAGCCGGAGCCCTACTGGCGGGCGCAGTCCTGCTGGCCGGGCAGCGAGGACGTCCGGTTCGTCACCCGGGGTGTCCCGGTGACTGACATGAACTGGGAGATCGACGCCCCGGGCCTGGTGGAGACGCTGGAGCGGGTCCACCGGGAGTACACCGACCTGCCGCTCTACGTCACCGAGAACGGCTCGGCGTTCGTCGACGAACTCGTCGACGGCCGGGTGGACGACCCGGACCGGCTGGCCTACTTCGCCGCGCACCTGCGCGCGGCGCACGCCGCGATCGAGGCCGGGGTGCCGCTCAAGGGCTACTTCGCCTGGTCGCTGATGGACAACTTCGAGTGGGCCTGGGGCTACACGAAGCGGTTCGGCATGGTCTATGTCGACTACGACAGCCAGGCCCGGATCGCGAAGTCCAGCGCCAGGTGGTACGCCGACGTGATCCGACGCAACGGACTGCCCGCACAATAAGCTGGGCCAGCCAGTAACGGGCGGCCCGGCGCCGACGCCTCAATCGGTGCCGGGTCCGCCCGACCGTCGGAGGAGCAACAGACGATGACAACGCAGCGCACCCGCTCGCTCGGGCGTCCGACCCTCGACGCGGTCGCGGCCCGCGCCGGCGTCGGGCGCGGCACGGTCTCCCGCGTGGTCAACGGCTCGCCGCAGGTCAGCCCGGAGGCCCGGGCCGCCGTCCAGCAGGCCATCGCCGAGCTGGGGTACGTGCCGAACCGCGCCGCCCGTGCGCTGGTCACCCAGCGGACCGACTCGGTGGCCCTGGTCGTCTCCGAGTCGGGGGAGCGGGTCTTCACCGAGCCGTTCTTCGCGGCCATCGTCCGGGGTGTCAGCTCCGGGCTGGTGGAGACGCCCATGCAGCTCTGGCTGGCCATGGTGCAGTCGCCGATCGAGCGGGAACGGGTCGAGCACCACCTGACCAACCAGCACGTGGACGGCGTACTCCTGCTCTCGCTGCACGACGCCGACCCGCTGCCCACGCTGCTGGAGGAGCGCGGGCTGCCGACTGTGCTCGGCGGCCGGCCGGCCCGGATGCTGCACCCGAACGCGCAGCCGGCCTGGTTCGTCGACATGGACAACGTGGGCGGCGCGCGCCAGGCGGTGGAGCACCTGTTCCGGCAGGGCCGCCGGCGGGTGGCGACCATCGCCGGCCCGCAGGACATGGGCGCCGGCCTGGCCCGGCTCTCCGGCTACCAGGAGGCCGTGCGCGCGTCCGGCGTCCGCGTCGACCCGGGCCTGATCGCGTACGGGGACTTCAGCGAGGGCAGCGGCACCGCCGCCATGCGCCGGCTGCTCGACGTCTGCCCGGAGCTGGACGCGGTGTTCGTCGCCTCCGACCTGATGGCGTTCGGCGCGCTGCGCGCGTTGCGCGAGGCCGGCCGCCGGGTGCCCGAGGACGTGGCGGTGATCGGCTTCGACGACGCGCCGATCGCGCGTCAGGCCGAGCCGCCGCTGACCACGGTGTTCCAGCCGGTGGAGGAGATGGGCCGGCAGATGGCCCGGCTGCTGGTCTCCCGCATCCGCGGCGAGGAGGTCCCCTCGCCGCACGTGCTGCTGGACACCGAACTCGTCCACCGGGCCTCCGCCTGACCCACCCCGGGCGGGGCGCCGGTCAGGAGTGGCGGCGCAGCTCCCGGCGGGCCAGCGAGGCGCGGTGGACCTCGTCCGGGCCGTCGGCCAGGCGCAGCGTGCGGGCCTGCGCCCACAGCTCGGCCAGCGGGGTGTCCTGGCTGACCCCGGCCCCGCCGTACGCCTGGATGGCCTTGTCGATCACCCATTCGGCCATCAGCGGAGTAGCGATCTTGATGGCCTGGATCTCGGTGTGCGCGCCCTTGTTGCCGACGGTGTCCATCAGCCACGCGGTCTTGAGCACCAGCAGGCGGGCCTGCTCGATCCGGACCCGCGACTCGGCGATCCACTCGCGTACCACGCCCTGCTCGGCGAGCGGGCGGCCGAACGCGACCCGGTCGAGCACCCGACGGCAGAGCAGTTCCAGGGCCCGCTCGGCCATGCCGACCAGGCGCATGCAGTGGTGGATCCGGCCGGGGCCGAGCCGGGCCTGGGCGATGGCGAACCCGGTGCCCTCCTCGCCGACGAGGTTGTCCACCGGCACCCGTACGTCTGAAAAGTCGATCTCGGCGTGCCCGCCGTGCGGGGCGTCGCTGTAGCCGAAGACCCGCATCCCGCGGCGTACCGTCACGCCGGGGGTGTCCCGGGGGACCAGGATCATGCTCTGCTGGCGGTGCCGGTCGGCGTCCGGGTCGGTCTTGCCCATCACGATGAAGATCTCGCAGCGCGGGTCCATCGCCCCGGACGACCACCACTTGCGGCCGTTGATCACGTAGTGGTCGCCGTCGCGGACGATCCGGGTGGCGATGTTCGTCGCGTCGGAGGACGCCACCTCCGGCTCGGTCATGCAGAACGCGGACCGGATCTCGCCGGCCAGCAGCGGCGTGAGCCACTGCTTCCGCTGCTCCTCGGAGCCGAACTCGGCCAGCAGCTCCATGTTGCCGGTGTCCGGCGCGGCGCAGTTGAGCGCCTCCGGCGCCAGGTGCGGGCTGCGGCCGGTCAGCTCGGCCAGCGGCGCGTACTGGAGGTTGGTCAGGCCGGCGCCGTAGCGGGCGTCGGGCAGGAACAGGTTCCACAGGCCGCGCTCCCGCGCCTGCGCCTTCAGCTCCTCCATCACCGGCGGGCGGGCCCACGGGTCACCGGCGGCGAGCACCTGCTCGTGGTGCACCGGCTCGGCCGGGTACACGCACTCGGTGAGGAACGCCTCCAGCCGCTGCCGCAGCTCGACCGTCCGGTCGTCGTACGCGAACTCCATCTAGCTCTCCCTCACCGCGCGCAGCCCGTGTGCCACGAGCGGCGCCACCATGTCGCCGATCCGGTCGAAACCCTCGCCCAGCGTCTGCCCGAGCGTGTGCCGGTAGTGGATGCCCTCGCAGATCACCGCGAGCTTGAAACAGCCGAGCGCCACGTGCCAGTGCAGCGGGCCGACGTCGACGTCGCTGCGCCCGGCGTACCGCTCGATCAGCTCGGCGCCGGTGGGGAAGCCGGCGCGCGGGCCGATGCCGTCGGCCACCGGGTTGCCCTCGCCGTGGTCGCTGTCGCCGAGCACGTCCCAGTACGTCAGCAGCAGCCCGAGGTCGGCCAGCGGGTCGCCGAGCGTGGCCATCTCCCAGTCGAGCACCGCTCGTACCGCCACCGGGTCGACGGTGGCGAGCAGGTTGTCCAGCCGGTAGTCGCCGTGCACGATCCGGCCCGCGTTCGCGCCCTCGGGCACGCTGGCGGCCAGCGCGTCGCGCAGCTCGTCGATGCCCGGCAGCGGCCGGCTGCGGGACCGGTCGAGCTGGCCGCCCCAGCGGCGCACCTGCCGGGCCAGGTAGCCCTCCGGGCGGCCGAAGTCGGTCAGCCCCACCTCGGCCGGCTCGACCCGGTGCAGCGTGGCGAGCGTGTCCATCATCGCCATGGCGAGGTCGCGCCGCTGCGCGTCGGTGAGCGCGTCGGTCTGCTCCCGCCGCCGGTAGACCTCGCCGTCGACCTTCGCCATCAGGTAGAACGGCGCGCCGATGACGCTCTCGTCGGCGCAGAGCAGCAGCGCCTCCGGCACCGGTACGCCGGTCGGGGCGAGCGCCGAGATCACCCGGTGCTCGCGGGCCATGTCGTGCGCGGTGGCCAGCACGTGCCCGAGCGGTGGCCGGCGCAGCACCACCTCGCGGTCACCGGCGCGCAGCAGGTAGGTGAGGTTGGACTTGCCGCCGGCGATCAGCCGCGCCGACAGCGGCCCGCTCAGGTCCGGCCGGTGGACGGCCAGGTGGGTGGCGAGCCGGTCGAGGTCGAGCCCGCGCGGGGCCGGACCGGTCGAGGGCGCGGCGACATCGGCGGCCGGATCGGTCATCCGATTAGTTGATGGCAGCTCAGCTTTGTTGTCAAGGTCGGGTTTTCCCGGCGGGACATGCCCTTGCAACAGGGGCGAAATGGTCAACCGGCAGGCTGGGCCCCAGCCTGCCGGCCGCTCGGCCGGCCCGCCGAGCGGAGGGGATCAGACATGCTGCTGAGAGTTCGGGTGACCCTGCCGGACCGTCCGGGCACGCTCGGCCAGGTGGCCCGGACACTCGGCGTCTCCGGCGCGGACATCGTGCAGGTGGTGGTGCTGGAACGGCTCGGCGGCCGGGCGGTGGACGACTTCACTGTGGTCTGGCCGGGTGCGGCGCGGGTGGAGCGGATGCTCGCCGGGCTGGCCGCGATCCCCGGCGTCCGGGTGGACGGCGTGTGGCGGGCGATCGGCGCGCCCACCACCACCGGCCAGGACGCCGAACTGCTCGCCCAGGTGGCGGCGAACCCGGTCGACGGGGTGGCCACGCTCGTCGACGCGGTGCCCGGGCTGCTCGCCGCGGACTGGGCGGTGGCCGCCGTCGTACCGCTGGACTGGGCCTCGCGCAGCGGCGAGGCCGGCGTCGCCGCGATCGGGCACGCGAGCTGGCGGGCGCCGTCGCCGCCGCGCCTGCCGGAGGTGACCCCGCTGCGGGCACGCTCGATGACCAGCCCGGACGGGCACCACTACGCGGTGGCGCCGTTCGGCCGGGCCGGGCTGGTGCTCGTGGTCGCCCGCGACCACAGCGAGCCGCTCGCCGCCGCCGGGTTCCACTCCACCGAGGTGGACCGGCTCGCCCAGCTCGTCCGCGCCAGCGCGGTGATCCTCGGCGACCGGCTGGACCTGGTCGGCACGCCGCCAGTGACCACCGTCACCTGACCGGACGGCCCGCGTCACCCCGGGGCAACGGGCCCGCAACAGGCGGACGGCATGGTCGGTGCCGAGGAAGGGAGACAACCATGGCGCTGTGGCGGATCCGAGCCACCGTGGACGACCGGCCGGGCTACCTGTCGGTGCTCACGGCGAGCCTCGCGTTGCGCGGGGTCAACATCCTCAGCGTGCAGGTGCACACCACCGAGGCCGGCGCGGTCGACGACTTCCTGGTCGACGCGCCCGAGCAGGTGACCGAGGCGGAGCTGCGGGCCGCCGTGGAGCGGGGCCGGGGCCGGGACTGCTGGGTCGCGCGCAGCGGGGCGCGTGGGCTGGCCGACGAGCCGACCCGGCTGCTCGGGCTCGCCGGGCGGCTGGTCCGCGACCCGGAGGCGACCGGCGAGGTGCTGCGTACGCTGCTCGGCGCCGACACGGTGACCTGGCGTCCGACGTGCGCCACCGCGCCGGGCGGGGTGGGCGGCACCACGATGGTGCTCGCCGACCCGGCCGGCGGCGCGCACGAACTGCACCGCCGGGAGCCGAGTTTCACCCCGGCCGAGTACGCCCGCGCGCAGGCCCTGGTCGAGCTGGCCGCGACGCTGGCCCGGCGGGACGCCGACCGGATCACGCTGGTGCTGCCGGACGGCGGCGAGGTGTCGGTGCGGGCCGCGACCGCCGAGGACGTCCCCGGCGTACGCGACCTGCACGCCGCCTGCTCGGCGCGCAGCCGGCAGCGGCGCTACCTGAGCGGGGCGGCGGACCCGTCGCCGGCCCGGCTGCGCCGGCTGCTGGAGCCGGCCCGGGGCGTGACCCTGCTCGCCACGGCGGGCTCCGGCGGGGCGGCGGAGCCGGTCGTGGCGATGGCGAACCTGCTCGGTGAGGGCGACGAGGCCGAGGCGGCGCTGCTGGTCCGCGACGACTGGCAGCGGCGCGGCCTTGGTTCGGCGCTGCTGCGCCGCCTGGTCGGGCACGCCGACCGGGCCGGGTACGCCGCCGTGCTGCTGCACGTGCAGTCCGAGAACACGCCGATGCTGCGTACGCTGCGCCGGCTGGACCGGCCGGTGGCGATGGAACGCGACGGCGGCGTGCTGACCGCGACGCTGCCGCTGGCTCCACGGCCGGTGGTCGAGCCGGCCGCGCGGGCCGAGGTGACGGTGCCCGCGCAGCGGTCGAGTTGAGCTGACGGCCGACCGGCCGGACCCCGGAGGTGCGCCGCAACGGCGCGGCACACCCGAGGGGTACGGCCCGGCGGCCGGAACCGGCGCGGTCACGCGCCACAGGGGCCGACCTCCGATACGGAGGACGGTGACACGGCGGGGCTCCCGATGCGGGGGCCCCGCCCGTCTGTGCGGATCAGGTGGCCGGGTAGCTGCTGTAGTCGGGGAAGTTGCCGTAGAGCCGGCCGTCACCGCCCACCGTGACCGCCTGCACGAGCAGGTCGCCGCCGACGAACGCGCCCTTCCAGGACGCGCCCCGGCCGCCGAACGGCTCGTCCCGGTCGCCCCGGGAGCGCGGCTTGTTGATGCCCACCTTGAACGCCTGGAGGTCCACCGCCAGCTTGCCGGCCAGCTCCTCGTCGTCGCAGGCGAGCGACGCGACGAGCGCGCCGTTGGAGGCGTTCATCTGGGCCAGCAGCTCGTCGGTGGTGTCCACCACGACGATCGTGTCCACCGGGCCGAACGGCTCGGCGTGCATGAGGCGGGACCGGCCGGGTGGGGCCAGCAGCACGGCCGGGGCGACGTACGCGGAGGTGTCCTGCCCGTCCAGGAACGGCGCGCCGTCCAGCTTGCCGCGGTGCAGCGGCACGGCGCCGCCGCGTACCGCCTCGTCGACCTTGCGTCGCAGCTCGTCGGCCTTGGCGGCGCTGATCAGCGGCCCGAAGTCCAGCTCGGGCAGCGGGTCGCCGGCCGACCAGTCGGCACCGACGGCGAGCGGGTGCCCGAACCGGATCGAGCGGACCACCGGCAGGTACATGTCGAGGAACTCGTCGACCAGGTCGCGCTGGACCACGAACCGGGGGTACGCGGTGCAGCGCTGCTTGCCGTACTCGAAGCCCTTGCGCAGGTGCGCGGCGAGCGAGTCCCACTGGGAGAAGTTCCAGATGCCCCAGGCGTTCAGGCCCTCCTGCTCGATGAAGTGCCGCTTGTCGCAGTCGAGCAGCGCGGCGGCGACCTTGCCGCCGTTGGAGCGCCCGCCGACGAACGCCACCGCGCCGATCTCCGGCGCGCGGACGAGCACCTCGGACAGTTCCTCGCCGCTGCCGGACAGCAGCGTGGCGGGCAGTCCGGCGCGGCGCATCAGCGCATGTGCGACGGTGAGGCAGACCGCCCCGCCCTGCGACGGCGTCTTGGCGATGACCGCGTTTCCGGCCAGCAACTGCACCAGCTCGGCGTGCACCAGCACGCTCATCGGGTAGTTCCAGGAGGCGATGTTGCTGACCGGGCCGGGCAGCGGCTCCCGGCCGTCGGCGAGCATCCGCCCGATCTCCTGCACGTACCAGCGCACGCCGTCCAGCGCGCGGTCCACGTCGGCGCAGGCCAGCCGCCACGGCTTGCCGATCTCCCAGACCAGCAGCAGGGCGAGCAGGTCGCGGTGCGCGGTGAGCGCGTCCAGCGCGTCGGTGACCCGGGCGACGCGCTCGGCCAGCGGGGTCTGCGCCCACTCCCGGTGCGCCGTGGCGGCGTGGGCGACGGCGGCGCGGGCCGTGTCGGCGTCGAGCCGGGCCAGGTGTACGAGCACTGTGTTGTCCACCGGGGTGCGCACGGCGGTGGGCGTGCCGAGCGCGCGCCAGTCGCCCTGGACGAGGTTGTGCAGGGTGGTGGTGCCGTCGGGGCCGGTGCCGAACGCCTCGGGCGTGGCGGCCACCGCCCGGGCGAGCGTGTCGGACCAGGAGGTGCCCTCGGCGAGTCGTAGAGCCATCGCGATCTCCTCAGTGTCGTCCGGGGAGCGGCGGCGTCGATGGCACCGCAGGTGAGGCGTACTGTCCCGCGGGGCCGAGCGGCCGGGCAACCGTACGTTCGTATGCCAGGACGGCCCGGCCGCCGCCGGCGCTCTCGCGGGCGTGTCCGCCACCGAGCCGATGTCGCTGAGCTGGGACTTAACGCGCTCAATATTGAGAAGTGTCGATGATGTGATCCAGCTCCCGATGGTTACCCGTGAGTACGCCCGGGTGCTGCGGATCAGCGTGGTCTTCCCCTGTGATGAACGGCGCATTACATTGTCGGTTGTCCATGGGAGCGCTCCCGAACCTCCCGCGGACACCCACCACCACCGCCCACGCGGCAGCCGGAGCCCTGCGAACCCGTCCCCGCTCCGGCTGCCGCCCGGCGCCAGCCACAGGAGCTCGCCATGCCCCGTCCGATTCCGCCGCCGGGAGGCCGGTCCCGGCTCCGCCGGCTGTTCGCCGCCGGCGCCGCGCTGGCCGTCGGCCTGGCCACGGCCGTAGCCGCCCCGCCACCCGCGTCCGCCTCCGCCGCGCAGGCCGCGCCCGCGTTCAACTACGCCGAGGCGTTGCAGAAGTCGCTGTTCTTCTACGAGGCACAGCAGTCGGGCCGCAAGCCCTCCTGGAACCGGGTGTCCTGGCGCGGCGACTCCGCGCTCACCGACGGCGCCGACGTCGGCGTCGACCTCACCGGCGGCTGGTACGACGCCGGCGACCACGTGAAGTTCGGCTTCCCGATGGCGTTCAGCGCCACCATGCTGGCCTGGGGCGCGGTCGAGTACCGCGACGGGTACGCCGCCTCCGGCCAGCTCACCCACCTGCTGAACAACCTGCGTTTCGTCAACGACTACTTCGTCAAGGCGCACCCCGCCCCGAACGTCCTCTACGGACAGGTCGGCAAGGGCGACGACGACCACAAGTGGTGGGGCCCGGCCGAGGTGATGCCGATGGCGCGGCCCGCGTACAAGATCGACGCGAGCTGTGGCGGCGCGGACCTGGCGGGGGAGACGGCGGCCGCGATGGCCGCCTCGTCCATGGTGTTCCGGCCCACCGACGCGGCCTACGCGGACAAGCTGCTCGGCCACGCCAAGCAGCTCTACACGTTCGCCGACACGGTGCGGAAGAGCTACCACGAGTGCATCACCGACGCGACGAGCTTCTACAAGTCGTGGAGCGGCTACCAGGACGAGCTGGTGTGGGGCGCGATCTGGCTGTACCGGGCCACCGGCGACGCCACCTACCTCGCCAAGGCCGAGAGCGAGTACGACAAGCTCGGCACCGAGCCGCAGTCCACCACCCGTTCCTACAAGTGGACCATCGCCTGGGACAACAAGCAGTTCGGCGCGTACGTGCTGCTGGCGAACCTGACCGGCAAGCAGAAGTACGTCGACGACGCCAACCGGTGGCTGGACTACTGGACCGTGGGCGTCAACGGGCAGCGGGTGCCGTACTCGCCCGGCGGGATGGCCGTGCTCGACTCCTGGGGCGCGCTGCGGTACGCCTCCAACACCGCGTTCGCCGCGCTGGTCTACAGCGACAGGACCACCGACACCACGCGCAAGTCGCGCTACCACGACTTCGCCGTCCGGCAGATCAACTACGCGCTGGGCGACAACCCGCGCAACTCCAGCTACCAGATCGGCTTCGGCGCCAACTCGCCGCGCAACCCGCACCACCGCACCGCGCACGGCTCCTGGTGGGACAGCCAGACCGTGCCCACCGAGACCCGGCACGTGCTCTACGGCGCGCTGGTCGGCGGCCCGTCCTCGGCCAACGACGCGTACACCGACAGCCGGTCGGACTACGTGATGAACGAGGTGGCCACCGACTACAACGCCGGTTTCACCTCGGCGCTGGCCCGGCTGACGAACGAGTACGGCGGCAGCCCGCTCGCCGGCTTCCCGGTCGCCGAGACGCCCGACCTGGACGAGCTGACTGTGGAGACCACAGTGATGCAGGCCGAGCCGCGCGCCACCGGGCTCAAGGCGATCGTCTACAACAAGTCGGCGTTCCCGGCCCGGGCGCTGACCACCGGTAAGTTCCGGTACTTCTTCCGGCCCGACGGCACCGGCCCGGTGACAGTCACGCCCGGCTACACCCAGGGCTGCCCGTCCCCGTCGGCGGCGAAGCAGTTCTCCGGCGACATCTGGTACGTCGAGGTCGACTGCACCGGCTACACCATCGCGCCCGCCGGCCAGTCGCAGCACCGGATGGAGGTCCAGTTCAAGATCGGGGTGCCGGAGGGCGGCACCTGGGATCCGACGAACGACCCGTCGTACCAGGCCACGGCCGGGCCGAACCGCAAGGTGCCGCTCTACTCCGCCGGCGTACGCGTCTGGGGCGAGGAGCCCGGACCGGCCACGCCGGACACCACGGCGCCCTCGGTGCCCGGCACGCCCGTCGCGTCCGCCGTCACGTCGAGCGGGCTCACGCTGAGCTGGGCCGCATCCACCGACACCGGCGGCAGCGGCCTGGCCGGGTACGAGATCACCCAGTCGCAGACCGGCAGCGACGCGCTGGTGCTGCGGACCGCCACCACCAACACGCTCGCGGTGACCGGGCTGCTGCCGGAGCGGACGTACCAGTTCACCGTGCGGGCGCTCGACGGCGCCGGCAACCGCTCGGCGTCGTCGGCTGCCGTCAGCGTCACCACGCCGGCCGGCCCGGCGCCGGACACCACCCCGCCGACCGCACCCGGTACGCCCACCGCCTCGGCGGTCGGCCCGACCGGCCTGACGCTGACCTGGGGCCCGTCCACCGACGCCGTCGGGGTCACCGGGTACCGCGTCTACCGGGGCGGGAACGTCCTGGTCGGCACCGCCACCGGCACCACGCTGGCGGTGACCGGGCTGACCGCCTCCACCACGTACACCTTCACCGTGGTGGCGGTGGACGCGGCCGGCAACGTCTCGCCGGCCTCGCCCGGCGTCACAGTGACCACCACGGCCCCGCCCACGGGCGGCGCCTGCGCGGTGACGTGGACGGCGAACACCTGGGACACCGGGTTCACCGCCAACGTCACCGTCGCCAACACCGGCACCACGGCGATCAACGGCTGGACGCTGGCGTTCACCTTCGGCAACGCCGGGCAGAAGGTCGGGCAGGCCTGGTCGGCGAACGTGACCCAGACCGGTACGGCGGTGACCGCGTCGAACCTGTCCTACAACGGGACGCTGGCGCCGGGGACGTCGACGAGCTTCGGTTTCAACGGCACCCACACCGGCGCCAACCCGAAGCCTGCCGCGTTCACGCTGAACGGCTCCGCCTGCACCGTGTCCTGACCGTCGAGGCGGCGTGGCGTGGCCGGTGCCGCACCGGGCGACCGGCCACGCCACGCCTCGCGCGGCCAGAACCTTTCCGAAACGTTTCCGAAACACCATTGTCCCCGTCGATGCGCGATGGAAGCATCGACGGAGCTAGATACCCAACCGAGACGTCCAGTCGTCTTCGCCCCGGCGGCCTGGGTGTTGGCCAGTAAGGAGGCCAAGATGGCCATGAGCCCATCCATTCATCGCGGCGTGAGCCGGCGACGGCGATCACCCGCCGTCCGGGCGCTGCTCGCCGGCGCGGTCAGCGCCGTGACGGTGGCCGCCGTCGCGGTGATGATGCCGTCGGCGAACGCCGCCGCGAGCACGTTGGGCGCCGCCGCCGCGCAGTCGGGCCGCTACTTCGGCACCGCCATCGCGGCGGGCCGGCTCGGCGACTCGACGTACAGCACCATCGCCGGGCGCGAGTTCAACATGATCACCGCCGAGAACGAGATGAAGCCGGACGCGACGCAGCCCCAGCGGGGCCAGTTCAACTTCAACTCCGGTGACCAGATCTACAACTGGGCGACCCAGCGCGGCCTGAAGGTCCGCGGGCACACCCTGGCGTGGCACGCGCAGCAGCCGGGCTGGATGCAGAGCCTGAGCGGCAGCAACCTGCGTCAGGCGATGATCGACCACATCAACGGCGTGATGGGCCACTACCGGGGCAAGCTCGCCGCGTGGGACGTGGTGAACGAGGCGTTCAACGAGGACGGCAGCCGCCGCCAGTCGAACCTCCAGGGCACCGGCAACGACTGGATCGAGGTGGCGTTCCGCACCGCCCGGGCGGCCGACCCGTCGACCAAGCTCTGCTACAACGACTACAACATCGAGAACTGGTCGTACGGCAAGACGCAGGGCGTCTACAACATGATCCGGGACTTCAAGTCCCGGGGCGTGCCGATCGACTGCGTCGGGTTGCAGACCCACTTCACCGGCGGCAGCTCGCTGCCGGGCAACTTCCAGACCACGCTGTCCAGCTTCGCGGCGCTCGGCGTGGACGTGGCGCTGACCGAGGCGGACGTCACCAACGCCTCGACCAGCCAGTACGCGGGTCTGACCCAGGCGTGCCTGAACGTGCCGCGCTGCATCGGCATCACCGTCTGGGGCGTCCGCGACAGCGACTCGTGGCGCTCAGGCGAGAACCCGCTGCTGTTCGACGGCGGCGGCAACAAGAAGGCCGCGTACAACTCGGTCCTCAACGCGCTCAACGCCGCCGCCCCGACCTCGGGGCCGACCACGACCCCGACCACGGGACCGCCGCCGAGCGGCGGCGCCGGCCGGATCGTCGGCGTGCAGTCGGGCCGGTGCATCGACGTGCCGAACGCCACCCAGACCAACGGCACCCGCGTCCAGCTCTACGACTGCAACGGCCAGTCCAACCAGCAGTGGACGTACACCTCGAACAAGCAGCTGATGGTCTACGGCAGCAAGTGCCTGGACGCGAACGGCGCGGCCACCGCCAACGGCACCGGAATCATCATCTGGGACTGCAACGGCCAGTCGAACCAGCAGTGGAACATCAACTCCAACGGCACCATCAGCGGCGTGCAGTCCGGCCGCTGCCTGGACGTCTGGGGCACCGGCAACGGCCAGCAGGTCCAGTTGTACGACTGCCACGGACAGACCAACCAGCAGTGGCGGACCGACTTCGGTGGCACCACGCCCCCGACCACGCCGCCGCCGACCACGACGCCCCCGCCGGGCGGCTGCTCGCTCCCGTCGACCTACCGGTGGTCGTCGACCGGCGCGCTGGCCAACCCGCAGAACGGCTGGGTCTCGCTCAAGGACTTCACCAACGTGGTCTACAACGGCAAGCACCTGGTCTACGGGTCGTACGTCAACAGCAGCGGCCAGTACAGCTCGATGAACTTCAGCACGTTCACGAACTGGTCCGACATGGCCTCGGCCGGCCAGAACGGAATGAGCCAGGGCACCGTGGCGCCCACCCTGCTGTACTTCGCGCCGAAGAACATCTGGGTGCTGGCGTACCAGTGGGGACCGACCTCGTTCAGCTACAAGACGTCGAGCGACCCGACGAACGCCAACGGCTGGTCCTCGGCGCAGACGCTGTCCACCGCCACCCTGCCCGACGCCCCGTACGGCGTGATCGACCAGACGCTCATCGGCGACGACCAGAACATGTACCTGTTCTTCGCCGGGGACAACGGCAAGATCTACCGGTCGAGCATGCCGCTCGGGAACTTCCCGGGCAGCTTCGGTTCGAGCTACACGACGATCATGACCGACTCGACGAACAACCTGTTCGAGGGCGTCGAGGTCTACAAGGTGGCGGGCCAGAACCAGTACCTCATGATCGTCGAGGCGATCGGGAGCCAGGGACGCTACTTCCGGTCGTTCACGTCCAGCAGCCTGAACGGCTCGTGGACCCCGCAGGCCGCCACCGAGAGCAACCCGTTCGCCGGCAAGGCCAACAGCGGCGCGACGTGGACCAACGACATCAGCCACGGTGACCTGGTCCGCACCAACCCCGACCAGACCAAGACCGTCGACGCCTGCAACCTCCAGTTCCTGTACCAGGGCAAGAACCCCAGTGCGGGAGGCGACTACAACCTGCTGCCGTGGCGGCCGGGTGTGCTGACCCTCCAGCGCTGACCGTCACACCTTTCGAGGAGAGCGTGCCCGGCACCCGTGCGGTGCCGGGCACGCCCGTTCCGGTGGGCCGGACCGGCCGGCGGGCGAACGGCGGTGACCCGGGGCAAGCTGGATCGGTGGAGCGCATGCTGCTGACCGTCGGCCACGGGGCCGCCCACCGCGACCAGCTCGGGGACCTGCTGGCCGGCGCGGAGGTCGCCCTGGTCGTGGACGTGCGCCGCTACCCGGCCAGCCGGACCAACCCCGACGTCCGCCGCGAGGCCCTCGAACGCTGGCTGCCCGAACGGGGCATCGACTACCGCTGGGAGCCGCGCCTCGGCGGCCGCCGGCACGTCCGCGCCGGCGAGCCGGAACCGGACACCTGGTGGACGGTCGCGGCCTTCCGGGCGTACGCCGCGTACACCCGCACGCCCGACTTCGACGCCGCACTGGACGAGGTGCTGGCCGACGCCGCGCGGCGGACCACGGCCGTGATGTGCAGCGAGAGCGTCTGGTGGCGCTGCCACCGGCGGCTGATCGCCGACGTCGCCGTGCTCGGCCGCGGCGTGCCGGTGTCGCACCTCATGCCGGACGGGCGGCTCAGCCCGCACCGGCCCGCCGAGGGCGCCCGCCGCCTGCCTGACGGGCACCTGCTCTGGGAAGGCTGACTCAGCCGGCCAGGTCCTCGGCGAGCAGGTCCATCAGCAGCGCGTCGTGCCAGCGTCCGTCCGCGCCGCGTTCGTAGCGGCGCATGATGCCCACCGGGCGGAACCCCACCTTCGCGTACGCCCGGATCGCCGCCGTGTTCGCCGCCGCCGGGTCGATGGTGAACCGGTGGTGGCCGTACTCGTCGATCAGGTGCCGGACCAGCGTGCGGATCGCGTCGCCGCCCAGCCCCGAGCCGCGTACCGCCGGGTCGAGGAACACGTCCAGGCTGGCGTGGCGGTAGTCCGGGTCGGTCTCGGCGTACCACTGGATCGCGCCGACCAGCCGGCCGTCGTGCTCGACCGCGTAGGTCGTCACCGCGTCGTCGGCGAGGTCGGCCCGCACCGACGCGGCCAGGTCGTCGCCGCCGCGCCACCAGCGGCGCACCTCGGGGGTGGCCCGGATCGCGGCCAGGGCGGGCACGTCGGCGTCGGTCACCGGCCGCAGCGTCACCGCCCGCCCCCGCAGCACGCCTCAGCCCCGCCGCTCGCCGTGCTCGACGCAGACCGCCGACCAGCCCGTCGGTACGACCTGCACCTTCATCCGCCGCCGGCAGGACGCGCACCAGCGCGGCGGCTCCCACGCCCGGGCCGCCTCACACGCCGGGTGCGGCCCGGCCGCCACCGACTCGCCGCACCTGTCGCACCAGAGCACGGCGGGGGCCGTGGTGGCGGGGGAGGATTCGGTCACCGCTGCCTCACAGGGTCGCCGAGAGCGCCTTCACCGGCATCTTCAGGTCTTCCAGCAGCTTCAGATCGGCCGTCGCCGGCCGGCCCAGCGTGGTCAGGTAGTTGCCGACGATCACCGCGTTGATGCCGCCGAGCAGACCGTCGCGGGTGCCCAGGTCACCGAGGGTGAGTTCGCGGCCGCCCGCGTACCGCAGGATGGTGCGCGGCATGGCCAGCCGGAACGCGGCGATGGCGCGCAGCGCGTCCTTGCCCTCCACCACCGGGCGGTCGCCGAGCGGCGTGCCGGGACGCGGGTTGAGGAAGTTCAGCGGCACCTCGTGCGGGTCCAGCTCGGCGAGCTGGGCGGCGAACTCGGCGCGCTGCTCGACCGTCTCGCCGAGCCCGAGGATGCCGCCGCAGCAGACCTCCATGCCGGACTCGCGGACCATCCGCAGCGTCTCCCAGCGCTCCTCCCACGAGTGCGTGGTGACCACGTTCGGGAAGTAGGAGCGGCAGGTCTCCAGGTTGTGGTTGTAGCGGTGCACGCCCATCTCGACCAGCTCGTCGACCTGCTCCTGGGTGAGCATGCCGAGCGAGGCCGCGACCTGGATGTCGACCTCGGCGCGGATGGCGGCGACGCCCTCGCGCATCTGCTTCATCAGCCGGGCGTCCGGGCCGCGCACGGCGGCCACGATGCAGAACTCGGTCGCCCCGGTCGCGGCGGTCTGCTTCGCGGCCTCGACCAGCGCCGGGATGTCCAGCCAGACCGAACGGACCGGGGAGGTGAACAGGCCGGACTGCGAGCAGAAGTGGCAGTCCTCCGGGCAGCCGCCGGTCTTCAGCGAGATGATGCCCTCGACCTCGACCTCCGGGCCGCACCAGCGCATCCGGACCTCGTGGGCGAGCTGGAGCGCGGCGGGCAGGTGCTCGTCGGGAAGGTTCAGCACCGCGAGGACGCCGGCCTCGTCGAGGCCGACGCCGTTGCCCAGCACCCGCTCCCGGGCCTGGTCGAGGATCTCTGGCATGGCTCGTAACCTAACAGGCCACCGTGAGCCCGGGAAACCGCCGCCGCCGGCCCTCCGGCGAGCCGGGACCGCGCCACGCCGGGGCCCTCCGCGCGGGTGGTAACTTCGCCCCGCGGAAGCGCCCGGCGGGGCGGGGAGTCGGCGGGAGGGGACGGCACGGTGGCGGACTGGCTGGCGGCCCTGGACCGCCGCGCCGAGCTGCGGGCCCGGGCGGGGCTGACCCGCACGCTGCGCCCCCGGGCCGCCGACGACGCCGTGGTCGACCTGGCCGGCAACGACTACCTCGGCCTGGCCACCCACCCGGAGGTCACGGCCGCCGCCGCGACGGCCCTGTCCGAGTACGGGCTGGGCGCCACCGGGTCGCGTCTGGTGCGCGGGTCCACCGACGCCCACCACGCGCTGGAGGACGACCTGGCCGGCTGGCTCGGCGTCGACCGTGCGCTCGTGTTCTCCTCCGGCTACCTGGCCAACCTCGCCGCCGTCCGGGGGCTGACGCAGCCGCGTACGCTGCTCGTCTCCGACGCCCACAACCACGCCTCGCTGATCGACGGCTGCCGGATCTCCGGCGCCGAGACGCTCGTGACGCCGCACGCCGACGTCGCAGCGGTGGCCGCGGCGCTCGCCGCCGCGCCGGGCCGCCCGGCGGTGGTGGTGACCGAGTCGGTCTTCTCCGTCGACGGCGACCTGGCCCCGCTCGCGGAGCTGCACGCGGTGGCCCGCCGGCACGGCGCGCTGCTGCTCGTCGACGACGCGCACGCGCTCGGCGTCACCGGCCCGGCCGGCGCCGGTGGGGTGGCCGCCGCCGGGCTGGCCGGCGCGCCCGACGTGGTGGTCACCGCGACGCTGTCCAAGGCGCTCGGCGGGGCCGGCGGCGTGGTCGCCGGGCCGGCCGAGTTCGTCCGGCACCTGGTGGAGACCGGCCGCACGTTCATCTTCGACACCGCGCCGCCGCCCGCCGTGGTGGCCGGGGTCCGCGCCGCGGTGCGCCTGGCCCGCACCGGTGACGCGCTGCGCGCCGAGCTGGCCGACCGGGTCGCCACGGCGGTGCGCCGGCTCGGCGGGGCCGGGCTGTCCGTGTCCGCCCCGGACGGCGCCGTGATCTCGGTGACCGCGCCCGGCCCGCAGGAGGCGACCGCCTGGGCCGCCGCCTGCCGGGACCGGGGCGTGGCGGTCGGCTGCTTCCGTCCCCCGTCCACGCCGGACAGCCGCTCCCGGCTGCGGCTCACCGTCAGCGCCGGGGTGGACCGGGCCGACTTCGACCGGGCCCTGGACGTCATCGTGGAGTGTGCGCCATGAGCTTCGGCGACGCCTGGACCGGGCCGGTGCTGGTGACCGGCACGGACACCGAGGTCGGCAAGACGGTGGTGACCGCCGCCGTCGCCGCCGCCGCGCAGGCGGCCGGCCTGCGGGTCGCCGTGGTCAAGCCCGGCCAGACGGGTACGGCGACAGGCGAGCCCGGCGACGTCGACTCGGTGACCCGGCTGGCCGCCCCGCTGACCGGCCGGACGCTGGCGAGCTACCCCGATCCGCTGGCCCCGCTGGCCGCGGCCCGGGTGGCGGAGCTGCCGCCGCTGGAGCTGTACAACGCGGTCGACGCCGTCCGCGAGGAGGCGGACAAGCACGACCTGGTGCTCGTCGAGGGCGCGGGCGGGCTGCTCGTACCGATGGGGTTGCGCCCGTCCGGCGAGCCGTGGACGGTGGCCGACCTGGCGGTCTCGCTCGGCGCGCCCGCGGTGGTGGTGGCGCGGGCCGGACTCGGCACGCTCAACCACACCGCGCTGACGCTGGAGGCGCTGGAGCGGCGGGCCGTCCCGGCCGGCGTGGTGATCGGCGCCTGGCCTGCCGAACCGGAGCTGGTGCACTGGCTAAACCTGTCCGAGCTGGTGCCGAACCTGCTCGGCGCGGTGCCGGCCGGCGCGGGCGGGATGGACCCGGGCGTGTTCCGCCGGTCCGCGTCCGGCTGGCTCACCCCCGCCCTGTACGGCGTGCTGGACGACTGGCGGGCCTGGGCCGAGGAGACCTGACTTTCGTCGGTGCCCGGCCCGGCCGGGCGTGGGTAGCGTGACCGCCGTGGAACCCCGCGAACGACAGCGCCGGGCCGGTGACCTGCTGCTCTGGGCCGTGCTCGCGGCGCCTGTCGCGTACGGCCGGCTCACCCCGCCGCAGATCGGCGAGCTGCCGCCGCTGGCCGCCGCGCTGGCGCTGCTCGGCACGGCGGTGTGGATCGGCCGTCGGTGGCCGCTGGTCGCGGTGCTCGCGGTGGTGGCCGGCTCGCTCGTCGACGGCAACGTGGTGTTCGCCATCCCGGTCTTCGGCTACCTGGCCGGGCGGCGCAGCGACCGGGCCGCACCGGCCGCCGCCGTCTTCGCCGCCATCGCGGTCACCGGCTCGGTGCTCAACCTCGGACTGCTCGGCACCGAGCCGTCCACCTGGTTCCTGCTCGCCTCGGTGCTGCTGTTCGCCGGGGTGTTCCCCTGGCTGCTGGGCCGGCTGCGGCGGCAGCACCGCGCGCTCGCCGACGCCGGGCTGCGGCACGCGCAGGCCGAGCGCCGGGCCGAGGTCGAGCGGGTACGCCTGCGCGAGCGGGCCCGCATCGCCCAGGACATGCACGACTCGCTCGGCCACGACCTGAGCCTCATCGCGCTGCGGGCGGGCGCGCTGGAACTGGCACCGGACCTGTCCCCGGCGCACCGGGCGGCGGCCGGTGAGCTGCGGGCCAGCGTCGCCGCCGCCACCGAACGGCTGCACGACGTGATCGGCGTGCTGCGCGAGGAACGCACGTTGCGGCCGCCGGGGGAGACGGTCGCCGACGTGGTCGACGGCGCCCGCGACGCCGGGATGACGGTCGACCTGCGCGCCGACGGGGCGGACCTGCCGCCGCTGCCCGCGCACGCCGTGCACCGGGTGGTCCGGGAGGCGCTCACCAACGCCGCCCGCTACGCCCCCGGCGCCCCCGTCACAGTCGCTGTGGGACGCGATGCCGGCGCGGTGACTGTCGCGGTGGTGAACGCGCCGCCGCCGGCCGGTCCGCTGCCCGGGCCGCCGTCGCACGGCTCCGGGTTGCTGGCGCTGCGCGAGCGGGTACGCCTCGCCGGCGGCACCCTGGACGCGGGTCCCCGCGACGGCGGCTGGGCGGTCACCGCCCGCGTCCCGCTGACCGGCCCGGCCGACGCCGAGGCTGCCTCGCCGGTCACCGGCGGCCTCACGGACGCGCTCGGTGTCTCCGGACGCGCCGGTGTAGACACCGGTCCGGCCGGCGATTCCGGGACGACCATCCCGCGATCCGGTGGTCTCGGCGACGGCCGCGCGGACGCGGATCCGCCCGGCGTGTCCGGAAGCGCGGCTGCCGGCGTACCCCGGCGGGGTGAGCCCGGGGACGCGGCCCGGCGGCTGCGGGAGGCCCGGCGGCGGGTGCGGCGCAGCCTGCTCGTCGCGATCGGCGCGCCCGCCGGGCTCGCACTGGTGCTGGCGCTCGTCTACTACCCGCTCGCCACGGCCGGCGCGGTGCTCGACCGGGCCGGCTACGAACGGCTGCGCCTCGGTGAGCCGCGTGACGCGCTCGGGCTGCCCCGGCGGCAGGCCGACCCGCCCGCGACCGGCGCGGTGCCGGGCTGCGAGTTCTACACCGACGGCAACTTCCCGTTCGCCCAGGCGACCTGGCGGCTCTGCTTCGCCGACGGCCGGCTGGTCAGCAAGGAGCAGATCGCACCATGAGCGACGACCTCGACCGCCCGCTGCGGGTGGTGCTCGCCGACGACGAGGCGCTGGTCCGGGCCGGGGTCCGGGCGATCCTGGCGGCCGACCCCGGCATCGAGGTGGTCGGTGAGGCGGGCGACGGCCTCGCGGCGGTGGAACTGGTCCGCGCGCACCGGCCCCGGGTGGCGCTGCTGGACATCCGGATGCCCCGCTGCGACGGGCTCAGCGCCGCCGCGCAGATCCGCCGGCTGGTGCCGGAGACGGCGGCGGTCATGCTCACCACGTTCGGCGACGACGACCTGATCGCCCGCGCGCTCGGTCACGGCGCCGCCGGGTTCCTGCTCAAGTCCGGTGACCCGCGCGAACTGCTGGCCGGGGTGCGGGCGGTGGCCGACGGCGGGGCGTACCTGTCGCCGCGGGTGGCCCGCCGGGTGATCGAGCTGAACGGCCGCCGGATGGCCCGCGGCCCGTACGCGCGGGACCGGCTGGCCGGGCTGACCGACCGGGAACGCGACGTGCTGGCGCTGGTCGGGGCGGGACTGTCGAACGCCGAGATCGCCCGTCGGCTGCATCTGGTCGAGGGCACCGTGAAGAGCTATCTGACCAGCATCTTCACCCGGCTGGACGTGCGCAACCGGGTGCAGGCGGCGATCCTCGCGTACGAGGCGGGGCTGGTTCCGCCGACCGGCTGACCAGCCCCGCCCCGCTCAGGCGTCGCGTCGTGCCAGCGCCCACCGGCCCAGCGCCAGCGCGGCGGCGGTCCAGGCGGCGAGCACCAGCAGCCCCGCCGCCGCCGGGTACGGCTCGGTGTCCCCGGCCAGGAAGTGGTTGCCGGCCACGCCGGGGAACGCGTCGGCGATCCGGGTCAGCACCGTGATGTCCGGCTCCTGCAACGACAGCGGCACGATCATCAGCAGCGCGAACAGCACGGTCAGCGTCAGTACCGCGCCGCGCAGCGCGGACGCCAGGCCGAGCGCCAGCACACCGACGAGCGCCAGGTACGCCGCGCACGCGACCACGTCGGCCACCGTGCCGCCCAGCGGGGCACGGCCCCACTCGCCGAGCACCGGCCGGGCCGCCGCCGCGCCGACCACGCCGAGCAGCAGCCCGAGACCGAACGTCACCCCGCCCACCACGATCGCCTTGGCCGCCAGCACCCGGCCCCGCGACGGGGTGCACCGCAGCGTGGTGCGGATCGTGCCGGTGGCGAACTCGCTGGTGATCGCGAACAGGCCGAGCGCCAGCACCACGTACTGGGTCAGCTCCAGCGACCCGGCCACGATCTCGCCGACGTCCACCACGCCCGGGTTGTTCGCCAGGTCGTCGTCGGTGTTGGCGTTCTGCGCGTAGATGGCGAGCTGCGCGCTCGTGGCCGCCATGGTCAGCACCGCCGCGAGCAGCGTCCACCAGGTGGAGCGGACCGACCAGAGCTTCGTCCACTCGGCGGCCACCGCCCCGGCGAGCGGACGTCCGGTGGGGGCGGGCCGGGCGGTCCGCCGGGCCGGGTCGAGCGTGGACGGTGCGGTCATCGGGTGCCACCTCCGGTCGGGCCGGCCGCGTACTCCACGCTGTCGGCGGTCAGCTCCAGGAACGCCTCCTCCAGGGAGGGGGCGACGGGGGTCAGCTCGTGCAGGCGTACCCCCATCTCGTGCGCCAGGTCGCCGACGCGGCCGGCGGTGCTGCCGGCGACGGACATCCCGCCCTCGTCGGTGGTGACAGTCGCGCCCTCGGCGGCGAGCCGGTCGCCGAGCGCGGCGAGCGCGGCCGGCTCGGGGCCGCGTACCCGGACCGACGCGGTGGGCCGGGCGGCGATCAGCTCGGCCAGCGGCGCGTCGGCCACCAGCCGGCCGCGCCCCAGCACCACCACCCGGTCGGCGGTCTGCTGCATCTCGCTCATCAGGTGGCTGGAGACGAGGACGGTGCGTCCCTCGTCGGCGAGGCGGCGGGTGAAGCCCCGGATCCACCGCACGCCGTCCGGGTCGAGCCCGTTGACCGGCTCGTCGAGCAGCAGCACCGGCGGGTCGCCAAGTAGCGCGCCGGCGATGCCGAGCCGCTGGCCCATGCCCAGCGACAGCGCCCGGCCCGGCTTGCCGGCCGCGCGGGCGTCCAGGCCGACCAGGTCGAGCACCTCGGTCACCCGCCGGGCCGGTACGCCGTTGCTGCGCGCCATCGCCCGCAGGTGCGCCACGCCGGAGCGGGCCGGGTGCACGCCGGTGGCGTCGAGCAGCGCGCCGACCTCGTGCAGCGGGTGCCGCAGCGTGCGGTAGTCCCGGCCGCCGACCAGTGCCTGCCCGGCGGTGGGCCGGTCCAGGCCGAGCACCATCCGCATGGTGGTGGACTTGCCCGCGCCGTTCGGGCCGAGGAACCCGGTGACCTGCCCGGGGCGGATCTCGACGGTCAGGTCGTCGACGGCTGTCACGTCGCCGAACCGCTTCGTCAACGCACGAAGTGTGATCATGCCGCGACGCTATGGGCCGGCGGGGGTGCGGCACCGCCGTCGAACGGCAGCGGCCCGCACTGACTTTCGTCAGGTGCGACGGACCACGAACGCGTCCGGCATCCGGAAGGTGAGGTTGTCCGGGCACCACGGTGGACGCACCACAGTCACGCCGTCGAGCAGCGCGGTGGCCTCGGCGACCACCACGGCGGCCTCCATCCGGGCCAGCTGCGCGCCGACGCAGCGGTGCGGCCCGGCGCCGAACGCCAGGTGCCGCCGCGAACCGGGCTGGCCGGGGCGGAACTCGCCCGGCGCGCCGACCACTGCCGGGTCGCGCCCGGCGCGGGCCAGCCACGCCACCACGCTGGTGCCCGCCGGTACGGGGACCTCGCCGAGCGTGGTGTCGACGGCTGCCACCCGCCGCCAGGTGACGATCGGCGGCTCCAGCCGCAGCCCCTCCTCGACCACGTCGTCCACGTCGATCTCCCCGGCGCGCAGCCCGGCCCGTACCGCCGGTTCGCCGGACAGCCGGTGCAGCAGCAGGGTGAGGAACTGCGAGGTGGTCTCCTGACCGGCGACCAGCAGGAAGAACAGCGCCCCGACCACCACGTCGGGGGAGTGCCCGGCCTCGCGCAGCCGCGCGGCGAGCCCGCCCCCGGTGGCGGCGAACTCCCGCAGCACGGTGTGGAACCGGCCCACCTCGGCGGCCAGCGCGAGCTGCCGGTCGGCGTCCAGCGGCGCCCAGAACAGCTCCAGCGCGGCGCGGGCGAAGTCCTTCACCGCGCCGACCGGGGCGTCCGGCAGCTCGACCAGCCGGGCCAGCACCAACAGCGGCAGGTCGGCGGCGAGCCCGGCGTACAGGTCGACCGGGCGGCCCGCGTCCAGCTCCGCCGCCAGCCCGGCCACCCGCTCCCGGACCAGTCCGGTCAGCCACCGGCGCTGGGCATCCACACGGTGCGGGTGCAGCGCGTCGGCGACGATGCCCCGGATCTCCGGGTGGCCGGCGCCGCCGTTGTTCGCCAGCGTCGGCGGCAGCCGGAACCGGTGCCCGGCGAGCACCCGCAGCGCGGCCACCGGGATCGGGGTGACCGCGTCGAGCGCGTTGTCCGGCCGGAACGTCACCGGATCGGTGAGCACCCTGCGGACGAGCGCGTGCCGGGTCACCACCAGGTGCGGCACGCCGACGTGGTCGACCACCGTGGCCGTGTCGGGCCACTGTCCGTCGACGGACTCCCCCCAGCCCCGGAACAGCACGCGGTAACGCTAGCGGCGGGCGCCGGGCGGGTTCGGGTCCAGCTCCCAGACGGTGGTGTGCTTCACCCGTACGCTCTCCAGCGCCTCGGACACCGGCACGTCGTACGCGGCCAGCTCGTGGAAGCGCTCGCGGGGCAGGAACGCCCGGCCCGGGTCGCCCACCAGCACCCGGGCGCCCGCGCGGGCGGCCCGGAGCAGGAACCGCAGCATCCGGCGGGCCATCGCCTCGCTGTAGAAGACGTCCCCGGCCAGCACCACCTCGGCGTCGCCGGCGTCGGAGTCGAGGATGTCGCCGAGTTCGGCGTCGACGCGTACCCCGTTGGCCTCGGCGTTGAGCGCGACGGCGGCCACGGCGCGCTCGTCCACCTCGACCGCCCGGACGGCGGCGGCCCCGGCGCGGGCGGCGGCGACGGCGACCAGGCCGGAGCCGGAGGCCAGGTCGAGCACGCGGCGGCCGGCGACCACCTCGGGGTGGTCGGTGACGTAGCGGGCCAGGCCCTGCCCGCCGGCCCAGGCGAACGCCCAGAACGGCGGCGGCTGGGCGCTGCGGAACTCGCCCTCGGTCAGCTCCCACAGGCCGATCGGCTCGTCGGCCTGGTGCAGCAGCACCTCGGGGACGAACGCCACCGGGGCGAGACGGGCGTGCAGCCGGACGAACGCGGCGGACAGCTCGGACACCGGAGAATTGTGGCCCACCCCGGTTCCCAACCCGCATCCCGGGCGTGTCGCGGTGCCGTCGTGACCGGTTCACCACGCTCGGTGAAACAGGCCCCGTGTTGTGGCGTTGGATGCGAACACGCCCGTCTACCGGCGTGCCCGGCGCGCTCCTAGCGTTGCCTGTGGACACGACCGAGGGTGAGGAGGCGTGGTGAGCGGCTGGCGGCACGCGCTGCGGATCGGACTGGTGCTGACCTTCGTGGCCGGGACCGGATACGGCGGAGCCGTGCCGGCGCGGGCGGCGGCGGCCTTCTCCACCGAGTTGAGTGGCCTGCCGGACGAGTTCACCGCCGGGGACCGGGTGGAGACGCTGTCCGCCGTGGTGTCCCGCTCCGACGGGGGCGGCTGTGTCAAGGTGCGCTGGTCGATGCTGGTGCGGGTGCAGGGCCTGCGGCTGGACCAGCTCAAGGTGGACCGGGTGGAGGACAGCGGCTCGTTCCCGTTGGAGATCCGCACCGAGGGAGACACCGCCCGGCTCACCGACCGGCAGCTCGACCCGGGTGTGCTGTGTCCCGGCCGTACCGTGACCGCCCGCTACCGGGTCGCGTTCGCCGAGGACGTCGGGCGCGGGCGGGTGAGCTTCGCCGCCGAGGCGTACGACCCGCAGTTGCGGCTGCTGGCCCGGCGGACCGCCTCCCGTGAGGTGGTGGGGGAGGAGGTGGCTTCGCCGACTCCCTCGCCGAGCAGCGCGGAGCCCACACCGAGCGACGAGCCGTCTTCCGAGGCGCCCGACGAGGAGCCCACCGACGAGCCGACCGACGCCGCGGTGGTGGAGCCTCCCGCGCCCGGTGGCGTGGCCGGGCGGCCGGTGGCGGACAGCGGCGGCTTCGGCCTGGTGCAGGCCGCGTTCCTGCTCGGCGGGTTGCTGCTGTTCCTGGGCGCCGGTCTGCTGCTGCGGATGCGCCGTCTGCTGCGCCCCGCCCCGCAGGCTGACCCCGACCTCCCGCCCCCGTTCGAACGCCCCCGCCCTCGCTGGCACTGACTCGCGGGCGGTCAGTCGAGCTGGCTGGGCTCCAGGCCCAGCTCCCGGGCGGCCACCAGACGGATCCACTCGGCGATCTGCCGGCGGGTGATCACCCGTTCGTGCACCGCGAGCTGGACCGCCAGCCCGTCCATCACCGCGCTGATCCGCCAGGCCGCGCCGGCCGGGTCGGGGCAGTCGAACGTGCCCTCGGCGACCCCCGCGGTGATCACCGCGGCCAGGTCCTGCCGCCACCGCAGGTCGAGACGGCGGGAGAGCTTCTCCAGTTCCGGCGTACGCAGCGACTCCGCCCAGCCGTCGATCCACATCGACCAGGAGGTGGCCCGGCCGGTCGGCGCGTAGAGGCGCAGCATCCGGCGCAGCTTCGCCAGCGGCGGAGCGGAGGAGCGCAGCACCGCGTCGAGGCGGGCCAGATCCTGCTCGACCGCGTACGCGAAGGCCTGTGCGAGCAGGCGGTCCTTCGTCGCGAAGTGGTAGAAGACGAGCGCCTGGCTGACCCCGGCGGCCTCGGCCACGTCCGCGGTGCGGGTGTTGGCGAGCCCTCTTTCCGCGATCACCTCGCAGGCCGTACGCAGCAGCGCGTCCAGGCGGATCTCGGCGGCTCGTCTCGTCACGGCGTTACGGTAACCCATCCGTATGACCACAGGGAGTTACCGAAGCGGCCGGTCGGCGGCAGGACAGTCGGATGCCGGACACTCGAGTCGCCGAGCGGATTCCGCAGGTCGCGGCCCTGCCTGCCAGCCCCGGAGGCCAGCCACCCAGGCTCCTAGGAAGCCTGCGGGGTGCGGTGCCGAGCGCATCCGGACGCGCCGGAAGGGGACCCGATTTGGCAACCGTTCCCGGGCTCGGCTAAAGTTCTCATCCGTCACCGGATAACACCGGGGGCGTGCGGACGTAGCGCAGCTGGTAGCGCATCACCTTGCCAAGGTGAGGGTCGCGGGTTCGAATCCCGTCGTCCGCTCGGAGATGCCGCCACGCAGTTCGGGGGCAACCTCGGTGGAGTGGCCGAGAGGCGAGGCAACGGCCTGCAAAGCCGTGTACACGGGTTCAAATCCCGTCTCCACCTCGCAGTAGACGAGGGCGATTGGCGCAGTGGGAGCGCGCTTCCTTGACACGGAAGAGGTCACTGGTTCAAACCCAGTATCGCCCACCAGCGGAAAGGCCGTGTCGATCATTCGACACGGCCTTTCTCGTCGTCGTCGATCAGTCCAGTGCCGTGCCGCTGGCCATTGCCGCCGCCGCAGCGCCCCGCCCAGACTGGCCCGGTGGACGATCAGCAGACCCGAGCCCGGCAGTTCCGCGCCCTGCACCTACCCGGTGAACCACTGATCCTGGTCAACGCCTGGGACGCGCTGAGCGCCCGGATCGTCGCCGCGGCCGGCGCCCGGGCGGTCGCGACCACGAGCGCCGGGGTCGCGTGGAGCCGCGGCGCCCCGGACGGCGACGCGCTCGCCCGGGACACCGCCGTCGACGTGATCCGCCGGGTGGCCGACGCGGTCCCCGTACCGGTCACCGCCGACATCGAATCCGGTTACGGCGACAGCCCCGCAGAGGTCGCCGAGACGATCACCGCCGTGGTCGCGGCCGGGGCTGTCGGCGTCAACGTGGAGGACTCCCGGCACGACGGCGGAGGCCCGCTACGCCCGGTCGGCGAGCAGGTGACCCGGCTCGCCGCGGTCCGGGCCGCCGCCGACCGCGCCGGCATCCCGCTGTACGTCAACGCGCGGGTGGACACGTATCTGCGCGGCGCCGGTGGCGTACCCGAGACGGTCGCGCGCGCCGAGGCGTACCTGGCTGCCGGCGCGGACGGGATCTTCGTACCCGGAACCGTGGAACCGGAGACGGTGGCCGCGCTGGCGGCGGCGATCCCCGCACCGCTGAACGTGCTGGCCGGGCCGGGCGCGCCACCGATCGGCGAGCTGGCCCGGCTCGGCGTGGCCCGGGTGAGCATCGGACCGGCGGTGGCCGAGGCCGCGTACGCGGTGGCCCAGCGGGCGGCGGCGGAGGTGCTCGGCGCCGGGACGTACGGCGCGCTCGCCGGCGGGCTCGACTTCGACGCGCTGAACGAGCTGATGCGGAGCTGACCCGGACGGCGCGGCATCGACCGCGGGGCGGGCCACCGGGTTGAATGTGCCGGTGACCGCCTCCGTCCGCCCGGTGCCCGCGCTGCTGGGCCCGCCCGTCGTCACGGGAGTCACGGCGGGGGCGTGCGTCGTCGCGCTCGCCGGCCTGGGTGCGGCCGGTCACGGCGGCTTCGCGACCGAGCCGGCCGGCGCCCTCGCCCTGGCCGTGGCGGCAGTGGCCGCGGCGGTCGCCGCGTCCCGGCTCGCCCGGTCGGGCCACCGCGCCGCCGGGCGGCTGGCGACCGGGCTCGCCGCGTCGCTGCTGGCGTACCTGGGGCTCGCCGTCCTGGCGGTGGCCACCGTCGCGGCCGGGCACCGGTGGGCCGGTCCGGCCGTCGCGGCGTGGAACTCGGCGTGGATCCCGCCGCTCGCGCTCCTGCAACTGGCCGCCTCGGCCGCCGTCCGCACCGGCACCGTCACCCCGAAGGCGCACCGGTACGTCGGTCTCGTCCTCGGCGCGGCCACGCTCGTCAACGCGCTTTTGACGACGGCGACCGAGCCGTTCGACGGGCTGCCGACGATCGCGGGGGATTCCTGGCGTACCGCCCTCGCCCCGGTCGGCGCCGCCGTCACCCTGCTGGGCGTGGCGGCGCTGCTCCTGCTGCCGGTGACGCTCTGGCGGGCCGCCCTCGGCTCGCACCACACCGTGCGGGCGCGGCTCGGCGTGGCCGCCGCGGCCACCACCGCGGCGCCGTTGACTGTCGTCTTCTGCCTGCTCCTCGCGATCGCCCGCGCCCCCGGTGACGTCGAGCCGTCGCTGGGCTCGGTGGCCTTCCTGGTGGCCCTGTCCGGCGCCGCCGTGTTCGCCGCCGCCTGCGCGGTCACCGCCGCCCGGGGCACCACCGAGCCTCGCCGGGTCGGCACTGTGGTGCGCGCCACCGGCCTGGCCGCCGCGGCCCTCCTGGTCGTCGGCGCCGGCACGCTCGTCGCCGCTCCCGGCTCGTCCCTGGGCCCGACCTCGGTCGCCCTGGTCGTGTCCGCGCTGACTGTCGTCGTCGGCGGCGGGGCGTGGGCCGGCACCGGCCGGCTGGCGGCGCTGCTCACCGCCGCGCCGGAAGTGCCGGCGGTGGCGCCGGTGACGCCGCGAGGCGGCGCGGAGGGTACGGCGGCAGGCGACGCGCCACCGCACGCCGGAACGCCCGATGCGGCGGTTTCGGATGTCGTCGAGACGACGGGCCCGGGCGCGGCGGCAGCGGAGGTCGCGCCGGACGCCTCCGGCGCGGCGGTGCGGGCCCCGACGCCGACCGGCGCGGGAGTACGCGTCCCGGCGCCGGCCGGTGCGGTTCCGGCATCGGTCGGCGGGCTGACGGCGCGCGAACGCGAGGTGCTCGCCGCGCTCGCCGAAGGCGCCAGCAACGCGGGGATCGCGGCGCAGCTCGTGGTCTCCGAGCGCACCGTCGACGCCCACCTGCGCGCCATCTTCGTCAAGCTCGGCCTGACCCCGGGCGGCGACACGAACCGGCGGGTACGGGCGGCGCGGATCTGGCTGGAGCACGCACGACAGCCGCGCTGAGCAGGACTTTCCCGAAGCTAGGTGTTGAGGCCGATGCCCGCGCCGGTGGTGCCTCGGCACGGTGGGGCGACACCCGATCGACGGAGGCTCCCACAGTGCCCGTACCGAACACCGTGCCCGTACCGAAGCTGCGCCGCGCCGCGCTCGTCGCGCTTTTCGCCCTGCTCCTGGTGGCCCTGGCCGGCCGTACCCTGTTCATGTTGTGGGAGCCGCCGTTCGACGGCGCGATCCACTACGACGACGTACGCGAGCTGGGGTCCGCGTACTGGCCGATGAACCTCTACCTGGGCGGGCCCGCGTACGCCGTCTCCTGGATCGCCGCGGCGGTGTTCATCGTCGGTCTCGCCCGGGGCCGCGCGGGCGTGCTGAACCTGGTGGGGGCCTTCCTGGCCGGCCTCGGCGGCGTGGTGTTCGCGTTGGCGATCACCGCCGAGGTGCTGCCGTTCGCCTACGCCGCCGACCCGGCCGTCCTGCCGGAGCAGGAGGGGCGCGCGTTGTTCGACGTCTTCAACGACCAACTGGACGGGCTGCTCCCGGCAATCCTCGGCAGCCAGGTGGCGATCGTCCTCGGCATGGTCCTGGCGCTCGTCGGGATCCTGATCGGCCGCACGATGCCGCGCCCGCTGGTCGTCGCCGCGCTCGTCTACGTCGTGGCGTTCGTGCTGGTCCCGCAGGACGCGGGTCGCGCGGTGGTCGTCGTGAGCTACCTGCTCCAGGTGGCGCTCGTCGCCGCGATCGGCTGGTACGGGCTGCGCGCCGCCACCGCCGACGAGCGCCCGTAGCAGAGCGGGCCGGCCGGATCGGGTGATCCGGCCGGCCCGTTCCGGGACCGATCAGCTCCGTCGGCCCCGGTCGCTGTCACATCGGCGGGGCGACGTCCCGGCGCTCCTCGACCCGGCGGTACTCCACCGGCTGCTCGGCGGTGGTCGTGACCACCTGGCGACGGCGGCCCCACACCAGCGTGGTCATGATCAGGCCGAGGACGCCGGCCGCCATCAGGATCCAGCCGACGACGTCGAGGTCGACCCCGCCGACGCTGGCGTTGAGCGCGAACGTGAGGATCGCGCCGACCGCGATCAGGAAAATGCTCGTACCGATACCCACGACAGCCTCCTTCGGGGGGATGGTTGTGCTGTCACCGGCCTCAGTACCCCGGCGGCGAGCAGCGCAACCACACGGCCACCCGACGCGGCGGGGGCCTGCCGCACGGCGATCTTGGCATCGGGTAGAGTTCACCCCGTCGCCGGCGCGAACCGGCGGCACGCGGACGTAGCGCAGCTGGTAGCGCATCACCTTGCCAAGGTGAGGGTCGCGGGTTCGAATCCCGTCGTCCGCTCGCGATTGCCCGGGCGATTGGCGCAGTGGGAGCGCGCTTCCTTGACACGGAAGAGGTCACTGGTTCAAACCCAGTATCGCCCACCGAGAGTCACCCTCACCGCCCGCCGGCGCCGCCGGTCGATCGGCGGACGTATCCCACCGGACGGTTCGTACCGGCCACATCGGTCACCCGGCTCCACCGTGCGGATTATTCAGCCGCTGCCACCGCGCGTGTCACTGTGATGCCCGATGCGCAGGGAGGCGGTCACATGCACATGATCGAGCGGGGACGATGGCGGCGGACGGCCGCCCGGTTAGGGGTGGCGACTGTCGTCGCGGCGGCCGGGGTGACGGTCTCGGCCGCGCCCGCGCAGGCCACCGCGACGCGGACGGTGGCGTTCTTCAGCATGGACGAGCCCGCGTCGTCGACGGTGCTGACCGACTACAGCGGCAACGGCCGCCACGGCACGATCGGCGGCGAGGTGGTCACCGGCGCGCTCTACGCCGGGGCGACCGGCCACCGCTTCGCCACCCACCTGCCCACCGACCAGGAGTACGTCCCGGGCCACGTCGACCTGGTGCCGCACAGCACCGACTTCAACCCGGACGCCGGGGACTTCTCGGTGACCATCCGCTACCGGACCACGTACTCCTTCGGCAACATCCTCCAGAAGGGACAGGGCAACACGGCCGGCGGCTACTGGAAGTTCGAGGCGCCCAACGGCAAGCCGAAGTGCCTGTTCCGGGGCGCGGACGGCGCCTCCCGTACCGGCTACACGGACGTGCCGATCTCCGACGGCCAGTGGCACACGGTCACGTGCAACCGCACGTCGGCGTACGTGGAGATGTACGTCGACGGTGTGCGGACCAGCCGCCTCAACGGGCCGACCAGCACCATCGCCAACACCTGGCCGCTGTCCGCCGGCGGCAAGAGCCAGTGCGACGGTACGAAGGTCACCTGCGACTACTTCGCCGGCGACATCGACTACGTGAAGATCCTGAAGGGATCGGGCGGCCCGGCCAACCAGGCGCCGGTGGCAGCGCTGACGCCGACCTGCTCCGGACTGGTGTGCACGTTCTCCGGCGCGGCGTCCAGCGACGCCGACGGCGCGATCCAGGACCACGGCTGGGCCTTCGGCGACGGGGACAGCACCGGCACCGCCTCCGTACCGACCACGTCGCACACGTACGCGGCCGCCGGCACCTACCCGGTCACGCTCACCGTCACCGACGACCGGGGCGCCACCGGCACCGCGACCGTCGACGTGACCGTGGCGCCCGTACCGGAGCGGATCTCGTTCGTCGGCCAGGCCACCGCGAACGCCAACTGGACCAGCCACACGGTCACCGTCCCGGCGGGCGTGCAGGCAGGTGACACGTTGCTGCTCCTGCTCAGCCAGAACACGCACACCGGCACCGGCGAGCCGACCGGGGTGACCGGCTGGACCAGGCTCGACCGCCTCGACGGTGGCTTCGCCACCACCACCGCCTGGTGGAAGACAGCGGGCGCGGGCGACGCGGGCACGGCCGTCCGGGTAACGCTGGACAGCCAGGCGAAGGGCAACCTGGTGCTGGCCGCGTACCGGGGTGCCGCCCCGTCCGCGCCGGCCTTCACCAGGGCCACCGACCCGGCGAGCACCGCCACCCGGATCACCCCGTACGCGCCGGTGACCGCCGCGCAGAGCTGGGCCGTGTCGTACTGGCTGCACGGCGACAGCACCTCCACCGCGCTCACCCCGCCGTCCGGGGTGGCGGTGCGCAGCAACACCTCGCAGACCGGCGGCGGCCGGGTGACCGGGCTGCTCGCCGACTCGGCGAGCAGCGTGCCGACCGGCAGCTACGGCGGGCTCACCGCAACGGGCGCCGCGGCCAGCACGACCACCACCACGTGGACGTTCGTCCTGCCCCCGGCCTGACCGATCGGGTACGCGAAAAGGCCGGCACCCCGGGTTCGGGGTGCCGGCCTTCACGCTTGTCTTACTTGTTCCAGTGTTCGGCGACGAGGTCGGCGGCCTGCTGCTCCCACTGGGCGTAGTGGTCCGGGTAGGCGGACACCTGGACGGTCTGGGCGGCCTTGGTCAGCGGCATGTCCTGCCAGCCGTCGACCTGCTTCAGACCCTTCAGGAACGCCGTGGTCGAGTACTCGGGGTCGGTGATCTGCTCCACCGTGCCCCAACCGGAGGACGGGCGCTGCTGGAACAGGCCCTGCGAGTCGTGGTCGTTACGGTCACCGAGGTGGCCGAGGTTCTCCAGCTTCGACTCCTGCAACGCCGTAGCGATGGAGACGACCGCGGCGCGCTCGTCCATGCCGGCCTTCTTCGTCGCGGCGATGATCGCCTTCACATTCTTGGTCTGCTCGTCGTTCAGGTCGATACGGGACTGGGCGCCCTGCACACCGTGCGGGATCAGCTTGTCACCCTGCACCGTGACGCTCACCGGCTTGACCGCGTGGGTGGTGTCCGCCGCGTGAGCGGCCACCGGGCCGGCGAAGACGCCACCGGTGAAGGCCAGACCAGCAATACCCAGAACGCTCTTCCGCAGAATCGTGTTCATCAGAAATGCTCCATTCGGGGGTCGACGCACCCGGGGGACGGGATGCGCGGGCACCGTCAGGCGCTCAAGAAAGTCTTCAAGGGGGATCTCGGCTGCTCGCGCGGCAGGGGGTTGCCTCTGCGCGGCGCCGGAAGCATGTCCAACGACCCGCCACCCGCCACCATTCCCGAGGCGGCGCACGCCACCAGGGCGGCGCGGGGGTTCACGTCGTCGGAACCGTGTTCAACGACCAGCCCGCCAGGATCATTCCCCGCGGCTCACGTCGCCAGAACCGAACTCAACGACCACCAGCCCCGGGACTGTTCCCGCAGCCAGCGGCCCCTTCTCAGGGCGCGGCTGGTACTCGGTCGCTCACCCGGTTACAACGCCACCCACCCGCCAGCCATTCCACCGTCAGAGTGCCGCCCACCACCCCCGAACCGGACACCCCCACCCACACGCCGGACCGGACACCACGGCCGACAAGCTGCCCGCACTCCGGCCCAGCCTCAGCAGCATCCCGGAGCCCTTCGCCAGGCGGCCTCCCTCCGCATCCCGAGAGCAGCCGCAGATCTTGGTACAAAACGGCCCCCGTGGGGGCACTTTCGTACCAAGATCTACGGCCGGCTCGGTCCGAGGCGAGCGAGGGCATCCCGCCCTGGCGGTCGATCATGAACTTGGCGGCGACAAACCGGACACCAAACGCCGCCAAGTTCATGATCGACCAGGCCGGGGCGGGTCGACGTGCCAGCCGGGCTACGTCGCCCGGCGAGGGCGGGAGGAGGCGCGTCGGGGTCCTCGGCGATCTTGCAGTTCGAGCCCTCCGCGCGTCCCATTCGCGCAGTTTGCGGTGCACCAAAGTGCAAGATCGCGGGCGGTCAGGGCGGTCAGGGCGGTCAGGGCGGTCGGGGCGGTCGGGGCGGCCCGGGCGGTCGGGGCGGTCAGGGCGGCCCGGGTGGTCGGGGTGGCCCGGGTGGTCTTGGGGTGGCTGTTGATCGAGGGCTGGCGAAATGGGGCCGTGAACTCTGGGGCGGACTCGTCGATCTTGGAGTTGTGGCACCTCGCGAACTGGGCTTATCGGGCATCCGGGGCGCCACAACTCCAAGATCGGCGGTGAGGGGGCGAGGGGCGAGGGGGCGGCAGGGCTCCCGGACGGCGCGGGACGGGTCGGGACGGGGCAGGTTCGGTGGGGGTGAGTGCGGTGGCGCCCCCATGACGGGAGGCTGGGTTCTGCCGTTGGCAGATCCGCTGACCGTGAAACAGGGCAGCCGTACCCGACCGGCGGCGGCACGCTGGGACTCATGCGAGTCCTGATGCTTGGCGGTACGGGCTTTGTCGGTGGTGCGGTCGTGGCCGAGGCGGTACGCCGCGACTGGCAGGTCACCGTGTTCAACCGGGGTGTGCACGGGCAGGTGCCGGACGGCGTACACCGGTTGCGGGGTGACCGGACCGCGCCGGACGGCCTGGCCGCGCTCACCGGCGGCGAGTGGGATCTGGTGGTGGACACCTGGGACGGCGCGCCCCGGGCGGTACGTAACGCGGCCTCGGCGCTGGAAGGCGCGGTGCCGCACTACGTCTACGTGTCCAGCGGCTCGGTGTACGCGCCACCCGTCGAGCTCGGCACCGGCGAGGAGGCGCCTACGGTGGCGGCGGACGCGGACGCCGAGGACGGTGACTACCCGGCGAACAAGGCCGGCGGGGAACTCGCCGCCACCCGGGTGTTCGGTGACCGGGCGCTGCTGGCGCGTGCCGGGCTGATCCTGGGGCCGGGGGAGGACATCGGGCGGTTGCCGTGGTGGCTGAACCGGATCGCCCGGGGCGGTGACGTGCTGGCGCCGGGGCCGCGTGACCTGCCGATCCAGTACGTGGACGTGCGGGATCTGGCGGCCTGGCTGCTGGACCGGGGTGCCGAGGGCGTCGGCGGGGCGTACAACGTGGTGGGTCGCACCGGGCACGCGACGATGGGTGACCTGCTCGACGCGGCGGTGGCCGCGACCGGGTCGGACGCGACGCTGCGGTGGACCGCGCCGGAGCCGATCCTGGCCGCCGGGGTGGAGCCGTGGAACGACCTGCCGGTGTGGATTCCGCGCGGGCACGAGTACCGCTGGTTGCAGGAGCGGGACGTGGAACGCGCGTACGCGGCGGGGCTGGTCTGCCGGCCGGTGACCGAGACGGTCGCGGACACCTGGCGGTGGCTGCGCGAGGTGGGCCGCGTGCCGGACCGGGCGGGGCGTCCGGCGCGCGCCCCGGTCGGCCTGGCGCCGGAGCGGGAGGCCGCCCTGCTGGCCGCGCTCCCGGCCTGACCGGCGGAGGGGTACGGGTCAGGCCGACACGACCGGCAGGTCGAGCACCTCCTCGACCGGGCGGCGCGGGGTGGCGCGACCGGGCTGGCCGTACCCGATCCGCATCACCATCTGCGGGGTGCCGAACCGGCCCAGCGACATCCGCAGCGCCTCCCGCGCGGCCGGCACCTCGATCGGCTGGGACAGCATCGACACGCTCAGCCCGGCGTCGGTGGCGGTGAGCAGCACCCGCTGCAGCGCCTGCCCGGCGAGGATCTGGTCGGCGGAGGTGTTGCCGGCCGAGCCGAGTACCGCGACCAGCGGCTCCGGTTCGAAGTCGCGGCCGGGGGCGCGGTTGCGTCCGCCGAAGCCGCGCTGGGGCAGCAGGTCCTGCGGCTCGCTCTGCGGTCCGCCGGCGTCGGTGGGCACGCCGTCCGGGGCCGGCTCGGAGCGGATCCACTCGGCCCGTTCGGCCACGTACGCGGGGTCGCGTTCCAGCACCCGGTGGGCGCTGCGGGCGACCTCGGCGACCGCGTTGACGGCGCTGGTGCCGATCACCAGTTCCAGCCAGCACTGCTCGGCCCGGGCCGCCTCGCCGAGCCGCCAGCGGGCCTCGGCCGGCACCGGGTCGGGCCAGAACGGCGCGCGGTTGCTGAACCGGTGGCCGATCGCTCCGTACAGGCTCTGCTCGACCGGGGTGGGTCGGCGCGGCACGTCCGGGACCAGCCGGGCCACGACGTCGGGGTCGGCGGGGTACGGGCGCAGCCGCACAGTGGCCGGGGTGCCCGCGACGGCGAGCGCCAGCCGCAGGTTGAACAGCGCCGCCCCGGCGGCGATGCGCGCGCCCCAGCCGGTCGGGTCGGTGGCGGGCAGGCCGCGCAGCGGGTCGACGGACACCTCGATGCCGCCGTCGACGAGCCGGAACCGCCACGGCTGGGTGTTGTGCAGCGACGGCGCCCGGACCGCGTCGGCGACCGCGGCCCGCAGTTGCTCGCCGGTGTATTCGGTCGTCATGGTGGTGCTCCCTCTCGTGCGGCGCCGGCTTCCCCGGCCGGGTACACCACTACGGTGCGTCAGCGGGCGGCGCGGTGAGCAGGGCCGGAGGTCCCCACCTGGGCCCGGCCGTCGGTCCCGGCCGACGCGGTCAGGACGGGACTTTCGACCCGTGCTACGGGGGCGGGAAAGCGGGTAGAAAGGACTGATGATCCGGGTGTTCCTGCTCGACGACCACGAGGTCGTCCGTCGTGGCCTTGCCGACCTGCTCCAGAGCAGCGGCGACATCGAGGTGGTCGGCGAGTCCGGCCTGGCCCAGGAGGCGGCGCGCCGCATCCCGGCGCTGCGCCCCGACGTGGCGATCCTCGACGCCCGGCTGCCCGACGGCAACGGCATCGACGTGTGCCGGGACGTCCGCGCCGTGGACTCCTCGATCAAGGGGCTGATCCTCACCTCGTACGAGGACGACGAGGCGTTGTTCGCGGCGATCATGGCCGGCGCCGCCGGGTACGTGCTCAAGCAGATCCGCGGCACCGACCTGGTGGACGCGGTCCGCCGGGTCGCGGCCGGCCAGTCGTTGCTCGACCCGGCGATCACCACCCGCGTGCTGGAGCGCATCCGCAGCGGCGTGGAGCAGCCGCGGGAGCTGAAGTCGCTCACCGAGCAGGAACGGCGGATCCTGGAGTACGTGGCTGAGGGGCTCACCAACCGGGAGATCGCCGGGAAGATGTTCCTCGCCGAGAAGACGGTGAAGAACTACGTCTCCAGCGTGCTCGCCAAGCTGGGCCTGGAGCGGCGTACGCAGGCGGCGGTGCTGGCCACCCGCCTGCTCGGCAAGAACACCTGACGGCGCCTCAGTCGAGCGGGACGCTCCAGCGCACCTCGGTGCCGCGCGGCTCGGCCCGGCGCAGCGTGAACTCGCCGCCCAGCCGCTCGGCCCGCTCCCGCAGGTTGACCAGGCCGCTGCGGGCCGCCTCCGGGTCGCAGCCGATCCCGTCGTCGGTGACGGTGATCTCGACCCGGCCGGAGTCGACGCGTACGCGCACCGACACCCGGTCGGCCTGCGCGTGGCGTACCGCGTTGGACAGCGCCTCGCGCAGCACGGCGGTGAGTTCGGGGCGCAGGTCGTCCGGGACGGCGCTGTCGATCGGGCCGATCAGCTCCAGGTCGGGGCGGTAGCCGAGCGATTCGGCGGCCACCTCGATCGCCTCGCGGATCTCGGTGCGCAGCGCCGCGCTCATCGGCGTCCGCAGCTCGAAGATGGTGCGGCGGATGTCTCGGATGGTGGCGTCCAGGTCGTCGACCGCCTGGTTGATCCGCTTGGCCGCCTCGGGGCGGGCGTTCATCGCGCCGCTCTGCAGTTGCAGGCCGGTGGCGAACAGCCGCTGGATCACCACGTCGTGCAGGTCGCGAGCGATGCGTTCGCGGTCCTCCAGGACCACCAGCAGTTCCCGTTCCTCCTGGCCGCGGGCCCGTTCCATGGCGAGCGCGGCCTGCCCGGCGAAGCTGGCGAGCAGGGCGAGGTCGTCGTCGGCGGCGGGCCCGTGGTCGGGCAGGTAGCCGATCACCAGGACGCCGTGCAGCGTGTCGGCGGCGGCGAGCGGGGAGACCACGGCCGGTCCGGCGACCACCGGCCGGGGCCAGGGCGCCGCGGCGGCGAGGTCGTCGACCTGGTTGTGGCGGCCCTGCGTGACGGACGCGGCGAAGCTGGTCTCGGCGGCCGGCAGCACCGCGCCGACCAGTTCCCGGCTGACCGGGTCGGCGCCGTCGACGACCTCGACGGTGAACTGGGCCTCGTCCTCGTCGTAGAGCAGCACCAGCGCCAGTTCGGCCTCGGCGACCTCGCGGGCGCGGCGGGCCACGAGCGTCAGCGCGTCGGTACGGCGTACCTCGCCGAGCAGCACCGAGGTGATCTCCGCGGCGGCCGCCAGCCAGCGTTCGCGGCGGTGCGCCAGCGCGTAGAGGCGGGCGTTCTCGATCGCCACGCCGGCCGCGGCGGCCAGCGCCACCACGATCTCCTCGTCGTCCTCGGTGAACTCGGCCGCGCCCTGCTTCTCGGCCAGGTAGAGGTTGCCCCAGACGTGGTCGCGGATGCGCACCGGCACGCCGAGGAAGCTGTGCATCGGCGGGTGGTTCGGCGGGAAGCCGTACGACTTCGGGTGCTTGGTGATGTCCGGCATGCGGACCGGCTTCGGCTCGTCGATGAGCAGACCCAGCACGCCGCGGCCGTGCGGCAGCTCGCCGATCTTCGCGTGCAGTTCGGGGCTGATGCCGTGGACGATGAAGTCGTGCAGCATGCGGTCGGGGCCGATCACGCCGAGCGCGCCGTACCGGGCGCCGGCCAGCTCGCACGCCGACTGCACGATCCGCTGCAGCGTGCTGCGCAGGTCGAGGTCGGACCCGATGCCGACGACCGCGTCCAGCAGGGCCCGTAGCCGCTCGCGGCTGGTGACCACCTCGCCGACGCGGTCGAGCATCTCCTGGAGCAGTTCGTCCAGGCGGACGCGGGACAGCGGGGTCAGCCCGAGCGACGGCGTGAGGTGCTCGTGCCGGGACTGGGGTGCGGCGGCCACCCGGCGATGGTATCGCCCGGTGGCCGCCGTGATCGAGACCGGTCAGGCGAGCCGGTCGCGGACCGCCGAGGTGTCGACCGTCTGTGCGACGTCCAGCCGGGGCGTGTGCGGCGGCCCGGCGTGGTTCGGGTCGGCCAGGCCGAGCCGCATGCTGATGTACGGGAACCCCAGGCCGGAGAGCATCTGCCGCAGCACCTCGCGGGTGCTCTCGACCTCCACCACACCGGACAGCGGCACCAGCGACACCCCGTGCCGGGTGGCGGTGAGCCAGGCGGCGGAGAGCGCCTCACCGGCGCGCAGCCAGCTCATCAGCTCGTCGTCGGAGCCCCACAGGATCCCGTACACGGCGGCCTTGTCGTGGCCGGGCCCGATCGGCAGCGAGCCGGCGCGGCCGAAGTCGCGGGCCGGAACGGTCGTCTGCGGGGCCTGCTCGGGCAGCACCTCCGGCGGCAGCCCGGTGCCGGTGCCGGCCCGGCTGGTCCAGTAGGCCAGCTCCTCGCGCAGTTCCGGGCTGTCCGCCTCGACGGCGGCGGCCTGCTGCGCGGCGCTCGCGAGCTGGATCTTCTGGGTGTCGTCGAGCAGTTGCAGGTTCACCCCCTCCAGCGTGGCGGCCCGGTCGATGTCGTTCAGCGCGGCGGTGGCGATCGGCTCGTCGCTGACCGGCCGCCGGTCGGTGTGCCGTACCTGCATGCACTGCACGACGCGCATGGCGTCGGGGTCGGCGCCGGTGTGCTTGAGGGTGGTGATCCGGGCCAGCAGGTCGGGTTCCTTCGGGTCGGGCAGCCGTTCCACCACCGGGGTCCAGCCCTCGGCGGCCAGCGCCACCCGGGCGTGGTGCAGCGCGGCGCCGCAGCTCACCACCAGCAGGTGCCCTTCCGGGTCCAGGGCGCTGAGGTGCCGTTCGCGGACCACCCGCAGCTCCAGCGCGTCGGGCAGGACCGTCCAGTGCCACGGCTGCGTGTTGTGCACCGAGGGGGCGTGGCCGGCCATTCCGGCGGCCTCCGCGAGCGCGGTGGTCAACGGGCGATCGCCGGCCGGCGTCTCGTGGCTCATCGTCACGACCTTTCCTGTTTTCCCCATCGTGCCCCACCCCCGGGACGCCCGGGTGGGGATGCCGCTCCATCCTCGGGCATGCCCGGCCGCCCCGCAGGGCCGGATTACCCGTGTCGCCCCGCCGCCTCACGCCGGGACTGAGACGATCCACACGTGGGAACCGAGCCACGCGAGTGCGTACCCGAGCAGCCGGCCCGCGCCCGGCGGTGGGCGTGGGCCGAGTGGGCGCCGCTGGTGCTGCTCACCGCGGCGGTGCTGGCCGGTGCGGCGCTGTGGTTCGCCGGCGCGCACGACGCCGCCCGGCTGGTCTGGGCGGCGGTCACGGTGGTCGCCCTGGTGCCGGCGGCCTGGACGACGCTGCGCCAGTTGTGGCTGCGGCAGTTCGGGGTGGACGTCATCGCGGTGCTGGCGCTGCTCGGCGCGCTGCTGGTGCGGGAGTACCTGGCCGGCGCCGTGATCGCGGTGATGGTCGCCACCGGCCGGGCGCTGGAGGAGTACGCCCAGCGTCGCGCCACCCGCGACCTGCGGGCGCTGCTGGAACGCGCGCCTCGGCAGGCCCGCCGGCGCACCCCGGACGGCGGGATCGAGGTGGTGCCGCTGGACCGCGTCGCGGTGGGGGACCGCCTGGTCGTCGGGCCGGGCGACGTGGTGCCTGTGGACGGCGTGGTCGAGGAGGCGGCCACGCTCGACGAGTCGGTGGTCACCGGCGAGTCGCAGCTGGTCACCCGTGCGGCCGGGGAGGAGGTGGCCAGCGGCGTCGTGAACGCGGGCGCCGGCTTCGGGCTGCGGGCGCGCCGTAACGCGGCGGAGAGCACCTACGCGGGCATCGTCCGCCTGGCCGGCGAGGCGACGGCCCGCAAGGCCCCGATGGTACGGCTGGCCGACCGGTACGCCGCCGCGTTCGTGCCGTTCACGCTGGTGCTGGCCGGGCTGGCGTGGCTGCTGTCCGGCGAGTTCACCCGGGCGGTGGCGGTGCTCGTGGTGGCGACACCGTGCCCGCTGCTGCTGGCCACCCCGATCGCCGTGGTCTCCGGGCTGTCCCGGGTGGCCCGGCGCGGTGTGCTGGTCCGGGACGGCGGATCGCTGGAACAGCTCGGCCGCGCCCGTACCCTGCTGCTGGACAAGACCGGCACGCTCACCGCCGGGCGGCCCCGGGCGGCGGAGGTGGTGGTGGCGCCGGGCGGCGACCGGGACGACGTGCTGCGGCTGGCCGCCTCGGTCGAGCAGCTCTCCCCGCACGTGCTGGCCGCCGCGCTGGTCCGGCAGGCCCGGGAGCGCGGGCTGGCGCTGGCCGAGCCGACGCAGGTCACCGAGGAGCCGGGGCACGGGGTGAGCGGGCGCGTCGACGGGCGGATGGTGCACGTCGGGCAGCTCGCCGGGGAACCGCCGGAGTGGGCGGGCCGGCTCGGTGAGCGCGCCGAACGGGCCGGGCGCTCCGCGGTCTGGGTCAGCGACGACCACGCGCCGCTCGGCGCGATCCTGCTGGAGGACCCGGTCCGGCCGGACGCCCGGCGCACGGTGCGGCGGCTGCGCGAGGCGGGCCTGACCCGCCTGGTCATGGTGACCGGCGACCGGCCGGGCACGGCCCGGCAGGTGGCGCAGGTCGTGGGCGTGGACGACGTGATCGCGCGGTGCTCGCCGCAGGAGAAGGCCGATCGGGTACGCGAGGAGTCGGCGCACGCGGTGACGGTGATGGTCGGCGACGGCGTGAACGACGCGCCAGCGCTGGCCGAGGCGCACGTGGGCGTGGCGATGGGCGCGACCGGGGCGACCGCCTCGGCGGACGTGGCCGACGCGGTGCTCACCGTGGACCGGCTGGACCGGCTCGCCGACGCGGTCGAGATCGCCCGGTACGCGCGCCGCATCGCGGTGCAGAGCGCCACCGTCGGGATGGGCCTTGCGGTGCTGGCCATGCTGGTGGCCGCGGTGGGGCGGCTGCCCCCGGTGGCCGGCGCGTTCCTCCAGGAGGGCATCGACGTCCTGGTGATCCTCAACGCGTTGCGCGCGCTCGGCGGCGGCCTGCGGCGGCGGGACCTGCCCGCGCACACGGTCGAGCTGATCGACCGGTACGCGGGTGAACACGGCGGCGTCCGGGACGTGCTGGCGGCGCTGCGGGACACCGCCGACATGGTGGCGACCCGCCCGGACGACCCGGCGTGCCTGCCGGCGCTGCGGGAGGTGCACCGGCGTCTGGTCGACGAGGTGCTGCCGCACGAGGCGGCCGAGGACCGGCAGCTCTACCCGGCGCTGGCCGGTCCGCTCGGCAGCGACGAGGCGACCTCCACGATGAGCCGGGCGCACGTGGAGATCGTCCGGCTGGTGGAGCGGATCGGCGGGCACCTCACGGCGCAGCCGGACGGCCGGCTGCGCCGTGACGAGGTGCCCGATCTGCTGGCCGCGCTCTACGGCCTGGACGCGGTGCTGCGCCTGCACCTGGCCCAGGAGGAGGAGGACTACTTCTCGCTCAACCCGGAGGAGGGCTCCACCGCGCCCGGCCGCTGAGTCAGCGCTCGCGGACCACGGCGACGGGGCAGTGTGAGTGCTGGATGAGCTGCTGGCTGACCGAGCCGAGCAGCATGCCGCGCAGGCCGCCCCGGCCCCGGCTGCCGACCACCACCAGCTGCGCCGACCGGCTCGCCTCCACCAGGAGCGCGGACGCGCTGCCGGGGACCGCCTCGATCTCGACCGGCACGTCGGGGAAGCTCTCCCGCCACGGCGCCAGCTCCGCCTCGGCGGCGGCCCGCTCGCTCGCGGCGACCTGCTCCGGGTCGAAGTCCGGCGGCACCCACCGGTCACCCGGCGGCTCCCAGGCCCGCAGCACCCGCAGCGGCACGTCCCGCTGGGCGGCCCGCTCGACGGCGAAGCCGAGCGCCCGCAGCGCCGACTCCGAGCCGTCCGAGCCGGCCACCACCGGCCCGGACGTGGCGGCCTGGCCGTCGCGGACCACCACCACCGGGCAGTGGGCGTGCGCGGTGACCGAGACCGCCGTGGACCCGGCGAGCAGCCCGCCGAAGCCGCCGTGGCCCCGGCTGCCGAGCACCAGCATCCCGGCGTCGGCGGACCGCTCCTGGAGCACCAGGGCGGGCGGCCCGTCGAACACCTCGCCGTGCACGGTCAGGCCCGGCCGGTCGGCGGCGGCGTCCGCCGCCGCCTTGCGGACCAGTTCCTCGACCTGCTGCCGGGCGGCCTCGTCCGGCCACACCCCGGGCGCCACGCCGGGCCCGATCCAGCCGGTCACTGTCAACCACTCGAAGACGTACGCCAGGCGTACCGGCCGGCCGGAGCGGCCCGCCTCGTCCAGCGCCCAGTTCAGGGCGACGGCGGCGTCCGAGGAGCCGTCGTAGCCGACCAGGATCTCGTCGTCGTTCATTCGCCACTCCTCACCGCGGGGTCGTTCTCCCTGATCCAGCGCCACTCGGCGACCCGGGGGTCGTCCTCGCCGTAGCGGCGGGTGTAGTCGCGGCAGGCCTGGCGGGCGTCCACCATGTCCTGGCGCAGGTGCGCGGCGCGCGACCGCAGCCCCGGCACCCGGTCGATCACGTCGATGACCAGGTGGAAGCGGTCCAGGTCGTTGAGCATCACCATGTCGAACGGCGTCGTGGTGGTGCCCTCCTCCTTGTAGCCGCGCACGTGCAGGTTCTCGTGGTTGGTCCGGCGGTAGGTGAGCCGGTGGATCAGCCACGGGTAGCCGTGGTACGCGAAGATGACCGGCTTGTCGCTGGTGAAGATGGTGTCGAACTCGTTGTCCGGCAGGCCGTGCGGGTGCTCCGACGGCGGTTGCAGGCGCATCAGGTCGACCACGTTGACCACCCGCACCCTCAGGTCCGGCAGGTGCCGGCGCAGCAGGTCGGCCGCGGCGAGCGTCTCCAGCGTCGGCACGTCGCCGGCGCAGGCGAGCACGACGTCCGGTTCGGTGCCGTCGTCGCTGCTGGCCCAGTCCCAGATGCCCAGGCCGCGGCGGCAGTGCTGGATCGCCTCGTCCATGGTCAGCCAGTTCGGCGCGGGCTGCTTACCGGCCACCACCACGTTGATGTAGTGCCGGCTGCGCAGGCAGTGGTCCATGGTGGACAGCAGCGTGTTGCCGTCCGGCGGCAGGTAGACCCGGACCACCTCGGCCTTCTTGTTGACCACGTGGTCGATGAAGCCCGGATCCTGGTGCGAGAAGCCGTTGTGGTCCTGGCGCCACACGTGGCTGGACAGCAGGTAGTTCAGCGAGGCCACCGGCTCCCGCCACGGGATGTTCCGGGTCACCTTCAGCCACTTGGCGTGCTGGTTGACCATCGAGTCGACGATGTGGATGAACGCCTCGTAGCTGGTGAAGATGCCGTGCCGGCCGGTCAGCAGGTAGCCCTCCAGCCAGCCCTGGCACAGGTGCTCGGAGAGCACCTCCATCACCCGGCCGTCGGGGGAGAGGTGGTCGTCGCCGGGCACCTCGGCGCCCACGAACGCGCGGTCGGTCACCTCGAACGCCGCACCGAGCCGGTTCGAGGCGACCTCGTCCGGGCCGAACAGGCGGAACGTCTCCGGGTTGCGCGCGATCACGTCGCGGACCCAGGGGCCGAGCACACCGGTCGCGCCGGCCATCGGCTCGCCCGGCGTCGGCACGTCGACCACGTAGTCGCGGAAGTCCGGCAGCTCCAGGTTGCGCAGCAGCCGGCCGCCGTTGGCGACCGGGTTGGCGCTCATCCGGTGGTCACCGGTGGGAGGCAGGCCGGCCACCTCGGCGACCGGGCCGCCGGTGGCGTCGAACAGCTCCTCCGGCCGGTAGCTGCGCAGCCAGCGCTCCAGCTCGGCCAGGTGCTCCGGGTTGTCCCGGACCTCGGAGATCGGCACCTGGTGGGCGCGGAACGTGCCCTCGACCTGCTTGCCGTCGACCCGGGACGGACCGGTCCAGCCCTTCGGCGTCCGTAGAATGATCATCGGCCAGCGGGGGCGCTCGACGTGCTCGCCGGAGCGGGCCCGGCGCTGGATCGCCGCGATCTCGTCGACCGCGCGGTCGAGCGTCGCGGCCAGCAGCTGGTGCACGGTCGCCGGGTCGTCGCCCTCGACCACGTACGGCTCGTAGCCGAAGCCGCGCATCATGTCCCGCAGGTCCTCGCCGGGGATCCGGTCCAGCACGGTCGGGTTGGCGATCTTGTAGCCGTTGAGGTGCAGGATCGGCAGCACCGCGCCGTCGCGGGCCGGGTTGAGGAACACGTTCGACAGCCAGCTCCCGGCCAGCGGGCCGGTCTCCGCCTCGCCGTCACCGATCACGCAGGCCACGAGCAGGTCCGGGTTGTCGAACGCGGCGCCGTACGCGTGGCTCAGCGCGTACCCCAGCTCGCCGCCCTCGTGGATCGAACCCGGCACCTCCGGCGCCACGTGACTCGGGATGCCGCCCGGGAAGGAGAACTGCCGGAACAGCCGCTGCATGCCGGTCTCGTCCCGGGGGATGCTGTGGTACAGCTCGCTGTAGGTGCCCTCCAGCCAGGTGTTCGCCACCAGAGCCGGGCCGCCGTGGCCGGGGCCGGTGACGAAGATGGCGGACAGGTCCCGGTTCACGATGACCCGGTTGAGGTGCGTGTAGAGCAGGTTGAGCCCGGGGCTGGTGCCCCAGTGGCCCAGCAGGCGCGGCTTGACGTGCTCGGGCTTGAGCGGTTCGCGCAGCAGCGGATTGTCGAGCAGATAGATCTGGCCGACGGTCAGGTAGTTCGCCGCACGCCAGTAGGCGTCCAGCCGGCGCAACTCGTCGTCGGTCAGGGGGCTGTGCAGGTTCACCGCGGTGTCCATGCTGCCTTAGCCTCTCGTGGCTCGGGGTCGGCTGCCACTCGGGGAGCACATCTTCTTTCCCGGCGCGTCCAGCGTCGCCCCCGTCGGGGGTCGCCGGTCAGGGCCGTAGGTCCCGCCTCGCGCGGGCGTCATGACCCGTCCCCGGCGTCGGCGGCGACTCCCCGTACGACGATCAGCGGGGCCGGCGAGTGGTAGAGCAGGGACTGGCTGACCGCGCCCAGAGTGGACCCTATCGGCCCGTCTCCCCAGGCGGCCACCACCGCGAGCTGCGCCGCGCGGGACCGGTCGAGCAGGACGGACTTCGGGTCACCGTGGACGGTCTCGCAGTCGGCGGCGACCCGGGGGTACCGCAGGGCCGTCCGGGTGACCGCCTGCTCCAGGCGCCCGTCGTCGCGGTCGCCGGACTCCGGCTCGATCACCCGGACGGCGAGCAGGCGGGCGCCCCGGTGCTGCGCGCAGTCGAAGGCGTACCCGAGGGCGGCCCGCGAACTGGGCGACCCGTCGAAGCCGACGAGCAGCGGGCCGGGCGGGGCCGGCTCGGTGCGCCCGACCAGCACCGGGCAACCGGCCCGGGCGGCCACGTCGACGGCCGGCGTGTCGGCGGGTACGCGGTCCGGGTGCGCGGACATGCCTCCGTCACCGAGCGCGATCAGGAACGCGGTGTCGGCGACCCGCAGCAGCGCCTCGACCGGCGAGCCCTCGACGATCCGGCCGCTGACCGGCACCTGCGGCGCGCACTCGGCGACGACCTGCCCGGCGTGCTCCAGCACGTTCTCCGCGTCCGTTCGGGTGCCGCCGGCCGGGGCGGGGCCGGGCGTCGCGGCCCAGTTGAACGCGTGCATCAGGTGCAGCGGCCGGTCGTGGGCGGCGGCCTCGGCGGCGGCCGTGCGGACCACTGTCAGATCGGCCTCGGACCGGCCGACGCCGACCACCACCGCGCCGTGGCTGGGTGCGGCCACCCCGGCTCACCTCCCGACCCCTGCTTTTCACCCACCGTAGTCGTGGGACCGGGTGCGCCGGAGCGGGTCGGCGGAACTGGCGGTCAGCGCGGGGCGGGCAGCGCCGGGTGCACCCGCAGCACGACGGCTGTGGCGTTGTCGTCGCCGCCCTCGTCCAGGCTGGCGGCGAGCAGGGCCTCGGCGGTGCGCGCCGGGTCGCGCCGCGCGGAGAGCAGGTCGCGCAGCCGGTGGTAGCCGAGCTGGTCGCTGATCCCGTCGGTGCACAGCAGCCAGGTGTCGCCCCGGCGCAGCGGCACGGCGAGCAGGTCCGGCTCGGGCCGGTCCGGGTGGCCGACGTAGCGCAGCAGCTGGTAGCGCGCCCGCGCCGCCTCCGGCGAGTCGGCCGGCCACCAGCCGTGCAGCAGGCCGAGCCAGGCCATGGTGTGGTCGACGGTGATCAGTTCCAGCAGCCCGTCGCGCAGCCGGTACGCCCGCGAGTCGCCGAGCTGCACCAGCCAGCCCTGGTCGCCGTCCGGCTCGATCACGAGCGCGGTGAGCGTGCATCCGGTCAGGCCCGGCTGTGCCGCGCCGGCCTGGCGTACCCGCCGTTGGGTCTCGGCCACGGCGGCCCGCAGCGCGGCGGCGCCGACGGCGGGCCAGCCGGCGCGGACCTGCGCCACGAACGTCTCCGCGGCGGTCGTGCCGGCCACCCGGCTGCCCTCGCCGTCGCCCATCCCGTCGCAGAGCACCGCGAGCGGCAGCTCGGGGTCGACGTGCAGCACGTCGTAGTTCTCCGGGTAGCGGTGCCCGACCACGCTGCCCCCGGCGATCTCCAGGGTGAGGCGGCCGGCGGTGAGCCGGCGCGCGGACTCGACCGGCCGGTCCAGCGGACGGCGGCGGAACACCAGCGGACCGTAACACCGGGACGGGCCGGACAGCGGCAGGCCGCCTCGCCTGTCAACCAGGGTTGACGGGCGAGAGTCTGTCAACCTACATTGACAGCATGAGTCAGGCGACGGAACTCGCGGCGGCGGCCGGCAGCACCGACCCCAAGGTCGGCCTGCGTGCCGTGCTCGCCCTGCGCCGGCTGCTGGAGCGGCTCGAGGTGATCCAGGTCGACAACGCCCGGCGGCAGGGCTGGTCGTGGCAGGAAATCGCCGACGCCCTCGAGGTCAGCCGGCAGGCGGTCCACAAGAAGCACGCCGGACGGCCGGCGGTGCGCGAGAGCTGGGAGGCGTGATGTTCGAACGGTTCACCGACCGGGCCCGGAGCGTGGTGCACCACGCGCTCGACGAGGCCCGCACCGAGGGACGGCGGCCGGTCGGCACCGAGCACCTGCTGCTGGGCGTGCTCGCCGACCGCGACAACCTGGCGGTACGCCTGCTGGCGGCCGGCGGCGTCGACGCCGACGCCCTGCGCGCCGCGGTGGCCCGCCACACCGCGCAGGGCGTGGACGGGCTCGGCGCGGCGGACGCCGCGGCGCTGCGCGAGATCGGCATCGACCTCGCCGCGATCGTGGCCCGGATCGAGGAGTCCTTCGGCCCCGACGCGCTGCGCGAGGCGACACCGCGTCCGCGCCGCTGGTGGCGGCGGGGGTCGCACCAAGGCACGTTCTCGCCCCGCGCCAAGAAGGTGCTGGAGCTGTCGCTGCGCGAGGCGCTGCGGCTGCGCCACCGGCACATCGGCACCGAACACATCCTGCTCGGCCTGGTGCGCGAGGGCGACGGCCTGGCCGCCGTGGTGCTCACCGAGGCCGGCGTCGACCTCGACGACCTGCGGCGGCGCGTGGACGCGGCGCTGCGCGAGGCGGCCTGACGGCGACGACGCGCATCCATTTTTCAAACCTGTTTGCGGTCCTTGCAACGTCCCGCCCCGCCGGGTCGCCGTCACGCCAGGTGTCCTGCACACTGACGCCGTGGACGGTGCAGACGACAAGCGCCCGGTGAACGCGGAGAACCGCACCCCGCGCTCGGCAGTGGTGGTCAACCCGGTGAAGGTGGCCGACCTGGACGAGTTCCGCCGCACCGTGGACGGCGCGCTCGCCGCCGCCGGGTGGCCGGCCCCGGCCTGGTACGAGACGACGGTCGAGGACCCGGGCCGCGGGCAGACGGAACAGGCCGTCGAGGCGGGCGCGGAGGTCGTCTTCGCCTGCGGCGGCGACGGCACGGTGATGGCGTGCGTGACCGCGCTGGCCGGCACCGACGTGGCGCTGGCCGTACTGCCCCAGGGCACCGGCAACCTGCTGGCCGCCAACCTCGGCCTCTCGAACGACCTGGCCGCCGGGCTGGAGGTCGCCGTCGAGCGCGGGATGCGCCGCCTCGACGTCGGCGCGGTCGGCGACAAGTGCTTCGCGGTGATGGCCGGGATGGGCTTCGACGCCCAGATGCTCGACTCCACCTCCGAGACCACGAAGAAGCGGATCGGCTGGCCCGCGTACGTGGTGGGCGCCGCCCGCCACCTGCGCGACCGGCCGATGCGCGTCTCGGTGCGCCTCGACGGCAAGCCGCCGCTGCGCCGCCGGGCCCGCTCGGTCCTGGTCGCCAACGTCGGGCGTCTCCAGGGCGGGGTACGCCTGCTCACAGAGGCCGAACCGGACGACGGCTGGCTCGACGTGGCGGTGCTGACGCCGCGTACGCTGCGCCACTGGCTCGCCATGGGCTGGGCGGTGCTGCGCCGCCGCGACCGGGTGCCCGGCATGGAGGTGTTCCGGGCCCGGTCGGTCGAGATCACCAGCACCCGGTCGCAGCCCCGGCAGCTCGACGGCGACCTGATCGAGCCGGGCCGGTCGCTCAAGGCCACCATCCGCCCCGAGTCGCTATGGCTCTGCGTACCGCGCCCGGCGGAGGACCCCGACCTGGCCGTGGACGCCGACGCGGTCGGCGAGCGCGGTGAGCATCTGGTCGAGGAGGCCCGCCGTGAGTAGCACGAAGCTGGTCCCCGAGACCCGGTTGATGACCGAGGACCAGCTCTCCGCCGACGACGCCTGGCACACACTGCGCCGGCACGGCGGCTGGTGCCTGCTGCGGGACGCGTTCATCCGGTTCCGCTACGGCGACGGCTTCAGCCACTCCCGGGCGCTGGCGTTGCAGCTCTGCCTGGCCGTGGTGCCGTTCCTGATCGCGCTCACCGGTCTGATCACCGACCTGGGCGTGGACGAGGGCGGCAAGGTCGTCGCCGACACGGTGCTGGCGATCACGCCCGGCCAGAGCGAAGCCATGGTGCAGGACCTGCTGACCGACAGCGAGCGCACCGAGGACGCCGGTGAGCTGGCGCTGACGCTGGGTCTGCTCACCGGGCTGGTCGCGCTGACCACCACGATGGCGCAGATCGAGCGGGGAGCCAACCGGATCTACGGCGTCGAGCGGGACCGCCCGGCGCTGGCGAAGTACCTGCGCGCCGCCGTCCTCGCGGTGGTCGCCGGTGTGCCCGCGCTGGCCGGTTTCCTGATCCTGGTCGGCGGCCGGGCGATGGGCGAGTCGGTACGGCGGCACTACGAGTGGGGCGACCTCGCCATGGCCGGGTGGGACGTGATCCGCTGGCCGCTGAGCCTCGGCCTCACAGTGCTCGCCGTCGCGGTGCTGTTCCGGCACGCACCCCGGCGCCGCCAGCCCGGCCTGTCCTGGCTCTTCTTCGGCGCGTCCATCGCCATCGCGATCTGGTGGCTGGCCAGCCTGCTGCTCGCCGCCTACGTGAAGTACAGCGGCGGATTCGGCCAGACCTACGGCGCGCTGACCGGCATGATGGCCCTGTTGCTCTGGGCCAACCTCACCGGGATCGCGCTGTTCGGCGGGCTGGCCTTCGCCGCCCAGCTCGAAGCGATGCGCATCGGGGTGGAGGAGCCCGCCCAGCCGGACCTGTGGGAGCCGGAGGCGCAGCGGGCGGAGCTGTTCGACACCGGCGAGATGACCTCGCTCTGACGCCACGGCCGGTCCGGCGTGGACGCCGCGCCGGTGCGGCGTGTACGGGACACGCCGATCGGGTACAGCGCGCCTCGCAGAGGAACGAGGGAGGTGCGGTGTGACCGCGGTCAAGGAAGCCGGGAGCCGGCCGCTCAGCCATTTCGCGGAGCGGAGCCTCGCGGGCCTGCTCGCCGTGGCCGGCGCGGGAGTCGGGTTCGGCGTGCTGCTCATGCTGGTCCGGTTCCGGTGGAGCCCGCTGGGCGACGCCGACCACGCGGTGGCCGAGTGGTTCAACGACCTGGTGGCGCCGCACGGCCCGCTGGTCACAGTGCTCCAGGCGATCACCGACCTGGGCGGACGGCCGGTGCTGATCTGGCTGGTCACCATCGCCGTGGTGGGCCTGCTGATCCGCCGCCAGTCCCGGCTGGCGGTCTACCTGATCGTCACCGGCGCCGGCGGGCTGATCCTCGACCCGTCGCTCAAGGCGCTGGTCGGGCGGCTGCGCCCGGTGGTGGACGTGCCGATCGCCAGCGCACCGGGCAACAGCTTCCCCAGTGGTCACGCGCTCGGCTCGTTCGTCGCGTACGGGGCGCTGCTGCTGGTGTTCCTGCCGGCCATGTCGCCGCGCTGGCGCAAGCCCGCCATCGCGATCGCCGGTGTGCTGATCTTCCTGGTCGGGCTGACCCGGATCGCGCTGGGCGTGCACTTCGTGTCCGACGTGATCGGCGGCTGGCTGCTCGGCGCGGCCTGGCTGGGCGTCACCGCGTACGCCTTCCGGCTGTGGCGGCGCGAGCGCGGCCGGCCGGTGCCGCCGCTGCGCGAGGGTCTGGAGCCGGAGGCCGGCGAGGAACTGGCGCTCGCGCCGGACGAGGAGAAGGTGCTGGAGCACCCGCGCTCGGCGGTGGCCGAGCTGCTCGTCGGCTGGGTCCTCGCCTTCGGCGTGCTCTACGCGTTCGGCATGTTCGTCAGCTACCACGCCAAGGGCACGTTCTTCGACACGCTCGACACCGAGGTGCCGCGCTGGTTCGCCGAGCGGCACACCAGCGCGCTCACGGAGCTGAGCTGGTGGTGGAGCAAGTTCGGCGACACCCACGCCATCCTGCTGGTGTCGCTGGTGTTCTGCCCGATCGTGCTGGCCGTGTGGCGGCGGTGGCGCCCGGTGCTGTACGTGGTGCTGGCGATGTTCGGCGAGCTGAGCCTGTTCCTGGCCAGCGCCCGCGTGGTGGACCGGCCCCGGCCGCCGGTGGAGAACCTGGACGGGCAGATGCCGACCTCGTCGTTCCCGTCGGGGCACATCGCGGCGACCATCTGCCTCTGGGTGGCGATGGCGGTGATCGTGTTCCCGCGTACGGACAGGTGGTGGCGGTGGCTGTTCGTGGGCATGGCCGTGCTGATGCCGGTGGGCGTGGCGACCTCCCGGATGTACCGGGGCATGCACCACCCGACCGACTTCATGGGCGCGATCCTGCTCGGTGCGCTCTGGCTGTCGCTGCTGTACTGGGTGATCAAGCCGAACGCCGACGTGTACGAGGGCAACCGGCCGGCGATCGAGTCCGAACAGGTCGACGAGCTGGACGACGAACTGGCCAAGGCCGCGCGGCCGGACTGAGCCGATGCTGCGGGTGATGACCTGGAACATCCGGACCGGCGGGCGGGACGGCGGCGGCGCCGACCGCCGGGACCGGATCGTCTCGGTCGTCACCGCGCAGCGCCCCGACGTGCTGGCGTTGCAGGAGCTGCGCGGGATGGACGCCACGCTGGGCGGCCTGGCCGACCGCCTCGGCATGACGCCGTACCTGGCCCGGTCCTGCTTCGGCCAGCCGGTGGCGGTGCTGGTCCGCCCGCCGCTGCGGGTGCTGCGCGCCGGCCGGGTCCGCCGCCCGTTCCACCACGCCGCCGCCCGGGTGCAGGTCGCCACCGGCGCGGGACCGTTCACCGTGTTCAGCACCCATCTGAACCCGTACTCGGGTGGGCGGCGCCGGATGGAGGCGGACTGGCTGGCCGCCGCGCTGCGGCGTACCGGGGGAGCGCTGGCCCTGCTGGCCGGTGACCTGAACACGCTGGAGCCCACCGCCGATCACACCGCCCGGCTGGCCGGGCTGGCCGCCCCGTACCGGCGGCGGCACCTGCGCCGCGACGGCCGTACCGTGGACACCCGGGCGGTGGCCCGGCTGCTCGACGCCGGGCTGGTCGACCTGTGGCCGCGCTCCGGCGGCGACGAGCCCGGCGGCCTGACCGTGCCGACCCGGCACGGCGGCGCCGAGTTCGCCGGGATGCGGCTGGACTACCTGCTCGCCACCCCGGCGCTGGCCGACCGGGTACGCGCGGTGCGGGTGGTCCGCGACGGTGACGCCGACTCGGCGTCGGACCACTATCCGGTGCTGGCCGAGGTGGACCTCACGGCCGGCTGAACGACCCCGCCAGGTCCGCCACCACGAAGGCCGCGAAGATCAGGATGACCGTCTCGCTGACCAGCCAGGAGTGCCTGTCGGTCCAGGAGCGGAACGCGGGCAGCAGCCGTTCCGCGCGGTCGCCGGCCAGCAGCAGCGTGAGCAGCGGCAGGGCCAGCAGCAGCACGGTGAGCGCCGTGAACGGCAGCAGATGCCACCACGGGCGGCCGTGCCCGGCCATGCTGCCCGCGACCGACGCCATGACCAGCTCGTCGCTCGGCACGGCGACGGCGAGCAGCAGCCCCAGACCGAAGGCGTACGCGGGCCGCGGGTCCTGCAACCGGCGCAGCCACCCCGGGGGACGGTCGCGCCGCCGTCTGCGGAACGTGACCACCATGAGGACCGCCAGCAGGACCAGCACGATCCAGTCGATGAGCCGGCGGCTGCCGCCTGCCCCGATGCCGTGCACGGCGGTGTGCCGCACCACGCGGAACGCCGCGTACCAGAGCGTCAACGGCCCGAGCACGCCCACCGTGACGCCGGCCAGGTACGCCGCCGAGCTGCGGCGCGGGTGGCGGCCGGCGGCGAGGACGACGGCGCTGACGAGCTTCGACCCGGCGACCATCTCCAGCGCCAGCGGCAGCGCGGTCAGCAGGGGCATGCCCCATTCTGGTGTCGCCGTCGCGCACGCCGGGCCGGGTTCTACAGGACCAGGTTGAGCAGCACGGTGAGCACCACCGAGGCGACGATCGAGAAGAGGATCATCAGCAGGCAGCCGAGCCCGCCTCCGGCGGGCCGGATCTCGGTGTTCCCGATACGCATGGCGTCAACTCCTCAGCGGGGCGGTGAGCAGGTCGTGGACGGCGTCCGCGACCTGGGCCGGGGCGGTGGTGACCACGTTGTGCGCCGCGCCCGGGACGGCCACCGTGCGGGCGTCCGGCACCAGCCGGGCGACCTGCTCCCGCCAGGCGGCGGGCGCGACCGGGTCGCGCCCGCCGGTCAGCACCAGCGTGGGCGCGGTGATCCGGGCCAGGTCCTCCTCGACCGCGTTGCGGACCGAGTGGGACAGCGTCGCGAACACCCGCCACGGCCGGGCGTCGGCCACGTCGCGCAGCAGGATCGGCGCCTGCCACTTCGCCTCCCGCAGCGTGTCCCGCAGCCACCGGCCGACCAGACCGCGCCGGGACCGGGCGGCCGGGTCGCTGGTCGGACCGGCCAGCACCAGGGCGCGGACCAGGCCGGGGTGACGGGCGGTGAGCGCGGCGGCGACCTCCGCGCCGAAGGAATGGCCGAGCAGCACGACCGGACCCAACCGGTACGCGTCGAGCCAGCCGGCCAGGAACGCCGCGTGCCGGTCCACGTCGTACGCGGCGCCGGGGCGTTCGGTCAGCCCGAAGCCGGGCAGGTCCGGCACGTACACCGGCTGGCGCGGCGCCAGCGCGACGGCCAGCGGGGTGAGGTAGCGGTGCGACACTGCGAGGCCGTGCACCAGCACGACCGGCGGCCCGTCCCCGCCCGGTGCGGCGGAGCGGCGGGTGTGCGCCCGCAGCCCGCCGACCTGCCGGAACTCGCTGGTCAGCCCGGCGGCCGGCCGGGGCGCGGCGAGCGCCAGGCGCAGCTCGGCCGGGCCGAAGCGCCCCGGCGGGGACGGTACGGCTGTCACAGCTCGCGCAGCCGGGGCAGCAGTTCCTCCTGGGCCCAGTCGAGGAACATCGGCTGGGTGCCGCCGCCCACCTGGACCAGCGCGACGTGGGTGAAGCCCGCGTCGACGAACTTCTTGAACGCCTCCACGTGCCGGTCGGTGTCCGGGCCGCAGGAGATGCCCTCAGCCACGTCCTCCTCACGGACGAACTGGGTGGCCGCCTCGAACGACTCCGGGCCGGGCAGGTCGGCGTTGACCTTCCAGCCCAGGCCGAACCAGCGGAACTGGTCGTGCACGATCTTGCGGCACTCGTCCTCGTCCGGCCCGTAGCAGATGGCCACCTGCCCGTAGCGGGGTCGGCCCGCGCCGCCGGCCTCCTCGTACATGTCGATCAGGTGGGACAGCGGGTCGGTGGCGATCATGGCGTCGGCGTACTCGGCGGCCAGCGTGGCCGACTGCCGCCCGGAGGCGGCCACCGCCATCGGCACCGGCCGCTCGGGGCGGTCCCAGACGTACGCGTCGGGCACGTCGAAGTGGTTGCCGGAGAACGTCAGCGTCTCGCCGTTGAGCAGCGGCCGGATGATCTGCAGCGCCTCCTCGAACATCTCGTGCCGCTGCTGCACGTGCGGCCATCCGCCCACCACGTGCTCGTTGAGGTTCTCCCCGGCGCCGAGGCCCAGCGTGAACCGGCCGTCCGAGAGCACCCCGATGGTGCTGGCCTTCTGCGCCACCACCGCCGGGTGGTACCGCCGGATCGGGCAGGTCACGAACGACATCAGCTCGGCCCGGCTGGTGGCGTGCGCGACCGCGCCGAGCACCGACCAGGCGTACGGGGAGTGGCCCTGGGACTCCAGCCACGGGTAGTAGTGGTCGGACATGACCAGGTGGTCGAAGCCGGCGGCCTCGGCGCGTACGGCGTGGTCGACGAGTTCCTTCGGGCCGGCCTGCTCGCACATGAGGGTGTAACCGACGTTGACCATGGCACGTCTCCTTCCCGGGCGGATCGTCCACGGATACCCCGCGCGGCGCGGGTCAACCCTGCTGTCCGCTTCCGCGCCGGCTCTTAACCGGTTCAGCTCATCCGGCCCGTCAAGCGGTGCCGCCTCCCGGCCCATCCCGCTTAACCGGTTGCCTCAGGCCGTCCATCGCCCTACGCTGATGCCTGCGTCCGTTCGGGAACCGGGCGGCGGCTACCGGGCTCAGTCGCCACCTTCGTCGTCACCGTCACCGCACCCCCGCTCGGGCACGGGGGAGACCTTCCCCTGAGGACAGCCATGAAGAAACTGCTCTCCGTCGCGGGCGCCGCCCTGCTGACAGCCCTCGCCGCCGTCTTCGCCCTCGGGCAGCCGGCCCACGCCGCCACCGGGTTCTCCGTCTCCAACGGGCGGCTCTACGACGCCAACGGCGTCGAGTTCGTGATGCGCGGGGTCAACCACGCGCACACCTGGTACCCGCAGCAGACCAGCTCGTTCGCCGACATCAAGGCGCTGGGCGCGAACACCGTCCGGGTGGTGCTGGCCAGCGGCGACCGCTGGACGAAGAACAGCGCCGCCGACGTGGCGAACGTGATCTCGCTGTGCAAGGCCAACCGGCTGATCTGTGTGCTGGAGGTGCACGACACCACCGGGTACGGCGAGGAGGGCGCCGCCGCCTCGCTTGCGAAGGCCACCGACTACTGGCTGAGCATCGCCGACGTGCTCAAGGGCCAGGAGAAGTACGTCATCGTCAACATCGGCAACGAGCCGTTCGGCAACCAGGGCTACAGCGCCTGGACCACCGACACCTCGAACGCGATCAAGCGGCTGCGCACCGCCGGCCTGACCCACACGATCATGGTGGACGCGCCGAACTGGGGCCAGGACTGGTCGTTCACCATGCGCGACAACGCGAGCACCGTGTTCGCCGCCGACGCGCAGCGCAACACCGTCTTCTCCATCCACATGTACGGCGTGTTCGACACCGCCGCCGAGATCAGCGACTACCTGGGCCGGTTCCGTACCGCCGGGCTGCCGATCGTGGTCGGCGAGTTCGGCTTCAACCACTCCGACGGCAACCCGGACGAGGACGCCATCATGGCGTACAGCCAGGCCAACGGCATCGGCTACCTCGGCTGGTCGTGGAGCGGCAACGGCGGCGGCGTGGAGTACCTGGACATGACCACCGCCTTCAACCCGGCGCAGCTCACGAGCTGGGGTCAGCGGATCTTCAACGGCGCCAACGGCATCGCGGCCACCTCCCGCGAGGCGTCGGTGTACGCCGGCAGCACCCCGACCCCGACCACCAGTCCCACCCGCAGCCCGAGCCCGACGCCGACGCCGACCGGTAGCCCCACCCCGACCCCGCCGCCGACCACCACGCCCCCGCCGTCCGGTGGCTGCACCGCCACCTACACCGTGGGCAACTCGTGGCAGGGCGGATTCCAGGGCGAGGTCAAGGTGACCGCCGGAGCCGCGGCGATCACCGGTTGGACGGTGCGCTGGACGTACGCGAACGGCCAGTCCGTCACCCAGGCGTGGAACGCGAGCGTCAGCAACAGCGGGTCGGCGTACACCGCCCGCAACGTCGACTACAACGGCCGCCTCGGCGCCGGCGCGAGCACCAGCTTCGGCTTCATCGGCACCTGGCAGGGCACCAACTCCACCCCCGCGGTGACCTGCACCCCCGCCTGACCCGCACCCCCAGTGGCGTGATCAAGGAGTTTGTGTCCCGATCGGACCTCGACGGAGACACAAACTCCTTGATCAACTGGGATGGACGGGATGGACGGGATGGACGCGTGGGCGGTGGGTGCGGCGCTGCCGTACGATCTGCCGCGCGCCGGGCCGGCCGGTAGGCGCGACCGTCGGGAGGGGACAGGATGAGCATGCCGGGGACCCGGGGCCGACCGTCGGGACTCGTGGTCGGCTCGCTCGTGGCGATCTCGTTCGGCACCGTGTTCGTGCTGGTCAACAGCGGTGGCCTGCCCGCGCCCTGGCCGCTCGTGGTGCGCGTGGCCGGCCTGCTGGTGGCCGCGCTGCTCCTGGTCACGCTGTTCCGGGTGGCCGGCCGGGAGACGCCCGCCCCGCAGGGGGAGGCCGCCGGGTTCATGGACCGCCGCTACTGGCTGGTGGTGGCGCTGGAGGCGGTCGCGCTCTTCGGTGGCCTGTCTGTGATCAACAACGTGCTGGACCGCCCCGCCGTGGCCGTCGCCTGGGTGGCGGTGGTCGTCGGCGTGCACTTCTTCGGCCTCGCCCACGTCTGGCGGATGCCGCTCTACCACTGGCTGGGCGCCGTGATGACAGCGCTCGGCCTGGCCGGGTTCCTCGCCCACGCGCTCGGCGCGGGCGCCGGCACCGTCGGCCTGATCTCCGGTGTGGGGTGCGGCGCGGCCCTGTTCGCCGCAGTGGCCCTGGCCCTGCGGGACACCGTCCGTCGCGCCGCCGCCTGAGGACGGCCGGACCGCTGAATGGCGTCGGGAGGAACGCGGCCGGAATTCAGTGACTCAGGGTGTTGCGGTCTCTGCTTAGCGTGAGGGGAGTCGTACTCCTTGAAGGGCGGGGACATGTGGGAAACGATTCTGGGCTTCGTCAGTCTGCTGCTGGTCGCGGTGTCGTTGTGCTTCTCCGCGGTGCAGACGCGGGAGGTGGCGAAACAGAGCCGCATCAACAACGGCATCGGCTCGGCCACCGCGCTGATGGAAGTGAACAGTTTGTCTCGCGCCTGGCACGACCGCCTGTTGGAGAATCCGCCGCTTCGCGCATACTTCTTCGACCGGAAGCCCTCCGCGCCAACCGACACCGACCGGTCCGTCGTGATCACCCTCGCGGAGCTACTCGCGGACGTGCTGGAGTGCGAGCTGCAGGTGGCCGGGCTGCTGCCCGACTTCCGATTCGCCCACTCCTGGCACCGGTGGCCCGCGCACATGCTGGAGCAGAGCCCCGTCCTGGTCGAGGTGGTGGAGAGCCACCCCGACTGGTGGCCCACGCTCCACGAGCTGTGGCGCTCGACCGGCGAGTCCGGCCGGGCCACCGTGACCCATCCATTGGTCGGTGGGGTTGCGGCCACCTCGACCCGCGTCCCGGGGCGGCGCCGGTGACCCACGAACGTCCCGGGCGCGTAGGCTCCCGCGGTCGAACGGGCCGGTCACCGCTGCCGGCGTCTCTCAGCCAACGACGGTGACCTCCAGGAGGAGGGCCTGCTCGGGGTGCAGGGCGGGTAGCTGAACGCCGACCGACCCCAGCACCGAACCGCTCACCGTGATCCCGCCGCCCGGCCAGGCCAGCCAGCCCGGCGGCGACATCTCCAGCAGCGCCGGCTCCGGCACCCCGGCGGGCGGGCGCACGAGGTAGCGCCGCTCCGGGTCCAGCCCCGGCAGCCGGACCGCGCCCGGCACCTGTGCCACCGAGGTGGCGACCCGGCTGACCGCGTACACCGCATGCGAGCGGTCGTGGGCGACCACGCCGTGGGCCTGCACGGCCGGGTCCGGGTGGTCGACCCGGACCACCCGGCCGGTGTGCAGCAGCGGGCGCAGCCGCTTGTGCAGCGCCACCCAGGCGGTGAGTTCGGCCCGCTCGGTGGCGTCGATCGCGGTGATGTCCCACTCGATGCCGTGGTGGCCGAACAGCGCGGTGACCGCGCGGAACCCCAGGTCGTGTACGCGGCGCGTGGTGTGCGAGCGCTCCGGCCCGATGTGCGTGCCGATCAGTTCGGGCGGCAGCAGCAGTCCGGTCCAGCGCTGGATGGACAGCCGTTCCAGCGCGTCGTTGCAGTCGCTGGCCCAGACCCGGTCGGTACGCCGCAGGATCTCCAGGTCGACCCGCGCGCCGCCGGAGGAGCAGCTCTCGATCTCGACGTGCGGGTGCCGGGCACGCACCTCGTCCAGCAGCCGGTAGACCGCGAGCGTCTGCGCGTGCACCCCGGGCCGTCCGGCGTGCCCGGCCTCGGTGAGGTCGCGGTTGTGGTCCCACTTCAGGTACGCGATCCCGTCGTGCTCGCTCAGCACCGCGTCGAGCCGTTCGAGCAGGTACGCGTACGCGTCGGGGTGGGCCAGGTCGAGCACCTGCTGGTGCCGCCACGGCGGCGGCAGCCGGCCCGGCGCCTGGAGCAGCCAGTCGGGGTGGGCGCGGAACAGGTCGGAGTCGGGGTTGACCATCTCCGGTTCCACCCAGAGCCCGAACTGCAGGCCGTGCCCGCGTACGTGGTCGATCAGCGGCTGCAACCCGTCCGGCCAGACCTCGCCGTCGACCCACCAGTCACCGAGCCCGGCCTGGTCGTGCCGCCGGCCGCGGAACCAGCCGTCGTCGAGCACGAAGCGTTCCACGCCGACCTCGGCGGCCGCGTCGGCGAGCGCCCGCAACCGGTCCAGGTCGTGGTCGAAGTAGACCGCCTCCCACACGTTCAGCGTCACCGGCCGCGGCGTGCGCGGGTGCGACGGGCGGGCCCGCAGGTGCGTGTGCAGGGCGTCGCTGAGCCCGTCCAGTCCGTCGGCCGAGTGCGCCGCGTACAGCAGGGGAGTCGCGTACTCGTCGCCCGGCCCCAGCACGATCTCACCGGGCGTGAGCAGCTCACCGCCGCCGATTGTGGACTCGCCGGTCGGGCGGCGCTCGGCGGCCGTGACGTGGTCGCCGCTCCACGCGGTGTGCACCGCCCACACCTCGCCGTGCCGGAAACCGAACCCGGCCGTGCCCGCGACCAGCAGCAACGTGGCGTCGTGGCCGGTGCGGCCGTGCCGTCCCTCGCGTACCCACGCGCCCATCGGCCACGGATGCCGCTGCGGCGCGCGCTCCCGGCACCACCGGCCGGTCAGGTCGAGCAGTTCGGTGGCGACCGCCGGCACCGGCAGCGCCGGCGTCAGCTCCCGCACCTCGTACCGGCCGTCGCCGTCGTTGCGCAGCCGGTGCCGCAGCGTCAGCACCCCCGCCGCATCCAGCGTGATCTCGACGGTCAGGCTCAACCCCGCGCCCGGGTCCGCCGCCCGCACCGTCACCCGTGCGGCGCCGGCCCCGTCGCGGTTCCGCTCCTCATCGGGTACGCGCACCGCGTCCCCGCCTCCGGCCACGCCGCCCGGGGCGGGCGTGCCCGGCGCGTCGCCGTGCGGGGACGGCTCGTCGCGCACGTCGAGGTCGGCCAGGCGGAACGCGGTCGACCAGTCCCGGCCGTCGCGGTGACCGGCGAGACCGGGCCGCCCGCTCCACCCGGCGCTCGCCTCGGGCAGCAGCGACAGCACTGTTGGCGCGTCGAAGCTGCTCGGCACGACGGGTGGCACGGTGGCGTCGACGAGCGCGGGCAGGTCCCCGTCGGGCAGCGGGCCGAGGTCGGCGCCCCAGTGCACGACCCGGGGCAGCCCCGGGCCGCGTGCGTCGAGCACCAGGCTGGTCCGCGCGCGGCGCAGGTGGACGATCGTCATCCCTTGGAGGCTCCCAGCGTCAGACCCCGGACGAACTGCTTCTGGAGCAGGAAGAAGATCACCAGGGTGGGGATCGCGACCAGCACCGAACCGGCCGAGACCAGGTTGTTGTCGGTGAAGAACTCGCCGCGCAGGTTGTTCAGCGAACTGGTGACCGGGAACTTGTCGCCGGTCCGCATGAGCACTGTGGCCCAGAAGAACTCGTTGTAGATCCAGGTCACCTCCAGCGTGGCCAGCGCGGCGAGCGCGGGGCGGCACAGCGGCAGCGTGACCTGCCAGTACTGCCGCCACACGTTCGCCCCGTCGACCATCGCGGCCTCGTACAGCTCGTGCGGCAGCGCCTTCATGTAGTTGCTGAGCACGAACACGCAGAAGCCGCACTGGAACGCGACGTTGACCAGGATCAGCCCCCAGTAGCTGTCGTAGAGCAGCTCCGAGTCGCTCATCCAGGCCGGCAGCGGGATCTCGGTGAACATCCGGAACAGCGGGATGAGCAGCGCCTGCTGCGGCAGCAGGTTCGCGGCCGTGAACAGGCCGAGCAGCGCGATGTTGAGCTTCCAGCTGAACCGGGCGATCACGAACGCCACGCAGGAGGCGAGGAACAGCGTGAGCAGCACCGCCGGAACCGTGATGTAGGCCGAGTTGAGGAAGTGCTTGCCGAACTCGGCGGTACGCCAGGCGGTGACGTAGTTGTCGATCGTCCAGCCGCCGAGCGACACGTAACCGTTGGCGGCCGTGTACTCGTAGGAGCGGAACGACGTGAGCACCGCCCAGAGGATGGGGAACAGCCAGCCCACGGCGACCGTACCCAGGAACAGGTGCAGGACGACCCGGGCGGGCCGCACGGGGCGGCGGCGGCCGGCGGAGACGGCGGTCATCGCTTGTCCTCCCGCATCACGGTCCAGAGGTAGATGGTGATGAAGACCAGCGACACGGCCAGCATGATCGTCGCCAGCGCGGAGCCGAAGCCGATCCGGCTGGCCTCGCCCACCACGTTCTGGGTGACCAGCGCGGAGATCAGCTCCAGTCCGTTGCGGCCCTTGTTGATGACCCAGACCAGGTCGAACGCGCGCAGCGACTCGATCACGGTCACCACCAGCACGATGATGTTGATCGGGCGCATCACCGGGAAGACGACCCGGAAGAACGTGCTGGTCTCGGACGATCCGTCGACTGCGGCGGCCTCACGCAGCGACGGGTCGACGCCCTTGAGGCCGGCCAGGTAGAGCAGCATGATGTAGCCGACGTGCCGCCAGCCGGCCGCCACCAGCACGGCCCAGATGTTGACGTTCGGGTCGCCGTACCAGTCGGTCTCGCCGCCGAACACGCCGTTGAGCAGGCCCTGGTCGCGGCTGTAGATGAGCTGCCAGATGAAGCCGATGAGTGCCAGCGACAGCACCACCGGCAGGTAGAGCGCGGTCTGGTAGAAGCGGCTGCCGCGCAGTTCCTTGTCCAGCAGCACGGCGAGGAACATGCCGATCGGGGTGGCCACCACGAACAGCGCGGCCAGCCAGAGCAGGTTGTTCTGCACGGCGGGGACGAACGGCGGGTAGATGCTCACCACGTCGTCGTAGTTCTTGACCCCGACCCACTCGATCTCGCCGATCGGGCCGATGCCGTCCCAGTTCGTGCCGGAGAGCAGCACCGTCGCCACCGCGGGCAGCCAGACCAGGCCGGTGACGAGCAGCAGGGGTACCAGCACCATCAGCGTGATCACCACGCGGTCGGTGCGGGACAGGAGCCGTAGCCGGCGACCGCGACCACCGTTCGTGGTGGTCGCGACCGGCGGCGACACGGCGCGATCCGCTTGGATCAGGGGCAGGTCGGACATGATGTCCTTCCCCCTTCCGCCGTCAGCTGGTGAAGATCGACTTCTTCTGGTTCTCGATGCTGGTGAGCAGCCCGCTGATGTCCTTCGGGTCCTTGATGAACTGCTGGAGCGCCGGGATGATCACGGTGGAGGCGAAGTCCGGCCGGGTGTCCCGGTCGAGGAACTGGGCGATCTCGGTGGCGGAGCCGACCAGCTCGGCGGCCTTCTTCTGCAGCGCGGTGTAGGCGGCGGTGTCCGCGCCGCTGTTCGCGACGAGCGTGCTCGGGTCGTTCTTGACGGTGATGTCCGCCGCCTCCTTGGAGCCCAGGTACGTCAGCAGCTTCTGCGCCGCGTCCTTGGACTTCGGCTTGCGGGCCATCATGTAGCCGTCGATCGGGGCGTCCAGCGCCTTCGCGCCGATCGTCGAGTCGACCTCGGGGAACGTGAAGAAGTCCAGGTCCTCCAGATCGGCGCCGCTGAACTGCTGGCCGACGAACAGGCCGAGCAGGTACATGCCGCTCTTCTTCTGCTGCAACGACTGGGCCGCCTCCTGCCAGGTGCGGCCGAGCGAGTCCGGCTGGTGCAGGGGGAGCAGCCCGGCCCAGGTGTCGAAGACCTTCTTCACCTTGTCGGAGGTCCACGCCTCCTTGCCGGCCATCAGGTCGATGTGGAACTGGTAGCCGTTGATGCGCAGGTTGAGGATGTCGAACGTGCCCATCGCCGGCCAGCCGTCCTTGTCCGCGAACGCGATCGGGACCAGGCCGTCCTTCTTCATCTGCGCGCCGAGCGTGTTCAGGTCGTCAAGCGTCTTCGGCACCTCGTAGCCGCGCTGCTGCCACACCGACTTGCGGTAGAAGACCGCCCACGGGTAGTACGACGCCGGCACGAAGTACTGCTTGCCGTCGTCGCCCGTGGACGCCTTCTTGAACGCGTCGGAGTAGCCGTCGAGCTTGCCCCACACGTCGCTGAGGTCACCGGCCAGGCCCTTGGCGGCGAAGAACCGCATCCGGTAGCCGGCGAACCAGGTGAACACGTCGTCCGGCTTGCCCTGCAGGTAGTTGTTGATGTTCTCCTGGAACGTGTTGTGGTCGACCGTGTTGATGTCGACGGTCACGCCGGAGGACGTCTTGAAGCCGTCCATCACCTTCGCGACGACGTCCTTGGGCTTCGGGTCCGACTGGTTCGAGCCGAGCGAGACGCTCTTGGCGTCGCCGCCGGAACCGGAGTCGGAGTCGCCGCAGCCGGCGAGCAGACCGGTGCCGAGCAGCGCCCCCGCACCGGCCGCACCGGCGAGCAGCGAGCGCCGGTTCAGGCCGGCGACGGACGGGGGTACGAGCCGGGCGAGGTATTCGGCTTGCGAGCGGGGACGGGACATGGTGCCTCCTGCGTGGAAGAGGTGCGCTGCGCTCATGGACCGTGATCGTTGGCGGTGAGCGGTGTTCGTGTCGGCCGCGGCAGATCCACCGAGAATCCACACGTCCGAACACAAACAGCCGGTGGCGCTTGAAGCTACCCCTTGGCACGGCGCTGTCAAGAGGGCAAAAAGACGACGCCTGTGGCGGTGAGGCAGGGCAAAGAGCCGGTAAACGTTGGAACGTCAGTCGATGTTGGAAAGTGTTGACTTGGGTGCTGTTCGGGGGCACCCTCTGCTGTCATGCGGAACTGGCACGGCGAGGGCATCTGGTACGGCGCGGACTACAACCCGGAGCAGTGGCCCGAGCAGACGTGGGCCGAGGACGTCGAACTCATGCGACGCGCCGGGGTCAACCTGGTCTCGGTCGGCATCTTCTCCTGGGCCCTGCTGCAGCCCACCCCCGAGCGGTACGCCTTCGACTGGCTGGACCGGGCGATCGACCTGCTGCACGACGGCGGCATCAGCGTCGACCTGGCCACCGCCACCGCCAGCCCACCGCCGTGGCTGGCGCACCGGCACCCGGAGACGCTGCCCCGCCGGGCCGACGGCACGGTCCTGTGGCCCGGCGGCCGGCAGGCGTACTGCCCCAGCTCCCCGGTGTTCCGGGACCACTCGCTCGCCCTGGTCGAGGCCGTCGCCCGCCGGTACGCGCGCCACCCCGCCGTCGTGCTCTGGCACGTCTCCAACGAACTCGGCTGCCACAACGTGCACTGCTACTGCGACGTCAGCGCCGAGGCGTTCCGCGGCTGGCTGCGCGAGCGCTACGGCGACCTGGACTCGCTCAACGCGGCCTGGGGCACCGCGTTCTGGAGCCAGCGCTACCACGACTGGGCCGAGGTCAACCCGCCGCGCACCGCGCCGACGTTCGCCAACCCGACCCAGCAACTGGACTTCCTGCGGTTCTCCTCCGACGAGCAGCGCGCCCAGCTGCGCGCCGAACGGGAGCTGCTGAACCGGCTCGTCCCGCAGCCGGTCACCACGAACTTCATGATCGGCACCGGCATCAAGTACCTGGACTACCACTCCTGGGCCTCCGACGTGGACCTGGTCGCCAACGACCACTACCTCACCGCCGCCGACCCGCAGCCGCAGGTCAACCTGGCCCTCGCGGCCGACCACACCCGGGGCGTCGCCGGTGGCGCGCCGTGGCTGCTGATGGAGCACTCCACCAGCGCGGTCAACTGGCAGCCCCGCAACGTCGCCAAGACGCCCGGTCAGATGCGCCGCAACAGCCTCGCCCACGTCGCGCGCGGCGCCGACGGCGTGCTGTTCTTCCAGTGGCGGGCCTCCCGGGCCGGCGCGGAGAAGTTCCACTCCGCGCTGGTCCCGCACGCCGGGCCGGACACCAAGGTGTTCCGCGAGGTCTGCCGGCTCGGCGCCGACCTGCGCGCGCTCGCCGAGGTACGGGGCAGCCGCGTCGACGCCGACGTGGCGATCCTGTTCGACTACGAGGCCTGGTGGGGCGCCGAACTCGACTCCCACCCGAGCGTCGACGTCACCTACACCGACCGGTTGGCCGCGCTGCACGCCGCGCTCTGGCGGGCCGGGGTCACCGCCGACGTGGTGCACCCGTCGGCCGACCTGTCCCGCTACCGGCTCGTCCTCGCGCCCACGCTCTACCTCGTCCGCGACGCCGACGCCGACGCGCTGCGCCGATTCGTGGAGGCCGGCGGCACCACCGTGGTCACCTACTTCAGCGGCATCGTCGACGAGCACGACCACATCCGGCTCGGCGGCTACCCCGGAGCGTTCCGCGACCTGCTCGGCGTACGCGTCGAGGAGTTCTTCCCGCTGCGCGACGGCGAGACGGTACGCCTCGACGACGGCGCCCGCGCCGACGTGTGGACCGAGTGGCTACACGCCGAGGGCGCCGAGGTGCTGGCCGCGTACACCGACGGGCCGCTGCCCGGCGTGCCGGCGCTGACCCGCAACGCCGTCGGCGCGGGCGCCGCCTGGTACGTCGGCACCCGCCTCGACGACGACGCCACCGACCGGCTGGTGGCCCGCCTGCTCGACGAGACCGGCGTCCGTCCACCGGTGAGCGCGCCGCCCGGGGTGGAGGTGGTGCGCCGCCACTCGGCGGAGCGGAGCTGGCTGTTCGTGGTCAACCACACCACCGAACCGGCCCGGCTGGCGGTCAGTGGCCTCGAGCTGCTCGGCGGCGTCAGGTGCGACGGCACCCTGGAGGTGCCGGCGGGTGAGGCGGCGGTGGTCCGCGAGGAGCCCGCTACGGTGCCCGCGCGCGCCTGACCGGTACGTGGCCGTTCGCGCCGAGGAGGTCCCCATGCTCGCCCAGCAACGGCAGAGCGCCATCCTGGAGTTGATCCGCCAACGCGGCGGCGTCCGGGTCAGTCACCTGGTCAGCCGCTTCGGGGTGTCCGACATGACGATCCGCCGCGACCTGGAGGTGCTCGCCGACCGCGGCCTCATCGACAAGGTGCACGGCGGCGCGACACTGGCCGGGCCCGGCTCCACCGAGGAGCCCGGCTTCGCCGCCAAGTCCGTCCGGCAGCAGGCCGAGAAACGCGCCATCGTGGAGCGGGCCGCCGACCTGGTCGAGCCGGGGATGGCGGTCGCGCTCTCCGCCGGCACCACCACCGCCGCGCTGGCCGCCCGGCTGGCCGAGGTACGTGGGCTGACGGTGGTCACCAACTCGATCCCGGTGGCCGACGCGCTCTACCAGAACCCGCGCACCGATCAGACCGTCGTGCTGACCGGCGGCATCCGTACGCCCTCGGACGCGCTGACCGGCCCGGTCGCCGAGGCGGCCATCGCCGCGCTCAACGTCGACCTGCTCTTCCTCGGCGTGCACGGAATGAGCCCGCGTACCGGATTCACCACGCCCAACCTGCTGGAGGCGGCGGTGAACCGGCGGCTGATCGGCTCCGCCCGCCGTCTCGTGGTGCTGGCCGACCACACCAAGTGGGAGACCATCGGCATCGCCACCATCGCTCCGCTGGAGGAGGCCGACGTGCTCATCACCGACGGCGGCCTGCCGCCGGAGGCCCGCCGGCAGCTCGGTGAGCAGGTCGGCGAGCTGGTGGTGGTCCGGGCCGACTGAGACCACGGCGTGCCTCACAGACAGTTCTCAGCCCCGCCGTCTAGGGTGCCCTGACGAAGTGCCCGACGGTCCATGTCGGAGCGCAGTTGCACGGGAGTGACCGATGGTCTTCAAGAAGATGTTGAGCGCGTTCGGCGTCGGCGGCCCGACCGTCGACACGGTGCTCAGCAACCCGAACACCCGGCCGGGCCTGACCCTGGACGGGCACGTGAACCTGGTCGGCGGCGACGCGGCGGCCCGCATCGAGCAGATCAACATCGGTCTGGTGACCCGGGTCGAGATCGAGAGCGGCGACCACGAGTACGCCGGCGTGATGGAGTTCCACCGGATGCCGGTCAGCGGCGCCTTCGAGCTGGCCCCGAAGCAGCAGCTCTCCATCCCGTTCCAGATGCCGGTGCCGTGGGAGACCCCGATCACCGACGTGTACGGCCAGCGCCTGCACGGCATGACCATGGGGCTGCGTACCGAGCTGGCGGTGGCCCGCGCGGTCGACAAGTCCGACCTGGACCAGGTGTCGGTGCACCCGCTGCCGATCCACGAGCGGATCCTGGAGGCGTTCCAGGCGCTCGGCTTCCGGTTCAAGCACGCCGACCTGGAGCGGGGCCACATCTACGGCGTGCCGCAGACGCTGCCGTTCTACCAGGAGATCGAGTTCTTCGCCGCGCCGCAGTACGCGCAGACGGTCACCGAGGTCGAGCTGACGTTCGTGACCAGCCAGCAGGGCGTCGAGGTGATCCTGGAGTGCGACAAGCGCGGCGGCTTCCTCAGCGCCGGGCACGACGTCATCGGGCGGTACTCGGTCCCGCACAGCGACGCCGCCCGTACCGACTGGGTGCAGGTCGTCGACGGCTGGCTGCGGGAGACCACGGGCCGCTACGGCAGCCTGCGGGCCCAGGGCTTCGGCATGCCGCACGGCGGCCACGGCTACCCGGGCCAGCACGGATACGCCGGTCACGGGCGGCGCGGCCCGGGCATGGGCGGCGTGGTCGCGGGCGCCGCGCTGGGCGTCGCCGGCGGCATGATCGCCGGTGAGATGCTCGACGACGCGTTCGACGGCGGCGGCGACGACTTCGGGGACTTCGGCGAGGAGTGAGCAGACGCGACGACGCCCCCGGGACGGATCCCGGGGGCGTCGCCGTACGCGTGACTCGGCGCGCGTCAGCGCCGGCCTCGACGCTCCTCGCCGGAGCGGCGCGCGCTGCCCGCCTTCGACAGGCCCCGGCTGACCAGGTACGCGCCGGTCAGCGCGGTCAGGTACCACCAGGCCTGGTTCGGGTTGTTGATGTTCAGGCCGTTGGCGGTGGTGCCCTTCCAGAACGCGGCGATCGCCACGACCGCGACCGCGGCTGCGTACACCCAGAACTCGGTGGTCAGGAACGCCTGCTTCGTCTCCGTACCCGGGGACGGCATGTTCTCCCGGTGGCCGTCGTGCATCGACGGCATCTGCCGGGTCGACGTGTCCTGCATGTTCGACCGGTTCTGAACGTCGGACATCGGCCGGTTGGCCGGCCTGGTGGATGCAGCCTGCGTGCTCATCTGGTCCTCCTCAGGATTTGATGAGTCGTACCTGCATACCCTCGCCCCGCTACCGCAGGTCGGCCACGGCACGGTTCGCGCTCTGTGGCGGGGGCACCCTGGGTCTACCCCTCGCCGGAGACAAGGTAACCGCCGGTCGCCATCCGATGGCCGCCACGCTCGGCTCGCAGCCGGAACCGGACACCCCGGTGCACACCGGTCTTCCCGGTGCCGGCCCCGGTTTCAGCCACCCACCCTCGGGCACGCAACACCGATACCCCGAGAGAGCTGCGAGGTGGTTGACGTGCGTGAGGACGACATGCGGCAGGACGCCGCCCGGCGGGCCGAGCAGCGGGTCGCCGGAGGCGTGTACGGCGAGGGCGCGCTGGACGAGGTCACAGTGCCGCAGACCGACGTGGAGCGGATGCGGCAGGAACTGGACCCGGACGACCCGGCGGACGTACCCGTCGACCCGACTGTGCTGCGCGACGGCGGACCGACGCGGGGCCAGGGCGCGGTGACCACGACCGGTGGCACCGCGGGCCCGGCGAGTGTGCGCCGGGTGGCCCGCCAGCCCGAGAAGCATCCCGGCAAGGTGGCGCCCACGACGACCGGTGACGCCGGCACAGGTGGCCTGAGCACCCCGGCCGGCGGCTCGACAAGCGACAACTCGTCCACGGGTGCCCAGGTGGGCAACTTCACCGACAACCGCCCCAACCCGGGCTGACCGGGGCGGCACGGCACGGCGGGGGCGGCCTCCGGCCGCCCCCACCGTGCGACTTCTGCCACCGCCACTTCGGCGAACTGGCGCAGTCAGGGCGGGCGCGATGTAGCAACTTCCCCGACCTGCCGCACGTCCCCGCCACTCCGGCGAACTGGCGCGTATGCCTGACCGGTCCCGCCTCACCTGGTGGTGGGCTTCCTGCGGCTGGCGCTGGCGGCGTGCCACCACTTCGGCGAACTGGCGGGGTCGGAGCGGCCGTGATGTAGCAACTTCCCCGATCTGGCGCACGTCCCCGCCACTCCGGCGAACTGGCGCGAACAGGCCGCCCGGAAACGCACCCCGCCACCACCCCAAGCCTGCACTCGCCGATCTTGCACTTCCGCCCCGAAAAATGTCCGTTTGGCGGAGCTTTCCGGGGCCACAACTCCATGATCGCGGAGCGAGGGGGAGGGTGGGGCGCGGCGGGGCATGAGGCAAGACGTGCCTGACCCCGTCGATCATGAAGTTGGCGGCCGATCTGGAGATCGACAATGCCGCCAACTTCATGATCAACGGGGCGGAGGGCGGAGGGCAGGGGCGGGGAGGGCAGGCGAGGGGGTTAGGCAGTGGGGGTGCGGAGGATGCCCAGGCGCTGGGTGGCTCTTGTCAGGGCCACGTAGAGGTCGCTGTTGCCCCTCGGGGACTCGGACACGATCCGGGCCGGGTCGACCACCAGCACCGAATCGAACTCCAGGCCCTTGGCCTGCTCGGTGGTCAGCACCACCACCCGGTTCGCCAGCTCCGGCTGCTCACCCACAGTCGCCTCCGGCAGCGCCGCCACCACCGCGCCACCCAGCTCGGCCACCCGGCCGGTGGGCACCAGCACGCCGAGCCGCCCGTCGCCGAGCGACGCGGTCTCCCGGGCGGTCGCCTCGACCAGTTCCGTCACCAGCCGGTCCGCCGGTACGGTCCGGTCCCACGGCGGTACGCCGGTGGCGCGTACCGAGCGGGGTGGCCGCAGCGCCGGGTCGATCTCGGCGAGCACGTCGGCGGCGACCGCCATGATCTCGGCCGGGGTGCGGTAGCTGACGGTCAGCTCCTCCAGCCGCCACCGGTCCGCCACGTACGGCGCCAGCGCCTCGCCCCACGACGGCGTGCCGGCGAGCGCGCCGGTCTGCGCCACGTCGCCGACGATCGTCATGGACCGGCTCGGGCAGCGGCGCATCAGCAGCCGCCACGCCATCGGCGACAGTTCCTGCGCCTCGTCCACGATGACGTGCCCGAACGCCCAGGTACGGTCGGCGGCGGCGCGCTGGGCGGTGGTGAGCCGGTCGGACTCCTCCTGCCGCTCGGAGAGCCGGTCGGCGTCGATCAGGTCGGTGACGCCGAGGATCTCACCGCCGTCGGCCTCGTCCTCGACGTCGATGGAGCGGGAGCCGCGCCAGATCTCCAGCACACCCTCGGCGTACTCGCGTTCCAGCGCCCGGATCCGCTCCCGGCGGGCCACGGCTGCGCGCTCGTCCTCGCCGAGCAGTTCGGCGGCCTCGTCCAGCAGCGGCACGTCGGCGGGCGTCCAGCCGCCGGGCTCGCGGTGCAGCGCGGCCCGCTCGGCGTCGGTGAGCATGGGCGCGGCGGTGGCGATCCGCTCCGGCGAGGCGTACAGGTCGGCGAGCAGGCGTTGCGGGGTCAGCACCGGCCACAGCTCGTCCAGCGCGGCCCGGATCTCCGGCTCCTCGCGCAGCTCGCGGCGGATCTCGGCGCGGTCGGCCTCGGAGAGCAGGTTCTCCCCGCCGAGCGGGTCGGCGCCGATCCGCTCGGCCACCTGGTCGGCGAGCGCGTGCACGATCTCCACGTCGAACAGGGCGCGGGCCAGGTTGTGCGGGCGGCCGGTGCGGCGTACCCGGTCGCGGGCCTGCCGCACGGTCTCCGGGTCGAGCGTCAGCACCTCCCGTTGCGGCAGTTCGATGGTGACCGGCTCGTCGGGCACCCACTGCCGGTCGCGGACCGCTGCGGCGAGCACGTCGGCCAGCACCGCGCGGCCCTTGAGCGCGGCGGTGGTGGCCGGCTCGGCCCGGCGCGCGTGCACGCCGGGGAACAGGTCGGCCTGGGTACGCAGCAGCACGCCGGTCTCGGCCAGCGTGGGCAGCACCTGGGAGATGTAGCGCAGGAACGTGGCGTTCGGGCCGACCAGCAGCACGCCGCGGGTGGAGAGCTGCTGGCGGTGGGTGTAGAGCAGGTACGCGGCCCGGTGCAGCGCCACCGCCGTCTTGCCGGTGCCGGGGCCGCCCTGCACCACCATCACGCCGGGCAGGTCGGCGCGGATGATCCGGTCCTGCTCGGCCTGGATGGTCTCGACGATGTCGCGCATCCGGCCGGTGCGCCCGGCGTTGAGCGCGGCGAGCAGCGACGCCTCGCCGGTCAGTTCCTCGTGCGCGGTGGGGGAGGCGGCGGCGATGTCCAGCACCTCGTCGTTGAGCCCGGTCACCTTGCGGTCGCGCGTGCGCAGGTGGCGCCGGCGGCGTACGCCCTGCGGGTTGGCGGCGGTGGCCAGGTAGAACGGGCGGGCGGCCGGAGCGCGCCAGTCCATCAGCAGCGGGTCGTAGTCGCCGGAGGAGTCGAAGATCCCGATCCGGCCGATGTAGCGGACCGCGCCGTCGTCGCCGTCGAGGCGGCCGAAGCACAGGCCGCTCTCCACCGCGGAGAACTGCTCGACCTGGTCGGCGTACATCGCCACTGTCGAGTCGCGCTGCGAGCGGGCCTGCTGCGTGCCGCCGGTGTGGCGCAACTCCTCGTCGAGCCGCCGGGCGGCCTGTTCCCGCATGCCGTCCAGCCGGTCGTACAGCATCGAGACGTATTCCTGCTCCCGGCCGATCTCGTCGTCCTGGCGCAGGTCAGCCGACACGTCGGAGTGCGTTGACAATCCGGCTCCTCATTGACTAGAATTGCTGCAGGAATGGCATTCAGAAGCCATTCCTTTTTTGTGCCTGAACTGAGAAAGATAGCGCGTCGGCCGCCACCCGACCAAGCCCGGACACGACTCGGGGCCCGGCCGGCGTCAGCCGACCGAGCCCCGGGCACGGCAGTTCTCAGCCCTTGGCCGCCTCGTAGAGCCGCTCCGGCGTGACCAGACCGGCGATCACCCGGCCGTCGTCGGTCAGCAGCACGCTGAACAGCTTGCCGCTGAGCAGCCGGCCGCTGCCCCAGTCGCCGCTGACCTTCGGCAGGTCACCGAGCACCTGCGCGAGCATCTGGGCGTCCGGCGCGTCCGCGCCGGGCTTCGCGCCGGGCTTCGCGCCGTCGCCGGTCGCCGCGTCGCCGATCTTGGCGACCACCACGGTGGTCCAGCCGGTGCCGACGGTACGCACGTCCGGCTTCTCGGCGTCCTTGCGGTCGAACCGCTTGCCCGCCGGCCCGGGCCGCTCGTCCTCGGTCGCCTCGGTGACCTTCACACCGGGCGGCGGGTTGAACCGGAACTGGTCGGCCTCCGGCGTGCGGAAGTCGACCTGGGTGAACGCCACCTGGAACGCCGGCTCGTCCTGCCCGTCGGCGAGCACCTGCAGGCGCAGCGGCACGTGCTCCTTCGCGTCCAGCGCGATCCGGACCTGGTGCACCAGGGACGCCTTGTCGCGCGGGGTGAGCACCAGCTCGTACGCGTCCCGCCCGGCCACCGTCGCGGTGCGGCCGACGGTGACCGCCGTGGTCGGGTCGATCGCCTCCAGCGCCCGGTCCGCGGCGTCGGCCGGGGTGGCCGGCACGGTGGCCCGGTCCGGTGCGTCGGCCGGCAACGTCCGGTGCGTGGCGGTGTTCTCCCGGCTGTTCCAGGTCCAGACGTCGCGCCCGTTGCGCAGGATGTCCTGCTCGCCGAGCGTGTCGACCAGGGCCAGCCGCTGCCGGTCCTCGCCGCCGTACCAGACGCGCAGCGTGTGCGTACCGGACACCAGCCCGGCCAGGTCGTTGCCGGCGGCCCGGCCGGCGAGCGCGGCGATCGGCGGCAGGCCGAGGTCGGCGCGCTGCACGACGGTGCCGGAGAGCCCGTCCAGGCGGGACGTGCGCAGGTCTTCCAGGAGCTGGGCGGCGCTGCGCGGCGGCAGCGCCGGGTCGGCGCCGGCGGCGAACGTGCCGACGGCGGCGCCACCGCCGATCACGGCGACCCCCGCGGTCACCGGGACCAGCCAGCGCAGCACGGCGCGGTTCTTCATCACGGACATAGTGTGCACCTCCTGCGCACCATGCTGCGCGATCGTCGCTGTGACCACGCTGAGGAGATCCCCTACGGGTGACCCCATGGTGGCACCCTGGACCGGTGCGGTTGCTGGTGGTGGAGGACGAGACGCGGCTCGCGGCGGCGCTGCGCCGGGGCCTGTCGGCGGAGGGGTTCGTGGTCGACGTGGCGGCCACCGGCCCGGAGGGGCTGGACGCGGCCCGGCACGGCGAGTACGACGCGATGATCCTCGACGTGATGCTGCCCGGCCTCTCCGGCTACGAGGTGGTCCGCCGGCTGCGCGCCGAGCAGCGCTGGCTGCCGGTGCTGATGCTCTCGGCCAAGGACGGCGAGTACGACCAGGCCGACGGCCTGGACTGCGGCGCGGACGACTACCTGACCAAGCCCTTCTCGTACGTGGTGCTGCTGGCCCGGCTGCGGGCGCTGCTGCGCCGCGGCGCACCCCGGCGGCCGACCGTGCTCACCGTCGGCGACCTGCGCCTGGATCCGGCCCGCCGCCGGGTCACCCGGGCCGACGCCGAGGTGGTGCTGACCAGCCGCGAGTACGCGCTGCTGGACTACCTGATGCGCCGCCCCGGCGAGGTGGTCTCCAAGACCGAGCTGCTCGACCACGTCTGGGACGCCTCGGTCGACACCGCGCCGAACGCGGTGGAGGTCTACGTCGGCTACCTGCGCCGCAAGATCGGCCGGGAGCGGCTGGAGACGGTGCGCGGCGCCGGCTACCGGCTGGCCACATGAGCCGGTGGATCCGGGGCCCGCTGCCACGGCTGGGCCTGCGCGCCCGGCTGCTCGCGCTGGGTGTGCTGGGACTGGCGGTCGGGTTCGCGTTCGGCGGGACGCTGCTGGTCGGCGCGCTGGGCTGGACGCTGCAGCGCTCGGTCGACGAGGAGGCGCTGCGCACCGCCGACGCGGTCGCGCTGCTCACCGCCGAGGACGCGCTGCCGGACCCGCTTCCGGTGGCCGGCGGGCAGTTGCGGGTGCAGGTGGTCGACGCGCAGGGCCGGATCCGGGCCGCGTCCATCGACGCGGACCGCCTCGTGCCGATGCTCGGCCCGGACGAGCTGCGCCCCGGGCAGCGCCAGCGGCTGGTGGTGGACGGGCGGCGCGCCGGCATGCCCGGCCCGGTCCGGGTGGTCACGGTGCCGGCCGGCACGGCGCAGGAGCCGCGCACCGTGCTCGTCGCCAAGTCGCTCACCGACGTGCGGCACAGCCTGCACGTGGTCCGCAACCTGCTGCTCGTGGGCTTCCCGCTGCTGGTCGCCGGGCTCGGTGTGGTGGCCTGGCGGGTGGTGGGCGCGACGTTGCGCCCGGTCGAGCAGTTGCGCAGCGGCGCCGCCGAGATCACCGGCCGGGCCGGGGCGGAGCGGCTCCCCGTACCGGCGGGGCAGGACGAGATCCACCGGCTCGCGGTCACGCTCAACGACATGCTGGACCGGCTGGCCGCGTCCCGGGACCGGCAGCGGGCGTTCGTCGCCGACGCCGCGCACGAGCTGCGCAGCCCGCTGACGAACATGCGTACCGAGCTGGAGGTGGCCCGGCGTCTCGGCGACGACACCGACTGGCCGGCGGTCGCCGACGACCTGCTCGCGGACACCGAGCGGCTGAGCCGTCTGGTGGACGACCTGCTGCTGCTGGCCCGCCTCGACGAGCAGGACGCCCGGCCGTCCCCGGTCGGCCCGGTGGAGCTGGGTGAGCTGCTGCGCGGTGTGGCCGCCCGCTACCCGTCGCCGCCGGTGCGGCTGACGCCGCCGGACGCGCCGCGGTGGGTCGAGGGGGACGCGGGGGAGCTGCGCCGGGTGCTGGTGAACCTGGTGGACAACGCGCTGCGGCACGCGTACACCGGTGTGGATCTGGCGGTGAGCGGGCCGGACGGTGCGTACCACCTGATCACGGTGACCGACGACGGGCCGGGCATCCCGGCGGCGGACCGGGAGCGGGTGTTCGCCCGGTTCACCCGGCTGGACGACGCGCGGGCGCGCGACGCGGGCGGCGCGGGCCTGGGCCTGGCCATCGTGCGCGAGCTGGTGCGCCGGGCCGGCGGCACGGTGGAGCTGGCCGACGCGACGCCCGGCGCCGCCGCGCCGGGCCTGCGCGCGACGGTACGGCTGCCCGCGCTGGCCGAGCCGGACGCGGAGTGAGCGGTCAGCGGCGGCGCCTGGTGCAGACCGGGCCGGTGCGCGCGACGGTGTCGGTGGACCAGACGAGCGCGACGGTGAAGCAGTAGTCGGTGGTGCGGTCGAGCCCGTAGGCGATGTAGTCGGCCGAGCCGGCGGGCAGCGTGGCGAACGTGCCCTGCGGCTGCCCGGACCGGCCCCCGGCGACCACCACCGGCCCTTCCGCGCCGGCCGGGTACGTCCAGCTCAGCACGATGCTGTCGCGCCGGTCGGTGAGCGTGAACCGCCCGGGTGGCGTGCCCGGGGCGGCGGCCGCCGCCGTGGTCGGCGCGGGAGCGGCCGAGGTCGGCGGCGCGCTGCCGGCCGGGGCGCTGGTGGCCGGTGGCGGGGTGTCGCGGCCGTCGTCCACCCGGGACACCCCGGCGATCACCGCGATGGTGCCGAGCAGCAGCGCCACCACGACGCCGAGCACCACGAGCGGCAGCCAGGGCAGCGTGCGCCGCTCCGGGGCAGGCGGCCGGGGCACGTGCACCGGGAGGTAGCGCGACGGCGGCTCGGGCGGGGGCGGCGGCACCCGTCGTACGCCGTCGGGCTCGTCGTCGGCGAGGCCGACCACCGTGGGCGGCAGCGGGTCGGCGCCGGGCCGCCACGGCTGCTCGGCCGGCTCGTCGGGCGGCCACGGGTAGTCGTCGAACGCGTCGCCGTCGGCCTCCGGCGCGGTACGCGGTGTCGGCACGTGCGCGGTCTCGGCGGCCCGGCCGGGCGGGTGGTAGAGCGGCGTCTCGACCGGCTCGTCGAGCGCGGGCGGGCTGTACGGCGGCAGGTCGTGCGGGCCCTCGGTGGCCGGGGGAACCCGGGCGGCGGGCACCACCGGCGTGGTCCGGGCGGGCGGCGGCTCGGGCGCCGGGGCAGGGGCGGGCGCGGGGCAGACGTGGTCCGGGTCGGCGGCGGCGCGGGCCAGCCCGGCCACCTGGGCGGCGAGCGGGTCGTCGGGGTCCAGGTGCAGGCGGCACAGCTCCTCGGCGAGCGTCAGGTGCTCGTGGGAGTCGGCGTACCGGCCGCAGTCGCGTTCCATCGCGCCGAGCTTCGCCAGCATCTTGATGCCGCTGGGGTGGCCGTCGCCGTAGACCTCCCGGTGCAGCTCCCAGGCGTCCTGCAACCGGTCGCGGGCCACCTCGCACTGGCCGCGCGCGTACTCCACGGTGGCCAGGTCGGCGTGCGCGGCGAGGACCCGTTGCGACTCCGGGCCGTCGCGGGCGGTCAGCTCGATGATGACGTCGGAGTAGAGCCGGGCCGCCCGGGCGTCGCTGCCGACCCGGTGCAGCACCGCGGCGAGCGTCGCGGCGGCGGTGACGGTGCGCTCGTCGGAGCGGCCGTGCAGCCGGGTGGCCGCCGCGTACGCGAACGCGGCCCAACCCCGGGCGGAGTGCGGCTCGCCGAGCGCGACCAGCACCCGGGCCTGGAGACCGGCCGCCTCGGCCAGCTCGGGGGAGGCGTTGCCGGGGCGGGGATCGGCGTCGCTGAGCGCGTCGGCGAGCAGCCGTTCCGCGCCGGTGAGGTCGCCTTCGGACACCAGTTGGTGCGCCTGGACGGTCAGGTCAGCGAAGCCGGAGGACACGCCCCATCGTGCTCGTCCGGCGACGGTATGTACAAGACCCGGAGTGGATCAGTTTGGTCCCGAATCCGTCAGGTGGTCGGCGAGCGTCTCGCTGATCCGGCGGAGCTGGTCGACCTGGGCCGGGCTGAGCGCGTCGAACAGGTGCCGGCGGACCCCCTCGACGTGGCCGGGCGCGGCGGCGGCCAGGGTGGCGAAGCCCTCGTCGGTGAGCACGGCGACCTGCCCGCGCCGGTCGGTGGGGCAGTCCTCCCGGCGGATCCACCCGGACGCCTCCAGCCGGGCGGCGGCGTGCGACAGCCGGCTGCGCGACGAGCCGGTCAGCTCGGCCAGTTCGCTCATCCGCAGCCGCCGGTCGGGAGCCTCGGAGAGGCGGACCAGGATCTCGTAGTACGCGTGCGGCATGCCCGCGTCGTGTTGCAGCTCGCGGTCGAGCGTCTCCATCAGCGCCCGGGAGGCGGTCAGGAAGGCGCGCCAGGTCCGCTGCTCGTCGGGGTCCAACCACCGGGTCATGACGCCCATCATAGCGCCGATAGTTGAACGCTCAACAAAACCGGGGTACGGTCGACGGCATGGGCATCCACCGACTCAACCACGCCGTCCTCTACGTCAGTGACCTGGAGCGCAGCGTCGCCTTCTACGGCGACGTGCTGGGCTTCCGCCGGGTGCCGATGACGCCCGAGGGCTTCCGCGGCGCCGCCTTCCTCCAGGCGCCCGACTCCACCAACGACCACGACCTCGGCCTGTTCGAGATCGGCGCGGCCGCCGGGGCGTCCCAGGCCGGCCGGGCCACGGTCGGGCTCTACCACCTGGCCTGGGAGCTGGACACGCTCGACGAGCTGGCCGCCACCGCCGAGCGGCTCTCCGCCGCCGGAGCGCTGGTCGGCGCGTCCGACCACGGCACCACCAAGAGCCTCTACGGCCGCGACCCGGACGGGCTGGAGTTCGAGATCGTCTGGATCGTCCCGGCCGACCTGCTCGACGACGCCGCGCTCGCCGCGCGTACCCGCATCGGGCGGCTCGACCTCGACCGCGAGCGGCAGCGCTACGGCGGGCAGACCCGCGGCGGCGTGGGCATCTCCGTCCCGGTCTGAGCGGGGTTCACGGCCGGGCCCGCCGCGCCGTGCGGTAGAAACGGCACCATGTCGACCGACGCCGTCCTGCGCGAGCTGCTCGTCCGCCAGCTCGACCACTGGCTCCCCGCCGCGCTGCACCGGGCGCGGCGGGCCACGCTCGCGCTCGCGTACGCCGGGGGTGACGCCGCCGGCGCGGAGGAGGCGTTGCGGGTGGTGGCCGAGTTCGCCGACCGGCTGCGCGGGCGACGGCTGACCGTGCTCGTGGTGGCCGACGACGGCACCGACCTGCCGGCCCGTCTCGGCGCCGCCGAGGCCGCGCTGCCCGCCGACGTCGCCGTGCACCTCGTGCCCGGCGGCCCGGACCGGCTGCCGGTGGCGCTCAAGGCCGCCGGGGCTGCCGGCGCGCCGCTGCTCACAGTGGCCGACGGCGCCGACCCGGACCCGGCCCTGCTGGCCGCCGCCGCGTCCGGGCGCCCGGCCGAGCTGCTGCTGGTCACCACGCCCGGCCGGTCGCTGCGCCCGGCGCTCACCGGTGCCGGGTTCCCGCTCGTCACCGAGGTCGAGCTGGTGCCCGACGGGGACGGCCCGGCGCGGCTGCTCGGCTACGCCACCGGCTCCGACCGGGGGCTGGAGGCGGTCAAGGAGGCGCTCTGGGCGGTCGACGAGTACGCCGGTGTGCGCTACCGCGACCCGGCCGACCCGCAGGGGCGGCTGCTCGACATCTCGCTCGAACCCGAACCCGGCCCGCTGCGCCGGGAACTGCTGGCCGAGCTGGCCCGCTCCGGCCCGCGTACGGTCACCGAGCTGCGCCGCTTCGCCACCACGTCGACCGTCTACCGGGCCGCCGACGCCAACCGGGCGCTCGCCTCGCTGCTCGCCTCCGGCGCGGTGACCCGCGACCCGGAGCACGGCCGGCTCGGCGGGGACGTGTCGATCAGCGCCGTCCCGAACGCTGGGTCATCTGCTTGACCACTATCGACGCTCCGGTGGCGACCACGCCGATGCTGAACACCATCTGCGCGCACACCGCCACCCGGGCGATCTGCCCCTGGGCGTGCACGTCGCCGTAGCCGACAGTGGTGAGTGTCGTGAGCGCGAAGTAGAGCGCGTCGACCCGGGTCCGCAGGCCGACGAACTCGCCGGGCCGGGTGTTCGCCACCACGTAGTCGCCGAGCGCGAAGACCAGCAGCCCGGCGACCAGCGCCACCGCGAGGCGGGTCAGCGCCCGGTCCTCGTCCCGGCCGGTCGGCTGGTCCCGGACGAGCTGGCGGCGGACCTGGCCGGTGACCAGGAACGCGATCACCACCACCAGGACCGCCGTGCCGATCGAGCGCAGGGCCAGCCGCAGGCCGTTCGGATCGGCCTCGACCGGCACGAGGAAGTAGCCGACCAGCATGAGCGCGCAGGCCGCCACGGCCCGCCGTCGCAACCGCCGCAGGAACACGTCCGCCATGCGGCGATTCTCCGGTCGCCGGGACGCCGTGACGGGCGGAACCGCAAACCCGGCCGCAGACGACGAGCGGGGTGCCGGCGGTCAGCCGGCACCCCGCTCGTCGTCCGGGAAAGGTCAGGCCTTGTCCTGCTTCCAGGACAGCGGCCCCGGAAGGTCCACGCGGTGGGCGCGGGTGTTCGAGTTCCAGGACCAGCGGCCGATCTTGATGCTCCACGACGAGAAGCCGTTCTGGGTGAAGTGGAGGATCAGCGGCCCGTACTTCTTACGCTTGCGGAACTGGACGCCCATCGGGGGTGCCTCCTTCTCTCCCTGCCTCTGCAGTCGTCTGCATGCCTTCGCGGCAACGAACATGCCCGGATCGACGATTCGCGAAACCCTGCCCGGTCCGCTCTGGACGGTGGGACTGCCGCCCGGCAAAATCTCTATCCAACGGGTAGGTGTTAAGGAGTCGTAAATGCTGGTGGAGGCGGGTCGTAACAAAGCCAGCGACGAAAGTCTCACTGGATGGAAGGGCATTGACCGGCGTGGAGAACGGTCGGCAGCATGAGGGCATGTCGCAGCGGGACGAGCTTCTCCTCACCGCTCGCGTGCACGTCGACCTGGTCCGGCACGCGAGCGCGCTCTGTTGAGCCGAGCGCTCGTCGTTCCCTCTCCGCCCGTCCGTTCCCGCAGCCGGCGCACCGTGGCCCGGCGCGGTGCGGCGTGCTCCCCGGCCCCCGCGCGGGCCCCCTCCACCGCATCGTGGACAGATCAGGAGACTCCGCCATGCCCTCGACCCGATCACCGCGGCGTGCCCTCACCGCCGCCGTCGCCCTGCTCGCCCTCACCACCGCCACCGCGTGCGGCGCCGACGCCGCCGGCGGCGCACAGACCAAGGAACTGCGCTACCAGGGTTCGGTGGGCCAGGTGACCCTCCCCGAACTCGCCGCCGACCTCGGCTACCTCGGTGACGTCAGGCTCAACTGGATCGGCAACGTCACCGGCGGCCCGGCCGACATCCAGGCCACCGCGACCGGCCAGAGCGACTTCGGCGGCGCGTTCAACGGCGCGATCGTCAAGCTCCAGGCCGCGAACGCCCCGATCACCGCCGTGGTCAGCTACTACGGCTCCGACGCGCAGACGTTCCAGGGCTACTACGTGCTCGACGGCAGCCCGATCCGCGGCCCGCGCGACCTGATCGGCAAGCGGGTCGGCATGAACACGCTCGGCGCGCACGCCGAGGCCGTCCTGCGTACCTGGCTGGCCCGGGGCGGCCTCACCGCCGCCGAGATCGGCAAGGTCGAGCTGGTCGCGCTGCCGCCGGTCAACACCGAGCAGTCGCTGCGCGCCCGGCAGATCGACGTCGCCGTGCTCGGCGGCGTGATCCGCGACAAGGCGGTCGCCAACGGCGGCATCCGTACGATCTTCACCGACTACGAACTCCTCGGCGCGTTCAGCGCCGGCACCTACGTCTTCCGCGACGACTTCCTCACCCGTAACCCGGACACCGTCCGCACGTTCGTCACCGGAGTGGGCAAGGCGATCGAGTGGGCGCGCACGCAACCGCGCGAGACCGTGGTGGCCCGCCTCAAGGCGATCATCAGCGAGCGCGGGCGCAACGAGGACACCACGCTCGTCGACTACTGGAAGTCCAGCGGCGTCGCCGAACCCGGCGGTGTCATCACCGACCGGGAGTTCGCCACCTGGATCGACTGGCTGGCCGACACCGGCGAGCTGAAGGGCGAGCGGCCGAAGCCGTCCGACCTCTACACCAACCGGTTCAACGCGGCCGCGACCCCCGGCGGTGGCGCATGAGCACCGACAAGATCCTCTTCGACCGGGTGCACAAGGTCTTCCCGGGGCGGCGTGGTGGCGGCGGCGCAGTCACCGCGCTCGACGGGCTCACCCTCGGGGTACGCCCCGGCGAGTTCCTCGTCGTCGTCGGCCCCAGCGGCTGCGGCAAGTCCACCCTGCTCGACCTGCTCGGCGGGCTGGCCACCCCGACCGGCGGGCAGGTGCTCGTCGACGGCCGCCCGGTCACCGGGCCCGGCCTGGACCGGGGCATCGTCTTCCAGCAGTACGCGCTGCTGCCCTGGCGCACAGCCGCCGGCAACGTCGCGTTCGGACTGGAGGCCAAGGGCCTGCCCCGCGCCGAGCGCGCCGACCTGGTCGCGCACCACCTCGACCTGGTGGGGCTGACCGGCTTCGCCGACCGCTACCCGCACGAGCTGTCCGGCGGCATGAAGCAGCGCGTCGCCATCGCCCGAAGCCTCGCGTACGACCCGGACGTGCTGCTCATGGACGAGCCGTTCGCCGCGCTGGACGCGCAGACCCGCGACTCGCTCCAGGACGAGCTGGTGCGGATCTGGCAGGCCACCGGCAAGACGATCGTGTTCATCACGCACGGCATCGACGAGGCGGTGCACCTCGGCCAGCGGGTCGCCGTGATGACGTCGCGGCCCGGCCGGATCAAGCAGGTCATCGACATCGAGCTGGGCGACCGGGAGGCGGAGGAGGACGTCCGCTCCACCGACGCGTTCCGCCACCACCGGCACCGCATCTGGACGCTGCTGCGCGACGAGGTACGCGCCGCGCAGTCCGCCGTACGCGAGGAGGCCCGCGTTGGTTGACGTCGCCGCACCGCCGGTCCGGCCGGTGGCGCCCCCCGCCCCGGCGGCCGTGCCCGCCCGGCCCCGCCGCCTGCTCGGCCTCGGCGGCCGGATGCTGCACCGCAGCGCCGCGCTGCTGGCGCTCGCCGCGATCTGGGAGACGGCGCCCCGCGCCGGGCTGGTCGACCGGGTCTTCCTGCCGCCGCTGTCCGAGGTGCTCGCCGCCTGGTGGGAGCTGCTGCGCAGCGGGCAGCTCGCCGACCACGTCGGCGCCAGCCTCACCCGCTCGCTGACCGGGCTGGCGCTCGCGGTGGTCACCGCCATCCCGCTCGGCCTGCTGATCGGCTGGTACCGGCCGCTCGCGGATTTGCTCAGCCCGCTGCTGGAGGTGTTCCGCAACACCGCCGCGCTCGCGCTGCTGCCGGTCTTCGTGCTCATTCTCGGGCTCGGTGAGACGTCGAAGATCGCCCTGGTGGTCTACGCCTGCTCCTGGCCGATCCTGCTCAACACCGTCGCCGGCGTGAAGGGCGTCGACCCGCTGCTGATCCGCTCGGCCCGCTCGATGGGGCTCAACCACCTGCGGCTGTTCCAGAAGGTGATCCTGCCGGCGGCCGTGCCGACCGTGTTCACCGGCGTCCGGCTCGCCGGGGCGTACTCGATCCTGGTGCTCGTCGCCGCCGAGATGGTCGGCGCGAAGGCCGGGCTCGGCTACCTCGTCAACTACGCGCAGTACAACTTCGCGATCCCCGACATGTACGCCGGGATCATCACCATCTCCGCCATCGGGCTGGTGGTCAACCAGCTCCTCGTCGCCGGGGAACGTCGCTTCTCCACCTGGCGCGCCGACGTCACCACCGCCTGAGAGGAACCGCCATGTCCCGGACCCTGCACCTCAACGCCTTCCTGATGGGTGTCGGCCACCACGAGGCGGCCTGGCGGCACCCGCGCGCCGACCCGAGCCGCCTCGCCGACGTACGCCACTTCCAGGAACTGGCCCGCATCGCCGAGCGGGGCACGCTCGACTCGGTGTTCCTCGCCGACGGGCTCGCCGTCGGCCCGGCCGTGCGGCACAACATCCAGGCCGTCTTCGAACCGATCACGCTGCTCGCCGCGATCGCCACCGCGACCGAGCACATCGGCCTGATCGCCACCGCCTCCACCACGTACACCGAACCGTTCAACCTGGCCCGCGCGTTCGCCTCGCTCGACCACCTCAGCGGCGGCCGGGCCGGCTGGAACATCGTCACCTCCGCCCAGGCCCGGGAGGCCCGCAACTTCAACCTCGACGACCACCCCGCCCACGCCGACCGCTACCGGCGGGCCGCCGAGTACGTCGACGTGGCGATCAAGCTCTGGGACAGCTGGGAGGACGACGCGCTGGTCCTGGACGCCGCCGCCGGTGTGTTCGCGGACACCGGCCGGGTGCACGAGATCGACCACGCCGGCGAGCGGTTCCGGGTCCGCGGGCCGCTGAACACGCCCCGCCCGCCGCAGGGCCGGCCGCTGCTGGTGCAGGCCGGCTCGTCCGCCGACGGCATCGCGTTCGCCGCCCGGTACGCCGAGGCCGTGTTCACCGCCCAGCAGACGCTCGCCGACGGGCAGGCGTTCTACGCGGCGCTCAAGCGGGCCACCGCCGACGCCGGCCGCGACCCGGAACTGGTGAAGGTGCTACCCGGTATCGCGCCGGTCATCGGGGGTACCGAGAAGGAGGCCCGTGCCCTCGCCGACGAACTGGAGGCCCTGATCGTGCCCGAGCACGCGCTCGCCCAGCTCTCCGGCATGACCGGGCTCGACCTGACCGGGCTGCCGCTGGACGGCCCGCTGCCCGACCTGCCGGACGCCGGCGCCGTGCAGTCCCACCAGAGCCGCTACCAGCTCGTCGTCGACCTGGCCCGGCGGGAACTGCTCACCCTGCGGCAGCTCATCGGCCGGCTCGGCGGCGGACGCGGGCACCGCGTCGTGGTCGGCACCCCGGAACAGATCGCCGACCAGATCGAGCTCTGGTTCACCCAGGGCGCCGCCGACGGCTTCAACGTCATGCCACCGCTGCTACCCGATGGACTGGAGGCCTTCGTGGACCACGTCGTACCACTGCTGCGCCGGCGCGGGCTGTTCCGTTCCGCGTACACCGGGCGCACCCTGCGCGAGCACTACGGCCTGCCCCGCCCGGCCAGCGTCTACGCGACCCGTGAGCTGGTGGCGTCGTGACCACCGTGGACCGGCCCGGCGCCGCCACCGTCGAGCTGCGCCCGGTCGACGTCGACTCGTTCCGCGGCCTGCTGCGCCGCCAGGCGTCCACCGTCACCGTGGTCACCACCCCCGGCCTGCGTGGCAACCGGATGCGGCCGGACCTGCCGCCGGCCGGCTTCACCGCCACCTCGTTCACCTCGGTGTCGCTCGACCCGCCACTGGTCTCGGTCTGCCTCGGCCGCGCCTCGTCGAGCTGGCCCACCGTCGAGCAGGCCGAGCACGTCGCGGTGCACCTGCTCGCCTCCGGCCAGCAGGAGATCGCGCAGATCTTCGCCACCAGCGGCATCGACCGGTTCACCGCCCACCCGGGCTGGACCACCGGGCCGTTCGGCGTGCCGCTGATCGGCGACGCGCTCGCCGTGCTGCTGTGCCGGGTGGTCCGCCGGATCGAGGCGGGCGACCACACCATCCTGCTCGGCGAGCCGCTCGCGCTCGGCGCGGGCGAGGACGGCGACCCGCTGCTGCACCACCGGGGCCGCTACACCACCACGCTCGGCGACTGGCCCGAGGCGTGGTGACCACCGCCGCCGACGAGCTGATCGCGCTCGACCGGGCCGCCCAGGACCTGCTGTTCCGGGCGGCCCGCACGGCCAACGCGTTCACCGACGAGCCGGTCGGCGACGAGCACGTCCGCGCCGTCCACGACCTGGTCCGGTACGGCCCGACCGCGATGAACGCCCAGCCGCTGCGGGTGCTGCTGCTGCGCTCGGCGGCGGCCCGGGCGCGGCTGCTGCCGTACGTCAGCGCCGGCAACCGGGACAAGACGGCCTCCGCGCCGCTGACCGCGGTGCTCGCCGCCGACGTGGACTGGCACGACCGGCTGCCCGAGCTGTTCCCGCACCGCCCTGGCGCGCGGGACTGGTTCACCGGCGACCCGGCCGGCCGGGAGGCGCAGGCCCGGTTCAACGCCGCGCTCCAGATCGGCTACCTGCTGGTCGGCGTACGCGCCGCCGGGCTGGCCGCCGGACCGATGGCCGGGTTCGACGCCGCAGGCGTGGAACGCGAGTTCTTCACCGGCGGGCGGCACCGGGTGCTGCTGCTGATGAACATCGGCCGCCCCGCGCCGGACGCCTGGCGGGAACGGCTGCCCCGCCTGCCCTACGAGGAGGTGGTCAGCACGCTGTGAGTCAGCGCGGCTCCCACGCGTCCGGCTGAGCGGTCAGCTTGCGCACGTGGGCCGGCAGCCGGCCGCTGACCAGCTCGTCCAGGCTCACCTCGTCGACCACCCGGCGCACCGACGCGCGTACCGCCACCCAGAGGCGGGGCAGGTTCTCCGCCGCCCCCTCGTACTGCGTCTCCTCGGGGCGCAGCCCGCGTACCCCCGCGAGCGGACCGTCGACGGCGCGCAACACGTGCCCGATGGTGATCTCCCGCGGCGGCCGGGCCAGCGTGTAGCCGCCCTCGGCGCCGCGCTGGGCCCGGACGACCCCGGCCCGGCGCAGGTCCGCCAGGACCGCCTCGAGGAACTTGCGCGGCATGTCCTGCTCCGCCGCGATGGCCTGGGTGGACAGCAGGGTGGGGTACGCGGTGGCCAGGCTCAGGGCTGCCCGGACCGCGTAGTCGCCGCGCGCGGAGATCTGCACAGTGCCATCATGCCTGGCCGCCGGGTGCGGGGGAGTCGGCGGGCGGCCGGGGTCGCACCAGACGGACGGGCAGCGGGCGTTCCCGCTCGGCCCGGAACGTCCCCGGACTCACCCCGACCTCCCGGGTGAAGAAGCGGCCGAAGTTCGTCGGCTCGGGAAAACCCAGCTCCCGGCCGATCGCGGCGATCGACTCGTCGGTGGCGGCGAGCAGCCGGCACGCCTGCAACGCCACCCGCTCGTCGATCACCTGCTTGGCGCTGCGGCCGGTCACCGCCAGGCAGGCCCGGGTCAGGGTACGCACCGAACAGCCGAGCTGGGCGGCGTAGTCCTCCACCCGGCGGGTGTGCCGGTAGCCGCGTTCCACCTCCCGGCACAGCCGCCGGAACGTCTCCGTCTCGGCCCGGGGCGTCGCGCCGTTACGCGGATGCGGCAGCAGGCTCAGCCGCAGCAGCAGCACGGCGAGCTGGTGGCGCAGCAGCGCCGCGGCGGCCGGCACCAGCGCGTGCCGGTCGGCGTCCACGGCGAGCTGGCTCACCTCGCTGATCACCGCGTCCTCGTCCTCACCGGCGAGCTGGCGGTGGGCGGGCACCGCGTCCGGGTCGACGTCGAGGCCGCGCAGCGCGTCCGGCCGCCAGCTCACCACAGTCGCGTCGAGCTGGGCGCCGACGAACCGCAGCGCCTGGCCGGGGTGCGCGCGCAGCAGCGTGCCCGGACGGCAGGGGACCGGCCGGAAGTCCAGCTCGGCGGTGCCGTGGCCGTGGGTGACCAGGATCAGCAGATCGCGGTCGAGCAGGACCGGGCGGGGCCAGCCGGGCTCGGCGGCGAGGTCGCCGAGCACACCGGTGACGATCTCGTCGGTGCCGGGGCGGAACTCCGGCAGGCCGGTGCGGGTGGCCGGGGAGGGCTGACCGGTAGTGACCATCATCCCGACGGTAACCGGCAAGCCCGCACGTTGCATCTCGACGGTTTCACCCGCACGGGCCGCTCTTGTCGGCAGCCGAGCCGGACGGTTAGGTTACCGATCGGTAAGACCCGGGCCGGCGTGCGTTGCGCACCCCGGCCACGCGGCCCCGGCCGACCGGCCCGCGGCCGGGCGACGGCGATGGGATGGGCATGACGGATCTGTTCTCGGTCGACGGCAAGACGGTCCTGGTGACCGGCGGCTCACGCGGCATCGGGCTGATGATCGCGCGCGGCTTCGTCCGGGCCGGCGCCAAGGTGATCATCTCCTCGCGCAAGGCCGACGTGTGCGAGTCGGTCGCCAAGGAACTGTCCGCCGAGGGCCACTGCGAGGCCATCCCGGCCGACCTGGGCAGCGACGCGGGCGCGCTGGCGCTCGCCGAGGCCGTGCGGGAACGCCACGACCGGCTGCACGTGCTGGTCAACAACGCGGGCGCCACCTGGGGCGCGCCACTGGAGGAGTACCCGGAGGGCGCCTTCGACAAGCTGTGGGCGGTGAACGTCAAGGCCGTCTTCCGGCTCACCACCGCGCTGCTGCCGCAACTGCGCGCCGCGGCCGACGCCGACGACCCGGCCCGCGTGATCAACATCGGGTCGATCGACGGCATCCGGGTCCCGTGGATGGAGGTGTACGCGTACTCGGCCACCAAGGCGGCCGTGCACATGCTCACCCGTGGCCTCGCCCACCAGCTCGCCGGCGAGCAGATCACAGTCAACGCGATCGCGCCCGGACCGTTCGAGAGCAAGATGATGGCGTTCGTGCTGGACGACCCCGAGTCGCGCGCAGCCATCGAGCAGCAGGTGCCGCTGGGCCGCATCGGCCGGCCCGAGGACATGGCGGGCACGGCGATCTACCTGGCGTCGCGCGCCGGCGCGTACCTGACCGGAGCGGTCATCCCGGTCGACGGCGGGATCACCACGCGCGGCTGAGGCGTACCCCGGTTGCAGACGGCCCGGGGCCGCGCGGACTCGGCAGATCCGCGCGGCCCCGGGTTTCGCCGTGTCAGCGACCGGCGAGCAGCCGGTTCACCGCGGTGTCGACGTCCAGGTGCTCGGCCTCACGGCCACGCGGGACGACGACGTAGGTCCGGCGCAGGAAACGCACCAGCACGCTGCGCGGAACCTCGAACAGGGCGTTGCCGTCCGGGGACGACAGCGCCAGCGCGACGAAGTCGCCGCGCGGGGTGGCCCACGGCCAGACCCGCACATCACCGATGCCGGCCGGCTCGTCGAGCCCGGTGACCAGCAGTTCGCGTGCGAACGACCAGCTCACCGCCTCGCCGCCGGCGGACTCGGCATGGAACAGGACATGGACCGCATACGGGTCAGCAGGGTCGTAACGCAGACTGGCACGCACCGGCAAGGCGGTGGCGTCAGGCGCGACGAGCCTTAGCGACGTCTCGACCTCTACGGTCGTCGGTCGGATGACACTCATGGACGTTCTCCCCCCGGCACCGCTGCGGAACGCGCGTGTCCCGCTTTTCCCATACTCAGGTGCTGCTCCTGGCTACGCTCCGCCATACGCTGACTTCACCCAGTGGTGGGAAGGGGTTCCGAAAGCCCCCGGGACCGCCTGGCCCCGCGTAGAATTTCCGGTTCCGCCCACTCCGTCGTTCCGCCCGGCAACGGGTGGTTCAGTCGTCGACTTACTCCGGTAACGTCCAGTCGTGAGCAGGGGTGACGGTCCCGCGCGACACTGGGGGTGGAAATGGTCACGAGGGGCTCCTCGGTGACGTCGCGGACCACGGCCGAATCGCCGAAAGGTGCGGCCCGAGCAGCCGAAAGTCGGGGGTACGAGGTGCCGGTGGAAGGGCGGTCGCAAGGCGCTCTCATGGAGCAGCGCCGGCGGCGACGGGGCTGGCGGGGACGCCTGCACACCACGCTCGACCTGATCCGCGCCAACCCCACCGGCCGCGTCGCCCTGAAGATCTTCATAGGCATCCTCGGCGCCATCGTCGTCACAGTCGGTGTCGCGCTGATCCCGCTGCCCGGCCCCGGCTGGCTGCTGGTCATCGCTGGCCTCGGCGTCTGGGCGGTCGAGTTCCACTGGGCGCGACGGCTGCTCGCGTTCACCCGCCGGCACGTCAACTCCTGGACGCGCTGGGTGAAGATGCGGTCGCTGGGCGTGCGCTTCGTGCTCGGGGCGGTCGGGCTCGCGTTCGTGTCGGTGGTGGTGTGGCTGTCGCTCAAGTACAGCTTCGGTATCGACGTGGTGGCGGAGGCGCTGCACTACCTCGCGACGCACTGAGGCCCGGTTTTTGGTCCGGGCGGGTGATCGGGTAGAGTCATGCGCGCTGAGGGCGATTAGCTCAGCGGGAGAGCGCTTCGTTCACACCGAAGAGGTCACTGGTTCGATCCCAGTATCGCCCACGCAGGTCAAAGGCCACTTCCCGGCTTCGGGAGGTGGCCTTTCTGCTTGCGTACAGCAGCTTTGTACAGCAGTTCTCGTCAGCGGCTCAGGGATTCGCCGAGGCGCTTGAGTGCGTCTCTCGTCTTTGTCGATGTGACCTGCGTGTAGATCTCCATCGTTACCGAGAAGCGGGCGTGCCTGAGCACCTGCATGGCGACTCTGGGGTGGACGTCGAGGTCGGCCAGCAGTGTGGCGCAGGTACGTCTGGCGTCGTGGACCGTGATCGGCTTGACGCCTGCTTTCTCGCACCTCGTCTGCCAGGAGCGTTGGAAGTTGCGCGGCTCGATCGGTGTGCCGTAGCGGGTGGTGAAGACGAGTCCGCTTTCGTGCCACGCCTTGCCGGCGGCTGCTCTCGCCTCGTCGCGTTGCTCGCTCCGCAGTTTCAGGGCCGTGAGGCAGATGTCGGGCAGGGGGAGGGTGGCGTCGGATGCCTGGGTCTTGGTGTCGCGGTGCAGGAGCTGTCCGCGTACGCGTTGGAGCTGGCGGCCGATGGTCAGTTCCCCGGCGTCGAGGTCGACGTCCTTCCAGGTGAGTCCGAGCGCTTCGCCCTTGCGGAGACCGGTGACGAGGACCAGGGCGTAGGCGGCGTAGAGCGGGTCGTCGTCGGCTTTCGCGGACTCCAGGAACTTCCGTGCCTCGTCGCTCGACCAGGACCTACCCCGCCGACGGCGGACCGTGGCCAGGGTGACCGGCACGGCGGGATTCTTGGTGATCAGGTCTTCGGCCTGGGCGTGGGTGAGGGCGGCCCGCAGCGCGGCCCGGATGTCGCTGACCGTCCGCGTCGACGGGACTGCTTGGCAGCAGCGGCCGACCGCGCAGCAGCGGCGCTTGTGCTTCGGGCGGGCGGCGTCCTTGCCTTGTGCGCAGCACTGGCAGGTGCGGGCGACCTGGTTGATCCAGGTCTGCACGTCGCGGGACTGGAGTCGGTCGAGCCGCTTCGCTCCGAGGCCGGGGGAGATGTAGAGGCGGACGAAGGTTTCGTAGGTGGCGTAGGTCAGGGGTGCCCGGTTCGGCTGGATGATCTCGGTCAGCCAGTAGGTGAGGAAGGTGCCGACCGTCGGCACGCTCGTTGCTACTGGTCCCTGCTTCGCCTGCTGGTGCAGTTTGATCCACTTGTCGTGGACGGCTTCGCGGGTCTTGCCGTAGACGTACTTGCGGGTGCGCCGGCCGTCGGCCTTGGTGACCCAGACGTACGCGGCGAAGCCGTAGCGGTACGGGAAGATCGAGCCTTCGCCGTTGGCTCGGGCGCGTCCGGGCATCAGGCGGCCTCCTGGCGTTCGACCTGTTCGCGGATGTAGTCGTCGACCCATTCGGGGAGGACGCGGCGGTACTTGCCGTCCTTGATGGAGCGCAGCTCGCCGGTGGCGATCTTCATCTTGATCTTGGAGATGCCGAAGCCGAGCAGCACGGCGACCTCAGCGGGGGAGTACCAGCGCGGGGTGAGGTCTCGGCTCATGCGGCCACCCAAGTTTCGTGGGCGAGTTCTTCCCGGCCGATGCGTCTGCTCTCGCGTCGCTGCCGCGCGGCGGTGTTGGCGAGCAGGGCGTCACCTTCGGTGAGCCAGCCGGAGCCGAGGTAGGTGAGGGTGCCGACGCTGATCGTGTCGGCCGGTTCGTCGTCCTCTTCGCGGCGGTAGGTGGTGCGGGTGGCGCGGAGCTGGCCAAAGGTGACGGAGTAGCGGCGGGCTTTGGTGAGGAAGTGGCCGCCGAATCCGAGCATGTGCGCCCAGCGCCGCAGTCCGGTGTAAGGGTTCGGTTTGGTGTCAAGGCTGGCTTGACGGTGGTCGCCGGTTGCGGCGCCGCCGGTCACATCGGTGTGGGTGGGGCGGCCGAGGTGCCAGCAGGCGTCGATGAGGCGGGCGACGTGGTCGCCTCCGGGGTCGGCGTAGTCGTCGATCGTGGCCGTGGTGAGTCGGGTGGAGGAGTGGCCGGTGGCTTCGGTGGCCTTGGTGGCGTACTTGGCGAGGTAGGCGGCCACCTTGCCGTCAGTCAGCTCGCCGCCAACGGTGTTGATGCGTCGGACGTCGACCTGCTCGCCCCAGGTGACCAGCCAGCCTTGCGGCTGGTCGGGGTGCGGGGGTGTGGTGACGGTGATCTGCCGGGCGGCGGCGTGGATCGCGTCTTCCAGGTCGTCGACGGTGATGCCGGCCGGTGGCGGTACGAGGGCGTCCGGGTCGTCGGGGTCAACGCCGTCCAGGCGCAACAGGACGTGGAAGTGCACCGCTCCCCGGCGTTGCATTTCGGCGACCTTGCCGTGGGACACCCGCACGGGCGGCACCCAGCGGACCTTGCCGGAGGCGGTGACGATGCCGAGCTTCGGAATGCCGCGTCGACGGCACGTTGCGCCGACGTGGCGTTCGGCGGCCTGTTTGGTGCGTCGCCACAGCTCGCCGGAGAAGTGGTTCCAGACGACCTGGTGGGCGTGGTCGTTGCAGTCGAGGCACAACGGCTGGCCGAGCCGCGGATCGTCGGCGTCGTGGCGGGCGAAGCACGCTATGGGCTGCCCGTGCGGGCAGGTTCCGGCGTTGCTGCGGGCGCGGCAGGGGGCGGGTCGGCAGTCGCAGCGCTGCCGGTGGCGGCAGGTATGACGGGGAACGTGGCGGTGGTGGACCGGGCTGAAGGACGGGGCGGTGAAGGTGGCGAAGACGACCGGGTGTCGGCCGACCGAGGCGGGGATGCCCTTGCCGCCGGTCAGGCCGCGACAGACGACTTGGTAGGCGTCGCCCTGGTAGACCCAGGCGCAGTCGGGGCACGCCGATTCGCGGCGGTTGCCGCACGCCTTGTACAGCGTCCGGTCGGGCAGCTCGTCGGTGTGCTGCTCGCTCAGGACTCGGCCGGTGTTCCGGTCGACGGCGGCGATCGTGCCGCTGAGGCGGACCGGGCGAGCACAGCCGCCGGCGGGGCGGGTGTGCTCCAGCCAGCCGGAGAACTCCGGCGTAGCGGCGCGGTGCAGGGCCTGGGCGTCACGACCGGCGGCGAGGCCGGGGCGGTAGGTGGTGAATATGGCTGTCTCCTCTTTAGGGGTGGCAGGGACGGGAGACGAAGCACCACCAGCCGTGGACGCCTGTCCGCTGGTGGTGTTCGTCGTGTCTCCTGGCACCGCCGAGAGGGCGGCTGACGCCGGAGGGCGGAATCGTGGCGATGCCACTTCCCGCCGATGGGTCATGTCCTTCCACGCTCGAGGACTCGGTGATCAAGTGCCGGCACGGGTAGGGAGCCTGGGATATCGGCATCCGGCGGGTTGCCGCAGGCTGCCCCCACCCGTGGAGGTGCGCGAATCCGGGCCATCGTGGACGGCAGGAGGACCGTGCCGGGCCGCTCAGCGGATTCGGAAAGCCGGCATAGCGCCGGTGCGATCGAGAGCCGGCGGGGGCGTGGCCCGCATCGGCGGCAGTAAGGCCGCTCGGCATCTCCGTCATCGAGTCCAGCGATCCGGCGGGAAGGCCGCGCCAGCGTCCTCGACGAGCGCCAGAGTAGCACCGGGTACCGACACGTCAACGTAACGCGAAACTGACGTCGAGCAATCAGGTTCGGTTTGCCTGCAGAGCGATGCGGTTGACGACCGCTTGCTGAACCGGACCGGTGTACTCAGTGAGGGTGAAGCGGCGATGCCCATCCGTGGGTTGCACGGTGACGGCGAGAGCGCTTCCGTCTTCGAATCGCAGCGTGAAGACCGGATCGAGTTCGCAGAGGAACGCAAACGCCTCGCGGTCCTCGTCGCTTGCGCTGACGAGGCGGCCGTCGGCCTCCCAGCCGCCGGTGACGGCGGCAATCACGATGGCCACCTTGACGCTGCCGAGGACGGTGGATGAGTTCGCCCACCAGTCCAGCCAGCACCGGCCCTCGAAGCGTTCCATGCCGTCATCTTTGCAGGGCGGCGGCGAAACGGTGGGGTGTCCTATGCGACCCGGACCCCGTTTTCGTGCGTGGCCGGGCTGACTGCCGGCTTGTGTGGGAGGACTTTCTGTACGTCTATCAAGGCGGCCCGCAACGGGCCGCACGCGCCGCCGCCTGGGCGCGCGTCCGTCGCTCCGCTGGCGCTCCGACTCCGGCCACGCAACACGCCCGGCGGCTGGCGCGGATAGCGGGAAGCCCGGAGGGGCCGTCGCATGACGACAGCAACGTTGACCGGGTGAGAGGTTGGGCCGGCAGCCGGCCGGGCCGCGCGGCCACGAGCCCGCGCGGCGTAGGGGAGCGCACGCCGGCCGCGTGGGCGAGCTGTGGCGGCTGCGGGGTTGCGGTTACTGCGCCTCCGGCGGGGGCGCTCCGGCTCCAGGATGGCCGGGGCCCCGTCGGCGGGTCACGGTCCGTGGGTGGTTGCAGTGGGCCATCCCGCCTGCCATCGACCCGGGCGAGCCGAGCAGACCACCGCCCGACCCGCCAGCGTCCATCGGGCGTCAAGGTCCGCTTGACGTGGCGGGCCGGGCGGTGGCCCGCTCCCCGGAGGGCGGGTCGATGGCCGACGGGATGGCGAGGTGGGCACGCGGTGAGGTCAGAAGTTCGTAGCCAGTTGCGGTGAATGGTGTTTGACTCGTGCTGGTGATCGATAATGGGAAGCTGTGTGCGTGTCTCGCGGCCTATTGGGGACTGGCGGACGCGGCGGTTCAGGTGCACAACGGCGGAATGAACTCGGCGACGTGGTTCGTCTCCGAGGGCGGTGAACGGTGGGTAGCCAAGGCGGTTGCGCCGGGATCGCGCCGTTCCTTCATGGGCGGCCTTGAGGTCGCGGCTCACGTCGAGGCGGCAGGCGTTCCGGCGGGCACCCCGGTAGTGACGAGGCACGGAAGCGTCGTCGCCGATGTCGACGGAGTGCCACTCGGGTTGTTGAACTGGGTCGCAGGCAACGGGCTGCTTGGCAGGAGCCCGGACGAGCAACGGCTGATCGGGGCAACCCTGGCGCGAGTGCACGCAGCGCTTAGAAGCGTGACGATCAAGGATGCCGATCGGTTTGACTGGGTCGATGCGCGGGCACCACATTTGGCAGTTCGTCCTTGGGTTCGACCCTCAGTGGCGGCCGCCCTTGCGGGGTACGAGGCGCTTGATGTCGGGTCTTTGTCGTGGGGCCTGCTACACACCGATCCGGCTCCAGAGGCATTCCGGCTCGACCGCAAGACGGGAGAGTGCGGACTGATCGACTGGAGTATCGCGATGAGCGGTCCGCTGCTGTACGACCTCGCGTCGGCAGTGATGTATGTCGGAGGCATCGATAACGCGGACTACCTGGTGGAGGCATACCTAGAGAGCAAGACGATGACGCGCGCCGAGGTGGAACACGGCTTGCTGGCCATGCTCCGGTTTCGGTGGGCGGTGCAGGCTGACTACTTCGCCCGTCGCGTCGTTACCGACGATCTGACCGGAATCACGAGCGCAGCCGACAACGAAGTGGGCCTGGAGAATGCGCATCGATGGCTCGGCCGCTTGGCGGCCAAAGAGCCTTCGGGGGCACACAGGGGGCACAAGACAGCGTGAAACGTCGGCAACCAGCCACTAAGAGCTCCTAACGAAATGATGTTGGGCGTGTCCTCGGGACGCGAGGATCGTTCTGTCTGAACGTGAGGAGGGGTGAGCAGCCGCCGTGGGTCGTCTCGGACGAACTCTGGGCCGAGGTCGCACCGCTGCTGCCGCCCCGTCCGCCCCGGCGGCGACGGTTCCCGGGCCGCAAGCCTCTCGATGACCGCAAGGTGCTGTGCGGGATCTTGTTCGTGCTCTACACCGCGATCCCGTGGGAGTACCTGCCCCAAGAGCTGGGTTTCGGCTCAGGAATGACCTGCTGGCGCCGGTTGCGGGACTGGAACGACGCTGGCGTGTGGCAGCGCCTGCACGAGGTGTTGCTCGGCAGACTCCGCGCCGCGGGCCAGTTGGACATGTCCCGGGCGGTGATCGACGGCTCCCACGTCCGGGCGCTCAAGGGCGGCCCAAAACCGGTCCGAGCCCGGTCGACCGCCGCAAGCCAGGCTCGAAACACCACGTCATCACCGACGCGGGCGGCATCCCCCTCGCCACGGCACTGACCGGCGGCAACCGCCACGACGTCACCCAGCTCATGCCCCTGGTCGACAAGATCCCCCGCATCAAGGGCATCCGCGGCCGGCCCCGGCAGCGACCCGACCGCATCTACGCCGATCGCGGCTACGACTTCGACAAGTACCGCCGCGAGCTACGGACCCGCGGCATCACACCTGTCATCGCCCGACGCGGCGTCCCACACGGCTCTGGGCTCGGCACCCGACGCTGGGTCGTCGAGCAGACCATCGCCCTGCTGCACTGGTTCCGCCGCCTGCGCATCCGCTGGGAGATCCGCGACGACATCCACGAAGCGTTCCTCACTCTCGCCTGCGCCATCATCTGCTGGCGCCGACTCCAACGCTTAAAGAGTTAGGAGCTCTAACAGCGTAAGCCCAAGATGTGGCGTGACAAGCCTGCCGACTGGGTCGCCGCCGGTCATGCGAGCGCCCGTCTATGTTCCGCTTCAACGTCTGAGCACCAGCGCAGCGCGGGTGCCTAGGATTTGCGGGTGACCCCGACTCATCACGCCGTTGAGATGGAAGACCTGCCCCGGCTGCGCAGCTCCTGGACGATGGAGCCGACGTCGAGGACCCGGACGAGCACGGCATAACTCTGCTGCATCATGCCGTGGATGTAGAGGGTGATGGTGCCCTCCAGAGAGGTGGGCCTCTCCACGTGGAGGTGACCGTCCTGCTGCTGATCCGAGGTGCGAGGCTCGACGTCGTCGATCGGGAAGGCCGCACGCCCTTGGACTACGCCCGAGCTAATGGACATTGGCCGGCCATCGAGCTGTTCGAGGCATGGCGGCGTCGACAGCAGCCGTGACAGCAACGGGCCTGGATGGACCCGGCCGGGGTCGGTGTAACACGGACGGTCGATCGAGGCGACGGTCCGGGACGCCGCCGGATGACGCGCCCGGAACTACAAGCGAGGGGTCGAACGCCGGGGTGGTGCGACCAGCAGATGCCGACTGTCGCGCAGGTGATGGGGTCGGCGCGGATACTGGCGAGGTGGTGGAGAAGCAGGCGACGGAGTTGACCCGGTGGACCATCCACGGCGAGCGGGTCGTGGACGACACCCGGCGGGCGCGGCTGAGTATCGCCGAGGTGGAGTTGCCGGACGGGGTGCGTTTCGAGCAGTACGTGATCCGGGCTCCCCGGTCGGCCATGGTCGCCGTACTGGACGACCGGGAGCGCTTGCTGTTGATGCGGCGGCACCGCTTCGTGTTCGACCGGTGGGTGTGGGAGTTGCCCGGCGGCTATGTCGATGACGAGGAGCACCCGGCGCAGTGCGCGGTGCGGGAGGTCGAGGAGGAGACCGGCTGGCGGCCCCAGGCGGTGGAGCCGTTGCTGTCCTTCCAACCGTGGGTCGGCACTGCCGACGCCGAGAATCTGCTCTTCCTCGCCCGGCAGGCCGAGCACATCGGCACACCCGTGGACGTCAACGAGGCTGAGCAGGTCGCCTGGATTCCGCTCGACGAGGCGTACGGGCTGGTGTCCCGGGGTGAGATCGTTGGTGCCGGCACGGTGATTGCAGTGCTGGAGCTGGTCGCGCGCAAGGCCCGCGGGGAGCTGTAGGGGTCAGCGTCGGGGGCCGAGGGTGGCGTCGATGCGGCCGCTGAAGTGCCGGACGGCGGGTAGTCGCCGGTGTGGAGCGAGTTGGGATTGCAGGTCGCGCAGGTAGCGGACGGCTCTGGCGGACCGTAGCTGGCTGGTCAGGGTCAGGGCTTCTGCGCCGATGGCGCAGGCCCGGTCGGGTTGTCCCTGGTGGGCGTGGACGCTGGCGAGTAGGGCGAGGTTGAAGGCTCGGCCGCGTACGTAGCGGTTGTCCATGCGCAGGGATCGGGCGGCGAAGCGTTCGGCGTGGGTGGTGTGGCCGAGGGCGTGGAAGCAGTGTCCGAACTTGGCTGACAGGTACGCCTCGTCGAAGTAGCTGAGCCATTGCGGGTCGGTGCTGCGGTCGGCGCGGTCGAGGGCTTGTTCGGCCTGATGCAGGGCGGTGGCGCAGGCTCGTTCGTCGTTAGCTTTGGCCAGGGCGTGGGCTTCCATGACGTGGGCTTCGGCGGTCAGGACGGGGATTCCGGCGCGGCGGGCGGTTCGGCCGGCGGCGCGGGCGAGGTCGAGGCCGGTGGCGGTATGGCCGAGGTAGGTGGCCTGGTGGCTCATCGCCGCGAGGATCTCCGCGCCGAGGCCATCGTCTCCGGCGGCGTGGGCGAAGTCCAGGGCGAGGGTGAGGTACCGCTGGGCGATGCCGTGTTCGGCGGTGTCGTATGCCTGCCATCCGGCGAGCTGGGCCAGTTCGGCGGCGGCGCTGAGCAGCCGTTGACCGGTGGGGTGGTTGTACCGGCCGTCGGTGAGCAGCGGGGTCACCTCCTGGTGGAGGTAGCGGGCGACGGTGTCGCGGGCGTGCCCGCCGCCGTACTGGTTGTCCAACTGGCGGTAGGTCGTGGTCATGGCGCGGATGGTGTCAATCTCGGGTTGACCCACGGTGTTGCGTCCGCGTTGGGTGACCGGGGCCGGATCGGGGGCGGTGAGCCAGCGCAGCGCCGGCAGAGTATAGCCGGCGGAGCTGAAAGCTGACGGCGAGTAGCAACAGCAGGAGGGTCAGCCCGGCGGGTTGACCCTCCTGCATCTGTCCGTGGTCTCCGGGGCGATGGCCGGTGGCCAAAGCACCGTCCCGGACCCGGCGTCGGAAAACCGCCTCAAAGACGGTGACGTAGTCGAATCCGGCGTGCAGCAACAGCAGCGCGGTGACCGGGCCGGTGATACTGCCGCCAATGACGGCGATGGTGGGCTGCCGACCGGAGGCCGGCCTGGTGGCGGATGTCATGAGGGTTCCCTTCTGAAGAGCGGGAAACCCGGGCACGGCCGTGCCCGGGTGTGCGCGAGTGCGCGGGTGGCCGGGCATCGGCCAGGTGGTGCCAGTGAGAAGGCGGGTCAGCGACGGTGGACCGCGGACACACAGGCCAGCCGCCTTGATGCGGCGGGCGGATGGAGGCTCGGACGGCGCGGCGCCGGACGGCGTCCGCTGGTGCGCGAGGTGCGACCGGGCCGGCAGGGCGGCGCGGGAAGGTGTGGTCTCGGCGGGTTAGCGGCCGGGCGTGGTGAACGGAGACGGCACGGGAAGGATCCGCCGGGCCCGCTGCATTACCTCGTCGGCGACCGTGATCAGCGGTGTCGCGTCCGGGGGCGTGGCTGGGGTCGTGCGGTGCCAGCCACTACCGGGGCTGCTCGCGATGATCGTCCAGGTGAACAGCGGGGTGAGAACTTCGGCGACCGCCGTGCTCTGCGTGGCGTAGCTATCGCGGCAGACCCGCACCCGCAGGACGTACCCGTCGATGTGGTGCACCCGGGTCAGCTCGTAGGTGCCGTGGCCGTGCTGATGGAACACCTCGTCAACGATCACCGCGACCGGTCCTCCGGGTCCGTGGCGCGGGTCGTCGCCTCGGACGCGACCCGGCTCCAGGGCCACTGGTAGGCGCCGATGGCGTAGCAGCGGTTGGCATCCGGGACGACGCGGTCGTGCTCGACCCAGCGGCTGCCCAGGCCGTCGTCGCCCTCCCACTCGACGGTGACCTCGTCGCCGTCGAACCGCAGCCGGGGATGCTCTCCCGACATGTCCCCGGGGTAGAGGGCGTCGAGGTGGGCGGCCATGCGCTGCACCGCGAACCGAGGGAAGCGGCACAGCACCCCGGCGCGGGAGAGGGTGGTGTAGCCGGTGGCGACCATGGCGCGGTAGGCGCCGCCGCCGACCACGTCGCAGGTCACCGTCGCCGGGGTCCAGGTGGCAAGCGGCGGGGTGATGTCGCCGCGGCTGCGGAAGATGCGGTAGCGGACGTCGCTCGCCGGGTCCGGGTGCAGCCCGAACCAGCGCATCCCGTGGCGGCGGGCGTAGCGGAGCAGGTCGAGCAGGTCCCGCCGGCCGTCGACGTATTCGGTGTGCAGGGGCAGGAATCCGTGTCCGTCGTCGGTAGGGATCGGGTTGCCGGTGGCGCCGGTGGCGGTGTGGGTCCAGGTTTCGGCGCGGACGCGGTGGTCGGCGCCGTCGGCGTCGTACCAGCGGGGGACGCCGTTGGAGGACAACCAGTCACCGTCGGCGTCGTGTGACCAGATGAGCGCGGCCTGGTCCGAGACCCCGGCCCGGTACTGCTGCCGGGTTCTACGGTGCGCGCCGGTGGAGGCGGCGTGTTCGGCGAGCGGCAGGACGTCGTCGACGCGGAACCACAGTCGATCGGACATGGTGGGGAAACCTCCTGATGTGTGGAAGAGGGAAAGGTCGGCCGCTTCGCTGGCCGGGCTTGCGAGGCGCCCCAGCCCGGGGCGCCGGGCGGTGCCCGCACGGGGCCGGCAGCTAGTCCACGCCACGCTGCTCCGGCCCGCGGGTACGACGACGCGTGGCCCGCAGAAGCGGGTCGGTCGTGGTCCCAGGCGGGCGTGGTTCAGGTGGCAATGGACGTGGCGTAGGGGCAGTGGCCGCATTGGTCGTGGCGGGGTGTGCGTCGCAGGGCTCGGGAAGCCTCAGGGGCGCGGCGGTAGAGCTTGCGTCTGCTGCCAGGAGCCGGCGCGGCGCGGGTGGAGTGGCGTGGAGCCGGTCGGGTCGCCGCCGATCCCCAGGGAAGCAGGGGATGGGCGGTGGTGCCCGACCGGTTCCGGTGCCGTGGTGCTACAGGGCGACGGCGAGCAGCCGCTGGTCGGTCTCGACGGTGTCGAGGTACCGCATCGCCTGCTCGAGGTAGGTCACCCGGTGGGTCAGGGCGTCGCTCGCGGGTGCGAGCTTGTGCCCGTCCGGCGTGAGCAGGGCGTCGCCACAGACGGCGGTGGTGGCGCTGTAGTGCTGGTAGGCCATCGGGCCTGCCTGGAACATCTCCAGCTCACCTGGGCTGAGGCGGGCGGTGCCGTAGCTGGCCGCGTTGTGCATCCGCATCGCGTTGACGCGGGGTTGCTGGTGGAAGTCCGCCTCGGCCCGCTCGCGCGGGTAGCGGGCGGGGTCCGCCAGGTGGCGGGCCAGCAGGGTCGGCCACGGGGTGGCCAGCCGGGTGCCGTGCACGACCTGCTGCCACAGTTGGTGGCGGATGCCGGCGCCGACGCCGGCGGCGTGGCGCATGGCGGCGAGGTCGAGCAGCTTGATCGGTCCGCCGGCGCAGTACACCGGACGTCCCTTGCGAGGCGCGACCAGGTCGCGCCGCTGCCACAGCCACATGTCCGGGATGGCCCAGAAGCGGGGCTGCAGGGTGCCGGACACGCCGAAGTGCCGGTCGAGCTGGGTGGCGGTCAGCGCCTGCGACGGCAGTCCGTCGGGCAGGCAGACGATCATGGTGTGGATCGTCGCGGTCGGCGTGACCACCGGGCTGGTGGGCGCCGTGGTGCTGGCGGTGTTGGCTGCGGGAGCGGGCTTGCGGCCCGGGCGGGGCGTCACCGTCGGAACGCGGGTGCCGTAGCGGCTCAGCGGAGTCGCGGCACCGTCGGTTGCGGTCATTCGGGGTTCCTCCTCCGGTTGGGGCGGGCTGTTGGGCGCGCGGAAGCGGCCGGCCCACCGGGGTACATGGGTCGACTCACGGGACGAACAGGGGATGGGTGCAGCAGAGTGGCTGCTGGTGGATCGGGATGGTGCGGGTGGTGCGGTGCGACCTGGGGGTCGCCGCGTGGCGCGGGCGCCGACCGGCCGAGCAGACGGGTGGGCGGAGAACACCGTGGGGTGCGGCGGTGGTTCCCGAGGTGGGACCGGACCGGGTGGAGCGATATATGAAGGTGGTGTCGATGACGGTAGCGGCCGGATCTGTCAGCGCTGGCTGCGGTCCTGATCGTCAGTAGTGCGGTTGACCTGCACTGTCAGAGGCTTGCTGGTTCCGCGGGTGGGGGCACTAGGAGATGGGGTCGGTCTCACAGCCGCCCACGAGCGGTAGGAAGCCGCCAGTGGGGAGGGGTGGCCGCCGGGCCACGCACCGCGCCCGCCATAGCGGCCGTACTTGGCGGAACCCCGCCGCCACTGGGACTGATCAAGCCGGACAGTCCCCGACGAACGCATCCTGAACAGCTTTACCAAACCGTTACCGTTACCGTTGGTGTTCGTCGAGTCGGACGGAACGGCATCAGGGGGCTGCATTGAGTGCATGACTGTCGATATCCCGACTATGGACCTCACCGTGAGCTAGTTGTAATGCCCATGAGGGTTGTTGACGGCGTGGCGGCTTGAGACGAGGCGAGACCTCCGGCGAGGTGTGAGGTGCTGACGCCCACACGGAACCGGAGGTCTCCATGGCCCACCGTAATGCCCGGCTGACCATCCACGGCCGGCGGCTGCTCATCACGCGTGTCGTTGACCAGGGTCGGCCGGTGGCCCACGTCGTGAAGGAACTGGGCTGTTCTCGGGCCACCGGCTACAAGTGGCTACAGCGGTGGCGGGCCGAGGGCGACGCTGGTCTGCGGGATCGATCCAGCCGGGCTCACCACCAGCCGCACAAGACGCCCGCCCAGTTGGAGGCGCGGGTCTGCCAACTGCGCCAGGAACGCAAACTCGGGGCTCGCCGGCTCGGACCGTTGCTCGGGATGCCGGCCTCGACGGTGCACGCCGTTCTGACGCGGCACGGTCTACACCACCTGGCCTGGCTCGACCGGCCCACCGGTCAGCTCATCCGCCGCTACGAGCGCGACCGGCCCGGCGAGCTGATCCACGTCGACGTCAAGAAACTCGGCCGGGTTCGCGACGGCGGCGGCTGGCGCATCTTGGGCCGCGACAGCCTGGAACACCGCCGTGCCCGCACCGCCGGCCGTGTCGGCTTCGACTACGTGCACTGCGCCATCGACGACCACACCCGTCTCGCCTACGCCGAGATCCACCCCGACGAGAAGACCGACACCTGTGCCGGCTTCCTCCGCCGCGCCGCCGAGCACTTCGCCACCCACGGAATCACCCGCGTCGAACGCGTCATGACCGACAACGCATTGGCCTACCGCCGCGGCCGAGCCTGGCACCAGGCCCTGACCGACCTCGGTGCCACCGCCCGCTTCACCCGCCGCTACCGACCACAGACCAACGGCAAAGCCGAACGCTTCAACCGCACCCTGTGCGACGAATGGGCCTACGCCCAACCCTTCACCAACAACCAGCAACGCGCTGACGCTCTACCCGCCTGGCTGCACACCTACAACCACCACCGCAACCACACCTCGCTCGGCGGCAAACCACCCATCAGCCGCGTCAACAACGCTGCTGGGCATTACAGCTAGTGCTTTCAGGGGAGCGGCGAGCCCGGACAGTCGATGTGTCGTGCGGGGCCACCACGAGAGGTCCGGCCGCCCTATGATCATCGAACCTCCTTGACCAGCCGGTCGAGGAAAACGGGGGAAAGGTACGGCCGCGGTGTGCCACCACCGCGGCCGTGATGTTCCCACGGACGAGTCTCAGGAGGATCGAAGTGAGAACAGTTCCAATGCTACGCCCAGCGGCAGGAGCCGCGCTGGCTGGTCTTGCCACGGCCACGCTGCTCATCACGCCGGGCGCAGCGCAGGCCGCGCCGAAGGGTCCGGACCCGGTTATCCAGGGCTGCCCAAGCGAACACACCTACGGGTCCATCACCAACCAGGGACAGGTCCACTACCGGGTGGGACCGGGATACCAAAACTACAACGGCACGAACAGCACGGCCACCGTGAAGCTGACGGCAACGGTCGCCGGCACTGTTAGCTACTCGCTGTCCTCGACGGCGAGTGTCAAGGTGGACGTCATCGTCGCCGGCGTCGAGGGATCCCTCGGTGTCAATGTCTCTACCTCCCTCACCGCATCGGTGACCAACGAGATCTCCCTCACCGCCCGGCCGAAGACCTATGTCTACGGCGACTACGGCGTCTGGCGGCAGAAGTCGAAGGGCCTCTACGGGATCATGCAGCAATCCTGCAACGTGAAATCGTCGTGGATCACCTCGTACATGCCGGCCCGCGTCGGCTGGAACACGTGGGGCGGCTAGGAATTTAGCTGGGTGTCACCGGTCCACCAGGTCGGTGACACCCACCGTCTGCCGCCCACCGGGAGTTGATCAAATGTTCATCATGCCAATACGCTCCGTCGTGGTCGCCCTGTCAATCATCGTTGTGGCCACTGCGTGCGAGGCGTCACCCCAATCCCCCCCGCCGCCCTCCGCGACCCCGTCCACCAGTGCTGCCGAGGCACCACCGACGCGAGACAGGGCGCTCGACGTACCGGAACTTCCGGCACCCGAGGCGGGCCGAACCACCCTGGCGACGGTTAGCGCGCGCAACGGCGGCACCACCGTCGCCACCGTCGAGGTTGGCCCGGGCGGCCTCTGGATCTCATCCGATTGCACTGGGGGACTAATGACGATTGTCATTGATCCGGGCGTACGTCTGCCGATCCAATGCATCACGACTGGCGTGACTCCATCGGGAAACCGCATCGGGTACTCCACACGTAAGCAGCTGTCGATCCGCGTGGAGGCGCCGGCCTCCGTCCGGTGGAACATGCGAGTCGAGTTCGAGAAGTAGGGCCGATCATTGCTGCGGATGGCGCTTAGCCAGATCCGGGGGCAGGCAGGACGCAGCGTCACGCTGTGGTTGGGCATCGTTCTCACCGCGGTAGGCGTCCTTCAACTGACTGCCATCGCCACCACCACCCGACTGGACGCCGTCGGGCAGATCCAGCAGAACGCCCGTCCCGCCTACGACATCCTTGTCCGGCCGACGAACTCTCGGCTACCCGTCGAGAAATCTACTGGGCTGATCCGTCCCAACCATCTGTCCGGACTGCACGGCGGAATCACCGACGATCAGTGGGAGGAAATTCGACGGCTGCCCGGCGTTGAGGTCGCCGCGCCCGTCGCGATGCTCGGCTACGCCTCGTCCGAGGGCCGGATCGACGTTGACCTCGGCGACGCCATCGATCGCTCCCGGACGCGGCAAATCATCAGGGTCCTTCCCACCTGGGTCGCGGACACGGATCTCACCCGGGTCCCCGAGAGGAACCCGCGGTACGTGTACGTCACCAAGCGGCCGGTCGCAGTGCCCGAGACAATCGGCGTGAGTGGCACCAACGGGCAGCAGAGCTACCGAGCCCCGGACGGCATGCGCCTGACGTACCAGCAACTGTGGGATCTAGGCTGCAGCGACCGCCAAGTGCCGAACTTCTACCTCGAACAGCAGGAGAACGGCAGCTGGAAACCGCTGTGCGGGACATGGCAGCTCAACGGCAAGGACGCTGCCTGGTTCGCCGCCAACCGCAACGACCAAGGGTCGCTGTCGCTGGCCGGCTCGCGGTTCTCGGTAATCCAGGCGTTGCAGGACGGGACGTTCCTGAACTTCGCCGACGTCGTGGATCCGGCTCGCGCCTCCGGCGACCAGGAAGGGGTACGCCACGAGCCGGTCCGCTCAAACAACCCCACGCTTAGCATCATCTGGCCGATTTGGCTGCCGGTCGCAGCGATCGATCCCGGGCAGGAGGCACAGCTGATGGGCCTCGACCAAGCACTGAGTAGCGGTTCCTACCTAGCACCTGCCAAGGATCCGGGCTGCGCTGCACCGTCGGGTGTCCCGGCCATCGCGCCGGACCGCGTCGACCTTGACGAGCGCCTGTCGGTGAACCTGGCGCGGGTGGCCGGTGAGCGGCCCATAGCCGGCCAGCGGCCAGCCGACCTGGCCGCCGAGTTGCGCAAGACTTCGGTCGACCACCCTGCAAACCGGACCTACTCCGTCTCTGACGCCTACGCGGCAGCTGCCCAGTCAGCGTCAGGACATACACGGCTGGACGTCATCATCCAGGCGAGCGCTCCGGACTACGTCCGCCGGACCGACGGACAACTGACACCCCAGTTCAAGCAGGTGGACGCCGGAAGCTGGCGCACATCGGTGAGCCGCTACGGGGAGACCGCGACAGGCGCGGCGGCCGGACAGCCGGAGTTAGCCAGGGACAACGGGTTTCGGGAGCTGAGCAATTCGGCCGAACCTGTCACTCCCGACGCGGTCACTCCACGGATCGCACGATGGGTTGGCAGCTTCGACCCAAACCGAATACGTCGTTTCTCACCGCTCTCCGCGGTGCCCCTTGAGACGTACCTTCCCATGCTGGCCTCCGGTGCCGACGACAAGTCCGCCGCTCTAATGGGGGGCAAAGCTCTTCGGGCCAGCAGCAATCCCGCCGGCTACTCCACAGCGCCCGCCTCGATGCTCATTCCCATCTCCATGGCCAAGTGTGTTGTGAAGCGAACAGACCCAATCAGTGCCGTCCGGGTCCGTGTACGAGACGTGACTGGCGTCGACCCGGTGTCGATGGAGAGGGTCAGAGTCGTTGCCTCGACTATTGCCGATAGGACGGGGCTTGACGTCGACGTAACCCTCGGGGCGTCGCCGCAGGCGCAGACCGTTGTCCTGCCGGCAGGACAGCACGGTCGGCCAGAACTCGCATTGACCGAATACTGGGCCAAGCCTGGCGCGGTCTTGACCGTCATCGAGACGGTGGAGCGGAAGAACGTTCTGTTTACCGGGATCGCTGGGATCGCCGGCGTGCTCTTCCTGCTTACCAACGCCCTTGCAGCTGCGAATGACCGTCGTCGTGACTTGGCGGTTTTAGCCCGGTTCGGCTGGTCGCGGAAGGCCCGCTTGACGCTGCTCCTTGCCGAGACATCGGTCCTTTCGGTAGCGGCCGGACTTGCCGTCGCCACCGTCCTCACGACGTTGCGCTTCGCAGTCGAGCGCCCGGTCAACTGGGTACAGGCAGCTGGCGTGATCGCAATCGCCGCCGCGATGCACTTCATAGCGGTGGTTGGGACAGTTGCCGGCACAGGTGAACCGGGCTGGGCTCCGCACCGACGAAGCCGTCGTTCCCGCCGGCAGTTGCAGATTTGGACAATGGCAATCGACCAGATTGCCGGAGCCCGGAGCCGCACCGCCGTCACGCTCGGAAGCATGACGGTGGCGGCAGCGGCCACACTGATCACAGTAGCGCTCGTCAAGTCGACCGACCGTGCCATGGTGGGCACGCTGCTGGGGGAAGCCATCTCCCTCAGAGCAGGCCCCTCCGACCGAATCATGATCACCTTGGTCGGAGGGCTGTCGTTCGCGTCCGTGGCGATCGGCTTGCGCCACGACCTGCGGGAGCGAACCCGACAACTCGCACTCCTGCTAGCCCTGGGTTGGCATCGGCGGACCGTGGTGCAACTCATCGTGCTGGAGCTTGCTGCGCTGGCGCTGGCGGCCACAGTGACCGGATGCGGCGCCGTGGTGCTGGCACTCGCACTGGTGGAGGGAGCCTTTCCGGCCTCGGTAGCTGCCCTGACTCCCGCGGTGCTCGGCACCACCATGGTCCTTGCCATGGCCGCCGCGAGCATCGCCTTGCTGTCCCGCCGGACCGTCTCGGTAGCGGAGGCATTGCGGCAATGACCAAAAGGCAGGTGACCATGCAACCTGTACCCGCGGGCTCGTCCGTGACCCTGGACAAGCTGTCCAAGACCTACTCGTCACGAGGCGAGCGCATAGCAGTGCTCCACGAAGTGACCTACCATTTCGACGCCAAGACACCAACCTGCGTCGTGGGTCCCAGCGGATCCGGCAAATCCACCCTCCTGAATATCATTGGCGGCCTCCTGAAGCCAGACGCTGGCACCGTGACAGTCGACGGCCGGCGGGTAAACAACCTGTCCTCTTCCGAGCTCACCGAATATCGACGAAAGATCGGCCTGCTCTTCCAAGAATTTTATCTCCTCCCATCGCTGACGGCGCTGGAGAACGTCATAGTTCCCACAGTTCCTTATCGGCGTCGGCAATCCGAGGTCCGACAGCAAGCCTTGGCGTTGCTTGACCGCGTCGGCATGGCCCACAAGGCCAATTCGCGGCCTTCGGAACTCTCCGGCGGTCAACAGCAGCGAGTGGCCATCGCCCGCGCGCTCATCAACAACCCTCGACTAATCCTGGCGGACGAGCCGACCGGCAGTCTCGACCGCGCCAACGGCGAACTGGTAGCTGACCTCCTTGTCGAAAGCGCGGCCGAGGGCGCCGCCACGCTAGTGATCGCTACCCATGACCAAGTCCTGGCTTCGCGCTGCGGCCGGTCGTTGGAGTTGTCCAACAGCGATCAGCTGGCCGAACGAACGGCATAGCTCATCCTGGCCGACAAAGAATGACTTCGTAGCTGCGAACAACGGCTGGGAAGCGCCAACTACGGCTGAGGGTCACAGCGGGTCGCGTCGCTGGGGTCGGTGTCGGGGAAGCGGTGCGGGTTGGTGGCCGGGTTGTCCGGGCCGTGGTCGGAGGGAAGTTCGTGCAGCCAGCGGCGCTGCCGGGGGGCGGCGGTGAGGGTCCAGGCGGGTCCGGCGGGGTGGTCGCCGTGGAGGCCAGTGGCGACGGGCATGGCGGTGGGCACTCCGGCGAGGGCGTCGAGGAGGTGGTGTTCGCGGCGGCGGCCGGGGACGCGCAGCAGCACCGGGTACCGCGGCCCGTAGCCGGCGAGCTGCTCGTAGCCGCGCAGCTTGCGCAGCACGGTGGCGAGGGTTTCGGTGCCGTTGTCGTGTTCGAGGAAGAACCCGACGGTGCGCCCGTCGGCGTGCCAGATGCCGTGCCCGTCGGGCTGGACACCGGTAGCGCTGCCGGCGGCGTAGGAGGCGGCGGCGTAGGCGGCGGTGGTGTGCTGCTCGGACCACCAGCGCGCCAGCCGGGCGTGCTCGTGGGTGCGGGCGTAGCTGATGAGGTCGGTGAACAGCTGGTTGGTGCCGAGCAGGTGGGCCAGGCGGCGGCTGCCGATGATGCGTTCGGTGCGGTCGATGCTGGTGCGTGGGGCGCGGGCGTCGGCGTGGTTGGGGTCGTTGAACTGGGTGGGGTGGACCACGGCACCGAGCGGGCCGAGAGTGTAGAGGTACTGGCCGCTGCCGGTGGTGACGTCGACGAACCGGCTGACCGCCTCGATCTGGTGCAGCTGAAGTGACCCCTATGGTCCGGACACCTCGATGTGTGTCAGGGACTCTCGGTGGATCTTCTCGTAGGTGTCGGGGCTGACGTTACCCAGACGGCTGTGCCGTCGGCGAGGGTTGTAGAAGCCTTCGATGTAGGAGAAGACCTCCATTTCCAGTTCGTGCCTGCTGGGCCAGGCTCGGGTGTAGACCAGTTCGGTCTTGAGGGTGGCGAAGAACGTCTCGGCCATGGCGTTGTCGTAGCAGTCGGCGACCGAGCCCATCGAGGCCAGGACCCCGCAGGATCGCAGGGTGCGGCCGAACTCGAACGACGTGTACTGGGTTCCGCGATCCGAGTGATGGATGAGCTGGTCACGGGCAGGTCGGCGGTGCTGGATGGCCATGCCGACCGCGTCGAGGATCAGCTCGGTGCGCAGGTGATCGGCCATCGCCCAGCCGACGACGCGGCGGGAGTAGGTGTCGACCACGACGGCGAGGTAGAGGAACCCTTCCCAGGTGCGTAGGTAGGAGATGTCCGCAACCCAGAGCCGGTTCGGGGCGGTGACGTGGAACTGCCGCTGGACTAGGTCCGGTGCGGTCGCCGTGGACGCGGCCTTGCGGCGGGGCTTGCCACGCCGCCGCCGGTGAGCGCCCTCGATCCCTGCCAGCCGCATCAGTCTCGCTACCGCCTTGCGGTTCCAACGGTGACCGCGCTCGTGCAGCTCAGCGGTGAGCCGGCGGGCGCCGTAGACGCCTCGGTGCTCCGACCACGCCCGCCGGGTGACCTCGACGCGCTGTTCGTCGTGGCGTTGCCGGTCGGCGGCACGTTGTCGACCGGCGCGCAGCCACTGGTAGAAGGCGCTGTGGCCGACGCCGAGCAGGCGGCAGAGCAGACGGACCGGGTAGGTGGTCTTCTCCGCGTCGATGAACCGGTACACGTCTGCCCGGTTCACCGCTCCGTCTCGCGTGCGAAGAAGACCGCGGCTTTTTTCAGGATCTCCTTCTCCAGCTCCAGCTGGGCGACTTGGCGCCGCAGCCGCACCAGCTCGGCCCGCTCATCCGCGGCCAGGTCGGTGGGCCGGCCGCCGTCGCGTTCCTGCCGCACCCGGTCGACCCAGTTGCGCAGCGTCTCGTGGTTGACGCCCAACTCCCGGCCCACGTCACGGATCGTGCGACCGGAGTCGAGCACCAACGCCGCGGCCTGGCGGCGGAACTCCTCGGGGTACTTGCTCTGTCGAGCCACAGCGTTTTCCTCCTCCTCGGCAGGATGCCAAGTCAGGAGGTGTCCGGTCTCAGGGGGTCACTTCAGACGAATGTCGGGGACGGGCCGAAGCCGCGCAGTCGGCACGCCTGACCGCCATTGAGCCACCCCGGCCTCACGGACCCCTGACAACGCAGGCTGGCCGACATGGACGCCGGGTCGACGCCATCAGTCGCCTCTCGCGACACCACCGCTCACTGACGATCGACGTCGACGTGCACCGTTCTGATACGCCACGCTGACCTGCGCGCTGACACGACCAGAGACGGACGGACATGCTCCGCAGCCGCGGCCGGGGGAGAGGACGCGCCACCGCGGCGCGGGTCCGACGAACGCCTCCCAGCCCGTCTCACAGTGCCTGACAGCGAACAGTGGCAGACCGCGATCGGCTGGACGCCCCGCCTGTCGGCGTCCACGGGGCGTGGCGTGCGCCGGCGTGCCGGCTGACAGCGTCCGTCCGCCGGGCCGTGACGGTCTGACGAGCCGCCGTCCGAATGACAGATCCGGAGCCGGTGCCCCCGGTGGCGCCGCTGCTGTCCGGCGAAGGCGGACAGCGGTCTGACAATGCCGGCCAGCACCCCGTGTCATTGGCGTACGCCGCTGGTGTGGCCGAGGTGGCCGTGACACTGGGCGGCGGACAGAACTGGGACGATCGACGGCTCTGGCAGCCTCGCGATAGTGATCCGACCCCATGGAGTTGGCGCCCGCGTGAACATCCCGGCGGCCAGGACAGCTAAGCGGACGGGAACCGGCTGTCAGAGATTCGTGAGATCACCGTGAGATTGGCAGGTGTTCGCCACGGCTGACAAACACCGGTTTGAGGGTGTCAGCGCACCACGGCGCGGCGCGGAGCCGACACCACATGAGCGAGCACACGCCGCAGCACCACAACCCGCATCCCGATCCCACCGCCGACACCGGCCCTCGGGCCGAAGTCGACCCGACACCGACCGACCTGGTCGCCGGCGACCCGCCGGTACCGCTCACCGTCTGGCGCACCGCCCACACCCCGGGCGAAGCCGGACGCAGCATCGGCACCCGACTGGCCGGCCGCCTCATCGCCGCCTACAGCCGCCCCGGCGAGACGGTCGTCGACCTCACCACCGATCACGCCCTCACCCAGGCCTGCGCGGCCGGAGCGCGCCGTCACCACCCCGCGTGGTTCACCGACACGTCCAGCCTGATCATCGGCCCGGGCGCCGCGGCCCCGCCTGCCGGCGCCACCGTCGGTGCGGAACCGGGGGAGGAGGACGACCTGCCCGAGATGGGCGCCTGGTTCGGTGACGATCTTACCGACCCGCAACTGCACCCACCGACCGACACGGCGGCCGTCCCACCACCCGACAACTCCCTGCAGCAGGCGACCAGTCTCGTGGTCGCCTGCTGGCCCCTGCACGAGCACGCCGCCGCCAACCGGGTCCGGCTGGCGTGGCTGCTGACCGCCTGCGCTGCGCTGCTGCAACCGGGCGGCTGCCTGATCCTCCTCGTCACCGTCCCGGCCGGCACCACCACCGGCCCGGAAGACTTCTCCGGCGTGGTCCAGGCCGCCGCCGGCGTCGGACTGGGCTACCTGCAGCACCTCGTCGCCGTCACCGCCGACACCGACGGCGACGCGTTCGTCTACCACGTCACCGACGAGGAACTGCTCACCCTCACCACCACCGACCAGCGGTGGCAGATGGCGCACCTGCGAGTCCACGCGGACCTGATGGTCTTCAGCCAGGCCCAGAGCCGCGCCACGCGTCGACGGGGCGGGCGCGAGGGCGGTGGTCGCCGTGGCTAAGCACCGCGCAGAAACCGCCGGCGACCCCGACGAGCAGAGCACACCGACTGCCCCCTTCACCATCGACCCGATCGGAGGTCATCAGGCTGCTGCTGGCCCGGAGGGCCTGTCGGTGTGGGCGACCGCGCAGGCCACCGGACCGGTCCAGCGCCGCGGCCGGTACGTGCGCGAGTCCGTGCAACACCCGGCGCGGATGCTGCCGGCGATCGCCGCGCACGCCGTGACCGCCTACACCCAGCCGGGGGACCTGGTGCTCGACCCGATGTGTGGGATCGGCACGACCCTGGTCGAGGCGATCTACGCCGGCCGCGACGCGATCGGCGTGGAGTACGAGTCCCGCTGGTCCGACATCGCCGACGCCAACATCAAGCACGCCCACACCCAGGGCGCGACCGGCCGGGCCGGCGTCATCCGCGGCGACGCCACCAGCATCCTGTCGCTCGTACCCGGCGCCCTGGCCGGGCAGGTCGCCCTCGTGGTGACCTCGCCGCCGTACGGACCGACCGTGCACGGCCTCGTCCGGCCCGGCGCCGACGGGGTGGCGAAGTTCGACAACGCCTACAACGACGGCACCGACCGCGGAAACCTCGCCTACCGCGACCTCACCGGACTCGCCGACGGGTTCACCCAGATCCTCACCGGCTGCCACACCCTCCTACGCCCCGGTGGCGTCGTCGTCGTGACCGCCCGACCGTGGCGCAAGCACGGCGAACTCGTCGACCTCCCATCGGCCGTCATCGGCGCCGGCATCCGCGCCGGCCTCACCCCCGTCGACCGGTGCGTGGCGCTGCTCGCCGCCGTCCGCGACGGCGAGCTCGTCGCCCGGCCGTCGTTCTTCCAACTCCAGGCCGTCCGTAAAGCCCGGGCCGCCGGCACCCCCATGCATCTGATCGCGCATGAGGACGTCCTCGTGTTCACCAAGAGCCACACCGGCTCCGGCGCAGAGACCCCGAAGGACACCGGTGAGGGAGGGGCGGTCGCGTGAAGGCAACTGCCCGCCGCTGCCCTCCCTCTCCTGCTGTTCCGCCACCACTGACCACCCGCGGGCTCGTCGCAGGCCGACATCCGCCCGCGAAGAGCCCGCCCCACCCGCGCCTTCGAGGAGCTCACCGTGCGCGACAACCCGCCCCGCCCCCGACGGCGCTCACCGCCGCCACCCACACCCGCCCACGTGACAGGACACCACGACGAGCAGGAACCGCGCCTCTACACACCAGCCGAAGCCGCAGCGCTGCTGCGCATCCCGGAATCCTGGCTACGCCGCCGCGCTGGGCGCCGTCAAATCCCCTGCACCTTCCTCGGCAAACACCTGCGCTTCTCGGCCGCCGACCTCGCCGCCCTCATCGCCGCCTCCGCCGAACCGGCCACCGGCCGCCGCACCCACCGGCGCCACCGCCCGCCAGCGGCGCCTTGACCCAACCCGCGAAGTCACGTGTCCATCACCGACGCACCGCACCCGCACCGAATGGAGTAACCCATGGCCTGGGTGGAACAACGCGGCATGAAGTTCCGCGTCCGCCTCCGCATGACCGACGGCACCGTCACCACCGACTCCACCCATGACCTGCGCGCCGACGCCGTCATCCGCGCCAAAGAGATCGACGTCGAAGTCGCCCGCGACACGTTCATCGACCCTCGCGGCGGACGGATCCCCCTCGCCGAATGGGTGCCCATCTGGGAGTCCACCCACCAGGCGTCCCCCGCGACCTGGGCCGCCTACCGAAGCCACCTGCGGCTGCACATCCTGCCCACCCTCGGCCCGCTACCCCTGGTCGACATCCGCCGTCAACACATCAAGACCCTCGCCGTCGCCCTCGGTAAACGCCTCGCACCCCGATCCGTCGCCGACGTGATCATGGTCTTGTCGATGGTCTTGCAAGAAGCAGTAGAAGACCGCCGGATCCCCTTCAACCCCTGCCGAGGAATCCGCATCCCCAAAGGCATCCGCGCCGAACGACCCCACGCCGCCGCCGAACAAGTCGCCGCCATCGTCGCCCGCCAAGCCCGCCCATCCGACGGCCTCATGATCCTCACTGCCGCCTACACCGGCATGCGCTGGGGCGAAATCGCCGGACTGCACCGAGACAACCTCGACCTCACCCTCGGCAGCATCTACGTCCACCCCGACACCGGCGCCCTGCACGAAGTCGAAGGCAAGCTGTACCTCGGCCCACCCAAAACCAGCGACTCCGTCCGCCACATCCGCCTACCCCGCTTCCTCACTAACCTCCTCGCCACCCACCTCGCCGAACACCCCCACAACACCGTCTTCCCCGGCGCCCGCGGCTACCACCAACGCCGCTCCAACTTCAACCGCCGCGCCTGGACCCCCGCCCTCACCGGCGATCCCCAACGAGACATCCCGCCGATCCTGCCCGGCATGCACTTCCACGACCTACGCCACACCCATAAGACCTGGCTCATCGAAGACGGCATCCGCGAGATCGCCCAGGCCCGACGGCTCGGCCACCGCCTCGCCGGCGTCAGAGGCATCTACAGCCACGTCACCGAACCCATGATCACCAATCTTGTTGACGCGCTGCAGCGACGCTGGGAGACAACCCAACCCGACCGCCCCAACAGCACGCTGCGGCATCTGCGACCGGTCGCTTGATCAGGCTGCTGAGGTGCGCATAGGTGTCCAGCCGATAGGGGCCACACCATCTCGCCCCAGCACTGGACATGAGCGAGCACTGGTTGAGCGGGGAATGGTGCCGCGCATTCGCGAGCACTAAGGGATGTCTCGTAACCCTGGTGTCTGTCTGTTGAGGACGATCGGGCAGGATGCCTGGGTGCAGGTGATCACCGCGGCCCACTCTGAGTGGATCTTTCCGTTCACCGGGTTGCAGCCCGCCCAGTTCCGCAGGCTGGTCCGGCTGGTCGCCGAGCGTGGCGGTGACGGCATCGCTGACGGCCGGCCGGGTCGGCAGTGGGCCCTGGACCTGGCCGATCGGGTGCTGCTGGTGGCCACCTACTGGCGGACGAACTTGACGATGCGGCAGGTCGGCCCGCTGTTCGGGGTGTCGCACTCGGCTGCGCATCGGGTCATCGACACTCTCGCGCCGCTGCTGGCCCTGGCGCCGGTGCGTAAACGGCCGGTCGAGCAGATCGCGATCGTCGACGGGACTCTGATCCCCACCCGCGATCACCGGCTGGCCGCCCGGAGTAAGAACTACCGGTACTCGACGAACCTGCAGGTCGCTATCGACGCCAGCACCCGTCTGGTCATCGCCGTCGGCGACCCGCAGCCGGGCAACCGCAACGACACGATCGTCTACCGCACCTCGGGCATCGCCGAGAAGCTGGACGGGCGGCCGGTGATGGCTGACGGCGGCTACCGCGGTAACCCGGAGGTGATCATGCCGTACCGCAAGCCCGCCGACGGCAGCACTCTGCCGGACTGGAAAGAAGCCCTCAACATCGAACACCGCACCGTTCGAGCAGGGGTCGAACACGCCCTGGCCAGGATGAAGTGCTTCAAGATCCTGCGCGACTACCGCCGCGCCGCCCACACATTGGCCGACGCCGCTTCCGGCATCGCCAACCTCCACAACATCATCCTCGCCGGCTGACCACCAGCCCGGTGCCGGGCAACGCCTTCAACCAGTTACGAGACGTCCCTTAGCTGGGTGACGACCGACGCGGCCGAGACCGGACGTCCACGGACGATGGTGGACCGTTCCGGCAGCTCAGCTCAGCTATTCGCCCAGCTCATCGACGCTTGGTCATTGCTTCACACCGAAGAGATCACTGTTTGATCCCAGGGGTGCGGTGCGCAAGGCCACTTCACCGAGAAGTGAGCAGCATGGGACATCCACGTGTGAAGAGTCGGGGTACCGTCGATGGGGTGGCGGCCGGCTGATTAGCCGGGCCTCTTGAGCTGGGAGCGGCGCTATGGCCTCGTCCGTCGATCCGCGCTTTGGGGTAGCTCTGCGGGAGTTTCGGGAGCGGCGTGGCCTGTCGCTTCGGTCTCTCGGGCAACTCGCTCACCGGAGTAAGAGCCACCTGCACGAGTTGGAGGCAGGGCTCAAAGCTCCGACGGTCGACACAGCCCGCCACCTGGACCGGATCCTCGACGCCGGGGGAGTGCTTGCTCGGCTGGTCGATGCGCCGATCGACCATGCGGCCGAGGCCGGCGAGTTGCGGGCGAGAGTCGCCGCCAGCGATGTCAGCATCGACATGCTCGAACGGATCGAGCAGGGCGTAGACGACCTCGCCAGTTCCTATCCGACGATGGCACCGGCGGATCTGTTGCCGTTGGTGCGGCGGCACCTCTCCTATGTGGTGCGGCTGCTCGAAGGACGGGTAACGCTTGCTCAACAGCGTCGGCTGTTGGTTGCCGGCGGTTGGCTGGCCGTGCTGCGGGCCACGGTTCACATCGACCTGCGGCAGCGGAATGCTGCGGCTGCTCATCTGCGAGCTGCTCGTGACCTTGCTGAACACGCTGAGCATCCCGAGATCCAGGCATGGTGTCTGGAGACGCGGGCTTGGGACGTGTTGACACAAGGTGACTACCGTTCAGCACTCGATCTTTCCCAGCAAGCTCAACGGGTTGCACCTCAGGGCAGCTCTGCCAGGATTCAGGCGACTGCTCAGGAGGCCCGTGCATGGGCTCGCATCGGGGACGTTGCTGCCACCCGACGAACGCTGGACCGGGTAGAGCGATTAGCGGCGAATCTGCCCGTTCCCGAGCGAGCCGAGCATCACTATCGCTACGACCCTGCCAAAGCCGCCGCTTACACGGCCACGACTTTGGCGTGGGCCGGTGACCCGGGCGCCGAGCAGGTAGCTCGGGCCGTACTGGCCGATCTGGATCCGCACGGTGACGGTGGAGCGCGGCCACGCCGGTCGGCATCGGCGCGTCTCGACCTCGGACTCGCTCTTGTCGCCGCCGGTCAGCCTGACGAAGCGGTTGCGCTCGGGGCGCAGGCCGTGGCATCCGGGCGTGTGGTGCCGTCGAACTGGTGGCGGGCCGCGGAACTGTTGGCGAAGGTCGAGGATCTCGGAGCGCCCGAGGCCGCGATGTTCCGTGAACTGTGCGTCGAGTACGCCCCCGCCAGGCGATCGACAGCGGACAGCACGCCTGGTTAGCGGACAGTCACCTTCTGGATCGTAGGCGCGCGCGGCGCGACGCTGGACCTCACTGAACCGGGCGCGGATCGAGGCACATCAGCAGGTGCCTCTTCGTGCTCTCATCATGGAGGGCCAGAAGATGACGGTGCCTATCGGGCTCCTGGGGCGGCTCGTGGGCCGGTACCTCCCGTCGATCCGACGGCGTACGGCGTCGGGCAGCGCATCCAGTCGATGGAGCAGGACATCGCCCGGCGGCGGTTGCTGGACCAGGCGCGCGGCGGGCAACAGGCCCCGGTGTGCGCCGGGGACACATCGATGTCGCGAGAGCGGCGCGTCTCGTATGACGAATACCTTTCTGCGACCGCGCTGACTCTTGCTCGCAGACACCGGCCGGTGTGGTCGTGGCGGCTCTGGCGGCGCATCTGCCGCTGTGGGTCCGACCTGCCCTGCCGCGTCCGGCATCGGATACCGATCAATCGGGGCCATTGGCCGTCGGAGGGTGAGCAGTGACCGGTGAGCAGGAACAGGCGATCGTCGCGGTTCATGTACGAGGACTCGACGGCATGTGTGTCGGCTGCGGACTGTGGTGGGCGCGGCTGACTCCGTACCCCTGTTGGCAGGTGGAATGGGCGACGAGCCGGCAGGCGCGGGCGGTCACCGCGCGGTTCCTGGAGGGTGCGCGGTGACCACCCACGGCCCGGTCATGCCGGTCTGGAGCTGCGGTGGCTGCGACCTGCCCTGGCCCTGCCCCACGCGCAAGCGGGAGCTGCGCGCGGAGTTCATGGATGCGCCGGTGTCGCTGGCTCTCTACCTTGGTGCCTACCTCGTCCAGGCCACCGAGGACATGCCCTGGACTCCGGCGGGCGTGCTGCACCGCCGCTTCCTCGGCTGGACCAGGAAAACCGGCCACCTCGTGCCGGTAGCGGAGCAGCGAGGTGCAGCAACCGTGCCGGCCGAATCCGGTCGAGACGAGTCCCGCCAGGAGTGGTAGGTGTAGGCGAGGAGTCGAGCAGGCACGTGAGCCGTAGCTCGGACCGCTACCGGTTCCGGCGAAGCCCGCCGGAGCTACTGCTTGCGATCAGGCCCTGGCCCGGGGGCGTGGTCAGGCCCTGGTTTCGGAAGTGGGTTCCTGCGGTGCCACCGTGAACCCCGTCATGGCCAGCGAGAGCAGGCGGGTCGCGGTGGTGCCGGGGTCGGGGTCGTTCTCGGTTGCCAGGGCGATGCCGGTGACCAGCGTCGACAGGTCGGCGAAGGTGATGTCGGGCGCCAGCACTCCGGCCTGGGCGGCCCGGCGTACCAGTGGCTCACCCGCCTCGGCCAGTTGGTCGGACGCGCAGTAGACGCTTTCGGTGCGGCCGCGGTTCAGCGCCTCGGCCAGGCCCCGGATCGTCGCGGCAGCCCGCGTGATCTCGATCAGGAACTCGACGAGCGCGGCCCGGGGGTCCGGTTCGCCCGCCAGTTCGCCGGCGCGGGCGCAGAGGGCGTCGATGCGCTCCCGGAAGACGGCTTCGAGCAGGGCGTGCCGGGTCGGGAAGTGGCGGCGGACCGTGCCGGAGCCCACCCCGGCGGTCCGGGCGATCTGTTCCAGCGACGCGTCGGCCCCGTGCTCGGCCACCGCCTCTGCTGCCACCGCGAGCAGAAGTTCGTAGTTGCGGCGGGCGTCTGCTCGCATGTCTCACCTCGGCGTTGCTAAGCGGCGGGGTCCGCCGTATGTTAGCAAGCATAAACGGCGGCCCCCGCCGTTTCTTGGTCAAGGAGTGTGTCCATGTCAGATCGAGCACCAGTCCTGGTCACCGGCGCCACCGGCCGGCAGGGCGGGGCGACCGTCCGCGCCCTGCTCGCCGCCGGCGTACCGGTGCGCGCCCTGGTCCGTGACCCTGCGGCCACCAAGGCCGCCGCGGTCGCCGCCCTCGGCGCCGAGCTGGTCACCGGCGATCTCCGCGACCCCGCATCGCTGGTCCCGGCGGCCCGGGGCGCCCGCGCCGTCTTCTCCGTGCAGATGCCGGAGCTGCGCGGCGACACCTGGGACTTCGAGAGCGAACTCGCCCAGGGCGTCAACCTGATCGAGGCCGCGCTGGCCGCGGAGGTCCCACAGTTCGTGCACGCCTCGGTCTCCGGCGCCGGGCAGCACGAGGACGCCCCCGGCTGGACCGACGGACGCTGGGCCGCGATGGAGCGCGTCTTCCTGCCCAAGGCCGGCATGCAGGAACGCGTCCGGGCCGCCGGCTTCGACCGGTGGACGCTGATCAAGCCGGGCTTCTTCATGGAGAACTTCCTGCCCGACCTGGCCTACCTGCTGCCGCGGGGCATCGCGGGCGGGCTCGCGACGGTCCTCCGGCCGCAGACCCACCTGTCGCTGATCGCCGTCGACGACATCGGCCGAGCGGCCGCGGCGGCCGTCGCCGACCCCGACCGCTTCCACCGCGTCGAACTCGAACTGGCCGGCGACCACCTGCCGATGACGGAAATCGCGAAGATCATCGGTGAGTCGCTCGGCATCGACGGGACCGCTCCCGACATGACCGAGGCGGAAGCGCTCGCCGCCGGCATGCCGCCGTGGGCCACCACCTCCCACGAGTTCCTGAACGTCGCCGGGCAGCCGGCCCGGCCGGAGTTCGCGCACGCCCTCGGCATCCCCCTGACTCCGTTCGCCGAGTGGGCCGACCGCCACCTGCGCCCCCTCCGTCAGGGCTGACGCCAAGGCGCTACCGCTGGGCCGGTCTGCTGCAGTGCCAGCCCGGACCGCTCGGAGGGTGCCCGCGCGACGCGGGCACCCTCCGAAGGCCGGCGGTGCCGGATTCCCGGCTCGCCCTCAGCTCGTGGGGCCGGACGCCGCCCCGCCGAGGGTCACCTTGAGGATCTTCTCGTTGCTGTTGTTCGGGGTGCTGTCCTTGTCCCCGCCGGTGCTCGTGGTCAGCCACAGGTTGCCGTCGAGGGTCGGTTCGACGGTGCGCAGCCGGAAGTACGTCCCGACGAAGTACTGCTGGACGTTGGTGAGCGTGTTGCCGCTGATCTCCGCACGGTACATCCGGTTGCCGCGCAGGCAGGCGATGTAGAGCACGTCCCGGACGATCGCGATGCCGCTGCACGAGGCCTCGGCCACCGGGTACGTCCGGATCGGGGCCCTGAAGTTCGGGTTGGCGCAGTCGCCGGAGGTGCCCTCGCAGGCGGGCCAGCCGTAGTTGCCGCCCTTGACGATGATGTTGGTCTCGTCCATGACGTTGTTGCCGAACTCCTGCTCGAAGAGCCGGCCCTGGGAGTCGAAGGCGAGTCCCTGCGGGTTGCGGTGGCCGTAGCTCCACACGTAGTTGCCGAAGGGGTTGTCCGCCGGCACGGTGCCGTCGGGGTTGAGCCGCAGCACCTTGCCGCCCAGGTTGCCGGTGTCCTGGGCCACGTCCGGATCCTGTCCATCGCCGGTGGCGGCGTAGAGCTTGCCGTCGGGGCCGAAACGCAGCCGGCCGCCGTTGTGGTACTTGTTGCGCGGGATTCCCGTGACGAGCACCTGCCTGGTGTCGGTCTGCAGCGTGCCGTCGTAGCGGATGCGCACGATCCGGTTGTCGGTCGTGGTGGTGTGGTAGATGTACAGCCAGCGGTCGGTGGTGAAGGTGGCCGAGACGGCCAGCCCGAGCACGCCGCCCTCGCCGCTGGTGCCGGCCACGTTCGGCACGGTGCCGATGCTGCGCTTGTCGGTGCCGTCCGGGTTCATGGCGACGATGTCGAACAGGTCGCGCCGGCCGTAGAGGACCGTGCCGTCGGGCAGTTGTACCAGGCCCCAGGGCAGGTCCCTCTCGGTGGTGACCGCCGTGGCGCCGCAGATCGGGCTCGTGCAGCCCGAGCCGGTGTGCGCGGTGACCGCGGCGCTCGCCCCCGAGACGTTGCCCTGGGCGTCCCGGGCGGTCACGGTGTACCGGTAGTCGGTGTCGGGCGTCAGCCCGGTGTCGGTGAACGTGGTCGCCGGCGGGTTGCCGGCGGTGCCGGTGGTGGAGCCGACCGCCGTACCGTTGCGCAGGATGGTGTAGCCGGTGACCGCGACGTTGTCGGTGGAGGCCGACCAGGTGAGGGTCACGTCCGTGCCGTTCACAGTCGCGGCCAGGTTGGTCGGCGTGCTGGGCGGAGACGTGTCCTGCTGGCAGAACGGCGGGGTGACCGAGAGCGTGGAGCTGGCCTGCGAGACGTTGCCGGCGGCGTCGCGGGCGTTGACGTACCAGCCCCAGGTGACACCCTGCACGACGCTGAGCGTTGCGGTCCGCGTCCGGCCCGGGACCGAGGTGATGAGCTGGCCGTCGTGGTAGATGTCGTAGAAGGCGACGCCGACGTTGTCCCAGGAGGCGTACCAGGCGAGCGTGACGGACTGGCAGGTCAGCCGGGTGCTGCGCAGGCCGGTCGGCCGGGTGGGCGGGCTGGTGTCCGCGGCGAGCCGGGCCGTCGGCCGGCTCCCGGTCGCCGGCGCGGCCGTCGCGGCGTTGGCGGGTACGCCGGTCAGGATGGTGCCGGCGCAGATCAGCAGGGCGAGCGGTACGCGGTGTCGGAACTGGCGAGGATTGGTCCGCACGGATGCTTTCCTTCCCGGGTTTTCTTGGTCAGTACGGGTAGCCGGGGACGTTGAGCCGCACGCTGTACAGGCCCGAGTCGTTCGTCCGGCCGGAGGTGATGTAGAGGGTCTGCCGGTCGGGTCCGCCGAACGCCACGTTGGTGGTGCCGGTGCCGCCGGAGCGGATCGTGCCGAGCTGCGCGCCGGCGGGCGAGTAGACGTGGATCAGCCCGTCCGAGCCGGAGGCCCAGTACACGTTGCCGGCGCAGTCGACGGTGACCCCGTCGGGACCGCCGATGTAGTTCACGAAGACGCTGCGGGCGCCGGTGCTGCCGTCGGGCTGGACGACGTACTTGTAGATCTTGTTCTCGGAGTAGGCGCCCACGTAGAGCGTGCTGCCGTCCGGGGAGAGCGCGATGCCGTTGGGTTGCCGCAGCCGGTCGTCCACCAGCGACACCTGGCCGCCGGAGACGCGGAAGACACTGGTACGTCCGCTCATCTGGTCGGGTCGGCTGCCGCGCTGGAAGCTGGGGTCGGTGAAGTAGACGACGCCGTCGGACCGGACCGTGACGTCGTTGGGTGAGTTGAACGCCCGGCCCTGGTAGTCGGCGGCGACGGTGCTGCGGGCCTGGTCGCTCAGCCGGTAAGCGGAGACGTTCCGCTGGTCGTGGGTGGCGGCGATGACCTGCTGGGCGTCGGGGCTGAGCGCCAGGCCGTTGCTGCCGGCGTCGGCGACGAAGGTGTCGAAGGTCGCGGGCGGGGTGAACCGGCGGATCGTGGAGGGCTGCACGTTGCCCGGCCCGGCGCCCGCGGCCATGTCGGAGATCAGCAGGTAGCCGCCGTCGGCGATCCAGACCGGTCCTTCGAGGAACGAGAACCCGCTCCGGATCTTCGTCGCGGACACCGAACCGGCCGGGAGGGGCGGACCGTACGCGGCGCCCTCCGGACAGACCCCGGGTGGAGCGCCGGGTGGGCCGGTGAACGGGTAGGTGTGAACGTTCACATCAGAGGCGTCCCGAGGTGCCGGGGGTGCGGGTGCGGCACCGACGGGGCCTGGTGCGGTGGTGAGCACCAGGCACAGGCCGGTGAGTGCGGCCATGGTTGGACGCCAGGTCATCGGGTACTCCCATCGGAGTCGGTGAATGCTTGGCTGGGTCGGTCCCGGCTCTTGCCATCACCTACTATTGATCAGTATCGATGTATATGGGACGCAGCTTAGGCGAGGAAGCGGCGCCCCGCATCAGTTGTCCACGATCACCTTCGGCGCATGCCCCGAAAGGCACCCGATGACCTGGCCGGTTGAGCGCTGACACTCCGTACACCTTCGTGGTGACCGCCCGCGACGCGGCGGGCGACGGGTCGGCGGCCCCACCCGGGTCCTTGACTTCCGCATCCGCACCGCTTCCACGCCGATGGATTCCGCCGGCATCGGCGAAGACCGCCGGGCTCCTACCCGAGCCTGCTGTCCGTGCGGGCGGCGGCGAGAGCGGCTGCGATCCGGGTCAGGCGTGCGCCCTGGAAGCAGGCCGTCTCGAGGACAGCTCTGGCGTACTCGGGATCCCGGCCGGCGCGGCTCTCCACCTGGCTGACGCCGTACGGGTTTCCGCCGGCGGCGTGAGCGGTGTCGTAGTTCAGGTAGCCCGTGGGCAGGATGATCGACCCCCAGTGGTGGAAGGTCTGGTAGAGGCTGAGCAGGGTCGCCTCCTGGCCGCCGTGTTCCTCGTAGGTGGCGGTGAAGCCGGTCGCCGGCTTGTCGGCCAGTTCCTCCGCCTGCCACGGGGCGGTCGTGGTGTCGAGAAACTGGCGCAACTGGGAGCAGATGTTCCCGAAACGGGTCGGCGTGCCGAAGGCGTACCCGTTGGCCCACCGGAGGTCGTCCAGGGTGGCGACCGGGATGTCGGCAGTGGCGTCGAGGTGGGCGCGCCACTGCGGCTTGGCATCGATGACGTGCTCCGGCGCCAACTCTGCCACCCGGCGCAGGCGGACCTCAGCGCCGGCGTCCGCGGCGCCGTCGACAAATGCCTGCGCGAGCCGGTGCACGGTACCGGTGGCGGAGTAGTAGATGACGGCGATCCTGGCATCGGTCTGCATGGTGCCTCCTGGGTCGGCTCGGTTCTCGGTCAACCGTGCCGAGCAGGCTTACCGTTCGCTGACCATCTCCTTGCCGACGCCGCTGAAAGGCTGTCCGTCCAGGTCGAGCTGTGCGCCGCGGCTCATCTCGGCAGTGAGTTCGTCGCTGCCGAGCGCCTCCCGGAGGCGGACCGTGATGCGCTGGACGTCATGTTGTTCCCCGGGAGGCAGCGGCGCTCCGGCGGCGTCGCGCAGCGTCCGCGCCGCGGCGAGCAGCCGCGCGGCGGGGCGACTGTCACCGCCGAGGCTGATGGCACCGGCCAGGCCCTCGAGAGCCAGGGCGACCGCCCGTTGATCCCCGGTGGCGCGCGCCGCGTCGAGCGACTCACGGTGGCGGCGCTCGGCGAGGACAGCATCACCGCGGTGCTCCGCGATGAACCCCAGCTCGGCCAGCGCGAGCGCGCAGCCCGGCAGGAAGCCGGCGCGGCGGTTCCAGTCGAGCAGGTCCCGCTGCTGCGTCTCGGCGGCGTCGAGGTCGCCCCGCCGTCGCGCGATCATTGCCAGGCCCGTGCCGGCGAAGGCGACGGCGGAAGGGCTCGACTGTTCCCGGGCCACCTGCAGCGCGCGGTCGTGACTGACGGCGGCCTCGTCGAGGTCGCCTCTCAAGATGGCCAGCCGTCCGATGCATGCCAGCTGCCGGGACACCGACGTCCACAGCCGCAGGTGTTCGGCGATGCGCAGCGCCTCCCGGTAGCGGGTGGCGGCGCGATCGTAGTCGCCGTGGATCTCGGCCAGGGTTCCCAACAGGCTCGTCGGATGCACCTGTCCCCAGCGGTCGCCCAGCTGCTCGAACAGCGCCCGGCTGGTCTCGCAGTCACGCTGCGCCGCGGGCAGGTCGCTGCGGAGTACGAGCGCGAGGTCCGCTCGGATGGCGCAGGCGGCAGCGATGCCCCACCGGTCCCCGCCGGCGCGGAACGCCGCCAGCGCCGCGTCGACCAGGACGGCGGCCTCGCCCGGATCCCCGGAGCCGAGCATCATGGAGGCGAACAACCACTGCGCGAACGCCTTCTCCGGCCCCTCGGTGTCCTGGTAGCTCTCCAGGATCCGCCGCCGGGGAGCGGTCGGATCGCCGTCCCGGGTGGCGAGAGCGGCCAGCCACATCTCCGCATGGCGCCGCAGGCCGTCCGGCGCGACGTCGTCCTCGCTCCTCGGGACGATGTCCAACGCCGTCCGCAGTGACCGGCTCACCTCTCCGAATCGACCCCGGAGCAGGCGGTACCAGGACAACGAGGTCGCGAGCGCCAAGCCCACGCGAGCCTGACCGTCGGTGGCGGCGACGTCGAGTGCCGCCCGGAGGTTGGCGCTCTCGGCGTCGAGCTCACGTAGCGCACGACTCTGATCGTGACCACGTAGCCGTCCGGCGGCCTGCTCGGCGAGACGGGCGAAACACGTGGCGTAACGGCGACGAGTCGCAGGCAGTTCGGCGGCGCTGTCGAGCTGTTCCAGACCGTAGGCAGCCACCGTCTCCGGCAGCCGAAAGCGTCGCGGAGTCTCGCCGTGCCGCACCATGACCAGCGATCGGTCGATCAGGCGTGCCAGCACGTCGAGGACCTCGTCCGATGCCACCTGCCCGCCCCCGCACACCTGCTCGGCGGCGGCCAGGGTGGCGCCGTCGGCGAAGACCGCGAGCCGGCGCAGCACCGCGCGTTCGGGAGGTGACAGCAACTCCCAACTCCAGTCGATCACGGCGCGAAGCCCCTGCTGACGCGGGGGCGCGGTGCGCCGGCCGGACGACAGCAGCCGGAAGCGATCGTCGAGCCGTGCCGCCAGCTCGCCCGGGTCGAGAACGGCCAGACGGGACGCGGCCAGTTCCAGCGCCAGCGGTACGCCGTCGAGACGCCGGCAGATGACGGCGACCGCGTCCGTGTTCCGCTGATCGACGGTGAACCCTGGCTCGGTGGCGCGGGCGCGGGCTACGAAGAGCCGAACCGCCGGAGCCTCGGCGATCTGCCGCGCGCCGGCTCCGGGCTCCGGCAGGGTCAGCGGCGGCACCGGAAAGACGGCTTCGCCGGGGATCCCGAGCGGCTCGCGGCTCGTCGCCAGGATGCGCAGGTCGGCCACGGCGCCGAGAAGCTTCTCGGTCAGTCGAGCGACCGGCGCCACCACGTGTTCGCAGTTGTCGAGCAGCAACAGTATCCGCCGACCCCGCAGCGCGGCGACCAACCGGTCCATCGGCTCGCGCGGTGGTCGATCACCGGGCAGGCCGGGCGGGCTGTCGTCCCGGATCTCGAGCGTCGCCGCCACCATGTCGACGATCTCGGTGCAGGTCGCGTGGTCGCCGCAGTACGGCTGGCCGGCCAGCTCGACGAGCCACACGCCAGCGGGGAACGTGTCACCCAGCGCACGAGCGGCCTCGATCGCCAACCTGCTCTTTCCCACCCCACCCAGACCGGTCAGGGTCACCAGCCGCTCGTTCGTCAGCCGCTCCCGCACCGCCTCGACGGCCGCGTCGCGCCCGATCAGCCCGCCGTACGGACCAGGCGACAGAGGCGCCGGAAGATTGGTCCGGGCCGGAGTCGACGCCGGCGCCGGCGGCTGGAGGGCGGGATCCTGGCGCAGGATCGCCCCGTGCAGCTCGACCAACTCCCTGCCGGGATCGATGCCGAGTTCGTCGCGCGCCTGCCGACGGAACTGCTCGTAGGCGAACAGCGCCTCATGCTGGCGTCCCGAGCCGTACAGGGCGCGCAGGTGCGCGGCCCGTAGTCGCTCACGCCACGGGTGGCGTGCGACCAGGTCGGTCAGTTCCCCGACGAGCAGGTGGTGCTCACCGAGATCGAGCCGGGCCTCGGCCAGCTCCTCCAGCGCGGTCAGGCGCTGGTCGTTGAGCCGCTCGACCGCCTGGCGGACGAACCGCTCGTCGCTGAAGTCGGCGTACGGGGAACCGCGCCACAGCGACAGGGCCTCCGTCAGCGTCGCCGCCCGCACAGCCGGCTCCCGCTGCGCGCCCGAACGTACCAACAGAGCGGCGAAGCGACCGGCGTCGACCGATTCCGACGGCGTCCGCAGCCGGTAGCCGGCTTCACCGGACTCGACCAGCGCACGGCCACCCGCCTCGCCCGCCCCCAGTGCGCGGCGCAGCTGCGACACCTTGGTCTGGAGCGCCCCGAGCGCGTTGCCGGGTGCCTCGTCACCCCAGAGATCCTCGATCAGCCGGTCGGCGGTCACCGGGTGCCCCTCGTGAACCAGCAGGTCAGCCAGCAGACCACGCACTTTGAGGCCGGGCACGGCGACAGGTGTGCCGTCCGACGTCCACACCGCGACGTCGCCCAGCACTCCGAACCTCATCGCTTCACACTAGCCAGCCGGCTGTCCCGCCCCGCGAACGTCCGCCGACCGGCGGTCTGTTCACCGGGAAGCGGCGCGGGGTCACCGACGCGTACGTCAGCCGGCCGTCAGCCGGTGGTAAGGAGCCCCGGGCACGCTGAACCGAGCCGACACCGGAGGAACGACATGGATCAGCTACAGCGGCGCCGAGCCGCTTCCCGCCACAGGCCGCTCGCACCAGGGCGGGTGGCCACACCCTGGCTCGCCCTGCTGGCCGGTCCGCTGTCGTTCGGGATTGCCGCACCGGCACTGCTGCTCGACGACCTGGCGCGCGCAACGGGTAGCGGGGAACAGGCCGCGACCGCCGGTGTGACCGCCTTCGGCTGGGGGATCGCGTTGGGGACGCCGCTGCTGGCGGCGCTGCTCGCCCGTCGCGGCGTACGAGCGGTCCTGACCGCCGCGTCCGCGCTGGTGGCCGCAGGGACGCTCATCCTCGTGCTGATCCCGAGCGTGCCGGCGATGGTGGCCGGTGCGGCGGTGCAGGGACTGGGGTCCGCCGGCCTCACCGTGACCGCGATGAAACTGGCCGACTCGGCCCGGCAGATGGGCGTGGTCGCCGCGTCGCTGGCAGTCGTCGGGGCCACCGGTCCGCTGACCGGCGCACTGATCGCCGACCTATCCTCGTGGCAGGCGGCACTGGCGTTGCCGCTGCTGGCGGCGCTCGCCGTGCCCGCGGCTCGCCGCGGCACCACCTCACCGGACGCGGTGCCGGCGCCGTTCGATTTCTTCGGGATGACCATCCTGGCGATGCTGGTCACCGCAGCCGTCCTCATTCCGCACCGGCCGCTGGTGGCCGGCCCGGCCACCGTTGTACTGCTGCCTCTGCTGGCGTTCTGGACCAAGGTCCGTCCGGACGGCTTCCTGCCTGCTGCGGTGGCACGGAACGGCCGGTTCCTCGCGGCGTGCGCGCTGGCCTTCGCGCTGGGAGTGGGGAACTTCGCCCTGCTCTACGCCGCGCCGGACCTGCTGCGACAGCACGCGGGATGGGCAGGCACCATGAGCGGGATCGTGCTGCTGGCGCCCTACCTGATCGGCGGCGTCTGCTCCGGGTTCCTGGTCGCGGCATCGGTGCGAGTGTCACGCCGCGTCGCGGCCGCCACGTTGCTCGTCACCGGCGCCGCCGCGCTGCTGCTGGCGGCGGTCACCACCGCCGTACCGCTGCTGCTCGCGGCGATGACGCTCGGCTCCCTGGCCGCCGCGACCGGCCAAGGCGTACTCGCCCTGCACGCGGCCGGCGTCGTATCCGCCTCCCACCGGGCCGAAGCACTCGGCCTGTTCAACCTCGCCTACCTGCTCAGCGTCGCGATCGGGCCAGTGGTTGCCGTGACGCTCTCGCACCCAACCGCTTGAGGACCCCGACGCGCAGTTCAACGTCGGCCGCGTCGGCGTCGTGGCCTGCTTGGCGCACTGTTCGAGAGGATCTGGACCACTCCTGCCATGGCTGAAATGATCCGGACGTGAAGGCTGATGCCACAGGCCGACGCAGCCTCGACGAGGTACGCGAATACCAGGTGACGCGACTCAACCACGCCTTGCGCCGGCCGGGCATGTGGGGCGGCGAGACCGCCTTGCGACTGTTGATGGACGCGGTGGCCTTCGCCGACGGGCTCGACGAGGTCTGGCAGGCAGAGTGTGAGCAGCTCCGTGCGCGGGGAGCCGCCAATTCGCTCGGTGTGCGCGGAGCCTTCTCCGCGATCCTGCCCGGATACCGCGACGACGGAGCGGTGGCCTCGGTCTACGCCGACATCGCCTGGCGGCATGGCTGGCTCAAGGTTGACCGGACGCTCTCCGCCGATGACTTCCAGCGGCTACGTGACGAAGCCACCCGCTGGTGTGCCCAAGACCGCTACCTCGATGAGGCCCTGGTCGAACTCGGGGCACCCGCCGTGCTGTTCGGCGGTAGCAATCCCTGCTATCCCAAGACCCTGGCCTACGCCGCCGACCGCGCCACTGGGCTGATCTGCCTGCACTTCGCCGGCACGTGCGACTGGAACACCACACAGCCACAGCCGGAATCCCCGCCGGTGCTGCTGGCGGTCCGCCACGGCGACGGCGCCTTCGCGGACACCTTCACCCTCACACCGACAGGCTCCACCTACCGCTACGAAGCCGACCGTTGACCAGCCGTAAGCGAGGTTGAGTTCCTGGATCATCGCAGTGCGTTGAAGAAGGCGCGCAGGTCGGCAGCGAGCAGGTCGGGTTCTTCCTGGGCGAGGAAGTGGCCGCCGACGGTGGGCTCGCGCCAGTGGGTGAGGTTGGCGTAGGTGCGTTCGGCGAACGACCGGGGCAGGCCGGCGTCCTCCACGCTGACCGTGATGCCGGCGGGCACGGCGACCATCGGCAGATGTGGGGCCAGGTGGTCGTCACGGTAGGGCCGGAAGGACGTGCCGATGCAGTTGGTGACCCAGTACAGCATCACGGTGGTCAGCAGCTCGTCGAAGTCGAACCGGCGGGAGATGTCGCCGCCGCAGTCGCTCCAGCGCTGGTACTTCTCGACGATCCACGCGGCCAGGCCGGACGGCGAGTCGCTCAGGGCGGCCGCAAGGGTGTCGGGCCGTGTCTCCTGGAGGAATCCGTAGCCCCAGTCGTCTTGGGCCTTCGCGTCGAGCTTGGCGACGAACGCCTCCTCGGCCGGGCTGAGGTCGTCCCTGCGGTCCGCCGGCGGGAACTTGATGTGCTGCGAGAAGACCCCGGTCATCCGATCCGCGTGGCGGGCGCCGAGCCACGTCGTCACGCCGGACCCGATGTCGCCACCGTAGGCGCCGAAGCGGTCGTAGCCCAGACGGGTCATCAGCTCAGCCCACACGTCCGCGACAGCCGCCTCGGTCGTCGGGCCCTCGGCGAGTGGTCCGGAGAAGACGAAGCCGGGCAGGCTCGGTATGACGAGGTCGAAGTCTGCGAGCCGGGACACCAGGGGCAGCATCTCCGTGTACGTGCCGGGCCAGCCATGGGTCAGGATCAGCGCCGTGGCGTCGGGCGATGCCGAGCGGACATGAACGAAGTGGACCGGCGCGCCCCGGACCGTGGTGACGAACTGGGGGTACCGATTGAGGGCACGCTCGACCGCACGCCAGTCGAATCCGTCGAGCCAGTACCGCACCAGATCTGCCAGGTACCCAGGGTCGGTGCCGGCGGCCCACGGCTCTCCCGGGGCGGCCGGCGCGAACCTCGTCCGCGAAAGCCGAGCGCGCAGGTCGTCCAGGACGGCTTCGGGCACATCGATGCGGAAGGGCGTCACCCGATCATGCTCCCATCGCAATGAGTCACTGGGCAGCCGCCCGAACGGGCAGGCTGCCGAACGGCGATCGGCAGCCACGATCCGGCAGACTCGATCTCCGATCCGCCGGGGAGCGTGATTCCGGCCGGAACCGCTGCGTGGCGGCACTATCGTGACCCTCAGGTCCGGCAGGCCGCGCCGTGCGAACCGGTCCTCCAGGGAGGGAAGTTCACGTGCCTTCAGACGTACATCCGGGCTCGGAGGTCTTGATGCCCGCGGCGTTCCTGGGCCACGGCAACCCCATGAACGCCCTCGAGGTCAACCGGTACACCTCGGCGTGGAGAGCCTTCGGCGCCGCGGTGCCGCGTCCCCGCGCGATCCTGGTGGTCAGCGCCCACTGGTACATCAACGCCACGGCCGTCACCGCGATGCCCCGGCCGAGGACCATTCACGACTTCTACGGGTTCCCCCAGGAGCTGTTCGAGGTGCAGTACCCGGCGCCGGGGCTGCCCGAACTGGCTGAGGAGGTCAGTGACGTCGTCCATCCGACCTGGGTCGGGGCGGACGTCGACAGCTGGGGCATCGACCACGGCACCTGGTCGGTGCTGCTGCACGCCTTTCCGGACGCGACGATTCCCGTCGTCCAGCTCAGCATCAACGCCGACAAGCCGATGGACTATCACCTTCAACTCGGCGCCCGGCTCGCTCCACTGCGTCGGCGCGGCGTGCTGATCGTGGCGAGCGGCAACGTCGTGCACAACCTGCGCGGCATGGACTGGGCACTGGCCGACGACGGCTTCGACTGGGCGCGGCGCTTCGACGAGGACGCCAAGGCCCGGATGTTGACCGACCCGGGCGAGTACGCGACCCTCGACGCTCACGGGGACTTCCGCCGTGCGGTACCGACACCCGATCACTTCATCCCCGCGTTGTACCTCGCCGGTCTGGCCGCCACCATGGACACCCCCGACACCGAGGTCCTCGTCGACGGCTACGCCTACGGCTCGTTGTCCATGACGGCCTACACCCTGGGCATGTCCTGTCCACCGGCTGCCGGCCGCGGCGGATCCCCGCAGCCACCGCCCGGTCTGCCGCCGGACGGCTCCAACATCTGAGCAAGCGCCGGCTGGTCGAATGGTCCCATGGATCAAGGTGCAGTCGCGGTGGGTCCGGCGCTCGCCGCCGTACTCGTCGCTCTTGTGCTCGTCGCCGTGGCGACAGTGCGGGCCGGTCGGCTCGGCCACGCACGTGGCATCGCCACGGCGGCGCTGCGCGCGGTGGTGCAGTTGTGCGCCGTGGCGCTGCTCATCACTGCCGTCCTGCGGTCGTGGTGGGCCAGCGCCGGGTTCATCGCGCTGATGATCCTGGTCGCGGCGGCGACCTCCGCGCGCCGGGTCAGCTCGCTTCGCCTCGGCTGGCCGGTGCTGGCGCCGATCGCGGTCGGCGCGCTCCCGGCCTGCGCCCTCGTCGTGGCCTCCGGCACGGTGCCACTGACCGAGGTCGCTGTCGTTCCGATCGCCGGGATCCTCATCGGCGGGGCGATGACGGCTACGTCCCTGGCTGGCCGCCGCGCGTTGGACGAGCTTCGCGACCGCCATGGCGAGTACGAGGCGGCCCTGGCGCTGGGCCTCGTGCCGCGGGATGCGGCGCTGGAGATCTGCCGGCCCAGCGCGGGGCAGGCGCTGGTGCCCGCGCTGGACCAGACACGCACGGTCGGCCTGGTCACGCTCCCCGGTGCCTTCGTCGGCGTGCTGCTGGGCGGCGGCACACCCGTCCAGGCCGGGGCGGCCCAACTACTGGTCCTGGTCGCGCTCCTGGCCGTCGAGGCGATCGCCGTCGCGGTGACCGTCGAGCTGGTCGCAAACGGACTGCTTCGCCGACCGAGCCCGGCCGTCTAGGTCCCGCTTCGACGTCTGGCCGCCAGGCGGGAAAGAACCCGAAGGCGGGATGGAGCCGCTACGCGAGAGGTGGGAGCGGGACCCGACGGCCGACGCGGACCTCCTCACCGGGATCAACCGGTGACGGGCTCCGGGTCGGTGGCACCGCCGGCAGGCTCCGGCCCGCCGACCGGCGGGTTGAGGTCGGGGCCGGCCTGCAACTGGACGAGCGAGGTGGGTGTGACGACCTCCCACGGATCACCGACGGCCACCTCCTCACCCGGCCGGTCGAGAGCGTCGGCGATCAGCTCCTCGATCGGCGGGTACGGATTGCCGCCGTCCCGCCACGGCCGTGGCGACAGGGTGGGCACCTGGGAGGAGGCGAGATACCCGCCGACGGCGTACTCGTAGCCGGGGCGTACCGGCACGATGACCCGGGCCGCGCCGGCCTGCAGGAACGCCTGGTGCAACGCGTCGCTGCTGGTGCGGCTGCGTACGGTGACCCAGCGGTCCCGGCCCGCCCACTGGTAGGGGTAACACAGGTAGGTCAGGTTCTCCCACTCGAAGACCTCCTCGAAGAACTGGATGTGGTCGGCTTCGGCGGTGATCTGCATCCGGTCGATGCGGGGAGCCTCGTCGTCGGGAGTGTCCAGGGCCCCGTACAGGTCGAACTCCTGCCCGGTGAGCACGGTCTGGCAGGCCCGCTTGAGTTCCAGCATCTCCAGCTGCCGGAGGCCGGCCGCCGACCCGCTCGCCTGGTAGGCGGTGCGTGCCTGCCGGCGTGCCTGGTCGTTGTCGTAGGCGGAGCGCTGGGCCAGGTATCCGGCTCGGATCGTCTCCCAGGCCCGCAGCCGCCACGCCGCGAACGCGCCGTCGGTCCGGGTGCACCGCACCCGCACCACGACGGTGAGCCCGCCCCGCTGGTCGGTGCTGATGCCGATCGGGACCGGACCGGGGACCGGTGAGTCAAAGTCGATCTTCGCATTGCCGACGCTCTCGTTGAGGGTCACCCGGTGCTCTCCGACCGCGACCTGCGCGGCCTGCGGCGGGTTGCCGACGTCGGTGGGGTATTCGCCCTCGGACAGGCCCCACGTGGTCCAGACGTACGCCCTGCTCGCCTCGTAGCCGGCCGGTACCGCGACCTCGCCGGTGTAGGAGGCGTACCCCCATTCGGGCTGGGACTTGTCAGTGGAGTTCTTGGGATAGTCGAACGGCCGGGCGGCCGGGTCGACGAAGGTGGCGGTGGCGAAGACCTCCGGGTCCGGGGGCGGCTCGACGCCGAAGACGTCCCAGCGGGCGGCCTTGGCGGCCCAGTTGTCGTCGTCCAGGTCGTCGACGTCGAGGAACCAGGCGGGCGGTTTGGGGACGGCACCCGCGCTGGTGTCCTCGGACGTCCGGGTGCTCAGCCAGACCAGCGTGGCGGCGGGCTCGGGGACGACGAACTCCAGCATCAGCCGCTCGCCGTAGTTGTAGACCTGCGCCTGGTCGACCTTGTCCAGCCAGCGGTAGACGCCGCTGATGTTCGCGGCGCCGGCGGCGTTGTCGAAGGAGTGGGTGTTGGTCTCGGTGACCCGGACGCTGCTCGTGGTGGTGCGGCGTTGACCGGTCTCGGTACGCAGGAGCTGCGTGGCGCTCTCGGTGATCGTCTTGGCGTACGACACCGCGGAGCTGCTGCTCGTCTCGGTCGAGGTGGACTGGTCGGCGTTGATCTCGATTCCGGCCTGGACCGGCCCGAGGCCGCTGGACACGCTGACGCCCAGCGAGGTGGAGTTCTGCTGCGACGCCGCCGTCGCCAACGCCCGGTCCAGGCTGTTCTGCTCGGTGGACGCGAGGTCCTCGGTGGACGCGTCGATCGTCTTACTGATCGTGGTCACGGTTTCGCTGGTGCGGGTGTCGGCCACGTGGGACCGGCCGCGCGTCTCGCTGGCGAGCACGTTCTCGACGTACGAGATCTCGCCGGGCTGGTAGCGCAGCAGCGCGGTACGGATGACCATGAGGTCGCCCCGGCCGGCGATGCGGGTGTACGCGTCCAGCACCGGCACCTTCGGCTGCCCCGGATAGGGCAGCGGGTCGGCCGGGCCGGGGTGCGACGGGATCGGTTCGGCGTCGCCCGGGTCCAGTCTCGCGGTCGCCCGGCGCCGGGCGTCGTCCTGCTCGGCGGAGAACACCCGGGCGAGGCGGCTCAGCGTCGTGGTGTCCGGGACACCCAGGTCGGCCGCGGCCTGCGTGGTGGCCGCGATGGCCGGACCGAGATCGGGAAAGCCGCTGTTCCGCAGGTCCCGTACGGTGGCGTCGCTCAGGCCGATAGCGCCGGCCCGGGCGCGTAGCCGCCGCAGGGTCTGGCCGAGGTCGGCGAACCGGCCGGCCCGATCGGCGTCCGGGTCGGTCCGCGGGGGCGCCGGCGGGTCCGGAAGCAGCACGTCGCGTCCGCCGAGCAGGGCCCGGACCAGACACGCCGCGTCGGCGTCGGAGCGGGCGAGGCGCAGCAGCGTCATCCCGCGCAGCACGCGGACCAGCACGACGGCTGCCGGTGACCGGGGGATCCGCAGGAACCGGCCCAGCACCAGCACGTCCACCACCCAGCCGGTCAGTTCCGCCGCGGCCGTGGTGAGCTGTCCGGCGTCCAGGTCGTGCTCGGTGGCCCACCCGGCGACGCCGTCGCGCAGCCCACCGACGGTCAGCCGGGCGTCGACGGCCACCCGGAGCAACAGCCACAGCGTCTGCCTGCCGAGCTCGTCGAGGCGGTCGTCCCGCGCCGCCAGCCGCTTGGCCAGCAGTCGCCGCGCCCGGTCGTCGTCCCCCTCGGTGACGACCTCCCGGACCGGATCCGACCAGGCGTCCCGGAAGTCGACGACCGCGTCGATCAGTTTCGGGCCGGTGGTGCAGGCGTCGGGGGCGGCGTCGCCCTCCCGGCGCAACTGGACGAACCGCAGGCCCACGTGGGTGGTGACAGGGGTGGTCATGGTTCCCCTCCGGTCTCCCGACTCGCTTGTGGTCAGATCTTCGGCAGGTGCAGGGCCGCGGGCATGCCGTACGCGGCGAGGTGTGTGTTGAGCCGGTCCACGAGCTGGTTCCATTCGGCCCGCACGTGTGTGTTCTGGCCGGCCGTCGTCTTCACGGCCTTCTGCCACTCGTCCTCGTGCAGTGCGCCGACCAGTTCCGCGAGGGTGAACTGGTCGAACGCCACGATCGGTTCGTCGGCGCGCGGCGTGTCGGTGAGCGGGAACGCCCGCAGCGTCCCGCCGCCCGTCAGGGGGGAGTCGGCCGCACGGGCGGCGTCGTCGTACGCCGCCACGTCGCGGAGGGTGGGCACGGCCCGGTTGCCGTACCTGTCGACGCGCGTGACGCCGTCGAACATCCGACCGGCGTGCAGGTCGACCCGGGCGTGCTCCCAGGGGGAGAGGAGCTGGAGGTTGGCCGGTTCGGCGGCGCCGGTGAGCATCGACAGCCGGCTGGCCCAGACGGTCTCGTCCAGGTGGTTGCCCAGCCGATGCGCCCAGTCGTTCATGCGCTTGGTGAACCGCTGGACCAAGCCGTGCTCCCATTCGCGGGAGCGGGTCCGTACGTTCCAGGCGCCCGGCAGGCGGAGGGCCATCTCGAACAGCTCGTCCCGGGACCTCCGGTAGTACGGATCCCGGGCGTACCGTGTCTCGAGGTTCGTGGGGTCTCCGGTCCTGCCGGCGGTGTCGCTGCCGTGGTGGCTCCACAGCCGGTGCAGCGTGGCGTCGTCGGCCTCGATGAAGGCCTCGTCCTCCAGCCGGGCAGCCAACTCCCACCGCGCCTGCTCGGCGGTCCGGTCGTTGACCTTCTCCCGCACGAGCTTGAAGTGGTACACCGGCGAGTCGCCGGTCGTGATCATGTGGGCGATCTGCGGTTCGGACAGCAGCAGGTCGGGGTCGTAGTCCCAGGCGTGCAGCACGTCCTCGCTCTTCAGCCCCAACGTCCGGAACAGGGTGACACCGCGGGCGTCCAGCGGGATGTCGCGCCCCCACGCCCGCGATGCCATCACCATCCCGATGGTGCGGTTGCCGCGGGCGGTGACGAGCTTTCCGTAAGCCGGATAGTGCAGGTCCGGCCCGGTCGGCGCGTTCATCGGGATGACGTTGAGTTCCTCGGGCAACGCGACGTGGTGCCCGATCTGGTAGCGGTACCTGCTGTAGGCGATGCCGCCGTCGTACGGTGTCGGGCCGAACCGGAAGTCGTGGAACGCCTGGACGAGCGCCTGGCGGTACAGGTCGGGGTCGGTGGTGCGCAGCATGGTCGCGGCGGCGGGACCGAGCAGCGAGTCGACGATGCCGTGGAACAGCGAGTCGGCGGCGCCGCCGGCGAGGAACTCGCCGGTCGTCAGCCGTGGGTTGTCCCGCCGGGCCGCCTGGTAGAGATTCTGCAGGTACGCGGATTCCAGCGCGACACCGGAACGGTCGACGAGTTGCGCCGGATCGCGCAGGAACGCGGTCGGGACCGGCGTCACCGCCCTGGTCGCCGAGGTCTTCGCGGCCTGGGCGGTCAGCTTCTGCTGGGCCATCAGCAACCCCTGCTGCTGCACCAGTCCCACCGGCCGGGTCACGGCGACACCCGCGGCAGTTCGTCGATCAGGGTGGCGGCCAGGTCGGCGTCGACCGGGGCGGCTGCCGCCGCCGCCCGTGCCAGTCGGGGGAGCGGCACGTCACCACGGGTCAGCACCCGCCGGCCGGCGGCCAGCAGCGAACCACCGACCCGGTCCACCACGGGCGGCACCAGTACGCCCCCCAGCGTCAGCGCCGCCGTCAGGCCGCTCATCGGCTCCCCGTCGAGATCCCTGCCGGTCAACACGTACGCGGCGACCGAACCGAGATCACGTAGGTCGTACATGGCTTGGACGGTGGGAACGGGGACGAACTGGCCCACCGTCGCCACCACGTGGACGATCTCCGCCAGAGTGGCCGGCCGGGCCGGCAGATCCCGCACCGGCACCACTTCGTCGGTGATCTCCAGGGGTACGTCGTCGAAGTGGGTGGCCACCCGCTCCCGGTAGCGGACGATCCCCTTGACGGTGCTCACCCCGGCGGCGCCGACCGAGTCGTCGAGGAACACCCGCACCCCGGTGGTGCGGATCACGGTCAGCTGCCACACCGGTCCGTCGGGCGTCGTGGTGGCCGGGCCGCCGACCGGCTCGCCGTCGGAGTCCAGCAGATCCAGCCGGTAGGCGAAGCGGTCCTCGGCGCCGGCCGGGTCGACCCGGATGTGGATCGGCAGCGGCGCGCTGTCGGGTATCCCGCCCAGCCAGTCGATGTAGGTGTCGTACACGTCCTTGGCCAGCGTGAACGCGATGTCGTCGAGGACCGAGGCGGCGGCGACGAACCAGTCGGGCTGCCAGGACCAGGGCTGACCGCGAGGCGGGCGGCCCTGGTCGGGGCGGATCAGCACCAGGTCGAGTCCGTCCGCCCGGACCTGCTGGACGGCCGTCGGCAGCAGCTCGCCGCCGACCCCCTCGACCGCCGCGTCCAGCGCGACGGTCCCGGCCACCAGGTCGGGCTCGGTGAGCGGGGCCGCCCGCAGCGGACCGCCGAGCGGTGGCAGCGTGTCCGGGTGCCGGTGGCGCTGGATCTCGAAGGCCAGGCTCTGGTCGCAGCGGGTGGGTCCGTCCCCGGGCAGGTACGCGGCTCGCAGCGCCCGCAGCCCGTCCGCGCCGAGCAGTGGCCGCGCCGAGAACGACACGCCCGGCGCCATGGCCAGCAGCAGCCGCATCGCGCTCCAGTGCACCAGCGGGGTGGCCTTCGGGTCCGCCTCCTCGATCTCGAAGGCGCGCGCGGGCGTGAACGCGTATCCCATCGGCAGCGGCGCGTACGAGATCGTCTCTCCGCCGACCACGACGCTCCGTTCGGCACCGGCGATCCGGTGCTCGACCCTCAGGTCGAAGACCAGCGGCTGGGCGGCGTCGACGTCGGTCACCATGACGGCGGACGCCTCCGGCCGCCGGTCCGCGTGCGCCGCGGTGGCGGCCTCGTAGCACCAGCCGGGCAGATAGCTCACGGTCAGCGAATCGGCGCCGTCGAAGCGGACGTGCAGGACGTTGCTCATCGCGTCGAGGCACACGAACACCGGATCTGCCGGTGCACCGCCGTACAGCTCCAGCCAGCGGCCCTCGCCCTCGACCGCGGTGTCGAGGGTCAGCCAGACGTCCTCCAGCACGGCGCGCAGTGGCCGGGCCGCCTCGTCGGCAGCCTCCAGAAGGGTCGGTGGACCCGGGGCCATGGTTGGCAGCGTATCCACGGCGTGTCACGCTGCAGTCACCTGTCGGTCACTCGCGCGCGGGAAAGCGGACAGCGCGGAATCGGACAGGCCGCTCGACCCGCGTCGGCGCGGCGACACCGCAGGAGACCAAGGAACCGGGGCCAATGGCCGTCGGAGGGTGAGCGGTGACCGGCGGGCGGGAACAGGCGACCGTCGGACACCCGGTCAGCGGCGGATGAGGCCGAGGTCGGTGGCGGTGGCGACGGCGGCGGTGCGAGAGTCGACGCCGAGTTTGGCGTAGATGCGGGCCAGGTGGGACTTGACCGTGCCCTCGGTCAGGTAGAGGCGGGCGCCGATGGCCTGGTTGGACAGACCGTCCGCGACCAGCGCGATGACCTCGGTCTCCCGTCGGGTCAGGGCGGTGCCCGGCGTACGCAGGCGGTTCATCAGCCGGTCCGCGACGGCGGGCGCCAGCGTGGTGCGTCCGGCGGCGGCGGTGCGGACGGCGGCGGCCAGGTCCTCGGGTGGGGCGTCCTTGAGGAGGTAGCCGGTGGCGCCGGCCTCGATGGCGGGCAGGGTGTCGGCGTCGGAGTCGTAGGTGGTGACGATCAGCACGCGCGGCGCTCCCGGGCGGGCGGTGATCCGGGCGGTGGCTTCGGCGCCGCCCATGCCCTTGCCGAACTGGAGGTCCATCAGCACGACGTCTATGTCGCCTTCGGCGGCGCGGGTGACGGCGTCCTCGGCGGTGGCGGCCTCGGCCACGACGACGAGGCCGGGTTCGGTTTCCAGCACGGCGCGCAGCCCGGCCCGTACGACGGGGTGGTCGTCGGCCAGGAGGAGGCGGATGGGGGCGTCGTCGGTCACGGGCGGCCCTCGGGCTCGGTCTCGGTGGGTTGGGTGAGGGGAAGCCGGGCGGTCAGGGCGGTGCCGTGACCGGGCGCGGACTCGACGGCCAGGGTGCCGCCGAGGGTGTCCATGCGGGCACGCATGGCCGCCAGGCCGAAGCCGCCGCTGTCGGCGTCGGGGGCGGACGTCCGTTCGGGGTCGAAGCCGCGCCCGTCGTCGACGACGTGCAGGGCGACGTGGTCGCCGAGATTGCTGAGGGTGACCTCGGCGGTGGTGGCCCGGGCGTGCCGGACCGTGTTCGCGAGGGCGGACTGGGCGACACGCAGGAGAGCCACCTCCTGGGCGGTCGACAGCGGCACGGGATCGCCGCCGAGGCGGAAGCGCGCGGTGAGGCGGTGGCGGGCGCTGGTGGTGGTGCACAGGCGCTCCAGTGCACCGGCCAGGGTGGTGCCCTCCAGGGCGGGCGGGGTGAGTGCGGCGACGAAGCGCCGGGCCTCGGCGAGGTTGTCCACGGCGACCTGGCGGGCCGCGTCGACGTGGCCCGCGGCGGCGTCGGTCCGGCCGGGCAGGGCGCGCTCGGCGGCGCGCAACAGCAGTTGGATGCTGGACAGGCCCTGGGCGAGGGTGTCGTGGATCTCGCGGGCCAGACGCTCGCGTTCGGCGAGTACGCCGGCGGTATGCTGGGCCCGGGCCAGGTCGGCCCGGGTGGCGGTGAGTTCCTCGATCAGTTGCCTGCGCTGCTCGCTCTCCCGGTACAGGGCCTGGTATCCCCACACCACCCCGACGGCGACGGCGGCGCCGAGCGCGGGACCGATCGCCACGGCCGGGGTGAAGGAGCCGGCGTGGGCGGCGAACCCGGCGACGGCAGCCGCGGCGGTGGCGATCACGGCGGCCAGGCCGGCGCGGCGCGGCAGCAGGTGGAGCTGGAGGAAGTACAGTGGAAAGGCCACCCAGATCGCGTCGGGGGACAGGCCCAGCAGCAACAGCCACACGGCGCCCACGGCGGCCAGCCACCACGCGGCGGTCCGCCGCGAGCGGCGGATGCGGGGAAGGAACGGCCCGGCGGCGTACGTCAGGCCGAACGCCGCCGCAGCAGCGACGATCAGTCCGGCGTGGGGCCGGTCGACGGCCACCGCCCGGCCGGCGGCCAGGACGAGCAGGCCGGCGATCAGCAGGTGAAGGCACCAGGCCAGGGCCCGGATGGTCGGCGTCAGGACGGGGGCAGCGGTGCTCACAGTGCGTCCCACGTTACCGAGGCAGGCGGCCCGGGGGCCTCTATCGAAAGTTAGAACCCGGGTGCCGTCTTCCGGCCCGCGAAGTGCCGTCCTACGCCAGACGCGCACACGGGCGTCGGCAGCGATGGTGGATCCATACCGCTTCCACCGCTGGAAAGGACAGGCCGAGGCCGTGTTCGTCGCCTGGAGAGATCTGAAGTTCGCCAAGGGGCGCTTTGCCCTGATGGGGACCGTCATCGTGTTGATCACCCTGCTGGTCGGGCTGCTGTCCGGGTTGACGGCCGGACTGGGCCAGCAGAACGTCTCGGCCATCACCGGCCTGCCCGCCGACAGGATCGCCTTCCAGGCACCCGGCGACGGCCAGAGTGTGTCGTACTCCAACTCCACGGTCACCGAGAAGCAGTGGGAGCAGTGGGCCGAGGCTCCCGGAGTCACCGGTGCCGAGCCGCTGGGCATCACCACCACCAAGGCCACCGCCGGGGACAGAAGCGCCGGGGTCTCCGCCTTCGGCGTCCGGCCCGGCTCCCGCCTGGCCCCCGACAGCGGCAGGATCGACGGGCGCTCGGCAGTGCTGTCCACCAAGGCCGCCGACGACCTCGGCGTGCAGGCCGGTGACTCGATCACGCTGGCCGCGCAGCAACTCACAGTGGCTGCAGTACGGGGCGACGCCTCCTTCAGCCACACCCCTGTGGTGTGGACCAGCTTGGACGCGTGGCAGCGGATCGCGCCTCCCACCGGCACCGGTGGCGGTGGCCCGACGGCCACCGTCGTCGCCCTGACCACCACCTCGGGGGCCGATCTGGCGGCCATCGACCGGCAGGCGGGCACCGAGACGGTCTCCGTCGACGACTCGCTGTCCGCGATCGGCTCCTACACCTCCGAGAACGGCTCCCTACAGTTGATGCGCGGCTTCCTGTTCGCCATCTCCGCCCTGGTCATCGGTGCCTTCTTCACCGTCTGGACCATCCAGCGCAGCGGTGACGTCGCCGTGCTGAAGGCACTCGGCGCCTCCACCGCCAACCTTCTCAAGGACGCCCTCGGACAGGCCGTCGTCCTGCTCACCGGCGGCACCCTGCTCGGCACCGGCATCGCCGCCGCCCTCGGCGCCCTCGTCGCCGGGTCCGCGGTGCCGTTCCTCCTGACCCCGGTGACCGTCCTGCTCCCCGCGGCCGTGATCGTCATTCTCGGCGCGCTCGGAGCCGCTCTGTCCATCCGCCGCATCACCTCCGTCGACCCGCTGACCGCCCTGGGGAGCGCCCGATGAGCCTGAACCTGACCGACGTCACCCTCACCTACCCCGACGGCGAGGGCCGCCTGACCGCCCTCGACCGCGTCACCCTGGACGTACCCAAGGGCAGCCTGACCGCCGTGATCGGCCCTTCCGGCTCCGGCAAGTCCAGCCTCCTCGCGGTCGCCGCCACCCTCATCACCCCCGACTCCGGCACCGTCACCGTCGACGGCACCCCCACCACCGGCATGATCAGGAGCGAACTCGCCGACCTGCGCCGCCGCAGGATCGGCATCGTCTTCCAGCAGCCCAACCTGCTGCCCTCCCTCACCGCCGCCGAGCAGCTCCAGGTCATGGCCCACATCGACGGCCGCCCGCCGGCCACGGCCCGCACCCGCGCCATGGAACTCCTCGACGCGGTCGGCCTCGCCGGCCAGGCCGACCGCCGGCCCCACCAGCTCTCCGGCGGCCAGCGCCAGCGCGTCAACATCGCCCGCGCCCTGATGAACGACCCCACCGTGCTGCTCGTCGACGAACCCACCAGCGCCCTCGACCACGAACGCGGCGCCGCCGTCATCGACCTGATCACCCGCCTCACCCACCAGCAGGCCACCGCCACCGTCCTGGTCACCCACGACCGCACGCTCCTCACCGCCGCCGACCAGATCGCCGAGGTCCACGACGGCCGCCTCCACCTTCCGGCACCGGCCCGCTGAAGCGGCGCGACCCACGAGCTGTCCGGCCCGCAGCAGCAACCCGGCGTACGCCGGGACGCCGGCCCGTCCCCGGCCGGCGGGAACGCGGTCGCGGCCGACGGAATGTGAGACCGCCGACTCCGCCGCTCGTCACGGCACGTGTGCGGCTCCTGGCGCATTGACACCGGGGCTACGGCCACATAAGACTGTCGCGACAACTGAATCACCGCGTGTACGTGCGGGGGAAGACCGGTCGAAATCCGGCGCTGGCCCGCAACGGTAGGCCGTCCAGTGAACTCTGGCGGCGAGCCCGAATACCCGTCGTACGCGTGAATCCGCTCCCCACCCGTCGTGGCCCACGGGTCGGAGTCCCGACCGACCCGGCGTTGCCGCATCGGCCGGGCTTTCGACGACCGCCGGGCCGGAAAGGCGCTTCCGATGGTCGTCCGCCGAAGCCGGCACCGCCTGCTCGCGCTCCTCTGCGGCGTGCTCGCCGCCTCATCCTCACCACACCGGCCGTCGCCGCACCCGAGCGCGCCGCCCTCACCCGCCCCGAGGCCGCCGCCGGCTGGCTCGCCCGGCAACTGGTCGACGGGGAACGCTTCGAGGCGGTCTTCGACGGCGTCGCCTACCCCGACCAGGGGCTGACCCTCGACGCCGTGTTCGCCTTCGCCGCCGCGGGCGCCGCCGACGACTACAGCGCCGACGCGCTGGCCTGGGTCACCCGGCCGGACATCCGCGACGGATACGTCGGCGACGGCGTCGCCGAGGCGTACGCGGGCGCGACAGCCAAGCTCGCCCTCGCCGTGCAGGTGCGCGGCGGCGACCCGGCCGACGTCGGCGGGGTCGACCTGATCGCCCGGCTGCGCTCGCTCCAGACGCCGGCCGGCCGGTTCAGCGACCGGTCCGCGTACGGCGACTACAGCAACGCGTTCAGCCAGTCCTTCGCGCTGCTGGCGCTGGACCGCACAGCGGCCGGGGCGCCACCGGCGGCGGCCGCCTGGCTGGCCGGCACCCGATGCCCGGACGGCGGCTACCCGCTGCTGCCCGCGCAACCGGTCTGCGTGTCCGACGTGGACGCGACCGCGCTCGCGACGCAGGCGCTGCGCGCCGCGGGGCGTCCGGCCGACGCCGCCGCCGGGCTGCGCTGGCTCGTGTCCGTCCAAGGTGCCGACGGCGGCTTCGCCAACGCCGCCGGCACGCCGAACGCCAACAGCACCGGCCTCGCCGCGCAGGCCCTGCGCGACGGCAGCCGGCCCCTGGCCTGGGCGCGCGCCCGGGCGTTCCTCGCCGGACTCCAGGTCGGCTGCGCCGGGGCGCCGGCGGACCGGGGCGCTGTCGACTTCGACGGCGGCGGCTTCGACCCGGCCACCGCACCGCGGGCCACCGCCCAGGCCGTCCTCGGTCTCACCGGGACCGGGTACGCCCGCCTGTCCGCCGCCGGTGCCGAACCCGGCGCGCCGGCGCTCGCCTGCCCGTGAACCCCCTCGCCGCTCACCCGATCACAGGAGGACCCGTGTTCCGTCACCGTTCCACAGTCCGCACCTGGCTGGCCGGCCTGCTGGCCGCCGCCGTGGCGGGCGTCGCGCTGACCGCCGCCGAACCCGCGCCCCGGGCGGCGCACGCCGCCGCCTGCGTCGGCACCTCGGGAGTCACAGTGGTCGTCGACTTCGCCGCGCTCGGCGGCGGCGTCCAGGTCGGATGTGCCCCGGGTGACCCGGCCACCGGCCTGGCCGCGCTGCAGGCCGCCGGCTTCACAGTCACCGGCACCGCCCGCTGGGGCCTGGCCTTCGTCTGCCGGATCAACGGCAAGCCCACCGCCGCGACCGAGCCGTGCGTCAACACCCCGCCGGTCACGGCGTACTGGTCGTACTGGCACGCCCCCAGCGGCGGCTCCTGGTCCTACAGCACGTCCGGGGCGACCAGCTACAACCCCGCGCCGGGCAGTGTCGAGGGCTGGTCCTTCGGCGCCGGCGCCCCGCCGAGCATCGCCGCTCCCTAGGTGTGACCAGCGGCGCACCGGGTGCCGGCCGCTGCTCTGGCGTCGTCGCGCGCCCGGGCGGTACGGTGTCGGCACCCGGTGCGCCGGGCACACAACTGCATACGTCCCGTGTGGGGGGAAGCCGGTTCGAAGCCGGCGCTGACCCGCAACCGTGAGCGAGAGTGCCTTCTCGCGAGCCGGAATGCCCCGCCCGGGACGAGCGGCTTCCACTGTCGAGGTCTACAGGGTGAAGTCCGGGCCGCCGAGGTCCGACCACCCCCGCTCACCGCAGCACGCGGAGCGGGGTGTCCGTTTCTCGGGGTGCTTTCCGGAGGTTTCACCGACCGCTCTGCGAAAGGCACCCCTGATGCCCCTGTCCCGGCGTCTCACCACCGGTCTCGGTATAGCCACGGTCACGGACCCTCGCCGCGATCACCGGCGCCCCTCTGACCGTTGTCGCGGCACCCGCCCCGGCCCACGTCACAGCCGCCCGCGACGCCGCGGCCTGGCTGGCCGGCGAGTTCACCGACGGTACGCTGCCCGGCCCGTTCACCCCCGAGGACTGGGGGCTGACCATCGACGGCCTGGTCGCACTGTCCGCCACCGGCGTGGACGCGCCCACCCGGCAGGCGGCAACCGCGCAGGCCGCCAAGCACGTGCGCTCCTACAACAGCTACGACGACTGGGGCATCGAGGGCTTCACCGACGGCGGGGCCACCGCGAAACTGCTCTACGCCGCCTCCGCCGCCGGCGCCGACCCCACCGACTTCGGCGGCTACGACCTGCGGGCGGAAACCCTGTCGCTGATCGCCGGCGCCGACGCCGGGCACCAGCGGGGACGGATCACCAGCCGCACCACCGCCGACAGCGGCCCGGACGCCAGCAACACCTTCGACCAGTCGTTCGCCGTGCTCGGCCTGGCCCGCAGCGGCGACCTACCGCAGGAAACTGTGGACTTCCTGCTCCGGCAGCAGTGCGCGGCCGGTGGCTTCCGGCTCTACCCGGACACCGCCGACGGGCCGTCCTCCTCCTGCGACGAGCAGCCCGGCGCCACCCTCGATGTCGACTCGACCGCGATGGCCGTGCAGGCGTTGCTGGCCGCCGCCGAGGACGGCGCCACCGGTGCCGGCGACGCCGCGCGCAAGGGCGCCGACTGGCTGGTGGCCCAGCAGCACGCCGACGGCTCCTTCGGCGGTTCGGGACCGACCACCGGTGCGAACTCCAACAGCACCGGCCTGGCCGGGCAGGCCCTCGCCGCCGCCGGACGCGACGACGACGCCGCCCGGGCCGCGAAGGCCCTGGCCGCGCTGCAGCTCACCGCGGGCGACGGCGGGGCCGCCTCGGCCGACGCCGGCGCGATCGCCTACAACACCGACGGACTCACGGCGGCCACGGCGGGCGGGATCACCGACACCGACCGTGACCAGTGGCGCCGCGCCACCGCGCAGGCCCTGCTCGGGCTGGCCCAGGTTCCGCTGGGCCGGATCGGCCTCGACACGCCGCCCACATCGACTCCCACCCCGACCGGCACGGCCTCGCCCACCGCGCCCGCCACGCCCACCGCGTCTCCCACGCTCACCACGTCGCCTCCGCCGACCGGCACCGCCGGCCCGACGCCGAGCGTGACCAGCCCTCCGGCGACACCCGCGCCCACGACCGCGGCGCCGACCACCGCCGCTCCGCCGATCACGACCCCGGCCGCGTCAGGGCTGGGCGGGCTGCCGACCACCGGCGCGGCGATCGGCAGCTATCTGCTGATCGCGCTGCTGCTGATCGGTGGCGGAGTGACACTGCTCGTGCTCGGCCGACGGCGGGCGGGATGAGCCTCCGTGCCGCCCGCGGCGGGCTGGTCGTCGCCCTGGTCACCGCAGGCACAACGATCGGACCGGGCAGTCCTGCGGTGGCCGCCGGGTCGGCCGGCTACTGCCCGGACGCCTCCGGGGTCACAGTCGTGGTGGACTTCAACGAACTCGGCGGCGGAACGGTGGTGCGCTGCGCGCCGGGCACCCAGGCCACCGGCCTCGCGGCGCTCAAGAACGCGGGCTTCCCGATCACCGGCACGCTGCGCTGGGGCGAGGGGTTCATCTGCCGGATCGACGGCAAGCCGTCGGCCGCGACGGAGAAGTGCGTCGACACGCCGCCTGCGAGCGCGTACTGGTCGTACTGGCACGCGCCGAACGGCGGCAGCTGGACGTACAGCGACAAGGGTGCGCTCAACCGCAAGCCGGCGGCCGGCAGCTTCGAGGGCTGGTCGTTCTCGCTCAACCGCAACGCCAACGACGCGCCTCGTCCCGGCGCCGCGCCGAAACGACCCGCGCCGCCGCCCTCTCCGCCACCGGCCCCTCCGCCGCCGCCACCCGCGGGCGGCGGGCCGGCGGTGCCACCACCGGCGGGCGGAACCGTCGTGGCGCCGCCGGTCGGCGGTGGCCGGCCCGGTGAGCCCACCCGGCCGGCCGGCACCGCCGGCCCGCCGGCCTCCGTCAGCCCGCCGGCCTCCGCCGGCACGTCACCGACGGCCGGTACGCCGACCCTGGCGGCGACGCCGGGTGCCGCCACCAGCACGGCACCGCAGGGCTCCTCCGACGAGCCCGTGGTGACCGATGTCGCCGCGTCCCGTGACGACGACGGCCTGCCACTGGGCACGATCGCCGGGGTTCTGCTGCTCGCCGTGCTCGCCACCGGCGCGCTGGTCGCGGCCCGGCGGCGGCGTGCCGCCGGCCCGGATGACTGACGCCGCGGTCACCGGGTCGCCGGCCGCTGACGCCGGTCGTCTGCCGGGCCGGTGGTCGGTGTGGTGGCTGCCCCGGGGGCTGCATCCGGGCGCATGGTGGCTGTGGGCGCTCGGCTTGGCGACCGCGGCCAGCCACACCACGAATCCGCTGCCCCTCGCCCTGCTCGTCGCGGTCGCCGGGCTGGTGGTGGTGCGCCGTCGCGGCGACGCCCCGTGGGCTCTGGCGTTCCGCATGTACGTCTGGCTCGGTGTGGTGATCGTCGCGATGCGAGTGGTGTTCCGGATCGTGTTCGGCGGCGGCCAGGGCGAGCACATCCTGGTCCGGTTGCCGGAGATCCCGCTGCCCGCGTGGGCGGCGGGCATCCGCCTGTTCGGACCGGTCGCCGTCGAGCAGATCCTCGGCGGCTTCTACGACGGGCTGCGGCTGGCGACGATGCTGATCTGCCTCGGTGCGGCGAACGCCCTGGCCAACCCGAAGCGGCTGCTCAAGGCCGTACCCGGAGCGCTGTACGCGGTCGGTACCGCCGTCGTGGTCGCGTTGTCGGTCGCCCCGCAACTGGTGGAGAGCGTGCTCCGGGTCCGCCGGGCCCGTCGGCTGCGTGGCGCGACCGGGCGGGGGATGCGGGCGTTGCGCGGGATCGCCCTGCCGGTGCTGGCCGACGCGCTGGACCGGTCCCTGGCCCTCGCGGCGGCGATGGACTCCCGTGGTTACGGCCGCACCGCTTCGGTGGCCGCCGGGCAGCGGACCGTCACCGGCGGGCTCGTCCTCGGCGGGCTGGTCGGCGTCTGCGCCGGCACCTACGGGCTGCTCGACAGCGCCGGACCCGGCTACCTGGGGCTGCCGATGCTTCTGGCCGGACTGGCGGCCGCCGTGACCGGCATGCTGCTGGCCGGTCGCCGGGTCCGCCGCAGCCGCTACCGGCCGGACCGCTGGCACCCGGCCGAGCTGATCGTGGCCGGCTGCGGGGTGGCCGCCGCGGCGCTGACCATGCTCGCCGGCTCGGTGGACCCGGAACTGCTCTACCCGCCGGTCAGCCCGCTCACCTGGCCGCAGCTGACCCCGCTGATGCTTCTCGCCGTCGGCGTCGCCGCGGCGCCGGCCTGGCTGGCACCACCACCGCCCGTGGTGCGGGTCCATCGCCCGCCGGCGGTGGACCCGCCCGTCCCCCTGCCGAAGACACCGGCGGACGGAGAACGCGTCGCGACGACACAGTCACCGGGAGATCGCCGATGATCACTTTCGACCGGGTCACCGTCCACTACGCCGAGGGCGGCCCGCCGCCGCTGCGGGACTTGACACTGCACATCGACGAGGGTGAACTCTGCCTGGTCGCCGGCCGTACCGGCGCCGGAAAGTCGACGCTGCTGCGGGCAATCAACGGCCTCGTCCCGCACTTCACCGGCGGCACCCTGCACGGCACCGTCACCGTCGACGGCCGGGACACCCGTACGCACCCGCCGCGTGACCTCGCCGACGTCGTCGGCGTGGTCGGCCAGGACCCGCTGGCCGGCTTCGTCACCGACACCGTCGAGGAGGAACTGGCGTACGGGATGGAGCAGCTCGCCCTGCCGCCGGCGGTGATGCGCAAGCGGGTGGAGGAGACCCTGGACCTGCTCGGCATCGCCGACCTGCGGGACCGGCCCCTGCGGACGCTGTCCGGCGGACAGCAGCAGCGGGTCGCCATCGGCGCGGTGCTCACCGCGCACCCCCGGGTGCTGGTGCTCGACGAACCCACCTCCGCGCTGGACCCCACCGCGGCGGAGGACGTGCTCGCCACGGTCACCCGTCTGGTCCACGACCTCGGGGTGACCGTGGTCCTGGCCGAGCACCGGCTGGAGCGCGTGCTCCAGTACGCCGACCGGCTGCTGTACCTGCCCGGCGACGGCCACGTGCACGACGGCACGCCCGCGACGGCGCTGGCCCACGTCGACATCGCGCCACCCCTGATCGAGTTGGGCCGCCTCGCCGGCTGGACACCGCTGCCGCTGTCGGTCCGCGACGCCCGCCGACGGGCGTCCGACCTGCGGCACCGGCTCGCCGACGCGGATCCGCCACCGGCCCCGGTGGTCGCGGACACCCGTCCCACGCTGACCGCCCGGAAGATCGTCGTACGGTACCCGGGGACCGTCGCGGTGGCCGGCGTCGACCTCGACCTGCGAGCCGGCGAGATCGTCGCGTTGATGGGCCGCAACGGATCCGGCAAGTCCAGCCTGCTCTGGGCGGTGCAGGGCAGCGGGCCCCGCCACGGCGGCACCGTCGCCGTGACCGGTCCGCAGGGCACCGCCGACCCCAGGGCACTGCGGGCCGGGCAGGCCCGCCGCCAAGTCGGCCTCGTCCCGCAGAACTCCGGCGACCTGCTCTACCTGGAGACCGTCGACGCGGAGTGCGCCCAGGCCGACCGGGAGACCGACGTGCCGGCCGGCACCTGCCGGGCACTGTTGGACCAGCTCGTCCCCGGCCTGCCCGGTGACCGGCACCCCCGGGACCTGTCCGAGGGACAGCGGCTCGCCCTCGCGCTCGCCGTGCAGCTCACCGCCGCTCCGCCGGTGGTCCTGCTGGACGAGCCGACCCGCGGCCTGGACTACCACGCCAAGCGGCAGTTCAGCGCCGTCGTCCGGATGCTGGCCGGCGACGGCCGGGCCGTGGTGGTCGCCACCCACGACGTCGAACTCGTCGCGACCCTCGCCGACCGGGTGGTGGTGATGGCCGAGGGGGAGACGGTCTCCGACGGCACCACCGCCGAGGTCATGCTCGCCTCCCCGGCATTCGCGCCGCAGGTGGCCAAGGTCCTGGCCCCCGCACCCTGGCTGACAGTGGAACAGGTCGCCGCCGCGATCAGCGCGACCGGGGGACCGGCATGAGCGTGCTGCGGGTCGCCCCGCGTTCCGCAGCGGTGCTGACTCTCGCCTCGGCCGCCGCGCTGGCCACCTTCACCTGGCCCTTCTTCGTCCCCGCGAACCCGGAGAGCACCGCCCGAACCGCCGAGGCGCCGCTGGTCTTCCTCGTCATGCTGCCGGTGCTCGTGGCGCTCACCCTCGCCGAACTCACCTCCGGCGGCATCGACAGCAAAGCCCTCGCGATGCTCGGCGTACTCGCTGCCGTCAACGCCGCCCTGCGGCCCCTGGGCGCGGGAACCGCGGGCATCGAGACGGTGTTCTTCCTGCTCGTCCTCGCCGGCCGGGTCTTCGGACCCGGGTTCGGATTCCTGCTCGGCGCCACGTCGCTGTTCGCGTCCGCACTGCTCACCGCGGGCGTCGGACCGTGGCTGCCGTTCCAGATGCTCTGCGCCTCCTGGATCGGCCTCGGCGCCGGCCTGCTCCCGGCCCGGCTGCGCGGGCGGGCCGAGACCGCCGTCCTGGCCGGCTACGGCGTGCTCGCCGCCTACGGCTACGGCCTGCTGATGAACCTGTGGTTCTGGCCGTTCAGCGTCGGCGCGGACACCCAGCTGTCGTACGTCGCCGGCGCGCCCGTACTGGAGAACCTGCACCGCCTCGCCCTGTTCACCGCCGTCACCTCCACCTTCGGCTGGGACACCGGCCGGGCGATCACCACCGCCGTGGCGATCGTCCTCGCCGGTCCAGCCGTCCTGGCGGCGCTGCGCCGCGCCGCCCGGCGGGCCGCATTCGGCGCTCCGGTCACCTTCGCCGCGCCCGAATCCGCCACGCCCGGGGCGGGTGGTGAGCAGGTGACCATGCCCGGCATCAAGCCGACATCCTCGCAGGCGGCGGAGGAGGTCAGCTCATCGCAGACCCCGCGACCGCCCGTCAGATGATCGGTGACGCGTTTCGCTACCGGGCAGCGCTGCCGCCCGAATGAACGACGGGTGGGCGCAGGTCAGCGACGCCCCCGGCAGGTTGGCCTGACCGTGCGCTTCGGCGCACTGTTCCCAATCCTGGGCCGGCATTCACCGGGCGCGGTCGGTGTACGCCTTGCGTTGTTCCGCGGCCAGGATGGCGGCGCTGACCTCGTTCACGAATGCCCGGACCTCGTCGAACCGGCCGGGATCGGTGTCGTGGCCGGAGTCGTACCACCAGTCGCGCGCCCAGACGATCAGGTCCGCCCATCGCGGGAGGGCGGCGGCGGTCTGCTCGGCGGCCTGCCGCTTGGACAGTTGCCGGCCGTTGCGCAGCCGCTGGAAGGCCCGGCAGAGCGTGAGCACCGCGTACGACTGGGCTCCGGGTGGGGTCATCGCGAGCACCCAGGCCGGCCAGTCGCGGACGTGGCCGAGCAGAGCCGCGCGGACCTGGCCGGGGTCGACGGCGGGCAGCAGCTCGCCGGCCGGCGGTCCCAGCAGCGTACGGCCGTGGTCGCGCACGGCGACCCAGGTCACGACGCGGTGAGTGGTGGCGGGCAGCAGGTGCAGCGACTCGCCGGGGCTGATCCGGGCGATCAGGTGGCCCCGGCCGCCGACGGCGCGCACCGCGTCCAGTGACACGTATTCCACCTCGATCCGGCCCGCCCACTGCGGATGCCGCCGGTCGAGATCCGCGTGCAGTCCGGCGAGTACGTCGAGGAGCTTCTCGTCCGGGTCGCCGGCGAGGACCGCGAGCAGGTCCAGGTCGCTGCGGCCCAGATCGAAGTCGCCTGCCACCAGTGAGCCGTGCAGGTACAGGCCCAGAAGGCGGTCGGCCAGCGCTTCGCGCCACGCCTCGCGAAGGTCGGAGAGAACCATGTCGGGTGAAGCCACTGGGTGATCCTGCGCGGCCGGTTGCCGGGCGGCCACCGATTAAGCCGCCCCGGACATCGCCGGCAGCATGCCAACGACCCCGGTCGACCCCGGCATCAACCACCTGGTTGACCGCCGCACCCACCGGGCTGTGCGGCGGCTCTCGCCGCGCGGTCGATTCGGCGTACGGGTGCCGGACGGCACGCTTCTGTCATGGCAATCATCGAGGTGGACGGCCTCGTCAAGCGCTACGGCGAGCACACCGCTGTGGACGGCGTCAGCTTCGCCGTCGAGCAGGGCGAGATCTTCGGCATCCTGGGCCCGAACGGGGCCGGCAAGACCACGACAGTCGAGTGCGTCGAAGGGCTGCGCGTCCCGGACGGCGGCACCGTCCGGGTCTGCGGCATCGACCCGCAACGTGACACCGAGGAGATGCGGCACCTGCTCGGCGCGCAGCTCCAGGCGAGCGAGCTGCCCGACAAGCTCACAGTCGGCGAGGCGATGGAGCTGTACAGCTCCTTCTACCGCCGGCCGGCCGACTGGCGTGCGCTGATCGACACGCTGGGTCTCACCGGCAAGCTCGGCACGCAGTTCCGGCGGCTCTCCGGCGGGCAGAAGCAGCGGCTGTCGATCGCGCTCGCGCTGGTCGGCGACCCGGAGGTGGCGGTGCTCGACGAGCTGACCACCGGCCTCGACCCGCAGGCGCGGCGCGACACGTGGGATCTGATCGAGGGCGTCCGCGATCGGGGTGTGACGGTGCTGCTGGTCACGCACTTCATGGAGGAGGCGGAACGGCTCTGCGACCGGCTGGCGGTGATCGACGCCGGTCGCCTGGTCGCGCTCGACTCCCCGGCCGGGCTCGTGGCGCGCGTCGACGACCGGCAGCGAATCCGGTTCCGGCCCTCCGCGCCGCTTGATCACGCCCTGCTGACCGCACTGCCGGAGGTCACGTCCGTCGAGCGGGCCGGCAGCCAGCTCGTCGTGACCGGTACGGGAGACCTGCTGCTCGCCGTGACCACTGTGCTCGCCCGCCACCAGGTCGTCGCGGCCGATCTGCGGGTTGAACAGACCTCGCTGGACGACGCGTTCGTCGCGCTCACCGGCCGCCCGATCGACGCTTGAGGAGACATCATGTCCGTGCTGTACCGGCTCACCGCCACCGAGACCAGACTGTTCTTCCGCGAGCCGATCATCGTCTTCTTCGCGCTCGGTTTCCCGCCGCTCCTGCTCGTCATCTTCGGTGCGATCCCCGCGTTCCGGGAGCCCGACGCCGACCTCGGCGGGCTGCGGACCATCGACCTGTACGTGCCGATCATCGTCGCGCTGAGCATCGCCATGTTCGCGCTGAACAGCCTGTGCCAACTGCTCGCCACCTACCGGGAGAAGGGTGTGCTGCGCCGGATGCGGACCACGCCGGTCAAGCCGGCGGCGATGCTCGGCGCGCAGTTGCTGATGTCCACTGCGATGTCCGTGGTGACGATGCTCGTCGCGCTCGCCATCGGCCGGTTGGCGTTCGGCGTACGGCTGCCCCGGCAGGTGCCGGCGTACCTGACGAGTTACGTGCTGGCGGCCGTGACGATGTTCGCGATCGGTCTGCTCGTCGCCGCGCTCGCGCCCGGCGGCAAGAGTGCCGGGGCGGTCGGGACCGTACTCTTCTTTCCGGTCGTGTTCTTCGCCGGTCTCTGGCTCCCGCGCGACAGCATGCCCGGCGTGCTGCGGGGGATCAGCGACTTCACCCCGCTCGGGGCGGGCGTGCAATCATTGCAGGACGCCACCGCCGGTCAGTGGCCGCAGGTGCTGCACGTGGCTGTGATGCTGGGGTGGACGATCGTGGCCGGCGGGCTGGCCGCGCGGTACTTCCGCTGGGAGTAGGTCGTGAGTATCGAGGCCGAGCTACGTGCGGAGTTCGACCGCTGGGAACGCAAGGAGACGGTGTTCTTCTCCGCCCTGCCGTACTTCCTCCTGTCGGTCTGCGCGCTCATCACGCTGGTGCTGCCGTTCTGGGACGTGTCACTGAACCTGCCGCTGGTGCTCGGGCTCACGCTCGTGATCGCCCTCTGGGTGGGCTGGTTCCATGCCCACCCGCAGTGGCAGGAGAGTGGCCCGTTGACGGGCCTCTACTACGTGGGGCTGATCGTGCTGGGCGCGAGCGTGGTGACGCTCGCTCCCTGGTACGGCATCTTCACCTTCATCGGGTACGTCCACGCGTTCCTGTTCCTGAAGGGCCGCTGGCGGTACGCGGGGGTCGCCGCCACGGCGATGATCCAGGCCGCGTCCTCCACCGGTGGCCTGTCCGGCGCGACGGTGAACGAGTGGCTGGTGCTGTCCCTGGTCATGATCGTGCTGGCCGGGGCGTTCTTCCGCTTCGCCGAGCTGGACGACCGGCGCAACCACAGGCAGAAGCGGGCGCTCGCCGAGCTGCACGAGGCGAACGTCAAGCTGGAGGCGGCGCTGGCGGAGAACGCCGGGCTGCACGCCCAGCTGCTCGTGCAGGCCCGCGAGGCGGGCGTGCAGGACGAGCGGCAGCGGATGGCCCGGGAGATCCACGACACCCTCGCCCAGGGGCTCGCCGGCATCCTCACCCAGCTCCAGGCCGCCGAGCAGACGGCCGACCGGGACGAGGCGTGGCGCCGGCACGTGGACAACGCGAAGAACCTGGCCCGCGACAGCCTCACCGAGGCCCGCCGTACGGTGCACGCCGTGCAGCCCGAGGTGCTCGCCGAGGCCCGGCTGCCGGAGGCGATCAGCGACGTGACCCGGCGCTGGTCGCAGGTGCACCACATCGACGCGGTGCTGACCACCACCGGCGATCCGCGCCCGATGCACGCCGATGTCGAGGTGACACTGCTGCGGGCCGCGCAGGAGGCACTCGCCAACGTCGCCAAGCACGCCCGGGCCAGCCGGGTCGGGCTGACGCTGTCGTACATGGAGGACCTGGTGACGCTCGACGTACGCGACGACGGGGTGGGTTTCGAGCCCGGCGCCAGGCGCGCCGACGGCGCCGGGGGTTTCGGGCTCACCGGCATGCGGCAGCGGGTGCAGCGCCTCGCCGGGCGGCTGGAGATCGAGTCGGAGCCGGGCGGCGGTACGGCGATCTCGGCCACGGTGCCGGCCATCCCCGCCGGAGCGGGCCGGTGATCTCGCTGCTGATCGTCGACGACCACCCGGTCGTACGCAACGGGCTGCGCGGCATGTTCAGCGCCGACCCGCGTTTCGAGGTGCTGGGCGAGGCGGGTGACGGTGCGGAGGCGATCGTCGCGGGGGAGGCGCTCCGGCCCGACGTGATCCTCATGGACCTGCGTATGCCGCGCGTCGACGGCGTCTGCGCCATCCGGGAGCTGGCGAGACGGGGAGTGCCGGCCCGCGTTCTGGTGCTGACGACGTATGACACGGACAGCGACGTGCTCCCCGCCATCGAGGCGGGCGCCACCGGCTACCTGCTGAAGGACGCGCCGAGCGAGGAGCTGTTCCGCGCGGTGGAGGCGGCCGCGCAGGGGCAGGCGGCGCTGTCCCCGGCCGTCGCGACACGGCTCATGCGGCAGATGCGGCAACCGGCTTCCGAGCCGCTGTCGCAGCGGGAGCTGGAGGTCCTGGAGCTGGTCGCCCGGGGGTCGACGAACCGCGAGGCGGCGAGGCAGTTGTTCATCAGCGAGGCGACTGTCAAGACGCACCTGCTGCACGCGTACGCGAAACTCGGCGTCAACGACCGCGCGGCGGCCGTCGCGGCAGCGTTCTCCCGCGGCTACCTGACGCCGGAGCGGTGAGGGCGGCGGCGGCCGGTCAGTTCCAGAAGCTGCTGGTGTTCGTGCCCCACGGCGACGAGTCGAGGCGGCTGTCGACCTGGTGTGAACTGCGGCCGCCGTCGAGCAGGCCGGCGTCCCGGGTGAACCGCGGCATCAGCGCCTGCGCCGCGGGGGTGCCGAAGAGCGCCACCGCGAGGCCGACCTCGGCCGGTTCCAGATCGGCTCGTTCGAGGAGGTCGCCGTGTCGTGCCCGGGCGGCAGCCAGGGCTCGCGTTCCGGCGACGGTACGGAGGGGCAGCGACCACACGGCGACTCCCACGAGAATCACGACGGCCACCAGTCCCTGGGTCACGCCGACCGTTCCCGCCGCCACCAGCTTCACGAGCAACGCCGGGGGCAGCACCACCAGCAGGATCGGCAGCAGCACCCGTCGGCCGGGCGTCCGGGCGAGACCTCGCGCAGCCAGGCTCCGTCGCACGTCGCGGAGCGCTCGATGGACGCGCTTCTGCCGGGCCAGTTCCCCGGGGCCGACGGATCCGTAGAGGGCGGCGTACAGCGCCCGCTCCAGCGGTTCGGCCTCCGGCGGAAGCGACCCGGTCCGGCGGACCCGGCCGGCTCCTGCCGCCAGGACCCCGCGCGCGTTCAGCATGGCCAGCGCCGCGACCACCGCTGCCCGGTCACCGCCCTGCAGCAAGCCGATCTCGGTGGCCGCAAGTGTCTCCGCGTCGCCCATGCGTTCAGGATCCGGGGTACGCGCAACCGCGTCCGCCGGTCGCGCCTACGTGCTCGGCGGGTTGCGGTGCCGCTCGGCGAGGCCCGACGCGACCTGCCGCTGCGCGTCGTGCCGGTGCTGGTCGGCGCGGGCCTGGTGAACCGCAGCCGAGTCCTCGTCCGACGGGCGCCTCGTCCGGTCGCGCCGGGCGACGAAGACGACGAGCGCCAGCGCCAGCGCCAGCATCATCGCGAGCGACACCACCATCGTTCTCATGCCGTCGACGCTACGGCGTACGCGCCAGCCTCGGCGTGGTGACGGTCAGGGGGCTGCTCCGTCCGCCGCCGGATGGCAAGCTCACGTGTCGTGGTCGACGACTTCGCGAAGAGCGGTGGGAACGCGGTACGGGATCCGGACCTCGTGGAGGTCCGCCGGTGAGGGCGGTCATCGTCGCGGCCGCTGTCGCGTTCGTCATCTCCCTGTTCGGCACGCCGGTGGCGGTTCGCGTCTTCACCGCGCTGAAGGCCGGTCAGCCGATCCGGTCCATCGGGCTCGCCAGCAACGAGCACAAGGTGGGCACGCCCACGATGGGCGGCGTCGTCTTCATCGTGGCGACGGTCCTCGCGTACGTCGCCGGGCACCTCGCCCTGACCACCCTGCCCGAACGGCAGATCGCGCAGGAGGGGCCCACCATGACGGCCCTGGTGCTGCTCGGGCTGTTCGTCTTCTGCGGCGCGGTCGGCTTCTTCGACGACATCCTCAAGGTGCGCCGGCGCAACTCCGACGGGCTGTCGGCCAAGGGCAAGCTGCTCGGCCAGGCGCTCGTCGGCGGCGGGTTCGGCGTGGCCGCGCTGTACGTGCCCAGCACCAACGGCCAGACCGTGGCCAGCGAGCACATCTCGCTCATCCGCGACATCAGCTGGCTGGACGTCGGCAAGGTCGGCGCGGTCATGGTCTTCATCTTCGTGATCACGGCGATGTCGAACGGCGTGAACCTCACCGACGGCCTCGACGGCCTGGCCACCGGCGCGTCGATCCTGGTGCTCGGCGCGTACTCGCTGATCGGCTTCTGGCAGTACCGGCACTGGTGCGCAGACGACGGGTACGCGCGCGTGAACGAGTACTGCTACCAGGTCCGCGATCCCCTGGAGATCGCCATGATCGCGGCAGCCGCGGCCGGCGCCTGCGTGGGCTTCCTGTGGTGGAACACGTCCCCGGCGCGGATCTTCATGGGTGACGTGGGCGCGCTCGGGCTGGGCGGCCTGATCGGCGGGCTCGCGGTGGTGACCCGTACGACGCTGCTCTCGATCCTGATCGGCGGGCTCTTCGTCATCATCACCACGACCTGGGTGATCCAGATCGTCTCGTACCGGACCACCGGACGACGCGTCTTCCGGATGGTGCCGTTGCACCACCACTTCGAGCTGGCCGGGTGGAGCGAGTCGACAATCGTGGTCCGGTTCTGGATCGTGGCCGGCGTCTGCGTCGCGGCCGGCCTGGGCCTGTTCTACTCGGACTTCCTGGCGACTGTGGGATAGCGGCAGAGCGACAGGAGACGCCGGCTCACACGGAAGGCTGCGGGGTGTCGCCGCCGCGGAGGTGGTCCAGCTCGGCGAGGTACATCTCCTGCAGGCGGCCGTGGTGCCGGACCAGCAGCCCGACCTCCTCGGCGCTGTAGCCCTCGACGAGCCGTTCCGCCCGCTCGGCGAAACGCTCGTACGGTCGCTCCAGGTCGGCGATCCGCTCCGGCCGCATGGTGACGACGACCCGCCGCCGGTCGGCCGGGTCGCGTTCGGCCGTCACGTAACCCGCCTGCTGGAGCCGGCGGACCATGCTGGTGACCGCGCCGGTGGTGAGGTTGGTCCGCTCGGCGATCTGCCCCGCCGTGGCGGATCCGACGTCCGCCAGGAAGTCCAGGCACTCCAGGTCGCTCACGGTGAGGCCGAGCCGTTCCGCGATGGCGTACCGGAGCACGGTGGACAGCCGCGACGTCTCCCGCCCGGCGTGCATGAGGTCGGCGATCGCGGAGGCGCGGGCCGGATCGTGGGACATGCGGGCAATCATGCCTCCGGCACGGTGACCCGGTGCAGCCGAGGTAGCACGTGGGTCAGCACCCAGTGCGGTGCCGCGGCGCCTCCGGTGAGGCGGCGCATCAGCCTGGCGGCGTCGTCGACGGCGTGGAAGGCGTACGGCACCATCTCGTCCTGGTAGCCGGCGATCGCCTCTTCCACGGGCGTGCCGTTCCTCCGGGCCTCGACCAGCCTGTGGCCGAGCAGGGCGGCGTCGCGCAGCGCGGTGTTGCCGCCGTGCGCGCCGAAGGGCGGCATGACGTGTACGGCGTCGCCCATCATCGTCGCCCGGGGCACCGCCCACCGGTGCGGCCGCCGGCCGGTGGCGAAGAGGTTGAGCACCGTGGCGTCCAGCTCGGCCGTGTCGACGAGCCGCCGGACGAGCGGGTGGAAGTCGATGCTCATCCGGGCCGCCACGTGCCACAGCGCCCGCAGGTCCCCGCGTACGGCGGGAGGCAGTTCGTCCCGCCGGAGCAGCAGTGCCCACATGACGTAGTCGTCGCCGGTGGGGGCGTAGCTGCCCGGGGCGAGGCGTGTGAACGCCTCCCGTGGGCTCTCGCCGAACCGCATGGAGGTGAAGAAGAAGGCGCTGCCCGGCCGGTCGGCGATGGACAGGACCCCGCTGGTGCGCAGCGCGTCCGGGATGACGCTCGCGCCGTCGCGCCACAGCGGCGACCGGCCGTAGACGCCCGCCATCGGGGTGTCCGCGGGGTCGGCGCCCGGCATGAGCTGCGCGCGTAGCGCCGAACCGACGCCGTCGGCGCCCACCACGACTGTGGCCGCGGCGGCGCTGCCGTCGGAGAACCGCAGCCGCAGCTCGGCCGGGCCGCCGCTGTCCACGGCGACGGCGGCCTTGCCGTAGTGGATGCGCCCGTCCAGCCCGGACTGGAGGATCGACCGCAGCGTCAGGCGGTCCACCTGACGGGTCTCGTGCGGATCGTCCTTGAAGGTGATCGTGAAGGCGTCCCGCAGCCGTCGGTCGGTGAAGCGCAGGTGCCCGCCGGGCTCGTCGCCGGTGGTCAGCGCCAGGCGGTACAGCGGGCGGGGCAGGCTCTCGCGCAACGCCGCCAGCCCGTACCGGTCGAGGATGATCCGGTAGCCCTGCCGCCGGACGAAGGGGCCGGGGTCCCGCTCGTAGACGTGCACGTCGACGCCGGCACGCGTCAGGTACTGGGCGAGGCAGAGGCCGGAGAGGCCGGCGCCGGCGATCGCCACGGAGAAGTCGGTCGATGCGCTCATTCGATTACCTTAACCATTAAGATAATTTGAGCAAGGGGCACTGTGGACAGTCACCTTGGACGGATACTCAAGTTGGTTGTATATTCGGCGGCATGGGATCTGCTTCGCGTCCCGCGCTACGGGAACCGTCGTACTTCGTCCTCGCCGCCCTGCTCGGTGGGCCGCTCCACGGTTACGCCGTGATCAAGCGGGTGACCGAGCTGTCCGACGGGCGGGTGACCCTCGCCGCCGGATCGCTGTACTCGGTGATCGACCGGCTGCTCGGCGAGGGACTCGTCACCGCCGACGGGGAGGAGATCGTCAACGGGCGTGCCCGTCGCTACTACCGGCTCACCGACGAGGGCTGTCGCGTACTCACCGAAGAGGCCGACCGGCTCGCCCAGGCCGCGCGGGTGGTCATGGACCGCCTGCCACGCCGGGTCACATCGCAGGCAAGCGCCCCTCAACCTTCTACCGCGAGGATCAGACCAGCATGAGTTCCGATGTTCTGGAGAAGCGTTACCGCCTGCTGCTGCGGGCCTACCCGGCCGGCTACCGCCGCGAACGCGCCGACGAGCTGATCGACACGTTGATCGGCGACGAACCGACCGACCGTCGCTGGCCCAGCCTCCGAGAGGCGGCCTCGCTCGTCCGGGGCGCCCTGCGGGTGCACGGCGGCAGCACCGCGCCCCGGCCCGCCGCCGTGCTGTTCTGGCAGGGCATCCACCTCGGCGCCCTGGCGGCGCTGGCGCTGGGTGTGCTCATCGGCCTGGACGACATCGTCGAGGCGTTCCAGTACGGCGGACTCTCGGACCCCCTGACCGTCCTGCGGAATCAGGGCGTCCACGAGGTCGTGCTGATCGCGGCGCTGGTGGCGCTCGTCGCGGGCCGTACCCGCACCGCCGCCGTCCTGGCGGTCGCCGCGGCCGTGGTGCCGACCGCGATCTCCCAGTACCTGTTCCTCAACGGCCTGCCGCAGTGGTGGGCGCCGGTCGTCGCCGCGCCCCTGATCGTGCTGGGCCTGCGGCGTCCGGCTGACGTGCCGCCGGCGCCCCGGGCCAACGCCGTCCTGGTCACCGCCGGCGTCCTCGCCCTGCACCTGATCCCCGCGGGCGGCCTCCGCATGGTCGACGCGGCCCCGCGGATCGTCGCCGCCGCCATGGTGGTCGCCGGCGTGGCCGCCTTCCTGTGGGTGGCGACCGCCGACCAGCGGCTGCTGATCGCGGTCGTCCCCACCCTGCTGCTGGGCACGCTGCACCAGCTGGACAACGCCGGGCTGACGGGGGAACTGCTGCGCCGGCCCGATGCACTGCCGTCCCTGATCGTCGCGGTCCTCATGGCTGTTGTCGCGGTCGTGTCGACCCGGCAGCGGCAGCGCACCCGAGCCTGACCAACAAGCGGGCGGTCCGGTCATGACCGGCGTCAGCTGATGCGCGAGTCGCCGGAACGGGCAGGCCGCCGGCGCGGTAGGTCAACTGGAGCGGGCGGCGGCAGGGGCGCGGAGCAGGCGCTCGACCACGTCGGTCAAGGTCGCCACCGCCGGGCCGTTCGAGGTGGCGACCACCACCAGGTGGTGGCGGGTGGCCCGCATGACGGACAGCGCCTCGTAGGCGAGCGTCGAGCCGTCGAGCACGAGGACATCGCGCATCACCTCGCCGGCGGTCTGGTCGTCCGGCTGGTCCATGGTGTCGCGGACGTGGACCACACCGACGGCCGCGCCGCCGCGCAGGACGACCACCCGCAGGTGGCCGGTGTCGCGGGCCACCGCACGGACCGTCAGGACGGTGTCGGCAGTCCCCACCGCTGTCAGCTCACGCTCCGGGCCGGTGAGGTCGGCCAGGGTGAGTCGGTCGAGGTCGAGGGCATCGGTGAGTTGCGCGGAGTACGACGCGTCGAGCGCGCCGACGTTGGCCGAGTGCTCGACCAGGTGGCGCAGATCGGCGGCGTTCTGGCCGGTGGCGATGGTGTCCCGTGGCTCGACGCCGACCCGGCGCAGGCACCAGTTGGCGCTGGCGTTGAGGGCACGCAGCACCGGCCGGGTGAACCACATGAAGGCGCGCATCGGCATCGCCAGGGCGATGGCGGTCTTCTCCGGGTGGGCGATGGCGTACGACTTCGGGGCCATCTCCCCGATGACCAGGTGCAGGAACGTCACGACCAGCAACGCCAGTGCGAAACCGGCCGCGTCGGCCGTCCAGCCGGGTGCGCCCCAGGACGCGAACACCGGAGTCAGCGCGTGGTTGACGGCCGGTTTGGTGACCGCGCCGAGCCCGAGCGCGGCGGCGGTGATACCGAGCTGGCAGCCGGCCAGCAGCACGGTCAGTTCGTCGAAGCTGCGCACCGCAGCTCGGGCCGAGCGGCTGTGCTCGGAACGCGCATCGAGGCGGTGCCGGCGGACCGCCAGCAAGGCGAACTCGGCGGCCACGAAGAAGGCGCTGAGCACGATCAGCGCGATGGTGACGGCCAGCACCACCCAGGGGTTGCCCATCAGCGGTTCTCCTCCGTCCGCAGCAGGACCAGCGACGGGACGTGCCGCTCCAACTCCACCACCTCAAGTGTCAGGATGGCCTCGCCGAGGCTCAGCCGGGCCACGGCGCCGGGGGCGGGCAGCTCGCCGAGCAGTTCGATGACCAGGCCGGCGAGAGTCTCGCTGTCCGATTCGGGCAGGTCGTGCCCGATGGCGCGCTCGACCTCGTCCAGCGGCAGCGTGCCGGCCAGTTCCCAGGCGCCGTCCGCCGCGGCCAGCGCGGCCGGCGAGATGGGTGCCGTGGCGTCGTCGTGCTCGTCCTCGATCTCCCCCACCAGTTCTTCGGCAAGGTCCTCCACTGTCACCACGCCCGCCAGCCCGCCGTGTTCGTCGAGCACACAGGCGAGCTGGGCTTTCCGCTCGGCGAGGGTCTGCACGACCCGGGGCAGCGGCATCGAGGTCGGGACCAGCACCGGCGGCCGCATGATGTCGGCCACCGTGCCGGCATCGTCGCGGTCGACGGCGAGCAGGTCGGCGAGGTGCACCACCCCGATCACGTCCTCGCGGTCGTCCAGCACGGGGTAGCGAGAGTGACCGCCGGCGATCTTGGTCCAGAGTTCCCTGGTGGTCAGGCCGGGTTCCACGACATCCACCCGGGCCCGCGGGACCATCGCGTGGGCGGCGTCACGGTCAGGGAAGTCGAGCACCCGGTCGAGCAGCATCCACAGCTCGGCGGGCAGGTCCCCGGAGTCGCGGGAATCGCTGACGATGTGTTCGAGGTCGCGGCGGCTGGCGGCGTGTTCCACGTCGTGTACCGGTTCCATGCCGAACAGGCGCAGCAGGGCGTTTGAGGACCTGTCGAAGAAGGCGATCAGCCACCCGAACACCCGTAGGTAGATCTGGGTGGATCTGGCCAGCCAGAGGGCCACCGGCTCGGGCCGCGAGATGGCGAGGTTCTTGGCGAACAGCTCGCCGAACAGCATCTGCACGACGGTCGAGAGCAGCAGCGCGGCCACCGTGCCGACGGCGACGCCGACGCCGGTCGGAACGCCGACCCCGCCGAGGGCGGCGCCGACCGACTCACCGATCAACGGTTCGGCGACATAGCCGACCAACAGGGCGGTGACGGTGATCCCGAGCTGGGCGCCGGACAGCATGAACGAGGTCCGGCGGGTCACGTCCAACGCGCGCTTGGCGGCGTCGTCACCGGCCGCGGCGCGGGCCTTGAGCCGCGACCGGTCCACGGCCATGTACGCGAATTCCTGCGCCACGAAGTAGCCGGTGGCCGCGGTGATCGCCAATACCACCAGCAGCCCCAGAAGGAGACTCAACGCCCACATGGGGCCATGCTCCTGATCAGGGTGGCGCCGGGTGAATCAGGCCCGTGGCGGCGGTTCAATGGTCTCGGACGTTGGCCGTCGCCCATCGGGTCGCGCTCCTCCTCGTGTCAGCAGGGAGCGCAGAAACCTGACAATTCGCTCCCGGCCGATCTCTGGCCCTCGTCGTGACCTCCCGTATCGGCGCCCGGGTGACCTCGGCGCGAGGTCACCCGGGCACCGCGGGCTATGCCGTGGGCCTGGCTTCGTGCAGGATCCGGGCCAGCTCGACCGGTCGGCTCAGCATCGGCCAGTGCCAGGTCGGCAGTTCCGCGTACCGCCACGAATCGCCGGCCATGTGCCGGCACAGCGGCACGGTGGCGGCCATCTCGCGTGCCTGCTCGGCGGTGAAGCTCGACAGCACACCGAGGCGGGGGAGCTTCTCCCACGCCCCGGTGAGCCGTACCGGGGTGGTGGCAGTCGCCCACGGCTGAGCCACCGACCGCTCATCGAGCAACGCGACGACCGACTCATCGACGTCTGCCGTGCTCGCCAGTTCGGCCCACGGCGGTGGTGGCAGGCGCCAGCCGTCGCCGTGTTCGGCGACCACCGCCGCGTTGCGTTCACGCTCCTGGCGCGGGCTGAAGTCGTCGTTCGCCGCGCCGTCGGGTAGCGGGCCGGTGTCGACGAAGACCAGTTGGGCGATGCGGTCGGTCATGCGGTCGGCAACGGCGGTCGTCACGACCGCGCCGGCGTAGCTGTGCCCGACGAGGACCACGTCGTGCAGGTCCTCGTAGCGCAGCAGGTTGACCACGTCCGTGACGTGGACGTCGAGGTCGGTGTCCGGGCGGGCCAGGTGGGCGCGCTCGCCCAGGCCGGTCAGGCTCAGCGGGTACACCTCGTGGCCGTGCCCGCGCAGGGCGGCGGTGACCGGGCGCCAGGCCCATGCGCCGAGCCAGAACCCGGGAATCAGTACGAAGGTCGTCATGCCTGACACGCTACGATCAATACCGGACAGGTTCCGCCCGGATGAGGAGTGGGGATTTGACCCGGCCGACCGCGCGCGTACTGGCGTTGCTGGAGATCCTCCAGGCCGGTGGCGGCTTCACCGTCGCCGACCTGGCCGGTCGGCTGGGCGTCGACGAGCGCACCGTCCGCCGATACGCCGCGCACCTCGCCGACCTGGGCATCCCGGTCGAGGCCCGGCGCGGCCGCTACGGCGGGTACCGGCTCGCGCCCGGATACAAGCTGCCGCCACTCATGCTCACCGACGAGGAGGCGGTCGCCGTCATGCTCGGGCTCGTCGCCGCCGGCCGGGCCGGGCTGGTCACCGCCGAAGGCGCGGCCGCCGAGAGCGCGACCGCGAAGATCCGCCGGGTGCTGCCGGCCGTTCTCGCCCGGCGGATCGATTCGCTGCTGGAGACCGTGGACTTCACCGCACGGGTACGGAAGCCCGCCCCGCCCGGCATCGAGGTGCTGCTGGTGCTCGCCGAAGCGGCCCGGCATCAGCAACCGGTGAGCATCACCTACACCACGTGGCGCGGCCAGTCCGGCGAGCGCCGGCTCGACCCGTACGGGCTGGTATTCCACGCCGGCCGGTGGTACGTCACCGGTCACGACCACAACCGCCGGGCCGTACGGACGTTCCGGCTCGACCGCATCGGGACGGCCCGCCCCACCCCGGGCAGGTTCGACATCCCGGCCGGCTTCGATCCCACGGCGCAGGTACTCACCGGTCTGGCAGCCGTGCCGTACGCACACGACATCTCCGTGGTGCTGCACACCAGCCTGGAGCAGGCCCAGCGACGGATCCCGCTCTCGGTCGGCACGCTCACCGAGGTTCCCGGCGGAGTGCGCCTCACCGCCCGGGCCGAACGGCTCGACGGCGCGGCACAGATGCTCGCCGGACTCGGCTGGTCGTTCACGATCGACCGACCGGAGAAACTCAAGGACGAGGTACGGGCCCTGGCTGCCCGACTGCTCGCCGACGCCGACGCCGACGCTCGGTAGAGGTGGTCAGACCCACCACGCGAGGTTGGCGGTCACTTGGGCCACCGGCTCGATGATCTCCCACGCCTCGGCGATCAGCCCGTCGTCGATCCGCCAGATGTCGACGACCGCGATCTCCGGTCCTGCATCGGGAAGCCAGCGCCGCGAGTACATCACGACGTGATCGCCGTCGGTCAGCACCTGATGGATCTCGACCTGCATGCCGGCAAGCGGTACCAGCGCAGCGCGGACGGCGGCGAGCCACTCCACCTTGGTCGATGTGGTTGCACCCGGCCTGTGGTGGACGAAGTCATCACTAAGGAAGGGGGCGAGCGCATCGACGTCGCCCGTCTCGATCAGTCCTGCCAGCGCCCGTTGGACGATGCTCTGGTTCTCCATGGTCATGGATGCAGTGTTTGCGCGACCGCTTCGATTGTCGATGAACTCGGATTTCATGGCGTCCGACTCAACGATGAGTACGCTCCATGACCGTGCACACGGTCGGGGAACTCTTGCGGCAGTGGCGGCAGCGCCGGGGACTCAGCCAACTGGATCTCGCGATCGCTGCGGATGTCTCGGCTCGTCACGTCAGTCTGGTCGAGACCGGTAAGTCCAAGCCGAGCTCCGACATGATCCTTCGACTCGCGGATCAGCTCCACGTGCCGCTGCGGGATCGCAACCGGCTGCTGCTCGCCGGTGGCTTCGCACCTCGGTACGCCGAGAGTCCGCTAGACCACAACGCACTGTCAGCCGTCCACGACGCTGTCCGGAGGGTGCTCCGCGCCCACGAGCCCTACCCGGCGGTGGTCTTCGATCGCCGGTGGAACATCGTGACGACCAACCGCGCTGTCGACCCGTTCTTCGCACAGGTGGCTCCTGACCTGCTGCGGCCGCCGGTCAACCTGGTACGGCTGGGACTGGACCCGCGCGGGCTCGCGCGCATGGTCGTCAACCTGGCCGACGTGCGCGCGGTGTTCCGCGCCCGGATCTCACGCCAGCTCGCCACTGCCCCCGACCCCGAGCTGACCGCGCTCTACGAAGAACTGTTGGCGCCCGAACCGCAGGACACGTCGAGTCAACGGGTCGAACCGGACGTCGTGATACCGATGATCCTTCGCGTCGGCGGACGAGAGTTGCGGCTGTTCTCGACCATCACCACATTCGGCACCCCGATGGACATCACGATCGACGAAATCGCGATCGAGTCCTACTACCCGGCCGACGCGGAGAGTGCCGCCTACTTCACGACGTAGCGTTCCGTCAGCCGCTGTCGAGTCGCGGGCGCTCACCCCGCGTACCGGTCGGATCGCTCCGAGGTGCGCTGTCCCTGGCGGCGGGGCAATCCGCGGGGAATGATCGGGGTACACCGCGGGCTGCCCGCAGCAGTCCACGGCGCCGCAGAAGGGCGGTCACGCCGATGACTCCGACGCAGCTACGGGCCTACGTCGCTGTCGTCCGGCTGGGATCGGTCAAGCAGGCCGCCGCGCAACTGGAGGTCTCCGAGCCGGCGGTCTCGCTGTTGATCGGGCAGCTGCGCAAGGAGTTCGGAGATCAGCTGTTCACGCGGACGGCGGCGGGGCTGGCCTTCACCCCCGGCGGGCTGCGGCTCGCCAGCCGCGCGGCCGAGATGCTGGGGCTGCAGGACCGTACGGTCCTGGAGGTCAGTTCGGCGGCACACGGCCGCCGGATGCTGCGGGTCGCCGCGTCCAGCGAGTTCGCCGAGTTCGCCGCGCCGAGACTGATCGAGCTGTTCGCCAGACGCGCCGCCGACCTCGACATCGAGCTGAGCGTCTGCGACCCCGGCTCCTTCGAGTCGCTGCTGCTGACCCGGGCCGCGGACATCGCGATGGGGCCGCTGCCGCCGGTGGCCGAACCGGCGATCTCCTGCCGGCCCATGATGAACTACCGGCTCGTGACGGTCGTCGGCCCGGATCATCCGCTGGCCGGTGTGCCGGCGTCACCGGGGCAGTTGCGCGACCAGACCTGGCTGCTCGGGCCTTCGGCCACCAACGCCCTGGGCGCTGTCCCGGCGATGCTGCGCCGGCTCGGTGTGCCCGAGGAGCGGCAGCAGATCTTCCAGAGCCACGCGGCAGCGCTGGGTGAGGCCCAGCGCGGCCGGGGGATCGCGCCGGCGCTGTCGTTCACCGTCGCGCCGGACGTCCGTGGCGGCCAACTGGTGGCGTTGTCCGGGCCGCACGCGACGGCCGAGGCGACATGGCATTCGCTGGTGCTCGTCACCCCCGGCACTCCGTCCGCGGCAGCCGAGCTGTGCCGCTTCGCGTCGACGCCCCGGGCGATTCAGGCGATGATGCGCGGCGTGGGCGTCGCGGTCAACCGTTTCCGGCCCTCGGTGCACGTGACGCTCTGGAGCTGATCGGCGGCGTCCAGCAGGTCCCGGAACGTCGCGGCCGGCAGGAGCCGGTCACAGTAGGGCAGGGCCGCGGCCATGCCCGCCACCAGGGGAGCGAAGCCGGGGGCGCCGGCCCTGGGGTTCAGCCAGACCACCCGGTGGGCGCGGTGGCTCAGCCGCGCCATCACGGCGGAGAGCTCGGCCGGCGGGTCGCTGTCCCAGCCGTCCGAGCCGATCAGCACCACCGCACCGCGAACCGCCTCGCCGTGCGGGGAGGCGAGCAGCGACCGCAGGTTCGTCACGATGCGCGTACCCCCGAACCGGTCGGTCACGGCGGCGCTGGCGTGCGCGATCGCCGCGGACGCCGACGTGTGCCGCAGCGCGACGGTGAGCCGGGTGAGCGTCGTGGCGAAGGCGAACACCTCCGCGTCGGCGGCCATCGCGAAGGCCCGCAGCAGGTGCAGGTACGCGTGGGCCTGGGCGCGCATCGACTCGCTGACGTCGCACAGCAGCACGACCCGGCGCGGCCGGCGTACCGGTCGCTCGCGGACGACCTCGACGGGCTCCCACGCGGTGCGTCGGGCGCGGGCGATCGTCGGACGCAGTGCGACCCGGCGCCCGGCCGGGCCCACGGCGTGCCGCCTGGTGCGCCGGGACGGCCAGCGGGCGACGGCCTCGCGCAGGGCCTCGCCGAGCAGTTCGAGCTGGGCGCCGTCGAGATCCTCGAACGGCCGGTCGGCGAGCCCGGCGAGGGCGCTGGGCCGTCGTTCGGGCAGCCGCAGTCCGGCATCGGAGGGCTCCGCCTCGGCGACGGGCGCCGGCAACGTCGCCCACGGCAGCCCGCCACCGTCGCCGGTGTCGTCGGTGTCGGCGGGCACCGGCAGGTGTACGTCGTCACGGGCGCCCGGCGGGGCCGCGGACCGGGTGAGCGGCAGCGGCGGCGTGTCGACGAAGACAGCGGCGAAGACACTGTCGAAGGCGGCGAGGTCGGCGTGCCGCCGCACGAAGCTGATCCGGGCGGCCCAGTAGAGTGCGGTCGTCTCCCCGGGTGTGCACACGCCGAGCGCCCGGACGAAGTCGCCGGCCTCGGTGAGCCCGGCGGGTACGCCGGCCCGCCGCAACCGGCCGGCGAACGCCGTCGCGAACGCCGCTCGGTCGACGCCGCGCAGCAGACCGTCGCTCACCGGCGTGCGACCCACCAGGCGATCACCGCGCCGACGACGACGATCCCGACGAGGACCGGCACGAGGCGCTTGACGACGGCACCACCGGCGACGTCGAGCAGGTCCAGCGTCTCCGGTTCGGCGGCGGTGCCGGCATCCGGTCGGCCGGCGGACGCCGGGGCTGCCACGGGAGTGCCGGCCACGGTGGTCCCGGCCACGGTGGTCCCGGACGGGGTGGCGGGCGAGAGCCCGGCGGGTGAGGCGGCGACCGCCGCGGCGTCGGCGTCGGCCGCGAGGGTACGGGGCAGGGCCGTGGAGGCGTCGGGTCCGGTCGCGGCGGACGTGGCGGCGACGGCCGGTGCGGGCTCGGATGCGTCCGGCGCGGTGGCCGCGTGCGGGTCGCCGGTCTCCTCGGCCGCCAGCCTCGCCTCGAGGTTGGCGACGAACTGGGCGAGCAGCTTGCCCGACACCTCCTTGATCATGCCGCTGCCGAACTGGGCCAACCGCCCCGAGATCTTCAGATCGGTGTCCACGCTGACGACGGTGCGCCGACCGTCCGGCCGAAGTTGGGCGGTGACCAGGGCGGACGCGTTCGCCGCCGACCGCCGGTCGCGGCCCTTCGCGTCGATCACCCCTCGATAGCGACTGTCGTCCTTCTCGACGAAACGTGCGGTGCCGGCGAACTCGGAGACGACCGGACCGACCTTGACCTTCACCGTGCCCTGGTGGACGTCGCCGTCGACGCCGGTCAGCCGGGCGCCCGGCAGGCACGGTGCGATGCCCTCCAGGTCGGTGAGGATCGCCCACGCCCGCGCGATCGGGATGTCGACTGTGAACTCGTTGGTGATCTTCATGCCGGCCTCTCCTGGTGTGCGCCGAGCGCGGCGGCGACGGCGGCGCGGTCGTCGGGGGTCTTGGCGATGGTGCCGATGGTCCGGACGACGTCGTCGGCGCAGAGGTCGGCGGCGCCGAGCACTGACAGCGCGGCGACCCAGTCGATGGCCTCGGCCATGCCGGGTGCCTTGTCCAGGCCGAGGGCGCGTACGTCGCCGACGAAGGCGGTCGCCGTGCGGATCAGCCCTTCGGTGGCGCCCGGCACGGCCCGCCGGACGATCTCGGTGGCGCGGCCCGGCTCCGGGAAGTCGATCCAGTGGTACAGGCAGCGGCGGCGCAGCGCGTCGTGCAGGTCGCGGCTGCGGTTGGAGGTGAGCACCACGACCGGCGGCGTGGTCGCGGTGAACGTACCCAGCTCGGGGATGGTGATCCCGGACTCGCCGAGGAACTCGAACAGCAGCGCCTCGAACTCGTCGTCGGCCCGGTCGATCTCGTCGATCAGCAGCACCGGCGGGACCGGTCCCGGGTGGCGTACCGCCCGCAGAATCGGCCGTTCCTGCAGGAACTCCGCGGCGAACAGGTCGGCGTCGGTGAGCGAGGCGTGCCGGGCCTCGGCCAGCCGGATGGCGAGCAACTGCCGCTGGTAGTTCCACTCGTACAGCGCCTCGCCGGGGGTCAGGCCCTCGTAGCACTGCAGCCGGATCAGTGTCGTGTCCAGCGCCCGCGCAAGCGCCTTCGCCGCCGCGGTCTTGCCGACGCCGGGCTCACCTTCGAGCAGCAGCGGCTTGCCCAGCTCCAGCGCGAGGAAGACGGCCATCGCCATGCCGTCGTCGGCCAGGTAGTCGACGGCGTCCAGCCGGCGCCGCACGGCCTGCGGATCCTTCACCGCGCCTCGCCCGAGAGCAACCGCCGGTAGTCCGCGCGGGTGTCCACGTCGATCGGCACCGGCCCGTCCACCGGCACCTCCATGACCGGGTGCCGGCCGGAGTGCAGCAGCTTCCACACCGCCTTGTCGCCGTGCAGGACACGCAGCTCCGGCAGGACGTCACGGGCGAACCAGAACGGGTGCCCCAGGCCGTCGGTGTACCGGCACACCGCGAGCGGGGTGGTCGCCGCCGCGACCCGGCGTACGTCGGCGGCCCGTACGCCGGGCTGGTCGCCGAGCAGGAGCACGAGCCCGTCGGCGCGCGGGTCCACCACCTGTGTCGCGGCGCGGATCGACGATCCGCAGCCCGTGCTGAACTCGGCGTTCTCGACGACCTGGACCCCGGTCAGGTCCACCCGCTCGCGGACCAGGTCGGCGGCGCCGCCGAGGGTCACCAGCAACTGGTCGAAGGCGCACGAGCGGGCCAGGTCGAGGGTGGCGTCGAGCAGCGTCCGCCCCCGGTACGGCAGCAGTTGCTTGGCCTCGCCGAGGCGCACCGACGCCCCGGCGGCCAGAACCAGGCCGGTCACGAACACGGCTACGCCGCCACGTGCCGGTCGCGGCAGCCGGGGCAGCAGAACCAGTGGTCGGTGCCGTCGATCCGCACGTGCGGGGTGTCCGGCCCGACCAGGACGGTCATCCCGCACACCGGGTCGACTGCCTGCTGGGGGAGCGCCGCGGATGGCGCGGGGGAGGAGGCGGCGAGGCCGTCCACCCGGAGCGCCCGCACCACCTCGGCCATGATCGACAGCGCGATCTCCTGCGGTGAGCGCGCCCCGATCTCCAGTCCGGCCGGGGTCCGGACCCGGGCACGCTCCGCGTCGGACAGCGCCAGTTCGTCGAGCACCGCCGCCCCGCGCTTCCGGCTGGCGACCAGCGCCACGTGCCCCACCCCGGCATCCAGCGCGGCGCGGACGGCGTCCTGTTCGCCCTTGCCGAGGCCGGCCACCACGACCGCCGTCGCGCCGGAGAAGTCACCGGACGTGGCCACCTCGAAGTCGAGGAAGGCAGCCAGGGTGGCCACCGCCGCGCTGATCGGTACGTCACCCACCAGACCCAGCACGGGTACGGGCAGCACCGGGCGCAGGAAGATCTCCAGCGCCCCGCCCGAGTGGCACGGGTTGACCACGACCCGTGCCCCCGGCGTGTCGGGGAAGGCGGGCGCGCCGTCCGGCAGGACCCGCAGCAGCAGCGCCTTGCCGTCCCGGAGCGCGTCCAGGGCGGCTGTCCGCACCGAGTTCTCGGCGCACATCCCGCCGACGAAACCCTCGATGGTGCCGTCCGGCAGGATCACGGCGTCGTCGCCGGGCCGGGCCGACGTCGGGTCCTGCGCCCGGACCACTGTGGCGTGCACGAACGGCGCGCGCGAGACGGTCAGATCATGCGTACGGCGGGCGATCGTCGTCATGGCCACCTCCCCTAGATCGGCGGGCGGGCGTTGCCGCGCATCGCGTCCCAGACGCGCGACGGCGTCAGCGGCATGTCGGCATGCCGTACGCCGAAGGGTTCGAGGGCGTCGACGACCGCGTTGACGATGGCGGGCGGGGAGCCGACGGTGGCCGACTCGCCCACGCCCTTCGCGCCGATCGGGTGGTGCGGGGACGGGGTGACTGTGAAGCCGGTCTCCCAGTCGGGCACCTCCAGCGCGGTGGGAATCAGGTAGTCCATGAGCGACGCGCCGAGGCAGTTGCCGTCCTCGTCGAACGCGATCATCTCCATCAGGGCCATGCCGACTCCGTCGGCCAGCCCGCCGTGCACCTGACCCTCGATGATCATCGGGTTGATCCGGGTGCCGCAGTCGTCGACGGCGATGAACCGCCGCACCTTGACCTGCGCGGTGCCGGGGTCGATGTCCACCACGCAGATGTACGCCCCGTGCGGATACGTCAGGTTCGACGGGTTGTAGCAGATCTGCGCCTCCAACCCGCCCTCGACGCCCTCGGGCAGGTCGCCGGCGCCGTGCGCCCGCATCGCGATGTCCTGGATGGTCACGCTCTTGCCCGGGTCGCCCTTTACCCGGAAGGAACCCTTCTCCCACTCCAGGTCGACGACCGACACCTCCAGCATGCCGGAGGCGATGATCTTGGCCTTGTCGCGGACCTTGCGGGCGACCAGGGCCGCCGCGGCACCGGACACGGGGGTGGACCGGCTGCCGTACGTGCCGAGACCGAACGGCGTGTTGTCGGTGTCGCCGTGCACCACGTCGATGTCGTCCGGCGGGATGCCGATCTCCTCGGCGACGATCTGCGCGAACGTCGTCTCGTGTCCCTGGCCCTGGGACTGCACGCTGAGCCGGACCACGGCCTTGCCGGTCGGGTGCACGCGCAGCTCACAGCCGTCGGCCATGCCCAGGCCGAGGATGTCCATGTTCTTGCGCGGGCCGGCGCCGACGGCCTCGGTGAAGAACGCGATGCCGATGCCCATCAGTTCACCCCGGGCCCGCTTCTCCTGCTGCTCGCGCCGCAGGTCGGCGTAGCCGGCCATCTCCATCGCGAGCCGCATGGTCGGCTCGTAGTCGCCGGAGTCGTACACCCAGCCGGTCTTCGTCGTGTACGGGAACTGCTCCGGGCGGATGAAGTTCTTCAACCGCAGCTCCGCCGGGTCCATGCCCAGTTCGTCGGCGAGGCAGTCCACGATCCGCTCGACGAGGTAGACGGCCTCGGTGATGCGGAACGAACAGGCGTACGCCACACCGCCGGGTGCCTTGTTGGTGAAGACCGCCGTCATCTTGCAGTACGCGGCCTCGATGTCGTAGCTGCCGGTGAAGACCCCGAAGAAGCCGGCCGGGTACTTCACCGGCGCGGCGGTGCCGTTGAACGCGCCGTGGTCGGCGAGGACGTCGGTGCGGATGGCCAGGATCCGGCCGTCACGGGTCGCCGCGATCTCACCACGCATGATGTAGTCGCGGGCGAAGCCGGTGCTGATCAGGTTCTCGAAGCGGTCCTCCATCCACTTCACCGGCTTCCCGGTGACGATCGACGCGACGATCGCGCAGACGTACCCCGGATAGATCGGCACCTTGTTGCCGAAGCCGCCGCCGATGTCCGGCGAGATCACCTGGATCTTGTGCTCGGGGATCCCCGCCACCAGGGCGTAGAGGGTGCGATGCGCGTGCGGCGCCTGCGTGGTGGACCAGAGGCGCAGCTTGCCGTCGACGGCGTCGAAGTCGGCGAGCGCCCCGCACGTCTCCATCGGCGCCGGGTGCACCCGCGGATAGACCAGGTCCTGGGTGACCACGACGTCCGCCCGGGCGAACACGGCCGCGGTGGCCGCCTCGTCACCGGTCTCCCAGTCGAAGCAGTGGTTGTCGGTCTTGCCTTCGAGATCGTCGCGGATCACCGGGGCGCCCGGTTCGAGCGCGCGGCGGGCGTCGACGACCGGATCGAGGACGTCGTACTCGACGTCGATCAGTTCCAGCGCGTCCCGCGCCGCGTACTTGTCCTCGGCGACGACGAACGCCACCTCCTGGCCCTGGAAACGCACCTTGTCGGTGGCGAGCACGGCCTGCACGTCGTTGGAGAGCGTCGGCATCCAGGCCAGACCCTGCTCGGCCAGCATCGCCCCGGTCACTACCGCCTTCACCCCGGGGGAGGCCTCGGCGGCGCTCGTGTCGATGCTCAGGATCCGCGCGTGGGCCACCGGCGAGCGGAGGATGGCCAGGTGCAGCATGCCGGGCAGCCGGACGTCGTCGACGAACCGGCCCCGGCCGCGGACGAACCGCGGATCCTCCTTCCGCAGCATGCGGCCGTATCCCACCGGCTTCTGGTCGTTGTCGTGGAAGGTGTCCACGCGCTCGTGCACAGTCGTCATACGACGCTCCCGGCGGGCCGGCCGGCGTTGTCGATCTCGCCGGCTTCGCGTGATTCGGTGGTCTCGGTGACCGCGGCGGCGGCGTTGGCCTCGTGTACGGCGGCCCAGCGCACCGAGCGCACGATGGTGGCGTAGCCCGTACAGCGGCAGATCTGACCGGAGATCGCCTCGCGGATCTCCGCCTCGGTCGGGTCCGGGTTGCGGTCGAGCAGTGCGCGGGCGGTCATCATCATGCCGGGGGTGCAGAAGCCGCACTGCAGGCCGTGGCACTGGATGAAGCCCTGCTGGACCGGGTCGAGCTCCGCGCCCTTCGCAGGGCCCTCGACGGTACGCACCCGGTGTCCGCCGGCCATCGCGGCCAGCACGGTGCACGACTTCACCGGTTCGCCGTCGAGCCACACGACGCAGGTGCCGCAGTTGCTGGTGTCGCAGCCCGCGTGCGTGCCGGTCAGGTCCAGCACATCGCGCAGGAAGTGCACCAGCAGCAGGCGACCCTCGATCTCCCGGGTGACCTCGACGTCGTTGACGGTCATGGTGACCTGCATGCTCAGCTCCTCGCCCGTTGCACGGCCCGGCGCAGGGTCCGTCTGGTCAGCTCGTCGGCCAGGTGCCGCTTGTAGTCCGCGCTGCCCCGCTGGTCGGTGACCGGATCGCAGCTGCGCGCGGCGATCGCACCGGCCTGCTCGAAGAGGCTCTCGCTGGGCTCCTGCCCGCGCAGCGCCGCGGAGATCTCCGGGATACCGGTGGTGTTCGGACCCACAGCGGCCAGCCCGACCCGGGCGTCGGAGATCACGTCGCCGTCGAGCCAGACCGCCGCACCGGCCGAGACCACCGCCCAGTCGCCGGCCCGGCGCTCCACCTTCTCGTAGGCGCTGCCGCAGCCGGGCCGCACCGGCAGCCGGATCTCGACCAGGATCTCCCCGTCGCCGACGGCCGTCTCGTACGGCCCGACGTGGAACTCCTCCATGGACACCACCCGTTCGGCGCCGCCCGGCCCACGGATCACGCAGCTCGCGTCCAGGGCGGTGCAGACCGCGGACAGGTCCTCCGACGGGTCCGCCTGGCACAGGGAGCCGCCCAGCGTCCCCCGGTTGCGCACCACGGGATCGGCGATCACCCGTTCGGCGTCGGCGAAGATCGGGAAGGCCGCCGTCAGGGTGGTGGACTCGAGCAGTTCCCGGTGCCGGGTCAGCGCACCGATGCGTAGCTCGTCCGGACCCGCCTCGATGTAGCCGAGCTCGTCGTGGAGATCGTTGATGTCGATGAGATAGTCGAAACTGGCCAGCCGCAGCTTCATCATCGGCAGCAGGCTGTGCCCGCCGGCGATCAGCCGGGACGTGCCGCCCAGCCGTTCCATCAGGCTGATGGCGTGGTCCACACTGGTTGCTCGTTCGTACTCGAACGGGGCCGGCACCTGCATATCGCACCTCCGGAAGTCGTCAATGTGGTGCCGGTGCCCGCGGAAGTCAACGCCGACCTAAGCAAGTCCTTAGGTCGGCGTTGACGGTGCCGCTGCTGCTCACGGATCGTGCGGCAATGCGAGACATCGTCGACGGCTTGACCGCGTGGCGTGCCGCCGGCGTCCGGTTCGCCGTCGCGACAGTCGTGCGGACCTGGAGGTCGGCGCCCAGACCGCCGGGCGCGGCCATGGCGGTCTGCGCCGACGGCGAGGTCGTCGGCAGCATCTCGGGAGGGTGCGTCGAGGGCGCGGTGTACGAGCTCTGCCAGGAGGCCATACGCACCGGCCAGGCACGCACCGAGACGTACGGTGTCGGCGACGACGACGCCTTCGCGGTGGGCCTGACCTGCGGTGGCACCATCGAGGTCCTGGTGCAGCCGGACGTCGTGCTGACCGAGCCCGACGCGGTGCTCGCCGCGATCCGGGCGGGTGCGCCGGTGGCGACGGCGTCGGCCGGTGCGGCCCAGCTGGTGGTCTGGCCCGACCGGGTGGCCGGCACTCTTGGCGACGCCGACCTGGACCGTGCGGTGGCGCAGCAGGCCGAGGGCATGCTCGCCCTCGGCACCACCGGAGCCGTCCGACTCGGTACGCGCGGGCAGCAGCGGCACGACGAGGTGTCCGTCTTCGTCCAGTCGTACCTGCCGCCACCACGGATGATCGTGTTCGGCGCGATCGACTTCGCGGTCGCGGTGGCCCGGATCGGCCGTTTCCTCGGCTATCACGTCACGGTGTGCGACGCCCGTCCGGTGTTCGCCACCCGCAAGCGCTTCCCCGACGCCGACGCCCTCGTCGTCCAGTGGCCGCACACGTACCTGGAGTCGACGACCGTCGACGAGAGAACGGTGCTCTGCGTCCTCACCCACGACCCGAAGTTCGACGTCCCGCTGCTCCAGGTCGCCCTGCGCACCCCGGCCCGCTACATCGGCGCGATGGGCAGCCGCCGCACCCACGCCGATCGGTTGCGCCGCCTGCGCGAGGCGGGCGTGGACGAGGCCGCCCTCGCCCGGCTCTCCTCACCGATCGGGCTCGACCTGGGGGCGCGGACGCCGGAGGAGACCGCCGTGGCGATCGCCGCCGAGTTCGTCGCCCTGGCCGCGGGAGGCTCCGGCCGGCGGCTGACGGACCTCGACACCCCGATCCATCACCGCTGACCGGCCGGCGGCGAACTCGTCACCCCCGGCTCAGGCCGAGCGCCTCGTCCACCCGGTCCAGCACCGTCACGTCGTCGTGGCCGACGCCGCGCAGCAGGTCGATGGCGGTCGCCCGGATCTGCCCGACGATCATGGTGACCGGCAGCGGCGGATCGGTCCGGAGCAGGCCGGCGGCGATCCGTACCGCCTCCAGGGCCGCCGTGTCGGCCTGCTGCGCGTGCCGGTCGGCGTCGGCGCCGGTGAGGTCGTGGGCCATGGCCTCACCGGCCGACCGTACGGCGGAGGTCAGCGCGCCGATCGCGGCGGCCAGCTCCGGCGGGGTGGCGGTGTGCCGGCGGGTCAGGGTCACGCCGGCCCGGGCCAGCACGCGGATGTTGCGGGCGGCGTAGTCGAGCTGCCGCAGCGTGGCCTCCACCTCGACGAGCTTGCCCAGGTGCCGGCGGCGCAGTCCCAGCCGCAGCGTCTCCCCGGTGGCGAGCACGGCGGCCTGCATTTCGGCGACGCAGTCGTCCACCTGCCGCGCCCGGTCCAGCGCGGCGCGGGCGGCGTCCTCGTCGCAGCCGCGCAGGGCCGCGTTGACCTGGTCGAGCAGGTCGGCCAGATCGGTGTAGCTGCGGCGGGCCTGGGCCACCAGTGGCGCCAGCGGGTCACGGGCGGCCATCAGTTGACTGGCGCCCAGTGCCACCACGCCGCCGATGAGCGCGTCGACGAAGCGGAACGGCATCAGCGTCCCGTTCGGCGCGGAGACCACCACCAGGTACATGGCCGAGACGCTGGCCTGCACGACCAGGGCCCGGCGGGCCCCGATCACCACGAGCGTCGTGGTGGTCAGCAGCAGCACCAGCAGAACCGTCTCGGTGCCCGGGCCCAGCGCGTACACCAGCAGCTCCGCGACGAGGACGGCGGCTGCCACGGCGAGCAGGATCTCGACGGTCTGCCGCAGCCGCCGACCACGGGACTCGCCGAGCACGACGAGCGCGGCCGTCGGTGCGAAGAACGGGTCCGGGTGACGGATCACCACCGCCGCCACGATCCAGGCGACCACAGCGGCGGCGGTCAGCTCGACCACCGTCATCCCGTCGCCGCGCAGCCGCGCGACGGCGTCGCGTAACCAGGTCCGCACCGGTGGTGCCCCTCTCGCCGGGCGGACCCGGACCGGCCGCCGCTTGATCTTCGCGAGGAGGGCCACTACCCCGGCCGTGACCTGCTCAATCGTTCGGGTGGCCGGCGACGGACCCGGGGCACGCCCGGCGGTTGGTCGCGGTCGGCCTGGCCGCCCTGCCGGGTTCGGGCCGTCAGCGCTTGGCGACGGTGAGCAGCACCGCGGAGTCTTCGAGCGCCTCCAGCGTGTGCCGGCGGTCCGGCACGATCAGCAGGTCGCCGGCTGAGCCGTCCCAGGATGTCTCGCCGGCGCCGAGCCGCACCCGGCCGCGCAGGACGTGCACGGTGGCCTCGCCGGGGTTCTCGTGTTCGCCGAGCATCTGCCCGGCGGTCAGCGCGATCAGCGTCTGTCGGAGCCTGTGCTCGTGACCGCCGTAGACGGTGGAGCTGCTGCGGCCGCTGGAGGAGGTGTGCGCGCGCTCCAGCTGCTCGCGGGCCAGCGCGGTCAGGGATGACTTCTGCATCAGGTGTCCCGTCCTCTCGTCGTACCGCTTCTCCCGAGCCGCCCAACCGGCTCAGGTCGACTCTGGCATACCGACGAGGGCTTCCGGCTAGACGGTCGGAACCACCATCGGGGCGCCGGTGACCGGGTTCGGCATCACCACGCTGGGCAGACCGAAGACCTCCCGCATCAGGTCGGCGTCCACCACGTCGGCCGGCGGCCCCTGCGCGACGATCCGGCCGGCCTTCATCGCCACGATGTGATCGGCGAACCGGCACGCCTGGTTGATGTCGTGCAGCACCGCGACGACAGTGCGTCCCTCGTCGCGCAGCTTGGCGAACAGCGCCAGCAGCTCGTACTGGTGCGTGATGTCCAGGAACGTGGTGGGCTCGTCCAGCAGCAGGTACGGCGTCTCCTGCGCCAGCACCATGGCGATCCAGACCCGTTGCCGCTGCCCGCCGGAGAGTTCCTCCACGGGCCGCTCGGCCAGGTCGGTGACGCCGGCAACCGCCATGGCCGACCGGACGGCCTCCTCGTCGGCGGCCGAGCCCGCGCCGAGCAGGGACTGGTGCGGGTAGCGGCCCCGGGCGACGAGCCGCCGCACGATGATGTTCTCCGGCGCGACGAGGCCCTGGGGCAGGAAGCCGACCTGGCGGGCGAACGGCTTCGGCCGGTGCTCGGCGACGTCCCGGCCGTCGAGGCGCACCGTGCCCGACGCCGGTGTGAGCAACCGGACGAACGCCTTCAGCAGCGTCGACTTCCCGCAGGCGTTGGGGCCGACGATCGCCGTGAACGCGCCGTCCGGCACGGCCAGGCTCACCCCCGTCGACACCACCCGCTCGCCGTAGCCGAGCGTGACGTCCTCCGCGATCAGACGACTGGTCACCGCCGTTTCACCTCCATGCCGAGCAGCCAGATCAGATAGCAACCGCCGATCGCCGTGGTGACCACCCCGACCGGCAGGGCGACCGGCGCGAGCAGCATCTGCGCGACGAGATCGGCGGCCAGCAGCAGGACCGCGCCGGTCAGCGCCGCCGGCACCAGTGGGACACCCGCGGCCCGCGCGAGCCGCCGGCCGATCTGGGGCGCGGCGAGCGCGATGAACACGACCGGCCCGGCCACCGCTGTCACCGTCGCGGTGCAGCCCACCCCGGCCAGGACCAGCAGCAGGCGGAGCCGGCCCAGACGTACGCCTGTGGTGCGCGCGATCTCGTCGCCCAGCGCCGCCTGGTGCATGGCGTGCGAGACCACGACGAGCAGCAGGACGAACAGGCCGATGACGACGAACGGGAGCCGCACCTCGGCCCAGTCGACGCCGTTGAGTGAACCGGCGTTCCAGCCGGTCGCGGCGAGCGCCACGTCGATCTCGGCCCGCAGCACGATCCAGGAGTTGAGCGCGGTCAGCATCGCGTTGACGGCGATGCCGATGACGACCAGCCGGACGCCGCTGAGCCCGGAGTCCAGCGACAGCAGGTAGATGAGCGCGGCGGCGAGCAGCCCGCCCGCCACCGACCCGGCCGCGAGTTGCCCGGCGGTGCCGTTCAGCACGGTGATCGCGACAAGCGCGCCGGTGTACGCGCCCGCGTCGAGGCCGATCACGTCGGGGCTGCCCAGCGCGTTGCGGGTCAGGTTCTGGAAGACCGCTCCGGCCAGGCCCAGCGCGGCGCCGAAGACCAGCGCGGCGGCCACCCGGGGGAGCCGCCACTCCCGGATCACGAAGGCCGAGTCGCCGCCCTGGAACAGGGCGTCGAACACCTCCGCCGGTGTCGCCCACTCCGGTCCGTGGCTCAGCGTCAGCAGCGCGAGGGCCGCCGCGGCCGTGAGCAGCCCGGCCGAGGCGACGGCCGAGCGCCGTTCGACCTCGACCGCTAGGCGTCCCGCCCGCAGCCTCACCGTGCTCACAGCGCCGCCGCCCCGTAGCGGCGGACCGCCCAGATCAGCACCGGAGCGCCCAGGAACGCGGTGACGATCGACACCGGGACCTCGCCAGTGGGCAGCAGGACCCGCGAGCCGACGTCCGCGACGAGCAGCAGGATCGGCCCGAGCAGCATCGCGTACGCCATGATCCACGGGATCGAGTCGACTGCGAGCCGCCGCGCCAGGTGCGGAACCATCAGCCCGACGAACGCGATCGGGCCGGCGACCGCGGTGGCGACGCCGGTGAGCAGCGTGACGAGCACCAGGACGGTGACCCGGGTCCGGGTCACGTGCGCGCCGAGCGAGTGGGCGACGTCCTCGCCGAGGGCGAGCGCGTTCAACGGCCGGGTCGCGACCATCGCGGCGGCCAGGGCGGCGACTGTCACCAGCACCGGCAGCACCAGCGGCGTCCGCTCCGCGCCGGCCAGCGCCCCGACCGACCAGAACCGGTACCTGTCGAAGACGTCCGGGAAGCCCAGCCGCAGCCCGAGCGAGACGCCCATCAGCACCCAGCTCAGCGCGACTCCGGCGAGGACCAGCCGCAGCGGTGAGGTCCGCCCGACGGCGTAGACGGCGACGGCGGCGAGCGCGGAGCCGGCCACCGCGAGCACGAGCTGCCCGGCCTGCGACCCGGCGACGCCCGCCAGCACGCCCAGGTTGATGGCGAAGCCGGCCCCGGCTGTCACGCCGAGGATGCCCGGCTCGGCCAGCGGGTTGCGGGTGAGCGTCTGGATCAGCACCCCGGCGGCGCCGAGGGCGGCGCCGACGCAGACGCCGAGGATCGTGCGGGGCAGCCGGATGTCGCGTACGACGAGATGGTCCGTCGTGGCCGCGAAGTCGGTCAGCGCCCGCCACACCTCGGCCGGCGCGACCGGCCGCGCGCCCACGGCCATGCTCGCACCCGCCGCGACGACGAGCAGCGCGGCGGACACGAGCAGGAACGCCGCCCGGCGGGACAGGTCAGTCTTCAAGCCCGGCGACTCCGCGCTTCCAGTACCCGGTGATCAGTGAGTCGAGGCGGCCGGCGCTCCAGGCGCGCAACGGCCTGATGTCGTTCGCCTCCCCGGCCGCGAAGAGGAACGCCCGCCCGGCCGGCAGACGCAGCGACCCCACCTGCTGCGCGAGCGTGGACCCGGTGGCCGCGCGCACCAGCCACGTCACCGCCACGCCGTCGCGGTGCGCGAGCGGGTAGTCCCGTTCGGCCGGGTCGTCGACCTCGGCGACCACGTGCGCCGACACGTCGGCCGGGGACTCCTCCAGCCACCTGGCGACGGCCGGCAGAGCGGTGGCGTCGACGGCGAAGACGTAGTGGTCGTAGCTGTGCGGGAACGCCTTCGCGCCGGGCGGGCCCGCGATCGTCACCCCGTCGCCCACCGCCACCGCGTCCGCCCACGCCGACGCGACGCCGCCGTCGTGCAGCACGAAGTCCAGGTCGATCTCGCAGGCGGCGGGATCGTAGCGGCGCACCGTGTACTTGCGGGTGGTCGGCAGCGGGCGGGGCCAGTCGAGCATGCCCCGCCCGTCCGGGACGGGATCGCGCCGGGTGCCGTCCGGATCCGGGAAGACGAGCTTGACGTGGTCGTCCGCCTGGTAGGTGTGGAAACCGGCGAGGGCCGGGCCGCCGAGCGTCAGCCGCACCATGCGCGGGGTCAGCCGCCGCCGGGCGACGACCCGGACCTCGCGTACGTCGATCGGGTAGCCGATCCGGACCGTGCCACTGCCCGCGCGGTGGTGGGCGGCGACCCGGCCGGCCGGGTCGTGACGGTCGACTGTCATCGGGCCAGCAGCGGCGCGAATGCCTTGTCGACGGAGTCGAGCGTCCGGAGGGCCGACTCGTACGTCGCCGCCTCCGTGTACTGCAACCCGAACACCCGGCCGGCCTTGACCGCGGGCAGGTTCTTCCACAGCGCGGAGTCGAGCACCTGCTTCACCGCCTCGGCGGGGGTGCCGTCGGGCTGCAACGTGTACGTGATGGCGTCGGCCCCGCCGAGGCTCGTGGGCAGTTCCTCGATCGCCGGGTACTCGGTGACGTCGAGCCCGCCGCCGCCCTTCTCCTTGACCTCGCCGTAGTAGGTCACGCCCGCGTCCTGGGCGATGTTCGTGCCCCACGAGCCGGCGAACTCGCGGTGGAAGGTGCCCTTGGCGATCTCGCCGTAGCTGCCGACGTGCCCGAACTTCAGGCCCGCGAGGGCGGCGCCGTACTTGTCCTTCAGCTCCGCGGCCCTCTTCTCGTACGCCTCCTTGGCCGCCTCGAAGTTCGCGCCGCGACCGGCGGCGTCGGACTGCCGGCGGGACAGCTCGCGCCACGCGGCGGGCGTGGTGGGGCCGATCGCGACGACCGGCGCGATGCTCTCCAGCCGCTTCATGTCGATGCTGCCGAGAGCCGGCTTCGGCACCCCGATCACGATGAGGTCCGGCTTGGCGGCGGCGACGGCCTCGTAGTTGGTCTCGGCAGCGGCCTCGCCGGCGACCTTCGGCAGCCGTTCGTAGGTGGCCCGGTCCTGCTCGGTCATCAGCGCCAGGCCGCGCTTCCAGCTGGAGATCCCCACCAGTGCGGCGTCCGCCTCGATCAGGACCGGCACGGCGTAGCCGGTGGCGACGACCCGCTTGGGGTCGACCGGGATCGTGATCTCGCCGTTGTCGGCGGCGAAGACGCGGGTCGCGGCGTCGCCGGACTTCGCGGCGGAGTCGCCGCCGTCGGATCCGCAACCGGTGACCACGGCGAGCGTCACCGCGGCGGCGATCACGCGCCAGTGCTGTCGTACGGACATCTGCCAGTTCCTTCGGGTTCTCAACACAGAGGTGCAGCCCCGCTGGGCTGCAGAGCTTAGGCTAGCCTTACTTCTGCGGGCGGAATGTCGCCGAGAGGTCAACCGATGTCGGGGAGAGGTCAGAGCGTGATGGTCACCGGCCCGTTCACGGCGGATCCGGTCAGCTGCGAGGAGTTCGGCTACGGCCTGGGCCGCCCCGACGGCATCCTCCTCCTGCGCTACCGGTCGGTGACCCGGCTGGCGTTCGCCGAGAACCGGGAGGACTTCCTGCACCAGTTCTACTGGTCACCCGACGGTCTGCTCTCCGCCCGCCACGGTCCGCACACGACCTTCCTCGGGCCGGACGAGGTCTTCTGGGTGCACCGGGCCGTCACCCACGAGGTGCACGCGGCGGACCGGCAGACGGTCTACCGGATCTGCCTGCGCGAGGTGCCCGACGCCCTCGACGGGCTGGGGGCCGGCGTCGCCACCATCGACGCCGAGGCCGTTCGGCTCGTGCTCACGCTCGCCACCGCCGGCTACGACGAACGCGACGCCCCCGCCGCCCGCAGCCGCGTCATGGCCGGGCTCGCCCCCCGGCCCGACCCCGACGACCGGCAGGCCGGCGGTACGGGCGTCGCGCTGGCGGTCGCCACGGCCCTGGCCCGCGACCCGGGTGACACGACGGGGCTCGCCGAGTGGGCGGACCGCCTGCACGTCAGCGTCAAGACGCTGCAACGCGACTTCGACCGCGAGTTCGGCATGTCGTACTCGCAGTGGCGCACGAAGCTGCGCCTGCGTGCGTCGCTGGCGCTGCTGGAGACCCGGCCGGTCGGCGAGGTGGCCCGCCGCATCGGGTACGCCAGCCCGTCCGCGTTCATCTCCGCCTTCGCCCGCGAGTACGGCTACACGCCGGGTCGCGCCGCCGCGATGCGGCGTACCGCTGACATCCCGGCGCCCCGCGCGGCGAGGAGTTTCCGGCGCCCGCCCGCCCCCTGACCGGCCCGGTCCTGCCGGAACGGGTGGCGCGGTCACCTGCTCAGCTCATCGTGGCCTTCGGGGCGCCCATGCCCGGGTCGATCCGGGCCGGACCGGCGGCCGAGGGGCGGATGTCGAAGTCGAAGATCTCGGTGGGCAGGTAGACGGTCGCGCAGGAGTTGGGGATGTCCACCACGCCGGACAGCCGGCCCTCGATGGGTGCGGCACCGAGCAGCAGGTACGCCTGTTCCGGCTGGTAGCCGAACCGGGTCAGGTAGTCGATGGCGTGCAGGCAGGCGCGCTGGTACGCGAGCTGCGAGTCGAGGTACCGCTGTTCGCCGTCGAGCGTGACGGACATGCCGGAGAAGGCCAGCCACCGGGAGAACTGCGGCGGGGTGTCGCCCGGGATGAAGATGGCGTTCTCGGCGACGCCGTACGTCTGCATGCCGTTCTTGATCAGGTCCACGTGCAGGTCGATGAACCCGCCCATCTCGATGGCGCCGCAGAAGGTGATCTCCCCGTCGCCCTGGGAGAAGTGCAGGTCGCCGACGGACAGGTTGGCTCCCGGCACGTACACCGGGTAGAAGACCCGGCTGCCGACTGTGAAGTTCTTGATGTCCTGGTTCCCGCCGTTCTCCCGGGGCGGAGCGGTGCGCGCCGCCTCCGCGGCCACCCGGTCGAAGTCGGCGCCGCTGAGGCCGCCGAGGATCGCGTCCTGCGGCTCGGGAGGCAGGGCCAGGGGCGGCACCCGGTCCGGCGCGGTGGCGATCAGCGCACCCTCCCGCCGGTTCCAGGTGGCCAGCAGCGACGCGGACGGGGCGGTGCCCATCAGCCCCGGGTGGGCGATCCCGGTGAACGAGACCCCGGGGATGTGCCGGGAGGTGGCCGTGCGGCCGGTGAAGTCCCAGACCGCCTTGTAGGCGTCGGGGAACTGCTCGGTGAGGAAGCCGCCGCCGTTGCCGGTGGGGAAGATGCCCGTGTAGCCCCAGCCCTGGCCGGCCAGCGGACCGGACTCCTGCGGGATCGGGCCCATGTCGAGGATGTCGACCATGAGCAGGTCGCCCGGCTCGGCGCCCTCGACGGCGAACGGGCCGCTGAGCGCGTGGACCCGGGTCAGTGGCGCGTCCCGGATGTCCTCGGCGGAGTCGTCGTTGTGGATCGCGCCGTCGAACCACTCACGGCAGTGGACGCGGAACGACTGTCCGGGCCGTACCGTCGCCACGGGCGGGATGTCGGGATGCCAGCGGTTGTGCCCGACCTTCTCCTGGTCGGTGAACCTCTTGGCGGAGTCGAGGGGGAACAGCAGTTCAGGCACGGCGTCGAGCCCTTCTCGTGGTCACCATCGCGGCAGGCGGGCGTGGGCCGGGTCGGTCGAGCGGCATGCCGGGCGACGACCGGGTACCCGCCCGACCACCTCCGGCTGTTCCGCGCTGCGCTCGGTCCGGTCCATGGCCTCGCGCAGCGCCGCCGGCATGCGGCCCAGCCGGGGCGCGGCGAACACCCGCGTCGCCGGGTTCCCGCACCGGGGACAGTCCGTCGACGGACCCGCGGCGCCGACCGGCAGCGTGACGTCGAAGCTGCCGTCTTGCCGGCAGCGGTACTCGAAGGTGGCCATCGCCGTTCCCGTCTGGGCCTCTCGTGCGTGCGGGTGGCCGTTCCGCGGCCACTCACCCCGTCTTCCCGATTGTGGGCGATCGGCGGCAGAAGCGGCGCAAAACGACGAATGAGACGGAACTTCCGCCGTCGCGACGGACCGGCTGGGCCGCCGCACCGACCGAGGCGTGAGATATGTTGGCGATCATCGATGGGTTGACCGCATCGTCGACGTATGGCAGCCGTCTGTTCGTCCTCGCTGTTCCGCCGCCTGCGGCCGGGTCTGCCGGCCGCCGCCGTGCTGGCCACGGCGGTGCTCGCAACCGCGCTGACCGCCGCGCCGTCGGCCGGCGCCGGCACCGCGTACCCCCAGGTCGCGCCGGCGCCCGGCGGCGCCGCGGCCTTCGCGGCGGAGCCGACCGGGACCGCGCCGCCGCCCACGTCGACGCCGAGCACGCCCAGCACCACGCCGTTCCCGCCGAGCGCGCCCACGAACCTGACCGCCACCCGGGTACGGAGCACGTCGGTCACCCTCACCTGGACGGCCGCCACGCGCGGCTGCTGCCCCGTCGTCGGGTACGACATCACGTACTACCAGGCGTTCGACGACGTGGTGTACGGCGTCAGCCTCGGCGACGTCACCACCGCCACGATCACCACCTACATCCAGCCCGGCCGGCAGTACTCGTTCCGGGTGTCGGCCCGCGACGGCGACGGCCGCCGTTCGCCCTCCACCGACGCGCTGACGGTGGTCACGCCCGTGACGGACACCGGCCCGGACACCACCCCGCCGAGCGCCCCGCAGAACCTCACGGTCGGCGACGTGACCGCCTCGACCGCCAAGCTGTCCTGGTCGCCGTCGACCGACGACGCCGGCGTGCTCGGGTACGACGTCTACCGGTTCGACGGCTGGTACACCTCGACGCGCGTGGCCACCGTGCCGGGCACCACGTACACGGCCGCGCTGCCCCCGGAGACGCCGCTGCGCACCCTGTACTACGTGCGGGCCCGGGACGCCGCCGGCAACGTGTCGATCGCGTCCAACACGGTCACCCTGCCCACGACGACCACGCCGCCGCCTCCGCCACCCTCGACCTGCCGGGTGACCTACCGGAACCAGTCCGAGTGGCCCGGCGGTTTCGTGGCGACCGTGACGGTCCAGAACACCGGGACGGCGCCGATCGACGGCTGGATCGTCACCTTCAGCTTCCCCGGGGACCAGCACGTCACCACCGCGTGGAACGCCACCGTCGGCCAGACCGGTGCCGCCGTGACCGCCCGCAACGCCGACTGGAACCGCGTCATCGCGCCGAACGGCGCCACGACCTTCGGCTTCCAGGGGCGCTGGAGCGCGAGCGACGCGCCGCCGACCGGCTTCTCGCTCAACGGCGCCCCCTGCACTGCCGGCTGAGAGGAAGTCTCGTGACCACACCCCACCGCCGTCGGACCCTGGCCGGGGCCGTCACGGCCGTCGTCCTCGCCGCCACCACCACATTCGGGGGTACGCCCGCGTCCGTCGCCGCCGCGAACATGCTCAGCATGCGGGGCGCCGACGTCTCGTCGTTGCAGCGCAGCCTGGACCTGGGCGCGAAGTACCACGACGCCAACGGGGTCGCCCGCGATCCGCTGGACATCCTCAAGTCCGTCGGCGTCAACTACGTCCGGCTGCGCGTCTGGAACAACCCGGCCAGCGGCTACAACAACAAGAGCAGGGTGCTGGCCCAGGCGCGCACGGCCAAGGCGAAGGGCCTCAAGGTACTGATCGACTTCCACTACTCCGACACCTGGGCCGACCCCGGCAAGCAGTACAAGCCGGCCGCCTGGTCCGGGCACAGCCTGAGCCAGCTGCGCAACGACGTGTACGCGTTCACGTACGACGTCTGCGCCGCCCTGCGGGGACAGGGCACCCTGCCCGACAGCGTGCAGATCGGCAACGAGATCAACGTCGGGATGCTGTGGAACGAGGGGAAGGTCGTCAACAACGACTTCGGCCCGCTGGCCGGCCTGCTGAAACAGGGCTACAACGCGGTGAAGGCCTGCGGCGGCGGCATCCCCGTGATGATCCATACCGCGAACGCCGACAGCAACGCCAACGCCCGGTGGTTCTACGACGGCATCCGCGCCCAGGGCGTGCAGTGGGACATGACGGCGCTGTCCTACTACTGCATGTGGCACGGCAGCCTGGCGAACCTCTACGACAACATCGTCGACCTGCGCGGCCGCTACGGGAAGCCGGTGGTGATCGTGGAGACCGCGTACCCCTTCACCCGGGACGACGCGGACGGCCAGCCGAACGTCATCGGTGACGCGACCTGCGACGGCATCAGCGCGACCTGGGCCGGGCAGGCCCAGGAGTTCGACTGGGTCCAGAACACCGCCCGCAACGCCGGCGCGATCGGGGTCTTCTACTGGGAACCCACCTGGTACGCCGTCCCCGGCAACGGCTGGGACCCGGCGGACATCAACGGCACCGGGAACGGGTGGGACAACATGGCCCTCTTCGACTGGTTCGGGCGGGTGAACCCGGGGGTGCGCTGGACGCCCTGACGGATCGGCCGGCGCACCCCCCAGCTCAGCGCTTGAGCAGCCGGCGTATCGAGTGGCGGCGGCCCCACGCGATGAACACGAACAACGCGAACAGCACCACGGGCGTGAGCACCAACGCGCCGCCGTCCAGGATGAACGCCTGGGTGATCGCGGCGCCGACCATGAGCAGCGCGAGCCCGACGGCGGCCAGCCCGGCGAGCCGCGGCACCAGCAGCCCGATGCCACCGGCCAGCTCCAGCAGGCCGACGAGATAACGGAACCAGGGCGCGGCGCCCATGTCCTCGAAGGTCTGGACCGCGTTGGCCTCGCCGAACAGCTTGGGACCGGCGGAGGCGACGATGAGGAAGACTCCGAGGACGCCCTGCAGCGCCCACAGCGTCCGGTGCAACCCGCGTGCGACGGGCGGGGGAGTGGTGTCGACGACGGTCATGGTTCTCGTCCCTCCTGGCGGTCGGGTGTTCCGCATCCGATCGGATGTACCAGCTCAGACCGGCGGAGGCAGCCGAACTCATCGCGGAGTCCGGCCGGCTCGGCTGACTCGGGCTATCCCCAGGCGCGTTCGAGGGCCAGAGCCAGCCGCCTCGTCCACTCCTCTCCGGTTCCCTCGATCCCCGGGTACTCGTCGACGAAGTTGTCCCAGTCGATGCTCCACGTCAGCACGTCCTCGGCGCTGAAGCCGTCCGCCTCGGCACCCAGCTCCGGCCGCATCAGACGGCGGACGAGGTCCCGGTCCACGCTCGTGGTCTCGGCCAGCAGGACCGCGTCGTACAGGTCCTTGCCCTGCGCGTACGCGTCGGTGGCCAGCCACAGCAGCTTCCAGGCGAGCGCCAGCGCGGCGGGCGCGGCGAGCACCGCGGCGGCGACACCGGGGAGCATCACCGTCTCCGGCGGGAGCGGCAGCTCCTCGCCGAAGACGACATCGATCTGTACGTGGCCGTCCGGCGCTCCGGCGATGCCGAACGGGACGACGAGGCGGCGGCCGTCGGCCCGCTCGTACGTCCAGATGGCCGCCTCGCTGATCCGGTCCGGGCGCAGGCCGGCGTCCGGCACGCTCCAGACGGCGGCCTTGACGGCGTCGAGCAGCGTACGGGCCTCGTCGCTGCCGCTGGTGACCGTGTGCGGGACGACGACGAAGTCCAGATCGCCGGGCTCACGTGCGGCGGCGCCGACCTGGACCGGCATCAGCGCACTGCCCCGCAGCACCAGGTGACGGCCCACGGGGGCCGCCGCGATCGCCGCCAGCACACCGATGAGCGCGGTACGCCGGGCGGCGCTCCACCGCCGGCCGGTCTCGGGCACCAGGAAGTCCGGCTCACCGGCACGGTACGCGTTCGGATAGTGCTTCAGAGCGGGATCGAACGCGGCGCTCTGGCGGACGGGAGCGTCGGCGGGCAGCGGCTGGTAGGTCGGCGGGAAACCCCGGGACCGTGCGGGCGCGGACCGCATGGCGTTCTCGCGCCTCGTCACCCAGTCGTTCGGCCGCGTCTCCTCCGGGCTTCCGGACGGGTCCAGCCAGCCGAGGTCGCGGACCGGTCCGCTGTCGAACACCACGTACTCCTGCTCCACCTCGGCGATCTCGAAGCCGGCGGCGGACACGGCCGCGACGAGGGCCTCCAGGCGCTGCCCGGCCGTGGCGAGCCCGACGCGGTAGCAGCGCTGGGTGACGAACCGCTCCTGCACACCGTCGGCGCGTACCCGGCGCGCGTTGCGGGACAGCCGTGCCCCGTGCGGCTCGACCAGGCCGGTGAGCGCCAGTGTCCGCGCGACCGTCGGTCCGGCCAGCAGCAGTTTGACGTGATGCTCGAAGTAGCGGGCGGCCGGCTCCGCCGCGGCCTCCTCGTCCGACTTCGGCACACCGGCAGCCCACGGCGCCACTTCGATCTTCGTGCGGCACACGTGGATCCCGGACGCCTCCACCTCGCCCTGCAGGCGCTCCGCCACGGCCTGCTGCTCGGCGTGCGTGCCCCGCCCGGTCAGCGTGACCATCGGCTGGGAGGCGTAGGCACCCCGGTCGAGGACGATGTGGACGAACTTCAGCCCGTGCCGCGCGGCGAGGGCGGACAGCCTCTCCGCGTCGTAGGGCTGGGCCGTCACATGGATTTCGAAGTCCCCCGACACCTCAAGCACCGGCGAAGCCTACGACACGTCGTCCAGCCCGGGCTGCGGCTTTTACGGCCGTACCGTCGGGCTGCGGTGATGCCGGGGCGAGGGCGCGTGTACCCCTGCGGCCGCCCGTCCGGCCGTACCATCTCCCGGTGAAGCTCCGCCGTCGGCTGGTCGCCGTGCCACTCCTCCTGGCGGTGGAGGCGACGGCGTTCGCGCTGCTCGTCACCGAGTCCGTGACGGGTGCGATCATCGCCGCCGGCCTGACCTGCCTGTCGTTGTGGCTGCACCTCGTCCTGCACGAGTGCGGGCACCTGGTCGTGGCGAAGCTGCTGGGTCTGCCGGTCGTCGCGGTCCGTATCGCGCCCTTCAACGGTTGGCGCAACGAGGTGTCGGTCCGGCCTTCGCCGTCGACGACGGCGTTACCGCTGCGGATGGTGCTGTTCTACCTCGGTGGCCCGCTGGCCAACCTGTGCGCCGCGACGGCACTCGTCGTCGCGTCCGGGTACACCGGTACGGCCTTGACGCGGTTGACGTTGTTCGGCGCCGCGTTCGTCGGGGCGCTGCTCGGCCTGACCAACCTCGTTCCGGGGCGTTCGACCCGCAGCGACGGCCACAACCTGCTCCGCTGGCTCCGGGCTCCGGCCGCCGCCCGTGATGCGCTGCGGGCGGGCTACTACCAGGAGGAGGTGGTCAGGGCACTGCGGGCGGTCGTCCGAGCGGGTGGTGTCGTCCACCGGGCCGGGATTCAGGCCCGCGCCGGCAGCGATCCGCTCCTGGCCCTCGCTGCCTACCAGCGGAGACTGAGCACGGCACACACGCAGTCGGCGGAACTGGTCGAGGAGGCCGAGCGGCTCGCGGCGCTGGCTCGCGCGGGCAGCACCGATCCCGCGGCTGCCGCGGCCATCGGTCAGACGCTGAGCGTCCAGTTCGGGTTGTGGTACCTGTACGCCGCGGTGGTGACCGGTTCGCCGGTGGCACGCCGGGAGGTGCGGGAGATCTCGGAACTGGCCGGGATCGCCGCCCGGACACAGCCGCACGCGTTCTCCGCCCGGATCGCGATGAGTCTGGCTCATCTGCTCAACCAGCGGCCCGAGGATGCGCGATCGCTGCTTCTCGACGTCCGCCCCGGTAGCGAACCGGCCGACCTCTGTGCCGTCGCGCTCCTTCTGCGGGCGGCCGCCGAGTCGTACCTCGGCAACCACGCCGACGCGGACCACCTCCTCCGCGCGGCCCGCGGCGACTATCCGCAGCTGGCGCAGCTCGTGGGCGCGATCCGGGCCGCCGACCCGGCACCACCCCTGTTCGCGCCGGTGCCGGTCGCCGGCGCCTGACCGGACTGCCGGGCCGGCGGCTGCGGTCAGTCCTCGAAGCCCGCCGGGTGGGCGTCTCCGACGGCGTTCAGCAGCACACCCTGCTCCAGCAGCGCCTTGCAGGCGCAGAGGACCATGGTGAACCCGCCCATCGAGTCGATCGCCTTGCTGACGGCCTGGTCGGCGGTCCCGGCGAAGCCGGTCTCGGTGACCCGGACCAGCGTGGTGTCGCCCTCGCCCGGCAGGAACCGCCACTCGACCTGGGTGGGGGACTCCGGATCCCACTCGGCCAGGATTCGGCGGTTCTCCTCCACGTCCTTGACGGTCACGACGGTGGAGACGCCGTACATCTCCCAGTCCCAGGTCACGACGGCGCCGGGTTCCAGCCGGCCACTGCTCCTGGTGAACCAGAACTTCGTGGTCACGGCCGGGTCGGCGAACGCCTGGAAGACCTCGGCGGCGGGCCGGCGGATGAGCATCTGCGCGGTGATGACAGGGGGGCGGGTCAGACGGTCACTGTCCACGAGGGTCACTATATGGCCGGGAAGCACCGTGCCGGGCCACGTGCGGATGACCGGAGAGGACCGGAATTCGCTTGAGCGGTGCCGCGACATGGGTCAGAGTCGTTCCATGATCTCCAACCGGAAGGGCGGCGACGCCCCGGCGCGATGAGCGCCCCCACGCGGCGCGACGGCGCCGCGAAGACCCCGCACGACCTGTGGCAGCAGGCCGTCCGGATCCGCCAGGAATGGCTCGACCACGCCCTGTCCACGCAACCGGCCGACCGACCGGCTGCCGAGCGCTGCCTGACCGCCCTCTACGCGAGGGCGTCGCGGCCGCGGCCCCGGTTCGAGTGGGTCGACTCGCCGGACGAGGCGATGCCGCTGGTCGGCGGCTGGCCCACACTCGACCACCTCCACGAACGCATCCGGGCGGCACGGCCGGCCCGGACACCCCTGCTGGCGAGCGACATCGCCATGATCGTCTCCCAGCTCCGGGGCGCGCTGAGCGCGGGCGTCGTGCACACCGATCCCGAGCTGTCACCCGCGCGTACGGGCAAGGCCAAGGAGCCGTGGCCCGAGCTGGCGCCGCTGCGGGCGCTGGACAGCGGCGTACCGCTCGCGGTCGTGCTGCACCAGGGGGTACGGGCGGCGCTGCACCGGAGCCTCGCGCACGGGTTCTACCTGCCGGTGCGTGGGGCGCTCGCGAACGACGGCCCGGTGCCCGTGTGCTGGTACGGGCAGCAGGACGCGTCCTGGATCGCCTACTACGACGTGCTGCGCCGGCTCGGCCTCGCCCGGTACGGGCCGGAGGAGGCCGGGCACCTCGACACCTGGGCCGACCTGGCCCGCTCCTGCGGCTGGTGGTGGCCGGGGGAGGAGGTCTGCGTCGTCGTGGACCGGCCGCAGACGATCCGGACCGAGCCGGTCCCCGGTACGCCGCACGACCGGATCCGGCTGCGACCCGGCGGTGTCCGCTATCGCGACGGCTGGCAACCACTGCGCGGCGGCGCGGGCGCCGATCCGGGATGACGGGCGGGCGCAGACCTTGATTGGATAGGCGACGGTAAATAGATTGGGCTCGGGCGCCGCCGAGGTCCGCACACCGGACCCCGGCGGCTGACCGGGCCGCCTTCGAGCCGGGCACATCGGTCGTACGCATCGACCACGTGGCGCATCGCCGCGCCGCACCCTCCCGCGCTGCGGCGTCCGTCCCGGACGCGCGTCGCTGCGCCCTGTCCCACGCCGAAGGACTTCCCATGACGATTCTCCGTGCCCGCCCCGCCCCGCTCGTGGCGGCCGTCGCCGCGCTGGCCGCCGTCAGCGCGGCCGGTACGGCGCTGCTCACCGGCCCGGCCGCAGCCGCACAGGGCTGCCGGGTCGACTACACACCCAACCAGTGGCCCGGTGGGTTCACCGCGAACATCAAGGTGTCACCGGGTGACACAGCCGTCTCCGGCTGGACCGTCACCTGGACGTACGCCGGGGACGAGCGCGTCACGAACGGCTGGAACGCCACGGTGAGCCAGTCCGGGTCGACGGTGACCGCCCGCAACATGTCGTACAACGGCAGCATCCCGGCCGGCGGCTCGACCGAGTTCGGCGTGCAGGGCACGTTCGGCACCGCCGGCGGCACGCCGACCGGGTTCAGCCTGAACGGCGTACCGTGCAACGGCGCCGGCCCGACCACGCCGCCGCCCACCACGACGGTGCCGACGACCGCCCCACCGACCACCGCCCCACCGACCACGGCGCCGCCCACGACCGCACCGCCCACGACGGCCCCGCCGACCACGCCTCCGCCCACGACGCCACCTCCCACGACGCCTCCGCCGACCACCCCGCCGCCGAGCGGGTGCGCGGGCGCGGTGCTCTGTGACGGCTTCGAGAACCAGACCGGTTCGACGCCCTCGGGTGACTGGAGCGTGGTGAGCCCTGACTGTTCCGGCGCCGGCACGGCCACCATCGACACGGCCACCACGCACAGCGGCAGCCGCGCGGTCCGGATCAACGGCGCCGCAGGCTACTGCAACCACGTGTTCGTCCGGACCACGAAGAACCTCAGCAACCTGGGCAGCGTCCGGTACGCGCGGATCTGGGTCCGGCACACCACCGCCCAGCCCACCGACCACACCACGATGATCACCATGTCCGACGCCGCCGACGGCAACCGGGACCTGCGCCTGGGCGGCCAGAACGGCGCGCTCCAGTGGAACCGCGCCTCCGACGACGCCACGCTGCCCGAGCAGAGCCCGGCCGGTGTGGCGCAGAGCGCGCCGCTGCCCACCAACCGCTGGGCCTGCCTGGAGTTCATGGTGGACGGCTCGGCCGGCCAGTTGCGTACCTGGCTGGACGGCGTCGCCGTAACCGGGCTGACCGCCGACGGCGTACCGACGCACGACATCGACGGCCAGTGGTACAACCGCACCTGGCGACCGCAGCTCACCGACCTGAAGCTGGGCTGGGAGAGCTACGGCGGCGGCGCCGACACCCTCTGGTACGACGACGTGGCGATGGGCTCCACCCGGATCGGCTGCTGACCCATTGCGAGTGGAACGTCACGGGTGCCGGACGGCAGCCCGGACACCCGTGGCGTTCCACCGAGAGCCAGCGGCTCAGTGCTCGACGGTCATCCGCTGGGTGCCGATCACGGAGAGCAGCCGCAGCGCCTCCTCCGAGGGTGAGCCGGGCGTGGCGGTGTAGATGACCACCTGCTGGTCGCGGTCGGTGATGTCGAGGACGTCGCAGTTGACGATCACCGGGCCGACCAGCGGGTGCCGGAACGTCTTGCACAGCGTCCGCGCGCCGCCCACCTCGTGGGAGGCCCACAACCGGGCGAACTCCTCGCTCCCGGCGAGCAGCTCCGCGATCAGCGCGGCCATCTCCGGGTCGTCCGGGTAGCGGGCCGCCGCGGCGCGCAGCCGCCCGACCGAGTGGCGGGCGAACTCGCCCACGTCCGACACGTCGTACAGCCCCGCGCCGTGCAGGTGCGGGCCGAGGAACGCCCGCCGGACCAGGTTCCGGTCCCGCCGGGGCACTGCGGAGAAGTCCTCCATGAGCGCCGCCGCGAGGTCGTTCCAGGCGATCACCTCGAACGCCGCCGAGGTCACGAACGCCGCCGCCTGCGGCAGCCGGTGCAGCAGGTCCAGCACGCTCTGCCGTACCTCCCGGGGTGGCCCGGGCGGCGGTCCCGGCGGCTCCCCGGCCAGGTGGTGGAGGTGGTCGCGTTCGGCGTCGGAGAGCCGCAACGCGCGGGCCAGCCCGGCCAGCACCTCCCGCGACGGACGCGGACCCCGGCCCTGCTCCAGCCGGGTGTAGTACTCGGTCGAGATGAACGCCAGCCGCGCCGCCTCCTCGCGGCGCAGCCCCGGCGTGCGGCGGCGCTGCCCGGCGGGCAGGCCCACGTCGGCCGGGGCGATCCGCTCCCGCCTGCTGCGCAGGAACACTGCCAGCTCACGTCGGTCCACGACCCCAGTGTGCCCGCGTGCGGCGGGCGTAACCAGGTACCGCCGGTGCCTGGATGGGCTCCGCGACCGGACGCAGGCTTGCCGCATGGACACCACACGCAACACTCAGGGCCTGCTCGCCGGCAAGGTCGCCTTCGTCACCGGCGCCGGACGCGGCATCGGCGCCGCGGCGGCCCGGCTGTTCGCCGCCGAGGGCGCCCGGGTGCTGCTCGCCGCACGCACCGAGGACCAGCTGAAGGCGGTCACCGAGCAGGTCCGGGCCGCGGGCGGCACCGCCGAGTACGTCGTCTGCGACCTGGCCGACGCGGCAAGCGTGCGCGCCGCCGTCGACCGCACGGTCGAGGTGTACGGGCGCCTCGACGTCGCCTTCAACAACGGCGCGACGATCGTGCCGCCCGGACCGATGGACCGGGTGCGCGAAGAAGACTTCGACCACGTCTACACCGTCAACCTGAAGGGGCCGTGGCTCGCCATGGTCGCCGAGGTCGCGGCGATCCGGGCCACCGCCGGCACCGGCGCGATCGTCAACAACTCCAGCGTCGGCAGCCTGATGGGCAACCCCGCGCTGCCCGCGTACGGGGCGATGAAGCGCGCGGTCAACAGCCTCACCGAGTCCGCGGCGGTCACCTACGGGCCCGAGGGCATCCGCGTCAACGCGATCGCCCCGGGCAGCACGCTCACCGAGATGATGCGGTCCTGGGACGCCGAGTCGCCCGGGATCATCGACCGTCTCGCGGCGGCCACGCCGCTGCGCCGGGCCGCCGAGCCCGACGAGATCGCCCAGGCCGCCGCCTGGCTGCTCAGCGACCGCGCCTCCTTCGTGACCGGTACGGTGCTGCGGGTCGACGGCGGCGCGCGGGCCTGACCCGGCTCAGACGGTGGCGTCCTGGACCGGCCGGGGCTCGGCCGTGCCGGCCGTCACGGGGGAGGGCCGGAAGCCCTTGACGACCAGGTAGACGCCGATCGAGAACTCCCACACCGCGATGGGGAGCGCGGCGACCGCCGCCACCGCTGACAGCCGGTCCCAGGCGCCGAACAGGGTGCCCAGGTCGGAGGCGACGAGCAGCGGCGCGCCCACCAGGCCGAGCACCGGCAGCACGCGCGGCACGAGGCGCGACTGGTACAGCAGGGTGCCCAGCAGCAGCGCGTTCACGGCCGGCAGGAACCCCTGGCTGAGCAGGAAGACGGAGTCGTAGAACGCGACGAGCATCCGGCCGGTGAGGAGCGCGTCCGGCCCGGCGTCGGACTCCCGCAGCGCGACGAGCGTCAGGATGCTCGCCACACCGACGAGGATGCCGGCGGCTTCGAGCACCCGGGCGCCGACGAGACCCAGCGCCCGGGCCTGCCCCTGGTGCTTGAGCACCGGGTACAGCGCGACGGCGGTGCCGATGCAGGCGAGCGCGACGACCACCTCCAGGACGCCGCCGAGGACGACCGGAGCCGGCGACGTGGTGCCGAGGACGTAGTCCGACTCGCGGACCGGGGCGTACAGGCCGACGGTGGGGATCGAGACGAAGGTGAGCAGGTACGCGCCGCCGGCGACCAGCGAGATCTTCCGCAGTGGGTCCATCGGGGCCTCCTCCGTCACCGCCCGGCCGATGGTGGTCGTGCCCTCACTCTCCTGTGGACCGGCGCGGTGGCGCATCGGCCGCTCGGACAGTCACCTCGCGCGACGCGCGTGGGCCACCGGCACGGCATGCCGGTGGCCCACGCGCGTCAACGGCTCATCGCGTACGCCACCACGAGCGCGACGAGCGCCAGCGCGGCCAGCACCGCCGCCACGATCTTCGCCGTGCTGTAGGGGCGCTCGCCGATGACCTCACCGGTCCGCGCGTTCACCAGGACCTGGTACGACCGGCCCGCGTGCAGGTACGCGGCGATCCACACCGGCAGCAGGACCAGCTTGTACGACACGTCGGAGTACGCGGTGTCCACGGCGGACACCCGTTGCTCGTCGCCGCCGATGTCCGACCGGCAGTCCCGCTCGATGACCGGCGCCATCCGCGCCTTCGCCTCGGTCAGCCCCGCCTCGGGCTCGGTGTCGTACCGCAGGGCCTGGTATCCGGCCAGGTAGTCGCCGTGGAACGCGGTCACCTCGGCCAGCGGCCACGGCGCCAGCTTGTCCAGCTGCTCGGTGGGCAGGTGGGTGGTGGCCGGCACCAGCACGTCGTCGAAGTCCCGGCGGACGGTGCCGGCGGCCGGGTGCCACCGCGTGTGCCGCACCTGCCGGGTCCGCGTCTCCTGCCTGCCGTCGACTGTCACCGTGTACGTCTCGGTGACGTAGTAGTGCTCGCCCCGCTGACCCTGATAGTCCGACACGGTCCGCGCGTCGAACGTCCAGTGCGGCAGGTACGTGCCCTTGAGCGTCTCCGCCTCGCTGATCTTCTTCAGGCTCCCGGGCGCGAACCAGCGGCTGCGGCACCACTGGCCCAGGGCCGTCCGCACGCCGTTGCGGTCGACGGCGAACGGCAGCACCGCCTCGGGCGCGATCAGCTCACCCGCCCCGGCGTCGGCCACCAGCGGGGTGGCGCAGAACTGGCAGCGCTGCGCCAGCGCGTCGCTCTCCGTCCGGGCGCCGCAGCCCGGGCAGACGAACGTGTGCGCACCGACGCTCGCCACCGGCTTGCGGGGCAGCGACGCCAGATCCGCGTACGCGTGCTCGCGCACCTCCCGGCCCGCGCCGGCGATCTCCTGCCGGTGCCCGCAGTACGGGCAGCTCAACGCGGTCGTGCCCGGCGCGAACTCCACCCGGGCACCGCAACCCCCGCACTGGTACGAGGGCGGGGAGACTGCCGTGTCGCTCATTGCGGCGGCAGCGGCGGCGGGACGCTGGCGAGCACCGGCGCCAGTTCGGGCACCTGCCCGGCCGGCTGCCACTGCGCCATGCCGGCACGCCAGACGAGCGTGTCCGCGGCGAGCGCGCCCGCACTCGCCTGCTCGGCCAGCCCGCCGAGGTCGTACGGGCCCTGGCGCTGGCCGCCGACGCCCACGTACCACTGGGCCTGGCCCGGCAGCGGCGGCGGCTCGGCGGCGGCCGGCTGCGCGGGGGCGGGCTGGACCGGTGCCGGCTGCGTGGCCGCGCCACCGCCCATCGAGCGGGCCATCTGCTGGCCCATCGCCATGCCCAGGCCCAGGCCGATGCCCGCGCCCGCCTCGCCACCCGGGTTGTTCGCCGCGGCCTCCATCGCGTTCGCGGCCTGGAAGCGGGTGTACCGGTCCAGGTCGCCGAGCGCGCCCATGCTGGTCCGCTTGTCCAGCGCCTGCTCGACCTCGGGCGGCACCGACACGTTCTCGATGACGAACTTGGGGATCGCGATGCCGACCTCGGCCAGTTCCTCGGTCAGCACGGCGGCCAACCGCCGGCCGATCGCGTCCTGGTGCGCGGCGAGGTCCAGCAGCGGCACGCCGGCCGTGGCGAGCGCGCCGCCGAGGCGCCCCACCATGAGCTGCCGCAGGTACTCCTGCACCTCCTCGGTGCGGAACTGCGGGTCGGTGCCGACCAGCTCCCGCAGCAGCCGCGACGCGTCCACCACGCGCGCCGCGAAGGCGCCGAACGCCCGCACCCGGACCACGCCGAACTCGGCGTCGCGCAGGATGACCGGGTTCTGGGTGCCCCACTTCATGTCGGTGAACTGCCGGGTGTTGACGAAGTACACCTCGGCCTTGAACGGCGAGTTGAAGCCGTACTTCCAGCCCTTCAGGGTGGACAGGATCGGCAGGTTGCGGGTCTCCAGCGTGTACGTCCCGGGCGGGAAGACGTCGGCGATCTTCCCCTCGTTGACGAACACCGCCGTCTGGGACTCCCGGACGACCAGTTTGGCGCCCATCTTGATCTCGTTCTGATACCGGGGGAACCGCCAGACCATCGTGTCGCGGCTGTCGTCCAGCCACTCGATGATGTCGATGAGTTCGCCCCGGAGCTTGTCCATCAGCCCCATCGCAACCCTTTCCTCGGCGCCGGTCTCCGGCGTCGCGGGCGACCATAGCAACCGCCCGCCACCTGCGAAAAGAGAACGATTCTGCGCCTATCGGCGCCCACCGATCGGGGTTGCTCAGCCGGTTTCGCCGGCCATCGATTCGCCCGTGGCCGTACGCTGCTCCGGAATCCGGGACAGCCGGCCGGGGGTATCGACGACGTGCTCGGTCTCCTGCACCAGATAGTGCGGACGGCGTTTGGTCTCGTAGTAGATCCGGCCGATGTACTCGCCGATCACCCCGAGGATCATCATCTGGATGCCGCCGAGCCCGATCACGCTGACGATGATCGTGGTGTAGCCGGGCACGTCGATGCCCTTCTCCACGGCGTCCGCGACCACCCAGGCCATGTAGCCCACCGCGATGAGCGTGAGGAACAGGCCACCGTAGATGGCCAGGCGCAACGGCCGGTTGTTGAACGACAGCAGGCCGTCGAACGCGTAGTTGAACAGCTTGCCGAACGTCCAGCGGCTGCGCCCGGCCTGCCGGGTCTCGTTGCGGTGCGCCACCACCGCGGTGCGGAAACCGATCCACGAGAACAGGCCCTTGGAGAAACGGTTGTACTCCGGCATCGCCAGGATCGCGTTCACCGCGAGCCGGGACAGCAGCCGGAAGTCGCCGGCGCCGTCGAGCAGGCGGACGTCTATCCACCAGTTGACCAGCCGGTAGAAGGAGCGCGACGCGACCATCCGGACGAACCGGTCACCGCGGCGGTCCCGGCGGGCGATCACCTGGTCGAACCCCTGGCGGTAGAGCATCACCATCTCGGGCAGCAGCCGCGGCGGGTGTTGCAGGTCGGCGTCCATGATGACGACCGCGTCGCCGGTGGCCCGTCGCAGGCCGGCGAGCATGGCCGCCTCCTTGCCGAAGTTGCGGCTCAGCGACGTGTAGCAGACGGCCGGATCGGCCGCGGCGAGCCGGCGCAGCGCCGCCAGCGTGCCGTCCTCGCTGCCGTCGTCGACGTACACCACCTCGACGTCCACGTCGGACAACTCGGCGAGCGCGGCGCTGAGCATCTCGTGCAGCCGCTCCACCGACGCTTCCTCGTTGAAGCAGGGCACCACCACGGACAGCCGCACGGTGCTCACCCCGCCCGGCCCGGGCACACGCGCCCGGCGCCCACGGTGTCAGAGGCGGTAGACAAGCGTGCCATCGACATCCTCCCGGGTGATGCCCAGCCCGTCGACCGGCCGGGTCTCGATGCCCTCCCACGGCGTTCCCGCCGCGCGGCTCGGCACCGCGACGACCGACCGCACGCCGATCCCGCGCAGGTAGGCCACGCTGCCCGCGTCGGGGAACGTCGCCACGGCGACCCGCGTCTGGGCCTGGGTGACCGGCTCGAAACCGCCCAGCCCGTTGGTGATCCGGGGGAACCCGTCGGTCGACCAGAGCATGTAGTTGAGGTCGCCCACCCCGCCGGCGGGCAGCACCAGCATCGGCTCCGGCGCGGCCCGCATCGCGGCCGGCGGCGTCGGCACGGCCGGGTGCGGCGTGCGGTTGACGCCCTCCAGCGTGACCAGGGCGAGCGGCACCAGCAGGACCAGCGCCGCCACGGCCCGGGACGCGCGCGCGGCCGCGGGCCGGCGCCACGACTCGGCCAGCGCGGTCACCAGCCCGGCGGCCAGCACCGCGAGCAGCAGGCTGGTCCAGTGCATCATCCGGCCCGGGGTGCGCAACGCGTCCCAGCCCGGCAGGAGCGTGGACAACGTCAGGTAGCCGGGGTCGCCGTCCCCGCCGAGCGTGGCGCCCAGGCCCAGCAGCACGGTGCCGGCCACGCCGAGCCCCAGCGCGACGCGGTGCCGCACCGGGAACGCCGAGACGAACAGCCCCGCCGCGGCCAGCCCGATCAGCGTCATGCCCGGTAGCAGCGCCATCTCCGGCGGCCAGGTCAGCTGCTCGCGGGCGGCGGCGTGCCGTTCCCCCCACAGCCACGAGTCGCCGGGCGCGGTGACGAACCCGATCAGCGGCGGGGAGAACATCTTGGTCCAGTCCAGCGACCGGACGGCCTGCGGGTTGAGGTCGACCACGCGCAGGTAGACCAGCCCGAGCAGCAGCGTCACGGTGCCGAACACGGCGCCTCCGGCCAGGTCGGCGATCAGCAGCCGCCGGCCGAACGGGGGCTGCTCCCGCTTGCGCCACCAGGACCAGCCGTAGCAGCCGGCCGCCACCAGCGCGGCGGCCAGCAGGAAGTAGACGAGCGGCAGCCCGATGCCGAAGCCGAGCGTGACCTGCCAGGCCGCGACGAGCCACCCGGCCACCGCCCAGCCGGGCTTGCGGCGTTCCGGCCGGTAGCCGTGGCGCAGCGACCAGCCGTGACCGCGCGCCAGCATCGCCAGCGCCAGCGCGATGCCGCCGCTGGACAGGATGTTCAGGTGGCCGGAGTGCGCCAGCCGCCAGGGCGCGTACGCCCACGCGATCCCGGCGACCGCCCCGCCCCAGCGGTTCGCGCCGAGCTGCCGGGCCAGCGCGTACGCCCCGAGGAACGCCAGCGCGTGCAGCAGCACGTAGAGCACGTTGTAGCGGATCACGGCGGCCTCGAAGCCGGAGCCGATCATCCCGAACGGGGCGTACCCGAGCAGCGTGTCGCTGTAGGCGTACGTGTAGCGCTCCGGATAGAACGTGTTCGAGTTCCAGAGGTTGGCCGGGTCGTTGAGCAGCGCGTGCCCGGACCAGGCGACCTGCCACGCCTGCAACGTCGGGTCACCGAGGTCGCCGGGGATCGTGGTCGCCGGGTGCCGCATCGTCGGCCAGGTCAGCACCACCGCCAGCAGCAGGCTGCCGAGGATCGCCAGCGTCCACTCCGGGTTCGGCCGCCACCGGCGTCTGCCGTCCGCAGGCCGTTCGTCGGAGGGGCGGTCGTCCGAGGGCCGGTCGGCGGGAGGCTGCTCGGGACCGGTGTCCTCAGCGGTCGGCGGGGCGACGGCGGGCCGGATCTTCATGGGATAGATGCTTCACGATGCTGCTGGTCCTGTCGATCCGCTGTCCGAAATATGGTTGAAACTTCCGGCCGGAATACCGGAAGGACCGGCTACGCGAACCGGTCGGCGAGCGTCGTCAGCTTGCTGACGTACGCCGGCCAGTCGTAGCCGCCGGGGATGTTCCTGTTGTCCCGCCCCAGCCCGATCGCTGCGTCGTGCTGCTCGCGCATGATGTCGGCGTGACCGGCGTGCCGGGCCAGGTCGACGCAGACGTGCACGATGACCTGGTGCAGCGTGACGTCCTGCCGGCCGGGTCCCCACCACGGCACCCGCCCCGGCGCGTCCAGCGGCAGCGCCTCGATCGTCTCGTCCGCGAACGCACCCACGCGGCGGTACAGGTCGATCAGCCCGTCCTTGGTCTCGTCCTCCCGGGCGTACCAGTCCGCCTGCGGGTCCGCGTCGACCGCGTCGTCCGGGACCAGCTCCCCGGGGGTGGGGAACTCCCGGCCGAAGGTGGTCCCGAAGTAGCCGGCCTCGACGTTCAGGCAGTGCTTGAGCAGGCCCAGGAAGTTGTTGCCGGTCGCGGTGCGGGGAAGCCGGGCGTCGCGTTCGCTCAGCCCGTCGAGCTTCCAGATCAGGTCCTCCCGGATCCCGCGCAGGTATGCGTGCAGCGCGGTCTTCGGGTCCTTCGGTGCGGTCATGCCCGACACTCTGCCCTACGGGTCGGACATCGTGGGGGCGGCGGTCAGCCGGTCTGGCTGCTGTCCTTGTGCGCGCCCCACCCGTGCCAGCGCTCGATCTCGATCCACGCGCTGACCCGGGCGCGGTCCCGGCGCGGGTACGGCCGCCCGGTGTAGTGCTGCGAGATCCGGTCGATGTCCGTCAGGCCCTCGTCGTCACGCAGCTCGACCACCCGCCCGATGAGGCTGACGTGGGTGTACCAGTTCCCCTCGTCCAGCACGGTCAGGGAGACCCGGGGATCGTTGCGCAGGTGCGCCAGCCGGCGGCGGCCCTCGTCCATGTTCACCAGGACGCGGCCGTCCTCCCAGAGATACCAGGTGGCCGCGGACACCGGCTGGCCGTCGCGAAGCGTGGCGATGACGGCGGGATTCGGTTTGCCCAGCATGGCGACGGCGGGCTCGGGCAGCGGCGGCTTCGACATGGTTCGCACTCTACGTACCCGCGGGGTCCGCCGCTGGTCATGCGGCGGGCGCCGCCCGGACGGGCTCCCCGGCGGCGTCCGCCGGAAAGCCCGTCTCGTGCCGGTCAGGCGCGGGCGCTCCACTGCTGGTTGGTGCCGCCGTGGCAGTCCCAGAGGTTGATCCTCGTCCCGTTGGCGGTGCCGTAGCCCGCCGCGTCCAGGCAGCGCCCGGACTGGACGCCGCTGATCGTGCCGTTGGCGTTGAGGTTCCACTGCTGGTTGGGTTGGCCGTTGCAGTCCCAGATGATCACGCTGGTGCCGTTCGCGGTGCCCCGCCCACTGGCGTCGAGGCACTTGTTGCCGAGCACCTGCAACTGCTTGGCCGAGGTGTAGCTCCAGCGCTGCATCGTGCCGCCCCAGCAGTCGTACAACTGCACGGCGGTGCCGTTCGTGGTGCTGCCGTTCGGCACGTCCAGGCACCGGCCCGAGCCGGCGCCGACGAGCTGCACGTTCTGGTACGTGCCGCCGCCGCTGCCGGGGGTGCCGATGCTGCCGGACACCGACTGCAACGCGCGGTACCAGACCGCCGCCATCTTGTCGTAGCCGGTGGCGGTCGGGTGGATGCCGTCGATCAGGTCGGCGGTGGTCAGCGCCGAGTACTGGTCGACCAGGTGGACCCGCTTGCCGGCGTTCACCTTCGACTGCACGATCCCGGGGAGCGCGGCGTTGAACGTGCGCACCGCCGCCGCCTGGCCGGAGTTGGCGAGCGGGATGATCTGGGCGACGAAGACGTCCGCGTTCGGCGCCGTGGTGGTGATGCGGTCGATGAGTGAGGAGAGCCGGTTCGGCGCGGTCGAGACGTTGTAGTTCTGCAGGATGTCGTTGGTGCCGATGTGCAGCAGCACGGTGCGCGGCTGGTAGGCGTTCAGCCAGCCGGTGATGTTGGCGTCGATCTGGTCGATGCGCCAGCCGGGGTGGCCCTCGTGGTCGTGGTCGCCGAGGTTGCCCGGCCCGTTGAACTGGGAGCCGACCAGGTCGACCCGGTAGCCGCCGCCGGCCAGCCGCTGCCACAGGCCGATCCGGTAGCCGCCCGGGACCTGTGTGCCCTCGGTGATGGAGTCGCCGAGCGGCATCACCCGGGTGCCGCCGTTGGACTCGGCTCCCGCCGGGCCGGCCGGCGTGAGCACACCGGCGGCCAGCAGCGCCAGCGCGGCGCCCGCGGTGAGCCATCTCCTCACTCTGGTACGCAATACTGCTCCTCTCACGAGCCGGTGCAGGTCAGGGACGGGGTGGTGGGCGAGCCGTCGGCGATGAAGCCGAACGTGGTGGAGCCGGACGCGGGCACCGAGCCGTTGTACGCGGCGTTGCTGACGGTCGCGGTGGAGCCGCTGGTGCTCAGCGTGCCGCTCCAGACCTGGTTGATGCTCTGGCCACCGGCCAGGTTCCACCGCACGGACCAGCCGTTGAGCGCCGCGGCGCCGGCCGTGACCGTCACCTCGGCCTGGAAACCACCGGACCAGGAGTTGGTGGTCCGGTAGGTGGCGGTGCAGGCGCCGCCGGTCGGCGGCGGCGTGCTGGGCGGCGGGGGAGAGGAGGGCGGCGGGGTCGACGGGGGGACCGGCGGCGGGGTGCCGCTGAGGCTGGAGGTGAACCACCAGTGGTCGATGTTGAACAGCGAGCCGCTGCCGCCGGTGAACCGCAGGTAGAGGTCGTGGGTGCCGGTGGCACCGCTGACCGGGCAGCTCGGGTTGGTCCAGGTCTGCCAGCCGCCGGTGGGGGTCACCTGGCAGGTGCCCACCAGTGGGCCGGTCACGCTGTCCAGGCGCAGCTCGATGGACCCCCCGCTACCGGCCGAGGCCACCATGGCGGTGAACTTGGTCGCGCCGGCGCCGAAGGCCACGCCCTTGACCTTGATGTAGTCGCCGTTGTCGATGTAACCGACGTTCCTCCCGCCCAGGGAGGACGCCTCGGTCTCGACCCCCTGCCCCCAGGCCATCGTCTCGGCCTCCTGCCGGGCGTACGGGTCCAGGGTGCCGACCTGCGGGGCGCCGGTGGTGGTCATGTTGATCGTGGGGATCGAGCCGTCCGCGCCGTAGGAGAACTTCTCCACCGCCACCGACCTGGTGAAACCGCCGCCGCCGGGCAGCGCGCCGTTGTGGTAGAAGAAGTACGAGTTGCCCTTGAAGTCGATGATCCCCGGGTGGTTGGTGAAGCTGCTGCCCTGGGTCGGCATGATCATCCCGCGGTACGTCCAGGGGCCCAGCGGCCCGGGCGCGGTCGAGTAGGCGACGAACTCGGAGCAGCACCTGGCCGCGAACGCCATGTAGTAGAGGCCGTTGCGCTTGTACACCCACGGGCCCTCCTCGTAGAGGGTGGGCCGGTTCGCGTCCCCGGTCCGCGCCCCGAAGCCCGCAGTGGTCAGCGGGATCTGGGTGGGACTGCCCGAGTACGAGATCATGTCCGCGTTCAGCTTCACGTACCACAGGCGCGGGTTGCCCCAGTACAGGTACGCCTGGCCGTCGTCGTCGATGAACACGGTGGGGTCGATCTCGCCGTTGCTCACCAGCGGACGCCCGATGGCGTCGCGGAACGGACCGGTGGGGCTGTCCGCCACCGCCACCCCGATGCCCATCTGGCCGGTGGCCCGCACGACCATCGGCACGTACCAGTAGAACTTGCCGTTGCGGTGGACCGCCTGGCCGGCCCACGCGTCCTGCTTGGCCCAGCTGAACGTGGTGAGGCTGAGCGGCGATCCGTGGTCGGTCCAGTTGACCATGTCGTCGGACGAGAAGACCCGCCACTCCTTCATGGTGAACCAGGTCGAGTTGTCCTCGTCGTGGCCGGTGTACAGGTAGACCCGGTTGTTGTACACGAGCGGGGCCGGGTCGGCCGTGTAGATGGTCTGCACGATCGGGTTGTCCGCCCGGGCGACGGTCGGGTTCAGCCCGCCGGCGACGACCGGGGCCAGCCCGAGCAGGGCGAGCATGGTCACGGCCAGCGCGAGCCATCGTCTGGTCCGGCGGTCGGGTCTCCATAGCGTTGAGGTCACAGGTCATCTCCCCGGTAGGCCGATGGGTACGGTCGGCGAAGGTCGGGCCGTCACGCCCGGCTCCACTTCTGGCTGCTGCCGCCGGTGCAGGCGGACAGGACGATCGGGGTGCCGTTGCCGGTCCCGCCGCCGTTCGGGCTCAGGCACAGTCCGGACTGGACGCCGGTGATCGTGCCGTCGTTGTTGACGTTCCACTGCTGGTTGGCGCCGCCGTTGCAGTCCCAGATGATGACCCGGGTGCCGGACGAGGTGCCCTGGCCCTCGGCGTCGAGGCACTTGCTGCCGTACACCTGGAGCTGCCGGCCGGAGGTCGCCGTCCACTGCTGGTTGGTGCCGCCGTTGCACTCCCACAACGTGGTCTGGGTGCCGTTGGTCTGGGACTGGTTCGGCACGTCCAGGCAACGGCTGGAGTTGGGGTTGAGCCACGCGCCGCTCGTACCCCCGGGGTTGCCGCCCGGGCCGGCGACCACCGACAGGTTGTCGAACTGGGCGGTCTCACCCTGGCTGGTGCCGAAGCCGACCTGGCCGGTGCCGAACGTGGAGTCGGTGGCCGTGCCGACGGTCGTGCCGTCGATGGTGGCGGTGATGGTGGTGCCGGAGAAGCCGAGCGCGAGGCTGTGCCAGCGGTTGGTGCCCAGCGCCGCGACGTTCCCGCTGCGCAGCGTGGTGAGCTGTCCGGCGGTGTTGTTGCGCAGGATGGACCACGCGCCGGAGTCGGTGACCCGGAGGAAGTAGGCGTTGTAGCGGCCGATGGGGTCCAGGTTGGTGCTGCCGACGCGGCCCTGGATCTGGGCGTAGCCGGACTGTTCGAGCAGGACGTCGGCGGAGACGGTGTAGTTGCCCCAGCTCAGGTTGCCGCCGTAGGTGGCCGGGTCGGCGAGGGTCTTCCAGGTGATGGGCGCCTGCGCGGACATCTGGCGCAGGCACATGCCGGTCCGGCCGCCGCCGCAGCCGACGATCTCGAACGCGCCCTGCATGTCCTGGAGGTACTTCGGGAACCGCCCGCTGGCGTAGCTGTCGAAGTCGTCGCGGTACGGCAGGCTCAGCGAGCCCTGCGCCGGGCTGGTCGCGGTGCCCTTGCCCTGCCCGGTGGTGGTGGTGACGGTGTAGAGGTGGCCGGGCTGGACGGTGAGCGAGAACGAACCGCCCGACGGGGTGATGTCCGCGCCGCGGACGAAGAAGTCGTTCGGGTTCGTCGAGTTCAGGTTCGTGGACCAGACGTGCACCTGGCCGGTGGACAGCCCGCCGGTGACGTTCATGGTGATCTGCTGGGCCGCTGTGGCGTCCATGGTCTCGACGACAGTGCTGTAGTCGCCGGTGGTGGGTGAGCGCAGCGACACGTAGCTGCCGTTGTTGCGGTTGCCGCCCAGGTAGCCCGAGGAGGAGTCCAGGTAGCGCCAGCCGGGTGCGGTGAACTGCGTGGTGTGCGCGAGCGCCCAGGTGTTCTTGCCGACCGAGTACCAGCCGGACCAGGGCTGGTTGGCCAGGATCAGCCCGACCGTGGACCAGGGCAGGTTCGGGGTGATGGCGGCGATCAGGTCCCAGTTGAGGTAGGCGACCATCCGGCCGTCGATGTAGCCGCGGTTGATGCCGCGCGCGAGCGGCTTGGCGCCGTCGTTGTAGTCCTGGGAGCCGCCCTCGCTGTTCCACAGCGTCTTGCCGGTGGAGGTGGCTGTCGACGAGACGGTGCAGGTGGTCTGCGCGCTGAGGTAGCCGCACGGGTAGTGGCCGCTGAGCACGTCGATGCTGTTGCGCAACGTGGCGTTGCTGGCCACGGCGTTGGCCGGGCCCCAGCTACCGGGGTAGTCGTCCCCGTAGATGATCTTCACGCCGCTGTAGCCGTTGGCGTTCAACGCCTGACGCAGGCTGATGGTCCAGTTCGCGTCGGTCCGCTTCTCGTTCTGGGCGGCGGTGATGTAGTCCATGGTGAGGTTGTGCTGCCGCGCGCAGCCCAGCCAGTCCACGAAGTAGTTGATCATGTCCTGGGACATGAAGTTGCCGTTGCCGATCCACCCGGGAGCGCCCCAGGGCAGTGCCGCCAGCTTGATGGCGGGGTTGCGGGCCTTGGCCTGCTCCATGATCCACCACTGGTAGCCGCGGTTGCAGTTGAGATCGCCCCGGACGTGTTCGTGGCTCGGCTCCGAGCCGCTGGTGGAGTTGGTGTCGCCGCCCATCTCGACCTTGAGGATCTGCAACGCGGCGCCGTAACCGGGCTTGAACAGGTAGTCCAGGATCTGCCCGCGCTGCGGCTCCGGATAGTCGATCAGCAGCCGGCTGTTGCCGCCGCCGCCGCTGACCGCGCCGACCCCGTCGAACGTCTGGCCGCCGGAGGCGCCGTTGACGGTGATCGTGGTGGCGGCCTGGGCGGGGCTCGCGGCGAACGTGAGGCCGCCGCCGGTGGCGGCCAGGGTGAGAGCCAGGGCGGGAATGACGAGACGCGATGGTCCGGATCGGACGGACCGGGGACGGGGGATCACCATGACGGCTCCTCGGGTACGCGCGGGCGCCCGACCGTCCGGACGGCGCCTCGCGAGTTGTGGGTGGCCGTCGGTGTAAACGCTAACAGCAGCAGTGCGGCGGCTCCGAGGTGTCGGCGGTGGTGACCTGCGGAGTCATGAATGTTAGCGCAAACATCGACCAGAGTTAATTAGAGCACATCCCGCCGCCCGGCGGGACATCGGTTGTGCCGGCCGGTGCCGGGCCGGGGCGGCGGCATGCCACCCACGGCCCGGCTCCCCGTGCGGGGATCGGCGCTCCGGCGAGGTCAGGGACTGGTGCAGCTGACACCGCTGGGCGCGGTGGCCCCGTTTCCGGTGGCGGTGAACCCGAACGTCGTCGAGCCGTTCGCGCCGACAGTGCCGTTGTAGTCGGCGTTGCGGACCGACACCGAGCCGGTGGTGCCCGTGTTGACGCCGTTCCAGAGGCTGCTGATCGCCTGGCCGGAGGCCAGGGTCAGGCGTACCGTCCAGCCGTTGAGCGTGGTCGCGCCGTTGTTGGCCACCGTGACCTCGGCCTGGAAGCCACCGGGCCAGGTGTTCACGGTCCGGTAGGTCGCCGTGCACGCGCCCGGCTCACCGGTCGGCGGCGGGGTCGTGGGCGGCGGGGTGGTCGGCGGCGGGGTGGTGGGCGGCGCGGTGGTCGGCGGCGCGGTGGTGGGCGGCGGCGTGGTGGACGCGAACTGGCTGAAGAACCGCCAGATCTCCCCCGACGTCCAGGTTCGGGAGTCGTTCGGGCTGGACGACCCGTCGACCGGGCTGGGGGTGTGGTCGCCGTCGAAGGCGGCCCACTGCACCGGGTAGCCCTCGCGGCAGCCGGAGTACGTGGTGGTGATGTGGGTGAGGCTGCCCCGGCTCGGCTCGCGCGGGCTCTGCGCGGTGCAGCCGTTGTTGCGGACGAACGTGTCGCGCAGCGACCGGCCCATGGAGATGTTCAGCACGCTGTCGTAGATGCCGTGGATGCCGAAGTAGGCGACCGGCTGGGTGCCGCCGTTGCAGCCGCTGAGGTTGGCGCCGGAGATGACGGTGACCGCACGGACGATCGTGGGCCGGGCGCAGGCCACCGCGTAGCTCATCGCCCCGCCGTAGCTCCAGCCGAGCGCGAACCGCTGGCTGGTGTCGACGCAGAGGTCGTTCTCGACCTGCCGGGAGATGTCGTCGAACAGCGTCAGGTCGCGGCCGTTGGTGTTGGCCCAGCCGTTGTCGATGCCCTGCGGCGCGACGAAGATCGTGCTGTTGTTGGACAGCGGCAGCAGGCCGTAGTAGCCGGCCGAGGCGACGTTGTTCGCCGAGCCGTTCAACCAGTGGAACCCGAAGATCAGCCGGTACGGGCGGTTGCGGTCGTAGCCGTCCGGGATCCGCAGGATGTAGCTGCGGTTCTGGCCGCCGCTGGAGATGGTGCGCGTCCCACTGGACAGCGTCGGGGCCTTGCCGCAGCCGGCGGTCGCCGCGAGCGTGCCGTTCGTCGACGCCTGCGCCGTCTCGCCGAGGCCGGCGCTGAGCGCGCCGCCGGCCGCGGCCGCGAGGAGCACGGCCGCGGCGGCGACGGATGAGAGGAGGGATGTTCGTTTCGCCATTGCTGGACTCCTTGCCCTGGGTGGCGGTGCAGGCCGGACCGTCCGTCGATGCCGACGTCGCCTGCGAAGAGGGCGCGGAGCCGCGCGTGCGGCCGGGGCCGAAGTCGTCCGTTGGCCGCCTGCGTCGGCGTGCATCGGCGGAGCGGCCCGGACTGGTCACCGGCCGGCGGGGCGGCGAGGACGGTGCCTCGGGTCGCCTTGCCGGTTGCGGGGGTGACGGGGAGCGTGCCCTTCGCTCCCGTGCCGGAACATAGCAGGTTATCGATAACATCTTCAACCGGCCGGGCCCGGAGGAATGCCGGGTGGGCCGCCGGGTGAGCGCTCACAGGAGCGCGGTGCCGGCGTCGCCGCCTGCTCAGGCGCGGTCGGCCAGGGCCGGCAGGTCACAGCCGGCGAGGGCGTCCGGCTGGGGTACGCGGGCGAGGTCCGCCTCGGCGAGCCCGAGCCGCCGGTACGCGGTGTGCAGCGCCGCGACCACGGCGCCCAGCGCGCCGGAGAGGTCGCCGAGTTCCGCGCCGTGCACAGTCGCCTCGGCGGCGGGCACGATCTCGTGCAGCCGGCCGCGCAGCCGGACCAGATCGGGTGTGAGCGCGTGGGAGACGCCGCCGCCGAGGACGATCACCTCCGGTTCGTAGGCGACCACCGCCGCGGTGAGGATGACCAGCAGTGCCTGCTCGACGTACTGCCGGACCGGCACCAGGCGCGGGTCGGCCGAGCGGAACACGTCCGCCGCGTTGTCGAACGACAGGCCGAGCTCGCGGGCGCGGGCGAGGATGCCGGACCCGCTGATGATCCGTTCGAGCGGTGCGCCGAGCGGACCGGCGGGCAGGTGGCCGAACTCGCCGACCAGGCCGCTGCGGCCCCGGAACAGCCGGCGGTCGATGGCGACGCCGGCGCCGAGCCCCGCCCCGATGGTGAGCATCACCGCGGTCTGCGCGTCCCGGGCGGCGCCGAAGCGCAGCTCGCCGAGCAGCGCGTAGTTGGAGTCGTTGTCCACCTCGACCGAGGTGTCCAGGTGCTTCTCCAGCAGCCGCAGGAACAGCGGGTCCTCCACCTGCGGCAGGTTCGGGGCGTTGGACACCGCGCGGTCGCCCTGCCGGACGGCGCCGGGCAGGCCCACCGCGACGCAGGCGAGGCGCTCCCGGTCGGCGCCGACGGTCCGGAGGATCAGGTCGGCCAGCCACTGGGCCAGCCGGGGGGCGTCGTAGCCGGCCGGCGTGGGCACGGTCCGGCCGGTCAGCGGCTTGGCGGCGAGGTCGGCGACGACCAGCCGGACGTTCGAGCCGCCGACGTCGACCCCGCAGACCACGCCGCGTCCGGCGGCGATCGCCACCCGGGTCGCCCGCCGGCCCCGGGTGGTGGTCGGCGCGCCGTCGGTCTCGGTCAGCAGCCCTTCGTCGAGCAGTTGTTCCACGATGCGCGACACGGTGGCGGGGGAGAGGTCGGTCTCGTGGCCGATGGCCGTGCGGCTCACCGGACCGTGGGTCAGCACGTGGGCCAGCACCGTGGACCGGTTCGCCGCCCGGGGTGCTCGAGATTCCACGCCCACCTCCGCCGATTTTCTTTCCGCCCGAATGTTAAAGCCGTGCCGCCTCCCGGGCAACCACCCGGGGCGTGTCGTCCGGTGCCGGCGCGTGGCGGACATCGACGCCCGTCCTCCCGCAGCCTCGCGCGGGCGTGAAAGCCCAGGTCAAGTGCCATGCCGGCGGCTTGGAGCCAGTGGGAGGAATCTCTGACCAGCACCCTTGACGGGGTGTGATTACCGCGATAATACTTTCACCCTGAACGGAAATAGAGGTCGCTGGCCCCCAGGGACGGCGGCGGGTGCCCCCGCACGCGCCGTGCCGGTCGCATCGGACCCCCGTGTCAGTCCGGAATCACCGGTTCCAGACCCCGTTGCTGTGAAGGGAAGAGCAATGATTCTCAGCCGTAGACGTGGTGCCGCCCTCGGCGCGCTCTGCGCCCTGGCGCTCATGGTCGGCGCCTGCTCGAACGAGACCTCCGGGAGCGGCGGCGCGTCGAGCGGCCCGCGTACCGAGCCCAGCCTGTCGTTCGTCGGCCCCGGCGGCGAGACGCCGACCGCCGCCGACCAGCTCTCGCTCACTCCCGAGGAGCGGCAGAAGGTCAAGGACGGCGAGTACTCCGCCGCCTTCGTCTGGCACGAGGGCTCCGCGCTGACCAAGGCCGTGGAGTCCGGCGTCCGCAAGGAGTTCGACCAGCTCGGCATCAAGGTGCTGGCCAGCACCAGCGCCGAGTTCGACGCGGCCCGGCAGGCCAACAACGTGCAGACCGTCCTGGCGCTCAAGCCCGACCTGATCGTCACCATCGCGGTCGACCCGACCGCGGCGGCTGCGGCGTTCAAGCCCGCCGTGGACGCCGGCGTCAAGCTCGTCGTGATGACCACCCCGCCGAAGGGCTACAAGTCCGGCGAGCAGATCGTCGGCATCGTCACCGCCGACCTGACCGCGTTCGGCAAGGCCAACGCGGAGATGCTCGGCAAGGCGCTCGGCGGCAAGGGCAAGGTCGGCTACGTCTACCACGACGCCGACTTCTGGTTCACCAACCAGCGGGACAAGGCGTTCAAGGACTGGCTGGGCTACCTCTACCCGGACATCGAGATCGTCGAGGAGGCCGGGTTCTCCGACCCGGCGCGTACCGAGGACATCGCCACCGCGATGCTGACCCGCCACGCCGACCTCAAGGGCGTCTACGTCGCCTGGGCCACCGCCGCCGAGGGCGTGCTCGCCGCGACCCGTCAGCAGGGCCGCACCGACGTCAAGATCGTCACGAACGACCTGGAGGCGAACCTCGCCGCCGACATGGTCAAGGGCGGCAACGTCGCCGGCGTCGTCGCCAACGGCTCGACCCGCCTCGGCGAGAACCTGGGCGTCGTCGCCGCGTACGGCCTGCTCGGCAAGAAGGCCCCGGAGCTGGTCGTCGGATCGCCGATGGCCGCCACCAAGGACAACATCGCCGACGCCTGGCGCGACGACTACGGCCAGGAGCCCCCGGCCGAGGTGCTCGGCAACTGACGCCGGGCCGCGAGGTCCGGGGCCTCCCCGAACAGGCCCCGGACCTCGCCGGACGCGGCCCGGCCCACACCGCCGGGCCCGCGACCACCGCGAGACGAGAGGAAGAAGCACATGGGGTACGTCCAGACAGTCCTCGGGCCGGTGGCTCCCGAGTCGCTCGGCCGGGTGCTGAGCCACGAGCACCTCGGCGCGCTGGTGCCCGGGCCGTGGCTGTCCGGCGGCGCCGGGGACGACCGCGCCGACCTCGCCGCCGACGCGGTGAGCGGCCTGCCGGAGCTGGGCTTCGGCACGGTCGTGGACCTGTCCCCGTACGAGGTGGTCGGTCACGACGTGACGCTGCTGCGTGAGGTGGCGCTGCGTACCGGCCTGAACGTGGTCGCCGGATCGGCGATCTACCTGGAGCCGTACTCCCCGGGCTGGGCGCTGACCGCGAGCGTCGACGAGATGCGCGAGCGCTTCGTCGCCGACGCCACGATCGGCGTCGGGGACACCGGGATCAAGGTGGGCATCTTCGGCGAGCAGGCCACCGGCCTGAACGAGATCACCCCGCACGAGGAGAAGTGCCTGCGCGCCGCCGCCCGCGCCCACGTCGCCACCGGCCTGGCGGTGAACACCCACACCACCCACGGCACGATGGCGCTGGAGCAGGTCGAGATCCTGCGCGAGGAGAAGGCCGACCTCTCCCGCGTCGTCATCGGCCACCTGGACATCAACCCCGACCCGGACTACCTGCGGGCGGTGCTGGCCACCGGCGTGAACATCGCCTTCGACACGCTCGGCAAGCAGTTCTGGGACTTCGTGCTCGCCCCGCTGCCGGCGGACCCGCCGGAGGGCGAGTTCGCCAAGCGCGCGTACCACCGGCCCGACCGGGCCCGGCTGGACATGCTCGCCGGGCTGGTCCGGGACGGGTACGCCGACCGGATCCTGCTCTCGATGGACCTGACCGGCGCCGAGGCGTACCTGAACCCGGGCACGCACGGCCGCCTCGGGTACTCGTACCTGGGCGCGGAGATCGTGCCGGGTCTGGCCCGGCTCGGTGTGCCGCCGGAGGCGATCGACCAGATGCTGGTGGCCAACCCGGCCCGGCTCCTGACGGTCGGCTGATGGCCGCGCATCCGCGTCCGTCCGGCTACGTCGCCGGCGTCGACCTCGGCGGCACCAAGCTGCGGGCCGCGCTGGCCGACCTGGACGGTCTCGTCGTGGACGAGCAGGTGCAGCCGACCGACCCCAGGGGCGGTACGGCGGTCGCCGCGCAGATCGACGCGCTGCTGCGCCAGCTGGCCGCCCGGGCCGGCATCGACTGGTCCGACGTGCGGGCCAGCGCGATCGGACTGCCCGGCGTACCCGACCCGGCGACCGGCGCCATCGAGCTGTCGCCCAACGTCTCCGACCTGGAGGCCCTCGACGTGCGGGCCGAACTGACCCGCCGGCTGGGCCACCCGGTCGTGCTGGACAACGACGTCAACATGGCCGCCGCCGGCGAGCAGTGGCTGGGCAGCGGGCGTACCCACAGGCACTTCGTGTTCGTGGCGGTCGGCACCGGTGTCGGCATGGGCATCGTGCTCGACGGCGAGCTGGTCCGCGGCGCGCGCGGCGCGGCCGGGGAGATCTCCTACCTGCCGCTGGGCACCGACCCGTTCGACAAGGACAACCAGGTGAAGGGCGCGCTGGAGGAGGCGGTCGCCGGTGCCGCCCTCGCGGCCCGCTACCGGGCGGTGTCCGGCGAGCAGGCGAGCGTGCCCGACGTCTTCGACCGGGCCGCGTCCGGTGACCCGGACGCCCTCGCGGCCATCGACGAGGAGGCGCGGCTGATCGCCCTGGCGGTCGTCGCGGTCACCGCCGTCCTGGACCCGGAGGCGGTCGTCCTGGGCGGCGGCATCGGCTCCCGGGCCGAACTCGTCGAACCGGTCCGGCGCTGGGTCGCCGCGCTCAGCGCGGACGCCCCGTTGATCAAGACCAGCCGGCTCGGCGACCGGGCCGGCCTGCTCGGCGCCGTCGCGGTCGCCCGCCGGGAGGCCGGCGTACGAGACGACGTACCGGCCCACCGGAACACCTCTTTCCAGACAGCGGAGGGACGATAGATGACCCACACGGATGCGGCGGTGAAGACCAGCGCCGCCCCGGCCTGGCGCCGGATCAACTGGCGCGACTACGTGGTCTACATCGGCTTCGCGGTCGTGTTCCTGTTCTTCGCCATCACCCAGGGCAGCAACGGCTTCCTGACCACGAGCAACCTCACCAACATCGTCATCCAGACCGCGCCGATCACGATCATGGCGGTCGGGCTGGTCTTCGTGCTGGCCGCCGGTGAGATCGACCTGTCCATCGGCTCGGTCGTCGCGCTCTCCGCGCTCGTCGGCGCGGTGACGTTGCGCGAGACCGACAGCATGCTGCTCGGCGTGGCCGCGGGCCTCGCCGCCGGCGCGGCGGTCGGCCTGGTCAACGGCGTCTTCGTGACGCTCGTGCGGCTGCCAAGCTTCCTGGTCACGCTCGCCACCATGGGTGCGGTGGCCGGTCTGGCCCGCGAGGTCACCGGCCTCCAGTCGGTGCCGGTCAGCAACGACGCGTTCCTGTCCTTCTTCGGCCAGGGCGAGATCCTCGGCATCCCCGGCCTGGTGCTCTGGTCGGTGGCGGCGGCTGTGGTCGGCTACCTCGTGCTGCGGCAGACCCGGTACGGCGCGCACACGCTCGCCATCGGCGACAACGTCGCGGCGGCCCGGGTCAGCGGCATCAAGGTGATCCGCGTCAAGATCATGGTGCTGATGGGCAGCGCGATGTGCGCAGCGATGGCCGGCCTGCTGTACGCCGGCCGCCTCCAGGGCGCCCGGTACACCCTCGGCGAGGCCGACCTGATGTCCGTGATCGCCGCCGTGATCGTGGGCGGTACCAGCCTCTTCGGCGGCAAGGGCTCGATCATCGGCGCGGTGCTGGGCAGCCTGCTGATGGGCATGCTCAACAACGGCCTGATTCTGGCCGGCCTGTCCGTGTCGCAGCAGATGATGGCGCGCGGCGCGATCATCCTGGTGGCCGTCTCCCTCTCGCTGCGCGAGCGGCGAAGCTGACCCGGAAGGAAGCACACGCATGTTTCTGGACCTGCTGCGACGCCGCAATCCGGGCCTGCTCGCCGCCGCCGCGAACCTGCACGGCAGCGGTGACCTGCCGGCCAACTGCTACGCGCTGGACCTGGACACGGTCGCCGCGAACGCCGCCGCCATCCGGAGCGAGGCCGACCGGTTCGGGCTGTCCGTCTACGCCATGACCAAGCAGGTCGGGCGCAATCCCGACTTCTGCCGGACGGTCCGCGACGCGGGCATCACCGAGGCGGTCGGCGTCGACCTCCAGTGCGCGCTCGCCGACCGGCGCGGCGGACTCGGCATCGGTCACCTCGGCCACCTGGTGCAGATCCCCCGGCACGAGGCCGCTGTCGCCGCCGCGCTCGCGCCCGCGTACTGGACGGTCTTCAACGACGCCAAGGCCGCCGAGGCGGCCGCCGCGAGCGCGGCGGCCGGGCGGGAGCAGGCGCTGCTCGCCCGGATCGCGGCTCCCGGCGACCGGTTCTACCGGGGCCACGAGGGCGGCTGGCCGGCCGAGGAGGTCGTCGCTGTGGCCCACCGGCTCGACGCCCTCGACGGCGCCCGGTTCGCCGGGGTCACCAGCTTCCCGACCCAGCTGTTCGATCCGGCCGCCGGGCGGGTCGTGCCGACCCCCAACCTCGGCACCCTGCGGAGCGCCGCCGCGGCGTTGCGCGCCGCCGGGTGGTCGCACGTCGAGATCAACGCCCCGGGTACGACGTCGGCGGCGATCCTGCCCACGCTGGCCGAGGCGGGTGTGACGCAGGTCGAACCCGGTCACGGGCTCACCGGCACCACGCCCTGGCACGCGGTCACCGACCTGGTCGAGGAGCCGGCCGTGCTCTACGTCAGCGAGGTGTCCCACCTGTGGGACGGGCGGGCGTACGTCTTCGGCGGCGGGCTCTACGTCGACCCGGTGCTGGGCCTGGGCGGCACCCGGGCGCTGATCGTGCCCCGGGGCGGTGGTCTCGACGACGCGTACCTGGTCGACGTGGAGATGCCCGCGCCGGAGGCGATCGACTACTACGCGATGGCCGACGTGACCGCGGCGCCGGGCGTCGCGCCCGGCGACACGGTCCTGTTCGGCTTCCGGCCGCAGGCGTTCGTCACGCGGGCGCTGACGGCGGGCGTGACCGGCGTCCGGTCGGGCGCCCCGGCCGTGGCCGGCGTGTACGCCGCCGACGGCTCGGCGCCGATCGGGCTGGACGACATCGACGCGGTCGGCGGCCCCGGCACCAACCACACCGCTCGCAGCGCAGGGAGGGCATGATGAGCACGGTCACCGACAAGACCGACGCGACCAGGGCGGGCGCCCCGCCGCTGCGGTTGCGCGGCATCCGTAAGCAGTTCGGCGGCGTCGTCGCGATCGAGCGCTTCGACCTGGAACTGGCCGCCGGCCAGATCACCGCGCTGGTCGGCGACAACGGCGCCGGCAAGTCCACCCTCGTGAAGATCATCTCGGGGGTGTACCAGCCCACCGAGGGCGAGCTGGAGATGCACGGGCGGCCGGTGACGTTCCGGGACGCCTCCGACGCCCGCCGGCAGGGCGTCGAGGTGGTCTACCAGGATCTGGCCCTGGCCGACTCGCAGCCGGTCTACATGAACATGTTCCTGGGCCGGGAACTCACCCGCGGTCCGCTGCGGCTGCTGGACCGGCGCCGCATGGCCCGGGAGACGCAGGAGCTGGTGGACGCGCTGGACGTACGCATCCCCAGCGCGAAGGCGACCATCCGGGACCTGTCCGGCGGCCAGCGGCAGGCGGTGGCGATCTGCCGCGCCACCCACTGGGCCAGCGGCCTGGTGCTGATGGACGAGCCGACCGCGGCGCTGGGCGTGGCCGAGACCGCCAAGGTGGAGCAGCTGATCCTGAAGCTGCGGGAGCGGGGCGCGGCCGTGCTCGTGGTCAGCCACAACCTGGACCAGGTGTTCCGCATCGCCGACCGGGTGGCGGTGCTGCGCCGGGGGCGCCAGGTCGGCGTCCGCGGCATCACCGAGACCAGCCGCAACGAGATCGTCTCGATGATCACCGGCGCGTCCGAGGAGACCGTCCGCCCCTGACCCGCGCGAACCACCGCGCGAGACGATGACCCCGGGTGTCCCTCCCGGGGTCATCGGCGTTCCCGGCCCCGTTCGATCCGCCGTACGTAACGTTTGTGTGAACCCATGTGAACGCTGACAGCGCGGCTATCCCGCACTTCGGGAGCGCTTTCATTTCGTTGCGCGGCCGTGTTCACTGAACACCGTTCACCCTATTGTTCACTGGTGCTAAATCCGGTAGAACTCCTGGTAGGTCCGCTGCTCGGGCCATCTGCCTCGTGCTTCTAGGAGGACTTCTCATGGCTCGTTCACCCCGTCCGGGCGCCTCCTCGCCCGCGCTCTCCCGCCGCGGCGTCCTGCAGTTGGGCGGCAGCGTCGCGCTCCTGTTCGCCACCGGCGCCTGCGCCGCGGACAGCGGTAACAAGTCCACGGACGGCAAGTCCGGCGGCGCCTCCGCCAAGACGCTGCGCATCGCCGTCTCCAGCTACCTGTCGAGCTGGGACCAGGACTTCGTCGGCTTCGACCTCACCGCGCTGATGCTCTACAAGAACGTCTTCCCGTACCTGATCGACTACGGGGTCACCAACGCCGGCGGAAGCCAGATCCTCGACACCCAGAACATCACCCCGACGTTCGCCGAGTCGTTCGAGCCGGACGCCGAGCAGAAGGTGTGGACGCTCAAGCTGCGCCGCGGCGTGAAGTTCGCCAGCGGCAACGAGATGAAGGCCGCCGACGTCAAGTGGTCGAAGGACCGTGCGTTCGCCGCCCAGGCCAACGTCGCCGGCGTCTACCGCACCATCGGCCTCACCAGCGCCGACCAGGTCAAGGTCGTCGACGACTACACGGTGGAGTTCCACCAGGCGTTCCCCAGCGCGCTCACCCGGCAGATCCAGGCGATCTCGCTGTACGTCTTCGACTCCGTCGAGGCCAAGAAGCACGCCAGCGCCAGCGACCCCTGGGCCAAGGACTGGTTCGCGAAGAACCCGCCCACCGGCGGCTACTTCAACGTCGCCAAGGCCACCCAGGGCCAGGAGATCGAGCTCAGCGCCAACACCGGCTACCCGGGCCCGGACCCGGCCAAGACGCCGACCATCCGGATCTCCGTCGTGCCGGCCGCCTCCAACCAGCGGCTCCAGCTCCAGGCCGGTGACATCGACATCGCCCTGGGCATCAGCCAGCGCGACATCCAGGACCTCAAGAAGGCCCCGGGCATCAAGGTGATCTCGGCGGCCAGCAACCGCCAGGTCGCCATCCAGATGTCGGTCACCGCGGCGCCGTTCAACGACGTGAACGTGCGCAAGGCGCTCGCCTACGCGGTGCCCTACGAGCAGATCATCAACAACGTGTACGGCGGCGACGCCCGCGCGGCCAAGAGCCCGGTCCCGCTGGACATGCCCGGGTACGACGAGAGCGGCTACCCGTTCACCCACGACCTGGAGAAGGCGAAGGCCGCCATGGCCGCCGCCGGCCGGGCGTCGCTCGACTCCGAGCTGGTCTTCGAGGCCGACAACGAGGAGCAGCAGAAGATCGCCGTCCAGGTGCAGAGCGAGGCGGCCAAGGCCGGCATCCGGCTCAAGCTGACCCCGCTCGACCCGGCGACCCTCGGCGAGCGGCGGACCAAGAAGAACATCCCGCTCCAGATCACCTCCGGGCAGCTCTGGGTGGACGACGTCGAGTACATGCTGGCGACCAGCTTCGTCAAGGGCGCCAACCTCAACTACTCGAACTACACCAACCCGGAGATCGAGCAGATCTACGAGAAGTCGCACACCACTGTCGACACGGGCGCCCGCAACGCGCTGTGGAAGCGGGTCCAGGAGATCCTCGCCGCCGACGTGCCGTGGGTGGTCATCTGCCAGCCCAACTTCAACCTGCCCGTCCGGGAATCCGTCGCCGGCTGGGTGCAGCCGATGGACGGCCTCGCCCGCCTGCGCTACCTGAGCGCTTCGGCCTAGGGACGTCACCCACCCATGCGTATCTTCCGGTTCGTCGCCAGGCGACTGCTCCAGCTGATCCCCGTTCTGCTCGGAGTGGTCGTCCTGGCCTTCCTCCTGGTCCGAGTGCTGCCGGGCGACCCCGTCCGCAGCATCCTCGGGCAGAACGCCACCGAGGAGGACGCCGCCGCGGCCCGGGCCCGCTTCGGGCTCGACCAGTCACTGTGGCAGCAGTTCCTCGACTACCTCGGCGGGCTGCTGACCGGTGACTTCGGGACCTCGATCCAGAGCGGCAGCTCCGTGGGCTCGGAGATGGCGCTCCGGGTGGGTCCGACCCTGGAACTCGTGGTCATCTCGGTGACCATCGCGCTCGTGGTGGCGACGGTGCTGGGCATCTGGTCGGCCAAGCGGGCCAACCGGGCCGGGGACCACAGCGTCCGGATCTTCGCGCTGGTCGGCAACTCCGTACCGGAGTTCTGGCTCGGCCTGGTGCTGGTGCTGGTGGGCTACAGCATCCTCGGCTGGTTCCCGGCGCCCAACGGCCGGGTCGACCCGGACACCGGCCTGACCCCGCTCACCGGCGCCGATCTCGTCGACGCCGTCCTCACCGCCAACGGGCCGGCGATCGCCTCGGCCGCGGCGTACCTCGTGCTGCCGGTGCTGACCCTCGTGGTCGGCGTGGTCGCCCCGCTGCTGCGCAGCGTCCGGGCCTCCGCGCTGGAGGTGCTGCACTCCGAGTCGTACGCCGCGGCCAAGGCGCACGGGCTGCGCGACCGGACGCTGCACTACGGCTACCTGCTGCGGGCGACGCTGGTCCGGCTGCCGTCGCTCGCCGCGCTGGTCTTCGGTACGGCGATCGGCTCCACCGTGCTCGTCGAGTACGTGTACTCGTGGCAGGGCTTCGGCCAGTGGGCCCTGCGCGGCCTGCTCTACCGGGACTACCCGGTGGTGCAGGCGTCGGTGCTGGTCATCGCGTTGTGCTACGTGCTGGTGTTCCTCATCGCCGACGTGGTCCACGCGATCCTCGACCCGAGAGTGAGGCTCTGATGGCCGAGCTGCGAACCGTCCCCGACGGTCCTGCCGCCGCGCCGGTGGTCGTGCCCGGCGGTGACCGGGACAGCCGTTTCGCCCGCCGCATGATCATCGCCGGGGCGAGCATCCTGTCGGTGGTCGCGCTGGTGGCGGTGTTCGCGCCGCTGCTGAGCCAGTGGGGCGAGACCGAGATCGACGCGGCGAACACCCTGGTCGCCCCGGGCGGCAGCCACCTGCTCGGCACCGACGGCAACGGCATGGACATCTGGAGCCGGGTGCTCTACGCCGCCCGGCTCGACCTGGGCATCGCCCTGGCCGCTGTCGCGCTCGCGGTGGTCGTCGGCACGCTGCTCGGCCTGGTCGCCGGCTACTTCGGCGGCTGGCTCGACGACGTGCTGATGCGGGTGGTCGACATCTTCCAGTCGTTCCCCACGTTCATCCTGGCGCTGGCCGTGGCCGCCCTGCTCGGCAACGGCACGATCAACCTGATCATCACGATCGCGGCGGTGAACGCGCCGGCGTACGCCCGGCTGGTCCGCGCCGAGGTGCGGTCGCTGCGGGAACTGCCGTTCGTGGACGCCGCGATCACCTCCGGGGCGTCGCCGGTCGGCGTGCTCTGGCGGCACCTGCTCCCGAACAGCCTCACCCCGGTCCGGGTCATCGCGCCGCTGAACTGCGGCTGGGCCATGCTCACCCTGGCCGGGCTCTCCTTCCTCGGCCTGGGCGTGAGCATCCCCGAGGCGGAGTGGGGCGCCATGATCAGCCTCGGCGCCGCGGACGTGGTCGGCGGCCGGTGGTGGACCTCGGTCCCGCCCGGCCTGGCCCTGTTCGTCTGCGTCCTGGGGTTCAGCCTGCTCGGCGAAGGCCTGCAGGACCGCGCCAACGCGAAGCGGCGGTGACCATGCTGTCGATCGAGAACCTCTCCGTGACGATCCGCCGGCCCGGCCGGCAGGTGGCAGCGCTCAGCGGCGTCAGCTTCGCCGTACGACCCGGCGAGGTCGTCGGCCTGGTCGGCGAGAGCGGCGGCGGCAAGAGCATGGTGGCCCGCGCCGTCGTCGGGCTGCTGCCCGGCGGCTCGCACGCCACCGGCCGGGTGCGCTTCGGCGACTCGGACGTGCTGCGCATGGACGACGCCGCGCTCGCCGCCCACCGCGGGCGCGGGGTGGCGATCTGCTTCCAGAACCCGCGCGGCGCGCTCAGCCCCACCCGCACCATCGGCAAGCAGCTCGTCGACCGGCTCGCCACCCACCAGGAGATGTCCGGCGAGCGGGCGCGGGAGGCGGCGCGCGAGCTGTTCGAGGCGGTCGGCATCCGCAGCCCGCAGCGCCGGCTCGACGCGTACGCCCACGAGCTGTCCGGCGGCATGGCCCAGCGCGTGATGATCTCGCTGGCCACCGGCTGCGCGCCGGAGCTGCTGATCGCCGACGAGCCGACCACCGGCCTGGACGTGACGCTGACCCGGGAGATCCTGCGCCAGTTCCGGCACGCCGCCGACACCGACGGCCGGGGCGTCCTGCTGATCTCGCACGACCTGGCGTCCATCGCGGAGGTCTGCGACCGGGTGGTGGTGCTGTACGCCGGCACCGTGGTGGAGAGCGGCCCGGCCGCGCAGGTGCTGCGGGAACCCGCGCACCCGTACACCCGGGCGCTGCTGCGCTCGGTGCCGGACGTCGGCGGCCGGCCGGTCGTCGCCACCCCCGGCGCCATGCCGCTGCTCACCGAGGCGCCGCACAACTGCCCGTTCGTCGCCCGGTGCGCGCACGCCGACGGCACCTGCTCGTCCCGGCGCCCGGCCACCGTGCCGGTGCCCGGTGGTGGTGAGTGGTCGCTCGCCTGCTTCCACCCGCAGACCCGGCCGCTGGACGCCGACGTGCCGCGGACGTCGCACACGCCGGTCGCGTCCGGCACGGTCGCGGCCGGCACGGACCCGAAGCCCGCCGTGCTGGAGATCGAGGACGCGCACGTCGTCTACCGCAGCCGGTTCGGTTCCGGCGGGCACCACGCGCTGCGCGGCGTCACGCTGCGGCTCGGGCCGGGCGAGACGCTGGGCGTGGTCGGCGAGAGCGGCTGCGGCAAGAGCACGCTCGCCAAGCTCGTGATGGGTCTGGTCGCGCCCACGTCCGGCACCGTCACGGTCGCCGGGCAGGCGCTGGTCAAGCAGCCGGGCCGCCCCCGGCCGCGGGGCCGGGCGCTGCGCCGGGCCCGGACCCGGGCGCAGCTCGTGTTCCAGGACCCGATCGGTTCGCTCAGCCCGCGCCGTCCCGTCGGCGACTCCATCGCCGAGCCGCTGCGCGCCGCGGGCCTGTCCCCGGCCCAGCGGGCCGAGCGCGTCGCCGCCGTGCTGGACCGGATGGAGCTGGACCGGTCGATCCTCCAGCGCTACCCGCACGAGCTGTCCGGCGGCCAGGCGCAACGCATCGGCATCGCCCGCGCGCTGGTCGGCGAGCCGGACCTGATCGTGTTCGACGAGCCGACCTCGGCCCTGGACGTCACCGTCCAGGCGCAGATCCTCGACGTGATCGCCGACGTGGCGGCCGACGCGGACCGCGCCTCGGTGTTCATCTCCCACGACCTGGCCACAGTGCGCGGGTTCGCCGACCGGGTCGTGGTGCTCTACCTCGGCCGGGTCGTCGAGGAGGGACCGGTGGACGTCGTGTTCGACACGCCCCGGCACCCGTACACCCGGGCGCTGCTGGGCAGCGCCCCCCGCCTCGGCGGGACGACCGGGTCCGACGGCGAGGCCGTCGAGCTGGTCAAGGACCTGGAGGAAGCCGACGCCGCGACCGGGTGCCCACTGGCCGCCCGGTGCCCGTTCGTCACCGACCGGTGCCGAGCGGAGCAGCAGGAGCTTCAGTCGTACGGCGAGAGCCGGGCCGCCTGCTGGCGCGTTCCCGAGCTTCCCGCCCTCATCGGAAGGCAGGCTGTCACGCCATGACCCGTCGCCCCATCCGGCTCGCCGTCGACATCGGCGGGACCTTCGTGGACGCCATGGAACTCGACACGCGCACCAACCGGGTCCGCTTCCGCAAGGCGGCGACGACCCCGGCCCGGCCCGCGGACGGCGTCCTCAACGCGATCACCGCGCTCGGCACCGACCTGTCCGAGGTGGAGCTGTTCATCCACGGCACCACGCTCGGGCTCAACGCGGTGCTGGAGCGTCGTGGTGGCCGTACCGGCATCATCACCAACGAGGGCTTCCGGGACATCTTCCTGATCGGCCGCGGCAACGTGCCGTCCGACCACATGTACGACTTCCAGTACCAGCGGCCGGAGAGCCTGGTGCAGCGCCGCTTCACCGCCGGTGTGCGGGGCCGGCTCGACTACCGGGGCCGCGTGGTGGAGCCGCTGGACCCGGACAGCGTCCGGGAGGCCGCCCGCACGCTCGTGGTGGACCAGCAGGTCACCTCGATCGCCATCTGCTTCCTGCACTCGTTCCTCGACCCGAGCCACGAGCGGGAGGCCGCGCGCCTGATCCACGAGGAGTTCCCCGAGGTCAGCCTGTCGCTGTCGACAGACATCGTGCGCGAGTACCGGGAGTACGAGCGGACCAGCACCACGGTGCTGGAGGCGTACATCCGGCCGATCTTCGAGCGGTACGTGGACGAGCTGGAGTCCGGCCTGGCCGAGCGCGGCTTCGCCGGGCGCTTCCTGATCATGCGGTCCGGTGGCGGCTCGATGACCAGTGCGGTCGCCAAGACCGCACCCACGCACACAGTGCTGTCCGGCCCGGCCGGCGGCATCGTCGGCGCCGCGTACGTCGCCTCCGAGCTGGGCCGGGACAACGTGCTCACGTTCGACATCGGCGGCACCTCGCTGGACGCCTGCGTGATCGAGCGCGGCAACCCGGTCGCCGCGTACGAGGCCCAGCTGGAGCACTTCCCGCTGCTCATCCCGACGTACGACATCCGGACCATCGGCGCCGGCGGCGGCTCGATCGCCTGGCTGGACCACGGCCTGCTCAAGGTCGGCCCGCAGAGCGCCGGAGCCGACCCCGGGCCGGTCTGCTACGGCCGGGGCGGCACCAAGCCGACTGTGACCGACGCGGCGGTGGTGCTCGGCTACATGGACCCGGACCGGTTCCTCGCCGGCACCATGGGGCTGCGCGACGCCGAGGCGCGCGCCGCGATCACCGAGCAGCTCGCCGAGCCGCTCGGCCTCACCGTGGAGAACGCGGCGGCGGGCGTCTTCGACGTGCTGCTGGCCCGCACCGTCGGCGCGGTCCGGCAGATCACCGTCGAGCGGGGTCACGACCCCCGGCAGTTCGCGCTGCTCGCGTTCGGCGGCGCCGGACCGCTGCTGGCGCCGCTGCTGGCCCGCGAGATGGGCATCGGCGAGGTGGTCGTGCCGTTCGCGCCGTCCGGTTTCTCCGCCTGGGGCATGCTCTCGGCCGACATCGTCAACGACTTCAGCCGTACCGTGATGGCCACGCTCGACGACGCCGACCTGGCGGAGCTGGAGCAGCTGTTCAAGGCGGTCGAGGCCGAGGCGGTCGCGTCGCTGGTGGCGCAGGGCGTGCCGGTCGGCGAGGCGGTGCTGGAGCGGCAGTTCGAGCTGCGCTACCTGGGCCAGGAGCACAGCCTGATGGTCACCGTCGGGCGCGAGCTGGACCGCGACGCGATCCGCGCCGCGTTCGACGAGACGCACCGCACCCGGTACGGCCACACCATGGGCAACCCGCTGCAGATCCTCAACCTGCGGGTGCGCGGCATCGGGCGCACCGACCGGCCGGAGCTGGAGACGCTGGCGCGCGGTGACGGCGACCCGGCGCAGGCGTTGCTGACCCACCGCGACGCGTACGACTTCGGGCAGCAGGCGGTGGTGCCGTTCGCCGTCTACGACCGGGCCCGCCTGGAGCCGGGCGACACCTTCGACGGACCGGCGCTGATCGACGAGGGCACCTCCACCACTGTGGTGCCCAGCGGCCAGCGGGTCACCGTCGACGACCACGGATACCTGCTCGTCACCCTGGAGGAAGCCGCATGACCACGCTGGACGGAGCCCAGGTCGAGGTCGTCCGCAGCTATCTGCTGTCGGCCGCGGAGGAGATGCGGGCCACCCTCATCCGTACCTCCTTCAACCCGGTCATCTACGAGGTGCACGACTTCGGCCTGTCGATGTACGACGCCGACCTGCGTCTGGTCGCCGAGGCCACCGGGTTGACGTTCTTCCTCGGCGCGAACGACTTCTCGCTGCGCAAGGGCGTGGAGTACGTGGGCCGGGAGAACCTGCACCGCGGTGACGTGGTGCTGCTGAACTACCCGTACTGGAACGCGGCGCACGCGTTCGACGCGACGCTGTTCGCTCCGGTGTTCCGGCCCGACGAGGCCGACCCCGACGCGGACGGCGACCTGGTCGGCTTCCTCTGCGTCCGCGCGCACTGGATGGACCTGGGCGCCAAGGACCCGGGCTACGTGCTCGACTCGACCGACATGCACCAGGAAGGGCTGATCTTCCCGGGCACCAAGGTCGTGTCCCGGGGCGAGCCGGTGCGCGAGATCCACGAGCTGATCCGGTTCAACTCGCGGATGCCGGACGCGGTGCTGGGTGACCTGCACGCGCAGATCGCCGCGCTGCGCACTGGCGAGCGTCGGATGCTGGAGATCATCGAGAAGTTCGGCCGGGACACCGTGAACCAGGCGATCGACCGCATCATCGTCGACGGTGAGGCTCGCGCCCGCGCGGCGCTGGCCACGCTGCCGCAGGGCACCTGGACCGCCGAGGACTGGGTGGACGACGACGGCATCAGCGACGACCCGGTGAAGATGCGCGTCACCGTCACCATCGCCGACGGGCGCTTCGTCGTCGACTTCGCCGGTTCGGCGCCCGCCACCCGCGGCCCGATCAACATGCCGTTCGGCGCGACCGAGGCGATCTGCAAGGTCGTGCTGAAGTCGCTCACCTCCCGGGACGAGCCGTCGAACGCCGGCACGGTGGCGCCGCTGGAGGTGCGGGCCGAGCCGGGCAGCCTGTTTCACGCCGTCTACCCGCAGCCGACGTTCACGCTCTGGACCGGCATCGTCGCGGTGGAGCTGATCCTCAAGGCGCTGGCCCAGGGCATGCCGGACCTGCTGCCCGCCTCCTCCGGCGGCGACGTGCCCGGCTTCATGATGGTCGGCCTGCACCCGGACACCGGGAAGATGTTCGCGGTCAGCAACAACGACCTGGTGGGCTGGGGCGGCACCGCGCAGCACGACGGGATGGACGCCGCCACCCACGTCTCCGGCAGCACCGGCCGGGGCACCCCGATCGAGGTCATGGAGGCCAAGACCGGGATGTTCTTCGAGCGCTGGGAGATCCGCGAGGACTCCGGTGGCGCGGGCCGGTTCCGGGGCGGTTGCGGCCTGCGGCGGGACATCCGGTTCGTGACGCCCGGTGAGTTCCTGACGGTGATCAAGAAGACCAAGAGCGCGCCGTGGGCGCTCGACGGCGGCTTGCAGCCGGAGCCGAACCAGATCGTGGTGTTCCCGGGCACCGACCGCGAGCACCGGGTGAGCACCAAGCGCACGACGGTCGCCGTCGGCGACCGGGTGACCCTGCTGACCGCCGGTGGCGGCGGGCACGGTGACCCGCGCGGCCGCGACCCCGAGGCGGTCCGGCGCGACGTGGCCGAGGGCTACGTCTCCCCGGAGGCGGCCCGGGACGTCTACGGAGTGGACGTCGATGGGTGAGCCGACGGTCGACGGGGCAACCGTCGAGGTCGTCCGCAGCCACCTCGTCTCGGCCGCCGAGGAGATGCGGGCCGCGCTGGTGCGCACCGCCTTCAACCCGGTGATCTACGAGGTGTACGACTTCGGCATCTCCGTCTACGACCGCCGGCTGCGGCTGGTCGCGGAGTCCACGGGGTTGTCCCGCTTCCTCGGCGCCAACGACTACTCGCTGCGCAAGGGCGTCGAGTACGTCGGCGTGGAGAACCTGCACCGCGGCGACGTGGTGCTGCTCAACTACCCGTACTGGAACGCGGCGCACACGTACGACGCGACGATGTTCGCGCCGGTCGTGCTGCCGGACAGCGAGGAGCTGATCGGGTTCCTGTGCATCCGGGCGCACTGGATGGACCTGGGCGCCAAGGATCCCGGTTACGTGCTCGACTCCACGGACATGCACCAGGAGGGGATCATCTTCCCCGGCACGAAGGTGTACGACCGCGGTGAGCCGGTGCGCGAGATCCACGAGCTGATCCGGTTCAACTCGCGGATGCCGGAGCTGGTCATCGGTGACCTCAACGCGCAGATCGCCGCGCTGCGTACCGGCGAGCGGCGGGTGACCGAGCTGTACCGCGACTACGGCCCCGCGGTGGTCGACGCGGTGATCGACCGGGTGATCGACGCCGCCGCGCAGCGCAGCGGCGAGGCGGTGGCCGCGCTGCCCCAGGGCAGCTGGACCGCCGAGGACTGGCTCGACGACGACGGCGTCACCGACGAGCCCATCCTCATGCGGGTCACCGTCACGGTCGCCGACGGTGAGTTCACAGTGGACTTCGCCGGGTCGTCCCCGGCGGTGCCCGGGCCGGTGAACCTGCCGCTGGGCGCCACCATCGCCACCTGCCGGGTCGCGTTCAAGGGCGTCACCACGCCGCACGAGCAGACCAACGCCGGGCACTTCGCGCCCCTGCGGGTACGCGCCGAACCCGGCACGCTGTTCCACGCGCAGTACCCGGCCGCCACGTTCACCCAGTGGACCGGCACCGTCGCGCTGGAGCTGATCCTCAAGGCGCTGGCGCAGGGCATGCCGGACCGGCTCGCCGCCTCCTCCGGCGGTGACGTACCCGGGTTCATGATGGTCGGCCTGCACCCGGACACCGGCGACATGTTCGCGGTCAGCAACAACGACCCGGTCGGGTGGGGCGGCACGCCCCGGCACGACGGCATCGGACCGGCGAACCACCTGTGCCAGACCCAGGCGCGCAACACGCCGGTCGAGGTGCTGGAGTCGAAGACCGGGATGTTCTTCGAGCGCCTGGAGATCCGTACCGACTCCGGTGGCGCCGGCCGGTTCCGGGGCGGCTGCGGCCTGCGGCGGGACATCCGGTTCGTGGCACCCGGTGAGTTCCTGACCGTGATCAAGAAGACGAAGAGCGCGCCGTGGGCGCTCGACGGCGGCTTGCAGCCGGAGCCGAACCAGGTGGTGGTGTTCCCGGGCACGGACCGCGAGCACCGGGTGAGCACACGGCGTACCGCGGTGGCGGTGGGGGACCGGGTGACGTTGCTGACCGCCGGTGGCGGCGGGCACGGTGACCCGAGGAGTCGGGATCCAGAGGCGGTGCGACGGGACGTGGCCGAGGGCTACGTCTCCGCCCGGGCCGCCCGAGACGTTTATGGAGTGATCGCGTGAGTGCCGCCTATTCGCCCGAGCAGCCCAGCCTGCTGCTCGGCAACTGCACAGTGCTGGACGCCCGCGTGGTGGACGACATGGCGCCGGTGACCGGTGCCGGAGTGTGGGTCCGGGGTGACCGGATCGCCGCCGTCGGGCCGTACGCCGAGGTGGCCGAGCAGGCGCGGGCCGCCGGCCGGCTGACCGAGGTGGACCTCGACGGCGCGTACCTGACGCCCGGTCTGGTCAACATGCACACCCACTTCTCGCTGTCGCTGCCCGGCTCCGCCGGCGAGGGCGTCAAGGGGATGGGCTCGTACGACCTCGCCCACTACATGGCCGACGGGGCGCGGCGTACGCTGCACTCCGGCGTGACCACGGTGCGCTGCGTGGCGGAGAAGGACCACGCCGACTTCGCGCTGCGGCGGGCGATCAACGCCGGGCGCGTGCCGGGTCCGCGCATCTACACCGCCGGCCGGGCGCTGGTGTGCACCGGCGGGCACGGCCACGAGAGCAACGACACGCTCGAATGCGACGGCCCGGTGGGCTTCCGCCGGGGCGTCCGCAGCCAGATCAAGGCGGGCGCGGACCTGATCAAGGTGATGATCTCGGGCGGCATCGCCGGTGAGCACGAGAGCATCCACACGCCCCAGTTGTTCGCCGACGAGATGACCGCGGTGATCGAGACCGCGCACGCGTGGGGCCGCAAGGTGACCGCGCACGCCGGTCCGGCCGACGTGATCGGCGCGGCCGTGGAGCTGGGACTGGACTGCGTGGAGCACGGCTACCAGCTCACCCCGCAGGTCGCGGCGCGGATGGCCGAGCGCGGCACCGCGCTCGTGCCGACGCTGCTGGTGACCCGGTGCAAGGAGTTCTTCGACGAGCTGGGCGTACCGGAGTGGATGCAGTGCCGGTCGCTCGGCGCCGGCCCCCGGCACCTGGAGAGCTTCGACATGGCGATCGCCGCCGGCGTGGAGGTGCTGCTCGGCAGCGACATGCCCCCGTTCTGGGAGTTCGAGGGCACCACCGCCTCGATCCGGGAGCTGGAGTACATGTCCGAGCGGATCGGCACCGCGCGGGCCATCCACGCCGGCACCCTCGGGCCGATCCGGTGGCTCGGCGCGGAGTCCGACCTCGGCACCGTCGAGGCCGGCAAGCTGGCCGACCTGATCGCGACCGACGCCGACCCGCTGGCCGACACCTCGGCCTTCCGGGACGTGCGGTGGGTGATGAAGGGCGGGCAGATCGCCCGCGACGACCGGAACCAGGAGGAGACGCGATGACGTTCGCGCAGGCAGGCGCGGCGGCGATCGCCGCCGGCATCGATGACATGTACGACGCGTTCCTCGCCGGGGACCAGCAGCGGTTCGACACGCACCTGCACCCCGAGGTGACCACCTGGGAGACGCACCTGCCCGGGCCGCTGCGGACCCGCGCCGAGCTGGACGAGTACCGCGCCCGGCGGGACGCCGCGGGGCAGCGGCCCCGGCTGGCGGTGCTCGCCGCGCGGGACAAGCGCATCGACGTCTGGGACGACTTCGGCGTGGCCCGGTACGAGCTGGTCTCGCAGCTCGGCCCGGACGACGAGCCGGAGATCACCCGGGTCACCGACGTGGTGCGCCGGATCGACGGCCGCTGGGTGATCGTGCACCACCACGCCGAACTGGTCCGGGAACCGGTGGGCGCGGCGTGATCCGGCGGCTGGTCGCCGGGCGGACCGGCGAGCCGGCGGACGTGCTGTCGGTCGCCGACCTGCCCGACGACCCGCCGCCCGGCCCCGGCGAGGTGCGGCTCGCCGTCCGTACGGTCGGGCTGAACTTCCTGGACGTCATGCTCTGCCGGGGCGAGTACCCGGTGCGGCCGGAACCGCCGATGACACCCGGCGTGGAGGCGGCCGGGCGAGTCGTCGCCGCCGGCGCCGGGGCCGGGCATCTCCTCGGCCAGGAGGTGCTCGCCTGCCCGGCGCTGCCGCGCGGCGCGCTCGGCACGACCGTCACCGTGGACGCCGCGGTGGTCGTACCGCGGCCGTCCACAGTCGACCCGGTGACCGCCGCGGCGCTGCCGGTCACCTACCAGACCGCGTGGTTCGCGCTGGAACGGGCCGGTGTCACCGCCGGGCAGACGGTGCTGGTGCACGCGGGCGCCGGCGGGGTCGGCATCGCCACGATCCAGCTCGCCGTCGCCCGCGGCGCGCGGGTCCTAGCCACCGCCGGCGGTCCGGCCAAGACCGCGATCTGCCGCGACCACGGCGCCGCGGTCGCGATCGACTACACCGCGGCGGACTTCGTGCCCGCCGTGCTCGCGGCAACCGGCGGCCGGGGCGTGGACGTCGTGGTGGACCCGGTGGGCGGCGACGTGTTCGCCCGATCCTGGGAGTGCCTCGCGTTCGAGGGGCGCCTGGTGGCCGTGGGCGCAGCCGGCGGCACGCCGCCGCCGGTCGACCCGCTGCGGCTGATGGCGGCGAACGCGACGCTCGTCGGCCTCTCCTGGGGCTCGCAGTACCCGTGGCGCCGGGCGAGCGCCGTCGAGGCCGCCTACCAGGAACTGTTCGACATGTGCGTCTCCGGCGCGGTCCGGCCGCCGGTCAGCCGCGTGGTGTCGCTGGACGAGGCGCCCGCGGCGCTCACCGAGCTGGCCGAACGCCGGACCACCGGCAAGATCATCGTACGGATCGAGGAGGGGGAGGGGCCGTGAGCGACAACGACGACGGCGACATGGAGATCTACGACCTGAAGGTGACAGTTGACCGGATCGAGGGCCGGTCGGTGTGCGGCATGGCCGTGGGCGACCACTTCGAACTCACCAACAGCGCCCACCTGCGGCTGCCCGAGGGAAAGCACTTCTGCGTGTACGCGCTCGCCTCGGTGCTGCCCTTCCTCGCCGCCAAGCAGCGTGACCTGGCGCCGGGGGACTGGCTGGCCCAGGACTCCCACTTCATCTGCCCCGACCCGGAGGAGCGGCTCGTCATGAAGGTGGAACGGACCTGCCGGCGCACGATGAACTCGGCGGACCTGACATGACGGTCGAGATCGGACTCGGCCTGCAGAGCGACAAGCCGGCCGGCGCCTACGCCCGGCTGGCCCGCGCCGCCGAGGCGCACGGCTTCGACGTGCTCACCGTCTTCGGCGACCTCATGTACCAGCCGCCGATCTTCCCGCTGCTGGAGATGGCGCAGGCGACCGAGCGGGTACGCCTCGGCGCGGCCTGCCTGAACCCGTACTCGATGGCACCGTACGAGATCGCCGGTCAGATCGCCGCCCTGGACCTGGCCTCGCACGGGCGGGCCTACCTGGGTCTGGCCCGGGGGACCTGGCTGGGCGCTGTCGGCCTGCCGCAGCCGCGGCCGCTGACCACGATCGAGGAGGCCGTCCAGGTCGTCTACCGCCTGCTGCGCGGCGACCGCAGCGGCTTCACCGGGAAGGTCTTCTCGCTCGCCCCCGGCACCGCGCTGCGCTACGACGTGCGGCGGCCCGACCCGCCGCTGCTGCTCGGCGCGTGGGGTCCGCAGGGCGCGGCGCTGGCCGGCCGGATCGCCGACGAGATCAAGGTGGGCGGCAGCGCCAACCCGGACATGGTCCCGGTGATCCGCGAGCGGCTGCGGACCGGCGCGGAGAAGGCCGGACGCGACGTCGCGGACGTCGGCATCGTGCTCGGGGCGGTCACCGTCGTCGACACCGACGGCGAGGCGGCCCGCGCCAAGGCCCGCACCGAGGTGGCCATGTACCTGGCGGTGGTGGCCGAGCTGGACCCGACCGTCGTGATGCCCGACGACCTGGTCAAGCGCGTCGGCGAGCTGGTCGACGCGGGCGAGGACGAGGCGGCGGGCCGGCTGATCCCGGACGACGTGCTCGACCGGTTCGCCTTCTCCGGCACCCCGGAGCAGGTCGCCGCGCAGGCCCAGGCGCTCATCGACGCCGGTGTCCGCCGGGTCGAGTTCGGCACGCCGCACGGCCTCACCGACGAGCGTGGCGTGGACCTGCTCGGCTCCGCCGTCCTGCCGCTGCTGCACAGGTGAGTCCGATGCGGCTCACCGTCCTGGTCGGCCCCGGCCTGGTGGCCGACGCGGCCCTGCTGGCGTCGTCGACGGCCGCCACCTGCGCCGAACTCGACGTCACCGGTCGGGTCGTCACCGCCGGCTCGGCCGACGAGATGCGCTCGCTGCTCGCCGCGACGCAGCAGCCGGTGGTGGCGCTGCCCGGCCCCACCCCCGCGGCCCGTGCCCTGATCGGCGCGCAGCCGTCCGGCGTGGTCTGGTACGACCTCACCGTCGAGCCACCGGTGCCCGGCGCGGTCCACCTGGCCGGGCGGGGACTGTGGGGCCTGGCCTGGGCGATCCGGCACGCCGTGCACCGCCTCCGCGCGCCGGCCGGCCGGATCGCCTACGGACCGGACCCGGACCAGTGGGGTGACCTGCGACTGCCGTCGGCCCTCGACACCGGCGCGGCGCCGGTCGCGGTGCTGCTGCACGGCGGGTTCTGGCGGTCGATCTGGGGCGCGGACCTGATGGACGCGCTCGCCGCCGACCTGACCCGGCGCGGCTACGCGTCCTGGAACCTGGAGTACCGGCGTCCGGACCGGCACGGCTGGGACGCGACCACACAGGACGTGGAGGCGGGCCTCGTCGCGCTGCGGGAGCTGGCCCGCGACCGGCCGCTGGACCTGGACCGCATCGTGGTGCTGGGACACTCGGCCGGTGGCCAGCTCGCGCTGCGCGCCGCGGCGGACCTGGCCGGGCGTACGAGCGGGCCGCGTGTCGCGCTCGCGGTGTCGCTGGCCGGGGTGCTCGACCTCGCCGAGGGCGAGCGGCGTTACCTCGGCGACGGCGCGGTCGCCGCGGCGCTGGGCGGTTCACCGGCGACGGCTCCCCGCCGGTACGCCGAGAGCGACCCGATGCGGCGGCTGCCGACCCGGGTGCCCACGCTGCTCGTGCAGGGCACGGAGGACAGCCTCGACCTCGTCGACGCCAACCGGCGCTACGCCGTGGCGGCGGCCGGTGCGGGAGACGACGTCCGCCACCTGGAACAGCCGGGGGACCACTTCGCCGTCATCGACCCGGCCTCGGTCATCTGGCAGGACACGATGACCGCCGTGGACGCCCGCCTCGGTCGCTGACGCCGGATGCGAAATCGCCCTCCGAGTTCACGTGGGTGAACACGGAGGGCGATTCGTGGTGCCCGGTGTGCGGGTCAGAACAGGCGGGGCGTGACGACCGAGACCACAGTCGTCACCGCGTCGGTGTCGTTGTAGAGCTGGTGCGGCACCGATGAGCGCAGGTGCACGCTGTCGCCCGGGAACAGCCGGTGCTCGACGCCCTCGACCTCGTAGAGCAGTTCGCCGGAGATGACGTAGGCGAACTCCTCGCCCCGGTGGCCGTACGCGTTCTCCCGGCGCCCGCCCGGCGCGATGTGCACGAGCATCGGTTCGAGCACCAGGTCCGGCCCCCGGTCGGAGAGCATGCGGTAGGTCTGCTGCCCGGACACGTACTGAGTGGCGGCCGTCTCCGCCCTGGTCAGCGTGAAGTGTCGGGGGAGCGAGGAGACGGTGCTGTCCGGCGATGCGGTGCCGGCGTCGAAGAAGTCGGCCACCGACCGGTCGAGCGCCTTGGCGACGCTGCCGAGCGCGGTCAGGCCGATGGAGGAGATGCCGCGCTCGACCTGGGACAGGAAGCCGATGGACAGCCCGGAACGGGAGGCGAGGCCGCGCAGCGTCAGCCCGCGCTCCTTGCGGTAGCGCCGGATCCGGCCGCCGACGACGCCAGCGGGCGTGTTATCGCCCGCGGCGCCGCCGGAGCCGGCCTGCTCCGACGGCGGCTGACTGTTCATGGGCCGCACGGGGACCTCCTGTCGAGGTGGCGGGACGTCCGCCGGGATGTTCGATGGTATCGAACATCCCGGCGGATCCGCGAGGGGTGTCCACCCACGATTCGCAGCGGGACCGCAGGTGGAACCCCTCGTGCGACGCCGCTGCGCGTCAGCCGGCCCGGCGCAAACGGCCGAGCATGCCGGCGAGGTCCTGGACGAACAGTTCATGGCGGAAGTAGTGCCCGCCTGGCACCTCCCGCCACTCGTGCGGGATGCCCGCCCGGCTGAGCGCTCCCCGGAACTCGCGCTGGCCCGCCAGCACCTGACCCTCGTTGACCGAGTCGAACCAGTTGACCGGGTCGGGTGACGTGCCGGCGGCCAGGAAGATCCGCTTGTTGCGGTAGCTCTCGATGCGCTCCATCGGGTTGTCCGCGCTGACCCGTGCCTCGTCCCACAGGGGCGCGCCGTAGACGGTGCCGCCGCCGAGGTCGAGCGCGGCCGAGGTGACGTTCGCCCAGTGGACGACCAGGCCGAAGTCGCGGCGCAGACTGGCCGGCCCGGAGTGGGCGCTGACCGAGCAGAAATGGCCGTAGTACTTCGCCGTGTACTTGAGTGCCCCGAAGCCGCCCATCGAGAAGCCGGCCACGGCGCGGCCGTTGTACTCGGGGAACGTGCGGAAGTTGGCCTCGATCCAGGGGAGCAACTGGGCGATGTGGAAGGTCTCCCAGTTGCGCGGCCCGGTGTTGCTGGTGACCGGGTTGCAGTACCAGCCGGTGGAGGCGTCCGGCATGACGACGATGATCTCCCGGCCGGCGGTGAGGTTGATGATGTTGTCCTGGAGGTGGAACGTGCGGAAGTCCGCGTTGCCGCCGTGCAGCAGGTACAGCACCGGATACCGCTTGCCGCTGGTGTGATAGCCGTCGGGCAGCAGCACGTTCACCGCCGGATCCCACTCGATCGCGTCGGTGGCGAAGCGGTAGTACTGCAACCGGCCGCCGTTCTCGTTGCGGGCGACGATGCGCAGGCCGTACCCGTTGACGGCGGCACCGGCCGCGGACGGCGCGGTGAAGGCGCCGGCGAGGGCGCCGGTCGCCGCGACCGCGGCGGCGCCGGTGAGCAGCCGCCGGCGGCTCACCGTGGGGGAGACGTTCCGGTCGTGCGACATGGAGGTTCCTCCTGGGGTTCAGAGTGTGGTTTCGCCGGTGAGGCCGAAGTAGTCGTGCCATTTGGTGGAGGGGGCGAAGGTGGTGCCGGTGGACAGGGCGACGTAGATGTCGTTGGTGGTGTTTTTGGTGAAGACGATGAGGTCGTGTTTGCCGTCGCCGTTGGCGTCGGCGAGGTAGGGGAATTCGCCGGGTAGGCAGAAGAAGTCGTGCCATTTGATCGTGGTGCCGGTGAAGGTGGTGCCGGTGGAGGTGGCGGCGTAGACGTCGGCGTCGGTGTTGCAGGTGAAGGTGACGATGTCGTCGCGGCCGTCGCCGTTGATGTCGCCGATGCGGGGTTGTTCGGTGCCGACGGCGAACAGGTCGTGCCATTTCTGGGGTGGGCCGAAGCTGGTGCCGGTGGACAGGGCGACGATGACGTCGGCTGCGGTGGCGGGGCCTTGGGTGAAGGTGATGATGTCGTCGCGTCCGTCGCCGTTGACGTCGCCCAGGGCGGGGAACTCCCCGGCGATGGAGAAGTAGTCGTGCCATTTGATCGCGGTGCCGGTGAAGGATGTGCCGGTGGACAGGGCGACGTAGACGTCGGCGTTGGTGTCGTGGGTGAAGGTGATGATGTCGTCGCGGCCGTCGCCGTTGACGTCGCCGACGGCGGGGACCTCGGTGCCGGGGGCGAACCAGTCGTGCCATTTCGCCGACGCCGCGAACGAGCTGCCGGTGGACAGGGCGACGTGGACGTCGGCGGTGGTGCCGTGGGTGAACACGATCGCGTCGTCTCGTCCGTCGCCGTTGACGTCCCCGGTCAGTGGTGTCTCCCCGGACAGGGCGAACCAGTCGTGCCACTTCACCGACGTGCCCGCGAACGACGAACCCGTCGACGTGGCCACATACGCGTCAGCCGCCGCACCGTGGGTGAACGCCACCACGTCATCCCGACCGTCACCATCGAAATCCGTCGGCGAACCACCGAGATACCGGGGCGTGGGCGGCGGCGGTGGCGTGCCGCAGTTGTCGCTGACCAGGAACCTCTGGTTGTACTGGCCGGGATACGGCGCGAGCGAGACGCCGTTGATCGAGATGACCTGGCCGACGCCGTTGTAGAGCTGCTCGTAGTGCACGTGCGCGCCGGAGGAGTTGCCGGTGCTGCCGGTGATCCCGATCTGCTGCCCCTGCTGCACGTAGGCGCCGTCGGGCACCGAGTAGGCGCTGAGGTGGAAGTAGTAGGTGGTCCACCCGCCGCCGTGGTCGATGACGATGTAGTTGCCGGCGCCGCTGGGCTGCGAGTAGCGGCGGGCGACTCCGGCGGCGGACGCCACCTGGGGCGTACCGCCTGTGACACCGCCGTCGGCGCGGACGAAGTCCAGCGCCTGCCGCACCTCGGCGCTGTGGTGGCTGTACGTCCACCGCTGCCCGCAGGGGAACGGTGCCTTGAAGGTGGGCGCGGCGAGTGCCGGTGACGGGGCGACCGTCACCGCGGTGAGGGTGGCCGCGGCCAGGGTGAGCAGCGCGACGAGGGCCCGCCGGGCGGGACGCGTCGGGAATCTGGGCATGCGGTGACTCCTCGTCGGAAGCGGGATGCACGGTCGGAGCGGCGCGTGGGCGCGTCGAGCCAGGGGCCGGTGTCGCCGATGGGCGGGCCCTGACAGTTCGCGTCGGAGAAGGGGCGGCTGGCGTCCCGATCGGCGGGACGGTGGCGCTGAGGAGAAGTGAAACCGCAGACTTCGGAGCCTGTCAATACCCGCCGGGGTGGTGAGTGCCGGCGGAAAACTTCCTTCAGCGTCGCTTCCGCCCGGCCTGGCTGCGCGGCGTGCGGGCCGGCCCGCCGCGAAGATTCCTGCCCTGGAGGGAAAGCCGGGCGCAAAGTATTGACAACCGTGGAAGTCTCGAAGTTAACTCGCCAGCAATCGATTTCTCATGGCTCCTACGGCCGCTCGGAAGGGACACCGATGAGGCTTCGCATCGGCCGTTGGGCCGGCGCCGCAGCAGCCGCGCTGCTGGCCGTTGCCGTGCCCGCGACCTCGTCCGCCGCCGCGCCGGCCGCCACGTCGGCGCCCGCTCCCGCTCTCGCCGTCGCCGACGACAAGGGACCGATCGGCTGGGACGCCTACCGCCGGCTCGACCGCCTGCCGGAGCTGGCCGCCGGCACCCGTACCCACCAGTTCTCCAGCTTCGGCCGCGACGGCTCCAACGACGACGGCTTCGTCGGCACCTGGTCGTGTCTGCGTCGGAGCGGGGGATGTGTGATCGCCGAGGCACGTGGCCCGGGCGAGGTGCAGTCGATCTGGTTCACCCGCGACGACGGCAACGTCCGCGCCACCGGCTGGATCCGCGTCGAACTCGACGGCGTCGTGGTCGTCCAGGCCGACCTCCAGGATCTGGTGGACGGGCGGCTCGGCAGCCCGTTCGTCGCGCCGCTCGTGAGCAACGCCGACCAGACGTCCGGCGGCGTCACCGTCAAGGTGCCCATGCCCTACCGGGAGTCCATGCGGATCACCACCCAGAACAACCCGCTGTTCCACCACGTCACCTACCGGACCTTCGCCGACGCGGCAGGGGTGCCCCGGTTCGATCCGGCCGACCCGGCCACCGACGTGGTCACGCTGCTACGCGCCGCCGGCACCCGCGACCCGAAGCCCGCCCAGGCCGGCGCCTCCACCACGCGCGCCACCGTCACCGCCCCGGCGCAGGGGCAGGTGTCACTGGCCGCCCTGACCGGGCCACGCGCGATCACCGCGCTGCGGCTGCGCGTACCGGACGCCGCGGCCGGGGCGCCGACGCTCGCCGGGCTGCGGCTGCGGCTGACGTTCGACGGGCGTACCACAGTGGACAGCCCGATCGGGGAGTTCTTCGGCGCCGGGCTCGGCGAGCGCACCGTCCGGTCGCTGATGTTCGCCATGGACTCCGCGCCCGGCGGCTGGTACAGCGCATGGTGGCCGATGCCGTTCCGCACCGCCGCCGCACTGACGCTCGTCAACACGACAGGCGCCACAGTCGGCGGCGTCGAGGTCGAGGTGACGTCGGCGTCCGGCACCGAGTGGACGTCCCGGCTCGCCGCCGACGGCAACGCCGGCTACTTCACCACCCAGTCACGCCGCGCCGAGACGGTCGGCGGCACCGACTGGATCATCGCCGACCAGTCCGGGCGGGGCCGGTTCGTGGGCGTCTCGCAGACCATGCGCGGCCACATCATCGGCGGCAACACCCGCAACTACCTGGAGGGCGACGAGCGGGTGTACGTCGACGGCTCGCCCACGCCGCAGATCTACGGCACCGGCACCGAGGATTTCTACGAGTCGGGCTGGTACTTCAACCGCGGCGCGTACAGCGGCGTCTTCACCGGCAACACCGCCCACCTGGTCCGCGGCGGCGGATGCGCCGACGAGTGCGACGCCGCCTACCGGCTCATGATCGGCGACGCGGTGGCGTACGGCACCGCGCTGCGCTTCGGCATCGAGCACGGACCGGCGAACGACATGCCGGCCGAGTACGCCTCGACCGCGTTCCTCTACACCCAGCGCACCGTGACCACGCGCCGGACCGACACCGTCGTCACCGGCGACGCCGCCAGCCGCGCCGCGCACGCGTACACCGACTCCGGGGCGACCCAGACCGCGCTCAGCTCCGCCTTCGAGGGTGACGACGACAACGTCCCGCAGACCGGCCAGGTCCGCGCCACCACCGCACCGGTCCGCTTCCGGCTGGCGATCGACCCGGCCAACCAGGGGGTACGGCTGCGCCGCCACGGCGACCAGGCCGGCGGCTACCAGCAGGCGGCCGTGTCGGTGGACGGCACGCCGGCCGGGGTGTGGCTGCAGCCGCTGGGCAACGACAGGCAGCGCTGGCTGGCCGACGAGTTCGTGCTGCCCGCGGCGCTTACGGCGGGCCGGTCGGCGGTCACCGTCCAGCTCACCCCGGCTGCCGGCGCGCCGGCCTGGACCGCCGCCCGGTACCTGGCCGACAGCATGGTGGCGCCGTTCACCGACACCGTCGCCCCGGCCCCGGTCGCCGGTCTCGCCCTGACCGGCGGGCGCATGCACGCGCTGGGCCTGACCTGGTCTCCCTCCGCCGACGACGTCGGCGTGGTCTCCTACCGCGTCTACGCCTCCCGGAACCCGGGGGTGGCGATCACCGCCGCCAACCTGGTCGGCACGACCCGTGCCACCACGTTCCGGCACGGCCCGCTGCCCGCCGCGCAGACCCGCCACTACCGGGTCGTGGCTGTCGACGGGTCGGGCAACGCCGCCGCGCCGTCGGCGGAGGTGTCGGCCACCACCCGTACCCGCAACACCAGCGACGCCGACGGCGACCGCCGCGACGACGCCGTCGACTTCACCCGAGGCGCCGCCGCCGACGTGTTCACCTCGCTCTCCGACGGCACCCGGTTCGTGCCGGACAGCCGGCCCTGGAACGACTTCTTCGCCGTCGGCGCGGAGGTGCCGCTCACCGGCGACGTCAACGGCGACGGCCGCGCCGACGTCATCACGTTCACCCGCGGCGACAGCGCCGACGTCCACGTCGGGCTCTCCACCGGCGCCGGATACTCCGCCGGGGTCAAGTGGCACGACTTCTTCGCCGTCGGCGCCGAGATCCCGGCGGTCGGCGACGTCAACGGCGACGGCCGCGCCGACATCATCACGTTCACCCGCGGCGCCGCCGCCGACGTCTACGTGGCGCTCTCCACCGGCGCCGGCTTCGGACCCGGCGTCAAGTGGCACGACCACTTCGCGCTCGGCGACGAGTTCCCGGCCGTGGGCGACGTGGACGGTGACGGCCGGGACGACGTCGTGACGTTCACCAGGGGCACGACGGGCGACGTGTTCGTGTCGCTGTCCGACGGCACCCGCTTCGTCGAGGACGGCTGGAAGTGGCACGACAGCTTCGCCGTCGGCGACGAGCTGCCGGCGGTGGGCGACGTGGACGGTGACGGGCGGGACGACGTCGTGACGTTCACCAGGGGCACGACCGGCGACGTGTTCGTGTCGCTGTCCGACGGCGGCCGCTTCGTGCAGAACTCCTGGAAGTGGCACGACCACTTCGCGTTCGGCGACGAACTGCCCGGGATGGGGGACTTCAACGGCGACGGGCGGGCCGACGTGGTCACGTTCACCAGGGGCCTGACCGCCGACGTGTTCGTCTCGCTCTCCACCGGCGGTGGATTCGGGCCACCGGGAAACCGCTGGCACGACCAGTTCGCACCCGGCGCCGACCTGCCCCGTCCGAGCGTGTCGTGATGCGCGCCCGGCGTGCCCTCGCGGCGCTCCTGCTCGGGGCCGCCCTGGTGGCGGTCCCGGCCGGACCGGCAGCGGCCGACGACCCGGTCCGGTTCGAGGCCGAGTCGCTCGCCGTCGTCTCCGCCACCGCGCCGGTCGGCGCGCAGGCCGACTGCTGCGGGGTGAGCTGGTCCGGCGGACGGCAACTGTGGTTCCGGGGCGCCCGCGCCGGTGACGCGGTGACGCTCACCCTGCCGGCGGTACCGGCCGGGCAGTACGACATCGGCGCGGTGCTCACCCGGGCCGGCGACTACGGCACGCTTCGCTTCGCCGTCGACGGGGTGGCGGTCGGTCAACTCTTCGACGGGTACGCGGGCGGGGTGCAACGTACCGGCGCGGTGCCGCTGGGCTCGGCGTCCCTGTCGACAGGCACGCACCGCCTCACCGTCACGGTGACCGGCCGGTCCGCGTCCTCCACCGGCTTCTTCGCCGGGCTGGACACGGTGACGCTGCGCCGCGTCGGCCCGCTCGCGGCGGTCACCACGACGCCGTACGAGACGCTCGGCGAGACGCCGGCGCGGGGCGCGTCCACGCGCGTCTACGACCCCGGCGCCGGGGAGTCGACGACCTGGTACTACAACGACCACACGCTGGTACGACACGAGCAGACCGGCGTGTGGCACCTGTTCGGCATCACCCACGCCGAACCCGGCGCGCCGCAGGACGAGAAGATCTTCGGGCACGCCACCGCGCCCACCCCGACCGGCCCGTGGACGAAACGGCCGGTGGCGCTGGCCGCCGACCCCGGGGCCGGGGAGCAGTGGATCTGGGCCCCGCACGTCGTCCAGCACAACGGCGTCTACTACATGTTCTACGCGGCCGGGAACCCGGACTACGCCCGGTACCGCATGCACCTGGCCACCTCGACCGACCTGTTCACCTGGACCCGCAGCTCCGCCAACCCGCTGTTCACCGACGGGTGGGAGGGCCGCGACCCGATGGTGACCCGGGTCGGTGACCGCTGGGTCATGTACTACACGGCCACGTCGAGCCCGTCCGGCGGCAACCATGTCGTGGCGTACCGGACCAGCACCGACCTGCGTTCGTGGAGCGGCCGCGCGATCGCGTACACCTCGCCGTACACCGGCCGGGCGGGCGGGCAGACGGAGTCGCCGTTCGTGGTGCGCCGGGGGGAGTGGTGGTACCTGTTCGTCTGCTGCGACGGCACCGACTACGGCGCCGCCTACCGGCGGACGGCCGTCTACCGCAGCCGCGACCCCCTGCGCTTCGACGGCGCGGAGAAGGTGACGGTGCTGGACGCGCACGCCGCCGAGGTCGTGGTGGACGGCTCCAACTGGTACCTGACCCACGCCGGCTGGGGTCAGGGCGGGCTCTGGCTGGCGCCGTTGACCTGGTCTACCGGTGTGGTGGCCCGGGGCTGGACGGTGACCACCGGATTCCTGCGCGCCGACGTGCGCACCTGGCCGAACGCCCGGATCGCCGAGCTGACGGTGGACCCGGCTGGCGCCGGCAACCACCGTCCCGCGCTCGACTCGTCGCACCGGGGCACCGGCCCGTACCTCGCCGTCGGCCGGTTCGACGTGACCGACCGGGCCGGGGCGCCGGCCCGGGTCGACGTGTCGGCCGACGGCTCCCGGATCAACCTGGTCGGCATCCCGTTCGGCGACGAGCCGGTCACCGCCGACTGGCTGCTCACCGTGACGCCCCGGTGGACCGGTCCAGGGTTGCAGAGCGACGTCACCTGGTCGGTGAACGGGTGGCCGACCGCCGCGGTGTGGGAGGTGGCGTTCAACATCGACGGCTCGTCGCCGCTGGTCGGCGACCCGGTGGCGGAGGCGCGGCCGACAGGTGACGTCACCGGCATGCCCCGCTGGACGATGAGCACCGGCGACGGGCTCTCGGTGGTCGCGGCGCACCGGTGGGGGTCGGCCTGGCGCGGGGACAACACCTGGTACGACGCCGGCCACGCGATGGCGGCCTGGCAGCCGCTGTGGCGCTCCGGCGGCCTGTCCTGGGCGCCTGGCCAGTACGCGGGCGGCACCTGGCGCCTGACCGCGAGCGGGGTCCGGCGGGACGTGCCGTTCGCCGACGCCGCGCACGCCGCGATCAACGCGATCCCATGACCGGCGTGGACAACCGCGACGCGCCCGGCCCGAGCGGCCGGGTGGTGGTCGCGGCGACCGGTGTGGCCAAGCGGTTCGGCGGCGTGACGGCGCTCGACGGCGTCGACTTCGACGTACGGGCGGGCGAGGTGCACGCGCTGCTGGGCGAGAACGGCGCGGGCAAGTCCACTCTGATCAACGTCCTGTCCGGCGTGATCACCGACTACGACGGAGAGGTCACGGTCGACGGGACGCCGGTACGGTTCACCGGCCCGGCCGCCGCCCAGGCCGCCGGGATCGCGACCATCCACCAGGAACTCGACCTGGTGCCCGCCCTGTCGGTGGCCGACAACCTCGTGCTCGGGCGGGAGCCCCGGACCCGGCTGCGCACAGTCGACCGGCGGGCCGCGGCCCGTACCGCGCGCGAGCACCTGGACCGGCTCGGCGCCGACATCGACCCGCGCCGCCCGGTTGGCTCACTGCGCGTCGGCGAGCAGCAGCTCGTCGAGATCGCCAAGGCGCTCGCCCTGGACGCCCGCGTCCTCGTCATGGACGAGCCGACGGCCGCCCTCGCCGACGGGGAGGTGCGGCGGCTGTTCACCACCATCGGCGGCCTGCGCCGGCGGGGCGTCGGTGTCGTCTACATCTCCCACCGGATGGAGGAGATCGAGGTCGTCGCGGACCGCGCGACGGTGCTGCGCAACGGTTCCGTCGCTGGTGTCGTACCGGCCGGCCGGATGGACCGGCGGCGGATCGTGGCGATGATGGTCGGCGGCCGGGCCGCGTCACTGTTCGAGCCCGCCCCGGCGGAGGTGGCCGGCGCTCCCGGCCCGCCGCCCGGATCAGCCGGCGGCGACCCGGTGCTGCACGTCACCGACCTGGCCGTGCGGCCCCGGGCGCCCCGCCCCGGCCGCTGCGAGCCGGACGGCATCAACCTGACCGTGCGGGCCGGCGAGATCGTCGGCCTGGCCGGGCTGATGGGCGCCGGACGCACCGAACTGCTGGAGACCCTGTTCGGCGCCGGGCCCGCCGGTCGCCGCACCGGCACGGTCCTGCTGGCCGGCCGCCCGTACGCGCCGCGCCGCCCCCGCGCGGCGCTGCGCGCCGGCGTCGGCTTCGTCCCCGAGGACCGGCGCCGCTCCGCGCTCGTCCTGGAACACCCGGTCGGCCGGAGCATCGTGCTGGCCGCCCTGTCCAGGCTGACCTCGGCCGGGTTCGTCAGCCGCGGCCGGGAACGGGCGGCCGTCGCGCGGTCGGTCACCGATCTGGCGATCAAGACGGCGTCGGCGGCCACGCCGGTCGGCGCGCTCTCCGGCGGCAACCAGCAGAAGGTCGTCTTCGCCCGCCACCTGCTCACCGAGCCGCGGCTGCTCCTGCTGGACGAGCCGACCCGCGGCGTCGACATCGGGGCGAAGGCGGAGATCTACCGGCTGCTGCGCCGGCTCGCCGGCGACGGCATGGGCATCCTGCTCGCCTCCTCGGAACTGCCCGAGCTGCTCGGCGTCTGTGACCGGGTGGTGGTGCTGCGCCGCGGCCGGGCCGTGGCCGACCTCGCCACCGGCGGCTGCACCGCCGAGGACGTCCTCGCGGCGGCGATGGGCGGCCCGGCCGCCGGAAGGGACGACCGATGACCGACACCCGCGTGCCGCCGCCCGAGCCGGCAGTGACCGGGGCCCCGGCCGCCGGTACGGCCGGACTGCGCGGCGCGACAGCCCACTGGCTGCGCCGGCCGCGCAGCCGCCGGGAACTCGCCGACCGGCTCTTCGCGGTGCAGAGTCTCTTCGCGCTGCTCGTGGTCTTCGTCGTGGCGGTCCTCGCCTCCCCGCGCCGCGACGGCGAGATCCTCTTCCTCACCGCCGGCAACCTGGGGAACATCGTCCGCGCGGTGTCGGAGATCGGCATCATCGCGATCGGGATGACGTTCGTCGTCCTGCTGGGCGGCATCGACCTGTCGGTCGGGGCGATCCTCGGTCTGTCGGCGGTCGGCACCGCGACGCTCATGGTCGACTCCGGGCTCGGCATCCTGCCCGCCGTCGCCGCGGTGCTCGCGATCGGCGCGCTGTTCGGCGCGCTCCAGGGGTACGCCGTGGCCCGCCTCGGCATCCAGTCGTTCATCGTGACACTGGCCGGTCTCCAGGTCGCCCGAGGCATCGCCCGGATATGGTCCGGCGGCCTCGGCATCCCGATCGCCTACGGCGACGGACCCCAGGAGGCGCCGCCCGCCTTCGAACTGCTGAACGGCTCGATAAACGGTGTGCTCCCGGTGCCGGCGGTGCTGTTCGTCCTGATCGGGGTGGCCGCTGTCGTGGTGCTGCGGACGACGGCGTTCGCCCGGCACGTCTACGCGATCGGCGGCAACGAGAAGGCGGCCCGGCTCTCCGGCGTGCCGGTGACGCGGGTCAAGGTCGCCGTGTTCGCCGTCGCCGGCCTCCTGGCGGCGGTGGCCGGCGTGGTCCACGCGGGACAGCTCAACCAGGGCAGCCCGAACGACGGCGCCGGATACGAGCTGGACGCGATCGCCGCCGTCGTCATCGGCGGCACCAGCCTGGCCGGTGGCTCCGGCTCGATGGGCGGCACCCTGGCCGGCGCGCTGCTGCTCGGCATCCTCAACAACATCCTCGCGCTCAACAACATCGACGCCAACGTCCAGCTGCTGATCAAGGGACTGGTGATCGTGCTCGCAGCGGCGTTGCAGAAGCTGCGCCGCGGCCTCGCCTGACCGAACCGACTCCGAGGAGCCACCGATGGACAAGCGAACCACACTGCTCGCGCTGCTGGTCACCGGCGCGCTGGCGGCGACGGGGTGCAGCGTCGAGAAGCCGTCCGACGACGCCGGGCAGGCCCGTGCCTGCGGCGCCGGCAAGGACTTCCTGATCGGCATGTCCCAGGCCAACAACGCCGAGCCGTACCGGCAGGTGATGAACAACGACGTGCAGACGGCGGCGAAGTCGGTGCCCGGCTTCCGCGTCGTGGTCTCCGACGCCGCGCAGGACAACAGCAAGCAGGTCGCCGACGTGGAGAACTTCCTCACCCAGAAGATCGACCTGCTGATCGTCTCGCCGAACGAGGCCAAGCCGCTGACCGCCGTGGTGAAGAAGGCGTACGACCAGGGTGTGCCGGTGATCGTGCTGGACCGCAAGGTCGAGGGGGAGGCGTACACCGCGTTCATCGGTGGCGACAACGTGGCGATCGGCAGGGCGGCCGGCGAGTTCTACGCCACGACGCTGCTGCCCGGCGGCGGCAAGGTGATCGAGATCGCCGGGCTGCCCGGCTCGACCCCCGCCGCCGAACGCGCGCAGGGCTTCCGCGACGGCATCGCCGCCAACCCGAAGATCCAGATCGTCGCCTCCCAGCCCGGCGACTGGCTGCGGGAGAAGGGACAGTCGGTGGCGGACGCGCTGATCAAGGCCCACCCGGACGTGTCCGCGATCTACGCGCACAACGACCCGATGGCCGAGGGCGCCTACCTCGCCGCGAAGTCGGCCGGTGCCGAGCGGCGGATCAAGTTCACCGGCATCGACGCGCTGCCGGTGCCCTCCGGCGGGATCAAGGCCGTCGAGCAGGGCCGCCTGGCCGCCACGTTCCAGTACGCCACCGGCGGCCGGGAGGCGGTCGAGCTGGCCCGGAAGATCCTCGTCGACTGCGCCGAGGACGTCCCGCGTACCACCACGCTGGGCACCATGCGGATCACCAAGGAGAACGCCGCCGAGGCGTACGCGAAGCTCGGTGGCCTCTGAACGCGGCCGCGCCCCGTCCCGCCCACCGTCCGCCCGTCGAGGGAGCCGCCCCGTGACCCGCTACACAATGCCCGTGCCGGTCGAGCGCCCGGCCGCCCCGCCCCGCACCGTCTACACGGTGGCCAGCGGCGACCTGCGGCCGAGCGCCAACGTCACCTGCTGGCCCACCCAGCGGCAGCTCGAAGCCGACCTCGCCGCCGCCGTCACCGCGCTCGGCTGGCACGTCCGGCGCGGTCACGACGTCGACCCGCTCAAGGGACACGGCTTCATCGACAGCCAGCGCGCCGGGATCGAGGTCTTCCGGAGCATCCCGGCCGACGTGCCGCTCGTCGTGGTGGAGGCGGTCTGGCAGTACAGCCACCACGTGCTGGCCGGGCTGCGCGCCCACCGCGGGCCGATCCTGCTGGTGGCGAACTGGAGCGGGGAGTATCCGGGCCTGGTGGGCCTGCTCAACCTCGCCGGCAGCCTCACCAAGGCGGGCGTGCGGTACTCGACGCTGTGGAGCGAGGACTTCACCGACGAGTGGGCGCGCGACGGCCTGAAGAAGTGGCTGGAGACCGGCCGGGTGACGCACGACGAGAGCCATGTACGCCCGCTGCCCGAGCTGCGGCCGGACGAGGAGGTCGAACTCGGCGTGGCGCTGGCCCGGCAGCTCGTCTCCGAGCGGGCCGTCATCGGCGTCTTCGACGAGGGCTGCATGGGCATGTACAACGCCATCATCGACGACGAGCTGCTCAACCCGATCGGCGTCTTCAAGGAACGCCTGTCGCAGAGCGCACTGGTGGCGGAGATGGCGCGGGTGCCCGACACCGAGGCGCGGGCGGTGCTCGCCTGGCTGGAGGCGGCCGGGATGACGTTCCACACCGGCGCCGACGAGGCCACCGAGCTGACGCACGCCCAGTTGCTCAGCCAGTGCCGGATGTACGTCGCGGCGCTGCGCATCGCCGACGACTTCGGCCTGGACGCGGTCGGGATCCAGTACCAGCAGGGGCTCAAGGACACGGTGCCCGCCAGCGACCTGGCCGAGGGTCTGCTGAACAACGTCGATCGTCCCCCGGTGACCAGCCGGGACGGCTCCCGGGAGCTGTACCCGGGCGTCGCGCTGCCGCACTTCAACGAGGTCGACGAGGGCGTCGCGGTGGACTCGCTGGTCACCAACCGGATCTGGACCGCGATGGGCCTGGACCCGGCGACGACGCTGCACGACATCCGCTGGGGACAGCAGTACGGCGAGCACTTCGTCTGGGTCTTCGAGATCTCCGGATCGGTGCCCGCGTCGCACAACGGGGGCTACGACAGGTCGTACAGCATGCGTCAGCCACCGATGTACTTCCCGCTCGGCGGCGGCACGCTCAGCGGCGTGTCGAAGCCGGGGGAGATCGTCTGGTCGCGGGTGTTCGTGATGGACGGCGGCCTGCACGTCGACCTCGGGCGCGGCACGGTGGTGGAGCTGCCCGAGGCGGAGACCCGGCGGCGGCTGGACGCCACCACACCGCAGTGGCCGATCATGCACGCCGTGCTGCACGGCGTGGGCCGCGACCAGTTGATGGCCCGGCACAAGGCCAACCACGTCAACGTGGTCTACGCGCCCGACGCCGACACCGCCGACCGCGCGCTACGGGTCAAGGCCGCCCTCTTCGCCGAGCTGGGCGTACGGGTACACCTGTGCGGAGAGGTCACGATCTGAGCGAGCCGGCGGCAGTGCCGCGTGACCGGGTACGGCCCGCCGCGGAGCCCTGGCGGCCGGCCGACGGCGCCGAGCTCTCGCGTACCCGCAGCTCGGTGTGGAGCACCACTGTCGAGGGCACCCTGGCCGGGTCGGCGATCCGCTCGACCAGCAGCGTCGCCGCGGTACGCCCCAGGTCGTAGGTGGGCTGCGCGACGGTGCTCAACGAGGGCCGGACCAGGTGCGCCCACGGGATGTCGTCGAACCCGACGATGCCGAACGGGTCGGGCACGCCGATGCCGTTGTCCACGAGGCACTCGACGGCGCCCACCGTCATCAGGTTGTTCGCCGCGAACACCGCGTCCGGCGGCTCGACGGCCTCCAGCAGGGAGGCCATCGCGCGGTAGCCGCCCTCCTCGCGGAAGTCCGCGTACCGGATCAGGTCCTCGGTGGCCGGGCGTCCGCTCGCCTTCAGCGCCCGCTGGTAACCCCGCAACCGCTGCATGGCGGTGGAGATCCGGCGCGGGCCGGTGATGCAGGCGATCCGCCGGTAGCCGCTGCCCACCAGATGGGCGGTCGCCTGCTCGGCGCCGTGGGTGTTGTCCACCAGCACGGTGTCCACCTCGACGCCGCGTGGCTGCCTGTCGATCGCCACGACCGGGATGCGGGCCTGCACCAGGCGGCTGATCAGGGCCGGCCGCCCGGACGAGGAGATGATCACCCCGGCCATCCGCTCGGCCAGGGCCGCGGCGACGTAGCGGGCCTCCTTCTCCGGGTCCTCGTCGCCGTTGCAGAGCACGACCGAGAAGCCGGCCTCCTGCGCGACGTCCTCGACACCGCGCACCATCGAGGTGAAGAACGGGTTCCCGATGTCGGAGATGATGACCGCCCAGAGGCTGGTCCGGCTGCGGCGGAGGCTGCGCGCGACGGCGTTGGGGCGGTAGTCGAGGTCCTGCGCGGCCTGCCGTACCCGCGCGGCCATCTCCGGGTCGACCGAGGCGCGCCCGTTGAGGACACGGGAGACGGTCGCCGGCGACACTCCCGCGCGACGCGCCACGTCGTAGATGGTCGTCATCGCGCTCCCGTCGTCGTCGCCCGGGCGCTCCGGCCCGGCCCCCGTCGGATGGTGACGTACCGGAGGGGGACCGCCACCGCGGGAGATCGCTCGGAATCCTATACCCGTCCAGCAATCGATTTCCGGATGGGTGCGTCGCGCACGGCCGACGCTATTGACATCGATGATGGTGACTACGAGACTCGTTAGCAATCGATTTCTCGCCTGGTGCCGCTGGTCACCCCCCACACCCCTGAGGAGCACGGTGAGACGAAACCTGCTGGCGATGCTTGTCGCGCTCTGCACCGTCACGGCGGCCGGTGCGCTCGGCGCGCCGGCCGCCGCCGTACCGATGGACACGCTCGCCTGCCCGTCCGTCCCGGCCACCCACGACCCCGCCGTCACCGTGATCGTCTACCGGGTGGCCCGGTCGTACAACGTCAACGACAAGGTCATGCTCTCCACCTTCGAGGCGGGCTGGGTCGAGTCCCACATGAACAACCTGCCCTGCGGCGACAAGTCCAGCCTGGGCGTGTTCCAGCAGCGCTGGGACTACGGCTGGGGCACGCCGGAGCAGATCATGGACCCGGTCTACGCCACCACCCAGTACGTCACGCGCGCGATCACCTGCGACCGCAACAACCCCGGCTTCACCCCGGGCCAGGTCGCCCAGTGCGTCCAGCGGTCGGGCTTCCCCGACCGGTACGACCAGGCGGCGGCGACCGCGCGGACGCTGCTCAACCAGGCGGCGCGAACCCACGGCATGGCCGGCGGCTCGTCGACGGACGTGAACGGTGACGGCCGCGACGACATCCTCACCTTCACCCAGAACGCCTCCGCCGACGTGTACGCGAGCACGTCGACCGGAACCGGCTTCGCCGGGACGTCGGTGAAGTGGAACGACTTCTTCTCCATCGGCGGGGAGACCGCGTCGACGGGCGACGTCAACGGTGACGGCCGCGACGACATCGTCACGTTCGCGCACGGCAACACCGGCGACGTGTACGTTGCGCTGTCGAACGGCTCGGCGTTCACGTCACCCGGCAAGTGGCACGAGTGGTTCGCCCCCGGCGCGGAGATAGCCGCCGTGGGCGACGTCACCGGCGACGGCCGCGACGACATCGTCGCGTTCACGCACAACGCGACGGCCGACGTCTACGTCGCCGTGTCCACCGGATCGTCGTTCGCCGGGACGGCTGTGAAGTGGCACGACTTCTTCTCCGTCGCGGGGGAGTTTCCCGCCCTGGGCGACGTCAACGGCGACGGACGCGACGACATCATCACGTTCACCCAGGGCCCCGCATCCGCCGCCGACGTGATCGTGGCGCTGTCCACCGGCACCAGCTTCGGGGCGCCGCAGAAGTGGCACGACCTGTTCGCCGTGGGCGCCGAGCAGCCTCGGGTGGGCGACATCAACGGCGACGGCCGCGACGACATCGTCACCTTCACCTGCAACACCGACGCCGACGTCTACGCCGCCACCTCCACCGGCACCGGCTTCGCCGGCACCACCGTCAAATGGCACGACTTCTTCTGCCTGCCCGGCGAATTCCCCTACCTCGGCGACGCCAACGGCGACGGCAAAGACGACCTCATCGTCTTCACCAAGGGCGCCACGAACGACGTGTACGTGGCGCTGTCCACCGGCACCACATTCGGTCCCTCCAGCAAGTGGCACGACTACTTCGGGCTCACCGGTGAGGTGACCCTGTGACGTCAGGATGGGAGGCCCCCGTGGCCGGAACACGACGGAGACGGCGGCGCGCCGGCGTCGCCCTGCTGACCGCGGCGCTCGCCGGCGGGATCGCGGTGCAGCCCGCGCCGGCGTCCGCGACGCCGCCGGTCCGGACCGCGCTGGACGCCGCGTTCGTGCGGGCGGCGCAGGAGTACGACGTACCCCGGGACGTCCTGGTCGCGGTCGGCTACGGCGAGTCCCGCCTCGACGCGCACGGCGGCAAGCCGAGCCAGGCGAACGGCTACGGGGTGATGCACCTGGTGAGCAACCCGGTCCAGCACAGCCTGGAACGGGCGGCGGAGTTGACCGGCGAGCCGGTCGGGCGACTGAAGACCGTCGCGCCGGCGAACATCCGCGGCGGTGCGGCCGTGCTGCGCGATCTGGCCGACGCCGAGGGACTGACCGGGCGGGACCGGGACCGGGTGACCGCCTGGTACCCGGTGGTGGCGCGGTACGGCGGCGCGGCCGACGACGCCACCGCACGCCTGTACGCGGACGGGATCTACGAGCTGGTGCAGCAGGGCATTCCGGGGGCGGTGCCGGTCCGGGCGCACCGGGTCGAGCCGGAGCGGGGCCGCTACGCCACTGTGGCCCCCGCCGGCACCGCGTCCCGTACCCTGGCCGCCGCCGTGCCCGAGTACCCGCCGGCGCGGTGGGTCGCCGCGAACGGCGCCAACTACGGCGTCGGGCGGTCCAGCCGGATCACCACTGTGATCCTCCACGTCACCCAGGGCTCGTACGCCGGGACCATCAGCTGGTTCCAGAACCCGTCGTCCGGCGTCAGCGCCCACTACGTGGTGAAGTCCAGCAACGGCGAGATCACCCAGATGGTCCGCGAGGGCGACACCGCCTACCACGCCCGGTCCGGCAACGCGTACGGCGTCGGCATCGAGCACGAGGGGTACGTCGACAACCCGGCCTGGTTCACCGACGCGATGTACCGTTCGTCGGCCGCGCTGACCCGTTACCTGTGCGACAAGTACGGCATCCCGAAGAACCGCACCGGCATCAAGGGCCACAACGAGATCCCGGGCAACGACCACACCGACCCGGGGCCGAACTGGAACTGGAACTACTACCTCTCACTGGTGAACCAGGGCGGGGGTGGATCGGCCGCCCGGTATTTCGGTGGTTCGCCGACGGATTTCGATGGTGACGGTCGGGATGACGTGGTGGCGTTCACCCACGGTGCGGCGGCTGACGCGTATGTGGCCACGTCGACGGGTTCGTCGTTCGCGGGCACGTCGGTGAAGTGGCACGACTGGTTCGCCCTGTCCGGGGAGACACCACTGACCGGGGACGTCAACGGCGACGGACGAGACGACGCGATCGTGTTCACCCACGGCACCACCGCCGACGTCCACGTCGCCCTGTCCACCGGCAGCTCGTTCGCGGCGTCGGCGAAATGGCACGACTGGTTCGCCCCCGGCACCGAGGTCCCCGCCGTCGGCGACGTCAACGGCGACGGCCGCGACGACATCATCACCTTCACCCACGACACCAACGCCGACGTCTACGTCGCCCTGTCCACCGGCACATCCTTCACCGGCACCGCGATCAAATGGCACGACTACTTCTCCATCGCCGGGGAGTTCCCCGCCCTGGGCGACGTCAACGGCGACGGACGCGACGACATCATCACCTTCACCCAAGGCCCCGCCACCGCAGCCGACGTCATCGTCGCCCTGTCCACCGGCACCAGCTTCGGCCCACCCCAGAAATGGCACGACCTGTTCGCCGTCGGCACCGAACAACCCCGCATCGGCGACATCAACGGCGACGGCCGCGACGACATCGTCACCTTCACCTGCAACACCGACGCCGACGTCTACGCCGCCACCTCCACCGGCACCACCTTCACCGGCACCACGATCAAATGGCACGACTTCTTCTGCCTACCCGGCGAATTCCCCTACCTCGCCGACGCCAACGGCGACGGCAAACACGACCTCATCGTCTTCACCAAAAACACCACCAACGACATCTACGTCGCCCTGTCCACCGGCACCACCTTCGCCCCCTCCACCAAATGGCACGACTACTTCGGCCTCACCGGCGAAACCACACTCTGAACCCGACAGCGGTAGACGCCGGCCCGGCGGGCCGGCGTCTACCGCTTCACCAGGTTGCGCAGCGCCCCGAGCAGCGAGCGGTGGCTGACCTCGGCGTAGATCTTCTTGTCCTGGCCGTACAGGACCACGTACGGGCACTGCTGGTCGTCCCCGCCCATGGTCTTGTCCAGCAGCCGTCGACCGGTTGCCACCTCGTACACCCGCAGGCGGTAGGTGGCCTTCAGCAGCGTCAGCGTGTCCGGCTCCGGGTCGTCGTAGCGGCACTTGCGGATCGTCGCGCCGGTGCTCGTGCGATCCAGGCAGGCGACCATCTGCACGACCTTCGGGTCCTCCGACGCCCAGGTCCGCTCCACCCGCTTCGACAGGCCCTCGTCGTAGTAGTAGACCTGGTCGTGGCGGCGGCTGCCCGTGCCCAGGTCGGTGCCGACGAGCAGCGCCACCGGGTGCGGCGCCGCTCCGGTGCGCTTCGGCGACTGCGGAAAGTAGAGAACGCCGTCGCACACGTCGTTCAGATCGGAGATCTGCGCCGCCGGGAAGTCGCTCGGCTGCGGCCCGCGCGCCGACGGCTCCGCGCTCGCCGTCGCACCCGGCGTGGGCGTCGCGCCGGACGACCGCCAGGGCGCGGCCGGCTCCCGCTCGGCCGTCTCGCGGGGCGAGGAACCCAGCAGGAACGCGCCGCCGATCAGACCTGAGCACGCCACCAGCAGCAGCACGCTCAGCACCGCGACGGCGACGACCAGAGCGCGGCTGCGGCCGGACGACGGCGGGCCGGGTGGCGGGTACGGCCCGTACGGCGGAGCCGGCGTGGCCGGGCCGTACGGCGGACCAGCGGTGGGCGGTCCGTAACCCGGAACGGGCGACCCGTGACCCGGCCCGGTGGCGGGCGGTGGTGGCGGCCCGGGAACGCCGGGCGGCCGCATCCAGGCGGTCTCTCCCCGCTGTTCCGCGTCCCCCGCCGGTCCCTGCTCGGATCCGGCCCCCGTGTCGGACATGCGCATTCCCCCGTCGAACCCGTGCGGAGCGCGCAACCTATCAGCCTCGCCGGGCCGGAGGAGGCCCACTAGATGGTTGCGCTACCTAGATGGCGGCGCTACCGTCATCGCGGATGTCGTCCGATCGGGACAGTGCGGAGCGGAATGAACCAGGAACGGCGGGCGCAGTGGCTGCGCGGGGTGCTCGACCTCTGCGTGCTCGCGCTGCTGAGCCGCGGCGAGTCCTACGGCTACGAGCTGTCCCAGGCGCTGCGGGCCCACGGGCTGGGCGCCGTGCAGGGCGGCACCCTCTACCCGGTGCTGCTGCGGTTGCAGCGCTCCGGCCTGCTCACCGCGCACTGGCGGGAGGGCGGGACCGGGCCCGCGAGGAAGTACTACCGGATCAGCCCGGCCGGCAGCGCGGCGTTGCGGGCCGCCGCGATCGACTGGAGCGCCTTCGCGTCGAGCGTGGGCACGATACTGCGCGAGGAGCCGAAGCGGTGAACCACGAACCCTGGCTCGCCGCCCTGACCGGCGAGCTGCGCCGGCACGGGGTGGGGCCCGACCTGACCGGTCACGTCGTCGCCGAGGCGGCCACCCACCTGCTCGACAGCGGGGAATCGCCGCTGCGGGTCTTCGGCGCGCCGGAGGCGTACGCCCGGGCGGTGGTCGACAGCCTCGGCGGCCCCGACGTGCGGCCGCCGCGCCGCCAGCCCGGACCGGTGCGGCTCGCCGCCCGGGGCGTCACCAAGCGCTACCGGGGACGCACCGTCCTGGACCGGGTCGACCTCACCGTCCGGGCCGGCCAGATCGCGGCGGTGGTCGGCGCCAACGGCGCCGGCAAGAGCACGTTCCTGCGGATCTGCGCCGGCCTGCTGAGCCCGGAGGCGGGCACCGTCGAGGTGCACGGCACGCTCGGCTACTGCCCGCAGGACGGCGGCACCGCCGAGTTCCTCAGCCCGGACGAGCACTTCGTGCTCATCGGCGCCGGCCGAGGGCTGGGCCGGACGGCGGCGCGGCGGGCCGGGCGCGCGGAGGCGGCCGGGCTGGAGTGGACACCACCGCGGCGCACCCAGGCCCGGCACCTCTCCGGCGGCACGCGGCAGAAGCTCAACCTGGTGCTGGCCCGGCTCGGCGAGCCGGACGTGCTGCTGCTCGACGAGCCCTACCAGGGGTTCGACCGGGGCACCTACCTCGACTTCTGGCACGAGGTGTGGCGGTGGCGCGACGCAGGCAAGGCCGTCGTGGTCGTCACCCACCTGCTCAACCAGCTCGACCGGGTCGACGTCGTGCTTGATCTTTCCGGGGAGCGGAACGCATGAGCCGGACCCTCGTGGTGGCCGAGGCCGCCCTGCGCGAGCTGCTGCGCCGTCGTACCGTGCTGGTCATCCTGCTGCTGATGCCGCTGGCCTTCTACCTGAGCCGCCGCGGCGACTTTTTCGGGCAGTCGATCCGCTTCGTCTGTCTCGGCCTGGCCTGGGCGCTCAGCACCGCCGCGCTGTTCGCGGGCAGCGCGGCGCGGGGCATGGAACCCCGCCTGCGGCTCTCCGGCTACGGCAGCCGGCACCTGGTGCTCGGCCGGCTGCTCGCGCTCTGGACCGTCGGCGTGCTGCTCTCCACCCCGTACTTCCTGCTCGTCCTGGTCGACCAGCGCGACGTGCGGTACGGCGCGATCGCGCTGATCATGGCGTTGACCGTGTTCGTGTCGGTGCCGTTCGGCCTGCTGCTGAGCGCCGTGCTGCCGCGCGAGCTGGAGGGCACGCTGGTGCTGCTGACAGTGGTCGGTCTCCAGATGGTGATGGACCCGGCGGGCAGCGCCACCCGGGCGCTGCCGTTCTGGTTCAGCCGCGAGCTCGCCACGTACGCCGTGGACCACACCGACGGCGGCTACCTCACCCGGGGCCTGACCCACGGGCTGGTCTTCGCTGTCGCGCTCACGGTGCTGGTCGTGGTGGCCGCCGCGGTGCGACTGCGACAGCGCCGGCATCTGCGCCTGGCCACCTGACCGGCGGGGGCGGCGGACCGGACCGGGGCGCGGGCCGTGGCAGGATCGGCGCGTGCAGATCGGGTTGCTCGGGCCGTTCCAGGTCACCACGGACGGCGGCCTACCGGCCGACGTGCCGGGCGCACGGCTGCGCGGACTGCTGGCCGCCCTCGCGCTCCAGCCCGGCCGGGTGGTCCCGAAGACGGCGCTCGTCGACTGGATCTGGGGCGAGCAGCCGCCCGCCGACGCCGCGAACGCGCTGCAACGGCTGGTGTCCCGGCTGCGCAAGGCGCTGCCGGCGGGCGCCGTCGACGGGCTGCCGGACGGCTACCGGCTCGCCGTCGAGCCCGACGCCGTCGACGCCGTACGGTTCGAACGTCTCGTCCGGCGGGCCCGCGACGGCGACGGGCCGCAGCGGGTACGGCTGCTGCGCGAGGCGCTGGGCCTGTGGCGCGGCGACGCGCTGCGCGACGTCGGCCTGCCCGACAGCCCGGCGCTCGACGCGGCGGCGACCCGGCTGGAACGGCTGCGCCTGACCGCGACGGAGGACCGGTACGACGCCGAGACCGGGCTCGGCGGGGAAGCGGACCTGATCCCGGAGCTGACCGACCTGGTGGCCGCCCATCCGGTTCGCGAGCGGCTCGCCATGGCACTGATGCGTGCGCTCGCCGCCGCCGGCCGGGACACCGAGGCGCTGCTGGTCTACCAGCGCACCGCCGACGCGCTCGCCGACGCGCTGGGCGCCGACCCGTCGCCGGAACTGTCAGCGCTGCACGTCGCCCTGCTGCGGGGCGAGACGGTACGCCGCGACGACACCCGCCGGACCAACCTGCGCGCCGAGCTGACCAGCTTCGTCGGCCGGGACGCCGACCTCACCGCCGTCGGCGCGCTGGTGACCGAGCACCGGCTCACCACGCTCACCGGCCCGGGCGGCTCCGGGAAGACCAGGCTGGCCACCGAGACCGGGCGCCGGATGACGGGCGACCTGCCGGACGGCGTGTGGCTGGTGGAGTTCGCCGCGATCAGCGCCGACGGGGACGTGGCACAGGCGACGATCTCCGGGCTCGGCCTGCGCGACGCGCTGCTCGGCGACGCGGGCAGCGCGGAGCCGGACGACCGGCTCGTCGCGGCGATCCGGGACCGGGAGATGCTGCTGATCCTGGACAACTGCGAACACGTCGTGGAGCAGGCGGCGGCGCTGGCGCACCGGCTGCTCGGCGAGTGCCGGCGGCTGCGGATCCTGGCCACCAGCCGGGAACCGCTCGGCATCACCGGGGAGGTGTTGTGGCCGGTCGCGCCGCTGGGCCTGCCGGACGGCGACGCCGTGGTCGCCGAGGTCGAGTCGTCGCCCGCCGTCCGCCTGCTGCGGGACCGGGCCGTCGCGGTCCGCCGGGACCTCGCGTCGGACGCCCGCACGGCGATGACGATGGCGCGGATCTGCCGCGCGCTCGACGGCATGCCGCTGGCGATCGAGCTGGCCGCGGCGCGGCTGCGCGCCATGTCCGTCGACCAGCTCGCCACCCGGCTCGACGACCGGTTCCGGCTGCTCACCGGTGGCAGCCGGACCGCCCTGCCCCGGCACCGGACGTTGCGCGCGATGGTCGACTGGAGCTGGGAACTGCTCACCGACGCCGAACGCGCGGTGCTGCGCCGGCTGTCGGTGTTCTCCGGCGGGGCGGGCCTGGACGCGGCCGAGCGGGTCTGCGCCGGCGGCGCCGTCGAGCCGGGCGACGTGCTCGATCTGCTCACCGCGCTGACCGAGAAGTCGCTGCTGGTCGCCGCCGGCGACGTCGCGCCGCGCTACCGCATGCTCGGCACGATCAAGGAGTATGCCGCGCAGCGGCTCGCCGAGGCGGGGGAGGCGGACCTCGCGCGCCACACGCACCTGGCGTACTTCACCGAACTGGCCGAGACCGCCGAGCCGCGGCTGCGCCGCGCCGACCAGCTCACCTGGCTCGCCCGGCTCGAAGCCGAGCACGACAACATCACCGCCGCGATGCGCGGTGCGCTCGCCGCGGGTGAGGGGCGCGAGGCGATGCGGCTCGCGGCCGGCGCCGGCTGGTACTGGTGGCTCGGCGGCCACCGGACCGAGGGCATGGAACTGATCATCGCGGCCACCGAGACGCCCGGCGACGTGCCCGACCACATCCGCGCCGTGGTGTACGGGCTGGTGGTGCTGTTCCTCAGCTCCGGCCCGGGCGACGCGCAGCACGCGGCCGAGTGGATCCACAAGGCGTACCGGTTGAGCGGGGAAGGCCGCGGCGGTCACCCGGAGCTGGCCCTGGTCGTGCCGATGGAGCGCATGCTGCGGGAGCCGGGCGCGCTGCTGCCCGCCTGGGAGTCGCTGCTCGACCACGAGGACCCGTGGGTACGCGCGCTGGCCCGGCTGCACCTGGGCAAGCTGCGGGTCATCCTCGGCATCGAGGCGGCGGAGGCGGAGGCGTGCCTGCGGCAGGCGCTCGCCGAGTTCCGGGCGGTGGGCGAACGCTTCGGGATCTCGTTCGCGCTCAGCGAGCTGGCCGAGCTGATCGCCGTACGCGGTGACGTCGTCGCCGCCTGCGCGTACTACGAGCAGGCCGCCGCGGCGGTCACCGAGGTCGGCGCCGTCGAGGACGTGATCCGGATGCGGGCGCGGCTGGCCTGGCTGTACCGGCTGGGCGGCGACGAGGCGGCGAGCGCCGCGGCCGTGGCCGAGGCGCAACGGCTCGCCGCCCGGGTCGCCTGGCCGGGCGCGCTGGCCGAGCTGGCGCTGGCCGAGGCGTACATGGCCCGCCACGACGGCGACGCGGACGAGGCGTACGCGCAACTGCGGGCGGTGTCGGCGCTGCTCGGGGACGAGGCGGACCTGGCCGGCGTCCGGGCGGGCACCCAGGATCTGCTGGGCTATCTGGCCGAGGACGTCGAGCAGGCCCGTACCCATCGGGCGGCGGCGTGCCGGGCGGCGCGCGAGGGCGGCTACGCGCCGCTGACCGCGCAGGTGCTCGTCGGCGTCGCGGACCTGGCGTTGCGGCTGGACCGGCCGGACCAGGCGGCGCGGCTGCTGGGCGCGGGCGACGCGGTACGCGGGCTGCCCGACCGCACCCACCCCGACGTGCCCCGGATCGAGGCGGCGGCGCGCGACCGCCTCGGCGACGCGGGGTTCGCCGAGGCGGTCGCACAGGGCCGGGAGACCGGCTGGGAGCGGCTGGTCGAGATCACGCTCGCTTCGTGAACGTGGACCGCGCCCAGAGGTAGCCGACCAGCGCGATGCCGGCGCACCAGGCGATCGCGGGGATCACGTCACCGGCCGACGGCGTACCGCCCAACAGGCCGCGCAGGGTCTCGATGATCGGCGTGAACGGCTGGTACTCGGCGAACTGCCGCAGTCCCGGCCCCATCTTGTCCGCCGGCACGATCGCGCTGCTGAAGAACGGCAGCAGGACCAGCGGCACGGCGGCCATGCCCGCCGACTCCGGCGACTTCGCGAACAGGCCCAGCGCGACTGTGAACCAGCTGACGGCGACGCTGAGCAGCACCACCATGCCGGCCACACCGAGCCAGTGCAGGGGATCGGCGGCCGGGCGGAAGCCGAGCAGGAACGCCACCCCGACCAGGGCCGCGACCGCGAGGACGTTCGTCAGCACGGTGGCGACGACGTGGCCGGTCAGCACCGCGCCCCGGGAGACGTGCATGACCTTGAACCGGTTGATGATGCCCTTGGTCATGTCGGAGCTGACCGACGTCGCGGTGCCGCCGAGGCCGTAGCAGACCGCCAGCAGCATCAGGCCCGGCGTCGCGTAGTCGACGTAGTCGACACCGACGGAGAACGCGTCGCCGAGCATGTAGACGAACATCAGCATGACGATGATCGGCATCAGCACCGCGTTGAACACCGAGGTGGGGTTGCGGCGCAGGTGCGTCAGGTTGCGGCGCAGCATGACTACCGAGTGGTTCCTGCTCATTTCGCGGCCACCTCCGGGGTGCGGCCCGTCAGGGCCAGGAAGACGTCGTCGAGGTCGGGGGTCTGTACGGACAGGTCGCCGGCGGTGATCGCGTGCGCGTCGAGCCGGTCGAGCAGGGCGCGCAGCGCCGCGGTCCCGCCGTCGGTGGGCACGCGCAGCGCCAGCGCCTCCTCGTCGCGTACCGCGTCGGACAGCACCAGCGCCGCCGAGTCGAGTTCGGCGAGGGTGCCGAACCGCAACCGCACGTGCGTGCCGGGGATCCGGCGCTTCAGCTCCTCCGGCGTGCCCTGGGCGACCAGCCGGCCCTGGTCGAGCACCGCGATCCGGTCCGCGAGGCGGTCGGCCTCGTCGAGGTACTGGGTGGTGAGGAAGACCGTCACGCCGCCGGCCACCAGTTCCCTGATGATCGACCACATGGTGCGGCGGCTGCGCGGGTCCAGCCCGGTCGTCGGCTCGTCCAGGAAGATGATCCGCGGCTCACCGACCAGCGTCATCGCTAGGTCCAGCTTGCGGCGCATGCCCCCGGAGTACGTCGACACGAGCTTGTCGGCGGCCTCGACCAGGTCGAACCGTTCCAGCAGTTCCGCGACGACCCGCTTGCCGGGCACGCGGTCGCGCGGGCCGAGGTCGACCATGAGTTGCAGGTTCTCCCGCCCGGTCAGCAGTTCGTCCACCGCCGCGAACTGCCCGGTCACGCCGATCGCCGCGCGGACCGCCTTGGCCTCGGTGGCCACGTCGTGCCCGGCGACCCGCACCGACCCGGCGTCGGCGCGGATCAGGGTGGTCAGGATGTTGACGGTGGTGGTCTTGCCGGCCCCGTTCGGGCCGAGCAGGGAGAAGATCGTCCCGGCGGGGACGTCCAGGTCGATGCCGTCGAGCACCACCCGGTCCTTGTACGCCTTGCGCAGCCCGGAGACCGCTATCGCTGAACTCGTCATGCGCCCACCATGGGCGGCCGTACCGCCACCGCCCTGACACGGCGCTGACACGGCCGCTGACAGCTTGTCGGTGGGGCGGCGTACGGTCCCGCCGTGGATCGGGAGACGTTCTGGGACATCGTGGAGCGGGCGCGCTCGACGCCGCCGACCGCGCTGCTCCCCCGGCCCGGCGCCGGCCGACCCGGCCGGTGCGGACTTCGACTTCGGCGACGACGAGCAGATGCGCGCCCGCCTGCCGCGCCTGGCGGCGATCTGCCGGCCGGTGGAATGACGCGTCACGGCCCGCCGCCGACCCGATCCGGGTTAACCGCTGGTCCGCCGCGGGCCGGGTGGGCGAGCATGGTCGGCATGGCCGGGTCGACGGGTGCGAGGCTGCCGCTGCAGGGCGGGCTGCCACCCGGCGAGGCGCTGACCGGCGCGGTGCGGGAGATCGCCTGCGACGAGTCCGGCTTCTCCGGCACCAACCTGCTCGACCCGGCCACCCCGGTGATCGTCCACGCCAGCGTCGACCTGAGCCGTGACGAGGCGGCCGCGTTGATCGGTACGCTGCGGTCCGGGTTCCGGTTCTCGCCCGACGAGGTCAAGTCGCGGCAGTTCCTGCGTCGCCGTGAAGCCGCCGAGGCGGTGGAGTGGTTCCTGTCGGCGTTGCGCGGCCGGGCGCACGTGCACCTGGTCGACAAGGAGTTCTTCCTCGCCACCCGGGTCGTCGACCTGCTGCTGGCCGAGCCGTCGTACGCGGCGGGCACCCGCCTCGCCGGTGACCGGCGTCCGGCCGCGGCGGCGCTGCACCGGGCCGGGCGGGCGGCCGGACCCGGCTGGGCGGTCTTCCTCGCCGCCGTGGTCGAGATGCTGCGCACCAAGCGGCGGGACCGGGCCGACGACCGGAGCGTGGCACGGTTCTTCGCCGCACGGGACGCGCTGCGCCGCCACGTCGACGACACGCAGGCCGGGGCGGTCCTCGACGCGCTCGACCCGGCCCGGGTGGCAGCCGTGCAGGCCCGGTTGTACGCGGGCGACCGGACGATCCCGCCGCCGCTGGAGCCGCTGCTGCCGGCGCTGGCCGAGACCGTCCTGCACTGGAGCGGCGGCCGGTGGCGGGTGCTGGTGATCCACGACGAGCAGAGCGCGCTCACCGAGGACCGGCTGCGCCGCCTCCAGGCGGCGCTGGCCGCAGGCGATCCGGCCGGCCCGTCGCCGCTGGCCGGGCTGGTGATGGCCGACTCGCGCGACGACCCGCGCGTCCAGGCCGCCGACCTGCTCGCCGGGGTGGCCCGCCGGATGCCCGGCGTCCCCGGCGACGGGCCGCTGCGCCCGCTGCTGTCCCCGGCCCCCGGCCACGACCCGGGCGCCGTCGTCGCGACGCACGAAGCGGGCACCGCAGCCGTGGCGCACGCCCCGAACGCCGTGACGGCGGAACAGGAGCCGACGTGATCCTCGACGACGTGACGCCGCGCGCCGGAGTGCACTGCGAGACCACCACGCTCGGCGTGCTGACGCGGCACGCCGGCCTGGACCTGTCCGAGCCCATGCTGTTCGGTCTCGGCGAAGGGCTCGGCTTCGTCTACTGGGACGCCAAGAGCATGGACGTGCCGTTCCTCGGCGGGCGCACCAAGCCGCTGTGCGTGACCCGGGCCGCCGCCGGCCGCCTCGGTCTGGACCTGCGCGTCCGCGAGACGACGTCGGCGGCCAAGGCGTGGCGCGACGTCACCGACGCGCTGGACGCCGGGCACCCGGTCGGCCTGCAACTGGACTCGTACCACCTGGACTACTTCACCACCAAGGTCCACTTCGGCGGGCACACGGTCGCCGTGTACGGCTACGACGACACCCACGCCCACCTGGTCGACACCGCCCAGCAGGGCGGCGCGGTGACCACCACGCTGGAGAGCCTGGCGCGGGCGCGCGCCGCGCGTGGACCGATGACCGCGCGCCACCTGTCGTACACGCTCACCGCGCCCGGCGGCCCGCCGGACCTGGCCGCCGCCGTCCGCGCGGCGGTACGCGCCAACGCCGGGGCGTTCCTCGACCCGCCGATCGCCAACCTCGGCCACCGGGGGATCGCCACCGCCGCCGCCCGGGTGACCCGCTGGCTGGACCGCGCCGCCGATCCGGCCCGCGACCTGCCGCTCGCCGCGACGCTGATGGAACGCGGCGGCACGGGCGGCGCGCTGTTCCGCGCCGTGTACGGCGACTTCCTCGCCGAGGCCGCCGCCGTCACCGGCGACGCGCGACTGCGGCGGGCACAGCGGATGTACGCCGACATCGCGCCGCTGTGGACCGCCGTCGCCGACCACATCGCCGCCGCCGGGCGGACCGGCGACGCCGCCCACCTGACCCGCGCGTCGGCGGTCCTGGCCGACCTGGCCGTCCGCGAACGCGAGGCGATGACGGTGCTGGCCGCCGTGGACGCCGGGTAGCGGTCAGCCGAGCTGCTGGGCCAGCGCCACGATGACTCCCGCCGGGCCGCGCAGGTAGCACAGCCGGTAGACGTCGCCGTAGTCCGCCACCTCACCGATCAGCTCGCCGCCGTGGGCCCGCAGGCGGGCCACCGTGTCGTCGACGTCGTCCACGGCGAACATGACCGACCGCAGGCCGAGCGTGTTCGGCGGCGCGTCCGACGGTTCGGCGGCGACGAGCGCCGGCGCCCGGAACCGCGTCAGTTCGAGCTTGCCGTGGCCGTCCGGGGTGCGCATCATCGCGATGTCCACCCGCACGCCGTCCATGCCGTTGACCCGGTCCACCCAGGCCCCCTCGACCGGCGTCTCGCCCTCCACCTCCATGCCGAGTTCGGTGAAGAAGGCGATGGCGGCCGGCAGGTCGTCCACCACGACGCTGACGTGGTCCATCCGCTGAAGCGTCACGCCCCGAGCATAGGGCGACGTCCGGCCCGGTCAGCTCATGTCGAGCGTGTACGCGGCCTCCCGCACGTCGGCGTCCGGATGACGGCGCAAGCCGACGAGCAGGTCCCGCCACGGCGTCTTCCAGCCGAACTCCGACCCGTGCGCGACGAGCGCCACCGCGAACAGCCCACCGGCCAGGTCGCCGCGCCCGGCGAGGCGCGCCACCGTGCCGGCGAGCGCCGCCGGGTCGGGCCGCCGCCGCATGGTGAGCAGGCGATCGCCGACGCGTTGCGCGGTGCGCACCGCGACCACGGGCCGGCCCGCGCAGAGCGCGGCGACCTCGTCCAGGTCGTCGAGGCGGCCGAGGTCGACGAGCAGCCCGGTGGCCGTACCCAGGAAGGTGTCCCGGCCGGCGAGCCACCGCGCGGCCTCGACCAGCCCGGCCCGGTCGGCGGCGGCCGGGCGGCTGTCGGACCACAGGGCCGCGCCCTCCGCGAGCAGCTCGACGCGCCGCCGGGCGGGCCGGTCGGCGGCCGGAGCGCCCGGGTCGTCGTCGGCGGCGTCCCGCTCCACCAGCCGGGCCAGCGCGGCCCGGAACGCCCCGTCGCCGCCGGCCCGCAGCAGGTTCGCCACCCCGATGCCCGGCGTCGTCTCGTCCGGGTCGGTGAGCCGGTCCACGACCAGGTCGGTGACGCCGGTCAGCCACTGCCACCACTCGCCGAGCGCGTCGAACGCCGCGCGGCGGACCTCCCGGTCGTCGGCCCGGCACGCCTGCACCACCAGCGCGGCGTAGGTGCGGCGGTGGCGCTGCGAGATCCCGGACGGGTACGCGCCGAGCACCGCCCGCCGCTCCTCCCGGCTGGCGTGCACCGCGGCGCGCAGGACCGCCCAGCCCGCCTCGGTCCCCAGCCGCTGCCGGGCGGCGGAGACGATCGCCGCGCGCACGTCGCGGTGCGTGCCCGGATCGGCGTACGCCTCACCGAGCGCCGCCATCACGTCCACCTGCGCGTAGCGGGCCAGGAGCCGGGCGGCCTCCTTGCGGCTGGTGACCTTCGCGGCACCGGTCAGCACCCCGCCCAGCAGCTCGGCCAGCCGGGCCGGCGGGACGTACCGGGCGGCCCGCCCGGCGGCGTACAGCGCGACGCGTGCCCGGTCGCCGTCGGCGTACCGGAGCAGCACCGGGAACGCCTCGTCCGGCCGGTCGGTCCAGACCAGCGCGCCCAGCGCCGCCTCGGCGACCGGCACCTCGGACGCGTCGACGTGGCGCAGCACCAGCTCGCGTCCGGCCGGTCCGGCCCCGGCGGCGGCCCGGATCGCCGCCGCCCGCTGCCACACCCGGTGACCGGAGTCGGCGACGACGCGCGCCTGGAGCGCCACGAAGCGTTCCTGGTGGCGGGGGAGCCACCGTTGCGCGCGCGGCGCCGGGCCGGGCACCCACCGTTTCCCGTTCTCCACGAACCGGCCGCGCGGGGGCCGGTCCAGCACCCGGTCGAGCAGGTCGGTGCGGGACGTGCAGACGATCGCCCACACCTCGTGCAGCGCCACCGCCGACGCGTCGACGTCGAGCACCTCGGCGACGCGCCGCGAGCGGGTACGCGGGTCGTCGAGCCAGAGCCCGGCCGCCGTCCGGGCGACAGCGGGCAGGGTGTCCGGCCCGATCGTCCGGCGCAGCAGGTCCTGCAGCCCCGGCAGACGCCAGGCCCGCCGGCCGAGCGCGTGGGTGAACGCGAACAGCAGCCCGTACCGGCCGCGCGCCATGCCCGCCTCGATCCGGCCGCGCAGCCGGTCGAACACCACCGCCTCCTGGCCGTGCCGCAGCACGGTGTCGAGCCGGCGCAGCACCGGAACGTTCGCGTCGCTGCTCACCGCGTCGATCGTGCGCAGTGCCCATTCGACCAGTTCCGGCACGTCCACGTGGTGGGTGAGGACGTCGACGGCGAGCCGGCTCAACGCGGTGGTGGTGGTCGCCGAGGCGTCCCGCGCGTCGACCGCGTCGGTGGTGAGCCCGGTCAGTCCACCGGCGCTCGTGGCGGTGAGCAGCGGCGCCACAGTGGCGAGCGCGGTGAGCGCGGCCGCGCGTACCGGGTCCTGCTCGTTGCGCAGCCGGCCGAGCCGGACCACCACCTGGGCCACCGTGCGCGGGTCGCGGGAGCGTCGCGCTGCCGCCACCAGCAGCCGCCAGCCGTCCGCCCGCTCGTCCGCGTCGCCCGAGCGCAGCGCCGCGCTCGCCGACGCGGACGCCTCCGGCCAGGGCAGGTACGCGCTCCAGAACCGCACCTGCTCCTCCCGCTCGCGGACCGACGGCAGGGTCAGCACCCGGGCCGCCTCGCGCGCCCGTACCGCCGCCGGCAGCACCTCCATCACCTGGGCGCCGGGCAGCAGCGCCGTGGTGTCGGTGTCGGCCAGCGCCCCGTCGTACAGCTCGGCGCGGCGGCTCGGCGCGACGGCGTGCAGCAACGCGGCCAGCGCGTGGTCGTGCTCCCGCAGCCGGGCGGCCAGCGGGACCAGCTCGGCGGTGGGCAGCGCGGCGAGGCGGCGCAGCAGCGCCCGGGGCAGCGTGGTGCGTGCCAGCCAGGCCGCGCGTGCGGGCGACGTGAGCAGGCGGACGACCCGGCGGGCGTCGTGTGCGGCGAGCCGCCCGTACGCGACGGGCGGGCCGGGCAGCGACTCCTCGGGCGCGTACCCGTCGAGCAGGTCCAGCGCCCGCGCCGGATCGCCGTGCAGCACCGCGCCGGCGACCTCCGCCCAGATCCGCCCGCGTGACTCCGGTGGGGCCACGGCCATCCGCTCACCGGTGCGCGTCAGCACGATGTCGGAGTGCGACCGCATCAGCCGTTGCGGGTTCAGCGCGTGTTCCAGATCGGGCAGCCACGCCCGTACCGTCTCGGGGCCGCACGCCGGCAGCAACGCGGCGGCCTCGTGGTCACCGAACCGCTCTCGTACCCCGATGATCAGCGCGTCGGCGACGGCCGGCACCGGGTTGCGGCGCAGCGCCCGGTAGACGCGCCGCCGCGCGTCGGCCGGCCGGTCGGTCAGGTCGGGGGGCGTCACGCCGGCCCGCACGGCGGCGGTCAGCGCGGTGGCGGCGATCGAGGGTTCCGGGTCGAACGTCGCGGCCAGGACGGCCGCGGTGTCCCGGGTCGCCAGCGCGGCGAGCAGCGCGAGACGCCGCTCGTAGGGCCCGTGCCGGCGCAGGTCGGCGCAGACCTGCGCCCGGTCGGGCGCGGTGCGTGCCCACGCCACGAGGCGCCGCGTCCGGTCGCGGTGGGGCAGCGGGTCGAGGGCGGCGAGCAGGTCGCGGGTGGCGGTGGGCACGGCGCTCATTGTGCCGGTGCGCGGGTCGCCGCGGGTGCCCGTCGCGCCTATTCCGCAATTCCTATGGAAATTGTAGATTTTCAGCGTTCTCCCAGCCGCCCGGGATTGACATCAATCGGACCGTCGGGGATATTCCTAGCGGCGCGTCGGGGCGCGGGGCGGAGCAGGCGAGGTCTGCGGACTTCACCTGCGTGACGTGCGGAAAGGTGTTCGTGCTGCCCCTGCTCCGCGGGGTCCGGATGAGGTTGGGAAATGATTAATCGGGCCGTCGAATTCGCCAAGCACAATTCGCCGAATTCTCTGCGGGTCAAGGCCCGGCGGGCGCAGATGGAAGCGCGCAACGCCCGTATGCGACTCACCGTTCCGGTGGTGGCCCAAAGCGAGTTCGACAACATCTTCCACTGCACCGTCCGCAAGACCGGCAGCCAGTGGATCAAGGCGTTGTTCAGCGACCCGGCCGTCTACCGCCACAGCGGGCTGCTGCCCTACGACCCGCGCTTCTACTCCGGCGGCGCGACCGCGCCGGTGCCGGCCGGCCGCATCGGCCTGGCGATCTTCCTCTCCCACAAGCGGTTCGAGGCGGTGCCCAAGGCCGGCGGCTACCGCGCGTTCTTCGTGATCCGCGACCCGCGCGACGTGGTCGTGTCCAGCTACTTCTCGCTGCGCAACTCGCACGCCCCGATGGGCGACATCCCGCAGGCGCGCAAGGCCCTCCAGGAACTGCCGAAGAAGGAGGGCATGCTCTACGTCATCGACCGCCTGCGCGACAAGAAGCAGTTCGGGCAGATGCGGTCCTGGGCGGTCGCGCCGAGCGACGAGACGTTCCGGCTGTTCCGCTACGAGGATCTGACCGGCGAGCGGCAGGCCGACGAGGTCGACCAGCTCCTGCGGCACTGCGGCATCACGCTGCCCCCGGCCGAGCTGGAGGCCCTGCTGGCCCGCTACAGCTTCACCAGGATGAAGAAGTCGAAGGAGACGCCCGGGCGGATCTCCCACTACCGCAAGGGCGCGTCCGGCGACTGGCGCAACCACTTCGACGACGACATCTACGCCGCGTACACGAAGGCGGCCGGTGACCTCGCGGAGATCCTCGGCTACCCCGCCCGGGACGACGAGCGGAACGGGCAGGAATCCGCCGCACGGTAGAGCGGTGACGGCGGTACGGTGTTCGTCCCGCTCGGAAGGGGACGCATCATCACGAGCCTGCCTGCCCGAACCACAGATCGTGGACAGACTGCAAGCCGTCGTGCGTCGAGTCGGTCACTCGGAAGAACTTCCACGCATAGCCGAAGGGGTCCTCGAACTCGACGTACCTCTCTCCCCACGGTGCGTTCGCCGGACCGGCACTGATGACGCAGCCGGCAGCTTCACACCGCAGGGCGGCTTCGTCGATGTCGTCTACCTCGAGCCCGATGACAACGCCGAGCCCGCGCGGGCCGGTCTTCGTCTGACGTTCCCGGGCGCTGTCCGGGAACGGGATGCCAACCAGCGCGTCGACCAGCAACTGCAACGGACCCCGCCGGAGGATTGCCATGGCGAGACCACCATCAGCGCCAGGCACCGTGCCCACCGGGACAAAACCAAAACTCTGATACAACGTCGAGGCCGCCGTTACGTCATTGACCCGCAGCGCGACCCGTACCGGTGGCTCGTCGGTCATCCCGCGACGGTAGCGATTCGGCACACTGCGCGCAACGCTCACCCAACCGGTCCATTCCACCTCCGTATCTCGACGGTCCTTTCCGGAACGCGAAGGATCGTGCGAGGCGGTGAGCGAATAATCCCCACCTGGGCCGCCGTATGCTCCTGCCGTGGAGCTGCGGTTCACCACCCGGACGTCCGACTCGGACTGGATCGACACCGTGTGGACCTGCACCAGCGATCGGGTCGACGAGATGACGTCGGTGGCGACCCCGTGCTGGGGGCTCGTGTTCTGGCAGCGCGACGGGCGCTCGTACGCGGCCGTCTCCGGCCCCGAGACCGCTACCGGCACCGCGCCGGTGCCCGAGGGCGCCACGTTCGTCGGCATCGAGTTCGCGGTGGGCACCTCGCTGCGGCTCGTACCCACGCCCGCGCTGGTCGACGGCGGCGCCGAGCTGCCCGACGTGAGCCGCCGGACGTTCCGGCTCGACGGCGGCCGGTGGCCCACACCCGGCCCGGACGACGCCGAGGCCCTGGTCGACCGGCTGGTCCGTGCCGGTGCGGTGGTCCGCGACCCGCTCGTCACCGAGACGCTGCGCGGCGGCCGCCCACCGGCCTCACCCCGTACCCTCGAACGCCGGTTCCGCGCCGCGACCGGCCTGACCCGGGGCGCGGTGCGGCAGATCGACCGCGCGCGCCGCGCCGCCGTGCTGCTGGCCGCCGGCGGCCCGCCCGCCGACGCGGTCACCACCTTCGGGTACGTGGACGAACCGCACCTGGCCCGCGCGCTGCGCCGGTACGTCGGACGGACGGCCGGTGAGCTGCGCGCGGGCGCCGGTGGTGCGATAGCGCTGGACCCGGCTCAGCGGGTCACGTCGTAGATCAGCTTGACCACGCCGTTGGGGTAGGCGGCGGAGTCGCGCAGACGCAGCGTCTGCCGGTCCCGGTCGGCCTGGCTGAACAGGCTCTTGCCGGCGCCGAGCAGCACCGGGAAGACGAGCAGGTGGTACCTGTCGATCAGGTCCGCCTCGGCGAGACGGCGGGCGAGTTCCGCGCTGCCGTGGATGAAGACGTCGCCGCCGTCGCCCTGCTTGAGCGCGGCCACGTCGGCGGTGCTCCGCAGGACCGTCGTCGGCCCCCAGCCGTCGACCAGGGCGTCCTCGGGCAGACTGGACGACACCACGTACTTCGGCAGCTCCCGGTAGGCGGCGTGGTCCTCGGAGTCGCGCCAGGTCGGCGCGAACGCCTCGTAGCTGCGCCGGCCGAACATCAGCGCCGTGGTCTGCGCCAGTTCCTCGCCCTTGAGCGAGAACGCCTCCGGCAGGAACTCGACGTCCTTGACGACCCAGCCGCCGCTGCGGTGCTCCTCGCCCGGGCCGCCGCCGGGGGAGTCCACGACGCCGTCGAGCGACATGAATCCGGTGTACACGAGATCACGCATGCGGGCCATGCTAGGAACGGCCGCCATCTGCTGTCTTGTACGGAACCGACACGCCTCAGCAGCCGCACGAGACGCCGGCCGGGGCGGTGAGGTCGTCGGCGGGCCGCCGGACGAGCCCCGCCCCGGTACGCACCGGGAAACCCTCCCGCACCCAGTACTCGTACCCGCCGATCATCTCCTTGACCGGCCGGCCGAGCCGGGCGAACTCCAGCGCCGCGCGGGTGGCGCCGTTGCAGCCCGGCCCCCAGCAGTAGGTGACCACCGTGGCGTCCGGCGGGAGCAGCTCGCCCGCCCGCGCGGCGATCTCGGCGGTGGGCAGGTGCACGGCGCCGGGGATGTGCCCCTGCCGCCACGCCGGAAGGGAGCGCGAGTCGACCACGACCAGGCCGGGGACGCCCGCCTCCAGGTCGGCGTGCACGTCGCTCACGTCGGCCTCGAACGAGAGGCGGGCCGCGAAGTGGGCGAGGGCGTCGGCGGGGCGGGCGGCGGGAATGCGCAGGACGTTCGACATGGCACCCATCGTGGTGGCCGCCGTCCGGCCGCTCCAGTGGCGCGAGCGGCGCCCTTCGCTAAGATCCCGCCATGAACTGCGCCACCGTGTCGGTGCTGGCGTACGAGGGCATGTCGGTGTTCGAGACCGGCATCGTCACCGAGGTCTTCGGCCTGCCCCGCCCCGAGTTCGACGTGCCCTGGTACGAGCTGACCGTCTGCGCGGAGACCCCGGGCACGGTGCGGCTGGTCGGCGGCGCCACCCTGCACACCGGCCACGGCCTCGACGCGTTCGCTGCCGCCGGCACGCTGATCGTGCCCGGGGTCGCCGACGTGCACGCCGACCCGACACCGGCGCTCACCGGCGCGCTCCGTGCGGCCCACCGGCGCGGCGCCCGGATCGTGTCGATCTGTTCGGGCGCGTTCGCGCTGGCCGGCGCCGGCCTGCTCGACGGCCGCCGGGCCACCACCCACTGGCGGTACGCCGACCTGCTCGCCCGGCGCCACCCGGCGGTACGCGTCGACCCGGACGTCCTCTACGTCGACGACGGCGACATCCTCACCAGCGCCGGCAGCGCCGCCGGTCTCGACCTCTGCGTCCACCTGGTACGCCGCGACCACGGCCCGACGATCGCCAACGCGGTCGCCCGCCGGCTGGTCGTACCGCCGCACCGCGAGGGCGGCCAGGCGCAGTTCATCGAGTCGCCGGTGCCCGGCGACCCGGAGGACGACCGGCTCGCCGCGAGCATGTCGTGGGCGCTGGCGAACCTCGACACCCCGATCACAGTCGACCGGCTGGCGCGGCAGGCGCACATGTCGGCGCGTACCTACCTGCGGCACTTCGCGCGGGCCACCGGCACCACACCGATCCGGTGGCTGATCGACCGGCGCGTCCAGGCCAGCCTGCCGCTGCTGGAGACGACCACCGTGCCGATCGAGGAGGTCGCCACGACCGTCGGTTTCGAGACGGCGGTGACGTTCCGGCACCACTTCACCGCCGCGATGCGGACCTCGCCGTCGGCGTACCGCCGGGCCTTCACCCGGCCCGGCGGCCGCCGCGCTCACGACCCGGCGACCCCCAGCGGTACGACGTAGGAGTCGACGCGGGCGATGAGCCCGTCCCGGAACGTGAACAGGTCGTTGAAGGCGAACCGGAACGGCCCGTGCTCGACGCTGACGCCCCGGCCCTCGCCGGTCACCACGACGACCGGCCCGTCCTCGTGCACGCGCTCGACGTCGAGCCGCGGGCTGCCGGTGAACGCCGGATTCTCGATCTCGCCGTCGAACTCCGCCCGGCCCCGCGTGGTCCGGTGGCCGTGGATGACCCACTCGACGTCGTCGGTGAGCGTGGCGAGGATGCGTGCGTGGTCACCGGCCCGGAAGCCGGCGAAGTATTCGGCGACCAGGTCACGCTGGGTTGCTCGGGTCACTGTCGTCTCCATCGTCGTGGTGTCGGAGGTGCGCGGCGAGGGCGTCGAGGATCGAGGCGAGCCCGTCGGCGGCCTGGTCGGTGCGCAACTCGGGCGGGAGCTTGCGCTGGTGCACGGTGAGGTCGGTGCCGTCCCCGGCGGGCCGCAGCGTGACGGTCGTGCGCAGCCCGGTGACCGGCTCGTCGAAAACCAGCTCACGTGGCCTGTCGACGCTCACGTAGACGAACCGCAGCCGTCCGGTCCGGCCGTCCGGCGCGCGCGTGTCGAGCGCGAACTCGCCGCCCGGTCGCAGGTCGACAGTCACCGACGCCCGCGGCACCGTGGCGTGTGAGCCGCCCCAGAACGCGGCGATGCCCGCCGGTGAGGTGAAGGCCACCCACACCCGGTCCGGCCCGGCCGGAAGGTGACGCCGGGCGATCAGCTCGTCGCCGTGCCGCTCGGTACGGGCCCTCACCGGGTCGCCTCCGGTCCGGCGAGGTGGTCTTCGAGCGCGTCGAGACGGTCGTCCCAGGCGCGGCGCTGCTCGTCGATCCACGTACTCAGCCGGGTGAGCCGGTCGACGCGCAGCCGGCACGGTCGCCGCGTGCCCTCCCGTCGTTGCTCGACCAGGCCACACCGGCGCAGCACGCCGACGTGGTGGGAGATGGCCTGCGGCGTCAGGTCGAACGGCTCACCCAGCTCGCCGACTGTGGCCTCACCCCGGGCGAGGCGGGTCACCAGGGCGCGGCGGACCGGGTCGCCGAGGGCGGAGAACGCGAGGCCGAGGTCCGGATCGGAGCGCATGACCCGCACGCTATCGCAAACGTACGTTTGCGCAAACAAATCTTTGCATATTGCTGGTCACGCGGGTGGCCTCCGCGCCGGAACGTGGCACGGGGTGTGGGCGTTGGGGAAGCAGGGACGGGAGCGGCCGTTTCGGGCGGCGTGGCATCGGGAACGTCGTCGGGACGGGCACGGGACGGAGGTCGACGTGAGGACACCGGGTCGCCGTAGGCGGATGCTTGGCGTACCCCTGCTCGTCACCGCGCTGCTGGCCGGCGCGTGTGGCGACGGCGGTGAGAACGACGGCGGCGGCGACGCGGGGCCGGGCGCGACCTCGGCGGCCCCGGCGCCCACGGCCGTCACGCCGTCGGCGTCGCAGTCGTCCGGCGGGCGCGTGACGATTCCGACGTCCGCCTTCGCCGACCTGCCGCCGGAACTGCGCAAGTCCGACGCGCAACCGATGGAGGTCACCGACGCGCTGCCCGGGTTGTGCGACCAGGAGTTCCGCAGCGGCGGACGGTCGGTCACCGCGAGCGCCGCCATGATGAGCGCCTACAAGCAGCCGAAGGACCCGCCGGAGAACGTGCCCTACGGCACGCTGCACCAGACCGTCTTCGCCTTTGAGGGCACCGGCGCGGCCGACTACCTGCGCCGGGTCCGCGGCGCGGTGGCGGACTGCCGGTCGTTCCAAGCCTCGGGCGGCACCGTCACCGTCCGGTCCCAGCCGATGGCCGGGACCGGGGACGAGGCCCTGCTGGTCACCGTGAGCCGGCCGGCGACCGGCCTGGACGGCAGCCCGGCCGAGGGCCGGACCACCAGCCAGATCCTCGTGATCCGGGTCGCCGACGCGGTCACTGTCGTGCACGACCAGGGCTGGGAGGGCACCAGCAACGACCCCGGCCTGGCCGACGACGTCGCCCGGGCCGCTGTCCGCGGCCTCGACTCCTGGCAGCGCTAACGACGGCGGCGCGCCACCCGGCGTACGAGCAGGAAGGCGACGCCTCCGGCCAGCACCCAGGGCGCGGCGACCACGACCGGGTCGAGCGGGTGGTGCACGCGGTCGACCCGGTTGCCGCGCCGCGACGACAGCCCGTGGTGGGTGAACTCGCTGCGTACGCCCGTCTCGGCCACCGGGTTGTCCGGGTGACGGCTGAACAGCGACCCCAGCCTGCTCTCCGCGGTGTCGACCCGGTCGGCGGCGAGCAGCAGCAGCCAGTGCGCCGCGCGGCCCTCGCTGAACCGGCGGTACGAGTAGCGGCGGATCACGCCGGAGAGCCCCTTGGGCGGGCACGAGGTGCCGAAGACCGGGGTGAGGAACCTGTGCTCGATCGACCGCTCGCGCGGCCACTTCTCCGGCTGCCGCTCGGGGAACTCCCAGTGCGCGCCGGTGATCTCCGGGGCGAAGCGCTCCTTCGGTACGGCGGGCCGGTCGGCCGGGTCGAGGTCGGCGCCCCACCCGGCGATACGGGCACGCAGCTCGTCCGGGGACTCGGCGAGTTTCGGCTTGTCCGGCGTGTACGGCATGGTCGGCTCCGGTCCTCTCAGGCGGCGTTCGGGACGATGAGCGGCTTGATGCAGCCGTCGAGCTTGGCGGAGAAGATGTGGTACGCCTCGGCGACGTGCTCCAGCGGGATCCGGTGGGTCACGATGTCGCTGGGCTTGAGGTAGCCGTTGCGGATGTGCTCGAACAGGCGCGGCCACTGCCGCTTCACCGGGCACTGGTTCGTCCGCAGCGTGAGCCCCTTGTTCATCGCGTCGCCGAACTTCACCGCGCTGAACATCGGCCCGTACGCGCCCATCACGGAGATCGTGCCGCCCTTGCGTACCGAGTCGATGGCCCAGTTCAGCGCCACCGGCGAGCCGCCCTGCAACTTCAGCTTCGCCGCGGTGACGTGCTGCAGCAGGTTGCCGTCCGCCTCCGCGCCGACCGCGTCGATGGCGACGTCCGCGCCCAGGTGGTCGGTGATCTTCTTCATGTGCACGACGATGTCGTCGTACTCGGCGAAGTTGTACGTCTCGGCGTGGGCGAAGGAGGCGGCCTTCTCCAGCCGGTAGTCGAGGTGGTCGATGACGATGACCCGGCCGGCGCCCATCAGCCACGCCGACTTGGCGGCGTACAGGCCGACCGGCCCGGCGCCGAACACCACCACCACGTCACCCTCGGCGATGTCGCCGAGCTGCGCCCCGAAGTAGCCGGTGGCGAGCGCGTCGGTGAGCAGCACCGCGTCGTCGTCGTCCATCCACTCCGGAATCGGGCTCGGCCCGACGTCGGCGAACGGCACCCGGACGTACTCGGCCTGGCCGCCGTCGTAGCCGCCGCAGGTGTGCGAGTAGCCGTAGATGCCGCCCACGGCTGTGGCGTTCGGGTTCACGTTGTGGCAGTTGCTGTAGAGGCCCCGGGCGCAGAAGAAGCACGACCCGCAGTACACGTTGAAGGGCACCATCACCCGGTCGCCGGGCTTGAGGTTGCGCACCGACGGCCCGACCTCGTCGACCACGCCGACGAACTCGTGACCGAACGTCATCCCGACCCGGGTGTCCGGCATCATCCCGTGATAGAGGTGCAGGTCGGAGCCGCAGATGGCGGCCCGTGTCACCCGCACGATCGCGTCGTTGGGATGCTCCACGACGGGCCGGTCCTTCTCCTGTACCCGCACCCGGTACGGACCGCGGTAGACCATTGCTCGCACTCGACGCCTCCCGGATGCCCGTGCCCTGTTCGACTCGCCCCGGATCGTCCGGAGCACTGGGAGGGCTACCCCCGACGATGAGGGACAAACGGGAGCGGGGTCACCGGGCAGAATGGGTGGGCGGCCACAGCCGTGACGCGATGGGAGCCCGCCATGACCGCACGTCCGGACGTCGTCGTCCTCGGAGCCGGGGTGAGCGGCCTCAGCACCGGCATCCGGCTGGTCGAGAGCGGCGCCCGGGTGCTCGTCCGCACCGCGGCGCCGCCCGCGCACACGACGTCGGCGCTGGCCGGGGCGATGGTCGGCCCCAATCTGTCCCCACCCGGCGACCCGCAGCGCGCCTGGACCGACGAGACGCTGCGGGTGCTCGGCGCCGAGCCGCTGCCGGGCGTGGCGTGGCGCGACGGCACGCTCGCCGCCCGGCCGGAAGGGGCGACGCCCCCGTTCGCCGACCAGGCGCCGGGCTTCCGGCAGTTGGGCGACGACGAGCGCCCCGCCGGCTTCGGCACCGCGTTCGCCGTCCGGCTGCCGCTGGTCGACATGCCGGTCTACCTCGCGTACCTCCTGGAGCGCTTCCGCGACGCCGGCGGCGAGGTGCGGGTCGCGCCGGTGGGCTCGCTCGACGAGGCGGCGACGTCGGCCCCGGTGGTGGTCAACTGCGCCGGGCTGGCGGCGCGGACGCTGACCGGCGACACCGGCCTGCACCCGGTGCGCGGCCCCCGGATCGTGGTGCGCAACCCCGGCCTGGACCGGTTCTTCATGGAGGCGCCGATGGCGCCGACATGGGCGTCGATCTTCCCGCACGGTGACCACGTGGTGCTCGGCGGCGGCCAGCGACGCAGCGACGACACCACCCCCGATCCGGCCGAGGAGGCCGACGTCCTCGCCCGGTGCGTCGCGATCGAACCCGCCCTGGCCGCCGCCGAGATCCTCGAACACCGCGTCGGGTTGCGTCCCGGCCGGGCGGCGCCGCGCGTGGAGGCCGAGCGGCGCGGTGGCGCGCTCGTCGTGCACAACTACGGCCACGCGGGCAACGGCGTGATGCTGTCCTGGGGCTGCGCCCGCGACGCCGCGGCGCTCGCCCTCGGCGCGGCGCCCGCCGCCTGACGGGGCCGCCGGTCAGGAGACGGCGGCCCGCACCAGCTCGGTGATCCTCTTCTCCACCTCCGGGCTCCACTTCACCAGCGCGAACGACGCGGGCCACATGTCGCCGTCGTCGAGCTTCGCCGCCTCCTGGAAGCCCAGCGTCGAGTAGCGGTACTTGAACTTCCCCGCGTCCTGGAAGAAGACGACGATCTTGCCGGCCGCGTCGGCGTACGCGGGCATGCCGTACCAGGTCTTCGGCGCCAGCTCCGGCGCGGCGGAGGTGATGGTCATGTGCACGCGCTCGGCCAGCTCGCGGTCCTCCGGCGCCATCTGCGCGATCCGGTCGAGCACGGCCTGGAGGTCGTCGGCCTTCTTGGCGCCCTTCTTGCCCTCGGCGCGCAGCTCGGCCGCGCGCTCCTTCATCGCGGCGCGTTCCTCGGCGCTGAAACCGTCGGACATCTCGATTCCCCCTCGTGGCTCGCGGTCCGCGTGGTGCCGACCGCCCGAGGACAACGCTATGGCGCGGCGGTCACGGTGCGCTTCTCGATTCCTGATCACCTGCCGGGACCACGCCGGCACGGCCCACGCCCTAGCATCGCGGCCATGGCAACCCGGCTCGTACAGATCAACATGAAGGCCCACGACGAGATCACGCTCGGTGACTTCTGGGCGAAGGTGCTCGGCTGGGAGATCTCCAGCGAGGCCCCCGGCGTGACGAACCTCGAACCCGAGGGCTTCACCTACCCGGACCCCCGCTTCCTCTACGTCGACCTCGTCGTCTCCTCCGAACCGAAGACGGCGAAGAACCGCGTCCACGTCGACCTCGCGACCACCTCGGCCGCGCACCACGCGGAGGTGGTCGCGCGCCTGACCGCGCTCGGTGCCAAGCCCGCCGACGTGGGTCAGGGCGACGTGCCGTGGACGGTCCTGGCCGACCCGGAGGGCAACGAGTTCTGCGTACGGGAGCCGGACCCGCGGCACGCGGACACCGGGCCGATCGCCGAGGTGGTGGTCGACTGCGCCGACCCGGGCGCCATGGCCGGCTTCTGGAGCCGGGCCACCGACTGGACCGTGCACGAGGTGACCGACCAGCAGGCCGTGCTGCGCTCCGCCAAGGGCGTCGGGCCGTACCTGCGGTTCGCCCGCAGCACCGACGCGAAGACCGGCTGGAACCGCGTCCACCTCGACGTCCGCCCCTACCCGGGCGACGACCTGGACGCCGAGGAGGCCCGGCTGCTGGCGCTCGGCGCCACCGCCGCCGACGTGGGTGGGGCCGACATCCACTGGCGGGTGCTCGTCGACCCGGAGGGCAACGAGTTCTGCCTGCTCACCCCGGGCTGACCCCGACCGTCGCCGCCCCCCACGGATTTCGCCGGCTGCCTATGCTTCGGCGATGGACGACGTGACCACCGAGACCGAGGCCGAGGCGCTGCTGGCCGTCCTGGAACGCAACCGGCGGACCTTCGCCTGGAAGACCGACGGGCTCGACGAGGCGGGCCTGCGCGCCGTCACCGCCGCCAGCACCATGACGCTCGGTGGCCTGATCGCGCACATGGCCCTGGTCGAGACGGACTGGCTGGCCGTGAAGGTGGCCGGTCAGGGGTACGGACCGCCGTGGGAGGGCATCGACTTCGACGCCGAACCCGACTGGGAGTGGCGTTTCGGCGCGCAGGCCGCGCCGGACGACGTGTACGCGCTGTGGCGAGCCGCGGTGCGGCGGTCGCGCGGGCTGATGGATGCCGTCGTCGCCGAACGTGGACTGGCCGGGCCGTCGTCGTTCACCTGGCCCGACGGGCGTTCCCCCACCGTCCGCAAGATGCTCCTCGACGTGATCGAGGAGTACGCCCGGCACACCGGGCACGCGGACCTGCTCCGCGAGGCGGTCGACGGGCGGGTGGGCGAGGGCGCTCCGCCGGATTTCACGTTCTGACGCCGGTGACGTCGTCGCGGGCCGATGAGTTTGACACGGTGCGGCGGTCAACCCGTCGAACCCACTGACAAGGAGCACCGCGATGGCCAAAGTCATCTCCACGCTGTTCATCTCGGCCGACGGTGTCGCCGAGATCGACCCCGACTGGCACTTCCCGTACTTCGACGACAACATGGGCCGCGCCGTCACCGAGGACTACGACACGTCCGACGTCCTGCTGATCGGCCGGGAGACGTACGACAGCTTCGCCGGCGCCTGGCCCGACCGGGAGGCCGCCGGCGGTGAGGACGCGCCGTTCGCCAAGCAGCTCGGCGACATGCGCAAGGTCGTCGTCTCGCGCCAGCCGCTGGAGTTCTCCTGGCGCAACTCCGAGCTGATCCAGGGTGACCTGGTGGACGCCGTCCGCGCGCTCAAGGCCGACGCCGGCATCAAGGGCATCCTCATCCCCGGGTCGATCTCGGTGGTGCAGCAACTGCTCGCCGCGGGCCTGGTGGACGAGCTGCGGCTGCTGGTGCACCCGGTCGCCGCCCGCAAGGGCCGCCGGCTGTTCGACGAGGGCGACGCGCCGTACCACCTGCGGGTGGCCGCGACCGAGGCGTACCCGACCGGCGTGATCCGGGTGATCTACACCCCGGCACCGGCGCCGGGCGCGGTCGGCTACGACGACGTCAAGGACCAGGTGCCGGCCGGGAGCTGACGACCACGGGGCCGCGGCGGGCCGCTGTGTCGTGAAAGGATCCGCCGGTGCGTCGCGCTCCGCTGCTGCTGATCCTCGCGGCGGTGTCCGCCGTCGCACACGTCGTCGGCGTCCTGGTGGCCGCCCCGCTCTGGCGCGGCGCCGAGGTGCTGAGCCTGGCGCTGCTGCTCGGCTACGCCGTCGCCGCCGGACTGCCGGCCCCGCGCTGGGCGGTGCCGGCGGCGCTCGTACCGCTGGTCGTGGACGCGGTCCGCACCATGCCGGCCGAGCCGGGCGCGGGGGACTTCGGCTGGACGGTGTACGGCAGCGGCGACAGCGGCTTCGACGTCACGGCCGGCTTCGACGCGGCGTTCGCCGGCAGCTGGGCTGCGCTGGTCGCGGTGGCGGTGCTGCTGGTCGCGTTCCGGGGCCGTGGACGGCGCCGGCACCTGATCGCCGCGGCGGTCGCCGCCGCCCCCGTCCTCGGGTACGCGGCCGTCCGGGTCGCCGACGTCGGCGCCGCCGTGGCCGCGAGCACCCGGGTCGTGGAGGTCCGCACCGAGACCACGCTGACCCGGGTGGGCGGCCCGGCGTACGACCAGGCCGACGCCGTACCCGCGCTCGTCCTCGCGGTGCTGCCGCCGCTGGCGCTCGCACTCGCCGCCCTGGCGCTCGCCGTGCTGCTGGCCGGGCGGGGCCGGCGGCTCGCCGCGACCGGCGCGGCCCTGCTGGCGGCGCTCGCGTTGCCGCTGCTCGACGCGGGCATCGAGGCCGTGCCGCTGCCCGGCCCGGACGACAGCACCGCCCTGTTCGCCTGGTACGCCATCGCGCCCACGGCGGCCATGCCGCAACCGATGGCGGCGCTGACGGCGGCGGTGGAGCTGACCGCGTACCTGCTGCTCGTCGCGGGCCTGACCGGCGCGAACCGCGCCGCACCGGCGGTGCCCGCACCGGCGGCGGCCGGTTGACGTCAGGCGGTCGACTCCAGCTCGTCGAAGGCCATGTTCCACCACGACTCCGGATCCGCGAACGCGACCGGGTCGACCGGGCGCAGGTCGTCGCGGATCGCCGCCGCGCGCGCGGCCCGCTCCCGCCCGCCCGGGTCGGTGGCGATGAGCTGCCCGAGCCGGTAGAGGAACTCCACGAACGCGGCGAACGTGCTGTTCACCGTCTCCAGGTTCGGTGTCTCCAGGTCCAGCAGGATCACCGCGCCGGTGCCCGCGTCCAGGCAGAACAGCAGCGCCGGGTCCTCCGGGGAGGCGCCCAGCACGACGTACGGACGGGGGCCCTGGTCGCCCAGCTCGATCGACAGCGTGGAGAACAGCTCGACGTCGGGTACCGAGACGTCGACCGTGAACAGGATCGGCACCTCGACCGGCAGCGCCCCGTCGGGCGGGAACACCTCCGGCCCGAGCGGCCCGAGGATCGCGTCGAAACGCTGGTCGGGGAAGTAGATGACGCCCCGCTCACCCCAGAGTGCGGTGAGCTGCTCCCGGGTGACGGTCACGGCTGCGCCTCGTCCTCGTCCACGTCGTCCGACTCGTCGAGCAGGCCCTGCCGGTCCAGGAACGCGTACCACCCGTCGTCGTCGGTGACCAGCTCGGCGTAGCCGGGGCCGAGCACGTAGTAGTGCACGAACGAGTCGAGGTCGGGCGCCAGCTCCTCGAACGCGTCGCCCATGAACCACTCGGTGCCGGTCGGCGGGAAGTACCAGACCGCGCCGGTCGCCCGCTCCAGGAAGATCGGCTCGTCGCTGCGGGTGCCGACGACCAGCCAGCCGGTCTTGTCCTGCGGGATCGGAGAGAAGTCGGGCGCGTAGTCGAGGAAGTACTGCACGCCCGCGAGCCGGCCGGCCGAGGCCAGCTCGAACGCGCCGGCCCGCAGGCCGTCGGCGGCGAGCAGCAGGTCGCGCAGGCCCGCCGGCAGGTCCGCCGGCACGTCACCGGCGTCGGCCGGGTCGCCGATCTGCCCGTACGCGAGACTGGCCGGCTCGTCGGCGGCCAGGTCGGCGCGGAGTTCGGCGAGAAGCTGCGCGAGATCGGAAGTCAATCCACTACCTCTATTCGGATCGGGGTTCCGTCCGGCAGATTCTGGATCTGCCCCCAGATCTGGGAGCCGATGTCCGTGTTGGTTCTACCATGCAGCAGCTTGAGGTTGTCGACGGTGTCCGGCCCGCCGAGCTGCAGTTCCCACACGTGGTCGGGATGGTAGTCGCTGAGCCGTTGACTGAGCCGGTTGGCGAGATCCTTGTCGTGCGGCCAGTACTTGTCCCAGATCTTCTGCCGGATCCGGTCCTTGTATCCGTCGGTGATGCTCTTGTCGCGCTGCACCGGGTTGGTGGCCTTGTAGAGCTTGCCCTCGTCGCTGAGCTTCTTCAGCGCGGCCATCTTGCGCCGGAACTGGGCGGTGGCGTGGAAGTCCCGGCGCTCCACCCGCACGACCTTGGTGGGCAGGCTGTGGTTGGGCCCGGTGACCCGGACGATCGGCTTCTCCAGCTTCTCGACCGCCTTGCGGACGATCTTGCCGGCCGCCGGTTTCGCGGCGGCGCCCCGGCCGCGCTTCGGGCTAGGCATCGAGCAGTCTTCCGATGACCTGGTCGATCAGCGCGCCGACGATCTCCCGGGTGATGATCTGGAAGATCGGGATCTCGGCCAGCGAGGCGCCGAACGTGATCACGGCCGTGGCGATGGCCTGGGCGACCTGGAACGCGAGGATGGCGAGCTGCACGATCACCGCGATCTTCAGCGCCAGCACGATCGCCGCGCAGATGATCAGCCCGGCGCCGAGGAGCATGGCCGCGGGCATGCTGTCGTGCAGCACCAGCGGCCCGTTCTGCTCGCCGCCCCACCACTTCTGGAACGCGGCGATCGCCGGGCCGACGTTCTGCGTCCAGACCTGCGCGGCCACCGCGTCCGCCTCGCCGGCCGCCGCCCCGATCCGGCCGCCGAACTCGAGCCACGCCTGGCCCATCTCGAAGAGCTTCTCCTCGTCGGCCTGCGGCCAGGTGTAGCCGATCCAGCCGAGCGCGGTGATCAGCTCACCGGGTAGTTGCAGTCCCACGGCTCACCCCAGCCCGCCGGCCAGCGAGCGCATGGTGCCCGCACCGTCCTCGTCGACTCGCTCGTACGCGTCGGCCATCCCGGTGATGTCGGCGCCCGCCGAGGTGAACTCGTCGGCCGCCATGCCGACGCAGTCGAAGATGTAGTTCGCCACCTCGGTGTAGGCGATGCCGATCAACGAGCCGATGTCGTCGGCGCCCCACGGTTCGCCGTAGCCCTGCATCCGCGCCTCGAACGCCTCCAGCTCGCCGTTGAACCGCTTGGCGAGGTCGGTGACGCCGCGCCCGGCGGCCCGGATCAGCGGCGGGTGCACCTCGAAGCCGTCGCCGCTCATCGCTGCCCGCCGCGCGCCAGCCGCTCCTGCGCCTCGGTGAGCGCGTCGAGGAACGACCCGAGCCGGGGTACGGCGGTGTCCCGCACCTCCTGCAACTGCTCCCGCAACTGCGACATGTCCGCGACCTGTGGCGCCGGGCCGGTCCGCAGCCCGTCGATCGCCGCGTTCACGGCGGTGACGACGTGCGCGGTCAGCTCCTCGGAGCCGAGCCGCATCAGCCGCGGCTCGACGTGCAGCGACTGGAGCTTGCCGTCGCGCCCCATCTCGGCGCGTACCTGCCCGTCGGCGGCCTCGCCCACCGCCGGCGTCTCCGCCTCCTCCGCCGGCGGCGGACCGACCGTCCGAAGCGCCGCCATCGTCGTGTCGAGCATGCGGGTGAAGTCGCCGCTCATCGAAGGATCCGCACTCATGAGCCCTCCCCAAGGCCAAACGCCACGAGCGTAACCGAGAGGGACAAAGTGATTCCGTCCCGTACGACCGCACGGTCCACGACGGACCGCCCGACCGGCCTACCGTCACGGGCGTGAACCGTCCGGACGCGAGCAGCGGACAACAGGTGACACGTCCCCACTCGCCGAAAGGCCGCGCATGAGAAGACTGAGACGGGCGAAGGATGTCGACGTCGGCGCGCTCACCGACGCCGAGGTCGTCGCCCGGTCCGTGCGGGAGCCGGAGACCTTCGCCGCGATCTTCGACCGGCACGCGCCGCACATCCACCGCTACCTGGCGCGCCGCCTCGGGTCCGCGGCCGCTGACGACCTGGTCGCGGAGACGTTCCTCGCCGCGTTCCGACGCCGGGACCGGTACGACACCGGCTGCCCGAACGCCCGCCCCTGGCTGTACGGGATCGCCACGAACCTCGTCGCACAGCAGCGGCGCACCGAGGAACGGGAGTACCGGCTGCGGCAGGCGTACCACCCGGCGACGTCCGAGGCGTCCCCCGCCGACCGGGTAGCCGCCGAGGTGACCGCGCGGTCGCTGCGCCGGCACCTGCTGGACGCGCTGGCCGGGCTCGCCGACGGGGACCGCGACGTGCTGCTGCTCGTCGCCTGGGAGGACCTGACGTACGAGGAGGTCGCCGCCGCGCTGGCCATCCCGGTCGGCACCGTGCGGTCCCGGCTGAACCGGGCGCGCCGGCTGCTGCGGGAACGGCTCGGCGGCGAACCGGCCGACACCATCGAGGAGGTACTGAGCAATGGATGAGATGAGACTGCTCCAGCGGCTCGGCGACGAGACCGAACTGCCTGCGGACGAACGGCTCGGCGCCGCGCGTACCCGGCTGGTCGGCGCGATGACCGCGACGGAGGCCGCGCCCGTTCGACGGCCGCGACGGCCCGCCTGGCGGCTGGTCCTCGCCGGCGTCGCGACGGCGTCGGTGGCGGCGTCGCTCGCCGCGGTGCTGGTGCTGGCGCCGGACCGGATCGGCGGCAGCGCGCCGGCCGCCCGGGCCGACGCCCGGCAGGTGCTGCGCGACGCGGCGGCGGCGGCGTTGCGGCTGCCGGACGTCGAGCCCCGGCCCGACCAGTTCGTCTACACGCGCTCGCAGGGCGGCGCGGAGCTGCGGGAGAGCTGGGCGTCGGTGGACGGGACCAGGGACGGCCTGGTCGTCGAGTACCCGCCGGGCGGCCGACAGGAATACGTGCTCCCCGGCTGCCGGGACGGCCGCGCGAAGATGTACAAGGGTCAGCAGCTCATGCCGGGCACCGAGCCGTGCGTGCCGGAGCCCGCCTACGATCCCGCCGTGCCCACCGACGCCACCGCGATGCGCGCCTACCTGGACAAGCACCGCAGCGGCGAGCCCGGTGACGTCAACGCCGCCGCCAAGGACGTGCTGTTCCTGCTCAACGACTCGTACCTGAGGCCACGGTCGCGGGCCGCGCTGTTCGAGGCCGCCGCCGCGACGCCGGGCCTGAAGGTGGTGGAGAAGGCCACCGACGGTGCGGGCCGCTCCGGTGTGGGCGTCAGCTGGTCCTACCCGGGGAACCCGGCCGTGATGGTGATGGTGTTCGACCCGCGGACGTACGCGTTCCTCGGCATGGGCGGGGAGGCGGGCACGTCCGCGGTGCTGTCCGTCGCGGTCGTTGACCGGGTCGGCCAGAAGGGCTGAAGCCCGCCGGGCGGGTCGCCTCCCTGGGCGGCCCGCCCGCTCCGGTCGTGCGTCCGGGGCCTGCGCCATCATGGGCGTCATGACGAAGGCGGACGTGGTGGTGGTCGGCGGCGGGGTGATCGGGATGACGACAGCGCTCACGCTCCAGCGGCGGGGCGCACACGTCACCGTGCTGACCGCCCACGACCCCGCCGACACGGTGTCGACGGTGGCCGCCGCGGTCTGGTACCCGAGCCACACCGAGGAGGATCCCCGGGTGCTGCGCTGGGCCCGGGACACCCACGCCGAGCTGCGCCGCCAAGCGGCCGACGGCGTGCCGGGGGTGGTCGACCGGCCCACCCTCATGTGGCTGCGCCACCGCTACGCCGGGCCGCCCTGGTGGGCCGACGCCTGTGGCGACCTGACGGTCGAGCCGGCGGAGCCGCCGTACACCGCGCTGCTGCGGTTCACCGCCCCGTCGGTGGAGATGACTGGCTATCTCACCTGGCTGCGGCAGCGCCTGGAGGCCGGCGGCGGGCGGGTCGTCCGTCGCGCGCTGGGCACGCTCGCCGAGGCGTACGAGTTCGCGCCGGTCGTGGTGAACGCTACCGGTCTGGCCGCCGGCCGCCTCGCCGCCGACCCGGCCGTGTACCCGGCGCGCGGGCACGTCCTGCTGGTGCCGAACCCGGGCCTGACCGTCTCGGTACGCGACGAGGACGACCCGGCAGGCATCACGTACGTGCACCCGCGCCGCCACGACGTGGTGCTCGGCGGCACCTACGAGGCCGGAGTGGGACACACCCGCCCCGACCCGGAGGAGGCGGCGGCGATCCGACGCCGGTGTGTGGCGCTGGTGCCGCAGCTCGCGGACGCGCCGGTGCTGGGGGAGCGGATCGGGCTGCGCCCGGCCCGGCACGGCGGCCCCCGGGTCGAGGTGGACGCCGCCGACGGGCGGCTGGTGCACGCGTACGGGCACGGCGGCGCGGGGGTGACGCTGTCCTGGGGCTGCGCCGCCGAGGTCGCCGATCTCGCCCTGAGTGTCTGACCGTCGCGGCGCGGGCGGCCCCCCGCCGGAGCGCGCGGGCGGTAGCGTCGGCCCGGTGTCCGCCCGTCGCGCCGCACTGTCCGCCCTCGTCGCCCTGATCGCCGTCCACATCGGCTGCACCCTGGTCGCGCTCGCGGCCTACAGCCACCGGATCGGCCTGGTGACCCGCGACGGCGCCAGTTTCCCGGTGGAGCTGCTCGACGCCGTGGTGCCCCTCCGTGACCTGCTGCCCGCCGTGCTCTGGCTGCTGCCGGTCACGTTGCTCGTCACGTTCGCGGCCCTCGGCTGCTGGGTCGCCCGGCGGAACGTCCGTCCCGGCGACGAGCGGCTACCGAGGGCGGCCTGGACCGCCGGCATCGCCGCGGTGCTGCTGAACCCGCTCGCGGCCGTGCGCTACGCGTCCGCGACCGCGAACGGCGGCGAGTACATGCGTACGGTGCAGGTGGAGACCACCCTCCTGGTGCTGGCCGCCGCCGTGGCCACCACGATGAGCGCGCTCGCGGTCGCCGGGTTCGTGCGGCGCTCCGACACGGCGAGCCCGGCGTCGCGGCGGATGCGGGTGGACGACTGGTCCGCGGACCCGGCGGGACGCGAGTGACCTGCCGCTCAGGCGCGCGGGCTGGCCGCTGACTGACCAGGAGCAGCGCGGCGTGGACCGGTCAGGAATCGAGAAGCGTCGCGCGGGTGGGCGGACCTAGCGTTTCCGGCACGGGCCTCCCACCGGGGCGGCCACCGGGGAAAGGTCGTCGACCCATGGACACGCGCATCCGTCAGCTGCACCGCTGGTTCTCCATCGCCTTCACCGTGACCGTCGTGGTCACGTTCGTGGCGCTGGCCCAGAAGGACCCGATCGTGTGGGTCTCCTACGTGCCGCTGCTCCCGCTCGCCCTGCTCCTGATCAGCGGCCTCTACCTGTTCGCGCTGCCGTACCTGCGGCGTCGCCGCGCCGCCGCACGTCCGCGCTGACCTGGGGGATTACCGGGGCCGGTCAGCGGGCAACACTGGCGGATGGACCAGAAGGTGATGGTGTTCGCCCCGGCCCCGCTGTTGACGGTGACCATCGAGCAGCAGGGCGAGGCGACCGAGCTGCATCTGCACCCGGGCGGGCAGGGGGTGTGGCAGACCCGGATGATCGCGGCGCTCGGCGTACCGGTCACGATGTGCGTGGGCCTCGGGGGAGAGGTCGGCGACGCGGTCCGCAAGCTGCTCGACGACGAGGACGTCACGGTACGGGTGGTGCGGCGCGAGTCCGGCACCGGCTGGTACGTGCACGACCGGCGCGACGGTGAGCGGACCGAGATCGCCGAGCACCCGGGCGCGCCCATGGTGCGGCACGACATCGACGAGCTGTACACGGTGACGCTCACCGAAGGGCTGCGCGCCCCGGTCAGCGTGCTCAGCGGACCGGCCGACCCGCGTGTGGTGGACCCGGACATCTACCGCCGGCTCGCCGCCGACCTGAGCGCCAACGGCGGGACGGTGGTGGCCGACCTGTCCGGGCCGTACCTGGAAGCGGTGCTCGACGGCGGCGTGAGCGTGCTGAAGGTCAGCCACGAGGAGCTGCTCGACGACGGCCTGGCCAAGGACGACAGCGTCGAGGCGCTGCGCGACGCCGGCCGCCGGTGCCAGGAGCGCGGCGCGCGGACGGTGCTGATCAGCCGGGCCGGGGAGCCGGCGCTGGCGCTGCCGGAGGACGGCGAGCCGCTGCTGGTGCACGCCCCGCCGCTGGAGCTGGCCGACCACCGGGGCGCCGGTGACTCGATGACCGCCGGGGTGGCGGCGGTGCTGGCCCGGGGCGGGGACATGCGGGAGGCGCTGCACGTCGGCGCCGCCGCCGGCGCGCTGAACGTGACCCGGCACGGGCTCGGCACCGGCCGGGCCGAGGCGGTACGCGAACTGGCCGGCCGAGTGCGGCTGACCTCGCTGGACGGCGGCGACCATGACGGCTGACCGGCCGCCCCGGGTGCTGGTGACGAACGACGACGGCGTGCACGCCCCCGGCATCCGCGCGCTGGCCCGGGCCGCGTACGAACGAGGGCTGGACGTGGTGGTCGCGGCGCCGGAGGCCGAGGCGAGCGGGATGAGCGCGGCGCTGTCGGCGGTGACCGAGGACGGGCGTCTGGTGTTCCGCGAGACCGAGCTGGACGGCCTGCCCGGCGTGCCCGCGTACGCGGTGGCCGCCTCACCGGCGTACATCGCGGTGCTGGCCGGGCTGGGTGTGTTCGGGCCGGTGCCGGACCTGCTGCTGTCCGGCATCAACCGGGGCGCGAACGCGGGCCACGCGGTCCTGCACTCCGGCACCGTGGGCGCGGCGCTGACCGCCGGCAACAACGGCATCCGCGCGCTCGCCGTGTCGCTCGACGTGCTCACCGCGGCGGCGGCGAGCGCCGGCAGCGGTGGCGCGGCGATCGCGGTGCTGGACAGCGTGGACGACGAGTCCCGCCACTGGTCGAGCGCCGCCGAGCTGGCCGGGACGTTGCTGCCCTGGCTGGCCGGCGCGGACCCGGGCACCGTGCTCAACCTCAACGTGCCCGACCTGCCGGCCGACCGGGTGGCCGGGCTGCGTCAGGCGACGCTGGCCCCGTTCGGTCAGGTGCAGGTGTCGGTCGCCGAGCGCGGTGAGGGCTTCGTGCGTACGGCGGTGGAGGCGAACGCGGTCCGCGCGGTCCCCGGCACCGACATCGCCTGGCTGGCCGACGGGTACGCCGCGGTCACCGCGATCCGGGCGCTCGGGCACCTGCCCGATGTGGAACTGCCGGTCGACGGCTGAGGACGGCTCCGCCCCGCCACAGTCGTACGGATGGCGGGGCGGAACCGGTCGTTCACTCGCCGGCCGCGCGCCGGCGGTCGGCCTCGGCGTCGGCGGCTCCCACCGGGGTGCCGTCGCTGTCCCGGTCGGCCCGGGACAGGTCCACGTCGGCGCCGGCCCGGGCGGCGTCGGCGGCCGCGTCGTCGGCGCCGACGACCTCACCGCCGCCGGTCTGTCCGTCGTCGGGGACCAGCTGCCCGGCGGCGGCCAGCCCGATCGGTGCGTACCTGGGGTCGGTCATCTCGTCCTCCTCACCGGTGCTCCTGTGCAAGCGGTACCCCGGGACGGGACGCGGCACACGCGCGGGGGTCAGCGGCCCCGGTCGAGGAAGTCCAGGGTGACCGCGGCGAACAGCGGCGACTGGTCGATGTCGTAGTGGGTCAGGCCGGGCAGGAGCGCCAGCGCGTGCCCGCCCGCGGGCCGGCCCTCGCCCGCCCAGCCGCCGTCACGCCGACCGCCGTCGAGCAGCCCGAACACCTCGACGAAGTGACTCGGCGGGGCCATGTCGGCGTCGGCGGCGACGACGAGCGTCGGCACCCGCAGGGCGCGTACCTGCTCGGTGAAGTCGAAGTCCTTCCGCATCGCCTCGCCGATCTTGTCGAGCAGCCGGGGGAAGTCCTCCGGACGGGGCGCGACCCGCTGGTAAAGCTCGTACATCGGGGTGCCCTTCATGTACTCGGCGGCCGCGGCGTTGACCTGGCCCTGCTGCGCCAGCAACTCCGGGTAAACGGCGTCGCGGCGGATGTGCGCGGACGCCGCGACCAGCCGGCCGACCTTCTCCGGGTGCCGGAACGCGGTGTGCAGGGCGACGCCGCCGCCGAGGGAGAAACCGACCACGTCCGGCCGGTCCAGGCCCAGGAGGTCGATCAGCGCGGCGACGTCGTCGGCCATGAGCGCCATGTCGAGCGGCCGGTCCACGTCGGCGGTGCGGCCGTGCCCCTGCAGGTCCACCAGGATCACCTGGTGCTTCGCGGTCAGCGCGGGCAGGATCGGCGCGAACATCTCACCCGAGGTGAGGCCGCCGTGCAGCAGGATCATCGGCCGGCCTTCGCCGTGCGTCTCGTAGTACAGGTGCACGCCGTTGACGTCGGCGTACCGCCCCGGGGCGTGGGTCTCGTCGCGCTGCGCTGTGGTCATCGGTGCTCCTCGGACGTGGTGACCTGACCACTGTTGGACCGGGCGGGTGGGGCGTACTCATCGGCACGGGCTCGAACGTGCTCGCGTCGACGCAGCATGTGGGCTAGTTTCAGCCAGGTGAGCGAGGTGGCGAGCGTCCCCGTCGAGGCGCAACTCGAGGCGTACCGGTCGGAGCTGACCGGCTACTGCTACCGGATGCTGGGTTCGGCCTTCGAGGCCGAGGACGCGGTGCAGGACACCTTCGTCCGGGCCTGGCGCAACTTCGACAAGTTCGAGGGGCGGTCCGCGCTGCGGACCTGGCTCTACCGGATCGCGACGAACGTCTGCCTCACCATGTCCACCAGCGCGCAGCGCCGGATCCGGCCGATGGACCTCGGCCCGGCGGGCAGCGGCACCGCCACGCACCCCGGTGAGCCGCGCCCGGAGCAGATCTGGCTCGGGCCGGCGCCCGACGACCGGGTGCTGCCCGAGGTCGCCGACCCGGCCGAGGTGGTCGCCGGCCGGGAGTCGGTCCGGCTGGCGTTCGTCGCGGCGTTGCAGCACCTGCCGCCGAAGCAGCGGGCCGTGCTGATCCTGCGCGAGGTGCTGGCCTGGTCGGCCCAGGAGGTCGCCGACCTGCTCGACACGTCGGTGGCGAGCGTCAACAGCGCGCTGCAACGGGCGCGCGCCACGATCGCCTCGGCCGACACCGAGGCCGACGTGCGCCGGCCGCTGGACACCGAGCAGCAGGCGCTGCTCGCCCGCTACGTGCGCGCCTTCGAGGCGTACGACCTGGCGGCGCTCACCGCGCTGCTGCACGAGGACGCGACGCTGTCGATGCCGCCGCTGCCGCTGTGGCTGCGCGGCCCGGAGCACATCGCGGCGTGGATGGCCGGCACCGGCAGCGGCTGCCGCGGCTCCCGCCTGGTGCCGACCGCGGCCAACGGGATGCCGGCGTTCGGGCACTACCGGCGCGACCCCGACGGCTCAGGCCACGTGCCCTGGGCGCTGATCGTGATCGGCGTCTCCGGCGGCCGGATCACGTCGCTCAACAACTTCCTCGACGTCGACCGCCTGTTCCCGCTGTTCGGGCTGCCCGCCCGGCTGGAGGAGGGCGCCGGCCAGCCCGAGCAGGCCGGCCAGCTCGCGTAGGTCGTCGCCCGCGCCGCGTACCTCCATCCGCCAGCCGAGCCGCCGGGCGGTCAGGCGCATCCGCGCCAGCACCTCGACCGTGACGAGGTCGGGCGCGGTCACCGCGGACACGTCGCACACCACCACGCCCCGGTCGCGGCCGCGCAGCGCCTCGGCCAGTTCGGCGCAGCGGGCCGCGATGTCCGCGCGGGTCGGCGTCCCGTCGGCCAGGCAGAGCATGTGCGTGATCACACGCATTGGACCGCCGTACGTCCCGGCTCTCATCGGTACGCGCGCGGCCCGCGCAATTTGCCTCGAACACCTTGTTGCAGGCAGTTACATCGACGTTAACTGCTATACCAATCATCGGTGCTCGGCTATATGATCCCGGTAGTTCACCCCGAAGCCTCACGAAACTGCAGCTCCCACACCCCTCGGGTCGAACTCCGCAAGCCAGGTGCCTCCGCAACGTCGTGCCTGGCGACCGCCCGGCGTTGTGGTTCGGCCTGCCGGAAAGGTGGGAACGGATGACAGGGCTCCCGTCCTTGGTCATCGGCATCGCGTCCTCGTCGGCCGAGCGCCGGCAGCTCGCCCAACTGCTCGGCGGCACCGAGTCGTTCCTGATCGTGTCCAGCGCCCATCAGGCCCGCCGCTTCCTGGACCTGGTACGCCGGCCCGCGCTCGCCCCGGCGCCGCACCCGCCCGCGAGTGACGAGGCGCCGGCCGAGCCGCCCGGACGGGATCTGGCCGTCGACTCCGACCGGCGGGTGCTGCGCTGGCGGGAGCGGGAGATCGGGTTGACGCCGCTGGAGCACGACCTGATCGTCTGCCTGACCGGCACGCCCGGCCAGGTGTGGACGTACGCCCGGCTGCACCGCGCCGTCTGGGGCAACGACCACCTCGGGCGGCGCTCCGACATGCACTCCGTGGTACGCCGCCTCCGCCGCAAGCTGGGCCGCCTGGACGCCCCCGCGACGATCCACGCGGTGCGAGGCGTAGGTTTCCGCCTCACTCCCTGACGCCCCCCTTCTCGCCGTCGATCTTGCACTTGCGTCCCTCGGGGTGGGGTATTTGTGTGCCTTGCCGGGGCGGTAAGTGCAAGATCGCTGGGAACGTGGGGCGGCCCGCCCGGTGTGTGTGCGCCGGGCGGGCCGTCCTTCGGGTGCTGGGTCAGCAGCGGGTGGGGGAGAGGGTGAAGTCCTCAACGGTGGGCGTGCTGCTGTTGATCTTCGTCTGGCGCGTCTGGGGCTTCCAGCCGTCCTTCGCGACGATCAGCGTCAGCGGGTTGTTGCGCCGGTCCATCCAGTAGGCGTACCGGCCCTCGGCGTCGGTCGTGAACGTGTACGAGTTCGCCCAGGAGTCGACCTGCACTGTCACGCCTGCCAGCGGCGCGGTGGCGCCCTGGCAGCTCTTGCCGGAGACCGTGCCGGACAGCTTGCCCCAGGTGGTCGGCGGCTGCGCGATCATGGTGACCGCCACCGGCTCCACCGTGTACGGGGTGTTCTCCTTGATCACCACGGACGCGGAGTACGTGCCGGGCTGGTCGACGTTCGCGGTCATGCCGACCGTGACGGTGACCTTCTCGCCCGGCGCCAGCGTGACCTTCGACTTGTCGACGGTCAGCCAGCTCACGTCGGCCGCGCCCTCGGCGCACTCGCCGAAGCCGGGCAGGACCTCGCTGTCCTTGGTGGCCGTGAAGCCGCCCGACGAACCGCCGACCTTGTAGAACCCGCAGGCCGCGCCACCCCGGTAGCGGGGGGCGTTGGCGTTGGGCAGGTTGGCCCACGAGTTGGTCGCCGGGTCGAAGGCGAAGCCGGCGTTGGTGATGGCGCCACCCTGCGACCCGCCGACGACCAGGAGCTTGCCGTTGGCGACCGCGTACGAGGCGGCCCAGCTGTCGGCCGGCGCGTCCGGGATGGCGGTCCAGGCTCCTGCACCGGGGTCGAAGGCGTAACCGACCTTCTGCGACGTGGTGCCGTCGTTGCCGCCGGTGCAGTAGACGGTGCCGTCGATCCCGCCGCAGGACAGGAACGCCACCGACTTCGGGTACGCCGGCAGCGTCTCCCAGGCGTCGGCGCCCGGGTCGTACCGGACCACCGAGTTGGCCATCGGCGTGCAGCTCGCGGTGGTGCAGCCGCCGATCGCGTACAGCTTGCCGCCCGCGACCGCCTGGCCGGCCGCCGCGCGCGGCGCCGGGTTGTCGGCCTTGCGGGTCCACGTGTTCGCCGCCGGGTCGTACGAGAAGGTGGCGGCGTCCGGACCGGCGGCGCCCCAGCCACCGGTGGCGATGATCTTGCCGTCGATCACGCCGACCGTCATGGCGTTACGCGCGCCGGGCAGGTCGGCGATGCCGGTCCACGCCTGGGTGATCGGGTCGTACCTGTAGTTCTTGGCGCTCGACGCGGTGCCGTCGCCACCGGCGATGGAGTAGACGGTGCCGTCGACGTTGACGACCCGGTTGTCCATCACGTTCGCCGGGTAGCCCGGGATGGTGGTCCAGGGGTCCGCCTGGGGTGCGGCGGCGGTGATCGCGTTCGACGACTTGCCGGACGAGCGGGCCGCGAACGACGTGGCGGCGGTCAGCCGCTGGACCGGCGCGCCGGTGGAGCCCAGCAGCGCCTGCTCGGACAGCTGGGTGCCGTCGGCCCGTTGCAGCACGAACCCGCCGTCGCGCTCACCGAACTCGGCGGTGACCGGGGCCCCGCCGGTGTTGGTCACGGTGAAGGTCTTGCTGACCTTCCCGCTGGGCATCCGGACCGTGCCGGTGATCGAGGTCGGCTTCACCGACAGCCGGCCGGCGGCGAGCTGGAAGTTGGCCGTGGTGGCCCAGTCCTCCTCGACCGCCACCTGCTTGGTCTGGCTCACGTAGTTGCCGGCGGCGGCGGTGAACGGGTGCGTCCCGGTCAGCGACGAGAACATCCAGTAGAAGCCGTCGGGCAGCTCGGTGTCGTCCGGCGTGGCGACTGTGGTGGCCTTCTCCGCCGGGCGGTCCTTGCTGGTCACCGTGGCGCCGTTGACGTAGCCGTTGTCGTTCTTGTCGCGGACGTGGCCGAGGACGAGGCCGCCGTTCACCGGCTTGCAGACGAGCTTGCTGCCGATGAGCACGTTGTCGACCTGCCACCACCATTCCCAGCTCGCCTCGTAGTAGTGGAAGCGCACCCGCACCTGCGACTGGCCGGCCGCCTGCGGGATCGGCACCTCGGTCACCCGCGGGCCGCGCACGTCGGCGGCCTGCCGGAGCACGTTGCTCCACGTGGTGCCGCCGTCCAGGCTCAGGTCGACGTCCGCGCGGTCGCTGTTGAGCCAGTTGTAGTCCTGGTTGAACCGGATCACCGGCGTGGTCACGCCGGTCAGGTCGACCACCGGGCTGACCAGCGACGTGTCCTGCCGCCCGCCGCTGCCGTAGTTGTCGCTGTCGATGATGGCGAAGTTGCCGCTGCCGCCGGTCAGGTTGCCGCGCTCACCGGCGTCGGTGAACTCCCAGACCTGGCCGGTGCCGGCGTTGTCCACCACGGTCCAGCCGTCCGGGACACCGGTGCCGTCGAACGTCTCGTACTCGCCGTCGGAGCTGACGGTGTAGCCGGGGGCGGTGGTGCACGCCTCCGGGTTCGCCTGCACCGCGATGTTGGCGGTCACGTTGGCCGTGCCGACGGTGACCTCCTTGGTGGTGGTCAGGTAGCCGGCGTACTGCGGCTCGACAGTGAGCCGGTACGTCGCCCCGGACGGCAGTGACAGGCTGTAGCGGCCGGTCGACGGCGTCGTGTAGTCGGAGATCGGCGTGCCCTCGACGCTCACCTTCGCGTACAGCGGCCAGCCGTGCCCGGAACCGTCGGTGACCTGACCGCTGACCGTGACGCTCGCCACCGCGGTGAGCGCGACATCGAGCGTGGTGGTCGTGTTCGCGGTGATCGTCGCGGACAGCGTGCGGGTCGCGTACCCGAACGCCGAGACGACCACCTGGTAGTCGCCGGCCGGCAGGAGCGAGGAGTACGTCCCGTCCGCGCCGGTGGTCAGCGTGCGGTCCGCCGGGCCGGTCAGGGTGACAGTCGCGCCGGCGATCCCGGCGCCGGTGGCGGCGTCGGTGACCTTGCCGGCCAGCGTGCCGTTGTCGCCGATGGGGGCGGCGGCGAGCAGCGCGAGCGCGTCCAGGCGGCCCTCACCGTAGACGTTGTTGTCGTCGGTGGTGCCGCCGCACTGCGAGTCGCCCTTGTCGATCGCCGTGTCGTTGAGCAGCGCGCGGGTCGCCGTGACGTCGCCGACCAGCGTGGGCGCCGCCGACCAGAGCAGCGCGATCGCGCCGGCCAGGTGCGGCGCCGCCATCGAGGTGCCGCTGATGCTGGCGTACGAGTTGGTCGGCACGCTGGAGCGCACGTTCACGCCCGGCGCCGAGATGTTCGGCTTGATCTCGCCGTTCTGCCCGGTGCCCCGGGACGAGAAGCTGGCGATGTTGTTGTTGACGTCGTACGCGCCGGCCGAGTAGTTGCTCGCCAGGCTGCCCGGCGAGCCGCTGGTCTGGCAGGACGGGCCGTTGTTGCCGTTGGACCAGACGCCGAAGATGCCGGAGGCGGTCCAGGCGTCGGTGACGTCCTCCATGAACGGCTCGTTGGACGGCGCCGTGGTGCCCCACGAGTTGTTGATGATGTTGGGTCGCTTGCTGGCGTCCGGGTTCTGCCCGTTGAGGTCGGTGGGCTCCAGCATCCACTGCCCGGAGGAGATCAGCGCGGCGTCCGACGGGCAGCACCCGTTCGCGGCGATCCACTTGACCTCGGGGGCGACACCGATCTGGTTGGCCCCGTCGGCGCCGGCCATGGTGCCCATGGTGTGCGTGCCGTGGCCGTCGGTGTCGCACGGCGCGGTGGCGCACTCGCCCGCCGCGTCGAACCAGTTGTAGTCGTGGTCGAAGGTGCCGTCACCGTTGTTGCCCCGGTAGGGGTTCACCAGCGCCGGGTGGTTGAACTGGACGCCGCTGTCGATGCTGGCCACGGTGATCCCGGCGCCCTTGACGCCGTACTGGGACCAGACGTCGTCGGCGTTGATGTTGGCGATGCCCCACTCCAGGGCGTTCGCGGACTTCTCGTCGGTGCCCGGGGTGGTCTCCGGCAGTTTGTACTCCACCGGTGCGTACAGGCCGTCCACCTCGGAGTGGGCGGCGAAGTTCTGCGCCATGGTCAGCGAGCCGTCGGTGACCTTGATGGCGTTCGTCGCCCAGAAGGTCTGGTACTTCGTGCCCGAGCGGTCCAGCTCGGCGCGGATCTTCGACTGGCTGTCGGCGGCGGTCTTCTTCAGCGCTGCGGCGACGGCGGCGCCGCGCTCGTTCCAGTCCTTGATCGCGGCGGCCTTGCTCAGGTCCGCCTTGGCGCCGAAGTGGATCCAGAAGTCGCCCTCGCTCTTGCCCTGGAGCTGGCGGGTGAGTTCGGGACGGATCTTGTCGCCGGCCGACGCGCCCGCGCCGGTCCCGGCCTGTGCCGCCGTGCCGGTCGCGGCCAGCGCGGTGGCCGCGAGCACCAGGGCCGCGCCCGCGCTCACCAGCCGCCGGGCCGGGCCCCATCTGTGTGGACGTCTCAGCATCGGTGCTGCCTCCTGTTCCGATGACCCGCGGATGATCGAGCCATGGCAGAAGGGCCAGGAGACATGCTCTCCCGACTACGACACCGGTGTGAAAAGAACCCCCCAGGCCCCCTAGGCGCCGTGCGGGTCTGCGCCGGACGCCTGAGTGGACACTATGATCGACAGTGACGAACGATCAATGACCGTACGTGAGCAACATGTCACCAACAGGCCCCCGGATCGGGCGGCCTGTTGACAGTTTTTGTCACGGTGGGGCGCGGTGACGACTGACGGCACGAACGCGGCGAACTCCGGCACCGACCCGCCGGAGCACCCCTTCTCGCTCGTCATCGGGGTGACGTCGTCCCCGGCCGAGCGGCTGCGGCTGACCGAGCTGCTGGACGGCGTCGCGCCTCTTCTGATGGTCGCCGATCTGGACGAGCTACGCGAGTTGATCACGGACGCGCCGGCCCCGGCCGGCGCGCCGGCCCGGCCCGTACCCCGGGACAGGCCCGCGCCGGACGGCGCGCTGGTGATCGACGCGGCCCGCTCGACCGCCCGGTGGGGCAACCGGGAGACCGCCCTGACCCGGCTGGAGCGCGACCTGCTGACCTGCCTGACCGCCGAGCCGGTACGGGTGTGGAGCTACGCCGAGCTGCACCACGCGGTCTGGCACGACGCGCCGACGCACGGCCGGGCCGACGTGCAGTCCCTGGTCAAGCGGCTGCGCCGGAAGCTCGACGAGCTGGGCACCGGCGTCACCATCGCGGCGGTACGCGGCGTCGGCCTGCGGCTCACCGACCACCGCCACCCCCGGGTACGGGGCGACTGACCCACCCCTCGGTTCCGCTGTGGAAGACCGCACGTCGCGGACCGGGCGGGCGCACGGCCGGACGGTGACAGCCGGTGACCCGATCGGTGGAGCCGCGCTGCCGGTGTGGCCGGAATTGATGGCGACCGGTCGATTACCGGTGCGGCACGTATCGCGAGAAGTCTTTGCCTCCTACGGTGGCGTCCGGCACGCGGACGGAGGGGACTCGGGAATCACCCGAGGGGCCGTCCCGGCGGACAGGGAGAGTTGTCTCGATGCGAGTTTGGCTTCGCGCGGTGGCGGTGCTCGCCACCGGCGCGATCGTGGTGGCGGGAGTGCCGGCGCTCGCCGCCACCGTCACCGTGCGGGACGCCGGCGTGGCCGGCCAGACCGGCGCACAGGCGACCGGAAGCAGCGCCGCGCTGGGCGCCGCGCGCACCACCGCGACCCGTGCGCTGGTCACCCCCGGGGACACCCGGCTGATGCCGACCACGCCCCGCACCGACACGCCGCGGATCAACAACGGCGAGATCACCGACATCGAGGTGATCGGCAACCGCGTCTTCATCGCCGGCACGTTCACCTCGATCGCGAACGTCGGCGGGTCCACCATCACGCAGCGGTCCCTGGCGTCCTACAACCTGGACACCGGCAAGGTGGACACCGGCTTCAAGCCGGTCGTCGACGGCGCGGTCGCCGCGGTGGAGGCGTCGCCGGACGGCTCGTCGCTCTACATCGCCGGCTCGTTCAACACGATCAACGGCGTCACCAAGCGCAAGATCGCCCGGCTGAACCCGACCACCGGCGCGCCGGTCGCCGCGTTCACCGCCACCGCCAACGCGCGGGCCACCGCGCTCGCGGTCAGCGGCAACGCCGTCTACGTCGGCGGCCAGTTCGCCACCGTCAACGGGGTCGCCCGCAGCGGCCTGGCCGCGCTCAACCCCACCACCGGCGCCGTCGACACCGGCTTCAACCTGCCGGTCACCGGCGGCATCGGCGTCGGCGGCATGCTCACCGTGCAGCAGCTCAAGCTCACCCACGACCGCAGCAAGCTGCTGGTCGTGCACACCGGCCGCCAGATCGCCGGCCAGGACCGCTACGGCGTGGCCCTCATCGGTACGGCCAGCAAGGCGCTGCTGCCGTGGCGTACCCGGCTGTGGGAGGACAACCTCTCCTTCGTCGGCGGCATCCAGCGGGTCTTCGCCGGTGACATCGCGCCGGACGACTCGTACTTCGTGGTCACCAGCGGCTCCGGCGGCGACCGTCCGCCGATCAACGACACCGCCATCGCGTACCCGCTGACCGGTAACGACCACGTCGAACCGCTCTGGATCTCCCGGCACTTCGACAGCATCTACTCGGTCGCGATCACCGACACCGCCGTCTACGTCGGCGGCCACTTCAGCTGGCAGGAGTCGCCCACGTCGAACGTGCCGTGGCCCGGTCTGGACAACGTCGGCTACGGCACCGGCCAGGGGCTCAGCGGCTACGGCCTCGGCGACCAGGTGGTCCGTCGCGACCACCTCGGCGCGCTGGACCCGCTCACCGGCACCGCGCTGGAGTGGAACCCCGGCTCCAACTCGTACGAGGGCGAGAAGGCGATGCTCGCCACCTCGCGCGGCCTGCTCGTCGGCGGCGACGGCAACGTCAAGGGCGGCAAGACCACCGGCCGGGTGGCCTTCTTCGACCTCTCCAAGGAGCCCACCCCGGCGGCGCTGGACACCACGATCACCACGCCGATCGAGGGTGCGGTGAAGCCGGCCGGCGAGTCGTTCACGATCAGCGGCCAGGCGCTCGCCCCGGCCGGCGTGGCCCGCGTCCAGCTGGAGATCCAGGACCGCAACAGCGGCAAGTACCTCCAGGCCGACCTGACCACCTGGGGCGCGTTCAAGGCGATCAACACGACGGTCGCCGCGCCGAACGCCACCTCCACCACGTGGAGCCTGCCGGTGACGCTGCCGGCCGGCGTCTACCAGTTGCAGGCCAAGACGTTCGACCGCAACGGCGCCGGCGACACCACCAAGGCGGTCAAGAAGATCGAGGCGTTCCGCTTCGACGACCTGCCGCCGACGACCCGGATCAGCTCGCCGGCGGCCGGCCTGCTCGCCACGCAGACGTTCGTGGCCTCCGGCACCGCCACCGACGACAAGGGCGTCAACTCGCTCATCTACTCGTTCCGCACGGCGGACAACCGGTACCTGCAGGACGACGGCACGGTCGCCGCGGTCTACAACACCTTCCGCGGCGAGCCGGACGTGATCGGCGCGACGTCCACGTCCTGGCAGTACGAGGTCACGCTGCCCGTCGAGGGGCAGTGGAAGATGACCGCCACCGCCGTCGACACGACCGGGCAGAGCGACCTGCGCGGCGACACCCGCGACTGGACCGTCTCCGCCAACGGCGTACCGCCGACGGTGGCGATCACCTCGCCGGTGGCGATGACCCCGCCGGGCAACCCGGCGCCGTTCACAGTCGCGCCCGGCGGCGCGGTCACGTTCGCCGGTACGGCAAATGACGACGACGCCCTCAAATCGGTCGAGATCTACCTGCGCAACAACACCACCCGTGAGGCGCTCGCCAGCGACGGCACGTGGGGCGCCGACTCGGTCGCCGGCTACCACCGGATCTCCCCGACGAACCTCGACGCCGCGACGTTCGACTGGTCGTTCACCACGGTGCCGCTCACCCCCGGCGTCTACGACTTCCGGGTACGGGCGACCGACAAGCTCGGCCTGACCACGTCCAGCACCAACATGGGCCGGCTCACCGTCACCGCCCAGGTGCCAGGCGACGCCTTCCCGAACGGGCTGCTCAGCTTCACCGGCACCAACCAGGACATCGACCAGCTGCACCTGGACCTGGCCGGCACCGCCACCGACGACAAGGGGGTCCGGGCGGTCCGGATCGCGCTGCGCGACCTCGACACCGGCCGGTACGTGCAGCCCAACGGCACCATGGCCGCCGCGTTCGCCACAGTCGACGCGACGCTCGCCGCGCCCGGCGCGACCAGCACCGCGTTCACGCTGTCCATCGACCTGCCCACCCGGGGCACGTACAGCGTCGAGGCGTGGGCCGTGGACACCGCGGGTCAGCAGGACAACTCGACGAACGGCGCGACCGCCCGGTACCTCGTCTACCCGGGTGACACCGACCCGACGCTGGAGCCGAGCATCACGCCGGTCGACGGGCAGGCGTACACCGGGGGCCGGATCGTGATCACCGGCCGGGCGGTGGACGACGGCGGGATGCAGAAGGTCGAGGTGCAGATCGGCAACAGCGCCGGGCAGGGCATGAACTCGGCCGGCACGTTCGGCCGGGCGGGCGCGCCGACCAGCTGGCCGTGGATCGCCACGTTCCTCACCAGCCCGGGCTCGCCGGGATCGAACTTCGCGTACACGTCGCCGGTGATCCCGGCCGGCACGTACACGGTGACGATCCGCGGCATGGACAACCGGGGGCAGTACCAGCAGCCGCCGCGTACCGTCACGGTGACCGTCACCGACTGACGGGGCAGGCTCGCGGGCCGGTCCGCGCCGGGTCTCCCGGCGCCGGGCCGGCCCGTGTCCGTTCAGGGACGGATCAGGCACATCCCGGCCGTGGCCGGCCGGTCCATGGTGGCCAGCGCATCCGGCGCGGCGTCCAGGTCGACGGTGCGGGTGACCAGCTCGGCCGGGCGCAGCACCCCGGCGGTGACCAGCCGCAGCATCTCCGGGTACGCGTGCGCCGGCATGCCGTGGCTGCCGCGCAGCTCCAGCTCGTACGCGATCACCAGGTCCATCGGCAGCGCGGGCCGGCCCTGCGCGGCGGGCAGCAGCCCGACCTGCACGTGCCGGCCGCGCCGGCGCAGGCCCTCGATCGACGCCACGCAGGTGGCGTGACTGCCGAGTGCGTCCAGCGACAGGTGGGCGCCCCCGCCGGTGGCCTCCCGGACCGCGGCGGCCACGTCGGCGGGACCGCCGAGCGTGCTCGCGTCCACGCACACCGCGGCACCGCTGCGGCGGGCCAGCTCCAGCGCGCCGGGCGACACGTCCACGGCCACCACCCGCGCGCCGCTCGCCGCCGCGACCATGACCGCGGACAGGCCGACGCCGCCGCAGCCGTGCACTGCGACCCACTCGCCCGCCGCCACCCGGCCCTGCGCGACGACGGCCCGGAACGCGGTGGCGAACCGGCAGCCGAGCGCGGCGGCTGCCGCCTCGTCCAGCTCGTCCGGCAGCCGGACCAGGTTCACGTCGGCGTGCCGCACCGCGACCAGCTCGGCGAACGAGCCCCACCCGGTGAATCCCGGCTGGGTCTGCCGCTCGCAGACCTGCTGGTCGCCCGCGAGACACGACGGGCACCGCCCGCACGCGCAGACGAACGGCGCGGTCACCCGGTCGCCGGGCCGCCAGCCGCGTACGTCCGCGCCGGCCGCCACTACGACACCGGCGAACTCGTGCCCCGGTACGTGTGGCACTTGGATGTCCGGGTCGTGGCCCTGCCAGCCGTGCCAGTCACTGCGGCACAGGCCGGTCGCGCCGACCCGGACGACCACCCCGTCCGGCGCCGGCACCGGATCGTCCACCTCCCGGACCTCCGGCCGCACCCCGAACCGCTCGAATACCACCGCACGCATGCCCCCGATCCTCACACCCCCACCCCGCGGCCCTCCTCCCACCCTCCACGCCTCCCCCCACCCGCCCCCGGGGCCGCTCCCCGCCCGCCCCCGCGATCTTGCACTTGCGGCCCTGTCGATGTCGCAGATGTCCCATCTGACCGGGCAGAAAGCGCAAGATCGCCGACGAGGGCCGGTCCCAGACGCGTCATGTCCCCATCACCTGAGATCCGTGGCCCGCATCCCGGGAGCAGCCGTAGATCTTGGTACGAGAGCGCCCTGATGGGGGCCGTCCCGTACCAAGATCCACGGGCGGCTCGGGTCGGCGAATCAAGCAGTCCGAGGGCGGGGTCCGCTCTCACGCCTCGACCCCCTGACCCCGGTGATCAAGGAGTTTGTGTCCTCATCAGGGCCGTATCAGTCCGCAAACTCCTTGATCACCGGGGGGAGGGGACGGGAGAGGGAGGGGAGAAGGAGCGGGCTACAGGCGGCGGCCCTGGGGGTCTCGGGCGGTGATGCCGTCGAGCGGGGTTCCCGGGGCGAGGGTCGCCGGGTCGAACCAGAAGATCACCACCTGTGGGTCCTCGCTCCACCGGGCCAGTTTCGCCTCGACCTGCCGGCCGTCGACTGTCCCGACGATGCGTGCCGCCGGGCCGACGAAGTAGCCGAACGTCGGTACCGGCGTGTCCGTGGGCACCCGCTGCTGGTCGTACCCGATCTCGTGGAACCCGGCCCGGCGGTCGCTGCCGGACACGTCGTTGACCAGGAAGTCGGAGGTCAGGTGGCCGTCCGGCGCGCGCCGCCCGGCGACCAGGCCGATCGTCACACGTGGCAGTTCCGGCACGTCGACCGGGACCATGAAGAACACGCGCGCGTCGGCGCCGTACCGGATGCCGCTGTCCACGACGGTCCCGAGCGGCCGCAGCGGCGACTCGGTCGGGGCCGGCGCGGCGGTCGGCGTGGGTGGGGGAGTGCCGGTGGACGCGGTGACGACCGGCTCCCCGGCCGGGAGGTCCGGCGGGCCGGTCCGCGTCGCCACCGCGTCGACCCCGACCGCCACCGCGACCGTCGTCACCGCCGCCGCGACCCCGGCACCGATCCGCCGGCGTCGGCGCAGTCGGCGTCCCCGGCGCATGATGTCCGCGATGTCCAGGCCGTCGGCCCGTTCGGTCGCCCGCATCGCGCGGCGCAGCTCGTCCATCTCGGTCACCGGCACGTCTCCTGCGGTCGGGGCGCGGACAGACCTGCGGTACGCAGCTTCTCCAGCGCCCGGGACGAGGTGCTCTTGACGGTGCCGACGGACACGTCGAGTTCGCGGGCCACCTGGGCCTCCGGCAGGTCGAAGTAGTGGCGCAGGACGACGACGGCGCGTTCGCGCGCGGTGAGCGTGCCGAGCGCGGTGACCAGCCACCGCCGCGTCGCCACCTCCTCGGCCATGTCGCCGCCGTGCCGCTCCGGGAGGTCGTCGCTCGGGTACTCGCGGATCGGCCGCCGCCAGGTGTCGACGAGGTGGTTCACCAGCACCGAACGGGCGTAGCCGTACGGGTCGCCGTTGCGGATCCGGGACCAGGACGCGTACGTGCGCACGAGCGCGGTCTGGGCGGCGTCCTCGGCGTGGTGGTGGTTGCCGGTCATGAGGAAGGCGGCGTGCGTCAGCCGCGCGGAGGACGCCCGCGCGAACTCGACGAACTCCGCGTCACCCCGGGCCATGCCGGTCCTCTGCACCTCTCACCCCGGTAGGGACGTGCGGGACACGGAAAAGGTTGAGTCCCCGCCGGACCAACTTTCGCGACGGGTCACCCGTCCTCATCCCCGCGCCCCCGACCGGGCGCCGAGGGGAGACGAGATGACCAGGACCGTGGACCGGACGCGCGGCGGCGCGGCGCTGATCGCGCTGGCGGTGTCGCTGGCCGGTTGCACACCGGCAGGGGCCGACCAGCCCGCAGTCGCGCTGTCCGAGCCGGCCGGGCCGTCCGCTGCCGCGCCGGCCGCGTCGGCGGCGGCGCCCGTCCGGTCCCGGCCGGCGCGGATCGGCTATCCCGCCGAGGGCGGCAACCGATGGCGGTACGCCGCCGCCGAGCCGGCCACCACAAGGGGTACGGGCCGGCTGCTGCGCTACCGGGTGGCGGTGGAGCGCGACATCACGGGTCTGCCACCGGCCGAGTTCGGGGCGCAGGTCACCGGCATCCTCGCCGGCCCGGGTGGCTGGACGACCGACGGACGGATCGCCCTGCGCCGCGTCGGCGCCGGCGGACCCGCCGACCTCACCGTCTACCTCGCCACCCCCGGTACGCGCGACGACCTGTGCGGGGACGGGCCGGACCGGTACACGTCCTGCCGTAACGGGGACCGGGTGGTGGTGAACGTGGCCCGCTGGGTGCTCGGCGCGCCCGCCTACGGGAGCGACCTCACCGCGTACCGCCGGTACGTGGTCAACCACGAGGTCGGTCACCGCCTGGGGCACGGGCACGAGCGCTGCCCGGGGCGGGGGCGTCCGGCGCCGGTGATGCAGCAGCAGACACTCGGCCTGCACGGCTGCACACCGAACCCGCTGCCGTTCCTGCGCGGCGAGCGGTACGCGGGCCGGTCCGGCGCGTACGACGACCGCCTGCCCCCGCCCGAGGGCGGCCGGCCGGGCTGAGGTCCGGTCCGGCGCCGGGTCTGTGCGGCCGGGCTGCGCGGGCCGTCCGGTCGGGCGCGCCTGCGCCCGGCCGGGCCGGCGATCCCACCCGGCGCTCGGAACAGCATGACCGGGCCGGCGATCCCGCACGGCGCTCGGAACAGCATGACCGGGCCGGCGATCCCGCACGGCGCTCAGAACAGCGTGGCCGGGCCGACCGGCTCCGGCTCCGGTAACGGCGCGAGGCCGGGCACCCGCTCGCGGACCTGGTCGTGGAAGCGGCGGGCCAGCTCGGGCGCGTCCGCGTTGTCCGGCGTGTGCACGAACACGGTCGGCGAGCGGCCCTCCCGCAGCCAGTCGGTGACCACGTCCAGCCACGGCTGCCAGCCCTCGACGGTGCGGGCCGGGTCGTCCCGGCCCAGGTAGCGCACGACGGGCCGGTCGGTCAGCGCCCGGGTACGCAGCGGCAGGCGCGGCTTGCGCGTCCACGCCTCCCGCTCCGCGTCGCTCGTCGGCGGCGTCCGGAAGAACGCTGTGGTGTCGAACGGGATCCACTCGGCACCGGCCCGGTCGAGCGTCGCCTCCAGCGCGCGTACCGCACCGGCCTCGGTGAAGAAGGCGGGGTGGCGGACCTCGACGGCGTACCGGTGACCGGCGGGCAGCGTGCGCAGGAACCGGTCGAGGTCGGGCACGTCACCGGGGCCGAACGAGCCGGGCAGCTGGATCCAGAGCGCGTCCGCCCGGGGGCCGAGCGGCTCCATCGCGTGCAGGAACGCCCGCAGTTCCGCCTCGCCGCCGGTGAGCCGGCGCTCGTGTGTGACCACCTTCGGCAGCTTCGGCAGGAAACGGAAGCCCGGGTCGGTCTGCTCGGCCCAGGACGCCACCGTCTCCCGGGCCGGGGTCGCGTAGAACGTGGTGTTGCCCTCCACGGCGTCGCACCACCCGGCGTACGCGCGCAGCCGCTCGTGCGCGGGCAGCGGGTGCGGCAGGAAGCGGCCGGACCAGGACTTGTGCGTCCACATGGCACAGCCCACGTGCAGGCGCAGCCCGGTCACCGGTAGGGCCAACTCGTCGAGCCGCCGCGCAGAGCCGCCTCCCGGTTCCATTTCCGGGTGAAGTGCAGCGCGAGGCAGCCGAGGCCGGCGAGCACCGGGGCGAGCAGCATGAGCAGCAGTCCGGCGCCGAGCCGGAACCGGTCGCTCTGGATGCCCTTGGCGGTGGTCAGCGCGAACGCCTCCGCACCGGCGCCGGTGCAGCTCACGAAGTCGGTCTCCATCCAGCCGGTGCCCTCGGTGGCCAGCACCGGAGTGAACTGCCGGGGTTCGCCGCGGTCGCGCATCACCGCCGCGGTCCCCTCGGGCCGGGCCCCGGTCAGCTCCCTGGACCGCTGCTCGCCGGTGGAGTAGACCCGGCTCTTCGCGGTGCACCGGACGGTGGCGGGGTCCACAGTGGCGGGGGTGGCGAGGATCAGGATGTTGCCGGGGCGTACGCCGGTGTCCCGCACCTTGATCTCGGCGCCGGGGGCGAACTCGGCGGCGGCGGAGAAGGTCGACGCGGCCGCGAACGGACCCGTCTGGGTCAGCAGGGCGAGGCCGAGGAACCCGGCCAGCAGGAACCCGCCCCAGCCGACGAAGATCCACATCGCGACCACGGCGCGGAAGCGCTGCACGAGCGGGTTCACCGGACGCGGTCCATGTCGCAGGCGCCGTCGGCGACCTGTCCGGGGTCGGAGGAGTACACGCTGCGCTTGGCGTCCGGCACGGACAGCTGCACGCAGAGCGCCGACGCGTCGTTGTCGGTGACGAACGTGACGACGCCGACGCCGTCGTAGTCCCCGATCGACAGATCGCTCACGCCCCTGGGGAACTGCCCGGTCTCCTGCTCGACGGACACGGCCTCGCGCATCGCGTCGCGGAGGTAGGTCTCGGGATCGGTGCCGGCGTCCCCGCCGCCGCAGGAGGCGAGCGAGAGGGCCACTGTCGCCAGCGCCGCCGCCAGACCGGTCCTTCTCCGTCGCATCCGTCCTCCTCGCGCGCCACGTCGGCGGGCTGGGGCCGCCCGTCCGCCGCGCCCACGGTAGCCGGACCGGTCAGCGACGACGGATCGGGCCGCGACCGCCGGGCGTCACCGCGTCGGATCGGGTCGCGACCGGCGGGGCGTCACCGCGGCGGATTGCGCCGCGACCGGCGGGGCAAGAGGAGGCCGGAGGTGGTGACGATGACCGACGGACCGGGTCTGCGGCTGTGCCAGGTCGTGCTGGACTGCACCGACGCGCGCGCCCTGGCCGAGTTCTACCGCGCGCTGCTGGGCCTGGTCTACCGGCCCGGTGACGAGCCGCCGGCGGCCGGGGAACCGGACGAGCGCGGCCGGGACTGGCTGGTGCTGCGGACCGCGGAGGGCGCGCCCCAACTGGCCTTCCAGCAGGTCGACCGGCTGCCGGAGGCGACCTGGCCGGAGGGGGAGGTGCCGCAGCAGTTGCACCTCGACCTGACCGTGCCGTCGGTGGCCGAGCTGGACCGGCAGCACGAGCGGGTGCTCGCGCTCGGCGGGCGGCTGCTGCGGGACCGGTCCGACGACCCGGACGAGCCGCTACGGGTGTACGCCGACCCGGCCGGCCACCCGTTCTGCGTCTTCGTCGCGTGAGGCCGGACGCCGACGGTGGAGCCGGCCGCCGACGGCGGGCACGGGTCACGGCCCGGCCCGCCCTACGGCCGCTCCACCCGTACCGGGTCGCCGCGCACGAGGTCGTCGTGGATCCGCCAGCGGGCGTCGACGCCCGCGCGCCGGGCCGCCTCGTCGTCGGCGGCGATCCGCTGCCGCAGCAGCTCGACCGCGATACGGCGGTTGAGGTGCAGGTGCCGTTCGGTGTCGACCACCACGGTCCGGCCGGACGGGCGGTGCGTGGCGCGGACGGCGGTGCTGGCCTTGTTGCGGTGCTGGCCGCCCGGTCCGCCGGTGCGGCACGGCACGAACTCGATGTCGGCCTCGTCGAACGGGGTGACCACCACGTCGGTCCGGCAGGTCCGCGCGGCGACGTACCAGTTCTTCCGTCCGTGACCCGTCCGGTACGGGCTGGGCGCCTGCCAGCAGAGCGTGCCGGTCCACCCGGCCGCGAACGCCTCCGCCCCGGCGCCGGTGATCCGGACCAGCACCGACCGGTAGGTGCCGGCCCGGTCGCCGGCCACCGTCTCGACCCGGTCGGTACGCAGACCCCGCCGGGTCGCCTCGCCCTCCAGGCGGGACAGCAGCCGGGCCAGCGCCCACGCGCACTCGGCCGGTCCGCGCCCGGCGGACAGCAGCAGCTCGGTCACCGGCGGCCCTTCCGGCGCTCGTCGCGACGACCCACGTCCGGCGTCTTGTAGGTGACCAGCGGAATCGTCGTGGTGACCGGGGTGGCGAGGTCGTGCGCCACCAGGTCGCCGATCACCTGCTCGATGCGCTTGTACGCGGTGGGCGCCTCCTCGAACAGCAGCTGCCGGTCGCCGCACACCACGATCGAGCCGACCGGCGTACGGCGCAGCTCCTCGACGGTGTGCTTGGCCCGGCCCCGGCGCAGCGCGTCGGCGCGGGACATCTTGCGCCCGGCGCCGTGCGCCACCGAGTAGCCGGCCTCCGGCCCGGCGTGCGCCGCCACCAGGTAGGAGGGCGTGCCGCGGGTGCCGGCGATCAGCACGTCCCGCCCGTCGCCCGGCGCCGCGCCCTTGCGGTGCAGGTAGCGTCCGTCGCGGATCTCGACCAGGTTGTGGCACTGGTCGACGACCGGCTCGGTCGGTTCGGCGCCGAGCGCGTACGCGACCCGCGCGGCCAGCAGCCGCCGGTTGAGCGAACCCCACCGCACCGCGGCGTCGTGCCGGGCCAGGTATGCGTCCGGGTCGGGTGCGGGGCCGGCGCCGTGCGTCTCGGTGTGCTCGCGCAGGATCCGTTCGCCGAGCCCGCGCGAGCCGGAGTGCACGACGAGCACCAGGTCGCCGGCGTCCAGCCCGAGCCGCGCGGCGTGCTCCGCCGCGAGGACGGGCCCGACGCGGGCCAGCTCGACGAAGTGGTTGCCGCGCCCGACCGTGCCGAGCCCGTCGAGGTGACCGGCCGGGATCTCGCCGTCCAGCACCGACCACGCCGGGTCGTCGCTGTCCGGGTCGAGCGCCCGGTCCAGGTCGGGGAACCGGGCGGCGAGCCGTTCGGGTACGACCCGGCGCAGCGCGATCGGGAAGACCGCGATGCCGCACCCGATGTCGGAGCCGACCAGGAACGGGTAGAGCACCGTCGAGGACATCGCGGCGCCGATCGGCGCGCCCTTGCCGGGGTGCAGGTCCGGCATGGCGGCGACGTGCGCCATGGCGTCCAGGGCGGCGACCTGCCGGCACTGGTCGAGCGCGGCGGACTCGATCCAGCTGCCGGGGGAGGAGAAGACGGAGACGGTGGCGGGCACGACGGCCCGCCCGGAGGGGTACGCGGACACAGACGCTCGTTTCTGGGGAAGAACGCGGAGAACGGCGGACGGCAGGCGGCGAGGGCCTGCGGGCTGGGGTGCGATCCGTCAGAACGTCATGCCGATGACCCTTCCCCACACCGTCCGGCGCGGCAACTGACTTTCCCGGCCGGAACGCGCGGACGGCCGGCCGGTCGAGAAGACCGGCCGGCCGTCCGGGCCGTGACGCCTACCGGCGGCGGCTCCTCAGGTAGACGACGAGAACGAGCAGCAGCGCCACCAGGACGAAGAATCCGGCGAGCACCGGCGCGGGCAGAGGTGAGCGGGCAGCGATCGTGGCGGCGAGCAGGTCCATGTCAGTCCTCACGTGGTGGGGTCAGAAGGCGTAGGTTCCCTGGAAGCCTGTCGAGCAACCCGTTCCGCCGCTGCCGACGCCGCCGTTGTAGTCCGACTCGCCCTGCCAGTCGACCTCCGCTCCCGCGCTGAAACCGCCGAGGGAGCACTGGCCGTACACGCCGCCGCCGTCCTCCACGTTCCCGCTGCCCTTCTGGTAGCCGACCGAGGCGCCGGCGCCGGTGCCGATGGTTCCGGTGACGCCCTGGTTGCCCTCGTCGTCCCACTCGTAGCTGAGGCCGGCGCAGAGCACGTAGCAGATCTCGAAGCCGATGCTCTCGCTGTCCTGCCCGGTCGGGTCGATGTTGCCGATCGGGTTGTCGCCGGCGTACGCGTACCGGTTGCCGTTCGCCGGGTTGCCGATGAAGCTGAGGCTGTCCTGCTGGGTGAACCGGCCGTGGGCGGCGTTGTACCAGCGCTGGCCGAACTTCGTGTACCGGCTGCCGGCGTCGTAGACGCCACCGGCGAAGCGCAGGATGTTGGTCTGCCCGAGGTAGTACTCGTCCGAGCTGGTGATCGTGCCGTAGGGGTCGTACCGGTACGTGGCGACCGTGGTGCCGTCCGATCCGATCACGGCGATCGGGGAGCCCTGCCCGTCGAGGACGTAGGCGTAGTCGCGGTTGTTCGTCCGCAGCCCGAGCAGCGAGCCGGTCCCGTCGCGCTCGACGAAGACGGTTCCCGTGCCGTTGCGGTAGGACTGGAGCGCGGGCACGCCGTACTGGTCCTCCTGGCCGTACACCATCGTGGTGCCGTTTCCGGTGGTCAGCTCGACCTGGTCGGCGCCGGCGTAGGCGTAGCTGCCGCTTCCGGCGGTGGTCATCTGCTTCAGGCCGTTGTAACCCATCGTGGTGACGGCCGGAGCGCTGCTCTTGGTTTGGCTGCCCCGGCCGTCGTAGGTGTTGTTGGCCGAGGTGATCTGGTTCGCGGAGTTGAAGGTCAGCGACTGGGTGGTGCTGCCGTCGACCTTCACCGTGGTACGGCTGCCGTTCGTGTCGTAGGCGTACTCGTAGGTCTTGCCGCCGATGTTCGTGGCCTTGGTCAGCCGGTTGCCCTTGTCGTAGCTGAACTGGCTGACGGTGCCGGTCGCCTCGTCCTTCTGCCATTGGCGCAGGCCGGTGTCGTCGGCCTTGTCGGTCGAGCACCCCTGGCCGGAGACGTACCGGGCGTAGCAGTAGGTGATGTCCGAGACGGTTGCCGGACTGCTGGAGAAGCGCTTTGTGGTGACGCGCAGCGGACGGTCCGACTTGTCGTAGGTGGTGGTGGTCTTCATCGCCCAGGTGCTGTTCGTCTCGTCCGTGGCGAAGTAGGTGGTGGTCCGGTTGCCGTTCTTGTCGTACAGGAAGTTGTAGCGGGTGCCGCCGGCGGTGTCCGTGCGCACGAGCAGGTTGCGGGCGTTGTAGTAGTACTGCGTGGTGCCCCGGCCGTCGGTGAGCTTGACCAGGTTGCCGACGGCGTCGGGCACGTAGGACAACGTCTCGGTCGGGGTGGTCCGCTGCCGTAGCCGGTTGAGGGTGTCGTACAGGTAGGTGGTGACGCCGGTGACGTCGGTGCGCTTGATCAGGTTGCCGGAGCCACCGTGCTCGAACGTGACCTCGCCGGCGGTGCCACAACCGGAGTGCGACACCTTGCTGATGCGGTCGTCGAGGCTGTACTCGTACGTGGTGACGCACCCGTCGTTCACCGTCTTCAGCCGGCCGAAGTTGTCGTAGGCGAACGTCTTCGCGACGAGCCCGTTGCCGGTGGGCGGGGTGAGCTTGGTGACCTGCTTGTTGGCGTCGTAGCTGTAGGTGGTGGCGTTGGTGCCGTTGCCGGGATCGGTCGACGACTTGACGGTGCCGTCCGAGTTGTAGTCCACCTTCGCCTCGGCCGCCAGCGCGTCCTTGGCGGAGGTGCGATTCCCGACGCCGTTGTAGGTGTAGGTGGAGCCGTTGTTCTGCGTGTCGATCGACGAGCTGGGCTGGAAGTTCGCGGTGGGGTTCGTGGAGGAGGCGACCCCGGCGTACGCGGCGGACGCGCTCGCCCCGGTGGGCGAGGCCGACTTGGTCAGCGACTCCCCGCTGTTGGCGCCGTAGGTGTTCGCGACGGTGCCGCCCTCCGGCGAGACGGTGCCGGCCACGTCCCCGAAGGGGGTGTAGGAGGTCTCCCGTTCGTTGTTCGCGGTGTCGGTGACCTTCGTGACCTTCTTGTCGCTGTTCAGGTCGTAGGTGAGGTGCGGCACGGAGGCCACCGGCTGGCCGAGGTCCTGGCGCGCGTCCGCGACGAGCGTCTGGGAGGACGTCGGGTACGCGAACCGGGTGGTGGATCCGGTCATGGTCGGGACGTTCGTGACCTGGGTGACCGAGGTGACCCGGTGCTGGCCGTCGTAGGTGAAGGTGGTGAACGAGTTGTCCATCGCGGTGATCTTCACCAGGTCGCCGGCGCTGTTGTAGTCGAACAGCACTTTGCGCCAGGTGGCCGACTGGATGGTGGTGAGCCGGCTCGCCGAGTCGTACTGGTAGGACACCTCACGCCATGCGCCGTCGTCGCCGGTCTGCCGGTACTTGGTGATCTGGTTCCCGGTATAGGTCGGTACGGCCGAGCGGACCGTGCCGTTGCCCCGGTCCGAGGTGACCTTGCTCAGTTTGCCGCTGGCATAGGTGTACGTGGTGGCGTTGTCGTTGCGATCGAGTGCCTTCGTCAACAGGCCGGACGAGTCGAAGTAGAGCCGCTTGCCGCCGTGCTCGGTGAGCTTCCAGCCGGTGCCGTCCTTGGCCAGGACCGCCTTGAACTCCACCGGCGTCTTGTAGCCGGAACCGAGCACCGTGAACTTGCCGACCACGCCGTCGGCGGCGGCGTACGTGACCGAGCCGTCGTCCGCTTTGACCAGCCGGACGTCCATTCCGGCGCGGGTTCGCCAGCCGGGGCCGTGTGCGCCCTGGGGGAGATCCGTGCCGACCAGGAGGCTGTTGAACGCCGCGCCGATGGTCACGTTGCCCGCGACGCCCGGCAGGGTCAGCTCGCTGCTGGTGAGGAGCAGGTTCCCCGAGCCGACGTTCACCTTCGCCTGGAGGCGGTCGCTGATCGAGAACGGAACCTGGGTGGCGTTGCGGACCGGCCCCGTGCCCTTCGGCACGGTCGGTGCCGCTCCCTGGGCGAGGAACGTCCGGTTCGCCCGGCGCGGCGTGTCGAACAGCTTGACGGTGTCGCCGGAGCGTGGCGACACCACCGGGGTGAGGCTCGTGGAGCCGGCCGGCGCGGCGGCCCGGGCGGGGGCGGCGGGCGATGCCAGCCAGGCCGACGCGACGGTGGCGAGCACGGTCGCCACCGCTATGGAACGACGTTTCTGCATCTACTCTCCTCGACGGATCCGACGATTGTCGGGCAGGGTGAATTGCCGTTTGCGCATGACTGCGAAACGGCGCCGATGGGCGACCGAAATTGCGCACGCCTAGAGTCGGCGTGCATTTCGGCAATGCGGTGAGATGATGGCGTCAGGCTGCGCGAAGGCAGCCTTTTCGGCCTCCCTGCCAGGGGCTTTCTGGGTGGCGAGGTAGGGCGTGACGCGGTTGAGACGGACACGATGCCGCGCGACGGCGCGGACGGCTGTGGCCGCCGAAGCCAATTCCTTCGTCCGGCTTGCGATTATCCCCGTTCTTTTCGCGCCGGCGCTTGATGGATGGCAATTAACCTATCGACGCAATTGTGGAGCTGTCAATGACGATCACGAATGGTTGTCACCTAAGTGGCCTAACGGACACTTCGGACGGTATTCTCACTGAGCGTGAGAGCCGCGTCACCGCCTCCTGCTCTCGCGGTCGGCAACGGCCTCGCCCGCGGCGTGGGCGGCGTCGACATCGTCCCACCCGATCCATAGACTCCGGTCGTTCTGGTACCACGAGTCCAGGGAGGACCACCGTGTCGAGCGAGACCCGAACGCACGCCGCCTTACCCCTGCTGGCCCGCCTCGCCGGGGTGAGCCTGGCCGCCGCGACGATCGTCGCCGCCGCAGGTGTCGCCGCGACCGCGGCGCCCGCCGCCGATCCCGCGCCGACCAAGGGACCGTGCGCGTACACGCCCACGCCGGACGAGCCGGCCGCCCGTCCGGTGCCGCTGCCGCCGGACCCGCGCCGGACGCCGGACCGGGGCACCGTGCGGGTCACGCTGCGCACCAACCAGGGACCGATCGGGCTGACGCTGGACCGCGAGCAGGCGCCGTGCACCGTGCAGAGCTTCCTGCACCTGGTGCGGAAGCGCTTCTACGACCGGACGCCCTGCCACCGGCTCACCGCGTACCCGACGCTGACGGTCCTCCAGTGCGGAGACCCGTCCGGCACCGGCGAGGGCGGCCCGGGCTACCGCTACCGCGACGAACTGCCCACCGACCTGCCGCCGGCACCGACCGACCCGACCGGCGTACGCCGTCTGTACGCGCGCGGCACGCTCGCCATGGCCAACGCCGGCCCGGACACCAACGGCAGCCAGTTCTTCCTGGTCCAGGCCGACTCGGCGCTGCGCCCGAACTACACCGTGTTCGGCCAGGTCGACGCGGCCGGGCTGGCCACGCTGGACCGGATCTCCGCCGGCGGCATCGCGCCCACGCCGGAGGATCCGGCTCCGGTCGACGGCGCCCCGGCGGTGCCGGTGGAGATCTGCCGCGCCAAGCAGGGACGCTGACGCGACGGCCCGGCGGGACGGCCGTCCAGGCCGCCCGCCGGGCCCGCGCCGCCCTCGGTAGCCTGCGGCGATGACGCATGAGCGGGAGATCACCGAGCCGGTCGACCTGTGCCGGCCGGACGGGCGGCTGAACCCGGACGCGGTCGGCTGGAGCCGCCGGCCACTGCACCGGGCGAACCTGCGTGGCTGGGGCCGGGCCAAGCGGTGGGAGCACTGGGGCGTGGTCACGCCGACGCACATCCTCGGCCTGGTCGCCTCGTCGCTCGACTACGCCGGGGTGCAGAGCCTCTACCTGCTCGACCGGCGCACCGGCCGGGAGACCACGGCGGAGGCGGTGGTGCCGTTCGCCCGGGGCACCGTGCTGCCGCCGGTCAGCGGCGCCGGTCCGGTCCGCGCCCGGGGCGGGAAGCTGACCGTCGCGGTGGACCAGGGCCCGGACGGCAGCACGGTGCGGGCCTCCGCGCCCGGCGTCGAGGTGGACCTGGCCGTGCCGCTGCCGCCGGGGCACGAGTCGCTCGGCGTGGTGGTGCCGTGGAGCACCCGCCGGTTCCAGTACACGGTCAAGGACATCGGCCGGCCGGTGCACGGCACGCTCACCGTGGACGGCACGGCGTACCCGGTGGGGGAGGGGTCGTACGCGGCGCTCGACCACGGCCGGGGCAAGTGGCGGTACGCGGTGCGGTGGAACTGGGCGGCCGGCAGCGGCCCGGGCCGGGCGATCCAGCTCGGCGGCACGTGGACCGACGGCACCGGCTCGACCGAGAACGCGGTCTTCGTCGACGGGCGGCTGCACAAGATCGGCGCGGACCTGACCTGGGAGTACGACCGCACCGACTGGCTGCGACCGTGGCGGATCACCGGCGACCGGGTGGACGTGACGTTCCACCCGTTCCACGAGCGGGTGGCGCGTACCAACCTGCTCGTGCTGGCCGGGGAGACGCACCAGTGCTTCGGGCACTTCACCGGCTGGGCGGCGACCGACGACGGTGGGCGCGTGGATCTGGACGGCCTGGTCGGATGGGCCGAGGAGGCCCGCAACCGCTGGTGAGGCCGGTCCCCGCCGGGTGGGACAGCCCGGCGGGGAGCCCTGGGGGTCAGGCCGGCAGCCGCCAGACCTGGTTGGCGCCGCCGAAGCAGTCCCAGATCTGCAGCCGGGTGCCGTTGGCGGAGCTGTTGCCGGTGGCGTCCAGGCACCGGCCCGACGCGGGGTTGCGCAGCGTGCCGTTGCTCTGCGCCTGCCAGACCTGAGCGCCGGTGCCGTTGCAGTCCCACAGCTGGATCTTCGTGCCGTTCGCGGTGCCGGCGCTCGTCACGTCCAGGCACTTGCCCAGCGCCCGCAGCGTGCCGTCACCGGCGACGTTCCAGCTCTGCGCGGCGGTGCCGTTGCAGCCGTACAGCTGGATGGCGGTGCCGTTGGCGGTGCTCGCGGCGGCCACGTCCACGCAGGCGCCGCCGATGCCGGTGATCGGCCCGGTACGCCCGGCCGGCGGCGGGTTGCCGCCGCCGGTGACGGTGTCGTAGATCGCGCTGACCAGCGACGTCGAACCGGTGGTGTCCTGCGACAGCTCCCAGTTCATCATCCCGCCGGCGTTCGTCATGGCCCACTGCGTCTTGCGCTTGACGGTCGGTACGCCGTTGTAGCACTGCTGCGCGCCGCCGACTGTGGTGCAGTCCCGGTTGGCGTTGGCCGGGTCCATGCCGACCAGCGCCGAGTAGGTGTAGTAGCCGGGCCGGCTGTAGAAGGGCACGCCGAGCACCGCCTTGGCGGCGGGCAGGCCGCGCGACTTCCACCTGTTGACGCTGGCGATCGACCAGTCGTAGCCGGCGTGCGGGCTGCCGCCGTCGTACGCCATGATGTTCAGCCAGTCCACCGAGCCGAAGACGGCGGTGGGCACGCCGTCGACGTAGTAGCCCTCGGAGACCACGGCGGCGGTGAGCAGCTTGCCACGGCTGTGCAGGGCGCTGCCGAGCTGCTGCATGAGCAGCGTGTAGTTGTTCGCCGAGGCGCCCGGGTCGGGGTACTCCCAGTCCATGTCGACGCCGTCGAGGTTGTACTGGTCGACGAAGGCGATCAGGTTGTTGACGAACGCGGTGCGCGTGCCGGAGTTGGCGGCGAGCGCCTCGAACGCGGAGTCGTCGCCGTCGTTCCAGCCGCCCACGGCGATGGAGACCTTGACGTTGTTGGCGTGGCCGAGCGACACGAGCGAGGAGAGCTTGCTCGGGTTCTCCACCGGGCGCAGGCTGCCGTCGCCGTTGGGGAGCACGAAGGCGTAGTTGATGTGGGTGAGCTTGCCGTACTGGATGCTGTTGACGTTGCCGCTCCAGGACGGCATGTAGCCGACGCTCTTGAAGTTGTTCGGCAGCACCACCGCCTCGGCGGCGGTCGGGGCGAGGGTGAGCGTCGCGGCGGTGGTGGCCAGCGCGAGCGCACCGGCGGCGAGGCGCCGCCGGAGGTGGGGTCTGGGCATCGAGGGCCTTCCCGGGGGACGGGGGCGGATGGGGGTCTTCCTCGAGGTGGCCCAAATATTAAAGAGTATTAACTAAGGCGTCAACGACACACTTCGATACGTGACGCGGCGTGCGCCCTCGGTCAGCGCAGCAGCACCGGCCCGGCGTCGATCGGCACCCGGAACAGCGCGTACGGCTTGCGCCGCAGATCCCGTCCGCCCTGGTAGGTCGCCTGCCGGTGCAGCTGGTTCGCGGTGACGTAGAGGTGGCCGTCGACTGCTACCGACATGGTGTCCGGCCAGAGCAGGCGCGGATCGTGCACCACCGTCTCGAACTCCCCGTCCGGGCGGCGTCGCAGCACCGCGTCGTGCTCGTACGCGGTCAGGTAGAGCGCTCCGGAGTCGTCGGTCTCCAGACCGTCGGAGCCGGTGCCCTTGTCGCCCTCGTCCACCACCGTGGCGGCCACCTGGTCGTCGCCGAGCGACCGGTCGGCGAGCGCGTCGGTGGCCACGCTGTACCAGCGGCGCGAGGCGAGCGGGCAGTAGTACAGCCGGGCGCCGTCGGCGGAGATCGCGATGCCGTCCGCGCCCATCGACACCGGCTTCGCCGGCCCGTCGGCCGGGCGTTGCAGGAACGGCCGCCCCTCCACCACCGGCCGGAACGCCGACAGCGGTTCGGCCTTGGTGGACGGGTGCTCGTGCAGCCGGCGCCAGGACTCCCCGGTGGCGAGGTCCACCACGATGAGACCGTTCGGACCGGAGTCGGAGGAGTCGGTGATGTAGGCCAGGCCCGCCTCGCCGCGGCGCAGGTCGAACCGGACGTCGTTGAGGTACGTCGTGGGCAGCGCCACGTCGGCCGGGAAGGTGATCACCTGTCCGACGGAGTCGGTGTCCAGGTCGACGCGGACCAGCTTCGGCCCGCCCGGCTTCGTCGGCTGGAACATCGGGCTGCCGGTGTCGAGCACCCAGAGACGGTCGGCCGGGTCGACCACGATGCTCTGCACCGAGACGAACGCGCCCGCGTCGTCGTCGCCGGACGGATCGTTCCAGTCCCGGTCGGGGAACGGCACCTCACGGCCGTCGCGCAGCTCCACGACGGTGGCCGGCACCTCGTCGCCCCACTTCGGGAAGTTGACGAAGATCCGGCCGGTGTGCGACACGCTCACCCCGGTCGGCATCGCCCCGGTGAAGGTGTGCACCAGTTCCAGCTCGCCGACCGGTTCGTCGGCCACAGGCCCGTTCATCCACTGCTCGTTCCCGGGCGGGACCGCGGCAAACGTGGACGTGGGGCGGTCCCGGATCCGGGACCGCCCCACGCACGTGGACGAGATCAGGCGACCGAGGCCGGGAACCTCTCCCAGACCCGGTGCGCCGCCATCAGCCGCTGCACCTCCGTGAGCACCTCGGCCCCGGAACCGCCGGTGACCACACCGGGCGTGCCGGTGACGCCGGCCTGGTGCAGCACCTCGGCGCCCGCGCCCCAGGCGCCGATCACCTTGGCGTGCCGCCACGCCTCCTCGACCAGCAGGAGCACCCGCGGGTCGACGGTGGAGGAGCCCGGCGCGCCGGCCTTGGCGTCGCGGGCCGGCAGCGCGTCCGGCGCCGGGGCCGGCGCGCCGGCCAGCAGCACCGCGTCGAACTCGACCGAGCGGCCGGTGGCGAACGTGCGCTGCACCGGCAGCCCGTCGACGGTGCCGCCGTGCGCGGCGATCAGCAGCGGCACCATGCCGGCGGCGAACACCGCCCGGCGTACCTCGTGCACGTCGCCCATGTCGCCCTGGGCGTCGACCACGATGCCGACCATCCGGCCGTCGGCCGGCCACTCCCGGCCGACCTGGGACAGCGCGGGGCTGGGCTGCACCTCCGCCAGCGGCACGGTGGGCTGCGGCACGGGCAGGCCCAGGCCGATCGCGACCTGCTCGCACAGCACCGGGTCGACGTTGGCCAGGCACTGGAGCTGCCGCTCCTTGATCGCCTGGTGGTAGCACTTGCCCAGCTCGAACGTGTACGCCCGGATGATGTGCTCCTTCTCCACCGGCGACATGCTCTGCCAGAACAGGCGTACCTGGCTGTAGTGGTCGTCGAAGGAGGCCGGCGAGGCGCGCACCTTCGGCGCCTCGGCCACCGTCACCGGCGTGTCCACGAACGCGTGCTCCCGGTCGCCGGCCGGGAACGGGTTGCCGCCGTCGAGCGAGTTCGGCCGGTACGGCGCCACGCCCGCGTGCACCGCGTGCTGGTGGAAGCCGTCGCGCAGCATGTCGTTGACGTCGGCGTGCGGCCGGTTGATCGGGATCTGGGTGAAGTTCGGCCCGCCGAGGCGGGTGAGCTGCGTGTCCACGTACGAGAAGAGGCGGCCCTGCAACAGCGGGTCGTTCGTCACGTCGATGCCCGGCGGCAGGTGCCCGACGTGGAACGCCACCTGCTCGGTCTCGGCGAAGAAGTTGCGCGGCGTCTTGTTCAGGGTGAGCTTGCCGATCGGCTGCACCGGCGCCAGCTCCTCCGGCACGATCTTCGTCGGGTCGAGCAGGTCGATCCCGGCGAACGTCTCCTCCGGCGTGTCCGGGAAGACCTGGATGCCCAGCTCCCACTCCGGGAACGCGCCGGCCTCGATCGCGTCGTACAGGTCGCGGCGGTGGTAGTCCGGGTCGATGCCGCCGATGAGCTGCGCCTCCTCCCAGGTCAGGGAGTGCACGCCCAGCTTCGGCTTCCAGTGGAACTTGACCAGCACCGTCGCACCGGCCTCGTCGACCATGCGGAACGTGTGCACGCCGAAGCCCTCCATGGTCCGGTAGGACCGCGGGATGCCCCGGTCGGACATGTTCCACATGGTGTGGTGCTGCGCCTCGGTGTGCAGCGAGACGAAGTCCCAGAACGTGTCGTGCGCGCTCTGCGCCTGCGGGATCTCCCGGTCCGGGTGCGGCTTGCCGGCGTGGATCACGTCCGGGAACTTGATCGCGTCCTGGATGAAGAAGACCGGGATGTTGTTGGCGACCAGGTCGAACGTGCCCTCGTCGGTGTAGAACTTGGTGGCGAAGCCGCGGGTGTCGCGGACCGTGTCCGCCGAGCCGCGCGAGCCCAGCACGGTGGAGAAGCGGACGAAGACCGGCGTCTCGCGGCCCTTCTTCAGGAACCCGGCCCGGGTCACCTCCTCCGCGGTGCCGTACGCCACGAACGTGCCGTGCGCGCCCGCGCCCCGGGCGTGCACCACCCGCTCCGGGATCCGCTCGTGGTCGAAGTGGGTGATCTTCTCCCGCAGGTGGTGGTCCTGGAGCAGGACCGGGCCGCGCGGACCGGCCTTGAGCGAGTGGTCGGTGTCGCGCAGCCGGTGCCCGTTGGCGGTGGTGAGGTACGCGCCCTGCTGCCCCTTGGCGATCTTCGGCACGCCGGTCTCGGCGCCGGTCGGGGTCCGGGTGTCCGGCGCGCCCTGCTCGTCCTTGGGCGGCAGCGGCCCGTGCGGCGTGGTCGGCTCCTCCAGTGGTGGTGGCGCGCTGCCGGGTGCGCCCGGCACGTCCGGAGTCAGCGCGTCGCCGACCTTCTCGACGGCGGCTTCGACGACACCCTTGACGATCTGGGTGGGCTTGCTGGATTCCATCAGGACCTGTCCTCCTACAGCGAAATGTCCAGGCCCCTTCGGCCGTACCCCAGGTCGGGCCGGGCAAACCGGAACAATCGCGGTATCGCTGGTCAGGGTCGGTGCGGCACGGCCACGGCGGTGAGCAGCAGCCCGCCGGCGACCAGCCAGCGGCCGTTCAGGACGTCCAGCGGCGGGCCGCCGTCGGTGCGGGTGCCGTCGACCAGGATGCGGGCGGTGAACCCGCCGGACCGGTCGAAGGTCAGCTCCGCCTCCTCGAAGCCGAGCCAGCGCCCGGTCAGCGGGTACCACGCCTTGTAGACCGACTCCTTGGCGCTGAACAGCAGCCGGTCCCAGTGCGTCGCCGGGTCGGCGGCGCGCAGCGCGGCCAGCCGTTCCGGCTCGCCCGCGGTGAGGACCACGCCGGCCACCCCGTCGGGCAGCGGCTCGTGCGGCTCCGCGTCGATGCCCAGCCCGGCCAGCGCCCCCGCCGGCGCCACCGCCGCCGCCCGGTAGCCGGTGCAGTGGGTGATGCTGCCCACCACGCCGGCCGGCCAGACCGGCTCCCGGCGGGGACCGGGGCGGATCGGCGCCGGGGCGTACCCGAGCCGGGCCAGCGCCTCCCGCGCGCAGCGGCGGGCCGTGACGAACTCCTGGCGGCGCGCGGCGACCGCGCGCGCGACCAGGTCCTCCTCGCCCGGGTACGGCGCCTCGTCCGGCACGTCGGCGAACGCCTCGACGGCCAGCGCCCCGGCCGGCAGCAGCGCCCCGATCATCCGAGGATCCGCTTCATCGGCGCCGGCTCGCCGCCGCGGCGCCGCCACTCGCGCGGGTAACCCAGCGACACCTCCTCGAACCGAACGCCGTCGTAGTGGGTGGTGCGCGGGATGTGCAGGTGGCCGTAGACGGCGACGGTGGCGCGGTGGCGCACGTGCCAGTCGGCGGTCTGATCGGTGCCGCACCACTGCGCGAACTCCGGGAACCAGAGCACCTCGGTCGGCTGACGCACCAGCGGCCAGTGGGTGACCAGCACCGTGGGCAGCGCCGGGTCGGTGGCCTCCAGGCGCCGCCGCGTCTGCTCCAGCCGGGCCGCGCACCAGGACTCCCGGTCCGGGTACGGGTCGGGGTGCAGCAGCATCTCGTCGGTGCACACCACGCCGGCGTCGTACGCCGCGCGCAGCGACTCCTCCTTGGTCGTGGTGCCGGGGGCGCGGAACGAGTAGTCGTAGAGCAGGAACAGCGGCGCGACGGTGACCGGCCCGCCCGCGCCCCGCCACACCGCGTACTCGTCCTCCGGGGTCAGCACGCCCAGCTCACGGCACATCGCCACCAGCGCGTCGTAACGCGCCACCCCGCGCAACGTCACCGGGTCGTTGGGGTGGGTCCACAGCTCGTGGTTGCCCGGCGCCCACACCACAGTCGCGAACCGGTCGCGCAGCAGCCGCAGCGTCCGTTCCACGTCGGCGAAGACCTCGCCGACGTCGCCGGCCACGATCAGCCAGTCGTCCGCCGTCTCCGGCCGCAGGCCGTCCACCACCGCGCGGTTCTCCGCGTACGACACGTGGAGGTCACTGACCGCGTACAGCGCACCCGTCACCCGGCCGATCCTGCCAGCGGCGCTCCCGGATGACCAGGCGCGGACCGGTGGGGGTCCGGCGCCGGTCAGCCGACCCTCGCGGTCACCTCGTCCAGGGCGCGCAGCACCTCCCGGGTCACGCCCGGCTCGGCCGCGGAGTGCCCGGCGTCCGGCACGATCCGCAGCGTCGCCTCCGGCCACCGGCGGGCCAGGTCGTACGCGGACACCGGCGGGCAGCACAGGTCGTAGCGGCCGTTGACGATCACGGCGGGCAGGTGCCGGATGCGGTCCACGCCGTCGAGCAACTGGCCCTCGGCGAGGAAGCCGCCGTGCACCGCGTAGTGCGACAGGATCCGGGCCACCGGCAGCGCCTGGTCGTCGGCGGTGAAGTGGGCGAGCAGCTCCGGGTCGGGCCGCAGCGACGAGTTGACCGCCTCCCACCGCCCCCAGGCCCGCGCGTACTCCCGGGCCCGCGCCTCGTCCGGGCCGTGCAACCGCCTGTGGTACGCGGCCAGCACGTCGTCGCGCTCGTCCGGCGGGACCGGCGCGACGAACCGCTCCCACTCCTCGGGCTGGAGGTGGCGCAGCCCGCCCTGGTAGAACCAGTCCCGCTCGCTGCGCCGCAGCAGCAGCACGCCGCGCAGGACCAGGCCGGTCACCCGCTCCGGGTGCGTCTGGGCGTACGCCAGGCCGAGCGTGGTGCCCCACGAGCCGCCGAACACCAGCCAGGAGCCGATGCCCAGCCGCTGCCGGATCGTCTCCAGGTCGGCCACCAGGTGCCAGGTGGTGTTGGCGCGCACCTCGCCGTGCGGGGTGCTGCGCCCGGCGCCGCGCTGGTCGAACAGCACGGCCCGGTGGCGGGCGGGGTCGAAGAACCGGCGGGCCACCGGCACCAGGCCGCCGCCGGGCCCGCCGTGCAGGAACACCACGGGTACGCCGTCCGGCCGGCCGACCTCCTCGACGTACAGGACGTGGCCGTCACCGACCGGGACGCGGTGGGTGGCGTACGGCTCGACGGGCGGGTGCAGGCCGGTCATGCCCGGTCATTCTGCCCGCCGAAGGGCCTCCCGGTGGTCCCGGTCAGCAGGCGACGTTGCCGCCGAGGTTGTCCAGCAGGGCGTCGGCGACCCAGCCGGAGACACCGGTGGTGACGTCCCGCAGGTACGTCCACGTGTAGGTGGTGTGGCCGTTCGCGCTGACCCGGTCGCCGCTGGCGAAGCAGTGGAAGTCGACCGTGTGACTGAGCTGCCCGTAGCCCAGCGAGGCGCAGGTGGTGTGCGGTCCGGTGCGGATGTTGACGTTCGTGGCGTTGAACAGCTGGCCGAACTTGCTGTCCACGTTGGAGTGCGAGTGGCTGCACCCGGCGCTCGCCGGTCCGGCCGTACCGGCCACCACGGCGCCCGCCGAGGCGACGGTCAGGACGACGGCGGCACCGATCGAGGAAATCTTCCGCATACCCGTCAACCCCCGAATGAAGATCGAGACGCATCAGCAGATCGATCCAAATATTTGCATATAGCAAGGTCGATGGGCAAGATGCGGTGCCGCCGCCGGCCCGGCCCGGACCGGCGGCGACGGTTGCTCAGGCGGTAGCCGGTACGCCGTTGTCAGTACCCGTGCTCTCCACCTCGGGCACCCCGCGCGGGGCCGGCGTGCGGACCGCGAACGCGTCGAAGCTCGGCCCGTCCAGCCGCTCCACGATCGGCTCCACCGCAGGCGGCTCCGACCGGTCCGGCTCGATCGCGTCCGGCTCGATCCGCCCATCCACCGCCCGCGGCGCCACCTCGGCCGGGACGGTGATCGCCGGACGCGTCGCCACCTGCGGGTACTCGGCGGTCTCCCCGCCGCCCGCAGCGGCCGCCATGACCGCCGCCGCGGCCAGGTCGGCGACCCGCTTGGCCTCCCGCTGCACCCGGGCCCGGGTCTCCTTGGCGTGCTGCTCGGCCAGGTCCGCCGCGCGCCGCGCCTCGTCGAGCCGCCTGCTCTCCGAGGCCAGGTCCCGGCGTACGCCGACCAGCCGCTCCTCCAGCTCCGCGCCGGTCCGCTCGATGGTGGCGATCTCCCGGCGGGTGTCCTCCAGCTGCCGGCCGGCCGTCTCCAGCTCCGCCTTGAGCCCGGTCAGCGTCTCCTGCCGCTGCTGGATCTCCCGCTGCACGCCGGCGAGCTGCTCCTGGTGCGCCGCCGTCTCCTCGTCGGCCCGCTCCCGGACCTCGTTGGCGTACTGCTGCGCCTCGGCGACCAGCGCGGCGATGTCCTTCTCGGCGGCGGCGGCCCGGTCGGCCAGCTCCTGCTCGGCGGCGGCCCGCCGCTCGTCCAGTTCCTTGGCCATCGTGGCCTGCCACTGGGCCAGTTCCTGCTGGGCCTTGCTGCGGTTGGCCTGGACCTCCTGCTGGATCTGCGTCCGCGCGGCCTTCACCAGCGCCTCGGACGCCGAGCGCGCCTGCTCGACCTGCTGCGCGCTCTGCTCGGTGATCCGCTTCGCCTCCTGCTGGGCCCGGTCGTGCACGGCCTGGCCCTCGACGCGAAGCTTCTCCGCCAGCTCCCGCACGGCGGTCAGCTCCGCCTGCGCGGCGGCCCGCCGCTCCTCGTCCACCCGCTCCTGCTCGGCCCGGCGGGCGGACAGCTCCTCGTCCAGCTCACGCCGCTCCCGCGCGGCCTGCTCCTGCGCCGCCGCGAGCAGCTTCTCCGCCTGCCCCTGGACGTCCTCCGCGCGCCGGGTGGCCAAGTCGGTGATCTGGCCGGCCTGCTTCTCGGCCAGGTCCAGGATCTGGTCGACCATCGGGCCGAGGTCGCGGAAGGACGCCCGGTCCACAGCAGTCGGACGGTCGCGCAGCTCCACCGTCTCGGCCTGCGCCCGCTGCACCTGCGCGGTCAGGTCGCGCACCTGCGCGTACGCCCGGTCCCGCGCGGCGGTCAGCGCGCTCACCTCGGCGTCGACCTGCTCGACGTACCGGTCCACCTGACGTTTGTCGTAGCCGCGCAGCGCGGGATCGAACCGCGGACGCGCGGACAGGTCGTCGTGGGATGCGAACGGCTCGGCACCGTTGGACATGCGCCATCCTCCGTCGGTTCGCCAGCGCCAGGCCGGCGGATGACCGCCCCGCAGGGCACGATGAGGCGCTACGGTACCGCGTCCGCGCGCGGGGCTCGCCCCGCCCCGCCCCCTGCCCGCCGACCGGCGGCGCGGTCAGACCGGGAAGTGCGGGTTCCCCGCCGTCAGGCGGATGGTGAAGCCGCCCGCGTCCCGGTGGTACGTCACGTGGTCGCAACTCTGGTGACTGATCCACAGGCCCAGCCCGCCGTCGGAACCGTCGCCCGCCGGCAGCAGCCCGGCGTACGGATCCTTGGGGCCGCTGCCCCGATCGTGGACGGTCACCACCATCCGGTCCGGCGCGCGCCACAACCGCAGGCACACCGGCGGCTCACCGTGGCGCAGCGCGTTGCTCACCACCTCGCTGACGGCGATGACCAGGCCGTCGAGGCCGTCCGGCGTGAGCAGGCCACGGTCGGCGGCGCGCACCTCGGCGCGGGCGCGGGCCGGCGTCGGATCGATCAGCTCGACCAGCGGCACGGTCCGCTGCACCGGATCAGCGGGCGCCGGACGGAACTCGGTCAGGTAGCTCGTCGGCTCGGTGTAGAGACCCGCCGCCTCGTGCCCGCCGTCCGGCCGCGCCACCCGCGGATGGGTACGCGCCACGTCGGCGAGCACGTGCGCGGGCGTGCCCCGCCGGTCGTAGGCGCAGATGCCCCAGAGCGGGAAGTCGTCGTAGGCGTGGTTGATCGCCGACTCGTAGCGCGCCCACCAGTCCCAGGTCGCGCCGAGCAGCACCGGAGGCAGCTCGCCGACCATGCGAATCTGCGCCGCCCCCGCCGCCACGTACGAGGCCAGCAGCTCCCGGTAGGAGCGCAGCGCGACGCTGGGCCGGGCGTAGACGTCGCCGACCGGCAGGAACGTGACCTCGGCGCCCGGCGGCAGCGCCCGGCGCACCAGCTCGGCGTTGCGCTCGTCCAGGTTCACCGCCGTCGGCTCGCCGGCCGCGACCCCGTCCAGCAGGAACGGCAGCGCCACCGCCAGCAACTCCTCGTCGGAGTCGTAGACGAACGCCTCGTGGAAGTAGCCCACGTGGCCGGAGGCCGCGCCGCTCCTCATCGGACGACCTCCACCCGTACCTCGGACAGACCGAGCAGGTCGACCAGCCGGGCCGGGGCGCGGCTCGGCGTGCGCAGCACCGCGACGGCGTCGTGCCGGCGGGCATGGTCCCGCAGGTGCAGCAGGCTGCGGTGGTCGACGAACCGCAGCTCGGCGGCGTCGAACACCAGCCGTCCCGCCACCGGCCGCGGGTCGGCCCGCTCCAGCGCGGCGGCGAAGTCCCGGTGGTTGGACGGGTCCAGCTCGCCGGCCAGCGCCACCACCGAGTCGCCGCCGCCGGCGTGCAGCCGGAACAGCACGTCGGCGTTGGTCTCCGGGTGCAGGCAGGCCAGCTCGGCGATCGCCGCGTCGTCCAGTTGCCGGCGGTCGTAGGCGCAGATCGCCGACATCGGCCGGTGTCGCATCCAGTGGTCGATGCGGTGCTCGTAGCGGGCGAAGGCGTCCCGCTGGGCGGTCGTGCGGACCAGGCTGGTCGCCTCGGCCAGCACCCGCAGGCCGGTGTGCCCGGCGGTCAGCGCCTCGGTGGTGGCCCGCACGTACGCCCGGACCTGTCGCTCCGGGTCGACCACCTCGTCGTGCCGGTACGCCTCGCCGACGGGAACCAGCCGGAGCGCGTCCCGCCGGCGCGCGGCGTCGACCCCGGGGACCGAGGCCAGCCAGCCGGTGACCGTGGCGCGATCCTCCGGACAGACCACCCAGACCTGCTCACCGGCGGCCAGACCGGCGGTTACCTGCGCGACCGCCAGCGCGCGCAGCGTGGCCGGGTCGTCGTAGGCGAGGCAGCCATGGGTGTAGCCGGGGTGCGTCACGCTCCCGCTGGTCACCGGCTCCGCCTCATGGGACCAGTCTATGCCGGGCCCACCTGGAGATCGCGCCAGGCCGTGGCCTCGGGCGGCGGGTCGCCCAACTCGAACTCGGCCCAGTTGTTCCAGTACGCGATCGCGTCCACGTCGTTCTGCTGGCGCAGCCAGGTGACGTGCTCGCGGATCGTCCGCGCCCGGCCCGCGCCGGTGGTGTCGGCGGCGGTGCGGCTCAGCCCGTACTCGGGCACCAGCAGCCGGATGCCCGGGTACGCGGCGCGCACCTTGCCGAAGGCCACGCCGAACATCCGGGAGGCCGGCCAGTACGCGGCGGTGTCCCGGGAGTAGCAGTCCACGCCGTAGTGGGTCATGCCCGGGTAGCCCCAGTCGGCCGGGTTGCCGCGCCCCTCGTCGAGCCAGTAGCGGGTCACGATCGGCCCGTGCCCGAGCACCCACCGCCGGTTGCGGTGCGCCGCCACGATCTGCGTCACCCGGCTCGCCGTCGCCCGGTACGTGGCCGGGACCACGTCCCCCATCGGCTCGTGGTACCAGGTCAGGTAGATCGGGCGGTTCACGCCGTCGAGCCATCCGGCGAGCTGCTCGACGTCGTCCTTCCAGCTGACGTGCATGACGGCCGAGGGCGCGTCGGCGAACTTGCCGGCGTTGAGCGCGGGCAGCTCCGGCAGCGTGTCCGCGTCCGGGCCGTCCGTGCCGAAGTCGCGCATGTAGCGGATCCCCGGGTAGTCGGCCACCGCCCGTTGCGTCCGGGCGCCCTTCTCGGCGCTCATCCCGACCAGCAGCGGCACGGTCAGCGTGGTGGTGCCCGTGCCGGTGCGGCCGGCGCCGTCACGCGCCGTCGCGGTCAGCGTCACCGTGCCCCGGCCGGCCAGCACGGTGACTGTGAAGCGGCCCGGATCGGCGCCGCTGGGTGTGATGGTCACCCCCGGCGAGGCGCTGGCGAGCTGGACGGTCAGCGGGACGCTCAGATCCACCCGGATGGGGCTGTCCCAGGTGACGCCGGTGGGGTCGCTGACCCGGCCGGCGAGCGTCAGCAGCCGCGAGTCGGGGTGGAAGGCGTCGACCCGTACGGTGGTCGACTGCCCGGGCAGCAGGACGGTCTGGTCGGCGGTGACGGAACGGACGACGGGTGCGGCCATGAGGCTCTCCTTCGACGTGCTCGGCTGCCGCTCCGGCCGCACGTCTTCGGGTGGCCAGAATGGCTCTGACCTGCGCTTTTACCAGCTTGCTCCGGTTCGGCCCCGATCGTCAGGGCAGCCGCAGATGGCGCGAAACCCGGTCGCCGCCCCGCTGTCCCGCCCGCATCCTGAACCGATGCCGATCACCGTGCGGGACCTGCGCGTACCGGACTGGCCGCACCTGTGGCCGATGTTGCGGGACATGGGCGTCGGCGACGACCCGCCGGAGGCCCACCGGCTCCGGTTCGCCGCGCTGCTGGCCGATCCCCGCTGGGCGCTGCTCGGCGCCACCGACGGGGGCGGGTTGATCGGGTACGCCGCCGCCCAGGACCACGGGCCGCACCTGCGTTCCGGCGACGCGCACCGCACCGTACGCCTGCACGACCTGTACGTCCGGGCGGACCGCCGCCGGGACGGGGTGGGCCGTTCGTTGTTCACCGCGGTCCACCGCTGGGCCGGCGGGCGGGCCCGGCACCTGGAGTGGCAGGCCCACCACGAGCGGGCGGCGCCGTTCTACGAGCGGCTCGGCCATCGGGGCGACCCGTGCCCGCAGCCGGACTACCCGACCTTCCTGCTCGACCTCGCTCCGCAGTGACCCGCCGCCCCCTGACGTGACCGGCTCACCGCCCGCTCGTGATCGACACCGGTTCGGGGAGGTGGCTGCATCCGAGACGGTCCGATGTCACCATTTCCCCGAGCTGGTGTTGATCATGGAGTGGGATGGCACCACCTCCCCGAGCTTGTGTCGATCATGGGGGCGGGGAAGGTGTCAGGGGAGGGGGTGGGAGATGTCGCGGGCGTGGTCGGCCACCGCGGCGCCGACCACCGTCGCGGTCAGCGGCAGCACCTCCAGGCACCGGCGTACCGCCGCGCCCATCAGCGGGTTCGGCACCCGCATGGACAGCGTGCAGTGCGGCACCCAGCGGCCCGGCCGGTAGTGCTCCACCACCTCGACGCCGGCCCGCGCCAGCCGGTCGTGCACCGCGGCGTGGTGCGCCAGCAGCTCGGGCGTCGGCGCCGGCCCGAGCCAGAGCACCCGCCCGAGGAACTGCCCGGCGTGCTGGAACTCCAGCCGCAGCGGCGCGGCCACGACGGTCCCGGCGAGCGCCTCGGCGACGCGGTGGGGGTCCAGGCGGGGCGCGACCGCCAGCGAGACGTGCGGGCGGTGCCGCTGCGCCAGCAGGGACCGCATGCTCGGCACCCCGTCGGACTCCAGCAGGTCCCACAGCACCCGGATCCGCCGGGTGGCGTCGGTGTCCAGATACAGCTCCAGCGCCGCGACCACGCGATCACCCTAGAGGCGGTGCCCGTGCCGAGGTTTGCCGGGCACGCTGGGCGGTACTGCCCGAAGGGACGGCAGGAAGGCCGAGGGGACGGCAGGAGACGGCAGGGGAGTGAGGACGCGTGGACGCGACGGACGTGCTGACCGAGGCGTACGGGCGGCTGCCCGATCTGGTCGCCGGGGCGCTCGACGGGCTCGACGCGGCCCAGCTGCGGCGGGCGCCGGCCGACGGGGCGAACCCGGTCGGCTGGCTGGTCTGGCACCTGACCCGGATCCAGGACGACCACGTCGCCGACGTGATGGGCCAGCCGCAGCTCTGGGCCACCGGCGACTGGGCGGCGAAGTGCGGCCTGCGGCCCGACCCCGCCGACACCGGCTTCGGGCACGGCCCGGAGCAGATCGCCGCGGTACGCCCGGAGAGCGGTGAGGTGCTGCTGGACTACCACCGGGCGGTGGTGGACCGGAGCCTGAAATACCTGCGCGGGCTGCGCCCGGCCGACCTGGACCGGGTGGTGGACGAGAACTGGGATCCGCCGGTCACGCTCGGGGTGCGGCTGGTGAGCGTGCTCGACGACGATTTCCAGCACGTCGGTCAGGCCGCGTACGTGCGCGGGCTCATCCTGGGCTGAGCGCCGGACCGGCCCGGCGCAGCGCGGCGTGCCCGAGCAGGTGACACGCCTGCGCCTCGGGCGAGGTGCCGGGGCGCTCGAAGTCCGGCGCCCCGCTGACGCCCGTCACCCGGCCGTACGCGTCGATGCGCCGACCGGCGGCGGCCAGCAGGTCCGCTCCCACCTCGTACCAGGACCGGGGCAGCCAGCCGCCGGCCACCCCGGTGAGGGCCGCGTACCCGAGCAGCTGGGCGGTGTTGGCCTCGCGGAAGGCGCCCGGCTCGTCCAGCACGTCGGGGAAGAGCCCGTCCGCGCCCCGGTACGCCAGGCAGGCGGTCAGCACCTCCTCCACGTGCCCGGCCAGCTCGGCGCGGAGGGTGCCCGGCCAGTCCGGCGCGAGCCGCAGCGCGCGGGTGATCCCGGCGACCACCCAGCCGTTGCCGGTGCCCCAGGGCCCGGGTCGGTCCAGTTCGCCCCGGTCCTCGTCCCAGCGGGCGGCGTACAGGCCGGTGCGCGTGTCGTACAGCCGTCGCCGGTGCCCCGCGACCTGCGCGGCGGCCGCTTCGGTCCGGCCGGTCAGCGCCAGCAGCGGCACCACCATGTAGATGGTGTCCGCCCACACCTGGCGGCCGTCGAGCAGGTGGAACAGCGTGCCGTCGGCGGCCCTAGGCGCCCGCCGGGTCAGCCAGTCGAGCTGGGCGTCCAGCGCCACGGCGTACCGCCGGTCGCCGGTGCGGCGCGCGGCGTGCCGGACCACCTCGCCGCACGCGGCGCCGTTCACCGCGCCCACCGAGCCGGGCGGCTCCCCGAGCCGCCCGTCCGGCCGCTGCCGGGTCACCGCGGCGTCGGCGACCAGCACGGCGGCCTCGTCCAGGCCCAGGTCGAGCAGCGCCTGACCGAGGATTCCCTGCTCCCACGACTCGCGCTGCATGGTCAGCAGCGCGAGCAGCACCCGGTCGGCGGTGGCGTCCCCGGTCGTCGGCACGGCTCAGGGATACCCGCCGGACCGCCGCGACTCACCCGGACCGGGTGAGTTCGCCTCACCCGCAGCGCGGGGACGCTGCGGGACGAGCGGCGCCGGCAGGCGGGCGGCCGCGACCACCGACGAGGAGGGCCCGATGAGCGTCTCGGCCGTGGAACACCTGGCCCGCGGGACCGCCGGCCGGCACCCGGAGCTGCCCGAGACCACCTCCGGCACCATCCGCCTGGACCTGCGCGACGACGGGCACACCGAGCACTGGTACCTGACCATCGACCGGCAGGACGTCCGGGTGGAGCGCCTGGCCGAGGAGGCGGACCTGGTGGTCGGCGCGAACCGGGAGGTGTTCGACCGGATCGCGGCGGGGCGCCTGCACCCGGCCGCCGCGCTGCTGCGCAACGACCTCGCCGCGCGGGGCGAACTGAAGCTGCTGATGACGCTGCGCCGGATCTTTCCCGGCCCGCCGGACGCCCGGGATCCCCGCGACGTGCCCGGCGAGCGGGCGGCGGCCCGATGAGGCAGGAGCTGGTCCACGTCCTCGCCGGCAACGCGTTCGCGTTGAGCGACGCGCAGGGCGACATGGAACGCGACCCGTCCGCCCCGATCGGCCTGTTCTCCTTCGACACCCGGTTCCTGTCCCACTGGGTGCTCACGATCGACGGCGAGCGGCTGCACGCGTTGTCCCGCGACGACCTGACCTACTTCGAGACCCGCTTCGTGCTGGTGCCGGGCGCGGCCAGCCACTACGTGGACGCCGACGTCTCGGTGATCCGGCACCGCTCGATCGACGAGGCGTACCACGAGAGCCTCACGGTGCTGAACCACTCGGCCGAACCCGCCGAGTACACGGTGCGGATGGAGATGGCGGGCGACTTCGCCGACACCTCCGAGATCCTGCGCCCCGGCCCGCGCCGCCCCACCGTCGTCCCCGACCCGGAGGGGCGGCGGTTGCGGATCCGGTACGAGCGCGGGCGGTTCGTCCGGGAGACGTGCGTCTCCAGCACCGCCCCGGCCGAGGTGGACGCGCGGGGGATGACCTTCCGGATCCGCGTCGAGCCGCAGGGCGAGTGGAACGTCGACCTGCACGTCTCCATGATCATTCAGGGCGCGGGAGGGCGTGACCTGCGGGCCGACATCGAGTCGCACCGGCAGCACGTCCGGCAGGACATGCGGGGGGACCTCGAACGGTGGTACGAGCGGGCGCCGCACCTGGTCTCGGACCGGCCCGCGCTCACCGCCGTCTACCGGCAGGCCCTGACCGACCTGGCCGCGCTGCGCTACATGCCGCTGGCCTACACCGACCGGGTCCCGGTCGGGGGGATGCCCTGGGCGATGACGCTGTACGGGCGGGACGCGCTGTTCACCTGCCTCCAGACGCTGCCGTTCACGCCCGAGCTGACCCCGGCCACGCTGCACATGCTGGCGATGTTGCAGGGCGGCCGGCTCGACGACCGGCACGAGGAGGAGCCCGGCAAGATCGTCGCCGAGCTGCGGTACGGCGAGGCGGCCGCGTTCGACGAGCAGCCCACCGCGATCTACTACGGCGCGGCCGACACCACGCCGCTGTTCGTGATCCTGCTCGACGAGTACGAGCGCTGGACCGGTGACGCCGACCTGGTCCACGAGTTGCGGCACCCGGCCCGGATGGCGCTGGACTGGCTGACCCGCTACGGCGACCAGTGCGGCGACGGCTACCTGCGCTACCGGCCGCGCAACACCGACAGCGGGGTCGCCAACCAGACCTGGCGCAACTCCCCGGAGGCGATCGTCGACCGGTACGGCGCGGAGCCGCCGTACCCGCGCGCCACGTGCGAGCTCCAGGGGTACGCGTACGACGCCCGGATCCGGGGCGCCCGCCTGGCCCGGGAGTTCTGGGGCGACCCGGGCTACGCGCAGCGCCTGGAGGCCGACGCGGCGCGGCTGCGGGAGCGGTTCGACAGTGACTTCTGGCTGCCGAAGCAGGGCTACTACGCGCTGGCGCTCACCCCCGACGGCGAGCCGGTCGACGCGCTCACCTCGCATCTGGGGCACCTGCTGTGGAGCGGCATCGTGGAGCCGGACCGGGCCGGCGCGCTGGCCGCGCACCTGCGCGGGCCGGACCTGTTCTCCGGCTGGGGCGTGCGCACCTACGCGCAGGGGCAGCGGCCGTACAACCCGGTCGGCGCGCACCTCGGCGCGGTCTGGCCGTCGGACAACGCGATCGTCGCGGCGGGCCTGCGGCGGTACGGCTTCGACGAGGAGGCGGCCGACATCGCCGCCGGTGTGTTCGCGATGGCGGAGACGCTCGGCGGGTCGGTCCCGGAGGTGATCGCCGGCTACCCCCGCGCGTTGACCAAGTACCCGGTCCAGTTGCCGGAGGCCGGGCGGCCGCAGTCGTGGGCCTCGGGTGGGCTGCTGATGCTGCTGGGGACCATGCTGGGGCTGCGCCCGTGCGGGGAGAACCTGCTGGTGAACCCGGCGATCCCGACCGGGTTCGGGCGGATCGAGCTGCTCGACGTGCCGGGCCGGTGGGGACGGGCCGACTCGTACGGCCGGGAACGCGGCGGGGGCCGGCGGATGCGCGCGGGTCAGCCCACCCACCGGGCGGCCTGACCCGCTCGCCGCTCAGCCCGAGCCGCTGGTCTCCCGCTGGGCCACCGGGGGCTCCACCGGTTCGGCCGGGGCCGGCGGCTCCGCCGACTCGGTGCGCCCGGCCCGGGCGAGCAGCCGGTCCACGCCCACGAACAGCAGGCCCAGCAGCCAGAACACCGCGGCGAAGCCGACCGCGCTGACCGCGACCCCGTCGTAGCCCAGTTCGCCCGCGTCGATGAACGGGTACGGGTAGCTGGCCACGATCAGGCCGCGTACCAGCGCGAAAACGAGGTACCCGACCGGGAACGCCAGCCACCAGGCGGCGTACCGGGGGCGCAGCCGGCCGCGCCTGTCGAACAGCGCCCAGTCGGCGACCGCCAGCAGCGGCACCACTGTGTGCAGGAACTGGTTGCCCCACCACTCACCCGGTTGCCGGTCCGGCTGGGCCATGGCGAACGGGCTGGCCGGGTTGGCCAGCACCAGGTGGTAGACGGTGCCGGTGATGGTGATGTAGAGGGTCACCGCGCCCTTGAGGACGCTCGGCGGCTCCGGCCGGTCGCGCAGCGCGCACCAGGCGCCGTACCCGGCGAGGACGCCGACCGCCACGTTGCTCTGGACGGTGAAGTACGGCAGCAGGCCGGTCACGGTGGCCGGACCGAGCGCGGTGAGCACGATGCCGGCCAGCACGGCGAGCACCACGGCGAGGCGGAGGAGGATCGCCGGTAGGCGACGCCGGGGGGTCACGGGGGCAAGTTACCAGCCGGTCGTCAGCCGTTACGCCGCCCGGGCGGGGTGCCGGACGGCCGCCCGGCGTGCTCGGGGGCGGGGCCGTCCACGCCCGGTGGCGTGTCGCCCACGCCCGGCGGCGTGCCGTCCGGGCGGACCGGGTGCTCGGTCCTGCCGCCGCCCCGCTCCTGGCCGGACTTCCCCGGCGGGTCGCCCGCGCCCAGGAGCCCGGCGCAGTAGTCCGGCACGCGGTCGCGGCCCCCGGCGGCGCTGACGAGGTCGCCGAAGGCGGGCGTGCCCAGGGCGTGGCCCCGGTCCGGCTCGGCGACGGCCCGGTACGCGACGCACAGGCCGGACGGTTCGGACGGCTGTGGTGTCCCGGGCGCCGGCGAGCGGGCCGGCGGGCTCGGGCGGTCCGGCGGCGTGGGCGGTGCGGTGACGACCGGCGGCGCCGCCGGTCGGACGGCGCGCGGCAGGTTCCCGGTCGCGGCGAGCGCGACGCCGCCGGTGAGGGACGCGGCGAGCGCGGTCACTGCCAGCCGGACGCCGAACCGGGCCGGGACGCCGAACCGGGCACCGCTGCGGCGCATCCGTCGGGCCGACCGGAACGCCGCGACGGCGGCCGCCTCGCCGTCGAGTTCGCCCGTGCCGGGAGCGGCGCGGACCGCGTCCAGCACGGCGGCCAGCCCCGGCGGGGCGGACGGCGTGTCGCCGGAGCGGCCGGCGAGCAGCCGCTCGACGGTTTCCTGGTCCAGGCCGGATGCGTCCATCTCGTGACCCTCAGCGCCGCCACCCGGCCGGGCGTCACACTCCGGCACGTCCGGCCCACGGTGAGGTCGGTCACCCGGTGCCGGTCACGGCCCGGAGGGCATCTCCGGTTGCCGATGTCCCGCGGTCGCGGTGAACTGAATTACATGGGTGTCATCAAGGTGGGCACGTCCTCGTGGGCCGACCAGATGCTGGTCCGCTCCGGCTGGTATCCGCGTGGGGTCAACACACCCGCCGGGCGGCTCGGCTGGTACGCCGAGCGGTTCGGACTGGTCGAGGTGGACACGTCGTACTACGCCGTGCCGGTGCCGGAGACCACGGCGGGCTGGGCGGAGGCGACCCCGGACGGGTTCACTTTCGACGTCAAGGCGTTCCGGCTGTTCACCGGTCATCACACGCCGGTCGACGCGCTGCCCCGTGACCTGCGTCCGGAAGGCGGCCCGAGCCGGATCCGCTGGCGCGACCTGCCCGCCGGGGCGTACGACGAGTTGTGGGACCGGTTCCACGCGGCGCTGGTGCCGCTCGCGGCGGCCGACCGGCTCGGCGCCGTGCTGTTGCAGTTCCCGCCGTGGCTGGCCCGCGGCGAGGCGGCCCGGCGGCGGATCCTGGACGCCGCGCGGCGCTGCCGCCCCTGGCCGGTGACGGTCGAGCTGCGGCACTCGTCCTGGTTCGACGGGGACGCGATGGCCGACACCGTCACGTTCCTGCGTGAGCACGACCTCGGGTACGCCTGTGTGGACATGCCGCAGGGGCACGTCTCCTCGGTGCCGCCGATCCTGGTCGCCACCACCGACCTGGCCGTGATCCGGTTCCACGGGCACAGCACGGCCTGGGAGAGCGGCGACAAGCAGGAGCGGTTCCGGTACGCCTACGGCGAGGGGGAGCTGCGGCGCTGGTCGGTGCTGCTGCGCGAGCTGGCCGACCAGTGCGCCGAGCTGCACGTGCTGATGAACAACTGCTGCGGCGACCAGGCCCAGCGCGACGCCGCCCGCCTGGCCGACCTGCTCGGCGTCGCGCCCGCCGCCGCGCGCGCCTGACGTTTCCTCAGCCGTCGTCCGGGTACCGCCGGGTGCATGGACGAGCGCGAAGGGGGATCTGTGGAGAAGCGGCGCGGCGAGGACGAGCGGGACCCGCGAGCGACCCGGGAGGCCGAGGAGGCGCACGGCGGCAGCATGGCGCCGGGCCTGGTCGACGACACCGGGCACCCGGTGGCCGAGTCACCGGTGCCGGACAACGAGCCGTCGGTGCCGGGCCGGCCGGGTGAGGACGGCACCGGCTCCTGAGCTAGGGACGCGTCTCCGGGTGCATCCCGGTGGCCTCCTCCAGCGCGTTGTCGCCGAGGTCGCCGTCCGCGCTGTCGTCCGGGAACGTCCGCCCCGACGGGGCCGGATCGGGCGGCGCGCCCGGCCCGGCCTCGGGCGTCCGGGTCGGTTCCACGGATCCGAACCCGTGCCGGCCCGCCTTCGGCCCGCCCGGCCCGGCGCCGGCCGCCCGGCGTTCGCCGAGCCGCCCCTCGGGTACGGCGGTCTCCTCGCTGCCCTCGTCCATCGGGTCGCTGTCGCCGGCGCCCCAAGGCGGGTCGGCGTCGAAGCCGTCGGTGGTGCCCCACGGCGCGGCCGACTCCGGCCCTCGCCCGTCACCCGTACCCGGCCGGTCCCTGCTGGTCATGGTCACCTCGCCTGGCTGCTGATGTCCGTGCCGCCCGCCGACGGACGGCCTGCCCCGGTGCACCGCGCGGCCGGTGGCCCACCCCGATGTGGGTCGCCGGCCGCGCGGTGGTCAACGGGCCGCTCCGACCAGGGAACGTCCGGCGGCGCCCATGGTGGCCACCTTGCCGAGGTGCTTGGGCGCGGACATGATCCCGCCCGCGCGGTCCAGCATGCCCCGGAACACCTGGCCCGGTTTCTGCTGCTCACCCATGTACGCCGACACCACGACCAGCGCGCCGGTCAGTGCCGGGACCGCCCACTGGAGCAGCTTCATCTGCCGCTGGCTGGCGGCGACGCTGGCCGGGGTGTGGTGGTTGGGCTCGGTGGTCCCCTCGACCGGCGGCCCGCCGGCCTTCTCCAGCCGCATGCCGACCAGCCGGCTGTAGCCGGTCACCGCCAGCGCGCCGACCGTCAGCGCGGTCTTCACCGCGCTCACCCGTCCCACGCCCGCCTGGCGGGCCATTCGCGGGCTCTCGGTGACGAGTTCACCGACCGCGCCGGCCAGGTGCGCGCCGATCGCCGCCGCGTTGACGGGCGTCCACCGCGCCCAGCCGGCCGAGGCCACCGGCAGCCGCTCCGTCGTGTCGTTGATCCGTGCCGCCGCGCCGTTGACGCCCAGCGCCCCCATCAGGGAACCGCCGAACCAGGCCGCCAGGCCCAGGTCGTGCATCGAGCGCAGCGTGGTGTGCCGTTCTGACATCAGATCCCCCTCCGCCGTGTTCGGGCGGTGCGGCATACCCACGATCGGGCGACTCACGCCCGGCGTGGCGGGCAGGAGGAGGGTTCAGCGCCGGGGGAGCGTGCCGGCGAACGCGGCGATCCGGGCGGCCAGGGGACCCGACGCGCGTACCCAGGTGAAGTGGTCCAGCGGCGCGCCCGCCTCGGCGACGGTGTAGCGCTGCCGCGTCACGGGCGCCTCGGCCAGCTTCTCGCACAGGTGGTCGAGCGTCTCGTGCGGCGTGTACTGGTCGTCGTCCACGCTGACCGCGAGCACGGGCGTCCGGATCCGCCGCACGGCGGCCTCCGTGTCCACCCCGTCCAGCGCCGGGAACCGGCCGGTGCGGGCGGTGTGCGCCCAGTCCCGGATCACGCCGGCGGCCTGCCGGCCGCCGAAGCCCCAGCCGGGCCAGACGCCGAGGAGCCGGGCCGTCGCCGCGATCCCCTGGGTGTACGGCAGCACGCCCCACCCGCGCCGGCCCGGGTACCGCCGCCACCACGGCAGCCCCACCGCCACCAGCGCCAGCCCGTCCACCCGGCCGTCGTCGTGCAGCGCCTGGTGCAGCACCGCGACCTGACCGCCGAGGGAGTGCCCGAGCAGCAGCCGGGTGCGGCCGTCCAGCCGGGGCTTGAGCGCGTCGAGCACGGCGCCGATGTCGGCGGCCATCTCCTGGTAGCCGTACCGGCAGGCGCGCGACGGCGCGGGGGTGCTCTCGCCGGTGCCGCGCAGGTCGGCCACGATCACCGCCAGCCCGGCGTCGCGCAGCGCGGCGGCGAACGGCCGGTAGTAGCGGGCGCGCACGCCCATCGCGGGCCAGATCAGCACCACCGGCGCGCCGGGCGGACCGGCCGGCTCCGGGTAGACCTGCACGCCGATGCGCGCGCCGTCGACGTCGACGTACTCCTGGGTGTAGTCCCCGCTCACCCGGGCAAGCCTACGGCCCTAACCTACCGGCGGGTAGTAAGGGGTGTCCGTGCCCGCTGCACCGGCACGCGTGGGCGGTGCCGGGCGGCCCGTTCCACCCGGTCCACGGCGGCCAGCACGTCCGGCACGTCCAGCGCGGCGAGCGCCGGGTGCACGTCCTCGTCCCCGGCGGCCGGACGCGGACCGGCCCACAGCGCCTCGTGCCACGGCCGGTCCGGCGGCGGCCCCCACCACGACGGCGGCACCGGGCCGAACAGCAGCACCGACGGGGTGACGTAGGCGGTCGCCAGATGCCCGATGCCGGTGTCGCCGCAGAGCACCAGGCGGGCGTACGCGACGAGCGCGGCCAGCTCGCCCACGTCGGTCGCGCCGGCCAGCACCGCGTCGCCGGGCAGCCCGGCGGCCCGGGCCACCGCCGTCGCCAGCTCCCGTTCGGCGGGGCTGCCGGTCACCACCACCCGGTGCCCGCGCCCGGCCAGCTCCCGGGCCACCGCCGCGAAGCGCGCCACCGGCCAGCGCCGCTGCGCCGCCTTCGCCCCGGGATGCACGATCGTCACGCCGGCCGGGAACCCGTCCGGCGCCGGGCGGCGCAACGCCAGGTCGGCGCGGTCGGCGGGCACGCCGTACCAGGCCAGCATCCGGCACCAGCGGTCCACCTCGTGCTCGTCGGCCCGCCACGGCGGCCCGTCCGGCACGCCCGCCTCGGGGCCGGCGAAGGCCAGCAGCCGGCCCGGCCGCAGCGCGGCCAGCATCAGATGCGACTGCGGGCCCCGGCCGTGCAGGTTGACCGCCGTCTCCGGCGGCGGCCCGGACCAGGGCAGCGGCCCCAGCCCGTCCGCGTGGACCTGCCGGTCCACGCCGCCCACCAGCTCGACCAGCGGTGCCAGCCAGCGCGGCGCGACCAGCGCCAGCTCCTTCCCGGGGTACGCGGCACGCAGCGCGCGCAGCGCCGGCACCCCGGTCGCGAGGTCGCCGACGCCGAGCGCGCGCAGCACGAGGATCACGGGTACGACGACTCCTGCTCGGCGCAGACCACCAGCTCGCGTACCGCGCAGCCGGGCGGCTGGGTCAGCGCGAACATCACCGCCTCGGCGGTGTCCGCCGGGTCGTTGAGGATCGCGTCCGCCCCGGGCTTGTACTTCTCGTCCCGCTCGTCGAAGAACGCGGTCCGCATCCCGCCCGGGACCAGCAGCGTCACGCCCACCGAGCCGGCCAGTTCGGCGGCGAGCGCCCGGGTGAAGCCGACCACCCCGAACTTCGCCGCGCAGTACGCCGTCGCGTCGCTCACCGCCTTCACGCCCAGCGTCGACGCCACGGTGACCACAGTGCCGTGCGCGCGCTCCAGCTCGGGCAGCGCGGCCCGGATCACCGCGGCGGTGCCGAGCAGGTTGATCGCCACGATCCGGTCCCAGACCGCGCCGTCGACGTCGCCCAGCCGCCCCGGCACGTCCATGCCGGCGGCGGTCACCACGCCGGTCAGCTCACCGGCCTGCTCGGCGATCCGCCGGGTGGCCGCCTCGGCGGCGCGGCTGTCGGCCAGGTCGCACTCGACCCAGGGCACGCCGTCGGCGGGCGCGCGGCGGTCCAGCACGTACGGCCGCCCGCCGGCCTTGGCCACCGCCGCCACGACCGCCGCGCCGAGCCCGCTCGCGCCACCGGTGACGAGCACCGCCTGGCCGTTGATGTCCCTGCTCATGCCGGACTCCTTCTCGCTCGTTCAGACCACTGTTCGGACCAGGTGCAGGCCGCGCTGGCGCGCGGCGGAGATGGTGCCGGTGGTGGACCGGCCGGACAGGTAGGGGACGGTGACCACCCGGCCGCCCCAGCGGCGTACCAGTTCCGCCTCGGGCAGCTCCACGTCGCCGTAGTCGCCGCCCTTGACCCAGACGTCCGGCCGCAGCCGGGCCAGCACCTGGTGCGGGGTCGGCTCGTCGAAGACCACCACCGCGTCGACGCAGTCCAGCGCCGCCAGCAGCCGGGCCCGGTCCTCGGCCGGGTTGACCGGGCGCTCCGGTCCCTTGAGCCCGCGCACGCTCGCGTCGGAGTTGAGGCAGACGACCAGGCAGTCACCGAGGCGGCGGGCCGCGCGCAGCGTGGACAGGTGCCCGGCGTGCAGGATGTCGAAGCAGCCGCCGGTGGCGACCACAGTGCCGCCGTCGGCGCGTACCGCGGCGATCAGATCCTCGGCGGCGCGCGCCGGATCCCGCGGGGCCGGTTCGTGTTCCCGGCGCAGCCCGGCGGCCCCGCCCGCCGCCACGTACGCCGAGGCGGCCTCCACCGCCGCGCGGACCGCCTCGGCGATCGGCGCGCCGTCGCCGAGCGCCAGCGCCGCGGCGGCGGCGAACCGGTCCCCGGCGCCGCAGGTGTCGTCGACGTGCTCCGGCACCGACGACGGGGGCAGCACCAGCGGGGTGGCGCCGCCGTGGCACAGCACCGCACCGTCCGGGCCCATGGTCACCGCCACCGCGCCGACCCGCCACCGGTGGCGCAGCTCCTGCCCGGCCCGGGTGGCGGTGGTGAGCGGCGAACCGCCACCCGCGTCGCCGGTCACCCGGCGCAGCTCGTCGAGGTTCGGTGTGGTCAGCCGGGTGCCGGGCACCGGGGCGGGGCCGCGCGGGTGCGGATCCCAGACCACCGGCGCGGCCGCCTCGGCCAGCGCGGCGCGCAGTGTCGGCTGCCGCAGCAGGCCGCGCCCGTAGTCGCTGACCAGGATCGCGCCGGCCCGGCCGAGCAGCTCCCGTACCGCCTGCGACGGCTCTCCCGGCTGCTGCGGGTCGCCGCCGCGATCCAGTCGCAGCAGCGTCTGCCCGCCGGCCCGCAGCCGGATCTTCTCCGCTGTCGCGCCGGGCAGGCGCATCGGGTAGAGCGCGACGCCCGCGCCGGTCAGCAGCTCCGCCAGGCGCGCGCCACCGGCGTCGTCGGCCAGCGCGGTGACGAGGGCGACCTCGCCGCCGTCGGCGGCCGCGAGCAGCGCCGCGAGTCCCGCGCCGCCCGGCCGGTCGGTGGCGGTGCGCTCGTCGAGCACCGGCACCGGTGCGTCCGGGCAGACCCGGCTGACGGTGCCGTCCACGTCGCGGTCCAGCAGCGCGTCGCCGACGACGACCAGCGGGCCGTTCACGACTCCACCCAGCCGGTGCCGGTGTCGCCGTCGCGGCGGCGGCCGTTCGCCGCGCGCCCGTCCGCCGCGCATCCGTCCGGCGGCGCGAATCCGTGCGGGCCGTGCCCGTTCGGCCCGTGGCCGTTCGTCGCATGCCTGTTCGTGCCGTGGCCGTTCGCGGCGTGGCTGTTAGGCCCGTGGCCGTTGGGCCCGTGGCCGTTGGCGCCGAACGGTGCCGCGCCGTCGACAGCGGCCAGCACCAGGCCGTCCCACCCGGCCCGGTCCGGGCCGCCCTCGGCCGCCGTCCGGCCGGTGCGCTCCACGGATACGGAGTCGACCGGCCGCCACGGCGCGTGCGGGAGGTGCCGGACCAGCGGCAGCGCCTGGTCGACGTACTCGCACAGCAGGTGCGTGGAGACCAGGTGCAGTTCCTGCACGACCTGGCTGTCCGGCGACGGCACAGCCAGCGCGTCGTGGCAGAGGTCGGCGAGGGGGTTGGGTGCGGGTCCGGTGAAGGCCCAGCAGCGTAGTCCGGTCTGGTGGGCGGCGTGGGCGGCGGTGAGGAGGTTGGTGCTGGTGCCGCTGGTGGACAGGAGTAGGAGGATGTCGTGGGGTCGGCCGTGGGCGCGTACTTGTCGGGCGAAGGTTTCGTCGTATCCGTAGTCGTTGGCGATGGCGGTGAGGGCGCTGGTTTCGGCGTGCAGGGCGATGGCGGACAGGGGTTGGCGGTCGTGGCGGAGTTTGCCGACGAGTTCGGCGGTGAGGTGCTGGGCTTCGGCGGCGCTGCCGCCGTTGCCGGCCACCAGCAACCGCCCGCCCCGGGCCAGCGTCCACGCCAGTTCCGTGCCCCAGGCGGCCAGCCGCTGCGCCTCCCGCCGGTACGGCAGCAGGGCCGCGGCCAGCCCGGTCAGGTGCGTCTCCAGCGGGTCGGGACCGGTCATCACGCCACCGCCGGTGTGGGCCGGGCCGCGCTGGTCAGCGTGCCGTAGACCGCGCCGAGCTGCTCGGCGCACCGCTTCCAGGAGTACCGGCTGCGGATGCGGTCGAGCGCGGCGGTGGCGTACGCGAACCGGCGCACGTTGTCGCCGAGCAGCCGGCGCAGCGCGGTGCCGAGCGCGCGGGGGTCACGCGGCGGCACCAGGTCGCCGGTGAGCCCGTCCACCACGCTGTCGGCGATGCCGCCCACGTTCGTGCCGATCACCGGCACGCCGCAGGCCATGCCCTCCAGCGGGGTGAGCCCGAACGGCTCGTACCAGGGGGCGGCCACGAGCACGTCCGCCGACCGGTACCAGGCGCCCATCTCCTCGCGCGGCACGCCGCCGAGCAGCCGTACCCGGTCGGCCACGCCGCACGAGTCGGCGAGCGCGGACAGCCGGCGGGCGAACGTGTCGGCGGGCAGCAGGTGGGCCGGCGGGCCGCCGACCACGACGCACTCGGCGTCCGGCACCGCCGGCAGCGCCCGCACCACGTCCAGGAAGCCCTTGCGTTCGACCATCCGCCCGACGGTGAGGATGCGCGGGCGCGCCGGGTCGCGTGGCGCGACCGGGCCGTCCGGGCGGAACACCGCCTCGTTGACGCCGGACGGGACCAGCGCCATCCGGGACCGGGGCACGCCCATCCGGACCAGCTCGGCGACCTCGTCCGAGCACTGCACGACGACCCGGTCCACGGCCCGGCCGAGCGCCCGCTCGTAGCCGGCGCGCCCCGGTGGACTGGTGTCCCGGGCGCCCTGGTGGCGGCGCTTCACGGTGCCGAGCGCGTGGTACGTCAGCACCGTCGGCACGCCGGTGCGGCGGCTCGCGTGCACGGTCGCCAGTCCGCTCATCCAGAAGTGCGCGTGCGCCACGTCCGGGGTCCAGCCGCCGCGCCGCCAGGTGTCGGCCAGCCAGCTGCCGAATTCCCCCATGTACGGCAGCAGGTCGTCCTTCGGCACCCGCCGGGCGGGACCGGCCGGCACGTGGCACACCTGGTAGCCGTCCGGCGCGCCGACCACCTCGGGCAGCGTGGGGGAGTCGCGGCGGGTGTAGACGCGGACGTCGTGTCCCGCGCCGGTGAGCGCGGACGCGAGTTCCGCCACGTGCGTGTTCTGGCCGCCCGCGTCCTCCTCGCCGAGGGCGGCGAGTGGGCTGGCGTGCTCGGAAATCATCGCGATGCGCATGTCTCCTCCTCCAGGATCCGGTCCCAGTCGGCGAGGAAGCGGTCCAGACCGAACCGTTCCTTCGCCACCTCGCGTGCCCGTGCGCCGAGCCGGTACGCGGCGTCGGCGTCCTCGGTCAGCCAGTGCGCCGCCTCCACGAGCGTGTCGACGCGGGTGGACAGCACCCCGGCGTCCGGTGGGACGGCGTCCACCGCTTCCGTGGTGGCCAGTGCCACCACGGGCATGCCCATGGTCATGGCCTCGATGAGGCTGAGGCCGAGTGAGGTCCAGCGGCACAGGTGCAGGTACGCGCGCCGTTTGGCCAGCTCGGCGTGCATGGCGTGCTGCGGCAGGTCGTCGTGCCCGGTGACCGGCAGCCCCGGGAAGCCCGCCGCGGTGAGCGCGTCCGGCAGCCCGGCCACGCCCATCCCGTACACGTCGAGCGGGGCGACCGCCGCGAAGCGCGGCATGAGGTCGGTGCCGGTGACCCGCCAGCGGCGTACCGGTTCGTTGGTGACGACGGCGAGGCGGTCGAGTTCGCCGGTCCACTCGACGGCGGGCGGTACGACGCCGTGGTCGACCACTGTGGTCCTGGTGGCGCCGTTGTCCCAGAACAGTTCGTTGAACGCGGTGACGTGGGTGAGCAGCAGGTCGTCGCGGTCGGCCATCGGGTGCCGGGTGTTGGGCACGTCGCCCTTGGGCGTGTTGTGCTCGACGTAGATCGCCGGCACGTCGCGGCCTGGCCGGCGGCCGAGCCATTCGGCGGCCAGGTCGATCTCCTCCGGGCGTTGCAGGATCACCAGGTCCACGTCGGTGTCGCGCAGTTCCTCGGGGGTGACCTCCACGGCGCTGTCCGGCCACGGGTAGGTGCGCGCCCGGCCCAGCCCGTACGGACCCCGGTCCGGGGTGACCGGCACCAGGTAGCGGTGCTTGCCGTGCACGAAGGACGTCGTCCAGGAGCCGTGCACGTGCCACAGCAGTACGTTCATCTCTCTCCTCGGGGGCGACGGTTGCGGTGCTCGACGGCGGCGCGGGCGGGTCAGCCGGGGGCCAGCGTGCGGACGGCGGCCACCACCGCGCCCGGGTCGACGCCGCTCAGGCACGGGTGCCCGGGGACCGGGCAGACGGTGGCGCGGGTGTCCCGGCACGCGGCGCCCGCGTCACCGAGGCGCACCGTCGGCACCCGGTACGGTCCCCACTGTCCGAACGGCACAGTGGGTGCGAACAGGCTCACCACCGGCACGCCGAGCGCCGCGGCCAGGTGCGCCGGCCCGGTGTTGCCGACCACCAGGCACCGGGCGCCGGTGAGCAGCCGGGCGAGCCCGGCCAGGTCCGTCGTACCGCCCAGGTCCACGCCTGCGGCGGCGGCCACCTCGGCGGTCAGCGCCCGCTCGTCCGGCCCGCCCGTCACCAGCACCCGCCGGCCGTCGGCTGCCAGCGCGGCCACGATCCGCGTCCAGAGCTGCGGCGGGCAGGCCCGGGCGGGCACCGACGCGCCGGGGTGCACCACGACGTACTCCCCGCCGGGCGGTTCCGGGTCCGGCCCGGTCCGCACGCGCAGCGCCGGTTCGTCCTGGTCGGGCAGCGCGAAGCCGGCGGCGGCGGCGAGGGACAGGGCGCGTTCGGGTTCGGGTACGCCGGCCGGGACGCGGTGGCGGACGTCGAGCAGGCTGCCGGGGTAGTCGTCGCTGATCGCGCTGATCCGGGGTACGCCGGCCAGGCGTAGCAGCAGGGCCAGGGGCAGGGCGGACTGGTGGAAGGAGGTGAACACGACCGCCTCGTCGGCGCGTACCGCCGCCAGCCGGTCGGTCAGTGCGCGCATGTCGTCCGGGTCCACCGGCGCGGGGGAGCCGTCGATCCAGGGCAGGGGCCACTCGATGACCTCGTCGACGCCGGGCAGCAGTTCGGCGGCGGCCCGGCCACGTGGCCCGCACAGCAGCACCACGCGCGCCGCGCCGGCCGCTACCGCCCGGATGCCCGGCCCGGTCACCAGCACGTCTCCGGCGGAGTCGCTGCGGACCACCAGCACCGTGCCGGTCGTCCGGGGCGTCACCGGCCGGACCGCCCGCGCCCGGCGCAGGATCTCGTCCACCGCGGCGGGCAGGTCCCGGGCCACGGCCGGCGCGGCGGCGACCTCCTCGGGCCGGGTGACAGGGGTGGGTACCAGCACACCAGTGGCGCCGGCGGCGAGCGCGGCGGTCATGTCCCGGCCGATGTCGCCGACGAGCACGCACCGGGACGGCGTGGTGCCGAGCGCGCGCGCCGCCTCGTGCACCAGGCCGGGTGCCGGCTTGCGGCAGGCGCAGCGGTCGCCGTCGTCGTGCGGGCAGATCGCCCAGTGGTCGAACGGGCCCAGCAACTCCTCGATCCGGGCGTGCACGGCGTGCATCTGGGCCTCGGTGAACAGGCCCCGGGCCAGGCCGGACTGGTTCGTCACCACCGCCAGCCGCAACCCGGCCGCGCGCAACCGGTCCAGCGCCTCCCGGGCACCGGGCACCGGCCTTACCTTCTCCGGGTCGCCGTTGTACGGCACGTCCTCCACCAGCGTGCCGTCGCGGTCCAGCAGCACCGCGTCGTACAGCCCGCGCGGCAGCTCGGGGGTGGACATCAGCGGCCGTCCCCGGCCGGGACGGCGCGGGCGCGCCACCAGCCGCGTACCCAGTGGAGCGTCGCCAGCGGCGGGATGAGCGCGCTGGTGACGAGCATGGTGGCGACCTCGTCCGGGGTGCGCGGACCGGGTGCGATCCGGGCCCGGGCGAACTCGGCGGTCCCGGCCGCCCACCCGAGCGCGGCCAGGCCGCCGGCCACGCCGAGCGCCCGCCGCGCCGGCTGCCGGACGGCGGCCCGCGCCGCGACGGCGGCGAGGGCCACAGTGCCCGCAGCGGTGATCGCGGCGTGCCGGGGCCGCCGCCCCGGCGGCAGGTCCAGGTCGGTGCGCCAGCGGCGGCCGTAGCGGCGGCGCAGCAGCGCGTCGTCGGCGTTGCCGCGCTGCGTGCGCAGGCTGACCCAGCGGCTCTCCGGTCGCACCGGGTGGGTCACCCGTCGTTCGCCGCGCACCAGCTCCCAGCCGGCGCGGCGGACCCGGTGGGCCAGCTCCGCGTCCTCCCGGTAGGCGCGCGGGAACCGCTCGTCGAACCCGCCGACGGCGGCGAGCGCGGCCCGCCGGTACGCCATGTCCGCGGTGATCCACCGCCCGTCGGCCAGCCCGGCGGTGCCGCGTTCCCAGTCCGTGGGGCGCCGGTGCTCAGGCAGCGGCACCTCCACCACGCCCTGCACGCCGCCGACCCGGCCGGGCACGGCCAGGTCGGCGCGCATCCGCGCCGCCCAGTCCGGCGCCGGGACCACGTCGTCGTCGAGGAAGACCACCCATTCGCCCCGGGCCGCGCGCCAGCCCAGGTTGCGGGCGGCCGCAGGCCCCGCGCCGCGCCCGGTCAGCACCTTCGTGTACGCGGTCAGCGCCCCCGGCACGGCCAGCTCCCCGGCGTCCTCGCCCCGGTCGTCGACCAGCAGCAGCTCGACGTCGCTCGCGGCGTCGCTTCTCTTCTCACCCAGTTGGGCGGCGAGCGCGTCCAGCAGCGCGGCCAGGCTGGGGCGGCCCAGCGTGGGCACCACCAGGCTGATCACCGGTCACCGCCGAGCGCCCGGCGGCGTACCGCGAACGGACCGAGCGCGAGCAGGTCCACCGGCGCGGAGCCGAACAGCTCCATCGCCTCGCGCGGCGTGTCCACCATGGGCCGTCCGGCGGTGTTCAGCGACGTGTTTACCACCACCGGCAGGCCGGTACGCCGCTCGAACTCGGCGAGCATCTCGGCCACCAGCGGCTCGGTCTCGGCGTGCACGGTCTGCACCCGGGCCGTGCCGTCCACGTGGGTGACGGCCGGGATGCGGTCCCGCCACTGCGGCTTCACCCGGTGCACGAACAGCATGTACGGGCTCGGGAACACGCCCTCGAACACGCCCGGGAAGCGTTCCGCGCGCACCATCGGGGCGATCGGGCGGAACTGCTCCCGGCCCTTCACGTCGTTCATCCGGCGGGTGGTGTCCCGGTCGCCCGGGTGGGCGAGCAGCGACCGGTGGCCGAGCGCGCGCGGGCCGTACTCGCTGCGCCCCTGGTACCAGGCGACGATGCCGTTGCCGGCGAGCACCTCCGCCGCCTCGGCGGCGATCGACTCCGGCCGGGTGTACGGCAGCGCCGCGCGCCGCAGCTCGGCCTCCAGTTCCTCGTCGGACCAGCCCCGGCCCAGGTCCACCCCGGTCATCGGGGCGGTCCGGTCACCGAGTTCGGCGGCGACGTGCAGCGCCGCGCCGAGCGCCGTGCCCGCGTCACCGGCGGCCGGCTGCACCCACACGTCGCGGTACGGGCCCTCGGCGGCGATCCGCGCGTTCGCCACGCAGTTCAGCGCCACTCCGCCGGCCATGGCGAGGGTGCGGGCGCCGCCGGAGGCGTCGTGCAGCCAGCGGGCCAGGTCGAGCACGACCTCCTCCAGCCGCCGCTGCACGCTGGCGGCCAGGTCGGCGTGCGCCTCGCCCAGCTCCGTCCCCGCCTCGACGCGCTTGGCCAGGCCCGCCCAGTCGATCGGCTCGACCCGGAAGCCGCCGTCGTCGGTGACCCGGACCAGCTCGCGCAGCGCGTCCAGGTGCTTCGGCGTGCCGTACGAGGCCAGCGCCATCACCTTGTACTCGTCGCTGGAGTGGAGGAAGCCCAGGTGTCGGGTCAGGTCCTCGTAGAGCAGGCCGAGCGAGTGGGGCAGTTCCTGCGAGCGCAGCGGCGACAGCCGCCCGTCGCGGTAGACGCCGGCCAGGTGGCTGGCCACCTCGCCCCGGCCGTCGAGCACCAGCACCGCCGTGTCGTCCCCGGCCGGCGGCGCGGCCAGCCCGGCCGAGGCGGCGTGCGCCACGTGGTGCGGGACGAACCGCACCTTCTCCGGGTCGAGGCCGGGCAGCGCGGCGGCGAGGAACTGCGGCGCGCGCCGCGCGTAGTCCACCCGCAACCCGTCCCACGGGTCGGCCAGCCCCAACTCGGCCGCGTCGCGGCACAGGCCGGGATCGAAGGAGTACGCGACCGCGTCGAGCCGGTCGACGTCGATGCCCGCACTGGCCAGGCACCACGCTGCGGACAACTCGGGCAGCTCCCACGCGGAGAACGGCACCGGCCGTTTGCCGTGCTTGCGGCGGCTGAACCGCTCCTCTTCGGCGGCGGCCACCACCCGGCCGTCGACCACCAGGGCGGCGGCCGGGTCGTGGAAGATCGCGTTGATGCCAAGGACGCGCATGGGTGGACCCGTACCCTCGGGTTCCGCCCCTAACCAGTAGATCATCGACTTCTCTGCGGGCCCGTCTCCTCCGCTGTGGAGGCTCCGGGCCCTGGCCAGGGCATCGACACGCGTCCCCGGACCGAAAAACGGGTCTGCGGAGTCCTGTTTCGCGGCGGGGCGTCAGCCCGGCAGCATCCCGGGGCCGAACACCTCGTAGGCGATCCGCTCGGCCGGCACACCCCGGCGCAGCAGGTTGCCCCGCACCAGGTTCATGAACGCGATCGGGCCGCACAGGTGCACGGCCGCCCCGGCGGGCAGCGGGAGCCGGTCCGGGTCGATCAGTCCGGCGGACACCTCCGCCTTCAGGCCGGGCAGGTCGGCCCCGGCGGCGTCGAGATACCAGAGCTGGACGGCCAGGTTCGGCAGCCGCTGCTGGAGCGCGGGGAGTTCCGCACGCAGCGCGTGCGCCTCGGCGTCCCGGTCGGCGTGCGCCAGCGTCACCCGGCGTCCGGGGTCGCGGTCGGCCAGGTGCGCCAGCGTCGCCATCGCCGGGGTGAGCCCGATGCCGGCGCTGACCAGCAGCAGCGGCCCGTCGCCGCCGGTGGCGTCCACGTCGCCGAACGCCGGGCTGAGCCGCAGCGTGTCGCCGACGGTCACCCGGTCGTGCAGGTGACCGGAGACCATCCCGTCGGGCGCGCCGCCCTCCCCGCGTACCCGCTTCACGGTGATCCGCCACTGGTCGGCGCCGGGGCGGCCGGAGAGGCTGTACTGGCGGATCTGCTGTCCCCGGCCGCCGTCCAGGTCGACGGCGACCGAGACGTACTCGCCGGGGGTGAAGCCGGGCGCGGCGCCGCCGCCGGCCGGCGCGAGGGTGAGCGAGACGACGTCGGCGCTCTCCCTGGTGCGGCCGGTGACCCGCCAGTCCCGCCACACCGGGCCGCCCTCGGGCACGCCGGCGCCGGCGTAGAGCCGCGCCTCGCGGGCGATCAGCTCGCAGGCCAGCAGCCAGTAGACCTCGTCCCAGGCGGCGGCCACCTCCGGGGTGACCGCGTCGCCGAGCACCTCGCCGACCGCGGCGAGCAGGTGCCGCCCGACGATCGGGTACTGGGTGGCGGTGATGCCGAGCGAGGCGTGCTTGTGCGCGATCCGGTCCAGGATCGGGCCCCACGGCATGCCGGTGTCGCCGGTCAGGTGCGCCGCGTACGCGACCACGGCGGAGGCGAGCGCGGCCTTCTGCGCCCCGGTGGCCTGGTTGCCCCGGTTGAACAGGTCCAGCAGGTCCGGGTGGGCGTCGAACATCCGCTGGTAGAAGCGGCCGGTGATGGCCTCGCCGTGCGCCCGCACGACGGGCAGGGTGGCGGTCACGACCGCTGCTGAGGATTCCGAGAGCACGACCGAATCTCCTTCCGGGGCTCGAACAGGTCGATCCCCACGAAACAGGAATCAGCAATTCCTGTTTTAGGGCCGAAGGTCCCGGTGCCGGGGTGGCATGGGTCACCGTGAATCTGCTTGTGTCCTGGACGGCGCCGAGTGGCTAGGGTCGGGGCGTGAGGCTCAACCGGTCGACCGACATGGCGCTGCGGATCGCCATGCTGACCGCCGCGTCCCCGGTGCGGGCCACAGTCGACGAACTCGCCACCCGGCTCGCGCTGCCCCGCAGCCACGTCGCCAAGGTGGTGCAGCGGCTGCAACGCATCGGGGTCCTGGTGACCATCCGGGGCCGCTCCGGCGGTGTGGCCTTCGCCGAGCACGCCGCGGACATCACCGTCGGCCAGGTGGTCCGCGCCTTCGAGGGCGACGGCGAGGTGGTCGACTGCGCGCAGCCGGTCTGTCCGCTGATCGCGGAGTGCCGGCTGCGCGGTGAGCTGCGCCGCGCGCAGGCCGCGTTCCTCGCCGTGCTCGACGGGGTACGCCTCGGCGACCTGGTCGACGGATCCGCCGGCCCGCTCCTGCTCAGCCTCGGCGCGCCACCGGCCGGTCGCTGATGGCCGTCTCCCATCCGATCTTCTCCCGGCTGTTCGCCCGCGCCAGCGTCGCCATGGACCAGGCCGGCATGGCCGAGCACCGCCGCCGCCTGGTCGCCGGGCTGCGCGGCCGGGTGGTCGAGGTCGGCGCCGGCAACGGGCGCAACCTCGCGCACTACCCGCCGGGGGTGAGCCGCGTGGTCGCCGTCGAGCCGGAACCACGCCTGCGTGCCCTGGCCCGCGCCGCCGCGCCCGGCGCCCCGGTCCCGGTGACAGTCGCCGCCGGTCTCGCCGAGGCGCTGCCGGTCGCCGACGGCGCCGCCGACGCGGTGGTGCTGTCGCTCGTGCTCTGCTCGGTGCCGGACCAGGCGGTCGCGCTGCGCGAGGCGCGGCGGGTGCTGCGGCCCGGCGGGGAACTGCGCTTCTACGAACACGTGGTGGCCCGGACCTCCGGCCTGCGCCGGGCCCAGCGCATCGCCGACGCCACGCTCTGGCCGCTGTTCTGCGCCGGCTGCCACACCGCCCGGGACACGGTGGCAGCGATCCGGGCCGCCGGCTTCGAGGTGACCGAACTGGACCGGTTCCGCTTCCCGCCGACCGGGCTGCCGGCCCCGGCCTCGCCGCACGTGCTCGGCACCGCGATCCGGGCCTGACGCCGGACCGGGCCGGATGCCCGGCCCGGTCCCGGCGCGCTCAGCTCACATTCACCGTGCCGTCCGGGGCGCGGACGCAGGAGACGGTACGGGCGCCGGTGGCCGCCGCCCCGGCCAGGCACCGGCCGAGCACCTTGTGCCCGGCGGCGTTCGGGTGCCACGACTCCTGGCAGGTCTGGAAGTACGTGCCACAGGCGTTGGCGATCCGCTGGATGTCGAGCTTGTCGTACCCGGAGAGGCTGGTGACGAACGTGCCGGTCGGGCCGTCCATCAGCCGGATCGGCGTGGCCAGGGCGTTGCCCGGGCTGCCGGTCGACTCGCAGAGCCGGGCGCCGTCGAACGCGCGCTGCACGTTCAGGTAGACCAGGTCGTCCTGCGGGAACTCGGCGGCCAGCGTGCCGCGTACCGAGCTGACGAGCGTGCCGAGCCCCTGCGAGAAGCGGTGGCCGGGCGCCAGGCTGGCCCGGTGGATCGGGCAGCCGGCCGCGTACCGCTCGGCGCCCAGCGCGCGGAACTTGTCCCGGGTGTCGTCGCGGCTGTCCTCGGTCCAGTAGCTCTGGTCCAGCTCGAACGGCAGCGGGTTGGTGTAGTCCTGGAACACCACCCGGTGCCGGCCGTCGGCGTCGATCTGGTCCAGCGTGGCCAGCAGCTGCCGCAGCGCCGTGGTGGTCTCCGCGGTGGCGGCGGTGAACTGCGCGGCCGTGCCCAGGTCGGCGTCGGTGCACGGCTTCTGCTCCACCGGCCCGCCCAGGTACGCCCAGAACTCCCACCAGCCGGTCCACGCGTCGGCGATGAACCGGTTGGCGCACTTCTCCGCCACGCTGCCGAAGGTGAACGAGCTGTTGTTCGAGCCGAGGCCGACGAGGACCAAGTCGATGTCGTGGGTCCGGGCCACCGTCCGGAGCTGGTCGAGCTGGGCGGCCACCTGCCGCCCCTTGGCCCGCGTCGACGAGGCGTTCGCGATGTCGTACGGCTGGCCGCCCGAGCAGGCCAGGTTGAACCGGGCGGAGATGCCCGGCAGGTTCGCCTGGAACAGTGAGGCGTTCGGCGAGCGGTGGCAGAAGTAGGCGTTGGCGTTGGCGGCGGACCAGCCGGGGAAGCCCTGGGCCACCCCGTTGACGTCCACCACCGGCGCGTACGCCCCGGCGCCCTCACCGCTGATGAAGCTGTCGCCCAGCGCCACCGCGGCGGTGGGCAGCGCGGCGGCAGCGGGCCGGGCGGGCGCCGCGGCGGCGGGTAACGCGACCGTGGCGAGCGCCAGCGCCGCCGCGAGCACGGAACGACGGAACACGGACATGCCCGACCTCCCAGACATCGAAATGTGAAAGATTCTTCAGGGGGGCGATCAGATCACGCGCGTGTGACGGACGTCAATGGTTCGACATCCGCGGCCCCGCACCGGGGAAGACATCCGGCGCCCGGGGCGTTGTGCGGCCTGGACCCCCAGCCCGTCCCGCCGGCCGCCGTACACGGCCGCGGCGGGGACCCGGCCGGCAGGCCGATCGCGCAACGCACCGCCCCGGTGCCGCCGACCTGTCGGGGCACCCGGCTAGGCTCGCTCCGGCGCGCCGCGCCCGGCGATCATCGTGGGGGGATCACACGGTGAACGGCACCACACCGCCGAGACCTGGGAGTACGACCAGTTGACCGCACAGCCTGACACCCTCTACGGGGCCGACGACCTGACGCATCTGGAGGGCCTCGACGCCGTCCGCAAGCGCCCGGGCATGTACATCGGCTCGACCGACAGCCGTGGCGTGGGTCACCTCGTCAACGAGATCCTCGACAACTCGACCGACGAGGGTGTCGCCGGTCACGCCACCAGAGTCGACGTGATCCTGCACGCCGACGGCTCGGTCCAGGTCGACGACGACGGCCGGGGCATCCCCACCGACGTGCACGCCAAGTCCGGCATCTCCGGCGTCGAGCTGGTGCTGACCCGCCTGCACGCGGGCGGCAAGTTCGGCGGCTCCGGCTACAAGACCTCCGGCGGCCTGCACGGCGTCGGCGCGTCGGCGGTCAACGCGCTGTCCCGCCGCTTCGACGTCACCGTCCGGCGCGGCGGCAAGGTCCACGCCATGTCGTTCCGCCACGGCGTCCCGGGCGTCTTCGACGGCGACGGCCCCGACGCGCCGTTCACCCCGGGCCCCGGCCTCCAGATCGTCGGCGCGATGAAGCGCGGCCAGCGCACCGGCACCTCGATCCGCTGGTGGCACGACCCGCGCTACTTCGAGACCGGCGCGGCGCTCGACACCGAGACGGTCCGGCTCAAGCTGCGCAACACCGCGTTCCTCGTCCCCGGCGTGGCCTACCGGCTGCGCGACGAGACCGGCGAGGAACCCGTCGAGGAGAGCTTCCACTTCCCCGACGGCCTCACCGACATGGTGGAGTTCCTCGCCCCGGCCGGCGACCGGCCGGTCTCCGGCACGCTGCTGGTCACCGGCGAGGGCACCTACCGGGAGAACGCCGCCGACGCCAACGGCGTCATGCAGTCCAACGTGCAGCGACGTGCCGAGGTCGAGGTGGCGTTCCGCTGGGGCACCGGCTACGAGCGCACCGTCGAGTGCTTCACCAACACCATCCGCAACGCCCACGGCGGCACCCACCGCAAGGGCTTCGAGCGGGCGCTCGCCCGTACCCTCGCCGAGGCCGCCCGCAACGCCCGCGGCCTGCTCAAGCCCAAGGAGGACGCGCCCACCCTGGACGACGTCCTGGAGGGCATGACGGCTGTGGTGCACGTGCGCATCCCCGAGCCGCAGTTCACCTCGCAGACCAAGGACGAGCTGTCCACCGCCGGCATCACCAAGGTGCTCCAGGGCCTGGTCGAGGCACACCTCAAGAGCTGGCTGGACGACCGCCGGACCAAGGCCGAGGCCCGTACGGTGCTCCAGAAGATCGTCGACGCGGCCCGGGTCCGGCTCACCCAGAAGCAGCAGAAGGACGCCGCCCGCCGCAAGACCGCGCTGGAGGGCGCGGCCATGCCGGCCAAGCTCGTCGACTGCCGCGCCACCGGTGTGGAGCGCAGCGAGCTGTTCATCGTGGAGGGCGACAGCGCGCTGGGCACGAGCCGCATGGCCCGCTCGTCGGAATACCAGGCGCTGCTGCCCATCCGCGGCAAGATCCTCAACGTGCAGAAGGCCAACCTCCAGCAGGTGCTGGACAACGCCGAGTGCGCGGCCATCGTGCAGGTGCTCGGCGCCGGCTCCGGCCGGACGTTCGACCTGTCCGCCCTGCGGTACGGCCGGGTGCTCATCATGGCCGACGCGGACGTCGACGGCGCACACATCCGTACCCTCCTGATCACGCTGTTCGCCCGCTACATGCGGCCGCTGATCGAGGCCGGGCGGCTCTACGCGGCGATGCCGCCCCTGCACAAGATCACCACGAAGGGGCGCAACCCGCAGACCGTCTACACCTACACCCAGGCCGAGATGGAGGCGACCGTCCGCAAGCTGGAGAAGGCCGGCAAGCAGATCGTCACCCCGATTCCGCGCTTCAAGGGCCTCGGTGAGATGGACGCCGACGAGCTGTGGGAGACCACCATGAATCCGGCCACCCGGGCGGTCCGCCGGATCACGCTCGACGACGTCGAGGCCGCCGAGCGGATCCTCGAACTGCTCATGGGGGAGAAGGTCGAACCCCGCCGCAACTGGCTGATCGACTCCGCCGACCGGGTCGACCGCGACGCCATCGACGCCTGACCAACGGGTTCGTCTCGGAAGGAAACCGCACCATGGCACGCCGCAAGGACGACCGCGCGAAGGCGGACCTGGCCGCCTTCGATCAGGCCGGCGCCCGCGTCTTCGACAACCCGCTGGTCACCGAGGTCTCGGACTCCTACCTGGAGTACGCGTTCTCGGTCATCCATTCCCGCGCCCTGCCCGACGCGCGCGACGGGCTCAAGCCGGTGCACCGGCGCATCCTCTGGTCCATGCACGAGCAGGGCCACCGACCGGACCGCGGCCACGTCAAGAGCGCCCGGATCGTCGGCGACGTGATGGGTAAGTACCACCCGCACGGCGACACCGCGATCTACGACGCGATGGTGCGGCTGGCGCAGGACTTCTCGCTCAACGTCCCGCTCATCGACGGGCACGGCAACTTCGGCAGCCCGGACGACGGCCCGGCCGCGGCCCGCTACACCGAGGCCCGGATGTCCCGGGAGGCGATGCTGCTCACCGGCGAGCTGGGCGAGGACACCGTCGACGTCGAGCCGAACTACGACGGCTCGCTGACCCAGCCCACCGTGCTGCCGGCCGCGTTCCCGAACCTGCTCGTCAACGGCGCGTCCGGCATCGCGGTCGGCATGGCCACCAACATGATCCCGCACAACCTCGCCGAGGTGGTCCAGGCCGCCCGCTGGCTCATCAACCACCCGGACGCCACGCTCGACAAGCTCATGGAGTTCGTCCCCGGCCCCGACCTGCCGACCGGCGGGCTGCTGCTCGGCCTGGACGAGGTGCGCCGCGCGTACGAGACCGGGCGCGGCGTGGTGCGCATGCGCGGCCGGGTGGAGATCGGCCCGCTGGAGGGCAGCCGCGGCCGGCAGGCCATCACCGTCACCGAGCTGCCGTACGGCGTCGGCGCCGAGAAGGTCATCGCGGCCATCACCAACGAGGTCAACAAGACCAAGCGGCTCACCGGCATCGCCGACGTCAAGGACCTCACCGACCGGGAGAACGGCACCCGCCTCGTGGTGGAGTGCAAGGTCGGCGTGAACCCGCAGGCGCTGCTGGCCGACCTCTACCGGCTCACCCCGCTGGAGCAGTCCTTCGGCGTGAACAACCTGGTGCTCGTCGACGGCCAGCCCCGCACGCTCGGGCTCAAGGAACTGCTCGACGTGTTCCTGGCCCACCGCTACGAGGTGGTGACCCGGCGCAGCGCGTACCGCAAGCGCAAGCGGGAGGAGCGCCTGCACCTGGTCGACGGCCTGCTGATCGCTCTGCTCGACATCGACCGGGTGGTCAAGCTGATCCGCGCCAGCGAGGACGCCCAGGCCGCCAAGGACGGCCTGATGCAGAAGTTCAAGCTCTCCGAGATCCAGGCGGCCTACATCCTGGACACCCCGCTGCGCCGGCTGACCAAGTACGACCGGCTGGAGCTGGAGGCCGAGCAGGAGAAGCTGCGCGGCGAGATCGCCGAGCTGTCGAAGATCCTGGACGACGAGAAGGTACTGCGGAAGGTGGTCTCCGACGAGCTGGCCGCAGTGGTCAAGCAGTTCGGCGCGCCGAGGCGGACCACGCTCGTCGACGGCGACCTCAAGGAGGTGCTCGCCGCCTCGGTGCCCGCCGGTCCGCTGGAGGTCGCCGACGACCCGTGCCAGGTGATCCTCTCCGCCACCGGTTTGGTGGCGCGGACCGCGGCCGAGTCGGAGGAGGCCGCCGAGGCGCGCCGGCGCAGCGGCCGGGTCAAGCACGACGCGGTACGCGCGATCGTGCACTCCACCGCCCGCGGCCGGGTGCTGCTGGTGACCAGCGCCGGCCGCGCGTTCAAGATCGACGTGCTGCCGTTGCCGGTGCTGCCGGAACAGTCCGGCACGGTGTCGCTGCGCGGCGGCATGTCGGCGGCGGAACTGGTGCCGCTGGAGCCCGGCGAGACGGTCGTCGGGCTCGCCCCGCTCGGGCCGTCCGCGCAGGGGTCGCCCGGCCTGGCGCTCGGTACCCGCGCGGGCGTGGTGAAGGTGTGCGCCCCGGACTGGCCGGTCCGCTCCGACGAGTTCGAGGTGATCTCGCTGCGCGACGGCGACGAGGTGGTCGGCGCGACCTGGCTGACCGACGGCGCCGAGACGCTGGCGTTCGTCTCCTCGGAGGCGTCGCTGCTGCGCTTCGCCGCAACCGTGGTACGCCCACAGGGGCTCAAGGGCGGCGGCATGGCCGGCATCAACCTGCCAGGCGACGCCCGGGTGGTCTTCTTCGGCGCGATCCGCACCGACGACGCGAAGCACGGTGAGCCGATGGTGGTCACCTCGACCGGCGCCACGGTCAAGGTGACGCCGTTCAAGGCGTACCCGGCGAAGGGCAGGGCGACCGGCGGCGTACGCGCGCAGCGGTTCCTCAAGGGCGAGCTGGAGCTGTCGGTGGCCTGGATCGGTCCGCGACCGGTGGGCGCGACGGCCACCGGCGACCCGGTGGAGCTGCCCCCGGCCGACCCGCGCCGAGACGGTTCCGGTTTCGCCGTGATGCTCGGCCCCACCGTCGTAGGCCATCACATCGACCGCGACTGACGGGGTTGGGGCGGGCGGCCCGGCCCACCCGCCCCAACCGCTCAGTCGCCGCCGCTCGTCCCCTGCCTCCGCCCGCCCCCGGCCCTTGCCGCTGCGCCCCTCCCGGCCCCGCCCAACCCGGTTGATCAAGGAGTTAGCGGCCTTTTCACGCCCCGCGCCGACCACAAACTCCTTGATCACCGCAGCGGGTGGTGCGGCCTACCAGGGCACCCGGGGCGGCTGGCGGCCGCTCGGCGCTGGGATGCCCGGTCGCACTTCCATCGCGCGGTGATCAAGGAGTTTGCGGACTCTTCGCGCCTTCTACCGACCACAAACTCCTTGATCACCGCTGCGGGCGCTCCTGCCGCACTGGCCGCCCGGGGTGGCTGGCGAGTTCCGGGCGTCTGGGCACTCGCCCCCCACTCTGCACGGTCGATCATGAGGTTAGCGGCGACAAAACGGACACCGATCGCCGCTAACCTCATGATCGACGCGGTCGGGCCCTCCGGGTGACCTGATCGCACCCCCACCGCCTGTTGACCATGAAGTTGGCGGGCGTGAATCGGGCAAACTGTGCCGCTAACTTCATGATCAACGGGGCGAGGGCGGGCGAGGGCGGGTGGGGCGGCGGTGGGGTGGGGTCAGAGTTCGGGTTCGGGGGACTGGCGGGACTCGGGGGTGGTGCCGCGCAGGCGGGCGATCAGGCGCATGCCGTGGTAGATCGCGAGGGCGGCGGCCGTGCCCAGGGCGATGCCGTTGAACGACAGGTCGCCGGCCGTCAGCGTGTAGTTGGCGGCGCCGATGATCACCGCCACCGCAGCGGTGAACAGGTTGATCGGGTCGTGGAAGTCGACCCGGCTCTCGATCCAGATCCGGGCGCCCAGGATGGCGATCAGGCCGTACAGGGCGGTGGTGGCGCCACCGAGCACACCGGCCGGGACGGTCAGGATCAGCGCGCCGAACTTGGGGCAGAGCCCGAGCAGGATCGCCGTGGCGCCGGCGATCCAGTACGCGGCGGTGGAGTAGACGCGGGTCGCCGCCATCACGCCGATGTTCTCCGCGTACGTGGTGGTGCCGGAACCGCCGCCGGACCCGGCCAGCACCGTGGCGACGCCGTCGCCGAGCAGCGCCCGGCCCATGTCGCGGTCGAGGTTGCGGCCGGTCATCGCGGCGACCGCCTTGACGTGCCCGGCGTTCTCCGCGATCAGCACCAGGATCACCGGGATGACCAGCACGACGGCGCGCGCGTCGAAGCTCGGCGTGTGGAACTCGGGGAAACCGACCCAGGCCGCCTGACGAAGGCCACTGACCGCCTGCTGGTCGAGGTTGCCGGTGAGCGCAGCGAGCACCCAGCCGACCACCACGCCGACGAGGATCGACAGCCGCGCCACGAAGCCGCGGAACAGCACTGTGGTGAGCAGGATCGCGACGAGCGTGACCACGGCGATCAGCGGCTGTGCCTTCACGCCGGTGCCGGATCCGTCGCCGTCCCAGGCCACCGGCGCGAGGTTGAGGCCGATCAGCATGACGATCGCGCCGGTGACCACCGGCGGCATCAGCGCGTCGATCCAGCGGGAACCGGCCACCTGCACCACGACGCCGACGATCGCCAGCGCGACGCCCGCGACGACGATGCCGCCGAGGGCCGCGCCGATGCCGCCGTCGGTCTTCGCGGCCAGCACCGGCGCGATGAACGCGAACGACGAGCCGAGGTACGAGGGCAGCCGGTTGCCGGTGATCAGCAGGAACAGCAGCGTGCCGAGCCCGGAGAACAGCAGCGTGGTGGCGGGCGGGAACCCGGTGATCAGCGGGACGGTGAAGGTGGCGCCGAACATGGCGACCACGTGCTGGACGCCGACGCCGATGGTGCGCGGCCAGGAGAGCCGTTCGTCGGGTGCGACCACGTCGCCGGGGCGTACGTGGCGGCCGTCGCCGTGCAGGGTCCACGGGGACCAGCGGGAGGAGGTGGGGGACTGGGTCATCGGTCGCCCTTCGCGTCATCGGGTGACGGGGGCGTGATCGACCCTGGGGGTTGTTTCTAGCACGTGCCCTGGCCAGATGTGGGCCCGCCCCGGCTCAGGCGACGCCGGTGGGACGGAACTGGACGCTGACCCGGGGGCCGACCGGGCGGGTGGTCTTCGGCACCGCGTGCTCCCAGGTGCGCTGGCAGGAGCCGCCCATGACGACGAGGTCGCCGTGGCCGAGCGGGAACCGCAGGCTGCCGCCCCCTCCGCCGCGGGGGCGCAGCAGCAGCGCGCGCGGGGAACCGAACGAGACGATCGCGACCATGGTGTCGGTGTGCGCGGAGCGGCCGAGGGTGTCGCCGTGCCAGGCCACGCTGTCACGACCGTCGCGGTAGAGGCACATGCCGGCGGTGACGAACGGCTCGCCCAGCTCGGGCGCGTAGTGCCGGGTGAGCGCGTCCCGGGCCGCGGTGAGCACCGGGTGCGGCAGCGGCCGGCCGGCGGCGTACCAGCAGAGCAGCCGGGGCACGTCGACCTCGGCGTCGTACATGGTGCGGCGTTCGGCCCGCCAGGGCACCTCGTGGCGCAGCGTGTCGAGCACCTCGTCGGAGCCGCGCACCCAGCCGGGCAGGTGGTCGACCCAGGCGCCCCGGCTCAGCTCGTGCCGGCGCAGCGCCCCGGCGAGCGGGCCCAGGGTCGGGCCCTGCTCGGCCAGGTCGAGCATCGAGGGCTGGTACGCGTCGGACACGCAGCCGATCGTACCGTGCTCTCGAACAGGCGTACGACGGTCAGCGCCGCAGCATTCGGCGGACCTTGCCCGGGACGGCCTGCTTGATCCGCTCCCGGAGCTGCTGCGAGCGCATCGCGACGATGGTGGCGCTGAGTTCGGCGTTCTCGTCGCGCAGCCGCTCGATGCGGGTCAGCAGTTCGGCCGGCGTGGTGGCGGCGGCGGGCCGGACGGCCGGCGGGAACACCGTCTCGCCGACCCGCCGGTCGAAGCGCGCGGCGCTGTCGCCGTCGGCGAACGAGGTGCCGAGGTCGTGCTTGGCCAGGAACGCGGTGATGGTCTCGAAGCGGGCCTTGTGGCCGTCGTTGAGCGCGGTGTAGTCGGCCTCGGCGTAGAGGTCGGCGGCGTCGACGTCGGCCGGCACGTCCCGCATGATCCGGTGCGGGATGCCGAAGTAGCGGGCCAGTTCCAGGGTGCGCGAGTCGTGCGCGAACAGGTAGCCGGGCGTGCCGGCGACGAGCGCGGTGATGGTGCCGTGGATGCGGGTGCCGAACGCGAAGTCGTACCCGGACAGGTGCGACATCCAGGTCCACGGGTCGACGAACATGCGCACCTTGTCCTCGGCGAACAGCGGGTGCGAGGTGTGCAGCGGGATGTCGCTGCTCTGGCCCCGGTGCTCGGGCGCGTCGCCGTAGAGCAGGGTGCCGAGCGTCCGCAGGTCCTGCGGCACGTAGCAGAGGTTCGGGTAGCGCTCCTGGTGGTGGCGGACCACCGAGGCCATCGAGCGGACGTACGGGGAGATGGTGAGCGCGACCTTCGAGTCGGCGGTCAGCTCCGGGCGGGTCTTCTCCAGCTGGAACGTGTCGCCGTGCAGGAACATCGACGGGCAGCCGATCTGCTCCACGGCGGAGAAGCCCAGCGCGTTGAGGTAGCTCTCGGTCACCTCGCCGCGGACGCCGATGCTGTGCGACCGGTCCAGGACGGCCTTGCAGAACGCGCGGACCGGCTCGTCGATCGGCCGCAGGTACTCGCGGTCGCCGTCGACGTTCGTCTGCACGCCGACGCCGAGCACCACCACCGGGATCTTCAGCCGCTCGATCAGCCGGGTCAGCGGCGTGAGGCGGTGCACGAAGCTGCGGCGGAACGCGTTGGCGAGCGGTACGACGAAGACGTCGTGCCGTTCGTTGATCTCGTCGGCGAGCCGCGGGTCGGCCGGGGTGCGGGTCGGTGTGATCTCGGCCGTGGAGGTGGCGAGCAGCTTGTACGCGGCGTGGCTGAAGACCAGGTTGCCGCTGTTGTCCCCGATCCAGTTGCCGGCGAACGTCTCCTCGGGCGTGAGGACGTCGAACGGGCCCTTGCGGGCGCGGAGCAGGATCCGCTGGTGCATCCGGTTCGCTCACCTTCCGTACGGCACGGCGTGCGGGCGGGGCCGGGTGGGTGCCCGCGCGTGCAGGAACGGAAATCCTATCCGCCGCCGGTGTGGAGCCGAGCGGGCGGCGGCTCGCCGGGAACGTCCCGGTTCCCCGGGGTAGGGTGCCCGGAATGACCAGCGCGCCGACCGTCACCCGTGCCCCACGACTGCCGTCGCTGACCGGATTGCGGTGGGTCGCCGCGCTGCTGGTCTTCGCCTTCCACGCCGGCACCATGGGGATCGTCGCCGAGCCGCGCCTGAAGCCCCTGGTGGACAAGGCGTTCAGCCTGGGCCTGTCCGGCGTCGAGTTCTTCTTCATCCTCAGCGGGTTCGTGCTGGTCTGGTCGTACCGGGACGGGGAGCGCGCGTGGACGTTCCTGCGCCGCCGGTTCGCCAAGATCTACCCGAACCACGTGGTGACGTTCGTCGCCGCGCTGGCGATCGCGGCCTGGTTCGCCGATCCGGTCGTGCCGTGGGCCGCGATCGCCAACTTCTTCCTGGTCCAGGCGTGGATCCCGCTGGGCGGCTACTTCTACAGCGTCAACAACGTGAGCTGGTCGCTCTCCTGTGAGCTGGCCTTCTACCTGTGCCTGCCGCTCGTGGTGCCGTGGCTGCGCCGGGCCCGTACCGGCGTGCTGCGCACCGTGCTGGTCGCGGCGCCGCTGCTCATCCTGGCGCTGTGGCCCGGCCAGCACCTTGTCCCGGAGGAGCAGCGGTGGTGGTTCACCCAGATCTTCCCGGTGACCCGGTCGCTGGAGTTCTGGATGGGGGTGGCCGCCGCCGAGCTGATGCGCCGGCACCGCTGGCGCGGACCGAACCTCGCGGTCGCCACCGGGCTGTTCGTCACCACCTGGGTGGTGGCCGCGCTGTGGATCCCGGCCGAGTTCTGGGCGGCACTGCTCGCGGTCGCGTACTTGCTGGTCATCGCCGCCGCGGCGGACGCCGACGTGCGGGGCCGGCCCACCCCCTGGCGGTCCCGCGCGATGGTCTGGCTCGGTGAGGTCTCGTTCGCCTTCTACCTGGTCCACGTGCTGGTCATGGTCACCGTGCTGCGGCTGACCGGGCACTGGGGGACCGGGCTGCCCGGCTGGCGCGGCCCGGTCGCGGTGCTCGGCTTCCTCGTGGTCACGCTCGCGCTGGCCGCCGCGTTGCACCGCTGGGTGGAACTGCCGATGATGCGCCTGCTCGGCCCGTCCCGCCGGGCCCGCGCGGCGTCGCGCGCACCGGCCGTGCCGGCTCCGCGCGGGTCCGCCGAGGACGCCGCCACCCCGGCCGCCGACAGGGGCGCGACGTCCGTCGCCGGTCGGGCCGAGGGCATCGAGTACGCCGGGCGGCGTCGCCCGGACTGACACGCGCAGTCGTCTGCCGGCCGGTCCGCGACACGCCGTGCGCCGGTGCGTTCGTGGGGGATCGGCGGTAATTTGTACCCGTGCTTCCGATCGCGCTCACCTGCCCCGTGTGGTGGGTGGCGCGCTGGACCGCCCGGATGCTCGCCAGTCTCGCCGTGGTGGTCGCCTGTTCGTTCGGCGCCGCCACGCTGCCGGCCGGTGTCGCCGCTGCCGCCCCGGCTCCGGCGGTCGCCGCCTCGGCGTACACGGTCACGGGCGCCTCGACCGCCGCGCGGCCGGAGGCCGACCGCGTGGCCGAGCGGCCGGCCTCGCCCGCCGGTGTCCCGGCGCCCGCTCGCCGGGCGACGGTCCCGGCCGTCGCGGAGCCGGTCCCGGCCGGACGGGCCGCCGCGCCGGCCGGCCCACGGGCCCCGCCCGCCCGCTGATCCGCCCACGGGCCCCGCCCGTTCCCGCACCCACCGAACGTCATTCCCGCACCCGCCTCCCGGTGGCCCGCCCGCCCCGGCCGGCCGTGCGGCCCTCCCGCCAGGTCCTTCCCGTGAGGTGCCGACCATGTCGCAGACCGCTCTGTACCACTTCCTCACCTCCGTGCCCGAGGCCGCGGCCATCTGGTCCTTCCTGCTGCTGCTCGCGCTGGGCCTGCTCGCCGCGCTCGTCGCCCGGCCCGAACGCGAGCCCGCGCCGGACGCCGTCCCCGAACCGGCCGACGCCGACGCCGCCCGCCGCGACGACCTGATCCGGTACGCCGAGGAGGTGGCGGTGGCCGCCGCCGGGGCCGCCCAGACGGCCCGCCGCCGCCGTGAGCGGTGGCTGGCCGCGCAGGACGAGGCGGAACTGGCCTGGACCGCGTACGACGAGGCGGACGCCGCCGCCCGCCGCCTGGCCGGCGCCGCCGCGCTGGCCGCGCCGCGTACACCGCGAACCCCGGCCGAGTACGCGGCCCGGGAGCGCTGGCTGCACCACGCCGCCATGACGGCGCACTGGCGGGGCGACCTGACCGCCCGTCAGCTCGCCGACGTGCTGGCGGGTCGCAACGGGTGGGATCCGCGCCGGCACCCGGCCGAGCAGGAGATCGTGCTGGCGCGCACGGTCCGGGACGGTCGCCGGGCCGGATGGGAGAGCGCCGCCGAGCGGGAGCGGTCGGCGTGGCGGGACGCGGAACTGGCGGCCGAGGCCGCCCGGACGCTCGCCGCCGAGGCGTACGCCGCCACCGTGGCGCTGCGGCCCGCCCCGGCGTACCGGAGCGCGACAGCAAGCGCCCAGCCGGTGCCCGCGACGGTCCGCAACGCCCGGTGGCGCCCGGCCCGGGTCGGCTGAGACGACCGTCTCGACCGAATCGTTACCCGCAACGTGGTGAGCCCGGTCACCCGGGCCGCCGAAACGGGCGTCCGGCGCGGAACAGGTCATCGAGTCGCGCAATTGCCGGGCCGGTGCTGGCCATCTGTCCGCTTTCCGCCGCCGGGTGCCGTCGAAACTGCTTGTCCCATTGAGCGAAGTCAGTAACCGGGTGTTCCGAAATCCGTTACCGCGGATCACGTTTACGCAGGTGGGAGCGCTTGGCATGGGACATACCCACCGGTAGTGTCGGCGCGTCCGATGCGGTAATCGATTGCCGACGGCGACGCCGCACCGACCCGCCTAATCGTGTTCCACGAACCGGGGACCCATGAGCACCATCGGGGTGAATCCGCGAGCCACGGCCCGCGGTAGGGCGTACTTCCCGCCCGAATCCGTCAGCTAACCCGGTCGGCGGCCACGGAAGGAGTACCCCTCTTGCCCACCCCTCGATCGTCCCCCCGCCTCCACGGCACCGCGGTGCCCGCGCTCGCCTGACGCGCGACCGGCAACCGCCCCCTGGGCGCCCGGCATCACGGGCGTTCCCGATCCCCCGGCCATCCGGCCCCGCCAGCACGTGTGAGTTCCTCCGCGTGCCGGGCCGGCGTGCGCCGCTCACGCCCCGTGGAGGATTTCGTGAAGCACCACCTGAAGCGTCAGCTGCGACGGATCGTCACCGAGCGCCCGTACCAGATCATCGCCGGATCGGCCGCCGCGCTCGTGCTGGCCGCCGGCGCCGGCACCGTCGCCACCGCCGGTGACGACGCCCCGGTCCAGGAGAACACCGCGGCGGTCGCCGATCTCGGCGCCGCCCGTCTCGGCGAGCAGCCCGCCAGCCGCGGCGAGGCCCGCATCGCCGTCCCGCCGGCGTCGCCCAGCGCCTCCGCCGCGCCCAGCGCGTCGCCGAGCGCCTCCCCGTCGAAGAAGGCCACAGCCGACCCGGACACCACGCCCAAGGCCAAGCCGAAGCCGCCGTCGAGCAAGTCGCTCGACTACGACTACCAGGCGCAGATCAACTACTTCTACTGCGGTCCGGCCGCCGTGCGCAACGCGCTCAGCGCCGCCGGCATCGAACGCAGCCAGGACGCGCTCGCCGGCCCGCTCGGCACCACCGAGATGGGCACCAACTCGGCCGAGGACACCACCCGGGTGCTCAACCAGCAGGTCAAGGGCAACCCGTACCGGACCCGCATGATCCCCGGCACCGCCACCCCGGCCCAGATGGACCGGCTCCAGGCCGACGTGGTCGAGGCGATCAGCAACGGCCGCGCGGTCGTCGCGAACGTGGCCGGCACCGCCACCGACACCAACGGCGGCTGGCACTCGTTCCCGGGCGGCCACTACGTCGCGGTGGTCGGCTACAAGAACGACGGCCGGACGGTACGGATCGCCGACTCGGCCGACCCGTCGCTGCCGTCGTACTGGGTCACCACGATCGACCTGGCGAACTGGGTCTCCACCCGCGGCTACTCCGCCTGAGCAGTCCCACAGCCCGAAGGCCGGCACCCCCACCCCGGGGGTGCCGGCCTTCCCCGTCCCACCCCGCCCGGCCCCGCTGATCTTGCAGTTGCGGCCCCGTCACAACGGGCAAGCCGGGCGTCCCGTGGGCCGAAACCGCAAGATCGACGGGATGGCGGGCGACGAGGCTGGCCGGGGTTCGGTCTCGCGTGTGCGGGGCGGGCGGTGGCAGACTGCGCCAATGGGCGATGCGACGGGGAAGCGGCACCTGATTCTCCTGCACGGCATGGGTGCCACCGGCGAGGTGTGGCTGCCCTGGGCGCCGCTGCTGGAGCGCCGCTGGCCCGGCCGCTGGCTCGCCCCCGACCTGGCGGGACACGGCTGGTCGCCGCCGCTGCACGGCTACTCGTTCGAGGCCCTGGCCCAGCGCGTCGTCGACGGGCTCGGCCCGGTCCGGCTCGGCTCCACCGACCGGCTGGTGCTGCTCGGGCACTCGCTCGGCGGGGTGGTGGCGCTGGCGCTCGCGGCCCGGCAGCGAGGGCTTCCGGTCGACGCGATGGTCGGGCTCGGCATCAAGGCGGTCTGGTCCCCGGCCGAACTGGCCAAGTCGGCGGAGCTGGCCGCCCGGCCGGTCACCTGGTTCGCCACCCGTGACGAGGCGGCCCGCCGCTACCTGCGGGTCTCCGGGCTCGCCGGGCTGTTCGCACCGGACCATCCGGTGGTGGAGGCGGGGCTGCGCCGGGTGGACGGTCGCTGGCGGCTCGCGATGGACCCGGCCGCGTTCGCCGTCGGGGAACCCCGGCTGCCGTCCCTGCTGGCCGCCACCGGTGTGCCGGTGCTGCTGGCCCGTGGCGAGCTGGACCCGATGGTGACCGACGCGCAGCTCAAGGAGCTGGGCGCGCCCGTGGCGACGCTGCCCGGGCTGGGCCACAACGCGCACGTCGAGGACCCGGAGGCGGTGCTCGCCCTGCTCGACCCGTACCTCTGAGCGGGCCTACACCCCGGCGCGCGGCGCCGGGACCGCCCAGTCGGGTTCCAGTTCGCGGCGGGCGGCGGTGAGGAACGCCTCGGCGTACCCGTCGGCGGGGAAGTCGCCCAGGTAGCGGGTCCGGGCCGCCCAGCGCTGCGCCGCCTTCGGGTCGGCGTCGAGCAGGTCGGTGAGCACCTCGTCCACGTTGGACATGTCACGCCGCAGCACGTAGCCGGACGCCGCCAGCGGGAACCGCTCGACGAAGTGCTCGCCGTCGGCGCCGGTGTCGGTGACCGCGTACGGCTTGCCGGAGTAGAGCCAGTCGGAGATCACCCCGGAGACGTCGGAGACCAGCGCGTCGGCGCGGTTGACGCACTCGGTGAGCGTCAGCTCGCGGCTCGCGGCGGCGCCGAACAGGTGCGGCCGGCCGGTCTTCGCCCGGTCGGCGGCGAGCAGTTCGGTGAGGCGGGCGAGCTGGCGGGCCGAGGCCGGGTTCTTGTCGGTGTAGGGGTGGGCGCGCAGGATCACCGCGGCGCCCCTGTCGATCAGCCGGCGGATCAACGTCTCGGCCACCGGCAGCGAGCAGTAGTTGGCGTCGGCGTGGTGCCCGGTCCAGGTCGGGGTGTAGAGGACGGTGGGGTGCGCCGACGGAGTGACCGGCTCCCGGCGTACCTCGATGGCCTCGACCTGGGGGCGGCCGACCACGACGAACTTGTCGGCGGGGATCTCCACGCCGGCGCGGGCGTACCTGTCGATCGCGGCCTGCCCGGCCACGAAGATCTTGTCGAAGATGGCCGAGACCGGGTTGGCGCTGGGGGCCTTGTCGCTGTCGCCGTGGTGCAGCTGCACGTGGGTGAGCTGGTTGAACCGGATCACGTGGGCGTTCTTCGCGCCGTGGTTGACGTAGAACGCCACCCGCAGGCTCGGCACCAGCGCCTCGTCGAGCGCCTTCAGCGTGGGGCAGAGGACGACCGGGGCGCGGGTGGCGGCGGCCACCGCGGGCAGGAGCTCCGGTTCGCGCAGCACCACCACGAACGGGCGGCCGATTCGCTCCAGGTACGGCAGCCACATGGTGACCTGGTACTCGGAGCCGGGCGGGGCGGAGAAGTGCAGCACGAACTCGGGCTGGTGGCGGCGCAGCGCGCGGCCGACCGGGCCACCTCCGGCGGGCGGGCGGAACCGGCGCCGGGCCAGGTCCAGCGCGACCGCCCCGCAGCCGGCGCCGACCAGCAGCGCGGCGACGAGCGCCGTCCAGGCGGGCAGCGCCAGGGCGGCGGCGAGCGCCACCACGGCGAGCAGCACCAGCAGCGCGTCGCCGAGCCGGGCGGCGACGACCGGTGTCCACGTGCGGACCGGAAGGTTCGCCGCCCGGATCTCCAGCGCGCCGGCCTGCCGCAGCGGCCCGACCAGCAGCACCAGCCCGAGCAGGACCAGCGCGGTGGCGGCCAGCGCCGGGTCGAAGCCGTCGTCGAGCCGCCGCGCGTAGCCGACGAGGATGCCGGCGGCGACGAGCACCGTCTCGGCGAGACCGTCGGCGGACGGCCGGACCCGGCGCTCCCAGGCGGTCGCGGCGAGCGCCGCGACGGCCAGGGCCAGGCCCCAGCCGGTCGCCCCGGTGAGCGCCACGACGAGGAAGGCCAGCACCGCCAGCCCGGTGGTCAGCACCCGGGCGAGCAGCTTGCGGACCAGGTCACCACGCATCTGGTACGTCCCGTCGGGTTCAGGCGTCGGCGGACAGCTCGGACCGGTGCGGGCCCGGCTGGGCCGGCACGGCGGCGACCTGCTCGCCGGGGGACCGGCGCACGTCGACCACCTGGCCGGTCAGGTCGGAGATCAGCACGTCCAGGGACGCCTGCGCGACCGCCTCGGAGGAGAGCAGCGTGTGCTCCGGCTCCTCGCCGAACGCCCGCGTCCGCATCGGGGTCGCGGTGCGTTCCGGGTTGACGCAGTTGACGCGTACGCCGAACTCGGCCCACTCGTCGGCGAGCGCCTGGGTCAGGTTGACCAGCGCGGCCTTGGTGGCCGAGTAGAGCGCGTAGCGGGCCCGGCCCCGGGTGTACGAGCTGGACGTGTAGAGCAGCAGCTGGCCCTTGGTCTGCTGCAGGTACGGCAGCGACTGGCGCGCGATGGTGACCGGGCCGACGAAGTTGACGTGCAGGAGACGGTCCATCGTCTCCGAGTCCATCTCGGCCAGCGCGCCCTTCTCCAGGATGCCGGCGGTGACCACCACGTGGTCGATCCGGCCGGTCGCCTCGAACGCGGTCTTCAGCGCGGCGGCCACGTCCTCGGCGCGTTCGACGTGCGTGCCGGTGGTGGAGCGGCTGAACGGGAAGACCTGGGCGCCGTAGCCACGGGCCAGCTCGGCCAGGTCGTGGCCGATGCCGTAGCTGCCGCCGAAGACCACGATGGTCCGGCCGGTCAGCTCCTCGGCGTAGCTGCGGTGGTCGGTGAGGCGGGGCGCCTGGGCGGCGGCGAGCTGGAACAGCTTGTCGGCCAGGTGCACGTCGACCGGGTGGGTGACCTTGATGTTCTCGTCCGAGCCGTCGATCACCTTGATCGGCGTGCCGGGCAGGTAGCGCAGCACCACGCCGCAGTCGTCGGTGGCGGCGAAGTCGGGGTCGCCCTCGGCCCGGCGGTACGCCTCGCGGATGGTGCCGGAGCGGAACGCCTGCGGGGTCTGGCCGCGGCGCAGCCGGGAGCGGACCGGGATGTCGGTGATGCAGTCGTCCGCGTCGACCTGGATGATCGTGTCGGCGGACGGGATGGCCACGTCGACAGCCGAGTACGTCCAGAGCGCGTTCACGCACTCGCGCACGATCCGGGCGCTGACCAGCGGGCGGACCGCGTCGTGGAAGAGGATGTTGACGTCGCCCTCGCCGACCGCGTCGAGCGCGATCCGGGTGGTGTCGTTGCGGGTCTCGCCGCCCTCGATCACCTTGGTGACCTTGCGGAAGCCGGCGCCGGCGACGATGCGCCGCGCGTCGTCGACGTGACCGGTGGCCATCAGCACGATGATCTCGTCGATCTCCGGCGCGGCCTCGAAGACGGCGAGGGTGTGCTCGATGATCGGCTTACCGGCGATCTTGAGGAGCTGCTTCGGGATGCCCAGCCCGAGGCGCGTGCCGGTCCCCCCGGCGAGGATCACGGCCACCGTACGCGCGGGGCGCCAGGGTGCCGGGCTCGCCGGCGCGGCGTCCGGTGCGGTGGTGTGGTCCTGCGTCATTGCCGTACCTCACTCTGGGTGAAAGGGGATGGGTCCGAAAACCTTAACGCGTACGCGGGAGCGCACCGCTCCGGGCGGAACCCGGTGCGGTGCGCTCCGGGGCGCTACTTCTGGTTCTCGTACGCGTCGCAGACCTCCTTGGTGGGGCCGTCCATCTTCAGGACGCCGCTCTCCAGCCAGATGGTCCGCTCGCAGGTGTCCCGGATCGAGCCGATCGAGTGGCTGACCAGGAAGACCGTGCCGGCACTGTCGCGCAGTTCGCGGACCCGCTGCTCGCTGCGGACCCGGAACTTGCGGTCGCCGGTGGCCAGCGCCTCGTCGATGAGCAGCACGTCGTGCTTCTTCGCCGAGGAGATCGCGAAGCGCAGCCGCGCGCCCATGCCGGAGGAGTAGGTGCGCATCGGCAGCGAGGCGAAGTCGCCGCGCTCGTTGATCCCGGAGAACTCGATGATCTCCGGGGCGATCTTCTTGACCTCGTCCGGGTGCATGCCCATGGCGAGGCAGCCGAGCACCACGTTGCGCTCGCCGGACAGGTCGTTGAGCAGCGCGGCGTTCACGCCGAGCAGCGACGGCTGGCCCTGGGTGTAGACGGCGCCGCGGGCCGGCGGGAGCAGCCCGGCGATGGCGCGCAGCAGCGTGGACTTGCCGGAGCCGTTGCTGCCGATCAGGCCGATCGCCTCACCCTCGTACGCGGTGAAGCTCACGCCCTTGACCGCGTGCACCTCGCGGATGTTCGGCGCCTTGGTGCGGGAGACGATCCGCTTGAGCGCGGAGACCGGGGTGGTGCCGCCGCTCGCGCCCTTGTGGATCCGGTAGATCACGTGCACGTCGTCCACCACCACTGTGGGGACGCGACCCGAGTCGGTCACCGGACCGGCGTTCAGCGGCAGGGTCTGCTCAGCCACGGCCGTACTCCTTCTCTCCGCGCCAGAAGTAGACGAATCCGCCGACGCCCATCACGACCGCCCAGAACAGGCCGAGTGCCCACAGCTTCAGCGGGGAGCTGATCAGGTTCGGCTGGTGCGAGTCGAGCAGCGCGTAGCGGGCCAGCTCGATGAAGACCAGCGGCGGGTTCCACTCCAGGATGTTCGCCGCCCAGTTCGGCAGGTGCTCACGGATGAGCGCCACCGGGTAGAGCACGCCGGAGGCGTACAGCCAGGTGCGCATCACGAACGGCATGATCTGCTTGAGGTCGGTGACCTTGGAGCCGAGGCGGGCCATCACCATGCTCAACCCGACGTTGAAGATCGTCTGGAGCAGCAGCATCAGGGGCAGCAGCAGCCAGCGGAAGGTGATCGGCTCGCCGGTGAACAGCACGATCGCGCCCAGCACGACCATCGACATGAGCAGCTGCTGGAGCTGCACCAGCGTGACGGTGATCGGCAGCGCGGCCCGGGGGAACTGGAGCGCCCGGATCAGGCCCAGGTTGCCGGTGATCGCGCTGACGCCGTTCGTCGCCGCCGTCTGGGTGAAGATGAAGATGAAGATGCCGGTGCACAGGTACGCGATGAAGTTCGGCACGTTCCGGTGCTGGGCCAGGATCACGCCGAAGATCAGGAAGTAGACCGCCGCGTTGGTGAGCGGTGTCAGCACCTGCCAGAGCTGGCCGAGCTGGGTGTTGCTCAGCGAGGAGGCGACCTTCGCCCGCGAGTACGCGGTCATGAAGTGCCGGTACGCCCACAACCTGCGTGCGTACTCACCCAGGGCGGGTCGTTCCCCGGCCACCCGTAGCCCGTACCGCTGGGCCAGCTGGGCCCGGGTCAGTCCGGATTCGGGGTCGGCCACCGCGGTGTTGGCCATGTTCAGGCGCTCCGATCTTTCGTGCTGATGGGGAGCAGTGCGGTGAAAGAGATCCAGCGTGGCCGGGCGGGGAGGAGCCGCCTCGCTGCTGCATGGAAGGTAGTCCACCGAACGTCGGGACGCAACCGTACCGTCGTTGCGCTACATTGTTCCACGTGACGACCGAGAAGAGGCGTGCCCCGGCCGGCGCGGCGGTGCTGCGCGGGGAGATCACCAGTGCCATCCGCGCCGCCGTGATGCAGGAATTGGCCGAGGTCGGCTACGGTCGCCTCTCCATCGAGGCGGTGGCCCGCCGGGCCGGTGTGAGCAAGACCGCCATCTACCGCCGCTGGCGTTCCAAGCTCGACCTGGTGCTGGACATGGTCTCGGCGGTGGCCGGGCGGAACATCCCGCTGCTGGACACCGGCAGCCTCCTCGGCGACCTGGAGATCCTGCTGCACGTGATGGCGCGCGCGTTGCGTCACCGTCTGGCCGCGCAGATCATCCCGGACCTGCTGGCCGAGGCGGCCCGCAACCCGCAGATCGCGGAGAAGTTGCAGGCCGCCCTGGACGACTACCAGCAGGCCATCGGGCGGATCCTGATCGGCCGGGCGGTCGAGCGCGGTGAGCTGTCCCCGGACACCGACCGGCGCGCCGCCGTCGATCTCATCGTCGGCCCGGTCTACTGGCGGATGGCGATCTCCCGGGCGCCGCTGGAGCCCACCGAGGTGCCCCGGATGGCGGCCGCGATCGTCGCCGCGCTGCGGGTAGCATGCGTGGGGCCTGTACGCGACGAGGTGGAAGTCTGAACCCCGGGCCGCCCCCGGAGGGCCATCGTCGATCATGAACAGAAGGTCACACCCGGTCGGACAATCAGTGCAACCCGCTGGTTCTCCCGACAGACCGGTACCATCCCCCGAAACGTCTCTCATGAACCACGCGTCGACAGGAGGAAGCCCCATGGTCGGGCCGCATCCAGAGTTCATTCCCCCCGCACGGCCGATCATCGGCGAGGCCGAGATCGAGGCGGCCGTCCGGGTGCTGCGGAGCGGCCGGGTCGTGCAGGGCCCCGAGGTCGCCGCGTTCGAGGAGGAGTTCGGTGACCTCGTCGGCGGCCGGCACTGCGTCGCCGTCAACTCCGGCACCTCCGCGCTCCAGCTGACGCTGATGGCGCTCGGCTTCGGCCCGGGCGACGAGGTGATCGTCCCGTCGTTCTCCTTCGCCGCCAGCGGCAACGCGGTCCGGCTGGTCGGCGCCGAGCCGGTCTTCGTGGACATCGAGCCGGGCAGCTTCTGCGTCGACCCGGAGGCGGTCGCCGCCGCGATCACGCCGAAGACCGTCGCGATCATGCCGGTGCACCTCTACGGCCACCCGGCCGCGATGGACCGGATCATGGAGATCGCGCAGCAGCACGGCCTCGCCGTGGTCGAGGACGCCGCGCAGGCGCACGGCGCCGAACTGAACGGCACCCCGGTCGGCGCGTTCGGCACCGCCGGGTGCTTCAGCTTCTACCCCACGAAGAACATGCACTCCCTCGAGGGCGGCATGATCAGCACCGCCGACGCGGACCTCGCCCGCACCCTGCGGCTGCTGCGCAACCAGGGCATGGAGCAGCGGTACGCCAACGAGATCGTCGGCGCCAACATGCGCATGACCGACGTGGCCGCCGCCATCGGCCGGGTGCAGCTCACCCAGCTCGCCGAGTGGACCGAGCAGCGCCGCGCCAACGCCAAGTTCCTCGACTCGGCGATCACCGGCATGGTCACCCCGCCGGTCGCCGACGGCGCCAAGCACGTCTACCACCAGTACACCGTGCGGGTGCGGGGCGACCGCGACGCCGCCCAGGCCCGCCTCACCGAGCTGGGCATCGGCAACGCGGTCTACTACCCGACCCCGATCCACCGGCTCAAGCCGTACCTTGTCGACGGCAAGCCGGGCGCGTGGGACCTGCCGGAGACCGAGCGGGCCGCCGCCGAGGTGGTCTCGCTGCCGGTGCACCCGTCGCTGAGCCAGGCCGAGCTGGAGCGGATCGCCGAGGGCGCGAACCTGGCCGGCGGTGCCCGATGAGTGACGGCGGACGGAAGCTGCGGGCCGGCCTGATCGGCCTCGGCGCGATGGGGCGCAACCACGCCCGCGTGCTGTCCAACCTGGACGGCGTCGAGCTGGTCGGCGTGGTCGACCCGGCCGGCGACGTGACCGGCACGCTGCGCGCGCCCGTCGTACCCGAGCTGAGCGACCTGCTCGCCCTCGGCGTCGACTACGCGGTGGTGGCCTGCCCGACGGCGCTGCACGAGCCGATCGGCATGGAGCTGGCCGCCAACGGCGTCTGCGCGCTCATCGAGAAGCCGCTGGCCCAGTCCGTCGACGCCGCCACCCGTCTGGTCGAGGCGTTCGAGAACGCCGGCCTGGTCGCCGGCGTCGGTCACATCGAGCGGTACAACCCTGCGCTGCAGAGCCTGCGTACCCGGCTGGAGGCGGGCGAGCTGGGCGAGGTGATCCAGGTCGTGACCCGGCGCCAGGGCCCGTTCCCGCACCGGATCGCCGACGTCGGCGTGGTGATGGACCTGGCCACCCACGACATCGACCTGACCGCCTGGGTGACCGGCCAGCAGTACAGCTCGGTCGCCGCCCGCACGGTCTCGCGCAGCGGCCGGCTGCACGAGGACATGGTCGCCGTGGTCGGCCAGCTCGCCGACGGCACGATGGTCAACCACCTGGTGAACTGGCTCAGCCCGCTCAAGGAGCGGTCGACTGTGGTCACCGGTGACAAGGGCTGCTTCGTGGCCGACACGCTCACCGCCGACCTGACGTTCTACGCCAACGCCGCCATCGACACCGAGTGGGAGGCGCTGCGCGCGTTCCGCGGCGTGGCCGAGGGCGACATGGTCCGCTACGCCATCCCGAAGCGGGAGCCGCTGCTGGTCGAGCACGAGCGCTTCCGGGACGCGGTGGAGGGCAAGCAGAGCGACATCGTCACGCTGCGGCAGGGTCTGCGTACCGTGCAGGTCGCGGCCGCCCTGCTGGAGTCGTCCGCCGACGGCAAGGTCGTGTCCGTCGCGGCCGACGGCAGCGACGCGGAGCCGGCACTGCGATGAGCCCGGCGCCGGTGCGGCGGACGGTCTCCGCGGTACGGCGGCGGATTCCCCGGCGGTGGCGCATCGCGCTCCGCCGGGCCGCCGCCGGCACCCGGCCCTGGCAGACCCCTTCGGTACGCGAACTGTGTGAACTCCCCGCCGGCACGCCGCTGCTGGTGCACGCCGGCGGGATCACCGGCGACCGGGCGCTGGACGGCGTGCTGCGCGCGCTCGTCCGGCTGCCCGAGTTCCACCTGGCGCTGGTCTGCGGCGAGGCGGAGCGGGCGTCGGCCCAGGACCTGGTCCGCCACGCCGGCAAGGCGCGCCGGCGGGTCCACCTGGTGCCGCGCCCGCGTACCGTGACGGCCGCGTTCCTCGCCCCGGCGGACGTGGCGGTGTTCGGGTTCGACCCGGACGCCGGTCTCGACCTGCTGGACACCTTCCTCGCCGCCGGGCTGCGGGTGGTCGCCGCCGACAGCCGGGTGGTGCGCGAGCACCTCGCCCGGCACGGCGGCGGCGACCTCTTCGCGCCCGGCTCGCTGCCGTCGTTCACCAAGGCGGTGGAGCGGGCCCGGCAGCGCGGCGGCGACGAGGCGCCGCCGGCGCAGGAGCCGCCGGCCGCGCCGGTCGAGGCCGGCACGCCCGGCCCCTGGCGTCCGCTCGGCGCCGGGCCGATCCGGCTGGGGCTGGGCACGGCGAACTACGCCGGGCAGCTCTCCGCCCTGGCGGTGGCGATCACCACCGCCCGCGCCGACGTCGGCGTGGAACTGGTGATGGCCAAGCCACCGGCCACCTACCGCTACCCGGCCGACCGCTACCTGAACTACCCCGGCGAACACCGGCTCGACGTGCAGATCGCCCGGGCCGAGCGGGTGCTCGGCTGGTACACCCACCTGATCGTGGACGCGTTCCGCCCGGTGCTCGGCCGGGCCAACGGCGACGACATCGCCGCGGACCTGCCCGCGCTGCGCCGGGCCCGGCTCAAGGTCGCGCTGCTGGCGCACGGCAGCGAGATCCGCCATCCGGGCGCGCACCTGGAGCGGCACGCCGAGTCCGCGTTCCGGGACGCCCCGGAGGACCTGATCGGGCAGCTCACCACCGTGGCCGAGCGGAACCGGCGCACCGCCGAGGAGAGCGGCCTGCCGTTCTTCGTGACCACCCCCGACCTGCTGGACGACGTGCCGTCCGCCACCTGGGCGCCGCTGATCGTCGACGTGGACGCCTGGGCCTGCGACCGCCCGGTGCTGGAACGCGCCCGGCCGGTGGTGCTGCACGCGCCGTCGAAGCGGTGGACCAAGGGCACCGACCGGCTCCTGCCCCGGTTGCAGGAGCTGCACGATCGACGGATCATCGAACTGCGCCTGGTGGAAGGGCTGCCGCACCACGAGATGCGGCGCCAGGTGCAGGAGTGCGACATCGTGGTCGACCAGCTCGTGATGGGCAGCTACGGCACGTTCTCCTGCGAGGGGATGGCCGCCGGGCGGGTCGTGGTGGCATACCTGAGCGAAGGGCCGCACCGGGCCGCCGGGGTCCGGCCGCCGATCGCCAACGCCACCCCCGGCACGCTCGTCAAGGCCATCGAGTCGCTGCTCGACGACCGGCCCGCCGCGGTCGCCCTGGCCGCGGAGGGCACCCGTTACGTCCGTGACCACCACGACGGGCGACGCACCGCCGAGGTCTTCGACGCCTTCCTCCGGTGACCAGCCCACCCACCACCCACGCCCGCACCGTCAACGAGGAGAAGCACCCGATGCAAGCTGGCGCTAACAGCGATGCCCGACCGACCCGGGGCCGGGTGGTGATGCTGGTCGACAACGGCGTCCACGGCGACTCCCGGGTGCAGAAGGCAGCACGCTCGGCCGCCGACGCCGGCTGGGAGGTCTTCCTCCTCGGCATCCGCAACGCCCGCTCCGACGTCGACACCTGGCGCATCGGCGGCGCCGAGGTGCGGCTGCTGCGGGTGCCCAAGCCGCTGCACCGGCTGCCCCGGGAGTACAGCCGGTCGCTGCGCCGGCCGCTGGCGTACGCGTCGACCACCAAGGCCGCCTACCGGGTCCAGGAGATCAAGGCGTGGCAGGCCGATCTGTACGAGCGCCGCGTCCGCGCCCAGGCGCTGGGCGGCGGGCTTCCGGCCGCCGTGGGACGGGCCGCTCAGCTGCCGTCCCGCGCCGCCGCCACCGCGCTCGCCCGCTGGGTGCGCTTCCGCAGCGCCGAGACCCGCCGGCTGCGCAAGGCGCAGACCGACCCGGAGGCGCTGTTCAGCCGCCTGCCCGTGCGGTTCTGGAAGGGAGTGCTGGGCGACCGCGCCTGGCGCCGGCTGGACCCGGGCCTGTGGGACTTCGAACTGGCCTTCCGCAAGACGCTCGACGAGCTCAAGCCGGACATCATCCACGCCAACGACTTCCGGATGCTCGGCATCGGCGCGCGGGCGACGCTGCGGGCCCGGGCCGCCGGCCGGCGGACCAAGCTGGTCTGGGACGCCCACGAGTTCGTCGGCGGCATCACCGGCCGGGCCGACAACCCGCGCTGGCTGCCCGCCCAGATCGCCTACACGGCCGAGTACGCCGCCTACCCGGACGCGGTGGTGACCGTCTCCGACACGCTCGCCGACCTGCTCCAGGAGACCCACGGCCTGCCCGACCGGCCGGCCGTGGTGCTCAACGCGCCGATGGCGCCGCCGGCCGAGGCCGACGGCGACGTGCCGGACCTGCGGGCGCTGTGCGGCGTGGACGACGGTACGCCGGTGCTCGTCTACTCCGGCGCGGTGAACCCGAGCCGGGGCTGCCAGATCATGGTGGAGGCGCTGCCGGAGCTGCCCGGCGTGCACGTCGCGTTCGTGACCATGAACCCGAACGGCGACAACCAGTTCTCCGAGGCGCTGCTGGGGCGGGCCGCCGAACTCGGCGTCGCGGATCGCGTGCACCTGCTGCCGTACGTCGCGCACTGGCAGGTGGTGCCGTTCCTGTCCGGCGCGGACGCCGGGGTCATCCCGATCCACCACAAGCCCAACCACGAGCTGGCGCTGATCACGAAGTTCCTGGAGTACTCGCACGCCCGGCTGCCCATCGTGGTCAGCGACGTGAAGACCATGGCGCAGACCGCGCGGGCCACCGGGCAGGGCGAGGTGTTCACCGCCGAGGACCTGGCCGACTACGTCCGGGCCGTCCGGGCGGTGCTCGCCGACCCGGAGCGCTACCGGGCCGCCTACGACAAGCCCGGCCTGCTGGAGGGCTGGACCTGGGAGGCCCAGGCCCGGATCCTCGACGAGGTGTACGCCTCGCTGCTGGGCACGCCCGCCGCGAGCGGGGCGCGTCCGCCGGCGTCCCGGCGCCCCGGCGACGAGCGGGAGTACGCGGCCACCTCGCGCTGACCCCCGGCACAGAACGGTTCGGCCGGCTCCCCGCGAAGGGGAGCCGGCCGATCGCGTGTACGGCCCTCAGGCGGACGTGGCCGGCGGCTCCAGCAGCAGCCGGTCGAAGTCCTTCTGCGTCACCGACCAGTCCCAGGTGCTCAGCACGTGCGACGCCGCGGCCCGGCCCGCCTCACGCCAGACCTCCTCGGTGGCGGTAACGGCCAGGATCCGCTCGGCGGCCTCCTGCGGCGTACCCACCACCCAGTCGCTCGGGAACAGGCTCCGGGCGCTGTGCGGGCGGCCGGCGAAGAACGGCCAGTCGCGCACGACCGGCACCGCGCCACTGGCCGCGCCCTCGACGAGCGCACAGTGGAAGCTCTCCCGCAGCGAGGTGCTGAGGATGACCCCGACGTCGGTGAGCGCACCGGGCACGTCCTCGGTACGGCCGGTCCGCACCACCGCGCCGGACGGCTCCAGTTCGGCCAGTTCGGCGTCGAGTTCCCGGACGTAGGCCGCGATCGCCGGGCTGAGCTCCGGGTTGAGGTCGTCGCCGACCAGCTTGAGGCGGTACCGCTCGTCGTGCCGGCGCAGCTCCCGCAGCACCGCCAGCGCCCAGCGCGGGTCCTTCGCCAGCGAACTCAACCCGACCAGCCCGAGCGTGAACCGGCTGTCGGCGGAGACCTTCGGCGCCACGTACCGGTGCAGGTCCATCGCGTTGCTGATCATGTGGGTCCGGGGCCCCTGCGGCGCGCGCAGCCGCGGCACCGCGGCCAGCGCCAGGTCGCGCAGGTGCTCGGAGACGAAGACCACGTCGTCCACACGCGACCAGTCGGTCAGGTGCGGCCACCAGCTGAACGCCTCGAAGCTGTGCAGGCGGACGATCACCCGGGTGGTGCCCGGGTCGATCATCGTCAGCATCGCGGCCCCGAGGTTGCACCAGTCCACGAAGACCGTGTCCGCCCACTCCAGGTGGGGGCCCCACGCCTCCTGGACCTCCCCGGCCCGCTTGGAGGCGCCGGCGAGCATGTGGAGCGTCACGTTCGTACGGCCGTTGCTGAGCACCGGGAGGATCGACTCCTCCATCAGGTTCAGCCGGCGGACCTCCACCCCGGGCATCGCCTCGTAGCGCTCCAGGATCGGCCCGAGGAAGTTGTCGTTCAGCCCGGTGAAGAAGAGCATCCGGTGCGGCCGGCCGGCGGGCGGGAACGCCGCCGGGCTCTGCCGCCCGCGCGGTGTCGCCATCGCGCGGCCGGCCTCGCTGTTGTGCAGCGGCGCGAGGAACTTCTCCGGGTCCTCGGCCAGCGGCGAGGTGGTGCCGTCGAACTGCACGATCCGGTGGAACATCAGGTTGAACGCGCGCAGCACGTGCGGGGCGGCCTTGCCCGGGTTGCGCTTCTTCAGGTAACCGTCGGCCAGCTTGAGCTGCCCCCGCACCACTGTCATCAGGTGCTCGGGCACCTTGCCCTGGCTCAGCTCCGCGTCCACGATCGGGCCGAGGAGCTGCCCCTTGGTCGCCGGGCTCTTCAGCCGGCCCTGCGCCGCCAGCGCCAGCCGCTTCGCGCTGGCGCCGTGCCCGGTCTTGAGCATGTTGCCGGTGACCCGCCGGGCGATCTTGCCGCGGTGCCGCTCCGGCAGGCCGGGCGCCGTGACGGCGCCCTGCCAGAACCAGCGCACCGGACCGAGCTTCATGGCCCGCTTGCCGGTGCTCATCTCGAACACCCGCTTCGCCAGGTCGACCGTCTGGTTGCGGGTGGCGCTCGCCAGCACGGTCGGGGCCGGGCCGACGGTGTTCAGCCGGGGACGGCGGTAGCGCGCCGGGTCGGCGGACCGCTTCTCCACCGCCCGCAGCGCCGGGGCGATGCCGTAGACGGCGTCGGCCCGCCGGTAGCGCTGCGCGAGCTGCCAGACGGTGTGCAGGGCCTGCGCGTCGAGCGCGACCAGGACGTCGGCCCGCTTGGCGTGCCGGCGTACCCACGGGTCGCGCTGGGCGCGCAGCCACGGACGCCGGGCCGGAGCCGCCCGCTTCACCGCCCGGCCGAAGCGGGGGCCCAGCTCGGTGGCGGTGGGCAGCAGGTGCACCTCGGCCAGCTCGGTCGCCGCCGGGATCTTCTCCACCGGGTCGAAGGTGGTGGCCACCCGCACGGTGACGCCCCTGTCGCGGAACTGCTGGAGCGCGTCGGTCAGGACCGCCACCCGCCCGGGGACGGTGCCCATAACCATCAGGACCTCGATCATGACCTACCTTCTCGGGCCAGGACGCGAGCGCCGGCGGGGGAGGGCTGTGGGGTGCCGGCCGGACCGCCGGTGCCCAGCACCAGCTCGGTCACCTCCCGGACGGCGGGGATGAGCTGCTCCTCGCGGGCGTACTGCCGCGCCTCGGCGCGGGCCTTCTCCCGCTCGGGCGCGTCGGCGGTACGGGCCATTGCGGCGGCCCGCCGGAAGGCGCCGGCCAGTTCGGCCGGGTCCAGCCCGACGGCGCCGGTCCAGAGCGGATAGGTGGACAGCACAGTGGAGGCGTCGTGGTCGGCCTCGTGGGCGGAGACCACCGGCAGACCGGTCGCCATGTACTCGTAGACCTTGCCGGAGGTCATGTACCGGCCGCCGGTCACCATCAGCACCACCGCGTCCCAGCGGGAGTAGAGGTCGACCACCTCGGCCTTGGGCACCGAGCCGCCGACCAGCACGCCGTCGACGGCGGCGGCCTTGAGCAGCTCCGCGTGCGCGTTGTCGCCGCGCGCCCAGGCGGCGCCGATGTGGCCCCGCACCTCGAAGCGGGCGTCGGCCAGCGCCGGGTCCTGGGCGCGTGCCGTGCGCCAGCCCTCGAGCACGGCGCTCAGCAGCGGTACGGGGAGATTCAGCGCGCCGAGGTAGCCGAAGGTCAGCGGCCGGTCCGGCGGGGCGGGGCGGACCTGGGCCGGGATGCTCGCCGCGTCGTAGCCGTTGCGCACGATCCGCATCTTGTGCGCCAGCTCGGGGTAGCGCTCGCGGTACCAGCGGGAGATCGGCTCGTTGACGTTCCAGATGGCGACGGCGTTGGTGAGCAGCTTGATCTCCCACTGCCCGGAGACCGACTCCCGGGTGAACGCCTCACCGTTGTTGATCACGTCGACCGACCAGCCGTCGCGGAAGTCCACCACGTACGGCACCCGGTGCGTCTCCCACAGCTTCCAGGTCGCGGACAGGTTGACGTACGGCGCGCAGGTGGTCACCAGCAGGTCGACGGGCCGCTCCCGGTGGATCCGGAGCAGGGCCTTCTCCAGCGCCGGACGCCAGCCGCCGAAGACCGGCTCCGGGAAGACCTTGAGGTTCTGCTTGCGCAGGTCGGCCAGGTAGTCCTTGTGCGCCAGGGCGCGCTGCTCGGTGAACGTGCGGATGTCGGTCTCGAGGTCGTCCCGGAACAGCGGCAGCTTCACCACGCGCACGCTGGGGTCCACCCCCTGGGAGAGGGTGTGGTCGAGTCCGTACTCCCGTTCCCAGGCCTCGTCGGCGATGGTGACCGCGGTCACGTCCCAGCCCGCGGCGGCGAACTGGTTGGCGGTCTCCCGCATGCGGTAGGCGCAGCTCTTGGCCGCCGGTGGGAAGCCGATCGCGAGGTAGACCATGTGCGGCCGGGACCCGGACCGTCGCGGCCGGGGGAGTTTCAACGAGTCCCAGAGAGTTCGCCCGTTGTTCATCGATTCCGATCCTGGGGAGGTGGGGAGATGCCGTGTCGCGGCCTGGACGGCTCGGCCGGACGCGGTACCTGCTGTGCCGGTGGCCGCGTAACGACCGCCGGAGCGCGTGCGGACACTACAATAACGCCGTTCCGCGCGCCGGACCTGCCGCCGCCCGGCGGCCGGCGGGTGCGCCGTGCCCCGGATCACCGGGTCCGTCGCCGGCGCCGGCCGGCCGAACACGCCGTCTCGGCCGGTCCTCGACCGCGGCCTCCGCTTTCGTAGACTCCTACGCCATGACCGCGCCTGCGCCCGACACCCGCGACCGTGAGCCCGCCCCCACCGGCGGCGACGGGTCCGCGGCCGACGACTCGTCCGATCCGGGGTCGTCCACCCCGAGCCCGACGACGACCACGGCCCCGGAGCAGCCGGAGAAGCCGGACACCGCGGCCGAAAAGCGGCGCGGCGGCCGGTGGCGGCGGGCCGACGCGCTGGTGGCGCTGATCTACCTCGCCGGAGCGTTCTGGGTCACCGCCCGCGGCTGGCGCGACTACGACGGCCGGCTGCTCGGCAGCCGCCCGAACGACCAGGGCTTCAACGAGTGGATGCTGGCGTACGCGGCGCACGCGGTCACCAATCTGGAGAACCCGTTCTTCACCACGCTCCAGAACGCCCCGGCCGGCGTGAACCTGATGACGAACGTCGGGATGCAGCTGCCCGGCCTGGTGCTCACCCCGGTCACCCTGCTCTTCGGCGCGTCCTTCTCCTATCTGCTGTTCATCACGCTGAACCTGGCCGGCACCGGGTACGCCTGGTACCACGTGCTGTCCCGGCACGTGGTCGACTCCCGGGCCGCCGCGTTCGTCGGCGGTCTGTTCTGCGCCTTCGCGCCCGCGCTGATCTCGCACAGCAACGGCCACCCGCACATCACCGCGCAGTGGCTGGTGCCGTTCATCGTCTGGCGGGTGGTCGCGCTGTCCCGCGGCGAGCGGGTGATCCGCGACGGCCTCATCCTGGGCGGGCTGGTGGTGGCCCAGTTCTTCATCAGCCTGGAGATCCTCTTCCTGACCGCGCTCGGCTGCCTGATGCTGGTCCTGGCCTACCTCGCCTTCCGGCCCCGCGACGCGGTACGCCGGCTGCGCCCGCTGCTGTCCGGTCTGGCGATCACCGGCGTGCTCGTGTCCGCGGCGGCGGCGTACCCGCTGTGGATGCAGTTCGCCGGCCCGCAGCACCGGGTCGGCCACCCCGGCACCCCGGACATCTACGCCCTCAAGCTCGGCTCGTTCGTCGAGTTCGCCACCAAGTCGATCGCCGGTGGCCCGACCAGCGCGATCGGCTGGGCACCGAACACCACCGAGCAGGCCAGCTTCTACGGCTGGTCCCTGGTGGTGCTCGCGGCCGGTGTGCTCTGGTGGCTGCGCCGGGAGACCACGGTCCGGGTGCTCGGGGCCGTCGGCCTGGTGTCGGCGCTGTTCTCCATCGGCACCACCTGGACCGTCGGCACCCGTCGCACCGACGTCCCCGCGCCGTTCGCCCTGGTGCAGAACCTGCCCGTGTTCGACTCCGTGGTGGTGTCCCGGTTCGCGCTGATCACCACGGTGGCGCTCGGTGTGCTGCTGGCGGTCGCCGGGGACCGGCTCGCCGCCCGCCGCACCGAACCGGCCGGCCGGCTGGCCGCCCGCGTCGGGGCCGTGGCGGTGGCCGCCGCGCTACTGCCGATCCTGCCGATGCCGCTGGACGCGAAGGGCCGCACCCCGGTGCCGGACTTCGTCACCGCCGGCACCTGGCGCGACCACGTGGCGCCCGGCCGCACGCTCGTCCCGGTCCCGGTGAACGGCATGACGTCGCTGTACTGGAGTTCTGCCGCGGTGGCCGGCTTCGCCGTCCCCGAGGGCTACTTCCTCGCGCCGGTCTCCGCCACCGACAACACCGGCCGCTGGGGCGTCGACCCGCAGCCCACGGCGAAGCTGCTCACCGCCGTCTCGCTCGGCGAGCGGGACACCACGGTCGGCCAGGCCGACGTCGACCAGGCGCGCGCCGACGTCCGCTACTGGAAGGCCGACGCCGTGGTGCTGCCCGACCGCGGCGCCCGCCGCCACGACGACCTGAAGACCGTGCTGGACGCGCTCTACGGCCCGGGGGAGCGGGTCGAGGACGTCTGGGTGTGGGACGTCCGGCCGTTCACCCGCTGACCGGTCACGGCGACTTCGTCCAGATCAGCAGCAGATAGCCGCCGAAGTAGGCGGAGAGCGCCACGAGCGTGACCAGCACCGTGCCGGCCCGGGCCCATCCGGCCCGGGCCAGGCCCACGGCGGCCGGCAGCAGCAGCGGGAACGCCGGCAGCAGGAACCGCGCCTTGGAGTGGTAGTAACCGGCCGCGCCGAGCGTGGTGACGAGCATCAGGCCGCTGTAGAGCAGCAACTGCCACGGCTGCCGGTCGATCGCGCTCAACGCGAAGAACATGATCGACAGCAGCGCCACCACGGTGACCACCAGCAGCGGCAACGCGGCCACCTGCACCAGCGCCTGCTGGCCCCGGTCGACGGTGTAGACGCCGAAGTCGAAGGTGGTGCCCCACCCGGCGGACTGGATGTGGAACCAGCCGTCCGGCCGGCCGGTCCGGGTGCCGACCCAGGCCAGGTAGCCCAGCCAGCCGGCCGGGGCGAGCAGCAGCGCCGCCCAGGGCCGCCAGCCGTCGCGCCGCCTGACGACCGCCAGCAGCGCGGCCAGCCCCACCACCGGGATCAGCGACGAGGCGGTGGGCCGGGTCAGGCCGGCGAACAGGCACACCACACCGGCGGTCACCCAGTGCCGGCGCAGCAACGCGTACAGCGTCCAGGCGGCCAGCGCGGTGAACAGGCTCTCGCTGTAGCCCATCGACTCCACGACGGCGTGCGGCACGGCGCCCCAGAGCGCGGCGAGCAGGATGCCGGTACGCCTGTCGTGCAGGTGCTTGCCGATGGCGTACAGGCCCCAGGCAGCGGTCAGCGCGGCCAGCCACGCCACGACCAGCGCCGACTCGCGCGGGCTGAACGGGGAGAGCCGCTCCAGGGCCGCGGTCAGGCCCGGGTAGAGCGGGAAGAACGCCATGTTGCTCTGGGTCTTCTCGTACCCGTCGTAGCCGTGCTGGACGATCCCGAGGTACCAGTTGCCGTCGGCCCGGGTGAGCCGCTCGACCGGGGAGACGTCGATGTTGCGGGCCCACAGGTAGACGACGAGCACGCCGATCAGCCGGATCACCGCGTACAACGCCAGCGCGGGCGCCGCGTCCCGGGCGGCGTCGCGCAGCCGCCGGACGTAGCCGGGCCGGACGCGGTCGGCTGTGGCCGGGCCGGTCGGCGGGGCTGGTGCGGGCCGGCTGGGTTCCTCGGTGGTCACCACGTCCATTGTGCGGTCCCGTTCGCGCTGAGCTGCGATTGTCCGGAGGCCCCGCGTGGCGCGGCCGGCGACCCGGCGAACGACCCGGAGCGGGCGCCGGTCGTTGAACAGGATGGAGGGTAGCAACCGTCACACCAGGTCGTGGGGCACCGGCGGCGGCGGGCGTTCGAGCCCGATCCGCTGTCGTAGACTCGCTCGGGTCCGCGGGCGCGGTGCTGGCGACGACGAAACGGGCAGGAATGGGATCTGACGGCACGACCGCAGCGGCGGGCACCCGGGGACGGGTCGTGATGCTGGTGGACAACGGGGTCATCGGGGACTCCCGGGTGCAGAAGGCGGCCCGCTCCGCCGCCGACGCCGGCTGGGACGTCGTGCTGCTCGGCCGCGCGCCGGTCGGCAGCCCGCAGAGCTGGCGCCTCGGCGCCGCCGAGGTACGCCTCGTGCCGATGCCCGAGCCGCTGGCCCGCCGCCGGCACGAGTTCCGCCGGGCCTGGCTGCGGCACCCGCTCGCCTATCCGCCCAGCGGCATCGCGGCGCAGCGTACCCAGGCGGTGAAGGCCTGGCGCGCGGACCTGGCGGTCCGCCGGGCGGCACTCACCGTCGCTGCCCGCGAGTCCGGCGCGGGCCGGCCGGGCGGGCTGCCCTGGGCCGCGCTGCGCGCCGAGGAGAAGCTGTCCGGCCTGACCCGCAAGTGGGTCGGTTTCCGCAACCGTCAGCTCACCCGGGCCCGCAAGGGCCGCAAGCTGGACGGCCCCTGGGACCGCGCGTACACGCTGTTCTGGCGCAAGCTGCGCGGCGACGGCGCGTGGCGGCGCCTGGAACCGGGCCTGTGGGACTACGAGCTGGCCTACGGCCCGGTGGTCGACGAGCTGGCGCCGGACCTGATCCACGCCAACGACTTCCGGATGCTCGGCGTCGGCGCCCGCGCGAAGGTCCGGGCCGCCGCGAAGGGCCGCCGGATCGCGCTGCTCTGGGACGCCCACGAATATCTGCCCGGCGTGCAGCCGTGGCGCGACAACGCCCGCTGGCTGCCCGGCAACGTGGCGCACGAGCGGGAGTACGTGCCGTACGCCGACGCCACCATGACCGTCTCCGGCGGTCTGGCCGACCTGCTGCGCACCGAGCACGGGCTGGCCGAACGGCCGGCGGTCGTGCTCAACGCACCCGCGGTGGACGAGTTGCCCGCGGATCCGGCCGGGCCGGCGCCGGACATCCGCGCCCGCTGCGGGCTCGGGCCGGACGAGCCGCTGCTGGTCTACAGCGGGGTGGCCGCCGCCAAGCGCGGCCTCGGCGTGATGGTCGAGGCGCTGCCCCGGCTGCCCGGCGCGCACGTCGCGTTCGTGGTCAACAAGCCCGACTCGGCGTACGTCAGGGGCCTGGTCACCCGGGCCGGTGAGCTGGACGTGGCGGACCGGGTGCACGTGCTGCCGTACGTGCCGCACCACCAGGTGGTCCGGTATCTCGGCGGCGCGCAGGTCGGAGTCATCCCGATCCAGCACTGGCCGAACCACGAGATCGCGCTGATCACCAAGTTCTTCGAGTATTCACACGCCCGCCTGCCACTGGTCGTCTCCGACGTGCGCACCATGGCCGAGACTGTCCGGGAGACCGGTCAGGGTGAGGTGTTCCGCGCCGAGGACGTGGCCGACTTCGTCCGCGCGGTCACCGCGGTGCTCGCCGACCCGCAGCGGTACCGCGCCGCGTACGACCGGCCGGGCCTGCTGGCCGGCTGGACCTGGGAGGCGCAGGCGCGGGTTCTCGACGAGGTCTACTCCCGGCTGCTGCCCGACGCGCCGCCCCGGCCGACGCCGCCGGCGCACGCCCCGGTGGAGCCGGCACAGGTGGAGGTGGGCGCGTGAACGGGCCGGACGTGACGGTGGTGGTCGCCGTCTACAACACCATGCCGTACCTGACCGCCTGCCTCGACTCGCTCGTCGGGCAGAGCATCGGCCGGGACCGGCTGGAGGTCGTCGCCGTCGACGACGGCTCCACCGACGGCAGCGGCGCGGAACTGGACCGCTACGCCGAGCGGTACCCGGGCACGGTCCGGGTGCTGCACCAGGCCAACTCCGGCGGCCCGGCGGCGCCGAGCAACCTGGCGCTCGACCACGCCCGCGGCCGGTACGTCTTCTTCATCGGCTCGGACGACCACCTCGGCCCGGAGGCGCTGGAGCGCCTCGTCGACGCCGCCGACCGGTGGGACTCCGACGTGGTGCTCGGCCGGATGGTCGGCACCAACAAGCGCTACGTGCACCAGGCCGTCTACGCCACCACCCGGGAGCGGCTCGACCTGTTCGACAGCGACCTGCCCTGGTCGTTGTCGAACACCAAGCTGTTCCGCCGGGACCTGATCGAGCGGCACGGCCTGCGGTTCCGTACGGACATGCGGATGGGCAGCGACCAGCCGTTCACGCTGGAGGCGTGCGTCCGGGCGAAGAAGGTGTCGGTCCTCGGCGACTACGAGTTCTACTACGCGGTCAAGCGGGACAACGCCCAGAACATCACGTACGCCAGCCGGTTCGAGGAGCGGCTGCGCTGCGCCGAGGAACTCGTCGGGTTCGTCGCCGGCCTGATCGAGCCCGGCCCGCGGCGGGACGCGGTGCTGGTGCGCCACTTCACCTGGGAGGTGGCGAAGCTGCTCCGCGCGGAGTTCCTCGCCCTCGCCCCGGACGTGCAGCGGCACGTCCACGACCGGATCCGCAAGCTCGCCGAGGCGTACCTGACCGACGGGGTGACCGCCCGGATGGCGCCCGAGGAGCGGCTGCGGGTGGCGGTGGCGCGCGACGGCGACCTGGACGCGCTGTGCACGCTCATCGGCCAGCAGTCCGACCGGTCACTGCCCGAGGTGGTCGTCGACGGCGACCGCTGGTACGCCGACCACGTCGGCTTCCGCGACCCGGCGTTCGGCTACCCGGACGACTGGTACGACGTCACCGAGCGGGCCGCCGCGATACTGGCCAAGCTGACCGCGACCGGGCTGGCCTGGGGACGCGACGCCGCCGGGGCGCGGGCCCTGGTGGTCACCGCCCGCAGCCGCCGGGCCGAGCTGGCCGAGCTGAGCGCGGAGGCGCTGCGGGTCAGTGTGGGCGATCTGACGGGTGTCACGTCGGCCGAGTCCTCCGGCAGCGGTACCGTCGTACGAACGGACTTCGCGGTGGACCGGTTGCTGGCGGTCGTCGCGGGGACAGGCGAGCGTCGTATCGTACGCGCCGAGGTCTCCGCCCTGGGCGGGACGGGCTCGGCGCCGTTGCGCACCGACCGCCCCGTCGCCGCACCCCGGCTGGTGGCCCGGCGCGGTGTCCGCTGGCACCTCGTCACACCCACCACGAACCACAAGGGCCAGGTGATCGTCGCGATCACGCCGGTGACCCCCGGTCGGTTCCTTGCCCGCCTGCGCCGAATCTGGCCCTCTGGAGGAAAGTAGTTCATGAACATCTGCGTCGTCGCGCTCGGCAAGATCGGTCTGCCGCTGGCCGTGCAGTTCGCGTCCAAGGGGCACCGGGTGATCGGCGCCGACGTCTCCGAGCGGGTCGTCCAGCTGGTCAACGACGGTGCCGTGCCCTTCCCGGGTGAGGCCGACCTGGACGTCAAGCTCAAGGAGACGGTGGCCGCCGGACTGCTGTCGGCCACCACCGACACCGCCGCCGCGGTCGCCGAGTCGGAGGCGGTCGTCGTGGTCGTGCCGCTGTTCGTGGACGCCGAGGGCGTGCCGGACTTCGGCTGGATGGACGACGCCACCCGGGCCATCGCCCGTGGGTTGAAGCCGGGCACGCTGGTCAGCTACGAGACCACGCTGCCGGTCGGCACCACCCGTAACCGGTGGGCGTCGATGCTCGCCGAGGGCTCCGGCCTGACCGCCGGCACCGACTTCCACCTGGTGTTCAGCCCCGAGCGGGTGCTCACCGGGCGGGTCTTCGCCGACCTGCGCCGCTACCCGAAGCTGGTCGGCGGCATCGACGAGGCGTCGGCCGCGCACGGCGTGCGGTTCTACGAGGCGGTGCTCGACTTCGACGAGCGCCCCGACCTGGACCGGCCGAACGGCGTCTGGGACCTCGGCTCCGCCGAGGCGTCCGAGCTGGCCAAGCTCGCCGAGACGACCTACCGGGACGTGAACATCGGCCTGGCGAACCAGTTCGCCCGCTTCGCCGACACCGTCGGCGTGGACGTCACCAAGGTCATCGAGGCGTGCAACACGCAGCCGTACAGCCACATCCACTCGCCGGGCATCGCGGTCGGCGGCCACTGCATCCCGATCTACCCGCGGATGTACCTGTGGAACGACCCGGCCGCCACCGTGGTCCGCTCGGCCCGCGAGGCCAACGCGGCCATGCCGGAGTACGCGGTCGACCTGCTCGCCGCCGCGTACGGCGATCTGACCGGCGTGGGCGTGCTGGTGCTGGGCGCCGCCTACCGGGGCGGCGTCAAGGAGACCGCGTTCTCCGGTGTCTTCCCGACCGTGGACGCGCTGCGCCGGCGGGGTGCGGTGCCGTACGTCTCGGACCCGATGTACACCAACGAGGAGCTGGTCGCGCACGGCCTGCCCGGGTACGACGGCGAGCCGGTCGGCGCCGCGGTGATCCAGGCCGACCACGCCGAGTACCGCACCCTCGCCCCGGCCGACCTGCCGGGCGTGACGGTGCTGGTCGACGGCCGCCGGGTCACCGACCCGGCGCGCTGGACCGGCGTGCGCCGGGTGGTCATCGGGGGCTGACCCCACCGACTCCGCGGGCCCCGACCGTCTCGAACGGCCGGGGCCCGTCGCGTGCCGCCGCCGGGATGAGCCGGGATCACGCCGTGTGGAGTTCACCTGCCGGACACCCCGGCAATACTTGTGTCATGTGATCCGTTTAGGGTCGCAGCCGTCGGAAATCGACCCGCACCGACATCGGTGGGGCAGACAGGGAGCGTGTCGTTGTTCAGCAGAGTACGCAGCCAGCAGGGTCTCGCCGCGGTCGGCGCGACGCTCCTCGGCTACGCGGTCATGGTCCTCGCCGGAGTCCTCGGCCTGGTGGTCCCGTACGCGGTGGCCGCGGTGGTCGCCGTCGCCGGTGAGCTGGCCCTGGCCGGGCGGCACACCGAGACCGCCACGCTGCTCGACAAGGCCGGTCTGGGCGAGACATTCCGGCGGCTGGTGCGGGACCTGTCGGTGGTCCTGCTCGTGGTCGCCGCGGTGCGTCCCGGCGTGGCCGGCACCGTCGCCGTCCTGCTGCTGCCCGCCGCGCTGTGGACCGTGGCCGTCGCCACCAACGCGGTGACCAAGGTGATCGACGGCCGGGTCGACCCACCGGCGTACACCCGCAACATCGACCTCGGCGCGCTGCGGCGGGTTCCGGTGCCGCCGGCCTGGGCGCGGCTGCTGGCCGGGCTGCGCATGCCGCTGCTGAACGTGCTGCTGGTGCCTGCGGCAGTGGTGGCCGCCGCACTCGACCGGGTCGCCCCGGTGGTGCTCACCGCCCTGGTCACGCTCGCCGCCGGCCTGGTCACCGCCGCGGTGCTGGCGCTCACCGCGCTGCGCGGCCGGGGCAAGGCCCCGGGTGTGCTGCCCGCCGTGCACGACTGGATGGCCCGGGAACGGCCCGAGGTGGCGCTCTACTTCGCCGGCCCGGCCAAGGACGTCTACCAGGCCAACATGTGGCTCGCGCCGGTGGAGGCGACCGGCCGTCGCGCCGTCGTGCTGCTGCGCGCCGCGGACGCGTTCGAGCAGCTCGCCGACACCCGGCTGCCGGTGATCTGCGTGCCGGCCGGCGTCGACTTCATGAACCTGGACCTGGGCTCGCTGCGCGTGGCGCTGTACGCCGCGAACGTCGGCGCCAACATCCACCTGCTGCGGGAGCCGGGCGTGAAGCACGTCTTCGTCGGCCACGGCGACAGCGACAAGCAGGCGAGCGTCAACCCGTACAGCAAGGTGTACGACGAGGTCTGGGTGGCCGGGCCGGCCGGGCGGGAACGGTACGCCCGGGCCGACGTCGGCGTGCTGGACCGCGACATCGTGGAGGTCGGCCGCCCGCAGCTCGCCGGGGTGCACACGTTCGGCTCGGGTGCCGCCGACCACCGCTTCACGGTGCTGTACGCGCCGACCTGGGAGGGCTGGCTCGACGACGACCCGTACCACACGTCGCTCGTGCTGATGGGTGAGCGGATCGTGTCCGGCCTGCTCGCAGCCGGGGACGTGCGGGTGATCTACAAGCCGCACCCGCTGACCGGGACGCGCTCGCCGAAGGCCCGCGCCGTGCACGAGCGGATCGTGTCCCGGATCAAGGCCGCCGGCGGCGAGACCGATCCGTCCTCGCTGGACGGCACCGCGCACCTGGTGGTCACCGGCCGCACGCCGGGGCTGTTCGACTGCTTCAACGTCACCGACCTGCTGGTCAGCGACGTGTCCAGCGTGGTCTCCGACTTCGTGCAGAGCGAGCGCCCGTACGTGGTGGCGAATCCGGCCGGCCTGCCCGAGGACGAGTTCCGGCGGCAGTTCCCGACCGCGCGGGCGGCGTACCTGCTCTCGGCGGACTGCGGTGAGCTGGCGAAGATCCTCGACGTGACCCGGGCCGGCGACGACCCGATGACCGGGGCGCGGCGGGAGCTGAAGGAGTACCTGCTCGGACCGGCCGGGTCGAACCCGATGGACCGGTTCCGGGACGAGATCGGCCGGCTCTGCGGCTGAGGCGTACCCGGAAAGGGGCGACGACCGGCGCGGTCGTCGCCCCTTTCCGTCCGGTCAGCCCTGGTGCGGCGGGTTGTCGACGTCGCGGGAGACGACCTCGCCCTTGGCGTCGACCCAGCCCTTCGGGCGGGCCGGGTTGCCGGCCACCAGCTGGTACGGCTTGACGTCGCGGGTCACCACCGAGCCGGCGGCGATCATCGCGTACTCGCCGACCTCGATGCCGCACACGAGCGTGGCGTTCGCGCCGATCGACGCGCCCCGGCGGACGAGCGTCGGGGTGATCGTCCAGTCCGGATTCTGGGCGCGCGGGCGGAAGTCGTTGGTGAACACCGCGCACGGGCCCACGAACACCTCGTCCTCGATGGTCACGCCCTGGTACACCGAGACGTTGTTCTGGATCTTCACCAGGTCGCCGACTGTGACGCCCGCGTCGACGTAGACGTTGCGGCCGATCACGCAGCCGGCGCCGACCTGGGCGCTGGACCGGATGTGCGCCAGGTGCCAGACCTTGGTGCCGTCGCCGACCTGGGCGCCGGACTCCACGTCGGCCGTCGGGTGGACGAAGACGGAGGCGGACCGGTCGTTGCTGTCAGTCATCTCAACTCGCATCACATGCCAGGGCGCGTCGCGCCGTCGGGCGGGCTCGACGCAGCATAACGAGCGCTCACCCGAGCAGTTCGGCCACCGCGTCGGCGGCGGGCCGGTCGGCCGGCAGCGGGTGCGCGGCCACCACGGCGTCCACCGGCAGCGCCGCGTACAGGTGCGGGAACAGCGCGCCGCCGCGCGACGCCTCCCAGCGCAGCGCGTCGCCGAGCCGGGACTCGTCCACCGCCAGCACGGTCAGGCCGGTGACCCCGGCGAAGAATCTCCGCGCGGTCTCCACCACCTGGTCGGCGGCGGACAGGTGGACGTAGCCGTCCTGCCGGTCCATCGCGGTGCCGGCGAACCGCCCGTCCGCCCGTGCCCGCGCCCACTCGTCGTCGGTGAGAATCTTGTAGATCACGGCAGCAGCCTAGAGCGGCCTCGCGTCCCGGCGGCGCGTCTGCCACCATTCGCAGGGCAACACGTCGAGTCGAGGGAGGAACGGGTGCGGATCCTCCTGGTCGAGGACGACCGCCGGGTCGCCGCGGCGTTGTCGTCCGCGCTGACGCGGCGCGGCTACCAGGTGGAACACGCCGCGACGGTGGCCGCCGCCCTCTCCGCCGCCCCCTGCGACCTGGTGCTGCTCGACCTGGGGCTGCCCGACGGCGACGGCACCGACCTGTGCCGCGAGCTGCGGCGGCGCAGCAGCCGGCTCGGCATCATCGCGGTGACCGCGCGCGGAGAGGAACGCGACCGGGTGCTGGGGCTGCGGCTGGGCGCCGACGACTACGTGGTGAAGCCGTTCTCGATGGTGGAGTTGCAGGCGCGGATCGAGGCGGTGCTGCGCCGGGCCGCGCACACCGCGCCGCAGCGCAACCTGATCGAGGCCGGCGCGGTCCGCATCGACGTGGGCGGCCGGACCGTGACGGTGGCCGGCCGGGACGTCACGCTCACCCGCAAGGAGTTCGACATCCTGCTGTCCCTGGCCCGCCAGCCCGGGGTGGCGGTGCCGCGCGAGCGGATCCTGCTCGACGTGTGGGGCACCACCTGGGCCGACCGGCACACCGTCGAGGTGCACGTGGGTTCGCTGCGCGGCAAGCTCGGCGACCCGACGCTCGTGGAGACCGTGCGGGGGGTCGGCTACCGGCTCCGCGACGCGTGAGGAGGGGCCCGTGCGCCGCCGGCTGGTGATCAGCTACCTGCTGCTGATGGTGCTGGTCCTGCTCGCCCTGGAGACCCCGCTGGCGGCCACGCTCGCGACCCGGGAGACCGACCGGGTACGCGCCGACCGCCTCGCCGACGCCACCCGCTTCGCCTCGCTGGCTGGGCCGGCGTTGCGGGGCGGCAGTCCGGGCCCGCTGGACGGGGAACTGGCCGCCTACGACGCGCTCTACGGCATCGGCGCGGCCGTGGTGGACCGGGAGCGCCGTACCGTGGTGGCCTCGTCCGGCTGGGAGCCGGGCCCGGGCGCCGGCGCGGCGCTCGACACCGCGCTGTCCGGGCAGCAGTTCAGCGGCCCGGAGTCGGTCTGGCCCTGGGGCAGCGGGCCGGTGGTGACGGCCGTGCCGATCAACGACGGCGGCGAGGTGCTCGGCGCCGTGGTCACGACCAGCCCGGCGGACGGGGTCCGCCGCACCGTCACCGTGTGGTGGCTGCTGCTGGCGGGCATCGGCCTGCTGGCGGTGCTGGCCTGTGTCTCGACCGCGTTCGGGCTGGCCGGCTGGGTGCTGCGCCCGGTCACCGAGCTGGACGCGGTGACCCACGAGATCGCCGAGGGCCGCCGCGCCGCGCGGGTCCGCGCCGGGCTGGGCCCGCCCGAGCTGCGCCGGCTCGCGACCAGCTTCAACGACATGGCCGACGCGGTCTCCGACGTGATGGACCGGCAACGCGCCTTCGTCGCGCACGCCAGCCACCAGCTCCGCAACCCGCTCACCGCGCTGCGGCTGCGGGTGGAGGAACTGGGCCCCAGCCTCGCCGACCCGGACGGGCGCGCCGAGCACCGGCTGGCGCTGGAGGAGACCGACCGGCTCGCCACGGTGCTCGACGCGCTGCTCACCCTGGCCCGCGCCGAGCGGGAGGAGAACGAGCGGGTCACAGTCGACGCCACCGCCACCGCGGCGTCCCGGGTGGCGGCCTGGCTGCCGCTGGCCCGGCACCGCGAGGTCACGCTCCGCCTCGACGCCGGTGACGCGCCGGTGTACGCCCGGACCGTGCCGACCGCCATCGACCAGGCGCTGGACGCCCTGATCGACAACGCGGTGAAGTTCAGCGGCGCGCAGGGAGAGGTGACGGTGACCGTACGTGCCGCCGACGGCGGGACGGTGCTGACCGTCGGCGACACCGGCCCGGGCATGACTACCAGTCAGCTCGACCAGGCCACGGAGCGGTTCTGGCGGGCGCCGGACGCGCAGAACGTGGACGGCGTGGGCCTCGGGCTGACCATCGCGGCGGTGCTCGTGGACGCCTCCGACGGGCGGCTCACCATGCGCCAGGGCGAACCCCGGGGCCTGGTCGCCGAGCTGTGGTTCCCGGCGCCCGCCGACGAGCCGATCCGGCGCTGACCCGGCGTCAGGGCTTCGCGGCGCGGTACCACTGCGCCGCGCCCGGATGCAGCGGCAGTGGGGTGGTGACGATCGCCGACCGGGGACTCATCCGTCCCGCCGCCGGGTGCGCGGCGGCCAGTTCCTCCCGGCGGTCCATCAGCAGCCGGGTCACCTCCCGCACCAGCGCGGCGGGCAGGTCGGCGCGGACGATCAGGTAGTTCGGGTTCGCCACAGTGCTCACCGGATCGGCCCGGTACACCGACCGGGGCACGTCCCGGGTCACGTAGACCTGCCCGTACGCCCGGCGCAGCGGCTCGGTCCAGTCGCCCAGGTCCACGATCCGCAGCGAGGTCCGCTGGGCGAGGTCGGCGACGCCGCGCACGGGCAGCCCGCCGGAGAAGAAGAACGCGTCGATCCGTCCCTCCCGCAGGGCCGCGACCGAGTCGTCCAGCCCCAGGTGCTCCTGACGTACCCGGTCGCCGCCGAGCTGGGCCACCGCCAGCAGACGGGTGGCGGTGATCTCCGTGCCGGAGCCGTCGGCACCCACCGACACCCGCCGTCCGCGCAGGTCACCGAGCGTGCGGATCGGCCCGCCCGCGCGGGTGACCAGGTGCAGCAGGTCGTCGTAGACCCGGGCCACCGCCAGCACCGACGGATGCTCGGGTTCACGCGGCGGCAGCACGTCGGCCTGGGTGAAGCCCAGCTCCGCCTCCCCGGCGCCGACCAGCCGGACGTTCTGCGCCGAGGCGGCGGTGACCACCACCTCGGCCCGTACGCCGGGCACCTCGCGGTTGAGCAGCGCGGCGAGCGACTGGCCGAAGGCGTGGTAGACGGCGGTCGGACTGCCGGTGGCGATGCGGATGCGGGTCGGCTCGGACGGCTCGTCCCGGCAGCCGGACAGCCCGGTGACGAGCAGGAGCACCAGCACGAGCGGGGCGGCGGCGCGCACAGGCCAGTGTCGGCTCACGGGCTGCACTCTGCGCCGTGCACCCGCCGCGGCGCAAGCCCACGCGGTGCCCGGACCGCCGGGCGGGCCCGGGGCGTGCGCCCGGGCCGGTCAGCTCGCCGGGGCCAGCTCCGCGCTCTCGGTGATCCGCTCCCGGTACTCGCCGTTGGGCACCACCACGAGGAAACAGCCCGAGCCCGGCCGCAGCGCCGCCGGCACGTCCAGCAGCGCCGCGCCGCGTACCAGCACCGCCGCCAGGTCCCGGTCGGCGAGCCGGATGCCGAGGCAGTGCCGGCGGACGTGCCGGCCGCCGGCGAGCAGCGCCGCCCGCCAGGCCGCCGCCGCCAGCCGGGGCCGCCAGAGCCGCCGCGGCGCCGAGGCGCCCGGGAACGGCCCGCCGAGCAGCTCCCGGCGGCCCTGCCGCCAGCCCGCGGTCAGCAGATTCGCGTACGCCGCCCGGTGCTGCGGCGGCACGGACAGCCGGTGCAGCTCGTAGCGGCGGCGCAGCCCACCGGTGGCCAGCTCGTGCTCCACCGGCACGTCGAGACGTCCCAGCAGCTGCCGCATCCGCTGCGCGGCGTCCTCGCGGTTGAACTCGGCGATCCCGCCCCGGTGCGGTCCGGAGTCGAGCCGGCGTACGTCGGCGGCCGGCGGCGGCGTGCAGCGCACCATGCAGGCGATCTCGAAGGCGTCGGTCAGGGTCAGCCAGTCCAGCGGTGGCGGCGACGGGCGCGGGCGGTCGAGCAGCGTGGTGAGCATCGGCGCGGCTCCTCGGTCAGAGTCGGGGTACCTCTACCGTCGCTGCCCAGCGCCGGGCCGGGAACCGCTGCGCCCGAGCCTTGAGCAAAATTTGCGGGAAGGCCGCGTCTCAGAGCTCGGTGACCACCAGGTCGACCTGCCGCGGCCGGCCGGGCGACCGGGGCGCCTCCTCGACCGTGTACTTCAGCTCCCGCAGCGCCCCCACCAGCGCGTCGGCGGTGCGCGGCCGGGCGTCGGCGAGCAGCAGATCCCGCACCAGCCGGCCCTTCGTCGCCTTGTTGAAGTGGCTCACCACCGACCGGACCGGCGTGCCGTCCACGATCCGCTCGTGCAGCACCCGCACCGTCACCGTGCGTTCGGCGAGCGCCCCGCGCGGCGTCCAGGTGGCCGCGTACGCGCCGGAGCGCAGGTCCAGCACCGGACCGCGCCCGGCGGCCGGCTCCAGCACCGGGCCGAGCGCCTCCCGCCAGTACGCCGACAGCGCCCCGAGCCCCGGCAGCCGCGCCCCGATCGGGCAGCGGTACGGCGGGATCCGGTCGGCGAGGCGTACCGCGCCCCACAGGCCGGAGCTGATCAGCACCTGGCGGCGGGCCGCCCGCTGCGCGTCCGGGGGCAGCGTGTCCAGGCCGAGCGCCTCGTAGAGCACCCCGGTGTAGAGCCGCCCGGCCGGCGCGGTCGCCGCCTCCCGCAGCCGGGCGTTGCGCCGCAGCTCGCCGCGCTGCCCCTCGGTGAGGCTCAGCGCGGTCCGGGCCGCCGTCTCGTCCGGCCCGGCGCACAGGTCGACGAGCGCGGTCAGGACCGCCTCCCGGGCCGGGTTCAGCTCGGTCAGGGACAGCCGGGACAGGTCCAGCCGGCGGCCGGTGCCGGCCTCGGCCTTCCCCTCCGACGGGGGCAGCAGGATGAGCACCGGCACAGCGTACGGGCCGGGGTCAGCGCCACGGCCGGACGGCACGCTCGGGGTGGTACACGCGACTGCCGCCCACCTCGGCCACCACCGCCGCGTCGGCGCGGTCGCCCAGCAGCCGCCGCAGCGTGCGCTCGGCCGGGGAGCCGACGGCCACCACGTACCCGGGCCGCGGCGCGCGCGCCACCCGCTGCCAGTACGCCGGATAGCGGTTCTGCCCGGGCGTCAGCGCCCCGTCGAGCACACCGCAGGAGACCGTCTCCCCGGTGTTGAAGATCAGCCGGTTGCACGTCCAGTAGTCCCCGTACACCTCGTGCAGACCGGCTCCCCGCACCGCGTCCGCCAGCCGGCGGGCGGTCAGCTCCTCGTCCCGTACGCCCGGCACGCCGGTCAGGAACGCCACGGTGCCGGCCAGCGTCGCGGCGGTCAGCCCGGCCAGCACCACCGCCGCCGTGGCGCCGCCGAGCCGGGCCGCCCACCCGGCGGTGCCCCGCAGCGCGTGCGCGGCGGCCAGCCAGAGCGGCCACAACACGGCCGGCAGCGAGATCTGGAGCACCGACAGGTAGCGGGCGTTGCCGAGCGGGTCGGTCGCGGCGAGCGGGCTGCGCACGTACGCCAGAAGTGTCAACGCCGCGCCCGCGACCAGCGCGAGGATCGCCACGGCCCGCACCCGCGCGGCGTGGTCGGCGGCCCGGCGGTACGCGAGCAGCCCGAGCCCGGCGGCGGCCACCAGCAGCACTGGATAGAGCACGCCGAACCACTGCGCCCAGCGGGCGCAGCCGTCCATCGGGCACATGCCCGACGCCAGCGGCACCCCGTCCAGCAGCCCGCCGCGCAGCCGTTCGGCGAGCGACGGCGCGACCCCCTCCTTGGTGCTGATCTCGCGGAACACCGACAGCGAGTCCTGCCCGGGCGGCGCGACGAGGTTGTCCTTGACCACCGGGGCGATCCCGGCCAGGAAACCCACCACCAGCAGCACACCCGGCCAGCCGATCAGATCCCGGGGCACCGCCACGGCGAGCACCACTGCGGCCACCAGCAGGTACGGCGCGATCAGCCAGTCCGACCACAGCGCCAGCCCGGCGAGCAGCCCGAACGCGCCGGTGGCCAGCCAGTGGTGCCGGATCCGCCGGCCGCCGAGGGCCACCGCGATCAGCAGCATCGCCAGCACCGCCGGCTTGACCTCCGGGCGGCCGCCGACCGCGGTGAGCTGGTCGCGGACCACGCGTTCCGAGCCGAGCGCCAGCAGGCCCACCACGACCACTGCCAGCCAGGGGGAGAACAGGCTGCGGGTCAGCCGGTACGCCAGCCACAGGAAGACCGCGAAGAGTGCCAGCAGGGGCAGCCGCAGCAGCGGCCAGCTCGGCCCGGCCCAGCCGACCAGCGGCGCGGCCAGGTACGACTCCAGCACGCCCATGTAGCGCTGGCCGTAGAGGAAGACCGGCCGCTCACCGCGCTCGGCGATGTGCAGCGCGGCCAGGCCGAACGTCGCCTCGTCGCTGTTCGACGCGGGCACCGTGAGCAGCGTCAGCACCAGCCGGTAGCCGACCCCCGCGACGCCGAGCAGCAGCGCCACCAGCGCCGGAGCGTCCGGACGCGGCCGTACCCGGTCCCGCTTCGTCGTCGACACGACCAACGCCCCCGTCGTCGTCCCGACCGCAGTCTGTCACGGCGGCGCCCGGCGCCGGGGCGGATCGGCGTGGATCACTCGCGTGGCCCGGCCGCTCCGGTTGTGGCACTGTTGCCGTGTGCCGCCCACACCACCGGACCAGCTTGCCGTTCCGCAACTGCACCGCGCCGCGCGCTTCGAGGACGCCGTGCACGGCCTGGTGGAGCGCCGGTTGCGGCGCACCGGATGGCAGCCCAACATCATCGCGTACGCGGGCTACGGCGCCCCGGGCTGGGCGCGCGTGCTCTGCCGGGTGCTGCTCGGCCGCCCGGACACGCGGCGGCGGGGCCGACTGGACAAGGTGCGGGGCTGGCGCAGCTTCGCCACGCTGCCCGCCAAGCACGTGAAGGTGACCATCGAGGCCGACGGCGTGCGCCAGGAGGTGACCGCCGACCGCAGCGGCTTCGTCGACACCGTGATCGAGGCCGACTTCACCCCCGGCTGGGGCTGCGTACGCCTCAGCGTCGCCGACGCCGAACCGGTGGAGGCGCTGGTCCGCATCCTCGACCCGGCCGTGCGCTTCGGCATCCTCTCCGACATCGACGACACGGTCATGGTGACCGCGCTGCCCCGGCCGCTGCTCGCCGCGTGGAACACGTTCGTGCTGGACGAGCACGCCCGCACCGCCGTGCCCGGCATGGCCGTGCTGTACGAGCGGCTGGCCACCGCCCACCCGGGCGCGCCGGTCTTCTACCTGTCCACCGGCGCGTGGAACGTCGCGCCGACGCTGACCCGGTTCCTGTCCCGGCACCTCTACCCGGCCGGGCCGCTGCTGCTCACCGACTGGGGGCCGACCGCGGACAGGTGGTTCCGCAGCGGCCGGGAACACAAGCGGGCCACGCTGGCCCGGCTGTCCCGGGAGTTCCCCGAGGTGCGGTGGCTGCTGATCGGCGACGACGGGCAGCACGACCCGGAGATCTACCGGGAGTTCGCCGCCGCGCACCCGGACCACGTGGCAGGGGTGGCGATCCGGCAGCTGTCCCCGACCCAGTCGGTGCTCGCAGGCAGCCTGCCGGCACCGGCCGGCCGGTCGTCATCCGGCCCGATAGGCCAGAAGTGGCTCAGCGCCCCCGACGGCGCCGGCCTCTGGAAGCTCCTCCGAGAAGCCGACCTGGTCTGACCGTCTTTTGCTTCTCCGCGTCGATCATGAAGTTGACGGCGTTGTGGATCTCCTAGAGTGCCGCCAACTTCATGATCAACGGGGGTCGCGGGGCCGGCACGGGGTCAACGGGGGGAGAGCCAGAGGACGCCCAGCGGGGGGATGCGCAGGGACGCAGACGCCGGGAGGCCGTGCCAGGGGATGTTCTCGGCGTGCACCTCGCCCAGGTTGCCCACGCCGGAACCGCCGTAGTGGTGGGCGTCGGTGTTCAGCGCCTCGGCCCACGTACCGGCCGCCGGCAGGCCGATCCGGTAGTCCTCCAGCGGGGCCGCGGAGAAGTTCGCCACGCACACCAGCGTCTGACCGTCCGGGGCGATCCGGATGAACGACACCGTGTTGTTGGCGACGTCGTCCCCGGCGATCCAGCGGAAGCCGGCCGGGTCGGTGTCCTGCGCCCAGAGCGCCGGGGTCTCCCGGTAGACGCGGTTCAGGTCGGCGACCATCCGTTGCACACCGGCGCGGGCCGGGTCGTGGGTGAGGTACCAGTCGAGGCCGCGCTCCTCGCTCCACTCCCGGTCGTCGGCCAGCTCACAGCCCATGAAGAGCAACTGCTTGCCCGGGTGCGCCCACATGTACGCCAGCAGCGCCCGCACGGTGGCCAGCCGCTGCCAGGTGTCGCCGGGCATCTTGCCCGCCAGTGACCCCTTGCCGTGCACCACCTCGTCGTGGCTGATCGGCAGCACGTAGTTCTCGCTCCACGCGTACGCCAGCGAGAACGTGAGCTGATGGTGGTGGTGCTGCCGGTAGATCGGGTCCTTCGAGGTGTAGAGCAGCGTGTCGTGCATCCAGCCCATGTTCCACTTGAACCCGAACCCGAGCCCGCCCTCCGACGTCGGCTTCGTGACGCCCGGCCAGGCGGTGGACTCCTCGGCGATCATCAGCACGCCCGGGTGGTGCCGGTAGACGGTGGCGTTCACCTCCTGGAGGAACGCGATCGCCTCCAGGTTCTCCCGGCCGCCGTGCACGTTCGGTGCCCACTGCCCGTCGGACCGGGAGTAGTCCAGGTAGAGCATCGAGGCGACCGCGTCCACGCGCAGCCCGTCGATGTGGAACTCGTCCAGCCAGTACAGCGCGTTGGCGACCAGGAAGTTGCGCACCTCGTTGCGGCCGAAGTCGAAGACGTACGTGCCCCAGTCGGGGTGCTCGCCGCGACGCGGGTCGGGGTGCTCGTACAGCGGGGTGCCGTCGAAACGGGCGAGCGCCCACTCGTCCTTCGGGAAGTGCGCCGGCACCCAGTCCAGGAGCACCCCGATGCCGGCCGCGTGCAGCCGGTCCACCAGGTGGCGGAAGTCGTCCGGGTCACCGAACCGGGCGGTGGGCGCGTAGTAGCCGGTGACCTGGTAACCCCACGAGCCGCCGAACGGGTGCTCCATCACCGGCAGGAACTCCACGTGGGTGAAGCCCATCTCGACCACGTACGCGGTGAGCTGCTCGGCCAGCTCCCGATAGCCGAGGCCGGGCCGCCAGGAGCCCAGGTGCACCTCGTACACGCTCATCGGCTCCTGGTGCGGCGCCTGCCGGGACCGGCGCGCGAGCCAGTCCGCGTCGCCCCACTCGTACCGTGACTCGTGCACCACCGACGCGGTGGCCGGCGGCACCTCGGTGCGCGCGGCCATCGGGTCGGCCTTGTCCCGCCACCGGCCGTCGGCGCCGAGGACGCGGTACTTGTAGCGGCTGCCCACCGGCAGTCCCGGCACGAAGATCTCCCACACGCCGCTGGACCCGAGCGACCGCATCGGCCACCCGTCGTCCGGCGCCCAGCCGGTGACGTCGCCGACCAGCCGCACGGCGCGGGCGTTCGGCGCCCAGACGGTGAACGCGACGCCCTCGTCGAAGACCCGGGCGCCGAGCGCCGCCCAGAGCCGCTCGTGCCGGCCCTCGCCGATCAGGTGCAGGTCGAGGTCGCCGAGCGTCGGCGGATAACGGTACGGGTCGTCGTGCGTCGTGCCGTCCACCTCGACCCGGTAGTCGAGCACCTCGCCGGGGAGCACCGCCTCGAAGACACCGGCGTCGTGCACCCGCTTCATCGGGTGCCGTTCGCCGTCGGCGAGCACCGTCACCTCGCCCGCACCCCGGCGTAGCGTCCGGATCGTGGTGCTCCCGTCGGCCGGATGTGCGCCGAGCACGGCGTGCGGGTCGTGTACCTCGCCGGTGATCACCTGGTCCATCGGGCGTCGTCCTTGTCGGCCGGTGCGGTCGGGGCGGTGCCGCCGGAGAGATCGGCGGGTACGTCTTCCACTGTGAGGTCGGGCGCGGCCGGGTGCTCCGGTTCGGCGGCGGCCGGCTGCGGCGGCTCGGGCGTGGCCGGGCGGCGCACGGTGAGCACGTGCGCCGGTTGCAGGTACGGGTCGAGGCGTACCGCGTTGCGCTGCCCCCAGTCGTACTCGGCGCCGGTCAGCTCGTCGCGCACGGTGAACCGCTCGTGCCAGTCCAGGCCGAGCGCCGGCATGTCGAGCGTCGTGTTGCCCCACTGCACCTCGCGGGAGTCGAACGAGCAGACCACGATCACCGTGTTGCCGGTCTGGAGGTCGTGCTTGGACCAGCACAGCAGCGCCGGGTTGTCGATGTCGTGGAACCGCAGGTTGCGTAGCTGGTGCAGGGCGGGGTTGTCCCGGCGTACCCGGTTCAGCGTGGTGATGAACGGCGCCAGCGACCGGCCCTGCGCCAGCGCGGCGTCCCAGTCCCGGGGCCGCAGCTCGTACTTCTCGTTGTCCAGGTACTCCTCCGCGCCCGGACGGGCCACGTGCTCGAACAGCTCGAACCCCGCGTACATGCCCCAGGAGGGGGAGAGCAGCGCCGCCAGCACCGCCCGGATCTTGAACATCGGCGGGCCGCCGTGCTGCAACGACGAGTGCAGGATGTCCGGCGTGTTGGGCCAGAAGTTCGGCCGCATCCAGTCGACCGAGGCGACCAGCTCCTCGCAGTACTCCCGCATCTCGGCCGCCGTCGTGCGCCAGGTGAAATAGGTGTACGACTGGGTGAAGCCGACCTTGCCGAGCCCGTGCATGATCGCCGGCCGGGTGAACGCCTCGGCCAGGAACAGCACGTCCGGGTCGACCTTCTTGACCTCTGCGATCAGCCAGTGCCAGAAGTCGAACGGCTTGGTGTGCGGGTTGTCCACGCGGAAGATCCGGATGCCTTCGCCGACCCAGTGCAGCACCACCCGCAGCACCTCGGCCCGGATGCCCTCCGGGTCGTTGTCGAAGTTCAGCGGATAGATGTCCTGGTACTTCTTCGGCGGGTTCTCCGCGTACGCGATGCTGCCGTCGGCGCGGGTGGTGAACCACTCCGGGTGCTCGGTGACCCACGGGTGGTCCGGCGCGCACTGCAACGCCAGGTCCATCGCCACCTCCAGCCCCTGCTCGGCGGCGGCCGCGACGAAGTCGCGGAAGTCCTCCGGCGTACCCAGATCGGGGTGGATGGCGTCGTGGCCGCCCTCGGCCGCGCCGATCGCCCACGGCGAGCCCACGTCGTCCGGCCCGGCGGTGAGCGCGTTGTTGCGGCCCTTGCGGTTGACCCGGCCGATCGGGTGGATCGGCGGCAGGTAGAGCACGTCGAAACCCATCGCCGCGACACCCGGCAGCCGCTCGATCGCGGTGGCGAACGTGCCGGAACGGGCGGGCGCGTCGACGGTGGCCGGGATCGCGCCCTCGGAGCGGGGGAAGAACTCGTACCAGGCGGAGAAGAGCGCCCGCGGCCGGTCCACCCACAGCGTGCGCTCCTCGCCGGTGGTGACCAGCTCGCGCACCGGGTGCTCCCAGAGCAGGTCGGCCAGATCCAGCGCCGCGCTCACCCGCCGCGGCGGGTCCAGGTCGTCGTCGGCCAGGGCCCGCGCGGCCTCGCGTACGCGATCCCGGTCGGCCTTCGGCACCAGGTCGAGCGCGGCGGTGAGCACCCGTACGCCCTCGGCCAGGTCGTTGGCCAGCTCGGCCGCGCCCTGGCCGGCGGCGAGCTTCTTGGTGACCACGTTCTGCCAGGTGAGGTACGGGTCTCCGAACGCCTCCACGGCGAAGCGCCACAGGCCCACCGCGTCCGGGCGGATCGTGGCGTGCCAGCGGTCCTGGCCGGGCTCGCCCGGGCGCATCCGGGTGAACGGGCGGGCCGCGCCGTCCGGGCCGAGCCAGACCACGTTGCACCCGAGCGCGTCGTGGCCCTCGCGATAGGCCCGCGCCGACACCGGCACGACCTCGCCGACCACCGCCTTGGCCGGGTAGCGACCGCAGGAGACGACGGGGGAGACGTCTTCGATCGGGAACCGTCCAGTCACCCGCTCAACCTACTGCGCGAGATCCTCTCGCGCTCGGCGACTTCACCTCAGCCTTCAACCCGCCCACGAGGGCGTCGAGTCCGTGCCGGTGAGGCACCCGTGCCGTTCCACCGAACGAGCGTGGGCTGCGGTGAGTGGAACGCTATGGGTGTCAAAAGGGCGCTGAGGCACCCATGGCGTTCCACCGAACGGGTGGCGGACTTCCGACGGCGACGTTCAGGTCGACCGCTGGGCGACGAAGACGAACTCCCGGCCGGGGCGGTCGGGCGCGTCCCGCACGTCGAGCACCCGGTAGCCGGCGGCCACCAGGCTCGCCTCGACCTCGTCCCGGTCGCGGAACCGCAGCGTCGAGTCCGACGTGACGACGGCGCCGTCGGCCGGGAACCGGTACGTGAACCGGAAGGTCACGAACGGCAGGTCGACGGCGATGACGTCGAGACGTCGTTCCACCGGCCCGACGTCCGGCACGTCCCGGATCACCGGCGCGGTGTCCGCCGCCCACTCCTCCCACGCCCGGCGCTCGGGACGCCGCGTCTCGAACACGAGATGCCCGCTGGGCCGCAGCGCCGCGTGGACGCCCCGCAGGGTGCGCGCCCAGTCGTCGTCGGCGCAGAACACCTGCGCCACGTTGCCGGTCATCACGGCCAGGTCGGCGCGCAGCGGTGGCAGCGTCGTGGCGTCGCCGTGCACCCAGCGCACGCGGCCTTCGCGGTCCTTCGACCGGGCGACGGCGAGGGACGCCCCGGCCGGGTCGACCCCCACGACGGTACGACCGCGGCGAGCGAGCAGGAGGGCCAGGTTCCCGGTGCCGCACCCCAGGTCGAGCACCACGCGCGCGTCCAGCTCGTCGGCGATCGCGAGGTACGCGTCCAGGTCGTCCCGGTCGCCGTCGAACGCGTCGTAGACCGGCGCGAGCCGAGGATGGGCGAAGATCGCATCCGGCATCCGGCGACTGTATCCGCCGCCCCGTGCCCGGGCGGGCTGTCAAGAAGGTGCCCTTCCTTACACCCCCACGGAGCGGTACACCTCGATCGTCTGCTCGGCGATCGCCTGCCAGGAGAAGTGCTCCACCGCGCGCCGCCGCCCCGCCGCCCCGAACGCCGCGATCCGCTCCGGGTCGGCCAGCAGCTCGTTGATCCGCGCGGCCAGGTCGGCCACGAAACGCTCCGGGTCCAGCGGCGTGCCGGAGCCGTCACCGGCCTGCTCGATCGGCACCAGCAGCCCGGTCTCGCCGTCGGCCACCACCTCCGGGATGCCGCCCGTGGCGGTCGCCACCACTGCGGTCTCGCAGGCCATCGCCTCCAGGTTGACGATGCCCATCGGCTCGTAGACGGACGGGCAGGCGAAGACCGTGGCGTGGGTGAGCACCTGGATCACCTCGTGCTTGGGCAGCATCGCCGCCACCCAGACCACCCCGGACCGGGTCGCCCGCAGCTCCGCCACGAGCCCCTCCACCTCGGCGGCGATCTCCGGGGTGTCCGGCGCGCCGGCCAGCAGCACGAGCTGGGTGTCGGCGGGCAGCTCCCGGGCCGCGCGCAGCAGGTACGGCAGGCCCTTCTGCCGGGTGATCCGCCCGACGTAGACCACGCTGGGCCTCCCCGGGTCGATGCCGAGCCGGTCGAGCACGTCGGTGCCCGGGTCCGGGGCGTACTGCGCGGTGTCGATGCCGTTGTAGACCACGCGTACCCGATCGGGGTTCACCGCCGGGTAGGCGGTGAGCACGTCGCGGCGCATGCCCGCGCTCACCGCGATGATCGCGTCGGCCGACTCGAAGGCGGTCCGCTCGCACCAGGAGGAGAGCGCGTACCCGCCGCCGAGCTGCTCGGCCTTCCACGGGCGCAGCGGCTCCAGGCTGTGCGCGGTCACCACGTGCGGCACCCCGTGCAGCAGCTTCGCGGTGTGCCCGGCCAGGTTGGCGTACCAGGTGTGGCTGTGCACCACGTCGGTGCCGGCGGTCCCGGCGGCCATCTCCAGGTCGACGCCCATGACGCGCAGCGCGGCGTTGGCGCCGGCGAGCGGGGCCGGTTCGGCGTACGCGGTGACGCCCTTCTCGTCGCGGGGCGCGCCGAAGCAGTGCACCCGCACGTCGGCGAGCCGGCGCAGCTCACGGGCGAGGTATTCCACGTGCACCCCGGCGCCGCCGTAGACCTCCGGCGGGTACTCGCGGGTGAGCAGGTCGACGCGCATCGGTGCCATGCCCGCACCCTAGTGCAGAGCGCCACGTCGCACCGGGTGCGCAAGTGTGGGCGTCCGAGTGGTGAAGTCGGTTCGGGGTGGTTAGCGTCTGAGCATGGCTGCCAAGGTGCTCGCGATCGTCCTGGCCGGCGGGGAGGGCAAGCGCCTGATGCCCCTGACCACCGACCGGGCGAAGCCCGCCGTCCCCTTCGGCGGGATGTACCGCATGGTCGACTTCGTCCTGTCCAACCTGGCGAACGCCGGCTTCCTCAAGATCGTCGTGCTGACCCAGTACAAGTCCCACTCGCTGGACCGCCACATCACCAAGACCTGGCGGATGTCGACGCTGCTGGGCAACTACGTCACGCCGGTGCCCGCGCAGCAGCGCCGCGGCCCGTGGTGGTTCGCCGGCTCGGCCGACGCGATCTACCAGAGCTTCAACCTGATCAACGACGAGCAGCCCGACTACGTGATCGTCTTCGGCGCCGACCACATCTACCGGATGGACCCCCGGCAGATGGTCGAGGACCACATCGCCTCCGGCGCCGGGGTCACGGTGGCCGGCATCCGGCAGCCGCTCGCGACGGCCGACCAGTTCGGCGTGATCGAGGTCGGCGAGGACGGCAAGCGCATCCGCGCGTTCCGGGAGAAGCCCACCGACGCGGTCGGGCTGCCCGACGCGCCGGACGAGATCTACGCCTCGATGGGCAACTACGTGTTCACCACCCGGGCGCTGTGCGAGGCGGTCGAGCGCGACGCGGCGGACAAGACGAGCAAGCACGACATGGGCGGCAGCATCATCCCGATGCTCGTCGAGCGCGGCGAGGCGAACGTCTACGACTTCAAGGACAACGAGGTGCCCGGCAGCACCGACCGCGACCGCGGCTACTGGCGGGACGTGGGAACGCTCGACTCGTTCTACGACGCGCACATGGACCTGATCAACGTGCACCCGGTGTTCAACCTCTACAACTTCGAGTGGCCCATCTACACCGAGCAGCCGCCGTACCCGCCGGCCAAGTTCGTGCACGCCTGGGGCGAGCGGGTGGGCCGCGCGGTCAGCTCGATGGTCTCGCCCGGCTCGGTGATCTCCGGCTCGCTGGTGGAGAACTCGATCGTGGCGCCGAAGGTGAAGGTGCACTCCTGGGCGCACGTCGACGGCGCCGTGCTGATGGAGGGTGTCCAGATCGGCCGCCACGCGGTCGTCCGGCGCGCGATCCTGGACAAGAACGTCCACGTCCCGGAGGGCGCCGAGATCGGCGTCGACCTGGAGAAGGACCGCCAGCGCTACACCGTGTCCGACAACGGCATCGTCGTCATCGGCAAGGGCCAGCGCGTCGAGCCCTGAGCAGTCCACACCGCATCACCGAGGAGGATCCCGCAGTGGCCCACCCCCGTGCCGGCCAGCCCGCACAGCCCGCCGACCTGGTCGACGTGCCCCGGCTGGTCACCGCCTACTACGCCGAGCACCCGGACCCGGACGACCCGGCGCAGCAGGTCTCCTTCGGCACCTCCGGGCACCGCGGATCCAGCCTGCGCAACGCGTTCAACTCCGACCACATCCTGGCCGTCACCCAGGCGCTCTGCGACTACCGCCGCGAACAGGGCCTGGACGGGCCACTGTTCCTCGGCCGGGACACCCACGCGCTCTCCGCGCCCGCCGAGGCCGACGCGCTGGAGGTGCTCGCCGCCAACGACGTCACAGTGCTGCGCGACAGCCGCGACGGCTACACCCCGACCCCGGCGGTCTCGCACGCCATCCTCACCCACAACCGGGGGCGCACCAGCGGCCTCGCCGACGGCATCGTGATCACCCCGTCGCACAACCCGCCGTCCGACGGCGGGTTCAAGTACAACCCCACCCACGGCGGGCCCGCCGACACCGACGCCACCAAGTGGATCCAGGACCGCGCGAACGCCATCCTCGCCGCCGGGCTCAAGGAGGTGAAACGCATCCCGTACGCGCGGGCGCGTGCCGCCGCCACCACCGGCGAGTACGACTTCCTCGCCCGGTACGTCGACGACCTGCCCGCCGCGCTGGACATCGACGCGATCCGCGACGCCGGGGTGCGCATCGGCGCGGACCCGATGGGCGGGGCGAGCGTGGCGTACTGGGGCGAGATCGCCGAACGGCACCGCCTCGACCTCACCGTGATCAACCCGCTCGTGGACCCGACGTGGCGCTTCATGACGCTCGACGGCGACGGCAAGATCCGGATGGACTGCTCGTCGCCGAACGCGATGGCCTCGCTGATCGCCGCCCGGGACGACTACGCGGTCTCCACCGGCAACGACGCCGACGCCGACCGGCACGGTATCGTCACGCCCGACGGCGGCCTGATGAACCCCAACCACTACCTGGCCGTGGCGATCGGCCACCTGTTCCGTACCCGGGAGCAGTGGGGCCCGGCCGCGGCGGTGGGCAAGACGCTCGTCTCCTCCTCGATGATCGACCGGGTCGCGGCCGACCTCGGCCGCCCGCTGCTGGAGGTGCCGGTCGGGTTCAAGTGGTTCGTGCCCGGCCTGCTCGACGGCACCGTCGGCTTCGGCGGCGAGGAGAGCGCCGGCGCGTCGTTCCTGCGCCGGGACGGCGGCACGTGGACCACCGACAAGGACGGCATCCTGCTCTGCCTTCTCGCCGCCGAGATCATCGCCACCACCGGCCGTACGCCGAGCGAGCACTGGGCCGAACTGGCCGACCGCTTCGGCGCGCCCGCGTACGCCCGGATCGACGCGCCGGCCGGCCGGGAGGAGAAGGCGGTCCTGGCGAAGCTCTCGCCGGAGCAGGTCACCGCCACCGAGCTGGCCGGCGAGCCGATCACCGCGATCCTCACCACGGCACCCGGCAACGGCGCCGCGATCGGCGGCCTCAAGGTGACCACCGAGTCGGGCTGGTTCGCCGCCCGCCCCTCCGGCACCGAGGACGTCTACAAGATCTACGCCGAGTCGTTCCAGGGCCCGGAGCACCTGGCCCGGATCCAGGAGGAGGCCAAGGCGCTGGTCGACGGCGTGCTAGCCACCGCCTGACCCGGCTCAGCGGGGCGGGGGCAGCTCCCGGCGGTTGAGCTGCTCCCGCAGCCCGTCCGGCAACAGCTCCCGCAACTGGTCCGGCAGCAGCGGCAGGTCCAGCAGGCTCAGCTTGAGCTGGTTGCGCTCCTGGTAGCGGCGCGGGTCGAGGCGGACCACCCGGCCGGCGTCCTTGACGTACCGGATGTGCACCGAACCCTCCGTCGCCGCCTGCCGGATCAGCAGCCCGTCCATCTCCACCGCCACCGGCGCCGAGTCCGCGCGCAGCTCCAGGTGCACCGTCTCGTGCGCGGAGAGCAGCACTGAGCGGGAGATCCCGGCCATCGGCGCGGACGGTGTCACCACCATCGCCTCGGTGGCCGGTGAGATCAGCGGCCCGCCCGCGGCGTAGCTGTACGCGGTCGAGCCGGTCGGCGTGCTCACCACCAGCGCGTCGCACCGGTAGTAGCCGTACCGCTGGCCGTCCACCGCCAGGGTGGCCGTGACGAAGCCGGCGCCGGGCTGCCGGACCAGGGCGATGTCGTTGAACGCCACCACGTCGTCGCCGCAGACGTCGCAGGCCAGGCAGGCGTGCGACTCGATGGTGAAGTCGTGTTCCACCAGCCGTTCCAGCGCCCGGGGCAGGTCCGGCGGCTCCACCTCGACCAGGAAGCCGAGCCGGCCCAGGTGCACGCCGAGCACCGGCTTCGGGTCGCGGACGGCCATCCGCAGCGCGCCCAGCATGGTCCCGTCGCCGCCGATGCTGATCAGCGCGGCGCAGCGGTCGGCCAGCTCGTCTGCGGCGACCGCCTCGACCGAGGGGGGTACGCGCGCCCGGTCCTCGGCGCGTACCGCCAGGGTGATCCGGTGCCGGGCGGCCCAGTCCGCGATGGTCCCGACCACCTCGGAGACGTCCCGGGTGGGGTGCAGCACCAGCCCCAGCACATCGCCCGCCACCGGTACAGCTCACCACACCGGGACCGGACCAGGCCGGGACCGGGCGGCGGTGATCCGAAATCCCCCTTTGGGGTGGTAGCGGACACTATGGTGTGAACATGCCGGTCCCGTATGGTGCCCAGTCGATCGTCCCATTCCCGAGCGTCGCGGTGGCGTCCCGCGCGAACGCCGCATCCGGGGTCCGGGTCCGCCCGGCCACCGTCGCGGACGCGGACTGGCTGGCGGAGGTCAGCCGGGCGTCGTTCGCGCGACATCTGCACGACTACCTCACATCGGCCCAGCCCGGCGTCGGCCGGTTCTGGGAGGTCGTGCTCGCGCACCCGGAGTCGTTCCCCGGCCGGTGCTTCCTGGTGGCCGAGGACGAGGACAGCCGGCGGCTGGGCTTCGCCGACCTGACGCGGGTCGAGCCGGGCCTGGCGCACCTGTCCTACATCTGCGTGGTGGAGGCCGCCCGCGGCCGGGGCGTCGCCCGGGAACTGCTGCGCGCGTACGCCCGCGCCCACTCCGACCTCCGGTCGATGCGGCTGGACGTGTTCGCCGACAACGCCCCGGCCCGCGCGCTCTACGACCGGCTCGGGTTCACGGGCGACGCCACGACCACCTGGTGGGTCGCCGACCTCGCGCTCGGCGGGATCGCGCCCGCCACCGACGTCCGCTTCGAAGGGCTGCACGCCGCCCGGGCCTGGCTCGACACGTACGGCTTCGGTGAGCTCACCGTCGTCGCGGGGGACGCCACCCACGTACTGGGGCGGCCGAGCGCGCGGGTGCTGCGGTGCTTCGACCCGGCGACGCTGCGACGGCCGGCCGTCGTCGCCGCCGTGGTCCGGGCCTTCCCCGGCATCGACCGCGTCCTGGTCATGGCACCCGGCGAGGACGCGCCGCCCAGCGCGGTCGGCCCGCTCCGGGCCGTCAACCGCTCACTCAGGATGTCCACCTCCGAGATCCGCGCCAGACTGGAGCTTCCGTGACGCAGACGATCCCCAAGACCGCCACCGACCCGGCTGCCTTCCGCACGCCGAGCCTGTTCTACCGGGCGGCCCGGGAGGGCATGCGCGACCTGCTCGCCCAGCCCGGGGTCTGGCGCGGCGAGCGGCGCGACATCCTGCTTCCCTCGTTCATCGGATGGTCCGCCAACGAGGGCAGCGGCGTCTTCGACCCGGTGACCGAACTCGGGCTCCACCCCGGCTTCTACGACCTGACCGAGGACCTCGCGGTGGACGTGTCCTCGCTGGAGGCCCGGCTCGCGGAGCGCCCCTACGACGTCGTGGTGGTCATCCACTACTTCGGCCGCACCGAACGGGCGATCGGCCGGATCCGGGAGCTGACCGACCGGCACGGCGCGCTGCTGCTCGAAGACCTCGCGCACGCGTGGTTCACCCACGCGCTCGGCGGGCCGGCCGGCCGCACCGGCGACGTGTCGCTCTACTCCCTGCACAAGATGCTGCCGATGCCCGGCGCACGTGGCGGGATGATCACCTACCGCGACCCGGGCCGGCTCACCGGTCAGCGGGAGACCGAGCCGGACCTGTCCCGGCACGTGCTCGACCACGACACGCTCGGCATCGCCGCGCGGCGGCAGGAGAACTTCCGCGCCCTCACCGCGCTGCTGCGCGGCCTGCCCGAATTCGGCGTCGCGTTCGAGCTGATGTGGCCCGACTTGGCGCCGGACGACGCCCCGCAGACGCTGCCGGTGCGGATCCTCGGGACCGGGCGGGAGAACCGCGACCACGTCTACGCCGAGATGAACCGGGAGGGCTTCGGCATGGTCAGCCTCTACCACACGCTCATCGCGCAGTTGCGGGATCACCCGTCGATGGCCCGGCTGTCCCGGCAGATCATCAACTTCCCCGTACACCAGGACGTCGCACCGGCCGATTACCCGGCGCTGGTCGCGAGCTTCCAGCGGGCGCTGGGCACACTCCCCGAGCGCGGCACGCTCGCGCCTTCGGGACGTCCGGCGGCGCCGGCCCAGAGCGGCGCCTCGGCGCCGCGACCGTCCGGCGTGCCCACCGGTTCGGCCTGAACGCGTGTCGGTGCCCGCCCGGCGCGGGCGGGCACCGACCGGCTCAGCGGACGCCGGTGAGGCGCCGTTCCTGGTCGAGGTCGAGCATCTGCGCCGACGGGTCGACCGCCACACCGGAGGCGCGCAGGACCTTGCCCGCGGTCCGCGCGAGGATGCGCAGGTCGAGCCAGAGGGACCAGTCGAGAACGTAGCGGACGTCCAGTTCCAGTCGCTCGGTCCAGGCCAGGTCGTTGCGGCCGTTGACCTGCGCGAGCCCGGTGATGCCCGGCCGCACCTCGAAACGCTTGCGCTCCCGGTCGGTGTACCAGGGGTCGTAGCGCAGCAGCAGCGGCCGGGGACCGACCAGGCTGAGATCGCCGCGGAGCACGTTGACCATCTGCGGCAGCTCGTCGATGCTCAACCGTCGCAGCGTCCGGCCGACGCCCCGGCAGCGGACCCCGTCGGGCAGCAGCCGGCCCTCCGCGTCACGGTCGTCGGACATCGTCCGGAGCTTGAGGACCCGGATGCGGCGCTCGTACCGGCCGGTGCGTTCCTGGCGGAAGAAGACCGGGCTGCCGAACTGGGCCAGGACGAGCAGCGCGGCGACCGCCACCACCGGCGCGGTCACCACGAGCACGACGAGCGCCACCGTGATGTCGATGAGCCGCTTGAGCCGCAGCTCGATCGACCGCCGGCCGGGGCTCACCGGGAGTGCGCCTTCCCGGCGGCCTGCGGGGCGTACTCCCCGGGTGGTCCGCCGACGCCCGCGGCGTGCTCGATGACCTCGGCCATCCGCACCGCGGAGATCCGGTTGTCGAAGTGCCGGTGCGACCGCTCGCGGGCGCGTACGCCGCGCTCGGCGAGACGCCCGGACCGAAACTCGGCGTACGCGTGCTCCATGGCCTGCGCCAGGGCGGCCGGGTCGTCCCGGGGGACCACCCACCCGCAGCTCTCGTCCACCGTCTCCGGCAGCCCGCCGGCGTCACTGACGATGCTGGGCACGTCCAGCAGCGCCGCTTCGGGCGGCGCGCCGTGCCCCTCGCTCAGCGACGGGCTCACGCTGAGGTCCGCCGCCCGGTAGTAGGGCCGCACGTCGTCGGCGGTGTCGATCCAGCGGACGGAGTGGTCGTCCGCGACCCCGAACCGGCGGATCAGCTCCTGCCGGTGGTCCTCGCCGGCCTGGTCCGAGCCGCCCCCGACGAGCATCAGCACCGCCTCGGGGTGCCGGGACCGGATCTCCTGCCACGCCGCGAGCAGGACGTCGTGGCCCTTGAACGCGCGGTCCCGGTGCGCGGCGAGCTTCCGCGGTGGATAGACGTACGCCACCATGATCACGACGAACTGGTCCGGGCTCAGCCCGAGATCGGCCCGGCACTTCGCCCGGGCCTCCGCCCGCGTCGCCGCCGTGTCGTCCGGGAGGTCGGCGGTCGCCCAGGCCAGGTTGAGCCCGCTGGTCACGGCCGGCCGGCGCGACGCCGGTACGCCCAGCTCGCCGTAGAGGCGGGAGGTGTAGCGGGTGCCGCAGATGATCGTGCGGTCCAGCCGCCAGAGCAGCCGCTCGACCATCCGGACCGCCCGTGACTCCAGGAACGCGGGGCCGGCGACGAACTGCACCCGCGCCAAGGGCAGGCCGACGGTCGCGAGCCGCGCGCCCAGCGTGGCCGCGTACAGGTGGTGGTAGAGCACCTGGGGCCGCAGGCGGCGGACGAGGCGGCGCAGCCGCCACAGCTCGGACAGCGTGGTGAGGCTGGGCCGGAAGCGGAACGAGAACGGCGACGCCACCGTCCGGATCCCGGCCTCGGCCAGGCGGTCGTTCAGGCGCCCGCCGGGTGGGCAGATCACCACCACCTCGTGGCCGCGATCCCGCAGGGCGCACGCCTGCGGGATGGTCCAGAGTCCGCCGTAGTTCGTCTTGACGATGACGGCGACGCGCAGTGACCGGCGCCCGGACGGGTCGCCGGCAACGCCGGACCGGGGATCGTGCCTCACGTGGTTCGCCTCCAACGGTCGGCGCGGCGTCGTTCGCCGCTCCACCCAGGGCAACGAGCTTTGTGGTGTTTAGTAACCAACGTCGGATTCTCTCGTTGGCCCTGCGGAGAGAGCACCGGCGAGCGGTAGGAGCGCACGTGAGAGTCGTCGTCACGGGAGGCGCCGGTTTCATCGGTTCCAACCTGGTGCGGGCCCTGTCGGAAACGGGCCGGGTCGCCGAGATCGTCGTCGTCGACGACCTCTCCACCGGGTCGATGGAGAACCTGCGCGGGCTGCCGGCCGAGGTGCTGATCGGCACCGTGCTGGACCCCGCGCTGCTCGACCGCGCGATGAGCGGCGCGTCGAGCGTGGTCCACCTCGGCGCCCTCGGCTCGGTGCCCCGCTCCATCGACGACCCGCTGCGCAGCCACCACGCGAACGCCACCGGCACCCTGACGGTCCTCGACGCCGCCCACCGCAACGGCGTCCCGCAGTGCGTGCTGGCCTCCTCGTCCTCCGTGTACGGCGCCAACCCGGTGCTGCCGCGCCAGGAGGGCCTGCGGCCCATGCCGGTCAGCCCGTACGCGGTGTCGAAGCTGGCCACCGAGGCGTACGGCATCGCGTTCGCCAACTGCTACGGCATGGCGGTCCTGCCGTTCCGCTTCTTCAACGTCTTCGGGCCCCGGCAGGCGGCGAACCACGTGTACGCGGCAGTGGTCCCGCGGTTCGTCACCGCAGCCCTGGAGAACCGGCCGTTGCAGGTGCACGGCGACGGGCGGCAGTCCCGGGACTTCACCTACGTGGGCAGCGTGACCTCGGTGATCGTGGACGCCGTCCTGCGACAGGTGGCGTCCCCGGACGTGGTGAACCTCGCGTTCGGCGCGCGCATCTCCCTGCTCGACCTCATCGCCGAACTGGAGACCGTTCTGGGCCGGCCGTTGGAGGTCGTGCACGTGCCGGCCCGGCCCGGTGACGTACGGGAGTCCCAGGCCGACCACACACGACTGCGCGAGCTGTTCCCGACCGCGTCGCCGACCCCCTTCGCCGAAGGGTTGCGGGCTACGGTCGAGTGGTTCCGGTCGGGGGAGGCCCTGACAGCAGGCACCGTGCCGGCGCAGGGGCAGTCCGTCAGCGCGCCTCTTTCCTGAGGCGTATCCACGCGCAGTTGCCCATGGCGAGCCGGTCGTTGAGGCGGCGGCGCCAGAGCCGACGGCCGCGACGGCCGCAACAGCCTCCGGCACCGCCGGTCCCGGTCTGTCGAAGGTGCACGCGCACCGGCGTTCGTCCCACTATCCCGATGTCCGGGCCGGCTGGCGGGGTGTGTCGGTCGACCCGGACGTCGGCTCGCGCCGCACAGTGGCGTGCATCGGAGCCGGCATGGTGCCGCTCCGCACGAATCCCAGACAGATCACGGCGTAGAAGACGGCACCGTACAGAAGGGTGTTGAGGAAGGTGATGCTCTCGCCGCGGAAGCCATACATCCAGTCGACGGTGTAGAGGATGCTCGCGTAGGCGAACACGTGCCCTCGCCCGGCTCGGAGAAGGATCAGCCGGTGGCCGAGTGTGATCGCGGCGAAGACGAACGGGATGCCGACCAGGCCGAAGTTGAGGTACGCCTCGGCCGTCAGGGAGAATCCGTAGCCCGACGTGGATCCGGGGGCCCACTGGTCGACGAGCCAGTTCATGAGCATGGGACGATCCGGCACCAACGCTGACGGCAGTAGGGCGAGTAACGCCTCCGCATAGCTCTGGCCCGGCCACAGTCGGAGGCTGCTGTCGCCGTACGTCATGACGTAGGTGTCCACGAACATCGTGGAGCCCTCGTTCAAGGCCTTCCCGATGTTCAGTGTGCCCCCGCTCCGAACGGCGCTGAGGTAGGTGGCCGCCACGGCGAATGCGACGCCGGCCAGTCCGAACTTCGGGGGAATGCGCCTCCGCTGGAGCAGAAGAATGTGCATCGCCACGGCGAAGGCGACGAAGAGGAAATCGCGTTCGTTCGTGGCCAGGCAGTAGAGCACGTAGAGGCCGAAATTCAACCAGTACGGCAGTCGCGCCGAGGGCACCGCCCTGGTCAGGAAATAGAGCGAGCAGGCACAGATCTCGAGAGCGAGGTAGCGGTAGTGCAGCGGACCGGCGAGCTGGATCCGTTCGAGCTTGTTGCCGGTAATCATTGCCGGACCGCGCAGCAACAGGATGACGGCCGCGTAGGACGCCATGGCCCAGAGCGCCGCCGGAACCAGCGCGTTCTTCCGCGGGGCGCGGAGTACGGACAGGTCCGGCAGTCGCTCGCGGATCGGCATGAGGAGGGCCACGGCCGCTACGCCGGCGAGGGCCAGCAGTAACGCGAGGCAGGCCTCCTTGATCTTGTCCGGGATGATGCCCACGTAGATCTCATTGCCGAGGGCGTAGTTGATCGCCGGGCCGAGGCCGAAGAAGATGAAGTAGGCGAAGAGGTAGGGCAGGAAGTCGCTCCGGCCCGATCGGAGAAAGACGGCGAGCAGCATCGCCGCACCGAGTGCGAGGGACAGCCAGACCACCAGGCTCGTGCTCAATTCCACGGAGTCTCCAACTTGGTGCGCGACCGGTGCGACGCGTGTGGTGCAACGGGTCGACTTCGGAGTGCCGGCGTTGAGAACGCCGGTGCGTGACTGTGGTGCCCAGTGGACACGACGGCGCAGCGACCCCACCTGTCGAAGTGGCGGGGGTGCGCGCGGGATCGGCGACGAGTGCAACAGTTCACGACGTTCCAATGCCTCAGTGGCTCGCCGTCAATGATGCACCATGACGTCTTCTCCGGGGCGCTGACGTCCAAACAGCAGAAAACTGATTTCGCGGTGTCGCTGTCGAAACTCGAATGAATCGCCGGGCCTCCCGTCGTGTCGAATATTCTTCGCGCCGCCGACTCGGCGAAAACCGCTACCATCTGCTGGATCACGCCCTGTGCCGCGCCGTGGTTGACGGATCGGCGGGCGTCGCGAGCGCGTGGCGGAACATCACCACTTTCAGCACTGCCTCACATCCGAGTGCCACAACCAGTGCCCAGGCCGCTCCGGTCAGGCCGTGGGCCGAGATCAGGGTCAGGCTGACGACCACGTTGACGACGAGCATGGTGAGGCTTGCCGCGAGTTGCCGGCCGAACTTGCGCGTCGCGGAGATCGCGCTGTTGAGGAAGAACAGCGCACCGCTGAAGCCCACCGACGTGGCGAGGATCGCCAGCAGGTGGCCCTGCTGCGCGTAGGTGTTTCCATAGACCAGCCGAAGTGCCGTATCTCCTCCGAGCAGTGCGCCCACGACGGCGCCCGCCCCCAATGCGAGGGACCCGAGGACGAGGCGGGAGGTCAGGGTGGACAGGGCGCGGAGGGCACCGCGGGAGTAGAGCTCCGACATCTTCGGCAACGCTGTCTGGGCGATGCCGGCGAAGAGGATGTTGGTGACCACTGTGGCGTAGGCCACGACTGCGAAGATGCCGAGGGCGCCGGTACCTGATCGATGTTCCAGAAGGTAGCGGGGCACGTTGCCGCTGAAGGAGTTCAGCCCGGATGCCAGGCCGACGGGTAGCGCGATCCGCACCAACGTGCCGGCCCTTCGGATTCCTCCCGGCGGCGCGGGACGGGGCGTGCGCGACGGCCCGCCCGGTTCCAGACGGCGCGCAGCCCACCGGCAGTAGAGCAGGGAGCCGAGCGTCGAGCCGGCGACGGATCCCGTGGCGGTCCAGGCGATGTCCTGGGTGAGGCTGAGCAACACCGCCATGAGTAGCAGGGTCGCGACGTTATTCATGATCATCGAAGTGGCGATCAGCCGCATGCGCAGCAGTTGCTGGAATCGGCCGCAGTAGATGTCGCCGACACCGTCGATGGCCTTGGCGATTCCGATGAGCATGATCACTGTGCCGTCGCCCGAGCCACGCGTGGCAGCGATGACGCCGACAGCGGTCACCGCCACCACCATCGCCGCGGTCCGGAGACGTAGATACTCCCGAAAGGCGAATCGCCCGGACGTGTCGGTCACCAGCACGACCCGCAGTCCGAGACTGGCCAGAAGAATCACCGGTGCGGTGGCGGCGAGGCCGAGTGCGTACTGGCCCACCATCGTGGGGCTGCCGAAACGGGCCAGCAGGGCGATGATCCCCCACTGGGTGACAGCACTTCCGAACAGGCCGAGCAGGTTCCAGGCAACGTTGCCGGTCTGACCGGGAAGGCGTAGGCGGACCCGGCGGAGGGCCGGCCGGAGCGGTTGCGCGGTGGTCGCCACGATCGCCGGCTCGTCGGTGGGGCTCTGGCTACGGACCACGGTTGTCTCCCGACGTGGTTCGCGTCGGACCGTGCCTGCCGAACCGGCTTCCGGAGGCCGACGTGAGCCGTGGATCATCGAGCGGGTTCCCGACCGGGCCGTTCGGCGGATCGGTCACCTGCGCCGAGCCGGCTGCGGACCAGCGGGCTCCGGCCGGGTCATGCCCCGGATGGCACTCTCGGTCGCTTCCCGGACCGAGCGGTAGAAGTCGGCGCGGCGCGGCGTGAGGACGTCCCGCGAGTAGCGCCTCGCCCGGTCGAGGTTGCGACCGGAGGCCGACGCCATCCGCTCGGGATCGCCGATCATCCGGCGCACGGCCTCCGCCAGGGCGTCCGGCGAGTTCGGTTCCACCAGATCGTCGGGGGGTAGTAGCTCGGGGATTCCGCCGACGCGGGTGCCGAGCGCCGGCAGCGCCCGGGCCATGCCCTCGATGAGCGCCTTGGGGAGGCCCTCGGTCCGGGAGGGCATCACGATGACGTCGGCCTCGTCGAGCCGAGCGTGCAGCGGTTCGCCCGGAGCAACCCAGCCGGCGAAGGTCACCTGCTCGGTCACGCCGTGCGCGGCTGCCAACCGCTCCAGATCGGGTCGGTACCGGCCGCCGCCGAGGTGTGTTAGCCGGACACGGACGCCGGACGCGGCCAGGCGGGCCACCGCCAGGATGAGGCAGTCGATGCCCTTGTACAGCTGGTCGAGGGTGCCGACGCTCACCAGGTGGGCCTCGGCTGTCCAACATCGGGCGACCGGACGCGGAGTGGCGACGAAGGCGGTGGGCGGAAGGTCGATGGTGGAGATCGCGGCGGTCACCGCGTCGGGGGCGGCTGGATAGCGGCTCTGGAGGTGCTGCTCCGTCACGTAGGAGACGGCTGCGGCCGATCGGCAGTCCCGGCGTAGCTGGGTGCTGAACTTCTGCCGCAGCAGCGGGCGCAGCGGATGGCTGAGGACACCGGGCCCGAGCACGTCGTACGGGTCCCCGATGACCTCCAGCGCGTACGGCAGCCCCTGCCGGCGGCGGTCCCGGGCGAGCAGGGATCCGAACGCGGACGGCGCTCGGACGATCACCGCGTCGGACGGCCCGGCCGCGGCTGCGACGGCCTGGCCGATGCGCCGGCGTTGCCGGAGGTACTGCCGAGATCCCAGATAGTGCGGCAGGGCGTGCACGTCGACCTGAGGTCCGTCGACGCGCACCATCCCCTCGGGGACGCTGTCCTGGCTGGCGATCCGAGCCATGATCCGGACCTCGTCGAAGGCGCTCAGGTAGCGCTGCCAGAAGCCGTAGCCGGGCACGTACATCGTCCACACCCGTCCGTCCGGCGTCCGGACGAGTCGGGACTCCGTGCTGACGACAACCCTCATTGACGGAAACCTCCAAGAGCGGGGCCGTGGCCCGGGCGGGCTGGGAGCAGTTCCTGGCCGAGACGTCGCGCGTCGCCGGGAAGCGGTCAGCGCCTGGCGAGGAAGCTGCCGAGCGTGTCGAAAAGTCGCTCGGCGGTCCCGCCGACCAGGGTCGACCCGCTCGGCAGTGAGATGCCGGTGGCGAAGAGCCGGTCTGCGGCGCCGGTCACGACGGCTTCGCGGCCGAGGTGGGCCGGCTGTCGATGCATCGGCTTGAACATCGGGCGGCTTTCGATGTCATGACGCGCGAGGTGCTCGGCCAACTCGTCCGCCCGCCACCCCGCCTCGCCGGGCTCGACGATCAGCGAGGTGAGCCAGCAGTTCGATCCGGGATCACCGTCACCGAGGATGCGTGTGCCCGGGACGGTGGCGAAGAGTTCGGCGTACCGTTTCCGGATCGCCCGGCGGCGCTCGATCATGCCCGTCAACCGTCGTAGCTGTGCTCGCCCGAGAGCGGCGAGCAGGTTGCTGAGCCGGTAGTTGTAGCCGATCTGCTGGTGCTCGTAGTGTGCGACCGGCTCCCGGGCCTGGGTGGCGAGATGACGCGCACGCTCGATCAGGGATGCGTCGTCGGAGATCAGCATCCCGCCGCTCGACGTGGTCATGATCTTGTTCCCGTTGAAGGAGAAGACCCCTACCTGGCCGAAGGTGCCGGCATGCCGGGCGTTCCGGGCCGCGCCGAGAGCCTGTGCGGAATCCTCGACGAGCGGCACCCCGAACTCGGCGCAGACCGGCGATATCCGCTCGTAGTCGGCGCAGGAGCCGTTGAGGTCCACCGTCACCACGGCCGCCACCCGGCGTCCCTGCGCCCGAAGCCTGCCGAGCAGCGGTGGCAGCAGGCCGGGGTCGAGGTGGCCGCTCGCGGCGTCGCAGTCCACGAAGATCGGTTCGGCGCCGGTGTAGGTCACGACGTTGGCGGTCGCTACGAACGTCATGGTGGGCACCACGACCACGGAGCCCGGCCCGGCGCCGGCCACCGTCAACGCGAGGTGAAGGGCGGCGGTACCGGAACTCACTCCGACCGCGTGCCCACTGCCCACCCGCTCGGCCACTTCGCGTTCGAAGGCATCGAGATCGGGCCCGGCAGGCGCGACCCAGCCGGAGCGGACCGCCGCAAGGATCAGCGCTTCCTCGGTCGGACCGACATCCGGTGGGGAGAGGTATATGCGTCCCAGGCTTCTCGCCCCGTCCTGCCGCGGAGCGGGTCGAGCTGCCAATGGATGTTTCTGTGCCACGGTGCTGGTCTCCGTCACGAAGGTGAATGCTTCGGGCCGCACGCTGGGAAGTGCTACCGCACTTGAATCGGGTCGTTGCGACCTCGGTCGCGCCCGGTCCATTGGTTCAACGTGCCGGCGGAGGTGGCGTTACGGTGTCCGGGCGGCTCACGTCGGCGTACTCCACCGAGGGTTCAGCGAGGACTGGGCAACGTGCCGCGGTATTCGGGGAAGAACTCGGAGGAGCCCGACCACGCCGGATCCCGCCGCGTGCCCTCCTGTCGATGCGCGGAACACAGCCGCCCGTAGATCTGCTCGTCGATCACCCTCGTGCCGAGGTGGAACGGCACCAACCCTCGGGGGGCGAAGGCCCGCTTGTACCGGAAGATGCCGTCGTCGGGGGCGTATCCACCACCCAGGACGAACCTGGTCCGGCCCTGGGCGCGCCCCCACCGGCAGATTTCGACCTTGAGCAGATCGTTGGGCCGGAGATCGAACGCGGCCTGATCGGTGCCACCGAGATACGAGTAGATGCTCAGTGCGGACACCAGCACCAGTTCCGTGGAGATGACCTTCCCCTCGTGGAACGCGTGGAAGAAGGCGAACTGCCCTGGCAACTCGTCGATGATCCGGGCGAAGAAGTCGCGGGGGAAGTAGTAGCCACTGGCGGCGGCCCGCCGGTCCATGGTGCTCTCGTAGATCCCCAGGAAGTCGTCGAGCCGCGCGCCGTCGAGGTCGACCTCGACAGTCACTCCGTTCCGGCGGGCCTTGTTGACGTTCTTTCGTACCTTGTGGTCGAACTCCCGCCACATCTCCTCGTCGCTGGGCCGCAGGTCACGTACCACGTTCAACTGCTTCTCCCGGACCGGGCCGGGTGGGGAGAGCCGCTCGTCCTCGAACAGCGACAGCCGGGTGACCTCGGACACCACGTTGCGACGGGCGCAGAAGGCGTCGAACGACTCCCAGAACTCCTTCGCCTCCCGCTCGTCCGTCTCCCTCTGGAAGGCACCGCCGTAGCCGTACGGACTGGTGATGTCGTGATACCGGCCGGGTGGCACGCCCAGGTGCGGCGCGTCGGCCGGGCGGAGCAGGAACGGGTACAGCACGAAGCCGTGCTCGGTCCGGGCGTACGCGGCCAGTGGCTCGTCCTGCGGTCCGGCGAACAGCCGGAGGTAGGCCGGGTGGGCGAAGACCTCCCGCCGGTCCCATTCCCGGTGCAGAGCGCGCCAGCGCTCGTCGTCGGCCGGTCTGCGGGCGTCCAGAATCTCCAGTCGCATCTGCGCTCCCCCGTCGCCTGGACACGGCCGCCCCGATGGCGGCCGGCCACGCGTCGTCCGTTCTGGGTAACGAGGATCGGCCGGGACGGTGTCGACAGGTGGCCGGGCGGCCTCAGGGCCAGTCGTCGCCCGCTTCGAGGCGTGCGCCGAGCAGCGCCGTCAGCGGAAGGGACTCCCCGTCGCGCCCGCCGCGGCCGATGACGAGTGACGGCGTGGACGGCTCCGGCCGGGCGCCGAGCAGCCGGGCGCGCAGCCCGGCCGGCACGGTCAGCAGGTAGTACCGGCCCTCGGTGTCCACCGCCCGGCTCCGGGCCCGGTCCACGTACCAGCCGACCAGCGGGGTCCGGTAGCGGCCGCGTCCGCTGTAGGGCGTGGCCACGAGCCGCTCGGTGCGCAGGCCGCGCCGGGCGGCCTCGGCCGCGAACCGGGCGACCAGCTCCGCGGCCTCGGCCTGCTCCGCGGCGCGCTGCCGGGCGTCGGCCTCGGCGTGCGCCCGCACCGCGTGGCGTCGCCGCTCCCGCCACCGCTCGTCGTCGTCGGCACCCACGACCGCGAGGGTACGCCCACAGCCGCGCCCGCCCGACCCGGCTGCTCCTGGCAGGCGCGCCGGGCCGTCGCGCGACGCCCTGCCGCCCCGGCGCGGATCGTCTAGAGTGCTGACGTCCGTCGCGACAGTCGAGGAGCCTGGTCCGTGCTGCACATCCGGGTGATCGCACCAGCGGACCGCTCGTCCGAGATCGCCGACCTGCTGGCCGCGGACCCCGGCGTGACGCACCTTGTGGTGTTGCCGGGCGCGGCCCGTCAGCCGGCCGGCGACTACATCACCTGTGACGTGGTCCGGGAGAGCGCCGACGGTGTCCTGCGCCGGCTGCGGGAGATGGGGGTCGAGGGGCGCGGGGCGATCGCCGCCGACGACGTGGAGCTGACCCTCTCGGCCGCCGCGGACCGGGCCGCCGAGGCGGCCCCGGGCCACGGTGACGACGCCCTGATCTGGGACGAGGTCGCCGCGAAGACGGGCGAGCAGACGGTGCTCACCGGCATCTTCCTGGCGCTGATCGTCGTCGCCACCATGATCGCCGGTATCGGGGTGCTGCTCGACCAGCCCATCCTCATCGTCGGCGCGATGGTCGTCGGCCCGGAGTTCGGTCCGCTCGCGGCGCTCTGCGTGGCGCTGCTGCGCGGCAAGGGGGGTGTCGTCGTCCGGTCGGTGCAGGCGCTCGTCGTCGGCTTCGTGGCGGCGATGCTCGCCACCGTGGTCAGCACCTGGGCCTTGGACGCGGCCGGTCTGGTGAGCCGGGAGATGCTGCTGGCCGAGCGGCCGCTGACCGACTTCATCTGGCGCCCGGACGCGCTGTCGTGGGTGGTCGGCCTGCTCGCCGGCATCGCCGGGATGCTGTCGCTGACCTCGAAGAAGTCCGGCTCCCTGGTCGGCGTCCTGATCTCGGTGACCACCGTGCCGGCGGCCGCGAACGTGGCGGTCGCCGCCGCGTACGGCGTCTGGCACGAGGCGGCGGGTTCCGCGCTCCAGTTGGTCGTCAACCTGGCCGCCATCGTGCTGGCCGGTCTGCTCACACTGCTGGTCCAGCGCTCCTGGTGGCGGCGCGTGGCGCGGCGGGCCGGGCGGCCGGTGCCCCGGCAGCGGGCCGACCGTGACCCGGCGTCCGCCCGGAGCGACCGCCGCCCGCGCCGCGACGCCGGGTGAGACGGCGCGACCCGGGCGGCGTGCGCCCGGGCCGATCCAGCGGCCGCCGGTCGAACTGACGCGTTCGTGACGTCAGCCGGGCCGGCGGCCTGCGCCGTCAGGCCAGGCCGGCCCGGCGCAGCGCCTCCGCCATGGCGTCGTTCACCGGCGCCACCGCTCCGCCGCCGCGTCCCTGCCGCTGCGACGGACCACCGCGCGAGCCGCCCCGATCTCCCTGGCCGCCACGCCGGGCGCCGGCGTCGCCGCGCTGCCCGCCGCGGTCACCCCGCTGCCCGCCGCCGTCACCGCGCTGCCCGCCACCGCGCCGGCCGCCGCGCTCCTCGCCGCCCGGGCCCCCGGCCGCGGGACGGCCACCGGCCGGCGCCTCGTCGTCCAGCCGCAACGTCAGCGAGATCCGCTTGCGCGGCACGTCCACGTCGAGCACCCGCACCTTGACCACGTCGCCGGACTTCACCACGTCGCGCGGGTCCTTGACGAAGGTGTGCGACATGGCCGAGACGTGCACCAGGCCGTCCTGGTGCACGCCCACGTCGACGAACGCGCCGAACGCGGCCACGTTCGTCACCACGCCCTCCAGCACCATGCCCGGCGTCAGGTCGCTGATCTTCTCCACGCCCTCGACGAACGTGGCGGTGCGGAACTCCGGGCGTGGGTCGCGGCCGGGCTTCTCCAGTTCGGCCAGGATGTCGGTGACGGTGGGCAGGCCGAACGTGTCGTCGACGAAGTCGGTCGCGCGCAGGCCGCGCAGGATGGCCGACCTGCCGATCAGCGCGCGCAGATCCTGCCCGGTGGTGGCGAGGATGCGGCGCACCACCGGGTACGCCTCGGGGTGCACGCTGGAGGAGTCGAGCGGGTCGTCGCCGCCGGGGATGCGCAGGAAGCCGGCGCACTGCTCGAACGCCTTCGGCCCGAGCCGTGGCACCTTCTTCAGCTCGGTCCGGGTGCGGAACGGCCCGTTGGCGTCGCGGTGCAGCACGATGTTCTCGGCCAGCCCGGCGCCGATGCCGGAGACGCGGGTGAGCAGCGGCGCGGAGGCGGTGTTGACGTCGACGCCGACCGCGTTGACGCAGTCCTCGACCACCGCGTCGAGCGAGCGGGACAGCTTCACCTCGGACAGGTCGTGCTGGTACTGTCCGACGCCGATCGACCGCGGGTCGATCTTCACCAGCTCGGCCAGCGGGTCCTGGAGGCGGCGGGCGATCGACACCGCGCCGCGCAGCGACACGTCCAGGCCGGGCAGCTCCTGGGAGGCGTACGCGGACGCGGAGTAGACCGACGCGCCGGCCTCGGAGACCACCACCTTGGTTAGCTTCAGCTCCGGGTGCCGCTTGATCAGGTCACCGGCCAGCTTGTCTGTCTCCCGGCTGGCGGTGCCGTTGCCGATCGCGACCAGCTCGACGCCGTGCGCGGCGGCGAGCGTGGCGAGCGTGTGCAGCGAGGCGTCCCACTGCCGACGCGGCTCGTGCGGGTAGATCGTGTCGGTGGCGACCACCTTGCCGGTGGCGTCGACCACCGCCACCTTCACGCCGGTACGCAGGCCCGGGTCGAGGCCCATCGTCACCCGCGCGCCCGCCGGCGCGGCCAGCAGCAGGTCACGCAGGTTGGTGGCGAAGACCCGCACGGCCTCCTCCTCGGCCGCCTGCCACAGCCGCATCCGCAGGTCCGCGCCCAGGTGGATCAGGATCCGGGTACGCCAGGCCCAGCGCACCGTGTCGGCCAGCCACCGGTCGGCGGGTCGCCCCTGGTCGCTGATGCCGAACCGGCCGGCGACGGCCGCCTCGTAGCGGCTGGGCCCGGGGGTCGCGTCGGCGTCCCCGTCGGCCTCCGGGTCCATGGTCAGCTCCAGCACACCCTCCTTCTCGCCGCGGAACATGGCGAGGATGCGGTGCGAGGGCAGCTTCGGGTACGGCTCGGCGAAGTCGAAGTAGTCGGCGAACTTCGCACCGGCGGTCTCCTGGCCGTCGCGTACCCGGGAGACCAGCCGGCCCCGCGACCACATCTGCTCGCGCAGCGTGCCGATCAGGTCGGCGTCCTCGGCGAAGCGCTCGATCAGGATGGCCCGCGCCCCGTCCAGTGCGGCGGCGGCGTCCGCGACGCCCCTGTCCGGGTCGGCGAACCCGGCGGCGACCGTCTTCGGGTCCTGGGCCGGATCGGCCAGGAGCGTGTCCGCGAGCGGCTCCAGCCCGGCCTCGCGGGCGATCTGCGCGCGGGTACGCCGCTTCGGCTTGTAGGGCAGGTAGATGTCCTCCAGGCGGGACTTCGAGTCGGCGGCGAGGATCTGCGCCTCCAGCGCCTCGTCCAGCTTGCCCTGGCTCCGGATCGACTCCAGCACCGCCGCGCGCCGCTCGTCCAGCTCGCGCAGGTAGCGCAGCCGCTCCTCCAGCGTGCGCAGCTGCGCGTCGTCGAGCAGGCCGGTGGCCTCCTTGCGGTAGCGGGCGATGAACGGCACTGTGGCGCCGCCGTCGAGCAGCTCGACTGCTGCCCGCACCTGCCGTTCGGCGACGCCGAGTTCCTCGGCGATCCGCTGGTGCACAGACTGGGTCACGATCTGATCCGCCTTCTCGGGTGGGTTCCGTCGTGCATTCTGCCCGTTGCCGCCGCACGCGCCGCACCGGCCGCACGGCGGGCCGGACCGATATCCCGAAAACGGACTTCCGGTCTCAGAAACCCCTCTAGCCTCCAATCAGGTGATTTCCTACGGTTGTCTGGAGCCCGGGTGAGCGCTGAGAAAGTGGTCGTCATCGGTCAGGGGTACGTCGGTCTTCCGCTGGCCATGCGGGCCGTCGAGGCCGGCTTCGACGTGGTCGGGCTGGACGTCGACGCCGACCGGGTCAAGCGGCTCGCCTCCGGTGAGTCCTTCGTGGAGGACATCCCCGCCGACCGGCTGGGCCGGGCGCTCGGCAGCGGCCGCTACCTGCCGAGCACCGAGTACGCCGACGCCGAGGGCTTCGACGTCTGCGTGATCACGGTGCCCACTCCGCTGCGCGACGGCACGCCGGACCTCAGCTACGTGGAGCAGGCCGGCCGGGGCATCGGCCCGTACGTGCGGCCGGGCAGCACCGTGGTGCTGGAGTCGACGACGTACCCGGGCACCACCGAGGAGCTGCTGCGTCCCCTGCTGGAATCGGCCAGCGGGTTGCACGCGCCGGGCGACTTCCACCTCGGGTACAGCCCGGAACGCATCGACCCCGGCAACCCGACCTGGCGGCTGGAGAACACGCCGAAGGTGGTCGCCGGCGTGGACGAGCCCTCGCTGGAGCGGGTGGACGGGTTCTACCGCCGGATCGTGGACCGGACCGTCCCGGTGTCCTCCACCCGGGTCGCGGAGCTGACCAAGCTGATCGAGAACACGTTCCGTCAGGTGAACCTGGGCCTGATCAACGAGCTCACGGTGCTCTCCCACCACCTGGGCATCGACGTCTGGCAGGCGATCGACGCCGCGGAGACGAAGCCGTTCGGGTTCATGCCGTTCCGGCCCGGCCCGGGTGTCGGCGGCCACTGCCTGCCGATCGACCCCTGCTACCTGTCCTGGCAGGTCAAGCGGCGCCTCGGCCGCCAGTTCCGGTTCATCGAGCTGGCCAACGACGTCAACCACGAGATGCCCGAGCACGTGGCGCAGCGGGTGATGGCCGGCCTGAACCGCACCGGTCGTGCCGTCAACGGCGCGCGCCTGCTGATGCTCGGCCTGGCCTACAAGAAGAACACCGGGGACATGCGGGACTCACCGGCGGTGGACGTCGCCCGGCGGCTGTGCGACCTCGGTGCGGACGTCCGCGCCGCCGAGCCGTACGCCGAGGCGCACCAGATCCCCGGTGGCGTGCTCGTCGTGCCGCTGACCGAGCAGGAGGTCGACGCGGCCGACGCGGTGGTCGTCACGACCGACCACGACGTCTTCGACTACGAGATGGTGTCCCGGCGGGCCCGCTACGTGTTCGACGCCCGTAACCGGTGCTCCGGTCCGGTGGTGGAGCGCCTCTAGGCACACCCTGCCCGGCCCGCCGCCGGCTGCGCTAGCGTGGCGATCATGGAGGCACCTGCGGATCCGCGGGCCCGGCGGCTGTTCGGTGGCAGCGCCCGGGCGCTCGGCGACCTGGCCGCCGGCCCGTTCCGGGCCGACCGGGACCGGATCGTCGGCTCGCCGTTCTTCGCCCGGCTGGGCGGCGTGACCCAGGTGATCAGCCCGGGCGGGTCCGGGCTGCTCGTGCACAACCGGCTCACCCACAGCCTGAAGGTGGCCCAGGTGGCCCGGGCGATAGCGGAGCGGCTGAACGCCGACCCGACCCACCGGGACCTGCTGGAGAAGCTCGGCGGCTGCGACCCGGAGGTGGTGGAGGCCGCCGCGCTCGCGCACGACCTCGGGCACCCGCCGTTCGGGCACCTGGGGGAGCGCGTGCTCGACCGGCTGGCCCGGCAGCGCCTCGGGCTGCCCGACGGCTTCGAGGGCAACGCCCAGTCGTACCGGATCGTCACCAGCACCGAGATCCGCGGCGCGGCGACCACCGGGCTGGACCTGACCGCGGCGGTCCGGGCGGCCATGCTGAAGTACCCGTGGACCCGCCTGGACCATCCCGACCCGCACCCGCGTCACCTGGACCCGGCGCCCCGGGGCGCGGCGGCGCCGCCGGAGGATCCGCAGAGCGGGTCGGTGAAGTTCGGCGCGTACCGCACCGAGCTGGACGACCTGCGGCAGGCGCGGGAGCCGTTCGCCGGGCGGATCCCGGACTGGCAGCAGACCCCCGAGGCGTCGGTGATGGACACCGCCGACGACATCGCGTACGCGATCCACGACGTGGAGGACTTCTACCGCGTCGGGGTGCTCCAGCAGGGCGCGGTGGCGGCCGAGCTGATGGCCTGGCAGCGCGAGTGCGGGCACCTGCGGTCGATCACCGCGTCGGCGCTGGAGGGGGCGGGCCGGCGGCCCGGCGCGGCGATCGAGCGGCTGCGCCGGCAACTGCACCGCAAGGACGGCTGGATCGCCGACGACGAGGCGTTCGCCGCCGCTGTCGAGCACGTCCGCGAGGAGCTGGTGGAGGGGCTGCTGGCGCTGCCGTTCGACGGCTCGATCGAGGCGGAGCAGTACGTGGCCCGGTTCTCCGCCCGCTGGTCCACCCGCTTCGTGGACGCCATCACCGTGACGCCGGATCCGGGGGTCCGCTCCGGGTACGTGCTGCTGGCGAAGGCGCAGTGGCACGAGGTGCAGGTGCTCAAGTTCGTGCACCACCGGTTCGTGCTGGCGCGCCCGGACCTGGCCCTGCACCAGCGCGGCCAGGCCCGGCTGCTGGGCACGCTGGTGGAGGCGCTCTGGGAGTGGCTGCTGGACCCGGACGAGGAGTCCCGGCTGCCGCGCCGGTTGCACGACCTGGTGGAGCTGGCCGAGGCGGAGCTGCACCCGCGTACCCCGGACCGGATCGGACGGGCCCGGGGACGGGCGATCATCGACTTCGTCGCTCAGCTCACCGACGGCCAGGCGGTGGCGATGCTGGACGCGTTGTCGGGCCGCTCGGGCGCGCTGTGGACGGACGCCTTCGTGCTCTGATCCCGCTCGGAGCACGAAGGCGGCAGCGCCACCCGGGGACCGAGCCGGGTCAGGCGACCGACTGCCACCACCCGTCCACCGCCGGCGGCTCGTCCACCACCACCCGCTCGCCGGGACGCGGCACGGCGAGCCGGACGTCCCGCGCCTTCGCCTCGGCCCACAGCCGGTCCACCGGCTCGGACCAGTCGTGCAGCGCCAGGTTGAACGTGCCCCAGTGCACCGGCACCAGCAGTCCGCCGCGGACGTCGAGGTGCGCGGCCACCGCCTCCTCCGGGAACATGTGGATGTGCGGCCACGCCCGGTCGTACGCGCCGATCTGCATGAGCGTCACGTCGAACGGGCCGTGTTCGGCGCCGATCTCGGCGTACCCGTCGAAGTAGCCGGAGTCGCCGGTGTAGAAGACCTTCCGGTGCGTCCCGGCGATGGTCCAGGAACTCCAGAGCGTGCCGTCGCGGCGCAGCCCGCGCCCGGAGAAGTGCTGCGCGGCGGTCGCGGTGAGCGTCAGCCCGCCGGCCCGGTGGCTCTCCGACCAGTCCAGCTCGACGATGCGGTGCTCGGGTACGCCCCAGCGGGCCAGGTGGGCGCCGACGCCGAGCGGCACCACGAACGGCGCGGACTGGAGGTCGGCCAGCGTGCGGACGGTGTCCATGTCCAGGTGGTCGTAGTGGTCGTGCGAGATGAGCACCGCGTCGAGCGGGGGCAGCTCGGCCAGGCGTACCGGCGGCTCGTGGATGCGCCGCGGGCCGACCAGCCCGGACGGGGAGCACCTGTCGCTCCACACCGGGTCGAGCAGCACCCGGCGCCCCTCGATCTCGACGAGCGTGGAGGCGTGGCCGTACCAGATCACGTTCAGTTCGCGGGCCGGGTCGGCGGCCGGCGCGGCGCCGGGGCGCAGCAGCGGCACCGGGCTACCCGGCCGCCGCTTCTGCTTGCCGAAGATCAGCTCCCGGACGAGGTTGCGGCCCGGGTCGGCGACCATCGTGGCGCTGGCGCCGGCCGGGTTGTGGAACGTGCCGTCGTGGAAGCGCGGTGACCGGGCCGCCCGGTCCGCCCGGGCGCCGGTGAGCCGGCCGCCGAGCTGGGCGGGCACGTCCCGCGCCACCCAGGCCAGGCCGACGACGGCGGCCAGCCCGGCGAGCTTCCACACCCGCCCGCCGCGCGTCCGGTCCGGTTCCCGCCCCGTTGGTTGCCGCATGCTCGTCCCTCCGCCGTGTCCCGTCGTACACGGTAACCACCCTCGTCGCGGTCCGCCCGCGCGACAGCCCACCCGCACGAGGGTCCGCCCGCGTGACAGCCCACCGGACGGTCCGCGGCGGCGGTCAGGGCAGCCGGCGGCGTACCGCGGACGCCACGGTCGCCGCGCGCCCGCCGACGGCTCGGACGACCTGGGACGCGTCGGGCACCCATCCGCCCCGGACCGCCTCGCCGGCCGGGTTGGGCGTGAACACGATGCCCTGGTGCGCGGCGACCGGCTGCCGGGTCAGTCCGGCCAGGCGCATCAGCGGTCCGACCAGCGCGTCGTACACGCCGGGCAGGACGGTGAAGCCGAAGCGCATGATCACGTTGAGCCGTCCCACCGAGACCTCCCGGCGTGGCCGGTCGAGGCAGTGCGCGATGGCGCGTGCCACCCGCTCGGGGGAGGCGATCGGGGGCGGTGGCCGGCCGATCCGGCCCAGGTAGTTGGCCGCCTGCCGGTAGACGGGCGTGTCGACGCTGCCCGGGTTGACCAGGCAGATTGCGATGCCCGGCGTCTCCCGCGCCTCCTGCTGGAGCGTGCGGGCGAGTCCCTGCAGGCCCCACTTGGCGGCCACGTATCCGCTCATGTAGGGCGCGGTGATGTGCCCGAGCACCGAGCCGGTGAGCACGAGGGTGCCGCCGCCGGCGTCCCGGAACCGGCGCAGCGCCTCCCGGGCGACCGCGGCGGCGGCCAGCAGGTCGGTGCGGACGACCTGTTCGAACACCTCGGCCGGGGTCTCGTCGAAGCGGCCGTAGGCCATCACCGCGGCGGTGTGCACCCAGGCGTCGACGCGGCCGTACTCGGCCCGTGCCGCGTCGGCCAGCGCGGCCACCGCGCCGGGCTCGGTCACGTCCATCGGTACGGCGATCGCCGTCGCGCCCGCCGCCCGGCACTCGTCGCGTACCTCGTCGAGCGTGGCGGGGGAGCGGGCCGCGAGGACCAGCCGGTCCCCGCGGCCCGCCAGCTCCCGGGCGGTCGCCCGGCCGATCCCGCTGGTCGCGCCGGTGACGACCACCGTCCGGGTCACGGTGCGAGCACGACCTTGACGCAGCCGTCCTCCTTCTTCTGGAACATCTCGTACGCCCGCGGCGCGTCGGTCAGCGGCAGCCGGTGGGTCCGCAGGTCCTCCACGCCCAGCGGGTCGTCGTCGCGCTCCAGCAGCGGGATGATCTCGTCGACCCAGCGCCGCACGTGGCACTGGCCCATGCGCAGCTGGATGCCCCGGTCGAACATCTCCATCAGCGGCATCGGGTCCTGCTCGCCGCCGTACACGCCGGAGATCGACACGGTGCCGCCGCGCCGCACGGCCTTGAGCGCGGCGTGCAGCACCACGAGCCGGTCCACGCCGGCCTTGTCGGTCATCGCCTGGGCCAGCTTGTCCGGCAGCAGCCCGGCCGCGGTCTGGGCCATCTTGCCCAGCGGCGCGCCGTGCGCCTCCATGCCGACCGCGTCGATCACCGCGTCCGGGCCGCGCCCGTCGACCAGGTCGATGAGCGTGCCGGGCACGTCGTCGAGCTGGCTGACGTCGAGCACCTCGATGCCGTGGCGGCGGGCCATCTCCAGCCGCTCGGGCACCAGGTCCAGCCCGATCACCCGGCCGGCGCCCAGGTGGCGGCCGATCCGGGCGCTGAACTGCCCGACCGGGCCGAGCCCGAACACGGCGAGCGTGCCGCCGGGCGGGGTGTCCGCGTACTTCACCGCCTGCCAGGCGGTGGGCAGGATGTCGGACAGGTAGAGCCAGCGCTCGTCCGGGCCGCTGTCCGGGATCTTGATCGGCCCGAACTGGGCCTGCGGGACGCGCAGGTACTCCGCCTGGCCGCCGGGGATCGAGCCGTACAGCGAGGTGTAGCCGAACAGGGACGCGCCCTTGCCCTGGCTGGTCACCTGCGTGGTCTCGCACTGCGCGTAGAGCTGCCGCTCGCACATCCAGCACGAGCCGCAGGAGATGTTGAACGGGATGACCACGCGGTCACCCTTCTTGAGCCGGGTCACGCCGGACCCGACCTCCTCGACGATGCCCATCGGCTCGTGCCCGAGGATGTCGCCGGGCTTCAGGTACGGCCCGAGCACCTCGTACAGGTGCAGGTCGGAACCGCAGATGGCGGTCGAGGTGATCCGGACGATCGCGTCGGTCGGCTCCTCGATCCGGGGGTCCGGGACGTCCTCGACGCGAACGTCCCGCTTGCCGTGCCAGGTCAGTGCCTTCATGCCTGTCTGTCCCCTCTCCGGTGCCGTCCATCGGACTGCTACCCGGCAGGAGGCCGTTGAATCGGCGGCGCCGGTCACCGTGGCGTGAGGTCGACCGTGACGGCGATGGTGCTGGTGCTGGCCGCGGTGCCGGCGAGGGCGCCGATGTCGAGGCGGCGGCCGGTGCGGTCGGTGACGGCGCCGGCCGCGAGCCGCAGGCCGGCGACGGGCGTGCCGAGCGCCGCCGACGCGGCCTCCAGCAGCCGCCGCCGGGCCACCGCCACGGCGACCCGGACCGGGGTACGGGTTCCGACCGCCGGATGGGGTGCGCCACGCGTCCGCCCCCCGGCCGGCCGTGGCGGTGGCACACGGACGCGCCGGCGCGGCACGGACAGCCCGTCGGCGATCAGTTCGGCGGCCGAGGTGTCGCCGTCGTACCGGTCCGGCGGCAGCGTGAACGACACGGTCCCGTCCGGGCCGACCTCGACGGAGATCAGCGCCGCCCCGGGCAGGGCCGCGGCCGTCATGATCTCGCCGAGGCCGAGCAGCCCGGCCACGTCCGGCGACGGCGTCCGGGCGGCGGCCGGGTACGCCGCGGTGAGTTCGGCGGCGGCCACGAGGACCGGCGCGGCCAGCACGTAGCCCAGGAACGGGGGGAGGGGCGCGGTCATGGTGCTCACCCGGGCGCTCGTCGCCGCAGCCGGGGACGGGAGGCGCCCCGGCTGCGACGCGGTGGTCAGAACTCGCGGTTGCCGAGCGGGATCTCGATGTTGATGGACTGCCCCTCGGACAGGAACAGCAGGGCGAGCTTGCGCAGGAACTCGTCGAACAGCCAGTAGCACTCCGGTGCGAGCGGGAACGGCAGCAGCGCCTCCCGGACCGCGATGAACGGGCCCCAGCTCGTCCGCAGGAGCGTGTCCCAGAGCAGGTCGCGCGGGATCTCCAGCCAGTTGGCGATCTGGTTGCCGAGCATGAACCGGGTGAACGAGCCGAGGATGGGCTTGCTGAGCAGCCCGGCGTCGATCTCCTTGCCGAGGCCGAGCAGGATGTCGGCGAGCGCGTTGCCCTCGCGGGTGGGCGCCAGGATCGGGTCGAGGACCTCGCTGGCCTGGGCGTTCGCCTCGCTCCACGTGGCCGGGATGTACTCGTCCCTGACGCCGAGCATGTGCGCGGCCACCTGCCACAGGTGCAGGAAGGCGGTCGACTCGGCGGCGGGGATCGGCACCCGCCAGTCGGTCAGCTTCCGCATGACGGTGGTCGGCAGGCTGTGCCAGGTGACCATCAGGTCGCGCTGGCTGATCGGGATGTCCTCGGGCGCGACGTCGGCCCACTCGGGCGACTGCGGCAGGAGGTGACGCACGCCGGCGTGCGCCAGCCGGGTCTTGACGGCGGTCACGATCATCGAGCCGTCGGGCTGGTACGCGTTGGCGGTGCCGATGTCGTACCCGAGCTTGGCGGTCTTGGAGATGCGGTCCTTCATGTCCGCGCCGCCCTTGGAGTAGTAGACGGCGCGCGCCTCCTTCGGGATGACGGTGCTCATCATGCCGCTTGCCAGGCCGTAGAGCACGCCGAGGTAGAGGCCGCGCTTCTCGTTGAAGCGCACGGCGGTGGCCAGCTTGCCCTGGTCCACCCAGGACGGCAGCACGCGTGCGCGTTCGATGAACTGGCGCACGTCCGCCGGGAGGCCGGACGGCAGCGGCTGGCCGTTCTTCGTCCACGTCCGCAGCAGTTGGTTGACCAGTGGTGCGTCGCCCCGGTCCAGGAGCGAGGCGACGAGCGGGTCGGCCTCCTCGTCCCACACCCAGCGGGGGTCCACGCCCGCCCCGGCGCCGGCCACCGATCCCTTGGGCGACCAGGTCCACGCCGATCGCGCCTGTGCCGGCGCGGCGACGCTCAGCGCGCCGAGTGCGCCCAGTGCTCCGCCGGCCTTCAACATCTTGCGTCTGCTTACCGGTTCCACGTTCACTCCTCGGGGTCGAGGCCGCTGATACGGTGAAACGAATGTTGCGCCCGTGTATCACATGAGAGCACGTGGTAACGGTGCCCACAAGGTTCACGATGACAACTGTCGATGGATCAAGAAGAGGGGAGCCCACCGTGGCGGTGGTCGAGGGGATGCTGTCGGGCAGGGTCGCGTGGGTGACCGGAGCCAGCCAGGGCGTCGGCGCGGCGATCGCCGAAGGGCTGGCGCGGGCCGGCGCGTCGGTGATCCTCCAGTCGCGGCGCCCGGACGCGCTGGGCGAGGTGCGGGACCGGATAGCGGCCGGTGGCGGCACGGCGGCAGTGGTCGCCGGTGACGTCGCCGACGAGTCCGCCGCGGACGCCGTGGTCGGCCTCGCGCGGCAGCGCTGGGGGCGGCTGGACGTCCTCGTCAACAACGCCGGCATCAGCCCGGCGCTGCACCGCAGCGAACGGCTGAGCCTGGGGGACTGGCAGCAGGTGATCGACACCAACCTGTCCGGGGTGTTCGTCTGCGCCCGCGCGGCCGGCGCCGTCATGGTCGAGCAGGGCGCGGGCAGCATCGTCAACATGTCCTCCGTGCACGGTCAGGTCGGTTTCCCGCGCCTGGCCGCGTACAGCGCCAGCAAGGGCGGCGTCGAGCAGCTCACCCGCACGCTGGCGCTGGAGTGGGCGGCGGCCGGCGTACGCGTCAACGCGGTCGCGCCCGGCTACCTGGAGACCCCGATGACGGAGGGTCTGCGCGGCCACGAGCAGTGGTCGAAGCGGCTGCGTGACCGCATCCCGATGGGCCGGTTCGGCCGCCCCGAGGAGGTCGTCGGCGCGGTGCTGTTCCTGGCCTCGGACGCCGCGAGCTACGTCACCGGCAGCGTGTTGCACGTGGACGGCGGCTGGACCGCGCAGTGAACCGCGGACCGCTTGGTTAGTCGGCGTTCGTCACCGCGCCACCGTCGCATGTCGATACAGCGCCAGATCACGGACGATCCTTCCCAGAAAGTTAACCCTCGTTTACAGTGCTGCCATCGGCTGCGGAACCCGCGCGGGCACCACGGCGAGGGGTGCGGCCAGCCCTGCCACCACCAGGCCCGGTTGCGTGTGAAGGAGTAGCCCATGGACCCCGCCGACGTCCTCGCCGAGGACTGCGCCAAGAAAGCCGCCGACCTGACCGTCCCGGCGCTGCTGCACCGCAACGCCACCGAGCACGGCGACCGGCCCGCGCTGACCACGCTCGGCCGCGACGACACCCGCACCTGGGCGCAGCTGCGCGACGAGGTCGCCGAGCTGTCCGCCGGCCTGGCCGAGATCGGCCTGGAGGCCGGGCGGCACATGCTGGTCATGATGTCCAGCCGCGCCGAGCACTGGCTGGTCGACCTCGCCGCGGTCCACCTGGGCGCGGTGCCCTCCACGATCTACCCGACGCTCAGCCCCGAGCAGATGCGCTACCTGGCGCGGCACAGCGCCGCCCAGGTGCTCGTGCTGGAGGGCCCGGCCGAGCTGGAGCGCTGGCGGCCGATCCTGCCCGACCTGCCCGACCTGCCCGACCTGCTCCGGGTGGTGCTGGTGGACGAGCCGGGCGAAGCGTCGACTGAGGCCGTGCCGCTGTCCCGCGTGCGTACCCTCGGCCGCACCGCCCGCGAGGCGGACCCGGACGCCTTCGAGCGGCGCTGGCGCACGATCCGGCCCGAGCAGCCGGTGACGCTGCTCTACACGTCCGGGACGACGGGCGACCCGAAGGGCGTCGTGCTCAGCCACCACAACGTGCTCTACCAGGCGGTGGCGCTGGAGGCGATGGTGTCCGTCCCGGACCACGCGCCGACTGTGGCCTACCTGCCGCTCGCGCACATCGCCGAACGGTTCCTCGGCATCTACAACCCGATCTACCGCGCCGGGCACGTGACCATCTGCCCCGACGCCACGCAGCTCGTCGCGGCGCTGCGCACCGTCGGCCCCGCCTCGTTCTTCGGGGTGCCGCGGGTCTGGGAGAAGATGGCCGCCGGCGTCCAGGCCCACCTGGCCGGCGCCGAGCCCGCGGTCCGCGCCGCCGTCGCCGCCGCGACCGCGGTGACCCTGGAGGCGTACGAGCTGCGCGCGGCCGGGAAGCCGGTGCCGGACGAGCTGGCCGCGCGGGTGGCGCAGGCCCGCGACACCGTGCTGCGACCGTTGCAGTCGACACTGGGCCTGCACAACATGGTCTGGCCCGGCAGCGGCGCCGCCCCGATCCCGGTGGACGTGCTGCGGTTCCTCGCCGGGCTCGGCGTCGACGTGCTGGAGGTGTGGGGTCTGACCGAGACCACCGGCACCGCCACCCTCAACACCCCCGACCGCTTCCGCACCGGGACCGTCGGCCGTCCCAACGTGGGCATGGAGGTGCGTCTCGCCGACGACGGCGAGGTCCTCGTCCGGGGTCCGCTCGTGTGCTCCGGCTACCTGCGCGAGGACGGCACCGTCGAGCCGGTCGTCGACGCGGACGGCTGGCTGGCCACCGGCGACGTCGGGACGCTCGACGACGACGGCTTCCTCACCATCACCGACCGCAAGAAGGAACTCATCATCACGTCCAGCGGGAAGAACATCTCGCCGGCGCAGATCGAGAACCTGCTGCGGGCGCACCCGCTCATCGGTCAGGCGGTGGCGATCGGCGACCGGCGGCCGTACGTCACGGCGCTGATCGTGCTGGACGAGGAGGTGGCGCCCCAGTGGGCGCGCACGCACGGCGTCGCCGACCCGCAGCTGCCCGCCCTGGCCTCGGACCCGGTGCTGCTGGCCGAGATCCAGGCCGCCGTGGACGCGGCCAACGCGCGGCTCGCCCGGCCCGAGCAGGTCAAGACGTTCCAGGTGCTGCCGTCGGCGTGGACGCCGGAGTCGGGCGAGCTGACCCCGACGTTGAAGCTACGGCGCCGGGTCGTCGTCGACCGGTACGGCGACCGGATCGACGCCCTCTACCGGCCGGGCGACGCGGTGGCGGAGCCCGTCACGGAGTAGCGCCGGGTCGATGCCGGGCGGGGGTGGCGGCGCGCCGAGGTCGGCGGGCCGGTACCCCCGCGGGTAGCCGGGATAGGTGCGGTTGCGCGGCGCGCGGGTCAGCCGGCTCACCGTCCGCGCGGGCAGCAGCCGCACCACGGCGGCCCGGGCGCGCAGCGCGCCGCCGACCAGCGCGGTCAGCGGTCGCGGCGCGGCCGGGAGCCCGAAGGCGGCGCGCATCTCGGGCGGCAGCAGCGCGCGCACCGCGAGCCGCGCGGCCGGGCGCAGCGGCGCCGGGTACCAGGACGCGAACAGGTCCAGCGTGTACGCCGCGACCCGCTCGTTGCTCGGCGTACGGCGGAACGTCTCGCGCTCGTACGCGTCCTTGAAGGCCCGGAACGCGGCGAAGTCCGCCGGGACGTCCCGGATGCCCATGCGCGCGCCGACGGCGCGGTAGTAGTGGAACGCGGCCAGCCGCTCGTGCTCGTGCAGCGGGCGCCAGCCGTAGCGGTCCAGCCAGTCGATCGGCTCGTAGACGAACGTGGACAGCACGTAGCGCATGTCGTCGTTCGTGATCGCGTACCGCCCGTGCGCCCGGTTGACCACCCGCAGCGCCTCCCGGCCGCGCGGCGAGTCGTACCCGTGCTCCAGCAGCTCGGCCATCAGCAGCGCGGTGTCGTCGTAGCGCTGCTGCGCCCGCAGCCGGAACTCGCCGGTCGCGTCGAGCAGCGCGGAGATGCCCGGCACGCAGAACGTGCGCAGCAGCGCCAGCTCCAGCGCCCGCTGGTAGTCGAAGGGGAACTCGTACCCGGCGGAGAGCCGGTAGATCTCGTGGTGGTCGCGTACCGGGTCGAGCGTCTCGATCCGGCGCAACCAGCGGTACCGCCCGTCACGAGCCATCGCGACCACCTCCACCGTCCACCCTTGCCCATGCAGTCAAGCTCCTCTATGTTAATAGAAAATCACATCCCCGGATAACTCGAAACCTGCTTGTGCGCACCTCACGGGCCGGTGTTCAGGGCGATGTCCGGTCGAAACCGGGAAGTGGTGCTAATGGAGAATCTCAGTAGACGAAGCGTCCTGACGCTCGGTGCCGCGCTGGGACTGGTGGCGGTGGCGGACACCCCGAAGGCGTGGGCGTGGTCGTCGTCCGGCTCGATCGCCGGGACCGACACGGTCACCGACCCGTGGGACGTCTGGGACGACGACACCGACCCGCTCGTCGCCTCGCTGCTGGACGCCGGTCAGATCCCGGCGGTGAACACCGCGTTCGCGTCCTGGATCCGCAACGGCGACGCGCTGCCCGCCGGCCTGCCCTCGGCGCTCACCACCTACCTGCGGCGCGTCAACACGCTGCCGTCCTGGGCCGACCAGGCCAAGCTGGACCGCGCCGCCCAGTTCAACAAGCGCATGAGCATGTACCTGTTCCTGCTCTACGGCCTGGGCAGCGGGATCATGAGCACGGTGATCCCGCGCGAGGCCCGCAACGTCTACTGGTCCGAGGGCGGCGCGGACATGAAGTCGCGCGCCGCGAAGACCTTCACCTACGGGTACGACCTGAGCGCCCCCGACGCGTTCAAGGCCACCGGCAGCTTCGTGGTCACCTCGCACAAGACGCGGCTCACCCACGCGGCCGTACGGCACCTGCTGCCGCAGTCCGCGCCGTGGCGCGGCGTCACCGACCACCCGATCCCGATCAGCAACGGCGACATCCTCATCACCTTCCACAGCCTCGGCACCTACGTGCACCGCAAGCTGCTCGACTGGCGTCGCTGGGGCCTGCGGATGTCGGCCGCGGAGGAGGAGGCCTACCTGCACATGTGGCAGGTCGCCCTGCACCTGCTCGGGGTCCGCGACGAGTTCATCCCGAACAGCTGGGCCGCCGCCGAGGAGCAGTCCCGGTACGCGCTGAACCCGCTCCTCGCGCCGACGCCCGAGGGCATCGACCTGGCCGACATCCTGCTGAACCTGACGTCCTCGGTGGACCTGGGCGTCACCCGGGGATTCCAGCGGGAGTTCGCGCGCTACGTGCTCACCGACCGGATCGGCGACTGGCTGCGGCTGCCCCGCGACTACATCTCCCGGGGTGTGATCGAGGCCGGCTGGCCGACGTACGTGATGTTCCGCGAAGGGCTCTCGCCGCTCATGCCGGAGACGTTCGGCCTGTTCGACAGGTTCATCCGCGGCCTGGCGATGCTGTTCCTCAACAACGGCTCGTCCGCGTCGCACACCCCGATCACGATCCCGGTCATGAACCGGCCGGGCACCTGAGGCGCGTGCGGCTTCACAGCGTCAGGGCGCCGGTGACCAGCGCGGTCACCGCGTCCCGGTGGCCGGGCGAGTCCTGCCAGCGCAGGGCCCGCCCGGCCTCCACCGCCACGCCGAAGCCGGCGTGCACGAGCAGCCGGGCCTGCCGCCGGTCCAGGTCCGGCCGGACCGCCCGCAACTGCTGCTCCCAGACCGCGATGTGCTCCCGCTGGGCGAGGATGAGCGGACGCCGGACGTCGTCCGGAAGCCCGGCCACCTCGGCCTCGGCGACGCTGTTGAGGGTGTTGTGCTCGAAGCAGTAGGCCACGTACGCCGCCGCCAGCGCGACCACCGCCTGACGAGGATCGGCCGCCCGCTGGAGGCTGCGGTCCACGGCCTGGGCGAGCAGTTCCGCCGCCTGGAGGCAGGCGGCCACGAGGATGTCCACCTTGCCGGGATAGTGGCGGTAGATGGCGGACGGCGCGAGCCCCACCGCCTGGGCGATCTGCGCGTTGGTGACGGTGGCGAAGCCGTCCCGGGCGAACAGCGGCACGGCCGCGGCCAGGATCTCCGCGCGCCGGGTCCGGGGCACCGGCTGGGCGGGCAGCTCGACCAGCCGCGCCGTCCCGGCGGCGGTCGTCGGGTCGGTGGCCACCACCCGCATCGCGGACCGGAGCACCAGATCCTCGATCCGGCGCTGGGCGATCGAGGTGTGGTGCATGGTCACCGAGCCGATCACACCGAGCGCCGCCACCGCCCGCAGCCGCTCGTCGGGCAGTGGGTACTCCCGCCGTACCATCTCGGTGACCCGGCCCACGACGTGGCCGAACTTCGCGCGGAGCAGGTGGCGGTCCGCGCGCCCGAGGTAGCGGGCCTCCCACCGGTAGATGCCGCCGGAGGCGCGGTGCGCGACGGTGACCCGGGTGAGGGCCAGCAGCACGTCGGCCAGCGCCGCGTCGGGCGGCCACTCGTCGACGACCCCGACCAGGTTGTCCACCATGACGTTGGCGCACTCGGCGAACAACGCGTACTTGTTCGGGAAGTGCCGGTACAGCGCCGGCGCGCTGATGCCGACCGCCGCGGCGATCTCCTCCATGGACGCGCCGTGGTAGCCGCGCTCGCTGAACACCTGCCCGGCCGACTCCACGATGACCTGCCTGCGGTTGCGTGGCCGGGTGGCCGCGGCCGGCCCGGTGGTCACCGGACCGTCCGGGCGGACGCGGACGGGCACAGGACCATGGGTGTCAGTCAACCACAGCGGTTCACGCCGCCCGCACCCTCGCGATGACGCCGCTCAGGCGTGCAGCACGGCGAGCGCGAGCCGGGCGGTCCAGGTGTCGTAGCCCGCGGTGCGGTCGAAGCGGCCGAGCCGTCCGACGTCGGTGACCACGTTCAGCGCGGCGTGCACGAGGACGCGTGCGTCGCCGGCCGGCAGGTCCGGCCGTACCGCCCGGACCAGGCCCACCCACTCCTCGACGTGCAGGCGTTGCGCGCCGCGCAACTCGTGGCGGTCCCGGTCCGGCAGGTTGTTGTTCTCCGCCAGGTACACCGCGACCAGGTCGCTCTGGCCGAACGCGAAGTCGACGTAGGCCCGCACCACCCGGTGCAGCGCGTCGGCCGGGTCGCTCGCGTCGGCGATCGCCGCGGTGGTGGCGCCGGTCAGCCGGTCGGTGGCCCGGTAGTAGGCGGCCGCGAGCAGGTCGGCCTTGCCGGGGAAGTAGCGGTACACGCTGGACGCCTGCATGCCCGCGGCGCGGCCGATGTCCTCGACCGCGACGGCGTGGTAGCCGTGCCTGTGGAACAGCCGCATCGCCTCGATCAGCAGCAGCTCGCGGCGCGACGCCGGGCGCACCGGGCCGGTGGCGGGCGTGTCCTCCGGCGCGGGACGCCGCCGCGGCGGCACCGCCGGCGCGTCGGTCCGCAGCAGCGTCCAGGCGACCCGGGTGAGCAGGTGCTCGGTGTCGGTGCCGGTGGCCGCGGCCCGGTACGTGGTAACGCTGCCGAACGCGCTCAGCGCCGCGTTCACCAGCAGGTCCGCCTGCCCGGCGGTCAGCTCGGGACGCAGCTCGCGCAGCGGCGCGGCGACGCGGCCGACGAGCGTGGCCATCGACGCGGCGAACTCCTGCCGGTGCTCGGGCGTCAGGTAGCGGCCCTCCCACTGGTACAGCCCGGCCACCCGCCGCCTGCTCACCGCGACCTCGGCGAGCGCGCGCAGCAGTTCGTCGAGCAGCCCGTCGGCGCTGTTCGCCGCCGGCTGCCCGGTCGCGGCGAGCAGGGCGCCGACGACCTCGCGGGTGGCGTGCACGAGGATCGCGTACTTGTTCGGGAAGTGCCGGTAGACGGCCGGCCCGCTGATGCCGACGGCGGCGGCGATCTCGTCCACCGAGACGCCGTGGTAGCCCCGCTCGCAGAACAGCTCGGCACCGGCGAGCGCGATCCGGGCCTTGCGGTCCTTGGGCCGTCTGACCGGTGCCGGGGCGGTGTCGCTGGCTGCTCGTCGCACCGCTACACGTTAGCGCCCCCTCGCGTGGATCCGGTGGCGCCCCTCGGCGGTTTCCGTCGCGGGGCCGGAGCCGGACAGCGTGGAACGCTTCTTGACAAGCGGCGGCAGGCTCAAGAAAAGTTAGGCGAAATTCGCATGCGGGTGAGCAATGAGGAGCTTGGCATGACGACCGATGCGTTCATCTACGACGCGTTGCGCACGCCGCGCGGGCGGGGCAAGCCGACCGGAGCGCTGCACGGGGTGAAGCCGGTTTCGCTGATCACCGGCCTGATCGAGGAGACCCTGCGGCGGATGCCCGGCCTCGATCCGGCGCTGATCGACGACATCGTGCTCGGGGTGGTGTCCCCGCTCGGCGACCAGGGCGCCGACATCGCCCGGACCGCCGCCGTCGCCGCCGGCCTGCCCGACACGGTGGCCGGCGTCCAGCTCAACCGCTTCTGCGCCTCCGGCCTGGAGGCGGTGAACATCGCCGCGCAGAAGGTGCGCTCCGGCTGGGAGGATCTCGTCCTCGCCGGTGGCGTCGAGTCGATGTCCCGGGTGCCGATGGGCTCCGACGGCGGGGCGTGGGCGCTCGACCCGGAGGTCAACTACACCACCGGGTTCGTGCCGCAGGGCATCAGCGCCGACCTCATCGCCACCATCGCCGGCTTCGACCGGGAGACGGTCGACGCGTACGCGCTCCAGTCGCAGGCGCGGGCCGCGAAGGCGTGGGCCAACGGCTACTTCGCCCGGTCCGTGGTGCCGGTCCGCGACCGCAACGGGCTCACCGTCCTGGACCGGGACGAGCACATCCGGGCGGACTCGACGGCGGAGAGCCTCGCCGCGCTGCGCCCCTCGTTCGCCGAGATCGGCCAGAAGGCGGGCTTCGACGCGGTCGCGTTGCAGAAGTACCACTGGGTCGAGCGGATCGAGCACGTCCACACCGCGGGGAACTCCTCCGGCATCGTCGACGGTGCCGCGCTCGTCGCGATCGGCAGCGAGGCGGCCGGCGCCGCCGCCGGCCTCACCCCGCGCGCCCGCGTCGTGGCCACCGCGCTCAGCGGCGCCGACCCCACCATCATGCTCACCGGCCCGGCCCCGGCCGCCCGCAAGGCGCTGGCCAAGGCCGGTCTCGGCGTCGACGACCTCGACCTGGTGGAGATCAACGAGGCGTTCGCCGCGGTGGTCCTGCGGTTCGTCGCCGACCTCGGCCTGAACCCGGACATCGTCAACGCCAACGGCGGGGCGATCGCGATGGGCCACCCGCTGGGCGCGACCGGCGCCATGATCCTCGGCACGCTCGTCGACGAACTGGAACGACGCGGCGGCCGCTACGGCCTGGCCACGCTCTGCGCGGGCGGCGGCATGGGCATCGCCACCGTGATCGAACGAATCTGAGGAGCACGAATGGCCAACACCATCCGGTGGGAGCACGGCGACGACGGCATCGTGCTGCTCACCCTCGACCACCCCGGCCGCTCGGCGAACGTGATGAACGCGGAGTTCGGCGCGAGCCTCACCGCCACTGTGGACCGGCTCGAAGCCGAGCGCGACCGGATCACCGGCGTGATCGTCACCTCGGCCAAGAAGACGTTCTTCGCCGGCGGCGACCTGGAGACCCTGGTGCGGCTGACGCCCGCCGACGCCGAGGCGTCCGCCGCCGACGCGGCCGCGCTCAAGCACGCCGTACGCCGGCTGGAGACGCTCGGCCGGCCGGTCGTCGCCGCGATCAACGGATCGGCCCTCGGCGGCGGGCTGGAACTGGCGCTGGGCTGCCACCACCGGGTCGTGCTCGACGACCCGGCCGTCGAGATCGGCTTTCCCGAGGTCACGCTCGGCCTGCTGCCCGGCTGCGGCGGGGTGGTGCGTACCGTCCGGCTGCTCGGCGTCACCGCCGCGCTGACCGACTGGCTGCTGCGCGGCCAGCGCCGCCGGCCGCAGGACGCGCTCGCGCACGGGCTCGTCGACGAGATCGCCGCCGACCGGGGCGCCCTGACGGCCGCCGCCCGCGACTGGATCGCCGCCCACCCGGACGCGACCCAGCCGTACGACCGCAAGGGCTACCGGATGCCCGGCGGCACCCCGTCCAGCCCCGGCCTCGCGATGCAGTTGCCGGCCATGCCCGCCCTGCTGCGCAAGCAGCTCAAGGGCGCGCCCTACCCGGCGCCCCGCAACATCCTCGCCGCCGCCGTCGAGGGCGCCCAGGTCGACCTGGACACCGCGTTCGCGATCGAGGGCCGGTACTTCACCGAGCTGGCCACCGGGCAGATCGCCAAGAACATGATCAAGGCGCTCTTCTTCGACCTCCAGACCGCCCGGTCCCGGGCCGCCGGCGGGGACCACGAGCCGGTGCACAGCGTCGCGGTCGTCGGCGCGGGCATGATGGGCGCCGCCATCGCGTACGTCTGCGCCCGCGCCGGCATGCGGGTGGTGCTCAAGGACGTCACCGCCGAGGGTGCGGCGCGCGGCAAGGCGTACTCGGCGGGCCTGCTCGACAAGGCCGTCGCCCGGGGCCGGACGACACCGGCCGAGCGCGACGAGTTCCTGGCCCGCATCCACGCCACCGGCGACGTCGCCGACCTGGCCGGCGTCGACCTCGTCATCGAGGCGGTCTTCGAGGACCCGGCGCTCAAGCACAAGGTGTACGCCGAGATCGAACAGGTCGCGCCGGACGCGCTCATCGCCTCCAACACCTCCACGCTGCCCATCACGCTGCTCGCCGAGGGCGTCAGCCGGCCGGAGGAGTTCGTCGGGCTGCACTTCTTCTCCCCGGTTGACAAGATGCCGCTGGTCGAGGTGATCCGCGGGGAGCGGACCGACGAGACCACACTGGGCCGCGCCCTGGGCGTCGTCCGCCGGCTGCGCAAGACGCCGATCGTGGTCAACGACAGCCGGGGCTTCTTCACCAGCCGGGTCATCGGGACGTTCACCAACGAGGGCGTGGCGATGCTCGCCGAGGGCATCCCGGCGGCGACCATCGAGCAGGCGAGCAGCCAGGCCGGGTATCCCGCGCCGGTCCTCGCGCTGATGGACGAGCTGACCCTGACCCTGCCCCGGAAGATCCGGCAGGAGACGGCCGCGGCCACTGTGGCCGCCGGAGGCACCTGGACGCCGCACGCGGCCGACGCGGTGATCGACCGGATGATCGACGAGTGCGGCCGGACCGGGCGCTCCGGTGGCGCCGGCTTCTACGACTACCGCGACGGGAAGCGGGCCGGGCTCTGGCCGGGCCTACGGGAGCAGTTCGGCGGCACGAACCTGGACACGCCGTTCGAGGACCTCAAGGAGCGGATGCTCTTCATCGAGGCGATCGAGTCGGTGCGGTGCCTCGACGAGGGCGTGCTGACCTCGGTGGCGGACGCCAACGTCGGCTCGATCCTGGGGATCGGCTATCCGAGCTGGACCGGCGGCGTCCTCCAGTACGTCAACCAGTACGACGGCGGGCTGCCGGGCTTCGTGGCCCGCGCCCGGGTGCTGGCCGAGCGCTACGGCGAGCGGTTCGACCCGCCGCCACTGCTGACGGCAATGGCCGAGCGGGGCGAGCGGTTCGAGTAGCGGCGGTCAGAGCGCGGCGGCGAGTCGCTGGGCGTTCATGTACGCGATGGCCTCCACGGAGATCATCGGGTTGACGCCCAGCGACCCCGGGAAGGTGGACGCGTCGGCGAGGACCAGGTTGGGTACCTCCCACGTCGCGCCGTCCGGCCGGGCCACCGACGTCGCCGCGCTGCCGCCCATCCGGGCCGCGCCCATGATGTGCAGGGCGGCCATGGTGACCTGCCCGGGCGCGGTTCCCAGTGTCTCGACGTGCCGGACGAACTCGTCGACGGAACCCGTGCCGCGTTCCCAGACCGGGCCGCGCTGGTGTCCGGACCAGAGCCGCAGCGCTCCGGCCGCCTCGACGATCCGGGCCGCGCCGGCGATCCCGGCCCGCAGGTGGGCCGCGTCGTAGGGGGACAGGCGGTAGTGCACCACCGGCTCGCCGTCGCGGCCGACCCGGACCTCACCGCTGTCGCGGTCGCGGGTGATCACGCCGACCCCGCCGAGGTGTGGCAGCGCGCGCATCCGGTCCAGATGTGCCCGTCCGCCCGTCCAGCTCATGAACGACACAGCGGTGGCCGGGTTGGTGGCGGCGGTCTCGTAGATGACGCCGTAGCCGCGGCCGTCGAGGTCGGCGTGTTCGGTGGAGTACCGGGTCTGCATCCCGCCCTCCCACGGCCGGACCTCCTCGGCGAACACGCCCCACACGCCGGTCGCCGGATGCAGGTGCAGGTGCCGGCCGATGTTCGGGTTGGTGAGCCCGGAGCGGCGGAGCAGTGCGGGTGTCTGCACGCTGCCGGCGGCGACCACCACGGCGCGGGCGCGTACGGCGACCGGATGGCCGTCCGCGGTGTGGCCGGTCACGCCCGTCGCCCGGCCCGCTTCGACTGTCACGGTCCGCACGTCGACGCCGACGACGAGCCGCGCACCGGCGCGTTCCGCGTCGGCCAGCCAGGTCTTCGTCGCGGACCGTTTGGCGCCGATCCGGCAGCCCAGGCCGCAGCGCCCGCACTCGACACCGGTGTCGCAGCCGTCGACGTTGCGGGGCATCTCGTCGACGTGCCAGCCCAGCCGGTTCAGTCCGCGCTCCATCAGCGCGTCCCGGGAGGAGATCCGGCCGTGCTCGCGGTTGACGCCGAGCCGCGTCCACACCGCGTCGAGGCAGCCGTCGTACTCGTCGGTGGCGAACTGCGGCACGCCGAGCGCGGCCCACTCCTCGCGTACCCGGGCCGGGGTGGGGAACGACGTGGTGTAGTTCACCACTGTGCCGCCGCCGAGGCACTGCCCCTGGAGGAGGCTGAGCTGGCCCTCGGCGGTGGCGGCGGGGCCGGGGGCGTAGAGCCGGGACAGTCCGGACAACTCCCCGCCGTCGAAGTCCCGGTCGTCGTAGTAGCCGCCCTTCTCGACGACGACCACGTCCAGGCCGTGCCCGGCGAGGACCGCGGCGGCAGTGCCGCCGCCGGCGCCGGATCCGACGACGACGACGTCGCAGTCCAGTGTGGCCGGCGCGGAGGGGCGGACCGGGGTCAGCGGCGGCGCGGGCGCGTCGGCCCGGACCCCGAGCGGTCCGGGATAGCCGATGGCGTCCCACACGGGCGAGTGCCCGGCCGGCCCCGGCGTCAGGTAGTAGGAGAGGGTGGCGGCGCCCTTGAGTGCCTGGAACAGCGCCCGTTTGGCGGTGACCCGCGAGTGGGCCAGCGCGAGCAGCGTCCTCTCCCGGCGTTGCGGCGACTGCCGGGAGAACGGCTGCGCGCAACCGCCGAGGACGAACTGGGTGACCGGGGAGTCCCACCGGTCCAGCAGCCGCAGGAACTGCCGGACCTCGGCGGTGCGCGGATTGTGCAGGACGAGCGCGGCCATCACCTCGGTCGCGCCGAGCCGGCTGGCCGACGGGATCCCGGCGCCGTCACCCGGCGCGAACGTGTCGCAGATGCTCGCCAGGGCGGCGCGCTGGCGGTCGGACAGGTGCACGGTGCCTCCGATCGACCGAGGGGCCGGGTGGGTCAGGACATCTGCTCGGACAGGCCGTACGTCTTGGCGATGATCTCGCGCTGGATCTCGCTGGCGCCGCCGTAGACGGTGGACACGATCGACGAGCGGACCAGGCGCTCCATGTCGAACTCGGTGGTGTAGCCGTAGCCGCCCATCATCTGCATCGCGTCCAGGGCGACCCGGCGGGCGGTCTCGGTGGCCTTGAGCTTCGCCATCGAACTCTCCCGGGGCAGCACCGTGTCCGGTGCCCTGTCGACCTTGGCGGCGGTGTCGTAGACCAGCAGCCGGGCGCACTCGATCTCGGTGGCCAGGTCGGCCAGCCGGTGCCGGAGCACCTGGAACGATCCGATCGGCCGGCGGAACTGCCGCCGGTTCCGGACGTACTCCACGACGTCGTCGAACGCCCGCTGCGCGGTGCCGAGCATGACGCTGGCGAGGATCAGCCGCTCCATGTTGAGCCCGGCCATCAGTTGCCGCCAGCCGTTGTCGACCTCGCCGACCACGGCGTCGGCGGGCAGCGCGCAGTCGGTGAAGTAGAGGTCGTTCACCTCCCGGCCGCCCATGGTGTCGATGCCGGAGACGGTCAGGCCGGGCGCCGAGGCGGGGACCAGGAACATGGTCAGGCCGTGGTGGTCGCCGGCCCGGCCGGAGGTGCGGGCGACCAGCAGGATGTGCTCGGCGAGGTGGGCGTTCGAACACCACGTCTTCTGGCCGTTGACGACGTACCCGTCGTCGCGGCGCTCGGCGCGGCAGCTCAGGTTCGCCACGTCGGAGCCGGCCTCGGGCTCGGACATCGCGACCGCCTCGATGACACCGCGGGCCACTCCGGACAGGATCAGCTTCTTCTGGGCCGGCGTGCCGAACCGCTGGTAGGTGGCGGCCACGATGATCGAGGTGGTGAAGCCGCCGATCGGGGCCATCGCGCGGGCCGTCTCCTCCAGGAACAGGCACAGCTCCGTCATGCCGGCGCCGCCGCCGTCGAACTCCTCGGGCAGGGACAGGCCCAGCCAGCCGAGGTCGGCCATCTTGCGGTACAGCTCCGGGCTGTGCGGTTCCCGGCCGCCGTTCGTGAGGTTCCGCCGCTGCTCGCGGGTGCCCACCTCGCGGCGGCAGAAGTCCCGCACCGCCTCGACCAGGGATCGTTGCTCGTCGCTCCACTCCACCGCGGTACCTCCAGCGCGTCAGCAGGGATTGACAGCAAGGCTAGACTATCGAATATCAAATGTCAGGAGGCTGCCGATGACGTCCCTCGTGGAGCACCCTCGCCGGCTGCGCGTCGTCGACCCGGTGACGGGTGAGCACCGCGCCGACTACGAGATCGCCGACGACGCCGCCGTGCGCGCCGCCGTGGCACGGGCCCGCGAGGCGGCCGGCTGGTGGGCCGCCCTGGACGCCCGGCAACGCCGCCGCCACCTGCTGGCGTACAAGGCGGCGGTCGCCGGCGGCATCGAGGAACTGGCCGGGATCGTCCGGAGCGAGACCGGCAAGAGCCTCGCCGGGGCGCAGCTCGAGGTGATGCTCGCCGTCGAGCACCTGGACTGGGCGGCCCGGCACGCCGCGCGGGTGCTCAGGCGGCGCTCGGTCTCCTCCGGCCTGCTCGCGTTCAACCAGGCCGCCTCCGTCGAGTACGTGCCGTACGGCGTGGTCGGCGTGATCGGCCCGTGGAACTACCCCGTCTACACGCCGATGGGCGCGGTGTCGCACGCGCTCGCGGCCGGCAACGCGGTGGTGTTCAAGCCCAGCGAGTTCACCCCCGGCGTCGGTGTGTGGCTGGCCGAGCGCTGGCACGAGCTGTTCCCCGACCACCCGGTCCTCCAGGTGGTGACCGGCGACGGCTCGACCGGAGCCGCGCTGTGCCGCGCGTCGGCCGACAAGATCGCCTTCACCGGGTCGGCCGCGACCGGCCGCGCGGTCATGGCCGCCTGCGCCGAGAGCCTTACCCCGGTGGTGATCGAGGGCGGCGGCAAGGACGCGCTGATCGTCACCGCCGACGCCGACCTGGACGCGGCCGCGCGGGCGGCGGTCTTCGGCGGCCTGGGCAACGCCGGGCAGACGTGTGCCGGCGTCGAGCGCGTCTACGTCGAACGGTCCGTCTACGAGCCGTTCCTGGCCACGCTCACCGAGCTGGCACGGCAGGTCCGGCCGGGCGCCGAGCCGGACGCGCCGTACGGGCCGATGACCACGCCAACCCAGCCGGACGTCGTCCTGCGCCACGTCACCGACGCGCTCGACCGGGGCGGTCGGGCGGTGGTGGGTGACGCCGCTTCGGTGCGGCCCCCGTTCGTGGAGCCGGTCGTGCTGACCGAGGTGCCCGAGGACAGCACCGCCGTCACCGAGGAGACGTTCGGCCCGGTGCTCGTGGTCAACCCGGTGGCCGACGCCGACGAGGCGGTACGCCGGACGAACGCGACCAGCTACGGGCTCTCCGGTTCGATCTTCACCCGCGACCGCCGCCGTGGCCTGGCGCTCGCCGGGCGGCTGCGGGCCGGCGCGGTGTCGGTCAACTCCGTGCTGGGGTACGCGGGCGTGCCGTCACTGCCCTTCGGCGGTGTGGGCGACTCGGGGTTCGGCCGGGTCCACGGCGCGGACGGCCTGCGCGAGTTCAGCCGGGCGCGATCGGTGACGTGGCAGCGGTTCCGGCCGCTGATCGAGGTGATGACGCTCCAGCCGTCCGCCTCCGCCATGAAGCGCTCGCTGGCGATGTTCGCGTGGCGTCATGGCCGCCGGTGACTCACTCGTTCCACACGCCCAGCCCGTCGAGGTGCTTGACCAGCCGTTCCGCGCCGTCGGTGAAGTGCCGGGCCATGACCGGCCGGACGGCCTCCGGGTCGCGGGCTTCGAGCGCGTCGAGCAGCGCCTCGTGATCGGCGATCATGCCCGCCCGCCACTCGGGGTCGGCGGCGTAGAAACGCGACGGCGTGTAGCGGGTCACGGTCCGCAGCAGCCAGGACAGCTTGCGCGCGTCGGCGAGCCGGTTGATCCGGCGGTGGAACTCGTATTCGAGCTGCTCGACCCGGCTGACCTGCCGGGCCTGGGCGGCACGGCGCAGCCGCTCGTGCTGCTGCCGCAGGTCGTCGAGCTGCTCCGGGGTGATGCTGACGGCCACCCGGGCGGCCAGCTCACCGGCGATGTGGCCCTGGAGGCTGAACACGTCGATGATGTCCTGCCGGGACAGCGGCGCCACCACGTGCCCGCGGCGCGGTTGCAGCTCGACCATGTCCTCCGCGCGCAGCATCAGCAGCGCCTCGCGTACCGGCGTGATGCTCAGCCCGGTCTCCTGGGCGACCTCCTCCAGCCGGATGCGTTCGCCGGGGCGCAGCTGACCGGACATGATCCGGTCGCGCAGCAGACTCGCCACGGTCTCGGAGAGCTGGGGTTGAGAGACGTTCTGGATCCTGCCGCGGTCCGCCACCAGTTGAGGGTATCAAATGTCAAATGTCACAACAGGAGCGCCGGTCGGCGCCGGCTTGCGGGCCGCCACCAGCGGCGGCGTACGCACCATCTGGTTCGACCGGCCCGACCGGCGCAACGCGATGACGCTGGAGATGTTCCGCGACTACTACGCGGCCCTGGTGGCGGCGGACGCGGACCCGGAGGTACGGGCGGTCGTGGTCACCGGCTCCGGTGACTGGTTCTGCTCCGGCGCCGACCCGGAGGCGCTGGCCGCACTGCTCGACGAGCGCAACCGTGAGCTGCTCGCCGGCGAGTTCGGCTTCCCGCCGCACCTGCCGTTGACGCTCGGCACGCCGATCGTCGCCGCGATGAACGGCGGGGCGGCCGGTCTCGGCCTGGTCCACGCGCTCTACGCCGACATGCGGTTCATGGCGGCGGAGGCGCGCCTGTCCACCACGTTCAGCCGGCTCGGCCTCGTCGCCGAGTACGGCAGCGCCTGGCTGCTGCCCCGGCTCGTGGGCGTCGGCGCCGCGCTGGACCTGCTGCTGTCCGGCCGCAAGGTCGACGCGGTGGAGGCGTTCCGGATCGGGCTTGTGCAACGCGTGCTCCCGCGCGACGAGGTGCTGGCCGAGGCACAAGCCTATGCCGCGGCCCTGGCGCAGCACTGCTCACCGGCGTCCATGGCGGTGATCCGTCGGCAGGTGTTCTCCGGCCTGGAGACCGGCGCCGCCGAGGCCGCCGCCGACGCGATCCGCCTCATGGTCGAGTCGCTGGCCGGCGCCGACTTCGGCGAGGCCCTGCTCGGCCGGGCCCAGGGCCGCGCACCCCGCTTCGCGCCACGGGCCGGCGCGTGAGCGGCCCGCTCGCCGGCGTCCGGGTCGTGGAACTGGCCGGGATCGGCCCCGGCCCGTTCGCCGCCATGCTGCTCGCCGACCTCGGCGCCGACGTGGTCCGGGTCGACCGGCCGGAACCCGGCGCGTTCGCGTCCGGCGACCCCGGGCGGAACCTGCTCAACCGGGGCAAGCGTTCGATCGTGGTGGACCTGAAACACCCCGACGGTGCCGAGGTGGTCCTCGCGCTGGCCGGGCGGGCCGCGATCCTGATCGAGGGCTGGCGTCCCGGTGTCGCCGAGCGTCTGGGCGTCGGACCGGCCGCGGCGCTGGCCCGCAACCCGGGGCTGGTCTACGGGCGGATGACCGGCTGGGGACAGGACGGGCCGCTGGCCCGCACCGCCGGCCACGACATCGGCTACATCGCGGTGGCCGGGGCGCTGCACCCGATCGGCCGCGCCGACGGGCCGCCGCAGATCCCGCTCAACCTGGTCGGCGACTTCGGCGGCGGCGCGCTCTACCTGGTCGTCGGCATCCTGGCGGCGCTGCACGTCGCCGGCGCCACCGGGCGAGGGCAGGTCGTCGACGCCGCCATCGTGGACGGCGCGGCCCACCTCACCACCCCGTTCGCCGGGCTGCTCGCCGAGGGCGCCTGGCGGCCCGAGCGGGGCCGCAACCTGCTCGACGGCGGCGCGCCGTTCTACGACGTGTACGCCACCGCCGACGGCGGGCACATGGCGGTCGGCGCGCTGGAGCCGCAGTTCTACGCCGAACTGCTGCGGCTGCTCGGGCTGGCCGACGCGGACCTGCCGGACCGGCACGACGTCACCGGATGGCCGGTGCTGCGCGCCCGCTTCGCCGAGGTGTTCGCCGGGCGTACCCGCGACGAGTGGACGGCCGTGTTCGACGGCACCGACGCCTGCGTCGCGCCGGTGCTGTCGCTGACCGAGGCGCCGGGTCACCCGCACCTTCACGCGCGCGGCACGTACGAGGAGCACTTCGGCGTCCGGCAGCCCGCCGTGGCGCCCCGCCTGTCCGGGACACCCGGCCGGGTCGGCGGCCCGCCGCCCGCGCCGGGCGCGGACACCGAGCCCGTCCTCACCGACTGGGGGCTGGACGAACACCTACCGCGGTGGCTGGACGGCGGCGCCGTCGGCCGGAAGCAGGGAGCAGCGCACTGATGCGTATCGGGACGACACTGGCGTACGCCGCCGATCCCCGCGGCGGCGCCGACGACGTGGCCGCCTGGGAACAGGACGGCCTGGACGTGGTCTGGGTGTCCGAGGCGTACGGCTTCGACGCGCCCACGGTCATGGGTTACCTCGCCGCCCGCACGAGCCGCGTCCACATCGGCTCGGCGATCCTGCCGATCTTCTCGCGTACCCCGGCCCTGCTGGCGCAGACCGCGGCGGGCCTGGACGCGATGTCCGGTGGCCGGGCCATCCTCGGGCTCGGCGCGTCCGGGCCGCAGGTGATCGAGGGATGGCACGGCGTCGCGTACGACCGGCCGCTGGCCCGCACCCGCGAGGTGATCGACATCTGCCGGCGGGTGTGGCGGCGCGAGACGCTGACGAACGACGGCCTCTACCGGCTGCCGCTGCCGCCCGGCGAGGGCACCGGGCTGGGCAAGCCGCTGAAGATCCTCACCCACCCGGTCCGCGACCGCATCCCGATCCACGTGGCGAGCCTCGGCGACCGGAACGTCCGGATGACCGCCGAGATCGCCGACGGATGGCTGCCGTTCCTCTACGACCCGCGGCGCGCGGGCGACGTCTGGGGCGCCGCGCTGGCGGCCGGCCGGGCGAAGCGGTCCGCCGATCTGGGGCCGCTGGAGGTGGTGGCCGGCGGGCCGCTGGCCATCGGCCCGGACGTGACCGGGCTGCGCGACCTCGCCCGGCCGCTGATCGCCCTGTACGTGGGCGGGATGGGCGCCAAGGGCCGCAACTTCTACCACGACCTGCTGTGCCGCTACGGCTACGCCGCCGAGGCGGACCGCATCCAGGAGCTCTACCTGGACGGTCGCAAGGCCGAGGCCGCCGCCGCGGTGCCGGCGGAACTGCTGGAACGCACCAGCCTGATCGGGCCGGAGAGCTATGTGCGCGACCGGGTCCAGGAGTACCGCGACGCGGGCGTGACGATCCTGAACGTCGCGCCGCTGGGCGAGGACCCCCGGCGCCTCGTCGCCGCCGTCGCGGACATGGCCCGGTAGCGCGGGGGAGGGAGCCGACACATGGACCGCACCGTCTTCACCGCCGACCATCTCGCATTCGCCGAACTGGTGCGCGCGTTCATCGACAAGGAGATCACCCCGCACCACGAGCGCTGGGAGGCCGACGGCATCGTCGACTGCGGCGTGTGGCGGGCCGCGGGCGCCGCCGGCCTGCTCGGCTTCTTCGTCGACGAACGGTACGGCGGCGCCGGCGTCACCGACCGGCGCTTCCACGCCGTCCTGACCGAGGAACTGGCCCGGGCCGGCGCGAGCGGGCCGGCGTTCGGCCTGCACAACGACATCATCGGGCCGTACCTGACCGACCTGACCACCGAGGAGCAGAAGCAGCGCTGGCTGCCGGGCTTCTGCTCCGGCGAGATCGTCACCGCCATCGCGATGTCCGAGCCGGGCGCCGGCAGCGACCTGGCGGGCATCACCACCACGGCGGTACGCGACGGCGACGACTGGGTTCTCAACGGGCAGAAGACGTTCATCAGCAACGGCATCCTGGCCGACCTGGTGATCGTGGTCGCCCGTACCGACCCCGGCGCCGGACGGCGGGGGATCAGCCTGCTCGTGGTCGAGCGCGGCATGCCCGGGTTCGAGCGCGGCCGCAACCTCGACAAGCTCGGCCAGAAGGCGCAGGACACCGCCGAGCTGTTCTTCGCCGACGTCCGCGTACCGGCGGCCAACCTGCTCGGCGCCGAGGGCGAGGGTTTCGCCTACCTGATGCGCAACCTGCCGCTGGAGCGGCTGTCGATAGCCGTCGCGGCGCTCGCGGGCGCCGAGACGGTGTTCGCGCAGACGCTCGACTACTGCCGGCAGCGCCAGGCGTTCGGCCGTCCCATCGGCAGTTTCCAGCACAACCGGTTCGTGCTCGCCGAACTCGCCACCGAGCTGCGCCTGGGCCGGGTCTTCGTGGACCAGTGCCTGGTCGCGCCGGACCTCACCGCGGAGACGGCGGCGATGGCGAAGTGGTGGTGCACCGAGTTGCAGAAGCGCGTCGTGGACCGGTGCCTCCAGTTGCACGGCGGCTACGGCTACATGCGCGAGTACCCGGTGGCCCGCGCCTACCTGGACGCCCGCGTCCAGACCATCTACGGCGGCACCACCGAGATCATGAAGGAGGTGATCGGCCGCTCACTCGGCCTGTGAGCCGGGCTCCAGCATGGGTACGAGGAACCGCCGGGCCATCTCCCGCAGCGCGTCGGCGTCGTCGAGGTCGACGACGTGGCTCGGGGTGAGCAGGAAGGAGCAGGACAGGCGGGTCATCAGCTCGGCGGCCACCTCCACGTCCACTGTGGCGGCGATGGTGCCGGCGCGCTGCTCGCGGCGCAGCTGCCCGGCGACGAACCGCTGCACGGTCGCCAGCGTCCGCCCGCCGTCGCTGATCATCGAGGGGATGAGCACGTCCGGTTCGACGCTCATGAGCCCGCCGATCAGCGGGTTGCGGCGGATCGCGTCCAGCGCGCTGACGAAGCCCAGCACCACCCGGTCGCCGACTGTCTCCGCCTGCTGGATGTCGACCAGGAACCGGTCGAAGTAGCGCCGGAACTCGCGGCGGACCACCTGCTCGACCAGCCGGTCCTTGGTGGCGAACCGGCGGTACGCGGTGATCCGGGAGACGCCGGCCCGGCGGGCCACGTCCTCCATGGTGGAACGGCGGATGCCCATCCGGCAGAACTGCTCGTAGGCGGCGTCGAGGATCCGGGTGGCCACCTCGTCGGTGTCGTCGGCGCTGTGCAGCGCCTCGGTGAAGGCGCGTTCCAGCAGCGACTCCGGCGGGCCGGCCGGTTCGTCGTGACCGGCACCGGGGGAGGACGCCTGCGCCGGAGCGGTCCGGGCCATGGGTGCCCTCCCGGGAGAGACGGTGACGCGGTTGGCGCTTCACCGTACCAATCGCCGGGGCGTACCCCCGTGCGAGCGCGACCGCCGCGCCCTGCGGATGCGGGACGCGGCGGTCGCGTGGGTCGTGCGGCGTGCGGTCAGGAGCCGGCGCGCTTGGCCGTCGCCTTCAGATAGTCCCGGTTGAGCCGGCCGATGGTGTTCAGCGGGATGCCCTTCGGGCAGGCCGCCGCGCACTCGCCGATGTTGGTGCAGCCGCCGAAGCCGGCCTCGTCGTGCGCGTCGACCATGCCGATCACCCGGGTGTAACGCTCCGGCTGGCCCTGCGGCAGCAGCGAGAGCTGGGTGATCTTCGCGGCGGTGAACAGCATGCCGGAGCCGTTCGGGCAGGCCGCCACGCAGGCGCCGCAGCCGATGCAGGCCGCGGACTCGAACGCGGCGTCCGCGTCGGCCTTCGGCACCGGCACCGAGTGCGCCTCCGGGGCGCTGCCGGTCGGCGCGGTGACGTAGCCGCCGGCGGCGATGATCTGGTCGAAGGCGTTGCGGTTGACCACCAGGTCCTTGACGACCGGGAAGGCGCGGGCCCGCCAGGGCTCGATGTCGATCGTGTCGCCGTCGGAGAACTGCCGCATGTGCAGCTGGCAGGCGGTGGTGCCGCGCTGCGGGCCGTGCGCCTCACCGTTGATCATGAGGCTGCACATGCCGCAGATGCCCTCTCGGCAGTCGTGGTCGAACGCGACCGGCTCCTCGCCGTCGAGGATCAGCCGCTCGTTGAGCACGTCGAGCATCTCCAGGAAGGACATGTCCGGGGACACGTCCTGCACCGGGTAGGTCACCATCCGACCCTTGTCCTCGGGGCCGTGCTGGCGCCAGATGCGCAGGGTCAGGTTCACTTGTAGCTCCGCTGCGTGGGGTGGACGTATTCGAAGGTCAGGTCTTCCTTGTGCAGCACGGGCTCACCGGTGCCGGTGTACTCCCAGGCCGCCACGTAGGCGAACCGGTCGTCGTCGCGCTGCGCCTCGCCGTCGGGCGTCTGGTGCTCGGCCCGGAAGTGGCCGCCGCAGGACTCCTCGCGGTGCAGGGCGTCGATGCACATCAGCTCGGCCAGCTCGAAGAAGTCGGCCACCCGGCCGGCCTTCTCCAGCGACTGGTTGAGGCCCTCGCCGTCGCCCGGCACGCGCACCCGCTGCCAGAACTGCTCGCGCAGCGCGCGGATCTCGTCGATCGCCTTGCGCAGCCCGGCCTCGGAGCGCTCCATGCCGCAGTGCTCCCACATGATCTGGCCCAGCTCGCGGTGGAACGAGTCCACGGTACGGTCGCCGTTGATCGCCAGCAGCCGCTTGATCCGGTCCTCGACCTCGGTACGCGCCGCGACCGCATCGGGGTGGCTGGCGTCGACCTTGTCCAGCGGGCCGGAGGAGGCCAGGTAGTTGGCGAGCGTGTTCGGCAGCACGAAGTAGCCGTCGGCCAGGCCCTGCATCAGCGCCGAGGCGCCGAGCCGGTTCGCGCCGTGGTCGGAGAAGTTGGCCTCACCGATCACGAACAGGCCGGGGATGCTCGACTGGAGGTCGTAGTCGACCCAGAGGCCGCCCATCGTGTAGTGCACGGCGGGGTAGATCCGCATCGGCACCTCGTACGGGTCCTCGCCGGTGATCCGCTCGTACATCTCGAACAGGTTGCCGTACTTGGCCTCGATGGCCTTGCGGCCGAGCCGGTTGATCGCGTCGGCGAAGTCCAGGTAGACGCCGAGGCCGGTCGGGCCGACGCCGCGTCCGGAGTCGCACACGTTCTTCGCGGCGCGGGAGGCGATGTCGCGGGGGACCAGGTTGCCGAAGGACGGGTAGATCCGCTCCAGGTAGTAGTCCCGCTCGTCCTCGGGGATCTCCCGCGGGCTGCGCTGGTCGCCCTTGGCCTTGGGCACCCACACCCGGCCGTCATTGCGCAGCGACTCGCTCATCAGGGTCAGCTTCGACTGGTGGTCGCCGGAGACCGGGATGCAGGTCGGGTGGATCTGCGTGTAGCAGGGGTTCGCGAAGTACGCGCCCTTGCGGTGCGCCCGCCAGGAGGCGGTGACGTTGCAGCCCTTGGCGTTCGTGGAGAGGTAGAAGACGTTGCCGTAGCCGCCGGAGGCGAGCACGACCGCGTCGGCCATCTCGGTGCTGATCTCGCCGGTGACCATGTCGCGGACCACGATGCCGCGCGCCCGGCCGTCGACGAGCACCAGTTCGAGCATCTCGTGGCGGGCGTTCATCTCCACGTTGCCCAGGCCGATCTGCCGCTCCAGGGCCTGGTACGCGCCGAGCAGCAGCTGCTGGCCCGTCTGGCCCCGGGCGTAGAAGGTGCGCTGCACCTGGGCGCCGCCGAAGGAACGGGTGTCCAGCAGGCCGCCGTACTCGCGGGCGAACGGCACGCCCTGGGCCACGCACTGGTCGATGATGTTGACGGACACCTCGGCCAGCCGGTGCACGTTCGACTCGCGGGAGCGGAAGTCGCCGCCCTTGACCGTGTCGTAGAACAGGCGGTGCACGGAGTCGCCGTCGTTGCGGTAGTTCTTGGCGGCGTTGATGCCGCCCTGCGCGGCGATCGAGTGGGCCCGGCGCGGGCTGTCCTGGTAGCAGTAGGACTTCACCCGGTAGCCCTGCTCGGCCAGCGTGGCGGCGGCGGAGCCGCCGGCCAGGCCGGTGCCGACCACGATCACCGTCATCTTCCGGCGGTTGGCCGGGTTGACCAGCTTCATCTCGAAGCGGTGGCGCTCCCACCGCGTCTCGATCGGGCCGTCCGGGGCCCGGGTGTCGGCGATCGGGTCGCCCTCGGTGTAGAGATCCATGTCAGGCCACCAATCCGGTGATCACGGCGAACGGGACCAGCAGGTAGCCGCCGACGAGCGCGACGGCGAAGACGAGTGCGGCGATCCGGGCCCGGCGCTCGCCCTTGGGCGTCTGCTGGCCGAGGCTGCGGAACGCGCTGAAGGCGCCGTGGCGCAGGTGGAAGCCGAGGGTCACCAGCGCGAGGGTGTAGAAGAGCGTGACGTACCAGCGCTCCGGCGCGAAGTCCGCGACGACGTTGCCGTACGGGTTCGACGGGTCGCCCTGCGGGTTCAGGTGACCCGTGGTCAGGTCCAGGATGTGGTAGATCACGAAGAGCAGGATGATCACACCACCCCAGCGCATCGTGCGGGCCGCATAGTTCACGTGGATCTTGCGGCGGTGCGCGTACTTCACCGGCCGGGCGGCCCGGGACCGCATCGCGAGCATGGTGGCCGCGCCGATGTGCCCCAGGACGGCCAGGGTGAGCACCGTGCGCTGGATCCACAGGAACCACGTCGTCGGCAGCAGCGGCGTGCCGATGTCGCGCAGCCAGTGCGCGTAGTGGTCGAACGAGGTCTCGCCCGTGAAGATCTTCAGGTTTCCGAGCATGTGCAGGATCAGGAACAGCACAAGGATGATGCCCGTCACCGCCATGACGGCCTTGAGGCCGACGTTCGAGCGGATGGGCGACCGAGTTTTCGTGATTACCACGCGGTCGACGCTAGGAGCACTTCGATCAGGCGTCCAATGCATCGAAATCGCAGTGTTGATAGCCGTAAGCTATGTAGATGCAGCTCCATCAGCTTCGGTACTTCGTAGCGGTCGCCGAAGTACGACATTTCACCCAGGCAGCCGATCTTGTCGGCATTACCCAGCCCTCGTTGAGTAAGCAAATTCACGCCCTGGAGACCGACCTGGGGGCCCCGCTGTTCGAGCGGGTAAGGGGCAACATCGCACTCACCGCGGCCGGCGAGGTGCTGCTGCCGCTGGCCAAGCGGATCCTCGCCGACGTGGAGACCGCCACCCGCGAGGTGCAGGAGCTGGTGGGGCTGCGCCGCGGCCGGGTCCGGCTCGGCGCCACGCCCAGCCTGGCCACCTCGCTCGCCCCGCCGGTGCTGCGCCGGTTCCGCGACGCGCACCCCACTGTCGACCTACGCGTGGAGGAGGGCGGCTCGCAGGATCTCGTCCGGGACCTGCTCCGCGGCGACCTCGACCTCGCCCTGATCATCATGCCGTCGGCCGGCACCGACCCGGGGCTGCGCGCCGACCCGATCCTGCGCGAGAGCCTGGTGGTCGCCTCGGTCGACCCGCTTCCCGGCGCCTCGGCCGCCGGGGAGCTGCGCATCACCGACCTGCGCGACCAGCCGCTCGTCATGTTCCGTGAGGGCTACGACCTGCGCGACGCCACGCTCCAGGCGTGCCGGGCAGCAGGGTTCGAGCCGACCCTGTCGGTCGACGGCGGGGAGATGGACGCGGTGCTCAGCTTCGTCGAGGCCGGGCTCGGCGTCGCGCTGGTGCCGGGCATCGTGGTGGCCCGCCGCCCCGGCATCCGGGTCACCCGGCTCGTGCCGCCCGGCGTCCGCCGGACCATCGCGGTGGCCCGCCGCCGCGACGTGGTGCCCACGCACGCCGGGCGCGAGCTGCGCCGCATCCTCCTGGAGTACGTCCACGACGCCACCGCCACCGCCGCCCTCCCCCCAGGCGTGGAGCCGTTATAGCCCCGCCCGGCCGCCCCGCCTCCCCGCCGCCCCGTTGATCTTGCACTTTCGGCCCCGGCGAAAGGGGCGAATGCCCCTGCGCGGGGGTGCCAAGTGCAAGATCGACGCGCAGGGGTCAGCGGCCCTCGGCGTCGTCCATGGCTCGGTAGATGCGCTGCTCCGACACCGGGTAGGGGGTTCCCAGGGCCTGGGCGAAGACGTTCACCCGCAGCTCCTCGATCATCCAGCGGATCTGGCGCGCCGCCGGGGTCGCGCGCCTCGGCGGGGGCAGCGCGGCCAGCATGTCCTGGTACTCCTTCTGCACCGTGGCGACCCGGTCCTGCTGAGACTTGTCCCGCTGCGGGTTGCCCGGCAGCCGGTCCAGCCGCCGCTCGATCGCGGTCAGGTAGCGCAGCACGTCGGGCAGCCGCGCGTACCCCGTCTCGGTGACGAAACCCTTGTGCACCAGGCCGGTGAGCTGGTTGCGGATGTCGGCCAGCGCGGCCACCACCGCCAGGTTCCGGGTGGCGCCGAGCCGCTGCTCCACCGCGTACGCGGAAGCGAGCACCCGACGCACCCGCTCCATCACCTCGACGACCGTGTCCACCAGGTCGGCGCGCACCTTGTCGCGCAGCGCGGCGAAGCCCTCCGCGTCCCAGGCCGGGCCGCCCGCGTCGCCGATCAGCTTGTCGATCGCCGCGCCGGCCGCGTCCTCGATCAGCTCCGGCACGCTGCCGTGCGGGTTGCGCGACAGCGCCAGCTTCGCCTCGTTGCTCAGCCGCCCCTGGAGGAACTTCGCCGGTGACGGCGTCGTCAGCCGCAGCAGCCGCCGGGTGCCCGCCCAGTGCGCGGCCTCCTGCTCGGCGGCGGAGTCGAACACCTTCACCCCGACCGTCGTGCCCTCGTCCACCAGCGCCGGGTACGCGGTCACCGCGAAGCCGGCGCGTACCTGCTCGATGGTGCGCGGCAGGGTGCCGATCGACCACTCGGTCAGCCCGGTACGGGCCACGTCCGGCGCGGCGGCGGCCACGACCTGGCGTACCTCCTGGCGCAGCTCGCGTTGCAGCGCGGGCAGGTCCTTGCCCTCGGCGACCGGCTTGTCGTCGTCGCCGAGCACCCGGAACGTGACCCGCAGGTGCGGCGGCAGCCGGCTCAGGTCCCACGCGTCCGCCGGTACGGTCACGCCGGTCATCCGCCGCAACTGCCGGGTCAGCGCGGCGAGCAGCGGCTCCTCGCCCGGGGTGATCGCGGCCAGCGCGGCGCGGGCGTAGTCGGGCACCGGCACGAAGTTGCGCCGTACCGGCTTGGGCAGTGACCGGATCAGCGCGATCACCAGTTCCTCGCGCAGCCCCGGCACCTGCCAGTCGAAGCTCTCCGCCGGCACCTGGTTGAGCAGCGGCAGCGGGATGTCCACAGTCACGCCGTCGGTGGGCGCGGTCGGGTCGAACGTGTACGTCAGCGGCAGCGTCACGCCGTCGGCCCGCCACTCGTCCGGGTAGTCCTCCTCGTCCACCCCGCCCCGGCCGTCGTTGACGAGCAGTTCGCGGGTGAACGTGAGCAGGTCCGGCTGCTCCCGGCGGGTCTTCTTCCACCACGAGTCGAAGTGCCGGCCGGAGACCACGTCGGCGGGGATCCGCTGGTCGTAGAAGGCGAAGATGGTCTCGTCGTCGACCAGGATGTCGCGGCGCCGGGCCCGGTTCTCCAGTTCCTCGATCTCGGTCAGCAGCTTCTGGTTGTCCCGCCAGAACTGGTGGTGGGTCTGCCAGTCGCCCTCCACCAGGGCGTGCCTGATGAACAGCTCCCGGCTCAGACCTGCGTCGATCCGCCCGAAGTTCACCTTCCGCGAGGTGACGAGCGGGATGCCGTACAGCGTGACCTTCTCGTAGGCCATCACCGCGGCCTGCTTCTTCTCCCAGTGCGGCTCGCTGTAGCTGCGCTTGACCAGGTGCTGGGCCAGCGGCTCGACCCACTCCGGTTCGACCCGCCCGGCCACCCGGCCCCACAGCCGGGACGTCTCCACCAGCTCGGCGGCCATCACCCAGCGCGGCGGCTTCTTGAACAACGCGGACCCGGGGAAGATCCCGAACTTCGCGCCCCGCGCGCCGAGGTATTCGTGCTTCTGCGCGTCCTTGAGGCCGAGATGCGACAGCAGGCCGGGCAGCAGCGACTGGTGCACCTTCGGGGTGTCGATCTCCTCCGGCAGGTCGGCGCCGGCGCCGCGCCGGCCCTCACCCTTGTCGGAGGTACGCAAGACCTGGCGCAACTGGCTGACGATGTCCTGCCACTCGCGTACCCGGAGGTAGTTGAGGTATTCGGCCTTGCACATGCGGCGGAACGCGCTGGACGACAGTTCCCGCTGTTTCTCCCGTAGGTAGCGCCACAGGTTCAGGTACGCGACGAAGTCGGACTCCTTGTCGGCGAACCGGGCGTGCGCCTGGTCGGCCTGGGCCTGCTTGTCGGCCGGGCGTTCGCGCGGATCCTGGATGGACAGCGCGGCGGCGATCACCACCACCTCGGTGGCGCAGCCGTTGCGCTCGCCTTCGAGGACCATCCGGGCCAGCCGGGGGTCGACCGGGAGCTGGGCCAGCCGCCGTCCCAGGGCGGTGAGCCGCTTCGCCGGGTCGGTCTCGGCCGGGTCGAGCGCGCCCAGCTCGTGCAGCAGGTTGACGCCGTCGGTGACGTTGCGCCGGTCCGGCGGGTCGATGAACGGGAACGCCGCCACGTCCCCGAGCCCGATCGATGTCATCTGGAGGATGACCGAGGCCAGGTTGGTCCGCAGGATCTCCGGGTCGGTGAACTCGGGACGGGAGTCGAAGTCCTGCTCGTCGTAGAGGCGGATGCAGATGCCGTCCGAGGTACGCCCGCAGCGGCCCTTGCGCTGGTTGGCGCTGGCCTGCGAGACCGGCTCGATCGGCAGCCGCTGCACCTTGAGCCGGCTGGAGTAGCGGGAGATCCGGGCGGTGCCCGGGTCCACCACGTACTTGATGCCGGGCACCGTCAGCGAGGTCTCCGCGACGTTCGTGGCCAGTACCACCCGGCGGTTGCTGTGCGCGGCGAAGACCCGGTGCTGCTCGGCGGTGGAGAGCCGGGCGTACAGCGGCAGGATCTCGGTGCCGAGCAGGGCGCGCTTCTTCTGGACCAGCTTGCCCAGCGCGTCGGCGGTGTCGCGGATCTCCCGCTCGCCGCTGAGGAACACCAGGATGTCGCCCGGCCCCTCGGCGGCCAGTTCCTCGACCGCGTCGCCGATCGCCTGGATCTGGTCCCGGACGTTCTCCTCGTCGGCCTCGTCCTCCTCCTCGGCCTCGGTGACCTCGACCAGCGGCCGGTAGCGGACCTCCACCGGGTACGTGCGCCCGGACACCTCGACCACGGGCGCCGGGTTGCCGTCGGCGTCGGCGAAGTGCTTCGCGAACCGGTCGGTCTCGATGGTCGCCGACGTGATGACCACCTTGAGGTCGGGCCGGCGGGGCAGGAGCTGCTTCAGGTACCCGAGGATGAAGTCGATGTTGAGGCTGCGCTCGTGCGCCTCGTCGATGATCAGCGTGTCGTACTGCCGCAGCATCCGGTCGGTCTGCAACTCGGCCAGCAGGATGCCGTCGGTCATCAGCTTGACCAGGCTGTTGTCGCCCACCTGGTCGGTGAAGCGCACCTTGTAGCCGACCACGTCGCCCAGCTCGGTGCCGAGTTCGTCGGCGATCCGGTCGGCGACCGTGCGGGCCGCCAGCCGTCGGGGCTGGGTGTGCCCGATCAGGCCGGTGATGCCGCGCCCCAGCTCCAGGCAGATCTTGGGGAGCTGGGTGGTCTTCCCGGAGCCGGTCTCGCCGGCCACGATCACCACCTGGTGGTCGCGGATCGCGGCGGCGATGTCGTCCTTGCGCTCGCTGACCGGCAACTGCGGCGGATAGGTGATCGCCGGCACGGCTGCGCGGCGCGACGCCAGCCGCGCCTCGGCCCGGGCGACCTCGGCCCCGATCTCGGCCAGCGCCGCCTCCCGCCGCTGCGGGTCGCGCAGCTTGCGCACGCCGTCGAGCCGCCGCTGGAGCCGCCGCTGGTCGCGGAACATCAGGGGGCCGAGGCGGCGGTGCAGGTCGCGGGCGGTCTCAGGGGCGGCGGGTACGGCTGGATTCTGCATGTCGTCGCCAAGGATAGGCAGCCGCGCGGCGGACCGCCCCCGGGTTACCGGGCGCCGGGCGTGCCCTCCCTGGCCGGGCCGTCCGCGCCGGATAAAGTTGCCGCCGACGAGGCCGACGGACGAGGCCGACGAGGGGCGGGGATGATCATGCGGGACACCGACCGGGCGCTCGTGCAGGCCGCCACCGCCGTCGCGAAGCTGCGCTGCCGCAGCGACAACCACACCGTCGCCGCCGCCGTACGCAGCACCGACGGGCGGGTGTTCAGCGGGGTGAACGTCTACCACTTCACCGGCGGCCCGTGCGCCGAGGTGGTGGCTCTCGGGGCCGCCGCGACCCAGGGCGCCGGTGAACTGGAGGCCATCGTCGCGGTGGGGGACCGGGGCCGGGGCGTCCTGCCGCCGTGCGGGCGCTGCCGCCAGGTGCTCCTCGACTACTTCCCGTCGATCAAGGTGATCGTCGGCCCGCCCGACGGGCTGCGCGCGGTCCCGATCGCCGACCTGCTGCCCGAGACGTACGTCTGGTCCGACCAGCAGGTCGAGGTGCCGGTGGCCGCCCGAGCCGGGGTGTGGCCGACCCCGGTGGTGCCGGGCAGCCGGCAGGCGCCGGAGGACTGAGCCGCCTCAGTCGCCTGCCGCCGCCTCCAGCATCGAGCGGGGGACCGGCACCTGCTCGAAGCGGACCTGGCCCTCCGGCACCATCCAGCTGCTGACCTGCGCGACCAGCCGGCCCGCGCGGACCGCCGGGTCGTTCGCGTACAGCTCACGGGCCATCTGCGGGTCCACCGACAGCACCACGAAACCGCGGACACGCCCGTCGTCGCCGTCCAGGAACGGCCCGGCCGCGAGCACGGCGCCCTGCTCCACCAGCCCGGCCTGGTGCGCCAGGTGGGCGTCCTGGATCCGGTCGAGGGCGTCCTGCGGCAGGTCCGGCGCGTCGTCCGGGCGGACCAGGAGCACCACCGTGTGCCTGTCGAATCGCATGTCCTCAGGCTAGGGGCTGCCGGGCGTGCAGTGCCCGGATCGACCAGTCCAGCACCGGGGCCAGGCTCTCGGGCGGTGGCCAGCCGTTGACCACGGAGAGCAGCTCCAGGTACCGCTCCCGGCGAGGGTCGCGCGCGGTCCGCAACCGGTCCAGCATCCGCCGGCGCAGGCCGGCGTCGTCCGGCCGGCCGCAGAGCCGTGCGTACCGGTCCGCTGCCCGGGCCAGGACGGCGTCGGCCCCGGGCGAGGCCGGCTCGACACCGGCGGCCAGCGCCGGGGTCACCTCCTCCCGGACCACGGCGACCACGTCCCGGCGTACGCCCTCGGCGCCGGCCCGGTCCGCCTCGTGCTGCTCGGCCAGCCGGCGCAGCCCGGCCCGGAACTCCGGGTCCTGAGCCAGCTCGGCCAGCTCCACCCACGCCTCGACCTGGGCGTCGTCCGGATCGTCCGGCAGTTCGGGTGTGAGCGACCGGCGGATGCCCGTGAACCCCGGATCGGTCAGGCCGCCGAACGCCGCGTCGAGGAACTCGTCGACCAGTCGCCGTCGTTCCCGCGCGGCCAGGCCGGCCAGCCGGTGCAGCAGGTCGGCCTCGGACGGGCCGGCCCCGCGCCGGGCGATCACCGTGAGCACCGCGCGGCGCGACCGCAGCAGCCGGATCTGCGCGGTCAGCGCGTCCGCGTGCGCCGAGGCGACCTCGGCCAGGGTGACCTCCCGGGTCACCACCCGGCGCACTGTGGGCAGGTCCACGCCCAGCTCGCGCAACGTCCGTACCAGGTCGAGCCGGGCCACCGCGGCCGCGTCGTAGCGGCGGTGGCCGGCCGGTCCCCGGTCGGTGGGCGGCACGATGCCGCGGTCGGACCAGAACCGGATGGTCTTCACCGGCAGCCCGGTCCGCCGGGCCAGGTCACCGATCGAGTAGCGCTCCGCACCGTCCATGTGCCCACCATCGCGCCTCCCCCCGGTGGAGGCGCAACCCCATCGACAGCGCCCGCTTAGGTACGCCTTAGCAGGTCAGTTAAGGTAAGGCGCACCTAACTGGAAGGCCAAGATCCCTCGTGACCACCGTCGCCGTCCGGCCCGCGCGGGCCGGGGCTCCCGTCCGCCGCGGCACCGTACGCCGCGTCGCGGTCACCGTGGCGGCGGCACTCCTGCTCCTGCTGGCGCTGCTGGCCAGCCTGGCGCTCGGCAGCCGGCACCTCCCCGTCGACCAGGTGTGGCACGCGCTGGTGTCCCCGGACGGAGGCGACGCCACCACTGTGGTCCGGGACATGCGGCTGCCGCGTACCGCCCTCGGGCTCGTCGTCGGCCTGGCGCTGGCGCTGGCCGGGGTGCTGTTCCAGGCGGTGACCCGCAACCCCCTGGCCGAGCCGCGCATCCTCGGCGTCAGCGCCGGGGCGTCGTTCGGCGTGGTGCTGGCCATCGCCGTGTTCGGGGTGGGCACGCTCGCCGGGTACGTCTGGTTCGGTATCGCGGGCGCGCTGCTCGCCGGGCTGCTCGTGTTCGCCGTCGCCAACCGCGCCCGCGAGGGCGCCAGCCCGGTCACTCTCGCGCTCGTCGGCGCGGCCCTCGACGCCGGTCTCGGCGCCATCGTGTACGCGCTGCTCAGCATCGACGCCCGCACGTTCGAGGAGTACCGCTTCTGGGTGGTCGGCGGGCTGACCGGCCGCGACGTCGGCGTGGCCGGGCAGGTGCTGCCGTTCGTGGTGGCCGGGGTGCTGCTGGCCGCGCTCGCCGCCCGCGGCCTGGACGCGCTCGCCCTCGGCGACGACGTGGCCCGGGGGCTCGGGCACCGGGTCGCGCTGGTCCGGATCGCCGCCGGGGCCGGTGGCGTGCTGCTCACCGGCGCGGCGGTGGCCGCCGCCGGGCCGATCGCCTTCGTCGGGCTGGCGGTGCCGCACCTGGCCCGGGCGCTCGTCGGCGCGGACCAGCGGTGGACGCTCCTGGTCGCCGCGCTGCTCGGCCCCGCGTTGCTGCTCACGGCCGACGTGGCCGGCCGCCTGGTCGCCCCGCCCGGCGAGATCCCCGCCGGCATCATCACGGCTCTGCTCGGCGCGCCCCTCCTGGCCTTCCTGGTCCACCGAGCCAAGACGGTAACGACATGACCCGCCCCGCCCCCCACTCCCGCGATCTTGCACTCGCCGCCCCGGCCGAAGGGGCATTCCGGGCACCCGGAGGGCCCGAAGTGCAAGATCAACGACGTGGGACGCGGCGGCGCGGGCGTGGGGTGCTCACGGTCGGGGCGGTGGTGGTGCCGTTCCGGTGGCGGCCGGTCGTGGTGGCGTCCGTGCTTTTCGTGCTGCTGTGCGCTGCGGTGGTGATCAGTCTGTCGCTGGGTACGCCGTACGTCGCCCCCGTCGACGTGGTGCGGTCGCTCTCCGGCGCGGGCACCCCGTACGACCTCGTGGTGCGCGACCTGAGACTGCCTCGCGCGGTCCTCGCGGCGGTGGCCGGCGCGGCCTTCGGCGTGGCCGGCACGCTGATCCAGAGCGTCGCCCGCAACCCCCTCGCCAGCCCCGACGTCATCGGCGTCACCCAGGGCGCCGGGCTGGCCGCGACGATCGCGTTGACCAGCGGCGCGGCGGCGGTGCTGGTGGCGCCGGCGGCGCTGCTCGGCGGCCTGGCCGCCGCGGTGGTGGTGTTCGCGCTCGGCGCCCGGCACGGCCTTGCCGCCCAGCGGTTCGTGCTGGCCGGCGTGGCGGTGGCGTTCGCGTTCCGGGCGCTGATCGAGGTGGTCATGCTGACCGCCGACCCGATCGACGGGCTGCGCGCCCAGATCTGGCTGATCGGCACGCTCGCCGGCAAGGGGTGGAGCGAGGCGGCCTGGATCGCCGGCACGCTCGCCGTCCTGCTGCCGGTGCTGCTCTGGGCCGGGTGGGCGCTGCGCAGCAGCACGCTCGACGACGACACCGCGCGCGGGATCGGCCTGCGGCCGGTGGCCCGCCGGATCGGCCTGGCCGGGACGGGTGTGCTGGCCGCCGCCATGGTCACCGCCCAGGTCGGCGCCGTCGACTTCGTCGCGCTGGTGGCCCCGCAGGTGGCCCGCCGGCTGGTCCGCGCCGAGCGTCCGCCGCTGCTGTGCGCCGCGCTGCTGGGCGCGTTGCTGCTGGTCCTCGCCGACCTGGGCGCCCGCCGGCTGCTGGCGCCGACCCAACTGCCGGCCGGCGTGCTGACGGCCGCGATCGGCGGGCCGTACCTGATCTTCGTGCTGCTCCGCACCCGAGGGAGGCGGTCGTGACCGCGCTGCTGTCCACCCGCGACCTGGTCGTCGGCTACGAGGGCCGCACCGTGCTGGACGGACTGGACCTCGACCTGCCGGCCGACACGTTCACCGTGATCGTCGGCCCGAACGCCTGCGGCAAGTCGACGCTGCTGCGCACGATGGCCCGGCTGCTCACGCCGCGGCGCGGCGCGGTGCTGCTCGACGGCGCGGCGATCCGGGACCTGCCCACCCGGGACGTGGCCCGGCGGCTCGGCGTCCTGCCGCAGAGCCCGCTGGTGCCCGAGGGGATCACCGTGGCCGACCTGGTCGGGCGCGGGCGCCAGCCCTACCAGCGGTGGTGGCGGCAGTGGTCGGCCGAGGACGGACGGGCGGTCGACGAGGCCATGCGGCTGGCCGACGTCGGCGCGCTCGCCGACCGCGCGGTGGACACGCTCTCCGGCGGGCAGCGCCAGCGGGTGTGGATCGCCATGACGCTCGCGCAGGACACCGACGCGCTGCTGCTGGACGAGCCGACCACGTTCCTCGACCTGGCCCACCAGGTCGAGGTGCTGGACCTGCTGCACCGGCTTCGCGCCGAGCGCGGCCGCACGGTGGTGGCCGTGCTGCACGACCTCAACCAGGCGGCCCGGTACGCCGGCCACCTGATCGCCATGCGCGACGGCGCTGTGGTGGCCGCCGGCAAGCCGCGCGAGATCCTCACCGCGGACCTGGTCCGCGACGTGTTCGGGCTCGACTGCGTGGTGGTGCCCTGCCCGGTCAGCGGCGCCCCGCTCGTGGTGCCCGCCCTCACCCAGACCGGGTCCACCCGGACCGCGCCCGCCCAGGCCGGCCCCACCCAGACCTCGGCCGTTCCGGCCGTCACGCCGGCCCCGGCCGGCGCCCCCGTCGGCGACGCCTGAGCGCGCCGGCCCGCACCACCGAAAGGAACCTGATGCGTCGTCTCGCCGTCGCACTCACCGCCGCCCTCGCTCTCGGCGTCGGCCTCACCGCCTGCGGGGAGAGCGACCCCGTCGCCGGCACCGGCACCGGGGAGACCCGGGAGATCACCCACGCCATGGGCACCACGAAGGTGCCCGTCGAGCCGAAGCGCGTGGTCGTGCTCGACACCGACAAGATCGACACCGCGCTGTCGCTGGGCGTCACCCCGGTCGGCGCGGCGACCGCCGGTGAGGCGAAGAGCTGGCCCACCTACTTCGGCGCGGACAAGCTCGCCGGCATCACCGAGGTCGGCGTGCTCACCGAGCCGGACCTGGAGGCGATCAACGCGCTCAACCCGGACCTGATCCTGGGCAGCAAGTTCCGCCAGGAGAAGTTCTACGACGAGCTGGCCAAGATCGCCCCGACCGTGTTCACCGAGAAGGTCGGCGTCACCTGGAAGGAGAACTTCCTCCTCGACGGCGCGGCGCTGGGCAAGGAGCAGCAGGCCAAGGACCTGCTGGCCGAGTACGAGAAGCGGGCGGAGGACTTCGGCGCGAAGCTCGGTGACGCCTCGTCCCGCAAGGTCTCCATCGTGCGCTTCATGCCGACCGAGATCCGCCTGTACGGGCCGGACTCGTTCTCCGGCATCGTCGTCGGCGACACCGGCCTGGGCCGCCCCGAGCGGCAGATGCTCGCCGGCAAGGAGGACAAGCGGATGGACCGGGTCAGCCCGGAGCGCATCGCCGAGGCCGACGGCGACGTGGTGTTCGTGACCGCGTACGGCGAGAAGGCCGCCGCCGAGCAGGCGAAGGTCACCGGCGGCACGCTGTGGAAGGGCCTGTCCGCGGTCAAGGCCGGCAAGGCGCACGTGGTCTCCGACGAGATCTGGATGACCGGCATCGGCGTGGGCGCCGCCAACAAGATCCTGGACGACCTGGAGAAGTACCTGGCCGCCTGAGCCCCGATCACCCGCGCCCGTCCCGCCGTCGCCGGCCGGACGGGCGCGGGTGTGTTCAGGCGGCCAGTTGCCAGAGCAGGAACGCGTTGAGCGCCACCACGAACGCGGTGATCGCCACGGCGGCGGCGGTGGTGGCCCGGCGGTTGACCAGGCTGCCCATCAGATCCCGGCGGCGCGTGAACATCACCACCGGGATCAGCGCGAACGGGATGCCGAAGCTCAGCACCACCTGGGACAGCACCAGCGCCCGCGTCGGGTCGACGCCGATCGCGAGCACCGCCAGCGCGGGCAGCAGCGTGATCATCCGGCGTACCAGCAGCGGGATCCGGCGGCGCAGGAAGCCCTGCATGATGATCTCGCCGGCGTACGTGCCGACGCTCGTCGAGGCGAGACCGGACAGGAGCAGGGCGACCGCGAACCCGACCGCGGCGGCCGTGCCGAGCGTGGTGGCGAGCCCGGCGTGCACGCCTTCGAGGGTGTCGGTGCCGGGGATCGAGGTGCCGTGGAAGCTGCTCGCGGCCACGAGCAGCATGGCCAGGTTGACCGCGCCGGCGATGCCCAGCGCGATCAGTACGTCGATCCGCAGGCCCTTGGCGACCACCCGCCGCTGGGTCTCGCCCTCGGCGGGCAGGCGGTTCGGGGTCAGCGCCGAGTGCACGTAGATGACGTGCGGCATCACCGTCGCGCCCAGGATGCCGGCGGCGAGCAGCATGCTGTCGGTGCCCTGCATCCGGGGCAGCAGCCCGGCCGCGGCGTCGGACACGTCCGGCTGCGCGCTGACCAGGTTGACCGCGAACGCCAGCACGATCACGCCGAGCAGCACGGCGATGGCGATCTCGAACGACCGGAAACCCCTGGCGCGCAGCGCCAGGATGGCGAACGAGGCGGCGCCGATGATCAGGCCGCCGGGCAGCAGCGGGACGCCGAACAGCAGGTACAGCGCGACCGCCCCGCCGATCACCTCGGCCAGGTCGGTGGCCATGGCGACCAGTTCGGCCTGCGCCCACATGACCCGGTTGAGCGGCCGGGGCAGGTGTTCCCGGCACAGTTCGGGCAGGCTGCGCCCGGTGGCCAGGCCGAGCTTGGCGGTGAGCGTCTGCACCAGCATGGCGGCCAGGTTCGCCGCCACCACCACCCAGACCAGCAGGTACCCGTACTGTGCCCCGGCGGTGGAGTTGGTGGCGAAGTTGCCGGGGTCGACGTAGGCGACCGCCGCCACGAACGCGGGCCCGAGCAGGATGAGGCGCCCACGGACCGGGCGCGGGGCGCTGGGCGTCCGTAGCGGGGGTAGGACTGGCGAGTCGTTGGTTACCACTGGTGCTCCTCGACGACGGACGACGGGTGACAGACGACGGACGGCGGGGGCGGCCGGGGTGGCGGCAGGGCGAGGTCAGGCGGGTTCGTGCCGGGCGGTCGCCCGGTGGCCGGCCGGTGCCGGACCGCGCTCCAGCGCGTCCGCGAACGGGACCAGCGCGGTGAGGGCGGCCAGCGCGAGGACGGCGGGCAGGGCCAGGCCGGCGCCCACCGAGACGAGCGTGAGCAGGGCGAGGACGGCCGTCCTGATGCGGTTGGACGTGGACATGACGACTCCCGGACGGTGCGGTGTGGGTCCGCCGCGCCGGGCCGCCGTGCGGGTGGCCCGGCGCGGGCGCGGTCAGGTGAGCTTGCTCTTGACGGTGTTGGCGACCTTGCCGGCCATCCCCGGGTTGGTGCCGTACAGGCGCGGGTCGCCCGGGGCGAGCACCGGCTCGGGGGCGTGCGCGCGCGGGCTGCTGTCGTAGCGGAACTCACCCTTGCCGTCCGGCGTCGGACCGGAGGCCCACCGGCCCTCGGCGGCGTCCGGGCCGGGGGAGAAGTCCAGGTACGTGTAGCTGAACTCCTCGGTGAACTCCGGCGAGTCGGGGAAGGCGTCCGGCACCGGCATCTCCTCCAGGCCGTCGGACTTGAGCTGCTCGATGGCCGCCATCCACATGTTCTGGTGCATGGTGTCGCGGGCCAGCAGGAAGCGCAGCATCTGCTTGACGCCGGGGTCGTCGGTCATGTTGAACAGGCGGGCCACCTGGAGCCGGCCCTGGGCCTCGGCGGTGACGTTCAGGTGGAAGTCCGCCATCAGGTTGCCGCTGGCGGTGATGAAGTTGCCGTTCCACGGCACGCCGGCGCTGTCGACCGCCAGGGCTCCGCCGCCGCCGTGGATGAAGTGCGCCGGGTTGGACCCGCCGTAGATCGCGCCGACCATCGGGTTCTCCTCGGCGGCCTCCTCCAGCGACAGCGGCGCGTTCTCCAGCAGCCGGGTGATCATCGTGGCGATCATCTCGACGTGGCCCATCTCCTCGGTGCCGACGTCGAGCAGCAGATCCTTGTACTTGCCGGGGAGCCGGCAGTTCCAGCCCTGGAACAGGTACTGGTTGGCGACGGTCATCTCACCCCACTTGCCGCCGAGAACCTCCTGGAGGCGGCGGGCGAACGCGGCGTCCGGCCCGTCCGGCTTGGCCTCGAACTGCAGATCCTTCATGTGCGTGAACATGTCGTCTCCTCCGGTTCACCGATGCTGTCCTCTCCCGGGTGCCCGCTGCGGCGGCCCACCGGGGCCGACCCGTGTCCCGGACGGGACAGGCCGCACCGGGACCGGCAGCCGGACGTCCACTGCCAGCCCGCCGCCGCGTGGACGGCGGGCGCCCACCGTCCCGCCGTAGGTATCGACCAGGCGCCGCACGATCCACAACCCGAGGCCGTGCCCGGTGGCCGACGGGGCGGGCCGGGCCAGCGCCGCGCGCAGCGTGGGACAGGGGCCGCCGCGGTCGAGGACCGACAGCGTCAGCGTGGAACCGCGCGCCGCGGCGCGGACGACGACCTCGCCGCCGGCCGGGCCGTGGCACCGCGCGTTGTCCACCAGGTTGGTGAGGATCTGCCGGACGTGCTGCTCGGGCACGGGCAGGCCGGCGGCGGTCCGGCCGATCCGCGCGCGCACGCCGGGACCGGCCCCGGCCGTCACGGCGCGCACCACTACGGCCAGGGGGACGCGGCGGGGTGGTTCCAGCTCGCCGGGGCCGCCGGGCCCGCCGAGGTCGTCCAGCAGGGCACCCAGGTGTACGGCGTGCTCGTGCGCCAGCGCCGCGATGGCCCGCCGGTCCGGCGTGGCCAGCGCCGGCTGCTCGGCGAGCGCCCGGGTGAGTGCCGCCAGCGCCCGCACGGGGGTGCGCAGCTCGTGGCAGAGGACCCGGATCGACAGCGACTCGTCGCGGTCGCCCGGGCGGCCCCACGGGGTCATGGACTCCACAGCCATGCCGGGTTGTTCCCGACGGTTACTCGCATATGCCACTAACCTGGAGCGGAAGGAGGAAAGCCGACATGGGGGACGGCACCGTCCGGCTCGCGGTGGTGGACGACCATGCGCTGTTCGTCCGCGGCCTGGAGCTGCTGCTGTCCGCCACCACCGACGGCCGGGCCCGGATCGTCGGCTCGACCACCGACGCGGCCGGGGCCGCCGCGCTCGTCGCCCGCTGCGCACCCGATCTCGCGCTCGTGGACCTGCACATGCCGCCGCCCGGCGGCCTCCGGGCGATCGCCGCCATCCGTCGTACCAGTCCCCGGGTACGCGTCCTCGCCATGTCCGGCTCGGACGACCCGGTGCCGGCGGTGGAGGCGCTGCGCTGCGGCGCCGAGGGCTACCTGCCCAAGACCAGCGAGCCGGAGGATCTGCTGCCTCCACTGCTGGCCGTGCTGGACGGCTGGGCGGTGATGCCGGGCGCGCTGCTGCGGCGGCTGGTCGGGCCCGCCCGGTCGCCCGGGCTCAACCTCGACGAAGAGGAGCGCCGGCTGCTGCGGGCGATCGCGACCGGCGAGGCCACCGTGACGATCGCCGAGCGGATGCACACCTCGGAACGGACGGTGAAGCGGATGACCGCCTCCCTGCTGCGCAAGCTGCGGGTGAGCAACCGGGTGGAGGCCGCCGCGCTGGCCGGGCGGGCCGGGCTGCTGGACGAGCACTCCGGCCGGTGAGGCGTCGACCCGGCCGCGTCGCCTCCGGCGCTCCCCTGGGACGGCGAACGGCCGCCCCGGGGGAGCGGGACGGCCGTTCGGTCGGGCGGTGCCTCGGTGCGCCGGAGGGGGTCGCGGCGGGCCGGTCAGGCGGCTGTGGACCAGATGGCCCGGAACGCGGCCGCCTCGCCGGCCAGCCACTGCTCGATCTGCTCGGGCTTGACGTCGGCGGGCATCCGGTGCGCCTCGCCGCGCCGCACGTCCACCAGGACCGGCTCGGCGTGCGGCAGCACCGCGTCCATGTGCCGGGCCATCAGGTGCAGCGTGGCGAGCGTGGCCTCCTCGCTCGGCGGCGCCTCGTCGAAGTGCAGCCGGATCGCCTCGGCCCGGCCGTCGGCGTACCGGACGCCGAACTGGGGGTTGATCTTCACGGGCAGGTCACCCAGCATCGCCAGGGCGTCGCGGGTCTGGGCCAGGTCGACGCCGGCCGGCTCGCCGAGGGAGTGCAGCCAGCGGGTCGCGCCCGGCACGAGCGACTCGTAGAGCGGCCGCCAGCGGGGCTTGACCACGTCGGCGACCTGCGCGAGGTGCGTGCCGCCGGTGTGGAACGCGACGTCGGCCTTGAGCGCCTTGACGAACTGGCCGTGCGGGTTGAAGCCGTGCCGGCTTGCCCGCTGCCGGCGTAGCCCGCCGACGAAGGTGGCCTTGGTGGGGCCGGTGCGGTCGACGTACCGGGTGAATCCGAGGAGGGTGGCGTAGGGGGTGACAGGGGTCGCGGAGGTGGGCGCAGTCACGAGCATCCTCCCAGGTCAGCAGCTCGATTAGTACATACATTCTAATCGACGGGTCTGACATCGCCCAGGGCACGAAAAGGGCCGCCCGGACATCCCGGGCGGCCCTTTTTCGCGTAGTCCTAGAGCTGGCCGACGTCGATGATCCGGACCGCCGCCGCACCGGTCTCGTCGGACGCGGCGAGGTCGATCTCGGCGCTGATGCCCCAGTCGTGGTCGCCGTCCGGGTCGTCCAGGATCTGCCGGACGGTCCACCTGTCGCGGCCCTGCTCGATCATCAGCAGCGCCGGCCCGCGCGCGTCCGGGCCCACCCCGATCGAGTCGTACGCCTCGAAGTACGGCTCCAGCGCGTCGGCCCAGGCGTCGGCGTTCCAGCCGTCGCCGGCGTCCAGCTCGCCGAGCAGGTCCCAGCGCCGCAGCGCGGCCAGCTCGACGCGGCGGAACATCGCGTTGCGCACCAGCACCCGGAACGCCCGCGCGTTGCGGGTCACCGCCGGCGGCCGGTCGTCCAGCGACGCGGCCACCTCGGCCACGTCGGACGGGTTGCGCAGCCGCTCCCACTCGTCGATCAGGCTGGAGTCGACCTGGCGGACCAGCTCGCCCAGCCACTCGATGAGGTCGACCAGCTCCTCGGTCTTGGCATCCTCGGGGACCGTCTGCCGCAGCGTCTTGTACGCGTCGGCGAGGTAGCGCAGCACCAGCCCCTCGGACCGGGACAGCCCGTAGAACTGGACGTACTCGGGGAACGTCATGGCCCGCTCGTACATGTCCCGGACCACGGACTTCGGGGAGAGCTGGTGGTCGGCGACCCAGGGGTGGCCCTGCCGGTACATCTCGTACGCGGACTCCAGCAGCTCGGCCAGGGGCTTGGGCCAGGTCACGTCGTCGAGCAGTTCGAGGCGTGCCTCGTACTCGATGCCTTCGGCCTTCATCGCGGCGACCGCCTCGCCGCGGGCCTTGAACTGCTGCGCGGACAGCACCTGGCGCGGGTCGTCGAGGATCGACTCGATCACGCTGAGCACGTCCAGCGCGTACGACGGGGACTCCCGGTCGAGCAGTTCGACGGTGGCCAGCGCCAGCGGCGACAGCGGCTGGTTGAGTGCGAAGTCGAGCTGGAGGTCGACGGTGAGGCGCACCCGCCGGCCGGTCTCGTCCGGCTCGGGCAGCTCCTCGACCACGCCGCCGGCGCGCAGCGCCCGGTAGATGGCGATGGCCCGGCGGATGTGCCGGCGCTGGGCGGCCGGGTCCTCGTGGTTGTCGGTGAGCAGGTGCCGCATCGAGGCGAACGCGTCGCCGGGGCGGCCGATCACGTTCAGCAGCATCGAGTGGCTGACCTGGAAGCTGGAGGTGAGCGGCTCCGGCTCGGCCTCGACCAGGCGCTGGAACGTCGGCTCGCCCCAGCCGATCGAGCCCTCCGGTGGCTTCTTCTTCACCACCTTGCGGCGCTTCTTCGGGTCGTCACCGGCCTTGGCGAGCGCCTTCTCGTTCTCGATCACGTGCTCGGGGGCCTGCACCACGACCCGGCCCAGCGTGTCGAACCCGGCCCGCCCGGCCCGGCCGGCGATCTGGTGGAACTCGCGGGCCTTGAGCAGCCGGGTGCGGATGCCGTCGTACTTGCTCAGACCGGTGAACAGCACCGTACGGATCGGCACGTTGATGCCGACGCCGAGCGTGTCCGTACCGCAGATGACCTTGAGCAGGCCGGCCTGGGCGAGCGTCTCGACCAGGCGGCGGTACTTCGGGAGCATGCCGGCGTGGTGCACGCCGATGCCGTGCCGCACCAACCGGGACAGCGTCTTGCCGAAGCCCGAGGTGAACCGGAAGTTGCCGATCGCCTGGGCGATCATGTCCTTCTCGGCGCGGGTGCAGACGTTCACGCTCATCAGCGCCTGCGCGCGTTCCAGCGCGGCGGCCTGGGTGAAGTGCACGACGTACACCGGGGCCTGCTTGGTCTCCAGCAGCTCCTCCAGCGTCTCGTGCAGCGGCGTGGTCGCGTACGAGAAGAGGAGCGGGACCGGCCGCTCGGCCGAGCGGACGACGGCGGTCGGCCGCCCGGTACGCCGGGTCAGGTCGTCGACGAAGCGGGTGGTGTCGCCGAGCGTGGCGGACATCAGCACGAACTGGGCCTGCGGCAGCTCGATCAGCGGCACCTGCCAGGCCCAGCCGCGGTCCGGCTCGGCGTAGAAGTGGAACTCGTCCATGATCACCTGGCCGACGTCGGCGCGGCGGCCCTCGCGCAGCGCCAGGTTGGCCAGGATCTCCGCGGTGCAGCAGATGATCGGCGCGTCCGCGTTGACGCTGGCGTCGCCGGTGAGCATGCCGACGTTCTCGGCGCCGAAGACCTCGCAGAGCGCGAAGAACTTCTCCGAGACCAGCGCCTTGATCGGCGCGGTGTAGAAGGTCGTCCGGTCGTCGGCCAGCGCCGCGAAGTGCGCCGCGATCGCCACCAGGCTCTTGCCCGAGCCGGTCGGCGTATTCATGATCACGTTCGCGCCGGAGACGATCTCGATGACCGCCTCCTCCTGATGGGAATACAGGTCGAGGCCGCGCTCGGACGCCCAGGAGGCGAACGCGTCGTAGAGGGTATCGGGGTCGGCGGTCTTCGGCAGCGCGGCGGTGAGAGTCATGGCGGCTCCCATCGTGCCTGGATCACACCGCGCCGCGCCAACCGGGTTCAGCGCACCGGCTTCCGGGCACCGGCTTCAGCGCCGCCGGTGGATCAGGTCGAAGACCTCCCGGCCGGCGGTCAGCGCGCGGCGCTCGAACTTCGTCACCGGCCGGTGCGCCGGACGCGGCGCGTAGCCGCCGTACACGTCCACCAGCTCCGGGTCGGCGGTGAGCGTCTCGCGCATCGACTCGGCGTACTCGGCCCAGTCCGTCGCGCAGTGCAACGTGCCGCCCGGCGCCAGCCGGGACCGCAGCAGCGCCACGTGCGCCGGCGCGATGATCCGCCGCTTGTGGTGGCGCGTCTTCGGCCACGGGTCGGGGAAGAAGACGTGCACCGCGTCCAGGCAGCCCTCCGGCATGGCCCGGACCAGGTCCAGCGCGTCCCCCTCGGCCACCCGGACGTTGTCCAGACCGTGGCGTTCGACCAGGTCGAGCAGGTTGGCGATTCCCGGCGTATGGACCTCGACCGCCAGATAGTGTCGGTCCCGGTCGGCCGCCGCCATCACGGCGGTGGCGTCGCCCATGCCGGAGCCGATCTCCAGCACCAGCGGCGCCCGTCGTCCGAACAGCGCCGTCGGATCGCACGGCCCGTCGAGGGCGGCGATCTCCAGGCCGTACGCGGGCCAGAGCCGGGTGAGCGCGTCGCGCTGCCGCTCGCTCATCCGTCCGCGACGCGGATGGAAGGTGCGGATGCGGCCGGCGGCGATGTCGGGGAGGGTCACAGCGACCCGAGCCTAGCCCGGATCGGATGTGATGTGCCGCCGGGGGTGAGAGGATTCATCCCGTACGCCGGGAGGGGTCATGGGGTCGTTCAGGGTACGTAGGGCGCTGCTGGTCGCGGTCGCCGCGTGCGCCGCCCCGCTGGTCGGCGCGGTGCCCGCCCAGGCCGCGCCGCGCGCCGCCGAACCGGTGCCGGAACAGCCCCCGGCCGACGTGATCTTCGTGGAGGTCACCCCGGGCACCGTCTCGCCCGGCTACCTCGTCGGCATCCGGGCGAGCTGCCGCAACAACTCGGTTCCGGCGATCGTCACCTCGGACGCGTTCGGCAAGATCCAGGTGCAGCCGCAGCGCGGCCTGCTCACCGCCTCGCCGATGGTGCACGAGCGCACCCGGCCGGGCAACTACCGGGTCAAGCTGGAGTGCCCGGGCGGGGAGACCGCCTCCACCATGCTCCAGGTGGTCAAGCAGGGGCAGCCGACCCGGCAGCCGAGCCACGGGCCCAGTCACCTGCCCAGCCGCGGCCCGGCGACCGGTTTCGGCGGCACCGCCGGCCCCGGGCTCGGTGGCCTGCTGGTGCCCGTCGGGCTGGCGGTGACTGTGGTCGGCGCCGGGCTCGGCGTGGCCGCGTCCCGCCGGCACGCCCGCGGCGCCGCCAGAGGCTGAGGCCGGCGATGGCCGAGCACTTCGTCCCGCCGCCCGCCGGATCACGGCGCTCCGGCCGGCCGTTCCTGGCCCTGCCCCCACCCGCCGCGCCGCCGACCGACGCGGCCCGGCTGTCCAGGGTCGCGCCGCCCGCCGCGTCGCGACCGTGGTACCCGCCGTCGGCCGATCCGCCTGCCCTGCGTCCACGGCCCGCGGGGCCGCCGCCGGTCGAGCCGCCACCGGCGTCGCCGGGCCGGGGGGACCGGGGCCGGGGCTCCTGGTCGAAGCCGCTGGCAGTGGTGCTGGTGCTGGTCGGCGTGTTCGCCACCGGGGCCGGGCTGGGCCGCACGGCCGGGCCGTTCGACTTCGCCGACGCGTCGACCGAGTCGAGCCGGGCGAACGGGTCGGGTGCGGCGGCCCCGGCGAGCGCTGCCGCCCCGGTCCGGAAGCCGGCGAGCCGGCCGGTACGCCTGGCGGTGCCGGCCATCAAGGTCAACGCCCCGGTCACCCCGGTCGGGCAGGCCAAGGACGGCTCGGTGGACGTACCGCCGCTGACCGAGCACGACCAGACCGGCTGGTACGACAGGGGAGCGGTGCCCGGCGACCCGGGCCGGGCGATCATCGTGGGCCACGTCGACACCAAGAGCGGCCCGGCCGTCTTCTACCGGCTGCGCTCGCTCAAGCCCGGCGCGCGGATCCAGGTGACCCGCGCGGACCGCAGCGTGGTGACCTTCAAGGTGGACAGCGTCGAGTACTTCGACAAGTCGAACCTGCCCGCCGCCCGGGTCTACGGCGACTCCGGTCCGGCCGAGCTGCGGCTGATCACCTGCGGCGGCGAGTGGGTCGGCGGCCGTACCGGCTACCAGGACAACGTGATCGTCTTCGCGTCCCTGACGCCCTGACCGCCCCGCCCTGACCGCCCGGCCCGCCCTGAGCGCCCTGAGCGCCCTGAGCGCGTCGATCATGAGGTTAGCGGCGCAGGTTGCCCGTTTCGTCACCGCCAACTCCATGATCGCCGAGCGGAGACCCGGAGCGCGCCGGGGCCGTGGGAGATCTTGGTAGGAAACGGCCCCTATGGGGGCGCGAATCTTCCAAGATCTGCGCGCGCCCCGGCCCTGAGCGCGTCGATCATGAGGTTGGCGGGGACAAAGCGGACGGTGAGTGCCGCCAACTTCATGATCGACCGAAAGAGGAGGAGAGGGGGAGGGGGTCAGGGTTTGGTGGGGACCTGCTGGACCACCTCGAACTCCAGCAGGGTGGCGCCGGTGGCCACGGGCTTGCGGGGTTCGCCGCCCTCGGCGTGCGCGGCCCGGGACGGGCCCTGCGCCCACGCCTGGTACGCCTCCTCGCTCTCCCAGCGCGTGTACACGAAGTAGCGGGTGTCCCCGGCGACCGGGCGCAGCAGCTCGAAGCCGAGGAAGCCGGGGGAGTTCTCCACCGCGCCGGCCCGGGCCGCGAACCGCTTCTCCAGCTCCTCGCCGGCGCCGGACGGGACGTCGATCGCGTTGATCTTCACGACAGCCATGCGTCCACCCTAACGAGCCTCGGACTCAGAACGTCTCGACGGCCGGTGCCAGGTCCGCGTCGACCACGATCGGGGCGTGGTCGGAGGGGCCCTTGCCCTTGCGGGCCTCCCGGTCCACGTACGCGGAGCGGACCGCGCGGGCGAACGACGCGCTGGCGTACACCAGGTCGATCCGCATGCCCTTGTTCTGGTGGAACATCCCGGCCCGGTAGTCCCAGTACGTGAACGGGTGCGGCCCCTTCATCGGCGTCGGCACCACGTCCTCCAGTCCCAGGTCGCGCAGCGCGGCCAGGGCGGCCCGCTCGGCCGGGGTGACGTGCGTGGAGGTGACGAACAGCGCGGGATCCCAGACGTCGGCGTCGGTGGGCGCGACGTTGAAGTCACCGCAGACGGCCACCGGCAGGGGACCGGCCACCTCGGCTTCCAGGGCGTCGCGCAGCGCCGCGAACCAGGCCAGCTTGTACGCGTAGTGCGGGTCGTCCGGCGCGCGGCCGTTCGGCACGTACACCGACCAGACCCGCAGCCCGTCGCAGGTGGCCGAGATGGCGCGGGCCTCGGGCTCGGGAAACCCGGGTTCGCCCGGGAAGCCGACCGCCACGTCGGCCAGCCCGACCCGGGACAGCACCGCGACCCCGTTCCACCGCCCGTCGCTGTGGCTGGCCACCTCGTAGCCCAGCTCGCCCACCTCGGCGACCGGGAACGCCCCGTCGGGGCACTTGGTCTCCTGCAGGCACACGACGTCGGGCTTCGTGGTGGTCAGCCAGTCCAGCAGCCGGGGCAGGCGGGCCTTCACCGAGTTGACGTTCCAGGTCGCCAGGCGCATGCCCCCAGCCTGCCGCATCCCCGCCCGCCCCGCCCGGTCAGCGCTCCGGGGTGTCGCCGGGGCGCGTCTGCTCGGCGAGGAAGCGTTCCAGCTCCGCGCCGAGTTCGTCGGCGGTGGGCAGCGGCCCGGTCTCGCCGGCGAGCAGGTTCTTCTCGCCCCGGCCGCGGGCGAACGCGTCGTACTGCTCCTCCAGCGCCTGGACCAGCGTCGCCGCCTCCTCGGTCTGGGTGACCTGGCGGTCGATCTCCACCCGGACCGCCTCGGCGGCGGTCCGCAGCGTCTCGACGGGCAGCAGCAGGCCGGTGCTGCGGGACACGGCGGACAGCAGCGCCTCGGCGGCGGCCGGGTACTCGGCCTGGGCCACGTAGTGCGGCACGTGCGCGGCGAAGCCGAGGGCGTCGCGCCCCTGCTCGCCGAGGCGGTACTCCAGCAGGTGGCCGACGCCGGCCGGCACCTGCACCTTCTGCAACCACGGCTCGTGTCCGGCGATCAGTTCCTTGCGGGTGGCGTGCGCGGTGACGCCGCTGGGCCGGGTGTGCGGCACCGCCATCGGGATCGAGTTGAGCCCGACGGTGAGCCGGACGTCGAGGCGGGCGCAGAGCCCGGCGACGGCGGCCACGAAACGCTCCCACTGCAGGTCCGGCTCGGGGCCGGTGAGCAGCAGGAACGGGGTCTCGTCGTCGTCGCGCAGCAGGTGCAGCTCCAGCGCCGGGGCGTCGTAGGACTCCCAGTGGTCCTCGACGAACGTCATCACCGGGCGGCGGGAGCGGTAGTCGAAGACCTGGTCCACGTCGAAGCGGGCGATCACCCGGGCGTCGAGCGAGGTGAGCAGCTGTTCCCGGGCGAGCCGGGTGGCGTTGCCGGCGTCGACGAAGCCGGTGAGGGCCTGGATCAGCACCGGCTGGCCGAGCTCGGGCAGCTCGTCGGTGAGTTCGTAGAGCTCGTGTGGATCGAGCACCGGTGGGGTCCTCCCTGTCGACGCGTACGGGGGAGCGCCGAACGTGCGGCCTCCCCGATTCGGCCAACGTACCGGGGCGGGTGGTCCATTCCGTTACGGCACATCCGATGCCCGGATGATGATCACGATTCGGCTACGCCCCGGTCCGGCGACCCATATCCGGATCGTCCGAACGGACGAGTTAGTCGATCATCGGACGGGACCGGGAGGTCTGCGAGGTTCGTGCCCGCGTCGCGACCGGCCGGGGAGCACGGGTGATTGGCCCGCTTCCCGAGGTCTGCCGCGCCCTGCGCCGGGCTGTGGCGCGATGCCCGGGTTGCGGGGGCCAGAGTGTGGCGAGGGCCACCCTTTCGGCCTGGGTGATCCCGGTTTGCCCTGCCTAGCCTCGTCGGATGCGTAACGACGGCAACCTCGACGACCCGTTCGGCTCCGGCCGCCCGGCTGACCGTTCGGACGATACCCCCTCCACCAACCGGTTGACCACACTCCGGGGACTGGTCCGGCGTACCCGCTTCTGGGCACCCACGAACCCCCGGCCCGGCCGGACGAAGCTGGCGGTCGCCACCGGCGCCGCCTGCTGCCTGGGCCTGGTCGGCGTCAGCCAGGCCGGCTTCGGCGCCCCGGACCGCGCCGCCGGCCCGGCGCCCTCGGCTGAGGTCGCCGAGCGCGCGGAGGTCGACGCCGCCTCCCGGGCCATGGCCCGGCCGAGCACCGCCCCCACCACCCCCACCCCCAGCGCCAGCCCGTCCGCGACGGCGAGCCCGAAGGCGACCGCCAAGCCCAAGCCGAAGAAGACCGTCCGGCAGATCGTCCCGGTCGCCGGCCTGGACCGCACCCAGATGAACAACGCGAAGAAGATCGTGCAGGCCGGCAAGGAGTCGGGCATGCCGCGCCGCGCCCTGGTCATCGCGGTGGCGACCGCCATGCAGGAGAGCACCCTGCTCAACTACGCCAGCGGCGTGCTGCCCGAGTCGCAGAGCTACCCGCACCAGGCCATCGGCTGGGACCACGACTCGGTCGGGTTGTTCCAGCAGCGCCCGAGCAGCGGCTGGGGCACCGTCGAGCAGCTCATGGACCCGGAGTACGCGACGAAGGCGTTCCTGTCCGCGCTGGCGGAGATCCCCGGCTGGCAGGACCTGCCGCTCTCGGTCGCGGCCCAGGCGGTGCAGATCTCGGCGTTCCCGGACGCGTACGCCCAGCACGAGTGGCGGGCCGGCGAGGTGGTGGCCGAGATCCTGGGCTGACCCGGACGGGTGGTTGCCGAAGGGCCGATTCGGGTATCAGGGACTTGCCGGTCCCAGGTACACATGAAGGGGACCGCGGGACGGGAGGACCCTCATGTCGCTGATGCAACGGATCACCGCCTTCCTGCGGTCGCCGCGGGGCCAGCAGTTGGTCGACCGCGGTCGGCGTGAGATGTCGAAGCCGGAGAACCAGGCCCGGCTGCGGCAGATCGCGAACCGGCTGCAGTCGCGCCGGCGCTGACCCGCGTCACCCCCGCCGCACGAGCCTCCGGAGCCCTTCGTGACCGACCCCGCCCCCGTCGACGGGGAGCCCAACGCCGTCCCCACCACCCCCGTCCCGCCGGTGGAGGCGCCCGAGGCGCCACCGGCGAAGCTGTGGGACCGGATGCGGGACGACCCGCAGTACGCGCCGGAGCACCTCGCCCTGGAGGCGGTACGCCGGCTCGGCCCGGAGGCCGCGCAGTGGGCCGCCCGGGAGCGGGCGCTACGGCCGGACGCGCCGCCGGAACAGCTGGCCGACCAGGCGGTTCGCAAGTTCGTCAACCACGCCCGGCTCTCCGGCGCGGTGTCCGGCGCGGCCGGGCTGCCCGGCGCGGTGATCGACGTGGGTGTGCTGGCCTGGACCCAGGCCCGGCTGGTGCTGCACGTCGCCGCCGCCTACGGCGCCGACCCGACGCACCCCGACCGGGCGACCGACCTGCTGGTGCTCCAGCGGGTGCACAAGGCCGCCCAGACCGCACGCCTGGCGCTCGGGGTGGCGGCCGGCCGGGAGCGGGCCGGCGCGTTGTTCGGCTCCGCCGGTGACCGGGCGCTGGGCCGGGTGATGCTCCAGCTCGGGGTCCGGCTGGCCCGGATGGCCGGGGTGCGCGCCGCCAAGCGGATGTTCGCCAAGGTCGTGCCGGGTGCCGCGATCGTGCTCGGCACCTGGGCCAACTCGTCGGCGACCAAGGAACTGGCCGACCGCACGCGCGCCCTCTACCGCGCCGCCGGTCCCCGGCAGCTACCCGGCCCGCGTCAGCCCTGACCAGCCGGAGGCGTTCCAGGTCACCTCGGCCAGTCGGCCCTGACCGGCCGCGTTCGGGTGGAACCAGTCGAGCGCGTTGACCTGGTCCAGCGTGAAGCGGTGGCGGTGCACCGCGCCGCCGTCCCAGCGGCAGCGTGACCCGTACGCCCGGCAGGCGGCGCGCAGTTGCCCGTCGTACGCCTCGATCCGGTCCCTGACGCGGGCCCGGCGGGCCACCGCGGCGGGCGCGGTCGACGTGGCGTCGGCCAGCAGTGCCGGGCAGACGCCCCGCGACCAGGCCCGCACGGCGCGGGGCTCGGTGTGCCCGATCTGCCAGAGCCGGTAAAGGTCCGGGATGCCGGCCACCAGCACCCGGGCCTTCGGCCGGCCCTCGCGCAGCACGCCCAGCGCCGCGTCGACCTGGTCGCGGAAGGTCTCCACCGGCGTCATGTCGTCGACGTCACCCCGGCAGGCGTCGTTCGCCCCGATCAGCACGGTGACCAGGTCGGCCTTGTCGCGTACCGCCGAACGGGCCTGGCCGGTCAGCGCGGACGCGCGGGCCCCGGGCACCGCCCGGTTGTACGCCCGCAGCCCCGGCACGTCCGCGCGCAGCCGCCGGTAGAGGCTCTCCACCCGCAGGCCGTCCCCGGTCGACCAGGAGTTGCGTTCGCAGCTCACCAGCACCAGGCAGGAGCCGTAGCCGGTGCTCACCGAGTCGCCGAGCGCGACCAGCACCCGCGGCTCGCCGGGGCGGGGCGTGCCGGACGGCCGGGGCGACGCCTCGCCGGAGCCGTCACAGGCGAGCGCGACGAGCGCCGCCAGGCAGGCCAGCGCGGCGGTCCAGCGTCTCATCGGTCCCCCGTCCGGCGGCGGCAACGGGCGCGTCGACCCTATGCCCCGGCGGAGTTCCGGCGGCAGTTCTGTCGGCTATCGGGCATCGACCACCGTCGTTCACATCTGTGGTGTCGGCGCAGGCCGGCCGTGCAGCCACCGGTGCAGCGCCCGGGTGATCCGGGGCAGCACCAGGTAGGTCATCAGCGGGGTGAGCACGAGCGTCATCAGCAGCGTCCGGCCGGCCAGCGGCACGCCGGCGAGGAACCGGGTGGTCAGCAGCGTGGCGGCCAGGCTGAGCGGGAAGAACGCCAGCCAGATCGTGACCGCCTGCTTCCAGCGCGGCGGCGCGGCCGGTTCCGGCTCGCCGAACGTCTCGACCACGTGGTCCACCGGCGGGTCGAACCAGCCCTCGATGCCGGTGCGCCGCTCCACCCGGGTGTGCTCGACGATGCCCTGCGCCGAGCCGAGCCACCAGCGCCGCTGCGGCGAGTCCTCCCAGCCGCGCAGCGTGTCCGCGTCGGCGAAGCGGTACATCACGTGCCACTCGCCCGAGCCGGGGGCGCTGCGGACGAAACCGGCGCCGAGGAAGCCCGGGAAGCTCTCCGCGAGCGCCGTCCCGGCCCGCATCCACGCCACCACCTCGTCGGTACGCGCCGGATCGGCGCGCCGGGACACGGCGACGGTCACGGGTACGGCCTGCGTCGTGGTCATGCCATCCTCTCCACCGTCCCGCGGGATCTCCGCCGGAACCGGCGCACCGATGTAACGCACCCACCCGCCGGGCGCATCCGGCGCCTGCCCGCCGGGTGTCCCGGATCACCGGCGTTCCCGCGCCGGCCGGTTATCCCCGCCCGTGCCGGGGTAGGCCCCAGGAATGACCCGATCACAGCCCCGTCGCGCCCGTGGCACGGTCGGCCACGCCAACAGTGCCCTGAACCTGCGGCTGGCGCTCGCCACGTTCGGTCTGGTCGTGATGACCGTCTTCGCGGTGCTCGCGTTCGCCGCGGACGTCGCCTGGCTGGGTGTCGTCTGCGCGCTGCTCGCCGTGGTGGCGGTGGTCGACCTGGTCGTGATCCAGCGCCGCCGCGCCGCGCGCCGCCGGGAGGAACCGGGCGTGCGGCACTCGCTGTTCGAGTGACAGGAGTACGAGATGCCCATCGCCACCACAAATCCCGCCACCGGACAGGTGCTCAAGACGTACGAGGCGATGTCGGACGAGCAGATCGACGCCGCGATCGAGCGGGCCGACCTCGCCTTCCGGCAGTTGCGTGAGACCACCATCGCGCAGCGGGCCCGGTGGCTCACCGCCGCCGCCGACCTGCTCGACGCCGAGCGCGACGAGACGGCCCGGCTGATGACCACCGAGATGGGCAAGACGTACGCCGCCGCGAAGGCGGAGGTCACCAAGTGCGCCACCGCCTGCCGCTTCTACGCCGACAACGCACCCCGGATGCTCGCGGACGAGCCCGCCGACGCCGCCGCGGTCAAGGCGAAGCGGGCGTACGTGCGCTACCAGCCGATCGGCCCGGTGCTGGCCGTGATGCCGTGGAACTTCCCGCTGTGGCAGGTGATGCGGTTCGCCGCCCCGGCGCTGATGGCCGGCAACACCGGCCTGCTCAAGCACGCCTCCAACGTGCCGCAGACCGCGCTCTACCTGGAGGACCTGTTCCGCCGGGCCGGTTTCCCGGAGGGCGCGTTCACCACCCTGCTGGTCGGCTCCGACGCGGTCGACCGGATCCTCAGCGACCCCCGCGTCCGCGCCGCGACCTTGACCGGCAGCGAACCGGCAGGCCGGTCCATCGCCCAGATCGCCGGCCGGGAGATCAAGAAGACGGTGCTGGAGCTGGGCGGCAGCGACCCGTTCGTGGTGATGCCCTCGGCCGACCTGGACACCGCCGCCGAGGTCGCCACCACCGCCCGCTGCCAGAACAACGGGCAGTCCTGCATCGCGGCGAAGCGGTTCATCGTGCACACCGACGTCTTCGACGCGTTCGCCGAGAAGTTCGCCGCCCGGATGGCGGCGCTGCGGGTCGGCGACCCGATGGACGACGGCACCGACGTCGGCCCGCTGGCCAGCGAGCGCGGCCGCGACGAGGTGCACGCCCAGGTCACCGACGCGGTGGACCAGGGCGCGACGGTGCTGTGCGGCGGCGAGAAGCCGGCCGGGGACGGCTGGTACTACCCGCCGACCGTGGTCACCGACCTGCGCCCGGAGATGCGGATGTGGAGCGAGGAGGTGTTCGGGCCGGTCGCCGGGCTCTACCGGGTCGGGTCGTACGACGAGGCGATCGAGGTCGCAAACGGCACCAGCTTCGGCCTCGGCTCCAATGCCTGGACCAACGACCCGGCCGAGCAGGAGCGCTTCGCCGTCGACCTGGACGCCGGCAACGTGTTCATCAACGGCATGACCACGTCCTACCCGGAGCTGCCGTTCGGCGGCGTGAAGAACTCCGGGTACGGCCGCGAGCTGTCCGCCGCCGGCATGCGCGAGTTCTGCAACACCAAGACCGTGTGGATCGGCGAGGGCGAGGCCGGCGCGGGCGCGGGCGCGCACTCCGAGTAGACGCGATTGGCCGGACGCCGTCACGGGTAGGAGTGGCGACCATGACGGCGTTCGGCTTCCACGCATCCCACGAGCAGATCCACCCGGCCCGGCTGCTGGAGGCGGTGATCCACGCCGAGCGCGCCGGCTTCGACGCGGCCATGTGCTCCGACCACTTCTCGCCCTGGAGCGAGCGGCAGGGCCAGTCCGGGTTCGCCTGGTCCTGGCTCGGCGCCGCGCTCCAGGCCACGAACCTGTCCTTCGGCGTGGTGAACGCGCCCGGCCAGCGCTACCACCCGGCGATCATCGCGCAGGCCATCGGCACGCTCGGCGCCATGTACCCGGGCCGGTTCTGGGCCGCGCTGGGCACCGGCGAGGCCGCCAACGAGCACATCACCGGCGAGGTCTGGCCACGCAAGGACGTCCGCACCGCCCGGCTGCGCGAGTGCGTCGACGTGATCCGGGCGCTGCTCGCCGGCGAGGAGGTCAGCCACGACGGGCTCGTCACAGTGGACCGGGCGAAGCTGTGGACCCGGCCGGAGGAGCCGCCCGCCCTGGTCGGCGCCGCGGTCAGCATCGCCACCGCCCGCTGGTGCGCCGAATGGGCGGACGGGCTGATCACCGTCAACGCGCCGGTCGAGCACCTGCGGCGGATGATCGACGCCTACCGGGACGCGGGCGGACGCGGCCCGCTGCACCTCCAGGTGCACGTGAGCTGGGCGCCCGAGCAGGAGCAGGCCGAGTCGATCGCGTACGAGCAGTGGCGCAGCAACGTGTTCGCGCCGCCGGTCTGCTGGGACCTGGAGACCCCCGAGCACTTCGACGTGGCGAGCGCCGACGTGCCGATGTCCAAGGTCGCCGAGACCGTGAACGTCTCCGCCGACCTGGGCCGGCACATCGGCTGGCTGGAGGAGTACGTGGCGCTGGGCTTCGACCAGATCGCGCTGCACCACGTCGGGCAGGAGCAGCGCGCCTTCATCGACACGTTCGGCGCCGAGGTGCTGCCGAAGCTGCGCTCCGCCGCCTGATCACACATCGGCCCCTCGACGCCTAGGCTCGTCGTTCGTGGATGCTCTGTTCGAGGTCGTGGTCTTCCTGGCCATCGCGACCTTCGGTGCGGCACTGGCCCGCCGGCTCGGCCTGCTGGCACCGATCCTGCTGGTGGTGCTCGGCCTCGCCCTGTCCTTCCTGCCGTTCTTCCCGCACGTGCGGCTGGACCCGGACCTGGTGCTGGTGGGCATCCTGCCGCCGCTGCTCTACGTGGCGGCGCTGGAGACGTCGGTGCCGGCGTTCCGGCTCAACCTGCGGCCGATCCTGCTGCTCGCCGTCGGGCTGGTCATCTTCACCGCGTTCGTGGTGGGCACCGTCGTGCACTGGTTCCTGCCCGAGCTGCCGTACGCGATCTGCCTGGCACTCGGCGCGGTGGTGGCACCGCCGGACGCGGTCGCCGCCACCGCGGTGGCCCGGCGGGTCGGCCTGCCCCGGCGGGTCGTCACCATCCTGGAGGGCGAGAGCCTGGTCAACGACGCCACCGCGCTGGTGCTGCTGCGGGTGGCGATCGTCGCCGCGACCGCCACCACCGGCGGCGTCGGCGTCGGCGAGGTGGCCCGGGAGGTGGTCGTCGCGGCCGGCGGCGGCATCCTGGTCGGCCTGCTGGGCGTGGTGGTCTTCGGCTACCTGCACAAGCGCATCACCGACCCGGTGCTGGACAACGCGCTGTCGCTGATCGTGCCGTTCGCCGTGGTCTTCGCCGCCGAGGAGATCCACGCATCCGGCGTGGTCGCCGTGGTGGTGACCGGCCTCGGCATCGGCCACAAGCTGCCCACGCTGCTGTCGGCCGCCTCCCGGCTCCAGGTGACCGCGTTCTGGCGGCTGATCCGGTTCCTGCTCGAAGGACTGGTGTTCCTGCTGGTCGGCCTGCAACTGCCGGAGGTGGTCCGCGACCTCGACGAGCCGTTCGGCTCGCTGGTGGCGATCACCGCGGCGGTGCTGGCCGCCGTCTTCCTGGCCCGGTTCGTCTGGGTGTTCCCGGCCACCTACGTGGCGCGGCTCGTGCCCCGGGTCCGGCAGCGCGACCCGGCGCCGCCGGTGCAGTTCCCCGTCGTCATCGGCTGGGCCGGCATGCGGGGCGTGGTGACGCTGGCCGCCGCGCTGGGCCTGCCGCTCACCCTCGCCGGCGACACGCCGTACCCGCGCGGGCTGCTCATCTGGCTGGCCTTCGCGGTGATCGTCGCGACGCTGGTCGGGCAGGGCGCCACGCTGCCCTGGCTGGCCCGGCGGCTGCGGCTGCCCCCGGACGACCCGGTGCAGGACGCGCTGTCCGCCGCCGGGGTGCAGCAGCGGGCCAGCCGGGCGGCCCGGGAACGGCTCGACGAGCTGGCCGCCGGCGCGCCGGAGGCGGTGGTGGAACGCCTGCGCGGGTTGACCACCTCCCGGGCCAACCTGGCCTGGGAGCGGCTCGGCGGCACCGAACGGGAAACCCCCTCCCAGGCGTACGCGCGCCTGCGGCAGGAGATGATCGACGCCGAGCGGGAGGTGTTCCGGGCCGCCCGCGACTCCGGGCAGATCCCGGAGGAGGCGCTCACCCGCGCCTATCGTGATCTGGATCTGGAGGAGTCCATGCTGCGACAGGAGGCCGTCGAATGAGTTGCCAGCACCTTGCCGGGGCGGGCACGGCCGAACCGGACACCACGACCGAGTGCCCCGACTGCGCGGCCATCGGCAACCCGGACTGGGTGCACCTGCGCGCCTGCCTGACCTGCGGGCACGTGGGCTGCTGCGACTCCTCGCCGTACCAGCACGCCACGAAGCACTTCGAGTCCGCGGGGCACCCGGTGATGCGGTCGATCCAGCCGGGGGAGTCGTGGCGCTGGTGCTTCGTGGACGAGGAGATCGGCTGACTCAGCCGACCCGGCGCTCCAGCACCTGCCCGGTCCACGTCGGACGGCCCGGCCGCTCCACCGTGAACGGCTCGGTGGCGGTGAACCCGCAGCTCTCGTAGAACCGCACGAGCGCCCGGTCCGGGCTGCGGAAGCAGTCCACCCGCAGCAGGCCGACGCCGCGTTCGCGGGCCAGCTCCGCCGCGTACGCCAGCAGCCGCGTCCCGACCCCGCGTCCCGCGTACGCCCGGTCGGTGACCAGCAGGTTCACGTACAGCTCCGGTTCGGTGGCCGGCGGCACGTACTCGGTCGCCGCGCCCACCACCAGCGCGCCCACCACAGTCGCGTCGATCTCGGCGAGGTGCAGCCCGTCCCCGGCGGCCCACGCGTCGGCCTGGGCGATGCGGCGCGGGTCGATCGACGCCGGCTCGGTGCCCCACTGCTCGGTACGCCCGCGTTCGGCCAGCCAGGCGGTGGCGCTGTCGAGCAGCCGCAGCAGCGTGGGGGCGTCGCCGGGTCCACCCGGGCGGATGGTGATGCTCTGCTGGTCGGTCATCCCGCCATGCTGCTACACCGGGCTCAGCCGGGCACCCCGGCGGGTCGTGCCTCCGGCACCGGCCGGTCCGCGATCGCCCGGCGGGCCAGCGCCGGGGCGGCCAGCCCGGCGGCGGCGAAGATCCCGCCGAGCACCAGCCAGCCGACCGGACCGCCGCCGAGCACCAGCAGCGTGAGCAGGCCCCGGCCGAGCGCCTGGGCCAGCCCGGCGACCAGGCCGTCCGCGCCCTGGTAGGCGCCGATCGCATCCGGCGGGGCCAGGTCGTAGGCGAGGCCCGCTCCGGCCGCGCCGTGCCACAGGTCGCCCACCGTCCACACCGCGGTCGCGCCGAGCAGCAGGACGACCGCCGGGAGCACCGGCAGGACGCCGGTCACGGCGTACAGCGGTGTCGCCGCCGCGAGCACCAGCCCGGCCCGGCGCAGCTTCCGGGCGGCCGGCGCGGCACGCTCCGCGCCCCGGCTCAGCCGCACCGCGAGCAGGACGGTGAGGACCGTGTTGGCGAGCAGCACCGCCGACACCACAGGCGGTGGCGCGCCGGCCCGGTCCACCGTCCACAGCGGCACGACGAGCACGAGCACCGTCACGTGCGTGCTCAGCACCGCCGACGCGCCGCTCACCGCGAGGAACCGTCCGTCCCGCAGCGGGCCGCCGCGCCGCAGCGTGCCCGGCGTGCGTCGCGTGCCGGCGGCGGCCGGTTGCGGCGGCAGGCGCAGCAGCAGCGCCGCCGAGAGCAGGTAGGTGGCCGCGTTGCCCACCACGAGCACCTGGTACGCCCGGTGCGTGTCCACGGCGAGCGCGATCCCGGCCAGCGCGGTACCGACGGTGATGCCCAGGTTCGCCACCGCGCGCAGCGTGGCGAAGGCGTGCACCCGGCCGTCCGGGCCGCCCACCCCGGCGACGAGCGCCGCCCGTACCGCCAGGTTGCCGGCCGCGAGCAGCGCCTCCGGCACCGCCACCGCCAGGAACGCCGGGAACGAGCCGACCATCAGGTACGCCAGCGCGACGACCGCCTGGCCCACCTGGAGGACGGCCCGGAGCGTACGCGGATCCCACCTGTCGGCCAGCCCGCCCAGCGGCACGCTCGCGCTCAGCCCGACCAGCCCGGCGACTGTCAGCCCGGCACCCACCGAGGTGGCGGAGAGTCCCACGTCCCGGGTCAGGTAGAGCGCTCCGCCCGCCAGCCACAGCCCCGCGCCGACCGTGTTGACCAGCGTGGCGTACGCGAGGGTGCGTAGCGGCCCGGGCGGCGGGAGCGGCGAGACGCGTCCCATCAGCGGGGTTCGTCCGGCGCCATGCGGTCGACGCTAGACGCGGGCCGGGCGTGGCGGTGCCCCGGAACCGGCGACGCCCGTCACAGGATGCCTCAGGGAGCCGCCACCTCGGTGAGGCGTTCCGTCGCCAGGCAGGAGATGAGACAGCGCTCCTTGGCGTCGCCGAGCAGCCGTGCGGTCCAGTCGGTGAAACCGCCGTCACCGATTTCCCTCTCGCCGTCGCGGACCGTGACCCGCAGCGCCGCACCTCGGTAGTAGCCGCGGCCGCGTTGCCGCTCGGGCTCGTCATGCAGTGGAACCGGGCCGGCACCGAGCATCGGACGGACCGTGTCGGCGAGCCGGTCGCCGACGATCCCGTCCAGAGCCGTGACGTGCAGCCGAGGTGTTGCCGCCGGAACCAGGTCGGCCAGCACCGCACGCCAGAAGGCGAGATGCCGGACGAGCATCCGGGCCTCGGTGCGTCCCGATCCGGTGTCCCGCGCGGTGGAAACGAGCGCGCAGAGCCGGAAGTGGGCCGAGGCGCCAGGACCGAAGTCCTGCGCCCGCAGCACTCTGTGCATCGCGGCCAGGTGCACCTCGTCGGCCTGCCTGCGGCGCGCCGCAGCTTCCACCGCCAGAGCGTTCGTCGGGTCGCTGACCACCTCCGTGCCGCGCATCGTAGAGACGATGCGGTGCTGGCTGACCGATGCGACGGCGGCGCAGGTGCCGAGTGGCGCCACCGGCGACAACTCCACCCCGGCCACGTCCGGCGGCAACAACGACCAGATCCGCCCCTCCACCCGGGACAGCGCACGGGGGTCGGCCGCGGACGGCCGGACGAACCGGTCCTCACGCCAGCGCCGCAACAGCTGCGCCGGACGGACGGCCTCGGCGCGGTCACGGGCGACGCCGAGAAGCAGCGTTCGCAGGTCCGCCGACGGGAGCGCAGCGAGCGCGTCACGGCTACCGGCTGGCATTGCCGCCCAAACCCTACGTTCCGCGTCGCCGCCCACGAGGGTCACGGTCGCGCACCCGCCGACGTGAGTCCACCCGATTCTCCGGGCAGCCGGACGAGTTGCGGAGAGCGCTCGCGCCGGCCTGGCTGCGCGATGGCGGCCGGCAGTTCCCGCCCGAACGAAGGGTGAGCTTCCGAGCGGTATGACTCTGAGGCATAAATATGACCAGGAGTCATACCGCCGGATGGACACCTCTTCTGTTCCGGGGCGACACGCCGCTCCCGGGAGGGCGCGTTAACCGGTCGACCGGGGGCGCCCGCCGTGCCACGATCGCGCGGTGCCCGCCTCCGTGACCGCCCTGCTGCGCCGGCAGTTCGACCTGACCTGGGCGCTCGCCGAGTACCACCTCGACCGGCTGGAGCCGGCGGACTTCCTCTGGGAGCCGGGGAGACTCTGCTGGACCATGCGTCCCGGCCCGGACGGCGGGTGGCGGCCCGACTGGGCCGACACCGAGCCGGATCCGGTGCCGGTGCCCACTATCGCCTGGCTGACCTGGCACGTCGGCTGGTGGTGGTCGGTCGCGACCGACCACGTGCGGCAGCGGCCGGCGCGGGAACGCGACGACATCCGGTGGCCCGGGCCGGGCGCGGACACGGTCGCCTGGCTGCGAGGGCTGCGGGCGGAGTGGACCGACGCGCTGGACGGGCTGACCGAGGCCGACCTGGACCGGCCGTCCGCGTACCCCTGGCCCGCCGACGCGGGGTTCACCGTCGCGGACCTGGCCGCTTGGGTGAACGCCGAGCTGATGAAGAACGTGGCCGAGATCGGGCAGCTCCGGTTGCTGCGGGCGGCGGGGCGGCCGGACTGAGCGGGGGCGTGCTCAGTGCGCGCCGCCGAGGTTGAGCACCACCACCCCGGCGATGACCAGTCCCGCCCCGACCACCTTCGTCACGCTCAGCGGCTCGCCCAGGAACGCCGCGCCGATCGCCATGATGGCGGCGGTGCCGAGGCCGGACCAGACCGCGTACGCGACGCCGACCGGGATGTCCTTCACGGCCAGCGAGAGCAGCCCGAACGCGGACAGGTACGCCACGGCGAGGCCGAGCGTGGGCCAGAGCCGGGTGAAGCCGTCGGTGGCCTTGAGCAGACTGGTGCCGATCACCTCGGCGGTGATCGCGCCGAGCAGGAACAGGTACGCCATCGCAGGACCGTACCCGGTCCTGCGATGGCGCCCGGTCAGCTCGGTCAGGAGACCGTGCAGGCCTTTCCGTTCAGGGTGACCAGCCCCGGATCCGGGTTCGGGAAACGGGACGCGGTGCCGTTGAAGCCGAACGTGGTGCTGGCGCCGGGCGCCAGCTTCGCGTTCCACGACAGGTTCTTCGCGGTGACAGTGGCTCCGCTCTGGCCGAGCTGCGCCGACCAGGCCTGGCTCACCTTCTGGTCGCCGAGGAAGGCCCACCGCAGGTTCCAGCCGTTCACCGCCGTCGTGCCGGCGTTGCGCACCGTCACCTGGGTGGTGAAGCCGGACGGCCAGCTCCCGTGCGTGGTGTAGGTGACCGCGCAGGACGGCGCCGGCACCGCGCCGGCGTCACCCTGGTCGGCCAGGAACGACGCGAGCCAGGCCAGCGCCGAGTTCCAGTTGATCGCCACCTCGTTCGTCGCGTACGAGTTGATGTCGTCGACGTAGCAGAACATCGGCGCGCACCCGGCGAGCAGGTTCGCGGCGAACGGGTCCTGGAGCGCGGCGTTCGGACCACCGGCGAGCGAGCCGGCCGGCGGGCGCGGCAGGTCCGGGTTCAGCTGGTGGCCGAAGATCCGGCTGTGCTGGTTGCGGGCGTGCTGCTCGCCCCACCCGGTCACGTACGACATGTTCAGCGCGTTGCGGCCGAACAGGTAGTCGGCGGCCTGCACCGCGCCGTCCCGGTACTTCGCGTCCCGGCTCAGGTCGAACGCGGTGGCCAGCACGATCGCGTTGTTCACCAGGTTGCTGTTGCTGCCCCAGACGTACGCGTCGGCGCTGCCCGGGAACGGCAGCCCGTACGCCTGGCCGGCGATCGTGGCCAGGTAGCTGTCGGCGGCGGCGGTGATGGACTCGCGGATGCGGGTCTTCTCCGCGGCCGGCAGCGTGTTCGGCACGGTGGCCAGGTCCAGGCGGCCCAGCGCGGCGACGCTCTGCCAGCCGAACGCGCCGCTCGGGGCGAACACGTCGGCGGTGTGCAGCGGCGAACCGGTGACGTCGGCCAGGTACGCCTTGTCGCCGGTGGTCAGCCACAGCTCGGCGGCGGCCCAGTAGAACTCGTCGCTGACGTTGGTGTCGTCGTACGCGCCGCCGCCGGTGCTGTCGCTGGCCAGGGCGTAGATCGCCGGGTTCGCCTTGGCCGCCGCGTAGGCGGTCTTCGCGGCGGTGCCGCAGCGCGCGGCGAACGCGGCGTCGTACGGGGCGTACAGCCGCTGGCACTGCGCCGCGACGGCGGCCAGGTTCAGCGTGGCGGCGGTGGACGGCGCGTGCAGCTCGCGCGGCTGCGGGTCGTCCTGGGGTGAGAGGGGCAGGCCGGTCCAGTTCCGGTCGTGGATCTTGTGGTGGACCATTCCGGCCAGCGGCTTGCCCGCCGGCACCTGCATGCGCAGCAGGAACTCCAGCTCCCAGCGGGCCTCGTCGAGCACGTCCGGCACGTCGTTGCCGCGCTCGGGCAGCCGCAGCGTGGAGTCGCCCAGGGCGGCGCCGCCGCCGGCGGTCTCGGCGGTCTTGGTCCGCTCGAAGGTGCTCAGCAGCTGGTAGGTGGCGATGCCGCCGTTGACCACGTACTTGCCGTGGTCACCGGCGTCGTACCAGCCGCCGCGCACGTCCAGCGAGTAGTCGCAGACGCCGGGCTGGCACGGCACGTCGGTGTCGCCCTGGTTGGGCTCGACGCCCAGGTGGCCGGCCGGGCGGGCGTACTCCTCGCCGATCAGGTCGCCGTCGATGGCGATGCCGCTGCGCTGGGCGTAGAAGAACTGCAGCGAGTCGGCGCGCAGCCGGTCGTAGAGCGAGCCGGAGATGTCGAACGGGTGGCTGGTCTCGCCGTCCACGGTCAGCGTGTAGCCGGTGCCCGGCTTGCGGTAGGCGGAGAAGTCGACGGTCTGCACGTTCTGCGCCGAGGCGGCGTCGGTGCCGCGCGGCGTGGTCTGCCCGCTGGCGACCACCGCGCCGGCCCCCGACTTGAGCTGCCACGGCAGCGCGTCGGTGGCCTCGGTGACCACAGTCGCGTGCTTCGGCCCGCCGGGCAGGTAGCCGACCTGGTTGACCCGGACCCGGGGACCGGTGTCCGGCTCGTACGGCGGCGCCGGCTCCCCGCCGCGCAGCGACACGTTGTCCAGGCAGAACGTCTGCGCCTGGGCGCTGCCGCCGACCTGGAAGATCAGCTGGGCGGTGGGGTTGTCCGCCGGGGAGGTGAACGTGGTGGTGACGCGCTGGGCGGTGCCGGTGGCTGTGGCGTCGACGCTCGCGTACGTGGTGTAGGGGGCGCTGCCGAGCTGGAGCACCGCCTTGACGGCCGCGCCGGGGGTCGCGGAGACGTCGAAGGACAACTCGTACTCGGCGCCCTGGGTCAGCGGCACCGCGTCCTGGCCGATGCCGGCGTCCCACGGGTTGGCGGTGCCCGCCGCGACGGAGGTGCAGAGGCGGCCGTCGACGACCGCGAGGTCGCCGGTGCCGTACGAGAACCAGGGTGAGACACCGGCGCTGAAGTCGCCGTTGCGGAGTTGTTCGGGGGCGTCCGGCGGCACCTCGGCGCTCGCCGGGCCGGCGGTGAGGCCGGTGAGCGCCAGCGTGGTGGCCGCGAGTGCGGCGAGCCGACGACGGGATCGGGTCACGGAGGTTCCTTCCGTGCTCGGGGGTGGTGGGGGAGACCGGGAGCTGGGAGCGCTCCCAATATCAGCCCGATGTTTCCATCGCGTTCCGCCGCTGTCAATCGATCCGGCCCGATGAGCGCCGCGCGCCCGCGCGCGGTTCGATTCGGCGCGCCACGTACGATGTCAGTGATCTCCTAGAGACATCCGAGCCCTCGACCTGGCAGGCTGCGACCCATGACCCTGAAGCTTCGTTCCGTCGGAGCGAGCGACCGTGGGCTGATCCGCAGCGGTAACCAGGACGCTCAGCACGCGGGCGCCTGGCTGGTCGCGGTCGCCGACGGCATGGGCGGCATGGCGGCCGGCGACCTGGCCAGCCGCATCGCCATCGACGCGGTCGCCCCGCTGGACGTGGAGACGCCGGAGGACGCGCTCGTCGCCGCGCTCCAGGGCGGGATCGAGCTGGCCACCGCGCGGATCCGCCAGGCCGTCGAGGAGGACCCGGAACGCCAGGGCATGGGTACCACGCTCACCGCGCTGCTGTTCGCCCGTACCGGCAGCTGCCTCGCGCTGGCGCACGTCGGCGACTCCCGGGCCTACCTCTACCGCGAGGGCGTGCTCAAGCAGGTCACCCGCGACGACACGTTCGTGCAGATGCTCGTCGACCAGGGCGTCATCACCGCCGAGCAGGCCAGCAGCCACCCACGCCGAGCGGTGGTGACCCAGGCGTTGCAGGGCGACGAGGTCTCCCCGTCGTACGCCACGATGGTGCCCCGGGCCGGTGACCGCTGGCTGCTGTGCAGCGACGGCCTCTCCAACGTGGTCCGCGCGGACACGCTCACCGAGGTGCTCAGCGAGCAGCCGGGACGCGACGCCTGCGCGGCCCGGCTGATCGACCTGGCGCTGCGGGCCGGCGGCCCGGACAACATCACCGTCGTGATCGCCGACGTCGTCGAGGAGTAGCCCTCACCGACGTCGTGGGCTCGCCCGGCGGGTCGGCTCGGCGGTGGTCGGGTCCTCCGGCCAGGGATGGCGCGGGTAGCGCCCGCGCAGCTCCGCCCGCACCTGCGGGTATCCGCTGCGCCAGAACGACGCCAGGTCGGCGGTGACCGCCACCGGCCGCCCGGCGGGGGAGAGCAGGTGCAGCAGCACCGGCACCCGCCCGTCGGCGATGCGCGGCACGTCCCGCCAGCCGAACGTCTCCTGGAGCTTGACGGCCAGCACGGGGGCGGCCGGGTCGGCGTAGTCGACCCGGATCCGCGAGCCGCTGGGCACGTCGAGCCGCTCCGGGGCCAGCTCGTCCAGCCGCGCCGCCTGCCGCCAGTCCAGCAGCCGCCGCAACGCCGCCGTCACGTCCACCCGGCCGAGGTCGGCCCGGCGCCGGGCGCGGGCCAGCTCCGGGCCGAGCCAGACGGGTGCGCCATCCAGCAGCGCCGCGTCGGAGACGTCCGGCCAGTCGTCACCGAGCGCCTGGCGGCAGAAGGCCAGCCGGCGGCGCAGCCCGGTCGCCTCCGGCGTCCAGCGCAGCAGCCCCGGGCCTTCCTGCCGCAGCCCGTCCAGCAGCGCCGCCGCGACCAGCTCCGGTTCCGGCGCGGTGAGCGGCCGGTCGACCAGCTCGACCGCGCCGAGCCGGACCACCTCGCGGGCCACCACGTCCCCGCCGGACCAGGCCACCTCCCGTCCGGCGCGCAGCAGCGCCGCCCCGGCCTCCCGGGCGGTCGCCTCGTCGATCGGCGCGGCCAGCCGCACCCGGGCGGCCGGCGCGCCGGGGGAGCGGTCGGCCACCGCGACGGCCAGCCACGCCGCTCCGGCCAGCCCCGACCCGGGGGCCAGCTCCGCGGCGGTCCCGCCGGCCATCAGGTACGCGGACCCGCCCGGCCGCCGCGCCCGGGCCAGCCGTTCCGGGTACGCCAGCCCGGCGAGCAGCCCCGCGGCCAGATCGTCGGGCAGGCGCTCCCGCTCGTCTCCCGCCGGCCGCCCGGCGTCGCGCCGTTGCGCCGCCCGCCCGGCGGGCGCGCCGGTCTGTCGCCGGTCCGCCGGGCCTGCGGGTGAGCCGGGGCGCTCGTCTGCGCCGTCGGTGGGCAGGGCGGCGCGCAGGCGGCGTACCTCGGTGCGCCACCGGGCGGTGGCGGCCGGGTCGGTGCCGTCCCGCAGCCGCCGCCAGCGGGCGGGCAGGTCGTCCCCCGTGCCGCCCAGCGTGTCCTCGCCGAGGATCGCCACCACCTGGGCGGCCCGTTCGGCGCCGACCCGGGGCGCGCCGTCCAGCAGCGCCCGCGCCAGCCGGGGATGTGTGCCCGCCGCCGCTACCGCCCGCCCCCGCGCGGTGATCCGGCCGTCGTGGTCCACCGCGCCGAGCGTGGTCAACGTCTCCCGCGCCACCGTCAGCGCGGCCGGCGGCGGCGGGTCCGGCAGCGCCAGCCCGGTGCCGTCCGGTGTGCCCCAGGCGGCCAGCTCCAGCGCGAACCCGGTCAGGTCGGCGGTGGCGATCTCCGGCTCGGGCTGCGGGGCGAGTCGCTCGTGCGTCGCCTCCGACCAGCAGCGGTAGACGGCACCCGGCGCCTCCCGTCCGGCCCGGCCGGCGCGCTGGGTGGCCCCGGCCCGGGACACCGGCACCGTCACCAGCGCGCCCAGCCCTCGGGCCAGGTCGGTGCGCGGCACCCGGCTCAGTCCGGCGTCCACCACGACCCGGACGCCGGGCACGGTCAGGCTGCTCTCGGCCACCGCCGTCGCCAGCACCACGTGCCGCCCGGCGGCCGGGGTGAGCGCCGCGTCCTGGGCCGGGCCGGGCAGCCGTCCGTGCAACGGCAGCACCGCGACCTCGCGCAGGCCGCCCAGCCGACCGGCCACGGCGGCGATCTCACCCGCGCCGGGCAGGAAGACGAGCACGTCACCGTCGCGTTCGCGCAGCGCCCGGCGCACGGTGGCTGCCACGTGGTCGAGCAGCGCCGGGTCGACCCGGCCGGCGCCGGCCGGGGTCACCGGGCGCGGCGGCGGTGCCCACACCCGCTCGACCGGGTGCAGCGCGGCCTCGGCGCGTACCACGGGGGCGGGGTCGCCGGAGCCGAGCAGCGCCGCGAACCGGTCGGTCTGCGGGGTGGCCGACATCGCCAGCAACCACAGGTCGGGGCGCAGCGTCGCACGGGCCTCGACGCTGAACGCCAGCGCCAGGTCGGCGTCGAGGTGCCGTTCGTGGCACTCGTCGAGCAGTACCGCGTCCACGCCGGGCAGTTCCGGGTCGTGGTGCAGGCGGCGGACCAGCAGGCCGGTGGTGACCACCTCGACCCGGGTACGCGGCCCGGCCCGGCGCTCGCCGCGCACCGCGTACCCGATCCGGCCGCCGACCCGCTCGCCGAGCAGGGCGGCCATCCGGTGCGCGGCGGCGCGGGCGGCCACCCGCCGGGGCTGGGCGATCACCACGCGGCCGGTGACCGCGTCGGCGACCGCGAGCGGCGCGGTGGTGGTCTTGCCGGTGCCCGGCGGTGCCACCAGGACGGCGGCGCCGCGCTCGCGCAGCGCGCCGACGAGCGCCGGCAGGACCGGACGGACCGGCAGGTCGAGCGGGATGTCGGCGAGCACCGACCCACTCTCGCACCGCGCCGCCGGACGGGCCGCGTCGCCCCCGGAACGCGGAACGGCCCGGCCGGCGCACCGCCGACCGGGCCGGGTGGGCCGCAGCGCCGGGTCCGCCGACCCGGCCGCCGCCCCCCTTGCTAGTACGTTCCGTCGAGCTGACCGCGCAGCTTGGTCAGGGCCCGGGCCAGCAGCCGGGACACGTGCATCTGCGAGACGCCGATCTGCTCGGCGATCTGCGACTGGGTCAGGTTGCCGTAGAAGCGCAGCGTGAGGATCTTCTGCTCGCGCTGGTCGAGCGTGGCGAGCGCCGGGCCGAGGGCGACCCGCATCTCGGCCAGCTCGAACTCGCCGTCCTCGCCGCCGAGCAGGTCGCCCAGCTCGGTGGCCCGCTCGCCGTCGCCGGTCGGGGTGGACAGCGACACCGCGTTGTACGCGCGGGCGCCCTCCAGACCCTCCAGCACCTCTTCCTCGGTGAGCTTGAGGTGGGCGGCGATGTCGGCGACAGTCGGCGAGCGGCCGAGCGTCTGGAGCAGCGTGCTGTTGGCGTCGGAGATCGCCAGGCGCAGCTCCTGGAGCCGGCGGGGCACCCGGATGTCCCAGGTGCGGTCGCGGAAGTGGCGCTTCAGCTCGCCGATGATGGTGGGGATGGCGTAGCCGGCGAAGTCGACGCCGCGCGACGGGTCGAACTTGTCGATCGCCTTGATCAGGCCGATCGCGGCGGTCTGCGCCAGGTCGTCGTTGGGCTCGCCCCGGCCGCTGTAGCGGTGGGCCAGGTGGTTCGCCAGCGGCAGCCACGCCTCGATGGCACGGTCGCGCAGCGCGGGCCGCGACGGGTGGTCGGCGGGCAGCGCGGCCATCGCGGCGAGCAGGTCGGCGGCGCTGTCGGTGAGCGAGCGGGGGTCGAGCTTCGCGGAGGCGGCCGGCGTGGTCGCCGGGGCGCTGGTCGTGGGAGCGGTCATGGGTGGTCCTCCCTGCACCTCGTCCACGGAAGAAAAAAGACGTGACGCTTAGGTTTAGGTTTCGGTCGTACGTTCGGAAGCCACCATAGCCCGATCGTGCTGCGGAAATCTAGCCGAAAGTACGATGTACTTAAGGTGTAAGCGGCCACGAAAGGTGTGAGCCGGTCGATATCGCGCTCGGCGGGGTGGCGGGCGCCGGCGACCGGTCGGCCCCGGACGTACCCCGACCGGTCAACGTGGAACCCGACAGGCGGCCGAAGTGTCGCCTTTCTGTCGTTGTCCCGCCGACGGGACCGCCCGTACCGTCCGTAGCGACACGTCAACGGAGGCACCGTGCTCGATCCCGCCGCGCCGCAACTCGTCATCAACGCCCGGACGCTGCTGTTCAGCTGGCTCCCGGCGGATCCCCGCGCGGTCGACACGCTGCTGCCCGCGGGTCTGCGCCCGCACCCGCAGCGGCAGGTGTTCGTCAACCAGTACGTGGTCGACGACGAGACGCAGACCTCCGGCTTCGGGGCGTACTCGCTCACCTACCTGGGTGTCTCACTGGCGGACATGGACCCGCCCGACGGCGAGACACCCGGCGGCTGGTGGACGCACTACCTCTCCTCCAGCGAGCGGGTCCGGCGGTACGCCGCCGCGCGAGGCGCGCCGGCCGCCGCCGGAGAGACCCGCCTCGACCTGCGGGGCGATCAGCTCACCGCCGAGACCCGGGCCGCCGACGGCACGCTGCTGATCCGGGTCACCGCCCGGGTCGGGCACACCGGCACCGAGGCGCACATGGGCCACCACCGCTACCTCACCCGCAACGACGGCGAACTGATCGTCACCGACTACCCGTACGTGGCCGAGCCGGTGTCACCGTTCGAGGTCGAGTCGGTGGAGTTCCCGGCCCCGGAGCACCCGGTCCACGCGCTGCGTCCGGCCAACCCGCTGCACGTGTGCTGGGGCTTCTACTCACCGCGCGTGTCGTTCGCGTACCCGGCCCGTCCGAACGTGCCGGACGAGCCGGCCGACCTTCACCAGGTGCCGGCGCGCCGGGCCCGCAGCGGCCTGCCGTCCGGGTCGTAGACCAGCCGGTACGCGGGCAGCGCCCAGAGCCGCGTACGCCAGGGCAACCGCTCCGGGCGGTGCGGCCGCAACCGGCCCGGCGGACGGGGACCGGCCCGGCCCCCGGCGTGCCAGCGGTCCAGCTCGTCGGCTGCCGCGGTGATCGCCGCCACCGCGTCCGCCGGGTCCAGCAGGTCGTCGTCCTGCGCGCCGCCGGGATCGCGGTCCAGGTGCTCGCGCCACAGCCGCAGCCGCAGGTCGCGGGCGAACACGCGGGCGCCGTCGCCCAGCCCGGCCGGATCGGCCGGCGCCCGCTCGTCACGGGTGTCGTCGAGCACCGCGCAGGACAGCTCGCTGTCGTGCGTCCAGGACCGGCGGTTGAAGTTGTCGCTGCCCACGCTGGCCCAGACGTCGTCCACCACGCAGACCTTCGCGTGCACGTACACCGGCGTGCCGTCGTGGTTCTCCACGTCGAGCACGTGCACCCGCTCCGGCGCGGCCCGGTGGCACAGTGACAGCGCCTGCTCCCGGCCGACCATGTTCGGCGGCAGCGCGAGCCGGCCGTCCACGTCCGGGTGCCGGGGGACGACCGCCACCAGGTGCAGGTCCGGGTGCTCGTGCAGCGCCTGCGCGAACAGCTCCGCCACCTCGGTCGACCAGAGGTACTGGTCCTCCAGGTAGATCAGCCGCCGGGCCCGGCGTACCGCCTTGGTGTAGCCGCGGGCCACTGTGCGCTCGCCGTCCGGGGCGAACGAGTAGCGGGGCCGCACCGCCGGGTAGGTGCGCAGCACCTGCACGTGGTGCGGCCCGCACGGCGGCGGGTCGGCGGGCTGCTCGGGCAGCGGATCCGGGCGCAGGTCGGAGCCGCGCAGCCGGTCCCGCAGGTACGCCATCGGGTTCTCCGAGTCCAGCGGCATCGGGTCGGTCCACCGCTCCCGGAACGTGGTGTCGAGCGCGCCGACCACCGGCCCGCGCACCGCGAGCTGCACGTCGTGCCAGGGCGGTGTGGGGCCGTACCGGGGGGACATGCCCACCGGCTGCGGGTCGCCGGCGTGGCCGGCGTCGTCGCGGCGGCTGTGGCACAGGTCGATGCCGCCGGCGAAGGCGATGTCCCGGCTCGGGTCACCGGGACGGCGCAGCACCACGAGCTTCTGGTGGTGCGAGCCGCCGCGCCGGACCCGCTGGTCGAGCAGCACCTCGCCGCCGGCCGCGCGGATCGCCTCGCTGAGGTCGCGGTTCTCCGCCTCGCTGTAGGAGAGCGTGTCGAGGTGGGAGCGCCAGACCAGGCCCTTGACGATCACGCCGCGCTGGGCGGCCTGCGCGAACAGCTGCGCCACCGTCGGGCCGTCCGGGCGCATCCGCTCGTCCGGGTCGCCTCGCCAGTCGGTGAAGAACAGGTGGTCGCCCGCCGACAGCGACTCCACCTCGCTGACCAGGCGGTCGAAGTACGCGGCACCGTGAATCAGCGGCTCGGCGAGGTTTCCATCGGTCCAGACGGGTAATTCAGAGCCCGGGTTGGCGCGTTCCTGTGCGGTGAGGAACCAGTCCCGCAGAGTCACGTTCCACCCCCCGAGGTCGACGACGTCCTCACACGGTAGGACCCCCGGCAGGGCCCCGCACGTCGAGCAGCAGGTCGGCGTCGGTGCGCGCGTCAGGGGTGCGCCGGACCCCTGGACCGCGAAACCGAGGAGGCACCGACATGCCCGCCGAGACGACGAACACCGTGACCGACCGCGAGCAGGCGGTGGAGGGGGAGCGGGGTGCGCTGGTGGCGGTCCTGTTGATGGTGATCCTCGGGGTGGCCGGGATCTTCGCCGTCTCCTGAGACCGCGGCCGGGCGCCCCGGCGAACCGGGGCGCCCGTGGCAGGTCAGGGCCGGTCGCCCTGGCCGTCGCTGTGCGGCACCCGCCCGGACGGGACCACCCCGAGCCGGCCGGCCTGGAAGTCCTCGACCGCCTGGATCAGCTCGGCCCGGGTGTTCATCACGAACGGGCCGTAGTGCGCCACCGGCTCGCGGATCGGCTGGCCGCCCATCAGGTAGAGCTCCAGCGCCGGTGCGTTGGAGTCCTGCGTCCGGTCGGCGGTGATCCGCAGCGCCTCGCCGGGCCCGTGCACGGCGAGCTGGCCGAGGTGGATCGGCCGCCGGTCGGTGCCGACGGTGCCGCGGCCGGCCAGCACGTACACCAGCGCGTTGAAGTCCGACCGCCACGGCAGGCTCAGCTCGGCGCCGGGCTGCAACGTGACGTGCGCGATGGTGATCGGCGTGTGCGTCGAACCCGGGCCCCGGTGCCCGGCGACCTCCCCGGCGATGACCCGGATCAGGCCGCCGCCGTCGGGCGTGGTCAGCAGCGCCGACTCCCGGCCGCGGATGTCCTGGTAGCGGGGCGCGCTCATCTTCGCCACCCGGGGCAGGTTGACCCAGAGCTGGAGGCCGTGGAACAGCCCGCCGCTCATCACCAGGTGCTCCGGCGGCGCCTCGATGTGCAACAGGCCGCTGCCGGCCGTCATCCATTGGGTGTCGCCGTCGGTGATGGTGCCGCCGCCACCGGTCGAGTCCTGGTGGTCCATGATCCCGTCGATCATGTAGGTGACCGTCTCGAAGCCGCGGTGCGGGTGCCAGGAGGTGCCCTTCGGCTCACCCGGCGCGTAGTCGACCTCGCCCATCTGGTCGAGGTGGATGAACGGGTCCAGCTCGGTCATCGGCACCCCGGCGAAGGCCCGGCGGACCGGGAAGCCCTCGCCCTCGTACCCGCTGGGCGCGGTGGTGACCCGGCGGACCGCGCGGTATTCGGTCGCCTCACCGAGCTTCGGCAGGCGGGGCAGGACGAGGACGTCGTCGACGGTGATCGCGGGCATCGCGGGACTCCTTACTTGTCGGCCGGGGTGGACGACGCGGTGCGGTCGGCGCGCAGGCGCCGGCCGAGCCGCTCGAAGACCCGGGTGAGGCAGGCGACCTCGGCGTCGTCGAGGTCGTCGATCAGGTGGGCGCGGACGGAGCGCAGGTGGTGCGGCGCGGCCTCGCGCAGGGCCAGCAGGCCGGCCGCGGTCAGCACGGCCTCGCTGCCGCGCCGGTCGGCCGGGCACGCCTCCTTCGCCACCAGGCCGCGCTTCTGCATGGTGGTGACCTGGTAGGTCAGCCGGCTCGGTGAGAACACCAGCCGGTCGGCCAGCTCGCCCATGCGTAGCCGCTGGCCGGGCGCCTCGGAGAGCAGCACCAGCACGTGGTAGTCGGCGAAGCTCAGGTCGCTGTCGGCGCGCAGGTCGTCCTCGAGCCGGGTGAACAGCCGCTGGCTCGACTCGATGTACGCGCGCCAGCAGGCCATCCGCTCCGCGTCCAGGCTCTCCGTCATGGCTCCGAGAGTAGCACTATTTAAAATTTAAACAAGTCCTCCCGACACTGGGGCTTGTGCTTCGCCGTGGACCTTTTTCAAACCTGAAGAGACGCCCCGGCTAGGGTCGGGGGATGGACGATCTCGACCTGCTCGACTGGCGGGAGCGGGTGGCCCGGCTCTACCTGTCCGACCTCGACCTGGCCGGGTTCCGGGCCGCGCGCGACGAGCTGTTCCGCACCCACCCGAGCAGCCCGGTGCCGCCCGCCGACCGGCCCGGCTTCACCGGCCTGCGCTGGTACCCGCCCGACCCGTCCGCGGTGGTGGAGGCGCCGCTGCGCCCCGCAACCGGGGAACTGCGCATCGACACCGGCGGCCCGGACGGGGTGGTCGCGTACCGGCGGGTGGCGGTCGCCGAGACGCCGTGGGGACCGCTGACGCTCTGGTGGATCGAGGCGTACGGCGGCGGGCTGTTCCTGCCGCTGCGCGACGGCACCTGCGGCGACGGCTCGTACGGCGGGGGCCGGTACCTCACCGACACGGTCAAGGGCACGTTCGGCCGCGGCCTGACCGTGCTCCCCGGCGACCGGGTCCGGCTGGACGCCAACTACCTCTACAACCCCTCCTAGTCAAGTTCATGTTGGACCGGCTAGCCTGCGTGCCATGGCGCTTCTCAACAGGACAGTCGGCGTGGTCCGCCTGAGCAGGCACAGCAAGCGTGCCGATGACCCCTCCACCAGCCCTGACAGGCAACGCAAGGTCATCGAGTCTGACCGCAGCTTGCACATCATCGGCTGGGCTGAAGACCTGGGTGTGTCTGCTGCCAAGATCCCGCCATGGGAGCGGCCTGGCCTGTCTGAGTGGCTACGCAGGCCTCAGGAGTGGGACACCCTGGCCTTCTGGAAGCTTGACCGCCTGGTGCGCTCTGTCGGTGACTTCGCTGAGATGGTCAAGTGGGCCAGAGGCAGGCCCAATAACACTGGCCTTCCTCCTGTCGACAAGCCCAAGAATCTCGTCAGCATCACGGACAAGATCGACCTCAACTCTCCTATGGGTCGAGCCATGGCAGGCATGATCGCTGTCTTCGCAGAGCTTGAGGCAGACATCATTCAGGAGCGTGTGAACGACGCTCGCGCGGAAATGTACGCCTCGGGTAGGTGGCCTGGCGGACGTTATCCGTACGGCTACAGGCCCGTACAGAGGGCTGAGGGAGGATGGGAACTTGAGGTAGTCCCTGAGGAAAAGGACATCATTCTTCAGTTCGTGGCCTTAGGCATTGCCGGTAAGCCGTTCTTCCCGTTGCAGATGAAGCTTGAAACCGCTGGCGTTCCCACTCCTAAGGGTGGGAAGACCTGGCGCAACGTCAACGTCGGTTCGATGATGCGTAGCCGTGCGCTGCTGGGTGAATACACCTTCAAGTCTATTAACGGTGAGGATGGAATTCCGGTAGACCCTGTGAGGGCTGAGCCTCTGATCTCCGTGCAAGAGTTCAATCAGCTTCAAGAAGCTCTTGAGGCCAACCCTAAGCGCGTGCGTGAGACTGGCGTGTCTCTGCTGAACGGCATCGGCTACTGCGCCTTCTGCGGTGAGCCCATGTATCACCGGAATATGAAGGAAAGCATCAAGAAGTCCGGTGGGCGCAGAAAGGGCTACCGCTACTACGGCTGTGGTGGGCAGTGGTCCCGCCGTAATGACTGCAAAGTCAAGGCGCTCCGAGGCGAGTGGATTGAGGATGCTGTTGCTGAGATCGTGCTAGCGCACATCGGTGATCTAGAGATCATGGAAAAGCAGCGTATTGGAGGCGTGTCTCATGCCGCTGAGATAGCTGAGCTTGAGGCTGTTCTAGAGGATCTGATTGCCCGTAGCGAAGGAAAAGGCCCGGCGGCACTGAAGGTATACCAAAAGCGTATTGACCTCACAGAGGCGAAACTAGAGGCCTTAGCGGCTATCCCTGAGCGTGAGCCTGAGGTGCGCCTTGTCGGCACAGGGCAGACCTACGCTGATGCGTGGGAATCCGCAGACGTAGACGGTAGGCGGGAGCTGCTTCAGGCTGCTGAGTTGACTGTCTTCATGGCTAACCCTCAGGAGGGAAGGCAGTTTGATGCGGTCAAGCAGGCCTGGGAAAAGCTGAAGCTAACTGAGGGTAACCGCTACATGGTGGAGCTTGAGCCCTCTGACACGCAGGGATTCCACTGCTGGCTGATCTGGACTGGCGACATGGCGGCCAGGATTCAGACGCGCATGAGCGCGTAACAGTTCCCATAGAAGGGCCGGTGATCCTCACAAGGGGTTGCCGGCCCATTTGCATGCTCTGACCAGTACAAGTACGCATATGAGCTAAGTACAAGTACACATATGAGCTAACACTTAATAACTAGAGATAATCATACCCATATCTTTCATTAGACTTCTTTCTTCGAAAGAAGCAAAGGCACTGCGCCTCCGGCGCTTCGCTTCTCGGCTTGCGCCTTCCTTTGAATCGATTGACTTGATAAGGAAGTCCTACCATCCCGCACACCTGCGGATGCGCGCAGCGCCTCTAAGGCAGGAATAAAGGCACTTAGCTCACAGGCGTACTTGTCCTGGTCAGAGCACTTCCGCCAGGAAGAGCAGGGGAATCCTCAAGAGAACTGCCTAAGGGCACAGACGGCAGGATGAATCAAACAGCCTCAGAAACCCGCTGAGAAGCCTTGTGAGTAATTTAGAGGGCTTCTCAGCTACGCCGGTATGCCTAGGGATTATCTGAGGCGCAGAAAGGCTCTCAGAGGCTTGAGGCTGTAGGAGTCTCGATTGCTGTCATGAGCTGACACTTGTGCGGCATTACATAGCGTAGTCAAAGACTTGTGTCAAATTAAGATTAGGTAACGGACATGGTTTCAAGATCGATCTGCCGATATATTAGATGTCAGAGCAAAAACGCTCTCTCTGTGGTTCCTCTTTCGATCTCGTGTGAAGGGGGATGGCTGGCTTCACACCTAGCCATCCCCTGAGACGAGGAACCACATCACTAAGGTTGAAATTGAAGGAACTATAACTATGTCTAATCACATTACTTCCGATCGCTTTGCGATCGTTCCTGAGGCTCTTATTGCAGACATGGCCGCAGGCAAGCTGTCCGGAAACTCTGTAGCGCTCTACTCAGCCGTCCGCTGTCTCTGGGGAGGCCTGCGTCAGGTGTTTCCGAAGCAGCAGACCATTGCCGAGAAGACTGGCTTGTCTGTTGCAACGGTGAAGCGCTGCCTCAAGGAACTGAACGATACCGGCTGGATTCTGTCAGAAAGACAGAAGCGCATTCATGGCAACAACGAGTACTTCATCTGCTCTGCGCCGTTCGTGAAGCCTGCTCAGGTGGACGCTGGTGATTCGAATGAGTAAGGGGCTGTCTCGGGTCGCAAAGGTAACTCCGGATGAGGTCTACGTAATTCTGCGCATGCACTACACGACTGGCAAGATTGAGAACGTGCGGGAGCATTCCAACGCAGTGCTTGAGATTGAGCGATCCTGCGGTCACTTCGATGAGATCAGCGTCGGGTACCTGCAAACCTATGCCGGTGAGCACTACATTCACCAGGCCTCAAAGAAGAAGATTGACGACACGCGCAATAGCGCCTGCTGGGAGTGCTTCTACCTAGAGGCTCTTACCGCCGCAGAGGTACAGGGTTTCCCTGAGCTGTGTGGTACTCCTGCTCAAGTCAAGTGGGCAGTCTCGCTAAGACACAAGGCGTTTCTGAAGTTCGGCGAGAAGACGCTAACGGTCATTGACCTCATCACTGAGTCTGCTTGGTGGATTGAGAACAAAGGGCGGCTGTCATACGCAAAGATTTGGTCTGAGTATGACGAGGACGTTGCCCTTGCTGAGGATGAGCGCTTCTACCAAGAGCGCCTGACGCAGGAAGCTAAGCGCCTAGAGCGAGAAGCGGCAAAGTAAACGAACAACCTAGAGGCTCCCTGCCGTTGTGGTGGGGAGCCTCTACTATTTTCAGGAGAATGACTATGAGCAAGCCAATCGAGCATGGCACTACTACAGGCTATTCCAGAGGTTGCCGCTGTTCTGAGTGCAAAGCGGCTATAGCGGAGTATCAGCGGTTGCGCCGTCATAATGGCGTCTGGACTCCTCCTCTGTCTGAGCGTCCTCTTAAGGGTCACGGTACCTACGCTCGTTATGACCGTGGCTGCCGCTGTCGAGAGTGCACGGATGCGAAGAATGAATACAGCAAGCTATACAAGCGCAAGAAGAGGGCAGAGGCTAAGGCCTTCAAGCTCGATACAGCGCCTATCGAGACAAAGAAATACCGGAATCTGATGGAAGAAGCCTTACAGGCCTACTCCTCAGACTCCGGCTTTCTCGTCAGGATGCTTCAAGACGCAGCTAGCGTCAGTCTCTCTCCACAAGAGCAGTGACGGACACCGTAGATCCCTCGCTTGGTGCCGATCGTCTTCCCTGTTGGCTCAGAGCCTAGAGCTGCGTGCATCTGATGCCCTGCCTCACAGGCGTACAGGCCACGCCACGGCGAGAAGGTCTGATCCTCGCTCTCAGAAGCCTGCTCAGCGATCAGCGCCTCTAGTTCCTGGTCTGGGTCGGCTACATCCTGCGGTAGCGCTGACAGGCTCCCCGGCTTGCCACACATAACTCCTGCGATCACTTCCGCCAGGCGCACGACTGCTCTCCTGTAGGCCTTCTTGTCAGCAGAGGGCATGAGAGCGTAGTTGCCGCCGTACTGGTGCACGTACTCAATGAGTTGCAGGTAGCGACCCTTGCCGGCACGGCTGAAGACGGGTCCGTAGAGAGCGTCACGCACGTAGCGAGGCATGGCATTCCATTGCGTCAGAATGGAATACAGCTCGTCTGTCTCGATAATCGATGTGCTCTCCTGAAGCCTTCTGCGGTAGCAGATGTCGGCAGCCCTTGCATGCAGGATGACAGCGGAAACCTTGCCGTTGCGCACTGCCTTTGATTCGGTGAACAGGTACAGGTAAAGCTCCTGTAGAAGATCCTCATACTCAATGTCGATGTTCCATTCATAGCGAGCCTTGCTTGCCTTGACTTTGGCTACGTTCTTGACCAGTGCAACAGTATCGGGCTGGTAGTCAGGGCTCTGAGGATCTGCCCAAGCACATTCACGATTCATTAGGTAACTCCTTCTTGGTGGTTACCTAATAGATCGGCAGTTTGCCTCACGAACCCTTATGTGACCTCTACCTCATAGGTGCTAAATCAGCCTCTCGGGACACCAGATATATATGTGAGGCGGAAAGCAATGACGTTCCGCAGAGGAGAGCTAAGACGATGCGCGCATATTGAGGCGGCATTGGGTTAGGAATGGTGGGGTTTGGAGTTGAGACGCGGAATCTCCTCCCGCGTCTCCTCCATTTACACAGAATTAGAGGAGAGCAGCTATGGAATCTCGTAGAGACATTGATTGCAACTTCGCCGTTGACGTCGGCTATAGCGGCACGCCTATCAAGCTCACTGTTGAGAAGCGTATCCCTGAAGGTACGCCAGGCACTTATGTCGACCTCGTAGGCAAGGAATCCGTAAGCCGCATCAAGGAGTATCGCGCAACTTTCGGTGAGCCTGTGGCAGAGCTTGAGGAGCAAGACAATGGCTGAGGTAACAATGTGGATGGAGGAAGACGGTATGCGTACTTCCATCAGTGTTGAGGCAGAGAGCAAGGATCAGGCACTAAGCACAGTCCTTGGCTATGTCGCTCCTAGCATGTCTACTAACGGTGCGGTCACTATCGTAGATCTCGTAACGCTTCCTCTTGAGCTTGAGCAGTCTATGTCCACAGAAGAGCTAGACGATTACATGCTCAGAACCTTCCGCAGGCAGTACGCGGTTAACACAGGCAATGATCCTGCTCTAGTGCAGAGCGTGACCTATAGGAAGCGCAAGCTGCTGTTGAACAACATCGTTCAGTACAACGTCTATGGCGCAGTCATCGAGCCTGATCCTGAGCCGGTAGAGCCTACGCCTGAAGAGCCTCCTGTTGAGGAGCCTCCCATTCCCACAGAATGACAAGGAGTCAGGGCAATGGATATTCCTCGGGCACCTATTGAGCCAAGCTCTGATCTGCGTACAGCAGCCAGGGCATACACGGAGCTATACACAGCCATGACTCAAGCAGGCATGACAGAAGACCAAGCTCTGAAGCTCATCGCACGAATCGTTGTGGAGTCGGCAAGGTGATCAGTCATGGCGTCAGACAGAAAGCATTACAAGTGGATGCACTCAGGCAGGGAGTACCTAGAAGCCAAGCGCGTCTGTCTTGAGTACTACGAATACATCTGCCACATCTGTAAGCACGACGGAGCAAGAGACGCTGACTATCTAATCCCTGTATCAGTCATGCCGGATCAGGACAGAGCAGATCCACACAACAAGAGGCCTGCTCATGGCGTCAAGGGTTGCCCTACGTGTGGCAAGAAGTGCAACCAGAGCAGAGGCAATGGCCCTGTTCCTGCTCCTCTGAACACATCAAGGGACTGGTAGGGATGCCAACAAACCTCATCGCATTCATGGATGCGGCTATGACATGGCTGATGGTCACTCTCGACAACTTCAAGTCAAAATTTTTTAAGAATCGGCCAGTCAGATGACCCCGTGCCAAGTCGAAAAAAATCCCCCCAAGGAGGTGTGTGCCATGAGCGAGCAGGAACAGCCGGCATCACCTGACTTTGTGGAAATCGTCTCGACTGGCACTCATGAGCAGGCGCTAGAGGCTCTGAGGCGTCACCTGACGGCCCGGCTTGCTGGTGCCAGTGACAGGGATGCCGTAGGGCTGAGCAAACAACTTCAAGCGGTTATCGCTGAGCTGAGCAGGCTTGGCATGGATGAGGAGGGATCTGATCTAGATGACCTCCTCAACGAAGATTAAAGGTATCCAGACTCCGAGGATCGGCAACTTCCCTGAGGCTCAGCGTTGGACTGCTGGCGAAAAGGCAATCCGGCTAGCCGAGAAGCTAGGCATCAAGCTTGAGCCTTGGCAGAAGTACATTCTGCGTAACTCTCTGTCTGAGGTTGCTGATTCGGATGACCTGTCCCAGATGATCTGGGCGGCTCATACAGTCGGCTTGGTTGTTCCTAGACAGAACGGAAAGACTTTTGTTCTGATCGTGCTCATCCTCGCGTCACTCTTCCTCTTTCACGAGAAGGTTCTTCTCACGTCACAGAGGCTTGAGAACGCTGAGGCTGTGCTACTTGAGGTAGCCGAATACATCAAGAATTCACCGGCCAGCCTAGGGCTCAAGAAGAAGCTTGCTAGGGGATGGCTGCGTAAGAAGAACGGTTCGCACAGGATCACGCTGACTACCGGCGCATGCCTCATGGTGTGTGCACGCGGAAACGCGGCCAGGTCCAAGACGATTGACCGCGTAATCCATGACGAGGCGTACGACTACACGGATGAGGATGAGGCTGCTCTCGGCTATACGACAGCGGCTAGGCCTAACCCGCAAACGTGGTTCGTCTCTACTCCTCCTGAGCAGGCTGGCGTTGACGGTCCGTTCAGTCGGCTACGTCAGGCAGGGCATGCCGGTGAGGAAGGCATTGCGTGGTTCGAATGGTCGATTGGCACTGACACGCCTGTAGAAGATTTGGACCTGACAGACAAGAAGCTGTGGGCGATTGCCAACCCTGCCTATGGACGCATCAAGGATCGAGTGATTCAAGGTGAGCTGAAGCGTAGTTCTAGAGCTGCGTTCGCTCGGGAGCGTCTAGGCGTCTGGCCGATCAAGGCAGGAAACAGCCTGATCCCTGAGGAGTCTTGGAAGGCTATTGCCGATCCTGACTCAGTGCCGGCGGAAGGCGTGAAGGTCGCTATCGGCGCATGCGCCTGGGGAACAGGCAGCAAAGTCGTGGCGGCTGTTGCCATCTGGTCTGAACGTGAAGACGGGCTAGGCCACCTAGAGATTATCCGCACTGATCCTGGCGTTAGCTGGGTGCCTGGCTACCTGGCTGAACTGAAGGACAAGTACGAACCGATTGCCATCGGCATCGATCCTAAGTCGCCTCTGAACGCCGTTGCTCTTGAGCTAGCTCCGCTAGGCCTGACGATTCCTAAGAATCCTGATGAGCCTGAGTTTGGGGATCTGGCGGTATTGGGTGGCCCTGACTACGTGGCTGCGAACCTTCAGTTCGTCAACGCGGTGACTGAGAAGTCATTCCGCCACCGGACAGAGCAGCGGCTAGACCTGGCGGTATTCGGTGCGGCTACCCGCAAGTTCGGGGATGTTCTGGTGTTCGACAGAGGACGCTCAGCAGTTGATACCAGCCCGCTAACGGCAGGGCTTATTGCCCGCTGGGCATACGTAACTCGTAAGGATTCGGTCGGCTCTGGCGACTACGACCTATCCGATTCATTTGGTTAGGAGGGTCGCCGTGCCTAGTTTCACTCAAAGAGTTCGTGATGTCTTCACTCGACAGGAGCGTCACGCGAACATCAGTCAGGAAGCACAGGATCTAATTCCGTCACGTGCAGACTCAGGACGTAAGGGCAGAGTGCTTGTCACCGACGATTCTGCCCTACGTCATTCGGCTGTGTGGGCATGCCTGAGGCTGCGAGCAGACCTGATCTCGACCATGCCGCTTGATGTCTATCGCAGAGTCAACGGCTATCAGGTTGAGGTGCCTAAGCCTCCTGTCCTGATCAATCCTGGTGGAGACAATTGTGACCTTCAGGAGTGGTTGTACGCGACTCAGTTTGACCTAGACAGGGCTGGAAATGCTTTCGGCCTGATCACTGAGCGGAACGGTAGAGGCCTGCCAAGCAGGATCGAGCTGCTACCGCTGCAAAGCGTCACTGTGGTCTACCGGGATAACAAGCTGAGTTACAGGGTTGGCAATGAGACTTTCGATCCTGCCGACATCTGGCATGAGAAGCAGTATCCGGTAGCAGGCCTACCGTACGGCTTGTCTCCTATTCAGTACGCAGCCCTAGCCATCGGTGAGTACCTGTCGATTCAGGACTACGCAACAGACTGGTTTGACGGTAACGCCATTCCAGCAGGAACCCTGAAGAACACTGAAAAGACTGTCGATCCTGAGAAGGCGGCAGAGGCTAAGGCGAGATTCAGGGCAACTGTCAACTCTGGTGACGTGTTCGTACACGGCAAGGATTGGGAGTACACGCCTATTCAGGCGGTAGAAAGCCAGTCTCAGTGGCTTGAGGCGAAGCGTTACGGACTGAACGAGATTGCTCGTTTCTTCGGATGCCCAAGTGACCTGATCGATGCTGCGGTTGGCGGAAGCAACATGACTTACGCGAGCATTACGCAGCGAAACCTTCAGTTCCTCATTATGAATCTCGATCCGGCTATCAAGCGGCGAGAAAAGAAGCTGTCGACTCTGACGCCTTCTCCGCAGTACGTCAAGTTGAACACTGACGCTCTGCTGAGGATGGACCCAAAGACGTCCGCTGAAGTTCTGGCAATCGAAATCAACTCTCGTTACAGGACTCCGGATGAGGCTCGTGAGCTGAAGAACCTTCCTCCGCTGACTGATTCCGACATGAAGCAATTCGACCGGCTATTTGGCGTGCCTAAGCAGGGCACTCCTGAAACCAAGGCAGGTAACAATGACTAACACTGCACACAGAGAAGCGGCTTCTCGTCGTGCTGCTGCCCTTAGGGCTCAGGGCTCTGCCGGACAGCGGCCAGGGCCAGCAGCGGCACCAGCCGGGGCAGCTCGTTCGGTTGGCTTTGAGGCTAAGCAGCTACGCGCAAACCTCATCGAGCGTGACGGCAAGACGTTCTATCAGCTAGACGGCTACGCCTCAGTGGTCGAGACGCCTTACGAAATGTGGGACATGTTCGGCGGCTACAACGAGGTTATCGACGCACGCGCTTTCGACAAGACGCTAGCCGCTAACCCTGATGTGGCGTTCCTGGTGAACCACAGAGGCGTGACCATGGCTCGCACGACCAACAAGACTCTTGAGCTGTCTGTGGACGCTCTAGGCCTGCGGTCTGTAGCCCTGCTCAACCCTGAGCGCCAGGACGTGAAGGATCTGATCCTGGCGATTGAGGATCGCAACATTGATCAGATGAGTTTCGGCTTCCTGCTTGAGGAAGGCGAGTGGAGCGACGATTTCACAGAGTTCCGCATTACTCAGCTTGACCTTCACAGAGGCGACGTGTCCGCAGTCAACTACGGCGCAAACCCTCACACATCTATTGCTGCCAGGTCACGAGAGATCATCTCTGAACTTGATGGCCTTCCTCTTGGCGCGGCACGTGCCGCTGTCGAGCGTCTTAACTCTCGCCTGAATGAGTCTGGCGAGGCTGTATCAACTTCTGCGCCTACTGGTCGCAGTATTTCGCTGGTCGAAACAATGCTTCGGCTTGACGACTAGCAACTAGCACTGACCCATAAACCGCAACTCCACTTGGCAATCAGACCTAGGAGCAGCTTTACGGATCAAGCCGGAAATCAGACCGGTAGTGACGCAGAAGCGTGCGGAAGGGTTTTCCATTTCCCTTCACGCGAAAGTGAAAACTAAAATGAACGTTACTGAAATGATTCAGGCTCTAGAGGTAGAGCTGAAGATGGCAGAGCGCGACCGTGAGCGCGCCAATACCGAAATCGTGCACGTCCTTGACAAGGCCAAGGCTGAGGCTCGTGCAAACCTGACTGCCGATGAGGACCGCCAGGTACGTGAGCTTGAGGGCAAGCGTGAGCAGGCCAAGAAGGACATCGACGGAATCAAGTTCAAGCTTGAGACTGCCCGTGCCGCCAAGGCTGATCAGGATGCCAACGAGAAGGCCTACGGCGAGCGCAGCGGCACTGGTGCTGCTAAGCCTGCCTATGACCGCGTAGCCCGCGTAGGCGCTGAGGAGCGTACTTACCGTCCGGACACTGACCGCAAGGGTTCTCAGTTCGTCCGCGACCTGGCAAGCCAGTTCCTTTTCCGTGACCTTGACGCTGAGCACCGGCTTTCTCGTCACATGCAGGAGGAGCGTGTTGAGCGCGGCCAGTACCTAGAGCGTGCCGGTAACACTGGCAACTTCTCTGGCCTAGTTGTGCCTCAGTACCTCACCGACATGTACGCACCAGCCGTAAGGGCTCTGCGTCCGTTCGCTGATGTCTGCAACAAGCACGACCTGCCGTCTAACGGTATGACTGTGAACATCAGCCGTATCACTACGGGTGCCTCTGTTGCGCTTCAGTCGTCTGAGAATTCGTCTGTGTCGGAAACGAACATGGATGACACTCTTCTGACTGAGAACGTGCAGACTGCTGCCGGTCAGCAGACTCTTTCCCGTCAGGCAATCGAGCGTGGTACTGGTGTTGAGGAGATCGTGATGAACGATCTGTTCCGCGCTTATGCGACTGCTCTTGACAGCACTCTGATCAACCAGGCGACTACTGGTCTGTCTGCTGTTGCTCAGTCGATCGCCTACACGGACGCTTCTCCTACGGCTGCTGAGCTGTACCCGAAGATGCTTGCAGCCAACTCGGCTGTTGAGGCTGCTCTTCTGGCTCAGGCAACTCCTAGCCACATCGTTATGCACCCTCGCCGTTGGCACTGGTTCCAGTCTCAGCTATCGAGCGCATGGCCGATGATCACTCAGCCAGGTGTGCCTACTCAGGCTATCGGTACGAACAACGGTGTCGGATACGGCAATGGCGTTCGTGGCGTTCTGCCTAACGGCAACCTTGTGGTTGTGGATGCGAACATCGCTACCAACCTGGGTACTGGCACCAACGAGGATGAGATCTACGTTGTTGCGGCTGATGAGTGCCACCTGTGGGAAGACCCGAACGCGCCGGTATTCATCCGCGCTGAGCAGGCTGCTGCGGCAAGCCTGGGTGTCCTGCTGGTTATGTACGGCTACTTCGCCTACAGCTTCCGTCGTTACACCAACGGTGTAGCAAAGATCGGCGGCACTGGTCTGGTAACCCCAACCTTCTGATAATCCGCGCTAGTGGTGGCCTGTCTTCGGATGGGCCACCACTGCTATTCCAAGGAGTTTCTTATGTCCGACGAAAAGGATGCGTGGATCGCTGCTCTTGAAGAGGAGCGCAGAGGCTATGAGGTTCGTGGCCTTACTGAGCGTGTGAAGGAAGTTGACGCTGCCATTCGCGCTCACGTGACGAGGAAGAACGGAAAGCCTGAGGGTCGCACCGTTACCAATCCTCGCAAGCAGACAGCAAGCACATCACGCAAGCAAACTACGTAATTGATGGGGAGGCGGTGAGTCATGTCTTCATCGACACTTTATGCAACTCTTGAAGACTTCAAGGCAGCTAGGAATGTAGAGGACAACGACAGAGACGATGCGTTTACGTCGGTTCTTCTCGCTGCCTCCCGTCAGCTTGACCGTGCCTGCTCCAAGAGTCCTGGTGGGTTCGCTCTGGCGGCGGATGTCACCAGCCGTACCTACTCGACTGTTGGACGCACGTACGCAGACCGTGACGGCATCTGGCTCCTGGTGGACGACATCGGCAGCGAGACAGGCCTCATGGTGGAGGTTGGTAGCGGCTCGTCCTGGTCGACGGTCACGGATTACGAGACTGGCCCTGAGAACGCGCTAGCTAGAGGCCTGCCGATCACTCGCCTCGGTACGCCTGGCAACTGGACAGCCGGTAGAAGGGTGCGGGTAACCGCACGATTCGGCTTCCCTGCTGTTCCTGAGGAAATCAAGCGAGCCACCCTGATTCAGGCCAACAGGCTTTACATGCGTAAGGACTCTGCTGAGGGAATCAAGGGCAGCGCTGATTGGGGTGCGGTTCGCCTGAGCAAGATTGACCCTGACGTAGAAGCACTTATCTGGCCTTTCATGGCCCCTGGGTTCGGGTGATCCGCCATGAATATCTCAGATGTGCGCCAGGAGCTAGCTAATGCGGTCAAGCCGATTCGTGGCCTGACCTGTTACGGCTATGTCCCTGACTCGTTCACAGTGCCTTGTTTCTTCCCGCTTGAGGTTGAGGTTGACCCTAACCAGTCTTACGGCGGTTACGACAGAGCCACGGTTACTTGCCGAATCTTTGTTTCGTCCGTTGACGACAAGGCAGGGCAGAAGCTTCTAGACGAGCTGCTGTCTCGCACTGGCCCTAGATCTGTAAGGGCTGCCCTGATGGCTGCTAGAGGCGAGCCAGGGGAGTACGCGCTTAACGGCGCTGCTGACGATTTCAAGATTGCCCGCATTCAGGGCTACCGCAAGTACCAAGTCGATGACAACACCGTCTATTTCGGCGCTGAGATTGTGATTGAGGTACTAGGGAAAGACGTAGGGGACTAGCCATGGCAAAGTTCGTATTACATAACACGCGCCTATTCACGGGTGCGGCTGACCTGACGAGCAGAACCAACAAGGTTGAGCTTGCCAGCGAGGTTGAGGAGCGAGACGTAACCGCCTTCAACCCTGTTGAGGGTCAGCCTGCTTGGAAGGAAGTCCTTGGCGGTCTGGCCTCAACCAAGATCTCTGCTGAAGGTCAGTGGGAAGCAGGCGACCCGAGCAAGGTTGATGACGCTTCCTGGTCAGGCCTGGGTGGCGTAGGCGCTTGGACGGTCTGTCCGCAGGCCACCAGCCCTAGCAGCCTCGCCTACTTCACCAACGCTCTGCGCAGCTCGTATGAGCTAGGTGGAGCTGTAGGCGACGTAGCGCCTTGGAAGGCCTCAGCTACCGGCACATGGCCGCTGGTGCGGGGAGTGTCCCTGCACAGCCCTGGCACACCTCGGACGGCTACAGGCTCAGGGACAGCGGTACAGCACGTCGCCGTACCTGCTGGCAAGCAGCTCTACGCCGCTCTGCATGTCCTGTCGATTGCCGGCACAGGTACACCAAGCCTGACTGTGACTGTCGAGTCGGATGATGCGGCTGGATTCGCATCCCCTGCTACTCGACTGACGTTCGCTGCGGCTACTGCCGTAGGAAGCCAGATCTTGAGATCTGCGACTACAAGCGCTGACACCTACTACAGGGTCAGCTACACCATTTCCGGCACTACTCCTAGCTTCCTGTTCATGGTTGCTCTAGGCGTGGCCTGACTTTAATCGCAATTCCCTAACCCGCTGCCTGACTGGTGGCGGGTTTCTTCATACCTATTTAGGAGCTTCCTATGGCAAAGATGGTTCTTACTGCCTCTTACATTGCGCTGAGCGGCACTGATCTAAGCAACTGGGCAAACAGCATTGAGCTGAGCGCTGAGGTTGACGAGAAGGATGTAACTACATTCGGTTCTGGCGGATGGAAGGAAGTCCTTGGTGGACTCAGGTCCGGCACGCTGGCGATTGAGTTTAAGCAGGATGTTACTGCGTCTGCTCTTGACTCGATCATGTGGCCTCTGTTCGGCACAGTCGTGACCTTTGAGGTTCGGCTAGCCAACGCTGCCGTCGGCACATCCAATCCCAAGTACACAGGTTCGGCCCTGGTCAAGGAATGGGCACCTATTAGCGGCAACGTCGGTGACGACGCTTCGGTAAAGGTTTCCTTCCCTACCTCTGGTGCTGTCACTCGCGCAACGAGCTGATCACCATGATTGAGCTGAGCACAGATCAGCAGGCTCTACAGGCTCTTGGTAAGGCACTCAAGTCTGAGGCTGACGGCAAGAAGCTACGTCGGGATCTGGCTAGGGATCTGCGTCAAGCTCTTGAGCCTGCTAAGGCAGAGGTTCGCTCAGGTCTGATGTCCATGTCTACTGGCGGAATGTCGGTAGAAGGCGCAGGCCTGAGAACAACTGTTCTGAAGGGCTTGAAGGCTGAGGCTCGTCTCACCGGCCGTTCTACTGGTGCCCGGCTGCGCATGAAGCGCACTCCTGGTGTTCGCAACTTCAAGAACGCACCTAAGCGCCTGAACAGCAAGCGCGGATGGCGTCACAAGGTTTTCGGCCGTGACGTGTGGGTGCAGCAGGAAGGCGAGCCAGGCTATTTCGATGAACCACTTATCAAACACAAGGCGCAATACCGCAAGGCCGTTTTAGAGGCCATGGAGAAATGTGCGCGCAGAATCGCAAGGAGCGTCAAATGATCGTTACATATAAGCCTGAAGGTGGCGAGGCTCAGGAGTGGGAGTTTCGGCCAGGTCGAGTGAAGTCGTCTGAGGCTGAGATTCTTCAGAGGCGCTTTGGCGGCACCTGGGATGAGTTCGCTGTTGGTGTGCTCAAGGGTGATATCCGCGCTCGCAGGATCATGCTGTGGCATTTGCTGCGTCAGGCTCATAACACTCTGATGTTTGAGGACATGCCTGAGTTCTACATGGATGAGCTTGTTGTGGAGCACACCAAGCACGAGCTAGGCGAGATGCGCAACAACGTCGAGAAGCTTTCTTCGCTGACCGATGACGAGCGTGCGGGAATGCTCGCTGCTCTGGAAATCCAGATTGAGGCTGCCCCGGAAGGCCTGGGAAAAGCGAAGTAGAAGCCCTGATTGATAAGCACTGGCTTAACTTCGCTGAGTTCGGCATTTCGCTCAAGGAGATTCGTGAGCTGCCGATCGACTACTTCTATCAGGCAGTCGCCACGTTCGAAGAGATGCACAAGAAAAATAAAGAAGCCGAGCGGGGGTAATTCCGATGGCAGACACAAGCCTAGTTTTCAACATCCTCGCTAAGGATAAGGCTTCAAAGACGTTTGACAGTCTGAAGGGCAGGGCAGGCGCAGCCGGTTTGGCTATTGGTGCTGCCCTGTCCGCAGGCCTGGCAGGCGGTTTGATGGCGACGATGGACAAGAGCAAGTCAGACGCTCTTTTGGCAGCTCAGGTAGGTGCTACTCCTGAGGTTGCTGCCAAGTTGGGTCAGGTGTCGGGTGACCTGTACTCAAAGGGTCTGGGTGACTCGATTCAGGCGAACAACGATGCAATCAAGGGTGTTATTCAGAATGCCCTTGTCCCGACTGATGCGAGCAATGCTGCCATCGAGCAGGTTTCCGCAAAGGTCATGACTCTTGGAACCTTGATGGCTGAGGAGTCGGACAAGGTTTCTGCGGCTGTCTCGACCATGCTGAAGACAGGTATGGCGAAGTCGGCTGAGGAAGCCTTTGACGTACTGACCCGAGGAACACAACAGGGTGTCAACAAGCAGCAGGATCTTCTAGACACGTTCACTGAGTACCCGGTCATCTTCAAGCAGCTAGGCCTTGACGCTACTAGCTCGATGGGTTTGTTGAGTCAGGCTATTGCCGGTGGTGCTCGCAACTCTGACGTTGCCGCTGATGCTTTGAAGGAATTCGCTATCCGCGCTCAGGACGGCTCTAAGACTTCTGCGGAAGCCTTCAAGGCTCTAGGCCTCAATGCCTCGCAGATGACTTCTGCCGTGGCTGCTGGTGGCCCTAAGGCCTCTGCTGCTCTGGGCCAGGTGCTCACGAAGCTGAAGGGCATCAAAGACCCTGCGAAGCGTGCACAGGTCGCTGTAGGCCTGTTCGGTACCAAGTCTGAGGACATGCAGCAGGCCTTGATGTCTATGGACCTGTCCAAGGCCTCAAGTCAGCTAGGCAACGTGTCCGGCGCAGCACAGCGGGCAGGGGACACCTTGCAGAACAGTGCTGGTGCCAAGGTTGAGCAATTCAAGCGCAAGCTTCAGACAGGCCTAGTGAATGTGCTCGGTTCTGTCGTTGGCTGGATTGAGAAGCACAACAAGGTAGTCGGCACTATGGCTATGGTGCTCGGGCCGGTAGTGGGAATCATCGCGACGATTGTTGCCATTACTAAGATCTGGACGATTGTGCAGACGGCCCTAAACGTGGTCATGATGCTCAACCCAATCGGTCTGATCGTTCTGGCAGTCATGGCCCTGATTGCAGTGATTGTGCTTATCGCGACCAAGACAACTTGGTTCCAGACGATTTGGAAGACGGTATGGGGCGGCATCGTCGCCTACTACAAGATGATGCTCGGCCTCGTCGTTTCAGGCTTCAAGGCCTGGTGGGCTATGTTCTCCGGATTCTGGCGTGGCGTGGGCAATTTCTTTGTCTCGCTCTGGCGCGGAATCTGGAATAACGCGAAGACGCAGTGGAACAACATCACTTCAGTCATCGGCAAGGTTGTCGGATTCGTGAGCGGCTTGAAGAAGCGAATCAGTTCAGCAGCAAGCGGAATGTTCGATGGTCTGAAGAATGCCTTCCGCTCAGGAATCAACTGGATCATCAGTAAGTGGAATGGTCTGTCATTCACTCTGGGCGGCGGCTCGATTATGGGCATGAGCATTCCTAGCGTCACGCTGAACACTCCGAACATTCCGTTCCTGGCTAAGGGTGGAACGGTCACCGGTAGTGGTCTGGCGGTTGTCGGCGAGAAGGGGCCTGAGCTTCTGAGCCTCAACCGTGGCGCTCAGGTGACTCCTCTGACTGGCGGCAGAAGTGGTGGCTCAGGGCTTGCCATTAGTGGCGGAACCTTCAACTTCTACGGCGTACAGAACATCAAGCAAATGGGTGACGAGCTGCGTAAGCACGTCCGCAACAACGGTGGATCTAAGAAGTTCTTCGACTAAATCTCAATAAGGGAGTGATGTCATGGCAGCGAACGATTTCCATGGCACGGCTTTTGCTGGTGCGCTTGGCTGGATTGACATCACTCCCGACATGCGCGACGAGTCAGCCTCTTCCGGCGGTGGCTTTGAATTCGATGGCGGATATGCGCCGAACGGCAAGCAGGCCGACATCGGCTCATGCTCGTTCGTCCTGAACAACAAGGACGGTAAGTACAGCAACAGGAATCCGCGTAGTCCCTACTACGGCCACATCGGGCGGAACACTCCGGTGAAGTTCTACCGTGAGCTGTTCGCAGACACCTTCAGTCGCACTGTTGCTGGTGGAATGGGCACGGCTGATTCAGGTCAGGCATGGAGCGTCACTAGCTCTGCGCAGTGGAATGTCTCGTCAGGACAGGCAACCTTTACCTTCCCTTCTGCGAACTTCACTGTTAACGCAACGCTGACCGGCAGTGAGACAGTTGACTCAGACCAGGTTGTAGACATCACGCCTTCTGCGGTTATGACTGGTGCCTCTTTGGTTGCTGGTGTAATGGCTCGCTATCGCAGTGTCGATGAGTACTACTGGGCGCGCTGTGAGTTCGAATCAGGTAGCTCAGTGGCTATCACGATTTCTAAGAGGGTTCCTGTTGCTGACACTGTTCAAGTAGCAGTCACCAGGACGAGCCTGACCTACGCGGCAGGCACGACGATTCGTATGCGTACTCAGGTTGCCGGCACACGTCTAGCGGTGAAGCTTTGGCGCTCTACCGATCCTGAACCGCTGGCATGGACGCTGACAGCCACGGACACCACTTACACAGGTGCGGGCATGGTCGGCTTCCGTTCCTGGCTTGTTGGTGGGAACACCAATTCGCCTATTCCATCAGTCTCGTACGACAACTACGTAGTTACTGAGCCTGTCTGGGAAGGTGAGGTTTCTGAGTGGCCTGTCGCCTGGGATCTGTCCGGCAAAGACGCATGGGTGACGGTCAAGGCCTCCGGAATTCTGCGCAGGCTGAATCAGGGTGCCAAGGCTCTTAGTTCTCCTCTGTATCGCGCTCTGGCGAGCTACAAGCCTATGGCGTACATGCCGCTAGAGGACGGCTCTGATTCGACTGCTCCAAGCAATAGCGCTCTTGGCGGCTCAGCGTATGGCTCTGCCAGGGAAGTGACCTTCAGCGCAGACGACACCCTGAAGGGTGCAGTGACAACAGCCAAGCTAGGCGAGGCTACGTCATTCCTGAACGTCAAGGCTGGCCCTGCTGCGGGCAACACTGAATGGAGCTTCCTGCTCTTCTTCAAGCTCGATTCACTGCCTGCCTCAAGCACGTTCGTGGACGTAGCCAAGATTGAGAGTAGGGGCACCGTTGCGCAGTGGACGCTGAGCATCAATAACAACAGCTACCGTTGGATTGGCACCGGTACTGATGGCGTAACGACTGTCACGAGCGCATCTGCTGGATTCGGAACAGAGGCCACGCCTACCGGCTGGGTTGCCATGACGCTTCAGGTTTTCCAAGACGGAAGCAACGTGGAATGGACCTCGGTTTGGCACGGCGTAGGTTCTAATACGTGGTACACGTTCTCTGGCGGCTATCTGACCTACACAGGTGCGTTTGGTAATCCGACCGCAGCAACGATTACGTCTGGCGCGCTTGTCTCGACTATCGGTCACGTAGGCCTGTTCCCTGTCGAGCTGCCGATTGTGACATGGGAGTTCCGTAACGCTTCTAACGGCTATGTCGGTGAGACAGCCGGTGACAGGATCAAGCGCCTGTCTCGGGAAGAAGGAATCCCTGTTGATGTCGTCGGCACGATTTCTGAGACAGCGCCTATGGGAAGGCAGAAGGCTGACACCTTCCTGAATCTGCTGACCTCATGTGCTGAGGCTGATGGCGGCCTGTTGACCGAAAGGCAGCAGTCTCTATCCCTGTCGTACCGCACGAGGGAAAGCCTCTACAACCAGCCAGCTCTAGCCCTGTCATATCTGAACGGTATTTCAGCGCTGGCACCAACTGAGGATGCCGACGATATCCGCAATGATGTGACTGTCTCGCGTGAGGATGGAGCCTCAGCACGATTCGTCGTTGACTCAGGTCCACTGTCTGTGTCGGCTGTAGGCACCTACGACGATTCGGTATCGCTGAATCTGGCCTACGACGAGCAGGCTATTCAGCATGCAGCCTGGCGAGCATTCCAAGGCACAGTTGATGAGGCTCGTTGGCCTAACGTCACGCTCAACCTGATGAATTCCTTCTGGACAGCTAACCCTGCCCTGAGGCGTCAGGTGGCAGCGCTGAACGTCGGTGACTTCATCACGATCGATGATCTGCCTGACTGGCTTCCGCCAGGACCGGTGAGGCTTCTCATCGTCGGCTACAACGTGACGATGAATAGTTCCACATGGGAGATCAAGTGGAACTGTAGGCCAGGCTCCGTGTGGACTGTAGCCCAAGAAGGCACAGACACACGGGTCGACTCCGACACGTCGTATCTGGTGGCTCCTGTAAGCGCCTCAGCAACAACGCTGATTGTTGCCTCAGGGCCAGGGGATGACTGGACTACCGATCCGACTGACCTGCCGATCCCTGGCCTTCTCGGTGGCGAGGAAGTATCGATTACTGCCGTCAACCCGTTGTTGGTGGACAGCTTCACCAGAACAGGAAGCGGCGGATGGGGCAGCGCTACGAGCGGCCAAACATGGACCTGTGTGCCGTCTGCTCAGTTCGTCACTGACGGCTCTACTGCTCTCATTGGTCTGAACGCCACAGGCACAGCCTTCACGGCGACTGTTCCGAACATCGGCGCAGACCTAGACGTGTCCGTGACGCTGACCTGTGATGCGGTTGCTGCTGGTGCCTTCTATGACCAGCGAGTGAGATTCCGGCTAGGTGGCGGATACGTCGAGAGTGTTGTTCGTTATCAGCCGTCAGGCCAGATTGACTTGCTCATTCAAACCAACGCCGTGTCTCTGGCTAGCCGTGCCTCACTCCTGCCGTATGGAGCTGGAAACAGCTTCAAGCTGCGGGTACAGGCTTTCGGTAACCAGATCAGGCACAAGCTGTGGCCTGCTGCTGGAATCGAGCCGATGTCATGGGCATCTTCTGTTACCGACTCATCGGTTGCAGGCTCGTCTACTGACGCGCTAGCGCTGGTCGGATTCCGTCAGGCCGGAAACACACAGACTGGTCTAGCGGTGAAGTTTGACAACGTTGCTGTTCGCAGTCCGCAGAACTTCTCAGTTGTCCGGGCAGTGAACGGAATTTCTAAGACTCATCCTGCCGGTACGCCTGTACGTGTGGCTTATCCGGCTATTGCGGCTCTATGAGGTAATCAATGAATATTCAACCAGGAATGAAGCTGACGGCAGCTCGTCTGAATCCAGCTCCACCAGGCATCGCCTATTCCAACACAAGTCAATCACCAGTAGGCACGTCTGAGGTAGCGTCGCTCATTGTCAGCAACATGGTTTTCAAGGCTGGCAAGGCTTACCGTGCCTACTTCAAGACATCTGTTTATGCGGCAGATGGCACCATGGCTAACTTCCGTCTGCGGAAGACTAATGCGTCTGGTGCGGATTGGGGAGAGTTCGGCCGTATCCGCTGTGTCGCTAACGCCCTAGGTTCAGCCATGATGGCTAATGGTGGTCCGCTGATTCTCACGAGATCGGCCAGCACTGACCTCACTGCTGATGTGGTGCTGACTGTCTCGTCTTCATCGGGCACAAACCTCGTCACCTGCTGGGGAAGCGCCACTACTCCTCGCTATCTCATCATCGATGAGGTAGGAAGCGCAGCAGATTATCTAGGCCTTGGCGTAGACGTAACCTGATTTTAGGAACAAGAGGCCGGGAGCCTGTTAATAGGGGAAGGCCTAAACATGGACCCAATCATTATTGGAGCAGGGGCGAGCGTCATCACGGGAATTATCGGTTTCGTGACCGCTCGCCTTAGCGCAAAGGATCAAAAGGAAGTTCCGCGACTGACCGCTGAGGCGGCTGCCTTCACGCTGGCGAAGGATCAATACCTAGCCATGATTCGTGAAGTAAGAGAGCAGTACGCCAGCATGATCAATGAGCTTGAAGAGCATATTGCTTGGTTGAAGCGTGAGTTGGCGGATCGGGTGAAGGAAAACACAGAGCTGCGTCAGCGTATAGCCACTCTTGAGGAAGCCGTTGCCCACTACAAGAGTCAGCTCGATTCGGCTGTTGAAGCTCTCAAGAATCAGTCAGTCGTGATGGTCGATCAGATCGATAAAACAGCATAAGGAGGTTGTATGAGCAACCCTAATCCAGCTAGGATCTCTGATCCTATGTGGCGCTTGTGGACTGAGTTCAGCGCCTTTGAGCCTGCGGTAAAGCTAGGCGGTATCTATGCCGACAAGGCTGGCTATCACAACCGCCGTAGCGCTCTAGCCAAGACTGACTACTCAGTTGAGGATCTAGCAGCCGACAGGCAGGGTCCGAGCGATAAGGCCTCAGCGTGGGATCTGACGCTTCCTGAAGCCAAGATGAAGCTCTACAGCAAGCGTCTGGCTGATGCGTGCAAGAGCCGTGACCCGAGGCTGTTCAAGGATGGTCAGCCGATCATCCGTGAATTCATCGGAACTCTCGACGGCAAGACTGTCTACTGCTACGTGCTGACAGGCGGCAAGCCGCTAGGCGTAGGTGCCGATGCTGGTCCTGATCCTGGTCGGGACAAGTCGCACCTCTGGCACGTACACATCAGCCTGATTAGAAAGTTCATCAACGATTGGGAAGCAATCGCAGGAATCCTGGCGATTCTCAAGGGAGAGCCTATTGAGGCCAGAGAAGAGGTAGATATGACTCCGAATGAATCTGCACAGCTAGGTTATGTCGATGGTCGAGTCCTAGCCATGGCATCCGGCACTGACACCGTTCGCTCTGACTTGAAGGGTGGCGGCTCTGAGGTGTGGATTGTCAAGAAGGTCAAGGAGCTTGACGCCAAGCTAGACCAGGTGATCGCTGCTCCACCTGGCAGCGTGACCATCACTGACGAGCAGCTTGAGCGCGTCCTACGAAAGGTGATCGGTTCTGTTGACGAAACGAATTGATCTAGACATGAGAAAGCCCCTGACCTTCATCACGAGGGTCAGGGGCTTTTCTCGTATCAGGAGCAGCGGAAGCCCTGCCGTTGCCTGTGCTCGCGCTGCTTGATCCTCCATGCCCGAAGTAGCCGACGTGCCCTGTCCACACGAGGACAGCCGCCAGGCCGACAGTGAGGACAGCGCTTGCTGCGATGGAAGTCAACCGTGAAGCCAGCAGCCATGATCACATGCGGCGGCTCAGGCTCCCACCTCTCGATCATTTGCCGAACCGGCCAGGCCTGCTGTTGGGTCGCCTGTTCATGGTCCTGACAGCGTGGCTAGAGCGCCACAGGGCAGCCCTGGTCATCAGAGGCCTGTCTAGCGGTATGACCTCAGTCGAGCGGTTCCATGCCGGCATCTGAGGCCCCTCAGGCTTCACCAGAGCGCCTGACCTGTCCGGGTAGATCGTGGCTGGCCCTACCTGGTCGATGGGCTCTTCCTCGCGTTGGAACCACTTGCCGATACGGAACATGGCTGGCCGCCTCCCTGGTGCCATGGGGTTACGTCCTGTCAACCCTACGTGAAGTAGGCGTGTCACGTACAGGTCTGCCCGTACGTGACACGCCTACTCAGGGCGTTCATAGCCTGAGCCATGTGGAGCTGATGGGAGCGGCTGAGATCCAAGAGCGCTTGGGCGTGTCTCGCCAGCGCGCGTACATCCTGATCAACCGCCGAGACTTCCCGGCACCTGTCGCCACACTCAAGATGGGGAACGTGTGGCTCAAGGAGCATGTTGAGGCTTGGATCGCTGAGAAGCGGCCTCACTTGCTCGATGGTGGGGAAGAGGCCTAACCTGTTCTGGCCTGAGTCAGATGCAACTTACAGGGTTGTGCCTGCAATACAGCTCAGGAAAAGGGAAGGGGAGCGGAATCCGGTCCGCTCCTCTTTCTCATTCCTCGGGTAGGTATCCGTACAGGATCAGTAGCAGTATCCATGCGTTGATGTGATGAGTCGGGCAGAGATACCTTCTTTCGTTGTCGACGTTCACAAAGGCTACTGTTCCTGGCTCGTCACATCTGGCGCACGTCATAATTACTTCTCCCTGGCTGCTTTCAGTTCCTTGGTTAGCTTCTCAATAATCGGCTGTCTCGCCTGAGCCTTAGCCTCTGCGGCTTGCAATCTGCTTTGCAGCGTCATCCCAAAACCTCCTGTCCTGCTCTGCGTACTTCTCGGCTAGTTCCCGGTTTGCCTTGATAAGCATGTCTCGTGGCCTCATGGCTGCTCTCCTCTTCCTTGGCCCTACTTAACTAATCGGGGAGTAGGCGAATCAAACTCGGTATGAGAGCAAAGAAAAAGGGCCACCCTTTCGGGCAGCCCTCTTCCTGATGAACTTAGATCAGTGCTGGCCTGATCTCCCGCCAGGTGATGACCGGCTGTTCCATGAAGTCGATGATGCTCAGCTCGATCACGCGGGAGCCGTCAGGAGTCTCCTCAGCGCTCAGGATCTCCCTGGTGGTCAGGTCAGCGCCGACGTGCTCACAGCCACAGGACAGGACGTAGGAGCGCATGCCCTCTACGCGGCCAGCCTCGGTGAAGCTCCACGAGTCACGCAGCTCGTAGCCGTTGATCGGCCCGTGCGTCGTACAGGTCGGCAGCATGTCAGTTCCTCTCAGGCGATTCCGGCAGTCTTGCGGATGTTGAACAGCTTCCTTTCCGACACGCCAAGCTCCTTGGCGATATCGGCAATCTTCTTGCCATCGGCACGAGCAACCACGTAGGCGTCAAGGATTTCGGCATCGTTCCGATCGGCACGCTTCTCCGGATGTGCTGGCACGACAGGCTTGCGGGTGCGAGGCTTCTTTGCCGATTCGGCAGGCTTCTCGACTGGCACAGTTACCGGCACGGAATCGGCAACGTGCTGGTCAGCAGGCGTGCTGATTGGCATCGGCACGACATCAGCAACCGGCACGAAATCAGCATCGGCAACCTTGTGCACTGGCACGGAATCGGCAACCGGCACGGCTGCTGGCAAACCGGCAAGCACCATCTTCATCAGTCCCATAAATGCCAGTGCCGGAACGGCAGACAGGAGCCAGCCGGATGCCGATGGCTTTGCCACTGCAAGCTGTGCCGACAACGACAGGCCTGCGGCGGCAAGGAGCATGAACACTGGCATGCCGATGGGCTTGCCGATCCTGCGGTTACGACGAATGGTCAGCAGGCTTGCAATCGGCACAAGCTCCGAGATGACTGCGTTAGCCCATCCAAACCAGCCAGGCGTACCGGCAGGGCTGTTCGCCATCGTCCAATCGTGGACGTGCGTGAAGCTGGCTGCGCCTGCCGCCAGGCCTACAACAGTGATGATGGCTAGCTGTGCTGCCAGCTCAGGATCTTTGATCTTGCTCATCGGGGGTGCTCTCCTCAGTAGATGGTTACGTTCAACTCATCGGCCTGAGGGCTGATCAACCCCTGAGTTTCCTCAGGTCAACCTGTGTGCCTGCGGCGCGGTGAGCTGTCCAACATCCTCGCCGCTATGACCCGAGCTGCGCCTACGACGACAGGTGGGCCTGCCCGCTGGCGCCGCCGGAGAACCGGGTGGACGTGCCGCTGCGGGCCGGTGAGCGGGCGTACCACTGACGCGGCGAGGGAGGACCCCGGCGGGGCCCTCCCTCGATGTCACGTACCGCCGGTCAGCGGGCGGTGGCGCCGGTCGGTGTGAGGTGCATCCGACTGAGCATCTGCTGGGCCTGACCGGCCAGCTCCGCGTCCACGGTGACCGCGTACTGGGCGGCCCGCAGCGAACTGGCCGACGTGAAGTCACGCTGCCCGCCGCTCATGGCGTGCGCGACCGCGCCGAACACGGCACCCCAGATCGCACCGATCACCAGCCCGACCAGGATCACCGCCAGCCAGTTCCCGGCGGTGAAGATGCCGAACAGCAACCCGATGAACAAACCGAACCAGGCGCCGGTGCCGGCCCCGAGCAGGGCCGCCCGGCCCGTGGTGAGCCGTCCCATCACGGTCTCCACGAGCGTGAGATCCGTACCGACGATCGAGGTACGTTCCACCGGGAACCGGTTGTCGGCCAGATAGTCCACCACGCGCTGGGCGGACGGATAGTCCGGGTACGAGCCGATCGTGACGGTCGGTGCCCCGGCGTGCGGACCGTGCCCGTCCCCGCTCGGCGGGGTCGGACGACCGCCCGGGCCGGACGGGAGGTTGTCGCTGCCCGGCATTCCGGGTTGCCAGGCCGCGGTCGGAGTCGAGGGTCTGGTCATGAGCATCCTCCTTCGTCAACTCGCCGCGTTCCCGCCGCCGGACAGCGGTAACGCGCCGGGCGGCACCGATGTGGCCAGGCATGGCGGCACCCGGGCCGGGTAGCCACAGTCGTGCCGACCCGACGGATCAGCGAGCACGGGTTCCTCGCCGACGGGCGCAGCGCGGCCCTGGTGGACCGGGACGGCGCGGTCAACTGGTGGTGCCCGCCCCGGTTCGACGCGCCGTCGGTGTTCGGGCGCCTGCTCGACGAGGACGCCGGGCACTGGACCATCCGCCCCGAGGGCGCGGCCACCAGCAGCCGGTCCTATCTGGACGACGCGCTGGTGCTGCGTACCGTCTTCACCACGGCGACCGGCACGGTCGCCGTCACCGACGCGCTGGCGCTGGAGCCCGGCGCGCGCGGTCACGACATCGGGATGCGCTCGCCGCGGGTGCTCGCCCGGCTGGTCGAGGGGCTGACCGGCGAGGTGCCGATGCGCGTCGAGTACGCGCCGCGATTCGAGTACGGCCGCGTCGGCGCCTACCTCACCGAGCGCGACGGGGTGGTGGCCGCCACCGCCGGCGCCTGCCGGCTGGAGCTGCGCGCCGACGTCCCGCTGACCATCGCCGGGGGCGCCGCCACCGGTCGGTTCACCGCCCACGCCGGCAGCAGGCACCGCTTCACCCTCGGGTACGCCCCGACGTACGCCGGCGCCGAACCGGCGCTGCCCGACGCCGCCGAGGTGGTGGCCGAGACGGTCGCCGGCTGGCACTCATGGTCGGCGCTGCACGACTACCAGGGCGAGTACCGCGACGAGGTGCGGCGCAGCGCGCTCGCGGTGCAGGGCATGACGTACGCGCCCAGCGGCGCCGTGGTCGCGGCGGCCACCACCTCGGTGCCGGAGCGGCTCGGCGGCGACCGCAACTACGACTACCGCTACGTGTGGCTGCGCGACTTCAGCCTCACCCTCCAGGCGCTCTGGCGGGCGGCCTGCCCGGACGAGGCGGACCGGCAGTTCACCTGGGTGGCCCGGGCGATGGGCCGGATCGGCGACGAGCCGGTGCCGATCATGTACGGCGTCGAGGGGGAGCGGGACCTGACCGAGCACGACCTCGACCACCTGGCCGGGTACGAGCACAGCCGGCCGGTGCTCGTCGGCAACGACGCGTGGCGGCAGCGGCAGAACGACGTGCTGGGCGAGGTGCTCGACGCCGCCTGGCTGATGCGGTACTACCTCGACCCCATGTCACCGGAGGTCCGCGACCTGCTGCGGACGCTCGCCGACCAGGCCGAGCGCGGCTGGCACCGGCCCGACGCGGGGATGTGGGAGGGACGTGGCCCGGAGCGGCACTACGTGTCGTCGAAGGTGGAGTGCTGGACCGCGCTGGACCGGGCGGTCCGGTTCGGTTCCCGCATCGGCGGGCCCGCCGACGTGGCCCGCTGGGCCGCGGCGCGCGACGAGGTGCGGGCGGCGGTGCTCACCCGCGGCTGGAACGAGCGGGTCGGCGCGTACACCGGGGTGTTCGGCTCGGACGACCTGGACGCCTCGGTGCTGGTCATGCCGCTGGTCGGCTTCCTGCCCGCGAGCGACCCGCGGATGCGCGCCACGATGGACGTGCTGGAACGGCGGCTGTCCCGCGACGGGCTGCTGCGGCGCTGGGACGGCGACCCGGCCGGGTTCGTGATCTGCTCGTTCTGGCTGGCCGCGTGCCTCGCCGAGGCGGGCGAACTGGACCGGGCGCGGCGGCTGTTCGAACGCCTCGCCGCCCGCACCAACGACCTCGGCCTGTACGCCGAGCAGATCGACCCGGACAACGGCGAGCAGATGGGCAACTTCCCGCAGGCGTACTCGCACATCGGCCTGATCATCGCCGCCGGCCGCATCACCGACGCCGCCGCCCGCGCCCCGGCCCCCACCTCCCACCGCCACCCCGCGCCCGCTTCGCGTCGATCATGAGGTTGGCGGCGAAGTCGATCTCCCTGAGTGCCGCCAACTTCATGATCGACGCGTCGACGGGCGGGGTGGGGGAGGATGAGGGGGTGGATCTCGTGATCATGGCGGACACGCATGTGCCGAAGCGGGCGCGGGACCTTCCGGCGGTGCTGTGGGCGGCCGTGGAGGCCGCGGACGTGGTGGTGCACGCCGGGGACTGGGTGGACGTCGCGCTGCTGGACGCGCTGGAGGAGCGGTCACGCCGGCTGGTCGGGGTGTACGGCAACAACGACGGCCCCGAACTGCGCGCCCGGCTGCCCGAGGTGGCCCGCGTCGAGCTGGGCGGCCTGCGGGTCGCCGTGGTGCACGAGACCGGCCCGAAGACCCGCCGCGAGGAGCGCTGCGCCGCCGCGTACGGCGACTGCGACCTGCTCGTCTTCGGGCACTCGCACATCCCCTGGGACAGCGTCGCCCCGGGCGGTCTGCGCCTGCTCAACCCCGGCTCACCCACCGACCGGCGGGCGCAGCCGTACGCCACGTATCTGACCGCGCGGGTGGCGGCGGGGCGGCTCGACCGGGTCGAACTGCACCGCCTGCCCCCGCGCTGACCTCAGCGGCCCCGGCCGGTCTCCGCCTGGAGCTCGTCGATCCGCCGGGACGCCTCGGCCTTGGTCAGGCCCTCCGGCACCGGCTCGCCCGCCTCCTGGGCCAGGGTGTGCAGGTACGACTCCTGGGCGGCGGTGGGCGGCTCGTCGCCGGTGACCCAGTCGTCCGGGTCCATGACGGCGGCGTCCGGGTTCACGTTCCTGCCGCTGGTGTTGTTGCGGTCGGCCATGTCGATCACCTCTCCTCGAACAGGTGTACCACTACCCCCGGCCCGGCGGGTTCATGCCGCCCGCCGCCTACGATCACCTGGTGACGGCGGACCGGACGGGCGTGGTGGTGGTCGGTGCGGGCATCGCCGGGGTGGCGTGCGCGACCGAGCTGGCGCGGGCCGGTGTGCCGGTACGGGTGCGCGAACGCGCCCGGGTCACCGGCGGGCGGATGGCCAGCAGACGCTTCGACGGCCGCCCGGCCGACCTGGGCGCCGCGTACTTCACAGTCGACGACCCGGACTTCGCCGCCGTGGTGGACCGGTGGCGGGCCGCCGGGCTGGCGCGGGAGTGGACCGACACGCTCGCCGCGTACGGGCCGGGCGGGCGCGAGCAGGTCACCGGCCCGATGCGCTGGGCCGCCCCGCGCGGGCTGCGCTCGCTCGTCGAGCACCTGGCCGGCGACCTGCCGGTGACGCACGACCGGCTGGTGATGACGGTCGAGCCCGGCCCCCGGGTGGACGGCACCGACGCCGAGGCGGTCGTGCTCGCCATGCCCGGCCCGCAGGCCGCGCTGCTGCTGGACCCGGCGCTGGCCGAGGCGACCCGGGCGGTGGCCGCGCAGCGGTGGTCGCCGGCGCTGAGCGGGGTGCTGCACTTCCCGGCCCGCCGCTGGGCGGACTTCCGGGGCGCGTTCGTCAACGACCACCCCGTGCTCGGCCTGGTCTGCGACGACGGCGACCGGCGCGGCGACGGCGCGCCGGTGCTGGTCGCGCACACCACGGCCGAGTTCGCGACCGGGCACCTGCTCCAGCCCACCGCCGCCCGGCCGGCGATCGAGCAGGCGGTCCGCGACCTGCTCGGACTGCCCGAGCCGGCCGTGGCGGCCCACGTGCACCGCTGGACGTACGCGACCCCCGCGGCGCACGCCGGGAGCGCCACGTTCCACCTGGACGACGACGGGATCGGCCTGGCCGGTGACGCGTTCGGCCGCCCGCGTGTACAGACCGCCTGGCGCTCCGGCCGGGACCTGGGACGCGCGCTCGCCGCCCGGCTGGCCTGAACGTCCCGGCTCAGCCGGTGGCGCCCACGGGTTGCGCCGCCGACCCGGCCCGCGTGTCCTCGCCGGTGCGTTCGCCCTCCCGGTCCAGCAACTGCATCACCGGTGTCGCGGCGATGCCGTGCGCCACCACCGACACCACCACCACGAGACCGACGGTGGCCCAGACCAGATCCGCCTGCGGGAAGTCGGTCTTGCTGGTGGCGTACGCCAGGTAGTAGAACGAGCCGACGCCGCGGATGCCGAACAACGAGATCACCCAGTGCTCGGCCGGCTTGCCCGGCGCCCCGCGCAGCGACAGCCACCCCGCCAGCGGCCGGATCACCAGCACCAGGGCCAGCCCGGCCAGCGCCGCCGGCCAGGTCAGCGGCGCGAGCAGCCCGCCGATCACGGCGCCGCCGAACAGCAGCAGCAACAGCACGGTGAGCAGCCGCTCCACCTGCTCGGCGAAGTCGTGCAGCACGGAGTGGAACTCGTGCGTACGCTCGGCGGCCCGGATCGCGCGGGCGGCCACGAACACGGCCAGGAAGCCGTACCCGCCGATCACCTCGACCAGCCCGTACGCGAGGAACGTCGCGGCCAGCGCGAGGAAGCCCTCGGAGTGCTTGGCCAGCCGCAGCTTGCTCGGGGCGCGGAAGAACAGCTTGCCGAGCAGCCAGCCCACGAGCAGCCCGCCGCCCACCCCGGCGGCGAGCTTGTAGAGCACGTCCACGGCGAACCACTCGCCCAGCCAGCCGGAGGGCGCGAGCCCGGTGGTGGCGATCGCGATGGCCGCGTACACGAACGGGAACGCCAGGCCGTCGTTCAGGCCCGCCTCCGAGGTGAGCGCGAAGCGCACCTCGTCCTCCGAGTCCTCCACATCGGTCGGTTCGCCCACCTGCACGTCGGAGGCGAGTACCGGGTCGGTGGGCGCGAGCGCCGCGCCGAGCAGCAGCGCGGCGGCCGGCACCAGCCCGGCCCACCACCAGCCGAGCAGCGCCACCGCGGCGATGCACAGCGGCATGGCGATCGCCAGCAGCCGCCAGGTCGACGACCAGCGGGCCCAGCTCAGCGGACGGTCGATCTTCAGGCCGGCACCCATCAGCGCGACGATCACCCCGACCTCGGTGAGGTGGGTGGTCAGCTCCGGCCAGCGCAGCGGGTCCGGTGTGGGCAGACCGGTGGGCAGCACGAACACGAGCATGCCGAGCCCGAGGAACGCGATCGGCATCGACAGCGGCCGTCTCTCCAGAACCCGGGGCAGCACCCCGGCCAGCAGCGCACCGACGCCCAGCAGAGCGAACGCGACATCGACCGGTTCCACGACACCACCCTTCGGTCGCCCGTCGGCCGGTCAGCCGAGCGTCGCGATGGCGCTGTCCGGCAGGGCGTGCAGCAGCGCCGCCGGGTCGTCGTAGACCGCCACCGCGCCCGCGCCGGCCAGCTCCGCCCGGCCGGTCCCGCCGCAGGTCAGGCCGATGCAGGGGATGTCCAGCTTGCCGGCGGCGGCCACGTCCCAGACCGAGTCGCCGACGAACACCACCCGCTCCGCGGCCAGCCCCGACTGGTCCAGCGCGGCGACCAGGATGTCCGGCGCCGGCTTGCTCTCCTGCGCGTCGGCCGACGAGGTGACCGAGTCGATCACGTCGTCCACGTCCAGCGCGGCGCGCAGCGCGGTCACCTCGTGCTCGGCGGCCGAGGTCGCCAACACCACCCGCAGTCCGCGCTCCGCGCAGGCGCGCAGCAGCTCCCGCGCACCGGGCAGCGGCGCCAGCCGCTCCCAGTACTCGGCGTAGAGCGCGTCGTGCGCGTCGCGCAGCCGGCCGTCGGCGTCCCGGTCCCGCTCCGCGCCCAGCAGGTGGTCGAGCAGCTTGTCCGAGCCCATGCCGATGGACCTGTGGATCCGCGCCATCGGCACCCGGTGGTCGGCCTGGCGCAGCGCCTCCCACCAGCTCACCGTGTGCAGGTACGTCGTGTCGACCAGGGTGCCGTCCACGTCGAAGAGGACACCGCGTCGCTTGTCGTCGGCCATGCCCGGCTCCTACCCGCCCGGGGCGTCGCCGACGCGCGGCTCACCCGCCGGAATGAGGATCTCGAACCAGACCGTCGAGCCGCGTACGGTCGGGTCGGTGCCCCAGGCGTCGCTCAGCTCCTCGATCAGGCCGAGCCCGCGGCCCCGGCTGCTGAGCGTGTCGGTCTGCGCCCGGGTGACCTGACCCCGGGTGCCCGAGTCGGCCACCGACACCAGCAGCCGCTCCGCGGACAGGTCGACCTCGACCCGGGCGGCGGTGCCGGCGTGCAGCAGCGCGTTCGTGGTCAGCTCGCTGGTGCACAGCACCGCCGCGCCGATCACCGCCTCGGGCACCTGCCACTCGCCGAGCTGCGCGGTCATCCAGTGCCGGACCCGGCTCGGCGCGGTCGGCTCGGCCGGCACCTCCATGCTCGCCGACCGGCTGGGGCGCACCGCGTACTCCACCGCGAGCACCGCCACGTCGTCCTCGGTGGCGCCCGGCACCGACGCGGTCGCCACCGCGCAGAGCGCGCGCGGATCGCCGCCGGCCGCCCCGGTCACCGCCGCGCCCAGCCCGGCCATCCCGGCGGTCAGGTCCTGCCAGCGCCGCTCCACCACGCCGTCGCTGTAGAGCAGCAGGGTGTCGCCGGGCCGGAACGGCACGGTGGCGGTACGCGCCCGCCCACCCAGGCCCAGCGGAGGAGCGGGCGGCACGTCCACGAACTCGGCAACCGCCGCGTCGGGCCCGGCGCGCCGGATCAGCGGCGCGGGATGACCGGCGCTGGCCAGCGTGATCCGCTCCCGGTCGGCCTCGACCACGCCGAAGACCACCGTCACGAACAGCTCCTGGGTGCCGCCCTCGACGCCGAGGCTGGCCACCAGCCGGTCCAGGCCGTCGAGCACCGCGTCCGGGCGGGGATCGACCAGGGCGAGCGCGCGCAGCGCGGCGCGTACCTGGCCCATCCGGGCGGCGGCCTGAACGTCGTGCCCGGCCACGTCGCCCAGCACCACGCCCAGCGCGCCGGTGGGCAGCAGGAACGCGTCGTAGAAGTCGCCGCCGGCCGCGTTGCCGTCCACGCCCGGGTCGTAGCGGGCGGCGATCCGCAGCCGGGGCAGGTCCGGCAGCCGCTCCGGCAGCATGCTGCGTTGCAGCATCTGGGCGGTGCCGTGCTGGGTCTCGAAGCGGCGGGCCCGCTCGGCGGCCTGGCCGACCAGCTCCGCGGACGCGGTCAGCAGCGCCCGTTCGGCGGGGGACCAGGGACGCGGCGTCCGGTAGCCCACCGTGAGCGAACCCCGCACCACTGTGGTGCGCAGCGGCAGCGCCGCCAGCGCGCTGATCTTCTCGTCGTGCCGGTCCGCCGCGACGCCGCGCAGCGGCTGCCCGTCGGCGATGAACGAGGCCACGCCGCTGCGCGCGGTCACCACCGCCGGCAGCGCCGACTCGGCGGACATCCGGCGCCACAGCGGAGGCAGCCGCTCGTCGGCCTCGTCGAGCAGCTCGCCGCGGATGCGGCGGACCAGTCGCCAGGCGCTACCCTCGTCCACCGCGAAGGACACCCGGTCGGCGTCGAAGGAGTGCAGGCAGTAGCGCAGCGTCACCCGCGCGACGTCGTCGAGCGTGAGCGTGCCGGCCAGCGCCGCCGCGAAGTCGCTCAGGCTCTGCAACTGCTGGGTCAGCTGGGTGGTCTGCGCCGAGACGGTGAGCACGCCGACGATGCGGCCGGTGGAGTCGCGTACCGGGCAGTGGCCCCGGGTGAACACGGCCGGCTCGGCGGGGCCCTGCCGGTCGGCCGGCAGCACCGCCTCCCGCTGCAGGAACGGCTCACCGTTCCGGTAGACCCGTTCCAGCGCCTCACCGGCGCCCGGGTCGCGCCACACCTCGGCGAACGCCTCGGCCGCCGGCCGGCCCAGCGCGTCCGGGTGCCGGTCGCCGATCAGCTCGGCGTAGCCGTCGTTGTAGAAGACCACCAGGTCGTCGCCGAGGAGCAGGGCCATCGGCACCGGGGAGGCGAGCACCACGTCCGTCACGGCGCGTACCGCGGGGTCCCAGGTGTGCGGGGCGCCCAGCGGCGTGCCGGCCCACGGGTGGGCGGCCCCGGCCGCCTGCCCGCCGACGACGGGATCGGTGGGCGCTCCCGGTGCGGGGGCGGACGGTGTGGGAACCCGACCGACGGTGCCTGGCATGACCGCAGCCTAACCGGAGCGTGGCCGGGGGGTTCCGATCATGCGTCCGTGGCGGGTGCGGGTGCCGGGTGGCGCGGACGTTCGGGCAGGTCAGGGCGGTTCGGTGGGGCATGTCGGGAAATTGCCCCGGTCCGGCCCGGCGTGCTGCCCAGGCCACCGGGTATGCGGGCGGCGCAGTTCACGCGACAGGAGGGACATCATGCCGAAAACCCTCGCGGTCGGACAGGTCGACATCAGTGCGGCCTGGACCGACTTCTGGAGGTCGGTGCTGCTCTTCGTACCGCGGGCGATCGCGTTCATCGCGATCCTCGTCGTGGGTTGGCTCATCGCCCGAGCCGTCCTCAAAATCGTGGACGCGGCACTGGAACGGGTCGGATTCGACCGCGCCGTCGAGCGCGGCGGCATCAAACGGGCCCTGGAACGCACCAAGTACGACGCCAGCGACATCCTGGCCAAACTGGCCTACTACGCGGTCCTGCTGTTCACCCTGCAGTTCGCCTTCGGGGTGTGGGGACCGAACGCGATCAGCGACCTGATCCGCGGGGTGGTGTCCTGGCTGCCGCGGGCCTTCGTGGCGATCGTGATCGTGGTGATCGCGGCTGCCATCGCCAACGCCGTCCGGGACCTGGTTTCCGGCGCGCTGGGCGGGCTCTCGTACGGCCGCGTGCTGGCCGACGTGACGGCGATCTTCATCCTGGCGCTCGGCGTGATCGCTGCGCTGAACCAGGTGGGCATCGCCACCACGGTGACCACACCGGTGCTGGTGGCGTTCCTCGCCACAGTGGCCGGCATCCTGATCGTCGGTGTCGGTGGTGGTCTGGTCAAGCCGATGCAGGACCGCTGGGACGGGTGGCTGCACCGGGCCTCGGAGGAGTCCCGGGCGTTCCGGGAGCAGCGGCAGGCCCAGCAGGCCGGTCGTGGCGACTACGAACGGCAGCAGGCCGACCGGGGCGGGCAGCCGACGCCGGCCGGACCGCAGCCGATGTCGGGCGCGGGCACGTACCGCTCCGGCGAGGCAGGGGACCAGACGCAGCAGTTCCGTCGGCCGGGCGGCTGACGGCAACGGGTGACGGGGTGTCCGCGGGGCGATCTCGCGGGCGCCCCGTAGCCGTGTCCGGGTCAGGCCAGGTGACGCGGGTCCAGCCCGCGGGCCAGCAGGCAGACCGCGAGCAGGCGGGTGAGCACCCAGTCCGGCTCGGACCAGTCCACCGGCTCCGTGGGTGCCGTCCACCCGTGCTCCGACGCCGCATCGCGCAGCCCTTCGGCGTACCCGGCGAGCGCCGCCACGGTCAGCGGGCGGCGGTCGCCGTCGAGGCTGTCGCGTACCCCCGCCGCGTGCTGGTCGACCTCGGCGAGCAGCCCGGGGTTGGCGTGGGCCGCGGCGAGGCCGGCGGTGCCGACGGCGGCGGTAAGCGTGGTGAGGGTCGACCGCGCGGCCACCGCCGCGGAGCGGGTCGCGACCCGGTTGTTCGGCACGCGCATGGTGTCCGAGGCTATCGCCGGTCACCGCGGGCCGACCTCGGCCGAGCGGCGGATGCCCGGGTCGTCCGGGGGAGCGGCCGCCTCGTCCGCCGGGATTGAGTCGCCCGTGCGGGGGCAGAAGTCCGGTACGCAGACGACACGATCGGGGTCACGGAGGGACACGATGGGACAGCGGGCCGACGGACCGGACCGGGCACACCGGCGCCCGGACGGAGTGAGTGACGCCACGGTCGAGGCGCTGGGCAAGCTCAGCGAGGCCCTGGAGTGCGTCGAGCGGGCCCGCGGCCACCTGTACGAGCTGCACCAGCTCATCGGCCACGCCGACCTGATGCTCGACGACGCGGTGGCGATGTTCCGTTCCGCCGGCCATCCGGCGCTCGCCGAACGGATCGACACGGAACTGCTCGGCCGCAACGTCATCGCCGGGCGCTGGACGTTCCAGATCGTCGAGGACTTCGACGACGGCTACTACGCGCTCTTCCGGGAGCTGGACCGGCAGGCCCGCGACGAGCTGGTCGAGGGCCGGCGGCACCTCTACGAGGCGGAGATGAAGGAGCGGCGCCGCAGCCGGGGGATGCCGGGGCACGAGGCGCGCCCCGGCACACGCTGACTCAGTCGGAGGAGCGTGCTTCGGCCGGGCGGCGGCGGGCGCCGTCGTCGGCGATGATCACGGTCGCGACCATCAGCGCCACCACCAGGCTGAACAGCCAGGAGCTGTCCTCGGTGAACCGGGCGGAGACCGGAGCCTGGATCGCGGCGAGCAGGAAGCCCAGCCAGGCGAGCTTGCGCTGACGGTTGGAGAGGAAACCGGAGCCCTGTTGCATCCCGAAAGTCTTGCGCGCATCGGGGGGAGTGCCGTCAGCCGTTCGGCCGATTCTAGATGGGCTGTCCGTTTTCCCGGCCGTCCGTACCGCACTTTTTGTCGTTTCGGACGAGCATGAATCCGGCGGCCGCGGGCATCGGCACTGATGCCCGCAGCCGGCGGAGTCACATGCTGTCCGGGCCGGTCCGGCCGATCGTCGACGGCCGGTAGGCCCGGTCCGCGTCGGTCATCTCACGGCGCTCGGCCTCGGCGCCCGCGCCCCGGTCCACCGCCTCCGGGCCGTGGCCGAACGCGGCCTCCTCGCCGGCGTCGTTCGCGGTGACGTCGTCGCCCTGGCCGTCCGTGGCCGACCGGGCGACGGCCTGGTCCAGCTCGTGCAGGGGAGTACGGTCCTCGTCGCGCCACTGGCGGTCGTTGTCGGTCATTCCCCTGCGGTACCCGGACCGGATGATCGCAAACGGCCGGGCACGGCGATGGCCGCCGGCATCGCCGGCGGCCATCGAAACTCGGGTACGGGGGATGGATCAGGGGGTCGGCCGGTCGACCGCGCCGCGCCAGGCGCCGGTCTCCTGACCGCGCCGCTCGATGAACTGCTTGAACCGCTCCAGGTCGCCCTTGGCGCGCCGGTCGACCACGCCCAGCTTGTCGCCGGCCTGCTCGACCACGCCGTGCGGCTCGAACTCCATCTGGAGCGTGACCCGGGTGTGCCCCTCGTCGAGGCGGTGGAACGTCACCACGCCCGCCTGCTGGGTGCCGCCGGTGGAGCGCCAGGCCACCCGCTCGTCGGGCAGCTGCTCGGTGATCTCGGCGTCGAACTCGCGCTTCACGCCCGCGATCTCGACGGTCCAGTGGGTCATCGTGTCCGAGAGCTGCCGGACCTCCTGCACACCCTCCATGAAGTGCGGGAACTCCTCGAACTGGGTCCACTGGTCGTACGCGGTCCGGATCGGGACGTCCACGTCCACGTGCTCGGTAACGCCGCTCATGTCGGGGTTCCTCCTGTTCCGCTGGGTGTCTACGTACGGGCCGTGGGCCGGCCCGCTCACCAGCGCGTCGTCTCGTTCCTGTGCCCGAGTGCGGCCCACACCTCGGAGATGGTCTGGTAACGGGTGCCCTCGGGCAGGGTCTCCAGGGCGGCGACGATGTCCGCCGGCGCCTCGTTCTCCCGCGCGTTGGCCAGCAGCGTCTCCCGGTCACCGGGCAGGGCGGTCATGGTGATGAACCGTCCCAGTCGGCTGCGCGCCTCGACGTCCTCGGAGCTCATGCCCTGCGGCGCGCCGCTGCGCAACTCCCCGGCCGGCGCGGTGGTGGCCTCCGGCTGGTCCTCGCCGGCCGGCTCGGGGATCCGGAACTCCTCGGCCCGCGAGCCGCCGGTGCCCGGTCCCTGGACGAGACCGCTGACCTCGCTGCTCATCTGGTCGTCGACCCTGGGCGAGTGCTTGCTGCTGCCACGTTCCATGCCTTGGGAGATGCCCCGGGGGGCCGCCGGTAAACCGGCGGCGGCCGGGGGAGCCGGTCATCCGGGCGGCAACCGGTCGGCCGTCTTCTCCCCGTCCGCCTTCGCTGCCTTGTCCTCGTCGGCCGGGGCGCGCGGCGGCAGCACCGGGTCGTCCGGTTCCTCGACCCCGGCCTGCATCGCCCGCCCGCGTTGCAGCTCGGCGTTCACCTGCACGCCGAGCATCAGCGCGCAGTTGGACAGGTAGAGCCACACCAGGAAGGCGATGACCGCGCCGAGACTGCCGTACGTCACGTCGTACGAGCCGAAGTTCGCCACGTACAGGCCGAAGCCGAAGGAGGCGAGCACCCAGACCACGAGCGCCAGCGCGCCGCCCGGGGTGAGCCAGCGGAACCGCGGCTGGCGCACGTTCGGGGCGATCCAGAACAGCAGCGACAGCAGCGTCATGGCGACCACCGCGAGCGCCGGCCACTTCGCCACCGACCACGTCGTACGGGCCACCGCGCCGGCGTTCACCAGGTCACCCACCGCGTCGGTGACCGGGCCGCTGACGATCAGCCCGGTGGCGACCACTGCCAGCAGCACCAGCGTCACCGCGGCCATGCCGATCTGCAACGGGCGCAGCCGGTAGAACGGGCGGCCCTCCCGTACCCCGTAGATCGCGTTGGAGGCGCGGGTGAAGGCGCCGATGAACCCGGACGCCGACCAGAGCGCGCCGAGCAGACCGAAGCTGAGCAGCACCTTCGCCGAGCCCTGCTGCTCGACCACGTTGCGGACCACGCCCACGAACGCGTCGTTGCCGACCACCGAGCCGGCGCCGATCTCCCGGGCCAGGTCGATCACGGTGTCGACGGTGCGCGGGCCGTCGGAGACCAGGCCGACCAGCGCGACCACCACGATCGTGGACGGGAACAGCGCCAGCACGCCGTAGTAGGTGAGCGCCGCGGCCCAGTCGGCGCAGTTGTCCGTGACGAAACCCTTGCCGCTGCGCACCAGCACACCGCGCCAGGTGCGCCAGTTGAGCTGGCGGATCCGCCGCGGGAGACGCGACCGCGTCCGGCCGCCGACCGTCTGTGGTGTCGTCACGGTCATGTCCGCCTCCTCCAGGCCCCGCCACCGGGCGTGGGCGGGCGGTACCCCCGGGGGGAAATCGACAAACCGGGTGCCGGTTTGCCCGCCGAGCGGGAGGGAACCACACCAGACACCCGATCGAGACTCCAGGAGGACGAGATGCCCGGGCGCGAGGTACTGCCCAGCACGCTGCGGCGCTCCCCGGCGAAGGCGCAGCGGACCTGGGAGAAGACGCACGACTCGGCGGTCGAGACGTACGGCGAGGGGGAGCGGGCGCACCGCACCGCCTTCGCCGCGGTCAAGCACGAGTTCGAGAAGGTGGGCGACCACTGGGAGCCCAAGGGCCGCAAGGGGCCCAGCGACAAGCAGGCCGAGGGCGGCGGCCCGGCCCGGCGCGCGCCGACGGCCGGCGGGGTGGACGCCAACGCCACCAAGGACCACCTCATGGAGGTGGCGAAGAAGCTGGACGTGCGCGGCCGGTCCCGGATGACCAAGCCGGAACTGGTCAAGGCGATCGAGAAGGCCAACAACAACGCGACCCGCAAGGCCCGCGGGGGTCGTTGACCCCTGGGGTACGCGCCGAGCCCGGGACCGATGCGGTCCCGGGCTCGTGTCGTCCGGTCTCAGTCGTACGGTCTCACCAGTGGCCGCCGCCCGGCGCCTCCAGGTGCACCGCCTTCACGGTGCTGAACTCGTCCAGCAGTTCCGGGCCGTACCCGAAGCCCTGCCCACTGCCCCGGCGTGGCTGGGCCGCGCCGCCGGGCGCCCCGCCGAACACGGAGTTGATCTTCACGGTGCCGACCGGCAGCTCCCGCCAGGCGCGCTGGGCGTGGCTCATCGAACCGGTCAGCACGGTGGCGGCCAGGCCGTACGGGGAGTCGGCCGCACAGCGCAACCCCTCGCTGAACGAGTCGACCACCACCACCGGGGCGACCGGCCCGAACGTCTCCTCGCGGACCAGCGCCATGTCGTGGCGGCAGCCCTCGATGACGGTGGCCGGGTAGAACGCGCCGGGCCCGTCCGGCAGCACACCGCCGGTGCGTACCCGGGCGCCGTCGGCGAGCGCGGCGGTGACCTGCCCGTGTACGTGGTCCCGGTGCCGCCGGTCGACCAGCGGCGCGAGCTGCGTGCCCGGGTCACGGCCGGGGCCCAGGGTGAGCGCCTCGGCGCGCGCCACGAGCGCGTCCAGGAAACCCTCGGCGACGTCGCGGTGCACGTAGATCCGCTCCACCGCCACGCAGATCTGACCGGCGTTGGCGAAGCAGCCGAGCGCCGCCTGTTCGGCCGCCCAGACCGGGTCGACGTCCGCGTCCACCACGAGCGGGTCGCTGCCGCCGTTCTCCAGCAGCACCTTCGCCCCGGTGCGCGCGCCCGCGGCGGCGATCGCCCGGCCGGTGGCAGTGGAACCGACGTGGGCGATCACGTCCAGCTCCTGCCCGGCCAGCGCGGCGCCCACCTCGCCGCCGCCGGTGAGCAGCGACAGCACACCGGCCGGCAACGCCGAGTCCAGCGCGCGGGCCAGCAGCCAGCCGGTGGCAGGGGTCCGCTCGCTCGGCTTGTAGACCACCACGTTGCCGGTGACCAGGGCCGCGCCGAGCAGTCCGCAGGACACCGCCACCGGGTCGTTCCACGGGCTGATCGCGGCGACCACGCCACGCGGCTCGGGGGCCATGAAGTCCAGGGCGTCGTGCGCGCCGTGCAGCGTCCGGCCGCCCCGCAGCGGGGCCAGTTCGGCGTACTGTCGCAGCGTGCCGATGGCCGCATCCACCCCGCCCCGCGCGTCGTCGAGCGGCTTGCCCATCTCCGCCGTGGTCGCCTCGGCCAGCTCGCCGGCCGCCGCCTCGACCGCGTCGGCCGCCCGGTGCAGCGCCGCGGCCCGTTCCGCGGGTGCGGTCGCCGCCCACTCCGCCGCCGCGCCCCGGGCCGCCTCCACCGCCTTGGCCACCTCGTCGGCGGTGGCCACCGGCGCCCGCGTCACCGGCGACCCGTCCGCCGGATCGTGGACGACCAGCTCGCCGCCCTCGCCGCCGGCGCCCCACACTCCACCAATGAGCTGCGCAACCGTGTACATGCGGCCATGCTTGCCCCGGCCTGGGCGGGGCAAACGCGTTTCGCCCGGTGAGCGGCCGGGTAGGCGGATCCGATGACCTCCACCGCAGACGCCGTCGTCATCGGGGCCGGGCACAACGGGCTGGTGGCCGCGAACCTGCTCGTGGACGCCGGCTGGGACGTCGAGGTCCTGGAGGCCACCGAGGCGCCCGGCGGGGCCGTCCGCTCCGCGTACGTGACCGCGCCCGGTTACCTCAGCGACCTCTACAGCTCCTTCTACCCGCTCGGCTACGCCTCCCCGGTGCTCGACGGGCTGGACCTGGAACGGCACGGCCTGTCCTGGACGCACGCGCCGGACGTGCTGGCACACCTGCTGCCCGACGGCCGCGCCGCGGTGCTCAACCGCGACCTGGACGTCACCGCCGCCTCGCTGGAGGCGTTCGCCCCCGGTGACGGGGAGCGCTGGCGGCACGCGTACGCGGACTGGTGCCAGGTCGCCGAGCCGATGCTGCAGACCATCACCACCCCGTTCCCGCCGGTGCGCGGCGGGCTGGGCCTGCTGCGGCAGCTCCGGGTCGGCGGCGCGCTCCGGCTCGCCCGCCGCCTCGTGCTCCCGGTCCGCAAGCTCGGCGCCGAGCTGTTCGAGGGCGAGGGCGGCACCGTGCTGCTGGCCGGTTGCGCCCTGCACACCGACCTGTCCCCGGAGGAGGCCGGCTCCGGCGTCTACGGCTGGCTGCTCGCCATGCTCGGCCAGCAGGTCGGCTGGCCGGTGCCGGTCGGCGGCGCCCAGCGGATCACCGACGCGCTCGTGACCCGCCTAATCGAGCGGGGCGGGCGGATCACGTACGGCGCCCGGGTCGAGCGGGTGCTCACCGCTCGGGGCCGGGCGATGGGCGTCCGCACCGCTGGCGGCACCGACTGGCGGGCCCGGCGCGCGGTGCTCGCCGACGTGCCGGCGCCGGCGCTCTTCCTCGACCTGGTCGGCGCGGCGGCGCTGCCGCCCCGGATGGTCGAGGACCTGGCGCACTTCAAGTGGGACGGCTCGACGCTCAAGGTCGACTGGGCGCTGTCCGCGCCGGTGCCGTGGAAGAACCGCGACCTGGCCGGCGCCGGCACCGTGCACCTGGGCGCAGACCTCGACGGCCTCACCACGTACGCGGCCGAGCTGGCCCGCGGTGAGCTGCCGCGGGATCCGTTCCTGCTGGTGGGGCAGATGTCGGTGGCCGACCCGAGCCACTCACCGCCCGGCACCGAGTCGCTCTGGTCCTACACCCACCTGCCGTTCCGCCGGAACTGGCGGGCCGAGGACGTGGCGGGGCACGTGGAGCGGATGGAGGAGGTGCTGGAGGCGGCGGCGCCGGGTTTCCGGGCGTCGATCGTCGGGCGGCACGTGGCCGGCCCGGCCGACCTGGAGGCCGCCGAGCCGAGCCTGGTCGGTGGAGCGCTGGGCGGCGGCACCGCCGCCGCGTACCAGCAGTTGTTCCTGCGCCCGATCCCCGGCCTGGGCCGGGCCGACACCCCGGTGGACCGGCTCTACCTGGCCAGCGCCTCCGCGCATCCCGGCGGCGGCGTCCACGGCGCGCCGGGGGCGAACGCGGCGCGCGCCGCGCTGGCCCGCGACCGGGCCGTCACCGGCGCGGTGTACGCCCGGACGATCGCCGCCGCCCACCGCACCGTCTACCGCTGACCCGACCGCGCCTCCACCCGGATGCAGCCGTAGATCTTGGTACGAAAGTGCCCCTATGGGGGCCGTTTCCTACCAAGATCTACGGGCTGCCCGCGACGAGGTGCTCAAGCGGCATCGCTGATCGCCGACTGCGCCGACCGAGCCGACGGCTGATGTCCGCCGCGCACTCGACGGCTGACGGCCGTGCACGATGCGTCACGCTGCGTGTTCGGCGCTGCAGCGACGGTAGGACTGCAACGCCGCCTTTGCTCTGCAGCCGCATACGCATCGGTCACGCACTGTGCCCGCACCGGGAGTCGGGCGGAACGGTGCCGTGAGGTTCGCCCCTGCTCGGGGCCGTGCTGCGCCGATGGCTGCAGAGCAAAGGGGCCGACGGGGGGAAGTGACGGGACGACCGCGCCCTCACGCGCGGTGACGATGACGTGGCGTGAGGGCGCGGTGGAGCTGCGGGAGCGTTCAGGTGTCGAGGTTGCGGTGCCGGCTGCGCAGCTTGAACGGCATCAGGGCGCTCTCGATCTTCGTGGCGGTGGTCATCTTCGAGTCGCCGTCGCGGCGCTCCTCGAAGCGGATCGGCACCTCGAGGATCGTGTGACCCAGCTTGGTGGCGAGGTAGTGCATCTCCACCTGGAAGCTGTAGCCGTTGGACTGCACCCGGTCCAGCCCGATCGCGCGCAGCGCGTCGGACCGCCAGATCTTGAAGCCGGCGGTCAGGTCGCGGATGCGTACCCGCAGCAGCGTGTGCACGTAGAGGTTCGCCCAGCCGCTGAGCGCGCGCCGGTACAGCGGCCAGTTCTCGTCCAACTCGCCGCCAGGCACGTAACGCGAACCGATGACCACCGAAGCCTGGGTGGACAGCAGCGCGCCGAGCATGCCGGGCAGCGCCTCCGGCGGGTGCGACAGGTCGGCGTCCATCTGCGCGACGAAGTCCGCGCCGTCGTCGAGCGCCCGGCCGATGCCGTCCACGTACGCCCGGCCGAGACCCTCCTTGCCCGGGCGGTGCAGCACCGTCACCCGGTCCGGGTGCTCGATGGCCAGTTTGTCGGCGACCTCGCCGGTACCGTCCGGGGAGTTGTCGTCGGCGACCAGCACCTTCAGCCCCGGCAGCGGCAGCGCGAGGAGGCGCTCGACCAGCACCGGGAGGTTGCCCGCCTCGTTGTAGGTCGGAACGACGACGGTCAGGCGCGCATCCCCCCACGGGGAGGGTAACTGCACGGGTTCGATCATCACGGACATCCTCGGTCAGCCGACAGGTTCACCTGAGAGGGTAGCCAGTCCCTCGCGCGGCAGCCGCACAGACGCCCCGCCACCGATCGATCACCGCTCCGGCTTCTGCCGTGTCGCGATGTCGGACAGCCGAGCCAACGTCTCCCGGTTGCGCAGGTGCAGCACCAGGTCGTTGAGTTTGGTCCGGACCCATCGCAGTGGCCCGGCGGCGAAGTCCTCGCCGATCGTCACCCGGGTCCGGCCGTCCTGCAGCGGCTCCAGGGCGAACGCCACGATCGCCTCCCCGGCCGGCCACAGCCCGGCGCGCAGCACGAGCCGGTGCGGCGCCTGGCACTCCAGCACCGTCGACTTGTCCTGCAGCGAGAACGGCCAGGGCCCGGCCCGATGGTGCAGGTTGCTGCCGACGCGCGGCCACGTGTCGTCCACGTCCCGCACGTGCGCGGTGCCCACCACCCAGTCGCTGTACGTCCACCCGTCCGCGAGCACCTCGAAGACCTGCTCCGGGGGCGCGTCGATCACCTTCTCCACAACCGCCATCATCGAGCGGTACCCCGGCGCGGGCCGTCGCTAACGGCGATCCGGGTTAGCTTCTCCGGGGCGGCGGGTATCGCCGGACACGGGCCGGTCGTGGCAGGCATGCACCCGGCTGTGCGGCACCGGCGGGGCGGCCAGGCGCCGACGTTGACGTTTACTCCTCGGGGCGTCGGGAACCCGCCGCCCGTGCGACGGGACCAGGAGCGGGATCAGTGCAGGTCAGCCCGGGTTGACCCGGGTGCTGACCGGTTCCCGTCCGGCCTGTACGACGCGGTGCTGCTGGACCGCGACGGCACGCTGGTGGAGGACGTGCCGTACAACGGCGACCCGGAGAAGGTACGGCCGGTGCCGGGCGCCCGGGAGGCGCTGGACCGGTTGCGGGCCGCCGGGTTGCGGCTGGCCGTGGTGACGAACCAGTCCGGCCTGGCCCGGGGCTGCTTCACGGCGCACGACCTGCGCCTGGTCAACGCCCGGGTGGAGGAGCTGCTCGGGCCCTTCGACCACTGGGCGATCTGCCCGCACGCGGAGGCCGACGGGTGCGCCTGCCGCAAGCCCGCGCCCGGCCTCGTACACGAAGCCGCCGCCGCGCTCGGGACCACGCCGACCCGGTGCGTGCTGATCGGGGACATCGGCGCGGACACGGCAGCCGCCGCCGCTGCGGGCGCCGCCGCGATCATGGTGCCCACGCCGGCCACCCGGGCCGCCGAGGTGGCTGCCGCGCCCACAGTCGCCGCCGACCTGCCGGACGCGGTGGGCATCGTGCTGGCCCGGATGCGCCTGACGGCGGCGCCGCGGCCCGCGCACCGGTCGCGCCGGGGAACCGTGCTGGTGGTGCGCAGCGACGCGGCGGGCGACGTGCTGGTGACCGGTCCGGGCATCCGGGCGGTAGCGGCCGGCGCGGAGCGGGTGGTGCTGCTGTGCGGGCCGCGCGGCCGGGCCGCCGCCGAGCTGCTGCCGGGCGTCGACGAGATCATCGAGGCGCCGCTGCCGTGGATCGACGCGCCCGCCCCGCCCGTCGACCCCGACGCGGTGCACGCGCTGACCGACCGGCTGGCGGCGGTACGCGCCGACGAGGCGGTCGTGTTCACCTCCTTCCACCAGTCCGCCCTGCCCCTGGCCCTGCTGCTACGCCTGGCCGGCGTGCCCCGGATCAGCGCGATCAGCGACGACTACCCCGGCAGCCTGCTCGACGTGCGCCACCGCGTCCCGGCCGGCGTACCCGAACCCGAACGCGCCCTGTCCCTCGCCGCCGCCGCCGGCTTCGCGCTGCCCGGCCACGACGAACCGGCGCTGCGCATCCGCACCGACCGGCTTCCGCCGCCCGCTGCCGACGCCGGGGCGCCCGGCTACGTGGTCCTGCACCCCGGATCCTCGGTGGAGACCCGCGCCTGCCCGGAGGAACTGGCCACCCGCGTGGTCCGGGTGCTCGGCGCCGCCGGTCACCGGGTCGTGGTCACCGGCGGGCCGGACGAACGGGACCTGACCGCACGCGTCGCCGCGGCGGGCGGCGTCGACCTGGGCGGGCGGACCGGGCTGGACGACCTGGCCGCGGTGATCGCCGGGGCCGGCGCGCTGGTGGTCGGCAACACCGGCCCGGCGCACCTGGCCGCCGCGCTCGGCGTGCCGGTGGTGAGCCTGTTCGCACCCACTGTGCCGTTCGGACAGTGGGGACCGTACCGGGTGCCGACGGTGCGCCTCGGTGACGCGGGCGCCGCGTGCCGGGACACCCGCGCCACCGTCTGCCCGGTCCCCGGGCACCCGTGCCTGTCGGCGGTCGAGCCGGGACGGGTGCTGGAGGCGTTGCGGCTGCTGCGCGTACCGGCGCCGGTGGCGGGCGGGGTGGCCGGATGAACATCCTGCTGTGGCACGTGCACGGCTCCTGGACGACGTCCTTCGTGCACGGCAAGCACCGCTACCTGGTGCCGGTCACCCCGGACCGGGGTCCGTACGGCCTCGGCCGGGCGCGCACCTACCCGTGGCCGGACAGCGCCGTGGAGGTCACCCCCGAGGAACTGCGCGACACGGACGTCGATTTGGTGATCCTGCAACGCCCGGAGGAGATCGACCTGGCCGCCGAATGGCTCGGCCGCCGGCCGGGCCGCGACGTGCCGGCGATCTACGTCGAGCACAACACCCCGAAAGGCGACGTGCCCAACACCCGGCACCCGATGGCCGACCGCGACGACCTGCTCCTCACCCACGTCACCGCGTTCAACGAACTGTTCTGGGACAACGGCGGCACCAGGACCACAGTGGTCGACCACGGCGTCGTACCGCCCGCCGTCGAGTGGACCGGCGAACTCGACCGCCTCGCCGTGGTGATCAACGAGCCGGTACGCCGCTGGCGGGTCACCGGCACCGACCTGCTCGCCCGGTTCGCCGCGCTGGCGCCGCTGGACGTCTACGGGATGAAGGTGGACGGGCTCGCCGCCCACCTCGGCCTCCCGGAGGACCGGCTGACCAGCCACGACGACGTACCCCAGCACGCCATGCACGCCGAACTCGCCAAACGGCGCGCGTACCTGCACCTGTGCCGCTGGACCTCACTCGGCCTCAGCCTCATCGAGGCCATGACCATGGGCATGCCCGTGGTGGCACTGGCCACCACCGAGGCGGTGGAGGCGGTGCCGCCGGCCGCGGGCGCGCTGTCCACCCGCGTCGACACGCTCGTCGACGCCGCCCGTGGCCTGCTGGACGACAGGGAGTCCGCCCGCCGGGCGGGCGCCGTGGCCCGGGCCGCCGCCCGGGACCGCTACGGCCTGGAGCGATTCCTCGCCGACTGGGACCGGCTGCTGGAGGAGGAAGTATGCGCATCGCGATGATCTCGGAGCATGCCAGCCCGCTCGCCGTCCTCGGCGGGGAGGACGCCGGTGGCCAGAACACGCATGTCGCGGAGCTCTCCGCCGCGCTCGCAGCCGCCGGTCACGACGTGCGTGTCTACACCCGCCTCGACGCGGTGGACCTGCCGGTGAGCGTCCGCACGCCGGACGGGTACGAGGTGGTGCACGTACCGGCCGGGCCGGCCGAACCGGTGGCCAAGGACGACCTGCTGCCGTACATGCCGGCGTTCGGGCAGTGGCTGGCCGACCGGTGGCGCACCGGCGACTGGCAGCCCGAGGTGGTGCACGCGCACTTCTGGATGAGCGGGCTGGCGGGTCTCGCCGCGGCCCGCCGCGCCGGCGTGCCGGTGGTGCAGACGTACCACGCGCTCGGCACCGTGAAGCGCCGCCACCAGGGCGTGCAGGACACCAGCCCACCGGGCCGGGTCGAGCACGAGCGGAAGCTGGGCCGCTCGGTGGACCGGGTGGTCGCCCAGTGCCAGGACGAGGTCGCCGAACTGGTCCGGATGGGCGTGCCCCGGTCCCGGATGACAGTCGTGCCGTCGGGGGTGAACCTGACGACGTTCTCCCCGCTCGGCCCGGTCGCCGACCGCGACGGCGGCCGGGCCCGCATCCTCACCGTCGGCCGGCTGGTCGAGCGCAAGGGCTTCCAGGACGTCATCCGGGCCGTCGCCGAGGTGCCGGACGCCGAGTGCGTGGTGGTCGGCGGGCCGCCGGCCGGGCTGCTGGAGACCGACCCGTACGCGTTGCGCCTGCGCGCGCTGGCCCACTCCCTCGGCGTCGCCGACCGGGTGCGGCTGGTCGGCGCGGTCCCCCGGGAGGAGATGGGCCGCTGGTACCGGTCGGCCGACGTGCTCGTCGCCGCCCCCTGGTACGAGCCGTTCGGGCTCACCCCGCTGGAGGCGATGGCCTGCGGCGTACCGGTGGTCGCGACGGCGGTCGGCGGGCTGATCGACACGGTGGTGGCCGGACGCACAGGTGACCTGGTGCCGCCCCGGGAGCCGGCGGCCCTCGGCGCGGCGATCCGGGGCCTGCTCGGCGACCGGATCCGCCGCTTCGCCTACGCCACCTCCGCACTGGAGCGTGCCCGCACCCGCTACTCCTGGGCCACCACTGCCGACCGCCTCACCGAGCTGTACGGCGAGGTGGCCACCGTGCGCCGCCCGACCCGGGTGGTCGCCTGATGACGGCCGGGACGCCGGCCGCCGGCGCGACGGTGCTGGAGGACCACCTGAGCCTGCTGGCCGCCGCGCTGCTGCCGCTGCGGGAGGCGGAACAGATGCTGGCCCGCTGGGGTGCGGAACTGGCGCAGCGGCTGGCCGCCGGTGGCCGGCTGCTGGTGGCGGGCAACGGCGGCAGCGCCGCCGAGGCCCAGCACCTCACCGCCGAACTCGTCGGCAAACTCCGCCACGACCGCCAACCCCTGTCCGCCATCGCACTGCACGCCGAAACCAGCGCCCTCACCGCCATCGCCAACGACTACGGATACGACGAAACCTTCGCCCGACAGGTACGCGCCCACGGCCGACCCCACGACATCCTCCTGCTCCTGTCCACCAGCGGCACCAGCACCAACCTCCTCACCGCCGCCCACGCCGCACACCAGACCGGACTACGCTGCTGGGCCTTCACCGGACCCGCACCCAACCCCCTCGCCGACCTCTGCCACGAACACCTGGCGATCGACTCGCCGGACGGGCAGGTGGTGCAGGAACTGCACCTGGTGGCCTCGCACGTGCTCTGCGAGTACGTCGAACTCGCGCTGCCCGCAGCGCTCGCCGCCCGGCCGGCGGCCGGGCCGGTTCGCGCCGGTGTCGAGGTCGTCCTCACCGAGCCGGACCTCACCGAGCCGGACCCGACGGCGCCGGCCGGCCGGGGAGGCCCGGCATGAGGGGACCGGTGGTGGTGCTCGGTGACACGCTGCTGGACCGCGACGTCGAAGGTCTGGTGAACCGGCTCTGCCCGGACTCCCCGGTGCCGGTGCTGGACGAGACCGTATCCGTCGACCGGCCCGGCGGCGCCGGGCTGGCCGCCGTCTTCGCCGCCGCGCAGGGCGCCGAGGTCGCGCTGGTCACCGCCGTCGCCGACGACGCGGGCGGGGCGCGGCTGGGCACGCTGCTCGCCGCCGCCGGGGTCCGGTTGTACGCGCTGCCGCTGGCCGGCGCCACCCCGGAGAAGATCCGGCTGCGGGTGCGCGGCCGGGTGCTGCTGCGCCACGACCGGGGCGGGACCGCCGGCGCGCCGGGTCAGCCGAGCGACGCCGTGCTGCGGCTGCTCGCCGACGCGTCCGCCGTGCTGGTCAGCGACTACGGCCGGGGCGTGGCGGGGCATCCGGCGCTGCGCGCCGCGCTGGCCGCCACCCGGGCGCCGGTGGTCTGGGATCCGCATCCGCGCGGGCCGGCCGCCGTACCCGGGGTGCACCTGGCCACCCCGAACGAGCCGGAGGCCCGCGAGCTGGCCAAGACGCCCCCGGGCGGGTCCCGCCTGGCCGTCGCGTCCCGCAGCGCGCACGCGTTGCGCCGCCGCTGGCAGGCGCGCGCGGTCGCGGTGACGCTCGGTGGGGACGGCGCGCTGCTCAGCCACTCCGGGTCCACGCCCCTGGTGGTGCCGGCGCCGCCCGCCGAGGGGGACACCTGCGGGGCCGGTGACCGGTTCGCGTCCACCGCGACGCTGGCGCTGGCCCGGGGCGCGCTGGTGTCCGAGGCGGTCCAGGAGGCGGTCGCCGAGGCGTCGGCGTACGTGGCCGGCGGTGGCGTCGCAGCCGCGCTGCCCGCGCCGGTGCGCGCGGTGGCCCCGGCGGTGGTCACCGGCGGCGGGGACCGGATCGGCGCCGGGGCGGCCGGCGAGGTGGTGGCCCGGGTACGCGCGGCCGGCGGCACGGTGGTGGCCACCGGCGGCTGCTTCGACCTGCTGCACGCCGGGCACGTCGCGACGCTCCAGGCGGCCCGGCAACTCGGGGACTGCCTGGTGGTCTGCCTCAACTCCGACGCCAGCGTGGCCGGGCTGAAGGGTCCGGAGCGTCCGGTCGTGCCGCAGGGCGACCGGGGACGGCTGCTCGCCGCGCTCGGCTGCGTCGACGCGGTGCTGATCTTCGACGAGCCGACCCCGGAGGCGGCGCTGTCCTGGCTGCGCCCGGACATCTGGGTCAAGGGCGGCGACTACGCCAGCGGCGGCGGCCCGGAGACGCTGCCCGAGACGGAGATCCTGGCCCGCTGGGGCGGTCACACGGTGGTCGTGCCGTACCTCGACGGGCGCTCGACCACCGACATGATCGCGGCGGCGCGGGCCGGGCGGGGCAGCGGCGGCTGGCCGGCCGTGCCGGTCGACCCGGCCGAGGCCGCCGCGCAGGTCCGGTCCACGGCGAAGGGAGCACGATGAACGAGCGACGCATCCGACCCGGCGCGGTCGCGCCCGCCGGTGCGACGGTGGCGGCGTGAGCGCCGGCGCGCCCGGAGCCGGGCCGACCGTCCTGGTCACCGGCGGCTCCAGCGGGCTCGGCGCGGCGGTGGTCGCCGCGGTGGCCCGCGCCGGCGGGCGCCCGCTGGTGCTGGACCGGCAGCGTCCCGCCGACGGGGTGCCCTGGGTCGAGTGCGACCTGGCCGACACCCGCGCCGCCGAGGCCGCCACCCGCGACCTCGCGGAACGCTCCGGCGGGCTGGACGCCGTGGTCACCGCCGCCGGGCTGGACGTACCCGGGAAGCTGGCCGACATCCCGGCGGAGACCTGGGAGCGGATCGTCACGGTGGACCTGCTCGCCACCGCCGCGGTGATCCGGGCCGCGCTGCCCTGGCTGGAGGCGTCGCGGGGCAGCATCGTCACCGTGGCCTCGACGCTCGGGGTGAAGGCGGTCGGCGACGCGACCGCGTACTGCGCGGCGAAGTTCGGGGTGGTGGGCTTCACCCGCGCGCTCGCCGCCGAACTGGCCGGCGCGGTCGGCGTGACGCTGCTGATCCCCGGCGGGATGCGGACCGCGTTCTTCGACGAGCGGGACGCGCAGTACCGCCCCGGCCCGGACGCGGTGCTCAACGAGCCGGCCGACACCGCCGCCGCCGTCATGTTCGCGCTGTCCCAGCCGGCCGGCTGCGCGGTACGCGAGATGGTGGTCTGCGCCGCGCAGGAGTCCTCGTACCCGTGATCCTGGTGCTGCGGGCGCTCGGGGTCGGCGATCTGGCCACCGCCGTGCCGGCGCTGCGCGGCCTGCGCGCCGGCCTGCCGGGCCGGGAGCTGGTGCTCGCCGCCCCGGCCTGGCTGGCGCCGCTGGCGGAGCTGACCGGGGCGGTCGACCGGGTGCTGCCCACCACCGGGCCGGACCGGATCGCCTGGACCGGCCCGCCGCCCGAGGTGGCGGTCAACCTGCACGGCCGCGGACCGCTGTCGCACCGGGCGCTGGCCGCCGTCCGCCCCGGCCGGCTGCTCGCCCACCGCAACCCGGACGCCGGCCACCCGGACGGCCCGGCCTGGGACGACGACGAGCACGAGGTCCGCCGCTGGTGCCGGCTGCTGCACGCGTACGGGCTGCCGGCCGACCCGGCGGACCTGGCGCTGCGGCGTCCGGCGGTGACCGGCGTACCGGCCGGGGTGACGCTGCTGCACCCGGGCGGCAAGATCCCGGCGAAGCGCTGGCCGGCGGACCGGTTCGCCCGGCTGGCCCGGGAGCTGGCCGCGCGCGGGCACCGGGTGGCGGTCACCGGCTCGCCGGACGAGCGGGCGCTGGCCGAGCGGGTCGCCCGCGACGCCGGGCTGCCGCCGGAGGCGGTGCTGGCCGGCCGGACCGGACTGGCCGAGCTGGCCGCGCTCGTGGCGGGCGCGCGGCTGGTGGTCAGCGGCGACACCGGCGTGGCCCACCTCGCCACCGGCTACGGCACCGCGTCGGTGGTGCTGTTCGGGCCGGTGCCGGCCGCGCACTGGGGCCCACCGCCGGACCGGCCCCGGCACCGGGCGCTGGGTGCGATCGAGCACACCACCGTCAACCGGGATTCGACCGGGTCGGGCCGGGTAGGAACCCACCCGACATTGAATGCCATCGGGATCGACGAGGTGGTGGCTGCGGTGGCCGACGTGGAACGGGTCTCCGGTGCGGTTGCGGCGTAGCGATCCGGGCCGGCCGGGGTACGCGCGCCGGCGGCGTGGCAAGGGCTGGCTGTTCCTCGACCCGACCGGCGAGCCGGTGCGCGACGCCGGGGAACTGGCCCGGCTGCGCGAGCTGGTGATCCCGCCCGCCTGGCGCGACGTGTGGATCTCGCCGTACCCGAACGGCCACATCCAGGCCACCGGCATCGACGCGGCGGGCCGCAAGCAGTACCTCTACCACCCGCACTGGCGGCGCAAGCGCGACGAGGCCAAGTTCGACCACGTGCTGGAGGTGGCCCACCGGCTGCCCGCGCTGCGCGACCGGGTCACCCACGACCTGTCGCTGCGCGGACTGCGCCGGGAGCGGGTGCTGGCCACCGTCGCCCGGCTGCTCGACATGGGCGCGTTCCGCGTCGGCAGCGACCAGTACGCCACCGGCGACGACCCCACGTTCGGGGTGTCCACGCTGCGTCCCGAGCACGCCCGCTCCCGGGGCGGCTGCGTGGTGTTCGAGTTCCCGGCCAAGGGCGGCATCGACCAGGTCCGCCGGATCGAGGACGCCGAGCTGTGCCGGGTGCTGCTCAACCTGCGCCGCCGCCGGCGCGCCCAGGAGCGGCTGTTCGGCTACTGGGACGGCCGGGCCTGGCGCGACGTGCGCAGCGACGAGGTGAACGACTACCTGCGCGACGCCAGCGGCGGCGAGATGACGGCGAAGGACTTCCGCACCTGGCACGCGACGGTGCTGGCCGCCGCCGAACTGGCCACTGTGGGTCCGCAGCGCTCCGCGACCGCCCGCAGGCGCGCCGTGGCGGCGGTGATGCGTTCGGTGGCCGACCTGCTCGGCAACACCCCGACGGTGGCCCGGACCTCGTACGTGGACCCGCGTGTGGTCGACCTCTACCACGACGGGGTGCTGGCGCCGGTGCAGCCGGAGATGCCGCGCGAGGCGGTGGAGAAGTCGGTGCTGGCGCTGCTGGAGGAGGAGGCCGGCTGACGCCGACCGGCCCCGCCGGTCCTGGGGGGAAGCGCGACGGGGCCGGAAATCTCGGCCGCCGGTGCGGTCCCGGGAGGCCACACCGGGCGGGGCCGCCCGCGGCCGGGACCGCCGCGGGCGCCACGCCCGGCCCCCCGATATCCGTGGGCCCGCCACGAACGGCACGGGCCCGGGTTTCAGTATGTACGGGACAGGTTGACGGTGGATGCCGTGCTGTTGACGATCCGTGCCGGTTCCAGGTGGCGGGTCCGGTACTCCTGAGGTGTCTCGCCCTGCGCCGCCCGGAAGACCCGGCTGAAGTGCGCCTTGTCCCGGAAGCCCCAGCGGGCGGCGACGACCTGGATCGGGCGGTCGCTCAGCGCCGGGTCGGCGAGGTCGCGGCGGCACCGGGCCAGCCGCTCGTCCCGGATGTACGCGGCCACCGTGGTCTCCTCGTCCTCGAAGAGCCGGTGCAGCGAACGCACCGAGATGTGGTGCGCGTCGGCGACCGCGCGCGGATCGAGCGTGGCGTCGCCGAGGTGCTGGCGCACGTACGCGCGTACCTGGGCCTGGAGTGCCCGGCGCCGGACCTCGGTGGGCATCTCGTCCTCGGAGACGAGATTGCGGCCGAGCAGCGTGGCGATCAGGTCGAGACCGACGGCGCCGAGCCGCTCCGCGTCGGCCGCGTGGTACTGCTCGGGGTTCGCGGTGATCCGGGTGAGGAAGTCGGCGACCAGCCCGCCGATGCCCTCGGAGCCGGACATCCGGCCGGCGAACAGGGGAGCGAGCCGGCGGGGCGGCAACGGCAGCGCGTCGTACGGCACCAGGGCCGCGATCGAGCGGGCGAACTCGGGTCCGGCGGGGTCGGCGTGGTGACTGAGTTCGTGCGGCCGGGAGCAGTCGTAGAAGGTGAGGTCGCCGGGGCTGCACCGGGCGCGCTGCCCCGCCTGGTCGGCCTGGCTGGTGCCGCTGAGCGTCAGCGCGAGCATGTAGTAGTCGGGGTCGGAGCGCTGGATCAGTTTCGCGGTGCGCACGCAGTCCACCGACGGGTAGCGGTGGCGGATGAGCTGCATCGGGCCCAGGTCGACGAACTCGGCCCGCGCCACGAAGTCGTCGGCGTGCGCGCTGTACACCCGCAGCGGCGTCGGGGTGCTCGCCATCGTGTCCAGCCATATGCCGAAGCGCTCCCGAGGCGGCAGCGCCCGCGTGTCGAGGACCTGCCGGTGCAGCTTCCCGTCCATAGAAACGACTCCCCGTGTTCGTCACGCCCTGCACAAACAGGACGCCCCACGGGGCCGAAAAGCGACACCCGTGGGGCCGTGACGTCCGTCATTGACGGATCTGCGCACGTTCTGTTAGGAGTCCGTTCAGTCGTTCAGCACCTGGGACAGCCGGTCGCGGAACCGGCGCTCGGAATCGGTCACCGCGTCGCCGCCGAGGCCCAGGATGCCGCCGGTGGAGGCCGCGCCCACCACCTGCTCGGCGATGTCCACCAGCCAGTGCCGGTACGCCCCGGCCTGACCCTCGTCCACCCGTGCGGCGAGCAGCGCGGACGCCTGCCCGGCCCGGGCCAGCACGTCCTCGATCATCGCCTTCGGGTCCTGCGGCGTGAGCACCGGCAGCTCCGCGCCGGTCTCCGGGTCGCCCACCCGGTCGACGACCTCACCGGCCACGGCGGCGACCAGCGGGCTGGCCGACTCCCGGCCGGCGGCGATGGTCTCCAGCCCGGCGGCGTTCTCGGCCATGGTGCGGCGGGTGCCGTCGGACTCGGCGGCGGCCGCCGCGGTGAGCACCGACTGCGGCAGCCCCACAAGCAGTCCCCACTCCTCGTCGGAGACGCCGAACCGGGTGTACGCCGGCTGCTCGATCACGATCAGGCCCCTTTCGCCGTGGTCGTCGTTGTCGACGGGCGCCCCCGCGGCGCCCGGGTCAGGCTAGTCCAGCTCCAGCAGGCCCTGTTCGGACACCACGCGCACGGACAGCGTCTTGTAGCCCACCTCGTCGAAGAGCACGGTCATCCGGTCCTCCTCGTAGCTGAGCACCAGGCCGGCGCCCCACTCCGGGTGGCGTACCTGGCTGTGCACCGGGAACGGCCCGACCGCGCCGTCGCCCGCGACACTGGTGCCGGCGTGGCAGTTGTCGCAGTGCCCGCAGACCTCGTTCATCTGCTCACCGAAGTACGCCAGCAGGGCCTGGCCCCGGCAGCCGGTGGTCTCGGCGAACGCGCGCATCATGTCGGTACGCGACCGGGTCACGGTCTGCTGCCGTTCCGCCTCGGCCAGCGCGGCGCGGCCGGACTCGGCGGCCGCCGGCGCGTACCGTGGTGCGCCGATGCGCTGCTTGGCGCGTGGCTCGGCGGCCCCGATCTGCTCCAGCAGGGACAGGTACTGCCCCAGCTTGCGCGGGCCGAGGCCGGTCAGCTCGCGCAGCTCCTTGCGGTTGCGGGCCTTGCCGCGCAGCACCGCGGCGAGCTCGGTCAGTTCCTTCTCGTCCGGCAGGCCGCCGCTGAAGTAGCGCTGGAGGCCGACGTCCTCGGCGCGCCACAGCAGCAGCACCCGGGCCGGCGAGCCGTCGCGTCCGGCCCGGCCGATCTCCTGGAAGTAGCTGTCCGGCGAGTCGGGCAGCGCCATGTGCACCACCCAGGCGATGTTCGGCTTGTCGATGCCCATGCCGAACGCCGACGTGGCCACCATGATCGGCACCCGGTCGGCCAGGAACGCCTCGTGCAGCTCGTGCCGGGCCGCGGTGGGCATGCCGCCGTGGTAGAAGTCGGCCGGGTAACCGGCGCCGGTGAGCCGCTCGGCCAGCTCCTCGGCCGCCCGGCGGGTCGGCACGTAGATGATGCCGGGCCGCTCGTCGTCGCTCAGCAGCGCGATCAGCCGACGCCACCGGTAGTCCTCGGTCGGGCAGTAGGCCACCTCCAGGAAGAGGTTCGGCCGGTCCAGCCCGGAGACCACCACCTCCGGTTCGCGCAGCCGCAGCCGGGCGATGATGTCGTCGCGTACCGGCGGGGAGGCGGTCGCGGTGAGCGCCACCACGGGTGGCCGGCCCAGGCCGTCGATCAGGTGACCGAGCGCCAGGTAGTCCGGCCGGAAGTCGTGGCCCCACGCCGAGATGCAGTGGGCCTCGTCGATCGCCACCAGCGCCGGCTTCAGCTCGCGGACCTCGGCGAGCCGGTCCGGGTTGCTCAGCGCCTCCGGCGTGATGAACAGGAACTCCGCGCGCCCGGCGCGGATGTCCTCGATCGCCTCGGCCTGCTGGGCGGCGCTCTCGTCCGAGCTGATCCGCACCGCGCGCAGCTCCGGACGCTGCCGTTCGTTGAGCGCGGCGATCTGGTCCTGCTGCAACGCGAGCAGCGGGGAGATCACCACCGTCGGGCCGGGGATCAGGCTGGCCGGGATCTGGTAGATCGCCGACTTGCCGGCGCCGGTGGGCAGCACCACCAGGGCGTCGCGGCGCTTCATCACGGCGCGCATGGCGGCGAGCTGGTTGGGCCGCAGCGCGGTCCAGCCGAACAGGTTCCGCGCCGCCCGGCGCAGGCTGGAGGAGTGCGTGGTCAGTTTCATCAAGCGCCTCAGCTACCCCCGGTGATCCCGCGCGAAACCGTCCGGCCCGTCACCGGAGCCGGGGCAGGACCTCGCGCTGGTAGAGGTCGAACAGGCCCTGCCAGTGCGGGCCGGTGTTCGCCACGTAGACCTCGTCGAAGCCGGCCTTGGCGTACTCGTCGATCATCTCCAGGTGGGCGTCGGCGTCCCGGCCGCAGACGAACGCCTCCCGCACCTGCTCGGGCCGGACCAGTTCGGCGGCCTGCTCGAAGTGCCGGGGGGAGGGGAGCACCTGGGACAGCTCGCCCGGCACGCCCGCGTTGGGCCAGCGCTCGTACGCGATCCGCGCGCCCTCGTCGGCGGTGTCGGCGTACGCCGCCTTGAACCCGCCCTGGCACGGCTTGTCGCCGCCGCCGGACTCGCGGAACCGGCGCACCATGTCGGCGTCGGGCATGGTGCTGACGTAGCCGTCGCCGATCCGGCCGGCCAGCTCGATCGACTTCGGGCCGAACCCGGAGACGTAGATCGGCGGGGGAGTGTCCGGCCGGGTGTAGATGCGGGCGTGCTCGACCGTGTAGTGCTTGCCGTGGTGGTTGACGAACTCGCCGCGCCACAGCTCGCGGATCACCTCGACCGCCTCCTCCAGCATCTCCAGCCGTACGTCGGTCTGCGGCCAGGCGTCGCCGAAGATGTGCTCGTTGAGCGCCTCGCCGGTGCCCACGCCGAGCACGAAGCGGCCCTCGTGCAGTACCGCGCTGGTGGCCGCCGCCTGCGCGATGACGGCCGGGTGGATGCGCATGGTCGGGCAGGTGACAGCAGTGGTCACCGGCAGCCGGCAGACCTGGCTGAGCGCGCCGATGGTGGACCAGACGAACGGGCTCTGGCCCTGGGCGTCGACCCACGGGTGGTAGTGGTCGGAGATCCACAGTGCCTCGAAGCCGGCCTGCTCGGCGCCGCGCGCCTGGGCCAGCAGCTCCGCCGGGGTGTACTCCTCGCTGGACAGGAAGTAGCCGATCTTCATGGTGTGTGCCCTCTCCGCGGTGACCGGCGGGTCCGCCGGTGCCCGGACGGCTCCGTCGTGTCCGGACAGGGCAAGCCCTACCCCCGGCGGGCGGCTCCAACCCGGGCGGCGCGGGATCAGCGGCGGAACATGGCCCGGATCGCGATCAGCAGGAACAGGCCGCCGACCACCAGGCCGAGCAGGCGTACGCCGGGGATGTCGGCGGCGCTGGTGGCGTCGGCGAGCGGCAGAGCTGGCATGTGGGAACTCTCCCACGGGCCGTCCGGGTGCGCCAGCGGCTAACAGTAAGGATTGTTGACTATTTAGCTGCGCGGTGTGACCATGTCAGCACCCGCCGGCCCTGGCGGGTCCGTGGGGGAGACGGGGGTACGACAGCACATGAGCGAGCGGACCGTGGGATCGACCGGAGACCTGGCGGCGCTCGCCGCCGCCGTCCTGCAACCGGGGTTCGTCGGCACCACACCGCCGCCGTGGGTGTGCCGCTGGCTCGGCGAGGGCCTCGGCTCGGTCGTCCTGTTCGCCCGCAACGTCGTCGACCACGAGCAGGTCGCCACGCTCACCGCGAACCTGCGCGCCGAGCGGCCCGACGTCATCGTGGCGATCGACGAGGAAGCCGGCGACGTCACCCGGATCGAGTCCGCCCGGGGCAGCTCCCGTCCCGGCAACTACGCGCTCGGCGCGGTCGACGACCCGGCCCTGACCGAGGAGGTCGCCCGCGACCTCGGCGCCGAACTGGCAGCGGTCGGCGTGACGCTCGACTACGCCCCGGACGCCGACGTCAACTCCAACCCGGCCAACCCGGTCATCGGGGTGCGCTCCTTCGGCGCCGACCCGGACCTGGTCGCCCGGCACACCGCCGCCTGGGTACGCGGCCTGCAGTCCGGCGGCGTCGCGGCCTGCGCCAAGCACTTCCCCGGACACGGCGACACCCGGGTCGACTCGCACCACGACCTGCCCCGCATCGGCGGCGACCGGGCCCGCCTCGACGCGGTCGAGCTGGCCCCGTTCCGTGCCGCCGTGGCGGCCGGGGCGCAGGCGGTGATGACCGGCCACCTGCTGGTGCCGGCGCTCGACCCGGAGCTGCCCGCCACGCTCAGCCCGCGCGTGCTCGGCGGCCTGCTGCGCGAGGAGATGGGCTTCGGCGGCGTGGTGGTCACCGACGCGGTGGAGATGCGCGCGGTCGCCGACCGGTACGGCTTCACCGGTGCCGCGGTGCGCGCGCTGGTGGCCGGCGCGGACGCGATCTGCGTGGGCGGGGAACGGGCGACCGAGGCCGACGCCCGCGAGCTGCGCGACGCCATCGTCGCGGCGGTGATCAGCGGGGAGCTGCCCGAGGAACGCCTCGCCGAGGCGGCCAAGCGGGTCGGTCAGCTCGCCGCGTGGAGCGTCGCCGCCCGCGCCCGCCGGGTCGCCGGCCCGCCGTCCGCCGACGGCTCACCGATCGGGCTGACAGCAGCCCGCCGCGCGGTACGGGTCACCGGCGACGCCGGGCTGCTGCCGCTGACCGGCCCGGCCCACGTGGTGGAGTTCGCGCCGCCGCGCAACATCGCCATCGGCGAGGAGACGCCGTGGGGCATCGCCGCGCCGCTGACCCACCTGGCGCCCGGCACCACCACCGCCCGCTACGCCGCCGACGCCGTACCGGCCGACCCGGGCGCGACGCCCGCCGGCCGGCCGCTGGTGCTCGTGGTACGCGACCTGCACCGCCACGACTGGATGCGCGACGCGGTACGCCGGGCGCTCGCCGCCCGTCCCGACGCGGTGGTGGTCGAGCTGGGCGTGCCCGAGCTGGTCACCGGCGCGGTGCACCTGGCCACCCACGGCGCCACCGCCGCCGCGGCGCGAGCCGCCGCCGAGGTGCTGACCGGGGCGCGCTGACTCCCGGCCCGGCCGGGTGGGGAGGTCCCCCGGCCGGGCCGGGCCTCACGGCTTGCCGGCCACCAGGTCGGCGTACTCGGGGTGGCGTTCGATGAACGAGGCCACGAACGGGCACTGCGGCACCACCCGGCCGCCCCGGGCGCGGACCTGGTCCAGCGCGCCCCGGACCAGCGCGGCCCCGACGCCCTGACCCTGGAACCGGTCGTCGACCTCGGTGTGCGTGAAGACGAGCGTCTCGCCCCGGAGCGTGTACGCGGTGAACCCGGCCAGCGCGTCGTCCACCAGGATCTCGAAACGGCGCTTCGCGGCGTTCTCCTCGACCAGAAAACTCACCGGATCATTCTCCCTCCGGGCCCGGCCAGCCGGTCCAGTTCGGCCAGCAGCCGGTCCACCTCGTCGACTGTGTTGTAGTGGTAGACGCTCGCCCGCACCGCGCCGCCGCTGCCCCGCAGGCCCATGCCCTCGAAGTACTCGTAGGCGTAGTAGTCGCCGTGCGACAGGCACAGGCCCGCCTCGCCCAGCGCCGTCGCGGTCTGCGCCGGGGTCGCTCCGGCCACCCGGAACGACACGGTCGGGCAGCGCCGCGCCGGTGCGCCGTACACGGTCACGAACGGGCGGTCGGCCAGCCCGGCGAGCAGCCGGTCGAAGACCGCCTCCTCGTGCGCCTGCGCGCCGGCCAGGCCGGCGCGTACCCGCTCCCGCCGGTCGCCGGTCGCGGCCGGATCCAGACCGGCCAGGTGGTCCACCGCGGCGGTCACGCCGGCCAGCAGCGGGAAGCTCGGCGTGCCGTACTCGAACCGGTCCGGCACCCCGTCGGCGGAGGGGAGCAGCTTCGCCGGGCGCAGCGCCTCCCAGCGCGCCGGGTCGGCGACCATCGCCGCCAGGTGCGGCCCGGACCACTTGTACGCGCTCGTCACCAGGAAGTCCGCGCCGAGCGAGGCCGCATCGGTCGGGCCGTGCGGCACCGAGTGCACGCCGTCCACGCACACCAGCGCCCCGGCGGCGTGCGCGGTCTTGGCGATCGCCGCCACGTCCGGCACGGTGCCGATCGCGTTGCTGCCGGCGGTCACCGCGACCAGCCGGGTGCGCTCGGTGACCAGATCGGCGTACTGGCCGGTGGGCAGCTCGCCGGTCGCCGGGTCGAACTCGGCCCAGCGCACGGTGGCGCCGGCCGCCTGCGCGGCCTGCACCCACGGGCGGACGTTCGCGTCGTGGTCCAGCCGGGACACCACCACCTCGTCGCCCGGACGCCAGCCGGCGCCGAGCGTCCGGGCCAGCGTGTACGTCAGCGCCGTCGCGCTCGGCCCGAGCACCACGCCCGACGGCTGCGCGCCCAGCAGGTCGGCGACGGCGGCCCGCGCCCCGGCGACCAGATCCAGCGCCCGGCGGCCGGGCAGGAACGCGGTGCTGCGGTTGCCCGTCGCGGCGCGCATCGCCCCGGCCACCGCCTCGACCACGGCGGCGGCGGTCTGGGTGCCCCCGGCGCCGTCGAAGTGGGCGAATCCCTCGCCCAGGGCAGGGTAGGCGGCCCGGACCCGGGCGACGTCGAAAGCCATTCCGGAACCCTAGCGCGCACCCTGGACACCCTGCCCGGCGTGGCCGTCCCGCGCTCGCCCGCGAGGCCGCTGTGGCGTTCGCCGCCTATCCTTGGACGGGTGACGATCCGACGCGCCACCTCCGCCCCCGCCCGTCGCGCCGCCGGTCTGCTCGCCGGCCTCGCCCTCGGCGCCGCACTGCTCGCCGGATGCAGCTCCGAGGGCGCCGAGACCGACTGCGGTCTGGACGCCTGCACGATCACCTTCGACCGCGGCGTGGACGCCAGCGCCCGGATCCTCGGCGTCGAGGCGAAGCTGATCGGCGCCGACGGCGACCAGGTCACGGTCGAGGTCGCCGGGGAACAGCTCTCGCTCACGGTGGGCCAGCAGGCCACCGAGGTCGCCGGCTTCCAGGTCAGCCTGGACAGCGTCAACGAGCAGCAGGTGGTGGTGCGGGTCGCGCGCGACCTCAGCGCCTGATCCGTTTCGGCCGTCCCGGCGGGCGGCGACGTTTGGAAAATCGCCCGCCGGGAGATTGAGGGCTCATGTCTCTCACCCGGAACGCCGGAGCCACCGCCGCCCAGGCTCGAAACAGCCGGTGGCTCGAACTGTTGACCCGTGCCGGCTTCATCGGTTACGGAATCGTGCACCTTCTCCTCGCCTGGCTGGCGCTGCAGATCGCCTTCGGCAAGTCGGGCGAGGAGGGAAATCAGAACGGCGCGCTGCGCACCCTCGGTGAACAGCCGCTCGGGAAGTTCCTCCTGATCGCGATGGCGGTCGGCCTGTTCGCCATGGCGATCTGGCAGGCCTTCGAGGCGATCTCCGGCCACGTGTCCAAGACCGGCAAGGAGCGACTGTTCGAACGGATCGCCTCGGTGGTCCGGGTCGTCGTCTTCGTCTGGCTCGGCTGGACCGCGATCAAGGTCTTCCAGGACGCCAGCTCCAACGCCTCGGACCAGCAGCAGCAGCTCTCCGAGAAGCTGATGGCCTCCGACGGCGGCCGGTGGCTGGTCGGGCTGGCCGGCCTCGCGCTCGCCGGGCTCGGCATCGGCATGGTGATCTACGGCCTGAAGAAGAAGTTCGAGCGCAACCTCAAGACCGGCGAGATGAGCCCGAAGACCCGGCAGCTCACCCGTCGCCTCGGCATGGCCGGGTACGCCTCCCGGGGCGCCGTGTTCGCCGTCGCCGGCGTGCTGGTCGTGATCGCCGCCGTGAACTACGACCCGGAGAAGGCGCGTGGCCTCGACGCCGCGCTGCGGACGCTGCGCGACCAGGCGTACGGGCCGTGGCTGCTGGCGCTCATGGCGCTCGGCATCGCCGCGTTCGGTGTCTACTGCTTCTTCCAGTCCCGGTACCGCAAGGTCTGATCCTGGTCGATACCCGGGCCGCCGGGCACCATTGGGCCTTTGCCCGATGCCCGCCCGTCGGAGGGAGAGAGAGTTCGTGCAGAGTTACGTCGTGACCGTCGCCGCCGCGCTCGCCGCGGCGGCGATCGCGTTGGTGCTGGCCCAGGTGGTGCACCGGGTCACCCGCCGTCTCGGCCGCCGCTCGCTGCTGATGACCGAGCTGACCGAGCACGCGCACCGCGCGTTCCAGGTCGCGGTCACGGTGGGCGCGGTGCAGTTCGCGGTCCGGTTCACCACCGCGTACGCGGTCGGCAGCCCGTGGCGGCAGTTCGTCCTGCACACGCTCGTGCTGGCGACGATCGCCGCCGCCGCCTGGCTGGTGGCCTCGCTGCTGGTGGTGGCGGAGGACACCGCGCTGGCCCGGTTCCGGGTCGACGTGCCGAACAACAGGCACGCCCGCCGGGTGCGTACGCAGGTGGTGCTGCTGCGCCGGCTCACCATCGCGGTGATCGTGATCCTCACGGTCGGCGTGATGCTGATGACGTTCCCGGCGGTACGCGGCGTCGGAGCCGGTGTGCTGACTTCCGCCGGTGTGATCGCCGCGGTCGCCGCGCTGGCCGCGCAGAGCCTGCTCGCCAACGTCTTCGCCGGCCTCCAGCTCGCGTTCAGCGACGCGGTACGCCTGGACGACGTGGTGGTGGTCGAGGGGGAGTGGGGCCGGATCGAGGAGCTGACGCTCAGCTACGTGGTGGTGCAGATCTGGGACGACCGCCGGCTGATCCTGCCCACCTCGTACTTCACCAGCCGGCCGTTCCAGAACTGGATTCGCACCGAGGCGGCGGTGCTCGGCACCGCCGAGTTCGAGCTGGACTGGGCCGTCCCGGTGCAGGCGATGCGGGAGGAGCTGCGGCGGCTGTGCGAGGGCACCGAGCTGTGGGACGGCCGGGTCTGCGTGCTCCAGGTGACCGACGCGACCGGCGGCATGGTCAAGGTCCGCGCGCTGGTCAGCGCCGCCGACGCGGGCAGCCTGTGGGATCTGCGGTGCCTGGTCCGCGAGCACCTGGTGACCTGGGTACGCGACCAGCGCCCGACCGCCCTGCCCCGGCTGCGCGCCGAGGTCGGCGACACCACCGGCCCGCTGCCCTGGCAGACGGTGCAGCCGCGCCGCCCGGCACGCCGCCCGGCCGGCACCGAGGCGCCCGACGACGCGCGTGTCTTCGGCGGCAGCGACGACGGCGAGGCCCGCAGCGAGGTGTTCGTGGGCCGGGAGGAGCACGCCGAGGCGCGTCGCTGACCCGTACCCCGATCGGAGCCCCCGGCCGCCCACGGCGCCGGGGGTTCGGCGCGTTCGGGCGGCTTTCCGGCCGGACGGGTTTGGCCGGGCGGTTGCGGGGGACGTGGTGCGCACGCCCCGGATCCGGTGCCCGGCACCGGGTTGCGGCGGCGCGCGGCCGGGCGGACCGGCCGCGCCGCGCAGGATTGACGGGCGGCGACTCCGGGCATACAGCGCGGTGATGACGAAAGGAGGACAGCATGGCTGACGTCGCGAGTCGCAGCACGTCGCGGACCGGGAGCGAACCGTCCACCGCCGAACTGGTACAGCGCGCCACCGAGCAGGTCACCCGCCTGGTGCGGGACGAACTGGCCCTGGCCCGTGCGGAGCTGACCCAGAAGGGCAAGCACGCCGGGATCGGGATCGGTCTGTTCGGCGGCGGCGGGGTGATGGCGCTCTACGGCGCCGGTGCCCTGGTCGCCACCGTGATCCTGCTGCTGGCACTTGTCATGCCGGCGTGGCTGGCCGCCCTGATCGTGGCGGTGGCGCTGTTCCTGCTCGCCGGGATCCTGGCGCTGGTGGGCAAGAAGCAGGTCAGCCGTGCCGTCCCGCCGGTGCCCCAGGCGGCGGTCCGCAGCGTCCGGGCGGACGTCGACACGGTCACCGCCGCGGTGAAGGACGGGAGGCGGGCATGACCGGTAACGGGACCGGGGATGTGGCGGCGCTCCGGGAGGAGATCCGCCGGACCCGGGTGGAGCTCGGTGAGACGATGGAGCTGCTCGCGGCCAGGGCCGATCCGAAGGCGCTGGTGCGGCACTCCGCCGAGGCGGCGAAGGCGCGGATGCGTGAGCAGGCGTCGCTGACCGCGGCCCGGGTGCGTGGGCGGGCGGCGGAGCGGGCCCGGCTGGTCCGGGCGCAGGCGTACGAGAAGGGTGAGGCGGTCGGGCGCAACCCGTTGCCCTGGGCGGCCATCGCGGCCGGCGCGCTGGTGACCGCGGTGGTGCTGGTGATCGTCCGAGGGAGGCGCAGGTGAGCGGGAAGATCGGCAAGGCGGCGTACAGGCCGGTGGGGGTGCTGCTCGGCCTGGCCGCCGGTACCGTCGCCGGCGCGATCTTCCGCCAGGTCTGGAAGGTGACGGCGGGCGACGGCGAGGCGCCGAGCGCGACCGACGAGGACCGCCGCTGGGGCGAGGTGCTCGCCGCCGCGGCCCTGCAGGGGGCCATCTTCGCGGTGGTGCGGGCCGCCGTCGACCGGGGCGGAGCGGTGGGCGTACGCCGGTTGACCGGTCGCTGGCCGGACTGAGGTAAAGGCCGGAAAGGCCCCTTTCCCGAGCGCGGGGAAGGGGCCTTTCGCATGGCTCCGGCGGGGCCGCGTAGCGCCGTCCGCGCGACCTTCAGGTCACATGTCGGAGAATTTCGTCCGCTAGGCTGTGCGAAGTTTTTGCGTACGTGGTTTGCTGTCTCACGCTGTTGAGAGACGCGTGGGTTGAGAGAAGTCTCCTGCATTGGGGGCCGCCTCAGGCGCCGCTGCTCGAAAACGGCCAATCGGCCGCACGGCGTGCTCGGCCGCCAGTTTTAGAAGGAGATACACATGGCGCAGGGAACCGTGAAGTGGTTCAACGCTGACAAGGGCTTCGGCTTCATCACCGTCGACGGCGGGGGTGCTGACGTGTTCGTCCACTTCTCGGCCATCCAGACCAGCGGCTACCGCACGCTGGAGGAGAACCAGCGGGTGGAGTTCGAGATCGCCCAGGGTCAGAAGGGTCCGCAGGCCGAGCAGGTCCGCCCCATCTGAGTCTCACCGCACCGGCCGCGCCGGCCGGTGCCGGAAGCCCCGCATCCCGCACGGGAGGCGGGGCTTCACCGTGCCAGGCGCCTCAGCGGCGCCGCGCCCGCATGCCCCACCAGAGCCCGGCCAGTCCGATCAGGACGAGCACCGGACCGGCCGCCGCCCAGATCCGCTGGTCGCTCATGACGCTGCCCTCGACGTACCCGAGGCCCAGCACCGTCCACAGCGCACCGAGCACCACGGCGAGCAGGCCCAGGGTGAGCCGGAACCAACCCCTCATCGTTCCCCCTCCGACGACGACAGTCCCGCTCCAGCATGCCCGCCGCCGCCGGCGCCCGGCGGCGCCGCGCCGGCCGGCCGGCTCACCACCGGTCGTGCACCTGCGGGCGGATCAGCTCGTCGTAGGTGGCCCGCACCGCGGCCAGCTCCACCTCGGTCAGTGCCGGCTGCCCGGCCGCCTCGGCGTTGCGCCGCGCCTGCTCGGGGGAGCGGGCGCCGGGGATCACCACAGTCACGCCGGGCTGGTCGAGGACCCACCGCAGCGCGAACTGCGCCATCGTACGGTCGTCGCCGACCAGCGGCGCGAGCCGGCGCACCGCGGCCAGGCCGCTGTCGTAGTCGACGCCGGAGAACGTCTCGCCCACGTCGAACGACTCGCCGTGGCGGTTGAACGTGCGGTGGTCGTTCGCCGGGAACGTGGTGTTCTCGTCGTACCGGCCGGAGAGCAGGCCGCTCGCCAGGGGCACCCGGGCGATGATCCCGACCCCGGCCGCTGCGGCGGCGGGCAGCACCTGCTCCAAGGGCTTGTGCCGGACCGCGTTGAGGATGATCTGCACGCTGGCGACACCGGGCCGGGCGATGGCGGTGAGCGCCTGGTCGCAGGTCTCCACGCTGACGCCGTACCCGGCCACGCGGCCCTCGTCGACGAGCGTGTCGAGCGCGTCGAAGACCCGGTCGTCGGCGAAGACGGCGGTGGGCGGGCAGTGCAGCTGCACCAGGTCGAGCGTGTCGACGCCGAGGTTGGCCCGGGACCGGTCGGTCCAGGCCCGGAAGTTCTCCGGCGTGTACGCCTCCGGCGTCTGCTCCACCCGGCGGCCCATCTTGGTCGCCACGGTGAGCCCGTGCCCGGGGCGGGAGCGCAGGAACCGGCCGATCAGCGCCTCGCTGCGGCCGTCGCCGTACACGTCGGCGGTGTCCAGGAAGGTGACGCCCGCGTCGACGGCGGCGGCGAGCACGGCGAGCGCGTCGTCCTCGCTGACCTCGCCCCAGTCCGCGCCGAGCTGCCACGCGCCGAGTCCGATGATGCCGACGTGCCGGCCGAGCCGGTCGAAGCTGCGCTGTTCCACCCGGTCGAGCCTAGTGAGCCGCTTGCCGTGGCGCGCGGCGGGCCGTACGGTCTAACAAGACGTACGTACGGTTTGGAGGCTGCCATGTGGGATCCACGCACCTACCTGCGCTACGGCGACGAGCGGTCCCGGCCGTTCCACGACCTGCTGGCCCGCGTCGGCGCCGAGCACCCGCGCGCCGTGGTCGACCTCGGTTGCGGCCCCGGCACCCTCACCGCCACGCTCGCCGGCCGCTGGCCCGCCAGCCGGGTCACCGGCCTCGACTCCTCCCCGGAGATGATCGACCGGGCGGGCGCCGAGGGCGGTCCGGTCACCTACGCGGTCGGCGACGTCCGCGACTGGCGACCGGAGCCGGACGTGGACGTGCTGGTCGGCAACGCCGTGCTCCAGTGGGTGCCGGAACACCGCGACCTGCTCCGCCGCTGGGCACACGCGTTGCCGACGGGCGCGTGGATGGCGTTCCAGGTGCCCGGCAACTTCGACGCGCCCTCGCACCGGCTGCTGCGCTCCGTCGCCGCGGGGGACCGGTGGCGCGACGCGCTCGCCGGAGAGCTGCGCGAGGCACCGGTCGACGAGCCGGTCGGCTACGCCACGCTGCTGACCGACGCGGGCTGCGCGGTCGACGCCTGGGAGACTACGTACGTGCATCTGCTGCCCGCCGCCGGCGCCGACCACCCGGTGCTGGCCTGGATGGAGGGCACCGCGCTGCGCCCGGTCCGCGCCGCGCTGGACGCCGCCGGCTGGGCCGCCTTCCGCGCCGAGCTGGGGGTACGGCTCGCGCAGGCGTACCCGGTGCGGCATGGTCAGGTTTACTTCCCGTTCCGCCGGATCTTCATGGTGGCCCGCACCGGCGCCCGCGCAGAGGAGAACTCGTGACCGACCTGCCCACCTTCATCGCCGGACTGCCCAAGGTGGAGCTGCACGTGCACCACGTCGGCTCGGCCTCGCCCCGGATCGTCGCCGAGCTGGCCGCCCGGCACGAGGGGCGCAGCCCCGTCCCGGCCGACCCGGAGGCGCTCGCCGACTACTTCGCGTTCCGCGACTTCGCCCACTTCATCGAGGTCTACCTCAGCGTGGTGGACCTGATCCGCGACGCCGACGACGTCTGGCTGCTCACCCACGAGGTCGCCCGGGAGCTGGCCCGCCAGCAGGTCCGCTACGCCGAGCTGACCGTCACGCCGTACTCGCACGTCAACCGCGGCATCCCGGCGCCGGCGTTCTGCGAGGCGATCGAGGACGCCCGCAAGCGCGCCGAGGCCGACTTCGGCATCGCGCTGCGCTGGTGCTTCGACATCCCCGGCGAGGCCGGCCTGCCCGCCGCCGAGCAGACGCTGCGGATCGCGCTCGACGAACGACCCGACGGGCTGATCAGCTTCGGCCTCGGCGGCCCCGAGATCGGGGTGCCCCGGCCGCAGTTCAAGCCCTGGTTCGACCAGGCCCGGGCGGCCGGGCTGCGCTCGGTGCCGCACGCCGGCGAGACCACCGGCCCGGAGACGATCTGGGACGCGCTGCGCGAGCTGGGCGCCGAGCGGATCGGCCACGGCATCTCCGCCGCGCAGGACCCGGCGCTGCTGGCCCACCTCGCCGAGCGGCGCATCCCGCTGGAGATCTCCCCGACGTCCAACGTGCGCACCCGGGCCGTACCGAGCCTGGACGCGCACCCGCTGCCCCGGCTGGTCGAGGCCGGCGTGCCGGTAAGCATCAACTCCGACGACCCGCCGATGTTCGGCACCACGCTCAACGACGAGTACGCGGTGGCCGCCCGGCTGCTGCGACTCGGCCCGGACGGGGTGGCCGCGCTGGCCCGCGACGCCGTCGCCGCGGCGTTCCTGGCACCGGCCGAGCAGGCCCGGATCACCGCCGAGATCGACGCGTACCTGGGGAGCGCGGCGGGCTGAGCGGCCGTACGGGCGCCGGCCGCCGGGACATCCGGGGCGGCCGGCGCCGCACGGTCAGCATCAGCCCGGCCAGCGCCAGCGCGGTGAGCGCGGCGGCGGGACCGGGCGCGACGGGCGCGGGCCGGACGGGACCGTGCGCGAGCACCGGGTCCTGCCACACCGCGAGCGTGAGCGCGATACCCAGGCCGATGACGGCGGCCCAGCGGAGCAGACGACTGACGGCCGGTGGCATGACGGTCACCTCGCGCCCGGGATCGACGGGAGAGCGCGCGCGACGGGAGCGAGGTGTGGGGGGACCGGACTCCCGCCGCGCGCATGATCCGTCGGCCGGAAGGTCTTACGGGGCGTCCCGGCCGACGGAACTGATGGGTTCTGTCAACGATCCTGGCAGTTCACGCCGGTTTCGCGGCCGTCGTTAAACCACCTTTAAGGAGAACTTGCGCCCGTACACAGCCACGGGTCAGCGCGGGCGCGGCCAGCGCCGCCCCGGACGCGGCTCGCGTGCCTCCCGGGCCATCCGCCCGACCAGCCCGAACCGGTTCACCGGCCGGGGTGCCGCGTCCGGGTCGGCCAGCAGCATCACCACGCTCGCGCCGCCGAGCCGGGCCCGGTCGATGCTCACCGAACCGTTCGCCTGCAACGCGACCCGCTTGGCGATGTCCAGCCCGAGCCCGGTGGAGCCCTTGTCGCTCTCGCCCCGGCGCAACGCCCGGTCCGGGTCGGCGATGCCCGGCCCGGCGTCGTCGATGCGGATCGCCACCCAGCCGTCCCGGCGGCTCACCGCCACCTCGAACGCGGTGCCCTGCGGCGTGTACCGGAACACGTTGCCGATCACCGCGTCCAGCGCGGCGGCCAGCTCGGCGCGCGGCACCGGCGCCGGGATGCGCAACTGCGCCCCGACCACCCGGTGCGGCCGGTTCTGGTCCCCGGCCAGCGCCGACCAGAAGACCATCCGGTCCCGGACCACCTCGCTCACGTCGCACGACGCCGGCGCCGACTCCTGGGCGACCGCCTTGCGGGTCGTCTTGATGAGCTGGTCGACCTCGCCCTCCAGCGTGACGATCGCCTGCCGGATACGCCGGATGCCGCGCCGCCGGTCCAGCTCCGCCTCGCTGAACGTGCCGATGCTCGTGTCGTCGGACTCCAGCGCCTCGGCGTCCAGCCGCAGCGCGGTCAGCGGCGTACGCAGCCGGTGCGACAGGTCGGCGACCAGTTCGTGCTCGTCGGCGCGCAGCGCCACCAGCCGTTCGGTCATCCGGTTGAACGCGTGCCCGGCCTCGGCCAGCTCACGTGGGCCGGTCGGCTCGACCCGTACCCCCAGCTCGCCGTCGCCCACCGCGAGCGCCGCCTTGACCAGGTCGCCGGTGGCGTCCACGGCCCGGGCCGCCACCCGGTCGACCACCGCGACCGCCGCGCCGACCAGCGCCAGGCCGATCGCGAGCAGCAGCAGCCACCGCCCGCCGCCGCCGGAGTCGAGCACCTCGTCGGGGACGAAGACCTCCACCACCGCGACCCGGTCACCGAGCACCACCGGGTCCAGCCGCAGCACCCCGCCGTCCACCTCGGTCACCACCGAACGCCGCTGCGCGGCGGCGTCGGCGAGCACCCGCGGGTTCGCGCGGCCGGCCGACTCGTCCGCGCCGATGCCGTGCACCACCGGTCGCTTGGCCGGATCGTCGCCGGCCGCGGCGGCCACCGCCCGCTCGATCGTCGCGGTGTCCGTACTGACCGCCAGCGCGCCGGTCACCAGCGCGGCCCGGCGCGCGGCGTCGGCCAGCTCCGCCTCCCGGGTCCGGTCGGCGAGGGTCAGCCCGAGCGGGACGAGGAAGGCGAGCGCGATCAGGCCGCACAGGCCGGCGGTGAGCCCGGCGAGCGTGAGCCTCAGTCCGGCGCCACCAGCCGGAAGCCGACCCCCCGCACGGTGCGCAGGTAGCGCGGCTTCGCCGCGGACTCGCCCATTTTGCGGCGGAGCCAGTACAGGTGAACGTCGATGGTCTGGTCCTCGCCGACCGATGGCTGCCGCCATACCTCCTCCAAGAGTTCCCGCCGGGACACTACCCGGCCGGGACGTGCGGCGAGATACGCCAGCAGGTCGAATTCCTTGCGGGTCAGGGCCAGCGCCTCCCCGTCCAGCACGGCGCTGCGCTCGCCGACGTCGACGCGCAGGCCGCCGACCGTGTGCACAGCCGGCGCGACGGTACGGCTGGCCCGGCCCGCCCGGCGCAGCACAGTGGTGATCCGGGCGTCCAGGTGCGCACCGGTGAACGGCTTGACCATGTAGTCGTCCGCGCCGGCGCGCAGCAGCCGTACCACCGACTGCTCGTCGTCACGGGCGGTGGCGATGATGATCGGCACGTCGGTGATGCCGCGCAGCATGCGCAGCGCGTCCGAGCCGTCCAGGTCGGGCAGGCCGAGGTCGAGCACCACCAGATCCGGTGTCTCCGCGGCGACCCGGCGCAGCGCGTCCAGCGCGGTGCCGACCGCGTGCACCGCGTGCCCCCGGTCGGTCAGCGATCGCAGCATGGCGCCGCGCACGACGTGGTCGTCTTCGACCAGCAGGACGGTTGCCACGTCAGCACCGTACTCGGCGTGGCAAGCCGGTCGCGTTGCGGCGGTCCGGCCAACCGGGCAAGCTGGGACGGCGATGACGTTCACGCTCTTCCCCGACACCCGCCTCACGCTCGCCCGCGACGCGCTGGCCGGCCTGTCGGTGGGCGACGCCCTCGGTTCCCAGTTCTTCGTCCCCGGCGGGGCGGTCGCCCCGTGGCCGGATGCCTTGCCGCCGGGCCCGTGGCTGTGGAGCGACGACACCGAGATGGCGTGTTCCGTGCTCGACGTGCTCGCCAGGCACGGCCGGATGGAGCCTGACGCCCTCGCGCTCGCCTTCGCCGCGCACTACGACCCGGCCCGCCGCTACGGCGCGGGCGCGGTCGAGCTGCTCGAACTCATCCGGGCGGGCACGCCGTGGCCGGTGGCCGCCGCGTCCGCGTTCGACGGGCAGGGCTCCTGCGGCAACGGCGCCGCCATGCGGGTCGCGCCGCTCGGCGCCTGGCACGCCGACTCCACCCGCCGCGCCGCCGAGCAGGCCCGCGCCTCGGCCGAGGTGACCCACGCCCACCCGGAGGGCGTCGCCGGTGCGGTGGCTGTCGCGGTGGCCGCCTCGCTCGCCGCCCGCGCCCGCCTCGACGGCGGCCGGCCCGAACCGGCCCGGTTGCTCACCGCCGTCGCCGGGGCGCTCGACCCGGCCGGTGAGGTGCACCGGGGGGTACGCCGGGCCGCCGCGCTGCTCGGTCACTCCGCCGCCGCGGCGGCCGACGCGCTCGGCAACGGCTCCCGGGTGACCGCGCAGGACACCGTGCCGTTCACGCTCTGGGTGGCCGCCACGCTGCTGCACGACTACCCCGCCGCGATCCGCGCCTGCGTCGAGGCGGGCGGCGACGTGGACACCACGGCCGCCATCGTGGGCGGGATCGTGGCCGCGTACACCGGGGTCGGCGCGCCGGGTGGTGTGCCGGAGGGCTGGCTGACCGCCCGCGAGCCGCTCCCCACCTGGCTCCCCAACCCCGCCTGACCGCCCGCCCTCCCTCGCCGGCCATGTTGGTCGTGGGTACGCGCGCCGGTTCGGGGAGGTGGCGGGGTCGGCGGCGGAGGGATGCAGCCACCTCGGCGAGGTGGAGTCGATCATGCGTTCCGGCGCGCACCACCAGCGGGGACGGGCTCGACGGTCGCGGGGGCGTCGGCGGCGGGAGCCGGGGCCGGCTCGGGAGAGCCGGAGCGGGGGTCCGTGTCCGGGCGTCCGGTGGCGGCGGGCTCGTCGGGGGAAGGGCTGTCGTCGGGCGGGAGGGTCATGGTGTCGCGCCGGCGGCGGCTGAGCAGCCAGCCGATCGCCGCGCCACCGGCCAGCCCGGCGAGCAGGCCGCCGCCGAGCAGCAGGTCCGCGCTCGGCCCGTCGTCGGCCGCACCGGCCGCCGGTGCCGTGCCGCCCACCGCACCGCCCTGCGCCCCGCCGGCGGCGCCGGGGCCGCCCGCCGCGCCGTGACCGCCGTGCGCGCCGCCGTTCGTACCGGCGCCGCCGTCGTGCGTCACGGTGCCCGGCAGCGGCGGCAGCAGCTCGACCGTCGGCGCCGGGTGCGCGCCACCCGCCGAGTCCGCCCACCGGACGACGGTGCCGTCGTCGTACGTCTGCACGACTGTGAACGTGAGCCGGTCGGTGGCGGGCATCGGTCCCATGCCCAGCGGCAGCCGGGCCGGCCCGGTGCCGGTGCCGGGCATCCGCAGCCAGCTCACCGCGTGGGTCACCTGGTTCAGCTCGGCCGCGTGCATGCCGGGGACGGGCTGGTCGAGCGTGCGGGTGGTGATGGTCGGCGCCCAGTCCGGCACCGACAGCGGGTACACCTCGCCGATCGGGGCGTCGGCGGGCATGGTCAGCTCGATCCGGGTGGTCCGCGTGCCGGGCCTGTCCGCGGGCACCAGCACCGCGAGTTCGATCGCGTCGCCCTGGCGTACCTGGGCGGGCGAGGTCGTGACCGTCACCCCGGCCGCGTTCGCCGCGCCCGGCCAGCCCACCGCCCCGGCGAGTACGGCCGTCAGCAACGCAGCCGCCCACCGGCCCTGACGGGTCATCCTCATGGTCGTCCCCATCCTTGTCGACTGGGGTCGGCACCGGCTCCGGCCCCACCTGGTAGTTCGGGCGGCGGGGCGAAAAGGTTCAACCCGGCACGGAACTCGCCGGGAACGGGCACCGGCGTCGGCGGCGGTCCGGGTCCGGGCGACCGATAGCATCGCAGGGGCCGGTCACCGGCCCTTCCGTACCGTCGACGACAGGAGTCACCGTGTCCGCACCCCGTACCCCCGTCGTGGCCGACCCCGTCGTCGTCGCCGCCGGGACCACGGCGGCCGACGCGGTGGCCGCGGCCGGCCTGCCGATGAGCGGGCCGAAGGCGATCGTGGTGGTCCGCGATCCGCAGGGCCAGCTCCGCGACCTGGACTGGCGCCCGGCCGAGGACGTCGCCGTCGAGCCGGTCACCCTGGACAGCCCGGACGGGCTGAACGTGCTGCGCCACTCCACCGCCCACGTGCTGGCCCAGGCGGTGCAGGACGTCTTCCCGGACGCCAAGCTCGGCATCGGCCCGCCGATCGAGAACGGCTTCTACTACGACTTCGGCGTCGACAAGCCGTTCCAGCCGGACGACCTGGCCAAGCTCGAGAAGCGCATGCAGGAGATCGTCAAGTCCGGCCAGCGGTTCCGCCGCCGCCGGTTCGCCGACCTGGACGAGGCCCGGGCCGAGCTGGCCGCCGAGCCGTTCAAGCTGGAGCTGATCGACGTCAAGGGGGAGGGGCTGGACTCCTCCGAGGTGATGGAGGTGGGCGGCGGCGAGCTGACCATCTACGACAACCTCGCCGCCAACGAGGACAAGGTCTGCTGGTCGGACCTGTGCCGCGGCCCGCACCTGCCGAACACCCGGCTGATCGGCGCGTTCAAGCTGATGCGCTCGGCCGCCGCGTACTGGCGCGGGTCGGAGCGCAACCCGCAGCTCCAGCGCGTCTACGGCACCGCGTGGCCGACCCGGGACGAGCTCAAGGCGTACCTGAAGCTTCTGGAGGAGGCCGCCCGCCGCGACCACCGCAAGCTCGGCGCGGACCTCGACCTGTTCAGCTTCCCCGACGAGATCGGGTCCGGCCTGCCGGTCTTCCACCCCAAGGGCGGCGTGCTCAAGCGCGTGATGGAGGACTACGTCCGGGCGCGCCACATCGAGGAGGGCTTCGACTACGTCGGCACGCCGCACATCTCCAAGGAAGGTCTCTTCCACACCTCGGGACACCTGCCCTACTACAAGGACACGATGTTCCCGCCGATGGAGATGGAGGGCAGCGACTACTACCTCAAGGCCATGAACTGCCCGATGCACAACCTGATCTACCGGTCGCGCGGGCGGTCCTACCGGCAGCTCCCGCTGCGGCTGTTCGAGTTCGGGTCGGTCTACCGGTACGAGAAGTCGGGCGTCATCCACGGCCTGACCCGGGTGCGCGGCTTCACCCAGGACGACTCGCACTCCTACTGCACGCAGGAGCAGGCGCCGGCCGAGATCAAGCACCTGCTCGGCTTCGTGCTCAGCCTGCTGCGCGACTTCGGCATCGACGACTTCTACCTGGAGCTGTCGACCCGCGACGACTCCCGGCCGGACAAGTTCGTCGGCTCCGACTCCGACTGGGCGACCGCCACCGCCGTGCTGGAGCAGTGCGCGCTGGAGACCGGCCTGGACCTGGTGCCGGACCCGGGCGGCGCGGCGTTCTACGGCCCGAAGATCTCGGTGCAGGCCAAGGACGCGATCGGCCGTACCTGGCAGATGTCGACCATCCAGTACGACTTCAACCAGCCCAAGGGCTTCGGGCTGGAGTACCAGGCCGCCGACGGCACCCGGCAGCAGCCGGTGATGATCCACTGCGCCAAGTTCGGGTCGATCGAGCGGTTCATCGGCGTGCTCACCGAGCACTACGCGGGCGCGTTCCCGGCCTGGCTGGCGCCGGTGCAGGTGGTCGGCATCCCGATCCGCGACGAGCACGGCGACTACCTGGTCGACTTCGCCGCGACGCTGCGCCGGCACGGCATCCGGGCCGAGGTCGACCTGGGCGACGACCGGATGCAGAAGAAGATCCGCAACGCGCAGCAGCAGAAGATCCCGTTCATGGTGATCGCCGGTGACGACGACGTGGCCGCCGGCACCGTCTCGTTCCGCTACCGGGACGGCTCGCAGCGCAACGGCGTACCGATCGACGAGGCGGTGGCGCACGTCCGTGAGGTGGTGGAGTCGCGCACCAACGCCGGCCCCACCGCCACCGCCGCCGAGTAGGCGGTCCGCCGACCGCGCCGCCCGGGCGGCGGCGCGGTTCGGCGGCGGTCCGGCCCGGATCGTAGGATCGCCTGTGTGACAGGGGCGGAGCGGGACACCGGGTACGGCGGCGACAACGGTCTGGCGGACGGGCTGGACCGGCTCTGGACGCCGCACCGGATGACCTACATCTCCGGCGAGGACCGGCCCGAGGGCGGCTACGAGAAGCCGGCCGGCTGCCCGTTCTGCCTGGCACCCGGGCTGCCGGCCGAGGAGAGCCTGGTGGTGGCCCGGGGTGAACACGTCTTCGCGGTGCTCAACCTCTACCCGTACAACCCCGGCCACCTCCTGGTCTGCCCCTACCGGCACGTGGCCGACTACACCGAGCTGGACGAGCCGGAGACGGTCGAGCTGGCCGCGTTCACCAAGGCCGCCATGCGGGTGGTCCGGCACGTCTCCAGCGCGCACGGCTTCAACCTGGGCATGAACCAGGGCGGCGTGGCCGGCGCGGGCATCGCCGCGCACCTGCACCAGCACGTGGTGCCGCGCTGGGGCGGCGACGCCAACTTCATGCCGGTGATCGGCCGGACGAAGGTGCTGCCGCAACTGCTCGCCGACACCCGGGAACTGCTCGCCAAGGCGTGGGCGGCGGCCTGACGGCGGCCCGTTCCGACAGTACGATCTTGCGCATGGCCCTCCTGCACCGCGCGGAACTGCGCCCCTCGAAACTGGAGCTGCTCGTACCCTGGCTGCCCGGCCGGTCCTGGTTCGCCGGCGAGGCGGGCGCGGAGGTCACCCGCGTCGCGGCGTACCGGTTCGACGACCCGGCCGGTGAGGTCGGCGTCGAGACGCTGCTCGTGCGCGCCGGTGACGGCCCGGTGCTCCAGGTGCCGCTGACCTACCGGGGCGCGCCGCTGGACGGGGCGGACGACTTCTTCGTGGGCCTCGTCGAGCACTCGGTGCTCGGCCGCCGCTGGGTGTACGACGCCTGCGGCGACCCGGTGTACCCGCCGCTGCTGGCCGCCGCCCTGCTCGCCGACGCCGGTCAGGCCGAGGAGTACTTCGAGGTCGACGGGAAGCGCGAGGTGCGCCCGGCGAGCATGACGCTGACGGGGAGCCGCACCGGCCGTCCGGTCCCGGCCGGTCCGGTGTCAGCGGCTTCGGCTCCGGCTGGCCCGGTCGACGGCGGCGTGACGGTGGTCCGGGTGGGGGACGTCGAACTGGCGGTGGTCCGGCGGCCCGTCCCGGCCGACGTGCCGGCGGCGGGCGGGCTCACCGGCGCGTGGCCGGGCCAGGACGAGCCGGTGCTGCTGGCCCACGCCCGCTGACGGACCGCGTTGAGGCAGCGGCCCGGCGGCCCGGGCGCCCGGCACCCGGACGGCCCGGCCGACGGCGCGGGCCGGGCCGGTCGTCCCTCCGGCCGGGACGAATTCCGCCCCACCACGCCTGATCCCGATCGGCGTCACGGGGCGTGACCGTGGCCGGACTCGTGGGCTACGAACCGGCCCGCGCTCGCCGGGAAGGTGACAGGATGCGGCGGTGGCAGTCGACACACGACAGTTGGGGCGCAGCGGCATCGAGGTGAGCGCCCTCGGCATGGGGTGCTGGGCGATCGGCGGCCCGTGGGCCGAGGGCGCCCGGCCGCTGGGCTGGGGCCGGGTCGACGACGACGAGTCGGTACGCGCCGTCCGCCGCGCACTCGACCTGGGCGTCACGCTGTTCGACACCGCCGACACGTACGGCGCCGGGCACGGCGAGCGGGTGCTCGGGCGGGCGCTCGCCGGCCGGCGCGACGAGGCGGTGATCGCCACGAAGTTCGGCTACACGTTCGACGAGCGCACCCGGCAGGCCACCGGGGAGAACGCCTCCCCGCACCACCTGCGCCGGGCCGTGACCGACTCGCTGCGACGGCTGGGCACCGACCGCATCGACCTCTACCAACTGCACCTCGGCGACCTGCCGCTGCCCCGGGCCGAGGCGCTCGTCGGCACGCTCGACGACCTGGTCGGCGCCGGCCTGATCCGGTCGTACGGGTGGAGCACCGACCGGGCCGACCGGGCTGCCGCCTTCGCCCAGGTCGCCCGCGGCGCCGCCGCCGTGCAGCACGCGCTGTCGGTGCTCCGGGACGCCCCGGCCATGCTCGACGCCTGCGACAAGCACGACCTGGCCAGCCTGGCCCGGGGGCCGCTCGGGATGGGTCTGCTCACCGGCAAGTACACGCCGGAGTCGACGCTGCCCCGCGACGACGTACGCGGACTCGGGCCGACCTGGCTGGAGTGGTTCCGCAGCGGCCGGCCCGCCCCGGAGTGGCTGCGCCGGGTCGCCGCCGTGCGCGACGCGCTCACCGCCGACGGGCGCACCCTCGCGCAGGGGGCGATCGGGTGGATCTGGGCGCGCAGCGACCGGGCCGTGCCGATCCCCGGCGCCCGGACGGTCGCGCAGGTCGAGGAGAACGCGGCCGCGCTGGCCCGGGGCCCGCTCGCCCCGGACCACTTCGCCGAGGTGGAGCGGCAGTTGGCGGCGGTACGTTCGGCGGCCCTCCGCGACGCCGACCGCCCCCACTGGCCGATGCCCCCCGTCCCCGCCGTCCGCCCCTGACCGAAGGCCGCCCCACCCTTAGCTCGGCCCTCGTCCCGGCAGTGCTCCCGCTCAGCGAGACGCGCCTTCCGCCGACTGAGATGCCCAGAGATCTTGGTAGGAAAGGGCCCTCATAGGGGCACTTTCCTACCAAGATCTACCCGCCCTCGCCCTAGCCCGCCCTCGCCGCCCTCTCGGCGTCGATCTTGCAGTTGCGGCCCTTGGGGTGACCGAAACGCCCACCTTGTGGGGGCCGCAAGTGCAAGATCGCGGGGGCGAGGGGGCCAGGGGAGGGAGGGCGGGTCAGCGGGTTGTGGACTCCTTGCGGGCCTGGTCGGCCAAGTGGGCCGGCATGGGCTCGTGGCGGGCGAACTCGCGCCGGAACGTGCCGGTGCCGGCCGTCATCGAGCGCAGCTCGACGGCGTACCGCAGCAACTCCGTCGCTGGCACCTCGGCGCGGACCAGCGTGCGGCCCTCGGCGTCCGGGTCCGGCTCGGTGCCGAGCACCCGGCCGCGCCGCCCGGACAGGTCGCCCATCACCGCGCCGACCGACGCGTCGGGCACCCGTACGGTGATCTCGTCGACCGGTTCCAGCAGCGCCGGCTGGCCCTTCTCGGCGGCGTCGCGCAGCGCCAGCGCGCCGGCGGTCTGGAACGCCGCGTCGGAGGAGTCGACGCTGTGCGCCTTTCCGTCGACGAGCGTCACCCGCAGGTCCACCACCGGGTAGCCGGCGACCAGGCCGCGTTCCATCTGCGCCCGGACGCCCTTCTCCACCGACGGGATGTAGTTGTGCGGGACCGCGCCGCCGACCACCCGGTCGACGAACTCGAAGCCGGCGCCCCGGGGCAGCGGCTCCACCTCGATGTCGCAGACCGCGTACTGACCGTGGCCGCCGGACTGCTTGACGTGCCGGCCGTGCCCGCGCGCGGCGGCGGTGAACGTCTCGCGCAGCGGCACCCGGACCGGCTCGGTGTCCAGCTCGACGCCGCCGCCGCGCAGCCGGTCGAGCACCACGTCGGCGTGCGCCTCGCCCATGCACCAGAGCACCAGCTGGTGGGTCTCCGCGTTGCGTTCGAGCCGCAGCGTCGGGTCGCCGGCGACCAGCCGGGACAGGTTGCGGGCCAGCGCGTCCTCGTCGGCCCGGCTGCGCGCCACGATCGCCACCGGCAGCAGCGGCTCCGGCATCTCCCAGGGCGCGATGAGCAGCGGGTCGTCCTTGGCCGAGATGGTGTCGCCGGTCTCGGCGCTGCCCGACTTGGTGATCGCGCACAGGTCACCGGCGACGCAGGCGGGCACCTCGCGCAGCGTCGCGCCGAGCGGGCTGTAGACGTGACCGACCCGCTCGTCGGCGTCGTGGTCCGGGTGGCCGCGCTCGGCCATGCCGTGGCCGGACACGTGGATCACCTGGTCGGGGCGGAGCGTGCCGGAGAAGACGCGCACCAGCGAGACCCGCCCGACGTGCCGGTCGACTGTCGTCTTGACCACCTCGGCGACGAGCGGGCCGTCCGGGTCGCAGGTCAGCGGCGGGCGGGGCGAGCCGTCCACGCCGGTCACCGCGGGCAGGTCGTGCTCCAGCGGCGACGGGAACGCCGCGACCAGGCCGTCGAGCAGCGCGTCCAGGCCGACGCCGGTCTCCGCGCAGACCGGCACCACCGGGTAGAAGTGGCCGCGGGCGACAGCCGTCTCCAGGTCGGTGATCAGCACCTCGGGGTCGATCTCCTCACCGCCGAGGTAGCGGTCCATCAGGGTCTCGTCCTCGCTCTCCGCGATGATCCCCTCGATCAGCTCGTCGCGGGACTCCTGGATGGCCGGCAGGTGCTGCGGGTCCGGCTCACGTACCGCCGCGGGCAGCCCGCCGGAGTAGTCGTACACCCGGCGGGTGATCAGCCCCATCAGCCCGGCCACCGACTCGCCGTCGTCGCCGAGCATGGGCAGGTAGAGCGGGAGCACGTTGTCGCCGAAGACCCGCTGGCACAGCGCCACGGCCTCGTCGAAGTCGGCGCGCGGGTGGTCCAGCCGGGAGACGGCCACCGCCCGGGGCATGTCGACGGCGGCGCACTCCTCCCAGAGGGCGGCGGTGGCGGCGTCCATGCCGTCGACGGCGGAGACCACGAACAGGGCCGCGTCGGCGGCGCGCAGCCCGGCGCGCAGCTCGCCGACGAAGTCGCCGTATCCCGGGGTGTCCAGCAGGTTGACCTTGACGTCGCGGTGCACCAGCGGGGCGCACGCCAGGCTCACCGAACGCTGCTGGCGTACGGCGGCGGGGTCGTGGTCGCAGACGGTGGTGCCCTCGGTGACGGCGCCGGCCCGGCCGATCGTGCCACTGGCGGCCAGCAGCGCCTCGACGAGCGTCGTCTTGCCGGCACCGGAGTGCCCGACGAGCACCACGTTGCGAACCCTGCCGGGCTCGGTCACCACCGGCGCGCCGCCGGTGACACCCTTCTCATTCTTCTGCGCCATCGCGGCGCACCTCCCTCAACCGGTGGTGGTGGCGACCGCCGCGGGCGACGGGGGAGCGGACCCGGGACGGGCGCCGCGGCGATATCTTCCGGTGATCTCCTGCTGGACGGGAACGCGGACCGGTGATCCGGTGAACTGGCTCACCTCCTGGCTCGATCTCACACCCGCAGGGGTGCCCGCACAAGGGCCGCCGGGCGGGTCGTACGCCCGGCTGTGTCCCTGGCGGTTGCGGGCCGTTATCGTGGGACCGCCATGGCGAAGATCTTCCAAGTGACGGCCCGCGCGGGCATGACCCGCGTCGTGGAGCCGGTCGCCCGCGCGCTGCTGCGTGCGGGCGTGTCCCCCAATGCGGTCACCGTGACCGGCACCGTCGGCGTGCTCGTGGGCGCGCTCGGCTTCGGCGCGCGCGGCCATCTGGTCGCCGGCGCGCTGATCGTCACGGTCTTCGCCCTCACCGATCTGCTCGACGGCACGATGGCGCGGATGAGCGGCGGGTCGACCCGGTTCGGGGCGTTCCTCGACTCGAGCATGGACCGGGTCGCCGACAGCGCGGTGTTCGGCGCGGTCGCGTACTGGCTGGCCACCGAGCACGACTACTCGGGCGTGGCGGCGGCGCTGATCTGCCTGGCCGCGGGCGGTCTGGTCTCCTACGTCAAGGCCCGCGCCGAGGGCCTCGGGATGACCTGCAACGTGGGCATCGCCGAGCGCACCGAGCGGCTGCTCATCGTCGGCGTCGGCGGCCTGCTCACCGGCGTCGGGGTCCGTCCGGCGCTGGAGATCGCGCTCTGGCTGCTCGCCGCCGTCTCGATCTTCACGGTGGGCCAGCGGATGGCCCACGTGTACCGCCAGGCCCAGCGGGTCGGCGCCGAGTGAACCTCACCGAGGCGGGCTTCGTCGCGGGCTGGCGCCTGGTCCGTGCGCTGCCCCGGCCCGTCGCGGCGGCGGCCTTCCGGATGGGCGCCGACCGCGCCCACCGCAAGGACGGCGGGGGTACGCGCCGGCTGCGCGCCAACCTGCGCCGGGTGGTCGGACCGGAGATGCCCGACGCGGAGCTGGACGTGCTGGTGCGTGCCGGGCTGCGCTCGTACGCCCGGTACTGGATGGAGGCGTTCCGGCTGCCCGGCCTGAGCCGCACCGAGATCCTCGCCGGGTTCCGCCTCGACGGGCAGGAACTGCTCGCCGCCGACGTGGCCGCCGGGCGGGGCGCCGTGGTGGCGCTGCCGCATGCCGGCAACTGGGATGCCGCGGGCGCCTGGGTGGCTGCCACCGGCTGGCCGATGACCACGGTGGCCGAGCGGCTCCCGGACGGCGTCTACGAGCGGTTCGTCGGGTTCCGGGAAGGGCTGGGGATGGAGATCCTGCCCAACCACGGCGGCCCGCGTCCCGCGTTCGACGTGCTGGTGGACCGCCTGCGCACCGGCTACGTGGTGCCCCTGCTCGCCGACCGGGACCTGTCCGCCCGGGGCGTGGAGGTCGACTTCTTCGGCGGCCGGACCCGGATGCCGGCCGGGCCGGCGCTGCTGGCCATCCGCACCGGCGCCCCGCTCTACGTGGCCTCGATGTGGTACGAACCGGACGCGGCGTGCGCCTCGATCGAGGGCCCGCTGCCGCTGCCGGACCCGGACAGCGCGCCGCTCGACGAGCGGGTCCGCACGGTGACGCAGCGGATTGCCGACGGTCTGGCGGCGGGCATCGCCCGGCATCCGCAAGACTGGCACATGTTGCAGCGGATGTGGCTGGACCAGGGCCGGGACGGTACGCCCACGTCGGCGCAGCCACCGGCCACCACCGGGACGGTCTAGGGGGGCGCAGTGCGTATCGGCATCGTGTGCCCGTACTCGTTCGACGTGCCGGGCGGCGTGCAGAACCACGTCATGGACCTGGCCGAGGCGCTGCTCGGGCTCGGTCACGAGGTGAGCGTCCTGGCACCCGCCGACGAGGATTCGGCGCTGCCGCCGTACGTGGTGTCGGCCGGCCGGGCGGTGCCGCTGCCGTACAACGGGTCGGTGGCCCGGATCGCGTTCGGCCCGGTCTCCACCGCCCGGGTGCGCCGCTGGATCACCCGTGGCGAGTTCGACGTGCTGCACGTGCACGAGCCGCTCACGCCGAGCCTGTCGATGCTGGCTGTGCTCTGCGCCCGCGGCCCGGTGGTGGCCACCTTCCACACCGCGATGACCCGCTCCCGGGTGATGTCGGCCGCGCAGGGCGTGCTCCAGATCGTGCTGGAGCGGATCACCGCCCGGATCGCGGTCAGTGCGCTCGCCCGCAAGGTGCAGGTCGAGCACATGGACGGCGGCGCGGTGGAGATCCCCAACGGGGTGGCGGTGGCGAAGTTCGCCGGGGTGCCGCCGCTGCCGGGCTGGCCGGGGGAGTGCGCCCCGGGCACCGGCGGCACGCTGGGGTTCCTGGGCCGCTTCACCGAGCCGCGCAAGGGCTTCCCGATCCTGCGGGACGCGTTCGTCGCGCTGGCTCCGCACCGCCCCGGCCTGCGCCTGCTGGTCGCCGGCCCGGGTGACGCCGACGAGCTGTACGGGCGGTTCCCGGCCGGGCTGCGCGACCGGGTCACGTTCCTCGGCCTGGTCTCCGAGGCGGACAAGGCACGCATGCTGCGCAGCGTGCACCTCTACGTCGCACCGAACACCGGAGGGGAGTCCTTCGGGATGATCCTCACCGAGGCGCTCGCCGCCGGCACCACGGTGGTCGCCAGCGACCTGGACGCGTTCCGCCGGGTGCTCGACGGCGGGCGGGCCGGCCGGCTGTTCCCGACCGGCGACGCGGCCGCGCTGGGCACCGCGCTGTCCGAGCTGCTCGACGACGACGGCCGCCGGGCCGGGCTGACCGCCTGCGGCGACCAGGTGGTGGCGAATTTCGACTGGCCCGTGGTTGCCCGCCGCGTTCTGGAGGTATACGCAGCCGCGATCGAGGCCACCGACGGCCGGGTCATGGACCAGGAGTGGGCGGGTCTGGGCTGACCGCTGTGGCCGCTGCGGCCGCTGTGACGAGCGCGTCGACCGGTGCACCGCGCCGGCCGGCCGGGATGAGGAGCAGCACTACGATGCCGGGCATGTGGTGGGTGGTGGGCGCGGTCGCGGTGCTCGGGCTGCTCTCGGCGTACCTGATCTGGACCTCCGGCCGGGTGCAGCGGCTCCAGGTCCGCGCGGACTCGGCGGCCCGCGCGCTCGACGCGCACCTGCTGCGCCGCGCGGCCGCCGCCGCGGTCCTGGCCGAGCAGCGGTACGGCGTGGAGCTGTACGCCGCCGCCCGGATCGCGCTGGACGCCGCTCCGGAGGAGCGCGAGGCGGCCGAGAACGACCTGACCCGGCAGTTGCGCGGGGTGCGGCTGGACCCGGACGACCCGGCGTGCGCGGCGGTGATCGCGGCCAGCCGGCGGCTGGCGCTGGCCCGGCAGGTGCACACCGACCTGGTCCGGGACGCCCGCTCGGCGCGGGGGCGTCCGGTGGTGCGGCTGTTCCGGATGGGGCGGGGCCGGGAGTGGCCGCGCTACTTCGACATCGACGATCCCACGCTGGCCTCGCACGCGGACGTGACCACCGGCTGATCGCCACCGGCCGTGACGGGGGCCACACGGCAGGCCACCGGGGGTTCGATTGGCGCTCGGATCGGCGTCGCGCCGGTCGTAGCATTCCTGCGCAGTCACCTCCCGAGCACGCCGAGGAGCGATGTCCCGTGTCTGAATCCGCAGCCCCGACCACCGCCACCGCCGTCGGCACCGCCCGCGTCAAGCGCGGCATGGCCGAGATGCTCAAGGGCGGTGTGATCATGGACGTGGTCACCCCCGAGCAGGCGAAGATCGCCGAGGACGCCGGCGCTGTCGCCGTGATGGCCCTGGAGCGCGTACCGGCCGACATCCGCGCGCAGGGCGGCGTGTCCCGGATGAGCGACCCGGACATGATCGACGGCATCATCGCGGCCGTCTCGATCCCGGTGATGGCCAAGGCCCGCATCGGCCACTTCGTCGAGGCGCAGATCCTCCAGGCGCTCGGCGTCGACTACGTCGACGAGTCCGAGGTGCTGACCCCGGCCGACTACGCCAACCACATCGACAAGTGGGCGTTCACCGTGCCGTTCGTGTGCGGGGCGACGAACCTGGGCGAGGCGTTGCGCCGGATCACCGAGGGCGCCGCGATGATCCGCTCGAAGGGCGAGGCGGGCACCGGGGACGTCTCCAACGCGACCACGCACATGCGCAAGATCCGGCAGGAGATCCGCCGGCTCCAGTCGCTGCCCGACGACGAGCTGTACGTCGCGGCCAAGGAGCTCCAGGCCCCGTACGAGCTGGTCAAGGAGGTCGCCGAGCAGGGCAAGCTGCCGGTCGTGCTGTTCACCGCCGGCGGCATCGCGACCCCTGCGGACGCGGCCATGATGATGCAGCTCGGCGCCGAGGGCGTCTTCGTCGGCTCGGGCATCTTCAAGTCCGGCAACCCGGCCCAGCGGGCCGCCGCGATCGTCAAGGCGACCACGTTCCACGACGACCCGGACGTGCTCGCCAAGGTCTCCCGCGGCCTCGGCGAGGCGATGGTCGGCATCAACGTCGACGAGATCCCCCAGCCGCACCGGCTCGCCGAGCGCGGCTGGTGAGCCGGGCGTGACGGGACCCGTGATCGGCGTGCTCGCCCTCCAGGGCGACGTACGCGAGCACGTCGCCGCGCTGGCCGGTGCGGGCGCGGACGCCCGGCCGGTGCGGCGGCCGGGCGAGCTGGACGCGGTCGACGGCCTGGTGGTGCCCGGCGGCGAGTCGACCACGATCAGCAAGCTGGTGGACATCTTCGAGATGCGCGAGCCGATCGACAAGCGGATCGCCGCCGGCATGCCGGTCTACGGCTCCTGCGCCGGCCTGATCATGCTGGCGGCCGAGGTGCTGGACGGCCGCCCCGACCAGCGCGGTTTCGCCGGCGTCGACATGACGGTGCGGCGCAACGCGTTCGGCCGCCAGGTCGACTCGTTCGAGGCGCCGGTGGCGCTCAGCGGCGTCGACGGCGGCCCGTTCCACGCGGTGTTCATCAGGGCGCCCTGGGTGGAGCGCGTCGGCCCGGACGTGGAGGTGCTCGGCCGGGTGACCGAGGGTCCGGCCGCGGACCGGATCGTCGCGGTGCGGCAGGGCAACCTGCTGGCCACGTCGTTCCACCCCGAGCTGACCGGCGACCTGCGGCTGCACCGCCACTTCGTGGAGCTGGTCCGGGCCGTCGCCTGAGCGGCCGGTCCGTCCCCGGTTGTGCCGGTTCGGGTGGGCCGGGACGGGCCGCTGCCGTGCGGCGCGTGACAGTGCCCCGGCTCCCGCCGGTAGGATTGCGGAGATTCGGCAGGGCCATCAGCCCGCCGCGGCTCCCAGCGAAGATCACGGCACCTCGACGTGCGCCGCCTTGGGAGCGGGGCGTGTGCGGTGCGGTCGATGCAGACGGCGGGTAGCAACGGAGGTAACAGATGTCCGGCCACTCAAAGTGGGCGACGACCAAGCACAAGAAGGCGGTCATCGACGCCAAGCGCGGCAAGATGTTCGCCAAGCTGATCAAGAACGTCGAGGTGGCGGCCCGTACCGGCGGCGGCGACCCGGCCGGCAACCCGACTCTCTACGACGCCATCCAGAAGGCGAAGAAGAACTCGGTCCCGAACGACAACATCGACCGCGCGGTCAAGCGCGGCTCCGGCCTGGAGGCCGGCGGCGCCGACTGGCAGACGATCATGTACGAGGGTTACGGCCCGAACGGCGTGGCGATGCTGATCGAGTGCCTCACCGACAACCGCAACCGTGCCGCCACCGAGGTGCGCACCGCGCTGACCCGCAACGGCGGCTCGCTGGCCGACGCGGGCTCGGTGTCGTACATGTTCTCCCGCAAGGGCGTGGTGATCGTCCCCAAGGGCGGCACGACCGAGGACGACGTGATGATGGCGGTGCTCGACGCCGGCGCCGAGGAGGTCAACGACCTCGGTGAGGCGTACGAGGTGGTCTCCGAGCCGGGTGACCTGATCGCGGTCCGCACCGCGCTGCAGGACGCCGGCATCGAGTACGAATCGGCCGAGTCCTCCCTCATCCCCAGCGTGAACGTACCGCTGGACGAGGAGGGCGCGCGCAAGATCTTCAAGCTGATCGACGTGCTGGAGGACTGCGACGACGTGCAGAACGTCTACGCCAACTTCGACGTCTCCGACGAGGTGATGGCCGCCGTCGGCTGAACCTGCCCCGACGCGCGGAGCGCCGGCCACCCCCATCGGGTGGCCGGCGCTCGCCGTCTCACGCGGTCAGCCGATCGGCTCGCGCTGCCGCCACGCCGCCCGCACCGAGGTCCGCCCGTTGGTGCGCAGCAGCGAGCCCTCGTAGACGCGCGCCCCGGCCAGCAGGAACCCGGCCGCCGCGAGCAGCAGCAGCGCCAGCGACACGAACGGCTCCCACGTCGCCGCGTCGCCGGTGAACAGCCGCACCGGCATCGCGGTGGGCGAGGAGATCGGCAGGTACGACAGGATCCGCATCGCGGCGGCGTTGTCGTTGAGGAACACCACGGCGAAGAACGGCGCCATCACCGCGAGCTGCACCGGCGTGGACGCCCCGGCGATGTCCTCCTGCCGGTTCACCAGCGCCCCGGCGGCCGCCCACATCGCCGCGAGCAGCAGGAAGCCGCACAGGAAGAACGGCACGAACCAGCCGACCGCCGGCGCGATCAGGCCCAGCAGGTCACCGCCGCCGGTCAGGCGCATCCCGATCAGCGCGGCGGCCGCGATCAGGGTGATCTGCCCCAGCGCCAGCGCGCCCGCGGCGAGGATCTTGCCGGCCAGCAGCGCCCGGGCCGGCACGGCGGCGACCAGGATCTCCACGATCCGGGTCTGCTTCTCCTCGGTGACGCTCTGCGCGATCTGCAACCCGAACGTCTGCGACATGAAGAAGAAGACGAACGCGAACGCGAACGGCACCAGGTAGGCGACGAGCGGGTCCACCGCGTCCGGGTCCAGCAGCTTCACCTGCGGTGCCGCGCTGAGCGCGGAGACCACGTCGTCCGGGGCCCGCTCGTCGGCGACCACGACCGGACCGGTCACCACCGCGGCGTCCGCGTCGCCGTCGCGTACCGCCTGCTCGGCGGCGCCGTCGTCGGCGACCAGCACGACGTCCAGCCCGGCCGCGCGCAGCGGTTCGGCGCCGGCGGCGGTCACCGCCACTGTGGACGGGCCGCTGCTCAGCATCGCCGGCACCACTGTGGCGACGACGGCGAGCAGCAGGAAGATCAGCGTGCTGTAGAGGAACGTCTTGTCGCGGACCTTGACCTTGATCTCGCGGGCGGCGACCAGCCGGGCGGCCTGGAACGTGTTCACTGGTTGACCTCTCGGAAGATCTCGGCGAGGGACGGGGTGACCGGGCCGAAGGCGCGCACCGAACCGCGGGCCAGCGCCGCGCGCAGCACCGACTGGTCGTCGGCGGGCGGGTCCACCTCGAACACGGCGCGCGCGCCGTCGAGGTCGACCAGCCGCACGCCGGGCTGGTCCCGCAGCCAGCCGGCGTCGCCGTCGACCACGAGCGAGAACCGGGGCAGCGTGTACGCGGCGCGCAGCTCCTCGCGGGCGCCGGCGGCCCGGATCGTGCCGCCCGCGATGAGCACCAGGTCGTCGCAGAGCCGCTCCACCACGTCGAGCTGGTGGCTGGAGAACAACACCGGCGCGCCGGCGGCGGCGCGTTCCCGCAGCACGGCGACCACCATGTCGACGGCGAGCGGATCGAGCCCGGAGAACGGCTCGTCCAGGATCAGCACCTCCGGGTCGTGCACAAGCGCGGCGGCGATCTGCGCGCGCTGCTGGTTGCCGAGCGACAGCGTCTCCAGCAGGTCGTCGGCCCGCTCGCCGAGTCCGACCCGCTCCAGCAGCGCGTCGGTACGCCGGCGTGCCCCGGCGGCGTCCAGCCCGTACAGGCGGCCGAGGTGGACCACCTGCTCGCGGGGCGTCATCTTCGGGTAGAGGCCGCGTTCCTCGGGCATGTAGCCGAACCGGGCCCGGGCCTCGCGGGTGAGCGGCTGCCCCCGCCACGTCACCTGGCCCGCGTCCGGGGCGAGCACGCCGAGGATGATCCGCATGGTGGTGGTCTTGCCGGCGCCGTTGCCGCCGACGAATCCGGTCATGCGCCCGGCGGTCACGTCGAAGGAGACGTCTTTGAGCACCTGACGGCCGCCGAAGCTGCGGTCGACGCCGTCGAGGCGGAGCACGCTGGTCATGATCCCGACGCTACGGCCGGTCCTCACCCCCGTCGTCCCACCACGGAGCGATCACGGGGTCCGTCGCACGGCGGACGGGCGTCATCCGCCGGGTCGCACCACCCCGTGCTCGTACGCGAACACCACCGCCTGCACGCGGTCGCGCAGCCCGAGCTTGGCCAGCACGCGGCTGACGTGGGTCTTCACCGTCGCCTCGCCGACGCGCAGGGCGTCCGCGATCTCGGCGTTGCTCGCACCGCTCGCGACCAGCTCCAGCACCTCCCGCTCACGCGGGGTCAGATCCGCCGTCGCCGCGTCGTGGCGGGGGTCCGGCGGCGCCGCGCCGGGACGGGCGAACGTGGAGATCACCCGCCGGGTGAGCGCCGGCGCGATGAGTCCCTCGCCGCGCGCCACCACCCGGACCGCCTCGACCAGATCCTCCGGCGTGCCGTTCTTGAGCAGGAAGCCGCTCGCCCCGGCGCGCAGCGCGGCGAACAGGTAGTCGTCCCTGTCGAACGTGGTGAGGATCAGCACCGCCGGTCCGCCCGGCGTCGTGTCGCCGGTGATCCGGCGGGTGGCCTCCAGCCCGTCGAGGACCGGCATCTCCACGTCCATCAGCACCACGTCCGGCCGCAGCGCGGACGCCATCGACACGGCGCGCTGCCCGTCGGCGGCCTCGCCGACCACCTCGATGTCGTCCTCGACCTCCAGGATCACCCGGAAACCGGTCCGGACCAGGTGCTGGTCGTCGACGAGCAGCACCCGCACCGGCGCGCTCACGCGGCCCGCCCGGCGGCCTCGACCGGCAGCGGCATGCGGGCCCGGACCCGGAACCCGCCGCCGGGGCGCGGCCCGGCCTCCACCTCACCGCCGTGCGCGGCGACCCGTTCCCGCATGCCGATCAGGCCCAGCCCGGCCCCGGCCGCCGGCTCGCCGCCCTGTCCGTCGTCGCTCACGTCGATCTCCAGTTCCCTCGCCAGATAGCGGATCCGCACGTCCAGCGTGGTGGCGTGGGCGTGCTTGACCACGTTCGTCACCGCCTCCTGCACGATCCGGTACGCCGCCTGCGACACCGAGCGGGGCAGCGGCGCCGGTTCCCCGTACACCCCGAGTTCGGCCCGCAGCCCGGTGTCCCGGGCCCGGTCGACGAGCGCGGCGACCTGGTCGATGCCGGCGGTGTCCTCCGGGGCGGCGGCCGCGCCGGCCGCGGCGTCCGGGTCGCGCAGCACGCCGAGCATCCGGCGCAGCTCGTCGACCGACGTGCGGGCCGTCTCCTCGATCGCGGCCAGGGCGGTCCGCGCCTTGTCCCGGTCCCGGTCGAACACGCGCCGGCACGCGGCGGCCTGCACGCCCATCACCGACACGTGGTGGGCGACCACGTCGTGCAGCTCGCGGGCGATGCGGACCCGCTCGCCCATCACCGCGCGCTCGCGCGCCTCGACCTGCGAGCGGCGCAGTTGCTCGGCCTGCTCCCGCAGTTCGTACCGGCGGCGCGCGGCCACCCAGGCGGTCTGCCCGGAGTAGTAGGCGAACCCGAAGAACAGCACGTTGTAGAGCACGCCGTTGACCACGGCGGCGAGCACCGGCGGCACCGGGCCGGCGGCGTCGGCGAAGGAGGCAGCGGAGATCTGGTCGGCCCGCAGCGCGAGGGACAGCGCGAGCCAGCCGAACATCGCCACGATGATCCCGGCCCGCAGCCGCCCGGCCAGCCGCCGGTCGGTGCCCCACGCGCCGAGCGTGAACAGGGCGGCGAACAGCGCGCCCGACGGCAGCTGCGCCAGCGGGACCGCCCGCGCCTGCCCGGCGACGAAGGCGACGGCGACGATCACCGCGACGGTGGCGGGCCACCGCCGCCGCACGGCCAGCGGGGCGGTCACAGCGACGGTCCACCAGACCTGCTCGGCCACGCTCGGCGGCGGCCCGAGCAGGAAGGCCCCGGTGCTGTACGCCAGGGTCAGCTCGAACAGGGCCAGCACGGTGACCGCGAGCCCGACCCAGAGGTCGGCGCGGTACTGCGCGGCCGTGGGAGCCGGCCGGCGCCAGGCGGTGGTGGGTGCGGTGCTCACCGTACGACCATGCCACCGGCCGGGCCGCCGTGGTGCCCGGGGCGTAATCGGGTGGGCCGGACGACAGCCGCGACGTAGCCTGCCGGGGTGTTCGTGCCCGATCTGCCGATACGCACCGAGCGGCTGCTGCTGCGCGCCTTCACCGCCGGTGACCTGGCGGTGCTCCGGGACTACCGGGGCCGCCCGGAGGTCACCCGCTACCTCTACCACGAGCCGTACGACGACGCCGCCGCCCGCGCGGCGATCGACCGGCTGGTCCGGCGGACCGCGCTGTGCGCTCCCGGCGACGTGCTCAACCTGGCGGTGACGCTGGGGGACACCGGCGAGTTCGTCGGCGACGTGCTGCTGAGCTGGACCAGCGGCGAGCACCGGCAGGGCGAGATCGGGTACGTCGCGCACCCGGCGCACACCGGCCGGGGGTACGTCACCGAGGCGGCCCGGGAGATGCTGCGCGTCGGATTCGACGGGCTGGGGCTGCACCGGATCGTCGGCCGGCTGGACGCCCGCAACACCGCCTCGGCCCGGGTGCTGGAGCGGCTCGGCATGCGCCGGGAGGCGCACCTGCGGGAGAACGAGTTCGTCAAGGGGGAGTGGACCGACGAGGTGGTCTACGCGCTGCTGGCCCGCGAGTGGCGGGCGGCGGCCTGAGCGACGGCGGAGGCGGGCCCGGCGCGACGACCGGGGCCCGCCACTCCTCAGCAGCAGCAGCCCTGCCGGAACGACCGCTCGACGTACGACGCCAGACCGGCGGAGTAGAAGCCGACGCCGGGCCGGATCGGGTGGTCGCTGAACAGCTCGACCCGCGACCCGAACCGGACCAGGTACGCCTCGGCGTCACCCGCGTCGTTGCGGATCATGCTGCCGCGCGGCCCGTAGATGCGCTCCAACTCGGCGAAGGACATCCCGACCGACCCGCCGGCCGGGGAGCGCGGCGGGGCGGTGGCCGTGCCCACCGAGACGAGCCGGCCGTCCCGGAAGGTCAGCATGATCGCCCCGGCCCAGGAGCCGGTGACGCCGGCGTGCACGATTCCGGGACAGCCCGGCGCGGTCCAGTCGATCAGCCCGGCCGCGACGAGCCGGTCGAGCCGGACGCCGATCCGGTACGGCCCGGCGCCACGGACGCTGAGCACCTCGTTCTCCGCGACGGTCGACCGGACGCGGGCCGGCGTGTCGTCGCCGTGGCCCGCGGTCGCCGGGTGCGCGGGCGCGGCGGAGGCGGCCGGCGCGCCGGCGGTGACCGGGACGGTCCCGGCCAGCGCCAGCAGACCGGCGAGGATGGTGGACGGGAGACGGTTCATGGTGGATCTCCTTCGGTCGGGTTCTCCTGTCCTGTTGGTCTCCGGCCGGCCCGGTTCGGTTCGGTGGATCGTCTACCGTCGACGTGACGGCGGCCGTGGTGGCGGTCCCGGAGGTGATGCGGATGATCACGCCGGCGCGGATCGGGGCGTACCGGGTGGAGCGTCTGCTCGGGACGGGGTCCTTCGCCACGGTCTGGCTCGCGTACGACCCGGCCCTGGCCGACCGGGTGGCGGTCAAGGTCCTGGCCGAGAACTGGAGCCACGACCTGCGGGTGCGGGAACGGTTCCTCGACGAGGCGCGGCTGCTGCGGCGGCTGGACGACGACCGCCTGGTCCGGGTGCACGCCGTGGGTGAGTTGCCCGACGGCCGTCCGTACGCCGTGCTGGCCTGGGCGGACGGCGGCAGCCTGCGGGACCGGCTGGCCCGCGGTCCGCTGCCGGTGGGACGGGCGCTGACGGTGCTCGACGAGATCGCGGCGGGAGTGGCGGTGCTGCACCGGCACCGGGTGGTGCATCGTGACCTCACGCCGAGCAACGTCCTGTTCCACTCGGCGCCCGGCGGCGACCGGGTGCTCGTCGCCGACCTCGGGCTGGCCAAGGCGCTCGCCTCCGCCTCCGGGCTGACCGCGCGGGCCGGCACGCCCGGCTACATGGCGCCCGAGCAGGACGATCCGCTCGCCGTGCTCGACACCCGCGCCGACGTGTTCGGGCTGGGCCGCCTGGGGCTGCGGTTGCTCGGCCGGGAACGTCCACCGGGCGGTGCGGCCGACGGCCGGACGGCCGCCTCGCGGCTGCGTGCCGGGGTCCCGGCCGCCGTGGACACGGTGCTGCGGACCGCCACCGCCGTGCGCCCCGCCGACCGCTACCCGGACGCGGACGCGTTCCGGCAGGCGCTGCGGCGCGCGGTGGCAGGCGTGCCCACGGGTGACGACGCGCGGCGCGCGGTGGCAGACGCACCCGCGGGTGGCGGCGCGCGGCGCGCATCCCGGCGACGCCTGGTCCCCGCCGTTGCGGCGGTCGTGGTGGCGCTCGCCGTCGCCGCCACGTGTGCGGCGGACGCGGTCCGCCCCGCCCCGGCCGGTGCGGTGGGCCGCAGCGGGCCGCTGACAGTGGTCCTGCCGGTCGGCTGGCGGGCCGAGGGGACCGGCTGGGCGGGACGGTACGGCGATGACGGCGACCTCGAACCGGCGCTGGTGATCTCCCCGGACCCGGAGGGCTGGGCGGCCGACCCGGCGCTGCCCGGCGCGTTCGTCGGCCTCTCCACCGGTGCGGAGGGCCGGGCCGGTCCGGCGGCCTTCCTCGCCGGACGGGCCCACGGGGACTGTGCCGCGGCTGCGCCACGTCGCAGCCGGCCGGGGGGCGTGGAGTGGACGGTCGTCACGTACACCTGCCCCACCGGCCGCCCGGTGATCGTCGAGGCGGCCGCGCCGGCCACCGGCCGGGCCGGTCTGCTCTACGTCCAGCTCGTGCCGCCGCCGGACGTGGGCGCGGACTTCGTCGACCGCGTGCTCGCCGGGGTGCGGGCCGGGTAGGCGGCGCGGTCAGACCACCACCACGGTGATCGGGTACGCGCGGCCGTCCTGCGGGACGGTGACCACCACCGTGCCGGTGCGCACGAACCGGATGTCCACCACACCGGCCTCGTAGCTGCGCGAGACCAGGTCCTCGCGGTCCACTGTGACCTCACCCGGCCCGATCCCCGTGATGCGCAGGATCCCGCCGGCGGCGAAGCAGAGGGACTTCAGCAGTGCCAGCTCGGTCTCGGCGAGCACCAGGTCGTAGCGGACCGGGCCGAAGCACGCGGCCGGGGCCGTGGTGCGTACCGACGGGGTGGGCCGGGTGGCCGGGGGCACGACCGGCGGTCGTGACCGCGTACCCGGGCTCGTCGGCGCGGCCCTCGACGATGCCGGGACCGGGGTGCTCGCGCCCCGCGGAGCCGGGGTGGGGCCGGGCGAGGTCGCGGCGGTGGGTGGCGCGACGGCGACGGCGCTGGTCACCGCCGGCCGTACCGGCAGCGGCGAGACCGGGCGGTCGGCGCAGGCGGGCGCCCCGGCGAGGGCGACGAGGGCGACGACCGCGAGGCGGCGCCGGCGGCGGGCCGGGTCACGCATCGGACAGCCGCGCCCGGAGCTGCCGGCGGGCCTCGTGGATGCGGGACTTCACGGTCCCCTCCGGCACGTCGAGCAGGCCGGCGATCTCCCGGTAGCTCAGCCCGAGCACGTCGCGCAGGGTCACCGCCTCAGCGAGGTCCGGCGGGACCGCGTCGAGCGCGTCGAGCAGGTCGAGCCGGGTGCCGGCGACCACGCTGGTCCGGCGCGGGTCGGGCCGGTCCGGCAGCGGGACGCCGCCGGCCTCCCGCTGCCACCGTCGCCGCAACGTGCGGTAGGTGGAGCGGGCCCGGTTGGCGGTGACCCGGTAGAGCCAGGTGTCAAACGACGAGCGGCCCTCGAACCCGGTGATCCCGTGGGCGAGCGCGAGCAGAGCGTCCTGGCAGGCCTCCTCGGCGTCCTGCCGGTGGGGCAGCAACCGGGCGCACTGCCGCAGCACCTCCGGCCGTACGGCGGCCAGCAGGGCGTCGAGGGCCTCGCGGTCGCCGCGTGCCGCCGACCGGGCCAGCTCGTCCGTGCCGTCGGGGAGGGGCATCAGGGCGTCCCAGTGCTCGCCGGTGGTCCTGCCACCAGGCTATGCCCCGGGAGGCGGTGCCGCCCCGGCTGAGTCGGGCAGCCGACGGCGTCCCGCCCCGGCGCCGACGGCACCGGGGCGGGAAGGGGAGCCGGTCCGGCGGCCTCTCGACCGCCGGACCGGAGCCGTGCGTCAGCGGGCGGCGCGGGCGGCCTTGACCGCGCTGTCGGCCACGTCCCAGATCGTGACGAGCACGACCACTGCGGCGGCCACCCGGGCGACCTGGTCCGTGCCGCCCTCGCGCAGCCAGGCGAACCGCTCGACCAGCTCCGGGTTGAGCAGCCGGTCGGTGGCGAGCAGCCAGAGCACCGGGGCGGCGAAGGCCACGCCGAGCACCGCGTTGACCGCCACCAGCGGCCAGGTCCACCGCCCGGACCGGTACTTCGCGATCTCCAGGCCGACGGTGGCCAGCAGCACCACGATCAGGGCCGGCAGCCAGAAGCTCCAGAGAGCCGGGTCGAGCACCGCCATCCGGGAACCGTCGTCGGTGGTCCAGCGCTGGAAGTGCTGACCGATCAGGCCACCGACGGTGGCGAGCAGGAACACCACCGAGGCGATGCTGTCGGAGTGGCTGATCTGCCGCTCCCGGGTCTCCTCGGGGAGCTGGTCGACGGTCCACTCGGGCAGGCCGAGCGGGGTCCGGGTGCGTTCCAGCACGGCGAACACCAGCGTGACCCAGAACGCGATCTGCACCGCGGTCTGCATCGCGGCCACGATCGCCGTGCCGATCGCCGCGCCGGGCTCGCCGTCGAGCAGCGCCTTGGCGAGGCCACTGAGCACGCCGACGATCGCCGGGATCCACGTGAGCAGCAGCCGCAGCAGCCGCCACCACATCAGGTAGTAGCGCGGGCCGATGAGCTGCAGCGTGCGGTCGCTGTAACGGGCCGCGAGCTGCTCGGGGTTGCCCAGCTCGGTGAGCACCTCGCGCTCGGCGGAGGCGTGGTCCTGTCCGCCGGAGGTCCGGTCGTCGATCATGTCGGCGATGGAGCCGCGCAGCTCCTCGGCGAGTTCCAGGCGGCGCTGCGCGGGCACGGAACGCATGGTGGCGGCGACGTAACGGTCGGTCAGGGAACTCATCGTTCCGCTCCTTCGATCAGTTCGGTGACGGACGACCGCACCGCGGTCATGTCGTCGAGCAGGCGGTTCAGGACGTCCTGGCCGTCGTCGCTGGTCCGGTAGAACTTGCGCGGCCGGCTCTCCTCGGTGTTCCACTCGCTGGTCAGCAGGCCCTGGTCCTCCAGCCGGCGCAGCAGCGGGTAGAGCGTGTTGGCGTCGACCGCGAAGCCGTGCGCGGCCAGCCGTTGCAGCAGTGCGTATCCGTAGTCGGGGCGGCGCAGGGCGACCAGGCTGGCCACCACGACAGTGCCGCGTCGTAGCTCCTGGAGATGGGTCCGGAGGACCTCGTCGCTGACCATGCTCAACACGATAGTGTGTGCCACACACTATTGCAACAGCGAAGAACACCGCGTGCCGCACACCGGCCACTCGGAGAGACCCGGACCACCCTCGGCGCGGACGGTGGAGCCCGCACGATCACCTCGGTAGGGTGGGTCGGTCGACTCCGACGCAGCTTGATCCACAACCCGGGGGGCGCCACGCATGGGCGATTCGTTCGCGCATCTGCACGTACACACCGAGTACTCGATGCTCGACGGGGCGGCCCGGCTCAAGGACCTCTTCGCCGAGGCGGCGCGGCTCGGCATGCCGGCGGTGGCGATCACCGACCACGGCAACATGCACGGCGCGAACGACTTCTACAAGCAGGCCATGGACGCCGGGGTGAAGCCCATCCTCGGCGTCGAGGCGTACGTCGCGCCGGAGTCGCGCTTCCACAAGGCGCGGGTCAAGTGGGGCCGCCCCGAGCAGAAGAGCGACGACGTCTCCGGCAACGGCGCGATCACCCACATGACCATGTGGGCGAAGAACCGCGACGGCCTGCACAACCTGTTCAAGCTCAACTCGCGCGCCTCCATGGAGGGCCACTACGTGAAGTGGCCCCGGATGGACATGGAGCTGATCGCCGAGCACGCCGAGGGCATCATGGCCACCACCGGCTGCCCGTCCGGCGCGGTGCAGACCCGGCTGCGGCTGGGCCAGTTCGACGAGGCGCTCAAGGTCGCCGCCGCGTACCAGGACATCTTCGGCAAGGACAACTACTTCCTGGAGATCATGGACCACGGCCTCGACATCGAGCGCCGGGTCCGCGAGGGGCTCACCGAGATCGCCCGCAAGCTCGACATCCCGCCGGTGGTCACCAACGACTCGCACTACACGCACGAGGCGCAGGCCGAGGCGCACGACGTGCTGCTCTGCGTGCAGACCGGCAGCAACGTCGCCGACCCGAACCGGTTCCGCTTCGAGGGCGGCGGCTACTTCGTCAAGTCCGCCGACCAGATGCGCGCCGTCGACTCCTCCGAGCTGTGGCAGCAGGGCTGCCGCAACACGCTGCTGGTGGCCGAGAAGGTCGACCCGGCGGGCATGTTCACGTTCCACAACCTGATGCCGCGGTTCCCGATCCCCGAGGGCGAGACCGAGGAGTCCTGGTTCCGCAAGGAGACCTTCGCCGGGCTCAAGCGCCGGTTCCCCGACGGCATCCCCGAGGGCCACGTCGTCCAGGCCGAGTACGAACTGGGCGTCATCATCCAGATGGGCTTCCCGTCGTACTTCCTCGTGGTCGCCGACTTCATCCAGTGGGCCAAGAGCCAGGGCATCGCGGTCGGCCCCGGGCGTGGTTCGGCGGCCGGCTCGCTCGTGGCGTACGCGCTGGGCATCACCGACCTCGACCCGATCCCGCACGGCCTGATCTTCGAGCGGTTCCTCAACCCCGAGCGCGTCTCCATGCCGGATGTCGACATCGACTTCGACGAGCGCCGGCGCGGTGAGGTCATCAAGTACGTGACCGACAAGTGGGGCGAGGACAAGGTCGCGCAGATCGCCACGTTCGGCACGATCAAGGCGAAGGCCGCGATCAAGGACTCGGCCCGGGTGCTCGGCTACCCGTACGCGGTCGGCGACCGGATCACCAAGGCCATGCCCCCGGCGGTGATGGGCAAGGACATCCCGCTGTCCGGCATCTTCGACCCGAAGCACCCCCGCTACGCCGAGGCGGGCGAGATCCGCGGCCTCTACGAGTCCGACCCGGACGTCAAGAAGGTCATCGAGACCGCCAAGGGCATCGAGGGCCTGATCCGGCAGACCGGTGTGCACGCCGCCGGCGTCATCATGTCCGCCGAGCCGATCATCGAGCACATCCCGCTGATGCGGCGCGACTCCGACGGCGTCATCATCACGCAGTTCGACTACCCGACCTGCGAGTCGCTCGGGCTGCTGAAGATGGACTTCCTCGGCCTGCGCAACCTGACGATCATCGACGACGCGGTGAAGAACATCCAGCTCAACCACGGCCGGGAGCTGGACCTGCTCGGCCTGCCGCTGGACGACAAGCAGGCGTACGAGCTGCTGGCCCGCGGCGACACGCTCGGTGTGTTCCAGCTCGACGGCGGGCCGATGCGCTCGCTGCTGCGGCTGATGAAGCCGGACAACTTCGAGGACATCTCCGCCGTCCTGGCGCTCTACCGGCCCGGCCCGATGGGCGTGGACTCGCACACCAACTACGCGCTGCGCAAGAACGGGCTCCAGGAGATCACCCCGATCCACCCGGAGCTGGAGGAGCCGCTGCGCGAGATCCTCGCGCCCACCTACGGCCTGATCGTCTACCAGGAGCAGGTGCAGCGCGCCGCGCAGATCCTCGCCGGCTACACGCTCGGCCAGGCCGACCTGCTGCGCCGGGCGATGGGCAAGAAGAAGAAGGAGATCCTCGACAAGGAGTTCATCCCGTTCCGGGATGGCTGCCGCGAGCGCGGCTACTCCGACGAGGCCATCCAGGCCGTGTGGGACGTGCTGGTGCCGTTCGCCGGCTACGCGTTCAACAAGGCGCACTCCGCCGCGTACGGCCTGGTCTCCTACTGGACCGCGTACCTCAAGGCGCACTACCCGGCCGAGTACATGGCCGCCTTGCTCACCTCCGTCGGTGACGACAAGGACAAGATGGCCATGTACCTGTCCGAGTGCCGCCGCATGCGCATCCAGGTGCTCCCGCCGGACGTGAACACCTCGGCCGGGCCGTTCACGCCGGTCGGCAAGGAGATCCGCTTCGGTCTCGGCGCGGTGCGCAACGTCGGCGCGAACGTGGTCGCCTCGATCATGCGGTGCCGGGAGGAGAAGGGCGACTACGCCGACTTCTACGACTTCCTGTCCAAGGTCGACGCGGTGGTCTGCAACAAGAAGACCATCGAATCGCTGATCAAGGCCGGGGCGTTCGACTCGCTCAAGCACCCGCGCAAGGGCCTGCTCGCCGTGCACGCCGACGCCATCGACGCGTACGCCGACGTCAAGCGCAAGGAGGCGGTCGGCCAGTACGACCTGTTCGGCGCCGGCTTCGGCGAGGCGGAGACCGGCGGCACCACCACGGTCATGCCGGTCATCGGCGAGGGGGAGTGGGACAAGCGCGACAAGCTCGCGTTCGAGCGCGAGATGCTCGGCCTGTACGTCTCCGACCACCCGCTGTTCGGCCTGGAACACGTGCTCGGGGCCGCCGCCGACACCACGATCGCCGCGCTGTCCGAGGAGGGCACAGTGCCCGACGGCGCGGTGGTCACGCTGGCCGGCATCCTCTCCGGCGTGCAGCGCCGGGTCACCAAGCAGGGCCGGGCGTGGGCGTCGGCGACGCTCGAAGACCTCGCCGGCGGCGTGGAGACGCTGTTCTTCCCGAACACGTACGAGGTGATCGGGCAGTACATCGCCGAGGACGCCATCGTGGTGGTCAAGGGCCGGGTCGACCGGCGCGACGACACCCCGCGCATCATGGCGATGGACATGTCCATGCCGGACGTCACCAGCAACCCGGCCAACAAGCCGGTCACGCTGACCATCCCGGTGCACCGCTGCACGCCGCCGCTGGTGGAGCGGCTCAAGGAGACGCTCGTGCTGCACCCCGGCGACACCGAGGTGCACGTCAAGCTGCTCAACGGCGGCAAGGTCACCACGCTGCGCCTCGGCCCGTTCCGGGTCGCGCCGACCACCGCGCTGATGGGTGACCTGAAGAGCGTGCTCGGCCCGGCCAACGTGAGCTGACCGGGCCGAGCGCCTCCGGCTCAGCGAGCTAGACGCGGGTGACGCGGATGGCGTCGGCGATCACGTACCCGGTGCTGCCGGACCACCGGCTGACACCCACCTTGTTGGCGTCCCCGGCGGCCAGGGTGAAGGTGCCCAGCGAGCGCCACGCACCGCCGTTCGCCGTCTGGTTCACCGAGACCGTCTGGTTGCCGCTCGTCGTCGCGACGATGTACGGCGTGGACGTGTTGTAGCCGGCCACTGCCGGATACCAGACCTCCACCCGGTAGGTGGCTGTCGCCGGGATGTTCACCTTGTACCAGGCGGTGTCGCTGGCCGCGACGGGGTTGGCGTACCGGTAGTCGGCGCCGTAGCGCTGCGCCGAGTACGTCGAGGTGCTCCAGTTGGCGCTCGCGGTGAACCGGCCGGCGGTGGTGTTGTCCACGATGGTCGACCAGGCGGTCGGCGGGGGCGTGGTGCCGCCGGTGACGAGCTGCATGTAGTAGGTCCAGTTCCAGTTCGAACCCGGGTCGGTGTGCGTCGCGCCCGGCACCTGGTTGTGCCCGATGATGTTGGTGCGGGTCTTCGGGATGCCGTACTTGTCGCACAGGTACCGGGTCAGCGCCGCCGACGACCGGTACATCGCGTCGGTGTACCAGGAGGCGTTGTCGACGTACCCCTCGTGCTCGATGCCGATCGACTGGGTGTTGTAGGTCCAGTTGCCGGCGTGCCAGGCGATGTCCTTGTCCCGCACCATCTGCGTCACCGCGCCGTCGGAGGAGCGGAGCAGGTAGTGCGCGCTGGTGCCGGCGGCGGCGTTCTGGAACCAGCTGATCGAGCCGGCGTAGCTGCCCTGCATGGTGTGGATGACGATGTAGTTGATCGGGTACGCCGACTCGCGGCTGGAGACCGTGTAGTTGGACGAGTTGGCCGGCACCCAGGCCGCCGGGCCGTAGTCGGTGCTCAGGGTGCCGAAGTCGCCGGTGCCCAGCGGCGCCACGTCGGCGTACCGCCCCCGCTGGGGCGCGACCGGGCGGCCGTCCACGCTGACCTCGCCGCCGGCCGTGGTCGCGATGAAGCCCCGGGCGAGCAGGTCGTACACGGAGTCGGCGTACAGCCGGGCGGTGGCCGCGTCCGCCGAGCCGCCGTAGCGGGCGATCGGGCCGTACCACTGGTTGACGTCGTCGCGCTGCGCCGCGGTCAACCCGGCCTCGTCGGCGTAGGAGCGCAGAACCGCCGCCGCGCCGGCCACGTTCGCCGCGTCCCGGGTACGCAGTTCGGCGCGGCCCAGCCGGGTCCGGCGGGCGGCCTCGTCGAGCGTGCGCACCTTCGGGTTGCTGGTCAGGTGCATCACGCCGTATCCGCCGGAGGCGCTGGGCTCGCCGCCGTGACCGTCCAGGCGGGTCTCGGCGTACCCGAGTGCGGCGAGCAGGTCGCGCGGCACGTCGGAGCCGGCGGCGGCCCGGTCGAAGGCGGCGGCGAGCGGTTGCGCGCCGTGCTGTGGCGCGGCCTGGGCCGGCTGGCCGGTCAGGCCGATCACGATGATCAGGGCGCCGCCGAGCAGGTGGCTCATCCGACGCGAGGGTCTCCGAATCGTCACAGGCACTCCTCGTCCACTACAGGGGGCGACTGTGCTCACGTCGCCGGTTCGCCGCACCCTATAGCGTGACGTTTGTCTATGTCGATACCTTGCACGGACTCTCTCTTTGATGAAGACTTCCTTCAGATGCGGGGCCGGCCCCGTACCGTCGCGGTCTTGCCCGGCGCGCCACGGCCGGGCAGCATCGTGCGGATGCCGCCCACCGACCTGCTACGGATCCGCGACCTGGTGCCCGACTTCCTCGCCTGCGCCGGCCGCGGCGCGCCGGAACTCCCGGCCTCCCGTTACCCGGCCGGGCATCCGGACGTGGCGCGGGCGCTGCGCCGCGACGGTGACTGGTCCGACGCCGCCCGGGTGGCCGCCGTCCTGGACGGGCTCCGCGACCGCGCCGCCGACCTGGCGGCACGAGCCGAGACGGTACGCGTGGCGCTGCCCCACGGCGTCGCGGCGGTGGCCGGCGCACTGGGCTGGTCCGGCGACGGCGGGCCGGTCGAGTGCGTCGTGCTGGTCGGGCTGAACCAGGCCAACGGCTGGGCCGGCGAGCTGAACGGCAGATACGCGCTCTTCCTCGCCGTGGAACAGCTCGGGCCGCCGGAGGACCTCGACCTGCTGGTGCGGCACGAGGCCGCGCACGTGGTGCACGACCGCCGCGCCGCGATCCGCGACTGGCCCGAGTACGGGGTGGCGAACGCGCTGTTCACCGAAGGGCTCGCCACGCAGGTCACCGCGGAACTCGACGCCGGACGGCCGGACGAGGCGTACCTCTGGTTCGGCCGCCCCGGCCACCGCCCCTGGCTCGACGAGTGCCGCCGCCGGTGGCCGGAGATCCTGCGCCGGGTTCGCGCCGACCTCGACGCCACCGACGCCGAGCACCACGCCCCGTACTTCCTGATGCGGGACTCGCCGCTGGCCGGTGACCTGCCCAAACGGTGCGGCTACCTGGTCGGCCTGACCGCGGTACGGCGCCTGCGCCGCCACCACACCCTGCGCGACCTGGCCGCCTGGTCCTTGCCGAGGGTGCGATCGGAGATGGCCGCCGCCCTGACCGACCTCCCCCCACCCCCCTGACGCCCCAACCCGGCCCACCCCGCCCGGCGCGCCCGCCCGGCCCGCCCGGCCCCGCCCCGCGCCCGCCGCGACGATCATGAGGTTAGCGGCGCCTCCGGTCCGATTTGTCGCCGCTAACTTCATGATCGTCGCGGCGGAGGCGCTCGTGTGGCGCGCCCCGGGCTCCGGCCCGCCGCCTCAACCCGCGATCTTGCACCTCCCGCCCAGCCCGCACGGGCCTCGCCTGCCCTCACTCCGCGATCTTGCACTTCCCGCCCCACCCGGCCGGCTCCGCTGCGCGATCTTGCAGTTTCGGCCCTGCGTTTCGCGGCTTTGCACCAATTGCCGGGGCCGAGAGTGCAAGATCGCGGGGCATGGGAGCGGGGGAGCGGGAGCGGGGCGGGGGCGAGGGCGGGGCCACGGGGGTGGGATTGGCGGTGTCGGGGTGGGGGAGGGGGTGGCTAGCGTCGGGCCATGGAGCTGGAGCAGGCGCAGAAGTTGTGGCAGCCCGAGCCGGGCTGGTTGAACACGGCCACCTATGGACTGCCGCCGGAGCCGGTGTGGGACGCCGTGCAGCGGGTGCTCGCCGACTGGCGGACCGGGCGGGTGTCGTTCGAGGTGTGGGAGGAGTCGGTGGACCGCTCCCGGGCCGCCTTCGCCCGGCTGACCGGTGTGGACGTCGCCGACGTGAGTGTCGGCGCCAGCGCGTCGCAACTCGTCGCGCCGATCGCGGCCGGGCTGCCGGCGGGCGCGACCGTGGTGGTGCCCGAGACCGAGTTCACCTCGATCCTGTTCCCGTGGCTGGTCCAGCAGGAGCGCGGCGTGCGGGTACGCACCGTGCCGCTGGCCGGCCTGGTCGACGCGATCGACGCCGACACGGACCTGGTGGCGTTCAGCGTGGTGCAGTCCGCCGACGGCACTGTGACTCCGTACGACGAGATCGTCGCGGCGGCCCGGGCGCACGGCGCGTTCGTGGTGGCCGACGCGACGCAGGCGTGCGGGTGGCTGCCGTTCGCGGCGGACCGGGCCGACGCGGTGGTGGTGGCGGCGTACAAGTGGTTGATGGCGCCGCGGGGCTCGGCCTTCGCCTACCTGGCCCCGGCGCTGCGCGAGCGGATGCGCCCGGACGCGGCCGGGTGGTACGCCGGAAGCGACCCGCACGCCTCCTACTACGGACTGCCGCTACGCCTGGCCGACGACGCCCGGCGGTTCGACATCTCCCCGGCGTGGATGAGCTACGCCGGGGCGGCTCCGGCGCTGGAACTGCTCGCCGAGCTGGACCCGGAGGCGGTGCGCGCGTACGACGTGGGGCTGGCCAACCGGTTCCTGGCCGGGCTGGGCCGGCCGCCCGGCGACAGCGCGATCGTCACGGTGGACGTGCCGGACGCGCAGGAGCGGCTGGCCCGGGCGGGGGTGCGCGCGGCGGTACGGGCCGGCCGGGTCCGCGCCTCGTTCCACCTCTACACGACCGAGGCGGACGTGGACCGGGCGGTCGAGGCGCTGACCGGCTGACCCCGCAACCGGAGAGCGGCCGGGAGCGGCCCCAAAGCGGCGGGAACGGCCGGCGCGTCACTGCGCGCCGGCCGTCCCGAACCGCTCAGCAGACGTCGAAGGTCGCGGACGTGTAGGAGAGCAGTTTCCATCCGCGGTCCGGGCCGAGGGTCATGTCCCACCTGCCGTCGGTCCGGCGACCGAGCTGGAAGTAGTCGGTCGCTCCGTCGTAGGCGTACCAGCCCTCGCCCTCCCAGACGACGAGCCGGGTGGCCGCCCGGGACAGGGTCCTGGCCCCGACGACGCCGTCTGCGACGAGGCCCCGGGCGCTCTGCCACCGCTTCGTGGCCGCCGTGGTCTGCGGCCCGAACCGGCAGTCGACGTCGGAGTGGGTGAGGTAGCCGTCGGCCCACAGGATCATCTGCCACATGGCGACGACGTTGCTGTACGAGCGTGTCGACGCCGAGATCGGGCCCTCGTCGCCCCAGTCGTCCCGCCAGTCGCCGGAACCCGTGATGTACCCCTGACTCACGCTCGCCGAGGCCGGTGCGGCCGAGACCGCGAGGACTCCGAGCATGGCGGCGGCCGTCGTGAGCGCGACGGCCGTGATTCGAGTACGCATGTGCATCTCCTCCGGCTGGTGGTGCCTTTGCCGGGGACACACCTGGCGCCCGTGCCCGGTTGCGCAGAGTCGGAGTCGAGACACAACGCGTCAGGCCAGGTGACCGCCGATCTTCGTGTACCCGCGCAGCAGGTCGCGGGAGATGATCAGCCGCTGCATCTCGTCGGTGCCCTCGAAGATCCGGTACAGCCGGACCTGCCGGTACCAGCGTTCGATCGGCAGCTCACGGGTGTAGCCCATGCCGCCGTGGATCTGGAGCACCCGGTCCACCACGCGGTTGACCATGCCGGCGCCGTAGAGCTTGCCCATCGAGGAGGCGTGCCGGGGGTCTAGGCCCTGGTCGACCGTCCAGGCCGAGCGCAGGATCAGCCAGCGGGCCGCCTCCAGCTCGGTCTCCGAGTCGGCGATCATCCACTGGATGGCCTGGTTGGTGCCGATCGGCGCGCCGAACGTCTCGCGCGTGTTGGCGTGGTCGATCGCCATCTGGAGGACTCGTTCGGCGATGCCGACGGCGTGCGACGGAATGGTGTAGCGGCCCTTGCCGATCCACTCCATGCCGAGCGTGAAGCCCTGCCCGATCTCGCCGAGGATGTTGCGGTGCGGCACCCGTACGCCGTCGAAGATCAGCGAGGCCGGGCCGCCCTCGCCCATGGTCTGGATGAACTCGGACCGCCAGCCCATCGCGCGGTCCACCAGGAACGCGGTCGCGCCGCCGCGGCGGGCGCCCTTCTCCGGGTCGGTCACCGCGACCACGATGGCGAAGTCGGCGTCGTTGCCGTTGGTGATGAACGTCTTCTCGCCGTCGAGGACCCAGTCGTCGCCGTCGCGGCGGGCGCGCAGCTTGATGTTCGCCGCGTCGGAGCCCGCGCCGGGCTCGGTGATGGCGAAGCAGGAGATCCGTTCGCCCTCGATGGTGGGGATCAGGAACTCGCGCTTCTGCTCCTCGGTGGCGTGGAACAGGATGTTGTCGGCCTCGCCGCCGAAGCGGAACGGCACGAAGCTGCGGCCCAGCTCGGTCCAGATCAGCGACTGCATCACCGCGGGCAGGGCCATGCCGCCGTACTCCTCGGGCGTGGCCAGCCCCCAGAAGCCGAACTTCTTCGCCTTGAGCTGGAGTTCGCGCAGCTCGGAGCGGTCCAGGCCGGGCTGGTGGGCGCGCTCGCGGCGCAACACCTCCGCCTCCAGCGGCATCACCTCCCGGGTGACGAACGTGCGAACGGTGTCCCGGATCGCGCGTTCCTCGTCGGACAGTGCGAAGTCCACGGTGCCCCCTCAGGTCGACTGCCTATAAACTAGCGCTGGAAGTTTTCCCGCGTCCAGACCCGATGTCGAAAGGAGGATGATGACCAGGTGCCCCGACCCCGACAGGCCCTGCTCACCCGCGACCGGATCGTCGAGACCGCGCTGGCGCTGATCGACGCCGACGGGCTGGACGCGCTCTCGACCCGGCGGCTCGCCGCCGCGCTGGGCGTCCGCGGCCCTTCGCTCTACAACCACTTCGCCACCAAGGAGGAGATCCTCGACGCGGTGGCCGACGGCGTCGCGGCGACTGTCGACATCGGCGTCTTCGAGAAGTACGACTGGCTCGACGCGCTCGGCCGCTGGGCGCGCTCGTACCGGGCCGCGCTGGCCGCGCACCCGAACATCGTGCCGTACCTGGCGCAGGGGCCGGGCCGCCGTCCCGCCGCGCTCGCCATGGCCGACGCGGTCTACGGCTCACTGGTCCGGGCCGGCTGGCCGCCCGCACGGGCCACCCACATCGGCGCCGCGATGCGCTACTTCGTGGCCGGGTCCGCGCTCGGCTCGTTCGCCCGCGGCTTCGTCGAGGACCCGTCGCTCTACGCCGCGCACCCGCACCTCAACCAGGCCCACCGCCTCGCCGGCCACCAGCGCAGCGTGGACGAGGGGGCGTTCGCGCTCGGCCTGGACGCGCTGCTGCACGGGCTGGCCGCCGAGTACGCGGCCACCGTCGCCCCGCTGGAACGGGTCGGCGGTCCGGAGTAGCGTCGAAACTCCCACCGCTAGTTTCCACCGCCCCCGAAGGACGCCATGGATCTCGCCGCCGCCCCTCCCGCCCTGCTGACGCGCCGCCACCTGCACGTCGCCGGTGACTGGGTCGACCCGTCGTCGCGCGACACCATCCCGGTCGAGAACCCGGCCACCGGGAGCATCGTCGGCGAGGTGCCCGCCGGCACACCGGCCGACGTGGACCGCGCGGTCGCCGCCGCCCGCGCCGCGTTCCCCGGCTGGGCCGCCACCGCCCCCGCGGAGCGGGCTGCGCACCTGGACCGGCTGCACGCCGCGCTCGCCGCCCGCGCCGACGAGATCGCCCGCACGGTGGCGACCGAGCTGGGCACCCCGCTCAAGCTCGCCACGCGCGTCCAGGCCGGCCTGCCGCTGACAGTGCTGCGGACCATGGTCGACCTGGCCGCCCGCCCGGCCGCCGAGCACACGGTCGGCAACTCGCTCGTGGTCCGGGAGCCGGTCGGCGTGGTCGGGGCGATCACCCCGTGGAACTACCCGCTGCACCAGGTGGTCGCCAAGGTCGCGCCCGCGCTCGCCGCCGGGTGCACAGTGGTGCTGAAGCCGAGCGAGCTGACGCCGCTGACCGCGTACCTGCTGTTCGACGCGATCACCGACGCCGGCCTGCCGCCCGGCGTGGTGAACCTGGTGCCCGGCACCGGCGCGGTGGTCGGCGAGGCCCTCGCCGCGCACCCCGACGTCGACCTGGTCTCGTTCACCGGTTCCACCGCCACCGGCCGGCGCATCGCCCACCTGGCCGCCGAGCGGATCGCCCGGGTGTCGCTGGAACTCGGCGGCAAGTCGGCGAACGTCGTCCTGGCCGACGCCGACCTGCCCACCGCGGTCAAGGTCGGCGTGGGCAACGCGCTGCTGAACTCCGGGCAGACCTGCACCGCCTGGACCCGGATGCTCGTACACCGCGACCGCTACGCCGAGGCGCTGGACCTGGTCGCGGCGGCGGTGGCCGGCTACCGGCTCGGCGACCCGTTCGACCCGGCCACCCGGCTCGGCCCGCTCGCCTCCGCCGCGCAGGCCCAGCGGGTACGCGACCACGTCGACCGGGCGCTCGCCGACGGCGCCCGGCTCGTCGCCGGTGGCCCGGACGCGCCACTGCCGCCGCAGGGGCACTTCGTGGCGCCCACCGTCTTCGCCGACGTGCACCCGGACAGCGCGCTCGCCCAGGAGGAGGTGTTCGGGCCGGTGCTCGCGGTGATCCCGTTCGCCGACACCGACGAGGCGGTCGCCATCGCCAACAACTCCCGGTACGGGCTGGCCGGCGCGGTCTGGTCGGCCGACGAGGAGGCGGCGCTGGCAGTGGCGCGGCGGATGCGTACCGGCCAGGTGGACGTCAACGGCGGCGCGTTCAACCCGCTCGCCCCGTTCGGCGGCTACAAGCAGTCCGGCCTCGGCCGGGAGCTGGGCGGGTACGGCGTGGAGGAGTTCACCGAGGTGAAGGCGATCCAGCGGTGAGGGCGCTCGTGGTGCGCGGCCGGGGCGAGACACCGGCGGTCGAGGACGTACGGCTGCCCGCGCCCGGCCCGGGTGAGCTGCGGGTACGCATCCGCGCCGCCGGCATCTGCCACTCCGACCTGGCCATGGTGGACGGCACGCTGGCGCCCGCGTACCCGCTGGTGCTGGGGCACGAGGCCACGGGCGTGGTGGCCGAGGCCGGGCCCGGCACGACGCTCGCGGTCGGCACGCCCGTGGTGCTCAACTGGGCGCCGGCCTGCCGGGAGTGCTGGCACTGCCGGCACGGCGAGCCGTGGCTCTGCGCCGCCAACCCCAACCCGTCGACACCCCGGGGCGAGACGGCCGCCGGTGAGCCGCTTCAGGTCACGCTCGGGCTCGGCGCGCTCGCCGAGGAGGTGATGGTGCCGCAGCACGCCGCCGTGCCGGTGCCGGCCGGACTGCCGACGGAGCAGGCCGCGGTGCTGGGCTGCGCGGTGCTCACCGGCGTCGGCGCGGTCCGCAACACCGCGCGGGTCGCACCCGGCGAGTCGGTGGCGGTGATCGGGCTCGGCGGGGTGGGCCTGGCCGTGCTGACCGCCGCGCGGCGGGCCGGCGCGTCGCCGATCCTCGCCGTGGACGTGGTGGAGGCCAAGCGGGACTTGGCGCTCGCCGCCGGGGCCACCGACTTCCTCCGCTCGGACGACCGGCTGGGCAAGGAGATCCGGGTCCGCACCGAGGGACGCGGCGTGGACCACGCGTTCGAGTGCGTCGGCCGGTCCGCCACCATCCGCGCCGCCTGGCGGGCGACGCGGCGCGGGGGAGCGGTCACCGTGGTCGGCATGGGCGGCAAGGACGACATGCTCAGCCTCTCCGCGCTGGACATCTTCCACTCCGCGCGCACGCTGCGCTCCTCGGTGTACGGCTCGACCGACCCGGACCGGGAGGTGCCGGAGTTGGCCGAGGCGCTCGCCGCCGGTGACCTGGACCTGGGGCCGCTGGTGAGCGGCACGGTGCCGCTGGCCGAGGCGCCCGCCGCGCTGGAGCGGCTGGCCCGCGGCGAGGGCGCCCGCTGGGTGGTCACCTTCCCGGACTGATCCGGCTCGGCCGGATTCGCCGGTGGCGCATCCGGATCGGGCCGTGCGGACGAACCCCTGGGTAGGAGAGCTACCCGGGGGTACGTCCGTTGCTGACCGAGAACATGCCGGCCTGGGCCGCCGAGACGGCCCGCAAACGGCTGACCGCCGCCGCCGAGGACCTGGACGACAACCGGGTCGCCGGGCTGGTGCTCGACCTGGCCGCCGAGGCCGGGGTGGTGCCCGCCTGGGAACAGGTCTGCCTGCCGCTGCTGGGCACGCTGCGCGGCGACAGCGCCGCCGAGATCGCCGTCGAGCACGCCCTCTCCGAGGGGGTACGCGTCGGCCTGGACGTGTTCGGCCGTGAGCCGTCCCGGCCGCTTCCCGCCCAGGGCGTGCTGCTCGCCGGCGCCGAGCACGAGACGCACTGCCTCGGGCTGCACGCCCTCGCCGCGGCGCTGCGCGAACGCGGCCGGGGCGCGCTGCACCTCGGCCCGGCGCTGCCCTGGTCCGCGCTGGCCAGCGCGGTGGTCCGGGTCCGCCCGCGGGTGGTGGTGGTCTGGTCGCAGTCGCCGCTGACGGGCCGCGCGTACCGCCTGGTCCGTCTGCGGCGGGACCTGCCCGGGGTACGCGTGCTCGCCGCCGGTCCGGGGTGGATCGAGCCGTTCCCGCCCTCGTCGGCCGTGCCGCGTCGCCTCACCACCCTCGGTGAGGCGACGCTGGCCTGCCTGGCCGGAGGCGGCGCCTGACGCCAGGGCGCCGGACCGGCCCGCGCCTGGCGCCGGCTGCCTGTGGGCCCGCCTGACGCCCGCCGCCTGGCATCCGGTCAGCCGGCGCGAAGGCCGCGCAGCAGCGTGGCGACGGCGGCCTCCGGGTCGAAACCGTCATCGGGGGAGGCGAGCTGGTTGCTCAGCAGCCCGTCGACGAGCGCCAGCAGCATCCGGAAATGGGCGGGCGGATCGGCCGAGCCGAGCGTGGCGAGCAGCGGCTCGCCCCAGCCGGCCAGCCGTGCCCGGGCGGCCTCGATCGCCGGGCGCAGGTCGGGCCGCACGGCCGCCTCGACGAACAGCGCGTACCGGGCCAGGGTGACCACCCGCTGCTGGTCGGTGAACTCCCGGATCAGCCGGCCGACCACGGCGGCGAACGCGGCGACGTCGCCCGGCGGCAGGTCCGCGGCGAGCCGTTGCCAGGCCGCCGTCTCCACCTCGACCAGCCGGTCGAAGACGCCGGTGACCAGCGCCTCCCGGGTGCGGAACCGGTTGGACGCCGAGCCTTCGGGCAGGCCCGCCTCCGCGTCCACGGCCCGGTGGGTGAGCTGCCGCGGCCCTCCGGTGCCGAGCACCCGGATGGCGGCGTCGAGCAGGAGCTGCCGGCGATCGGTCACCCGGTCAGACTACAGCCGTAGTGCGGCCGACTACATCTGTAGTACGGTGACCGCATGGGCGGACGCGCGGTCGTGGTCGGGGGCGGCATCGGCGGGCTCGCGGCGGGCATCGGCCTGCGTGCGGCGGGCTGGGAGGTGACGGTCCTGGAGCGGTCGGCCGCGTTGCCGCACAGCGGCACCGGGCTCGGCATCTGGCCCGCCGCGATGCGCGCCCTGGACGCCCTCGGCGTCGGCGACGAGGTGCGCCGCCGGGGCAGCCGTCAGGCCGGCGGCTCGATCCGGCGTCCCGACGGCAGCCGGATCGCCACCGTCGACGTCGAGCGGCTGGAACGCCGGCACGGCGAGCCGGTGCACCTGGTCACGCGGCCGGTGCTGCTCGCCGTCCTGGCCGGCGCGCTGCCCGGCCCGGCGCTGCGCCTCGGCGCCCCGGTGGTCGACCCGGCGTCACTGCTCGACGCGTACGACCTGGTGGTGGGCGCGGACGGGATCAACAGCGTGGTGCGGGCGCAGATGTACGGGCAGCGGTACCCGCTGCGCTACGCGGGCGCGGTGGCCTGGCGCGGCGTGGTCGACATGGACCTGGCCGAGGGTGGCGAGACCTGGGGGCGGGGGCGCAAGTTCGGGCTGACCCCGGCCGGGCCGGGCCACACCAACTGGTACGCCGCGGTGCGGCTGCCCGAGGGGCACCCGGCGCCGCCGGACGACCGGGCCGAACTGCGCCGCCTCTTCGGCGACTGGCATTCGCCGGTGCCGGAGGTGCTCGACGCGCTCACCCCGGAGGGGATCCTGCGGCACGAGATCCGCGACCTGACGCCGCTGCCGTCGTACGTGTCCGGCCGGACGGCGCTGCTCGGCGACGCCGCGCACGCGATGACCCCGGACCTCGGGCAGGGCGCCTGCCAAGCGCTGATCGACGCGGTCACGCTCGCCGACTGCGTACGCGACGCCGGGGACGTGCCGGCCGCGCTGCGCGCGTACGACGGGCGACGCCGGCGGCCCACGCAGCGGATCGCGGCCGGCGCGCGGTGGGCCGGGCGGCTGTCCGGCGTGCGGCGGCTGCTGCCGGTACGGGACGCGCTGCTGCGGCTGGCGCTGGCGGCCGGCCCGCCCGCGTGACCTGAGACACATCCGATACGAACCCGTTCCGTATCGAAACCGGCTCACCTACGCTCGGCAACGTTACGAGTCTGACCCGTATCGTATTTCGAACGCGGGTGAACCGGGGGGAGAACGGCAGTGGAACTGCACGAGAACACCGGACACCCGAGGAGGTGGGCGATCCTTGGGGTGCTGGTGATCAGCCTCCTCGTGGTCGTCCTCGACAACACCATCCTCAACGTCGCGCTGCGCACCCTGGCCGACCCGGTGCACGGCCTCGGCGCCACCCAGGGTGAGCTGGAGTGGGCGATCAACTCCTACACGCTCGTCTTCGCCGGACTGCTGTTCACCTTCGGCGTGCTCGGTGACCGGCTCGGCCGCCGCCGCTTCCTGATCCTCGGGCTGGCGCTGTTCGGCCTGTCCTCGCTGCTGTCCGCGTACGCGCAGGACCCGGGCCAGCTCATCGCGGCCCGCGCGCTGATGGGCGTCGGCGGCGCGGCCATCATGCCGGTGACACTCTCGATCATCTCCAACGTCTTCGACCCGCGCGAGCGCGCCAAGGCGATCGGCGTCTGGGCCGGCGCGGTCGGCCTCGCGGTGGCGATCGGCCCGGTGCTCGGCGGCGCACTGCTGGAGCACTTCTGGTGGGGCTCGGTCTTCCTGATCAACGTGCCCGTGGTGGCGCTCGGCGTGGTGCTCGTCGCGGCCCTGGTCCCCGAGTCGCGCGACCCGAAGCCCGGCCGGGTCGACCTGCTCGGCGTGCTGCTCTCGGTGGTCGGCCTGGTCGCGCTCACCTACGGCATCATCGACGGCGGCGAGCACGGCTTCGGCCGCCCGCAGGTGTGGGTCGCGGTGCTCGGCGGTCTCGCGGTGCTCGGCTGGTTCGTCGCCCACGAGCTGCGCAGCGACCACCCGTCGCTGGACGTACGGCTGTTCCGGGTGCCCCGCTTCGCCGCCCCGGTGGCCCTGGTCGGGCTGGTCTTCTTCGCCGCCATGGGCGTGATGTTCTTCGGCGCGTTCTACCTCCAGCTCGTGCGCGGCTACAGCCCGCTGGAGAGCGGCCTGCTGTTCCTGCCGTTCGCCGCGGCCCAGCTCATCTTCGCGCCGCGCAGCGCGGCGATGGTCCGCCGCTACGGCGGCCGGGCGGTCGCCGCCGTCGGGCTGCTGCTCACCACTGTGGCGCTCGCCGCGTTCGTCTTCATCGACGCGGACACCCCGATCTGGATCTTCTCGGCGCTCGGTTTCCTCCAGGGCGCCGGGATGGCCAACATCATGCCGCCGGCCACCGAGTCGATCATGTCCTCGCTGCCCCGGGAGAAGGCCGGCGTCGGTTCCGCAGTCAGCAACACCGTGCGCCAGGTGGCCGGCGCGCTCGGCGTGGCGGTGCTCGGCTCGGTGCTCTCCGCCGTCTACCGCGACCAGGTCGGCCCGGCGGTGGCGGCCCTGCCCGCCCCGGTGCGCGACGCGGCCCGCGAGTCGGTCTCCGGGGCGTACGCGGTCGCCGGCCGGCTCGGCCCCGACGCGCCGCGGCTGATCGACGCGGCGAACGACTCGTTCGTCTCGGCCATGCACTGGGCGGCGGGCGCCTCCGCGGTGGTGGCCGCGCTCGGCATCGTGATCGTGCTGCGCTGGATGCCGGGCCGGCCGGTCGCCGCCCCCGACGCGACGCCGGTCACCGACCGGGAGTTGGCCGGTACCGCGTAGGTTCGTGGACAATGTCTGACATGACTTCCACGGCGGATGCTCCGCGGTCGCCCGGGCGACCGCGGAGCACCCGCGCGGACGAGGCGATCGTCGACGCCACCCTCGACCTGCTGGCCGAGGGCAGCACCATAGAGTCGCTGTCCATCGAGGCGATCGCGGCCCGCGCCGGCGTCGGCAAGGCCACCATCTACCGCCGCTGGCCGGGCAAGGACGCGTTGCTGCTGGACGCGTTGCGCACGCTCAAGGGGCCCGCGCCCCGCACGGCCGGACGCTCCGTCCGCGACGACCTGGTGCTGCTCGTCGGCGCCGTGGGCCAGCACACCGACCCCCGGGTCCGCAAGATCATGCCCTGCCTGGTGCCCGAGGTGAACCGCAGCTCGGCCCACCGGCAGGCGTACGAGGCGATCGTCGAGCCCCGGCGCGCGGCGCTGCGCGAGGTGCTGCGCCGCGGGATCGAGCAGGGCGAGCTGCGCGCCGACCTCGACGTCGAGGTGACCATGTCGCTGCTCACCGCGCCGATGCTCACCCAGCGGATGCTGCGCTGGCACCCCGAGCGTGACGAGCGGATGCTGCCCGAGCGGATCGTGGACACGGTCCTGGACGGTCTGCGCGTGCGCTGATCCCGGGTCGCCGTGCCCGACCGCTCAGCGGCCGGGCGTGCGCAGGCGGTGCAGGCGCAGCGCGAGCTGCACCTCCAGCGCCCGCTCCGGGCGCTGCCAGTCCGCGCCGAGCAGGTGCCCGACCCGCTCCAGCCGCTGGGTGACCGTGTTCACGTGCACGTGCAGCTGCTCGGCGGCGCGAGCCAGGCTGCCGCCCACCCCGAAGTACGCCTCCAGCGTCTTCACCAGCGCGGTGCCCCGCCGGGCGTCGTAGTCCAGCACCGGCCCCACCGTGGTGGCGAGGAACCGGGCCACGTCCCGGTCCCCGGCGTCACCGACCGCGCCCAGCAGCAGCCCGACGAACCCCAGCTCGGCGGTGCTCGCCCCCTGCCCGGCCCGGCCCAGCGCGCCGAGCGCGGACAGGCAGCGCTCCGCCTCGGTGAACGTGACAGCCAGCGACGCCGGGCCGGTCGACGGCCCGCTCGCCCCGGCGGTCACCGGCCGGCCGGTCACCCGGGACAGGTCCCGCGCCACCGCGCGTGCCGCACCACCGGCGTCGTGGCCGGGCAGCATCAGCACCACCCGCCCGTCGCGCGCCGCGGCCAGGCCACCCCGGGTCGAGGCGTACGTGGTGGCCCAGGACAGCACCCGCTGCCGGGCCGAGCCGGTTTCGGCGAACGCGTCGTCACCGACCGCGACCAGCACGTGCGGGGCGTCCAGGTCCACCCCGATCCGGCGCGCCCGTGCCCGCAGCGCGTCGGCGTCGCGCAGCGGCCGGGCGATCAGGTCGTCCAGCAGCTCGCCGCGGACCCGTCCCTCCGCCTCGGCCACGGTCCGGCGGAACAGCAGCAGCAACGCGGTCACCAGCGCGGCGCGTTCCAGGATCCGCTGGTCGGCGTCGACCAGCTCGTCGTCCGGGCGCAGCACCAGCGCGCCCAGGTTCTCCGCACCGGCCACCACCGCCGCGTACCAGAGCGGGCCCCGGCGCACGCTGCGCCCTTCCGTACGCGACGCGGCCACCGCCTCCACGATGTCGGCCCGGTCCGGCTCCTCGATCTCACCGACCCGGGCCAGCCGCCGGCCCTCGGCGTCCAGCGCCAGCAGCGCGCCGCCGAGCACCTCGGTGACCGCCGCCGCCACGTCCTCCATCCCGCCGCCGCGCACCACCAGCGCGGTCATCCGGTCGTGCGCGGCGGCGGCACGCTCCACCGAGCTGCTGTGCGCCCGGATGGTGCTGTTCGCCGCCGACAGCTCCGCCAGCGCCGCACGGGTCTCGGCGAGCAGCCGCGCGGTGTCGATCGCCACCGCCGCGTGCGCCGCCAGCGACACCAGCAGCGACACCTCCTCGCGGGCGAACGGCCGGGCCGAGCGGTTCGCCGCGTACAGCACGCCGATCACGCTGGACCCCAGCCGCAGCGGCACGCCGAGGATGGCCACCAGGCCCTCCTCGCCCACCCCGCCGTCGATCTCCCCGGTGTGCCGGAACCGCTCGTCCTCCTGGTAGTTCGAGGTGACGTACGGGGTGCCGGTCTGCGCGACCAGCCCGCCCAGCCCGTCGCCCAGCTCCAGCCGCAGCCGCTGGAACCGGGCCGAGATCGAGCCGTCGGTGACCCGCATGTACGTGTCGCCGCGCTCGTCGTCGTTGAGCGTCATGTACGCCACGTCGGTGCCGAGCAGGATCCGCGCCCGGTGCACAATCGCGCGCAGCACGTCGTCCAGGTCGCGCAGGCCGGCCAGGTCGCTCGCGGTGTCGTACAGGCCGGACAGCTCGGTTTCCCGGCGGCGCCGGCGGGCCAGCAGCGCCCGTACCCGCAGCGCCACCACCTTCGCCTGCTCCAGCTCGGCCAGCCGTTCGGCGGGCAGGCCGGCGGCGCGCGCGGCCACCAGCGGGCCCTCGAACTCGACCGCGGCGGCCTCGCGCGCCAGCAGCTCCAGGAACTCGACCGGCGACGACATGACCGACATTGTGCGCGGGGCCACTAGTTCGCCGTCCAGCCCCCGTCGAGGGCGATCGAGGTGCCGGTGAGGAACGCGGCGGGCGGGGAGCACAGGTACGCCACCAGTTCGGCCACCTCCGCCGGCTCGATCAGCCGCTTGATCGCCGCCCGGGCCAGCATGATCTTCTCGACCACCTCGTCCTCGCCGATGCCGTGGGTGGCCGCCTGGTCGGCGATCTGGCTCTCCACCAGCGCGGTGCGCACGTACGCCGGGTTGATGCAGTTGGCGGTGACACCGTGCGCGGCGCCCTCCAGCGCGACCACCTTGGACAGGCCCTCCAGCGCGTGCTTGGCCGAGACGTACGCCGACTTGAACGGCGACGCGCGCAGCCCGTGCACCGAGGAGATGTTCACGATCCGGCCCCAGCCGTTCGCGTACATCCGGGGCAGCGCGCGGCGGATCAGCAGGAACGGCGCCTCCACCATCACCCGCTGGATGTACTCGAAGCGCTCGACCGGGAAGTCCTGCACCGGCGCGACGTGTTGCAGCCCGGCGTTGTTGACCACGATGTCGGCGTCGGCGTCGAGCGCGTCCACCGCCGCCGGGTCGGCCAGGTCGATCCCGACGGCCCGGCCGCCGGTCTCGGCGGCCACCGCCTGGGCCGCCGCCACGTCGCGGTCCAGCACCACCACCGTCGCGCCGGCCGCCGCCAGACGCAGGGCGCAGGCCCGCCCGATGCCGCCGCCACCACCTGTGACCAGCGCGGTGCGACCGGTCAGGTCGACGTGTACGACGTGGGGGACCGCCACGGGTTCTGCCGTCATGGCGCATGAACGTACGAGCCGGGTGCCCCCCGGCACATGGGGCGGCGACACATACTCCACCGCCCGCGTGTGTGGTGCGCCGCGTCACCGCCCGCGCCCGGCGTGTCCGCCCGCCCCGCTGTCGGCGCGCACCAGTAGGGTGTGTCGAACACACGTACTGCTGGCGGCTCGGGGAGGAGGCGGCGTGCGCGTGCTGGGCGTCGACCCGGGGCTGACCCGGTGCGGGGTCGGCGTGGTCGAGGGCGTGCCGGGCCGCCCCTGCACGCTCGTGGCCTACTACGTGGTCTACACCGACCCCGAGGACGACCTCGCGCTGCGCCTGCTGCACCTGGACCGCTCGCTCACCGACCTGGTCGCCGAGCACCGGCCGGACGCGGTCGCGGTGGAGCGCGTGTTCAGCCAGCACAACGTCCGCACCGTGATGGGCACCGCCCAGGCCAGCGGGGTCGCGGTGCTCGCCGGGGCCCGGGCCGGGCTGCCGGTGACGACGTACACGCCGAGCGAGGTGAAGGCGGCGGTGACCGGCTCCGGCCAGGCCGACAAGAAGCAGATGACCACCATGGTCACCCGGCTGCTGCGGCTGCCCGAGCCGCCGAAGCCGGCCGACGCCGCCGACGCCCTGGCGCTGGCCATCTGCCACGTGTGGCGCGGCGGCACGAGGTCCAAGCTGGCCGCCGCCGCGCAACAGGCCCGACGAGGAGGGACGCGATGATCGCGAGCGTACGCGGCACGGTGACCGCCACCGGCCCGGATCACGCGGTGGTGGAGGTGGGCGGCATCGGCCTGGCCGTGCAGTGCGCCCCCGGCACGCTCGCCGACCTGCGCGTGGGCCAGCCCGCCCGGCTCGCCACCAGCCTGGTGGTCCGGGAGGACTCGCTCACCCTCTACGGCTTCGCCGACGACGACGCCAAGCACCTGTTCGAGCTGCTCCAGACCGCCAGCGGGGTCGGTCCCCGGCTGGCCCAGGCGGTGCTCGCCGTGCACACGCCGGACGCGGTCCGCAAGGCCATCGCCAACGCCGACACCGCGGCGCTGACCCGGGTGCCGGGCATCGGCAAGAAGGGCGCCGAGCGGCTGGTGCTGGAGCTGCGCGACCGGGTCGGCCCGGTGCCGGTGGGCGCCGACGGCGCGGCCGGGGTGACCGCCGGCGCCTGGCCGGAGCAGGTCCGTCAGGCGCTCGTCGGGCTCGGCTGGACGGCGGGCCAGGCCGAGCAGGCGGTGGCCGCGGTGGCGGAGACCGTCGACGGCGAGACCCCGCCGGTGCCGGTGCTGCTCAAGCAGGCCATCCGCCTCCTGGGCCGGACCCGATGACCGGAGAGAACCTGGTCTCGGCGTACGTGGACGACGCCGAGCGGGACGCCGAGGCGAGCGTCCGCCCGAAGCGGCTCGACGAGTTCATCGCCCAGCACCGCGTCCGCGACCAGCTCGACCTGCTGTTGCAGGGCGCGATGCGGCGCGGCTCCCCGCCCGACCACATCCTGCTGTCCGGGCCGCCTGGCCTCGGCAAGACGACCCTGGCCAACATCGTCGCCGCCGAGCTGGGCACCGGGATCCGGGTGACCAGCGGCCCGGCCATCGAGCGCTCCGGCGACCTGGCCGCGATCCTGACCAGCCTCGCCGAGGGCGACGTGCTGTTCATCGACGAGATCCACCGGATCGCCAAGCCGGCCGAGGAGCTGCTCTACAGCGCCATGGAGGACTTCCGGGTCGACGTGGTGGTCGGCAAGGGGCCGGGTGCCACCGCCATCCCGCTCGACGTGGAGCCGTTCACGCTCGTCGGCGCCACCACCCGGTCCGGCCTGCTGACCGGCCCGATGCGCGACCGGTTCGGCTTCGTCGCGCACCTCGACTTCTACGCGCCGGCCGACCTGGAGACGCTGCTGCACCGGTCGGCCCGGATCCTCGGGGTGCCGATCACCGCGGACGGCGCGGCGGAGGTCGCCGGCCGGTCCCGGGGCACCCCGCGTATCGCGAACCGGCTGCTGCGCCGCGTCCGCGACTACGCCGAGGTCCGCGCCGACGGCGTGGTCACGCTGGAGACGGCGCGGGCCGCGCTGACCGTCTACGACGTGGACGCGCTGGGCCTGGACCGGCTCGACCGGGCGGTGCTGACCGCGCTGGTCGACTCGTTCCGGGGCGGCCCGGTGGGCCTGTCCACGCTCGCCGTGGCGGTGGGGGAGCAGCCGGACACGGTCGAGGAGGTCTGCGAGCCGTTCCTCGTCCGGGCCGGGCTGCTGGCCCGGACGCCGCGCGGGCGGGTGGCCACCGAGGCCGCCTGGCGCCATCTGGGCCGTACGCCCCCGAATGGTACATTTGGTACGGATGCCCCTCCGGGGCCCGATCTGTTCTCGGTGCAGACCGACCAGCCGTGATCCGTTCGTGATCTGTGCCGCATTCGGTCTTCTCAGGAGCAGGGACTAGACTTCGCCGCGGTTTGTACAGGACGTGAGAATCCGCTTCCGCTGCGGCGCCCTCCGGCGCCGGGGTGGAGGCCAACCGGAAGGTCTACACCGTGCTTTACGCAGCAGCGAGTGGCGGGGGAGCCGGCAGTCTGACGCCGATCCTCATGATCGCTCTGCTTTTCGTCGTCATGTACTTCATGATGATCCGTCCGCAGCAGAAGCGCCGCCGCGAGGCCGAGCAGATGCAGGCCGCTCTCGCCCCGGGCGACGAGGTGGTCACCATCGGCGGCCTGCACGGCACGGTCACCGCGGTCGAGGACGAGACGGTCCTGCTCGAGGTCGCCCCGGGCGTGCAGACCCGGTACGCCCGTCCCGCCGTCGCGCGGGTGATCAAGCGCTCCGAGGCGCCGGCGGCCGAGACGATCACCGAGGAAGCCGAGCCGGTCAAGGAGTGACCACCCGTCCCGGACGGGGCAGCGGATTCATCCGTACAAGTGGATAGTTGGGGTCGGCGCGCGGCGCCGGCATCCGGCCGGGCCGTGCGGCGCCCCCGCGCCGCGCTCCAGCTGGCGTGCCGTCCTCCGGTGCCGACCCGCCGGAGCAGTCGGGCGGACACCCCCGGCCCGACAGTTGTCGCCGCCGTGGAAGCGGCGCGACCGTACAGGGAGACAGGACAGCCGTGGCACCACCTCAGGGACAGATGCGGCCCGGACGGCAGCTCGCCGTGCTCGGGCTCATCTTCGTCGTCCTCTATCTATTGGTGTTCTTCTCGGGCGGCGCCAGCGGCGGCTGGAAGGACCGGTTGGAGCCGCGGCTCGGCCTGGACCTCGTCGGCGGCACCCGGCTGACGCTCGAGGCCACCAACACGGTGGACGGCAAGCCCCCGACCGCCGACAACCTCGAGGAGGCCCGGCAGATCATCGAGAGCCGGGTCAACGCGTACGGCGTGGCCGAGGCCGAGGTGGTCACCGAGGGCAACCGCAACATCGTCATCTCCCTGCCCGGCCAGAACCGCGACCTGACCGACGTCGGTGAGGCCGCCGAGCTGCGCTTCCGCAAGGTGCTCAAGGCCACCGACGGCAGCGGCGCCGCGCTCGCGCCCGCGCCGACGCCCAGCGCCACCCCGTCGGGTGCCGCCACCCCGTCGGGCAGCGCGTCGCCGAAGGCGAGCACGAGCCCCAAGGTGAGCGGGTCGCCGAGCGCCGGCGGGCAGGGCGGCATGGCCCCCACGCCGAGCGCCAGCGCCTCCGCGTCCCCGTCGGCCTCGCCGAGCGCCGCCGCGCCGAGCCCCAGCGCCAGCGCCGAGCCGGTGCCGCAGAGCATCGAGCAGCAGCGCAAGGCCGTCGAGCAGAAGGTCGGCGCGGCCGCCTGGGCCGCCGCCTCGGGCCTGCAGGCCCCGGCGGACCTGACCACCGACCCGTCGCTGGCGGACAAGCTCAAGCCGTTCGGCACGCTCTCCCCGCAGGAGATCGCCGTCCTGCCGGTGGAGATGCAGTTCAACGTCCCGAGCATCACCTGCGCCCAGCTCGACAAGCGGCCCGCCGCCTCGATCAAGGACGAGAAGCAGAAGGCGGTCGCCTGCGAGTCCGGCGCCAAGTACCTGCTGGACGTCGCGAAGGTGCTGGGCACCGACGTCAAGAACGCCTCCGCCCAGCTCGACCAGACCAGCTCCTGGGTGGTCAGCCTCAACTTCACCGGCGGCGGCCAGGAGAAGTGGACCGCGCTGACCCGCGAGGCGTTCACCAACGAGGGCCAGGCCTGCGACCAGACCGCGCTCGGCCAGGACGGCAAGTGCCGGGTCGCCGTGGTGCTGGACAACGAGATCGTCTCGTCCCCGGAGATCCAGGGCGTGCTGACCGGTGACTCGCAGATCACCGGCAGCTTCGACAACAAGGCCGCGAACGCGCTCGCCAGCCAGCTGCGCTACGGCGCGCTGCCGGTGACGTTCGAGCCGCAGGAGCAGCAGAACGTCACCGCGACGCTCGGCGACAGCCACCTCAAGGCGGGTCTGCTGGCGGCCGGCATCGGCATGCTGCTGGTCATCATCTACTCGTTCTTCTACTACCGGCTGCTCGGCTCGGTCATCTTCCTGAGCCTGGTGCTCTCCGCGCTGCTGGTGTTCGGCGCGCTCGTGGTGCTCGGCCGGTCGATCGGCTTCACGCTCACGCTCGCCGGCATCGCCGGCATGATCGTCTCGCTGGGCGTCGCGGCGGACTCGTTCGTCATCTACTTCGAACGACTGAAAGACGAGATCCGGGAGGGCCGCAGTCCACGCAGCGCGGTGCCGCGCGCCTGGATCCGGGCCCGCCGGACGATCATCTCGGCCAACGCCATCACGCTGATGTCGGCAGTGGTGCTCTACATCGTGTCCGTCGGCGCGGTGAAGGGCTTCGCCTTCGCGCTCGGCCTGGCGACCGTGCTCGACCTGGTCGTCGTGTTCCTCTTCCGCCACCCGATCATGACGATGTTCGCCCGTACCCGGGCGTTCCTGTCGCCGCGGGTCAGCGGTCTGGGCCGGGCGCTGCCGGCCCGGTCGGCCGAGCCGGGCAACGCCCGCAACCCGCGTGTGAAGGAGGCCTGAGATGGCTAAGAGCGGTCTGGCCGCCCGGCTCTACCGGGGTGAGGCGGATCTCAACATCGTCGGGCGGCGCAAGCTGTGGTTCGGCGTGGCCGGCGTGCTCGTGCTGATCGCCGTGCTGAGCTTCGCGATCAGCGGCTTCAAGCTGGGCATCGAGTTCGCAGGCGGCAACTCGTTCCAGGTGCCGGCCAGCGTCGGCACGCTGGACCAGGCCGAGCGGACCGTCGACGACGTGCTGGCCGACGAGGCGCCGGGCGTCGAGGTGGTCAGCGCGCAGAAGGTCGGCGGCACCAGCGGCGAGTTCTACGAGATGCGCACCGGCCAGCTCTCCGCCGAGCAGGCCAACGCGGCCAAGACCGCGATGGCGCAGGAGTTCGGCATCCCGGCCGACCAGATCAGCGGCAGCCAGGTCTCCGAGGCCTGGGGCAGCCAGGTCACCTCGCGCGCCTTCCTCGGCCTGGTGATCTTCATCGCGGTGGTGTCGATCTACCTGGTGCTGCGCTTCGAGTGGCGGATGGCGGCCGCCGCGATCGTCTCGCTGCTGACCAACCTGGCCCTGACCGCCGGCATCTACTCGATCGTCGGCTTCGAGGTCACCCCGTCGACGATCATCGGCTTCCTCACGATCCTGGGCTTCGCGCTCTACGACGTGGTGGTGGTCTTCGACAAGGTGCAGGAGAACACGCGCGGCATCACCGCGAACAACAACGTCACCTACGGCGAGGCGTCCAACCTGGCGCTCAACCAGAGCCTCATGCGGTCGCTGAACACCTCGGTGGTGGCGCTGCTGCCGGTCGGCGGCCTGCTCTTCATCGGCGCCGGCCTGCTCGGCGCGGGCACGCTGAAGGACCTCGGCCTGGTGCTGTTCGTCGGTATGGCGGTGGCGTTCCTGACCTCGATCCTGCTGGCCACGCCGCTGCTGGTGCTGCTGAAGAACATGGATCCGCGGATCAGCGCCCACAACAAGCGGGTGCTGTCCCGCCGGGCCGCGCTCGCCCGGGGCGAGATCACGCCGAAGGGCCCGCGTACCGCAGCGCCGGCCGCCGACGCGCCGATCGACCCGGACGCGGCCGCGCTGGCCGGCGCCGCACCCAAGGTGGGCGCCCGCCCCGCGGGCAAGCGCCCCAGCGGCGCCCGCGGCGGCCGTCCCGCCGGTGGCGGCGGCAACCGGCCCGGCGGCAAGCGCCGCTGACCGCAGGGCCGGACGGAATCGGTCCGACGGCGTCCGTCATGCTGATGTCACGGCATGACGGACGCCGTCGTCGTTTCGAGAGGACATGGGACGCACCGTGACGGAGACCCACACCGCAGGGGTACGCGGAGACAGCGGCCCGGAGGTCGCCCAGCTCGTCGCCAGCCGGCTGCTGGACGTGCCGGACTTCCCCAAGCCGGGTGTCGTGTTCAAGGACCTGATGCCGCTGTTCGCCGACGGTGAGGCGTTCCGGGCGGTGATCGACGGCATCATCGCGTACCACGGGCGGGACTCGTTCGACACGGTCGCCGGCATCGAGGCGCGCGGGTTCGTGCTGGCGGCGGCGGTCGCGTACGCCACCGGTGTCGGCGTGGTGCCGGTGCGCAAGGCCGGCAAGCTGCCCCGGGCCACCCACTCGGCCTCCTACGCGCTGGAGTACGGCGAGGCGACGCTGGAGGTGCATCAGGACGCGTTCACCGCCGGTCACCGGGTGCTGGTGCTCGACGACGTGCTCGCCACCGGCGGGACCGCCGAGGCCACGCTCGACCTGGTGGAACGGGCCGGCGGGACGGTGGCCGGGTTCACCGTGCTGCTGGAGCTGGGCTTCCTCGAGGGCCGCAAGCGGCTGGCGCAGCGCCCGGTCCATGCCCTGTTGACCGTTTGACCGGGCCGGACCGTCGGGCCGGTCGGCGCCGACCGTCCGGGGGAGCGGTGGCGTACCCTGCGTACGGGTAGCATTGCCCTTTGCCCGGCCCGGCCGAGATCTCCGGGGCGGCGAAGGCGCCGGGGCCCGGCCCCGGCGACCGCGTGGAACAACACCGGCCCCCGGGCCGGTTGAACCAGACGTCGGCCGGACGGCCGGCGCATCCCGGCGAGCGGTGAGGAGGCCGGTGTCCCACGATGTCGTCCCTCCGGTGGAGGGCACGGTGCACCCGACAGGCGACGCGGACGGCTCGGTGACCGAGCGCAGCGGCAACCCGCCGGCCCGGGCGACCGGCGCCACCGGCGGCGCGTCCGACGCGACGGCCGACGGCGGGGCGGTCGTGGTGCCGTTCCCGACCGAGGGTTCCACCGAGTCCACGCCCGGCAGCGGTTTCGCCCTCTCCAACGCGCCCACCGGCCGGCGGGTACGCGCCCGGCTGGCCCGGTTCAACGCGCCCTGGCAGACCTCGCAGGTCAGCGAGGTGCTGGAGCCGCTGATCGCGACGCACCGGGAGAACCACCCCAAGGCCGACGCGCGGCTGCTCCAGCGCGCCTTCGACACGGCCGCGCGGTGGCACTCGGGGCAGTACCGCAAGTCCGGCGACCCCTACATCACGCACCCGCTCGCGGTGGCGACCATCCTGGCGAACCTGGGCATGGACACCACCACGCTGGTCGCGGCGCTGCTGCACGACACCATCGAGGACACGGAATACACGCTCGACCAGATGCGCGCCGACTTCGGCGGTGAGGTCGCGCTGCTCGTCGACGGCGTCACCAAGCTCGACAAGGTCAAGCTCGGCGACGCGGCGAAGGCCGAGACCATCCGCAAGATGGTCGTCGCGATGGCGAAGGATCCCCGGGTCCTGGTGATCAAGCTGGCCGACCGGCTGCACAACATGCGGACCCTGACCTTCCTGCCCCGCCCGAAGCAGGAGCAGAAGGCCAAGGAGACGCTGGAGATCCTGGCCCCGCTGGCGCACCGCCTCGGTATGAACACGATCAAGTGGGAGCTGGAGGATCTGGCCTTCGGCACGCTGTTCCCGAAGCGGTTCGAGGAGATCAACCGGCTGATCGGGGAGCACCAGCCGCAGCGCGAGGCGCTGCTGCGCCAGGTGACCCAGAAGGTGTCCACCGACCTGAAGGCCGCCAAGATCAAGGCGGAGACGACCGGGCGGCCGAAGCACCTCTACTCGATCTACCAGAAGATGATCGTGCGGGGGCGCGACTTCAACGACATCTACGACCTGGTGGGCGTGCGGATCCTGGTCGACACGGTTCGTGACTGCTACGCGGCGCTGGGGGTCATCCACGCCAACTGGCAGCCGGTGCCGGGCCGGTTCAAGGACTACATCGCCATGCCCAAGTTCAACATGTACCAGTCGTTGCACACGACTGTCATCGGGCCCACCGGCAAGCCGGTGGAGATGCAGATCCGCACGTACGCGATGCACCGCACCGCCGAGTTCGGCATCGCCGCGCACTGGAAGTACAAGGAGCACAAGGGCACCCCGGTGGTGGGCCCGCCGGCGCACATCGACGAGATGACCTGGCTGCGGCAGCTGCTGGACTGGCAGCGCGAGGCGGCCGACCCGAGCGAGTTCCTGGACGCGCTGCGGTTCGACCTGTCCAGCCAGGAGGTGTACGTCTTCACGCCCAAGGGCGACGTCATCCCGCTGCCGACCGGGTCGACGCCTGTCGACTTCGCGTACGCGGTGCACACCGAGGTCGGGCACAAGTGCATCGGCGCGCGGGTCAACGGCAAGCTGGTGCCGCTGGAGTCGACGCTGTCCAACGGCGACGTGATCGAGATCTTCACGTCGAAGTCCGACACGGCCGGTCCCACGCAGGACTGGCTGGGCTTCGTCAAGAGCCCGCGGGCGCGTACGAAGATCCGCCAGTACTTCAACAAGGAGCGGCGCGAGGAGGCGATCGAGGCCGGCAAGGACGCGATCGTCAAGGCGATGCGTAAGCAGGGCATGCCGTTGCAGCGGATGCTCACCTCGGACGCGCTGATGGCGATCGCCCGGGACCTGCACCTGGCCGACGTGGCCTCGCTGTACGCGGCGGTCGGCGACAGCCAGGTCTCCGCGCAGTCGGTCGTGCAGAAGCTGATGGCGTCCTACGGCGGCGAGGAGGGCGCGGCGGAGGACATCGCCGAGACCGCCGTCGCCACCCGGCCGCCGCGCAGCCGGCAGAGCAGCGCCGACCCGGGCGTGGTGGTCCGCGGCGTCAGCGACGTCTGGATCAAGCTGGCCCGCTGCTGCACGCCCGTACCGCCGGACTCGGTGTTCGGGTTCGTCACCCGCTCCGGCGGGGTCAGCGTGCACCGGGACGACTGCGCCAACGCCGAGGACCTGCGCGCCCAGCCCGAGCGGGTGGTCGAGGTGAGCTGGAAGCTCACGTCCGCCTCCACGTTCCTGGTCGCCATCCAGGTCGAGGCGCTGGACCGGCACAAGCTGCTCGCCGACGTGACGCGGGTGCTGTCCGAGGAGCGGGTCAACATCCTCTCCGCGACCGTCACCACCACCCGTGACCGGGTGGCGGTGAGCCGGTTCAGCTTCGAGATGGCCGACCCGAAGCACCTCGGCCACCTGCTGGCCGCCGTGCGGAAGGTCGACGGCGTGTTCGACGCGTACCGGGTCACCTCGGGGGCCTGAGCCACCCACGCACACGAAAGCGCCCGCCGGCTGCGATCAGCCGGCGGGCGCTTCGTCGTTGTGCGGGTGCGGTCAGCCGCCCTCGACCGGGCTCATCGTCACCTTGGTCATGGTGATCTCCTTCTTCGGGTGACCACCGCCGGCCTGCTTGGCGAACGCGCCGTCGTCACCGGCCGTGGCGACCTGCTTCACCACGTCCATGCCACCGGTGATGGTGCCCAGCACCGTGTAGTTCGGGTCGAGCGGCGAGTCGCCGTACACGATGAAGAACTGGCTGCCGGTGCTGCCCGGCTGGCCGGAGTTGGCCATCGCGATGACACCCTCCGGGTACGGCGGGCGCTTGTCGGTGGGGAGGTTCTCCTCGGCCAGGTTGTACGACGGGCCGCCGGTGCCGTCGGTGTCCCGCCAGCCCTTGCCGGTGGCGCTCGGGTCGCCGCACTGGAGCACCTTGATGCCCTCGGTGACCAGCCGGTGGCACTTGGTGTTGTCGAAGAAGCCCTTGCTGGCCAGGTGCGTGAAGCTGCCGGCGGTGCAGGGCACCTTGGCGCGGTCGATCTTGGCGGTGATCGGGCCCAGGTTGGTGTCGATCGTCATCGTCTGGGTGCCCTTGCCGGCCTGCTGGGCCGGCGGCAGGCCGACGTCCTTGATCTGCGGCGGCCGGCCCTCCTTGGGCACCTCCGTGTACGCGCACTGCACGGCGTCGGCCCCGGCGGCGGTGCCGCCCTGCTTCTCGTCGTCGTCGCCGAGCGCGGCGACGAGCCAGACCGTGCCGGCCACGACGAGCACCAGCACCGCCGCGGCCCCGACGATCGCCTGGGTCTGCCGGCGCTTGCGGGCCCGGCCGGCCCGTTCCGCCATCTCCCGCTCGAGCTTGGCCCGCGCCGCCGCGCGCTGGCGGTCTCTGGTGGACGTCACGGTCACTCCTCACCTGCTGCGTATGGGGTCGGCGCGCGCGCCGCCGGGTCACGTGTGGGTCACCGGCGGCGGGCCGCCGGATCGGGTTGTCGGGTCAGCCCGCGCTGGCGCTGGGCGAGGGCGCGGGGCTTTCGGCCGGCGCCGCGCCGGGCTCGCCGACTGTGACGCTCTGGACCAGCACCTGCGTCTTCGGCTTGACCTTGGCGCCGTTGCCATTGTCCACCGTCGGCATGGCGCCGATCTTCTCCACCACGTCGAGCCCGCCGGTGACCTTGCCGACCACCGAGTAGGCCGGCTTGGCCGGGCTGGCGTCCTTGAAGAAGATCAGGAACTGGCTGCTGTTGCTGCCGGGCGGGTTGCCGATCATGGCGACCGTGCCCTTCGGGTACGTCGGGGCCTGCCCGGGCGCCGGCGAGGCCGACGGGCTGGGCTCCGCCGCGGCCGGGACGTTCTCGTCGTAGAACGAGTAGGTCGGGCCGCCGAGCCCGGTGCCGGTCGGGTCACCGCAGCGCAGCGCACCCTCGGCGGTGATCTCGTGGCAGGTGGTGTTGTCGAAGAACGACCGGCCGGCCAGGTAGCTCAGGCTCGCCGCGCCGCACGGCGCGTCGGTCTGGTCCAGCTCGACGGTGATCGGCCCACCCTGGTTGGTGGTGATCGTCATCGGGCGGGTGCCCGAGGTCGGCAGGCCCGTGGTGGGCGGCTGGCCGACGTCCTTGAGGTTGGTGTTGACGGCACCGTCCTCCGCGGTCCAGAGGCAGACGTCCTCGGCGGCCTTCTTCTCCGGCTCGGAGTCGAACGCGCCGAGTGCCCAGGCCGAGCCGGCCACGATCAGCACGAGCACCACCGCGGCACCCACACCGGCCCGGATCTGCCGGCGGCGCTTCGCGACCGCCGCCCGCCGGGCGAGCTGCCGGTCGAGCTTGGCGCGCGCCAGTTTGCGCTGCCGGTCCCTGCTGGAAGCCACGTGCGCTCCCCTTCCTCTGCCTGATCGCCGCCGGCGCCGGGCGCCGTCCGCCGTTCCGATCGGGGTGCGCCACGCCACACGCCCGCCAGAGTGTACGGGTAGCGACTGTGAAAGTGGTGTACGAGGTCCGGTCATCTCAGCCCGGCCGGGGCGGACGGGGCCGGTGGCGGACGGAATCCGTTCGCCGCTGCGACTAGGCTGCAGGCAGACGACGACCGGACGGAAAGGGGAGCGACGTGCTCGTGGCCGGCTTTCCCGCGGACGCCTTCGGCACCAACTGCTATGTGGTGGCGACCGGGCCGGGGGAGCAGTGCGTGGTGGTCGACCCCGGCATCGGGGTGCTCGACCGGCTCGACGCCGTGCTCGCCGAGCACCGCCTGCACCCGGCCGCCGTGCTGCTCACCCACGGCCACCTGGACCACACCTTCTCCGTCGCCCCGGTCTGCGGCGCGCGGGGCATCCCCGCCTACGTCCACCCGGACGACCGGGAGCTGCTGGCCGACCCGAGCAAGGCGCTGTCGATGGACCTGACCCAGCTGTTCGGCGGCCGGCTGCCGTACGCCGAGCCGGACGACGTGGCCGAGCTGACCGACGACGCGACGCTGTCGCTGGCCGGGTTGGAGATCACCGTCGACCACGCCCCCGGCCATACCGGCGGGTCGGTGCTTTTCCGGTTGCCCGGCGCCGGCTCGCCCTGGGAGGCGGAGCAGATCTGCCTCTCCGGTGACGTGCTGTTCGCCGGCTCGATCGGCCGCACCGACCTGCCGGGCGGCAGCATGCCCCGGATGCTGTCCAGCCTGCGGGAGAAGGTGCTCCCGCTGGCCGACGACACGGTCGTCCTGCCCGGCCACGGCCCCGCGACCACGATCGGCCGCGAGCGCGCGACCAACCCGTACCTCGTCGAGGTGGCGGGCACCGGCGGCGCGCGCCCGGCCGCGCCCACCCGAGGCCTCTAGACCCTCACCCGCGCCCGCGCGGGTTCTCAAGGAGTTCGTGATGAGCAAGCCCACGCCCATTTCCGGCTTCCCCGAGTGGACGCCGGCGCAGCGGATGATCGAGCAGTTCGTGCTCGACCGGATCCGCGCCACGTTCGAGCTGTACGGCTTCGCCCCGCTGGAGACCCGTTCGGTCGAGCCGTTGGACCAGCTCCTGCGCAAGGGGGAGACCTCCAAGGAGGTCTACCTGCTGCGCCGGTTGCAGGCCGACACCGACGGTCCGGCCGGTGACGACGCGCTCGGCCTGCACTTCGACCTGACCGTGCCGTTCGCCCGCTACGTGCTGGAGAACGCCGGCAAGCTCCAGTTCCCGTTCCGCCGCTACCAGATCCAGAAGGTGTGGCGGGGTGAGCGCCCGCAGGAGGGCCGCTATCGGGAGTTCCTCCAGGCCGACATCGACATCGTCGACCGGGACACCCTGCCGGCCCACTACGAGGCCGAGATGCCGCTGGTCATCGGTGACGCGCTGCGGTCGCTGCCGATCCCGCCGGTGCGTATCCAGGTCAACAACCGCAAGATCTGCGAGGGGTTCTACCGGGGCGTCGGGCTGACCGACACGGAGGCGGCGCTGCGCGCCGTCGACAAGCTCGACAAGATCGGCCCGGCCGGGGTGACGGAACTGCTGGCGAGCACCGCCGGGGCGAGCGAGGCGCAGGCCAAGGCCGTGCTGTCGCTGGCCGAGATCTCCGCGCCGGACGCCTCCTTCGCCGACGCGGTGCGCGGCCTCGGGGTGAGCGACCCGCTGCTGGACGAGGGCGTCGCGGAGCTGACCGCCGTGGTGGAGACCGCCGCCGCGCACGCGCCCGGCCTCTGCGTGGCCGACCTGCGCATCGCGCGGGGCCTGGACTACTACACGGGTACGGTCTACGAGACGCAGATGATCGGCTACGAGCGGTTCGGCTCGATCTGCTCCGGCGGCCGGTACGACAACCTGGCCAGCTCCGGCAACGTCCGGTTCCCCGGCGTGGGCATCTCGATCGGCGTGACCCGGCTGCTCGGCCTGTTGTTCGGCGCGGAGGCGCTGTCGGTGTCCCGTTCGGTGCCGACCTGCGTGCTGGTGGCCGTGACCGTCGAGGAGGACCGGGCGGCCAGCGACGCGGTCGCGGCGGCGCTGCGGTCGCGGGGTGTGCCCACCGAGGTGTCCCCGTCGGCGGCCAAGTTCGGCAAGCAGATCCGGTACGCCGAGCGGCGCGGCATCCCGTACGTCTGGTTCCCCGGCGCGGACGGCGACGAGGTCAAGGACATCCGTTCCGGCGAGCAGGTGCCGGCCGCTGCGGGGGAGTGGACGCCACCCCGGGCGGACCTGAAGCCGCTGGTCGGCCCGGCGGGCACTGGCGTCTGAAGACGTTTCGACCTACGGTGGCGTAAGTTACGCCACCGTAGGGAGAACGTCGTGACCGTGCTCAGCCAGACCGCTCTGCTCACCGAACTCGAGCCGGTGGTCGAGAAGAACCTCGACCGCCACCTGTCGCTGGCCAAGGAGTGGTTCCCGCACGAGTACGTGCCGTGGAGCGAGGGCCGCACCTTCGACGGCCCGCTGGGCGGCGAGGCGTGGTCGCCGGAGGACTCGACGCTGCCCGAGGTGGCCCGGACCGCGCTGATCGTCAACCTGCTCACCGAGGACAACCTGCCGTCGTACCACCACGAGATCGCCACCCTGTTCGGGCGCGACGGCGCGTGGGGCACCTGGGTCCACCGGTGGACGGCGGAGGAGGGGCGGCACGGCACGGCGATCCGCGACTACCTCACTGTGACGCGGGCGGTGGACCCGGTGGCGCTGGAGCGGGCCCGCATGGTGCACATGTCGGCCGGTTACCAGAACGTGCACGACCAGGAGATGCTGCACTCGCTGGCGTACGTGTCGTTCCAGGAGCTGGCCACCCGCATCTCGCACCGCAACACGGGCCGGGCCACCGGCGACCCGATGTGCGAGGCGCTGCTGGCCCGGGTCGCCGCGGACGAGAACCTGCACATGGTCTTCTACCGCAACCTGCTCGGCGCGGCGTTCGAGCTGGCCCCGTCGCAGGCGATGCGTGCCGTAGCCGACGTGCTCGCCAACTTCCAGATGCCGGGTGTCGGCATCGACGGCTTCGCCCGCAAGTCGGTGGCGATCGCGCTGGCCGGGATCTACGACCTGCGCCAGCACCGCGACGAGGTGGTGATGCCGGTGCTGCGCCAGTGGAACCTGTTCGACGTGACCGGCCTGAACGCCGACGGCGAGGCCGCCCGCGACCAGATCGCCGCCCACCTGGACACCCTGGAGACCCAGGCGTCCCGCTTCGAGGAGCGCCGAGCCGCCCGAGCCGCCCGCGTCTCCGCCCGCACCGCCTGACCCCCCGCCCCTCCCGCTCGCCCGCGCGATCTTGCACTTACGGCCCCCGCGAATGCCGCGAAACCGGCGCTGCGGGGGCCGCAACTGCAAGATCGCGCGGGATCAGGGAGGGGGTCAGGGGAGGGGGAAGATGAGGCAGGTCGAGGTGGCGTGGGCTACCAGGCGGTTGGCGGGGTCCGTGAGGCGGGCCTCGGCCAGGGCGGTACGGCGGCCCCGCTGGAGCACCGTGCCCTCGCAGCGCAGCAGGCCGGTGTCGACTGTCACCGGGCGCAGGAACTTCACGTTGAGGTCCAGCGACGTGTAGCCGACGCCGGCCGGCAGCGTGGTGTGCACGGCGCACGCCGCGGCGGTGTCCAGCAGCGTGGAGAGGACGCCGCCGTGCACGGTGCCGAGCGGGTTGTAGTGGAACTCCTGCGGCAGCAGCTCGACCGCCACGCGCCCCTCCTCGGCCTCCATCCGGGACATGTCGACGAGGTGCATGATCGGCGGCGCGGCCAGCTCCCCGGCGATCATCGCCTGCATCAGTTCCAGGCCGCTGCGCCGGCCCAGGTGTGCGGCGCCGGCCGCCGGGTCGGACCAGGTGAACGTACGGGTGCGCTCCTGCGTCTGCGTCATGGACTCAGCCTCGCAGCGCGTTGCTGAGTCTGTCAATCAGACCTAGCCTGGTCGGCATGAGACCCGCGGCACTGGACTGGTCGGTGGAGAACTGCACCATCGCGCGCGCCATGGAGGTCCTCGGCGAGCGGTGGACCCTCGTCGTGCTGCGCGAGGTCTTCAACGGCGTACGCCGGTTCGACGACATGCGGGTGCGTACCGGCATCCCGCGCCAGGTGCTGACCAACCGGCTCGCCATGCTCGTCGAGCGCGGCGTGCTGCGCCGGGAGCCGTACCGCGAGCCGGGCAGCCGGCCGCGCCACGAGTACCGGCTCACCGAGATGGGGCTGGACCTGTGGCCGGTGCTCGTCGCGGTGCTCGGGTGGGGTGACCGCTACCTGGCCGACCCGGAGGGCTCGCCGCTGAGCGTCGCGCACCGCGACTGCGGCGCCGAGGTCCGGGTCGCGTTGCGGTGCGCCGGGGGGCACGAGATCACCGAGGCGCGCGACGTGCTGCCCCGCCCGGGCCCGGGCGCCCGCCGCCGCGCACCCTGACCCGCTCTGACAGATGATGTCGATGTTGTTGCTTCGGCGTTACACCGGGCGCTGGTGCGAATCCGGGCAAAGCCATGTCTTGCTTACGATCTTAAATGTGTGAATACTTTGGGCACCCGGGCGGTTTCCCCAGGTCGCCCGGGTTGTCCTCGGGCGCGCCCCCATGACAGCGCCCGTTCACCCCCATTCGGAGGTTGTTACATGCGACCCACGAGGTCCACGCTCCGCCGCGCCGCCGCAGTCGCCGTCGCCGGCACCCTGGTCACCGGCTCGCTGCTCGGCGCCCCCGCGCAGGCCGCCCCCACGGCCCTCTCGCCGGACGCCGCCGCCACCCTCGTCGAGAAGCTCGGCGCCCGCGCGGCCGGCACGTACGCCGACGCCAGCGGCAAGATGGTCGTCACGGTGACCGACACCGCCACCGCCCGCCAGGTGCGCGACGCCGGCGCCATCCCGAAGATCGTGGCGCGCGGCGCGGACAAGCTCAACGCCGCCACCAGCGAGCTGGAGCGCTCCGCCAAGATCCCCGGCACCGCCTGGTGGACCGACCCGGCCACGAACCAGGTCGTCGTCTCCGTCGACAGCACCGTCACCGGCGCCAAGCTGGAGCGGGTCAAGGCCGCCGCCGCCCGTCACAACGGCGCGATCCGCATCGAGGCCGAGGCCGGCGTGCTGAGCACCCGGATCTCCGGCGGCCAGGCGATCTACGCCGGCGGCGGGGGTCGCTGCTCGCTCGGGTTCAACGTCCGCAGCGGCTCGACCTACTACTTCCTCACCGCGGGCCACTGCACCAACATCTCGTCGAGCTGGTACAGCAACTCCGCGCAGACCAGCCTGCTCGGCACCCGGACCGGCACCAGCTTCCCGGGTAACGACTACGGCATCGTCCGGCACAACAACTCGGCCAACGCGGCCGGCAACGTCTCGCTCTACAACGGCAGCTTCCAGGACATCACCTCGGCCGGCAACGCGTACGTCGGCCAGTCCGTCCGCCGTTCCGGCAGCACCACCGGCCTGCGCAGCGGCAGCGTCAGCGCGCTCAACGCGACCGTGAACTACGCCGAGGGCAGCGTCTCCGGCCTCATCCGCACCAACGTCTGCGCCGAGCCGGGCGACAGCGGCGGCTCGCTGTTCGCCGGCACCGTCGCGCTCGGTCTCACCTCCGGTGGTAGCGGCAACTGCCGCACCGGTGGCACCACCTACTTCCAGCCGGTCACCGAGGCCCTCAGCCGCTACGGCGTGAGCGTCTTCTGATCCACGCACTTCCACGAACGGGCCGCCGGGTGACCGGCGGCCCGTTCCGCGTACCCGTCTCAGGCGCCCGCCCCGAGGCGGCCCGGACCGACCGGCGGGCCGTCCGGCCGGGGCGGCTCCGACGGCCGGGCCGTCCAGTGCCGGTGGGCCCGCCGGGCGGACAGCACCGCGGCCAGCGGCCAGAGCGTCACCGCGAGCGCGGCCACCCGCTCGGCCAGCCCGGTCCGGGAGCCGCCCGTCACCTCGGCCACCGACCAGCCGAACAACGCCAGCAGCACCGCCGTGACGGCCAGCGCCACCGGCCGGCGGAACGCCCACGGCGGCCGGCCCGCCGGGGAGGCGGCCACCGCACGCGGCACCCTGCGGGGCAGGCGCAGCGCCGTGCCGGCCGGCCACAGCGCCAGCGCGAGCACCGCCACGGTGGCCACCACCCCGTGCGCCGGGGAGCCGCCCACCTGCGGCCGGGGGAACGCGATGAGCGCGACGGTGGCCACCCCGCCGACCGCGAGCAGGAAGCGGCTGGGCAGCCCGGCGGCGTGCAGCGCGGCGGCGGTGGCGCAGTAGCAGCAGCCGAGCAGCACGAGCGCGCCGCCCATCAGCCACGGATCGGTCGCGCCCTCGCCGGCCAGTTCGCTGATCGTGTCCCGCACCGGGTCGTACCCCGGCCCCTGGCGGGCGCCCGCCACCGTCCAGCCCGCCACCAGCAGCGCGGGCGCGGCGGCCGCGGTGGCCACGGCCCAGGTCGGTACGGCACGCACCCGGCCACGGTAGACCGCCGGACCCGGCCCGCACGGCGCTTTGGCCAAGCACCCGGGGCGGCCCGGCTCGACGGGTGCCGGGGAGCGGGCCCGCCCGTCCTGACAGAATGCGGGGGAGCAGTGAGTGGACCAGATTGAGGAGACGCCAGCCGTGATCCGTACCCACAATGCCGGAAGCCTGCGCGCCGCGGACGCCGGCTCGACGGTGACGCTCGCCGGGTGGGTGGCCCGCCGGCGCGACCACGGCGGTGTCATCTTCGTCGACCTGCGTGACGCCTCCGGCGTCGTGCAGGTGGTCTTCCGCGAGGAGGACGCGCACGCGCTGCGCAACGAGTTCTGCGTCAAGGTCACCGGCGAGGTGACCCGCCGCCCGGAGGGCAACGAGAACCCGGACCTGCCCACCGGCGAGGTCGAGGTGACAGCGACCGCGCTGGAGGTGCTCTCCGAGGCCGCGCCGCTGCCGCTGCCGGTGGACGACCAGATCGAGGCCGGCGACGACATCCGGCTCAAGTACCGCTACCTGGACCTGCGCCGGGGCGGCCCGGCCAAGGCCATGCGGCTGCGCTCGCGGGCCAACCAGATCGCCCGCGGCGTGCTGCACGAGCGGGACTTCCTGGAGATCGAGACGCCGACGCTGACCCGCTCCACCCCGGAGGGTGCCCGCGACTTCCTGGTGCCGGTGCGCCTGCAGCCCGGTAGCTGGTACGCGTTGCCGCAGTCGCCGCAGCTGTTCAAGCAGCTGCTCATGGTCGGCGGCATGGAGCGGTACTACCAGATCGCCCGCTGCTACCGCGACGAGGACTTCCGCGCCGACCGGCAGCCGGAGTTCACCCAGCTCGACATCGAGATGTCGTTCGTCACCGAGGACGACGTGATCGACCTGGGCGAGGCGATCGTCTCGGCGTTGTGGAAGGACCTCGCCGGCTACGAGATCTCCCGGCCGATCCCGCGCATCACCTGGCACGACGCCATGTCCCGGTACGGCTCGGACAAGCCGGACCTGCGCTACGGCGTGGAGCTGACCGAGCTGACCGACTACCTGCGCGGCACCGAGTTCCGGGTGTTCGCCGGCGCGATCGACGCGGGCGGCTACGTCGGCGCGGTGGTCATGCCCGGCGGCGCCTCGCAGACCCGCAAGGAGCTGGACGGCTGGCAGGACTGGGCCAAGGCGCGCGGCGCGCGCGGCCTGGCATACGTGGTGCTGGACGCCGAGACCGGCGAGCCGCGCGGCCCGGTGGCGAAGAACCTGTCCGAGGCGCACCTGTCCGGCCTGGCCGACGCGGTCGGCGCGAAGCCCGGCGACGCGATCTTCTTCGCCGCGAGCACGAACACCCGCGAGGCGCAGGAGCTGCTCGGCGCCGCCCGGATCGAGATCGCCAAGCGGTCGAACCTGATCGACGAGAACGCCTGGGCGTTCTGCTGGGTCGTGGACGCGCCCATGTTCGAACGCACGGACGAGGGCGGCTGGACCGCCGTGCACCACCCCTTCACCTCGCCGAACGCCGAGTGGGTGGACCGGTTCGAGGAGGCACCGGACCGGGCGCTGGCCTACGCGTACGACATCGTCTGCAACGGCAACGAGATCGGCGGCGGCTCCATCCGTATCCACCGGGGCGACGTGCAGCAGCGGGTGTTCGACCTGCTCGGCATCACCGCCGACGAGGCGCAGGACAAGTTCGGCTTCCTGCTGGAGGCGTTCAAGTACGGCGCTCCGCCGCACGGCGGCATCGCGTTCGGCTGGGACCGGGTCTGCATGCTGCTGGCCGGCGCGGACTCGATCCGCGAGGTGATCGCGTTCCCGAAGACCCGGGGCGGCTTCGACCCGCTGACCGGCGCGCCCACCCCGATCACCGGGCAGCAGCGCGCCGAGGCCGGCATCGACGCCAAGCCGAAGGCGCCGGCCGGCCCGCACGCCGGCACCGCCGGCCCGGCCGCCCCGGTGGCCGACCCCACCTGATCCTCGCCTCGTCGAAAGGCCCGCGTCATGATGACGCGGGCCTTTTCGATCTTCAGGGGGACTCATGCGTCTGCTCGTGGTGGGAGCCAGCGGCTTCCTCGGCGCCGAGGTGTGCCGGCAGGCGGTCGCCGCCGGGCACCGGGTCACCGGCACGTACCACCGCGCCGCCGTCGCGGTGCCCGGCGTCGCGCCGCACCGGCTCGACGTGACCGACCGCGCCGCCGTGCGTGAGCTGCTGATTCGGGTACGCCCCGACGCCGTCGTCGCCACCCCCTACCGGTACGACGACTGGGCGGTCACGGCGGACGGGGCGGCCCACATCGCGGTAGCCGCCGCCGAGGTGCGCGCCCGGCTGGTGCACCTGTCCAGCGACGCGCTGCACGCCGGGCGGCCCACACCGTACGCGGACGAGGACGTGCCCACGCCGCTGCACCCGTACGGGGCGGCGAAGGCGGCGGCGGAGACGGCCGTACGGGCGGTGGATCCGGCCGCGGCGGTGGTGCGGACCTCGCTGATCGTGGGGGAGGGCAGCAAGCAGATCCAGCTCTGCCGGGACGCGCTGGCCGGGCGGGCCACCTTGTTCACCGACGAGCTGCGCTGCCCGGTGCACGTCGCCGACCTCGCCGCCGCGGTGCTGGAGCTGGTGCCGGGCGACTACGCCGGGCTGCTCAACGTGGCCGGGCCGGACGCGGTGAGCCGCGCCGAGCTGGGCGTGCTGGTGGCCCGGCACGACGGGGTGGACGCGCGCGGGCTGCCCACCACCACGATCGCCGCCGCCGGGCAGCACCGCCCGGGTGAGGTGGTGCTGGACTCCACCCGCGCCGCGGGGCTGCTGCGGACCCGCCTGCGGGGGATCACCGAGCTGTACGGCTAGTTGCACAGATTCTTTGCAATCCTCTTGTGCATGGAAAGTATGCACAGATATTGTGCATCCCATGGAGGAGAAGAAGGAGCGCACCGTACGCATCGACCACCGCCAGGTTCGTGCCCTGGCCCAACCGCTGCGCATGCGGCTGGTCGGGGCGCTGCGCGTGGGCGGTCCGGCCACCGCCACCGCCCTCGCGGAGGCGCTCGGCACCAACAGCGGTGCGACCAGCTACCACCTGCGCCAGCTCGCCGAGGTGGGCCTCGTGGTGGAGGACCCGAGCCTCGGCACCGGCCGCCAGCGCTACTGGCGGGCCGCGCACGACGTCACCAACTGGGAGTCCAGCGACTTCGACGACGACCCCGACGCGCGGGCGGCCATCGAGTGGATCGAGGCGGACTACGTCCGCTTCTTCGCCCAGCACGCCGAACGCTGGTTCGCCCAGCGGCACCGGTGGTCGGCGGACTGGCGCGACGGCTTCGGCATGGGCGACTTCTTCATGCGGATCCCGGTCGACCGCCTCAAGGCGATCCAGGAGGAGGTCTTCGCGGTCTTCGAGCGGCACCGCGACGCCACCGACCCCGACGACCCCGACGCCGAGACGGTGCAGTTCTACCTCGCCGCCCTGCCGATGGACGCGGCCTACCCGCGGTCCACCCCGCCGCCCGCCGAGGAGACGCCGTGACCGCGCTGTCCGTACGCCAGATCCGGTTCCGCTACCTCACGCTGTACGGCCTGCGCTGGCTGCCCACCGGCCTGCTCATGCCGGTGATGATCCTGCTGATGCAGGAGCGCGGGCTCACGCTGTCCCAGATCGGCCTGGTCGCCACCGCGCAGGGCCTCGTCGTACTGGCGCTGGAACTGCCCACCGGCGGCTTCGCCGACGCGCTCGGCCGCAAGCCGGTGCTGGTCGCCGCCTGGGCCATCGGCCTCGGCTCGCTGGCGCTCATGGCGGTGGCCGACTCGTTCTGGATGTTCTTCCTGGTCTGGGCGTTGCAGGGCGTCTACCGGGCGCTCGACAGCGGCCCGATGGAATCCTGGTACGTCGACGCCACGCTCGCCGCCGACCCGAAGGCCGAGTACGAGCGCGGCCTCGGCTGGGCCGGCACCGTGGTCGGTGTCGCCATCGGCGCGGGCGCCCTGCTCAGCGGCGGCCTGGTCGCGCTCGGTCCGATCGGCCCGGTCAGCGCGCTGGCGCTGCCGGTGATCGTCGCCGCCGTGCTCCAGGCCGTCTCCATCGTGGCGCTGCTGGCGCTGATGGCCGAGCGGCGGCCCGCGTCCGGCCCGGCCGCGCTGCGCGCCTCGGTGGTCGACGCGCCCCGCATGGTCGGGCAGGCCGTCGGGCTGCTGCGCCGCAACCGGGTGCTGCTGGCCCTGGTCGCCGTCGAACTGTTCTGGGGCTTCGGCATGGTCACCTTCGAGTCGCTGCTCCCGGTACGCCTCGCCGACGTGGTCGGTGGCGCCGACCGGGCGGCGGCGCTGCTCGGTCCCGCCGGCACGGCGGCCTGGCTGGCGAACGCCGCCGGCGCCGCGCTCACCCCGTTCCTGCTGCGCCGCCTCGGCGCCGCCCCGGCCGCCGCGCTGATGCGGATCCTCCAGGGCGTGACGGTGGTCGGCATGGGCCTGCTGGCCGGCCCGGTCGGCGTGCTCATCGCGTACCTGGCCTGCTACGCCGTGCACGGCGCGTCGAACCCGCTGCACATGGGCCTGCTGCACCGGCAGGTCGACGGCCCGTACCGGACCAGCGTGCTCTCGCTGAACTCGATGGCCGCCCAGCCGGCCGGCGCGCTCGGCGCGGTCACGCTGACCGCGCTGGCCGACGCCACGAGCGTCAGCGTCGCCATGATCGTCGGCGGGGTGGTGCTCGCCGTGGCCGCGCCGCTCTACCTGCCGGCCTGGCGCGCCGCCCGCCGTACCCCGCAGGACGTCACAGTGGAACCGGAGGCGGCGGCCGGCCCCGGCCACTCCGGCCTGGCGCCCGAGCCGGCCGGCCCGTCCCTCGACGCCGCCGCAGCCCCTGCCGGCCGGGACTGACCCCGGCGCGATCCGCCGGGACCGGACGAGATCCTGGTACGCGAGCGCCCCTGTGACGGCCGTTCCGTACCAGGATCCCGGCGTGGGAGGCTGCGTCAGGCGAGCCGGATCGACGTGCGGCGTTCGGCGGCGGTGAAGCCGAGCCGGCGGTAGAGCCGGATCGCGCCCACGTTGTCCGGGTACACGCCCAGCGCCACGGCGTCGTACCGGTCGAACAGGGCACACGTCATCCCGGCGGTCAGCGCCGCGCCCAGCCCCCGGCCGCGATGCCCGGGCGCGACCGTCAGCCCGGCCAGGAAGCCGATGTCACCCCGGCTGCGATCGGCGCCGCAGGCGAGCAGGCGGTCACCGTCGCGGATGCCGTACCAGCCGACGATGCCCGGATCGCCCGGCCGGGAGGTGGTGCTCGGGAACGCCTCCTCGATCAGCGCGGCCAGCGCGGGACGGTCGGCCCCGGTCAGGCGTACCACCCGCTCCTGCTCCGGCTGCCGCGGCGGCGGGCCGGTGGTCCAGAGGAAGTCCCACTCGGTGAGCCGGGCCACCGGCAGCCGCGCGGCCACCTCGTCCGGATCGGCGTGGGAAAGGTTGATCGACTGACCGGCCCGCAGCGTCCCGTCCGCCCGGTGGGCGGCGAAGACGTCGAGTGCCGGGCCGGGTGCGCCGACCGCGCCGCCGGCCGACCACTCGCCCGGCGGGAGCAGCCACCCCACCGCGCCGCCGTGCCGCCATCCGCGTACGGCCTCGTCGCGCCGCAGCGCGTGCCGGGCGAACGGGTGACGGCGGGCCGCGGCCAGCAGCCCCTCCCGCTCCGTCAGCGACTCGTCGACCGTGATCATTCCGCCAGCGTACGAGCATCCCTGCTGGTACCGAGGGCCGAGGCACCTCCTGTTCCACGGTGGAGATTGACGAACAGACCGATTGGGTACATCCGTCGCCGACCTGCTGGGAACCCCCACCGGAGGAACGACATGCTCGCCATTCTCGCGGCCATCGTGTTCGGTTTCGCGCTGCTGCTCGACTTCATGAACACCGACCTCGGCGCCCCCGATCTGTTCAGCACCACGACGCTCATGCTCATCGGCTTCCTGCTGCTCTCGCTCTACCTGGCCGGCGTCGGCTCCGGCCCGCGCGGCGGCGGTGGCGGCCGGTGGTACCGGGGCCGGCGGCCGGGTCGCGGCTGACCGGAAAAGACCACCCGGGCCGGGGCGGCGGCGCGATTCCGGCGTCGTCGGCCCGGCCCGGTACTGTTCCCGTGATGGAATCGGACGCCCTCTTCACCCTCGGCGAGCCGGCCGGCGCACCCGCGGGCGCGGGCGGCGCCGACGGCTTCACCGACACCCGGGCGGACTCGCCCCTGCCGGTGCGGATGCGCCCGGCGGGCATCGACGAGCTGGTCGGGCAGGAGCACCTGCTCGCGCCGGGAGCGCCGCTGCGTCAGCTGGTCGAGGGCGCGGCGCCGATGTCGGTGATCCTCTGGGGTCCGCCGGGCAGCGGCAAGACCACCATCGCCCACCTCGTGGCCCGGGCCACCGACCGGCGGTTCGTGGCGATGTCCGCACTGACCGCGGGCGTGAAGGACGTGCGCGCCGTGATCGACACCGCCCGGCGGCAACGCCGGTCCGGCGGCCCGCCCACAGTGCTGTTCATCGACGAGGTGCACCGGTTCAGCAAGACCCAGCAGGACTCGCTCCTCGCCGCCGTCGAGGACCGGACGGTCACGCTGCTGGCGGCGACAACGGAGAACCCGTACTTCTCGGTCATCTCGCCCCTGCTGTCGCGCTGCGTGCTGCTCACCCTCCAGGCCCTGGACGACGACGACGTACGCGGGCTGCTGCGCCGCGCGGTCGCCGACGAACGCGGTCTCGGCGGCGCGCTGGCCCTGGCGCAGGAGGCGGAGGACCACCTGGTCCGGCTCGCCGGGGGCGACGTGCGCAAGGCGCTCACCGCGCTGGAGGCCGCGGCGGCCACCGCGACCGCGCTGGGCACCGGCCGGATCGACCTGGCCGTGGCCGAGCAGGCGGTCGACGTGGCGGCGGTGCGCTACGACCGGGACGGCGACGCCCACTACGACGTGACGAGCGCGTTCATCAAGAGCATGCGCGGCTCGGACGTGGACGCGGCACTGCACTGGCTGGCCCGGATGCTGGTGGCCGGCGAGGACGCCCGGTTCATCGCCCGCCGGCTGGTGATCTTCGCCAGTGAGGACGTCGGCATGGCCGATCCCACCGCGCTGACAGTGGCCACCGCGGCCGCCCACGCGGTCGAGTACGTGGGCCTGCCGGAGGCACAGCTCAACCTGGCCCAGGCGGTCATCCACCTGGCCACCGCGCCGAAGTCGAACTCGGCCACCACGGCGATCGGCGCTGCCGTCGCCGACGTACGCGCGGGTCGGGGCGGCGCGGTGCCGCGCGGTCTGCGCGACGCCCACTACTCCGGGGCGCGGGGCCTCGGTCACGGCGCCGGCTACCGCTACCCGCACGACGACCACCGGGGGGTGGTCACCCAGCAGTACGCTCCGGACGACCTCGTCGGAACCGACTACTACCAGCCCAGCGGGCACGGCGCGGAGCGGGCGGTGGCCACCCGGCTGCCGCTGCTGCGCCGGATCGTGCGCGGGCTGCCGGCTCCGGCGACCCGGGCGGAGGCCGGCGCCCCGGCCGCCGCGAACGGGGCCCGGGTGGGGGGCGGCGAGCAGGCCAGCGGGGCGAGTGAGGGCGGCAGCGACGCCGCCGAGGGGGGTCAGTAGTGATGGCGCGTGGTCCGGAGCGGCCGGCGGACGGCCCCGACGAGCGGCGCGACCCGCGGGGCAAGGGCCGCCGGTGGGGACGGGGCCGGGCCGAGCCCGAGCTGGACCCGACAGTCGTCGGCGAGGAACTCGGCTGGATCGACGACCTGCGTACCGCCAAGCAGCAGGGCGGTGAACTCGGACCGGACGGGGGCGTCCCCGCGCCGCGCCCCGGCGCCGACCCGTCCTGGCCGGACGGCGAGCCGGCCCGGCCACCCCGCCCGGCCGCCGCGCCGGCTCCGGGCCCCGGTGTGCCGCCCGCCGGCCGGCAGGCTCCGCGGCCCCCGGCACCGGGCACCCAGCCGCCCTCGACCGGCCAGCCGGTTCCACCGCCGTCACCCGCCGGCCGGCCCGGCACTCCGTCGGCAGGTGCACCCCCGGCTCCCGGCCGGTCCGTTCCGCCCTCGGCTGCCACGCCCCAGGCTCCCGGCCGGCCCGTTCCGCCGTCGGCCGCCGCGCCGCAGGCTCCCGGCCGACCGGTTCCGCCGTCGGCCGCCGCGCCGCAGGCTCCCGGCCGGCCCCATCCGGGCGGGCCCGCTCCGGCCGGCCGCACCGACCCGACGATGCCGCCCGTGACCGGCCGTCCCGGCCCGGCCGCGCCCCCGGCCGCCGGGCGTCCCGGCGGGCCGGTCACCGGACGACCCGGTACCGACCTGCCCCCGGCTCCCGGCCGACCGGGCGTCGACACGCCTCCGCCTGCCGGACGGTCCCGGGTGGACACCGCCCCGCCGTCCGGCCGGCCCGGCGTGGACATGCCTCCGGCTCCCGGGCGCCCGCCCGCGGACACGCCGCCGGGGGTCCGCCCGCCGGTCGTGGACGCGCCCTCCGGCGGTGGCCGTCCCGGCCCGGAGACGCCGCCCGGTGGTGGCCGGCCCGGTCCGCGTCCGCCGGTCATGCGCCGCCCCGACACGCCCGGTCCGGCCGCGCCGCCGGTGCGCCCCGGCGGTCCCGAGACCGGTGCCCCGCGCCGGGCCGGCGACGGCCCGTGGCCCGGCGGCCCCGAAGCCGGCGCCCCGCACCGCCCCGTCGACGGTCCGTGGCCCGGCGTGCCCGAGGCACCCCGTCCCGCGGACGCGCCGTACCGCCGCCGCGTGGACGGACCCACCGGCCAGCAGTCACCCGTGGCCGGCACCCGGGTCCCGCCCGCTCCACCGACGCCCGGCCGGGCACCCGCCGACCCGGGTCGGCCGCCTGTCGACGGTGACACCCGGGTACCGCCGACGCCGCGCGGCCGGCACGGATCCGGACCCGAGGTCCCGCACCAGGCCGATCCGACGATCGCGTCGCCGCCCGTCGGCCGACGCGCCCGGGCGGACGACACCGCCGGCATCCAGCCGGTCTCCGGTGGTGCCCGCCGGGCCCGCGCCGAGGACACCGACGCCGTCCAGCCGCTCCCCGGTGGAGCACGCCGGGCGCGCCCCGACGACGTGGCACCCGGCACCCAGCCGGTGTCCGGTGCGGGCCGCCGGGCCCGTCCCGACGACGTTCCGCCCGGCACCCGGCCGGTGTCCGGTGCGGGCCGGCGGGCCCGTGCCGACGACGTACCGCCCGGCACCCGCCCCGTCTCCGGTGCGGGCCGTCGCGCCGCGCCGGAAGGTGCCGTACCCGGCGGGCCGGCCGGACGGGCCGTACCGGACGCCGCCCCGGTCTCCGGCGGCGGGCGACGCGCCCGGCACGACGAGCCCACCGGCGGGCACCACGTGTCCGCGCCCGGCGGCGAATCCGCAGCCGTGCCCACGCCGGGCACCGGCCGCCGGGCCGCCCCGGAACGCCCCCCGGTCGTCCCGCGCAGCGGAAACGCGCCGGACCTGCCGGGCGCGCCCGTGTCCGGCAGTCCGGCGACCGGCCCGACCTCGCCCGCCGGCCGCCGAGGCACGCCCGCCGGCCGCGGTGCCGCCCCCGACGTACCCGGCGGCCGCCGGGCCGCGCCCGATGCCGCCGGTGGCCGCCGGGCCGCTCCCGACGAGCCGGTCGGTCCCGGCGCCGGCGTCGAGACGCCCGGTCGCCGCGCCGCGCGTGACGAGGCCGGTGAGCCGCGGCCGCAACGGCCCGACCGGCCCGCGGACTGGCTGCGGCAGGCCGGTCGCACGCCGCACACCGACCCGGCCATGCCGGTCACCCGCCGCCCGGCCGGACCTCCGGCCGAGGAGCCGTCCGGTCGTCCCGGTGGGCCCGCCGGCCGGGCCGGCGTCGCGGTTCCGCCGGTGCGTCCCGAGCCGGGTACGCCGTCCCCGCGCCCCGGACAGCCCGGCCCCGACGTGCCGGCGCGCGCCGAACCGGCGGGCCGCCCCGGCCAGCCCGGTCCGGCCGTGCCCCCGGCCCGGTCCCAGCCGTCCGACCCGTCGCGCGGTGGGCCCGGTCCGGCCCGCGGCGCGGCGCGCCCCGGTGTCGCGCCCGCTCCCGGCCCGGCCGGTCCGGGTCCGCGTGGCGACCTCGATCGCACGGGCGGGATTCCCGCGGGTGGTGGCCGTCCCGGTGGTGCTCCGGCGGGTCCGGCCGGCCCGGCCCGCCCGGGTCCGCGTGGCGACCTCGATCGCACGGGCGGGATTCCCGCCGACGGTGGCCGCCCCGGTGGCGGCCCGGCGGGTCCGGCCGGTCCCGGTCCGCGTGGCGACGTCGAGCGCACCGGTGGGGTGCCGGTCGGTGCCGGCCGCCCCGGTGGCGGTCCGGCCGGACCCGGTGGCGACGGACGCGGGATGGCACGCCCCGACGACACCCGGCCCGGTGCCGGGCCCCGTCCGCCGGTGGCACCCGGCGCCCGAGGGCCGGCAGGCGACGGCCCGGTGCCGCCCGGCGCGCCGGTGACCGCCCGCGCGGCAGCCGGTGTGGCCCGCCCGGTCGCGCCGGACGAGCGGAGCGCCGGACGTGCGACGCCACCCGGACCGGAGCCGGACCGGCCCGGACCGGGCAACGCGGCGACACCGGCGACGGCCCGCGCGGCTGTGGCCGTACCCCCGGGGGAGCCCGCGGGGCCACGGCCCGCAGCGGGCGGCGCGCCACGGCCCGGCGGTCCCGGACCGGACGACAGCGGCGCGGAGGCCGGGGGCCTGCGCGGCGCCCGGTCCGAGCTGCGCCGGCAGATGCGCGAGCGCACCCGGCTGCGGCTGGGCATCCTCGCCCTGGTCAGCCTCGTGCTGCTCGGCGCGGTGCCGCTGTACTTCGGGATGCGGACGCTCAGCCGCGACCCCGTCTTCGACACCCTCGACGCGCTCGCCGTGCCCGCCTGGGCGCAGAGCAACACCGTCGACAACGTCAGCGGCAGCCGCTGGTGCCTCCAGGACTGCCGCCTGCGTGAACGTTCCGTCGAGTCGGAGCAGGGGTGGAAGGAGACCGTCGCGGTCTACGAGAAGGCGCTGACCGGGGACGGGTGGCGGCGCTGGAAGGTCGACCGCTGCCCGGACGAGAAGGTCCCGGGTAGCTACACCTGCTGGCGCCGGGACGAACTGACGCTCGACCTGTGGGTACGCGACCGCACCTGCACGCCCCCGCCGGTGGACGGGGCGCCCGCGCCGACCGCACCGGCCACGCCCGCAGCGGCGGAGTGCACCGGCTCGTTGGTGTCGGTGAAGGTGCGCAACGCGATCGACGACGAGCGCACCGGACCGACACCGACCACCGATCCGTCACTCACCGGTGAGGATCCGTACCCGACCCTGACCGACGACCCGCTGGGCGAGGCGACCCCCTCACCGTCGTGAGCCGACTTTCATCACGGACGGTAGGGTCTGGGGCTGGCACGCCCGTCCGCGCCCGGTGACCGGGTCGGCGTGGCGCGAAGTGGGTAGGTACGGTCGCGCGTTCCGGGGCGTCGGGTCCCGGGACACTGCTTGAGGAGGACTTTCGCGTGAGTGGTGGAGAGATCGCTGCGCTGATCGCGGCCGGCGCGTTCCTGATGCTGGTGCTCGTGCTGGCGGTGCCGATCCTGCGGCTGCGGCACACCGTGGACGCGACGACCCGCATGATCACCGACGTGAACGAGCGCACCGCGCCGCTGCTCGGCGACGTGAACACCACGGTGAAGAACGTCAACGTGGCGCTGGAGCAGGTGCAGACCTCGCTGGACGGGGTGAACCTGCAGCTCGCCAAGGTGGACACCATGACCAGCCACGCGCAGAACGTCACCGCGAACGTGGCGAACCTGGCCACCGTGGTCTCCGCCGCCGCCGCGAACCCGCTGGTCAAGGTGGCCGCGTTCGGGTACGGCGTGCGCCGGGCCGCCTCCGCCCGCCGGCACGCCGAGACCGAGCGCGAGGTGCGCGACACCATCAAGCAGCAGCGTCGCGCCGCCAAGCGCGGCAACCGCTGACCCCGACCGGCGTACGCGGGAAGGATGAGAACATGAGGCGGTTGTTCTGGCTGGGCATCGGGCTGGCCGTGGGCGTCCTGGTGGTGCGCAAGGCCACCCGGACCGCGCAGGCGTACACCCCGGCCGGCATCGCCAGCGGGCTGTCCGAGTCCGCCGGCGGTCTGGTCGAGTCGCTGCGGGCGTTCGTGGACGACGTCCGGGTCGGCATGGCCGAGCGTGAGCAGGAGATCCACGAGGCCTTCGCCCGCGGCGAGGTGTACGACGACCAGTTCGCCGAGCTGCGGGAGGACCCGCGGATCGGTGACCGAGAGATTTTCCCGGAGGACCACCAGCGATGAAGACGGCGGAGATCAAGCGGCGGTTCCTCGCCCACTTCGAGGCGAACGGGCACACCGTGGTGCCGTCCGCTCCGCTGCCCGCCATCAGCGACCCGAACCTGCTGTTCATCAACGCGGGCATGGTGCAGTTCGTGCCCTACTTCCTGGGCCAGCAGACCCCGCCGTACGCGCGGGCGACGAGCGTGCAGAAGTGCATCCGGACGCCGGACATCGACGAGGTCGGCAAGACCAGCCGGCACGGCACGTTCTTCCAGATGAACGGCAACTTCTCCTTCGGTGACTACTTCAAGTCCGGGGCGATCCCGCTCGCCTGGGACCTGGCCACCAAGCCGGTCGAGGCGGGCGGTTTCGGGCTGGACCCGGAGCGGATCTGGGCCACCGTCTACCTGGACGACGACGAGGCGTACGACATCTGGCGCGCCACCGGCGTGCCGGCCGAGCGGATCGTGCGCCGGGGCAAGGCGGACAACTTCTGGTCGATGGGCATCCCCGGCCCGTGCGGCCCGTGCTCCGAGCTGTACTACGACCGCGGCCCGGCCTACGGCCGCGAGGGCGGCCCGGAGGTCGACGAGGACCGCTACCTGGAGTTCTGGAACCTCGTCTTCATGCAGTTCGAGCGGGGTCCGGGCGTCGGCAAGGAGGACTTCCCGATCCTCGGCGACCTGCCGGCGAAGAACATCGACACCGGCATGGGCCTGGAGCGGATGGCCTCGCTGCTGCAGGGCGTGGACAACCTCTACGAGATCGACGAGGTCAAGCCGATCCTGGACCGGGCCGCCGAGCTGACCGGCAAGCGCTACGGCGTGCACTCCGGTCACGCGGCGAACGAGTCGCACCCGGACGACGTACGGCTCCGGGTGATCGCCGACCACGTGCGCACCTCGCTGATGCTCATCGGCGACGGCGTGACCCCGTCGAACGAGGGCCGGGGTTACGTGCTGCGGCGGATCATGCGCCGGGCGATCCGGGCGGTGCGGCTGCTCGGCTACCAGGACCGGGCGCTGCCGGAACTGCTGCCGGTGGCCCGCGACTGCATGGCGCCGTCGTACCCGGAGCTGGCCGAGGACTTCGGCCGGATCTCCCAGTACGCGTACGCCGAGGAGGACGCGTTCCTGGCCACGCTGCGCGCCGGCACCACGATCCTGGACACCGCCATCGCCGAGACCAAGTCGGCCGGCAAGGCGGCGCTCTCCGGTGACAAGGCGTTCCAGCTGCACGACACGTACGGCTTCCCGATCGACCTGACCCTGGAGATCGCGGCCGAGCAGGGCTTGCAGGTCGACGCGGAGGGCTTCCGCCGGCTGATGGCCGACCAGCGCAGCCGGGCCAAGGCCGACGCGCAGGCGCGCAAGACCGGGCACACCGACGTGTCGGCGTACCGGTCGGTGCTCGACGGCGGCGGGCCGGTGGAGTTCACCGGCTACACCGAGCTGAGCCGGGAGTCCCGGGTGCGCGCGCTGCTGTCCGGCGGCGCCACCGTGTCGGCGGCTGTCGAGGGGGACACGATCGAGCTGGTGCTCGACACCACCCCGTTCTACGCCGAGGGCGGCGGCCAGCAGCCCGACCAGGGACTCATCACCGTCGGCGGCGGCCAGGTCGAGGTCTTCGACGTGCAGCAGCCGGTGCCCGGCCTGATCGTGCACCGGGCCAAGGTGGTGCGCGGCGAGGTGCGCTCCGGCGAGACCGGGTACGCCGAGATCGACGTGTCCCGCCGCCGGGCCATCTCCCGCTCGCACACGGCGACGCACCTGGTGCACCAGACGATGCGCAACTTCCTCGGCGAGTCGGCGACCCAGGCGGGTTCGCTCAACGCGCCGGGCCGGCTGCGGTTCGACTTCAACACCCCGACGGGTGTGGCGCCGAGCGTGCTGCACGACGTCGAGCAGCAGGTCAACGAGGTGCTGCTGGCCGACCTGGAGGTGCACGCGTTCGTCACCAGCCAGGAGGAGGCCCGCCGGATCGGGGCGATGGCCCTGTTCGGCGAGAAGTACGGCGAGCGGGTCCGGGTCGTCGAGGTCGGCGACTACGCCCGTGAGCTGTGCGGCGGCACGCACGTGGCCCGCTCCGCCCAGCTCGGCCTGGTGAAGATCCTCTCCGAGGCGTCGGTGGGTTCCGGAGTACGCCGGATCGAGGCGCTCGTCGGCATGGACGCGTTCGGGTTTCTGGCCCGCGAGCACCTGCTGGTGTCCCGGCTGGCCGAGCTGTTCCGGGTGCCGGGGGAGCAGGTCGCCGACCGGGTGGAGCAGACCGTCACCCAGCTGCGCGACGCGGAGAAGGAACTGGAGAAGCTGCGCGCCCAGCTCGTGCTCGGCGGGGCCGGTGCCCTGGCGGCGCAGGCGAAGGACGTGCGCGGCGTCGCGTACGTCGGCACCGAGGCGCCGGAGGGCGCGGCGGCCAACGACGTGCGGACCCTCGCCCAGGAGATCCGGGGCCGGATCGACGCGGCCCGCCCGGCGGTGGTCGCGGTGGCTGCCCGGGCCAACGGCAAGGCGTCTCTCGTGGTGGCTGTCAACCAGGCCGCCCGGGGCCGGGGCCTGAGCGCGAAGGACCTGGTCAAGGCCGCGTTCTCCGGCCGGGGCGGCGGCAGCGACGACCTGGCCCAGGGCGGCGGGCTGCCCGCGACGGAGGCGCCGAACCTGCTGGTCACCGTCGAGCGGGCGGTCGCCGACGCGGCATGAGCGAACGCACCGAGCGGAGCGAGGGCCGTGAGGGCATGCCCAGTCGGCACGGCATGAGCGAACGCACCGAGCGGAGCGAGGGCCGTGAGGGCATGCCCAGTCGGCACGGCATGAGCGAACGCACCGAGCGGAGCGAGGGCCGTGAGGGCATGCCCAGTCGGCACGGCATGAGCGCAACGATCGACGCCAGGGCGGACCACCCGGTCCGCCCTGGCCCGTACCGGCGGGGAGGTGTCCGCTCGTGAGCGAGCTGTCCCGTGGCGTCCGGCTGGGTGTCGACGTCGGTCAGGTCCGGGTGGGGGTGGCCCGCTGTGATCCGCACGGCATCCTCGCGACGCCGCTGGTGACGCTGGCCCGCGATCTGACGGCCGAACCGGACGCGGTCCCCGCCGACATGGCCGAGCTGGTCCGGCTCGCCGCCGAGCACGAGGCGGTGGGGATCGTGGTCGGGCTGCCGGTCAACCTCGCCGGAAAACACGGCCCGGCGGCGGTGAACGTATCAGCATATGCCAGCCGATTGGCTGATGTAATGAGGCCAATTCCGGTGACGCTGACGGACGAGAGGATGTCTACCGTCGTCGCGAGTCGTAGGCTGGCCGAACGGGGCGTCCGGGGAAAGCGCCAACGAGCGGTGGTCGACCAGGCCGCCGCGGTGGAGATTCTGCAGAGCTGGCTGGACGCACAGCGGAGGCGGACGCAATGATCGACGATCTTGATCTGGGCTTCGACGAGCAGGACAGGGGGGAGAAGGGCCGGCACCGGCGCGGCGCGGTACGCCGGCGCCAGGGCAAGTCCGGCGGCGGCCGGGGCAAGACCCTGCTCGCCCTCGCGCTCGCCCTGGTTCTGCTCGGCGGCATCGGCGGCGGCGCGTTCTACGGCTTCGACCGGGTCCAGAACTACTTCGTCACCCCCGACTACGACGGCTCCGGCACCGGCGAGGTGACAGTCGAGATCAAGCAGGGCGCGCTGATCGCCGACATGGCCGACGCGCTCGTCGCCGCCGACGTGGTGAAGAGCACCAAGGCGTTCATCGAGGCCGCCGAGGAGAACTCGCGCAGCAAGAACATCCAGCCCGGCACGTACAAGCTGCGCAAGCAGATGAGCGGTGACGCGGCGGTCGTGGCGCTGCTGGACCTCAAGAACAAGATCGTCAACGGGATCACCATCCCCGAGGGGCTCACCGCGAAGACGGTCTACAAGCGGCTCTCCGAGAAGACCGACATCCCGGTCAAGGACTTCGAGGCCGCTGCGAAGGACCCGGAGGCGCTCGGCGTCCCGGACTGGTGGTTCAAGCGCTCCGACGGCAAGAAGGTCAAGCCGTCGGTCGAGGGATTCCTGTTCCCGGACACCTACGAGATCCCGCCGAAGGCCACCGCCGAAACAGTGCTCAAGCTGATGGTGGACAACTTCCTCACCGTCACCGGGAACCTGAAGTTCGCCGAGAACGTGCAGGCGAACCGTGGCGGCATCAGCCCGTACGAGGTGCTCATCGTGGCGTCGCTCTCGCAGGCGGAGGCGGGTAACAAGGACGACCTCGGCAAGATCGCCCGCGTCGCCTACAACCGGGTCTACAGCGGCAACTTCCCCTGCAGCTGTCTGCAGTTCGACGTGTCGGTCAACTACTACTGGGAGCTGACCGGCAAGCCAACAAAGGCGTCGAAGGACATGCGCAGAGAGGAGCTGTACGACGAGAAGAACCCGTACAGCACCCACGCTCGCCCGGGTCTGCCCCCGACTCCCATCAACAACCCGGGGAAGCAGGCCCTGGAGGGGGCGCTGAACCCGCCGAACGAGAAGTGGCTCTTCTTCGTCGCCATCGACAAGCAGGGACACTCGGCTTTCGCGACGACGAACGCCGAGCATGAGCGCAACATCGAGAAGGCCAAGGAGAACGGCGTTCTCTAGGCACGACCGCGCGACCTCGCTCAGCCGCGATGCTTGCGGAGATCGACTGCAGTCACTACGCTCGGTGCCTGTATTCGACATCGAGACGCGGGGGTGCCTCATGATGCGTGGTTTGTGGACGCGGCGAGTCGGCGTGGTGGGAACTGGCGTCGCGATGCTGTTGGGATTTGCTGCTGTGCCGGCACAGGCGGCGACGATCACCCGGAGCACGACCGGAGCGGCTGGAAGAGCGGTCTACCTGGGCGATTCCAACTGGGAGCTGTTCGCTCGCGACACGCTGTCGGACGGGCACTGCGCGCGTTGGCAGGTGCGCGCACCCGGGGGAACCTCGTGGTCGTGGCAGGGCGATTCCGTCTGCACCTCGACGGAGAAGTCCGCGACGTTCGGTGTGTCGAACTACTCCTACCGGATCTGCCGAACCGGGATCGGCAACTGCTCGTCCGCGGCTACGCTACCCTGATCCGTTCATGACCTGGGGGGAGAGAAGCAGTGCAGTTCTCGACCCCCCGCCGCGCCGCTGTTGTCGGCAAGCCGATCGCCCACTCGCTCTCCCCGGTGATCCACACCGCCGGGTACGCGGCGGCCGGGCTGACCGGCTGGTCGTACACCCGGATCGAAGCCGGCGCCGACGACCTGCCCGGCCTGGTCGCGGGCCTGGGCACGGAGTGGGCCGGGCTGTCGGTGACCATGCCCGGCAAGGAGGCGGCGCTCGCGCTGGCCGACGAGGTCTCGCCGGTCGCCGCCGCGGTCGGCGCCGCCAACACGTTGGTACGCCGGCCCGACGGCACCTGGTACGCCGACAACACCGACGTCGCCGGCATGGTCGAGGTGCTCACCGGTGCCGGTTGCGTGGCCGGGGCGGTCGTCACCGTGCTCGGCGCGGGCGGTACGGCCCGGGCCGCGATCGCGGCGGCGGCCCGGATCGGGGCGGCCGAGGTGACAGTGGTGGCCCGTCGCCCGGAGGCCGTCGACGAGCTGCGCCCGGTCGCGGAGGTGGCCGGCGTGCCACTGGCGGGCGCCGAGTGGGACGGCGCGCCCGCCCACGCCCGCGCCGACCTGGTGATCTCCACGGTGCCGAAGGGCGTCGCCGACCCGCTCGCCGACAACTTCGACTGGCGGCCCGAGTCCGTCTTCTTCGACGTGGTCTACGACCCGTGGCCCACGCCGCTCGCGGCGGCGGCGCTGGCCGCCGGATGCCGGGTGGTCTCCGGGCTGGACCTGCTGCTGGCCCAGGCGTTCGGCCAGTTCGAGCAGTTCACCGGCGTCACCGCGCCACGCGCCGCGATGGCCGACGCCCTGGCACGGGAACGGGCCGGCGCCGGACCGGTGTGACCGGCGCGCGGACGGGCCCGTCCGCAGGGCGGGACGCGGCGGGCGGCGTACGCCGGTGACCACCGGGCGTGACAGACTGACCGTCGTGTTGCGCTGGCTGACTGCAGGTGAATCGCACGGACCCGCCCTCGTCGCGATGCTGGAGGGCGTACCCGCCGGCATCGAGGTGACCACCGGGGAGATCTCCGGCGAACTGGCCCGGCGCCGGCTCGGCTACGGCCGGGGCGCCCGGATGTCGTTCGAGCAGGACGAGGTCGAGATCATCGGCGGGCTCCGGCACGGCGTGACGCTGGGCAGCCCGGTGGCGATCCGGGTCGGCAACTCCGAGTGGCCCAAGTGGCGCACCGTGATGGCCGCCGACCCGGTCGACCCGGAGGAGCTGGCGAGCCAGGCCCGCAACGCGCCGCTGACCCGTCCCCGCCCGGGTCACGCCGACCTGGCCGGCATGCAGAAGTACGGGCACACCGACGCCCGGCCGATCCTGGAACGCGCCAGCGCCCGGGAGACCGCCGCCCGGGTCGCGGTCGGCACCGTCGCCAAGGCGCTCGTGCGTCAGGCGCTCGGCGTCGAGATCGTCTCCCACGTGGTCGAGCTGGGTCCGGTGGCGGTCAAGCCGGGTCTGCGCCCCACGCCGGAGGATGCCGCGCGCATCGACGCCGACCCGCTGCGCTGCCTCGACGCCGAGGCCAGCGCCCGGATGGTCGCCGAGGTCGACGCCGCGAAGAAGGCCGCCGACACGCTCGGTGGCGTGGTCGAGGTGCTCGCGTACGGGGTACCGCCGGGCCTGGGCAGCCACGTGCAGTGGGACCGCAAGCTCGACGCCCGCCTCGCCACCGCGCTCATGTCGATCCAGGCGATCAAGGGTGTGGAGATCGGCGACGGCTGGCAGCAGGCGCGTTCCCGCGGCTCGGAGGCGCACGACGAGATCGTGCCCACCGCCACCGGGGTGCGGCGGATCACCGACCGGGCCGGTGGCCTGGAGGGCGGCATCACCACGGGTGAGCCGCTGCGGGTGAAGGCGGCCATGAAGCCGATCTCGTCGCTGAACCGGGCGCTCGCGACGATCGACGTGACCACCGGCGAGCCGGCCACCGCCATCAACCAGCGCTCGGACGTGTGCGCGGTGCCGGCGGCAGCGGTGGTGGCCGAGGCGATGGTCGCGCTGGTGCTGGCCGAGGCGGCGGTGGAGAAGTTCGGCGGCGACTCGGTCGCCGAGATGCGCCGCAACCTGGCCGGTTACCTCGACAGCCTGGTGGTCCGGTGAGCGCGAGGAACGCAGCGCAGCGGAGTCCCGCAGTCGCGAACGAGAGGTGGCAACGATGAGCACCCGGCCGGTCTGCGTGCTGGTCGGTGCGCCCGGCTCCGGCAAGACCACAGTCGGCACGGCGCTCGCCGAGGCGCTCGGCGTCGGCTTCCGGGACACCGACGCCGACATCGAGAACCTCGCCGGCAAGCCGATCCCGGAGATCTTCGTGGACGAGGGGGAGGAGCACTTCCGTACCCTCGAACGGGCCGCCGTGGCGGCGGCGCTCGCGTCGCACGCGGGTGTGCTCGCGCTCGGCGGCGGCGCGGTCCTGGCCGAGGAGAACCGGGCCGCGCTGATCGGCCACACGGTGGTGCACCTGTCGGTGGAGCTGCCCGACGCGCTCAAGCGGGTCGGTCTCGGCGCCGGCCGGCCGCTGCTCGCGCTGAACCCGCGCGCCACGCTCAAGCACCTGATGGACCAGCGCCGCCCGCTCTACGCCGAGGTGGCGACCGCGACCGTGGTCACCGACGGGCGTACGCCGCAGGAGTTGGCCGCGGAGATCGCCGCGCTGCTCAAGCCCTGACCCGCCCGCCCAGCCACACCCGGCTCCCGGCTCCCTCGGTGGAACGCCGTGGGTGTCTCCCGGGGCGTTATGCACCCATGGTGTTCCAGCCGGCGTGGATGCCGTCGGTGGGTGGAACGGTGTGGGTGTCTCCCGAGGGTTGTGGCACCCGTGGTCTTCCAGTCGAGGCGCGTGACGTCGGTGGGTGGAACGCCATGGGCCAGTGAGAGGGCGTGCCGGCGCGAGGGTGGACGGTCAGGCGTTGGCCGCAGCGGTCCCGGCCGTCCGGCGTCCGGCCCGGCGGCGAGGGCTCCGCGCGCGGCGGCGCCGGGCCGGTTCGGGCCGCCAGGTGGCGAGCAGCGCCAGCGCCAGCGCGATCTCGGCCAGGTCGCCCAGGTAGTACATGAGTGTGGCGCCGGCCCGCAGCTCGGCGGCGGTGGCGGGCACGTCGACGAACAGCCCGGCGTAGAGCAGCTGGGCGATGGTGGCGTGCGCGGCCACCCCGAACCCGATCACCACCAGCCGGACCGGTACGCGGGGGCGGTGCGGTCCCGGATCCGGACCGGCGATCGACCAGGCGAACAGGCAGCCGCTGAGCAGGAAGTGCAGGTTCACCAGCGTGTGCAGGGCCGGGCTGTCCAGGGTGGCCCGGTACAGCGGGGTGAGGTAGAGCAGCCAGAGCCCGCCCGCGGTGAGCAGCAGCCCGGTCACCGGGTGGCCGAGCACCCGCGCGACCGGATGCCGCAGCAGGTGGACCAGCCTCCGGCCGGTACGCCGGTCCAGCGTGCGCAGCAGCAGCGTGACCGGGGCGCCGAGCACCAGCGCCAGCGGCGCGAGCATGCCGATCAGCAGGTGCTGCCACATGTGCCCGACGAAGTCCCCGGCCGGCCACAGCAGCCCGGCCGTCAGCAGCAGCGCGCCCAGCCCGAAGCTCGCGGTGCGGGCGTGCGGCCAGCCCGGCCCGCCGGGGTCGCGCAGCCGCAGCGCGGCGGCCAGGTACGCCCAGAACAACGCCACCGGGATCAGCGCGGTGGCCGGGAAGCCGCCGGCGGCGTGCCCGGCGTGGGCCACTGTCACCGGCGCTCCGGCGCGCAGAGGTCGACGGCGCGGGCGCGGCGCTGGATCGCCCAGCCCACAGCGATCAGCACCACGCCGAGGGCGAGGAACCCGAGGTCCCACCAGAGCTGGTTCGGGCCGCTGCGCACGTGGTGGATGCCGAGCAGGTGGTGGTCGATGACGCCCTCGACCAGGTTGAACAGGCCCCAGCCGATGAGCGCCCAGCCCCACAGCATCGGCGAGCGCCACAGCCGGCCCCGGGAGTGGGTGACACGGGAGTAGAGCAGGGCCAGGCCGGTCAGCACCGCCACCCAGGTGACCACGTGGAACAGGCCGTCCCACAGCGTGTTCATCTGCAATCCGGGCACCGTGTCCACCGGGTACTCCCGGACGCCGATCCGGTCGCTGCCGGTGCTGCTGAGCAGGTGGTGCCACTGGAGGACCTGGTGCAGGACGATGCCGTCGACGAAGCCGCCGAGCCCGACGCCGAGGATCGTGGCGGGCAGCCGGATGCTCGTCGCGGACTCCGGCCGGGTCGTGTGTGCCGTCGTCTCACTCATTCCGGCCGCCCTACCCGCCCTGCGGCCGGGCAAACACCCAGCCAGTGGACAACGGCCGCGCGAGGGCGGCGCGCTGGACTAGGCTGCCCGCGATGGACGAGGTGACCCGGATCCCGGTCGGCGGCGAGCGGCCGTACGACGTGCTCGTGGGACGTGACCTGCTGGACCCGCCGCCCCGGCTGCTGCCCGGCGCCGAGCGGGTGGCCTTCCTGCACGCGCCGCCGCTCAAGGCGCTCGCCGACAAGCTCGCCGGCGGCGTCCGCGAGGGCGGCGTGACGCCGCTGCTGATCGAGGTGCCGGACGCGGAGGCGGGCAAGCACGTCGACGTGGCGGCGGCCTGCTGGGACCGGCTCGGCGACGCCGGGTTCACCCGTACCGACGCGGTGGTCGGGGTGGGCGGCGGCGCGGTCACCGACCTGGCCGGGTTCGTCGCGGCCACCTGGCTGCGCGGCGTGCGCTGGGTGCCGGTCGCGACGTCGCTGCTCGGCATGGTCGACGCCGCCGTGGGCGGCAAGACCGGCATCAACACGGCCGCCGGCAAGAACCTGGTCGGCGCGTTCCACCCGCCGGCCGGCGTGCTGGCCGACCTGGCGACGCTGGACAGCCTGCCCCCGGCCGACCTGGCCGCCGGGATGGCCGAGGTGGTCAAGTGCGGGTTCATCGCCGACCCGGTCATCCTCGACCTGGTCGAGCGGGATCCGGCCGCCGCGCTGGACCCGGCCGGGCCGGTGCTGCGGGAACTGGTCGAGCGCGCGGTCCGCGTGAAGGCCGACGTGGTCGCCGGGGACCTGCGCGAATCCGGGGTACGCGAGGTGCTGAACTACGGGCACACGCTGGCGCACGCGATCGAGAAGGCGGAGGGCTACCGCTGGCGGCACGGTCACGCCGTGGCGGTCGGCCTGGTCTACGCCGCCACGCTGGCCCGGCTCGCCGGCCGGCTCGACGCGGCCGACGCGGAGCGGCACCGCCGGGTGCTGGCCGCGCTCGACCTGCCCACCGGCTACCGGGCCGACGCCTGGCCGGAGCTGCTGGCCGCGATGCGGGTGGACAAGAAGGCCCGGGGCAGTCGGCTGCGGTTCGTGGTGCTCGACGGGCTCGCCCGCCCGGCGATCCTGGAGGCGCCCCCGGACGACCTGCTCGCCGCCGCGTACGCGGAGATCAGCTCGTGAGGGTGTACGTGCTGAACGGGCCGAACCTGGGCCGGCTCGGCACCCGCCAGGTCGACGTGTACGGGGTGACCAGCTACGCCCAGCTCGTGGCCGACTGCGAGCGGCACGGCCGGGAGCTGGGCCTGGACGTGGTGGTCCGGCAGACCGACGCCGAGCACGAGATGCTCGCCTGGTTGCACGAGGCGGCCGACGAGGCGGCGGCGGTGGTGCTCAACCCGGCCGCCTGGTCGCACTACTCGGTCGCGGTGCGGGACGCCTGCGCCATGCTGCGCGGCCCGCTGGTCGAGGTGCACATCTCCAACATCCACGCCCGGGAGGAGTTCCGGCACCACTCGGTGGTCTCCGCGGTGGCCACCGGGATGATCTGCGGCCTGGGCGTGGACGGCTACCGGCTGGCGCTGCACCACCTGGCCGCCCGGCTCGCCGCAGGTGCCTGAGCCGGTCCGCCCGGCGGCGCTCCCGCCCGGTCCGTTCCGTGGCGCGAGTCCGATTCGACAGGGCGAGTAGACTTGGACGGTCTGTCCGCCAATTGATGATCAAGGCAGGAAATGGCCACCACCAACGACCTGAAGAACGGCCTGGTACTCAACCTGGACGGCGAGCTGTGGGCCGTCGTCGAGTTCCAGCACGTCAAGCCCGGTAAGGGTGGTGCCTTCGTGCGCACCACGCTGAAGAACGTGCTGTCCGGCAAGGTGGTCGACAAGACCTTCAACGCGGGCACCAAGGTCGAGACCGCGACCGTGGACAAGCGCACCATGCAATACCTCTACGCCGACGGCGAGGACTACGTCTTCATGGATCTGGAGACGTTCGACCAGATTACCGTCCCCGGCGCCACCGTCGGCGAGGCCGCCAACTACCTCCTCCCCGAGGCCGAGGCGACCGTCGCCACCCACGAGAGCGTGCCGCTGTACATCGAGCTGCCGACCTCGGTCGTGCTCGAGGTCACCTACACCGAGCCGGGCCTGCAGGGCGACCGGTCGACCGGCGGCAACAAGCCGGCCACCGTCGAGACGGGCGCGACCGTGCAGGTGCCGCTGTTCATCACCACCGGTGAGAAGATCAAGGTCGACACCCGCGACGGCCGTTACCTCGGCCGAGCCTGATGGCCGAGGGCCCCAAGCAGCAGATGCCGGCGCGCCGCAAGGCGCGCAAGCGGGCGCTGGACGTGCTCTTCGAGGCCGATCTGCGGGACCGCCCGCCGGTCGAGGTGCTCGCCGGTTACCTGGAACGGATCGAGCAGCCCCGCCCCGACCACCTCGGCTACGCGGTCGGGCTGGTCGAGGGCGTGGCGGCGCACCTCGACCGGATCGACGAGACGATCGCCAGCTACGCCGAGGGGTGGACGCTGGAGCGCATGCCGGTGGTCGACCGCAACCTGGCCCGGATCGCCGTGTACGAGCTGCTCTACGTCGACGAGATCGACGACGCGGTGGCGATCAGCGAGGCCGTGGAGCTGGCCCGGCAGATGTCGACCGACGACTCGCCCCGCTTCCTCAACGGCATCCTCGGCCGGATCGCCGAGTACGCCTCGCGCTGACGCGCCACGACGACGAAGGGCCCGTGCCGGTAGGCACGGGCCCTTTCGGTCGTACGGGGTGTCAGGACGCGAAGAACGCCCGCGGGTCGGCGACCAGCACGCCGTGCTCGGTCAGCCGCTCGATCAGGCCCGACGGCGAGGCGTCGTAGACGATCGCGAGGGCGCGCAGGTCGTCGGCGCGGATCGAGAGCACCCGGCCGTTGTAGTCGCCGCGCTGCTGCTGGATGGCGCGCGCGTAGCGGGCCACGTACGCGAGGTCCTCGGAGGCCTCGTCGTAGAGCCGCTCCAGGTCCAGGACGATCTTGCTGGTGGGCTCGTGACGCACCCCGCTGCCGTCGGGCAGCAGCTCCGAGACGGGAACGCGGTAGAAGTCGGCCAGCTCCGCCAGGCGGGACACGGTGACGGCGCGGTCGCCGCGCTCGTACGAGCCGACCACCACGGCCTTCCACCGCCCGTTCGACTTCTCCTCCACCCCCTGCAGGGACAGGCCCTGCTGCTGGCGGATGGAGCGCAGGCGGGCGCCCAGCGACTTGGCGTATTCAGAGGGCATTCGGACACTCCCAGTGCTGTTCGGGTTCCCCGAGCTATCGCTACGGAGCGTGACGGTACGGGGATTGCGACATGTGGTCAAGTGTTGCCGTCCACCGGGTCCGGCACCCACGTGTGGCTTGTCCCCATTTCTCCGGGCTGACCAGCAGGTCAGGACCGGCGGCGGGCGGCCCGGTGACCGCTGGTAACGTGGCGTGAAGCCCCGGTCCGGGCCCCGCGCGGGCCTGCCGGAGCCGACCAGACGTCCTTTAACGACCCGTCCCGTGAGGCGGGGAAGGAGGTCCGCCGTGGCCTACCCGCCGGCTGCCCATTCGTCGCCGCCGCGACAACCCTCGGTGAAGGTGATCCTCGCCGCAGCGGACGTGTCGCGGGTGGTCGACCGCATCGCCCACCAGATCCTGGAGAAGACCCAGGGCGCCGCCGACACCGTGCTGCTCGGCATCCCCACCCGGGGTGTGCCGCTGGCCCACCGCCTCGCGGACCGGATCAGCACCTTCGAGGACGTCACAGTCCCGGTCGGCGTGCTCGACATCACGCTCTACCGCGACGACCTGCGCCGGCACGCCACCCGCGCGGTCGGCCCGACCGACCTGCCCACCGGCGGGATCGACGGCAAGCGGGTGATCCTCGTCGACGACGTGCTGTTCTCCGGCCGCACCGTGCGGGCCGCGCTGGACGCGCTCAGCGACGTCGGCCGGCCGGCGTCCGTGCAGCTCGCGGTCCTGGTCGACCGCGGCCACCGGCAGCTGCCGATCCGCGCCGACTACGTCGGCAAGAACATCCCCACCGCGCTGGCCGAGAACGTCAAGGTCACCCTCGCCGAGACCGACGGCACGGACGAGGTCAAGTTGTACGGGGGTACACCCGCATGATCCGGCACCTGCTCTCCGGCGCCGACCTGGACGCCGGCACCGCCACCCTGGTCCTGGACACCGCCGCGGAGATGGCGACGGTGGCCGGTCGCGAGGTCAAGAAGCTGCCGGCGCTGCGCGGACGCACCGTGGTCAACCTCTTCTACGAGGACTCCACCCGCACCCGGATCTCGTTCGAGGCGGCGGCCAAGCGGCTCAGCGCCGACGTGATCAACTTTTCCGCCAAGGGCTCCAGCGTGGCCAAGGGGGAGAGCCTGAAGGACACCGCGCTCACGCTCCAGGCGATGGGCGCGGACGCGGTCGTCGTCCGGCACCCCGCCTCCGGCGCCCCGCACCGGCTCGCCGAGTGGGTGGACGGGTCGGTGGTCAACGCCGGTGACGGCACCCACGAGCACCCCACCCAGGCGCTGCTCGACGCGTACACGATGCGGTCCCGGCTGGGCCGGCTCGACGGCCTGCACGTGGCGATCGTCGGCGACGTGCTGCACTCCCGGGTGGCCCGCTCCAACGTGCTGCTGCTGTCCACGCTCGGCGCGAAGGTCACCCTGGTCGGCCCGCCCACGCTCATCCCGGTCGACATCGCCGCCGCCCTGGCGCCCGGCACCGACGTCTGTTACGACCTCGACGCCGTTCTCCCGGATGTGGACGTGGTGATGATGCTGCGGGTGCAACGTGAGCGGATGGGTGACTCCTACTTCCCGTCGGCCCGCGAGTACGCCCGCCGCTACGGGCTCGACGGGCCGCGCATGCGCCGGCTGCCCGCGCACGCGATCGTCATGCACCCCGGCCCGATGAACCGGGGCATGGAGATCACGCCCGAGGTGGCCGACTCGCCCCGCTCCACCATCGTCGAACAGGTCGCCAACGGGGTCTCCGTGCGGATGGCCGTGCTCTACCTGCTGCTCGGAGGGAACAACCGGTGACCGCGTACCTCATCAGAAGCGTCAGCATCGTCGGCGGCGAGCCGACCGACCTGCTCATCCGCGACGGCGTGGTGGCCGAGACGGGCCGCGGGCTCGCCGCGGACGACGCCACGGTCGTCGACGCGAGCGGCCTGGTCGCGCTGCCCGGCCTGGTCGACCTGCACACCCACCTGCGCGAGCCCGGCCGGGAGGACGCCGAGACCGTCGAGTCCGGTTCCCGGGCGGCGGCGCTCGGCGGCTACACGGCGGTGTGCGCGATGGCGAACACCTCGCCGGTCGCGGACACCGCGGGCGTGGTCGAGCAGGTCTGGCGGCTCGGCCGGGAGGCCGGCCTGGTCGACGTGCAGCCGATCGGGGCGGTCACGGTCGGGCTGGCCGGCGAGCGCCTGGCCGAGCTGGGCGCGATGGCCGACTCGGCCGCCGGGGTGCGGATCTTCTCCGACGACGGGCACTGCGTGTCCGACCCGCGGCTGATGCGCCGGGCGCTGGAGTACGTCAAGGCGTTCGACGGCGTGATCGCCCAGCACGCCGAGGAGCCCCGGCTGACCGAGGGCGCGCAGATGCACGAGGGTGAGGTGTCCACCCGCCTCGGCCTGACCGGCTGGCCGGCCGTCGCCGAGGAGGCGATCATCGCCCGGGACGTGCTGCTGGCCGAGCACGTCGGCAGCCGCCTGCACGTCTGCCACGTCTCCACCGCCGGCAGCGTCGAGGTGCTGCGCCAGGCCAAGGCGCGCGGGGTACGCGTCACCGCCGAGGTGACGCCGCACCACCTGCTGCTCACTGATGAAAGGGCAGCCAGCTACGACCCGGTCTTCAAGGTCAACCCGCCGCTGCGTACCGCCGCCGACATCGCCGCGCTGCGGGAGGCGCTGGCCGAGGGCGTGATCGACATCATCGCCACCGACCACGCGCCGCACGCCGTGGAGGACAAGGAGTGCGAGTGGGCGTACGCCCGGCCGGGCATGCTCGGCCTGGAGACGGCGCTGTCGATCGCGCTCGACGTGTTCGGCCCCCGCTGGGACCTGATCGCCGAGCGGATGTCCCGCACGCCGGCCCGGATCGCCGGGCTGGCCGGGCACGGCCTCGACCCGGCGCCCGGCGTACCGGCCAACCTGACCCTGGTCGACCCGGCCGCCCGCCGCGTCATCGAACCGGCGGAGCTGGCCAGCCGTAGTCGCAACACCCCGTACGCCCGCATGACGCTGCCGGGTCGCATCGTGGCGACCTTCCTGCGCGGCGAGCCGACGGTCCTGGACGGAAAGGCAGTCAAGTGAGCGCGAGGAACGCAGCGGAGCGGAGTCCCGCAGTAGCGAACGAAAGGCGGGCACAGTGAAGCGACGGCCCGCGATTCTCGTCCTTGAGGACGGGCGCACGTTCCACGGCGAGGCGTACGGCAGCGTCGGGGAGACCTTCGGCGAGGCGGTCTTCAACACCGGCATGACCGGCTACCAGGAGACGCTCACCGACCCCTCGTACCACCGGCAGGTCGTGGTGCAGACCGCGCCGCACATCGGCAACACCGGCGTCAACGGCTCCGACGACGAGTCCGACCGGATCTGGGTGGCCGGGTACGTGGTGCGCGACCCGGCCCGGATCAGCTCCAACTGGCGCGCCGACGGCGGGCTGGAGGACCGGCTCGCCGCCGAGGGCGTCGTCGGCATCAGCGGCGTGGACACCCGGGCGCTGACCCGGCACCTGCGCGAGCGCGGCGCGATGCGCGTCGGCATCTCCAGCGTCGAGGACGACCCGGCCGCCCTGCTGGAGCGGGTGCGCCGCTCGCCGCAGATGGTCGGCGCGAACCTGTCCGCGGAGGTGACCACCGCCAAGCCGTACGTCGTCGAGGCGCAGGGCGAGCACCGGTTCACGGTGGCGGCGGTGGACCTGGGCATCAAGCGCAACGTGCCGCGACGGCTCGCCGCCCGCGGCGTCACCACCCACGTGCTGCCCGCCGGGTCGACGATCGAGGACCTGCTCGCCACCGGCGCGGACGCGGTCTTCTTCTCGCCCGGCCCGGGCGACCCGGCGACCGCCGACGGCCCGGTGGCGCTGGCCCGGGAGGTGCTGACCCGGCGGATCCCGCTGTTCGGCATCTGCTTCGGCAGCCAGATCCTCGGCCGGGCGCTCGGCTTCGGCACCTACAAGCTCGGGTACGGCCACCGCGGCATCAACCAGCCGGTGCTCGACCGGGCCACCGGCAAGGTCGAGGTGACCAGTCACAACCACGGCTTCGCGGTGCAGGTGCCGGGTGCCGGGGACGGCGCCGTGGTGCCGGACCAGGTGATCCAGACCGAGTTCGGCGGCGTCCAGGTGTCACACGTCTGCCTCAACGACAACGTGGTCGAGGGGCTGCGGGCCGTGGACGTGCCCGCCTTCACCGTCCAGTACCACCCGGAGGCGGCGGCCGGCCCGCACGACGCGGACTACCTCTTCGACCGTTTCGCAGAGCTGATCGAGGGGCGCACGAATGCCTAAGCGGACCGACCTCAAGCACGTCCTGGTGATCGGCTCCGGGCCGATCGTGATCGGACAGGCCTGCGAGTTCGACTACTCCGGCACCCAGGCCTGCCGGGTGCTGCGCAGCGAGGGGATCCGGGTCAGCCTGGTCAACTCCAACCCGGCGACGATCATGACGGATCCGGAGTTCGCCGACGCCACGTACGTCGAGCCGATCACCCCGGAATTCGTCGAGCTGGTCATCGCCAAGGAGCGCCCCGACGCGCTGCTGCCGACGCTCGGCGGGCAGACCGCGCTGAACACGGCCGTCGCCCTGCACGAGGCGGGCGTGCTGGAGAAGTACGGCGTCGAGCTGATCGGCGCGAACATCGAGGCGATCAACCGGGGCGAGGACCGGCAGCTGTTCAAGGAGATCGTCGCGAAGGCCGGCGTACGGCTGGGCCTGGCGGATCCGTCCGCGCTGGTGCCGCGGTCGCGGGTCTGCCACTCGATGGACGAGGTCCGCGAGACGGTCACCGAGCTGGGCCTGCCGGTGGTCATCCGGCCGTCGTTCACCATGGGCGGCCTCGGTTCCGGCATGGCGCACACCGACGAGGACCTGGAGCGCATCGCCGGCGCGGGCCTGGCGGCCAGCCCGGTGCACGAGGTGCTCATCGAGGAGAGCGTGCTCGGCTGGAAGGAGTACGAGCTCGAACTGATGCGCGACCGCCACGACAACGTGGTGGTGGTCTGCTCGATCGAGAACGTCGACCCGATGGGCGTGCACACCGGCGACAGCGTCACCGTCGCCCCGTCGATGACGCTCACCGACCGGGAGTACCAGCGGCTGCGTGACCTCGGCATCGCGGTGCTGCGCGAGGTCGGTGTGGACACCGGCGGCTGCAACATCCAGTTCGCGGTGAACCCGGCCGACGGCCGGATCGTCGTGATCGAGATGAACCCGCGCGTGTCGCGTTCCTCGGCGCTGGCGTCGAAGGCCACCGGCTTCCCGATCGCGAAGATCGCCGCGAAGCTCGCCATCGGCTACACGCTCGACGAGATCCCCAACGACATCACGCTGAAGACGCCTGCGGCGTTCGAGCCGACGCTCGACTACGTGGTGGTGAAGATCCCCCGGTTCGCGTTCGAGAAGTTCCCCGGCGCGGACCCGGAGCTGACCACCACGATGAAGTCGGTGGGCGAGGCGATGAGCCTGGGCCGCAACTTCACCGAGGCGCTGAACAAGGCGATGCGCTCGATGGAGACCAAGGCGTCCGGCTTCTGGACCGTGCCGGACCCCGACGGCGCGACCAGGGAGAACACGCTGGCGGCGCTGCGCACGCCGCACGACGGCCGGCTCTACACCGTCGAGCGGGCGCTGCGCCTCGGCGCGTCGATCGCCGAGGTGTCCGAGGCGTCCGGCGGCATGGACCCGTGGTTCCTGGACCAGATCGCCTCGCTGGTCGAGCTGCGCGCCGAGATCGTGGACGCGCCGGTGCTCGACGCCGGTCTGCTGCGCCGGGCCAAGCGGGCCGGCCTGTCCGACCGGCAGCTCGCCGCGCTGCGTCCCGAGCTGGCCGCCGAGGACGGCGTCCGCACGCTGCGGCACCGGCTCGGCGTACGGCCGGTCTACAAGACGGTGGACACCTGCGCGGCCGAGTTCGAGGCGACCACGCCGTACCACTACTCGACGTACGACTCGGAGACCGAGGTGGCGCCCTCGGCCCGGCCGAAGGTGCTCATCCTGGGCTCCGGGCCGAACCGGATCGGGCAGGGCATCGAGTTCGACTACTCGTGCGTGCACGCTGTACAAGCTCTCCGGGACGTGGACTACGAGACCGTCATGGTCAACTGCAACCCGGAGACCGTCTCCACCGACTACGACACCGCGGACCGGCTCTACTTCGAGCCGCTGACGTTCGAGGACGTGCTGGAGGTCTGGCACGCCGAGGACACCTCGGGCAAGGAGGCGGGCGGTCCCGGCGTCATCGGGGTGGTCGTGCAGCTCGGCGGGCAGACCCCGCTCGGCCTGGCCCAGCGGCTCAAGAACGCCGGCGTGCCGATCGTCGGCACCTCCCCGGAGTCGATCCACCTGGCCGAGGAGCGCGGCGCGTTCGGCGCGGTGCTGGCCCGGGCCGGGCTGCGCGCGCCCGCGCACGGCATGGCCACCTCGTACGACGAGGCGAAGACGATCGCCGACGAGATCGGGTACCCGGTGCTGGTCCGCCCCTCGTACGTGCTCGGCGGGCGCGGCATGGAGATCGTGTACGACGACGCCACGCTGCGCGACTACATCGGCCGGGCCACCGCCATCTCGCCGGACCGCCCGGTGCTGGTGGACCGGTTCCTGGACGACGCCATCGAGATCGACGTGGACGCGCTCGTGGACGCCGACGGCGACGTCTACCTGGGCGGCGTGATGGAGCACATCGAGGAGGCCGGCATCCACTCCGGCGACTCGTCCTGCGCGCTGCCGCCGATCACGCTGGCCGGCTCGCACCTGGCCCAGGTGCGGCACTACACCGAGCAGATCGCCCGCGGCGTCGGGGTGCGCGGCCTGCTCAACGTCCAGTACGCGTTGCAGGGCGACATGCTCTACGTGCTGGAGGCCAACCCGCGCGCCTCCCGGACCGTACCGTTCGTCTCGAAGGCCACGGCGGTGCCGCTGGCCAAGGCGGCGGCCCGGATCGCGCTCGGCGCCACCATCGCGCAGCTGCGCGCCGAGGGGATGCTGCCGCCCACCGGCGACGGCGGTACCATGCCGGCCGACGCGCCGATCGCGGTCAAGGAGGCGGTGCTGCCGTTCAAGCGGTTCCGCACGCCGTCCGGCAAGGGCATCGACGTGCTGCTCGGCCCGGAGATGAAGTCCACCGGCGAGGTGATGGGCATCGACACTGGCTTCGGTCAGGCGTTCGCCAAGTCGCAGGCCGCCGCGTACGGGTCGCTGCCGACCGCCGGGAAGATCTTCGTCTCGGTCGCCAACCGGGACAAGCGCGGCATGATCTTCCCGATCAAGCGCCTGGCCGACCTGGGCTTCGAGATCGTGGCCACCACCGGCACGGCCGAGGTGCTGCGCCGGCACGGCATCGCCTGCGAGCAGATCCGCAAGCACTACGAGTCGGGTGAGGGCGCGGACGCGGTCTCGCTGATCCTCGGCGGGGACGTGGCGCTGGTGGTGAACACGCCGCAGGGCTCCGGGGCGAGCGCCCGTTCCGACGGGTACGAGATCCGCAGTGCGGCGGTGAGCGCCGACATCCCGTGTGTCACCACGGTGCCCGGCGCGGCCGCCGCCGTCATGGGCATCGAGGCCCGGATCAACGGCGACCTGAAGGTCCGCCCGCTGCAGGACCTCCACGCCGCCCTCCGGGCGGGCGAGTGACCCCCCGCCCCACTGCGTCGATCATGAGGTTGGCGGCGGATATGGAGATCCACATCGCCGCCAACCTCATGGTCAACGGGGAGATCGGGCGGACCGGGCGGGGGGCCGGGGCGTGATCTTCGAGAAGGTGGTGCGGCCCCGGCTGTTCTCGCTCGCGGGTGGGGACGCGGAGGGGGCGCACGAGTGGACGCTGGAGCGGCTGGCCGCGGTGTCGCGGCAGCCGGCCGTGCTCGCCGCGCTGCGCGCGGCGTACTTCCGGTCGGCGCCGCGCACCGTGTTCGGGGTGCGCTTCCCCAACCCGGTCGGGCTGGCGGCCGGCATGGACAAGAACGGACTCGCGTTGCCGGCCTGGCCGGCGCTCGGCTTCGGCTTCGTCGAGGTCGGCACCGTGACCGCGCACGCCCAGCCGGGCAACCCCCGGCCCCGGCTGTTCCGGCTGCGCGACAGCGAAGCGGTGATCAACCGGATGGGCTTCAACAACGCGGGCGCGGCGGCGCTCGCGGACCGGCTGGCCGCGTTGCCGCGCCCGCTCGGCGTGCCGCTGGGCATCTCGCTCGGCAAGTCCAAGGTGACCCCGCTGGACGAGGCGGTCGAGGACTACCTCGCCTCCTACCGGGCGCTCAAGGAGCACGGCGACTACTTCGCGGTGAACGTGTCCTCACCGAACACTCCCGGACTGCGGTCGCTTCAGGACCGGTCCCATCTGGACGCGTTGCTCGCCGCGCTGGTGGGGGAGAAGCCGGTGCTGGTGAAGATCGCCCCGGACCTGACCGAGCCGGCCGTGGCCGAGCTGCTGGAGGTGTGCCTCGACCGGGGCGCGGCCGGGGTCATCGCCACCAACACCACGCTCGCCCGTGACGGGCTCGCCCCGGCCGACCGGGGGCGCGCCGCCGAGGCCGGCGGGCTGTCCGGCCGGCCGCTGACCGCCCGGGCCCGGGAGATGGTCGCCTTCGTGCACCGGGAGACCGGCGGCCGGCTACCGGTGATCGGCGTGGGCGGCATCCTGCACCCGGACGACGCCACCCGCATGTTCGACGCCGGCGCCGCCCTGCTCCAGCTCTACACCGGCTTCATCTACCGAGGCCCCGCCCTGACGAGAGCCATAACCCGGACCACCCGACCCTGACCCACCCCTCCACCCCCGCGATCTTGCACTTCCGGCCCCGGCACACCGCCTCATTCCGGGCGCGGCCGGGGCGGCAACTGCAAGATCGCGGGGGTGAGAGGGGGAGGGGTGACGGAGGAGGAGACGTGACGCCTGAGGAGATCCTGGAGGCCGACCGGCGGCACGTGTGGCATCCGTACACCGCCATGCCTTCCGCCAGTGCGCCGTACGTCGTCGACAGCGCGGAGGGGGTGCGGCTGCGGCTCGCCGACGGGCGGGAGCTGGTCGACGGCATGTCGTCGTGGTGGGCGGCGATCCACGGCTACCGGCACCCGGTGCTCGACGCCGCGGTGACCGACCAGCTCGGGCGGATGAGTCACGTGATGTTCGGCGGGCTCACCCACGAGCCCGCCGTACGCCTGGCGCGCACGCTCGTCGAGCTGACCCCGGACGGGCTGGAACACGTCTTCCTGGCCGACTCCGGCTCGGTGAGCGTCGAGGTGGCGGTGAAGATGTGCCTGCAGTACCAGCGGGCGCTGGGACGCCCTCAGCGCCGCCGGCTGGGCACCTGGCGGGGCGGCTACCACGGCGACACGTTCCACCCGATGAGCGTGTGCGACCCGGAGGGCGGCATGCACCACCTCTGGGGCGACGTGCTGCCCCGGCAGGTGTTCGCGCCGGTGCCGCCGCCCGGCTTCGACGCGGCGCCGGACCCGGCGTACGAGGCGGCGCTGGTGGAGGCGGTCGAGCGGCAAGCCGACGAGCTGGCCGCGGTGATCGTGGAGCCGGTGGTCCAGGGCGCCGGCGGGATGCGGTTCCACCACCCGCACTACCTGCGCGTGCTGCGCGAGGTGACCCGCAGGCACGGCATCCTGCTGGTGTTCGACGAGATCGCCACCGGCTTCGGCCGGACCGGGCGCATGTTCGCCGCCGAGCACGCCGCCGTCACCCCGGACGTGCTCTGCGTCGGCAAGGCGCTCACCGGCGGGTACCTGACGCTCGCCGCGGCGCTGTGCACACCCGAGGTGGCGCGCGCGATCTCCGCCGGCGGGGTGCTGGCGCACGGGCCGACGTTCATGGGCAACCCGCTCGCCTGCGCCGTCGCCAACGCCTCCCTGGACCTGCTGCGGGCCGGGGACTGGGCGGGACGGGTGGCGGGCATCGCCGAGGGCCTGCGGGCCGGCCTGGCGCCGTTGCGGGACGCGCCCGGTGTGGCCGACGTACGCGTGCTCGGCGCGATCGGGGTGGTGCAGCTCGACCACGAGGTGGACCTGCCCCGGGCGACCGCCGCCGCGGTGGCCGAGGGGGTGTGGCTGCGCCCGTTCCGGGATCTCGTCTACACGATGCCGCCGTACGTCTGCGACGCCGCGGACGTGGCGCGGATCGCGGCCGGAGTGGCCGCGGCGGTCAAGGCCGGCTGAGCCCGGCCGAGTTCCACAGGGCGCGACGGGAGGCCCGTCGCCGGACACGCCAGGCGGCCCGGAGCCGCCGGGAGAGGGAGAGACGCGATGGAGACGTTCGGCGCCCGTCTGCACCGGGCCGTGGCGGAACGAGGGCCGCTCTGCGTGGGGATCGACCCGCACCCCGGGTTGCTGACCGCCTGGGGCCTGTCCGACGACGTGGCGGGCCTGGAGCGGTTCTGCGCCACTGTGGTGGAGGCGATCGGCGACCGGGTCGCCGTGGTCAAGCCGCAGTCGGCGTTCTTCGAGCGCTTCGGCGCCCGGGGCGTGGGTGTGCTTGAGTCAACTATCCGACAGTTGCGAGATTTGGGAGCGCTCACTCTGCTTGACGTCAAGCGTGGTGACATCGGCTCGACGGTCGCCGCGTACGCCTCGGCGTACCTCGATCCATCCAGCCCCCTGTATGTCGATGCGGTCACCGCGAGCCCCTACCTGGGAGTAGGTTCGCTCGCCCCGATGTTCTCCACCGCCGCCGAGCACGGTGGCGGGGTCTTCGTCCTGGCGCTCACCTCCAACCCGGAGGGTGCCTCCGTGCAGCGCGCCGTGGGTGCCGACGGGCGCACCGTCGCGCAGACCGTGATCGACGAGATTTCCCAGCTCAACCGGGGTGCGGAGCCGCTCGGCAGCTTCGGTCTGGTGGTCGGCGCGACGGTCGGTGAGACGGGTCACGATCTGGACTCGGTCAACGGTCCGCTGCTCGCGCCGGGGCTGGGCGCGCAGGGCGGAACGCCCGCCGGGTTGCGTACCGTGTTCGGCGCCGCGCTGCCGTCGGTGCTTCCCTCGTACTCCCGGGAGGTGCTCGGCGCGGGCCCCGACCCGGCCGACCTGCGGGCCGCCACCGAGCGGGTGCTGGCCGACTGCCGGGCCGCCCTGGGCACGGCGGACTGACTGACGGCTCGGTCACTTTGGGTTGATCATCGCGCGCCCACGTTGCCGAAATCTCCGTTGACCGCTAGTTTTCCCCGCGCTGGGAACCACGGACCCCTTTGGTTGCCAGCGACACCACGTTTCACAGATGCGGTGGGGCGCTCAGCCCGCCGTACTAGGGACCTGAGGAGAACTGGTGCCGCTCCCGTCACTGACCCCCGAGCAGCGCGCTGCCGCGCTGGAGAAGGCCGCGGAGATCCGCAAGGCCCGCGCTGAGCTGAAGGAGCAGCTCAAGCAGGGCAAGACCACCCTCGCCACCGTCCTCGAGCGGGCCGAGTCCGACGACGTCGTGGGCAAGCTGAAGGTTTCGGCCGTGCTCCAGGCGATGCCGGGCATCGGCAAGATCCGGGCCACCCAGATCATGGAGAAGCTCAAGATCGCGGACAGCCGTCGCCTGCGCGGCCTCGGCGAGCAGCAGCGCAAGGCTCTGCTCGGAGAGTTCGCCGCCAACTGAACGGCCCGCCGTGTAGAAACAAGCGGTGAGCACGGATGACGAGGCGCGCTCGGCGGCTCGGCTCACTGTCCTGTCCGGTCCCTCCGGGGCCGGCCGGAGCAGTGTCGTCGAGGCGGTCCGGGCGCGCCTTGCGTCTGTCTGGGTGCCGGTGGTCGCCACCACCCGCCCACCCCGTCCGGACGAGCGCGACGGCGTGGACCGCGTCTTCCTCGACGCGCCGGGCTTCGACCGGCTGATCGCCGCCGGGGAGCTGCTGGAGTGGTGCCGGATCGGGCCGTACCGCCGGGGGGTGCCCCGGGCCGAGGTGCGGGCGCGGCTCGCCGAGGGACGGCCGGTGCTGCTGCCGCTGGACCTGGTCGGCGCGCTGGCGGTACGGGCGGCGGCGCCCGGCGCCCGGCTGGTGCTGCTCGCGCCGCCGGCGTACCGGGCCGACCCGGACGTGGCGGCCGTCTTCGCCCACGCCGTGGCACACGACCACACCGAGCGCGCCGCGGCCGAGCTGGTAGGATTGCTCGGTTCGTCCTTCCTGGCTCCGGCCCGACCGCCCGCGGGCGGCGCACGAGACGCAGAGGTTTAATTCGTGGGATCCATCGCCACCAACCCCGAGGGCATCACCAACCCGCCGATCGACGAGCTGCTCGAGAAGACCACCTCGAAGTACGCGCTGGTCATCTTCGCCGCCAAGCGCGCCCGTCAGGTCAACGCCTACTACAGCCAGCTCGGTGAGGGCCTCCTGGAGTACGTCGGCCCGCTGGTGGAGACCACCCCGCAGGAGAAGCCGCTCTCCATCGCCATGCGCGAGATCAACGCGGGCCTGCTCACCGCCGAGCCGACCGACCAGCCGTAACCGCGCCCGCGCCGATGCCCGCCGAGATCGTCCTCGGGGTCGGCGGCGGCATCGCCGCCTACAAGGCGTGTGAGCTGCTCCGGCTCTTCACCGAGTCGGGTCACCGGGTCCGGGTGGTGCCGACCGCCTCGGCGCTCCGCTTCGTCGGGGCGCCGACCTGGGCGGCCCTGTCCGGCCGGCCGGTCGCCGACGACGTCTGGTCCGACGTGCACGAGGTGCCGCACGTGCGGCTCGGGCAGCACGCCGACCTGGTCGTGGTCGCACCGGCCACCGCCGACCTGCTCGCCAAGGCCGCCCACGGCCTCGCCGACGACCTGCTCACCAACACGCTGCTGACCGCGCGCTGCCCGGTGCTGCTGGCCCCGGCCATGCACACCGAGATGTGGGAGCACCCGGCCACAGTCGCGAACGTGGCCACGCTGCGTTCGCGGGGCGTCCGCGTGATCGAGCCGGCCGTGGGCCGGCTCACCGGGCGGGACACCGGCAAGGGCCGGCTGCCCGACCCGGCGGAGATCTTCGTGGTGGCCCGCCGGGCGCTGGCCCGCGGCGTCGAGGCCGAGGCCGACCTGGCCGGCCGGCACGTGGTGGTCACCGCCGGGGGCACCCGCGAGCCGCTGGACCCGGTCCGGTTCCTGGGCAACCGGTCGTCCGGCAAGCAGGGGTACGCGTTCGCCCGCGCCGCCGTGGCCCGGGGCGCCCGGGTCACGCTCGTCGCGGCCAACGTGGCGCTGCCCGACCCGGCCGGGGCGGACCTGGTCCGGGTGGGCACCACCGAGGAGCTGCGCGACGCGACGCTCGCGGCGGCCGCCGACGCGGACGCCGTGGTGATGGCCGCCGCGCCCGCCGACTTCCGGCCGGCCAGCTACGCCACCGGGAAGATCAAGAAGTCCGACGACGGGGTTGCGCCCACCATCGAGCTGGTCACCAACCCGGACATCGCCGTGGAGCTGGGGCGGCGTCGCCGGCCCGGGCAGGTGCTGGTGATCTTCGCGGCGGAGACCGACGACGCGGAGGCCAACGGCCGGGCCAAGCTGGCCCGCAAGGGGGCCGACATGATCGTGGTCAACGAGGTCGGCGTGGACAAGGTCTTCGGCGCCGACACCAACGCGGCCACCGTGATCGGTGCCGACGGCGCCGTGCACCGGTTGCCGGAGCAACCAAAGGAGGCCCTGGCCGACGCCGTCTGGGACCTCGTCTGTCAGCGGTTGCCGTCGCGTTCCTGACGGTTGGTCGACCCGCGTTCGTCGGGTCGCGGCGGAACGATGATGACTAAACTGCCGCCGAGCGACCTTTAAAAGTCTTCACATGCTTAGGAGTGCCGTGACACGTCTCTTCACGTCCGAATCGGTCACGGAGGGCCACCCGGACAAGATCGCCGACCAGATCAGTGACGGCATTCTCGACGCGCTGCTCGCCCAGGACCCGCACAGCCGGGTCGCGGTGGAGACGTTGATCACCACCGGTCAGGTGCACGTGGCCGGCGAGGTGACCACCAAGGCGTACGCCGACATCCCGACGATCGTCCGCGAGACCATCCTCGGGATCGGCTACGACTCGTCGAAGAAGGGCTTCGACGGCGCGTCCTGCGGCGTCAGCGTGTCCATCGGCGCCCAGTCGCCGGACATCGCCCAGGGCGTCGACAACGCCTTCGAGCTGCGTACCGGTGGGTCGGAGAGCGCGCTGGACGCGCAGGGCGCCGGTGACCAGGGCATGATGTTCGGCTTCGCCTGCTCCGAGACGCCCGAGCTGATGCCGCTGCCGATCGCGCTGGCGCACCGGCTGGCCCGCCGGCTCGCCGCGGTCCGCAAGGACGGCACGATCCCGTACCTGCGGCCGGACGGCAAGACCCAGGTCACCATCGAGTACGACGGGCTGCGCCCGGTCCGGCTCGACACCGTCGTGGTGTCCAGCCAGCACGCGGCGGACATCTCGCTGGAGTCGCTGCTCACCCCGGACATCCGGGACCACGTCATCGCCCCGGAGCTGGAGGGCCTCGGTCTGGAGACCGAGGGCTACCGGCTGCTGGTGAACCCGACCGGGCGGTTCGAGATCGGCGGCCCGATGGGTGACGCCGGCCTGACCGGCCGGAAGATCATCGTGGACACGTACGGCGGGTACGCCCGGCACGGCGGCGGCGCGTTCTCCGGCAAGGACCCGTCGAAGGTCGACCGGTCGGCCGCGTACGCGATGCGCTGGGTGGCCAAGAACGTGGTCGCCGCCGGGCTGGCCGAGCGGTGCGAGGCGCAGGTCGCGTACGCGATCGGCAAGGCGCACCCGGTGAGCCTGTTCATCGAGACGTTCGGCACCGAGACCGTGCCGGTCGCCTCGATCGAGAAGGCCGTGGCCGAGGTGTTCGACCTGCGTCCGGCCGCCATCATCCGGGACCTGCACCTGCTGCGCCCGATCTACCAGCAGACCGCCGCGTACGGCCACTTCGGCCGGGAGCTGCCGGAGCTGACCTGGGAGGGCACCGACCGGGCCGCCGACCTCAAGTCGGCCGCGGGAGCCTGACCGCCACCACGCGCCGCGACCGGCGACCCGCACAGGGGTCGCCGGTCGCGCGCGTCTGCGTGGACGTGCCGCTGCCCCACCTCGACCGCCCCTTCGACTACCTGGTGCCGGAGGCGCTCGACGCCGACGCCCGGCCGGGGGTACGCGTGAAGGTGCGGTTCGCCGGGCAGCTCGTCGACGGCTGGCTGCTGGAGCGCGCCGAGTCGTCCGAGCACCCGAAGCTGGCGTACCTGGAGAAGGTCGTGTCGCCGGTGCCGGTGCTCTCCCCGGAGGTGGCCCGGCTGGCCCGCGCGGTCGCCGACCGGTACGCCGGCAGCCTCGCCGACGTGCTCCGGCTGGCCGTGCCGCCCCGGCACGCCCGCGCCGAGAAGGCCGTCACGGCGGCGGACGCGCCACCGTCCGCCGACGCCGACGCCGACGCCGACGCCGACGCCCGGGTGGGCGGTCGGGCGGAGGTGGACCCGCGCGGCTGGCGGGACTACCCGGCCGGGCCGGCGCTGCTGCGCGCGCTCACCGACGGCAAGCCGGCCCGCGCGGTCTGGTCGGCGCTGCCGGGGGAGGACTGGGCCGACCGGTACGCCGACGCGGTCGCCGCCACGGTGGCCGGCGGCCGGGGCGCCGTGGTCGTGGTGGCCGACGCCCGTGACCTGGACCGCCTCGACGCCGCCCTGACCGCCGTGCTCGGCGCGGGACGGCACGTCCGGCTCACCGCCGCCGACGGCCCGGCCCGCCGCTACCGGGCCTTCCTCACCGCCCGGACGGGCGAGGTGGACGTGGTCGTCGGCACCCGGGCCGCGATGTTCGCCCCGGTGCGGCGGCTCGGCCTGGTGGCGATCTGGGACGACGGCGACGACCTGCACGCCGAACCGCGCGCGCCCTACCCGCACGCCCGGGACGTGCTGCTCACCCGGGCGCAGCTCGGCGACGTGGCCGCCCTGGTCGGCGGCTACGCGCGTACCGCCGAGGCGCAACTGCTGGTGGAGACCGGCTGGGCGCGCGAGGTGGTGGCCGACCGGGCGGTGGTGCGCGCGCGTACCCCGGCCATGGCGCCCACCGGCGACGACCCGCAACTGGCCCGCGATCCCGGCGCCGCCTCGGCGCGGCTGCCGAGCCTGGCCTGGACCACCGCCCGGGACGCGCTGCGCGCGGACCTGCCGGTGCTGGTGCAGGTGCCGCGCCGGGGGTACGTGCCGTCGGTGGCCTGCGCCGACTGCCGCGCCCCGGCCCGCTGCCCGCACTGCGCCGGACCGCTCGCGCTGCCGTCGGCGCAGGGCACGCCCGCCTGCCGCTGGTGCGGCCGGGTGGCCGCCGCGTACGCCTGCCCGGAGTGCGGCGGGCGGCGGCTGCGCGCCTCGGTGACCGGCGCCCGGCGGACCGCCGAGGAGCTGGGCCGGGCGTTCCCCGGTGTGCCGGTGCGGACGTCGGGGCGGGAGGAGGTGCTGGCGGGCGTGCCGGGCGGGGCCGGGCTGGTGATCGCCACCCCGGGCGCCGAGCCGGTCGCGGAGGGCGGGTACGGCGCGGTGCTGCTGCTCGACTCGTGGGCGCTGCTGACCCGGGCCGACCTGCGGGCCGGCGAGGAGGCGCTGCGGCGCTGGATGGCCGCCGCCGCGCTGGCCCGGCCCGGCCCGGCAGGTGGCCGGGTGGTGGTGGTCGCGGACGGCGCGCTGGCCCCGGTGCAGGCGCTGCTGCGCTGGGACTCCGCCTGGTTCGCGGCCCGGGAACTGGCCGAGCGGCGCGAGCTGGGCTTCCCCCCGGCGGTCCGGATGGCGAGCGTCACCGGCGCGGCCGAGGCGGTGGCCGACCTGCTCGCCGGCGCCCGGCTGCCGGGCGACGCCGAGGTGCTCGGCCCGGTGCCGGCCGAGGAGGGCCGGGAACGGATGCTGGTACGCGTGCCCCGGTCCCGGGCCGCCGCGATGGCCGAGGCGCTGCACGCCGCCGCCGGGCAGCGCAGCGCCCGCAAGGCGGCCGACCCGGTACGCCTCCAGGTCGATCCGCTCACCCTGTTCTGATCGGACGCGACCGCGTGACGGTGCGCACGCGCGCCCTCGCGCACGGTCGTGAGCTGGGGTTTGCCGCACACCTGGTCCGGCAATCGAGTAGCGGGCGGTGATAGCATCGCCCGTCATGCCCAGCCGCGCGGTTTCCCCGCGCGGGACGCGGCGCGGCGGGTGCCAGAGCACGTCGGGCCGACACTCGATGTCGTCAGTCAGCCGGTGAGCAGGGGTGGACCAGTCGTGACCGTTCGTCAGTCGATCGTCTTCAACGGTGACCTCGGCAGTGGCAAGAGCACCGTCTCGGTCGAGATCGCCAAGCGGCTCGGGCTGCGCCGGGTCAGCGTCGGTGACCTCTACCGCCAGATGGCCCAGGAGCGGCAGATGACCGCCCTCCAGCTCAACCTGCACGCCGAGCTGGACCAGGCCGTCGACGGCTACGTCGACCAGCTCCAGCGCGACATCGCCGCCTCCGGCGAGTCCCTGGTCATGGACTCCCGCCTGGCCTGGCACTTCTTCACCGACGCGCTCAAGGTGCACATGATCACCGAGCCGACCGAGGCGGCCCGGCGGGTGCTGGCCCGCCCGTCCGGTCCGGCCGAGAGCTACACCTCGCTGGAGGAGGCGCGGGCCAAGCTGCGCGAGCGCAGCGAGAGCGAGCGCGGCCGGTTCATCGTCCGGTACGGCGTCGACAAGGCCCGCCTGCGCAACTACGACCTGGTCTGCGACACCACCCGGGCCAACCCGGAGCAGGTCATCCAGCACGTCATCGACGTCTACGAGGGCCGCCTGGGCGCGGACGTGCTGCGCGCCGGCCAGCCGTTGCTGCTGCTCGACCCGACCCGGGTGTACCCCACCGAGGACGTGTCGACGCTGCGCGGCCTCTGGGACGCCGACGCCGCCGCCGAGGCGGCCGGAAGCGGCGAGGAGCCGGAGCCGCTGAGCATCGGCTACACCGGCGAGTACTTCTTCGTCGTGGACGGGCACCGGCGGCTCAGCGCGGCGGTGCGCGCCGGGCTGCCGATGGTCCCGGCCCGGCTGGTCGCCGAGGTGGAGGAGCCGGTGGTCGGCGGGATCAGCGCGCTCGACTTCTTCACCGCGCAGGCCCGCCCGGGCCTGATCCACGACTGGGAGGACGCGCACGGCATCACGCTGCCGCTGCCGGAGCACGCGCTGCTCGGCGGCGGCCCGGTGCTCGCCGGGGAGCCGGGCGCCGGCGCCTGACCGCCGGGGGACACCACCACCTCACCGGCACGGGTTCACCCGATCCGGCGGGCCGGAGCATGATGAAGGCCTCCGATGCCTGGGGAGGCGGAATCGTGGATCCCACCGACGCGCTCGCGCTGCTGATGTCCCCCGAGGGTCGTCTCGACCCCTATCCGACGTACGAGCGGCTGCGCGCGCACGGCCCGGTGGTCCAGGCCGGGCCGGTCTTCTACGTGGTCACCGGCTACGCGGAGGCCGACGCGATCCTGCGCGACGCCCGGTTCGGTGTGATGGACGACGCGCTGCGCGACCAGTTCATGCCCGGCTGGCGGGAGAGCCCGGCGGTGCTGTCGATCTCCCGGTCGATGCTGCGCACCAACCCGCCCGACCACAGCCGGATGCGGCGGCTGGCCGCGGGCGCGTTCACCCCGCGCCGGATCGCCGCCATGCGCGACGTGGTGCGGGCACAGGCCGACGAGCTGGTCGACGCGATGCTCGCCGCCGACGGGCCGGTCGACTTCATGGCCGCGTTCGCGTACCCCCTGCCGGTCGGGGTGATCTGCGCGCTGCTCGGCGTGCCGGCAGCGGACCGGCCGCTGTTCCGGCGCTGGGCCACCGACCTGACCGGCGTGCTCGAACCGGAGATCACCGCCGACGAGCTGGCGGTGGCCGACCGGGGCGCGGCCGAGCTGCGGAGCTACTTCACCGAGCTGGTGGCGGCCCGCCGCCGGGCCCCGGCCGACGACCTCACCACCGCGCTGGTCCAGGCCCACGACGGCGGTGACCGGCTCTCCGGCGACGAACTGCTGGCCAACCTGATAGTGCTGCTGGTGGCCGGTTTCGAGACCACCACCAACCTGCTCGGCAACGGCCTGGTGGCGCTGCTGGACCACCCGGACGCCGCGGCGGCGCTGCGCGAGCGGCCCGACCTGGCGCCCGCCTACGTCGACGAGTTGCTGCGCTACGACTCGCCGGTGCAGCTCACCTCGCGGATGAGCACCGCGCCGTCCCGGTACGGCGACGTCGACCTGCCGCCGGAGAGCTGGGTCATCGTGCTGCTCGGCGCGGCCAACCGCGATCCCCGCCGCTATCCGGATCCGGCCCGCTTCGACCCGTGGCGGGCGCAGATCGCGCCGCTGTCCTTCGGCGCCGGGCCGCACTACTGCCTCGGCGCGGCGCTGGCCCGGCTGGAGGCGCAGGTGGCGTTCCCGCTGCTGCTGCGCCGGCTGCCGGAGTTGGCCCTCGCGGGCCGGCCCGAGCGGCGGGTGCGGCTCACCCTGCGTGGTCACGCCACGCTGCCGGTGCGCGTGGGGCGGGAGGCGGCCCCGGTCACCGTTCCCGGTACGCCACCCGGGGCGGCCGGGCCGACTCCGTAGACTGGACGCGCATCGTTCGACCCAGACAAGGAGCCACGCCGAGTGACCGTCCAGCCCATCCGTCTGTTCGGCGATCCGGTGCTGCGCACGCCGGCCGACCCGGTCGTCGACTTCGACGCCGAGCTGCGCAAGCTGATCGCCGACCTGACCGACACGATGCGCGAGCAGAGCGGCGCCGGCCTGGCCGCGCCGCAGCTCGGGGTGGGCCTGCGGGTGTTCACCTTCGACGTCGACGACGTCCTCGGTCACCTGGTCAACCCGGTGCTGGAGTTCCCCGACGAGGAGGAACAGGACGGCCCGGAGGGCTGCCTGTCCATCCCCGGGCTCTACTTCGACACCAAGCGCCGGCAGAACGTGATCGCCAAGGGCTTCAACGGCTACGGCGACCCGCTGCAGATCGTCGGCACCGGCCTGATGGCCCGCTGCGTGCAGCACGAGACCGACCACCTCGACGGCGTCCTCTTCGTCGACCGGCTCGACGCGGCCGGCCGCAAGGAGGCCATGAAGGCGATCCGCCAGGCCGAGTGGTACGACCAGGCCGCCCCGCCCACAGTCAAGCTCAGCCCGCACGCCGCCGGCAACCCGTTCGGCCTGGGGCGGTGACCCGGATGCGCCTGGTCTTCGCCGGCACGCCGGCTGTCGCCGTACCGGCCCTGGACGCGATCGCCGCCTCCGGGCACGAGCTGCTCGCCGTGGTCACCCGCCCCGACGCCCCGGCCGGCCGGGGGCGGGGACTGGTCCGCTCGCCGGTCGGCGCGTGGGCCGACGCGCACGGCGTCGAGGTGCTCACCCCGGCCCGCCCGCGTGAGCCGGAGTTCCTCGACCGGCTGCGCGAGCTGGCGCCGGACTGCGTACCGGTGGTCGCCTACGGCGCGCTGGTGCCGCCGGTGGCGCTGGAGATCCCCCGGCACGGCTGGATCAACCTGCACTTCTCGCTGCTGCCCGCCTGGCGCGGCGCCGCGCCGGTGCAGCACGCCGTGCTGCACGGCGACGAGCTGACCGGGGCCAGCGTCTTCGAGCTGGAGGAAGGGCTGGACACCGGCCCGGTCTACGGCACCGTCACCGACGAGATCCGTCCCGCCGACACCTCCGGCGACCTGCTGGAGCGGCTCGCGCACTCCGGCGCCGGGCTGCTGGTCGCGGTCCTCGACGCGATCGGCGCCGGCACCGCCCGGGCCGTGCCGCAGCCCGCCGACGGGGTCTCGCTCGCCCCGAAGCTCACCGTCGAGGACGCCCGGGTCCGCTGGGGCGACCCCGCGTTCGCGGTGGACCGGCGCATCCGCGCCTGCACGCCCGCGCCCGGCCCGTGGACCACGTTCCGCGACGACCGGGTCAAGCTCGGCCCGGTCACCCCGCTGGCCGAGGGCCCGGAGCTGAAGCCGGGGGAGCTGCACGTGGAGAAGTCCGGCGTGCTCGTCGGCACCGCCACCACGCCGGTGCGCCTCGGCGAGGTGCGCGCCGCCGGCAAGAAGGCCATGCCCGCCGGCGACTGGGCGCGCGGCGCCCGGGTCACCGCCGGCGAGGTGTTCGCGTGACGGGGCCGTCGCGCCCGGACCGGCCCGCCGAGGGCGAGCGTCCCCGGGGGTACGCGCGTGAGCACGCCGACCGGCCCGGCGCGGATCGGCGTGGCGGAGACCGGTCCGGTGGGGACCGGCGTGGCGGAGACCGCTTCGGCGGAGACCGGTCCGGTGGGGATCGGCGTGGCGGTGACCGCTTCGGCGGTGACCGGTCCGGTGGGGACCGGCGCGGTGGGCGCCGTCCGGTCCGTCCGGCCGTGGACCTGCCCCGGCAGATCGCGTACGAGGCGATCGCGGCGGTGCACCGCGACGACGCGTACGCCAACCTGGTGCTCCCGGCGATGCTGCGCGAGGCCGGGCTGACCGGCCGGGACGCCGCGTTCGCCACCGAGCTGACCTACGGCACGCTGCGGCACACCGGCACGCTCGACGCGATCGTCACCGACGCGGCCGGGCGGGACGTGCAGCGCATCGACCCGCCGGTGCGCGACGCGCTGCGGCTCGGGGCGTACCAGATCCTGCACACCCGGGTGCCCGCGCACGCCGCGGTGTCCTCGACCGTGGACCTGGTCCGGTCGGTGGGGCCGGGCGCCACCGGGTTCGCCAACGCGGTGCTGCGGGAGATCACCAGCCGCGACGCCGACGCCTGGGTGGCGAAGATCGCCCCGGCCGAGGAGACGGACCCGATCGGGCACCTCGCGCTGGCGTACAGCCACCCGCAGTGGATCGTGCGGTCGTTCGCCGAGGCGCTCGGCGGCGACATGGGGGAGACGACCCGGCTGCTCATCGAGGACAACGAGCGCCCGCCGGTGCACCTGTGCGCCCGGCCCGGTCTGGCCGATCCGGTGGCGCTCGCCGACGAGGTGGGCGGCGCGCCCGGCGCGTTCTCGCCGTACGCGGTCTACCTGCCCGGCGGCGCGCCGGGTGACCTGCCGGCGGTGGCCGACGGCCGCGCGCACGTGCAGGACGAGGGTTCCCAGCTGGTGGCGGACGCGCTGGCAGCGGCGCCGCTGGACGGGCCGGACGGCCGGTGGCTGGACCTGTGCGCCGGCCCGGGCGGCAAGTCCGGCCTGCTCGGCGCGCTCGCCGCGACCCGCGGCGCGCGGCTGACCGCGGTCGAGGTGGCCGAGCACCGGGCGCGGCTGGTCGAACAGGCCACCCGTGGGTTGCCGGTGACGGTGCTGAACACCGACGGGCGCACCGTGGGCAGTGACCCGAAGCTGCCGGAGGAGCACTTCGACCGGGTGCTCGTGGACGCGCCGTGCACCGGGCTGGGCGCACTGCGCCGCCGCCCGGAGTCGCGGTGGCGCCGCCAGCCGTCGGATCTGCCGCCGCTGACCCGGTTGCAGCGGGAACTGCTCACCGCGGCGCTGCGGGCGGCCCGGCCGGGTGGCCTGGTGGCGTACGTGACGTGCTCGCCGCACGTGGTGGAGACGCACGTGACGGTGACCGAGGCGGCCCGGCGGTGCGGTTTCGGCGTCGACTTCGTCGACGCGCGGCCGCTGCTGCCGGCCGGCATGCCGGGCCTGGGTGACGGCCCCACGGTGCAGCTCTGGCCGCACCGCCACGGCACCGACGCCATGTTCCTGGCGGTCCTCCGCCGGGTCTGACCCACCTCTCTCCGCAGTCGATCAAGGAGTTCGTGTCCCCGGGGCCACCGTGCCCGGGCACGAACTCCTTGATCGTCATGCGGCGAAATGGGGAGGGATGGAGCGTGTGCGGCATCCCGGTGGGGGGAGGGGGCCGGTGGGATGTGACAGCCCGTTGACTGTGCGATCGATACATGTAACTGTTCCGATCACCGGTCCCGGCACCCCCGCCCGCCGAACCCCCACGAGGAGTCTCCATGAGACGCAGAACGCCGACCACGAGCCTCGCGCTCGCCCTCGTCGCCACCCTGACGACGGCGAGCCTGGCCGGCACCGCCTCCGCCGCGCCCGCTCCGGCCCCCGCCCCCGCCCCGGCCGCCGCCGCGCTCGCCGCGCCGGACGTCTCCCTGAGCAACATCCAGGCCCACCTCACCCAGTTCAACTCCATCGCCACCAGCAACGGCGGCAACCGGCGCTCCGGCTCGGCCGGCTACACGGCGTCGGTCAACTACGTCAAGGGCAAGCTCCAGGCCGCCGGCTACACGGTCACCGAGCAGAACTGCTCCACCTGCACCTACCCGGGCAACAACCTGATCGCCGAGTGGCCGCAGGGCCCCTCCGACCAGGTCGTCATGTTCGGCGCGCACCTGGACGGCGTCGCCGCCGGCCCCGGCATCAACGACAACGCCTCCGGCTCGTCGGTGCTGCTGGAGAACGCGCTGGTGCTGGCCGCGCAGAACCCGACCATGACCAAGCGGGTCCGGTTCGCCTGGTGGAACGGCGAGGAGCAGGGCCTCCAGGGCTCCAAGCACTACGTCAACCAGCTCAGCTCCACCCAGCGCGGCTACATCAAGGGCTACTACAACTTCGACATGGTGGGCTCGCCCAACGGCGGCTACTTCATCAACCGGATCACCTCGGCCACCGCCGCGCCGCTGAAGGCGTACTGGGACTCGTTCGGCATCTCGCCGGAGGAGAACACCGAGGGGCAGGGCCGCTCCGACGACTACTCGTTCGCCAACGCCGGCATCCAGACCTCCGGCTACGCGGCCGGCGCGAGCTACACCAAGAGCTCGGCGCAGGCCAGCAAGTGGGGCGGCACCGCGGGCGCGGCGTACGACGGGTGCTACCACCGCTCCTGCGACAACACCAGCAACATCAACACGACCATCCTCAACCGGGCCGCGGACGGCGTCGCGTACGCGATCTGGCAGCTCGCGGTCGGCGGCGGCACCCCGACCAACGACTTCTCCGTCTCGGTGAGCCCCACCTCCGGCAGCGTCGCCCGGGGCGGCTCCACCACCGCCACCGTCAGCACCGCCACCACCGCCGGCAGCGCGCAGACCGTGGCGCTGTCCGCCAGCGGCGCCCCGAGCGGCGTCTCGGTGAGCTTCAGCCCGTCGTCGGTCACCTCGGGCGGCTCGTCCACCATGACCGTCACCGCCTCGTCGACGGCCACCACCGGCACGTTCACGCTCACCGTGACCGGCACCGGCTCGGCCACCCGCACCGCCAGCTACACGCTCACCGTGACCGGCGGAAGCGGCGGCTGCACCGGCGGCCAGCTCATCGGCAACAGCAGCTTCGAGTCCGGCACCACGCCGTGGACGGCCAGCTCCGGCGTCATCACCAACGACTCCCGGCAGGCGGCCCGCACCGGGTCGTACAAGGCGTGGATGAACGGGTACGGCTCCTCGCGTACCGAGACGCTGTCCCAGTCGGTCACGCTGCCGGCCGGGTGCAGCAGCTACACGTTCTCGTTCTGGCTGCACATCGACACGGCCGAGACGACCAGCTCGACCGCGTACGACAAGCTGACCGTGCAGGCCGGCTCGACCACGCTGGCCACGTACTCGAACCTGAACAAGGCCACCGGCTACACCCAGCGCACCTTCAACCTGGCCGCGTACGCGGGTCAGACGGTCACGCTGAAGTGGACCGGCGTCGAGGACTCCTCGCTGCAGACCAGCTTCGTCGTGGACGACGTGACGCTGCAGGTCGGCTGAGCGGTCCCGGGCGGGGTGGGCGCCGGCCCGCCCCGCCCGGGTCTCAGGTGATCGGCAGCGCCTTGGCGCCCGCGCCCTTGACCGACCGGGTCAGCGAACGCTCGGAGACCCACAGGAAACACTGCACGCCCCGGTCGCCGTCCCGCCACTGCTCCTCGAACGGGTGGTAGATGATGGTGCCGGCCCGGTACTGCATGTTGCCGTCGTTCGGCAGCTTCGCGTACTTGGCGATCAGGCCGCGGCACGCCTTGTGCGTGCGCAGCGGCGTGCGCTCGAACTCGGCGTAGCTGATGTCCGGCGCCTGGTAGACGCCGACGAACTCGGCGTGGTGCCGGGAGGTGCAGGCCACCGGCCGCATCGCCTGCACCTCGTCCTTGCTCAGCTTCGGGTTGAAACAGCCGAACGCGAGCTTGGAGCCGGGCTTCAAGGCGCCCCGCAGGCTGCCGGTGCGCTGGGCCACGGCGCCCTCGTCCAGGTCGGTGATCTCGGCGACGTCGCAGCGGTACCAGCGGGCCCCGCCGGACCACGCGAGCGCCGAGGGGAAGACCACCGCCAGGCGCAGCCGCCCGCCGCGCCAGTCCGCGCCGACGGCCCGGGTGACCTGCCGGGCGCAGTCGGCGTGCGCGGCGCGCATCCCGGCCGAGCCGGTACGCGGCGGCGCGGAACGCTCCGCCTCCGCGCCGGTCATCGTGCCCACGTGCAGCGTCTCGGTGCGATGCGGGGCGGCGCAGTCGACCGGCTGGTAGCCGCTGAGGTAGCCGACGTCGGCGACGGTGGGGTGACAGGCGCCGGACTTCGGCACGAAACCGACCGGCGCGGCGAACGCGGGCCAGTCGTCGACCAGGTCGCGGTCCACTCCGGCCGGCGCGGCACAGCCGCCGAGCGCCAGCGCCAGCGCCGCGCCCACGGTGACCGCCACCCGCCATCGCCGCATCCCGACCGACCTCCCCCGCGCATCCGGCGCCACCCGGTCGACCGGTACGCCTCGGCGGTGCAGCATACGGCAGCGGCTCAGGTGACCGGGAGTCCCTCGGGCCCGGCGCCGCGCACCGAGCGGTTCAGCTTGCGGTCGTCACTCCACAGGAAACAGCGCACGCCCCGGTCGCCCTCCTCCCACTCCCGCTGCGACGGCGGGTAGAAGATGGACCCGGCCCGGTACGGCAGTTCGGCGTTGTCCGGCACCTCGGCGAACGCGGCGATGAGCGTCATGCAGCGCCGGTGCGTGGCGGGCGCGCCCCGGGTGAACTCGGCCCAGCTCATGTCGCCTTCCTCGTACACGCCGACGAACTCGGCCCGGTGCGGTTCGGTGCACAGCACCGGGGCCATGTAGTTGAGGTTCTGGCCGATCAGCTTCGGGTCGAAGCACCTGTGCACCAGCGGGTTGTCGCCGACGAGCGCGCCGCGCAGGCTGCCGACCCGGTTGACCGGGCGGGTGTTGTCGATGCTGTCGGTCTCGGCCAGGTCGCAGCGGAACCAGCGGGCGCCGGACGTCCAGGCGGTGACGGTGGGCAGCGCGATGTTCAGGGTCAGCCGGGCGGCGTGCCAGTCCCCGCCGATCATCTCCCGGGCCCGCTGGTCGCACTCGGCGCGCGCGGTCCGCAGCGCCGGTGAGCCCGGTTCCGGGCGTACGCCCTGCGCCGCCGGCCCGCTGAACCGGCCGACGTGCACGGTCTCGGCCAGGTGGCTGCCCGCGCAGTTCACCGTCTCGTACGTCGCGGCGGCCACCACTGTGCTCAGCCGGGGCAGGCACGCCTCGGTCGCCGGGACGAACAGCTGCGGCACCGGCAGCGCCGCCCAGTCGTCGATCAGGTCGCCGTCGGCCCGGTGTGTCTGAGCGCATCCGGCGAGCACCGCAGTCACGGCGCCGGCCAGCGCGAGCACGTGGAGCCACCGTCGCATCGTCCGCCCCTTCCGGGAGAGATGACAGCCGGTCGCCACAGGCCCGACCGGCGTCCCCCGCGCCCGGGCGTGCAGCATACGTGACCGTCCCTGTAGGAGTTTCGTCATCTTTCAATCGATCGGCCAGTCACCGGCGACTATTCGTGCCGATTTTCTCTCCGGACGGCCGGATGGTGCACCACCGGTGAATGAGGCATCACCACCTGTCACTCCGGGAGACGTGCCGCGACCTCCGGATCACCGCGTTCGTACACTGGCCCGGTGACCGTACCGCCGCCGATCGTCGCGCCGAGCATCCTGGCCGCCGATTTCGCCCGCCTCGCCGACGAGGTCCGTGCCGTGGAGCCCGCCGCCGACTGGCTGCACGTCGACGTCATGGACAACCACTTCGTGCCCAACCTGACCATCGGACTGCCGGTGGTGCAGAGCCTGCGCGCCGTCACCGGGATTCCGTTCGACGTGCACCTGATGATCGAGGACCCGCGCCGCTGGGCGCCCGGGTACGCCGACGCGGGGGCGTACAACGTCACGTTCCACGCCGAGGCGTGCGACGACCCGGTGGCGCTGGCGAAGGACCTGCGCTCGGCCGGGGCGAAGGCGGGGCTGGCGATCGACCGGGACACCCCGATCGAGCCGTACCTGGAGCTGCTGCCGAGCTTCGACACGCTGCTGATCATGACGATCAAGGCCGGCTTCGGCGGCCAGCGTTTCCTGCCGCAGCTGCTGGACAAGGTGCGCGCGGCCCGCCGGCACGTCGACAGCGGACACCTGGAGCTGCGCATCGAGGTCGACGGCGGCATCGCCGCGGACACCATCGAGCAGGCCGCCGCGGCCGGCGCCGACGCGTTCGTCGCGGGCACCGCCGTCTACGGCGCCGACGATCCCGCGGAGGCGGTACGCCGCCTGCGGGGCCTGGCGGAACGCGCGATGACCGGGGCCTGAGATGGACCCGGCCGGCGAGCGACCCGACGTGATCCTCGTCGTCGACGACGACGAGGACATCGCCCGCTTCGTCGAGTTCAACCTGCGCCTGCACGGCTTCGAGGTGCTGCACGCCGCCGACGGCCAGGAGGCGCTGGAGATCATCGAGCGGCAGCGGCCCGACCTGGCGGTGGTCGACCTGATGATGCCGCGCATCGACGGGCTGGAACTGACCCGGCGGCTGCGCGCCGACCCGATGACCTCGGCCCTGCCGGTGATCATGCTCACCGCCAAGGGGATGACCCAGGACAAGGTCAACGGGCTCAGCGTCGGCGCGGACGACTACCTGGTCAAACCGTTCGACACGCTGGAACTGGTGGCCCGGGTCAACTCCACGCTGCGGCGCAACAAGGAGTTCCGGGAGGTCTCCCCGCTGACCGGGCTGCCCGGCAACAGCCGGATCCGGCGGGAGATCAGCGACCGGGTGCGCAACGGCGTCGACTACGCCGTCGGCTACATCGACATCGACCGGTTCAAGAGCGTCAACGACCGGTACGGCTTCGTGCGCGGCGACGAGTTCATCTCGGCGCTGGCCCGTAGCCTGCACCGGGCGGTGGTGTCGATCGGGCTGCCGCCGGCGTTCCTCGGCCACGTCGGCGGTGACGACTTCGTCATCGTCTGCACCCCCGGTCAGGTCCGGCCGCTGACCAGCCGGGCCGTCGTCGACTTCGAGAAGGCCGCGGACGCGCTCTACGACGCGACCGACCGGGAACGCGGCTTCGTCGAGCTGAAGGACCGGCGCGGCAACATCCGCCGCGCCGCGCTCGTCACGCTCTCCATCGGCGTGTCGCTGTCCGATTCCGGCAAGCGGTTCACCGATCCGCTGGAGGCGATCGCGGTCGCCTCGGAGATGAAGACGGTGGCCAAGAGCCAGCCCGGCTCGTACGTGGCGGTGGACCGCCGGCGCGGCGTCACCTGAGGCGGTCCTGTGAGGTAGCTCGCCTCTGTGGCGCGCGCCCGGGCGGAACGTGTAAGACTTCCCGTATACCCACCACGCGCTGGCGGGGCTCGGTGAAATTCCGAACCGGCGGTGATCCACGGCCCGACCGTGGTAAGCCCGCGACCCGGACGGCTTCGGCCGGACGGTGGACCTGGTGAGAATCCGGGGCCGACGGTTGGGGTGCGGCTCGTCCGCCCCCAGAAAGTCCGGATGGGAGACAGCGCGCGGAACGGGGGAGGCCCCTGCCGGCCGCTGAGCACCCTCAGCCGCCGCGTGGGCTCCCCGGGGTCGGCGTCGCCGTCCCCGGGTTCTCCGCCGCCGCGTGTCCGCGGCTTTCGTGGCCGTTGCTCCCGAACCTGCCCGCGCGCGACCGGCGAGCGGGAGGACAGGCGGCCATGGCGAGCGTCTCCGTCGACGAGGCGATGCGTCGTGCCATCGAACTGGCCGCGCGCGGCCTCGGCGCCACGAGCCCCAACCCGGTGGTCGGCTGCGTGCTGCTCGACACCGACGGCGAGGTCGTCGGCGAGGGCTTCCACGCGTACGCCGGCGGCCCGCACGCGGAGATCGTCGCGCTGGCGCAGGCCGGCACGCGCGCCCGCGGCGGCACCGCGGTGGTCACCCTGGAACCCTGCGACCACACCGGCCGCACCGGCCCGTGCAGCCACGCGCTCATCGCCGCCGGGGTGTCCCGCGTGGTGATCGCCGTGCCCGACCCCAACCCGGTCGCCTCCGGCGGCGCCGCCACGCTGCGCGCCGCCGGGGTCCAGGTCGCCTTCGGGGTACGCGCGCAGGAGGCCGAGGCCGGCAACGTGGCCTGGCTGACCTCGATGCGCCGGGGCTGGCCGTACGTGATCTGGAAGTACGCGGCCACGCTCGACGGGCGTTCCGCCGCTGCCGACGGCACCAGCATGTGGATCACCTCGGAGGCGGCCCGGATCGACGTGCACGCGCTGCGCGGCACCGTCGACGCGGTGCTCGCCGGGGTGGGCACCGTGCTCACCGACGACCCCCGGCTGACCGCCCGCAACCTGCGCGACGGCACGCTCGCCATCCGGCAGCCGCTGCGGGTCGTGGTGGACAGCTCGGGGCGTACCCCGGCCGAGGCCCGGGTCCGCGACGGCGCCGCCCGCACGTGGGTGGCCACCGCCGCGGAGGTCGGCGCCGGGCCGGACGGCCGGGTCGACCTGCCGGCGCTGCTCGCGGAGCTGCACCACCGGGGCGTGCGGGCCGCGCTGCTGGAGGGCGGGCCCACGCTGGCCGGCGCGTTCCTCGCCGCCGGCCTGGTCGACAAGATCGTCGGGTACGTCGCGCCGAAGCTGCTCGGCGCCGGCCCGACCGCGCTGCTCGACGCCGGCGTGAGCACCATCGCCGACGCGATCGATCTGGAGATCACCGACGTTACGCGGGTCGGTCCCGACCTGCGGATCACCGCGCTGCCCCGGAAGAGGGAGGGCTGACATGTTCACCGGCATCGTCGAGGAACTGGGCGAGATCGTCCGGAGCACCGAGACCGGCGACGACTCCGCGCTGGTCGCCATCCGCGGCCCGCTCGTCACCTCGGACGCCCGGCACGGCGACTCGATCGCGGTCAACGGCGTCTGCCTGACGGTGGTCGACGTCGACGGCGGCGTGTTCACCGCCGACGTGATGGGCGAGACGCTGCGCCGCACCGCACTCGGCGCGCTGCGTCCCGGCGACCCGGTCAACCTGGAACGGGCCGCCGCGCTCGACAGCCGCCTGGGCGGGCACCTGGTGCAGGGCCACGTCGACGGCGTCGGCGAGATCGTCGCCCGGGAGCCCGCGGCGCAGTGGGAGACGGTGCGGTTCCGGCTGCCCGCCGGACTGGCCCGGTACGTGGTGGAGAAGGGCTCGATCACCGTCGACGGCGTGTCCCTGACCGTCGCCGAGGTGGGCGACGACTGGTTCTCGGTCGGCCTGATCCCGACCACGCTGAAGCTCACCGTGCTCGGCACGAAGCGGATCGGCGACCCGGTCAACCTGGAGGTGGACGTGCTGGCCAAGTACGTCGAGCGGCTGCTCGGCGACCGGAGCGCGGGGGGTGCGCGGTGATGGGCCCGCTCGGCTGGCTGCTCGACGCCCAGGTGCACGTGGCCGGCTCGCCGGTGCTGGTGCGGGAGATCGTCGGCAACGTGTTCGGGCTCGGCTCGGCGCTGCTCGGGCTGCGCCGGGTGGTCTGGGCCTGGCCGGTCGGCATGATCGGCAACGCGCTGCTGCTCACCGTGTTCCTCGGCGGCGTCTTCGTCACCCCGCAGGCGCACGACCTCTACGGCCAGGCCGGCCGGCAGGTCTTCTTCTTCGCCGTCAGCGTGTACGGCTGGTGGCGCTGGTCGCGCAACCGGCGCGCCGGTGGCGGGGACGAGCCGGCCGTGGTGCCGCGCTGGGCCACCTGGCGGGAGCGGCTCGGCCTGCTCGTGGCCGCCGCCGCCGGCACCGCCGCCGCGTACCCGGTGCTCGCCGCGCTGGGCTCGTGGGGGCCGCTGCCGGACGCCTGGATCCTGGTCGGCAGCCTGCTCGCCACGTACGGCATGGCCCGCGGCTGGGTGGAGTTCTGGCTGATCTGGATCGCCGTCGACGCGGTCGGTGTGCCACTGCTGCTGCGCGGCGGCTTCTACCCGTCGGCCGCCATGTACCTGGTCTACGGCGCGTTCTGCGCGGCCGGCCTGTACAGCTGGTGGCGCACCTCCCGGGCCGTCGCGACCGCGCCCGCCCCGATCCCGGCGACGTACTCGGAGGCCGTGGCATGAGCACGTTCGGATCGATCGAGCAGGCGGTGGCGGACATCGCCGCCGGGCGTCCGGTGGTCGTGGTCGACGACGAGGACCGGGAGAACGAGGGCGACCTGATCTTCGCGGCCGAGCTGGCCACGCCGGAGCTGGTCGCGTTCATGGTCCGCTACACGTCCGGCTACATCTGCGTGCCGCTGACCGAGGACGAGTGCGACCGGCTGGACCTGCCGCCGATGCACCACACCAACCAGGACCGGCGCGGCACCGCGTACACGGTGACGGTGGACGCCCGGGAGGGCGTCAGCACCGGCATCTCGGCCGCCGACCGGTCGCACACCATCCGGCTGCTCGCCGACGCCGCGACCGGCCCGACCGACCTGGCCCGGCCCGGTCACGTGGTGCCGCTGCGCGCCCGTGCCGGCGGGGTGCTGCGCCGCCCCGGGCACACCGAGGCGGCGGTGGACCTGACCCGGCTGGCCGGGCTGCGCCCGGCCGGGGTGCTCTGCGAGCTGGTGAACGACGACGGCACCATGATGCGCCTGCCGGACCTGGAGAAGTTCTGCGCCGAGCACGGGCTGACGCTGGTCACCATCGCGGACCTGATCGCCTACCGGCGGCGTACCGAGAAGCAGGTCGAGCTGGCCGCCGAGGCCCGGATGCCCACCCCGTACGGCGTGTTCCGGGCGCTCGGCTACCGCGCCGAGCACGACCCGGCCGAGCACGTCGCGCTGGTCATGGGCGACCTCGGCGACGGGCGGGACGTGCTGGTGCGGGTGCACTCCGAGTGCCTCACCGGCGACGTGTTCGGCTCGCTGCGCTGCGACTGCGGCCCGCAGCTGCAGGCCGCGCTGGCGCGGGTCGCCGCGGAGGGGCGCGGCGTGGTCCTCTACGTGCGCGGGCACGAGGGCCGGGGCATCGGCCTGCTGCACAAGCTCCAGGCGTACCAGCTCCAGGACCAGGGCCGCGACACCGTGGACGCGAACCTCGACCTCGGGCTGCCGGCCGACGCCCGCGACTACGGCACCGGCGCGCAGATCCTCTACGACCTGGGCGTCCGGACGATGCGGCTGCTGACGAACAACCCGGCCAAGCGGGCCGGCCTGGAGGGGTACGGCCTCACCGTGACCGGCCGGGAGGGGCTGCCGGTGCGGTCCAACCCGGAGAACGTGCGCTACCTGCGCACCAAGCGGGACCGGATGGGCCACCTGCTGGACGGACTGGACGAGGTGACCGAGGCGCCGATGGGCCGCCCGGTCGCCGGTGACGAGATCGGAGCGTAGGGCGATGGCGGGTTTCGGTGAGCCGGGCGTGACCGCGGTGGACGCCGCCGGGATGACGGTCGGCGTGGTGGCCGCCCGGTGGCACGGCGACCTGACCGACCACATGACCGAGCGGGCGGTGGCCGCCGCGCAGGCCTGCGGGGCGCGGGCCGTGGTGGCCCGCGTGGCCGGCTCGGTGGAGCTGCCGGTGGTGGCCCAGGCGATGGCCCGCCGCTTCGACGTGGTGGTCGCGCTCGGCGTGGTGGTACGCGGCGCGACGGCACACTTCGACTACGTCTGCCAGTCGGTCACCGAAGGGCTGACCCGGGTGGCGCTGGACGAGGGCAGGCCGGTGGCGCACGGGGTGCTGACCGTGGACACCATCGAGCAGGCCCGGGACCGGGCCGGGCTGCCCGGCTCGGCCGAGGACAAGGGCTGGTCGGCGACGGTGGCCGCGCTGGACGCGGCCCTGGCCGTCCGCGCGCTGGACGCCCAGTCCGCCCACCGGGTCGGCTTCGCCTGACCCACCCGGCCCGTCACCGGGAGCGGCTGGAAGAATCGCCTTCCGTGAAGACGTTCGAGGAGTTGTTCGCCGAGCTGCAGGCCAAGGCCGCCGCCGGCACCCCGGGCTCGGGCACGGTCGAGGCGCTCGCCAAGGGCGTGCACTTCATCGGCAAGAAGGTCGTCGAGGAGGCGGCCGAGTCGTGGATGGCCGCCGAGCACGAGGGCCCGGAGCGGGCCGCCGAGGAGATCTCCCAGCTGCTCTACCAGGCGCAGGTGCTGATGCTCGCCACCGGCCTGGAACTGAAGGACGTCTACCGACATCTGTGAGTGCCCGTCCGCTGATCATCCGATCGAACGAAGGAGCACTCCCATGCTGCGTGTCGCAGTACCCAACAAGGGCGCCCTGGCCGAGTCGGCCGCCGGGATGCTGCGCGAGGCGGGCTACCGCCAGCGCACCGACCCGAAGGACCTGGTCTGCCGGGACGAACCCAACGACATCGAGTTCTTCTACCTGCGTCCCAAGGACATCGCCACCTACGTCGGCTCCGGTGACCTGGACGTCGGCATCACCGGCCGCGACCTGCTGATCGACTCCGGCGCGCCGGCCGAGGAGGTGGTCGACCTCAACTTCGGGCGGGCCACGTTCCGGTTCGCCGCCCGGCCCGACGACGTCGCCTCCGTCCAGCAGCTCGGCGGGCACCGCATCGCCACCGCGTACCCGGGTCTGGTCGAGCGGCACCTGGCCGAGCTGGGCGTCAAGGCCGACGTGATCCGCCTGGACGGCGCGGTGGAGAACGCCATCCGCCTCGGCGTGGCCGACGTCGTCGCCGACGTGGTGGAGACCGGCGCGACGCTGCGCCAGGCCGGCCTGGTGGTCTTCGGCGAGCCGCTGCTGCGCTCCTCGGCGGTGCTGGTCCGCCGCGCCGGCGCGACCGGCGGCGCGCAGCAGGAGCAACTGCAGCGCCGGCTGCACGGCGTCCTGGTCGCCCGCCGGTACGTGATGCTCGCCTACGACGTGCCGGCCGGCCTGCTCGACCGGGCCAGCTCGCTGACCCCGGGCATCGAGTCGCCGACGGTCTCGCCGCTGCACCGGGAGGGCTGGGTCGCGGTGCAGGCGATGGTGCTCCGCGACGACGTGCACCGGATCATGGACGAGCTGTACGAGCTGGGCGCCCGCGCGATCCTGGTCACCAACATCCACGCCTGCCGGCTGTGAGGCCGCTGCCGCTCCCGGCCGCGCTGGCCGTGGTCGTGGCCGGCGGCGTGGCCTCGGCCGCCCAGGGTGCGGTCAACGCCGAGATGGGGGAGCGGACCGGCGCCCCGGTCCTCGGCGCGGTGGTCAACAACCTCGGCGGCTGCCTGCTGGTGCTGGCCGGGATCGTGGCGCTGCCCTCGATGCGCGCCGGGCTGGCCGGGCTGCGCCGCTCCGGGCTGCCGTGGTGGACGTACCTCGGCGGGGTGGGCGGCGCGGTGATCGTGCTGGTCGCGCCGGTGGTGGTGCCGGTGCTCGGGGTGGCGGTGTTCACCATCGCCCAGGTGGCCGGCGGCAGCCTCGGCGGCCTCGCGGTGGACCGGGCCGGGCTGGCCGCCACCGGCCGGATGCCGCTCACGGTGCCCCGGGTCGGCGGGGCGGTGCTCGGCGTCGGCGCTGTCGCGCTCGCCCAGCTCGGCCGCCCGATCGGTGACCTGGCGGTCGGGCTGGTGCTGCTCTGCGTCCTGGGCGGGCTGGCGGTGGCCGGGCAGTCCGCGCTCAACGGCCGGGTCGCCGCCTCGGTCGGCCCGGCCGCCGGCCTCGCCGTCAACTTCGCGGTCAGCACCGTGGTGATCGGCGCGGTCGCGGCGCTCACCGGCGCGCTCGCGAGCCAGCCCCCCTGGCCTGCCCAGTGGTGGCTCTACCTCGGTGGCCTGCTCGGCGTCGGGATCGTGCTCTCGCTGCTGGTCGGGGTACGCGCCGCCGGGGTGCTGCGGACCGGCCTGGCGCTGGTGGCCGGGCAGCTCGGCGGCGCGCTGCTGCTCGACCTCGTACTGCCCGGCGGCCCCGGTGTCCGGCTGCCGGTGCTGGCCGGCGCCCTGCTCACGCTGCTCGCCGTGGTGGTCACCAGCCTGCGCCGGCGCGGCCCGGACCGTGTGGCGGCCGAAGGCGCGCCCGAACCGGATGGCAGACTGGTCGGGTGAGCGATTCCGTGGTGACCGTGCGACCCCGCCGCGTCCGGGTCGTCTGCTGGGCCTCGGCCGTCACGCTGATCGTGGTGTTCAGCCTCGTCGCGACGTCGCTGACCGGCGCCACCGGCAACGGCTACGGCACGTTCCAGCGCGGCGACCAGTTCGCCATGATCGGCCTGGGCGTCTTCGGCGCGCTGGGCTTCCTGCTGTTCACCCGCCCCCGCGTGATCGCCGACGCCAGGGGCGTCCGGGTGCGCAACGTGTTCAGCTCGTACGAGCTGCCGTGGGAGGTCGTCCGTGGTGTCCGGTTCGACCGGGGCGCCCCGTGGGCCAGCCTGGAGCTGCACGACGACGACCTGCTGCCGATGGTCGCGTTGCAGGCCGCCGACAAGGAGAGCGCCGTCGAGGCGGTCCGCGCGCTGCGCCGCCTGCACCAGGCGCACCTGGCGGCGCTGTCCGCCGGCCAGTCGGCACCCCGCTGACCAGCGAGCCCGGTTTGGGTGGGCCTGGGCCGAGGGTGTAGTGTTGCGGAGTCGACCAGACTGCCCCCGTCCCTGACGCGCGGGCGGTCGAGAAGCGGAGCGCCCGCTCCCACCCGAGTCGCCGCCACGGTGGCCGGGTCCGGTCCCCGGTTTCGGGCACGTCCCGACGCCGGATGCGCGATCCTGTGATCGTGCCGACCGGTCGAGTGGGCCCTGGCATACGCCGGGGCCTTCTGCTTTCCGGGTCGGCTCCCACCCGGGAGCCCACGGAGTCGGCACCGTAGGAGACTCGACTCGAGGAGGCCCCATCAGCGTCGAACCACGCGTGAACGAGCAGATCCGGGCACGTGAGGTCCGACTGGTCGGCCCTGAGGGTGAGCAGGTGGGCATCGTCCCGCTTGAGCGCGCCCTGCAGCTGGCCGCGGACGTCGACCTGGACCTGGTCGAGGTTGCGCCGATGGCGCGCCCGCCGGTGTGCAAGCTCATGGACTTCGGCAAGTTCAAGTACGAGAGCGCACTCAAGGCGCGCGAAGCGCGGCGTAACCAGCAGCAGACCGTCATCAAGGAGATGAAGCTCCGGCCGAAGATCGACCCGCACGACTACGAGACCAAGAAGGGTCACGTGGTGCGGTTCCTCAAGGCCGGCGACAAGGTCAAGGTGACGATCATGTTCCGCGGTCGCGAGCAGAGCCGCCCGGAGCTGGGTTACCGGCTCCTGCGCCGGCTCGAGTCCGAGATCACGGACCTGGGATACGTCGAGGCCGCGCCGAAGCAGGACGGCCGAAACATGATCATGGTTCTCGCTCCGCACCGGGCCGTGAAGGCCTCCGCGGTCGCCGCCACGGCGTCCCGCGGTGGACCGCGCGACCGGGCTGCGGAGGAATCGGCCGCTCCGGCGACCGGCGAGACCCCGGCGGCCGGCGAGACCGCAGCAGCCGGTGAGACCGGCACGACCGCTGAGACCAGCGGCCAGTAACAGGGGAGAAGACGTTCCAATGCCGAAGATGAAGAGCCACACGGGTATGGGCAAGCGGGTCAAGGTGACCGGCAAGGGCAAGATCGTTGCCCAGCAGGCCGGCCTTCGCCACAACCTGGAGAAGAAGCCCAGCACCCAGACCCGTCGGCTGACCGGCACCGTCGAGCTGGCCAAGGCCGACACCAAGCGCATCAAGAAGCTGCTCGGCCGCTGACGCGAGCCACCTGAACCGAAGAAGGAGTTGAGATGGCACGCGTCAAGCGGGCTGTGAACGCCCAGAAGAAGCGTCGTACCCTGCTGGAGACCGCGAGTGGTTACCGCGGTCAGCGCTCCCGGCTGTACCGCAAGGCCAAGGAGCAGGTGCTGCACTCGATGCAGTACTCCTACCGGGACCGTCGCGACCGCAAGGGCGACTTCCGGCAGCTCTGGATCCAGCGGATCAACGCCGGCGCCCGGGCCAACGGCCTGACCTACAACCGGCTGATCCAGGGCCTGCGCCTGGCCGGCATCGAGGTCGACCGGAAGATCCTGGCCGACATGGCCGTCAACGACGCCGCCTCGTTCGCGGCGATCGTCGAGCTGGCCCGCGCCGCCGTGGCGGCCGAGGGCACCGGTGGCGCCGCGGCTCAGGCCGCCTGACCCACCCCGTACGGCAGATCGAGGCGTCTCCCATGCAGTCACAGTCGCAGGGGAGGCGCCTCGACGCCGTTCCCGGACCGTTCACCCCGCGTACCCCCAGGGTCGTGGCGGCCCGCCGGTTGCAGCGCCGGCGCGACCGCGACCAGGCCGGCCGGTTCCTGGCCGAGGGGCCGCAGGCGGTCCGGGAGGCGCTCGCCCGCACCGGCACCGTGGTCGAGCTGTTCGGCACCCCGGCGGCGCTCGACCGGTACGCCGATCTCGCCGCCGCTGCCGCCCGGGCCGACGTGCCGGTCTCCGAGGTGACCGACGACGCGCTCGCGGCGCTCACCGAGACGGTCGCACCGCAGGGCCTGGTGGCGGTCTGCCGGCACCTCGACGTACCCCTGGAGCAGGCTGTGGCGCGCGGGCCGCGACTGGTCGCGGTGCTCGCCGGGATCCGCGACCCGGGCAACGCCGGCACGGTGCTGCGCACCGCCGACGCGGCCGGCGCGGGCGCTGTGGTTTTCGCCGGCGAGGCGGTCGACCCCTACAACGGCAAGTGCGTGCGAGCCTCCGCCGGCAGCCTCTTCCACGTCGACGTGGTGCGCGCCGCCGACCCGCTCGCCGCCGTCGAGGCGCTGCGGGCCGCCGGCCTCACCATCTTCGCCACCACCGGGTACGGCGACAGCGACCTGGACGACCTCGCCGACGCAGGAAGGCTGGCCACACCTGCCGCGTGGCTGTTCGGCTCGGAGGCGCACGGCCTGCCCGACGAGTTGACCGCCGCGGCCGACGCCCGGGTCCGGGTGCCGCTGCACGGGCGCGCGGAGAGCCTGAACCTGGCTGCGGCGGCGGCCGTGTGCCTGTATTCTTCCGCCAGAGCACAGCGTGCCCCCAGGGCCACGCACGACACAGCAGGGGAGTCCGCCTCGTCATGAACGCGCCACGGCGTTCGTTTAGCCAGCCCGCCGGTGTCGGCGGGCGGCGGGCCTGACCCTTCCCCCTGCACGACTCCCCACCGGCGGGCTGCGGCGAAGCCGCGCGTCCGTAGACTCGCCTAGCCACCCGTGAGGGTCGGCGCCGCCGTGAGGGAGTGCCCGTTCACCATGAGCTACCGCAACGATCCGTACGACCCGAAGCAGGTCGCCCTGCTCGACCCGGACGCCCTGGCCGGGGCCGTGGCCGACGCCGAGAAGGCGTTCGCCGACGCGACCGACCCGGACGCGCTCGCCGTGCTGCGCCCCGCGCACCTCGGCGACCGGTCCCCGGTGTCGCTGGCCCGCCGGGAGATCGGCGCGCTGCCGCCGGCCGCGAAGGCCGACGCCGGCAAGCGGGTCAACGAGGCCCGCCGGGCGATCGAGTCCGCGTACGCCGCCCGGCAGGAGATCCTGGACCGGGAACGGGCCGCGCGGGTGCTGGTCGAGGAGCGGGTCGACGTGACCCTGCCGTACGACCGCCGGCCGCGCGGCGCCCGCCACCCGCTGAGCGTGCTGATGGAGCAGATCAGCGACCTGTTCATCGGCATGGGCTACGAGGTGGCCGAGGGCCCCGAGGTCGAACTGGAGTGGACCAACTTCGACGCGCTGAACATCCCGGCCGACCACCCGGCGCGCGGTCTGATGGACACGTTCCACATCGCACCCGAAGGCTCGGGCCTCGTGCTGCGTACGCACACGTCGCCGGTGCAGGCGCGCACCATGCTCACCCGCAAGCCGCCGATCTACGTGGTGGTGCCCGGCCGGGTCTACCGCACCGACGAGCTGGACGCCACCCACGCGCCGGTGTTCCACCAGGTCGAGGGCCTGGTGGTGGACAAGGGCATCACCATGGCGCACCTGCGCGGCACGCTCGACCACTTCGCCCGGGCCATGTTCGGCGAGGGCGCGAAGACGCGCTGGCGGCCGCACTACTTCCCGTTCACCGAGCCGTCGGCGGAGTTCGACGTCTGGTTCCCGGAGCACCGGGACGGTCCGCAGTGGGTCGAGTGGGGCGGCTGCGGCATGGTCAACCCGCGGGTGCTGCGCGCCTGCGGCATCGACCCGGAGGTCTACTCCGGATTCGCGTTCGGCATGGGCATCGACCGGACCGTGATGGTCCGGCACGGCGTCAGTGACATGCGGGACATGGCCGAGGGCGACGTGCGGTTCACCCGTGCGTTCGGCGCCTGAGCTACGGGAACGGTGGTTTAACAGTCATGCGAGTCTCTGTCAGTTGGCTGCGGGAGTACGTGGACCTGCCGGCCGACCTGCCCACCGGCGACCTGGAGCAGGCGCTGGTCGACCTCGGCATCGAGGTCGAGTCCGTCGTGGACCTGCGCGAGTCGGTCACCGGCCCGCTGGTCGTGGGCGAGGTCCTGGAGATCGAGGAGCTGACCGGCTTCAAGAAGCCGATCCGCTTCTGCCGGGTGGACGTCGGCGCCGCGAACGGCACCGGCGAGCCGCAGGAGATCGTCTGCGGGGCGCGCAACTTCGCCGTGGGCGACAAGGTCGTGGTCATCCTCCCCGGGGGCGTGCTGCCGGGCGGGTTCGCCATCGGCGCGCGCAAGACGTACGGGCGCAACTCTCACGGCATGATCTGCTCCGCCCAGGAGCTGGGGCTCGGCGACGACCACTCGGGCATCGTCGTGCTGCCCGAGGACGTCAAGGCCCAGCCCGGCGACGACGCGCGGCCCGTCGTCGGCCTGGACGACGTCGTGGTCGAGATGGAGATCACCCCGGACCGCGGGTACGCGCTGAGCGTGCGCGGCATCGCCCGGGAGCTGTCGCACGCGCTCGGCGTGCCGTTCCGCGACCCGGCCGACGCGCCCGCGCCCGGGGGGACCGCCGAGCCGGCGTACCCGGTGGAGGTCCGTGACCCGGTCGGCTGCGACCGGTTCGCGGCGCGGATGGTGCGCGGCGTCGACCCGACCGTCGAGACGCCCGGCTGGATGCGGCAGCGCCTCACCGTGGCCGGGGTGCGCAGCATCTCGCTCGCCGTCGACATCACCAACTACCTGATGCTCGAACTCGGCCAGCCGATGCACGCCTTCGACGCGGACCGGATCGCCGGCACGCTCGTGGTGCGCCGCGCCGAGGCGGGGGAGAAGCTGACCACGCTGGACGGGGTGAGCCGCTCCCTGTCCGCCGAGGACCTGGTCATCTGCGACGCTGGGCTGCCCAACGCCCTCGCAGGCGACGGCGCCGGCGTTCCGATCTCGCTGGCGGCGGTGATGGGCGGCGAGACCAGCGAGGTGCTCGCCTCCACCACGAACGTGCTGTTCGAGGCGGCGCACTGGGATCCGGCCACCGTCGGCCGTACCGCGCGACGGCACAAGCTGTTCAGCGAGGCCGCGAAGCGGTGGGAGCGTGGCGTCGACCCGGCGCTGCCGCTCGTCGCGCTGGAGAAGGCGGTCCGGCTGCTCACCGACCTCGCCGGCGGCACCGCCGGCGAGGAGGTGCTCGACATCGACCACGTCGCGCCGCGCACGCCCGTGACGCTGCCGGTGGACCTGCCGTCGCGGCGCGTCGGCGTGGCGTACCCGCCGGACCGGGTGGTGGAGCTGCTGGAGCAGGTCGGCTGCACCGTCACCCGCGGCGCCGACCGGCTCGCCGAGGACCCGGGCAGCGTCGGCACGGCCGCCGGTGGCGGTTCCGCCGCCGGGGGTGGCGAGGTGCTGACCGTGACGCCGCCGAGCTGGCGGCCCGACCTGACCGACCCGGCCGATTTGGTGGAGGAGGTGGTACGCCTCGACGGTTACGACCGGGTGCCGTCGGTGCTGCCCACCGCGCGGCCCGGCCGGGGCCTGACCTGGCAGCAGCAGCGCCGCCGGGCCGTCGCCCGCTCGCTCGCCGAGCGCGGCTACGTCGAGGTGCTGGCGCAGCCGTTCGTCGCGCCGGAGCTGGTCGACCAGCTCGGCCTGCCCGCCGACGACCCGCGCCGCCCCGCGGTACGCCTGGCGAACCCGCTGTCGGAGGAGGAGCCGCTGCTGCGCACCACGCTGCTCGGCCCGCTGCTCGGCATCGTCAAGCGCAACGTCGGCCGGGGCCAGCGGGACGTGGCGATCTACGAGATCGGCACCGTCTTCCACCCGCGTCCCGGCGCCGGCGCCCCGCCCGCGATGGGCGTGGACCGGCGGCCCACCGACGAGGAGTTCGCCGCCGCCGACGCGGTCGTGCCCGCCCAGCCCCGGCACGTCGCGGTGGCGCTCACCGGTGAGATCGAACCGGCCGGCTGGTGGGGCGCGGGCCGCACGGCCGGCTGGGCGGACGCCGTCGAGGCGGGCCGGGCGGTGCTCGACGCCGCCGGGATCCCCGCCGACCGGGTGACGGTACGGGCCGGGGAGCGGGCGCCCTGGCACCCGGGCCGCTGCGCCGAGCTGGTGGTGGACGACGTGGTCGTCGGCCACGCCGGTGAGCTGCACCCGGCCGTGCTGGCCGCGCTGGAGCTGCCCCGGCGTACCAGCGCCATGGAACTGGACCTGGACGCGCTGCCCGCCGCCCCGCTGGCGGCCGGCCCGACCATCTCCACGTTCCCGCCGGCGCTGATCGACGTGGCGCTGGTGGTGGACGACTCGGTGCCGGCCGCCGAGGTGCGGGCGGCACTGGTCGAGGGCGCGGGCCCGCTGCTGGAGGACGTCCGCCTGTTCGACGTCTACACCTCCGAGCAGCTCGGCGAGGGACGCAAGTCGCTGGCGTACAAGCTGACGTTCCGCGCCCCGGACCGGACCCTCGCGGGCGAGGAGGCGGTGGCCGCGCGCGACGCGGCGGTCGCTGTCGCCGCCGAGCGCTTCGGCGCCACGCTGCGCGGCGCCTGACGCCCTGCCCGTCGTGGAGTTGCGGCCCGGAATCGGGCCGCAACTCCACGGCTGGCGAGAGACTCGCCTCATTCCTATGCACTCGACTGTATGACCTTGCGGTGGTGTGGCCCCGACGGGTAACCTTCTCTGCATAGTCATGCGGAGGTGGGTATGGGCATTCGGGTTGCTGTTGCCGGGGCGAGTGGATACGCCGGGGGCGAACTGCTGCGCCTGCTCGCCGGTCACCCCGAGTTCGAGCTGATCGCCGCCACCGCGCACAGCCAGGCCGGTCAGCCCGTCACCGCCGTACACCCGCACCTCGCCGGCCTCGACCTGGTGTTCGCCGCCACCGAACCGGCGACCCTGGCCGACGCGGACCTGGTCTTCCTGGCCCTGCCGCACGGGCAGTCCGCGGCGCTCGCCGCGGCTCTGCCCGCCACGGTCAAGGTGGTCGACCTCGGCGCGGACCACCGGCTGCGCGACGCCGGCGCCTGGTCCCGCTACTACGGCGGGGAGCACGCCGGCGCCTGGACCTACGGGCTGCCCGAACTGCCCGGCCGGCGGGCCGAGATCGCCGCCGCGTCGCGGGTCGCCAGCACCGGCTGCTACGCGGTGGCGACCACGCTGCCACTCGCCCCGCTGATCGCCGCCGGCGCGGTACGCCCCGACGACGTGGTGGTGGTCGCCGCCTCCGGCACCTCCGGCGCCGGCCGGGCCGCCAAGGCCCACCTGCTCGGCAGCGAGGTGATGGGCGACCTGACGCCCTACAAGGTGGGCGCGCACCAGCACGTACCGGAGATCAAGCAGGCCACCGGCGCGACCGGCCTCTCCTTCACCCCGGTGCTCGCGCCGATGCCCCGGGGCATCCTGGCCACAGTCACCGCCGTGCCCACCGGCGACGCCGACCCGCGCGCGGTGCTGGCCGCCGCGTACGCCGACGCGCCGTTCGTGCACGTGCTGCCCGAGGGGGCGTGGCCGCACACCGCCGCGACCGCCGGCTCGAACTCCTGCCACCTCCAGGCGACGGTGGACGTCGACTCGGGGCGGGTGATCGTGGTCAGCGCGATCGACAACCTCGGCAAGGGCGCGGCCGGTCAGGCCGTGCAGAACGCCAACCTGATGGTGGGTCTCCCGGAGACCACCGGTCTGTCCGTGTTTGGAGTGGCCCCGTGAGCGTCACCGTCCCCCGTGGGTTCCGCGCCGCAGGTGTCGCGGCCGGACTGAAGTCCTCCGGCGCCGCCGACGTCGCCCTCGTGATCAACGACGGCCCGGACGCCGGTGTGGCCGGTGTGTTCACCGCCAACCGGGTCAAGGCCGCGCCGGTGCTGTGGAGCCAGCAGGTCGTGCACGGCGGCGTCGTGCGCGCCGTGGTGCTCAACTCCGGCGGCGCGAACGCCTGCACCGGACCGGCCGGCTTCCAGGACACCCACGCCACCGCCGAGCACACCGCCGCCGCGATCACCGCGGCGAACGCCCGGCTCATCGTCGGCGCGGGCGAGGTCGCTGTCTGCTCGACCGGCCTGATCGGCGAGCGGCTGCCGATGGACAAGCTGCTTCCCGGCGTACGCGAGGCGGTGCGCGGCCTGTCCCGCGACGGCGGCCCGGCCGCGGCCGAAGCGATCATGACCACCGACACCCGGCCCAAGACGACCGTGGCGCAGGGTACGGGCTGGACCGTCGGCGGCATGGCCAAGGGCGCGGGCATGCTCGCCCCGGCCATGGCCACCATGCTCTGCGTGCTCACCACCGACGCGGTGGCCGGGCCGGACGCCCTGGACGCCGCGCTGCGCGCCGCCACCCGGATCACGTTCGACCGGATCGACTCCGACGGCTGCATGTCCACCAACGACACGTTGCTGCTGCTGGCCAGCGGCGCCTCCGGCATCGAGCCGACCGCCGAGGAGCTGACCGCCGCGGTCACCGCCGCCTGCCACGACCTGGCCCAGCAGCTCCTGGCCGACGCCGAGGGCGCGACCAAGGAGGTCGCGATCGAGGTGGTCGGCGCGGCGAGCGAGGACGACGCGGTCGAGGTGGGCCGCACGGTGGCCCGCAACAACCTGGTGAAGACCGCGCTGTTCGGCAACGACCCGAACTGGGGCCGGATCCTCGCCGCGGTCGGCACCACCGCCGCCGTGTTCGAACCGGACGGCGTGGACGTCGCGGTCAACGGCATCTGGGTGTGCCGGGGCGGCGCCGCCGCCGAGGACCGCGCCAAGGTGGACCTCACCGGCCGCGGCGTCACGGTCCGCATCGACCTGCACGCCGGCGCCGACGCCGCCACCATCTGGACCAACGACCTTTCGCACGCGTACGTCCACGAGAACTCGGCTTACTCCACATGAATCTTTCCGCTGACCTCACCCGGGCCCAGGCCAAGGCCGCCACGCTGATCGAGGCGCTGCCCTGGCTGGCCCGTTTCTCCGGCGCCACGGTCGTGGTCAAGTACGGCGGCAACGCCATGGTCGACCCCGAACTCCAGCGGGCGTTCGCCGCCGACATGGTGTTCCTGCGCTACGCGGGCCTCAAGCCGGTCGTGGTGCACGGCGGCGGCCCGCAGATCTCCGCCATGCTCGGCCGCCTCGGCATCGCCAGCGAGTTCCGGGGCGGCCTGCGGGTCACCACCCCGGAGGCGATGGACGTGGTCCGGATGGTCCTCGTCGGTCAGGTCGGCCGGGAACTGGTCGGGCTGATCAACGCGCACGGCCCGTACGCGGTCGGCCTCTCCGGTGAGGACGCCGGGCTGTTCACGGCGGTGCGCCGTCCCGCGTACGTGGACGGGGAACCGGTCGACGTGGGCCAGGTGGGCGACGTGGAGTCGGTGAACGTCTCGGCGGTGACCGACCTGATCGAGGCCGGCCGGATCCCGGTCATCTCGACAGTCGCACCGGACGCCGACGGGGTGCTGCACAACCTCAACGCGGACACCGCCGCCGCCGCGCTCGCCGTGGCGCTGGACGCCCGCAAGCTCGTCGTGCTGACCGACGTGCCGGGCCTGTACGCCGACTGGCCGGACACGTCCAGCCTGGTCAGCGAGATCACCGCGGACGACCTGGCGAAGCTGCTGCCGTCCCTGGAGTCGGGCATGGTCCCGAAGATGGAGGCCTGCCTGCGGGCGGTGCGCGGGGGAGTACCGGCCGCGCACGTCGTCGACGGCCGGGTCGCCCACTCCACGCTGCTGGAAGTGTTCACGTCGGAGGGCTTCGGAACCATGGTGATCGAGTCATGAGCACGCTGGTGCAGCGGTGGAACGCCACCATGATGGACAACTACGGCACGCCGCCGCTGGCGCTCGTCTCCGGCTCCGGCGCCGTCGTGGTCGACGAGACCGGCCGGGAGTACGTCGACCTGCTCGGCGGCATCGCCGTCAACGCGCTCGGCCACGCCCACCCGGCGGTGGTGGCCGCCGTCAGCAAGCAGGTCGCGACGCTCGGACACGTGTCCAACCTGTTCGTCGCCGAGCCGCCGGTGGCGCTGGCCGAGCTGCTGCTGGCGCTGGCCGGCCGTCCGGGCCGGGTGTTCTTCGCCAACTCCGGCGCGGAGGCCAACGAGGCCGCGTTCAAGCTGTCCCGGCTCACCGGCCGCCGGCACGTGGTGGCCACCCACGGCGGCTTCCACGGGCGCACCATGGGCGCGCTGGCGCTGACCGGCCAGCCCGCCAAGGCCGACCCGTTCCGCCCGCTGCCCGGCGACGTGACCCACGTGCCGTTCGGCGACGCCGACGCGCTGGCCGAGGCCGTCACCGACGACACCGCCATGCTGATCATCGAGCCGATCCAGGGCGAGAACGGCGTGGTCGTCCCGCCGCCCGGCTACCTGGCCGCGGCCCGGCGGATCACCGCCGCGCACGGCGCGCTGCTGGTGCTCGACGAGGTGCAGACCGGCGTCGGCCGGACCGGTCACTGGTTCGCCCACCAGGCCGAGGGCGTCGAGCCGGACGTGATCACGCTCGCCAAGGGCCTCGGCGGCGGGCTGCCGCTGGGCGCCTGCCTGGCCTTCGGTCGGGCCGCCGACCTGCTCACCCCCGGCTCGCACGGCACCACGTTCGGCGGCAACCCGGTCAGCTGCGCCGCCGCGCTCGCCGTCGTCTCCACGATCGCCCACGAGGGCCTGCTCGACCACGTCAAGCGCGTCGGCGAGCGCCTGCGGCGCGGCGTCGAGGCGCTCGGGCACCCGCTGGTCCGCGAGGTGCGCGGCGCCGGGCTGCTGCTCGGCATCGTGCTCGACCAGCCGGTCTCCGCCGCGACCGCGGCCGCGCTGCGCGAGGCGGGCTTCCTGGTCAACCCGGTGCAGCCGGACGTGGTCCGGCTCGCCCCGCCGCTGATCCTCACCGCGGCGCAGGCCGACGCGTTCCTCGCCGCGCTGCCGGCCGCGCTGTCCGCCGCCGTTCCCACCGGCACCGCCGCGCCGGCCGAGGCCGCCGCGCCGGGCCTTCCCGCCGCCGCGACCGCAGGCACCGCCGCGACCGACGCCACGACCCCGACGGAGGCTCCCGCATGATCCGCCACTTCCTGCGCGACGACGACCTCACGCCCGCCGAGCAGGCCGCCGTGCTCGACCTCGCCGCCCGGATGAAGGCCGACCGGTACGGGCACCAGCCGCTGGCCGGGCCGAAGTCGGTGGCGGTGCTGTTCGACAAGCAGAGCCTGCGCACCCGGATCTCGTTCGACGTGGGCATCGCCGAGCTGGGCGGGCACCCGCTCGTGGTGGACACCCAGGTCACCCACTTCGGCCGGGGCGAGACGCTCGGCGACGCCGGCCGGGTGCTGTCCCGCTACGTCGCCGCGATCGTGCTGCGCACCCACGGCGACGACCGGATCGCCGAGGTCGCCGCGCACGCCACGGTGCCCGTGGTCAACGCGCTCACCGACACGTACCACCCCTGCCAGCTGCTGGCCGACCTGCTCACCGTGCGGGAACGCTTCGGCGGCACCGCCGGGCGGATCCTCACGTACGTGGGCGACGCGGCGAACAACATGGCCCACTCGTACCTGCTGGCCGGCGCGACCGCCGGGATGCACGTGCGGATCGCCGGGCCGGACGGGTTCCAGCCGGACCCGGAGATCGTGGCCCGCGCCGAGAAGATCGCCGCCACCACCGGCGGTTCGGTGCAGGTGCTCACCGACCCGGCCGAGGCGGTACGCGGCGCGCACGTGATCGCCACCGACACGTGGACGTCGATGGGGCAGGAGGACGACGGGCTGGACCGGATCACCCCGTTCCTGCCGTACCAGGTCAACGCCGAGCTGCTCGGCCACGCCGACGCCGACGTGATCGTGCTGCACTGCCTGCCCGCCCACCGGGGCGAGGAGATCACCGACGAGGCGCTCGACGGCCCGCACAGCGCGGTGTTCGACCAGGCGGAGAATCGGCTGCACGCCCAGAAGGCGCTGCTGACGTTTCTCCTGGAGGAATCCGCATGACCGCTCCGCTGACCCGCGCCGCGCGGCACGCCCGCATCGTCGAGCTGATCCGCGACACCCCCATCCACTCGCAGACCGAGCTGGCCGACCTGCTCGCCGGGGACGGCATCCAGGTCACCCAGGCCACGCTGTCACGCGACCTGAAGGAACTGGGAGCGGTGACCGCGCGGGGCGGCGACGGGCGGGGCGTCTACCTGATCCCGGAGGACGGGCACCGGCCGCTGCGCGACGCCGAGGGCGCGCCGGCCCGGCTGGTCCGGCTGCTGCGTGAGCTGCTCAACGGTGTCGACTCCAGCGGCAACATCGCGGTGCTGCGCACCCCGCCGGGCGCGGCGCAGTACCTGGCCAGTGCGCTGGACCGGGCCGGCCTGTCCGAGATCGTCGGCACCATCGCCGGCGACGACACCATCCTCGTCGTGGCCCGCGAGGCCGACGGCGGGGCCGCGCTGGGTGAGCGGCTCGCCGCCTGGGCCCGCCGCGACGACACAGCCGAAGGGGGCACCTCGTGACCGAGCGGGTCGTGCTGGCGTACTCCGGGGGCCTGGACACCTCGGTCGCCATCCCGTACCTGGCCGAGCGGACCGGCGCGGAGGTCATCGCGGTTGCCGTCGACGTCGGTCAGGGCGGCGAGGACATGACAGTGATCCGGCAGCGCGCGCTCGACTGCGGCGCCGTCGAGTCCGAGGTGGTCGACGCCCGCGACGAGTTCGCCGCCGACTACTGCCTGCCGGCGATCCGGGCCAACGCCCTCTACATGGACCGCTACCCGCTGGTGTCCGCGCTGTCCCGGCCGCTGATCGTCAAGCACCTGGTCGCGGCGGCGCGTGCCCACGGCGGCACGATCGTGTCGCACGGCTGCACCGGCAAGGGCAACGACCAGGTCCGGTTCGAGGTCGGCCTGGCCGCGCTCGCGCCCGACCTGAAGGTCGTCGCACCGGCCCGGGACTTCGCCTGGACCCGGGACAAGGCCATCGCGTTCGCCGCGGAGAAGGGCCTGCCGATCGACGTGTCGGCGAAGTCGCCGTACTCGATCGACCAGAACCTGTGGGGCCGGGCCGTGGAGACGGGTTTCCTGGAGGACATCTGGAACGCCCCGGTCGAGGACCTCTACGCGTACACCGAGGACCCGGCCGCGGAACGCGACCCGGACGACGTGGTGATCACCTTCGACGGCGGTGTCCCGGTCGCGATCGACGGCGAGACGGTCACCCCGTACCAGGCGATCCGCGAGCTGAACCGGCGGGCCGGGGCGCACGGCGTGGGCCGGCTGGACATGGTCGAGGACCGGCTGGTCGGCATCAAGAGCCGCGAGGTGTACGAGGCGCCCGGCGCGCTCGCCCTGATCACCGCCCACCAGGAGCTGGAGGCGGTGACAGTCGAGCGGGATCTCGCCCGGTTCAAGCGCGGCGTCGACCAGCGCTGGGGTGAGCTGGTCTACGACGGGCTCTGGTTCTCGCCGCTGAAGCGGTCACTGGACGCGTTCATCGACGACGCCCAGCGGCACGTCACGGGTGAGGTACGGCTGCGCCTGCACGGCGGCCGGGCGGTGGTGACCGGCCGGCGCTCGGAGGCGAGCCTCTACGACTTCGGCCTGGCCACCTACGACACCGGCGACACGTTCGACCAGTCGCTGGCGAAGGGATTCGTGCAACTGTGGGGACTGCCCAGCAAGATGGCCGCGCAACGGGACGCCCGGATGGGAGGGGCCTGATGGGGGGCACCACAATGGGTGGGGTGGACGACAAGAGCCTGACCGAGAACAGCGCCCCCGCCAACCGGACGAGCCTCTGGGGCGGCCGGTTCGCCGGCGGTCCCGCCGAGGCGCTCGCGCGGCTGTCGGTGAGCGTCCAGTTCGACTGGCGCCTCGCCCCGTACGACATCGCCGGTTCCCGCGCGCACGCCCGGGTCCTCGCCGGCGCCGGCCTGCTCGACCCGGACGAACTGGGCCGGATGCTGGCCGCGCTGGACGACCTGGAGGCGGCGTGCGCCTCCGGCGCGTTCCGCCCGACAGTCGACGACGAGGACGTGCACACCGCGCTGGAGCGCGGCCTGCTGGAACGCCTCGGCAGCCTCGGCGGCAAACTGCGCGCCGGCCGGTCCCGCAACGACCAGGTCGCCACCGACCTGCGGCTCTACCTGCGCGACCACGCCCGCGGCGTGGCGGCCCGGCTGGTCGAGCTGGCCGAGGCCCTGGTGGAGCAGGCGGAGCGGCACGTGGACACCGCCGCGCCGGGCATGACCCACCTGCAGCACGCCCAGCCGGTGACGTTCGGGCACTGGCTGCTGGCCCACGTGCAGCCGCTGCTGCGCGACCTGGAACGGATGCGCGACTGGGACGAGCGGACCGCGATCAGCCCGCTCGGCGCGGGCGCGCTGGCCGGCTCGGGGCTGCCGCTGGACCCGGTGGCGGTCGCCAAGGAGCTGGGTTTCCGCACCTCGTTCGCCAACTCGATGGACGCGGTCGCGGACCGCGACTTCGTCGCCGAGTTCCTGTTCGTCACCGCCATGATCGGCGTGCACCTGTCCCGCCTCGGCGAGGAGGTGGTGCTCTGGACGTCGCAGGAGTTCGGCTGGGTCGAGCTGGACGACGCCTTCGCCACCGGCTCGTCGATCATGCCGCAGAAGAAGAACGCGGACATCGCCGAGCTGGCCCGGGGCAAGTCCGGCCGGCTGGTCGGCGGCCTGATGAGCGTGCTCACCATGCTCAAGGGCCTGCCCATGACGTACGACCGGGACATGCAGGAGGACAAGGAGCCGGCGTTCGACGCGGTCGACACGCTGGAGCTGCTGCTGCCCGCGCTGGCCGGGATGATCTCCACGATGACGGTCCGGGTGGACCGGCTGGTCGCGAGCGCCCCGTCGGGCTTCTCGCTGGCCACCGAGGTCGCCGACTGGCTGGTCCGGCGCAACGTGCCGTTCCGCGACGCGCACGAGATCACCGGCAAGCTGGTGGCGCTCTGCGCGGCCCGCGACTGCGCGCTGGACGAGGTGTCCGACGCCGACCTGGCCGCGGTCAGCGAGCACCTGGACCCGTCGGTGCGCGACGTGCTCTCGGTGCGCTCGGCGCTGGCCGCCCGCATCACGCCCGGCTCCACCGGCCCCGGTCCGGTCGCCGACCAGCTCGCCGCCGCGGCGGACAAGCTGACCGGCTGGCGGGAGTGGGCCGCCGAGCGGGTCGTCCCCCGCTGACCTTCACGGCTGCTCGCAGATCTTGGTACGGAACGGCCCCTGTAGGGGCGCCTCCGTACCAAGATCTGCGGGCCGCGCTTCCCGGTCAGCGGGTGGGGCGCTCGCGTTTGGGCAGCTTCGCGACCACCGCGTCGTACGAACCGTCGACCGCTTCGATCAGCTCGTCGTCGGGGATGCCGCCGGAGAGCCGCAGCGTGTTCCAGCCCGACCGGCTGATGTAGGGGGAGGGGCGCGCGTCGTCGGGGAACCGGTGCAGCCACTCGTCGGCCACCTCCCGGGACGGCCCGCACTTCACCCCGAGCCGCGCCTCACCCTCCGGGGAGCCGAGGAACGCGAAGATCCGGCTGCCCACCTTCACCACCTCGTCGCCCTCCCACGGCCGGTCGAGCCAGGCTCCCGGCTTGGCCAGGCAGTAGGCCAGCATCTCCTCGCGCGTCATCGCGTCCTCCCGTGCCGTCGTCCGGCACAGTCTCGCCCGCCGCTGTGACAGCCCGCGTCGCCCGGCCGCAGTTCAGTCGCCGGTGCCGGTGCGGACGGTGAGCCGCTCGTAGCGCTGCCGGGCCGCCTGGGCGCTGCCCAGCCCCAGCCCGAAGGCGATCGCCTGCCAGGTCATGCCCCGGCCGCGGGCCACCTGCAACAGGCCGGCCTCCAGCGCGTCCACCTCGGCCCGCACGTGCGGGATCAGCGTCAGCGCGGCCATCAGGTCGGCCTGGTCGACGGGCTCCTCGCCCTCGTCCAGCTCGGCGCCACCGGCGAGCGCCATCACCAGCGTGGCCGCCTCGTAGGCGTCGGGCACGTCGGGGTGGGCATAACGCCTGCGGCGGGAGTTGGTGCCGGCGTGCCGCTCGGCGATCCGCAGCAGCGCCGCGTAGTTGCGGTGGGCCCGGGCCTGGGCAGCATCCGGAGCGGTGAACGGGTCGTTGTCCACGGTGACCATGCCGTCCATCCCACACCTAAGAATGGCCTGTTGTCAACACCCTGTTGAAAGTCATTCGTGCAAAGGGTCGTGCGCTCAGGGCGTGGCGAGAAGACGGCGCGTCATGCCACCACAGACGCGCCGCGGGGTGTTCCGGGTTGCCCGGAACGGCCGATTCAGGCCGGTGAGTTCCGCACCGGGGCCGTCGGGCCGGGCCGGCGACGCGGGACGTGCCGCCGGTAGACGCTGACGCTCGGCTCGTCCGCCAGCCAGAACCGCCACGGCAGGTCGTGCGCGGCGGCGACCCCGACTCGCGGCCCGGCGACGATCCGTGCCGGGTCGACCGGGTTCGCCGGTGGAGTCAGCAGCAGCGGGCCGCTGCCGTCGATCGCCGAGGTGCCGTTCGCCTCCCGCCCGAGCCCGAGCGCGGTGACCAGCCGGGCCGGTCCGCGGGCCAGCTCCCGGTCGGTGGAGCGTGGCCGGCGTTCGCGGGCGATCTCGACGCCGTCGACCACCTCGCCCGCGCGCAGCAGCACCGCCGCCGCCTCGCCGTCGCGACCGCAGACGATGTTGGCGCACCAGTGCATGCCGAACACGAAGTACACGTACACGTGCCCGGCAGGCCCGAACATGACCCTGTTGCGCGGCGTCGGCCCGCGGTGGGCGTGCGACGCCGGGTCCTCGCCGGTGCCCGCGTACGCCTCGACCTCGGTGAGCCGGACGGTGACGCCGCCGGCCGACACGGTCCAGCCGAGCAGCGTCCGCGCGGTGTCGGCGATCCGGGCGGCCGGTGCGTCGAGCCAGGGGTACGTCATCGCGGCAAGGGTAGTCGGTGGGTGGCGCGTGATCCGGGCCACGAGGGGGTGGGCGGCCACCGGAATAGTTGACTCGTCAAATATGTTGTGAGGAGCGATCCCGGGCGACCGGTCCGGACCCCACGCGAGGAGCTGGTCATGCAGTTCGGAGTCTTCACCGTCGGTGACGTCACCGTCGACCCCACGAACGGGCGGCTGCCGTCCGAGCGTGAGCGGATCAAGGCCATGACCGCCATCGCGCTCAAGGCCGAGGAGGTCGGCCTGGACGTCTTCGCCACCGGCGAGCACCACAACCCGCCGTTCGTGCCGTCGTCGCCGACCACCATGCTCGGCTGGATCGCCGCGCGCACCGAACGGCTGCTGCTGTCGACCTCGACCACGCTGATCACCACGAACGACCCGGTGAAGATCGCCGAGGACTACGCGATGCTCCAGCACCTGGCCGACGGCCGGGTGGACCTGATGATGGGCCGCGGCAACACCGGCCCGGTCTACCCGTGGTTCGGGCAGGACATCCGCAACGGCATCCCGCTGGCCATCGAGAACTACGACCTGCTGCACCGGCTGTGGCGCGAGGACGTGGTCGACTGGAAGGGCCGCTTCCGGACGCCGTTGCAGTCGTTCACCTCGACCCCGCGCCCGCTCGACGGCGTGCCGCCGTTCGTCTGGCACGGCTCGATCCGCAGCCCCGAGATCGCCGAGCAGGCCGCGTACTACGGTGACGGCTTCTTCGCCAACCACATCTTCTGGCCGAAGGAGCACACGCAGCGGATGGTCGGCCTCTACCGGGAGCGGTTCGCGCACTACGGCCACGGCTCGCCGGACCAGGCGATCGTCGGCCTCGGCGGGCAGGTGTTCATGCGCCGCAACTCCCAGGACGCGGTACGCGAGTTCCGCCCCTACTTCGACAACGCCCCGGTCTACGGGCACGGCCCGTCGCTGGAGGAGTTCACCCGCGAGACGCCGCTGACAGTGGGCAGCCCGCAGCAGGTCATCGACCGGACGCTGGGCTTCCGCGAGTACGTCGGCGACTACCAGCGGCAGCTGTTCCTCATGGACCACGCCGGGCTGCCGCTGAAGACCGTGCTGGAGCAGCTCGACCTGCTGGGCGAGGAGGTGGTGCCGGTGCTGCGCAAGGAGTTCGACTCGATGCGTCCCGCGCACGTGCCCGAGGCGCCCACCCACGCGAGCCTGCTGGCCGCCCGCGACGCCGCCCCGGCCGCCGGGGAGCAGCGATGACCGGCCGTACCCTGGCGGTCGTCTCGGCCGGTCTCGGCCAGCCGTCGTCCACCCGCCTGCTCGCCGACCAGCTCGCCGCGGCCGCCCGCGACGAGCTGGCCGGCCGCGGCGCGACTGTGGAGCTGCGCGTGGTCGAACTGCGCGAGCACGCCCACGACGTGGTGAACCACCTGCTCACCGGCTTCGCACCGGCCGCGCTGCGGCGCACGCTCGACGAGGTGGCCGCCGCCGACGGGCTGATCGCGGTGACGCCGATCTTCAACGCGTCGTACAACGGGCTGTTCAAGTCGTTCTTCGACGTGGTCGACCGGGACGCGCTGGCCGGCAAGCCGGTGCTGCTCGGGGCGACCGGCGGCACCGCCCGGCACTCGCTGGCCCTGGAGCACGCGGTCCGGCCCATGTTCACGTACCTGCGGGCGGCGACACTGCCCACGGCGGTGTTCGCCGCGCCGGAGGACTGGGCCGGCGACGACGGCGACAGCGCGCTGCGGTCCCGGATCCGCCGGGCCGGGGCCGAGCTGGCCGAGCAGGTGGACCGCCGTCCGCCCGCGACCGGCCCGGCCGACCCGTTCGCGCTCACCACCGACTTCGCCGACCTGCTCGCGGGCCGCGACCCGTCCTGACGCCTGGCGGAACCGGACCGGCCGGCCGCGCGGGGCGTCAGTCGTCGGCCGGCTCGGGCCGGTGGGCGACGAGCACCGGGCAGTGGGAGTGCTGCACCAGCGCCTGGCTGACCGAGCCGAGCAGCAGCCCGGCGAAGCCGCCCCGGCCCCGGGAACCGACCACCACGAGCCCCGCCTCGCCGCTGGCCTCCCGGAGCGCCGTCTCCGGCGAGGCGGCGGTCACGGCACGCTCCGTCACCCGCAGGCCCGGGTGCGCCGCCCGGACCCGGTCCGCGGCCTCGGCCAGCAGCCCGGCCGCCTCGGCCCGCTCGGCGGTGGACGCCTCCGCCGCGACCTCCGGCGCCACCGCGCCGCGTTCCGGCGAGCGGACGTGCATCAGCACCAGCTCCGCGTCGCGCCGCTCGGCCTCGTCCGCCGCAAGCTCGATCGCGTACGCGGCCGAGTCGGAACCGTCCACGCCGACCAGCACCGGACCGTCCACCGGGATCGGCTGCTCCTCGGGCCGGACGATCAGCACCGGGCAGTGCCCGTGCTGCGCGAGCTGCCCGCTGACCGAGCCGAGCAGCAGGCCGGCGAAACCGCCCACGCCCCGGCTGCCCACCACGACCAGCTCGGCTCGGCGGGACTCCTCGACCATCGTGGCGCCTGGACCGCCGGCGACCTGGCGCACCTGCACCCGCAGGCCCGGGTGCCGCTCGGCCAGGTCGGCGGCGACCGACTCCAGCATCTTCTCCGACTCCGCGGTGGGCGCCGGCACCCCCAGGTCGTACGGGTTGAGCGGCACGCCGTAGCCCAGTGGGTGCAGGTAGCCGTGCACCAGCAGCAGCGGCCGGGAACGGGCGACGGCGGTCGCGGCGGCCAGGTCGGCGGCGGCCAGGCTGGACGGCGATCCGTCCACTCCCACCACGACGGGTCGGTTCATCAGGTGCTTTCCCTCCGGTCGGCTCAGGCCATTGTGGCGCTACCGGCCCCGTCCGGGCCGGGGAACCGGCTCAGTGGGTCCGGCCGCCCCGGTGCCGGACGACGGCCAGCGGGCTGTGGCAGTGGTGCAGCACGGCGTGGCTGACCGAGCCGAGCAGCAGCGCACCGAGGCTACCGCGACCGTGGGCACCGACCACCGTCAGCTGCGCGCCGACGGACTCCTCGACGAGCACCCGGGACGGCGTGGCGGCGGCGACCAGCTTCGGCCGTACCGTGACCTCCGGGTAGCGCTCGGCCCAGCCGGCGACCGCCTCGGCCAGCACCCGCTGCTCGTCGGCGCGCAGCTCCTGCGGGTCGTACGCCAGCGGCACGACGTCGCCGAACGCCTCCCGGTAGGTCACCGGCTGCGGGTAGAGCCAGGTGTGCACCACGACCAGTTCGGCGCCGCGCGCCGCGGCCTCGGCGAACGCGAACCCGACCGCCTCGTCGGACAGCGCGGAGCCGTCCACGCCGACCACCACCGGGCCGTCGGCGCGGGCCTCACCACGGGCGACGAGCACCGGGCAGTCCGCGCGGGCGGAGAGCTGCACCGCGGCGGAGCCGACCAGCAGTTCGGCGAAGCCGCCGAGTCCCCGGTGACCCAGCACGAGCAGCGCGGCGTCGCGGCTCTCCCGCAGCAGCACCGCGACCGGCCCGCCGTCGACCACCGCCCCGGTCACCGCCAGGTCCGCGTCGACCTTGCGGGCCTCGTCCACCGCCTCCTCGACCAGCTTCTCGGCCTCCTGGCGCAGCTCGACGTCGGGCAGCACCGGGGCGACCATGCCCAGCGGCGTGCCGACCAGCGGCCAGAGGAACGCGTTCACCACCCGCAGCGGCCGGTGCCGCAGCACCGCCTCGCGTGCGGCCAGCCGTACCGCGTCCAGCGCGGACGGGGAGCCGTCCACACCCACCACGACGGGGGCACCGGTTCTGTCGGTCATCACGTCCTCCTTCGGTTCTCCCTCAGCCTGCGCCGACGGCTCCCACCCGGGCAGAGTCGATCCGCCCGGCCCGGCCGGGACCATCGGCCCCTACCGGCCGGGGCGACGGCGGGGTGAAATGGAACCAGTGCTCCCCTCCTGTCGACCCTGGAGGCGCGATGACCCCGCTGGAGATGCTCCGCGTCCACCCCTTCCTGGCCGGGCTGCCCGACGAGTGGCTGCCCCGGCTCACCGGTTACGCCCGTCCGGTGGTCTGGCATCCCGGGCACCGGCTGTTCCGCTCCGGCCAGCCGGCCGACCGGTTCTGGCTGGTCCGCGGCGGTCAGGTGGCGCTCGACTTCCCGGTGCCGGGCCGCGGCGACGTGGGCATCGAGACGATCGGCCCGGGCGGGGTGCTCGGCTGGTCCTGGCTGTTCCCGCCGTACCGCTGGCAGTTCGGCGCGGTCGCCACCCAGCGCAGCACCGCCCTGGAACTCGACGCCGACGGCGTACGCCGGCTGATGGAGTCCGACGACACGCTCGGCCGTCAGCTCACCACCCGGTTCATGAGCGTGGTGGTGGACCGGCTCCAGGCGTCCCGGGTGCGGCTGCTCGACCTCTACGGCTACCCGACGGCGGCGGCGAGCTAGGGCTCAGCGGTCGCGGACGACCAGCTCGTCCACCTCGAGGCGGCCGATGCGCAGTTCGCGGATCACCGCGCGGCGCACGGCGAGCCGGCCGATCACGAGCGAGCCCACCGCCACGGCGCCGAGCGCGAACGCGCCGAAGGCGATCGCGCCGATCGCGGTCGCACCCAGGGCTCGTGCACCTGTCGCGCCCGCGCCGGTGGCCTGCGCGCCGACGGCCCGCGCCCCGGTGGCCTGCGCGCCGGTCGCGCCCAGGGCGCGGATACGTGCGGTCGGAAGCAGGTTCGGCATGCCCCGATCGTAGTGCGCCGCGGCCGGACCGGTCAGGTGACGGTGAGGCCGCGGGCGGCGAACTGCCCGCGTACCCGGGTCAGCAGGTCGGCGTCCGGCGGCTCGGTGCCGGCCAGCGGGAAGGTCAACCCCAGCTCGGCGTACTTGTGCGCGCCGAGCCGGTGGAACGGCAGCACCTCGACGCGCTGCACCGTGGCCAGCCCGGCGGCGACGTCGGCCACCCGTTCCACCTCGTCGACCGCGTCGGTCAGGCCGGGCACCAGCACGTACCGGATCCAGATCGGCGTACCCCGGTCGGCCAGCCGTTGCGCGAAGCGCAGCGTCGGCGCGAGCCGGCCGGTGCCGGTGACCCGGCGGTACGTCTGCGGGTTGCCCGCCTTGACGTCGAGCAGCACCAGGTCGGTGGCGTCCAGCAGCGCGTCGTCGGCGCGGACGCCGAGGAAGCCGGAGGTGTCCAGCGCGGTGTGCAGGCCGAGGTCGTGGCAGCGGCGCAGCAGCTCGCCGGTGAACGCCGGCTGCAGCAGCGGCTCCCCGCCGCTCACGGTGACGCCGCCGCCCGCGACCTGGATGAACCGGCGGTACCGGGTGGCGAGCGTGACCATCTCGTCCACCGTCCGGCGCCGGCCGCTGCGGCCGTACCAGGTGTCCGGGCTGTGGCAGTAGCGGCAGCGCAGCGGGCAGCCGGCCAGGAAGACCACGAACCGGGTGCCCGGCCCGTCCACCCCGACCGAGGTGTCCCACGAGTGCACCGCGCCGGAGACGGCACCCGCCGCCGCCGGAGTCACCTCCGGCGGCGCGGGCGGGCGGCCGTTCACAGCGACCCGTGGAAGGTCCGCGACACCACGTCGCGCTGCTGCTCCGGCGTGAGCCGGACGAAGTTCACCGCGTACCCGGAGACCCGGACGGTGAGCTGCGGGTACCGCTCCGGGTGCGCCATCGCGTCCAGCAGCGTGGCCCGGTCCAGCACGTTGACGTTGAGGTGGAACCCGCCGGCGTCGGCGTAGCCGTCGAGCACCCCGGCCAGGTTCGCGATCCGCTCGTCGCGGGTGTGGCCCAGTCCGTCCGGCGTGACGGTGCCGGTCAGCGAGATGCCGTCGCGGGCCGCGTCGTACGGCAGCTTCGCCACCGACAGCGCCGAGGCGACCAGGCCGTGCGTGTCGCGCCCGTTCATCGGGTTCGCCCCCGGCGCGAACGGCTCACCGGCGCGCCGGCCGTCCGGCGTGTTGCCGGTGTGCTTGCCGTACACGACGTTCGAGGTGATGGTGAGCACCGACATGGTCAGCTCCGCGTCGCGGTACGTGCGCCGCCGGCGCAGCTTCTCCGCGAACGTCTCGACCAGCCACACCGCGATCTCGTCGGCCCGGTCGTCGTCGTTGCCGTAGGTCGGGAACTCGCCCTCGACCGCGTAGTCGACGGCCAGGCCGGTGGCGTCCCGCAGCACCTTCACCCGGCCGTACCGGATGGCCGACAGGCTGTCCACGGCGACCGACAGCCCGGCGATGCCGGTGGCCATGAACCGGCGCACCGGGTGGTCGTGCAGCGCCATCTCCAGCCGCTCGTACGCGTACCTGTCGTGCTGGTGGTGGATCACGTTCAGCGCGTCGACGTACGTCTGCGCGAGCCAGTCCAGCGTCCGGTCGTACGCGGCCAGCACCTCGTCGTAGTCGAGCGTCTCGCCGCCCACCGGTGCGGCCGGCGGGGCCACCTGCGTGCCGGTCAGCTCGTCCCGGCCGCCGTTGATCGCGTACAGCAGCGCCTTCGCCAGGTTCGCGCGGGCGCCGAAGAACTGCATGTCCCGGCCGACCCGCATGGCGGACACGCAGCAGGCGATCGCGGTGTCGTCGTCGTACGCCGGGCGGATCAGCTCGTCGTTCTCGTACTGGATGGCGCTGGTGTCCAGCGACACCTGGGCGCAGAACCGCTTGAACCCCTCGGGCAGGCGCGGCGACCAGAGCACCGTGAGGTTCGGCTCCGGCGCCGGGCCGAGGTTGTAGAGCGTCTGGAGGTAGCGGAACGCGGTGCGGGTGACCAGCGGCCGTCCGTCCGCGCCCATCCCGCCGAGCGACTCGGTGACCCAGGTCGGGTCGCCGGAGAACAGCTGGTCGTACTCGGGGGTGCGCAGGAAGCGGATGATCCGCAGCTTGATCACGAAGTCGTCGATCAGCTCCTGCGCGCCGCTCTCGTCCAGCCGCCCCTCGGCGATGTCCCGCCGCAGGTACGCGTCGACGAACCCGGCGGTGCGGCCGAGCGACATCGCGGCGCCGTTCTGCTCCTTCGTGGCGGCCAGGTAGGCGAAGTAGAGCCACTGGATCGCCTGCGCGCCGGTGGCCGCCGGGCGGGAGATGTCGAAGCCGTACGAGGCGGCCATCTCCCTCAGCTCACCGAGCGCGCGGATCTGCTCGGCCAGTTCCTCCCGGTCGCGGATCACGTCGTCGGTGCTGCGCCGGTCGTCCAGCGCCGCCTTGAGCGCGCGGCGCTCCTCGACCAGCCGGTCCACGCCGTACAGCGCCACCCGGCGGTAGTCGCCGATGATCCGCCCGCGCCCGTACGCGTCGGGCAGCCCGGTGATGACGTGCGAGCGCCGCGCCGCCAGCACGTTCGCCGGGTACGCGTCGAACACCGCGTCGTTGTGCGTGCGCCGGTACCGGGTGAAGATCTCGTGCACGCGCGGGTCCGGTTCGCGCCCGTACGCGCGCAGCGCCGTCTCCACCATCCGCAGCCCGCCGGCCGGCATGATCGCCCGCCGCAGCGGCGCGTCGGTCTGCAACCCGACGATCAGCTCCCGCTCCCGGTCGATGTAGCCAGGGGCGTGCGAGGTGATCGTCGACGGGGTGGCCGCGTCGACGTCGTACACGCCGCGCCGCCGCTCCTCGCCGAACATCTCCCGCAGCCGGTCCCACACGGCGAGCGTGCGCGGCGTCGGCCCGGTGAGGAACGACGCGTCCCCGGTGTACGGCTCGTGGTTGTGGCGGACGAAGTCGGCCACGTCGACTGTCTCCTGCCACGCTCCGGCGTGGAATCCGCGCCAGGGGGCCAGGGGTTCGGTGGCGGTCATGTCGGTCCCTCTCCGGGCGTCGGCGGTGGCCCGGTCCCCGCGGGGTGCGGGGACCGGGGGCGGGGGTCAGGGCTGGAGCACGAGCCGGGCGGCGACCCGGCCGGCGAGGACGTCGTCCACCGCGTCGTTGATCTCGTCGAGCTTGCGGGTCTCGTAGACGACCCGGGTGCGGCCGGCGGCGTGCAGCGCGAAGACCTCGGCCAGGTCGGCGCGGGTGCCGACGATCGAGCCGAGCACCGTGATGCCCTTGAGCACCGTCTCGAAGACGGGCAGGGTGATCGCGTTGTCGGCCGGCAGCGACACCAGCACCAGCCGGCCGCCGCGGCGCAGCGAGCGGTGGGCCTGCTCGATCACCCGAGGGCTCGCGGCCAGCACGATCGCCACGTCCACGCCGCCCAGCGCGGTGATCCGCTCGACCGGGTCGGTGGTGGCGGCGTCGACGGTGTGCGCCGCGCCCAGCGACGTGGCCAGCTCCAGCTTCTCGGGGGTCACGTCCACCGCGACCGTCTCGGCGCCGAAGATCTGCGCGTACTGCTGCGCGAGGTGGCCCAGGCCGCCGATGCCGAAGATCGCGACCCGCTCGCCCGGCCGTACCCCGGCGACCTTGACGGCCTTGTACGTGGTGACGCCCGCGCAGGTCAGCGGCGCGGCCTCGAACGGGTCCACGCCGTCGGGCACGCGGACCGCGTAGCGGGCCGAGGCCACCGCGTACTCGGCGTGCGCGCCGTCGATGCTGTAGCCGGTGTTGCGCTGCGACTCGCACAGCGTCTCCCAGCCGGTCACGCAGTACGAGCAGGTGCCGCAGGCCCAGCCGAGCCAGGGCAGCGCGACCCGGTCGCCGACGGCGTGCTCGGTGACGCCGGGGCCGACCTGCTCGACCAGGCCGACGCCCTCGTGACCGGGGACGAACGGCGGGGTGGGCTTCACCGGCCACTCGCCGCGGGCGGCGTGGATGTCGGTGTGGCAGAGTCCGCTGGCTTCGATGCGGACCAGGATCTCGCCCGGGCCGGCCTCCGGCACGGGACGCTCGGTGATCTCCATCGGACGGTCGAACGCGGTGACGACACTGGCGCGCATCGGGGGCCTCCCTCGGTCTCGTTCTCACCCTCAGCGTCGTCGGTCCGGGCGCTGCCGGGCAGGGGCGCAGGACCGCGGTGACCCGGGACCAACGGCCCCCTCCCGGGCGGGGGAACGGCGGTACGGCCGCCGGTGACGTGCCGGCGGCCGTACCCCGGTGGTGGTCAGCGGTCGACGACCAGGCGGCGGGCCCGCAGCACGCGCGCCCACCAGGGCCGGTGGTCCGGGCGCAGCCGCGGCGCCGGCACGCCGCGCAGGCTGACCCAGCCGCCCGGCCCCATGGTGACGGTGCCGACCGACGGCGGTCGGCGCCGCGACCACACCGCCACGGCGGCGGTGAGCGCCGCGACCGCGAACGCGCCGGTGGCGGCGGCGACGAGCTGGTCGGGTTCGACCACGCGCCGGTAGCGGACCCGGCCGCCGGCCGCGACGAACACGCCGACCGGGCGGCCGTCGCGGTGCACCGGCACCAGCGCGGCGTCCCCGGGCAGCTCCAGCACCGGGCCGACGGCTCCGGCCGGCGCGGGGGCGGGCGTCGCGGCCTTCGGCGGCGCCGGGCGGGGGAGCGGCGTGACAGCCGGTCCGGTCGGGTTGAAGATGGCGGTCATGACGCTGCCCTCCTAGCGGGAGTCGGACTTCTCGGTGCGGGCCTCGACCGCGGCGCGGCCGGCGGCCAGCCGCGCCACCGGCACCCGGTACGGCGAGCAGGAGACGTAGTCGAGCCCGGCCGCGGCGAAGAACCCGATCGAGTCCGGGTCGCCGCCGTGCTCGCCGCACACCCCGACGGTCAGGTCCGGCCGGGCCGCCCGCCCCTCGGCGACGGCGAGCCGGACCAGCCGGCCCACCCCGGTGGCGTCGATGCTCTCGAACGGCGACACCGGGAAGATCCCCCGTTCCAGGTACGTGGAGAAGAACGCCCCCTCCACGTCGTCCCGGGAGAACGCCCAGGTCATCTGCGTCAGGTCGTTGGTGCCGAAGGAGAAGAACCGCGCCTCGGCGGCGATGTCCCCGGCGGTCAGCGCCGCCCGGGGCGTCTCGATCATGGTGCCGACCGGGATCTCCGGTGCGTCCGGCACCTCGGCCAGCACCCGCCGCGCCTCGTCCGCCACCGCGGCGAGTTCCCGCACGTCACCGACCAGCGGCACCATGATCTCCGGGCGGGGGTCACCGCCGGCCCGGACCCGCTGCGCGGCCGCCTCGGCCAGCGCCCGCACCTGCATCGCGAACAGGCCCGGCACCACCAGCCCGAGCCGTACGCCCCGCAGCCCCAGCATCGGGTTCGTCTCGTGCATCCGCCGCACCGCCGCCAGCAGCACGCCGTCGTGGCCCGGTTCCTCGCCGCGCGCCTGCGCGCCCGCCACCCGGGCGGTCAGCTCGGCCAGCGGAGGCAGGAACTCGTGCAGCGGCGGGTCGAGCAGCCGGACGGTGACCGGCAGCCCGTCCATCGCGGTGAGCAGCCCGAGGAAGTCGGCCCGCTGCAACGGCAGCAGCTCGTCCAGCACAGCGCCCACCTCGGCCGGGCTCTCGGCCAGGATCAGCCGCTCGACCAGTTCCCGGCGCTCCCCGAGGAACATGTGCTCGGTGCGGCACAGCCCGATCCCGGCGGCACCGAGCTCGCGGGCGCGGCGGGCGTCGTCCGGGGTGTCCGCGTTGGCGTGGACGCCGAGCGTGCGCACCGCGTCGGCGTGCCCGAGCAGCCGGTGCACGGCGGCGACCAGCGGGTCGGCCTCGGGCCGCAGCTCACCGGTCAGGTAGCGGGCCACCGGGGACGGTTGCACCGGCACCTCGCCGAGCCAGATCCGCCCGCTGGTGCCGTCGATCGAGATCACGTCGCCGGCGCGCACCACGTGCTCGCCCACCGTGAACTCGCCGCGCTCGACGTCGATGGCCAGCGCCTCGGCGCCGCACACGCAGGTCCGGCCCATGCCCCGGGCCACCACGGCGGCGTGCGAGGTCTTGCCGCCGCGCGAGGTCAGCACCCCGGCCGCGGCGATCATGCCGGGCAGGTCGTCCGGGTTGGTCTCCGGCCGGACCAGGATCACCGGTCCGTCGGCCGCCGCCGCGGCGGCCGAGTCGAACACCACCCGCCCGACCGCGGCGCCGGGCGAGGCGCCGACGCCGACCGCGAGCGGCTCGGGCGCGCCGGCGGCGTCGAAGGCCGGGAACATGAGCTGGGCGAGCTGCGCCCCGCTGACCCGGGTCAGTGCCTCGTCGGCCGTGATCAGGCCCTCCTCGGCCAGCTGCGCGGCGATCACGAACGCCGCCGCCGCGGTGCGCTTGCCGACCCGGGTCTGGAGCATCCACAGCCGGCCGCGCTCGATGGTGAACTCGACGTCGCACAGGTCGCGGTAGTGCCGTTCCAGCGTCGCCATGATCTCCCGCAGCCGGTGGAAACTCGCCGGGTCCAGCCGCTCCAGCTCGGTCAGCGGCACCGTGTTGCGGATGCCCGCCACCACGTCCTCGCCCTGCGCGTCGGTCAGGTAGTCGCCGTACACGCCGGGTGCGCCGGTGGCCGGGTCGCGGGTGAAGGCCACACCGGTGCCGGAGTCCGGGCCGAGGTTGCCGAACACCATCGCCATCACGTTGACGGCGGTGCCCAGGTCGTCCGGGATGCGCTCCTGCCGCCGGTAGATCCGGGCCCGCTCCGAGTGCCAGGACTCGAACACCGCGCGCACGGCCAGGAACAGCTGCTCGTGCGGGGCCTGCGGGAAGTCGTGCCCGACGTGCCGGGTGAAGATCTTCTTGTACGTCTCGACCAGGTCGCGCAACTGGTCGGCGCCCGGTCCGTCCGGCCCGGCGGTGGCCCGCAGCGCGGCCAGCTCGTGCTCGAACTCGTCGGCCGGGATGCCGTGCACGGTCCGGCCGAACATCTGGATCAGCCGCCGGTACGAGTCCCAGGCGAACCGCTCGTCACCGGTGCGGGCGGCCAGCCCGGCCACGGTGGTGTCGTTGAGCCCGATGTCGAGGATCGTCTCCATCATCCCCGGCATCGAGTACCGCCCGCCGGAGCGCACCGCCAGCAGCAGCGGGTCACGTGGGTCGCCCAGCCACCGGTCCAGCCGCGCCTCCACCTCCCGCAGGTGCGCGTTGATCTCCTCGTACAGGCCGTCCGGCGGCGCGCCGGTGGCCAGGTACGCCCGGCACGCGTCGGTGGTGACTGTGAAGCCGGGCGGCACCGGCAACCCGAGCCGGGTCATCTCGGCGAGGTTCGCGCCCTTGCCGCCGAGCAGGTCGGCCCGGCTGCGGTCACCCTCGATGAAGTCGTAGACGTACTTCGACATGGTCCGGCCTCCTCGGCTGAGTCGTTCCACCTCCTTGGTAGCCGGGCCGGGCGGCGGCGCGGCAGGGCCGGACGGGACACACACCGGGCCGGAGGTCCCGAGAGTGTCGGTGGGTGCCCGTATCGTTCCGGCCGTGACCAACGAGGTGCTGCTCCGCCCGGTGCGCGACGACGACCTGCCCGCCTTCTTCGCCCACGAGCAGGACCCGCAGGCGAACTGGATGGCCGCGTTCGGCCCGAAGGACCCGTCCGACCGGGCCGCGTTCGACGCGCACTGGGCGCGCATCCGCGCCGACGAGCGGATCGTGAACCGCGCCGTCGTCGTCGGCGGCCGGCTGGTCGGGCGGGTGGCCGCGTTCCCGGTCGGCGAGCAGACCGAGGTCAGCTACTGGATCGACGCGGCGCACTGGGGGCGGGGCCACGCCACCGCCGCGCTGCGCGCGCTGCTGCGCGAGGTGCCGCACCGGCCGCTGCACGCCCGCGCCGCGAAGGACAACGCCGCCTCGCTCGCGGTGCTGCGCAAGTGCGGCTTCGTCGTGATCGGCGAGGACTCCGGGTACGCCGCGGGCCGCGGCACCGAGGTCGAGGAGTACGTCCTGGAGCTGCCCGCCGAGGGGGCTGACCAGGCAGACCGCTAGTCTCCCCGGGTGAACTGGCTGGAACTCGTCGGCTGGGCCGGCTCCGCGCTGCTGGTCTGGTCCCTGCTGCAGACCCGGATCCTGCGGCTGCGCGCGCTCAACCTGGTCGGCTGCCTCATCCTGATCGGCTACAACACCGCCGTGCAGGTCTGGCCGATGGTCGGGCTGAACGTGGTGCTCGCCGTGATCAACGTCTGGTACCTGCGCAAGCTGCTGGCGACCCGGCACGACGAGCAGACCTACCAGGTGGTCGAGGTGGGCACCGGCGACGCGTTCCTGGCGCACACGCTGCGGGTGCACGCCGCCGACATCGCCCGGTTCAACCCGGGCTTCCGCTGGGATCCGGCCGCCGCCGACCGCTCGGCGTTCCTCGTGGTACGCGCCGACGAGGTGGTCGGCGTGATGCTCTCGCACGCCGAACCGGGCGGGGTGGCCCAGATCGACCTGGACTACGTGACACCGCCGTTCCGCGACTTCACGCCGGGGGAGTTCGTCTACCGGCGCAGCCGCCTGTTCACCGACCGGGGTTTCCGCCGGGTGGTCAGCCCGCCCGGCATGATCGCCCCCTACTACCACCGGCTCGGGTTCCGCCCCGAGGGCGGCGCGTACGTGCTCGACCTGCCCGTACCGGCCTGAGCCCCGGCTCCGGCGGGTCACGCCGGGGCCGGTCATGATTCGGCGGCGGTCCCGCGGGGCAACAGAGGGCCACGCCGACCGGATCTGCCGGCCGGCGAGTCGGCCATCGGCCGACCCGGATCGGGCCGAGGGAGATAACCGGTCGTGCAGAGCTACTGGAGCCAGCTTGCCCTGGTCGGTGTGCTGGTGATCCTCAACGCGGTGTTCGCCGGCAGCGAGATGGCCCTGGTCTCCCTGCGGGACAGCCAGGTGCAGCGGCTGGAGCGCAGCAGCCGCGGCGGACGGACCCTCGCCCGCCTCGCGAAGGACCCGAACCGGTTCCTGGCCACGATCCAGATCGGCATCACACTCGCCGGGTTCCTCGCCTCCGCCGCCGCCGCGGTGTCCCTGGCCAAGCCGCTCGTCCCGCTGCTGGGCGTCTTCGGCAACGCCGCCGAGACGGTCGCCATCGTCGCTGTCACGCTGGTGCTCACGTTCGTCACGCTCGTCTTCGGCGAGCTGGCCCCGAAGCGGATCGCCATGCAGTCGGCCGAGCGGTGGGCGCTGCTGGTGGCCCGCCCGCTGGACGTGCTGTCCAGCATCACCCGGCCCGCCGTCTGGCTGCTGGGCGCGACCACCGACCTGGTGGTACGCCTGTTCGGCCTGGACCCGAAGGCCGAGCCGGACGAGATCGGCCCGGACGAGCTGCGCGACATCGTGGCCGGCAACCACGGCTTCACCAAGGAACAGCGCACGATCATCGCCGGTGCGGTGGAGATCGCCGACCGGCAGTTGCGGGCTGTGCTCGTACCCCGGTTGCAGGTCTTCACGCTCGACAGCGGCACCACGGCGGAGGCCGCCCGGCTCGTCCTCGCGGCGACCGGCCACTCCCGGGCACCGGTGGTGCGCCACGGCGGCCTGGACGAGGCGGTGGGCGTGATCCACCTGCGGGACCTGGTCGGCGTCTCGGACGACCGGCCGGTCGACGAGATCGCCCGCCCGCCGATGCTGCTGCCCGACTCCCTGCCGGTGGTCGACGCGCTGCGCCAGTTCAAGGCCGAACGCCAGCACATCGCGCTCGTGGTCGACGAGCGCGGCGCGGTCGACGGGATCGTGACGCTGGAGGACATCCTGGAGGAGATCGTCGGCGAGATCTACGACGAGACCGACCGGGACCTGCGCGCCGTGCGCACCGAGGCCGACGGCACGCTGGTGCTGCCCGGCACGTTCCCGGTGCACGACCTGACCGACCTCGGCGTGGAGCTGCCGAACCGGCCCGCCGGCGACTACACCACGGTCGCCGGGCTGGTGCTGATCTGCCTCGGGCACATCCCGACGGTGGCGGGGGAGCAGGTGACCGTGGACGGCTGGGAGCTGGCGGTGGCCGACGTCGACCAGCGGGCCATCACCGAGGTGCACGTCCGCCGCCGCGGCCGCCACGACGGCTCCCCGGACGGCGACATCACCGACGACGCCGCCGACCCGGCCGACACGCCGGAACTGGACGACGCCCGCCGCTGACCGGCGCCCGGCGCGCGCTTCACTGGCGCTCGGCTCAGCGGGGCTCGGCTCAGCGGGGCCGGCTCGGCGGGGCTCGGCTCAGCGGCGCCCGGCGGGCGGGCCGAACGGGAAGCCGGGCACCGGCGGGAGCAGCTGCACCGCGTCGGCGGGCATCTGATGGGTGCTCCGCCCGACCAGCCGGGCGATGATCCGCAGCAGCCACGGCCCGGACGGGTGCAGCTCCGGGCCGATCAGCCGGCTGATCACCCGGGTCCACCAGTGCCCGGCGACGATCACATCGGTGATCCGCAGCCGGTCCGGCGGCCACCCGCCGCGCACCACCACGTCCACCACCCGGCCCAGCCGCCGCCCGTGCAGGTCGTACGCGGTGCGGCCGAGCAGCTCACCCGCTCGCACGGCCGGACCCCGGGATGCGCTCGATCAGGTGCCGGCGCAGCCACGCCTCCACCGGTGACGGCGGCAGGTCCGCCGCCGGGCAGCGCAGCCGCACCGCGCTGTCCACGCGGGCGACCTCGGCCAGCGGTACGCGCAACGGCGGCACCGGCGGGTCGTCGGTGAACCGGTCCGCCACCGCCACCAGCAACCGCCCGATCCGCCCGCCGATCCGCTCGCCGAGCGCGCCCTGCCCGGTGAGCAGGGCGTCCACGTACGGGAAGCCCTCGTCGTCGACCGCGAACGCGATGTCGTCGACGCGCCCGACCAGCCGCCCGTCCACGTCGACGATCTGCCGGTCGAGCAGCCGCTTGGCGAGCTGAACCCTCATCGCCCCATCCCCGTCATGATCGCCAGTGGGATCGCCGCCACCGAGGCCGCCACGATGAGCAGCAGGAACACCGCGCCGAGCAGGTTCATCCACCGCCCGTTGACCCGGTCGCCGAGATACCCGCGGTCGTTGGCGACCACCAGGATCGGCAGGTAGGTCAGTGGCAGCACCACCGCGCTCAGCACCAGCATGTACTCGGTCAGCCGCACCGGGTCCACAGTCGTCATCAGCATCACCACACCGAGCAGCAGACCGACGAGCAGCACGCTGTGGAACCGGGCCGCCTCACGGGGACGGACCCGTTTGCCCCACTGCCACCCGAAGTACTGCGCCGCCGCGTACGCCGCCGACAGCCCGGTCTCCAGCGCCGCGCCGAACGTCACCGCGAAGAACGCCAGCACCGCGGCGGCCAGTCCGGCGCCACCGAGCGCGGTCGCCACCGGCTGCGCCACCTCGTCCAGCGTGGTCAACGATGCCCCGGACGGGTGGTAGGCCACCGTCGCGACGGCGATCAGCGACAACGCCAGGAACCCGCCAACCGGGAAGCCGATCAGCACGTTCGAGCGGGCCCGCGCCAGGTCCGCCGCGCTCCACCGCTCCTCGACGCCGCCGGAGGAGAAGAAGAACACCTCGTACGGGCTCACAGTCGAGGCGAACAGCGCCACCGCCACGAACCAGTACAGCGGCCAGCCGTGTCCGGCCGAGCTGACCTGCCACACGCCCTGCCCGAGTTCCGGCCAGTCCGTCGGCAGCGCCACCAGCGCGACCGCGAACACCAGCAGCGACAGCCCGGCCAGGCCGAAGATCCGCTCCATCAGCTCGAACCGCAGCCGCCACAGCACCAGCCAGACGGCCAGCGCGGCGAGCGGCACCCAGAACAGGTGGCTCAGCCGGGTCGCCAGTTGCAGCGCCAGCGCCACCCCGCCCAGCTCCGCGGCGAGCGTGACGACAGTGACCAGCCACGACGCGACCAGGTTGAGCAGCGCCACCCGCGGCCCGAGCCGCTCCCGGACCAGGTCGAACACCGCCCGTCCGCTCACCGCCGCGATCCGGCCGGCCATTTCCGCGTACGCGCAGATGCCGACCACCCCGACCAGCAGCACCCAGGTGTGGGCCATGCCGAACAGCGCGCCGGCCTGACTGGCCGCCACCAGGTCACCGATGTCGACGAAGCCGCCGACGGCCGACAGCACGCCGAGCGTGGCGGCGAACAGCTTCCTCACGTCGGGCCGGGCGCGGACGTCCACACCGAGGCGACGATATCGCCGTCAGCGCCCGGTTTCGGGCGAATGCGTCAGGCGGCGGTGAGGTTCTGCAGCCGCACCTGACCGCGGGCCACCAGCCGGCCGTCGGCGTCGGTGATCTCCACGAGCCAGAGCTGCTGGCTGCGGCCCCGGTGCACCGGCGTGCCGACAGCGGTCAGCTCCCCGTCACGCACCGCGCGCAGGAAGTCGGTCTGGTTCGACACCCCGACGACGTTGCCCTTGTCGCCCAGCCAGAGCGCGCCGCCGATGCTCGCCGCCGTCTCCACCACCGAGCAGTAGACGCCGCCGTGCTGGATCCCGTACGGCTGGTGCAGCTCCGGGCGCACCTTCCAGCGGATCACCACCCGGTCCCCGCTGACCTCGTCGAACGTCAGGCCCAGCAGGGCCACGAAGCCACCGGTCAGGTTCGGCATGTCCACCGCGGTTCCTCCTCGCGTTCGACGGGCGCCGCCAGCCTAGCCGCCGCCACGTCGGCAAACCCGGTACGGGCCGGGCCCGGGAATGGGGGAGAATCGGTGACCGTGACCGACAGCAACCTCCCGCAGGGGCGGGACTCCCTGACCGAAGACCTGCTGTGGCGGGGCCTGATCCAGGACTCGACCGGCCTCGACGACCTGCGCGAGCTGCTCGACGCCGGACCGGCCACGTTCTACGTGGGCTTCGACCCGACCGCCCCGAGCCTGCACGCCGGCCACCTCATGCAGGTCCTCACCGCGCGCCGGCTCCAGCTCGCCGGGCACCGTCCGCTGCTGCTGGTCGGCGGCGCCACCGGCCAGATCGGCGACCCGAAGGAGAGCGCCGAGCGCACGCTCAACTCGCCCGAGGTGGTCGCCGGCTGGGTGGAGCGCATCCGCGAGCAGCTCTCGCCGTTCGTCACGTACACCGGGGAGAACGCGGCCCAACTGGTCAACAACCTGGACTGGACCGGCGAGATGTCGGTGGTGGAGTTCCTCCGGGACGTCGGCAAGCACTTCCCGGTGAACAAGATGCTCGCGCGCGAGGTGGTCAGGGCGCGGCTGGAGACGGGCATCAGCTTCACCGAGTTCAGCTACCAACTGCTGCAGGCGAACGACTTCTTCGAGCTGCACCGCCGGCACGGCTGCCAGCTCCAGTACGGCGGCTCCGACCAGTGGGGGAACATCACCGCCGGCGTGGACTACGTCCGGCGGCGCGGCGCCGGGCCGGTGGAGGCGTTCACCACGCCGCTGGTCACCAAGTCCGACGGCACCAAGTTCGGCAAGACCGAAGGCGGCGCGGTCTGGCTCGACCCGCAGATGACCAGCCCGTACGCCTTCTACCAGTTCTGGGTCAACGCCGATGACCGGGACGTCAGCCGCTACCTGCGGTACTTCAGCTTCCGCTCCCGCGAGGAGCTGGAGGAGCTGGAGAAGGCCACAGCGGAGCGGCCGCAGGCGCGCCTGGCCCAGCGGGCGCTCGCCGAGGAGCTGACCACGCTCGTGCACGGCGAGCGGGAGATGGCCCAGGCGGTGGCCGCGAGCCAGGCGCTGTTCGGCCGCGGCTCGCTCGACGAGCTGTCCCCGGAGACGCTGCGCGCCGCGCTGACCGAGGCCGGCCTGGTGCACCTCGACGAGCTGCCGGACGTGGCCGGCCTGCTCAAGGAGTCGGGCCTGGTGCCGAGCAT